>JASGKJ010000001.1:0-1464868 GCA_047600665.1 Ferruginibacter sp.
TGACAAATAGGAAGTAATCTGTTGCTGTAATGCTTCTATTTGCTTAGTCGCAGCATCCTGCTCAATTTTTAACCCGAATCTCTTTTCTGAAAGCTTTTCTGCTTCACCCGGAACTGTGCTGTTCAATTCAAGGTTTCTAGTATAATTCTTTCTGAACCCGTCGTCATCTACATCTGTATCGAGGTCTAAAGCGATGCAAAGCGTTTCATAAACAGTAGCAGCTCCTGTTTTGCGATTTCTTTTTTCAGTTTCAGTATCAATGTCCTTATTTAATAGTGATACCTGGTTGTCGATATTAAGCGCTGCCCGCTGGGTGATCAGCTGCTCTTTATCTTTATCCAGTCTTTCAACTGTGGCAGTAACTAACTCTTTATCTTTCTTGTTTGTTTCTATATCCAATTCTAACCGTTCAATATCTTTCTCCAATAATTCATACTCGATCTTCCCCAGGTAAAATGGCATCTGCTCTTCTATGAAATCCAGGTTCTGTTTGTTGTTGCGAAGCGTCTCAAGTTTGCTTTTGTTTGCCATTACAGGTTCCAGTAATTCAAGTTGCTTTTCATCTTTTTGAATTGCTTTATGACTAATAAGCAGATCACTATAATGATTGTATAGGCTTCCAAATTGTTCTTCAGCGTCTGCTTCTTCCAACATTTCCTGTCGAATAAAGTTCGGTCAGTATTCTGCCAAATACTTTAATGCCTACAGTCTGGCTGAATAGTGACAGGGCTTTATCTCTTAATCCAAATAATTCACTGAACCTTGCTGCATATTCTTTAAAGCTGTTATAAATCTCCGTTTTAGGATGTTGCTTATTTAACTTCTTTTTCCATTCTCCTTTCAAATCAAAATGATCTTTCCCAAAATGATCATTTACATTCAGCGGATACGGAGAAACAATAAATATTTTTTGTAACCCGCCATTGCTAAACCAACGGACCTGCGCCAGCGTGATGGTGTGTTGCGTGCCGGAATTTTGAAAACAGGTCAACAGCACAGAATAGGGATTATCTCCCTTTGTTCGTAACTGCTCTGTTTTTGACTTTTCTTCCAGTTCTGAAAATGTTTTGCCATAATACCCCCAGAAATAAGAATTTTCATCCCGTTCTTTTTTAGATTCAGCGCCGGATGACTGGTTATAGAATCTCTTGTTTGTCGGAACTAAAACGGTCAACAGGGCATCTATCAAAGTAGTTTTTCCGCTACCATTGGCACCGGTAAGCAGGGAGGTACGACCATCTGGCTGTAACCTGTACACTTTGCCATTAAACGTACCCCAGTTAAACACCTCCAGGTATCTTAAACGGTAGCCGTTATCTGAATTATTATTACTGAACAGGGTTGACATAGTTGCTTAACTTATTCTTTATTTCTTCCAATTTTTCATTACTGATGAATGCTTTGATAATCCGCTTTATCTCATATTTGTTATTGTCCTTATTGGCTGCATCCTCCCGATTCAATTTCAAAATGCCAATATTTAACAAGCTTGTTATTGGCTTGGACAAGTCTTTCCACAGTTTGCTTTTATTGGATTGCTCTTTATAGAAGAGTTCAATTCTTTCCTTTATTTCTTTTTGGGTCAGGTAGAACTTGCTGCCGTCGCTTTTTATATCAAATTCTTCAAGGCCCTCCCGGAGAATAACAGCCAGTAGTGTTGCTTCATAATTGAGCGTCTGCTTTTTCATCAGGCGAGGCAAGGGATTATCATCATGTTCATCCGCTTCGGGCTGCAATATCCTGGCAAAACCATCCTGCTCATTGATGACTAATTCCATTCCTATTTTACCAAAGTACTCCTGTATGGCAGATTGCCATCCTATGAGTTCCCGCCAAATGTTTTTATCATCTGCATATACCGGCCCCTGCAATAACTTTATAATAACAGCAGCAAAAGGGGCTCTTGCAATCTTTGTTTCCATATTATTTTGTTAATGGCTTAATGTAAATAACGAGGGGGACATTTACCATCCTGTCGCCAATCGAAATGGATTCCTTAGTGCCTTCAATTATTTGATGCGATCCGGATGCGCCGATAGAAAAATATCCCACAATTTCACTTAGGCCATTTTCCAAACCATACTCATCAATCACTTCTTTAAGTGTTACCTGGCCTCTTGCTTCGAGCAAGGCATCAATTCGTTGTTGTAATTTTCTTTTATCAATGGTAAACTGGTCAAACAATGTTTTAAAATCTGCATTCTCATCTTCGGCACTTCCGTCGGGAAAGAGAATATTGGTTATCTCATCTTTTTCATCACCAGGTTCCCATCTGTCGAACAGGTTAATGTAGGGCTCGTCTTCGATAATAAGAAAATCGTCGTCCTTTATTTTAGTATCAATAAGACTATAAGCCATTTGTCGTATCTCACCGATCAGTTCCATAGCTCGTCGCCTTTCCAGCATATTTTTTTCAGAAAGTACACGACTTATTTTTTCACTTAGCTTTCTATTAGAGTCAATCACCTTACGCCCCGACACATGCAGGTAACGTTTAAGATGTTTTAAGAAACGATCGTTGTTATAGTCAATATTCTGCTCATTCAATAGTTTGTATAATCGTTCTGTAAGCTGGGTAAACTCTTGTTGCCGTTTTTCATCCATCAAAAACTCCCAGAATGCTTTGAAACTTTTACCCTGTGGCTTTTGGTCGATTTCGTCGAGCGCATCAAGCGCAAAAACAAGCAGTGTCCCTTTTGCGATATCCTTCTCGGTGTATTTCCGCTGGATATCTTTTCTTATCTGTTCGAAGTTTTGTTCTACTTCACTAAAATCAGAAAGGAGCTCCCTCGCCATTTTATTCAGGTCATAAAACTGTTCTTTGATTTCTGTCTCGTCAAACAGCGAGGGTTTCATACCATTTTTCAGCAGGTTTATTTCATTTTCAATTTCCCACTTTTTCTTGTTGAGTTCTTCAATCCTTGCTTCTACGTTTTCATTTGTTTGTTCAATGATCTTCTGGAGCTTGAAAAAAATATCCCTGAACTTACTGTTCGTTCCAATATGCTCTCGTTTTTCCAAATCTCCCAGCCATTTTAATACTTTCCTCGTGTCAGGAGTTAATTCATGCAGGTCTTCTCCATCATCGTTAGGATACTTACTGAGAAAGCCGTTGTTACTCCATTTGTCTATATACTGTGCTGCTCTTACTGAAAAATCATCAAACAGCGTTTCTGCATCCAGTTCATCGTCTTTTTCCTCATAGGACAGCTCTTCCATGTAACCCTCCAGCTTGCTTCTCAATTCACTGTTGGAGATAGTTGTAACATTCGCATCTGAAAAAACTTTATAGAAAAAGGAAATAATAAACGGCGCATTCTTGGCCCGCAAAAGCAGAAGGGGTTTAGCCGTTTTGAAGTGTAAAAGTATTTCCTCAAATGTCATTCCTCAAAATAGCAATTTTTGAGTAAAAGAATGAAATAGAGTGGTTTAGAGGGACTTATATAAGCCCCTCGTCAGCAAAGCTGTAGTAAGCCTCGCTGGTAATGATAAGATGATCAAGCACTTTTATGTCATGATACCTTGCCGCTTCTTTGATCTTTAAAGTCAGTTCTTCATCAGCCGGGCTTGGTTTTAGGTTTCCGGAGGGATGATTGTGAGATAAAATAATACTTACCGCTAGTGTTTTAATAGCTACGGCGAGTATCAACCTCGGATCTGCTACAGTTCCTGAAATTCCACCGGCAGATGCATCGTACACGCCAATCACCTTATTCCCTCTGTTAAGCAATAACACTTTAAATTCTTCCTGCATTTCAATTTTGTTCTCATTCCATACCTGGCGGAGTATATTGCAGGTATCTTTCGAATCTCTGATCATAGGTCTTTCAGAAGCTTTTACTTTCGTTTTGTAAATCAATTCCACTTCTGCCGCTTTTGTCCATTCCTGCAATTTCATTGTTTGCTGTTCCATAACTCAATGTTTAAAGATTGAAAAATTAATTATGGAACTGTGCCCGGCTTTGGGCTATCAAGGCAAAGAAGCAACGGAATAAATAGTATCTTAACAATGCGGGGCAGCTATTCATTATGCCGGAATTTCTTTGCCGCTCCAGTAGCCCAATAGCCGAACTTTGTGCAGGAATTAATGATGAGAAACTATCTCACGGGTAATTATAACTACGGGGTTATTTTTGGTTAGATAAAAGTGTGTTCACCATGAAGGACACTATTTCCTCTTTTGAAAAATCCATTTCCTTTTTAATGAATTTGATAATATCCTCTTTAGCTGGATAAAGTGAAGAGTTGCTTAGATATGCGGAGGATTGTATATAACCTAAAATAGTATTGGAGTAGTTGTTTTCACATTCTTCTAACCATTCTTTTTCAGGCTTCGATGACGATAAGCTTTTACGGTATTCAGACAATTTCCATATTTCCATCATCATTTTGTAGTAGTCCTCATTGTTTTTGTCAGGAACAACGGTTTTGATATGAATGTCACCTTCAATTTTGTCTAACAATATTTTTTCAGGTGTAATCGGGAGTGGCGTTGAGAAACTATCCTCCCGATCAAACTCACCGGTCTCAACTAAGCTGTTGAACCGATCAAAATAGTCACTGTTAAATCTTAATGAGCCGACAACTTCTTTTTCTTCATTTATAAAAACGAACGTAAAAAAATGGATGCCTGTACCAGCAAGCTTGTGCAGCCCCATTGACAGATCGAAAAGATCGTTTTGCTGCGTATCCACCAGGTCGCACCCTTGGATACCAATACCAACGCTTCTTAAACTTTCCTCTTCAATTATCTCCGTGGGTAGAAAAAATGTAAACGACGAAAATTCTTCATACTCTTTTATGATAGCATGTAATGTAGCGAGGTTTTTCCTTTGTTCTGCTTCCCACCATTGCCTTACGGAACGCATCGGGTCTATAATCGTTTCTGTGCTTGCTGTTTTGGTATGGTGAATATAAAACTGCGCTGTGTGAGAGAGCCGTGTATACCAGTCTTTTTCCTGTGCAACAATCGACTCAAACAGGAAGTAAGCAACACTACTATCAGTTATAGTATTGAATGCTGACTGCATCGCTGAAAGGTTATACACCGCTGCCTTGATATTGACAATGGGCAAATGCCTGTCATGTTCCGTTTTCGGCGTAAAAATGCCCATCATTTGGTTTAGAAAGTTTCGGAAAGAAGCAAAGAAACCATCTATCTTTCCTTCCTCCTTCGCAAACTTTTCCTTTTCAAAATACTTCGGATTATAAGACGGATATTTTTTTAGAACCTGGTGAGTAGTAAGATGCTTATTTGCATTTTGCTCCCAGTCATTGATGACTGTTTTGAGCCTTGAAGAATTCTTGATTAAGAGACATTCAAATATCCTGACACATAGCCTTACGACCTCAATAGCATTTTTCCTGAAGTTAAAATACTGTTGCTGCCAATCATAAGCTGACGGCGATGTATAATTCATCAGAATAGTCTTTGACCATATCTGGTTGATGTGTATGTCGAAATCGTCAAAAAGCTTTTCTTTGGGCATGGCTTTTCTTCCATTTTGTACCACCACTTTAAAAATTTCCTCGTTTGGAAAGGGGAGAATATTTACTTC
Organism: Ferruginibacter sp.; assembly: GCA_047600665.1. Taxonomy (GTDB): domain Bacteria; phylum Bacteroidota; class Bacteroidia; order Chitinophagales; family Chitinophagaceae; genus Ferruginibacter. Next base: position 5,559 of record JASGKJ010000001.1, read on the forward strand.
CGTGCAATAATGCGCATAATCAGGAAAGAAAGCATGAACAATATTTATCCGGTAAACGCTGTATTCATTTGCTTTGTCTGCATTATCGTCCAGGAGATAAGTGATATGAATGTCATTACCTTCTTCAGTAATTGTAAGCGTGTTCGTTTTTCTTTTTATCCAACCAATGATGGTGTCACGGTGTGAAGCGATCAGCTTTTGGTATGCCGACGGTTGTGTGATACTGAAAAAGTGGAATAAATCGGCAGATTGGCCTATTTCTTTTGTTGGTAAAACTTCTAATAGCGTTTGTTCATTCAAATCAAGTATATCAGGAAATTCAAATCCTGCTTTTTTAAACCATTTAGATAGAAACACAACTCCTTCTGCATTCGGTATATTTTTCTTTTCTTTTAATGAAGCATGGAGATGACGAACCAGGATCGAAATATCTGACCGATCAAAGTTGTAATTCCCCAGTTCCTTAAGTTTTGTTACAAGAAAATGTATGTTATTGCCCGGGATGCCACTCATCGATTCTGAAAATTTTTCTAACGTATGCAGCTTGTTGAAAGGAACGGTATCGTAAACAAATAACTGAATGCCGCCTGTCGCAAATACTTCGTCATAAATAGCTTTGTTTTCCATCCAGTAGCGGGAAGGTTCATAATGCATCAGACCATCGATTGCATATACCATTCCCGGAAAATCCCCTTTAGCCAAAATAACAGCAGCCTCCCGGTAGAAATGCTCTTTATTGGTCTGATCTACAAAGTTGGGGGCTGCAATGAAATAATCGTAAATGCTTTCGTCGTCTATTATTGCCAATAGGGTTAACAACGATTCATCAACAGCAATATGTGAGTGAAGTATATCAACAAGGTGCTTTGACCTGACAGGATGCAGTCCCTCAATATATTCCCGTTCAAATTTTAAATAGTATTCTTTTTCCAGTTGCCTGTATACTTCATTACGATCTGTGTCAAATCTGACAGATTGATTGATGTAAGTGGTTAACTTTTGTGTTCTTATCCTGATGTTCAAAACATCTGCCAATGATACCAAACGAAGTATTTCAATTTTTGCCGGAGAACCCGGCTCATTTTGTAATTGTTTTATTTGATGTTCGAGCCGGTCACTCAGCATCTCACCACTGGTCAGTAAGTAAACATATTCTATTAATAAACCTTTTTGTTCAATCTTTTCCCATGCCGGTTGCCATGAGCGTATTTCCTTGTGAACCTTATTATTTTTTTGCAGCTCCTTAAAAATATTTTCAGCTTCTGTTATGGTTAATTTAATATTGACTGTTTTCATACTTGCCTTTGATACATCGGCGCCGTAACGAAACCAATCCTCTTCTCTTGTTGTGATAAGTATTTTTACAGGTTTATCTAAAACCAGTTTTGCCAATAATTCCCATCCGGCAACAGATTGATTCAGTCCGTCAACAATAATCAATGGTGTTTCTCCAATTTTGAGTCTGGTCTCTACAAAATCGGAAACGGCGGTTGCCTGTTCCCAACCGGAACAGTAATTAAGCTGATAAACCTTATGATCCCTCAAACCCAGTTTTTTTCCAACCTGCCAGGCAAGTGTGGACTTACCCTGGCCGCTTGAACTTTTAATGATCGTGATATTGGATTCTTCGAGGGTCTTGATAATTTCTGCTTCCCATATTGGTCTTTCAACCGGCAGGCCAAGCGCAATGTGTATAGGTCTTGCAGCTTTACCTTCATAATAGTCTTCTGCCGCTAAAGAACTCTCCGGAGAATAAGAAATTTCAGTAATCCAGTTATGTTGTAATGCGGGATTGGAAGGGAACTTACTATATCCATCTCGTACAGATTGGATAAGCTGATCCAGATCTTTTACGGAAATTAATGTCCTGTTTTTTGACCATTGAAAAACATTATAGAAAAGAGCTTTGATAAAACTCGTTTCAGTGCCATTATTGATCGCATATTGCTTGAACAAGAGCTTTAAACTTTCTTCGTATAATTTATTTGCATTGGTAGTTTCTATTGTAACCTGTTTAAAGAAAGTCTTCAGGCTTTCGGTAGTAAGCGAATACCCCGCCTCCTCAAATTTCTCCTGCCAGAATAGTATCGTGGTTTCAGGAGGTGAGGCAGCGAATACATCCAGGTTACCTTTGGCTAAAGTGGTATTATGTACCAACCGGAACAGGGCAGTTGGTTCTTTACTATATACCTCCATAAAATTCTGCAGGACATTTAATCCCCACAATTTTCCTGCATCAATTGGGTTAATGGACGATTTTACCTGAACATACTCCTTGTAATCATTCTCAAGTATATCGAGGTCTTCAATGCCTTCTAAACGAATTTGCCTGCTCTCATCCGGTATAAGTTTAGAAAGGATTGTATGTACAGCATACAACAATTGAAATTCGATTCCTTTAAAATTAATTGAACCGCCAATTCTTTTAGCCATTAGAACATCCACACTATTTTCTACTGGGGGTACACGATCAATTTTCTTCTCTTTTTTCTTTTTTTTCATTGCCATTTTAGATGCTAAGTACCCAATATAGCATTTCCTTTATATTTCAACCCAAGCTGCCGCCCCCCGTTACAATATCTTCAGTAGTATGGGGCGGCAGCTTTCTTACGATATAAAAAAGGGCAGCGAATAGCTGCCCTTTTAAACGGTATATTACCTATATCAATTTACAATCCCTGCCAGCTCACCTTTGAAAAAATCAGCACAAAGGTTAAATGCTTTTTGCGCTTTCATTTGCGCTGTGCCACCGTATAACAGGGATTTTAATTTAGCTTCTTCGTCTTTATATGTCCGTACATTTTGAAAATAACCTGTGACCGAATTATAAGCCCCGAACAATGTGCCTTTGGTTGTTTCTACCTGCTGTGTCGGGCTGCTCATGGCATATTCAAAAACTGAGTTACACATATTATTAAAACAGGTGGATAGTTCATCAAACTGTCCTTTCTCCAGATTATCCAAGACTTCTTTATTGGGAACCATTGCCAGTTGAATAAGCCGGAGCAGTTCAGGGTCGGTGATCTTTACCTTTGTCCAGTTGTTGAAAATTTCCTCCAACTGTCCGGCTAACTGGTTAGAAATTCCCATTACTTTATGTGCCTGTTCCAGTCGGTCTTTGGCACTGGCAGTATGTCTAATCTTAATAGAATTAGTATGGTTTCGGAGGGCGGCGTTTAATGTATTATTGCAAACTATACGCACCGGCGTAAAAGCTGCGGTAATACTTCCAAAACCATCGTGTGAAGTGGTCAAAAACAAATACTGTTCTATTAAATCTTCCCGACCTACTTTGATATAAGACGGCAATTTTGCAGTGATAAAAATCTTTTCGCCGTTACCCAATGCCCCGGCGGTTTCATACTGAATGCCATCACCTCCGACAATCGAATCAAAGAAAGTAAAAGCGTCTTTATTCTGTACGATCTCGTAATCTTTACCAACTACTCCCAATACATCGCCTGTGTCTTTACGAATAGTGGCGAAATGGGTTTTGATACGTTTGGTAAAGTCCATCGGCTGCCCGTCCGAATTATAGGAAGTCGTATAAATGTCTTCCTTTACTACTTCATAATCCAGCCCTGCAAATTTTATTGCTTCTGCACTTGTTGGGTAATCCTGTACGATTTGCCCCAATCCGTGCCAGGCTTTTTCTTTTACTGAAAAGAAATTGTGTTGCCCTGTCTGTTCATTAAAATTGATATTATGTGCCATAATTTGCTACCCAGCTTTAATTTTTATCCCGCAGGCGGTACTGCTGCGGTTTGTTTAATAAATGATGTGAATTATTCTTCGACAAGCTCAGAACGGTAAATCTTCCAATGGTTCTTTGATTTCGGCTGCAGCCGGAATGGGTTCTTTAGTAGTTGCATTGGATTTGCCATGCAGCTTGATATTGTTCACATGAAAATTCAAACTGGCTTTAGCTTCACCTTCTGCGTTTGTCCATGCATTGGCGCTGATACGGCCATAACATTCTACCAATACACCTTTGGTTAAATGCTCTGCAATACCGGGGTTCATCCAGTACGAACAATTGAAGTAAGTGGTAACCTTTGTGGCGGTGTCGCTGCCTTTAGGTTTGTACGAATCATTGACGGCAACCGAAAAGTTGATTACTTTCCTTTCGTCCTTCAAGACGTTTACTGTTGCATCTGCTGTTAATCTTCCTACAATTTCCATAATTGACAAATTTTAATTGTGATTAAATAATTACTGAAAAAGTGATAACTCGTTTGTGTTGACTTTATCCGGGTTTCGTTCACTGCGATGTTTGCGCACTAAATGAAAAACTGTTATTTCTTCCGTCAGCATGATTGCCCATGCGGAACGGAGTGAACGGGATCGGTCAAATTTCTTTGTTCGCTGCACTTCCCACGAAAGCCGCATGAGATTAGAAAGCCGTGTTGTGTGTTGCATACTTTTTTGATTTAATCTGTAACTGAAAAAAAATGTTTTGTAAAAGAAAAAGGGAAAAAAGAAAGCTTTATTCCCAAGCGGCTGCGCTGAAAAAGCAAAAAGGAAACGGAATAAATAATATCTAAAGAAGTGCTAGGACAGATTTGTTTATGCCGTAGTCTTTTTGCCAATTACTAACATCTCCATTCGCAGGCGCATAACTTCGCTTTCGCATTTGCCCCGTTTCTTACAAAACACTTACTCGACTTATCAACTCTTTATACTTCATTGATTCATCTTTCGCATTTGACCCGGAGTGAATGACCGAATGCAGCTGCCGCTGTAACCGGCTTGTGTAATCAGTATGATGTGCAATGCGCCAAAACATTTGTAATCGCTTAGTCAATAAAGTGCATTGCCATCGGAAGCAGTAAAGGAAAAACGGTGGAAACGGCTAACCTGCAATGAGGGAAGGAACGAAGGGTGAAATCGCCATTTTCACTTTAATGGCATTCTATCCGAAGCATGAGGATGGTATGCCGGGTATCACGGATGCCCAATGAACCCAACGATGAACGGAGCGTCGCAAGGAAGCTGCAATGAAATGTAAAAAGTACGTGAAACAACAATGTTAATCCAATCAAGATAATAAGGCTTCTTTATATTGACGAAGCGTGATAACTACAACTTGCAAAATCCCCCTCATAGAATGATCGAGAGAGGAAAGCCCGTTTAATTTGAATGTCTGAAACGCATCCCGCAATGGTTGATATTTTTCTTCACCTTTATCTAAATGAACACCGCCTCTTACATAAGCATAAAATTTCAGCACATCAAGCACTGTATGGGGCTCCTGCAAAAAGTAAAAGCATTTGAATTTTAAAAAAGCGTCTTTCTTTAAATCAGCAGGGTTCATAGAAAGAGCAGGATTAATTTCTTTCCATTCAAGTATCGGCAGCATTTCTTCAGTGTTTTCATGCCAGGGATCATTATTGACCCTATAAGTAATTGGCAATTTCTTTTCCCTGTTCAGCAAATCAACCAATGGTGTTGAATCAAGCAGCAAAAAACGAAGCGTAGCACTTGCATCAATGAGGGAATAGTTGGACAATTCGTTGTGACATTTCTCCAACTCCTGCAATTTCCTTGCGAACATCGTTTTATAATATTCCATGCTGTGCTCCATTTGACCAATTATTTGAGCTATATCTTGAGTGAAAGTGTTGTATCATTTAATACTGATCAAGAAAAGCCATCAGAAAGGAATTGGATGTTTCAAAATTGGTCTGTTGCTGGTCAATTACCTGTATATCCTTTAGACCGTGGAAAAGGTTATTACGGAATCTATAAACGATAATAACAATAGCAAGCAGGATGTCATTTACGCCTGTTAATTCGCCTAATAATACCTGCCGAACGAAATCTCGCCTGTCATTAGGACGGAAGTGTAGAAATTCAAATCGTTCATTGGTTTCGCCAGCATTGATATAACGGTTCTGAAAATAATGCAGGTGATCAGTAAAAGCATCAGCATTAAAATGATTTTCTGCAATTCGTTGCTGCACTTCGGCAATGCTGAAATTGTTGTCGCATACCCGGTCTTCAAATACATTCCAGATAAGAGAGAAATCTTTGATCGCTGCCAAAGCCGGTTCATTCATGGCAACCCCAAAGCGGTTATTGATCCATTCTGTAACAGACATAAAATTTCGTTTAAATTGATTACTCGTTTAATGAATACCTTTTTTCCCTTTCTATAAATGCTGCTTCGCCGCCTTCCAGAATCTCGCAAACATGCTCTTTGATACCCATTTGATTGAGAATACCGGTAGTAGCAGGAGACCTAAATGTATTTTCGAGTGAACCGGATATATATTCAAACCGGTATACTGCATTGTCTTTACCCGAATCTTGTCCTTCCTGATTTGCCACTATTATGTTTTCCGCATCCGTAGGCACTACAATATTGGCGTTATGTGTCACAATAATAATCTGCCTTTCTATCTTTTTTTGTTTAATAAAGTCTTTTAATTCGGTATAAACTGTCCGGTTATCCAAATTATCTTCCGGCTGGTCTATCAGTATCGGATAGTCTGCATTGCTTAGATGCAGGATAAGAAAAAGGAGGATCATACCTTTTTTACCGGGAGACATTTTCAGGATGTCTTCTGTGTCCTGCGATAGTTCGTAGTTCACCGAAAAATAATCATCAAACAAACTTGTTGTTGTATTTGCTATCGTGCCACCCTGATTGAAGCGTATATTATTTGCTGGAGGGTCAAGTATCTTATCAAATATCTCTTTGAAGTTTACCGCATGAGTGTCTTTTTCAAAAACATAATTGTTACTTCCATCGAAATATGTTCCGAAAATATTGGAGAAATAACTTTGCTTATTAATAAAGATGGTACAGGCAGCAGCAAATCGCTGCGTATCAAAATCAAGGTATGCTTTTAGCTTGATTTTCTTTTCTGTGCTTATTTCAGAGTATTCAGGTTTGCTATTGATCTCATGAACGATTTTATTGTAACTATCCAGCAGGTTTGAATAGGCCGTATTGATCTTATTATATTCCTGTGTTATGGCAGTATTGGTTGCCGCAAGTGACTGCTCTAACTCGTTGATCTGTTCTACGGCGGTTTGTTCGTCAGAAATTTCCTGCTGCAATGACTGAAGCTTTGTCCGGTTTGATATTTTGTCCAGATACGGTTGAAGACCGCTTTTATAGTGATTGATTTTATCGTTAGTAAGCACTACCAGCCGGTCAATTTTCTGTCCGAGTTTTTGGGTCTGCTCAACTATGCTCGTAAATACTGCGTTAATCTGATCCTTGTCAGCATTAATCTGTAAAGGAAAACGTCGCCCGATAAAGGGATGCAGCAAAAACTTAGCAGACGCCAGGCGAGAGTAATTGTCCAATGAAGTTTCTATGCTTACTCTTAGTTTTTCCAATTCAGCCGGGTATTCTGTCTGATAGACTGCTTTTAGTTGTTGTAATGAAGTAAGTCTATCCTGATGAATTTTCCTGCTTCTTTCAAGCTGATCGAATTTTTGTTCATCTTCTTCTGTAAAACCGGCTATGCTTCTCAAACCAGCAAGTTCATTATTTTTCTCGTCTATATTTCGGAGCCGAGCGGACTTATCGCCTTTGCCCTTGATTTCTTCTGCGATCCTGGTATAGTTCCCTTTTAATTGAAAGAATTGTGTAACAGCGGTACTCAGATTAACTTTTATTTCATCCTGCTCTTTTTGAAGTTCCCTTAAAAAAGTGCCAAAAGTTTCTTTCTCTTCAAGGAAAGATTGGATAAGGGTTTTCAATCCTTCCTTGCCTCTTTTCTCTGCAAGAAAGTTAATATACATCTGTGGTATATAGGTGATCTGCCTGCTTTTCTCCTCGGCTACTTGCCTAAGCTTATATATAACACCATCGCCCCATTTTACTTCAAAATCGAATGCGGGATTTAGATCAAAATTATAACCGGCATCTACTTCCAGTTCTTCCAGTTTCTTTTTGACCTGTGCGGGGTCTATCGTTTTAGCGATATAATAAAGCAAAAGTGATTTACCGGAAGACTTACCACCAATAATTGCATTCAGTTTATCATTAATATCAATGGGATCAGGTGAAAAAGTATTATCTCCTGCGACCGGAACAAATTTCACTTCGTCAATAACCAGGTAGTCTTTTTTTGTTTCCGGTTGATCTTCCTGAATTCTTACTCTTGATGTCGATTCATATAGCGTTTGCCGAAGGCCGTTAAATGTAGGGTCTGCTTTGATCCAGCAATACCGTTTCAAGTCGGGTTCAAAAATTTTTACATTATCGTGGGCATCTGATCCATGGTAACAGGGCATTAACTCCAGGCATTTTCTTTTTACTTCCACTATGGGATCAACTCCCAGTCCAGAAAAATATTTTACATCTTTATCGCTGCCGGAAAAAATCGCTTCGGAAAACTTGTAGATAGCCTGACGGGTAGCATCCAATGCAGCGTATTGTACACCTTCTATTAACTCGCAATGATCTTTAAGACCTGAAGCTCCATCCGTTGAACTATTGGCAACGACGATTAATGAATTGTTTCTTAATTCAGCATCCTCTTTGAAGAGGGCTTTTAAATCATTCACGGAAACCACATATTGCATGATGGCTTCTTTAATGGCTGCTTCTTCAGGTAGCGAGGGATTATTTTTGTATGACCGTCCTAATTCAATCAAGTCCGTCCTTGAAGCAGAATAAATTCTGGTGCCATTGTCGAATTTTAGTTTATGCAGAAACCGTTCACGAATTTTATCATCAAAGGAAGGATTAAAAAGGCAATGGATATTGATAGCCACACTACTACCGGTAGCCGGAAGCATACGGAGTTCAATATTGGGAACAACCAAGGGTATTTGCTTTGTTATCGAGCCGTCGGCGATCAATTCCTTGAACTTAAAATAGTTTTCTATGCAAGTATAATCTGTGATACCTATTGCAGAAATTTCGCCTGGGTAGGAATTAATATCATTGATGTAGGTCGTCCATTTATCTGCAATAGTAGCTCCGGTGAACTGGTCATTCTTTTTAGTACCCGGCGTATGAATATGCAAGTCCCATCTTCTCCAGCGTGAACCTTTTGTATATGGATTGGCAGGCATAATGTTAGTTTTAGTTTAAGTAACATGACGGCGATCATCTTACGGAGATAATATGACGATCATGAGACGAATTGAATAATTGCTAAAGGTAATAAAGAATATATGTTTAGTAATTCTCTGATTATCAGTGATATGTTGAAAAAGCAGACAAAAGTGAAGTAACAGTTAGCAAATAGCAGGATTTGATTTTCTTAACTTTGTTTCATGCAAAACAAACAAGTGCGGCGGGTTTCCGAGTTCAATAATGAACTAAAACTTAAAGGTTTTAACGTCTTCCAGATTGAAAGTGACGGAGCGGCTACACGTATCTATAGCCGGAAAGATTTCTATAAAATATGTCTAACAACCGGCAAGAGTATTATCCATTATGCCGACCGCAGCTTTGAAGAAGAGGGTACTGTTTTATTCTTTGGGAATCCGCATATTCCTTATTCCTGGGAAACCTTGTCAACCAGCTATGTGGGATATACCATTCTTTTCTCAGAGGAATTTTTCAAAGCATCTGACCGTAGCGAAAGTCTGCAACAATCTCCTTTATTTAGAATCGGCGGCACTCCGATATTAAAAATTACAGAAGAGCAACGGCTATTCTTAAATACTATTTTTCAGCGAATGATAGAAGAGCAGAAAGGTGATTATACTTTCAAGGACGACTTGATGCGGAATTATATCAACCTGGTGATTCACGAAGCACTAAAGCTCCAGCCATCTGATCATTATGACCAACATAAGAATGCAGCATCCCGCCTCAGCTCTGTCTTCCTCGAACTACTGGAAAGACAATTTCCTATAGAAAGCGCAGATCAACCTTTACAATTGAAAACCGCACAGGACTATGCCAATAGCCTCAATGTACACGTTAACTACCTCAACCGTGCAGTGAAGGAAGTAACAGGCAAGTCCACTACTACCCACATTTCAGAAAGAATTGCCAGCGAGGCCAAAGCCCTTTTACAGCATACCGATTGGAATATTGCTGATGTAGCCTATGCGCTTGGTTTTGAATACGCTACTTACTTTAATAACTTTTTCAAGCGTCTTACCGGTACAAACCCCAAATCTCTCCGTTTAGTAAAAGTTTGAAATTCTTAATTATTGGTTTGATAATCGTTACCAGTAGGTTTACATTTTCCAGGACTTTTGTGGTATGATATCAAATCAGCCCAGCAAAGACATTTTTGAACAGTTAAGAGAAGGGAAAATTATTGCGCCAGATAATCCGGAAATTCACAGGTTGCGGAGCGCCTCGTTTGCTACTAAAGAGCTGGTGGTTCAAATGAATAACTCTTCTAATCCAGCGGAGATCAGGAGCTTGTTAGCTCAAATCACGGGTTCAGAAATTGACGAAACCGTTGCTGTATTCACACCTTTTTACATCAACTACGGAAAGCATACCAAAATTGGTAAGAACGTCTTTATAAACTTCGATTGTGTTTTCCTTGACCTGGGAGGCATTACCATTGAAGACAATGTGTTAATAGCACCTAAAGTCAGCCTGTTGTCTGAAGGCCATCCTATTTCTCCTAACGAAAGACATTCACTTATTCCCGGATGTATCCACATCAGGAAAAATGCATGGATTGGTGCAGGCGCAACCATATTGCCCGGTGTAACTGTTGGCGAAAACGCAATTGTTGCGGCAGGGGCAGTTGTATCGAAAGATGTTCCTGCTGATACTATCGTAGCAGGGATACCAGCGAAAGTGACTAAATCAATTAAGTAAAATAATAAAACATGAAAAAAATAGCATTGGTATTGCTCCTGCTGATTGCAGCACAGGCTTATTCACAAACCGTACAAAGCATAAACAAAAAAGATATGAAGCAGAAAGAACAAACAGACCATTATACTTTCCAGTTAAGTGATAAGGTGATAAGGCAGAAAGTATCGTTTAAAAATCGTTATGGAATTACATTGTCGGGCGACTTATATCTACCCAAAAATGTAAACAACAATCCAATTGCAGCGCTTGCCATCAGCGGCCCCTTTGGTGCGGTGAAAGAGCAGTCATCAGGGTTGTATGCTAACCAGATGGCAGAGCGTGGTTTTATTGCATTGGCATTTGACCCCTCTTACACTGGTGAAAGCAGTGGTGAACCACGCAACCTGGCTTCGCCGGAGATCAACACAGAAGACTTTAGTGCCGCAGTTGATTTTCTTGGACTACAAAAAAATGTAGACCGTAACAAGATTGGTATTATTGGGATTTGCGGGTTCGCAGGCTTTGCATTAAACGCAACCGCAATAGACAAACGTATAAAAGCAGTTGCAACCACCAGCATGTATGATATGACCCGTGTAATGTCGAAAGGATACAATGATATTGTAACGCTGGAACAGCGTACCAAGACATTGGAGCAATTAGGTCAGCAGCGCTGGGCCGACGCAGAAAAAGGAACTGCTGCTGCAGGTCAAAGAAATCTGCCTGAAAAACTGCAGGGCAACGAACCACAATTTGTAAAAGAATATTTCGATTATTACCGTACCTCACGTGGATTTCATGAGCGTTCATTGAATTCAAACGGGGCCTGGTTGATCACAAATCCGTTATCCTTTATGAATATGCCCATCCTTACCTACATCAAAGAAATTTCACCACGACCAATGCTGATCATAGCCGGAGAAAATGCACACTCTCGTTATTTTAGCGAAGATGTTTACAAAGCGGCGGCAGAGCCAAAAGAGTTAATGATTATTCCCCAAGCCGTACATGTCGACTTATATGATAAAGTAGACATCATCCCTTTCGATAAACTGGCAAACTTTTTTACACAACATTTAAAATAACGCTGTGAAAAATACAGGATTGAAAATTGCAGTAGTTGTTGTTGTTATTCTTTTTCATTTCACCGTTAATGCGCAAACAATGAACACAAACGAAAAGCAAAATGCAGCGATGATATTTACGAAAGGAGATAAAGCACCGACTGAATATTTTACAGGCACTGCATGGGTAAAAACATTAGTGGCAAATGATGATACGTTAACCACTGTCATCAGCAATGTTGTGTTTGAGCCAGGTGCAAGGAATAACTGGCACACGCATCCTGCCGGACAGATTCTGATTTGCACGGAAGGGACAGGCTATTACCAGGAAAAAGGAAAGCCAATTCAACTGCTTCATGCAGGTGATATAGTAAAGGTGCAGCCGGGCATTGAGCACTGGCACGGCGCATCTCCCACAAGTAGCTTTACGCACATTGCTGTGAATGTCAATACAGAAAAAGGGATTGTAAATTGGTTAAAGCCTGTAACAAATGAGGAGTATAATAAAAAGTAAAAGGCGCCTGAAGGAAGAGAATACAGATATTCTAAATCTTGAATAATGAAAAATATACTGATGATGGCGCTTTATACGCTATCCTTTATAAGTTGCAGCTCATGCAGCAAAAATGTTTCTTCTGACGATAGCAACAGTAATACAAACCCAACAGGAAGTAAAATGAAAATTAAAATCGGGAACAATACGTTTACTGCAACGTTGTACGACAATGCAGCGGTAAATGCGTTCAAATCTCTTTTACCGTTGACTATAAACATGATTGATTTAAACGGAAACGAAAAGTATAGTGATTTGTCCCGCAACCTCTCCACGAATGCAGTGAGTCCAGGAACAATTCAAAATGGTGATCTCATGTTGTATGGCTCCTCTACATTGGTGCTTTTTTATAAAACATTTACTACCTCTTACAATTACACAAAACTAGGAAAGGTGGAAGATGTAACAGTATTGGCAACTGCTTTAGGAACTGGTAATGTAACAGTTGTTTTTGAAATGCAATGATGAAGAATATCCTATAGTTTGACGGATATTTACAGCAGGCATACTTATAAAAAGTTATTTTGATGCCTGCTTAGCTTTCCAAGTTGCTCTTAATTTTACATAATCCCAAAAGAAATATCGCCACAGTTGTCGCATATTCCAATCAGCAAGTTTTTTTACATTATCCTTAATTTTTGCGCTTGCTACTGTTTTTGCATGGTCAGTCCAACGATAAAAAGACCGTAGCAGCGCCTTGCATACATTTTCACGGCTTTGCGCTACAGAGTTCCCTTTCTGAATTGTTGAAAAATGAAGCCCCCAGTAAATGTATATGCCTTCATTATTTGTACCCCTGCATTTCTCCAACCCTTTTTGCAATGCATCCAACACCGTTCCATCAAATAAATGATTATAGAAAGTCTCTGCGACCTCTGTAGCAATCTGATTATTTACTTTCCACAAGGTTCCGATATAGCCCCGGACTCCGCCTGCTAAAAATGAATCGGCAATACCCGCCGCTGACCAACATGAATTATTGAAAATAATAGGGGCAGTATGGTATCCTGCCACGACCTGTATCATTGCCTGGTAGGCGAAGTCAGCACATTTAATAGCGCATGAATCAGGGACAATTGCTTTTGGCGTCCTTACTTGTTTATGCGTTTTATCATTAAACAGTTTCTCCATTTCAATTTGCATATCAGCAAATACATAATGTGGATATGCGGCCTCCCTGAACTCCTTACTGCCCCAAACTAATCCATCAAATTTTCGCCAGATTGTTTTCCTGGCAACAGGAATGAGTTTTTCATCGGGATTGGGCGCAAAGCTCACCACTTCGTCATATTCTATCGTGTGCGCATTCCCATCACGATCCTTAAAAGTGTCAGCTATTGTATACCCATTCACTTCTCCACCATGACTGCAGATATGAAGCAAATCATAAGGAAATTCCTTTACGTGCATGTCTATGTTATAAACAGAAGCCGATTTACCTACAAGCTCCCGTACATACAAATGTTGTGCTTGCAGACTTTTAATCACATAATCGGTTTCTTCATCTTTGAATGCTTGCGGTGAAAAGACTACGGCTGCATTAATATTCGGCTTTTCTTCAAAGAGTAAATTATTGAAGATAAAAAAATCAGGGTTGTACAGAAGATGTACATACGAGAATGGAATAACGTCATGCAGGATTAATGAATACGGGAGACCCTCGGTAAAGAACGTAGCAAATTCATACGAAGGAAAATAAACACCTCCGATTCTTTTGTGAACCTTATCTGATAACTCGTGGTATCGTGCATCTGACCCCTTTTGCCATTCCTGAAGTAGGTAGCTGGTTTCTTTTTCTTCTTTCCTTGCCAAAGGTTCAACAACTTTTATTTCAGCGTCGATGGATAAAGCATAATTTACTGCGATCACGGCTGAGGCGGCAAGAATATATTCTATTACTATAATGCCGTCTTTTTTTATTTCCATTGGTGTTAAATCGGCAGCATTCTCTTCAATTTTTAGCTTCAGATTTTTGTAAACAGCCTGGTATAGTCCTACCAGCATTTCATCTGGCCTGCATAAAAGGTATTCGGTTTTATCTTGTGTGAATCCTGCAAGAAGAAACTCAACATCCTCAATAGTGGGTATTTCAATTACATTATACTTACCCAAAAAAGTAAGATAGCTTTTCTGCTCAGCTGATAAACCAGCAAGTATGAGGTTCTGACATCCTCCATTTCTAGCGATACTGTTGGCTACAAAAACATTAAACTCATCCGATCTTGATCTTGTTATGACATGCTCATCAATTTTATCCTCATCACCATTTGTTTTTTCAATAGTAGCATGTGGAAATTCAAAAATGGGAAGGTATTCACCAACTTTAGACAGGTACGATGCTATCGTAGCAGCTAAAACTGGCTGGTCTCTGTCCACAATACAGACAAACTCTTTACTTATTTCAGGTATTGGGTGGCTCATATTTCTGTTTGAATTTAGGGAGACTAGTCAACTGCTAAGCATCTCCTTACAATATATTATAAGACAAATAGCGTTGATTTCCAAATTTTTAGCCCACAAACTTTAAAAATTATTTTTCTTAGAAATTAACCTGGGAAGTTAAAAAATCATGACCATTACCCGGTATGTGTTTAGCGTCATTGAACGATTGTCAACCTGTCTTAAGAAATGCTTTGAATATTTTTTCACAAGGCTTTTAAATCCTCAAATTGGGCTGGAAGCTTCAGAGATTAGGTTACTACTTCCACGGATTAGGATACTTATACCATCAATAACCTAAAGACATTTGCTCTGCTAAATATCACAGCATGAGCATTATCAAAATCCTAATCATTGTTACCAATATCAACGTCTATGCAAGTGGTAAAATTCCCACCGGACTTTGGTTGAGCGAACTCACGCATATTTACGATGCCGCAAAAGCCAAAGGGTATGATATCACCATTGCAAGCCCCAATGGCGGTGACATCCCGATAGATCCGGCAAGCTTGAAAACTTTTACGCTGGATAAACTCTCTAGAAAATATTGGAAGGATTCCACATTCAAAGAATTGCTGAGACAGACCAAAAGCCTTAAAGAAATTGAAAGCGAGCGTTTCGATGTAGTGTACCTGGCTGGTGGTCATGGTACGATGTATGACTTCCCTAATGATACAACTCTTCAGAAGATCATTTCCCGACAGTACCAAAACGGGAAAATGGTGGCTGCCATTTGTCACGGCGTCGGCGGTTTGCTTAATGTGAAGCTGTCCGATGGAAATAATTTAATAAAAGGCAAAAAGCTCACCGGCTACAATTGGTTTGAGGAGAGCCTGGCAAGAAGAAAAAAAGAAGTACCGTTTAATCTTGAAGCGGCATTGAAGAGCGGGGGTTCCAACTATAAAAAAGCGTTTATTCCTATGACTTCAAAAATAGTGGTAGATGGCAATCTAATTACCGGTCAAAACCCATTTAGCTCAAAAAAAATGGCGAAAGTGGTTATCCATCAAATTAAAAAAAGGCAATTCTTAAATAATACCAAATAAAAACTCTAACAAAATGAAAAAGATAAAGATTTTGCTCATTGTGGTAATCGTTTTAGTTGCACTGCTTTTTAGCCCAAGTATATTTCTAAAAAAGGCGGTTGTCAACAACATTACATCTACAGTGAGTGTAATGCCCATTAGTGTTGATTCTGTTTCGAAAAATGATACGATTATTGAATTAGCTGGTCATCAGATACCTGTTTTAAAAGGCGGCATGTTCGACAGGTTCCGTTCTAACTCACCTCTTTCAGTCGTTGCACAGGAAAGACCCGACATTGATTTGAGCTGGTTCAAAACACTTCAAAAAGAAAAAAAGGATGTAGGTTTTATTACGTATTCACCTAATTTCTATTACAGCAACAGCAGCATTACTGCCATTTACACAGCAGATATGAGTAAAATAAAAGAACTGCTTCCTGCTGAAGTAAAAGGGTTGGTTAAGCCGATTTCCTACACCCCCGGAAGAGGAGTAATAGCCATTACATCCTATGCCTATCACTATTGCGACAACGATTCTTACAATGAACTTTCCATTTCAATTGTAACCACAAAGCCTAATAAAAGCAATTGGGGATTGATTTCTTTGATGGGTGAAGTGAACGATAAAAGTCTCTGGGGTTATGTATTGAAACTACCTGTTAATACAGAGCTAGCCAGAGTGCGTGGTGTTGTTGGATATAACTTACCCAAATGGTTAATTCCGATAGATTATAACACTAATGAGAATAATGTAACATTTACATACTATGATGAAAAGGGAAATTTTGATTTTTCAATGTCAGGAAAAAAACTGGATGTTGCGAATTCAACACCCGAAATCGTTCGTTCTAATTTCATCAACCGCAATACAAAGGGTGAATTAACACACGGTTATAGTGACATCAGAGGAGTAAAAAAGGCAAGCAGTAAAAAGGGAGATGACATTCAATTGAACCTTTCTGATGGCCCGTTATCTGCTTTTATCAAATCACTAAAGTTAAAGAAACTAGTTCGCTATGATTATCAGCCTGAGTTTCAGGCAGCCCTATATACCCCCAAGCTGGTGGCGGATGAAAAAAATAGCAAGCCGCAATTCAAAAATTAAAAAAAATGGAATTAAGTAAAATATTTGAAGCACAAAAAGTATTTTTCAATACGCACAAAACAAAAGACGTTAGTTTCAGGAAGGAATCTTTGCTGAAGTTGAAAGATGTATTGCAGGGAAACGAACAACGTCTATTCGAGGCAATTTATAAGGATTTTCGCAAAGGAACTTTCGATACTTTTTTAACTGAGTTGAATCTGGTTTATAAAGAGATCAACTATTTTATAAAAAATTTAGACAAATTAACCAAACCAAAAAAGGCTAAGACTCCATTGAGTTTGCAGCCGGGTAACAGCCATGTTTATGCAGATCCACTGGGCGTTACATTGGTAATCGGTGCCTGGAATTATCCTTACCAATTGACCTTAGTGCCATTAGTTACTGCAGTTGCAGCAGGCAATACCTGTGTGGTGAAGCCAAGCGAATTGCCTGAGAATACTATGCACTTATTAGGGCATTTGATTAACACAAATTTCCCGTCTGATTATGTGCATGTGGTAAAAGGAGGCATACCCGAGACCACTGAACTATTAAAGTTCCGTTGGGATAAAATTTTCTTTACAGGCAGTCCTAAAGTAGGCCAAATTGTATATGAGGCTGCAGCGAAGAATTTAGTTCCTGTTACTTTGGAATTGGGAGGGAAATCACCCGCTATCGTAACAAAGACAGCTAATTTAGAAGTAGCTGCAAAGCGAATCGTATGGGGGAAATTTTTAAACGGGGGCCAAACTTGCATAGCACCTGACTATTTGTTGGTTGAGGAATCTATCAAACATAAATTTTTGCAACTATTGAAAGATAAAATCCAGGAGATATGCTATTCCGATGGGGCAGAACACTACACAAGCATTATCAATAAAAGAAATTATGACAGGATAATAAACCTCATTGATCCGGAAAAACTTTTTTACGGTGGTAAACATAATGATGATACACTTTATATAGAACCCACAATCTTGGCCGAAGTATCTTATGAAGATGACGTCATGCAGGAAGAAATATTTGGTCCCGTTCTGCCTGTACTTTCATTCCATAGTTATGAGGCAGCCCTTGAAAAAATCATCGGGGGTGAAAAACCATTGGCAGCTTATCTGTTTACAGACAATGATGACGAGAAGGATCAGTTATTGCACAAGGTATCATTTGGGGGCGGTTGTATCAACGACACGTTGATGCAGATCACCAGTGAGTATCTTCCCTTTGGCGGCATTGGAAACTCAGGTATTGGTCATTATCACGGTGAGTTTGGATTCATTTCATTCTCGCATCAAAAATCGGTAATAGAGAAGAAAACATGGGGCGAACCAGATTGGAAATACCCGCCATATACTGACAATAAATTGCGTTGGATAAAAAAGTTAATGTGAATAATGATCTGAGCAACCTAATGGTAATATTAGAATGTTTACAGGCCTTTACTTAATACCGCCTTCGCCACCTGCTTCTCAGTTTTTTAAACTGCAAATAAAAAAAGGATTTGGTTATATGTCGGTTACTTGATTGATGTTTTATAACAGCTTAATTTTTACTATTATGGTATATTACGGATTTGCAACCCTGAAGGCTGATGATGTTGTTCACAACCGAATATATTTCATAGGATCTCATCTATTTCTTTTCGGTTGCTGATTTATTGGTGAATTATTTCAAGATCGGCAAGATAACCAGGAACAACTTTAAATATGTTTTCTAAATATTGAGGTTACCATTAAAAGTTATCGTATGTAGTTTCTAAATCCTTCTAATCTATGAAATGTTAGATAATTTGCATCGTGAGCTGAATGGGCCGCACCTTCTTCATCATCAAACGCTGTCCTGGAAACAAAAATGATATCACTGCCATCAAAAGTCCAGTCGATATACTGGAAGCCATGATTTTGATGGTCCGGATGAAAAAGTAATTCTTCTGAAATATTCCAGGTTATCAAATCTGATGATGATATAAGTACTAATGAATTTCTTATTCTATCGTTACTTGCTTTACCGTTATATTGCTCCGGGACATTGTTTACAATGCTCCAGTATAAATTACTTTGCTTGTCATATCTGATAGTAAATTTTTTTGAAGCGCCGGGCATTTTAAAAAAATCTGTTTCTTTGAAATTTATCTTACCTTTTTTTTCATCAAGACTAACTTTTGCATAATACTCATCAGCTATGTGTGGAGCATGAACCCGCAGAATATTCACTATTTTATCTTCTCTAGTTACCACGGCATTTCCTTCAAGCCAGGCTTCAAACATGCCATTGAGATAAGCAGAATCAAACGGAAGGTAATTTGTTTTTTTCCAGTTTCGGGCATCAAGAAGGTTAGCATTTATTGGAACAGAAACCATCATTGCACTGTATCGCTTACCCCAATTGGAAGTTTTTCCCGTAGCATATTCTATGCCTCGCCATATTTTCCCATTATGGATAATCATTGGCATGGGAGCGGTATGATACTCGCCCTCAAACAGCAGACCATTATCTGCATTGTATGGTATTGTCCAGGTTTTCCCTCCATCTGAAGATTTTCTGATTACTACATTGCCGTGATGCTTGTTCGTCCCTAAAATATACAACTCGTTCTCATGTAGAAATAAATTAGACCAAAATTGCCCATCAAGGGTAACCGTTTCTTTCCACGTCTTTCCCTTATCACTTGATAATAGAATGTGAGTACGGGCTGAATAGAATTCTGACGACCGGGGGCCAAATTCATCATGTGATGCTACATAATCGCCATTGGGAAGTATGCAAATAGAAGGTGATCCAACGTATTTTCCCGTTGATTTTGGAATATGGTTGACAATTACACCAGGCACATTGTTATTCTGCGCTGTTAATTCCTGAATAATTATAAATGGTACTAAGAAAAATGTCAATCTTCTCATAATTTATCTTTTTATATTAGAATTATTCCTACGATTCGTGAGTGGCAATATGGAAAGAATATAAGCCAACGCACTGAATCGCTGGCTAAATTACAAAAAGCTCTATGCTGTTGAGCATTTTTCAGAGTTCGGCTTCAGAGATTTTGTTACAACTTTCGCTAATTGGGTTACATCTCCATAAATTTTCACTCGGATCTTTGTACTATCAACATGGCAAAAGCAATCAAATACTGGCCGTACAAAAAAGATAAAAAATGCAAGTGATATTAGGTGCCAACGGACAAATTGGCGAAGAATTAGCAAGAGAATTAAAACGGAATTTCACCTCCGATATAAGAATAGTAAGTAAGGAAGCCAAAAAAGTAAATGATACGGACGAAGTGTTTTCGGCGGATTTAACCATCAGCGAAAAAGCGATGGAAGCGGTAAAAGGTGCTGAAATAGCTTACTTCACTTTGGGACTTCCAATAAGTTCTGACTTATGGGAAGAGTTGTTTCCCTTAATTCTCAAAAATGTGATTGATGCCTGCAAAATGAGTGGAACGAAACTGGTGTTCTTTGATAATACTTATATGTACCCGCAGGATGACAGGGTTCTTACAGAGCGCACCGCATTTGCACCATTGGGTAGAAAGGCAAGAGTAAGAAGGCTTATGGCTGAAATGGTATTGAAAGAAATGCAGTCGGGAGAACTGGAGGCAGTCATTTGTCGTGCGCCGGAATTTTACGGACCGGGGAAAACGCAGAGTATTACCAATACTTTACTTTTTAACAATCTTAAAGAAGGTAAAAAGCTGAAAGTTCCATTAAGGGATAATAAGAAAAGAAGCTTGATCTGGACTCCCGATGCAAGCCGTGCTACGGCCTTGATTGGCAATACACCTGATGCGTTTGGACAAACCTGGCATCTGCCTGTAGATAAAAGCCACCCTACCTATAAAGAGTTTATTGCACTGGTGTCTGGTATTTACGGGAAAGAGCTGAAATATTCCATTGTTCCCAAACTCCTTTTTAAAATAGGTGCAAGATTTAATGAAAGAGTAAAAGAGCTCCAGGAATTGCTTCCCCGTTATGAGCATCATAACATCTTTGACGATTCAAAATTCAGAAAACGATTCCCGGATTTTGAAGTAACTTCTTATAAACAGGGTGTGGAGCAAATTAAGGGTGAACAATTTTCGGAACGAAAAGAAAAGTCGTAAATTGATATGTATAAATCGGAAAATCAACAAATGAAGGCTCCTGCAAAAGTATCATCCATTGCTGCATTGCACCAGTTCTTAGGGTTGACAAAACCATCTAACCCTCTGATCAGCGTCTTCAATTTCGATGACGTAAAATTGGAGCCGGAAACCATTTTGAATGCTATAACGACGGATTTCTATGTAGTTTCCTTAAAGAAAGATTGTGCTGGTGGCAAATGCAAATACGGCCAGCAATATTATGATTTTGATGAAGGGATCATGTATTTTATCGCCCCGCACCAGGTGATGCAGTTTGAAGATGTGCTTTTAAATGCTGTGAAGGGATTTGTATTGGTTATACATCCCGACTTTTTGCAGGGTTTTCCACTGGCTTCTCATATAAAAGAATACGGCTATTTTTCGTACGCTACGCATGAGGCATTGCATCTTTCAGAAAAAGAAGAAAAAGCTATACTGGAAATTATAGAAAATATCAGCATCGAAATTGCCGGCAACATGGATTCATTCACCCAGGGCCTGCTGGTATCTAATATTGATTTATTATTGAAATACTGCGACCGTTATTATAACCGCCAGTTTCTTACCAGGAAGAAAATTAATTCTGACCTGCTCACTAAGCTGGAAGCTTTAATGGATACTTATTTCAAAGAAGAAAAAGGTATTCCTACTGTTCAATACGTTGCCGGCGAACTCCATGTAAGCCCGAATTACCTCAGTGACATGTTAAGGGTTCAGACAGGACAAAGCACCCAGCAGCATATTCAAAACCGGGTAATAGAAAAAGCAAAGGAATTGCTGTCCACTACGGGAATGTCAGTTTCTGAAATTGCCTACCATTTAGGGTTTGAACATCCCCAATCCTTTCATCGCCTGTTTAAAAGTCACACCGCCGTTTCTCCTTTAGAGTTCAGGCAATCCTTCAATTGACGGAAATGTCTTTCGCCAGCATTTTTACATTTCAGAGATTCGGCTACAACCATCAGTGATTGGGCTACTATAATGCTCGTTTTTGGAACGAATTTTAATAATCTTATACTAAGCCTTAAGTAATGAAAAAGCTTTTGTTGATTGTAACCAATGTAAGTATGTATGCAAGCGGAAAACTGAAAACGGGTTTATGGCTTAGCGAATTAACACACATCTATCATACTGCAAAAGAGAAAGGTTGGGATATTACTATAGCTAGCCCAAAAGGTGGTGAGGTTCCCATTGATCCTGAAAGTTTGAAGCCGTTGGTTTTGGATAAAATTTCAAAAAATTATTACCAAAACTCTGACTTTATGAATGAACTAAATCGTTCAAAAAGTTTGCAGAGTGTGGAGAAAGAATCCTTCGACTGTGTTTATTTGGCTGGCGGACATGCTACGATGTATGATTTCCCGGATAATAAGACCCTTCAATCTATCATTGTAAATCACTATGAAAGTGGTAAAATGGTAGCAGCTATTTGTCATGGTGTTGGGGGCTTACTTAATGTAAAATTAAACAATGGCAAAAATTTAATTACAGGAAAAAAGCTCACAGGATTTGATTGGTTTGAAGAAAGCCTTGCAAGAAGAAAAAAAGAAGTACCATTTAATTTGGAGGCGGCTTTAAAGGCAAGAGGTGTTATTTACAACAAAGCATTTATCCCAATGACTTCTAAAGTAGTAGTGGACGGAAATTTAATAACTGGTCAAAATCCCTTTAGTTCAAAAGAAATGGCAAAAGTTGTGAGCAGTGAACTCGAAAAAAGATAAAACAAAACGCTGTTTAGCACTGATTGATTACTTCATTCATCAATATAATATTTCAGTTATGGCACAAAACATCAAAGCGGAAAATGATCCGCAAATTCTTTCCGGGATCAGGGAATTTTTAAAAGAACTGAATAACAGTGGTAACCCGCCATTAGAGACATTGTCACCACAGGCCGCAAGGCAGGTGCTCATAGACGCACAAAAATCAGTAGAAGTCGATTATTCCGGTATTGTAGAATCAGAAAGAGAAATTTCGCAGGATGGTATTACTGTCAATATACACATCGTAAAACCTGAGAAGGCTACTTCAGAGAAGCTACCGGTCTTTATGTTCACTCATGGCGGCGGTTGGGTTTTGGGAGATTATCCCACGCACAGAAGATTAGTAAGGGATCTTGTAGTGAACAGCGGCGCTGCAGCTGTTTTTACAGACTATACACCTTCACCCGAAGCCAAATATCCAATAGCAATTAACCAAATATATGCAGCCGCAAAATGGGTATCAGAAAACGGATCAGAAATTGGTGTTGACGGTAAAAATATGGCTGCTGCAGGGAATAGTGTGGGTGGAAATATGACTGCTGTACTGTGTTTAATGGCAAAAGACAAAGGAGGACCAAAGATTAAATTTCAATTGCTTTTATGGCCAGTCACAGATGCAGATTTTACACGTGAGTCCTGGAAAAAATATGCGGAGGAAAGATTTCTTACAGCTTCTTTAATGAAGTGGATGTGGGATAATTATTTACCTGATGTTGAAAAAAGGAAGGAGTATTACGCAACTCCCTTTAATGCTTCATTGGATAAACTAAAAGGATTGCCTCCGGCATTAGTTCAGTTAGCAGAAAACGATATTTTATTTGATGAAGGTTTGGCATATGCAAGAAAATTGGACGAAGCTGGCGTTGCAGTGACCATTGAAACCTATAACGGTTTTATTCATGATTACGGGTTGCTGAATCCATTAGACCATATTGAAGCAGTTAAGTTTTCATCACAGCAAGGTGCATTAGCGTTGAAGAAAGCCTTGTTTTCCGGAAAATAATGAGACCCGTATCCTATCAAAGTGCAGAATAATGTTCGCTTTAAGGCGCATGCTTGAATCGAGTTCCGGATGCGCCTTACTGTTTTATTAGAAGAAATGGATTTACATATTATATCGTTACTGGTATTTTAAGCAAGGAAAAAAACGGTTCGGAAAACTATTATTTCACTTTGATAAACAAATAAAAAACGCAATGGCCGATCTTCCACCTGATCCATGAAAAGTGTATGATGATCCAGCTAAGCCTATCCTCAGGAGAACTGCTGTTACTAAAACAGTCACCCGGCCGAAAATTCAGGGGGTTGCGCATTCCCGGAAGTATTTTATATAAATCCGAAAAGAACGGCTGCGATATTCATATTCATTGGTTCAGCCACCGGCTCTATGCTATCAGCCTGCGACAAATCAAATCTAACTGTGAGAGCCGCTTAATTACCACTGAAGCTAACCATTGGCTGCGGCTCGAAATACCTCTAAGTGGATCTCTTTCTATTATTCCCAGGGATGGTTCAGCTTTTCAATTGGAGCCAGGTCAGTATCATTTAACGGATCAATTGGTATACGCAAGGGAGTATCCTACGGCAGTGCCTACAGTCTATTTCACGGTACATTTTTCGCCTGAACTCCTGGCGGGCATTGGCTCCAATCAGCCATTTATGGTAACAAAACCAATGCAGGTACCAGGCGATTTGTTGGAATTGGTGCATGATATTTTGAAGTGCCCTTTCCAGGGATCATTTCGTGAGTTTTACTATGCCAATAAAGTACGGGATATTTTGTTCTCGCATACGGTATCAACTCCAATTGCAATCCCTGGCGAACTAAATCCAGATCAGGTAGCACAGATGTATGAGGCCGACAGAATTATGGCAAATAACCTCGATGGTAAGATCACAATTCCTGCACTGGCCCGTAAACTGGGGACTAATTTCGTAACCCTGAAGCGGAATTATGAGAAGGTATTTGGTATCGGCATCTTTCCCAGGCTGATGCAGCGGAAAATGGAGCATATCCAGTTGCTTTTAGAAAAGACCAATAAGCCGCTCAAAGAGATTGCCGACCTCGCCGGTTACCAGACATTGCCCGGATTTATTAATGCTTTCCGAAAGCGATTTAAAATAACGCCAAAGGAATGGAGAAATAAAAGAAGAGGGCTCTGAATTGTAAGTATTGTCGTTAGGTGTTTATTTAGGTTTAAGGCTGACGATGCCATGGCTTTTCCATCGGCGGTTCAGCTCCCAAAAGATTTTAAAGCCTGATTCTATTTTCGATTCTTAATATATACCCAGTATCGGTCAAGAACCGATCCATTCTCCCCATCTGGCTTTCTTTGAACTTTGGGTGCTCGCTGTTGGCTATATAGGCCCGTTTAGTATTAAACTGATTGGATTCGTCCTCTCGTTCAAAATAAACAATTGTTTCCCTGAGTTGGCTTTCCGCATCAGTAACCCATTGGTTCCCTTTTGCTGCTCGTTGTTTTAGTTCAACCAAAATAGCTGTTGTATTATAGGTCAGCAGACCATCACAGCGTTGGGCCATTGTACCATCCGGTCTTTCAACAGTGATACAATTATCTATAGCGGTAAACGTAACATCATACCCAGGTTCATTTTCGACCACTGCTATCCAAATAGCTCCATTGTATTCATCAATGTAGGCAGGATTTCTCGCTGGTGGCGGATCGTCGCAAAGCCCGAACGTTCTTCTGTCTGAAAAAGTTTGGCATCCAGCCTCAAAAAAATTTATTATCATATCGCTTGCTGGATTTCCAACAGTTGAGCGAATAACTCATTGCTTTCAGCAAGCTGTTGATTTAAATAGTTTTCATCGGATGGCAATCCGTTATATTCCTTCAGTCGTGATATGGTACCGTCTTTCTCATTTAATTCGTAAATAACCAGGTCGTCTTGGTGAATTGTTGAATTCTGCGGAATTACCTTATTCAATTTTTTTTCTAATTCTGGTGTTCTGATCCTGTCCTTCAAGGTATGAGCCTTAACTGCGATCGTAAGGTAATTGATCAGATACGGGCTGTGGGTAGTCATGACTAATTTATTGCCGCGATTGATGTTATTGAATGCCGTCAGACTATTCAGCATACCTCTTTGCGAACTAGGATATAAATTTTGTTCAGGCTCTTCTACAATATTGATGAAGGCAGTCTTGGTGAATTCTTTTCCTAACTCTGATAATGCAACTCTTTTCAATTCTTCAGTCAAATCAGGATTGTCATTGATCTCTTTAAACCGTTTACGAAATCTTTCCCTTTGCTCACTCGTGAGCAATTCTTTGGTGTTTTCACTTTGTTTTTTGACAGAATCAGACAGATACCATGAAATAAGAAGCAGGGGAACTAGTGATTGAAAGCCACTCGATGCTTCTGTCAGATCAAT
This sequence comes from Ferruginibacter sp., assembly GCA_047600665.1. Classification (GTDB taxonomy): domain Bacteria; phylum Bacteroidota; class Bacteroidia; order Chitinophagales; family Chitinophagaceae; genus Ferruginibacter. The sequence goes on from JASGKJ010000001.1 coordinate 31,744, forward strand.
CCTGTACTCATTATTTCGAATAAAATAAATATCTCTTTGTTTGTTGTATTCTACATACACACCTTCATTGATAGGTAAAAGCATAGGAGATTTCATAGCCTGGCCAGCATTCACAAGTTCGGTAACCAATTCAGATAAAGAGGGTGATATTTGCTTCAGGGCTTTCGGAGTACGGACATTGGCAATAAAATTTCTGTCTGCTGGCACATACATAATTTGCGGAAGTGAGTAGCTACCGTTGTTAGCATCTTCGATAATAACATTCCCATTTTGATAGAGGATATTAAAAGACTCGCCTCTATAGTCAATTAAAGTGTTGCCTTCCTTTGGGAAGTAATTTTCTAGTCGATGATATGAGAAGTATTGATTTCTTAATTTGTTCTTGCGTTCAAAATGTTTTTTATCATAGTCTCCCCTTGTCAATGCTTTTTCAATCCAACTAAAAGTAGAAATCAGTTTCGCAACCACACTTTTCCCACTACCTTGATTGCCGATAAACATCGTGACCTTTTTAATGTCCATCCAGCCATCTTCATCTTGAAAACCTTCCTTTATCGGCCCGAAATTCTGAATTTTGATCTTGTTCATTATATGTAAAAGTAGAATGATTTTTAGTTAATCAGTGTTTATCATTGGATTTAAAGTCTTCCGTGTCTAATCAAATCCTTCAGCAAAGAATTCAGTGGGAGTCATTCCAAGGCCATCAATAATTTTTAAAAGAGTACGCATTCTAATGTCATCATAATTTCCCGATTCGTATTTTGCCATACCTGTACGTGATATCTCTATGTCGTACGAGAATAATTCATACGAGTTAAATCCTTTTTGTTTTCGAACAGCTTTAATTCTTTTACTGAGTTTTTGAAGAAAAACATCATGATTGAAGTGTCCAAGTGTAGCTTTTCGCCTTTCTTTTCCTTTTTTTGATTTTGCCATCCTGCAATTAACAGGATGCGTATTTCATATATAACCCCTTAAAATAGGATGTTTTATAAAATACTCTTTATAGTGTACAAAAATATTTATTATTTGCTAACTTAGCAGAAATAATAATATTGCGAATTCTTCATAAAGGAATTTGAAGCTTTCGCTTTGAGTCTCGCTATTGAAACGTCGGAAATTTCAAAATGGAAACGAGATGATAAGCAAGAGCTCACGTTTAGGCGTGGGCTCCCTTATTCGTTTCCAGGCCTCCGACGGCCTCAATAGCGGTAAGTGGAGTTCCACGTCATTTTTTTGACCTAAATACTTCACTAAAGACTCCCCGGTAATGTCATCATTGTACTGCTATATTGCGTCGGCTAAACGGAACACAGGACCCTCTATTTCTAAACTCCTTCCAACTTGGAGAGGAGGAAGCATTTGACTGCCTGTACCGGGAATACTTTCCTTCTCTTGCTTATTTTGCTAACCGCCTGCTACAAGACCCCGATATAGCCAAAGATATAATCCAGGATTGTTTTGTACTGCTATGGCAACGTCGTGCCCGCCTCAGCCATATAACGGCCATTAAAGCTTATTTATACGCTTCTGTACGCAATCAATGCCTGAAATATCTTGAGAAGCTCCAGCGGCAACAACCCCAGCATATACCCTCTGGTGACCAAGCCAGTTTTGAAGAAGCGGTTATCGCCTCCGAAACGGCGAGAGAACTGTATCAATTGATAGACTCCCTTTCTCCAGCTTTGCAGCAAATCATCCGTCTGTATTACCTGGAAGGAAAATCCAATAAAGAAATTGCCCAACAACTCCAAATAGAACCAGACACTGTTATCAGGCAACGCCTCCGGGCAATAATGGCACTTCGGAAAACAAAAATTTCACTTTGATTAATTAATTGTCCAAAAAAAATACGGCATTCGTATGTCCGGTATTTTCTCCTTTTCGGATCATATCATTAAGAAGTCCATTTAATAACTTTTATTATGAAAGCTTTGGTACCATACCAGCAGGAACTTGAAAAAAACTTTCGTGTGGCCTACCTGATCGGTCATTTTATCCAGAAAGACATTTCGGAAGAAGAAGAAGAAGAATTGGAAAATTGGATACTGCAAAGTGATCACAATATGCAGGTGTTTGAAGACCTCACCGAAGAAGGAACGGTGGATGGTTTTATGCAATGGTATTTTCAACGGGATACGGAACGAAGCCTGGATGAGGTAAAACAACGTTTAAAATTTGAAAAGCCAAATAGAGTTGTTTCGCTATGGCGATATGCAGCCGCAGCTAGTATTATTTTATTCCTGGGTGCAGGAGGTTATTTCTTTTTGTTGAGAAACAATAAACCCGATAAAATTACCAGTGAAAATATTGCTGCTGATATAGCACCTGGTAAAACTTCTGCTACGTTGAAGCTTGCAAATGGAAAGCTAATTGATCTATCGAATTTGAAAGATACCGTAATCAATAATGATGTACGAGTTGAAGATGGCATAATTGTTTACAGCAATGCACCTGCTGAACCGGAAATGCATGAAATCAATATTCCACGCAAAGGCTTTTATGAGTTGTTATTACCTGACGGCAGCAAAGCATGGATCAACTCAAGTTCATCGATTCGTTACCCATCAAAATTTACCGGTGCTGAACGTCGTGTAGCGGTAACTGGTGAAACCTACTTTGAAGTGGCGAAAGACCATGTGCATCCATTTATTGTTTCAGTAAATGGTATTGATATAACAGCAGTGGGTACTGCTTTTAATATAAATGCGTATCCTAATGAAAACAATTTAAGAGTTACCCTCACGGAAGGTAAAATAAAAGTGAGCAATCAATCAAAAACAGAGCTACTTGAACCAGGGCGACAAGTGTCAATAAATGCTGACGAGTGGAGTACCGGCACTGTAGATATTTCACCCATTGTTGCATGGACAAAAAATCAATTCAAATTTAAGAATGCCACTATTGAGGAAGTAATGCGGATGGTGGAGCGATGGTATGATGCAAAGATTGTGTACAAGGATAAAGTAACTGATCATTTTACCGGCACGATTGACAGGAATGTTCCCGTGTCGCATTTATTAAAGCTCCTTGGAGCAACGGGCCAGGTTCACTTTAAAATAGAAGAAGATACCATTATTGTAACTCGTTAACGGTAATCCATAAAAAACCGGGTAGTGCAGTAACACGTCCCGGTGGCGTTTGGGTTATCCCAATTATATCGTCGGAAACGATTTTGTTAAACCCAAACTAATCAAAGCTATGCATTTGATCCCAAATTTTAGCACCCATTACTTGCGGAAACTGTTACTTTTAGTTTTCCTTTCTGGTTCCCTGTGTACATCAGGTCAAAACTTCAGCTTCACTTTTCAACGTGCACCGCTGTCCACAGTTTTTTCGCAGATTGAACAACAGAGCAGCTATCAATTTATTTACACCGAAGAATTGTTAGCCAAGTCAGTGCCGGTGACTTTTACGGCAAGAAACATCAGTATTGACAGCATCCTTCAATTATGTTTTAAACAACAACCGCTCGACTATACAATGGAGGGAAAACATATTATCGTCAGGAAAAAAATAATTGAAAAATCAATACCACAGGTTCGTGAATTGAGAGGCAAAATTGTAGACGACCAGGGAGAACCGGTTGCAGGCATTACAATAGCCATCAAAAACACCGGGCTAATGACGGCAAGCGACGGCAATGGAGAATTCATTTTTTTTAATGTCCCTGCAAACGTAATCTTATTTGTAAGCGGCGTTCAGATTGTCTCGCAGGAACTGGCTGTGGGTTCTCAGCCCTTTGTTTTAATATCTGTTCGTACAAAGATTACCCAGCTTGATGAAACTATTGTGATGGCTTATGGTACCACTTCAAGAAGGTATAACACCGGAACGATAGCTAAGGTAAATTCATCGCAAATAGAAAAGCAGCCGGTATCTAACCCACTCGCAGCTTTACAGGGAAGGGTACCCGGTTTGATCATAACACAAGCCAACGGGCTGCCGGGGTCTGGTTTCTCGGTAATGATCAGGGGCCGAAATTCCATACAGAATGGAATAACACCGCTGTTTATCATTGATGGTGTTCCCTTCTTATCTACAGATGACAGGCTATCGCAACGAAGCAGCTTTAATGCTAACAACCCATTTAACACACTGAATCCCGAAGACATCTTGAGTATCGAGATTTTAAAAGATGCAGACGCTACTTCCATATACGGTAGCCGTGGCGCAAACGGTGTTATCCTGGTCACAACAAAGCGGGCTAAAACCAACGAAACCCGTTTAGAGGCAAACGTTTACTACGGTTGGGCGAAACAAACACGAACCCTCAATTTTCTGAATACTTCGCAATACCTACAAATGCGGCATGAGGCTTTCAGAAATGATGGGTTTATGCCTGACATTTTTAACGCTCCTGACTTACTGTTATGGGATACCACCCGCAATATTAACTGGAAGAAGGTGTTGATGGGTGAAACTGCAAACAATTTCAACGCTAACCTGCGCTACAATGGCGGTAATAACATTACAGCTTTTACACTTGGAGCAAATTATAATACAGAGACAACCATATTTCCTGGTGATTTTGGGAACAGGGAAGCAAGTGTTAGCCTGTCTGTTTCTCACCGTCCAAAAACATCAAAGCTGAACACTGATTTTACAGCATCCTATACAACACAACAAAGCAAACTGCCTTTGCAAAATATGGGACAATACTTGAATTTACCTCCACATGCTATGGCTCTGTATGATTCAATCGGAAAGCTGAACTGGACAGAGGGGGGTGAGTATTTTGGAAATCCCTTAGCAAATTTTAATCAAACGTTTACTGGCAATACCCAGCGATTTTCAGGTAACACAGTCTTGCGTTACCGGTTTAACCAGAAATTCAATTTGAATGTAACGAGCGGCTATAATAGCCTGTGGTTTGAAGAAACATCACTTACACCTATCTCCTCGCAAAACCCATCTTCAAATCCATTAGGTTCAGCCAGCTTTGGGAACAGCAATTTTCAGAATTGGTCGATTGAACCTCAATTTGAATATAGCAGCAAGTTCGGCACAAAAGGAAAGCTGCAACTGTTAGCGGGCTTAAGCTGGCAGGAAAGCCAAACAAAAAGGGTATTGCTCACCGGTTCAGGTTATACGAATGATGCATTAATAGAGTCAATTGTTGGAGCCGCCACAACAGTTTCTACAAACTCGAAGGAGCAATACCGCTATCAAGCAATGTTTTCAAGATTAAATTATAATTGGGATAATAAATACCTTGTAAATATAACAGCAAGGCGTGACGGATCTTCGAGGTTTGGGCCCGACAAACGCAATGCAAATTTTGGAGCAGTGGGGCTTGGCTGGATATTTACCAATGAGAAACTTTTACCTGATAACAAAGTATTGAGCTTTGGAAAACTAAGGGGTAGCTTTGGCATCACAGGTAATGATCAAATCAGCAATTACCAATATTTAGACACTTGGGTAGGTACCAGATACCCTTACCAGAATATTCCGGGTTATCGTCCCTCAAAATTGTTTAATCCCAATTATAGCTGGGAGCAAATCAGAAAAACAGAGGCTGCAATAGAATTAGGCTTCTTTAACAATCGTGTGTTATTTAACCTAAACTTGTTTAAAAGCCAAAGTGACAACCAGATTATCAACTACAATCTGCCATCACAAACAGGATTTACTCAAGTGCTTAGGAATTTTCCTGGTATAGTAGAAAACAAAGGCGTTGAAATTCAGGTTGAGGGTGCTGTTATAAAATCAAAAGCTTTTGAATGGTCAACTAGTTTTAATATTTCTGTTACAAAAAATAAACTTGCTGCCTTCCCCGGTCTGGAATCCTCCAGTTATGCGGCCAACTATATCATTGGAAAATCATTGAACAGTTTCCTGGGTTATCAATACCTTGGTATTGATCTGCAAACAGGATTATATATGTTTGAGGATATAAGCAAAAATGGACAGATAGATTTTGATGGTACTGATTATACTTACAATGGAACTACTGATCCTCGTTTTTATGGAGGAATTCAAAACACGTTGAACTTTAAAAACTTTGAATTTGACTTTCTGTTTGAATTCAAAAAGCAGTTAGGGCTTGACAACGTAAAGAGTTCTTCAGTATTAGTAGGTTCATTGATCAATATGCCTACACAGGTACTAAACAGGTGGCAAAGCCAAAATAGCTCCTCAGAATATCAAAGGTTTTCACAGGATTTTTCCAGCGATACTTATCTAAACAGTTATCTTTTATCTCTCTCGAATGCTCGTCTTACGGACGCTTCCTTTATCAGGTTAAAAAATTTGAGCCTTTCTTACAACATGAATACCACCCAACTGAAACGTATTGGCATAAGCAAGTGCCGACTTTATTTGCAAGCTCAAAACCTATTTACTATTACCAATTACGCCGGTGCCGATCCTGAAAACCAAAGCTTGGTTGGAGTATCACCTATGAGAGTGATTGCATGTGGAATTAAACTAACCTTTTAAACAAAAAGTCATGGATTCAAAATATATATTAAAGATCACGATCCTTTCAATCTTAATTGCCATACTGTTTATCTCTTGTAAAAAGTTTCTTGATATAAAATCACCTAACGATCAAATAAACAGCGACAAGGTATTTGAGAATGATGCTACAGCAATTTCAGCCATTACCGGGATTTACAGTGAAATGATGAATACTTCCAGCCAGTTCTCCAACAGTACTGTTACATTCTATGCAGGTATGGCGGCCGATGAATTATATTATTATACGCCTGATGCAAGAACTGAGTTTATGAAGAATAACATATCTGTTGCTAGTCATCCCACAATTTCCGGTTCGTTTTGGGGGCCTACTTACAAGTATATCTATATAACAAACCTGTGCCTTGAAAAGCTTACCGCTTCTATTTCGCTCACCCCATCGATTAAAGCGAGGTTGATTGGTGAATGTAAATTCGTTAGAGCGTTTTGCTATTTTCACCTTGTCAATCTGTTTGGCAATGTCCCTCTCTCGCTCACTTCTGATTATAGGCAAAATGAAAGACTTCCACGCACAGCCGTACACTTAATATTTGAACAGATACAAAAAGACCTTGTAGATGCTAAAGCGGTATTAAGCTACGATTATCAACTTCCCAACAGAACAGTACCTAATAAATGGGCGGCAAGCGCCTTATTAGCAAGAGTATACCTGTTTGAGAAGAATTGGGTAAAAGCAGAACAAGAAGCCACTGAAGTAATCAATTCGGGTGAATACTCTTTGTTATCCAACCTCAATAATGTATTTACCAACTTAAGCAATGAAACGATATGGCAACTGGCACCTGTTGCGCCGTCACGTAACACACTGGAAGGGTTTACAATTCTTCCAGCTTCAAACAGTACAGTACCGACCTACCTGATAACTCCTGAGCTACTTGCTTGCTTTGAACCCGGTGATGCACGAAAAACAGAGTGGATTAAATCGAGAGTATTTTCTGGTCAAACATGCTATTATCCGTATAAATACAAAATCAGAACAGGAACTACCATTAATGAGTATTATGTAGTGCTTCGTCTTGCGGAACTTTATCTTATAAGAGCTGAAGCAAAAGCCCAATTAAACAACACCACGGGCTGCATAAATGATCTTAACGAGATCAGAATCCGTTCAGGTCTGGCTCCGCTTCTTACTGGCATTGACCAAGCCCACTGCTTACTCGCCGTGGAACAGGAACGAAGAGCAGAGTTTTTTGCAGAATGGGGTAACCGATGGTACGATCTTAAAAGAACATCACGGGCCAACGCTGTTTTAGGCAATCTGAAGCCAACCACCTGGCAGCCCACTGATACACTGTGGCCTATACCTATCGATCAGATTCGGCTCAACTCGGCGCTTACTCAAAACGAAGGTTATTAATTTCAGAAACTAGTTAAAAGGATTTTAAGATGGTAAAGAACATCAAAGATGGTCTAACAGGATTTCTATTGCTTATTGCAACCCAGGCAACTTCACAATCTCAGTTGAGAAAAAGCCTCGAACCAGGTGATAAAGTGCCTGATATCGTATTCGAGCAGCTTTTTAAACGAAGTAACAATACACTAACAGCTTCGCACATACAAGAGAAACTGATTATCCTGGATTTTTGGAACGTGTGGTGTTCGGCATGTTTAACTTCTATGCCGAAAATGGATTCCTTGCAAAAAATGTTTGGTGACAAACTGCAGATTATACTTGTGACCACAAACAAGCCAAGCGAAGTGAAAAAAGCTTTGGCAAAACCTTATCTGAAACAGGTAGATTTACCAATTATCGCTGAAGATTCAGTGTTGTCTTCTGTTTTTACTTATGTAAGTGTTCCGCATCATGTGTGGATTAATGCTAATGGTATTGTAGAGTACATAAGCTACCCCTACAATACAAATGAGAAAAACATCAAAGGCTACCTATCGGGGAATAAGCCACTACTGGCCTATAAAAATGACCAGACCAGTATCGATATTTCAAAACCACTTTGGGCGAAGGAAAATGAAAGTTTTTCAAATCATATCAAATACTATTCCTACGCCACCGGCTGGATTTCGGAAAATAGCATTGGATTAAAAACGAGATTTGTTGATACAATCAAAGGCACTATCGGTTTACGATTCATCAATACAGAATTATTATCACTGTTTCAAACCGCATTTGGAGGATTTGATGGGGGGATTTTCAAATACCAGAATCGTATTGTTTTAAACGTTTCAGATTCTGCGTTATTCCGTCAACCTCCCAACGAAAATGATATGGACAAATGGAATAATGAGAATCTTGTGAGTTACGAAATTGCTGCAAAGTTTTCCTCAAAGGATGATTTGTATAAGATAATGCAGAGTGATCTTAAGCGATATTTCGGTTACGACGCAGTAATCGAAAAAAAACGGGTGAATTGCCTAACCCTAATAAGAACTTCTGAAGTTGATAAAATAAAATCGAAAAAATCTGTAAGAAAGATAGTTCGTACTGACAGCAGCTTTGTTATTGAAAATGAAACCATCAGTAAAGGGCTATTGGAACGCCTTAGAATTGCAAATGCATCGCTTAGTACGCCTATAATCGATGAAACAGGTTATCCGGGAAAAATAGATTTAATCCTGAATTGTTCTCTGTCTGACATAGCCTCGTTAAAACAAGAACTCCAAAAATATGATCTCAATTTAGTGCTGGAAGAAAAAGATGTAGATATGCTTGTAATAACGGATAAAAATGCCTGTTGCAATTAACGCAACAGGCATTACTTACAGTTTACGTTACGGCTTATTGCGAATTACAATTGAAGGATCTAACAGATCTGGATAATTCCCAGGAATGTCGGTATCCTGTATGGCCTGTACTGCACACCTTTTTGACCCTGAATTACAAGTAGGTGGTGTCCCGGTATGCAGCTGGTAGTCCAGCGGATCATTAGGGTCATCGCCTACAAAGTCATACCAGTTTTGAACGACAGTTACAGGTTCTGTTGTTTTCGGAGTAGTAAATGCATAAACGCCGATTGCCAATACTACAACTGCAAATGCTAACAAGTACTTTTTCATAAGAGAAAAATTAGCTGATAAAAATAATGCCTACTCTTTTCTACAGGTGTTCGGCTTCTCCTGCTTGTTGCAACAATATGTTCATGAACTATTATACTTAAGATACTTCCTGACAGAAATGATGTGTTTAGAAATAAGTTCCAATTCAACCAAATCTTCAATTACACTTCTGCACTTTCATTCCCTAAATCTCGACTGTAAATAGCAAATTGAAGTTATTCAAAATATAAAGAGAGTTAATCAAAGTTTTATAGCTGTGATAGTACTTTGAAACAGTCATATTTCATTTTGAACAACTTTTTCAGATTATTCTGCGGTAATTTCCATAACAATTATGTTTATGTGTACTCAATGCAAAAACTATATGGAAAGTTGTTGAACGGATCAACCAGGTTCGTGAAGTATCTTATTTTTAACAAAGAAACTTCACAATGGAAATGAAAGCCGCTCACAATTTTTAAATTCAATTTTTATGATAAAAACAGACGCTGCGGATAAAGACCGGGTGGTAGACATTCTTGTTAACTCCTTCAATGATAATAAAAGTGTCAATTACATTATTCAGCAGGATAGCAAAAGAATTGAACACATTAAAGGGTTAATGGAATATTCTTTTGAGGTTTGCCAGTCCTTTGGAAAAGTGTACATGTCTGAAGATAAAAATGCTTGTGCATTATTATTGCTCCCGGACAAAAAGAAGACTACACTTCGCTCCATTTGGGACGATATCAAACTAATCTTTACCGCCATCGGTATTGCCAATGTGCAAAAAACGTTAAGTCGTGAAAAAAAGATCAGGGCGCTACAACCCAAGCAATTGATTTATTATTTATGGTTTATTGGTGTAAGCCCTGAATCGCAGGGCAAAGGGATTGGAAGTCAACTGCTGAAAGACGTGCTTACTGACTGCTCTCTGAATAAAAGGATTATTTGCCTGGAAACCTCCACCATCAAAAATATTCCCTGGTATGAAAAGTTTGGATTTAAGGTTTACAATCAGCTTAACCTCGGGTATCAGTTATTTTTTCTAAAAAAGGAATAGTAAATGCTATGCGTGTACCGGGAACAGAAATGTATTGGGCTACATTTAGCTTCGTATGCCTGGAGCTATTCATTCTTTTTTACCTTATCCTTTACAGAATAGCAAGGCCCGATGACAAGGCCGCTGTTCTGAACATTATCTTGCTATTTCTGCTGATTATCTACAATGTTACTGGTGGTCTTCTTCCTGATCCTAAGTTGCCCGGTTCATACTTTATTCAAAATTCCATAGCCTATGCAACTGGCTTTATTACACCTTGCTATTTTCCCTATTATGTTTATAAGGGCTTTGACTTGAAAAAGATGTGGTTTCATGCTTACCGTGGCATTTATTTCTGCTTAGTGTTCCCTTGCATCGCTTTTGTTGTTGTATTTGCTATCACTGGCAACCTGACCGACGCCAAGAATATTCTTATCATTCCTACGTTATACGCAATGTGGGTGCTTTACTCTTTAGTAAAGGCGATCCGCTACAAATACCAGGAAGATCTGCACAGTAAGCAGTCAAGGGTGGAAATTTTGGTTTTGTTTTTAAGCCTTTCTCCATGGGTAGGTCTGCCTATTATTGCTTACTATGATTTCAATCAAACAGCAGAAGTCACTATTACCAATACAGGTTTTTTATTGATGATGACGTTACATCTATATCGGAATGTGAGTCGGTTAAAATTTGAACATAAGCGACTGATAGAATCCGAAGAAAAACTTTCGAATTATGAGGACAGGCTAAAAGAGGAAATAGAAAAATACGCTTTGGAGAAGGATAAAATAAGTAGTGAAGAACGGTTTTCCCGTAATAGTGAGAGCTATCAACTGACCAAAAGGGAAACAGAAATTGCCCGCCTGATCTGTACCGGTCTAACTAATAAGGCCATAGGCGACGCCCTCTTCATTTCAGAGCGGACTGTGGCAAAGCATGTACAAAGCATTTTTGAAAAGGTGCAGGTGTCCACCCGCATGGAATTATGTCAGAAACTTGACGTAGTTGCCTTTATACGCATAGATAATGATGGCAAAAATTTAAAATTACGCAGGAATGCGTAGTAAAATGGTTAAGGTTTTGTACGCGTAAAGGCCTGGATTTTGTTCCATTCTTAGGATACAAAAATCTACCATTATGGCAAGTGTGATGGAACTGTGCAGTCCGATGGTTAACCTGTTGGAAGCGATCCTCAATGAACTGCAATCGTTAAACAAGAGTATGCCCGCTTGTGCAAACGGTCATACCACGCCGGGTTATGTACATGTTACCTTTAAGGGTTCAGAAGTTTATTTGCTTAACAAGGCATTTATTGATTCAGGTGGAGCACCGCATGAAAACTATAAAACGATGTTGGAAAAATTAGTGCCACATCTTGCAAATAAAACACAGAAGGGGTTCAGCCCGCAAAGCTTTTGCAAATTCAGTGATAAGGTCGATCTCGAATCAAAGGAAAATGTAAAGCGCTTTTTACAAAAGATGATACGCAATATTGATAGCTACGATTGAGAGTTCCATCTCGCTTCCACCCACCTCCACCTAAGTCGTGATATGTGAAAGTATATTGCAGAACGTTTTTGAATTAACCATAGAAGCGACCAACGGCTGCAAGTGAAAATGATTTGTGAACAAGAAAAATTAAGCTTATGCTTCAACAAATTTCATGGCCTGAATACCTGGCCTTTATCATCATCTCGGCATTAATTTATTATGCCTATGTATTGTTAGTTTATTACCGTCATGATTTTTTACAAGCCGGAAAATCAAGACAGGTCGTTTCATCTCCTGCATTGCATTTTCAGACCGCCGTTTCCAAATCTTCCAATACAGGAAGTAAACATGACGATTATCTTCCTAAGCCTGCTGATGCGAAACAATCGCAGATGGAGCAATCGTTCACCGATGAAATAAAAGCCTATCTCGAAGAAGCAAGCAATAACGAGACGTCAAAAGATGTAATACTGCAATCCCTGATTGTTATTGCAGGAAAATACCCACAACTTAATGATTCCGATTATAAAGATGCTATTGTGCAACTGATCATTGAAGAAACAGAAATGAACTGTGCTGTGACACTAAGTGAAAGTGAAGTGCGGCGGATATGGAGCGGAGCATAGCACCTAAAAGCTCTGCTACCCCGTAAGGTAGTGGAGCCTTTCTTAAAACTTTTCACTCAATAAATAAATGTGTATATGAAACAGAAGTGGGTTTTAACAAGTTGCTTTTTCCTAATCAGCCTTGCTGCATTAGCCCAGGATGGTAATGCAGGTATTAACGAAGCCAATACAAAAGTGAGAAGCTATTTCGCTGCAGGCACAAACCTGATGTATGCTGTTGGCGCTATACTCGGCTTAATTGGTGCCATTAAAGTGTATCAAAAATGGAATGCTGGTGACCACGATACCGGGAAGACAGCCGCAGCATGGTTTGGAAGTTGTGTATTCCTTGTAGTAGTAACAACAGTTATCCGTTCATTCTTTGGCATCTGATCATGGTAAACAGTGTATATAAAATCAATAAGGGGATCAACAAGCCCATTGAGTTTAGAGGGTTGAAGGCGCAGTACATCTGGTACTTGGGTGGAGGGCTTGTGATCCTTCTTATTGTATTCGCCGTCCTGTACATTATCGGAGTCAATACATTTTTCTGTGTTGGTTTAATTGCTGGGCTCGGCACAGGACTGTTTGTTCATATTTATAAACTGAGCAATAAATACGGAGAACATGGGATGATGAAGAAGGTAGCGCAGCGAAGCATACCCAAAGTATTAAAGTCTTATTCTAGGGAACCGTTTTTCAAAAAAGTAAAGTAATGGAAAGAGTGCTGGAAGATATACTACCTGTAATGGATGTAGAACATGACCTGATCTTGTCAAAGCAGGGTGACGTGACGGTGGCTTTTCATTGTGAGCTGTCGGAAATATTCACTTTATCCAATGAAGAATACGAAGCCTTTCACCAGGCATGGATAAAAGCAATTAAGATATTGCCGAAACATAGCATTTTTCATAAGCAGGATTGGTTTATTGACGGTAAACACAAAGCTGATTTCCTAAATGGTGATAACAGCTTTTTGTCCCGGAGCAGTGAACGCTTCTTTAATGAACGGCCTTACTTAGATCATAGCTGTTATATTTTTCTCACCAAAAAACCGGCAGGACGGAAACTTGCCAGCTCTCTTTTCTCCAACCTCCTGCGCAGGACGATTGTCCCGGAGGAAACTTTAAAGGCACAATTGGTACAGGATTTTTTAGACAGCACCGGGCAGTTCAAGCGCATATTAGAGGACAGTGGATTTGTAAAGCTGAAAAGAATAACAAATGAAGAGTTGTTGAGCAATGCGAAAAAGGCGGGCGTAATAGAAAAATATTTACATCTTTCGGAAAGTACTCTTGTTCGTGATATTGAATTTAAGGAAGGCATACAGATCGGTGATAAGCATGTGCAGTTATTTACTCTGTCTCATGCAGAGAATTTGCCGGGGCTTTGCGGTTCTCGAATTAATTACGATAAGTATTCCACCGATAAAACAAAATTTTCCGTTGGCTTTGCTTCCACACTGGGGCAATTACTTTCCTGCAATCATATTTACAACCAGTTTGTATTTATCGAGGATGCGCAGATAACTATCAAGAAACTGGAAAGTAAGCGGCTGCGCTTGCAAAGCTTATCGGCGTATTCAAGAGAGAACTCTATTGGCCGGGATGCTACCAACGATTTTTTAAATGAAGCTATTGGCGAACAACGGTTGCCGGTTAAGGCTCATTTTAATATACTGGTGTGGACAGATAACAAAGAAGAGCTAAAAGATCTGAAAAACCTGGTTTCATCGGGTTTGGCGCAAATGGATGCTGTTGCTAAGATGGAAACGGCAGGCGCTCCGCAAATCTATTGGGCAGGCATCCCCGGCAATGAATCTGATTTTCCTATGAATGACAGCTTCGACACGTTTGCAGAACAGGCTTGTTGTTTTTTCAACCTGGAGACCAATTACCGGTCTTCGCTATCGCCTGTAGGTATTCGTCTCGGAGATCGTCTTACCGGCAGACCGGTGCATGTGGATATTTCAGATGAGCCTATGCAAAAGGGCATCTGCACTAACCGCAACAAATTCATACTCGGTCCGTCCGGCAGCGGCAAATCCTTTTTCACCAATCACATGGTCCGCTCTTATTATGAACAAGGGACGCATATTGTTCTGGTGGATGTAGGCCATTCCTATAAAGGACTGTGTGATTTGGTGAAAGGATATTATTTCACATATAGCGAAACCCAACCGATTAAGTTCAACCCGTTTTTCATTGGTGAAGGCGACCTGCTCGATACCGAAAAGAAAGAAAGCATTAAAACCTTGCTATTGGCCTTATGGAAAAAAGACAATGAAACTTTTAACCGTAGTGAATATGTGGCGTTAAGCAATGCCTTACAGCTTTATTATGAAAAGCTGGAAAAACAACCGGATTTATTTCCCTGCTTCAACAGCTTTTACGAGTTCCTGCAATATGATTTTGTGGAGGTGCTGAAAAACGATAAGGTTAAGGAAAAGGATTTTGACATTGCCAACTTCCTTTATGTACTGCGGCCTTACTATGAAGGCGGCGAATTTGACTATCTGCTGAATGCAAAAGAAAACCTTGATTTACTGAACCAACGGTTTATTGTATTTGAGTTGGATAATATCAAAGATCACCCGATACTTTTCCCGGTGGTAACAATCATTATTATGGAAGTCTTTATTTCCAAAATGCGGAAGCTGAAAGGCATTCGTAAGATGATCCTGATTGAAGAAGCCTGGAAAGCCATTGCCAAAGAAGGGATGGCTGAATACATCAAATACCTGTTCAAGACCGTAAGAAAATTCTTTGGCGAAGCTATTGTGGTAACGCAAGAAGTGGAAGATATTATTTCTTCCCCGGTGGTGAAGCAGGCTATCATCAATAATAGCGATTGCAAGATACTGCTTGACCAGTCGAAGTATCAGAACAAGTTTGACCAGGTGCAGGAGTTGTTGGGGTTAACCGAAAAAGAAAAGGCGTTGATACTGTCTATCAATAAAGCCAATGATCCTTCCAAAAAATATAAGGAAGTATTTATTTCTCTTGGTGGTATGCTGTCAAGAGTGTACCGAACAGAAGTATCGTTGGAGGAATACCTGGCCTACACAACTGAAGAATCAGAGAAAGTGAAAGTGCAAAAACATGCTGTAAAATGTGACGGGGATATGCAGAGAGGGATTGCAGCTATGGCAAAAGAATTGCGGGAAGAAGCATTGACTAAAATGTAAGATTATGAAAATACAAATCCCTCTCGGTTGTTTGATCGTTCTTTTCATTGCAGCCTGTAACGGTTCTGCAAAAGACGAAGTAAAAAACTTTATTCCCGGCACTTATACCCGGATTGCCGAACATGAATTTGGAAAAGAATATGACACTTTGGTTATTTCTGAAATAGGCGACCAGTTCCAGGTTCAGCGAAAATGGAAATATGAACGGGTTTTGGATGGCGTGGTACAGGAGCCGGAATACAAGCAGGAAACCACTTCTGCTGTGTATGATGACCAGCATCATTTGCTGAATGAAAATGAAACAGGCAATACGATATCCTTTGATGAAAAGGAAAAAGCATTGTTTGTCGGGCCGACGAAGTACAAAAAACTAAAATGATTGAATCATGAAGAAAATACTGGCTATTGCGGGGCTTGTTTTGTGTTGTTTGGTTTTGCCGGTAGAAAAAACGCAGGCACAGATACCCATTGCCGAAATCATCAAAGCAGCTGTAAAGAAAGTAATCAAAGCAGTTGATCTGAAAATACAGCGATTGCAGAATAAAACAATCTGGCTGCAAAATGCCCAAAAGACACTGGAAAATAAAATGTCGGAATTAAGATTGACAGAGATCGGTGATTGGGTGGAAAAGCAGCGGACTTTATATGCCAACTACTTTGATGAACTCTGGAAAGTAAAAGCGGCGCTGGCTTATTATCACCGGGTAAAAGATATTGTTGAACGGCAGTTTCAGTTGGTGAATGAATACAAGTCGGCCTGGGCACTCTTTAAGCAGGATAAAAACTTTACCCCGGATGAACTGGATTATATCGGTGAAGTATATAATGGCATTATGGAAGAAAGTGTCAAAAACATTGACCAGCTTTCGCTTGTGATCAATGCCTTTGCCACGCAAATGAGTGATGCTAAACGAATGGAAATAATCAATGCAGTAGATGATAAACTAAATGAGAACCTGACAGACCTGCGGGAGTTCAATACGCAAAATAAAATGATCAGCCTGCAACGGGCTTCGGAAAAAGGAGAAATTGAAACAGTTAAAAGATTGTACGGCCTATGAAAACAGTATTCATTATAGTGATGTTGTTTCTTTCCGTATCCGGCCAGGCGCAAACTGTTGCAGAATGGACAAGACAAAAGAAAACACAGATTAAATACCTGCTGGAACAGATAGTAGCAAACAAAGTCTATATCGAGTATGTTGGCAAAGGATATAGCATTGCCCGCAAAGGATTGAATACGATTCAGAATATTAAGAAAGGAGATTTTAACCTGCATCGGGATTTTATTGGCTCACTCAGCAATGTTAATACAAAGATCAAATCATATTCAAGAGTGACAGATATTATCGCTTACCAGATTCGCATTGTAAAAAATGCAGGCCTGGTAGTAAAGAATCTAAAGGAAAGCAACCAGTTTACAACGGATGAACTGGATTATAGTAAAGCTGTATTTGACCGGCTGCTGGAAGATTGTTTGAAGAATATGGATGAACTGCTTTTGATCATTACTTCCGGTGAATTACAAATGAAGGATAATGAACGAATAAAACGGATAGACGGGCTTTATCTCGATATGCAGGATAAGTATTCCTTCTGTCAATCGTATAGCGAAGAATGCTCGGTACTTGCTATCCAAAGGCTAAGCGAACAGCTTGAAATCAATAAGAGTAAACAATTAAACGGACTGGAATGAAAAAATTGATTGTGCTATTATCTATTTGTGCTTACAGTATGCAGGGCTTTAGCCAGTCGCAGGAAGTACAACAACTTTTACTGAATGTGGAGAAGCTGGCGCAGTTCAAAAAGATACTGAACAATATGTACAGCGGGTATAAGATCGTTTACAAGGGCTACACTACCATTAAGGATATTTCCGAAGGCAATTTCAGCTTGCATAAGAATTTTTTGGATGGATTGTTGCAGGTCAGCCCTGCCGTTAGAAAGTATAAGCGGGTAGCCGATATTGTCAGTTATCAACTACGGATCGTAAGGGAATACAAAGCAGCCTTTAAACAGTTCAAACAGGATAAGCATTTTAATCCCGATGAAATCGAATACCTCGGCAAAGTATATAGGCATTTATTTGATGCCAGTTTGAAAAGCCTGGATGAACTGGCAATGGTAATTACCGCAGGTAAGCTAAGAATGAGTGACGATGAACGGCTACAGGCCATAGACCGCATCTATGCGGAGATCGTGGATCAGTTTTCATTTCTACAGGAATTTAATAACAGCACGGCCATATTATCGGTGCAGCGAGAAAAAGAAATGCAGGATATAAATGTTTCCCGGAAGATTTACTCTATCAGGGAGTAATTGAGATTGAAGGATAGCAAAATTGTGAGTATGAATAAGTGTGTAAGGATTGCTATTGCAGCAACAGTAATTTTATTGATTCCCCAATTGTGCCAGGCGCAGGACGGCGGCGGTTTCGCAGGCAGGATTCGCAGCCTGCATGAAGTGCTGGAGCAGTTGTATGACGACATGATGCCACTCTGTAGCCGGTTGATCGGTGTAGGACGTGGCATTGCCGGATTTGCTGCTACTTGGTACATTGCAGCAAGGGTATGGCGGCATATTGCCAACTCGGAGCCGATAGATTTTTACCCGCTGTTCCGTCCTTTTGTGATCGGTTTCGCTGTATTGGTTTTCCCTTCGGTGATTGCCATGATCAACGGGGTGATGAAACCCACCGTTACCGGCACAAGAGCTATGGTAACGGATTCCGACGCTGCCGTTGCCCAGCTTCTTAAAATGAAGGAAGAAGCTATTAAGAAAACAGCTTACTGGCAGATGTACGTTGGAGCAAATGGGTCCGGCGACAGGGATAAATGGTACAAATATCACTACGGAGACAAAAGCGAAGGCTGGCTGAAAAGCATTGGTAACGACATCAAGTTTGCCTTTGCCAAATTTTCCTACAATTTCCGCAATTCTATTAAGCAATGGATGGCAGAAGTATTAAAAGTGCTCTTTGAGGCGGCGGCACTTTGTATTAACACCATCCGCACCTTCTACCTGATCGTTCTTGCCATATTAGGGCCTCTCGTATTTGGATTGGCGGTATTTGACGGCTTCC
This sequence comes from Ferruginibacter sp., assembly GCA_047600665.1. GTDB lineage: Bacteria > Bacteroidota > Bacteroidia > Chitinophagales > Chitinophagaceae > Ferruginibacter. The sequence goes on from JASGKJ010000001.1 coordinate 50,625, forward strand.
AGCATACGCTGACGGTCTGGTTAGCCCGCTACATTAATATCTTTTTATGGTTGCCCGTGGCCAACATCTTCGGTGGTATCATGGGCAAGATCCAGGAGAATATGCTCAAGGAAGATTTGCAGCAGATCGCTTCTAATGGCGATACCTTCTTTAGTACAACTGATACAGCTTACCTCATCTTTATGATCATCGGCATTGTTGGCTATTTCACTGTTCCATCCGTTGCCAATTACATTGTTCATGCCGGTGGCGGCAATACCCTTTTATATAAAGTTACCAATATGATGAGTACTTCCAGCCGCACGGTGGTAAGCGGTGGAGCTTCTATGACAAAGGACGTATTAGGTGATGGATATAACCGGGTTGCCAGCAGCATGGCTGATTATGGTGCCTCCGGCGGTTATTTTAAGGATGGTAACAAAGGCGGTGGAAATGGCGGTTATATGAAAGATAAATTATCAGGTAATAAATCATAGGCTATGTTCAGCAAAACCCAACATATAGACAAGGCTTTCCGGCACATCAAACTTTTTTCCATTATACTGATCATCGGCTGCGTTGCCATAACCGTGTATGCTTTATACAGCAGCAATAAAACGGTTTCACAGTCGCAACAAAAGATATTCATTCTTGCTAACGGCAAGGCGCTGGAAGCCTATTCAGCAGACCGGAAAGATAATATCCCGGTGGAAGCCAGGGATCATGTAAAGATGTTTCATCATTATTTTTTTACACTTGACCCGGATGATAAGGTTATACAATCGAATATCACTAAAGCTCTGTATCTCGCTGATGGTTCTGCCAAACAGCAATACGATAACCTGAAAGAGAATAATTATTACACTAATATTATTTCAGGCAATATCAGCCAGACTATTGAGGCAGATAGCATAGCCATCAATACGGACAGTTACCCATACTATTTCCATTTTTCAGGAAAGCAAAAGATCGTAAGACCTACCAGCATTGTTATCCGAAACCTGGTCACGGAAGGCTATCTGCGTAACGTATCAAGGTCGGACAATAACCCGCATGGCTTTCTGATCGAGAAATGGAGAACACTGGAGAACACCGATATAAAAACTGAAAATCGCTGATATGCTATTCAGGAAGAAAAAAGAGAAGAGTACTGACCAGCCTTTAAAAGAGAAGGCAGCGAAAGGCATTGCCCGGTTCTTACTTTCTATACAATCAAAATTTGCGGATGCTATGAATGCAGGTACAAAACATATTCCTTCCAAAAAAATGAAAATGCTGTTGGTGGCGTTTTGCCTGTTTAGCGGTGGGTTCAGTATTTACCTCGTTGCTAACGCTATTCTGAAGCCGGATGAAAAACAACCGGCTTTCAAAGTTGATCAAATGAATGTTCCAAAATACTATGACCGCAGCGGTGATGAGTATTTTCAGGCTGATCAGTATGTGGACAAGGAAACCTATCAAAGCATTGGATCATTCGAGCAGTACATGGACAGTTTGCAGCGGTCAGAAACAGGGAAGAAAATACACGACAGCATTCTAATAGCAAGACCTGGATTAATGGACAGCATAAAGATGCTGAAAGAGATTTATCATTCACAATTAAAATGAAGCGTATGACTAAAGTGCAAAGGTCGCAGGCTTTCCTGCGTAAACGAAAAATGATGATGGTGCTACCATTACTCGTTATTCCATTTCTCACAATGGCTTTCTGGGCATTGGGTGGTGGCAAGGGTGGTGATAAAAAGATCGTGACAGCGCAGCACCAGGGCCTGAACCTGCAACTGCCGAATGCCAACCTTAAGGATGATGCAAATGCTGACAAAATGAGCTTTTATGACCAGGCGGCTAAAGATTCTCTCAAACTGGCCGAACAGATGCGTAATGATCCATACTTCCGCAACCAGGATACTATGCAGCCCGTTTATTCCAATGATTTGGAGCAGATCACTCAGCATTCGGCGGAAAAGTTTAACCAGTATGGCATTACGCAAACAGGCGGGTTAAAAACATCTCCCTATGACAGATCGGGCATACCTGCGGAGGAAAAAGTAATGCAAAAGCTGGCGGACCTCAATAAAGTCATTAATCAGCCGGAACAACCCATTCCCCCAAAAGATACGGAAGAAAATTACCGCAGTAATGCGGATTACAGCTTTGGAAATGATGTGAACCGTTTGGAGAACATGATGAAATTAATGAGTGATAAAGGAACGGATAATGATCCTGAAATGATGCAGCTTGAAAATACGCTGAATAAGATTTTGGATATTCAGCATCCTGACCGGGTAAAGGAAAGGATAAAAGAAAAATCAATTAAAAATAAGGATGTTGTATATCCTGTTTCCAAAACAGTCCGGAAAGAAAATATCAGCCTGCTCGATACAGGGAAAGAAAAGAAAACTGCATCAGGGTTCTTTGGATTGGAAAATGAGACTTCGCTTTCCGATGACCAGAATGCGATTGAAGCTGTCGTGCACGAAAACCAGGTATTGGTCGATGGTGCAGTGGTGAAGCTTCGTCTATCAAATGATGTATATATCAATGGCGCTTTTATTCCCAAAGGAAATTTTGTGTTTGGTACAGCTTCGCTGAATGCGGAGCGTCTTGAAATCGAGATCAACTCTATCCGTTACAATCAATCCTTATATCCGGTGAAGCTTGAAGTACACGATATAGACGGACTTCCCGGCATATATATACCTGGCGCTATTACCCGTGATGTGGCAAAGCAATCTGTGGACAACAGTTTGCAGATGATGGAGCTGGCGACTTTAGATCCATCGTTTAAAGCCCAGGCTGCCGCAGCGGGTATAAGCGCCGCCAAAAGCCTGCTAAGTCGGAAAGTAAAGCAGGTAAAGGTGATGGTGAAAGCCGGATATAAAGTGCTGTTGAGAGATAAAAATGTGCAACAATAATTCTTCAATAATTAAATCAATTTTATGAAACGAATAGTGTGTTTGATCTGTGGGTGCTGGTTATTCGTTACAGGATTTGCTCAACCTGTTGCCCTGACAATTGCTAAAGACAAAACAACCAGTCTGATCTTTCCTTTTCCGATTCGTCATGTGGACAGGGGTACCAAAGATGTGCTGGTACAGCAGGTAAAAGAAGCCGACAATATTTTGCTTGTCAAAGCCGCCATCGAAAGTTTTCCCGAAACCAATTTAAGTGTAGTCACGGATGATGGTAACGTTTATTCTTTTGTCGTGAGTTTCGACAATAAACCGCCGGCGTGGGTCTATCATCTACCAGCCAATAGGAAGCAAACAATTGCGACTTATGCCAATGGTATTTTGGACAATCCACGAACTCTTTACGGGCTGAAAGATCGCAGCCGGGGAATGAAAGCAACGGTCAGCGGAATTTATATCAAAGAGAATGTCATTTACTATCAATTGATGTTTAGTAATGATAGCCCGATTGATTATGATATTGATCTGATGCGATTTTATATCCGGGATAAAAAGAAAGGCAAACGGACAGCGGCACAGGAAAATGAATTAAAACCCTTGCATGTTTCCGGCAACACTTCGGTAGTGAAAGCAAATGGCGAAACTGCTGTAATAGTGGCACTGGAAAAATTCACTGTACCAGATGCGAAGTATATGTTCTTGCAGGTCATGGAAAGGAATGGCGGCAGGCATTTATTGATCAGAATAGATAACAGGAAGATCCTACAGGCAATACCATTACCGGATTTAAGATGAATAAAGAGCATGTCATATCAGATGAATTATTAGTGCAAGCCGGGATTTCATTTTCAAGAAATGAACATTGGGTAGCTTATAATACTATGCCTTATTTCCTGGAGAAAGGAGATATGTATTTTTTCAAAACTTCGGACGAAGCGCATGAGTTCTCAGCTAATAATATCAGCGAATATGATGATTACCGGGTGCTACATGCTTATTCAACCGATGAATTGCTGAAACGAATTCCTTATGGCGAATATCTCGAAAGACAATTAGCAAATCCTGACGCAAATGGTCTATATAGTGCAGAAGGGAATGCATTTACTGATGCGTTGATTGACCATATAGAGCAACAGCAAATTTTAAACAATAAAAATTTATCAGTCATGAATGAAAAGAATTTTGAGTATTTGAAGGATAATATCAAATACCTGGGTTTTGGCGAAAAGCAGCATGATGAACTGGAAGCACACCTGAAAGAAGGTAAAGAATCCTTTCAAATGACTTTCGCCATCGAAGTCAATAAGAAACCATTTGAGGCAGTACTGCAATTCCGAAAACCTGAAAACTCAGAAATGTATTTTCTCAACAGCTATAAAGCTTCCTTGGAATGGAGCAATGGCGAGAAGAAAGAGCAGACTTTTTATTTAAGCTACGGCAAAGGCGTTACTGCCAAGGAAGCATTTAACTTAATGAGTGGGCGTAGCGTTGAAAAAGAGTTGATGAGAAAATTAAGCCCGGAAGAAACCACACAATTCAAAGCCGAGCTAAAATTGCCGCCCGAGCAAAGAGGGTTATCTGAAAATTGGGAAAAGTCGCCGACTTACAAAGCCTGGATTCAGCTTGATTTCGAAAACAAGGACAAGAATAATAACTACGAAGTGAAGCAATATCATGAAAATTATGGCTATGATCTAAAAGCAGCCGTTGGGAAATACTTTGTGATGGAAATGGATGGTGGAGAAAAGGAAAAGGCGCTATTGCAATCATTGCAGAAAGGAAATATCCAATCTGTCAGCATAAACGTGGATGGCGCCACACAAAAAATGTTCATCGAAGCCAACCCGCAATATAAAACCATCAATTTGTATGACGACAGAATGCAAAGGTTGAATCAGGAGCAGCGATTGAACGTAACGCAAAAGCAATCAGGCGAAGAACTGAAAGAGGCGAAGGAAGTAAAGGAAGAACAGAAACAGGATAATAAAAAATCTGTAAGACAGAAGCCTCCTGATGATTTGGGAGGGCAGAAAAAGGGGCGTAACCGAAAGAAGGGACTCTCTGTATAATCAAGCAGTGATTTAATAATTCTTGTAATTAGAAATTGTGATGTATGGCTATTGAGGTAATTACAAAGGAGGACTTGCAAGAGTTCAGGGTGCAGCTTCTCAATGAAATCAAGGAAGCTTTACGGGCTGTGGTAAAACCTCAGCCCGTAAAACCCTGGTTGCGGAGTAAGGAAGTACGCAGAATCCTGAACATTTCGGCGGGCACATTACAGAATCTTCGTATTACCGGAAAGATCAGATCCTCGAAAGTCGGCAACCTGCATTATTATAAGCAAGAGGATATTGAAACATTATTAAACGGAACCTGTAATTGAATAAGTGACTATGCATGTTCCTCAACTATCAGAATTTTATTCCTCTATCTTAGATGATAACAGGATTAATGCAAGGCATATCAGTTTGTATATGGCTTTATTTGAATGCTGGAATAAAAATGATTTTCAAAATCCTGTGAATATCACACGGGATTTTATCATGCCTATTGCGAAGATCAGCGGCATAGCGACCTATCATAAATGCATAAAGGACTTACATGAATTCGGTTATATCAAATATCTGCCGTCATTTCATCCAGGGATTCAAAGCCAGGTTTATTTTATCTAATAAATAGTATACTGACGAATCATAGATTGAAGGCAGTCGCCAAAAGTCCGCCTTAGATACTTTCAAGATAATCAACAGATTACCAGATAAAACTTCACATTTATTTCTTATTTTTAGGTAACTACTGACATTGCTTATGAGAATCGCTTATGTTGATATCTGCAATTTCCGGGGAATTGCTAAAGGAAGAATCTATCTGGAAGGCCATACCGTCTTGATTGGCGATAATAATGCCGGAAAATCTACAGTCTTTGAAGCAATTGACCTTGTCCTCGGTCCTGACCGCACATCTCGTATCCCCGTAATAGATGAGCATGATTTTCATAACGGCCGGTACTTGCATGAAGAAATGGCTGTTCCGATAGAAATTGAAGTGCTTGTAATAGATTTATCCGATGAACAAAAACGAAGGTTTCAGAATAACCTCGAATTCTGGGACACCGAAAAAAAAGAATTGCTTGGTACGGAAGCTATCGATGCAGTAGATGGGGGAAATATAATTGAAGCCCTGCGGGTAAAGTTCGTCGGCTCCTATGATGCTGATGAAGACGATTTTAAAGGGGAAACTTTCTTTTGTTCCCCAATGAGAGAAGATAGCGGGTTGGCAAGGTTTGGTAAAACAGATAAAAGAGAGTGTGGCTTCCTCTATTTACGGGCTTTGCGGACCGGTTCCCGCGCATTGAGCCTTGAAAGAGGCTCCCTATTAGATATTATTCTACGAATTCGTGAGTTACGCCCCAAAATGTGGGAAGATGTATTAAGACAATTAAAAGCTACCAGCGTTGCTGAAGATGCCGCCCTCGGCGTACATGATGTATTAAATGAAGTTCAAAAATCCCTGCAAGAATTTGTTCCCGTTGACTGGGGAACCGAGCCGCATCTGCGGGTATCTGATCTTACTCGCGAACACCTTCGCAAAACACTCACCGTTTTCATGTCAACTGGAAAAAACGGTTATCATGCACCATTTCAACATCAGGGAACAGGAACTATTAATACAATGGTACTTGCATTGCTGAGCATGATAGCCGAAGCAAAGAAGACTGTAATTTTTGCAATGGAGGAGCCTGAGATTGCTATTCCCCCATATACTCAAAAAAGGATTATTGACAGCATTTGTAAGAAATCAACCCAAGCAATATTTAGTACTCATTCTCCTTTTGTATTGGAAGAATTTTCACCGAATAATATCATTTTAATCAACCGAAATGAAACTGGTGAAATGAAAGGCATACCTGTTAAATTACCTGCTATTATTAAACCGAAGTCGTACAACTCCCAATTCAGGTTGAGATTTGCAGAAGCATTATTGGCGAAAAGAGTTTTGCTAACCGAAGGCGCGACCGAGGCATCGGGTTATTCTATAGCAGCTAGGAACCTGAGTGAATTGGAACCCGCCAATTATTCGTCGTTGGAAGGATTAGGAATAGCTGTTTTTGATGCTGAATCAGAAAACAACATTCCTATTTTCGGCCAGTATTTCAAAGGACTTGGAAAAATAGTTTTTGCCGTATTTGATAAACAAGAAGCGGATAATTTGCAAAAAATCAACGCTGCTATTTCGCATACTTACGAATCAACTCACTGGGGGTTTGAAGATCTTGTCCTTTCAGAAACGGACCCTACGGCATTGCGAGCATTTGCATTTGAACAAGTCAGTCAAAATAAATGGCCTACACATCTTGCCCATTGTCAACCCAGCACCTCCGCTGGATTGGAGGAAATAAAAAAAGGATTACTGGAGTTTTTCCGATGGAGCAAAGGCGCTGCTACCTGTGCCTCATTGTTATCCGGCTGTACCGTAAACCAAACTCCGGTTACAATAAAGACTAACCTTAATAGCATAAAGGATGTGTGCGAAATTTTATATTAACTTAGTTTAACCAGAATGAAAGAGATTATACTATGTGAAAAAAGAACTGCAATTGTAAATACAGATGGTCATTTGCTGATAGAAGGTGGTCCTGGTTCAGGAAAGACTACTATTGCATTATTGAAGGCCCAGCGATTAATCAATGATACTATATTAGCCCCCAATCAAAAAATCTTATTTCTAAGTTTTGCAAGAGCCACTATTGCGAGAGTAGAAGAGCATGCGAAAGCTATGTTACAAAGGGAACACACAAGAAGTATTGAAATTAATACCTATCACGGGTTTACATGGTCATTAATTCAAAACTATGGGTACCTGTTATCAACTCAAAAAATAATCCGCTTAGTAACTCCACCCAATGCAGCGGCGCTGATGGCTAAAATTACACAGGAAAACAGAGAGGCTTTTCAAAAAGAGCTGTATCAATCCCAAGGACTTCTTTGCTTTGATCTTTTCGCTTCGGTGGTCAGAGAAATCCTTAAAAGATCGGAAAAAATAAGGAACATTATTTCCGATGCGTACCCCGTTATCATTGTAGATGAATTTCAGGATACCAACAGCACCGAATGGGAGTTGATAAAATTAATGGGAATCAAAAGTAGAATCGTGGCGCTGGCTGACTTGCAGCAGCGCATATACGATTTTCGGGGCGCCAGTATTACAAGAATACCTGAATTTAATTCACACTTTCAGCCAGGCAGATTTGACCTAGGTAAAGAAAATCACCGAAGTGGTGATACGGATATTGCCATTTTCGGTGATGATATGCTCACCGGTGCTAACATTGGCAAGTCCTATCAGCAGGTTATTGTAAACAAATACAAGCGAAACTGGCAGGATAATTTTGCCCCATTGAAATATGAAGTAATCAATAGCATAAAGAGATTAAAAAAAAATCATCCGGACAATAAATGGTCAATTGCCATCTTGGTAAAATCGAAGCAGGCAACCCTGTCAATTTCCTCCTCGTTGTCACAGACATCCGGGAGTCTTCCATCAATACACCACGAAGTATTAATAGACCCGTCTGGACCTTCCCTTGCTGCAGGTGTAATAGGTTGTTTAATGGAGCCGTTTGATTCGGGAGATAGTTGTTTACGCAAATTGCTGGTTGCCGTGATTAATCATATGAGGGGGCGAAAAAGCGATGGCCCCAGTCAAAATGATATTAAATTTATTGATGCTCTTGAGAAATTTGTTGAGACAGAAAAAATAACGGGAAAGAACAGACTCTTATTCATGACAGAAATTCGCGATATTGTTGAGAAAAGAAAGAATATAGTTCTCAGTGGCTCTCCTGTGGAAGATTGGCTTGCCATTCGGAAATTTTTTCAAAATGCCACCCATGAAAATCTCAAGAATATTTATTCCGACGCATTATACCTACGCCTGTTAAATAAAGGAGCTATCCTAAATGAAGAACTTTCTGAAAAATGGCGAAATTTTCAGTGTTACCAGGACGCGATGCGAATCATAGAGACCGCTTTACTACAGGAGCATTTTTCAATGGCTAGCAGGGCATGGAACGGGATTTTTGTAATGACTATTCACAAATCGAAAGGAAAAGAATTTGACGAAGTAATTATCTGGGAAGATCAGTATCGATCAATTGTTCCACCAAATGCTTCGATTCAGGATATTGAACGCACAAGATTGGCGATGCGGGTAGCTGTAACACGAGCAAGAGCGAGAACTTCTATACTTACTTGTCAAGATCAGCCTTGTCCATTGGTTTAGATTTTCTGAAGACTTTCTAATAGTTCCTGCACTTTATTATCTTTGTGAGGACAAGAACTCTCAGTTCTCTTTGACAAGGTTTTTAGTTCAGGCGTAATTCGTGCGTTTCTATACTTCGCCTTCGTAAATAATTGTAAATAAGTTTGGTAGGGATAGGTTACAATTCCCTCTCTCTCCGCAGTGTTAAGTCGCAAATAATTCAAAATGAGTTATTTGCGGCTTTTTATTTTTAGTATAGTCCACGTTTAATCCACGTGTTACTTACTGCAAAGTATAGTACCTTAATAAAGACGTTGGGAATTACCACTTTAACAAAACTGGTGACCATCCATAAAAGCGTATGGTGATAATATTAAAGGTGACAGGGATAGCATAACCAGCCAGTTACTTTAGAATGGAAAACCCATTGAGCAATGGCAGCGTCATACGGGTACATTTTATTCAATTACGCATGTAGTAAACTGAACTTTACATACGACCATCCAGGCAGGGTATTGACGGTAAAGCACAAAAAGTCAATACCGCCGGGCGTAAATAAAAGAAGCCAGCTACGAACAAGCGGCCAGGAAAATATCTTTCGGGGTGCAAGAAATCTCAAGTGAAATTTTGCATTATCTTAAAAATTAATAATTTGCTTATAACCCTGATAATACTGCACCCTGTAAAGACTGTCCATAACCACACTCCTGCGAAATACCATAACCAGCTTTTATTCTCCGGCTATACGATCATTCAAGTGTTCTCCCCCTCCATGTGAGTGAGGTAAGCGAAGCTTTATAGTTTCAACAGTTTTGCAACACATCTTTCAGAGAATGGGAATGATATCAAAACTACCCTGCGTTACACGCATGTATGTAAAAAGGCAATTGAAGCCATCGAAAGTCCCCTGGATAAAATTGCCCGGAAAATGAATATCTGACAATTGCGTATTTCAATTGTCGGTGCTGTTAAAACTTGCGTTTTTAGATTGTCGACAATCCAAAAGCGCAATTATATGACTTGCGCATTTTGTTATATCAGCCTGGTAATAAATCGATTAAAAAAATTGTCGCTTGGGCATTTTAGATAAACATGCGTATATTTAAGAGTTGTGCGAAATATTTACCAACCATATGATAAAAATTGATGTTCTTGTTGGAATTCATCATTTAAAGCTTAGTGCAAATAGCAATCACCAGCTAGTTGACGACGTAGTTTTATCTAATGATCCAGAAGTATTGAATTCGATTTTTAAAAACAAGTCGATTAAAGAAGTAATTGGGCTTAATGAAATTAAATCACTTCACGACAATGAAACTTTTCTGCATGTAAAGACTAGTTTCGATGTTGGCATTGACGAATTTGATGAAAAAAATTATCTGATAAACATGCTACTCATGGTAGAACTTATGTGCATGTCTTTCTGGATGATTAAGGATAATTCAATTAAATCGGAATTAAGTCATATAATCTGCGAAACTGGAAACGCATTTAAAATACATTCAAACTTTTGGAATGCTCCTTACTCTAACTGTTTGGGGAAAAATGAAGATGTTACCTTTTCTGAAGACGAATTACTACTTTCATTTTCCATCTTTCCCTCCATTTTTGAGGCCTTACATGCAAAAGAGGACTTTGATAGGTCAATAAAGCTAACCTCTGAAACAAACAGACTAGGAAGGGCATTTTATTTTCTGCAATCAGCGAGAGCCAGTGAAGATATCGGGACAAAAATGGCACATTACTGTACAGTTTTTGAGAGCCTTTTTTCAATTTCAAATTCTGAATTAAAACATAGATTATCAGAGACGGTTGCCCTTTTTTTATCAGTTAGCAAGGATGATCGGGTTAAAATATATCGAACGCTACAAAATGCGTACGACATAAGATCATCAATTGTGCATGGCGATGCGATCTCTTCAAAATATTTAAAAAATAATTTCACCTTGCTTAAGGAAACAATAAAAGACACTGATGATTATATTCGGGGATGTTTTATGAAGATTGTCAATTCAAACGATTTAATGAAGCTATTTACTAAAGAGCCTAAAGAAAAAATTATTGAATTTGTTCAAAATTTAATATTCGAATAAACTTCGCACAACAAAAGTATCCTATGTAAAGCGGTACCGAAGGGATAATATAATGATAACTGGTTACATACTCATTTTAAAACGCCGGGGATTTGAATGATTGTACTTGTTGCTGCCGGACTATGGTTCAATGCCGCAACAATCATTCAAAGACACGACGGTTACTTTTTGTTTTATTATTTAGCTCCGCATCCTATTTGTAGTCTTCCATATTAAGGCGCTACATGCATCAGTCTTAGTTTAAATAAAGGCAGCTGCCTGCTTGGCAATTGTGGTCGTTGGTATGCCACACCTAATGTTTTGCAGTCTGCCTTTGTAATTCATGCTTCTTAATTGAGCTTAAATAACTGTTATTATTTTATTAGTTCTGTCTTGTAAGGGATGCCACTGTTAATGACGGCCCTTATCCGGTTTAGTAATTTATGCGCCACTTTTATAATGGCTTTGTTGGGTTCTTTATGCGCATGCTTGCGGTAATATTGCTGCAGGCTCATATCTGTTCGTACAGCTACCCAGCTGCTTTCTACCAGCAGGCTGCGTAAATAGCGGTTACTGCGCTTACTCAATCCAAGATTTATTTTGTTATCGCTGCTTTGATAAATTCCCGGAACAAGGCCCACGATAGAAGCCAGTTCATCCAGGCGGGGAAAGCGCCTGATGTCGCCCAGTTCTGCCAGTATAGCCGCTGCCGTTAGTCCACCCACACCGGGTATGCTTTTTAGCAGGTAATAATCTTTTTTGCAGAGCTTACGGCAGTACGCCCGAAGTTCGGTACTGATATGCAACTCTTCATACCATAGAAAATCAAGCTGTTTTAAACGGCTTTTCATTGCTGCTGCAGCGGTGCTGTATTGCCATTGCAGATTGGTTAGCCATTGTTTAAAACTATGGCTCCAGTTAGGATTATCAAACAGCGGTGGTACTTTAATGCCATAATACAGCAACTGGCTCTTGATATGATTTTTGATAGTGCGTAACTGGCGCACCAAATGATTACGGCGGCGAAGCAGGCTGCGGAGTTGTTCCTGCTCCTGGCCGGGTATAGTAATTCCTTTGAGATTGCCACTGCGTAAATGATGGGCAAGGTGCCGGCTATCCAGCGAGTCTGTTTTCTGCCAGTCCTGTTTATCTGTTCGTGGTACATCAGCAGGGTTTACTACCAGTACTTTCCAGCCTTGTTGCTCCAGTTGCCTGGCTATCCAGTAACCGCAGCACCCGGCCTCATAGCAACAATTTATTTCATGCCCATCAAAATGTTTGTGAACATACTCAACCAGGCAGTTTACTTCTGAGGGCATGGTCACTGTTTTATAATCGAACAGATCCGTTTTAAAGTGGATGGTCCAGCTTTTTTTGTGCACGTCCATACCAATAAATAACTTTGGTATGGCGGTAATTTGAGTTTTCATTTTCTTGAATTTTTAGCTCCCTCAAATTACCGCTTTTACATAGATGCTTGCCAAAAGCGGGGCGGACGGAGGGACAATCGGCTGTAAATCTTTACCGTACTGCATCTGGGCTTGACGGAATTCTGTTCGTCATTACCGGTTAACTTGTACTTTTAATTCTTTATTCAGCTGTAGTTCCGTGCTTGACAAGCAATGAATATCCCGCCTTCGGCAATACTCAATCGTTGTACGCAACTTCGCCAGCATACCCTTGACTTGATCAGACAATGAGACTTCTTTTAATCATAGCATTTACATCCTTAGTATTTCTAGAAGGTTGCAAGGACTCAAAGACGCAAACGAAAACTGTTGATGCTGAGGTAACCTACTTACTGTTAGACGAATTAACGACACAATATATTGAATTGTACAACTGCCCAGTTGACACAATAATAGACATGGACACACTACTCTTAAAGTTGACTGTTAAAGACTGTAGAGGAGAATTGTCCTTTGACTTGACTAACAAGCAAGGCGTTAAAAAAATGACTGGTCAATATATCAACGGACTTGACACACTAAAAAAATACTCTATTGGGAAATCTGCCATTACTGGTGAACTAAGTCGTTCGATTTTTAAATACTTCCAACCAATACCAAGTGGAAATTGGCTTTCTTTCAAAAATAGCGAGACAGTAGATACAATAAAATTCATAAACGGGTTTAAGGTAGAAGAATAATTGTGCTGCGTACAACAAAAGTATCCTATGTAAAGCGGTACCGAAGGGATAATATAATGATAACTGGTTACATACTCATTTTAAAACGCCGGGGATTTGAATGATTGTACTTGTTGCTGCCGGACTATGGTTCAATGCCGCAACAATCATTCAAAGACACGACGGTTACTTTTTGTTTTATTATTTAGCTCCGCATCCTATTTGTAGTCTTCCATATTAAGGCGCTACATGCATCAGTCTTAGTTTAAATAAAGGCAGCTGCCTGCTTGGCAATTGTGGTCGTTGGTATGCCACACCTAATGTTTTGCAGTCTGCCTTTGTAATTCATGCTTCTTAATTGAGCTTAAATAACTGTTATTATTTTATTAGTTCTGTCTTGTAAGGGATGCCACTGTTAATGACGGCCCTTATCCGGTTTAGTAATTTATGCGCCACTTTTATAATGGCTTTGTTGGGTTCTTTATGCGCATGCTTGCGGTAATATTGCTGCAGGCTCATATCTGTTCGTACAGCTACCCAGCTGCTTTCTACCAGCAGGCTGCGTAAATAGCGGTTACTGCGCTTACTCAATCCAAGATTTATTTTGTTATCGCTGCTTTGATAAATTCCCGGAACAAGGCCCACGATAGAAGCCAGTTCATCCAGGCGGGGAAAGCGCCTGATGTCGCCCAGTTCTGCCAGTATAGCCGCTGCCGTTAGTCCACCCACACCGGGTATGCTTTTTAGCAGGTAATAATCTTTTTTGCAGAGCTTACGGCAGTACGCCCGAAGTTCGGTACTGATATGCAACTCTTCATACCATAGAAAATCAAGCTGTTTTAAACGGCTTTTCATTGCTGCTGCAGCGGTGCTGTATTGCCATTGCAGATTGGTTAGCCATTGTTTAAAACTATGGCTCCAGTTAGGATTATCAAACAGCGGTGGTACTTTAATGCCATAATACAGCAACTGGCTCTTGATATGATTTTTGATAGTGCGTAACTGGCGCACCAAATGATTACGGCGGCGAAGCAGGCTGCGGAGTTGTTCCTGCTCCTGGCCGGGTATAGTAATTCCTTTGAGATTGCCACTGCGTAAATGATGGGCAAGGTGCCGGCTATCCAGCGAGTCTGTTTTCTGCCAGTCCTGTTTATCTGTTCGTGGTACATCAGCAGGGTTTACTACCAGTACTTTCCAGCCTTGTTGCTCCAGTTGCCTGGCTATCCAGTAACCGCAGCACCCGGCCTCATAGCAACAATTTATTTCATGCCCATCAAAATGTTTGTGAACATACTCAACCAGGCAGTTTACTTCTGAGGGCATGGTCACTGTTTTATAATCGAACAGATCCGTTTTAAAGTGGATGGTCCAGCTTTTTTTGTGCACGTCCATACCAATAAATAACTTTGGTATGGCGGTAATTTGAGTTTTCATTTTCTTGAATTTTTAGCTCCCTCAAATTACCGCTTTTACATAGATGCTTTGCAAAAGCAGGGCTTGACATTGTAACATCAACTATGTGCAGGTATCAGCAGCGGTTCGGGCTCGACGTTCAATGTTCAGCTTTAGTTCTTAACTTCAACAACATATTTTCAAATGGGCATTTGTACCGGGCTGGACAATCAACGAATTCCCTGCCTTCGCAAATACTCGAACGTTAGCTGCAATCATTAACACTCTACTTAAGACATGGTTTCTAAACTATTTGCAATAAAAACTTCCACGGACAATAGTAAAATAGGTAAAGTGTTTCCACAGACAGATGGCATGGGAAACAACTACAATCTAAGAAAACCGAATTCTGTTTGGGAAATTAAAAACTATTCTCAGCTTGATTTCTTACCAGACCTTGATTACTTTAAAATAAGTAATAGTGCAAAAATGACGGACTTCATAAGCACTGGGTTAATTTCTGCTTGCGGTTTCTTAATAAGTGAAAAGGCGAAAAACATATTTAACCAATATCAAATTTCAAGTCATGTCTATTATAAAGCAAGAGTAAAACACAAAATGACATTTTATGAAAACTATTTTTGGCTACACTTTACTGAAAATGATGATTCTATTGTTGATTTCTCAAAATCGAAATTTGTTTTAACTGAACCGTTACCTGCTTTTAGACAAGAGACAATCGAATTGACTTTTAGTGATAAAGAACAAGCTGCATCAGTCCGTAAGACAAATAACTTTAAAGGCTTATTTCCAAGGAACTTATACTTAAAAAGCGACAGTCAAGATTTTTTTTCGTTTTCCTTTTTATATTATCATGATTATATCTCTAGTCGGCTACTTGAAAAATTTAAAGCTGAGAATATATCTGGTTTGGACGTTCTAAATGTATACTTGTAATGCAGCTAACATATAGGGTTTTATGCAAATTGGGCATGACCAGCAAACATCAACAAATTGCAAATCCACGCTGTAGTTCGGGCTGGACAAACAACTTTGAGCTTTAGTTCTTAATTTCAACATCAGTTTTTCAATCAGCAGCGGTTGTGGGCGGAGGAATAAAATTCCCAACCTGCATAAAGCCCTGCTCGTTGGCAGTAATATGAAAACAGCATTCACTATCATAATCATCTTTTTTTCAAATGGCGTCTTTTCGCAAGACATCACTAAAGATAAAGTGCTTACAAACCGAATAAAAAGAGTTACGATATTTTCGCTTCCCGACTCTGTTACTTATTCATATGAGTATCTTAAAAACGGTTTATTGAAAAATAAAAGCCGTTATCCTGATTTGATTTATGGGAAAAATTCAACCAGTTTTATTGATTATAACTATATAGGAACATCCCTAATCTCTGAAATTCATTTTACGAAAACCAATGACACCATAGTAACATCTACCAAAACATTATACGAATACGATTCACTAAATAGAATTTCATTGACATTTTATTCCCAAGACGGTTTCACAGATAATGAGGTATTGACTAAATATACATATTCGCCTCAAGGTGGGTTAAATTATTGCTATGAATTTATCTATTGGACTGATTCAACTTCATCGGGTGTTAGCCGCCCAAATTCTCCATATAAAAATGGTAAAACTTATTATTTAAGGGATTACAAACTTTCATTTGGAGAAAATTTAGAGTCTCCAATAAATATTCTCTTTTACACAAAATGTGACGGGAACGGTAATGGCATAATAAATGGATTTTGCCAGTCAAGTACTCAAACGGAAATTAAATTTGGCGACACACTGACCCAAATCATTACTACTTCGCAAGACGGAACGGTTTTAAAAAGCCAAATCAAAATCTTCGACAATGGAAATATCGTAAGATTTCTGTCCAGGGATTTTGATAGGGATTACGGAAATGAAAGTTCAGTTGACTATATCTATGATTTAAAAGGTCTAATCAAAAAGAGTATTCAATTGATTAAATGGAAAGCTCCGTTTAATATGCCTACATCCAACAATTCTTACTTATATAAATATGAGTTTTATTGACCCATACTACTGCCAACATGGGGTTTGCTGCTATGCTGGCTGCCGAATAAATCCTCATCTTTCTGTTCGCTATCAGCAGCGGTTCGGTCAGACGGAATTCTATTCAACTTTTGTACTTATCTTCAGCATCAGTAATTCTATTGGGCTGCAGTTCCGGGCTGGACGAATATAAATCCAGCACATCAGCAAGCCCTGCTCGTTGGCAGTAATTATGACAAACCTCAAGATTTCAATATTCTTTTTAATACTTTTCAGTTCTTGTAATTCCAACAAGAAGTCTGAAACAAAATGTATTGAACCGAAAATCAAGCCTATATATTTTGAGAAAGGGTGTAATGGAGATAATTGCGGTTATTACCACACAATCATGTTAGACAATTACAATGATGATTGCTTTAATGACTATAATTTTATTTATATAGCTGACAAGTATCTCGATTCTGTAACAACCAATCTTCCGGTAAATGGACTAACTTTTGTGAAGCCTTTTAACTTTCAGCCAGTTTATGATTCAAGAGATGGAGAACCATTAAGAGAGCATTCCATTCTGGACATATACTTTAGCAATGAAACTAAGAAAAATAAAGTTCCAGAAATTACATCAATAGGAATTTGGACAAATGGGACAAGGAAGGATTTAGAGTATATGCATGTTTCATCAAGACAACAAAGAATGGATTACTATAATTCCAAAAAGAAATAACTACTGCCAACATTGACTTTTATGCAGGTTGGGCACGACCAGCAAACATCAGCCAATTGCAAACCCAGGCGGTGGTTCGGGCAGGATAAACAACAGTAAGCTTTAATTCTTAATTTCGACATCAGTTTTTCACCCGGCATCGGTTGTGGGCGGACGAATAACAATTCCCAACCTGCATAAAGCCCTGCCCGTTGTGTGCAAGCAATCTGGACACACTCTAACAATTTAAATAGAACAGAATGAAATATATTTCTTTCTTATTATTTGCAATTATTGGATGTGCAAATTCCCCGAAAGAGAAAAGCGCAGACACGAATCTATTAAATAACCAATCAAGTTCGAGAAGCTTAGATTCAGTTGCAGCAGTAACGGTTGTTCAAGATTTCTTTAGAGCTTTTGATGAGAAGGACTTAAAAAAGATTGATAGTTTATTTCCTCCTTCTATGAAAATTATTCATCACAACGGAGCGACTACCAACACTACTGAAATGGTTCAAATAATAAATGAGACAAAAGATTGGTGGCCGAGAACGAGGAGATTGTCAAACTACGAATTTACTTCAAATGGCGATTTATCAATTTTAGGTTTAAAGAATGAAGTGACCTTTTCATTACCCAGCGACAAGAAAGTTTATGAACCTTATAATGAGACATGGATTTTTGAAAAAATGAACGACAAGTGGAGGCCTATTCGATGCCACTATTCAAAAATAACAGTTGACAAACATTCTGAAGATGTAAAGTAATCTAATCTGACAATAACAACTTGCGGGAACTATTTAAAAGTCCATCATGTTACAATCTAAAATTTGCCAGCACACAACATGAACTGGGTAAAAAACCAAAAATCATTTTTTTTTGGAGTCATTGTAATATTGTTATACGAGTAAAAACAAACGGAAGAGCGCTTCTTACTTTATTATATCCAAACGAGGTTAAAATAGCTACCGGTCTTTCAGCTATTTAATCCAGTTTTTAAATTCGCCAGTCACATAAAAAATTATTAGTCTCTTCTTTCATAAAGCTGGGATATGCATTATTTACTGCAACATAATCGTTCTTGTGTTTTGTTTCAAGGCAAAATGCCGCCTTGCTGCAAACTAATTATGTTATAGAAAACAACGCATCCCGACAGGCAGCAACAAGGCGGCCTAGTAAATTTTTCGTTATATTCATATACATATTCGAAAACCATTATTTTATTAATCAATCATATGGATGGCGCTCTTATTTCAAAATATTAAACCGATTCCGCAAACGCACGTTTTTGTTATTGGAATTGGCGGATATCCTTATCTCGATAAAGGCATAAGAGCCACGCCGCAACTATCGGGTGCTGCCCGCCAGTTGGGGCAACTCAGTTCTCCGGGCTATTCTGCAAGAGCATTTTGCGAAACAGTATTAGATTTGGAAAATGCAGGTAATTGGCAGCAGCCATTGGGCTCACTTGAAGTGCTGCTGTCTCCACACCCGGAGGATACAATATCATTGCCGGGATTGACAAATGAGGCGGCAACCCTGCAAAATATTAAAGATGCGTACTGGCGCTGGAAGGCACGCTGCGATACGAATGCTGATAATATTGCTGTTTTTTATTATTGCGGGCATGGTCTTGATAATGGTGAACACTTCCTTCTTACAGAAGATTTTGGAAGAAATCCTCACAATCCATGGGAAGGAACGATTGCCTTTGACAGCACCCGCAGAGCCTTCTTTTCCTGTAAGGCAAAAACGCAGCTTTTTTTTGTAGATGCCTGCAGGCAGCTTACACCGGATATGCTCTCAACACAGCTACCATTAAACCCAATTGAACAGCCTAACTTATTTTCGAAAGACTGTCTTTATAATCTCACTCAAAAAGCAGCAGCTGCTAACGAAAGTGCTTATGGCAGAAAAAATGAGATTTCTTATTATACGTCTGCATTGATCGGTGCGTTAAAAGGAAATGCTGCAGAAGCAGATGAAGACGGCTGGTGCATCCAGTTGAGCGGAATAGCCACCAAAATGAATGAATTAATCCAGGCTGCTGCTCCTGAATCAGGATTTTTTCAACGCTGCGTTAATTTCACTTCTGATTCTACCATAATAGTGCGGTTATCCAGGCCACCACAGGTGAAAGTGAAGGTCATGTGCAATCCAACTGTAGCGCTGGAAAAAGCAACACTATATTGCCGGGACGGAGACGACAATCCGGTAAATACAAGAGCGCCGGAATCAGCTCCCTGGGAGTTCTCACTGGATGCAGGTATTTACCGGCTGGGGGCTTCATTTCCCCAGGGACAGTACCGGGATAAATCCATCTTAACGCAGATGCTGCCGCCTTTCGCTAAACAAACCCTAAACTGTATGTTATGAGTAATGGTGTAACGAGAGGAAAGCTTTTGGTTATTGTGGGTAATGAATCCGCCAACCTTTACAGTATACCGGTTAGAATAGATATTCTTTCCGCAACACTCAAACCGTTAAAAACACAGTGGTTACGAAACTTCAAATTTCAAACTGAATTAGAGACTGGCCTTTATCTCGTACGCATGCAATGCGGTGACCGTAAAAGCCAGGAGCAAATTACTAAAGTAACGGAGGGTGAAACAACACAAATAAATTTCAATGATCTATCCAATGCTGCTTTCCGTGGCAAAAATTTCCGGCAGCAATTTGCAGGTGAAGCTTTTGGTATGCGTGGCCTTTTAGAGGTAGATGAACGCTATTCCGGCAATACAGAATTCCGGATGTATAATTTTAAGATGCAGCAATGGGTACCCTTGGAACTTCACTTTGAAGAAGGAACAATAGAAGGCGTGCGGTTTGCTTCCGGGGAACAACAGGTACTTGAGTTGAAATCTGGCAGCGAATTTCAATACAAGATTATACCTGCAAGCGGGGCCCAGCTTTTCGGCTTCATAAGTGCTTCCCCAAATAATGGGTATACACAAAGTAATATAGAGGTATCTATTAAGGATGAAACAGTCCGGTCCCTGCTGTCATTTATAACCATTGGAAATATACAGCAGGCAAAATCATTACACGCTGAATATGCAGAGCGGTTTCTTTACGAAAAATTAGATAACCCGGTTTATGCAGCAGTAGGCGGGTACTACCTTTTAAAAATTAAAGACCTCGGACGTATTCATCACTGGGCTAATAATCTTGCCGATTGGTTTACGAATCTGCCGGACGGACCTGTTATTCATGCCTGGCAAATGATCCTGCAGGGCGAAACTGAAACTGCCTTTATTAAGGAACGTTTATTACAGGCGTTTAAACGTGGAGTGCCATTGTTCACCGAAGGGCTGCGGCTGCTCTATGAAGGGTTAAATATGCTCGGGTTCACTGAAGAATACCGGGATAGTGAACTGCAGTCAGCGATAAAAGCCGTCCGGGCATGTATGCAACTGGCAGATATGCGCCAGCCGCATACAACGCTGTTTACCACCAACCCTGCATACATTGATTTTAATACATCTCCCTGGTTTATAAGAGCACTATGATGATCTACAACATACACCTGCTTCCTGCCCGCTTTGGCGATGCAATTTTAATTGAGTACGGCGAACAGGACCATACAAGAAAAATATTAATTGATGGGGGCACAGCTGGCACCAGCCGGCATATACTGGCCGAATTAAACAAATCTTCGTTGCCGGTCAAATTAGAACTGCTGGTCATTTCCCATATCGACAGGGATCATATTGAAGGTGTATTGAGTTTTCTTGAAACACCCGGGTTAAATATAGCAGTGGAAGATGTTTGGTTTAATGGCTGGCGTCACCTGCCGGGCAACGAACCCCGGGCCGAAACAGAATCGTTTGGTGCAAAACATGGAGAACGGTTAACAGCTGCTATTCTTACTAAAGGATTGCCATGGAACAGGCATTTTCATGGTAAAGCTGTTGTGATCGAAGACAATAATAAGCTTCCAGCGATTGAACTTGAAGGCGGAATGGAAATAACACTGCTGTCACCCTATGCAGAACATTTAACCGCATTACGGGATAAATGGGAACAGGAAATTATAGAAGCCGGGCTTGTACCTGACTATGGTAGCGCTTCTGCGGAAACAGAAACAGAAACTGGTTCAGCAATTGAAGCTTTCGGTACGGACAGCCCGAATATACCGGCGCTTGTCCAGGAACAATTTGAAGAAGATAATTCAGCTGCCAATGGCAGCAGTATTGCTTTTTTGGCAACCTTCGATAATAAAACAGTTTTGTTTGCTGCTGATGCGCTGCCGGCTGTATTGACAAAATCTCTTAATCAAATCAGCCCCGGCAATATTCCCATAAATCTTGCAAAAGTCTCTCATCATGCCAGCGCAGGCAACACCAGCCCGGAACTTATCGATAAACTTGCAACCAAACAGTTTGCAATTTCTACAAATGGCAGCATTTATCATCATCCATCCCGTGTAACCATAGCACGGATAATTCACCAGAAAGGACCGGGAGTTAAATTTTATTTCAATTACCGTAGCAAATGGAACGGGTGCTGGGGCGATGAAGCACTCCGGGATATCTACAATTATTCTGCTATCTATCCAGACCAGGAAGGCATTGTTATTTCAATTGTATAAATACCGCTGATGGCAAAAAATCATAAAGCACAGCAGGAATGGTTACTAAATGCCCTGGCAGCATCCAGAACGCCGCAGGAAGTAATTCAATTGCTGTTTGAAAAGAGCGAACTGGTGGATCCTGGTTTTCTTGCTTTATTTGAAGACAGTAACTTAAATCCAAAAACAGCATGGCTTATCGGCAATGAGTCCAAAATGCAATTTCTGCATGAAAAAGTTAGAGAGCAATATATCAGTAATCTAGTGACCCTGCTTTTTGGTATGTCATCAGAAAAAGCACGGCTCTTTATACGTGAGCAAATAACAGATTTTTTGCTCGAACCTGCATTTACCTGCTTTCAGAAACTGAAAAAAAAATTTGCTGCAGAGGCGGATAGAACGAAGTTGATTTTAGAACGTATTCAATTCGTCATTGAAGAAGGGATTATATTGCTGCTGACTACACCCCGGAATGCAGAACAAATTATCTGGTCGGGTAAATCGTGGTTTACTTATGCGCCTCTCATCCAAACCCTGCATTTATGGAAAATGCACCCGGATAATACCAACAGGATTAACTGGCTGCTGGATAGGATTGCTGGTACTACTAACGCTTTTATAGTTACAGCAATTGAATCGCCACAGGTCCGTGGGCTGTACACAGAATACCTCCAGGCTGGTAATGCTGCAGAACAGGTAAGATGGCTGGTTGAAACTTCGAAAGCAGCGGCAGGGGAAACTGAATGGGTAAAGGCAAATATTGAATGGTTAATCGCCGGGCACCTGTTGGAAACATCCATGGCAAAACAGGCAGAAACACTGGAGAACGTGATGGAGATCTATGAAAGAGTGCTGCATTATTTTAATCCTGAAAACTTTCTTTATCGCTGGGCTGGCATACAAAATGGGTTAGGCAGGTGCTATGCACAATATCAAAAAGATGATCCACTCCGAAACATCAGAAAGGCAATCGTTCATTTTGAGGCTGCTTTGGAAGCTTTTGAAAAAACAGCGGCTCCTTATGATTGGGCATTGGCCTGTAACAATCTTGGCAGTTGCTATCTTGAACTTCATGATGAAGATAAACCTGCCAACAGGGAAAAAGCAAAAAAATATTTCAATTTAGCCTTAACGGTGCAACACAAGCAATGGACGCCCGATGACTGGGCCATGACACAAATGAACCTTGGCCTCGCCTTTAGCATCCAGGATATCGATGGGGATGTCAAAAAAGCCATTGAACATTTTAATTTGGCATGTAGTGCCTGGACAAGGGCTGGAAGTCCTGTTAAATGGGCTGAAATGCAAACAAAAATTGCCATTGCTTTACACAAAGAAAAAGGTGTGGACCGGGTTGAAGCGATTGAGCATGCGCTTGAACACCTTACTGATGCACTCAGTGTACTCAATCTCCGTGATACGCCGGTCAACTGGGCGGAAGCAATCTATATGCAGGGTATTTTATACCAGGATCGTATCCAGGGAGAAAGGATTGCAAATATAGAACAGTCAATCTCCTGCCTGGAGAAAGTATTGCAGGTATATACGTCCCAATCATTTCCTTACAATGCTGCACATACGCACCTTTCGTTAGCGAGGGCATATTGGCGAAGGTTAAGAGGTGAACCCGGCTCCAACTCAGAAAAAGCACTCGCTCATATTGACAAAGCGTTGGGATTTTTCGACCGCCACAGGCTTCCGGTTGACTGGGCTACTGCAAAGCACCTGCAGGGCATACTGCTGGATGCTAAAATGAATGGTGAAAAATTACTTAATTATAAAAATTCCGAAGAGGCGCTGCGGTGTGCACTCACTGTACGTAAAGCTGAAAAAGATTTAGGTTCCTGGGCAGAAACGATGAATAGTCTTGGGAATGTATTGCGAAAGCAGGGTAAAATTGGCGTTAAGGATGCCGCTGATAATGCAGTTGAATGTTTCAAAAGCCTGCTTGCTGCAATCAACCAGGCAGTAACACCCCGCTTATGGGCAGTGATACATTATAATGCGGGGATCGCTTTTGAAGAAGCTCCCGAACCGCAGGTTAATGCTGCAATTGATTGTTTTAAAAAAGCACTGACAATACATACCCCGGTAACTGACCCGGAAGAGTGTTTTAAAACAGCAATACACCTCGGCCGCCAATTATACAAATGTGGGCAAATCAAAGAAGCCTCTGAAGTATTGATATATTGCCACGAAGCCATTGAGTATATGCGGACCCAAAGTGTTCGGGAACAAAGCCGTAAACAACTGGGAGCAGAAAGTGCAGAAGCTTACCAATTGCTGGTACACTGTTTTCTCCTGCTGCATGATAAAGACAAAGCTTATTATTATACGTCTGCTGCAAAGGCCCGTGTGGCAGCAGACCAGGCAGCAGATACCAGTACAGCGATTGAAAAACTGAGAAAGAATACGGATTTTAGTAATAAATGGCAGCGGGTTGCTTTATTGAGAGAACAGCTGAATATTCAAACAGACACCGCAAAAAGGACACAGCAGCAAACTGACCTGTCTCAATTGCTGGATGATCTTTTCTTTGAGTTCCCCGGGCTGGGAGCGGATGAGGCGATGAAGGTTCCTTCAACAAAAGAAATACTCACCGTGCTCACAGGTAACAACAATATTCCGCTCCTGGATTATTACCGGCATGCCGGTGGCTGGTGTCTTTTTGTGCTGTTCGGCAACAGCATCCAACCCATCGAACTTTCAAATGTTTCAGACCAGGATCTTCTTGCAATTGACCAGGCACTGGTTAAATATGAACAACAGGTGGTTTCGGGTATTGATCCGCAGGAGTTAAATGAGGATCATTTAAATGTGC
This sequence comes from Ferruginibacter sp., assembly GCA_047600665.1. Lineage (GTDB taxonomy): Bacteria > Bacteroidota > Bacteroidia > Chitinophagales > Chitinophagaceae > Ferruginibacter. The sequence continues at coordinate 75,510 of JASGKJ010000001.1, forward strand.
TGGCTAATACCTGGAATTTACTTTTGAAGGATGCAAAGAGTTTATTGCCGGCAGGAGGGCCATTATTGATAGCGCCTGCACAGTCACTTCATCTTATTCCACTGCATATTGCTTTTGAAAGTAATGAAGGCCGTTATCTATGTGATTATTTTGATGTATGCTATATACAGGGTGCAGCGGTTTTGAAAGCTTTGCACCAGTACCGGTTGACCGGTAAAATAGTAAACCTGCAGGAACAAAATATTTTAAGCGTAGCCTTCAGTGCCCGCAACAGCAGCCGTCCGCTTTATCATGCGTTATCCGAAGCGCAAGCGGTGGCGGGGTTCTATGCTGACCAACCAACATCTGTGTACCTGCATGAGCAACAGGCCACTGTTGCCAATGTAATGAATGTTTGCGCAGCTCAACCGTTCCATACACTCCACTTCTGCAGTCATGGTAATTTCCAGGTAAACCAGCCCGATCAATCAGGACTGTTGTTGGCGGAGGGTATTTTAACCACTGAACACATCCGCACGGAACTGCGTTTACTCCAGCCTTCGCTGATTTTACTCAGTGCATGTGAAACAGGCTTATCCAGGCCGGAAGAAGGAGACGAAGCTGTTGGGCTGATACAATCGTTTTTGGCTGCTGGCGCCGGTGCTGTTATATCCAGCATGTGGTCGGTAGAAGATAATGCAACCAGGGAGTTGTTTACAGCGTTTCTCAACGCATTAAAAAATATGCCTGTGCACAGGGCACTTCATTTCGCTATGCGGCAGTTGCGAAGCCAGGATAGATGGCAGTTCCCGGTTTATTGGGGTGCATTCAAATACACAGGGCTGCCTTCTGCATAAATACAAAAAATGGAGATGCAATCAAAAGCTGCCCGGTAAGTTTGCTTTTAAAGTGGGCTGTAAGAATTGCGTATTTTGTAGTACGAGGCTGGTAATAAATTGGTTTAAAAAATTGTCGATTCAGCATTTGGGATAAACCTGCGTATATTTAAGAGTTGGCAGCAAGCTTTAACTAACCCGATTCAACGAAATAGAAATGCAACGATGTCAACATTAGACATACTAATCTTAATATATGGTTATGCTTCCGGAGGAATACTAATTTATCTCCTCGACCATGGGATGGATAAAAGATATCTATTAATTTGTTTTGGTATCGCCACAGTCATTTTTTTATGTTATGCTATTTTTTCATCCCCAGGAGAATATACAAATGTAAATTATGGTTTCTTGACATTACCTATTATTGCTCCCTTAGCATTCATAATTGCTGCAATGGTTTCATGGAGAATACATGAAAGGGAATTTAGAGCTACATGGCGGGGTGCAAGGTATTTTTATACAGAAAAAAAGAGTTGGAGTGACTATCTTTTATCATTTTTTGTTATTTGGGTAGAGCTTGGCTGGCCAATTATCCCTGCATTATTGTTTAGGAAGTAATTCTTCAACAAGCCTGCTGCCAGCATTGGGTTTTATGCAAGTTGGGCTTGATCAGCAAATATCAGCTAATTGCAAATCCAGGCTGTGGTCCGGGCAGTACAAACAACTTTGATCTTTATTTCTTAATTTCAAGATCATTTTTCAATCAGCAGCGGTTGTGGGCGGACGAATAGCAATTCCCAACCTGCGTAAAGCCCTGCCTGTTATGCGTCATACAAAACGACATTCCGTGGCTAACAAGCCTGACACAGTAATTGAAAAAGAAGTACAAAATATTATTGATAATCCTTTTACTACTTTACCCTATTTACAAAGGAGTCCGGGAAACATTTTGGGTTAGACACAGCAGTTATACAATTGATAACATTATCAAAATTAAATTACGAGTCGACACGGACATATTTGGCTTTCAAGACTTCAATAATGACAAGACAATCACAATTTTCAACAGTGAGACAAAAGCAGAAATGAAAGCTTCTTATGTTTCGTTAGAGTCAAATCTATATTTCTACATTGACACAATTGATGCAAAAAAGGGGCTACTAATTGTTGACCAATTTGCTGGACAAAATAGCTATGACTATTCATCTTTGGAATTAATAAACAAAGAAGATTGTTTTAAGGATTTTGGAGGTTGCGGAGGTTGCAATGACAGTTGCTTATCTCAGTTAGGAAAACCAGCTTTGATATATGACAATGACGGTTTTCATAAATAAATGTACCAACACACAATATTGGTATTGCCAATAGTGAAGCCTCGCATTGGAGCGATTAGCAGCGGTAATTCTGCTGCACTGCAATTAGGGCTTGATGAATAAAGCCAGGCTTTAGTTCTTAATATTTAACTTTATTAAAAAGGGAGCAGCGGTTATCGGCAGACGGAATACTAATTTCTATCAATCAGCAATACCTGTTCGTTGTACGCAATTTTATGACAACCAAACCAGCTATCTATATCATCCTTTTAATAATTATGACAGCTGCCACTTATTCCTGTGGACAGACCAAATCACAGTCCAACGCAATGACATTGTCAACAGCGAAAACCGAAGTTCAAGTTTTATCATTATTGACTGTTTCCGACAAAAGGGAAGAATTCCAATTGACATTTGGTGCAATGAAAGACACAACAATTCAACTTGTAATGCAGGTAGGTAAATATGAGGCTCAGACTCTTGCCATAACTTTAGAAAAATTGAAGCCAGGAATGCCACTTCCCCTTGATATTTTGCAGGAAGCAATTGTAAAATTTGGCTTCACAGTAAAAGAAGCTATAGTTGACAGCTTAGTGAACGATATTTATACAGCAAAAATAATTTGTACTAAGGAAAATAGGACAGTTGAGTTTATTGCTCGGCCTGTTGATGCTACAACTATGGCATTAAAGTTTAACGCTCCGATTTTTATAAGAACCAATTTATTAAAGCGTTGACGAAAGCTGCATAACAATAGTGGCATGGACAATAGTGGGGCATGACATTGAAACAACGCTCAGTGGTAATTCCGCTGCACTGTGGTTTGGGGCTTGACAAGTAAAGCCTGGTTTTGGTTCTTAATATTTAACTTTATTAAAAAGCGAGTCAACGGTTATCGGCAGACGGCATATTTTATGGGTACAAATAAGACAGTCATTTATTTTATCTTCTTCACAATTTCAATTTTGTATTCTGCTTGCGACACAACCCGTAAGAATTCTTCTTTAAAAACACAATACAAAGCCATTTATGTTGACCAGTTTAAGCTGACTTATTTACGGAAACTTTTGATAAAGAGTTATAACAATTCAACCTCAGTTCAGGAAATTATTAATAGCGATTATAGCGGGTTTACTGAGCCAATTTTGACGGAAGAAGACTATCGATTTATTGACAGCTTAACAACAATAGACAATCAGCATTTGATTGCTGACTCCGCAGACGGACACCGCCGGGCAGAGGGCTCGCAAGGCAAACGATCTTTAGGCTATATTATGGACAAGCTTTCAGGCAAATGGTTGGATAGTTTGGCAAAAAAGAGATTAAAATTAAATGGCATTCCAGGCAGTTGGACTGATTGAATACCTATTATCATTTATACGTAACTTAAACAATGTGTTTTCAATCAACGGATGGAATCCTAATTCAGCCAGCATAGAGCCCTGCCCGTTGTTCCATATACATTCGAATATTTACAATTTTGACGAAATCAAAAGAAAATGATGGCCATTAAAAAAATATCCTTTTTAATCATTTTAATTTCTCTTTCAACATTTTCACATGCACAGCGGCTATTGACAAAAGATCAGCAAGAAGTACAGCAAACGATTATAAAAATGTTTGACGATTTAGCAAAAAGAGATTCAGTAAGCCTTAAAAGTGATTGTGCTGCCGATATTACTTTATACGAATATGGCCAGGTTTGGAATATGGATACCCTGGTAAATAAAGCAATCATCAGCAATACAGCTGCCGATTTTAAACGCATCAACACTTTTGATTTTATCGATACCGAAACAGATAAAAATACAGCATGGGTAACCTACAGGCTTCGTTCAGTAATTACCAGGGACAGTAAAGAAGTAATAATGCAATGGATAGAAACAGTAGTTTTAATGAAACAAAAAGAACACTGGAAGATAAAACATTTGCATTCGACGCTGATCAAAAGAAGTTAGACGGGGTGAGTTCCCCTTTTATCGTACGTCCTTCAGCAAAGGATTTGTAAAATCATTAGAGGGGAGGAGCAATTAATAGAAAATCGCTGGAAATGAAATTTTTATTCATATCATTTATTCTGCTGCTGGATGCCGCCACCACGACAGCGCAAAACTTTGCTGTTGCAGCAGACAGGATGAATGTGCTTTATATAGGCGTAGAAAATCCATTGACTATAACTGCGGAAAATTGTCCTTGTAAATATTTAGTTGTTAAAAGCAGCATTGGGAAAATTACAGGTGCTGGATGCAGGTACATCTTTTATTCAGACTCTGGTTTTGTTGCAAACATCACTTTGTATAAAAGGCAAAATGGTAAACTTATTGAAATAGGTGCAACTCCATTTCGGGTTAAGCGTATCCCACCTCCAGTTGCACGGGTTGGACCTTCTCGTGGAGGGAAAATTAAAAAAAATGTACTGGCAGCCCAGCAGTACATTCGTGTTGAAAATGAACACGAGGAAATACGAACTGAAATAGACAGTTTTTCCGTAGTTATAATGCTTGGCGACACTTCTTTGTATAAGCAATTCAATATTATTGGCGACACTTTTCCAAAGGAGCTTAATACTGCGTTGCTATCGCTGAATGCAGGAGATTCAGTAACATTTACAAATATATTTGCAAGAAGGAAAAAAGAAATTTTGACGTTAGCGCCTTTCACTTTGCATGTTTACTAAAGTCTTCCTTAAAGGACAGGGGCAGCGAAAGTATTTTCAAAAGATGGCCGGACATAAAAAGGCATTTCTTTGACTGGCGTCCCGGCACCAGGCCGTAATTCGTTTTATAAAACCGGCAATACTAGAACGTAAAAATATTTTCCAGCTCTATAATATGTTTCCCGGATGTGAAGATCTTTGGCGCCTTTGCCATTTTTTCAGCAAGTAAAGGAGTGGGCATTGGGCGGAATTTCCGGATCAAACCAATACTGTTCAGCAACTTTAATATTCCGGCGCTCAGCCGTTCACCCAACCGGTCTGTATCCCGGCGGAGTAATAGTCCTGGTCTGAATATGCTATATGAATTGAAGCCAAGACCTTCCATCTTTACTTCCAGTTCTCCCTTTATTCTTGAGTAAAACACTTTGCTTGTTGCAGCTGCACCATAAGCTGATAAAAGAACTGCTTGCTGCACCCCGTTTTCCCTGGCAATAGCAGCAAATTTCAAAGGGATATCATAATCAATATGCTGCTGTTTCTCCTTTGAGCCGGCTGCTTTCAGCGTAGTTCCAAGACAGGAGAACAAAACATCTCCCTTTATAAATGCTGTTATTTTTCCCGGGTTGTCAAAATCGGTTATTACCTCCTTTAGTTTTGGATGAATGATGCCGGCAGGACGTCGTACAAATATTACAACTTCGCTATAGCCGGTATCCTGCAGTAATACATTTACAAGATCTTTACCGGTGGCACCGGTGGCTCCGATGATGAGTGCTTTCATTTTTAATTTTGATTAACTAACTAAAATGAGTACCTGCATTTTTCCAGCGGAAAAATTACAGGACAACTGTTTATCAGAATAATATATGCTGCTTTGGTTGTATTGGTGCCGGTATATTTTGTTCCCCGATCATTTGCAGCAAGTCTGTCTCAATGGTCCGGCAGATGGATAACATCGGTATATCATTAGGTAAGCCTTCAAAAGGATTTTCTGAATAATCGCCGATCATTTCCATTACAACATATACCCAGCCAACAATTACTCCAACCGGTACACTTAACCATACATACACATCACCCAATTTACTGAATTCGCCCACAATACCAAATGGCAGAAGGAATACAAAAATGCAAACGAATACAAAACCGTACCCGCCATACTGCCTGGGCAGCGGAAATCTTTTAATGCGTTCAGCTTTTCCCTGTTCTTCATAAAAACTGTTAATGATCTTCTGCAATTCCATCTGTTGCATTGTATTAATTTCCCCGCTTTGAAAAAACTGCTGGATGCTTGCTGTTTGCCTGTCCAGCAAATGAGTGGCAATATTTCTATAAGTACTTAGCTGGTCTTTCTCTTCTTTTGATAAATAGCTTTGCAGTGAAAGCTGCTGCAGTTCCTGCTCATACGCTTTAAGAATTTTCTCCTGTCTCCGCTTATTAAAACTCCCGAATACCCAGGCAAGACTTGCATGCTCCCATTGTGTTGGCTCCAGTAATTGTTGCCTGAGCTGGTATATGTAAGCAATATGACGGTATATGATTTTCTTTCTTACTGCTTCAGTTGCTGCAGTAGCAGTGCCCTCTTGCGTACGGAGATGCTTGATCATGGTCCCCAGCATCCGGCTGTTATTGATGATGGCTCCCCATATTTTCCTGCCTTCCCAAAGCCTGTCATAAGCCTGGTTGTTTTTAAAACCTACGTAAAAAGCAACTGCAGTTCCTATTACCGAAAGCGGCAACCAGGGTAATGTAAAAAACTTACTGTGTGTAAAATAGAACCCTGCAGTTACTATCAGCATCCATGGGATCAACCATATCAGGTGCTGACCGGTAAAACGGTAGATTGCTTTTAATGACAACGATTTTTTTGTGATCATATAAAAATAACATTGTTGGGTGGTTATACTATCCGGCTTACTGCAACCCTTTTAAAATACCTCCATCTGCCCGGATAGCAGCACCATTGGTGGCCGCAGCCCATGGGCTTGAGATAAATAATGTGGTGGCTGCTATCTCACCCGGTGTAATAAATCTTTGCAACAGGCTCAGTGGTCTTGTTTCAGAAAAAAACTGGTGTTCCACTTCCTGCGTGGTATTGTTTCTCTGCTGTGCAAGGTCGCCGATAAATTTTTCAACACCTTCAGAAAAAGTTGGACCCGGGAGGATGGAATTAACTGTAACACCTGTTCCTTTTGTAAGTTGAGCCAGCCCGTTGGTAATGGAAAGTTGTGCGGTTTTTGTCATGCCATAATGGATCATTTCTGTAGGTACCTGCAATGCCGATTCGCTGGAAATAAAAATTATACGTCCCCAGTTTTGATCAAGCATTTTTGGCATATAAAAACGGGTAAGCCTTATGCCACTCATTACATTTATATTAAAGAGTTTTAGCCAGTCTTCATCTGTTGAGTCAAAAAAGTTCACTGGTTCATAAATGCCCATATTATTGATAAGAATATCCACTGCGGGTAATTCGCTGCGGAGTTTTTCAAACCCGGCCGTGGTGGCAAGATCAGCTGTAATACCATACACCACTGCTCCGGGTGTATCTGTACTGATCTTATCAACGGCTTCTTTTACTTTTGTTTCACTGCGGCCATTCAGGTAAACAACGGCGCCTTCTTTTACAAATGAACTTGCAATGGCAAATCCAATACCGGCAGTAGAACCTGATATAAAGACCTTTTTGTTTTTAAGTTGTAAATCCATAGTTACTATCTTTTTAATTTCAGGTGTAAAGGTAAGGACTGGAAATACCCGCAGGGAAGGAGGCTGCTCACAAAAAAAAGGTGATCTGGGTCACACTTTTTATGAAGTGCTTGTTGCATTTACTATTTATCTCCGGAACCAGTAAATTCTTTTCCGGCTAAAAAGTTTTATTGTACGGAAGTGTAAATGTAAAAACAGCGCCCTCGCCTGGTTTGCTTTTTACACTGATAGTGCCGCCATGCCGCTGTACTATACCCGCTGTTATATACAGCCCCAGGCCCATCCCGGGTAAAGAGTTTAGTGTGCCCTGCTGCACACGGAAAAAACGGGTGAATATTTTTTGTTGTGATGCTTCAGGGATACCTATGCCGCTATCGGTAACGCTTACTTCAATTTCATTTACTCGTGTTACTGTTTTAATGATTACATCTCCTCCTTCCGGCGAATATTTTATGGCGTTTGAAAGAAGATTGGTAATAACCTGTTCTATTCTTTTTTTATCGCCATGTATTACAGCCGTTCCTTCATTCTCTATCTTAAGATGGTGTTTTTTTGCCATCTGCTGCAGTATTTCCACCAGTTGCTGAATCAGTTCTGTAATATCAAAGTGTTCACAGCTGAGTATGAGCTGTCCTTCTGCAAGCTTGGTTGTATCAAGCAGGTCGCTGATAAGACTGTTAAGTCTTTTAACCTGCGTATTCATACGCTGTATAAAGAGCGTACTTTCTTCATCTTTATTTTCTGTAAAGGTTTGTTCCAGCAGCTGGCCATAAGCCATGATACTTGTAACCGGCGTTTTTAATTCATGGCTTGCGATACCCAGGAAGTCTTCTTTTTGTTGCTCCAGTTTTTTCCGCTCTGTTATATCATTAAAAAGAACAGCCACATGATTTACTGAAAATTCGTCAATACGGAAAGCATATACATTATAATAGCGGCCAAGTGCCCTTGCAGCATTTTCAAACCTTACAGGTTCACCCGTCTTAGCAACATTACCATACATGTCGAACCAGTACTGTTCATGTTCAGGTACCAGCTCTTTCATGGTTTTACCAATGGCATTTGTAAGACCGGTTTGTTGTTCAAAAGCTTTGTTTGCTTCAAGAAAACGGTAATCACAGGGGCTTTCGTTTTTATCAAATAATACTTCTATTATACAAAAACCTTCATCAATCGAATTAAAAAGGGTAAGGTATTTATCAGTTGCACGTTTTGCCAGTTCATCTTTCAGTCTTAATATCTCCTGCTCGGCTTTTTTTTGCAGGGTAATGTCACGGGTTGTCATCATCACACCTCCCTCGTGCTTTACAACAGCCTGGTAATACCATTGATCGTTAAACTGCTCATAGGAATAATATTTTTCTTCCACCCAGGGTACGCCTGTTTCGGCCACTTCCACCATGTGGGCAAAAATTCCTGATGGTACCATTCCAGGGTTCAGCTGCAGGGCGCTTTTGCCGATCACATCACCATTTTGTTTTATGCCGTTACGGTTATTGGCGATCCATTCAAAATCAATGATCCTGCCTTCGCCGTTTCTTATTGCCTTAAAAACCTGGATAATGTCGAGTGAGCTGTCAATTACAGACTGAAGAAATTCCTTGCTGAACCAGCCGGCACCATTGTTTATTTGCGTATTCTCAGGCATAGATCATTTTGGTACTAATGCTACCAAGTTAATTTATTTATTGCTTTTTAAAATGTTGTATGTAAAGAAAAATATTTATGAAACCCGGAAATAAAATGATTGAGTAAAAATTTCTACAGGGAAGATGAAAAAAACCGTCAGCAACAGTTAAAATAATATTACAAACCTATACCACCAGCATATTATTTTTGATATAACGGGTAATGCTACCCCAAAATATGTAAGTAATGCCAGTAAAAAAATACCTCGCAGTTTTTTCTGTTTGTTGTCTTTTGTTCCAGAATCTTCAAGCTCAATCTTCCTTTGTCAGGGTAAAAGGTCAGCAGTTCACACTCAATGGCAAACCATATTATTATATCGGTACCAATTACTGGTATGGTGCCTTGCTCGGAACGATCGGTGATACAATGCGTGGTAAAGAAAGACTGCTGAAGGAACTTGACTTCCTGCATTCAAAAGGTGTAAATAATTTACGGGTGCTGGCAGGGGTGGAGGGCACCGGTAAGGTAAACGGTGTAAGCAGGGTGGCACCATCCCTGCAACCGGAACAAGGCTTCTTTGACACTGCCTTATTAAAAGGACTGGATCTTTTGTTGTATGAAATGGGCAAGCGTAAAATGAAAGCAGTAATTTATTTAAGTAATAACTGGGAATGGTCTGGCGGTTTTTTGCAATACCTCAACTGGAATGGATTATTACCAGACAGTATAATGCAGCGCAAATTAAGCTGGGATGAGAACAGGGATATAGTAAGTAAGTTTTACAGTTGCAAACCATGTACCGGTGCTTATTATGAACAATTGAAGCTGGTTATAAACAGGACGAACAGCATCACCCACAAAAAATACATGAATGACCCGGCAATTATGGCCTGGGAACTGGCTAATGAACCAAGGCCCATGCGTGTGCAGGCTGTACCACAATGGAAACAATGGATGGAGGAAGTTGCTGCCTATATAAAATCAATAGATAAAAATCACCTGGTAACAACCGGCAACGAAGGCGCCATGGGTAGTGAAGATTTAGAGACATTTGAATCAGGGCATACCGCAAAAGCAATCGATTATCTTACTATACATATATGGCCAAAGAACTGGGGCTGGTTCAGCGATACATCTGTCCAAAAAAGTTTTACAAAGGTTATCAATAACACAAATGATTATATAAGTAAACATGCCGCAGTGGCGGGCCGCCTGCATAAACCATTGGTGATAGAAGAATTTGGTTTGCCAAGAGACCAGCAGGCTTTTGATCCGGGTACAACAACCATCCTTCGTGATAAATATTATTATGCTGTTTTTTCAGCCTGGGATAAAAGCCGAAAGGCCGGTAAAAATATTGGCGGTTGTAACTTCTGGGGTTTTGCAGGTACTGGCAGGGCAAACCCGGCAGGCCATTACTGGTGGAAGGATGGGGATGATTATATGACCGATCCGCCACCGGAAGAACAGGGGTTAAACAGTGTTTTTGATACGGATAAAAGCACCTGGAATATTATCTCATCATTCAGCAGGAAAAGATAACCTGTAATATTTCACCATTGCTTCAGTTCATTCTTTGTAAAAAGATACTCGGGCGTTTCAATGTAATATTCATCATCTGCTTCATACCAGGGTGATAATTCCTTTGCAGATGGATTCAGCAGCAGGTGTATATCCTGTGCAGGCATATAACTCTGCGCCAGCATAAATATTTTTTCACCGGCATCATTTACTGCCACATCCACAACGATCACAGCATGACCGGGAAAACCGCCCCGTATCAATACATCACCTGCTTTTATATTGGCAAGATTGCTTTGTTTTAATTGTTTTGATAAAGAGGCTGATCCACAAATACCAAATACTTTATTTAAGTAAGATTGAAAATGCTCCCTGTTGTATGGTGGATCAAAATTGTAAACACCTTTTTCGTTGTCTGAAAATGATATCTGGGAAAAATTCTTTTTATCATACAGGTATTCGGCCCTTAGTCTCATTACGGCATCGGCACACTGCTGCAGGTCCCTGTTGCCAACGGTAATATCCAGTACAGCAAATTGTGCAGACTGGTTTCTTTTAATATCACCGTTAAACAAATGAACCGTTTTATCTTTTTTTAAAGGAACATGCAATAGCCATTGTGCAAAGGAATTACTGTCGCTGTTTATTCTTTTAAAACCTGCAGGCAGCGGGATGGAGTTGATAAACGGATAAGGATTCAGTTCCGGCCCGGCAAATACCGGTGAAGGCTGATTTTTCTTTTCTCTATCCTTTGCAGATGTATTTACTTTGCACGAAAGGCAAAGCAGTATCAGGGTTGCAGGCAGTGTTTTGTAGCTCATAAACTGTATTTTTACCGTGGATTAGGGAGATGCAAACTATTACCTTGTTCATAAAAAAAATTGTTAAACCATAATGACGAGTATTTTAATCATTGACGATGAAAAGGCCATCCGTAAAACGTTGGCGGAGATATTAAGCTATGAAGGTTATAAAATTGAGGAAGCGGCTGATGGGGAGGAGGGTTTAAAAAAATTCAGTTCCACTCTTTTTGATGTAGTGCTTTGTGATATAAAGATGCCCAAAATGGACGGGATTGAATTCCTGGAAAAAGCAAGGCAGGTGAACCCGGATGTGCCTATTATTGTCATCAGCGGTCATGGAAACATTGAAACAGCCGTAGAAGCGGTTAAAAAAGGCGCATTTGATTATATAAGCAAACCACCTGACCTCAACCGCATGCTCATTACGTTACGCAATGCGCTTGATAAGCAAACCCTTGTTACCGAGACCAAGGTGTTAAAGCGTAAAGTAAGCAAGGTGCAGGAAATGGTGGGGGAAAGCCCTGCTATCAAAAAAATAAAAGATACTATTGAAAAAGTGGCACCTACTGATGCCCGTGTTTTGATCACAGGTGAAAATGGTGTGGGTAAGGAACTGGTGGCAAGATGGATACATGAAAAAAGCGGGCGCAGCAGCGGCCCAATCGTGGAAGTGAACTGTGCAGCCATACCCGGTGAGCTGATTGAAAGTGAACTTTTTGGTCATGAGAAGGGTTCCTTCACATCTGCGATTAAACAACGTATTGGTAAGTTTGAACAGGCCAATGGCGGTACACTCTTCCTGGATGAAATTGGTGATATGAGCCATGGTGCACAGGCAAAAGTATTACGGGCCTTACAGGAAGGAAAGATAACAAGGGTGGGTGCCGATAAAGATATCAATGTAGATGTAAGGGTGATTGCTGCCACCAATAAAGATTTGCTGAAGGAAGTGGATGAAAAGAATTTCAGGCTTGACCTTTATCACCGGCTTGGTGTTATAATAATACATGTACCCTCGTTAAATGAAAGAAGGGAGGATGTGCCTTCCCTGATTGATTTTTACCTGGAGACGATCGCTAACGAGTACGGTCAGCCGAAAAAAGCCATAGAACTGAAAGCGGTGGAAATGCTGAAAGAATACAACTGGACGGGTAATATCCGTGAATTAAGGAACGTAGTGGAGAGGCTGGTGATCCTGTCATCAAAAGTTATTACACAGGATGATGTGGAGAGTTATGTATTGCCCAAAAAATAGGTAAGCACTTTTATGAAAACGATCTATCTTATAAGTGGGCTTGGTGCAGACGAGCGCATTTTTTCACGGCTTAAAATTAGCGGTCACAAAATAGTACACCTGCCCTGGCTCACGCCGCTTAAAAATGAAACCATCCGGGATTATGCAAAGCGGATGAGTGAACATATAAAAGAACCCAACCCGGTCATCGCCGGGCTTTCTTTTGGCGGTATGATGAGTATTGAGATTTCCAAACTGGTGAATCCTTCAAAAATTATCCTTATTTCCAGCATACCCTCTTTTCACCAGTTGCCCCGCTGGATGCGGCTGGCAGGTCTTTTTAAATTAAACAGGATACTGCCCATGCGTTCTTTCAGGATCTTACAGCCAATTGAAGACAGGAATATGGGCGTGGAAACACCGGAAGATAAAATACTGGTAAGACATTACCGTAAAACAGTTGACCAGGTGTATTTGAACTGGGCCATCAACCAGGTGCTTAACTGGAAAAATGATTGGCAGCCGCCGGTAGTATATCATATTCATGGTACCCGGGACAGGATATTTCCTTCCGCTAAACTTTCTCCCACACATAAGATCCAGGGTGGCGGTCATTTTATGGTTTATAACCGGGCAGAAGAAGTGAGCAGGCTGATACTTGAAATACTAAATAAAGATTGATTTTTTCATATTCCCCGGGAATTCCCCTTTCAAAAAAATGAATAAGCACAATATTTGCTTAATGAGGGAAGATCAGGCTTTATTTCTTATTTTTATAGAACCAACGGGCCTTGATAAATAAAATTTACAAAGCTGTATGAAGTTGATTTACAAGAAGTACCTTTTGCTATCCCTCTTCTCCTGTGCCTTTGCAATTACCGCAAGATCACAGAATGGTTTTTTCAGTAATGCAGCAGAAAATTCTTTTAAAAAAGCAGATCAAAAAAGACTGATCGTTCCAAGGAAGATACGTACAGTAAAGCTTGATACGCTGGCCCTTTCTTCCTTTTTAAAGAATGTGCCTAAAGAAAATAAGATCAGTAACCAGGCCATTGCGCCGGTAATGGAGATACCAATGCCGGATGGTAATATAGCAAAGTTTCATATATGGGAGACTTCCATCATGGAGCCTGAGCTGGCAGCAGCACATCCCAATATAAAGACCTACTCAGGACAGGGGATTGATGACCCAACCGCCACGCTGAATGCCGACTGGACAGAATTTGGTTTTCATGCTATGATTCTTTCCCCTGTTGCAGGCAACGTGTTTATTGATCCGTACGATGCATCCACCAAAACAAACTATATCTCTTATTTCAAAAAAGATTTCAGCAAGGAGAATTTTTTTACTGAGATACCACCTGTAAAAGATCTTAAAAATGCAGCAGCAAAACTGCCGGGAACACCGCTTGCATCCCAGTGTATAGCTGGCCAGTTACGCACCTACCGGCTGGCTATTACCTGTACTTATCAATATGCACAGGCTGTAACAAATTTATCTAATCCCACAAAAGCGCAGGTGCTTGCAAAGATCACCACTACTGTAAACCGTGTAAATTCTGTTTACGAAAAAGAACTGGATATAAGGCTGACACTGGTGGCCAATGAAACCAATGCTATTTTTACCAATTCTTCCAATGATCCTTTTTCACGAACAAGGGTAGTGAATGGTGAAACCATTTATGGTGCAAATGATGACCCTTATGTAATGGCCGGAAGCTCTCAGCCTGGCGAATGCCAGCAGAAGATAGACAGTGCGATCGGGAATGCAAATTACGATATTGGTCATTCTTTTACTACCGGCACTTATGGCTATGCTTACTTAGGTTGTGTTTGTATTAATTCAATCAAAGCCTGGGCCACCACCGGTATACCAACACCTACTGGTGATCCTTTTGATATTGATTATGTATGCCATGAAATTGGCCACCAGTTTGAGGCTGATCATTCATTTAATAATGGCAGTGCTTGTGGAACGACAGCATTTGATCAAAATGCGGAGCCGGGTAGTGGTTCCACTATTATGGGCTATGCAGGTGTTTGCTCTTCGGATAACCTGCAGACAAACAGCAGCCCGCAGTTTCACCCGGTAAGCTTTGATGCCATCACTACCTATCGTACAAGTGGCGCCGGCTCCGGTTGCGGTACCCTTACCTCCACGGGCAATACAGCGCCTGTTGTAAATGCCGGTACAGATTATATTATTCCCAAATCCACACCCTTTGTACTCACAGGTACGGCTACTGATGCAAATGATGCTGCAGGGGCCCTTACTTATAGCTGGGAACAGGTGGATGTTGGCGGACCTAATGGTCCATCCGGTAATCCTGCTGGTAATGCGCCTTTATTCCGGTCTTTCCCGCCGGTTTCAACAGGTGTACGGTACTTTCCAAGGCTGGCATTTGTTAATAAATCAGATACAACAACTATCGGTGAAGTAATGCCGTCTTATGCACGTACCATGAACTTCAGGCTAACGGTAAGGGATAACCGTGCCGGTGGCGGTGGTGTTTGTTTTGACCAGAGCCAGGTGACGGTGAATGCCGGTGCAGGTCCTTTTATTGTAACATCTCCCAATACTTCAGGCATTGTTTGGTATGTGAACGATTTTAAAACGGTTAGCTGGAATGTGGCCAATACGAACGCTGCACCCATCAGTTGTGCCAATGTAAATATCCAGTTGTCAACAGATGGGGGGCTTACATTTCCCATTACGCTTGCTTCCAATACAGCCAATGATGGTTCAGAAGAGATTCAGGTACCCAACAATCTAACATCAACCGCAAGGATAAGAGTGATAGCAGTTGGTAATATTTTTTATGACATGTCTGATATCAATTTTTCGATACAGGTAGCGCCAACAGCAAGTTTTGTTTTTAATAATCCTGCAGCTGTTAGCGTATGTTCTGCCAGCAGCGTTGCCGGTACGCTAAAAACAGGTTCGTTAAAAAGTTTTACGACAGGCATCAATTTAACTGCAAGCCTCAACCCGGCTGGTACTACGGTAAGTTTCAGCCCGAACCCGCTGACACCGGGTAACAGCACTACGGTTACTTTAAATAATATACAGGGTGTTGCCTCCGGCACTTATACAGTCAGGGTAACAGGCACTGCCGGGAGCGTTGTAAAAACAAGGGATATTGTATTTATCATTGATAATGGTGCTGCAGTCCCATCCACGCTTTCACAGCCGGCCAATGATGCTATTGGAGTTTCGGTAGTGCCAACATTCAGTTGGGGTACTGTTGCAGGTGCAAGCACTTATATCCTTGAAATTTCTTCATCGAGTACCTTTACGCCGCTTACAAAAGTTGTCACAGGCATTACAGCTGTTCCTTACACATTGACCAGCCCTTTGGGTGAAGACAGTGTATATTACTGGCGGGTAAAATCAGTATCCAGCTGCGGTACTATCAGTGCAGCTTCTGGCACAAGCCGTTTTAAAACATCACTCAACAGTTGCCGTTTAAGTTATGATGTGCCTAAAACAATTACAGATGCAAGTGCGGTTGTGGTTACCTCGGTAATAAATATACCGGCAACACTCGGGGGCAACATCACAGATGTAAACATTGTCGGTCTCAGGGGTAATCATGCATTTTTCAGTGACCTGGGCTTTACGCTGACCAGCCCGGCGGGTACAACAATTAATTTGTTTGATGCAATATGTTTTCCAGAGGCAAACGTGAATTTTAATATAAACCTGGATGACCAGGCGGCAACAGCCATTGCCTGCCCACCTGCTAACGGAACTACTTATAAGCCTGATGGTTTGTTATCGGCATTTAACGGGCAAAACAGTACAGGTACCTGGACCCTAACTGTTACAGATTACAACACTGGTGATGGCGGAGCTTTGCAGGGATGGGGACTGAGTATTAATAGCAATTCCACCAACTGTGTTGTAACATCCAATCCAATTTCAGCAGTATATACATTTACAGGTAATGGTAACTGGAATGTGGCTTCTAACTGGGTTAATAACAGTATACCGCCGGCAACACTCCCGTCAGGATCTGAGATCATCATTAACCATGCAGCAGGTGGACAATGCCTGTTGAATGTTACACAAACCATCAGTGCCGGTGCAAAGCTTACGGTTCAAACAGGAAAAAACCTGGTGGTGCCGGGTGTACTAAGCTTTCATTAATAGAAAACAAAAGCGCTGTTAATACCTTATTTTGTAATACAGGATAATAGCCGCAAAAGCAAAGGTGATGGCATTGGCAACGGTTACAGGCATATTGTTACTGAAGATGCCAAATAATAACCAGAGTAATGTGCCAACGGAGAACAGCAGGTACATGTACAATGAAATGCCTGATGTATCTTTAGTACGGATGGTTTTAATAGCCTGTGGCAAAAAAGAAAAAGTAGTGCAGGCTGCTGCTGCGAAACCAACCACCGTTATCCAATCCATAATAAATGTTTTTGATAGTGCAAATGTAACCTTAAACTCAACAGGTGGAAAAGCAAAAAAGAAATGTTGTTATTACTGCTGTCAGCGCAGCACTGGTGGGTGTACTGTTCTTTGCTGTAATGAAGCTGCATGCAGACAGGGCAAGAGCAAATGCTCAAAAAATACTGGAAGAATTTAAAACTAAAGAAGCAGACCTTCAGAGAAGTCATGACAGCATGATGCGGTCCGACACACTTATTAAATTCCAGGTAAAATAAATCTTATTTTGTATTGGCACCCTGTTCAATCCAGCAGCGCAGCAAATCTCTCTCTTCAGGTGTAATACCTGTTTTATTATTCTGCGGCATTGTTTTGGTAATAACCACCCGCTGCATGATCAGGTCTTTCTTCTTTACAATATCTGCAGGTGTATCATACACAACGCCATTCGGCGGAGCTGTATAAACGTCATCTGTAGGTTTGGACGAATGGCATTGCACACACCTTGTTTGAATGATATTGTTAATAACGGTGAAGCTTACCTGCTCTTTACATTCCCCTGGTTTTGCTGGTGCAGTCATAAAACAAACCGACAGTAAGATCAGTACAGAAACCGGAAGTATGTAAACATTGTATTTGCCTTTTTCTTTTAAATTAAGATAATGCTTTACCCCGGCGGCGCCCAGTGAAATCGCCGCCAGCACAGCCCATGAATATTTATTGCCAAAAGTGCTGGGGAAATGGTTGCTGATCATCACAAACAAGACCGGCAGGGTAAAATAGTTATTGTGCAGCGATCTTGCCAACGCTTTTTTACCCAGTGTAGGATCAAGGGGTTGACCAAGTTTTCCTGCTGCAACCATCGCCTTTTGTGAAGGGATGATGACAAAGAAAACGTTTGCCGCCATCAATGAACCGATCATTGCACCAAAATGTATATAAGCCGCCCTTGCATTGAATACGTGTGCATAGAAATATGCAAAGCCTGCAAGGATGGCAAAACCAACTAATGCAAATGCCAGCGGTTTTTTTATCAAAGGTGATTTACATAACAGGTCATATAATATCCAGGCAACAATAAAAGAACCAATGCCAATAGCGATCGCTGTACCCGAACTTATGTTCAGCACATTGGTATCTATCAGCATTGCTTTCGCATTAAAATAATACACTACAAAGAGCAGGCTGAAGCCGGATACCCATGTAAAATAAGCTTCGTATTTAAACCAGTGTAATTCCTTGGGGATCGTTTTTGGTGCGATCTTATATTTTTCGAGGTAATAAAAACCCCCGCCATGCACTGCCCAGAGATTACCTGCCAGTTCATCCCTTACATCCTTGGTGCGGTTCAGTGCATTTTCCAGGAATACGAAATAAAATGAAGCGCCGATCCAGGCAATGCCAAATGTAATATGCATCAGCCGGACGATAATATTCAGCCATTCCATCAGGTGTCCCTCGTAGGGTGTGCCTTTTACAATATACCAGGTATAGGCAATAAGTAATATGATGATCAATACAAGCGAAGTATATATAAAGCCTTGTGAAAGGGAGAGCTTATCAGTTTGTTCTTCAGGCGCATCCTCTTCGTGGGAACGCTTGTGCAGGGCATTAAACTGGTAGGTCATTACCACCAGCATCACCAGTATAAATCCCAGCACGCTATAAACGAGCACATGCACCATTTTTCTGCAGTTTCTGTTTTGATAAAAGCCACAATTTAAAAATTTGTTTTGTATTTTTAGCGTTTCTAAAGATTTTTCAGTGAAAGCATTTCATAGTCAAAGAGTTTTATTACCCGGCGGCATAAAGGAAGCAGTAGTGATAGTGGATGATGGTGTCATAACTGCGGTATTGCCGTTATTGCATTCAACAGATGGTATTGAAATGATCGAACTGGGTAATAAACTATTGATGCCGGGTGTTATTGATCCGCATGTACATATAAATGATCCCGGGCGTACCGAGTGGGAGGGATTTGAAACTGCGACCAAAGCTGCGGCAGCAGGCGGTATCACTATGCTGGTGGATATGCCACTCAATTCATCTCCCGTTACAACAACGGTAGCAGCATTTGATGAGAAGATAAAAGCATCTCAAAATAAATTATATACCAATGTCGGTTTATGGGGTGGAGTAGTGCCGGGTAATGAAAACGAAATTGAACCCTTGATAAAAAAAGGAGTACTTGGTTTTAAAGCATTTCTCACACATTCAGGGATAGACGATTTCCCAAATGCAACCGAAGCGGATTTGAGGAAAGCAATGCCCATCATTGCAAAATATCATTTGCCGTTACTGGTGCATTGCGAACTCACCGATAATGAACAGCGCTCAACACCAAACGAACAGCGCTCTTACAACAACTATTTAAACAGCCGTCCGAAAAAGTGGGAGGATGATGCTGTTGCCATGATGATTCGTTTGTGCGAAGAATTCAACTGTCATGTGCACATTGTTCATCTGTCATCGGCAGATTCACTGGAACAAATTGCAGCTGCAAAACAGAAAGGCTTACCCCTTACCGTAGAGACCGGCCAGCATTATTTGTATTTTAATGCAGAAGATATACAGGATGGGCAAACACAATTTAAATGTGCGCCGCCCATCCGTGAAAAAGAAAACAATGATAAACTCTGGCAGGCATTAAAAGACGGTTTGATTGATATGGTGGCAACAGATCATTCACCGGCAACACCTTCATTAAAAGAAATTGAGAGCGGTAATTTTATGAAGGCCTGGGGTGGTATTGCTTCCATTCAATTTGCAATGCCTGTGTTGTGGACGGCGGCTAAAAAAAGAAATTGTACTTTTAGCGACATTGCCCGCTGGCTCTGCGAAAACCCGGCAAAACTGGCAGGTAAAGCAGACTGCAAAGGAAAGATCGCTTCCGGTTATGACGCAGACCTGGTGGTGATGGATGATGAAAAAGCTTTTGTGGTGGACGGCGACAGTTGTCATCATAAACATAAAGTGTCACCTTACATGGGTGAAACATTATATGGCGTGGTGGAACAAACTTATCTCGGTGGTGAAAAAGTTTTTGATAACGGCGTGATCTCCGCCAATAAAGGAAAGATTATTTATCATGACTGATACTGTAACGGTTGCTGTTGTAAATGATCATACAGCAAGAGCCACAAAAATAATGGAGCGGATAAACGAACTGGCTTCCATCAGCGAGGAAGAAGGTTGTGTTACCCGTACATTCGGCACAGCTGCTTTTATACAGGGCAGCAAACTGGTATTTGAGTGGATGAAAGCTGCCGGCCTGCAAACATGGACCGATAATATCGGTAATGTACGTGGCAGGCTGCTCTCGGATGATCCTGCTGCAAAAACTTTGGTGATCGCATCACATATTGATACGGTGGTGAATGCCGGCAAATTTGACGGACCATTGGGTGTGATCATGGGCCTGGATATCATAGAGCAGATTATCGCATCAAAAACTAAACTCCCTTTTCATATTGAACTGATCGCTTTCAGTGATGAAGAAGGCGTGCGTTTTCACACTACTTTTTTAGGAAGTAAAGTAGTGGCTGGGTCTTTTGATAACCGTGGACTGCATAAAAAAGATAAAGCCGGTATTACACTGGAAGAAGTACTCCACTCTATGCATGCCGATGTTAAACGGATTCCCAATGATGCCATTGCCAGGGACAGCTGGCTGGGTTATTTTGAAATACATATTGAACAGGGACCGGTACTCTACGAAAAAAACATACCCGTTGCCGTGGTAACAGCCATTGCTGGTCAAAAGCGTGCAGAATTAACCTTTACAGGTATGGCCGGTCATGCAGGTACCGTGCCGATGGATATGCGTAAAGACGCATTGAGTGCTGCTGCAGAATTTATCCTGGCAATGGAAGACTTTGCATTGCATAATAAAGAAAAGATAGTGGCAACAGTAGGCAAGCTGAACATTCCGCACGCTGCAAGCAATGTAATACCCGGAAAAGTGATCTGCAGTGTTGACCTGCGCAGTGCAGATGAAGTGGTGCTCGAAACTGCTGAACAATCTATAAAAGGTATGGCAGCTATCATTGCCAATAAAAGAAATGTGGCTATTGAATGGCACCCCGTGCAACATACAAAACCGGTGACCTGCAGTGAGAAAATGACGGCTGCTTTAACAAGTTCCATTGCGGCATCTGGCTATGAACTGGTGGAGCTGGTAAGTGGTGCAGGCCATGATGCAGTGCCCATTTCCACAGTAGCGCCTGTGGCGATGCTGTTCGTAAGATGTTTTGAAGGCATCAGTCACAACCCGCTTGAAAATGCAGAAATAAAAGATATTGCGGCTGCTATAAAAGTAGCAGACAATTTTATCCGGCAGCTTGCAAACAACTCATAATTCATAACTCATCATTCATAATTAAAGAAATGGAAATCTCCGCTTTAACAAGAACCGTCGTAAAAAGAAACCATGCAGTGATTGCACCTGATGGATATATCAACAGTTGTGTGCCCGGCTGGACAGGCTGTACTGTGAACGTGATCATCAATGAAGCCATGGGTGCCAATCTTTGCCAGACCTTTGTTACATTAACCAAAGATGGAAAGATGATCGGTGTAACAAAAGATTCGCAAGTGTTCTTCTACATCGTAAAGGGAAAATGCAAGGCAACAGTAAGCGGACAGAAAAAAGTGCTGGACAAAGGACAGTTTGTTTATGTGCCCATAAAAAAAGCCTACAAGTTTGAGTCAATGGAAGAAGGTACACAGGTACTCACTTTCCATAAAGTATATGAACACCTTGCCGGGCATAAAACACCGGGTGTATTATTCGGTGATGCTGCGAAAGTGGAAGGACCTTCATATTTAGGCGATCCTGCATTGCGTTTGCAGGTATTACTGCCGGATAATTTATCATGGGATATGGCAGTAAATATATTTACTTACGACAGTGGTGGTCATTTGCCAATGGTGGAAACACATATCATGGAACATGGGCTGATGTACCTGCAGGGCCAGGGCGTGTATATGCTCGATCACCAGTGGTATCCCATAAAAAAAGGTGACAGCATCTGGATGGCGCCTTACTGCCAGCAATGGTTTACCGCAATGGGCAAAGAGCCGGCTGTATATATCTATTATAAAAACGTAAACAGGTTTCCAACAACTGTGTGATTATTTTAAATGGCAAATTTTAAAAAGAGTGTGCAGGGATGTGGTTGTTACCCTTTAAATTATCGCCGCAGCGGCGCTGCAGTTACGCTGCCCGCCGGCAGTGGAGGCGAGACCGGGAAATTAAAATAACCAGCGGATAAGAATAATGACATTACACGAACTGAACATATTACCAAAAGAGCAGCTTAAAGAAGAACTCTTAAAATGCTGCGGCAGCAAAACCTGGGTGGAAAAGATGCTTCCCTTTTTTCCTGCTGATGATATGGTGGAGTTATTAAATGATGCAGAAGACCAATGGTATGAATGCAGTGAAGCCGACTGGCTCGAAGCATTTACCCATCATCCAAAAATTGGAGATATAGAATCACTGAAGAAAAAATTTGCTTCCACCGCACAATGGGCAGGCAACGAACAGGGTGCTGTTAATACCGCATCAGAAGAAACCATACAGGCCCTTGCAAAAGGCAATGAGGATTACGAAAAGAAATTTGGTTTTATATTCATCGTGTTTGCCACGGGCAAATCAGCAGAACAAATGCTGGCGCTGCTGCAGGCACGTTTACCCAATACCTATGAACAAGAAATAAAGAACGCCATGGACGAACAAAATAAAATTACCCAACTACGCTTACAAAAATTGTTATCATGAGCCAGATCACCACCCACATTTTAGACACCACGAAAGGTAAACCGGCAGCAAATGTTACCATCACTCTTTATGCAAAAGAAGGCCAGGACTGGCAAAAGATCGCCAGGGGTGCCACCAACGACGATGGTCGTATTCCTGATCTTTTAAAAACGGATGCCCTGCTGCCACTTGGTATCTATAAAATGAATTTTGATGTGAAATCCTATTTCGATACGAACCAGACAGAATCGTTTTATCCAACGGTGGACATTGTATTTGAAATAAAAACAACAGAGCACTATCATGTGCCTTTGCTGTTAAATCCTTTTGGGTATAGCACATACAGGGGAAGTTAAATAATTAAGAAATTAAGAAGTGAAGGAATGAAGAAATTAATAAGAAATGAAAAATAAGGAATAAGAAGGTATGAAGCAGTTTGCCAATTCGAGTGATACAAAAGCATTCCTGCAAATCATAATTCCAATAATAAAAAGCAATTCGTGTAATCAAAAAAATAACCATGAATCTTTCAATAACAGACGCAGAAAAAGAATCGTTACTGGGCACACTCGGTACTGCCAATTTAAAATTTCAAAAAGTATATCCAGGTGATAAACCAGACCGCCAGCCGGTGCATACTGTATATGGCGGCGCCAACCTTTTTAAAAGTGATACCACTAATAAAATGGGCGACATCGCTTTAAAAAGCCTGCAGACCTATGCGCCTAACTTTGTCGTGCTGGCCAATGTATTAAAGCTGGAGAACCACGAACATTTTCCAACAATAGAAAAAGATATTGATGCACTGACAAAGAAGTTAGATGCCATGACAGAGGAGCAACGCAAGGACGAACCCGCCTGGCTGGCTTATTCTGTTTATAATAAAGTAATAAAAAAGCTGAAGGCTGAAGCAGTGGAAGATTTCCGTATTGACTTTGAAGATGGCTTTGGTAACCGTCCCAATGATGAAGAAGATGCCACGGCGGTAAATGCCGCCAATGAACTGGCAAAAGGTATGAAAGATGGAACCATTTCTCCTTTTATCGGCATCCGTGTAAAACCATTTACAGAAGACCTGAAATCAAGAGGTGTACGCACACTCGATATATTCCTTACAACATTACTTACTGCCACCAATGGTAAGTTGCCGGCTAATTTCGTGGTGATGTTACCGAAAGTAACCATCCCTGAACAGGTAACCACGATGGTAAAATTTTTTGAAATACTCGAAAAGAAATTTAACCTGGCGCCAGGCACACTTAAAATGGAGACCATGGTGGAAGCCACGCAGATTATTATGGATGACGAAGGCCGCAATCCGCTCATGCGTATTGTACGGGCAGGAGAGGGGCGTTTGATCAATGCACATTTTGGTACGTACGATTATACTGCCAGTTGTGGTATTACTGCCAAATACCAAACTATGGCGCACAGTGTTTGTGACTTTGCCCACCACATGACCAAAGTGGCGCTGGCGCATACCGGTATCTTTCTCAGCGATGGTGCCACCAATGTAATGCCCGTGGCGCCGCACCGTGGCGACAACCTCAGTACCGAGCAGCTCATAGAGAACAGGGAGAGTGTACACAATGCCTGGCGTATTGGTTTTAATCACAGTACACATTCACTTATCAATGGTTTGTACCAGGGCTGGGACCTGAACCCTGCACAGCTGCCCATGCGGTACGCTGCTACTTATAATTTCTTTCTCAGCAGTTACAGCGATGCGGTATTCCGTCTAAAAACTTTTGTTGAACGTGCCGCTATCAGTACCCTCACCGGGGATATATTTGATGATGCTGCTACCGGCCAGGGCCTGCTTAATTTCTTTTTAAAAGCTATCAACTGCGGTGCCATTACCGAAGAAGAAGCAACCGTAACAGGCCTTACGCTGGAAGAAATTCGGAGCAGGTCTTTTTATCGGATTTTGGAAGGAAGGAGAAATAAGAAATAATGGATAATAATATAATTGAAAAATTGGCCGGCTGGTAAAGTCGGCCTTTTTATTTTTAACTTTTGACTTAGCTTTAGTGCAGTTGACGGCATTGTTGTGTCACCCAATAGCTATCGGATCACTTGTACAGGATCTTTTATTCAGCTTTTGTCGAAGCGATAAATATAAAATTCTGTCCCGGCGGCGGTTTCCGCTGTTATGATTTACAGATTATAAAGATTTCTTTTGACGAAACCCCGACGTTGACTGTGTCTTCAATTGTAATGTGCTAATTTCAATAGTGGGCATGTCAAACTTTGCAAAGTGAGTTATTGAAGTTTCAAGTTTTTTTATTCGTCGGGTTTTCACGGAAATGGGATTTAATTTTCGAGAGTATATTGTGAAAACCCCGCCGGGACGAAAAAATTAGAGTAGCCTGTACCGGCAGTGGTTTTCGCCTTTACGATCTGTACATCATAAAGTCTTTCTAGGCGAACCCCCGGCGTTTAATTATCCTCAATGAGAATGATTAATTTTAGGGATAGAAGTTGCAGAGTGGGGTACAAAAAATTAGACTCCTTTAATCGTCGGAGTTTCACGGAAATAATATTTAGTTTTAGGAGCCATTAGTGAAAACCCCGCCGGTACTAAAAGGCAATAGCATGCTTGTGCAAAAAAAACTACTTGATTTCGTACCTTTATTAAAATAGGCAATACAAAAAGATGAAATCAATCGAGAAAATTCTTCAACGTGTAGAAAATTGTATTATAAAAGGCGAATTCGAAAAAATAGAAAATGATAAATTAGATTTTAAGGATAATAGTCATTCCGCATCAGAATGGAAAGAAGTGTTTAAAACTGCTTGTGCATTTTTAAATACCGGCGGTGGAATTATTGTTTTAGGTATCCATGAAGATGAAAAGGAAAAAAAATATATCATTACTGGCTTCAATAAGACAAACGAGGAAAAATTAAAAACAATTGGGCAGGAATTCTTAAATAGTAAAAAAGAGAAAGACAATTTTCAAGAATATATCACAGCCTATGAAGAGCATGAAATATTAGGGAAGAATGTCCTGGCAATATACATCGATCAACTTCCTGAAGACAAGAAATTTATTTTCTATGGAGAGAATGCCTACGAAAGAAAAATAACTGGTGATCATAAAGTATCTGTAAACAAAATCCAAGCTCAAGAAGAGTACAAAATAGAATTGGAAAATGCAAGAGAGTTACAGCCGGTAAATAATACAACCTTATCTAATCTTGATGTAAATAAGCTTAATGAATACATTCATCTTTTAAATAAAGATATCCGGACCGAAAATATTAAACCTGATATTGTAAGTTCTACTTCTTTTTTATTGAGAAAAGGTTTTATTGATAAAAATCTTAGTCCTACTATTTTAGGTATACTTGTTTGCGGTAGTAATATCGAAGATTTGCTGGGAAGTAGAGGCCAAGTTGATGGTTATGTAGATACTGGAATTCAGATAGCCGAAAATAAAAAGGTTATTAAGGATAATATCCTGCCGCTTATGGAGCGAAGTATAGCATTCATATCGCAAAATATTAAAGTCGCAATAACTTCTGAAGCTGGTGGCTCAAGCATTCCAGAATACCCTATTAGATTAATAAGAGAGTCTGTAAATAATTCACTTGCTCATAGGGATTATGGAATTAATAAATTTATAAATATCAATATTATTCCTGGTAGATATATTGAAATAAGAAATCCTGGAAGATTTAAAAAACAATTGTTAGTTGAAGATATTGACAATATCATTCCAATTAGAAGGATAATTCCCGGAAACTCGAAGGCAAATAACCCGAGATTAGCAGAAATATTAAAAGTGTTTGATAAGTGGGAAGGTAAAGGACTAGGTATGTCTACTCTAACTAATGAATGCTTATCAAATAGTACCGATCTTCCTTATTATAAATTTCATTCTAATGATGAACTTTCTTTGATAATACAAAGAGGCAAATTGCTAGACGAAAAAATGGAGTCATTAATTGAAACATACAATGGGTATATTGAAAAAGCGCTCAATGGTGATAATATAACCAAGGAGCAAAAATTGGTATTGTCATATTTTTATAAATCAGAAATTGAAAATAAAAATGACAGATACACTATATTGCTGACAAAAGATAATAATCATTTGGATGCAATTAATTCGCTAGAGGACGGCCGCTTAATTGTAAAACACACTTGTAGCAGTAGTCTTTATCCGGTATATGTATTAGACCGGAATTTATTTAAAAAGGAATTCAATGTTGAATTACGCAAACTCTTCGGCGCCGATTTTGATGCACTTACTGTGGAGGCCCGTAGTGTATTGACTTGTATTTATGAATTTAATAATTATTCTAAAAATAAGTATCCGAGCGCAAACAAAATTGGAGATACGCTTTGGAAGAAAGCAGGTAAAGCCCATATTTTAAATGGTTTTGAAAATTTTAAGCGTCAGGTAAGGATGGTTGTTACGCAGATGCAGAAAAGAGGGATTCTTATTCGACATGAGAATAAACCTAACTATGCAGTTAATATGTCTTTCACGATTAGGCAAAAGTCGATTTATGATTAAAAGCATATCCTCTCCCACATTGGTGTAAGCTTATCTAAACTATAAAACTCCTTCGCCGCCGTGGGTGTTCCATAATTCATTCGTAAGCCAACATTTCCACCCGTGAGTGCCGCCGTCTGGTCTCCGACCAACGGCCCACAGAGTTTTCTATAAAAAAGTTACCACTTCATAAAATAACAGGAGTATGAGACACCGGCATTCGCCTTTACATATTGGCAAAGGGATATACTAACTAGTAAGTATATCCCTTTCCGCCGCAGGCTGTGCAACTGCTGTAGCTGCCGAAAGAGGTGGTATTGCCCGGGCCTTTCTGTCCACCATAAATAGTGGTATGTGTTTTCCCGGAACCAGCGCAGGCACCGCACCTTTTTTGTATTTTTTCACTTTTAGTAGTGGAGCCACCTGAATAAGCAGGCTGGGAATTTTGTTGTTTTAAGGATTCTAAATAAGCTGCTGTTTGCCTGTCTCTTTGTGCCTGGTAAGCTGCTAATTCAGCTTGTATATCAGCCTTTGCCTGTGCAGCACCTTTGTAGCCCATATCTGCTGCTTTTTGATACAATTCCATGGCAGGGCCGCCAAACCCTTCGGACCACCATATCTGTGCGGCATAATAAAAACCTTCTGCCATTCCATTGTAACCAGCACTTTCAAATGACATCCTTGCTCCTGTTTTGTCTGGCATGCCATCTGTTAAACCATTGTAATAAATAAGCCCGGCATTAAAGTATGCGGCACCGCTATTATTACCTTTGGCACATATTTCCCACCAATACAGGGCATCTTTATATTTTTTTGCGTTGTATGCGGCCATGCCTCTTTCAAAAGAGCTGTCTGCTGCCTTAGCCAGAATATCTAATCGTTCTTTTGCATCTTTACTGCCTCTTGCAGCAGCTTCCCTGTACCAGAACAATGCTTTATCCTTATTAGCAAAATACCATAATTCCGGAAACAGCCTGTTACGGTATTCATATGTCTCTCCCAAAAAACACATCGCAGCGCTATCTCCAAGGTTAGCTGCCCGCTCTGCAAAATAAACAGCTGAATCTAAAAAAGGCCCTTTGGCATGCATCCCTATTCTGAATTCCTTCGCCAGCCGTACACTACTGGCACTGCACTTACCCGTGGTGTCAAGTATTCTTTCAATATCCACACGGCCGGGATAACGGCTGTAACTGCGTTGCACACAAATATTATGTATAATTCTTTCCCAGCACTCCGGGCATTTACCGGTAGCCCATGCTTTTTGCAGTAAGGGTATAAAAGCTCTTTCCCTGTATGTATTGTCGCTCATGAAATATTCCGCCAGCTCGTAAGTAGCCACCACATCACCATTATCAATTTTCTTTTGCATTTTCTTTATCCACTTATCTTCTTTTATTTCTTCTTTGCTCCAGTAGTCTGGATATTTTTGGGCAATACTGCTGCCGCAGCTGAATAATACTACAAAGAGGAAAATGAACCGCATAGATGTGAAATTTTTGTACCGCAAGATGAATGATCTGGTTGTTTTAAATATACCCTGCAAAGGGTATTTATGTAAACGGGGAATGGGCTTTTGTATTGCGGTAGCGATTTTTTCAGCATATTAATGCAGCATTTACCTATTCCATCCAATACCATTTCCTGGCCAACAGGCAAAGCGTGGGGCCTTGTCCGCAATAAGCAAAGGATATCTTCATTCTTATACACGATGGTTTTCATCAATCAATATCATATTTTTTTATTATTTTACGTTGCTAATAAACCCCTCACCACCATGAAAAGATACTCACTCCTTTTAGCAGTGATATTTTTTGTACCTGCTTTATTTGCCCAAACAAACAAACAAGTGCCTCTTGGCACACCTGTCTACGGGATTGGGAGTATTGCCCCGTCATCAGGAAAAACGAATGATGTGATAACTATTAATGGATATGGATTTACCGGCGCTACGGCGGTAAAATTTGGTGGCATAAATGCTTTATCATTTACTGTAAATTCTGATGCAGTTATTACAGCGGTTGTTGGCAGTGGTGCAACCGGCAGTGTTAGTGTAACAGTGCCGGGTAAAATACAGGACCCGATGACAGTGGCATTTACCTATATCCAATCCTGTGCTGCAACGGCGAGTTTTACTGATATAATGGTATGTTCCAGCATGTTGCCCTACGCATGGAATGGTAATTCATACGTTGTAGCGGGGATGTATTCTGTTGTGCTCAAAAACGCAGCCGGCTGCGATTCAATTGCGACTCTGAAATTAGCCGTACTGGCGGTGCCCACACCCCCCAATATCGCCGCTGTATCAAGATGTGGTCCAGGCTCTGTTCAGTTCAATGCAGTAAGTAGTGGCAGCCCATCCAGTATAATAAGATGGTATGCAGACTTGGGGTTAACACAACTTATCGCAACGGGGAATGGATTTATTACGCCTGTTATATCGGCTAACACTACTTACTATGTAACTGCCGAAGACCTGAGCAATGGTTGTGGGCCTGGTAGCCCGGCCGCTGCTTTTGCTGCAGTATATGATGTGCCGACTGCGCCAACGGTTAACTCACCTGTTGAGCTTTATCAATTTCAAATACCTCCGCAGTTAACTGCTGTTGCTGCAGAAGGCAATACTTTATTATGGTACACGCAGCCTGCAGATGGTTTTGGAACTTCTGAAGCTCCCCGTCCAGCTACATTGTTTGAGGGCAATACAACTTACTATGTAAGCCAGGTGGCAGGTGGTGTTTGCGAGGGGCCAAGGGCTGCTATTACGGTGCACGTGAATCATGAAGCGGTATCTGTTGACACAATACAATATTGTCCCGGTGCCAATATCAGCCTAACATCAAACCGTACAGCCAATACTTATGCATGGATGATTAACAGGGGACAGTCAGGATTTGATACGCTGGTTAGTAAGAGCACCATTGAAAATATTCATACAGGTGAAAACACTATAACAATGACTTTGAATGGCATACCTGCTTCTTGGAGTGGTTACAGTTTTTGGTGTGCTACTGACAGTGGGTATAATAAAGTTTTTTTGCTTAGTTATGCTTCAAAATGGATTGGTGGTGCTGATGTTAACTGGGAGTCGGCTGGTAACTGGAGCTGTGGTAAAGTACCGAATAAAAATACAGATGTGATTATTGACAGTGGTACACTTGTAATACATGATGATACAACTATACGGAGCCTGAAACTTTCCGATGGCGCCTCTTTAATTGTAAAAGAAGGAGTGAAGCTTACCATTCTTCATTAAAGCTTTGATGGTGAAAGAGTTTTCCTGTCTCTCAAAAAGAGCCAGTAAACCAATGCAGCTATTTTCCTTTCACCTGTTATGTGGCACATCATGGAATTTGAAATCTATCCAGTGATTGCAACCACAGGCATGTACATTCTGTCTATATTTGTTTGGGATTATATCATCACAACTCAATCATTGTTACCAATGCGCTCATTATACATTTTT
The DNA here is from genome assembly GCA_047600665.1 of Ferruginibacter sp. GTDB lineage: Bacteria > Bacteroidota > Bacteroidia > Chitinophagales > Chitinophagaceae > Ferruginibacter. The sequence goes on from JASGKJ010000001.1 coordinate 106,323, forward strand.
TGCTTATTGCTTTTTTCGTTACCCTGCTTTTCACAAATGCAGGCTGAAACCGATGTGCTGCTGACATTGAAAAAAAATGATACGGTAACCAGTATGGCGCAATCAAAAGCAGTTTTGAGTGTACGGGACCTGACGGATGATTTTACAGCATCCATTGAACTTTTTCCAATTGTTCCAAATCCTGATACAGAGGATTCGCTTGAACAGCAACGGAAGCCATTGACAGTAAAATTAACCGGGCATTTTCCTGTTGATAATATTGATTTTCTCAGCACAGCGGATAATGGAAAAACCTACCAGATGGAAACAACCATCCGCATCAATGATATTGTTCAGCAAACCAATTTGTCTTTTGCTTTGCCCGTACTCCAAAATAATGCTGTAGACCCAAATGGTAATGTGCCGAAGTATAATGCGAATATGAGTTTTGCGCTTGTATTGCAACCGGAAAAGTTTGGACTGAATTTATCTCCCTTTAACATTGATAAGTTAATTGTGGTGGAGATCAGGAATGGAATTTTAAATAAGGCAAATTAATATAGAGACAGCAACTGCTGCTGGACGCTAACCGGTTTGTTTTTATTCCTGGATAATTACACAGGTAGTTTATTTTTTATTATATTGGTTGAGCATTTCACCTTAACCTCCTCAAAATTACCTATGCCTGTATTTAACAAAAACAAACTATTAGATGGGTACACAAAACGTTTTGGCCCATTAACCAACGATCTTGTGGACGCTTTTACTTTTTTGTTTGGTAAAATAGCAACAGACAACCGTTTTACAGATACTGATACGGACCGGCGCAAGCTGGCCTATTGCCTTGCTACTTTTAAATGGGAAACTGCTCATACCATGCGGCCCATTGATGAGCGGGGTGGCGACAGCTATTTTAATAAACGTTATGGCCCGCAAACCAACGTTGGAAAGATGCTTGGCAATACTAAAGCCGGCGATGGTGCATTGTATCATGGCCGTGGATATGTTCAGATAACCGGCAGGAACAATTATGCAAAAGCAAAAAGACTTACCGGGGTTGATTTAATATCAGAACCGGCCCGTGCAAAAGAACCAGATACTTGCTTTCCAGATAGCCATCCAGGGAATGACAGACGGATGGTTCACCGGAAAAAAATTATCCAATTATTTTGTTGGCGAGACTGCCGATTATGTAAATGCCCGTAGGATAATTAACGGGCTGGACCAGGCTGAAAAGATCGCAGAAATTGCAAGAGGTTACAGCGAGATACTAAGGGAGGCTAAATGAAAATGTAAGCTATTTCTTCTTTAGCCTACTGTTTGTTTATATTGGCGCTAGCTTATACCTTAAGTATGCTTCAGCCTGATCCGAAGTTATTTGCATTCTTTTACCCTTTTTGCAATTACAGGATTTGTACATTCTTGTTTTTTAATATAAAGCAGCAGAAAAAATATTGACCACCTTCATTCGTGCAGGCTGCATTTTGCGTACTGATAGTAGCTTCTCATTTCAAACATTGTTATAATTCAATTTTCTATTTTGTGTAACTTGATAAAAAAAGACGTATGCGAAAGATATTACTCATCTTATTTGTAGCAGGAATAAAATTAGTGAGCGCTCAAAGCGTTGGTATTGGCACCAATTCGCCGGTGAGCAGTGCTGTACTGGACATCAGCAGCAACAATAAAGGATTGCTGATGCCCCGGTTGAGCAGTACACAACGTAAGGCCATTGTATCGCCGGCCAATGGACTCATCGTTTTTGATAACAATACTTCCAGTTATTGGTATTTTTCTAATGGTAACTGGAAGGAAATATCAGGTAACAGTATCACAACTGACAGTGTTTTAACAGTGGGACAGCAGGCTGGTTCGCTGGTTTCGTATAATATCAATTCAGCGCTTAGTGGTTATTCAGATACTTCGGCTTACATATATGACAGTGGCGGGCCATCAGGTCCCTATGGTAATAATGAAGATTATACAAGATATATATCTGGTTATAATTATAACAGCCTGCTTGTAAAAGTAACGGTTATGGAAATGGATGTAGAAAACCTGTATGATTCCCTTATTTTATTTGTACCGAATGGCGACTCTGTAAAGCTTACTGGTTCACAAACCGGCACCTGGTATTTTAATGCCACCCAGTTGTTTGTACGCTTTAAATCTAATGCGCTGAATCCATCCGCTTACAAAGGTTTTAAAATACGCTATGATATTATTTATGCACCAAAAGATGACCCGGCACCAACACCCAGGACAGGCTGGGTATACATTCCTTCTAAAGTAGCGGTAAGAGGTGGTGCAGCAGCAAATGAATGGAACAGGGATAGCGTGGGCATGTTTTCGTTTGGATATGGCAGGGCGGTAAAAGGTTCCGGCTTTGCGGCTGTGGCAATGGGGGACAGGAGTGTGGCGTCAGGGTTAACCGCTGTAGCCATAGGAGAAAAGGCATTGGCGACAGGGGATAACAGCACCGCCATTGGCTATTTTGTAACAAGCAACAGTACCAATGCTGTTACAGTTGGCTCTAATTCACATGCGACAGGTATCAATTCAATGGCACTAGGTAGTAACAGTAATGCCATTGGTTTTGGCGCTGTGGCCATTGCCGGGGGTAACGCAACAAACAGTGGCATTGCAATTGGCAGCGGTGCTTATGCGGTCAATGGTGGTGTTGCCATACTGGGCACATCTTATTCCGGCAGTCTTCTGTCAGCAGGCGGGGAAAGTGTGGGACTTAATTCGATCGCACTGGGTTACGCAACAAAGGCAAAAGCATTTTCATCCATAGCACTTGGTTCATGGAATGATAGTATTGCAGGTTCAAATAATAATGAATGGGTGAGTACTGACCCGCTATTATATGTCGGCAATGGTACGCCCGGTGCTGGAGCAAGAAGCAATGCAATGCTGATCTTAAAAAATGGAAATATTGGTATTGGTACCAATACACCCACCGCAAAACTGGAGGTGAATGGTTTTACAAGTCTTGGTGCCACAGCAGATGGGGCGCCACATATAAAAATGAAAAAGCTTACGGGTACGTTACCTCCGGCCGCCAGCCCAAATACTTTCCAGTTTATTCCAACAGGTATTGTCCCGTCAAAAATATTATCAGTGAACGCACTTGTTACAGATGGCATTTACCAGTTTCTGCCGCATTCCACGCAGGTGGGTTATTTGTATACAGTAAATGTTGATAATGGAAATATCGCTGTAGGTGTGCAATCCACTACCTTAAGCGGATCAGTTATGAATAAGCCGGTGAAAATAATTGTTATTTATGAAGAATGATCTTTGGTTCTCCCCGTTTTGTAAACGCAGGTTTGCTAAAAGTTGTATTTGCTGATACTTTATTTTTTAAAAGCTTTATCCTCACTCAGCCTGGCAACCGGTGTTAGTTTCAGTTTACGGAACTCCACTTCAGAACCTTCAGCCTGTAATGCAATTTGTCCTTTAGTGGCAGTGCAGTGGTAACCAAAGTTTACCATATCGCCGTTTACCCACACTTTTACTGAATCCTTTACGCATTCAATGATCATTTGATTCCATTCGCCTGCAGGTTTTTCAGAATCATCTGTCAGGTTTTTAATATTACGTTCTTTACCTTCTGTGCCACCCCAGTTTTCTTTAGGTCCTTTTCTTCTCTTTTCCATACCAGGCACAGTAATGTCTTCTGCTATACACCAGAAATCGCCTGCATTTTTATGTTCCATTTGTACTTCCAGGGATTTTGGAAACATGCTGTACAATGCTCTTGCTGTTGAACTGTGCACCAGTACACCGCAGTTGCCGGGCTTTCCTGTAAAACGGTACTCCACCACCAGCCGGTAGTTTTGATATTGTTTGTCTGTAATAAGATGACCACCGGGTGTGCCCAGGCTTACCAGGTATTTGCCACGTACTATAAATGGCGACATGGCTGTTTTGCTGGTATCCATTTCAGGTACATCTGCATGCCAGCCTTTTAAATTTTTACCATTAAACAGGTTGGTGGTTTGCGCTTTGCTGTTTACAAAAAGCGAACAGGAGAACAGGAAGAAGGTTATGTATTTTTTCATATACACACGTGGTTTGTATTACTATTTTGTAAATATTTTTTTCAACAAACCGCCTTTGCTGAAAATCGGTTTCCCGTCTACCGGTCGCTCCTTTCCTCCATTTTTAAATCATTGTCAAAAGGGCTTTTGGTAAATGGATAGATGGTTTGTTTTATAAAGCCTTTGGGATATTGTGCTTCATGTACGCCAGTGCCTTCGGGCCACACATTGCCCGGCAGGTAATAAGTGCCAAACAACATATCAATAAAGGGGAAAATGGAGGCGAAGTTTTTGCCGTAATATTTTGGGTCTTCGCAATGGTGCCAGTGGTGGTATTGTGGTGTGGTGATGATGTATTTTAAAAAGCCAAAATTAATTCGGGTATTGGCATGTATCAACACAGCATGCACGGCAATAAAAATAATATACGTGTTAAAAACGGCATGGGAAAATCCTAACACATAAAGTGGAATAAATGTCATTGCCCGTGTAAAAAAAATATCAATAAAATGAGTACGGCTGCCGGCAAGCCAGTCCATGTGTTGTGTGGAATGGTGTACTGAATGAAACCGCCAGAGGTAAACATGGTTATGAAAGATACGGTGTGCCCAATATTGAAAGACATCAGTAGTAAAAAAAGCAAGAAGCAATGCCACAATAAAGGGCAGTTGCTGTATCCATGCATGTACCTCGTCAAGCCCGATCCATCCAAAAAAAACAATAGCAGGTTTTTGTGTGATGATGCCGAAGAACTGTATGAACAAATGGCTGATCACAAAATACACGAGGTCGGTACGCCACTCCGCATGGAATTTTGTTTGCTCTTTATTCTTTGGGAAAAATAACTCGATGGGAATAAAGATCAATGTCATCAGCAGCAGGTCAAGCAGCATCCAGTCCAGTCCGAAATACCAATTTGATTTTGGTACGGCTGAACCTTCTACAGTAAAGGCTCCCAAAGCAATGGCCAGGCCTGAAATACCTGAACCGATCAGTGCCCATTTTAATTTTTTACTCAGCAATAAACTCACCAATGCAAAAATGAAAGAGGCAATAATTACCACCTTTATCAATACCTGCATGGATTGAGCTGTGTATATTTCCCTGAATTCAGGTGTGGTCAGTTTTTCAGGAAATACAAAACAAACAATGCTTACCAGCGCCAGGATGGAAAGAAAGATAGAAATATAACCGCTGATCTGGCCTTTGCCAATTTGCAAACGTTTAGGCTGGTTCATGGTGCATGGTTTATTTTAAAAATAAGAAATACAATATACTGAATACTGCCACTAATCTGGTTATTAATAATCCACAACGCTTGTATTCTTATTTTTTTCACAGTATCTTTTTCTGGCATTTATTTAGTTGTGATTATTTTTTCATCATTTAAATAAAAAATATGCAGCATACTATCAACCAACCGGTGGACTTAAAAAAAGTGCCGGAGAGTAAAACAGGCCCGGGTGAAGGATTACCCCCTGCAGTTGAAAATAAACATGATCCTCTTAAAGAGGAAATAAAAAATGAGGTGAAGGAAAGTTTTAAAGATGAAAACATCCCGGTGGAGCCGGTATTGGGGGATGATGGCGATGAAGTGGGAGGTGAAGGGTAGGCTAACCTGCACATAGCTGTCTTTGATTATTTAAAACTACCAGCTGCTGCCGCCGCCGCCGCCAAAGCCACCACCGCTTGATCCGCCGCCACCAAAACTGCCGCCACTGCTGCTGCTTTTTGGTGAACTGTAAAATGTATCACTCATCTGGTTGAGCGAACTGTTGAGGCTGCCCATAAACATACCTGTATTAAAATGGTGGTAGCTGCCTACGTACCAGTTAGGTGGGGGAATATCCAGCCCTTCCAGTTTATCTTTCCATGTATCGGCAATACCAAATACTATGGCAAAGGGCAGTATCTTGTCAAAATAATTTTCATCCTGTTTTAAAAATTCTTTCAACCGGTCTTTTTCCACTGATTTTAAAAACTCCTTAAAGCCCAGCAGTTTTTGCAGCAAGGCTGTTCCCTTTTCTGTTTTCTTGCGCATGAACCACCCAAACACTACAACGATAATACCGGCTGTTATCAATGCAATGCCTTTCCATATATAACCATTGGGTTGTATTGCCAGCATCATAATACCCAATGCTAACAGTAACAGGCCAGCGATAATAGATAATGTTACCCTTGCAGTGGATCCCTTCACATAATATTTTTCCCGTATTACTTTTGATTGTGCCTGCGTAGTGGCAGTACTCATCGATTTGTATAATACATCCTTTAAACTGCTCAATGGAACTTCGTTGCCGCCGGCAAATATCCCGTTGAACAAGGTATGTTCAAAATCTTCAGCATTGCCCGGGAGCTCTTTCAGTTTAATAAATGTGTACTCCTTTCTTTTTACCAGGCCAAGCAGTGCTTCTTTTTCGGTTTCTCTTACCTGCAAGTAGCCGCCACTGCCCCAATAAGGAATGAGCGCTGTAAGGTCCCTTCGGTCAAGCACATCGTCAATAATATGACCGCACACACTTGGGCTTACACCTGCCGGTGGATAATATTCTGTTTGTATCGTTGGTTTATCATCTTTGCCCCAGCGCTTCCATGCCAGCAGCATGGTAAAGAAAGCCAGCACAGGCAGCAGCAGCCATTGAATACCATACAGGCTGTAATCCTGCTGCGTTAAAAAATCTTTTGGTAACCTAACGCCAACGGTTACCCCTTCATGGTAATTGAGCGGTAACGTAGTTCGGCCAGCAAATGTTTTATTGCCAATCCAAACAGATTGAGTATTGTTATCCTTTGAACCGGTGGGGCCTGTCGCCACGAAATAATCAGGCGTTGCCGGTAATGCATCATATAACGAAACGCTGAACTGAACCGTGTCAATGGTGGTTTCCCATTTATCACCGATGATGTTAAAATACAGTTCAGCATGATCTTTAAAAAAATTGATGGCATTTAGCATACGGTAGCGGATAACATACTGCTGGTTCCCATCAACAGTTTTGTCTCCTGATCCAATTTTGATCACCTTTGAATCGCCTTCCCGGGAAACCTTGTAATTCCATCCATCCACATTAATATCTTCGATCAATACATGTGCATAGCCGCCTGATTCCAGCTGGCGGTTGGCCTTTTCTGCCCCGGCAGGTAATTGCTGCAAAGGATATTTATAAGGAATAAAGCGGATGATGCCATGGCGGGGCTCATTGAAATGCACATTGATTGTTTCCACCACGTCCAGCGACGCATCTTTATTCAATACTACGCCTACATTATAACTTGTAATGGTAAAATATTCCTGTGCCTGCAGTTGCAGTGTTATACATAGCAGGCAGAAAAATGCGATACAATTTTTTTTCACCGGCAACGATTAAAATTTTACTTCTACGTTTTTAGCTTCGGCTTTATCTTCCAGTTCAAAAAACTCACGGGATTTAAACCCGGTAGCATTGGCTATGATGACACCCGGGAATTGCTGTATGGCCGTATTGTAGTCCCTTACCGTGGCATTATAATAACGGCGGGCATTGGTGAGATCTGATTCAATACTTTGTAATGTTGTTTGCAGCTCGAGGAAATTCTGATTGGCTTTAAGGTCGGGATAACTTTCGGCAATTGCGAGTAACCCACGTAAAGCGCCGCCAAGGTTTTGATTGGCTTCGGCAGCAGCCTGCACATCACCTGCAGGAACAGCCACTGCAGCATTCCGTGCCTGCACCACTTTTTCCAGTGTCTGGCTTTCGTGTGCAGCATATCCCTTTACTGTATTAACAAGATTGGGGATCAGGTCAAACCTTTTTTTCAGAAACACGCTGATATCGCTCCAGCTGTTATCGATCTTAATTTTTGCTTTTACGAAACCATTATACATGCCAATGAGCCAGAGCACGAGCAGTACGATAATGCCGAGAGCGATCCAGAGTGCCATAATTATGCTTTAGTGGGTGAAAAAATAAAAACTGATTTTACTACTAATATAGTGAATTGGTGATAGTTTTTTACAAGTACGGAATGCGTAATTATTTCGTACTGGAAAATCAAAAAGATATTGGATATTAAACTTTATGTATTGTAAAATGTTACCTGTAAAAGTAATTTCATTTTTATCATGGGCAAAATACCGTATTCCGTATTAGACCTTGCTACCGTGCTGGAAGGAAAAACAGCAGCAGATAGTTTTAACAACAGCCTGCTGCTGGCAAAAAAGGCAGAAGCGCTGGGCTATACCCGTTATTGGTTTGCAGAGCATCATAATATGCCGGGTGTTGCCAGTTCGGCAACAGCAGTGCTGATAGGATATATAGCAGGTGGCACCAGAACGATAAGAGTTGGGTCAGGTGGTATTATGTTGCCCAATCATGCACCGCTGATTGTGGCAGAGCAGTTCGGTACACTGGCATCATTGTATCCAAACCGTATTGATCTTGGCCTGGGCAGGGCGCCCGGCACCGACCAGCTGACTGCCCTGGAAATAAGGGGCGCAAACTTTGGCGCAGAACATAATTTTCCAAAAGATATCCAGAAGCTGCAAACTTTTTTTTCTGCAGATAACAGCGATAGTAAAGTAAGGGCCGTGCCCGGGGAAGGACTGGATATCCCCATTTGGATATTAGGTTCCAGTACTGAAAGTGCGATGGTTGCAGCATCAATGGGATTACCATATGCTTTCGCCTGTCATTTTGCACCGGCACAGTTTACAGCGGCCATTGAGTTGTACAGGGAACATTTTCGACCCTCAGAAAAATTAAAATCGCCCTATATAATGGCTTGCGTAAATGTAGTGGCAGCTGATACTGATGCGGCAGCAAATAAACTGGCCACATCGGTGCAGCAGTTGTTTGTGGGTGTGGTGAGCGGCCGGCGTAAATTGTTGCAGCCACCGGTGGATGATATGAGCAGCATCTGGACAGAAGCGGAAGCATACCAGGTAAAACAGATGCTGGCGTATTCATTTATCGGCAGCAGGGAAAAATTAAAAACTAATATGCAGCTGTTCCTGGAAACAACACAGGTAAACGAGATAATGGCCACGGCACATATTTTCGACCAGGAAGCAAGGCTTTATTCATACCAATGTTTTGCAGAGGTAATGCAGCATATTTAATTGGCGATACTTTTATTCAATGCGTTTCACCCGCCCTGTAACCATTCACCGGGAGAAAACCCTTTTTCACCGCCTGTTATCAACCCATGCATGTTATTTGTTTAGTTTAGGTTCATTCAAAAACTAACTGCATGAAAAGAAAAGATTTTCTCAGGGCTTCGGGTATGGTTGCTGCAGGGTGGGGCATGGTGGGCAAAGCCAGCGCTTTCAATAAACAGGCATTGCCACCGGTTACTGAATATCCTTTTGAACTCCCGGCCTTGCTGCCTGTTTGTACTTTGGTTCCATCAGAAACACTTGGTCCCTTTCCCTCATTACCAAGCGGCGATGCAATGTATTGGCGAAATGATATAACAGACTCGATGGCGGGTATTCCGTATACTTTTACGATCAGGCTATACGGAACCAATAACTGTGGTGTATTAAGTGGCTACCGGGTGGATGTGTGGCATTGCAATGCACATGGTTATTATTCTCATTATGCAGCAGGCGGTACAAACAGCGGTCATAGCAACCAGAATTCACCGGGCTCAAACAATGCATCGCTTATTTACGGAAGAGGCACCGCTGTAACGGATGCAAATGGAGAAGTTACTTTTACATCCATATTCCCCGGCTGGTACCCGGGCAGGTCATGGCATATACATTTTGCTGTGTATGCCGGTGGCGCTGCCGGCACATCCAATGGATGGGTTTTAAACAGGGTCTCCCAGTTCACTGTTCCCATTACTGAAAAAAATGCTTTGCTAACTTCGAATACACCTTACAGTCAGTATGGGGCAGATCCGCAAAACCCCAGTTCAGACAATGTATTCAGCTCACCATCGGGTGAATGGCAGAATACACAGCTGGCAACACTTACCGGCAGTGGTTCCGGGCCATACACATCGTATTATGAAGCAGCCATTGTTGCCACCGGCGTACTTCCATTAAAACTGGTTGGCTTTGACGGATCAGCTTATGGCCAGGGTTGTTTACTAAGATGGAAAACAGAGAGTGAATTGAATTTTAGCCATTTTGAACTGGAATATAGTCCCGATGCAGATGATTTTGAATTCCTGGCAAAAATAGAAGCAAAAGGGGATAGTGCATCACTGTCAAACGACTACCTGTACGAAGACAGGGACAGGCTCCTGCATGGGAATGCATTTTACCGGCTGAAAGTAGTTGACAAAGATGGTTCAGCAACTTATTCTTCTGTTGTATCGATCCATAACAATCTCCGTTTATCAGTTAAGATAAGAACCAACCCGGTAAGGGATAAAAACCTGGTGTTGTATCATCCATTAAGTACAGGAAAGGAAAAAATAATGGTTGCTGATGCGGCCGGAAGGTGTGTGGGCGTGGGGAATCTTGATGCAAATGTATATTCCGCCAGGATAGACCTGGGCATTTGTTCGAGCGGTTTACATTTTTTAATTTATTCAGATGGGAAGTATACCCAAACGCTGAAATTTATAATTGAGTAAATTTCCTTGCAAATAGATCACAACTTCAGGGCCAGGTTTTTCATAACAAGACAGGTTATTTATTGTTTTGTAAACCTGCGTACTTCATAGCTGGACTTATACTGAAGTTTTACAAAATAAATTCCTCTTGGAAGCATACTAATATTATACTGGTTGCCTGGCAATGGTTTTAGTTGTTGTACCCGGTTACCGGTTACAGCTAATATGTCAATTGCAGTTAACCCCTCAACATGTTCTATTGTAATGGTTGAAGATGCAGGGTTTGGGAAAATGGCACTTTCTTTTCCACTGATATAAACAACGGCGCTTTTTGAATATTTGAAACTGCCGTCTTTATCTGTTTCTTTTAAGCGGTAATAATTAAAGCCGTTATTTGGAACTGTGTGTTTATAACTATACTTTTTTACTAAAGAAGGATTGGTTGACGCCTGTATCACAGCTATTTTTTTAAAGTCAATACCATTACTGCTGTGTTCTAAAACAAAATTGGAAAAGTTTATTTCTGTTTCTGTTTCCCAGTTTAACAGAACTGCTGTCGTTTGCTTTTTCGCAGTAAAGGATAATAAAGTGATTGGCAAAGCAATCTCAGCTGGGCAAATCAATTTTTCAGGCAAATCTTGTGAAATATCCGAGTTATATATGCCATCTCCCAATCTTCCTTCATTATGCCAACCCCAGGTCCAGAAGCTACCATCATTTTTTTGCCCATAGGAATGAAAATATCCTGCTAAAACAGTTTTCCAGTGATTATCGTTCCCGCTCTGCACAGGCGTATAATAATGTTCATAGCCATTTGAACCATTACCCAATTGCCCATTTAAATTTTCACCCCATGCCCAAAGTGTACCGTTTGTTTTAATGGCAAGTGAATGACTTGAACCTGTTTCAATATTTGTCCAATCTGTATCAACTCCAATACGCACAGGAGTATTTCGCATAGTGGTGCTGCCATCGCCCACTTGCCCGTGATAGTTATAACCCCATCCCCAGAGTGAACCATCTGTTTTTAAAGCGAGACAATGCATATCATTACTTGATATATATTTCCAATCGGTACCTGTACCTATTTGTATGGGTGCGTATTTATCAATAAATGTTCCGTCACCTAATTGACCGTAAGCATTTTTTCCCCATGCCCACAATGTTCCATTTGTTTTTATAGCCAGTCCGCAGGTATTAGCTGCTGCAACCTGTTTCCAGTCTTTATCCGTTCCCACCTGTGCAATAGTATCCCTGTTATTTTGGGTGCCATCGCCAAACGGGCCAAACCTGTTATTGGCTCCAAAAGTCCATAGTGTGCCATCAGCTTTTATTGCAGCAGAAAAAAACCAGCCGGCAGAAATCGACTGCCAATCATGATCAGGGGAAATTTGTACAGGAACATAACTGTAGCGGTTATATCCATAATAACCCCATGCCCAAAGTGTACCATCGTTTTTCAGGGCTACGGAAACATCGGCTCCCGTTGAAACAGTTTTCCAGTTGCTGTCATTACCAATTGGATAAGGCAAGCTTGGGTTTACATTTGTTCCGGGCGGTACATTTAAAAGGGTTTTGCTGCCCCAACCCCAGAGTTTATTTGAAGTATCCAGTGCTAACGTGCGGCCGTATTTTGTGGAAAGTACTTTCCAGCATTGCTGCGCTTTCAATTCAGGGTTAAGTAGCAAAAAGAGCGTTGTAATAACTATCAGTGTGTTTTTAAAACGGGGTTGATATTTTTGCTTCATAAACAGGTTGGCTATAAAACAAATATAAGTTATTAATAGATTTTATTCCAGCCGCTGCAAGCTTATAAAATCGCAGCAGCTGAATGGATCGTTACCAGGGTTCCATGCTCATCCGGTCTTTTTGTCCAGCTGATATACCAGCCGGCTTCATCACTCCGGCGTTTCATATTGCTAAGGCCATTACCGGAATTCTTTGTTCTTTCATTTCCCTGCAGCCCGTTTCCATTATCCTGTATGGTAACTGTCCATGAACCGGATGCTTCAAATTTTACGAGGATAAAATTGCCTTTGCTGTGCTTCAGTGCATTATTGATGGCCTCCTGGATAATGCTGTACAGGTGAAATGCCTGTGATGAGGGGAGTAAGTGATCTGTTTCTATATTTTCACTTACCTCTATTTGCATGTCGGGGTAGCTTTTATTGATCTTTGCAATAAAATTTTTTATCCTGTCGCTGATAGCTGTCAGGTTCAGTGCATCTTTTTTTAACACCCAGATGGTGTCATTCAACTGGGATATGATGGCATTGGAGTTACCGGCCAGTTCAGCAAGAGCGGTCCTGTTTTTTTCATCGGTATCCGGGATGTCGATATAATTTATATTTGATACAAGCGCCGCTGCATAAGCACCCAGGTTATCATGCAGGTCGGATGCAATACGTACCCGTTCTTTCTCTTCCGCTTTTTTTATAGCTTCTCCTGCCTGTTTTTTTTCTTCCAGCATCATCAGTGCTGTTTTCTGCAATTGTTTTTTCCTGTAGTTGCTGAAAAGAATAACACCTGCAATAATTAATATGCTGGTAAGCAGCAGCAAGCCATAGAACATAAAGTTTTGCCGCTGCAGGTCAATTTTTTGCTGCAGGATGGTTATTTCTTTTTTTTGTACATCATATTTTGTCTGTAGTTCTGCAATGGCCTCTGCAGAATTGGCTGCATAAAAAGAATCCTTAGCAGCTATCAATTCTTCAAGCGTAGACTGGTAGTTGGTTAATTTATTTGCCTGTTTATAATATTGGGCAAGCACCTCCAAATAATCCATCCTTATTTTAGGATCGTTATTAAAAGTTCTTGTCTCGTTATTTGAAACACTATGCAGGTCACCTTTGTTTAAATTTTCTTCGCAAATGGCAATGGCCTTTTCAATCTGACCGGAGTTGGCATAAAAATCGGCGAGCTGCAGGTTGTCTTCCACGAAAAAATTCTCAGGATTTATTTTCTTCCGTATCGCCATCATTTCAAGCAATGCTTTTTCTGCGGCAGGATATTTTCTTGCATTTTTATAAATATTGGCTTGTATGCGGAGAGCCGTAGCGGTATAGTATAAGTTCTGTATTTTTTGGCAGAGTGGGAGACCTGCATGAATGTAATATTCCGCAGCATCAGGCTTGCCAAGCTGTACATAAGCATTGGCCATATTGAGGTAAGCAGGCGCCAGCACTTCTTCAAACCGCTTGCTTTTACCGGATATATCAATGGCCCGCTGCATCCAGGCAATTGCTTCTTTCGGCTGCTGCCGTGCAATGGTAATGGAACCAATGGTATTGCAGGTTAGGCCAATGGTAAGCGTATCCTTATATTTTTCTGCTTCCGGCAGCATTTTATATAAAACCTCCAGCGCTTCTGCCAGCCGGGATTTGGAACCAAGCGACATTGCCTTTGCCCTTGATATCTTAAAATAAATATCACGAGTTTCTGAATTATCAACCGGGTTTTTGCTGAACTCAGGTTCAAGAAATGCCAGTGCACTGTCTGCCCATCCCCAGCGTTGGTACCAGTTTGAATTAACCAGGGCAGCAAGGCTTTTATATTTTTTATTGTTGCTTTTTGCTGCAAGCTCAGCTACTTCCGGTGCATACAGATCCAGGCTGTCCCTTTGCAGGCTTTGGTATTGTTCGCACAATGCTAACAATGCTTCCAGCTTTTGCTGGTCGTTTTTTGCAGCATATACGTTCTTATGCAGGCTGTCAATAATGGCGGTTTGTGCAGATACGGATGAAGCAATAATGCACAAAAACAAAACAATGTATCTTTTGCAATTTTTCAATTTTATATCAATCCTTTTGTGGTTAAAAAGTGTAATAACTGCAAATTGCAGCACCAGTTTAAAAGACAATTTAATTATTTTATGGCTATGTTTTTCTTTTGTTGCTGTCGTTTGCTTTTTTGACAATAGTCAAAAGAAATGTCGCCATGCGATAATAGGTTTGTATAAATGCAGATCATACCAAAGGAACTATCAAAACAAACACTTAAACGCTTATTAGCAGCAGTGTCATTTATAAGCATCATGGTGTTGTGTTTTCTCAAACCTGTAGCACAGGATGAGCATTTCCACCATTTTGCCGATACACGCAACCTGCTCTCGATTGATAATTTTTGGAATGTGGTGTCAAACCTGGCCTTTTTATTTATTGGTTTATCAGCACTGAAAAAACTATGGGGTAATAAAATTGTTTTGGTTGCACAAATAAAAGCAGTTTATTATATTTTCTTTGTTGCTGTCTTGCTGGTGGCCTTTGGTTCTGCCTGGTATCATTACCATCCAACGAATACAACACTTGTATGGGACAGGCTGCCGATGACCGTTGCATTTATGAGCCTCCTCAGCATTGCCCTGGCAGAATTTGTAAGTATAACGGCAGGGCGTATTGGTTTAATTCCTTTTTTATTAACCGGCATATTTTCTATTGTGTGGTGGCAATACGGAGAGCAGCATCATAATGGTGATCTTCGTTTGTACGCATTGGTACAATTTTTACCAATACTGCTACTGGCGCTGCTGTTGTTGTTTGGTCAGTCACTTTACAGTGCAAAATGGGGCTATCTTATTTTGTTTGGTGCCTATGCAGTGGCAAAACTGCTGGAGTATTTTGATTGGGGCATTTTCAAAATAACCGGCGGGTTGGTTAGCGGGCATTTATTAAAACATATAATGACTGCAGCCGGTTTGTGGCTTTTTTTACTGTATTTGCAAAAAAGAAAGCCTGTTACCCTTATTGAGGTATAGAAACTACAGCCTGTACTATTGTGTACAAAACATCCCAATATTCCTCCATGTTTTCCAAAAAAACATGCTATACGCAGGCTTAAAAAGCAGCATGGCATTTGTTCCGGAAAGTATATAAAATAAACGATTATGGAAACAAAAGCAATTGCACAAAAGCTGGCAGATTACTGCCGTAAAGGTGAGTTTGAACAGGCTCAAAAAGAATTGTATGCAGATGATGTTATAAGCATAGAGCCTGAAGCTATGGGCGGCTATGATAAAGAAACAAAAGGTAAAAAAGAAGTACAGGCGAAGATAAATAAATGGATGTCGACAGTGGAAGAACTGCATAATAATAAAGTGTCTGAGCCATTAATATCCGGTAATTCTTTTGCAGTGGTAATGGACATGGATATTACTATGAAAGGTAAGAGCCGTACAAAAATGTCGGAGTTGTGTACCTATACAGTGAAAGATGGCAAAATAACGTCAGAGCAATTTTTTATGTAACGTATAAAATTCCCGGTTGTTTAAATTATGTAAAACAGGATATGCAAAGCATCATTGATAAAAAATAATTCAATGAGGCAGATTTTTATGTTATTCCTGTTTGTAACCTGTGGGATGAGTATGTGCGGACAGCGGCCCGGGGATAGTTTTATTGGTTTTGATTCCAGGTGTGAAAGCTGCAGTAATACACTGAGGTTTGTTTCAGATTCATTGCTGGCGATGGAATATCCTCCTGATCCTGTTGAAGGGGTGGTTTTATTTGGTATGGGGTATTTTTATGTCTCCACGGATTCGTCAGTAGCTATCTATAAGTATTGCTCACCCGCTGATCCCCACTGCCGGGATACATCAAAGACTGTTTTTCATAAGATAATAAATGGGCTGATAAATTATACGGATTCTGTTCTGTATGTAAAGATCCCTGCTGACAGCGGGAATTATGAGCGTTTTAACCGTGTCACTTATATCATTGACGGTAAATTCTATTATCAAAAGATGATGCAGGTTCATCATAGGGGGAGAATACAGCTTGATTTTACTGAAAACCAAAATAAAGAACTTCAGCAAGAGCTGCTAAAGATCAATAGTCATAAAGAAAAATACAACATCAAAACATACAGGGGGATCGGTGCTTACCAAAAATTCGGTATTGAATATGCTCACGGTGTAACTGTAATAACAACAAAGCCTGCCCGGATATAGATATCAGCTGTTTGTGCTTATTATTAATAAATTCAGCTTTTATAATTTTACCTTCGTTGTAATTAAAAGATATCAAGATGAGTGAACTTTCGCCCTGTCCTTTATGCAAGTCAACTTACACTTATGAAATGGACAGCCTGTTTGTATGTCCTGAGTGCGGTCATGAGTGGAATCCTGCAGAAAATGATGTAAGTGCAGACGAATTTACAGTGAAAGACAGCAATGGAAATATTCTTCAAAACGGGGATACTGTTGTAACAATAAAAAATCTCCCGGTACGAGGGTCATCTCAAAGTATAAAGGCGGGAACCAAGGTAAAGAATATCCGTTTGGTAGATAGTGATCATAACATTGACTGCAAAATAGACGGATTTGGTGCCATGGCGCTTAAATCAGAATTTGTAAAGAAGGTATAGTGGCTTTTCCGCAGCCATGTATGCTATCAAAAATATTTCTCAAACCCGATACCGTAGGTCATCAGCAGGTTTTCCCTGTTGGTATTGCTGGCTTTATTATAAACAAGTGTAGCATTTAAACTGAACCATTGATATATTTTTACAGCAATATTATTAGTGGACTGTATAATATAATCTTTGAGAGACTGTAACGAAGGTTGATAAAACTGTATGCTGCTGATGGTAAGCCTGTTTTGTATCTGCCAGCGGCACAGCAGGCGGAATGAATTACGGGTGGTGGAGTAGTCGTTATATATCCCGTTATTATCCTTTATTTCCCCCGCTTCGTACAGTAAACCATCACTCACATTAATACGGAGATTGGGACTGTCAATAAAATTATAAGAGATGCCTGCACCTGCCTGTGCCCTGTAATTTATCCCAAGTGAATACATCTTGTCAAAATTTACAAGCGACCAGTAATATAATTTTTTCCCCTGGCGGAAAAAATTAAGATCGGCATGGGTTGTAAGGTCATTGTTGGAAGTAACCTGCTTATTCTCCCCATATACCCAGCCAGCAGCTGTATTCAGGGCGATATTCTTTTTAAAAATATTAAAACTTCCTGTATTGGACAATACAAAGGAATTGCCTGTGGTTGTTTGATTAATGATGCCTGTGGAATTAAATTTTACATAATGCCGGACAGCATCACTAAACTGCGAAACTGCGGCTTTGTGTACCAGCAGGAAAATACAAAAACATATAAAACGCATCTGCAAATATAACTTCTCTGCACTGGTCAGCACTTATGCAGAACAATACTTAAGCAGTTCTCTCCATCTTAATCAATTATTGTACTATATTGTAATCAAAAAATATATGGAAGGGAAATTTAAAATCGGCGATGCAGTGACATTCAAAAAACTGAATGATAAAAAGATTGTACAGGTAGATAATGAAAAAGGGGAAGTGCTGTGCGAAGGAATAAATAAAAAAAATGAAAAGAAAACAGTATGGATACCCATGCGGTTACTTAAGCTTCAGAAGGAAAAAGCTGCTCCTGAACCCGGGCAACCAGGCGCTTAACAACCCTGCTTTAATATATTTTATTTTTCCACCGGCATTTTCGCAGGCTTTACCGTCTTCAAATAATTATAGATAGCTTTCAGTTCATCATCGGTCATTCTTTTGTAAGAGTTCCATGGCATGGGCGAATTGGAGGCAAGTGGTCCCATCCTGAAACGGTTCTTAAATATTTCATAGCTCCATCCAAAAATACGGCTGCTGCTGTCCGTGGTAAGATTAGGTGTTATATATTTTGTGCCGCCCTCGTTAAACTCAAGGCCACCGGCCATATGTTCTCCAATGTATTCACCCGTCATAATATCTCTCTGGGTATGGCAGCCGCTGCAGTTCCCCACATATTTGATAAGATAACCACCATAGGATGCAGAGGTGTCCGGTGTGATGTTTTTTGGTATATCACCGGCTGGGCCGGTTGGTTTAAGCAGGAAAGCTTTTACAATTTTTCCCATCATGTTATACGTATTTTCAGGTACTTTATTTTTTACCGGTTTTTGTGTACGCAGGTAAGAAATGATGGCCTGCATATCTGTTTCACTTACGTTGTGAAATGGCATAAAATCAAAGATGGCCCTGCCGTCTGAACCAACGCCATAATAAAGTGTACGGGCAAGTTCTGCATCGGTAAGTTTTCCTATCCCTGTTTCTTTATCGGAAGTAATATTCTTCGTGTAAATATTCCCGATCGGTAATTCAAATAAATGGCCGCCGCTCAGTGATGGTTCAATACCCAATTGTAATAATGAATCAGCATTTTGATTGCTGTGGCAACTGGCGCAATGTGCTGAACTGAATACCAGGTGCTTGCCACGGTTGATGATATTACTGTCGGTTGAAGCTTTTATACTGGGGTAGGGTGCTTCGTATTGTATGTTTTGCCTCATAGCAACAGTAATTGTAAGGATGCTGAAAAGCAATACTAATGTTGTGATAACCCATTTGGAAATCTTCTTCAGACGTTTCATTGCAGTTTGTTTTTTTAAAATGCAATGCAAAGTACCTGCAGGACTGCGCCGCTGAAGATGCAGGAAGTATGAATTGAGAAAATGGAGTAATGAGTTGCGGGGTTATTTAAACGGGCCTGCAAACGCTGCAGCTATAGTAATTATTCTACAAGAAATAAGCATGTTTTATTATAAAGCGCATTTTCCTGTATTGCTACATTTGTATTGTTAAGAAAAAGCATATCCAATTTCCTTAAAGACCATCTTTTAATTTCTGAAACCACGATCCGCTACCTGTGAAAGAATGCTGTAAAGCAGTAAACCATTAGATTATGAAAAACCTTCAGTGATGAAGGTTTTTTGTTTTATTAGAATGATTACTGTTATGTCTCTTAAAGCAACTTCCCCAGTTCGGGATACGTGTTGACAGTTATTTTAATTCAGCAGGGAAAATGGCAGAGGCCTGCTTATTTGCGGCCCACTGGCAGTATGGATATCATTTTGCTGCATGCTGTCTTTTTCCTGGGAGTCAGATTTTATATTTAGATATTCAGAGGTAAGCTTTTTAAAAGTCTCAGCGAATTTTTGGCGGAACTGTTGCGTATTAAGCCGGTCATCAATTGTTTTTTTGAAACCATTACCAGTAAAGAAGTACGCTATTTCGCTTTCCAGTTGTTGAAGGTTGGCCTGCAATTTAGCAATGGCAGAATCCCGGGCATACCAGATATTATACAGCGCTGCTTTTTTGTTTTGATCCGTTGACATTTCTTCATTCAGTTCTGCACTGATGCTTCTGATTGAATTGAGCATTTTGCCTAATTCGGCAAAAAAAGGAGTTGATTTTTTAGGAGCCATCTGGATTGTTTTTATTAGGATTGTTGTTGCCAGCCGGGCAATACGTTATTTGGGATAACGGATATATTGGATAAATAGTATATTATTTTAAAAAATAATGAATATTATCCCTTAATTCATGGCTCTTATGTAAGTTTTTATAGGGGGAGGAGTAATTACTTTATTCACCAGGTAACAGGAATGCATAGGTTTATTTTTCACTTTCGGTTATGAATAGAAGGGGTGTAAGGTGTGCGTGTTATTTCTTTTCTAGCAACTTAAAGAACTGATCCAGCTGCGGCATAATGATGATCCTGGTTCTCCGGTTGCTCGCTTTGCCTTCAGGCGTACTGTTATCGGCAACAGGAAGGTATTCTCCACGGCCGGCAGCTGTAAGCTGGGCAGGATTTATTCCGTATTCATTTTTTAATATTCTTACAATGGATGTGGCCCTTTTTACACTCAGGTCAAGATTATCAACCAGCACGGCATTTTTAAAGGGTACATTATCGGTATGACCTTCCACCATATACTCCATATCAGGCTGGTTTTTTAATACAAGTGCCACTTTACCGAGCACAGTTTTGGCCTGGTCGGTCACTTCCCACTTCCCGCTTTTAAAGAGTAATTTGTCTGAGATGTCAATAAAAACAACGCCTTTATCCACTTTTATGTTGATGTCTTTGTCATCCATATTGCCTATTGCTCCTTTAAGATTTGTTACCAGCACAAGGTTCAGTGAATCTTTCCTGTTCATGGCAGACTGGAGGCTTTGTATGTATGCATCTTTTCCACCAATATTGTCAAGCGACTTTTTTATACTCTCTGCCTGGGAAGAGCTGATAACAGAAAGGTTTTCCAATTGTTTCAAAGCCTGGTTATTATTTGCAGTAAGATAATCAACCTGGTTTTTGAGTTTAGATATTTCATTTTCCAGTTCTGCTTTTTTTCTTGCACTCTCCATGGTGAGGTCATTACAATTCTTTAACTGGTTTTGCAGGTCTGTATATTGCCCTTGTAGTTCAATGTATTTAGCCTGCTCTGTCCTCAGTATTTTTTTACTTACACAGGAGTTTAGAGAAATAAAAATTATAATACTGCAAAGAATAAGGAGATTCGGTTTCATACCTGTAGTTTTATGCACCGTTATAATCATAAGAGATAAAACGTGCCGTATTTTCTAAAAAGTGATTTGCACCAACCTGGTGATCTTAATTGAAGTTTCAATATTTTATTTATAACTAACCAAGATCTTTCAGCCATTTAACAAGGTCATCTTTTACCTGGCCGGTTTTCTGCTGTATGCGGCCCCATAATTCATCATCTTTACCTTCTTCATATTGAAGATCATCATCTGTGAGCTCAGCGTATTTCTGTTTAAGCTTTCCTTTCCATTCATTCCATTTACCTTTTATTTCCATCTTATCCATAGTAATAATTTTAAGTGTATGAATAATGGATAAAAAATGATGCCAGTAAATTCTAAGCTTTTATACGGTTTAAGCAGGTTGGTTTGTAGATTTTATTTCACAATAAGGGTATAAAATACTGTTAACATATATTCGTGGCGGCTTCAACCATATTTTTCACTTACATAACATAGTTGTGCTTAAAATAAAGGTTCGTGTTTTTCACGAACCTTTTATACGTATTACTAATATAAGATACTCACTTAAAACAGGCTTGAAAAATTCATTCCTGTAATAGCTGCTGCAGCAATAACACCGAGGTCGATCAGCACACTCAGGAAAAAAACAGGAATAGTGATTTTTGTCGGCAACGCTGCAAGGTTAGTAATGAAGGTGATGGCGATAGCAGCAATAACCGGTATGTACAGGTAACTGTCAACACCTGCAAGCAGTGCGGCCAGCATGGCAATGGGTGTTAAAATGCAGCCATGTACTGTTAATGTAACGCCCTGCCATAAAAATCTTTTTTCTTCTTTAGAAGCACACCAGTTTATAAAGCGTTTAAAAAAAGAAACAGCCTGTACCGGTTCAGCGTATTTGCCAGCAATAGACGGAAGAAATGTATTTGTAGTCATTGTGTTGATTTTAGAATACAAACCTCGTTCAAAACTGGTGCCCGGTTTATGATGCCGGTAATAGCCGGGTATGATTTTTATCATGTTAAGGTCTATAAATAAAAAGGGGGCCGGCGAAGCCGGCCCCCATATCTTTTCAAAATAATTCTTCTATTCACCATCCAGGGATACCGGGTAATCATACAAAGCATCATAACCCGGGTAAAAACCTGTTATCGTGATCGTCTTCGCACTGCCTGCCACTTTGTTCACATCATCCAGTGACTTTACCTCCGCTTCATTGATCTTCACAATTACAAAACCATCCCTCATCCTTGTCTGGTCCTTCAACACACCATCATTGATCTTTTTTACGATCACACCGCCTGCAACACCATATTCCCTTGCTTTCTTCGCATCCAGGTTTATAAATTCAGCTCCCAGTTTTGAAGAAGCAGTGTTATCCGTTTTTACAATATCAAAGTTACCAAGCTTATTTTTTAAGGTGGCTGTAGCTGAACTTTCTTTACCATTTCTTGAATACACAATATTTATTTTATCACCTGGTTTGTACTTGGTCACCAGTTCCTGCAGTTCAGATGCCATTGATACTTCAGAACCATTTACAGTTTTAATGATATCACCTTTTTTTAAACCTGCTTCCTGTGCGGCACTGTTGGCGGCAACATCTGTTATTACAAGACCTTCACCAGTATAGCTGAGACCAAGTTTTGTTTTTTGCTCTTCAGGAATATCATTAGTATTGGCTGTGGATACACCCAGGAAACCTCTTTGAACATTGCCATATTTAATAAGGTCGTCAACCACTTTCTTCACTATGTTTACAGGTATTGCATAAGAATAACCTGAATAGAATCCGGTAGGGGATGCAATGGCAGAGTTGATACCGATCAGCTGGCCACCGGTATTTATTAATGCGCCACCGCTATTGCCCTGGTTTACCGCAGCGTCTGTCTGGATAAAGGATTCAACTGGCGAATTGTTTTTTGTGCCTTTATTTAAACCAAGACTTCTTGCTTTGGCGCTAACAATACCTGCGGTTACCGTTGTTTCAAGGTTTAAAGGATAACCGATAGCCAGTACCCACTGGCCAATCTTTACATCATCTGAATTACCATATAGTAAGAATGGTAATCCTTTCGAATCCACTTTTATTACGGCAAGGTCATAGGCAGGATCGGTGCCAACCACTTTAGCCGTATAAGTTTTTTTATTGCTCAGGGTTACGGTAACCTCGTCTGCATTTTCCACCACGTGGTTATTGGTAACGATATAACCATCTTCACTGATGATAACACCAGAACCGGAAGCCCTTTGCTCGGGAATATAGCTGTTGCCCCTGTTACCAAAAAACTGGTTGAAAAGATCATCATCAAAAAGATCGCTGAAAGGATTGGAAGGCCTTTGTGACCTTGGCAGGTTATTGCTTACCTGCTTAGCATTTGTTTTTGTTTTGATATGCACCACCGTTGGTAAGGCAGCAGCGGCAGGCTGTGTAAAGTCAACTGCACCTGGTGGATTTTCATTGTTATTAAAACCGGCCAGTTTATAGTTCTGAGGGATAACACCTGCTTCCTGGCCGCCGAAAGTGTTATTGCTTTTTACAAATTTTCCATAACCCCAAATAACACCCAATGCTGTAAGGGCACTGATGGTGATATTGAATAAAACCTGTTTAGTTTTCATTTCTTGTAAAATTTATATTCAAAAAATTTTTTTTATCAGTCAAAAAGAATTTTCAATTTCTGTGCCTGACGATACAAAGTAACGCAGGACTGACAAAATGATATTTACCACAAATCACCTTTAACAATTAATTAGTAAGGCTTTCGTAGATGCTTACAAAGTTAATAAAAACTGCATAGTATCAATACCGTCTGCATAATCCATGAGCCCGGGGCATTGGGCTTCGCCAAAAGGAATATCAAATCCTGCAATACACTGTATTTCCTGGCTGCCTTTCAGTTCCTGCAGCAGTTTTTCCTTATTTGTATAAAAGCTGTAATTAAGCTGGCTGATAGGGGAGAAAAAGGATTCGTTTTCCACGAGCAGTGTACTTTCATTGGTCATGTAAAAACGGTTATTCATAATCTGGAGTGATAAATTATAATCATAATTGTTCCTGTATTTATGATGATCGCCGAAGTATTTATAGCGGTGAAAAGCATTCAGCAGGGGAACAAAATCATATCCTTCAGGAACAAAAATTCTGGTAACATTCCTGCAGCCCAGCCCGAAATAGCAATGGATATCATCTGACAATTTTTCAAGTGTCACTGTACTCTCATTGCCATCCAGTATGGCTACCGAAGTGCGGTTACGGCGGATGATACTGGGATATTTGGAAAAGTAGTAATCAAAATAGGCAGCGCTGTTATTACTGCCGGTGGCAATATAGGCATCACAACCTTTTAGTATTGGTGCAAAAGATATGCTGTTCTGTATAGTTATATCCCAACTGTACAGCTGCTGTATAAGATATTTCAGCAGTACTTCATCTTTGGAGGATAATTTAATGGTTTGCGCATGGCCGCTCAGGAACACACATAAAAAATCATGAAAGCCCACGAGGGGGATATTGCCTGCCATTACTATACCCACATTTTTTCCACCAATAGCATCATCCAGGTGATAATGCCGGGCCCAGGCTTCCAGTTTATCCTTCTCTAAAAAATTACCTGCGATATTTTTTACAGCCAGTTCAATAAATTCAGGTGTGAACCAGCCATTTTGTACAGATGCCCGTTGTTTGGCCTCCTGCCACCCGGCATCGTTGCCATTCAAATATGCTCCCAGTTGCAATAAAATTTCGATCCTATTTTGTAATTTCATCCCGATAAACTTAATTTTACGCAAAAGTCGTAACTCCAACCTGTTAAATCAAATCAAATGGCTATTAAAATCACAGACGAATGTATCAATTGCGGGGCATGCGAACCTGAATGTCCCAACAACGCTATTTACGAAGGTGGTGTGGAATGGGCTTTATCCGATGGAACAACAGTAAAAGGTGCTTTTACCCTGCTGGATGGTTCTTCATCTGATGCCGATGCCCGTCATGCTCCGTTAAGTACCGATACTTATTATATAACTCCAAATAAGTGTACAGAATGCCAGGGTTTTCATGAGGAACCACAGTGTGCTGCTGTATGCCCGGTTGACTGCTGCGTACCGGATGAAATGTACCAGGAAACAGTAGATCAGTTAATGGCTAAAAAAGAAAAGCTGCACATATAAGCATTTAAAAAGCTTAACTATGCCTTCGGGCTAACTACAGGCAGGTGATATTTCCTGCATCCAGGCGAAAGTATTGTAAAATACTTTCGTCTTTTTTATACCATTAACTAAATGTATTTTAGCTTAGTTGAAAGCTTTATGAAGAAATTCATTTTACCCCTGTTGCTGCTTTGTTTTTTGCTTTCTTGTTTCACAAAGAAAAAGGAGAAAGTAAGCGATGCTTCTGTTAGGGCAGATGTAATGGCTGCTGACCGGGCTTTTTCAAGATTAAGTGAAGAAAAAGGACTGAAAGCAGCTTTTGTTGAGTATATCGATAGTAATGGGATCTTGCTGCGGCCAAACACGGTACCACTGGTGGAAGGGAATGCCATGGACTTTATCAGCCGTGCTGATGATACCGGTTTTATGATGACCTGGGAACCAAAAAGCGCTACGGTGGCCCGTTCGGGCGAACTGGCTTTTACCTATGGTATTTTTTCAATGAAAGAAAACGTATCCGACAGTATACAGTATGGTACTTATGTTACTGTATGGAAAAAGCAGGCAGATGGACAATGGAAATTTGTACTGCACTCCGGTAACGAAGGAGTGGGGGATCTCAGCCCGGAATAGGTTAAGAGTTAAGAATGCAGAATTGTGCAGTAGCTGTAGGAGCTAAGTAACTCATAACTCCTTAAAAAATGTTAACCTCCAAAACTCTTCGTCTTACATTCAACTATTTTTGTTTCTTTGCCCAAAACACAACTTTTACAATTATCACATGAAAAAAACAATAGCCCTGGTAACAGGCGGGTATTCGGGAGAGTCTGTCATTTCATATAAAACGGCAGCCACTATTGAACAAAATATTGATACAGATAAATGGAACTACTACACTATTGATATACATCCTGATGGCTGGTTTTATAGAAGCCCTGCCGGTGAGAAGATCATCGTTGATAAGAACGATTTTTCTATCACAGTTAACGGCACTAAAATAACTTTTGATGCAGCCCTGATAGCATTGCACGGCACACCCGGTGAGGATGGTAAACTGCAGGGATATTTTGATTGCCTTAAACTGCCTTATACATCCTGTGATGCTGCCACTTCTGCCTTAACCTTTAATAAACGGTACACTGTAGCTGTAGCGGCTTTTGCAGGCATCAACGTGGCAAGATCAATGCATCTTTTTAAAGACGGCAACATTAGTCCCGCAGATATTTTAAAAGAACTCAAATTGCCTGTATTTGTAAAACCAAACAATGGCGGCAGCAGTATTGGTATGAGTAAGGTGAATGAAGCCGCCGGCCTGTCAGATGCACTTGATAAAGCTTTCAAAGAAGATACACAGGTACTGGTAGAAGAATATATTAAGGGGCGTGAGTTTACCATTGGTGTTTTTAAAACAAAAGGTGAGATCATTCCGCTGCCAATGACCGAGGTGATCACAAAAAAAGAGTTTTTTGACTTTGAAGCCAAGTACCATGGGGCCAGTGAGGAAATAACACCAGCTAAAGCAGATGAAAGTATTGCTGAAAAAGTACGGGCTGCAGCAAAAAAAGTATACAGTGTATTCAACTGCAATGGTGTGGTGCGTATCGATTTCATATATGATGAGAAAAGCGGGTACCCATACATGTTAGAGATAAATACGGTGCCGGGCCAGAGTGAGGCAAGCATTGTACCACAGCAGGTGAGAGCGATGGGCTGGACCTTAAAGGAATTTTACAGCGCCCTGATCGAGGGCTGTTTCAAATAAAAATAGTTTCTTTAAAAAATAAAGTACCTTACGAACAAATGAAAGCTGCTGTTAAATGCAGCTCATTATAAAAATGGATGCATGCTGAAGTTCATCACAACAAAACCTTTTTGGGTAAACCTGCTGGCCGCACTGGCATTGTTTTTCCTGGTTATATTTATTATCCTGCAATTGCTGGGCTGGTTAACCAAGCATGGAGAATATCTTACCGTGCCGGCCGTAAAAGGAAAGAATACCCAGGAAGCAATAAAGCTGCTGGAAAGCAAGGGTTTTGAGGTGGCTATACAGGATTCTGTTTATACAGATACATTGCCAAAAGGTACAGTGATAAAACAACTGCCTGATCCCAATGCTACGGTAAAAATTAACCGTACGGTTTTTATTACGGTAAACCGCTACGTTCCACCGATGATCTCCATGCCTTCACTGGAAGGAAAACCCTTAAATTTTGCACTGGAGATACTGGCCCGCAATCACCTGCAACTGGGAGACACTGTTTACCGGGCTGATTTTATGAAGGGATCGGTGATAGAACAGCAGTACCGGGGACAAAGAATAATGCCGGGTGATAAAGTGCAATGGGGCAGCAGGATATCACTGGTGATAAGCCGTGGCCTGGAAGAAACAAATTTATTGGTGCCGGATTTCCTAGGCATGACATATGGAGAAGCAAAGGCACAACTGGATAGTATGGGTATACTGGTTACACCCGTGCCAACGGCAGATGTTAGGGATACATTGGCTGCATTTATATACAAACAAAACCCGCCACACTTTGATGAAAACAAAAGACTGATGTATATAAAAGCCGGCATGGTAATGGACCTGTTTTTATCACCAGTTATGATAAATCTGCCTGATTCTGTAAAAAATTAAATTGAATTATATGAATGTTATTAGTGCCGAAGAAGTAAAAGCAAGACTGGATGCAGGTGAAAAATTAAACCTGGTGGATGTAAGGGAACCTCATGAAAATGCTGATTTTAACATCGGCGGATTGCTTTTGCCCCTTGGAAAAGTGCAGGCGATGCAACTGGAGGATATCGAAGATATGAAAGAGGAGGAAGTGATATTATATTGCCGCAGTGGTAACCGCAGCGGGCAGGCAGCAGTAATACTGGATGCCGCCGGTTTTAAAAATACCAAGAATCTTGTGGGCGGTATGCTGGGCTGGCAGGATAAATTTAAAGGCTGATCACAAACGGTTCAGTGTTTAGTCCCTATTAGATATTTAAAGGATATTTATTGCCAACGGTAATGAATATCCTTTTTTATTGTACAATATTTTTAGTTAAAATGCCAGCTAATAATTTTTACTCCTTCGTTATGCTGGTTATACTTATACTCAGATGGGTTCACGGGCTCTGACCTTTCTTTTAGTATAAGCCCTGCACTGCTGAGATTGTCAAACAGCATGTCGAAAGCCCTTACTTTTTCAGGGTTATCTTCGTCTGCGGCTTTTTCCTTCAGGCTTTTCAATTTATCCAGCATTGCCCTGAAGCTTTCTTTAACCTGTTGATCATTTGCAACTGTAGCAGGAAGCGGTTCAGGAGTTTTTTCTTTTATCATACCACCTGTTATCGGTTGAAAATAGGCTTTCAGAACATTTTGATCAGCCAGTTCCAGCGCCTCCTGCATTTTTGAGGAGTTGTCAGCTGATATTCTTTGTTCCAGCTCATTAAAATAATCCAGCAGTTCATCAAGCGATATTTTGTTCAGTTCCAAAGATGGCTCATGATATTGTTGCAGGTTTAACTGCCGGTAATTTTTTTGAAGCATGATACCCTGCAGCAATACTGCATCATGGTTGCTGCCAGGGGTTAAAAATCTTTGCTGTTTTCCATTGTCATCGTATTGTTTTTTTATGCCCACCAGTGTCATTAGAACAGTATTGGCGCATGTCTCTGCATTTTTTAAAAAATCATCCGCAGGAGACGTATCAGGTAGCGTGGAGTCTTCTTCTGTTTTACCCGGAACGGTTACATCTTTATTTATCATACCAGCCTGCTCCTGCAGGTCATTGGCAGAAATACTGAAAATATTATTATTTAGTGCAGATTGCTGCAGGATAAAATGAAGATACCTGAAGCCGGCAATTTGTTTACTTTTCCCCCTGCAGGTTTCTTTTGTAACCAGCAGTTCGTTACCTATTTTTAAAAAAATGTCATCTCCGTCAATAATAAACCTGCCGCTCATACACAATGCTGCAGTTACAGCAGGCGCCGGCTTTCCTGTGTTCTTTAAGTCTTCCAGCTGCATCCTTATTTTTAATAGTTCAGCTTCAGCAATACTGAGATCAATTTGATCAATTGTACCGGAAATTTTTTGAAATGCTTTTTCTTCTGCTGCCTGTAAAATTTTCCATTGAGTATAAAGCAGATCAAAAAGCCTGCATACGAGTGCCGAAGACTGTGCAGCCATTGCTTTGTACAAGGCAGCCGTATGGATAAAAGGGTAATTACCCTGCTCCGGTTTTTCAAAATCAATATAGGGGTAGGAACAGAGCTGAAACTGTATATCATATTTGCCATCAAGCAACGGTAAAGCATAAACGCTTTGCTCGGCTTCATCTTGCAACCAGTCCTGGTAATATAATTGTGTTCTTCCATTGATGCTGTACGAAGAAGGTATTAATAGCCGGGAGAGTTTATTTACAAATAATTTCACCAGTTCATCTTCACTTGTTACTTTTTTTTCAGACATACCAGTGAGTGCAACTGTAAGCTGCATATAAAAGAAACTTGAGATTGCGGCAGCAGTTCTTGTATGGATCAGTTGAAGAATTGATTCAGGCCTTTTCTTTATAACATCATAGTCAAGTGCCAGCAATACAACAGGTGTGCTGAGTAATGGCAATGGTACAATGGCGATTTTTGAACAACCAGGTTTAAAAAGCAGTTGTTCATAGTTCTTTCTGTCAAAACCGCCGTCCAGCGTTTTCTTCAGGAACATATTCCACGAATAACTGTTGTCTCCTGCAGGAGCTACTGATTTATCATCATACTGCAGGCTGATTTCTGCAGGTATATTAAAAACAAAATACTCCCCGCCGGTTTTTTTACCGGAGAATTGTACTGTAAAGTTGCTGCTTTGATATGGATGTTCTTCGCAAAGCAGTTTTATAAAATCATTTTTTATCCCGGCTGCATTTGGGTCGTTCTGTCCAAAAAGATGCGTATTCGTTTTAAGAGGAAAGTATGTAGCTGAAAGTTCTTTGTTCCTGTTCCCACTCAGAAAGATAAGTGCGCCTCCCTGCGTTTCTCTTATTTTTTCTATGCTGTTAAGCCCGGCACGCAACGATTGTATTACTGCTTCGTACATAGTGTTACTGCCGTCAATATAAGCTTCAGCGGTGGTCATAGAGGCGCCTTGTTTGAGGCGATAAAGTTACCACAGCCCTCAACAGGAAAGTATAAATATTAAGCTTGTGGATAAATCAGTATTCCATTCCATCAAACGGAACAGCATTAACTAAAATATTCTTTCATTTCTGAAGCATATTGTAATGCGATGGCTCTTGCTTCGGCAGCAAAATCTTCTTTTTCGCTGGCATAGATAATGGCACGGCTTACATTTACAAGTAACCCGCCATCTTTATTCATGCCATATTTACTTACTTCCGCAAGACTGCCACCCTGGAAGCCTACGCCGGGCACTAACAGGAAATGATCAGGGATAATCTTTCTTATTGAAACAATATCCTCTGCTTTGGTGGCGCCCACTACAAACATCAGGTTGCTGCTGGTGCCCCAGCTGCTTACTTTTTTTAAGACAGTTTCATATAAAAATTCCGCTGCTGAGTCAGCACCTGCATATTTTAATTGTTCAAAATCCTTGCTGCCGCTGTTGCTGGTAAGCCCCAGTACAATGGCCCATTTATTTTCAAACGCCAGGAAAGGTTTTACACTGTCTTCACCCATATAAGGTGCTACCGTAATGGAGTCAAATGGAAGCGTTTCAAAAAATGCCTTCGCATATTGTGTGGAGGTATTGCCGATGTCACCACGTTTTGCATCCGCAATAGTAAAGTGTTCTGCAGGAATGTATTTCAATGTCCGTTCCATGGCATCCCAGCCTTTTAAACCCATTGCTTCATAAAAAGCTGTGTTGATCTTGTACGCCACACATATATCCTTCGTGGCATCAATGATGGCTTTATTGAATTCAAAGATGGCATCTGGGTGTGAACGTAAATGGAGAGGGATTTTTGTAAGATCTGTATCAAGGCCTACACAGAGATAAGATTGTTTTTGCTGTATTTGCTCTACGAGTTGCTGTCTGGTCATTGTTTAAGATTGTAAGCGCTTTTGTATTTCGGCTGCTATTTTTTTTGAATCATCATCTGGCCTTTGCAATAAAGCTTCAATGATCTTCTTTTTTGATGCTTCATCCCTGTTCTGGCTCAGTTTAAAAACATTGTCGATGCTTTCCACTTCTATTGTAAATGCAATAATGGCTTTTACCATTGAGTTTACATAGGCATCACCCAGGCTTTCAAAAGAAGCTGTGGAATTGCCGCCTTCATATTTTTCTGTAATCTTTTTTACTGCATCGTAAGTGGCTGCTTCATCCAGTAAAGTAATTTTTCCTTTTGCATGCACGGTCATGTAATTCCAGGTGCTGGCTGTTTGCGGGTTTGTATACCAGCTTGCACTGATGTATGTATGCGGTCCGTTAAATACAACGAGCACATTGCTGTTTTTTTCAAATGCTTTGTGATGATCTGTTTTTCTCATGATATGTCCTGAGAGGAATATCTTTCCTTCCGCACTTGTCACAATTTCTAAAGGAATATGTGTGGCCACAGGATATTCATCACCAAATGCAGTGATGATCGCAAATGGATATTCTTTCATGAAGCGGAGCACTTCATCGGGATTGTTTTCTGTAAAATAAGAAAATTTGTACATTGCTATTCTTGTAACAGTTGTCTTAAAATGTCGGCAAAAATAAATATTTCTTCAAAGCTGTTATACAAAGGTACCGGCGCCACCCTGATAACATTCGGTTCCCGCCAGTCGGCAAATATGCCAAGGGGCAGCAGGGTATCAAATATGGCTCTTGCGTTTTTATGGACAGAAATGGATACCTGGCACCCTCTTTCTTCTGGATTGGCTGGTGTAAGGATGGCGAATTTTTCTGCTGGCTGATCAATCGCTTCAAGACAGAAGAAAAGGTATTTGCTTAGTGCTTTGCTTTTTGCAACCAGGTTATCAAATCCGGCTTCTTCAAAAATCTCCAGTGAAGCTTTATGAGCAGCCATCAGTAACATGGGAGCGGTGCTCAGGCTCCATGCTTCCGCAGTAGAGTAGGGCGTAAATTTGTTTCCCATCTTAAAGCGGTTACTGATATCGTTGCCCCACCAGCCTTCCAGTCTTTTAATGGCAGGGTTGTTCAAATGTTTTTGATGAACAAAAGCGCCGGCAATTGAACCGGGGCCGCTGTTTAAATATTTATAATTACACCAGCAGGCGAAGTCAACATCCCAGTTATGCAGTTCCAGTTTTATATTGCCTGCAGCATGTGCCAGATCAAAACCTGCTTTAGCGCCTGCTTTGTGTGCTGCTGTTGTTATTGTTCTTATGTCGAATACCTGGCCGGTATAATAATTAAGACCGCCAAATAGAACCAGTGCCAGGCTGTCTTTATGTTGCTCGATCGCTGTTAAAATATCTTCTGTAGTGATCAGTTCTGTTCCTTTCTTCGGTTGTACTTCTACAATGGCGTCTGCCGGATCAAAGCCGTGCAGCTTTGCCTGTGATTGTAATGCATACTGGTCGGATGGAAAGGCTTTTGCTTCGCAGATGATCTTATAACGTTGCGGCGTTGGGCTATAAAACGAGATCATCAGCAGGTGCAGGTTTACTGTAAGGTGATTCATGGTAACCACTTCTGCCGGTAACGCCCCCACGATTTTTGCAATCATTGGTGCGATCTTTCCCGGGTAATCCAGCCAGGGTTCTTCTCCAAGAAAAAAACCTTCCACGCCAAGGTTACCCCAGGCTGTCATAATCTTTTTTATTGCTTCTTCAGTATGTATTGGCTGCAGCCCGAGCGAATTACCTAAAAAATATACAGCCCTTTTATTCCTGAAATGCGGTGCAATAAAGCGCTCCCTGTATTGCTGCAGGCTGTCCTTATGGTCAAGCGATCTTGCGTATTCAAGTGAAAACTGGTGCTGCATAACTATTCATTAAAAAGGTTCGGGTAGTCTGTTATAATGCCATCAACACCCATAGCAATGAGTTTATTAATGGTGTTCTTATCATTCACTGTCCATGGGATCACTTTTATTTGCTGCTCACGGCATTTGCTAATCAATGCATCATTAACAAGAGAGTAATGCGGACTGTACACCGCTGGAATAAAACCGAGTTCCTTCAATTGTTCTTCCAGGCTTCTTTTGTCGTAATCTTCAATTAATAATACAGCCGGTATGAGTGGATAGTTTTTGTGCAGGTATTGCAGGGTTCGTATGTCAAAGGATTGTATCGTTACCCATTGTTCCATACCCTTTTCTTTTATCACTTTCATCAGCATATCCACAAATGGGCCGGGTGCTGGATGATAAATATTATCAGTAAAAGGTGTTGTTTTTGTTTCGATATTGAAATAAGGGAAGGGGCGGCGTCTTGTCATCATGCTTTGCTTAACGCTGTCAAACATTTCAGCTAACGATGGTTTGTGGGCGGCCATTTTTTGTTGCTGTGGAAAACGGGGATGTGGTTTTAGCCCGACATCATATTGCCGGGTTTCAGCAAAGGTCATTTTGAAGATGTTATAGTTCTTTTCGTCTTTTTCTTCAATAAAAGTTCCATTTCCTCTTGTTGTGATTTCGTGGTTAAAAAATGGTTCATGTGATAAAATGGCGATACTGTCTTTTGTAAACACCACATCCATTTCCAGCGTTGTAACACCCAGGTCAAGTGCACGCAGCATGGCGGGGATGGTGTTCTCAGGCGCCAGGCCACGGCAGCCACGATGCCCCTGCTTGTCAAATGACGGGAGCTTATGAAGAATATTATTACCTGTAGCCATCTTTTTACCTGGTGAACATGCAATAAAAACAAGAAAAGTTACAAAAAATAAAAAGCACTTTCCTTTTGAAAAGTGCTTTGCTGAATATTTGTATGCAGTTGAAGTGAGTGACACAACGATGCTGATTTTTTTGTTGATGCCGGTAAAATAAAAAACTAAGCCAGTGCTTCGAGTGGCTGTTTTATATTGGCATTGTTAATGGCAATGCCCCTTGCTGCATTCCCTGCAAATTCTACAAATGCTTTTTTTGTAACGGTATCGTCACTCACCATTACGGGTATGCCCAGATCTCCGCCTTCGCAAATGCTTTGAACAATGGGCACCTGCCCGAGAAAAGGAATATCAAATTCAGCTGCCAGGTTTTTGCCGCCGTTCTTTCCAAAAATGTAATACTTGTTTTCCGGCAGTTCAGCAGGGGTGAAGTAGCTCATGTTTTCCACCAGCCCTATTACGGGCACCGGCAGTTGTGCCTGGGCAAACATGGCAATGCCTTTTTTAGCATCTGCCAATGCCACCAGTTGCGGCGTGGTAACAACAATAACGCCTGTTACCGGTACCGCCTGCATAATGGTTAAGTGAATGTCGCCAGTGCCGGGTGGCATATCAATGATCAGGTAATCAAGGTCGCCCCAGTCTACATCGCCTACAAACTGACGGATAGCGCTGCTCACCATCGGGCCACGCCATACCACCGCCTGTTTTTCATCCACAAGTAGCCCAATGCTCATTACTTTAATGCCGTACCGCTCTATCGGTACAATTTTACCTTTACCGGTACCATCATCTTTCATCAATGGTCTTTCACCTCGTATGCCAAACATAATATGCTGGCTGGGGCCATATATATCAGCATCCATTAACCCCACTTTGGCACCACCTTGTGCCAGTGCCAGTGCCAGGTTAGCAGATACAGTACTCTTACCCACGCCACCTTTGCCACTTACAACGGTGATAATATTTTTTACACCTGATAATAATGTTTTTGCATCCTGGCGGTTGCTGCTGGTATTGCTGGTAAAGTTTACCGTAACAATGGCTTCTTTATTTACTAATAGTTTTACTGCATTGATGCATGCATTCATGATCATATCCTTCATTGGACAGGCGGGTGTTGTCAATACCACGGTAAATGATACATTATTACCATTGATCTCAATATCTTTTACCATATTGAGTGTTACCAGGTCCTTTCCAAGGTCTGGTTCCTGTACATTACTGAGTGCCTTTAAAATATCTTCCTGTGTCATTTAAGTTATTATTCCTTAGCTTGTTGTCCCGGTGATTGGGGCAGCCGAATTTATTGTTAAAAAAACTGTTGTAACGGCAAAATTAGCCATTGAAAGCCTTACTTTGATTATTAATTCGGGAATGTGTTATTTTTGGCACCCGGTTATATAAAATTGTTTAATCTATAAGGTAATATTCTCCGGCCCCGGCCGCTGAATGGCATGATGAAAAAAATTGTACAATACTTCTTTTTTGTTTTCTTCTTAGTACCCGTTGCAGTTTCAGCGCAACAGACCGTACCCAAAGATTCCGTGGTTCAATTATATGGTGTGGTGATGACTGCCGACAGCCTGCAGGCCCTGCCTTCGGTAAGTGTGGTGGTAAAAGGACAAAACAGGGGTACCATTACCAATAACCAGGGTGTATTCAGTATAGCTGTTTTAAAGGGTGATATAATAGAATTTACCAGCGTGGGTTATAAACCCAAGGCGGTGGAAGTACCCCAAAACCTGGATGGTAACCAGTTTAGTGTAATACAGCTGATGGTGACCGATACCATTTACCTCGCCGCCACCATCATTAAACCAAGACCCACCCGGGAACAATTCGAAAGGGATTTTTTAAATACAAAGGTTCCGGATGATAACCTTGAAATTGCCCGGAAAAACAATAGTGAAAGCCAGCGCAAAGTATTACTGGCAATGCTGCCACGTGACAGCAGGGAGGCGGTAAATAATTATCTTACAAAGCAGTCCGCCAAAACTTACTACAATGGGCAGCTGCCGCCACAAAACATTTTTAATCCCTTTGCCTGGGCACAGTTCATACAGGCCTGGAAGCGGGGAGATTTCAAAAGCAAAAATTAATTTTTCCCGGTCTGTTTGCCCGTTTAGTAAATAATGCGGCCCGCTTACTTATACGGGTATTTTTGATACAGTTTATTTTGTACTTTTAGGTTGCATTAATAAAACCTGGTAATCCCCTTATTACGCCATGATTTATTTCTTAATAGGATTTATGGGCAGTGGAAAAACACACTGGGGCAGAATTTGGGCTGCTAAGCACAAGATTGCCTTTCTTGACCTGGATGAACAAATTGAGGTATCCGAAAGAAAGTCCGTGGCTGAAATCTTCGAAGCAAAAGGTGAGGATTATTTCCGTGAGGTAGAAGCCAGGATATTACGTAACCATGTTTTCCTGAACGATACGATTGTTGCCTGTGGTGGTGGTACGCCCTGTTTTCACAACAATATGGAATGGATGAATAAATATGGTACAACTGTGTATATTACCTGCACACCGGATGAGATACTGCGCCGGATAAATACTTCAGGCAAAAATAAAAGACCCTTATTAAGTAAAGTAAACCAGGCCGAACTCTTGTTCTTTATCGAAAAGAAATTAAAAGAACGCCAGCCATTTTACGGCCAGGCTAAAGTGGTGCTGGCAAATTCAAAAATTACAGAAAATACTTTTGCCAACCATGTAAAGCCCATGCAGTCAATTTTACCAGATGTATAAACGATTTTTATTTGTAGCTGCATTGCTGGGTGGTTTATCCGTGGCTGCAGGCGCCTTTGCTGCACATGCTTTAAAACAAATTCTTTCACCGGATACACTGCAGGTATTTGAAACAGCTGTACGCTACCAGTTCTATCATGTGTTTGCCCTGCTGGCTGCGGGGATATTATACCGTTATTATCCTGGTAAACTATTGAAATGGTCCGGTAATCTTTTTATTGCGGGTATCATTTTGTTCTGCGGTTCGCTTTACCTGCTTTGTGTTTTTAAGCACCTTGAAATGCTGCAGTTTTATTGGGTTGGCGCTATTACACCATTGGGAGGACTGGCTTTTATTACTGGCTGGTTGCTGATGGCAGTAGCGGTTGCCAGGTCTGGTCAGGATACAATAGCATAGTACAGTGTAACAAGCGTGCCGTTTTTGTTTTCGATTGAAAATGCAATATTCATTTCTTCCATCCGCTTTTTCATATTGGTGAGCCCGTTACCAAAACGGCGCAGGTTGTTCATATCAATACCAACGCCATTATCATGGATCACCAGTGTAAGACCATCTTCTGCAGTACTGAATTTAATGTTTACCTGTGTCGCTTTTGAGTGCTTAATGATATTGTTGAGGGTTTCTTTTATAACTAAAAAAACATTGCGTCTTATTTTACCGCTTACCGGCATTTCCGGGAGTTTGTCTTCTATGGTAAATTTGCAGTTGATGCCTGTGCCTTCAAAGTATTCCTGCGAGTAATTTCGGATATAAGCCACCATATTTTCCAGTGTATCATTACTGCTGTTCATGGTCCAGATGATGGCATTCATATTATTAAGCAGCTCATTGGCCGAAGAAGATATTTTTTCAATTTCCGGTACCGCCGTATTGCCCATTCTTGTTTTTGCAAGTTCGCTGTACAGCCTGATGGCTGTAATGCCTGAACCCAGGTCGTCGTGCATATCAGCACTGATACGGTTTCGTTCTTTTTGCTGTGCATCCAGTATGGCGAGTTTGGTTTCATAGTTTGCCTTTTCTCCCTCCCGTTTCAGCGCCTCCTGCATTTTCGTTCTCTCTATCAGGTCGATCCTGTTTTTATATGAAAGGCCTATCAGGAAGAACATTAACTCACCTGCAACACCTACTTCATAATAAATAATGGACCGGGCAAAAATACTGTTGTCTTTTAGTGGAAATAAAAGGGTTATTAGTGATACCGTGGACAGGAAAATGAGTATCCCATTACCCAGTGCTATATAAGTCAGGAACCGGTTTTTTTGTACAAGAGCGCTTACGATATACACAGCACCGAGTACGAGCGCCATTATTTTGAAGGTATTTTCAGTTAAGCGCTGTAATTCATAATTATTGGTAAAAAAATGCAGGCATGTGAATGCGATCCACAGCATAATGAATATTCTTTCTGCAGATACAAAGAGTTTGTGCAGTGATGGGAAATTGGTTTTGGTATTTAAAAACTTCCGGGTAAAGGCTACATAAAAAATAGTGCCGATGGCAAGCAGGGAAAAAGCAAAATAACCAATGAACATACTTACGGCCACGCCTGCATGTTTATCTGTATAGGTGCTTAAAAAGATCAGTAGAAAGATACAGGCAGCATAACAGCTGTAGTACAAGAATTCCCTGCGCTTGCTCAGGAAAAAATTAGCAATTGAGAAAAAAGCCATCATTATAATAATGCCGCTGAACAAATAACCCATCGACAGGAACAGGGCATTTGTATAATGAAGACTCTTCTGGTATTTGAGTAAGTAATCTTTTTTTATCAATTGTGGCATCAGCCTGTTAAAAGTGCTGCGGGTAAACCGTAATGATACCAGGAAGGTTTTTTCTTCTCCTGGCTTTAATTGCAAAGGCTGGCAACCATCCCGTTGGCTTTTATCGGGCAGAAGTGTTGGCCTGCCGGCACTGTCAATTATAAAAGTTTTTATTTCACTGAAAGAGATCCCCGGGAAAAAAAATACTTCAGCGGTTGAATCGGTCGTATTGCAGGCGCTGAATTTGAGCCAGCATTTTTTTGTTACCCACTTTTTGCCGAGGAATTTTTTTACGCCCAGTTCGGCCAAACTGTACCACCGGTGCTGCAGGGCCTGCTCAGGGCTGATGTCAAATACACTGTCAGTAAAAGCGACACAATTGGTGATATAAGCTGAATCTGTAAAGCTGGCTGTATTAAGGCATTTTGTCCCTGTTTGTCCCATGGCAGAAAACGCTGTGGAAAATAGAAAAACAAGGACGGTTAAATGTTTCAATGCCTGAGTTTTATCAAACCTACATAATTTCGCCGAAATCTTAAAAATCGTAATCATATAAAGGCTGCTGCAATGCAGTATGCTTTTATTTATCTTTGCCGGCAATGAGCAGGAAAGTGAAGACACCCAAACCAAAAGCTTCCGATAAGGAAGTATTAAAAAGCGAGGCTGAACCAAAAGTGGAAGTGAAGCAGTTGCTTAAAGATGAACGTACGCATAAAATTACCGGCACCATATTTTTACTGGTTGCTTTTTTATTGTTCATAGCATTCACCTCTTATTTATTTACCTGGGAGGAAGACCAGGATAAAGTACTGAATACCGGCAGCAGCCTGTTTTGGGGTGGGGATGCAAAAGTGAATAACCTCCTGGGTACATTAGGCGCTTATCTTTCCCATCTTTTTATTTACCGTGGATTTGGTGTGGCATCCTATCTTATTTGCAGTTTCTTTTTTGTTACAGGTGTTAATTTGTTTTTTGGTAAAAAGATTTTTTCCATCAGCCGTAATTTAAAGTATGTGCTGGTTGGGCTTGTAATATTATGTGTTGCCTTTGCTGCTATATCAGAAGGAAGCAGGTTCCGTTATGGCGGTAATGTTGGTAATATGATCAGGGACTGGATGAACCAGACCATTGGTAAAGTAGGTACTTATGGGGTGCTGGTGGTGGCAGTGTTGAGTTATATTATCTGGCGTTTTAATCCTGCATTTAAAATTCCATCCAAAAAAGTATTGTTGCCGGAAGAAGAGACCACTGTTCCGGCTGTTGCTGAAGAAGAGCCGGTGGCAGAAACAATAGAGGAACCTGTAACTGAAAAAGAGATCAAAGGCAATTATTTAAAAAAGAATGCAGGTATGCAGCCTGTACCACTGGAAATAAAGAATGACAGCAGCAATGGTATAGAAATGATAGAAAAAGATCTGCCGGCTGATATACCCTTTTTGCCTGAAGTAAAAGAAGATGTTTTGCCGGTGCCGGAACCATTACCAATACCCGAAGTAAAACCAAAGAAAAAAGAAGAAGATTTATTGCCGCTTTCGCTTGAGATAAAATCAGTGCCTGATAAGCCTGCAGAAGAAGAAAACCCCGCTGTTATAAAACGGCAGACGATAGATACGGCCTACGATCCGGTACTTGACCTTAAAGATTATACATACCCTGGTCTTGAACTGCTGGAAACACACGGCAGTGAAAAAATAGTGCAGGATGCAGCAGAGCTGGAAGAAAACAAGAACCAGATCATCAATACGCTGAAGAACTACGACATCAGTATACAAAAAATATTTGCCACAGTTGGTCCTACGGTAACCTTGTACGAGATCATTCCTGCGGCGGGTGTACGTATCTCGAGGATCAAAAACCTGGAAGATGATATTGCATTGAGTCTTGCAGCGCTGGGTATCCGTATCATTGCCCCAATACCTGGTAAAGGAACGATCGGTATAGAAGTGCCCAATGCAAAAAAGACGATTGTAAGCATGAAGACCCTGCTGGCATCGGATAAGTTCCAGAAAAATAATTTCTCCTTACCCATCGCCATTGGTAAAAAGATCGATAACGAGAATTTTATTGTTGACCTGGCAAGTATGCCGCATTTATTAATGGCAGGTGCTACCGGCCAGGGTAAATCTGTAGGGCTGAATGCGATCCTGGTTTCTTTGTTGTATAAGAAGCATCCGTCCCAGCTCAAGTTTGTACTGGTAGATCCCAAAAAAGTGGAGCTGAGTATTTATACCTGTATCGAAAAACATTTTCTTGCCAAATTACCAGGAGAGGAAGATGCGATCATTACAGATACAAAGAAAGTGGTGCATACATTAAATGCTTTGTGTATTGAGATGGATAACCGTTACGACCTCTTGAAAGAGGCTGGTTGCCGTAACATACGTGAGTACAACGAAAAGTTTGCTGCAAGAAAACTGAATCCTGAAAAGGGACACCAGTACCTGCCTTTTATTGTACTGGTGGTGGATGAATTTGCGGACCTCATCATGACGGCAGGTAAAGAAGTGGAAATGCCTATTGCAAGGCTGGCCCAGCTGGCAAGGGCGGTGGGTATACATCTTATCATCGCAACACAAAGGCCGAGTGTTAATATCATTACCGGTACTATTAAAGCAAACTTCCCTGCACGTATTGCATTTAAAGTGAGCAGTAAGATCGACAGCCGTACCATTCTTGATACCGGTGGCGCAGAACAGCTGATAGGAAAAGGGGATATGCTTATCAGTTATAATGGTGAGCTGGTGCGGTTACAGTGTGCTTTTGTGGATACGCCTGAAGTAAACAAGATAACAGAATTTATCGGTGACCAGCGGGGATACGCACAGGCATTTATGTTGCCCGAATATGTGGATGAAAAAGAAATGGAAGGAAAAGATTTTGACCTGGCGGATAAAGATGCATTGTTTGAGGATGCAGCACGCCTGATCGTGATGAGCCAGAGCGGCAGCACTTCTTTGCTGCAACGTAAGATGAAGCTGGGTTACAACCGTGCCGGCCGTTTGATGGATCAACTGGAAGCTGCCGGTATTGTGGGGCCAAACCAGGGCAGCAAGGTAAGGGATGTATTAATAAAGACAGAAGCGGAACTGCAGATGTATTTAAACGGTAATCAATAAAAGAGGCCTGGTGAAAATATGAACGAACTTTTCTTACAGTTAAGAATATTTTTTTACAGCCTTTCTGGTCCCGTATTTATTATCCGGGTATCAAATGGTAAAATCTCCCTTGCAAAAGGATTTGTAAAGAATAGTTTTATTTCAGATTGCTCAGAGATCTTAGATCAAAATAATATAAAATCCGGTATCGTATACGCCGCAAAAGGTCCGTATGGAAAGCCCGTGCTGCATGCCTCATCTGAAATACCTAAAGATATTTTACAACAATTAAGGAATACATGGAATTACCAGTGATTCTTTTTGATGCTATTGTTTTGCAAAATTGGCAGCATAGAGATGCACTCTCTTTTTAAGGAAAAAGGATACTCACAGCTTTTATAAAAATAACCAGGATAATTATCCTGCCAGCGCCTTTACTTTATCATTCACCCATTCAATATTTACAACCACATCCGGGTGTAGACTTTTTATAACGGGACAATGTTCACCGGTACGTTTCATAATGATCATATCCTTTTCATCCAGTAAAAGGGCTGGCGGAAAAGTTAATACAACGTCAATTTTTGATATACGGCGTGGATCGCTGGCCATGTATTTTTTTACACTTACCGTGGTATCTTTCAGTTCAATGCCCATATCAGTGGCTTTTATTGCCATCGTTGTTATCATACAAGTGCCGAGGGCAGTGCATACCAGGTCAGTTGGTGAAAAACGTTCTCCTTTACCCCGGTTGTCGGTTGGAGCATCAGTTTCAATAGTGGTTCCGCTTTGCAGGTGGGTGGCATTGCACCTCAAATTTCCTTCATAATTTATTGTAGCAGTCATTGCCTTATTTTTGCATAAATTTACTGAAGTAACCTATTCACATGCGTAAAATATTTTTGATCGGCTTTGCAGTAGTATCATTTTTAGGAGCGGCAGGGCAAACAACAAAGGAAGAAAGAAGGCAGGTAAAGAAGGAACGTATCAACGCCCTTATTAAACAGGAAGAGGAAGGTGTGATCGCTTACCGCAAGCATACGGTGTTTGGGATAAAGCTGGTAAATGACGGGTATGGTTTTTTCTTTGAAGTGGGCAGGGGACAATCGATTCAAAAAGCCCTATTGTTCCAGCTGGATTTTGCAGAAAGAAAACATGCAAAAGAAGATAAGCAGACAAATCCTTTTTTACCATCAACGCCTTACATATATGGTAAGATCAACTTTTTTTATCCATTGAAACTGGGTGTACAGCAGCAGATCCTGCTTGGCAATAAGAGTAATAAAAATGGTGTAAGTGTTACCGGTAATGTTGGTGGTGGTATCACCTTGGGTTTTTTAAGACCCTATTTGCTGGATGTGTATGATTCTACCATTGGCAGGCGGCGGTATATAAAATATGAAAGTGCAGACAGTTCGTTGTTTACAAATAACCAGCGCCTGCTTGATCCTTCAGATCTCTCTGTATCCGGCCCACGTTTTGGTTCAGGCTGGAACCAGATGAAAATAACGCCGGGGCTGTATGCCAAAGCAGCTGTAAGGTTTGATTATGGCAGGTTCAATGAAACAGTAAGCGCAATAGAAGTAGGAGTTTCAGCAGAATATTATACAAAGAAAATTCCCCAGATCGTATTTGTGGATTATAAACAGTTTTTTGTGAATGCCTACGTGGCAATTGTATTTGGAAAAAGAAAATAACCCGATCCTTTAGAATAAAAAATTATGACAGAGTTACCAGTAATAAATGGCGTGGCGGAACAAAGTCCGGTTAAAAAGCCGAATTGGTTAAGGGTGAAATTGCCCATTGGTGAAGAATACCGGCATGTGCGTAGCCTGGTTGATACACATAAGCTTCATACTATATGCGAAAGCGGCAACTGCCCTAACATGGGTGAATGCTGGGGAGCAGGAACAGCCACTTTTATGATCCTTGGCAATATTTGTACAAGGAGCTGCGGCTTTTGTGCAGTAGCTACAGGCAAACCTGAACCAGTTGACTGGGATGAACCGCAACGGGTAGCAGAAGCTATTCACCTGATGAAAGTAAAACATGCTGTTATTACTTCTGTAGACAGGGATGAACTGGAGGACCAGGGAAGTATTATCTGG
This sequence comes from Ferruginibacter sp., assembly GCA_047600665.1. Lineage (GTDB taxonomy): Bacteria > Bacteroidota > Bacteroidia > Chitinophagales > Chitinophagaceae > Ferruginibacter. The sequence continues at coordinate 149,872 of JASGKJ010000001.1, forward strand.
TACAATACCATTAAAGCTGTAAAAGCATTAAATCCTTTCACCACGCTGGAAACATTGATTCCTGATTTCAGGGCTGATGCTTCTTGTATACAGCGCATTGCAGAGGCTGCACCTGAAGTTGTATCGCATAATATTGAAACAGTGGAACGTCTTACCCGTAAAGTGCGTATACAGGCAAAATACTGGCGCAGCATGGAAACACTCCGCCTGCTGAAGCAGGGTGGTATGAGAACAAAAAGTGGTATCATGCTCGGGCTTGGTGAAACAAAAGAAGAAGTGGTTCAAACAATGCAGGATTTAAGGGATAGTAATGTAGATGTGATAACTATTGGCCAGTACCTGCAGCCCACCAGGAAACATTTACCTGTACACCGCTTTGTGCACCCGGACGAATTCAATGAATTACGGGAGATAGGTTACAATATGGGCTTCGATTATGTAGAAAGCGGCCCGCTGGTCCGTTCATCTTACCACAGTGAAAAGCATGTAATAGAAGGCTGGGGGAGAAATAAATGGCTGGAAGAGCAAAGGATGAATGCAGCTGTTTAAACTTTTGATATGAGTATTACCTGGTAAGGGTAATGGTTCCCTTCTTGATAAAAGCACTCCCGCCGGGGCATTTTATTTCAGCAAAGTAAACATAAGTGCCCGGGTCCGCAGGATTCCCTTTATAATATCCGTCCCACCCATTGGCATTATCACCTGCATTAAAGTTTCTTTTTTCAAATACCAGGTTACCCATACGGTTATAGATCTGCAGCCAGTTTACGGTAGCAATACCCCTGATCATAAAATAATCATTCAGACCATCATTGTTTGGTGAAAAAGCACCCGGTATCATCACTACAGCTTCTTTACACTGGAACGCAATGGAAACATTTCCTGAAAACGAACATCCGTTCCGGTTAGTTACGGTGAGTTTATAATTCATTGGTTCCATCGGTGTACTTACTGGCGAAGGGCAACTGGTACAGCTAAGGTATTTGGATGGAGACCATTGCCATTGTACCACGTCAGCGTCTGTAATTGCATTCAGCGTTACGCCGGACCCAAAAACAATTTCACCAACAGGATTGATATTAACTGCAGGCAGTGGTAAAGATGTTACTGTAATCTGCGTTGTGTCACTGAAACATTCATTAGCATCTGTACCCGTAACCGTATAAGTATGGTTCCCGGTTGCAGGCGGAACAACCGTTGTTTCACCGCTGTTAATATTGGCAATGCCGGTTGTATTACCGATCCATTGATAGCGGGCTCCTCCTGTTACTTTTAACGTAATATCTTTTCCCAGGCATTGTGCTGCTGGCTGTACAACAGTGATTGATAATGGTTGTATCACATTTACAAGTACAGAAGCATTATTGGTACAACCAATGTCATCTGTTGCTTTAAGAGAATACGTTGTATTAATAAGTGGTGATACCGTTGCAGTAGCCCCATCCACCCTGTCCAGTCCTTCTGCAGGTGTCCATTGATAAGTGGCAGCGCCGCTTGCTGTAACATCAATTGTTCCGTTACGGCAAACCACGGCTGGTTCAGGGAAAAAGGAAACAGCAGGATCTTCCCTTACAGTTATACCGTCTTTAAGTGAATACGGTGCCTTACAGCCCGCCGAATCATATACGATCAGGTAGGGGATTATTTTTCCGGCGGCCAGGTATTGGTGGGTGATGATCCGGTTGCTGCTTGGCACCAGTGTGCCATCTCCCAGGTCCCATGTAAATGAAACAGTAGAATTGCCAGGGAGGGCGGTAAAGTTTACAGACTGCCCTTTACATATTTCCTTTTTATCAACGCTCAGGTCTGCTTCTGGCCCTTTTACCAGGATAGAATCTGTATAAACAGCAACAAGCCCCTGTGGACCAAAAGCGTGTAATGTGATGGTATATTTTCCAGGCAGTACATAGATATGACTTGGGGTATTCAGGTTATCAGCAGAGTTCTCATCTCCAAAATCCCATTTCACACTTGTATAGTTGATGGACTTGTTTGTGAGTTTTACCAATACAGGAAGACAATTATTGGGACCGAGGAAAGCACTTTCCATATCAAAAGCTGCCCTGAAATCATTAACCGATATGCGATGTATTGCCGTATCCGTACACCCAACGGCAACGTTGGCGGCAATTACAGATACATCGTATTCCCCCGGGGTATTATATACATATGTTGGAGAATAAGCTGATGATGTGGCGCCGGTTCCAAAGTCCCACCTGTATTTTGTATTTATACTGTCAAAAGTGATGGTTTTGTTTACCACATTAACCGGTAATGTAATAAACGTGGTGGAGGGCAGGTCAAAAGCAGCTTTGGGGCCATTTATTAATACATCCTTTGCTGATGTATAGCTGCAGTTATTGGCATCTTTAACAGTGAGTTTTACACTATAAATACCGGGGGTGTCATATTTATGTGTAATGGTTCCGCCATTGTTGGCTGACAATGTTTGACCATCTCCAAAATCCCATAGATGCTGCATCAGCTGATTATTTGTTCCTGACAGGTCAGTAAAGATGGTTTCCGATTTAAAACAGGTTGGCGTTGTAACATTATAAATGGCATCCGACCACTTTACATCAAGCGGGATGATATTCGTTGTGTCAAAACACCCGAATATGGCCGACTTTGTTATTATCCGTAAACCTGTTTTGTCTTTTTCAAAATTGGTGAATGAGCCTGCAAAAGCGGTTGCTATAAAGCCTCCTGCAATACTGGTATCCTTCAACACTCCTGTAAACAGGGACTGATCTGCATATTCTATTTTATCAAATTTGTAGTAATTCAGGCTTTCAGCCACCATTGGGTTTTTTTCAAGCGATCCTAAAGAGAAGCTAAGTTCTTCATTATTGCAAACAGTTGTTTTTGATACTGTGAGTGCCGGGTTCTGTTTTAATAATATGCCAAGCCGTACTGTATCTCTTATTGTGCAGTTGCCATTGGTTACTGCAAGGATGGGTTTGTATATGGCTGATTGCTTGTATTCATGTGTAATGGAAGCTTCATCTGTGTTATACTGCATCGTGGTTCCGTCCCTGAAGTCCCAACTCCAGGAGGTCCCTTTTGATGATTCCTGCATTAAGGTAACCGTACCCCTGTCTGTGCAGTTTGTTTTGTAGTTTAATTTTTTTATAAACGGAGGAAGTACAGTAATATATTGGTTCCTGTCCATCGTATCGGCACAACCGGCAGGATTTACAACAATAAGCCTTACTGAAAAAACACTATCCTTGTTATATTGATGCACATTATTGGGGCCGCCTGTGGCAACACTTTCATCACCCCAAAACCAGTTATAGGAAACAGATTCCTGCGGTACGGCCGAAAAATTCACCGGGTTATTACCGCAGATAGTGGTACTGGCTGCCGTAAAACTTGCTGTAGGTTGTTTGTATACCATATACACCATGCTGTGAGTGGTATCGGTACATCCGGATTCAAGTGTGTAAGTTAATACAACTGTATAATTGCCATCTGTACCAAAAAAATGGGTAGGATTTGGGTCTGCAGATACCCCGCCATCTCCAAAATCCCACTTGTATGCAGTAATGTTTTCCGTGGTTACAGCTGAATACGAGATTGAATAAGGTCCGCATTTAGCAGGTTCATTGTCTGCCTTTATAATGATGGAAGGCTTTGCTATATTTAAGGTTTTTGATATTGTGGCAGCGCAGCCTTCTGCTGTTTCAATTTTCAGGTTAACCACATAATTACCGTTGGCTGAAAAAGTATAGCTGGGTGCCTGCAGCGTGGAATGGACAACGCCTGAATCAATTAAAGAATTAAAATTCCATTGCCATTTTACAGCTCCTGCTGTTGTATCCTGGAAATTTACTTTTACCGGTGCTCCGCAACTGCCATCAATACTTTCCAGGAAGCCATTTAAAGATGGATTTGACTTTACAATGATTGTTTTAACTGCCGAATCTTTGCAATTGCCGATACTGTTGAGCAATTTTATTTCATAAGTTCCCGTGGCCGGGAATGTATATTTTAAAAAAGAAGAATCCGGTGAATGAAGGTTATTGCCGTTGATGTACCAACTGCTTGCATTAGGAACAGGGTCTGTTGTATTCCTGATCGTGTATTCTGTTTTATCGCATGATACAGGGGGCAGATCGAAACCACTGTTAAAATTAGCCACTCTTATAAATGAGTCTTTTGTAACCGTAATACTACAGCCTTCGCTGCTGGTGGCAGTAAGGGATACGGCATAGGTTCCAGCTTTTTGGTATTGATGCTGCGGTGCTGTAGCACCAGAATTACTTCCGTCACCAAAATCCCAATTATAGCTGATGGTTCCGGCACCGGTGGTTGTGTTACTGAACCTTACAGTTTCGCCTTGCTTGCACAGCGCTGTTTTATCTGCATCAAAACTGGTGGTAATGCCGGGTAATGCTTCAATGATCTTTTCTTTTTTTACAGTTTTGCTGCATCCATAACTGTTAGTAACGGTAAGACTTACCGAAATAGACTGAACGACGGTGTATGTATGATTAACGGCTGTTGTATTTACTCTTTGAGTATTGCCATCGCCAAAATCCCAGTAATAACTGGTGATATTACTGCTGGTTGCGTTTGCTGTAAAATTTGTTGCAAGGGGAACACAGCCCCTGGTTTTTGAGATAGAAAAATCAGCGTCCGGGTTGCCATATACTGTAATAGCTTGTGTTTTGGAAGAAACAGCAGCACCTTCTTTTACAGTAAGTGTAATATTGTAGGTTCCTTCAGTACTGTATACTGCACCCGGATTTTTTATAGTGGAGGTATTGCCATTACCAAAATCCCACAAATAAGTGGTGGCCTCCGAAGTACCTGTGCTTATATTAGTGAAATTAATAACTACAGGGGAACAGCCGGCAGTATTATCTGTATTAAAATTGGCAGATAGCTGCGCTGCTACCTTTATATTAAGTAAAAAAAGTATAGCAAAAAGGATAAAGCCCGGAAACCAGTTAATAAGTTTCAATCGCATAACAAGAATTAAAAGCGACCATTGGGGAACAGGGTTTTTTAACGGATTTTCGGATTTGAGGTTAATCCGGGGTAAAAATAGTAAATCCTGCAACATTAAGTGGATATTAAGCGCTTTTTTTATGATGTTTGAAGCTATTTTCATTTAGCAGCCAGTTCAATTCATAAATAAAATTTTGGGCCAATTGAGTTTTTCCCTTTTCTTTGCACCACAAATGACATTGTTTACACATATACATCATCATCATATTCTTACCAACGGGTAAGCTGTGCTGGTATGTATGTCATCATATTTTCCAAGGGCTTATCTAAAAAATAAGCCCTTTTTGTTTGTCTAATACTGATCAATTAAACATTTATGCTAAAAATCGCAATTCAAAAATCAGGACGGTTGTATGAAGAATCGGTAAAACTGCTGAAAGAATGTGGGATTGAAATTAATAACGGCAACAAGCAATTAAAAGCCGTTTGCCAGAATTTTCCACTCGAAATATTTTACCTCCGGGATGATGATATTCCCCAATATGTGTATGATGGTGTGGCGGATATTGGTATTGTTGGGGAAAATGTAGTAAAGGAGAAGGCAAAGGATATTGATGCAGTTTGCAGGTTAGGATTTGGTAAATGCCGTTTAAGCATTGCTGTACCCAAAAGCATGCAGTATACCTCGTTGCAAGATCTTAATGGGTTAAAAATAGCAACCAGCTACCCTGTAATATTACAATCTTTCCTTGATGAAAATAAGATTGATGCTGAGATCCACGAGATCAGCGGTTCAGTGGAAATTGCCCCTGGAATTGGCCTGGCAGACGCCATTTGTGACCTTGTAAGCAGTGGCAGCACCTTATTTACAAACGGGCTAAAGGAAGTAGTGCAGATACTTAAGTCAGAAGCCTTGCTGACAGCCGGTAAAAATCTTACGGAAGAACAAAAGTTGTTGCTGGAGAAATTATTGCTGCGTATCAATGCCGTCCGCAAGGCAAGGCATAACAAGTATATATTGATGAATGCACCAAATCACCAGTTGAAAAACATTGTGGCGTTGCTGCCGGGTATGAAAAGTCCTACGATTGTGCCCCTGGCAGAAGAGGGCTGGAGCAGTGTGCAGAGCGTGGTAAATGAAAATGATTTTTGGGAAGTAATTGAAAAATTAAAAGAGTACGAGGCAGAAGGAATTTTAGTGATGCCGATTGAACAGATGATTGTTTAAACAGGGCTGGTACCGCAGGTCAAACCTCAACTATATTCAATGAGCCAGATTTTTATAAACCCATCAAAAGATAAATGGCCGGTAATAACCCGCCGGCCGGTGATTGACAGCAAACCACTGGAGGCAACTGTAGCTGCTGTATTGGCAGATGTAAAACACAATGGTGATGATGCTGTAAAAAAATACACCTTACAATTTGATAAGGTACAACTCGGAGACCTGAAAGTAAGCGAAGCAGAAATAAATGAAGCCGCTGTACTCGTAAGCAACGATTTAAAAAAAGCTATACAGGCTGCAAAAGAGAATATTGCCAAATTTCATTTGCGCCAGAAGGAGATCATAACAGAAGTGGAAACTGTTACCGGTGTGATATGCTGGCGTAAATCGGTGGCCATACAAAAAGTAGGCTTATATATACCAGGAGGAACAGCCCCCTTATTCTCAACATTGTTGATGCTGGGTATTCCTGCGACACTGGCAGGATGTAAGGAAATTGTTGTTTGTACGCCCTCCGGCCGTGATGGAAAAGTAAACCCGGCTGTATTGTATACGGCATCGCTTGTTGGAATAAATAATATTTACAAGATTGGTGGTGTGCAGGCCATCGGTGCAATGGCTTATGGAACGGATTCTGTGCCGCAGGTATATAAAATATTTGGTCCCGGTAACCAGTATGTAACCTGCGCCAAACAATTGGTAAATAAAGAAGGTCTTGCAATAGATATGCCTGCAGGTCCGAGCGAAGTGGCCGTATACGCCGATAACACCTGTAACCCGGCCTATGTGGCTGCCGACCTGCTGAGCCAGGCAGAACATGGAACAGACAGCCAGGTGATGCTGGTGGCCACTTCGGAACAAATTGTAACTGCGGTGGAAAAAGAACTGGAACTGCAATTGAAAGTTTTACCACGCAACGAAATCGCCGCACAATCACTTGCCAACAGTTCTTATATAGTTATGGATGATGAAGAAGGCGCATTTGACTTATTAAATGAATATGCACCAGAACATTTGATCATTGCTTCAGATAAAGCCATTGTACTGGCTGAAAAAGTAGTGAATGCAGGCAGTGTGTTTCTTGGGCATTATTCTCCAGAGAGTGTGGGAGATTACGCATCAGGCACTAATCATACATTACCCACTAACGGTTATGCAAAAGCCTACAGCGGTGTATCACTGGATAGTTTTGTAAAAAAGATCACTTTCCAGCAATTAACTATGGATGGGTTAAAAAATATTGGGGATACTGTAGAGCAAATGGCTGCAGCAGAAGGATTGGAAGCGCATAAGAATGCAGTATCCATCCGCCTTAAAAACTTTTAAAGCGTCAAACATGCAATTCGATCTTAATAAATTAGTAAGAAACAATATTAAAAACCTGGTGCCTTACTCTTCGGCAAGACATGAATTTACAGGTAAGGCCTCTGTTTTCCTGGATGCAAACGAAAACGCATACGGATCTCCGTTGCCAGAAAGTTTTAACCGCTACCCGGACCCCCTTCAATGGCAGCTGAAATTTCAGCTCGCAAAAATAAAAGGAGTACCTGCTGAAAATATCTTTATTGGTAATGGCAGCGACGAGGTGATTGACCTGGCTTTCCGTATTTTTTGTAACCCTGGTAAAGATAATATCATTATTTGCCCGCCCACTTACGGTATGTATGAAGTAAGTGCCAATATCAACGATGTTGGAATAAAAAAAGTAAAACTTACCGACGATTTTCAGCTGGACGTGGAGGGCATCTTGAATGCAGTAGATGAAAATACTAAGCTATTATTTATATGTTCTCCCAATAATCCAACAGGCAACAGCATGCACCGGCAGGATGTGGAAATATTGCTGAATAATTTTCCAGGTCTTATCTTAATTGATGAAGCATACATAAATTATTCAAGACAGAAAACATTTATACAGGAACTCACTGAATATCCGAACCTGCTTGTAATGCAAACATTATCCAAAGCATGGGGGCTTGCTGCTTTAAGATTGGGGTTATGTTATGCTTCAATGGATGTTATTGATCTGTTCAATAAAGTAAAACCGCCTTATAATGTAAACGAAGCATCGCAACACCTTGGGCTTGAGGCGTTGCTGGATACTGAAACCGTGAACAGGTGGATAAAAGAAACAGTGGAGCAAAAAGATATTCTTGTAAAAGCGCTCCAGCCATTGGCGTTTGTAGAAAAAATTTACCCAAGCGATGCCAATTTTATTTTAGTAAAAGTGAATGATGCCAATAAGCTGTACGATTACCTGTCATCTCATGAGGTGATTGTGCGGAACAGGAATAAAGATGTAAGCTGCAGCAATTGCCTGCGTATTACAATTGGCACACCGGAAGAAGTTTCAAGATTACTGGTATTATTAAAAACTTACGAACAATAATTCAGCAATGTCAAAAAAAATATTGTTTATCGACAGGGATGGTACGCTGATAAAGGAGGCGCCACCAACTTACCAACTGGACTCGTTTTCGAAACTGGAATTTTACCCGGATATGTTTAAATACATGCGGAAGATTGCGGAAGAACTGGATTACGAATTGGTAATGGTCACTAACCAGGATGGCCTGGGTACAGCTGGGTTCCCGGAAGATACCTTTTGGCCGGTACATAACCTGGTGATGAAGAGTCTCGGGAATGAAAATATTCATTTCAGCGAAGTATTTATTGACCGCACCTTTCCAAAAGATAATGCGCCAACCCGCAAACCAGGCACGGGAATGCTTACAAAATATCTGGACAATACTGCCTATGATATTGCCGGCTCCTTTGTTATTGGCGACCGGATCACAGATATACAGCTGTCTAAAAACCTGGGTTGTAAAGGATTTTGGTTAAACAATGATGCGGCGTTGGGTGCTGCAGAGATTAATGATACTGTTGAAGAACTCAGGAAGGATGTGATTGCACTGGAAACTCCACATTGGAAAGACATCTACGAGTTTTTAAAACTGCCTCCAAGAAGAATTATTCATCAGCGTAATACAAACGAAACAAAGATTACGGTTGATATCAATCTTGACGGCACTGGAAAAGCCAGCATGAAGACAGGGCTTGGTTTTTTTGATCATATGCTGGAGCAAATAGCAAGGCACGGCAATATAGACCTGTCAGTAGAATGCAACGGCGACCTGCATATCGATGAACATCATACCATAGAAGATACAGGTATTGCGTTGGGAGAAGCTATTGTAAAAGCATTGGGTAACAAAAAGGGAATAGAGCGGTACGCATTTGTATTGCCGATGGATGAATGCCTGGCGCAGGTGGCGCTTGACTTTGGTGGACGTAACTGGATCGTATGGGAGGCTGAATTCAAAAGAGAGAAAATAGGAGAGATGCCGACAGAAATGTTCTTTCATTTCTTTAAATCTTTTAGCGATGCAGCTAAATGCAACCTGAACATTAAAGTAGAAGGGGATAATGAACATCATAAAATTGAATCCATTTTTAAGGCATTTGCAAAATGTATCAAACAGGCCGTAAAAAGAGATATAACCAATGATGCATTACCCTCAACAAAAGGAATTTTATGATCGCTATTATAAAATACAATGCCGGTAATGTGCAAAGTGTGCAGTATGCACTGCAGCGTTTAGGAACTGAATCGGTGGTCACAGATGATGCAGCCATAATTAAAGCGGCTGATAAAGTGATCTTTCCCGGGGTCGGTCATGCCACACCTGCTATGCAATATTTAAGGGACAAGGGACTGGATAAATTGATAGTTTCATTAAAGCAGCCTGTATTGGGGATATGCCTGGGCCAACAATTAATGTGTAAGCATTCTGAAGAAGGAGATACCACTTGTCTTGGTATTTTTGATGAACAGGTGAAGCTATTTGCCCCATTAAAAGAGAAGCCGCTTAAAGTACCGCAAATTGGCTGGAACAATATTTACAATTTAAGATCGCCTTTGTTTGAGAGCCTTGCAGAAAATTCATTTGTATATTCTGTACACAGTTATTATGCTGCTGCCGGTAATGATACAATTGCTACCACTAATTATATCCTGCCTTACAGTGCTGCTTTACACAGGGGGAATTTTTATGCGGTGCAGTTCCATCCTGAAAAATCAGGAACAGTTGGAGAAAAGATTTTATCAAACTTTATCAGCTTACAATGACAATCATACCTGCTATCGATATCATTAACGGAAAATGTGTTCGCCTTACCAAAGGCGATTATGCCCAAAAGAAAGTTTACAATGATAAGCCGCTTGAGGTTGCTAAGCAATTTGAGGATGCAGGTATTCAGCGCCTGCACGTGGTGGATCTTGATGGCGCAAAGGCCGGAACCATTATCAATTTAGATGTGCTTGAAAAGATAGCGGCCAATACAAAACTTATAATTGATTTTGGTGGTGGTATAAAAAAGATAAACGATGTGGAACGGGTATTCAATGCCGGGGCTGCCATTGCAACGATTGGCAGCATGGCTGTTAAAGAGCCTGAACTGCTGGAAGAATGGCTGCTGGAATTTGGCGCTGATAAATTTTTGATAGGCGCTGATGTACTGGATGAAAAAATTAAGATCAGCGGCTGGCTCGAAGATGGCGGCATCAATATTTTTGATTTTATTGGTAAGATGATCGCATTGGGCGTTACAAATATTTTCTGTACGGATATTTCAAAAGACGGTGCGATGCAGGGGCCTTCACTGGAGTTGTATAAACGTATTATGGAGGAACACCCGGAAATAAACCTGGTTGCCAGTGGCGGTGTAAGCAACATCAATGATGTGGCTGCATTGAAAGAAATTGGTTGTGCTGGTGCTATTATCGGCAAAGCTATTTACGAAGGCACAGTAACATTAGACCAACTCATCACTTACAATTCATAACTCATAATTCAAAGGATTTGCTTACAAAAAGAATTATACCCTGTCTTGATATAAAAGATGGCCGTACGGTCAAAGGCATCAACTTTGAAAGTATCCGTGATGCCGGTGACCCGGTTGAGCTGGCCATGCTGTACTCACAGCAGGGGGCAGACGAACTTGTTTTTCTTGACATAACTGCTACGGTTGAAAAAAGAAAAACACTGGTGGAACTGGTAAAAAGGGTGGCAGCTGCAATCAATATTCCATTTACGGTGGGTGGTGGCATCAGTTCAGTTGAAAATGTGGAAGAACTGTTACGCAATGGTGCGGATAAAGTTTCTGTAAATACAGCAGCGTATAAAAATCCTCAATTAATAAAAGAGCTCAGCAATGCTTTTGGCAGCCAGTGTGTGGTATTGGCAATCGATACAAAAAAAGAAGAGGACGGTAACTGGTATGTATATTTGAACGGGGGCAGAACCAGGACTGACACTTTAACTACAGATTGGGCAAAACAGGCAGTAGCACTTGGCGCAGGTGAAATATTGCTAACCTCTATGAACAATGACGGAACCAAGAATGGTTTTGCCCTTGATATAACAGGAGAACTGGCGACTATTTTACCAGTTCCTGTAATAGCATCTGGCGGAGCCGGTACGATGGAGCATTTTAAGGATGTGTTTGAAAAAGGGAATGCAGATGCGGCGCTGGCAGCAAGTATTTTTCATTATAAGGAGATAGGTATCCCGGAATTAAAAAAATATCTTTCTTCTTTTGTGAATACAAGAATATAAATATGTTGTTTATTGGACTCATAGCAGGCTTTGCCATTTTTGCATGGATACAGAATAAACATGATAACAGGAGTGTGGACAGGCATAACCGGTTGCTTGAAAAACAGGAAGAACTGATGAGAGCGCTTAAAGACAAGAAAGAAAATAACCCCGATAAAGATGAAAGTTGATTTTACAAAATACAATGATGGTCTGGTGCCTGCAGTAATACAGGATGCCGTAACAGGTAAAGTGCTGATGCTTGGTTTTATGAATGAAGCTGCGCTGGAAAAAACAAAAGAGATACAAAAAGTAACTTTCTTCAGCCGCAGTAAAAAACGTTTATGGACAAAAGGAGAGGAGAGTGGTAATTATCTTTTGTTGCAGGAAATAAAAGTGGATTGTGATAACGATACGTTGTTAATAAAAGTAAATCCTGTTGGCCCCGTGTGTCATACAGGTACAGATACCTGCTGGGGCGAAGAAAATAAGAGCGATGATTTCTTATTGCAGCTGGAGCAGGTAATTGAAAACAGGAAGAATAATGCTGCTGAAAAATCATATACCAGTTCTTTGTTTGCAAAGGGCATTAATAAAATAGCACAAAAAGTAGGAGAGGAAGCGGTGGAGCTGGTGATTGAAGCAAAGGATAATAACGAAGAGTTATTTAAAAACGAGGCTGCCGACCTGCTTTTTCATTACCTGATCTTATTGCAGGCAAAAGGCTATAAGTTAAATGATATTATTGCTGTATTAAAAGACAGGCATCGCTAATGGAACAGTGCCAAAGTTCAGCTGTTTAATAACTTGTTTTTTTGTATTTGATATTCTTCCTGTGTAATGGCACCCTGCTGGTAAAGATTAAACAGCTTCTGCAGTTCATCAGCTACCATTTCTTTTGAATGGCTCATATTGGGATTTGCTGTTGCTATAGCCTGCGCCAGTTGTGTGGCCTGGTTATGCAGTTGCATTTTTTTGTATTCCTCCTGGGCATGGGTGATAGTGTCTTTTAATAGTTTTGGATGATGGATCATATCATAAACTGTTTCACCCATTTCCGCAGCAGTTTGTATATCCACATTACCAAAACCAAATATCCTTCCCCAAAAGGTTTGATCGTATTCTACATTGTTGATCTTGTCCAGCGGGCTTTCCTTGGAATACCGGCTGAGAAAACCACTTTCATCCACTACCCTTAGGTTAGTTACGCACCATAGGTTATGTTTCCAGTTTAAATATTCGTAAGCAGGATACAGTGCCAGTACCAGCACTGCAATAAAACTGGTTGTTGATGGGAAGAAAACAAGTAAGATGGTGGAGATAACAAGCCAGGCCAAAATCGGTATAACCAGCCGGAGCCAGTGCTGCCGGATTATAATTAATACTTTTTCATTTGGCTTTAGTGTTGTTCTCATTTTATAAACCTGCGTTTAAAAAATGAATGTACGTGAAAATTAATTTTTAATCTAAAGGTTTACGATCAGTACGGGTATTTTTAACTCGTGCCTCACAGAATTCACGGTTTCGCCGTAAATAAAGTCTTTTAAACCGGTATGACCATGAGCACCCACCACCAGCATATCTGCGTTCAACCCTTTTACAAGCCGCACAATTTCTTTAGCCCTGTCACGAAATCCGAGATAGCCTTCTGCGGTCAAACCACGCTGCTGCAATTGCTGCACATACCAGTCCATCTGTTCTTTATCTTTTCTTGTTTCATAATCATCGCTTTCGTCACCATGCATTTTTGCTGAAGCGCTTTCCACAATATGTATAAGAAGGTAATGAGTGTTTTCTTTCCCCTGTCCAATCGCAAAGGCAAGCAGCTTTTTATCGTTCTCGGAAAAATCAAGTGCAATGGCGACCTTTTCAAATTGAGGAATTACCAGCTCCTGTATATTCCTTGTTTCAGGATGTATCTGTATGGAGGCCTGTTTGTCCTTCTTGTTAAAGAATGGAGCAAAAACAATATACGCAAGTAATAAAAGAAACAATATACCTGCAATGATCACTAATACTTTTGGAATGACTGCTTCAGCATCAAAAACTCCTGCGGTTTCATTCACCAGCATTTTCAGGTTAAGAAAAACCAGTACGGAAGCAATGATCCAGGCCGTAACTTTTGTAACAGGCGGTATTACAAATTCTCCCATTGTTTTTTTGTCACTTACAAAATGTATCAGCGGAATTATGGCAAAACCCAGTTGCAGACTTAGTATCACCTGGCTTAACACCAGGAGTGCATCAATTTTTTCTTCTCCATAAATCAGAATTACAATTAATGCCGGAACTATAGCAAGTAACCTTGTCAGTAATCTCCTTATCCAGGGGTTGATACGAAGCCGCAGGTAGCCTTCCATTACTATCTGCCCGGCCAGCGTGCCTGTAATGGTACTGCTTTGCCCGGCAGCGATGAGTGCAATGGCAAATAATTTTGGTGCAATAGTGTTTCCCAAAAGCGGCGCCAGTAATTCATGTGCATCTTTAATGGCACCAACATCTTTACCAGATTTGTAAAAGACCGTAGCTGCAAGGATCAATATCGCAGCGTTCACAAGAAAAGCGATATTCAGAGCGATTGTGCTGTCGATACGGTTAAATTTTATTGCCTGCCGGATACCACTGCTGGTACGTTCGATCTTTCTTGTTTGTACGAGGGAAGAATGCAGGTAGAGATTATGCGGCATCACAGTGGCGCCGATGATACCAATAGCAATATATAATGCTTCATCACCCGGCAGTGTGGGAATGAGGCCACCTGCTACTTCCAGCGGATGAGGTTTGGCCAGTACAATCTCGATCAAAAAACAAAGCGCCACTATCGCCACAAGTGTAATAATGAATGCTTCCATTTTACGCATACCCATCTTTTGCAGGTACAGCAATAAGAAAGTATCTAAAATGGTAATGCCCACACCCCAGGTAAGCGGCATGCCAGTCAGTAACTGTATACCTATTGCCATCCCCAGCACTTCTGCAAGGTCACACGCCGCAATAGCCACCTCGGCAAGTACATACAAACAATAATTGATCATTTTAGGGTATGCTTCCCTGTTAGCCTGTGCCAGGTCCCGGCCACGAACAATACCCAGCCGTGCGGACAATCCCTGGAGCAACAAAGCCATCAGGTTGCTCATCAGCAACACCCATATAAGACTGTAGCCAAATTTGCTGCCGCCCTGCAGGTCGGTAGCCCAGTTGCCCGGATCCATATATCCAACACTTACAAGGTAAGCAGGCCCCACAAAACTAAGTGCTCTTCTCCAGCCTGAACCTTTAAGATTGGTGGTATCAATGCTCTGGTGAACTTCACTTAGTGACTGGTCGTTATGAACTGGCTGAACCATGAATGTTTCCTGCGGCTGATCTTTACGAGGTTAAATTTATTTCGTCTAATTTTTTATTTAGGCAAACCTAAAAAAAATAGAGCTTATTTCCAAAAATAGGTACATGGCTTCATGTTAGCGGTTTTGTAAATTGTGGATTCATTTTAAAACAAATGGTATGCGGCAAAATGTTTCGTCAGGTTCTCCCTGGGAAGATATAGTTGGTTATTCAAGAGCAGTAAAAGTTGGAAATGTAATTGAGGTGGCAGGCACCACTGCTATGGACGGCGATCTGCTGGTAGGTAAAGGAGATGTGTACATGCAAACCAGGTTCATTCTTACTAAAATAGAAAAGGCTTTAAACGAACTGGGCGCTTCTATGAGTAATGTGGTGCGTACAAGAATGTTTGTAACAAATATTGAGGAGTGGGAATTGGTTGGTAAAGCGCATGGAGAATTTTTCGCCAAAATAAAACCAGTTGCAACCATGGTAGAAGTCAGCCGGCTGATCAATGCGGATCTGCTGGTTGAAATTGAAGTGACCGCAATCGTTTGATGCCACCGCTTTTTTGAAAAAAATCAAAATTTGATATCGCTGGGAGCCATAATTACACACAATTATGTATAAAACCGTGTAATTAGTACACAATATTTTACTTTTAGACCCCGTTTACTAAAATTAAAATTATATTGCATCCCTTAATTTAAAACTTAAAAGTGTTATGAGCTTTGCCAATTTTAAGGTACCCTACAGTATTGATGAAAATTACAAAAAAAAGGTCGCCTATTTTTCAATGGAATTTGCTGTACACCAGCCATTAAAAATTTACAGCGGTGGTCTTGGTTTTTTATCCGGTTCACACATGCGCAGTGCATATGAGTTGAAACAAAATATGGTAGGTATCGGTATTTTGTGGAAGTATGGTTATTATGACCAGGCACGTAACGCAGATCAAACCCTGCAGGTGCAGTGGAACGAAAAGATCTATAATTTTTTAGAAGATACAGGCATTAAATTCCAGATAAAAATTCATGATCATCCTATATGGGTGAAAGCATGGTATTTAAATCCCGAGACTTTTAAAACGGCGCCCATGTTTTTACTGAGCACCGATTTATATGAAAATGATTATGTAACACAGACCATTACCCACCGCCTGTATGATGGTAATGTTGCTACCAAAGTTGCACAATTTATTTTGTTAGGTGTTGGTGGTGCTAAGTTGCTGGATGAGCTGAATTTTAATCCAGATGTGTACCACCTGAACGAAGCGCATGGTTTCAGTGCAGCATTTTACCTCTACCAGAAATTTGGTAATTTGAAAGAGGTTAAAAAGCGCCTTGTATTTACAACACATACACCTGAAGAGGCCGGTAATGAAAAACATGATATTTTCCTTTGTGAAAAGATGAGTTATTTCTGCGGCATGCCTTTGGCGGAAGTAAGAAAAGTTACCGGTATGATGGATGACCAGTTTAACCATTCGCTGGCAGCACTCCGTTTTGCCAGAGTAGCAAATGGTGTATCACAACTGCATGGAGAGGTAAGCCGTAAAATGTGGGGCAAGTATGAAGGTATCTGTGAAATTAAGTCCATCACCAACGCTCAAAACTGGACCTACTGGGCGGATAAGCAATTATACAAAGCGAAAGCTGAAAGTAATGATGCCTGGTTTGATGACCGCAAGCGTTACCTGAAGAAAAGGGCAATGGATATTGTGGCCGATCAAACCGGTAAACTATTTAACCCGGATGTGTTTACCATTGTTTGGGCACGGCGCTTTGCCGGTTATAAAAGAGCAGAGTTGCTTACAAGAGATCAAAAAAGATTTGAAGCTTTATTAAGTAATAAAAGATATCCAGTACAGATCATCTGGGCTGGTAAGCCTTACCCACTGGATTATCCTGCTATCAACGATTTCAACCACCTCGTTCACCTCAGCAAGCAGTATAAGAATGTGGCTGTTTGTATTGGGTACGAGCTGGCACTGAGCAAAAGATTAAAACAGGCGGCAGATGTGTGGCTTAATAACCCTCGTGTGCCAAGAGAGGCCAGCGGCACCAGTGGTATGACGGCTGCTATGAACGGCGCTGTTAACTTCAGCACCAACGATGGCTGGATATGTGAATTTATTAATCATGGAAATAATGGCTTTGTGGTACCACCTGCTGATTATGAAAACATGCACGTGCATGACCAGGATGAATACGATCTTAACCATTTGTATGATATACTGGAAAAGCAGATACTCCCGCTTTATTATGATGATAAAGACACCTGGAGACATATTGTGAAAAATGGTATGGCCGATGTGCAGGTTCAGTTTGACAGTAACCGTATGGCACAGGAATACTACGAACTGCTCTACAATAAATAATCGGTAAACAATTATAATAAAAGCCATGTTTCAAAAAAACATGGCTTTTTTAGTGAACCGTTGTGGCAATATTCCCGTTAATGGGTATATGCCACGATTATTCATATTCTCCAGCCTGGTATTTTTTCTTTTTTTATCTTGTAAAAAAGAAGAAGTAATGAGTATGACGCCTCCTGTTATAACGGATACATCAGAAAACCAGGATACTACTGTAGTAGAAGATACTGTTGCTATTCATAGCTACCTGGCATTGGGAGATTCTTATACCATTGGCGAAGCTGTACCAGAGAATGACCGATATCCTGTACAACTGGTTAAACTACTAAAGGACCAGGGTTTAAAATTCAGCCAGCCGGAGATCATTGCCAGGACAGGATGGACTACAGCAAATCTTTTAAATGCAATTGCTTCCACGCCACCTCAAAAAAACACATATAGCCTCGTCACTTTACTCATTGGTGTAAATAACCAATACCAGCACCGCTCTCAAAATGAATACACCGAACAGTTTACAACACTGCTGCAGCAAGCAATAACTTACGCAGGTAATAATAAAAACAGGGTGTTTGTTTTGTCAATACCTGATTACAGCGTAACACCTTATGCTTCCGGCAGTAATACTGCCCAGATAGCAAAGGAAATTGACGAATTCAATACCATCAATAAAAATATTACAGAGCGGTACGGGGTAAGTTACCTGTATATTACTGACGACACCCGGAAGGCTTTGAATGACCGTTCCTTGCTTGCAACAGACGGTTTACACCCTTCTGGTAAGGAATATGCAGTATGGGCATCAAAGCTTTTACCAATGGTAAAGGCTGTTTTTTAATAATTGGCCTGTGCTTGTTACTGTGTTTACCATTCATCCCGATTTTCTTTTGCAGAAATTCGCCACTGTACAATCTTTACATCTCCAAACCAGTAAGTAAAATGAAACAAACTGCTGATATAGTGGTTTTATTCCTTTGCGATTTTATCATCACCCACTTTAATACTTCTCCTCCGCTGATGTAGAATATTTATTCCCTCCACGGAACCGGGACAGACTGCCCTGTGCGGCAGCGCAATCACTAACATACATGTATTGGAAAATGTTGGCCTGCAATGGCTGGCGGTTACCTGTACATACTATCAACATATTTATTCATCAATTTAAAACCCAACTAAAATGGAACAACATGAACTGATCAAATGGGGATTGATCATTGGTATCCCCCTTCTTGTATTGATTTTTTATAAGTTTATTCTTCGTGTATTCTTCGGCGTTGTAATAGTGCCGGAAGACAGGATCGGGCTTGTAACAAAGAAATTTGTATTGTTTGGTAAACAGCAATTGCCCGAAGGCCGCATCATTGCCACTGAAGGAGAAGCAGGGTTCCAGGCACAAACATTACCGCCTGGTGTTTATTTTGCCAAGTGGATCTGGCAGTATGATATCACCTTCCAGCCCTTTACCATTGTGCCTACTGGCCAGTTAGGACTGGTATTGGCCAAAGATGGTGCCGAGCTGGAAACAGGTAATATACTTGGCCGTAAAGTGGAATGTGACAGTTTCCAGGATGCTGAGGCTTTCCTGAAAAATGGTGGCCGCAAAGGCCGGCAGACAGCAATCATCACGCCCGGATCATATCGTGTTAACACTTTTTTATTCACGGTGGAACTTACAGATATGACAAGCATTCCTGATAATGCAGTAGGGGTGGTAACAACAATGGAAGGTAGTCCCTTGCAGGAAGGGCAAATAGCAGGTGGATTAATTAATGGACATAATAAATTCCAGGATGTGGATACGTTCATAAGCAATGGAGGGTACAAAGGTTTGCAGGAACAGGTGATACTGGCAGGTGCTTATTTTCTGAACCCGTGGTTTGCAAAGCTGGAAATGGTGAAGATGACAGAGATAGCAATTGGTCATGTAGGAGTAGTGATCAGTTACGTGGGCGCTGACGGTGTTGACCTGAGTGGTGTGGAATTTAAGCATGGTAATATTGTGGCAAGAGGCAGTAAAGGCGTGTGGGCGGAACCGTTAGGACCAGGGAAGTATCCTATCAATCCCTACATCATGAAGGTGGAAATGGTACCTACTACTAACCTGGTATTGAACTGGGCAAGTGCCAGGAGTGAAAGTCACCAGCTTGATAAAAATCTTTCAACGATTACCGTGCGTAGTAAAGACGGTTTCCCTTTTAACCTTGACGTGTCGCAGATCATTCATATACCTACTACAGAAGCGCCAAAAGTAATTGCCAGGTTCGGTAATATGAACAACCTGGTGAGCCAGGTATTGGAGCCAACGATTGGTAACTATTTCCGTAACAGTGCACAGGATAGTGATGTGATCGCATTCCTTGGCAGCCGTAAAGAAAGGCAGAGCAGTGCAAGGGAACATATTGGCCATGTGCTGGAACAGTACAACGTGTTTGGTGTGGATACTTTGATTGGTGACATAGTGCCGCCTGAAAGCCTGATGAAAACATTGACAGACCGTAAGCTGGCAGAGGAACAGAAGATAACTTATGAAACTGAAAAGAAAGCACAGGAAACAAGGCAAAGCCTGGAGAAAGAAACCGCTATTGCTGAAATGCAGAAAGAGATCGTAAAGGCGGACCAGGGTGTTGTGATCGCTGAACGCATAGCAGACGCTTCTGTTAAAAAAGCTACCGGTGAAGCTAATAGTGTGCGTCTGCAGTCTACGGCCGAAGCCGACCGTTTAAAACTGTTGGCTAGTGGTGAGGCTGAAAAAACAAGATTGCTTGCGAAGGCAAATGCTGAACAGATCGAGTTGCTGGCTAGGGCAGAAGCCGAAAAGATTTCACTTACAGGCAATGCAGAAGCCGAAAAAGTGTTGGCAATTGGTAAATCAAATGCGGAATCATACAAACTATCCGTGGAAGCGATGGGGGGAGATAATTTTACCCAGTTAAAAGTGATGGAATCAATCGGTGCCCAGCACATCAAAATTATGCCTGATGTGTTGATCGGTGGCAATGGGGATGGTGCTAATGGACCTATAAGCGGTTTGTTAGGATTAAAGCTCCTGGAAGAAGTGGCAAAGAAGAATGACAAAACAAAAGAAAATTAAGCTTTATTAATTTCTGAATGTAAGTCCCGCACAGGCGGGACTTTTTTATGTAATTATTTTAATGAGTGCATCCCTGCCTTAAAATAATGTTTATGAAAAGAATACTCTTAACTGTTATTGTACTTTTTTATGCGGTAATAACTTTTGCAGGAAGCAATAATGAAGTCAAAGCAAGCCTTACATCTGTAACTGTGTTTCGGGTAGGTGCAGAAATGAATCACCAGGCAAAGGCAATATTGGTAAAAGGTAATAATGAACTGGTAATTGAGAACGTCAGTAGTTCCGTTGATATTAGCAGTCTTCAGGTAAGCTGCAATGGTAATGTAACAGTAATGGGTACGGAATTCAGTAATGATTACCTGCAGGACGAAACAAAAACGGCCGTAACAAAAATGCTGGAAGATTCACTTGAAAAAGTAAATGCCTCCATTGAAAAAAACAATACAGCTCTCAGTATTGTAAACGATCTGCTTGCTGTTCTAAAAGCTAACCAGGAGATCAAGGGAACACAAACAGGCTTAAGTGTAAGTGAATTGGTAAAGCTGATGGATTACTATAAATTAAAATCAAATGAACTGCAGAATGAACTGGCCGTTTTAAACCAAAGAAACAAAAGGTTGAGCGAACTGGCTGTCAAACTAAATATGCAAATGGAGGAGGAGCAAAAAAAGAATACAAAGACTTTTGGAAGGCTTATTCTCCAGTTAAATTGCGCCATCGCCGGTAAATATGATTTTGATATCAGCTACATTACACAGAATGCGTACTGGACCCCGTTCTATGACCTGAAAGCGGAGAATATACTTAGCCCGCTGAAAATCGTTTACAGGGCAAAGATCTTCCAGACAACGGGTATTGACTGGAAGCAGGTAAAACTGAATCTTTCTACATCAATGCCTTCCCAAAACGGTAATGCCCCAGTTTTTAAAACATGGTTTTTGAGTTATATCAATCCCGTAAAATATTATGAAAAGACAGTACTTTCTAACCAGATACCAGACAGTTACCGGATACGGATTACAGGGAAGAATAGCCGGTGTTCAAGTAGATACAAAAGATGAGGCAGAAATAAAAATACGAGGCGCAGCCAGGTTTAAAAATGCAGAACCACTGTATATAGTGAACGGGATTGAAATGCCGGCGTCTGAAGCTCAGAAGATCAATCCGCAGGCAATAAAGAATATAGAAGTACTCAAAGATGCCTCTGCAACCAGCATCTATGGCGCAAAGGCTTCGGGTGGTGTGATCATCCTGACACTAAAAGCTGGATTGGACGATTATGTTTCTGTGGCAGATAAAGAACTGGATGTAACGTTTGATATTGACCTTCCCTATGATGTGCCCACTAACGGTAAGGCACAGACGGCTGTTTTAAAAGAATATGAGGTGCCGGCTAAGTTTAAATTTTATGCAGTGCCCAAACTGGATAAAGAAGTGTTCCTGCTTGCCGAAGTAGCAGACTGGGAAAAATTGAATCTCCTGCCGGGCGAAGCTAATATTATTTTTGAAGGAACATATATTGGCAAATCCTTTATAGACCCGTCTTCAACACAGGATACATTAAATCTTACCATGGGCAGGGATAAGCGGGTGGTTGTAAAAAGAGAAAAATTAATGGATTTCAGCAGCGTGAAATTTTTAGGGACAAATAAGAAGCAGGTCTTTACCTATGAACTTACAGTTAAGAATAACAAGAAAGATTCGATTGATATTTTGTTAAAAGATCAATATCCTATTTCGCAGGATAAAGAAGTGGAGGTGGAGTTGCTTGAAGAATCGGGCGCCATGAATAATACGGAAGTGGGTGTGCTTACATGGAAATTAAAACTGGCACCAGGTGAGGTAAAGAAATTAAGGATCAGCTATAGTGTAAAATACCCGAAAGACAAAATGCTCAACCTGAATTAAATTATAGGAGCGGTATAAAACAAACAGTTCCGGCAACAGTTAATTGCCGGAACTTCTGCAATTTGCATATCTCTAAAGTTATGCTGCACACCACCATCCGTTTATATAAAAACGCTTATGCCGGTTTAAGCCGTGGTATATGGCTATTGGCACTGGTCATGTTCATCAATCGCTGTGGTACAATGGTGTTGCCTTTTATGACCTTGTATATAAAACACATTGGCTACACAACAAAACAGGGAGGTATTGTGGTGGCAGTGTACGGCATGGGGTCAGTTCTGGGTGCCTTCCTTGGAGGCAAGATCAGTGACCGTTTTGGATTTTACTATACACAACTTACATCATTGTTTTGTGGCGGCCTTCTGTTTATCCTGTTGGGGCAAATGAAGAGTTATGAAACTATTTGTATTGTAACTTTTTTTCTTAGTATGGTAAATGAGGCCTTCAGACCGGCCAATTCATCTGCCATTGCTTATTACAGTAAACCTGAAAACCGGACACAATCGTTTTCTTTAGTACGTTTTTCAATTAACCTGGCATGGGGTGTGGGTTCAGCTTTGGGAGGCCTGCTGGCATCCGTGAGCTATCATTTATTGTTTTGGGTGGATGGTTTTACCAATGTACTTGGCTCTGTAATGATATTTACATTAATGAAAAAACCTGTGTTAATTCCAGGGAAAGAATTACGTCAGCAGGACCGCCTAACCGAAAGATCAAACTCTCCATACAGGGATAAGCATTATTTATCGTTTATTTTTTTCAAGATAATTTTTGCCACCTGTTTTTTCCAGTTATTTGTAACAGTACCCTTGTTTTTTAAAGAAGGTTTGCATTTGAGTGAATCACAAATAGGTGCTGTGATGGCATTAAATGGTATATTGATCGCAATGGTGGAAATGGTGATCGTTTTCAAGCTCGAAGGAAGGAGGCCTTACCTTGCGCTTGCCTCTTATGGATCGGTATTAATGGCGATATCCTATGCAGTACTGAACCTGCCTTTTTCAAACAGTCTCTTTGTTGCCATTATCTCCACACTAGTGGTTACGGTGGCAGAAATGATCAGTCTTCCCTTTATGAATTCTTTTTCAATTGCCCGTAGTGATGAAAGTAACAGGGGCGAATATGCGGCGTTGTATACCATGGGCTGGAGCACCGCCCAGATCATAGGTAGCAGTTCAGGCGCACTAATTGCGAATGCAATTGGTTTCTCAAACCTGTGGTGGATCATTGCAAGTCTTAGTATGATAACTGCAGCAGGGTTTAGCCGGCTGCAGTCAAAAGGATAAATTATTTCTTTACGGTTACTGCAGAAGTAAATTTAGTGGTCATGGGTATGCTTTGTCCCATCATCTCTGCAGCACCGGTACCTTCCATACTGAATGTTTTTTGCTCAATGATGCCGCTGCTGACGTTTACAACAGTTTCACCGGTAAGTTTTGCATCCAGCGTTACATTTACTTCCATGCCCATTTGCTCCACTTTTTTATTAGTTAACTGTTTGCCATCAATGGTAACAGTCGCCTTATTGCCATTTATTTCTTTCAGTGTGTAGTTACGGTATATTTTCATTTCATCAGATACCAGCGAGTCACTCCAGTTGTCACCTTGTTTTTTCCCTGCCGGGATAACCAGGAAAGCTTCAGCAGCACCACTGCCATCATTCATGGCGCCACCCATCATACCCTGCAGGGCCTGCATCATACCTGCGCCCGCTGTTAAAGACGAACTATCTTGTTGACTGTTTATTATTTTTCCATCACTGTTTAATTCTACTTCTTTCGGTACGTTTAGCACCCCTTTCATCATTTTGCCTGTTTCATTGCTAAGGTCTTCAGGCTTATCCGAGTCAAAGCTTTGTGCCTGCCCCATAGCGCTGATATTGCTTTTTAATTTTGTCATGGTGCTGCTGAGAATAAAGCTGCTTTGTTTTTTATCTTTTACTTCTATGGAATGAAGCATACTGGCATCGGCAGTCATTTCCATAGGTGTTCCCATCATATCCATGGTGGTAATTGTTTTCAGGTTGTTTTCAAGCTGTATCTGCTGTCCTTTGGCAAGCGTTAATTTACCTGAGGGCTTTTGAGCAATAACAGATAAGTTTACAAGTAAACATGCAACAGCAATAAAAAGGGTTGGCCTTAAATATTTCATATTTTAAAATTAGTGCTGCAAATGTAAAAGCAATTACTGAAGTTGCTCCACTGTTAATACGATTTTAACGAAAGCAGTTATCTTAGCCAATATTAACCTGACATGAACAAAACAACAATTAATTGGGGCATTATTGGGTGTGGTGATGTAACAGAAATGAAAAGTGGCCCGGCCTTTAATAAAGTGAATAATTCTAAGCTGGTGGCCGTTATGCGGCGGGATGCGTCAAAGGCAGCAGATTATGCAATGCGTCACAATGTGCCCAAATGGTATGATGATGCCGGTAAAGTGATCAATGATGAAGAAGTAAATGCCATTTATATTGCCACGCCACCATCTTCGCATGCTGAATACACATTGGCGGCGGTTAAAGCAGGCAAGCCGGTGTATGTTGAAAAGCCGATGACACTGGATAAAGGCACTGCACTTAAAATGACAGCTGCAGCAAATGTTGCGGGGGTAAAACTGGTGGTGGCACATTACCGCCGGCAAATGCCTTATTTTAAAAAAATAAAAGAATTGCTTGACGCCGGCTCTGTTGGTAAGCCTTTGATGGCAAAGCTTGAATATTATAAACGTCCTTTAACAAGGGAAGAGCTCGCTGTTACTAAAAATGCGTGGAGGGTGGATCCTGCCATAGCGGGAGGCGGCTTGTTTCACGACCTGGCACCACACCAGCTTGACTTGCTGTATTACTTTTTAGGAGAGAT
Source organism: Ferruginibacter sp. (assembly GCA_047600665.1). Classification (GTDB taxonomy): domain Bacteria; phylum Bacteroidota; class Bacteroidia; order Chitinophagales; family Chitinophagaceae; genus Ferruginibacter. The sequence continues at coordinate 175,211 of JASGKJ010000001.1, forward strand.
AACAACAGCGCATGGTGTTGCAACAAATCAGTCTGGGTTATATAAAGCGGATGATGTGGTTGCTGGTAATATTTTATTTAAATCCGGCGCAGTATTTACAGGCAGTTGGTGTTTTTCTGTACCTGTTGCTGAAGAAAGAGATGTCTGTGAAATTATTGGCACAAAAGGGAAAATTGTTTTTAGTTTTTTTGAAATGAAAACGTTTAAATTGATCACTGGCAATAAAACAACGGATTTTACGATCGACACACCAGTACATGTTCAGCAACCAATGATCGAAAAAGTAGTTGATTATTTTCTTGGTAAAACCGGGAATCCCTGCAGTGGCGAAGACGGTGCACTGGTGATGAACCTGGTAGATACATTATCTGTAAATAGAAAAATTACGCTGCCCCGTTAAACCAGTCCAGCGCCCGCCAGTATTTATCTTTATGGATCTCGTATTCAATATTAAGGTTGCTGTATTTCTTCTGTACGTTGTGCAATAAAAGCGAAGGTTTCCTGAATTCCTTGCATGCAAAATATATTTCCCGGCTGCTGCCCGCTGTTTGCCTGGCAATATTCAGGTATCCATTAAAATCTTTTAGTTCCAGCATAATTTCGTCTTCAATACTTTCAAGCATTTTATAAGTGCTTTTATCCGGCATGCCATTGTTGTTTTTCCCGTCATATTTTATTTCAACTGTTAACAACCATGGATGTGATGCTTTATTGTCCCATTCAAGCAGGGAGCTGTTTACAACTGCAATAAGTGGTTGCCCGTCTTTTAACTGTGCTTCCAGGTTTGAATAAGAATCATTTTCAGTATCATGCCTTGTACCTTCATACTTTTCTATAAACTCTTTTTGCCGCCAGTTTAAAAAGTCTTTAAGTTTTGAAACAGGAATAAGCTCTTTTTCTGCGTCTTTCTTTGCTATGAAGCGAATGTTGTCAATAGAGGTTGCAAAATTTAATTCTCCAAGGTAATTGTCAAGAAATATATATGTGCCATTTATCACCTGGTTTTTATCCTTTTCATTGTAATCATCATGAATGATGGATATGTCAATTTCATCAGGATACCCGGCCAATTCATTTTGATAGAAATAGATATTGTTTTCATTAAAGTTGTGCCCGCCCATTTTTATACTCACATCCTTAATATCCAAAGAAGGTTTCAGGGAAGTAAACTTCCAGCCATTAATAGCAGGTGCTGCTTTTACAATTTCTTCCACAAAAACGAAATTTTTGACAACCCCATCTGCAGTAAATACGAGTTCGGCTATGTCTTCGGCATACATTCCTGTTACAAAAAAGAAGCCTTCTTTAAGCTCTGCCAGCTTTGGAGAAAGTTTATCAAAAAAGTTCTTTTCTATATTTTTACGCTGCTTTACGGCTTCAAAAAATGTTTTCTCATTTTCCTGAAACCAGTTCCAGAATTCTGTGTATGTTTTTATTGGCTGTTCTTTTTTTCCAAACAAATTTTTAAAGAAGCTCATCAGGTTCAGTTTATTCCGGTGATGAAATTATAATTTTCTAACTCATCGTTTTCATCAGCAGGTCATTAAAATTCTGCAGTGATGAAATTTTAAGGTCAGCAGCATTAAAGCGTGCTTGTTTACTTTCTGCTGCAGAGGGAATTACCACACATTTCATCCTCGCTGCTTTTGCGGCTATCATACCATTAAAAGAATCTTCAAAACAAATGCAGTGAACAGGGTGGGAGCCCAGTGCTTCTGCACAATTTAAATATACCTGCGGGTGCGGTTTGCCATAAGGTAATGCTGCTGCAGAGCACATGGCCTGCAAATGTGGCCGGATGCCCAGTTTCTCCACCACTATATCAATAAGCTCCATGGGAGAAGAAGATGCCAGCCCGATCTTGAACTTGCGTTGTATAAAAAAGTTGAAGATGTGCTCAATGCCGGGCATTGGTTTACCCTTTGACTTAATTTTTGCAATGACGGTTTTAAGAATAGCTTCTTCCGCATGTGGTGCATGATCAGGAGAAACTTTATATTTGGTGAACCAGTAATGGACAAACTCACGGGTACGGATGCCCGTGGTGGAAAGATGCTGCTCCAGGGTCAGGTGGATATTGTGGTGTTTAAAAACCTCGTCTGCAGCTTCATTCCATAATGGCTCTGAATCTATCAGCAGGCCATCCATGTCGAAAATTACCGTATTTAATTGCATGAATGCAAATATAGGCAGCCATCTTTAACAGGAATGCGGTTTGGAAATATTATTGTGTATATTGCACTATACCGGTAGCTGCTAAATGAATTTACATGGCCTCATTTTTTGAAAAGCTTAAAGAAACCAAGATTGTAAAAGGCGCTATTTACGCCATTGTTGGTGTCGTTTCCTACCCTGGACTTAACTGGGTAAACAGGCTCCGTGTAAATGGTATGGAAAACCTGCAAACGCTGCCTAAACAAAATGTGCTTTTTGTAAGTAATCACCAGACATATTTTGCAGACGTAATTACTTTCCTCCATATTTTTTGTGCTGTTAGCTGGCGTAAAAAAAACGGCCTTGGCGTTCCTTATTACCTTCTTTGGCCATTTACAAGAGTAAAATATGTAGCAGCTGAAGAAACGATGAAAAAGAATTTTATCAGTAAATTATTTGCTTTGGCCGGTGCTATAACAGTAAAGCGTACATGGAGAAGCGAAGGCACAGAAGTAAGGCGCAATCTTGATCCCAGCGATACACGAAAAATAGAAAGAGCGCTGCAGCAAAATTGGGTTATTACTTTTCCGCAGGGCACAACTAAGCCTTTCGCACCTGGAAGAAAGGGAACTGCTTTTATCATTAAGCAACATAAACCTATTGTGATACCCGTAGTAATAAGTGGCTTTTGGAGGGCATTTAATAAAAAAGGCCTAAAGTTTAAAAAGAAAGGCTCTATTTTATCTGTAACATTTAAACCTCCGATGGATATTGATTATAATGATACCACTGAAAATATCCTGGCGCAGGTGATGGATGCCATTGAGCAAAGCAAGAAATTCATGCTCAAAGGAAAGCATCATTTAATGACAGTGATTGACAAATAAGCTATGAAACTGCCAATAGCCAGTTGTTGTTCTTTTATTCTCTTCTTATTTTCTTTTACATCCACTGCACAATTTAATATACAGGGCAGGATTTTAAATGGCGAAACTGACCAGCCAATACAGGGGGCAAGCATATATTTTAACGGTACTTCAATTGGAACCAGTTCAGCGGCTGATGGACGGTTCATTATTTATGCTGCTGTACTTAATACAGAACTGGTGATTTCATGTGTGGGTTATGAAACTGTTGTTTATAAACCGGATGCTGCAGTGGCCGCAGGCAAAACGCTTGTTTTTAAAATGAAAGTAAAAGAACAGCAATTGGGAGAGGTACTCGTAGTTCCCGATGCGGTAAGAAAACGGTGGCTGTCCATTTTTAAAACAAATTTCCTGGGGCAAACTGAAGAGGCATCAAAAAGTAGTATAGCCAATCTGAAAGATATTTATTTCATGAAAGGCGGGGGACGGAATAGTTTTAAAGCTTATTGTGATACATCCCTTGTAATAACCAATAAAATGCTTGGTTATAAAATAAGTTTCGACTTGGTGGAATTTTCAATCAATGAAGAAGAACACAGTACTTACTTTTACGGCTACACACGCTATGAGGAAATGGGTGATAAAAAGAAATGGCTTAGAAACAGGCGAAATACTTATTACGGCAGCACCATGCACTTTTACCGCTCTCTTATTGCCGGTAATCTTGATAGTCAGGGATACAAGATATATCTTTTAAAACCGGTAAAGATGAAACCGGATACAGGTTCACAAAATGTGATCAGGGTAAATAGTGGAAACGGTAATAAGATGACTATGGCGCTGGCCGTACAGCCTGGAAAAATTTTTAAAACCGATAGCGTAAGTACTGATTATATTCTTTCTCTTTCCACACAGCTAATGATACAGTACAGCAAAGAGCCTGCTTCAAAGAAATATATAAAGGATCATATAAACTTTATTCAGGGCTACCTGCCAACAGGTTTCCAGGCATTCATTACCCTTGGTAAACCATCCATAAAAATTTATAAGGAAGGCATAGTGGATGATCCGGCTGCAATTTTTTATGGCGGTTACTGGATGTATGAAAAAGCCGCCAATCTTTTGCCATTAAATTACAGTCCTGACTAAGCAGATGGAGTAAACAGTGCTTTTAACTCGGCCGCTTCCTCGGGTTTCATTTTTCCGCCCAGTATTAACCTCACCTGCCTGCGGCGCAGCGCTCCCTCATATAGTTTTTTCTCTTCTTCAGTCTCTGCAATAGCAGGAGAAACAGGCCTTGGATTACCATTAGGATCAAGCGCTACAAATGTGAAATAGGCTTCGTTACTTTCATATTTATATTGGTGAAGGCTGTCTTCGCCCCATACTTTTAAATATACTTCCATGCTGCTGTTGAAGGCTCTTGTTACCTTGGCCTCAATATGTACCACGTTGCCAATTTTTACAGGGTTTTTAAAAGAAATGTTATCCACGGAGGCTGTTACCACAGGAGCACAGCAGTGTTTCATGGCAGCCAGTGCCGCTGCAATATCCATCCAGTACATCAGCCGGCCACCCATCAGGTTCCCGAAATTGTTGGTATCGTTTGGTAATACCAGTTCCGTCATTATAATCAGGCTATCTGCTGCTTTTTTTGCTTCCATCCTTGAATAATTTTGGCAAAGATAACCGATACTGTCGCCCGGAGCGGTTAATTTTGCAAATTCTGGTCAAAAGAAGCGGCTGTTTAACAATTTTACCCTACCTTCGCCGCCCGAAAAAGAAAGTTCTTTTTTCAAACATTTCCCACAAGGCTCAAAAAGAGTTCTGCCAGTGCAGGCCGCCAGCAGGGAGTAACTATAACAGGTTATATAATGCCAAAAGTTAAAACAAACTCCAGCGCAAAGAAGCGCTTTAAAGTGACAGGTACAGGCCTGATTACTTTCCAGAAACCTTTCAAACGTCACATCTTAACAAAAAAATCAAACAAGCGTAAGCGTAACATGCGCAAAGATGGTGTGGTTCATGACACACAGCAGGCTTTCGTAATGCGTTTGCTCCGCCTGAGAGGTTAATTAAATTTCAACACTAACAATTTAAAAAGATTAAGATATGCCACGTTCAAAAAATGCAGTAGCATCAAGGGCCAGGAGAAAAAGGGTTCTGAAAGCTGCTAAAGGTTTCTACGGCAAACGTAAAAATGTTTACACCGTTGCCAAAAACGTAATGGAAAAAGGCTTAACATACAGCTATGTTGGCCGTAAAGTTAAAAAGCGTGACTACAGGGCACTGTGGATTGCACGTATCAACGCTGCTGTAAGAGAAGAAGGGTTAACTTACAGCCAGTTCATTCATAAATTAGCCGAAAAAAATATCGACCTGAACCGTAAGGTGCTGGCTGACCTGGCTATGAATGAACCAGAAAGTTTTAAAAGCCTTGTTGCACAGGTTAAATAATTATTATCAAAAATAATAAGTCATATGCCGGGGGTAAATTTTATTTACTCCCGGTTTTTTATTGAACAAAAAAAGTGTTGGTAAATTCATCATTCAATTACATTTGCAGGTAGTAAAACCCATTATCAAGAAATGAATAAAATGAACAACTCTTACGCCGACCTGGTGGACCAGACATTTAACTTTCCCCAGGAAGACTTTAAAGTTGAAGACGATGGTTATTTGCGTTATAATAACCAGGATTTAAAAGCCCTTATCCAAAAATATGGTACACCGCTAAAGCTCACTTATCTGCCTAAGATTGGTATGCAGATCGCAAAAGCCAAAAAGATGTTTGAGACGGCTTTTAAAAAGCATAAATACGAGGGCAAATACAATTATTGCTATTGCACCAAAAGCTCGCATTTTTCTTTTGTGGTGGAAGAGGCACTTAAGCATAATATACATCTTGAAACATCTTATGCTTACGACATTGATATCATCAATAAGCTGTACGCAAAGAAAAAGATCAATAAAGAGATCTTTATCATCTGCAATGGGTTTAAGCAAAAGCCTTATACGAACAGGATCACTAAGCTGCTGAATTCAGGTTTTAAAAATGTAGTGCCGATTCTTGATAATAAGGCTGAACTGAAAGCGTACAAACATGTGAAGGTTCCTTTCAAACTGGGTATACGTGTGGCTGCAGAAGAAGAACCTACTTTTCCTTTTTATACTTCCAGGCTTGGTATGCGTGCAAAGGATATCCTGGAGTTTTATGTAGATCATATCGAAGGATATGAACATAAATTCCAGCTAAAGATGCTGCACATCTTTCTTAACAAAGGTATCAAAGATGATATCTATTACTGGAGTGAATTAAATAAGGTGATCAACCTTTATTGCCAGTTAAAAAAGATCTGCCCTGAACTGGATTCGATCAATATCGGCGGTGGTTTCCCCATTAAGCATTCGCTGGGCTTCAATTATGATTACCAGTTCATGATCAATGAAATTGTCCGCAATATCAAGGATGCCTGTAAACGTAATAAAGTGCCAATGCCAAATATCTTCACTGAGTTTGGTAGTTATACAGTGGGGGAGAGCATGGCGCATATCTATAGTGTGATTGGTGAAAAAATGCAGAACGACCGGGAGATCTGGTATATGATCGATTCTTCATTCATCACCACCTTGCCTGATACATGGGGTATTGGCGAAAAATTCCTGATGTTACCAATAAATAAATGGAACGAGGAATATCAGCGGGTCACGCTGGGTGGTATTACATGTGATAGTCATGATTATTACGATTCCGAAGAGCATATCAACGAGGTATTCCTGCCAAAAACAAATGGTGGAGAGCCATTATATGTAGGTTTCTTTCATACAGGTGCCTACCAGGACCAGATCAGTGGTTACGGCGGTATTAAACACTGCCTCATACCCTCACCCAAACATATCATTGTTGGCCACGATAAAAATGGTAAACTGGTGGATTGGGTGTATGCGAAAGAGCAATCAGCGCAGAGCATGCTGAAGATCTTAGGATATTAATTTTATCTGGTTGAGAAAATAAAGAGCCCCCTTAAGAATAAGGGGGCTCACCTTTTTATAAACCAAAAACCAACTGTATGCTCTTTGTTACTGAATAGAGATTTCTTTACTCACTTCTTTCTGAACTTCATTTTTTGGAAGCTCCACATATAGAACTCCATTCTCGTATTTAGCGCTGATATTGGCGCTGTTAATTTTTTCGTCCAGTGTAAAACTCCGTTTGAATGCTTTGTGGCTGAATTCTTTCCTGATAGTTTTAGCGGTTTCATCCTTTTTTTCTTCTTTTTTCTCTCCGCTGATGGTTAACAGGTTGCCATCAAGTTTTACATTAAAATCGGCTTTATCGAGCCCAGGCGCTGACACCTGTAAATAATAACCGTTTGTATTTTCCACGATATTTACAGGTGGAAAACCAAATACATCTTCCCTTACTGTTTTACCAAAAGAAGCAGGGAAATCATTAAATAAATCGTTAAAAAAACCATCGAAGGTTTTTGATACGGGATTGTTTACTTTTACTAATGTCATCGCTATAAGTTTTTTAAGTTTTGAAATTTTTGTTTTCAGGGTATAGTTTTCAAAACCTGTTCCAATGCCATTTTCTTGATAAATAGTCTTGTTTTGCCTCTGATTAATGACAAAAGGGCAATTTTTCTTTGTTATTGATGACTATATGTCGCTTTTTTATCCCTAATTCTATGTTTTTCAACATATAGACATTCATCGATGTATTATTAAATGATAGTGCTTAATTTTGCAGTACAAACAAAACATTAAGCAATATGTATCCGGAAGAGATAGTAATTCCAATGAAAGAAGAATTAACTGAAAACGGTTTTTCAGAAATGAAGACAGCCGATGAGGTTGAAAATAAATTGAACGAAAAAGGCACCACCCTCGTGGTTATTAATTCAGTTTGCGGCTGCAGTGCAGGTACAGCAAGACCAGGTGTATTACTGGCAGTGCATCACAGTGCAAAAAAACCAGATAACCTTGCTACGAGTTTTGCAGGCTTTGATGTGGATGCGGTAAAAAAGTTAAGAGAGCATTTGTTGCCTTACCCTCCTTCATCACCTTCTATTGCTTTATTTAAAGATGGGCAACTCGTTCATTTTATTGAAAGACATAATATAGAAGGCCGCAGTGCACAAATGATAGCTCAAAACCTGATAGGCGCTTTTGAACAATACTGTAATTGATTTTTGAGATTGATGGGTTAATAAGTACATTCCCGGGTAATTCTTTACCCGGGATTTTTATTGCTGCAGAATGAATATATTGCAGCTCTTTAATTTTTACCGCATATATGTATCCCAATTTATATTATGTATTTAAGGACTGGTTTGGAGTGGAGTGGCATGGGCTAAGTTTTTTAAATACATTCGGTTTAATGGTGGCCGTAAGTTTTATTGGAGCTGCTCTTGTACTTACAAGTGAACTTAAGCGGAAAGAAAAAGCAGGTCTTCTTTTTCCACGTGAAGAATTTATTACAGTGGGCAAACCTGCTTCTTTAATTGAACTGCTGATCAATTTTATTACCGGGTTTGTTTTTGCATATAAGTTAGTTGGGCTTTTTGTAAACAAACCTGAAGAAATGAGTCCGCAGTCTTATATTTTTTCTTTAGACGGGAACTGGTTAGCGGGTATTGCTATTGGTGCTGCGATGGCTTTTATGAAATGGCGGGAGAAAGACAAACAAAAATTAAAAGAACCTGAATTGAGGAGTGTGCGTATATGGCCGCATGACAGGGTGGGGGATATGGTAATACTGGCATTGATATTTGGTATCATCGGTGCAAAACTTTTTGATAATCTTGAGAACTGGGATGACTTTGTTGCACATCCAATTGAAAGAATTTTCTCCGCAGGCGGTCTAACCTTTTATGGAGGACTTATTGTTGCAACCATTGCCATAATAATATATGCAAAGGGAAAAAGGATAAAACTTATTCACCTGGCTGATGCTATAGCGCCTGCTTTGATGATTGCTTATGCAGTTGGCCGTATTGGTTGCCAGGTGGCCGGCGATGGTGACTGGGGTATTTATAACAGCGCTTACATTACAGATGCAGAAGGCAATGCAGTGGAAGCAAAGCCGGGGGAATACCAGGCTCAACTGGAAAAGTATAAGACTTATTTCTTAGAAGGAGATGTGCTTGATCCGGGTGCAACGATGGTTGTAAACGTAACCGACAGAAAAAGTGAAAGCCTTGATAAGGTGCATCACAAATCTGTAAAAGGTGTTTCCTGGTTACCAACCTGGATGTTTGCCTACAGTTACAAACAAAATGTAAATAAGGACGGGATCAAAATAGCCAGTCTGGAAGATGAACACAACAGGGCACTCCCCATTCCTGTTTTCCCTACACCTTTTTATGAATTTGTCCTGTGTGGATTATTGTTTTTGTTTCTCTGGTTCTTCAGGCAGAAGATAAATCCTGCAGGTATGATGACAGGGCTATACCTTGTATTAAACGGACTTGAAAGGTTTACTGTAGAAAAGATCCGTGTGAACAATACGTATTCAATTTTTGGATTTCATCCCACACAAGCTGAATTAATTTCGGGCACTTTTATACTTGCAGGAATTATATTTATAATTATGTCCAGGGCAGGTGTTTTTTCAAAAGAATAATTCTCACTCACACATACCGGTTACATACAAACGAAATCCCGGGTAACAATAATTTAACATAGAAGCTGGGAATTTTGGGTGGTTTTTTGTAAATTGTCAATAACCAAAACCACTATTTATGAAGATTAAACTCCCCAAGCACGGGCTATGCCTGTGTTTATTGCTGCTTGGATGCAGCATAACATTCACCGCCAGTTCCCAGGTAACAACTGCAAGTTTAAGCGGAACAGTTTCTTCTCAAACAGATTCAAAAGTACTCCCGGGTGCAACCGTCCAGATCAGCTTTGAAGATGCCGGTATTAAAAAAACAGTTGTAACGGGTTCTGATGGCAGCTTTTTGGTGCCCAACTTAAGAGTGGGCGGACCGTATACAGTTACTGTTACTTTTACAGGCTATAATGAAAAGAAAGAAAATAATATCTTTCTTGAACTGGGGCAGAATACAGCGCTTGAATTAAAACTGGATGCGGCCACCACTACACTAACGAACGTAGTGCTTACCACCCGGTCTAAAATTTTTGATAACCAGCGTACAGGCGCTTCCACCAATATTACATCAAGGCAGTTAAAAACATTGCCTACCATTTCAAGACTCTGCAGATGACTTTACAAGACTGACACCTTCTGCCTCGGCAACTTATAATGGTACTTCGTTTGCAGGCCGTAACGGGCAATATAATAACTATTCACTGGATGGTGCTGTATTTAATAACCCCTTTGGTTTGGACGCACCAACACCTGGTGGTCAAACAGGTTCCCAGCCTATTTCGCTTGACGCTATTGAACAGATACAAGTGAATGTGGCCCCTTATGATGTAACACAGGCAGGCTTTACTGGCGCTGGCGTAAATACGGTTACCAAATCAGGTACAAACAATTTTACAGGAACCATTTATGGCTTTTGGCGTAACCAGGGACTTACCGGTAAAAAAGTGGATGGCGATAAAATAGTGGTGCCTGATCTTACACAATTACAGGCGGGTTTCTCATTGGGCGGTGCGATTAAAAAAAGCAAGCTTTTTTATTTTATAAATTTTGAAACGGAACAACGTGAAGATGCACCGACCAGTTATGTGGCACGTACGGCCGACAATGCCGGCAACAGCAATACCTCCCGTGTGCTTCAGTCTGATCTTGATGCGGTGAGCCAGATATTGAAAGACCGCTTTGGTTATGAAACAGGGCCTTACCAGGGGTATAACCTGAAGCAAAAAAATTATAAATGGATCGGTAAGCTGGACTGGGTGATAAACAGTAATCACTCTTTATCCTTTACATATAACGGGCTGGATGCAACAAAAGAAAAGCCAGCTCACCCTAATGCAATAAGAAGAAGAGGCCCCGATTACCAAACCCTGCAGTTCAAAAATTCCGGTTATGAAATTGAAAACAAGCTGCATTCTTTTGGTGCAGAATTGAAATCAACTTTTGGGAGTAAGTATGCAAATAAGTTCAGGGCTGTATATACAACGTTCAGGGATAAGCGAAATCCTTTTTCATCACCATTCCCTGTTGTGAACATCACAAAATATAACACGATGTATATTGTAGCCGGGCATGAGCCTTTTTCCATCAATAACAGGCTGAACCAGGATGCCATGCAGTTTACAAACAACTTCAATATCATCCTCCCGAAACACACGTTTACTATCGGCGCTTCTTACGAATCTTTCAAATTTGGAAATTCGTTTAACCTTACGGGTTATGGCGCCACTTTGTTCAGTGATGTTGATATCCAAAAATTTAAAGACAGTGTTCCAACAGGTAGACCGATTGTTTTTGATTTTCCGCCATTTGCAACAGGTTATCCCCTGGATGTGGATGTAGATGGTGCTGAAGCGGCAGCAGCTGCTAATAAATGGACCTGGTATTATCTTACCGTGGCGCAAATTTCCGCTTACCTGCAGGATGAATGGAAAGCTGCAGATAATTTCCGTGTAACACTTGGTTTACGTATGGATGTACCCAAATATCTTAACTCCCGTTTTGTGGCGCCTGATGGAACAGAATCAAAACCCACGGTACAAAATAATGACAACCTTACACTGTTTGATGAGCATGGCAACACGGTAACAAACGGCAAAGGAAAAGACCTGGATAATACAAGGCTGCCTTCATCCAAACCATTATTCTCACCACGACTTGGTTTTAACTGGGATGTGTTAAGAGACAAAACATTCCAGTTACGTGGTGGTACAGGTTTATTTACAGGCCGTTTCCCATTTGTTTGGTTAGGTAACCATATTGGTAATCCCTTCTCATTCTTTTACTGTGCTACTGCAAGCAACTTTAAATGGCCGCAAATATGGAGAAGCAATATTGGAGCAGATTTGAAAGTGGGCAGCGGAACCATTTACACAGTTGATATTGCATATTCAAAAGATGTAAATGCAATGATGGTCCGTAATTATAACCTGGGTACACCGACCGGTTCATTGGTTGATAATACAATTGGTGATACAAGGGCAGTGTATAAGCCAACAGATAAGGGTGCAGCCAATGCTTATATTTTTACTAATACTAAAGCAGGTTACCAGGTTAACTTAAGTTTCCAGGTGCAGCAAACATTTAGAAAAGGCTTATTCCTTACTGGTTCATATAATTACCTGATCGCAACGGATGCCAGTTCTATTTCTGCAGAGATCAGCAGTGATGCATTTGACCGTAACCCGATCTTAAATAATGCGAACTCCGCTATCAATACTCCTTCGCTGTACGGTAACACTCACCGTTTTGTACTGGCCGGTATTAAGAAATTTGAATATGGTGGCGGTAAATATGGTACTACGGTGTCATTCTTTGCTAATTGGAACAGTGGTAACCGTTTTGCCTATGTGTATGGTGGTGATATCAATAATGATGGTACTGCATCAAATGATCTGTTATACGTTCCAAAAGATTCTGAAATTGACCAGATGAATTTTGCAGCCCTTACAGATGTGAACGGGCAGGTGCAGGATGCAACAGCGCAAAGGACTGCTTTTAAAAAATTCATTTCCCAGGATAAATACCTGGCAAGCAGGAGAGGCATGTTTACGGAAAAATATGCAGCAGAGACACCCTGGTTCAGCCAGTTTGATATGCGGATCCTGCAGGATTTTTACTTTAAAAGTGGCAGTAAGACAAATACGGTACAGGTAAGTCTTGACCTGATCAATATTGGTAACCTGATCAGCAGTAAATGGGGAGTTAGGAAATATGCAAGTGCATCAGGCTATTACCAGCCTATTTCAGTTACTGCTGCCAATAACGGCGTTCCTGTGGCACCTGTATATCAATTCGATCCTTCTTTAAAAGAAACTTTTATAGCCAGCCCGGATCTGCCATCCCGCTGGCAAATGCAATTAGGATTAAGGTATATTTTCTAGAAAAAAGACTATTCTTTAGTAAAAAGCGGCTTCTAAAAGCCGCTTTTTTTTTTCAACCATTTATCATTGAAAAAATACCGACTATGTAAATAAATGTACCATGCATTGCAAAGTACTTAATTTTGTTATGTACAATTCAAAACAAAGTATAAAGTATAGCCATGAAACATTTAATTACCTTGCTGGTAGCAACCAGCCTGTGCAGCTACGGCTTTGCACAAACCCCCGGACAAATATCCGGTTCAATAAAAGACGGTGGTAATCAAAAAGTTATAGATGCCGCCACTATTTCCCTTTTAAAAAGTAATGACAGCAGTCTCGTAAAATCTGCCATAACTGATAAAGAAGGAGGTTTTTTATTTGAAAATGTAAAAGAGGGCAATTACCTCGTGAGCGCCAGTTCTCTCGGGCACAATAAGGTTTATAGTAAAGAATTTTCTATTTCTGCAGAGAAAAATTCGTATGAAGTAGGCGTGCTAAAATTGGAACCCACGGCCGAAAGTTTGAAAGAAGTAGTGGTAGCCACTAAAAAGCCTTTTATTGAAAGACGCCCGGACAGGATGATCGTAAACGTGGAAGCTTCTGTTTCTAATACAGGTTCCACTGCGCTGGAGGTGCTCGAAAAATCTCCGGGTATTACCATCGATAAAGATGGAAATATCAGTCTCAAAGGAAAGCAGGGGGTTAAGGTATTTATAGATGGTAAGCCGAGTTATCTTTCAGGAACAGACCTGGCAAACTATCTAAAAAGTATGTCCTCGGCCCAGATGGACCAGATTGAAATTATGACTAATCCGCCGGCAAAATATGATGCAGCCGGGAATGCGGGTGTTATCAATATCAAAACAAAGAAAAATAAAACAGTAGGCTTTAACGGTAGCGCCAGTGCAACTTACACACAAGGTAAATATGCAAGATTTAACGAGAGTTTTAATCTTAACTACCGGAACAAAAATGTAAATGTTTTTGGAAACCTCAGCCGCCGTGATGATAAAAATTACTCTGAACTCAATATCCTTCGCAGGTTCAGGGATAAAGATTCAAAACAATTGCTTTCGATCTTCGACCAGGAGGCTGTATTTACCAATAAGAACCAGTCCAATTCCGGTAAATTGGGTATAGATGTGAACGTTAGTAAGAAAACAACTGTAGGTGCGGTGGTTTCTGGTTTTATCAATGATGAATTATTTAACAACGATAATAACACACAGCTTCAGAATAGCCTGGGTGTTACTGATTCCAGCACACACGCTACCACGCAGGTAGATGGTCAGTGGAAGAACTTCAGTACTAATTTTAATGCCCGCCACGTATTTGACAGTACAGGAAGGGAATTAAGTTTTGATGCAGATTACATCCGGTATTCACAGGCTAATCAGCAGGGGTTGTACAATCATTATTTTGATGCTTTGGGACATAAGAGTTCGCCAAGTGATACATTACTGAGCAATATTCCATCCAGCATAAAAATATACAGCTTTAAAGCTGATTACAGCCAGCCTTTAAAAGGTGGCGTAAAACTGGAAGCAGGTGTAAAAGCAAGTTTTGTGAAAACAGATAATGATGCCCGCTATGATTACGTGGTAAATGGACAAAAAGTGCATGACCAGAGCCGCAGCAATCATTTTATTTATGATGAACAAATAAAAGCTGCTTATGTAAATGTGAATAAGCAATTAGGAAAAAAATGGAGTACACAAGCAGGTCTGCGTTTGGAAAACACTATCTCTAAAGGTAACCAGGTTACAACCGGTGAAAAGTTTGAACGTAACTACACACAATTGTTCCCAACGGCTTATGTCAGTTATGAAATGAATGCAAAGAATAGTTTTTCTGTAAACTACGGCCGCAGGATCGAACGGCCGGATTATGCAGACCTAAACCCTTTCTATTTCTTCCTGGACAAATACACTTACCAGAGAGGTAATATTAACCTGCGTCCGCAATTCAGTCATAATATTGAACTGTCACACACTTATGCAGGTAACTTCACCACTACGCTGAACTATACAAAAACAACCGATTTGATGAACGATGTGCTGGATCAGAATGAAGAAAGTAAAGAAACTTTTATAACAAAAAGTAATATTGCCAGCCAGCGCCAGTTTGGTGTAACGGTTACTACGATGGTGCCTGTACAAAAATGGTTAAGTATAAATGTTTATGCCAATTTCAGTAATAACAGGTTTAAGGGCTTTATCAATAATTCAAATGTTGATCTGCAAAGTAACCTGTTCACTGCTAATGTAAATGCGCAGATGAATCTTGGTAAGGGATGGAATGGCGAATTAAGTGGTTTTTTCCGTTCAAAAGGCCTGGACGGCGTGCTGGTGATCGGTAACCTGGGGGCATTGAATGGAGGCATCTCAAAATCGATATTGAAAAATAAGGGTACTGTAAAACTTGGTTTCAGGGATATACTCTGGACACAAAAATTCAAAGGCTCTGCTGAGTACGCTTATATTGATACGCATTTCCGCCAGCAGCGTGACAGCCGGCAGGTGAGTCTCAGCTTTAACTGGCGCTTTGGTAATGCAAAAATTGCTGCGCCAAAAAGAAAAGCTGGCGGTGCCTCTGAAGAACAAAACAGGGTAAAAACAGGCGGCAATTAATACTTTGTTTGGTTACTGTAAACGCAGTTCATTTTTTTGAACTGCGTTTTTTATATTTGTACCCATAAGCTTTAACCATTAATTTTTTTGCCATGCCTTCATTCGATTTTAGCAGTAAAGTGGATCTGCAAACGCTAGATAATGCTATTAATACCGTAAAAAAAGAAATTACCAACCGCTTTGACTTTAAAGACAGCCACGTGGTGATCGATCTCAATAAGAAAGATTTTAAAGTAAACCTGGAGGCTGACAGTGAAATGAAAATAGGCCAGATCACCGATGTGCTGATCAGCCGCAGTATGAAACAAGGGCTGGCCGCCGAAATATATGACCTGAGCAAGGAGCCTTACCAGAGTGGTAAAGTGGTAAAACAGGAAGTCATTGTACGTAATGGCATCAAGCAGGAGGATGCTAAAAAGATAGTAAAGCTGATAAAAGACAGCGGGCTGAAAGTACAGGCTGCAATTATGGATGACATCATCCGGGTTACGGGTAAAAAAATTGATGACTTACAGGAAGTAATCCAGGCTTCAAAGGGATGGGGCATTGGCATTGCCCTGCAGGTGGTAAATCTTAAAAATTGATGTTTAAACTCAAAAAATGGGTATTTTGTTGAAAATTTGCAAATAACTGTTGGCTGGGTGAACATTTTTTTCCTTAATTTGTAAATTAATTGGTAATCAGTAGTTCTTTGATGGGGCAAATCAGGTTTTGTTTGTAAGCAAAATTTGTTTAGTTTTGCGCTCTTAAAAATTAGCATGGCAAAATCCATGCACAAACTTTTAACTATTATGAAAAAAGATTTGCATCCCAAAAGTTACCGTTTTGTAGTGTTCAAAGACATGAGTAACGGGTATTCATTCTTAAGCCGTTCTACAGCTGAATCAAAAGAAACAGTTAAGTGGGAAGATGGTAACGAATATCCTGTAATTAAACTTGAAATTTCCAACACTTCTCACCCTTTTTATACTGGTAAGAATGTATTGGTTGATACTGCAGGACGTATTGATAAATTCAAAAAACGTTACGAAAAAAAGACTAGCTTGTAATAAGCGAAAGATTGTTTTTCATGGCTATACTTTAAGTCCCCTACGGTTCTCCGTGGGGATTTTTTATTTCAGGCATTACTGTTCCCGGATTTAGTTTGTAATTTCGGCGCAAATGACAATCAGTTTTGATGATGCAGGTGTAAAGGACAGCCTCTATCCCTTTACCGTCACCCGGAATGCTGCAGATATCCGCATTGGTATATTGACCATCCGGGAAAAATGGCAATATTTATTTTCAAACCGGTTTGCAGGCCTGCCAAAAGAAGCGGTTGTTCTTCCCGCCAATATCATCCCAACAAAAAATACAGCCAGTTCAATATTAAGTGGCGCTGAGGATATGTCTGAAAAAAGGATTACGGTCCCCTGGGATATTTTTCAACTAAACGATTGGGCGCTTCGGGAGGATTTTGATATGATCACTTCCGGCCGGCAGTCACAGGCAATATCGTCCACCAACAGCATTACCTGCGCTGAAAATATCTTTCTTGAGGAAGGTGCGAAAATGGAACATTGTATTATCAATGCCTCAACAGGGCCGGTATATATAGGAAAGAATGCAGAAGTAATGGAAGGTACTGTCATCCGGGGACCTTTTGCTCTTTGTGAAGCAGCGGTTTTAAAACTTGGAACAAAAGTATACGGCGCCACCACCATTGGACCATATTGTGCTGCAGGAGGAGAAATAAAGAACTCCATTTTATTTGCTTACAGTAATAAAGCACATGATGGTTATCTTGGCGACAGTGTGCTGGGCGAATGGTGTAATCTTGGTGCAGGTACTACCAACTCTAATTTAAAAAATACGGCTGGACCCGTAAAGGTGTGGAACAAGGCAAAGAAAGATTTTGTACCAGCAGGTCTTAAATGTGGTTTACTGATGGGGGATTACAGCCGGGCTGCCATCAACACTTCTTTTAATACGGGAACGGTTGTTGGCGTAAGTTGTAATATTTTTGGAGAAGGTTTTCCCCAAAAACTGGTACCTGATTTTACCTGGGGAAATGAAAAGTATATTTTTGACAAAGCCCTGCAGGATATCAGTAACTGGAAAAAATTAAAAGGCCATACATTATCAGAGAATGAAATTGAAATTTTAAAATCACTTTATTACCAATAAACCAATCAACACGATGAGAAAGCAAATAGCTGCTGCAAACTGGAAAATGAATCTTACACTTGAACAGGGGTCAACACTTGTAAACGATGTCATTAATGCATCCCTGAACCTGGATAACAACCGGATCATTGTATTTGGTGTGCCATTTCCTTACCTTACCAGTGTAAAACAGCAACTTGCCGGCAGGGAGAATATACTGGTTGCCGCACAAAACTGCTATTCTAAAAAATCGGGTGCTTATACAGGTGAAACAAGTGCAGAAATGTTACACAGTATCGGGATCGATTACGTGATCATTGGTCACAGTGAGCGCCGGGAGTACTTTAATGAAACCAATGCAATGCTGGCGGAAAAAGTAAACCTTGCAATGGAATATGGGTTAAAACCGATTTTCTGCTGTGGTGAAGCGCTTGATATAAGGGAAGCAGGCACCCAAAACAGTTTTGTAGAAGTGCAATTAAAAGAAAGTCTTTTTCATCTAACAGCTGAACAGCTTACAGGATTTGTAATAGCTTATGAACCTATCTGGGCCATTGGTACTGGAAAAACTGCCACCAGTGAACAGGCACAGGAAATGCAGGCTCACTTACGCAGTGTATTTGCTTCTGAATATGGTGCGGAAGTCGCCAATTCAATTTCTATTTTATACGGCGGTAGTGTAAAGGCTGCTAATGCAAAAGAGATATTTGGTCAGCCGGATGTGGATGGCGGGCTTGTTGGCGGTGCTTCGTTGGTGGCAACCGAATTTACCACCATTGCAAACAGTCTTAAATAGTTCTTCGGTCTGCTGATAAAAAAATACCACCACTGGCTAAGTGGTGGTATTTTTTATATAATTTCTGTAATAATGATTACATCAGGTCCATTGCCTTTGCAAAGTAGGTGCAGTTAAAAGGAAGCACCATAGAGCAGTAACCGCCGCCAATTTTATATACAAAAAAGAAAGCAGCAACTGATACAAAGAATAATATCCAGTAAAGTGTAGTCGATTTTTTTGATGATTCCATTTGGTGTTAGTTTTGGCAAAAATAGGATAAAACAAATTAATTTTCACCATCTTGTTGTCTTTAGCCACATTTGATACATAAGGCTGCTTTATTTACCGTGTATTTTTTACATTTTGGCTTAAAAGTTTCTATATTGCTGCCCCATAACTCTATAACGATATAACGATGACGCTGAATTTCTATATCCGGTTCTCCACAAGATTCGGGCAGGCTTTATACCTATCCGGGAGTCATACAGAACTGGGAAACGATGACATTGCCAAAGCGATACCACTTCAATATTTTAACGAGAACTTCTGGCATGTACAGGTGGAATTGCCCGGCGCAGATTTTACCTCCCTCGCCATAGAATACCGCTATGTTTTACGGGAGAAGGATGGTTATGAAATTGTGGAATGGGGTAATGACCGGGTCATCGATTTTAAAAAGATCTCAGCGAAGGATATAATACTGATCGACACCTGGAATCATGCAGGTGAGGTGGAAAATGCTTTTTTTACACAGCCGTTCCAGGGAGTTTTATTAAACCCGCCTGCCGTTCCAAAAGTAAAAGCCATTAAATCATTTACGCATGAACTGAGGGTGAAAGCCCCTTTGTTAAAGGAAAACGAAGTGATTGCAGTGGCGGGGAGTGGAAAAGCGCTGGGAGAATGGAATACGGACAAACTGAATCTTCTTACAAAGGATGGTAACTGGTGGTCGGTTAAATTAAATTTAGCCAGCGAAAATTTTCCGGTAGCTTATAAGTATTGTGTATATGATATAAGCAAAAAATCACTGGTGAAATATGAATCGGGCAGCAACCGTATGATTGCCGGGAGTGGGGGTAAAGGAAAACAAACGATCATACATGATGGTTTTGTTCAGCTGTCTTATCCATCCTGGAGAGGGGCGGGGGTGGCTATTCCTGTTTTTAGTTTACGCACCAATAAAAGTTTTGGTACCGGTGAATTCACTGATATAAAGCTGCTGGTTGACTGGGCAAAGATCTGTGGTCTTAAGCTGATCCAGCTGCTACCGGTAAATGATACAACGGCAACGCATACATGGACAGACTCCTATCCCTATGCGGCCATTTCTGCATTTGCGCTGCATCCACTGTACCTGAATCTTGCACAAGTGGCAGGTACAAAAAATGCTGCCATTGTAAAAGCACTGGAAGAAGAAAGAATGAGGTTGAATGCAGAAGATAAGGTAGACTATGAAGCAGTGACACAACTCAAATTTGATACAGCTAAAAAGCTGTATGAAATGCAAAAAGAAAAATTCAGTAACGATACAAAGTATTTTGAATTTTTTGAGCTTAACCGGCACTGGCTGGTTCCATATGCTGCATTCTGCTATTTAAGAGATAAATACAAAACATCAGATTACAGCCAATGGACTTCTCATAGCCTTTATGATGAAAATGCTGTGCAGCAACTGGTTGATCCATCGGAAGAACACTACGATGAAATTGCTGTTTATTACTTCATACAATATCATTTGCACCTGCAGTTAAAAGATGCAACTGCTTATGCACATAAGAATGGCATTATTGTAAAAGGAGAATCTGCCGATCGGCATTTATCGTTATGGCGCTGATGCCTGGATGGAGCCTGCTTTATATAATATGAATGCACAGGCGGGCGCACCACCAGATGATTTTGCCATCAAAGGCCAGAACTGGGGTTTCCCAACCTATAACTGGAAAAAGATGCAGGAAGACGGCTATGCCTGGTGGCGTCAGCGCTTTGAGCAAATGAGCGATTATTTTGATGCCTTCCGCATTGATCATATCCTCGGTTTTTTCCGTATCTGGAGTATCCCCTTGCATGCTGTAGAGGGTATTATGGGAAGATTTGTTCCTGCCATACCCGTTTCAATAAATGAATTGTATCAAAATAATATTTCGTTTGAATATCACCGTTACTGCAGGCCTTATATACCTGATCATGTGGTGAATGAAAGGTTTGGTAATGAAGCAAATTATGTTAAAGATATTTTCCTCGACTGGACAGATGGAGCTTTTAACTTAAAGCCCGAGTATGACACCCAGCGTAAAGTAGAAGCTCATTTTAACCTGCAACCAAACTCAGAGATAAATGATTTTGTTAAATACGGATTGTTTGATCTCATCAGCAATGTGATCTTTTTTGAAGAAGAAGGCTCACAGATGCAGCGCTTCCATTTCCGCATCAATATGGAAAGCACCAGTTCTTTCAGGGATTTAGATGATTACTCAAAGAACCGTTTGAAAGACCTGTATGTTAATTATTTCTTCCGCCGCCAGGATGATTTCTGGATGAAGGAAGCCATGCATAAACTGCCCGAGTTAAAACGCAGTACCAATATGCTTGTTTGCGGCGAAGATCTTGGTATGGTACCTGCCTGTGTGCCTGATGTAATGAACCAACTGGGTGTGCTTAGCCTTGAGATACAAAGGATGCCCAAAGACGTTAATAAAGAATTTTTCCATCCCGCCGATGCCCCTTACATGTCCGTAGTTACGCCTGCCACGCATGATATGAGTACGATCCGTGGCTGGTGGGAGGAAGATATGGTGAAGACACAGCGTTTTTACAATACGGTGATGGGTAAATATGGTGCTGCTCCTTATTTCTGCGAACCGTGGATCAACAGGGATATAATTATACAGCATCTGTATTCACCTGCGATGTGGTGTATTTTCCAGGTGCAGGATATTTTGGGCATGAATGCACAATTGCGCCGCAGCAACCCGGATGATGAACGCATCAATGTGCCGGCCAATCCCAAACATTACTGGCGTTACAGGATGCACATCAGTATTGAAGATCTTATCAAGGAGAAAGCATTTAACGAAGAGTTTGGCGGGTATGTGAATGCAAGCGGCAGGTAATTTTTTAAATTGCCTTATGAACATGAAGGCTTTTTTTCTCTTTACCAGCCTGTTTATTCATCTTGCATCAGCCGGTCAATCTGCACGGGGAGTAAGTGAAGGAGGCGTGGATTCAGTTAAAAGGCGGCCTGTGAATGTTACAAGATCTGTTTCATTGCTAACAGGTTTTTGTGCAGGCAAATATTTTTTTGCTGACATCGGCATTGCCAGGAATTTATTTACCCAAACTGGTCATCATCCTTTTTCTTCCACTACTTTTATTTCTTGTGAAATAAGAAACAGCAGCCAAATGATCTTTGCGCC
Organism: Ferruginibacter sp.; assembly: GCA_047600665.1. Lineage (GTDB taxonomy): Bacteria > Bacteroidota > Bacteroidia > Chitinophagales > Chitinophagaceae > Ferruginibacter. Next base: position 197,175 of record JASGKJ010000001.1, read on the forward strand.
CAAGATAGGGGCATGGGTAGCTGGTGGTGCAGGGGGAATGGCAATGGGGATCAATTTGCTTTATTACATGCAATCTGGTAATAGTAGCCTGGTGTTCCGCCCGGAAATTGGTTTTGGTTTTGAAAATTTAAAAATGGTATACGGCTATAACGCAAGACTCACCAACAGATCATTTGGCTACCTGCTCAACAGGAATCTTTTCAGCATGGTGTATTGTTTTAAACTTAAAAAGAAAGTAACAAAGGAATACAGGTGAATTAAAATGAAAGTTTCATATAAGATATACAATCTTCCATTCAGGCATCCTTTCACTATTTCAAAGGGGACCAAAACGCATCAGCCAACCTTTATCGTTTCACTTGAATATTTTGGTGCTGTAGGTTATGGCGAAGCGCCTGCCATCAGTTATTATAATATCCCGGTTGAAAAAATGGCGGAAGACCTTGAAAGAAAAAAACTGTTTGTTGAAAAATTTGCTTTCTCCGACCCTGAACGATACTGGCATTACCTGCACCATCTCTTCCCGAATAATTCTTTCCTGGTTTGTGCCCTTGATATAGCTGCATGGGATATGTATGGTAAACTTAAGAGAAAACAACTGCATGAACTCTGGAGCTTAGATATTACAAAAGCTCCACTTACAGATTATACCATTGGTATTGATACTATTGATAAAATGCTAGAGAAGATGAAAGAAAAGCCATGGCCCATTTATAAAATAAAAGTGGGCGTGGAGGGAGATGTTGAAATGGTGGGCGCTTTGCGTAAACATACAGACGCCATACTACGAGTGGATGCCAATGCAGGCTGGACACTGGAACAGGCATTGCAAAAGATCCCTTTACTGAAAGAGCTGGGAGTGGAAATGATTGAGCAGCCATTAGCAAAAGACAACTGGGAGGGCATGAAGGTTTTATTTGAACAATCACCCTTGCCTATATACGCAGATGAAAGCTGTGTTTTTGAAACGGATGTTGAGAAATGTTTTAATCATTTTCATGGTATCAATATAAAGCTTACAAAATGCAGCGGCATTACACCTGCCCGCAGGATGATCACGAAAGCCCGTGAACTAAATATGAAAGTGATGGTGGGCTGTATGAATGAAAGCTCTGTGGGTACAGCAGCCATTGCACAACTGGCACCATTGCTGGATTTGGTGGATATGGACGGACCTTTGTTGCTAAGTGAAGATGTGGCTGAAGGAGTCGGGTTTGATTTTGGTAAAATAATTTATACAGCCAGAACAGGTCTTGGTGCAGCTGTAAATACTTTTTAATGATAATCCAGGTGTAATTAAATACCCGGCATTTCTTACTTAGCCTTTTTCGCCAATACAAAATCTTCTTTCATTTCTGTCTTCTCAAACATACTGCTGCTATTTGCTGCATTTGCAGGAGGGCCGGAATTTTCGCCATTCCTGTTGTGCTGCCAACTTCCGCCACCACCACCCATTCTCCTGCCTCCACCCATTCTGCCTCCAGAAAAATTTCTGCCTCCATTTCCGTTGTTAACAGGGCGATCTCTTTTAGTTACAGCATTTACTACCACATCAAGAGATAACTCCTTCCCAATATCATTGATATTAAATTCTTCGCCGAACAATTCTTTAAGCGGAATAGAAATTTCATAAGCGAATTTATGAGCGGAATCCCAGGCAGCTGCTATATTCAGGCCGGTAGTATTATCAGCATCCATAACAGCATTGGCTGTTATAAATCCTTCGGCCTTTATCTTTCCTTTCCACTTTGAATGATCTCCTTTAATACCTGTTTGCCATTTATGATCATTGCCTGTCTTTTCATCTTTACCCGGCTGTTCGCCAGGCAGTGTATCATTTTCCTGTAAAAAGGGATAAGTAAGCGTGCCTTTAATTTTCTTTTTACCCCTGGCAGTAATGGTTACTTCCATACCTGCACGCATTATTTTAATTTGTTCGGCTTCGTTTGGCACCTGGAAACACAGATATAAATTTTGATCATCGTTAGCAAATGCAAAAAATAATTTTGTGGTTGCATCATAATATTTGAAAGGCTGTACCCACTCACGGGAATCTCCATCGACTTTTACAGGTGCAGTTGCCCAGTTGGATTTTGCTGCATCATCTTGTGCAAATGCTGTATTTATAAATAATACAAATAGGGAAGCCGTTATTCCTTTTATCATAATCTGAATATGTATATTCAAAATTATGAACGTCATTAATCGGGCTGGATAAAATAATGCAAAAGAATGGTTAATGTGCGGAGACTTATTTGACCGGTTGTTGCTTAACCTCATCATATAAATGCCTTATCAACCCATCGGCTAAACCAATCTTTGGAACATAAATTTCCTCTGCATTGGCCCAGCGCATGGCATTTATATAAATGAGAATTGCAGGTACTATTACATCAGCCCTGTCGGGACGGAACCCATATTTTATAATTCTTTCATTGAGCGGAGTACTGCCCAGTTCTTTATAATAATCCCTGAGTAACTCAAGCGGCAGTGATTTACCATCTTTCTTCTTACTCATTGAAAATACTTTATTGATATTGCCTCCGCTTCCAATGGCCACCACTTTTTTCTGCCCCTTGGTTACAGCCCTTAAGATATCTTTCATCTCATCCCATTCTTTTTCCGTAACCATATTTTTCAGTAAACGGATGGTGCCAATGTTGAAAGACTTTTTATAGATAAGGATGCCATTGCTGAAGAAAGAAAGTTCTGTGCTGCCACCGCCAACATCTATATAAAGATAGCTGTTGTCTTTGGTCATATTTTCAGCAACATGGTTTTCGTAGATCAGGCCTGCTTCAAAGTCACCGCTGATGATCTCAATATCAATACCGGCTTCCATCCGAACCTTGCGTATTATATCCGGGGCATTTTTTGCATCTCTCATGGCACTGGTGGCGCAGGCTTTAAGATGAGATACCTCATAAGCATTACAGAGGTGTTTAAAGGCTTTCATGGTCTGGAGCACCATGCCTGTTTTTTGTTTTGAAATAACGCCGCCTTCAAATACATCAAAGCCGAGCCTGAAAGGTACACGCACAAGGTTCAGTTTATTAAAGATGGTCTGACCCTGTTCGGTCTCTATCACTTCAGTGATCAAAAGCCTGGCAGCATTACTGCCTATATCGATAGCAGCTAATTTCAATTAGTAACAGGTTAATATATGAATGGGTTAATAAGTAAGCAGCCTGCTGTTACTTATTAAAACAAAGATAAGGGCAAGCTTAAAGCGGGAAGACTTAAAAAAAGCGTTCGGCCTATGTTGTGGATAATTTCCGGAATAAATAATTATAAGTATCCACCTGGGAGCGAACCTTTTTCCTGTTACGGGGGTTCACGTACTGGTTACTGAGTTCGTTATCAAGTATACGTGCTTTGATATTGTCAGACAATTGTATGTTGATAATGTCCTTGAGTTCCTGCTGTATATCTTTCTCGAAGATAGGGCAGGCGGCTTCCACCCGGTGATCAAGGTTCCTTACCATCCAGTCTGCAGAAGAAATAAAGGTCTTTTCGTTCCCACCATTATGGAATATCATTACTCTTGCATGCTCCAGGTATTCGTCCACGATGCTGATGGCCTGTACGGGTTCTTTGAATTTTTTATTTTCACTCAACATGCAAAATATGCCCCGTACCACCATCTTTATTTCCACGCCTGCCTTAGCAGCTTCATACAATTTGTTTATAAGCATCTCATCACTAAGGGAATTTAATTTGAGTGTGATGGCTGCCTGTTTTTTTGCTTTTGCATTCTTTATTTCGTGGTTAATAAGCTGTACCAGGTGCTTACGCATATAGCCGGGGCTTACCTGTAATGTTTTGCAAGCCTTCAGGTAGTGGTTCCTGTTAGGGTGTTCCAGGTAATGAAATATCCTGTTTACATCTGCCATGATATTCCTGTCGGATGTAAGCAGGCAGTGGTCGCCATATAACCTCCCGGTACTTTCATTCAGGTTGCCGGTGCTTACAAAACCATAATGCGTAGTATGGTTATTTACGATCCTCTTTATAAGACAGAATCTTGGCATGCACTTTCATATCAGGTTTCCCGATCAATACTTTTACACCTGCGTCCTCCAGTTCTGTCTTCCATTCAAGATTGGCTTCTTCATCAAATCTTGCTCTTAACTCAATCACCACTGTTACCTGTTTACCGTTACGTACCGCATTGATCAATGCATTAACAATCTTGGAACGTTGCGCCAGCCGGTAATTGGTGATCTTTATATTCTTTACATAGGGATCGATGGCTGCTTCTCTCAGCAGGTCAATAAGACTGTCGAATGAATGATAGGGGAAATGAAGCAGTACATCTTTCTTCATGACTACATCGGTTACACTGCCCACATGTTGTAAAGAAGGGTGAATAAAAGGTTTTTTCCTGCTGCTTTTATGAGCAAAAACATCTGGGAAATTGATAAAGTCCTTAAAGTTATGTATCCTTCCGCCTGCAATAAGATTATCTTTTTGTGACAGCCCCATTCTTTTTACAAGATAAGTAAGCAATGCAGGGTCTATCTCTTTATCAAATACAAAGCGTACCGGTTTGCCTTTTTTCCTGTTCTTAAGTCCTTTTTCAATCTTTTCCATCAATGGTGTGGATACATCACTATCGATATCTATTTCCGCATCCCGGGTTACTTTGATGATGTGTGATGAGAAGATATCGTATCCAAAAAAAGAAAAAATAATCGGCAGGCAGAAACGGATTACATCTTCCAGTAAAATAATATGCTTCTCATTTTCTTTTGAAGGCAGTATGACGAACCTGGAGAGGCGTCTTGCCGGAACAGATACCAGGGCAAATTTTTGTGGAATGGTTCTGTCGGATTTGGAAAGCCTGCAGGCAAGATAAATAGACTTATCATTCAGGATAGGAAAGGAGCTGATGCTTTCGATCATTAACGGAACGATGTTGCTCCTTATCTCTTCATTAAAATAATTGGTGATAAACTTTTTTTGTTCTCTGTTTAGCTGCGTTTCATTTACAAGAAATATCTTTTCTTTTTTCAGCTCTCTTAATATCTCGTTCCAGATACGGTCAAATTCTTTTTGCTGTTCCAGTAATTTGTCCTGTATTTCCTCCAGTATCATGGCGGGGGCCACTTCCAAATGCATATTGGCTTTACTGCCAAACTGGATCATTCTTCTTAAGGCAGCCACCCTTACCCGGAAAAATTCATCAAGGTTGTTGGAAAAAATGCCGAGGAATTTTATTCTTTCTTTAAGAGGAACGGTTTCATCTGCTGCTTCCTGCAGTACACGGTTATTGAATGAAAGCCAGCTTATATCCCTTACTATTAAATGTTGCTTTGCAGTTCTCTTCATTCAATACAAACAGTATAGTTTAATGTAAATGATAAAATTAGTGTATTTAAGTTACGACTAACATTATTATTAAGTTAAGAAAGTTTATTTATAAAAAAGCCTGCCTCTTTAAACATGAGGCAGGCTGAAAGTTATTTTAGGGTGATCAGTCTTCGTACCCGATCAGTGCAAAAACTGAAAATGAAGAGAGCCAGTGATCCACATCATAATTGCCTTTGCCAATGCTTTCCTGTGCATACTCCCACATATCTTTTTGAGCAGCGATCCATTCTTTTTTTACTTCAGGGTCAAGGGCGTCAGCCGGTAATGATTTCAGCATCCCGTTAATGCACCAGATACGGTTGAGGTGAAAGCCATCCCAGTGAGAAGCATATCCTGTATGTTCTGTTTCTTTTTGTACAGCAAATGCCCTGGTAAGACCGCTGATGGTAAATAGATCACCAGAAAAGCCATGCAGCCATTTCACATATTCGTCCTTGAGCAATACTTTTCGCATCAGGTCGGTTATCAATAAACCTGCTGACATAAAATCATATCCAAATGGTTCTTTCTCCAGCGGAAACTTGGTTACCATGGTATAGAATTTTTTTGCAGCGTCTATTGTTACGATCTCAAGCGAGTCGTTTTTTGAACTTCTTGCGTAGTCAAGTGCAAAAGAAAGACCCAGTGATGATGCATAATGATCACCGGTATAAGTGGCCTTGCTGATCAGCGGCCATACCTGGATGTATTTTTTTGAGATATAGGTTGTAAGCGGTTCAAGATTTTTTAACCAAACTTTTGCTTTGGGGCTATTCCACCTGATCAGTTCATCGGCTACTTTCAGCAGCCAGGATGTTCCGTATGGAAATTCAAAATCTCTCTCTTCATGACTTTTAAGGTATTCCACTTCCTGCAAAATGTTAGCAGCATTAAAACTAAGCTCCAGTTTATCCTGGATTGCTTTTGCTTCAGGTATATCCGGGTAGGTTTTTAAAAGTTTTACCAATGCCCAGTGGTTGTGTACGCCTGAATGCCAATCGTAACAGCCGTAAAAAGATGGCCATAGTTTTTCCGGTGGTTTCAGGTCTTCTGCCTTTTGCAGTTGCTCCATGTAATAGTGCGGATATGGCTTTTTGGTACAATCGAGCGAAAGGTTTGCAAAATAAGATGCGCCTTTTTTACTAAGCTTTAAACGGCCATCAGTTCCGGCAGTTGTTAAAGTGCTTGTTTGTGCAGCAGCCTGCAGCGATAACAGCACCAGCATAAACAAAATTGATTTTCTCATTGTTTTTTTAGATGGGTTTTAGGTTTGATACAGGGAATTTCTTCGCCGGTTAATTATTATCTTTGTGTGCTTGCAGTCCAAAGGCTGGCCAAACAACAGGAATAATTTATCAAATTAACAAATTTATCCTGAGATATATTTTTAGAAAAAAGCATTTATTATTTTATGCCATTAACAAAAGACACCCGTATCAATGTTCTGAATATCGGGTTGATGATCATAAGCTGTATTGCCGCATTTGTGATGCCCTTTGAAGTGTTTTTATTTGCTTATGCTGTGATGGGTCCTCTTCATTATCTTACTGAAATAAGCTGGCTTCACGACAGGCAGTATTTTACCAAGGGTAAATACGATAACATTGTACTCTGGGTGATCGGCGTAATTATTTTACTTGAAAGCCTGGCAATAAGAAATGGATGGAATTGGCCCTTCCAGAGTGATTTTGGTAACAAGATCATTTTTGTGGCCTTGGCAGGTTCTTTACTGATGATCTTTGTAAAGAATGTGCTTATAAAAATATTCGGTCTCTTATTTATACTCCTAATATCTAACGTAATATTTCAGCCCGATAAAAGAGACGGCTTTGCTTTTTTTGTGGGAGCATTATTGCCAACATTAGTACATGTGTATGTATTTACAGGTTTTTTTATGTTATATGGCGCTTTAAAGAGCCGCAGTGCAAGTGGTCTTTGGTCTGTGGTGGTTTTTGTTATTTGCCCTGTATTATTGTATGTGCTATTCCAGGATAAAACATTTGTACCGGTTACAAAATACGGAATGGATTCGTATCAGGCCAACGGGGATGGTTTTTTCAGCACCAATCTTTCTTTTTTAACAGAGATGTTTGGTGTAAAATTTCCTCAAATGAAAGATGCTGCAGGTAACCTGCTTTATTACGAGGGAAGTGGAGCCCCGGCTTATGATTACAGTAATGCGGCTAACGTTGTGTTTCACTCACAGGCCGGTATTTTATTGATGCGTTTTATTGCATTTGCTTATACCTATCACTATCTTAACTGGTTCAGCAAAACCGAAGTTATCCGCTGGCATAAAGTGCCAAAGGCGAGGTTTATAGCTGTGATCATTTTATGGATAATATCGCTTGTACTGTATGGCTACAATTACGGGCTTGGTTTAAGGTGGCTTTATTTCTTAAGCTTCTGCCATGTATTACTGGAGTTTCCATTGAATATGGTTTCTATTACCGGTATTGGCAAAGAGATGATGACGATCTCTAAAAATGGGTTTAAACCCAAGCTTGTTCCTGCCAAGTAATTTTTTGATTAAAATATTTATGGAGATGCTGCGGTGTTTACCGCAGCATTTTCTTTTTCTTTATTATAGTAGGGGAGCAATAACAAGGAAGTAAATCCAACAACCAATACGATGGCAAACTGTGCAAACCACTGCAGGTTACCATTTGCAAAGCCAATGCCTTCATCAATATCATATAATGCCATCACCTCCATTACCAGTAACGGATAGGTGCCAATACCACCTGGTGTAATGATCATGCCAATGCTTGCAAATGCCAGCACCGGGAAAGCTGCAGCCAGAGGCAATGCTTCGGTGCCTTTTACGGCAAAGAAACCAAGATAGGTGCCACCAACATAACAGCACCATATAAATACGCTGTGAAAAATAAAAGCGCCTTTATGCTGCAGTTGCTTTATACTGTTAAGGCCATCTCTCACGCCACTGAAAATTCCCCTGATCCTTTTTATCTCCCGGAGATGGCTCAGTTTATAAAAAAGGATCTTTAGACCAAAATATAAAAGGATCAATATGGCAAGAAGGCTGATGATTTTTATAACAAGGATCCTGGTGCCGCCGGCAAGAAAATATTTGCCGATAGTTTCAGAAGCATATCCACCAATAACACTCGCTTGCGTGAGCAGTGCAATTGCAAAAACGATCAATAATGAAACCACATCCACAGCACGCTCAATTAAAATAGTCCCAACCAGTTTATCTGCCGGCACTTTTTCATATTTACCCAGTATGGTACATTTTAATACTTCCCCCAGGCGGGGTATGGCCAGGTTAGCCAGGTATCCAACCATCACCGCAAAAAAAGTATTCAGCAGGGAAGGAGCGTAGCCCATTGGTTTCATCAATATCTTCCAGCGGATAGCCCTGCTGATGTGGCTGGCAGATAAAATAAAAAACACCGGGATAAAAAGAATATACCTGGCTGATTTGAAAGATTCCTTGCAGTTAGCCCAGTTCTTTTCATCCATTTTTGCAATGCTCCACCAAACCAAAAAAACACCCAGCGCCAGGAACAAGGAATATTTAAGTACAGTCAGCAATTTCTTTTTCATAGCACAGGTAAATTACGAAGTTCTGTATGAAATAAAGAACAGTATAAAAGGGTGAATCAGGAGCCGGCTACCATATTGTCGATCAGGCGCACATCACCCAAAAATGCTGCAATTAATATTACAATTGGTATGCCCGTCATTGGTTTATCAAGCGCTTCAAGTGTATCCGCATTGGCGATCTCAACATAATCGGGTTTAAATCCTTTGCTTATTAATGTTTGCCGGCTGTCTTCTTTTATCAATGAAAGATCTTCTTCGCCATTTTTTATTTTATCTTTTATCCAGGTCATGGTTTGATAAATGACAGTGGCTTGTGATCGTTCCTGTTCGCTCAGCCGCATGTTCCTGCTGCTCATGGCAAGACCGTTTGTTTCCCGTTGAGTCGGACAGATAACAATCGTTGTTTCGAGTTGTTTTAATTCCACCAGCTTTTTTATTACCATACATTGCTGGTAATCCTTTTGTCCAAAAAAGCTGTAGTCAGCATTTACTATCCTGAACAACCGCTCCACCACCTGGCAAACTCCCTGGAAGTGGCCAGGCCTGAATTTTCCTTCCAGTATCGTTTCCAGGAATCCCAGGTCATAAAATTCCTTTTGCCCAAGCCCATCCGGGTACATTTCATTTACTGCAGGAAGGAACAGCACATCGCAACCTGCAGCCTCCAGCATCTCAATATCTTTCTCCAGTGTAACCGGGTATTTTTCAAAATCCTTCGGATCGTTGAATTGGGTGGGGTTTACAAAGATGCTGCTCACCACAATGGCACATTGCTTTTTGGCTGTGTTAATAAGACTGATATGGCCCTGGTGCAATGCGCCCATAGTAGGCACAAAGCCGGTGGTTTTGCCTTTTGTCCGCATTTTACCAAGGATGGTATTGATGTCGTTACGGGTTTTACAAATGATCATTTGAGGATAAAATTGGTTTGGAATCCAGTTCAGTAAACAATTTCAGTAAAATTGTCATACCTTTGCACACCTTCAGAAAAATCTGGTTACTTTTTAATAAGATAATAATGTCTGCAAAGAAAAGAATTTTATTTATTGCCAACGAGATGTCGCCCTATGTTGAGTTGACGGAATTTTCAGAAACACTGAACAGGCTGGCAGTAAAATCAAACGATAGTGGAATGGAAGTAAGGTGCATCATGCCACGTTTTGGCGTGATCAATGAACGCAGGCACCGTCTTCATGAAGTGGTTCGCTTATCAGGTATCAATGTGTCTGTTGGCGGAGATGATTATCCCCTTATGATCAAAGTGGCTTCTTTGCCCAATGCAAGGTTGCAGGTTTATTTTCTTGATAACGAGGATTTCTTTAAACGTAAGACTGTTTTTAATGATGAAAACGAAAAATGGCATGATGACAATGGTTTACGTACAGCAGTGTTTTGCAAAGGAGCGCTGGAAACAGTAAAGAAATTTGGCTGGCCGCCGGACATCATTCACTGCAGTGGCTGGATGACCGGGCTTATACCCATGTTTATAAAAGCTGCCTATAAAAAGGAACCCGTTTTCAGTAATTGTAAAGTGGTGTATACCATCGGGCAAAATACTTTTAAGGAAAAGCTGGGAGCTGATTTTTTAAAGCTGATCACCATCAATGATAATGTAACAAAGAAAGAGCTGGATTATTTTAAAGATATCAATAACACAGCCATGTTCCGTGGTGGTGCAGCTTATGCAGATGCCGTTACTTTTGGCGCAGAGAAGGTAGAGAAGAAACTGGTTGAAGAATTCAGTAAAATAAAAGGTAAGAAAACTCTTCCTTACAATGCAGAGGGTGATTTAACAGGTTATTTGCAATTATATAGCGACCTTGCCAAATAGAAATTTATTAAAACCATCTGCAACTAAAATTCTGTTTTTCTGTGCATAGAAATATACCGGCCTTTAAGGCGATTATTACGCTCAGTTTTTTATTTATTCTTTACAGCAGTTGTACCAAAATTGACAGTACCAAACTGGGTGGGGAGCTTATCCCGGCAGTTGATAATGTAAACACATTTGACACTGTTTTTAAAGTGGAGGGTACCCAGGGTATATTTGATGACACCACCAGGCTGGTTTATTCTCATTATCATATATTGGGTGATATTACCGAAGATCCTGTTTTTGGCAATACAAAGGGAACTGTTTACCTTGAACTGAAACCGCCTTCCTTCCCGTATCGTTTTGGTAATTACAAAGATACCATTGATCCGTTGCTGGCACCCGGAACAGGTTTTGATTCTGCTGTTTTATGCCTTTCTGTAAAAGGTTTTTGGGGTGATTCCACAAAATCACAAAGGTTTACCGTACATGAACTGAGCAGGTTTACAACTAACTTCAGACCGGCAAACGGGGATGATACAGCTCATTTTATCAATTTCCAGCCCAATTCGCCTATTGGCCCCGAAATTGGTTCTGTAACACTGGTACCACAGGATCTGAAGAACAAACTCTATCTTAATACCAGTGCAAAAGATTCGGTTACCTACCAGATCAGGATAAAACTGACTGAGGATTTTTTAAGGAACAAGCTTTTGGTAAGATGGGATGATTCGGCTTCTGAAAGTTCCATTTATCACAGCGACAGTGTTTTTAAATCCATTATGAGAGGCTTTGCAATTGTACCGGAATCATTTCCCGGTAGTAACGGCATCTTTTATACAAGCTTGGATGATGGGGCTACAAGACTTGAAGTGCATTACCGCAGGAAAAATTTGAACAAAATAGATACAGCCTTTTCATCCTTTATTTTTTCTACCGGCTTGTATTCCTCCACGTCTTTTTCCACTCATGCAAATAATATAACCCGTGACAGGAGTTTGGGTAATATTGAATTTCCTAACAATACCCAGCCGGATATTCTTTATTTACAGGGAGTGCCCGGAACTTATGCAATGCTGAAAGTGCCTGGCTTAAGTACTTTTGAGAATAACATGGTCCACAGGGCTGAGATCATTATAGAGCAGGTGCCCGGTGATCCTGCTTATGATGCTTTATTTCCACCTCCGCCTTATTTATATATTGATTTGAAGGATACAGGAACTTCCGGCAGGTTTAAAACGGTTTATTTTGACCTGAACGGTTCTAACTATTATGATCCCGATAACTCGGGTATACCATACCCGTCGCAGGGCGTAAGCAATTATTATTTTGGAGGCGACAGGAGGGTGAAAAAGGATGCTTTTGGTAACAACATTTATTATTACGTGATCAATGTATCAAGGTATGTGCAGAATATGATAACTAAGAAGGGTGTAAACTACGACATGCGGTTGTATGCACCTTACCTGCTTCATTATTATTCTTCAGCTTATTTCTATCCCAATGCAGATTACCTGCTTGGCAATGGACGGGTACGAATCGGGAACGGCGATAATCCAAACTATAAGTTGCGGATGAGGGTTATTTATTCAAAGCTCTGACACTAATTCACACATATTTCACAAGACCTGCAATATCATAAGCAGGTCTTGTTGTTTAAATACTGTACCCTTATCTTTGCACCTCAAAAAAATAAATATTTTATACATGCCTTATTTATTTACTTCCGAATCAGTAAGTGAAGGTCACCCTGATAAAGTAGCTGACCAGATCAGTGACGCATTAATTGATAATTTTCTTGCTTTTGATGCCAATAGTAAAGTTGCTTGTGAAACCCTGGTGACAACCGGGCAGGTAGTGCTGGCAGGTGAAGTAAAAAGTAAGGCTTATCTGGATGTTCAGGAAATTGCCCGTGGTGTGATCCGTAAGATCGGGTATACTAAAAGCGAATACATGTTTGAAGCAAGTTCATGCGGTGTGCTTTCAGCCATTCATGAGCAGTCTGCTGATATTAACCAGGGTGTTGATAAAAAGAAAAAAGAGGACCAGGGTGCCGGTGACCAGGGTATGATGTTTGGATATGCCACCAATGAAACAGAAGATTACATGCCATTAGCGCTTGACCTGGCACATAAGATACTGATAGAACTTGCTGCTTTAAGAAGGGAAAATAGACAGATCAAGTACCTGCGTCCTGATGCAAAAAGCCAGGTAACACTTGAATACGATGATAATAATCAGCCGGTACGTATCGATGCCATTGTTGTATCAACACAGCATGATGATTTTGACAGTGAAGCAAAAATGCTGGCCAAGATCAAAAAAGATATTATCGAGATATTGATACCACGTGTAAAGGCTAAGTATAAAAAATATGCAAAGCTTTTCAGTAACGATATAAAATATCATATCAACCCAACCGGTAAATTTGTTATTGGTGGTCCGCATGGTGATACGGGATTGACCGGCCGTAAGATCATCGTTGATACTTATGGTGGTAAAGGTGCCCATGGTGGAGGTGCTTTCAGCGGTAAAGATCCCAGCAAGGTAGACCGCAGTGCTGCTTACGCAACAAGACATATCGCTAAAAACCTGGTGGCTGCGGGTGTGGCTGATGAGATACTGGTGCAGGTTTCCTATGCTATTGGTGTGGCTCAGCCAACATCTATCAACGTTAAAACTTTTGGTACAGCCAAAGTAGCTTTAACAGATGGAGAGATCGGTAAAATAGTGGAAGGATTATTTGATATGCGTCCTTATTTTATTGAAAAGAGATTGAAACTGCGTACGCCCATCTACAGCGAAACGGCCGCTTATGGTCATATGGGCCGTAAGAACGAAGTAGTTGAAAAAACATTTAAATCTCCTGATGGAAAAGAGAAAAAAGTAAAAGTGGAACTCTTTACATGGGAGAAACTGGATCACGTAAGTAAAGTAAAAAAAGCATTCGGTTTATAATTCCCGGAGGAACAAAATATAAAAAGCCATCCCGGTATTCCGGGATGGTTTTTTATTTGAGTAAATAGCCACACATTTGCATTATGAAAAATTTCAGGAACCGGCAACAGCAGCGCCCTAAAAAAAATACGATGATTGTTGGTAAGGAAGCCGTGATCAGCGCATTAAAAGAAGGGAAACAGCTGGAGAGGATCTACCTGCAGGCCACCATGCACGGAGATGCTGTTACTATCATAAAAGAACTGGCCGAGAAAAATCTCGTACCCATTAATAAAGTTCCTGTAGAAAAATTAAACAGTTTTAATGTAAGTAATCACGAAGGTTGTATTGCTATTATCAGTAAGGTACAGTATCAAAACCTGCAGGATGTAGTTTCGCTGGTGGTGGAAAATGGTGAAACGCCCTTGTTTCTGTTACTTGACGGGATCACCGATATAAGAAATATCGGGGCCATTGCAAGAAGTGCTTTTTGTTTTGGTGTGCATGCCATTATCATTCCTGATAAAGGTGTTGGTGCATTGAATGAAGATGCCATACTTACTTCTGCAGGTGCACTGGAAAAAATAGCGGTATGCCGTGTGAACAGTTTAATGAAGGCGGTGGATGAATTGCATATGAATGGTATAAAAGTTTTTGCGAGTGAAATGACCGCATCTAAAAAAATAGTTGATATTGATTTTAAAGAGCCCTGTGCGATAGTGCTGGGAGGGGAGGAGCATGGTATTTACCCTGCCTTAATGAAGATATGTGATGAACAATTCCAGATACCGATGCCAGGTGATTTTGAGTCATTAAATGTATCCGTTGCCAATGGGATAATATTGTATGAATGTATGCGCCAGCGCAGTATTTAACCGGCCATTTTCTTCAGTACAAAGAAACAGATCATGATAAGTGTCAGAACAATCATGATAATCATATAGATATCAGGAGAATCTTTCCAGCGGCGCCTGCGTTTGCGGTCTTTGTTTTTGGCGGTTTGTTTTTGCAGGAAACTGTTTAACTGCTCTGTATAATCCTGTACATTTTTTTCATTGCCTATTTCACCTAATCCTTCCACGGCATCATTGACAAACGGGTCATCCGCCATAGTCTTTTCCACTTCATGCTGCTGCTCTTTTGACAAATGATCATTCAGATAATCCATCAGGCGCTGGTTATCGATGTCTTTGTTGCTGTTGGATAATATGTCTTTTAATTCATCACTCATGTTGCTGATTTCTTTCCAGCATTATTTTTAAATTTCTTTTCCCGTTTTGTATATGGCTCTTTACCTGCATCATGGTATAGCCCGTTTGTGCTGCTATATCCTGGTAACTTTTTTTCTCAAGGTAAAACAAAGTTACGCATTGCTTCTGCTCGGCGTTCAGCTGCTGTAACGCAAGTTCCAGGTTTGTAAGTATAATGTCCTTGTTTGTAAATTTTTTCTTGTCCTCGGCTTCATCCGGCGCTGACATTACCCGTTCATTGATCTCAACAGGGATTCTGCCCTTTTCCCGAAGCTTCATCAGGCAATGGTTCTTCGCAACCATGTACAACCAGCTTTTAAAATAATCAACCTTGTACTTGTGTAATTCTGTGATCACTTTCAGGAATACCTGCTGTACACTGTCCTTTGCTTCTTCTTCGTTTTTTAAATACTTCATACATACACCAAGGAGGAGCATTGTATAGCGTTGCAGCAGGATACCCAGCAATTCATTATTTTTTTCAATATAGAATCGCTGCAGCAGTTCGCTATCGTCGGTATGTTTATATTTATCAGGGTTCAAAACAGGCAAATATATTCATCAGATGTAAACCTGGTAGTATTCCATAAAGTGGAACAATATTTATTTTAATAACGGTAATGTGTGTAAGTTCATCAAAATTTAATTTAACACCTGCATTTGCCCGCAAAAAATTTCCTATTATTGCAGGAGATTTAGTACCCTTCTGCAAAGACCCTACAGTTGCTCCCAATACTATAGAAATTAACTGAACCATATTTGGTACTGATATTAATATAAAATCACATGAAAAAAATTTACATCTTTATCCTGCTGGGAATAATTTCACCATTGACCTATGGGCAGCTGATCCTGAACACACAGTTTATAAATCCTTGTGGTGGGGATGAGCGGAATGAATTTATTGTAGCCCGTATTGCCCAGGATCCTGTTAATATAGCAGATATCTGCTTTGGTTCTTACAGCCCTTCATCCGGTGAGGTTGATTATAATTACTGGTGGGCTGGTACTAATGCCGCATCTAATCCTTATCCTGTATTTTCCAATTTTACCCCGGAAGTATGCGGTACGGGTGATCTTAAATGTTTTGGTTTCAGGTACCCGTCAGTTGCTGCTGATGCAACTGATATTGATGACCTGATTAACCAGTTAAATACAGCTGCAGGTTGTCATGTATTTCTGCCAGTACCTTCAACCAATACAATTCCTGCAAACAGTAATGTGGTTATTTTTGTTGCTGCAGGTTTCAGAAATGCAAATGGCTTATGTGGTTTTGATGATATTGCCGGCAACCTGAATTTTAATAACCATTGTAATAATGGAGCTCCCATCGCAACTTATTATGTAGTTTTTGGAAATGGGAGTTCAGGTGCTAACTGTAATATATCGGGAGGTTATTTTTCTAACAGCAGCAGGAGAGTAAGTACGCTGCATACATTTAAAGGTGGCGATAATACTGTGGCTTCAAATTATATCTCTTCTTACCAGGATTATACACCCGGTAATGCTCCATCTACCGGCAATGCAGGACTGATTGCCCCCAACGCAGCAGGTAATGGATTTGAATGGGTAAATAACCAGGGTTGTGTGCCTGCTCCAAATATCATTGTTCCTGTAAAATTTGAATATTTCCGTGGTACATTAAATGATAAAACAGCTTTGCTTACCTGGAAGACATCTTTTGAAGAAAATATAAAAACTTTTATTATTGAGCGCTCATTTAATGGTAAAGACTTTTCAACTTATAAAACAGTAGCGCCCAGGAACCTGTCAGGTTCTGAATATACATTAATGGATGATGCGCTGGCCGGCGGGTATAATTATTACCGTTTGAAGGTGATTAATCTTGATGGTACAATTGATTATTCTTATATAGTTAAGATCAATTTTACAAGGGGTGCTCCTGCAAGCTGGTATATTTCACCCAATCCATCGGATAACAGCGCTTCGGTTATCTATAAATCGACCACTTCAAAAATTATTTATGTAAATATGTTTGATGTTGCAGGCCGCCAGGTCAGCAGCAACTCGTACAAAACAGTAGCGGGTAATAATAAAATAAACCTTCTTTCAGAAAAACTAAGTAAGGGTACTTATATCATTACGGTGGGAAGCGGGGAGAATAAAGAAACAGCAGTGTTTATTAAAAAGTAATTGCTCTTTTACAAGATTGAACGGCGCAGGCAAAGCCTGCGCCGTTTTTTTATTGTGCCTTTTATTTTCCGATCAATATATTGTATTCTTTAGGTATCCTCACGCCTTTGAAATGGTTTGTAAGCCCATAAAACATTATCAATGTAAAAACAAAGCCAAATAATATAATGATCATGCTTTGTTGTGCAGGAGATAACCGCAATATATTTGACCGCATCTTCTTTTGATGGACCGCAGCAATATGTCCAAAAAATGAAAAGATGGCCAGCCCGTAATAGGGGATAAAAAATAAGCTGTACGGAAACGAGTTAAGTCCGGCAACTCCAAAATAAAAATTTGTATCAAGATGGAGAAAATAGCGCCCGCCAAGCACTGCAGCAAGATGGATGACCAGGAAGATGGCCAAATAAAAACCAGTCCAGATGTGAAGTTTGTCAAATGCAGTAACCGCTGTTCTGCGATTCAATATAAAGAGTTTAAGCCCTGAAATTAGCTGTACAAACACAGCAAGTAATAATATTGTTTCTGCAAAAATATTACGATACAAATGTCTGAGGGCAGTCATTACTTTTATATGTGCTGCTGCACCAAAGATGCTGTAAAAATGATTGAAGAGGTGTAATCCTATGAATACTGTTAATACAAGGCCGGAGATGTAATGGATTTTTTTTAAATGCATATTTAAAACCACAGTTGTACAGCTGTTCACTGAAGTCTTTATTTCTTATTGCCTGGTTGCATCTTTATTAAGCAGCGGCCTGTTTTTTATTCATTCTCTTCATCCCCGCCTTTCATAGTATATACAGCAATGGCACCCCCAACCCCGTATATCATATTCCCTGCAAAGGGGCCTTTAATTACTTTGACCATTGCTATATCGGCAGTTGGTATTGTATTGAGTAAAGAAAATAAAACCGGAATTTCATCCAGGTATACAGTAGCCCGCTGGTTACGTATATAAGGTACGGCAACACCTGTATGAGAATTGTAAACAGACAGTCCTGCAATGCGGCCCTGCAGCCAGTAAAGAATATTCAGGTAGCCCTGTGTTGTTGGATCATCTGCAATATTTAAAATATTGCCATCGGTGGTTTTAAAAAGCCCTGAACAGTATTCTTCATTCAATTGCTGTTCTTTACTCATTGTAATTTTACTGCGCTGAACCTGGGCTTCTGAAAAAAGGCAAACGGGCAGCAAAAGAAATATTAAAATATATTTTTTCATAACCCACTTTTTTACCCTATCAAGGTACCGAAAAATACGTTAGTGTGGCGTTAAAGAAATGAACTAATCATGCTAGCTGCCTGAAAGTTTTTGAAGAGCTTTCATTGCTTCCCCGGCATCTCTTTTGTTTACAAATATATGGTCGTGAAAATAGGCGGCCACTACATTGCAGCTGATGCCAGCTTCAGACAGGGCATTGGAAAATGCAGCAGTAAGACCCACAGCTTCCAAAGAAGAATGTACCGTTAATGTGATCCAGGCTGCAACAAAGCTGTACTCAAAACCTGATCTGTCTGCCAGCTCTTTTTCGAGGATCACTGTATATCCTTCTTTTTCTTTAAAAAGAGCAATCACTTCAGCAGGATTGATATGGCTTATATCTGCGGTGGTGCAAAAAACATACTCACCTTCATTCAGTACAGGTTGCATCGATGTTAACAATTGTGCCAGGTTTTTTTCTCCAGTCATATTCTTATCTAATGAGTCGGATTTTTAATTAAAAAAGATTGCTGTGGCATACAGGAAAAGTCTTGTTTCATGTGTGGCCTGTCCAACTTAATACTGGCCAATTTCAATATATACCCCAGCTTTATTTTTTAAATATAGGTAAAGGGTTTAAAGGATGCCTGAAGAAATTTTTTACAGTTTCTTTAATAAGAAAAAGGTGAAAGCCTGCATTTGGAAATTTTTTCCTCGTCTCATTAATGCTTTTCCTGTCAAGATCAAAGCTCAGCAAACCTAATGAAACATCTATCCAGTCTGCTTTACGGAAGTTTTCAACTGTTTCTGTATGCATACCTTTGTATTTGCTTATTTTGTGATGCCAGTTTATCATCAGCGAAATTTCATCCAGCCAGGCAGCTTTGTTTATCCTGGTTAAATATATTTCAGCTTGCCGTATAGATGGCTGCAGGTAGTCAAAAGTTTGATCCGTCCAGATACCGATATCATGAAATACTGCAGCAATAGCATATTTCTCTGCATTGGCTTCCAGCCTGTCAATTAAAATACAATTCAGGAAAACACGGTATACATGATTCCTGTATTTATTATAATCAGTACCCAGTACTGGCCTGAACCCTGTTAACAGGTCTTCGATGATTGTATTTGAGTATCCCATCAGTCAATAAAATTACTGCGCCCCGGCATAGTGGCATCAGAGAGATTCGTACCAGTTTAATATATGATCAGCCACCTTTTCCCAACCTGGTTCTCCGCAGATAAAATGGCTTTTGCCTTCAAATATTTGTACATCCACCCGGCTGCCAGCATCTGAATATTTACCAGCAATGTTTTTTGTAAGAGCGGGAGGGAAAATATGATCGCTGCCACCACCAATGAACAGGATCGGAACATGCGGCTTCTTAAAATCAATATTCGAAAAAGAATTTAAAACCAATTGCCTGCTAACCTTATAACTTTCAGGTACGGCAAATTTTTCAAAAGCTTTTTCTTTTTCAGCAGCAGGAAGGGTGTTAAAAAAGGCATAGTCGTACCAGTTACGGCTGCCCATAAAATATTTGCTGAACGAAAAAAATCCAAAGGCTGGTAATACGGTTTTGAGTGTTTGAAACGGGGGAAAAACATTTTTTGGTGGTGCCCCGTCAATACTTACGCCGGCAGCAGCTTTTCCCATTTCCACCAGTTTCATTACAGCCATTCCTGCCATTGAATGGCCGATAATCAGTGGCTTTTCGGGTAAAGTACTTATTAGTTTGTCAATGTTGTTAACGATGTCAATAAAACCCGTTTTAGTAAGGTCAGGGTGAACGGTTGCTCTGAGAGCAGCAGGATCACCATCGTGCCCGGGATTTGCAGGACTGTACACAGTATAGCCCTTTTGTTCATAATAACGTTTCCATTCTGCCCAGCTGTTATCATTAACGAAATTCCCGTGGATAAGTACAATAGTTTTTGGCTTGGTCATAATTGACATGTTTTAAAATTGGTAATGGTTTTGGTTTGCAGAAAACCTGTTGTACAGGTTTATTGTTACGGCAGGAAATCGTTAGCTGATATTGAAAGATAGTTTTTTTTCCTGACCTTTCCATCGATTAATATTAAATCATCAACATATTTTATTATCCTGTTTAATGAAACCAGGCTATTGGGTTTATGAAGAGAATAATTTGCCATTATGATCATCGCTAAAAAATGTATTAGCTGTAATGATATATCTTTAGTGCAACTAATAAAACCGCTTCATGAAAAAAGTCTTCTTTGTATCACTGTTGCTTTCAGTGACCATCACCTTAAATGCACAACGGGTGGGAATAGGCACAAGCAAGCCTGACACATCAGCCCTACTTGATTTATCTTCATCAAAAAAAGGATTCTTACCACCACGGATGACATCGGTTCAGCGGGACAGTATACCTAACCCTGCAGAAGGGTTACAGATTTTTAATACAACAACAAAATGTATTGAAACATTTGTTTACGGTTATTGGCAAGCTGTCTTTTGCGCTAAAGAAAAAGTGTATGGTCCGGGTGAACATTTCCAGGGTGGTATTATTGCATACATTTTAAAACCGGGAGATGCAGGTTACGATTCATTTGTACAACATGGGATAATTGCTGCAACTGCAGATTTAACTTCCACAGCAGCCTGGAACAATCCTTCAACTTTTGCTGTTACTGGTACAACAGACACTACGATTGGGGCAGGTATGAATAATACAAATACAATTGTTGCTGTACAGGGTAGTGGAAATTATGCCGCAAAAATTTGTTATGAATTGGTATTAAACGGCTACGATGACTGGGTGCTTCCAAGCAAGGCAGAACTGAATATACTTTACAATAACCGTGTTGCTGTTGGTGGTTTTAAACAGGAAAAATACTGGTCCTCAAGTGAAGTGAACGGAGATTTTGCCTGGGTGCAGGATTTTGGATTAGCAGGTAATAACTAGGGGAGTGGTGTAAAAAGTACAGTCAGGGTTATACGACCAATAAGATATTTTTAAAAATTTTTAAATCTTCCGCAGGTACAAAATGCTTAAGCTGTGTTTTGCACCTGCGGAAAACTCTTTGTTTTATGATTGAATAAATGCGAGGATATCTGCATTTATTGTATCAGCTTCCGTTGTCGGCATCCCGTGGGAAAAGCCGGGATAAGTGATCAGCTTTCCATTTTTTAAAAGCCTGGCTGATTTGATCGCTGAATTCAAATACGGAACAATCTGGTCATCTTCTCCATGTAACACCAGCACTGGTATGTCGACTGCTTTCAGGTCTTCTGTAAAATCGGTTTCAGAAAATGCTTTGATACATTCGTAATGTGCGTTGATGCCACCCATCATACCCTGTCTCCACCAGTTTCTTTGCACACCTTCTTTTATCGTGGCGCCTTCCCTGTTATAACCATAAAATGGGAAAGTAATATCAATATAAAATTGTGCACGGTTATTCTTTGTTTGTTCTCTTATGCCATCAAATACTTCTATCGGAACACCATCAGGATTTTTTTCGCTTTTCACCATAATGGGAGGAACAGCACTTATTAATACAGCTTTGGCAACACGGTCTTTTCCATACTTGTTTACATAACGGATCACTTCGCCGCCACCGGTGGAATGCCCGATGTGTACAGCATTCTTTAAGTCAAGATGTGCTGCCAGTTGGGCAACATCGGAAGCATAGGTATCCATTTCGTGCCCGCCCGATGTTTGGGAAGAACGGCCATGCCCACGCCTGTCATGTGCTATCACCCTGTAGCCTTTTTGCAGGAAAAATTGTAACTGGGCATCCCAGTCATCTGCTGACAAGGGCCACCCGTGGTGAAAGACCAGTGGCTGGCCTGTGCCCCAATCTTTATAAAATAATTCTGCTCCGTCTTTTAGTTTTAATGTGCTCATGGTTTTTTAGTTTAAGATTGCCAATTGAAAAATACCTTGTTAAGTTAAGGATTAAAACTGAAGATTTAATATTGGGTTGAACCTGACCATGAGTTTGACCATAGGTAAAATAATAATGCAGTCATCCGTTGCAAATGAAGTACTGAAACGGAATGCTATTTTTTGTTGTAAGGAATATATCCCTGCCATTTCCAGGGAATGCAGGTATCTCCAAGAGCAGTCTCTATAATTTCCTGGAATATATCTTCTCCATTCTCACTATTGGTCATAATAATGATAGAAATACCCTTGTCAATAAAATTAATATTATAATTCCTCCATGAATCACCGTTACCTTCTTTAAAAAAAGCCTTGCCGTACGGGCAATGCAAAATACCCCAGCCAAGACCGTATGATAAACGAATGGCATCGTTTTCAGTTGTCGTTTCAGTTGTTACGGGAGGAAATTGCTTTTTTGAATGAATAGCAATTTGGGGTGAAAGCATTTCGTTGTACATTTCTTTGCTTAATCCTTTTTGTTGCATAATATTTTCTATAAACCTGGCATAATCGGCAATGGTCGTTACCAGTGAACCTCCCGCAACACCAATGGTGCGTTTTCTTTTTACATCTATTTTGCCATTATTCAAATGTCCTACTGCTACATTATCGTCACCAAACGAGTCGTGCCAAATGTAGCCGGTCCTTATCATACCAATTGGCTTAAAAACTATTTCTGTTGCCAGTTCATCAAGTGTTTTTTTTGTGAGCTCTTCTATTACCAACTGCAGTAATTTAAACCCTTCACCGGAGTAAGCATATTTTGTGCCGGGGGTAAAATAAATCTTAATAGTGCCAATTGAATCAAATGCCGGTGCTTCTTCAGCCGGATTGAACCATCTTACATTCGGCAGGCCGGTTGTATGACTTAAACACATTCTTGCAGTAATTAATTTCCACCGGTCATCTGATTTTAAGTCAGAAAAATATTCATATTCTGCTATTGATTTACTCAGATACTGGTAAAGTGGCTTGTCAAGATCCAGTATTTTTTCCTGGACCAGCTTCATCGTAAGATAACCGAACACAGCTTTGCTGAAGGATGCACCATATACAATGGTGGCTGTATCAAGTAACTCATTTTTTGGTTTATTTCTATATCCGTAAGATTTAAGAAAGACAGTTTTTTTATTGTTTAAAATTGCCAGTCCCATGCCCTGCACATTGGCAGCTTCCATCAGGCGTTTGACAGTCTTGTCAATCTGCGCATCTGAAATCTTACTTCCATCGAGTCTGGTAATTTGCTGCTCTTGGCCCCAGGCGAGGTTGAAGCATAACAGCAATGCAAATGTGATCTTTTGTTTCATATTTGTAAGTACTATTTGTTGTAAGCAGGTGGAGGATTTCTTTAAATGCCTGGCCACATCTTACATTACTGCTGTTGTTAATTATGGAGAGATTGAGATCGTTTGGGTCCCCACTAAAATTGCCGGCGCCACATTATCTGTTATATAAATATTAAGGGTTACTGTGGATGGTGTAAAACCCAGGTACTTATAACTTGTGCTATATACATAAGGGTCGGCGGGGTCTTCCGGGAATTCAAACGACACACTAATCCTTTCTTCAGTTTCAGCCTGGCCATTATACGCAAATTTTGCAAAACAGGCATACTGATAATAAAACTCTTTTGACATTTTCACTTTATAAATTAAATCCCTGCCATCAAAGGTAAAGTCAGTTAATACAGCTTCGCCAACTGCTTTCCCGGTTTTAAACTTCAGCTCTTCCCCATATGCAATGCCGGCATCATTAATGGCAAATGCTTTTACATAAAAGTTTTTTTCCTGTGTCAGCCATTCAAATGTATGATCAAAAGCGGCTATACCGTCACCCTTTTCAATTGCATAATTAAAGTTAATGGCTTCATTCGGATATCTGCTTATAATAAGCCCTTTATTAACTATGGGTGAACTGCCCTCATCTATGATCACTCCTCCCGTTTCTGCGGAATGAGAAGTAACTGAGGTTACTGGGATAGTCATTACTGTTGGTAAACCATCATTTGCTGTTTTAGTTGTAAAGTAAATCTGGTCACTGTAAATTATACCTTCCGTTGTTTTTGCATAAGCCCGTATATAATACCGGGTAGCCGGCAACAGGTCCCGTACCAGTATAACAGGCGAGGGGTTGAAACTGCCGTCGCCATTCTGTACAGTAATATTTTTTGTAAATGTACTTGCAGTAGTGGGATACATTTCGGTGCTGTAACAAACGCCGCTTTCTGTAATGGGGGAGCCTGTTTCAAATATATCGACTGTAGCAACAGCAGTTTTACCAGCAACATCAGCTACACTGTTTAGTCTTGCTGTGGCCGAAGGTTTTCTTGGATATATCATATACAGTTCAGCAAAACCCGTCTGTGGGTATTTATATACCACCTGTTCAAAAAGGCCGTAATCAATCCATATAAAACCCTGGTCGCCCCAACCGGTTCCCCAACTGTTCATCACTTTGAAAGCATTAAGTTGATCGTCGTATCCACAGATCACCATTGCATGCCGTTTATTCTTTTTCCCGGATTTATTTACCCAAACCATGTTGCCTGCTTTTTTAAGCATACTGGCAGGAGAACAATTTTTAAAATCCTCATCCACTGTGCATAAAAAAACGATAGGGTTACGCCTGTTCACCCAGCGTTTAAGCTTTGCAATATCAACATCCAAAAATCTTTTGTAAGCTGCTATCTTATAGTTTGCAGCATTTTGTTTTGCAATATCCAGTGGCTGAAAGTGGGGAAGTGAAAACTCCGGCGCCATATCTATGTATTTACAGCAGCCTTTTTCCAGCAGCAGATTTAACGCATTTGGGATCGTGGTTTCTATATCATTACCGCCATTTATTCCATTCCAGATAAAAGATGGAGAAAATTTTTTGTCAAACCCTGTATAGTTACCGTTGTTTTCTGCCTGCTTTTGATAATAGCTGAGTGCTGCATAACCCACAGCCCAGCCAACACAACTGTTGAATCTCCCCTGGTGACCAGGCACAGGCATTTCAATAACAGGTGACGGCATTTCTGACAGCTGGGTATTTGCTTTTGCTGCCGGTCTGAATAATACCGTATCAACTTCTTCCACTACAGGAATTGTTAGTAATACAGCAACAGAGGCTGTGTCTCCACCGGTAAACTTTTCCGTGGTGTCAGTAATGAGAGAGAACAGGCCGGCTGCATCCGTGCTGTCTCTTTGAGCCAGTGATCCTGTTATGTTAATTTTCTTGCCGGGTACAATGGTGAATTTGGCACCGGCTGCAATGATCTGTGATATATTTAAAGTGCAGGTTCCGTCTGTTGCCGGATTAATAATGATCTCCGAACCACTTTTCAATACTTCGGGTGGTGGTTGACTGTTCAACCAGTTAGCTGAATCACTCCAGTTTCCATTACCGTTGAATGTATAGATGGTTTGGGTAAATCCGGTTTTAAGCAGTAATGAAAAGCAGGTGAGCAGAATAAGGCGGAACATTGGTGGTGTTTAACCAAATATAACAAAAAGAGGTGGTAATTAAAGTATCTGTAGCAAGGCTGCGGTTTTAAAATATTTGTCGTCCCAACGCACTGGATTGTGGAGTAAGAAATAAATAAAAGTATATGAATAATTGACTACTGTGTCTTTTGCGAATACGACTTAAGTTTCTCCTTTTCTTTTTTACTCAAGCTGTTCATACCACTCCTGTTTATTTTATCAAGTATCCTGTCTATTTCTTTTTGATTGTTTGCTCTTTCCTCGTTGTATTTGTGGTCAATGGAATAATGATCCTGGTGGGTCTTGTAAAATAAATTATCAACCAGCAGCGTATATGGCCTGGAGATGACCAGGTAAATGAAGGCAATTGCAGGCACTGCAATGATCAAAATTGTCTGGTAGTTTTCTAAAAAAGCAGCGGGTTCAATAAGCAGGGCTGTTGCCATACCGATTAGGCCCCCACCCAAATGTGCCTCATGCCCAATATTGTCTTTGCCTGACCGGATACCATACACCGAATACAAAACATATATAATCCCATACAGCCAGCCTGGTATAGAAAAGGGTAGCCCAAAGAATCCAATGCCCATACCCGGGAACAATGCAATGGATGAAAAGATAATACCGCAGATAGCACCGGATGCGCCTGCAGCGCTGTAGTCTCCATGATGCCTGTGTATGAACAAGGAAAATAAATTGCCGCCAACCAAACTGGTAAAGTACACCAGTAAAAATTTAAATCCACCAAGATCAGCTTCAATAAGTCCGCTGAAAGCGTAGAGGCTGATCATATTAAAAATCAGGTGTGTCCAGCTCACGTGCAAAAAACCGGCTGTAATAAGCCGCTTATAATCTTTTTTGACGAGCACCGGGTCAACTTCAAATTTGTACCCGTCGAAAAAAGCGGTGTTGGTAAGGCCTTTGTATGAAAAAATGATGTTTGCTACGATAAGTAGAAGCCCTATTATCCCTGTACCTGTCATTAAAATTGTGGTTTAGGTTTCTTGGTAAATTCTTGCATTAATTCTTCAATCTCCGTAGCTCTTTTGTCAAGCCATGAGATATTTATTTTCTTTTTTGCGTCTGTTGTATTGATTGTCAAATAATGTGTGCCGTCATCATTTTCAATTTTCCAGTCGGTTACCTGTATCCAAAGTAATGAAACAGGCTTTCCTTTTTCATTTATTTCAATTCCGGATTTACTGAATATTAAAACCGGTTCATTTTTAAAAAATTTCCTGGTTGATAGGTAAATGCTGTATAATAATGGGACATTGAGCAATACATACAGGATCTTTGATGTGTTATAGCCGCCCGGCATTCCATGGAAAAAGATGTAATAGTTCATACCCAGCAATGACAGTATCATAAAAACAAGCATGGGAACTACGGTTTTTTTATTTTGCCTTATTTCAATTGTTTGCATTTGGAGTTTTGTTGTGTGTACATGCTTGAGTTTATCACCTCAATATCCCGATTCTTAAACTTATGGAATAAATTAAATCGCATTCGTGGGTTATAAATACAGGCGAAGTGTCAAGAATGAAAGTGAATGTGCAGGGATTATTACTAATTATTCAGCCTCGTCCACTCTTCTTGATACTCTTCAAAAGTAATTTGGCCTTTATCATATTTTCCTTTTAGCGTCTCTTGTTCAGGGTTAGATGCTTTTTCAACAGTCATTCCTGGCGCATCATAGTATTTTTTTGTATTCTGCCGGGATCAATGATGCCATTTTTGACAGCAGTCTTAATTGTATAATATAGAATGGCCCATGATAGAATGGCTCCCAATAAGTATGACAGCCATAAAGTAATTGTCTCTATTTCTAATATAATATATTTCATTGTCCTTAAGTTTATTTGAAATTAATATGCTGGTGCCATGGGCGACTACAGTCTTTCGATTGTCTGTAAATAATCTTTGTATTGTTGTAACCAGCAGCACAAATGCCTCTCAAATTACCAAAAAATTAGAAAAAACAAATATATCTCCGCTCTTATGAAAGCTGAATAAAGAGTACTTGTACAAGAGTGCGACGCCTCCGCAGCCCAATAGAATTACCCCTGCCGGCTACCCCCAAAAAATCCCCAAAAATCAATTACCTTCGCCCCCTTAAAAAAGCGCAGCAATACGAATGAAGAATATCCGGAATTTTTGCATCATTGCCCATATCGACCACGGTAAAAGCACTCTTGCCGACCGCCTGCTGGAACATACCAAGACCATCAGCGAACGGGATATGATGAACCAGGTGCTGGATGATATGGACCTGGAGAGGGAAAAAGGCATTACCATTAAAAGCCATGCCATACAGGTAAACTATAAACACAACGGCACTGAATACGTGCTTAACCTGATAGATACGCCCGGCCACGTAGATTTTAGCTACGAAGTAAGCCGGGCACTGGCAGCCTGCGAAGGCGCCCTTTTATTGGTGGACGCCAGCCAGGGTATACAGGCTCAGACCATCAGTAATCTTTACCTTGCCATTGACAATAATCTTGAGATCATCCCTGTGATAAACAAGATTGATATGGACGGCGCCATGATTCCCGAGGTAACCGACCAGATAGTGGAACTGATCGGCTGCAAACCGGAAGAAATATTACTCGCCAGCGGTAAAAGCGGTATTGGTATTGAAGAAATACTGGCGGCTATTGTAGAACGTATTCCTGCACCCAAGGGTGATGAACAGGCGCCGCTGCAGGCACTGATATTTGACAGCGTGTTCAACTCTTTCCGTGGTATCATTGTGTATTACCGCATTTTTAATGGTATCATCAAAAAAGGCGACAAGATCAAATTCTTTAATACCGGTGGCGAATACTATGCAGACGAAGTGGGTATTTTAAAACTGGGCATGGAAGAAAAGAAAGAAGTAAGGGCGGGTGATGTGGGCTATATCATTACCGGTATCAAGGAGGCGAAGGAGGTAAAAGTAGGAGATACCATTACCACCGTTGCTAATCCCTGCAAGGATTATATACATGGCTTTGAAGATGTAAAGCCCATGGTATTTGCCGGGATCTTCCCGGTGGAAACCGATGCTTTTGAAGAATTGCGTGACTGTATGGATAAGCTGCAGCTGAACGATGCTTCACTCACTTTTGAACTGGAAACATCACAGGCGCTGGGCTTTGGGTTCCGTTGTGGCTTTTTAGGTATGCTGCACATGGAGATCATACAGGAACGGCTGGAAAGGGAATTTAACCAAACAGTGATCACCACGGTGCCCAACGTAAGTTTTACCGCCACCTCTACAAAGGGTGAAACGGTGATTATAAATAACCCGACCGAAATGCCTGACCCAAGCAGGATCGATCATATTGATGAACCTTTTATCAGGGCTCAGATCATCAGCAAACCGGAATACATCGGTAATATCATGACGCTTTGTATCAACAAGCGGGGTATCCTTACCCACCAGAGTTATCTTACTCCAACAAGGGTGGAACTGAGTTTCGAAATGCCATTGACTGAAATCGTATTCGATTTTTATGATAAACTCAAGAGCATGACGAGGGGTTATGCTTCATTTGATTATCACCCTATTGGTTACCGTGAGAGTGATATTGTAAAGATGGATATACTTTTAAATGGCGACAGGGTGGATGCGCTGAGTGCATTGATACATCGTGGCCGTGCACAGGATTTTGGCCGCAAGCTTTGTGAAAAATTAAAAGAGCTGTTACCCAAACAGCAGTTCCAGATAGCCATACAGGCTGCCATTGGCGCTAAAGTGGTGGCAAGGGAAAATATCAGTGCCATGCGTAAGGATGTTACTGCCAAATGTTATGGTGGTGATATCAGCCGTAAACGTAAACTGCTGGAGAAACAGAAAGAAGGTAAGAAACGTATGAAACAGATCGGCAACGTGGAAGTGCCGCAAGAGGCGTTTTTGGCGGTGCTGAAGCTGAATGATTAGTTTTGAAAGTTGAGAATTGAAAGTTAGGTGTTGGGAATTATTACCAGCATTGATTTCCTGGTTAGTATTGTTATGAACCTGTCCTGTTATTCTTTTCATTTAGAAAAAAGAATAACAGGACTTATATTTTTGGCTTACTGTTCAGCGAATTGTATATTACCTATAATAAACCAGCAATAAAATGAAACAATCCGGCGCCGGTGCTATTGTGATTGGGATTTTTACTTTACTTGTTCTGATATTAAGGGTTGCCCGCTGCAGCAACAAGATCGATAAAATGCAATGGGCAAGCGGCCAGGCGGATTACACGCATGCCTGCCAGGATGTGCTGGACAGTACCTATATTGTTTTTAAACCGGTGGCCGATGCCATGAGCTCCGGGAAAAATATTCCTGCCGGAGAGCTTACTGCTATTACAATAAAGCTGTATGATATGGCCACTAAAGCCAAGCAGATAGACGCATTTGATGATGAAGGCGGTTATTACAAAAAAAGAATAGAGGAATTTGTTGAATTTGAAAGAGGGCTTACCTGTTGTTACCTGCCGAATTACCAGCAGGAAATGCAACTGAGTTCATCTAAAATAAAAATGGCAACAGTTACTAACCTCCGCAGCTGGATCAGCCGCTATGAGCATTGGCGACCCAAGTACCAGGATGAGCATTTTAATTACCATCTTACAGCTGATTTTTCTCTTTTAAAAGTTAAGCTCAATGAGATCGCCGCTAACCTTGGCGAAAAGAAAACGGGTACCACAGAACTCGATTAACAGGCTACAGGTTGATCGTATTTTCATTATTGCAGATAACTGAATCCGCTTTGGGCAGGTTTTTTATTTTAGATGAATCCGTTTTTATTTCCAACATGCTGCTGTCTGCAGTTGCAACTAAAGCCGTATCAGGAATCAGTACAGACGGTTCCGGTCTAATGGCGATATCACCGGTAAGGTATGTGGCAGGTTCTATCTCACCTTGCTCGATTTGTGTGCAGGTTTGATTTGTTGTTGAATCATGCGTAAATACCATGCCCACTAAACCAGGAGAAGGTGGAACTGAATCTTTCTTCTGTTCTGTCATGGTTACTGCCGGTAAAGTTATTCCCAGCGTAGTTTTTGTTTCACAGGAAAATAGGGTAGTGCTGAAAGCCAGCAGGCAGGCAGCTAAAAATTTTTTCCAGTAAGCCATGCGTATGCTGAAAATATTTTCCGGCAGCGTAATGGTAATGCGTTGTAATTGATCTGTTCTGAAACGGCCGCAGGTTTTTTCTTCTGTGCGGTTGATGAAAAAAAGTTTTACTTCTTCATCACTCATTGTTGTAAAATCGGTAACAGTTTTGGCACAGGCAGTGCAGTGGCGACCCTGCTGGTTGGGTGTCATTTTATCCCAGTCCTCGTGGCACGGTTTGGGAATGCTGATCTGTAGCATACAAAGCTTTAACTACAGATGTACTAAGTGGGATTATTCCATAGTAGTATGCCTTTTTTTTGAGAGCTTTTTTAGCGCTTTACAATCTTCTTCTCAATATATTGTTTGATAAAATCATCTTTAAAACCCTGTCCCAATGGTATCTCGTTATCTTTTATGTACACCAGTTCATTGTCAAATGAAGTAATATGAAGTACGTTGGCTATATATGATTTACTCACCCTTGCAAAGATGGCAGCTGGTAACTGGGATGAAATCGTCTTTACATTCATTGGCGTGATGATCTTATTATCTGCGGTATAAATGATCACATAATCTTTCAATCCTTCTATGTACAGTATGTCTTTAAAATAGATCTTAAAATATTTCCTGTCGGCCTTTATGAATACAAAATCGTCTTCAATTTTCTCCACCTGGTTTTTATTGCTATCCTGTTGCAACAGTTGCAAATGGTTTTCAGCTTTGTTCACTGCTTTTAAAAAACGTTCGATGCGAATGGGTTTGACCAGGTAGTCAATCGCATCCAGTTCATAACTCTCCAGTGCATATTGTGGATAAGCCGTTGTAAAGATCACCAGGGGAGCATCTCTCAGTGATTTTAAAAAATCGAGACCGTTGAGTTCAGGCATATTGATATCAAGGAACATCAGGTCTGCTTTTTCTTTCCGCAAAAAATCACTTGCAGCAAGCGCATTGCTGAAACTACCAAGCAACTGGAGCGAAGGCAGCTGGCCAATATTTATCTCCATTCCCTGCCGGGCCAATGGTTCATCATCTACTACTATACAGTTCATAATGGTATAATAAGGTTTACAGTGTATTTGCCCGGTTCGTCTGATATGGTCAATGTATGTTTCCCGGGATATAATAATTCAAGCCTTCGTTTTATATTATTTAAACCCAAACCGCCGATTGAATGTTGCTTTACTGCCGGTTTGGAATTTTCTGAAACAAAATACAATTCATTTCCTTGAATACGAAAAAACAACATCAGCCAGGAATGTCCAACAGTGGAAGCGCCATGTTTGATAGCATTTTCAACGAAAGGAATAAAAAGAAATGGAGGAAGCATCACCTGTTCAATATTGCCTTCCACTTTTATTTCCACATCAAAATCTGTCTTTCTTATTTTTTCAAGTGCCACCAGGTTTTTTATAAACTCAATATCTTTTGACAGGAATATTTTTTCTTTCGCACTGTCATAAAGCTGGTATCGCAAGAGGTCTGATAAACCAAGCAATACCTGTGATGCTTTTTCTGTATCGGTTTTTGTAAGTACCAGCAGGTTGTTTAATGTATTAAAGAGAAAATGGGGATTCACCTGGCTCTTTAATTGTTCCAGTTCTGTACGCAGGTTGGCCTGCTGCAGTTCATGCATCCGCTGAACATCATTGATCCATTTTTTAAAAACCGCTAAACCCACCACAGCACCGAGCATTACAGCCGCTATCGCAGCATATTGTATATATGCCAGGAATGAAAACTCCACATGTTGCATGCCTGGCCTTCCCGGGGTATCCAGTGGCTTAAGGTAAATATGATCGAGATAATATACTTCCAGGTAAATAAGTGATACCAGTATAAAAAAGCAAAGCGCAAAGAGAAAAAATTTAGACCTGAAAAGCAGTTTAGGTACAATTACCAGTAACAGCAGGTAGATAATACCCATGATAAAAAAGAAGGTCCAGGTATCGATAATAATAAAAGCTCTTTTTGCTTCCGGGGAGCGCAGGTCATTGTAAACTGCCACATCGCCTTTAAAACCCAGCACCAATCCAAGCAGTATAAACAAAGTATGCCGTAACCACCTGTATTTACCATCGGCGATAAACCTTATTAAAGGATTATTAAATGGCAGTATGCTGATCTGTCCGTTTTGCATGACCCGAAACTATAGATTGATAAGGCAGTTGGCTGGTCTATTATACAAACTACCTCATTTCTTATACAAAATGGCATTTTCACCTGTTTTTTCTGTTTAAGCTGCTCCCGGGTTTTCTTTTTGAGGTTAAAAACCGGTTTGGTATAAAAGTACAGTTGGTTGGTATAAATGTGCCGGAAAGCCCTTCTGGCCAGGGATAATTTTGTTCCTGAAATATTTCAAGAAACAATTTTTTAAAAACAAAAGAATCAACAATGAAAAAGTTTACAAACATCACCATCAGCCTTGTAGTGATGGCACTCTTGCTAATGAGTGTGGTTGGAAAGGCGCAGACACAAACTTTAACTGATACTGCTGTTGCTGCAAACAAAGTGGCTATCCTGCCTATCGCTTACGTGGGTGATGGTAACCAGGTAAGAATGGATGAAATGCGTTACCGCTTACAGAACATTGCTTTCCTGTACCTGAAAGATAAAGCGGTTGAATTGCAGTTCCAGGACCTGGCCGAAACAAATGCGTTACTACTGAAGAGCGGCGTAAAAGAATCAAATATCAGGGAGTTTACACCAAAAGAACTGGCGGCAATATTGGGAGTGGAATATATACTCACGGGTATGGTTACGCAGGAAGTGAATGGTGTTTACAAATTCAGGAACCATGATAGAGATATTGTCAGTAGTGACCGGGACAGGAGTCAGTCTAAAACAGTTCCTGACATGCAAACGCAGGTTGACCTCGCCGTGTACAACAGCAGGGGAGAAGCACTCTACAGCAAATCAAGGCAATCTATTTTATCAGATGTGGATGCATATGAGAACGGGATACACTATCTATTAAAAAGATCGCCACTGTATAAAAAATAAAAATCAAACAAGTAAACAATCAAAAATCAAAGAACATGAAAAAGTTAGCCATCGCAATTTTAATTATTGCAATTATGCCAGGATTAGTATCCTGTAAAAAAGACCTGATCGGTAAAGGGCCGGTCACAACAGAAACAAGAAGCGTTACAAATTTTACCGGTATCGATCTGCGTATGAATGGTAACGTCTATTACAAAAATGACAGCGTTTGGAAAGTAGAAGTCTCAGCCAAACAAACCATTCATCCCATACTGCAGACCTATGTGGCCGGTAATAAGCTGGTGATAAAATACGCTGACGGAAAAACCTATGATGCCGATGAGACCATACGGATCAATGTGTCAGGTCCGGGTGTAAATGCATTCGAACTGAATACTTCGGGTAGTATCTATTGTGAGAATAGTATACAGGCATCCAGTTTATACCTGCGAACAACCGGCTCCGGTAGTATTTGGCTGCAAAATGTAACAGCCAGCACGATTGATGCAGCCAGCACAGTATCAGGCACCATCAGCGGCACAGGGGGCAGTATAAACAATGCCATTTTAAAAACAGACGGCAGCGGTAAAATAGAGATACAGGCTATTGCAGCCAATACTGTTACTGCACGTACAACCGGGTCAGGAGATATCAGGGTGAAAGTGGCTCATTACCTGGATGCAACCATCGATGGCAGCGGTGATATTTATTTCAGCGGCTACCCATCTTTATCAACCCATATTAACGGCAGCGGCAGGCTGGTACGTTTTTAACCCTCTTATGAAAACAATATTTAGTAAACAATTTAAAAAAAGTATAATCATGAAAAAAGTATTATTAGTAACAGTTGCAATGATCGGTTTGGCAATAGCAGCCAGCGCACAAATTAAAAAAGGAATTATCCTTGGTGGAAATTTAAATGACCAGCGTATTAACGTGAATACCGGGAACATGTATGCCGGTGACAGGTTTAAAGGTTATCATGCAGGTATTATTACAGAAGTAAATCTTGGTAGCAATTTTTACCTGCAGCCACAACTGGTATTTTCAAGAAAAGGTGCCACGCATTTAAGCTCTGCAGACAGCCTGGCTACAAAATTAAGGTTGAGTTATATAGAACTGCCGGTTAACATTGTGTACAAAGTGGAACTTTTGTTTGGGAAATTATTTGCCGGCACAGGAGGAACCATTGGGTATGCGGTTGGTGGTAGTGCAGAACGGGGTAATGTAAAAACAAAAATTTATGAAGGACCGGATAAAAAATGGAAAAGAACCGATGTGAGTTTAAATTTTATTGCAGGTCTTGAGTTGAATAATGGTTTGTTCGCAAGCGTAAAATGGCAAAGAGGACTAATGGATATTTATAAAGCGGAAGGTACGGCCATCAAAAACAGGTCATTTTCTGTATCAGTCGGTTACCTGGTGAACTTAAAGTAGCAGCAGAAAAACATGGTTTGGTTTTTTGTTTTTAGTGTAACGGGAAGGCAACTTCCCGTTTTTTATAAAATAAAAAAAGGCCG
Organism: Ferruginibacter sp.; assembly: GCA_047600665.1. Classification (GTDB taxonomy): domain Bacteria; phylum Bacteroidota; class Bacteroidia; order Chitinophagales; family Chitinophagaceae; genus Ferruginibacter. The sequence continues at coordinate 232,434 of JASGKJ010000001.1, forward strand.
CCTGGAAAAGCAGCCCGTAATCAAAAACCATCCTTAGTTAATGAACCTTTCTCTTTAGTATGTTTATCTCCTGCTGGAGTGTTTCAATCATTTTTTGCTGTTCAGTTACTTTGTTGTTCAGCTCCTGTGCGGCTTTTACCAGCGGAACCACAAATTCGGCATAGGTTAAACTGTAAGCATCTTTTTCATCAACCGGTTTTAACACGCCACTGAAATTAAAACCTGATTTTTGAGCAGCCTGATCAACTTCCTGTGCAATAAAGCCGGTATAAGTAATGCTTTCTTTTTTGCGTATCGCTGCTTCCTCATCAGGATTATAAGCCGCATTGATCGCTTTATAATCACCGCCACGTGCATGTGCATTGAATTTATGTATGTCCCAGTTATAAGTAACCGGCCTCAGTTTCATAATAAAATCAAGGCCATGAACATCTTCTTTAATATTTCTTTTGAACCTGCCATCGCTGTACGTGGTAAAGTTTACCTGGCCACGTATTGCTGAAACAGATGTATTACCAATTGAAATGTAATTAGCCGTACTTACAGAAGCGCCATTACCAATAGCTGTGGAGTTAGATGCAGTTGCACTTGCGCCATTACCAATTGCGGTAGCCTGGTAACCATTAGCAGTGGCACTTACACCTATTGCCAGTGTTTGGCCATTAGTTGTTACAGAAGCGCTTTTACCTATGGCAATACCCTGGTAAGCATTGGCATTGGCACTTGCGCCTATTGCGATTGTTTCATTATTATTAGTAGAACTTGAAGCGGTTGCACCTGTACCAATTGCAATAACGTCTGTATAACCACCTACTGAATTGTAACCGATGGAGATAGCGTTATTGCCACCTTTAGCCTGGGAAGAGCTTCCAAGCGCTACTGCATTTTGTGTACTTGCAAGTGAGTTGTAACCAACCGCAACAGAGTAGTTTGTACCAGTTGCCTGTGCATTGTAGCCAATTGCAGTTGAACCATAAGCTGCGTTTGAACTATAGCCAAATGATGTATTTAAGCTGTAGTAACCAATGTATCCAGACTGGGTGTTATTTACTTTAAAAGTAAGTGCCTGGCCATCGCTGGTACCAATATAGTTAGAGGCTGATGTACCGCTGTTACCGGTAAGTGACCAGCCACTGCCGCTGCCACCACTTGCTGTGCTCCAGCTTAATGTACCGGAACCATTGGTAGTTAGCATCTGGCCGTTGCTTCCATCTGCAGATGGTAATGTATAGGTGGTTGAACCTGCTGCTGAAGCGGGTGCAAAGCCAACATAACCTGATGAAGAACCGGAAAGACGCAAGGTGCCTTTTACGTCAAGGGTACTGCCGGGGTTAGTGGTATTGATACCTACGTTACCACCGCTTAATACACGCAGACGTTCTGAATTATTGGTTCTTACAACAAAATCAACACTGTTAGTAGTACCGATAAAGTTTGTTGAAGCATTTGTACTGCCGTTCCCGGTCATACTCCAGTCGCTGCTGCTGCCTGAAAACCTGTTTGTATTCAGGTATCTGACCACACCGGTGGCGGTGTTAATGGTAAGAACACTGTCTGTCATAGCACCTGCAGCCGTTCCTGTTAGCACCAGGTTGCCACCGCTGCTGATACGCAGTCTTTCTGTATTATTTGCCTTTATTACAAAATCAACAGCATCAGTTGTACCGATAAAATTAGTACCTGCAGTAGTGCCCGAGTTGCCTGCTTTGTTCCATGCCCTTAATGTAATGGCAGGGGAGATGTCTAACGCTGACGAAGCCACGCCGTTCACTGTTGATGTAATACTGGATGTATTTAAAGAAAGTGCATTGCTGTTAATGATTGACACCGCACTTCCTGTTACGCTATTTACAGTAGTGGTCAGGCTATTCGTGTTGCTGCTGTTGCTTACTGAACTCACTGTACTGCCGGCTACAATTGCGGTCCATGACGGGGAGCCAGAAGTGCCGGTATTTACATTAAACTGGTTAGTTGTTGTATTATAAATAAGTAACCCTGTTGCAGGTAAGGGGATGGCATTCCTTTCTGTTGTTGTCATCCTGGGAGTTAAAAAACCCTTTACCGTGCTGCTCACATCCAGCATGGCACTTGTATCAGGTAAATTGCCTGTGCTGTTGATGGCAATATTCTGTGCAAATGTTTTTCCTGCCAGCAGTACCTGGCTAACCAGCAGTGTAAATAAAAACTTGTTTTTCATTGTATGGATGCTTTGTTGTGATTTAAAATTTTTATTCTACTATTACTTTCCGGCTTTCTTTATTATTATCCGGGGTGATAATTTCCAGTTGGTAAATACCGGTATTCAATCCTGTATTGATCTTTACTGATACGGTTCCATTGCCAAAATCTGTTGAAACATTTCCTTTATAGATCAGTTGCCCGGCTATATTGGAAAGTTTTAGTTTGTATACACCTTTCTGCTGGTTTATCAGCTGTAAATTGATGGTATTGTATCTTACCGGGTTAGGGTAAATATTAATGTTGCTTTCAACAGGTTTTATAATACTGGCTTTCACAATACTGCTGTAAGTGATTTCGCCGCTCCGGTCATAAATTTTTATCCTGTAAAAGCAGGCGCCGTATAAAGGCACTGCATCCGCCCAGGTATAGACTGCATTACCCCTGGCAGTAATAAAGCCTGATGATGAAAACCGTATTCCATCGGTTGATTTCTGAACCTCGTACCTGTCTATATTTATTTCATTCTCCACTTTCCATTCCACTACCGGGTTGTTATTTTGCAGGCTTGTTTTAATACTGCTAACGGTAACGGGCAAGGTATTGTTCTTCCTGAACAGGATTTTAAACCTGTTGGCGTCTGCGGACGCAGGATCATTATCAATATTGAAATTAAATACCGTAGTTCCGGAAGGATTTAATGCTGTGTAGGTATCAAGAAAACTGTCGTGTATTCTTATCTCAGTTGAAATAAAACCGGTTGGAGTAATTTCGAACTGGTAATTCCTGGCGGTTGTTTTTGATAATTTAAGAAATAGCGTATCATACTGGCTGATCAGTCCTCTTCTTTCAGCTGCCAGCGACCTGTTATTTCTTGCCAGCGCTATTCCCTCATTCATATTTGAAAACTTTACCGCATCATCCATATCAAGGCCATTACTGAAGGCCTGGTTATATTCGGCAAAAGTGCCATCGGCCGGTAGTATGCTGTTATCACTGTTGATAATGTTAAACGATACACGTAACATTTGTGACGTTGTGGTAATGGCGGGTCTGAATACAGCCTGGTTATTATAGGTTTCTTTATCGGCTTCTTTAAAAGTTATAGAAGCGGCGCCGGCACTTTGTGTTTGTACGAGTATGCCCTGTCCTGATTGTATTTCTTTTGTTTGAGCACTTGCACTAACTGATTTTGTATATGTGCCTGAATTACCCAGGTCATCCAGCATTACATATCCTCCCAATGTGTTTAATGTTGGGTCCCATACATAAAACCTGTTTATGGTATTAAACCGTGTAAGTTTGCTGAAATCTACCGGTGACGCATAGGGGTTCCCGATCATTGAGTAGGCGCCTAATGCACCTGAAGTATTAAAAGTCTGATCACCTATTTGAAGTTTTCCTGTAGCCACCAGGGTGGTAACATTGCAACTGTTTGTATTAAGATTAGCCTTGGTCCTGTCTCCTCTTACAAAAGTGAAATAGGCCGTATTATCTGCACTTCCGTAAGTTCCTGCAGATATAGGCGTATATGTATTTGTTATTGTCACGAATTGCTGCGTACTGCTGTTCCATGTTTTCATGGATGAGTTATTTTGCAGGCTTGAGTCAAGTCCGTTGCCGGGTGAAGGGCTTGCGCCGGTAATGAAAATATTTTTGCCTTCTTCATATATACCACCGTTTTGCCAGGTATCGAAAATTGTATTGGAACTTGTAAGCGGTGCCGTTAGTATACGCCAGGCTCTTTTTGCCGTTATATATCTTTCTACTTTTGTTTTACCAATAATGTTACCCGTACCAGTAATTGCGGCTACCCGTGCAGTAAGGTACTGGTCAGATTTCAAAGTAAGATTGCTGTCTGTAAACAAAGTACCCCCTGTTACAGAAAGTATATTTCTTACAGCTGCGTCAGACCTTAATACCACACCAAAGGCATTTTTTTGTATACTGAGGTTGTAGAATGTTGTATTATTTGCACCGTCAAGGTTGCAGTAACTTGTATCTGTGTAACCAGTAAACTTTACAGTTCCGGCTGCAGCGGTAAAATTTCCATTGTTTATAAAAGAAGCACTGTTCAATACCAGGGAAGGGCTGCCATTCATTACCATATAGCTGCGTGGATTCACAGCTATCTGCTGAGCACTTACATTGTTTACAAAAAAACAAAGAAGGGTAAATACAAAGATTTTGTCAGTATTTAAACAGGGTTTCATGATAAGGAGCATTAAATGAAATCTGCTTCAGTGCACACCTTTACCATTCACCTGTTTGAGCAGGTATTTGGGGGTTAGCTGGAGAGATTAAAACATTTGTCGGAGGGTTAAAACAACAAATGCTGGCATTTATTGCACAGGCGAAATAAAATAAATGAGTTATTACGCATTGATAATTAATGCTTTGAGGAATTTACTGGAAGTCGCTTTGGTGAGGGTGGTGATATTCCGATTGTATGTGTAGAAAATACGGTATTGGATTCAAAATCAATGTTTATACATTAATACAGGGCGTAATTAAACTGATTTTTTTGATGAATTTACTGTGCTGTTTTTTAAAGTGGTGGTAAACTTGCTTTTTTCCTTGCGGAAAATACTGTTTGTTGTTTAACTGTATCTTTTACATTTATAATTATCTTTAAACAGCACGTAATAGTCTTAATTATTCTTTTTCTTTGGTTTTGCAGTCTTGATATTTTTCTTTTCTTTCTTCTCAGCGGGCATTTTTTCTGTTTGCCCGTTATCACCAGAAAGATTATCCTTTAATTTTTCTTCAATTGTATTACCGGATGCATCTTTAACAGGATTTGGTACGGGCTCTTTACCAAGTTCTGTTACCTGGTCAAATAATTTTTCGATATGGATCCATTTCCCATTTTCCCATTTAAAACCTTCATAATCTCCATCCGGGATATAGGTCCATTTTTTCTTTGGCTCATTCGTTTCTGATTCCAGGTGTTCAAAAACAATGGTCTCCAACTCGGGATCAAATACGAGCCTTGGTCCGGCATCCTTTTTATACTCCATTATATACCGGCTTTGGGATGACTTGAAAACTTTGTCTTTTTCAAAACTAAACCAGCGGCCGCCAAATGTTGGTTCATCATTGGTAAAACTGAGTACTTCTATAATTTTCCTGTTACTCCTGATATTGTTCTCATCGTAACCAAGCAGGGTATAATAATTCTGGTTGCTGCTTCTTGTCTGGATAATTTTATAATATACAGCACCGATCCAGCCTTTATTGTTGCCTACAGTATCTGTGATGCCAATGGTTACATCTGATTTATCAATAAGCGGGTAAAGCTTTAAAGTACCGTCATAAGTCCTCATCTGGATAGCGCCATGCTGTCTTACCAGGTTTTCATTTACTACCATCTGCCAGGTATAAATGCGGAAACTGCTGTCCGGAGCATATAACTTTGAAATGGATTCCAGTGAATCAAAAGGGTAATAGAATGAGTTGGCTGTTTTTAACGCACGTACAAACATTTTTGTAAAACTGCTGTCGGCAGTAAAACGGGCTGCGGCTGTTGTACCATTAATAATTGTCCTGGAAAATATTTTCAGGGAGTCTTCTTTTTCCTTTAAAAAGGACCTATCCCCGGCCGTTATATGTTGAGAAAAGCATACCATATTGCAGGCAGAGAATATAAAAAGAAAGAGGAGTTTCTTCATGGAATAAATTTAACAGAATACCTTTTAAACAGTTGTAAAAATAGCCGTTTCGGCGCAATTTTAACGAATGCTTACAAGCTCTTTGCAAAATCAAGCAGGGAAGGAAAAACTGCATCTATCCGGTTATCTTTATGCTCCACGTCAGGCCGGGTGGTGGGCAGAAATACAGTAATGGCGCCAATATTGCGGCCAAAACCCATATCACCGGGCGTATTACCAACCATTACAGATCTGTTAAGATCTATCCCGGGAAAATCATTTTTAGCCTGCAAAGCCATGCCGGGATTGGGTTTACGGCAGGGGCTGGTATCTTCAAGGTCAGAGCAGAAATAAACTTTATCAATCCTGCCGCCGTTCATTTCTATTTCTCTTATCATATTGCGGTGAATGATCTCCAGGTCTTTTAAAAGTGTAAGGCCCTTGCCAACACCCCGCTGGTTTGTCACTACTATAATATGCTTAAATTTTTTTGAAAGTATATTAACAGCCTGTTTTACACCATCGTAAAAAATAAATTCATCCCAGGTATGAACATAATCTTTATGCTTTTCATGATTAATTACACCATCCCTGTCAAGAAAAAGTGTCCAGTTATGATCAATATCAGCCAGTTTATTTTCCACTAAATATCAATTCAGGATTTTCAAATTCTTTCTGAGCCCTTGCATAATCTTCAGGGATACCTATATCTATAAAATATTTATCCTGTACTATACCATAAAGCTTCTGCTTGCCAACCTGTTTTTCCAGGTAGTCTTTTTCAAAAGAGAATTTTACCGGGAGATCTTCCTGTAAAAAACGGGGTACGTTCAGCATATATACGCCACCATTGATACAGCCTTCAGTATAAAATTGTTTTTCTTTAAAAGAAACAACAGCGTGATCCTTGTTAAGGAGCACTGCACCATACCTGTCAAAATCTGTCATCGGTTTAAGAACGATACTGCAGGCTGCATGATGTTTTGTATGAAATTCACTCAACGCATTTACATCTGCAGTGAACATGGTATCGCCATTCAGTACCAGCACATTTTTTTCTGAAGCTAGTTTTGCTGCCAGTTGAATGGCGCCGCCGGTACCAAGCGGTTCATCCTCCAATGCAATTTTATAATTTAATGAAGGGTAATTGATTTTAATAAACTGTTCTATTGCTTCATGCATATAACCAAGGGAAAAAATAAATCTATCTACGCCCTGGTTAAGCAATTGCTGTATCACATAGTGCAGGAAAGGTTTACCCGCAACCGGTGCCATGCACTTTGGCAGGTCATTTACTACAGACCGCAGTCTTGTTCCCAGGCCTCCTGCAAGAATAATGGCTTCCATTTTTTATACTTGTATTATTGGCCAAATAGTTTTTCTTCAACCAACTGGCAGATGATATGTCCTAAAAGAATATGGCTTTCCTGTATGCGTGGTGTATCATTTGATGGAACATTCAGTAAATAATTTGACAGATCTTTCATTTTGCCGCCTGAGGCGCCAGTTAGCCCTATTGTGATGATATCTTTTTCCCTGGCCGTTTCAAATGCTTTTATAATGTTTTTACTGTTGCCCGAAGTGCTTAATCCCACCAACACATCACCCGCTTTGCCAATGCCTTTTAACAGGCGTGAATAGATTACATCATAACTGTAATCATTTGCCACGGCTGTCATGTAAGATGTATTGCAGTGCAATGCTTCCGCCGGCAATGCTTCCCTGTCTGTATAAAAACGACCACTGAATTCAGCGGCCAGGTGCTGGGCATCTGCTGCACTGCCGCCATTACCACAAAAGAGTACTTTATTACCTTTTTTAAATGCTGCTGCAATTATATCGGCACATTCACTTACGGCAGAAATAATTTTTTCATCAGCAAGTAACTGTTGTTTTACTTTAATTGATTCGCCAATAATATTTTTTATTTGTTGCATCTTTTTAATAGTGTAGCAGGATATTTAAATTGTCCAGCTTGTTAACCCGTACTTGGTAAATGAATATTTTTTTACTTCACCGCCAAAACTATTTAAAGTTTCAATTACTTTATAGCGGCTGTTGCCGGGACAATAAAATATCATAAAGCCACCACCACCGGCGCCGCTGATCTTGCCGCCCGTTGCACCCGCTTTTTTTGCAGCATCGTAAATGGCTTCAATACTGTTATTACTGATATTATGTGCCATCAGCCGCTTTTGTTCAAAGCCATAATTTAATATTTCCCCGATCTCATTCAGCTTTCCCCTCAACAGTGCTTCTTTCATCATTTTTGACTGCTCTTTTAAATGATGCATGGCTTCAATACTCTTTTCGTTCTTCTCATTTACGTTTTTAACCTGTTCTTTAATGATGGTGGCACTTTCTCTTGAAGTGGAAGTAAAATACAGTACTAAATTGTTTTCCAGTTCATGCATATATTCCGGTCTCACCCTTAAAGGGTTTACGATCACTTTGTCATCCCCGTAAAACTCCATAAAATTTACACCGCCAAAAGTTGCTGCATATTGGTCCTGTTTGCCACCGGCAAGCAATAAGTCCTCCCGTTCTATTTGATACGCCAGGTGAGCAATATCATAATCACCCAACGGCAATTTCAGCATTTCAGCAAATGCGCCCAGTATGGCAACCATCAGCGTGGATGAAGTGCCAAGACCTGAACCTGCTGGTGCATCAACAAAAGTAGATAACCTGAAACCGGTTTTTATACTGCCATAATCTTTCTGTATACGGTTATAAACACCTTTCAATAAATCCAGGTGACCATCAACCGGTAGTGAATTTGCAAAATCAAAAGCCTGCTCTTCTTTCCTGTCAAGTGTTTCAATGATAATTTTGTGCTCATCCAGCACCTCAATACTGGCATAGGCAGAAAGAGAAATGGTGGCATTTAAAATAGCACCGCCATACATATCACTGTAGGGGCTTACATCTGTACCGCCACCAGCTAATCCTATGCGTAAAGGTGCTTTACTTCTGTATATCATCTGTAAAATTTGAAGCGGCAAATTAAACACTATTCGCCATTTCAAATATGGCTTCTGTCATTTTTGCCCAGCTGTATTTTTTCTTTTCTTCTGTTAAGAAGGGCAGGAATGTATTCCTTCCTTTTTCAAAATATTCAATTGTTTTTTCCGCAATGGATACTGCATTGGGTTCTGCCACCAGTCCCACTTTTCCATCAGGTACCAGCGAAGGCAGGCCCCCTACGTTTGTAACGATCATCGGCACTTCAAAATGGTAGGCGAGGGGAGTAACCCCGCTTTGGGTGGCGTTGCGGTATGGCTGAATCACCACATCAGCAGCACAGAGGTAATACTTTACTTCACTGTCGGGGATAAAATCGCTTTTTAAAATAAGGTGATCCTGTATGCCGAGCCGCTCAACCTGTTCGTCGTATTGTTTACGGTCATCGTAAAATTCACCGGCAATTACCAGTTTAAAATCCTTAAAACCGGACTCTTTTAATTTTTTCACCGCATCCAGTAAAATGTCAAGTCCTTTATACTTTCTTATAAATCCAAAGAAAAGTAAAATTTTTTCCTCCCGGTTTATACCTAAAAATTGCCTGGCTTCGTCCTGTGTGATCTTTTCTCCAAAATTATCATATAATGGATGTGCCACAAATTTAGCCGGTTTGCCTGCTGCAAACTGGGGTAACTGGCTAAGCACTTTTTCACTCATCGTTATAAATGCATCAACCGGTTTTACAAAGTATTTTGTAAAAGGAAGGTCGCCAAAACGTTTTTCATGTGGTATGATATTGTCTGCAATGCAAACAACCCTTGTATGGTTATTTTTTTTTGCCCTTCTTAAAATGGTTCCAAGGCAGGGGCCCATAAACGGGAGCCAGTAACGCACTACTATAATATCCGGTTTTATTTTTTTCAGCCGCCTGCCAACAGTCAGCCAGTTGAACGGGTTAACGGAGTTTATTAAAACTTTAATATCAAGGTCTTTGGGTGCAGGCTCAGTTGAATATTGTGTAGTGCCGGGAAATAAGAATCCCGGGTATTGAAGGGAAAATGTGTAAATACAAACCGAATGCCCCTGGTTGCCGAACTCCCTTGCCAGTCTTTCATCATAAGAGGCAAGACCACCCCTGAGCGGATGTGCAGGACCTATAATAACAATATTTTTCAAAAAATTATAAAATGAGGTTTGAATACAGTAATTATAAGCCAACCTTTTTTTCAATAAGGTAAAAGTTCCGGTCACTTGAATTCCTGGCGATCAGTTCACCCAGGAAGCCTGCTAAAAAAAGCTGCGTACCTATTACCAGTGAAATAAGACCAACATAAAACAGCGGCCTGTCAGTCATATTAAATCTTTGGAAAAATATTTTCTCAACGAAAAGGTATATCCAGATACAAAAACCGATAAGAAAAACAATGGTGCCCCACAAGCCGAATAAGTGCATTGGTTTTTTGCCAAACTTACCCATGAACATAATAGAGAATAGGTCCAGGAAACCATTTACAAAACGGTCCCATCCAAATTTGGTAACACCATATTTTCTTGCACGGTGTTCCACCACTTTCTCACCCACTTTTCTGAAGCCACTCCATTTGGCCAGTAAAGGAATATAGCGGTGCATTTCGCCATATACTTCTATACTTTTTACCACTTTGTTCCTGTATGCTTTCAGGCCGCAGTTAAAGTCATGCAGTTTAATGCCGCTTGCCCTGCTGGCGGTGGCATTGTATAATTTGGAGGGGAGGTTCTTGGTCAGTTTGTTGTCATAACGTTTTTTCTTCCAGCCGCTCACCATATCATACCCGTTTTCAAGTACCATCGTACGCAGTCCCGGAATTTCATCGGGGCTGTCCTGCAGGTCGGCGTCCATGGTGATCACCACATCGCCTGCGGCAGCTTTAAAACCTTCGTTCAGTGCAGCACTTTTTCCATAGTTGCGCTGAAATTTTATACCCTTTATACAGCCATTTTTACTGCTTAGTTCTTCAATTACTTTCCATGAGCTGTCGGTACTGCCATCATCTATCATTATTATTTCATAACTGTAACGGTTAGCCGTCATTACACGTTCAATCCATGCTGCCAGCTCCGGCAGCGATTCTTCCTCATTTAATAACGGTATTACAACTGATATATCCATTCTGTTACCTGTATATTTTATTTTATTGCCGGCATTTGTTTCACTTTCAGCACTCCTGTAAACTTGTTCTGCTATTCTTTTTTTTTCACTGAAAGGAAAGAGTAATTTCTATTATACTACATCGCTCTCATGGTCAAATGCGGATCAGGCCATTTTATTCTTTTTTAATTGATAAACAGCAAACCCCGAAACAACAGTTACCAGTGCGCCAATCACAAGATACCTAAATATTGCAATTGACGTGTGCATCACTGTGAAGTAGCTTTTACCGCTTTCAACCAGTTTTTCAATCTCCTGTGGCGTATTGTTACCCTGTTTTTCAAGTTCTGCTTTATACCCGGCAGCCATCTGCTCCCTGAATTCAGGATGTGCTTTCAAAAATATGATCGTGAAAAGCACCATCAGGAAACTTACTACAATAAAGCACTTAAAACCTTCTGTAAAATATTTAATGAACCTGGTACTGGTATCCTGTGTTTTTGCAAAAGAATTCAATGTCCACACAATGCCTGCGCCATAAATGATGTAAGCTGCAAACTGGAGGTTGTTGCCGGTTGTATTCCTGAACTGGTATGCAAGTAATGAACACACTACCATGAGCGTACCTGTTATAAGTCCTTTTTGAGTAGAAGATACCCGGTTCATTTATTCAGTAAGGTTTTATTTCCATTAATTATGCCGGTTACTTTTCCTTTTAGCTTTCTTCCTGTAAAAGCAGAGTTTTTCGACTTTGACCTGATCATGCTTTCTTCGAAAATATATTCTTCATCGGGATTGAACAGGGTAAGCGATGCTGCAGCACCTTCTTTAATTTCAGGAACAGCTAAATTAAAGAGTTCCCGGGGAGTGATGGTTAATTTCTCCACCAGTTGCTCTATTGGTAATTGATTATATACAACCGTCCGTACAACGCTGAACAATGTTTCCAGACCGATCATACCCGGCTTTGCATATTCAAATTCGCATACTTTATTATCATAGTTCTGGGGAATATGATGTGATGCGATACAGTCCACAGTGCCGTCAATCAATGCCCTAATCAACGCTTCTTTATCGGTGTGGGTCCGCAGCGGCGGGTTTACTTTTAAATTCGTATCATAGGTTACCAGGTCTTCATCAGTAAAAAACAGGTGATAGGGTGTAACAGAACAAGTAACCTGTATACCGCCTTCTTTAGCCCTTTTTATATATTCAAGGCTTTTTGCCGAGGATACGCCGGTGATGTGGAGGCGGCTGTCAGCATATCTTGCCAGTTTAATATCCCGTGCCACTATTAATTCTTCCGCCATGGCAGGTTTGCCAGGCAACCCCAATTGTGTGGATATAATGCCCTCGTTCATCAACCCGCCTGCATTGATACTCCTGTCGTCGGGAACCTGGATTACTGTACCATTGAATGTTTTTACATATTGAAGCGCTTTTATCAGTAAGCCACTGTTCTGGATCGCATTAATACCGTCGGTAAAGGCAATGGCACCGGAATGCTGCATATCATACATTTCGGCCAGCTCATTACCATCTGTGTTCCTGGTAACTGCCCCGGCAGGATGGATATTGACATCCAGTGTCTTTGATTTTTGAACGATGTATTCCACCTGCGGTTTGTTGTGCAATACCGGGTTTGTATTTGGAATGATTAACACATCGGTAAAGCCTCCGGCGGCAGCTGCTGCAGCACCAGATTCCAGTGTTTCCCTGTATTCATAACCCGGATCGGCAAAACTGGCAAATATGTCCATCCAGCCAATACTTACATGCAGATTGCCAGCTTTAATCACCGTTTCTGCCATCTCACTGATATTATCAGCAATAGTGCTGATGATACCATTGTCAATTAAAATATCTTTTGATTGTCCGTGGTAAGGGGAAGAGGGGCAAATAACCCTTGCTTGTTTTATTAAAACCTTCATCGCTAAAAAGTTGCGCTAAGATAAGTGAAGTTGGAGTTTTATAAATTGAAAAATTCAGTTACTTTTGCTGCCCTCTGTAATTCGGGATGTAGCGCAGCCCGGTAGCGCACACGTCTGGGGGGCGTGGGGTCGCAAGTTCGAATCTTGTCATCCCGACCAAAAAGAGGCTAACGTACTGTTAGCCTCTTTTTATTCCTTTTAAGGTTACAAATTCGCAAAATCCATTAAATTCTTTACCCCCAGGTAATATTTTAAAAGCCGCCCGGCAGCAAAGAATGGGGATAACTGGCAAAGTAAGTGCAAAAAAGAATTTGCTTGGAAATTGCCAATCAATGTAAATTTGAATATTAACTTACTTATTCACAATTAAATTCAATTTGTATGGCGAAGCCAGTTAAAAAGGCAGCAAAAAAAGTTGCACCAAAAAAAGCAGTAAAAAAAGCACCTGCTAAAAAAGCTGCTCCAAAGAAAGCAGTAAAAAAAGCAGCAGCAAAAAAAGCGCCGGCTAAAAAGAAACCGGCACGTAAACCTAATGCAGCTTTTATGGCAGCACTAACACCCAGCGCAGCCCTGGCAGATGTGATTGGTAACAAAGCATTGCCAAGAACTGAGATCATTAAAAAGATATGGGACTATATTAAGAAGAACAAACTGCAGGATTCAAAAAACAAAAGAATGATCAATGCAGATGCTAAACTAAAAACACTTTTTGGTGGCAAAGGACAGGTTTCAATGTTCGACCTGGCAAAAATTGTTTCTGGTAATGTAAAATAGAATTGCCATTTATATTTTTACAGGGCCGCATATGCGGCCCTTTGTTTTTTCAATAAAACATACAATATAAATTTCTTGCTGGCAAAATGTGGAATATTATACACAGCGCTGTAAAATAAAACAACATCTCTCTTCTTTATACTGGTAATTTCATATAAAATGCGCTTATGTAAAAGCGGCACAGGCATTGTCAATTATTACATGTAAATACCTGCCGTTTTAAAATGGGAACTTCTAAAGCCAACAAAGAAAAAATTTATCTCTCCAAAAAGATTGATGCTTTTTTTCTCAATATTGCAGCCACCTTTCGTTTTGTGCTGAATTATTTTGCAGAATTATTCAGGCCGCCCTATGAGTTCCCCGAGATTGCAAGACAATGCTACAAGATCGGGTGCAATTCCCTTCCATTGATATCTCTCACAGGGTTTATTATCGGTATTGTATTTACAAAACAATCACGGCCATCCCTAAGCGATTTTGGTGCAACATCCTGGTTGCCTTCGTTGATTGGCATTGCGGTTTTCAGGGCATTAGCCCCGCTGGTTACTGCGTTGATATGTGCAGGAAAAGTAGGCTCCAGCATTGGGGCTGAACTTGGAGCAATGAAAGTAACAGAGCAGATCGAAGCGATGGATGTATCTGCATCCAGGCCTTATAAATATTTAGTGTTTACAAGAGTAACTGCCTGTGTATTGATGATGCCATTACTGATGTTGTACACTTCCCTTGTTGCAATGATGGGTTCATACATCGATGTGAATGTGAATGAACATACAAGCCTCGCCATATTTATAGCAAATGCCTTTGATAAGATAGGGTTCATTGACCTGAAGGGGTCCATCATAAAAGCAATTGTATTTGGATTTACTATTGGTATGGTAGCCTGTTACAAAGGCTTTAACACCATCCGTGGTACCGAAGGTGTGGGAAAGGCTGCCAATGCAGCCGTAGTAACTTCCATGTATTTAATATTTATAGAAGAACTGATGATTGTACAAATATTAAGCTGGTTCAGATAATAATATAGAATGGAAACAAATGGGAAAGAAATAGTAATAGATATAAAAGGGTTATATAAATCCTTTGGTACCAATCATGTGTTAAAAGGCGTTGACCTGCAGGTGGCAAGGGGTGAAAACGTGGTGGTATTGGGGAGGTCTGGTACAGGTAAGTCCGTATTGATCAAAATTATTTGTGGTTTGCTTACGCAGGATGAAGGAGATGTAATTGTACTGGGTGAGGATGTAAAAAATTTAAATCAGAAACGGCTGGAGCAATTGCGGCTGAAAGTTGGTTTTTCTTTCCAGCTGAGTGCATTATATGATAGTATGACCGTAAGGGAAAACATTGCCTTTCCTCTGATGCGGAATTTTAAAAACCTTACAAAAGCTGAAGTGGGGCAGCGGGTGGATGAAGTTTTAAATGCCGTTTCACTATTGAAAACAAAAGATCAATACCCGGCAGAGTTATCAGGCGGGCAAAAGAAAAGGATCGGTATTGCAAGAACACTTGTGTTGCGGCCTGAAATTATGTTGTACGATGAACCTACGGCTGGTCTTGATCCCATATCCAGTATAGAGATCAATAACCTTATCCGGAACATTAAAGAAGAATTTGGTGTGTCTTCTATTATCATTACACATGACCTTGTTTGTGCCAAAGTAACGGGAGACAGGCTTGTTGTAATGTTCGACGGTGTTGTGCAAAAGCAGGGAACTTTTGAAGAAGTGTTTAGTTCCACTGACGAAAGAATTAAAAGTTTTTACGAATACAACTTTACAAAATGAGAAATTTAAAAGGATTGAATGCTTTGCTTACCGGTTTATTTGTTCTTGTTGGTATTGCTATTTTACTGGTAGGTGTTTTTATTATTGGCGGAAAAGACAAGGCATTTAAAAAATCAGTATTGGCAAACGCTGTATTTACGGATGTGAACGGGCTGGCAAAAGGAAGTAATGTATGGTATGCCGGTGTAAAAATAGGTGTTGTAAAAAAGGTAAGTTTTGTTGATGCCGGTGTGCTGGTAACTTTTTCTATTGAAGAAGATGTACGGCAAAAAATACGGATGGATACTAAAGTGAAATTGGGAACTGACGGGTTGATCGGTAATAAAATAATTGTACTCTACGGAGGAACGCCGGCCTCTCCTGAACTGGAATCAGGCAATACACTGCATGTGGAGAATGGCATTGGCACAGACGAAGTACTGGCTACTTTACAGGGTAATAATAAAAACCTGCTGGAGACCACTGCTAACCTTAAACTGGTAAGCAAGGCATTGGTTGAAGGGAAAGGAACAATCGGTAAGCTGTTGAATGATCCTTCCATCAGTAACAGCCTGCAGGCGTCCATGCTATCTTTAAACAGGGCCGGCAATAATGCAGAAGCACTTACCGCAAACCTGTCCGACTTTTCAAAAAAAGTAAATAGCAAAGGTCATTTCCTGAACGATGTTGCAACTGATACAACCATTATGGTTTCTTTAAAACAAACAACTGCACAATTAAAACAGGTAACACAAAATGCGGAAGAAATGATGCAAAGCTTAAACGCTGCAACTGTAAAACTAACCAGTAATAAAAGCCCGGTTGGTGTATTGCTGAATGATGAAGTTGCAGCAGATAATATCCAGCATACATTAAGTAACCTGCAGGCAGGTACAAAGAAACTGGATGAAAATATGGAAGCGCTGCAGCATAATTTTTTCCTGCGGGGATTTTTTAAGAAACGGGCAAGGGCAGAAGAAAAAAGAATAAAAGACTCAATAAAAACTGCAGGAGATAGTAACTGAAATAAGTTTCGTGATATTATTATAAAAACCCCGGCCACACTCATCATACTAAAATCAATTTGAAAGTAATTTAGTTTTTTCCCTGAAAGAATGTTGCTATGGAGTAAATTAGAGTTCCTGCTGTACAGGATTAGCGTTACTCTAAATATAGTGACCCCAAATGAAGAAAATTCCTATAAGAAAATTAAGCCAGCTACAACAGGGCGTCTTCGCTGTTGATCATTTTAAGATACGCCGTGTAGAAGACATTATTGGTGAAAACGGCTTATTTCACGACCTGCACAGGCATGACTTCTTTTTTATCCTTGCATTGCAAAACGGGAGAGGCTTCCATGAAATAGATTTCATTTCTTATAAGCTTTCAGACAAAGTTATTTTCTTTTTATGGCCCGGCCAGGTCCATCAGCTTGAACTGAAAGCTGGTTGCAGTGGCTATCTTATTGAATTTAACACTGAATTTTATCAACCATCAGATAAATCACCCGGCCTGCGGCTAAAAAAAGCCGGCAACAAAAATTATTACAAACCTGGAGCAGGCAGGTATGATAAAATACAAAGGTTGCTTGCACTGGTATTGGATGAATATAACAGTAAAGAAGGCGGCTACCAGGATATTATCAGATCATCTCTTGATATTTTTTTTACGGAACTGGTACGGCTGGAGCAGGGCAGTGCTGCAGGGAAAGAAGTAAACTCTGCCCATGCCTATACGCAGGAACGGTTTGAGGAATTTTTAGAACTGCTGGACAGGTATATCGTTACTCATAAACAGGTAGCTCACTATACCGCCCTCATGAATCTTTCTTCGTACCAGCTGAATGAAATAACTAAAACTTCTATTGGTAAAACTGCATCAGAACTTATTAATGAACATATCCTGCTGGAAGCAAAAAGATATTTACTGGCAACACCAAACCAGGTAAAAGATATAGCCGGTCTGCTTGGTTATGAAGACACTTCTTATTTTATCCGTTTCTTCAAGAAGCATATTGGTCATTCCCCTGAGGTATTCAGGAGTAATTTTAAATAAGTGCCATACAACTGCATTATCGTCCTGCCACAGCGCCTGCCGGTGAATTTATTTTGTGTAATAAAATTTACAAAAAATGAAAATAATCATCGTGGGCGCATCAGGTACTATGGGAAGATACCTTAAAAGCGCATTTGAAAAGGAGCATGAAATTATAACTGCAGCTACAAATGGGTGTGATATAGATGTAGACATTACTGCTGCTGAATCCATTGAGCATATGTACAAACAAGCAGGTGCTTTTGATGCATTGATCTCCACTGCCGGCCCTACCTATGTTGGCCCGTGGAAAAAAATGACTGATAAAGAATTCAGGAAAGGAATGGAAGGGAAAATGATGGGCCAGATCAATCTAGTACTGACAGGTCAGCATTATATCAACCCAAAAGGCTCATTTACATTGATCTCAGGGGCTTTGTCACATGATCCGCAAAAGAACTTTGCCAATGCTTCGGCCGCTAATGGCGCTGTGGAAGGGTTTGTGAAAGCTGCTGCAATCGAATTGGAAAATGGTATACGCATTAATGCGGTAAGTCCTACAGTTATTGAAGATTCTCCACAATATTTTCCTTTCTTTCCGGGTGATATCCCTGTAACCATGCGGCAACTGGAGTATGGTTTTCGTAAAGCTGTATTTGGCGCTAACACAGGGCAGGTAATAAAACCGTACTGATGTTTTTCTTCAATAAAAATAACCCGGGTGAGTTTGTTGAGATCATGATTCATGGTTGTTATGCTTTGCAGTTGCAGTATTCCAGCAGGCTTTTAAAGCCTGTATAAGCCGTTTTGCAGATTAATTCGACCGGTTTGCATATTGCTTTTTCCGCAGCCGTTTCAGGGTTATACTTTTAGTCAGTAATTTTAAATCATGAGGCGTTCATTTGTGGTTTTATTACATATTGGCTTTTGGCTATGCTACTGTACACTGGTAGTCATTGTGCTTGCAGTTTACTACAGGACGAATACCTATGGGGAAAACCAGGAGGTTCGGATTATGAATGCGCTGAAAAATCTTTTGATGTTTGCTTTTATTCCTTCGGTGATTTCCTATTTTTTGTATTATTTCATCCTGTTCCCAAAATATTTTCAGCAAAAAAAATATTTGCTCACCCTTATTGTTGGGTTTTTGCTCTCTGCCTGCGTGGCCGTAATAGCTTATATTCTGCACCGTTACCTGATAGAAACGGGCCGTATAATAGATATGGATAATGGAGGCAAAAATGGAAGATCTACTGCGGTACGGGTGATCGCAGTTATGACGTTTATCGGCACGATATGCGGCGTTGTGGCATTGGTGATAAATGGTTTTATCACCTGGGTTAACGAAATAAAATTAAAAGAAGGCCTGAAGGAAAAAAATCATGAAATGGAAATGGCGCTGGTAAAACTGCAGCTTGATCCCCATCTTTTATTTAACACCATTAATAATATCGACGCATTGATTTTAAAAGATGCAGTGGCTGCATCAGATTATTTAAATAAGCTGTCAGATATCATGCGGTTTATACTTTATGAAACGAAGGCTGATAAAATTTCTCTTGCAAAAGAGATTGAATATATAGATAAGTATATTGCCCTGCAAAAAATAAGAACGGCTAATGAAAATTATGTGCATCTTTCAGTAGATGGCGATGTTACCAATAAATATATTGCCCCAATGGTCTTTATCCCGTTTATTGAAAATGCCTTTAAGCATGCCAGTAATAAGAAAACTGAAAATGCCATTGCTGTCAGTATTTTTATAAAAGATAAAACAGTACAATTATTGTGCGAAAATAAATTTGATCCCAGGCTGAAAGTTCAGCACAGGACAGGAGGTTTGGGCAATGAACTTATTGAAAAGCGGCTGAACCTTATTTATGCCGGGCAGCATGACCTGGCTGTAAGTAAAACAACCGATTTGTACAGTATAAACTTAACTATTCCTCATGGATAAACTTAGCTGTATTATTATTGAAGACGAGCCTCTTGCCCTTGAAAAAACAAGCGATTTTGTGAATAAGATCCTTTTTTAAACCTGGATGGCACATTCGACAACGCATTGGCAGGGCTTGCTTATTTAAACAGCCATAAAGTTGATTTGCTTTTTTTAGATATTAATATGGACGAACTATCCGGTATTGAATTACTCGAGAGTACTAAAATTGACAGCCAGGTTATTATTACAACTGCCTACCAGGAATATGCCTTAAAAGGGTACGAGCTCCGGATAACAGACTATCTCCTGAAACCTTTTACTTTCAACCGTTTTCTGCAGGCTGTTAATAAGGCACAGGAAAATTTAAACCAGCGTATTTCCGGAAAAAAGACCGATTTTATTTTTGTAAAGACAGAGAACCGCCTCGAAAAAATCATGATCAATGATATCCTTTATATTGAGGGTATGAGAGATTACCTGCGTATTCATACTGCTGCCAAAAAGATCATGACATTACAGGGATTTAGTGAGCTGGAGCAATTACTGCCTGCCCACCTGGTATGCAGGGTTCACAAGTCATATATGGTTGCTGTAAATAAAATAGAATCCATAGAACGCAGCAGGATAAAAATTGCAGACCAGTTAATTCCTGTTTCAGATACGTACAAAGAAACATTCCTTCAGCTTATCAATAACAGGCCATGACCTCCCGGCATCTGGCAGATTAAAATTACCAGTTAGCAGACATTGCGGTTTACTTTGCATAGCTCAATTGCAGGCGAGTAAAGGGCTTTATACTTTTGCTTCAGATAATTAATTTAAAAAAATAAAAAAAATGATCATGAAGAAAAAAGTACAAACAGGATGCTTGATTGGTATGTTGTTATTGTCTGCAACAACCTTTGCACAAACAACTATCCAGGAGCCTCAAAAAGTCAGCAATGATAAAAGAACTGCAAAAACCTATTTGGACCTGATGGTGAATGTGGCAAGTACAAACATCAACTATGGCAGCTCAAACAGTAGCCTTGCGGATTACAGAAAATCAACCAAAGGCATACAGGCGGGTATATCATTCCAGGCTGGCATCACAGCTGCCTTTTCACTTGTTGCTGAGTTCTATTATATCAGGAAAGGAGGAGAATTAAAACAAAATAATCCATTAACAAATGATCAATCAACCATCCGTTTAAACACATTGGAATTACCGGTGCTGGCCCGTTTACACATTGGTAAATGCTATGTAAATGCCGGCCCGTCTGTAGCATATAATTTAAGTGGTGTCTGGAAGATTAATGATCAGTCTAACAAACTGTCCTTTGGAAATTCAGCAGAAGGGCTCAAACGCTTCGATGCCGGTATACAGTTTGGCGGTGGTGTTGAATTACCATTTAAACAAAAAAGAATTGCCCTCGACATAAGATATACTCACGGGCTGACGAATATTTCTTATAACAAAGAAATGTATAACAGGGCTGTAATGATCAGTGTACATTTTTCTAAGCCATGGAAAACAAATCCATTCGCTAAGCGCAAATAGTAAACTAACTGCAAATATTTTTTAACCAATATTGAATTATTATGCACGCCAGTTTCAGCATAGCAAACTCAGCCGCCGCATCGTTTAAACAGGTGCAAACAAATCCCTTCCGTAAGACATCCCTGGCAGCCGGTGTTTTTTATCTGCTTACTTTTATTTCCACCCCTACGCTTGCCCTTTACAGTTCTGTGCACAACCCGGATTATATGATTGGATATGGCACAGATAACCCGGTGATCTGTGGAGGCTTGCTCGAAATAGTTGTGGCACTCTCCGGTATAGCCACTGCCGTTATACTGTACCCGGTATTAAGGAAACAAAGTGAAAGTCTTGCACTTGGTCTTGTTGCCGCCCGTGTCCTGGAAGCATGCACCATTTTTGTTGGTGTTGCCTTTCTCCTGTCGGTTGTAACGCTGCGGAAGAGCGGGGCAGGGGCGGATGCACAGGTTACTGGCCAGGCGCTGGTTATTCTTTATGACCGGATCTTCCTGCTTGGTCAAAGTTTTATGCCAGCAATAAATGATTTGCTGTTGGGGGTGCTGCTTTACAAATCACGCCTGGTGCCCCGTACGCTTTCTCTTATCGGAATTGCAGGAGCTGCACCACTTTTAGTGGGTTATATGGCTGTGTTGTTTGGTATAATTGACCGTGTTTCCCCATTGGCTGGATTGTCAGCAGTTCTTGTTGCTGTATTTGAATTTTCGCTCGGTATTTATCTACTTGTAAAAGGCTTCAGTAAATTACCTGTTACAAAAAATAAACAATTGGCTTCTTAAACGGTTTCCGATGAACTGGTTGTTCAGTAGATTGTTTAAATGAGTTAATTGCTAATAGATCATCACTATCATTTTAATAAGCACTCACTTTGTAAAAGAAAATAATATCTTTATTTTCTAACAAAAGGAATATGAAAAGATTAGCTTCATTATTAGTGCTCAGCTTTCTTTTAGTTGTCAGTAAAGTTGTGCCGGCCCAGTCTTGTGGCTCCCGCCAGCTGGATCCAGGAGTTGCGTCATTTTTAAAAATGATCGGTTACCAGGATTTTACGATTGAACAATTGCGGTCAATGCCAATTGAACAGATCAAATATCCTCCACTTCCAATAATTCCATACCCAGCAGGAGATGTAAAACGAATTAAAATAACAGCGGACAGTATACCGGTACTGGTTTTTAATCCTGCGCATGCAGCAAATCTTCCAATAATAATAAATTATCATGGTGGGGGTTTTATTTCTCCCCTGGTAAAAGGGCTGGAGTATTCTCTTTGGCAGGATGCTAAAACGTTTGGTGCAATTGTATTTGCCGTTGATTACCGTGTGGCACCGGAACATAAATTTCCTGTTGCTGTTAATGACAGCTATAATGCTTTTAAATGGATCGCAGAACATGGAAGTCAATTTGGCGGAGATACAAACCGTATCGCTTTAATGGGCAATAGTGCCGGTGCCAATTTGGTTGCGGTTATCACCCAACTGGCTAAAAAAGATGCTGCAGTAAAAAAAATCAAACTCCAGGTATTGAATGGACTGCCCGCCGACCTGACGCCACAACATATGGAAAGCGCTGCATCGTACCAGCAAAATGCAACGGGATATTTCCAGACAAAAGCAGCCTGCTATTTTGCTGTTGAAAATTATGCCCCGGGTGAGTATAATGATCCAAAAGTATCACCATTGCTCACGGAAGATTTAGCAGGGTTACCACCAGCTGTAATTATTAATGCAGAATTTGATCCGCTACGAGATGATGGTATACTATATGCTGCCAAACTGCGAAAAGCCGGTGTGCAGGTTTGGGATAAATGTTTTGCCGGTCAAATACATTTATTACTCGGTTTGCCGCCTGCTGCCGGGGAGATAAAGGAATATGAAATATTGGTAAAAAATGCAATGAATGCAGTATTGAAATAACACGCTCATAAAAACTTCACCTCAACCCGGTTTTCTTACACTCATATGGTTTTTTATCAGCCAGGAGCATGTTATGCTGCATTGCTCTTTAATAAGCTGTTGTATCCACTTAACAATTGCGGAATTAAAATTTAGTTTTTGTCCTGCATAACTGGTTGTTTGTCCTGTCGCAAGGCGACTGGCAGGTACTACTTTTGATATACAAAAAATATTAACGTAAAATGTTTTTATGCGAACAAAATGAAACTGATCACCGCTCTCAAAATATGGCTGGTTATTTATCCATCCATTACATTTTTTTATTTTCTTTTTGGAGAATTGATATCAGTTCTTCCCCTTTACCAGCGCACATTCCTTATTACAGTTTTGTTAGTTCCATGGGTTGTGTTTGCAGGTGTGCCATTTGTTGATTTGATCATAAAAAAGATCAGTAAGAAGGTTTAATAAAGCAGGGTGTTAACAATGCACTTTCTTTTACAGGTATTTGAAAATATAAAACAATGATCAGCGATAATATTTTTGATGTAATAATAGTCGGGGGCAGTTATGCCGGCCTTGCGGCTGGGATGGCTTTGGGAAGAGCCATGAAAAAAGTATTAATAATTGATGATGGCAAACCATGCAACAGGCAGACGCCTTATTCACACAACTTTCTTACAAATGATGGAAAAACTCCTGCAGCAATTGCTGCATTGGCCAGGCTGCAGTTAGGCCGGTACGAAACAATAAAGTTATTTGAGGGCTTTGCAACAGGTGTAATAAAAACTTTAAATGGATTTGAATTAATGACTGCGGCAGGAGAGTTGTTTGCTGCAAAAAAAATAATTTTTGCTACAGGTATCAGGGATATTCTTCCGGGTATTGATGGTGTTGCTGAATGCTGGGGTATTTCTGTTCTTCATTGTCCTTATTGTCATGGTTACGAGGTCCGCTATCAAAAGACGGGGATTATTGGTAATGGCGATATGGCTTTTGATTTTATAAAACTTGTTTCAAACTGGACAGCAGATTTAACCCTGTTTACAAACGGTACCTCCTTATTAACAACAGTGCAAAGAGAAAAACTTCAGCAGCATAAAATAGCAGTAATAGAAAAAGAAATTGTACAGGTAAAACATACCGGTGGTAATGTTCAGGATATTGTTTTCAGGGATGGAACTTTTTTTCCTGTTAAAATCATTTATGCACCAGGCCCTTTTGAACAACATTGTAAGTTACCTGGAATGCTTGGATGCCAATTGACAGCGGAAGGATATATAGAAACTGACAATACTTATGAAACAACGGTTGAAGATGTTTTTGCAATTGGTGACAACAGTTCTAAAATGAGGACCGTGGCAAATGCAGTTGCAATGGGTACGGCAGCCGGGATAATGATAAGTAAAAAGATGATCCTGGAAGCGTTTTAATATACAATACTGCAATGTTTACCTGATCAATAATGTACTGCCTTTCAATACGGTTTTTCTTCCGGATGTATTTTTATAGTCAAGTATCCATATGTATGAACCAGCCCTTTGTTTTTGCCCCCTAAACGTTCCATCCCATTTTTGCGAAGCATTTGCTGATTCAAAGATCAACTGACCCAGCCTGTTATAAATGCTAAACCTGAAATCTTTTAAAGTACCTGCATTTACAGGATACAGGTAATCATTAATGCCATCATTGTTCGGGGAGAATGCAGATGGAATTGCAATATTGCAATTGCTCATTATTCTTATGGGTTTTATTACTGTATCGGCACAGTCATTGCCGTCTCTTATTACAAGGGTTATGTTGTAAGCTGCATCTTCATGTATGTTTCTGTAAGCAGGGTTAACAGGTAACCTGGTAAAGTCTTTTAACCCGTTTCCCCAATCCCAGGTCCAGCTGGTAATATTACCTGTACTGTTATTGAAAATATCCAGTGTTTGATTTGAACAGGCTGCGGCCGGTGCTTCAAAAGCAGCCTTGATTTTTTGGGATAATAAAATATTGACCGTATTACTGTCAGCACAAACGCCATTTGATACGGTTAATTTTATTTTTTTTTCGCCTGGTAAAGTATAAATAACAGACGGGTTATTTGTTGCATAGCGCTCCCCGTTTGCTTCCCATAACCATTGAAAGTTTGTACTGCTGGTTTTGGGTTGAAGATAAATGGTATCCTGTACACAGCCGGTTTTTAAGATAAAATCAAATGCGGCGGTTACCATTTCATCTGTTGTAAAACCAATTGCAGTATTTGCTGCTACCTGTAAACCGCATTCATCGATCAATGTATTACCGTCAGTACCTTTTTTTACTGAAAGGATATATTTCCCTTCCTGATTTACCGGGCCTGAAAATTTTATGCGTATACGGGATGCAAAGGCTGTATTGTTGCAAAAACCTTCAGCAGCTGTAATGTTGATTGTACTGCCGGTACCGGATATACTAAAATCGCTTCCATTGGCAGCTATGCTGTTGCATAATACCGGCTTATCAAGTGTAATGATGAGTTCAGCAGGAGAGCAATCTTCTTTTTCTCCTTTAATAATAGTGGCTGCGTTGCCGGGCTTGACAGCCAGCTCAATATTTTCAGGCAATATTTCATCACCACAAATATCAAGCAGCATATTACCATCGTCACCCTTAGTAATTGATAAAGTGTAGTTGCCCTGTGGCACCGGCGATGAAAATGATAATACGATGGAGTCTGTACCAAAATTATTAAAGCAGCCAATGCCTTCAACATTTGATATAGCTATAGCAGGGGAGAGGCTGAATTCCGTTCCATACTTTGAAATGCTGTTACACTGTATCTTCCTGTTTAATTTTAAAGATATTTTTTTTGCATCGCAGGAAACAGTTGTTCCTTTTACCCGGAGTTTTGTCGTGTCGGTGATGCTGGCGGTGCCGGCCGGAAATGCTAATGAATACCCACTTTGTGAATTGGTGAAATGGCTTACCATTAAAAGGTAATCATGGTCTTTTATAAGCACCGGCATTGAGGTGAATAAAGGTCTTCCTTGTCCTTCGCATACAATTAAAGAATTTCCTGCGGCACTTGCACCGGTAATACCTGATACACCTGACCAGTTACAGGCAACAAACAGGGAAGCCCTGGTATAAACAGCCTGTGGCGATTCGTTCGTTACATCAAATAACTGCCAGTCATAGTCATCACTTAGTTTATTGGGTGTAATAGTAAAGCCTAATGACCCGGAGCGGTAACATGTAAAACTATACCAGTAAGGATTTTTATCGGCGTAAGTAAATAATGGTGATGAGCAGCCGGAAGGCATTTCCCTGTTGCCGCAGGCAGGTACTTCTGCCTGGCGAAAAACCGATGTGCCACAAACAGGAAAAGCTGTTTCGGGGTTTTGTCCCAGTGCCGTACATTTTTGCGCAAATCCTTTTAATGACAGCAGGATAAACAGGATAATAAATACACAATTGATTTTTAAAGATGTCCTCATTCGTCACACTCCTTATTTCTTTATTACAGGTATAATGGCTTTTTTACCTGTAGCAACTATTTTTAAATAATAAACACCGCTTTGCAGTAAAGCCATGTCCAGGCTGATCTTTCCCTGTATGCTGTTTGCCTGTAATTCTTTTATTAACTGGCCAGTTGTATTATATATTTTTATTGATACTGCTTGCCGCAAAGCGGGGTACTCATCTAAATAAAGTGTGGTTGCAGCAACAGCCGGGTTGGGAAAAACTCTTGCAGAAAGGGCAGGCAGGTTATCTTCCGTTTTGTTATCACAGTTGCAGCCGTTTGATAATAATTCCTGACGGAGCATAGTTATACGGTTTTTAAAGAGCGTTGTTATGCCGGGTAACGAAACGTCTCTTAGCATGTTATCCCTGAGCATTTTTACTGTTACCGTTTCGGTTCGGTTGTTATAAAAATCATCATTCGTATAAAACTTCAGGGTGTCGGCTTCCACAGCTTCTTTTATAAGGTTAAAAGCAGCCAGTGTTTTTTCTTCAACCGGGTATTTTGAAAAAGAGCTGTCGAGTAAATGGCAGAATGAAATAAAATAGGTTTGCTTTAGCATGGCATTTTCGCTGATGCGCCATATTAATGGTTTGTAAGTATAAGAAGAGTTGCCATCTTTTGGCAGCAGGGCAAGGTCATTCTTCCACATAGAAAGATTGTAATCCCAGGGGATCCATCTTATTTTTTTACTTACGGGATCATCGTATAAAAAAAAGTTCCTTCCGTTGTTCGCATACGAATCCCAGTTATTAAGGAAAACATCTGCAGCGAGTATTTTGAAATATTCTTCCGCATTAAAAAGCTTATAGAATTCCAGCTGGAAATTGTATGCAAAGTTGTTGTTAAAGAAATCAATCCACTGGATCACTTTACTCCAGGAACTGTCGGATTCGTCTGTCTGTAGTTTTAGCTCAGGATAGGAGGAAGGTGTGTTGCCTTTCCAGTTAAGCCTGGTTGTTGCTGCAGCTTCTATTAAGTTGCCATCCTTGCTGCCAAAATTTTGTTTTAGAAAAAGGTTGTCCTCCGGTTCTTCCACTATTAAATAACATCCCCAATAGGTATTATTGATATATAATTTTGTAAAAGATGTCCTGCTTGCGGGAATGCCCATGCTCCTGAGTAAACCATACGAAACATATTCTCTTAAAAAAGAGGGGTCACCTGCCAGGTTGTGCAGGTTTATTTTTTTTATGCCCTGGTAGTCCTGTGAACTTTTAATTTTATTAAAGTGAATGCGGAATGGTTTTTTCTTTCCCGGGAAACCGGTGTAAGAATATTCTCCCTTGAAACGTATGCCGGCATCATTTTTTATGTCAACACCATCAATGTTCATTTTTACAGGCAGGTATTTCCTGGATGAACCGTCCGCTGCATCAATATAATATTGTGCCAGTGTGTCGTACCAGCCCTGTTGCTGAAAATTTAAATGGATCTCATGCAGCACCGATTGATTAAAGATTTCCTGTGCATATAATGTATAGCCTTTTGTGCAGGTGAGTATTGCAATGAATACAAAAAGCTTTTTCATCTTTAATGTATTTTAATAATAGTTCCGCTGGTGCCTGCAATGTAGCCTGTGTTTGCTGATGGGAACGAAACCGCTTTCAGATCATAGTAAGTGCCTGTGGATACCTCTGTCCATAAAGTACCGCCATTGGACGTATAATGTATTTTACCGGCCTTATTAACAGTGTATCCTGTATTGGCGCTTGTAAAAACGATATCAGCGCTTTCTGAAAATAAAGGAAGATTAACAGCAGAAAGATCATTCGTTCCGTTAGTGGATGCCACCACACCATTTTGCCCGCCAACATATCCTTTATCTGTAGATGGAAAATGCAATGCTAAAAGATCATAGGATGTACCGCTAACCAACTCATTCCACGAAGCACCGCCGTCTGCGGATCTTATAAATAACCCATCATCTCCGCAGGCATATACATCTGTGTAACTGGTTGCCTGTACACGGGTGATCTTTTTGGTTGTATTTGTTGTGAGTGCAGTCCATTGCTCGCCGCTGTTCACAGTTTTAAAGATCTTTCCTTTATCGCCTGTGATCCAACCGGTGTTTTTATCAAGGAAGAAAACAGATTTAAGATCTTCAACGGCAGGCGCAGGCTGGGCAGTCCATGATAAACCTCCGTTTATCGATTTCATTATTAAGCCATCTTCGGCAACATACCAGCCAATATCTTTATTTATAAAAAAAATATTTTCAATGGCTTTATTAGTGCCTGAATTCAGTTTTGTAAAAGAAGCACCGCCATTATCAGTAAACATTATAGTGCCTGAGCTGCCTGCGGCCCAACCCGTATTATCATCTGTAAAATGAATCGTTCTTAATGAATTGGTATACCCGGTTTTTAAGAGAATAATTTTCAGGTTGGTACCGGGTATAATACCTTTTACGCTTCCATTTGATATGGTATCAGCACCGGGGATCAATGGGATCTGGTTACTGTCATCTTTTTTGCAGGAAACAAAGCCTGCGGCAATGAATAAAGTATAAAAGAATATTTTCTTGCAATTCATCTTTACTAATTATTACTTAAAAATCAAAATCAAGCCCAACACTAACGATCGTTGCTTTCAGCCCGTCACTACGATCATAGGAAGTAACACGCAGGTCGATACTTTTAATGGAGAATATTTTACGGGTGCTCTCTTCATTTTCCAAACCAATATTTGCAAATGGGGTAAGCCTTAACCCGGCGCCATATTTATGCGATGCTATATCAGCGAGATCAATATCACTTGTATAGTAAGTATCATTGCTTAAATGTCTTCCGTAACCTGTATAATACTTGCTTCCCTGCTGTTCATGATAACGGTAGAAAGGCATCAGCGTTAACCATTTCGTGATCTTCAGCGGTACATCCAGGTTAAAAGAAACTGAATTAATGTCCCATGTATCCATATAGAACCTTGCCTGTGTTCTTACTGCAACAAATGGATTGATGAAATAATTAAAGCGGCCATGCAGTGCTCCTTTGAATCTTTCCCTTGGCAATTTTTCTATACGTACTTCTTTAAAGTATTCATTAGCTATACCATCATCAAAATATACCCGGTGAAAAGGTGTTGACAATAATCCTCTTTGTAAAATAAAATCTGCACCAATTGCTGCATTCATCCGCCTGTTAACAGGAAAACTGTATGTATTGCTTAAACTGTAAGTGTTACGGCGGTCAACCGGGTAAGTCTTTCCATCTTTAGTGATGGTATTACCTGTTACAGGAATAGGTGTTGCGTAGCCATATTCATATTCTTCTCCACTGCCGGGATAAGGGTAGCCAGGGATTCCTCCGCCACTACCGCTTCCGCCACCACTGCCGCTTCCACCACCACTTTCTTCTCCTTCTCCACTGCCGCCACCGCTGGCGCCTGTTGTGGTATCAACGCCGGTGCCAACAGTACTGCGGAACTCGCCGGGATATACCACCATCCACCTGTCTGTAATAAAATTAAAAGAGCTGGTAAGTGTTCCGCCGGTTTTAATAAAATGCTTGCTGTAAGATAAACCTGCATTTATGGAGAATACATCATATTCAGTTGAAAAACCAACAGAAGGTGTTAGAATGGAACGTTTCTTTTTGTTGGCAAAGTCATAACCAATTGTTGAATAAATACGTGTTTCATCGCCGCTTACATTGCTTGTACCGGTGCTTGCAGAAGTTTTGTATTTGTCAATTTGTAGTAATGATGCAGCAGTATAATGGTCTACACCCCCAAAGACTTTGATACCGGATGAATCTTTTACCGGTATATATATAGATGCTTCCTGCGTAAAGCTGGTGAGTTGCTGATCACCCCATCCGCCATTTACTGCACTGCGGTCGCCATCCTGTTCATAATAACTGCTCAGCAGACTTACTTTTACCGGGCGTTTTTCTTTTTCCTTTACTTCAGTATGCTTTGTTTGGCCAAATGCAAATATGCTGGTGAAGAGGAGAAAGATAATTGTTAAAACGATTTCCATATCTTATTTTAATAGTATTATAATTTAATTACAGCCGCAGCCTCCGCCTGATTTTCCCATATCACCGCCGGAAGCGCCTTCCCTGTAAGACACTGCTTCATTCTCTGATTTTTCAGAAGGGAATGCACCCAGTTGCATACAGTTATCGTTCAGGTACTGCTTTTGATAAGGCTTCACTGTTTTGCAACTGCTCACAACAATTATAAGGAATGCTCCAGCACAGCTTGTTTTAATCAGCAACTTCAACATATTTCTTTTGTTTTAGATTATCAGAATAATAAAACCTGTTTTCGTTATCAACAATAAAACAGTCTATATCGTTAAACTGGTTTACAAATGCAAGTCCTTTGTCTTTTCCCAGTAAGAAAACACTGGTTGCAATGGCGTCGCATAGTTCCACGTCAGGGCAAATAATAGTTACACTGTGCAGGCCTGATACAGGGTAACCTGTTTTGGGATGAATGATATGCGAATATTTTATACCGTCGATCATTGCATAACGTTCATAGCTACCCGAAGTGGCAATCGCTCCATCCAGTACAGGCAGCCAGGCAATATATTTTTCCACTTTATTCGGGTCTGCCACACCGATCTTCCAGGGTTCACCAAATATATTTTTACCCCAGCAGGTAAGATCACCACCGCCATTTACAATTCCTGATTCAATGCCATTAGCCTGCAATACTTCTTTTATTTTATTTACGATATAGCCTTTGCCAATAGCACCCAACTCTATTTTGGTTCCTTTGTTCCTGATATAGACTGTCCTTTTTGCTTCATCCAGTTCAATAAATTTGTAATTGATATTCCGTACAGAATTTTTTATTTCTGCTTCCGTTGGTTTTGTGATCATTGGTCTGTCGAAATACCAAACTTTGTCAATGGATGCAAATGTTACGTCAAACAGACCGTCTGTCAGCTCTGATATTTTTAAACTTCTCTTTAATAAATAGAAGAGTTCTTTTCCAACTTTTACTGGCTTGATGCCAGCTCTCTCGTTCACTTTATATAGCTCTGTGCCTTTCTCCCACGCTGATATAAGTGCTATCAGCCGGTTTGCCTCAGCGAAACCTCTCTTGATAATTTTGGCAGCCTGCTTCTGTTTATCTTCATCGTACAAAATGGTGATCTCCAGTTTTGTACTCATTGAAGGAATACCGTCAGTATAAACTTTTAATGCTGCCATTATTATTTAATATTCTTTTCCAGTATTTCATAGGCAGTTGCTGCATCTGCATCATTGGGAACAACCGCTTTCAAAACAAAATTTTCATCTGTAATAACAAATCTTGGAAAGGAACCTTCCTCGTTCAACCGGCTGGCGAGGTATTCGTTCATTTTTACAATATCGGTTGCCAGTTTTTTCCGTTGCGGAAAATCAGCAACATAGTACACGAATCTATCTTTCAGCAGCTCATTTACTTTTGGTTCATTTATTACCCTTGATTTAAACTGGTGACAGATGGTGCACCAATCGGAACCCGAGAAATAAATAATGATATTCTTATTTTCCTGCACCGCTTTCTGCTTCAGAGAGTCAGTGTTTTCATGTACCGGCAAAACAAGCGCCAGGGCAATTAACAGCTTCAGCATTTTAATAGTTTTACAAGTTTGGGATTATTTCAGTTTCACTATTTTTTGTGTGTATTTTCCGCCGGGCATATAAATAGTGGCTACATAAACAGCCGCAGGTAACCCGGAAATATTTATTACACTCCTGTTCTTAACGGTCATTAAAGTTCTTCCTAAAATATCCCGTAATACAAAGGTTGCATTTTCCATATCAATACCCCTTATGATGGCAATACCTGTTGTTGGGTTAGGGGAGATCGAAATACGTGTATCAGGTATTTTTATCTGGACGTTGTCAATAAATAAATTATTACCACCACCATTTGATACTGTAAATTTTATACGGTTGGTACCCGGTGGTAATGGAATTGATTTGATACCCCATTGGTAACTGTCAGGGATAAACGCATCTGAAGTGGCTGGTGCGGTAATAAGACTTTGTAATAAGTTACCGGTAAATCCACTCAGTATATTATAAGTTAACCCGCCGTCGGTTGAATAGGAAATAATAAGCCCATCTTTATAGTCACCCAGTGCATATGGGGCATATGCATGATTAAATAATAAATGATAGCCATCGGTAGTAGGTTCTGTCACAGGCAAAACAAGGTCGTAATTGCCAAATGGCGAAACAAAATTATTAAAGATAGCAGCGCCTGTACCCACACCAAAGGCGCCTGCATCACTGCCTCTTACGAAATTGTTATCACTTCTTGTCCAGCAGGTGGGAGGGAATACGGATGCCTGCCCCGTAAACTCTTCTTTAAATGGTAAAGGAAAAGCAGAACAAAGTGTGGAGAAAGTAGCAGCGTTACTCCATGTACTGTTGGCTGTTTCACAAATGGAGCGTACAAATACCGAGTAGGACTTGCTTGAAGTTGATAGGCCGGTAACAACTGCTGACAAATTATTTGTTTTGCCTGTCTGTATCGCTTCTCCACCCGGTCCGGCATTGATATCAACAATCTTCCACTCGTAACCGTTAGCAGGAGCTACCGGGGGGGCTGTCCAGGATATGGTAACACCTGTTGATGAAATATTACCAATGTTAACAGTTGGCGGCGCCGCACAGGATACACCAGTGGCTTTGATCCTGATGTCATCTAAATGACAGTTAAACCCACTGGCAGAAGTAAACAGGAAACCAACATATACTTTCGGCTGGTTGGCTGCAGCTGCCGGTAAGGTAACGGTTTTATGTTTCCAACCCTCACCATCGGCAGCAGAACGTGACATTGTACTGTTTGGTACTTCCATCCAGTTTGTGCCATCGAGCGAATATTGTAAGTTCATTTTATCCGGGTAATTCTCCAGTACATTTATCTGGTACCATTCAAATTCCACGTCGATACTGTTTACACCGCTTGTTGCAATGGGAGGGCTCACCAAACGCATTTGTGTACCGGCTTCAATAGTGGATGCACTGAATGAAACCATATTGCTGCCTTCAAAAGATATAACAGTTGCATAAGGGTAGGATCCGGTGCCTGGGTAAGTGAAATCAACATTCAGCGGCCCGGCTACAAAATTTTGTGTCCAGCAGGATGGTCTTATATTCGAATTAAATCCTTCCACGAAGGGTAAGTTCATCACATCACATGCTGTGCTGAAATCATAAGGACCTGTCCATACGCTTGTGTTGCCATTGCTGCATTTTGCCCTTACATATAATTTATAAGCAGAACCGCCGGTAAGTTCTGATACACTTGCAAATTCGGTACTGCCGGTTGTGTTGCCGTATTTAACCAATCCAAAGTAACCGCTGCCACCTTCACCATTCACCCGTATTTCCCAATCATAACCCGCAGGAGTATTCGCTGCATCGCCTTTCCATGTTATAGTTGCAGTAGTGGAAGTAATATCTTTTGCAGAAAGACTGGAAGGATTGATACAACCGGTGATGGCTGATGTATTAAAACGCACATTGGCTCTTTCCCAAACAGGTGTTAACTGTGATGAGGCCGACCAGGGTACTGTATTGGACAGGTCACCAAAATTGCCATTTTGTTTATTTGGGCTGGTGGTGGTGTACCTGTATTGTGGTCTTCCTGAAGCAATGGCTGCACCACTGTTGTTTACAATAAGTATGGCCAGGTTTTTTGTAAGATCATCATATTTAAAAGGTGTGCTTAATGTTACACCCTGCCAGCCGTTTCCCTGGTTGGGAAAACTGCCTTCCCATACTTTGGTGTAACCTTCAGTACTGGTGGTAAATTTGGTTACACCTGTCCCATAATTGGATGCGCTGGTCTTTTTCATGTAAATAGATACATTATTTACATTTTCTGTACTGGCACCTGAAGCTTTATCAAATGCAATACCCGTGATGTTTACTGTATTACCAATTTCGGAACTTAAATAGATCATTTCAGATGCGGAGTAACTGTAGAATGTTCCGATGGGTTGTGATGTAGTGGCGCCCGTACCGGTACCAATAGTAATGGTTTGCGATTTTACAACCGGGAGAAGGATTGTAAACAATGTAAACGATAAAACAAGTCTTTGTATAATTAATCTCATAATAGTCGGTGATGGGGTCGCTTACTCTTCAGGGTTTTAAGCAAACTCCTTTTAACAATAACCATCTGCCTGCAATTGCAGTTCAGTTTTTTAAATAGTGGGCGAAATTATCTTCTAAATGTTTTGGAGCGATTACGAATAGGGAAATTGATTTACGAATAAAGGAATTGATACAGGCAGCTGTAAATAGTATGAATATTTTGTATTATAAATTTTATTCTTAATTTCTTATCCATGCTTTCTTATACTTCTTATTCCCGATATAGTAAACAGTTTTCCCTCTTGTAGCGGGCATAACGTGTCACTGAATTTATTTTTGCACCCATTAATTATTGTTATGTGACTTAATGCATATTATATAACAATAATCAGAAACCAAGTTCCCCCGGAAAATTATAAAGAGGTTGCTTTTAATACTGTTGGCTATTAAGAATACCCGGTAGCAGACAGTCAGGGCAATTTTTTATCAAAAGAAATAAATATAAAAAGCACAGTAAATTTTAAAAGAATGAATCACCTGTACAAGTCAATGCCTGCGGTCCTTAAAAAAATAGGTTTCTTAGTGTACGCATGTATCATTGGTTTAGTAACTTCTACAACCACAGCACAAACAACAGCATATATCGGCACCAGCGGTTCAACAACCAGCACGCCTTATATTCCTGTTTATATATTTAATACCCACAGTGCCAGCGAGGTTATTTATCTCGGCACAGAAATTAATAAGACAGGTAATATTAAAAGCATTTCGTTTGAAAAACTTACAGGATCAACATTGTCGGATATCCAGAATGTGACAGTGTATATGAAGAGTACTTCAAATACAACTGTTGGTACTACCACCAGTTTATCCGGGTATACACAGGTATGGAACGGAACGATTACTAATAATGCTGCCACGATGACTCAAACCATAACATTTACCACACCCTTCCCTTTTACCAGCAGCACTACTAATAATCTTGCAATATTAGTAACCGGTAGTCCTAATACTTCCATGAACCTCGGTGGAAGGCCTAACTGGAAGTACACCAGTGCTACCTCCAAAGCATCTTATTATGGAAATGATGCGACCCCGTGGTCATCGTCATCAACAATGATAGCTACTACAAACCGTCCGAATGTAACCCTTACATTTGATCCAATATCAAGCTGTATAACACCCACCGGCCTGCAGGCTGAAAATATCACATCAGGCAGTGCCAGTTTAAAATGGACTGCTCCTGCTACAGGCACTCCAACACAATATCAATGGGAGATCCGCAGTTCCGGCACACCGGGTTCAGGTAATACAGGACTGGTGGCAAGTGGCTCCGTAAATAGTCCTGCAGTAACCACTGCGGCTATTGCCGGTCTTTCTTCAAATACTTCTTATACGGCTTATGTACGCAGCTATTGCGGTGGCAGTGATTACAGTATATGGAGCGGTGCAGCATTGTTCACAACGCTCTGCGCCAGCGAGGCAATACCATACACTGAAGGCTTTGAAGGCATCACTGCAAATAATACAATTCCTGCTTGTATGGCGGCAACGAGTCTTGGCAGTAAAGTTTTAACGTATACTGCTGCCCAGGCATCATATAACCGTTCTGCACGTACCGGCAGTAAATTTGCTTCTTTTTATTACAGTGCAAACGACTGGATCTTTACAAAACCCCTCGCTTTAACAGCAGGTAAAGTGTATCGTTTCAGTGCCTGGTATATTACAGATGGCAATACAGGATGGACAACACTCCAGGCAAAATTTGGTGCTGCTCAAACTTCGGCAGGAATGACAGGTACTATTACAGGAGCAACAGTAAGCAGTCCCATCAATACAGCCTACACCCAGTTGACCGGGACCTTTACAGCAACCAGTACCGGTAACGCATATGTAGGAATAAACTGTATTGCCGGTTCAACACCTTATTATCTTTCTGTTGATGATATTTCCGTGACAGAAGTACCTGTTTGCAACCCGGCATCATTTCCTGCCTCTGTTAATGCTACAGCATCCAAAACAACTATATGCAGTGAAGAGACAGTTACATTCGGACTTGGAGCAAGCATACCTGATGCAACAGGTATTACCTACCAGTGGAGATCTTCTGCAGATGGTACTACTTATATAAATGCTGGTACACTTAGTTCTTCATCGGCAGCTTCATTAACAGTTAATGCAACGGCAAAATTCTTTAAGTGTGAGGTGTACTGTAGTGGTTCGCTTGTGCTGACGTCTAACCCGGTGCAAATTGCATTGTCAGTTGAAGTGCTTAGCACTACGCCTGCTTCAAGGTGTGGTACCGGTACGGTAACGCTTGGTGCAACTACTGCAGCAGGCAATACACTTAACTGGTATGATGTTGCTTCCGGTGGAAGTATTTTAGGCAGCGGCTCATCATTTATCACCCCCTCATTAGCTGCGTCGAAAAATTATTTTGTTGCGGCTAAAGGTTCAGGCAGTGTAGTAAGTACCGGGCCTGCTCAGCCTTCTGCAGTTTCAACAAGCTATGGTTCTACGAACAATGGAGATGGTGTTGTTTTTGATGCTTTAGAAACATTTAAACTTGTTTCTGTTACAGTATATCCTGTAGATGCCGCCGCAGATAATATAATTTATTTAAAGAATGCAAGCGATATCACGCTAAAACAAGCTACAGTATCCACCGTTGGGTTAACAACTTATTCAACTACAAGCAGCCAGGGAAGCCCGCTTGTAATAAATTTAGGCTGGGACATACCAAAAGAAAGTGGACTGAAATTAGTTTGGAATACTGGTTCCTCCAGGAGATTACTCAGGAATACATCAGGTGCCACTTCTTATTATACAACTTACAACTCTCTTATTAAGTTTAATACCAACACTTCAGGGTTTGGTAACGGTTACTGGTATAGTTTTTATAACTGGCAGGTTAGCTCAGGATGTTTTGAATCTGCGCAAAGAGTACAGGTAGCTGCAACAGTAAATAATACCAACACCTGGATAGGCGGCAGCAGTACCAATTGGGCTGATGGCGCTAACTGGAGTTGTGGTACTGCTCCCACAGGTAATTTAAATGTTGCAGTAAATTCAGGTAATGTCGTATTGAACCAGGATTATACATTGCCTTCCGGAAGTAACCTTAGTTTAGATGGAACAGCCACTTTAACTATTGCACCAAACAAAACCCTTACCATTGCCGGTACGGCAAGTTTTAA
Source organism: Ferruginibacter sp. (assembly GCA_047600665.1). Classification (GTDB taxonomy): domain Bacteria; phylum Bacteroidota; class Bacteroidia; order Chitinophagales; family Chitinophagaceae; genus Ferruginibacter. The sequence goes on from JASGKJ010000001.1 coordinate 269,967, forward strand.
TGATAAACATGTAATTGTACAGTCAACTGCTGCGGGCACGGGTGCTATTGGAAAAATAGCACAACCTGCTACTGTTACGGGGCTTACCAACGTAACGGTGGAACGTTTTATACCGGCACATTCCAAAAGGGCATGGCGTTTATTATCTGCCCCGGTGAGTGGCCAGACAATTAAAGAAGCATGGCAGGAAAATGCAAGCAATGCAGGTGAAAATCCTGCTCCCGGGTATGGCACATTCATAACAAAAGGTAACGATGGGGCTACCGGTATTACTGCAAACCCCGGAGATGGGTTTGATTATAAAACACCTTATGGCTCACTAAAAATTTACGATGGTGCAAACTGGATCGATGCACCAAATACAACATCACCAATTTCAGCACAGGATGCCTATTTCCTTTATATCAGGGGAGACAGGAGTGCGGCAGCATCGCCCTCTTCAAGCAATGCATCTCCAGTAGATGTAACACTCCGTTGTACAGGTACACTTACAAAAGATGCGTACAGCAAATCTTTTACCAACCAGTTTGAAGTAATTGGAAATAAATATGCATCTGCCATCGATTTTGAATCTATTGCTTCGGATAACCGTTTGGTTAATACAGGTGCATTCTTCTATGTGTGGGATCCCTTGTTATATGCAGGCCGTGCAGGTTACCAGACGATGTACCGTGTGGCAGCTTCTAACTGGATCGTTTCACCGGGCGGAGGCAGTTTTGCATCAGCAACATCACGTATTGAGAGCGGCGCCGCATTTTTTGTACAAAATGCAGGTACAGGAAATGCCAGCATCACTATTAATGAAAATGATAAAGCGAGTGGCAGTAATACGGTGTTCAGGCCTGCTGCAGCTAATGCACCTGCACAATTAAAAACAACATTGTTTACAAATGATGACAACCAGGTGGCGGATGTTGTATTTACATTGTATGATGATACATATTCAAATGCAATAGATGGAAAAGATGCAATGAAATTTGCACATGATGCCGAGAACCTGGCGATCCTGAATGGAGATAAAAAATTGATCATAGAAGCACGCAGGTCTGTTGAAAAAACTGATACAGTGCATTTTGAAATGTGGAACCTGAAGGCGAAAAGTTATCGCCTGGTATTTTCAACCGGTAACTTTAACAGCAGCGCAGTGGCTGCAGTACTGGAAGATAAATATCTTAACACAATAACCCCCGTAAACCTGGCGGCTGAATCAACTATAAACTTTACTGTAAACAGTGATGCTGCATCTTACAGCCATAACAGGTTTGCTCTTATATTGACCGCAGTTGAAAATCCATTGCCAGTATTCTTTAGTACTGTATCAGCAACGGCCACACAAAGTGGAGCTGTGGCAATAGAGTGGAATGTAAGGGCTGAAAACAGGATACAGCAGTATCAAATAGAATATTCAAACGATGGAATCAATTTCGTTGGTATTGGCAATGTACAGGCGAAAGGCAATGCGGCAGAAATTACTTACAGTTTTGAAACGGCCCGTGTAACCGGGGGGAATAATTATTACCGCATTAAAAGTGTTGGTATCAGCGGTGAAGAAAAGTACAGTAATATAGCGCCGGTATTTGTCGGTAACAGGGCGCCAGGTTTTGCAGTTTATCCAAACCCGGTTAAAAATGGCCATATCAACCTACAACTGAAAAACCAGCCAGGCGGTGTTTATATCATTCGCTTGATGAACACCGAAGGCCAGGTATTACTGAGCAGGAAAGCAATACATGCAGGTGGAAGCAGGGCAGAAATATTAAACCTGCCTCCAGCAATCAGTAAAGGCACTTATCACCTGGAAATTCAAACACCTGCTAACAAAACAGAAATGAAAAAAATAATCATCCAGTAAATATAACCGGTAACAGAATTAAAGATGGGCTGTAAGAAAAACAGTAAATATCCAAAGCCAGTATCACTATACATGATACTGGCTTTGGTGTTATTGATGAAAGGAATGCCCGCAGTTTTTTCGCAGGTAAATTATAGCCAAACATGGGCAACAGGGGATTTGAATTCATGGGTAAGTTCAGGTTCTGCGGCTGCATCAAGAACTACCAGTAACGTATGTGCAACGACCGGTTCTGTACGGGCTAATCCTTACAGCAGCACTTATCAAACGATGATCGTAACATCACCCAACCTTGGACCCTCAAGTGGTGGTGTGGTTACAATGAGTTACCAGTATAAAATAATTAATTTCAGTGGCGGAGCTGCAACGCCCAATACATTTGGCAATTTTTCCATACAGTATGCATCCAGTACATCAGGTACCTGGACAACAGCACAAACAATCAGCACCGATCATATACCTTCTACATCCTGTGCAACCAAATCAATTACGTTCACTCCTCCTGCAGGGGACTTATATGTGCGGCTATCAGTAACAAGGGCCGCCGGTGATTTTTATTTTTATTTTGATGAAGTATCACTTTCACAGGCAGCGCCGCCCAATTGTAATACTGTAACGTTTCCTTCATCCGTAAATGCAACAGCTTCCAAAACATCTATCTGCATTGAAGAAAGTTTAAATTTTGGTTTGGATGCTGCAATGCCGGCAGGGACAGGTATCACTTACCAATGGCAGTCATCACCAGATAATATTACCTATACGAATAATGGTGCTTCTGCTTCATCTTCTACGGCAACCCTTACTGCCAATGCTGCAGCAAAATGGTTCAGGTGTATTGTATCATGTAATGGAGCACCTGTTTTAACATCTAATCCTGTACAGGTTAATTTACTGGTGCAGGTGCTTACCACAACAGCGGGAAGCCGTTGTGGCACTGGTGAAGTTACGCTTGGTGCAACCGGTGCAGCAGGAAATACACTTAGCTGGTATGCCGGCTCATCTGGCGGCAGTGTGTTAAACACAGGCACATCATTCACTACGCCATCCATTGCTGCAACAACAGATTATTATGTTTCTGCAAAAGGTACATCAGTAACTGATCATGTTGGCCCTGGTGACCCAAGAGTGCTTACGCCTGCAGGTGATATGGCAAGTACAAATAACGGTATAGCCACTTATTTTAACCTTGCTGAAGCAAAAACATTACAGTCTGTAACAATCTACCCACTGGAACAGGGTGGGGCAGCAAGCAATACAATAGGTAGTAACAGGATCATCCTGCTGAACAGCAGCGATATTGTTTTATACGAGAAAACGATTACCATCACAACTGCTGAAGCAAACTCTACCAAATCTTTTATGGGAACACCCATGGTGTTAACGCTTAACTGGGATATACCGGCAGGTTCGGGTTATAAACTTAAGTGGAATAACGGTGACGTATGTCCTGCCTGTGGCGCCTTATACTGCCAGGTATTGAGAAACCTTTCTGGTGCAGCAGGTTATTATTCTCCTGCCAGCAGTGCCGGTGTAACTTTTACCGGTAACAGTGGTTCAGGAACAGCTTACTGGTATGGCCTGTACGACTGGGTATTTACAACAGGTTGCGGTGAATCACCAAGAACTAAAGTGACTGCAACTGTTTCAAATGGAGATAATACCTGGGATGGAAGTTTAAGCACCAATTGGTTTGCTGCTGATAACTGGAGCTGTAATACAGTACCAACTGCGGTTACAAATGTTACTATCCCCGCCGGGGTGCCACGGTATCCTTTAGTCACAGTTGATACTGCCTTGGTGAATAAAATCACTATTGCAGCCACTGCCTCCCTAACGGTAAAGGACGCAGGAGCTTTGCAAGTTGGAGATGTGATCAATAACAGCGGCTTGCTGGATGTATATGATGGTTGCATCAAATTGAGTGGTGCATCTCTTCAAACGCTGAGTGGTAACAGTTTCTATAAAAATACTGTCAAAAATCTTGTTGTTAAAAATACATCTGTACAACTTAATAATGCTGTTAATGATACACTTGTTATTATTCAATCACTCTCGTTTGGAGATATTAACAATGCTGTTTTTAATACAAATAATAATCTCATTTTAAGATCAGGTAATGATACGACTGCCCGTGTAGCAGATATAACAAATAATGGCAGCAACCATGACAATGCAATTGTCGGCAGTGCGATCGTGGAGCGTTATATACCAGCCCGCAGGGCATGGCGTTTGTTAACAGCACCCGTAAATAATCCTTCACTTACCATTAACCAGGCCTGGCAGGACGGCCATATTAACACAGGCGGTTTTACGCAGGGCAATTTGGCCGGCTGGAGCAGCATCAATGTGTATGGCACACCGGGAAGAGGCACACATATAACAGGCGGGGCTACACGAAACGATGCTTCATGGGGTTTTGATGAATCACCTTACCAGCCATCAATCAAAGCATATGACAATGGCTGGGGAACGGCTGTGTATGGAAATGTAAGTACAACCAATGATTTGGATAATGGTGGCAGGATAAACGACCGGCAGGGTTATATGCTTTTTGTGCGTGGCGACAGGACCATTGAACTACCGTTTGCAACAACAGCTGCTCCAAAGGAAACAGTGCTGCGTCCTTACGGCCCCTTAAATATTGGAGATAAAAAAATCACTTTACCACCAGGTACAGGCTTTAAAGTAGTCGGCAACCCGTATGCATCTGCTATCAACTTTGATGCAATACGTACACGAAACAGCAGCGTGATAACAACCAATGCTTATTACTTATGGGATCCCAAACTCACTGGATCCAGTGGGGTAGGGGCCTTTGTGGCATTTGCTTATGTTTCTCCCGGCATTTATTCGCCAACTGTTTACTCACCATCCACGCAAATAATACCTGATGGCGATATTGCCTCTGGAGCCGCTTTCTTAGTGCAATCAGCAACAGGCGGGGATATTTTTATACATGAAACGGATAAGGTTGCCGATGTAAAAACAAAAATATTTTTCAGGCCTGCTAAAGTAGCCCAGTTGCGTACAAATTTACTGGCTGTAAATGCTGATGGTTCCAAAGCATTGAATGATGGACTACTGGTATTGTTTGATGAAGCAAGCAGCAACACAGTAAATGCTGATGATGTTCCAAAGCAGTTTAATTTTTCTGAAAGTATCGCATTGCAAAGAAATGGAAAGTGGCTGGCAGCAGAAAAAAGAATGCCGGTTGGCGCAACAGATACGTTACTCTTCTTTATGAATGGCATGCGTTTAAGAAATTACCAGCTTGAAATATTTACAGAAAATTTAGAGCCAGGTAGATTAATGGCTGTATTGGAAGATAAATTCCTGGGAACAAAAACACCTGTCAGCCTCAGCAGCAAACCTGTTTTGATTGATTTTAGTATAACAGCTGACACAGCCTCTAAAGCATACAACCGGTTTCAACTGATCTTTGAAAAAATACAAACATTGCCGTTGACTTTTACCAGCATTAAAGCTGAAAGAAGTGAAAAGAATGTGGCGGGTGTTGACTGGACTGTAGCAAGCGAAATGAAAACCCGCTATTATGAGATTGAGCGTTCTGTAAATGGAATAGATTTTATTAAGGTAAAAACGATCCCGGCTTTTGAAAATAAAAATTATTATACCTGTAAAGACACAGGTTGCAGCAGCAGTCTTATATTTTACCGTGTGGTAAGTGTGGATATTGCGAATGAGAAAATATACAGCAGCATTGTAAAGCTGGATGCGTTAAGTGCTGAAGGAAATATTACTGCTTTAATCACACAAAATAATATTGTAAGTCTCCGGTTTAATAATATCGAAAAGGGAGACTATACGATAAGAATTTTGAATAGCCTTGGGCAGCCTTTGTATAATAAGAAGCATAACTATAACGGGGTTGTTTCCGGAACAGTCAACATTAATAAACTGCTTACTAAGGGAACTTATTTTGCAGAAGTTACCGGGAGGGACAAAAGATATGCACTTCGTATAATTAAGTGATATTTTACTTTGTATTTTTTACCGGCAAATTAAACTGAAGTGTTACAAAGAAGCTTCTTCCATCACTTGGTATGATGCCCGGCCCTGGATAAGATTCAGCCCTTCTTGTAAAATACATTTCATTGAATAAATTATTACAGGAGAATTCTGCAGTTAACCATTTTTGTAATTGGTAAGAAGCAGAGAGATCAGCCACCATGTAAGCTGGGATCTCGCCTTCAATGGCTGAGGCTGTTTCCACTGCATTGGTGGCATCAGAAAAATGCCTGGCTGTATAATTCAGCTGGAAGCCGGCTTTCCATTTTTCCTGTTTGAATGTGGTGCCACTACGTAAAATAACTGGTGGAACCATTTCCACTTCTTTGTCATTGATGGTTTTGTCCTTGCTCTTGATATAACGGGCACTCAGTACAGTTGCATTTACAAATACTGTCCAGTCTGTTTTGGGTGAAAACCCATGTAAAAGCCGGGCAATATTCAGCGCAGCAAAACTTTCAATGCCTATATTACGGCTTGCGGATACATTGGTACGGTAGCGGTAATCTTTAAATAAAGGCGGCTGGTCCTTCATTAATACCTGGCCAATACGGTTATTGTAATAAAGATAAAATGCAGTGATCTCGTAGCTTAAAATATTTCCTTTGTTGCCTCTTATGCCAAGATCGGCCGAATAACCTTTTTCATCGGCAATGGCACTATCAATTTTAAAATTGCTGTTTTGAATACGGAGATCAGAGAAATTAATGGCCCGGTAATTTTGAGAAAAATTACCATACCATTCAATGGATGGATTCAATTTATAACTTACACCAATACCCGTTATAATAAAATTTCTTTTCCTGTCAAGGTTTTCATGATTCGTTATATCAGAAACAATTTCACCCCTGTAATCTCTTATCAGTTCCCGGTAGTAACCTTCAGAAAAGGTTTGGATATTCTCAAACCTGCTACCCGGCGTAATACTCAGCTTATCGGTGATATTAAAAATATGTTCTGCAAAAACGGAAAAGTTACGGTTGGGGTATTTGTAATCTGATCCTTTACCTTCCAATGCATTTGAATATTTAAAAGTAAAATCAGGACCGCTCAGGCTATCATTCTTTTCATCCTGTTTAGAAGTGGTGTGACCAACATATGTTCTTATACCGGCAAGCAGGATGTTATTGTGCGATCCCATTTTATATCGGTGCAATAAACGTACTTCTGTGCCCCAGTTCTTAAACTGGCCGTCAATAAGATCCCTTGTTTTGTTTAGGTCAGTTATATTGGCCGGTTCAAGTAACCCAAGAGATTGTCTTTTTGCTATTAATCCAAAAGCTCTTGCATTTAACTGTGTGGAGGGGGAGAACTTGTGTGTGATGTTTAATGCAAACAGGTTCCAGTTTATTTTAAACCAGTTACGGGTACGGAAAGATTGCCGTGGATCCTCATCAAATTGTACCCTTGTTAACCCACCCGGTTGTTTTGCCAGGTAATCCATGTGTGTGTATTCAATGGCGGCAGTGGTTCTTGGATGAATATTGTACTCAAGATGTACAAAGGCAGTATTTACCTTGTAGTCGCTGTTGGGCCGCCAGCCATCGCCCTGCTTGCGTTGATAAAATGCATAGTAGCCCAATTTTTTATTTTTGGATGTACCGCTGAAACTGTTGAAAGAGTTTATAAAATTCCATGAACCAACAGTTTGCCTCCCGGTGTATAGAAATGAAGTATTCTTTTCAGGAGATTTAAACAGGAAATTTACAGTGCCGCCAAACTGTGTTCCATATTGCAGCGAAGCAGCGCCACGGATCACTTCAATTCTTTCCAATGCTTCTGTTGGGGGCGTATAATAACTTTCAGGGTATCCCAGTGCATCGGCACTTATATCATAGCCATCCTGCCTGGTATTAAAATTAGAAGTGCGGTTTGGACTCAGGCCACGGCCACCAATGCCTAATTGTAACCCGCCGCCATCGCTTTCCCAGATATTCAGGCCGGTGATGCCACCATAGATTTGTCTTGCATTATTGGTTGATGTATTCGCTGCAATATTATTCAGTAAAACCACTTCATTTTTTTTCCCTTCATACACCGTAAAGTTTCTTACTGATCTTAATCTTGTAATACCAAGGGATTTTTCCTGCTGGTTCATTACTGTTATGGCATCGAGTTCTTTTGCTGTACTTTCATTTAGTACAAAATCGATGGCTGTTGAAGGTTTGTCAATTACAATTTGTTTTTCGATGGTTTGTTTGCCGAGTGCCAGTACAATGATCGTGTAGCTTCCATAAGGAATACGGGTAAGGGTGAATGTGCCATTATCAGGTACTTCAGTAAAATGTTTGGTTGACTTCAGTGCAACAACAGCTTCTTCTGCTGGTTTACCATCTGCTGAGGTGACAGTTCCTTTTATTGTTGCCAGCTGGGCAAACAGGTTTCCGTGGAAGAACAGCAGCCCCGCAATTACCAATATATTTTTCAAAGTATAAGTTGAGTTTAAGTTCAATAATTTTTGATCCATGATTTATTTGTCCAGTTGTCCTTCAGCAAAGCAAGGTCCACAGTACTGTCAATATACAGTTTACTGGCCCTGCCATTCAGTGTAACAAAAACTTCTGCACGTACAGCCGGGTTATGCACACCCATTTTTTCAAAATGTTGTTTCAGGAAATGTGCATACTGCAGGATCATATCCGGTTGCATGGCCATTTGTTTTTCCTGTGTTGTATTTAAAAAATCAGGATTGTACACTTCCCCTTCACGGCCGGTTTTTCCATCTTTCACATAAAAAGCGGCAGTGCCTGCTTTTTCCATCAGCATTACCCGCCATCCAAAGCGATAGCCCTGCTCTGTCCAGAATAAATTGCCTGGGTATAATAAATAGCGCCATGGGAATATAACCTGGAATAAAATATATACACCTGTAACAACAGCAATCAATTTGTAATTCACCAGCGGCCTGTAAATAATCTTCTCTTTTACATTTAATGCTTTCAGTTGTGCTTTATGAAATGTGGAGGCCAGCCATTTCTGTAAACGCAGGTGCCATTCATCAGAAAAGAAGATTAAAGTGGCAGCGATCATCACTACCGGGAAAACACCTATTTGAAATAATATACCTGTAAGTATATGAAAGATTATTACGGTGATATATGCAAGTGGTCTTGTCGTGTTCCACATCAGCCAGAAGACAATGGTTGTATCATACAACATCCCGGTCCAGCTGAAAGCATAAGCAGTGTATTCGGATCTGAACAGATCCCCGATCAGCCATATATTATCCTTTGCCGGGAGCCAGAGCTTTAACGGCATGGCATCTATCAGCCAGTCGTAATTGATCTTGGCAAGACCGGCGCATATATAAACAATGGCGAGTTGTATCTTGAAAATATTAATACACCACGCAGGTACATGTGTACAAAGCAGTGATGGTTTTCTTAATACATCCAGTGAAAAAAAACGGTTGGCAGGAACAAAGACCAGTAAAAGACAGACGAGGCTTACAAAATAATAATGATTGAGGTAGTAAGAGAGGTCGATCAGTTCAGTATAAGTGAACGTAAGAAATAAGAGGATACAAGCCATGCGGTAATACAAACCAAGGGTTACCAGCAAGGCTGCTGCAAACATGGTGATATGGACGATATACATGCCCGTTAGTGAGAGCGGTTCCACCCATTCAAAGCCAAAATATTTAAAATGGAATTTTGGGTTGATATAATGGTCTTCTATCCAGCCAAGCATCATAAACCTGGCAGTGCCAACCATCATCAATATGCCAAAGAAAACCCTGAATGTTGCTAATGCTGCAATATGAAGCGGAGCGAAGAATATTTTATTTACCAGCTTCCTCATTTGTTCATAATTTTCAACATTAGCCTTAATAGTGCATCAGGGATCAATCGCCGTCATTACTGCTGAAAGTAATGGCTATACCCAGCAAGCTGCTCATATCGCTTTTAAAGTTGTGTGTATTCTTTTGCAGTTCTGTATGCAGACTTGTTAATGCTGTTGTATTGGAAGTTACCTGCTGCTCAAGTGATGGGGTGGCAGACAATGCATTCAATGCTGTATTGATTGCTGCGATCTGTGTTTCTGTGTTGGCTACAAGTTGCGGACCGCCGGTAACAGATTCCAGGTATTCCTTCCAGCCAATTCCATCTGCGCCTGTTTTGCTTTTGCCATACCATATATTTTCAATGGCCTGGATGTGCAGTTTCAGGTATTTAAGTGACTGGCGGCTGTACCTGGCTTCCACCGATGCAGGTACAGTAGTGGTTTGCCCTGCAAGTTTACCCAATGGCAATCCAACTTTAAAGTTCTTTATTACTTCATAACTTTTTACAAACTCGTTGTAAAACTGGCCGGTTGAGCTGCCTACATCCGTACCATTGTTATTTACAAATGATGTAGCATAAGCGCCGTTCCATTCTGCCAGCACGGCATCCACCTGTGATTTTATTTTATTTACCAGTGCAGTTAAATAGGTTTTCCTGTTAGCACTGGCGAAAGCAGTAACGATAGAAGCATTATCATCCGTTAAATTAAAGATCAGGTATTCAACTGCATTAAGACCCCTGTTATCCCGGTTGAACTCCGTTAGTGTGGTATTGTTTGTTGTAATATTATTTTCAATGGTGGTTGTATTAACGGGGAAGATACCAATCTCTTCTGCCAGGCCCTTACGGATACCCTGTTCACCCGCAGGTCCGAAATTGTAAGCATTTGCAAACATCCAGCTTGAGTATGTTTCATCCCATGCATTTTGCAAAGCTGTTAACTTCGCTGCATCCGGGGCCGCTGTAAAAGCATCGGTGGCAGTTTTTAAATTATTTATTTTTGACTGCAGCTCATTCAGGGAAGGTTTCATTAAATTATCTGCATAGTTCTGCAGCATTGCTTTACGGTCAAAACTGTTTTTTGTTCCGCTGTCTGTTTTACCACAACTGATAACAGCAACTGCAGTAATAAAAACAGAAATGCCCATTGCTGTAATATATTTTATCCTTTTCATGCTCTGCTTTTAAAATGATGTTCTAAAAATTATTTATAAGGATTCTAAAAATTTAATAACAGCAGCTCTTTCATCTGCTTTCAGTTTTTTAAATGCTTCTTTTGCTGCTGCTGCCTCACCTCCATGCCATAAAATGGCTTCTTCAATATTTCTTGCCCGGCCATCATGCAATAAAAAAGTATGATCGTTCACAGTAGGGATGAGCCCGATTCCCCAAAGCGGCGGTGTCCGCCATTCATTGCCTGTGGCAAGATAATCGGGTCTGCCATCACTCAATTCATCACCCATATCATGTAACAGCAGGTCAGTATAAGGCCGGATGGTCTGTTTATCCAGTTGCGGCAGGCTGTTGCTGCCGGTTTGCATTACCGGTTTATGACAATTGGCACAACTAGCCTGTACGAATAATTGCTTTCCTTTTAAAACAGTGGCGTCAGAAACATTTCTTCTTCCCGGTACAGCCAGTGTTTGCATATACGAAATAATTGTACCCAACCCTTCATCATCAATTTCGGGAGAGCCGCCATTTGGCAGGCTGCCATACATGGTGTGTTGAACAGGGCTAAGATTTTCATTTGGGAACAGGGTGGTGGTAATACCGATATCACCAGAAAGTGCACTGGCGGTTTGCTGCAGGATGGTGGGCTGGTTGGCCTTCCATCCAAAACGGCCTAACTCTGTTTTATTGGTTTTAAAATTCCACACGTAGTTGGGTCTTCCTGATATGCCATCTTTATTGGCGTCGTTTTCGTCAGCAAAACCCAGGATCGTTGCTTCCGGAACTGCTTCCAGCAGGCCAAGACCCATTACCTGGTTGGCTATACGGGGGGAATACATGGTACCTGCCTGCATAGCGCCATAACCAAGGTCTTTAAAAGTGTAGGTGGGCTTACGTAAATAATAGCCGGTGCCATCAGGATACCTCCCGGCAATTTCAGTATAGGTTACACTTACATTGCCTTCAACTGTTACACCCAAAATAGCCCGGTTATTTAACTGGAGACCATAATTGGGCTCAGCCAGCGGACCGCCTTTATCAGAACTACCGGGAATACTTATGCGAAATAACAGGCCATTAAGTGGTGCTGTTTCACTTTCCGGCGGAGCAGCTCTTCCATCCTTGTGATGACAACCACCACAACTCATGGAATTGAATAAAACACCCAGGCCATCCCTGGCGGTGGTGGAAGCCGGTGCAGTAACCCAGTTGTTCCTGAAAAAAGAATTACCTACTACAAAATCCTGCAAATGTTTACTGTCCAGGTTGGCAAACTCTTTACCAAAGGCATTTTCTGAAAAATCAAAGGTGGAGCCTTTTAATCCCCCGGAATATTCTTCATTTGTTTCAGCGGCCAAAACATCCTGTTTTGTCTTGCTGCAGGAGGCCAGCTGGCTGAAGCCTGCAACAAAAACTACAGCGGTCAGTATTATTAATCTTGTCTTCCTCATTTTCTACAAAAAGTGGGCAAAGGTAAACTCTTTTTAGTCGTGTTTCACAAGGATCAGGCGCTTTCTTTAAATGAATAAAGAGGGTAATTGTATACCCCCTTTATTTCGATCTTATATACCTAAATATCAGAAGCTGATGGTGATACCAAGCGCCAGTGCAGCGTCAGCGATCTTATCAGCCAGTGTTTGTAATGAAGTGATAGCCGCATTTACTTTGTCGTTACCGGTTGGGTTAGATGCACTGATCATCTGGTCAAAAGGAGGGGTGGTATATATAATACCCACTTTTGCAGTTGCATCAGTAAACTGGTTAACAACAGCCGTATTTTTAGTGGCATTTAACTGGGCTATTACACTTGACAGGCTTTTGCCGCTAACCACAGTGCCATTTGTTCTTGTATAAGAACCTTTGTAAACATTTTCAATACCCTTGTAGTTCATTTCGATATCCACATGCGTATTATCACTGAAACAGCTGTGTTCATCTTCCTGGTCATGGTTGGTTAAAGCAACCGTCATGCGTTCGCCTGCCAGTTCACCTTTTGACAATTCGCCAATGCCTTTGATCATTTTTGTTAAGGCATCAGTAGTGCTCAGGCTGGTAAAGGTGGTACGGTACGCACCGCCGGTTTTCCATTGATCCACCAGGAAACTTAAATTTTCTGCCAGCAGGTCAACAGCTGCTTTTAAGTATTGACCACGACGGGCCTGGTTAGAAGCTGTGCCACCTGTTGTTAAATAATCTGTATATGGTCTTGCACCCGGACCTGATGTTGACAGGTCCTGGCCCCATAATAAGAATTCGATGGCGTGAAAACCGGACGCAATATTTGTTTCGCTGCCGTTTTCATTTGCATCGGTTAATGTTTCTTTTGTGATGGTTGGAAAGTTAGTGGCGTCGTTTATGATACCGGAATTGGCATCGGTTGAGATATAATCCACGTAGCTTTCATCCATTGGCCATGCGTTGATCAAACCTTCCGGTCCGTCAGCGTCATCGATCGGGCCATCGTAAAACCTGTAGGCTTCTGTCTGGCCATAAGGAATACGGCTCGCTTTCCAGGCAGTTTTAGCTGCTTCAAATTTATCTGCAGTCGGTGCTGCTACAAAATCGTCGATCTTGGTTTTCAGGTTTAAAACCGCATTATAACTGTCTTCATACGACGCAGAAACTATATTGGCATATGTAGCAATGGCTTCTTTTTTGTCGTTTTCAATGTTACCAGAAGGATTGGTGGCGTCGTCTTTACCGCAGGATGCTAAAAAAAGGGTGGCGCCTGTAATGAATAACAATTTTTTCATATATCTTAATAAAATTTTTCAAAAAAACACTAAAATGGCCGTTATGCCCTTCTATTTTGGGAATTTGTGTTTACGGATATGGGAAATAAACTGTTACGGTAAGCGGAAATGGCCTGTCACCCGGCCTTAACTTGTAAGGCAAGGTTGGTTATTTTTTTAATCATTTTATACTTTTGTCCATATCGGGCAGTAGCGCAGGCCGGTAGCGCACTACGTTCGGGACGTAGGGGTCGCTGGTTCGAATCCAGTCTGCCCGACAGGTTTACCGGGATCATTTTTTATTTTCAACATACAATTTTTAGACGTTCTTCTTTTACGTGCATTGGCATTGCGTATTTCAATTGCCGTGGGTTAAAAAACTGCGCTTTTAGATTGCCGGCAATCAAAAAACGCAATTCATACAGTTGCGCTTTTTTTCATACAAGGCTGGTAGTAAATGATTTGAAAATATTGTCGCTGGATTGTTTTGGAGGAACATGCGTATATTTAGGAGTTAGCCGCAATTAACCATTTATGTTTCGAGATAATTATAAAACTTTTGAACAGTACTATTCGGATGTATTTACTGAGTTAAGTCTACACATAATGTCAGAGCCTGACGATTATATAATCTCACAGCCCACCGAAAATTTAGTTGCTTATTATCACTCAGACAATAGTTTTTCACCTCTTGAATTCGACCCTGAAAAAGAACAATCATTTGAACACAAAAAATATATTAAAACCATTTACGCTCATGAACGAGAAGGTCCTTTTCAAAATTCCGGGGATTTAAAAATAGAAGCTGAAAAAGTCATTTTAAAAATACCCCTTACACCAAATCAAGACCTTGATAAAATCTTAAAACTTCGAACCAGCTCATTCAGTTCAGGAGGAGATCCCGAATTTGCGCTATCTGGTAATAATATAGTTCTTGAAATCGAGACAAAAGGCTATGGCTTTAACATAAGCAATTGGGATATAAGCAATAGAATTTCCAACTTCCAACAAAGTATTCAGAATTACCTAACAAGGAAAAGTGGTGAAATTTTAGCAGAAAACATCAAACTTGAACAAAAGTTAATTCAATTCATTAACGACAGAAAAGAAAAACTAGATTCTGACAAATCAAGAATTAACGATTTAGTTAAATTAATAAAGATTCCCCTTGTACGAAAAGAAAATCAAGTTGTCCAAAAAATTCAGGTCGACAAGAAACCTTTTGTGAATAAAATTAAACCTAAAACCGCCGATGAAGATTATGTCTTAGATAGAGAAAAAGTTATCGATATAATTACGCTTATCAATAACCAATGTTTGCAGTTTGAAAAAACTCCAAAAACTTATGAGAAAATGGATGAGCCTAATTTGCGAGATTTAATTTTGGCAAATTTGAATTCCATTTTTGAAGGAAAAGCAACTGGGGAAACATTTAATAACGAAGGGAAAACTGACATTTATTTGAACATTGATAAAGGAAATATTTTAGTTGCAGAATGCAAATTTTATGGAGGAAAAGTGCTTTATCATGAAACAACAGATCAACTATTACGGTATCTTTCCTGGAGACATAATTATGGAATTATGATCAATTTTTGCAAGCAAAAAAATTTCCAAAAAATAATCGATGACGCAAAGGATCTAATTACGACTCATCCATCTTACAATAAAGGATTTGTTGTTCAGAATACATCCCATTTTATTTCAAAAAATACATTGCCTAGTGACGAGTATAAACATGTAGAAATACATCACCTTTTCTATAATTTATATTACAAATAACTGCGGCTAACATTAACTGTGTAAAAAATCAAACAAAAAGTTAACTTTTTATGGTTTGGCTGAACAATAGTTAGGTTGACGCAAAGTTTTTTTATTACTGTCTAAGCCCTGCTCGTTAGCAGCAATTAATCAAACACCCAAGCTTCTTTATGGGACTTTTTGAAAGGTATTTAAATGGTGAAACAGAAAGTGTTTATGAAGACATCTATAAGTTGGAGTCCGAAGCTTTCAATTCAGGTGTTTTTCCTGAAGTAGAATCTGTTTTAATAGAAACATTTCGAAGAGTACGTTTTAATCTGGAAATTATTTACAAGGAGCTTCTCCTTGAAGATTATTTATTTACAAGCCCGGTTGAATTCGATTGGCAGAAACCACTCACAGATCCTGATCCCGGCACAGAGGAGCTTCTTCTTGAGATTAAAGATAAACTTGGAAAAAATGGAGACATCCCAATTTCTCTACAATATTTTTATAGACAGATTGGATCATGCAACTTTTGCTGGGATTACAAAATGAACGATGATATTCCCTGGGAATGTGCAGACCCAGTCGATATTCCTCCATTAAGAAACCTGATTGAGATCATCGATGAGTACGGCACCGATTATGAATTCGGTGAGGAGGGGATTCTTATTGCCGGTGACTATTACACTAAAGATAATATTAGCGGATCAGCTTATTCAATTCAAATAACCAATGGCAAAAAAGTTGACAGTCTGCTTATTCATAAGGAATGGAATATTCCCTTTATTAACTACTTAAGAATTACTTTTCAAAATTGTGGATTTTCAAGGGCGGATCGACTTGAGTATGAAAGCCTGAATTCCTTTTGTGAAAGGATAAGGCCGAAGCTTAAACAAATTTAACTGCTACCAATAAAAGCTTTACCGCTAGATGGGCGGGCGGAATAATAATCATCAGTTGTAGTACTATCAGCCAACAACAGGCTTGACTGAATTCTGTGGTTAACTTTTATCATCAGTTTTTTAACAGGCTTCGGTGCCGGGCAGACAGCTCCCGTATAAAAAACTAGCCTGGTACCGCAGCAGTTCCTTAATGATCGGTCAGTATTGTCCTTCTCTGACACCTAGTCGTCCGTTGAGACAGCTTATGTTCCTTCATATTTGCCGGCATCTAAGCAAACAGGCAGGTATTATTCATTAACAGCTTATAATTAATTTATGCAGACCGAAATACTATTTATAAAAAATATGGTTTGTCACCGCTGCATCCTTGCAGTGGAAGACATAGTACACAACCTTGATATTGCATCTTACCGGATAAGAACAGGAGAGATCCATCTCCTGGAAAATTTGCAAGCCGGCAAACGGGTGCTCCTGGCCGGGCAATTGAACCGGATCGGCCTGGAAATTATTGATAACCGGGTGAGCAGTCTTGTGGAAAAAATAAAACACGCCGTAATAAAAAAGGCGAGGAATGAAGTGGCCGAAAAGGAAATCAAACTAAAACTTTCAGCTTATCTTTCGCAGCAGCTGCATCATGAGTATACTTACCTGAGCAGTTTGTTCTCTTCAATAGAAGGACGCACTATTGAAAATTATTATATTGAACAAAGGATTGAAAAAGTAAAAGAGCTTCTCGTCTACAAAGAAATGTCGTTGTCAGAAATTGCATTTGAAATGGAATACAGCAGCGTGGCACACCTGTCAAATCAATTTAAAAAGATAACCGGTCTTACTGCTTCCCATTTTAAAAAGGTCGGTTCGCACAAGCGTACACTGCTTGATCATATCTAACCCAAAATCCTGTAAGCCAAACCCAAAGTGATGTAACAGGCACCTGCTTTACCGGTTCTACTTTTGTGTTATCAAATTAATAAACAATTTAAAAACAAAAGTCATGAAATCAACATTCAGCAGGAGCAACAAAGCTCAGCAAAACAAACAACAATGCGGCAATCCAAACTGTACCTGCAGCAATTGTAATTGTGGAACCAACTGTACTTGTAAAAACTGCAGGTAATTAGTTTTTTCACGTGGTAAGCCATCCAATACCGGGTGGCTTATTTTATCTGTTCACCTTTATGCTCGTGACATAAAAAATGTATTGCAGGCAATGGTCTGAAGGCATCCTTGTCTTTGCAATGTTCACTAATGTAAGATTGTCCTTTTCTGACATTCTCCCGTCCGTATCACACTTGAAAGCCAGTATAGCTTTGCATTAACAAACAACAATAAAAAAATGAGAACAAATCTATTTACAATACAGGTGCTGGGTTTGATCATATCTATCCCGGTATTCCTCCTGCTTGAATTCAGGCAGAAAAAAATAACACTGGCAGCAAAAGAGAAGCCGGTAAAGATTGTGAAAATTAATAAGCCGGTGCAGCCATGCAATAATAACCTGGTGATGTTTGATGAAGGGGTATCACAGACATCCGTTTTATTTCACTTTTAAAAATACAGATCAAAAAAGTATATGAAAAGTATAGCCATTTTATTAACAGGAACAGTACTCTTATCCTTTAACTGTTTTTCACAGGTGCCTGTAAAGGAAACTGACAAAATAGTAGGCCTCTATTGGTCGCCTAAGAAAGATGCAAAACTGCAGGTGTATAAAAAAGGAGACCATTTTTTTGGAAGATCAGTATGGCTGTCTGTCCACCGGAAAGACAGCAGGAACCCGGATGCAGCGTTGCGTAACAGGGAACTGCTTGGTATTGAACTGTTGTCAAATTTTTCTTACAGCAACGGAACTTATACCGGTGGTAAAATTTATGACCCCGAAAGCGGCAAGACTTACGATTGCAGGATAACCTGGGCGGGAGAGGATCTGAAAGTGAGGGGGTACATAGGTATATCGCTGTTTGGACGAACAGAAATATTTGAACGTATCCAGTCAAATTGATAAAATTAAAAACAAGACAATGATCGCAGCAAATATTGGGGTTTTATCAGGACTCCTGGTGATACTGCTTGTGTCACTGGTAAAGCAGTTGAATACATCCTTATTTTATGGTCTCATGCTTTGCGGTATCGGCTTTCTATATGTCGGCTTTACCTGGCGGGATACTTCTGCAGTTTTTATCACTTCAGTGCAGGCAATAATTTTCCTGTTGATCGCTTACTATGCCACCAAAAAAAGTTTACCGGTTATGGCGCTGGGGTTTTTCCTGCACGGCTGCTGGGACCTGGCTTATGGATTTTTTGCCACACCAGGTTTTATCCCGCCACACTATGATATATTTTGCCTGACCATAGATTTTACGATAGGTATTTACCTGTTATTCCTGCAACAGCATAAGCTCAAAACAAGCAGGTAAAAACTGCTTCCGCCGGAACAACAATAATAAAATTATAAATCCTGCAGGCCGAAACCTGCCTGCAAAAAATAGTAATAATATGAAACTATATTTCCTCGTGATCGCCACCTTTTTTGTGCTGGCCGCAAAACCGCAGGTAGCTGGTGTTTCTCTAAAAGCAAGCGGTTTAACCTGCAGTATGTGCAGCAATGCCATCTACAAGGCGCTGAAGACACTGGATTTTATTGATGCAGTGGAAGCAGATATCAGTACCTACACTTTTGCAATAACATTTAAGCCGGGTACTGATGTGGACTTTGATAAAATAAAAAAGAAAGTTGAAACTGCAGGCTTTTCAGTTGCTGGTTTTGTGGCAACCGTTTCATTTAATAAGGTGCTGGTGGATCAAAGCGGTGTTTTGAACGTTGGCAATATGTCTTTTTATATTTTGAATGAAAAGCCTGCGAAGCTGGAAGGAACCCGGCAAATACGAATACTGAATAAAGGCTTTGTTTCTTTGAAAGAATATAAACAATATCACATTCCACGGGAATTGCCTGCAGCAAATACATTTTATATAATCATTTAATCGATCTCTTAACTTATCAAATGCTGAAAATGAAAATGCTGCTCATTACACTCCTGTGTTTTTTTACCTTACACAGCAATGCACAGGAGTTGTTTGCGGTTACTGAACCGGCAAGCAACATGGCTGCAGGAAGTATTGGCGCCAGGATGGATCATTCGCTGATGGATGAGCTCAATACATCTAAGATCAATTATCATTTTATCCCGGAAATTATGGTGGGTGTTTCAGGTAAATTGATGACGCATGCCAACCTGTTCTTTAGTAACAGGAATAAAGATTTTGGTTTTGAAGGGGGGAGTATTTATACCAAATACAGGTTTTTAAGCAGGGATGCCACACAACGGCATTTTCGTATGGCTGTTTTTGGCAGGTGGAGTTTTAATAAAAGCGATATTCACCAGGAAGAAATTAATATGTATGGACACAATACAGGTTTTGAAATGGGTGTGGTTGCCACCCAGTTGTTGAGAAAGGTTGCCATATCATCCGGCCTTTCCTTTGCGGAAGCTTATGATAACGGCAATAACAATAAGTTTGTTTACGGCACAGAAAACAGCCGTGCGCTTAACTATACTTTTTCTGTTGGAAAGCTGATGCTGCCAAAGCAGTATAAAAATTACAGGCAAACCAATCTCAACCTGATGCTTGAATTTTTAAGCCAGTTAAATATGGGTTCTGGAAAATATTATCTGGAAATTGCACCATCGGCACAGCTGATCTTTAACAGCCAGGGCAGGGTGGATATTGGGTATAAACAAGAGTTAGGCGCTTCCTTGTCAAGGACAGCACCAAATGGTTTTTTCATCAGGCTGGAGTATAATGTCTTTAATGTGTTTTAAGGATTGTCCTTAATTGACGTCCTGTTGTCTCTTCAATAAAAAAAATGAAAACGAATTTTACATTAAGTTAAAATGACAGTATGAAAAAAATGGCCTTTATTATTCCTCCGTCTGTTGAAATGCTGGACCTGGCGGGGCCACTCCAGGTATTTACAGAAGCTAAATTTTACGGTTATGAACTCAGTCTTGAATATTATTCTTACCAGGAAGAAGTAATCAGCACATCGGGACTTTCTTTTTCAAATATTAAAAATTACCGGGAGGCCGAACTGCAGGAGGGAGATTACATTTTTATGCCGGGTATGGATAATAAGTATGTGAGCAGTTTAGGCTTTAAAGCAGAAAGACCATTCTTTAACTGGTTAAAAGAAAATGCGGACAAAAGTGTTTTTGTTTGTTCTATTTGCAATGGAGCCTTTGCACTGGGGCATGCGGGCTTATTAAAAGATACCGAATGCACCACGCACTGGCGGCGGATAGAGGAAATGCAGGCAGAATTTCCAACGGCAAAGGTGATCTCCGATATTCTTTTTAAAAAAAGCAACAACGTTTATACAAGTGCAGGTATTAGTGCAGGTATTGACCTGGCTCTTGCAATACTGGAAGAACTGAAAGGCGCCTTGTTCACTCATAAAGTGGCGAGAGGTTTGGTGGTGTATCACCGGAGAAATCATAATCATACACAAAAAAGCATTTACCTCGACTACCGGAATCACATCAATCCGAATATTCACATAGTACAGGACCACCTGATAGAACATCTTTCTGACGATAACTCTATAGAAGAACTCGCAGGCCTTGTATCGATGAGTCCACGGAATTTAAGCAGGGTGTTTAAAGAGAAAACCGGCACCACCATTTTAGAATACCTTACACTGCTGCGGATCGAGTTTGCAAAAACAATGCTCAATAACCCTGAATTTACAATAGAATATATCGCATCAAAATGCGGATTTAAAACTGCAAGACAACTGCAAAGGATCTTGAAAAGTCATAAATAACATGAAGCGTACAACAATGCTCCGGGGAGCTGTAATTACACTCGTAATTGCGGCCCTGCTCTTTAATGCCTGTAGTCCCATAAGAGAATTCGGCAGGATGCCGGCTTATACCGGCTCTAATGATTTTAACTACACAATTCCGTGGTATGACAGCTCAAAAAAGACCGTTGTCATTATTGCAAATAATGACGGTACGGAACTTTTTGATATGATGGCACCTTATTATCTTTTTAATAATACAGGGAAAGCCAACGTTTATATTATTGCAAAAAATAAATGCCCGGTGGTGGTTAAAAAAGGTTTTTATATGCTTCCTCAACTCAGCTTTGCGGACATAGATTCATTACAGATCCTCCCGGATGTGATCGTTATTCCTTACCTGGCAGTGGGTGATTCTGTTCACCAGGATCCTGTGATTATTAACTGGATCAAAAAGCATTATACCACAGAAACAAAAATACTTTCTGTATGTGATGGGGCGGCAACGGCTGCTGCAACCGGTATTTTTGATGGGAAGCCTATCACCGCCCATGCAGCTGATTATGCAGGTATCAGTTCGCAATTCAGCAGGCCGCACTGGGTGCAAAATACCAGTGTGGCCACCAGCGGCAACCTGTACAGTACAGCCGGCGTTTCCAATGCGGTGGAAGGAAGCCTGCTGGTGATCGATGCATTGTTCGGAGCCGGGACTATGAAAGCTGTTATGAATAATATAGCTTATCCGGCTTCATCTCCCAAAAGAGTACACCACAGCACTACATTCAGGTTTAAAGACAAACTGGCTGTTGGTAAGAAGATCATCTTCAGGAAGAATCGTACACTTGGTGTGCTGCTTGAAGACGGTATCAGTGAATTTAACCTGGCTGCCGTGATGGATACTTATAACAGGACCTTCCCGGGATCTATAGAGAGCTTTTCAAAAAATGACCAGCCTGTAAAAACAAAATATGGTCTGCACATTATTCCCAGCGGACGGGTCAATGAAGTATTATTGGATGAACTGCATATTATTGGTAAGCCTTCTTCTTCAAACCAGGAAAAAGAAATTACCAGGTATTCAAAACTGGTTACCCACAACAATTTGGCTGGACAATATATCATTGATGAATGTCTTCAACGGATAAGGACCGAGTATGGCAGGAAGTTTGAACATGTTGTAAAACTTATGCTGGATTATAACTGATCTGATAACCAAATCATACAACCATGCTGGAGATTTATAAAACAAATGTAAAGACGAAGGCAGAAAGTCGAAAAGTAGTTAGATCACTGCAGGCAATATTTCCGTCAGCAGTGATCAATTTCGACCTGCAGGATTGTGATAAGATCTTAAGGGTTAACGGGATCAAAGCATCAGAAACGACCGGGGTAATATGTCATTTATTGCAGTTGGGGCACCATTGTGAAATATTGCCTTTCTGAAGGATGACCTGTTTATAAGCCGTGCATTCAAAGCCTTCGTGTTCTATTGCCATTGTGTATACTTACGAAACCTCCCTCAAATTAAAATTGATCGTTTTTACATAGGCAGCATTTTCTTTCAGCATCCTGATGCCTGAATAAAAATTCATATAAGGTAATTTTTTGCGCTGGTGGTTGAGTTTGCTGATACGGTACAAAATATTCCAGTGCCGGATGATCTCTTTCCACGCAAAAAATATAGAATGCCGGGGATCATACATGTGGGTTGGTTCGCTGCCGGCACCGTTTAATTCAATGATAGAAAAATGCTTTCCTTTCTTCAGGTCTTCCCAGCTTTTATAACGTATATCCATGCGGCCAAAATAAAATTCAGGTACCTGCCTGCAAACGGCATCGATCGCATGCACCAGCTCTTCATCAATAAGGTTGCTCACATCCAGGAATTTGCTGCCCCGGCAGTGATTGCCATAGGGCACCAGTAAATGCCGCTCCTCTTTTTGTAAAACACGTTTCAGTATTTCCCCGTGAGTTTCTTTTAAAACAGGCAGCTGTAAAATAAAGCGCTGGTCCTGCATTAATATTTCTTCTATTGTTGAAGAGCCATCACCTGTAATTGTGAGCAACTCTTTTCCAACGATCCCCGATATATGTCCCGTTGTTGCCCCGGGGTAACGATAATAAAATATGCCCACTTCGTTTTCATAGTCAATATAATCCTGTATTAAAAAATCAACCTTTGTATTCAGTAAATAATTATCTAATTCCTTTGCTGAATTAATTTTTTGCACCAGCATTCCCCTCATGCCGATATCAGGCTTGGCAATTACAGGAAATGCCATGCCTTTTGCTTTCATATTTTGTAATATATCAGCTGCAGCGGTTCCGGGTTTAAATAACAAAGTGGCAGGATAATATTCTTCCGGCATCATATCATAAATTTCTTTCTTGCTCTCCAGCAGGAAACCACCATTTTTTATCAATGGATTGGCTGTATTAAAGAAGAAGACCGATCTCGATCTTATGATAAGCCATAGCCAATAAAAATACAACGGACCATATACAACATTGAATGGCCAGTATTCCCAGTTAAAAAGTTTAATGAACCAGGTTTGTCTTCTTAATTTTTTTAGCATAGCAATTTCGGTTGTTCTAATACTGTTTCGGGTACCAGTGATTGTATGGAATGTTTATTTTCTTTCAGGTCAAAATGTTCCATCGTTGCAGCATCCGGGCGGATGTCAATGCTGGTGATGCTCACCGTGAGCATTTCATTGTCACGGTTCATCCGTATGCTGTTGGTTGTATCACCATCACCTGCAAAACGGTGGAAATTTAAAATTGATCTTGCTGAAGCAACTGCACTGTTTTTTATCCATTCCCGGAACCAGGATCTTCTTTTTTCAATGATCTCCGTTGTATATAAAGTAACACTGCTCCAGATATGCGGAATGTTTTCATCAAGTTGTATGGTATGTTTTTGAATCCCATCCCATCTTGTTTCAAATAACTGCCCCGCAATAAAAAGCACCAGCGTAAACGGCTCTATTTTTTCAAGGTCGGCCGATGCGAAATAATGCAGCGGCTGTGTACTGGAGATAATGTCAAGAAAGACCAGTCCACGGCTTTTACGGTAGGGCGGGGAGGGGATATGTTTTTCAAAACCACCATTCAGTAATACAGCAGCATTGCCTGCCTGTGTGCAGGCGATCCAGCTTCCGTTTGCTTTGGTATCTTTTGGATAAATAAGATCCATGTCATTGATCCTGCAGATGGCCGGTGCAGCCGCAGTTGGTCTTTTTATGTTTTCATCCCTGCTGGAGGTAAGAAAGCAACCATGCCTGGATGGTATATAAGTTACTGTGCACATGCTTTCCTGTATTTAACGGTGGCGGATGCAATACCAAAATTTTCATCCATTTCAATAGTGGATAATTCATTTATACCAACTCTTATCAACGCCATGTGATGAATGGTGTGCTCTATATTATAAGCAAGTTCCCTGTAGTAATTGGTGTGTATATGAATGATGTCGTCTTTGTCAGCAGTAAAGCCGGCTTCCAGCATTAATTGTTTATCCATCCTGTTGAATGTATTCAGCAATTCATCCAGCAGGGAGGCTGCAAAAAACCTGTTTGTTTCTATCCTGTAATCTCTTTTTCTTTTTTCATAATTCACCAGCCCTGTTTCATAGCCTTTATCTAATTCAATAAACAGTTCTATGATATGCCTTACATGCTGCCCGATGGTGGCTTTGAACAGGTGATTACTGGGTTTACAATAAACCTCATCTGAAAGCTCATTCAAAACGAGGCCTAATTGTGCAAAAACTTTTTGGATGGCTTCTTTTAAGTGTACAGGTTCTTTGTTCATAAATTTTATTTTACGGCTAATACGTTTAGTGTTACGGTAAGTTCATCCGACAAAATAAGACTGCCACCACCTACTTTAAAATCCCGCCTGTTTATCCTGAATTGCCCGGTAAAACGCAGCCCTGTTGTGGTGGCGGTTACTGTAAAAGGAAAGCTGATGCTTTTAGTAATACCTTTTATAGTGAGTTTTCCTTCCATTATATAATTTTGCCCGTTGCCTGAAACTTTTGAAGATACGAATGTCAGCCGGGGATAGTTTTGGATATCAAAATAATCTTCTTTTTTAAGGTGATTATCCCTGGTGTTATTACCGGTATTGACAGATGCGGCGGTTACACTTGATTCAAAGCTTGCTGTGGCTGCATCAGCAGGATTGAAAATGATCTTCCCTTCCAGTCCTTTAAAACTCCCCGTTACTGTAAGTCCAAAATTTTTAATACTGAATTGTACAGTGGAGCTGTCATCACGGAGATGATAAGTTTGCGCTGTTGCAATACCGGTAGCCGCCCAAAAATATACTATCGTAAACAGAATTTTCATTTTTATTGAAGACTGGCACTTCCAAACAGGTGGTTGAATTGCTGGCAATGGATAAGCGCAAAATTATATTGCATAAAATCCGGCATGCCCTGTATCGTATAAACCTGTGTGCCATTTGTTGTTCTTAATACACCGAGGTCAATGAAATTCACTGGTTGCTTTTCTTTTGAAATATACACATGCAGGTCAGGGCCGCTGGAAACAGAAAAACTGTCCAGCACCAGCGTGTATGCGTTGTTTTTTGTATAGATCCTGGCAACGCCACTGGTATTGCCATAAGGCCCGCTTGAAAATATGCCCCTGAATTTTAGTTGAGCTGTTGTATCAACCGGGTCCATTGAAATATCCGATGTACTTGTTTTCTCTTTTTTGCAGCCTGCCGATACTGCTGCAACTACGAGCAAAAAGATAAATATTTTTTTCATGATAACACTTTAAAAATTATAGGATAACCCTGCGCCAAAATTGTTTCCCTTTTGCCGGAACCTGTTAACGGCTGTGCCATCCGGGGCAATTTGTTTAATGGAGGTGGTTTTGTATTCGCTGAAATAAAACTGGTAGATGCCCCGTACGCTCCAGCGCCTGTCAATTTTATATTTTACAAAAAACTCTGAATTTAAATTGCCATAATCCAGGTCGCCTGTCAGCAATAAATTAAAAGCTGCCGGTTTGGAGACCATTTCTGTTTTAGTAATGCCATTGTTTGTAAGGATGGCGGAAGTTTTCCTGCCGAAAGTAAAACCAAGCAGGTCTATATTAAATCCTGCACTCCAGCGACTGCTGAAATTGTATCCAAAATTTGCTGAGATGTTTACAGAATTCACCAGCGGTCTTTGTACAGTAAGCGTATCCCAGTTCTTTGTTTCCTGGCCGGCAAATACAATTACAAAAGGTATGGTGGTTGATCTTGCAAGTCTTGCAGGAGCGGTAGTGTATTCCTGTTTTACTCCAAATGCAGTGGTGGAACGGATACCCAGCCCGGCTTCCCATTTTTGTTTGTTGCCCAGTTTCCAGTTGTAAACATAAGAAAGTGCAACCGTTCCCCTCGAACTGCCAATAGTGCCCGCCAGGTCTGCAAACTGGTTGATACGGTTGCCGTTCTTTGACTGGCTGTAACCTGTTATTGCAACCAATAATAAAAGTATCATCAATACTCCTCTGAATTTCATATGTCTCAATTCGTTTTAAACTTTATAAGACTGAACAATTGTTGCCTGTATATAACAATAAGTATGATGGATGATATAAGAACCAGCAATGCATAAATGAACAGCTGCCCGTGATCATCCTGCACTTCTATTCCCAGCTTTGTAATATGGAAGAACAATGCACCTGCCATTAAACCGGCAGCAAGCACGGCTCCAAAAACGGTTGTCCGGGGATAAAGGATAAGCACAGAAGCAACCAGTTCAAGTATCCCGATCCCGATCCTCCCATAGGGCTCCATCCCCAGCTTTGAAAAAATATACACCGACTCTTCCGCTGCACTGAATTTAAAGTACAGTGTTTGAAGCATGATGATCGCTGCAAGCAGTCTTAATAACCATATACCCGTTGCTGAAAGATTAAATGACATGGTAAGCGTTTTATTGATTAATGAAATAATTTGCTCCAGTTGGCATCTGCCTTTGTATGCAGGTTATTTTCGTCTTTATTCCAGTCTTTTAAAGTGTTATTAAAAAACTTGTTATAAAAAAGATACAGTTTACCATTGGTGATTTTAAAAGTTTCAGGATCTATCGCTACTTTTTCTCCTTTCGCACCCATAGCATAGGCACACCAGCCACCATATTCGGGTTCGTATTTGGAAGGGTTGTTTTTAAATGCTTCTTTATTTTCAGCAGAAGAAAAGTAATAGGTGCTGCCCTGGTAGTAAGTAGAAAATTCTTTTTTGCCCTTTACTGCCTTGTTCTTTGTAAAGTAGGCAACCGGGTCATAACCCTGTATGGCAAGACCGTTCTCAAGATTAAAATGTTTCTTCCTCAAAGGTTCCTGTGCAAGCAGGGATGCAGAGGCCAAAATGCAAATGGTGAGTGTTGTTAAGATCTTTTTCATTTTTTAAGCTGTCTTTTTTAGAAATGTTCCCCGGGAATAAATGCCGTTGAATAATTTACCACAATGTTACATTGCAGCGGGGCGGCAGTTTGTCGGCAGGTATACATTAAATGAAGGTTTACTGTTAAAAAAAACTAATAACTTTATAGAGCATCACTGCAGGAACGTTAAGAACTATTGTTCTGTCCGTAGCCTGACAAACCAGCCGGTTTTGATTTTTGTCTTTAATATAAACCATATTGTTTTGCTGATAAAATAGTCCAATGCAGCCACCATTACCAGTAGAATTAAGTAAGAATATTGAGCTTTCGCATTTTACAATGGAAAATCTTAACGAAGGCGTTTTCTGGGTAAATGCGGAAGGCTGTATTATACAGGTAAACAAGGCTGCCACGGTTATGACCGGCCGTTCTGCAGAAGAACTTACCTCCATGCGGGTGCCTGAATTAAATGCTTCCTCTATCGTTCAGGACTTTGCTGTGTTTTGGAAAAAATTGAAAAAGTCCAGGAAACTGGTTTTCGAAGCACAGCACCGTCACAAGGATGGTCATTTATATGATGTGGAGATCACCGGTAATTTTATTGAGTTTGAAGGACAGGAATTTTCCTGTAGCATTGTGCGTTATGCAAATAATGAGAAAAAAGAAAATGAACTGTACCGGTACACACTTGAAAATTTACAGGAAGATATTTACTGGATTGATAACAGGGCCAACATCATACAGGTAAACCAGTCAGCCTGTAAGACCATTGGCTACTCAAAAGAAGAGTTGTTGAAAAAAACGATCTATGATATCAACCCCACGGAAAATGAAAAGACCTGGGTGAATCACTGGAAACAGGTTAAGAAGGAAAAAAAGGTAACACTTCAAACTTTTCACCGGCACAAGAACGGTTATGAATATGAAGTGGAAATCACCAATAACTTTATTGAATTTGCAGGTAAGGAATATGCCTGCAGCGTGGTGAGGGACCTGCGGCGGAAAAAAATGGAAGAAGAGATATTGAAAATGATCTCGGAAGCCACCGCCGGCTTAACTGGGGAAGATTATTTTAAAGAATTGGCAAAGCATGTAACTGCAGCGCTGGGAGTCCGCTATGCATTAATAACAGAATGTGCCAATGAAGAAAAGACCAGGTTAAGAACGTTGGCCTATGTTGATCAGCAGGAGCTTTTAGAAAACGTTGAGTATGATCTGGACGGCACACCCTGTGAGATTGTAATGAAAGGCCGGAACTTTTTCTGCCCGGATGAACTGGAGAAACAGTTCCCGAAGGAAAAAGGAATACAGTCATATGTTGCAGTGCCCATATACAGCCCGGGTACAGGAGAAGTGTTGGGGCATATAGCAGGACTGGATGAAATGCCGATGAGCAATGACCAGAACCAGACTTCCATCCTGGAAATATTTGCTTCACGGGCTGGTGCGGAGATCGACCGGCTGGATGCATTGAAGAAACTGGAAAAAGCCAATGCGGAACTGCAGCAGTTACTGGCAGAAAGTGAAGAACGTTTCCGTGACCTGTTTGAAGAAGCACCGATTGCATACGTACACGAAGGCATCGATTCAAAGTTTATAAAAGCTAACCGGGCGGCACTGCGGATACTGGGTGTAAAACCCGAAGAGGTATTAAACACCTATGGCTTATCGTTAGTACCGGATACACCGGATGCAAAACGCCGGGCAAAAGAAGCGTTTGAATCCGTTGGCCGTGGTACGGATACAAGCGGCGTGGTACTGGAGTTAAGGAGAAAAGATAACGGGCAGCCCATCTGGATACAATGGTGGAGTAATCCTGACCCGGGTGGGCTATACACCCGTACCATGTTCATCGATATCACCGAACAGGTATTGATGGAAAAGGAACAGGCCAGGTTAAAAGCGCAGAACCAATACCTGCAGGAAGAAATAAAACTCTCCCACAATTTTGAAGAGATCGTCAGCAACAGCAAGACCTTTCATAAAGTACTCCAGCAGATAGAACAGGTTGCTTCAACAGATGCGACCGTTTTAATAATGGGCGAATCAGGAACAGGAAAAGAACTACTCGCAAGGGCAGTACATCATATCAGTAACCGGAGTAAGCGGCCGCTGGTAAAAGTCAACTGCGCCACACTACCAGCCAATTTGATCGAAAGTGAATTGTTCGGTCATGAAAGAGGGGCTTTTACCGGCGCACTGGACAGGAAGATCGGCCGCTTCGAACTGGCAGATGTGGGCACCATTTTCCTGGATGAGATCGGGGAACTGCCTTTTGAACTGCAGGCAAAACTATTACGGGTACTCCAGGAAGGTGAATTTGAACGGCTGGGAAATCCCAAAACTTTTAAGGTGAATGTAAGGGTGATCGCTGCCACCAACAGGCACCTGCAGCAGGCTATTGAAAAGAAAGAATTCCGGGAAGACCTGTATTACCGCCTGAATGTTTTTCCCATACATACGCCACCGTTACGTGACAGGAAAGAAGATATCCCGCTGCTCGTAAAACATTTTATACAGAAGTATGAAGGGCGCATGGGAAAAAAGATCACCCATGTTTCACCGCAGGCAATGGATGCATTGACTGCTTACAACTGGCCGGGTAATATACGGGAATTGGAAAATGTTGTTGAAAGAGCCATCATACTAACGGCAAACGATACCCTTGAATATGGTAACTGGATACCTGCTCAAAAAAATACCGGTATAAAACCAGAGCCCACCGCTGCAAGATCAATGGAAGAAATGGAAAGGGAACATATACTCACCGTATTAAAACAAACGGGCTGGAAGGTGAGCGGAGAGAAGGGTGCTGCCAAAATTCTCGGGTTAAATGCAACCACGCTGGAAGCGAGGATGAAGAAGCTGGGAATAAAGCGGGAGAAATAATATGCTGGTTACTTATTTTCTTTCAAAGTAATTTGTGTACCTGGATCTTGCCGGTTGTAATACCATCTTCTTTACCTGCATGCAGCAAATAAACAGTAAAAGAAATCCTGCCAGCAATGAAATGATGCTTTGGTTTTTGCTGAAAGTTTCAATGATATAATTACCACCATTGATATATACCGCAAATCCAAGCAGGCTTCCGCTCCCTATACCGGCAAGATAGCCGTAATGATTTTTCCCAGAAGGCTTCAATACATTTTTATTCATCAGCACAAGGCTCCAACCCATCCAGAATGAAATATGTATCGGGTTAAGAATGCTCAACATAAAGCCAGTAACAAAAGGCGTAAATCCATAATCAAAGCCGGTGAACGCAGCGCCTGTTTTGCTGCCCGCTGCATAAAAGCAGGCGATGGTCATTAATGCCAGCATGGCGGCTGTAAAAAGTTCAAGCCAGAAAAATAAGTGCCGCCATTTCCGCAGCCATCCCATAGCATACAGCACAAGCCATACAATGATCAGCTCTGCGATCATTGAGCCAAGAGAGTAGGACCATGCAGCTGCAATACCTTTTCCTGATACAATAAACACGGAAGTGATCGTCATCGCACCAGGCGGAAGTGAGCCAAGAAAACTTACCGTGAAACCGCCGGCCATTGCACTGCGTACGGAAGATGTAATTTTCATTTTAGTAATAGTTGATCATAATTCAAAACTACTAGTTCGCATACAGGTGGTCTGTCGTGTACAGGACAGCCGGAGGATTTATAACAGTTTATTCAGCACCAGGCAATTCCCAAATTCCCAATCCCAATTAATTGGGAAGCTCCCAACTAATTGGGAAATAACCATGTTATAAACGAATTTATTCGTAGTTATAAAAATTTTTGTATCCCAATGCCAGCAAGGGTTACAGCCGGTTTCAAGGGGTATAAAAATTTCTTTGGCACGCCGTTCGACTTATATAGGGCAAACCCGGAAAATAAAAAATGAACACAACAGTAACACAGAAAAATTTTGATCGGCAGGTTATCCGTAACAGCAACCTGAGCGTGGTTCAGTTCTTTGCAGAATGGAGCGGCGCCTGCCAGATGATGATGCCCGTTTTTGATGAACTCTCCAGGGCATATAAAAGCAAAGCAGCTTTTTATTCCGTAAATATTGACGAGGAGCCGGTGCTGAAAGAACAATATGGTATTATGGAACTGCCAACAATATTGTTTTTCCAGGATGGAGATGTGATCGATTTTGTTGCAGGCGTTACTTCAAAAAATGAGTTTATCGAAAAACTCGAAAAAAAATAAATGCCAACACGACTACGAAACAAAAAATACTAAATCTAAAACCTTTCAATTATGTATACCGAGATCAGGTACATGTACCTTAAACAGCATTTACTCACAACAGGAATGAATGAAGCACAGATCCTGTCATTATGCGAAAAAATAAAAATCAAAAATGTGAAGAAAGGAGAGAGCATTTACCTCGAAGATGGTTTTGCAAGCCGGATCTACCTGGTGCTGAAAGGAAAGATCAAGGTAAGCGAGGTGGATGACCGTGGTGATGAACTCATCAAGGAAATACTGGGCAGGGATGAAGTATTTGGCGATGTGACCCTGGATGGAGGTATATCTGAAGATGAGTTTGCAGAGGCTATCACAGATAATTGTGTTGTCTGTTCTTTCAATTCAAATGAATTCAGGCAGCTGATGCAGGCAAACCCGATGCTTGCCATGAATTATGCAGCACAGGTGGGCAGTAAGTTCCGCCGGCTGGAGAACAGGCACAGCAACCTGGTATTTAAAGATGCAAAAAGCAGGCTCATTAGTTTTTTTAAAGACTGGGCCCACCGTGAAGGAGACCGTAACGGTGATAAAATTGTACTGAATAATTATTTAACACACAATGATATTGCCGGTATCATTTCAACGTCCCGCCAGAGCGTCACTACATTGCTGAATGAATTGCGTGATACCGGCTTACTTTTTTACAACCGTAAGCGTATAGAAATAAGTGCACCCAATATGATGAATTAATTATTTGTTATTGTAGCACGAACGACATAGAAAATTTACCCGTCTTAATAATTTTGTATCCTGTAAAAACAACTAAAGCGGATGAATTTGACAAGTGAGTGTAAGGTTACCGGGCAGGCCCTGTATTTTGAACAGGGCTTTTTCCCCGCTTTTGATTCTCTCCTGAGATTGCAAACCCAAATGATCTGCACATGCCATCAGTAACATTGTACTTTAAAGTACATCAACCATACCGGCTGCATCATTATGAACTAAAGGATGTGAATGTTATACATTCTTACATTGATACAGAAGCCACAAAAAAAGCCATCAATGTAATAGCAGATGAGTGTTACCTGCCGGCAAATGAGATCATTTATGCCTTGTTAAAACAATATGCCGGGAAATTTAAGATCGCTTTTTCCATCAGTGGTGTTACACTGGAGATACTGGACAGGTACCGGCCGGATGTGCTTCACTCATTCAGGAAGATAGTTAAGACAGGCAATGCGGAGATACTCGCAGAAACGTACTATAATTCTTTAAGCTGGCTGCATTCAAAACCGGAATTTGAACGGCAGGTAAAAAAACACGATGCAATCGTAAAACGGTTACTCGGTACCGAGCCTTCCGTATTCAGGAACACAGAGTTGATCTATAATAATGAGCTGGCAGTATTTATTGCAAAGCTTGGCTATAAGGGATTGCTTTGTGAAGGTTCTCAAAGGATACTGGATGGCAGAACGCCGAACCAGGTATATGCAGCACCGGGCAATGGAGATTTTGGTTTACTGTTACGCAATGTAAACATGTCTGATGATATTGCCTTTCGTTTTGATGACACTAACTGGAACGAATACCCACTGACGGCAGAGAAATTTGCAGCATGGATACATGGTCATGCGGATGGTAATCTCAATTTGTTCCTGGATTATGAAACCTTTGGGATTCACAAGAAAGCATCCACCGGCATATTTGACTTTTTAAAAGCTTTGCCGGAACATATATTAATGGATGAAAACTATTCTTTCAGTACGCCTTCAGCGGTGCTGGCTGATCATTATCCTGTTGGTGTTTACGACGTGCCGCAAACCATTTCCTGGGAGGACAGGTCTGCAGATAATTGTGTATGGTGTGAAACAATGGAACAGCATAATACCTTACGGAAGATATACAGTCTCTGCAATTCAGTTTATTCCGGTGACAATGAAAGCATGACAGAAACATGGGGAAAACTGCAGAGTGCCGATTATTTTTACTATATGGGTAAAGAAGATACGCTGACAAAGAAGGCAAAGGCTGCCGGTAATCCATATCCATGTAATGAATCAGCTTATCATAATTACCTGAATATTCTTACAGACCTTGAATTAAGTCTTATCCGGTTTAACTTAGAGAAATATAAAACAGGCAGTACATACATCAATAACCTTTATTAAAATTTATATGGAACAAAAAAGAAAATTAGAAGGACAGATAGCTGTCATCACCGGCAGCAGCAGCGGTATCGGTGCCGGCTGTGCAAAAGAAATGGCAAGGGCAGGTGCTACGGTCATTGTGAATTACCCGGTGGATGCAGCAAAGACGATGGCAGATGAAGTGGTGGCAGATATTATTGCAGAAGGCAACAAGGCGGTAGCTTTTAAAGCAGATGTAAGTAAGGAAGACGAAGTGATCGCCATGTTCAAATTTGCCGGGGACGAGTTTGGCCGTGTGGACATACTGGTAAATAACGCAGGGCTGCAAAGGGATGCAAAGTTTACCGAGATGACACTGGAGCAATGGAACTTTGTGATTGGTGTAAATCTTACCGGCCAGTTCTTATGTGCAAGGGAAGCGATAAAAATGTTCCTGGCAAAAGGAGTGAACGGTGTTTCAAAAGCAGCGGGTAAGATAATCTGTATGAGCAGTGTGCATGAGGTAATTCCCTGGGCTGGTCATGCCAACTATGCAGCCAGCAAGGGTGGTGTGATGCTCATGATGAAAACCATTGCACAGGAATACGCTCCGCATAAAATAAGGATCAATTCCATCGCACCCGGCGCCATCGCAACGCCTATCAATAAAGATGCATGGGATACAGCTGCTCATTTGCAAAATTTATTAAGACTTATTCCTGAAAAGCGAATTGGCCAGGTGGAAGATATTGGCAAAGCTGCCGTGTTCTTAGCCAGCGATGATGCAGATTATATCAATGGTACTACCTTATTCGTGGATGGCGGTATGACATTATATCCCGGTTTTGAAGATAATGGATAATAAAGAGATCATAAGAGGAAATGAATAGTTATAAATGCCAGTTCCCGTTATTGTTTTCCTCTTTTTTCCTTTGAATATATTTTTCTTTTTCTCTTTTCAACTCTTAGAATAAAAAAAATGAATGCAGAACAACTACGCCTCACCGGTAGTAAATGGAAACGCTGGGGTCCATATTTAAGCGAACGCCAGTGGGGTACCGTAAGAGAAGATTACAGCGAACAGGGTAATGCATGGGATTATTTTCCGCATGATCATGCACGAAGCCGGGTGTACCGCTGGGGTGAAGATGGTATTGCCGGTATCAGTGATGAACAGCAGCATATCTGTTTTGCCCTTGCCATGTGGAATGGGAAGGATCCAATATTAAAAGAACGTTTGTTTGGTCTTACCGGTAATGAAGGCAACCATGGAGAAGATGTAAAGGAACTGTATTATTACCTGGACAGTACGCCCACGCATTCGTACATGAAACATTTGTATAAATACCCGCAGGCTGCATTTCCTTACACTGACCTGCTGGAGACGAACCGGCAACGCAACAGGCTGGAGAAGGAATATGAATTACTGGATACCGGTGTGTTCAATGATAACAAATATTTTGATGTATTTACCGAGTATGCAAAAGCAGATACAGAAGATATTTTGATCCGTGTTACCATTTATAATCGTGGTAACGACCCTGCATATATAGCACTGCTGCCCACCTTGTGGTTCAGGAACCTCTGGAGCTTTGGACTGATGCATGAAAGACCTGTCATGAACCTGAAGCATGGCGGCGATGATTACGGTCATATAAAGGCAGATCATTACTGGGAAGGGGATTATCATTTTTATTTTGATACAACG
Organism: Ferruginibacter sp.; assembly: GCA_047600665.1. Classification (GTDB taxonomy): domain Bacteria; phylum Bacteroidota; class Bacteroidia; order Chitinophagales; family Chitinophagaceae; genus Ferruginibacter. The sequence goes on from JASGKJ010000001.1 coordinate 305,387, forward strand.
GCAAGGACATTGTTTACGGAAAATGAAACAAATAAAGAAAGGTTATACGGGCAACCCAATACAAGCGTATTTGTAAAAGATGCTTTTCATGGAGCAGTGCTGGAGAAGAATTTTGATCCCTTTACAGAAAGAAAACAGGGAACCAAGGCAGCACCCATGTATGAATTTACCATTGAAGGTAATGGGTCAGTAACAGTAAAGCTAAGGCTGAGCAAGCATTATATCGACAGGTGCCCGTTTGATATCTCCTTTGATGAAGTCTTTGAAAGCAGGATAAAAGAAGCAGATGAATTTTATAAAGACATTACAGCCGCAAATAATAAGGAACTGGTCGCCATACAAAGACAGGCATTGGCCGGTATGTTGTGGAGTAAACAATATTATTGTATTGATATTCCACGCTGGCTAAATGGCGATCCTGGTCAGCCACCACCACCAGAGGCGAGAAAACACGGCCGTAATCACCAGTGGCATACATTGAATAATGAAGATATTATTTCCATGCCCGATAAATGGGAATATCCATGGTATGCTGCATGGGACCTGGCCTTTCATTGCGTACCGCTGAGTATGGTGGATGCAGATTTTGCCAAAAACCAGCTGGTACTTTTCTTACGGGAATGGTATATGCGGCCAAATGGACAGTTGCCTGCATACGAATGGGCCTTTAGTGATGTAAACCCGCCGGTGCATGCATGGAGCTGCCTGCAGGTATATAAAATTGATAAGGAAAGAACGGGTGTTGGTGATATTGCTTTTTTAGAAAAGACATTTCAAAAATTGCTGATCAACTTCACCTGGTGGGTAAACAGGAAAGATGCAAAAGGCAACAATGTATTTGAAGGCGGTTTTTTAGGATTGGATAATATTGGCGTGTTTGACAGGAGTAATACCATTCCCGGTGGCGGTCACCTGGAGCAGGCGGATGGTACCAGCTGGATGGCTTTGTATTGCCTGAACATGCTGGAGATGGCACTGGAGATATCACAATACAATCCATCGTATGAAGATGTAACAACAAAATTCTTTGAGCATTTTGTTTACATCGCTGAATCACTTAACCGCATTGGCGCCAACTGGACGGGTAGCTGGGATGAGGAAGAAGGATTTTTCTATGATGTGCTTTCATTGCCCGGGGGAAGGTATATACCGTTAAAGGTCCGGTCATTGGTTGGCTTGTCTACTTTGTTCGCCGTATTTGTCATTAAGAAAGACCTGCTGGCGAAGGTGCCTGATTTTTACAACCGCTTAAAATGGTTCCAGAAGTACAGGGAAAAGAACAATGAGTACCTGGTGATAGAAGAGTTAAAAGAACATGATGATATTTTATTGTCGCTGGTACCAAGGGAACGTCTTGAAAAATTATTAAAAGCGTTGCTGGATGAAAAAGAATTTTTAAGCAAGGGTGGCATACGCTCCATTTCAAAAATTCATGAACAGGGTTACAGTATAAATATTGATGGACAGGAATTTGGTTTGGATTATCAGCCTGCTGAAGGAACAAGTGCATTGTTTGGCGGCAACAGCAACTGGCGTGGCCCTGTTTGGATGCCCATGAATTATTTACTGATCAGGGCACTGCAGCAATACGCCGTTTATTATAAAGACGACTGCAAAGTGGATTTCCCAACAGGCAGCGGTAACCTGCTTACGCTGCAGGAAGTGGCGGGTAAGATTTCAGAGAGACTTGTTTCCATTTTTCAAAAAGATGCCGATGGTCACCGGCCTGTAAATGACAATTATGACATTTACACTGATACACATTTTAACGATCTTATTTTATTCTATGAGTATTTTCATGGCGATACAGCAAGAGGAGTGGGCGCTTCTCATCAAACAGGTTGGACAGGAGTGATCGCAACGCTTATAAACAGCATCAGCAACCAGGAAGAAAAACAGCATGTAACAGAGCCTGCTGCAGTACATGCATAACAGCAGGTTTACACAATGCCAGCCCGGATAATTTATCTCATCTAATTGTATTGTCTTATCCGCCGGCTGCAACTGAGTTTTACTTTTTTGTAAAGAATGATCTATGCTACTTAAAAAAGATAAACAGGTATTGCAGAATTTCCAGGATGCCATACAATATGAATGGCTTGAAACAAATGGCCTGGGCGGATGGAGCAGTTCTACGTTAATTGGTGCACATACAAGAAGGTATCATGGCCTGTTGGTTGCAGCGATAAAACCACCAACAGGCAGGATGGTGCTGCTTTCTAAATTAGATGAAACAATTGTGACGGATAACGCCAGGATGGAGCTGGGCTGTAACCTGTATAACGAAGATGTTGTTCACCCGGAAGGCTATCGCTTCCTGCAAAGCTTTTCAAAGAAAATTTTTCCTGAATGGATATACAGGTCAGGTGCTATTGAAATTAAGAAGACCATTGCAATGCTGCATGGTGAAAATACAGTGATCGTCATGTATGATGTATTGCGGTCACCTGCCGCATTTACACTGGAACTGCTGCCGCTGGTAGCAGCAAGGGGTTATCATTCACTGGAACATGAAAGTGACAGGATACACTGGGATGTAAATTTTGAGAACGGAACTTTTTATAACCAGCCGGATGGCAATGTAAACCTGTATGTCTATGTGCCTGGTTCCTCTTACCGGCATAACCCGGCCTGGTTTAAAAATTTTACTTACGGTGAAGAAAAAGAACGGGGACTTGATTATACAGAAGACCTCTTAAATCATGGTGTATTTTCTGTTGAGTTGAAAGAGGGTGATTCGTTAGGCATTATCATCTCCACAGAAAATACTTCCGGCAAAAATGCATGTACATTATTTAAGCAGGAAGAAAAGCGGCGAAAAGCTTTACTCAAAGGTCAATCAAAAGATGCACTGTTGCAGCAACTGGTATTAGCAGCGGACCAGTTCATAGTAAAACGCAGTGATGATCTTAAAACAGTGATCGCAGGATATCATTGGTTTACCGATTGGGGAAGAGATACCATGATCGCTTTACCTGGCTTAACGTTAAGTACAGGGCGTTTTGAAGATGCAAAAAAGATCCTTGCAGCTTTTGCTCAAAGTGTAAGTATGGGCATGTTGCCTAACCGTTTCCAGGAAAAAGATCCCCCGGAATACAATAACGTGGATGGAACACTCTGGTATTTTATAGCGATAAAAAAATACCTGGATGCAACGGGAGATAAAATTTTTATATTGAATGAGCTCTTGCCTGTATTAAAAATAATAATCGATTGGCATTTTAAAGGAACAAGGTATCACATCCACATGGATGATGACGGGCTGCTGTATGCCGGTGAAAAAGGTCAGCAACTTACCTGGATGGATGCAAGGGTCGGTGATTGGGTGGTAACACCCCGTATGGGTAAGCCAGTGGAGATACAGGCGCTTTGGTACAATGCGTTAAAAATATTCTCTGAGTTATTGATATTAAACAATGAATTGGAACAGGCTGCTGCCATTGAAATAACTGCAGCGAAAACAAAGCAGTGTTTCAATGACAGATACTGGTATGCAGCTGGTGGTTATTTGTACGACAACATTGATGAGAATAATATTTCAAGTACTGAATTAAGACCCAACCAGCTTTTTGCCCTCAGCCTGCCTTATGTTTTAATTGATGATACAAAAAAAGCAAAAGCTGTTTTAAAAGCAGTTGAAATAAACCTGTATACACCTGTTGGATTAAGAAGTTTGTCACCCGGGGATATTCATTATATCAGCGGGTATAAAGGGGATCAATGGCACCGGGATGCGGCCTATCACCAGGGTACAGTGTGGAGCTGGCTGCTGGGGCCTTATATTGATGCGTTGGTGAAATTAAAAACTAAAAAGCCCCAGATAAAAAAGCTGGTGGATGATTTCGCATATCACCTGGAGGAGGGTTGCATTGGTTCGGTATCAGAAATATTTGATGCAGCTGCACCGCATTCACCAAAAGGTTGTGTGGCCCAGGCATGGGGTGTGGCAGAAATACTAAGAGTGATGAAAGAGTATGAACTGTTTTATGAAAAAAAGGCGGCTGCTAAAAAGCGCCGCCAGTTTGCCTGATTATTTTGAGCTATTTCTTGTTTTTAACAGCCGGCCAGTTTTGGTCGGCTTTTTTTATTCTTTCAGCTCTTTGCTTGTTCCATTCGTCCCTTACCTCCAGGTTATAGTTCAGGTAGAGTTTGCCATCAGTGATCGTCCATGCATCGGCGTTAGTAGGTGCTTTATACCCGTTTGATAAACCATATGCACAATAGCCGCCGTACTGCGGGGCATACTTTGCCGGGTTAGCTTTGAACTGATCCAGGTGTTCCCTGGAAGAAAAATACCAGTCGGCATTGTTCCATTGATAGACGAGGCTGTCCACGCCGGGCACAGCTTTCTCCTGCATAAAATAAGCTACCGGGTCGTAACCCCTGATGGCTCTGCCGGATTCAATAAAGGTGGCACTTTTCTGTGCAGTTGCTGTAATGCCTGCCATTAATAAAAGGCATACGGACCATACTATTTTTTTCATAAAAATTTATTTATACAAAGTTGAACGGCGCAAACTGCTGTACCTGTCGTATGCTTTACAATTATCTTATTTATTTATCCTGGCCGTTATGTTTTCGTCATGCTTAAGACAAAGCAGTTTTTATTACCATGCTTTCTTTGTGTACAAATAAAAGCAGCATGACAAACCATTACGACATCATCATTATTGGTACCGGGAGCGGCGGCAGTACCATGGCTTACAAATTGGCACCCACAGGTAAAAAGATCTTAATACTGGAACGGGGCGGTTTTATTCCAAAAGAAAAAGAGAACTGGGATCCGCATGAAGTAGTAACAAAAGGCCGCTACCGTTCCGGTGAAGAATGGTATGACAGCAATGATAAACCCTTCAAACCTTTTATTCATTACAATGTTGGTGGTAACAGTAAAATGTATGGTGCTGCCATGTTCCGTTTTCGTGAAAGTGATTTTGAGGAAGTACAACATTATGGCGGAGTATCACCTGCATGGCCATTGAAGTATGGTGTGTTTGAACCATACTACAGCTCGGCAGAAAAGTTATACAGCGTGCATGGTAAAAGAGGCGTTGATCCAACAGAACCACCGGCAACTACAGCTTATTCTTTACCGCCATTACCTTATGAACCCCTTATACAGGACCTGGAGCATAAAATGAAGCAACTGGGATTAAAACCTTTTCCCCTGCCGATGGGTGTTCGTTTGCCGCAGGACTATACAAGGACAGAAGCACCTGTTCTGCTTGAAAGTTTTGACGGCTTTCCTGATCTTACAGATAGTAAGGCTGATGGGCAGGTTACCTGCCTCCGCCCGGCTTTAATGAAGGAGAATGTTACCATGATGGTAAATGCCTATGTGGAGAAATTAGAAACAGATGCCAGTGGCAAAAATGTAACTGCAGTGGTGACGGTCATTAATAAAGAGAGAATAAGATTCAGTGCAGACCTGGTTTTTGTAGCCTGTGGTGCTGTCAACAGTGCTGCGTTGTTTTTAAGAAGCGCTGATAGTAAACACCCGGACGGATTGGCAAACAGCAGCGGGCAGGTGGGAAGGAACCTGATGCTGCACCACAATGGTTGCCTGGTTGCTTTTACAAAAAAATTTAATGATTGTGTTTTTCAGAAGAGCCTTGGTCTTGCAGATTTTTATCACGGAGCGGCAGACAGCAGCTTTCCTTTGGGAGAGATACAGTTGATGGGCCGCAACGATGCAGATACCATTTTGTGGATGGGAGAAACAATTGCTCCTGGTAAACCTTACGAAGAGTTAAAACATATGTCAATTGATTTTTGGTTGACAGCGGAAGACCTTCCATCTGCAGATAACCGGGTTGCTTTAAGAAAGGATGGATCGATCAAAGTATACTATGAGAAAACGAATTACCGGGCGTATGAAAAATTAAAAGAAAAACTAAAAAATATTTTTGAGCAGTTAGGAGCGATCGATGAAGATTACAGGGATACGCAATGGGGTGGGTATGACCTGGATATCAGCGGTATGAGTCACCAGAATGGTACGCTGCGTTTTGGAAATGACCCGGGCACCTCCGTACTGGATACAAATTGTAAGACACATGATATTGAAAATCTCTACGTGGTGGATGCCAGTTTCTTTCCAAGCTGTGGTGCATTCAATCCTGCATTGACCATTGTTGCCAATGCGTTAAGGGTGGGGGATCATATCATCAACGATGTGCTAAAGATGCAACAGGATAAAAAGACGGCATTGGAAATGATGAATGTATAAGCATGCTTTTAATTGTTGTTGTTTGGTTGTTTTTTGTGTAACGAACGTCCCGCCACGGCGGGACGTTGTGTTAAAAATTATTCAATGGAAGAAATTGCAAAGCATATTACTTTATATATAAGTCATGCTGTTGAAATACTGGCAGCAGTAATTATCGGGATTGCTGTTGTTAAAACAATGATCAGTTATTTCCTGCTGCTAAAACCGGCTCTTGTAAAACTGAACAAAGAAGAGATCCGCCTGCAGTTTGGCAGCTCGGTTGCAGTGTCACTTGAATTATTGCTAGGTGCTGATGTGCTGGCAACGGCAGTGGCGCCCAGCTGGGATGATATTGGTAAGCTCGCTGCAATAGCTGTTATAAGAACATTGCTCAATTATTTTTTGGAGAAGGAATTACGGCATGTAAAACAGGCGAAATAATTTATCTCATTTTGTCATTACTCTTTTTGTTGCAGGCGTCATTTGAACGACAGCCCCCAAAAATGAACTGCATTTTCTTTGTGCTATGAGGGTAATGCCAATACAAATAAAGACAGGAAAAAATGGCTGGACACAGGCAAAGGCTTCTTTTAAAATCAATAAGCAGTTCTATTTCCAGGAAGCGCTGGGGCTTGCTGTTTTTATGGCTTCCGCCTGTTTTTTCAGTGCCATATTATTCTCAGTAAAAAGTGAATGGTATTATATGATCCCTGCATCTTTAAAAGATATGGTAATGGGCGTTTTAATGGGAGCGACTGCATTATTTATTTTCTATTCTCCCTTAACAGCCGCTTCCGGCTCACAAATAAATCCTGCAGTAACACTGGTATTTTTCCGCCTTGGTAAAATGTGCCGGTGGGATACATTATTCTATATCATTTTCCAGTTTGCCGGCGGAACCATCGCTGTGTATTTAATGCAGTTTTTAATGGGAGATATATTAATTAACCCGCCGGTAAATTCAGCTGTAACGGTGCCGGGTACACGGGGTTTAGTACCAGCCCTTGCTGTTGAACTCGTTATTGCTTTTATAACAATGTCAATGGTTTTGTTTACTTCGGCAAGTGAACGGCTTAAAAAATATACAAGGGTGATGGCTGCCTGCCTTGTTTGCTGCTGGGTGATTGTTGCAGGTCCTGTCAGCGGCTTTGGTATGAACCCTGCCAGGACATTTGCCAGCGCATTGCCCAGCCGTATATGGATCGGCTGGTGGATATATTTCGCAGCGCCGGTTGCCGGTATGCTGTGTGCTGCTGAATTTTTTTTATGGTATCAGCGGTTTAGAATAAGTCCTAAAAAATTGCTGGTATAAGTAATCATTAAAATAAATAAAAATGAAACGGACAGTTGTACTCATTTTCCTCGCCTTTGTTTTGGTATTCCTGTATAATGTGGCTTTTTCGCAGGTGCTTAAAGTGGATGCTGTTGCTATTACAGTAAAGGAAATGGATCGCTCTGTAAAATTTTACAGTGATGTGCTGGGATTTAAAAAGATAAGTGATGATGAATATGAGGGTGAAGATTATGAAAGGTTAAAAGGTGTTTTTGGTTTACACATGCGGGTGGTGCGTATGCAATTGGGGGATGAATTGATCGAATTGACGGATTTTTTAACAGCAGGCGGAAGATCCATGCCGGCTGATCAAAAGAGTAATGATCTTTTTTTTCAGCACATAGCCATCGTGGTGAGTGATATGGATAAAGCCTATGCACAACTAAAGAAATTCAACGTAGAGCATGTTTCCACTTCTCCCCAAACATTACCCAGGTCCATTCCAGGTGCAGAAGGCATTAAAGCTTTCTATTTTCACGATCCCGATGATCATAACCTTGAACTTATATTTTTCCCTCCGGGAAAAGGACAACCCAAATGGCAGCACAATGAAGGGGATATTTTTCTTGGAATAGATCATACAGCTATTGGTGTAAGCAGCACGGAAAAAAGTCATCGATTCTACAGCCAGCTTTTGGGAATAGAAAGAAAAGGCGAGAGCTGGAATAAAGGCATCGAACAGGCGCACCTGAATAATATTGAAAATGCTTCCCTGCACATTACTGGTTACAGGGCAGCAGCCGGCCCCGGCATCGAGTTCCTGCAATACCTGCAGCCCGGGCCGGGCAAACCATATCCTGCTGATTCAAGAGCGGATGATGCCTGGTTTTGGCAAACTGTACTGTTTACAGCAGATGCCCGTTCATTGTATGAAAAATTAAAAATGGTCCGTAGCCATTTTGTTTCAAAAGGATTGATAAAGCAGGCCGGGGCAATATCATTTATTGTAAAAGATCCGGATGGGCATGCCATCCTTATTATTCAAAAAACATAATGCTGTATGAATAATAAACTGCTTTGTCCTTTATGTAATGATACAGTTGATAAACTGCTCTATCGTTTTCACGTGGAAAATGAAAGGGTGGTATTAAAGCTTATCAAAGAAAAAAATCCATCCTGGAGTACACATGATGGATTGTGCAGCCGCTGTGTTGATTACTATCATACGCAGTTGGTACTGCAGCAAAAGATATTGCCGGAGATCGGGCCGCATTTCCCGGTAAAAAGTGCAGACGACTTCGTGATATTGCCAACGGCTCTCCGCCTGGATGCTGATCCACGTTTTACAGGCAAGGGTATTACGATTTGTTTTATCGACAGTGGCTTCTTCCTGCACGATGACCTGGTAAAAACAAGCAACCGGGTTAAGAAGGCAATTGATATTACCAACTTAAAGAATGATGATTCGTTTTTTATGAAGGCGGATCCGTCTGCCTGGCATGGCACTATGACAAGCGTGGTGGCGGCAGGCGATGGTTACAGCAGCAGGGGATTGTATAAGGGTATTGCCAGCGATGCAGAACTTGTATTGCTAAAAGTGCAAAATGATGCTGGCTCCATTACAGACGAAAATATTTGCAGAGCATTGCAATGGGTGCTGGACAATCATCGGCAATATGAAATCAGGATCGTTAATATAAGTCTTGGCGCTGATGAGGCGCTGTCTTATAAAAAATCAGCTATTGATGCACTTGCAGAAAAATTAATAAAAGCAGGTATTCATATAGTGGCGGCTGTTGGTAACAATGAAGCTGCCGCTGTAAAACCACCGGCTAATGCACCATATGTAATTGCTGTAGGTGGAATAGATGATAATAACCTTATTAATAATGAACAACCGCAGGCATATCATTCCTCGTATACCGTTGCAGCCGACGGAGTGTCAAAGCCGGAACTGGTGGCAAATGCTGTGTGGGTAGCCGCACCAATATTACCGGGTACTCCAGAAAAAGAAAATGCAGAACAGCTGCATTTGTTACTTGCAATGGGTGATGAAATTTTACAGGCAACAGATAACAAAATATTGGAGGAGACAGGTGCAGATGGAGGTAGCAGTACTGCAGGCAGGAGGGATGCGCTGGTTGGCAGGATCCAGTCAACGAAATTTTTTTCACCGCACTATATGCATGTGGATGGCACTTCTTTTGCGGCACCCATTGTAAGCAGTGTCATTGCCCAACTGCTGGAGATCAATGCTTCGTTAACACCGGCGCAGGTACGCCAGGTGTTATTCAGCACAGCCCGGCGGTTTGAAAGGATAGAAACTGTTCGCCAGGGTTTTGGTTATATACAACCCCGTAAGGCAGTATTAAAAGTTTTAAAAAATGAAGTTATTATGAAAACACACGAATCTCCTTATATAAACAAGCGGAAAAAGATGATTGAATTCCATATCCAGAACAGTTGTGCAGGCAATATCTGCCTTGCCGGTAGTTTTAACCATTGGGCGCATGATGTGCTGCTGCTGGAAGCAAATAAGAATGGTTTATGGAAGATCGAGATTCCTATGCTTCCCAAAGGCCGCTATCAATATAAGTTTTTTATTGATGACAGGATGTGGGTGGAAGATGTGGAGAATCCACTGAGGGAGCATGATGGATTTAATGGCTGGAACAGCATACTGGAGATTAAGTAAAAGATCTTGCAGGATTGTAAAACAGCCGACAGCATGCTTCTTTCTTTTTTACTCACTTTGTACTATGTCAGCAGAAACAATTGCAGCAATAGCAGGTGTAGTGCTGCTTATTTATCTAAGCGGTGGTATTGCATTTGTCTTGCCCTTTCTACTCAGAGGCATGCGGAAGATAGATGAAACGACGCATGGTGCCACATGGGGCTTTAAACTTATTGTTATCCCGGGTATAATTGTACTATGGCCCCTGTTACTGAAAAAGTGGCTGCAGGTAAATAAGAAAGATCATTAAATGATAAAGTCATTAAGAAAAAAGCACCTGGTGATATGGACAGTAGTGGCCATACTGCTTCCTGTTGGTATCATCAGCGCTTACCTTGTTGTGCCTGTGTATAAAAACACAAGGGTATTGCAGGCGGTAACAACTTATCCTTTACCGGTAGTTTTAAAAACAATTGACAGGGGTAATTATACAGCTTCGCTGCGGATAGATACTGGCCGGGCTCAAGTGCAGCTGGAATGGAAGAACAATATCCCTGCAGGTCACCCATCAGCTTTGATATACCAACTAAGCAATGCGGCTGATGATATCGCCGGCGGAACAATTATTGGAAGGGTGGAGGCGCAGGGTGATTTTTACTTCCCGTTAAAAGCCGGTTTAAAAGATTACCATTTTGTTTTGTATGATATCATTCATCATCAAAAAATAGACTCAATAAATTTTTATAAATGAGTGTTGGTTATGCAGCCGTGGGCTGGAACAGGCAAAAGAAAATATACGACTGGCTTATAGCTGGCTTTTGTATTGTATACCTGGCCGTGTTTACCGGTATCACCATATCGCTTAACCCGGATTATACTTTTGAAACACTGCTGATCAGGTCCACCTCAACTTTAGCGGTTCTGTTGCTGCATGTGATATTAAGCATTGGACCACTTACGAGATTAAATAAAAAATTCCTGCCATTGCTGTATAACAGGCGTCACCTGGGTGTTACCATGTTTTGTATTGCAGCAGTGCATGGTGCTTTCAGTATAATGCAGTTTCATGCACTTGGCAACGTCAATCCATTTATATCCTTATTTACATCCAATACAAAATTTTCATCACTCAGCGGTTTCCCTTTTCAGCTGCTGGGTTTTTTGGCGCTGATCATTTTTTTGCTGATGGCAGTCACCAGTCATGATTTCTGGCTGCATAACCTTTCTCCAAAAGTTTGGAAGACCCTTCACATGTTCGTATACCTGGCCTATGCACTTATTGTAATGCATGTAATGCTGGGTGTGATACAGTATGAAACACACCCGGTATTGGTGATCCTGATGGCTGCCGGGTTTGTATGGCTTGCTTCACTTCATCTTGTAGCAGGTATGAGAGAAGTAAAAAAGGATAATAAGAAATTTACATTGGCAAAAGATGGTTTTATAGAGTTGTGTTCAGTGTTTGAATTTAAAGAAGGAAGAGCAAAGATATTTTGTATTGACAGGGAACGTATTGCTGTATATAAATATGAAAATAAGCTGTATGCTGTACATAATGTATGTAAGCACCAGGGCGGACCGTTAGGTGAAGGAAAGATAATTGATGGCTGCATCACCTGCCCATGGCATGGCTATCAATACCTGCCGCACAATGGTCAGTCGCCGCCACCGTTCCAGGAAAAAGTTAGTACATATGATGTGAGGGTGATCAACGAAAAGGTTTGGCTGAATCCTGTTCCGTTTGCTGAAGGTACAGCAAGACCTGGCGCAGCGATCTGAAATGTTTGTTTACTATAAAAATAATGGTCATGGAGCAAGACGAATTTTATATTGGCTGGCAACCAAAGGCGCCTTTATCATTTGCAGCGCATGTAAAAAGAGTACTGCGTTTTATCATGCCTGCGGCCATCATCACAGCATTGCTTACAGCATCTTTTCAAAAAAGATTCTCCAGGGCAAATTTTGAATTTGGAACAGTAACAACGGTAAAAGGTATTTATATCGCAGAACCGGTACCGATGCTGAAAGTGATCGCTGGTAAAGACCTGTGGGGCAATGCTGCTTTTATAACGATCCCGCTGGTAGGTTATGGAAAGCACGGTGCGGCCACCGCAATAAAGGAAATAGAAAGTGAAAAAGGTATATCTCTTTCGAATAGGGAGGTAACATTAAAAGGGACCTTATTGTATGGCAGTGGAAAAACATGGTTGCAGGTAAATAAAGAAGATAATCCTGTTGTAAATATTGGTAATACGGCCGGCAGTTCTTTATTGCCTGTAAAAAAAGACCTGGGTAACCTTGTTATCAGTGGCGAGATCATTGATCCCAAATGTTATTTTGGTGTGATGAAACCCGGTGAAGGCAAAGTGCACCGGGATTGTGCCACCCGTTGTATTCTCGGTGGTATACCACCGGTATTAAAAGTGCGTGATGAAAAGGGAGTGGAGCATTTCTATCTTATTGCCGGCAGTGGAAGAAATGTCAGTGATATAGTAAAGGATTACATTGCCGAGCCTGTTGCTGTTCATGCAAACTTGGTTCAGCAGGATGATTGGGATATCTTATATATCAACAGCAGTAGCAGTATTGCAAGAATATCTAAAAGAGAAATGTTACAGCCGGGCCTGGTGGCGATGAATTGTGTCAGCAACTGCTGCAAATAATTTTTAATGTCTGTAAGTATAAATTGAAACAGGTGCATTATACCACAGTTACTCAGCAACAAAAGGAAACGGTTCGTATCGAAACATTCAGTGATGGGGTGTTTTGCATTGCTGTAACGTTGCTGTCACTTGAAATAGGGGTGGATGTAAAACAGGATATCACTAACCGGGAGCTTGCCGGTGCATTGCTGCAGAAATGGCCCGTTTACCTGGCGTATATCACCAGCTTTATCAATGTACTGCTTGCATGGATCGGCCATCACAGCCTGTTTAAAAAATTGTATTCAACTGATAATTTTGTAATGATCAGTAACGGGCTGCTGCTGATGCTGGTGGCACTCGTACCATTTCCAACCAAAACATTGGGTGCGTTTTTTGAAACAGGCGGCTTTAAAACTGCAGTTGTTTTTTACACAGGTTATTTTGTCCTGATCAGTCTTGCCTACAGGCTCCTCTGGCATGCGGCTTCAATAAAAAGGACGCTGCTGGTTGATGCGGTTACTGAAAAAGAAATAAAATCTTTTACACGCAGTGAAAACATTGGGCTTGCCTGTAACTGTATTATTACCGCTGCGGCTTTTTTCAATCCCTGGATAGCACTTGCTTTAAGCTTTGTAATGTGGGTGTACTGGATGCTGGTCGCATAAAAAAACTTTAGGCAGAAGTATTTTATGCATTGTTATATGCTTTTATAACGGTTTCTCTTAGTATGCTGGCTTCTGCAGAAGTGTGAAAGTAAATGATGTCAGCAATATCCGCCGGTTTTACCCAACTGTCGAAATTGCCTGCAGGAATTGCTGCCCGGTTTTGTGCTGTGTCAATGGTGCTTGGTATCACAACACTGGTCACTACGTTATAACCCTTTGCTTCAAGGTTCATCAGCTCTGCCAGCCGCAACAGCATTGATTTGGCCAGCCCATAAGCGATCATCCCTTTGCTCATGTCTGCACGAAGGCCTGCTCTTGCGCCAATAATGAATATTCGACCATCGTTTTGCTTTAGCATTTGATTAAATACAGGACGGGCAATATTATAAGCTGTCTCAAAATTTAATTGATATTGCTTTGAGATATCAGCAGCAGCAGTGTCAGCAATAGTGCCCGTTGCAAAGCCTCCTACCGTTAAAACGGTTGCATCAATTGATCCATGTTTTGAAAGTACCGTATTTACAAATTCCTGCGAAGCTGTTTCATCCAGGAGGTCAACAGGATATGTTTCAAAATTGCCTCCGGGAAAATTCAATTGAACCGGGTCGTTTGGCAGCACTGTACCAATTACCTTGTATTCTTTGCTGATAAATTTTTCAGCTACTGCTTTTCCGAGGTTGCCGGTAACACCGGTTATAATAATTGTTTTCATTTTTTATAATTGTGATCATAATCCCATCCTCAGCCCAGCAAAGATGGAGACGCCACTTAATCTTGCCTGCTGTATTTTTAAAGGAGATATCCACCAGGCACCGTCTATGTATATTGTTTGTAAGAATTTACTTTTTGTCCGGTAGCCCAATCTTACGCCTGCTTTTCCAAACGCACTGGTTTTCCGGCTAACTTCCTGCCGGATGATATTTTCGCTAACACTTATTAATCTTGGTTCACCAATATTCAGGTAGCCGCCACCGGTATACACAGCAGTGAGCCATTTGCGATGTCCCCAGTGAAAATTTTTGCCGGCACTTATTGCAAGCATGATCAAAGAACTGCTGGTGTTTTTGAACAGGAAGGGAGAGCCATCTTCTTTGATGTGCTGGTTGTATTTAAGGCTGTTAAAATCGGCGCTTGCCTGAAGGTACCAGTTGCTCCGGTTAACAAATTCAATCCCTGAATTGAATGCAAGCGATGGATGAATGATGTGGTGAAGTGCGCCTGGTGATTTTATTATACCGGTTCCGGTAGTAAAAAATATTTTACTGCTGTCCTGGCCGTTGATCGTACTGAATGAAAAGACGAAGAGCAGGATCATACCTAACTTATAGTATTGTTTCATGATTTTACTTTATGTTTTTATACTATTGCCAGCTGAATTTTCCGCCGGTATTTACCCTCAACCTGTACAGGCTTGAATGGGCTGTCAGGTAAAGCGTTTTGCCATCTTCGTCACCCCAGGCCATATTAGCAGGACGTTCGGGTGTTACGATCTTGCCCAGTAACTGGCCTTGAGATGATAATATCCACAAACCACCTGGAGCACTCACAAAGAGGTTCCCTTCTTTGTCAACCTTGATGCCGTCAAGCGCTTCCTCATCTTCGGTAAAACTGAAATCGAAAAATATCCTGCCGTTCTTTAAAGAACCATCTGTATCCACTTCATACCGCCACAATGTTTTAGTGTGATGAATATCCCTTATATCCCAGTTACTCACATACAGGTATTTTTCATCCGGGGAAAATGCAATGCCATTTGGCCCACCACAATCTTTGGCAACAACGCTTACCTTGCCATTTTTGATCATGAATACACCCTGGTAATCGAGTTCTTTCTGGTTGTCATCAAAAAAACCAGGAAGCCCGTACGGTGGATCTGTAAAATAAATTGTACCATCACTTTTTAATACCAGGTCATTTGGGCTGTTAAAATGTTTGCCGTCAATTTTATCAGCCAGTATAGTTATGGGGCCTTTCCGTTCTATGCGGATTACCCGCCGGTTGCCATGCTGGTCAATGATCAGTCTTCCTTCTTTATCAATGGCAAGACCATTGCTGCCGGGTTGTCCATATTCGCCAATGTCAGCGCCGGAATAACCACTATGGCTCATGTACACGGTTACATTATGGTCCCGGGGATCATAGCGGTAAATCGTATTCGTATTTGGGTCGCTGAATAAAAGATAGCCATCCGGATGCCATACTGGTCCCTCTGTAAATGAAAAACCATCAGCTATTTTCTCAACCTTCGTCCCGGTTTGGATAATGCTGTTCAATTTTTCATCAATGCGGTAGATCTTGCCAATATCACTCCATGATTTGTTTACCGGTAACCCATCCTTATAAAAATCAACTACAGCATTTCTTATCCATATATAGTTATCAGGAAGTTTGCCAATGGTTCCATTAATACCAAGTATCGCTATGGAAAACTTATCACCGGGCTTTATGTTGTTTGAAAGTATGACCCGGTTCCTTGTATTATAACCTGCAATCACTCCATTACCAGTTTGACCAAAACCCTGTAACTGTTTTCCATTTACCCATATTTCACTATAATCATCCATCACAATTTCAAATACAGCAGTTGTCCCTGTAGTATTAAGTTTGCCAATGTTTACAGGGATCACCAATTCGGTTTTATACCAGGCAAATGAAAGCAAGCCTGTACCCTGTCTTTCTTCCAGTTGGGCGGGAAGAATTTCTTTGAACGCAGCATCAAAACCTGCGGATCCGGCTTGCGGATGCAATTGGTGCGTTTTCACAGGAGTGCCGGTAGGATAGAGGAAAAGCTGATCCCCATTCTTTCCTGGTCCGGGTAAGTTGAAATCAGCATCAATAATGTGTGCATTTTGAACATACCACTTCGCATTTAGTAATGCGGAGCCTTCAGTAGTTTTCAGGTCCGCTATTGCCTGTGGTTTATCAACTGCCAGCTGCCTTGTTTCCTGTGCAAGCAGCGATAGAGATATTGCCAGGAGTATAAAAAGGAGTCCGTATATCTTTTTCATTTTAAAAATTGTTTCCATTGACCTTTTATTTTCTTTTTACATTCATTTGAAGCAGGGCAAACAGTATGAGAAAAGCACCTGCAAATGCAATACCGGCAGGTATGTTTTTTTCCGCTGTACCAATCGCTATCCCTACAGCCATACTAACAGAGATCAATATCCCAATAGAAAGTTTCATCTGTTGCATGTATTAAAGGTTTAGTTTAATGCCGGCATTCGCTATATCTTCATCCTGTTGTGCACTGGCGCTGCCGCTAACACCAATGGCGCCAATTACCTGGCCCTGGTAAATGATCGGTACACCGCCCTGCAGGAAAGTATGGCCAACGGTAATCAGCGCATCCCTGCCGCCATTGATTGCATTTTCCAGTTTTGATGAAGGGGCTTTGAAAAGCGCTGCTGTATTGGCTTTTTTTGTAGCCACTTCGCTGGCTGCTGCAAATGTGCCATCCAGTTTTTCAAGATAAACGAGGTTCCCGCCGGCATCAACAATTGCTATTGCACCACCGGGTGCGTTATTAGCCCGTGCAAATTTTATTGCTTCTGAAACGATCTTTTTAGCAGCATCCAGCGTAATATTCTTGCTATCCATTACCTGGGCTTTTGCTGTTGTTACCGTAAATGTGATTATGCAAAGCACAAGTAGTGCTTTCAGTTTTTTTATATTCATTGCTGTAAATTTTAATCGTTCGGTTTAATTATTATCATTGGCGGCGGTAGGAGTGCCAGCGGGTTTGGCCGGCTTGTCAAACTTTACTTTTTTGCCTGCATGTTTTTTTACCTGCCCCGGCCAGTTTCCATCGGCCTTCGTGATATTTGACTGCAGATCTTTATGAAATTGCTCATAAGCATCCTGCGAATGCTGCAGTATCAGTTTGCCATCAATTACATCAAATAATTCAGGATTGATCGGGCGGAGTTTATTTAATGCCATGGCATAGCCACAAAAAGCTCCGTATAGCGGGGCAAACATTTCAGGATGACCCTTGAACATAGTTGCATTTTGTTCGGAAGAAAACCAGTAGGTGGCACCGTTATACCTGGCAAAAAATGCAGGGTTACCTTTTACCGCTTTCATTTGGGTAAAATAAGCCACTGCATCATAACCCTGCAGGGTTACGCCATC
This sequence comes from Ferruginibacter sp., assembly GCA_047600665.1. Classification (GTDB taxonomy): domain Bacteria; phylum Bacteroidota; class Bacteroidia; order Chitinophagales; family Chitinophagaceae; genus Ferruginibacter. The sequence goes on from JASGKJ010000001.1 coordinate 322,986, forward strand.
CGGGTCTGTGTTGTTTAAAAAAGCTTTTTCCTCATCCGTTTTGATCTGCTTCCCTTTGCCGTCAGCAACGGCAGGCCAGTATTTGTCAGCTTTGCTGATATTACCAGTCACATCTTTATTCCACCCGTTTACGGCCCGCTGGTTATGCTGGATGAATAACCTCCCGTCAGCAATAGAAAAAGTATTTACATCAATGGGAGCCACCCGCCCCAACGACACCGCATAAGCACACCAGCCGCCAAACTGTGGCTGGTATCTGGCCGGGTTATCTTTAAACAGGTCTAAATGTTGCTGTGAGGCAAAATAATAAGTAGCTCCGCCGTAATTATATTGAAACTGTACATCTCCCTTCACCGGTTTGTTATCAGTAAAGAATGCAACAGCGTCATAGCCATCCAGTATAACTCCCTTATCGTTCAGGTTATTAAAATTGTTATTTGCCTGTGCATTTGCAAGATTGATAAATGATGTGATGACCAGTATTAACAATAGCATCAGCTTCAATACAATGGTGGTGAAATTGGCTTTCGCATTCCGGTAGATTGCTATGCTTTTTAAGGTCTTTGGTGTCAGTAGCTCTTTTTTCATGTTATATTTTTTTGATAGCACAAAGAAAGAATGGGGAGATAACCGGGAGGGTCGCTTAGTTTACAAACCGATTGTAGTAGTATGTAAAATCATGCTTCTTTGTCGTACGGTTAACAAAGACAGAAGAGGGGTGAAATTTCATTGCAACGTATACCTTTGAAGGGCCTCGATTACAATAGGAGCTTCAAATTATTTTATTTTAAAATATTTTAATGTTTAAAAATGATATAGTTTACAATAGCTTTTATAAAAAATAAGGTCAGTTAGTTGAATCAGCAGGGTTTAAGTATTTCAGTTTTAATATAAGCTATTCTATACTGTAACTACATTATTTCCAACAGGATAGGGAATTTACTATATTGATTTTAAAACAATATCTGGCTCGGAAATTTCGTTTTTACCCTGGTTAATGCTGGAATTATCTTAAATAATACAGGCAACGGGCAATTTTTCCGGGGAATCATTATAAGTAACCGGTAAGAAATTTTTTTGAACGCAATATTAATTTTGTATATTTTTGTGCGTATCCAGAGAAAACATCTTACCTCCTTGTCAAAAGAATATCCCCTGAATTTCCCTCGGTTGCTTCTGATTTAACATTTTAAGTTTGATTTGTTTGTGCAACTATCTGTACAAATATTTCTACTTAATAAACTGAAAACTTTTTGATTAATAGAACAAAGGGATATGCGTAAAATTTACTTTTTAGTAATCGCCCTGGCCGCTTTTATAAATGTATCTGTTGCACAAACCACTTATACATGGGTGGGTGCTGCTACCGGCGACTACCAGGTATCCGGTAACTGGTCACCTGCAAGAACAGCGCCGGCCACTACCGATATTTTATCTTTTAATGCAACCGCAGCAATTAATCTTGTAAATGTTCCAAACCAGACAATTGGCGCCATATCTATTGCATCAGGTACAAACAGTGTGTCTTTTGCCACCAACGTTTCAACCAATGTACTAACACTAAGTGCAGCCACTCCGTTGATCTATACAACTGCCGGCACAATACAGGCAGCGGACTTTTTAACTATACGCCTTGCGAATACCACTTCTTTTACAATGTCTTCCGGAACATTTGGTATTGCTACCAGTACGGGAGGTAAAATAAACCTGAATGGTACCCTGGTTCTTTCAGGTGGTAAGCTTGATTTTGACGTAGCAGGTACAGGTGGTACAACCGTTAATGGTTCTGTTACTTATAATTCGGGCATTTTTACCTGTGCTACAGCAACTGCAATAACATGGGCCAACGGCTCTAATTATTATCATGCAGTGGGTGGTGCTGCTGCTTCCGTAATACCCCTGACTACCTGGTCTACCGGTTCAACCTGTCATATTACGGGTATGAATACAGGCACAGTTATTCCTTCAGGGCTCACTACTAATAACTTTTATAACTTTCGCTGGAACTGTGCTGCTCAATTAAGCGATGCTACTTTACTTACAGCTAATGAAACAATAAATATTAACGGTACGTTCAGCGTTTTAGCTACTGGTGCCGGATCACAAAAACTTATTCTTGCTACTACTGCCGGTGGTACAGTTAAAGCTGATAACTATGACCAGAGTGCAGGAACGGTTGTTTTACAATCATCAACCGGAACCACTACATTGGCAGTGGCAACTTCATTTTCACATTCAGGCGGTATTATTGATGGTGTAACAGGCTCAGGAGCAGGTACCGGCATTTTTGATTTTAAAGGAAATGTTACTAAAGGAGCATCTGCCACCTGGCAATGTACAAGTACATCCACGGGTGCACAGGTTACTTTACAATTTTCGGGATCACTTACACAAAATGTAAATATTGGTGGTACCAGTGCTACATGGGTACAGCCTGCAGCCGGCCGCAGTAATATAGATATAAGCAACACCAACCAGGTTTCAGGTGTTTCACTTACCGGTACACTCAGGGTTTATAACCGAAATAATGCGGGTGTTGCCACCTGTACCTTAAATGGTATTATAACCATTGCAGTAACCGGCGCATATATTTCTTATTCTTCAGGAGCCTCTTCGGGAGGAACAGAACTGATTTATAATTGGGGATATCCTCAAACTGCAACTTCAACAGAATTTCCAACCTCTAATAGTCCAACAAGTTTAAGAATAAGCAATGCTTTAGGTGTTTCATTTCCTTCAGGCTTCAACAGGACCTTAACCGGAACTTTGTCGCTTGTTAATGGAAGCCTTGATATGCAGGGCAGTACCTTGTCATTAACAAACACAACGTTGGCCAACCAGTTGGTACAGACATCTGGCTATATCTTCAGAGGTACATTGGGGAGGTGGTTTCCAACAAGTGGTTTACCTGTAATTGGTACCACTATCAGTTCCCGCTTTCCATTTGGTACAGGTGTTAATGACAGGTCATTGAATATTTATTTTTCTGGTGCCACCCTTACTGCTGGTACAGCCGGTATTATTTATGCATCACATAACTCGGCTATTAATGCAACGCCTATTTCTGTTACGGAAGATATTACATTAGATAAGAGAAGTAATTCCAGCTGGACCATTGATGCCAGTGCTTTTAACCTGGGGTCGGGCGGTCAAACAATTTCAGTAACAGCACTTGGAACAAACATCGGCTCTGTAACTAATATAAACACCTTGCGGCTTACGGATGGCGTTGCTCCATACGGTACACTTATAGCAACTACCGGTACAACAGTAAGCCCTAAAGTTGGGAAATCAAATTTGCTTATATCAGACCTTACTTCAAAAACATTGTATTTTGGCAGTGACAATGCAAATGCTTTACAGATCATTACCTATACATGGACCGGGGTATCCAGTACACTTTGGACAGACGCAGGTAACTGGACAAGTATCAGTTCCGGTTATCCAAGTTCATCAACTGAAATTGCGGATGTTTCCAGTACTTTGGGCAGTATGCCAACCATTCCAACGGCTACGGTAATAAACCTGTATCAGCTGGTGGTGGGAGCGCCTGTTACGCTCACAATGACAGGAACTGCATCTTTAAATGTTGTGGACGCTGTTACTTTTAATGGTAGTGCATCTTTTGCAAGTTCTTCTACTTTCACCTATTCATCCGGTGTAAGTGTTACTCAAAATGTAGCGCCACTTACTTATGGCAACCTCATTTTCTCCGGCAGTGGTACAAGGGTTTTACCTTCAACTTTAACGGTTACAGGAAACTTTACTAACGTTGCTTCGGCTGCTAATACGGTGATAACGGGCAATACATTCATTTTTGCCGGTACCGGTGCCCAGAAAATTTCGGAAGGGTATTATAATAATATTACGATCAGCGGGAACAGGGGTGGTGCTCAGATCGGGCTTGGCAATTTAATTGTTGCGAATACCATCGATGTGGTGGGTGTTTTCTCTGTAACAGCCACTAACTATACAGTTAAATACGACTTCAATACTTTCAGATTTAGCTCATCGTCCTCTCAAACAATTCCCGGGTTCATCTACAGTACAATAGCAAATACACCGGCCGGAGCGCCGAGGGTATTAGATCCTTTAGGTTCTGCAGATCCAACTCACGCAATTGTGGTAAGGTCATTTACCCCGGCTGCAAATATTACGACAACCGGTTCTAAAATAAAATATTACAGGGATGCCACCACCAATTTCAGGGGAAATAATTCCTTCAATTATTACGACCTGGAAATTTATGGAAATGTGAACGGCGGCACTTTTAAATTTATAGGTCCAACCAATGTTGTAAATAAATTTTCATTTACCTGTACCAATTTTACCCAGATAGCTAATTACAACAGTGTGGATGTTTTAGAGCCAAGCGGGTTTATAAACTTTAAGGGAACTGTGGACCAAACTATTCCTGCGTGTGTTACAGGGTTTACTTATGATAACATTGGTTATAGTTATGGAAGCCGTAATGTTACACTTGAGTCATCCGGTTCAATAAGAGTATACGGCGATATAGCGCCGGTTTCATCTCCAGGTGTATGGGGAGCTGGTAATGGTTTTATCGTAAACAATAGTACGGTGAATTTCCAGGTAGGATCATCCTCTGTTCCAGTGCTGCAACCAGTAACTGGAGGTAATAACTATCATCATATTACTGTCACTAGCGGTACAAGACAGCTTGCAGGAAATCTAATTATGGGAGGTAACCTTACTGTAAATGGAACAGATCCTTCGATGGGAACATTGAAAGTGGGAGATGGATCAACTACCAGGACATTGACAATACTTGGTAATTTAGTTGTAAGCGGCACTTCTTCTGTTCCTCAGTCCACTGCTCAACTGGATTTAAATACCGGTTCAGCTGGTACATCTACTGTTTACCTTGCAGGTAATTTGTCTGTTGCAGGTGTGGGGCAGATAACCACAGTTGCAGGAGCTAAAAATGGTACATTAATATTCAACGGTACCAACCAACAATACAGCTACACATCTTCTTATAAAAATGGATTTGTAAACTATATTGTTGGTAACGGAACAGCCGCCACTACATTAACATTGAATAATACACTCGACCTGATCCGTTCAAGCAACTCCCTGTTGGCAGGCACACTAACGGTAATGAATAACTCAACTTTGAGTTGCGGCACAAATAATATTACAGTTGGTGATGGATCAACAGGTGCGGCAGTATTTAATCTTAATGCAGGCTCTATACTGATCACTGCAAATACCGGTGGTGTGGAAGGTACTGCCACCAGCAGTTCTACAGGAACTATTTTAAACAGTGCATTGATGACAAAAACATACAGCCCTACGGCAAGCTATGTTTTGAATGGCGCTACTACCACACCATTCCCTGTTGCGATTAATAATATGCTCAATCTTACGATCGGGGCCAATGTTTCACTGAACCAGCCGATTACTGCCAGTGGCACTCTTGATCTTGGTTCAAGTACTTTGACACAGGTTGCCAATAACCTGCAGTTTTCCGGGCTAACAAGTACAACAGGAAACATCTACGCAGATAAAAATTCAACATTAACCATCAGCGGAACTTTAGGTACAGTTGGTACATTAAGATTTGCAACAGGTGGAAATATTACGGGCCAGTTTAACATCAACAGGCCAGTAACGGTAGCATTGGGTTCGGACCTTACCATTGATAAAACACCATTGAGTGGTAATTTAATAACGGGAATGACTAACTCTATTCTTGATATTAATGGTAACACGCTTACAATTAATGGTGCGGTAACCGGTTCCGGAACAATCAGTGGATCTAACACTTCCAACCTGACACTGGGTGGAACAGCCGGAACATTATACTTTACGGCAACTAAGCAAATACTCAAAGACTTTTTACTGAATAACAATGCGACTGCAACATTGGGAACACCGCTGGATATTACAGGGGGTGCTGCTCCCAATACAGCCGGTTCAGTAACTGTTACAGGTACGGGTTTACTTACCACAAATGGCAATCTTTCATTGAAATCAAATATTAATGGTACAGCCAGGGTAGGACAGGGCTCCACCAGTGGTGGCTATATTTCAGGTGATGTGACCGTGGAAAGATATATAGAAAGCAGTCCAAAAAGAGCGTGGCGCCTCTTGGCCGCTCCTGCTTATGGACCTACAATTAAGCAGGCATGGCAGGAAAACCAGGCTGCAACAGTAGATCCTGGAACCGGTTATGGTACTATTATTACCTCCAACAACAGTGCTACATGGGCATCCGGCGGATTTGATTACCTGACACCAGGTAACTCCCTGCTTATTTATAATTCGGGTACAAATGCATGGGATGGCGCCACAAGTACGTTGGTTCCCATATCTGGTGCAGGTCTTAATAAAGCCTACATGATCTTTATAAGAGGTGACAGGACCGCCAATCCAAATAACGGGCCGGCATCTTCACCTGCAACTGTTCGTATTAAGGGAACGATATTCCAGGGTAACCTGCCTTCTGTACCGGTAACGGCACCGGGAAAATGGGTTACAGTTGGTAACAACTATGCTTCTGCAGTAGAATTTACCACACTTGGTGATGCTAATATCGATGAAACATTTACTGTTTGGGATCCCAAATTACCCGGCGCTTATGGTTTAGGTGGATATGTTACATTCAGTGCCACCACGTCACCAGCATGGAAACCAGTTCCTGCAGGGGGTAGTTTTACCGTAGATGTTCCCAATACCCGGATCGAATCGGGCCAGGGCTTTATGGTATATTCAACCAGTGGTGGTGGTAATATCAGCTTTAAGGAAAGCAGTAAAATATCCGGAAGCAAGATGGTGTTCAGGCCAATGCCGAACCCGGCAACCAAGCAATCGCTTACTACTAACCTTTATTCATTGGGTGCTGATGGTGCTGCAGCTATTGCAGATGGAAACGTGGTGGTGTTTAATGAAGCATATTCGAATGCTATAGATAGTAAAGATGCTTATAAACTGGCCAACTTTGGTGACAACATTGGAATATTGCGTAATGGCAGAACATTGGTTGTGGAAGGCCGCCAGCCAGTGGTTGGTGCAGATACAGTGTTCTTTAATGCCAGGAGATTAAAACAACAGGGTTACCGTCTGGAATTCATAACCGCAAATTTTGATCCGGCACTTGTAGGTTATCTTGAGGATAAGTTCACTAATACAAGTACTACTGTTAATATGAATGGTAAAACCACTTATGATTTTACCATTGGTTCTGACGCAGTTTCTGCAGCCCCTGATCGTTTCAGGATCGTATTTAAATCGATCAGCGTAGTGCCGGTAACTTTCAGTAATATAAAAGCTGCCGAGCAGGGAAAGAATATTGCTGTGGAATGGAAAGTGGAAAATGAAGTGAATATTGTAAAGTATGATATTGAAAAATCAACAGATGGCAGAACATTTGTGAAAATAGGGCAGGTGCCTGCTAAAGGTGGTAATAGTGTTTATACATGGGCTGACGAAGATCCGCTTTCAGGAAATAACTTTTACAGGGTAAGGGCTTATGAAAACAATGATAAGGTATTGCTGAGCAAAGTAGTAAATGTTGATATCAGCAGGGTGGCAGGCAGCAGCAATTTCACAATTTACCCTAACCCTATTAAAGATGGTACGATTGGTTTAAAAATGAAAAATGTAAGCGCCGGTTTGTATAGCGTAAAACTGATCAATCAACTTGGCCAGGTGATCGAGAAAACATCCATCAATCATTCAGGTGGTAATGGTTCACAGGCCTTTAGGCTGCCACAAAATCCGGGCGAAGGAGTTTACCAGTTAGAAATAATATCGCCGGATAACAAAACAACGGTACTTAAAATGCTGGTGCTTGGCAATTGATTTTAGGCCGGGAACATTATAATAAAATAAAAGCTGCTTGTTAAAAGCAGCTTTTATTTTATTGGTAAACTTCTTCTTTATCAGAATTGTTCCAGTTTGCTGAAGAAGAAATCTCCTTCTATCTGGGCGTTTTCATCACTGTCGCTTCCGTGTATAGCGTTTTCACCTACAGATGCAGCATATAATTTGCGGATAGTACCTTCTGCAGCCTGTGCAGGGTTGGTGGCGCCAATCAGTTTCCTGAAGTCTTCCACCGCATTGTCTTTCTCAAGAATGGCAGCTGTAATGGGACCACGGCTCATAAATTCTACCAGTTCCCCGTAAAAAGGCCTTTCCCGGTGTACTGCGTAAAAGTCGCCTGCTTTTTCGGCTGACAGGTGGAGCATTTTCATTGCTACTATGCGAAAACCAGCAGCATTTATTTTTTCAAGAATAGCGCCGGTATATCCTTTCTGTGTTGCATCCGGCTTGATCATGGTGAACGTCCTGTTGCTCATAGTTACTTTTTTTGTGGGCGCAAAGATAACAGCTTTAAATATCTTATCCATTCTTTTTTAATGTGATTTTGGCCCGGGACTGTAAAAAAATGAAAGGGTTTAAAGTAAACTGGAAACTAAACTTTACTTTTGCGCCTCTTTATGCAACCACTGTCATCCATATTTTCTCTGCTTGTGCAACCACATAAAGTGGTAATAACCATGCATCAAAAACCCGATGGCGATGCAATGGGCTCTTCATTGGGGCTTTATCATTTCCTTTTGCAATTTGGCCACAGTATTACAGTGATATCACCAACTAACTGGGCCGATTTTTTAAACTGGATGCCCGGAACAAAGAAGGTGCTGGATTATGAAAGACAGACCCATGATGCAGATGCGGCTATAAATGGGGCAGACTGGATTTTCTGTCTTGATTTTAATACGCTGAGCCGTACAAAAAAAATGGAAGAAAAATTGGCGACAGCACGGGCACAAAGAATATTAATTGACCATCACCAGGAGCCGCAAACAGAAAAGTTCGCCTATGGAATTAGTGTGCCTGAAAAAAGCAGTACGAGTGAAATGGTGTATGACTTTATTATGGCATCCGGTAATGAAGATAAAATAACAACCTCCGTTGCGGAATGTTTGTATGCCGGCGTAATGACGGATACCGGTTCATTCCGTTTCCCGGTTACAAGTGCAGGTGTGCACCGTATGGTGGCAAGATTAAAGGAAACAGGTTTTGATCACAGCAAGATACATGAGAACCTTTTTGATAATTTTTTAGAGAATCGTTTCCGTTTTTTCGGGCATGTGCTGCTGAACAGGATGGAAGTCTTTTATGAATACAATACAGCATTGATTGCAATAACACAACAGGACCTGCTTAAATATAATATTACTACTGGAGATACGGAAGGCCTTGTAAATTTTCCATTGAGTATAAAAGGGATCAAACTGGCTGCTATCATAATTGACAGGGGCGAGGAAAGAAAAAGCTCTTTCAGAAGCAAAGGAAGTTTTGACGTGAATGTATTTGCAAGAAAATATTTTAATGGTGGTGGCCATGTAAATGCAGCCGGTGGTCAAAATAAAGAGCCGCTGGATGAAGTGGTAACCAAATTTATAGCTGCCATGAAAGAATGTAAAGCGCAGCTGAGTGAGTATGAATTTTAAACACAATATAAAAACAATGAAGTATCAGTTATTTTTATTTGCAGCAGCAGTAGTGATGGCAGGCTGTTCGCAACCATTTAAGAAAGGATCAGATGGGATCGATTACAAGATTATTTCTGATGGTAAAGGTAAAAAGGTAGCACCGGGTAATTTTTTTGAAATACAGTTTGACCAGGTATACAAAGGCCCAAACAAAGACACTGTATTATTTAAATCTTCTGATTTCTCTAACCAGATTGTTGCGCTTGATTCAAACAGCATCCCGCCTGTATATTATAAAATATTCAGTGAAGTAAGAAAGGGGGACAGTATAGTAGTTAGGCAGCTCACTGACAGTATCATAAAAAAAGGGCAGGGTAATACACCTCCTTTTATGAAAAAGGGCGCCCATATAATTGCCCATTATAAAATTGTAAACATCTTTGAAAACAAAGAAGCTGCTGAAAATGCGTATAAGGCTTTAATGGCTGAATCTCAGAAAAGAGATTCACTTAAAAAAATTGATCAGCTTAAAAAAGATGATAAAACAATAGCTGATTACCTGGCAAAAAATAATATAACCGCTGCAAAAGGCACATTGGGTACTTATGTACAGGTGCTCACTCCCGGCGAAGGGGATCCAATTGACACTTCAAAGGTGCTGAAAGTTATGTATACGGGTAAATCCATGGAAGATGGAAAAACATTTGATTCAAATACTGATCCTAAGTTTGGTCATTCCGATCCGCTGCCTGTTTACATGGATGCTCCTGAAGGAAGCCCACGCAGTGTGATCAAAGGATGGACAGATGGGTTGGCATTGCTTAAAAAAGGTGCAAAAGCAAAATTGTATATTCCATCTTCACTTGCTTATGGCCCAAGGGGTGCCGGTGCAGATATTAAACCGAATGCAAACCTTGTATTTGATGTGGAAATTGTGGATGTAATGACTAACGCACAGGCAAAGGCAGAAGAAGAAGCCAAGATGAAAGAAAGAATGGCTGAACAAAAAAGAATGATGGATTCAGTAAAGAAAGCTTCTAAGGATACACTCAAAAAGAAATAAATTCATTTTGAATAATGCTGAAAAAGCGCTGCATACCTGCAGCGCTTTTTCATTATGGCCAGAATATGTTCAGTAATGTTTCGGTATTCTTTTGATTGTTGTAATGCTTCCTTAGAATTTCATTTCTTGCCTCGTTTATATCCCTGCTGTAAGGTACATGGTATAAATAGCTTACAGCTGTCTTAAATGTTTCTGCATCATCTACAATAGTACAGGCACCATCCAGTTTTGAGCCTGTAACACCCGCTTTGTTTACAATACAATGTCTTCCATTATACAAGGCGTTCAGCAGTTTTAATTTTACACCTGTATTATTGAACGAAGGAAGTATATTTACTTGTGCTTTTGCAATAAGGTCATGCATCTCTTTATCGCCGGGATTGGCCACCAGGCAGGTGCGTTCATGTTTTTTCACCAGTTCTTCCAGTGTTGCGGAAGGGTCTTTTCCGGCAATAACAAATGGTATGGGCAGATGGGTGAATATCTCTTTCAATAACCAAACAGCAGCCTTTTCATTTTCATTGATGGATAAATTACCATGGTAAAGACAATAGCATCCATTTCCTTCCAGTCCCATCGCTTCAGTAAATGGGATGAAAACCGGCAGATGAAAAATGTCTTTTGCTCCAAACGCTTTTTTATATAAATATTCGTCCTGCTCACTCACTGTGGCAATCTTTGTGCTGGATGCTATTTGTTTTTCATATTTTTTCAGCAATTTGCCTTCAATGCTGAAGTATATCTTTTTGATAAAATTCTTTTCGTGTATGGCCAGCTGGCTGTAATACTGGTATTCCGTATTGTGAAGCCGGAGCAGTACTTTCCGGTTGTTCAGCATCCCTGCATGCAGGTAATAACTGCAATGAATGCCTTCAATTATAACAGGGTGATCATCCTTTTGAAGATTAGCAATAAGCTCTTTATTGATTCTTGAACTGACAATAAAAGGCAGTTTAAAAGAAATACTGCTGTATTTTTTTCTTTTATAATAGGTTACACTTAAACAATACTTCTCCAGTTCAGGTTGGGGCGCCCTTTTATTTACAAAACAATGCAGGTGTATTTTTACGCCGGCTTTGTGCAGACATTTTATTTTATAGAACAGGTCCATTACTCCACCAAAATCAGCCGGCCAGGGCACATCATGCATAATGATATGGAGTATCTTTTCATTCATTACTGAAATAACTCTTTTAAATCTCGGAGTAAAACCGGAGCAGCTTTTTTTCTTCTTCCTGCCAGTTGTATTCTTCCCTTGCCTTCCAGCAGTTACTTTTTAATTCATTGTACAAAACTTCGTTTTCAAGTAAATTGTTCAGTTGCAGGGCAATATTTTCTGCACTTGCATCTGTTATAAGTATTGCAATTTTATGCTCATCGTTTACCTGGGTGTAGGCAGGATAGTCCATACTAAGCTGCGGAATACACGCATGTATGTAATCAAAAAATTTATTGGCCAGCGAAAGATAATTACTCAATCCGTTATTTTCAACAAGGTTTACGCCAATATATGCCTGCTGTGTTATCAGCCTTAATTCGCCGGGCTGTATATTTCCTTTAAATATAATTTTGTCTTCGGTATTATGTGTCTTTGCCAGCTCTTTTGCCTGGGTCATAAAATTGCCATCACCGCAAATCACCAGTTTGCAGTTAACCATTTTCATTGCAGGTATCAGCGTTTCAAAACAGCGGCCTTCATTTACCGCTCCCTGGTAAAGAATAAATTTTTCCTTTTTTTCAATTAAAGGCAGGTTCGTTAATACAGGCACATTTTTAATTTCTTCATAGTGAACACCGTACATTTTCATGAATTCTTTTACTATGGGTTGATTGACCGTATAGCCTCTTTTGAATTTCGGTACAGCATACTGCTCCACTTTTTTCCAGATTTTATAAATAGCCGGCCGGGTTACGATCTCCTTCATTTCGCAAAACAGTTCATGGGCGTCATATACTCTTTTGGCTCTTTTTAGGCCGGAAATAAAATAGCAGGGGAGTATAGTATCAAGATCAATGGCACAAATACAATCCATTTTTTTTAAAAGCAGGAAGAAGAACAGCCGCAGGTTATATTCAGCGTAAGCTGCTTTACCCTTTTCGAACCGGCATTTGAGTCTTTTTTGCTGAAAGGGCTGTCGCAAGAGCGGTATCGACCTTTTAAATTCACGGCCCACCAGCACCACTGTGTAACCTGCCCCTGCAAGCGAAGTACAGATCCGGATCATCCGCTGGTCGTAGCTCAGGTCAGATGTAACAGAGAGGTAGATAGTCATTTTTAAAATTGGGCTCCTGTCCGCAAATATGGTTGATAAAAAACTTGTTACGCATAAATCAACCGGTTTTTATTTAAGGAACCCGGGTAAATCTTCGAATATTTAAATCCTTTTCTTTAAAATAATGGTGCAAAAGCCCGGCAAAACCTTTCGTTTTCAGTGAAATTTGCCAGTAAAAGAACATGAAATTCAATATTTTTCTATACTTTCGCAACCGAAATAAAAAAAGCAATTAACAAAGACGTTATTAAAAACAAAGAGATGCCTTATTTAACAACTGAAAAAAAAGCAAAGATTTTCACTGATTTTGGTGGTAAAGCTACCAATACAGGGTCAATTGAGGGACAGATTGCGCTTTTAACAGAGCGTATCAATGAAATTTCTGAACACCTTAGGTCAAATAAAAAAGACTTTTCTTCACAAAGAGGTTTGATGAAAATGGTGGGTCAGCGTAAACGCCTTCTTACATACCTGAGCAAGCACAACCTGACTGGTTACAGGGCTTTAATTGAAAAGTTAGGTCTGCGTAAATAATTAAACAAAATGTATAAATAAAATAATTCCCAACTATTATTATCCGGTTGGGAATTATTGCATTTATACTGCTTGCTTATTTGCCATTCTTCGATTGCTATTCTTAATCTTTCTAACACAAAAAAAATGAGTTTCAATACAAAATCTGTAACATTTGATATTGGTGGCGGCCGCATGGTCACCATCGAAACAGGAAAACTTGCCCGCCAGGCGGATGGTGCGGTTACCATAAAACAGGGCAACTGCGTTATATTAGCTACAGTAGTTGCTAATAAAGAACCAAAAGAAGGACAAAGCTTTTTCCCGCTGTCTGTAGACTACCAGGAAAAGTTTGCATCAGCCGGCCGCATACCGGGTTCTTTCTTTAAAAGAGAAGCAAGGCTGAATGATTACGAAATATTAACGAGCCGTTTGATTGACAGAGCGCTGAGACCGTTATTCCCTGAAGATTATTTCTGCGATGTACAGGTGCTTATTTCACTTGTTTCAAGCGATAATGAAGTTTTACCGGATGCGTTAGCCTGTCTCGCTGCTTCAGCGGCTTTGGCTGTGTCTGATATTCCCATCCAGGAAATAATTTCTGAAGTGCGTATTGCAAGAAAAGATGGAACATTCATCATCAATCCGACACGTACAGAACTGGAAGGTGCTGACCTTGAATTTATCATTGCCGCCACCGAGAAAAATATCATGATGGTGGAAGGTGAGGCAAAAGAATGCCAGGAGGAAGACCTGGTAAAAGCACTTGAACTGGCGCATGATGCCATCCGTTTACAGATAAAAGCACAGGCAGACTTGCGTGCACAGGTTGGTATTACATCAAAAAGAGAATATACCAAACCATATCGCAATGAAGAGCTGAACCAGAAGATCATTGCTTTTGCAAAAGATAAAATGCACGCAATTGCAGCTGCAGCATCGGCAAAACATGAAAGAAGCGATGCTTTTGCTGCATTGCATGAAGAGGTGGTAGCTTTCCTGGGTGAAGAAATTGCTGATGAGGATAAAAAACTAATTGGTTTCTACACAGGCGAATTACAATACCATGTGGTAAGAGATATGATATTGAACGAAGGTAAGCGCCTGGACGGCCGTGGTACTGCAGATATCCGCAGCCTGGCAATGGAAACAGATATCTTACCTACACCGCACGGTTCTGCCTTATTTACAAGAGGTGAAACACAATCTTTAACCACGGTTACATTTGGTACGCCACTGGATGAACTGCTGGTTGAAAGCGCTCATAAATCAGATTATACAAGATTCCTGCTGCATTATAACTTCCCGCCATTCTCTACTGGTGAAGTGAAAATGATGCGTGGCGTTGGCCGCCGTGAGGTTGGACATGGTAATCTTGCCATGCGTTCTTTAAAACAAATGATGCCCGGCAGGGAATATCCTTACACTGTAAGGGTGGTAAGTGATATCCTTGAATCAAACGGTTCTTCATCCATGGCTACCGTTTGTGCCGGTTCACTGGCATTGATGGATGCAGGTGTGCCCATTCCAAAACACGTAAGCGGTGTGGCAATGGGGTTGATCACCAAAGAAGGTAAATACGCTGTGTTAACAGATATCCTCGGTGATGAAGATCACCTTGGTGATATGGACTTTAAAGTAACAGGTACACGTGAAGGTATTTGCGGTGTGCAGATGGATATTAAAGTGGATGGTCTTAGCATGGATATCATGCGCCAGGCGCTGGAACAGGCACGCAAAGGCCGTCTTCATATCCTGGATGCCATGTATTCCTGTACACCTGCTTACAGGGAAGATCTTAAACCTCATGCACCACGAATGGCTAAACTGATCATTGATAAAGAATATATTGGTGCGGTTATCGGGCCAGGTGGTAAAGTAATACAGGAAATACAAAGGGAAACCGGTACTACTATCAATATTGAAGAGGTAAATGACAGTGGTGAAGTAAGTATATTCTCTGTTAATAAAGAAGGGTTGGATAAAGCAGTTAATTGGGTGAAAGGCCTGGTAGCTGTGCCTGAAGTTGGTCAAACATACGAGGGTACGGTTAAGAGCATTAAAGAGTTTGGTGCTTTTGTGGAATTCTTACCTAAAAAAGAGGGGTTGCTTCATATCAGCGAAATAAGCTGGAAGCGTCTTGAAAGCATGGATGGTATTTTCAAAGAAGGTGATAAGGTAAAGGTTAAATTGCTGGACATCGATCAGCGTACAGGTAAATTTAAACTGAGCCGTAAAGTTTTAATGCCAAAACCTGAAGGACAGCCACAGCAGCCAAGAGGTGAGCAAAAGCCAAGAAGGGAAGAGCGTCCACAGGCAGAATAAGTAATCTGACTGATTTTGATATTTGAAACTCCGGTTCTTTACCGGAGTTTTTTTATCTTATATTCATCCTTTTTCCCGGGTTTGGAGTCTTGTAATTGAGATTAGTTGTAGTGAGAACATAAAATAGCGATCTCAGGGAAGCCAATTACCACATCAACACACCGGCTGCATCTATGAATATTTTGCCTGTAAATGCCCTCCGCAACAAACTGCATTGCTTTTGGCTTTTTACGTTTTTCATTTTATGTCAAACTGCTGATGCCCAGTTGCAGGCAAATTTTACCACGGATAAAGAAGGCGGTTGTTCTCCTTTGAGCATTAAATTTACTAATACCACCACCGGTGCATCACCGGCAGCAACCTGGTCCTGGGATTTAGGAAATGGAAATACATCTGCATTAAAAGAACCGGGAGCTACTTATTTTGCGGAAAAAACATATACCGTTACGTTAACAGTAAAGGATGGCACCAGTGCATCTTCAAAAAAAATTGAGCTCACTGTTTACAAGAAACCAATTGTAGATTTTAATATCAATAAAGTAAAAGGTTGTGCCCCTTTTGAAGTGAATTTTACGGCCAATGCCACGGCAGGTGATGGAACGGTTTCAAATTATTTATGGGATTTTGGTGATGGGGAAACCACGCAGGGGGGCAGTTATAAAGTAGCACAGCACATATATACTTTTCCGCAAAATCCCCCGGTGACACTAAATGTTACAAACAGTTACGGGTGCTATACAACACTCACAAAAAATAGTATTGTGGAAGTGGTGCAAAGTGTGCAGGCTGGTTTTACCACTTCAGCACTTACGCTTTGCAATGCAGGTGAGTCAGTAAATTTTACAAATACCAGCACAGGGAGTGGGGCACTTTCCTATAAATGGGATTTTGGTGATGGCAAATCTTCTGCAGAAGCATCGCCTGTGCATGTATATGATACAAAAGGAACTTATACAGCAACATTAACAACAACCAGCAGCGATGGCTGCTCTGATATAAAAAAATCTGCTGGTATCAGTGTGGCAAATTTTATTGCAGATTTCTCCACCCTAGAAAAGATATGTGAAGATCAGTACACCCCGCTTGCTAATAAAAGCACAGCCGGGTTTGACCGGGCTGAGTGGTTTATTGATAACGATCCATATGGTTATATAAGCTATTATCATGGGGATTATCAAACCACCTTTTATGAACCAGGGGATCATTCTGTTAAACTGGTGATGTATTATGGAAATTGTTCGGTTACAGCAATAAAGCAGGTAAAGGTAAATGCTGCGCCGGCAGTAAATGGGTTTGTCGCAGAACTGCAGGGAGCCTGCGGTGTTCCGGTTACAATTAAATATGCTGATACAACAAAAGATGCTGTGTCATGGCTGTGGCAGAACAGCTACTTCGGAAATACTTTTGCCACTACAAGGAATGCTTCTTATAATTATACAAGCGGCAGCGATGAACATGTTTATCTTACTGTTACAAATGCAGCAGGCTGCAGTGCCGGAGCAGCAAAGTATATCAATTATGGTAAGCCCGTTATTTATATAAAAGCGACAGGGGATGACGGCTATACTGGTTGTACAGGCCTTACATTAAACTTTGCTGCAGTACCGGATACTGGTATTGCAGATTATAAATGGAATCTTGGAGATGGTTCGCCTGTTAGTACTGAAAAAAGTCCAATACATACTTTTAATAAAGCGGGTTATTTTACAGTAACACTGGATTATATAACTAAAAATGGTTGCAAAGGCAGCGAAACTTTTAACACTGTAAGAACAGTAGATAAGCCTGATTTTGATTTTGTTTCGAAGTCAGGAACAACTATATGCGGTAGTACACCGGATACTATAAATGCGATACCTGCACTGGGTACCTGGACCTATAACTGGAGTTTTAATGGCGACAGTTATTATGGATATAATTCCAATTACACAGTTGTAAAGCAGTTTGATTATGATACAACCTATACTGTTAGAATGATAGCAGTGAATGGTAGTTGCAGAGATACCGTTACAAAGGAAAAATATATCAAGGTGCTTCCTCCTTTTCCCAGGGTCGGCCAGGTTTTTAATACCTGTGATGGAACAAGGGGCGATGTACGTTTTACAGAAAGCTCAATGAAGGCTTTAAAATGGATGTGGAACTTTGGTGATGGGGGTACAGATATTTATTCAGCAAAAAAAGATACGATCAGGCATACTTATACCAAAACAGGAACATATAATGTTGTACTGAGTGCCACCAATGGAGCCTGCACGGTTAAAGATTCTGTAAAGGCTTATGTGCTGTTGAAACAGAACCCTGTCCTGTCTTCCGTTAAAACAGATGCCTGCGGCAGTGATATAGTGCCGTTCAAATTGAGTGGGTATGAGCTGAATCCGCATCCTTATGGCTATTCTTACGATTTTAACATCAGCAGGATAGAATATGGAGATTTAACTGCATCCGCTGCAATAACAAATCTGTATTATACATTTTGGCAAAAAGAAGTTTCTTCTAATCTTGAAAGACTGGATCCCGGCAAAACAGATTTGCGGATAATCACTATCTCTGATTATTTCAACTGCCAGGACACCTCCAATTTTATTCCCTTAAAAATACATGGTCCTGCTGCCGGTTTTAAAGTAGAACCTCATTCAGGTTGTTTTAAAGATCCAGTATTATTTACAGATACTTCCAGTAAATCCGGAAGCACAGCAATCATAAAATGGGAGTGGGATTTTGGAGATGGTAAAAAGCTTTCTTCAGCAACAGGAGGTACCATTTCACATCTTTTTAGTAATCCTGGCAATTATTATGTACGTTTAAAAATAACAGATGCCGATGGCTGCACCAATACAACTACTTTTTATGGTAACTATGTAAATGTCGGCGGCCCCAAAGCAGATTTTACGGCATCTGCTTACAACGTGCCGCCCAATACTACGGTGAGTTTCTATAACAGTTCCGAATTTTATTATTACTCCCAAAATATTTTGCAATGGATATTCAGTGATGGAACAGTGTCCAGCAACGATAGTTATGAATTTCTTTATACTGCAGAAGGTGATTATATTGTAAAGCTGGTAACAAAAAATCTTATTACCGGTTGTACAGACACAGTTGCAAAAACAATTAAGGTACGTAAAGTAAACAGCGTATTTACTTACAGGTTGTCTTACATTAATAATAACTCTTGTCCGCCGGTTATTGCATCGTTTACAAGCACATCAACCAATGCTGTCCGTGTTTCCTGGGCTTTTGGCGATGGTGGTGTGGCCGGCAACCAGTTAACCGCATCACACACGTATAACAAACCAGGTATGTACCGGGTGGTGCATTACAGTTATGACAGTAATAACCAGGTGGACAGTACAGAGGATTATATAGAAGTAAAAGGTCCTTATGCTTTACTACAGGCAGATACTGTATTTGGTTGCAGCGCTTTGAATGTGAAACTGAATGCAACTGTAAAATATGCATCTCAATATACCTGGGATTTTGGTGATGGAACAGTTGTGCCAACATCAGACACTTTTGCCAGTCACCAATACCTTACCCCCGGCATTTATGCACCTGCACTTATATTAAAAGATGCAGGAGGCTGTTCCGCTACATCTGAACTGGCAAGCAGGATAATTGTAGATTCGCTTTCTGTTTCGTTTACCACAAACCCGCCGGTGATATGTGATGCTGCAACGACTATGTTCAACGCTCAGGTGGTAAGTTTATCGAACCAGCAAATGCAGTCCAATCTGCAGTATACCTGGACAGTAAATGAAAATAACCAGCCGTTAGTAATAAGCAATCAAAATGCCACGTACACGTTTACGAAAGTTGGCATACATCCTGTTAGTTTGGTGGTTACATCTCCTTATGGGTGTTATCAAACAGTAAATAAGGCGGTGGAAGTAAAAGAAGCTGTTCATGCATCTGTTACAGGTCTTGCTAAAGTGTGCCAGGGCGACACAGTAATATTTACAGGAAGCGGTTCATCTATGAACACAGCACTACAGTGGAAATGGGATTTTGATAATGGAAGTACATCGAATGATACGAAGCCATCACCCCAGGTTTATACTGAACAGGGCAGCCACATGGTATCTTTAATATTGACCAATGGTTTTTGCAGTGATACTATTTATCATCCTTTAAATGTCGATCCGCATCCTGCAATAAGCTTTACACCGGCAAACTTATATGTGTGTAAAGGAAGCAGTATACAAGTAACTGCTGCCGGTGGCGTTGCTTATCAATGGGAGCCGGGTGAAGGAATTATTAATGTAAACAATACTTCAATAACAGTACAGCCAGTAACAGCCAGTTACTATAAAGTAAAGGTTACTGATGCTGCAGGCTGCAGCAGTAATGATTCTGTTTATGTGCAAGTGATCGATACGGTAAATGTGTCACTACCGCCATCAGCATTCGCATGTGAAGGAAACAGCCTGAAACTAGGTGCTGCCGGGGCGGATAAATACCAATGGATAAATTATACTGAAGGATTAAGCAGTATCGCTGTTGCGGCTCCCTCCGTACTCACAAAAATATCCGCAATCTATACAGTTGTGGGTTATGATGAACACAATTGTTTTACAGATACAGCCAGTATTGCTGTCCGCATAAGTAAGCTGCCCCTGGTAAATGCAGGCCAGGATAAAGAAACAATTGCGGGTACGCAGGTGGCTCTTGATGGAAATGTAACAGGCGCAGCAAACTGGAACTGGTCTCCATCTGCTTATCTGAGTTGTACTAATTGTATTACTCCTTCAGTTAAACCAGCAACATCACTTACTTATATTCTTACAGCGTATAATGCGGATGGGTGCCTTGCAACAGATGAAGTAAGGGTGCGTATGATCTGTAAAAATAACCTTGTTTATATACCTAATGCTTTTTCTCCAAATAATGACGGTCTTAATGAGCGGTTCGTAATTAAGGGTAGTGGAATTAAAACTATCAGGCATATGGTGGTTTACAACCGGTGGGGCAAAAAAATATTTGAAGGAAAAAATCTGGGTATTAATGATGTTGCCAACAGTTGGGATGGTACTTGTAAAGGAGAGCCTGCTGCAGTTGGGAGCTATGTTTATTTTATCCAGACAGAATGTGAGGGTGGCGACATTTTTAATTACAGGGGGACATTACTGCTGACCAGGTAATTTTATTTCTTATGCTGCTTTTTTTTAAGCCTTTTTTTGCCCTATATTTATTCTAAATAACTTGAATGAATAACCGGCTTTTTTTCTACCTGGCTTTAGTTATTACTTTTTTCCCTTGTGCAGTAAATGCACAGGTGAACTTCACAAATAAAAATACTATTCTTTTTTCAGGGGAAACAGGCAGCTGGAGTTTTACCCGGTATCCCTTTAAAATTATCAAGGTTACATATAAGCCAGGCCATTACAGGAGAAATGAAAATATTACGGATGCTGTCATATTAAAACCGGCTGCAGCTAATTTCTCACCAGGTTTTATAACCCGGCGGGGAGATCGTTTTTTAATTGGCAGCGACAGTATTAACATAAAATACACCCAGGATTCGGCCGGGTACAATGGATTTTCAATCACACTCGGGCCAAATGAAAAAATTTTCGGTGGAGGAGAAAGAGCATTGCCGATGAACAGGAGAGGTTATAAGTTTGATCTGTACAATAATCCGTGGTATGGGTATGGTACAGGCGCTGATAATTTAAACTTCTCTGTTCCTTTTTTTACTTCATCAGCGGGGTATGGTTTCTTTTTTGACAATGCCTCTAAGGGATATGCAGATATTGGTAAAACTGATAAAAATATTTTTGCCGCAAGGTTTGCAAGCGGTGAAATAAATGTTTATATCATTCCTGGAAAGGATTACAAGGAAATACTTTCTTCTTATTATAAATTAACCGGTACACAGCCATTGCCTCCGCGTTGGGCACTTGGTAATTTTATGAGCCGTTTTGGTTATGAAAGCGAGGCACAGGTAAATGAAATTGCTGCCAGGATGCGCCGGGAAAAAGTGCCTTTTGATGCGGTTATTTATGACCTGTTTTGGTTTGGCGACAGTATAAAAAGAACTATGGGCAACCTCGACTGGGTTAATCAAACAAAATGGCCTGCACCAAAAAAAATGATGCAGGATTTTAAAAAAGGTAATATAAATTCTATTTTAATTACTGAACCTTTCATCCTTGAGAATACAAAGATGTTCAACGCTGCAGAAAAGTATTTTGCAGTTGATAGTGCAGGAAACCCTTTCAGGCTTACAAATTTTTATTTTGGTTATGGTGGAATCCTGGATGTATTCAGGAAAGATGCTGCAAACTGGATATGGACGAATCATTATAAAAAACAAATTGATAATGGTGTTGCCGGCTGGTGGACAGATTTGGGGGAACCGGAAAAACATCCATCGGCCATCATGCATAATTTAAAAGACCTCGGATTTAAAAAAAGAATGTTTGGTGCAGATGAAGTACATAATGTTTATGGTCATTACTGGAATAAAATGTTGTACGAAAATTATGCAAAAGCATATCCCGGCCAAAGGTTGTTTCACTTAAACCGCTCTGGTTTTTCAGGAAGCCAGCGTTACAGTATATTTCCCTGGAGCGGTGATGTTAGCAGGAGTTGGAATGGATTACAGGCTCAAATGCCCTTGATGCTCGGCATGAGCATGAGTGGCATTCCTTACATACATGCTGATGCTGGTGGCTTTGCCGGTGGCGAAGGGGATAATGAATTGTATGTTCGCTGGTTGCAGTTTGCTGCCTTTACACCTATCTTCCGTCCGCATGGTACCGCACTGTATGATATAGATACAAGTGCTTTTAGTTTTCCAAGCGAGCCTGCATTGATCGATACCCCCTGGCGCACTTATGCAAAAGATGTAGTGCAGCTCAGGTATAATTTTTTGCCTTACAACTATACGCTGGCCTATAAGCAAACATCCAAAGGTGCGCCGCTTGTTGCTCCACTGTATTACTATTACCCTAATGACACAACTGCAGCAAATTTGAATGATGAATTTATGTATGGTGAAAATATCCTGGTATCACCAGTTACAGAAAAGGGTGCTGCAGAACGTAAGTTGTACCTTCCCGAAGGTAAATGGTATGGATTGTTTGATAGTACCCTTGTTAGAGGCAGGACATGGTTAAATAAAAAGATCAGTATAAAATCTATTCCTGTCTATGTAAAAGCCGGCAGTTTTATACCTGTTTGGGCCCGGTTCGACGGTGATGTTAAAACGACCAGCGAATATAAATTAAAGGATGTTCATGTTATATATTTTCCTTCCCCTGAATTAACTACTGGTATCTTATATGAAGATGATGGTGAAACAAGAAATGGGGTGGCTGAAGTATTATCGTTCTCCGGTATTACTGTTGGAGATAAAATAATGATTGAAATCCGTACAAATAATAAGGCACTGTATAATAATGGATTTAAGCGTATATTAAAAATAGGAAGTTTTAAAAATGTAGCATACCCTGAACCGGCAAGGATAAATGGAAAAAAAATAAAGAGTGATCAATTGTCGCAAGTTGATTTTCAATTTAACAAAGAAAGACATTTTACATTTGCACAAATTGAGTTTAACGGCAGTCCGTTAAAACTTGAAATTAAAACAAATGAAAACTAATGATACATGAATTACTTACAATTCGATTTTGAACCACATACCAAAGAAGAATCAGAAAAACTCATAGCCCTTCTTTCTGAGCTTGGTTTTGATGGTTTTGTTGAAGAAGGGATGGAGTTAGTGGCATTTATTCCGGAGTCGATATTTGACCAGGGTGAGTTTGAAAAAGTGTTGGAAAAATTTGCGATCATGGCTTATTCGCAAACCACGATTGAAAATATTAACTGGAATAAAAAATGGGAAGAAGAATATGAACCTGTGCTGGTTGGAAATTTTGTTGGAGTAAGGGCAGATTTTCATAAACCACTCCGGAATGTGAAATATGAGATAGTTATTACTCCCAAAATGAGTTTCGGAACGGGGCACCATGCAACTACCTCCATGGTGATGCAGTTAATGAAAGACCTTGACTTTAAAAACAAAAATGTACTGGATTTTGGCACGGGTACAGGGGTATTAGCAATATTAGCTGAAAAATTGGGGGCTGTAGCTATTCTGGCAATTGATAACGATGAATGGAGCATTACCAATGCACTTGAAAATTGCCTGCAAAATGGTTGCGGGAATATTACGGTACAGGGAGCTGATGCGATTCCTGCTGATACTGGGGAGTTTGATGTGATCCTTGCCAATATCACACTGAATATCATCCTCGATAATCTTTCTTCTATAAACCAGGCCTGCCGTCAGGGTGGAAAAGTGTTGCTGAGCGGCTTCTTAAAATCCGATGAAAACGCTATAACTACTGCATTAGCGGGTGCCGGGTTCACTAAAAAATTAGTTTTGAGCCAAAAAGAATGGATTGCAGTGCTTTGTGAGAAATAAAAATCGTAAAACTACGTTTAAAACAGGTGCATTTTGCGAATTGTGTACTTAGGTTAAATCACGTATATTTGCACTGTCAACTCACTAAGAAACACATGAAAGAGCTTCTTTTAATAATTGTTGCTTATTTTATTGGTTCTATTCCTACAGCTTTGATTATCAGTAAGAATTTTTTCGGAATTGATATCCGGGAATATGGCAGTGGTAATATGGGAGCCACCAATACCTTCCGGGTTTTAGGCTCAAAATATGGCACAATTGTAATGATTTGTGATATATTGAAGGGTATGCTGGCGGTTGCCTTATTTAATTTTCTTCCATGGTATCATACTAATGAGTGGCACAGAACAAACCTGATGGTAGGGCTGGGGTTAGGTGCTGTTGTAGGACATATATTTCCCATTTTTGCAGATTTTAAGGGTGGAAAAGGTGTGGCAACTTTATTTGGGATGATATTGGCTGTGCAACCCGTAATAGCCGGAAGCTGTGTAGGTGTTTTCCTATTGGTTTTATTTCTTACAAGATATGTTTCCCTTAGTTCTATCCTGGCAGGTATTGCTTTACCTGTTTGTGTGCTCTGGATATGGAATGATGATGTAACCATTTACCGCATTTTTGCTGTATTGGTGGCATTGATGGTTGTGTTCACCCACCAGAAAAATATCATCCGCTTATTGCGTGGCAGTGAAAGCCGTATCCCCATTTTGAAATACCGTGACAGGCGGAGGGCAGCCCGCAATAAATAATTATTTCCTGCAACGGTTTCTTTTCTATCTTCATCATAGGTAACAATTAACAAGTTCTTATTTTAAACTTGGTACACCAATTGTTTATCTCAGTCTAAAAGCTATTAAGATGAAAAAATCAATTCTACTTGCGCTGTCAGCTTCTTTCCTGATATTAGGATGTTCAAGAAATGCCATTACTGGCCGCAAACAGCTATCATTACTGCCAGAATCACAATTACAACAAATGGCAGTTTCGGAATACCAGACTTTTCTTAACCAAAGCAAAGTAGTAAGCAGCAGTACAAATAAAGATGCGGAAATGGTTAGAAGGGTAGGTTCAAGAATTGCGAATGCTATTACAAATTATTATTCACAACAAGGCAAAGCAGATGTATTAAATGGTTATAAATGGGAGTTTAACCTGGTGGATAATAAAGAAGTGAATGCCTGGTGTATGCCAGGTGGTAAAGTAGTGGTATATACAGGTCTTTTACCCGTAGCTCAAAATGAGGCAGCTTTGGCAATTGTGCTCGGACACGAAATTACACATGCTGTTGCTAGCCACGGTAATGAGCGTATGAGCCAGGGAATGCTGGCACAAGGTATAGCAGTGGCGGGAGATATACTTACAAGCAATAATGCGAAGGTGAACAGTCTTTTCAACAATGTATACGGTCCGGGTGCACAGATAGGCGTTCTGTTACCAAATTCCCGTAAACAGGAATACGAAGCTGATCATTTCGGGTTGATCTTTGCGGCTATGGCAGGCTATAATCCGAGAGAAGCTATTCCTTTCTGGCAGCGTATGGCTCAATCGGGCGGTCAAAAGCCTCCTGAATTCCTGGCCACACACCCTTCTGATGAGAACAGGATTGCCAAATTACAGAGTTATATGGATGAAGCACTTAAATATTATAAACCTGTATCAAAATAACAAGCTCATTTTCAATATCAAACCCGCTATAAAAGGCGGGTTTTTTAGTAAAAATGCAGAAATTACTTGCTTTTTCCCTTGTATTTGCGATAATTATTCTTAATTTTGCATACTTTTTTAAATCTTCAACATGGAAGTATTAGCGCCGTCACTTTCACTCACCGAAAAATTACAGTACAAAGACGAAAAAAACCTGCTTATACAGGGATTGCCGTCCACGATTGAAAAACAGTTTGTGAAATTGTCTTTTTCAAAAAATGTAACGCCGCTTCTTAAAATTAAAAAAATTGACTTTGCGCTGGTTTTTGCCATAAGCCATAACCAGTTGAAGGATATTTTAAAAGACGTGGTGCCTGCATTGGCTGAGGATGCCAAAGTATGGATAGCATATCCAAAAGTATCTTCTAAAATTGTAAGCGATCTTTCCCGGGATTGCAATTGGGAATGTCTTGCACAGCATGATCTTGAGTGTGTAAGAAGTATTGCTATAGATAATGTGTGGTGTGCCATGCGTTTTAAAAAAGCTGATAAAATAAAGCGTGCAGTAAGTTCCGACGCTGTTGCGGAAGGTATTGATACAAAAGCAAGAACCATTGTAACGCCGGTTGAACTTCAAAACCTGTTTACACATAATAAAAAAGCCAATGCTTTTTTTGAGACACTTTCTTTTACCAACAAAAAGGAATATATCGTCTGGATAAACAGTGCTAAAAAGGAAGAAACGAAACAGGCGAGGCTTGAAGCAACCATTGAAAAACTGGCAACAGGTAAAAAGAATCCTTCAGACAAATAAACTTAAACTGATCTCCATATAAAATAAAATCCCGGTTTTGCCGGGATTTTATTTTATATGATATTATTTCAATATACTTCCTATTCTTTAACAGGCGCTATTGTCATTCTTTTTGCAAGCCAGCTGCTTTTTACAGGGATGATCCAGTTATCTATCATATCTTTTTTAGAAAGGACTGTATTATTAAAATAAAGCGTATCACGGGTTATAAATTTATTTTCTGCTGCATAACTTAACTGTGAAAAAGGCAGTAATTGTACTTTGTCTTTTATCCAGAAAGCAAGACTTTGCCTGTCAAACAACTGAACATTGAAACGCTGTTCAATCTCTTTAATTACCCTTACTGAACTATCGGTGCTGCAGCCACTCACACCTGCAGTAGTTTCATCTGCCATAATACAGATAAACTGGCCAAAAAAGAGGTTGGCATAGCCCTTTACATCAGCGCCATGGCTTTTCCAGGATACTGTAAAGTCATTCAGCATTTCTTCAAGCTGCATTGCTTCGCTTAATGTAAAAAGGCGGCTGGATTGGTATATCCATACTCTTGAATTATCATGAAAATCTTCGGGCAGGTGTTCCTCTATATTAAAATTCATACGGCAAAATTAATACAGCCATGGCATTATTCCATCGATGATGCGATTAACTCGGCTATGTCTAGCACTTTTATATCATCTTCTTTATTACTGTTTTTTACACCATCAGTCAGCATGGTATTGCAAAAAGGACATGCTGAAGCGATAACAGCAGCACCTGTTTCAAGTGCTTCCCTTGTTCTTTCAAGGTTTATCCTGGTATCACCTTTTTCTTCTTCCTTGAACATTTGAGCCCCGCCGGCACCACAACAAAGGCCGTTTGTTTTGCATCGTTTCATTTCAACCAGCGCTGTATCCAGAGCTTCCAGTACTTTTCTTGGGGCTTCATATATATTATTGGCACGGCCAAGATAGCAGCTGTCGTGGTAAGTGATCTTCTTGCCCTTAAAAGAACCACCACCATTTATTTTTATTTTCCCATCATCTATCAGTTGCTGTAAAAATGTGGCATGATGGATCACTTCATAATTACCGCCCAATTCAGGGTATTCATTTTTCAGGATGTTAAAGCAGTGAGGGCAGGCGGTTACGATTTTTTTTATGTTATAGCCATTCAGGATTTGTATATTCTGGTAAGCCATCATCTGGAACATAAATTCATTCCCGGCACGTCTTGCAGGATCCCCGGTACACATTTCTTCTTTACCAAGAATGGCATATTTTATATCCAGTTTATTTAGAATAGTAACAAATGCTTTAGTGATCTTTTGCGCCCGCTGGTCAAAACTCCCGGCGCAACCCACCCAAAATAAGATCTCCGGATTTTCACCGTTGGCCATCATATCTGCCATTGTTGGTACATGCATAACAATCAGTTGAATAAAACAAATGTAATAAATGTTTGGCAGGGTTTCATTCCAGGATAATCGATCTAAAATGGGGCGCCATGTGTTTGCCTGATCAGTTTGGTGGTAATCGCCGGTGCCCGTTTCATAAACCAGATAAAAATATTGGTGAGCCATTTTCTTCCAAAAAAACGCTGGATCGTTCTGCCCGTAAACAGCCTTTTTTCAAATAATGAACGCCACTCTTTTATGTAATCACTTTCCATTTTAGCCCTGGGGATCTCATTTTTTAAAAAAGCATCAATATAATGAGTGGCAATCTTTGACGAATGAAGTGCCATACTCATGCCATTGCCGCATAATGGTGTTATCATTCCTGCAGCATCTCCAAGCATCAGTACATGATTTTCCAGCTGCGTTTTCCTGCTGAATGAAACCTGGGAAATAGTAAGCGGTGCTTCATACAGTTTCTCTCCATCTTCAAAAATTTTTCTGAGGTGTTTATTCTGGAAAAGAATATGCTTTTCCATCTCTTCTATAGAATTATTGCATTGTTTTAAATTCTTTGCCCTTGTCAGGTAACATAGACAATATTTATCATCTTCGATTTTTGAAATGCCGCAATAGCCATATTTAAAATTATGAAGAGCGATTGTATCGGCCGGGAAATTTGTTTTAATGTGGTATTTCACGCCAACATAATTATTTAATTTACTATTCCGCATTGTTATAAAGTCCCTTTTCCATTTTATATCAAGGCTGCTTCTTTTTCCATAACTGCCGCAGCAGATAACAGATTCAAACATCCCCTTGCTGGTCTTAAGTTCAAACTGGTTATTGATAAAAACCACGTTGGTTACCCTGCAGCTTTCATATATATCCACTCCAATATCCGCAGCAACTTTTTTTAGTGCATTGTCCAGTGTAAACCTGCTAATACCAAAACCACCAAGAGGTAATGGATGTTCAAGTGTATTACCATTTGGCGCAGTTACTATCAGCTTCTTTATTAAGGGCAAATTCATGGCTTTAATGGGTATACCCAGGGCTTCCAGGAAAGGTTTGCTTTCAAGGCTGATGTATTCGCCGCAAACTTTATGAAAAGGATATTGTTCTTTTTCGAATAATGCCACTTTATAGCCCGCTTTTGCAAGCTGTATACAAACGCCAAGCCCCGCAAGTCCTCCTCCAATCACCGTTACATCATATTTTAATGTGTCACTCATGTTTATAGCTCACCAGGTATCTGAATGCCCATTTCCATTTTACAGAATAATTATCTATGCCCGCTTTCTTTAAAACCTGTAACCATTCATTTTTTTTGAATCCCCTCGCAACAGAAAGGGGAGCATCATTTTTTACCAAGTATGATCCGGAAAAAAGCCGGGTAATGATTTTTATTGAATAGTATGCCAGCCAGTGCCGGTGAAGATCATTTATAAAAAATCCCTTTGAAGAATTTATTTTCATCCATTGCATCATTGTTACTAATTCATTGTTACTAAAATGATGACAGAAAAGTGATGAAAAGATAATATCCGGTTTTTGATTTTCAAAACAAACATTCCTGTAATCTTCTGTAATCCAGGTTGCGTTTAAATGCCGGCATTTTGTCTTTGCAAATTCAATGCATTCTTTTTTTATATCTATTCCTGTAAAACTTACTTTTATATTTTGCGAAGAGCACCATTGTTGCAGTGCCAGCAGGTTATCGCCACCACCACACCCAATTTCACAAATGCTTATAATTTTTGTTGTGGCGCCTGTTATTTCTCTTAAGCCTTTTATGGTGATTGAATGTCCGCCTAAATAAGTATTGATGATATTCAGTTCCTGCAGGTTTTGCCGGATATCTGCAAATGGAATTACCTCATTGTCGAGTAGTTCTTTAAGTGATGATCTTTGTGAAAGATTAACCATAGCTGGCTGTAAAAGTTTCCATTGTTAAACCGGGGCCAAAAGCTGCTCCAAAAATATTTTTTTTCCTGGGAAGCGGATCCTGCTCCAGTTCATCAAAGATTTTTTTCAATACAAACAGGATGGTAGGGGAACTCATATTGCCATAATTATTTAACACCTCATATGCCTGCCTGAAATAGCTGCAGCAAATACCGGTACTTTTTTGTATCGCTTCTAAAATTTTTTTTCCGCCGGGATGTATACACCAGTAATTAATTTCTTCTTTTAAAAGGCCTGTACTGGTTAACGCCCTGCCTACCAGTTGGTCAAAATCCTCTTCCAGGAGTGCGGGTACATAGCCGGTAAGTGTCATTAAAAAACCTTTTGAGGAAAGTTGCCAGCTCATATCTTTTTTGCCTTTAAACGATACTTCAGCGTAAAATTTATTGAGCTGCATCCCTTTTAAAGAGCTTGCACTGTGCTGTAAAAGCACTGCTGCACAACCATCCGAAAAAAGTAACGCAGCTGTAATATTGTCGATGGAATTTTCTTTTTGAAAATGCAGCGTGCAAAGTTCTGTGCATACGATCACAACGTTTGCAGTTGTATCATTTTTACAGATAGAGTCAGCAAGTTTTAACGCATGTATTGCTGCATAGCATCCCATGAAATTTACAGAAGTTCTGTAAACAGCAGGGGAGAGGTGCATCTTTTCCACGATCTCAAGATCAAGACCCGGTGCACTTAAGCCAGTACACGTAACCGTGATAAGATGGGTAATATCTTCCGCATTAATTTTCCCGTCAATACAGTGACGGATTGTATCTACAGATAATGGAACAGCGTGCTCAGCAAACCACTGCATCCGTTTTTCGAGAGAAGGAAATGGTTCCAGATCGGCTGTCTTAGGATAAAAAATTCTTTCAGGCAGAGGAAGGCTGTAATCCGGTATTATACTGTGCCGGGTCGAAATACCACTATGATTATAAAGGAATTTAAGTTTCCGGCTTTCCTGTTCGTTTTGTGAATGAATAATATCGGCAAATAAAAAAATGTCTTCCTGTTTGTGCCTGAATGGAGGTACACCGGTTGCTATAGATACGATCTTGCTCAAAATTTTTCAATTAAAAGTAAAGTGATAAATGCTGCATTGGTACAGGTGGAGGCCAGCAGATTCATTCTCATTGTATTTACGAAATTGGCAGCCTCATGGTTGTCCAGTACTTTCTTAAACCACCAGGAAAAGTATATTAACACCGGAAGAAAAAAGAGCAGGATGATAAAAAGCTTTTTTTGCTCCCCTGCAGACAGTAGCTGGTACGACAGTATGCTCATTGCAAATAAATAAATAACAGCGGTAAAAATAAATGTGCCTTTATATCCCAGCAGCATGCTTATTGTAATTGTTCCATCCTCTTTATCCTGTTTATGCTGGTATACCTGGGTCAGGGGATAAAATCCCCCTATAAGGAGTGTGGCAATAGTCATGCCTGTAAAAGATACATTGAGTGGTTTATCAATACCCGTTCCATGCACCACTGCAAAATAAGTAACCGCTCCCTGGAAAATAATTACTGTAATATACCCTGTTACCGGGTATTTTTTAAGCCTGATACCACGATAGCTGTAAGCACGTGACGCCAGTATGTACAAGATAACTGCAAGTAAAAAGTATACACTTATCAGAGTGCTCGCCAGGATAGCAATAATATCGAAAGCCACACTGGTATAAAATAACTGTTTGGTGGGTTGCATAGGTTTTTTTATACCTCCAATACTTCCTGTATCCCTGTCCATATAACTGTTGTATCCATTACTGGCAGGATAGATCAGCACATGGAAAATAATAAAGATTATTATGGCACGGGTAATATTAATACCTGTTGTCTGACTCAGTGCAAACCAGTATACCGGCATTAAGAAAAAAGAAAAATGAAATCTTAAAAGCTGGATGGTTGATTTGTGGATCATCTGTACAAATTACTTAATGGTTGCATTGAAAAAGTCGGTCCATTGACAAAATCTTCAAACAAAGTGCCGGTTTGAAAGTTTTGAAAAAATAAAAAAGATGATGTTTTGTTATAAAAAGCTGTAAACGTAGTGCAGGTAAGCAGAACAAAATATTACATGATAAGACAGAAGAATTATAAAAAATGATTACAGCTATCTTTGTCTTGTGTCAAAATTGATCAGGGTTTTTTTCTGGGGAATGTTTATCAGCTTTTTAGGCTGCCTGCCATTGAGTACGCTAAATGTAACAGCTATGCAGATAGGCATCCTCGAAAGTATTAAAGATGCACTTTATTTTGCGGTTGGCTGTCTTTTGGTTGAAATGCTGTATGTACGGATATCTCTTATTGGCATAAACTGGATACGCAGGCAGGTAAAATTGATGAAGATCATGGAGTGGGTTACTTTATTTATCATCATTGCATTGGCCATAGGCAGTTTTATCGCAGCAACAAAGCAGCATGCCGGTACAGAGCAAAATGCAGTGCTTAAGCACAATGTTCACCGGTTCT
Source organism: Ferruginibacter sp. (assembly GCA_047600665.1). Taxonomy (GTDB): domain Bacteria; phylum Bacteroidota; class Bacteroidia; order Chitinophagales; family Chitinophagaceae; genus Ferruginibacter. The sequence goes on from JASGKJ010000001.1 coordinate 355,315, forward strand.
TATTGGGCATGTTCATGAGTTCCATTAACCCGGCACAAATACCTTTTTGGTTTGGCTGGAGTACTGTTTTATTCAGTAAAAAGATTTTGATGCCAAACCCTAACTATTACAATACTTATATTGCTGGTATAGGTATGGGCACCCTGCTCGGAAACTGTGTGTTTATTTTTGGCGGTAAATGGATCGTAGAGCGAATAGCTAATTCCCAGGCTTACCTCAACTGGGTGATCGGTGGGATTTTTACCCTGACAGCTATTATCCAGTTTATAAAAATTATGATGCATAAAGACAGGGTGAGCAAGTTTGCAGAAGAGACCGTCTAGAATACTCTTTATTTTCATCCGATCTAATAAGTATATTTGCATTTTACCAACTACTATGCTGCGTATATTTTTTATACTGATTTTCTCAGCCGCTTCCTTTATTATACAGGCTCAAAACCTTCATTTTACCGTATTTGCTGGTCTTGGTAATTACCAGGGCGATCTGCAGGCAAGAAGGATCACCATGAAAAACGCCCAGGCTGCATTCGGCGGCGGTGTTCTTTATGGAATAACAGAAAAATTGTTTGCAAGGGGACTTATTACTTATGGAAAAGTGAAGGCACATGATAAAGATGGCGGATCTAACCAGTACAGGAACCTGAGCTTTTCATCCCCGATCCTTGAAGGACAACTGGGGCTGGAGTATGATATTTTTAACCTGAATAATACAGTAGGCATTACTCCGTATTTTTTTGCAGGCGTAGCGTTTTATCATTTTAATCCTTCTTCCATTGACGAGGAAGGCGCTAAAGTGGAGTTACAGCCATTGGGTACGGAGGGGCAGGGGTTTTACCTGGGAAGAAAAAAATATTCCCTCACTCAACTATCCATACCTGTTGGCGGAGGGCTGAAACTGGCAGTGAATGAGAATATATATATCCGTTTTGAAGCAGGTTTGCGTAAACTTTTTACGGATTACCTGGATGATGTTAGTACAACTTATGCAGACCAGCAGGAATTACTTGCTTACAGCGGTCAGAAAGCAGTTGAAATGGCATTCAGAACAGATGAACTGGGGCAGGGGGCTGTTTATCCTGTTGCAGGTGCTCAAAGGGGAAACCCCAAAAGTAAGGATTGGTATTATTTTGGAACAGTGGGCTTAAGTTTCAGGATACAATCAGGCGATGGGTATGGTTCCGGTTCTGGTAAAAAATCAGGACTTGGTTGTCCGGTAAATGTGTATTAAGCGTAAAAAAAAGAGCCAGCTCTTCAGCTGACTCCTTTTAAATTAATAAAAACCAAAGCTTCTTTATTGTATCAGGGCAATATTTCCCTTAAACGTTAGTATACTTTTATTGCTGCAGATAATATCGATGGTGTAAACAAATACATCCGGATTTAATTTAACTCCTTTGTAGGTACCATCCCATCCGCTTGAAGGATCATTTGCATTAAAATCATTTTTTGCAAAAACCATTTCTCCCCAGCGGTTATAAACTTTTAATGATTTAATCATGAACAGCCCGGTTCCTCTTGGGTAGAAGATATCATTTACACCGTCATTATTTGGAGAAAAAGTATTTGGTATAAATACATTGCCGTTATTGCATATTACAAATACCATTACTTTATCTCTTGCACGGCAGCCATTGGTGTTTTCAACTTCAACAGTATACTCTGTGTTTTCAACAGGTTTTACTGTAACACCAGGATAAATATTACGGAACTGGCCGTTTGTTGGAGTCCAGTATACACCGGTAACATCAGGAGAAATTGTTGGCATCAGGTCTACAGCGCCGCCTGCATTAATTGTTTTGTCAGTACCTGCTTCCACAGCAGGAATTGGGTTAACAGTAACCAGTACGTATCCTGTATCCCTGAAACAACCTAACTCATCAGTACCAACCACACGGTAGTTTGTTGTTGTATCTGGTTTTGCAGTTGGCTCTGCACTAACAGGGTTATCAAGGCCCCTGGAAGGTGTCCATTCATATGTATTGGCACCAGCTGCAGTTATCTTTTTAGAATCGCCTTTACAAACTGCAGTTGGCAGGCTATGGGTTAAGGTAAATGGATTTTTAACAGTAATCCTTACTGAATCAACAGCAGTGCATCCATTGGCAGAAGTACCAGTAACAGTATAAGTAATATCTGAAACCGTGGATGTGGTTGGGCCAGCACAATCTGTGCAATTTAAACCTGTTGCCGGAGACCAGCTGTAAGTATTGGCGCCACTTGCATTCAATGTAATACTGCTGCCATTACAAAGCATCGCATCGTTGCCTGCATTTACTGCAGGAATTGGAAATGCTTCCACTGTTGCACTTGCTGATCCTTTACAGCCTGAACTATTTGTTACAACAAGGTTTATACTGTAAGACCCTGCTGTTGTATAAATTTGTGCTGGTACATTTTTTACGTTGGCTGTATTGCCATTACCAAATGTCCAGTCCCATTGAAGGGCAGAGGTGTCAGGTACAGCAAGGCTGCCATTGAATCTTACAGTAAGTGGTGTACATCCGTTACCTGTGGTAAGAAGGCTTACCTTAGGTGAGGCAACCACCCTTACCGGTGTAGCAGTAGTAAAGCTGTCTGTGCAACCATATTGTGTAGTAACTACAAGCGTTGGATAATAAGTACCAGGAACTGTATAAATATGAGATGGGTTTTGAAGATCAGATGTTGCATTATCCCCGAAGATCCATTCATGTTTCACAATAGCATCGTTGCTGATACTGGAATCCGTAAAATTGATAATACCTGAATCACACAAGTTTTTATTTTCAAAAACAAAATTTGGTTTTACGCCGCTCACAAAAATTGTATCACGGCCTCTCAGTGGTACCTGGCACCCGTTTGCATTCACCAATATCAGTTTTGGCCTGTAAGTACCATTGTTTGTATAAGTGTGTGAAACTACAGAGTCAGTAGTGGTAACCGTAGTACCATCATTAAAGTCCCATATATAGGATACTTTACTGTTGCTGGTGGCAGAAAAGTTTACAGTTACCGGATTACAGCCATGAACAGGCTGGTATGTAAAGCTGCCTGTCGGACCATGTATTACAATTGTTTTTTGCATTTCAGTTGTACAACCACCCGGGCCCGTTACTGTAAGTTTAGCTATATAGTTACCGGGGTAAACGTAGAAGTGTGACGGATTTGCAGCAGTTGATGAAGTGCTGTCACCAAAATCCCAGTTTAAGCTAACTGCATTACTTGACTTGTCTGTGAATTGCACAAGCAGTGGGGGACAGGTTGTAAATGAATCATTGATTAAGAAATTTGCAGCGGCTGACAGGACCTTTACATAGTTTGCCTTTGTGATTGAATCACTGCAACCATATTGATCTGTAATTACCAGCTTTACACTAAAAATGCCATTTGCAGCATAAGAGTGTGATGGAGCTGCGTCCGTTGAATGGCTTCCATCTCCAAACGACCAGTTGTAAGTAAGACCCGGACCGGATGATTGGTTGGTAAATTTAACTGGTTTGCCAGGGCATGTCAGCGTATCTGGTGATGCAAAATCTGCCTTAGGCTGTGATATCTCAAGTGGAGTTGAGATCAGGGTACTATCTGAACAGCCGGCACTATCTTCCACTTTTAGTTTCACTGTATAAACACCTGCATTGGTGTAATTATGACTGAAGGGGGCATTTGTTAAAACCTCTCTTGCACCGTCTCCATATTCCCATGCCCAGTTTGAAATAGGATGGATGCCATCACTTTTTGAACTGTCAGTAAATGTTACAGTGGTATTTAAACAAGACCCATTTACAGAAGTAAATTTGGCAACAGGACCACCAACGGAGATGTAATTATTCTTAACCAATGTGTCCTTACAGCCTAATATATCAGTAATAGCAAGCCTGGCACTGTAAACGCCATTTTTAGTATACGTGTGATTTGTAAAGTTCTCCGTAATAGCAGGGTTCGGAGTAGTTTCATCGCCAAATGTCCAGTAAAAATAACTGATAACAGATCTGCTGAGTCCTGTGGTGAAATTTACCTGTGTGCCACGGCAAACAACTGTATCGTCTGCAATAAATGCTGCTTTGGCATATACTACATCTATTTGTTGTACAGCTGTAAAATCACAGCCTGTTCTGTAATTGATTACAGTAAGAGATGCTACGTATGTACCCGCAGTTGAATAGGTATGCACAGGGCTTCTTTGAGTGGAAGTATTGCCATCACCAAAGTCCCAATGCCATTCATCTGCGCCTACTGAATTATCTGTAAATACTCTTTCAAAAGGCTTCTTACAATCAAATGATACTTTGAATCTTGCAATTGGCGGATCAATATGAATGTATTTGGTGTATTTAACACTGTCAGGACATCCCCTGTTCCAAACTATCAGTTGTATATCATAATAGCCTGTGTCTTTATATTTATGTTTAGGGTTTTGTAAAATAGATGTTGAACCATCTCCAAACCTCCATAACCATTTTGTAGCACCGCCAGTGGTTTCATCTGTGAATTGAATTTCAGTTTTTGCACAGGCATTCAAAGGTGATGCTGAAAATTTTATTACGGGTTTAGTGGTTACTATAACAGCATTTTTAACTTTAGCTGAATCAATACAACCGCCGGCTGTTGTTACAATGAGTTTAACATCATAAATACCTGCTGCATTATAATTATGCACGGGGTTAACACCCGATGCAGTGGTGCCATCGCCAAAATCCCATACACGTGTAGTAATGTTATCAGCTACAGTTATAGTATCTGCGAATGTTTTTGCAAAAGGTACACAACTGCTGTCAGGCAGATTTTTTAAAGTTATTTGAGGTCTTTGGATAGTAATGTAATTTCTTTTTCTTAAACTGCTTACACAACCTTCCGCACTTGTTGCGTAAAGTGTTACATTATATGCTTTAAACTCAGGGTAACTGATTGATGGGTTTACTTCAGGCGATGTGGTGGCGTCAATACCCAATACCCATGAGTATGATGCTGCATCTACTGTCTCATTGATGAAATTTACCTTCAGCGGAATTTTACAATCCGTGGTTTTATCAGCGGAGAATTTAACAACAGGCACTTTCCGAACATAAATATCTTTTGTCACAGAATCCATACAGGCCCCAAAATTTGCAACCATTTTTACTTTATATAAACCTGGCTCAGCAAAAGCCTTTTCAACAGTTAAATCAGGTGTAATAGTTGTGTCGTTAAAATACCAGGTAACAGATCCCGGTTCAGGCGATGAGATGCTTTTAAATATAACATTCGTTTTTGCACAAACAGAATCGTCGGCTGTAAAATCTGCATGTACTGTTCCTACAGTTATTGCATGTTTCTTTAACAGGGTATCACTGCAGCCACTGCTGTTCTTAACAATTAGCTGAACATCGTATGATCCCCTGGTGGCATAAGTATGGCTGGGGTTTTTTTCAGTTGATGTATTACCATCTCCAAACGTCCATTCATATTCCAGCGCACCGGTACCGGTTGAAAGATTTTGAAATTCGATGACTGCCGGTACACCGCAACTATTATTATTAGTTATATTAAAATCAGCAAGGGCGCCAGAGCTTATTTGAATATAAGCTGTTTTTGACAGGGTTGAGACACAGCCGCTGCTGTTTGTTATCTGTAGGGTGACATTGAAGTTACCGCCTGATGTATATGTATGAGTTGGATTTTTGAGGGAAGAAGATATACCATCTCCAAAATCCCAATTCCAGGAGGCGATAGAATCGCTCCCGGCAATACTTTGATCATTAAATTGAACATCTAAAGGATAACAGCCGCTTGTACCAGGTGAAGAAAACTGGACGGTAGGTTTTGCATACACAGTTATAAAATCAGTTTTTGTAAGCGAATCAGCATTGTTTGCTGCATTTCTTACCACTAATTTTACTGCGTATTTACCCGGAGTCAGGTAGGTAACTGAAGGATTTTTCAGGTATGATATTGTCCCATTACCGAGGTCCCATTTCCATTGATTGGGAGAGCCGCTGCTCTGGTCGGTAAAGTTAACCACAAGTGGTGCACAGCCATTCTGCGGTGTCGCTGAAAACTCTGTAGTTAGTTGTTGGCTCTTACTCCCGAGACTTATTAATACAAATAATAAGGCACAGATTGCCTTGTTGGCAAATTTGGATAACATAGGAAATAGGCTTTTGGTTTTATTAATTCTGAGCGACACGGTTTAACCCACGTCACCTGTTCTTATTAAATAACTCCAAAACGATAAAAAAATTGCCCTTGTGAATAAAGAATGGAAAACTTAGAGGCGTCTCATGTATAAAACTTTGGGATCGGTGGTGCCCCATGGTGCTAATTTCATTACAGGAAGTTCTTTTTTTGTAAACTTCCACGGCCTGTTTAAAAAAGTAAATTCTGCAGGTACAGCAGGTGAATTAAGGTTTATAACAAGTTTGCTGTAGTCATCATTGCTGCTCCAGGTGCCTGTATAGGTCACACTGCCTTTTGTCCCGGTCATCGGGCCTTCATAAAAAGAAGTGGTTTTGGTTAATATAAAATTATAACCGGAATACTGCGTGGTAATGTCATTGGCGGTGTCTTTCGCAAGGTCTACCACGAAAGTTTTATTGAGGATATTGGTTTCGAAATATGCCTGCAGGGTGTTAACTGAAATATCATTAACGGTAGGTTTTTTACAACCACTCATCAAAAGAATAATGGCACTGATGATCGCAATGAGGAACCGGCTCCTGTAAATTAAATCTGGCATAGACCCAAATTTACTAAGAATATGTATTGCCGGTTTTTTCTGTGACATACTTTTTAAATTTCCGTTCACTTTGCGGATAATGGCTGTCAAAACAACGTTTTTCTAAAACGAAAATTGTGCCATTACATTTGGAGTTATTATACTTTTCTGTATAAAAACATGTATGCAAATTAAATACTGCCTAATTTTATTTTATGCAAATAGGAGAAATCGTAAAACATCTTGAGAGCATTGCGCCGTCAACTTTACAGGAAGCATACGACAATGCAGGTTTAATTACAGGAAATATGGCCTGGGAATGCTCTGGAATTATTGTTTCACTTGATGCTACAGAAGCCGTAATAATGGAAGCTGTTGAAAAGAAATGTAACCTGGTGGTGGCGCATCACCCCATTGTTTTTAACGGGTTAAAGAAGATCACCGGTAAAAACTATGTGGAGAAAACCATTATAGCTGCCATTAAGTATGATATAGCCATATTTGCCATACATACCAACCTCGACAATATATTGCAGGGTGTAAATGGAAAGATTGCTGATAAACTCGGCCTGGTAAACAGGCAGGTGTTGGCGCCAAAACAAGGCTTTTTGAAAAAACTGGTGGTTTTTACCCCTGTTGAGCATGCTGAAAAGGTAAGATCTGCCATTTTTAGCGCTGGCGCCGGGCAAATAGGGGAATATAGTGAGTGTAGTTTTAATACAAAAGGTGAGGGTACTTTTAAAGCCGGCCGGCACACAAATGCGTTTGTTGGGGAAAAGGGTAAGCAGCATACAGAAAACGAGATAAGAACAGAGACTGTTTTTCCTTCCTGGCTTGAAAAAGATATTTTAAGCGCCATTACAAAAACTCATCCTTATGAAGAAGTAGCTTACGATATATACACCCTAGATAATAGGACAGGCACAACAGGTGCCGGCATCACCGGTGAATTGCCTGAAGCTATAGAGGAAATTGCTTTCCTGAAATTTATTAAAGAAAAATTTAATACTGGGTGTATCCGGCATACCGGGCTTACAGGTAAGACTGTTAAAAAAGTGGCTGTTTGCGGCGGGGCAGGGAGTTTTCTTATTAAAACTGCTATGGCTGCAGGGGCTGATTTTTATATTACAGGGGATGTAAAATACCATGAATTTTTTGGTGCGGAAGGCAGGATTGTTCTTGCAGATATCGGTCATTTTGAGAGCGAGCAGTTTACCATTGATTTGCTGTTTGATATTTTAAAAGAAAAATTTACTACCTTCGCCACCCTAAAAACAGGTGTTTATACTAACCCTGTTCAATATTTTTAATACCGTTCCCCCGGAATGTGAAAATTAAAAAGCTGTATACCGGTGCAGCGGCAAAATAAAAAATCGATATGGCTTCAGTAAAAGACTATTCAGTAGAAGAAAAATTGTCATCCCTCGTTCGTTTACAAAAAGTTGACAGCAAACTGGACGAAATCCAGATTCTGAAAGGTGAATTACCAATGGAGGTAAAAGACCTGGAAGATGAAATTGAAGGTCTGCATTCCCGCCAGACAAGAGTGGAAGAAGAGATTAATGGTATGCAGGAATTTATTAACCAGAAGAAAGAAGCAATTAAAGAAGCAGAGGCGCTGGTTAAAAAATATGAAAAACAAAGTGAGAATGTAAAGAATAACCGTGAGTTTGAAGCTATCAATAAAGAAATTGAAATGCAGACGCTGGAGGTGAAACTTTGTGAAAAACATATTAAAGATGCAACGGAAGAAATAGCTGAAAAGGCAAAACAACTGGATTCAGCTAAAAGAGCAGTGTCAACCAAAGAAGGTAACCTTTCTGCAAAAAAAGCAGAACTGGAAAAGATCATTAACGAAACAGAGAAAGAAGAAAAGCACTATACGAAACTGGCTGGAGAGGCAAGGTCACATGTAGATGAAAGGGTCATCAGCAGTTACGACAGGATCCGCAAGAACTATCGCAACGGTCTTGCTGTAGTTCCGGTAGAGAGAGACAGTTGTGGTGGTTGTTTTTATGCAATTCCTCCACAGCGCCAGAGCGAAATTAAGCTTCGCAAAAAAGTAATAGTGTGCGAAAACTGTGGCCGTATATTGGTTGACAGCGATTTGAATGACAGCGTGGACGTAAAATAATTCCGTTCATAAAATAATAATTGAAAAGCTCACCAGATGGTGAGCTTTTTTATTTACAAAGAGCAGTAAAAAATATTAATTTGCCCCCTCATCATGCTTAAGAAATTACACATCCGCAATTACGCCATAATAGAAGAAGTTAGTATCGATTTTTCGGCCCATCTTAATATTATTACGGGTGAAACAGGCGCCGGTAAGAGTATATTAATGGGCGCCCTCAACCTGATACTGGGTGACAGGTTTGACAGTGCATCACTGCATAGCAAAGAAAAGAAGTGTATTGTGGAGGCTTTTTTCGAAACAAAGGGAAATAATGAGATCGCTGATTATTTAAAAGCGAACGACCTGGATAATGACGACGATTTGAACATCAGGCGTGAAGTTGCTCCAAATGGAAAATCAAGGGCTTTTATAAATGATACACCTGTTAATTTAAACCAGCTGAAAAGCCTGGCAGGCATACTCGTAGACCTGCACCAGCAATTCGATACAATGGAGCTGGGTAGTAATGCATTTCAACAGCAGGTGCTGGATGCGGTGGCTGAAAACAATGATCTTATCAAAGCTTATGTGCTGGTATATCAACAATATTACCAGGCCCTGGGCGAGCTCAAAGACTTGCTGAAAAAAAAGCAGGAAGCAGATGCCGCCATTGATTATAACCGGTTTTTATTCGATGAACTGGATGCTGCCAGCTTAAAGGAAGGTGAAATTGAAAAAGCAGAAGCCGAACTAAAGTTGCTTAATAATGCTGAAAACATTAAAATTCAGCTGGAGGCTGTTTGTTTTGAATTAAATGAAAGTGAGCAACCAATTGTTCAGCAGCTGAAAACATTTTCCTCCAAACTAAGGTCATTGGCCGGTTTTCACCCGGATATAAATTTACTTTCAGAAAGATTGGAGGCTGCACTCGTTGAAGTAAAGGATATAGCAGGCGAAGCAGAAAGAATAAAAGATGAAATGCAGTATGACGCAGAAAGGTTGCAATATATCAATGACAGGCTGTCGATGGGATATAAGCTTTTAAAAAAGCACAATGTCCAGGCTACTGCAGATCTTATTACGTTAAGGGAAGAACTGGCAGAAAAACTGGCCGGCTTTATCAATATAGAAGATACTATCCTTGCGAAAGAAAAAGCAACCAGGACATTCCTGCATAAATGTGAAGAGCTTGCCGCCCAAATTTCTGCCAAAAGAAAAAAAGCAGCAGAACCTTTTGCAAAAAATGTAAATGTATTGCTAAAGCAGGTTGGTATGCCAAATGCCCAGGTTAAAGTATCCATTGAAAAAGGAGAATTAAGCAGTAATGGTTTCGACGAAATAGAATTTTTGTTTGATGCAAATAAAAGTAACCAGTTTGAACCACTTCGTAAAGTGGCAAGCGGCGGTGAGCTTAGTCGCCTGATGCTTTGCATAAAATCACTGGTTGCTCAAAAGCTCCGGCTGCCAACGCTTATTTTTGACGAAATTGACACCGGCATAAGCGGGGAGGCAGCAAAACAGGTTGGTATCATTATGAAAAAGCTTTCCCTTGAGCACCAGGTAATCTCCATTACACATCAGCCCCAGATAGCTGCCCGTGCAGATGCTCATTACTATGTATATAAAACTTCCCAGGCTAATGGCATCAAAACCTCCATTAAAATACTTTCGGAGGAAGAGCGTATCGTTGCGATTGCTCAAATGCTGGGAGGCGAGAAGCCAACAGCGGCCGCAATAGAAAATGCCAGGGAAATGGTTTATAATTAATTACTGCCGGAATATTTTTCACATTTACATGACAAACAAAAGTGTTCTATTTATAACTGATTGATAATCATTTTGAAATAAACTTCCTGGTCTGGATAAAATTAACATTCCTTAATACTTTATCGGCCTTATCTTTGCCACCCAAAAGTTCAAAATCCTGTTGAATGAAAAACAAACTTTGTAAAAGAGTAAATCTCTTTTTTTCTTCTTTTTTTATTTTCTTATTGCACCTTCCGTTTGTATTTGCAAAATCAAAGGCGGGAACCAGTGGCGAGGTTAAGCCAGCTGTTATAGCAGTAGCTAAAACAAGTGCAAGTTCAACCCCTCCAATAGAAATCACCAATAATAATGTAGTTACCAACCTGTACGATAGTCTCCGGCTGAATACACTTGGCCTGGCAAAAAATGTTTTTGAATATGCCATGGCGGGTTTTAATTCCATGAAGGAAATGGGGACGCTGATGAATACAAGCATCATTTCTATCGCCGATTTCAGTAAACCTTCTTCCAAAAAACGGTTGTTTGTTATCGATCTGAAAAATTGTAAAGTACTCTTTAATACTTACGTGGCACACGGAATGAATTCCGGAAGGGAATTTGCAAACCAGTTTTCAAATACCCCTGAAAGCAATAAGAGCAGTTTAGGATTTTATTCTACTTTAAATACTTATGAAGGTAAGCATGGATATTCACTTCATTTGCAAGGCGTTGAACGTGGAATTAACGACAATGCCTACCGGCGTGATATTGTGATGCATGCAGCAGATTATGTAAGTGAAAGTTTTATAAATAACCAGGGTTACCTGGGCAGGAGCCAGGGTTGTCCTGCAATACCTGAACGCCTGCACAAACCCATTATTGATAAAATAAAGAACGGTACCTGCTTCTTTATTTTTGGCCAGGATAAAAGATACCTAACCCGGTCCAGGTTGTTGAGTGGATTACATGCCTGACAGGCTGCCCCTTGGGCTGACTAAAAAAGCTAAAACTTGAATGCCTCTCCGGGGCATTTTGTTTTTTATATCATGCTATAATAATAACTTCACAGCCAAAATTTTATAAGTAAATGAACCTTAGAACGCAATTAAGGGGTACAGGCGTAGCAATAGTTACCCCTTTTAATGAAAATGAATCAGTGGATTTTGAATCACTGGGCAGCCTGATAGATTTTATCATCAGCAATGGAGTAGAGTATATAGTAAGCCTGGGCACGACAGGCGAAACACCTACCCTGGAGAAGCAGGAAAAGCTGGACATTATACATTATACGTTTGATAAGGTTAAGGACCGTGTGCCCGTAGTAGTAGGCATTGGCGGAAACAATACAAAAGAAGTGGTAGCAGCGGTACAAAACTACCCGCTTGATAAAGCAGCAGCGGTACTGAGTGCGGCGCCATATTATAATAAGCCTTCACAGGAAGGTATATTCCAGCATTATAAGGCCATTGCTGAAGCATCTGCGAAGCCAATTATCCTGTACAATGTTCCGGGCAGGACAGGCCGTAATATGGAAGCAACCACAACACTTCGCCTGGCACATGAAGTTAAGAATGTGGCTGGTATTAAAGAAGCAGGTAACAGTGTGCCCCAGTGTATGCAGATATTGCGTGACAGGCCGGAAGATTTTTTAGTAGTGAGTGGTGATGATGATTTAGTATTACCTGAACTGGCGGCTGGTATCGATGGTGTAATAAGCGTGGCAGCTAACTGTTTTCCAAAGAATTTTTCTGATATGGTGAGGGCAGGATTAAGTGGTGACTTTAAAACAGCCACATCGCTGAACAATCCTTTGATAGAGGCTTACAACCTTCTTTTCGCAGAGAATAACCCTGCGGGGGTAAAAGCATTTTTATATGAACTTGGCCTGGTAAAAAATGTGCTTCGCTTACCCGTGGTTCCTTTAAGTGATGGTGTTCATCAAAAAGTAAAGGCGTATCTTAAAAAATAATTTCCATGAAATACTATGTAGGAAGCCGGTGTTGCAGCATTGTAAAATATTGGGGCACACTTTGCATAGTATTGTTACAGGTTTCAATAGCAAATGCTCAGTTTAGCCTGAAAATTGAATTAAACAGCCTTCCGCCTTCCCACACCGGGGAGGCGGTTTTTATTGCAGGCAATTTTAACAGCTGGAATCCCGGCAGTGATGGGTACAGGTTTATAAGGGAGCATGATAAATTATTCCTGGAAATAAAGAATCTTTCGGCAGGCAATTATGAGTTTAAGTTTACCCGGGGCAGTTGGAACAAAGTGGAATGCCGTGAGGATGGGCATGATATTTCAAACCACTATATGAACCTGTCGGGTGACAGCAGCGTTATCTTTTCAATAGCAGGCTGGGCTGATGATTTTACAAAGGCACCCAAACAACATACTGTATCAACCCAGGTACAAATAATAGATTCAGCGTTTAAAATACCGCAGTTAAACCGTGAAAGAAGGATCTGGCTTTATCTTCCCGAAGGATATAACAAGAACAAAAAGCGTTACCCCGTTTTGTATATGCAGGATGGTCAAAATGTTTTTGATAATTATACATCCGGCTATGGGGAATGGGGCGTGGATGAATGTCTTGATTCATTAATAGAATCAGGTAAACCCGCCTGCATCGTTGTGGGAATTGATAATGGGAATGATAAACGTATGAGTGAATATAATCCGTATGAATTTACTATGCATGACTCAGCGTTATCGATTACATTTGAGCCAGAAGGAGATGCTTATGTGGATTTCCTGGCAAAGACTTTAAAGCCGTACATCGATAAAAAATACCGCACACTTCCATCTAAAGAAAACACTATTGTTGCCGGCAGTTCAATGGGAGGGCTTATTGCTTATTATGCCATGCTTAAATATCCGGCTGTGTTTGGTAAGGCAGGTATTTTTTCACCTGCATTCTGGACAGCCAGCGGCCTTGATGCGGCAACCGATTCCCTGGGTGATAACCTTAGCGGTAAACTGTTTTTTTATATGGGAGAGCCAGAGGGTAAGAAATATGTGGATGATATGATAAGCATACAGGAAAAGATCGGTAAAAATTCAAGTGCTGTTATATATTCTGTTATCGATCCGGAAGGCCGTCACAATGAAGCTGCCTGGCAAAAATGGTTTCCAGCTTTTTATACCTGGATAATGGCAGAGGGTACAAATGTGCCTGGTGGGTTAAATCCTTAAAACCTGAAACAACTGCCTTCCAGTGCCAGCTCGGTATTACTAAAAACAGTGCAAGCCTCCTCAAGAAAAGCCTCCAGTGTTTCATAGCGGGAAGAAAAGTGACCGATCAGCAACTGGCTTACACCTGCCCTGTGAGCAATAGTAGCCGCCTGTTTGGAAGTGGAGTGAAACCGCTCCATAGCTTTTACTTCTTCTGCATGCAGGTAGGTGGTTTCATGGTAGAGCAGGTCAGCACCTTTTATTTTCTCAATTAAACTTTCATCATAAATAGTATCGGTGCAATACGCATAGCTTTTTGGAGGAACTGCTTTTGTGGTAAGTTCTTCGTTGGTAATTACAGTCCCGTCTTCTGCAATATAATCTTCGCCTTTATGCAGCAAATCAAAATAAGCTGGCGGAATATTGTGAACCTTTACCTTATCTACGTCGATCTTTCTCGGATTCTTTTTTTCTTTAAACAAAAAGCCCCAGCATTCGATCCGGTGTTGCAGCGGAAAAGCATGTACAGTTAGTTTTTCATTTTCAAAGATGAGGCCTTCTTCCCTGATTGGATGAAAGTGCAGGTTATAACTCAGGCATACTTCTGCCAGTTTAAACTGCATTGTAATAATTTCTCCCAGCGCTGCAGGGGCATGAATATGCAGGTCGTTGGTACGGTTTAATAAACTCATGCTGGTGAGCAGGCCTGCTAAACCATAATAGTGGTCACCATGAAGATGGGAAATAAAAATATGGTTGATCTTGCTGCTTCTTACTTTGTACCTGGCCATCTGCATTTGGGTGCCTTCACCACAGTCAATTAAAAAGCTTTCATCCTGCATCTGCAGCACTTGCGCAGTGGGATGCCTGTCATAAGCAGGTATAGCAGAGTTATTTCCTAGTATGGTAAGTGCCAGCATTCTTTTTAAAACGAAAAATTCAATGTTTAGACTTATTTCTTATTCATCACCAAGCAGCTCTCTCTCAATTTCTTCCATCTGTACAATATCCCAGGCCTCACTCTCTGTTGGTGTTACATTCATCAGCTCCAGTATTTCCTGTTTATCCAGATTCTCTTCCACCTGATTTTGTAATTCGCAGATCACAAAAGAACTGCTGTTCTCATAAAATTGCTGTTGCACCAAAGCGATCGTTTCAGCAGCGGCTTCATCTATTTTTTCTACTGCACCCATTTTCAGGATAATGTTCTTTATGTCTTTTTGCAGGTAAGAAAGCAACAAAATCTTTATTTCTTCTGTCATATTAACAGTTAGTTGTGCATCTTCCGGCGTAATAACCGTAAATTTCTCTTTGGTATCTATTTTGACATTCATTTTAGAACACATGTTTTATGAAGGGTAACCGGCAACTTTACAGGGTCATTTCCCGGGTATTAACAGTACATAACTTTTAGTGATATGTATTATTGTAAAGTAAAGGAAAAATTTTCTTCCGGCCCTGCCAGCGAGCCTCCAAAAACAAAAAATGTGGAAATGAATGTAATTTCAGGTTGTAAAACCAGTCACACGGGCGAAGATGAAAAGCTGGTTTCTGTAATAAGAAACAACTTTTCAACATATCAACATTCAGTTACAGGTGGAAACTAAATCTGTTATTAATTCGTTATTATTGTACAAGCTAAAATAATTATAGATGGATAATAATTTTTCAGCACAGGTAAAAGAGATCATTTCTTACAGCAGGGAAGAAGCGCTCCGTTTAGGAAATGATTTTATCGGCACTGAGCACCTGGTGCTCGGGCTGATAAGAGACGGTGAGAACACCGCCATCAAAATATTAAAATCTTTGAATGTCGACCTTTATGAACTGAGAAAGGAAATAGAGGTGGCAGTAAAAGATAAGACAGGAAAGAATATAACGAATATTAATTCGCTGCCGCTTACCAAGCAGGCAGAGAAAGTAATTCGGATCACTGTACTGGAAGCCAAGGCTCATAAGAGTGCCATGGTGGAAAGTGAACATTTAATGTTATCAATCTTGAAGAACAAAGAAAACATCGCAACGCAGATATTGAACCAGTTTGATGTGGATTATGATATCTTCAAAAACGAACTTGGTTTTGTAACAAGTAATCCCCCCAAAGCGGAGTACTCTGATGAAAATGACGATGACTTTGATGAAGAGAGGAAACAGTATGGTCAGTCAAAAGCACAACGTGGCGGTACGGGCAACCAGCCAAAGACCAAAACACCGGTGCTGGATAATTTTGGCCGTGATATAACAAGGCTGGCAGAAAATGGATCGCTTGACCCAATTGTAGGCCGTGAAGTGGAAATAGAAAGGGTGTCACAAATATTATCACGGCGCAAAAAGAATAACCCAATTTTAATTGGTGAACCAGGCGTTGGTAAAACGGCCATTGTTGAAGGTCTTGCTCTCCGCATTGTTCAAAGAAAAGTAAGCAGGGTATTGTTTGATAAAAGAGTGGTATCGCTTGACCTTGCTGCACTGGTGGCAGGTACAAAATACCGTGGCCAGTTTGAAGAAAGGATGAAGGCGATTATGAATGAGCTGGAAAAGAACAGGGATGTGATCCTGTTCATTGATGAAATTCATACCATTGTTGGTGCAGGTGGCGCAAGCGGCTCATTGGATGCAAGTAATATTTTTAAACCAGCGCTGGCTAGAGGCGAATTGCAGTGCATTGGAGCCTCCACACTGGATGAATACAGGATGCACATTGAAAAAGATGGTGCACTTGACCGCCGTTTTCAGAAAGTGATCGTTGATCAGCCTTCGGTGGATGAAACCATACAGATACTGAATAATGTAAAGGGTAAGTATGAAGATTATCACAACGTGATATACAGCGAACAGGCTATTGAAGCTTGTGTTAAGCTGAGTGAACGTTATATGACCGATCGTTTACTACCGGATAAAGCAATAGATGTACTGGATGAAGTGGGCGCAAGAAAGCATATCAAGAATATCAACGTTCCTGAAAATGTAATTGAGCTGGAAAAGAAGATAGAAGACATCAAGCTGGAAAAAAATAAAGTGGTGAAAAGCCAGCGTTTTGAAGAAGCTGCTTCATTAAGAGATTCTGAAAAACGTTTGCAGGAAGAACTGGAAAAAGCAAAAACAAACTGGGAAGAAGAAAGCAAACATAAGCGCTACCCGATAGAAGAAGAAGATATTGCAGAAGTGATCAGCATGATGACCGGTATTCCTGTAAAAAGGATGGTGCAGGCAGAAACGGATAAACTCCGCCGCATGTCTGATGAACTGAAAGGCGCAGTGATAGGACAGGAAGAAGGTATTCAAAAAGTGGTAAAAGCGATCCAGCGTAACAGGGTGGGTTTAAAGGATCCTAAAAAGCCAATTGGTACATTCATTTTCCTTGGACCAACAGGTGTGGGTAAAACAGAATTGGCAAGATGCCTGGCGAGATACATGTTTGACAATGATGATGCGCTGATACGTATTGACATGAGTGAATACATGGAGAAATTTACCGTTAGCCGTTTGATCGGTGCTCCTCCCGGCTATGTAGGTTACGAAGAAGGTGGCCAGCTAACAGAAAGGGTTAGACGCAAACCTTACAGTGTGATATTACTGGATGAAATTGAAAAAGCACATCCTGATATTTATAATATTTTATTGCAGGTACTGGATGACGGGCAGTTAACAGATGGTATGGGAAGAAAGGTTGATTTTAAAAACACCCTTATCATCATGACATCGAATATTGGTGCAAGACAATTAAAAGATTTTGGTGATGGTGTCGGCTTTGCAACCGCAGCAAGAGTAAAAAGTGCTGATGAAAATAACAAAGCTGTAATTGAAAAAGCGCTGAAACGTACCTTCAGCCCCGAGTTCCTGAACAGGATCGATGATATCATTATCTTTAATTCACTGGTGAAAGAAAATATCTTTGAGATCATTGATATTTTAATGAAAGGTGTGCTTAAACGCCTGTCAGCACTGGGTTTCAGCCTTGAACTTACACATGAGGCAAAGGAATTTATTGCGGATAAAGGTTACGATTCACAGTTTGGGGCAAGGCCATTGCACAGGGCTATACAGAAATACCTGGAAGATCCTCTGGCAGAAGAGATACTGAATATGAATGTGAAAGAAGGAGATATACTCATCGCAGATTTGGATGAATCAAAAGAAAAGATTCTCTTTTCTTTGAAGCCAAAGGAAACTACAAAAGAGGCGAAATCTAAAGCATAATTTAAACCGTTTTTATACTATAACCACGTGATTGTCACGTGGTTTTTTTGTTTTTATAACTTTGCCGGTACAGCGGCTTTTGTTATTTTTACAGCTTTCTTTTAAACAAAAACCTTTCCTTGAAGAAGCTTGTTATTATTTCAATAACACTATTGCTTTCCTTTTTATTATCCGGCTCATTTGCGCAAAGCAGCAGGATAAAATGTTATTTTAATTATCCCGTTAATACGGTTATTTCTTCCGGTGTTAATGCAGCTTACCTGGATGATACTTTTCCTGATACCGTAGCGGCTTATATTAACAGGGCTAAATTTAGCATTGATATAGTATTGTATAATTATACTTCGGGCAGTAACAGTAAAGTTGCAAAGCTGGCTAACGCCATAAATGCTGCTGTTAACAGGGGGGTGGTTGTAAGGTGGATA
Organism: Ferruginibacter sp.; assembly: GCA_047600665.1. GTDB lineage: Bacteria > Bacteroidota > Bacteroidia > Chitinophagales > Chitinophagaceae > Ferruginibacter. Next base: position 373,648 of record JASGKJ010000001.1, read on the forward strand.
CATGATGGAACTTCCTCAACAAGTAATACAGGTCTTTCACTACTGAGTCCTGCAGTAAAACGGCTTGCAAGCCCCAATTATTCCAATTATATCATGCATAATAAGTTTATGGTGATAGATGCCAATGCACCGGATTCGAACGATGCAGTTGCAATGACAGGCTCCTATAACTGGAGCGACCAGCAAACTTCTTCCGACATAAACAATATTGTTTTTATAAACAGCCGCCAGGTTGCACTCGCATTTTATAATGAATTTAATAAAATGTGGGGAGGCAGTGGGTCAGAACCGGATATAAATAACTCCAGGTTCAGTGTATATAAAACAGCCTCGGCACAAACCAGGTTTAATGTGGAAGGTACAGATGTGGAAGTTTATTTCAGTCCGAAAGACAGCCTTGGTACCAGGCTTCAGAGAGCCATCTCTACGGCTGATTACGATTTGTTTTTTGCTATCTACACACTCACCAGTAATGATGTTGCCAGCCTCATTCTTCAAAAATATAACAGTGGTGTATACACGAAAGGTATTATTGATAAATTCAGTACATTATTTAATGCGTATAAATTGCTGGATACAGCCCTTGGCAGTAATATGCTTATAAAAGGGAGTAACACACTTTACCACAACAAAGTGCTGCTGGCGGATGCACTGCATCCCGAATCTGACCCATTGGTTGTAACAGGTTCCTTTAACTGGTCCCTTCAGGCGCAGAACTCCAATGATGAAAATTTTGTGATCATACATGATGCAGCTGTTGCCAACCAGTATTACCAGTCGCTTTGCCAGAATTTTACAATGCTGGGTGGTGAAGCCTGCACAGCTCCACCCTGTGCAGGAACAAATAATATTATTGTTGCAACGGCCAGGGCCAGTAATTATCAATGGCAGGTGGACACGGGTAATGGTTTTGAAAATATCACCGATACTGTTTTTTACAGTGGCATAAATAGATCCAGTCTTACGTTGATAAATGTTCCAACTTCCTGGTACGGCTACCGGTACAGGTGTGTTGCGGATGAATCAATTGCCGGTAATACAACAGTGTTGAAGTTTACAGCTTACTGGAATGGCAGCAAAAGTGCTGACTGGAATGACGCTTCAAACTGGAACTGCAGCCTGGTGCCTGATGCAAATACAGATGTTATTATTTCAAAAGGGGTGCAATATTTCCCAACTATTAATGTTTCCACCAAGTGCCGCAGCATAAAACTGAATAAAGATGCCAGGGCTGTTTTACCCGCTGGCGTTACGCTTGAACTTACAGGAAATTAAAAAAATCATACACCTATTTCATTGCTTCTGTAATTACATGTCCCACGCAACCACTGGGCATCTGCACCTGCAGCATAGCTGCCACTGTAGCTGAAATATCGGTCATATAGGTTTCCCTGTTGAGTTTTCCCTGCTTTACATTCCAGCCAAAAAATAATAATGGTATATGTGCATCATAAGGATTCCATAAGCCATGGGTGGTACCGGTTCCCCAGCCATCAAAATAGCCTGGCTTGAAAATAAACTGGATATCACCGCTGCGTTGCGGATTGTAACCGTTGACAAGCCTTGTTTTGATGGGCTCAGGAATACTGCTTGCAGCTATCTTATCCAGTTCCACCACATCAGCAATGGTTGAATCCATTTTTTTTAGTTCGGAAATGATAAGGGACTTTACTTCACTTTCCTTTGTTTTGCCTTTTTCGCTTATGTATACCTGGTAGTTCATTACTTTGGCAACGGCAGTATCAATATTCAATTTTTCAGCAATTACTTTGTTCAGGTATTTTTCAATTACTGCATCGTCCATTTCGCCTGCAGGTATTTTATGTTCTTTTAAAAAGCCCGGCACATGTGCTGCGCCATGGTCAGCTGTTAAAAAAACTAAATAATTTCCTTTACCGATTTTGGTGTCGAGGTAGGAGAGGAAATCAGCAATGTCGTTGTCCAGTCTTAAATAACCATCTTCCGCTTCAATGGAATTAGGGCCAAATGCATGCCCGATATAGTCAGTAGAAGAAATGCTGACGGCTAAAAAATCTGTTACTGTATTTTTTCCGAGTGCTTCGTTCTCCACTGCTGCTTTGGCAAAATCAAATGTATAAGTGCTGCCAAAAGGCGTGGCCTTAAACGCTTCGTATTTATCTTCACTTTTTATTAGGGAAAGCCGGTGTGGAAATGTTACGCCAGTATCACCTTTTATTTTGCCTTCGTATTTATTGTAATCTCCTGTGCTTTGAATGTATTTATCTGGTGAATATAATAGCTCCCATTTACCACTCATCGCCTGGTCAGGGATTTTTTTATCATTAAATTGGCTTACCCAGTTTGGCAAGGCATTCATATAATGGGTACTGGTAATAAACCTGCCAACCTTTTCATCATACCAGTAAGCCGCATTGGCACTATGGCCTGCAGGTAATATGGCACCCCGGTCTTTTAGTGAAATACCGATCACCTTACTTTTAAAATTAGTAGCCAGTCTTAATTCATCTGTAACAGTGGTCACCCATAAATTGGCCGTACTCATTTTTCCCAGGGCCGTGGTGGTACCAACAGACTGGGTGGTGTCGTCATCTGTACAATACCTGGATTTACCGGTTTTACGGTTGTACCAGTTGTTACCCACAATACCATGAAGAGCTGGTACGCTGCCTGTATATACGCAGGTATGGCCGGGTGCTGTATAGGTGGGGAGGTAAGGAATCATTGTGTTTTCACAGCTGAAACCTTCCTTTAACATACGTTTGAAACCATTGGCGCTATAGAGGTCTTTATACCGGTACAGGTAATCCCAGCGCATCTGGTCTATTACTACACCAACCACCAGTTTGGGTTTATCCGGGGTTGCTGTTGTTTTAGTTGTTTTATTTTGGGCGGATGCGGTTATTGCTGTTAGTACAAAGGCGATGAAAAAAATACGGCGTAACATACATTCAATTTTTACAAAGATAGAGGGGAGTGTGGATTTTGTGTTGAATTGATAGGGATGACGGCTAACTTTTTTTGGGCCTGATAGCTTACTTTTGCGCCATTGTCTGAACAGGATTTTGAGGATTAACAGGATTTTAAATCCACAGTTATTTTAATCAACAGGGTCAGCCAGCAAAAATCATAAATCTTAAATCAGAAATCTTATATCTCTATGGCAGATGTTTTTGAAAAGCTTGTAAAAGATGGTGGCCCGATCGGGCAGCACATGGACAGGGCACATGGTTATTTTGCCTTTCCAAAACTGGAAGGCGAACTGGGGCCAAGGATGAAATTCCGTGGTAAAGAAATGATCGTATGGAGCCTGAACAATTATCTTGGCCTGGTGAATCATCCGGAGGTAAGAAAAGTGGATGCGGAGGCTGGGGCAAAATATGGGATGGGTAACCCGATGGGTGCAAGGATGATGAGCGGGAACACGCCGCTGCACGAGGAGCTGGAAAAGGTAATCAGCAAATTTGTAAGCAGGGAAGATACGATGCTGCTCAATTTTGGTTACCAGGGTATCATGAGTTGTATTGATGCGCTGGTGAACCGCCGTGATGTGATTGTATATGATGGCGAGGCACATGCCTGTATCGTAGATGGTATCAGGCTGCACATGGGTTACACCTATGCATTCAAGCATAACAATGTGGAGGATTTTGAAAAGCAAATGCAACGTGCGGAGAAGATGATAGAAAAAACCGGTGGAGGCATCCTTGTGATCACTGAAGGTGTGTTTGGTATGGACGGCGAACAGGGTATATTGAAAGAGATCGTTGCCCTGAAGAAGAAATACCAATTTCGTATACTCATTGACGATGCCCACGGTTTTGGTTATATGGGACCAACCGGGGCCGGTGCCGATGAAGCACAGGGATGCCAGGAAGGAATCGATCTTTATTTCAGCACTTTTGTAAAAAGCATGGGTAGTATAGGTGCCTTTATCAGTGGCCCCAAAGCAGTATTGAAATATTTACGTTATAATACCCGTTCTCAGATATTTGCCAAGAGCCTGCCATTGATAATTGTGGATGGTATGCTGAAGCGTATGGAAATGGTGATCAATATGCCTGAGTTACGTGAAAAACTCTGGCACAATGTAAAACGCCTGCAGGATGGGTTAAAAGAAAGAGGCTTTGATATTGGTCACACCAATTCACCGGTTACACCTGTGTATATGAAGGGAGATGTGCCGGAAGCAACACAAATGGTAATGGACCTGCGGGAGAATTATCATATTTTCTGTTCTATCGTAGTATATCCTGTTATCCCCAAAGGAGATATTATTTACCGCATCATTCCAACCGCGGCACACAGTGATGAAGATGTTGACCTGACGCTAAAAGCTTTTGAAGAAACAAAGAAAAAGCTGGATGCAGGCCTGTATAAAGCGGCTGATATACCTGATATGGCTGAAGTGATATAAAGAGCCAACTTATCTTAGTAAAAAGCAGTCTTCGTATACTGAAGGCTGTTTTTATTTTAACCCCGCTTATCAAAAAGACAAAAACTGGTATAGAAGCTTTCCCTATTTTTATCGATAAATTATTTTTTAATGAAACAACTTGTTGCCCTTGCCATTATTTGCAGTGGATTGTACGCCTGCAATAACCAATCGCCCTCTACTACAACCGGAGAAAAACCCGATATTCTTGCATCAAATATCGACTCAACGGTAAAGCCCGGGGATGATTTTTTTATGTATGCCAACGGCGGCTGGGTAAAGAAGAATCCTATTCCTGCTTCTGAAAGTGGCTGGGGGATTGGTAACCTGGTACAGGAAGAAATATACGAACGCCTGAAAAAAATAAATGATGATGCAGCTGCTGCAAAAGCTGCCGAAGGTACTGTTACACAAAAGATAGCAGACTTCTGGCAGAGTGCAATGGATACGGTTGCATTGGATAAAGCGGCTATCTCTCCATTAAAAGCTGACCTTGATAAAATAAATACAATTCAAAATGCAGGGCAGTTGATTGCCCTGGCGGCAGAACTTAAGAGAAAAGGAGTGAGTTGCCTGCTCAGTGATTATGTAACACAGGATGATAAGAACAGTGAAGTAATGGTGTACAGGCTTGACCAGGGTGGTTTGGGTATGTCGAACAGGGATTATTATTTTAATACCGATGACCGCACTGCGAATGTAAGAAAGGCTTATAAAGAATACCTGTTAAAAACATTTAAACAATTGGGTAATGACAGCGCTGCTGCTATAAAAAATGCTGCGGCTGTATATACGCTGGAAGAAAAGCTTGCAAGATCAAGCCGCAAACTGGCCGACCTGCGTGATCCCTATAAGAATTATAATAAAATGGATATCGCAGGCCTGCAAAAGATATCTCCAAATATGGATTGGAATAGTTTTATAAAGAATTTGGGTATCACTAAACTGGATACAGTGATCGTTGGTCAGCCGGAGTTTTATACAACATTGAGTAAAGAACTGAAAGCAACTTCTATTGAAGACTGGAAAAATTATGTTCGTTTTCATTTGATAAGAAGCTATGCTGCGTATTTGGATAAAACCAGTTACGATAACTATTTTGTTTACATGAAAACTCTAACCGGTGCATCAGAGCAGCGGCCAAGATGGAAAAGAGTATTGGATGAAGAGGAAGAAGCAATGGGAGAGGCATTGGGCCAGCTTTTTGTAAAAGAATATTTTAATGAAAAAGCAAAAAAAAGATATAGTGATTTAGTAGAAGCAATTAGGGATGCATATAAAGAAAGAATAGCCAAACTTGCCTGGATGAGCGACAGCACTAAACAGAAAGCATATGCGAAACTGGCTTCCATTACAAAGAAAGTAGGTTATCCGGATAAGTGGAAAGATTATAGTGCGTTAAAAATTGACAAGGGACCTTACGTGCTAAACGTTCAGCGGGCAAATGAATGGAAATCAAATTATGAGAATAATAAACTTGGTAAACCTGTTGACAGAACAGAATGGAGCATGACACCACAGACATACAATGCTTATTATAATCCGGGCAATAATGAAATTGTATTGCCGGCAGGTATATTCTCAGTTCCGGGCATGAAGGATGAAGAAATAGATGATGCCTTTGTATATGGTTATGCTGCAGCCAGCACCATTGGCCATGAAATAACGCATGGTTTTGATGACCAGGGAAGGCAGTATGACCCTAAAGGAAATCTTACTGACTGGTGGACAAAGAAAGATGGTGAAGAATTTGGCAAAAGGGCAAAAGTGATCATACAGCAGTTTGATGCAATGATACCGGTGGATACATTACACATTAACGGGAGTGCCACGCAGGGTGAAAATATTGCTGATCTCGGAGGATTATTACTGGGGATTGATGCATTTAAAAAAACTGAAGCTTATAAAAAAGGAGAGAAGCTTCACGGCTTCACACCCATACAGCGTTACTTCCTGGGCTATGCTTACAGCTGGATGTACCAGCAAAGAAAAGAACGTATCTCAAGCCAGGTAATGACCGATGTGCATTCGCCTGCAAAAGAAAGGGTGAACGGGCCGCTTGTGAACATACCGGAATTTTATGAAGCCTTTGGTATTAAACCGGGTGATAAAATGTACAGGGCAGATAGTTTGAGGGTGAATATATGGTAGGGCATTTTTCCCGTTTTAAAAAGGCAGCATCAGGCGATGCTGCTTTTTTATTCTAAGCTGGTATTACCATCAATATATTTAAGATTGTATTTAAATTGTGTAAGCCGCCAGCCATTGGAACCTAATTGCGCTTTCAGGTCATAACTGCCGGTAAAGGTTCGTGTATTCCCTTTTACCGCTTCTTTCTTGTAATGTGCGGCAACAGCATAACCATAAATATCCGCCTTGTCATTGTGTACTGAAATAATATAATGACCGGCCTGGTGATGAACGGCATCCAGTCCAACAAAGCCTGCCTCCCACATTTTACAAACATCTTCAGCCTTCATATTTTGGGGCTCTCCGCCACCGGCACTGCTGAGATCGAACCAGATGGTTGGAGTAAATACTTCATCAAGCAATTTGTCCCATTGTTGGGCATCGCAGTACATAAACAATTTATTCGCTAGCTCTGTAAGCGCTATTTTTTGAATATTGGTATCAACTGACATGTTATTATTGTTTGGTCTGTATGAATTTTAATAAATTTTTTCTTGCCCCGTTCTTTATTTTTCGTTGAAAATAACTGTTCCATCCAAGCAGCCAGCCGCTGAAGCCCAATGCCTGGCTGCTCCATTTGTGCAGGCTGAAGCCATCACTGTGTTCCACTATCTTCCCCTCTGCAAAACGCATATTGGCCTTTATGTTGTTTACTACTTTCCGTCCCGTTTTTGAAAAAGTATAAGTGGCCTGCCAGTCACAGGTATAATATTCATTGTCAAGATTGGTGATATTATCAAAGGTGAGTGAAAAGTCTTTGGCATTCTTGCACAGCATCTCCCACATCAACTTTACTTCATCTCCCTTCAGCAGTTCAAAGACCGGGTCATAGAAAACAATCTCATCACTGTAGCAACTGTTCATTGTTTGATAATTCTTTTGCTGGAAAGCAGTGTAAAAGCGTTCAATTACAGATTCATTGGCATCCATCATAGCTTATTTTATGCTATAAATATAGAAAACTCCCGTTGTATGCCTTGTATAAAAAAATTATCTTTATAAAAACTGGTTGTATGCCAAATAAAATAGATCTCACCGATTCACTGGAGAAAATTCCTGTAAAAATTTTTGAAACACCGGGCGAAGGCTCTTTCTATGTTGCAACTGAAATAGCAAGGATTATAAAAGAAAAGGAATCTGCAGGAAAAAAATGTGTTATTGGTTTGGCAACTGGTTCAACTCCCAAAACGCTGTATGCCCAACTGGTGAAAATGCATAAGGAAGAGGGATTGAGCTTTAGAAATGTTATTGCATTTAATCTTGATCAGTATTACCCGATGGAAAAGGATGCGCTGCAGAGTTACCACTATTTTATGCGAAAGAATTTGTTTGAGCAAACAGATATTGACCCTCAAAACTATCATCTGCCAGATGGTATGGTATCCAAAGAAAAAATAAAAGAACATTGTAATAACTACGAAAAACAAATTGAAGACGCCGGTGGTATTGACCTGCAGATACTGGGTATTGGTATCAACGGTCATATTGGTTTTAATGAACCCGGCAGCGGCATATACACCAAAACAAGGCTAACCGCATTGGATAACAGCACAAGGCTTGCAAATTCTTATGAATTTGGGAATATGAGCGAAGTGCCACGCATGGCCATTACGATGGGTATCGGTACTATTTTAAAATCAAAAAAGATCATATTGATGGGATGGGGGCAAACAAAAGCTCCTGTAATACAGCAGGCCGTGGAGCTGGATGATACAGAAGACGTGCCTGCATCCCTGCTTCAAAATCATGATGACTGCACTTTTGTAATTGATAAAACTGCAGCAGGAGAGTTAACCCGTTTTAAGCGGCCATGGCTTACCGGCGAATGTGAATGGGATGATAAAATGATAAAACGTGCTGTTGTGGATCTTGCATTGAAATTAAAAAAGCCGGTGTTAAGTCTTACCAATCATGACTACAATGATAATGGGTTGAGTGACCTGTTAGTGGAAGAAGGAGATGCGTATGAAACAAATCTTAAAGCATTTTATTTATTAAGGGACAGTATTACCGGCTGGCCCGGCGGTAAACAAACAGAATACAGGAGCAATCACCCGGAAAGGGATAAACCATTTCCCAAGAAAGCAGTTATTTTTTCACCACACCCGGATGATGATATCATCAGCATGGGTGGTACATTCATGCGCCTGCACGACCAGGGACATGAAGTGCATGTGGCTTATCAAACCAGCGGTAATATTGCCGTAACAGACGAATTTGTTACCAGGTTTCTTGACTTTGCTGTAGGCTTTGAGAATATGTTTGATATTGATGATACCAAAAGCAAAGCCATACTGGATAGTGCCCGCGCTTTTTTAAGAACAAAAAAATCAACAGATAAAGACACGCCGGAGATACGTGCCATTAAAGGTTTGATAAGAAGATGTGAGGCCAGTGCCACCTGCCGTTATGTTGGTTTGGGTGATACACAAATGCATTTCCAAAACCTGCCATTTTATGAAACAGGTACTATCGAGAAAAACCCAATGAGTGAAGCTGACATCAAACTTACTATTGATCTGCTGAATAAAATACAACCACAACAGGTTTACTGTGCCGGTGATTTTGCAGATCCGCATGGTACACACAAAGTTTGTTTTGATGTGGTGCTTACCGCATTGCAGCGTATTAAACAAAGTGGAGCAACATGGATAAATGATTGCTGGCTCTGGTTATATAAAGGCGCCTGGCAGGAGTGGGATATTACTGAAATTGAAATGGCCGTACCAATGAGCCCTGACCAGGTGGTTAAAAAGCGTAATGGTATTTTTATTCATCAATCTCAAAAAGATACTGTGCCATTCCAGGGTAGTGATGCCCGTGAGTTCTGGCAACGTGCAGAAGAACGTAATGCCAATACCGCACAATTATATGCACAGCTGGGGCTAACGCAGTATGCAGCCATGGAGGCTTTTGTCCGCTGGAAATATTAATGTTCAGCTTGCACAGGTAAAAGTACGCAGGTACAATCCCCCAATACGGGTTAGGTCTTCACCTGAATATCTTCATCTTTTCACCCCTGTAAAAAAAATGTATTAGTAAAACTACAATTTTCGCTTCCATGGTATAATTTTTGGAGATTAACAGCACTGTACCCAATTCCTGCCTATGTAAGCTTATTTTACTTCATTGGTGTTGTACCCTTATTATGTTTTAGCACCAGTAACCTTTTTACTTATTGCAAATCATGCTTCTCTTAACCGTACAGGTATGTATTGTCCATACAATGGTAAGCTGTATGATCTCTTGAGTAATAATTAATAAACTAAAACAAACTTTATGAAAACCCCTGTTTTAAAACCCCTGCTTTTGGGCGCCGTTTTATTTCAATTATTAACCTCCTGTCAAAAGGAAGCAGTGCCGGATGAAAACTTAACTGCCACTGCTGATGAAGAAACTGAGATGCAATTGCTGGAAAGAGGATGCAGGAGAAAATGTGTTTTAACACATACACAGGATGATCTTGTATTTGTGGCGCCATCTGTCTTTTATAATAAAGACGGTAACCCTGAAACAATACAGTTCGATCAATCACCTGTTGTTATAAATGGTAAATATGATAAGCAGGGCAGATTAAGACTGTTGTATTATGCCAATACATACGACCATGAAGAGTTAATTTACAACAACCGCCATGACAGGTATCCTTCAAAAATTAATTATTACACCACTAACTGTGCTGATTACGGCATGGCCGATTCACTAAGTGCTGTTATGTATTTTAAGTATGATAATGACGGGCGCATCATACAATACAAGCATATCAACCTGTGGTACCCCGGAAGTGATTACGCACTTGGGTTCTCTTACAATTCAAAAGGAAACCTTAAAGCTGTTTTTAGAAAAACACAAGCAGGTGCATCATTTACCGAGTATGCTTTTAAGGAATATGATAACCGTTCTAATTTTATGGGAACCAATCCCTGGATAAAATTTATGATGCTGAATACCGGTTTTGATCCATACTATTTCTTATTGTTCAGTGAGAACAATGCATCCAGGTGGAACTGGGCCTATGATCCAACTGCACCAACACTCTATTTTACTTCTAAATTTAAGTATAACAATTTTGGATTTGCCAATAACACTTATTTACACCTGAAAGATAGCGATGGGGTGGAGTATGGCGATTTTACACGTACATCCTGCTCAGCTTGTGATAATGACTGTGGAGAAACAGCATCAGCTAATATGCGCCAGCGGAAAAATAGTGCCGGAGCAATCCAGGATATCATCCGGAAACATTCAACCATTTTATTAAAAGGAAATTATAGTTTTTGATTTTTAAGCCTTTTCATTTTCAATCCTTGTAAGCTTAATAAAATCCAGAAGCAAACCCGTAGCCTTGTGTTACGGGTTTTTATTTGTAATTATTCTTCCTCTTCTTTTTCTTCTTTGAGTAATTTCTTTGTATAAATATTCAGGTGAACTTCCCATCCATTGTAGTTATTTGACAGTTCCACTTCTGCAACCATATTTTTGTATACACCATCACCGGTCTTTAATCTTAATGAACTTACCGCAAACCGTACATTATCATCCGGCTTATCCATTTCTCCTTCAAAAGGCGCAGGCTTGCCGGCAATATTATTCATCTTGCTTTTTTTCACCTGGTTAAAAGTATTTTTATATGCTTTCAGTGCTTCCTCAAAATCTTCGCCTGCATACATCAAACCCTGCCAGCTGGCTGTTTTATCTTCAACAGAACGGAAGCGGTAGATTACACAATGTTTGCTGCCGGGAAGACAGATGGTGGAACGGTATACTTCTGCTTCGGGTTGTGGTGTAAGTGCTTTACCCTGCAGTTTGCTGAAATTATTTCTGAAGTCTGATACAATTTTGAATAAGGAATCAGAGAAGTTGCCTGAAGGCGCTGGTTTCTTTATTAACTGGGCATTGGCAAATGCTGTGCAAAGGCAAAATAAAATGGGTAATAATTGTTTTTTCATTGAAGCGAATTTCGCTGCAAGATATAGAACAAATAATTTTTTTGTGCTGTAAAACTTATTTAATTAAAACAAACGGGGTGCCGCCAAAGAATTTACGCAGGGAATCTCTCTTTATGATGGTGTCAGAAAGAGGCGCTGTAAAAGGCATTGCGATCCTGTATTTAGTGGAATCAACTGTTATCAATTCCAGTTTATGCCCGTAGGATATAAGCTTGTTAAAAGCCTTCGTGGCAGCAGGTAAAGAATTGTATTCCTTTATTACTATCCTGAAATTATTACTGTCGGTTATTACAGGTGATGCAGGCTTTAATGATACAGAGTCAACAGGCTTTTGTTTTGTTGTATCAGCTGAAGCAGTAGATGTAGTGTCGGTAACGGTTCCCGGCTGATGTTGGGCTTCGGGTTCTGCGGGGGTATTTTTATTGTTATAAAAAAGCCAGTAATAAATACCAAGACCCGCCATTACCACAACCACTAATGCGATCAATGCAAGCGCATTTCTTTTACTGTTATCTTTTTTGCTTTCCGATTCAAAACTTATATTCTCTTCTTTTTTTGTTTTTAACTCCCTGGGTATGTCTTCCAGTTTAGGCGTAACCAGCCGTCCGGCAGTAAATTCGTAATTTCCTGCCTGGCTTTTTTGTATGGTACCAATGCCTTCAATGATCAATGGTTTGCCAATATTCAAAAACTGCTTGGCAAGAATAGAATAAGATTCCAGGTCAGAAGTTGCCAGGGGCTTTATTTTTCTTGTTTTTTCAGTTATAAAATCAATGAGACCATTATCCTGTGGTGCTTTCAGGTTATATTCAAAACTGATCGCTCCTTCCGGCATTTCAAAATCTTTATCAGCTTCTGCCGGTAAGGCCACCGAAGGGTTTAAATGAAGAATGCCAATCCCTTCCAGTGAAACCTTTTTACTGTTATATAAATGCTGAACGATTAAATGCTCGATTTTCACAAATAGGTGTTTTGTATTAAACAAACCTAATTATATTTAACGAATTTGCAAAAACAACAAAGTTTGAAATCGGTTACCTTTGCGCCGTATGACTGAAAAGGAAAGATCATTTGTACAATACTGGGAGCAGCACCGGGAGGCTGAGAGCTTGTTTTTTAGTAAACTGATGCGGGGGCTGCCCATGGCGATTTTGTTTACGCTGCCCATCATTCTTTCGGTGGTGGTGGTATGGCTTTTTTTCCCTGACTGGTATATGAAGATATCCGGTAATTCTGCCGGGGCTTTTGTAACGGTGATCATTGCAATGCTGGCAATTGTGTTATTTTACTCCTGGTTCCGCATGCATTATAAATGGGAAATGAACGAGCAATTGTACCAGGAACTGAAATCAAAAGAAAATAAAATAAAAGATACCGGTAACGCCGGCACCAACAATTAAAAAGTATATTATGACCAAGAACCTCTTTTACATTTTTGCCATTGCAGTTTTATTTGTTTCCTGTGGAAAAACACCAGAGCAGTACAAGTGTACCTTTACAGCGCCCACTACTGTTGCGCCAACCGCAGAGGTAACTGCGTTACAAAATTATATCAATTCAAAAGGTCTTGCCGGTGTAGTAACAAGTAATGCTGCCGGTTTTTATTATAAAATTGATGCAGAAGGAACAGGTGGCAGACCGGATGTGTGTTCAAATGTTACGATAACTTATTCCGGTAAACTTACTGATGATACAGAATTTGATAGTGGCAGCACGACATTTTTACTTGGACAACTTATCAAGGGATGGCAGCTTGGTTTGCCGTTGATAAAAAAAGGAGGAAAGATCACTTTATACCTCCCGCCTTCATTAGGATATGGCAGTTCCGGCAGTGGGCCAATACCGCCAAATGCGATTTTGATCTTTACAATCGAACTGCTTGATGTAACTACCAATTAAAATTTAATAGTGCCGCACGAAGCTATTTCCATATTTGATATGTTTAAGATCGGCGTGGGGCCATCCAGCAGCCATACACTTGGACCATGGAAAGCAGCCCTGCGTTTCCTGGATTCACTTGAACAAAAGGGTATACTGAATGAGGTACAGCAACTGGAAATATTGCTGTACGGATCGCTGGCGAAGACAGGTGTGGGACATGGAACAGATGTAGCGGTGCAACTTGGCTTGTGCGGTGAAAATCCTGAAACCTTCGATGTCAATTTTATTCATTCCCGGATAAAAGATATCCGCAGTATGAAAAAGATACTCCTGCATGGCAGGCATGAAATTGATTTTGATCCTGCTGAAGATATTGAGTTTTTAATGAGCGAATCATTACCGTATCATCCTAATGCACTTAGTTTCTTAGTTACATTGCACAATGGTGATAGTTTTGCAGAAACATACTATTCTGTTGGTGGAGGATTTGTATTAAAGGAAGGAGAAAAAAACGATCATAAAGAACAGGTTTCACTTCCTTTCCCCATTAATACAGCAAAGGAATTGTTGCACTGGTGTATGAAAACGGGGTTGTCCATCAGTGAAGTGGTAATGGAGAATGAAAATGCATGGCGGCCGGAATCCGAAACAAAAGACCGCACCCTTAATATATGGCGGGTGATGAAGGAATGTATTTATCATGGCTGTCATGTACAGGGTACCTTACCCGGGGGACTAAACGTAAAGCGCAGGGGTTTTGAGCTAAATAAAAAACTGGTAAAAAACAGGGTCTACACGGATTATAATTCCTGGCTTGAAGTTATAAAAGATGGAGGTAATGATTTTCGTTATATACTGGACTGGGTAAGTTGTTTTGCCCTGGCAGTAAACGAGGAAAATGCGTCTTTTGGAAGAGTGGTAACAGCACCCACCAATGGTGCTGCCGGCGTAATACCCGCTGTATTGCAATATTATGTTTGCTTTTGTGATGGCAACAGGGAGGAAAAAATTATCCAGTTTTTATTAACTGCCAGCGAAGTGGGCAGTATATTTAAAAAAGGAGCTACCATTTCGGCAGCCATGGGTGGTTGCCAGGCAGAAATAGGCGTCAGCAGTGCTATGGCAGCTGCGGCCTTAACTGAATGTCTTGGTGGTACACAAAGGCAAACGTTAATGGCTGCTGAGATAGCAATGGAACATCACCTTGGTCTTACCTGCGATCCCATTGCAGGACTGGTGCAGATCCCATGTATTGAACGCAATACGATGGGTGCCATTAAAGCAATAACAGCCAGCCAGCTTGCATTGCAAAGCACACCTGATTTTGCCAAAGTAAGTTTGGATGCTGTAATAAAAACAATGTGGGATACTGCACTTGATATGAACAGTAAATACAAAGAAACAGCTGATGGTGGTCTTGCCGTTAATATACCTATAAGCCTGAGTGAATGCTGATCTTTATTTGCCTGTATAATGCTTTCGGTTGCCTGGCTACTTGCCGGGTATTTTTATTTCTATGATTTTTGATACCTTAAAATTGGGGGAGGAATTAAAAAAAGAAGCCCCCATGTAGAAACACAGGGACTCTTGGTTATAACATTTGATTAGACCTGTTAGATGAACTGAATTTTAAAATGGTTGCAATGCAATAAGATTTTTTTTACTTTTTTATAAAGGAGTTGTTTTTTTGTTTTAAACCATTCATTAAAAGAAAACCTTCAATAGCATTTATTGAATTTTAAAAGATGGTATAACGTTATTAAAAAAGTAAAGCCCCTTTTACGGGGCTTTACTCAACAGTTTGTTTTGGTTGATTTTGTTAGTGTCTTATTTGCTCAATAAGCTTACAGTTGTTGCAGCTGTATTTTCTTTTTTAGCAGCTGTAATTTCTTTTTTCTCTTTTACATCCAGTTTTGCTTCTGCAGCGCCGGAATGAATTTTTGCAAGGGTGGGAGCGATAACCAATGAAACAATACTCATCAGTTTGATAAGAATATTCATAGATGGCCCAGATGTATCCTTAAAAGGGTCACCCACGGTATCACCTGTAACAGAAGCTTTATGTGGCTCTGATTTCTTGTAATAAGTTTCGCCGTTTATTTCCACGCCTTTTTCAAAAGATTTTTTTGCATTATCCCATGCACCACCGGCATTATTCTGGAACATACCCATCAATACACCACTTACCGTAGCACCTGCTAAAAATCCACCCAGTGCTTCAGGTCCTAAAATAAAACCAACGATCAGTGGGGAAAGAATGGCAAATGCGCCGGGTGCCAGCATTTTTCTAATAGAAGCTTCCGTAGAAATGGCCACGCATTTATCATACTCCGGTTTACCGGTACCTTCCATAATACCAGGGATGGTGCGGAACTGGCGGCGCACTTCTTCCACCATGCTCATAGCTGCTTCTCCAACTGCACGGATAGCAAGTGATGAAAATATAAAAGGGATCATACCGCCTACAAACAATGAAGCCAGTACATCTGCTTTATAAATATTGATGCCATCAATTTTGGCTACGCCAACAAATGCTGCAAATAAAGCCAGGGCTGTTAATGCTGCAGAGGCAATTGCAAAACCTTTACCTGTTGCTGCCGTTGTATTACCCACGGCATCCAGCACGTCTGTTTTTTCACGTACTTCTTTTGGAAGCTCACTCATTTCTGCAATACCACCTGCATTATCCGCAATAGGGCCAAAAGCATCAATGGCTAACTGCATCGCTGTTGTGGCCATCATACCGGCTGCGGCGATAGCCACACCATACAAGCCTGCACACGCATATGAACCATAAATACCGCCTGCCAATACAAGCATTGGAATAAAAGTGGATTCCATACCAACGGCCAAACCGCCAATTACATTTGTAGCATGACCTGTACCGGATTGACGAACGATACTAAGTACCGGACGTTTACCCATAGCAGTATAGTATTCAGTAATAATACTCATTAATGTACCTACCACAAGGCCTACAGCAATAGCTCCCATTACACCCCACTTGGTAAATTCATATCCCCTCAGCTCCATAGTTTCGGGCAATACATAATATACCAGTCCTGCGCAGGCAAAAGCTGTTAATATGATCGAACCCCAGTTACCCATGTTCAATGCTTTCTGCACCACATCTGTACTGATGCCTGCAGAATCGCTTATCCTTACGAACCAGGTTCCTATAATTGAAAAGATAATACCAACACCAGCTATCAGCATTGGTAAAAGTATAGGAGCAAAGCCTCCAAATGTATCTATTGATTTTGTTTCCTGGCCCAGTACCATTGTTGCCAGTACAGTTGCCACATATGAGCCAAAAAGATCGGCCCCCATACCAGCCACATCACCCACATTATCGCCCACGTTATCGGCAATGGTGGCAGGGTTTCTTGGATCATCTTCCGGAATACCTGCTTCCACCTTACCCACCAGGTCGGCGCCAACATCAGCTGCCTTTGTATATATACCACCACCAACACGGGCAAAAAGTGCAATCGATTCAGCACCGAGAGAGAAACCCGTGAGTACTTCTATGGTTTTAAGCATTTCATCAGAATCCACTGTAGTGGCTCCAAAGTATGCTTTTAATAAAATAAATAAACCTCCCAATCCGAGTACAGCCAAACCTGCCACACCCAGCCCCATTACAGAGCCACCGGTAAATGACACTGCCAATGCTTTACTCAGGCTGGTACGTGCAGCCTGTGCTGTACGTACATTGCTTTTAGTGGCAATACGCATTCCTATATATCCTGCAGTAGCGCTGAATACAGCACCAATGATAAATGCCACAGAAATGATCCAGTCAGAGTGTGGATTGGTACGGGCCATCAGTGCTAATAATATAGCAACGATTACAACAAAATAACCCAGTATTTTCCATTCTGCTTTTAAAAAGGCCATGGCGCCTTCAGCGATATGATCGCTGATTTCTTTCATGCGTTCATTGCCTGCATCCTGTTTGGATACCCATGCAAATTTTACAAAAGTGTACAGGAGGCCAGCAATACCCAGGAGAGGAACTACGTAAATCAGTTTATCCATAATGTGTTATAAAAATTTGGTGGGCAAAAATAGGGGAAATGCCTCAAAAAAGGCGCAATCGTTCCCGAAACCAACAGTATTGTGCAATATAGCTGATTTTTATTTTTAAAATTATACTAAGGCCAGTAAAAATACGTTCTTGAGGGGTAGTTTCTATATAGTTATGCTATATAAAACTCCATAATCCAAACATTTGTAAAAACCAAAGCCAATTTTTTATGGAAGCCCGGCTCCATTATGTATCCGCCCCCACCAAAACGGCGGGTAAATTCTTAGCAGCTGCACAAGCTGGTAATCATTACTGCTTATCCACTACTGCTGCTCTAAATTTAGCATTCCCCGGACTTAAATCTCCTTAAAATTTTGACGCTGGTACCTAATCCGTTACCACCTAATATGAACCAAAACAAAATCCATATCAACTGCTACCTGAGATACGTTTTTATACTCACATTACTTTGCGCTGTTACTTTTTCTTATGGCCAGTTAAAACCAAATTTTAAAGCATCTCAAACAGAAGCCTGTGCCCCTGTGCTGATACAATTTTCAGATCTTTCATCGGGGAGTCCTGATAAATGGAAGTGGGACCTGGGTAATGGTACCGTATCATCTCTCCCAAATCCTTCGGTTACTTATTTTAATCCCGGTAAATACACCATAAAATTAGTGGTGCAAAATACAGCAGGTGCTGATTCTGTAGTTAAAGAAAATTATATTGTTATCCATGCCGCACCTGTAGCAGATTTTACAGCGCTTACAACGACCGGCTGCACACCGCTGACGGTTGCATTTACAGATAAAAGCATACCCGTAAACGATAGTATTGTAAAGTGGGAATGGGATCTTGGAGACGGTAAGCTGTCGTTATCAAGGAATGCTGCTTATACATACACCAATACCGGCAATTATAACATTACACTTAAAGTAACAAATAATTTCGGTTGCGTTGCCAGTGTAAGAAAGAAGGAATTTATTAAAACCAATGGCATCAGCACTGCCTTTACAGCTTCCGATGTATCAACCTGTACAGAAGCCAGGGCATCATTCAAAAATAATTCAGCCGGAACAGGAAGCCTCCGCTTTAAATGGACATTGGGTGATGGTAAAACTTCCACAGAAGAAACATTTATTCATACGTATTTACAAAAAGGTGATTATACTGTAAAACTCTATGCAGAAAATGATTTTGGCTGCAGGGATTCTCTTATAAAGTCTGTACAATTAATGCCGCAGGTAACTGCGGAATTTTCGTCTGACAAAATATTTTCATGTACCGTTCCGGCTGATGTTGAATTTAAAAGTAAGCAGGTAACGGGTAATAATTATCTCTGGGATTTTGGAGACAGCACCATTTCAGAATTACCTAATCCTGTGCATACTTACAAGGATACCGGTTCATATACAGTAAAACTAATTGTTGCCAATTCAAAAGGCTGTATAGATTCTGTAATTAAAGATGCTTATTTCCGGGCAGGAAAATTAAACCTGGCTCTTACCAACCTGCCAGACAGCAATTGTATCGGGTTTAGGAAAAGATTTGAAGCAGAAAATTATTCCGGAGACTCAATTGTAAGCTATCTCTGGAATTTTGGCGATGGACAAACATCAACTGCAGCAAGACCTTTACATGCATACACAAAGGAAGGCTATTATACCGTATCTCTTATTGCACAGGGGGCATCGGGTTGCCGTGATTCAATAGTTATTCCAAACGCAATAAAAACTGACACAAAACCTTCTGCTGATTTTGAAGCCGGGGTACGTATTGCCTGTGCAAAACAGGAAATTAATTTTAAAGATCTAAGTACGGGATATCCTAATGGGTGGGAATGGTATTTCAGTGATGGCAGTACCTCTGCTGAACAAAATCCTGTTGCAAAACTCGTGGATACAGGTTTTGTTGATGTAATGATGATAGCAAAAAGAGGAGGGTGTGCAGACACCGCTTTTAAGAAAAAATACATTTATATCAACCCGCCTGTTTCTAACTTTAAGATAAAATATAACTGCAGTAACCCTTACTTATTTTTGTTTGAAAGTCTTGCCACTGGTGCTGATCAGTACCTGTGGGATTTTGGTGATGGAACCTCTTCAACTGAAAAGAATCCACAACATACTTATACGTCACTGGGACAATTTAATGTAACCCTTACGGTGTTTAATAAAATAACAGGTTGTGAGCACTGGAAAACAAGAGGCGTGCTGGTTAAAAGTCTTATTCCTGATTTTGATGCAACGGATACAACTATATGTAAAAATGATACTGCGGTGTTTCAGTCTTCAGTTAACAGTGAAGACGTGAGCCGCTATATATGGGATTTTGGTGATGGAAATATTTCAGTACAGCGTGCAGCAAAGATAACACACGCTTACACCAGGCCAGGTGTGTACGATGTTATGTTAACTGTTGTAAATATTGCTTCCGCCTGTAAAGACAGCATTGTAAAACGGAACTATATACGGGTGAACGGTCCTGCGGCTGATTTTTCGGTAAGCCCGGCCTGCACAGGCGTAAACAATCCTGTTGATTTTACAGACCTGTCAGTGGGAGATAGTGTGAATCCTATAGCGGAAAGATCATGGAATTTTGGGCAGGGAGAATCGGCTGAAATAACAAACACAAAATTTGATCATGTCTACACTCAGCCTGGTTTATATTATCCTTCGTTAAAGGTTACAGATGTGGCCGGGTGTGCCGATGTGTTTCAGCAGCCGGTACCTGTTGTAATTACCCAGATGCAATTGAAGTTTGATGTTGCAAAAGCGGTCGTTTGTCCGGGTTCAAAAGTAAAATTCTATGCCCAGCCTTTTGATAATTTATTACAATACGACTGGAATTTTGGTGATGGCATTGTTTATACAGGAATTAATCCCGAACATATTTATGAAAGGGAAGGTACTTACGATGTAAAATTGATTATTACAGATGGCAACGGGAACAAAGATTCATTGTTGCGCAAAAATTTTATTAAAGCAGAAGCACCGTTTTCAAACTTTACAGTTACTGATTCCTTCAGGTATTGCCCGCCATTGAATGTAAAATTTACTGGTAATGCAGTTAATGCTGTAAGCAGCGTTTGGGATTTTGGCGATGGAACTTTTACCGAAAATGAAAATCCTTCTCATTTTTACTCTCTGCCGGGCGTATATGCAACCAGGTTTATTGTAACAGGCGTCGGCGGCTGCACGCATGAATCAACAAGAAATATAATTATTAATGGTCCCAGCGGTTCCGTTAATTACGACAGTACTGCAGCTTGTAAACCTTATACAGCTTTGTTTACGGCAAAATCACAAAATGCTGTTTCTTATATCTGGGACTTTAATGATGGTAATACGCTTGCGGGTACAGATACAATAGTTAATCATACATATACAGATGCAGGTAACTACCGGCCCAAATTAATTTTAATAGATGATAAGGGTTGCAAAGTGCCGGTAACAGGACCAAAGGAAATAAAAATTGCGGGGATTCATGCTGAATTCACTCCATTAGCCAAACCTGTTTGCGACAGCAATAAAGTATATTTCACTAATGGTTCTTTTGCTGAAAATGATGTTATAAAAAACTACCAGTGGAATTTTGGCGATGGCGCTGTATCAGCAGAATTGCATCCTGTTCATACTTATTTATCAGATGGAAAATTTATACCACAACTTATTACCGTAACAGAAACAGGTTGTACGGATACTTTTACAGTTGCACCGGTTGCTATTACATTGGCGCCACAGGTGGATATCAAAACTTCACCCAATGGCTGTGTGCCATTAACTGTACAGGTTAATCCGGAAGTTATTCAGAAAGATGCTGCGGATTTACAGTGGAACTGGAGTTTTGGCAATGGAAGTAAATCGGCACTGCAAAACCCACCTGCACAATTGTACAGGCAGGCCGGGCAATATGACGTTTTGCTTACGGTAACGGGAAAGAATGGGTGTATAAAAACGTTATCAAAAACTGTTGAAGCTTTTGCCTCGCCTGTTATCCGAAGCAGTAATGATACGGCTGTTTGCCAGGGTTCGTCTGTAGCATTAAGGGCCACCGGCGCCGACCAGTTTAAATGGACCGCCGGTTCACAGGTGCAGGGTCGTAATGGTACTATACTGGCTATGCCAGACAGTTCAACTGCGTATATTGTAAAAGGCACCAATACCAATGGATGCAGTGCTTCTGATACTGTACTGGTACAGGTTTATCAAAAAATAAAGATCAATTACAGCGGGCGGCAATCTCTTTGTAAAGGTGAAACAAAGAAATTATATGCTGATGGCGCCAATAGTTATTCCTGGTATCCTGCGAGGGGATTGAACAATACAACTATAGCAGCACCAACAGCACAGCCAGACAGCTCAACCAATTACCGGGTGATCGGTGCGGATAAAAATGGTTGTTTTAAAGATACCGGTTATGTATATGTGAAAGTTCATGCAGCTCCCACTGCGGATGCAGGTATGGATAAAACAATTACTGCGGGTGAAACCATCGACCTGGTGCCGGTTGTTTCCGAAGATGTTACCGAGGTAAACTGGTATCCCACTTCTGCTATATTCCGTAACATGGAGAATGGCATTACCGTAAAACCGGAGCAAACAACTGAATACACACTGGAGGTAAAAAACAGTGGAGGCTGCAGGGCAAGGGATAAAGTACAGGTGTTTGTTATCTGTAACGGCGGCAATGTATTTATTCCAAACACATTTTCTCCAAATGCTGATGGCTCAAATGATGTTTTTTATATAAGAGGCAAAGGCGTATTTAAAATAAAATCGCTCCGCATATTCGGAAGGTGGGGGCAGGAGGTATTTGTAAAAACTGATTTTAATGCAAATGATCCTTCAGCTGGCTGGGATGGAACATTTAAAGGTACAAAGCTGCAATCAGATGTGTTTGTTTATATGGCAGAAGTAGTATGCAGCAGTAACAGCAGCGTGCTTATGTTTAAAGGAAATGTGGCTTTAATGCGGTAAACTTAAATGCCATACTTTCTTTTGATGTCACGATCGCTGTCCCTTTCTTTAATGGTCTCCCTTTTATCGTAATTCTTTTTGCCTTTTCCAAGGCCAATTTCCATTTTAAAAAAACCTTTCTCCGTAAGAAATATTTTCAGCGGGATAATTGAATAACCTTTTTCTTTTGATTTTGCTTCCAGTTTTTTCAATTCTTTCCTGTTCAGCAGCAGTTTTCTTTCCTGCACAGGTTCGTGGTTATTATATGTGCCAAAACTGTATTCGCTGATGTGAAGGCTTTTTACAAATAATTCTCCTTTATGAAAAAAACAATAGCTGTCAATGAAACTGGCTTTGGCATTGCGTAAACTCTTTACTTCCGTTCCGGTTAAAACAAGCCCCGCTATATACTTTACTTCAAAAAAATAATCATGATAGGCTTTACGGTTACTGATCTCCATCCTGTAAAAATAGAATAAAGTATTTTAACACGTGAATGTATGGGAGATTGTTTAAATTTTATAAAACTGTGATAGTGTAAGTACCTGTATCTCTCCGGAATGTATTGTCCGGGTTATGATCCTGTAATTGATACATTTTTTTCTTCATGTAAACTGCCTAAAAAATCTTCGATCATAAATTTTTGTGGTGCTACTTTTTCGCTGTGCCAATAGAGCTCGTTATCCCAGTACCCCGGGCAATCTTCATAAAATGCGCCAACAGGGGAGCAGTAACTTACTTCTATTAGCCTGGGTTCATCCCCGTCCCACATAAAATCGAAAGCGGCACTTTGCAGTTTTAATTTTTCCGCCAGGTCAAATGCAATCCGGATACACCGGTGATCAAATAATCCAGGCTCATATGCTCTTACTCCGCTGCCGCTTGCCCTGAAATCATTTGTTCTTATATAACGGCGAACACCAAAACAACGGTTTCCTATTACTGCCAGCCGTGTATCAAATTCATTGCCGGGTAAAAAATCCTGGAAATAAACATAACCTTTTTCTCTCGGAGAGAATTTGGCCAGTTCCGTTTTTATAAAAAATCTTGCAATATCAGTAAAGACACTTTTTAATGAGTGCAGGTTCTTATCTCTTTTCAATACCCAGAGTTTATCTCTTAGCCGCCCACGGTTATTAAAGCTGTCAATCCCACGCCCAAATGCTCTGTTTAATATCCTTTGTGCCTCCTTCCTGTTATTAACCTGCCAAACATTTACAGATGCTGCCCCACCTCTTAGTTTGAATATCTTTGGAAAGCTGGTTTCATCCAGCCATTTTTCGGCTTCTTTTTTTGTATAAAATACATGCACATTGGCAAGTGGGGCACCTGCAGCTTCAAATAAATATTTTTGTCCAAGCTTATCATTATGATGCCAGCAGGTATTGTAATCGGGAAAAACTTTTTTTCCCAGCAATTCGAGTGCACAGGTCAATTGCCTGGCAAATAAAGCAGCTTTATAGTCGTTTTGATTCCAGTGCCACATCAGTGCATCACAATCCTCCAGTTCATTTATTATCCCTGAATGATAACAGTCAACCAGTTTATACGGAACCGCATTAATATCGCAATACTCGATCCATTTTTCAGTATAGCTTCCTTCCCGGCTATGAATGCCTATTTTCATTTTTTTTCAATTATTTACAGCAACTGTTATTACTGGTTTTGAGTAATATAATCGGCCATTTCCTGCGCCTGTTTTTTAAAATCAAAGTGTTGTGCTGCCACGGCTTTACCGGCCAATCCTATTTTTTGAGCGGCCTTTTTATCAGATAAAGCCTGTTCCAGTTTTTCTGCAAACGAATCAGCACTGCCTGGTTTGGCAAGAAACCCACTTTCACCGTCCTTGATAAACATGGGTATTTCTCCCACATTGGTTACCACCGTTGGTACGCCTGTAGCAAGGTATTCCCCGATCTTAATAGGGAAGTTGCCGGAATTTTGTTCGTTATCGGGTTTTGATACTGCCAATACACGGGCATTACCCAGTAATACCGGCATTGATGCTCTTTCAATATGGCCGGTGAAAACAACTTTATCATCTATATTAAACCTGCTGACAGCATTAAGTGTTTCTTTTATCTGCTCTTTGTCCCTGTTGTTGCCAATCAGTACCAGCTTAAGCCCGGGAAATTTTTTACTGATCTTTGCAAAAGCTTCAATTAATATTGGAACGCCATCCTTGGTACCTTTCATTGTGCCGCAATAACATATATAGTCAAAAGGATAGGGGGAAGGTTTTTCGGGTGGTCTAAAAAAGGAAAGATCAACAACCGTAAGCAGTTTTTTTGTTTTCTTATTGTACCTTTTTATATAGGCTTCCAGTTTATTATTGATAACAAAAATACCATCGAACAAATGCAACTGTTTAAGGTAAATATTAAGGGCTATTGTATGCTTTAATCTGCTGTCCGGAAGAATGTAGGGAAATTCTGTCCGTTCACTATAAGTTTTTATACCAAGTTTTTGTGCATAGGGTAGTAAGATCTTTATAGCAAACACGTCTGTAGTAAAAAATATCACGGCGTGTATGGCGGCAGCAGTTTTCTTTTTTGCCAGTATCTTCTTAGTCTTAAAAACGCTCCTGACAAAGCTGGAGTGCTTTAATATTTTGTTCTTTCCACTATATGAATTTACTTCTGTAAACTGTACATCGTCAACTGTAATTTTTTTTTGGTCACCCCAATTTTGCGGTTGTAAAATAAGCAGTTCCACAGTGTGACCGCTTAATGCAAGACCTCTTGCCAGTAATGTATGACGTATGGCAGCTGCGTGTTCTTCCGGGTACAAGCCAGTACAGATACAGGTCAGGTGCATGGAGACAGTGTTAAGTGGTTATAAATTGTAAATATTAAGAAAATTAGCCAGATAAAAAGGCTTTTTTTTAGCGTTACCTGTAAAAAAATAAAACCGGGAGTAGTTCGCTCCCGGTTCATCAAATACCTTATTAAAATTTCCTCAATCTAATTTTTAAACAATACCAGCAAATTTTCTATCTGGCTTTTTAATTCCTTGCGGTTTATGATCAGGTCAAGAAAACCATGATCAAGTAAAAATTCACTGCGCTGGAAGCCATCCGGAAGGTCTTTTTTGATTGTTTCTTTAATTACCCTGGGGCCGGCAAAACCTATCAGCGCTCCCGGCTCTCCGCATATTACATCACCCAGCATGGCAAAAGAAGCCGTTGTGCCTCCAAAAGTAGGATCGGTACAGAGCGATATGTAGGGAATTTTTGCATCGGAAAGCTGTGAAAGTTTGCCAGATGTTTTCGCCAGCTGCATCAATGAAAAAGCACTTTCCATCATCCGGGCGCCACCACTTTTATTAATGATCATAAAGGGAATCTTATGCTGCAGGCAGTAATCGCAGGCCCTGGATATTTTTTCACCCATTACGCTGCCAAGGCTACCTCCTATAAACTCAAAATCCATACAGGCAACTACAAGATCATGACCATTAACCTTTCCATGCGCCACTGTCATGGAATCATGGATCTCCGTTTTAGAGTAAGCTTCGGTAAGTCTTTTGCTGTAAGGTTTTAAGTCAACGAAGCCCAAATAGTCTTTTGATATAACATTGGCGAACAGTTCTTTATCTGTCCCTTCATCAAATAAAATTTCAAAGTATTCATCGCTGCCAATACGGTGATGATACTGGCATTTCGGGCAAACGTATAAATTCTCCTTTAATTCCGTTATAGTGCAGGTGTATTTACAGGAAGGGCATTTTGACCATAATCCTTCTGGCGCATCTGCTTTATCTTTTGTGGCGGTAAGTATTCCTTTTTTCTTACGCTTAAACCAACCCCCGCTTTTTTCTTCCTGCTCTGTGTTCTCTTCTCCTGTAAGCCGGGCGTCAAAGTCTTCTAGTTTCATCATTAATTGTTTTTGCCAAAAAACTGGTTAAGGTTTTCAACAAGGTAGTGCATTAAATGCACTGCACAAAACTACGTATATAAATCAGGCGTTCCTGTTAACGCAATTTAAATCATCAAAAGCAATCTCCAGTCTTTTTATAAAGGCTTCTTCACCTTTTCTGAGCCAAACTCTTGGGTCATAGTATTTCTTGTTAGGAGAATCTGGTCCTTCAGGATTGCCCAGTTGCCCCTGCAGGTAGCCTTCTTTCTTCTTATAATTGTCCAGCACACCTTCCCAGAATGCCCATTGAAGGTCAGTATCAATATTCATTTTAATAGCGCCATACCCAATTGCTTCCCTTATCTGGTGCTGCGGAGAACCGCTGCCGCCATGAAATACAAAGTAAACAGGCTTTGGACCGGTTTTTAATTCCTTTTCAATATATACCTGGCTGTTGTGCAATATCGCCGGCGTGAGCTGTACATTACCGGATTTATAAACACCGTGTACATTACCAAAAGCGGCAGCAACGGTAAACAGGTCACCAACTTTACTCAGCTCTTTATAAGAATAAGCAACGTGTTCTGGTTGCGTATACAACTTGGCGTTATCAATATCACTGTTATCCACACCGTCTTCTTCACCACCTGTTACACCCAGTTCTATTTCTATACCCATGCCAAGCGGGGCCATGCGTTTATAAAATTCCACTGAAGTATGTATGTTCTCTTCAATCGGCTCCTCGCTCAGGTCAAGCATATGAGAACTGAAAAGCGGCTGCCCCTTTTCTTTAAAATACTGTTCACCTGCATCAATTAAACCACTTATCCAGGGTAACCATTTTTTTGCAGCATGATCAGTATGCAATACTACAGGCACGCCATAATATTTTGCCACATTATGTATGTGCAAGGCGCCTGAAATGCCACCGGAGATATTAGCCTGTAATTTATCGTTCGGCATGCCTTTACCTGCAATGAACTGTGCGCCACCATTACTGAACTGGATAATTACGGGAGAATTTACTTTGGCAGCAGTTTCCAAAGCAGCATTAATACTGTTTGTGCCAATACAATTTACTGCAGGCATTGCAAACTGGTTGTCTTTTGCGTCTTTGTAAAGCGCTTTTAATTCTTCGCCGTATAAAACACCGGCCCTGTATTTTCCCATAAGTGTTGTTTTGCGCAAAAATAAGTGAATTTGACTTTAATGATCACAATTTGAAATATCTGGAATCATCGGTAAGTTTAAATGCAAAAAATGTGAAATATCAAATAATTGAAATCAATTTTTGAAAATATACTGGTGAATGCAGGAGCCTGCTTCCATACCAGCTAAACATTTCTCCATCTGCGAATATTATTTTCACGCCAGGCAGTAACTGTTGCAGTTCGTTTTTATGCTCCTGCTTAAACGGGTAGGGCTCGGAGGAAAGTATCATCAGCTCACCTCCTTTTTCCCGGAGGCTTGTAATATCCACTTCAGGGTATCTTTTTTCAGTTGCATAGATATTTTCCAGGCCACATTTGAGCATCATATCACTGATAAAAGTATCGCCGCCAATAGTAATGTAAGGTTGCCGCCAGATAAGATAACAGGTCTTGATGTTTTGTGGTGGCCGGGTTAAATTTTCAAATCCCTGTTTTATTCCTCCAATCAGTTGGGTGGTTTTGTTTGATGTTTGGGTAAGATGGCCAATATCTCCAATCATCTGCAGGGCACTTTCAAGGTCAAACACATCTGTTACCCATACATTAAAATATTGGGCCAATTGTTCAACCTGTTCTTTTACATTTTCTTCTTTGTTTGCAATGACCAGGTCCGGGGCAATTGCTTTTATTTTTTCAACATGGATGTTTTTGGTGCCGCCTATTATCATTTTAGTTTTTTTCCACCCGGGTGGATGTACACAAAACTTAGTGATGCCTGTAACCCGTTCATCCAGCCCAAGGTCAAAAAGTAATTCAGTTTGTGAGGGCACCAGTGAAACTATTTTTTGTGGCGCATGTAATAGTTGAGTGGGGGAGTGGAGCAGCATGCTGTAAAAATAGGGATGTATTAAAACAAAAACTTCCACAGCTTTTACACTGTGGAAGATTTCTGTTTGGGGAAACCTTTTGAGTTTTCCCGGGGATCAATTTTTTAAGAGGGGTCTCCTCTCCAGAAATAATTTTATTCCTGGTTTCAGTGTTGGTTGCTTTCAGGCTATCATCGCTTTTTACAGCATAAGCCTTTTAGGATATTGAAAACACTGGTTCTTCTTTGGGCCATCATCGCTTTTTACGGCATAAGCCCGGCATTGGATTTTGTTTTTTCAAAAGGAATTGAATTTGTCGTTTTCAAAGGAATGCTGACTTGTTTTTTTGATATTGGATAACTGCATATTTAACGGCGCTTAATGTTTTTTTATTTTGAAAAATTCTAAAAAAACTTGAACAGATACTAACACTTTTGTGTACCTGCTGTTGATAATTAAAAAGCCGGGTAATAGCACTTATTCAGGTATGTAAGAACTGCTTTTTTCTTGTTGCAGGTATTACGTTGGTGTATAGGTATTTTACGATAGAGGCATTTTGTAAAATGCTGCATTTCCTTGCAATGCTTGCTGTGTAAGGGTTTTGGTGTATATGTATTTTTATGCCATTCGTACTTTCCGGGTAATTTTCTTTTAAGTAATTCCTGTAACGGGCTGATAATGTTTGTTTGCGGAGTCTTAAAATAATACGGAAACTGTATGCAATGCTGTAGTAACTGTAATGTATAAACGAAATTTTATTTTGCAATACCCTAAAAACAAAACTTCCACAGTTTTTAACTGTGGAAGAATTTGCTGAATAAGTTTTTGCTTATTCGGGATCTAATTTTTTTAGAGGGGTCTCCTCTCCAGAAATAATTTTATTCCTGGTTTCAGTGTGTCGGTTTTTCCTCTCAATACATTGCTGCATTGGTTTAGGATATTAGCTTTAAGGGGCGGGCTATCATCGCTTTTGGCATAAGCCCTGGAAATTGGATTTTGGTTCTTCTTGGGTTGCTTTCACAACACCAGGATTCTTGGATTCTTTTTGGTTTTTCTTCCGGATATGAATTTTACA
This sequence comes from Ferruginibacter sp., assembly GCA_047600665.1. Taxonomy (GTDB): domain Bacteria; phylum Bacteroidota; class Bacteroidia; order Chitinophagales; family Chitinophagaceae; genus Ferruginibacter. The sequence continues at coordinate 403,019 of JASGKJ010000001.1, forward strand.
GTTTTAAAATCTATGTCTGTTCATTCATTTCGTAAAGAAGAAGTTGACTGATATTGGACTTTCTTTACAGCTTTACAAAGAATTTGGATAATGTTCTGTTTCTTTTGTTATCAGGATTTTGGATATGGTTGATAATTAAAAGAAATCAATCAACTTCTGATGTAAAATTGCAATTGTTAAGGGATGTTAACAAGAGCAATTATGCCCGTTTTTCATCCTGATGTATTCACGGTGTAAATAGTAGTCTTGCCCGGGGTTTAAAGTAATTGTCCTGTTTTGGAGATAGTAGTTTTACGTTCACCCTTTTTGGGGGTGTTTGGAAGTTGGTAAAATAAAAAACTTCCACAGCGTATTTCTCTTTGAAAGGCTGTGGAAGTGCAAGAAATTTAAAAACCAACACAAGTCGGCTTTCACAGGAACTTTAGATACCTTCTAGAGTTTTTACACTCAGCCCATCAAATGATTTTATCTGGTTTCAGGCTCCGTGGTTCTTCATTGCTGTATGAGGTTTGCATACAACAAGGGTTTGGGATATTGTCTTTTCTGTTTTCCTGGGTTAGTCAATCGCCGTTCAGTCATGTAAATGGTTCAAACGGTATTGTCTTTTGTTTTTCTCAGGATTATTGGATATTGTTTTTGCGGCGTGTTTGGTTCGGTTCTTCATGCAGCCGTTGCATGTTTGGATATTGAGATCTTCGTGAAGTAGTTGATGCATTCGTTAGCTGGCTTTTCAATGATAATTGGATAAAGTTTGCTTCGGTTTTTATTGGACGTTTTTGGATTTTTTAGCTAATCAGCTATCAATCAACTTCATCACAAAGATTATTAACATTTTATTCGCCACAAAGAGCAGTAATGCCCGATTTTACGCATTCGCTTTTTACTGCTGTTATGTGAGTACTACTTATGAGTGATGTCGTAATACTACCCAATTTTCAAAAAAGGATTCGTATAAATACGTGAAAACCGGGAAAGATCCCGGTTTTAATGTAAACTATGTATTAGATATAACTGTATTTAAAGCAATGTATTATATAGGTTATTTGAAATTATTTTGCCAGGCTTTGAAGGATATCATACTTTGTTACAATGTGATATTCACCCGATTCATCCTTGCTTAAAACAGCACCATTACCTTTATTTATAAGTGTGCTGAGCCGCTCAACCGGCGTGTCAAATGCTACTTCGGGATAAGGTTTCTCAATAACTTTATCAACCGTTACTGCTTTAATACTTTGGTCGTTGACGATCTTGCCGAACAAACCGCTCTCCGATACTGCACCAATACATTTGCCCTCCTGCATTACCGGTATATTTTCAATATCATATTTTTTCATCAGTTCAATAGCGGTTATGACCGTATCAGCGGGTTGAAGGGTGATCAATTTTTTTGAGCCACGCCCACTGACAATATCTTTTACCGTATTCAATTCAAGAAACCCTCTTTCCATCATCCACTGGTCATTATATACTTTGGCAACATAGCGGCTGCCATGGTCATGAAAGATGCACACCACCACATCATCTTTTTTTAACTGGTCTTTCAATTGCATAACACCCTGTATACAACTGCCGGCACTGTAGCCGATGAAGATGCCTTCCTCTTTTGCAATACGTCTTGCCATCACTGCACCATCCTTATCTGTTACTTTGGTAAACTCATCTATGTACCGCATGTCATAATTTTCGGGCACAAAGTCTTCCCCAAACCCCTCGCTGATGTATGGGTACACTTCCTTTTGGTCTATCTCGCCGGTATCAAAATACTTTTTTAGCAGGCTGCCATAGCTGTCAACCGCCCATATTTTTATGTTGGGGTTTTTCTCTTTTAGATATTTACCGGTGCCAACAATAGTACCACCGGTACCGGTCGCCACCACCAGGTGGGTAACCTTACCTTCGGTTTGTTCCCATATCTCCGGCCCGGTCTGTTCATAGTGTGCCAGCCGGTTGGCTAAGTTGTCATATTGATTTACATACCAGCTGTTGGGAACTTCTGTCGCCAGTCTTTTACTCACCGAATAATAAGAACGGGGATCCTCCGGTTCCACATTGGTGGGGCAAACAATTACTTCGGCACCCACTGCCTTAAGAATATCCACTTTTTCTTTTGATTGCTTATCAGTAGTGGTAAAAATGCATTTGTATCCTTTTACACATGCAGCCAGCGCCAGCCCCATGCCCGTATTACCGCTGGTGCCTTCTATAATGGTGCCACCTGGTTTTATCTTTCCTTCAGCTTCTGCCACTTCAAGCATCTTTAAAGCCATCCGGTCTTTAATACTGTTGCCCGGGTTAAAGTATTCAACTTTTGCAAGTACTGTACAGGGCAGGCCTTTTGTTACTTTGTTTAACTTAATGAGGGGTGTATTGCCAATCGTCTCTAAAATATTATTCAGCCACATATGGTCGTTTTTTACAAAGGTAATTTTTTATAAACAGTTCCCCCTTTGCCAAATAATTGTCCTTAAACTGTTTTATTATCTTTGATGCATGAAATTTTTTTATTGCAGATCCCTGCTTTTTGTAATAACTGTTTTTATTACTGTTGCTGCTTTTTCCCAATCGATAAAGCCTGCGACAGGCTTTGGTAATAATGGCCGGCAATTTATTAATTATGCAAACGATGCACCAACAGTTGCATATTGTATAGCCCAGGTTAATGGAAAAATAATTATTGGCGGAAATATTATTACCAGGCTTTTCCCCGATGGCAAAATTGACAGCTCTTTTAATGGAGCCGGTTTTTATTTTGACCCCAGTTTAAATGTTGGGCCGGCTTCAATGGCTGTGCAGGCTGATGATAAGATCGTAACACTGTATACTGTTTTTGACGACAGCAGTTTTTACCTGAAACGGATTACTGCAGACGGCCGCCCTGATGAAAGTTATGGTAACAATGGTGTAAACCGCTTTACGGTGCCGGGCATAAAACTGCAGGGTTCCAGGATCTTTTTACAGGCAGATGGTAAGTTGCTGCTGGCAGGGAGTGCAGAAGCCGGGGGAACATCAGGGATATTTGTTGCAAGGCTATTACCTTCAGGTTTGCCTGATACAAGCTTTAATCATACGGGTTATTCACTTACCAATTTTGAAAACGAAAATGCCTATGGGAGAACATTGGCAATACAGGCAGGTGGCCAAATAGTAATTACAGGTGTTATTGCCAACCTGGTCTCTTCTCAGTCGAGAGTTATTATGATGCGTTTAAATGCTGATGGCAGTTTTGATGAAACATTTAATGCATCAACCGGTAAATATATAGCAGAAGGATTGGGAATTGGCGGTATTGCAGCAGGTCCGGTAACTATTCAGCCAGATAATAAGATTATTATGGTAGGAGGCTCCAATGCACAACTGATGGTGATCCGTTTGAATGAAAACGGCGAGCCTGATAATAATTTTAATGGCAGTGGAACCTTGTTTACACAAATAGGCTTGTTCAATAGTCCTGAAAGCATTTTGATCAGGCCCGGAGGTAAGATACTCATTGCATTGTCGACAGCTGTTTCAGATACTGATCCAAGCAGCTGGAATTATGGTGCCCTGCAGTTAAATGAAAATGGTACAGAAGACAACAGTTTTAACGGTACCGGTAATATGAGTATCTCCATATCTGTGCTGGATCATTGCGCTGGCGGTGTGTTACAAGAGGATGGCAGGCTGATTCTTGCCGGTTATGCAAATGAGGCAAGCCTTATTACCTTAATAGGAGTGGACAATGCCGGCCAGGTGGATTTTAATTTTGGTTTGGGTGGCATAAGGATATTACAATTGCTTGGCACAAGTGAACGCATGGTGGCCGCATTAGAAAGGCAGGATAAAAAAATAGTGGTCGTTGGTCAAAAAAATGATGGGGTGCTTGACAAGTCAAATATAATATTGTTCCGTTACCAGCAAGGCGGAAAAAATTTAGACCCTTCATTTGGTAATAATGGAAAAACAGGTATCGTAAGAGATGTTATACTCAAAAATGCAGCATTGCAAAGCAGTGGGAAGATCGTAGTGAGCGGAACCCTGTTTGACGATAATAATTTTAATTATAAATCTATTGTATTCCGGTTTACTGAAAACGGTTTTTTAGATTATTCATTTGCATTGAATACTAACTTCTCCTACCTGTCACCAGGTATATTCAATCATCAAACAGCAAATAACCTTTTTGTACAACCGGATGATAAGATACTGACTGCCTTTAATAACAATGCTGATAACAAAATTTATTTAGTAAGATTAACAGCTGAAGGTGATCCTGATCTTTCCTTTGGTGACAATGGAAAAGCTGTTTTCAATCCCGGACCGGTTAATTACATTTTTAACAACCTGGTGCTGCAACCGGATGGAAAAATATTAATGGCTGCACGGGAAGACCTGAATAATGGTGATAGCCATTTTATTCTGATCCGTTTTTCAGATGATGGGCAACTGGATAATAGTTTTAACGGTACTGGTATTAAAACACTGGCTGTAACATCCTATTACGGTGGTGAGGATAATAATATAGCCCTGGCTGTGCAACCGGATGGAAAAATTACAATAGCCGCCACTGTTGTAAGCTATAATGAACACACAGAGGAATACGCTGCTTCATTATTCATTAACAGGTTGAATGATGATGGGACTGATGACGTTGCCTTCAATTCAACAGGTATTTTAACAATACCATCGGCACAGGATGCTGTTGATTATATCAATGACATTGTTACTCATTCTGACAGCAGTATACTGATATCGGTTAACCGTTCTGAATTCATTAATACGAAGACCTATCCTGTATTGATAAAATTAAATGCAGCTGGTCAAACAGACAGCACTGTTAGCGCCGATGGAAATGGATTCCTGGTAACAGGTGTACCCGGCGCCATCAGCCTGCCCGGTATTAAAGTGTTACAGGACAGCACCATACTTACCAGCGGAGACATGCCTGCAGGTAACAGGGGATCAGACCTGTACCTTTCTTCTTACATGGTAAGGAAGACCGTGCCTTATAAATTTATTGGGAATGGAAACTGGACTGACGCTGCAAACTGGGATGGCGGCATTGTTCCTCCTGCAATATTACCTGATGGTGCATTTATCTTTATACAGCCTGTCACAGGTGGAAGCTGCATTTTAAATACAGAACAGCACATAGCTGCAGGTAACTGTATTGTTGTTTATCCCGGCAAAAATTTTATAGTGCAGGGCAATCTTACCATCAATTAAAGAGATGCATAAGCGGCCGCAATGGCAGCGCCTGTTTTAGCATTGTGTACTATCAATGCAATATTTGATTGCAGGCTTTCTCCCTGTGTATGTTCCGCCAGGTATTTAAGAAGAAAAGGTGTCACTTCTTTTCCTTTTACCTGTTGTTTATCTGCAGCCGCCAGCGCTTTCTGAATATGTATCTCCATTTCATCTTTTGGGATCTCCTGGCCGGCCGGTAAGGGGTTGGCAATCAGTACGGAGCCTTTAAGACCCATGCGCCATTTGATATGCAGCATTTCTGCGATCTCTTTTGCAGTATCCAGCCTTAACGGTGAGGCATAATCGCTTTTGGAAGAATAAAAACTCGGGAATTCATCCTGCCCGTAAGTAACTACAGGTATACCCATTGTTTCCAGGTATTCAAGAGTTAGCTCAATATCGAGTATGGATTTTACACCAGCTGATACTACGGCAACATCAGTTTGAGCCATTTCAGTAAGGTCAGCAGAAATATCCATGCTGCTGGCGCCGCCCCTGTGTACACCGCCTGTGCCGCCAGTTACAAATACCTTTATTCCTGCCAGGGCAGCTATCCGCATGGTGGCCGCCACCGTGGTGGCACCAAACAGGTTTTTGCTGAGTACATACGGCATATCCCGCAGGCTCACTTTCCAAACATTTTTTTCTTTGCCAAAAGTTTCTATCTCGTCAGCTGATAAACCTACATGGCATTTGCCGCCGATAATGGCAATGGTCGCAGGTATGGCGCCGTTATCCCTTACTGTTTTTTCAACAGCCAGTGCTGTTGCCACATTTTGCGGGTAGGGCATACCGTGAGATATAATGGTTGACTCCAGTGCCACCACAGGTTTTCCCTGCTGCAGTGCTTCCTGTACTTCTGGTAGTATGTGTAAAAAAGGATGGATCATTCTTCGTAATATTTTGAAACGAGGTTCAGTAATTTTTCCTGGTTAAGGTGTTTGGCAATGGCGCCGTGTACCTGCAGTATTTCTGCTGATAGAGTATGCGCTGTGCGCAGGCTGTTCAGGTTATCCTTGCCAAAATATTTTGATAAGATAAAGCCGCTTACGGAGCCATCACCGGCACCGGTGCAATCCACCACGTTGGCATTGGGTGCATTCAGCTGTAGTGTTTCCGTTTTCTTGTATAATGCAGAACCATCCACGCCTTTGTGCAGCCATATATAAGTAATACCCCTGTCCAGTAATTCTTTTATCTGCATGTCTGTAGTGGTGGCTGCTTCACTGCAAAGCGCCGGCAGCTCATCTTCATTGGGTGTAATTAAATACAGGCCCTTGAAATTTACCGAAGCGATCTTTTTTGCAGGAGGAACTGATACCGGTTCAATGATCATTTTGATGGAATGGTCATTGCTGAATTTAATCAGCCAGTTGATTGATTCAACGCTGATATTGGCATCCACTAATATGAATGCAGCAGTACTCAGGAGGGCTGATTTCTCTTCCAGGAATTCTGGTGTAATCAAATGGAGCGCTGCATTGGTGAGCAGGGCAGTGAACATGGAGCCATCTGTATTGATGATGGCCGTGTACTTACCTGTTGGTACATCGGTTGTAAGTGATGCATCCAATGCTATACCAGCTTCGGTACATACTTTTTTCATCCAGCTGCCATCGGCATCCTTTCCAAAAACGGAAATCAGCTGTACGGGTACTTCAAGCAATGATAACTGGTGTGCTATATTCCTTGCCACACCGCCGGCTGTTCTCACAGAAGTAACTTCGTTTGTAGTGTGCATCAGCATGGCTTCCCTGGCATGAAAAAGTTCATCCACAAGGGCGGCACCAATGCATATAATGGGTTTTGACATAGCCGCAAAAGTAAGGGAATTGTATTGTACAATCTTCAAAATAAATAGCAGGAAAAACGGTAGAAAAAGTATATAATAAAGAGCTTAATCTTCCTGCGTCACGGGTTCGGCTTTTTGTTTATAGAGGTTGAGTGCCAGCTTGAGCTGCTGCTCCATGGTAAGATTGGTATTGTCTATTTCAATAGCGCTTTTTGCCTTGCGGAGAGGGCTTATTTCCCTGTGTGAGTCTATATAATCCCTCATCTCAAGGTTGTTCTTTACTTCTTCAATGGTTACGTTTGGATTTTTTTCATACATCTCCTTAAATCTTCTTTCCACCCGTACGGCAATATCTGCAGTCATAAATAGTTTCAGTTCGGCTCTTGGAAAGACGGTAGTGCCAATATCCCTGCCATCCATAACGATGCCTTTTTTCTTTCCCATTTTCTGCTGCTGCTCCACGGCAAATTCACGCACTTCTTTTATAGCAGCCACATCACTTACTTTTTCTGCAATGATGAGGTCACGGATCATGTATTCAACGTTCTCGCCATTCAATAATATTTCAGATTGCTCCGAATTATCGTTGTATTGAAATTCCAGGTGGATATTTTCAAGCGCTTCTTTTATTTCCTTTTTATTATCCAGGTCAACTGCATTGCGGAGAAAGTAAAGGGTGATGGCCCGGTACATAGCACCACTGTCAATATAAACATAACCCAGTTCCTTTGCCAGCTGCTTTGCCAGCGTGCTTTTGCCACAGGAAGACCAGCCATCGATGGTGATGATGATTTTTTTCATAACGCCCTTCTGAATAAATGATTGACCGGTTACAAAAATAGGATTCTTATACAGTTTTAAAACCGTTGTTTAAAAATAAGAATTTGGTAAAGTGCGGCTAAAACTGTAAAAGAAAAGCTGACCCTTCGCCCTCTTTGCTTTGTACCTGTATGGTACCCTTGTGCAGCATCATTATTTGTTTGCAAAGACTGAGGCCGATACCGCTGCCTGTTTTACGGGTACTGAAGAAAGGAATGAATATTTTTTCAAGCAGTTCTTCGGGCATGCCCACACCATTATCAGCAATCTTGATCACTATTTTATTATTAGGTGTGATATACGCAGATAATAGTATCCGTGGTTCAGGCCGGTCCTTTACAGCTTCTGCGGCATTTACCACCAGGTTAATCAGTATCTGCTCCAGCAGGTTAACATCTGCCTGCAGCATCAGGTCGGGGTCCTTTAAAATGATCTCCAGCTCAATGTTCTTTTTTTCCAGCGTTGGCTCCATTAATTGATGAAGTGTTTCAAACAGGTCCCTTACATATACCTGTTGTAAAGTGAGGCGGGTGATCTTATTCAGGTTGCGGTAGGTTTCAGCAAATTTCAGTAACCCTTCGCTTCTGCGTTTAATGGTTTCAATACCTATTTCAAGGTCATCCACGGTGCCGGTCTTTGCAGAAAGATCACTAACGGCAAGCTGTAAACGGTTTTTAAGTGTATCGGCAAGAGAGGAGATAGGCGCCACCGAATTCATGATCTCATGCGTCATTACATTCAGCAGTTTTTGCCATGCTTTTGACTCTGTCTCTTCCAGGGCCTCGTTGATATTCTGGAAAGCGATCAGTTTATATTTTTTGTTGTCTGTTTGAAAAGCGGTGGCACTCAGCAATACTTTTATAGATGATTTATCACCCCTGATGGTAACTACTTTTTTCTCGCCGGGATTTATCTGCAGGATTTCCTCGTACATGCCTTCATCCCTGCGTTGCAAAGCCTGCAAAGTTTTAATATAGGGTACCTGCAGCATTTGTTTGAGCGCTTCATTCATCCACATCACATCACCGGTGGCGTGTTCATAGGAAAGGATGCCTGTATCAACCAGTTCCAGTATCTTTTGCAGGTAAACAAACTGGGTTTCTTTTTCTTTTGTAATCGTTTTAAAAGTGGTGGTGATCTCGTTAAAACCCTTACGCATGGGTTGCAATGATACCGGCGCATTTTTTTCATCAAACCTTCTTGAAAAATCACGGTAGTGAACCGATTCAACAAACTGTTCGAGCTCTTCGTTGCTTTTATTGGTAAAACGGAAAAGATCAATTACCTGGAAAATAATAAGGGCACTGCATAAAATGCCAAGACTGTAATAACCATGCGTTAATAAAAAAGCCAACCCGCTGAGCACAGCCAGCAGCAGGAATATTTTAAGGAACAATGTCCATTCAAATTTCTTAGATTTCATATTTGCTGAGCCTCCTGTATAATGCAGTACGTGTAATGCCTAATTCTTTTGCTGCTCTTGAAATATTGCCGTTATGTTTTTCAATAACTTTTAAGATGGTATTCTTTTCAAGGCTGCTTAATTTCAGGTCGCCGTCATCTTCTTTTTCCATACTTACAGATTCAAGCGGGGAGAAGATGATGTCAGAAGCTTTCAGTTCATCACCTTCTGACATGATGACCGCCCTTTCTATACAATACTGCAGTTCCCTCACATTACCGGGATAGGTGTACTGCAGCAATTTCTCTTTACAGGCAGCATCAAAATAGGGGGTGGGTTTAATGTATTTGTCCGCATAGATCTTTGCATAGTGCTGTGCCAGCATGAGAATATCTTCTTTTCTTTTCCTCAGCGGTGGCAGTGTGATCTCCACTGTATTGATCCGGTATACAAGGTCCTTCCTGAACCTGCTTTCATTGGCCAGTTCTCCCATAGGAAGGTTGGTGGCACACACCAGCCGGATATCGATCGGGATCAGTTCATTACTGCCGAGCCGGATGATTTTTCGGTTCTGCAGTACCGTTAGTAACTTGGCCTGCTGCTGCAGGCTGATATTGCCTATTTCATCAAGGAAAAGTGTGCCGCCGTTTGCCGCTTCAAAACGGCCGATCCTGTCTTCTTTTGCGTCGGTGAAAGCTCCTTTTTTATGACCAAATAGTTCACTTTCAAATAATGATTCAGTAAGAGCGCCCACATCCACTTTTACAAATGTCTTTTTCGCCCTTAGTGATTTTTGATGAATGGCCTGTGCCACCAGTTCCTTACCGGTACCATTTTCTCCCAGTATCAGTACATTGGCATCTGTGGGAGCGATCTTTTCAATTTTGTAAAAGATCTCCTGCATCACTTCACTGCTGCCGAGCAGTTGCGTACCTATTACAGAATCGTTCGCAACCTTTAAAGAAGCTTCAGTATTGCCGCCCGATTTTTTTCTTAATATTTCAGTGATATTGGTGATGAGCTTTTCATTGTGCCAGGGCTTTATCATAAAATCCGTGGCACCTTCTTTTAAAGAACGCACGGCAAGATCAATGTCACCATAAGCAGTGATCATGATCACTGCCATGTCCTTGTTAAGCTCTTTAATTTTTTTTAACCAGAAGATACCCTCATTACCGGTATTGATGCTGCTGTTAAAATTCATGTCCAGCAATACCAGGTCAAATTTTTTCTCGGCAAACAGGGAGCGTATATTCTCAGGATTTTTCTCAGTAGTTACTTCCTTTACTTCTGTTTTCAGCAGCATTTTTACCGCGGTGAGCACATCGGTATCATCATCAATTACAAGTATGCTTGCATTTCTCAGGTTCATAGTATCAATTTTGCAAGATGGGCTAAACTTTTTCCAGGCTGTTTTTGGTAAACAGGATACAATGTTACCGTATTTTAAAATCATTTCCTCTTCTGAACCTTTAAATACATAAAAGGGGAGTGATAAAACTAAAAAAGCTGCCTTAAAAAGGCAGCTTTTTATATCAGGCAATACTTATTTTAATAGAGATTGAAAGACGGCTGTGTTTACTTTTACCGGGTACTTTCTTGCCAGGTCATCCATCCAGGTCTTTTCCAGCTGCTGCTGGTATTCATTGATGACAAGACTTTTGGCCTCCTCGAAGCTCCGCTGCAGTTTGGGTGGATACACTTTGATCACTTTTACAAAACCGGCACCATTATCCGCAGCATTTTTTACGATCTCTGTTATTTCACCTTCCACCAGCTTTGTGCCTGGCTTTAATGGTAACTGGGCTATCTCATACCTGCCGGAATCACCCTGTATCATGCCTTCGCTTGCTATAACTATCTTTCTCCAGTAAAGCCCTGTCTTCATGTTTTCCGAAGCATAATCAGCATAAGCGAAATATTTGGCATTTACCAGGATAACATCTGCACACTGTACCCATACAAAGCGGTCCTTATTGGTTTCATAAAATCCTTTTAATGCCTCATTATCTGCTTTAGACTTGTTCCATACCAGCCTGCTCATTACCTCAAAACTGAGGTTATCTTCTTTAAAACCCTGCAACTGGTATTTGAAATCTGTATTATAGTCTTCCAGGTGTTTACGGTAGTAGTCACTGACAGTTAATTCTATAAATTTATCCAGCAGTTCATTGTAGCTTTCCCCTTTGTAAACCTCCCGGTCAAGCTTGTATTTTTTTACAAACTGCAGCCACTCATTTACTTTAACGGATGTGCCCGTCATTGTAAAGATCACTTCTTTCTCTATTGGGTATTTGCGTATTTCCTGCAGCAGGGTTACACTGTCTGCAAAGCGGAAAAGCTGATCTTCCTTTACAGCCGGGTTGCGTTTGAAGCCTGTTTTCGTAAGTGCTTCCTTTACGTCCACGGGAAAGTCTGTTTCCAGCCGGCTGCGGAAATTCATCATATCATACCGCAGTTCAGAAAGTGTATCCAGTTTAAGATCCCTGGCTGCTTTTACTTTTAATTTAAAATTTGAGTAAAGCGTTATGTACTCTTTCATTGCTTTTTCCCTGTCATCCACCCGGGCATTGTTCTTATTAAAAGCCCTGATGAACTCTTCCTTGCTCACCTCATTATTGCCATAGGTGAATAATGGCTGAGCTGAAGCCTGCTGGAGGGCAAAACCGGAAAAGCAACTTATGAAAAACAGTTTTTTCATTTACCTGGATTACCAGTTATTAATTTGATTTTTCAATTTTTGATACACCTTTTTTATCAGACATTGTATCAATAACTTCCACCACGTACACACCTCTTGTTAACCCGTTTAAATTCTTAAGAGTAACCTGCGGGAACTCTTTTGTTATCTTCTGCGTGGTGCTTAATACAGCCCTGCCTGTCATATCCATCATCCTGATAGATAAAGTGGTGTTTTGCTCAACAGGCATGTTAATGGTTATTTCACCAACAAACGGGTTCGGCGATACTTTAATGCTTCCGGTTGTTGGAAGTCTTACTATTCCTACGTTACTGTAGGCAACTTTTCCATTGATATCGGTGAGTTTAACACGGTAGTAAACAATGTTACCAGCTCTTATATCACTGATGTCATCATTCAATTCGTATTTTAGTTCGTTGTTGCTGTTGCCGGCAGCTTTTACTTTATCACCGATTTTCACATAGTTCCTGCTGTCTGTACTGCGTTCAATTTCGAAGTAATCAGAGTTGATCTCACTGATCGTTTTCCAGTTGAGCGCCACGCTTGTGCCGGCCCTGCTTGCAGCAAGGTTCAGTCCTTTAACAGGTAATACTGTGAACCAGTTGATAGAATACAATCCCGGTGAAGGATCTTTTTTACCTGCAGCATCAACAAAAGAATAATTGAATTCAGTATTGATAGAGCCGAGTGTTACAGCTGTGAATTCAAGTGTGAGCAATGAAGCATTAAAGTTATTGATCAGCTGGCCCGGGTTTACCAATATATTGTTGTAGTAAAGGTTTGCATTCAGTGGTGGTGCATCAATTATTACTGCACGGCCGCTCATATCGCAACCCATTGTACAATCTTCCGGATCAATACCACTGAGTATTGGAGGATTAGAGCCACCATTAAGTGTTATGATCTGGCCAACCTCAGGGGTTCCGATTTTTGTATCGTAGTTATCAGAATTGGGCAGTTGTTCAATACCAAAATCAAAGTTTACGGTACTTGTGTAACCAAATGCCCTGTTGTCGATGATACCCATGCTGCCATTATCAATAATACCGTTTCTTGTTTCACCTGTATAATCCCAGTTATCAGGTAAGGCCGGTATGGGTGCCATGCTGCCGGCTGTTGCCTGCGTGGTTGACAGTATCAATGAATAGTTTTTGCCTGGTGCAATGTTGCTGAAGCTGTAGGTGCCGTCATTTGCAACAGCAACAGATGTAACCACGTAACCCAACTCATTAACAAGGCTCACATACAGTGTACCGCCGATATTTGTTTCTGGCTCTGATGCACCTGCATCTACCACGTTACCATTGGCATCATCCCAAACTTTACCACTGATGCTGATACCGGGAGCAATGAGGAAGTGTATTAAACCACTTGCACAAAGAGGCTGCGGTGTTGCCGTGGTTATATCACAAATACTGTAATTGACATAGTCAGGACCGGTATAACCTGCCGGTGGCGTATACAAGTAATTGCCATCAGAATAGAATTGTACCGTACCACCCTGTGTGGTGGCAACAGCTGTACCGATTGCGGTTGCTGAAGTGCCTGTATTAATTTTTACACTGTTCAATGAAAGTGAATCATTATTCGGATCCCTGTCGTTGCTGATGAAAGAACCTGTTACCGGTTGATTGATGGTGGTATAAGCAAAATCATCACCTGCAAACGGCGGATCATTTTGTGTGCCATTGATATTGTCGAGCACTTCAATGTGGATCGTTGCCGTAGATGAAGAACCTGCGGTGTTGGTTACAACATAAGATGCATCCACGCTGCCAATGAAATCACCCACCGGTGTAAAGCTGTATGTTCCATTTGCATTTATGGTTAATGAACCTGCATTTGCAACGGCTTTTCCATAAATGTTCATACCTGATACTGTTACTGTGCCCGGAACTGTTGTGATATCCGGAACACGGTCACCATTTGAATCATAAGAGAAAAGCGTGACAGAGAAGGTGTTGTTCTTTGGATCCCTGTCATTCACCAGCAGGTTACCAGTGATCGCTGATCCATAACTTATATCTTCATCATTGTTAGCAATAACTGAATTACCGGCAGAAGGCAATGGATCAACCGTAATAGCCAGGAAGGCTGTATCACATGCAGAAGGACTTCCATTATCACATAGTTTGTATGGTATACTTACCGTACCTGTAAATGTTGCAGATGGCGTAAATGTATAATTACCACCTGCATTGAATGTGATAGTACCTGCATTGGCAACCGTTACACCAGACTTATCTGTACCGCTTACGGCTGCACCACTCGCAATCACAGCCTTGGAAGATGGATTCAGGAAGCTGCCAAAAGTTTGGGTATTATTTTCCTGGTCAAAATCATTGAATTTAACAACACCGCTTACATTCACGTTTTGCCAGGTGCTGTTTTCATCATTCACTGCATAAGTCAAAATTCTTTTTACACCAAAGTCCATTGTGTTTGCACAGGTGCCGGATGTATTGAATTTAAATGATTGTGTAGTGGCTGTTGTTGTTGAAACATTTGAAGGCAATGATGCCGGATCAAGCCCGATCATATAGCATTGATCATATTGTAAGAATTTGATCGAGAAGTTGTCAAAAAATACATTGTCTCCTTCATCCACGTTATTGCTGGTGGCAATACGCAGGTATGTTTTATTATTAGTATTGTAGGTGGCTGTATTGATGCTTATATTGGATACATCAACATAGGTTGGATTATATGTACCGTTACCGGATATAGTATATATCGTGTTATAATTATTACCATCATTGGATAACTGTACATAAATGTTTTCACCAGTTGTTAATGATGTGGTTGCTTTGCGGTACGAAAAGCTTAAGAAAGCCTTTGTTGCATACTGCATATTAAATTCACGGATGGCATACCTGGTAATATCATCTATTCTTAATGCATTACTGTAAATACTGTCCTGTACAATTTCCACGTCGGCTGTTTGTGCTGTTGTAACACAGAAACCACTGGAAGGATCATTCTGATCATACCAGTCGCTTTTCCATGGTGCACTGCCATCCGTGCCACTCTTACAGGTATTGACACCGCCGGCTGCATCAAAATTATCTGCCACAGTTTTTTCAGGAGATTTTATAAACTGGTAATTACCGTTTATATCCACATCTGCAGAATCAAGTAATTCATTTGTATTAATGGCATTGTTACAGTTACCATCAATATAGAGGTAAACTTTTGCCGGAGATAAGCCTGTGCCGCCGTCATTTTTCACACCATCCTGGTTTTTATCAAGAAATACCTGCCCGGTAATAATGTTTTGTCCTGTTGGAGAAGGGCAGGAGCCTATCGTAACATATACTGTTGCAGTACCGCATACAACAGGGAATGGAGTTGAGCATACCGTGTACTGGAATGTATCCTGTCCGATATAACCTGTGATCGGCGTATAGATAACCGTACCATCCTTGTTAATGGTTACGCTGCCGAATTTTGGTTGTAGTAAGCCTGTTGTAGTAACCGTGGTTGGGTCAATGATAGATAAGAACCCGGCATCATTTTTCAGTATGCTGATGCTTACCGGGGTGTTCACTAACGTTACCGCATAGTCGTCGTTTGCAAATAATAATTTTTCTTTACAGAATGGCTGAATGGTACTGCCCACATCCCAGCTTGGGTTACCTGAGTTTGCAGTTGCAGCATCCTCACCATACACAGCCGCTATTTTAGCACCATTACAGGTGTATACCGATGTTCCACTCTGGTTATTATCAGAAGCATCTTTTATCTTGGTATAGTTCAGGTAGTTCAACGGAATGGCCACATCGTATTTAATACCGCAGGGGCTTGTGTTGGGGCCATTCAGTACATCACCATCATATTTTACATACACGGTGGTGTTAGCACTCGGGGTAACCCAGATAGGGTTATCATTTCTTGACATATCTGTTGAACCCGGCGCCCACGCAACACTGGCGTAGTCAGTAAGCCTGGCTTCAGAAATAAGGTTAAATGCCCAGTCCCTTGTATCACCGTCGTTGCCGCCACCACCAGGTGTGTAGGAGTCAGCAATTTCAAGCGCTACAAATGATTCCTTTGTTGGATTTACAAATTTGTAAGCTGCAGTGGCAGAAAGTGGCATAGCAAACCTGTACGATGAATGCGCTTTTAATAAGATTGTTCCGTTTGTAGGAATGCCTGAATACCAATTAATATTAATATCCCTGCTAAGACTGTTATACAACATTACCACGGCTGTATCTGCGATACCCGAAGATGGGCCTGTAGTTGGTACAGGGGTATAGTATGTATTGGAATACCACGTGGCAGGGAAAATGGGAACCTCCCTTGAAGAGTAGTTATCCACGCCTGCAAAGTGAGCATCCACAGCAATGGGTTTGTCACTCGTAATTACTGCACCTGCTTTTACCTGTGTACCGGATGGCGCAGTGTTTTCATCCACCATCATTACCTGCCCCTGGTTCAAAGTAAATACAGTATTGAATGTGCCGTTGTTATCACGGTCAATCTGTACAGTTGTATTATCCTCTGCAGCTCTTATGAATAAGGCAGTGTACCTGAAGTCACGGCTTGGCAAATCCTGGCCCACCGGTAATGTAAATGACTTGCCGTAATCTGATGGGTAGGCAGATACGTTGGTCTTCATACATTGTAATGCAATTACTGAAGGTTCGCCGCAGACCTGTGTTACAGATATCTGGCCGCTTGCATATAATTTATCTTTACCATCGTAATAGATATTGCTTGTTACCCTTGGTGTTGCCATCGTATTATCAAGCACAATGCTTCCGCCGGCAGGAATAATATCGGTTGCATAACCTGGCGCAATACCATTATAAATATTTCCATCACCCCATACTTCAGTAGTGGATTGTGTTGGGCTCAGTATATTGGTCTCATATCCATCTTCCCAGTTATCCCAGATAAGCGTCATGCCCGGGTAGGAAATTTTTATACTGATGATCGTACGTATATTTTTGGTAGAAAGCGTACCACTGTATGATTTTTCCAGTGCTATCTGTGCATCATTTTCAGCATACGGCATGTAATAGATCTTGCTTTTGGTTGCATCAGCACAAGTATTAAACGCTACTGGTAATACAGTAATGATCACCTTGGCTGTAGAACATAAAGGTGTTATTAATGTTTTATCGCAGATTCTCGTAAGTAAGTGTATCATTACCTTCAAAAGTACCATTCGGAAGGTAAGTAATTTTATCGTTGTCTAAAATCACCTGCCCGTTTTTAGGTTCAACCGTAACCGTAAGTGAAGACGGATCGATATTATTATTTGGATCTGCATCATTTGCCAGCACATCTATTTCCAAAGGTTCGCCGCCATTGCCGGTTGCATAGTCAATATTTGCAGTGGGGGGGCAGCTCATACACATGCTGATGGAGGTGCTCTTTGAATGTGTTACTGTATTTTCATAACCTTCTTTTGCAGTAGCTGTTATGTTAAATGGTCCACCAATAACCGGTACGGTCCATGAACTTTCATACACTTTTGTACAGCCGGAAGCTGCCACCTGTGTTGACGTTATATTAGTGGCTGGCGAAACAGTAAGGTTTACGCCATTGATATCGCTGTTTCCAAAAGGATCGCTTACAACTGTGCGTATATATCTTGTTGTGCCGCCCAGTACGTTTGTTGCTGCAGTGCCACCGGGGTAGGCAGCAGTATAAACATCTACGGAGTTTACATTGATATAAGTTGAGACAGGGAACTGGATCTTTGATGGTTTTGTCTGGCTGTCATATTCTATCCTGAATGATACACCTGCCTGGTTTGTTGTAATATCCAGTGATATGGATTGTGCAGCTGCCACTGTTACATCAGCAGCCAGCGTGGCTGTCCAGGTTAAAAGATTAGTTGCACTGTTAAAGGTTGGATTTGACAACGTGATAATATTCGTGGTGCCGTACCTGATAGTTGCTGTAATAGCTGGATTGGCTGGCATCGTACCATAAGAAATATTGGCATACGCTGTAACAGTGATGGTACCTGCCTTAATCGTCAAATTGCTGCATAAAGCAGCAGATTGTGTAAATGTTGTTGTAGTACCTACGGAGCCCATTTTTATGATGGCCCCGCCGGAATCCACATTGGATGGCGTATTGGCAAGTGATGACCAGGAAGAACCATTATATTTCCAGAAATTACTATTGGCGCCACCTCTTATTGCATAAGATGATTGATCATCGGAAATAAGTGCACCGCCTTTACCAACTGTACTGGTTGTATTGGTAAGAGCCGTCCATGAGTTACCACTGATACTATACCTGTAAAAACTGTTTGAAGTGCCACCTCTTAGTGCATTGATATTTACACCATCAAAACTTAAAGAACCGCCGCCATCGATGGCAACGGGCAATACTGCTAACTGCGACCATGTATTGGTTGAAACAGTATACTTAAGAAATGCACTGGAACCACTTCCTCTCAAGGCAAATATATCAGTGCCGTTCGTTGTTAAAGCACCGCCCCAGTCAATAGTTGAAGTGTTGGGTGTATTGGCCATTGCCGTCCATGTATTAGAAGAAATGGTGTATTTCCAGAATGTATTGGTGGCAGCGCCCCTGAATGCATACACAGCACCATTCAGGTGTACCAATGCACCGCCGGCTGCAACTGCTGCAGGGGCAGCTGCCATGGCAGACCATGAATTAGCACCCGGGTCGTATCTCCAGAAATCTGTTGTGCCGCCACGAAGTGCATAAATATAGGTGCCGTTTGTTGTAAGTGCAGCACCACGGGTTACAGTACCCGGCGTATTGGCCATGGCGTTCCATGTGTTTGTTGCAATATTATATCTCCAGAAGTCGATCCTTGAACCACCTCTAAATGCATACAGGTATTGTGCAGTAGGTATAATTGCTGCGGTTTGTGTAGTAGTTCCATCAGCTGTCGCCACCGGATCAATACGGTCAAGCGCCTGTGAGGGATCACTCAGGTAGAGTTGTTTATTTACTGTTTGTGCAAAAACAGGTGTGTTTAAAAATGCGATACTGCAAACAGCAAGCATCCATATTTTAAATACAGATTTGTTTAGTGTAAATAAATGGCCCGTACGTGCTTTCATATAATATTGGTTTTTCTCACACTGTTAGTTATGCGTTTCAGTGTAGTACGATAATGAAATGATTCTGTATAAAAAGTTTGATCAGAAGTATGAACGGTGTACTGTGGCTTGAAGTTTTGCTGACAACCCTGCTGCCAGCAGTCAGGCATATACGCTGAAGACCTGCCAGTTTTTGATAAAACTAACGGTGTGCTGTATGGCAAAAAATGCGTAAATGCAAAATCGCCGCACAAATATCTCAGGGTTTTATGCATTGAGTGGATAAGGAGTTTTTAAGCCAAGCTGATAACGGCAGATTTTATGATATATTGTCACAAAGCCTTTACTGTACGGCCTTACAGATGATTAATAGTACAAGAAATCGTAGAGTTACTAACCTTTATCGTAGAGTTACTAAGCGTAAAACAACGGCGGCCCTGCAAAGCAGGGCCGCCGTAAGACTTATGGTTGATTATTATTCTGCGATTATTTTCTGGCTATCCACTGTTACACCATTTACTGAAACTTCAGCTATATACATTCCTTTTGCCAAACCAGCCAGGTTGTTCAGTTCAACTGTATTGTTGCCTTTTACGATAGTTGCGTTTGTAGTTGCAGCAGTTTTACCACTGGTGTTTTTTACATTGATCACCGCATTGCCATTTTGAGCAGCAGTAAAGCTGATAGACGTTGTTTTTACAGTGGCAACAGCTGAATTAGTATCAGTGTTCTGCAGGCTAACCACCATGGTGTTGCTGTAAGTAACTGTACCATTAGCATCAGTTTGTTTTACACGGTAGTAAGCAATTGTCCTTCCTGCTAATTCAGCAGCGTTATCGCTGATCCTGTAGTTTTTTACATTGCTGTTTCCTGAAAATGGAACCTGTAAAGTAGCGATGGTGTTGAAGTTATTGCTGTAAAAAGAACGTTCGATCTCGTAACGGGTGTTGCTGTTTTCTTTTCTTGAAGACCAGTTAAGGATCACTGCATTTTCAGTAGTACCGGCAGCCAGTGTATTGATGATAGAAGTGCTGGTGATTTCTAAATTAGCTTCAGTAGCATTAGCAGAAGCAACCAGTGTGATGATGCTGATGAAGAGTGTAGTGATCGTTTTCATATTTCTGTAGGATTAGGTGTTTGATATTGATTAATCCCAAGTTGTGCCAGAAAACAAATCGCTTGTTATCAGTTAGTTATGAGCGTGCCAGTTTCATGGTTTTCCATATGGTGGACGGAATTTTGGTAAAATGGAAAAAGTTAAGCCCGGCATCGCCGGGCTGCTTTCGATTCGTATCGTGTGCTTGGTTTATTCTGCGATTATCTTCTGGCTATCCACTGTTACACCATTTACTGAAACTTCAGCTATATACATTCCTTTTGCCAAACCAGCCAGGTTGTTCAGTTCAACTGTATTGTTGCCTTTTACGATAGTTGCGTTTGTAGTTGCAGCAGTTTTACCACTGGTGTTTTTTACATTGATCACCGCATTGCCATTTTGAGCAGCAGTAAAGCTGATAGACGTTGTTTTTACAGTGGCAACAGCTGAATTAGTATCAGTGTTCTGCAGGCTAACCACCATGGTGTTGCTGTAAGTAACTGTACCATTAGCATCAGTTTGTTTTACACGGTAGTAAGCAATTGTCCTTCCTGCTAATTCAGCAGCGTTATCGCTGATCCTGTAGTTTTTTACATTGCTGTTTCCTGAAAATGGAACCTGTAAAGTAGCGATGGTGTTGAAGTTATTGCTGTAAAAAGAACGTTCGATCTCGTAACGGGTATTGCTGTTTTCTTTTCTTGAAGACCAGTTAAGGATCACTGCATTTTCAGTAGTACCGGCAGCCAGTGTATTGATGATAGAAGTGCTGGTGATTTCTAAATTAGCTTCAGTAGCATTAGCAGAAGCAACCAGTGTGATGATGCTGATGAAGAGTGTAGTGATCGTTTTCATATTTCTGTAGGATTAGGTGTTTGATATTGATTAATCCCAAGTTGTGCCAGAAAACAAATCGTTTGTTATCAGTTAGTTATGGGCATGCCAGTATCCTGTTTTTCCATATGGTGGACGGAATTTTGGTAAAATGGAAAAAAATGTTTTAGAGAAGGTGATAAAGACCCGGGTTATCGGTTTGTATATCCTGGAATTTTCTGCAGCGGCAGTGTATCACTGTATCAAAACAGGATACTGTTTGTACCAAAACCGAACAGTAGCGGTAAAATTATTTTGCTAATTATCTGGAAATCAATGTGAAAATGTTTTGGCACGTGTTTGCTTACTATAATAGCGAACATGAAAAACAAATTTTAAAAACAATTAAAAGTAAAAGCCATGAAACGTCAATCAATTTCTTTATTTGCTCAATTAGACAAAGAAGATTTAACCGCCCTTACAACCGTAGTAAAGGAAACCCTGGATGCACACACCAAACAGAGCCATGAAAAAGTGTTCAGCCAGGCAGACCTTTGGAACATCCATCGTATGAGAAGGCCATTTGTTCAAAGGAGGGGAATTTTTTAAAAATGATTTCCCTCCGTTGAACATGCAACAAATGTTTCAACAGGAAGTCCTTAAAAATGTACGATCTACGAAACCGTTCCTGCAACTGTATCAAAACCGGACAGTTTTTGTATCGATAGCGTACAGTTTTAAAATGAAATGCCAAATAACCTATTGAAAATCAGTGTCTTTTCCTTTGGCACAGCATTGTATAAATCTAACCGGAATATTATATAACAGAATACAGGTTTTTATGCCTGATTAATTTGAAAAAATGGACAGGGTAATAGAAAAAAAATACTGGAATAAAAAGAAGATCTTCACCATCATTGGTATTACAGCCGTAATTGCGTTGATCTTGGCAAGCTATCTTCTTACATCAGGCGGTTCAAAACTGAATGTAGATACAGAACGTATTACCATCAGCGAGATCAAAGAAGGACCTTTTAAAGAATTTATACCTGTAAACGGCGTGGTGCTGCCTGTTACTACTATTTACCTGGATGCTATGGAAGGAGGTAAAGTAGAAGAGAAGTATGTAGAAGATGGTGCTATGATGAAAGCTGGTCAGCCGATCTTAAGATTGAGCAATACTGACCTTGAACTGCAACTGGCCAACCAGGAAACACAGGTGTTTAATGTACTTACGCAGATGCAGATAAGTAAGAACAATGCAGAGCAAAACTCTATCAACCGCCAGAACCAGGATGCAGATGTGGACAATGCATTGAAAGAAGCAGAACGCTTATATAATGTTAATAAGAAACTGTATGACCAGAAGGCCATTGGCCTGCAGGAGTTCCAGAGCAGCAAGAACCTGTATGAATACCAGGTACGCCGTAAGAAGCTGACAGAAGAGATCATGAAGACTGATGCCGTATCGATGAAACAACAGGTAAGCCAGATGGGTGAATCTTATGACCAGATGAAAAAAACACTGGCGCTGATGCGTAAAAAAGTAGGTGACCTGATCGTAAGGGCACCTGTTGACGGCCAGTTAACTTCGCTGGATGCAGAGATAGGACAAAATAAGAACCAGGGACAGACCCTGGGACAGATAGATGTGATCGGTGGTTTTAAAGTAAGGGTGGATGTGGACGAACATTATATCTCAAGGGTGTTCACCGGTTTGAAAGGTGATGCACTGGTTGCCGGAAAAAATTATAATCTTGTTATCAAGAAAGTATATACACAGGTAACATCCGGCAGGTTCCAGGTGGATATGCAGTTTACAGATTCTGTTCCGCCATCTATCCGCAAAGGACAAACATTGCAGATCGGTCTTACATTAAGTGATGAAAGAAGAGCCATCCTTTTACCAAAAGGTGGATTCTACCAGCAGACAGGTGGTAACTGGATCTTTAAAGTAAATGAAAACGGCGCTGTAGCTTACAAAGTGGATATACAGCTTGGCAGCCAGAATCCTGATTACTATGAAGTGCTGCAGGGTTTAAAACCTGGTGATAAAGTGGTGACCAACAGTTATGAAAACTATGGAACGATACAGGAACTGGTCCTGAAAAAACAATAACCTTTTTAATCAATAAACTTAACCGACTTAAAATACTTTATTATGAAACTGAAAATGCTCAAACTGATGCTGTTGTTTTTAACAGTGGGTTTAATAAGCTCTTCCAGGGAAAATAGTAAATGCTGCTCTCAACGCAAATGCGATGTAGATAATTCAACTATTGAAAGCAGTGGTGGCGCAGCCATTGGTACTTTTGGTGCAGACATTGAAAAACCAATGACACCTGGTAATTTTCTTTTCTTCTATTAATTATATTCCATCATTTATACATTCAATTAAAGTAACATGATAAACATTAACAGCCTCGAAAAAGTATACCGTACAGAGGAAGTGGAGACAGTAGCATTAAGCAAATTGACCATTGAAGTAAAGGAAGGTGAATTTGTTGCTATCATGGGTCCTTCCGGTTGCGGTAAAAGTACCCTGCTGAATATACTTGGGTTATTAGATGACCTGGATGGTGGAAGTTTTGTTTTTAATGGTGTGGATGTATCAAAATTCAATGAACGTAAACGTGCCGACCTGCGCAAGCACAATATCGGCTTCGTATTCCAGAGCTTTAACCTGATTGATGAGCTGACCGTATTTGAAAACGTGGAACTGCCCCTGATCTACACTGGCGTAAAAGCGGCAGACAGGAAGAAAAGGGTGGAAGAGGTACTGGATAAAATGCAGATCATGCACCGCCGCAATCACTATCCTCAGCAATTAAGTGGTGGCCAGCAGCAGCGTGTGGCGGTGGCAAGGGCCGTGGTGAACAAACCAAAACTTATTTTGGCGGATGAACCTACCGGTAACCTGGATTCATCAAACGGTAATGAAGTAATGCAATTGCTGACAGAACTGAATGAACAGGGAACAACCGTGATCATGGTAACACACAGTGAACATGATGCAAGGTACAGTCACCGCATTATCCGTATGCTTGATGGACAGGCAGTAACAGAAAATATTTTAAGCTCTCTCTGATAACTATCTCTGAGATTTTAAAGTGTAGCCATTTTTAATTCGTTCCTGCAGTAATTTTTAATCTTTTTATTCACTTCAACTTGGCCGTGACCGGGGATGCAAGCTATTGCCGGTAGTGGCTGTGAATGCTTTTGTGTAAAATGATGAACGAAGATGAATAACCTGAAGTGAGTGACACAACGATGCCGGGATAAGTGATGCAGCCGGTCTCATACAATAAAAAGAACTTAGTCATGATCAAGAATTATTTAAAAGTAGCCTGGAGAAATTTATTAAAGAATAAAACTTTCTCTGTTATTAATATACTGGGGCTGGCTTCTGGGCTGGCCTGTTTTATTTTGATTGCATTATATGTGGCAGATGAATTAAGCTATGATAAGTTCAACAAGAAGGCAGCGCAGATCTACCGCATCAACTCTGATATTATTTTCGGCGGCAACAACCTGCATATGGCTGTAACCGCAGACCCGATGGGAGCCATATTAAAGAAAGATTACCCGCAGGTGGAAGAGTATGTGCGGATATATGCCAGCAGCGGCGCCAAACTGGTAAAAAAAGACAATGCATTTATTAATGAACCGAATGTAGCACATGCAGATTCAACACTGTTCAATGTTTTTACATTACCTGCTGTAGCCGGCGATACAAAAAATGCATTGAATGAACCCAACACCGTTGTTATAACAGAATCAACAGCAAAAAAATATTTTGGTGCAACGAACGTGGTTGGTAAGATGATTGAGACGGATGATAACACCAGTACGTTGTATAAAGTAACGGCTGTTATTAAAGACATTCCGCACAACTCTCATTTTAATTTTGATTTTATTTTCAGTATGGATAATGTGAATTATCCGTTTGGCAGTTACCTCAGCCATAATTTTCAAACTTATTTATTACTGAAGCCTGGTACCGACTACAAAGCATTTGAAAAGAACTTTACACAATACATCGATAAATATATCATGCCGCAGGCAAGGCAGTATATGAACATCCAGTCGATGGCGGATATGGAAAAGGCCGGCAATAAGTTAGAATACAGTCTTATCCCTTTAACAGATATTCACCTGCATTCGGACCGTTTTCCGGAACTGGGTGTAAACGGCAATATTCAGTACGTGTATATTTTTTCTGCAGTGGCTTTGTTTGTTTTGTTACTGGCCTGTGTAAACTTTATGAATCTTTCCACAGCACGCTCTGCCAACAGGGCGAAAGAGGTAGGCATTCGTAAAGTGCTGGGTACAGAAAAAAGATCACTTATCAGCCAGTTCCTGACCGAGTCAACACTGATGGCGCTTATTTCACTGGTGCTTGCTGTATTGGTTGTTTGGACAGCCATTGGATATTTCAATGATCTGTCGGGTAAAGAGCTTTCTATAAAAGACCTGCTTAAGCCGGGTTACCTGGCAATATTGTTGTTATTGCCGGTTGCGGTTGGTTTATTGGCTGGCAGCTATCCTGCTTTTTATCTTTCTTCTTTCAGACCCATTGCTGTACTCAAAGGAAAGATCAATGCAGGTTTTAAAAGAAGCAGCCTGCGCAATGTGCTGGTGGTGTTCCAGTTTGCCACGTCTATTATCCTTATTGTTGGTACGATCATCGTTTACCGCCAGCTGAATTTTATACAAACAACAAAACTTGGTTTTAGTAAAGACCAGGTATTGGTGGTGAACAATACTTACGCTTTAGGCAACAATGCAAAAGCATTTAAAAATGAAATAGCAAAACTTGCCGGTGTGCAGTCAGCCGCTTTTGCCGGTTTTCTTCCTGTTGCCAATTCATCCAGGAATGATAATACTTATTCCAAAGAGGCTGTAATGGACACCAAGAATGCATTGAGCAGCCAGACCTGGACCGTTGATCATGATTATATCAAAACACTTGGTATGGAAATTATCAGGGGCAGAAATTTTTCAAAAGATTTTGGTTCAGATTCCAATGCGATCATTATTAATGAAACAGCAGCCAAGGTATTGGGTTACGATGATCCAATAGGGAAAAAAGTGTACACTAATTTTGCCAACGGACCCGAACCGGGGGAGCTGGTTTCTTTTAACATCATTGGTGTGGTTAAAAATTTTCACTACGAATCATTAAAACAAACCATTGGGCCACTGATGTTCCGCCTGGGTGATGATGCCGGTGCCACCGCCTTTAAAGTAAAAACCAATGACATCAAGAATTTGGTGAACGCAGTAGAAGCAAAATGGAAAGGTATGGCTGCAGGCCTGCCTTTCAGTTACCAGTTCCTGGATGATTCATTCGACAATATGTACCGCATGGAACAGCGTACCGGTAAATTGGGGTTAACCTTTGCCGTTATCGCCATTATGATTGCCTGTCTTGGTTTATTTGGTCTGGCCACTTATATGGCGGAACAGCGCATAAAAGAGATCGGTGTAAGAAAAGTATTGGGTGCAAGCGCTGCTAACATTACATCCATGTTATCAAAAGATTTTTTAAAACTGGTATTGATCGCTGCTGTATTTGCCTTCCCGCTGGCATGGTGGGGAATGAACAAATGGCTGCAGGATTTTGCATACCGTACGGATATCAGCTGGTGGATATTTGTCCTGGCAGGCATCATTGCTTTATTGATCGCACTGGCAACAGTTAGTTCACAGGCAATAAAAGCAGCATTGGCTAATCCTGTAAAGAGTTTAAGAACGGAATAGTTTAGTTGAAAGTTGAGAATGGAAAATTGAAAAGTGAGTAAAACCTTATTGGAGAATAAATATTACCGGAGATAAAAAAGATTTGAAATGATACAGAACTTTTTTAAAATAGCCTGGAGAAACCTTTTTAAAAAGAAAGGGTTTTCGTTTATCAATATCTCCGGCCTGGCCATCGGTATGGCTGCCGCTGTATTGATCATGCTGTGGATACAACATGAACTAAGCTATGATCAGTTTCATGAAAAGAGAGACAGGATCTATGAAGCATGGAACAGGGCGCATTTCAGTGGTAAGCTGCAATGCTGGAATACCACCCCGAAGATACTGGGCCGTACAATGGAGAAAGACCTGCCTGAAGTGGAAAGAACAGTGAGGGTAAACTGGCCGCAGGGTACTTTGTTTTCTGTAGGGGATAAAAGAATTACAACAGCGGGCAGTATGGTGGATACGGGTTTTTTACAAATGTTCAGCTTCCCGTTATTGAAAGGTGATCCTGCAAAAGCATTGGATGGTGTTTATTCAATTGTGCTTACAGAAAAATTGGCGAAGAAAATTTTTGGTGATGAAGATGCAATGGGTAAAATGATCAAACTGGATAACCAGGATAATTTTACGGTTACAGGTATCATGAAAGACCTGCCCAGCAATACCCGCTTTGATTTTGAATACCTGGTGCCCTGGAGCTATCTCGTAAAAAAAGGATGGGATGACAGCACCTGGGGTAATAATTCCACCCGTACCTATGCTTTACTGAAACCAAATGCAACACTGGCTTCTGCCAATGCAAAAATGAAAGGATTAAAAGTGAAGTATGCAACAGATGAAGATCCAACATGGGAAATGTTCTTGTATCCTGCAAGCCGCTGGCGGTTGTATTCCAATTTTACCAATGGTGTGGAAGATGGCGGGTTGATAGATTTTGTAAGACTGTTTGGCGTGATCGCTTTATTTATTTTATTGATCGCCTGTATCAATTTTATGAACCTTAGTACCGCCAGGAGTGAAAAGCGTGCAAAAGAAGTGGGCATCAGGAAAGTGGTGGGTGCACAAAAGCAATCATTGATCGGCCAGTTTATTGGTGAATCAATCTTGCTTTCATTGATAGCAGGTGTTGTTGCATTTATACTGGTGCAGGCTGCATTACCGGCATTTAGTGAATTAACAGATAAAAAATTATCTATCGATTATGGCAATGTAAAATTCTGGTTGGCAGCAACCGGGTTCATTTTATTTACAGGTTTACTGGCGGGCAGTTATCCTGCATTCTTCCTGTCTTCTTTTCAGCCGGTAAAAGTTTTAAAGGGAACATTCAAAGCCGCCAACGCATTGATTACACCACGTAAATTATTAGTGGTGCTGCAATTTACATTCGCTATCATCCTGATCATATGTACTACTATTGTTAAACAGCAGATCGATCATGCACAGAACAGGGACAGTGGTTACTCAAGGGATAACCTGGTGTATCATAATATGAATGGTGATATAGAAAAAAATTACACCCTTATAAAAAATGAATTGCTGAACCAGGGTGTTGCTGTATCCGTAACAAAAACAAGTGCACCACTTACACAGGGCTGGAGTGACAGCTGGGGGTTTGAATGGGCCGGAAAAGATCCAAAAGATAAAACGGATTTCGACAGGTATTGTGCAGACGACAACCTGGTAAAAACTGCTGGCTTCAAAATTGTAAAAGGACGTGACTTTAACCTGAAAGAATTTCCAACAGATTCACTTGGCATTATCATAAACGAATCAGCTGCCAAAGTGATGAACTTTAAAGATCCCATTGGCCAGGTTGTAAAGGATAATGGCAAGGACTGGCATATTGTAGGTGTGATCAATGATTTTATATTGCAATCACCGTACTACCCAACCAAGCCCATGATCATAGAAGGGGGACAGGGGTGGTTTAACATCGTTCACTTCAGGCTGAATACAGCCAATAAAACAGCTGATAATCTTAAAAAGGCTGAAGCAATATTCAAAAAGTATAATCCTGAATATCCTTTTGAATACAAATTTATTGATGAAGAGTATGCGTACAAGTTCAAATCAGAACAACGTACAGGTACACTCGCTGCTATCTTCTCAGGGCTTACCATTTTTATTTCCTGCCTGGGTTTATTTGGCCTTGCTACTTATATGGCGGAAAACAGGATAAAAGAAATTGGTGTACGGAAAGTGCTGGGTGCTTCTGTAACAAGTATCACAGCTTTACTGTCAAAAGATTTTTTAAAACTGGTGATGATCTCCTTTATACTGGCTTGCCCGGTTGCATGGTGGATGATGCACAAATGGCTGGAAGATTATCCTTACCATATCAGTATTCAGTGGCAGGTATTTGTTTTTGCAGCCGTATTATCCTTGATCATTTCAATACTTACGGTGAGTTACCAGTCAATAAAAGCGGCAATTAGTAATCCCGTAAAAAGTTTAAGAACGGAATAAATATAATAGTTATGCTCAGGAACTATTTTAAAATAGCTTTCAGGAACCTTTGGAAATACAAAGGTTTTTCTGCTATCAATATAACAGGCCTGGCTATTGGTATCGCCACCTGTTTGATCATTGCACTTTTTGTGAGCAATGAACTGGGGTATGACCGGTTCAATAAAAACGCAGACCGCATTGCCCGTGTTGTTTTCCAGGGGAATGTACAGGGCGAAAAGATGAAAGAAGCGGTGGTGATGGCGCCGGTGGCACCCACTTTTAAAAAGGATTTTCCTGAAGTGGAAGAAGCCACCCGTATCCGTCATTACGGAGCGCCCAAACTTGTTTATAATAATAAAGACTTCCGGGGGGATGCGTTTGCATTTGTTGATTCAAATTTCTTCAGGGTATTTAGTTTTTCTTTTATTGCAGGTGACGCTGCCACCGCATTGAACGAACCCAACAGTGTGGTGATCACAAATACTATTGCAAAAAAATATTTTGGAAATAATAACGCCGTAGGAAAGGTGATCAGCTTTAAAGATGGCCGGAATGCAGCTTGCAAGGTAACTGCTGTGGTGGATGATATGCCTGCTAACTCTCATTTCCATTTTGACCTGTTTGCTTCGTTGAGCAGCCTGCCTGAAGCAAGGGAATTCAACTGGATGAGCTCCAACTTCTTTACTTACCTGTTGTTGAAAAACAAAAACGACTATACCAAACTGGAGGCAAAACTTCCGGGCATGGTTGAAAAATACATCGGGCCACAGATGGCGGATGGTACGGGTATGTCGCTGGAAGCATTCAGGAAAGCGGGGAATGATATCAGCTTTCACCTGCAACGGCTTACCGATATCCATCTTTATTCTGATATACCCAATGACCTGGGAGCACCGGGTGATGTAAAATATGTGTACATATTTGGCGCCATCGCCATTTTTATGCTGCTGATTGCCTGTATCAATTTTATGAACCTCTCTACTGCGGGTGCGTCTAACCGCTCCCGTGAGGTAGGTATCCGTAAGGTACTTGGTTCAATGAAGCTGGAACTGGTAAGACAATTCTTAACGGAATCTGTTGTGATCGCTGCCATTGCACTTATTCTTTCCATCGGATTGATCTTCCTGGCGCTGCCCTGGTTTAATGAAATTACCGGTCAGCAGCTTACACTTAGCTTTAAAGATCATCCATTCCTGGTCCCTGGCCTGCTGCTGATTGTTGTGATCACAGGTATCCTTGCGGGCAGTTACCCGGCATTTTATCTTTCTTCTTTTAAACCGGTATCCGTATTGAAAGGCAAATTTGTCGCTGGTAAAAAGACGATCAGCCTGCGGAGCGGACTGGTGGTGTTCCAGTTTTTTATTTCAATCGTATTGATCGTAGGTACTACCGTTGTATATAAACAGCTCTCTTACATACAAGGAAAAAACGTTGGTTACAATAAAGATAATGTGCTGGTGGTGTCTGATACCTGGCAGCTTGGTAAAAACCAGGATGCATTTCGCCAGCAACTGCTTGCAAATCCCGGAATTGCTGCTGTTAGTGGCTCCAGGTATGTACCGGCCGGCACAAGTGATAATAATAATTTCTTTGTTACTCCCGGTGACGAATCAACGCAGATGGTGAAAACGCTGCGGTATGAAGTGGATGAAAATTACATCAGCGTGCTGGGTATACAACTGGTAAAGGGAAGAAATTTCTCCACACAGTTTGGTATGGATTCCGCCAGCGTGATCTTAAATGAAACCGCAGCAAACGCACTTGGCTGGAAGGATAATGCCGTGGGGAGAGTGATCTCAAGAACCAGCAAGCGTGGCGAAAAAGAGCACTACAATGTAATAGGTGTGGTAAAAGATTTTCATTTCCGGTCGTTGCATGAACGTATTTCCCCGCTGGTAATGGTGATGGCACCCAGCCAGGATAATTTTATTGTAAAGCTTAAAACAAAAGATGCTGCCGGCATGATAGCATCCCTGAAAAAAGAATGGAACAAGTTTGGCCCGGAAGAACCATTGAATTATTCGTTCCTGGATGACCGTTACAACAATACGTATAAAGCGGAACAAAAAATTGGATTGATAATGGGCATATTTGCCGGCCTCACCATTTTTGTAGCCTGTCTTGGGTTGTTTGGCCTGGCAAAATTTGCAACAGTACAGCGTACCAAAGAGATTGGTATCCGCAAAGTGCTGGGTGCAAGTGTAGCACAGGTGTCTGCTATGTTATCAAAAGAGTTTGTAAAACTGGTGGTGATTGCCTGTGTGATTGCGTTTCCATTATCATACTGGGCCATGAATAAATGGCTGGAAGATTTTGCATACCGTATCGATATAAGCTGGTTTGTATTTGTATTTGCAGGAATAGTGTCACTGCTGATCGCATTGTTTACAGTAAGCTTTCAAACGGTGAGGGCTGCACTGGTAAACCCGGTTAAGAGCTTAAGAACAGAGTAAAGCAGTTGAGAGTTGAGAATTAATAATTAAGAGTTGAGAAGAGTTAATGAGGATGAAGTGAGTGACACAAGGATGGCGAGTAAAGATTAAATGTATAGTCTAAAAAGATAAACACCGTGATAAAAAATTATTTCAAAGTAGCCTGGCGTAACCTCGTAAAGAACAAAGTATATTCTTTGCTCAACATTGTTGGACTTGCTTCAGGTATGGCTGTTGCAATGATCATCGGCTTATGGATATATGATGAAATATCAGGCAATAAGCATTTTAAAAATTATGATACACTGTACCAGGTAATGATGCACCAGACCTTTGACGGCAGACGTGGTACACAGCAGGCAATGCCTTTCCCGGTAGGGGATGAATTGAAAGCTAAGTATCCTGACCTGAAAGCCGTGGCCATGTGTGATTGGGGACAGCAGCATTCTTTGGTGTATGGTGAAAAGAAAATAAATAAGGAGGGCCATTTTATTGGCGAAGATGCCATTGATATGTTCTCCATAAATATCCTGAAAGGGGATAAAAAGCCTTTGCATGAGCCTTATTCCATTGTATTAACAGATGAAACCGCCGGTATCCTTTTTGGAGATGAAGATCCATTGGGAAAAATGGTGAGGATGGACAACACCACTAACCTGAAAGTAACTGCTGTAGTTCCTAAACAGCCAAAGAACAGCTCACTCAGCTTTGATTATTTGATCCCGTTCCAGTTACAGGAAACTATTTATCCCTGGGTTAAACTGTATCATAAAACAAATTGGGGCAATAATTCCTGGCAGGCCTATGTACAGTTAAATGATAATGCCAATGTGAAAACTGTAAATGCCAAGATAAAAAATGTGGTGATCACTCATTTTACAGATGAGAATACATTAAAGACCATAAAGCCTGAAGTTTTCATTCACCCAATGGAAAAATGGCGGCTGTACAGCGAATTTGAAGAGGGTAAAAATATTGGTGGTTTCATAAAATATGTGCGGATGTTTGGCATACTGGGTTTTGTTGTGCTGCTGATCGCCTGCATCAATTTTATGAATTTAAGTACGGCCCGTTCAGAGAAAAGAGCAAAGGAAGTAGGTGTTCGTAAAGCAGTTGGATCAGGACGCAGCCAACTTATCCGGCAATTTTTAAGTGAGTCTATGCTGATTGCTGCACTTGCATTTTTGCTGGCACTGCTGCTCGTTTCGGTTGCTTTACCATTCTTTAATAACCTTACCCAGAAAGCGATGAGCCTGCAGGTTGCCAGTCCTGTGTTCTGGGGCATCATGATCGCATTTACAATTCTTACAGGCCTGCTTGCCGGCAGTTATCCTGCTTTTTACCTGTCATCGTTCAATCCTGTACGGGTACTTAAGGGAAATCTAAAAGCAGGCCGGGGCAGTTCTCTGCCACGTAAGATACTGGTGGTGGTACAGTTTGCAAGTTCTGTAATACTGATGATAGGAACCATCGTTGTTTACCAGCAAATTCAGCATGGCAAGAACAGACCGATCGGTTTTAACAACAAAGGGTTGATATCAGTAAACTGGTCTGACGATATTCAAAAAAATTATGAAGCGCTGCGGCAGGAATTACTGAGCACGGGTGCCGTGGTATCTATCTGTAAAAGCAATTCCCCTCCATCGCAGATATACAGCAATAACAATGGCTGGGAATGGAAGAACAGCCAGCCGGTGGAGAAATCGGTGATCTTTTCCACTATTGCTACCGATTATGACTACACGAAAACTTTGGGCATTAAGTTGATTGACGGCAGGGATTTTTCCCGTGATTTTGCAGATTCAAATGCTGTTCTTTTAAACCAGGCGGCTGTTAAACGTATGGGGCTTAAGAACCCGGTTGGTGAAATGCTGAAATGGAATGGTCAGCCAATGAAAATAGTGGGTGTAATACCGGATATACAGATGGAGTCACCCTTCCGTAACATTTCCCCGCTGACAATTATCTTCAACAAGGATTGGGTAAGTTATGTTGATATCCGTATGAATCCCGGTATGCCGGCTTCAAAGGCGATCAGCCTGATGAAACCCATCTTTGATAAATACAATCCTGCTTTTCCTTTTGAATACCAGTTTGCAGATGAGCAGTATGCCAAGAAATTTAATTACGAAGAACTGGTGGGTAACCTGGCGGCCATCATTGCGGTGCTGGCCATCTTTATTTCCTGTCTTGGTCTCTATGGACTGGCTTCATTTACTGCTGAACAGCGTATCAAAGAAATTGGTGTACGTAAAGTACTTGGTGCCAGTGTGATTAATTTATGGCAGTTGCTCTCAAAAGATTTCGTGTTGCTTGTATTGATCGCCTGTGCAATTGCTGTTCCTTTTGCCTGGTATTTTATGAAAGAATGGCTGAAGAGTTATGATTATAAAACCAGTATCAATGTGGGTGTTTTTGCCCTGGTGGTACTGATGTCAGTGATAATAACACTGGTTACCGTTAGTTTCCAGGCTATCAGGGCAGCGCTTACAAACCCTGTGAAAAATTTAAGGACAGAATAGGATGGGGAGAGTTGAGAGTTAAAAATTGAGAGTTGAAAGTTAAGAGTTTGGATAATGGTGATTGCAGCATAAACAAAGGAGATAATTGCTGGTTAAAAAAAAGAAGCAATGTTTAAAAATTATTTCAAAACAGGTTGGCGGGTGCTGGTGAGGAACAAGCCTTTTTCTGTGATCAATATTGCAGGACTGGCGCTGGGTATGGCCTGCAGCCTCCTGATCATGCTGTGGGTGCAGGATGAAAAAAATGTGGATGCCTTTCATGCAAATGGAAACCAGTTGTACCAGGTGTACGAACGCCAGTTTTACGATGGCAAAACCGAAGCCAGTTATCCCACCCAGGGTTTGCTGGCGGATGAATTAAAAAAATCAGTTCCCGAAGTACAGTACGCAAGCAGTATGGAATATGCTTCAGCTCCAGGCTCACTCAGCACTTTTGAAGCAGGTGAAAAGGTAAATAAAATGAATGGTTCGTTTGCCGGTGCTGATTTTTTTAAAATGTTCAGTTATCCTTTACTGCAGGGCAATGCAGCAACTGCTTTAAATGAACCGGGTTGTATTGCTGTTTCCCGTAAAATGGCAGAGATATTTTTTGGAGATGCAGCCGCAGCCATCAATAAAACAATACGCTTTGAAAATAAGGAAGACCTGAAAATTACAGCAGTGTTCGAAGATGTTCCTGCAAATTCATCCGTGCAATTTGAATTTTTGAGAACCTGGAAGGATTTTGTAAAACAAAATGAATGGGTAAATAACTGGGGCAATACAAGTCCTGCAACTTATATACAATTGCGCAGGGATGCAGCCGCAGCTAATGTGCAGACAAAGATCAAAGACTTTATTTATAAGTACCAGCCAAAAACAGAAGGCTGGGTGGTGGAGCTTGGCCTGCAGCCTTACACAGAAAAATATTTGCATTCATCATTTAAGGAAGGGCAACCCGGTGGTGGCCGTATTGAATATGTACGGTTATTTACACTGGTTGCCATCTTTGTTCTGCTGATTGCCTGTATCAATTTTATGAACCTGTCAACAGCCCGTGCAGGTACGAGGGCAAAGGAAATTGGTGTAAGAAAAGTGAATGGTGCTTACCGTTCATCGCTGGTATGGCAGTTCATCAGTGAAGCGGTGCTGCTCAGTTTTATGGCTGCCTGCGTGGCTTTATTGCTGGTGTTTTTGGTATTGCCTGTTTTTAATGACATTACTGGAAAACAGTTACTGTTGCCTGTTAGCACGCCTGTTTTCTGGATGCTGATGCTGGCATTGGTAGTGCTGACGGGTCTTGTTGCCGGCAGTTATCCTGCTTTTTTTCTTTCTTCTTTCCGGCCGGTAAAAATTTTAAAAGGTCATTTTTCTTTGGGCAACAACGGTGCGTTACTGCGCAAGGGGCTGGTGGTTTTCCAGTTTTCATTATCGGTAATATTAATTGTAGGTATGATGGTTATTTACCGCCAGGTGGACTTTATTCAAAAAAAGAATATCGGTTATGAGCGGGAAAATCTTTTATATGTACCCATAGAAGGTGAACTGGCAAAGAACTACGGTCACTTTAAAGAAGAAGCAGCTAAGATCCCGGGAGTGCTGGCTGTTTCAAAAATGAGGAATTCACCCACCGTTATAGAACACCACACGAACAGTATTGGCTGGCAGGGTAAAGATCCCAATGTAACCGTATCATTTGCAGATGGTGTGGTTGGTTACGAATTTGCAAAGACGATGAAGCTGCAGTTAAAGGAAGGCCGTGATTTTTCAAAGGAGTA
Organism: Ferruginibacter sp.; assembly: GCA_047600665.1. GTDB lineage: Bacteria > Bacteroidota > Bacteroidia > Chitinophagales > Chitinophagaceae > Ferruginibacter. The sequence goes on from JASGKJ010000001.1 coordinate 438,809, forward strand.
CGGTACGGATTCTGCTGCTTACCTGCTGAATGAAACTGCGGTGAGTAAAATTGGTTTAAAAAATCCTGTAGGCGCCACCGTTACCTGGGGCAACCGGCCCGGAACTGTGGTCGGTGTTTTAAAAGATTTTCATTTCAGTTCTATGCACCAGGCCATCGATCCGCTGATCATGCGGCTGGATGAGAACTGGGGATGGGGAACGATACTCATTCGCATGCAGGCAGGTGAAACCAAAGCGGTACTGGCCGGCCTGGAAAAGATCTCGAAGTCAATGAATCCAAAATTTCCCTTTACATACCAGTTCTCTGACCAGGAATATGCGAAGCTGTACAACAGTGAACAGGTAGTAAGTAAACTGGCCAACAGTTTTGCAATAGTGGCCATTTTTATTTCCTGTCTTGGTTTGCTGGGGCTTGCAACTTTTGTGGCGAACCAGCGCCGGAAAGAAATCGGAATAAGAAAAGTGCTTGGAGCCAATACGGCAGGTATTACTGTTTTACTGTCGAAAGATTTTGCAAAACTGGTGTTGATCGCAATAGTTATTGCTATACCAGTATCATACTGGGCTATGAACAAATGGCTGCAGGATTTTGCATATAAAGCAGCTATCAGCTGGTGGGTATTTGCTTTGGCAGCTGTTGCCGCATTGCTGATCGCTATATGCACAGTGAGTGTGCAGGCGGTAAAAGCAGCGCTGGTAAATCCTGTGAAAAGTTTGAAAGAAGCCCCCTAAATCCCCGACGGGGGATTTTGAAAGGATGTGCGGTCAGGTGATGTTCGTTAAAGATTAAGCCAGGATTTTAATTCGTGTAATTAGTAATAATTCGTGTAACAAAAAGAAACAAAGACAGCCATGATAAAAAACTATTTCAAAACCGCATTCAGAAATTTATTAAGAAACCGGAAGCATGCCACACTAAACATATTAGGACTAGCCGTGGCACTTGCTGCCTGTATCATCGTGTTCCTGGTAATACAGTTTGAAACAAGTCATGATAAGCATTTAAAGAACTACGATAATATTTACCAGGTGGTTACCAAAGATGTGGATGGTGAAGGAGAACATTATTCAGGTGGGGTGCCTTTTCCTGCAACAAAATTTCTACGGAAAGATTATCCCCAATACATGTTTACTGAAATATTCCAGAATTATGGGGTACAGGTTACAGTAAAAAATCCCGGTGTTGAAAATAAAAAGTTCAGGGAAGATGTTGGTATTTTTTATGGTGAGCCGGAGCTGATGAAGATGTTCGAGGTAAAATTTATGGCAGGCAGTGCAGATATATTAAATGATGTAAACAGTGCTGCACTGAGCAAATCGTTTGCAGAAAAATATTTTGGTAACTGGAAAGAAGCAGTTGGTAAAAGAGTGAACCTGGATAACAGTAAGCATGATTTCCAGGTGGCAGCTGTATTTGAAGACGTTCCCGAAACAAGTGATTTCCCTTTCCAGCTGGTGGTTTCATACAAAGGTTTTATTGCGGATGATGGTAATGAATGGCCGCTGGATGACTGGGGTTCCAATACGAGCAACCACCAGGTGTATGTAATGTTGCCACCGGGCACTAATACTGCTGGTGTTGATAAGCAACTGGCTGTTTTTGAAAAGAAATATAATAATAATGATGTTCAGACAAAGCGCACCCATTTTTTACACCCGTTAAAGAATATTCATTTTGATGACCGCTTTGGAATAAATGGAGATCACATTACCAGCAAAACATCCTTATATACATTAGCATTTATTGGACTGCTGGTAATATTAATGGCCTGTATCAATTTTGTAAATCTTTCTACAGCATTGGCTGTTACCAGGAGTAAAGAAGTTGGTATCAGGAAGGTAATGGGCAGCAGCCGTACACAGCTGCGTGCACAGGTATTTGCTGAAACAACACTGGTGGTGGCTATTGCAACAATCATAGCATTGTTACTTGCCTGGACAGCATTACCATATATAAAGAATATAATGGTGGTACAGAGCAAACTTTTCCTGTTTAACCCTGGCAGTATCCTGTTTATAATTGCCGTGATGCTGTTTACTATTTTGCTGTCTGGTTTATATCCTTCTGTTATCATGGGGCGATTCAAACCGGTTGAGGCAATCAAGAATAAGATCAATACATCAAAAGTTGGCAGTGTTTCATTACGGCGTGTGCTGGTTGTGATGCAGTTTGCTTTTTCACAGATATTTATTATTGCCACCATCATTGCCATCAGCCAGATGAATTTTATCCGCAAGGCAGATCTTGGTTTTAATAAGGAAGCCTTGCTGGTGCTGAGTATGAATGGAGACAGCGCCAGCAGGGCGAGGATGCCGGCATTCAGGGATGCACTGATGTCAAGGAGTGATGTAAAGCTGGTGAGTTTTGGTCATGATGCACCAAGCAGCGAAAATTCGTGGACTTCCAATTTTGCCTTTGATAAAATGGAAGACAGGGATTTTGGTGTGCAGTTAAAGTTTGGTGATAATAATTATGCAAAAACATACGGGTTACAGTTAGTGGCGGGTAAATTTTATGAAGCCAGCGATACCTGCCGGGAATACGTGGTGAATGAAACTTTACTTAGGAAAGTGGGTGTCACCAATCCACAGGAAGCTATTGGTAAAATGTTCAGGCTGGGCGGGCGGCGGCCGATGCCGGTGGTGGGTGTTGTAAAAGATTTTAAACAGCAGTCATTGAGAGAGGCCATTACACCTATTGCCATTTCTCCTAAGGCTAAAAATTACCAGTCTGCAGGTATTAAATTATCCTCTAAGAATTTTGCCACCAGTAATGATGAAATAAAAAAGCTATGGGATAAATTTTTTCCTGAGTACGTTTACAATGGGTCCTTCCTGGACGAAAGCATCAACCGCTTTTACCAGCAGGAACAAAGGTTGAGCAGCATGTATAAAGTATATGCTTTGCTGGCTGTGTTTATCAGTTGTCTTGGGTTGTATGGACTTGTATCGTTTATGGTGGTACAAAAAACAAAGGAAGTGGGTATCCGGCGGGTACTTGGCGCCAGTGTACAGAGTATCCTGTATTTATTTTCTAAAGAGTTTACTGTGCTTATTACGATTGCATTTTTACTGGCGGCACCTGCAGCCTGGTATTTAATGAACGATTGGCTCAAAAATTTTGTATATAAGGTAAATATCGGTGCAGGGGTATTTATCGCTGCCATCGCCTGTTCCATACTTATTGCCTGGATAACGGTGGGGTATAAGGCCTTTAAAGCAGCTACGGCAAACCCTGTTAAAAGTTTAAAAGAAAACGCTTAAATGAAAATTTTGATTTCACGAATTAAAACCAATTGCATTAATTCAATATGCTTAATTCGTGTAATTAGTAGTAAATAGTGTAATACGAGAAAATAAAGACAGCCATGATAAAAAACCTGTTACTCATCGCCATCCGGAATTTCAGGAAGGATAAATGGTACAGCACACTGAATGTGCTGGGACTTACCATCAGCATTACCTTCAGCCTGTTTCTTATTTTTTATATAGCAGATGAACTGAGCTATGATAAGTTCAATAAAAAGGCAGAACGCATTTACCGTGTCAATTCTTATATACATGAAAAAGATAAGACCACTAACTGGGTGATCACACAGTTCCCGCTTGGGCCAACTGTTAAAAAAGATTTTCCTGAAGTGGAAGAATCAGCAAGGCTTATCAGCAGGGAAAGGACTTTGTTTAAAAGTGGCGAGAATAATTTTTATGAAACTAAAATATATTATGCCGACAGTACTATTTTTAATGTATTTACTGCAAAATTCCTGGAGGGTAATCCTGCAACGGCGCTTACTGAACCTTTTGATATTGTAATCACAAAATCCCTGGCTGAAAAATATTTTGGAAAAAATACGCCTGCGGCTGGTAAAACATTAAAAACGGTGTACGACCTCTATAAAGTTACAGGCGTAATAGAAGATGTGCCTAAGAATACACACCTGCGGTATGATATGCTGATTTCCATGCCAACCTTTCTTAAAGGTTTCCGTGGGCAGCAGGACTACTGGTTAAACTTCAACACATTTACCTATGTATTATTAAAGCCCGGGACCAGCGTTAAGGCCATCAATACAAAACTGGATGGTCTTTATAAAAAACTGATGGAAGCAGATTTTAAAAAATTCAATGCTTCCATGGAGTATGATGTGCAGAAGATAACTGATATACACCTGCAGTCAAAGCTGGCCTACGAACCGGAAGAACTGGGCAGCATGTCGTATATCTGGATATTTGGTTCCGTGGCATTTTTCATGCTGCTGATAGCCTGCATCAATTATATGAATCTTACCACGGCAAGATCTGCCCGCAGGGCAAAAGAAATCGGGATAAGAAAAGTAACCGGATCCACGAAAAAACAATTAGTACTGCAGTTCCTGAGCGAAAGCCTGTTTACTTCTTTTACGGCTGTATTACTAAGTGTGTTCCTGGTGTTTCTTTTGTTGCCGGTGTTTAACAATATATCCGGCAAGTCGTTTACGCTGCAAACAATATTGCAGCCATTCAATTTACTTTTACTGCTGGGTATTATTTTGTTTACAGGTCTTTTAGGCGGCAGTTATCCTGCTTTCTACCTTTCATCATTTAAACCAGTTGGAATTTTAAAGGGTGCTTTATCAAAGGCTTCCGGCAATATCAGCCTGCGCCGCACGCTGGTGGTGTTACAATTTTCTATTTCAATGATCATGCTGATCAGTACCTGGGTGGTATATACGCAGCTTTCTTTTTTGCGTAAAAAATATCTTGGCTTTAGTAAGGACCAGGTGATGACCGTGACCGTAAATACCGGGGAGGATGAACGCAATAAAATATTTGCGATGAACAATGAGTTCCGCAGCCTGCCGGGTGTTAAAGATGTGGGTACCGCTTACGGCTACCCCGGTATACCCAATGTGCCGCTGAATCTTTTTAGTGTAGAAACAAAGAGTGGTTATGTAGATAAAACGGTAGAGTGTTACAGCGTGGATGACCGCTACCTGCCTACGCTCGGGATAAAGATTGTAAAAGGCAGGAACTTTACCGGCCTCCCTGATACACTCCGCAGTGTCATTGTGAATGAATCGATGGTAAAACAGTTTGGCTGGGGAGATGATGCTGTTGGTAAAAAGGTGAAATACCCGGGAGATACATCCAGCTATTACCTGGAAGTAGTGGGTGTGATGAAAGATTTTAACCAGAAGTCGTTGTACAATCCCATCACGCCGATGCTGTTTTACTATTCTCCCAACTGTAATATTATACAGTTAAAGACCACTGCAGCTGATCTTAAAGCAACCATCGCAAAAGTAGAGACTGCCTGGAAGAAATATTTCCCTCAGCTACCTTTCGAGTATAAATTCCTGGATGATGATTTTAATTCACAGTACACCGCTGATCAGAAGCGGGGTGAAATATTTGCTGCATTCTCTGTGCTTACGATCATTATTACATTCCTTGGACTGCTGGGACTTACTGCATTTACAACACAGCAAAAGCAAAAAGAAATAAGTATCCGCAGGGTACTGGGTGCAAGCACACCACAGGTGATCAACCTTATTGCAAAAAATTATTTATGGCTATCACTGATCGCTGCCGCTATTGCATTCCCCGTGGCCTGGTATTTCATGAACAAATGGCTGAACATATTCCCTTACAATACGGGGCTTTCTTTACTGCCTTTTGTTATTTCTGCTTTTGTGATCGTAGTTACAGCAGCAGCAACGGCAGGTTTCCATTCTGCTAAAGCAGCATGGGCAAAACCGGCAAAAGTGTTGAAGACGGAGTAGGGAGTTGAGAGTTGAAAGTTGAGAGTTGAAAGTTGAGAGTTGAAAATTGAGAATGGGAAGTTGAAGAATGAAGTATATGGGTTGTTGAAAAGAATATACTTGCCCAAGTGAGTGACACAACTATGTTGAACAAAGATTAAATGCTGGTCCATAAAAACTAAATACCATGTTTAAAAATTATTTCACTATCGCCTGGCGAAATCTTGTAAAGAATAAAGTGTATTCTATTATAAACGTAGGCGGGCTTGCGGTGGGTATGGCCGTGGCTACACTGATTGGTATGTGGATATTTGATGAACTGAGCTATGATAAGTATCACAAAAACTACGACCGCATTGCAAGGGTGATGCAGCACCAGAATTATAACGGGCAGGTGGAAACGCAGATAGCCAACCCGGCCCAGATGGCGGAAGAAATGCGCCGGGTGCATGGCAGCGATTTTAAGTATGTGTTACAATCTTCCTGGAATTTTGATCATACACTTACTTATGGAGATAAAATGTTTTTAAAACCGGGTAGTTATTTTGAACCGCAGGTGGCGGATATGCTGAGTTTAAAAATGCTGCATGGAACAAGGGATGGTTTAAAAGATATGAACTCTATCCTGCTTTCTGAATCAGTGGCCAAAGCTTATTTTGGTGATGAAAACCCGGTCGGTAAGTTTTTGAAAGTTGATAATAAAGCTGTGGTGAAAGTAACTGGTGTGTATGAAGACCTTCCTGATAATACTTCTTTTAAAGATCTCAGTTTTATACTTCCATGGGAGTTGTACCTGAGCCAGAATGACTGGATAAAAAAAATGGAAAATCCATGGGGCAGCAATTTTACACAAACTTATGCACAGGTGGCTGATAATGCTGACATGGAAAAAGTATCAGCCAAGATCCGTGACGTTAAGATCAATAAAGTACATGGTGAAGAAAAACGGTATAAACCTGCCGTATTCCTGCATCCCATGCGTAAATGGCATTTGTATTCTGATTTCAAGAATGGCATTAATACAGGAGGTGCCATTGATACTGTCTGGATGTTTGGTATCATCGGCATTTTTGTGCTGCTGCTAGCCTGCATCAATTTTATGAATCTTAGTACAGCACGCTCTGAGAAGCGGGCAAAGGAAGTTGGGATACGCAAGGCCGTTGGTTCTCTACGCCATCAGCTGATCGGGCAATTCTTCAGCGAAGCGATATTAATATCATTTATAGCCTTTGTTTTTTCACTGGCGCTTGTGATACTCATCCTGCCATTTTTTAATACCGTAGCCAATAAAAAAATGGAGATGCTGTGGGCTAATCCTTTATTCTGGCTGGCTGCAGTTGTATTCAGTATCGTTACCGGTTTGGTATCGGGTCTTTACCCGGCGCTGTATCTGTCTTCTTTCCAGCCGGTAAAAGTATTAAAGGGTATTTTCCGTGCCGGCCGTAATGCATCGCTGCCAAGAAAAGTATTGGTGGTAATGCAGTTCTCTATCTCCATCATACTGATCATTGGAACCATCGTGGTATATAAACAGATCAACTTTGCACAGAACAGGCCTGTTGGGTATAGCAAAGACGGGCTTGTAAGTATTGCTTCCACCGAAGATGTGCACAACCATTATGATGCGGTAAGGACTGAGCTAAAGAATGCAGGTGTGATCGCTGAAATGACAGAGTCAAACAGTCCTGCAACAGAAGTATGGAATACTAATGGTGGTTTTGACTGGGAAGGAAAAGATCCTAACCTGGCAGTTGATTTTCCAAATAACGCTGTAACACCCGAGTATGGTAAAACAATTGGCTGGCAGGTAAAAGATGGCCGTGATTTTTCAAGAGATTTCGCAACAGACTCTGCAGCGTTCATATTAAATGAGGCTGCTGTAAAGTTTATTGGCTTTAAAGATCCCATTGGGAAAGTTATCCGCTGGAATGACCAGCCTTTTACAGTGGTTGGTGTTGTAAAAGATCTTTTAGTACAATCGCCTTATAAACCGGTAAGGCCTTCTATGTTCCATGTTTCAAAAGAACAGGAGAATGTTTTTATTCTAAAGATAAACCCGCAGATGAGTGCAAAAGATGCATTGAAAAAAATAGAAGTGGTGTTTAAAAAGTATAATCCTGCACGACCCTTTGTTGCCAATTTCGTGGATGAAGACTTCGCAAGAAAATTTGGCGATGAAGAACGTATTGGAAAACTCGCCGGTTTCTTTGCAATGCTGGCTGTCTTCATTTCCTGCCTGGGTTTATTCGGCCTTGCTTCCTTTATTGCCAGCCAGCGCACAAAAGAGATCGGTATACGCAAAGTGCTGGGCGCAAGTATTGCCGGTTTATGGCAAATGCTTTCAAAAGATTTTGTAATGCTCGTACTGATCGCCTGTCTGGTTGCTGCACCGGCCGGTTATTTCTTTATGCATAAATGGCTGCAGCAATATGATTACCGCACGGGTATACCGTGGTGGATATTTGCTTCAGCCTGTGCAGGTGCGCTGATCATTACTTTATTAACGATCAGTTTCCAGGCGATAAAGGCAGCCGGCGCTAATCCTGTAAAGAGCTTGCGGACAGAGTAAGGGGAAGTTGAAAATTGGGAGTGGAGAGTTGAGAGTTGAGAATGATCTAAAAGGGCTGAAGGGAAAATACTGCTATGAGCAGTGCGTAATTTGATAATTAGTGTAATTCAAATAATTCGTGTAACAAGAATAATAACGCTATGATAAAAAACTATTTTAAAACAGCCTGGAAGAACCTGCTCCGCAATAAAGTGTACAGCTTTATCAATATTGCAGGTTTAAGTATTGGGCTTGCCTGCTGCATGCTCATTCTTTTGTACAACAATGATGAGGTGAGTTATGACCGTTTTCATGATAATGCAAAAAATATTTACCGGGTGGTGCATACTGATTATGGTCCTGATGGCAAACAGACAGGCGCCAATGGTATCACCGGTACAATGCCAGGCCCTGTTTTTAAAAGAGAAATTCCGGAAGTTGAGTCGTATGTGCGGGTGCAGGGTGAGCAGTTTCCTGTAAAAATTGGTACACAAATATTCGAGCAACCTGCTTTAATGGTGGATAGTAATTTTCTATCTGTGTTTAGTTTCCCATTGAAGGAAGGTAATAAGAATACTGCACTGAAAGATCTGTATTCTGTCGTATTAGCAGAAGATGTGGCGAAGAAATTTTTTGGAACTGCTGATGCAATAGGTAAAACACTCGAGATGCCAATTGGAGGCAGCAATGGGGGGCCCAATGGAACAGCGTTTAAAAGCTTTGTTGTAAGTGGCATATTACCTAAATCTCCACAAAACTCTTCTATAAAGATCGACATGCTGCTGAATATGAAGCTTACGCTGAATAATGGCGGCGATATGGAATGGCTCAATTTTTTCCTGAACACCTTTGTGGTGTTGAATCCCCATGCGGATGTAAAAGCTGTAGAAGCGAAAATGAAAAAAGTGTATGAGAAGGATGCAAAGGATCAATTACAAAAAGCAAAAGAACTGTACAATGATAATACGGTTTGGAATTACAGCCTGCAGCCGTTGCTGGCTATGCACCTGAGTGAAAACTACGGCCCTGATAACGGGCTGGAAGGCGGCAGCAAACCCATTTATACAAAAATTCTGGGTGGTATCGCTTTGTTTATGCTGGTAATAGCCTGTATCAATTTTGTAAATCTTACAGTTGCCCGTTCATTAAAGCGTGCAAAAGAAATTGGCGTACGAAAAGTAATAGGCGGGGAACGGCGGCAATTGATCGCACAATTTTTAGGGGAATCATTTTTACTCAGCTTTTTTTCTTTTGTGCTGGCCATACTACTGGTGTTCCTGGTGCTGCCTGTGTTTAATTCACTTTCAAATAAAGCATTGGCTTTTTCTTATTTGTTGAATGCAAAACTTATTGCTGGTTATATTGCTCTGTTTATTATTACCTCGTTGCTGGCTGGTTTTTACCCTGCGCTGGTGCTGTCAGGGTTTAACCCGGTACAAACATTGTACAACCGCATGCCTTTGTCTGGTAAAAATTATTTGTCAAAGGGGCTGGTGGTTTTACAGTTTACACTTACTACTTTTTTGATCGTGGCTACCATTACCGTGTACACGCAGTTTAAATACCTTACCAGCTTTAACCTGGGTTATAATGATAAAAACCTGGTAGTGGTGGAAACCAACCAGCTTACCACAACAAAGCTTAATACTTTCAGGCATGAGCTGATGAAAGATCCTTCTGTTACAGCAGTAGCAGCAAGGCAACGTGGACAATGGGGTACGGTTGCAAAAGCAGATGACAAGCAAATGAACTTTGCGATCGATGTTATTGACAGTGCTTATTTGCCCGTGCTGCAGATACCAATTGCTATGGGAAGAAATTTCTCAGGAGCTTATACATCTGACTCTACAACTGCCGTGCTGGTGAACGAGTCTTTTATGAAAGAAGCCGGCTGGAAGGATTTGAATAACCGCAAGGTGGATTTCTTCTACGACAGTATAAAATACAACGTGGTGGGTGTGGTAAAAGATTATCATTATAGTTCATTGCTTGAGAAGATAGGTCCACAGTTATTCACCATGCATCCTAAATACGGCTATGCACAACTGCTGATAAAAATAAAACCGGAACATAGTTCTGCAACGCTGCAGCACATAGAAAAAGTAGTGAAAGCACAACAGCCGCTGTTGCCATATAAGTATGAATTTAAGGATGCAAAAAATGAAAAGCAATATGAGGCAGAGTCTAAGTGGAAACAGATCATAACGTTTGCGGCTATACTCACCATTTTTATCTCCTGTATTGGTTTATTCGGGCTGGCCACACTGGCAGCTGAAAAAAGGGTAAAAGAGATCGGTATCCGGAAAGTGCTGGGAGCTTCGGTTGGCAACATCGCCACCATGCTTTCCAACAACTTTTTAAAACTGGTACTGGTGGCAGCTTTCATCGCATTCCCGCTGGCATGGTGGGCCATGAATAAGTGGCTGGAGAATTATCCTTACCGGGTAAATATGAATGCATGGATGTTTATTGCTGCCATTGTAGTTGTTTCAGCCATTGCTTTATTTACTGTGAGTTTCCAGGCTATAAGGGCTGCCATAGCCAACCCTGTGAAATCATTGAGAAGCGAATAACCTAAAACTATATATTATGCTGGGGAACTTCATCAAATTAGCAACAAGAAACCTGCGCAAACGCAGGGGCTATACGTTTATCAATATTGCCGGTCTTGTTATTGGTTTTACATGCTGCCTGCTTATCTTCCAGTATGTATCATACGAAAAAAGTTATGATGATTTTCAAACAAAGGCAAAAGAAACGGTGCGGCTCCGGCTGGATTCTTACCAGCAGGGAAAATTATCCTGGCAGTCGGCCACCATTTACCCGGCTATTGGCCCCACTTTAAAAAAGGATTATCCCGAGGTGGAAGATTTTTGCCGCCTGCATGATGCCGACTTATTGTTATCCAATGATGAAAAGCAGGTAAAGTTTGCAGAGAACAAGGGTTACTATGCAGATGCTTCTTTCCTGCGCATGTTTAAGATAGAGATGATCGCCGGTAATCCCGCCACAGCACTGGATGGACCTGATAAATTATTGCTGTCTGAAACAACGGCTAAAAAATTCTTTGGTACAGCGGCTGCCATGGGCAAACGTTTGGTGTACCGGGATCCCGAGTTTACCAAAACCTTTGAAGTAACGGGTATATTCAAAGATTATGCAAGCAATTCGCACCTTATCATTAATCATCTTGTGTCTTATGCTACACTGGCCGATATCAACAGGATAGGAGGTGACACCACCAATGCAACGGAAACAAGTTTTGGCTGGTATGATTTCTATACTTACCTGCAGTTAAAGCCCGGCACTGATCTGAAAAAGTTTGAAAGTAAGCTGCCGGCATTCTGTAATAAATACATCAACAGCAGGGAATGGAACACAAAGAATAATGTAAAGAATACTTTGTCTGTATTACCGCTTACAGATATTCATCTTTATTCAAATTATAACCAGGAAGCAGAAGTGAATGGTAATGGCCAGGCAGTCGGCTTTATGTTCCTGATCGGTTTTATTATTATCAGTATTGCCTGGGTGAATTATATTAACCTGGCCACGGCAAGATCGATGGAAAGGGCAAGAGAAGTAGGCATGCGGAAAGTGATGGGGGCAGCAAGAAGAGACCTTGTATTGCAGTTTTTGCTGGAAAGTTTCTTATTAAATCTTGTTGCGGTTGTAATTGCGGCTGTCATTACTTATATGCTGGCGGAGCCTTTTAACCGGTTAATGGGAAGGGAAGTTGCAACAGCTTTCTCCATGCAGGCAATGTATTGGTTGTTGTTTGCAGGCATATTTGCTTTTGGCACGTTGTTGTCGGGGTTGTATCCTGCTTTTGTTCTGTCGGGCTACCAGCCGGTGATGGTATTAAAAGGATTGTTTAAAAACACTTCCGGTGGACTGGCCCTGCGTAAAGGTTTGATCATTGGACAGTTTGCCATCTCTGTTATTTTAATTGCCGGCACTATCATTGTTTACCAGCAGGTGGATTTTATGCGGCGGCAAAATCTTGGTGTCAACATCAACCAGAATTTAGTGCTGGATGGTGCAGCCTCCATTGGTGATTCCTTATACCAAAACACTTTTCAGCCTTTTAAAAATGAAGTGCTCAAACAGGCGGGTGTTAAAAGCATGGCATCATCCACCAGCGTAATGGGTAAAGAGATCTACTGGACGAACGGGATCAAACGCATCGGTGTTGCTGACGCAGCTTCCGTTACGCTGTACCACCTTGGTATTGATTATGATTTTATTCCGCAGTTTGAAATGAGGCTGGTGGCCGGCCGTAATTTTTCCAAAGATTTTCCAACAGATGAAAAAGGCGCCATCTTAAATGAAAAAGCGGTTGATCTCCTCGGGTTTAAAAATTCAAACGATGCACTTAACCAGAAAATATTAAGGGGTGGACAGGATACACTTACCGTGGTGGGTGTGGTGCAAAGTTCACACCACCAGGGTTTGCAAAAGCCGATTGACCCGGAAATAATCCTGCTGCGGCCTAATACCAGGAACGCCTATTCGATAAAAATGGAAACGGGCAATGTACAGCAAACCATTGCTGCAGTAGAAAGGACATGGACAAAATATTTCCCGAATGATCCGTTTAAATATTATTTCCTGGATGAATTCTTTGACGGACAATATAAAGCGGACATCCGGTTTGGCAGCGTGTTTGGACTCTTTGCATGTCTTGCTATCCTGATTGCCTGTTTTGGTTTGCTGGGCCTGTCAGCCTACAACATTTTACAACGTACAAAAGAGATTGGCATCCGTAAAGTATTGGGAGCTTCCACCCAAAGCGTATTGTTTATTTTATCAAAAGAATTTTTAGAACTCGTGGTGATCGCATTTGTATTGGCCGTGCCTGTGGCATGGTGGGTAATGAACAGCTGGCTGCAGGATTTTGCTTACCGCATCGATATCAGCTGGTGGATATTCGCCGTGGCAGGTGTAATTGCGTTGTTCATTGCGCTGTTTACCGTGAGCCTGCAGGCAGCCCGGGCAGCGGTGGCCAATCCTGTAAAGAGTTTACGAACAGAATAAAAAAGCTGAAAAATATTAGTATGAACCTCTCTTTTTTAAAACCAACTTTCCGGGTACTCTGGAGAAAGAAAACCTTTTCTGTTTTAAATATTACAGGACTTGCAGTAGGCATTGCCGTGAGCCTGCTGATCTTCCTGGTAATTAAGAATGAATTCAGCTATGATACTTACCATTCTAATAAAGACAGGATCTACCGGGTGGTATCCACGCAGGTAAATAAAAGTAATGGAGAGGTAAAGTCAAATATTGCAGGTATTCCTGCTCCATTACCCGGCGCCATGGGTGTGGACTTTCCACAATTAGAAAAAGTAGGTACAGTGTGGGGGCTTCCTCAATCTCAAATTTATATTCCGGCAAAGAGTACGGAGGAAGAAAAGCGCTTTAAAGAGAATAAAGGATTGTATTGGGCCGATGCTTCTATATTCAGCATTTTTGATTTTAAATGGCTTGCCGGGAATGACCATGACCTGGCAGAACCCAACACCGCAGTACTGGATGAAGAGTTAGCCCGTAAATATTTTGATAATCCACAGGCTGCTGTTGGTAAAACGATCCAGATCTGGTCGTTTAGAATTCCGCTGAAGATAGTGGGTGTTTTTAAAAATGTTCCCCCCAATTCGGATCTGCCGGTTAAAATGGCCGGTTCCTTTGCCACCTTAAAAAAACTTGCACCGGATATTTTCACAAACCCTGACTCGTGGAAATATGCGAATGACAATAATCAATGCTTTGTACTGGCACGAAAAGGAGAACATCCTGCAGCATTGCAATCACAGTTGAATTCGTTTGTAAAAAAATATTTTAAAGAAGATCCATCCTATAAATGGCAACTGGCTTTTCAACCGTTGGCCGCCATGCATTTTAATAAAGATTTTTCAACCTTTAAAAATGATGCGCTTTCCCGGAATGAATTATGGTCGATGGGATTGATTGGTATATTCCTGTTAGTGGTGGCCTGTATCAATTTTATCAATCTTTCCACTGCACAGTCTGTTAACAGAGCCAAAGAAATTGGCGTGCGGAAAGTATTGGGTGGTAACCGTTCCAGGTTAATGTGGCAATTTTTACAGGAGACCGCTGTGATCACATTGCTGGCATTGATACTGGGTTGTTTACTGGCATTTTCCTGTTTGCCATTGTTGAATAACCTTATGCATAAAGATCTTTCCTTTAACCTGCTGAGCCCTGTTGTACTTTTTTATTTACTTGTTGTCGGCACTGTTGTTACGCTGCTTGCGGGTATTTACCCGGGCCTTGTATTGTCCGGTTTTAATCCAATCCATGCATTTAAAAACAAGATCAGCACAAAAAGCACGGGAGGTATTTCGCTGAGAAGGGGATTGGTGGTTTTTCAATTTGTCATTGCACAGTTACTGATCATCGGAACGGCCGTGGTAGTAAAACAAATGCAATATTTCCGGAACCGACCGATGGGTTTTGATAAAGATGGTATAGCGCTTATCAATTTACCCAGCGACAGTTCATTAAAAGTAAAGTATCCTTTACTTAAGAGCCGGATGGAAGCGTTGCCCGGTGTTGTATCATCCAGTCTTTGTATGCAGGCGCCGGCTGGTAACTGGGCATGGACGACTGATTTTACTTTTGACAATGATGCAGAGAAAAAAAACTTCAGCATAGCTGCTCAACTGGCTGACACCAGTTATTTTAAAACATTTGGTATTTCACTGGTCACGGGCCGTTTGCCATTTCAAAGTGATACCTGCCGTGAGGTGGTGGTAAACGAAGCATTTGTAAAGAAGCTTGGATTCCGCTCGGCCGGGGAGATCATAGGAAAAAGAATAGTGTTTGATGGCTGGAATAATAAGGTTCCGATAGTCGGCGTCTTCAAGGATTATAACAACAAATCATTAAGAGAAGCGGTGATGCCGACGGCAATTACCACGAATTATGATGCGTATGAATGGATAGCCGTGCGGATGGACCGCCGGCATATGACCAGCACAATGGAAAGTGTGCGAAAACTTTTCAGCGGTATTTATCCAACTTATATGTTCGATCCTTTCTTCTTTGATGAACATATAGAAAAGTTTTATGAAACGGAAGCTGTTACGGCACAACTGTTCAAGATCTTTTCTATGCTGGCTATTTTCATTTCCTGTCTTGGATTATTTGGACTGGTGTCGTTCATGGCGGTGCAAAAAACAAAAGAAGTGGGCATACGTAAAGTATTGGGCGCATCTGCACAAAGTATTGTTTATCTCTTTTCAAAAGAATTCACCATTCTTATAGGTATTGCCTTTTTAATTGCCACACCGCTGGGATATTATTTTATGAATAAATGGCTGTCCGGTTTTTATTATCATACCAATATTGGATGGATAGTTTTTGCAACAGCTATTTGCTCATCTATACTGATTGCGTGGATAACGGTGGGGTATAAGGCGGTAAAAGCAGCTTTTGCAAACCCCGTTAAAAGTTTGCGGACTGAGTAATTAGTTGAAAATTAAGAATTGAGCGTTGAGAATTAAGAGCGAAAAGTTGATTGAGATTGATAAGGTACACTAAGATTATTTGCTGGTAAAATTATTTATATGATCAGGAATTATTTGAAACTGGCCTGGCGGAATATTATCAAACACCCGTTTTACGCATCAGTAAATGTAGTGGGTTTGTTTGCAGGTATTTTATTTGCATTGCTGATAGGTGTGTATGTATGGAGCGAACTGCAGGTGAATGCAAAACTGCACAATGCAAAGCAGCAATACTTTTTACAAAGTGACTGGAAAGGTGTTGATATAAATTACGGTATTACAACCCTGGCGCCTGTTGCAAAAAGACTCAAAGAAGAATACCCTTCACTGGTGGCCAATTATTACCGCTGGGATGGTATTACATCCGGTGTAACAAAGGGTGATAAAAGTTTCAGGGAAGGTATACAACTGGGTGACAGCACCATTTTATCAATGTATGGTTTTGAATTGGCACACGGAAATGCAGCTACGGCATTAAAAGAACCTTTCTCTGTCGTTATAGCGGGTGAAACAGCCATCAAATATTTTGGAAAGAAAGACGTGGTTGGTGAAACACTTACCATACAAAGTTTTTCAGGACAGCGGAAAGATTTTACGGTAACGGGTGTGTTAAAATCCATTCCCAAAAACTCTGTGACCAATTTAAATGACAACAATAACAATACGCTTTTTATCCCGGCGAATACGTATACCTATTTTGGAAGGACAAGCATGGAGGACTGGAATAATACCTGGATACCTTCTTATATCGAATTAAAGGACGGCGCAAGTGTTGCTGCTGTTGACAGGGCCATCACTCAATTAATGCAAACACATGCACCTGCAGGAATCCAGGCTAATCTTAAGATAGAGCCCATTCCTTTATCTGTTTATTATCTTAAAAAAGACAACGCCTTAGTAAAGCGGATGCTGTTTACATTGTCGTTTGCTGCGTTATTTATTTTGCTGATGGCAGTGGTGAACTTTATCAATATTGCAGTCAGCAGTGCTGGTAACCGCATGAGGGAAATTGGTGTAAGGAAAGTGCTTGGTAGCTTACGCAGCCAGCTGGTCATGCAGTTTCTTGCAGAATCATTTATACTGGTAATGCTGGCAACCCTGCTGGCGATAGCAGCTTACCCGCTGGCCAGTCCATTTTTTGCAGGTATTGTTGGTAAGGAAATTCCTTCCCTGTTATCATTGCCTTTATACTTCCTTCTCTTTCCTTTTGTACTTGTTTTACTGGTGGGCCTGCTGGCAGGTACCTACCCGGCGTTTGTTTTATCATCCGTTAATACAGTTAATTCCCTTAAAGGAAAATTAAAAACTGTAAAGGAAAACATTGTACTGCGTAAATCGCTTGCAGGTTTCCAGTTTGCCATTGCATTGCTGGTGCTGATCGTTGCCATTGTTATTACACAGCAGGTAACTTATTTTTTCAGTAAGAACCTTGGATACAATAAAGAATATGTTGTGTCATCGCAGGTGCCGAGAGACTGGAGCAGGAGTGGAGTGCAAAAAATGCTGACGATAAGGGATGAGTTGGCAAGGTTGCCGCAGGTAAGTGATGTGGCGCTTTCTTATGAAATACCGAATGGTAATAACGGTAATGGGGCACCTGTTTATAAATATGGCGCCGATTCTGCAACGGCGGTTTCAATGCAGGCATTGGTAACAGATGAAAATTACCTGGCTACTTATCAGGTGCCACTGCAGGGCGGGAATTTTTTTGACAGCCGTGGACTGGATTCCGGTAAAGTGGTGCTTAACCAGAAAGCAATTACCATGCTTGGGTACAAAGATGCAGCCGCAGCTGTCGGGCAGCAGTTAAAAATTCACAATGACCCCACCACCTTTACTATTAAAGGCGTAACAAACGATTTTCATTTTGGCAGTATGCAGGAAGGTCTCCGGCCGCTGATATTCTTTAATGTAAGAACAGCTGTTGTACACCGTTATCTCTCTTTCAAATTAAAGCCGGGTAATGTGGGCGAAACGATTGCGGCTATCCAGAAAAAGTGGGCTGCATTGATGCCGGGCAGTTCATTTGAATACAGTTTTATGGATGATACATTAAAGAAATTGTATTCAACCGAACTGCAGTTGAAGAATGCAGCTTATGCGGCAACTGTATTGTGTATTATCATAGTACTGCTGGGCATATTAGGATTGGTTTCCCTCAGTGTACATAAAAGAATTAAGGAGATCGGTATACGAAAAGTGCTGGGTGCTGATGCGCCGGGGATCGTGTTATTGTTTATAAAAGAGTTTGCATTGATCATAATTGCCGGCGCATTGATTGCCTGCCCATTGGGCTGGTGGCTGATGAATAGCTGGCTGAATAACTATGCATCTCACATCAATATCTCGATCCTGCCATTTGCACTTGCAATAACATGTATTGCATTGCCTGCAGCAGGGCTTATTACGCTGCAAACATTAAAGGCTGCTTTTACAAATCCTGTAAAAAGTTTACGAACAGAATAACTATGATGAAAAGGTATATTCTTTTTTTAGTAATGATCACAGCTGCTGTTGGTTTAAGAGCCCAATACCAGGTGCATGTGGAAGATATTCCAAGATTCTGGAAAGCATATGATCTCTTTATTGCATCAACTGACAGTGCCGAACAGGTTAAGATCATTCAGACAGAATACCTGGATAAGGGAACGGCTGGGTTAAAAGAATTTAATAACCTGCGCAGCGGTACGGCGGTTAATTACAGGAAATTCATTAATAATGCCAAAGGACGGTTGCAAAAGATCCGCCCTTATACGCTGAGTGTGCTCGATCAAAAAGCAATACTCGATAAAAAACTGGAACACTTTAAGAAGTTATATCCAAAACTGAAAGTGGGAGATGTATTCTTTACCATTGGTATAGGTAATTCAGGTGGCACCACGCAAGGAAGCCATGTATTGATCGGTTGCGAAGTGGCAGCAACTGAAAAGCCTGACTGGGCAATTAGTTTAACACTACATGAGTTTGTACATACACAGCAAAACCCCGATACAAGTTTTAATTTATTAAGCCAGTGTATAATGGAAGGTGCTGCAGAATTTATCATGGAGCAGGTGAATGAAAGAAAGATCAGTGAGCTGTCTCCCCGTGGCTATATCGCTTTTGGACTGATGAATGAAAAAGAAACCTGGGAGAAATTCAAAAACGTAATGTTTGCAAGCGACAGCGATAATACGTTTGGCTGGATATACGGTGGCCCCGGTGTTGAAGTGGCAGGCATTCGCAAAGTGGATATGGGCTATTATATCGGCTACCGTATTTGTAAAAGCTATTACGATAAAGCTACTGACAAAGCCAAAGCCATCAGTGACATCATTGAGTTGCCGTATAACAGGGAATCTGCGAGGGAATTTATTATCGCCTGCGGATATGTTCCAAAAGAGGACCTGGATTTTGTAAGTCATACTGCTTTCAGGAAGCAGCCTGCCAGGGAGAAACCAGGTAAGAAGATAAATTATGGTGTGATACAGGACAGTGCCGGTGTTACTTTTATTTATGAAGCACCCAAACAATTATTGAAGACATATATAGATTCAGTGATGGTGGCGGGCAGTTTTAATGACTGGAGCCCTGCCTTGCATGCTTATAAAATGAAAAATAATGGGAGCGGAAAATTTGAATTGCATATGCCCAAATCTTCTTTCAGGAAAGGAGAGCAGTATAGTTTCAAATTTGTGCTGAATGGAAATGAATGGTTATTGGCGCCTGAAGATGCTGCTAATAAAGATAACAGCGGGTATGATAACCTTGTATTTGTAGCGGAGTAAAGTACTTGCATATTAATTGCCGGGTGGAGAATAAATATTTAGTCCATAAAACCAACAGTCATGATAAAACATTATTTCAAAATTGCTTTCCGGAATATCAGCAGGCAGAAAGTGCTTTCCTTTATCAATGTTTCAGGACTATCCATTGGCATAGCCTGTTTTACTTTGTTCCTGCTGTTTGCAGTCAATGAATTGAATTATGACAGGTTTCATAAGAATGCAGCGAATATTTACCAGGTATATTTATGGGGAGATGATTTTGGTGACCATAAAGCAGGTGGTTCCGCTTACCTGCCCATGCCATTAGGTGCTGCTATGAAAAAAGATTTCCCGGATGTAGTGGATTTTACCCGTTTCCGCAGTTCCTGGTCTGGTAATTTTATGAAGCTAACGGATAATGATGTGCGAAGAGTGAAAATGTCGTATGCAGATCCGCAGTTCTTTTCTATTTTTTCTTTCAATTTAAAATATGGTGCCCCGGCTACTGCATTGAAGGACCTGCACAGCCTGGTATTAACTTCTTCAAAAGCAAAAGAATTATTTGGCAATGATAATGTTGTTGGCAGAACGGTACAGGTTAAGGTAAATGAAGACTTTATTCCTTTTAATATAACTGCAGTGGCGGAAGATATTCCTTCCAATTCATCCATCGGTTTTGAAGCATTGGCAAATTTTGTTTTTTTAGAAACGGTTGCTGAAAAAAGATCAGCTGATAACTGGCGCCGCTCAGGATACCTTACCTTTCTTCAGTTAAGACCAGGCAGTGGTTTAAAAGGTGATGCAGCAAGGTTCAGCCAGTTCAGAAAAAAATATTATCCTGATGAAGAGGCTATGCTAAAGGCGCAGGGTGTTACATGGAAAGGGAGTATTTCCCCCATACGTTATGACCTGCAGCGGGTAAAAGATATGCATACCAATACTACTATTGAAGGCGGTACTGTTGCAGAGATCAACCCTAAAACTATCTGGATACTTTTAAGTATTGCAGCAGCTGTATTACTGATTGCCTGTATCAACTTTACAACGCTGGCCATTGGCCGGAGTGCTGCCAGGGCAAAAGAGATCGGCGTACGAAAAGTGATTGGCAGCGAAAGAGGACAACTCGTTTCGCAATTTATTGCAGAGGCACTGCTTATGACGTTGTTTTCAGCCTTGCTGGGCTTACTGCTGGTGAATTTATTATTGCCCTGGTTCAATGAACTTTCCGGCAGGCATTTGACACTTTCTTTAACACAGTTTCCCGAACTGGTATGGATGTTTGGTGGGCTGGTATTGCTGGTGGGTTTTCTTTCGGGCATGTACCCGGCACTGGTATTGTCAGGGTTTAAACCGGTAGAAGTTTTAAAAAGCAAGGTACGTGTAGGTGGCAGTAATTTTTTTACCAGGTCATTGGTAACAGTTCAGTTTGCTTTATCTGTTGCTTTGATCATTTGCACGGTGATCATTATGCAGCAAAAGCAATACATGAACGGGAAGGATCCCGGTTTCAATAAGGAGAACTTACTGGTGGTGGATGCGGAGGAGACAAAAACAAAACAGATCTATCCATTATTTAAACAGGCACTTTTAAAACGAAGTGATATTGCCGGTATCGCCAATGCGGAGCTTGGTCTTGGTGAAGGTATGGGCTGGAGCCAGAGTGGTTTTGAATATGAAGGCAAGCACCGGCAGGTATTTGAATATTTTGTGGACAATGACTATATACAGGTTATGGGGATGCAATTGATCGCCGGCAGAAATTTTAACCCGGCCATCAGTTCGGATACTGTTAATGCTGTAATCATCAATGAAACAATGATGAAAGAATTTGGCTGGAATGTGCAGGATGTTATTGGCAAAAGATTAACCGGTTACCACGAAGAAAAAACACCGGATGAAAAAACGCCCATGGTGATCGGGCTTGTAAAAGATTTTAACTTTCTTTCATTGAAAGAAAAGATCCAGCCGCAAATGTTCCACCAGTTTGCGGATTATGCTCCATTCAAATTTTTTGTGCGTTTCAAACCCGGCGACCCAACGCCTGCTATCGCTGCCATTCAAAAAACATGGAGCAGCCTTGTGCCGTCTATTCCATTAAAATACAGTTTTCTTGATGAAGACCTGGAAAGGTTTTACAAAGAGGAACAAAAGATGAATAATGTTATCGGTTTGGCCGGTGGCATTTCTATCTTTCTTGCCAGTCTTGGTTTATTTGGCCTTGCAGCGCTGGCTGCGGTAAACCGTACAAAAGAAATAGGTATCCGGAAAATACTTGGTGCATCGCTGCCGGGTATTGTAACTCTTTTATCAAAAGATTTTTTAAAACTCATACTTATTGCATTGCTGATCGCCACACCGGCAGCCTGGTATTTTATGCATAAATGGTTGCAGGATTTTGCTTACAGGATAGATATAAGCTGGTGGGTATTTGCTGCTGCAGGTTTAACGGCATTGCTGGTTGCTTTTGTAACGATAGGCTTCCAGGCTGTAAAAACAGGTATTGCCAATCCCGTAAAATCATTGCGAAACGAATAAACTGATAAGCTATGTTTAAAAACTTTTTTAATACGGCTTGGCGCAATCTTGCCAGGAACAAAGTAAATGCTTCCCTGAACATACTGGGGCTTACAATTGGCGTGGTGGTATGCCTGCTGATCGGTGTCTGGCTGCAGCGTGAAATGAGCTTTGATGATTTTCATCCAAAAGGTGACCAGGTCTTCAGGCTTAGTAACACTTTTAAAAGTGAAAGCGAATCTTTTTCGCAGGCGCCCTCTGGTCCTGCATTTGGAGCACAGCTTCCCAAACAGTTGTCTTCGGTGCAGTCTGCCTGCAGGCTTTTTGGAGAGGTTCTTAAGGTAAGATCAGGCAATGACCAGTTTATTGAAAACAATTGCATGATCGTTGACAGTAACTTCTTCAGTTTTTTTGGATTTCAATTATTGAAAGGGCAACCCACCAGTGTATTACTGAACAGGGAGCAGCTGGTGCTTACAGAAAAACTGGCAAAAAAATATTTTGGCAATGCCGATAATGCAATAGGCAGGCAGCTGATGATCGATGATGAATACCCCATGATCGTGTCGGGTGTTGCAAAAGACCCGGTGCCCAATTCGCATATACAATTTGACCTGTTGCTATCGTTTACGCACCTCCGCAAAAAAGCAAATGAGAAATGGAAATTTGATATCGATAATGCCTGGATGGGTGGCTGGCCCCACACGTACGTACAGGTGGCTGATCCGGCCAAATGGAAGGAAACAGAAAAGCAGATCAATGAAGTGGCAGCCCGTTTTTGTGAAAAAGACTGGAAGCAGAATAAAATGTCTTACCATTATTTTTTGCAGCCCATACGAGATATCCATCTTACTTCGGACCTGCGCTATGATGCAGAAAACAACGGCAGTTTAGCAAGGGTGAGGGTGTTTTCTATTGTCGGTATCATTGTATTACTGCTTGCATGTATCAATTATGTAAATCTTACCACTGCCGGCGCCATGAAGCGTGCAAAGGAAACCTCTGTAAGAAAAGTAATTGGCGCTACTAAAAAACAATTGGTACGGCAGTTTCTTATTGAAACACTTGTAATAAGTGCAGTAGCTGTATTGCTGGGTGTTGTTACACTAAAATTGGTATTGCCTTCTTTTTCTGCATGGACAGGTCAGCCTTATGAGTTTTTATTCACGCTGAAAAATATATTACTGGTTGCAGGCTTTATTGTATTCATCTCGTTTATTGCTGGTATATATCCTGCATTCCTGCTCTCATCATTTAATCCTGCTGTTTCTTTAAAAGGAAATTTTTCTTTCAGCAACCGGGGCAATTTTATCCGGAGAAGTCTTGTGGTGTTCCAGTTTACCATCAGCATTGCACTGGTGGCATCACTGATCATCATCAGCCAGCAAATGCAGTTCATAAAAAATAAATCGCTTGGGTTTAACAGCAGTGCCGTGGTGGAAGTGCCTTTCTTTGGAGATGATACAGTGCGTAAACAATATCCATCATTGCGTAACAAATTGCTTGAAAGCCCGTATATACTCAATGTAAGCAAACATAATAATAACGTGGTGGGTGGCCTGGGCAATGGCTGGACAACAACCGAGAATCTTGACGGTAAAGAAATATCCACCAGCTTATACCAGATGGCTGCTGATACTGCTTATTTTAATACATATGATATGAAGCTGGCTGCAGGCAGGTTTTTTGAAGGTGGCTTTTCAAGCGACAGTGCAAAAGCTGTATTGGTAAACGAAGCGGCTGTGCAAACCTTTGGCTGGAAAACAGCAGCCAACGCCATTGGCAAACGTTTTGGAAAAGACAGTACGGCACAATATGTTGTTGGTGTGATAAAAGATTTCAATTTTGAACCGCTGCACAAACCGGTGGAGGCTGTAATGATCGCCTATTCAACACAGGGTAACACCATCTCTCTTAAAATTGATACAAGACATACAGATGAAGCACTGAACCAGCTGAAAAAATCATGGGCGGTTGCCATTCCGAATTTCCCGCTACAATTTTCATTCGTGGATGATAAGATCAACCAGCAGTATGGTAATGAAAATAAAATGCAGAAAGTGTTTTATGGTTTTGCCGGGTTGTCATTGCTGATAGCCTGTCTTGGTTTGTTTGGTCTTTCAATGTTCGTGGTGGAAAGAAAAGTAAAAGAAATAGGTATACGTAAAGTGCTTGGAGCAAGTGTGCCCGGCGTGGTGAATCTTTTATCACGGGACTTTGTAAAGCTTGTTTGTATTGCCATATTGATCGCAACACCATTGTCATGGCTGTTTATGAAAGAGTGGTTAAAAGATTTTGCTTACCGGGTTGATATCAATTGGCTGGTGTTCGGGCTGGCAGGTTGTATTGCTATAGGTATAGCCATCATCACCGTGAGTTTCCAGGCAGTGAAAGCGGCATTGGCCAATCCTGTAAAAAGTTTGAGAACAGAATAAAAATTAAACATTTAAAATAAAGAGTCATGAAAAAATTGTTTTCCACCGCATTGCTGGCTGTGTCAGTTATTGCAGCAAATGCACAATTCAACGCAGCAAAAACACCTTTTTTAACACAGTCGCTCTCCTCTAAAAATATAGATGAAGTGTACTCGGAAACATCCGGCGGCAACATCAGTGTAACAGGTGTGGCAGCTTCTGAAGCCAGGGTGGAAGTGTATGCAGTGCCTAACGGGCGGGAAGATAGATTGTCAGAAGCAGAAATAAAGGAAAGAATAAATGCTGATTACGACCTGAAGGTGGATGTGAGCGGTACCAAACTTACTGCTTCAGCAAGATCAAAGCACCGGCTGCTGAACTGGAAGAAAGGACTGAGCATTTCTTTTAAAATATATGTACCCAAAAATATAACCACGGATCTGAATACAAGTGGTGGTAACATTGATCTTAAGAACCTTTCCGGCAGGCTGAAATTTGAAACCAGCGGCGGCAACCTGGATATTGATGATGTAGCCGGGAATATTGACGGCAGAACTTCGGGTGGTAATATTAATGTTAACCATGCAACAGACCATGTAGAATTAACCACCAGCGGCGGTAATATTGAAGCCAGGAACTGTGACGGTATGGTACAGTTAACAACTTCCGGTGGTGACCTGCGTTTGTATGACCTCAAAGGAACAATTAAGGCTTCTACCAGCGGCGGTAATGTGGCGGGTAAAAATATTGGTGGAGAATTGAGGGCCGGTACATCAGGTGGTAATGTTGATCTTACAGAACTTACCTGCAGCCTGGAAGCATCCACCAGTGGCGGTAATATCAAAGTGGATATTAAAGAAACGGGCAAATATATACGCATTACTAATTCAGGTGGCAATGTAGACCTGGACCTTCCAAAATCGGGTGGTGCTGACCTGGATCTTTCTGCAGAGCGGATAAAAACAGATCACCTGGATAATTTCAGCGGTAAAATAGAAGATGAAAGAGTAGAAGGTAAACTCAATGGTGGTGGGGTGCCCGTAACCGTTAGAGCCAGCAGCGGTCATATTCATGTAGGGTTAAAATAAAATGAGGTAGTATTCAAAGTTTTGTTACTGACTATGGTAAGAAATTATTTTAAGATCGCATTGCGGAATCTTTTAAAACATAAAAGTTTTTCCGCCATCAATATTGCAGGTCTGGCCATTGGTATGGCAGCCTGCCTGATGATACTCCAGTATGTCAGCTTTAAATTAAGCTACGACCAGTTTCATAAAAAGGCAAAGGATATTTACCGGGTGGTGAATGACCGCTACCAGGATGGAAAACTGATACAGCATGGTACCATTACTTATTCAGCCATTGGCAAGGCGCTGAAAGATGATTATGAAGAAGTGATAGAGAATGCAAGGGTTGAACCATCTGATGAAAAGATCATTTCTTATAATGATAAAAAATTGCTGGAGAAAGACCTGGTCTATACCGAGAACAGTTTTTTCTCCATGTTTGATTTTCCTTTGCTGGCAGGCAACAGGGCTGAGATACTGAAAAAACCTTACACGGTCATACTTTCCCAAACACTTGCCAAAAAAATATTTGATCAGAAGGATAACGATTATGGGCAACTTATCGGGAAAGCACTGAAGATAGGTACTGACAGTATTCCTTACAAGGTGGAAGCCATTTATAAAGATGTGCCTGAGAATTCGCACCTGAAATTTAATATGGTCATTTCTTACCAGACGCTGATGAGCTATGGCTGGGAGGAGGCGGATTATAATTTTACCGGTTCTGATTTCTGGCATTACGTGCAACTGAAGCCGGGTACAGATTATAAAAAGTTGAATGCAAGGCTGGACGCTTTCAGTCAGAAACATTTCCAGGGTAACAAGATCTCCGGCAGCGATGAAAAATTTTACCTGCAACCACTTACCGATGCCCATCTTTACTCTGATTTTGAATACGAGATAGGCGAGACCGGTAGTGCCACCGTGGTATGGGGCTTGCTCATTATTGCATTGTTTATTATTTCAATTGCCTGGATCAACTATATTAACCTGGCCACAGCAAGATCCATCGAACGGGCAAAGGAAGTGGGCATAAGAAAAGTAGTGGGCGGTTTGCGTAAACAACTGATCAGCCAGTTCATGATGGAATCAGTAGTAATAAATACAGTAGGAATATTGCTGGCGCTGGGTCTTGTTTTTCTTTTACAGCCAGCCTTTAATAAACTGCTTCAAAACCAGTTGTCTTTATCCTATCTTTTTACAAAGGGTTTAAACGGTTATTCTATCAGTATTGGCTTGGCAGGTATTGTACTGCTGGGTATTTTATTGTCTGGTTTTTATCCTGCCGTGATACTTTCTTCTTTTAAACCGATAGCTGTTTTAAAAGGTAAACTCAGTCATTCTAAAAAAGGTATTTTCCTGCGGAAAGGATTGGTGGTGTTACAGTTTAGTGTTACGGTGGCGCTTATTATCGGTTCAGTGGTGGTGATGAGGCAGCTGAACTACATGAATAAAAAGATCTTGGTTTTAATATGAACCAGGTGCTGGTGGTGCGGCCGCCAATACTTACACAATGGGATTCCACTTTCATTGACCGGGAAAATAGTTTTAAAGAAGAATTAAAAAAACTGGCACACGTGGAAGGCGCCACCACTTCATGGAATGTACCGGGTGGGGAATTGGGCAGGAGCTTTAATGTTCGCCAGGCAGATTCGGCAAGCAGCAATAAGTTTACCGTAAGACATACCGCTGTTGATTATGATTTTATGAACGTGTACCAGGTGAAACTGCTGGCGGGCCGTAACTTTTCCCGTACCGATCACGCTGCAGATGGCAGCAGCCTGCATACTATTTTGATCAACAGGTCTGCCGCAAAGTTGCTTGGTTTTGCATCGCCGGAAGCCGCCATTGGCAAATCGATCCTGCGTGGTACAAGAAAATGGGATGTGGTTGGCGTGGTGGATGATTATCACCAGAAGTCATTGCGCTATCCTGTGGAGCCCATCATCTTTATGCCCTTCTACAGTACCAACAGTGATATCTCCATCAGGATAAACACGGCTGATGTTCCAAAAACAATTGCGGCGATCAAAGAAAAATACACAGCGTTCTTCCCGGGTAACTTATTCGATTATTTCTTCCTGGATGAAAGATTTAATAAGCAATATCAAAACGATCAATTGTTTGGCAAAGCCTTTGGCATATTTGCAGGACTGGCCATTTTTGTTGCCTGTCTTGGTTTGTTTGGTCTTGCTATGTTCTCCACCATACAAAGAACAAAAGAGATCGGTGTGCGTAAAGTGTTGGGTGCATCTGTTTCAACTATTCTTGTGCTGATATCTAAGGATTTTTTAAAGCTGGTATTGCTGTCAGCTGTAATTGCATTCCCGCTGGCCTGGTTTACCATGAACAAATGGTTGCAGGATTTTGCATACAGGATAAGTATAAGTTGGTGGGTGTTTGCATTGGCAGGCTTACTGGCACTGGCGATCGCTTTAATAACGATCAGTTTCCAGGCAGTAAAAGCTGCGCTGTCTAATCCTGTAAAAAGCTTGAGAACTGAGTAAGGTCGTTAGAGTTGAAAATTGAGAGTTGGAAAAGTACTTTAAAGCGGATACACAGAACAAAGAAAAATTGCGGCATAAAAACTAATAAAATGTTCAAAAATATTTTAAAAACAGCTTACAGGAACCTGTTTCGCAGCAGGGGCTTTTCTTTCATTAATATCAGCGGGCTCGCCATTGGTATGGCAAGTGCCATGCTGATTTTGGTTTGGGTGCAGCATGAATTGCGGTATGATAATTTTTATGAAAATAATGACCGGCTTTACCAGGCATGGAACAGGGATAAGGGTAATGATGGCATCAACTGCTGGAATGTTACTTCAAAGATGCTTGCACCCGGGCTGAAACAGGAATTCCCGGAGATAGAAAAGGCCAGCCGTTTTTTCTGGGATGAATCATTCCTGTTTACTGTTGGTGAAAAGAAAATGAATGTAACGGGCAATATGGTCGATCCGGATTTTCTGACGATGTTCAGGTTCCCTTTCCTCGAAGGAGACATAAATACTGCACTGAACAATCCCACCGATATTGTGATCACACAAAAACTATCAAAAAAATTGTTTGACAATGAAAATGCAATTGGAAAAACAATTCGTATTGATAATAAATATGATTTTAAAGTAAGTGCTGTTATAAAAGATCTGCCGGCTAATACAGATTTTTCTTTCGAGTACCTGTTGCCCTGGTCGCACATGAAAACCACAAACCAGGACGATAGCAGCTGGGGGCGTAATTCCACCCGCAATTATGTAATGCTGAAAGCAAATACAGATATAGCTTATGTTAATGAAAAGATCAAAGGCATCATCAAAAAGCACAGTGAGCCGGGAACCACCACAGAAACATTCCTTTACCCGGTAAGCAAACTGCATCTTCATTCAGAATTTGAAAATGGCAAACCTGCAGGAGGCCGCATAGAATCAGTAAGAGTGTTTACTATTATTGCGGTATTCATATTGCTGATTGCTTGTATCAACTTTATGAATATGAGTACTGCACAAAGTGAAAAGCGTGCCAAAGAGGTGGGTATAAGAAAAGTGGTGGGTGCACAGCGAAAATTCCTGGTGGGGCAGTTTCTTGGTGAGAGCATCATGCTGGCATTTATTGCAGGTGTTGTTGCATTGGTCATTGTGCAGTTGAGCCTGCCAGCGTTCAGCAGTTTAACAGGAAGTCATTATGTTATCAATACGCCTTCGGTTAAATTATTGTCGATCGATTACAGCAGCGCCTGGTTCTGGAGTGCATTCATCGGTTTTATATTATTTACGGGAATAATTGCTGGTAGCTATCCTGCTTTTTTTCTTTCTTCGTTCAGGCCGGTTACTGTATTAAAAGGAACTTTTAAAAAGGCTCATGCATTAGTGACACCAAGAAAAGTTTTGGTGGTACTTCAGTTCACATTTTCTGTTATACTTATTATTTCAACCATTATCATATGGCAGCAGGTAAAATATTCTGAAGACCGGAAGCTGGGATACAATAAGAACGGGCTCATCTATATACCACTTACGGGTGAAATGAAGAACAGGTACCAGCTGATCAAAAATGATCTGCTGAATAAAAATATTGCTGCAGGTGTTACCAAAACAAGTGCGCCGGTTACAGAAGGGTGGTCATCTGGTGGCGCTGACTGGGAGGGTAAGGATCCTAACGACAGAACGGAGTTTAATTATTATTATACGGATGGAGATATGGTAACAACCAGTGGGTTGCAATTGATTGAAGGGAGGGATATTGACATGCGGCTTCATCCTGCAGATTCTTTTGCTGTGGTGGTAAATGAAGCCGCCGTACGGGCAATGAATTTAAAACACCCTGTAGGAACCATTATAAATAAAAGCCCGGGAGAAAATGGCTGGACGATCGTAGGTGTTGTAAAAGATTTTATTCTCCAGTCACCTTATGAGCCAATTAAACCAATATTGATAACAGGCCCGGCAAATGACTGGTTCAATGTAATGCACATTCGTTTTACAGGAACAGGTACCGTATCTCAAAGTCTCGCTGCTATTGAAAAAGTTTTTAAGCAATATAATCCTGGGTATCCCTTTGAGTATTACTTCGTGGATGAGAAATATGCAGCCAAGTTTAAAGCGGAACAAACAACAGGAACGCTTACTGCTTTTTTTGCAGGTCTTGCTATTTTTATTTCCTGCCTTGGTTTATTTGGTCTTGCAACTTATATGGCTGAACAGCGGATTAAAGAAGTGGGTGTGCGTAAAGTATTGGGTGCATCTGTCAACAGCCTGGTAACCCTGCTTTCAAAAGATTTTGTAAAACTTGTTATTGTTTCTATTGTGATAGCATCGCCGGTGGCATGGTGGGCTATGAACAAATGGCTGCAGGGGTATAATTATCACACCAGTATTTCCTGGTGGATGTTTGCAGCAGCAGGAGTCGTTGCAGTAGCAATCGCATTGTGTACAGTAAGTTTCCAGGCAATTAAAGCTGCAGTGGCAAACCCTGTAAAAAGTTTGAGAACGGAGTAGTTAGTTGAGAATTGAGAGTTGAGAATTGATAATTGAATCTCTTATTAATATGAGATTTCCCCGGCCCCGGAAACAATTTTTATAATCAGTCTAACAAAATAACCATGATCAATAAATATTTTAATTCTTCCATCCGCCAGCTGTATAAGAATAAAGTAAATACGCTTATCAATATTGCAGGCTTGTCAGTCAGCATCGCCTGCTGCATATTTGTATATGTATTTGTAAAGCATGAGTACAGCTTTGATAATTTCCATACTAAAAAAGACAGGATATACCGGCTGGTGTTTGATGATGTAAAACCTAACGGAACAGAGTATGTTGGAACGGTGCCCTTCCCGGCAGCTGACGCCATCCGTACAGATTTCCCACAGCTGGAAACCGTAACGAAGGTATATGTTGACAACAGGGCATTGATCTCCATTGATAACAAGGATGGCAGCCAGAAATTGTTTGAAGATGAACAGATGACTTTTGCTGATGAATATTTCTTTAAGACATTCGACTTTAAAAAGATAGCCGGTAACAGCAATTTGCTGCTGCAGCCGGATGAAGTGGTGCTGACCAAAACCCTGGTGGACAAAT
This sequence comes from Ferruginibacter sp., assembly GCA_047600665.1. GTDB lineage: Bacteria > Bacteroidota > Bacteroidia > Chitinophagales > Chitinophagaceae > Ferruginibacter. The sequence continues at coordinate 469,947 of JASGKJ010000001.1, forward strand.
TCTTTGGCAAACCAGCATCGGGTGACTACAACAGCTTTATCAATCAAACCATCAGCGTTAATAAGAACCGTTACCGCATTACCGCCGTGCTGGAAGATATCCCACGCAACAGCAACCTGGCCTGCCACCTGTTCTTATCCTTCAAGGTTTTTGAAAAGGATAACCCAAAGCTGCTGCAGAACTGGAAAGATCTTTATTCTGAAAGTTATACGTTTGTAACATTGCCACCTAATTACACAGCCGCACAGTTCGATGCAGCGCTGGTGGCATTTAAAAATAAATATGAAGAGCGTGCGGTAGCAAAACATCATATTTATCATCCGCAACCATTGGCGGAAATACATACTGATTCAAAATATGGAGGCACTTATTACGCCACACCTTTTGTACTGGTACTGGCCTTCGTGGTGATGGGCGCCATCGTGTTGCTCACCTCCTGTATCAACTTTATAAACCTGGCAACCGTGCAGGCGCTCCGCAGGGCTAAAGAAGTGGGTATACGTAAAACACTTGGCAGCAGTAAGGCAGAAGTGATCGCAAGGTTTATGATAGAAACATTTTTGCTGATTGGCCTGTCAAGTGTTTTGGCCGTTGTACTGGCCAAATATTTTCTTACAGCATTTAGTAATTACCTGCTTTTTATTGTTGAGCTGGATCTGCGAATAGACTATACTGTTATATTCTTCCTGGCAGCACTTGCCCTGTTCATTACATTGCTGGCTGGTTATTATCCGGCCAAAGTAATGGCTTCCTTCCGGCCCGTGCAGGCGCTGAAAGAATCTATCAAGGCAAAGCGTACAAGTTTTTCTGCTGGTTTTTCTTTACGGAAGGCGCTCGTGGTAACACAGTTCATGGTTTCACAGGTGCTTATTATCGGTACGATCGTAATCGCCACGCAAATGAATTATTTTTACAGCAGGGATTTGGGCTACCGGAAAGATGGTATCCTCACCGTACAGGTTCCTGAAAATAACCAGCAGAAGATCGATGAATTCAGGAATAAGCTGATGAGCATACCGGCAGTACAGGATGTGTCTTTCAATTCGGGACCACCAACTTCGGCCGGCAATTCATTTAATACCATCCGGAAAAAAGAAGATACCAAAACAGAAGGGATCAATACTGAAAGAAAGTTTGTAGATCCTTACTACCTCTCCACTTTCAATATAAAATTATTGGCAGGCCGTAACCTCCAACCCTCAGACAGAACCGCACTTGGTGACAGTACTTTTGCTTACAATATTCTTTTGAACAGCAAAGGTGTAACTGCACTTGGTTATAAATCACCGCAGGAAGCGATTGGTAAACAGATCATGGTTGGAGATAAGGAAACAGCAACCATCATTGGGGTTACCAATGATTTCTTTAATGTATCCCTGCAACAAAACGTTACACCATGCCTCTTGTTCTACGCTACCAACTGGGTATATATGGCAAGTATAAAAATGGATAACAGCAATGCAGTTGCAAACCAGTCAACCATTGAAAAATACTGGGGTGCTGTATTCCCTGGCCATATTTATAAATCGATGACACTGGATTACTACATGAAGCATAAAGAATTTTATGTGATCGAAGATATCATGTACCAGGGTTTTAAAGTATTTGTGGTGATCGCCTTGCTGATTGGCTGCCTGGGCTTATATGGTCTTGTCTCATTCCTTGCTTTGCAGCGCAGGAAAGAGATCGGTATCAGGAAGGTGCTGGGCTCATCCACCGGTGAGATCATATACCTTTTCTCAAAAGAGTTTGCATGGATGGTGATCATTTCTTTTTTAATAGCGGCACCGGTGGGTTATTTTGCCATGCAAAGCTGGCTCGACTCATTTGCCAACCGTATTGATCTTACAGCATGGTATTTTGTTGCAGCGCTTATTTTATCATTGCTGATAGCAGCTGGTACAGTGGGATTCCAGGCAGTAAGAGCAGCATTGGCAAATCCTGTAAAAAGTTTAAGAACGGAATAGAAATAAAAATTATGGCAGATTTAGTACATATTGAATTTTAACTTTTAATTTTTTAATTAGTAAAAGCCATGTTTAAAAATTATTTCAAGATTGCCTGGCGCAATATCATCCGCCAGAAAGGGTATTCAGCCATTAATATCCTGGGGCTGGCCATTGGCGTGGCCGCCTGCCTGCTCATATTGCAGTATGTAACTTTTGAATTGAGTTATGAAAATTTCCAGGAAAAGAAAGACCGTATTTACCGGGTGCAGCAGGACCGGTATGATAATGGAAAACTCAGTACGCAATGGGCTGCCGGCGCTTATGCAGTGGGTAATTCATTTAAAGACGCCATTCCTGAAATAGAGGATTATGTAAAAGTGATACCCAATGGCCGTGTAACAGCAGAAGTGGATAACCAGCCGCTTAAAATAGAAAAGATATTTTTTGCAAGCAGTTCTTTCTTTAATTTATTCAGTTTTCCATTGCTGGGCGGTGATAAGAACACTGCATTAAAAGAGCCTTACACTGCAGCGTTATCCGAGTCAACAGCAAAAAAATTGTTTGGTACCACCAATGTTATTGGAAAACCCCTTGCATTAAACCGTAACAGCAATTATACCATTACGGCCGTTTACAAAGATGCGCCGGTCAATACACAATTGAAACCGGATATGCTGCTTTCATATGCCAGTTTTGTAAAAATGGTTGGGCCGGATAATAATCCTGATGCGGCATGGACCTGGGATGGTTGTCTTACTTATTTATTACTGCGTAAAGATGCTGATCCCAAAGCTGTAGAGAAAAAATTTGTTCCCATAGTTGAAAAAGCAACGGGAGAGGAGATGAAGCGTTTCAATGCTTCTGTTACCTACCTGCTGCAGCCGTTAAAAGATATTCATCTCTATTCACACTATATGATGGAGCCGGGAGAGAATGGCGATGGCAAAACAGTTTATCTTTTGATGGGCATAGCGTTTTTTATTGTTATCATAGCCTGGGTGAATTATATCAACCTTGCCACTGCACGTGCAGTTACCAGGGCAAGGGAAGTGGGTGTGCGTAAAGCGATCGGTTCACAAAAGAAACAATTGATCATCCAGTTTCTTTCTGAGTCAGCTGTATTAAACGGGATAGCTTTGGTATTGGCCATATTGATCTTATTAATTGCTATCCCCGGTTTTAATAAATTGTCAGGACAGGAGCTTTCATTTACTTTGTTTGGTAAGCCTGATTTCTGGATCGGTTTGAGCGGTTTGTTCCTGGTGGGTGTTTTTCTTTCAGGTTTATATCCTGCTTTTGTTTTATCCGGGTTTAAACCGGTGGAAGTGCTGAAGGGAAAAATGGTCAATACAAAGAAAGGATCATTATTGAGAAAATCGTTGGTCGTTTTCCAGTTCGCAGCATCTTTATTCTTACTCATCGGTACTGTTACTGTTTATAACCAGATACAGTATATGCGGAAGCAGTCACTGGGTTTAAATATTGATCAAACATTGGTGGTACCGCCACCAATCGTAAGTGTTGATTCCACTTTCCTGAACCGTATCACTGCATTCAAACAGTCATTACAGCAGCAATCATACATAAAAGACATCACTGTTTCAACCAGCATTCCCGGCGAACCCGTGGGCTGGAATGCCGGCGGTATTAAACTGGTGGGACAGGATGAATCCAAACAAAAGCAATACCGGGTAATAGGGGTGGATTATGATTACCTGAAAGCCTATGGTCTTAAAATTATTGCAGGCCGGGCTTTTTCAAAACAGTTTGGCTCTGATAAAAACTCGGTGATATTTAACCGGAAGGGTATAGAGCAGCTTGGTTTTAGCAAGCCGGAAGAAGCGCTTGGAAAGAAAATTGATTTCTGGGGCGACCAGTACACTATTGAAGGCGTGACAGAAAATTTTCACCAGCAATCGCTACGGGAGTCTTTTGAACCGCTGATTCTTCGCTTGATACCGGATGTAAATGGATCTATTTCCATCAAAACAGAAGCTGCACAGGCAAGTCAAACAGTGGCAAAAGCAAAAACAGAATGGAGCAAATTCTTTCCCGGGAATACTTTTGAATATTTTTTCCTGGATGATCATTTTGACAAACAGTATAAGGCAGACCAGCGGTTTGGACAGGTGTTTACATTGTTCACATCGCTTGCCATACTTGTTGCCTGTTTGGGCTTATTCGGGCTGGCATCTTTTACCACCTTACAGCGTACAAAGGAAATTGGCATCCGGAAAGTTTTGGGGGCATCCGTTCCCGGTATATTAAGATTGTTGTATAAAGAATTTGCTGTGTTATTGCTGGTGGCATTTGTGGTGGCGGCACCACTTGCCTGGTTAAGCACTTCCAAATGGTTGCAGGGATATGCTTTCCGTATCAATATGCATTGGCTGTTTTTTATATTGCCTTTTATTATCATTATTGCCATTGCGTTGATCACCGTTAGCTTCCAGACCATTAAGGCTGCCATCGCCAACCCGGTAAAGAGTTTGAGAACAGAATAGCAGGAAGAAATGCATTGGTGACCTGTATTGAGAAAAAATTGCTGTCAACTTTTAAATTAAATGATCATGATCAGCAACTATTTCAAATTTGCCTGGCGCAGGATACTCGCAGATAAAAGAACTGCTGCCATTAACCTGCTAGGTTTAACCATTGGGCTGGCCAGCTTTATTATGATCGTACAGTATGTATTGTACGAAAAAAGTTACGACCAGTTTCACCGGAATAAAGACAGACTATACAGGCTTGGACTGGAAGTGTACAGGGATAACAGGCTTAACATCCGTTCTGCGATCAACTACCCGGGTGTTGGTCCTGCTGTTAAAAAAGAATTTCCAGAAGTGGAAGATTATGTGCGGTTGTCGCATGAGCCGGGCATGGTGCAGGTAGGCACACAACATTTCAGGGAAGATAAACTGTATTTTGCTGATGAAGCTTTCTTCAAATTTTTTTCGGTGAATGTGCTGGATGGTGATGCAACAAAGGCTTTAACACAACCTAACAGCGCAGCCATTGCAGTATCTGTTGCAAAAAAATATTATGGAACAGCAAACTGCACCGGCAAGACCATCCGTATTGAAAACCATTTTGCACAGCGTGACTTTTTAATAACAGCAGTTTTTGATGATATACCCGAGCAATCACACCTGCAGGGAAATATTTTTGTTTCATTCAATACATACTATACCCGCCCGGGCTATTTGCAGGATTGGCAATGGCGTGATTTCTATACCTATGTTCTGCTGAAGCCGCAAACGGATGTCCCGGCATTTGAACAAAAAATAACAAGATCTGATTTTGTAAACAACCATGAGCAGGCTTTTGCCCAGCGGAATATGCGGCATGCGTTGCTGTTACAGCCTGTAAAGGACATCTATCTTTGGTCAGACCTGGTTCATGAAATAAAACCAACCGGCAGTGGGCGCATGGTGAATTATTTTATGATCATCGCCATATTTGTATTGGCGATGGCCTGGATAAATTACATCAACCTAAGTACTTCCATGGCAATAAAACGGACAAAAGAAATTGGTGTCCGCAAAGCCATTGGTGCAGTGAAGAAAAATTTGATCATCCAGTTTCTGACAGAAGCCTTCCTGCTGAACAGTATGGCATTGGTAATAGCGCTGCTCGCTAGTTATTTATTGCAGCCGCTGCTATCTTCCTTTACTGGTAAAAATATTTCGATACCATTATATACCTGGGCCGCTTTGTCCCTGTTTATAATACTGGCTGTACTGGCCAGTGTTGCTTACCCTGCTTCTGTGTTATCAAAGTTCTCTCCTGTAAAAGCATTGAAGAATGAAAAGCTGTCAACCACAGGAGGAAACACCCTGCGTAAATCACTTATCGTTTTCCAGTTTACAGTTTCAACAGTGCTGATCATTAGCACGGCGGTGGTGCTGTTACAATTAAAACACATCCAAAATGCAAAGCTGGGGTTAAATCTTGCAGGTGCTCTCGTGGTAAGGGCGCCGCTGCCAAATGACTCGGCAGCCTACGAAAAATACCTCGTGTTCAAACAGCAGCTCTTAAATAATCCTGCGGTTAAAAAAGTAACGGCTTCTCATATAGTGCCAGGCGATGAAGAGCAGTGGACGCCTGCCATCAGAAAATTTGCTGAACCTGGTGCTGTTACAGGACAAAGCATTACCTGTGCTGCCAATGCAATAGAACCGGGTTTTCTTGCACAATACGAGATACCTGTAAAATATGGCCGTGATCTTTCAAAAGATAATATTGCTGATAACCGTTCCATCCTGCTGACAGAAACGGCCTGTAAAAAACTGAATTATGATAAGCCTGCTGATGCGTTGAACCAGCGGTTGATATTACTAGGGGATGAATTTATAGTGGTGGGTATCACCGGTGATTTCAGGCATCACAGTACAAAGTATGAAGCGGAGCCTTATGTATTTTTTCAAAGAAATGATGAATACCGGAAATACTCCGTAAAAATTACAGGAGCAGATCTTGCTTCAACAATCGCTTTTGTAAAAACAACCTACGATGCAGTTTTTCCGCAGGGTAATTTTGAATACCGCTTTGCAGATGAATTATTTTCAAAACAGTTTGATGCAGACCGGCGGGCGGGAATGGTGGTGTCTGTTGTCACCGTTATAGCTGTTATTATTGCCTGTCTTGGTTTGTTTGGGCTCACCGTTTTTGTAACCCGGCAACGGGTAAAAGAAATAGGCATAAGAAAAACTTTAGGCGCTTCCGTTACCAGTATTATCCTGCTATTGTCAAAAGATTTTGCAAAATTGGTCCTGATCGCTGCACTGGTTGCAATACCGGTTACCTGGTTTGCCATGCAGAAATGGCTGCAGGGTTTTGCAGATAAAGCCAGTATCGGCTGGTATGTATTTGCTGCGGCAGGTCTCCTGATCGTTTTAATTGCCTTTTTTACAGTAGGGTTCCAGGCCATAAAGGCTGCCATGGCCAACCCGGTAAAAAGCCTACGGACAGAGTGATTTTGTGTCCGCTATCAAACAAAAACTGTCCGTTTTCGCACACTTTTATAACCGGTTGAAATATAAACCCCTTGCCAGTAAAGGGTTTTACGACTGGCATGGTGGTTGAATAACCTTAGCATCCGCAAGAAGGGGATTTAAAGTACAGCCATTTATTAATTTAGCGGAAACAAACGATATGATACAATTAAAGAACATTTTTAAGTGGGTTAATACAGGCGCCAACCGCACTTTTTTATTAAAGGATATTAACCTGGAGATCGGCGAAGGAGAATTTGTTTCCATCATGGGACCATCAGGATCAGGAAAATCAACTTTGCTGAATGTTATCGGCATGCTGGATGAATTTAACGAGGGAGAATATAATTTCTTTCATGAATCAGTGCATAAAATGAAAGAAAAACAACGCTCCCAGTTGTACAAACAATATATAGGTTTTGTGTTCCAGGCCTATCACCTGATAGATGAACTAACCGTATATGAAAATATTGAAACACCCCTGCTTTATAAGGATGTGAAATCATCCGAAAGAAAAGCATTGGTGGCTGATATACTGGACCGCTTTAACATTGTTGGTAAAAAAGACCTCTTTCCAACACAGCTGAGTGGTGGCCAGCAGCAACTGGTTGGTATAGCCAGGGCGCTGATCAGCAAACCTAAACTGATACTGGCAGATGAACCAACAGGTAATCTCAATTCAAAACAGGGAGAGGAGATCATGGAGCTGTTCAGGGAACTGAATAATGAAGGTGTGACCATTATCCAGGTAACACACTCTGAAAAAAATGCAGGGTATGGAAAACGGATCATTCATTTGCTGGATGGCAGGATAGAAAATACTGCCAGCTAAAGTAGAAAAGATAAGTATAGCGGTACTGTACAAGTGTGCGACGCAACGGTGCCGCCACTTATTCCAAAGCCGGAAAAACAAAATATAACATTGATGAACATGCGAAAAAGATATTTATTGATCACGGGGTTTTTAGTTGCAGCCTTTGTTTCAAATGCGCAAACAACACAGCTTACGTTAAAAGACTGTATTGATACGGCATTAAAGAACAATATAGGTGTGCAGCAGAGCGAAGTGCTGAAAAGCAGCGCTGAGGTAAATTATAAACAGGCAAAGAACAACCGCCTGCCACTGGTGAATTCTTTTTATAACTACAGTATTAATAACGGCCGTACCATCGACCCGTTCACTAACGGTTATATTAACCAGCAGCTGAAGTCAAGCGATATGAGCGTGCAGGCCTCGCTGCCGGTATTCTCAGGATTCCAGTTAAAGAATACCATTAAGCAAAACGAAATGGCTTTTGCGGGCGCCACCATGGAATGGCAACAGCGTAAAGATGAACTAACGCTGCAGGTTATCCTAGCTTATTTACAGGTACTGAATAACCAGGATGCTATTGCGCTGGCAAGACAGCAGGCGGATGTAACCAAGCAACAGGTTGACAGGCTGAATATTGTTGGACAGGAAGGTGCCACGCCACCGGGTAATGTGAGTGATCTGAAAGGACAGTATGCCGGAGATCAAATCACCCTGGTGAATGCGGAAAATGATTATGCAACAAGCCTCTTAACATTAACTCAATTAATGAATGTGCCTTATAATGATAAACTGCAGCTCGACAGGGCAGGTGTTACTGAAGATATTCAGCAGTTTGTTACCATGCCTGATGAAATTTATTCAATGGCATTGCAGAAACTGGCATCAGTAAAAGCAGCTGATTTTCGTGTGAACAGCGCTGCCGCTGCGGTTAAGGTTGCTGCTGCTGCAAGGTATCCAACTGTTTCATTGTTTGGTGGTGCCAGCACTAATTATTCCAGTGCGGCCATGCTGAATAATATGACCGGTACCACGGATGTTCCCACGGGTGATTACGTGGTATACAACGGGGCTAACCTGCCGGTTATTACCAAGCGGGCTGATTTTGAAAGCACACCCATTACCTACGGCAGCCAGTTCAAAAATAATATTTCACGGGGCTTTGGCGTGAGTGTGCGTATTCCTATATTCAATGCATTCCGTGTAAACAGCGCTGTTAAACTTGCAAGGAATGATGAAAAGAATTTCAAATTGATCGCTGATAATATCAAGCTGCAGTTAAGGCAGGGTATTGAACAGGCATTCATCAATATCAACGGCGTGTACAAGCGTTACCAGGCGTTGCAGCAGCAGGTGGATGCGTATACAGAATCATTCCGGATTTCCGCTCTCCGGTTTGAAAATGGCGTTATCAACTCTCCTGAATTTTTAATTGCAAAAAATAATATGGACCGTGCCAAAGCCAACCTGATCATTGCAAAATATGAATACCTGCTTCGTAAAAAGATACTTGATTTTTACATGGGGCAGTTAAATTAATATGCTGGTATCAGTATGTATACTGTGTTAAACTATTGAATACTTAATAATGAACTAACTACGATATTCAACTTTCTCTCTTGGTTATAGAATTAAAAGCAGGGGCGCCTTCGGCGCCCCATTCGTTTTAAAAACCTTGTCAGCTTATAAAATAATATCCATTATTTTTATAGCCCACTAAAACCAATGCCGCAAACAGTGTACAACGAAATCAGCCGCCGGACAGCTATTGTGGTTGCCGTAGCTGCACTTATAATTGTTTCGCTGCTTTATGCCGACAATAGCCTGGTGTCGGGCAAAGCTGAACCCCTGGTGATCGCTTACAAAAGGTTTGAAAAATCGGGGGGAAGACATGTAACTTCTATCACACCTTACCTATTTTATTTTTGACAGTACAGACCGCCAATATAAAGTACCATACTGGCTCGATGCCAGGTTAAACAACGGGGATTCATTTTATATCAACCGTTCATTCCTGTTTAAAAAGGCTATTCGTTTAACCTACAAGTACGGATGTGCCTACGAGAAAGAAAATATTGGCGTACTAACGGCAGATTGGTTCAGTAAAGCTATGTGCATCATCCCGGTGGCTTTATCCTTGTTATTGCTTTTTGCGCCGGGTATATTTAAGAAAGATACACAATTGATTGCAACTGTTTATTTCATAATCCTGCTTACCGTTGTTATAACTGCTTTTTATTTTATTTTCTCCACCTGATTAAGAGATAAATTATTTTGTGGATGGAATGAGGGCCAGTATTGAATTGTACAGGCAATACTTTATTTGAAATTTTGTCCTTTATAATTATTGCATGAATTTCTTCTTTAACCATTTCCGCACCGGTTCATCATATAGTTTCAGGCAGGCATATGCCAAAACAATACACCCGATAAAACTGCCAATAGTTACAGGAAGCGCTTTTTCAAGCGGCATTTTATTGTTTGCCACCCATGCTGTATAGATATAAATAATGGGGTAATGTGTTATATAAATGGGGTAGGAAATATCTCCAAAGAACCTGCAGATACGGGAAGCAAACTTACCCTGCACCGTTCCACCGGCACCCAGCCAAACAATAAATGGAAAGATGAAAATAATAGCGATGGATTCATAGAGCCCGTTCTTCCATAAACTATTGGCGTCACCAAACCTTGGTAACGATAAAGCTATAATGGTTAAAAGACTACACCAGAAAAATGCATTTTTTACATGTATAAGTTTGGCCATGCGGCAAAGCAGCAATCCTCCAAAGAAAGGAAACATCACCCTGGTAAAACCAACCCTTAACTGTGCAGGGTCAAGCGACCAGCCACCGATAACATCACCTGTTGGGCCTGTTACTGTATAATGTACCAGTGCTGCTGCGGATAAAAACACTAATATACCAAGCAGCAATTTTGAAAATCTTCTCACTATAACTGCATAGAGTATGTTTGCAATGTATTCAAAGAATAATGACCAGCCCGGCCCGTTCAGCGGGTACATTTCAGTCCAGCCCCGTATTTCCATTGAGGTAGGTAAGGGCAGCATTAAAAAACCAACCAGCATGCAGGCAATCACTTTCCAAACAGGTACTTCATGTATGCCCGGCCATAAAACGCCATCCTGGAAATAAAAACAAACAGCACCAATGAGCATGCCCATCACCACCATTGGCTGCAACCGTACAAGACGGCGCTTGAAGAATTCGCCAATGCTTATCTTACTCCAGCGGTCGTCGTAGGCGTAGCCAATAACAAAACCGGACAGCAGGAAGAAAAAATCCACCGCCATATAACCATGGTTGATGATCTGTGTAAAACGGCTGGCAGCATGTGCTTCAAAATGATGAAAGGCTACTACCATAATAGCAGCCACACCACGCAGGCCATCAAGAATAGGGTAGTGCGGTTTTTCAGCAACTGTGTTATTTCTCATAGACAAGCAATTAAAGAACCGTATACAGGAGTTTATAAATAATGTTTAAGATAGTCTTTTATTTCCTGAACAGCGTCTGTTCATACCAGTTATTGCAGAAGTTTCTTAGCCAGTTGCTGTTCCCGGTTCACAAGACCGGCAATTTCAGCTGCTGCCTTATTCTGCCGCTGGAATTTTACATTATAGTACACTGTTATACCACTGTTTAATAGTGTTCTTTTAGCCTGGTTTCTTTGTTCCCTGTTCTTTATGCTGCGAACCTGCCTGGCAAAAAGGGTTTTATTAATATCATAGCAATGACCGGTTATATAATCAAAACTCATCCCAAAGGCGCCGTCAGGACTGCAGCTGCCTATTTTTAAAAAATCTAAAAGCGTTACCGTGTCTTTTGTCGTGTTATAATAGCCGAAAAATTCATTCAGTATGGGCTCAAATGTGGCGTCAAAATAAGATTGCCATTTTGGTATGTAAACAGTATCATATATACCTTTTGAACTATCCGTAAAAGGCATGTTTCCCTGCTGGCAAATGGTAAGGAATTTCTTTATTACAGCGGTGATCTTTTGCTTTTGCTGTTTGCCTGTAAGCGCCGCAAAAACCTGTACCTCATTTTTATTACAGAAGCCACCATAAGAACTTACCGAAAACCAGTTGCCAATAATGGTGTCGTAGTAAAAATAGGTTTCCTTGTTAATGGTACCGATGATCCTTGTTTTAGAGGAATCGTAAACATTTACTGACTGTAAACCGGTTCTTGCACACGCCAGTTGTGATTGTGCAAAGGCAACTGTTTGTATAAAAAATAATGATATAATTGTTACTGCGGTTTTCAATATAAGCTGTTTAAAGTTTTGTGAACTCCACTCTCCGGTTCATAGCTTTTGCGGCCACTGTATTTTTATCGTCGATCGGTTTAGATTGACCGTATCCTTTTGCCTGCAATCTTTCCTTATCGATACCCATTGATACAAGTTGTGCTTTTACTGCTTCGGCCCTGAGCTGGGAGAGTGTTGTGTTATACCCGGCAGTTCCGTCGCTGTCAGTATGCCCGCCGATCTCTAATTTATCACCAGGGTTTTGCTGTAAGTATTGATACACCTGTTTAATCAGGGTAATGCTTTCCGGCTTTAATTCGTGTTTGTTAACATCAAATTTTATGGCATGTGTAATGAATTTGTTGTGATCAAAAATCAGCTTACCAGGAAACCCTGTCGCCACCCTGAAATTTTTCAGTAATATCTTCATGTTTTGTGAACTGTTACCCGATACAACGATGCTATTGGGCTTGATCCTGGAGTCGGTAATGTCGATCATTTTATACTGATCCAGGTATACGGTAAGATGGGAAGCCAGTTGAGCAATGGAAATATGCACCCACCTGTTATAGAATTTATTTTCACCAAAATATTCCTCCGGGTTATCCTTCGACTCCCTGCCGTCGCCGGGGTAAGCAACACTAAGACTGTGTTTGTTGGGGGTTATCACTTCTTCATTATCACCATTCATTAAATGTATCTCAATGCCGGGATTGCCGTCGTAACCTGCATCCAGCCAGGTGTCATACTCAATAGAAGTACTGTCCGGCAATTGTTTTAAGCTAAAAAGAACAGGTGCCAGTTTTGTATAGTAAGCATCTATCGATATGCATTTTTCCCCATCAAATTCTATTGTGGAAGCCTGGCCTTCTTTTATGATCCACTGTGTATGTGTTTTATCCTTCAGGTCTGCAGGATTATGGTCTTCAAAAATTGTTTTTTCACCGGCAACGAAATCATAGTTGCTGTAGGCTTTGTCTATCGTTTGCCCGGTTGTTACAAAATGGGCGGATAATAACGATAGCAGTATTAATGAGCGCATATTTTTCAGTTTGATGATTTGACAATACTTTTCTTCCGGTTACTAATGTATTGTTTTCTGTTCAATTTAATACCGGAATATGGTACTACAGCATACTGTGTGTCCTGCTTGCCCGGTAAAGATCTGCTACCCACGGGCTTCCGGATAGAACGGAAAGCCCACGCTGCAGGCGTGGCTTGCAGTGATAGCCGGAACAGCTGCCGGGAATTGCACCGTGGTTGCCAGCCCCTTTAACAAAAATTTATTTTCATAAGTTTTTGTACATATCAAAAAATAGTATAAAATTTATGTAACCAACCAGCAAAGCCGTCCTGGTTTTGCTGAACACCAAATCAATAAAAATATATGGAAGCCGATGCTGCCAAATGCCCTGAAAAGTTCAGTGTAACTTTTTTGCGGCCCCTGTTGTATTGTACAGCAGTAGCCATTCTTTTTTCATGTAACCGTTCCAAATGGATCGAAGTGGACCCTGCTTTCAGCAGGTACATCGATGCCTACACCACCGGTATTGTATCCAAAACTGCTGCAGTACGCATACAGCTTGCCAGTGCAGTAAACACCACCCATGCTGTAGGGGAAGAGGTAAAGGAGGAGTTATTTGATTTTACCCCTTCCGTAAAAGGCAAGACCACCTGGATAGATGCCACCACCGTGGAATTTAAGCCCAATGAAAAACTAAAACCTGACCAGTTGTACGAAGTGAATTTTAAACTGGGAAAAATTACGACTATCCGTGAGAGTAAGTTCAAAGAATTTAAGTTCAATATCCAGACTGTAAAGCCGGCATTTGTGGTAAAAGACTTTGGTTTACGAAGCGCTGCTGCAAAAGGACGCATGTTTTTAAGCGGGGAACTGGAAACCGCCGATATTGAAGATGGAAAATCTGTTGAAAATATTGTTTCCGCCACGCAAAATAACAAACCACTGAAAATTACCTGGCAGCACAATGATGCGGCAAAGTCACACCTCTACACAGTTGAGGGGATAGAAAGACTTGGAAATACAAGTAATCTGAACCTTGTTTGGAATGGTAAGTCAGCGGGTATTGATGTAAAGGGAGACAAACAGGTGGCTGTACCTGCTGCCGGAGATTTTAAAGTGTTGAATGTAATGGCTATGAATGATGCCCAGCAATATGCATCGGTACAGTTTAGCGACCCGGTTGCAATAGGGCAGGACCTTACAGGGTTGCTTTCTATCAGCAATCAAAGTGATGTTTCTTATACGATCAACGGCAGCGAGGTAAAAGTATTTGCCAGTGGTAACCTTGATGGAAACTACACTGTGAACATTAACAGCGGTATAAAAAATACCTGGGGCGATATACTGGAACTGGGTTTTACTTCCAACGTGAATTTTGAAAATAAACTGCCTTCGGTTAAGATCCATGGCAAGGGTAATATCCTCCCCAATTCAGGCAGGTTGGTATTGCCTTTTGAATCGGTTAATCTCAGTGCGGTGGATATCAGCATTATTAAAATTTATGAAAATAATGTACCAAGGTTTTTGCAGGATAATACACTGGATGGAAGCAGTTCATTGCGGCGTGTGGCAAAGCCCATTGTTCAAAAAACATTGCGGCTGGATGATGACAAAACACTTGACCTGCACAAGCGCCAGCGCTTTTCATTGGACATTGATAAATTTTTGAAAACAGAACAGGGAGCTATTTACCATGTCACCATCGGCTTCCGGCCGGAGTACAGCCTTTATTCAAAAGTGGATACATCGCAAAAATCGGGTGATGATGAAGAAGAGGAATATTACAGTTACAGCGATGAAAATGAAACTGGAGTGGATGATGATGAAGAGTTCTGGAGAAGGTATGATACTTATTATCCTTATGGGTATAACTGGGAGCGCCGGGATGACCCCACGAGTAAATCTTATTATAACAAGGACCGCTGGGCCACCCGGAATATACTGGCGAGCAATATTGGCCTGACTGCAAAACGCAGTAATGACAATCGTTTATCCGTGGCTGTTACCAATATACTTACCACCGACCCGATGGAAGAAGTGGAGCTGGAGGTGCTGGATTACCAGCAAACCATTATTAACAGGAGTAAAAGCGGTGCCAATGGTTTTGCTGATATAGAATTAAAGCGTAAGCCCTACCTGCTGGTGGCTAAAAAAGATAAGGAACGTGGTTATCTAAGGCTGGATGATGGTAATTCACTTGCCCTGAGCCGCTTTGATGTAAGCGGTGAAGAAGTAAAAAATGGCATCAAAGGGTTCATCTTTGGTGAACGGGGTGTATGGCGGCCGGGTGATACAATGTTCATTAACTGTATCATTGAAGACAGGGAAGGGAAATTGCCAAAAGATCATCCTGTTGAATTTAGTTTGTATACACCACAGGGACAGTTGTATAAACATGCAGTGCAAAGCGGCGCAGAAGATGGTTTCTTTCTGTTTAAAACCAATACGGATGCTGGTTCTCCTACAGGTAACTGGCTGGCAAAGGTAAAATGTGGCGGTGCGGTTTTTGAAAAACGCATTAAAGTAGAAACGGTAATGCCCAACCGTTTAAAAATAAACGTGGATTTTGGTAAAGATCCTTTGCTTGGTACTGGTGGTACCACTGCCGGTTCACTTAACGCCAAATGGTTGTTTGGCGCAGTAGCAAAAAACCTGAAAGCAAAAGTGGATGCATCGTTGTATGCCAAGCAAACCAGCTTTGCAAAATTTGCCGGTTATGTTTTTGATAACCCTACCTCGGATTATTCCACCCAGACAAAGACCATGTATGACGGTACCCTGGATGAAACCGGTAATGCTTCGCTGAACCCAGACTTTGAAACGGATGAAGCAGCGCCCGGTATGCTCACCGCCAACCTGCTGGTGAAAGTATTTGAACCAGGTGGCGCATTCAGTATCGACAATGTAAGCATGCCTTACAGCCCTTACGAAAGTTATGCAGGTCTTAAGTTGCCTGAAGGAGAAAAACCATTTAATTATTTGCTGGCGGGCAAAACGCATACAGCTGAACTGGCTGATGTGGATGCAAAGGGTAATCCTGTTGGTGGTACCAGGCAGCTGGAAGTGCAGTTCTACCGCATCCAGTGGCGCTGGTGGTGGGATGATAATGGCGATAACCTGAGCAATTTTACACAGAACAGTTATAACAAGCTCATCAAAAGTGATACAGTAAGGGTAACTAACGGTAAGGGGCAGTGGCAGTTTAAAACCTCTCCCAACGAATGGGGCCGCTACCTGCTGCTGGTAAAAGATGTAAGCAGTGGTCATATGACTGGCTCCGCTTTTTATATTGATGACCCGGCCTGGCAAAGCCGTGGTGGCGGTGATGAAGACCAGACGGCTGCCACCATGCTTTCTTTCAGCAGCAATAAAGAAAAATACAATGTGGGTGACGAAGCTATATTGAATATTCCCAGCAGTAAAGGTGGTCGTGTGCTGGTAAGCCTGGAAAGCGGCAGCAGAGTGATCAAAACATTCTGGAAAGAAACAGATCCCGGGCAAACGCAGGTGAAATTTGATATAGAGCAGGGGATGGCGCCCAACATATATGCAACGGTAAGCCTGCTGCAGCCACATGCGCAAACGGTGAATGATCTCCCGATCCGCATGTACGGCAGCATTCCAATATTAATAGAAGATAAGAATACCATTTTAAAACCGGTGATCAATATTGCATCTTCCATACGACCAGAACAGCAGGCAAGCTTTACCGTTAGTGAACAGGAAGGAAAGGAAATGACCTACTGTGTGGCGATAGTGGATGAAGGGCTGCTTGATCTTACCAGGTTTAAAACACCCGATCCGCACAGTGCTTTTTATGCAAGGGAAGCACTGGGTGTAAAAAGCTTTGACATGTTTGATTACGTGATCGGTGCCTGGAGCGGCGGTTTGGAAAGGATACTGACCATTGGTGGTGATGCGGAGGGTGGACCCGTGAAACAAAAAACTGCTAACCGCTTTAAACCAGTTGTTGCTTACCTGGGGCCTTTTCATTTGAGCAAAGGCGATAAACAAACAAAAACCTTCACCCTGCCATCTTATATAGGTTCGGTAAGGGCAATGATTGTGGCGGCACACAAAGGCAGTTACGGCTTTACAGAAAAAAATGTAGCGGTTAAAAAGCCATTGATGCTGCTGGCTACTATGCCACGTGTGCTTGGCCCCGGTGAAACGATCAAGCTGCCTGTAACCGTTTTTGCAATGGAGAATAATATTAAAAATGTAAATCTTTCACTGCAATCAAATCCATACCTGGAAGTAGTTGGCACCAATACACAAAACATCAGCTTTACACAAACAGGGGAGCAGATGGCATACTTCGATGTTCGTGTTAAACCCAATACGGGCATTGGTAAAGTGAAACTGCTGGCGAGCAGCGGTGGAGAAAAAGCCAACTACGAGGTGGAACTGGAGATCCGTAATCCCAATCCACCCGTAACAAGTGTAAGCGAAATGGTTTTAAATGCGGGGCAGCAATGGAACATTGCTGCATCAGCGATCGGTTCACCGGCTACAAGTACAGCTGTTGTTGAAATATCGAGTGTGCCACCAATGAACCTGCAGAAGCGTTTGGATTATTTGATACAATATCCGCATGGCTGTATTGAACAAACAACCTCGGCTGTATTTCCACAACTTGTGTTAAACCAGCTTACAGATTTAGATGATTATAAAAAAGCGCAGGTCGATAAAAATGTAAAGAGCGGTATTCTTCGTTTGCAGAATTTCCAGCGGCCTGATGGAGGCTTTAGTTACTGGCCCGGTATGACAGAAAGTGATCCATGGGGCAGCAATTATGCCGGACACTTTTTACTGGAGGCACAGGCCAATGGATATTTTGTAAGTGATTATATGCTGCAGCAATGGAAAAATTTCCAGCGGGGCAGGGCCAACAGCTGGACCATTACCAGCGAGAATTATTATGGTGCTGATCTTGACCAGGCTTACCGCTTGTTTACGCTTGCATTGGCAAAAGCGCCGGAACTGGGTGCTATGAACCGCCTGAAAGAGTTTAAGTACCTGTCCGCCGAGGCAAAATGGCGGCTGGCAGCTGCTTATAAATTAGGTGGCCAGGATAATATTGCGCTGGAACTTATCAGCGGCCTGCCAACAACATTTGCTCCAAGAACTAAGCCGGGCTTCACTTTTGGTTCTGACCTCCGTGACCAGGCCATGGTGCTGGAGACACTAACGTTGCTGGGCAGACGAACACAGGCAGCGCAGTTGTTACCAACCATTGCCGGCAAACTTTCACAGGATTACTGGTACAGTACGCAAACAACGGCCTATTCATTAATCGCCATTGCAAAATATTGTGGTAAGAACCCCTCTGGTTCAAAGATCATTGCAAAGGCAACCATTGGCGGTAAACCAACTGATATCAACTCAGCAGCATATATACGACAGTTGCCAGTAAATGTGCAGAAGGGCAGCAGCAGTATAAATGTGAGGAACAACGGTAATAATATATTGTATGTCCGGCTGATCACACAGGGGCAACCGCTGAGCGGCGACAGTTTAAAAGTTAACAACAACCCGGCTGTGCTTACTATGAATGTGAGTTATGCCAGCCAGGATGGTAAGACGCTTGATATAAGCAAGCTGTCGCAGGGCAGTGATTTTGTGGCAAAGGTTGTGATCACCAATACGGGTAAGCGTGGGCGTTATGATGAGATGGCGCTTTCCCAAATATTCCCCAGCGGCTGGGAGATACTCAATGCAAGGATGACGGGTGGGGAAGGTGCATTTAAATCATCTGTATCCACTTACCAGGATATCAGGGATGACAGGGTGTACACTTATTTTGATATCAGTGAAAATGAAACACTCACTTATTATGTGCAGTTGAATGCGGCTTATCTTGGCAGGTATTTTATGCCGGGTGTTTATACAGCAGCCATGTATGATAATACGATCAATGCCGGGGTGAATGGCAAGTGGGTGGAGGTGGTGAATTAAAGTTTGACCTGATTTTTATAAAGAAGTTGTTACACTCTTGTAGCAACTTCTTTTTTATTTTACAGGGTAAGCGAACTCAATTTCAAATGCTAATCATTTACCGTGTATCAAGGAATTTTGTTACTGCATTTATCCAGTCTTGTTTATACATCCCTGCAAGGTAATTTTCATGACCGGCCAGCTCAAATACCTGTAAAGTTTTGCGACCTTTGAGGTTTGCGTAAATCTCATCTGTTTCTTCCCGGCTTACGCTTTTATCCCGGTTGCCATACATTAGCAGAACAGGGTTGCTGATCTTGCGGGCATATTCAACTGGGTTGTGGCTAAATGCCCAATAACCATTTTGAATACCGCCCCAGAATATTAGTAATCCTGCCATTGGAAAGGTTGGTGCATGCATATTATTGAATCTTGCACAAACTGTTTTATACATGCTTCCAAACGGGCATTCAATTATAATGCATTTGGGTTGTAAGTTGTAGTCGCTGACCGCTTTCATTATTGCTACTGATCCCATCGAAGATCCAAACAGATAAATATTCTTTTCACCCTGTTGCTGCAGGTAGTCATAAGCCGTTTTTACCTGTTCCGCTTCCTTATATCCTATAGTTGTTGTATTGCCTTCGGAACCACCACTGCCCATAAAGTCAATAAGAAAGCTGTTGTAATGGAGCGTATCAAAAAATGCTGCTTTATCAAGCATGGATGATTTGTCTCCACCATAGCCATGGCATATAATTACAGTTCCTTTTACAGCGTCTTTTCTTTCGGTAATTTGTTTTTTCAAATACCAGCATTCAATTTTCCGGTTGCTCTGCAAAACAATTGTTTCATATTGACCCTTAGGTTTCTTCCTGTTTTCAGGCCGGGGGTTATTTACACCGAACAGGAGTGTTTTAAGTTTTTCCGCCGTTGTTAGTTTGCCGGGCGTTGCCGTTTTTTTGATATTGTTATCTGCATAATGGGTAAACTTGTAGGCATGAAAAAATGCAACGATGTTCATTATGATAAATCCGCTGAGCAGTATCCAGGCAATACGTTTAAGCAGCTTCCCTTTCTTTGTCAATTGAGTATTTGTTTTGGATAATCTGAGGCGAAGATAACTCAGTAAACCTTAAATACTTTAATCAGGGAGCAGCTTGCGCAAGTCTTTTCTCCTGTTCATTTAGTATCAACGGCAGCGCTGCAGCTACCAGTTTTTCAATTTCACTTACAGCAATATCCAGCCTATGTGTATTGCCTGTTAACGAAAGCCAGGGTTTGGGTGCTTTAAAATCATAATAGCCAAAAACCACTACCGGCGTGCCTTTCACCTGTACAGTATCTCTATTTAATATCCACTGATCGGCCCAGGTATAAAGATAACGGGCATCTTTTTCCTGCAGCCTCAGGCAGGAGTGAGAGGAAGGATAACCGGGCATTTCGTACTCATGCCAGCCAATACCCAGTTTGTTTTCTATATTGAAGTTCCACTTCAGGGTCCATTCATCATTGAAAGTGCTGGTTGTTTCTGCTGCTTTCCAGTTTGTATAATAAATACCTGTAGGCGTCTGATCATTTTTTCTGCCCATATTCGTGGCACCTGTGTACACCAATGTGCCGTTTTCATAGGCGCCAAAAGATTGTGTGGGGTAGGAGAAGAAAATTATTTTAGAAACATCTTGCAGTGCCGGCACTTCAAATGGAAAAGGGAGATAATAAGCAATGTCTGCTGAAAAATCATTGGGGATAATAATGCTGTCAATATTTTCCAGGTGCTGAATATCTGTTCTGTTAATGGTGGCTATCAATTGTTTTACTGATGCGCTTGTTTGCTGCTTCAACCATTTTCTGCCGTTTTCTTTATGGTAGCTAACAGCAACGGCTGGTTTTTTTCTTTCAACGATCTTCTTTATCACCACTTTTTTTGCAGGCTTTTCATCCGGCCTGTTACAGCCTGCAACAAGCAGACTGATCAATATAGTTATGCAAGTACCTGTTTTCATACGGTATAGTTTTTACGATAAAATTTCGAAGGTAAATTTTACAGGTACAGTTTGCCTTTTAGTTATAATTATTGAGCGCTGGTATTTAATTGGTTGGTATTGCCAGTAATGGAATCGTAATTACATTCAGCATTTTGGCCGCCAGGTTGCCAACCAGTAATTTTTCAAAACCACGCCTGCTGTGTGTACCCATTACTAACAGGTCTGCATCAAATTCTTTTATTGCATCTAAAATGGCCTCGGAAAAATCCCCTTCCACTACGCTTGTGTTAATGGATTCATCACCGAGATGTGACCGGGAATTGATCAGAAAACGTTGAGCCTCTTCTTTCAGGTTTATTTCAGCTTCCAGTATATCTGGCCCGCCAAAACCGGCAAATCCCATTACAGGTGAATACTCGAGGTTTGAATAGTAAGCCGGTTCAGCAACAACATGCAGAAGCATTACTTCTGCACCCAATTTTTTGGCTAAGGCATAACCTTCATCAGCCACTTTTTCAGCAGCGGGTTCGTAATCCAGTGCTATAATGATCTTTTTCATACAATATGCTTTTAATCCTTTTGAATTTTGTCTACTGTTAGTTTTCCTTCCACAGCGCCATCCATTGGTTTGCCAGATATAGCCGCCGCTGCAATTTTCAGCAGGGTAATCATCTTACCATTTTGTGTATCCCAATAATAAGCAATGGAGGGATGAACTTTTATTACTGTAAGGTTAGCATCATCTTTTCCTTCGGTAAACCAGGCTTTTGCAATAGGCGTCCATGCTTCATCGACCGAGACCTGGTCTTTCAGTATATCAGCCTCACCATATACAGTCATAAATTTTGAACTGGATGGATCGGCAAATATCAGCTGTACAGTATCATTGTTCTTTATTTCATCATTTTTATGACTTTCTGCATTACTTAAAAACCAGAGATTCCCTAATTCATCTACTTTTGAGATACCCATTGGCCGCACCGAAGCAGGCTCTTTTGAAAGATTGGTGCAAAACATACATGTCTTTATATTTTCTGCCAGCTCTTTTAATTTGGAGGCCGCATTTTCTCTTGAAAGATCTTTTATTTCTGACATTTTAAATGGATTTATTCCATTAATTAAACTGCAATTAGTAAACCAAAAAAATCTGTATATAACAGCGGGGTTTTATGGATGCCGATACCCTGTTTGAGGAAAAAAATATCCAATTCAACCGTATACCTTATTTTAGTTAAATATTTATTTCATGGAAGACAAACAACCAACTTTTGGGAATGGCAAAATTTGTTATATAGAATTACCTGCCGGTGATATTGAGCAGTCAGCTGCTTTTTATGAAAATGTTTTTGGCTGGCATATACGTAATAACGGAGAAGGCGACACCAGTTTTGATGATGCTGTAACTGAAGTAAGCGGCACTTTTGTAAAAGACAGAACGCCACATACAGGCGCCGGGTTGACAATTCATATCATGGTATACGATATGAAAGCGACTGTAACTGCTATAATAAACAATGGCGGTAAGATCATTCTGCCACCTGATATGAATGCGCCTTATGTTGTTGCCAGCTTTAGTGACCCTGCCGGTAATGTGCTGGGGCTTTATCTTCACCGTAATTAATAAATACAATTATAAAATTCCTTGTCATGAAACAACTGCTGCTGATTTTGATTTTTACAAACCTGCTGTTACAGGTTTTTGCACAAAAAGATACACTGCCGGCCAAACCATTAAGGGTTGCTATCGTTGGGCTTTCTCATGCACACGTGCACTGGATACTGGGCCGGGAAAAAAAAGGTGATATTGAAATTGTAGGTATTGCAGAACCGGACAGGGATATGGCAGAACGTTATTCAAAGCAACACGGCTATAATATGAATATAGTTTACAGCAGCATGGAGGAAATGGTGCAAAAGGTAAAGCCGGAGGCTGTACTCGCTTTCAATTCGATCTTTGATCATTTGAAAGTGGTGGAGTATTGTGCGCCGCTTGGTGTACATGTAATGGTGGAGAAACCAATGGCTGTAAGTGTTGAGCATGCTGAAAAAATGCTGTCACTTGCAAAAAAGCATCATATTATTTTAATGACCAATTATGAGACCACCTGGTATGGCAGCAATGAAAAAGCCTGGCAAATAGTAAAGGAAGAAAAAACGATTGGAGATATACGCAAGGTTGTTTTTCATACGGGTCATAAGGGTCCAAAAGAAATTGGTTGCAACAAAGAATTCCTCGACTGGCTGACTGACCCCGTATTGAATGGTGGTGGTGCCCTCACTGATTTTGGATGTTATGGTGCAGATATCAGTACCTGGCTGATGAAAGGAGAACATCCTGAAACTGTTACGGCTGTCACACAACAAATAAAACCGGATATATATCCAAAGGTGGATGATGAAGCAACCATAATCCTTACCTATAAAAAGGCCCAGGTGATCATCCAGGCATCGTGGAACTGGCCTTACAACAGGAAAGATATGCAGGTATATGGTGTTAATGGTTATGTATTATGTAAGGATGCAACTAATATGGTTGTAAAAGAAAGTGAATCAAAAGAGCCTGAAACCATTGTTGCAAAAGCATTGCCTGCAGACAGGGATGATCCGTTTATTTATTTTAAAAATGTAATTAGAGGCAACATAAAGCTTGATACATATGATCTGTCAGCACCGGCCACCAATGAAATTGTTGTAAAAATATTGGAGGCTGCCAGCAAGTCAGCTAAATCCGGTCAAACGATCAGCTGGACTGCCTTGTATAAATAAGTAAAATATCTTGCAAGCATCAATAGAGGAAAACATCCCTCAATTTTTCTTTTCTTTTAACGAATCATTATAAAGCATGGGGAAAAAACTCCATGCTTTTTGTTTTAACAAATGAAAAAGGGCGGTGGCTTAGTTTTTGAAATTTATTGTCTGACTAAACAAACAATAATTTATTCAACTACTAATTCAAAAAAATCTTTATTATGAAAAAAAGAGTAATGGCATTAATGAGTGGTTTATTAATAACAGGCGCAATGTATGCGCATGAAGCAAAGGATACAGTTCCTGTTAATATGAACACGGAGAATTATCCGAAAACAGCACCGCAAAGTGTACCGGATACAACTCCTCCAAATAAATGGTCGCTTGATACGGCAGCAAAATGGAAACAAGGAGATACAAGCCGGTTAAATACAATACCTGACACCCCCGCAAATGCGTTAAATAGTAATAACAATGCATTGCCTGAACCGACAGCAGTACCGCAAAAGGAAACTGCTGCTGATACAAACGCTTCAGTAAAAGAAAATAATCCTGGCGAAAAAAAATCACCAGCTGCAACAACTGAAGAAGCAGAAAAAAAAGTAAGTGACAGGTTGCTGATGAAAGATGGCCAGATGGTGGTGATAAAAAATGGCGAAGAATCAAAGATGGAAAAAGATGTAAAACTGGCGTCCGGTACTTTGGTGATGGTGGATGGTACGGTGAAAATGAAAAGCGGTAATGTAACTAAATTAAAAGACGGTCAGTATATAGCGTTAACACCTGAAAAGCCTGTTAAAAAGGCAAAAAAGAAACCAGGTGAAAATGCTGACTCAGAATAGGTAATTTTCATGGCTTATACTTGTAGGGGCTGAATTCTTTCGGCCCCTTTTTTATTATTTGCTGTGGAGTAAAGAAAATTCTTTGAATTAAACGACCTGTCTGTCACACTATA
This sequence comes from Ferruginibacter sp., assembly GCA_047600665.1. Taxonomy (GTDB): domain Bacteria; phylum Bacteroidota; class Bacteroidia; order Chitinophagales; family Chitinophagaceae; genus Ferruginibacter. The sequence goes on from JASGKJ010000001.1 coordinate 494,625, forward strand.
TTTAATATAAATTTTGATGTTTAAACATTTTGTGCTATTATAGTGCTGGCTTTGGTAATTCAGTTGCAAAACAGGAAGCCGTATTTTATAAAATTTTGTTTATAATGAACATGACTCCAGGATATTTGCCTCCGAAACCTGTAAGCCTTATCCTTTTCTTTTTAGTAACATTTTTTTATGCCCGGGCGCAGCCGGTAAAGTTGCATGGACAATTGAAAGTAAGCGGCACACAACTGGTTGATCAAAACAATCAACCGGTTGTGCTAAACGGGATGAGTTTTGGCTGGAGTTGTTTTCATCCACGGTTTTACACTGCCAGCGCAGTAAAGTGGCTCCGCAAAGACTGGAACTGCAGCGTGGTACGTGCAGCAATGGGTATTGAACCGGATGGCGGATACCTGAAGGATTCTGCAAAACATGCTGCGATGATACGGACGGTTATCGATGCAGCCATTAAAGAAGGTATTTATGTTATTGTTGACTGGCACAGCCACAATATTAATTTAAAAGAAGCAAAAGCTTTTTTCACACAGATCGCAAAGGACTATCATCAGTATCCGAATATTATCTACGAAATATTTAATGAGCCCGATTATGAAACCTGGGCAGAAGTAAAAGCATATTCAACTGAAATTATTACGGCTATACGTGCAGTTGATCCCAATAATATTATTTTAGTTGGCTCACCACATTGGGACCAGGATATTCACCTGGTGGCTGCAGACCCAATAAAGGATTTCAATAACCTGATGTATACAGTGCATTTTTATGCAGCTACACACAAACAATCGCTGAGAGACAGAACTGATGCGGCTATTGCAAAGGGAATTCCTGTCTTTATATCCGAATCAGCAGGTATGGAGGCAACTGGTAATGGCCCCATTAACCAGGATGAATGGACAAAATGGATAAACTGGATGAAGAAGCATAAGCTGAGCTGGGTTACATGGTCTGTTTCTGATAAAGATGAAACCTGTTCTGTATTGAACACATCCGCATCAAGCTTTGGAAGCTGGAAGGAAGAAGATTTAAAGGAGTCAGGTATAAAAACAAGATTGTTTTTGCGAAGTATAAAAGACTAAATAATAAAAAAGCTACCTGGAGTGAGGTAGCTTTTTTATTGATGTATTTTACTGATGAAGCTCTATCGTTCCAACATCTGTATCTTTATTTTTTGTTACGCTGATATTGGTAATTGTTGTGTCACGGTAACCATTTCTGCCTTCAATAAATAAACTGTAGGTGCCGCCATCTAATCCACGAAGTTTAAATTCTCCTTCGCTCCAGGGCATTGCAAAAGCAGTGTCGGTGCCATTAAATGCTTTTATAATTCCAAAAGAGTGTACTGGTCTCACCTTACCTCTTATTTCTCCGCTGTTGCGGTGACTGAAAGGTTTTAATACAGGTTTTATCCAGTATTTACCATTGTAGAATTTAATAGAATGGGAGAGGTTAAAATCAAGAAAAAGCTGGAAGTTGTCTGAAGATAATTCATCCAGATGTTCTCTCTTTAAATTCAGGTAAACAAAGTGCTGGTCGTTTACAAGCTGCAGTGGATGATCTGTTCCATCAACTGTCACACTATTGTTATCACCCAATGTAAATTTTATTCTTTTTATTTTACCGGACAGCAAAAAATCACTCGCCAGTAAAGTGTCCAGCCCATTTCTTAATTGAAGAATGTCGTATACACCAGGCCTTATAGCAAGCGTATCCCATATTTCGCAATCACTGTTGCGCTGGTCATGGTCTTCGTCGCAACCCGGTTGATCCCTGTCTTCATCATCGTTGCGCTGGCAGGTATCCAGTTTTACTGCCACCTGCCGGATATCGATCAACACTTTTTCAAAATCATACGGCCCATCCGTGAGATAAACAGAGAACTTCATTTTACCCTCAGGGATATTTGTATTGCCTGTACCTGTATTATCTTTTTTACATGCAAAAAATGCAACGCTTACAAAAAGCATGCAGGTGCCCATTGCCACCAAAGGCTTGGAAAATAGTCTCATAAATTTTCTTTTAAAATTGATTAATAGTAAGACGGAATAGGTAGCAATGTTTGAATACGGTTATTCTTTGGTCATAGTTCATTTTACAAAAAAAGTGCCAGTAGTATAATTGTGTTGATATAAAAAGACCGGCAGCAGGGCCGGTCTCGTTATTTAATATTTTTTTGGCTTACCAGATATGTATCCTGTCTTTTTCGGGCACAAACATTTTGTCGCCCTGCTGTATATTAAAAGCCGCATAAAAAGGATCAAAATTCATCAATGGCCCACGTACCCTGAACATTCCCGGTGAATGCGGATCCGTATTTACCTGCTGCCGCATTGCTTCATCTTTTATCTTTTTTCTCCAGCATTGCGCCATGGATAGAAAGAAGCGCTGGTCAGGTGTAAGCCCCTGTATTTTCGCAGTATCTTTTCCCTGTGCGGTCATCTTAAACGCATCATATGCAATGGCAATGCCGCCAATGTCAGCAATGTTTTCACCAAGTGTAAGGTTGCCATTAACATGCAATGAATCGAGTACTGTAAAGCTGTTGTACAATTTTACCACCTGTTCACTTTTGGCTTTAAATTTCTCCAGGTCTTCTTTACTCCACCAGTTCTTCAGGTTACCGTCTTTATCATACTGTGCACCCTGGTCATCAAAACCATGCGTAATTTCGTGGCCAATCACCATGCCAATACCGCCATAGTTTAATGCATCATCTGAATTCACATCAAACATCGGGAATTGCAGTATGCCGGCAGGAAAAACGATCTCGTTTATAGTGGGATTATAATAAGCATTGTTGGTTGGTGGTGTCATCTGCCATTCTGTTTTATCAACCGGCTTACCGGCTTTTGCCACCTGGTAGTTGTATTCATTGACACTGCAGGATACAAGGCTGCCAAAAAAATCATCCCGGTTGATCGTAACATTGCTGTAGTCTCTCCATTTATCAGGGAATCCAATTTTCTTAATAAAGGTATGCAGCTTGGCAATGGCTTTTTGCTTTGTGCTGTCGCTCATCCAGTCAAGTTTTGTAATACGGTTCTCAAAAGCTGCCTGCAGGTTATTTACCAGCGTTTGCATTTTTTGTTTTGCTTCCACACTGAAATATTTTTTTACATATAGTTCACCCAATGCTTCACCAATATTGGCATCAACAATCCTGTAAATCCTTTCCCAGCGTTCTTTCAGTTTCTTTTGGCCACTGAGTGTTTTATTGTTGTATTCAAAAGAAGCATTTACAAAGTTGCTGCTTAGTGCTCCGGCAGACTTATCAATTAAGTGAAAACGCAGGTAGGCCTTCCAGTTATCAAGGGGAATTGTTTTCAGCAGGTCATTTAATTTACTGTAATACCCGGGTTGAGATACATTTACGGAATCGGTTTTTATCCCAAGCTTTGCAAGCAGGTTTTTCCATGCAATCACAGGCATCTTTTTGTCAAGATCAGTTACAGCCAGTTTATTATAATTACTTTCAGGATCCCTTAACTCCACGTTGGTACGGTGTGCTGCCGCCAGCTGCTTTTCAATATCATACACGATCGCTGTATTTTTTGTTGCAGCAGCTGAATCATCTCCGGTAAGTGTACATAAAGTACGGATGTAGTTTTGATAAGATTTTACAACGGTCTTTGTAGCTTCATCTGTTTTAAAATAATAATCCCTGTCGGGTAGGCCGAGCCCGGCCTGGTAATAGATCGGGATATTGGTGCTGCTGTTTTTTTCATCCACCAATATTATTTGCCCGATCAGCATCGGGGCACCCAGCGTATATTGTTCCGCAACAAAGCTCAATATGCCATTTACATCTTTTATTGAATCAATTTGCTTTAACCATGGTTTTACCGGATCGTAACCAAGTTTTTCGATTGTAGCTGTATCCATACCTGCAGCAAAAAGATCACCCACTTTTTGTTCAATACTGCCGGCCGTATTTTTTGCGGCAGCAGTTTCTTCTAAAATGCTTTTGATATGAGCCTTGGCAATATAATCCATTTCCAGCCTTGAACCGGCACGGGATTCTGTCGGGAGTATTGTAGCCGTATCATACCATTTACCATTGGCATACATATAAAAATCATCACCTGGTTTTAACGAAGAATCGATAAACTGCATGGAGAGGCCAGGAGTTTCTTTAGCGACGGTATCTGCAGCCTTATTACTGCAGGATATACTGCATGTTATTACCGGCAACAGGAAAGCTGCAAGGATGTAAGGGTGTTTCATACTTTTTTGTTTTACTTGATGTGAAGGTTAGGGGAAGGTAAAGCGTAATCTTTACGGGCCAAAGCCGCTTATCCATTTGGGATCAAGTCAATTTTTTACATCTTTTAGTAAGACTAACAGGTCTCAGTTATAGCTGCTGTTTATGGTCTCTTCTTTTGAATGTGAATGACTGATATTTTCTCTTTCACCGATCTGCTGGCGCCACATAGCATAATACAATCCTTTCTTCTCTACAAGGTATTGATGATTGCCCTGTTCTGTTATCTTTCCTTTTTCGAGTACATAAATGGTATCAGCATGCATAATAGTGGAAAGCCGGTGTGCAATTAAAATGGTGATCTGTTGTTTGCTGGCGGATATATCCCTCACCGTTTTTGTTACCTGTTCTTCTGTAAGCGAATCAAGGGCTGAAGTGGCTTCATCAAAAATGAGCATACGTGGCTGGCGCAGTAATGCCCTTGCAATGGATATACGTTGCTTTTCGCCACCGGATAATTTTTTACCGCCTTCACCAAGCACCGTATCCAGCCCATTCCCGGCTCTTGAAACAATATTGAGCGCCGATGCTTTTTCAAGTGCCGCATAAATTTCATCATCCGTTGCATCCTGTTTTACAAATTTCATGTTGTCTCTTAACGTGCCGGAAAAAAGCTGTGTATCCTGTGTTACAAATCCAAGCTGCCGTCGCATCCTGTTATAACGGATATCCTTATACGAAATGCCGTCAAACAGAATATCACCACTTACCGGTGTGTATAATCCCACGAGCAGTTTTACCAGCGTTGATTTACCGGAGCCTGATGGACCGACAAAGGCGATCGTATCACCAACTGCAGCTTTAAAAGAAATATTTTCCACCGCATTTGTTTCTGCTTTGCGGTATTTAAAATTTACATCTTTAAATTCCATCTGTTCTATTGCACCCACTTCCACAGGATCTTCAGGCCTGTATTCTGTTTCTTTTTGCATCAGTTCGTTGAATAACTGAAGTGAAGCTTCTGTTTCCCTGTAAGAAAGAATGATACTTCCCAGGTCCTGCAGCGGACCAATGATGCCGGTGGAAATAAACTGCATGGAAATAAGTTCGCCTGCAGACAATATATCCCGGAAAATAAGCCAGAGTAAAATGAACAGGATGGATTGTTTTAGAAAGATAAGTATTGAGCCCTGCAGGAAGGAGAGGCCCCTAACTTTTTTCACCTTGCTCATTTCAAGATCATAAATCTCCTGTGTGTGTGCCCTTAACCTGCGTATTTCCGGGAAAGTAAGCCCCATGCTTTTTACCAGCTCAATATTGCGGAGGCTCTCTGTAATGGTGCCGCTCATCATCCGGTTCTGTCTCACCAGTGAACGCTGCAATGATTTTATAGAACGGCTTAATATACTTGTAAGGCCACCCAGCAGTACCACACCAATTAAAAAGATTGGTATCAGCGCCCAATGCTTGGTTACCGCATACCATATAAGAAAAGTGATACCAACTAAGGAAGAAAAAAGAATGCTGATAAAAGATGTGATAAACCGCTCCGTATCATTTCTTAGTTTTTGCAAAATGGAAAGTATCTCGCCGCTGGTCTGGTCCTCAAATTCCTGGTAGGGGAGCCGCAGGGTTTGACGCAGCCCGTCGTTGAATAACTGCATACCAAATTTTTGCACTACCAGCCGCATTACATAATCCCTGAATGACAAGAATAATCTTGCTGCCAAAGCGATGGCAACCGCAATCAATAATAACTTTAATGAACCATTTATCAGTTCTTTTTCTGTTTTGCCGGTGGGGTTGAGTGCGTAGTGATCAATGATCTTTCCAAAAATGATCGGGTCGTACAATGATAATACCTGTGCAGCTGCTGTAAATACCAGCGCCAGCAGTATCCACCACCTGAATGGTTTAAAATATTTCCAGAGAATTTTCATAAGCGTTCATTGCTAAAGATATTACTTCAAGTTACTCTTTTTATAGTACCAATGATTGCCAAAAAAAATGTGAAAACAGCTTTCGCCATTTTCACATCCTGTATTATTTTATAATTTTTAAATTAATTCTTCATCTTCCATATCAAAGCACTGGCGCCCAGTATGGCGGCATCAGCTTCTTTCAGTTCGCTAAATAATAGCTTTACCTTATTCTGGAAAATGGGCAGCAGGTTTGCTTCCATATGTCTCCTTGTCGGGTTGATCAGTAATGGGCCTGCTTTTGTTAAGCCCCCAAACAATATGATTGCCTGCGGTGAAGAGAACATAATGAAGTTAGCCAATGATTCACCCAGTATTTGCCCGGTAAATTCAAATATCTCGTTTGCAATAGTATCACCTTTCATGGCGCAGTCATAAACTGATTCGCTGGTGAGTTCATTGATGGTATAGTCACGCAGGAGGCTTTCTCTTTCAGGATGCATCGTAAGTAATTCAATAGCTGTTTCCCTTACGCCCGTTGCAGATGCATAGGCTTCCAGGCTGCCGTGTGCGTTGGTGCCTTTGTGCAGCCTGCCACCCGGGCGGATGATCGTATGCCCGAGTTCACCTGCAAAACCATCATGCCCCAATACAATTTTACCATCAATTACAATACCGCTGCCCACACCTGTGCCAAGCGTAATGGTGATAAAATCTTTCATGTCCTTGGCGCAGCCATACATCATTTCACCCACCGCAGCTGCATTGGCATCATTGGTGATCTTGGTTTGCAGCCCGAATTTCTTTTGCATCAGGTCCGCCAGTGGAATAATACCTTTCCATTTAAGGTTAGGCGCATATTCAACATTACCTGTATAAAAATTTGCATTGGGCGCACCCATACCGATACCAACAATATGATCAATACCACCTGCCCGTTTGATCATCGGCATTACTTTTACATAGAGGTCTTCTATAAAATCTTCAACCACCTCGTGCTGGTTGGTCGGTATCCTGTCCTGTTCCAGTATCTCACCATCACGGCTTACAATACCAAACTTGGTGGTGGTGCCACCTACATCAATACCTAAAACATACTTGCTCATAGCGGAATAATATTGTTTAAAATCCTTAAAGTGTTTTTGTTTAAAAAAATAATAAAAGCAACAGGTGAATTAGTGACCACCGCCGCTTTGTAATTTATCAAAATCAATACCCTGCGATTGTAAGATCGATTTAGCTCTGATGGCATAAAATGCCAGATAGGCGAAACATAATACGCCTGCGATGTAGCTGTAATGAATGCCCACTGAATCAGCCAGCACACCCTGTATATAACTGACAATACCGCCACCCATGATCATCATGATCAGCATACTGCTTCCCTGGTTGGTGGATTTACCGAGACCTGCAACAGCGATGGTGAATATACAGGGCCATAAAGTACTGCAGAATAAACCAACACTTGTAAAGGCATAAGCACTTGTCATACCGGAGGAGAACATACCGATCAATAAAGCCGTAATACCCGCAAGTGAAAACAGGAGCAGCATTCTTACCGGGTTTCCTTTACTCATAATATCAAGTATGATCATTACCACTATAACTGCAGCATAGATGTAGAATTGTGATACATCATGTTTTGCAATGGCATTCACCAAAAGAAATACACCAAATGCCAGGTAAGGCATCAGGAAACTTAAAATTTGTTTGGCCCCTTTACTTACACCAAATGCACCTACAGCACCCGTCCACCTGCCAATCATCAAACTTGCCCAGTACAAAGAAATATATGGTGCAATCTTTTGCGTTGGTACATCCAGGTGTTTCTCCAGGTAGGCCGGCAGGTTACTGGCCGTGGCAACTTCCACACCCACGTAAACAAAGATGGCGATCATTCCCATTACGAGCTGGGGATATTGTAAGGCTGATTTTTTATGTAATAATTTCTCTTCTGCTTTCAGGGAATCTTTACCACCTGCTTCTTCTTCCGCAACTGCATCCAGGTCTATTTTATTGGGAACGGATGAAAACTTAAAAAAGATGGCAACGAGTAAAAATGCAAGCCCTAATATAAGGTATGGCACTTTCACACTTTCAATACTTGCTTCGGTGTTTGCGCTGCTTACACTTCCAAAGATGGCGAAGCTAACCAGCAAAGGCCCGATGGTGGTTCCAAAATTGTTTATACCACCAGCCATTGTCAACCTTTGTGATCCTGTACTTGGATCACCCATTACAATTGCCAGCGGGTTTGCTGCAATTTGCTGTAAGGAAAATCCAAGACCAACAATAAACAGGCCGGACAGCATTAAAGCAAAGGAGCCGCTATTGGCTGCAGGGTAAAAAAGCAGCGTGCCGATAGCAGAAATGATCAGCCCGAGAGCGATACCATTTTTGTAGCCGATCTTATTCAGCACATCCATGCCGATGGCCTTTGAAAAACCTGCGTAAATCAAAGAACCAACAGTGTAGGCTACATAAAATGCAACAGATACCAGCTGGCTTTCGCCTTGTGAAAGATTAAAAGCTTTTTTGAAAACAGGAATAAGGATATCATTGCTCGCCGCAACAAAGCCCCAGAAGAAAAAAACAGTGATTAAAGTTCCAAATTGCGACCACTTGGTTTGGTGCGCTGTGTGTTGTGAATACGTCATACGGCTGTAGAGTTTTTATTGCGCTGAAAGTAGAATAAAATACTGAATGCGAAAAATTTTCACAGTTTAATTTGTTTGTATTGAAAACCTCCTTAATTTGACACAGTAAAAAACTCTTGCCATTTACATGGAAATATTACACGTTAGCGCCGAATGTTATCCTGTAGCGAAAGCTGGCGGACTCGGTGATGTGGTGGGTGCACTGCCAAAATATCAAAATCAACTGGGTCATACTGCAAAAGTTGTAATGCCGATGTACAGAACTAAATTTTTGTACGCAAATGAATTTGAAGTAGTGCATAAAGGCGATTTCAACATGGGACATATGTGGTTTAATTATACCATCATAAAAGAAGTAACCAATAAGCTTGGTTTTGATCTTTACCTGGTGGATATAAATGGTTTGCTCGACCGGGAAGCCGTGTATGGTTACAGCGATGATACCGAACGCTTCACTGCTTTCCAGATCGCCGTGGTTGACTGGGTGGCAAAATGGGAAGATAAACCCGATATCATCCATGTGCATGATCACCACACCGGGCTTATCCCTTTTATGATGCAGCAGTGTTATGCCTACCGTCATTTATCCTATATACAAACGGTGCTTACCATTCACAATGCCCAGTACCAGGGATGGATGGGATGGAATAAATCCAATTACCTGCCTGAATGGGATACATGGGAATGGGGTAAGCTTGATTGGGAAAATACCATCAATCCTTTAGCAAGCGCTGTAAAATGTGCCGCTGCTGTTACGACGGTTAGCTACAGTTACCTGGAAGAAATGCGGCACAATGCCAATGGTCTTGAAAAATTATTTGAATATGAACAGGGTAAATGTATTGGTATATTAAATGGTATTGATAATGCGGTATGGGACCCGGCAACAGACAGTTATATTGACAACAATTATACTATTGAAACGGCCAAGAAAGGCAAGCTTGCGAACAAAGAACTATTGTGTAAAGAGTTTAACCTGGATATAACCAAACCGCTTTTTATTTTTATCGGCAGGCTGGTGGGGGAAAAAGCTGCTGACCTGTTGCCACAGGCCATCTATGATTCCGTTTATCACCTGGAAGGCAAAATGAATTTCCTCATCCTGGGTAGCGGTGAACCGCATGTAGAATGGGAACTTGAAAACATGAAGACGCCACTCACCGGTTATTATAATTCCAAGATCGGTTATAATGAAAAGCTCAGTCATGAAATGTATGCAGGCGCTGACTTTTTATTAATGCCCAGCAGGGTGGAACCCTGCGGACTGAACCAGATGTATGCCATGCGTTATGGTACCGTACCAATCGTTAGAAATACCGGCGGATTAAAAGACACCATTATTGATATTGGTGAGCCGGGTGGTTATGGTATAAAATTCAACGATGCCAAAGTTTGGGATATTACTTATTCCGTACACCGGGCATTAGAATTATATAAACAATCCAAGCGGATGAATGAAGTAAGGGAAATAATGATGCACCTGGACAACAGTTGGGAGCGGAGTGCCGGGCATTATATTGAGCTTTACCAAAGTCTTAAATAAGATTTAAAAGCATTGTGCTGTTTTTCACAGACAAACCATATAACTTTAGACAACAATAATTGCTATATATTCAAAACCATCTGCATAAACACTACAATTAAACTTTATGGACAGTAAATCAGTAATCGCAATAGTATTAGGCGGCGGTGCAGGCTCAAGATTATATCCCTTAACAGCGAGCAGGAGCAAACCGGCTGTACCCATTGCGGGCAAATACCGGCTGGTAGATATTCCTATTTCAAACTGTATCAATGCTGGTCTCAACAGGATACTGGTACTTACACAGTTCAATTCAGCGTCTCTTAATAAACATATCAAGAATACTTACCAGTTCAGTATGTTCAGCCGTGGTTTTGTGGATATTGTTGCTGCAGAACAAACGCCTGATAATTCTAAATGGTTCCAGGGTACAGCAGATGCTGTGCGCCAGTCACTCCGCCATATTGTGAATCATGATTTTGAATATATTCTTATACTTAGTGGAGACCAGTTATACCAGATGGACTTTCATGCGATGCTGGAAAACCATAAAGCAAAAGGTGCCGATATCTCCATTGCCACCATACCGGTTGGAGACAGGGAAGCACCAGAGTTTGGTATTTTAAAATCAAATGAGGATGGAGAGATCACGTCCTTTATTGAAAAGCCCGACAAATCTTTATTACCTGACTGGATAAGCGATACAGGTATTGCCATGCAGTCGCAGGGAAGAAATTACCTGGCTTCAATGGGTATCTATGTATTCAGCCGCAAACTGCTTTTTCATTTGCTTGAAGATGAAAAAAAGGATGCAACTGATTTTGGAAAGGAGATCATTCCTTCATCCATTGAAAAACATAAAGTGGTAAGCTACCAGTACACCGGCTACTGGACAGATATAGGAAATATTTATTCTTTCTTTGAGGCAAACCTTGCCTTAACAATGGACCTGCCTCCATTTAATTTATTCGATAACCAGCAGATCGTTTACAGCCGTGCAAGAATGCTGCCGCCTGCAAAGATCAGCGGCACCACGCTGGAAAAAACCATTATTGCAGAAGGTTCCATCATCAGCGCCAGCCGTATTGAGAACAGTGTTATTGGTATCCGCAGCCGTATTGGCCATGGTACCACTATTGTAAGCTGTTATATCATGGGCAATGATTATTATGAAACCCTGCAGGAAATAGAACATATAGCCGATAAGGGCATTCCAAAGATCGGTATCGGTGAAAGATGTTATTTCAGGAATACCATAGTGGATAAAAACTGCCGTATTGGAAATGATGTCCGCATCAATGGTGGTCAGCACCTGCCTAATTCAGATCATTCATTATATACAGTAAAAGATGGTATTGTTGTATTAAAGAAAAATGCAGTAATACCTGACGGATACGTAATATAACCCACCAGCCATACCAGGTTTTATTGTTGACAGGCAATAAACCTTATCTTTACAAATGTGTACGATATACACAACTTAAAAATAACTGATTGCTATGTCTGCTACTTCTTACACAGGTGTTAAACCCCGCTTGGGTTTTTGGGCAATATTCAACATGTGCTTTGGTTTCTTTGGTATCCAGTTCGGCTGGAGCCTGCAAATGGGAAACATGAGCGCTATCTATGAATTTCTCGGCGCTTCACCCGAGGAGATACCCGGCCTCTGGCTGGCTGCACCCATGACCGGGCTTATTGTACAGCCGATCATCGGCTATATGAGTGACCGTACCTGGTTGCCAAAGCTTGGCAGGCGGCGGCCATACTTCCTGATTGGCGCTATACTGAGTTCGCTTGCATTATTTATCATGCCCAATGTATCCGCCCTGTGGATGGCGGCCGGTACTTTATGGATACTGGATTCCTGTATCAATGTAAGTATGGAGCCCTTCCGTGCTTTTGTAGCAGACAACCTCGATGAAAAGCAGCGTTCTTTTGGTTTTGCCATGCAGAGTATGTTCATCGGGCTGGCTTCCTTTGTGGCCGGTTTTTTACCTGCCAAGCTGGTTGAATGGTTTGGTGTATCAAGGGATAAAGTAGGCGGTGCGATCCCCGAAAATATATCCATGTCTTTCTACATCGGCGGGGCTGTATTTTTTGCAGCTGTTTTATATACTGTATTAAGAAGCCGGGAGTACCCGCCTTCTGATATGAACTGGAAAGAAAAGGTGAAAGAATCCAATAAAGGATTTGGTGGCGGTGTGTCTGAAATCATAGATTCAATCAGGAACATGCCTGACCAGATGAAACGGCTGGCATTAGTGAATTTTCTTACCTGGCCCGGCCTTTTCCTGATGTGGTTTTATTACAGCACCGGTGTGGCATCCGATATTTTTGGTGGTAATGCCACTACTAACAGCGAAGTGTACACGCAGGGTTTGGAATATGCAAACAAAACATCGGCTATCCTGAACCTGGTAACTTTTATATTCTCTTTTTCCATTCCTTTCTGGGTGGGTAAGCTGGGTAAAAAGTATACGCACACAGCCTGCCTGCTGATTGGTGGTATTGGTCTTATTGCTGTAAAATATATTCACGAACCATCGATGCTGTATGTTGCTATGAGCATGGTGGGTATTGCCTGGGCCTCTATCTTATCCATGCCATACTCTATGCTGGCCGGCTGTCTTCCGGAAGGTAAGATCGGTATTTACATGGGCATCTTTAACTTCTTTATTGTATTGCCCGAGATCATTGCTTCACTTTTCTTTGGTAAAATAATGACTGCCTTTTTGAACAATGACCGCCTGATGGCCGTACAGATCGGCGGCTGTTTATTGTGTATTGCTGCTGTTGTATGTGCTCTTATTGTAAAAGAGAGCGGCGATAAAAATGTGACTGCAGCAGCAGGTCATTAATATTTTTAGAAACAGTTGCTTTATTGGTCATCATTTAAATGCTTTCATGCTATGAAACGGGTTCTATTCTTTGCATTTTTCATTACTGTTGTTTCAAATCTTTATGCACAGCAGTGCTATCCTACACACTGGTGGGCCGGAATGAAGTGGAATAAGGTGCAACTGATGCTCCATGTTGACAGCCCGGTTGTTTTCCCCAATAAAGCTGTGGTAAGCATTAACTATCCAGGCATTAAAATTTTAAAGGTAAACAAGGCCGAAAATAAACGTTACCTCTTCGTTGATGTGCTTGTATCTCCTTCAACTAAACCAGGCAAGCTATCCATTAATATAAATACAGGTGCCGCAGGCGAAAGCTTTAAAATACCTTTTGAAATAAAAGCAAGAAGGAAGGGCAGGGGAACTGAGTTTGCTCAGGGCGTAACATCGAAGGATTTTATGTACCTGATTATGCCCGACCGGTTTAGTAATGGAGATCCATCCAATGACAGGATACCGGGTATGAGGGACCAGACACTGAACCGTGATACTGTATTTAACCGCCACGGCGGTGATATAAAAGGAGTGCAGGATCACCTGGATTATTTACAGGACCTGGGTGTTACCACCATCTGGCTCAATCCTGTACTGGAAAATGATATGCCCAACCGTACCGAACACGGTTATGCTTTTACCGATCATTATAAAATAGATCCACGCCTGGGTGGTGAAAAGGCTTACCAGTCATTGATAGATGCCCTGCATGCCCGTGGTATGAAGATAATACAGGATGCGGTGTATAACCATGTGGGCCTGTACCATCACACTGTGCAGGACAAACCGATGAAAGACTGGCTGCATAACTGGGACGAATACACGAATACTTCTTTCAAGGACCAGACAATGTTCGATCCGTATGCAAGTAAAAAGGATTACAAAATTTTTGCCGATGGCTGGTTCACCACGCAGATGCCCGACCTGAACCAGGGTAATCCTTTCGTGGCCAATTTTTTGATACAGCATGCTATCTGGTGTGTGGAGGAATTTGGTATCGATGGATGGCGTATTGATACTTATGCATACAATGACCTGCCCTTTATGAACCGCTGCAACCAGGCGCTCATGGATGAATACCCGAAGATCACCATGTTTGGTGAAACCTGGGTGCATGGTGTGCCTAACCAGAGTTTTTTTGTACAGAACAATTATACCATACCCTTTAAAAGCAACCTGCAGGCTGCCACCGATTTTCAAACATTATGGGGTATTAAAGACGCTATGACGCAGGATTTTGGCTGGACGGAAGGTGTGAACAGTCTTTATACAAAACTCACGTATGATTTTTTATATAAAGATCCTATGCGGAATGTGATCTTTTTAGATAACCATGATATAGAGCGTTTTTATTCCACCGTGGGTGAAAATATAGATAAGTACAAATCAGCTTTGTGCTGGCTATTCACCTGTCGTGGTATTCCTGAAATGTATTACAGTTCGGAACTGGCCACAGCCGGTAAAACAAGCCCGAGCGATGGATATGTACGGCTTGATTTTCCGGGTGGCTGGCCGGGTGATGCAGCCAACAAATTTACCGCAGCCGGCAGGAACGAAAAGGATAACGAGATATGGAACCTGGTGCATGCACTGGCTAACTACCGTAAAACATCTTCTGCTATTACAGTGGGTAAGCTGATGCAATACCTGCCGGATGACGGGCTGTATGTTTATTTCCGTTATGATGCAAAACAAACGGTGATGGTGGTGATGAATACATCCAAAGCGGAAAAAACGGTTTCATTTGGTAAATATGCTGAGCGTACAACTGGGTTTACTCAATATACCAACGTGGTGACAAAGCAAAAAGTTGCTGCGAAGGATTTTACTATAGGTAGTTACCAGGCAGTGGTACTGGAGTTAGGCAAGTGATACTAAAGCCTGTGTCTGAAAAATTTACCCATACAGAGATGAGTTTCCGGTAGCAGGTGTTTTATTCCTTGTGTTGATTGACTTATTTAATTTCAGACCTGGAGAACTTTTTCTTAAAAAAATAAAAGTATTCTTTAGTGTCTCCCTTTTCCGTCACAGGAAAGGCATTTACTAATTTCCATCCCAGTTTTCCTATATAATTGACCGCATCAACCACTGAGTTAAAATTCATTAGTTTGCCATTTTCGTCTATCAGCCTGTAATCTTTCCAGAGACTTCTTTCTTCACCATAGTCTATATCCATCGTTACTTTATTGCTCAGCATTTTGTCAAATATAGTAACCTGGCAATATTGTTCAATCCTGGATGTGTCCTGCGCAAGGCAAATAGTTGTTAGGAGTAAAAAGTGAAGTAGTAAATAGTATCTCATAAAATATAATTTACTGGTTGTAATACGGGTTCAAATTAATAACAGGTACCGCAATTCGCATCTGTAAGTAAATATACTCCTCCCGGGAATTTTTTCAATTCCTTTAAAACTATATAAAAAGTGAAAGTTTAGATGCCTGTTGTTTGGGCGAATGTCGATAGCCTGCCATTCGTGTAAATCAATCCATCCTGGGTACTGTATCAGGTCTTGTAGTAGATTTTTTCTGTCAACAAAACCAGGTCTTTAAATGTTAAAGGACACTTCAAAGCTAAAATAAATTCCTTAGCAACCATGCTTGACCCGTTAAGTATAGTATATTTGCTTAATGAAACAACCTAAACGCAAGGGGGACTTTTTCCAGGTGGCCGCAGAGGTTGCAAAAATATCAGCTGGAATAATTGAAGATCCTTTGCAGAAGGAAATCGCAGAAATGAAGAAAGCTGCCAAGTTCTTTGGCAGGCAAGGTGGTTTGAAAGGCGGCCCTGCCAGGGCAAAAGCCTTATCACCCAAAAAAAGAACAGCAATTGCTAAAAAAGCGGCGGCGGCCAGGTGGAAGAAAAAGTAGTCATGAAATAAAACCGACTGTAGAAACAGCCGGTAGTGTCTTATAACTCCAATAATAAATAAACTAATTTATAAAAGCCGGTTGTAGCTCTCCACAATACCGGCTCTCTTGCACTCCGGGGGAAAACCCGAATGTTTTAAAGTCCCTTTCAGAGTAATAGTACAGTTAATATCCGGTAAGTAATAGCGAATAATAAAATAGAACTGCGATAGCTACCATTAAATAAATAAGCCCGTTGCAGACATTCAAAAATATTTTTGGGATCAGGTATTAACCCTGTTTTGATGCTTAATAATGTGTAACTGTACAGTGGAAAGTAGCGTATCTAATTCAAATGGCTTTTCTATTGCATAGTCAGCACCGCATTCCTGGTAGTCTTCTAACATTTCCCGGTTTGCTGAAATCAATATTACAGGTATAGCGCAGTAGTCGTTGTGATTTTTAAGTTCCTTACATATCTCCCGGCCGTTTTCACCGGCCAACTTTACGTCCATTAGTATTACATTAATGGATGTACTGGAGACAACATTAAGGGCTTGCTCCCGGCTCGATGCTGTTTTAACATCATAACCTTTGGATTTGAATATATGCATGAATAGTTCCGCTAACTCTTGAGCGTCATCAACTATTAAGATGGTAGACATATATAAGTCGGTTCAGGTTAGGCAATTTGCAAAAAATATTACAAAAAACAAACCAGTTTTTATACGGCTAAAATTAGTAAATTTACGATGGTGGCCTTGCTACCCGCCTGTTGAGGCGAAGATTAGTCAAGGGAGGATATTGCTATTCTCCCTTTTATTTTGGCTATTGATTTTTAAAAAGCATTCAGTATATTTATAATAGGGACTTTAAAGCATAATCATTTTGCTTCACAGTTTTAAAGTTGCTGCAAGACCGGCTGGTGGTACGTACCTGCCGGTTTTTTATTGCAAAAAAAAGGGCAACGCATAGAAATGCAAGCCCCTCTCTCAAATCTGAATAAATAATGCCTCCACGTAAAAACAAGAAGGCTACTTTAAGTGCAAAATGAACTACTGTAAATATCTACACCATTTGTAGTTTCCCATTATATAATTTCAGGAATTAATTACACTTTTTACGAGTGCTTTCCCTGCGTTTCTGGATATATAACTACATAAAAAATCCCGGCTGATGCCGGATCTTAAAATCAGTTGGTTTGGTTTAAGGATAAGGGTAAAGGCTGCTGTCAGTTTTGAAATACCAGTCAATTTTGATAGTTATCCAGTATTTGAATGACTTTATTTAACGGCATTTTTATGAGATTTTTCAATTTTACTTCAGTAAGCGGTTTCCCTTCATTTTCTTCAATAGATTGAATAATATTTTTTCTTGTTTCTGTATTGGACAGCCCATCATTAGATGGCGGTGTGATTTTTGTCCAAAATCTAAGTACTTGATCGAAAGACATAGCTTTGAAATAATTCAAATTCTTCTTTGTAATTTTCTTCCCCTGATATGCTATAATGTATCTTATTAAAAATTCTCTCTCCTTAATTTCTATAGAATCTTTTAAAGTCGTTTTATCCGATGTTACAGTATTATTAGTGGGTACATTTTGAGCCTGGATCGAAAAACTTTTAAATGAAGTAATAATGATTCCTATTGAATAGAATATTTTCTTTGTAGACATTTTTTATAATTTTTGGAAGATGTGATTAAAGAAGTTTTTTGCTTGCTGCTTTAACAAGCCCCCAGTTAACAATAGCAGACCATTCTGCAGGTAATGACGTGAAATGCTTATAAGCCAAATCCCATACAACCGGATCAGAATCCTTCGTTGGCAGGCAAAGACATTTTAAATTATTTTGTTCATCTAGCGCCACTATGATGATGGCTTTTTTTTCATCTCCTTTTTTGAAAAAAGATAGAGCCACTTTTTTCCATCGGCCGTCCGACCAGCTAATAGTTTCAAGGTCTCCGATATCTTCTGTCGTATATCCAGCTTTGATATCACGACCGGTTTTTTTATCATCAGCAAATGCAACCGTGATATAGGTATATTCCTCCACGGTTGTTTTAATTTGGCAGTAAGAAGTTTTGTTAGTTAAGATTAGGGAGATTAAGGCAATTACAATTTTCATTTTTATGATTTGTTGCCTCAGTTCCTTCTGGCAGGTATGAATAAAAAAGCGTGGAACTCATAGCCATTCCGAAAGAAGGCACTGCGACATGCCTGTAACCGAAAACAGCAGATAAGCCCACGCATAAGCGTGAGCGTCATCGCTATTAATTCTTCGGTTACATAAGAAAAGGTCGCAGTTTCTCTTTTGCGTGAATTAAAAGCTAAACGCCTTACAATATTTTAGCATGTGAAGGTATCGAAAATGCAAGATGATATCGAATCATTTCATTAATTTTTTTAATGGCTTTACAGTATTTGATATTATCAAAGTTTTATTTATCAAGCCAAATCTTAATTGTAGTTTAAAGTATAATTCTTATATTATTATGTACTAACGGAAGAAGCGCAGATTGTGTATGAAACGAGAACCGGGGATATAAAACAATAAGTGGAAGTTAATTATAAGAATATATTGTAGTGATTCCACATCAAAGGTTTGTTTATAAAAAAGGATAGCTTGCAAGCTATCCTTAAACTATTATTGAAAGAAAGTCTATTCATCAATTATCTCTTCTAATGGAAAAAAATCATCTGTCGCAGAAGCTAACTCGCTACCTGCGATAGGATATGATACTGGCTCTGTTATTGACCTAAATCTTTCTGGCAAAACACTTTGAGCAGGCTCAAAAGTATTTGTTATAGGTTCATTTATGACAAAAGTTTTGAGTAACATATACAATTTTTTTATTAAAAATATATAATCAATTTACAATAATACAATTTTAATACCACAGATTTACTCTATTTTCCACCCTCTTTCTATCACATTTGCAGTAATTTGATGCGATCCGTTATCCAATTTCTTGCCTTGAATTGCATATTTAATTGAAACATAATCAGTTCTGTTTACGCACTCAATAAAAGCAATCTTCGTGTTAATTTCATGTGTCGCTGTAGTCCCAGCAGCTAAAGCGGGATTATTCGCTATAAACTCCATTGCAGGATCAAATGGTTCATCTGACTTTATTTCATTCTCATATTCAACATATAAATCCCATATCAATTTTTCCAGTACTTCGTCAGGATCAGCAATATTTTTAAGTCCTATTTGTTTTGCTTCTTTCCGATTTATAGGATGTCCATGATAATAAAGCTTAGAAGTTAAATTATCAGAAATCTCATCAATTGAATGCTGATCAGTTCCTTTATTCATGTGTAGTGACAATAATTTCTGTGCCATCATTTTTGATTGAGAAAGAGATCTTTTTACATTTCCCAATGCTAGTGGATGAACTTTGTCCGCTAATATTTTAAATGCTTGTATTAATTCATCTTCGTGTCTAATATCAGCATCTTCCTTTATTAATGCTATATATGCTGTTACATCTTCAACGCTAATACCAATCTTTTGATTTGGATTTTTAGGATCATCAGGGTTAAAAGCATTCGCAACTGTGGGGTCGGTCGGTCCCAGCATCCCCATAGGATGCATGAATATTTTATCCGCACCGAGCGCAGTAAGGGTAGCTGCACTAAATGCTCGATATGGCACCAAGACATTGAATTCTTTTGCATATTCTCGTAGTAGGGTAACTAATCTCCAAGGGACAGTGCCATCTCCTCCATTACTGACTATTAATAAATCAATAACGATATTATTTCTTTCTTCGGGGGTAATGAACTTAAGGTGTTCATAAAATTTTCTAATGCAATCTAATGCCATTTGAACTTCGGCATTTTGCCTTGTGCTCGTTATATAAGTTAAGACTTTAGATTGGCGATGGTCTTCAATTTGCTTTATAAGCGCAATCCGTTGGGCTTTTGCCATAGTGATAAGGTTAATTAGATGGTTCTGAACACATATTAATAAAAAAAATCTAATTATCCAACATTTGCTGTTCAAAATATTAAATCGTGGGTTATTAAAACAAGTTTAGGATCGCAAGAACTTTATTGTGGACAAAGAATATTTAAACAGAAGTTCTGATACAGTTAAGAAGCGGCTTGTATTGGCTGGCTGGTATACGCCTTGCCAAATTTTACTCAGAAGATCCAATTATAGACATGTAAATGGCTGCTAGCGAATTTAAAGATGGCATAGAGGCAAATGGTGCTAGTAAACATATTGGCGAGACAGTTACTGTATGTGCCAGGACATATAGTATTAAGAATACAGACAAGGTAACTTTCATTACTGCTGATGATCGGTTCCCAAATAAGTCCCCTAACTATAGTAATATTCGCCAAAGACCGAAGTAAATTTTCAGCCCTGTTGAAGAACTATTCTTTCATTGTCACTGATCCTTCACAGATTATATTCCAATAAGCAATTAATAACGAAATACTTGCAAAAAGGTAGACAAAATAGTCTATCTTTTTTTTGTAATTCAGATTTTTTGATAGACTTTTGATAGATGACTACTCAAGTTGATTATAATTTGATCAATCAGCAATCCTCAGAGATGCGGGATTTTTTCAAAAGGCAGCGAGACCTAGTTATTGAAAAAATTTCTCTTAATGCGAAAGCTGTTGAAAACTTGACATCTGAACTTGCGGCGGATGAAAAGAAATTAATAGAACTAAATAAGCAAATTGAAGATTGGGAAAGATTTATATCGAATATCTACAATCTTATGGCACCTAATCAACCACTTACACGCCGGTACATACGACAGTATCTCGGACTTGTCGGGAGACCAGTTCAGGTAGCTGAAATAATCGATGCTTTATACCACGGATTTACTAAGGAAGAGAGAAAAAAATTGATTAAAAAGTTGTCAGTGATGTTGAATAGAATGAAAAATGAAAATGAAGTTTTTTCAACTACACAAAAAGGCAAAAAGGGTAACTTCTTTGAAATATCAACTTTAAAACAATAATGTAATTATGAAATAAATAAAAAAGCCATTTGCAACAAGTTTGGCGACCGAAGCAAATGACTAGCTAATTCAAAAATATGATCCTGTAGTTCAACGGTAAGAACACCTGCGTGCTAAGCTCGAGATGAAGGTCCGAATCCTTCCGGGATCACCCTTTTTTACTATGTCAAAAGTAGTAAAAAAAACAAAAGATGTGTATGTATTTTTTTAATAAACCAAAAACCTAAGACTGATGAATAACCCTAAAGCAAAAAGGAGTTTTAATGAAATTACCCGTAGAGACAAGAGCAAAAATCTTGCATCAATTAGTGGAAGGCAGTTCAATGCGATCAATCACCCGGTTATATGGTGTTTCAATAAATACCGTGGCGAAATTAATTCGTGATGTTGGCCACGCATGCCAGAATTTTCACGATATCCATGTGCAGGGATTAAAGCCTACTCGTATAGTAATGGATGAAGTGTTTGCATTTGTAGGATCCCGTGAAAAAAATACTCCTGAGCACAAGCAGAATATTGCCGGCACTGTATGGACATGGGTTTGCATGGATCCGGATTCTAAACTCGTTATAGCATGGTATTCAGGAAACCGGGACATATATGCTGCAGACACATTTACTTCGGATGTTGCCTGGCGAATAAAAAGTGATCGTATTAGTTTGACGACGGATGGCTTGACGACTTATGTCGAAAGCGTTAATAAAGCATTTAATATACAATTAGATTATGCCACAGTAACAAAGCTTTATGGGAAGGAACGCAGTCGGGATAATGAAACAAAAGGAAAACACCTGCGATATGTAGGCTGTGAGAAAGAGGTAGTTTTTGGATCGCCAAATTTGAAATATGCGTCAACCTCATTAATTGAACGACATAACCTGAACTTAAGGATGTGTAATCGCAGATTTACTAGGAAAACAAATGCTCATTCAAAAAAGATGGAAAAACATTTTTATTCGCTTGCCATAACTTATACGTATCTTAATTTCGTAAGGGTACATACAACAACTAGAGTGACGCCTGCAATGCATGCAGGGATTTTGAAGCGCCCTTTAACGTTTAAAGACCTGGTTTTGTTGACAGAAAAAATCTACTACAAGACCTGATACAGTACCCCATCCTGCCGGGTGATTTAATTAAATTTGAAATCTCTTAAAACTGGTTTTACCTTCCATTAAAATAATACTGTATGAGGATCCGATTATTTATTTTAGCCGGCATCGTTAGTTGTTTATTGCTTTGCCAGTTTTTATCTGCACAAACAGCAGTAACACTTTCCTCGATAAAACAGGATCAAAAACTCAATGGTTTTGGTGCAGTATCATTATACACAAATGATGCAGGGCAGCCAATGGGTGCCCGTTTTGTACATGATAAAACAGGTTTTACACTTGACTTACTGCAGATAGAATCTGTACCCCAAACTTTTATATGGGTAAACTCGTTCCCGCTCTCCGGCAAAGGTGAGCCGCATACGCAGGAGCATCTTTTAATAACAAAAGGCAACAAGGGACGTGCGCTTAATACAAGAGAAAATATGTCGCTGGCTTTTTCAAATGCCTTTACACAACAGCTGTACACCGCTTATCATTTCAGCACCAGTGCCGGTGGTGATGTTTTTTATAAATTATTTGAAAGCTACCTGGATGCTTTACTGCATCCTGATTACACAGACGAGGAAGTGCACCGGGAAGTATGTAACTGGGGTGTGGCAGAAGATGCAGCTACCAAACAACTAAAGATAGAAGAAAAAGGATCTGTATATAATGAAATGAAGACTTCCATGAATAACCCTTATGCCCAGGTATACAATGCCATGGGTATGTTGTTATATGGTAAGACGCATCCTATGTCATACAATGCAGGTGGCAATCCTGATGATATCCGGGTGCTGAATGCGGCCGATATAAAAAAGTTCCATGATCTGAATTATCACCTCGGTAATATGGGCGCCATTACTGCTTTGCCAAAAACGATGGGCCTTTCAAATGTACTTTCAGAAATGGATAAATTACTGAACAGGCTGCAGCCTGCAGCAGCAAAAAATACATTTAACAATATACTGCCCGTACCGCAACCAGCGCCAGGGGGGACAGTACAAATGGTGAAATATCCAGGAGCCAGTACCGACCCGGGTTTGATGCTGCTTGCATGGCCTGCTCAACTTACTTTAAGCGCTACTGATGAAATTATGCTGAACAATTTCCTGTATATTTTCGCAGGCGATGCCAGTACCAATCTTTATAAAAAATTTATTGACGGTAAAACAAAAGAAGTTGACCTGGGCGCACAAGGCCTGTATGCTTATGCAGATAACGGGCAGGGACAACCGGTTTATATCGGCATTACAGATGTGGCTGCAGAGAGTCTCAGCCAGGAAAAAGCAGCAGCATCGGTGCAAAAAATCATGGAAGAATTAAACAGGGTCGCTTCCTTTAAGGATGGATCGGCTGAATTAAAGGAGTTTAACCAACGGTTCAAAAACAGTTTAACAGAAAGCCGGCGTGGTCTGGCTAAATTTATTAATACGCCTCCAAAGTTTGGCTACCGGAATACGAATGAGAACTGGTACCAGCAAATAAAAGAAATGGAAAAGTCAACCGGCTTTAAAAAGTCTATTATCCAGAAAAGCAATTTTGAGGAAATAGATAAACTGCTGGCCACCGGTAAAAATTTCTGGGGTGCTTATTTAGAAAAATGGAAGCTTAATAATTCATTGCCTTACGTTGTAATAGCCAAAGCAAGCGCCACGTTGCTGGCAGAACAGGATAGCGCAGCAAAACTAAGGGCTGCCACAGAAGTGGCTTCGCTGGAAAAACAGTTTAATGTTACAGGAGAGCAGGAGGCAATCAGTAAATATAAAGCAGCATACGATGCCAATACTGCAGCACTTGAAAAACTGGAGCAAGGCAGTACGATGAAATTTATTGATAACCCGCCGCTCACGCTGGATGACCAGCTTGATTTTAAAACAACGCTGCTGGCCAATAAAATTCCGCTTACTGCATCCACGTTTAATAATATGACCAGTGCCACCACAGGGATAGCGCTGAAAGTAAATAATGTGGAAGCCGGTAAACTTGTTTATCTCTCTATGCTGCCGGAATTACTAACGCAAACGGGTATATTAAGAAATCACGGGCCTGTTTCATACGAAGAAATGCTGCAGCAGCAGCGCCAGGAGATATTAAGCCTGCAGGCTTATTACAGTACTAATTTTAAGACCGGCAGGGTGGAACTGGTGGTAAAGGGGGCCGGTAACAATGCCACAGAAGCACAGCGTGCACTGCTTTGGATGAATGACATATTGCAAACACCCAACTGGACCATGCAGAATATATCACGTATCCGTGACCTGGTGGACCAGGTGTTGAGTAACAAAAGAAAAGCCATGCAGGGGCCTGAAGAGTACTGGGTCACTGATCCCGCCAACATATACAGGGTGCAAAATAATCCATGGCTGATGGCAACCTCATCTTTTTTGACTGCAGCACATAATATCCACCGCCTGCGCTGGATGCTGATGGATGCAGGTACGCCCGGAGACAGGAGCCTGTCTGCATCTTTCCTCGGTGGACTGGGTAATATAAAAGCCAGCAGGGCCGATATGAATACCCTGTTGCACCAACTCCAGCATGCGAATGACAGTGCCGTTATTGCAAAGCCTCTCATGCCGGAAACAATGGAAGCCATGTATGTGCTCACCATAAAATCAAGAAAAGTAATTATTGAAGCAGCGAATGACCTGGAGCAAATGCTTGCAGATATTCCCGATGAATCACTTGAAGCGGACTGGAAATATCTCTGCAGTCAAATGGCGCATGACCTGATGCAAACACCGGAACAAACATTAAGGGAGCTGCAGAAAGTGCGGCAGTCATTATTACTTACAGCAGGGGCACGTATGTTTGTTGTTGGCTCCGGCGCCACGCAGCGGTTGCTGAAGAAAAATATTGATATGCTTGTTGCAGGTCTTTCTACAGACAAGCCGGTACCTGTTATTGTTACTGGTAAAAAAATTATAAATGAAAGGGTAAAGAAAAGATTGAATAGTACTGAAGAGCCGGTTTATGCAGGTTTGATCAATCCCAATTCAGCCACGGGTGTGTTTATTAATTCTGCGCCGTTGGTTACCTATGCTGATACCAGTAATGAAAAGCTGTTACAGTTTTTAGCCGCACAATTATTTGCAGGTGGTGGCAAACAAAGTGTTTACACAAAAACAACCGGTGCTGGTTTATCTTATAGTACCGGTGTAAGTGCTTCTGCCGGCAGCGGCCTGTTTTCTTATTATGCAGAGCGTACACCATTGCTGCCGCAAACACTTGGCTTTGTAATTGATGAAATAAAACGTACGCCGGATGATCCGGCCATGAGTGAATATATTATTTCGCTTTGTGTGAGTGCCAGCCGGGCTTCTGCAGAGTATGAAACAAGGGGAGAGGCAATGGCATCAGATATAGCAGACGGCCTGTCGCCTGCACTGGTGCGTCGTTTCCGCCAGGCAATATTAAAACTTCGGGCAACACCCGGTCTTATGACGGAAGTGTATAAACGAAAAGATGCTGTGTATGAAAAAATACTTCCCGGTTATGCTGCTGCAATGAAAGATATTCCTGGTGGTAATTATTTCGTAATTGGCAATGAAAAACAGATGGCTGCCTATGAAACATACCTTCAATCAAAAGACGGGCCAGGTACGAAATTATACAGGCTCTATCCAAGGGATTACTGGATGGTGCCGGAATAAGATTTTATGAACTCCATCATATATTTTTATATTGACCTAAAGGGAAAGGTGTTGTGCAAGCTGACTGGTTAGGGAAAGGCAAGGTTATTTTTTTAAAATGCCTTTTTCCACGCTCTCGTTGATCAGTTTTTCAGCATACGCCCAAATTGAAGCAGAGCCGTCTTTTATTGCTTTTTTCTTGTCGTACACTTTTTGATAAGGTACATTAAATTCTTTCCAGGTGCCACCGTTATTGGATGTGTTTTGAAGCAATGGCTCCAGCCTGTCCATTGATCTTGCAAATTTTGCTTCATCTGTAACACTGTCTTCAAATTCCTGCCATATTGCAATAAACTCTTCTGCCTGTTCTTGTGGTAAAAGTCCAAATATCCGTTTTGCTGCAATCAATTCCTGGTCGGAGTTTGTATGACTCTTAACGGTATCATAAAGGAAAGTATCGCCGGCATCAATTTCAACAATATCATGAATCAGGACCATTTTCACAACTTTGAGCACATCTATTGGTTTGTCGGAATGTTTAGCCAGTACAATTGTCATCATGGCCAGGTGCCAGCTGTGTTCAGCATCATTTTCGTGCCTGTCGCTGTTGAATAACCTTGTCTTACGCTGGATATATTTAAGCTTGTCAATTTCTTTTATAAAAGCTATTTGTCTTAATAAATCATCCTGTTGCATGGTGCTGTAAATTTTAGTGATTTTTCAATGCAGAAAAATTATTAGCAATTGTTGTTTGGTAACCTGTTGCTGAAGTTATGAATTAAGGTCGAAAAATTAAAGACCTGTTGTCGTAATTAACCCTTTAAACTGTCACACATGCCACCTTTTTAAGATAATTTCTTTTATCATCTTTGGGCAAATAATTATATTTATTATCTATTTTAAAAAATTACAATTATGGCATCGGTTTCCATCTATCTAAACTTCCAGGGTAACACAGAAGAAGCATTTAATTTTTATAAGACTGTTTTTAAAACAGAATTTCTTGGGCCAATGATGTATATGAAAGATGCACCGCCACAACCGGGCGGACCAACACTTTCTGAAAAAGATCTTAACAGCGTTATGCATGTGGCGATGCCTATTTTAGGCGGTACCGTTTTAATGGCAACAGATATGCTGGAAAGTATGGGACATAAACTGGTGGTGGGTAATAATACAACCATCAGTCTCAATCCTGATTCCAAAGAAGAAACAGACAGGCTGTTTAATGCGCTTTCAGAAGGTGCCAGCGATATTGCACCTATGAGCCAGCAATTCTGGGGCTACTGGGGTTGTTGCTTAGATAAGTTTGGCGTAAGATGGATGTTTAATTTCATGCAGCAATAAGTAATTTCTCCAGGCATCCCAACCTGGTATTGGTATATTAGTACTGTCCCGGGCTGAAGCCCGGGACAGTACTAATAATTTTATGTTTCATATTCCAGTATTGAGCAGATGCTGCTGATTAGTTGTTGGATAAAAGTTGACAAATATATTTTGCTGCAGCCCGCCAGCCAGGGCTGTCAAAATAAATTACTTCGAATATATGTTCTAAAATGATAAATGTTCCTGCATACTTAAAAACAGGATGGACTTTGCCGTTTTTCCATTTATCCCAGATACAGGAAATTAATATCCAGCTATCCGCTAATACTACGGCGAACCAAATGTCGGGTCTGCTTACTGACGGAAAATAGTGACGAAAGCGAAACCAGGCTGGCCAAAGCACTACTAAGGTTGCTAAAAGCATCAATCTTTTGTGCGTATCACCTTTTTTTCTGCTGACTATCCCGGTAATAACTATAGAAAGAAACATAACGGCAGAAGTTACAACCCCCACAATCCCTGAAACTGCAGTATCGCCAAGACCTTGCTTTAACTCTTTTTGTACAGCATACATACCGGCAGGTAACATTGTAATGGCAGTTCCTATAGCAATAAAGACCCCAAACACCCCAAGGGTCATATGAATAGTATACTTCGAAAAATGGATCAATAAAACCTGGCAGAAGAAAAGTATTATCCAGCTAAAGGCAAAGGATGCATGAATATAAACCGGCAGCGGGGCAGAAAAAGTGCCTGCATATAACGGAATAATAAAAGTTTTTGCGAAGCCAATGAGTACCGCAAAAATGCCTGTAACTGCGATCAGGAAAAAATAAGATGGTTTTGAAATTGTAATATCTTTCATCCCTGGTGTTTAAATAACTTTAACGCTGCTGAGCCACACCCGTTATTATTACCTGTCCACTACATAATTCAGTTCGGTAACCCCGTTTGTAAATTGGTGGGTTGTCAACAGTTTTAATTTTGTTTTGTCTTTGATGGCTGTAAACAAAGGAATACCCCGGCCAAGGATGATTGGATTCACAAACAGCCAGTAACCATCAACCAGGTTCTGTTGCATAAGTGAATGGGTTGCTGACGGGCTGCCAAAAAGCAGGATGTCTTCTTCACCCGGTAGCTGTTTTATTTCGTTTATACTGCCTGCAAGATCATCACTGATGATTTTTGTGTTAAGCAGGCTCTTGTCATTTAGCGTTTTTGATAAAACAACTTTATGAACTTTGCTGTACCATTTTGAATGTTCAATGTCGTGCCTGCTGGCACCGGGCTTATCAGCGGCGCCAGGCCAGTAGCTTTCCATCATCTGGTACGTCACCCGCCCGTATAATGCAGTGTCGCCTTTACCTATCCGTTTGCCAACATGATCAAAAATTTCTTCATCAACTTTGATCCAGTTCATTTCGCCGCTTGGTCCTGCTACAAAACCATCAAGTGAAATATGCATAAATGAAATGATCTTTCTCATTTAGTTTATTTTTATTATTGGCTACTAAATTATTGTACTTTCCCATTTATCTTTAAAATTCCAAAAGGTCTTTTTATTATCTATTCTCCATTCGCCATTTTGTTTCAAAAAAACATAGGAATGTTTTAAGTTGACAGGGTCTTTTTGTAAAGTCTCTATTTCAATCCTCGATTTAGTTTTTTGAGCCGCAAATTTAATTTCTTCCCCGGCAGGGTCATATGCAGGTCTGCTGCTTAAGCCATTTCCACGAACCGTATATTTTCTTGGTTTATTGGTCAGGTATTTTGCGTAGATAACCTGTACTTCTTCAGCTGCTATTTTAAAAGCATCTTTTATTTGTTCATAATCATTCATCTTTTCCCTTTCCTGGAGTCTTTTATAAGCATTAATTTCCCATTGATGCATTTCAACAAAGAAATCAAGTAGGAGCTTTGAAACAATTTCTATTTCTGTCATAGTTTTATCAATGTAGATTGGAAGTTTTTGGGTTCAAGCAGAGATTTTGAGCTGAAAAAGTTAGAAACATGATGTTGACAGTTGCATGCTCATTCGTCTTTTTTTTGCTATTCCTTGTCTTTATTAATTTTATCGATAAAGCCCTTGGGAATTACCGTAAGCTGGTCTGTTTTGCAACTCCAGATGTTCATATACTTTTCCGAAACCACTATATGCTGTTCCCATTTTGCAAATTTTTCATAAAGCATTAATGTGCAGATATCTGTTGCTGTCATAAATAGTCCTGTTTCTGGTAAATGGCTGTGAACAGCTCCGAAGCTTTTTTTATCTTTTTCTTCTTTTCCTCCGTAGTATACAGGAATAATATTTTTATGCAGTTGTTTCTTGATGAGTAATTTGTTGTTGTCATCAAATGTCAGTAAATAGTCATTGCCGAATATAACTACACCAGTGCTTTGCGTGCCCGTAAGCACATAAACTTTTTTCTCCTTGTCATTTGTTAATGGAACCAGGTTAAAGTTTGTGTTTTTATAAGTTTTAAACAAAGTGTCTGAATTAATTTCAGATAAAGCAAGTTTCCTGATCTCATAGATATCACTTTCCGTTTTGGTAAACGCCCGCTCTGTTAGATTAACATCGGCCGTCCGGGTGTTGTAGGTACTGTCAAATGAAATAGTTCCAATTACTTTTGGTTTGTCAGCGTTGGAAAAGAAAATACATTTGGAAATGTCATTATCCGTATAGGAAAAATAACCGCCAATATTTTCTTTGTCTTTATAGTTTTCTAAAAAAAGGTCAGTTCCGTACCAGGAGGCCATTTCAGATTTATATAAAAGCTTTCCTTCTGCAACAATCGGTTGTGCTTCTTCAGTCGGATTATTTTGCCCGCAGACATTTAAACTTAGTAGTGTTAATAAAAATATGAGAGCCTTGGTCATAGTATTATGTATTGTTAACTTTATGGAGTGCTGAAAGTACAAAATAAAAACTTTCAAAAATAAACCCCAAAAAGAGACCTTAATTCTGCTATTGCCAATGGAATTTTAAATTACCAGGTATTTTTAATTCCAAATCCCGTTTATTTCTGTTAATATGATTGGCGCCTTATCTGTAACTACAATTGTATGTTCGTGTTGTGCCATAAACCCACCTTTATTTCCAACCATTGTCCATCCATCAGTAAGTGTTTCTGCATATGTGGAGGTTGTTGAAATAAAGGTTTCAATGGCAACAACCGTATTTTTCTTAAATCTTGCCAGGTTATAACGGTCCCGGTAATTCGCAATCTCACCCGGTTCTTCATGAAGACTCCTGCCAATGCCGTGTCCTGTCAGGTTCCTGATCACTTTATAGCCATATTTTTTTGCTTCTGTTTCGATGAGTTCCCCTATGTATGCTATGCGTACACCACCTTTGATGTTATAAATTGCTTTGCGCAAAATTTGTTTTGAGGCATCTATTAATTTTTGATGCTGGTTAACGTCCTGCCCAATTACAAAAGAACTGCCATTGTCCGACCAAAAACCATCCAGTTCTGCTGAAACATCAATATTGACGAGGTCTCCTTCTTTCAATACTCTTTTGTCTGATGGAATGCCGTGGCAAAATTCATTGTTCACACTTATACAGGTGCAGCCAGGAAAGCTATATGCCAGGTCCGGAGCAGATCTTGCACCAAAGTCCGACAATATTTTTGCACCGAAATTGTCTAACTGTTTTGTTGTCATGCCGGGTTCAGCAAAGTGTTGCATTTCTTTTAAAGTGTAAGCAACCGCTTCACTTGCTTTCTTCATCCCGGTAAGTTCTTCGTCTCTTGTTATTGACATATACTTTTAATCAGGCTATTTGTTGAAAAGTGTATTCATTAAAGTTATGAACTAAAGCTGAACATTAAAAACTGGGTGAAGCTCTTATTGGGTGGTGGCTCCGGCCATTGTGGACAGACTGGCGGAGGCTTTATTTGAAGAAGGACGTAAAAACATACTGGTGGCATACGTTTTCTTATTCTGATGTCAGATAAAGTGCAGGATGCTCGCTTATTAACTCTTCGTTCCTTCCAGTTCTTTTATATAAATATCCATCAATAAGAAAACCGTCATGCGTAATCCGTCCTTTGAGTTGCTTGATTCTTTTAACCGCCTGCTTTGTCCCGTCAGGTTTTGTTTCAAAGAGCTCTCCGCAATAGTCACAAAAAAGCTCTTTTAAATTAAACAAGACTGTCGTGTCTGTCTTTGTCAGCATACCGCTGTAATAATAAAAACCACCGTCAGAAGCAGAATAGGATGTATCCTTCCTGTAAACAAAAATTGGGTTTTGATCCAGGAATACGCTGTCACCTTTTATTTTAAGGTAGCCTAAGTGAAACGACTTAAATACTTTTCCCGGGTAAACAGGATCAGTTGAAGTTCCCATGTATTCGAGCCCGGTATAAAGTCCATTTAAGGAAGTATCAGTCTTGTTAGCAATACTACCAGTCGCTGCAACTTCAGCAGCCTTTGGTTTTTCTAGCTGTGAAGAACAAGCGCAGTTAAAAAGAACGGTCAATACCAAAGCGGTAAAAGGTATTTTGCAGGTTGTCATAGTGTTGTTAAAAGCTATTGAATAGTGGCAAGTACAATTTAAAAATTTTGTAAGTAAAGCCTTTGTTAATCTTTTTGTTGTAAACTACTTCTTATATTCCACGCAGCACCTTCAATGCGCTTTCGGAACATTGGATGAAAACGCAGATTGTTTTATGGAAAGTTACAGAGAACCGGGGTTTGCACTTTCCACTTCCGGCTGTCCAATTTGTTTGATTTTGGTAAGAATTTTTCCATTCCAGTAAATTGGCTTCCCGGGATTTTCTTTGTGTTCAAAATTGAAACTAAAGATAGCTTTGACAATTCCTTTTTTCCAAAGGCTTTTATCAACTGTGATGTAACCATTGGTGCAATTGTATCTTGCACGCCCACCTTTAACAATACTATTCAAGTCTATGTATGTAAAACATTTGTCGCCAATGATAGTGAGTTGTAAGCTGCAATGTGTGGCTGCGTTTAATAATGTGTAGCAATAAACCGTATCAGTGGCTTTTTTAACTGCTTCTATAAAATCTGTACCGGTCCATTCATAACACCATGCATTGCATTGTATGGAATACGATTGATGGGATGTATCAACGATGTTGTAAAATGCGGTTAATGAGTCTTTAAGAATTTTACCCGTGCTGTCCATCATTCTTTCTGTTCCCGGGGGGCAAAATCCGTCACAACTTAATTGTCCATATTCATTTAACTCAATTCCTTCCGGATAGCTCCACTTTTTTACAAAAGAAAAATCACCGCTGATGCCTGGAACCCACTTTGTTTTAATTGGTGACACAGCCTTTTCCTTTTGTCCTGATGCAGAATTGACAAATATGAATAAAGCGAAAAAAGATATTGTTTTTTTCATGTTGTAAACCGGGATTTGAAATGCCGGGTTTTACTTTCCTAATAAATTCTTTTTAAAGCTGTCAGCGTTGAAAAGCCCTAATTTTTGTCCGCCATATAAATCATATACATCGCAGCCAAAATCCGACTTTAGCGTCTTTAGTATTGGTTTGAGTTGTGTCCAGGTAATTTCGTTGGCATTTTTCAGGGGAATACAAATACCTATTGCGTCACCATTGTTAAGTCCGAGTCCCGGCATTGGTACAAATTCAAAATTTACGCTGCCGGAATATACGGCCTTATAAAGTTTTTCATAATCTAACTTTTTACTGGTCTCAGCGATAATATTGAATGCCATTGTGTACTATTTAACAATTTCAATTTTCAGAAAATCTGGTCTCAGGTATCTTTTTAAAAGTGTGCTTTTGATATGGTTGCAAGCCAGGTCACTTAGCTGTTGCCCCCGGGCATCTATTTTTATCAGGTGAACCGGGTTTTTTGGTAATTGTGTATCGTAATAGTTAAGTCTGCCAAGTATAAACCTAATTGTCCTCTCAATTTTCTCATGAGAGGATAAGTCATGATTATAAACATATATAAATTCGTTTCTGCCAATGTTTACCGCTTCCGGCGTTACTTGCCCCCAGTTTAATTTGTCCATAAAAATTTAGATTGTTGTAATTGCATTATTGCTTACTGCAAGCCACATAAATGCAATTGTCAAAATTGTTTGTGTAACGAAGTAGTTTTTTGACCTTGAAAGCATTCCCCGGTTGTAGTTCTTAAAGATTTTGTAGAAATTGAAAGTCGTTGGTGGAAGAATAATCAGTCCCAGGTAAATAAAGCCATTTGTCAAAGTATTCATAAAACTATTTGATCCTTCTCCAAAGAACAGCATAGAAAATATTGCATAACCTAAGTAGATTGCCAAACAATAAACTGCTTCAATTACAATTATCTTCAAGATATGTAAAAAGTCAAACCTGGAGGTTAAAATACTTCTGAAATTCATATGCTCTGACTTTAGGGATTTGAAATTCATCTGCCTGTAACTGAAGTTGATGATCGCAATATTGATGATGTTTTATTCACAAGCCAAATTTATAACGTCAAACTGGAACTAAAGCCAAATAGATGAACAAATGCTGATGCTGAGATCTCAGTCCAAATTGCAGCAAACCAGGTATTGCCGGCTGCCTTTTTTCAGTCCATTTGAGTTATCAGAATTGCCGTCAGTTTGAGACTTTACTTTTTATCCACGTATTAATTTTTTGTTTCCAGAGTAATAAGTGGGAAACAGCCATCTTTTAAAACTTCGTCATGGAATTCTTTAATGGTGGGTTTGCCCTGAACGAAGATTGAGAAAAACTAGCCAGTAAAGCGAAGGTTGTGATTAATATTATTCTTTTCATAATTTTTTAGTGCTGGTAAGTTTACTTGTCAGGGTGTCGTTTTTATACGGTTGCCGATAACGTTGAACAGCTTTGCATTCGACAGGGCATTTGAAAAACGTCCAGCCTGGAACTGCAGCTGATAGTTGCACTAAGATGAGGATTTATCCCTCGCCCTTGCTGACGCAAAACTGCAGTCTATGTTATTCGGTAAGTTTTCTTAAATAGTTGTCGAATGCCTCAAAATACGAATACTTGTCAAACTCAAATTTCAGTAATTTATTACCTTCTTTTATTGTCCAAATGAAAGAAGTGTTAGTTTTATTAATGGTTACACCAATTCCCCCACAGTCATAGTCCCCGCACTCGGCACAATAATATATCAATACTTCAGGTTCTTTTAGCTCTTCTCGATGTTTTTCCAAATACCAACTAAACTCGTTGTCAGTCCATGTTGATGGATAAACATTCCTTATGTCTTTGTCTGAAACTTCTTTTCCTATAAGTTGTTTTATTTTAATAACGTAGTGTTACCGTGAAAGTTCTTTTTCTTACTGGCAACCTTTTCAAGTGAGTTCGTTTCTTTGTCGACTAACGAACCTTGTCTTTGATATTTTTGAAGTCGTAGAGTGTCCATTTTGATTGCAGGCAACGGGCAGGTATTGCCGATGGTTGGGAAATTAGCATTCCGTCCGCCGGAACTACTGCCTGCTTTTTTGATAAAGTTAAATATTAAGAACTGAAGCTGGGCTTTATTTATCGGGGCCCGAACCGCAGTACAGCAGAATTGCCGCTGTTGATTGTTGCCATTTCAGGTTCCACTATTGGCTGCAGGCTTCACTTCAATAATGTCTGTGCCCAAAAATACCCTCCGCTAATGACAAGTAGAGGAGCTGCTATCGTTAATAGAATTATTGGCAATATGAAAATTCCCCAATAGGTATATATACTGGCATGGTTAGGATTGTCCGGATTATAAATAATAGTTGCTTCATCTCCAACCTCCCATTTTATTGGAGATGTTGCTATGTAATATTTATATGTGTATTCAATATTTTGACTTGATTTAAATTTAAAATAGGGCCGATATACTGTTCCGTTTGTTTCTCCTCCACCTTCTTCCTCTTTAATTTCGAAGACTTTTCCAGTAGACTTTTCAGAATTTTTGATGAACAATATTTTCTCCTTAATAACAAATCCTGAGATTGTACATAAGGTTAATCCAATTGTAAGAAGTATTCCATAAACCATATTGAATTATCTAATGTTGTAAAATTATTTAATACTTTGCCTGCAGCAAGTTCTATGTTGGTGCAGTGCTTCTATGTCGCCCAGCTAAACTTATCATTTCTTGTCAAATAGGTTTTGTCTATGCCAAGGTCATTGCTAAAAGTGTCAATTATAACTTTTAAAATTTCCTGTCTGTTGATTGTTCCTTTTCTTCGTCTAACATCAACGTAATTTTCTGTGGCAAGTTTCTCTGTCAACTGTCGTACTGTGGTAAGTTCAAACTCCTTTGCAAAGAATTTAAACGCAATCCAACCAACAGCTATAAAAAACAGCAGACCTGTTATAGCAAACTGCCACTTAAAGAAAAATGTAATAAGCGAAGCCACAATGCCAACAAATATCGTCCAACCCAACCATGATTTAATGTCCAAAATTTTAAGTTTTATATTTAATTCGCTCTGTAGTTCTTTGATTTTTTGTCTGCGGCTTTCTCGTGGAAAGATTTCTTGCAATTTTGTGTCTAAGGTTATTGACTTTGCGTTTATAAATCGGGTCGTTGCTATTGCATTCCGAACTTTATAGAATGCCTGTTGTGTCGTGCAGTCGTCGGAATTGTCTCCTTGAAGTCTATTTGTAAAAATGTCGCACAGGTCACCGAATGTTTTAACATTGTAAAAAGCGTCTTTTTCAAACGTTAAACCGAACGACTTTTCAAGTTTTATAACTACGTCAAAAATGTCTTCGTCTTCGTAGTCGTCAAGTTTCGTTATGCCGTTAAGTACTGTCATTGCATTGCAATCAACGTTTTAGGGCTTTGTGTTGTGGTGGGAATCAGGGAACGTCAGCCCAGCCGATAACCAAAAGCCCGATTGAAAAAACTAAAGATAAACCTTTATTCGTCAGCTCACCGTAACACAAAATCCATGTAAGCTGCTGTATTCGGTCTGTCGGGCTGGTTAGTTGTTAATCGTCGCTCCAATAATGCAGTCGATAACTTTTTCTGCATTACACCCGTTAAGTCCTGCACCCCAACAAGCATTAAACTCAAGAATAAACCAACCTGTCTGTTCGCTGAATGCAATGTCAACCACTGCAACATTGGGCAGCTCACTTTTGTTTGTGTTTATAAACTTTGAAACAAATTCTGTTGCGTTGGTCAAGTCTGCTGAACCCTCATAAAAAGCGATGTCCTTTACGACACCGTCCTTCACAAAACTTCTTGCTTCGGCTTGTATATTGTCAACAACACCTGCGACTAGAATTTCCTCGGTGTCCTGAAGTCCGTTTGTCATTTCTTTAAAGTCGCCAATTGTCTGAAAAACACCTGCACTAAATATTTTCGGTATTACGGGTTTGATAAAAACTGGAAAATCCTTTTCTGCAACCTGTTCGATCTGTTTTAGTTCAACAGCTCGTTTTGTCCATTCGTTTCCCAGTCGTGCAATCAAAGTGTCGTCTGGTGAAAGAAGTTTAACGTTATAAATTTGAGCCAAGACAAATGCAAATGCCTGGTTGCCATAAATTGCGATTTTCTGTCTTGCTAATTCTTCGTCTCTTACCCAATATTTTCCAAGCCGTTTGATTTGTCCACCATTTTTTGTCCAAGTTGCAAAAACTTGTTCAAATTCAGCGTCAGTCTTTTCAGGTATTAAAAGTGTTGTTGGTCTGTCCATAGTGGTGATCTGTGAAATAGCAGCAAGCCACAGTTAGCTGCAGCTAAGTCTGTTTAAGATTTCTTTAAAGTAGTCCGAATATGTCCCGGAATATGCGTCTTTGTCTTTGTGATTTATAAAAATTGCCGTCTCAATAAATTTCTTTGCATCATCTATATTTCCCATACTTTCTTCGATAACTGCAAGCTCCTTGTAGCCATTCGCTAAATCAGCTTTATTCTCATTTTCAAGGGCAATGAAATCTAACAAATAGTTTCTGGCTGATTCTTTTTCTCCTGTTTCAGACAATCGAACTGCATATTCATAAATCACTGCCGGTAATATGAGTAATGTGTCTGTATGACTTTCATTAATCTTCAGAATATTTTTAAGTGTGTCGATTGCCAAGGCTTCTTGTCTCATAGAATTTTGAACAACAGCAAATGCAAACATAATGTCGGTGTTTTTCGGAAATTCTTGCTGCAGTTTTAAAAACTCCTGAACGCTTTCCTCTCTTTTAAAGTTGTCAAAA
Source organism: Ferruginibacter sp. (assembly GCA_047600665.1). Classification (GTDB taxonomy): domain Bacteria; phylum Bacteroidota; class Bacteroidia; order Chitinophagales; family Chitinophagaceae; genus Ferruginibacter. The sequence continues at coordinate 531,862 of JASGKJ010000001.1, forward strand.
AGAGCATTTGCCTTCTTAATCCTCTTTTTTATTTTAGCTTCACTATTATCGAAAAACATAAAATGGTTGAATTTGAGGAGTTTTCGTTTTTGGCAGCGAACGGGCAGGGCTGTATGCAGGTTGGGAATTGTGATTCGTCCGCCCACAACCGCTGCTGGTTTAAAAACTGATGTTGAAATTAAGAACTAAAGTTCAAAGTTGTTTGCCCAACCCGAACTACAGCCTGGATTTGCAATTGGCTGATGCTTGCTGGCAACGCCCGGCTTGCATAAAGCCCAATGTCGTTTGTATTTTTTCGTTAACTGTCTTTTATCAAGTCTATAGATATGGAGCTATTTGCGTCTACGTCCCAAAGTGTTGCTGTGTCAATGTTGATGTTGTTCAAGTCTAGAAATGTGTCAACTTTTTGTTGTAGAAATAAATTTTTATGTTCTTCCCACTTTTGCTTTGTCAAATCATCAGCCTCGTTAACAAAATAGAAGTCAAACTTTGTTCTGTAGTCTTGGTTAGTAATTCTTTGTTGCAATATTTTAATTAGGTCTGAATTTGATAAGTTGTCAACAAATTGCTGCATAACGGCTTTTCTTTCGTCTAACGAAATTCTGTCTATTGATAAAATTTCTGGGTCTTTGAGTTCAATACGTCTTAACCGGTCAATTAGTGCCACTTCTTGTGTTTTTGTATATGTTGTCGTTACATCGTTTGCTGAGTTTAAATTTTCGTCAAGCATAAAGTGGTCTGTAAAAACAATAGAAAAGAATTCATTATTTTTCTTGTCGTAATAAAAATCTTCGTTCAGACTACCAATTGGTTGTTCAAAACCAATAGTCAACCAATTTCTTATTTGAGTGGAGAGTGTCATTTAAAATTACAGGCAACTCTTCTATTGCCGCAACTCCAAATTAAAAACTTTCGCAAATACACCCAAAAATAGTTGTATTGCCGCATGTTTACAGTACAGGATAATGCTGGTGCAGGCAGCCACTGCCGCTTTCACAAAGCCAGGCAGGACCAACTCATTCTTTCTTTAATTTGGGCAGGTAACAATAAGAGAAAAATTGTAACTTTCATTTCCGTGTAAACGAACTTTCTCCTCTACATCCATTCCCTTATAAAACAAACAGCTAATCCCTGCCATATTGTTTATTTGCTTAAGAATAATTTATATTGTATGTCAATAATGATAGCGCTTAAAAAGTATGTATTGTTACTGGTATGCTTCCTGTTTTTTTACCATGCCAATGCAACAATAAGATATGTAATAGAAAACTATAACAGCAACGGAAGCTCCTGGGCCAGTGCCAGTGGCGACCTGCAGCAGATGATCGCTCTTTCTGTGTCCGGTGATGAAATATGGGTTCGGTATGGCACTTATAAACCTTCTGCTTTAGCAGACAGATTTCAATCCTTTGTACTGAAAGAAGGCGTGAAAATTTATGGAGGTTTTATAGGACTTGAAACAGCCATTAATCAACGTTTTATTGGTGCAGTAGGAGGAGAAACTTACCTGAGCGGAGATGTAGATGTTGCAGGTAATTTTGATTGCTTTCATGTAGTGCGGTCGCCGCTTAATAATAGTACGATCACCAGCGCAACGTTGATTGATGGTTTTATCATTACCGGCGGCAGGGCAGATTTTTTAGATCCCGAAACCCCGGATATTGCTACACAGAGAGGTGGTGCTGTGTACCTTACAGGCAATGCCAGTCCTGTTTTTGCTAATTGTACCTTTACCAATAATACCAGTTATTTCGGAGCCGTATTTGTGGATGGTATCAACAGCAGTCCGCAGTTCAATGCCTGCAGTTTCTATGGGAACCAGGTGGTGAGTAGCGGCATAATAACGGCAACGGATGTTGCATTATATGCAGGAAATTTTACAGCGACCGGTTGCTCTTTTGAAAACACTATACCGGATAAATTTTCTATACTCGCCCAGGATTATGCGCCGAGCATTGCTCCGCATATGGTTCAGTTTTACCGCTGCACTTTTAAACATGGTAACAACGGCGGTATCGGGATATTGGCAGCCGATACGGTGCGGATGTCTTCCTGTGTGTTTTTAGGTGCAAATACCGGTATCAACAGCAACCCGAGAATTGGCGGTGTTTATTTTTACCTGGATATCAGCAACTCCACTTTTTATAAATACAATATCAGGGATTTTGAAGGCGACCGTTGTACCATCCGCAATTGTATTGTTCAGGAGGCTTATGTGCGGCAGGAACATGATGATGATGCAACACCGGGTATTACTCACAATATTTTTAAGTTTTACAGTATGCAAAGTAATTATACCTGTTACAATTGTCCGGGTACTAACGGTGATGCAGACCCCATTTTTGTTGATAGTAATGACCCCGATGGTGCAGATAATATTTTGGGAACAGCAGATGATGGCCTGCGTTTATACTCTAACAGTCCGGCTGTAAAGCAGGGGATGTTTGTTGATGGTGTGTTGAAGGATATAACCGGCGTTGATTATGATAACCCGGGAAACATTGGTGCATACGATGGGGCAGTATGTTATAATGGGGGCATTACACGATTATATGTAAACGCATCTGTGAGCGGGGGAGATGGGTCGGGCAGTAGCTGGGCAAATGCTATGCCCAACCTGCGGTATGCGCTGAATGCAGCGTCGGCTTGTAGCAGCATTGCACAAATATGGGTAGCCGCCGGTACCTACAAAACAAGTGTTATTAATGACAGGGAGCAATCTTTTTATTTACGAGATGGCCTGACGCTATATGGAGGTTTTGCAGGAACAGAAAACAACCTGACCCGACGCAACTGGAAAATAAACAGGACCATACTCAGTGGTGATATTGATGCAGCAGGAACTAACGATGCTAAAACGGTATTGTTTAATCGCCTGGTGAACAATGCTGCTGTTATTGATGGATTTATTATTACCGGTGGTTGGGGAGATGATGCTTCTACTGGTGGTGGTATAAGAAATGTTTCTGCTCACCCCACTATCATTAACTGTGTTATAAAAGGAAACTATGCCGAAGGCTATGGTGGTGGTATGTATAATGGCAATTCCGATCCAACAATTATCAATTGCAGCTTCTTTAAAAATTCGAGTGCACAGGGCGGTGGAGCAATATTCAATTCAACCGGTTCGGGCCCTTCGATACGTAATTGTGTATTTGCCGGTAATTATTCCGGTGCCGGTTATGGCGGCGCCATATACAATGTATTGAATGGTTCAAATTGTAAGTTGATCAACTGTACTGTGCTGGGTAATTTTGATGCGTTGGGTGCCGGTGGTATCTATAATTATTTTGCAAGCCCTGTCATTACCAATAGTATTGTTTGGGGTAATGCAGGAGGACAGATCGTAAATGGCTCGAGTTCTAACCCGACAGTAACGTATTCGCATATACAAGGTGGTTATTCGCCATGTACTAACTGTACCAATGCAGCGCTCTCTCCAAAGTTTATTGATTCATCGATGGCGAATGGTCCGCAAGGACAATCGGCACAGGAGGGATATGATGGCATGTTTGGTACGGTGGATGATGGACTGCAACTGCAACTCAGTAGTCCATGTATTGATGCCGGTAATGATGCCGTGGTGGTAGATGCTTCAGATATCAGCGGCGATGATCGTATAACGGGTACGCATGTAAACCTTGGTGCTTACGAAACCGTACCGATCATGAGCGTCCAAAGCGGGGATTGGAATACAGGCATTACCTGGAATACTGGTACAGTGCCTACTGTAGCTGACCGGGTGATCATTAATCCCACACATACGGTAACGGCAGGTGATTCATACTGCAAAAGTATATGGATAAGAAATGACCCAACAAAGACAGGCGGGCATTTGGTTGTACCTGCAGCAGGGGTGTTGAAGTTGAAGGAGTAGATTTTTTATGTTTGCTGACAAACCTGGCAGGTATATAGTTGACCGTCCTCACGAATCATTTCGCTTCAGTAAAGGTTGACTGAAGTTATTCTGCCCAGGTGAGTGACACAACGATGCCACTATGAAAAACTAATGCCGGTCACAAAAATAAATTCATACTGCTTCATTTATTTGCCTGTTGCTGGATTCCCGGCCCGGCCCTTATCAATTGAGTGGCATTGCCGGAACGAAAGGCAAATCAGATACAATACTGCGGATCACCTTCAAGAATTTCCTGCTCCAGCTTAGGCGCTTCGCCTGCCTTCCATAAATGGGTGCGGTGTACAACACGGTAAAGCAAAGGACCGCCATCAGGAGCTTCGTTGCGTTCCAGCGGCCGTGGTATACATACGAATTCCGTAGAAAGCTGATCAGCAGTGGCAGTTACTAAACCATAACCATGCCCACCAAAATCGACAAACGATAAGTGCGGCGCCACCTCCGGGTTACGCACAGCACGGGCCTGTTTCATATCACCTGTTTCCTTCAGCTTTAAAGCCGACAATACGCCATGCAAAGGCGTAACATTCATTGAAGGAATTACTTTACCACCGGGCTGATCAATCAGGTTCAGCACACGTTTAGGATTGTCTTTTTTCATGGTTACTTCCAGTACTTCAAAAAGCGTTTGCTGCGATATGGAACCGGTAATGAATTCCACGCCCAGCGGTTCGTATTTTTTGGGTGGCAGTGCTTTGGAAGCTAAACCGGCATGAAACGCATGACGGTCGCCTGCAACAACACAAAAACCGGTGATGTTCTTGTTCTTTATAAAATCAAATATCTCGTCTTTATCATAGAGGAACCGATTATCCATTATTGCATAGCCAACATCTTTGGGCCACCCGCTGCCTAATTCACCCGGCAGGTTTTGATAATCGCTCCGCACTTCCATGGTACCAAAACTGTGTCCCCATATTTTCCATCTTGCCGCAGAAGCGCCGAGCTGTTCCAGGAACCAGCCTCTCTGCTCTCTGCCGAGGAAAGTATTGGCATGCACATCCTTTGTAGGGTTAGGAAGGTTCTTGCCGTTGAAGCGAATAGTATCTGGTGGTTTGCCGCCATTATAACGGCGGCCATAATCCATGATCTCAAAAGGCAGTTGCGGTGAAACCCTGGAAAACCCGGGCACATTAAAATCCTCACTTGACATATCGGGAGAACGGAATGACCAGTTATCGGTCAGCAGCAGATCAACATTCTTACCCCAACGCAGTACACGCTGTATCTTCAGGCTGTTGATCGCCTTCAGGTTATTCGGTTCCTCTGAGAGCCCATCTTCATTAAACTCCTCCATGGGTGTATCCACCACTACAGGCGCTTTAAAGTGTTCGAGTTTTGGATTACCGGGTTGCTGCACCATTGCTGGAATAAACTCCCACCAGGCCTGGTTGGCAAATACTTTCTGGTTTTGTGCAGGGGCGTTGTAGCCGCCACCTGCCACATACTGGCTTTGATATCCAGCCCAGGCAAATTCGTGGTTATCCCAAACACCGACAAATGGCCAACGGGCACGGGCATCCTGCAGATCAGGATCTTCAAGATAAGCCCGGTAAAGTGTACGGTAATCTTCTAAAGTAACGGGCAGGTGAAAATTGCTGACCTTTCTGCCTTGCGGAAACTTATACAGGTCCCTGATACGGCGGCCACGGTTGCCGCCCGGATTATCTTCGGCATACCAGGTAACTTCATAAATAAAATCGCCCAGGTGCAATACAAAATTAAGCTGTTGATCTGCCGGCTTTGCCTCATCTTCAAAGATCATCCTGCGGTAAGCATGCAGTCCACCTTCGTTAGGACACTGACAACTTACAAAAGTGAAACGAACCGGGGTATCCGAATCATCAGCAGGTGCGGTAATGGTACGGCCAACCCGGCTGGCGAAACCATGTTCATCAGTAAAACGGTACCAATAAACACGGTTAGGTTTAAGATCTTTAGCCAGGAAACGGCATGTCCAGTCTGAATCAGCATCAATGTGTGCAGTACCACCTGCCAGTATCTTTTTAAAATCAGGGGTCGTTGAAATTTCAACAGTCAGCTTTTTAGCAGCGCTATCTTTTACAGGCGGACGTCTCGTCCATAAGATGACACTGCTGGCTGTTGGGTCACCCGAAGCAACGCCTTGTGGAAACAGGTCACGGCGTTCTGTTGCCGGTATGGGAAGTTTGTTTGCCCAACCTTTTTTTGTTGTGATGGCGAAGCCTATGAAAAAGGATTGTTGTAAGAATTTACGGCGGGTTGAATTCATGCGATTACTGTTTATGCTTTGTACGTATTTTGTTATGTTTAAAATAGCTTTACAAGCTTTGTACTGAGTTTACTTAAAGGAACGATTTTTTATTTTTAAAGTGTACCGTGTCTTTATAAATGGTCAGACCCGGCTGAAGATTGGTAGTGATTTGCTGCCGGGGTTGTTTCAACCTGTCCGTATTTTACAAATGCCGCAAATAAACTTCGGTTGTTGGTGAAATACCTGGCGGTGGCTCATGAATAAGTTCGTTTATTTGAATTGGGGGAGGGGAGAACGACAGGGGCAGCAGGACGGAAAAAGCATCACACCTCACAGACCGAATACAATTACGAGCCATATAAACGCAATTGTCAAAATTGACTGTGTTACAAAGTAGCTTTTTGACTTTGAAAGTAGTCCGCAATTATAATTCTTAAAGAGTTTATACAAATTAAAAATTGTCGGCGGGAAAATAATAAGCCCAAAGTAAATAAATCCATTCGTAATAGTATACATAAAACTGTTTGCTCCCTCACCAAAAAACAGCATTGAAAATATAGCATAGCCAAAATAAATTGTGAGGCAGTAAACAGTTTCTACTATAATTATTTTCAAGAAATGTAAAAAGTCAAACGTAGAGGTCAAAAGAATTTTGAAGTTCATGGTCTGGGTGCATTACAGGCAAGGGCCAGGTATTGCCGATGATGGGAATTAGAATTGCATCCACCCGGAACTGCTGCCTGGCTTTTTGATAAAGTTAAATATTAAGAACTAAAGACAGGCCTTATTTAGCAAGCCCCGCTAAATATTTCATTGTTTAGTTTTGTTTAAATCCTGTAAAACCAAAGACTGAATTCCTGCCAAAAAGAAAATTTATAAAAGTTCATGACCGAATAATGATAACCGAGGTGAATCAGCAATGCCAAAGGGAAAACATCCAGCCGCCTGTGCGAACGCCAGTCCCATACAGCCAAGGCCAAAAGCAAAACATCTCCTGACAGCAATCCAAATGGTTGCACTACTGTTTCATTGCCAATTTTTGGAAATAAATGCAGCCAGCCCCCACAATAATTATAGATAATCCTGTCAAAAACTGCCGTAAACAGTGGGAATAATGTACAAAGCATATAGCGGGCATGTACCGGAGCATTTTTTCTGAAATAAACAGCCAATCCATAAAAAATTAAAAATACTGCAAGGGCAAGGAGTACCGAGGCAGTAAAAAAAACATCTATCTCACTTAATGCTGACAGCTTGTTTACCCTGTATTTAAAAAGGTCAACAGTAGAGCATGCGATCAACGGAACAAGGAGATAGGATGATTTTCCCAGCAATTGATGAGCCCTCCTTTTCTTAGTTCTAATAAGATAAGGCTGCACCACCAGTAAAATGCACCAGAGGATCATCAAACTGCCATGAATATGCATACGAAAATTTTCCTGCCTGAGCAGGATGCTAAAATAACTTAGCCAAAAAGCAAGAACTACCAGTACACAGAATACCAAAAACACAAGATGGCTTTTCCTGAATAAAAACTGGTTTAATTTCATTGCAGTTTTATGACTTGTTTATTTGTGTTTTGCAATGTTACATCTTTGGCCTGCGTCGTAGGAACAGGAACCAGGACGGGTTACAAGCAGCTTATTGAAGTATCCGAATGCCGTAATGCTTAGTTAGTAACCGGCACAAATTGCTTAAAACCCTGTATGTAAATGTACTTTTATTATAATCTTCATTTAGGTTCTTCCCGACATGGAACTCCTTATATAGTGCTAGTCTTTCAGGGCTAATAAAAACATCAAGTTGCTGAAAATACCATTGGTCTGAAATTGTATTTGTCCTCATCCTTAGGCGGAAAAAAGGCTCATGATCTGATTGGCCCTGCGTTATGTAAACATTCAGACTATCATGCTTATAAATATATTCAAACAAAGATTCGGCCTTTTGAAGACTATCTGTTGTGTATCTGCTGATAACTGAATCGGAAATGTTTATGGGCGTGCTTAAATTGGTAAAATCTTCGTAAGCCCATGATCTTTGCAGGTAATATTGATTATTTATTTTTTTCAGCATATACGTTCCGTTGGGATTGTCTGAATCAATGTTGCCTTGTGCATCATAGTGTATCCCAGCCAGGTCGATTGTTAAAGAAATAAGCCAGTCTTGAGGCCCCAGAGAGATGCTTTGAAATATACTATCAGCTGAATTGCGGTATAAGGATTGAGAAGTAAGAGAAGTAAATTGAAAAATAAAAATTGATAAAATTAAAATTGTCTTCATAAAATATTCCGCAATGGAACTTTTCCCAGGTAAGTTGCTTATAATAAGTAATACACGAGCTCTTGCAATATATGAATAATGAAGCATTCATTATGGGTTTGAATGTAGTATATTACCCATAATACAGCCTTAAATAAGAAATTTGCTAAACTTTTACATTTTCAATTGTCTATCTTAACCAGCGTTCGGGCATACGAATGTAATTTATTTCGTTTTGTGTGTCATGAACTGAGGCGAACAGCTTTGCTAATAAACTTTGTTTTGCCTAATCGTTCCATCCTCTATATTAAAAGTTGTCAATGATAATAATTTGCCATCGTTATTGAATTCGTAAGACTCCTGTTTTTTATTTGTTTTCTTTACCGACAATTCCCAGTGTCCAATAGGAATTTCGCCTTGTTCCAGTGATATGCCAAGATAGGAATGAATTTCTCCAGAACTCACGTAAGTATGAGTCTGGCTACTAAGAATTTTGGCTTTTGATTTTGTAGAATCATTGAAAAGTAAACCACAAACCATATCATAACATTTTCCATTTGATAAAAATGCCTGGATTGTATCTTTTCCGAAAGTGAAGTTTATTAGCGTTAGGGTGTCGTATTTAATAAGGTCTGGTCTATAGGACAACTCGCCTTCTAATAAAGTAGTTCCCCCATTTATGAATCGATGATATTTTCCAGTCCGAAGTCCATTTTTGTAGGTCGTAAAACCTAAATCAATACCATCTTCACTTATGAAATTAATATATCCATTCCCATTTTTTAGCGTTCCGGGGAAATGTTGCTTACCAAAAGAATCAATCAGGAGCCTGGTTTCCCACGGTTTGTCATCCAAATAGTATATGATCGAATAAATACTTCCATTTTGATGGTAACCAATACTGGGGCCATTTAACTTGCCGTTCACACGATTAAATTCATAATTTATTATACCGATGTCAGTTTTGTAGCCAGCTTTATGCTGTTTTGTCAACGTGTCTCTTCTGTCGGTTATATATGTTGTAATTCTTTTGTCAGCTTCTATTAGTTCGATACTTTGACAAAAGGAACTATGAGAAGTAATTGTGAATACAAATACTCCAAGTGCTGTTTTAAGGATTAAAAGCATCATAAAAGTTGATATACCCCCGCTGGATTTAGTGTAATTCTCCGCTCTCATTCAATAAATATAAAACATGCAGCATTAATTAGCAAGAGATGAGTTGGAAACCAAGGACAGTAATTCAGTTTTTTTTTCTTGCCTGGCAACAATACAAGAGATTTTTATTTTATTGAAGACTACGGATAACTGAAGGGTGGTTGTTATAGCAGGTCTGTAATTGTCACTGATCCGGTCGTTCCTTGATTTGTACTTTTAATTTGTATTCCTGGGATTCCGTTTCTCTTATAATTGCCTGGGGGTAATTTTAATTTATCATAGTAGCTAAGAATTTTTAAATTATTATACAGATATTCAACCAGCGTTTGAATTTTTTTTGCTTCATTTAAAGTGCCGGCAAATGCTCTTGGTGTCCAGTAAGTTTTAAAATTATATTGCTTTGGTGAGGATGCTTCTATTAAGAATTCTTCTCCGTCAAAGCCCTGCCGCCAGCCATTTATTTTGTCGTCTGCGGGAATATTTATTATTGAAAGGCTATCAATGATATTGAAAAGTAATCTTGCTTTTGAACTTTCAAGAATTATTTGATTTGAGTAAACTTTACCAATTTTAGAAACTCCTTTTCGAAAAAGTTTATCATCATATCGTTCAGCATAATTTGTCACCATTCCAAAGTATGCACTATGATCAATCGTCCAAAGGTCTATTGCTTGGTAGGCTGTCCAAAACCTAAAATTAAATGTGTCGGTTGAAGTTTGTAAATCTTTAAGATTGATCTGTTTTGCTAAGTCGTGTTTCCATTTAAACCACAGGCTTGTATCAGTTTCGTTTTTATAATTTTTATAGGTGGGGATACTAGCAATTTTTTCTGCCTGTCCGTAAACAGAACTGATAAAAAAGATTGTAACTATGAAAATGTACGCTTTCATAAAATTGCCCCGCCAGCTTTAGGTTATTCTTCGCTAACGTTCAATAAATATATAACATGCAGCTTTAATGAGCAAGTGCTGAGTTGCAAACTGAACACTACGGATAGCTAAGGCCGGTTCCTTTCAAATAATCTTTTCCAAAATGATTTTTTCTTCTCTGGAATCTTGAATTTCATTAGTCCCGGCGGGGTTTTCGCAATAATGTACCTTAAGTAAAATGCGGTTCCTGCGAAACCCCGCCGTCGAATTCACCACAATAAAAAAACTGCCATTCTTCCCTAAATACAATATTACAAATCAATATAGTGTGCCGGTCTGAAATGCTTTACAATTTGCAATTCATAAAATGAAGCACTGCTGTGTTCATATTCCGTAAAATCTTTTGCCAGCATCCATTTTCCGCTAACAGGGTTATAATGGATGTAACTTATTTTTTGTAAAAGAAATGCGTGGGTAATAACTGCTTTTGCATCAAACGAATTCTTAAAAACTTTATGAAGTTGCCCTTTTTTCTTTTCTCTTGCAGATACAAGACTGGCTAATCTTTCCAGCATGATTTTGTTGCCCGCCTGCTCAAGCCTGTTGATTATTTCATATGCCATAAAACGTTTGCCATTTGAAATAATTTCATTGAGATTGAAACCATTGTTTTCAAAATGTATTATTGCATGTAAATGATTGGGCATGATTACAAAAGCTACGATATGAGCACGGTATTTTTCATTTAATACCCTGAACCATTTATACACAGCATCATAACAATTAGTGATTTCTATTAATGGCACCCATTCTATACAGGTGAATGTGACAAAATAAGTTGAATAAATATCGCTATGCTTTAGCTTTATGGCCATAGCCTGAAGTTATACAATTAGCAGGGTTGGCGGTAAATAAACGGAAACACTTTTACACGTCGGGGTTTCGCTGGTGTGCTTCTATTAGTTGTGCTGCAGGCGGCGAAAACCCCGCCGGGACATAAAGACTACGGATAACTGAAGGGTGGTTGTTATAGCAGGTCTGTAATTGTCACTGATCCGGTCGTTCCTTGATTTGTACTTTTAATTTGTATTCCTGGAATTCCGTTTCTCTTATATTTGCCTGCGGGTAATTTTAATTTATCATAGTAGCTAAGAATTTTTAAGTTATTATACAGGTATTCAACCAGCGTTTGAATTTTTTTTGCTTCATTTAAAGTGTCGGCAAATGCTCTTGGTGTCCAGTATGTTTTAAAATCATATTGCTTTGGTGAGGATGTTTCTATTAAAAATTCTTCTCCGTCAAAGCCTTGTTTCCAGCCATTTATCTTATCGTCTGCTGGGATATTTACTATTGCAAGCCCGTCAATGATATTGAAAAGCAATCTTGCTTTTGAACTATCAAGAATTATTTGATTTGAATAAACTTTACCAATTTTAGAAACTCCTTTTCGCAAAAGTTTATCATCATATCGTTCAGCATAATTTGTCACCATGCCAACGTATGAACCATGATCAGTCGTCCAAAGGTCTATTGCTTGATAGTCTGTCCAAAACCTAAAATGAAATGTGTCGGTTGAAGTTTGTAAATCTTTAAGATTGATCTGTTTTGCTAAGTCGTGTTTCCATTTAAACCACAGGCTTGTATCAGTTTCTTTTTTATAATTTTTATAGGTTGGAATATTAACTAGTTTTTCTGCCTGTCCGTAAACAGAACTGATAAAAAAGATTGTAACTATGAAAATGTACGTTTTCATAAAATTGCCCACGCCAGCTCTAGAATTATTCTCCGCTAATGTTCAATAAATATAGAACATGCAGCTTTAATGAGCAAGTCCTGAGTTGCAAACTCAGGACAGCGATGAATAAATATCGCTATGCTTTAGCTTTATGGCCATAGCCTGAAGTTATACAATTAGCAGGGTTGGCGGTAAATAAACGGAAGCACTTTTATACGTCGGGGTTTCGCTGGTGTGCTTCTATTAGTTGTGATGCAGGCGGCGAAAACCCCGCCGGGACATAATAGCGAATGTCATTGTCAAGCTCATAAATTCTCCTGCGAATTTTGATAACGTCTTTTGTCAAGCTAAAGTCAAAATATCTGGAAAGCACACTTAAAAGTCCAACTGTTGAAGATGTTATAAGTACTATTAAACAAGTTCTTGTCAACGAGTAACCATTAAAAACAGTTTTGTCCTTAAAAAAATCTTTGTCTTGGTTAGCAATAATGAAACCTGCAATTGCAACAGAAAGTGTAAATAAAAGGTTGATTAAAAAAGTCAGCGTGTCAATTTGTTTAGAATGCCATTTGGAAAACCTGTCTTTGAAATCCTTTACCACAGTCTTTTCAGAGTCAGAGTAATCTGCTCGTTTCTTTTTTCCGTATCGTTGATATTTTGGGGTCATTCTAAATTGCCTACAACGTCCGAGTATTTGCGAAGGCAGGTAATTCGTTGATTGTCTAGCCCGGTACAAATGCCCATTTGGAAATATGTTGTTGAAGTTAAGAACTAAAACTGAACATTTAACGTCGAGCCCGAACCGCTGCTGATGCTTGCACATAGCTGATGTTACAATGTTCAGCCCTGCTTTTGCAAATACTTTTTGTTAGCAGCGGTTATTCTGTCTTACCAAAGAATTCTTTTTTTAGAAAGTAAAAGCCATCCCAGGCACAACCGCCATCAGTTCTTTTTATCGTCCAACTTTTATTAATTATTGTGTATGTGTCAACTGTAGTGCAACCGTATGAGTCTTCAACTTGACGTATTTCATTCTCAAACCTTTTAAATGCGTCAATTGCAGCTTGACTTAATGTTACAGACTTTGTTTTAGTTTTCTTGTAAGTTTTAGTCGTTAGTTTGGCAATAAATTTATTGTCTTGCCGTGTAATTACAAGCATCTCTCTGTCTTGATGAAAGCAGCCTGATGAAGAAAAGGAAACCTTAATTGTTTCATTGTCTTTCAAGGCTGAAAGGGTGTTGAAGGGGTAATCTATTAATTCGTCTGGGCAAAGTTGAAGTTCATACTCGTCAGTTGTGTCGGGAATTGTAATAAACTTAGAAACTTGCTTACCATACAAGTTTCGATAAACAACTTTATAAGTTCCACTATTAAAATTTTCAATGTCAATTGGCCACTGATGATAATTCATTGGGATTATCTGATTGATTAACTTTTTTTCTTGAAAAAAGTGAATGGTATCTCTGTAGCCAATTCTAACATGCTGATTTTTTCTACAGTCACCCGTTGAAAGTTCAACTGTCAATTTTTTAGGTGTCTGCCCGAAAGCAACCAGTGGCAATAAAAATGTTATGAGTATTAGGGTCTTCATAATCGCTGCTAACAAGTAAATATACGAAAGTTTGCAATGTCGAAGTAATGGAACATTCATTAGAGGTTGGGATATAGTGCATTACCTATAAAACAATCTTAAATGCGAAACTGTCAAAGTTTCGCACTTTCAATTGTCACTTCAGAAACAATACCAAAAACGAAAGTTTTTAACTCGTACTCAGTAGCCGTAGTAATAGAAGCCGTCTATTGCTATGTCGTACAAGTGTGATTATTCTTTTTCTTTCCCCAAAAGAAAAGAATAACAGAATAAATTCGCAACAATGCCCAATCGCATTCCCACCGCTGGTTATATAAAAACAAAACCCCCGCTTGCGCAGGGGTTCCATTATCACAATAAATAACTATTAATAACGGTAGTGTTCAGATTTGAACGGACCAGCCTGTGGTATACCCAGGTATGCAGCCTGTTCAGCAGTTAACTCGTCCAGTTCAACACCAATTTTTGCAAGGTGGAGACGGGCAACTTTTTCATCCAAATGTTTTGGAAGTACATACACTTTGTTTTCGTATTTGTCGCTGTTTGTCCAGAGTTCGATCTGCGCCAGTGTCTGGTTGCTGAAAGAGTTACTCATTACAAAAGAAGGGTGACCGGTGGCACAACCTAAGTTAACCAGGCGGCCTTCAGCCAGTACGATCACATCTTTACCTTCAATGTTGTAGATGTCAACCTGTGGTTTGATGGTATCTTTTGTATGACCATAGTTGGTATTTAACCAGGCCATATCAATTTCAATATCGAAGTGACCGATGTTACAAACAATGGCTTTGTCTTTCATAAGACGGAAATGTTTTTCGGTGATCAGGTCACGGCAACCGGAAGCAGTAACAATAATGTCAGCTTCGGCCACCGCTTTGATCATTGGCTTTACTTCAAATCCATCCATAGCGGCCTGTAATGCACAGATCGGGTCGATCTCAGTAACGATAACACGGCAGCCTGCACCTTTTAATGAAGCAGCAGAACCTTTACCCACATCACCATAAGAACCAACAACAGCTACTTTACCAGCCATCATCACATCAGTGGCACGGCGGATAGCATCCACTAAAGATTCTTTACATCCGTATTTGTTATCGAATTTAGATTTTGTAACAGAGTCATTCACATTGAATGCAGGCATTGGTAAAGTACCGTTTGCCATTCTTTCGTATAAACGGTGAACACCGGTGGTTGTTTCTTCTGACAAACCTTTGATGTTTGCAACCAGCTCAGGGTATTTATCAAAAACGATGTTGGTAAGATCACCACCATCATCCAGGATCATATTCAAAGGACGGTCAGCGCCACCAAAGAACAAAGTTTGTTCGATGCACCAGTCAGCTTCTTCAATTGTCTGGCCTTTCCATGCATACACACCAATACCTGCAGCAGCGATAGCAGCAGCAGCCTGGTCCTGCGTGGAGAATATATTACAAGAGCTCCATTTAACTTCAGCACCAAGTGCAATAAGCGTTTCAATCAGAACAGCTGTCTGGATGGTCATATGCAGGCAACCGGCTATCCTGGCACCTTTTAATGGTTGTTTTGGACCAAACTCCTCACGGATGGCCATCAGGCCCGGCATTTCTGCTTCAGCTAATTTAATTTCTTTACGGCCCCATGCTGCAAGGCTCATATCAGCCACTTTATATTTCAGGCTGAAATCGATGGAAGATGCGATAGTTGACATTGTATTTTATTTAGGAGGCAAATGTACAAACACAGAATAATATTCTATAGTATTCTGTAAATTTGGGGGATTCGTATTTTTAAACAATTTATTCAGGATAAAATACTTTTTAGCGATGCCAAAAGCAGTACAAAAAGAAAATTCAGCTATTGAAACCATTTCGCTGGATGCAAAGGACCTGGCGATACTGAGTTTATTACAGCAGAATGCCCGGATAACGGTGAAGGAAATAGCAGATAAGATACACCTGAGCACCACGCCGGTGCATGAACGCATTAAACGGATGGAGAGCGGCGGTGTGATAAAACAATATGCCACGCTGGTAGACCATACTAAGGTAAACAAGAACCTGATGGTGATCTGTTATGTATCCCTAAAAGAACACAGTAAGAATGCCGGGGTGAAATTTATAAAAGCCATTCAATCGCTGAACGAGGTGGTGGAATGCTACAGTATTTCGGGTGAGTTTGATTTTTTCCTGAAAGTGTTGTGCTCAGATATGAATACTTATTATGACTTTCATGTAAACAAGCTGAGCGAACTGGATAATGTGGGACATGTGCAGAGTACGTTTGTGATGGGCATTATAAAACAAACACACCAGCTGGTGTGGTAGAAAGTTGATGGTTGTTGAAAGTCGTTTAAGTGGTTTAAAACGTCAGGTACGCAGAATAATATGAAATAAATCTTTCCTTTTTTTATGGTATTCTAACGTCTTAAACCATCCAACGTTTTAAACGTTATTAACGTTATTCTTTCACCACACTTCCCTGCGAAGACACTGCCCTCCATTTACCATGCTTCTTCATCCATACATCGTAATACCTGCTTTTTCTTTCCACCATGATGCCGTTCTCATTCCTTAGGCTGAGCATGATAAAAGTAACCACGGCGGTATTGTTGTATAAATTCACAATACAATCCTGTATTTCGAATGTATCGATGCGTATATTGTTTTTCTTCCGGTCCTCCATCGAGGCTAAAAGGTTTGCAATTTCCTCCTGTCTCGTATATATACCATATTCTGAAATGCCCATATAGGCAGAGTCAAGCAGGTTGCCGATAAACATGGTGTCTGATTTCATCTCTGCTTCCAGCCACTGTTGCTCCAGTGAAAGAATGTGATTTTTTTCCTTGTTGCTGTGTTCTTCTTCCGATACCAGCGGCGGAGCTGTCTCCACCTGTTCAACCTGCGCCACCAATTGTGATTGTGCTGTAATTGCTGAAGAAGAAAGGAGGAAAAAAAAGATCAGGCAAATAAAGAAGTAGTGTTTTCTCATATAATTAGTTTTAAGGTTGCTAATTATTTGCCGGTTCCGGTTCCTGGTTTATACAACATAAATCAAGCCGTAGTAGTCATTTTGCAAAGAAAATTGTAAACTTTTTTTGGTATGGGTATTTTTCCTGGTATCACCCACCGATGATCTTTAAAAATTCTTCTTTTTTCCGCCGGGAGATATCAATGGTGCTGCCGTCCTGCATCTGTACCTGCCCACCATCATTCTTCAGGTATTTTTTTATATGACTGAGGTTGATGAGGTGCGAATGATGGATGCGGTAAAAATGATAGGGCAGTAGCATATCTTCAAAATCTTTGAGCAGCTTTGTTACAAGCAAATGTTTATTGTCCGTGAAAAAGACCTTGCTGTAATTAGAACTGCTTTCAATATGCACAATGTTCTTTATCGGAATAAATTCAATGCCATCAGAGGTTGGAATGGCGATTTTGTCTTCCTGGCTTTTTTTATCCTGCAAAGAAGTTTTAAGTATCTCTATTTTTTCTTTTGTTTGTTTTTGACGGATGGATAACAAACGCTGTACCGCCTGCTGCAGGTCGGCAATGGCAATGGGTTTTACCAGGTAATCAAAAGCGCTGATGCGGATGGCATCAATAGCATAATGATTATAGGCCGTGGTAAAGATGATCTCAAAATCAGGATTTTCCAGTTTATCCAGCATACGAAAACCGTTCATCCGGGGCATTTCAATATCAAGAAAGATCACATCAGGTTTTTGCTGCTGGATGAGTGTTATAGCGTCTTCAGGTTTTTGCGTACTGGCAATCACTTTTATATCAGGGCAAAACTCGGTCAGTTTTTGCTGCAGGTTTTGAAGGCTGCTCACTTCATCATCTATCAATATTGCTTTTAATTGTTCCATTATCAAATTGCCTGTAGTGTTATTTCAATAGTGGTTCCTGCCGGCTGGTTGTCTTTATCATAAAGGTCCGTAATTTTTACCGGGCTGGTGATGGAAGCACCGTTGTTAAAGTTGATGATCCTGTTCTCCGTGATGGAAAGCCCCACACTTTTGTGATAAGGTTTATTCTGGCTGTTGTATTCAGCCGCCTGTTTACGGCCAATACCATTATCGGTGATGGAATACTTGATGTTATTATTCTCCATTGTTGCACTTACGGTAAGGGTTAGGTTGTCTTTCTCACTGTGCGCCAGTCCATGCACTACTGCGTTTTCCACGTAAGGTTGTACCAGCAGGGAAGGCACCCTGTAATCGCCATTGAGCAATGCTGGGTCAACAATGGAATGATAGGAAAATTTGTTATTAAACCGCAGTTGTTCCAGGTCAACATATAATTGCAATGCTTCCATATCTTTTGCCACAGGCACCAGCTCATTGCGGCTGCTGTCCAGTATCATTCTTATAAGCCTTGCAAATTTATTCAGGTAATCACTGGCCAGCCGCTTTTCATTCTGCATGATGAAATTTTCAATACTGTTGAGACTGTTGAAAATAAAATGAGGATTCATTTGCAGCCGGAGCACCTGCGTCTCTAGTTCTGCTTTTAGTTTTTGTGTTTCAATTTTATTCCGCTGGGTACGCTGGTAGTATAAAATACTCAGTAATAAGATCACAAAGACCAATAAAGAAAGATACAGTATCATTGATCTTTTATTATTGCTGAGTTCAAGTTTTTTAATGTCGTTGTCTTTTTTCAGCAGTTCAATTTCATTTTCCTTTTGCTGTGTTTTATAGCTTACTTCCAGATCGGCCAGGTCAGCTTTTGTTTTTTCGTCTGCCAGCGAATCTTTCATGTTCACATATTTAACATGATAGTCCAGCGCAGACCTGAGATCACCTGTTTTTGTACAAACGGTTGACAACACTTCAAAGGCCGGTACGGTAAAACTGGTAAAATTATTTTTTAAAGCAACGCTGATGGCTTCCTGTAAATGCATCTTCGCACCGGCCCAGTCAGCAATGGCAGTATCAAGTGTTGCATGATCGAGCAGGGTTTTGCAACGGCTCCAGTCGTTTTCTGTACCCGACAGGTCACGAAGGCTTTTGTCCAGCAGCTGTTTTGCTTCGCCAAATTTCTTTTGGGCAATATAAATAAGTGCCAGCCTGTTTTGATTGATGATGCCGGTTTCAAAATCATTGGTCTTTTTTGCTATTGCAATAGATTGGTTCAAATAAAACAATGCAGAATCATAGTTCAATTGACTGGTATAGTATTCGGCTATGTTACCGGCTGTTTGCATGTACGGCATATTAAAGTTCGCCAGGTATATCAATGCTTCTTTTGAATATTGAATCGCTTTGCCTGTATTGCCGGTTTGGTTGTATAATTCAGCGAGGTTAGCAAGTGTGATACCAAGTCCTCCAAAATTTTTATTCAGCCTTGTACCTGTTACAGCAACCTGGTAGTAGCGCATGGCTGTCCTGTTCATGCCAAACCCCTGGTAAACCCCGGCAATGTTCTGGTAAATTCTTGACTTGCGGGGTGAACTGTCCGGCATGGTATCAACAACAGCAGTCAGCATATTGAGATATGTAAAAGAAGAATCTTTATTACCAAGATCTGAGTAACGCTCCATGATCTCCCTTGTTGTCCAAAAGTTATACCTGCTCAGCCTGTCCGGGAAATACGGTAATACTTTTTTATAGTAAACAATAGCACTGTCATATTGATTATACCTGAAGGTGAATGCTTTGCCAATATCAAAAAGAAAAATGCCTTTCATGGTATCAACATGGTTCTTTTCTGCAATGATCAATCCTGTCCTGGCCCATTGCATTACGTGATCTAATTGACTTGCATCCAGCGAATCATCAATGGCCTTGCTTAAAAAGCGCATCCTTGCTGTATCTGATTGCAGCTTGAAATAACTGGCCGGTAAACCGGCGGGGAGCGGAGCCTGTTCATTCTTCTGAGCTGCTGCATACAAACTGCCTGTCAATAAATACAGTAACAGTAATAATTTACCTGTGTTATGCTTTTTCATGCAGGATATTAAGGTAGGTTTTTTCAGGCAGATTTTATAAGGCTGTCCAGGGAGATGATTAATTAAACCCTTTCATTTCTTTTATGGTATAACCGGTGGTTGAAAAAATAAAATGCTCTTTACTGATCGTTTTTGTTTCCAGTCCTTTCTTTCCACCTGCTTCCAGTTCTGCCATCAGGTAATTTTTATTCAGCAATGCAATGGCCATCGGGTTATCTTTCAGTTCTTCTTTCTTTGCCTGCAACTTACCGGCCATGGCACTGCTGCCGATACCCATGCTGTAAATTTTAGCGGGGTCAAAATCCACGGCCGCATACCACCAGCTTGATTTGCCACGTTCGCTTGTTATTTCATATTCATAAGCAGTGTAGCCACAGATCGTTTTTGTTTTACCCGTTTTGGTAACCTTCATTTTTTCTTCTTCTTCTTTTACTGTTGGCAGCTTCGGTTTTTTTACCGCCTTACCGGCATCACCCAGGAATTTTGGCATATTCATGATCGTGATGGTCTTTTTATCTTCATCTATCATGCACATCTTTCCTTCTTTTGTATACAGTATGGTTGCTTTGCGGTCTTCGCCCTCTTCAGCATGTGATCCCATAGCATAATCGCCGTTGATGGTAAAATAATAGGTGATCACTGCTTTGCCATCTTCGCCATTACTTTCCTGCACTACTTTTCTTTCGAAGGTAATGGTGGCTGGTAAACTGTTTTGTGAAGAGCAGGCAATTGCTGACAATAAAATGATGGTATGAATTAAGCATACTTTTTTCATAAAATTTTATTTTCCGGTGATGATATTACAATCATACGTTGCATAAGGACTGCTGTTCCGGTAAACCGGCAGGTCATTATTGTATTGCCAGTTAGAGATAACGGTGTCTTTGATCACTGTTGTTGCTCCTGTTACCGGGTCAACAGAATAGCGGCTTGCGATACTTTTGGTACAATTATTCTTGCTGTAATCATTTATAAATATTTGCATAGGCCTGTCAGTACGGCCGGGGTTTGTTTTATTGTCGTAGCTGATAAACTCAAGTGTACTGCGGACCGTTCCATCTGATGAATATCCGGTAGCTTTTGTGCAATTACCACCAAAATCATACTCATAGGCGAACAGCAACCTGTTTTCATTGTATACAGCAGTCAGCTGGTATTCACTGTTGTATTCCAGCTTGTATGTATAAGTAAGGATATCGTCTGCGGTGAATTCATATACTGTTATCTCGTTCGATGCAGAATTCCTGGTACCATCAGGATATCCTAAAACAAAGTACTTATCGGGTGTGTTGCCTGAAAAACGGTTTATTCTTACCAGGTTATTGTTCGCATCATAAACAAAGTTATGGTAGTAAGGGTAGGGCTGACCCAAAGCAGCTGCTGTTAAAAGCCGCCTGCTGTTACCCGTTGTATAGTTAAATGAATTGTTTGGGCGCTGCCCCCACAATACCGGGCTGGATAAGAGGTAATTAAAATTTTCCATTTGCAGTTGCACTGTTTTGCATACCGGCTGGTAAATTACTTCGCCAGATTTGTAACAGGAATGAAGTATTGTTAATGCTGCGAGGAACACAACCGGGAATAATAATTTCTTTTTCATGTTTATAAATTTTGGGATGAATTATTTTTTTGCCTGGACTAATTTTTTCAGTTCAGCAATTTCATTTTCCAGCCTGTCTATTTGCTGCTGCTGTTCCTGTACTGCTTTTGTAAGCACCGGTATAAAGCTCTGGTAGCCGAGTACTTTGTGGTCGTTGATATTGTCTACAAATTGCGGGAAGATCTTTTCCACATCCTGGGCAAGAAAACCATAATGGCGTTGCTCCAGGTCTGTTTCATCTTTGAAATTATATTTTACAGGATTGAGCTGCATTACAGCCGCTAATCCTTCACAGTAATTAATGGATGAAATATTCTTCTTGTACCTGGCATCGGACATTTGCCTGTACTCACCGTCGGAGCGTATACAGGATCTTGAAATGCCATTGTATTGAAATACGAGTGCACCATAGGTGGTGCAGCCATTTACCAATTCACCAATGATACCCAATGGATCGAGAATGCCGAGGTTAACATCCACGCATGTTTTTACTTTGCCGTTGTTGATGTTCCAATAATTACTCTCAGGTGATTGAAGTGTGATACCGTTTTCCCATGCTGTTGGATCACTGTTATCTGTTGAATAACTTCTTTGAACAATATGCAGGTCTGTACGTGGGTCGTCTGTACCGATGCCGATCTTTCCAAAACGGCTTACATAAAAACGCTGTGTATATGAATTTACATCCAGGTTGGCACCAGGTATGGCAGCATAAGGCCAGCTTGCCAAATACAAAGACCCGTTCACCTGGTTGATGCCCAACTGTGCACTAAAGCCCTGGCCGATGGAGCGGTGATTAGAACCGTCAAAATAATGATTGAAACCAACAGCTGGCCAGTTTTTTTCCAGTGCAACACCAGTGCCATCACCACCAAAGATGGCTACCGTATTGCCCACGCCGCCATTGATCTCGAGCTTTGCATGAACGGGATTGGTTGTATTGATGCCGACATTGCCGGGAAAGAAATTTCCAAATGCTGCCGGCGGATTTAATAAAATATGTTTTGCGGGTGAGCCGCCTGCTATTACGCCGTAGTTAGATGCCAGTTGAAAGTTGCCGTTATTATTTTCGAAGGAGCCATATAATTTATCATCAGCACCATAAAAAGTTTGTCCAAGGTCGGTGCCGGTAATATTTAGTTTATACACGCTTTGGTTACTGCTGCCAATGATCACATTGCCGGTATTGCTGTTGATGATATCATTGCCCGAGGCAAGCCAGCCGCCACCTGCAGCTCCGCTGGGTACAAGCCTTGACCAGCCGCTGTTCTTGTGTACATACACACTGCTGTCGCCTAAATTAAAAACCAGCAGCCCTGTAGCAGGGTTAGCCACTGCATTCATTTGTGCTGCTGTCATTCTTGGTATCAGCAACCCTTTGTTGGTACTGCTTATATCCAGTATGGCTGAAGCGTTGGGGGAATTAGTGCCGATGCCTATGTTTTGGGAATAGGAAATAATGAATAAGAAACACGAAATAAGAAAGGAGAGCAGCTTTTTCATAGACGCTTATTTATTTTTTTGAAAAAATTATTTTTTTCAGTTCATCGAGTTCAGCCTTTATCGATTTGTTTTCATTCTTGAGTGCTTCGATCTGCTGCTGCTGTTCCTGTATGCCCCTGGTAAGCACGGGTATAAAATTCTGGTAGGCTATGCCTTTGAGGTTATTCTCTGTATGTACAAAATCAGGAAATACTTCTTCTACATCCTGTGCCAGAAAACCATAACTTCTCTTCTGCCTCAGCTTATCAGCTTTCATAAAATAGCTTACCGGTTTCAGTAAGCTGATGGAGGATAATACAGCAGGAGAAAGGTTTTCAATATTGTCTTTTAGATTTTTATCAGATGGCTGAACGTATTCACCGTTAAATCTTATAAAGGATACATTGGTGCCATTGTTGTAAAAAAATAAAGTGATGGAATTGGAAATGAGGTTCCAGTATCCCGGGGCAGGATCTGTGCCACCCCCGGTATAATTAAAACGAAGACCATGTTCTGTGGGAGAATTTGTCCAGTCGCCCGGTGTGCTGATCGTAATATCAGCTTCCGGTGTTGTAGTTCCAATGCCTACATTGCCGGATCTTGTTACATTAAATTTGCTGGAATAGCCTGCAAGTGCAGCATTGGGAACAGCGCTGTAGTTCCACCCGCCATAATAAAGATTGCCGTTGTCCTGGTTAATACCAAAAACACCCGAATAACCCTGCCCGATAGAACGGTGTACGGAACCATCAAAATAATGATTAAATCCAATCACAGGCCAGTTCTTTTGTAAGGAAATACCTGCCCCGTCACCACCGAAAATAGCAGCAGTTGTTCCAACCGATCCATTTTGTTCCAGTATGGCTCTTGTTGGGTTTACTATTCCAATACCAACTTTTCCACCAGTAATATCATTGATGATTACTTTACTTCCATTTTTGCCGCCACGTATGTAAGTATCTTCATTGCTGCCGTTATAAAAATGGGAGAAGTTAGCGGAGCCGGCAAGCCTGATTTCACCTGTTTGATACAAAATAATATTCTGCTTATAGTTGCTCTCATCAATCGCTCCAAAATCTGCAGAGGATTGTTTGCCCCCGAAATTTCCAATATATACTTCACCACCGCCGGGGTTCATACCAATAACAGCTGCATAGCCTGCTTTAATTGTTTTGGCGCCGTTATTATAGAAATAATTAAAACCCACTTCAGGATTATTGGCCTCAATCGCCACCCCATATTTATCAGCGCCAAATATTGCCACAGCAGCGCCCACACTTCCATTCACTTCCATTCTTGCGTGTACCGGGCTGCTTGTACCGATACCAACATTGCCTGTATTGCTGTTATAAATATTTGCTGCATTCATAGCCCATTCATTATTGCCTGTTTGTATGAGTTTTGTCCAGCCGCTGTTCTTTCTTACATAAAAAATGCTGTCACTCATGTTGAATACCATTAATCCAACTGCCGGCGAAGCAATGGCGTTCATTTGCGTGGTGGTCATTCTTGGTATCAGTAAGCCTTTACTGGTGCTGCTTATATCAAGTACCGCTGATGTATTGGGTGTGGTTGTTCCTATACCAATGTTCTGTGAATAAGAAATAAGGAATAAAAAATAAGAAAAAAGAAAGGAGAACAGCTTTTTCATCAAACGGTAGTTTAGAACACTAAAGTACCTGCTTTGAATACGGGCTTTTTAATACTTATGCGGTTGGAAAATGCTGCTTCGTAACTGGTAAGCGGCAGAAAATAAGTGGATGGATCAGAACTTTACTTCCATTACATAGTCATTCATATAAAAACCATCGCCGATATCGATGTCTTCTTCGGCGATAATTTTAAAACCCAGTTTTTCATAAAAATAAAGGGCTTTGTTATGGCGGTTCACATTCAGCTGCAGGGTGGAGGAAGGTTGTATATCATCTTTGATATAATTGATCAGCAGCTTGCCCAACCCTTTTCCCTGCTGGTTGGGCAGTATATATAATTTGTGCAGCTTGTAAATGTCTTTATTGTTTTCCCTGGGTGAATAAGCTGCAAAGGCTACAGGTTCGTCAGCATCATAAGCAATAACAAATGTATCTCCCTTCTGCATTTGTTTCTGCAGTGATGTTTTGCTGTATATCAGCTCCATCATATAATCCAGTTGCTCCGGGGAAAGTATATCTCCGTAGGTAACCGGCCAGGTAATATTAGCAAGGTTACGGATGACCGGTATGGCATCTTCGCCTGCCTTTTTTATATCGATCATCGCTGCTTATTGAATGGTGATCTTCAGTTCAGGTGCAAAAAAACGGCGACCCTGTTTATCATATACCACCACATCAAAAAAATAAAGTTCTTCGCCCTTGTGTACCTGTTCAATAATGTTTGTTTGCCATACTTCGGGGAGCGGTGTTTCTGTAAAGCTGCGGCCTACCTGGTCACTCGCAGGCGTTACTTTACCGGTTTCTTCATCTTCTGTTACGCCCAGCCTTTTGTAGGTTAACTGGTAAGACACCACCTGGTAACTTGTATTTTTTGCATCTGTTACTTTCAAGGGCAATTTAACCAGTTGCTTGGCTTCTTCTGCAACACACGAAGCAGCGGGGCCGGTCAATCTTCCCCAGGATATTTTTACCACGGGAGGTTTAAATTTTACGATAGGGATAGAAGTTGTTTTAGCCGGTTTATCGGTTTGTGCGGTTACTGTTATTGCTATTAATACAGCGAACAGCAAAAAAGCAAGCTTCGTATATTTTTTTGTCATCATCGTTTCTTTATGGGTAAACGAATGTACGGCTTTATATAGTATAAGGTAAGCATTTTAACGATTTTGAAAAGGGAGAAACCTGTTTTTTACACCAGGTATATTATATTAAATGGCGGCGGGCAAAGCCCGCCGCCATTTAATATTTTAGGGATAAATATAAAAAAACATATTGTCGCCGTGTCGTTGTGCTGCTGTAAGCAAAAAACTAATTCAGCGCCGCCAAACTCTCCTCGATCGTCTTTATCCTTGCTTCTGCATCTGCCTTCTTTTTTTGTTCTAATGCCAATACTTCAGGCTTTGCATTCTGTACAAATTTTTCATTGCTGAGCTTCTTCTCCACTGATTGAAGAAAATTCTGTTGATGAGCAAGATCTTTTAATAAATCTGTCTTCAGGTTCGTATTGTCCAGCTGTTTTTCTGCTTCGATATAGAATTTATCTTTTTCAACCGCCACCACAATTGTATTGGCAACTGTTGACCCCGTAAAATGAATAGCTGCAGCATTTACCTGTTTGGCAATGATGGCATTGATAGGCGCATAATTTGCATTTTCATTTGTCTGTATATGCAGCTGTATACTTTCTTTTGGCTTTATTTGATTTTTATTTCTTGCATCACGAAGATTGGTAATTACTTTTTTAAGCAACTCTCCCTGTTGCAAAACAGTATTGTCAGCCGTTTTAGTTTCAGCATACTGCACTATGCAAAGGTCTTGATCCTGTTCTTTTAACTGGTGGTAGATCTCTTCGGTAATAAAAGGCATAAAAGGATGCAGCAGCTGCATCAGCTGTTCAAAGAAACCAACAGTTTTATTGTAAACTGCCGCTTCTATTGGTTGTTCAAAACCGGGTTTCACCCATTCCAGGTACCAGCTGCAGAAATCATCCCATACCAAAGAGTAAATTGTTTTTAATGCTTCACTCAGGCGGAACTGTTTCATCAGTCCATCCACTTCTGTCTTTACTTCATTCAGCCTGTTCTCAAACCAGTTCAATGCAAAGCTTTCCTCTTTCAGCGCACCACTATCAACTTGTCTTCCTTCCCACATCTTTACCAGCTTCAGTGCGTTCCATAGCTTGTTATTAAAATTCCTTCCCTGTTCCAGTGCTGATTCATCAAATAACAGGTCATTGCCTGCGGGAGAGGCGATCATAATACCAAACCTTACCGCATCAGCGCCATAAGTATCGATCAGCCCAAGCAGGTCAGGAGAGTTGCCCAGTTGCTTGCTCATCTTTCTTCCCTGCTTATCCCTTACCATACCGGTAAAGTACACGTCTTTAAAAGGCTGCTTATGTTCATACTCAAAACCCGCCATGATCATCCTGGCCACCCAGAAAAAGATGATATCCTGTCCCGTTACCAGCGTGGTGGAAGGGTAGTAGTAAGCAGCTTCTTTGTTGCCCGGGTTGCTGATACCTTTAAATACTTCCATCGGCCAGAGCCAGGAAGAGAACCAGGTATCAAGTACGTCTTCATCCTGGGATAATTTTGAGTTGCGAATGTCGAATGACGAATTTTTTGCAGCAGCCTGTTGTCTTGCCGCTCCTTCGTTTTCTGCTACGTAAAAATTGCCGGCTTCATCATACCAGGCGGGTATGCGCTGGCCCCACCAAAGCTGGCGGCTGATGCACCAGTCTTTTATATTTTCCAGCCAGTAGCGGTACGTGTTTTTCAGTTTGGCCGGGTGAAACTCAATGTCATCATTCATAACGTCATCGAGTACCTGCGGATTCTTTTCCAAAAACTGTTTCATATCCACGAACCATTGCATGGAGAGTTTATTCTCAATCACCGCTCCGGTTCTTTCGCTGGTACCTACCTGTCCTTTATAGTCTTCAATCTTTTCTATTTGACCAATCGCTGCAATATCCTCTGCAATTTTTTTACGCAATACAAACCTGTCGGTGCCCACATAGTTCTTTACCTGTTCTGAAGGGTTGTCGTCCAGTAATTCTTCAATGCTGAACCTGCCCACCAGGTCAAGTGTGTCAATGGCTTTTAAATTATGTTTGGCACCAAGCATATTGTCATTCTTATCATGTGCCGGTGTAATTTTTAATGCACCGGTACCAAACTCAGCCGTTACATATTCATCTGCAATTACCGGTATCTCCCTGTTAATGATCGGGACAATTACTTTTTTACCAATAAAGTTTTTATAACGCTCATCTTCGGGGTGTACACAAATGGCCACATCGCCTAAAATTGTTTCCGGCCGGGTGGTGGCAACGGTAATGCCTTTTGATGCATCATCCGCAAATTTGTACGTAACGAAATATAGTTTTGAGTCAACATCTTTAAAGATTACCTCTTCATCACTCAGGGCAGTCTGGCTTGCAGGATCCCAGTTCACCATTCTTTTGCCACGGTAGATAAGTCCCTTGCCATATAAGTCAATAAAAACCTTGATGACACTTTTATAGTAATCATCATCCATTGTAAAAGATGTCCTGTTCCAGTCGAGACTGCAGCCCAGTTTTTTCAGCTGCTGTAAAATAATGCCACCATATTTTTCTTTCCATTCCCAGGCGTATGTTAAAAATTCGTCCCTGCTCAGCGAAGATTTTGCAATACCCCGTTCCCTGAGCATCGCCACCACTTTGGCCTCTGTTGCAATAGAAGCATGGTCGGTACCGGGTACCCAACAGGCGTTTTTACCCTGCATCCTTGCACGGCGGATTAAAATATCCTGTATGGTATTGTTAAGGCAATGCCCCATGTGCAGCACCCCGGTTACATTTGGCGGCGGTATCACAATAGTATAAGGCTCCCTGTCATCAGGGGTGCTGTTAAAATAACCTTTGTCCAGCCAGTGCTGGTACCATTTTGCGTCTGTTTCGGCGGGAATAAAATTTTTGCTCAGTTCCATTGTATCATTGTGTTACCGGCTGCAGTGCAGGTCGCAACATCGTTGTGTCACTCCCTTCAGCCGCATACCGGTAAGCAGCTTTTTTTATGGCTGCAAATGTACGAAATGACAGTGCAAAAATGAAGGGTTTTGAAGAATAGGGAACCATTGCTGAAGGGCTGCCGGAAAGATGAATCTTAATAGGCGGCATACCTGCACTCATTCACGGCATTATTGGCTATAATGTTCACACCTTCAGGTGCATTAAAACCATCCCCAAAAACAATATCCTGTGCCTGGAGAGTAAGCACACCAGCATTGCTTACATCGGCTGTGCAGGTAGTGCCTGCAACAATCATATAAGTACTGCTGGTAATAGTATTGTCATAACTGCCAAGGGTATAAAAAACGCCATTGGTGTAAGTAAAGGTGCACACTTGTTCGGTGTTGCCCGCAGGCGGTGGTAATCCCACTGAATTCCATGCCTTGCCGGTTTGTATGGCCTCAAAACTGCAGGCGCCATATAACGAAGCTGCTGCCTGCACCCAGGCATTTCTTGCATTGGCATAACCGGATGTTTCGGTTAAATAGTTTTGTGAGGCATAGGCAATGGCGATGGCCTTGTCAAAACCAATGGCGGCCACTTCATAACGGTAAGCCATAGGTTCATTTTCGCCTGCATGGGCAGTGTAATTGCTGGT
Source organism: Ferruginibacter sp. (assembly GCA_047600665.1). Taxonomy (GTDB): domain Bacteria; phylum Bacteroidota; class Bacteroidia; order Chitinophagales; family Chitinophagaceae; genus Ferruginibacter. The sequence continues at coordinate 560,950 of JASGKJ010000001.1, forward strand.
ATAGCCTGTTCCGCCATTTGCCAACAGGTAGAACATATAGTTCTGCACACCGCTGTTCCGGTGTACCCCGCCATGGTCATCATCCAGGTTGGTGGTAGATTTCCAGTCGTAGCCTTTATAGCGGTCCGGCTGGCGGTCTATTCTCCAGCCTGTATCCTGGGGGTTGACCAGGCTTCTTACTATGTTTTTATAATACAGCGGTCCTGCCGCATTGAAGCCGGCGGTAATATCCATGCCAATATAAAAATCGCAATTACCCCGGATGGCCCTTTCCACGGCTTCACCAAAAATATCGCTGTAAGATTCATTTAAGGCACCGGATTCGCTTTCATAATCAAGATCAGCACGGTAGTTAGTAACCCCATGTGTATATTCATGTGCTGTAATATCGGGTGCAAAAAAGCAATCGGTTATTTGCGTACCGGCACCAGCACCAAATTTTATTTCATCATCACCGACAGCATCATAAGAGTAACTGGCGTTGGTACCATAATAACTGCCATCATCCCGCCTGAACATGATGGGAAAATAAGCATCTATATCGCCGCCGTTATTATCATGGCCATTGTACTGGCGGCCAAAACGCTGGTAAAAATAATCATTGCATTGCCGCAGTGTCCAGCTGATGGTACCGGCACCCCGGTTATTTAATGGATATTTTGGATAGGTTGGTATATCCCAGTTGCTGCCTTGTGAACTGGCATAAATATTATCAAGCGAATCTGTAACAGTAATTACGGCGCTGGTACAGTTGTCAACGCTTGTATAAGGGTAGGTGGGGTGGTCGCTGTTGTAAATTGCATATACAGGTCTTATTCCATCCCATGGTGTGGTTACGGTGGAATAAGAGCAATTTAATTCCGCTAAAGGCCGTGGATCAGCAATCTTTTTACCTGCTGGTTTATTCCCGGTTTCTTTGCCTGCAGCATGATAACCACAATAATGAACCATGTTTTTTACAGTTTCAATTTTTCCATTTGCTGCATTGATAAAATATTGCAATGCTTTGGATGGCTGCACAGCGTATACATACATTTTATAGCAAAGCAAAAAACTGCTGTCGGTGTTTTTGTAATAACAAAGTTCTGGTGAAGGATAGTATGTTTTCCCGTTTCGTTTTGCCTTTGCTTCTTTGTTTGCATCCTGCCAATTGTACAATTGTGCATTGCAGTTGTTAAGTGCAATAGTTATCGATTGCTTCCTGCTGATAGCTGTTTCGGTGGCAACATCTTCTTCAAATGCATAGATATAACCATCAGCAGAATCTGCGGTATCGTTTTTTGAATGAATGATAAGGGTGGCATTTTCAACAGGGATGTTTTTATAGTATTGCCTATACCTGTAATGTTCTGTACCTGTAATATCCTTTTCAATTTTTACAGGCTTGAAGTCATACATACTTGTAAGACCGAGTTTCTGTTTCTGTGCAGTTATAATTTCTGCCGGTTTGTATAGTTTTTTAAACCGGATAGTTCCCTGGCTGGTTACAGATTCTACCAGCGAAGTATCCAGTACAACTATTTTCTTTAGCCGCTGAGCCTGTACAGACAGGAAGAAGACATGCAGCAGTATGACGAAAGTGAATTTCATATACTATTTAATACCAGCTTTAATTAATTTGTTCTCTTGCTGCAGGGCCTCAATCTTTTTATTGGCTTCAATCATATACAGCGTGAGTTCTTCAATTTTGGCCATCATTTTCGTTTGTATATCACTGATGTCAACACCTTCCTTTTGCAGTATTGCAGCTGGCGGAATGCCCGGCAGGTGTTTGTGCTCACTGATGTATTTCTCCACATCTTCTAATGATTGCAGTTGGTACTCTTTTTCAAATACATAATCGGCCCAGCCGGTGTTTACACGTATCTCTTTGGCACGTATTGCCCCGTTTACTGTTAGTTTGTGCGTAGTATTTGCCGTACCGATACCCACATTGCCTTCTATATCATTTATTATTACCTTACTGTTTGCCTTGCCACCTCTTATATAAACATCCTCCTGTGGACCCCAATAAAAATGGCTGATATTAACAGTGCCTTTTATATCCAGTTTACTGCCAGGGTTGGTGATACCGATGCCAAAATTGCCATTAGGCAGTAACGTTAGTTGTGCCCAGCTGCTGTTGGTAAAAAAATGCAGTGGGTGATTGGTGTAGGTTCCAAAGTAGCCACCATAGCTGTTTACTGAACGGTTGGCGCCACCCAAAAAATGCAGTAAGGATACAGTGCCATTGCCAACTGATAATCCAACACTTTCTGCACCGGTGAGTATTTCAAGTTTTGCTAAACTCGGCGTATAATTGGTGCCGATACCCACATTGCCGCCAAGGGGATTCAGGGTTAATGAACGTGGATAATCTGAAACAGCACCATCATTAATATTACGTACATAAGATTGTACCTGGGCCCCGTCTATCAGCAGGTTGTTATTTTCAATGCCTGCAGAAAAATTTTCCAGGTTGGGGCTGGCTGCTGTTAAGGTGCCGCCCCGGAAATAATAACCGCCCTGCTGACCCGGCTCAAAACTCAATTTGGTACTGCCTGCATAATAGCCGGTACCCACCACATGCAGTTTATAACCCGGGTACTGCGTACCGATTCCTGTATTGCCGGTATGAGTGCTGTAAATAGCATCTTCATACCCCGGCACCCAGTAATTACTGCCACCGCTGCCTGCACCGGTCATTTGCGTCCATGCTGTACCGTTATGGTACCAGAATGTCTTGGTGGTAATATCATATACCTGCAGGCCAGTGGCCGGTGAAGTAATGGCTGTGCGCTGTGTGGTGGTCATTCTTGGGATCAGCAACCCTTTACTGATGCTGCTGATCTCCAGTTGGGCACTCGTGGCCGGTGTACTTGTGCCAATACCTACACCCTGGGCAACAGCATTGCTATTATAAAAAAGTGCGAAAGAGAGTGCCAGCCGGTTAAAATATCTCATCTTATAAAAATTTGATAGGTACGTATTAGTGCGACATGGATTGTTTCCAGTACAGGGATGCACCGTAATAGCTTGCATTGAAATTGTTTTTGTCGAGGAGTGTGATCTGCCATCTTACGGTTGAGCCGCCAGTCTTGCTGACATTTATCTCATCTTCACCTTCAAAAAAACTCCAGGTACCGGTTTCAATTACATCCGGTGTGCCGGAGCTGCATTTTGTGGCACCATCACTTATATAGTAGGTGCCATCTTCTTTAAAATAAAAGATATTGTCTTTTGCACAGGCCGGCGAAAGGCTGAGCATCTCTTCATACGTGCCATCGGTTGTGGCTGATGCTTTTACCGAAGTGTATTTCCATCCTTTATATGCAAGGAGTTCAGTTACTGTTTTGGGTTCCTTGCCGGCAGCACTTTCTTTTTTACAGGATGTAATACTGATAAATAACAGTAGGAAAAGAAAGAAAGAAGTTGTTGTTTTCATGATGCATGTTTGAACGGTTATGAAATTTTTCTGCACAAACCTATTCTTCAATAAGATGGAATGAGTGAACCAATCGCTGAACAGCATTTTAAATAGATGAATGACACGTGAATGGTTTAAATTTGATTTAAACAGCATTCTGATGGAGCAGGCGTATACGTGTATGATAGTGGACGATGATACAATTGACAGGCTGACGACCGTATCTTTTGTAAGAAAATATTCTTTCTTAAATGTTGCTGGTGTATTTGCTTCTGCAGAAGAAGCACTGGAAGCAGCGGTTACAGCAACACCACAGGTTGTATTGCTGGATATTGATATGCCGGGTTTGTCTGGCCTGGAACTGCGACGGCAACTGGCGGCTGTGCCCGCCTGTATATTTATTACTTCTTATCCAGATTATGCCGTGGAAAGTTTTGAACTGGAGGCGCTGGATTTTCTCGTGAAGCCTTTAAAGGCAGACCGTTTTGATAAGGCCATGCAGCGGCTGCAGGAATATATGAACCTGCGGCACAAAGCTGAATTATTTGATTATACACTGGGTGCTGATACTATCCTGATAAAAGATGGGCATGAACACGTAAAACTGAAGCTGCAGGACATTGTGTATTTAGAAGCGCTGAAAGACTATACCGGTATTGTTACGTCACAAAAAAAATACTGTGTGCTTTCTTCGCTGGGTAAACTGCTAAAGGAAAATACCTTTAAAACATTTATCCGCATACACCGCAGCTATGCTGTACAAAAACATTTTATAGAACGCATCACTGCACAGGAAGTTTTTGTAAAAAACCTTTCCTTACCTGTAGGCCGGAGTTATAAAGATGCTTTGGCTGAACTGAAATCATGAACATGGGAAAACCCTTCTTCTTATTGCTGTTATTTTTTTCATTCAATGTGCAGGCCCAGAAAACGGGCCTGGCACTTGTTGATTCGCTGGTTGCAGCATTGCCAAAGGCTGCTGATGATACGGTAAAGGCGAGGTTGTACAACAGGATCTTTAATGAACTGAGTTTTATCAGTACAGACAGGGCTATGCAGTATGCTTATATCGGTTTGGCCCACAGTGAACGTATGAAGTGGTCAAAGGGCATTGCCGTTTTTCATTCCAATATTGCCCGGGTGTACAGTGACAAGGGGAATTATGATTCCGCCATCACCTATTATAAAAAGGCTTTAGTAGTGCATGAAAAGGCCGGCGATAAAGTGAATATGACGAGTGTATATAATAATATGGCAGTGGCCGCACAAAATATCCGCTCAGATTATACCGGCGCTGTTGATTATTATTTTAAGTCGTTGCAGCTGGCGGAGGAAATAAAAGATACCATTCAAATAGCTGCAGCTCTCCAGAATATTGCTGTCATCTATCTTACACAAAAAAATTATCAAAAGGCACTTGATTTTGCAAACAGGGCACTTGTATTCCGGGAGGCAAAGGGGCTGGCAGATGAGATTGCTGGTACGCAGGTAACCATTGGAAGTATTTATAATGCCCAGAACGACACTGCAACTGCGGGCAAGTTTTACAACAAAGCCCTTGCAATTTACAGGAGTACGGGCAATAAAGCTGGTCTTGCGCTGGTGCTTTCCGATATCTCCATCACATTTGATAAAGATTACCGGCGCAAGATCGAATATGCGCTTGAAGCGAAAAAACTATACGATGAGATTAATCCGTATGATATACGTGCCATTAACAATATTTCCAATTTAGGCATTGCTTATTTTGATGTGGTGCGGTATGATACAAATCATACAGTAAAATATGGAGATGTTATCCCGGTGGATAAAAACAAACTGCTGCAAACAGCAGAAGGCTATTTAAAACAAGTGATCATATTAGGAGAGCAATCAGGCCAGGAAGATTACCGGTCCTATGCAATGGGTTACCTGGCAGAGGTGCAGGCTTATAAAGGTGATTATAAAAATGCTTATTTGAATTTCAGGGATTTTCAGCAGGTGCAGGATTCTATTTTTTCTCAAGAAAATAAAAATAAGATTGCCGCAATAGAGAGCCAGCGGGAGATTGATAAAAAGAATGACCAGATAAAAATAAACCAACTGGCTTTGGCCAATCAACGGAAAACTTTATGGGGATTGGTGGCTGGTATCACTTTACTGGCTGTGATCGGGGGACTTTTGTACAGGCAGAATGCCATTCGTAAGAGGAGTAACCTTGCACTGCAGCAATTGAATATAGAGCTGGATGAAGCGAATAAAGTGAAAGCGAGGTTCTTTGGTATACTGAGTCATGATCTGCGCAGCCCGGTGGCTAATCTTGTAAACTTTTTACACCTGCAAAAAGAAGCGCCGGACCTGCTGGATAAAGAAACACAGGCAGCGCATGCAGCAAAAATGAGTATGGCAGCCGAAAATTTACTGGATACGATGGAAGCCTTATTGCTGTGGAGCAAGGGGCAGATGGATAATTTTAAGCCCCAGGTAAAAAATGTTGCTGTAAAGGATATTTTTGAAAGTATAAAAACAGCTTTTGCTTCATCAGAAAATATACAGTTCGGGTTTATAAATGACGGGGACTTGCAGTTGAGCACAGACGAAAATTACCTGAAGACCATTGTGTACAACCTGACTGTGAATGCAGTGAAAGCATTAAAGGATACACCGGCAGCAGCCATTCAATGGAAGGCATGGCAGGAAGGAAAGCAACGACTGCTCTCAATTTCAGACAATGGTCCGGGTACAACAAAAGAACAATTAAGTGCATTGTTTGATGAACAGGCGGCTGTCAGCTCAAAGAACGGGCTGGGCCTGCATATTATCCGGGATATGGCAAAGGCAATTAATTGTAGCATCAGTTTTGAAACAAGAGCAAAGAAAGGGACTGTTTTTAAGTTGAGATTTTAGTCAATACTTTGTAGATTATTTTGTCAGATTCCTTTTGGTTCTGATTTGTTCTCCATTTATAAAAACATTATTTGATATTAATATGTCTTAAGTTCTTCATCTCCTCGTTTTAATTCTAAATGAATTTTCCTCTTCGCTTCATTTTGAAGGTCTGAAATTTGTAAATATTCAAATATATTTCCATTGTCAAGAAATATCCAAATCCGCATTCGAACTTCAGGTTGATTGTTCTCAAGAGGAATTTGAATATTGCGTATAGTTTGGGGATTAATACTATTGAACTCAAAACGATATTGAGTCTCTTTTGTTATTTTGTTAGCCAATTTTGAGCCATATTCATTGTTTGCTTTCGTTTGGATTAAATAAGCTCTTCTCCCTTCATCTTCTACAGTTATTTGAACATTCTTTAATGATGTTGTTCCAATATGTTTTAAGCTAAAACTTAATTGGTTATTTGCCGCATTAAAGTTTGGTTCAATAACACAATAGCTATCTCCTCCAGTTAGCTGCTTATAAGTTTCTGCAGTATTTGATAAGATTTTGTCTGATTTATCTGATGAATTTTTGTCTTGTAATTGTTTGCCAAAAAGTCCAAAAAAAGTTCCAATCACAATAATTATTCCTGCAAAAACATTAAAATTCACAGGTTTCATATTTTTTAATCCTAAAGTCATTCCTATTATTAATAATAGAAGCCCTGCAATAATTAAAGATATTGTCATTTTATTATTCATATTATAAGTTGTCGGAAGAGATTTCTTATGCTTAGTAATACGAGAGTAAATATATGTAATTACTTATTATGTTTTAATTTAATAATAATAATAGCACAAAATATTTACTTTATAGCCTTTGAGCTGCACATAAATGTAGCTACACTAAAGAACAGTTTGATGGAATGGATAGTTTAGTCCTATTGTCACAACGTAAACTTATACGCCCACGAGATTCTGAAGTAAGGATATTCCTTTTTTATATCCGGGTAATCTTTATAAGATCCACGCAAAACAAAAACGCCCCATTCAAATTCCAGCGATAGCTTTTTATAAATGGCCATTTTTGCATCCTGTGTAATAGTATGTAAAAAATAACTGGACCTGTTGCCATTAAGCGTATGAAACCAGCTGCCGCGGTAACTCATAGTGTATAAAAATTTTTTACGGTAATAACCTGTTTCCACCCATAAATTCAAGCCAGGACCGTAATCATAATTCCGGCCTTCGCCATAATACAAGTATGCATCCGGTACTGCACCCAATATAATTGGTCCACCACCAACCTGGGTAAGTATATGCGATCTTTTGCCGCTCTTATACCGGGAGAGCAGTTTGATGTTGAAGCTTTGTGCGCCAAATAAAAACGCTGTGTTATGATAATAATCGTAATTCATCGTTACGATCAAGACCTGCTTTGCTACCGAATCCCTGTTTTGCAGTGTCCAGCCTTTTAAAGTACCCTCGATCCGCACCAGGTTAAAATTTGCAGAGTCAGAGGTGCCTAGTTCAATCCTTCCGTTATAACTGCTAAATGGTTTGTCATGATCATAATATGGGTTGCCATATTGAACATCCATACTGCCGTAATTTTCATTCCGGCCTTTTACGAGTAGTTCGTCAATGATACGGCTGTAGCGCCGGGTGCCGTAATTGAACTCAACAGAAAGTTTGCCGGGTACATACGCTGTGGAGTTTTTTGCATAACGCCCCCATTTACCATCGATAATGCGGTTCAACCCATTCATGGGATTGATAAGCAGGCCACATACTTCCATTAGCTGGCGTTTAAAACCTCTTTGCCTGTTATCCACTACCTGGCGGGAAAGCCTGTAAGAAATTTCGCCGATGGATATACCGCCGAGGCTGGTATTGATAAAATCATTCACGGCAGGATGGTGTGTTTCGCCTGCTGTCTCCCAAATAAAGCTGCCGGCAAAAGCAGCAGGCACCGACTGCCAGAATGAATAGCCATTGGTACGGAAGGCATTAAAATACAAATTGCCGTGGTAAGGATGGGCAAACTGGTTTGTCTTAAAGTTATTATCATCCCATTCCCAACTGGAGGGTTTCAAGTTCTCTCCAATGCTTTTAAAGTTGATCTTTGCAAATTTTGCATTGCGTACAAAGTAATTCCACGACCATGGTAATGCCTGCACAGTCATTAACTGGGTGGCTGCCCTGGTAAATTTTTTTGTATAAATGGTATCCGCAGGAATAATAATTGAATCTGCCGGTGAAATTTGTGCACCGGCAGTAAGAATGATAAAAAGAGAAATGGCTATACTATAAAATTGCTTCATCGGGTATCAATAATGATACCTGTTAAAAGTAAAACCTGCTTTGTAAAAATGCCGGTACAGATGATTGCAGGTATTCCTGTAATTATTGAACGGTAAAATTTTATTTGTTATCGAGGAGCTTATCCACTATCTCATCCAGTAACACTTTGTTTTTATTAATATACCAAAGTCCTGCCTGGTGCAGGTTTACCAGGTTGTCTTCCCCTGCATAATCCATTTCAGAAAAGGCTTCTCTTAACGAAGGTTCAAGCCGGTAATAATTTTTTTCATCACCGCCTGATAAGGTTTTATACATCTGCGTTACCTGGTAATGTACCGTTTCTGCATTGGCACTCATCAATATGTCAATGATGGGGTTGATCCAGGTTAACTCACCGGCATTTTTAAATTTTTTGTAGTGGTAAGGTTTTTTCACCGAGCCGGTGCCAATGGAAACGATCACCATATCCTTCGCTGTTGGCTCGTCTGGCTTTTCCGTGGTCTTTAGCGCTTCAGAAAATTTTATTTTCCTGGCTTCTGCATAGGCACAAAGGGCAGGGTTGTTAGCAAACAAGCCGCCATCTATCAGGGAAAATTGCTGTTGGGCGAGTGAATTAATGGAGGCGGGTTCAAAATAGGTAGGGGCAGCTGAAGTTGCTCTTGCCACATCATGCACTTTAAAATTATACATGGCATCACATTTTGCATCAATGCTGGTAAAGAAATGAGCATTGCGTTCAGTTATTTCGTAGGAAGTAATAAGGCAGGGCTTTATAAACTCATCGAGGTTGTTGTCGCCAAAGAATTTTTTCAATTCTCTTTCCAGTGCCTTTACAGAATATTTTTCATCAAAGAGTCCAAAACCACGGGACAGGTTTTCCAGTAAGCCTGTGTGAAAGATATCTCCGCCATTGTTTAAATAAAGATCCAGTGCATCTGCTGCGCTGTAGCGTGCAGTACCGTTTTCATTCGGGCAAAGGTAGATGCAGCTTAAAATGCCACCGGTGCTGGTGCCTGCAACCAGGTCAAAGTAATCACCGATCTTCAGCTGGCTCTTATCTTTTTTTTGAAGCTGCTTTTCTATATAGGTCAGGATAGTGCCGGGTAAAATACCCCTGATACCCCCGCCATCAATGGAAAGGATTCTTATTTTTTTCATAAAACGAGATTTGATACAATTTACAAAACTCTTTGTTTGCTGGTATGCCCTTGTGGAGTAAAAATGACTTGCGGCTTCTGGGAATGCTTTTATATTTGCGCAAATATTTTTTTTGGAAGCCAGTAAGCAGAATCTCCGTCTCCAGCAGTTTGTTACCATTATTGGTGTGGGGCTTTTTATTGCAAAAATTATTGCCTGGTATATGACACACTCGGTAGCGATTCTTACAGATGCGCTGGAAAGCATTGTAAATGTAGTGGCAGGTTTGATCGGTGTGTACAGTTTATATATAAGTGCCAAACCCAAAGATGTGGATCATCCCTACGGTCACGGAAAAGTGGAATTTATTTCTGCAGCCGTGGAAGGTACACTGATAACGGTGGCAGGGTTGCTGATCATTTATGAAGCAGTTAATAATTTTCTGCATCCTGCCAGCATTCAAAAACTGGATTATGGTATTATACTGGTAGCAGTAACGGCTGTTATTAATTATATATTGGGTGTGAGTTGTATCCGTACAGGCAAAAAAAATAACTCACTGGCGCTCATCTCCAGCGGTAAGCACCTGCAAACCGATACTTATTCCACCGCAGGCATTATTGCCGGCCTGCTGCTGATCTATTTTACAAAAATATGGTGGCTGGATGGGGTGGTGGCCATTGTATTCGCATTCATTATCATTTTCACCGGCTATAAAATAGTGCGTACATCCGTTGCCGGTATCATGGATGAAGCGGATGAAGCATTAATAAAAAGAATGGTAACAATGCTGAATGCCAACCGCCGGGATAATTGGGTGGATATGCATAACCTGCGGATCATAAAATATGGCAGCACCCTGCACCTGGATTGTCATCTTACTGTTCCATGGTTTTTAAATGTACATGAGGCACATAAAGAAATTGATGTGCTGTCTGCATTGGTTAAAGAAGAGTTTGGAGAGTCGTTCGAATTGTTCGTTCATACAGACGGCTGTCTCGATTTCAGTTGCTCTATCTGCAGCAAACAGGATTGTACTGTACGCCAGCATGTATTTGAAAAGAAAATAGACTGGACAATGGAAAATATATCAAGGAATATAAAACATCATTTGTAGCTGCACAATTATAAGCCGCTCTGTTGTAAGCAAAAGACCAGGTTGTTAATGTCCCTCAAATAATTTTGCCACACCAAATGCTGCTGCTGCTGCCATTGCGCCGATCAGCGTTACCCTGATGGCACCGCCCAAAGCATGTACGCCTGTTATTTTACTTTTAAAATAACCAAATATAAAAAGGCATAGCAACGTAACAACTACCGAAATTTTCAGGGCAGCTTCAGATTCACTAATAAAAAAATAAGGACTCAATGGAATGATGCCGCCGGCAACATACGATAAGCCAATATTCAATGCGCTTTTTGTAGCTCTTTTGGGATCAGGCTTCTCAAGTCCCAGTTCATACTTCATCATAAAATCAACCCAGCGGTCTTTGTCCTGCGCAATTTCTTTGGTTGCCTGTTCCTGCAACTCCGGGCTTAAGCCAATATTGGCGAAGAATTCTTTTGTCTCTTCAATTTCCATATGACGGAGATGTTCCACTTCATAATATTCCCGTTTTACTTCGCTGCTGTAATGATCCTGTTCGGTTTTACCCGCAAGATAACCACCAAGCCCCATCGCAATACTGCCGGCGCATATTTCTGCTATGCCTGCAATTACAATGATATTGCTGTTACTAACGGCACCGCTTAACCCCGCCGCCAGGGCAAAAGGTACTGTAAGACCATCACTCATGCCAATGACCACATCAGTAAGCATCTGGGAGCTTTTAAGGTGGTGTTCTTTGTGTTCGTGGTGCAGGTGTGTATCCATTTTATTAAACGGTGAACCACCGCAGGTGGTTCACCGGGAAAAATTACTACAATGTCTTTAAACTCTTTTCAATTATCCCCACACACTCCAGCACCTGTTCTTTTGTAATAAGCAGCGGTGGCGCAAAACGGATCTTATCGCCATGTGTTGGCTTGGCAAGCAGCCCATTTTCTTTTAGTGTTAAACACAAGTCCCATGCAGCCTCGGGGTTGCTGTGTTTTATTACGATGGCATTTAATAAACCTTTGCCCCTTACCAGTGATATAAATGGAGAGTTCAATTTTTTTAATTCATTGCGGAGCAATTCACCCATGGAAGCTGCATTCTCCGTCATCTTTTCATCTTTCAATACCTGCAGGGCGGTAATGGCCACAGCACAGGCCAGCGGGTTGCCGCCGTACGTACTGCCGTGTTCACCTGGTTTGATCGTCAGCATAATTTCATCATCAGCGAGTACAGCGCTTACCGGTAACGTGCCACCGCTTAATGCCTTCCCCAGGATCAGGATATCTGGCCGCACATTTTCATGATCACATGCCAGCATCTTGCCTGTACGTGCCAGGCCGGTTTGTATTTCGTCCGCAATCATCAGTACATTGTATTCACTGCATAAATTTCTTATACCACTTATGTAACCTTCATCAGGCACCAGTACACCAGCTTCACCCTGTATCGGTTCAAATAAAAAGCCCACCACGTTTTTATCCTGCATGGCCTGTTCAAGCGCTGCAAGATCATTGTAAGGGACAGGTACGTAGCCACCTGTAAAAGGACCGAAGTTGTTTGTTGCGCTTGGGTCTGAGCTAAACGAGATCACACCGGTAGTGCGTCCGTGAAAATTGCCTTCACAAACAAGGATGACAGCTTTCCCTGCTTCCACTTTTTTTACTTCATAGCCCCATTTACGGCAAAGTTTAAGCGCTGTTTCCACTCCTTCCACGCCGGTATTCATTGGTAACACTTTATCATACCCAAAATACACCGTGATATATTTTTCATATTCCCCGAGCAGGTTACTGTGAAAAGCCCTGCTTGTTAAGGTTAGCTTTTGCGCCTGCTGGGTGAGTGCATCAATGATTTTAGGATGACAATGTCCCTGGTTAACGGCAGAGTAACCACTCAGGAAATCATAATAACGCTTACCGTCCACATCCCACACAAATACACCTTCTCCTTTGCTGAGTACAGCAGGAATGGGATGGTAATTATGTGCCCCGTGTTTTTCTTCCAGGTCAATATATTGTTGTGTATTGGCAGTTACTGCTATAGTAGATTGCATGATTGTACAATTTTAAAAATAAAAGAATAGATAAACAGGTATGCGGAAAGAACGGGCAGATGCCCGTGCAGTAAAACGGTACTTAGTGGTTCAGCAGGTCAAGATTAGCGCTGAGAAAGAGTTGTATGTATTTTACAAATTGCAATGCAACTTAATTTGGCGCAAGATAACAAAAAAAGATGAACAGCAACCAGCCCATTTTCTCTGCCCTTTTTTAATTAATTTCACTGCCCGCAAACACATTATGAACCTTAGTAAACCCTTTTCATGTCACCCCTTAAAATTTGCTTTGCCTTTTTTCTTTTAATCAGCTCGTATGTTTCTGCAGGTGATATTAACCTGCCACCTGTATCAGCTTCCATCATTTTTACCAACCAGGCCCAGTTGAATAATATGTCTTTTGGTAATGATAATAATCCTGTGCAGGAAGGTTATACCATTGCTACTACATTTGCCGGCACAGAATGCCGGAAGATACCTGCCGGAAAATTTTTGTATATAAGCTGCAGCAGGACCGCAGTGCCAACTACCACGAAGCATATCATCATTACTATTACTTATTACGACAGCAGCCTGCAGGCTTTGTGGATGAATTATACCCGGAACGGAACCGGCTGGGGTAATGCTGATTTTAAAAAGACAAATACAAAAAAATGGATCACGAGGATTATTACGCTAACAGATGCCGGGCTTAACAATTCAATGGGATATAATGGTGATATAAGGATGGGATTTGGAAACGAGGATAATTATATAAAAGACATCAGCATTCATGTTGGTACACTCAACCCTGATGCAGAACCACTGGTGCCCAAAGTAAATAATCCTGCAGCCGAGTTCACAGGCAAGTCATTTGCAGGTTACCAGTTGTGGCACGAAGCCGGCAACCGTGCCATGGACTGGAGTCACTGGGCTTATGGAAAACTGCCGGCAGCCGGAAGAGGTAATCACAATACAGAGACTTTTCCTTTCCTGGCTGATTTTGAAGATAACCCGGCAATTACATTATATCCCACCAATTTTGCAAATCTTGGTAATGGTAAACCTGCAAGGTTATACAATTCCACCGATAGAGGCGTAATAGATGTACAGATGGATTTATTGAAGCGGGGTGGGGTTAGTGGCGTTGCCATACAAAGAAATGCACCTGTAGGAAGGGCGCTGAAATCAACAGCAGATGATTATTGTGTTGATATAAAAAAAGCATGTGAAGCCACCGGCAGGCTATTCTATATTATGTATTGCATGCCCGATGCAAACAATGGCACGGTAAACCTGGAAGATGTAGTGGAGGGTATTAAAAGGGATTGGGTATATCAAATGGAACAGGTATATGAACTGACAAAGTCCGGCGCTTATGCAACTTACCTTGGTAAACCTGTTGTTGAATTGTGGGGACTTGGTTATTCCTCTATTTTAATTGATAAAACGCAGGCATTGGCGCTGGCTGCATTTTTTAAAAGCCGTGGTTGTTATGTTATTGCCGGAACACCCCGTGACTGGCGCCTGCGTAATGAAGGTTCCCGTACAGATTTTGAAGAGGTATATAAAGCCTATAATATGATCTCACCCTGGACGGTAGGAGCATATGGTGATATTGCAGGGGCCAATAATTACAAGAACAATTATATGATTGCTGATAAGACTTATTGCTCACAAAACAACCTGGAATACTACCCGGTTGTATTTGCAGGCGGCGGCTGGTCGCAGCATGTGAGTGGTTATCCAAACGATGCACCACGGTTGGGAGGGAAGTTTTTATGGCAACAGGCCCTGAATATACGGGACCGGGATATTCCGTTTATGTATATCGCCATGCTGGATGAGTATGAAGAGTCAACCAATATTATGAGTTCAGCAGTTGATTATTTTGATATACCAACGGACCAGTATTTTGGCACCCAATCAATGGATGGCATATGGACCTCGCCTGATTATTACCTGCGGCTGGTGGGTGCTGCTACTGAAATGATCGGGAGAAGCAGAGGGGTAACAACAGATATTCCAATAACTTATTCGAATGGGCCGGTTTATTACCGCAACAGTTTTGAAAGCCGTGTTGCCAATTGTATTATCAATGGCACAGCACAGGACTTCATAACGCCGATAGACCCACGCTTTTACAATGCTGCGGTGCTGTTAAGTACGGCAGTGACAAATCCTTCTGTTGCAATAGTGAACGAACCGGCTTTTTCAAAAAGTGGTAAGTATTCTGTAAAACTGAACGGCAGGGGAACAGGCAATGCCCAATACTATTATAAAACAGCGGAAACAAAAATTGCAGTAAAAGCAAACATGCAGTTAAGTTTCTGGAAGTATACAGTTAATAATGAGGGCCGCTATTCAACCGTTGGCCTGGCTTTTAAATCAGGGAAGACATTAAGGTCATTACCTGTTTATACAGATGACAAGGGGAATAATATGCACCCGTCCACGCCAAGGGGTTCTATGGGCAATTGGCAGAAAATTACCTGCCAGGTAGGTAAGGGTGAGTTGATCGGGGATGAAATAACTGCTATCAGCATTGAATACGATAACCAGGTAACTACAGGCAGCTTCAGCGCTTATTTTGATGATATCATTATTGAAGATGCATTGAATGAATCCTGTTCTTTGGCAACTTCAGTAACCTGGATGGGAACCATTAATTCAGCCTGGGAGAACCCGGCCAACTGGAGTTGCGGTGCTGTACCCGACAGCAGCTCAGTAGTTGTAATAAATGGCGGGCTTGTCAATTATCCTGTTATCAATAGTCACGTGGTTTGTAAGAGTATTATTAACAATGCCGGCGCATCTTTAAAAATTAACGAAGGCTATTCATTAACACTACGTGGACAATAATTATTAATGGTGCTCATTTGTGGCAAAATAATTGATGTTATATGCAAAACCAGCTTAACTACAGCATATGACTGAAAAATCCATTTATTCTATTCCACCTCAAACACGTATTGGTCACGTTCATCTTAAAGTTGCTGATTTAGAAAGATCACTGGCATTTTACAGGGACCTGCTGGGTTTCCAGGAAATGCAGCGCTATGGTAACAGTGCCGTATTTGTTAGTGCCGGCGGCTATCATCATCATATTGGTTTAAATACCTGGCATAGTAAGGGTGCTGGCCCGGCTCCGGTAAATGGAGTGGGGTTGTATCATACAGCCATTTTATATCCCACCAAAAAAGACCTGGCTGATATTGTACGGCGATTGCATGAAGTGCATTATCCTTTAACAGGTGCATCAGATCACGGTGTTTCACTGGCTATTTACTTAAACGATCCTGATGGGAATGGAGTGGAACTCTATTGGGACAGGCCCAAAGAAGAATGGCCGGTTGATGCAGATGGCAACCTTCAAATGATTACTGAAGCACTTGACTGGGATGACCTGTTCAGGGCTTAAGCTTATTCAACCATCGCATTAAAACTGCTGCTGTAACCATCTTCTCCATTTACTGAAATATGATAAATGCAATGGGGTAAATGGTTTTTAAGCTTCACTGATTTAATACAATTCACACCATCATGATTGATTGAAGCCATGGCAAGTCTTTTACCTGTTTTGTCAAAAACTTCAATATGATATTTGCCTTTTGTCTGCCCTGATATTTGTAATAAAACAGTATTATTCTTTACAGGATTTTGGTAAAGGCTTATTACGCCAGCCTGTTTACCGATATAAAGTTTTACTGTTTTACTGAATTGAACCGCTGCATTGCTTTCGATTGCTTTTACCCGGTAATAAGCTGCTTGGAGTAATGGTTGCCGGTCAACAAAATTATAAACCCGTGCATCTTCATTTAATGCGTTCACTGTGCCTATTGTTGAAAAATGGATACCATCTGCAGCACGTTCCACCTGGTAATGATTAATATTTACTTGTGTGGCAGTTACCCATTGTACATTAACCACATTTTTATTACTGCTTTTACCCATGGTCGCTTTTATACTGCTGATGGTTACAGGCAACACTGCCGGTAGTAATTTTTTAAAAATGATCCTGAACCGGCTGCTGTTGTAGTTGGCCGGTTCATTTGTGATGGTAAAATCAACAGCAGTGCTGGTTGTAAGGTTCAACGGAGTTTGAACAGCAGTATAACTGTCTTCCAGGTAAGCAATCACAGAATCCTGGTTAAAGTTAGCCCCGTTTATTTCAAGCCGGTAACTTCTTAATTTAATACCAGAGAAGCCAAGCTGGATGGTATCCGTGGTTTTAATTGTGTTTCTTCTTTCTATTGATAATCTTTTTCCATCTTTTTTAATAAAGAAACTTTCAGCGCCGGTATTCAATAATTTTACAGGATCGTATTGATCAAGCTCATTACTGTAAGCATTATCATATACTGCAAGTGTTCCATCAACCAGTGGGGTAGTGCCATCACTGTTAAAGGAGTGCAGGTTGATACGAAGTTTTGACGGTTGTGCACTTCCTTGGGGCCTGAATACATTATCGCTGCTGCAGTTACATTTATTTGCTTCGGTAATGCCCAGGTTGCCTGTTGCTTTGGCATCTACAAGAAATACAGAACACAATTGCGCTGATTCGCTTAGTGTACTTGCTGCATCGGGCGTATAATCATATGAGCTGCCATTATAGCTGGCAGTTACATAGCCACCCACATTATTGGTGCCGCCAAGTTTTGGATCCCAGAAAACGAAATTATTATTGATCAGTGAACTGTTTGCAGTGGCAATATTATACAGGTTGATAGCGGCGGGAAAAGGGTTAGCCACTGCCTGCCAGCCTGTACCAGTAATTGGAATTAATTGGTTACCCTGTTTTGCATTGCCCGTAACCCTAATGATCGTGTTATCGGTGGATGCTGCCGTAAGCTGGCTTAAATTATTTGACCTTGAACCACGGACAAACAACAGGTACACGTCCTGGTTAGTAACCGACTGGTTGGTGGTGCTGATGCCCTGCCAGGCAGTGCCGTTCCATTCTTTCATTGACGGGTTGTTTACCGAATTTTGATCAAACCCGTTTGCAACAGAACCGCCGGTAATATGAATACCATAACCAGGATTAGGATCAGAGCTGCTGTAGCCGCCTGCGCCTTCCTGCAAAGATTCATTGATGGTTGGGGCGCCTGTTGCTGTTATTGGAAAGCCAATCAGCCGCCAGGCCCTTCTGCCCGGTATAAATCTTTCAATTGTTATCTTACCATTGATGTAACCACCTGCTGATGCACCTGGCGCAATGGCGCCTGAACCGGAAGCATTGCTTTTTAATGTCATCTTATCATTCGTGGTAAGCACACCAGCCGAAGGCGTATACCGACCGGTGATGTTAACCATATTGCCTGTAGTATTTACTATGGTTGCGCCGGCTGTATTATTTAACCTCAGGTTTGTCATTGTTCCATTTCCATCAATGGTTTGAGCAGCGGTTCCGTTCAGCAGTATAGCCCCAGAGCCAATAATAGTTCCATTGTTTGTAAAACTGTCAATCACCGAAATGGTATTGCCAACAGCGATATCTAAAGAAGCACTGTTGTTTACTATTAGCGATTTAGTATACTGGTTGCTTGTAACCAATGGTACATTAGATACATTTGGAATGATGGCTGTATACATATTTGTCGGCACATTATTGTTCCAGTTTGCTGCATTTGTCCAGGTACTGTTTACTGCACCTGTCCAGGTGGTGATATAGATAAATGTAAAGCCGGGCTTCGATCCATTTCCGCAACCATTCGTTACCGTTACCTGGCCTGTTGCACCAGCTGCTACAGTTGCAGTAATCTGTGTATTTGAATTAATGGTAAACGAAGAAGCTGCCGTACCGCCGAAACTTACAGCAGTTGCACCGGTAAAATTCAATCCTGTTAGTACTACCGGCGTTCCTGTAATACCTGTTACAGGTAAAAAAGAAGATACGGTTGCGGTATCATTTACTGTTGCCGTAACAGCAGTACGGGTGGTGGATACATAGCCAACGGTATTCCTTGCTTCTGCATAATAAACAGTAGTGCCTGGTATCGATGGCGTTGTATAATTATTGGCGGCTGTTGCCAATGCTGTACCGCCGCTTGCAGCAGCATACCAGTCAATATATTCACCTGCAACAGGCGTTGCCGATATGTTTATAGTGCCAGTACCGCATCTTGAATTGCCGCTGCCGGACGGTGCTTGTGGTATACCATAATAGCCGAGGCAAAACCTGCTGAAAGAATTAAATACAGCTGGTGATGAAGTAGAGGATACACTGCCCGTTGTAAGCGTGGCGCCTGTTGCTCCGATATCGATCCAGGAAGTGGGGGCACCTGTTGTGTTCTTGCAAACTGTAAGATCTGCCACACTGGTAACATTATCATCCGCACCGTAGAACAAAGTGATAACAGGTGAAGGGCTTGTTTCAAGATTAGTACTGCTTGCGGCAGCGCCTGTGGCCGTAACGGTTCTTTCAATATCCCACCAGCGGCTGGTTGATATATCATACACAGATGACGGATAATTCCATCCAAGCGCATTTGCATTTGAATTCACCACTTCTGCAGTATAGCTGTATGATGTAGCAGCATTGTGTTTAATATTTAATTGCACCGGTCTGCAGTAATTACCTTTGCCAACAGGAAAATGCAATGACTGGCTTGCAGTACTGGAAACATCATAGCGCATTGGCCCGTCTATATAGCTGGAGGATGCTGATGTTGTAGTTGTGATTGTACAGCTTTCATCCATCAGGTAGATAAGCGCATTAGCTGCTGTAATAAATTTACTTGCTGTTAATGTTATATCCCCACCGGTTGGAACCCCAATATTTTTATTCAATGTAAAATTGCCGGATGTTTTGTTCAGCGTGATGCGTTTCATGGTTGCCCCTTTTGAACCGTTATTAAAAAAAGAGGCACCGCTGTTGCCGTCAATAATAACACGGCCATTTGTGCTGGCAGCAAAAATGATGGAGTCAGATGCGTTATCAACCGTAATATTTCCTGCAAATGTGCAGTTGGTATTGTATGCAGGAAAAAGACCTGTGCTGTTTGCCGCATAAAAAACTGCATTACCATTAAAATCATCCGGTGCTGTTACAGACAGGTACCATATCATAGTACCACTGTTATTAAAATACGTCGTGCTGCTGCTGCCAAATGTATTGCCACCGGTACAGCTCTGGTTGGATACCGTTCCATTGGTGGTAAATGTATTAGTGCTTCCATTAAAATTGCTGTAAGCAAGGTTAACCGCAGGAGCTGTTAGTGTAAGTGAACCATTCCAGGTGCAGGGGCTTGTATTGCTGCCAATAACGATAGAGCTGTTTGTGGCTGCTCCATTCACAGTTGTTTGCGATAAAGTTCCGCTCTGAGTAACATTGTAAAAATAAATGCTGTTGGCGCCACTGATGGTGCCATCCTGCAATTGTCCATTTGTTGTAAAACTGATGGAAGAGCCGCTCACATTTTCTCCTATATAAATACTGCCTGTGGCGCCGCTGCCGGAATTTAGTTTTATTGTTTTATTGAAACTCACAGCCGCAGGGAGACTGCTGCTGCCATCTGCAAAACTAAGATTTCCTGTACCCGTTACCGTTATTTCCACATGGCCGTTAAAGTAGTGGGAGCTTTGTTTACCAGCAGAAGCGCCACTGTTTTTACCAATATAAATACCACCTGCCGTACTGCTGGTGAATGTTACGGAATCTGCATAATAATTATTCAGTGAATTGGCACCGAGCACAAAATTATTGTTTGCGCCTCCGTTGGCATTTGCATTAAAAGTTGATTTTGCAAAAAACGAGTCGGGTAGGGCAGTGTTGCCATTGCCCATGCTCCACCTGCTTGCAGCAGCAGATGCAGTAAAGCTTACATCGTTATAAAATTTATTACCGCCGGTAGAGGATGCATCATCAATGGGAAATGTTTTTGTAAAGCTGCCGGTACCATACAGGTGCAGGTTTTGTAAATTAATACGGCCTGTATTAATCGTTAGTGTAACAGGATAGGCACTGCTGCCAATACCGGTGCCGGTAAAATTTACATAAGTGGAATCATTATTATCCGCAAACGAAACCAGTGCGCCTGCTGTTGTTGAAATAATGCTTCCGCCGGATAAATTGCAATTGATGAATGAGCCTGTACTGTTCACAGAAACAACAGTTAAATTATTGCCACTTAAATTCAGCTTGCCGTTGGTATGCGTATAGGTTTGTGATACATAGCAACTGCTGCTGAAAATAATATCCGCAGCTGAATTACCCGCTGTATTATTTATGGTTAAATTATAAAAACTCTCCTGTGACAGTGTTGTTGAAAGTGTTTGTGTGCCGCCGCTGCCATTCAACGTAACAGTGCCTCTTTGCTCAATAAATGGGTTAGTATTGGTACTGGTTATAGTCCAGTTACCGGCAACGTTCAGGGAATAGTTGTTGGAACTGTTTACATCCAGCTGTGCAGTGCCGGCTATTTGTAAACTGCCTGATAAGGTTAGATTAGATGTTAATGATTTGATGCCACTGCCTGAGCCTTTTAAATTATAATAGCTGAGTGGTAATATGTTTTGATTGCCCGTTGCTTTATAATCAACAGTGCTGGTTGAAGCAGTAAATTGTGCGTCAAGCAAGGTGCTGGCATTGCCACCAATTTGTAACAAACCTGCACTGGAAAAAATAAGTTTGTTGCAGGCGGTATTATTTGCCATTAAAAAATTACCTGAACAGTTTAATGTGCCGGTACTGATATTTACAATGCAACGCTTATCAGTTAAGGCCGGGTTGGCTGTTGAAAGAGAGTTGCAGTTAACGATACCTGCATTTACATTGAGTGTATTATCATTTGAACCCAGTAATGGTGCCGTGATGGAGATATTGCCGGATACATTTAAAGTAACACCAGTATTGATCGTAAGGGTTGTTGCACCGTTTATCAAAGCATTTCCAATAGTAACCGAAGCACAGGAAGCATTTGCTGTAACAGTAACAACATTACTTGTTGCTATGATCACATCATCACCTGCGCCGGGGATATTTCCAAATAGCCAGGTGGATGCGCTGCTCCAGTTGCCGGACGTTATCGATAGCGATGTGCCGGCTTTTGTTCCTGCATGCAATACGAGCATGAACAGGATAAGGTTCAAGGGTCGTTTCATAGAAACACGTTGGATGGTATCGACCCGTTACCCGGGAATCCAACAATCGTTTGCGGAATTTCGGGTAACGGTTCTAAGGAAAAAGGTTCATTGGGCAAAAGGCAAGAAACTGGTAATCAGTGAATACCACATGCAATAGTAGTTATACGTACTACTGTTTCATGCAGTAAAATTTACCGTTGTGTAATTAAGCCAGTTAAAAGTCTATGTGCCGTTAAACAAACTAACGCAGGCATATAACTTTTATTTTGCAAACGTTGCTGTTTGCACAGAAATATTGCTGTGAGCTATGGGAGTTTTACGATAGGTTATAAAAGCCGTAAAATCACTTTTTCTTATAAATCGAACTTAATTCCCTGAGCCAGAGGGAGTTTATCGGTGTAGTTGATGGTGTTTGTCTGCCTGCGCATATAAACCTTCCAGGCATCACTACCACTTTCCCTGCCACCACCAGTTTCTTTCTCACCGCCAAAGGCACCGCCGATCTCGGCACCGCTGGTGCCAATATTCACATTGGCAATACCGCAGTCGCTGCCGGCATGTGATAAAAACCTTTCAGCTTCCCTTAAATTGGTTGTCATGATAGCAGAACTCAATCCCTGCGGCACACCATTCTGCATGGCAATGGCTTCATCAATGGTTTTGTATTTCATGATGTACAGGATGGGCGCAAAGGTTTCATGCTGTACAATTTCATAATTGTTTTTTGCTTCGGCAATGCATGGTTTTACATAACAGCCGCTTTCATACCCTTTACCTTTCAGCACACCGCCTTCCACGATAAAGTTGCCACCTTCGGCTTTGCATTTTTCAATGGCATTTACATACATACCCACTGCATCTTTATCGATCAATGGCCCCACATGATTTTTTTCATTCAATGGATTGCCGATTTTTAACTGGTTGTATGCGTTGGCTAATTTTTCTTTGAACTTATTATAAACCTTTTCATGAATGATAAGCCGGCGGGTAGTGGTGCAGCGCTGGCCTGCAGTTCCAACAGCGCCAAAGGCAGCACCGATCAGCGCCATGTCCAGGTCTGCGTCCGGTGTAATGATAATAGCATTGTTACCGCCCAGTTCAAGCAGGCTCTTACCCAATCTTGCAGCCACAGCAGCTGCAACAGCTTTACCCATTCTTGTACTGCCGGTAGCACTCATCAATGGGATCCTTGTATCACTGCTCATCCATTCACCCACTTCACGACCGCCCACCACTAAATTATTTACACCCTCCGGTACATTGTTTTTCTTAAAAACTTTGGCTGTTATGTTTTGGCAGGCGATAGCGCAAAGCGGTGTTTTTTCGCTCGGCTTCCATATACATACATTGCCGCAAACCCAGGCCAGCATCGTATTCCAGCTCCATACAGCCACAGGAAAATTAAACGCACTG
Source organism: Ferruginibacter sp. (assembly GCA_047600665.1). Classification (GTDB taxonomy): domain Bacteria; phylum Bacteroidota; class Bacteroidia; order Chitinophagales; family Chitinophagaceae; genus Ferruginibacter. The sequence goes on from JASGKJ010000001.1 coordinate 584,286, forward strand.
ATGATGCCAACAACTCCCAGCGGATGGTATTGTTCATACATACGGTGACCGGGTCTTTCGCTGTGCATCGTCAGTCCGTGCAGCTGGCGGCTGAGGCCAACAGCAAAATCGCATATATCGATCATCTCCTGCACTTCACCCAGTCCTTCCTGCAGGCTCTTACCCATTTCATAACTCACCAGGGTTCCAAGTGCCTGTTTATTTGCACGCAGTTCTTCCCCGATCTGTCTCACCACTTCACCACGCTTGGGTGCAGGCCAGTTACGCCACTCAGCAAAGGCCTGTGTTGCTGTACTCATTACGGTTTCATAGCTGCTCTTATCGGCACTGGTTACAGCACCAATTAATTTCCCATCCACAGGGGAGAAACTTTCTATTGTTTCGCCCTTGCTGGCTATCCATTTTGTACCAGTACTTACACCTTTATTTTTTGACTGAACCTGTAATGCAGAAAGAAATTTCATATAGCATGTTTTAAATGTGCTGCAAAGTTAAGAAGGCAGGATTAATTGGTAAAGGCTTTATAAATGTTATGATAAAGTGAATAGGACGTGCTGGTTTTGAGCAGTATGTTTAAATCAGTTATTTTAGCTTCGTTACAGTTTCCTGGGTTTAGGATATTTTTACCCGGTTTCGCCTGTAATAAGGTTTAAATTTGCCATTATGAAAAAAAGTTTATTCGTATCCGTTATAATTACTTTGATCGGCCTGGATGGTTTTTCACAATCAACCGGCAAAACCCCGCAGGCGGTATATGCCCAGGCTGGCGGATCTTCTCCACTTGTTGGTATTCATTACGACAGGCGCTTTAGCAAATCACCGGGTGGGGCTGGATTTACAGTGGGGTTTGGGTATTATGGAGGATTTAGTTCCGCCATTGTATCGGTTCCGGTTTCAGTTAACTATCTTTTTGGTAAGGAAAAACATTTCGCAGAACTGGCGGCCGGAGCCACTTATATTAGCCTGAACAAAGACTTTTTTGAAAGTGATAAAAGTGCAGGCGGTGTTTTCGGCCATGTAAATATGGGTTACCGGTTTCAACAAGGGAATGGTTTCTTCTTAAGGGCAGGCTACAGTCCCTTGTTCACAACCAGTTCGTTTATGTCTTCTGCTTATATTGGTCTTGGTTATGCTTTTTGACCTGGTAAAGGAAAATAATTTTTTTGCATCATTTTTTTTCCTTCTTTCATTTTTACACGGTTGTAGATTTTAAACCCGGCAAAGAGGATTACGGCAGCATTTATTAAGAACCATACATTGATCGTAATGTAAATAGCCAGTTCAAACCTGCTCATACTTTCAAAACTTAAATACTTTCCCTTGCTTTCATTGTAGTTATCGTCGTATGACATGAACAGTAAGCCAAGTGTCAGGAAAATAAAAAAATCTGCTATGATGAGGCCGAGGAAATAAATAACATCAGGATTGAACAGGTTTGTTTTTTTCATAGTGACAGGATTTATTTAATAGTAAAACAACCGGGATCAACCCGGTTGTTTTACCTGTTGTTTATTGCCTATTGTATCATTACTTTTTTTACAGTCTTTATATCAGCAGGACTATTAACCTGCAGTTGGTATGTGCCTTCTGGCAAGCCATTTTTTAATTGCATAGAATATACCATATAGCTGCCGCTTACAAAAACGGTTGAAACTTCAATCACCTGTCCTGTATTGTTCAGTAACTGCAGGTTGTATTTCCCTGCAGGTTGATTAATGAACTGTACATTCACGGTGTTTCCGGTAACCGGGTTAGGGTAGATGCTGATGCTGGTTTCTTTTGAAACTGTATTCACTTTTACTACTTTACTGTAATGCACCGTGCCTGATCTGTCAATGCTTTTAATACGGTAGAAATTATCACCGGCTGCAGGATTTTCATCTATGAAGTTGTAAAGAACTGTTGAATGATCATTGCCAGTTGCAGTAACTACGCCTGCTGTCTCAAATTTATTTCCATCAGCAGAACGCTCCACTTCGTATTTTTCAATATTCATTTCTTCAGATACATTCCATTCAACAGTTATGTCAGCATTGTTCCTGTATGCATTTACGCTGGTAAAGCTTACAGGTAATGTCTGGAATCCTTGTTTAAAAATGATCCTGAAGCGGTTGGTTCCTGTGGAAGCTGCATCAGCTGTTACTGTAAAATTGTAAATGCTTTCACCTGTAAATAAAAGTTCAGTAACTGTATGTAAATAATTGTCTTCAAGAAATCCAGCCAGGCCACTTTCCTGCAGGTTGGCCGGTTTTATTACAAACTGGTAATTACGGGACGTTGTTTTATTTAATTTTAAAAACAGCGTGTCAGTAATTAAAATACGTGGCCTTCTTTCTGCTGTCATAGCCCTGCCACGGCGCAGGAAGGCGATTTCTTCATTTATATTGCCGAATTTCAGCGCATCATCTAAATTAACTGCATCCGAAAAACTGTCGTCAAATTCGGCGAGGGTTTCATCTGCAAGAATATTTCCGTCATCTCCCGGGATATTAAGTGTAACCCTTAATGACTGCATTGTATTTGCTGCAGGACGGAAAATAACATTGTTATTAGTGGATGATTTAGCATTTTCACCGAATGTAACAGAGGCGGCTGCTCCTGTCACTGTCTGTACAAAAAAGCCCTGGCCTGATTGTATATGTCTGTTCTGGCTGCTGGCGTTTACCGACTTTGTGTAGCTGCCATCGTTATCAAGATCATCCAGCATAACATAACCGCCCAGTGTATTCAGTGCAGGGTCCCATACATAAAAGCGTTTTTGAATATTATTCCTCGTTAAGCTGTTAAAATCAACAGGAGAAGCGTAAGGGTTACCCACCAAAGAATAGCCACCGGCATTGCTGGCTGCAGTAAATGACTGTGCACCTGTTTGCAATACACCTGAACTGGTCAGCGTGGTTATATTAGAATTGATTGTGGTAAAATTTGAGAAGGTCCTGTCTCCCCGTACAAATGTAAAATAGGCAATATTGTCACCACTGCCGGCAATGCCCGGAGATATGGGTACATGTGTATTTGTAACAGGCTGCAGCGTTTGTGTTGCAGCATCCCATTTTTTCATAGAGGTATTATTCTGGAGACTTGTATCAAGACCGTTCCCATTGCAACCGGTAGGGCCGGGGCCTGTAACATACATCCCTGTTGCCGGCGCATACACGCCACCGTTTTGCCAGGTGTTGTAAATGGTATTGGTATTACCGGCGGGTACTGTAAGCAGCCGCCAGGCTCTTCGTGAAGGAATATATCTTTCAATAATTGTTTTACCCGGTATATGGCAATTAGCCGGTACTGCTGTGACCATTGCTGTATTTGCTGCTGTTGACTTTAATGTTAGTGCACTGTCTGGGTAGAGGTTGCCGCTGATCATGTTGAGGGTATTGGTAATATCCACCCTTGATTTTACTGCAGTGCCATACGCCTGTTTATTGATGGAAAGGTTGGTCAGTGTTGTACGGCTGCTGCCGGTTATGTTTGAAACGGTTGTATCTGCATACCCGCCGAAATGCACGGTGCTGGTGGTTGGTATAATGGTACCGTTGTTATTAAGTGCTGCATCTTTTAATACCAGTGCAATATTACCATTGAGAACAAGATTGCTATTGGGTTTAATATAAAGCTGCTGTGCTTTTGTAGGTGCGGTTGCAAAAACAAAGGCAGGTAACAGCAAACAGGATATAGATGTTTTCATTTGTTGGTTTTTTGTATGGATGTCACTGGATATCTCCAGTTATCAAAAAAATATTAATCAATTCTTTCCAGTGATACAATTGCAGCAATATTTTTGCTGGAGTTTGACCCATAGGTATGTACACCAAAAGTTACCTGGTCTGTGGTCGCTAATTTAAAAATATCATCGGTACTTGTCATTTGAACGGTGGCAGCACCGCCTGATTCGGTAATGGCTATCTTTGTACGGCCTTCACTGTACAAGGTGCCATTTACGAATATCCGTACAGAACCTAAATAACCATCGCCGCTGCCTTCCTGAGGAAATTGTGCACTCAGGGTTACCCGGTAAAGCCCTGCTGCCTTTGGCTGAAAAACACCGCTGGCGTTTACTTCACTTAAATTGTCAAAAGTTTCTGTAATGGTTGAATTTACCAGCGTAATTGTATTATTGGGAACGTTTAATACCGTTGTGGTAAAACGGGCAGTGCTTATTGTGTTTGATGATTGCTTTTTAACATTCCCGCTGGCATCAACTACTAACGTACCTACTATATCACTTGTTGAGGGCGCTGCTGTGGTTTGTATCCTGGCATTTCCATTTACATCAAGATTGGCGGTAGGGCCACTGGTATTAATACCTACGTATGAATTTGTATTAATAACTGATAATACGCTGCCTGATCCTGAATTATTAGTAATATTACCTCCAAGGTATGCATTGCCGTTATCATTGAACACCATTCGCCTTACACTATTAACCCGGTCGATTATTTCAAATGCATTGGAACCGGTGCCACCTGTAGTTGGAGCCAGTGCCCAAGTAGAAGTGCTGTTGCTGAACCTGGATTCGGTACCGTTTACATGAAGTATTGCAGAAGGTGTACTGGTGCCAATACCCATATAACCATTTTCATCAATGATGACCCTGAAAGTATTAGAAGTATTAAACCGCAGGTCACTCAGCCCGGTTGTTCCGTTGCCTTTATAAAAAGATGTTACTGCCGAACCGGGGTTTGTTGGCCATGCACCGTTGTATCTTGGGGTAAAATAAATACCCCCCACCTGGTCTCCATTGGCAAGGTTTGTGGGGGATGCTGCTGTTCCGTTTGCAGAACCGATTAAAAAGCCTGGGGACTTGGATGTGCCATAGCCGGTTAAATAAATATTTTTATCGGCACTTGCACTTGCATTATCTGCAACCACATCCAGCCTGCCCCAGGGTGCAATAGTTCCAATGCCCACATTCCCGCTTTCATTAATACGCATTCTTTCTGCATTAGAAGTAATAAACTGTAGATCTGTTAAGCCAGTAGTTCCATTTCCTCTATAGGATGAAAGAATTGAAGAGCCGGTGGTATAACCAAAACTTCCATTAAACCGGGGATTAAAATAAAGACCGCCGACGCCTTCGCCATTCGCCATATTAGCAGGTGAAGCAGCTGTTCCATTCGCAGAACCTAAAAAAATACCTGGACTTTTAGAAGTTCCGTAGCCGTTAAAATATAAATCATTGGAAACGCCTGCACCTGTATTATCGGCAGCTATTTCAAGAAGACCGGATGGTGCGGTAGTTCCAATACCTATCCTGTTATTGGCAGCATCTACAGAAAAAGTAGTGCCGTCTACTGAAAAACCATTGGTGGCAGTACTGGTAAAAGCCAGTGTGCTGCCGGCCTGTGTAACAATCCTGTTGCCGGTTAATGTACCATCAGCCGTATAAATATTAGGTGTGGTAGATACTGATGCAGTTGTAATATTACCATTTGCATCTGTTGCTAAAATCTGTGAAGGATAATTGGCCAGTCTAACGGTGCCGGTTGTATGCAGCTGAGCAGAAGGGTTACTTATACCAATTCCTACATTTCCATTACTCTTAATCCTGAAACGCTCATTTAAACCGCCGCCTGTTGAATTAGCGATTATAAATTCTTCTTCGTTTCCGAGTGTGTTTGTATTGCCTGTACGTATGCTTCCCAGGGCCCAGTTTGCTCCCCCGATGGCCGGACCATTATTTGTAAAGCCAATGAGTGACTTATTGCCTGTTGCCAATGCAGAAGTATTCCTGAGTGCCAAAATATTATCGTCTGTAGCCCCGGAGCTGGCGTCAAATAAATTATAGCGGCTGCTGTTAGATGAAGCAGCAACTATATGCAAAGTATTACTGGGTGTGGCTGTGCCAATGCCTATCCTGTTATTGGCAGCATCAACAGAAAATGTAGTGCCATCAACAGAAAAACCGTTTGTGGCGGTACTTGTAAATGCCAGTGTGCTGGCGCCCTGTGTAACTATCCTGTTACCGGTTAAGGTGCCATCGGCCATATAAATATTGGTTGTTGCCGGGGTTAGTTTCGCCCATGCAGCGCCGCTGTAATAATAATATCCTGCCGCATCTATATTTATTGCAGCGCCGGCTTGTGTTCCTGTAGCAATATTGTTTACATAAATGAGTGTGGATGTTTGAACACCTGTCATGCTTTGTGCCCGCTGCCTGTCCACTCTTGGAATTAATAAACCATCTGCTGTAGAACTTGTTCCTGTGGTAGTCGTAGCATTGATCTCTAAAGTTGCGGCAGGTTTAACTGAATGTAAACCTATAGCAGTTTGCCCGTTTTTAAGAACAGTAAATGCATTTTGCGGTGTGCCTGCTGATTGTCCCACGCCTACCTGCAGCATTGGGTCCGCAGCATCAAAAGCTACTGCACTGTTGCCGGAAGTAAAAGCATTGTATTGCCCCAGCACCGTTTCATTAAAAGTTGCTGCAGTTGTATTAAAACCGAAGGCACGGCCATGCTCACTTGAAGCAATATTACCGTAACCCAGTGCAAAAGATTGTGTTCCGGAAGCGGTATTCAACTGGCCGATAGCTGTTGCATGTACTTTGCTGGCTGTATTTTGTTCACCAAGCGCCTGTGTAAACTGTGCGGATGCAGTATTGTTTTGTCCTTGTGCAAAAGCATAATTTGAAGTTGCATTATTGCCATTACCCAATGCAGCAGAGTAGGAGCCGGTTGACTGGTTTGCATTACCTATCGCCAGAGCCCTGTTACCAGCAGACACACTGTTGCCTACAGTATTGCCGGTACCAAAAGCCATTGCCATGGTATTAGCGCCGTTAATTATATTGCCGGTACCAAAGGCAACACCATTTCTGGAATTGCTGGTATTGTTTGAACCAACTAAAAAATTATTTACCAGTGAAGCACCTGAAACAACACTGCTTATTGTTGAGCCTCCCGGATCTGCAGCGCCACCAAATATCATGTTGCCACGGATGTCTATAACAGCTTGTTTGGTATTGTTTACACCCAGTACTAATGATTGGGCATCTGTTGTACCCACAAAATGCCCGTCTGTAGCATAGCCCACACTGTTAGCACCCGGAACAGTACCGGCGTTGCCGCTGGTTGTCCATCCTGTTTGCGCTGTTCCAATCGGAACCCAGTTAGGAGATGCTGTTGTGCCATTATTTACTTCAAATACACTTAACGTGCTATTGTAAATCAATAAACCAGTTGCGGGTAAAGGAATGGCATTCATTTGCGCTGTTGTCATTCTTGGCAGCAGCAATCCTTTATTGGTACTGGTAATGTCCAGCATAGCGCTGGTATCCGGCATGTTGCCTGTTGTATTAATTGCAATATTCTGTGCAAAGGCGCCTGCTGTAACGGCGAACTGTGTGATGAACAGTAATTTAAAATGCAGTGCTTTCATAAGTAAGGATGTTTTGGTATTTAAGGATGCTTTTAATTTTTAGCTGAAAAACATAACAGCTTTTTTATGCCATTGATAGTTATTTAAATGCTGAATTTTTTATTTTCATTACTTACGGTTTTCCTGACTTTATATCAGCAAGAATTTTCGCTACGGTATTTTTTAATTCAGACAGTTGATTTGTAATGCTGGCATTCTCTGCTTTGAGTGTATCAATTTCTGCCTGTTGGTCCTGAACAGCTTTAACAAGCAATGGTGTCAGTTTGCTGTAATCTACCTGCCATGGTTTTATATTTGCATCTTCGCCACCTACCGTTACTGCTGTTGGATAAATTTTGTATAACTGTTGCGCCAGGAAACCTGTTTGGGCTGTTTTTTCTTTCTCGTTTTTATAGTTATAATCTTTCACTTCTATTTTCATCAGGTCAGCCAGGCCAAAATGAGTTTGCCTGATATTTTCTTTCAGGCGGATATCAGAGGTCGTATTATATACAACTCCTGTTGTGCTATTTTGGGTAATGCTGCCGATGGTTGTGCCTGCGTAAGAAAAATTGATAAACACGGTGCCTGCAGCTGTGCCGACAGGGTGTGCAGCGTGATAATTAGTACTGTTACGTTGTGAAGAAAAATATTCAGAATTCATCTCCGTACCACCAACGGTGGAACTTCCATTCCAAAGAACACCTGAGCTGATTGATGCACCGCCAGCTGTAATAAGAATTCCGCCGGTATTGTTAGTATTTGTACCTGCGATATGCAGTGGTGATTGCGGAGCTGTTACCCCAATACCCGTATTTCCGCTGTTAGTGATTGTTAAGCGCCTGCTGTTGCCTGTAAGAATAGAAAAGGGTGCACCTGTTCCTGAATTGGCCTGCAGGTAAGACAGCTCCACACCGGCCACATTGGTAACACTGTTGGCAGCAGCAACAGAACTATTTTGATAACCCATAAACAAACCATTACCCAATCCGCCTACTGTTACAGAAATATCATTTCTTGTAGCACCTGCTGCAGTAGCGCCAAAATTGGCAACACGGCTTTGAGCGGATGTAGCATCTACTACATTTAATAAATAACCAGGCGTACTGGTGCCAATACCCATATAACCATTTTCATCGATGATCGCCCTGAAAGTATTCGAAGTATTAAATCGCAGGTCACTTAATCCTGTTGTTCCGTTTCCTTTGTAAAAAGAAAATACTGCAGAACCAGGATTAGCCGGCCATGCTCCATTATATCTTGGTGTAAAATAAATGCCACCTATTTGGTCGCCATTAGTAAGGTTGGTTGGTGATGCTGCTGTTCCGTTAGCAGAACCGAATAAAAACCCTGGATTCTTAGATGTGCCATAACCGGTCAGGTACATATTTTTGTCTGCACCGGAACCTAAATTATCAGCAACAACATCAAGTCTGCCCCAGGGGGCAAGAGTACCAATGCCTATCCTGTTATTAGCAGCATCTACAGAAAATGTAGTGCCGTCTACAGAAAAACCATTGGTAGCTGTACTGGTAAATGCCAGTGTATTAGCGCCCTGTGTCACAATCCTGTTACCGGTTAAAGTGCCATCTGCTGTATAAATATTGGGTGTGCTGGCTGCTGTGGCAGTTGTAATATTACCATTTGCATCTGTTGCCAGTATTTGTGATGGGTAATTGGCCAGTCTAACAGTACCGGTTGTATGCAGTTGTGCAGATGGTGCAGTTGTGCCAATACCTATATTGCCACTGCTTTTTATCACCATCCTTGAACCAAAGTCTGTAGCGTTTCTTGTGAAAAAAGAAAAGCCAGCATATCCATTAGTATAATCCCTGTCAATGCCCTGGATAGAGGCGCCTGTAATACCGGTTGATGTTGTTGAAGGCACAAAGTCCAGTGACGCAAAGCTTGTATTAGTATTATTCATATTATACAATACAAGATTTCTTGCCGTGTTTTGGGCACAGGTGGAGCCGCAGTTGTTGATACCCACGGTTAACGCATCTGTTGTATTACCGGCAGTGTTATTCGAGATATCTGCGATAGAGCTTGCTCCTGAACCACCGCCATTTTTTACACTCAGGTAAGAGGCGGGTGCCGCTGTATTAACACCAATCCTGTTATTGGCAGCGTCTACAGAAAAAGTAGTGCCGTCTACAGAAAAACCGTTGGTGGCGGTACTAGTAAAAGCAAGCGTATTAGCGCCCTGTGTTACAACCCTGGTACCGGCCAGTGTGCCGTCCGCTGTGTAAATATTGGGTGTGCTGGCTGCTGTGGCAGTTGTAATATTACCGCTTGCATCTGTCGCTAAAATCTGTGAGGGGTAATTGGCTAGCCTAACAGTGCCGGTTGTATGTAATTGAGCGGTTGGCACCTGAATTCCTATCCCCACATTACCTCCGTTAATAACTGTTAGTGCAGTGGTGCCATTCGCCATTATATTAACTGGTGCAGTGCTGCCTGATGCAGAACCAACAACTAATGATGTTGCGGCACCCCCAACAGCAAGCTGTGCGGCATTAGCTGCATCCTGGATAAAATCAACATAAGAGTAGGTGCCACCCGAACCACTTGCAGTTCTTATATATGACCTGCTTGACGAAGCAAGTGATAAAGCTGCGTCTGTCGCACTGTTATTGATGGTTGTTCCAACAGAGCCATTTAAAAAACGTAAGGCATTGGTGCCTGTAGTAACCGTACGGGCACTGCTTAAAGTGCCATTGGTTGTGTAAATATTAGGAACAGTTACAGCCGTTCCTGTAACACCATTTACGGTGGTAGATATAGTATTAGTACCAGCTGTATTGCTTACTGATGTACTGCCGCTTAAAAGGCTTGATGCAGCAGTGGTTGCAACATTACCGCTTGCATCCATGGTAAGTACAGTTGTATTAGAGCCGGCTGCACTTAAGCCTGCAAACCTAACGGTGCCGGTTGTATGCAGTTGTGCAGAGGGACTTGTGGTTCCGATTCCAATATTACCTGCTGAAGTTATCCGCATTGAATTGTTATTGCTTGTTCCCGAACCGGTGATGATATCCAGGTTGCCTGCAGCCCATATTTGTGGTGCTCCTGCTGCACTTACGCCGGCATAAAAGCCATCATAGCTGCCGGTGCCGGAAGCATTGTTGGATATCTGGATCCAGTTCCCGGAAGAGGGGCTTACTGTAGCATCATGAATATGCAATTTGTAGTTTGGATTGGTAGTGCCAATACCAACCAATCCTGTATTGCTGATGGTAACCCTGTTCGTATTATTGGTTTTGATGCTGAGCCCGTTGTTATCCGTTGTTCCTATAAAATTGGTGCCACTATTCGTACCTGCATTGCCGGTAGTTGACCAGCCTGAAGTTGAAATACTCAATGGTACCCAGTTTGGAGAAAGAGTGGTTCCAATATTCACTTCAAATACATTTAAACTCGTATTAAATACCAGCAAGCCTGTTGCCGGCAGTGGGATGGCATTCATCTGTGCTGTGGTCATTCTTGGCAACAAAAGGCCTTTGTCAGTACTTGTAATCTCCAGCATGGCGCTGGTATCGGGCATAGCGCCGGTAGTATTGATCGCAATGTTTTGTGAAAAAACTTTTTGTGCTGATATTGTACACAATAACAACACAAAGCAGGTAAACCTTTTCATAGAAATGCAGTTAGTTTTGATATTGAACGGTTACAAGAGAAGCGGTACCGGTGCTTTAACCTAAGCTTATTGCCATTTTTATAAATTCCTGGCAACTTGTTTATTATCCAGCTTTACAGTCCATTTCCCCCTTAATTTAAATAACGGGGAGTGTTGATTTCTATTATCAAAAGTGTACTACACTTTTGTGTACCATGCGTAAGTTTGTCTTATACAGGCAGGTTTAAATTTCACAGTTACAGGTTCCACATAGAATAATAGTTTTGGTGTTGCTGCACGGTTAATGCAGTATCCATTCAGGATAAGGATTATTTCAGGATGCAAAACTATTCTATATAACTATTGCAGACAATCCCCAACTTTTTGGGGATGAATGAACGATTTATTAAAATGTGGAGTAAATTCTTCTTACGGTAAAATAAATAATAACCGGTTTAAGGTTTATTTAAAAAATCTTCAATTATGCCCATACAAAATTCGATGGTCTTATTTTCAGGAGGGCTGCATATTTCTCCCATATATGAACCATGTGTTGCAGGTACAATGAGCAATTGTGCATTGGGTAATAGTTTAGAAAGGGCAACGGCATGCTCCGGCAATATGACATCCTTATCTCCATTTATAATTAACACCGGTTGCTTAACGGATTGAAGTGTTTCGTCTTTCCAGTCTTTGAACTGCAGCATTCTTTCTTTATCCTTATCATGCATTACCTGTAATTTGCTGCTGTCAGGATTTATTTTTAAAAAAGCATCTTTCAATGGTTGCGGCATATCTTTTAAAGAAGCATGCTGCATCATATCAAAAAAACCGGGGAAGATGCCATTTCTTTTGAATAAGGCAGATGCAATGATCAATTTGTTTACAAGTTCGGGGTGGCTTACAGCTACCTGCATACAGGTGGTGCCACCATTACTAAAGCCAAAGAAGTTTGCTTTGCCAATGTCGAGGTTTTTAAGCAGCGTGGCCACATCTTCTGCATCCTGTTCAAAACTTACAGGTGTATTCCGGTCGCTGGTATGGCCATGCGCCTGCAGGTCAACTGCAATTAATTTATAGTGTTGGGCAAGCAGGGGAATTATGCTGCCAAACGTTGTGCCGATAGTGGAGCCTCCTCCATGTACCAATACAAGAGGTTCGCCATTACCGTATATTTCATAATACATTTTGATCCCATTCACTGCTGAATAGCCGCTTGCAAAACTGGTGGAATCTTTCATAACAATTATTGTTGAATCTTTTTGTGTTTGTAATGTTTGCGAACTGTTATTGCATGCCATAATGAACAACAAAACAATAACAAGACATAGAATGATTCTTCTCATTGCATCAAGTTAAATGGATTCAAATTATTTAGCCAGGAAAACCCTCATTACTTTTTTAAGATCACTATTTGCCCGAGATGGTAAGCATCATGCTGCAGGCAGCCAATGATCAACTGGTAAAAACTTTGCTCCGGTCTTGGTGATGGCTTTTCCAGGTTTTCCGGCTTAAAATGCATGAGTGTATTCCTGAGTACATGGTAAGCTGATTCAAAATCATGAAGCGTTTGCTTCCAGCTGGCATCATTTATTTCTTCGGGAAGTTTAAAGTCAGGAAAGGGGGGAAGATTGAGTGTTCCGTTGAGCCGGTTATTTACGCTGGTACGCCAGTAGATAAGATGTGATACCAGTTGCCAGATGCTGTTGGTATCGGGGTTAATGTTTTTTGCTGCCAGGTTATGATCCACACCGTGCAGGGCTTCCCTGAAATTAGTTCCTATCCAGCAATCGCCATGCTGGAGGTCAGCAAAGAGTTTTACAATGCGGTTTATTTCACTCATGGCAGAGACAAGTTGGGTTGAATCAATATTGATCATGCTAAAAATACAACAATTTGATCTCAGATATTCACCTGCGGTTCTTCTTTCTTGTTTATAAATCGTTTACCCGGCGTGGTTAGGTTAAAAGTGATAACCCAGTTTGGCAGTAAGTTCATCCGGCAGCCGGGGCAACTTTTTACGGTCAACCAGGAAGCTGTTGAGTTGTGCTATTTCCCTGAAAATACTGTGTTTGTCCATAGCGCCTTTTAAATAGCCTGCACCGGAGCTGCCGCCTGTACCGATACGTGTACCGATCATACGCTGTACCATGCTCATGTGCCGGTAGCGCCAGTTACCAAGGTGGTTGTCTATCTCAAGCAAAGTATCCAATAGCTGAAACGGCAGTTCAAGCATGGGGTAGCCGTGGTACAGCATGATAAATAAAGCAGCCCTGCATGCTTTGGCACTCAGTTGTCTTGTTTCTTTACCGGCATCATTAAAAACCGTTTTGAAAAAATCTTCATTACTTTTTTCTGCCTCTGCAAGGCTGTTTGTATAAATATATTCATAATCGTTCCAGAATAAGGGAGCAGTACTATCACCAGAAACAGGCTTATAGTTACGCCACAGGGAAGGATCATCTATGAATGGCATTCTTTCCAGCCATTTATTTATTAAAGATATTAAGGTGGGGGCCGCTTCTGTTTCTTTTATGATATTCACTTCATGCGGCTTTAATTGCGATGTGTAATGATGCTGGCCATGCCGTTGCTCAAATGGTAAACCCAGGCTTGCTTCAATCTTTTTAAACTGCCAGCTTTGAAAGCCTGAAGCAGGCCGCAGCATATCCCTGAAATCAAGAAAATCCATCGGCTCCATGGTTTCCATAATATCAATCTGCTGCACCAGCAGTTTTAAAATAGTTCCCACCCGTTTCAGCCGGTGTACAATGGTTTTTAACTCTGCTGAATTATCATCCAGCGATGATTTGGCAAGCGTTTTAATAACAGCATCAATTTCAAACTGCACCTGTTTAAACCATAATTCATATGCCTGGTGGATCACAATGAAAAGCATTTCATCATGTGCAGCGATGTTTTCTTTCTTAAAACTTTCCGGGTGCTGGGCGTTCAGTATTTTATCAAGCTCAAGATAATCGCCGTAATGGACAGGAGTTTTTTCCATATAGTAATTTAATGCCCAAACTTACAGAATCGGTACATATAGTTCAATGGAAATAAAATGCGATGCTTACCTTAACAGTACAGAGGATCCTTTCAGGTTGTAATACTGGCCGGTTTCTGTATGGGTGTAACGCAATGTCCACACATAGGTGCCCGGGTCTTGTGGGCTTCCTTTAAAACTGCCATCCCATTTATTTAGCCAGTTCCTTGTTTCAAATATCATTTGGCCACCCCGGTTATATACCCTGAACAACAGGTCCTTTGCTTTATACGCATTAGTGGGATAGAGAAAATCATTCAGACCATCGCCATTGGGTGTAAACGCCTTTGGTACGGCTATATAGCAGTTGTTTACCACTTTTATTTTACCATAAGCAGTGTCTTTGCATCCTATGCTGTCTGTCACAATTAGTCTTATTGAAAGATCCCTGTCACGGCTGCCCGGGATATAAAATTGTTGCGGGGGATTTTGTGCAGTGCTGGTTTTGCCATCACCCATATCCCAAAACCATTGGCGGATGAATTTGCCGGTGCTCCTGTCCTTAAACAGAACAGGGTCTTCCGGACATGCATAATCGCTGTTTTCCATTGCGGCATTAAAAGCATTATCCATGATCACTGTCGCCTGGGCTGTATCGGTGCAGGTGCCATTACTGACAATTAAAGTGGCAACTTGTGAAACAGCAATGGCGTAGGTGATGGATGTATCTTTTGCAGCAGACATAATGCCTCCAAAATTCCATTTCCAGCTGTTTACGCCATTACGGCCATCATGCGAATAGTCGACAACGTTATTTTTACATCCCATGTGAAGTGTATAACTGAATGCCGCCGATACTGTATCTGCCGTAACAAAAGGAAGGAAAGAACCGGCAGGTGTTTCAACAGTACATTCATTTAAAATGGTATTGCCGTCTGTTCCTGTTTTGAGGGTTAAGATAAAATTACCTGCCTGCTGGATTGGGGCAGCCAGTTTTACATAGATAGCTGTAGTGAGACCGCTTTCATCGCAATCGCCTAAAGCTCCGGTAACAGGTATATTAACACCTGCATTTGTAATTGTAAAATCGCTGCCGTCTGCTGCAATAGAATTGCACAGCATGGGTTTTTTAAATACAAGTTTAATTTCATCCGGTGCACAGGCCGGTGGTACCAGGCTATCCATTGGGGTGGGGATTAATGGAAATACAACTATCTGGTGCGACTGTTTATCGGGTATGGTCCTGTTGCAGTTATCGACCAGGTTAATACCTGTTGCATCACTTTTAACAGAAACAACATAAGTGCCTGGTGGAATGGGGCCTGAAAGGGTGATTACCAATGAATCCATATCAAAGCCATTATTACAATTAACGCCCACGGCTGAAATAATTGGCGCAATAGCCGGCGTTATTACAAAATCACTGCCGTCAGCATTCAGGCTGCTGCATTTCATTTTTTTATTAAGCTTTATTGCAATTTTTTCACCATCACAAATAGCCCTTGCACCTGCCATCGCAGGTTCTTTCGGGTCTGTGATAACAGCAGTGCCGCCATTAGCCCCTCCAAATGACAATGAATAACCGCTTTGCTGGTCCCCAAAAAAATGACTTATGAGCATGATATATTCATGTCCGGCTTTTAACTGAGGCATTGAACTGTATGGGTTGAATAAAGCTTCCCGCCCTGTATTACCACAGGTAACCAATGAAGTTCCCAGTACACCGGCGCCAGTTTTACCCGGCTTACCTGACCAGTTACATGCGACAAATAGGGATGTATTGGTATAAACTTCTTCCGGGTTGTGACCTGTAATGTCAAAAATTTGCCAGTCATAATCATCACCCGGATCATGAGGGTCTATCAGGAAAGCTAACGTGCCGGCTTCAAAACAGGTAAAACGGTACCAGTATGGGTTCAGGTCCTGTAACACACCACAACCGGGAGCAGGTACTACACGCCCCCCGCAAACTGGTACATTTTCCTGGTAAAAAGTATCCGTTCCGCATACAGGAAAGGCACTGGCAGGGCTTTGCCCCAGCGTACATTGTGCAATAACAGAATGATTAATAAAAAATAGTGATAAGGAAACTAAAAACGCTCGTATAATCATAAATCTGGGCAAAACTAATTCAATGACCCCATGAACACAATAACCGCTGCAAACAGGGCTTTTTTTTAACAAATTAACTGACTGAAACCCCTTTTACAGTTATCGAAGCAATATAATTTTAGGTACAGGGCTATATTTGCACCCGTAAATTATGACGGCAATAATCGGCAATAATATTGAAACAGCTAAGGACTATTTGATAAACGGGGAAACTATTGCTATACCCACCGAAACGGTGTATGGGCTGGCTGCCAATGCCCTAGATGAGAATGCCGTGATAAAGATATTCACTGTAAAGAACCGGCCACGGTTTAACCCGCTGATAATACATATAGCAGACTGGAAAGATGCGGTGAAATATGCAGCGCATATTCCTGCAAAGGCAAACCTGCTGGCAGAAAAGTTCACGCCTGGGCCACTTACTTTTTTGCTGGAAAAAAAGAATACCATTCCCGATATTATAACGGCAGGAAGTGATAAGGTGGCTATAAGAATTCCGAATCACCCCTTAACACTGCAATTATTATCATCGGTGAATTTTCCTTTGGCTGCACCAAGCGCCAACCCGTTTGGCTATGTAAGTCCAACTTCAGCACAGCATGTGTATGAAAATTTAGCCGGTAAAATTCCATATATACTGGATGGCGGGGAATCAACAGTAGGGGTGGAGTCTACCATTATCGGCTTTGATGCCGATGAAAATGTGTTATTATACCGCTCTGGTGGTATCAGTGCTGAAGAGATAGAAACAGTATTGCAGGAAAAAGTTTTAAAGGCAAAAAAATCACCACTAAAAAATCCTGAAACCTCCGGTCAGTTGAAGTCTCACTACGCACCACATACTCCTTTATACATTGGTGATATTGATGAATTAAAAAAGCAGTTTACAGGAAAGCGGATCACCACGATAAGTTTTACAAACCAATATGACGATATTGATACTGGTCAACAGTTCATCCTTTCAAAAAGCGGTAACCTTGCAGAAGCAGCAAAAAATCTTTTTTCAGCATTAAGGACAATAGATAAACTGCAGGCTGATATAATTCTTGCAGAAAGATTTCCCAATGAGGGTATCGGCAGAGCCATTAATGACCGGCTGGAGAAAGCACAGGCAGAAAATAAATTGTGATATCACTAATTTAACTGATTACACGAATTACACTAATTAATTGCTTTTAATTTAAACTGCCTCGTTTTCTATAACAGTGTTTTTCTTAATTAGTATAATTCGAACAATTTGTGCAATAGGAACTAATTAACCTTCCCTTTTATCTCCTGCAATTTCAGCAATGCTTCCACCGGTGTAAGCCTGTTGATATCGACTGCATTTAACAGGTCTCTTATTTCTTCAAAAGTGGCAGAGTGCACATCAAAAATATTCAGCTGCATTTTAGGTGCTGCGATCTTTTTCATGGTTTCATCAAGCGGTTCTCCTTTGCCGTTGGTGCTGCTGTTCCGGCTTTCTTCCAATTGGGCTAATATTTCATTCGCCCTGTCGATAAGGCTGTTGGGCATGCCGGCCATTTTCGCCACGTGGATACCAAAGCTGTGTACACTGCCACCCGGTGCCAGCTTACGGAGGAAGATCACTTTATTGCCGACTTCCTTATTGGTAATATGATAATTTTTTACACCGTTCAGTTTGTTCTCCAGCTCATTCAGTTCATGGTAATGTGTGGCAAATAAAGTTTTCGGTTGTGCATTGCTGTTATGCAGGTGCTCCACAATGCTCCAGGCAATACTGATGCCGTCGTACGTGGAAGTACCCCGGCCGATCTCATCCAGCAGTATCAAACTGCGGCTGGTGATATTATTAATAATGCTGGCCGTTTCATTCATTTCCACCATGAATGTACTTTCGCCGCCGCTCAGGTTATCACTGGCACCCACACGGGTAAATATCTTGTCTGTTAACGGGATCTTTGCATCACTTGCCGGAACAAAACTGCCGAGATGTGCCATCAGTGTTATCAGCGCTGTCTGCCGCAGGATGGCACTTTTACCACTCATGTTCGGGCCGGTTAAAATGATCACCTGCTGGGTGGCCGGGTCAAGCAAAATGTCATTGGCAATATATGCCTCACCCACCGGCAGGTTACGTTCGATTACCGGGTGACGGCTGTCTTTTATATCGAGAATATTATTATCCTGCAATACAGGCTTTTTATATTTTAACTGCAGTGCATTATTGGCAAAGCAGGTAACACAATCCAGTATGGCCAGCACCTGTCCATTTACCTGCATAGGGGCTATATAATCCTGCAGTTCGTTCAGCAGTTTTTCAAACAGCTGCAGTTCTATCTGGAGTATTTTGTCTTCAGCCCCTAAAATTTTTTCTTCGTATTCTTTTAGCTCCGGTGTAATGTAGCGTTCAGCATTTGCAAGTGTTTGCTTGCGTATCCATGTTTCAGGCACCTTGGCTTTATGGAGGTTAGTTACTTCAAGGTAATAACCAAATACATTGTTGTATCCAATCTTTAAAGAAGATATGCCGGTTACTGCTGCTTCTTTCTGCTGCAGCTCCACCAGGTAATCTTTACCGCCGGATGATATTTTTCTTAAAGCATCCAGCTCAGGTTCGATACCTCCTGCAATGACACCACCCTTTGCTGCAACGGCCGGAGGGTTCTCTGCAATTTCTTTTACAATTTTATCAACGATGTATTTACATGGATTCAGTGCATCAGCCAGTCTTTTCAGGTACTCATTATCCAGTGCTATGCAAAGCTGCCGGATGGCATCCACCTGTTGTAAACCTTTTGCTATCTGCAATACTTCCCTCGGGTTTACTTTTTTCAGCGGTACTTTACTAACCAGTCTTTCAATATCACCTGCCTGCTTTATATAATGCGACAATTTATTTCGTATATCCGTCTCCTTTATAAAGAATTCCACGGTATCCAGCCGCTCATTAATTTTTGCAATATCATTCAGTGGCATCAGCATCCAGCGTTTCAGCAAACGGGCGCCCATGGGTGATACCGTATTGTCCAGCACTTTCAGTAAAGTATTGCTGCCTTCAGCGCCACCCAGTAATTCCAGGTTACGGATGGTAAACCGGTCCATCCACAAATGTTCATTCCTGTCAATTCTTTGTATGGAAGTAATATGGCCAAGATTGGGGTGCTCTGTATCTTTTAAGTAATGTAACACAGCGCCTGCTGCCACGATCGCTGCATCCATGCCTTCGATGCCAAAGCCTTTCAGGCTGTGTGTACCAAAATGTTTTAATAAACTTTCAGTGGCATAGGCATTTTCAAAGATCCATTCTTCCAGCCCATAGGTAAAAAATCGGGTACCAAAATATTCTTTGAAATGCTTTTGCTGCCGCCGCATAAAGATCACTTCGGCAGGCTGAAGGCTCTGTAATAATTTATCTGCATATTCTTTATCGCCTTCTGCTACAAAAAATTCGCCGGTGCTGATATCTAAAAAGGCTATGCCAATCTTTTTCTCATCCGCAAAATGCAGTGCTGCCAAAAAATTATTGCTGTTATGCTCCAGCAGTTTATCATTGGTGGCCACACCCGGTGTTACCAGCTCTGTTACCCCACGTTTTACAATACCCTTTGCCTGCTTGGGATCTTCCAACTGGTCGCAGATGGCCACCCTGTAGCCTGCTTTTACCAGTTTATGCAGGTAAGTATCCAGTGCGTGGTGCGGAAAACCGGCCAGCTGCGAGGAGTTTTCATCGCCGTTATTTCTTTTGGTAAGCGTTATACCCAGCACAGCAGATGCATTCACCGCATCCTGCCCAAATGTTTCATAAAAATCACCCACACGGAAAAGCAGGATGGCATCAGGGTAGCGTGCCTTGATGGCATTGTGCTGCTGCATTAAGGGTGTTTCAGTAGATTTTGCCATATATCAGGGCTCTCAATAATTATTTTGTTACGGGCTGAAAAGCTTTGTGCAACATCGTTGTGTCACACACCTGTACTTTTCCAGCAATGTTCATCATCCCGGGTCTGACCTTCGGTGCCGACCCGGAAGCCGCAAAAATAAGTGCTTTCAATACGTAACAATCAGTTTTCTGGCGGCTGTTAATTACTTTTGCAAACTAAATAAATCCGGCAGCACAAATGAGGAAGTTAAGCATGGCAGAACTGAACCGCAAATCAGTGGATGAATTTAAGCAATCAGAAAAATTGCCGGTGATCGCTGTGCTGGAAAATATCCGCAGCGCCTACAATGTGGGCAGTGTGTTCCGTACAGCAGATGCATTTTTACTGGAGGCCATATACATCACAGGCTATACCTGTATTCCACCACATAAAGAAATAAAGAAAACAGCGCTGGGTGCAGAAGATACGGTTAGCTGGAAACACTTTGCCAATGCATCAATGGCCATCGAAGATTTAAAACAGCAGGGCTACAGCGTGTATGCTGTGGAGCAGGCGGAGCAAAGTATTGCCCTGCAGGACCTGCCTTATGCACCGGGAGAAAAGATTGCATTGATCTTTGGCAACGAAGTAACAGGGGTGGAGCAAAGCACCATCCAGCAATGCAGCGGCTGCGTGGAAATACCGCAACTGGGCATGAAACATTCATTGAATATTGCCACCGCCGCCGGTGTGGTGTTATGGGAAGTTGTAAGAACTTTTTTTGTAAAGGCTGCCCATTAAAGAGCATGTTTACAGAACAATAAATTTACTGCCTGAAATTATTTCCCAGTTATCAATAATATTTAAATAGTAATTACCATTTGCAAGGGTGGAAATGTCTATAAGTTTACCGGAAGACATTTCCGAATCACTGATCGTTATCGTTTTTACAGCCTGTCCTTTTTCATTATAAATAATTCCTTTTAATGTCTTGTGTTCAGCATCAGAAAGCAATATTTTAATAAAATCGCTTGCAGGGTTAGGTACGATTTTTACAGATACTGATAACTTTTTCAGGTCATTTAAAGGGATCGTATTACTGTATTTTTTTTGCCCTGTTTCATTCACCAATACAATGCGGTAATAAGATAATGGATCGGCATCCGGCAATGTTTTGGAAAAGCTTTGTTCCCAATTCATGGGTGCTGCATTTACAATGGCTGCATCAGTAAAATGGATGCCATCTGCTGACCGCTGGATAATAAAATATGATTTTGCAGTGCTTAGTTTTGCTGTCCAGTTAATTTGAACATGTGAGGCGGATAATCTTTTGCCTGTTGTCTTAATATTATCAGCGGGAAGTATGGTTACTTTACATGGATTATTAAATACAATCACCCTGGCGCCTGCACGAAAATAACAGCCATATATATTTATCTCAACGCTGATACTGTCAACAGAAATACCTGTTATAGTGGTATAATACTGGTTGGTTCCCTGTGCTATAATAGTGCCGTTTTTCTTCCAGGTGTAGTATGCACCGGTAATTGCCGAAGTGGTGACTTTTATTCCAAATGGATCCACCGTACAATCAAGCGGTGTTTGATAAATGTAGAACTTGCCTGTAAAGCTGCCCAGGCTTATTTTCGAACTGGCGCTTATACCGCATGCATCTGTTACCCGTATGTCGTAAACGGTACCTGCCGGTGGGGCTGGTGAAATGGTAACAGTGCTGTCTGCGCCGGCATTGCCGGTAAGCAGGAACGTGGATGATGACTCCAGTTTGTATTCATATTTCATTGGAAGTTTGCCACCTGTTGTAAATAAATAGGCCGTCATATCTGCGCTGCCATCACACATCATGGCACTGGCACTTTTCAATGAGGGAGTGCCAGGCCTGTTTTCGGCAATATTGTTTATGGTAAATGTTTTGTAAACTGTTTCCACTATAGCGCCGGTGGAAACACAAATAACATTGATCGCAAATGTATAATTTCCTTCCTGCCCCGGACTAAACAGGAGACCGTTGCTGCCGTATGTAAAAAGAGAGTCCTTTAGCATATTTGAGTACGAGGTGGATGTAGAAAACCGTAAAGCGGAATCAGCTATTGAATATAAAATACCCTGCATAGCCGTAAGCGGAAATACGCTGTTGTTAGGCACTCTTACAAGGCGAAGATTTGCGAGGGTATAGTCATTATTATTTCTTTTCAAATAGGCGTTAATGGTTAACCGGGTGTTCCCATCTACATAGCAGTTGCTGGCAGTGGTAGTTACAGTTCCTGTAATATCGGCATAATGCTGGTTATGTGCTGTTGGGTTAATGGTTACATTTTGTACTGTTATTCCGCTGCTGCAGTCTTTGCTCCATTGTACCCTTATTGTATAGGTGCCTGGAGGTAAAGGCCTTTTTATAAAAACGTAGCTGTTGGGGCTCAGGTACACAGAGTAGGTAGTAACCAGGCTGTCTGGTATTCCATCAATCGTGATTTTATTTATCCCGTAACCAATTTGCTGCAGTACAGCAAGCTGGTAAACAGAATCGGTTGGCAGCGAATTACATTTTTCTTCTTTATTAATCAGGTATTGAAAATCCATTGATGCAACTGTACCATTTGCTGGTGTAAATACCATATCCATTGAATCGAGCCGGCCGCATTTATCCTCCAGTATGGCCCTGTAAGTATGACCCGTAATAAAATTACCATATGCATTGGCCACATAGCCTGGACCATATTCAGCCGACACTGATGTGGATATAACGGTATATGGATCGGATGGATCAACTATCCTGAATTTGCCATAAAAGTAATCGGAGAAATATACCTGGAAGTAAGTGTTGCCCCCACACTGCGGTATCATGTTGGCTATTTTCGCAGCCGGATCATCACTGGTGGGTATATTAAAATTGTATGATTTGCTGTAAGGAGCAACCGTACTGCCGCAATAAGTTCCTCCCGGGAAAAAAATTGTTGCAGTGAGCGGTGTATTAGCAGGCACTTGTGTATAGGAACCTGCTGGAGTGTTAGTAATATAGTCTGCATGTACCTGGTTGGCAATTGCCGGTGTTGGTACCCAATTGTACATCATTAAGCCTACCTGCTGGCTGGCTGTTAGCCCGGTATTACCAGCCATATACGGGTAACTGTCAAAATAATAATGAGTACCATATGGCCAACCCCAGTTTTGTCTTAAAAGCCACCTGTAAAGATCTATATACACCTGGTTGGTTGCCGTATTTTTTATCTGCATCCTCAAATATGGATAAGTTCCGGTACCCCAGTAAGGAGATTGAGTGTAAGCTAACCTGCCATCATAAGGAGTGCCGGTTGCCGAATCCCTGTATTCAATTGTTATCCCCCTGTAACCACCACATACTATATTTTGAGCTAAAGTAAATGAAAGGTCTGGTACAGATAAAGCAGCAACACCCACTGCAGCCGGCGTAGTAAAAGCGGTTACAGTAGTGTTGTTACATCCATCCTTGATTTTTACATAGTAAGTAGTGTTTTCTGTGAGGTTATTGACAATTACAGAATCATTACCTGGTAAAAATGGCGTGGCAGAAAAATCATTGGTGGTTGATAGCTGGAAACGCATGGGTGAAACACCATAATAATTCGAGATAGAATACACCCCATCATTACCAGAGCCACATGTAAATCCATTAATTTTTTTTATTTGAAATGCTGATGACACGGGTGCATAATAGGTCTGTACTTTTACAAGTGTATCTTTTCTTGTGCCATTGCAGCCATTTACCCTTACCAGGAAACTTCCGGTGGGCAACGCATTAAACTGGTTTTGAGATTGTACAATCCTTAATACGGGGCCACTGATTATTTCGTACGCATATTCACCGCCGCCACCGGTTACATTGTTAATAATAACAGAACCACTATATGGGCATACTGCATCATTAACTATTACCTGGCCTATTGATACAGGAGTATTATCGTTGATGTTGCATTGCCCGAACAGGTTGAAGCAAGTGAAAAATGACATAAACGTAACAGTGAGGGTAATAAGCAGCCTTTTGCTTTTATAGGGTATAAGCATTTAATTTTGGATTTTGATACTAAACGGCCATGCCTCTTTTTTATTATATGATGTAGAGACGGGTAAATAAGCAATTACAAGATTGTCATTCTGGGGCAGTAAAAACCGCAAATAAATACCTTTAATTTACCGTACTTTGCCTACTATTACGGTATAAATATGATTGTGTATAAAGTAAAGAATTATTTATCGCTGGTTAAATTCAGTCATACCATTTTTGCAATGCCTTTTGCACTGATTGGTTTTTTCCTGGGTTTTTTTTATTTGCCGCATAGCTTAATGCCCGGCTGGCATAACATAGTTGTTGGCACATTCGAAATGACACATTACATAAAGCTTTTTCTTCTTGTTATTCTCTGCATGATAACTGCCCGTTCAGCAGCCATGGCATTTAACCGTTACCTCGATAGTCATTTTGATACAAAAAACCCACGTACGGCTATCAGGGAAATTCCTGCCGGTATTATTTCAAAAGAAAGTGCGTTACGCTTTGTTATTATTAATTGCATCATTTTTATTTCAGCCACTTTTTTTATAAACAGGATATGTTTCTTTTTATCACCGGTTGCATTATTTGTAATACTGTTTTACAGTTATACAAAACGGTTTACAGCTTTGTGTCATCTTGTGCTGGGAGTGGGATTGAGTCTTGCACCTATTGGCGCTTACCTCGCCGTTACTGGCAAATTTGATTTGCTCCCCATCCTGTTTTCATTTACTGTATTATTCTGGGTGAGTGGTTTTGATATTATTTATGCATTACAGGATGAAGAGTTTGACAGGTCACAACAACTGCATTCCATTCCTGCTGCGCTGGGAAAAACAAAAGCCTTAAAAGTTTCGGAACTGCTGCATGTTTTATCAGCGCTTTGTGTGGCCGGTGCTGGTGTGTATGGGCATTTTAGCTGGTGGTACTGGCTGGGCGTAGCTGTTTTTATTGGTATGCTTATTTACCAGCATTCTATTGTAAAACCATCTGATCTCAGCAGGGTGAATATTGCATTTATGACGGCCAACGGTATTGCTTCCGTTGTGTTTGCAGTATTTGTATTGCTTGATATCTTCCTGCACTAAACTCTAACCATCTAAACTTTCTAAACCAAACTTATGCCCCGGATAATTGCAATAGACTATGGCGGAAAGCGGACAGGCCTTGCTGTTACTGATCCATTACAAATTATCGCTACCGGGCTGGAAACCATCGAATCAAAAGAACTCATCCCTTATCTCAAAAAATACTTTGCCGCAGAACAGGTGGAACTCATCATTATTGGGTTACCCAAAAATTGGGATGATACCGATACACACGGAACACCACTGGTGCAGGCTGCCATCAAAAAACTGCAAAAGGAATTTCCAGCCACACCTCTTAAAACGGTGGATGAACGTTATACTTCCAAAATGGCCAAAGATGCCATGCTTGAAATGGGTATGAAGAAGAAAGACCGGCAGGTAAAGGGCAACGTGGATGTAATTGCCGCTACCATCATGCTGCAGGAGTATATGCAAAGCAGGCTCTGAATCATGAAAGCAAAAAGTCGCAAAATTCTGCTAAGAAAAGCTTTGTGATTATTTGTGTCTTAGTGTCTTTGTGGTTCAATCTGGAATCCTTACCGTAAATTTGCGCCATTAATAAACAGTATGATTTTACCAATAGTAGCATATGGTTCGCCGGTATTAAGGAAGGTTTGTGATGATATTGACGAAAGTTACCCCGATCTCAAGAAGCTGATAGAAGATATGTGGGAGACCATGTACAACAGCAACGGGGTGGGGCTTGCCGCACCGCAAATTAATAAAGCCATCCGGCTGTTTGTAATAGACAGCACACAAATATTTCAAAACCTGGAAGATGATGAAGTGGGCGTATATCCCGATGCCCCGGGTTTTAAAGGTGTATTTATCAATGCCCGTATCACAAAGCAGGAGGGTAATGAATGGGCTTACAACGAAGGTTGCCTCAGCATCCCCAAAATACGGGAAGATATTTACCGCAGCGAAACAATCACCATTGAGTACCTGGATGAAAATTTTCAACCGCAGACAAAAACCTTCAATGGTTTAACCGCCAGGGTAATACTGCATGAGTACGATCATATTGAAGGCAAGCTCTTTATTGACTATATCAAGCCTTTAAAAAAGACCCTGCTCAAAAGAAAACTGGATGATATCTCCAAAGGAAAGATTAAAGTTGACTACAGGATGGTATTTCCAAAATAGCGCTTCATTCTTTTAAATCATTTGTAATAATTTGCAGGTATGATACAAAAGATCATACCTGTATTTTTTTATATACTGTGTGGTGTTCAATTAAAAGCGCAGGTAGCAAAAGACAGTACAGCCAGGGACAGTACGGTGGAAGTTGGAAAAAAAATGATCACACTCAGCGAAGTGGTGATCGATAATAAACTGAACGTGCCTGCCTTTATCAACCGGGTAAAAAATGATTCTTCTTTTTATAAGGCTTTTAAAAACCTGCATATACTGAATTATTCAGCCATCAATGATATCCGTATGCTGGATAAAAAAGGTAATACCGATGCAGCCCTGTTCAGCAGAACAAAACAAATACGTGACAGCAACTGCCGCCGTATGGAAGTACTGGAAGAAAATATCACCGGTGATTATTATGACAGCAACCACCAGCCGGAATATTACACTTCAAAAATGTATGCATCACTTTTTTTTACAGACGGAGCTGTTTGCGGCGAGAATAATATTGTTGCCGGGTCTGAATTCAGCACAGAAGGCAAATCCGGCATTGAAAAACATAAAGAACAACTGAAGATGCTTTTTTTTAATCCCGGCAAAAAGATCAAAGGCATTCCGTTTGTATCTGGTAAAACGGCCATTTATGATGATGACATGGCGGAGTATTATGACATGAGTATTGATATGGATGATTATAATAACACCAGCTGTTATATTTTTAAACAAAAAGTAAAACCCGGTAAAGAAGACGATGTGGTGGTGGATGAAATGATCACCTGGTTTGATGACAAGACATATGAAGTGGTTGCCCGTACTTATTCCCTGAGTTACAGCGCCACGGTGTACGACTTTAATGTGCATATGGAAGTACAGATGACACGTGCCGGGGCTTTAACGGTACCTGCACTGATCCGCTATAACGGCAACTGGAAAGTAATGTTTAAAAAAAGGGAGAGAGGGGTGTTTACTGCAACCCTTTCAGACTTTAAATAAAGAAATTAAAATGAAAACAAAAAACCTGCTGCTGAAGCTGTTACTCTTCCTGCCAATTTTTACTGCAGTGCTTTTTGCCTTTTACCAATACAAACAATGGAAATATGAAAAGAGTCATACGGTGCAAAACCGTCAGGCCGGTAAGAAATTTGAACTCACAAGCCTGTATGACAGCAGCGGAAAAAACATACTGCCAGATTTCAGCAAAAGAGACATCAATATTGTAGACTTCTGGTTCAGGGCTTGCCCCACTTGCATAACAGAAATGAAACAATTTGAAATAATATTAAAAGGTAAGGAAGACAAGATAATGGTTACCAGTGTGTCCATTGACAATGCAGCCGCATGGAAAGATATCCTGGAAGGCAGGAATGAGAGATGGGCATTTGCTGCA
This sequence comes from Ferruginibacter sp., assembly GCA_047600665.1. Classification (GTDB taxonomy): domain Bacteria; phylum Bacteroidota; class Bacteroidia; order Chitinophagales; family Chitinophagaceae; genus Ferruginibacter. The sequence goes on from JASGKJ010000001.1 coordinate 611,843, forward strand.
AAACCCGTCAGTAACTGGAAACATCTTAATTTAAGGTCGGGAGATACAGCGGGGGTGGAGAGCAGCTATTCACTTAATGCCAATTATTTAAAGGCACAGCTGGGTGTTACCAGTTATCCGGGTGTTTTTGTTATTGATAAGAATGGAATAATAAAAGCCACACCTGAAAGCGCAGTTGCCTATATTCAAACAGTGTTTTCTTCAAAAAACGGCTTTCTTGTTTTTCTTACAGCGGCTCAAACATGGAGTTCACCTAAAACCTGGTTACTGCTGGTGATCGCAGTAATTCTTTTCAACTGGGTTTTTAATTTTCTTTCCGGGAGAAAAAAGACTCAGGCGTTGCAGTAAGCCTCATAGAGTTTCACGGTTTCCACAGCTTCTTTTACATCATGCACTCTTAAAATCCGGGCGCCATTTAAGAGTGCCATTGTATTAAGCGCTGTTGTACCATTCAGGGCTTCAGCAGCGGATACACCTAACGTTTTATATACAGTGCTTTTCCGGGACAGGCCTGCAAGTACAGGCCTACCGGTAATCTTAAAAACACCAAGATCTTTCAGCAATTGAAAATTATGGGTAATGGTCTTACCAAAACCAAAGCCAGGGTCAATAATAAGATCATTAATACCCGCTTTTTTACATTCATCCACCTTCTTTATAAAAAAATCAAGCACTTCTTTTACTACATCTTCATAGTGTGCTTGCTGCTGCATATTTTCCGGTGTGCCTTTCATATGCATGCAGATGTACGGCACCTGTAAGCCGGCAGTGGTTGAGATCATCTTTTCATCCATGGTGCCGCCACTAATATCATTAATAATAGAAACACCTGCAGCCACCGATTCAGCCGCCACTTTGCTATGATAGGTATCTATCGACAGGATGCAGCCGGGGTGATTTTTTTTGATAGCCTCAATTACTGGTATCACCCGTTTTAACTCTTCATCGCTGCTTACCCGCTCACTGCCCGGGCGGGTGCTTTGCCCGCCAATATCCAGGATAGTGGCGCCTTCTGCCAGCATTGTACCTGCCAATGCAGTAATACCTTCAATGCCTGCCGGTAAATGTCCTTCATAAAAGGAATCTGGTGTGGCATTAATAATACCCATCACCAGCGGGCGGTCAACCGTTAATAATTTTCCTTTACAGTTAAGGGTGAACATCAGTGATAACCATTATTTTTGGCAGCAGCAAAAATATTATACATTCAGCAAACTATGGACACAAACAGGCAATATGATGAGGCGGTAAGAACCTGCGAAGACATTTTTTTGAAAAAGACAAAGGATTATGGTACTTCCTGGAGGGTGTACCGCACCATTTCGGTGGTTGACCAGATCTACATCAAGGCAAAAAGGATAAGAACTATACAGGAAAAAGGTGTACAGAAAATAGGGGATGATATCATCAGTGAATTTAAGGGCATACTGAATTATGCTGTGATAGGTTTGATACAGCTTGAACTGCCGGAAGGAACAGTGGAAGAATTACCGGTGGAAGAGGTGGAAAGGCTGTACAATGAAAAAATTGCGATAGCAAAAAAACTCATGCTGGATAAAAACCATGATTATGGTGAGGCATGGCGTGATCTGAGCCAGCAGAGTTTTACAGACCTGATCCTGGCCAAACTGCTGCGTATAAAAAATATACTGGCAAACGAAGGCAGAACAATTATCAGCGAAGGTATTGATGCCAATTACTATGATATCATCAATTATTCAGCCTTTGCACTGATACTAAGTGTACCCGAAGCGGTATAATACTCTATCCTTAATAAACAAACTTGTATGAAACTGCTTGTAAATATTTCCAGGGTGCTTGTGGGGGCCTTGTTTATTTTTTCGGGGCTGGTAAAAGCCATTGACCCCTTAGGACTCACCTATAAAATGGAAGAATTTTTTGAAGTGTGGGCAGGTGAGGGCTATTTACCTTCGTTGATGAACATACTGCATAAGAATGCGTTTGGCTTTTCCATTTTTATGATCACGCTGGAAGTGGCACTGGGTGTGGCATTACTGCTGGGTTGGGCAAAGAAAATAACACTTGGCCTACTGTTGCTATTAATGTTGTTTTTTACATTTCTTACAAGCTATGTTTTATTCAGTGGTAAAATACGCACCTGTGGTTGTTTTGGTGATTGCATACCGCTTACACCCATACAAACATTTACAAAGGATATTATCCTGCTGGTACTCATTATTATTTTATTGCTGGGCAGCAAATACATCCTGCCATTGTTCAAAAGAAAGATCAATGGTATACTGGTTATATTTTCCATTTTGGCAACACTGGTTTTGCAAAGACATGTACTGAGGCATTTACCTGTGGTGGATTGTCTCCCGTATAAAAAAGGCAATAATATACTTGAACTCCGCAAAATGCCGGCGGATGCAATCCCTGATAAATTCGCTTACAGCTTTATTTATGAAAAAGAAGGCGTAAAAAAAGATTTTACTGCTGATAAATTACCGGACAGCACCTGGAAATTTGTTGACCGTAAGCAGACGCTTGTTGAAAAGGGTAAAAACAATATTCCTAAAATAAACGACTTTTCTTTAGGCGGCGCAGATGGCAGCGACTCTACAGAGATCATTTTGAGCCAGCCTTCTTATTACTTATTCTTTTTAAAAGAACTCAACAAGACTGAGCCGGAATGGTTGTATCATTTTAAAAAGCTTGCACAGCGGGCAAAGGAACAGGGTAAGCCATTGTATATCGTTACTTCCAATACACAGGCAGCGCATGAATTCTTTAACAAGTTTCATATGCTGAACATACCTGTGTATACAACCGACGTAACAGCCATTAAAACTGCCGCCAGGGTTGATCCGACATTGTATGATATGAAGGGGCCGGTAGTGCAGGGAAAATATGCATGGGCAGACCTTGACCGCTATCTCAATTACTAGGTATAATTGAAATACATTTTAAAAAAAACAGGCTATTCATTGCTGGTGCTGCTGGGTGTGGTGGCACTGGTGTTTTTTATGTTCCAGGGCTTTGGAGATCCTGCTAAAATGATCGTTGGCCAGAGCGGTGATAAAAAAACAATGGATAATATCCGGCATGATCTTTACCTTGATCAGCCCCGCTGGAAGCAGTTCCTTCTCTATCTTAATGATGTATCTCCCATTTGCATACACTCAAACAATGATATTCAGAAAAAAGAACTGAAAGGATTTTTTGTTGGTAACAGTACCAGGGTTGGCTTAAAAATTCCTTACCTGCGCAAAAGTTATCAAACCAAGAAGAGTGTTGGGGCCGTTTTAATGGAAGCATTGCCCGGTACTTTATTACTGGCTTTGGCGGCAATGACCTTTGCAACCATTATTGGCGTCTTACTGGGTGTGCTGGCTGCGGTTAAAAAAGGCACGTGGCTGGATACCTCAGCTGTATTTGCAAGTATTGCCGGTATCTCGGCTCCTTCTTTTTTTATGGCCATTATTGTTGCTTATCTGTTTGGGGTGATACTGCACCCTTACACCGGTTTAAATTTAACAGGCAGCTGGTTTGATATTGATGAAATAACAGGTGAAAGATATTTAACGCTTAAAAATCTTATACTGCCTGCCTTTACGCTTGGTATACGGCCACTGGCAATTATTACGCAGCTTACCAGGAGTTCAATGCTGGATGTATTGGGACAGGATTATATCCGCACTGCTTATGCAAAAGGACTCAGTAAAAGGGCTGTTGTTTTCAAACATGCTTTGCGAAATGCATTAAACCCCGTGATAACAGCTATTACAGGTTGGTTTGCAGAATTGCTGGCTGGTGCTTTTTTTGTTGAATATATTTTTGGCTGGAAAGGCATAGGCAAAATAACCGTGGATGCACTGGAAAAGCTGGATTACCCGCTTGTAATGGGTGCTGTGCTGGTAAGCGCCTGTTTCTTTATTATTGTTAATATGCTGGCGGATCTCTTATATGCAGTAATTGACCCACGTGTACAGCACCGAAATTAAAAAACAATATCTTTACCCGGATACAACCTGATCGTCCATGCTTTTTAATTCTTTTGAGTTTCTTGTTTTCTTTTGTATTGTAACCGGTTTGTTTTTCCTGCTTCCTCATAAGTTTCGTTACCTGCTGTTACTGGCAGCCAGTTGCTATTTTTATATGTTCTTTAAACCGGTTTACATACTTATACTGGCATTTACAATTGTGGTGGATTATTTTGCAGGATTGCTGATTGCAAAAACAACAGATAAAAGAAAAAGGAAACTGTATCTTTTGTTAAGCATTATTGCAAATGTTGGTATACTGGCGGTTTTTAAATACTTCAACTTTATCGCTGGTAATATAAATGCCGTGCTGGCTGCTGTAAATGCGGGCAGCCATTTGCCACTGCTGGAGATATTACTTCCCATCGGTTTGTCTTTTCACACTTTCCAGGCAATGAGTTATACCATTGAGGTGTACAGGGGAAACCAGGCACCCGAAAAGCATTTTGGTATTTACGCATTGTATGTAATGTTTTACCCGCAACTGGTGGCAGGTCCTATTGAACGTCCGCAGAATATCCTGCACCAGTTTCATGAAAAAAAATATTTCGATCCGGAAAGGCTCCAGTCAGGTCTCCGGCTTATCCTTTTGGGGTTATTCAAAAAATGTGTAATAGCCGACAGGCTTTCTATTGCTGTGGATGCCGTGTATGCAGATCCACATGGTTATAGCGGGTTTTCAATACTGATCAGTACGGTTTTCTTTGCCATACAGATATACTGTGATTTTTCAGGATATTCAGATATTGCATTGGGTACAGCCCGGTGTATGGGATTTACATTGATGCAAAATTTTAAACAGCCCTACTTAAGCAAAAGTATATCTGAGTTTTGGACAAGGTGGCATATCTCCTTATCGTCATGGTTTAAAGATTATCTCTACATACCATTGGGTGGAAACCGGGTGGCGGTAAAACGTGTTTATTTCAATTTGTTATTTGTTTTTATTGTAAGTGGATTATGGCACGGCGCCAATTGGACATTTATTGCCTGGGGTACATTGCATGGCCTTTTCCTAATCATCAGCCTTATACTGAAAAAGACCTTTCCCAAAATAAAACTGCCGGGGTTCATCCTTGTAGCACTAACGTTTACGCTTGTTTGTATAACATGGATCTTTTTCAGGGCAGCCGATATAAAAGAAGCACTGCATATGGTTGCTGCTATTTTTACATACAACACTGGTTATTTTACTTTAAATCAATCTGATCTGCACGGGCTGGCTGATACGTATCTTGGGTTACCTCTCTGGCAATTTTGCCTCACATCCCTGCTGGTACCGCTCATGCTCTTTATCGATTATATGTTTGCATCAGGGAAATACCAGAAAATTTACAATTGGCCCGCTTTTGCCCGCTGGTCATTGTATTACCTGGTGATCCTGCTTATACTGGTAGCAGGTGTATTTAACACAAACCAGTTTATTTATTTTCAATTTTAACAGCCATGGTTATGCGAAATGAATATAAAAAAATGATCGCCTGCTGCTTTTTCCTGTATATGGCTTTATGGCTGTTTGATGCAGCAGTGACTTTTGCTGTTAAAAAAAGCACGAAAGGGCAATTGGGTAAAGTAAATAAAATTCTTTCTCATAATGACGTTCCTTCGGTCGCAGTATTTGGTTCATCTGTTGGGGAAGTGGGTGTTAATACATCTTTGATAAACCATGAATTAAATCAATCTGCTTATAATTACTCTATTAACGGCACCTGGTTTTATCAGTACAGGGGATTAATAAAAGATTTTAATAAACATAATGACCAGACAAAAACGGTGATCATGGCGGAGACTTATTTTTCCCTGTCTGCCGGTTCGGGTATTTCATCTGTGGAAAGATATGTTGCACATATATCAAACCCGGATGTATATGCGCCGCTTTACCAGATACAGCCCGGCCTTGCCTGGAAATGCAGGTATGTGCCATTTTATAAATACGTGGCCGTTTCCTCCAAATACTATGTAAATGCCTTCGACGGGCTCAATGCCTGGTTGAAAAAGAATACAGGGACGGATACATTGCTGGGCCAGGCTCCTGTTTTCAGAAGTTGGGAAGCAGACCAGGATGAAGCAATAAAAAATACCAAACCATTTACTATAAGTATTGATTCGGCGGTAGTAACTGCATACCGTAACTGCGTTCGTGAATTGAAGCAATCGGGAAAAAATGTGATTATCGTTCTTACACCTGTTTATACTGAAGTTTCAAAATTGATCACCGATTTTACGCCGGTAAGGGTAGCCCTTCAAAATATTGCTGCTGCAGAAAAAGTGGAATTCTGGGATTATACGCTTTCAGATATCTGCAGTAATAAAAATTTCTTTTATAATTCAAATCACCTGAACTGGCAGGGTTCTTTGTTATTTACCGGCGACCTTGTCCGGAAGATAAAATCGATGCCTGGCAGGATATAAAAAGGGCGAACAAATATGTCCGCCCGCTGTGTTGGGTTTACGAGGGCTATTTTTTTAAAATTTTTATTTCCACACGCCTGTTCAATGTTCTTTCCTGTTCTGTTTTTTCTGGATAGGGGAACATCGGGCTTTGATGGGCAAATCCTTTATACATCAGCCTGTTTGAGGCGATACCGTTTTGCCATAAATAATTGCATATTTCTTTTGCCCTGTTTTCTGAAAGGTTCAGTGTACGGGTGCCGATATCAAGACCATCACTGCTGTCTTTCTGGCAACAGATATGTCCTTCAACAGCAATTTCAAGCGAAGGGTTTTTCTTCATCACCTCCACCAGTTCCATCAGCACCGGCAAAGAGTTTGGGATGATCACGTGTGTACCGCCATAAAAATTCATATTCTTCAGCACAATGCTGCTGCCTGCCTTTGTTTGGGTGTCTTTTATTGCTTCTGTAAGAGAAGGTTGCTGATCGTTTTCCTGTTCTTCTGCAATATCATCTTCACCTTCCACCAGCACATCTACCCGGCGGTTCATATACATTTCAAGTTCTCCATGGTTTTTATTGATGGGTCTGCGTTTTCCAAAACCTTTTTCTTCAATGATATTATCTGCTTTAAAGCCTTTGCTGACAAGATAATTTTTTACTGCATGTGTTCTTTTATCAGAGAGTGCATCATTGTATTCATAGCCGGCCATTATATCACAATGGCCATACAGTTTGATCTTTGTATCTGTTTTGTGTACTGATACAAAACTGTCGAGTTGTGTGCTGGCATCAGTGGTAAGGTTATGTTTATCTGTATCAAAATGCACAGAAAAACCTTGCTGGCACTGGGCGGAAGCATAAACTGCAGCACCAGTAAAAATTAAAGGGAGGAAAAGTTTCTTCATATTACTTGTTTTATATAAGAACTGTAATACGAAAGAAAATGGTTGGGTAAAAACTAAATTTGATAAAGGAAGCTTGGAAAGGAAATCAGCCTGCTGTTACAGCATTGTCTTTTTCAGCGGGCAATTTTATTTCAGCATCAGTAAAGAGGCCGATCTTTTCCAGGTCAAGTACTGTTTTATTGTTATCGTTATCCAGGTGAAACATAGGTATGAACTTAGCCCCGATAATAATTTCGCCAAGTGTATAGGATGTACGTGCCACAACAGTGTTGCTGAACATGTCATCAAATGCTTTTAAAAAAACAATGATCTCACCCCTCGTATTTGCAAAGTCCTCCCTGGTAAACCGGTAAAAGGGACTGTCTTCTGTTACAGGATGCACAAGCGTCCAGCTCAGCGTAAGCGCATTTACTTTTGAATATTCCATTTCAAGAGGGTAAAAACGGTTCACTGTTTTACCATTTTCTTCCAGCGTTAACCCCGCAGTCAGTTTTGCTTCAGCATCAATCAAATTATTATTTTTAAATGGCGCCACCCTCATCATAATGGCAACACTTTCTTTAAATGGCGCCAGCACTGCCTTTTCACTAAAGCGCAGGTAGGCCTTGGGTTTGCTGAATCTTCCGTAAAATAAACTGGTGGCTAATGCAAGGCTTAATAATCCAACAAGTGCTTCAATTGCCGCAACGGTACTGGTTAAAAAGCCAACAGGGCTGATGCGGCCATAGCCAACGGTTGTGAGTGTTTGGGCACTAAAAAAATAAGCTTCAATAAATTTTTCTGCACTGCTGTTTGCCAGTATACCAGCCAGATGTTCCACACCAATAGAATAATAGATCAAGGCAAAGATCAAATTAACGGTGATGTAAAATATGATCACCAGCAAAAGGAATTTTGTATTACTTATTTCCAGCATGGTATGATACCAGCTGATGCGTTCAAGCGGGCCAAGCCCCCGTTTTTCTACATTGGGCCGGCCATTTTTATTAATCAGGCGGCCACCATATGCATCTGTATTGGTGCTGAAACCAGTGTTGATATCTGTTTTCGCCCTTGCATTTATTTTTCTGAGTAAGGCCACTGGTCTTTATTTTTGAGTTGTTTTGTAAGCTTTGTATAATAAAGATAACATCCATTCATGATTAAAACACTGACCGGTATACTTCGCTGCCCTGTTACCCATGATGAATTTTCTGTAAAAGTAATAGATGAAGCAGAACGGGATTTTAATGGTGAGGTATTGACTGTGATCAACACCGCTGTCCTTTTTACAAAGCACAAATGGTTTTACCCGGTTATCGGTGGTATCCCCAGGCTGGGTGTGGAAGCATTTATCGATCATGAAGATTTTTTAAGGCAGCACCTGCCAGACTACGATGAAAGAAAAGCAGCCCTGGTGAACACGGAAGGTAAGTTGCTGCAGCAGGTATTACAAAAGAATAAACGTACCAAAGAGAGTTTTGCAAAGGAATGGAAGCTCTATGACTTTGATAAAGATAAAACCTGGGATGCAGGCAGCGATGAAATGATCCAGCGGTTTTTAACCGAAACAGGGGAAACGATCGGGTCGCTGCAAAATAAGATAGTGTTTGATGCCGGTTGTGGCAATGGTAAACTGAATATATTGCTGGCTCAAAAAGGGGTTCAGCAGGTGGCTATGGATTTCAGTACCAGTATCGAGGAGGCTTACAGGCGTAACAGCAGTCCAAACCTTCATTTCATACAGGGTGATGTGCAGTTCCCCCCGGTAATGTTCAATTATTTTGATATAGTACACAGCAGCGGTGTGCTGATACATACTAACAATACCGCCTGGTCTTTTTCCTGTATTGAAAAAACAGTAAAGCCCGGCGGTAAGCTGAGTGTATGGTTGTATCATCCCCGTAAGGATTTTATACATAACCTGTTTAACCGTATCCGCTCTGTTACTTCAAAATGGCCGCTCCGTTTCCAGTACCACCTGTACCGGTTTACCATTTTCCCTTTAAGCTATTGTATAAAAAAAATAAAAGGAACAAAACAGAATGCACGGGAAATGATGATCGATATACTGGACTGGTTCACCCCTGAATTCAGGCATGAGCATACCCATGACGAAGTAACCGGTTGGTACAGTCAAAAGAACTACCAGGATATACAAATAACCACCGAGAATATCTTCGGTTTCAACACAACCGGTGTAAAGTCATCCGGGTGAAATTTGCCATGATTGATGTTTTGATTAATTTGAGCGCATGAAAGTATTGTGGCTTGCAAGCTGGTTTCCAAACAGGACTGATCCCTTTAATGGTGATTTTGTAGAGCGGCATGCTTATGCAACAGCGCCTTTTACAGATAAACTCTTTGTGATTGCCGTTATTAAAGATGAGCATTTGAGAAGAGGAAAGGTGGAAATAGTACAGAAGCAGGAAGGTAATTTGTTTTTTTACAGGGTGTATTATGGTAAAGGAAAATGGGGTGGTATTGCAGAAAGACTCTTTTCGTTCAAAAAATATTATGCGCTTCAAAAAAAAGTGTATACGCAGATCGTACAGGAGCATGGCCAGCCGGAGATAGTACATGTGCATGTACCTTTTAAAGCAGGAGTATTTGCCATGCACCTGAAGCAACAATGCCATATTCCTTATATAGTAACAGAACACTGGGCCGGGTATGATAAAAACTGTGTTCCTTCTATTTATGATCTTGGGAGAACTTTCAGGCGCATTAATACAATGGTCTTAAAAGCGGCCAGCCTTTTATTACCCGTGAGTGACCATTTGGGGAAACTGGTAACCAATAATTTTGCTGGTATTCCATACCAATCTATACCAAACGTAGCTGACACCAGCCTGTTTTATTATAAGGAGCATGCTCCTGCAGTTTTTCGGTTCATACATCCTTCTTATATGAATTACCAGAAAAACCCGGAAGGTATTTTAGCGGCCTGTAAAATACTGGCTGATAAAGGTTGTCCATTCGAACTGTTAATGGTAGGCAATGATGATAAACGACTGCAGGATATTGCAGCCAAAGCAGGATTATTGAATAAATATGTTTTTTTCCGTGCAGCGGTTCCGTATGCAGTTGTTGCAGAACTGATGCAGGAGTCTTCGGCTTTGTTACTTTTCAGCCGTTTTGAAAACCTTCCCTGTGTTATTATTGAAGCATTGTGTACGGGCTTACCTGTGATCAGCACAGCTGCGGGGGGTATACCGGAAATAATAAATGATACTAATGGTATACTGGTGGAAAATGAAAATATTGAGGAACTGGCAAACGCTATGCAGCAGCTCATCAATAATTACAACCACTACGACCGTAAACAGATCGCCGCAGCGTCAAATGCAAAGTTTAGCTATGATGTAGTGGGGAAGCAGTATGGAGATGTTTATGATATGATCAGCAAAAATAAATAGGCCGTGTTTAAACCAGTTTATATTCTTTTATTAATTATCATCATTTATCTCGTTGCTGGTATTGCTTCCATCAACGCCATTTCTATTACATGGGATGAGCCTTCACACTTTTCTTTTGGTATGAGGATGCTGAAAGGAATACCTGAACGGCCGTTGCCGGAAAAAGATAACAGCAAAATGCCTGTCAGTGCACTCAATGCATTACCACGTGCTGCTGAACAGGTATTGAACAAGAACCTGCATAAAAATGATAACGGCCTCACAGATATTATGCATGGCCGCTATATTACGCTCCTGTTCTCGGTATTTACCATTTTACTTGTATATAAGTGGGCCAAAGAATTATATGGTGTCAATGCCGGGTTGTTCAGTGCATTCCTTTTTGCATTTTGTCCCAATAACCAGTCAAATGCTGTAATGGTAACAACGGACACGTATGCCGTTTTTTTTCTTGCAGCAACGATGTACGCACTCTGGCAATATTGTAATAATAAAAACTTCCGTAACCTGCTTGGTTTTGCAGCACTCCTTGCCTTGTCGCAACTGGCAAAGCAATCTCTTTTTCATTTATATGTGCTGGCGCCATTGTGCATTTTCATGTATGTAGCAGTAAATAAAGAAAAGATCAGGGTAAAGACTGCTTTTAAAAACATACTGTTTACTGTCCTGATAAGCTGGATCGTTATCAACGCGGGTTTTGTGTTTTACCAGGTAAATAACAGGCTGGGGGATTTTCATTTTATGAGCAGTTTATTTAAAACTGTACAGGGCATTTTTCCTGCAGGCTTTCCTGTACCTGTGTCTGCATCTTTTGTAGAGGGGCTCGACCAGGCAAAGTATTATGACCAGTTGGGTGGCGGATATGCTTATAGTTCTTTTGGCACTGTAAATATGTTTGGTAAAACTGTTCCCGGCAGCAGTTTGTGGTATTTCTATTTTGTAACACTTTTCTTTAAAACACCCGTATCCTGTTTGATCTTTATCGGCTGGGCAGGTTATTACCTGGGAAAACGGTTTAACGTACGCAGTTTTATTTCCAACGAATTTTTCCTGCTGGCTCCTGTTGTCTATTTTCTTTTACTCATGAGTTTTTTATACAAAACCCAATGTGGTATCCGTCATATTATTTTCGTCTACCCATTGTTGTATATTTTATGCGGCAGCATTATTCCTGCTCTTAAAACAAAACTGCAAAGGGGGATTATAGTGCTGCTTTGTTTGTTGCTGGTAATTGGTCTCGGCCGCTACTGGAATAACTACTATGCCTATACAAATGAATTAGTGTTTGATAAGAAAAATGCTGTGTACTGGGTGGGCACAGGTAATTTAAATATAAACCAGGCGGATCATTATATGCATCAATACCTGCAGTTGCATCCCGATGCAAAGTACGCTTCACAAACGCCAGCAAAGGGCAGGTTTATTATTTCGGTGGATGAATACATGGATGTTTGGAATACCGGTGAATACAAATGGCTCCGGCAGTACAGGCCGGTTGGGCAGGTGGCTTATTGTTATTTGCTTTTTGATATTAAATAGCAGGAATGTCCGCCTGCTTATACTGCAGCGTAAATATTTTTAAGAACTGCTTTCAAATAATATCCCTCTTTCAATTTATTTCCTTCCTCAACAGCACATGATTGCATATGAGCGTAGTCATTCGCTGAGATTTTGTCAAATAAGCTGTTTAGTTCTTCAAGCGATTGAATGGCAACTCCTGTATTTGTTTCTTTCACAAATGTTGCTATGGCGCTTTCTTTCCATACTATCACCGGCAGACCGGCAGCCAGGTAAAGAGAAAGTTTATGCGGCGTATTGTAGCGGAGATAATTATCACAATAATCTGTAGAAGGACCATCCCATATTAACCCAAAGCTTCCTTCAGCGATTCCTGGCAGAAGATGAGGTTCTATTATTCCTTTATAATGAATATTGGAAGAATGATCCGGAAGTTTATCTTTATATCCCTGGCCGTACAAATAAAAATTTACCCCGGTAAAATTGTTTAGCTGGTGTACAAACGGGGCCTTTTCAAAATTAGCAGCAATGCAAACCGATCTTGAAAGAGTTCTTTCAACAGGTGTATTTTTTGCAGGGTAGTCGAAAATATTTATAGTGAAAACTTTGGCTGCCGGCAGGTGTGACAGGATAAGATCTTTCATTGAATTATTGTGTGCAATGAGGTAATCAAATCTTTTCAGTTGTTGGATTTCCTTTTTTAATAAAAGATCGTCATTGTCCCTTATGCCATCAAGGTCTATGATTACTGCTGTGGTTTTTATGTTTCTCCACTTTAAAAAAATATGCAGCCAGTCATAAGCAGTTGCCAATAGTGGAAAATGAAAAAGAACCATACTGTTCTCGGCACACTTTTTTGAAAGCAGAAAAGCATCAAGCAGGCGGGTCATTTTTATGAATAACGATCCTTTTTTACTGTTGCGGAATGTCAATGGCCTGTATGCTTCATTGTTGAGCAGTGCCTCATTATCTTTCCGTAATACTGCTGCTGTAAATTGCTGCTCCTCGTAAAGCTCTTTTACATAATATTTATTAACGGGCATACTCACTCTGTCTGTTTTTTCGCTGATAAAAAATAAGCCACGTAATGCTTTATTTCACGAATAATGCTGTTTTTAAAAACAAAGAGCTGTAATGTAAAATAACACCCGATACATATTACTATGGCACTGCATAATATTGCCAGCTGCGATGTAAACAGGTATCTGACAAACATGATAAGCGGTATGAAAACTATAATGCTCAATATTGACTGAAATATAATCTTCGGGTCAATTCTTAATTTCAGTATTTTAAATGAATAGATACCTGTAATTATCGTGATAAATATTTCAGTTATAAGGTTGGAAAATGCAGCACCCTGTTCCTTAAGTACAGGAATAAATAAAAGGTTTATACCGATGCTGATGATACAGCCCGTTAATACTGCAATAAGAAATTGTTTTTCTTTTTTAAAGGGTACAAGTACCTGGAATGCAAATAAATTACTCAGGCCGATGATCAACGGTAAAAAGGCAAGTATCCGTAATACTTTAACAGCCGGGATAAATTCGTCCCCGGCTATTACGCCTGTAATTTCAGGCGCCAGTAAAAATATGCCAGTACAGGCGGGCAGCCCGATTACTATAAGCAGGTTAAAAAATTTACTGAGATAGAAATTCACTCCTTCCATATTATTGCCTGCAACCAGGTAGGATACTCTTGGAAGCAATACAACTCCTGCAGATAATAACGCCAGCTGAAATATTTTAATGATCTTCAAAGGAACTGTATAATACCCAACCGCAGCATTGCTTTGTGTAAGTTGTTTTAATAAAATGGTGTCAAAATAAATATAGATACTGATGGCTGAAGATGTAAGAAAAAAATGCCATAATGGTACCAAATGGCGTTTATAGTTAAGTGGTTGACTACTGAGATTATTCCCGGATAAAATTTTTAATAAATTCAGCAGGACTGAAAGCAACAACCCGGCAGCAAAAATTGCATAATAAATTACATAATCATTTTGTGTTTTTACCAACACAAAGAAAGCAGCCAGCATCACTGATCTTACCAGGAGCGACCTGGCCGCAACAAACCTGAATTCTTCTGATCCCTGCAGGTACCATTCAAAGGAAAAAGCGCTTAGTATTATATTAAGCAATCCAATAAGATAAAGCCATGTGTTATTTTTCCATGCAGGGTAGGTAATTGCAATAAAAAAGCATGCAGCAATAAAAGAAAAGATACACAGCAACACTGATATTTCTTTTAGTACAATAGCTTTTTGAACAGCATCCTTTCTTACACGTGCAATTTCTCTTATTCCATAAAATGGTACGCCAAACGAGGCGAAGATCATAAACATCTGGACCAGGAAGTCTACATAATTGACTTTGCCAATATTTTCAGGGCCTAATATCCTTGTAATGTAAGGGTAGGACACGAGGGGTAATAATACCTGCGATACAGAAGTAATTATCTGGTAAACAAGTTTATTTTTTAGTTCGTGTGCCAAATTGTAATGTAAAACTTCAGGTAAATTATATGTTTAGGGCTTTCAAATTAGTATAAACAGGTGATATGAATTAAAATTTACTGGTAAAGCCCCAAATATATAAAAACAAAAACGCCTTATCCGACTCTTAAAAAGTCATCGTCTTTAGGTTATGTGATTTTTTATTACTGAAGCGCCAGAAATTACCGGCATTCATGCTGTATATAATAAAAAATAGTTATACTGGCTATTAAGCGATTAAAACTTATTCGCTTAATAATATTCACATTCTGGTTCCATTAGTCATAATCAGTTATCTTACACGCTTTTTAACATAACAGGCTATCGTGTCGGAGATAAGATTATTATTAGGGCAAACATTTTGGTATGGGTTAAGTTCTCTCTTTGCAAGGTTTTTAAATTACCTGCTTACACCTTATCTCACAAGTGTATTGCTGCAGGCTGATTATGGAGAGATGAGTATTGTGTATGCTGCCATTCCTTTTTTTATGGTGGTATTTATGCAGGGGCTCGAAACGGCTTATTTCAGGTTTAGTAGAAGCAAAACTGATGAAGAGCGGGTTTATAATACCACCTCTATTTGGCTTATCATTTCTACACTTCTTCTTTTTTTAGTGCTCATTGGATTTAAAAATGGCATTGCCTCTTTAATGAAAATAAAAGAGCATCCGGAATATGTAACGATGAGTGCCTGTATTATTGTACTGGATACATTATGCTCTCTCAGTTTTACAAGATTGCGTTTTCACTCAAGACCCCGGAAATTTGCGTTTATCAAGATAACCAGTATACTGGTTAACATAGTACTCGTTATATTTTTTATATCGGTTTGCCCATGGTTGAAGAAAAATCATCCAGGTAATTTTTTGCTTTTATTCTATGATGAGAAGATCGGGCTGGGTTATATATTCATAGCCAATATATTCCAGTCTGCTTTCTGCCTTCTCCTGCTATGGAAAGAGTTTTTTTCTTTTAAGTTACAGTTTGATGTGGAGTTATGGAAGAAGATCATGCTGTATTCTCTTCCCCTTATCGTTATTGGGATTTGCAATGCAATAAATGAAACTGCGGACAGGATAATGCTTGGCTGGTGGTCACAATCGGCCAATATTGATTCAGTAAAAGAAGAGGTGGCCACTTATAGTGCCTGCAGTAAGTTGTCTGCTCTTATTGCCATCACTATTTACGCTTTCCGTTTGGGGGCGGAGCCTTTCTTTTTTAAGGCGGCGAACAATTCTGGCAGCAGGGATGTGTATGGCCGGGTTATGAACTTTTTTGTTATAGCACTATGTGCCATGTTCCTGGCCGTTTCATTTAACCTGGATATTTTTAAACATTTTATCCAAAATCCAAATATGTGGCCCGGGTTGAAAGCCGTACCGGTCATGTTGATGGCCAATATTTTTCTGGGTATAAACTATAACCTTTCCATTTGGTTTAAGCTTAAAAACAGAACAAGTGCCGGCGCCCTTATTAATATTGCCGGCGCCTGCATTACTATTGCCGTTAACTACTTTTTTATACCAGCATATGGTTATATGGCTTGTGCCTGGGCATCAGTATGTTGTTATGGTTCTATGGTAATAATTTCTTATTTATGGGGCCAGGTTGAATATCCGATTAAATACCCCGTTTTGAAAGTGAGCTTTTATATATCTTTATCTATTATATTATATTTTATATATAATATACTGAATAAAATTTATTTAAATAGTGTATTTTCTTTTATTGTGAGTGCCGCCCTCTTTATATTATTTTGCTTAATTGTATATAAAATCGAAAATAAAGAATTTAAAAAAATAGCTTTTTTCAGGAAAATAAAAATATGATATTTTTATTATATTTTTTCCTGATTTACAATTATCAATGAATGAAAATAAGACCCCATTCTATACTTAAAATAGGAAAACTATCATTAATTTTGCATTATTGCCCATTAACTTTTTTAAATTACAACCGATGAAAAGATATTCGAAGCAATTGATTACTTCAGTTATATTCATCATTATTTTATTTTCTATCCCTTCAGTAATGCATGCTCAGATAGGAGATCCTCCTGCTGACCCGGGTACAGACCCTGATGCGCCAATTGATGGTGGGGTGAGTGTTTTATTAGCTGCCGGTGTGGGTTATGGTATCAAAAAATACCGTAATACCAAGAGGAAGAACTTTGTACATTATGGAAAAGAAACTGCCGGTTTTTAAATTGAGCAGACATTAAGCACAAGGTTGTTGTTTACCTGAACCACCATTCATAATTCTAAATAGATCAACTCCCGTTTGCCAGTTTTATAGCAATTGTAAATGTGATTTTCCTGGGTTCAAATTTTGTAATAAAAAGTAATCTCTTTTAACACAGTATTGAGTAAATGCGAATTTTTCAAATTTTTTGCCCAAGTTCCTTTAATAAGTCGAGATATCCTGTTATGCTGTTATTGCCGTTGGCTTTTGCATTCTCTTTGATATCCTGCAAAACCATTAAGCCCCAAAGTTATCTCTTCAAAAATATAACACGGGATACGGTAATCAATAATTTATCTGTCCCTAATTCCGATCTCAAAATTAAATCCGGGGATATCTTATCAATAACTGTATCAAGTTTAAATAAATCCGAAGATGATTTATTTAATGAACCCGGTGCAGCCAAAACTACAAGTATTGCCGGCTACCTGGTTAGCAGTGAAGGGAGTATTTATCTTCACAGAATGGGTAAAATAACTGTAAGCGGATTAAGCCGCCAGGAGCTTAAATATAAACTGGAAAAAGAATTGCAGCCTTATTTTAAAGATCCGATCGTTACGGTAAATTTTACCAATCATCATGTAACGGTTTTAAATGGTGCCGGCGCTGCCAAAATTGTTGAAATGCCTGCAGAGACGATTTCGCTTTTTGAAGCAATGGGAGGATCTACCAGTTCCTTTGAAAATGCAAAATTTGATAAGGTGATCATTATCCGTGAAAATGAAAGTAAAAAGGAGATCAAACACATTAACCTGGAAGATCATACCATATTCTCTTCACAGTGGTATTATCTTCAGCCAAATGATGTGGTGGTTTTAAATCCTGACAAGGAAAAACAGGAAAGCCAGGAACGCCGGCAACGTACACAGCAAGTTGCCACACTGGTGCTCCAGGGCATATCAATTGCATTGATCATTTATTCAACTTTCAGGTAGTGTATGAACGAGCAAGAATTTATCAGAGAGAAACAGGAAGTCAACGTTTTTATACAAATATTACAGAAGTATTTACCCTTCTGGCCGTTGTTTGCCCTAACCATTCCCATTGCCCTTAGCGTTGCCTATGTTTATCTCCGTTCGCAGGTGCCTATTTATGTTGCAAGTGCAAAAGTTTTATTGAAAGACCCTAATAAAACAGGTGGTGACTCCAAAGTACTTGACGCCCTGAATATTTTTAGCGAAAAAAAGATTGTTGATAATGAAATCATCGTGCTGCGCTCTTCAAGCCTGATGGAAGAAGTGGTAAAAGACCTGCATTTGTATGCAACGGCTTACAACCGCGGCAAGGTGCGGACAGAAGAATTGTATGGCGATAACTCACCGATAAAATTTATTGCCCTTGAAACAGACAGCATCTATAATTATTACAGCTATGATTTCAGAATGGACTGGAAGAACAAGCAGGTTTTTATAAATAATCAATATGTGCCGTTTGATTCTGTTGTAATGCTGGGCAGCGTTCCAGTGCGGTTGCAAATAAACAGGAAATATAACCAAACCCTTGTAGGAAAGAATTATTACGTTTACCTGCGGCCTGTTGTTGCAGCTTCTGCGGAAATCATAAGTTCATTGAGAGCGGCAGCTCTTTCAAATGTTTCGACAGTGCTGGATGTAAGACTTGAAACACCGGAACCGGCTAAAGGCAGGGAGATACTGGCTAAACTTTTTGAAGTTTACAATGAAGCCGGTATTGCAGATAAAAATCAAATTGCTCAAAAAACGCTCCGGTTCATAGAAGACAGGTTGCATGGTGTGTTATACCAGCTGGATAGTGTGGAAAGAGGCATTGAAAATTACAAAACAAGAGAATCCGTTTATGAACTTGGCTCCCAGTCAAGCGCTTATCTTGAAAGTGTAAAAGAACTGGATAGAAAAAATGCCGAAACAGACCTGCAGCTTGATGTACTTGCTGATATAAGAAATTATGTGCTTACCAAGGGAAAAAAGCCGGGTACTGTGCCATCCCAGATTCTTATCACCGATCCTACAATGGCCGGTTTGCTTAATTCGTTATATGAGGCTGAATTTAATTTGGACCAGGTAAAAGCAGTAAGCGGTGAAAAAAGTGAACCCTTGATAGTTGCGGATGAAAAAGTCCGTCGGATAAAAAGCGATATCCTCGAAAATATATCAAATATAAATTCTAACCTTTTAACTGTTAAAAGGGATATTCAAAAAAGCATTAATGCCAATAACTCCCTGTTGCTGCAGGTGCCAAGAAAGGAGAGAGGACTTTTGGAAATAAGCAGGCAACAGGAAATCAAGGGAAATATATATTCCTTTCTTTTGCAAAAAAGAGAAGAGACAGCGCTTTCCTCTGCTTCAACATCCTCGGATTTAAGGGTTATTGAAACTCCCAGTTCAGCCGGCCCTATCCGCCCTTCACCGAAAGACTATTACCTTGCGGGCTTTATCATTGGGGTGCTTTCTGCAGTGATGCTTGTGTTATTTAAAGAACAGTTTAAAAGTAAGATATTGTTCAGGGCAGATATTGAAAGTAAAACAAATATCCCCTTTGTAGGTGAAATTATACAGGCTAATACAAAGACTCCCATTGTAATTAATGAAGGTAAAAGAACAGTTATTGCAGAACAGTTCCGTTCACTCCGAACCAATCTTACCTATATGGGGTTTAATGAAGAAAATAAATCCCTGCTCATCACTTCCAGTATTTCCAGCGAAGGAAAAAGTTTTATCGCCATTAATCTTGCGATAAGTATTACACTGACAGGCAAAAGGGTAGCCTTGATGGAAATGGATTTAAGAAGACCTAAACTAAGTAAACTGATTGGTGTGTCAAGAGACCCGGGTATTTCTAACTACCTGGTGGGAAAAGCAGAGTTTAAGGACATCATAAAAGAAACGACCATACCTAATCTTTTTATTATTCCTGCAGGAGCTATTCCACCAAATCCTACAGAATTAATAGGTAAACCTTCATTCATAGAAATGATGGGCAGGATCAAAAGTGAATTTGATTATGTAATCATTGATACAGCTCCTATCGGCCCCGTAACAGACGCACTGCTGCTAAAGGAATTTGCAGATGTTACATTGTATGTTATCAGGCACGATAGAACGCCCAAAGCCTTTGTAAAAATGATGAATGAGTTGCACAACACTGGTAAGTTTAATAACATGTGTCTTGTGTTCAATGGTCTTAAGAAAAGAGGTATTTCTGTTGGGGGATTAAATGAAAGCTATGGCTATGGCTATGGCTACGGTTATGGTTATGGCTATGGTTACGGCTATGGTTATGCCGTTGACGACAGTGGAAAATCTTCATTTAATCCAAAAAGATTTTGGCGCAGGTTTAAAAATAAAATAAGAGAAAGCTAGCAGGTTCCTTGCTGAATTTTCTAAATATACAATCCTCTCAACCCTGCTGGGACTGAGAGAAGCGAAGCTTTGCAATGTCTGAAAAAAATACATATTGGTTTGCAGTCTATACTAAGCCCCGTTGGGAAAAAAAAGTTGCGTCTGTACTTACAGAAATGGGTATTGAAAACTATTGTCCGCTGAATAAAGTGATCAGGCAATGGAGCGACAGGAAAAAAGTAATCCTCGAGCCTCTTTTTAAATCATATGTTTTTGTACGTGTTGAGGAAAGTGAAAAATGGGAGATCACCAAGATTAATGGTATACTAAACTATGTGTACTGGTTAGGGAAACCTGCACATATTAAAAACGAAGAAATTAATGTTATAAAAAAATTTCTGAACGAATTTTCAGATGTGGAAGTTTATCATAATAAACTTAAAATAAATTCAATGGTGCGTATCAAACAGGGAATAATGATGAATTACCACGGTATACTTATTGAGCTGGCAGGTAATAAAGCAAAAGTGCAGATTGAAAGCATGGGACTTCAACTGCAGGCCCAGTTTGATAAAAATAACCTGGAAATACTTCATTTTAATGAATGATGTTGTCCCGCTTTCTTGATCGGTAATCTTCGTTAATCAAAAAAAACAATTTTATATTTTTCCAGCATGTGCAGGATAGCCGGCGCAATTAATAACCCTTCAGCAATTACCACTACAACCTCCACTGTAAAAGAAATGTGCGGAGTGTTAAAGCATGGAGGTCCGGATGATGAAGGCATTTATGTAAATGAAGCCAGCGGCCTTGTATTGGGTCACAGGCGGCTTTCCGTGATTGACCTGTCAGCAAATGGTCATCAGCCAATGTGTTACCTGTCAAGGTATGTAATATCATACAATGGAGAACTGTATAATTACCCTGAATTAAAACAAGAGCTCACATTACTTGGTTATCATTTTAAAACAGAAACAGATACAGAAGTAATACTTGCTGCTTATTCGGCATGGGGTACTAAATCATTTACCCGGTTTATCGGGATGTTTGCTTTGGCAATATGGGATGATACAGAACAGGTATTGCTACTGGCAAGAGATGCTTCGGGGATAAAGCCTTTGTATTACATGCTGACGGAAGAGGGGATAACCTTTGCATCAGAGATCAAAGCTTTTCATTGTTTTGACAACCTTCCTGAACAGAATAGAAACTGGCCTGTATTCTTAATGGCTTATGGTCACTTGCCCGAACCGGTAACTATCTATAAAAATGTAAAACCGCTTGAGAAGGGAAGCTGCCTGGTATATAATTACAAGAGCCGCAGTGTTAAGACAGATCATTTTTATTACTTTAATATAATTGAAAAAATTACAGAGAAAGATACAGCTGTAAAACTTATACAGGAGCAACTGGATATGGCCGTAAAGCGGCACCTGATTTCGAATGCCCCTATTGGTGTTTTTTTGAGCGGGGGGCTTGATTCTTCAATCATAGCAAAGCTTGCCAATAATCATGTTGATAATTTAAATACGCTTTCAATCTATTTTGAAAAGAGCGAATATTCGGAGAAGAAATTCCAGGATATATTGAAGAACGAATTATCCTGTACTCATAATCAGCACCTGCTGACAGAAAACGAATTTCATGCGTTTTTGCCTGCGGTAATAAATGCAATGGACCTTCCTTGTGGCGATGGCATTAATACGTGGTTTATCAGCAAGTATGCAAAGGAAGCGGGCCTGAAAGTTGTCCTGTCTGGCCTTGGTGCTGATGAGCTATTCGGGGGGTATCCATCATTTGACAGGATCCGGACAGCCCTTCTTTTACAAAAAATGCCTGGTTCTCTTTTGAAATCATTGCGTATTACTAATACAAAAAAATTGCGGCGTTTGGCTTACCTGAGTTTACCGGGAGCCGCAGGCAGGTATCTTTTTTTAAGAGGTCAGTTTGTTCCTTCCCAGATTGCCAGGCACCTGGATGCTTCCGAGCATGAGATATGGCAAATACTGGAACATGAACCTGTGCTGCCTTACATTGATTATTTAACACCTGAAAACCAGGTGAGCTGGATGGAAACAAATATGTATATGCAAAACCAGTTGCTGAGAGATGCTGATACAATGGGGATGGCACATGGGGTGGAGATAAGGGTACCGTTCCTGGATACGGCATTTTTGAAACTGGCATTTAAAATTTCTTCTGCTGTAAAATACGACGGGCATCATAGTAAACAATTGTTAATAGATTCATTTGCCGGCATGCTCCCGGAATCAATATGGAAAAGGCCAAAAATGGGTTTTTCATTTCCTTTCAGGGAATGGCTCAGCAACGAAAGATATGCAGCAGAAGTTGATAGCAGCTCCGAAAAAGATGCGCATGCTAAATTAATTTCCGGTCAAATGCATTGGTCTCAATTTTTCACCCTCCTGTTATTAAAGCAATACCGATATGGCAAGGGATAATATATTATTTTTAACGCTGCAGGTATTTTCGGCTACTGGCGGAATAGAAAAGGTTTGCAAAGTTGTTGGAAAGGCGTTAACGGAAATTGCAGGAGCATCTCCTGGTTTTAATGTAAAGGTTTTTTCGATGTATGACAGGGCAGGGGAAATTGACGAGAAATATATTCCTTCCCATAATTTCAGGGGATTTGGGAAACAGAAAGCCAGTTTTGTGAAAGCGGCTGTTATTGAAGGGAAAAAAAGCTCTAAGATCATTTTAAGTCATGTTAACTTGCTGCTTGTTGGTTTTTTTATCAAACTCTTTTCTCCAAAAACTAAGATTTTTTTATTTGCACATGGTATAGAAGTGTGGGGCCCCTTATCAAAATTCAGAAAATATATGCTGCACAGGTGTGATTACATATTATGTGTAAGCAATTATACGAAGACCAGAATGGTTGAGCAGTTTAAGCTGCCGGAAGAGAAGCTTATCGTATTGAATAATTGTCTTGACCCATACCTGCCCCCGCCATGTGATACAGAGAAATATGCTGAACTGCAAAAAAGGTATAAAATCAACCCGGGTGATTTTGTTCTCTTAACACTTACCCGTTTTTCATCAAAAGAAAAATATAAGGGTTATGACAATGTTTTATATAGCTTAAATACTTTAAGAAAGGAATATCCAAATATCAAATACCTTCTTGCAGGTAAATATGATGCCGGCGAAAAATCCAGGCTGGATGCGATTATCAATAAATTGTCGCTGCAGGCAT
Source organism: Ferruginibacter sp. (assembly GCA_047600665.1). Classification (GTDB taxonomy): domain Bacteria; phylum Bacteroidota; class Bacteroidia; order Chitinophagales; family Chitinophagaceae; genus Ferruginibacter. The sequence continues at coordinate 635,339 of JASGKJ010000001.1, forward strand.
ATGTAATATTTGCCGGTTATGTGCCCGATGCAGAGCTGGCGGCTCATTACAAACTGGCTAACCTGTATGTAATGCCCAGCAAAAAAGAAGGCTTTGGCATCGTATTTATTGAAGCGATGTATTATGGCCTTCCTGTAATAGCAGGTAATGCAGATGGTAGTGTGGATGCACTTTGTAATGGTAAGCTTGGATTACTTGTAAACCCTGACGATGGTAATGAACTTACGAGGACAATAGCAGACTCATTAAAAAATACAGAGAAACTGAAACCGGATAACGGGATTTTAATGGAGCATTTCAGTTTTGAAGGATACAAAAAACGAATTCAGCAAATACTGCTTAATTAACTAAAGTAAATGTTGGAAAATCAAAAGACAGAAAAAGAATGGGCATTGGTCATAAAGCCGGTGTCCGGTGTTTTTAATTTTAACCTGAGAGAAATATGGCGCTACAGGGACTTGCTGATGTTACTCGTCCGGCGGGATTTTGTAGCTACATATAAGCAAACAATACTTGGACCTATTTGGTTTTTCGTGCAGCCCTTGCTCACCACGCTTACATACATGCTTATCTTCGGCAACATTGCAAAATTATCTACAGACGGCCTGCCCTCGCTTTTATTTTATCTCGGCGGCATTACGTGCTGGAACTATTTTAGTGAACTATTGACAAAAACATCTGATACATTTATCACCAATGCCTCCATTTTTGGCAAGGTATATTTCCCAAGGTTGGTGGTGCCATTGTCAATCGTGATCTCAAACCTTATAAAATTTGCAATACAATTTGGGCTTTTCCTGGTTGTATGGATTTGGTACCTGGTAACAAAAGATGTTATTCACCCTAATGTATATATACTATTACTGCCATTGCTGCTTGTAATGATGGGGGGGCTTGGCGTGGGGCTGGGCATCATCTTCTCTTCGCTTACAACCAAATACCGGGACCTGCGTTTCCTGCTTACATTCGGGATCCAGTTATTGATGTTTGCAACACCAATCATTTATCCGTTATCATCCATGAGCCCAAAGTATCAATGGGTGATAGAATTAAACCCGATAACGGCCATCGTAGAAACTTTCCGGTATAGTTTTATGGGAGCCGGTTCATTCAGCTGGTTTAGTATCGGGTATTCCGCACTGGTTATCTTTATAATTGTTGCTGCAGGTATTGCCTTATTTAATAAGGTTGAAAAAACATTCATGGATACTGTATAATAATAGCAGGTCACGCTATTCTATAGGAAAATAATCAATGAGTAAAATAATTATTAAAGCCGAGAATATATCCAAACAATACCGCCTCGGCGAAGTTGGCACCGGAACTTTAAGCCATGATGTAAACAGGTGGTGGCACAGGATCCGGGGGAAGGAAGATCCATATTTGAAACTGGGTGATAAGGCAGCAGAAAACAACGGCGATTATGTATGGGCGCTGAATGATGTCAGTTTTGAAATAAAGCAGGGCGAAGTGCTGGGGATCATTGGCCGTAACGGTGCCGGCAAAAGTACATTGCTTAAATTATTAAGCAGGGTAACAGCGCCAACCACCGGCGTAATAAAAGTTGACGGACGTATTGCGAGTTTGCTGGAAGTGGGTACTGGCTTTCATCCTGAACTGACCGGGAGAGAAAATATTTACCTCAATGGTGCCATTTTGGGTATGACCAAAAAAGAAATTACCCGGCAATTTGATGCCATACTTGATTTTACGGGCGTGGAGAAGTATATTGATACCCCGGTAAAGCGGTACAGCAGTGGTATGTATGTACGCCTGGCATTTGCAGTTGCTGCCCACCTGGAACCTGAAATACTGATTGTAGATGAGGTGCTAGCCGTTGGAGATGCAGAATTTCAGAAAAAATGCCTTTGGAAAATGGAAGATGTCAGTACCAAAGAAGGCCGGACAGTGCTTTTTGTAAGTCACAATATTGATCACATCAAATCACTGACCCGCAGGGCTATTTACCTGCGGAATGGATCAATAAGTGCAGACGGGGAAACCAACAGCGTTGTAAATACATACTATGAATCTATACGCAATATGAAATTGCGTGTACTAAAAGACACAGGCGATATTGTTTTTTCAGGTATTTCTAACTACAGTGAATTGGCAGGAATACCTTCTGACAAAAATATACGTATAGCATGTGAACTAAGGTCGAACGTGAATTTGCGGGATTTGTATTTTGATATTGCAGTGAAAGATTCAAAAGATAATATTGTACTGCATTTTAAAACAGAATGGGTGGGGGCTCCTTTTGAGGTAAGTGCTGATAAGCGTTATAATCTTTTATTTGATATCGGCAGCCCGGGGCTGGTGCAGGGCAGTTATACGCTTGAGTTGTATGTGTTTAACAAACATGGGGAAGTATTGCTCTGGTATGATAATATTGATTTACTAACGGTGGCGGGTAATACTTCAATTTTTAAGGATAAGATAATCAGTGATGTAAAATCCCCTGTTTTAAAAGATTACTCCATACGCTTATTACCGCTTGATGATAACTAATGATTATATAGAAAAACTACCGGTTAGTAACATAAAATACTGCTGTTTATGATAAAGAAAGTAAAGAATATAGTTTTTAATAAATACAGGTATTCCAAGATCAAAAAAGTAATTCCTAATGATACTTACGCTGAAGTAATTGCGAAGAACTGGGTTGACTATGACTGGCTTGAATGGGATGAGTCAAAAAAACTTTTACGGGTTAAGAATACCAATATTGAAATAACAGAGAATAATTGTTTTTTCCTGCTTTCAAAAGATTCTGCATTTAAAAACCTGGTGCAGTTGCAGCAGGAAGCCGGGGCAAAATATTTTCAGGAAAATAACCAGCTGTATATTCAGATTAACGGGCTTACTCTTAATATTCAGACAACCCAGGAGATTTATACCCTGGATGAAATTTATCTTGGAGGGTTCTATCATTTTGCATTTAACAGAGATTTTATTGCTATTGATATTGGTATGAACGTAGGCTATTCAAGTTTATATTTCGCCATTCATCCTTTATGTAAAAAAGTATTTTCTTTTGAGCCATTTAAACCAACCTATGCACAGGGAAGGCATAATATAGACAACAATCCTGCAGCAGCAGTCAAGATACAAACGTATAATTATGCTTTAAGCGATAAAAATGACACTATCGAAATAGACTATTCACCTTCTATAAGAGGTTCCATGAGTATCGACTACTGGCCTGATTTTGCAAACAAATCGGTAGAAGAAGTGGTAAAAGAAAAAATAGTAATCCGGGATGTGGAGGAAGCCTTTACAGAATTAAACTTACCGCAGGATAAAAACAACATGGTGATCGCAAAAATTGATTGCGAAGGAGCCGAATATGCAATTGTTGATAAGCTTTTAGAAACCGGGAGGCTGCAGCATATTGATGTTATAATGATGGAATGGCATTTGAAAGGAACTGATTTGCTCACCATTCCGCTAAACAAAGCAGGTTTTGAATGCTTCTGTATTAACCAGCTTGGCCACGAAGGGAAATATGGATTTATTTACGCTATCAATAAACGTAAGTAGACACTGATGTCTAAACGGGTCTTATTAATTTCCCCCACACCCACACATCCTGTAACTGCCGGCAACCGCCAGGTGTTTTTTTCACTGGCCCGGGAATTTAAAAAAATGGGTTTTGAAATTCATTGCCTGTACCTGCCATTGGAAAGCTGTGATATGGGAGCAATGAATAATTTTTTTGAAGGCAGGTTGTACACTTTTGACAGGAGCTTGTATTACAGTAAGCAGCCGCCTCTTCATTATTACATAAAAAGAATAAGAAGACTTTTTGCAGGCATCAGGAACAGGGTTTTACTTGCAACGGGCAAAATTGATAAAGATTCATTTAAGTATAATGGCAGTATTGATGACTTTCTTACACCCTATGCTTATTTTTTTACAAAACAACTTGCAGCACAAAAAAAATTCGACATAGTGGTGTGTGAGTATGTTTGGATTTCCGGGTTGCTGGATATTTTTCAAAAAAATGTTTTTAAGATAATAGACACGCATGATAAATTCGGCGACAGGTTCAGGGTTTTGAAGGAAACTGGTAAGGAGCCACAGTGGGTGAGTTTATATCCTGCAGAAGAGGCAAAGGGTTTAAAACGTGCAGACCTTGTCATTGCACTCAATGAATCAGAAAGGGCATATTTTGAAAAAGCAGCAGGTAATAAAGCTATCCTGTACTTTGATGTTCCTGATCCCCGGCATCTTGAAAAAAAGATATTTTCAAACACACTGCTCTATTTTGGTTCCGGCAATGATATTAATGTGGCAAGTGTTGAATATTTTATAGAAAATCATTTTGAAAAAATAAGGCAAAAGATCCCGGCTGTTAAACTGCTGATCGGTGGTAAAATTTGTGAAAAGCTTACAGTAAATAAAACCGGTATTGCATTAAAGGGGAGTTATGATGATCCTGGAGAATTTTATAAGCAGGGCGACATTGTGATAAATCCAGAATTAACAGGAACCGGTTTAAAAATGAAAGCGCTGGAAGCGCTCTCTTTCGGTCTTCCGCTCATAGCAAGCCACGCTGGTTTGCGGGGGATCACACAGCCTGACTATGGTCATTACAGGGTTGCCGAATCGGCGGAAGAATATGTCGCTGCAATAAGTGAGTTATCAGCAAACGAATTGTTGAGAGAACAAATGGCAGGTAATGCTTCCAGGTGGTTACTGTATTATAAGAACAAACTGGCTTCTGAATTAAAACAGAACCTGCCGGGCCTTAATTAAATGCTCATACCGGGGACAATGCAGAAATAAGCTATGAAAAGAAAAGTGATTCAATTGTACTGTTATCTTCACCGCACCCTGCGGTATGGTAATTCAGAAAGCCGTTTGCTGCAATTTCTTGTAATAAGAACGAGGGGATATCTCAAGAAATACATCAATAAAAATATGCAGGTAATAAATGACCTGCCACCGCAGGTGATCGAACTTGCCCATGCAGGAAAAATGGAACTGCATACCAAAGATTATATTGACCGCTGGTTGTACACCAGTGCTGATTTTGAACCACATATAGTGAAACTTTTTTTGCAGATACTGGAGCCCGGCAACAATGTGCTTGATATTGGAGCCAATATCGGGTACTTCTCATTGATTGCTTCAAAGCGGGTGGGAGCTAACGGTAATGTGTATTCGTTTGAGCCGTCACCCGCCACAATGGAACGGCTGAAAAGAAATATTCAGTTAAATGAACGTACGAATGTTCAGCTGTTTCAAAAAGCTGTTTCGGATACAGAAGGGATGGTTAGTTTTCAAATGCCTGCAGATGATATAAAAAACAGCGGCCGGGCTTCTTTCAGGCAACTGGAAGAAAACAGCACCGTTACCAGTGTAGAAACAATACGGCTTGATTCTAAAATGGATGAGATAAAACCTGTTGCACTTGTAAAGATGGATATTGAAGGTGCAGAGGCCATGGCATTGAAAGGAATGACGGGGCTTATTAAAAGAGACCAGCCTGTTTTTATTATGGAACTTTCCGGCAGTTACCTGAACCAGCTTGGCTACAGCACGTTCTTTATCATAAATTTCTTTCAGGAACATCATTATAAAATTTTTGTGGCAGGGGATACCTGTTATGAACTGGATAATGATACAATTTCAGATGAACAGCAGTATGATATTGTATGCATTCCTCAAAACAGCAGGCTGCTGCATACTATTCCGCAAATTAAAAGGAACAGTAGATAGCACTTATGCACGCAGCGATCCTTACACGCCCGGGTAACAGGAGCCCATTGATACTGGCACGTTCCTTAAAAAAGCAACTGGAAAATGAAGGCATGTCTGTAGTGTTGTCAGACAGGATCGCTTTTTTAAAAAGAATGGTGTCTTATAAAGACAGCGGTCTCAGCTTTCATTTCTGGCTCCGTAATAAAATTGCCCATTACTTTGCTGACAGGAAGATCTTAAAAGAATTAAGAAAAGCGGATGTTATCATTATTTCTGAATGCATACCTAATGCATTCAGGAAAAGGTTATACAACGTGGAGAGATTAAAAGCGGTTTCGGGTAAACCAGTGCTTTTATATGAAGTTTATTACCTTGAAAATGCGCCAACACAGGTAGAGCTATTACAACAGGGAGACGATCCTTTACAGGAAAGATTTGATGCCCATCTTTTTGTTGCGCCTGTAACAGAGCTTCGCAAGCGTGCAGCCAACGCATTTTGTATTGGCATTTTAGCCAATCAATGGAATTTAAAACCCCTCCCCAAAAAAGAACTGATTGCCATAGTGGATTTTGCCCAGCCCGGGTATGAAAACTATCGGGAGATACAAATCAGGGCGCTTGAAAAAGCAGGCATCCGGTTTATTTCGCTTGAAAGGCAGTACTCAATTGACGAGATCAGGGATATTTACCGGGATGCGGCCATTTTTTTTGTACAGTTTCATGAGGCATTTGGTTTGCCAATATTGGAATGTCTTTGCACCGGTACACAAATTTTTACACCGGATACCGGGTGGCCAATGAGCTGGCGGCTGGATGAAAACCCGCAAAGACACGGACAGGGTATCTTGCCAGGTTGCTTTACAAGCTATGATGGTGAGGATGACCTGCAGCGAAAACTTATGGATTTTAAACAGCACTTTCAGCCTGAAGAAACACCCCGGAAAGTATTTGATACTTTCATCAGCCATTATCCATCTTTTTACCATGGTGATACAGCTGTATTGCAGCAGGGTATTAAGTACGTTCAAAATAAAATCAGCGTGCAGGAGAAGACAGGTCAGTGAAGAAAGTATTGATCATTGCACCGTATGAAGGAATATTTCCACCGACAAATGGTGGGATGCAGCGGTGTTTTCATATAATACACCAGGCTTCAAAACTATATGATGTCAGCCTGGTCTTTCATGGAGACAGCGGCACAATATTAAAAGCAGCAGCCATTTATCCCGCCATCAGCAAGCTGCATATTCATAGTTCAAGACAGGGACGGACGCAGGCAAATATATCATCATCCAGGATAGGGCGGTTATGGACGGCAATAAGGTACAGGTGGATCGTAAAAAATATAAAACTTCCCGCAGACAGTTCGTTCCTGCAACTGCATCCTGTTCTAAAGAGAGTTCTGAAGAAAAATAAATTTGATTTCATCATACTTGAACAACTGGGTTTGATAAGCCAGGCAGGTTGGATAAAAAGAAATAACCCGTATGCAGAGATTGTATATGATGCACATAATGTTGATTCTACCTTACTGAAGCAGAAGAAAGCCGGGGAACTGATTTTTAAAATGGTGCTTGCAACTGAATCAAATTTATACAGGAAGATAGATTGTCTTTTTACCTGCAGTGAACATGACTTGCAGGTAATGCAACAACTTAATGCCGGTAAAATAAAAAGAGGGTATGTTTTGCCAAACGGCGTGGATACGATCAGTATGAAATACAAGCAAGCTCTTGATGATAAAGAAATTTATAATGTGCTTTTTTGCGGCAGTCTTGATTACGAACCTAATATTGAAGGAATAAGCTGGTTTTGTAATAAGATATGGCCGTTGGTGATGGAACAGGAACCCAGGATGAAATTGTATATCGTTGGAAAGGCGCCTGTACCTGGCCTTAAAGATGAACTGGAAAAGGCATCTGTTGTTTTTATTGGGCAGGTTGATGATGTCCAAACATGGTATAACAAATGCAATGTTGCAATAGCGCCGCTGAAAAGTGGCAGCGGAACACGGTTGAAGATATTGGAAGCGATGAGCATGGGAAACCCGGTTGTTTCAACCACCCAGGGTGCCGAGGGTATTAATTATACTGATGAAACCGACATACTGGTTGCAGATACAGAGTATGCGTTTGCGCAAAAAATTATCAGCCTTGCTCAAAATAAAAATGAAAGCAACCGCATAAGGGCAAACGCACGCAAATTAGCAGAGGAGCAATATGACTGGAATGTAGCAGGTGAAAAAATGAAAACATTTATGGGCGTGTAACTGCACAGTGTGCAGCTTTCTAAGTTCTATTAACGAATAAAGTATAAAAAGATGGATACTCAACCACCGGTGGTAAGTGTTTTGATGACGGCCTATAACAGGGAAAAATATATTACGGAGGCAATTGAAAGTGTGCTCTCGTCTACTTATACAAATTTTGAACTGATCATCGTTGACGATGGCTCAACAGACAATACGGTAAAGATCGCCAATGCATATGCTGCAAAAGATAGCCGTATACGGGTTTATCAAAATGAAAAGAACCTGGGTGACTATGTCAACAGGAATAAAGCAGCTTCCTATTCTGCAGCCAGGTACATCAAATACCTGGATTCAGATGACAGGATGTACCCTTATGGCCTGCAGGAAATGGTGAACGGTATGGAACAATTTCCCGGTGCAGGGTTTGGCTTGTCATCTATGCCACAGCTGGATAAACATTATCCGCTTTGTATTGAACCTCATGAAATTTATAAAGAACATTTTGAAGGGTTTGGCCATTTTGACCGGGCACCTGGTTCTGCTATCATTAACAGGGAAGCTTTTAATTCAGTAGGAGGCTTTACCGGAAAAAGAATGATCGGTGATTATGAACTGTGGTTTACTTTGGCAAGAACATTCAGCCTTGTAAAACTCCAACGGGACCTGGTGTGGGACCGTATTCACCCTGACCAGGAGCGGCAGACTGATTATGCAAAAAGATATGCAGCGTTAAAAAAGGAGATTTTTGATACAGCGCTTGCTCATGCCGGCTGCCCGCTTTCTGCTGAAGAAAAGAAAAAATATACGCAGGAAAAAATGATAACCAGGTCGAAGCGGATCGTTAAAAAAATATTGGGACGATGATACCGGCAACTCTGCCAGTCATAATATATGAACACAATAAAAGCAGCTGATGATCGGAATTGTTGACTACGGCGTGGGCAATATTGCTTCTATTAAAAACATGCTGGACAGGGCCGGTGCTGCTTCTTTTATTACAGAAACTGCAGCAGATATTGAAAAGGCCGGAAAACTCATCCTGCCAGGTGTGGGTGCATTCGATACATGTGTTGAAAAATTACAGCAAACAGGATTTGTTGAAATACTGAATAAAAAAGTACTGGAAGAAAAAATTCCATTGCTGGGTATATGCGTGGGCATGCAACTGCTGTTCCGCAGCAGCGAGGAAGGTAAACTGAATGGGCTTGGATGGATAAAGGGAGAAAACATACGGTTTAAACATGAGCTTTTCCGGGATAAACAGTTAAAGATCCCTCACATGGGCTGGACGGATGTAAGTGCTGCAAAACAATCAGCACTTTTAGCCGATATGTTTGAAGAACCGAGGTTTTATTTTGTACACAGCTATCATGCTAAGCTTGAAGATCCGGGAGATGCATTACTCATGGCAGAATATGGCTACGGGTATGCCGCAGCTGTTGAACATAAGAATATTGTAGGCGTACAGTTTCACCCGGAAAAAAGTCATAAATACGGGCTGAAACTGCTGGAGAATTTTGCAAAGAATTATTAATATGTGCTGTTACGAATGGCAAGAATAAGGGTTATACCGGTTCTGTTGATACAAAAAGGCGGGCTTGTTAAATCTGTCAGGTTCTCTAATCACAAATATGTTGGGGATCCGATCAATGCAGTAAAAATATTCAATGAAAAAGAGGTGGATGAAATTGTGATCCTTGATATTTCTGCCACTGCTGAAAAACGTGGACCTGATATTGCACGTATCAAAGAAATAGCAGGAGAGGCATTTATGCCACTTGCTTATGGAGGTGGTGTAACAAAGGTGGATGAAATAGTTTCCCTGATCAATGCCGGTGTTGAAAAAGTGATACTGAATACAAGTGCTTTTAAAAACCCGTTACTTATTACTGAAGGTGCCAGGAAGGCAGGCAGCCAAAGTATTGTTGTCTCCATTGATGTAAAAAGAAATTTATGGGGTAAATACAAAGTGTATGTGCAGAATGGAAGTATTAATACAGGTTTAGATCCTGTTTCATTTGCAAAGCAGCTGACTGCAGCTGGCGCCGGGGAAATTATCCTGAACAGTATAGAAAGAGACGGTACATTTGAAGGGTATGACCTCCAACTGGTGGAAATGGTGAGTGCGGCAGTAAATGTTCCTGTTGTTACAATCGGCGGAGCAGCCACTGTAGCTGATTTTAAACCTGCTGTTCAAAAAGGCGCTTCAGCTGTTGCCGCCGGCAGCATGTTTGTATTTCGTGGCCCACACAGGGCTGTGCTGATCAATTATCCTGCCCAGCAGGAACTAAAAGAAAAGCTTTTTAAGTAATGTTGAACTTTACACTTTAGCCAGTGTTTTTAAAAATGATTAAAGCTGCTTTAAGATAATACAATAAAAATGGTGTTAACAACTGACGATAAAAACTACAGGCAATGTGCAGTAACGGTCATGGACAATATTGCTGATCCTGATTTTTCGGTGGATGAAAAGGGGGTTTCTAATTATTGCTATGAATATAAAAAAATAGAAGCGGAAGAGATCCCGGCAAAAGAGCAACGGGAAGCGATGCTCGAACGCCTGGTTGCACAGATCAAAGAAGAAGGAAAGGGGAATAAATATGATTGTATCACGGGTGTTAGCGGCGGGGTGGACAGTTCTTACCTGATACTGCTGGCAAAGAAATGGGGATTAAGAACGCTTATTGTACATTTTGATAATGGATGGAATACAGAAATAGCTGTTAACAATATTCATAACATTATAGAAAAGACAGGTTTTGACCTGCACACCATCGTTGTAAATTGGGAAGAGTTCAGGGATCTGCAACTTGCTTATATCAAATCCGGGGTGGTTGATCTTGAAGTACCAACAGACCATGCCATTTATGCCACCTGGTATAAGCTGTCAAAGAAGTATAATATCAAAACTATTTTGAGTGGTAATAATGTAGTTACCGAAGCAATAATGCCCAAAAGCTGGATATTCAGGAAAACAGACAGTACCAATCTCATCAATATTCAGAAAAAATTTGGAACCATTCCTTTTAAAACCTACCCTTATTTAAATGTAAAGCAACAGACTTACCAGGATTTTGTGCGGCGTATTAAAACAGTAAAACCATTAAACCTGGTGGATTACAATAAAAAGGAAGCAAAGGAAATTATCAGCAGGGAGTTTGGCTGGCAGGATTATGGTGGAAAGCACTACGAATCTGTTTATACAAAATTTTTCCAGGCATACATACTTCCTCACAAATTTGGTATCGATAAAAGAAAACCCCATCTGTCAAACCTGATCCTGTCCGGACAAATAACAAGGGAAGATGCTTTAAATGAACTGGCAGAACCATTATACACGGATGCTGCATTAAAAAGAGATATCGAGTTTGTATCAAAAAAGTTTGGTATCAGTACCGCTGTTTTTGAATCTTACATGAATTTGCCAAGAGTGGAGCATGCTTATTACGGTACACAAAAATTCATAACAGAGCAATATCCTTTTTTGAAACTCCTGAAACCATTAAAGTTTATCATAAAAAAATGAGGTTTTAAATACTGATCTGCGTGACCGGTTTCATAAAAGCAAGCATATTACGATCTGTAAAGCTCCTTGGCCTGAGAAAATTATTTTTTAAAACACCCTCACATTTTTTAACAGTTAAAGAATGGATGAGGGATACTGGCATGCAGCGTGGCGCTACCCTTATTCAGCTTCATGACGGAATAAAAATAACAGAACCTGCACCGGTAATTATAGGGCATCCCATCACCAGCAGATTTACAAAACACTACAGCCGCTTTTCACCGGAGCTGTTTGTGGCATCTATTCCGGGAGGTCGTGTGCTGGGTACTGATTGCAACATTATTATCGCTCCTGATTTCAGGGTGCTGTCCGATGTTTCAAGAGAGTTTGGTGCAGCGGGAGGTAAGAAGCCAAAAGATTTTTCTGTATTCAATTCGGCAAAAAAAATGCCGGCATTAAAAAAAATGACTGGAAACATTGCTGTGATCTCCACCTGTGGCGCAGCAAATTTTCATCACTGGAACTATGATATATTACCACGTTTTTTTTTGCTGAAAGAAGCAGGCTTGCTGGAAAGCATTGATCATTTCCTGCTGAACTACAGGCAACTTCCATTTCAGCAGGAAGGCCTGCGAAAACTTGGTATAGATGAGGATAAAATAATAAACACGGTTAACAGAAAGGATTTTTATATTGAGGCGGAGAGATTGTTTGTGCCTTCTTTAATTGAAGACCTGGGTACAATTAATCCCTGGGTGGTTAACTTTCTGCGAAACAATTTTTTAACTGAAAAACCGCCATTGGATAAATCCTTTCGTAAACTGTATATAAGCCGGAAGACAGTTACTTCCCGCAAGATCATTAATGAGGCGGAAGTGATGAAAGAGTTTAAATACCGTGGCTATAAAGAATTTATCCCGGAGGAGTTTTCAATGCAGGAAGTGGCCACTTTTTTTTCAAACGCAGATTCTATCGCTTCTGTACACGGCAGCGGTTTATCAAATCTGGTTTTTATAAAAGAAGGCACAAAAGTGCTTGACATACTGGCTCCTTATCACCAGGACCCATATTACTGGATGATCGCTAACTGCCGCCATTCAAAATATGTTGGCCTGTTTGCTGAAGGGGATCATCCGCCAGATGATGCAGACCTTGTAAAACTGAAAATTGATGCGGATCTCCTGGTTGATATAACGAAGCTGAACCAGGCATTGGATGAAATTGAATAACCTTACTGCAGCAAATACTGTATGAAGAAACTGGCAAAAATATTTACCTTAAGCCCTGCACTTGCCTTTAATGTTATCCTTGTCTATTTAAAGAAAGCAATTGGACAGAAGATCAGTACCGGCAGCAGGGAATCCGGGTACCTCCATTATTTTAACCTCCTGCTGAAAAATAATTTTACGCATCTGCAGGAATTACCAACAGTATTCAAGGTAAGAACAGCAGGTGGGGTATCACTTTTTTTAAGGAAATTTCCTTCCAGCGATTTCCAGGTAATACGCCAGATATGGACCGATAAAGAGTACGAGGTGGTGACAAACCTGGTTCATCAATACCTTTCACCGGGGCGGTTGAATATTATTGATGCAGGCGCCAATGTGGGTTATTCTTCTGTTTATTTATACGAAGCCCTGAAAAAAAAGTACAAACCCTTTATTGTGGCAGTGGAGCCTTCTGATGACAATATCGCCATACTTAAAATGAATTTTACAGAAAATAAAATTCAGGATGCTGTTATTGAAAAAGCCGGGCTATATAATAAAACCTGTTACCTGGATATTGTTAAGGAATTCAGGGATGGTAAAGAATGGTCATTCCAGGTACAGGAGGTGGAATATGAAACGTCCATAAAAGCGATACAGCCCGGTGACATCCTGCAGGCGAATAACTGGAGCATGATCGACTTTTTCAAAATGGATATTGAGGGTGCGGAAAGATTTTTGTTCCAGGATGGCGGGTATGCAAGAGGGTTTCTTGATAAAACAAAGATCATTGCTATTGAAATTCATCATGAATATAATATAGCTGACCAGGTGAAATCAATACTGCTGGAAAATAACTTTAGCTTTTTTGAACATGGGGAATTGGTGATAGGACTGAATAAAAATTTTGTTAGTGAGCCTGTAACCGGATAAGATAAATTAGTGATTTCAGATGCCCACCGCTGGTTTACATAATAAAACAATACTGGTTCTTTCCCCGCAATCATGGGGTACCATATACCTGTCGAAACATCATTATGCAATTGAACTGGCAAAGCTGGGCAATACGGTCTACTTTTTAAATCCCCCTGCTGAAACGGGTTTGAAAAAAGGTATTGCTTTAAAAAAGTCGGAAGCACATCCCAATCTTTTTATTATCGATCATGCGCTGCCATTCCCTTATAAGTTGAAATTTCATATAATGAGTATTTTTCATTGGCTGATGAAGTTTCACCTGCGGAGAATTATAAAAAAAATACCGGGCAAAATTGACATCGTATGGTCATTTGATATCGGGAATTTATACCCGTTCAAATATTTTCCAAATATGTACAGGGTATTTCACCCGGTGGATGAGCCGCTTAATAAAGAAGCCATGCAGTCCGCCAGGGGAGCACAGGTAATATTTTCTGTTACAAAAGAGATCTTACAAAAATACCATTCGTACAATATCCCTTCGTACTTTATCAATCATGGGGTGTCAACTGATTTTTTGAATGCGGCAGCTCCAAAAGTTAATAATGACAGCATACATGTAGGTTTTTCGGGTAATCTTACCCGTAATGATATAGACAGGGAAGTATTGCTGGAGATCATTAAAACAAACAGGGATATAGTCTTTAATTTCTGGGGCCCTGTTAATTCAGCCCAGTCAAATATCGGCGGAGCAGCCGATGACATCAGCAGCCAGTTTATTGCAGCATTGAAGCAGCTGGAAAATGTTATCCTGCACGGGGCGGTTCCATCTGCAAAGCTGGCAACAGCAATACAGGGCGTTGACGCCTTCCTGATCTGTTATGATGTGAATAAAGACCAGAGCAAGGGAACGAATTATCATAAGGTAATGGAATATATCAGTACAGGAAAAGTGATCGTTGCCAATAATATAACCACTTATGCGGCGCTTCCCAATTTGGTGCAGATGGTAGCGGAGAGAGACAGCAATGCCCATCTTTTGCCACTATTCAATGAAGTGATTAAGAATATCCACCATTACAATTCACCTGCATTGCAGGAAGAGCGGCGTTGTTATGCAGCATCCAACACTTATCAAAAACAGATTCAAAAAATTGAAAAACTCTTATATGCAGAATAAATTACGGATAGCGCTGGTTGTGTCTCATCCCATACAGCATTTTTGTCCGCAATATGTGAGTTTTGCAAAAAACAAGGATATCAGCCTTAAGGTGTTTTTTGCTTCAGCGCTTGGATATAAAAAATATGAGGATGAAAGTTTTAAAAAAGAGATTGTATGGGGTAACCTTCAACTGGATAAATTTGATCACGTATTTCTTAACGGTGAAGTTGCTTTAAGAGCCGATAAAAATCTTGATGCCCCTTCACTCGATGCTGAACTGGAAAAGCACAATCCCGATGTGGTGATCGTTTATGGTTATTTTCAAAAATTTCAGCGCAGGGCATACAAATGGGCAAATAAGAATAATAAGAAACTCGCTTACATTTCCGACAGTGAGCTTACACGCCAGCGCAGCCACCTGGTAGAATGGTTAAAATCGGTTTACCTGCGCTATTATTTCGCAAAGATTGATTACTTTCTTACCGTTGGCGATGCAAATGAAGAATTTTACCGGCGGCTGAATGTGAAGGAGGAACAGTTGATACGGATGCATTTTCCAATCGATATAGAATTTTATAAAGATTGTTTTGAGCAAAGGCATTCACTTGGTGCTGCTACCAGGCAGCAGCATAATATACACCCGGATGAAATGGTTATCTCCGTGGTGGGGAAATTAGCTCCATGGAAAAACCAGGACCACATCATTGAAGCCATGCACCTGCTGGAGCAGGAAGGTATCTACCTGCATTTGTTGATCCTTGGTTCAGGTGAAAAGCAGGAAGAATGGGAAAAGAAGGCAATAACACTTAAAAAAAGCAAAGTAAACTTCGTTGGCTTTGTTGATATTGATAAACTGCCGGGGTATTATGCAGCTTCTGATTTTTATGTTCACCCTGCCTCTATGGATCACCATTCCATTGCGATAAGCGAGGCCATCTACATGCAATGTCCCGTAGTATTAAGTGACCGTTGCGGCAGCTTTGGCGACAATGATGATGTTCAGCCCGGCCGGAATGGATATGTATATCAATTTGGCAATATCCCCGAGCTGGCAGAAAAAATAAAACTGTTGTTCAATTCTGCAGCAGACAGGAAAAGAATGGGAGAATATTCACACACAATTGCCGTGCAATTCCAGGAGAAGGCTCACTATGGTGTGATCAACAGTTTGATCCGGAAAGTTAATAATCCTTCAGCATAAAATACAAAAGGTGAAGATTTATATCGTTGGTTCGGATAAAGTGTATGCCATAGAAAATTTTTATGTGAGATATCTTCGTGAACTGGGGGTGGAAGTGTTTCATTTTCCGGCACAAAGTATTTTCTATGATTACTATCATAAAAACATTTTTAATAAGGTCATTTTTAAAGCTGGTTTGTCGCAGGTGATCAAACAGATTGCCTCCAGGTTTAAAAAAACAGTGGAAACCTTCAGGCCGGATGTTATATGGGTGTTTAAAGGAATGGAGCTTGCCCCTGAAACTTTACGCTGGGCAAAACAAAAAGGTATAAAGCTTGTTAATTTTAATGGCGACAGTCCATTTGTTTTTTCAGGAAAGGGTAGTGGTAACAGTTATGTTTCGGATTCAATTCCTTTATATGATTTGCACCTGACCTATAATTCCTGGGTGAAAAATAAAATGGAAGCCACCTTTCATATTCCTGCTGAGATACTGCCTTTTGGATTTGATATTCCGGATGAACTCTATAGAAAATGCACTGAACAAAAGGAAGTGGTGAAGGCATGTTTTCTTGGAAACCCCGATAAACACCGTGGTGATTTCCTGCAGCAGCTTGCAGCTGAAGGTGTGGAACTGGATGTGTATGGCAACTTCTGGAACAATTACCTGGATCATAAAAATATAAAAGTATTTGAGCCTGCTTATGGCGATGATTTCTGGCTTACACTGCGCCGTTACAGGGTGCAGCTAAACCTGATGCGGCCGCATAACCCGGATACGCATAATATGAGGAGCTTTGAAGTGCCCGGTGTGGGAGGGATACAACTGGCCACTGATACTGACGATCATAAAACTTATTTTACACCGGGTTCAGAGATCTTTATATACAAAGACCTTGGCGACTGTGTTACACAAGTGAGAAAAATATTAGCACTTTCCCAATCAGCGGCAGATGCGGTGAGGCAAAATGCACGGGAACGTTCTCTTGATTCCGGTTATACCTATAAGGCCCGTGCAGCACAGGCACTGGAAAAAATAAGTAAGGTATATTATGTGTAAGATCGCTATCATCCATTTTCAGCCTCTTGAATTATACCCGCCTGTGCAAAACCTGATCCGTTTTCTTGAACAGGATAAAAGTCTTGAGCAGCTATATGTGTATTCGACTTATTCTTCAAAAGACATCCCTCTTTTTCATGTTCATGACAAAAGAATAAAGATCATACGGCTTGCTGAAACCGGGCAGGAACTGCAGGCTGTAAAACGCTATTGGAATTATTTTAAATTCTATACCGGCACTCTTTTTCATCTTGTAAAAAAAAAAGCCGGGCGTGTCCTGTATTTTGAAACATTATCTTCTTTTCCGGCTGTTGTATACAAGAAGCTATACCGTAAACATGTTTCGTTACTGGTACATTACCATGAATATACCTCACCCCGGGAATATGAAACAAGTATGAAGCTTAACCGGATCTTTCACCAGTTGGAAAAGAAAGAATTCCCGGAAGCTTCCTGGGTTTCTCATACCAATCAGTACCGGATGGATATGTTTATCCGGGATATGGCGCCCGTGAAAATTCCGAATACTTTTATCCTGCCCAATTATCCTCCAATGGCATGGAAAGAAAAATCAAATCCGCACAGAATTCCTACGGCTGTTACAAAAATTATATATGCAGGAGCTGTGAGTATGGATACAATGTACACCAGGGAGTTTGCAGATTGGGTGACAGCACAAAATGGTAAGGTGATATGGGATATTTATTCTTTAAACATTACGGCAGCAGCAGCAGATTATTTGCGGGCATTAAAGCCCGGTTTTGTAAACCTTAAACCGGGTGTTACTTACGAAGATTTGCCGGGTATCCTTTGCCAGTATGATGTGGGCGTGGTGTTATATAAAGGACATATCCCAAATTATGTTTACAATGCGCCAAACAAAATATTCGAATACCTTGCTGCTGGGTTAGATGTATGGTTCCCTGATATCATGACGGGTAGCAAAGAATATATTACAAAACAAACTTACCCGAAAGTAATGGCATTGAACTTTTCGGAACTTAGATCGTTTGACCTTTTGGAAGCAATACAAAAAAAAGGGTTTGCTTTTTTTCAGCATGATTTTTTCTGTGAAAATATACTTGGAAAATTGAGGGAGAAACTGGTGGCAGACGCCTAATCTTCCACCCGCAGTATAAGACTATAGTTATACCATGTACACATTAACAAGAACAAATTTTAACTGGGTAAATTTTATTGGATTAGCCCTTACCATTAAATTACTTTTCCCCGGGATAAGTGCATATTCATTTTTTGCTATTCTGGTTACTATTTACCAGTTCACACTTTTATTTAACAGTATAGGTTATATCATTCCAATAAGATATTTGTTTGGAGCTTTAATGTGCCTGCAAATGTTTCTTGGACCCGCCTTTGCTTATAATGGCCTGGATGAATACCAGCGTGGTTATTATAAAATGCAGGTGCCGGAAGCCCAGTATTTTCAATATGCATTCCCGGCTGTATGCTGTTTTATACTTGGGCTCCATGTTACAGCAAAAAAGTTTGAAGGCGAAAAACTTAACTTAAAAAGAATTGCAGACTATGGGGGGGAACAACCCTACCTGCCTTATTACCTGATAGGTATCGGGTTTATCGCAAGCATCCTCACTTTCACCGTGGCATCTGAACTTACTTTTCTTTTTACCCTGCTGGCCAGTTTGAAATATGTCGGACTGTTTTTGTTATTACTTGGGCGGACAGAATTAAAAAGAGGCCCCCTGATCCTTGTATTTGTATCCATTATTACAACTTCACTGGGCGAAGGAATGTTTCATGATCTTTTGATCTGGCTTATATTTATTCTGTGTGTACTCGCCATAAAATATAAACCAAGCACCAGGCTAAAAGTTATTATATCGGTCTCATTCAGTTTACTGGCACTTACCATACAGCAGCTGAAAGGCGATTACAGGGAAGCCACCTGGCGGTCAGGCGAAGAAGCCGGGGTTGAAACCCTGGGGGAGATACTGGAACGAAAAAGTGAGAAAGGTGATCTCTTCAGCAAAGCCACGCTGGCAAGCAGTAACATCCGGATCAACCAGGGATTTATTGTTACCAATATACTCAGAAATGTTCCCGCAAGAGAGCCCTTTGCAAATGGAAAGGAAATGGCACAGATACTCGAAGCTGCTTTCTTGCCAAGGTTTCTTGCACCGAATAAACTTACTGCGGGCAGCCGTGAACTTTTTGTGAAATATTCGGGTATGCCCCTTAAAAAAGGCACTTCGATGGGGTTGAGTTCTCTTGGTGATGGGTACATCAATTACGGTATAGCAGGAGGCTGTTTGTTTATGTTCATACTTGGATTTATTTACAGCCAGGTGCTCACACAGCTATACAAATACAGTTCCCGGTTTCCCATGCTCCTGCTTTTTTCGCCATTGATCTTTTATTACCCGATCAGGCCAGATTGTGAACTTCAAACATCATTCGGTCACCTTGTAAAAGCTACTTTTCTCATTTTCTTTTTAGTGTACTTTTTCAACTTTATATTTGAATCAAGAGGAAATGGCCGGAAACGTATTGCTGCTTCTCCAGGGGCTTAACTGAAAATTTCTTTGTAAGAAAAGACCTGGTAATATTCTGCCATGCTAAAAAATAAAAACTTTACAGCTTACCTGGTTAAATTCCTGTTCTTTTTCTGTCTCTTATATTTTGGTACTTTATTGTGGATAGGCATTACCACACCTGGTGGGGTGTATTTTTCTTTTGCAGATAAGTATTTTGATTACATCTCTTTTTTGCGAAAATCAATTATTGGCGGGGCACGTTTCTTTTTGTCTGCAATGAATTATGATACAGTAATGGAAGGAGAATACAATGTGCGGCTAAAAAATGGCTACGGAATTCACATGGTATATTCCTGTCTTGGGTACGGCATCATGAGCTTTTGGGCTGCTTTTGTAATAGCCAATACAGGAAGTGTCAAAAAGAAAATTTCCTGGGTCGTTGCTGGTTTTATCATTATATGGATATTAAATGTGCTGCGGATCGCATTGCTTATATTGGCCCGGAATAATAAAACAACTATTTTCAACGGCATAAGTCACCATACCTTTTTTAATATTGTTGCGTACCTGTTTGTTTTTTTAATGATGTACCTGTTTGACAGGTCTTTAAAAAATCATAACAGCAATAATGTTTTGTAACCGCACAAACTCCAGTTATTAAAACTCCCGTAGTACTTATTTTTATTGAATGGTTTAGCCCGGCCTACAAAGCCGGCGGGCCTATCCGCTCTGTGGCAAACCTGGTGGAACAACTGGATGGAGATGGCATTAACTTTAAAATAGTCTGTTCAGATAAAGATGCGGACGGATCTGTTTTGAATGTAAAGACAGACTGTTGGGTAGAGTACACTTCAAATACAGCCATTTGGTATTGCCAGGATAAAAATCAAAAGCGGCATTTATTGTCAAGAATCTCAAGGGACATTAAACCGGATATCATATTTGTAAATGGGATATATTCTTTATTCTATTCTGTATTTCCGCTGCTCTTTTGCAATGCGCCTAAAAAAATTATATCTGCCCGGGGGATGCTGCATCCCGGGGCACTGTCGCAGAAAAGTTTTAAGAAAAGAGTTTTTCTTTTATGCTGGAAACTGGCAGGATTACAGCGCCGGTACGAATTTCATGCGGTGGATGAACAGGAAAAAAAATATATACAGCAGGTTTTCGGTGAAAAAGTACGGGTACATATTGCACCCAACTTTCCAAGACTATTAAATAATTCAGTGAGCATAAAGGAAGAAGGCCGTTTAAAGCTGGTATCTGTGGCATTGATAAGCCCGATGAAAAACCACCTGCTTGTTATACAGGCGCTCCGGCATTGCAGAAGCTATATTGAATATAATATTTACGGACCCGTAAAGGAACCTGCTTACTGGCTGCAATGCCAGCAGGAAATTTTAAAATTACCAGCTAACATCCAGGTCAACTATCATGGCGAAGTTGCTCCTGAAGCTGTTGAAAACCTGCTTGGTGAAAACAATGTTTTTATTTTGCCAAGTAAAAGCGAAAATTTCGGACATGCCATTAATGAAGCCCTCAGCGCCGGCAAACCTGTAATAACAAGTTTTTTCACTCCGTGGAATAATCTCAGGGAAAACAAAGCCGGTATTAACATTGATATAGCAGATATTGACAGCATCACAGCCGCCATTGATTTTTTTGCTTCTCTCACTGCAGGTGAGTACGTGGAATGGGGGACCGCCGCTGTAGCTTTTGCCGGGAAGAAAGCAGATACTGCTGCATTAAAGAAACAATACAAAGCCATGTTCTCTTTAAATTAAAGCTACTTTTTTACCAAACAATATGCGAATAATAAAATCACCTTTATTCAATATACTTTTACCAATTGCTCTTGCAACAGGTTTATTGTATTATTATAAGAGCTCGGTAAGAAAAGCTGAAGAAATTGGATTGGGGAAAGGGACATCCAGCTTTTATCCTGTGATAGATAATTACCCTGTTCATATCAAAAGTCCTGCTGGTATCAGTCTTTATAAAGAAGGCTGGAACAGGCGTGGTAAAAAGAATGTATGGCTCTGGCTTGGTAATTCTCAGTTGCATGGTGTTAACCAGTATCAGCCGGGTCAGTATAATACCATACAGTATTTTTTTGATTCGCTCTCTGTATTGAATACAGAAGTATTAGGTGCCAGTTATCCAAACGCAAATCTCCAGGAATTTCTTGTATCAGTTCTTTATTACTCCCAACTGCTGGAAATAAAGCAAATGATCATGCCTGTTTTTTATGATGATATGAGAGAAGATGGTATCAGGGATGAAATTGCCATTACTGCTGTGGCCGAAGGAATAAAAAAAGACAGTGCGTATTTTGAAGGACTGCCGGCAATAACCGGGCTTATAACACGTGACACAGGCGTTGCCGTTAGTAAAGATGATGACTATAGTGGGATAAAGGAAACAGCACAGGATATATCAGAAAGATATCTTAATAAAAAAATGGATGATTACTGGAGCGTATGGAGGGCCAGACCCGATTTCAGGGGCAATTTGTTTAATGATCTCTACCTGCTTCGTAACCAGGTGCTCGGTATTAAACCCGGCACCCAGCGAAAAATGATTCCAGGCAGGTTCAGGGATAATTATAAAGCTTTTAAAAACATTCTTCAGTATTGCGCTGATAAAAAAATTATGTTGCTGGTTTACATTCCGCCTGTAAGGAATGATGTGCCATTGCCATATGATATAACGGCATATACAAATTTTAAAAACGATGTGGAGAAGGAATGTCGCCTGTATGGAGCAAAATTTATAAACCTGGAAAATATTGTACCTGCAAAATACTGGGGTGTTAAGAGTTCAACAAGCTCCTTTACAGGCGAAGGGGAAACTGATTTTATGCATTTCCAGGAACCTGGCCACCGGTTACTGGCAGATACAATCTTTAAAACACTTACCAGTAATAAGATCCGATGATATTTAATTCACTTACTTTCCTGATCTACCTGCCAATTGTGGTTTTGCTTTACTGGCTGTTGCCCAAAACCGCCAGGTTGTGGATGCTGGCCTCTATGAGTATGGTTTTTTATGGATTCTGGAAACCGCAATATACCTTGCTGCTCATCTTTGCTGCAATACTGGATTATTTTGTAGCCCTCGAAATTGACAGAAGACAGGATCCTGTAAAACGAAAGAACTTTCTCATACTCAGTTTAATCTTAAACCTGGGCTTACTTTTTTATTTCAAATACCTTGTTTTCTTTACAGGCAACCTGCAGTCGCTGCTTAATACTTTTGGAAGTGGCCAGGTTGTGCTGCCTGTTCCTGAAATCATTCTGCCCATTGGTATCAGCTTTTATACATTTGAAACAATAAGTTATACGGTAGACGTATACCGGCGTCATATAAAACCAGAGCGGAATTTCATCAGCTATTTAAATTTCCTGGTTTTCTTTCCCCATTTGATTGCAGGACCTGTATTGCGGGCTTCTGACATTTTACCGCAATTTGCAAAGAGGGTATCCTTTAACTGGAATTATATAAACGAAGGATTTAAGCGGCTTGTGTTTGGTCTTTTCCTGAAAGTAGTACTGGCAGATAATATTGCTCCGTTAGTTGACCAGGGATATGCAATAGACAGTGCCAGCCTGAGTGCGATAGATGTTTGGACACTGGCCTTTCTTTTTGGTTTCCAGATATACTTTGATTTTTGTGCCTACTCACATATTGCCATTGGTTGTGCCAAAATGATGGGTATTCATTTTTTTGAGAATTTTAATTTTCCGTACATGGCAGTTTCCCCCAAAGCTTTCTGGAAACGCTGGCATATCTCTTTATCTAACTGGATCAAAGATTATCTCTACCTCCCTTTATGCGGTAAAAAAGTGGAGTATGATCAGCAGCAGGCAATTTCGGAAATTAAAAATGCATCCACCCTTAAAGGCTATATTGCTTTATTTGCAACATGGGCTATTATGGGCTTTTGGCATGGCGCCAACTGGACATTTGTTATCTGGGGATTGTACCACGCTGTACTGGTAACTCTACACCGGCTTTCGTTAAAATATACAAAAGGCATCAATACCACATTCCGCAATATTGCCGGCTGGTGTATCTCACTTCCATTTTTAATGCTTGGCTGGATCCCATTCCGGGTAACAACACTAAAAGGTGTGGGTGAATATTTTAAAAAAATTATAACCCCGGGTCAGTACACCTGGTTGGGTATGAGGGAAAATAATTACCTCATTACCTTTATGATATTGTTACTTATCATACTTGCTTACCTGTTTACAACCTATGTCAAACCATTGCTTGAGGGCAAAGCCGCAGGTTCTTTTCTACGGGTGGCGGTTTTATCTGTAGCAATTGCACTGGTAATAATTTTCCTGAGGCCAATCAGTCAATTCATTTATTTTCAATTTTAATTTTTATTTCCCTTGATAATAGTAGGTATTAATGCATATCATGCAGACTCATCGGCAGCAATTTTTGTAAATGGCAAAATGCTGGCTGCCATCGAAGAAGAGAGGTTTACGAGGGTAAAGCATTGGGCAGGTTTTCCCAAACTGTCAATCGAATTTTGTTTAAAGGAAGCCGGTATTGGCTTTGAGCAGGTGGACCATTTTGCTATTGGCAGGGACCCCAAAGCTAAATTTTTAAAAAAATTATTATTCCTTGCTGCAAATCCTTTCGGAAGCATTAGAGTGGTAAAAGACAGGCTTGCCAATACAAAGAAAGTTGCAGGTATTGAAAAAGAATTAAGCGTTATATCAGGCTTGCCTGAATCCGTTTTTTTGGGAAAGATACACCAGGTAGAACACCACAGAAGCCACATTGCTTCTGCATTTTTTGCTTCTCCCTTTGATGAAGCCGCCTGCCTCTCCATTGACGGTTCCGGCGATTTTTCAACAACGATGACAGCTGTTGGAAAAGGAAATCAGTTTGAAGTGCTTGATTCCGTTGATTTTCCTCATTCCATCGGTCTTTTTTATACCGCATTTACTCAGTTGCTGGGTTTTCCGCACTATGGTGATGAATATAAAGTAATGGGAATGGCTCCATATGGAGAAGCAAAGTATACAGGCAAGTTAAGTAATGTGGTTAAACTCACCAGTGATGGACTTTTTAAATTAAATCTTGATTATTTCAGGTCTGCAACCGAAGGCATTATTTCTTACGGGGACGATAACATACCGCTGGTGGCCCCTTTATTTTCTGATAAAATGGTAGCCGAATTTGGCGCACAAAGAAAAAAAGAAGAGCCGTTAACACAATATCACAAAGACCTGGCAGCATCAGTACAATCAGTAACAGAAAAAGTGATTTTTCATATACTTGAACACCTCCACAAGCGCACGGGACTTACAAATGTTTGTATTGCAGGCGGGGTGGCGCAAAACAGTGTAGCCAATGGAAAAATAACCCGTAATACTTCATTCAAAAATGTTTATATACCCTCGGCTGGTCATGATGCTGGTATTTCAATGGGGGCAGCGCTGTTCGTACAGCACCAGGTATTAAAGACTGAGCGTCAGCCACCGGTAATGAGCGCCTACACCGGGAGCCGTTTCAGTAATGAAGAAATTAAACAGGTGCTCGGGCAAAAAGGAATAGCTTTTGAAGAGTGTGAAGGCGAAGCGTTTTTTGAAAAGATTACCCAGTGCCTGGTTAATGGGGGAGTGGTTGGCTGGATGAATGGCCGTGCAGAATTTGGACCAAGGGCATTGGGGGGCCGTTCTATACTGGCTGATCCAAGGAGGACAGATGCAAAAGAGATCCTTAACCTTAAGATCAAAAGACGTGAAAGCTTCCGGCCCTTTGCTCCATCTATACTAAAAGAATACGTGTCAGATTTTTTTGAACTGGATGAACCAGTTCCATTTATGGAAAAGGTGTTCCCGATAAAAAAAAGCAGGCAGCATGAAATACCTGCAGTAACACATACAGATGGTACAGGCAGGCTTCAAACAGTCGATAAAAATATCTCTCCGGCCTACTATAATCTTATTGATGCCTTCAGGAAAAAAACAGGCATCCCGATTCTGCTAAATACTTCATTTAACGAGAACGAACCAATCGTAAACACACCTGAGGAAGCACTTAATTGTTATTTAAGAACGAATATGGACATGCTCGTTATGGAAAATATTATTATATCCCGCCATTAAATACTGCTTTTCTTTTCTCCTTCCCGGATCTCCACTTTATATTTTTCATTTTTTGGGGTAAACCCTTATTATCTTATAATTAATTAATACTGTTTAACCTGTTGGTTTTCATTTACTGAAAAATGACTATTTTGCTGCTTATTACACATATATTTTGCCAGTGGAAAATATACAATGTTTTCCCGGTGCAGGCATATTAGAACAGGTTAATGGTTTTTTGATGAAAGTAACGATAATAACAGCTACGTATAATTCTGCCACGCACCTGCAGGAGTGTATCAATTCTGTTGTATCACAAACCTATCCTGCTATAGAACATATCGTGGTGGATGCAGGTTCAACAGATGGTACACTGGATATAATAAAGAATTTTGATAATCATATTACCAGGTGGATATCAGAAAATGACCGCGGTATGTATGATGCGATCAATAAAGGAATGAAAATGGCTACCGGTGATATTATAGGCATACTGAACAGTGATGATATGCTTGCTTCGCCGGACGCAATTGAATCTATTGTAAAGTGCTTTGAAGAAAATAAAGTGGATTCGGTGTATGGTGACCTCGTATATGTGGATAAACAGAATACGAGAAAAGTTATCCGGTACTGGAAGGGATTTACATACAAACGTTTCAGGTTTAATTATGGATGGATGCCTGCCCATCCTACCTTTTACTTCAAATCCTGTTTGCTGGAGGAACTGGGCGGGTATGAGACACATTATTATACGGCCGCTGATTACGAGTTTATGGCGAGGTACCTGTACCGTTACCGCATCAGCGCTAAATACCTTCCCAGGCTTATCGTAAAAATGAGGGTGGGAGGACAGAGCAACCGGAATATTAAAACAAGGCTCCGTGCAAACCGCCGTGATTACCTTGCGATGAAAAAGAACCAGATACCTCTTCCATTCCTGGCTTCTGTTTTAAAGCCCTTGATAAAACTGCACCAGTATTATTATACTTTGTTTCATAAGGTAGTGGATTAGTCAGAAGCGAAATCTAAAAATTATGTTTGGCATTTTTAAGAAAAAAGAGAAGAGTTCCGGCGTTGCTATACCGCTTCCTGTCACTACAGATATACATTCGCATATCCTGCCGGGTATCGATGACGGCTCTCCCAATATAGAAACATCCCTGAAATTGGTAAAAGGGCTTTATGATATTGGTATACGTAAAACGGTGGCCACCCCGCATGTTATAGGTGATATGTACCGTAATACACCGGAAATAATTAATGAGGCACTCGAAAAATTAAATACTGCCTGCAGGGAAAATAATATCCAGGTTGAAATAAGTGCTGCGGCAGAATATATGCTGGACGACTACTTTCTAAAACTGCTTCATAACAATGAAACTTTGCTTCCAATTCATGGTAAAATAATACTGACAGAACAGTCTTACGCCACACCCACCACCAACCTGAATGAAATATCTTTTGACCTGGTCTCAAGAGGATATAAACCTATCATGGCTCATCCTGAAAGGTATTTTTTTTACCACAATGATTATGATGAATATGGCCACCTGAAAGATATGGGCTTTCTGCTGCAGGTAAATTTATTATCACTTACAGGATATTATGGAAAGGCTGTGGTAAAAGCAGCAAAATATATCCTGGAAAATGACCTGGCAGATCTTGTAGGTACTGATATGCACCATGAGCGGCATTTAAGGGCATTGCAGGATAAAAATAACCTGGAAATATTTCAAAAATATTTAGGGAATAAGCAATATAATTTATTAGAGAGCCTGTAAGTAGCTTTTAATAAATACCGCCTGTCCAAACCTTACCACATATACCTTTCATTTCATTTACATTTGTCCGCATGAAACACCTTGCTTCGCTTAACAGGTATTTTTTTAAACACCGCTGGCGTTTTCTGCTTGGTATTATTTTCATTATTCTAACCAATTACTTCAGGATACTGGCGCCGCAACTCACCAGCTACGTGGTGGATACTGTTGTTGATCACCTTGAATCCAAAGCAGGGGCTTCGCTTCAAAACGGGAAAGAAAAAGATATACTGGTACAGCATATCATCAGCTATGTGGAACAAGAACCAGTGGGTCAAAAAATAGTATGGTGTGGTATTCTTCTCCTGGTACTGGCCATCATAAGCGGTTTTTTTATGTTCCTGATGCGGCAGACCATCATAGTAATGAGCAGGTTGATAGAGTATGACCAGAAGAACGAAGTATACAGTCACTACCAGCAGCTTGATATGGGCTTTTATAAAACCCACAGTACAGGCGACCTGATGAACCGTATTTCAGAAGATGTAAGCAGGGTGAGAATGTATACAGGTCCGGCGATCATGTATTTTATCAACCTTGCGGCTGTGCTTGTTTTCAGCATTTATTTCATGTTCAAAACCAGTCCCAAACTTACCCTGGTGGCTCTTTCACCACTGCCGATACTGGCCATCACCATTTATTTTGTAAATACAATCATCAACAAAAAAAGTGAACGCATACAGGCATTGCTGAGTGATCTTACAGTAAATGCCCAGGAGTCATATAGCGGTATACGGGTAATAAAATCATTCGTGCAGGAAAAGGCTATGCTGGGTTTCTTCGCCAGTAACAGTGAAGAATATAAAAAGAATGCACTGGGCCTTGCTAAGACAGAAGCGATCTATTTTCCCAGCATGGCCTTACTGATAGGGGTGAGTACCCTGCTTACCATTATGGTGGGCGGGCTGGATGTTGTGAATGGCAGTATTAAAGTGGGCGTAATTGTTGAATTTGTGATGTATATCCAGATGCTTACTTTTCCTGTAAGTGCCATCGGCTGGACGGCCAGTATGACACAAAGAGCAGCAGCCTCACAGAAACGGATAAACGAATTTTTGCAGACAGAACCGGTTATACAGGATCCTCCTGAGAAATTAAAACCATCCTTTAACGGGCATATTGAATTTTCCAATGTTAGTTTTACCTACGCTCATACCGGTATCAGGGCCGTTAAAAATTTCTCATTGTCTGTAAAAAAAGGAGAAAAGGTTGCTATCATTGGCCGTACCGGGTCAGGCAAAACAACTATTGCCCAGCTGCTGCTGCGTATGTATGACCCGCAGGAAGGAATGATATTATATGATGGTGTTCCGCTTACTAAAATCGATCTTCACTGGTTACGTAAACAACTGAGTTATGTACCCCAGGATGTATTTCTGTTTAGTGATTCTGTTACCAATAATATAGGCTTTGGAATTGAAAATGCCGGTAAAGATAATGTGCTGAAAGCTGCACAGCAGGCGAGTGTACATAAAGAAATTATTCAGTTTGCTGAAGGGTATGATACAATGATAGGTGAAAGAGGCGTAACACTGAGCGGAGGCCAAAAGCAAAGAATATCCATTGCCCGGGCTTTAATAAAAGATCCATCGATTGTTATCTTTGACGATTGCCTGAGTGCGGTGGATGCTAAAACAGAGAAAGAAATTCTTGGTAACCTTAATGCATACCTGAAAAATAAAACCTCCATCATCATAACCCACAGGGTTTTTTCCCTGCTTGAGTTTGACAGGATAATAGTAATAGAAGAAGGCAAAATTGCAGAGCAGGGCACACATGCCACGCTTATCCGTCAGAATGGCTACTACGCTGAAATGTATGCCCGGCAACAATCGCAGGAGGCTTCTGAATAGACCGCCGTGGATATTTTGTCTAAAATAAAGCGGTAAAAATTCGAAAAGCATTATTTTGCCATATCAAAAACAAAACTATCTTTGCCGGGATAAAAAATTCTTAATATATTATCCTAATCTAAAATTTACAATTGTGGCGTACGAGAACAATGACAAAAAAATGGAAAGTGTTTACAGCAAACGTATTAAGGCCGGCAAGCGCAGGACTTATTTTTTTGATGTAAGAGAAACCCGTGGTAATGATTACTACTTAACTATTACAGAAAGCCGTAAGCGTTTTGACTCTGATGGTTACGACAGGCATAAAATATTTTTATACAAAGAAGATTTCAACAAATTCATTAAAGGTCTTGGAGAAGCTGTTGATTATGTAAAAACAGAACTGATGCCTGATTTTGACTTTGATGCATTTAACCATGATACACCTTATGAAGGTGAAGATGCACCGTCTTCAAATGGTAGTGGTGCTGCAGCAGCAGAAGTTAAAACCGAACCAGTTGTTGCCGAAGCGCCGAAAGCTGCTGAAACTGCAGCCCCGGTTGACAATGGTAGTACTGAAGAAGTAGATAAATGGTAATTAAGATATTTAGTATAAATAAAAAGCCCTTCTGAACAAGAGGGGCTTTTTATTTTGAATGTCTTTATTTAATCCATTTTATACAAACCGGGTTAGGTACATTAATTCGTTTACCCGTGTCTGTCAGTAAACCAGTTTTATGATTAATCCTGAATATCACAATATCATTACTTTCCTGGTTGGCCACAAGTAAAAAATTACCCGAAGGATCAAAATTGAAATTACGTGGCTTGCTGCCCAGCGTTGATTGATGCCCGGCCAGCGTAAGGATACCTGTCTTGCTGTCAATAGAGTAGATAGCAATATTGTTCGCTTCCCCACGGCAACTGGCATATAAGAATTTCCCATCGGGTGATACATGGATATCAGCACCGCTTAATTCTCCCTTATAATTTTCCTGAACCGCACTGATGGTCTGCTGCAATTTGTAATTGCCATCTGCTGAACTGAAAACGGCTACAGCAGCCGTCATTTCCTCCATCACATAAATATATTTTTGAGAAGCTGAAAATGCAAGATGCCTTGGGCCTGCACCACCTGGTAACTGTATGAAAGGTGTTTTAGCATCTGTTAAAACACCGGTAGCAGCGTCAAAATGATACAGCATTACTTT
Organism: Ferruginibacter sp.; assembly: GCA_047600665.1. Lineage (GTDB taxonomy): Bacteria > Bacteroidota > Bacteroidia > Chitinophagales > Chitinophagaceae > Ferruginibacter. Next base: position 665,815 of record JASGKJ010000001.1, read on the forward strand.
ATCTGTACCAAGATCGGGAACCAGGATCAATTTGTTATCGTTGCTTATAAAGGTGCCATGCACATGGGGCTTTTCCTGTCGTTCTTTATTGGGGCCGTTCCCAAAATGCTGTACCGAATTTTTTAAAGTGCCAAGGCTGCCATCTTTATTAATGGGGAACAAAGAGAAATTGCCACTGGTATAATTGCCCAGGAACACCCAGTTACCGGTATGGTCACACGCAACATAGCAGGGATGGTTACCCCCCGAATGCCGGCTGTTTAATAAACTTAGTTTGCCCGTGCTTTTATTAAATGAATAGGCTGCAATACCGCCGCCATTATTGGTGGAATCCGCATCTTCTGTTACTGCATACACATATTTTTTATCAGGAGAAACAGCAAGAAAAGATGGATTGGAGATGGATGTGGTACTGAGCAATTTACTTTTTGCTGTTTTAGTATCAAAGTTGTAAATATATATTCCTTTACTGCCTGCACCGGTGTAAGTGCCCACTAACAGGTTTACTTTTTGCTGGGCTGTTACAGATAAAGTTGATAACAACAGGAAGAACTGCAATAATGATCTCATGTACTTTTTTTTAAGTTAACGCCTATTGGGTTACAAATTTTTTCTTTAATACTTCCTGTACGGGAATATTATCCAGTTTGCTCTCTATCCAGGAAATAATATCAAGATAAATAAAAGCCCTTGTTTCAAAACGGTTGCTCTGCAGGGTTTTTAGTTTTATTAATAATTTTTCCAGCTCAGGCTTTATGTTCCTTACTGATAAACTGAATGACTTGCGGATAAATTTAAATATTTCTTCCTCCACCACGCTCAGGTTCTGCATCTTGGCCATAAACCGGTACACCGATTTTATCAGGTGATCAAGAATTTGTTCATTGCCCAGCTCATAATGTGCAATCAGGTGCAGCAGGCGGGAATAACATTGAAGGTCGGTACGCAGGTCAACCTTCCAGTTAATGATCTTATTCAGGTAATCAATTGTTTTTTCATAATCACCGCTGCCAAAGTAAAGACAAGCTATTTTATAGTAAAATACCAGGATGCGGTGCCTGTCCACGTACAATTCATATTCCTTAAGGTTTGCTTCAATTTCAGGAACTCTTTTAGTGCCTTCGCTAAAACTGCCTTCCAGGAAATGCTTATTAAAGATAGAGATCGTACGGTATACAAAACAGAGAATGCGGTTGTTGATGTTTTGTTTTGCGACAGCTGATTCACAAAACTGTTCAAACTTTTCCAGCGTTTCACTTAGCTTTTCATGCTTAGCCAGGTCAAAATAAGCGCCCATCAGGTTATGCATTCCCTTTATGTAATGCCCTGTTTCAACCTGGATCATGAAGGGGGACTCTTCAAAAAGATCAACCCACTTTTGAGTGTAACGGTAATACTGCGGAAAATCCTGTTTTATAAAATAGTTCCAGCAATAGCTTTGGTACAGGTATAGTTTTTCATAAAAACTTTTACACTTTACTGCTTTTTCGCCAAGCCTTTCATTAAAAAATTCCTGCACTTCCGCAGCTTCTTTTTCATTCCGGCTATGCCCATGTTTAATATACCAGCTGTACAATTGCAGCGCCAGGTTGGAGAGGTCCGAGACCAGTGAGAGGGAGCATTTAATTTCATCAGACTGTATGCTAAGGCTGTCAGCCCTGTCCTGCATACTGCGGGTAATGTATAAAGCTTCGATCTTTTTTTCAAAGAACAATACCTGCTGTACAAACGTGAACTGGTTGTTTGCTTTGGCTATTTCCTTGGCTTTGTCCAGTATCCGCAGGCTTTGATAGTACAGCCCCTTATTATACAGTATCCTGGCATAGTCCATCTGTTCATGCAAAAGGACATCGATATTAGCTTCATCATCCAGCACCCGCAGGCTGGCCAGTATTTGCTTGTAAAGATGTGCCTTCAGGTTACTGAGCTGCTGCTTCATGATCCCCTTGTTCTTTTTCAGCAGGAGCGCCTCATCATACAGGTCCATTTTGTCCAGGGCATCAAAGAGTTGTACCACTTTTAGTTCCTCACTGGAAGAGGAGTTCCGGTTGGCATACAACTTGAAATTGCGTTTTTCTCCCTTTTCAAGGGATTTTATGAGGAGAAAAAGCGTATCTGTACTGCGGTTAGGCATCGTAATTTAATTTCTTTAAAATCCTTACTGGTATTGGGTTTCAGTTAAAATAAGCCTGCTTATAAGCCGTAAAACTACGCTGAATATGTTCTGTCAAAAATACTGTATCATATTATATTCGTACGCTGTGTTTTAAGAGGGGATTGCTTGAACTCAAATTCTTACAAATTTAATCGCTCCGTTTCATATAAAAATGTAATAAATCTATGACGGCTAACAAGATACAAATATTCGACACCACCCTCAGGGATGGAGAACAGGTGCCAGGCTGCAAACTGAATACAAAGGAAAAGATTGAGCTGGCGCTCAAACTGGAAGAACTGGGTGTTGATATCATCGAAGCTGGTTTCCCTATCTCTTCTCCCGGCGATTTTGCCTCGGTTAGCCAGATATCAGCGATCATCAAAAATGCTTCTGTTTGCGGGCTCAGCCGTGCGGTACAGAAAGATATTGAGTCTGCCGGGGCTGCGTTAAAACATGCAGTAAGGCCAAGGATACATACCGGTATCGGCACTTCCGATCTTCATATAAAATCAAAATTCAACGCCACCAGGGAAGAGATCTTGGAAAGGGCGGCACAAGCTGTAAAATGGGCGAGGAACTTTGTGGAAGATGTGGAGTTTTATGCAGAAGATGCCGGCCGAACCGATAATGACTACCTGGCGAAAGTAGTGGAAACTGTAATTGCGGCGGGTGCTTCAGTTGTAAATATTCCTGATACAACCGGTTATTGCCTTCCCCATCAGTATGGCGAAAAGATCGCTTACCTGATGAACAATGTGCCCAATATTGATAAAGCAATTTTATCCTGTCATTGCCACAATGATCTTGGTTTGGCTACAGCAAACTCCATTGCGGGTGTAATTGCGGGAGCCAGGCAGATCGAATGTACCATCAACGGATTAGGTGAAAGGGCTGGTAATACTTCCTTAGAAGAAGTGGTGATGGTGATCAAACAGCACAAAGAACTTGGCTTTTATACAGATATTAATGCAGCAATGCTGAACCCCATGAGCCTGCTGGTGGCCGATACAATGCGTATGCCGGTGCAACCCAATAAAGCTATCGTGGGCAGCAATGCTTTTTCTCATTCATCCGGTATTCACCAGGATGGCTTTTTAAAGAATGCACTTACCTACGAGATCATTGATCCGGTGGATGTGGGTGCCTGCGGTTCTAAAATTGTACTCACAGCACGCAGTGGCAGGAGTGCACTGGCGCACCGTTTCCGTAAACTCGGCTTTGAATTTAACCGGGATGAGGTAGATACTTTATACCAGAACTTTTTAGTGGTTGCAGATACCAAAAAAGAAGTGAATGATGACGACCTGTCTGTAATGGTAAACCAATTCCAGGCATCTGCAAATGCAGTAGCTCAATAGAGGCATATTAATTTTGTTTCAAGTATTTAATAATTAATAAAATAGAAAAAATATTTAAAATATTATTTAAACTGTTTTTTGAAAGGGAAATTGTCAAACCAACTGGCAGATTCTTTTCATTTAATGGCTACGGCCATTCTTGCTCTGGGACTGCTTATGAAAAAATAAGTCCCGAACTGGTTTTATTACAACCAGCTTTAACGATTGTTTGTGGTGATTTACAACACCCATTGATCTGCGGCGCATTTGGTGCCGGGTATTATGCCGGCACCAGCGCAGCAGGAGAACCATTTCAGCGAAAGATTTTAACCCTGTATAAAACTCGAACCTCATGAACAAACGTATTGCCCTTTTAAATGGAGACGGCATCGGGCCGGAAGTAACCGCCCAGTCAGTAAAAGTATTAAATGCAGTGGCCCAGGAATTTGGCCATCATTTTGAATTCAGGGAAGCACTGATCGGTGCTGATGCAATTGGTAAAACCGGGACAGCCTTACCGGCTGAAACTGTGGATACTTGTCTTGATTGTGATGCTGTGCTGTTTGGAGCCGTAGGCGATCCCAAATATGATAATGACCCAACGGCAAAGGTTCGCCCGGAGCAGGGGATACTGGGTATCCGTAAAGCTTTACAGTTATATGCCAATATACGGCCTATTAATGCATACGAATCTTTACATCATTTATCACCCATAAAAAGCAAAAATATCAACGGGGTTGATTTTGTAATCTACCGTGAATTGACAGGAGGTATTTATTTCGGCGAAAAGAAATCAGGCGAAGGATATACGTGGGCGTCAGACGACTGCCTGTACAGCAGGGAAGAAGTGGAAAGGATTGCCCACCTTGCTTTTAAAGCCGCACAGCAAAGAAGAAGGAAACTAACGCTGGTGGATAAGGCCAATGTGCTCGAAACATCCAGGCTGTGGCGTAAAGTGGTACAGGAAATTTCAGAACAATACAGGGATGTAAAGCTGGACTTTTTGTTTGTAGATAATGCAGCCATGCAGATCATACTTAATCCAAAGCAGTTTGATGTGATACTGACGGAGAACCTGTTTGGAGATATTATCAGTGATGAGGCTAGTGTTATCAGCGGTTCACTGGGATTATTACCATCCGCATCGGTAGGTAATACTACCGCCTTGTTTGAACCCATACATGGTTCTTACCCGCAGGCCGCAGGAAAAGATATAGCCAACCCGCTGGGTTCTGTTTTATCTGCCGCCATGATGCTGGATTACTTTAACCTGCAGGAAGAAGCTGCGTTGGTACGTAATGCTGTACAATGGACAATCGATAATTTATTTGTAACAAAAGATATTGACCCGGTTAATTTTTATTTTACCTCCACCATTGGGGAGCTCGTTTGTGAGTATATACATGGCAGGATCTCAGGTGATGTAAATAAATCTAATATAGAGTTGAGAAAGTCAACGATAATATAAAAGTGGAGGAAGGAATTTTAAACCTAGTCCTTCAACTTTAAACTCTTTACAGTTCTTTGTTTATTTTTTGATTGATTAAAAATTAGGCGGTATATTCGCAATACAACAAACGCCAATGTTGAAGAACAGTTTACATAATGTCATCGCATCTCTCACAGTCATTGTGATCGTCATTATTATAACTGTAAACAACGGAGGTGCTTATTGTATATAAAGGAACAACTAACTGAATATAACAGAACCGCCTCCAAAAGAGGCGGTTTTTATTTACCCTGGATTCCGGGCAAAGATTTGAAGGCATTAAATTTTAAATGACAGCATAAGCATTCACAATAAAAAAACTAAAAACAACATAAGAAGGATTAGCATGAGCGAACTGAACAAATATTCCAGGACCTTAACACAGGATGAAACACAACCGGCAGCACAAGCGATGCTGTACGGCATTGGGCTGACAGAAACTGATATGCAAAAAGCACAGGTGGGTATTGCCAGTATGGGATACGATGGTAACACCTGTAATATGCATTTAAATGACCTGGCAAAAGTTGTAAAGCAGGGGGTATGGGATAATGACCTGGTGGGATTGATATTTAATACGATCGGCATCAGTGATGGTATCAGTAATGGTACTGATGGTATGCGTTATTCACTGGTAAGCCGTGACCTGATCGCTGACAGTATTGAAAGTGTTTGTGGTGGTTTTTATTACGACGGATTGATCGCATTACCAGGCTGTGATAAAAATATGCCCGGAGCCATCATGGCTATGGGACGTTTGAACCGCCCTTCCATTATGGTATACGGTGGTACCATTGCGCCCGGCCATCATAAAGGGGAAGAATTAAACATCATCTCTTCTTTTGAGGCACTGGGTAAAAAATTGGCTGGCACTATCACACCGGAAGATTTTAAAGAAGTGGTAAAACACAGTTGCCCGGGCGCCGGCGCCTGTGGTGGTATGTACACCGCCAATACAATGGCCAGTGCTATTGAAGCACTGGGAATGAGTTTACCTTATTCTTCTTCCAATCCTGCTGTTAGTAAAGAAAAAGAAAAGGAATGTTTTGACGCAGGTAAAGCAATCAAACTTCTTTTGGAAAAAGATATTAAGCCAAGAGATATCATGACCAAAAAAGCATTTGAAAATGCGATTACAGTTATCATGATACTCGGTGGCAGCACCAATGCGGTATTGCACCTTATCGCAATGGCAAAAAGTGTGGATGTACCATTAACGCAGGATGACTTTCAGCGCATCAGTGATAAAACACCAGTACTGGCAGATTTTAAACCAAGCGGCAAATACCTGATGCAGGAACTGCATGCACATGGTGGTGTTCCGTCTGTGATGAAATATTTATTAAGCAAAGGATTGCTTCATGGTGATTGCTTAACCGTTACAGGTAAAACAATTGCAGAAAACCTGGCGGGTGTTCCCGATCTGAATTTTGAAACACAAAAGATCATATTCCCGCTGGAACAACCATTAAAACAAACAGGACACCTGCAAATACTGTATGGCAACCTTGCGGAAAAAGGAAGTGTTGCAAAAATTTCAGGAAAAGAAGGAGAGCGTTTTGAAGGGCCTGCAAGGGTGTTTGATGGTGAAAAAGACCTGGTGGCAGGTATTGCCAACGGCCGTGTAAAAAAAGGAGATGTGGTGGTGATAAGATACGAAGGACCAAAAGGCGCTCCCGGTATGCCGGAAATGCTGAAGCCCACTTCCGCCATCATGGGTGCCGGCCTTGGAAAAGATGTGGCCTTGATCACTGATGGCCGCTTTAGCGGTGGGTCACATGGTTTCGTGGTAGGTCATATTGTACCGGAAGCATTTGAAGGAGGCCTGATCGCACTGGTGGAGGATAACGATATGATTGAACTGGATGCGGCCAATAACAAGATCAACTTAAAAGTAAGTGATGCAGTAATTGCTGAACGCAGAAGCAAATGGAAACAACCTGCGTTAAAAGAAAAGAAAGGTATCCTGTATAAATACGCCCGGTGCGTAAAGGATGCAAGTGAAGGTTGTGTAACAGATGAAGCTTAAGACAATGACAAAAGATTATTTTATAAAACTGGCAGATTATAATGTTTGGGCGAATAACCTGGTGTGCAGCTGGCTGGAACAGGTCAGCGAATCACAATGGAACCAGGAGGTCGTCAGCAGCTTTAACAGTATACAGGCAACCGTGTTACATCTTATCAGTGCAGAATATGCCTGGGTGCAAAGAATGAACAAAGTGGAAAATGTTGAATGGCTTGCCACTTCATTCAAAGGCACAAAAGCTGAACACATTGCCTTGTGGAAGGATACTTCTGCAAAACTCAAACAGTTCATTATTGATTTTGATGAAAATAACCTGCAGGTGAATTATACTTTTAAACGTATAAACGGCGAAGTGAACACTTTGCCTTATTACCAGACAATAGCGCATGCCATTAACCATGGTTCCTATCACAGAGGCCAGTTGGTGACAATGTTGCGCCAGGTTGGTTTTACAGGCGTTGGTTCTACAGACCTGCTGAATTATTTCAGGTTATAAAATAATTTTAAAATAACGGCTACGGCCACACGATAAATTAAGTTGTTATGGAAACACTTGAATTAAAAGAATCAAAGATCACAGAAAAACAAACGACCGAAATAAGTGGAAGTGAAGCAGTGCTGGATGCATTACTGCAGGAAGGCGTTAAAACAATTTTCGGTTATCCAGGAGGTGCCATCATGCCAATCTATGATGCACTGTATGATTACAGCGATAAACTGGAACATATACTTGTTCGGCACGAACAGGGAGGTATTCATGCAGCACAGGGCTTTGCAAGAGCCAGCGGCAGAACAGGCGTGGTGTTTGCCACCAGCGGCCCCGGCGCCACCAACCTGGTTACAGGTTTGGCAGATGCCATGATTGATTCCACACCGGTTGTTTGCGTTACCGGCCAGGTATTTGCTCACCTGCTGGGCACAGATGCCTTCCAGGAAACAGATGTAATTAATATCACCACACCTGTTACCAAATGGAACTACCAGGTAACGGATGCTACAGAAATTCCTGCTGTAATGGCGAAGGCTTTTTATATAGCCGGCAGCGGCAGGCCAGGTCCTGTACTGATCGACATTACAAAAAATGCGCAACTGCAGAAGTTCAGTTATGAGGGATACAAAAAATGTGATCATATCCGGAGCTACCGCCCTAAACCGATCATCCGTAAATCATACGTGGAAGAAGCAGCAAAGCTTATCAATGCTGCCGAAAAACCATTCGTGATCTTTGGACAGGGTGTAATACTTGGTAAAGCAGAAAAAGAATTCAAAGCATTTATAGAAAAGGCTGGCATTCCCTCTGCATGGACGATCATGGGTATGAGTGCTATTCCAACAGATCATCCATTAGCAGTTGGTATGCTCGGTATGCACGGCAATTATGGCCCCAACTTATTAACCAATGAATGTGATGTGCTCATTGCCATTGGTATGCGGTTCGATGACCGTGTTACCGGACGCCTGGATAAATATGCAAAACAGGCTAAAGTAGTTCACCTGGATATTGACCCGGCAGAAATTGATAAGAATGTAAAAACAACTGTACCGGTTTGGGGCGATTGCAAAGAAACATTGCCCATGCTGACAGCATTGGTTGAAAACAAAACACATCCGGCCTGGCTGCAGAAATTCCATGACTGCATGGCAAAGGAAACGAGCATGTGTGTTGAACCGGAATTGAACCCCAGTGGTGAGGTAATGACAATGGGTGAGGTATTAAAATCCCTCAATGAATTAACAAACGGCGATGCGATCATTGTAACGGATGTGGGCCAGCACCAGATGGTGGCCTGCCGTTATGCAAAAATGAACAAAAGCAAGAGCAATATCACCAGCGGCGGTTTGGGAACTATGGGCTATGCCTTACCGGCAGCTATCGGTGCTGCCTATGGGGATTCTACAAGACCAACTGTTGCAATTATAGGCGATGGCGGTTTCCAGATGACATTACAGGAACTGGGTACCATCATGCAGTACAAGCCTAAAGTAAAGATCATTATTCTTAATAATAACTTCCTGGGTATGGTGCGCCAGTGGCAGCAGCTCTTCCATGAAAAACGTTATTCATTTGTTGATATACAAAGCCCTGATTTTGTACAGGTGGCAAAAGGTTACAGCATTCCCGGCAAGAGCATTTGTAAACGTGAAGATTTAAAATCTGCATTAAAAGAAATGCTTGATACGGACAGCAGCTATTTACTGGAAGTAATGGTGGGTAAAGAGAATAACGTTTTCCCGATGGTACCGCAGGGCAGGGGTGTGGCGGAAATCGTATTATGTAAAGAGGATGTATAATTTCTCACAAAGTGACAACGAAACAAAGAATACCGTTGTTTGCGTAGTATCCTTTGTTTCGTTGTGTGAAATAAAAAAAAGTAAAATGCAAAAACAAGAATATACCATAACAGTATACACAGAAAACCAAATTGGTTTGCTGAACCGTATCGCAATAATTTTTTCCAGGAGAAAAATTAATATCGACAGTTTAAATACCTCACCAAGTGAAGTAGACAGTGTACACCGCTTTACGATAGTTGTAAACGAAACAGAGGATGTGGTTCGCAAACTCTGCCGCCAGATCGAAAAGCAGGTGGAAGTATTAAAAGCTTATTACAATACCGACCAGGAGATTATCTGGCAGGAAATGGCTTTGTTTAAAGTGCCGACAGAATACATTGCAGAGCATGTGCCAGTGGAAAGGTTGCTCCGTGAATTTGGTGCCAGGGCAGTAGTGATCCGTACAGATTATATCGTTTTTGAAACAACCGGTCACCGCGGCGAGATCATCCGGCTGATAAATGAACTGGAAAAATATGGTCTTATTGAATTTGTGCGGACAGCAAGGATCGCCATTTTAAAAGGCAGCAGTAAGTTCCATGAAAAACTCAAAAAATTTGAAATGAGGGAGCCGGGAGAAGAAGTGATAGAAAACGAATACCTCAGTGAAAACGAAAAGGTATTCAGCATGTAAACTGGATGTTTATTCTGCTGGATTAAGTTTAAAAAAGTAAAAGTGAGTGACACAACAATGATAATTAAAGTTGATGTCGCCGGTAACATAAAGATTAAAAAATAAAATAAAAAAAATGGCAAATTATTTCAACTCCTTACCATTAAGGGAGCAACTCAATCAATTAGGTGTTTGTGAATTTATGAACCGCAGTGAATTTGCTGATGGCGTAAATGTGCTGAAGGGAAAAAAGATTGTAATTGTCGGTTGCGGTGCACAGGGGCTTAACCAGGGTTTGAACATGAGGGATTCCGGTTTGGACATCGCTTACACACTGCGTAAAGAAGCGATCGCTGAAAAAAGGGAGTCGTGGAAAAAAGCGACAGAAAATGGTTTTGAAGTTGGCACGTATGATGAACTGATCCCCAATGCGGACCTCGTGCTGAACCTTACACCGGATAAACAACATACTGCTGTTATAAAAGCCATTATGCCTTTGATGAAAAAAGGTGCAACATTGTCTTATTCGCACGGTTTTAATATTGTTGAAGAAGGTACACAGATAAGAAAAGATATTACTGTTATCATGGTGGCGCCCAAATGCCCTGGTACAGAAGTACGTGAAGAATACAAAAGAGGTTTTGGTGTGCCTACATTAATTGCAGTACATCCTGAAAATGACCCTGAAGGAAAAGGCCTTGCACAGGCAAAAGCTTATGCCGTTGCTACCGGTGGTCACAGGGCGGGTGTGCTCCGTTCATCTTTTGTTGCAGAAGTAAAATCTGACCTGATGGGAGAGCAAACCATTCTTTGTGGTGTGCTGCAAACAGGTTCTATTTTGTCTTTTGATAAAATGATCGAGAAAGGCATTGATGCCGGCTATGCAGCAAAACTGATCCAATACGGTTGGGAGGTAATTACAGAAGCGCTGAAACAGGGTGGTGTAACGGCGATGATGGACAGGTTATCAAATCCAGCAAAGCTGAAAGCCTATGAACTGTCAACAGAAATGAAAAATATTTTACGTCCGCTGTTCCAGAAACACCAGGATGATATCATGAGCGGTGTGTTCTCTTCTACAATGATGGCAGACTGGGCTAATGATGATAAAAACTTGCTCACATGGCGCAAGGCAACGGGTGAAACAGCGTTTGAAAAAACAGCGCCAACCAGTGCAGCTATTGCCGAACAGGAATATTTTGATAATGGCTTACTGATGGTTGCCTTTGTAAGAGCTGGTGTGGAGCTGGCATTTGAAACAATGGTGGAAGCCGGTATCAAACCTGAATCTGCTTACTATGAATCATTGCACGAAACACCATTGATTGCAAACACCATTGCCCGTAAAAAATTATACGAAATGAACCGTGTAATATCTGATACGGCTGAATACGGTTGTTACCTGTTTGACCATGCAGCAAAACCATTGCTGAAAGAATTTATGACAACCATTGATAAAGATGTGATTGGCGCCAATTTTAATGATGGTAAAGACAATGGTGTTGACAACAGGTCGATCATTGAAGTAAATAAGATCATCCGTAATCACCCGGTAGAAAAAGTGGGTGCTGTATTAAGACAGGCAATGACGGATATGAAAGCCATTCAGACCGTGGCAAAAGAAGAAAAAAAGAAGACACCCAAACCTGAAATGGCTAACTAAAAAGAAAAGTGTAATGTTTAAAATAAATGAGCATCCAGTATCAGCAGGCTACTCCGCTAACGAAAACAGCGGCAGGCTTGATTTTATTGGCGCCTCATTAAGGTTAAAAAAAGTTGTAAATAAAATTCCAATACAGCTTAACAGGAATCTCTCCAAAAAATACCAGTGCAATGTGTATTTAAAAAGGGAGGACTTGCAGGTGGTGAGAAGTTATAAACTGCGTGGCGCTTACAACATGATGAGCAGCCTGCCGGCTGAACAATTACAAAAAGGTGTTGTATGCGCCAGCGCAGGTAACCATGCACAGGGTTTTGCTTACAGTTGCAGGAAGTTAAATGTAAAAGGTGTGGTGTTTATGCCGGTGGTTACACCCAATCAAAAGATCAACCAGACAAAAATGTTCGGGGAGGATTTTATAGAAGTAAAACTGACCGGCGACACTTTTGACGACTGTGCTGTAGCAGCAAAAAAGTTTACAGAAGAAAACGGCATGACGTTTATCCCACCATTTGATGACCACCGGATTATTGAAGGGCAGGGCACGGTTGGGCTTGAAATACTGGAAGAGTTATCAGATATAGATTATCTATTTGTACCGGTTGGCGGTGGTGGGTTGAGTGCAGGTGTGGGGGCTTATTTTAAAACTTATTCACCTAAAACAACAATCATTGGCCTTGAACCGGAAGGTGCACCGGCTATGTACGAAGCATTAAAGGCAGGTAAGCCTGTTACATTGGATAATATTGACAGGTTTGTGGATGGCGCTGCTGTTAAAAGAGTAGGCGACCTGACGTTCAGCATCTGTAAAGATGTACTGGACGATATGCACCTGGTGCCGGAAGGAAAAGCGTGTACCACCATTTTAAAACTGTACAATGAAGATGCTATCGTGGTGGAACCGGCTGGAGCACTGAGCATTGCCGCACTGGATGACTATGTAAATGAGATTAAAGGGAAAACGGTGGTATGTATCGTAAGCGGCAGTAACAATGATATTGACCGCATGCAGGAAATTAAAGAACGCAGCCTGCAGTATGAAGGATTAAAACATTTTTTCCTTGTTCGTTTTGCACAGCGGCCCGGAGCTCTGAAAGAATTTGTGAATCATGTATTGGGACCAAATGATGATATCGTTCGTTTTGAGTACATGCAAAAACATAATAAAGAAACAGGTCCGGCATTGGTAGGCATTGAGTTGAGAAGTAAAGATGATTATGACGTGCTGTTATCAAACATGAAAGAATACCAGATTGATTATACAGAGTTAAATAAAAATGATACCCTGTTTGGTTACCTGGTTTAAATAGTCCGCCTGTAAAATGGACTATTGTCGCTGATTTTTAGTAATTTTATTCCGTCTTCACAAACGTTTGCTTGCTGTACGGAATAAATACATTGAAATAACTATTTATTCATTAAAAACTTGCACAATAATGGCAGGCAATAAAGGCTTATACGATCCCTCTTTTGAACATGATGCTTGTGGTATTGGTTTCGTGGCGAATATCAAGGGCAACAAATCGCACCAGTACATCAGTGATGCTTTAACCGTATTGGAAAATATGGAGCACCGTGGTGCATGTGGTTGTGAGAATAATACGGGTGATGGTGCCGGTATTATGATACAGGTTCCGCATGAGTTTTTCTTTGATGAATGTGTGAAACTGGGTGTGCACCTACCGCCATTTGGTAAGTATGGTGTGGGTGTCATTTTCTTTCCAAAAGAGATCAAACTGCGTGAAGAATGCCGTGATATCTTTAACCGCTCTGCTGAAAAGCTGGGTCTTGAAGTGCTCACGTACAGGAGTGTGCCGGTGAATCCTGCTGATATTGGTCCAACAGCATTATCTGTGGAACCCGTAATGGAGCATGTTTTCATTGCTTGCCCCGATCATATTATGAACCCCATTGATTTTGAAAAGAAATTATTTGTGCTTCGTAATTATGCAAGTCATACCATTAACAGTACAGTAAGACAGGATGCTATTGGGTTTTACATTGCATCCCTTTCCTATAAAACAGTGGTGTACAAAGGCCAGCTTACCAGCGGCCAGGTACGTGGCTACTTCCCTGATCTTAATAATAAAAGAGTGGTGAGTGCTTTCGGTTTGGTGCATTCACGTTTTGCAACCAATACCTTTCCTTCATGGAAACTGGCGCAACCATTCCGTTACATAGCGCATAATGGTGAGATCAATACCTTACAGGGTAACCTGAACTGGTTAAAAGCAAATGAAAAAGGTTTTGAATCCAGCTTCTTTACAAAAGAAGAAATGGAAATGTTGTTGCCTGTTGTGGCTGGATCTCAATCAGACTCTGCCTGTTTGGATAATATGATTGAACTGTTGACAATGACGGGCAGGAGTTTACCACATGTAATGATGATGCTGATACCGGAAGCATGGGATGATGATGATAAAATGGATCCGGTTAAAAAAGCGTTCTATGAATTTCATGCTTCACTGATGGAACCATGGGACGGACCGGCCTCTATTTCATTTACTGATGGTACAATGATCGGCGCCACGCTTGACAGGAATGGCCTGCGTCCTTCAAGGTATTGTGTTACTACAGATGACCGTGTTATAATGGCTTCTGAAAGTGGGGCATTACCGGTAGATCCTTCATTGGTCATAGAAAATGGAAGGTTGCAGCCCGGTAAAATGTTTGTAGTGGATATGAAAGAAGGAAGGATTATCAGTGATGCTGAATTAAAGAAAAAGATCTGTTCGCAAAAACCTTATAGTGACTGGCTGAATAAATATAAGATCCGCCTGGAGGAATTACCTGAGCCAAGGGTAATGTTTACGCACCTCGAAAGCGAACAGGTATTCAAATACCAAAAAGCATTTGGTTATACAACAGAAGACCTGGATACAGTAATTGCGCCAATGGCATTAGATGGTAAGGAACCTATTGGCTCAATGGGAACCGATGTTCCACTGGCAATATTGAGCGATCAGCCACAACATTTGTCTTCTTATTTTAAACAGCTCTTTGCACAGGTAACCAATCCGCCGATCGATCCGATCAGGGAAAGATTGGTAATGTCACTTGCAACATTTGTTGGTAATAATGGAAATTTATTGGTGGAAGATCCACTGAGTTGTCATACAGTAGCATTAAAGCATCCGGTATTAAGCAATCATGATCTGGAAAAGATCAGGAGTATTGACACCGGTATCTTCCAGGCAAAAACTCTGCAAACTTATTTCAGGGCAGATGGTAAACCCGGCTCATTACAGAATGGATTGGACAGGCTTTGCCGTTATGCGGTGGATGCTGCCAATGATGGATTTGAAGTACTGATTCTTTCCGACAGGGCAATCGACTCTGAACATGCGCCTATACCTTCTTTGCTGGCTGTGGCAGCGGTTCACCATCATCTCATCCGCAAGGGTATGCGTGGACAGGTAGGTATTGTGGTGGAAGCTGGTGATGTTTGGGAAGTACATCATTTTGCCTGCTTGATCGGTTTTGGTGTTACAGCGGTAAATCCATACCTGGCTTTGTCAAGTATCCGTGATATGAAGTTGAGTGGTAAACTGGAAACCGAATTGGATCCTGAACAACTGAAGAAAAATTATATTAAGGCTGTAAATGAAGGGTTGCTGAAAGTATTCTCAAAAATGGGTATATCCACTTTGCAGTCATACCAGGGCGCACAGATATTTGAAATTGTTGGTTTGAATAAAGCTGTTGTTGATAAATATTTCACCGGTACAGTTTCCCGTATTGAAGGTATGGGACTGGATGAAATTGCAAAAGAGAATCTTGCCAAACATTCCTTTGCATTCAGCAGGAAAGAGAAACCTGTTGACCGCTTAAGTGTGGGTGGTGTTTACCAGTGGAAAAGGAAAGGAGAGTTCCACTTATTCAACCCGCAAACAATACACCTGCTGCAGTATTCAACAAGAATGAATGATTACGCATCATTTAAAAAATATTCTAAGCTGGTAAATGACCAGGCTGAAAAAGCGTGTACGCTCAGGGGTTTGTTCCAGTTTAATTTTCATCGTCAACCCATTTCAATTGATGAAGTGGAGCCGGCAGAATCAATCTGGAAACGTTTTGCAACTGGTGCGATGAGTTTTGGTTCTATTTCGCATGAGGCGCACAGCACACTTGCTATTGCTATGAACAGGCTGGGCGGCAAAAGTAACACTGGTGAAGGAGGAGAGGATGAAATGCGTTACGAAGTGATGCCAAATGGAGACTCCATGCGTAGTGCAATTAAACAAGTGGCTTCTGCAAGATTTGGTGTTACCAGCAACTACCTGACGCAGGCTGATGAACTGCAGATAAAAATGGCGCAGGGTGCAAAACCTGGTGAAGGCGGACAGTTACCTGGTCATAAGGTAGATGACTGGATTGGCAAAACAAGACACGCCACACCTGGTGTGGGTTTGATATCGCCACCACCACACCACGATATTTATTCTATTGAAGATTTAGCCCAGCTGATATTCGATCTTAAAAATTCAAACCGTGCTGCAAGGATAAATGTAAAACTTGTTTCCAAAGCGGGTGTGGGTACTATTGCTGCGGGTGTTGCAAAAGCAAAAGCTGATGTGATACTGATAGCAGGATATGATGGCGGCACAGGTGCATCACCTATTAGTTCTATCAAACATGCAGGTCTGCCATGGGAGCTTGGTTTGTCAGAAGCGCATCAAACACTTGTAAGAAATAAATTAAGAAGCCGGGTGGTATTGCAAACAGATGGCCAGTTAAAAACAGGCCGTGATATCGCCGTGGCTGCCCTGCTTGGTGCAGAAGAATGGGGTGTTGCTACTGCTGCACTTGTAACCGAAGGTTGTATTATGATGCGTAAATGTCATCTTAATACATGTCCCGTTGGCGTGGCTACACAGGACCCTGAATTGAGAAAACGTTTTACTGGTAATGCAGACCATGTGGTGAACCTGTTTAAATTTTTAACAGAGGAATTACGTGAAATAATGGCGCAGCTTGGTTTCCGTACAGTAAATGAAATGATTGGCCAGGTGGATTGTCTTGAAGTGAGAAATGATCTTGATCACTGGAAGTACAGCAAACTGGATCTGTCACCGGTATTATACAAAGAACCTGCTTCTATTTACACAGGTTTGTATAATAAAGAAGAACAGGATCATGGGCTTGCCGCTGTACTTGACTGGAAACTGCTGGAGGCTGCAAAGCCTGCACTGGAAAGTAAAACAAAGGTTACCGGCTCATTTGATATAAAAAATATTGACAGGACTGCCGGTACTATTTTATCAAATGAAATTTCTAAAAAGTATCATTCAGAGGGATTACCTGATGATACGATCCATTTCAAATTTACCGGTACTGCAGGGCAAAGTTTTGGTGCGTTTAACACAAAAGGCGTAACACTCGAACTGGAAGGTGGTGCAAATGATTATTTTGGTAAAGGGTTAAGTGGTGCAAGACTGATCGTATATCCTTCACCGAAAGCCAAATTTGTTCCTGAGGACAATATCATTATTGGTAATGTGGCTTTCTATGGTGCCACTTCAGGCGAAGCATACATAAGAGGTATGGCCGGGGAACGTTTCTGTGTGCGTAATTCTGGTGTAACAGCTGTTGTAGAGGGAGTGGGAGATCATGGTTGTGAATACATGACCGGTGGTAAAGTGGTGATACTGGGTAACACCGGAAGAAATTTTGCAGCGGGTATGAGTGGTGGCATTGCTTATATATACGATGTGAAAGGGGTATTTGAATCCATGTGCAACAAAGAAATGGTTGACCTCGATCCGGTTGTTGACGATGATAAAGATGAACTGCTGACGCTGATCAAAAATCATTATACCAATACAAAAAGTTCTGTTGCAAAATTTGTAATAGACGATTTTGAAAATCAATCGAAGAATTTTGTAAAAGTATTCCCGAGAGATTATAAAAAAGTGCTGGCAAAAAGAAAGAATGCTGTTACTGTATAAAACAAAATAATATTACCAACTAAAATTCAATAATTGATTTGACATGGGTAAACCAACCGGCTTTTTAGAATTTACAAGAGAGCTTCCATCAAAACGTCCTGCAGCAGAGCGTGTAAGCGACTACAAAGAATTTGTAGAACGTTTTACGGATGAAAAGCTCAACCAGCAATCAGGAAGGTGTATGAATTGTGGCATACCATTTTGCCACAGTGGTTGCCCTTTGGGAAATGTAATCCCTGAGTTTAATGATGCGGTTTACCGTAAGAATTGGAAAGAGGCATACGAAATACTTTCATCCACCAATAACTTCCCTGAATTTACTGGAAGAATATGCCCGGCACCTTGTGAAACAGCTTGTGTACTCGGCATCAACCAGCCTGCTATTACTATTGAGGAAATAGAAAAACATATTATTGAAATTGCTTTTGACAAGGGCTTTGTAAAACCAAATAAAAATATTTCCCGTACAGGAAAGAAGGTGGCTGTGGTGGGGAGTGGTCCTGCAGGACTGGCTGCTGCGGCACAATTGAATATGGCCGGACACCTGGTAACTGTTTTTGAAAGAGATGAAGCACCCGGAGGGTTACTGCGTTTTGGCATCCCGGATTTTAAGCTAGAGAAATGGGTAGTGGAAAGAAGGGTTAAATTGATGGAAGAAGAAGGTATTGTATTTAAATGCAATTCGAATGTTGGTGTAAATGTAAGCATCAGTGACCTGTTGAGAGAATACCATGCAATTGTGCTGGCTGGGGGCTCTACTGTTCCAAGAAACCTGAATATACCAGGAAGGGAATTGAAAGGCGTGCATTTTGCAATGGAGTTTTTAACACAGCAAAACAGGCTGCTTTCCAATATACCTGTAACAGTTCCTGAAATAACTGCTGCAGGAAAAAATGTAGTGGTGATCGGTGGTGGTGATACTGGCAGTGATTGTGTAGGAACAAGTAACAGGCATAAAGCTGCTTCTGTTACTCAGTTTGAGTTATTGCCTAAACCTCCGTCTGAACGTACTATTCAAATGCCATGGCCAAGTTATCCAATGGTGCTTAAAACAACCTCTTCACATGAAGAAGGTTGTGACAGGAAATGGGCTATCGCCACCAAGCAATTTATTGGGGACGAAAAAGGAAACCTGAAAGCTATTATGACGGTTGAACTTGAATGGAAAACGGTTGATAATAAGCCGCAATTTGTTGAAGTAAAGGGAAGTGAACGTAAAGTTCCCTGTGAACTGGCACTACTGGCTATGGGCTTTGTTCACCCACAGCATGAAGGAATGATAAACGAATTGGAACTGGAACTGGATGAAAGAGGGAATGTAAGGGCTTCAGAAAAGAAGTATCAAACCAATATACCTAAAATATTTACAGCTGGTGATATGCGCCGTGGGCAATCACTCGTGGTATGGGCCATCCGTGAAGGCAGGGATTGTGCTCAGAAAGTTGATGAATTTCTCTCAGGACAGTCGCTTCTGGAAACTGCAGATGATAACTCAATTGCACGCTATTTATAATACTATCTAATTTTGCCTTGTACAGGTGTGTTTTAAGAAATCTTATACACACCTGTTTTTTTTTGCTTATTATTTAAGATAATCAATTCTTTATTAAACGTTTGGCATTTAAACAGAAGCAGGCTTTGTTATTTTATAAACATTATAAATATAAATATATAAATAATTTCAGCAAATCTTTAAGTTTTATTAGTAATTTAGCATTAGAGTACAATATGAAATTATTTTATAATGTATTTTAACTTTTAAACTAAAACAAACTTAGTATGAGTAAAGAAACAAAAACCAAGCTCAAGTCGATCATCCCGTTTCTGGCGCTCGCAGTGGTAGCTATAGCTGCCATTTTTGTTGCCCCGGAAGCTGCGTTTGATCCAGCCTCTGTAATTAACCCCGAAACCAAGGCGCCCACCTATTCTTATAATAGTGGTGATATCGCCTGGATGCTGGTATCTACAGCATTTGTGTTTCTGATGACACCAGCCCTTGCATTTTTCTATGGCGGTATGGTGGGCCGCAAGAATGTACTCTCAACCATGATCAAAAGTACAGTAGCAGCAGGTATCGTTTCTGTGCTCTGGATCGTTGTTCAATTCAGCCTTTGCTTTGGCGAAGATTGGGGAGGACTCGGCTTTATTGGTAACCCTAAAACATTCTTCATGTTCAAAGGGGTAATGAGTGGAGAACCATGGTCTCTGGCAGCTACAATTCCATTACCATTGTTTTCTTTCTTTCAGTTAATGTTCGCTATCATCACTCCAGGTCTTGTTGTGGGTGCTGTAGCAGAACGTATCCGTTTCAGCTCATACACATTATTTATTGTGTTGTTTGCAGTACTGGTGTATGCTCCGCTGGCTCATATGGCATGGCATCCTAAAGGCTTAATGTTTGAATGGGGTGTACTTGACTTTGCTGGTGGTACAGTGGTGCATATTTCTGCCGGTTGCGCTGCTCTTGCGGGTGCATTGGTATTAAAACCACGTAAAACATTAACAACTGCTGGTCCTGCTAACATTCCTTACGTGTTAATCGGTACAGGTTTACTTTGGTTTGGCTGGTTTGGTTTTAACGCCGGTAGTGCTGTTGGTTCAGGTTCATTAGCTGTATATGCTTTTGCAACTACTAACACTGCTGCTGCTGCTGCTGGTTTATCATGGATGTTCTTTGATGTGATCAGGGGTAAAAAACCATCTGTATTAGGTTTCTGTATCGGTGCTGTGGTTGGTCTTGTTGCCATTACGCCTGCTGCAGGTTTTGTAGGTGTTCCTCAAAGTTTATTCATCGGCGCTATTGCTGCAATGATCTCTAATATTGTTGCAGAACTGCTGAAACACAAAACAGGCCTTGACGATCCGCTGGATGTATTTGCCTGTCACGGTATTGGTGGTATGACGGGTATGTTGTTAACAGGCGTATTCGGCAGCAAAGCTGTAAACTCTTTAGTATTAGATGGTCAGTTCATCATCCAGTTAAAAGGTATGGGCCTGGCTGTTGCTTACAGCTTCATCGTATCATTCATCATCTTTAAATTCATCAACTTCATATTACCAATGCGTGTAACTGTTGAAGAAGAAGAAGAAGGTCTTGATGCATCACAACACGATGAGAAATATGTTCAGGGTACACTGCTGGTGAAGAACGGCGTGGGTCTTGAAGAGAAACCTGCTTATTAATCTTTGGAAGGTTATACATTTCCTTTAAACCAATTATAAGATTACACCGGGGTTGATTTGTTCATAAAGGCTTATTGCCCTGGTGTATTTTTCTTAAAAATTTTCAGTTAATAATAACGTTGCCGCCATTGAAATTGCAGTGCTGTACTGCACTGTAACAATTGATTTTTTAAAACTTAAACCAAAAATTGCAATGAAGAAAAAACTTACAATGGCAGCAATTCTTTTGAATGCCTTAACCACGGGTGTTTTTGCCCAGGATTCAACAAAAACCTTAACTTTTTCCGGCGGTGTGGATGCTTATTACCGCTACAATTTCAGCGACAATTATGCAAATAACTATACAAGCTTTACAAACTCTCAAAGTTCATTTGAATTAGGTATGGCCACCGTAAGGGCTGATGCAACTGCATTATCCGGCAAAGTAACTGCTGTGGCAGATCTTGGCTTTGGCAGAAGGGCAGAAGAATTTTCTTATAATGATGGTTCTTCAGCAGAAGATAAAAACGGCTTTGTTACATTGGCTAATGTAAAGCAGTTGTTTGTTACATATGCGCCTTCAAGCAAAGTAAAATTTACGTTCGGTAAATTCGGTACACATATCGGTTACGAACTGCTGGATGCACAATTGAACAGGAACTACAGCATGTCATACATGTTCACTAATGGCCCGTTCTTTAACACAGGTCTAAAAGCTGATTTTACCCTGGGTAAAGTTGGCCTTATGCTCGGTGTTACAAACTATACAGATCAGTCTACCGCCGCTACAAGTGTAAAAAGCGTGATAGGCCAGATCAGTGGTGGATCAAGCAATGGCAAAATCAAAGCGTTTCTTAACTATACCGGTTTCTTTGGTTCAAACCAGGGTATGAACCCTTCTGAAGCAAAAAGCTTAAGCCAGCTTGACCTCGTGGTAACAGGCGTTGTTTCTGATAAATTCAATATCGGTTTCAACGGTACTTACCAAACACGTAAATATGGTGATGAAAGCTTTAACTGGTATGGTCTGGCAGGTTATTTCAACTTTGATCCATCTGCCGCAGTCGGGCTTACTTTAAGAAGTGAATACATTGGTGACAAAAATAATTTTATCACCGAAGCAGATAACATATTCGCAAACACATTATCATTAAACTACAAGGTGGGTCCTTTAACCCTTGTACCTGAAGTTAGGTTTGAAACTGCACAGTCAGAGATCTTTGCTAAAAAAGACGGTACTGGCAGCAAATCAACTGCTACTGCATTAATGGCTGTATTGTATAAATTCTAATACACTGCATCCATAACGATTTAATATGGCAAGCAATCGTAAATGCCCCCCATTTCTATGGGGGGCATATTTATTTAACGCTAAATATAATCCCGGTTAATTGTCCTGTTTCCAGTCGATCACCACTTTTGCATTCTTTTGTTCAGAAGAGGAAATAAATACTTCGTAACGTTTTTCTTTTGTAGTTACGATCATTAGAGAGGTATTGGGAGGGATGCTACCCAGGTTATCTGCCACCATCACCAGTTCATGGTGGGGGTTATTTTCATCGACTTTGATCTTTAATGTTACCGGCTTTGCAGACAAACCTGCATGAGCGATCACCAGTGCATTATTATGATAGATTGTAACTGTATCACCATCTATTTCACCATTATCATACAGGTCAACTGTAATTTCAGGGGATGTCGTTTCTATTTTTTGAACAATGGGATTATCTCTTGTTTTAAAAATAGATGGCACAGGCACCGGGTTGGGTTGAGCTTTAATCACTGGTTTTACAGCAACTGGCTTTTTATCAACCGTTTCTTTATTTATTACGCTGTTATTTTTTTGGGGAATTACTGGTTCAGGCACAACTGCTTTTTCCACTGGCCTGGCTACCGGCTTTGTTTCTGCAGGCTTTGATACAACTGGTTTGGGTTCAGGTGCAGGGGCTTTTTCTTCCGGTTTAGGTATTTCGCACTCCCTGATCTGGATATCATCCATTGCAAAATCATTACCACAGCCACCATTTACAAGATCTTCCATCGTTATCAGCAAATTACCTGGTCCCGGGGGGGTGGTGAACATGCCTGCACAACGTTTCCAGTCGGCAGCGCCTGTGGGAGCAATCTGGCCGGTATGGAATTGTGAAAGCATAATGCCATTATAAAACATTTTTACATTGATCACAGGGGGAGTGGGATCACAGCCCTGGCCATACTTACAAACGTTTACAAACCACGCAGAAAACTCATATGTTTTATTAGGATCGAGACCATTTACGATGGTTGCAAAAAAGGGACCTGGTGCATAAGCGGCATTCACCAGCATCATCCTGCCTTTGGTGCTTCCCGGTGTATGGTCCCGGTATACATCTATCCAGTTACCGAAGAAACAATCTTCTGTATGTGATACAAAAGAATAATGACCATCATCTGGACACACATGTTTTACCCGTTTATAAAATTTGCGGACAGGCAATAACTCCATGTCTTCCGGGTTGCTGTCATCACCAAAATCAATATTCACTATGGGAGGCTTAAGCGTGCAATTATACTGCTGGGCCTGCAGCTTTTGATTTATTACTGAATTGAACAGTAATGATACGGCAAGGGTTAAATAATACTTCATTCCAGATTGTTTTACGTTTGATAACAGTGAACGTTACATGTTTTTGAGAGTTATCAATAACCGGGTTGAAGTAATTGCAAATTAAAAGATGTTTTATATCTTTTAATACCACTTATGGAATATGTTTTTACAAGCCTTCAACTCATTTATCTAAACCGAAGATGAAAAAAAATTAAACTTTCACAAATCAATCTCCAAAATATAATTGGCAGGTGCTTTTTAGTATTACCCCGGAAAAGAGCAAAAACTGTTGCCAGTTAACATAAAAGCTGTGGGAGGGAGGGTAAAACGTCATATTCCAGCCGGACCCCATACCAGAGGCCAGCAACACCCAACTAATCCAAACCATTTATAAACACCTGTTAATTACTGACTTTTTGCATGGTGTATTTTTACATTTTCTCCCTTATCTTTGCCGCCTAAAAAATCAAAAACCATTGGCAACAAAGTTCTCAAGAGAAACCTACCTGTACTGGTACGAATTAATGCTCCTGCTCCGCCGCTTTGAAGAAAAAGCCGGGCAATTGTATGGAATGCAAAAGATACGGGGCTTTTGCCACCTGTACATAGGACAGGAAGCTGTGGCTGCAGGTTGTATGACAGCAACTAATCCTGAAGATAAATTCATTACAGCTTACCGTTGCCATGCGCTCGGTATTGCAAAAGGGATTACGCCCAATTCGGCGATGGCTGAATTATTTGGTAAAGCAACCGGCTGCAGTAAAGGGAAGGGTGGAAGTATGCACTTTTTTGGGGCTGATGTGGGCTTTTTTGGAGGACATGGTATTGTTGGGGCACAAATAGGTACGGGTGCCGGTTTGGCTTTTGCAGAAAAATACCAGGGAAAGAAAAATGTATCACTTACCTTTTTTGGCGATGGTGCAGCACGCCAGGGCATGCTGCATGAAACCTTTAACATGGCAATGACCTGGAAACTGCCTGTTATCTTTATTTGTGAAAATAACCAGTATGCGATGGGTACATCCGTAGCCCGTACAAGTAATGTACTGGATATATATAAACTGGGCGATGCTTATGATATGCCTGCTGACAGCGTGGATGGTATGAGCCCTGAAGCTGTACATGAAGCTGTGCTGAGAGCAGTAAACAGGGCAAGGGAAAACGGCGGACCAACTTTGCTTGAAATAAAAACCTACCGTTACAAAGGTCACAGTATGAGTGATCCTCAAAAATACCGCACAAAAGAAGAAGTGGAAGAATACAAGCAGCGTGACCCGATCGATCATGTGCTTAAAGTATTAACAGACGAATATAAAGTTACAGAGCAGGATATTGAAGCAATCAATGAAAGAGTGAGGGGACAGGTGGAAGAATGCGTAAAATTTGCAGAAGAAAGCCCATGGCCAAGTGATGATGAATTATTGAAGGATGTGTATGTTGACGATAATTATCCATTCATAATGGACTAAGCGTTGGTGAATGAGGTCTTAATTTTAATTTCTTAATTTTTAATTTATACAATGGCGGAGAAACAAGTGGTGGCGGAAGCACCTGAAACGATTGAAATAGTTGAACAGGCTAAAGGTTTTTGGGCAAAGTTCAGCAAGCCGATTATTTATGCAGGTAGTGCAATCATCCTGCTGGTTGGCGGATGGCTTGGCTATAAAAATCTTGTCAAACTTCCGAATGAGGAGAAAGCGGCAGAAATGCTTTTCCCTGCAGAACGTTTATTTGATAAAATGGGGATGCAATCCGGCTTCAACAAGGATTCCATTAACCTGGTATTGAATGGCGGCAAGGATATACCCAATGGTGTACTGAAAGTGATTAGCAAATATGGTGGTACTGCGGCTGGTAATGATGCTCACTATATTGCAGGAGCCTGTTACCTGCATAGTGGTGATTTCAATAATGCAATTAAGCATTTAAAAGATTTTTCCACGAATGCCACACAGATACAGGCAAGTGCCTATAGCATGCTGGCAGAGGCCTCTGCAGAATTAAAGAAAAATGAGGAAGCTGCTTCTTACTTTGATAAAGCAATTAATACAAATCCAAAAGATGAATTTTTGGTACCGGTATTTTTATTCAGGGCAGGCCAGTTTGCAGAAACAACAGGTAAAACAAAAGAAGCTGTTGAGTACTATCAACGTATTAAAAACGAATATCCAAAAAGCCAGCCTGCTGCTGATATTGATAAATACCTGGCAAAGCTTGGTGTAACAGCCGACTAAGAACTGGACAAAAATTAGAAAACGGTCATGTCCGCAAATTCTTCAAACTTATATAATATTACAGGCATCCAAATTCCAAAGGGTGCCTGTGTTGTAATTGTACGTACCGAATGGAATGCCGCCTCCGTTGATAAACTGGAAGCCGGTTGCATAAAAGTGCTGGACGAAAACAAGGTGCATCATAAAACAATTGTGGTTCCGGGCGCATTTGAAATTCCATTTGCAATTAAAAGTTACTGGGATAAACACAAGTACAAAGAAGATAAACCGCATGCATTCATTGCAATTGGTATTGTATTAAGGGGAGATACGCCCCACTTCGATTACGTATGCCGGGCTGTAACAGACGGTGTTGTTCAACTCAATTTATCATTACCCGTGCCAAGTATATTTGGGGTACTTACTGTAGATAACCAGCAGCAGGTGGATGAGCGTACAGGAGGTAAACATGGTCACAAAGGTGAGGAGGCCGCTATTACAGCATTAAAAATGATAACACTCCAGGCACTATAATGAGGGTACAATTATTTATACCATGCTTTATTGATCAGCTGTTTCCCCAAACAGCATTTAATATGGTGAAGGTGCTTGAAAAAGCTGCATGCGATGTGGTATACAATCCCAATCAAACCTGTTGCGGCCAGCCAGCATTCAATGCCGGCTACTGGGAAGATGCAAAAGATGTTTGTACTAAATTTTTAAAGGATTTTGAAGGAACTGATTATATCGTTTCTCCAAGTGCAAGTTGCACGGGTTTTGTAAGAAATTATTATACTAAGTTATTCAATGATTCTACTCTTAGTAATAAAGTAAAGAGTACCAGTACCCGTTTGTATGAGTTTTCTGAGTTTCTTACAGATGTTTTGAAGATTGAACATTATGGTGCTGTACTTAACGCAAAAGCTACTTATCATGATAGTTGTGCTGCCCTGCGTGAATGTAAAATAAAAGAAGCCCCCCGACGGCTCCTGGATAAAGTCAAAGGACTTGAACTGGTTGAAATGAATGATGCAGAAACCTGTTGTGGTTTTGGGGGAACTTTTGCCGTAAAATTTAATGCTATTTCTGCAGCAATGGCTGATCAAAAAGTAAGCAATGCCCTTGCAGTTAAAGCTGAATATATTATCTCCACAGATATGAGCTGCTTAATGCATATTGACAGTTATGTCAAAGGAAAGAACCTGCCTGTTAAAACGATGCATATTGCGGATGTACTTGCCAGCGGATGGGAGTGAAGGCTTACTAAATGATTTGTTTAATTCCCCACAGGGCCACTACAGCAAATGAAATAGCGGTTAATGGAATTAAGACAAGTTTCCTGTAATTTTTATTATTAGCCAGTAATTTCCCTAAAAAAATAAATGCAAGCGCAATAATACATAATTGTGCAACAACAATACCTGCATTGATAACAGCCAACAGTTCGAGGTTGCTTTCTGGTGAAAACCCTGTATACAGAAAAGTATTTCCCAGCCATATTCCATATATTATACTGAATATAATTACAAATCCAACCCGGGCGCTTTTCATTTTCCTTACATAAAGATTATCAATCAAAACGGCCATTACTGCAAGACAGGCAAGTATTCCCGTTAAAAAATGATTCAGGCTGATGACCCTGTAAAATGTAAGGGCAAAAAAAATCGTTTGAATAACAGCTGAAACAACAGCAGATTCTATTACAAAATTAAATTTTGGATTAGCCGCATATAATGCCAGTACAAAAAGCAAAAAATGAAACCCATAATTAAAAACACTTTTAAATCCTGCTGTAAAGAGATCATCAAATCCCGCAGTCCTTCTATATGGACCTGGCATTAAACCAGTTGTGCCAAGATAGCAATAGACAAGAATGGTGATCAGTAAGAAAATAGTTACTTTAACAAGGTAGGTGCTGGCTGGGTTAAATTTCATATGCAATGCCCGTTTGTAATATTAACGATAAAAATAAAGAATTGGTTTGCTTATATAATAAAAAATTTATTTGCGTCAATAATTAATCTCATACACTTTGCCATAAAATCTGTCATGAATTGATAGTTTTGTTCCTTAATAAATCATTTATGGCATATTGGCTTGTAAAATCAGAACCATCAGTATACAGCTGGGATCAATTTGTGAAAGAAAAGCAGACTTTCTGGAATGGAGTGCGGAATTATGCTGCACGTAATAATATGAAAGCAATGAAAAAGGGAGATGAAGTGTTTTATTATCACAGTAATGAAGGTGTGGAAATTGTCGGTATTGCCAAAGTGGTGAAAGAATTCTACCAGGATCCAACTACCGAGGAGGAAGCCTGGGTGGTGGTGGATCTGAAACCTGTAAGGAAATTAAAGAAACCTGTTTCACTGGAAATAATAAAAAAAGATAAACGGCTTGCGAACATGGACCTGGTGAGATTAGGAAGACTAAGCGTGCAAACAGTAAAACCAGAAGAGTGGGAAATAGTACTGGAACTTGCAGGAGAAAAGTAATCAACTACGCTCTTTAATTTTCATTTAACATTTATAAAAGGTTTCATTGTTTATGTAATCAGTATCAATGGGCATCTCCTAAAAATAAACTCATTGATATGAAACCTAATCAAATTCTTTACTGGATCATCCCGGTATTTATTTTATTTGCCTGTAACAGTAAAAAAGATTCTTACAGCACACTTGATATAAGTAAGAAGGCTGAATTGAACGAACCGCCACAACAAACCCCGGCAGAGGAACGTCAAAAAATACCAACAGGGAAACAAGGTACTTCCATCAACAAAGACTCAGCAGCAGTTCAGGTTCCTGGTAAAAAACAGGCGAGTATTGACTGGGATAAAAAAATAATTAAAACAGCCACATTAAAGCTTGAAGTAAACGACTTTAAAAAATCTAATGAGGCAATTCACCAGGCAATAAAACAGTTTGGCGGTTATATAGCCCAGGAAGAACAAAATACCTCAGATTATAAACTGGAATCAACAGTAACATTAAAGGTACCTGTGCATCTTTTTGAAGAACTTATGAATGGACTTTCTGCAACGGACGCAAAAGTTATCGAAAGAAAAATAACATCGGAGGATGTAACGGGAGAGGTGGTGGATGTAAGATCAAGGCTGGAGGCAAAAAAAGAAATGCGGCTCAGATACCTGGATTTTCTGAAACAATCAAAAAATATGGAAGAAGCACTGCAGGTGCAATCAGAAATCAACGGTATACAGGAAGAAATAGAAGCTGCCGCCGGAAGGGTAGAGTATTTAAATCACCAGTCTGCTTACAGTACAATACAACTTACCTTTTACCAGCCATTGGATGGATTTAATCCTGTAAATGAATCTCCTTCATTTTTTACCCGTACAACCAATGCATTTAAAACGGGTGCTAAATGGTTTGCCGATGTTTTTGTTGGATTGATCTCAATATGGCCACTCATATTAACTATTTGTACTGTTGCCTTTCTTTTTAAAAGAAAATATGCTTCAAAACCAAAAACAGCA
This sequence comes from Ferruginibacter sp., assembly GCA_047600665.1. Classification (GTDB taxonomy): domain Bacteria; phylum Bacteroidota; class Bacteroidia; order Chitinophagales; family Chitinophagaceae; genus Ferruginibacter. The sequence continues at coordinate 694,841 of JASGKJ010000001.1, forward strand.
TAATTCGTAAGTTTGATTTATGAATAAAAAACATATTGTAGTTCTTTCCGGTGCCGGTATCAGTGCGGAGAGCGGATTAAAAACTTTCCGGGATGGCGACGGTTTATGGAATGGCTATAATGTATATGAAGTGGCTACGCCCGGCGCCTGGAGAAAGGATCCGGCCCTTGTACTTGATTTTTACAATATGCGCCGCCGTGATGTACTGGCAGCAAAACCTAATGCTGCCCATATTGGTTTGGCTGAGTTGGAGAAAGATTTTAATGTCACCATCATAACACAAAATATAGATGACCTGCATGAACGTGCCGGTTCAACGAATGTACTGCACCTGCATGGTGAGATATTTAAAATGCGGAGTGAATTTGATGACGGCCTTATTTATGATATACGTGATGATATAAAACCGGGCGACAAAGCTGAAGATGGTGCTCAACTCAGGCCACATATTGTTTGGTTTGAAGAACCGGTACCCATGATGGAGCAGGCTTCCCTGCTGATGGGGCATTGCGATTATTTTGTAGTGGTGGGCACATCGTTACAGGTTTATCCTGCTGCTTCACTATTATATTATGCACCATCTTATTTGCCGAAATTTATTATAGATAAAAAGATACCGCAGGTGGAGCGTTTATCTAATATTACGTTAATAGAAAAACCGGCAACGGAAGGAGTGAAGGAATTAACCCAGTTGCTGCAGTCATAATGTTTCACCGCCATCGGGTCCATAAAAAATAACCCAGGTGGCAAAGTCACTACTGAAGTTTACAAACCGGTGCTCCATACCTGCAGGAACAAAAAGTACATCGCCTTTTTTACATTCTATCGTTTCCCCATTCCTGAAAAATTGTGAAACGCCTGAAGCGATCACATATAATTCATCCTGCCGGTGTGGTATTTGTGTATCAATTTTTTCCGGTGCAAAATATTCCACCTGCATAGTACCATGCTGCAGCATCATTGTAAACTTTTGATTGCTTTCTGCTGCCAGTTGGTTTACAGCTTCTTCAATTGAAACAGAAAATTTTTGCATAAGGGCTTAGCTTCCTTTTTCGTTGAATTTTATATTGTATTTCTCCAGTTCTTCCAGTACAGGCAAATAAATTTCCTTGCTAACAGGTACATGCAGTCCCCTTGTTTGTATTGTTCCGTTTAAAATAAATTTTGCTGTAATGCCCAGTGGCAGGCCAACTGTTTTTGCCATGGCAGTACGCAAACTGTCTTCTCCTTTTACAACCAGGCTGCTTTCAATAGTTGTATGCTTACCGTTTAATTCGTATTCTATTTCATGGAGCATTACAATCATATCCTTATCATGCGGCTGCATTACCAATTTTTTTTCGAGTAAAAACTGGAGAATATCCGCTGATGTTTTTGCTGCAGCGGGAACAGGGCTTTCATCAAACAAGCCTAAAAATTCAAGCATGTTTTTATTATCAATATTGATAAATTCTGTGATTGCGGATGACCATTGTTGAAAGGTTAAATTATTGGCGTCTACATGAACTGTGTCTTCAGCCAGGCCTGCCTGTACAATTGCATTCCATCCTTTACAGTAATCTGTATATCTTAAAGTCGTTCTTATAAACGTAGAAGCATCTTCCAGTTTATACACTGGTATATAACTAAGTGAATCCCTGTTTGGGTAAAATGCAAGCGTATCTACGCCATCTATTCTTACTTCATCACAGGAAGTAAACAGTTCTTTATAATCCTTGTGAACAATTTTGTTATTCCATTTATATTCAGCTCCTGCTTTGCCGGCGAGTACCACATTTCGTGGATTCCAGCTGATCTTATAATGCCAGGGATTGTCATCACTTTCTGGCGCCACCAGGCCGCCGCAATGACTTTTGAATGAAGTGATTTTACCTCCGTTAGCTTTTATTTCATCAAAAATTTTCATGGCACTCATATGATCAATACCCGGATCCAGTCCCATTTCACACAAGAACAATAATTGTTTGTCTTTTATTCCCTGTTCAAGGCCTTTCATTTTATCATCCAGGTAAGATGCCGTCAGTAAATGTTTGCCATATTCAACACAATCACTTGCAACCAGGAAATGCAGGGAAGGAGGCATCAGGGAGATCACCACATCTGCTTTATTAATTGCTGCAGCACGTTCAGCATCATTTGTAATATCAATTTCCAGTGCCGCTGCAAAAGGAGAGTGATTTGTCTTGTTAAGGATCACCTGCCTGCTTGCATCTGCTATTAATAAATTCCAGCTTTTTTCAGCAGCTCCTTTTACCAGGTAATCTATTAAAACGGTGGCAGATTTACCTGCACCAAAGAGTAAAATGGTTTTCACAATCGCTAATTTAAGCAGGCAAGTTATCGTTTAGTTTTTTAATTGAAAAAAACAGGCAATTTAGCCGGGAAAAGCTTATCAACAGCAGCGGAAAAAATGTGAAGAAATTCACTAAAAATCGGGCTTTTTAATCACCCTAAACCCATTGAAAATCGGTAAATTCGCAGACTTTAATTATTATGGAAAATAACGAGAATTTAGACAACGGATTGCCTCCTTCAAATGAAGGAAATCAGCCAGATAACAGGGGTAAAATTATACCTGTAAATATTGAGGAACAGATGAAGACATCCTACATCGATTACTCCATGAGTGTGATCGTTGGGCGTGCATTGCCGGATGTAAGAGATGGTCTCAAGCCCGTTCACCGCCGTGTGCTGCATGGTATGAACGAACTCAGCAACAGCAGTAATAAACCTTATAAGAAAAGTGCCCGTATTGTAGGGGAGGTAATGGGTAAATACCATCCCCACGGTGACAGCGCTATTTATGATACCATGGTACGTATGGCACAGGATTGGTCCATGCGATATACCCTGATTGACGGGCAGGGTAATTTCGGCAGCCAGGATGGAGATCCCCGGCTGCTATGCGTTATACCGAAGTACGTATGGAGAAATTTGCGGAAGCAATGCTGGAAGATATTGAGAAAGAAACGGTGGATTTCCAGCTTAATTTTGATGATTCCCTGCAGGAACCAACTGTTTTACCAACCCGGATACCACAATTGCTGGTTAATGGTTCCAGCGGTATTGCCGTTGGTATGGCTACCAATATGATGCCGCACAACCTTAGTGAAGTGGTGGATGCCTGCGTTGCGTACATCGATAACCGTGAGATTACCATTGACGAATTGATCAAATTTGTAAAAGGACCTGATTTCCCGACCGGTGGTATCATATATGGTTTTGAAGGCGTGAAAGCCGGTATGCATACCGGCAGGGGACGTGTGGTTCTAAGGGGCAAAGTAAATATAGAGACCGCCAAAACAGGAAGAGAAAAGCTGATCATTTACGAAATACCTTACCAGGTAAACAGGGATGCACTTACTGCAAAAATTGGTGAGCTGATCAATGATAAAGCCATCGAAGGTATTGCCGATGTAAACAATGAAAGCAATAATAAAGAAGGTACCCGTATCGTAATTGATCTTAAGAGGGATGCTGTGGCACAGGTGGTGATCAACCAGTTGTATAAACTTACGGAGTTGCAGACTTCCTATGGTATCAACAACGTTGCATTGGTAAGAGGCAGGCCCAGGATTCTTAACCTAAAAGACCAGGTTTCAGAATTTGTACTGTTCCGGCATGAAGTGGTGGTAAGGCGTACACAGTATGAACTACGCAAGGCAAAAGAAAGAGCGCATATCCTTGAAGGTTATATTATAGCCCTTGACAACCTGGATGCTGTAATAAAACTGATCCGTGAATCATCTACACCCGTAATTGCACAGGAAGGTTTGATAAGCAATTTCGGCATGACCGAAATACAGGCAAAAGCCGTACTGGAACTGCGTTTACAGCGTCTTACCGGTATGGAAATAAACAAGATCAGGGAAGAACATGCTGAGATAATGAAACTGATTGCACACCTGGAACTGATATTGAGCGATGAAGGTATGCGTTATGATATCATCAAAACAGAACTTGCAGAGGTAAAAGCAAAATTTGGTGATGAACGTAAAACAGAAATTGAGTATATCGGTGATGAACTGAATATGCTTGACCTGATAGAAGAAGAAGATGTGGTGGTGACTATATCTCACTTAGGTTATATCAAGCGTACCTCTTCAGATGAATACAGACAGCAAAAACGTGGTGGTAGAGGTGCAAAAGGCAGCAGCACCCGCCAGGAAGATTTTATCGAACATGTATTTGTAGCTTCCACACACCATACACTTTTATTCTTTACAGAAAAAGGCAGGTGCTTCTGGCTGAAAGTGTACGAGATACCTGAAGGTGATAAGACCAGCAAGGGACGGGCCATCCAGAATATGATACAAATACCACCAGACGACAAGGTGAGAGCGATCATTGATGTTAAGAATTTTGATGATGAAACATACGTTAAGAGCCATTACATCGTGCTGTGTACCAAAAAAGGTATCATCAAGAAAACAGACCTGGAAGATTTCAGCCGTCCAAGACAAAATGGTATCAATGCCATTAATATCCTGGAAGGCGACCAGTTACTGGAAGCCAAACTTACAGATGGCAACTCGGAAATAATGATGGCTGTAAAGAGCGGTCGTGCCATCCGTTTCCCGGAAGAAAAGGTTCGTTCAACAGGCAGGGGCGGTATTGGTGTGGCTGGTATTGAAGTGGACGATGCCAATGATGAAGTGATCGGCATGGTTTGTATCAACAGGCAGGATAAGAGCCGCACTATTCTTGTTGTAAGTGAAAAAGGTTACGGTAAACGCACCGTGCTGGATGATCCTGAAACAGGGGAGCCAAACTACAGGGTTACCAACCGTGGCGGCAAGGGCGTAAAAACGATTAATGTTACTGATAAAACAGGATCGCTGGTCGGATTGCTGGATGTGTCTGAAAAAGAAGACCTGATGATCATGTGTACAAGTGGCATTACTATCCGTATGAGTGTGGCAGATGTAAGTGAACAGGGAAGAGCGACACAGGGTGTAAAACTCATCAGGATTGATGAAGGAGATGCCATTGCTGCCATTACTAATCTTGATGAAGAGGAAGAAAATGAGCAGTTGCCTGGTGATATCAACAACGCCGAAGAGTTGCCCGGTTCTCAAGAAGGAGATAATAATAATTCTTCTGAAATAACTGATAGTGAACAATAAGTGAAATTTATTTTCATTAAAATAACAGTTCTATTGCTAGCCTTGTCTTTTGGTTCTATACTAAAAGGGCAAAGTTTGGTTCATATTAAGCAAGACCTGGAAAATGGTGATCTGCCCAGGGCGAAAGAGGCAATTGACAGTTATACTTTTAGTGAACCAGATTCAGCTTCCGGATGGATGTTAAAGGCCAGGGTTTATAACAGTATCAGCAATGCGCCTGAATTTAAAGAGCTTGCTGCCGACAGCAGGACAGTTAGTTTTAAATCCATGGAAAAGGCATGGGATCTTAATTACCAGGCTGTTAAAAAAGAATTGGAGCCTGAAAATTACCAGTTAGCATTTGATATTTATAAAGGCTATACCAATGATGGTATAGCCTTTTTTAATGCCGGTACAGAAAAGCAAAATAAAGAGGATTACCTGTCTGCTTTAAAACATTTTAAAAAAGCGGCGCAGGTTAACGGCTTTATAAACCGGAACGGATGGGGTGCCCGGGAGCCGGATATAAACAACCTGTACTATTCATTTTATTCTTCATTATATGCTGATAAACAGGATGAAACATTTGTTTTTTGTAAAAAAATTGCAGATAATAACCTTGTCTTTAGTTACCCTAACAAGGACTTTGAACCAGCTTATCAATGGCTTGTTTTTTACCTCCGGCAGAAGAACAATGCAGAATTGCTGAAGAAGTATACCATCGTTGCAATGCAGAACATCCCGGAGTCGCCATACTTTGCCTCTAACTATATTGACTGGTTAAAAGAAACCAAACAATATGAGGAAATGTTTGAGTGGTACAGGCAACTGACTTATAATTTCCCCGGGGATAAACAGTACCAGCTCAACTACCTGAAGGAATTATTGAATCACATAACAAATGATACCGTTGCCCAGAAAAGCAACTGGCAGGCTGTGCTGGAAACAGGTCTTAATGAGTTCATCCTCAAATATCCAACGGATGCACCGGGGAGACTTTTAATTGCTAAATACTACCTCATACAGGCGGCTGCACTTAAAAAAGCATTGCCTTTAACCACAGGTCAAAAGGCCCGGATAAAGCAATACCTTGAACTAGCCAACCAGCAATTACGGGTGGTGGCAGATAAGCAGGCTGTGGTGGAACCAACTACCTACCAGGAATCTTTAAAGCTGCTGATTGCTAATCTTACTTCATTAAAACACAAGCAGGAGGCTGACCGCTATAGTTTGCTCCTGAACCAGGTAAAATAAAAAACCGCCTGTAGAAACAGCCGGTTACTCCCATGTAAATAAATATAATGCCGCAAGATATATTCCTTTGCGGAGCTTGAATGATTATGTAAGATTATCCAAAAGTTGTGTAAAATACCTATAGCGCAGGTCTCAGCAGCCGGTTGATCTTATTCACCAGGTCCTGTGTATCAAAGGGTTTTTCTATGGCATCATCTGCATTATATTCTTTGAAGTTTTGCAGCAGGTTAGGGGTTGCCGATATAAGAATAATTGGAATATTGTTATTGGTACGTTTAATATCCCGGCAAACATTCCGGCCATCATCAAAGCCAAGCCAGACATCCATCAGTAAAAGATCCGGTCTTGCCCAGGGAAGTATGGTATTGGCTTCCATACCGGAAGCTGCAGTTTCCACTTCAAAGCCATTTTTTTTAAGGAGTAAAGAAACCACTTCAAGCAGTTCCCTGTTGTCATCGACAATAAGAATTTTAGCCATAAGAATTAGGTAAGAGGAAGATACAAATATTATTCAAAAATAAATCAAGGGCAGGTAGCAAATGCCGTTCTTGAGCCACAAAAGAACAATTCAATTATTTGATATAACAAAGCTGACGGAGCCATTGCCGGTACGGCAACAAATAAGAAATTAAGCAATTTATTAAAAGCACCTACGGGGCTTTTTTATTAATATTTTATTCTTTGAAACGTCCAATTAAAATTCGTATTCGATTTAAAGGGGCTTTTTTATTTTTTTTATACCATATCTTTATATTCTCTATCCGTGCCTCCGTGGCCATCATGCCTGAAGCAACAGAATATCCTTTTTGTATAAAGTATTCATAAATCTGCGCTTCCAAATGTTTTGCATTGCTATATGGTAAAACATAAAGATCTATCGATTTCTTCAAGGTATCTGCTACTGTAATACTATCTACATACGAATAAATATATTCCATATTTACTGGATTTAATAATTTATTCCCATTACCAACAACTACATCTCCAACAATTCCATTATTCGTTCCGATCACCACATTATTATTATTACCAGATATTACTGTTGATTTTATCGGGACTGTGTCCTTTTTTATTTTAGTTGGAAAATAATTTTTTTGAGTATTATGATTTCCTTTCTGAGTAGGATTTTGACCATTTGCATGTAATAAAATGTATAAGTTAAAGCAAATTAATAAAGCTATTACTTTCATATAAATTATTTAAAAAAGTTGTTTTGAGTATTATAGTTCCCAATTTGTAAAGCTGAAATACCTTTAAAATATGAATTGTCAAAATCAAACTGTGTGAGATAGCCACCTTTATCAAAGAAAACGGGCTTATTAAATATAGTATCTTGCTTTATTATATGAAATGAATCTTTTAGATATACACTAAATATTGAATCTCTCATTATTTGGGTTTTTAATATTGCAGCCGTTGTATCTAAGGATTCTTGTAAATGCGATATTTGCTGCTTATTAATGGAGTCCTTCAGGTGATTATTTTCTTCTAATTTAATATCACAACATCCTTTCCAGCAGCTAATTATTGTGAGTATAACAGAAGTAAAAATAATTGCTTTGTTTTTATGCTTCCAATCAAGAGAACATAACCCTGCGAATATAATGCCCAAAATAGGGATGGCAATGAAAGAGATATATGGATTCATTTGTTTTTTTGCTGGAATAATGTTCAATCACCATCCTGATGATATATCCCAGCAAAAAAGATAAGCAAATAAATGGGAATAAAGACAGAAAATTTTCTATGATAGATAAGCCCTAAGCAGTTTTTAGGCATTACGTCCACATAAGCGGACTGAGTAGTATACAAAATAATCCAACTCGATTTTTAATCATTCGCACAAATCATTAATGGGTACTTCTAATACTCCAAGTAGGGCTGGTGTGTTCTGTTTTTTCCGGCGCACTCATGTTTAACATAATGTTAATTATAGGAAAAGATGAATGCGGTTATAGTTCATTGAATATGTGGATTTTGGAGGCTAAAACCTTCAATCTTAACGAAAACTCGCAAGTTTTTAAGGTTTTGCACGTTATGTGGAAAACTTATCCTAATAAATTATTATACAAATTATGCCTCCAAAAGGCTACAAACGTTTCGAAAGAAACATCAAAAAAGTTCACCCTTTACTAATTGAACTTATACAAGACATTGACGTAAAAATTAACCATATGCAGAAGTTTATAGATATGCTGGATATAATGGCCGGTAATCCTTCTAAACGTCCTGCGAAACGGCATTTAGCTAAGTTGGTTCGTTTAAAACGTTATCTGGAATACATCCAGAAATTACGGGTGTAAAAACTAAGTAAATCAGATTATAAACCGTTATCGGAATAAATCAAATATTGGAGTGAATCCAATATCCTATAAACACCCCTTTTATGAATACCAAGTACTTCAACGTAATAGTTAAGTACCGTAAATACCGTAAGGTAAAAGCACTAAAATATCACAATGTCTCCCGGCCTCGTTTTAACCTTCTTGTGAAATATCTCGATCTTAATTTCCCGCAGTGGACAGTAATTTTTCTGTACCACCCTACTACTAAGCAATATTTAGGCTGTTACTCACGTGTACACGGTATGAAACTTTAATATACCCATACCTTTATGAAGCTTTTAGATGTTGGGGCCGCTTTTCTCGGTTCCCTTACAACTTTGCAAATAGCCGGTACAGAAGGTGCGCAGGTTGTTGCAAACTCTTTACCCGATTATACATTTAAGAATATAGTCCTGTCTTTAGTTTCAGGTGTCGTTGCTCCTTTATTGCTCAAAGCCGGTAATAAGGCTATTGATCTTATGGGTAAACGAAAACAGAGACGTAAGGCAAGTGTAGGGAAATAAAAAACCGGCCGCATTTAAGCAGCCGGTAAATTTAAAACCGACCAAATGGACGTAAGGTCAGAATCATTGCGAATATATATACTTTCCTGCATTAAAAAGCCCCGGCGCTAACCGGGGCGGGACTTTTAATCTTAACAAGGCACTCGCAATGCCTTTTTACAAACAATTTTTAAATGCTGTTGAAACAGCATTACTAAATCCATTAAAATCGTTTATATGACGAAAATACAAAGTCCATTAGATTCTACAAAAAAAACTTTTAAGGGTCGTTTTACTAGGAATATAGCCGGAAGCCCGTCTTTATCCAATAACCCTACTGAAACTCCGGAGCGTGAACAGCCACAGTTACCGCCGCCGGTAGGTACTTTAAACCGGGAACAGTTGCAAAAGCTGTTTGAAAACTCTCCGGATTTGTTTGATTTCATTCAAAACAAAAATGAAAAACCACCTTTAACAAAATACAAAACAAGTCCTTTCTCTGCTTATCCAAAGCGCTATACAAAAGATGGTTTACGCCTTACCGTTATACCGTTTACAGAAGGCCATGAAATGAAAACGGTGTTTGATAATGTTACCTGCCAGATTCTTAATGAACAGGCAAGTTTAACAGAAACTACAGTTGGTGAGTTGATTCGCCACGCTGTATGGTCATTGTGCGAAACCCTTACAGACAGCCGTAAGAATTACAATAACTATTCAAAGCAATCCTGACATGTTAATTTATATTCTTATTGGTATTACATTTTGCTTGTATCATTTCAGGCATATTTATAACTCAATCAGTGATCAGCCGGTGTTGGAGTCTCTTTCTCCCGGCTCTTTCATGCTTGTTGTTTTTATTGTTTTTGTGGTCTTTATTGTGTGTTGGCCTTTTATCACTTTTATGATCATTAAAAGAGACATTAACCGTTAAATTTTCTTTATGCCTTACTTCAAGATAGTACGCTACCTTGGTGGCGTTTTACAGCCCTGTGAGGTCTTAAATAGCCTTACATTCTGGTCTTTTGAAGAAGCTATGAGCAACTTCCCAATTGGTGGTAAATATACCTATCAGGTCAGTAAGAAAAAGTATCATTCTAAAGCGAGGTTTTAACCGTGTTGTGTTTGACCTTAATTGCCGGTAGATGTCTATAACATCTACCAAAATAGGTCAAATATGACCGCTTTTTCCCCTTTTCCCTGACTACTTACAGTTTAATTCGTACCCTCTTTTTTAACTAAAAATCTACGCTATGCGTTTCAGAAAATTCCGCCCACGTTTCGGCGGTTTCAGGCGGCGTTTTAATACGTTCCGCTCCTCCCGTTCTTTCCGGTTTATGGGTATTACGGTTCCGGTCTTGTTCCTGATACTTGCAGGACTTTATTTCCTTATCCCGGGGGTAAAAAACTTTGTGAACGGCATTTTCAAGAAAAAATAACCTATGAAAAGAAAAATCTTCGGTATCCCGTTATACCTGATCTTAATCTGTGTCGCTGCCTTCTTCTTCCGCAAACAGCTTGGAGGCCTCTTAACGACATTAAAAGAAAAGTTTGCCAGTAAATCAACTTCAACAGCCTCTTAAATGAACCGGCTACTTGAACAGGTGGCAATAAATATTGCTGCCGGTCTTATCTGTTACCTTATTATTTCAAAATTTAAATCCTAATTATGGATGTTAAAATTGGTCAGTCACGTGCTGACAAGGTTACCTCGGGTACCTATAACGCAATTAATATTTCTGTGCATGTTGTTGCCGCTGCGGCCAACACTGCTTTAACAGCTGCTGCTTTTTCACCTGAACAGGTTTCTGTAAAAGTTATACTCAAGCGTAAAAAACAAACCTACATTATCATGCAGGACAATTTGCAGACGCTTGGTATTTTCAATACCATTGATAATGGTTTCCATGAGTTCCTGAACGGAGTTGATGTAACCTACCCGGCATCTGGTGTATTTGCCATCAAGGAAAGGCAGGCTAAATTAATGTTCGGTGGACATATCAGGCCATCAGATGGTGATGAACTTTCCTGCGAAGTTTCTGTACCAAATGTTGGTGCTTTTTCAAGTGCAGCAAATACCACTGACAGTTATGTGGATTTCAGCTTTGAGCCTTCTATCGGTTACGAATACTTGATACCTATGACCATTTCCGAAACGTTGGAAGCAAACACTTCAAAGCAGCGTTTCAACCCGGGTGATAATGTAACCCGCATGGTGTTGCTGAATCTTGACAAAACAAACCTCACTTCACAGGTGGTAAATAATGTTACCATATCATCTGACAGGCTGGATAAAAACATGAACTTTGCACAGCTGGTGTTGCACTCAAACCAGTTATTGCCGAGGATACCGGCTTTACGTTTTGGTACATCTGTTCCCGTTAGTGATGGCTCTCCTACCGTTACAAAGGGCCTTCCTTTCTATCCTCAAACCTTTTTCATATTTGATGGTGATGCCATTAATAATGAATTGGACAGGTGTTCTGTGGACATTGCAGCCAACAAGGCTGAAGTTGCCAGCGGCCAAAATATCCTTGCATGGCGTACTTATGAAACAACGCCTGAACTGATTGCTGCGGCTGCAACCCGTACACAAAAACACATGGACGAAAAAATGGACAAGGTTGCAAACAAAACCAGTTAATATGTCTTTTCTTTCAAAATGGTTCCGTAAAAAATCCGGCGGTAGTTTTCTTGGTAATGCGTTCCGGGAAACTACTTTAGGCCGTATAGTGAATCACTTATTCGCTAAAAAATAAACCCTATGTCAATCTTTGGTTCTATCTGGAACGGGATTAAAAAGGGTGTTGGGGCAGTTGGTAAGATTGTCGGTGGTGTTGTTAAAATTGGTGCTGGCGCTATTGGTGTTAATTTGGGCGGTCAGCAGCAACAACAGATACCGCAATATTCAACGGCAACACAACCCTATTTCCCGGTCAGTTATCCCAGTGAGCCTTTAGACCTAAACAAGTACGTAACGTTACCAAACGTTAATGTAGCGCCAACTAAATCGACCAGTATGTGGCTAATAATTGCTGGTGTTGGTTTGGTTGTCTTGTTAATGGTCATGGGAAGGCGCAGATAATTCAAAACAATTTTGCAGGGCTGTTAATTCAGCCCTGCTTTTATTTTAAACAAAACAAAACTAAACACAATGCGTGTATATCAATTGGGTAATGCCCTTGCTGAAAAATTTGTACCAATGGATAAATCAGAACAGGATGGATTAAAGCTTGAAGCAATAAAAGCTTATACGACCGTTCTTGATGAGATCACTTATATAGAACTCGAAAATCAAAAGATATTGGAGGATAATACAAAGAAGGCAAATGATGTTGACTTTGTTCCTAAGCCTCTTTTAAAAATGCAAATGAAACACCAGGCTATCAAGTTTTTGGAAAACTGGTGGGTGCGGTATTGCATTGCCGCTCTTTACATTTATCTGGTACCGAAAATTAAGGCATTCATAAATGGCGAATCTGATACTCCTTCTCCTGAAGATGAACAGGCCAGCCAGTTTGAACAATACCGGGCCTTTATGGACTTTCAAAGGTCGATGCGTTAAAGTTTTGTTTTCTTCATAAAATACGGATTGGGGTGTTTCTACACCCTTCCTTTTAACTAATTAAAAATGCTGTTGCTATGCATTATAAATCCATATCCAAACAAGGGGGCGCTTCTGCGCTCCCTTCTATTATTTCAGCTTTGTTGCCTATTGCAGTAATTGCTATTGTTATCCTTTATTTCGGTAAGCCTATCCGTGAATTTATCGGGAAGTTTACAGGTGGTATAACGGAAGGCGCTGGCAAGCTTACTGATACTTTAGGTATTACAACATCGAATGCTACTAAGGCAATCGATACAATACAAACTAATCCTGATACAAACCCATTTGACCCTAAGCTTTGGATGAAATATCCTGCTGCTCCTTTGATAAAAGAAGCTGACTTGCAGGAAAGGTTTAAGGCAATACAAAATGCATGGGGTTATTTTTCCGATAATGTACCAATGGTCTTTGCACAGTTTAAAGCCTGTGCTTATCAAACACAGGTTAGCTGGATGGCCTACCGCTGGAATCAGCTTTATAAAACTGATTTATTGGAGTACCTGCGGGGTGGTTCCGGTTGGCCTAATGACCGGCTTTCGGATGAAGAGACATTGCAGTTGATTGATTATGTAAAAAAATTACCCATCACAAAATAAAATACCATGATAAAAAAAGGTTACTGGAAAGATTTTCTTACACAGGAATATCTTGAAGATTTAATTTTCCAAATGTGTCCGCAGGTGAAGATTAATAATATCACTCCATTTTACATGGATGTCGATAATGACCATCCTTTACCTACAAATGACAGTTCTATTATGTATTTCTGCCAGATTACTCCTAAACATGATAGTACTGTAAATCTTTTGCTTTTCTCACAGGGACAGCAGGAATCACTTGGTTATTATATGGACAGCGCAAGCGAAACGCCTTTGCATACTGGTGATACAACATTTAAACTTTTTACAAATGTTGATTATGCCGGTCTCGGCTATTATGCTTTGGGTTGGAAGATTGATATAAACAATATTCCGACAACAATTTATGATGCTGAAATCCCAACCGCTCCCGTTGGTTCTGCTGAATTGCTTGAGTGGTTTGTTTCTGTTGATAATAACAATACTGAAAATGCACCAGTTCTGGCCGTTAAAGTAAAAGGTAATGGCGATATTAATTGGTTTGAAGTTCGTAACCCGTCTGGCAGTCAAATTATGGAAGTCGGAAGTCTTGAAGATGCTGAATTAGTTGAAGAGCTTTCAAGCGATAATGTTATTACTGGCATTTCACTTCTGAAAGCCTATAATAATGATGATGTCGAACTGAATCGTATTGAGTTAGACATCACAAAAGACCGTAAGCCTTTTGACTTCTTTAAGTTCCTTTCCGGTGGCCTCGGTGCAGCTACCTTGATATTAAATAACGTTTATCCTTGTGTGCTTTTAATGACCACATACAACGCTGCGAACAATCCTTTGGAAAGTATCGAATTGGATGTTCAAACATTCGATGATAGTATTTCAATTCCATTCTCTGTTGCTGTTCCGAATGGTGGTTACGTTTCAGTTGTTCCCCTTGTTAACGGCTTTGAATGTCCATTCGGTTTTACTAAACTAAGAACATAATAATATGATTACGCAACAAAAAATGTCAATAGTTGCGGCCTATGAATCATCAATGGGGCTACCGGAAGGTAGCCTCCTTGATGTTATGATTTTTGAAACGTCCGGTACTCTGGATGTTGATATTAAAAATCATTACAGTGGCGCAACCGGTTTAATTCAATTTATGCCTGCAACTGCATCCGGTCTTGGTACATCTACTGCCTTGCTGGCTCAAATGACTTTTGAACAGCAAATGGTATATGTGCAGGCTTATTTCAAACCTTATCTTTCTAAGCTTCGTAACAGTAAAGACCCGTTCGATGTTTATTGCGCTGTTCTTTATCCTAAGTTGATCGGCCAGCCCGATACTACTTTGTTTGCTGTAAAGGATACAAAAATCTATCAGCAGAATAACCCGCTTGATGAAAACAAAGACGGAAAGATCACAAAGCTTGAGATCAGGACAAAGTTTTATCGTATTATAAATAAGTACCGGCGCAATGCTAATATTCCAATACGCAAACCGGATTGGATTGTTCCCACACTCATCATTGCCGGACTTTTAATTGCTGGTAATATATGAACGATATAAAACTTCATTCAATACTAAATAGCACTATGACGTGCTATTTAGTTTTTGTTAGAGGAAAGGAAGATACAAAAGAAGGTAAACCTGCCTATTGGGATTATCTTTTTTTTCCTCCTAACAGGGCAAACAAATGTTATCAGGTGGTAAACCACCACATGAATCATCCTGATAAGTTTGAGGTATTTCTTTACACTATTGATATGCCCGCAATGATGTTTAATCAGGTTCCCTATGGTACTGAACCATTACAAAAAAATATGTGTTTACACGTTTAAAAATTACAAATATGGAAATACAAAACTTACCTGTTGAAATTGAGTTTATCTGTGAGTTTTCAGATAATGATGAGGTACAGGAATTGGCGGAACAGCACCGTTGTGATGTACAATTTAAAGCTTTAAAAAAGCAGGAATTTATGTCACATAAAAGACCAATAGGTGTACATGTTGTTGGCGAAAAACATTGTGTATTGGCTTTTGTCTTTATGCTTGGCTCCTGTTGCTCTGCTACTTTTTTAAATATTCCTTTGTCCACATTCTACAAAGAATACAAAGGATGAAAAACCACCTTTAACAAAAAAACATTTCATTATGTCAATGTTTGGAAAATCTTCCTTCTTTAAGAAGGCTATTGCATTTATTGGTTTAGCTGGTATTGCACAGGCTATGCCTGCAACCGCATCTGTTCAGGCTCAACATGTAAAGGTTGACAATATTGCCCGGGATTACAGGCGTAGTAAAACTGTTATAAATCCTTTCGGTGGCTTGGATATTCAGTTGAATACATCAAGTGGAATTCCTCCTAAATACTACGGGCAAATGTTGCAGCGTACCGGTAAACAAAAATGGACTAAGCGTAAGCGTTAGTCTTTCATTAATTCATTATTAAATATTCATTCATTATGCCTATTAATCGTAGCAGGTTGCAAACATGGGCGAAGATTACTGTTTATTTCCGTAGTGGTACAAAGACCTATAACATGGCTTTGACAAAAAAGCCCGGCTTTATTGCACAGCTTAAAAGGCGCAAAGATGTTATTGATTACCATTCGGAAACAGTTAGAAATTTTGTAGGTACACGTTTTAAAAAATAATTATGAAAAAATATCGTGTTTATTATTCATCTGCTGGCCGTAAATCTTATTGCACTGTTCGTGCATGGTCTGAAGGTTCAGCCTATAATAAAGCTTCTTCAAAAATTCAGCGTAACGTTGGACGTAAAGGCTTTTATGTTATCAATATTGAATACCGGGGTTATTTATAAATGAAAAACCACCTTTAACAAAAAACATATGGAAGAAAATTATTTTGAAAGTGAAGAATTTCAAAATTCTTTGGATGGGTATGTTAAGTATTTTGAAAAAAATAAATGCAGCCGCTGCGGCTGGATGCATCTTAATTGGTTTCAAAAGTTTTTGTGTGCGTTTAAATTCTTTCTAAAAAAATAGATCTGTTAATTAGATATTCTCTAACAATATTTTTTAATCATTAAATAAATTTTATTTAACAGATCTGTTTTCTTAAAGATTATCTAATATGATTGATACTGTCGTTCTCAAAATTCATAACATTGATAAATACCCAAAAATTTATGAACAGTACTACAACCCCCAACAAAAAAAGGGAAGCATTACTCAAGCCTATGTTAATGAAGATACTGGGGAAATTACGGAAGATACTTTTTTGGCAGCTCATATTTTTCATGATAGCAACCGTGTGTTGCCTACTGTGCATCGGAATACTCTTAATATCGCCAGTAGCCATTATAGTTTATCATATCTTCTCAACCCGGCGCAAAACTGCCTCGAGTTCAACTTCAGTATCCCCAAGTATGTCTATTCTACGAACGTTATTCAATTCATAAACATATTTGCACAGGATAGCAATACCACATTTACAACTTTAATGGTTTTCCTCCACAAATTTTTAAAGGAAAACTTTTTACAAACACCCCTTTATGAAGATGTTGAAATAAACAGGATTGACCTTTGCTATAACCAGTTTTTCAACTCTGAAAACGATGCTATGCAGTATTTGGATGAGCAAAAGAACTTGTTAAAAGAATATGCCCGGAGTAGTAAAAATAACTACCGCAGTTATGACACCTCATTTATGTATATTACCCGGCGTTATTCTTTCAAGGTCTATCATAAGGGAACTGAATTTAAGAAGAAAGATTTCTATCAGCTGGCTAAGAAAAACCCTTTGAACTTGCCTATTCAGTATTTGCAAGATCAGGCTAATACAATACTGCGGTATGAAATGACTTTCAGAAAGGGAATGCTTAACTATCTGCGCCAGCAGTATTTTAATGTTGGTAAGACAAAAATTATTTACGAACATTATCAGCAGCACCCCTACCCGACTTTCTGCCGCAATCTTGTTGCTAACGGCCACTGGAAGGCATACGATTTGTATAATCGTAAGTCAACAGATTTTTTGCTTAGATCACTGTTTGATAGTAAACTTTCTTACACCTACGAACAGATAATACAAAGCAATTCTTTGACGTTTGATGAAACTTTCTTTAGGATAGTGTTTCAAACCTTTTGGGATAAGGTTCATCAATACCAGTTGCAGCCGATTTCGTCATTAAATGCTATACAAAAGAAGATTGATGAACACAACGAAAACAACCGGATAAAAAACACTCTTCGTAATAAAAAGGCGTCCGGTATGTCTACGTTTCGCTTTATGGCTGCTGCTATGCTTATACAGAAAGGGATGGATATTTCCGAGTTTAAATCACTTATAAGCCCTCGCCAGTATCGTAGGCTTAAATGTGACCTTGCAAAGCTTGGCCTTGACAAGCGTAGCCAGAACGTGGATATACCCCGGCCTAAGACTGATTATCTCGATTATAAAATTTTCTTTGGTAAATTCCACTAATATGAAATATCATTTACATCATAGGGTGTATCGTGCATCTATGAGGAGTATTATGGCTTATCAACGTGAACTTGACGGTATACATTCAAATATTCGCCGATATATTGAAAAGGCAAATGATCACAAATAGTTCCAGTCTTTTCTTGCTTCTGGTTGTAAATCTAAATCGAAAAGAGGCTTTCAGGTAGCCTCTCACGGTGGTGTTTTTAAGCCACGTTTTTAACAGTGATTTTTGATTTGAAATTCTTTGTAACTTGTAAATAGTTCTTAAACATTACCGCATTTAATATCCCACCTTTTGCCATTCTTCGGCGGCTAAAACGTTGTAAATCAACGCCTTTTCCTTAACTCATACTGTTAATTATAGGAAAAATATATAGTTTTAAATTTGGGCCCATACCTCTAGAAACGTGAAAAGCCGCACTCAGTGCGGCTTCCACGTTTAAATATGTTTGTAATTTTATTTTAAACCGAAATGCTCGCATTATCCCAAACCTTGCCCATTTCAGTTTTGATTGTACGTGCCGGGAATTTATTTACCACTATATAATCATGGGTGGCCATGATGATGGATGTTCCATAATCCCTGCAGATATTAAACAGCAACTGCATGATCTCGTCGCTGGTTTCAGGATCAAGGTTACCAGTCGGTTCATCTGCCAGGATCAATTTTGGAGAATTCAATAATGAACGGGCAATATCCACACGCTGCTGTTCGCCACCGCTCAGTTCAAACGGCATTTTGTGTCCCTTGGTTTTAAGACCAACTTTCTCCAGCACATCGGCAATTTTCTCATCCATGAGCTTTTCGTCTTTCCAGCCGGTAGCTTTTAAAACAAACTTCAGGTTCTCGTGAACGTTCCTGTCTGTAAGGAGTTGAAAATCCTGGAATACCACACCAAGACTGCGGCGTAAAAAAGGAACTTGTTTCCAATCAAGTTTACGCAGATCATATCCAACCACCCAGCCCTCGCCTTCGGTTAATTCAAGATCTCCATACATAGTTTTTAAAAGGCTGCTTTTACCGGTACCGGTTTTGCCAACCATATATACAAATTCGCCTTTATCTACAGATATATTTACATCGCTTAAAACAAGTGCGTTGCCCTGGTAAATATTTACGTGCTTTAATTCAACTATTGCCTGTGACATATTCGGTTTCTTATGGGGTTATCACTTCATTTATCTTACGGATACTGCCTTAATCAACAGTCCCTTACCCTGTAACCGCAAATTTAACTGATTGAAAATGCCATTGAAAATTAATTTATGCAATCAGCCTGTTAAAATGTGGATAACTAATTTATTAGTTATAAAACTAAACATTTAGTTTTGATTTTAAATAAGCAAATATGTCAAAGCAATTAACCCGGGCCGAAGAGCAGATCATGCAGGTGATCTGGAAGCTGGAAAAAGCATTTCTCCGGGAGATCATTGATGAGCTGCCTAATCCGAAGCCGCATAATAATACTGTGGCAACTATCTTAAAAATTCTTGTTGACAAAGAGTTTATTGGCATCAATGTATTCGGCCGTATGCACCAGTATTATCCACTGATCACCAAAGATGCTTACAGCAAGAACAGTATGAAAAGTCTTATAAAGGGATATTTTGAAGGAAGTTTCAGTAATGCAGTTTCCTTTATGGTAAAAGAAAATAACCTGACAGTGGAAGAACTGGAACTGTTGCTGAAACAACTGAAAAAGTCAAAGTAAAGTCTCCCCCAATATTTAATTATATGCCTGTGTTTGCATTCAGTATTTTAAAGATCATCGCCTGTTCTGGTATCCTGCTTGGATATTACTGGCTGGCTTTACGGAATAGAGTTTATCACCAGTACAATCGTTTTTATTTACTGGCTATTACGATTATATCCCTGCTGATACCATTTATAGAGTTCAATATATGGCAACAGCCATCCACCAAAAATATTGAGGCAATCAACCTGCTGCAGGTCATTACCAGTGGTAATGATTATCTTGACGAAGTTATTCTGGCAGCAAAAGATAATGCATTTACAACTACGCAGTGGATAACATTACTGTATACTGGCTCCTGTTGCTGGTTTCTCCTTGTTTTTATAAACAGTCTTTTAAAAATAGCCCGGTTGTACAGGAAGAACAAAAGTGAAAAGTTTGAGAATATCCATATAGTACATACTACAGCACCGGGCACCCCTTTTTCATTTTTGAAATACATTTTCTGGAACAGCGATATTGATATCAACAGCGTAAGCGGCCACCAGGTATTCATTCATGAGCTTACACATGTTCGACAGAAACATACGCTGGATAAGCTTTTTATGGGCATGGTCCTTATTTTTTTATGGTGCAACCCGTTCTACTGGCTTATCCGCAAAGAGCTTGAGATGATACATGAATTTATTGCTGATGAAAAGGCTGTTGATGGAGGCAGTGAGGCGTCATTTGCTGCAATGGTTTTACAGGCAGCTTATCCAAAACAACAGTTCACTCTTACAAATCCATTTTTTTATTCACCCATAAAAAGAAGAATAGCCATGATTACAAAAAACAAACAATCAAAAGCCGGTTCCGTTACCCGTGTGCTGGCATTGCCCCTGCTGCTGTTTGTGATTACAGCATTTACCCTAAAAAGTAAATTTTCCGGCAATAACCAATTTACCCGGTATACCGGAGAACCGGTTACGGTAGTCATTGATGCCGGTCACGG
Organism: Ferruginibacter sp.; assembly: GCA_047600665.1. Lineage (GTDB taxonomy): Bacteria > Bacteroidota > Bacteroidia > Chitinophagales > Chitinophagaceae > Ferruginibacter. Next base: position 715,343 of record JASGKJ010000001.1, read on the forward strand.
CGGAAAAGACTTTGGCGCTGTAAGCACAAACGGCAGCATTTATGAAAAAGACGTGGTGCTTGCAATTACAAAGAAGGTAAAAGCGCTGAACAGCAATTCCCAAATCAATATCATTCTTACAAGGGAAGATGATGTGTACCAAACGCCGCAGGAAAAGGTAACATTTGCAAAGCAAAAAAATGCGGCGCTTTTTATTTCTATTCACCTGGATAATGACGAAAATAAGACAGGTCAGTCAAGCGGACTAAACGTATTCGTGGCGAAAGACGGTTATGGAAATGCAGGAAAAAGCAAACTACTGGCTTCAGCACTGATCAACCAATTTTCAGGAAAGTATGCGTTACCGGTAGCAGCTAATCCGCAGCAAAAGAAGAACGGTATCTGGGTGCTGCAGGCCAATGATTGCCCTGCGGTGTTAATTGAAGCTGGCTTTATCAGTAATGAAAATGACCTGGCTTATATACAAAGCAGCGCCGGTATGGACCAAGCCGCAACGAATATTTTGAATGCGGTGGAAAGTTATATGCAGGCAGTAAAGAAATAAATGACAACCAAACCTGCAATTAAAAAAGCTGTGTGCTCAAGCGAGAACACAGCTTTTTTAATAAATGATTTCCCCGTCAGCTGTTTTTAGTACCAGTTCTTTTTTATTATTTTCTTCCACCCTGCCTATTACCTGTGCACCAATATTAAAACTGCTGGCTGTATCTATCATTATCTGAGCATCAGCTTGATTACAATAAATTTCCAGGCGGCAGCCCATGTTAAATACCTCGTACATTTCACGGTTATTGCTGCCGCTGTTTTGCTGGATAAGTTTAAATACCGGTGGTGCTTCAAATAAATTATCCTTTACAACACGAAAATTACCCGGAAGGTATTTCATGCACTTGGTTTGCCCGCCGCCGCTGCAGTGAATAAGTCCATGTATCTTATCAAAATGATCCTGTAATAATGGTTTTAAAACAGGTGCATAAGTTCTTGTTGGGCTCAGTATCAACTTACCAATATGCATGCTCCCAAAACCATCAATATTAATACTGTCAGACATTTTATGCTGACCTATATACACCACTTCGCCTGAAAGCGCATTATCATAACTTTCTTTATAATTATCTGCATAGAATTTACTCAGCACATCATGTCTTGCACTGGTTAATCCATTGCTGCCAATACCACTGTTGTAGCTTGTTTCATAAGATGCCTGTCCATCGCTTGCAAAACCAACGATAACATCACCTGGCTGTATCTTTTCATTGCTGATGATCTTATTTTTTGGCCAGCGGCAGGTAAGTGTGCCGTTTACAGCAACCGTCCGCACCACATCTCCCACATCAGCAGTTTCGCCGCCGAGGTAATGTATATTTACTCCATATGTTTTTAATTCATCAAATAAAGCCTGTGTGCCACCAATCACCTGTTCCAGCACCTCGCCGGGAATTAAATGCTTGTTCCTGTCAATTGTGGAATTAAAAACCATATTATCATAAATACCTACACAAAGCAGGTCATCCAGGTTCATTACCACGGCATCCTGTGCAATACCCCGCCATACAGAAATATCACTGGTTTCTTTCCAGTATAAATACGCCAAAATACTTTTAGTGCCGGCTCCGTCGGCATGCATTACGTTTACCCAGTCGTTTTCATTGCCAAGGTGATCAGGATATATCTTACAAAAAGAATAAGGATATAAACCTGCATCCAGTTGTTTGGTGGCTTTATGGACTTCTTCCTTTTGTGCAGATACGCCCCGCTGGCTGTATAAACTCATATAGGTAAATTGTGCGGCAAAACTATCTTTCAATCATCAATTAACCATTAAAAATTATCATTTAGTTTTGCACCACTTTTTATGAATGTTTACCATGATATTGATCAATTGCCGGTTTTTAAGAATGCGGTTGTAACAATCGGCACTTTTGACGGCGTGCACAAGGGGCACCAGCAGATCATTGACCTGATGAAAAAAGAGGCTGCAGCTGCGGCTGGAGAAACAGTTATCATCAGCTTTAATCCCCACCCCCGCCAGGTGATCGGCAGCAAATCAGGCCCGCTTTACCTGATCAATACACTGGAAGAAAAGATAACCCTGCTGGAAAAATATGGTATACAAAACCTGGTGATCGCTCCGTTTACAACAGCATTTTCCAACCAGCCTGCTGATAATTATATAGCAGATTTTCTTGTAAAAAAATTTCACCCGCACACCATTATTATTGGTCATGATCATCATTTTGGAAGAGACCGGAGCGGTAATTATGCATTGCTGGAAGAAAAAGCTGCACAATTTAATTATTCCGTAAAAGAGATACCTGAATATATGCTGCAGGATATTACCATTAGTTCCACCAAAATAAGGACAGCATTAATTGCGGATGACATTGTTACAGCCAATAATTTTTTGGGCTATGATTATTTTTTTAGTGGCATCGTGGTGGAAGGTAATAAACTGGGCAGAACCATCGGTTACCCTACGGCTAACCTCCAGGTAGAAGATGAAAATAAGTTGATACCCGGTAATGGCGTGTATGCTGTGGTGGTTGAAAGGACAATCGCAGATAGTGCCTTATTAAAAGAAAATATAAATTCATTAGCCGGTGCTTCACAATCGTACCGGGGCATGATGAACATCGGCGTACGGCCCACCGTTGACGGAACCAAACGGGTGATTGAAGTAAATATTTTTGATTTTAATAAAGACATTTATGGGGAGCAACTTACCATCCGCATAAGGAAACACCTGCGTAATGAGCAAAAATTCAGCGGGCTGGATGCATTAAAAGCACAACTGGCAAAAGATAAAGAAGACGCCATTGCCTTTTTGCCGGCCTGATCATTTCATCATCTTTACCATCATTTCCTTTAGCAGCGAGGCATCGGATGAACTGCCAGCGCCAATACCGATACTTTTGAGGTTATAATTGTGGAGGAGTAATAAAGATCTTTCCACCCCTTCATAACCGTAGAGTTTGGCCGCAGCAATAGCATCCCTTGCGGCAAATACATTATTGTAAAAGAGTGGTTTTACTGAAGCTTCTGATTTATCTGTTAATCCAAAAACAGCATACAGCTTACTGAAATAGGAATAGAGTGATGGCAGGATCAGCTGTATTGGTGCGGCCTTGGGATTACTTTCAAAATACTGTGCAATACGGAAAGCTTTTACCAGGTCCTTTTTGCTGATAGCGTCCTGCAGCTCAAATACATTGTATTCCTTGCTTACACCAACATATTTCTCAATATCATCTTCGGTTATGCTTTTCCGTTGCCCAAGGTTCAGTGTCAGTTTCTCAATTTCGTTAACGATACGGCTAAGATCATTACCCAGGTGCTCCGCCAGTAGGGCGATGGCTTTGGATGTCATACTAAGGTCCTGCGATTTTATATAATCCCCCACCCACTCCACCAGTTTGTAATCACGGATCTTTTCAGAAGTAAAAACTTCCCCGCTTTTTGTGATAGTCTTATAAAGTTTTTTCCGTTTATCGAGTGTTTTTTCTTTGTAGCTGACAACAAAAACAGTGGATGACAAAGGCTTTTCTATATAATTCTCCAGTTTCTCCAGGTCCTTATCCTTCATCTGCTGTGCTTCCTTTAACAGCACCACCTGCCGTTCGGCAAACATGGGGTAACGCATACAGGCGTTCACCACATCGCTCCAGCTGGCATCCTTACCATAAAAGACAGATAAATTAAACCCGGCCTCGCTTTCAGGGAGGATATTATGTTCTGCATACTCCACCACTTTATCTATATAATAATCCTCTTCGCCCTCGAGCCAGTAGAGTGGCTTGTAGAGTTTTTTCTTCCAGTCACTGATTATTTTTTCTGCAGACATGATGAATTCAAAAATACTTAAGCTTAATTAAAGAATATGGTTTAATTCTTTTTATTCTTTATTGGTGGCCGCAACCGTTGTTTACTTTTATTAAACACCATTCTTCCTTTGTCAATACCCTTTCTTAACTCTTTTTGTTGTTCTAATGGCAAATTAAAAACAGTTTGACATGCTTCGCTGCAACAACCGTCATATTTAGCCGCACAAGCTTCACACTGGATAAAGAGCAGGTGACAACCATCATTTTTACAATTGGTATGAGTGTCGGCAGACTGACCGCACTGGTGACATTTGGCAATAATGTCTTCCGTGATCCGCTCCCCCAGCCTGTCGTCAAATACAAAATTTTTACCGATAAATTTACTGGAGAGCCCTTCTTCCTTTGCCTGTTTTGCATAGTTGATGATCCCACCCTCCAGGTGAAACACATTCTTAAATCCATTGTGCAGCATATAGGCACTTGCTTTTTCACAACGGATACCACCGGTGCAGTACATGATAATATTCTGTTCTTTTTTATCCTTCATCATTTCCACTGCCATTGGCAACTGCTCCCGGAAGGTATCGCTTGGTATCTCTATTGCTTTTTCAAAATGTCCCACTTCGTATTCATAATGATTACGCATATCGATCACCACTGTATTTTCATCTTCCAGCATTTTGTTCATTTCTCCTGCGTTCACATACCTTCCTTTATTTTCCATGCTGAATGAAGTATCTGTGATACCGTCTGCCACTACTTTTTCCCTGACTTTTATTTTTAATACCCAAAAAGATTTGCCATCATCATCCACCGCAATATTCAACCGGAGGTTGTTTAATGGTTCAATGGAATAAAGATGATCTTTGAATGCGTTGAAATTATTTTCGGGTATGCTTACCTGTGCATTAATACCTTCCTGTGCCACATAGATCCGCCCGAAAACCTTTAGGGTATTGAGTGCTTTGTACAATTCATCACGGAATTGTTGTGGTTCAGCAATTGGAAAGTAATGGTAAAAAGAGATAGTGATGCGTTTTTCTGTTTCCTCGTATAAACGCTTTTTAAGCTCCTCCTGGGAAACCCTGTTGTGCAGTACTGCCATAGTTTTTAATTTGATCCCGTTATGGAGGGAAACCTGTTAGCGGTCTGACCTACGGTACCGACCGGCGTAAGATTGGATGCTTGCAGGGCAAACCAAATTTTGAGCAGCAAAGATAATAAAACAGGGACACAGTTTAAAAGCTTAATGACACAGAGCCGGAGCGCCTGTCGGTACGGATATTGCCACCGATCAAACCGCCAAAACCAATACGGATGGCCGTTTGATTATTCTTTAACCTGTTAAAGCCCCATACAAGGTCAACCCTGAATATTTTCAATATATTTTCCAGGCCGGCAAAAATCTCAAGATGGTTATCATCAGCGTTTACATAAAATGCATTGGCGCCGCCTACGAGGTGCCAGTTCAACCTCCTGAACAGGGGAAGCTTATTAGTAAGTAGCCCGTTGAAATGATGTTCAAGGTGAGCAAAAGAAAACAGGTTGGTGTTGGTACTGAATGCATAATAACTTACCAGCTGGTAGCTGTTCACATATTCACTCGCTGCTGCAGTCTGGTTGCCATTAAAGTGCTGGTAATCCTGTATAAACACCTGATTGCTGTTAAGAAAACCGCCTGCACCAATTTTATATTTTAATAACCCTGCAATACGGAAATTCATTTCATCACTTACAGTAAATTTCCATTTATCAAAGTCCACATCACTTCCGAAAACACTCTTTATCCCCTTTGTATAATTCAGGCTCAGCGTAGGATACTTTGAGCCAATCGGTATTTTCCTGTCAGGATATTGAATGTATTTCTGACCAGGTTTGAAACTCACATCTAGGCTCATGATAAGTGCTTTGTGGGGCGTAAATTGCTGGCGGATCTTATCTGAAGGATAATTGGGTGTAATATGTACTGTATCTTTTTTATTAAAGATGAAATCAGTGGTATTATCCAGTGGTTTCCTGTCTTCAAACAAAGCGTTTATACTTAACCGCAAGCCATTTTCATACCGCTTGGAGAAAGTAGTGGAACCAAATGCATTTTCGTAGGTCTTCATCAGGTTATCTCCATATAACAAAGTACTGATGGTATTAAGCAGTGGAGATATGGGACTTTCCTTATTGAACTGCGTAACACGCCTGCCGCCGGCAAAGGTCCAGGTCTCCCGTTTTAATTTCCCCATTGGTTCAAAATCCCTTGTCCGCAACATCACTTCCAGTGCACCATTCAGGTGTTTATTGCTAAAGCCATAACGAAGGCTCGGGGTTATTGACAGGTTTGTTTTTGATTGTTTAAGATATTTGTCATAAGAGCCCGCAAGATTTACCACCACTCCTTCTGCCAGGTTATATTCCAGCCCACGAACCAGTGGGTCTACTGACCAGTTATACGAACCTTCCGTTGAATAATGAGTGCGTCTTATACCACGCCAGAAAATATCTATTGGTTCTATTTTGCCCTGTTTTGCATTCAATACATCGGCGGTCAACTGGCTTTTGGCTGAGTCCTTATGTACCTGGAACATACTGTCTTTCACAACATAATCCCTGGCTTCTTCCCGTTCGAGCGGCATAGGCCGCATAGTATCCCAATAGGTCTTTGGCCTGCCGTTTACACCGGAATCATATTTTATGATCACATTGTCAAAAAAGTTCTTTGCTATTGGAGGATTAATATCATACCCGGAATATACATTTACAAAATTGCCTACAGCATCTATTCCAAACTGACTGAAACTAAAATGTATCAGTTGATTCTTTACCCGCCAGGCTTCCTTACCGGCAGGCACATGAAATTGAGTGATCTGTAATGTGTCGATGATCTCCAGCTGAGATTTTTTTGTCAGCGTAAGATCGAGGCTGTGGATACGCCAGTCATTTTCTGTTATATTAATGATACCAGAAAACAAAGGTTCGTAACTGCGGCGTGGTGTAACCCTGATGCTGTTGATCTCTTTTCCATTTTCCCAAAAACTGCCCAGGTATTTATAACGGTAATAAGCAAGTGCGCCGTCAGCAATGGGAGAAATAAAGCCACGTGGATTCAGTTTTTGAGTAAAAATGATAACGTTATTGTTATAGAGGCTGATAAACGTAGGAAAAGTAAAGCCAAAACCATCACTGCCGCTTACACGGCTGCTTACTACTTCCAGTTTTACTTTATCAGGCTGCTGTGCAGCTACCTTTGCAACGGACTCTGCCAAATATATAATGCCTGCACCTGTTGTGTCCAGCATCATATCCTGCCTGTCTGCATCAGGAATTGTTTGCCCGAGCACTTTTTTAGGCAACCGCCTGAGTTTGATCAGGTCTTTAGTATAAAGATCACAGGTAAATGTATTTACTTCCTTGCTGTACTCCGGTCGTTTTTTTATTGCTGACCGGATGATCGCATAAGCCGGGTCTTCTCCTCCTGACTTTACTACCACTTCCTTCAGCTCATATTTTTGTTCTTTAAGTATGAATACCAGTTCTTCGTCGTTATCCGCAATAGTAATATCTTTTTCCCGTGCTGCATACCCAATATGCTGGCAAACCACAGTATAACGGCCGGGCTTAACCGAAATAGAATATTTTGCCCTGTTATTGGCGCTTGCACCGGTGGTGGTTCCTTTTATTGTAATAGAAGAATAGGGCAACAGGTCACCTTTCTCATTAAAAACAATGCCATGTATTTTCTGGGCGGAAGAATGCAGGGATAAAAAAATAAAAGACAGCAATAGAAAATTTCTCATAAATCTTTAGTGCTGCGAAAGTACTGTCAAATTTGTTATCAGCATGTGAAAGGGCAGTTATACTAGTCTGCCCTTCTTAAAAAGCTACCTGAAAAAGCTGCCAAACCAGCTACCAGCGCACCAACAAGTGCCGTAACCGTTATCAGCAAAGAAGGGCTATCCGTTTGAAATATCAGCAAGGAAACTTTATGAGCCAGTATATCTTCATTACTATCGCTTATGTACCAGGCAAGGCCACCCCATAGCAGGAATAATGCGGTAAATCCTGATAAAAAAGATTTTACAGGACTCTGGGGAATAAGTGCTGCTACAATAAAAGCTGCCAGTGCAATACTCCACCAGGGAAGAAAGAAACAGGCGCCCAGGCTTAACAGCGCAATAAGGATAATAGAAATAAAGAATTTCATAAGTAATGTTTGATATTGTGAATAAGAGTTAAACCAGTGAAACAGTTTTCATATTAACCGGCACTAAAACTCATTTTCCATTTTATCCGCTTATCCGTCACTTCATCTTTCTTCATCATCCACAGGCTGTAATATTTACCCTGTACCCATTTATCTATAAAGGTATCATAAAATTTGCTTCCGGGATTACCGCTTTGTCCACCGGGATAAACTCCGTAAGCTGCTGTTTCCGGTGTAAGGCTTACCACCATGCGCCAACTGGGGCCATGTGTTTCCTTCGTTGCGTTGATACAATGTGTGCCTCCCCCAATGGGCAGGTTAAGCCGGCTGAAAGCATCCAGTTTTGCCAGGTGACTTACCCGGGTAGCTTTATATTTTGCCCATTCGAGCTTTCCGGAAATTTCTGCATCTTTTAATTCTGTTACAGCAGTTTTGAATGCTGCCAGCATAACATCATGCAATGTTTCTTTTTGTGTGGTTTCTGTATTATCAAAAAATTTCCAGGCGGAATCCTTTAATGCAGCTTCAAGCAGGGTGCTCTCAAATGGATGCATGATCACAGGTGGAGCGTTTTTAAACTCGTCATCGAATACTTCTTTGTCAAATTTGCTCCATAAAATGCTGAAAACAGTCGCTCCTTTTGAATCTGGATCATTCTTCAAATCCCAGTTTTTTAAAATTTCCAGGTATTTTTTTTCGCTGGCGTTAAGGGCAGAATCCTTTATATTTTTCAAAAACACCTGCAGTATCTCTTCAGCAAAAATATTTTCATTGGTTGTTTGCAACGCCATCATATCCTCTGCTGTTATGGATTGCATGGCAGCGAGTTTTTTATTAATAATCAACCCACGGTATAAAGGATAATCCCTGCCAAGATAATAAGGATAAGTTGTATCGGCGGGTTTTTGATTGGCGCTGCTTATAAAACCCCTTTCCGGGTTATACTGTGCCGGTGTTTCATCCATGGGTATCATCCCCTGCCACATAAAGCTGCTGTCTGTACCAGGCATTATAAAATCTCCCTGCCCCCGCCATTTGGCCGGCCAGTTACCCTGGGTACGGATAGCTATATCCCCGCTCTTGCAGGCAAAAGCACAGTTTTGCCCGGGGGCACGAAGGTTTATCACTGCTTCATTGTAGTCTGCATAATTTTTTGCCCGGTTCAGCAGGTAAAACATTTTCATTTCATTGCTGGGGTCATGTGCTGTCCATCTTAAAGCATAATAATTCCTGTTTGCTTTTACATCACCGCCAAAACTCTTATCATACATAACAGGGCCGAATAAGGTATAAGCAACTGTATCCACATAATCAACACTGTCCTTTATTTTTATACGTTCCACCCTGAATTCAGTCTGCTTCCATTCGTTGTTAAACCAATATTCTTTTCTTGTATCATCTTTAAACTGGATCTTGTAATAATCCTTTACATCACGGCCTCCGTTAGTAAAACCAAATGCACTTGAATCATTATAACCGATAATAACAGCTGGTGCACCCGGGAAGGATACACCGTAAGCATTAAACGATGGTGTGCTGATCTGCATTTCGTACCAGAGTGAAGGGAGATTTAATCCAAGATGCGGATCGTTGCATAATATAGGGGCTCCACTTTGTGTTTTTGAGCCGCTTACCGCCCAGTTATTACTGCCGTTCGACCTATCGGGGTTATCATGGTTAAACGCCAGCAGGTCATTGTTCTTAAAATAGAGAGAATCTGCTGCCGCAGGTGCTTTGGTTGGTATTTTCGGAGCCGCATACACGGTTCCCTTAGGTATGATGGGGTCAAGTGAATCCTGGCCGGCAGGATAAAGCAGGTCAAAATCTTCTTTGCTGAAATAATTTTTTGCATTCGTCATTTCAAAGTCATCATCATGCCCGGCAAGATCGTACGACATGTATTTTAAGAAAAGGGCTGTCTTTAAGTTTGTCCATGGCTCCGGTGTATAGCCGATCAGTTTATACTCCACCGGCAGGCTGCCTTCTGTAAGCGTTTTAATATAAGCATTCACACCAGCGGTGTAGGCATCACACATTGATTTGATTTCCGGGTCAGCTTCCATCTCTTTTAAAGCTATTTCTGCAGCATAGCCCATCCCCAGCCGGCGGAACTCACGGTCATGTTTAAGTGCTTTTACGCCAATGATCTCGCTGGCCCTGCCGGCTGCTGCATGTGTCTGCAGCTCCATCTGCCACAGCCTGAATTTGCCATGCAGGTATCCCTGTACGAAATAAGCATCGTTCTCCTGTTCTGCAAAAACATGTGGCACCAGCCGCTCATCAAAATATACCTGCACCTTTCCTTTTAAGCCAGGAAACTTAAGATCAGCATTAAAATCGCCTTCAGCTTTTTCTGCATTTTGCCATACGCCGTGCTGTGGGCTTAATAATTTACCTAATGGGGCCGGTAACACGAGTTTTGAATTCAGGATCACGATAAGCCCGGCGGTTACAAAAACGGAGATTATTAGCGGCAAGATTCTCATAAGTAAAAAATGTAGGTGTAAATTAATTAAAAGCATCTATCAAAAGAAATTGATTGGTTATTTTTACGGCATGGAAACAGAAAGCATTGATGTAAAAAACATACTCGGCCTGCAATTACCCACCGACCCGAGATGGGTGAACCTGGCAGGCATGCAGCTGGAAGAAATTTTAACTGATCATGCTTATTGTGAACAGAAAGCAGCCACCACCTGCATTTCACTCATCCAGCGCTACCCCGACCGGAAGGAACTGGTGGAAGAACTGGCTCCCATCGTAACAGAGGAATGGGGACATTTCCGCATGGTGCTGGCTGAGCTAAAAAAAAGAAACCTGCAGCTGGGCAAACAGCGCAAAGATGAATATGTAAATAAGCTGCTGGAATTCCAGAAAAAAGACGGCAGCGTGGAAGACCGTTTTCTTGACAGGCTGCTTACCATGGCACTGATAGAAGCCAGGAGTTGTGAACGTTTTAAAAGACTAAGTGAAAACCTGGAGGATGCTTATATGCGGAAATTTTACCGGCAGTTCATGGAGAGCGAGGCCGGGCATTATACCTTGTTTATTACGCTTGCAGAAAATTATATGCCCAAAGAAAAGGTAAGAAAACGTTGGAAAGAATGGCTGGAATTTGAAAGAAAACTGATGAAAGACCTTGAAGTAAGAGGTGACCGGATACATTGATCAAGCGGTAAAATAATCTTTTTCGTCTTGCAGTTTTAAATAAGGATACTGATCCAGTAATTTTTCAACTTTCTCCAGGTTGTTCTTCAAAAATTTTTTATGTGCTTCTGAGGAAGGATTAAAAGGCTTGTGACTTCTGGCAGCATTAATGATGTTCAATTCCTTCATTAACTGTTGCGACGGTTCATTAATACAGGCAGCAACAAATTTTTCCCAAACATAATTAGTGGCAGCATAATTGGGATGCACCATATCTTCTGCATAAAAACGGTAATCCCTGAGGTCATCAATCACCAGTTCGTAAGCAGGAAAATAAAATACCCTTTCATCATTATCAACAAGCTGGTGAATGGCCTGGATCAAAGTGGCTTTACTCCGGTTGTTTTCTACAAACCCATCCCGCAGGTGACGGACCGGACTGATGGTAAAAATTATTTTTGCGGCAGGATTAAAATCAAAAACATTCTTCAGCATCTGGGTAAGCTTTTCCGTTACTTCAGCATCGCTCAATAATTTTTTATTGAATTTATCTGTCGGCACTTTATGGCAATTGGCCACCACTTCTCCTCTTTCCAGTTCATAAACAAATGCTGAACCCACAGTAATCAATATCCAATCAGCTGTTTTCAAAAAATGGTGGGCAGTTGTTTGAGACTGATTAATAATTTCAAGACAGGCTGTTTTATCCGGGTTTGAAAAACGGCTGTGGTGTTGCCAGCTGTTCCAGCATTCGTTCTGGTAAAACAGGTCGTTTTCTGTGTATTGTTTATTGGCGATATAAGAATTTACCGCATTTACAATACTAACCGGGTTAAATAAAATGCCATTGGGATTTTCAAGCACACTGAATTTCAGCTGCTTTAATTTGGAGCCGATATTTTCTGTAAAACAAGAGCCAACCAGGAACAGTGTATGCTGGTGATCTATCTTTTGAGCGAAAGCCTTCGGTGTAAATTCTAACCTGAATTCCATTTTATACCACTAATTAATTAGGATTACGCTAATTACACGAATTAATAGAAAACAAACTAAACTAAATAAAGATACTTTCTGCCAACCTGCTGCACTTGTTTAATGCATTTGCATCAATACCATTCAATATACCCTTTTGCTGAAAATAAGGGATCATCAGCTCCGTATTCATATTACCCACCAGTTCATCATCTGCCATCGGGCAGCCACCAATACCTTTTAAAGCACCATCAAACCTTTTGCAGCCTGCGTTTAATGCTGCATCAATTTTCTCTTTCCAGTTAGTAACCGTACTGTGCAAATGAACGCCAAATTCAGTACCGGGATAAGCTGGTATAACGGCACTTATGATGGAAGATACCTGTGCTGCGGTTGCCAGGCCGACAGTATCGGCCAAAGAAATAATGCGTATATCCATGGACGTCATTTTTTCCACCCATTTTAATGCAATACCCTCATTGTATTCATCCCCGTAAGGATTTCCAAAACCCATGGAAATATAGATGACCAGTTGTTTTTTATTCTTAATACACAGGTTTTGTATTTCTTCCACCCTTACCAGTGATTCTTCGATGGTGCTGTTGGTATTTCTTAACTGGAATGTGGGTGATACTGAAAAAGGAAAACCGAGATAAGTTATTTTCTCATGCAGCACTGCTTCCTGTGCACCACGGGTATTGGCCACAATTGCCAGGAGTTTTGTAGTTGAGTTATCCAGGTGTAACCCTTTCAATACATCGTTGGTATCGGCCATTTGGGGAATGGCTTTGGGAGATACAAAACTGCCAAAGTCAAGCGTATCAAAGCCCACCTGCAGCAGCGCATTGATGTACTCAATTTTATCTGCCGTTGGGATAAAATGCTTCCAGCCCTGCATGGCATCCCGTGGGCATTCAACCAGTTTTACAATATTTTGATTATCCCCGTTCAACTCTATTAAGATTAATGATGCAAATTAAAAAAAAGCAGCATGCTTTTGACATGCTGCTTTTAAAATAAGATTATAAAAAATTATTCTGAATCTTTTAGTTGCTTCTCGTATGAAGCGGCTTTGGCTGCATCTTTTTTCACCTCGTAAATATTCTTAAGGATCGTAAGTGCCTGCCTGTAGTTGGCTTTTTCGCTTCCTTTTGGTTTTTGTATAGCAGGGAAAGCAGTTAACACGCCTTCTGCAAACGGAATAGCATCATTCATTGATTTTGTTGCGTCCGCCTCCAGTGCTTTTTTCTTTTTAACATCATCGGGTTTTACGCTTTTGATCTTTCTTGCTTCTTCTGAAATGTCAATAGAATTGTTATAAAGAAAATTTGCAGCAAGAAAATTTGCTTCCACGGTGGGTTTTATCGCAACAGCTTTTTTAACTACTTCCACCAGTTTTGTCTTATACTCACTTGTATTGATTGTTTTTGCTTCGTCAGAATAAATATAGTGATACAGTTCTACACCATAGTTATACGCTACAATATAGTTATCCGGATATTTTGTGGTAAGCGCCTCGTAGTTTTTAAATACCGCAGGTTTGGCAACACCATCAATAGCATCTTCAATTTCAAGCGCTGTCCAGTATTCATCATTTTTAGGATATAGTTTTTTTGCCTTGGTCAAAATATCACCCAAGGCTACTTTATCCTTTTTTGTTTTGTAGTATTCTGCCAGTGACTGGTATACATCTATATATTGTGGGTCACCCACATTGGCATCAGCCAGCTTTTTATAATAATTTACACCTTCATCAGGCAGTTTTGCTTCGTTAGCGGATATAGCCGTATATAATGTCAATGTTGTATCCAGGGCTGAAAACTTAAACCCGTTGTTACCGGCCAGGTTATTACCATAAATATAATCATGCACATCAAGCGCTTTTTTAAACGCTTCAAAAGCAGTGGCAGGCTCCTTTTTTTCGTAAGCTTTAATAGCTATTTCAGTTGAGTAACCGATGTAAAGATCAAATAAGGTCGAATAATTTTGCTCTGCAAGCAATTCTGCCTTTGCATCCATTTCCCTGTATTTTTTCAATGCAGTAAAAGCATCAGCCTTTAACGCCATGCTTTCCGCAAAAGATTTGGAAGAGTCTTTGGAAACCTGGTTGTATATATATCCTTTATAAAACCATCCTTCAGGCTTTTTTGCATTTTTTTCTACGGCCAGGTATTTATCTACCGCCGTCTTTGCTTCTGTCATGGGACCGATATAGCTTAATTTTTTAATATCATCAATATCCTGCGCCCCCGCAGTGAGAGATACAGCCAGCAATGTTAGTAAAGAAAGTTTCTTCATTTGTTGTGTGATTTTGCGTTAAAGATATTCAGTTAAAATAAAACTACAAAGCCCTGATTTTCATAAACCATGCCAGATGTGAAACAGGGCTGAAAAATAACAAATTTGCAGGAAAGACGGGTGGTATCAAAAATGGTTGCGTTGTTTTGGTATTTTAATGAAATTTTTAGACTGAAGCCTGTTTCAATAATTTGCCCGGCTTTCAAAACCTGAAAGCAAGCTTAGTTCATTACATTTGCCGTTTCAATGATCACACAAAATACCATACAGCAGATCCTGAACCGGATTGATATTGTGGAGATCATCAGTTCTTTTGTAAAACTGAAGAAAAGAGGCGCCAATTACCTGGGAAACTGCCCTTTTCACAATGAAAAAACTCCCTCTTTTACTGTTTCTCCTTCAAAGGAAATTTATAAATGTTTTGGGTGTGGCCGCAGCGGCAACAGTATCGGGTTCCTGATGGAGCATGAGAAATACAGCTATGTGGAAGCGCTCCGCTGGCTTGCGCAGAAATATAATGTAGAGATCGAAGAGACCGAGACCAGCCCTGAACAAAAACTGCAGCAGCAAACAGCCGACAGTTTGTACATCATCAACAGTTTTGCCCAAAAATTTTTTAGTGATTATCTTTTAAATAATGAGAACGGACAGGACATCGGCCTGAGTTATTTAAAGGAACGTGGTTTTAGTGACGAGATCATTAAAAAATTCCAGCTTGGTTTTAATCCTGAATCGAGGGATACATTTACCACGGCAGCACTCAATGCCCAATACAATATTGAACTCTTACAGAAATCAGGACTGGTGGTGGTGAGGGACGAAAGACCCATGGACAATTACCGTGGGCGTATCATTTTTCCTATCCATAACCAAAGCGGTAAAGTGCTGGGCTTTGGCGCCAGGGTGATCAAAACAACAGACAGGGCACCTAAGTATATCAATACGCCGGAAAACGAAATATATGTAAAGAGTAAGATCCTTTACGGAAGCTATTTTGCCAGGCAGGCCATTGATAAAGCAGATGAGTGTTTGTTGGTGGAAGGCTATACGGATGTGATCTCATTGCACCAGGCGGGTATTGAAAACGTGGTGGCCAGCGGCGGTACTTCACTTACTGTTGACCAGCTGAGGCTGATAAAAAAATATACCAATAACCTTACTATTGTATATGATGGTGACAATGCCGGTATAAAAGCAGCACTCCGTGGACTTGACCTGGCACTTGAAGAAAGCCTGAATGTAAAACTGGTGCTCATCCCTGATAAAGAAGACCCGGATAGCTATGTAAATAAAGTAGGTGCCAAAGCATTTAATGAATTTGTGGCGGCTAACAAAAGAGACTTTATTCTTTTCCAGCTTGATATTGCCTTAAAAGATGCTGGTAACGACAGCACAAAAAAATCTGCTGTTGTGAACCAGGTGGCGGAGACGATCTCCAAGATCAATAAAGCAGAAGATTTTACCCGGCAACAGGATTATATAAAGCAAAGTGCAGAGATATTAAAGATAGAAGAAAGCGGTTTGCATGCGCTGGTGAATAAATTTATCCGGGAAAGAATTGGTAAAGAAGAAAGCAAGGCCAGCAGGGAACAAATATTTACAAATGAACAGCCACAGCCTGTTACCGAGATAGAAGAAGATGCCATTGCATTACTGAATAAAGATGAGATGCAGGAAAGGGCAATGGTGAGAAGCCTGCTGGAGTTTGGACTGTGGCAGTGGAATGATGAACAGAAAGTGGCTGATTATTTTTTTGAAGAAATAGAATCCAACAACCTCGAGGAACTGATAGATAATAAAAATCTTGTTACAATCCTTCATACATATAAAGCCTGGTATGATGCAGGCATAGAACCTACCGCCAAGAATTTTTTATACCATGAGGATATGACGCTGGGAAGTACCGTGGTAAACGTGATGGATTATACCTATGAAATAAGCCCCAACTGGAAAGAAATTTTTGAAGGCAAGATCGCAACAAGGGAAGACCTGTATAAAGAAGAAGTTTTTTCCACTCTCAATTACTTAAAACTCCGTAAGATAAAAAGGCTGATGGATGAAAACCAGCGTGACCTTGAAAAACAACACAGCACTGAAGAACAGCTTGTATTACTGCAGGTGCACCAGCATTTAAAACAAATGGAAATTGAACTCACTAAAAAATTAGGCACCGTTATTTTCCGCTAAACATATCCCTTTTTTACCTTTAAATAACCAGCAACGGCAGTTTAAAAAATTACCTTTTCCGGGTATTGCATTTGGCAAAACCAGTTTCTATATTTACTTCATCAAAGCTTTGTTCTGATATTTTATTGCTTATCCCATTACACCTTCTCCTTAGCCTCCCTCCTTGTGTAAACTGGCAAGTTGTATCATTTATTACTTAAAATTAATTGTATGAAAAGAGAATTTTGCAGTAAGGCTCTCCATTTGCTGGTAGCCGCATTTTTATTTTCCGGGAATGTTTTTTCCCAGGCCAATACCACCCTTTCCAACCTTGCTTCACCGACAGCTGTTAACCAGCATTTAGTATCAAACAGCAATAATTTTGACCTGGGCAATGCCACCAACCGCTGGCGTTTTGTATTTGTAGACAGCCAGATCTATTTTAAAAACATCCGGACCATTCACATGCGGGGTAACAGCAATTTTTTTGCCGGGCAAAATGCCGGCAATATTACATTGACGGGTGCAGGTAATAATGGTTTTGGTTATTTTTCATTGAACAAATTAAGCAGCGGCGCAAAGAATACCGGTGCTGGTTATTATGCGCTGGGCTTTACCACTACAGGTTCTCAGAATGCAGCTTTCGGGTATAATGCACTTGTAAATAATACGGTTGGTTCAAATAATACAGGAGCCGGTTATGGCGCATTGCGAACAAACACTGCAGGCTATTCAAATGTTGCAGTAGGCACATCAGCCCTGTTCAGCAATACGGTTGGTAATAACCAGGTTGCGGTTGGCGATTCCGCATTATTTGCCTACAACAGCATAGACCCTTTTTTGGATGGAAAAAATACGGCAATTGGATCAAAATCGATGCGTTATACAACCACCGGTTCAAATAATACTGCCGTTGGCAGTTTTTCATTGGGATTAAACCAGACCGGTAATTATAATTGTGCTTTTGGTGGAGGAGCTTTATCTGCAAACAGCTCCGGCTCATATAATACCTCTGTTGGAGAAAGGTCAATGCAACAAAACACCTATGGATCACACAATACAGTTGTAGGATATTATGCACTGCAGACAAATGATTATGGATCTTTTAATACTGCTATTGGTGATTCTGCCTTAAAAAATAATTTTACGGGCTTTGCCAATACTGCCACAGGTGCTTCGGCTCTTTTTTCCAATACCTCTACGGTTGATGGATTTGAGAGTGGCGCATATAATACTGCAAACGGATACCGCTCTTTATATTCCAATACACTGGGTACAAACAACACAGCAGTAGGTGCACTTTCCCTGCAGTCGCTTACGATAGGAACTGATAACACAGCGGTGGGATATAAAGCGCTTAATAAAAGCGTAACGCAATTTGGTGGTAATACAGCGGTTGGTTCCGGCGCCTTAAGCACAGATCAATATGGCTATGGTAATACAGCAGTTGGAGCCGGTGCTATGTCGGTCGGTAGCGGCTTTGGCAACACTGCTACCGGTAATGGCGCTCTTGGTTCAGGTACCGGGGATCAAAATACTGCAAATGGCTATACGGCATTGCGTAGTAACACTGCCGGTTACGGAAACGTTGGCATTGGTGCATCAGCTTTATACAGCAACACTGTTGGCCGTTTAATGGTTGCAGTAGGCGATTCTGCGTTATATTCCCAGGGGGTGAATGCCAGTAATTTTTATGGCAACACGGCAGTGGGAAGTAAATCGTTGTATTCAAATACTACCGGCTTTTCAAATACAGCTAATGGTTTTGAAGCACTGAAATCAAATGTAAATGGAAGTTATAATGCTGCTTTTGGCGGATATGCTTTAACTGTAAGTACGGGCACACGGAACAGTGCTATGGGGCTTTCAAGCCAGCTAAACACCACCACCGGCAGCTATAACACGTCTATGGGTACATCATCAATGACAACCAATACCACCGGCTCATACAATACAACGATTGGCGCATCTGCAAATGTGAGTATCAATAACCTCACCAATGCAACTGCTCTTGGATACAATGCTATTGCAACAGCCAGCAATTCAGTTATGCTTGGCAACAGCAGTGTAACTTCGGTAAAAGCAGCCGGCAGTTTTGTAATATATTCTGATGGCCGTTATAAAAAAAGCATAGAAGAAAATGTGCCCGGGCTTGAATTTATAAAACAACTGCGTCCTGTTACTTATCACTATGATATCCGTGGACTGAATGAAAAGATCAGTCCCAACAAAGTAAAGGCAAGAACTGACCAGGCGAATGATAAACTTATTGCCAGTGATGCCGAAAAAACAGCGCTTGATAAAGTAGAAGAAAAAGCCATTGATGCAAAGGAAAAGAAATTATATACCGGCTTTGTGGCACAGGAAGTGGAAAAAGCAGCAGATAAACTCAATTATGATTTCAGCGGTGTGTATAAGCCACAAAATGAAAATGATGCGTATGGCTTAAGCTATGCTGATTTTGTTGTGCCATTGGTAAAAGCGGTACAGGAACTGAGCCAGAAAAATGAATTACTGGAAGCAAGACTGGAAAAGCTGGAAGCCTTATTAAAAACAACAGGCAGCACGTCAGCAGCATTGATCACCGATGCAGGGCTGGAACAAAACTCCCCCAACCCCTTTAAAAGCAATACAAATATTCCTTACACATTACCCAAATACTATGGCAAGGCAAATATTGTAATAACTGATGCAGTTGGTAAAAATCTCAAAACAGTGAATGTGGCCGGCACCGGTAAAAATACATTAAGACTGGATGCAGGTGTACTGCCTTCCGGCACTTATACATACACGTTATATATTGATAATAAAATTGCAGATACCAAAAAACTGGTGATAGCAAAATAATTTTTTCCGGAGGTAAACAGGGGCTGCCTGCATGGGCAGCTCCTGTTATTTCTACAAACCTACCTGTTTAGGGTATTGCAAATAACAAACCCGTTGTTTACATTTACGCAACCAAATCTTCGTTCCATGAAAGTAATTTTTCAAACACTGCTTTTTTCTGCCCTGTACCTTCAACTGGCTGCACAAAAAGACACAGAGTTTCCAAAAGAATTTATTATGCATGCAAAACTGCACAATGGCATGATAACAGATTTTAAATATGCACCGGATCTGTATATTGGAGGCATACAGATCGTACCCCAATATACCATTGTGGAGCATTTGCTGAGGGGCGGCATTATCGCCGACGGTTATTACACCGGAAAAAAAATACAGGGTGCAGTTGGACCAACCGTTTCTGTAAAATTAAAAACGTTTAAAGCGGCACCATTTGGCAGCTTTGGCAACATCCATCTCAACATAGATCATCTCTGGGGCAGTAACAGTGTCAAGTTAATTGGTGGCGGTATAAATGTGGATTTAGGTAATAAAATTGTATTGGGCCTTACAGCTCACCGTGAGTATAACTACGGAAGCTGGTGGTTTCAAAACACCTTAGGCATCCGTATCAGCAAAACAAAAAAACTTCCCGAACTATAATCTATAAAATCATTGCTTATGAGCAGGGCATTAGTTATAAGCGGCGGCGGCTCCAAGGGTGCTTTTGCCGTGGGTGTATTAAAAAGACTGTTTGATGAATATCCAGGTCTTGATTTTGACATGTATGTTGGTACCAGTACAGGTTCATTGATAGTGCCATTAGTAAGTGTTGGTGAAATGACCATACTGGAAAAACTATACACCAATCAAAAAACAGAAAATATTGTATTGACCGGCAGGCTTGGTGACAGGCTGAATGACGTAAGTGTTTTTGATGCAAGCCCGCTGAAAGCATTGCTGGAACAAACGTATACTGATAACCGGTACAATGAAATTATTGCCACGGGTAAACAAGTATTTGTTACCACCACCTGCCTGCAAACAGGCGAACTGGTTGTATTTACCACAGCGCCCGATCCTGCAGAAAGCAGTAACTATGAAGTACAAAAAATACAAAATGCAGATCATTTCCGCAGGGCGGTATTAGCTTCCGCCTGCCAGCCCGTTTTTATGCAACCCGTGAAAGTAAATAAGAATCTTGCCAATGAACCCAACCCTAATTTCCAGTTTGTAGATGGCGGCGTTCGCCAGTATGCCGGTATTGAAATGGCCATTGACAATGGCGCCACCGAAATATTCACCATTCTGCTTTCACCGGACGGGCATTCAACAGAACCGGCAGAACTAACAGACCTGTTTTCGATCTTAAGAAAAACGATCGACATTTTTACTGATGATGTGGGCAAAAACGATTTAATAATTCCTGCGCAGTACAATGAAGCATTAAAATATATTGATGCTGTAAAAAAGAAAATGATCCGAAATGGTATGAGCAGCGACCAGGTAAAAGACTTTTTTACCATCCGTGGCAGGGAAAGTCCCTATGAAGATAAGGTACCTGTCAAGATGTTCACCTTCCGGCCAAAGCAGGCTTTGAATGGCGGTCCCGGTGGTTTAAGTTTTGACCCTGTTGCTATGAAAGAAATGATCAGGACCGGTTCTACTGTTGCAAATGATTTTATTGCAGCGCTTGACCCCGGTGACATTACCTGGGCCTGACATCAGAGCCAGCCAAACTTTTCAATCAGCCTGTCTTTTTGGTTACGGGCCACCGAAACGTTTTGGCCATTTGACAATACAAGGTAATTGCCTTCTCCCCTTACATATTTTTTTATATGATCAAGGTTTACGAGGTATTGCCGGTGCACCCGCAGGAAATTTCTTTCTTCCAGCACTTCCTGTATATCACCTAAAGTTTTTGACACCATGTATTGCTGCCCATCGGCGGTATGAAAACGGGTATAATTATTTTCGGATTCACAAAAAACGATGTTCTTTATCTCAATAAACGTTACGCCATTTTGAAAGGGCAATGCGATTTTATCCGGGTAGTTTTTCTCAGTTCCATATACCTGTTGCTTCAGCATATTCAACTGCTGTTTATCCGGCCTGTGGTGCTGTGAAGCTTTTTGCACAGCTGCCTGCAGATCCTTGCCATCAATTGGTTTTAATAAATAATCCAGTGCACTAAAGCGGAACGCTTTTACTGCAAACTGGTCATATGCTGTTACAAATATTAAACTGAAATTTATTTTTCCTGCTTTTTCCAGCAGTTGAAACCCGTTCATCACCGGCATTTCTATATCCAAAAAAACAATATCGGGCTGATGTTCCTTTATTGCAAGCAGTCCATCTTCACTTATTGTACATTCGGCGGCTACCTTCACCTGAGGGCAATACATTTTTAACTGCAAACCCAGCAACTTTACACAATCAGGTTCATCGTCAATAATAACAGCTTTAAGCATTTTCTTATACAGGTATTTTAATGATCACTTGTGTACCGCTTGCAGTATTTGTTCCATCTTTCAAATCACATACAGCCACATCAGCCTTTATACCATACACCTGCTGTATCATGTCCAGTCTTTCCAATGTCATTTTAAGGCCATAAGATTTTTGCTTTGTGGCAGATTTACTTTTGTAAAGTTTTGCCTGCTCCCTTCCCACCCCATCGTCCGTTATTTCTATCTGAAGACAGTGTTCTGCTGGCTGGGTAATATCAATTACAATAATACCGCCTTCCTTTTTGTGCATCAGGCCGTGCCATATTGCATTTTCCACGTAAGGCTGCACCAGTAAGGGTGGCAGTTCTATGTATTGCTGGTCAATGCCTGGAACAACATTTATTTGATATTTTATTTTGCTTTTAAAACGCATCGCTTCCAGCTCAATGTATAAACGCAGCGCCTCCAGCTCTTTTTGCAGGCTTATCTTCTCCGACCGGGAATTATCCAGCACCAGCCGGATAAGCTGCGAAAACATGGTGAGGTATTGCGAAGCTGCCTGGGCATCGTTTTCCAGCGTATACAATTTTATAGAATTAAGACAGTTGAAAATAAAATGAGGATTCATCTGTGCCCTTAATGCTGCCATTTCTGTTTCGGCTATCTTTTTTTCAAAAGCTGTCTGTACCTGTTTTATTTTCTGCTCTTCCACTACTTTGTTCTGTATCTCCAGTTCTGCTGTTCTATTATCCAGCGCCTGCTGCAGCTGTATACTGTATTGTTTTTGTAAATTATTCTTTTCTACAAATACAAGCTTACTCCTGTATGACAATGCAAAAGAAAAACAGATTGCTTCAATGGTAAGACCAAGCAGGAAGTAAAACGGGATAAAAATAAATACCAGCCCTACCGTGTCCATCCTGAAATTTATATTGGTAAGCACCAGCAGCGGCATACACCAAAGCAGCAGCATACTCAGCAAACCACCGAACATAAACCACTTCACCTTTTCTTTACTGGCGGCTGTAAGCACCAGTAAAATAATATTTAATATTGCCACCGGCATCATTGAAACAAAGTACCCGTAATAGTTAGTAAATATAAAACGGCCAGTCCTGTTGGTACTAAAGTCCACCAGCATTTGCAGGCAGGCAACCACCAGTAAAACTTTTACAACCAGCCACGCCTTTTTAAACTGTTGTGGCAGTTGCAGCATTTTACCAATAAAAAGCGTATACAGCACTGGTACCAAAAAAAGAAAGACTGAAAAAATAAGATCGAGGAAAAAGGAAGAAAACAAACCAAACTGGTGACGTATATCAATCCAGAAAAGCCCGGTAAAGGCGGCAGCGGTTGTGTACGCCATATACCATAGAAAAGCATTATCCTTATATAAAAAATATTGGTAAGCAGCAAATGCTGTTATAAAAAAAAGGCAGCCCGTAAGCATGGCCAGCAGCAAAAAAAGTAACCGGCTGCTGTATATACTCTGCATGCTGTTTGCTAAAAAGGCATAAGGCGTATCCAGCCCGATCCACGGTGGCACAAACTGGCCCTGCCGGTCAATGGTTTTCACCCAAAATGTCTTCAGGCTGTGCGGTAATAGTACTATTGCGAATGATGCTTTGTCAATGCCTTTCACATCCCCGTTATAAATGCCTCCTTTGGCAATAAGACCAGCAGTATCATAGAGCTCCGTGAAATAATGACCACCACTGTTCACCCGCAGGCGGATAGTGTCGGTTGCAGAAAAATTACTGATACTAAATTTAAGCCATTGTATAAGTAAGGGTTTGTTACCGGGATTCTCTTTTTTTCTTATACTGTCTGTATAAGGCACAAAACTGCATTTCTTTATTGCGGTAAAGCTCAGCGGCTCATCATGATCATCTTCATAAAACCCGCAGTGATTAAAGATCGGTACCCCTTGTTCCCATTGTGGTTGCCCATTCAGTACAATGGTATCCTGTGCCAGTGATTTGCTCACCAGCAACAAAAACAAAACGGATATGAAAGCAAAGCGGTGCAATAGTAATTTTTATGTACCTGGCAGTAATGCAGTTCTTCAGCAAACCGGAAGAATATCACCCTTGTACTGAAATCCTTTTCGTCAATGCCTAAAACTAACCTATTTTAAAATTAAACCAAGTACACTCATTCGCCTAATCCAACTGGTGAACAGTCGTTTTTCTGAGGGAATGGTTGCCCGGTCATTGCTATGCCACCAGCTAAATAAATACAAACACTCTCTCGGCATTATTGCAGTTCATCACCCTGCTCTTTTTATTGAAACTTATGTTTATGAATTTTAATAAAACAACTGAATCATGGTAAAGAAAATATTAAAGATCATCGCCGTCATTCTGCTGATCCTGCTGGTTTTTCCCGCAAGTAATATATTGGTTAGGTACTCACCTTATTTTAACGGGAACAGTTTGGGCTCATACATCATAGCCTGCCTGGTGTATGCTGCGGCTGCATTTATTATTGTATTGCTGATAACAAATAAAGACTTGTCAAAACCACTGTTTGCCGGAGGCATGTTACTATTCTTTTGTGGGCTTGTAATGTCAGGTATTGGCGGTTTGGGCGCCCCGCCTGATTTTAGCCCCGCTATGCTGCAGCACCCCGAAAGAGAGCATTACAGGTACACTTGTTTACTGATTTGCGCCTTACTTTTTACTGCTGCATTTTTAATCATAATCAAAAGCCAATGGAATGTGTTTCCGCAATGGAACAGGTGGATACTGCTATTCGTTATACCCGCCATAGCAGAACTGTTTTGGGAATTCACTCATCACTATTTTTATGCAGAAAACTTACAGGCATGGATAGAACAGGGAAAAAATGCGGCGGGATTTGCGGCAGATTATGATAATATGACCGGCATTAAATGCGGAGCCATTGGCAGGTGTTTTCAATACACAGTTGTTGCATGGCTGGCGCTTATCTTACTGCAGCGCCGGCTGGTAAAAACATGGGCATTTATTGCAGTAGCCTTTTTTTGTTTGCTGGGTGTTATTAGCGGCATCAGCATATTTGTTACAAGCATGCACCTGCCAAAGAGTATGGAGATACTATTTATATTCTTTATCCCCGGTATACCATTTATATTGCTTTACTGGACGGGTATTGCAGTATTAACCACCACTTCTAAAAAGCCAATTAAGTAAACAAATAATTCAAGCCGCAAAAATGTAACCAGCGATATTATTTGTTCAACTTTCTTTTTAATCCTTAATTTTATGGGTGCTGAAAAGTATGGCCATAAAATTTTCTTTTTTTGTAAAGCTTGCCTTTGTCTCCTGCCTGGTATGTGTATACGCAGCTGCGGCAGGCAAAACAAAAATAGATCCGCCTGTCCGTCATCTTTTTTTTGAAAAATATAAGCAACGCCCAGGTAAAGATCCATTTGTAACCACCGACTCAGCCAATTGTATCATCCCCTTCAGCCGTGCCGGCAATCTTATCATCATACGTGCTAAGGCAGATACAGTGGAAGGTAACTTCATTCTTGATACCGGTGCTCCCGGCCTGGTATTAAATATCACCTACTTCCGTAACTATACACCAGTTGAACATGGAGATGATATACAGGGAGGTCTTACCGGTGCCGTGGAAGGCGGCGGTCGCATTGAACTGGATAAATTAAGCTTTGGTCCTGTTAAATATGAAAAAGTAGAGGCAGACCGCATCAACCTTGGCCATATAGAAAATAACAAAGGCATTAAGATCCATGGGCTGATGGGTATGCAGCTTTTTAAAAATTTTGAAATGATCATTGACTACGAGAACAACCTGATACACCTGCACCTGCTTGGTAAAAAAGATCCAAAAGATTATAAACATGAATTGTTAAAAGATACTACTGCTTATATTGAAAGCCCGGTGGAGTTTGTTGAAAATAAACTGATCACTTTTGTTTATTCAGGTGGCAAAAAATTAAAATTCATCATTGATACCGGCGCTGAAAGTAATTTGATCGACAGCCGTTTGCCGGATAAGATATTGGGTGATATCGTCGTTACACGAAGGGTGTTTCTTACCGGCACCGGCAGTTCCAGGGTGGAAGCTTTGAGTGGCAATGCAAATAAACTTTCCATTGGCAATTATGACGTAAGCAACCTGCCGGTGATCGTAACCAACCTTGAGAAACTGTGTTATGCGTATGAAAAATGCCTTGATGGCATGCTGGGTTTTGATTTTTTAAGCCGGCAAAAAATTGGGTTTAACTTTGTAAAACGTAAAATGTATATCTGGAAGTGAGGAACAACCCGAAACATATAAAACAACTACTGGTAAGAACAGGCATCATTGCATTGCTGTTTCTTACAATGCAGTATTGTGCCAGTGCGCAGGATGCAAAAACAGCTTACACCATTAAAGATGGTAAGATGTTTATTATGGTGAACAAAAAAATTGATTCAACCTCGCTGGACAATTTTATTACAAATTATAACCTGGATGACCTGGACCTGAAGAATATTATCCGTACCAATATTATTGATACGCTGCAAAAACTGGGATGGGCTATTGAACTAAACAATTCTGCCTTTATTGCAATCAGTAAGAAACTGGGTGGTGTTGTTGATTTCAGCGAACCCTCTGCAAGCATTAATGTATCTGTTGGCAGGGATGATAACATTAACGACTTCCCGGCCATCAGCAGCAAAGTAAAGTATGGTTTAAACCAGTTTAAAAACAAATGGCCGTTTACTATTAGGGACTCTGTAGTTACGTTCTTTCTGCGGGGCAATACTAATGCAAACAAGGTGATACTGGCCGGCAGCTTTAACAACTGGTCAACCAGTGCACAGCGTATGACGGCTACTGACAGCGGGTGGATAGCTGATATAAAACTTGGCCCCGGCAAATACTGGTATAAGTTTATCATTGACGGAAAGTGGGATATTGACAGGGATAATAAACTGGTTGAAAACGACGGGCGTGGCAATGATAATTCTGTTTTCTTTAAACCCAATTATGTTTTCAGGTCGCATTCATTCTTAACGGCCCGTAAACTTTTTATTGCCGGCAGTTTCAATAACTGGAATCCAAATGAGCTGCAGTTTACCAGGACCAATGATGGCTGGATATTACCAATGTACCTGGCCGAGGGTACACACACTTACCGGTTGATTGCTGACGGCAGGTGGAGTGAAGACCCGGAGAATGACCAGAAGTTTCCGAATGAATTTGGAGAGTACAATTCCGTGATCCGCTTTGGCAAGAGTTATGTATTCAGGCTGGATGGATTTATCAATGCATCAAAGATCGTTTTACTTGGTTCTTTCAATAACTGGAAGGATAACGAACTTTTCATGAGCAAAGCAAGTAATGGCTGGGATTTTTCTTATGCCATTGGTGCCGGCAATTATGAATACTCTTTTAAAGTGGATGGCAGATGGGTAACAGGAGACAGCAACAGGCAGCTTACCAATACCGCAGCAGATGCCAATTATTTTAACCTGATACTTTCACCTAATTATACCTTCCGTTTGAAAGGATTTGATAGTGCGAAAGAAATCTTTATTGCGGGCGACTTTAATAACTGGTCACCCAATACTTTCCCGCTCACCAGAACTGCTGATGGCTGGATGATCAGCATTCATCTTGATAAGGGAAAGCACCGCTATAAATTTATAGTGGATGGCAAATGGATACGTGACCCGGATAACAGCTTGTGGGAACAGAATGAACACGGCAACTCTGTTTTATGGATCGAATAAAATTTTATTGAAAACAATGTTAGGTACCAGATCATTCAATAATAATGTACGAATAGAGAAGCTTACCGCTGTTGATAATATTCATGAAATAAAGACTGACACTGTTTGGTTTGAGAATGACAATATAGAAGACTGTATTTCCCTAACCGGAAAAAAGAGAATTGAGCACATTCGTTTGCAAACTAGCAATATCGATTTTTTGACTGATCCAAGGCTTAAACATATCAAGGGAATTACATTTCAATTTGAAGTAGAAAACATAGAACCTCTTTTCCTCCTTAGCCATCTAACACATTTAAACCTTCCAGAAAATATTAAGATCGACTTCGATTTTTCAAGATTTAGAAATTTAATTTATTTAGGAGGAGTTCTACCTAAAAAAAATGTCAATTTGAATCAATTGACAAAGTTAAAATACACGTCATTATTTAATTACAAGAAAGAAGATTTACGTGAATTTTCAGATTGCAAAGATTTGCGAAGATTATGGATATACTCACTTCAAATTAAATCATTAGATGGACTTTCGACTTTAGAAAAGTTGAATTATGTTTATTTAGATAATTGCAGGGAATTAGTTACACTCGATGGTATTGGAGAAAAAAACATTGATTTACAAATATTCCATTTGTCAAATAGCAAAAAATTGCAAAATGCAAACAGTCTTGAGAAACTACCTAATTTAAAACAGCTTAGTCTTTATAAGACACCGGCACTGGAGAGCCTTGTCTTCCTGAAAAATTTATACAATCTTGAATCATTAGGCCTCCATCCGAATAATGTAGGAGTAAAAAATAATGATTATTATCCACTGGTAGAAACTCTTCAAAGATTAAATAAACTGGATAATTTAAATAGCTGGAAGCCATTAAAAAATTATTTGGATAAGAAGATTATAATTTAAAAATCGCTAACGGAAATAGATGAACCGAATCGACAGGGTTAACGCCATCCTGATACAACTTCAATCAAAAAAAATAGTAAAAGCGCAGGAGATCGCTGACCGCTTCTCCATCAGCCTGCGTACAGTTTACCGTGATATAAAAGCACTGGAAGAAGCCGGCATTCCTTTATCGGGTGAAGCCGGTGTTGGATACAGTATTATGGAAGGATACCGGCTGCCGCCTGTAATGTTTACAAAAGAAGAAGCCATTGCCTTTTTAACGGCAGAAAAAATGGTTGAAAAACTCACTGATACATCTTCAAAACAGCAGTACCAGTCTGCCATGTTTAAAATACGATCTGTATTGCGTTATGCAGAAAAAGACCTGCTGGAAGAAATACAGGATCATATCGAAGTGGTGAATAACCCTTACCTGCCTGCAAGGGAAAACCAATCGCTGCACCTGCAGACCATCCTGAAAAGTATTGCTGGTAAAAAGATCCTTGATATCGGTTATTTCGCCAGCCATACACAGCAGTACAGTAACCGGGAGATAGAACCTGTCGGTATATTTTTTATGACAGGTTACTGGTACCTCATCGCTTACTGCAGGATGAGAAAAGATTACAGGAACTTCAGAACAGACCGTATCAGTTATATTAATCAAACAGGCAATTATTTTAAACAGCAGCATCCCTCCCTGAAAACATTCCTTACCAAAATGAATAAGGATAAAGAAACATTTACCATTGTGATCAGGGTGGAAAAAGATGTACTGAAATATTTCGGTGACCAGAAATATTATAATGGATTTGTATCACAGAAAGAAGTGGATAATAAAATGGAAATGACCTTTGTAACAGCTTCATTACCTGGCTTTGTAAAATTCTTTTTATTGTTTGGCGAATACGCAGA
Source organism: Ferruginibacter sp. (assembly GCA_047600665.1). GTDB lineage: Bacteria > Bacteroidota > Bacteroidia > Chitinophagales > Chitinophagaceae > Ferruginibacter. The sequence continues at coordinate 744,742 of JASGKJ010000001.1, forward strand.
TATTATCAGCCCGGCCTCGTTAAAAGATATGGTGAGAACCAATATAGCCGCCATCGAAAAAAAATTAAAATAAACCTCCACCCTGCTGACATAGGGCTGTCACTACCCCTTGTTTTCTTTGTGTTATAATTAAAAACAAACAATTATGACACGTTTATCACTATTCAGTAAAGAACTGGAAAGAGAAGCGACCGCCACCAAAAAAATGCTGGCCGCCGTACCAACTGACAAATTTGACTGGAAACCCCATCCAAAAAGTATGAGCATCCGCCAGCTGGCAAATCATATTGCCGACCTGCCGGCCTGGCCAACCTTCGTACTGAACAGCGACCAGCTTGATTTTGCCAACATGGATTACACCGCCAAAGAAGCAACTGATACGGCCAGCTTGCTGGATATTTTTGAGAGCAACCTTAAAGAGGGACTTAATGCATTAGCCAATGGAAATGAAGAAACACTTGCAAAACCCTGGACATTGAGAAACGGGGAAATTATTTACAGCGTAGAACCCAAAGCAGATGTGATAAGGATGTCACTGTCACAGATCATACATCACCGGGCGCAGTTGGGTGTATTCCTGAGATTGCTGGATGTACCTATTCCCGGCAGTTACGGGCCAAGCGCCGATGAAAGCTTTTAAAAAACCTGCACATACCCGTTGCCATAACAGGAACGGGTATGTTTTTACCTGAGCAAAATAATATTGCCTTTCCTGGTAATGATCCTTGAATTCTCACATTCAAAGCGGAGATAATAGACATAGTTGCCCTGCCCTGCCGGTTTACCGCCATACCTGCCATCCCAGGCCATTGTAGGATTATTTGTTTCAAATATCATGTTGCCCCAGCGGTTGTAAACAGCAAAATAGAAATTTTTATAGCCAACGCCATTAAAGCCGTTTATTTTAAAAACATCATTGTGTCCATCACCATTAGGGGTAAAAGCCGAAGGGATATAAACAATGGTTTTGCTGCAACTGTAAAATGTATCGCTTAATATCCGTACGTATACTGAATCAGTTTTTTTACAATTATTCGCCCCGGTTACTGTCACCCAATAGAAAGATGGAAGGTTCACCACACTTTGCGGGTTAAAAATAGCTGCATTGCTAATTGCATTATCCGATGTCCACAGGTACGAACCCTGGCCTGACGGCAATGCAGTGAGAAAAACTGTTTCTCCTTTTATTACTGCTGTTTTATTTACCTGTGCCTTTACAAGTGGTAATTCGTTTACAGTAAGATCTACCTGGACTATACTGTCGCAGGATGCGGTCTTTAATGTATCTGTATAAATGCCAGTTTCTGTTAGTGAACGACTGCCCAGCAGGTATGTTTCATTTGTGCAGATAGCTGCAACAAGACTGGCTCTTTTAAATTCATCAACAGTCAATGTGAGTTCAACAATGCTGTCGCAGGAAGCTGTTTTCAACGTATCGGTATATACACCGCTTTGTGTAAGTGTACGGCTACCCAATATATAATTTTGCCCTTTGCATATTGAAGCAATAAAATTCCCCCTTTTATAATCACCGATGGTGAGTGTCAGTTCAATGATACTATCACAGGAAGCTGTTTTCAGGGTATCGGAATAAACACCAATCTGTGTTAGTACACGGTTGCCGAATGAATATGTTTGGCCTTTGCATACAGATGCTGTACTGCTGCCACGTTTATAATCCCCAATGGTCAATGTTAGTTCTGCAATACTGTCGCAGGATGCGGTCTTTAGTGTATCCGTATAAACACCACTTTGAGTAAGCACCCGGCTGCCAAATGTATAGCTTTGGCCTTTGCATACAGAAGCAGTGCTGCTGCCACGCTTATAATTACCAATGGTCAGTGTTAATTCAGCAATGCTGTCGCAGGTAGTAGTTTTTAAAGTATCTGTATAAACGCCATCCTGCGTAAGGATGCGGTTACCGAACGTATAGGTTTGCCCTTTACATACAGATGCTGCACTGCTGCCACGTTTGTAATCGCTTACAGTTAATATAAGAATGGAAATACTGTCGCAACCAACTGTAGGTATAGTATCACGGTAAATGCCTCCTGCTGTCAGTGTCCTGTTGCCAAACTGGAAACTTTGACCTTTGCATATCGCAGCTGTTTTATTGGTTTGTTTTTTATCAAACACCTGCAGGTTCAGAACAGAAATGCTGTCGCAACCGGCAGAAGGAAAAGTATCCCGGTAAATACCCTGCTGGTTCAGCGTTCTGTTTCCAAACTGGTAGGCATCACCTTTACAAATATTAATATTAATGCTATCCCTGCTGCCTGCAGTTAACCGGTAGGTGGTTGATTCTGTATTTGAACATCCATTGATCACTGCAAGCCTTGTAATAGTGTACACGCCAGTATCTGCAACAGTAACCGGGTTTATAACCAGTGTATCTCCTGCATACGTTGCTCCATTAGGTTTTGTCCATGTATAACTGAAATATGGAGAAGCTCCCAATGTTAATTCGGCATTACCGTTGATACAGGAGTTGCCAATTTTTGTTATCGGTGGAAAGGTTACATTATCAACAGTAACATCAGCAGTATTTGAATTGCCGCATTTATCAATCAACCTGATCCTGTAAATACCTGGTTGTGTAAGCTCAAAAATATTTTCGGTTTGCGGTGGAAACATTTGCGGTCCGCTGATGATCTCGTACTGGTACGGCGGGATACCCCTGGCACTGTCTGCCGTTAATGTGAGATACAATTTTGCGTTACAGGAAGTGGACGCACTGGTTTTTAAGAGTGGGTTTTGATAAGGAATAAGATGAATAGTATCCCTCACAATGTAAAAATTGGTTTCCACCCCGTTTACACTATTCATAGCCCATTCCTTCGTAGGCGCACTATAATAATTAAAAGCTAATTCATAATCGGCTGCCTTGATATTATTAATTACATTGGTTACTGGATTCAACCCGGTTTGGGTCGTACTGCCAACCACAGTTCCTGTTTTAATATCAGTTACAGCGGATACTGCAAAGGTATTATTGCTGAATTCATACTGGAGGCCTGACTCTCCTGCACAGCCTTTTGTATAATTATAATTATAATGATGACTGATTACATCATTCTGATTAATGGTCACTGAATCATAAAACCTGTTGCCGCAACTATCTTCAAAATAATAGTAATATTTACCCGGTCCGGTATTATACATTGTAGAGGTTATGCTGCTGTCTGAGCCGGCCAGCGGGGTAAATGTTTTGGGATAGGTGTATTCTTCATAATAAGCATATCCTCTCTTGGTACTGCGTACGTAGGCTGGGCCTCCTGTAAAAGTAATTGTAGTGCCTGTTGTTGGAAACCCATACCCTGTTAAAGAAAGTATAATCGTTGAATCCAGTACCGGCTGGGACATGTTGAAACCAGGTGATATATATTTTTTAATCGGTGGTGTGGTGATGGTGGTTGTATAACTTTTATTACAGCTATCGGATATTGTCATTATATACGATGCGTTGGGTTCAAGTACATTGGTTACATAATTCTCATAACGACCATATACCTTCTGTTCAACAAGTGCATTCGTTACAGCATCCCTTGTGGTAATGGTTACGGGAGGTTTAAGCACTACGCCTATTTGATTTGGCAGCGGTTCCGCCGTTCCGATTTGCGTAAGCAGGGCTATGTCACAATTTGGCCCGGCTCTTGGCGTATAAACTGGATTTATAAAAAGCGGGCTTAAAAATATCGTTGGTACATTCACGATCGTACTGCAGTTATCCGTTGCTGTTATATTATCAATAACACTTCCGTAAGTGGCATGCGGCACAGTCAGTTTTAATTGTACCTGGCCGGAATTTACTTCCCCTGGTGTATTTACTGTATATGGAACACCATTGAATGTGTACGATACCTTGTAAGGTGGCCTGTAATCTTCATAATAATTAAAACCCATGGTAACTTCAGCAGTATCGCAGCCGGTGATGGTGGCAAAAGCATATATATATGTCAGTGTTGCCTGCCTCGAAAAAAGTATCAATCCCTTTGTCTGAATATTATTACAGGCATCTGTCATACGGAGTGTATAATTACCTGCCGGCAGATTTTGAAAAAGGTCACTTGATTGAGGGGACCTTACTTCCTGCGAAGGAGCAACAAGTTCCCAGGTATAGGGAGGCAGGCCTGCAAAAACATCCGGGCTGCCTTGAATGCTGCCGGTATTGTTGGCCGGGCAATCAGGGTTAACCACCACCGGGGTGAAATCCGGTAAAACATAATTGCCTGCTATCAGAAAATTAATGGTTTGCTTTTCATTACTCGTATTTGAAACTTCAGCCGTGTAATTACCTGGTGGTAACGAAGAAAAATTGTTACTGGTTTGAACAGGAAAAGTTACCGGCCCTGCTGTAAGCGCATACAAGAGTGAGCCGGTTGTTGTTTTTGCATAAATGATAACAGAACCATTATTAGTGCAGGTGCTGGTTGTTGTCTTGAGGGAATCTATGTTAACAGCCGCCCGGGCAGTACAGCAAATCATCACAGCCATGAATACACTAAAGACAAGCAGGTAGACTTTTCTCATTGAGGTTCAGGTAATGCAGCATATTTCAAAAGGGTGCCGCAGCTAATTTTTGCAAAGATGATTATTTGTATTCTTTAAAATGCTCCCAAACAGGAAATTTTAAAGACTATTTTCTAACAAACACGTGGAAAAGACTATTATTGTCTTCATAAAGTTGCCTGAACCACATATTTTATTTTCCAGGAATATGAAACATTCCTGAATCTTGTTTTAATGTATCTTGTCGTATGAACCTTAACCGATGGCCTGTTTTGTTTACTATCTTATCTGCCACCCTGTTTTCTTCCTGCCAAAACAACAAAGAAAAGATAACTGGTAACAGTGCCGCTATTATTGACCTTTATAATAAGGTAAATATTGCTACATACAGGGGGAGTGATTCTTTAGATTATTATGTAGAAAAGATTAATTCAGCTGTCCTCAATCACCAGCCGGAATATATTGCAATGGCACATATTGCTAAAGGGCTCGGTTATGCGAAAAAATCTTTTTACCAGCAATCATTCAAAGAATACAATACAGCTGTGGAACTGCTGAAACATTCAGCAGCAGATTCACTTAAAGCAAGAGCTTACACCGGTATTGCCGGTTCATTCAAGAACAGGGGCCAGTATGCCGAAGCGATGGATAATTATTTAACCGCTTTAAGGTTATACCAGCAATTAAAGCACGGGGATGGTATTGCAGGAGTGTATTCCAGCATGGCTCAAATACACCAAATGAAGGGCGAAATGGAAACAGCCAAAACCTATATCAGGCAGGTGATGCAGATGCTGGATAAACAACGATATGAGAATCCTTATATTTTTGCACTGCACACACTGGCTAATTTGTATGGTATGAGCGGGCAACTGGATAGTGCACTGCTGATTGATAAACAGGGTATCGCCATTTCGGATTCAATTGCCTCCCTTCCATTAAAATCAATGTTCCTTGATAACAAGGCAAACTGTTATTCCGAAAAGGGAATGTTCGACAGTGCAGTTTATTATTTTAAAGCATGCCTGCAGATCGATTCATCTTATGGGAGCACCAAACAGATGTCTGATACATACCTTAACCTTGGCGGTATGTATGCAAGACAGAAAAAATATACTGAAGCTACCCAAAACCTGCAGCATGCGATCCAGCTTGCCAAACAGGTACACTACCTGCCCGTTCTGCAAAATGGCTGGGCACAGCTTGCAGCACTTTATTCAGGCAGTAACAATTTAATATCTGCATTACGGGCAAAAGATTCAGCAGCTGCATACAAGGACAGCATCATCAGTGTAAGATCAGAAACAAAAATATCGGAACTGAAAGAAGTGTATGAGTCAGAACAAAAGCAACAAACCATACTCCTGCAGCAATCCCAGTTATCAAGACAAAAAATAACGATTGCTGCCATTATTTTACTAAGTGCAGCAGTCTTACTCGCCGGCTATTCCTATTACCGGCGTTATAAAATAAACCAGCAGCAACGATTGCAGCAGGTATTGCATGAACAGCAGCAAAAAGCCACCATAGATATTCTTACAGCAGAAGAGCAGGAAAGAAAACGAATAGCAGGAGATCTGCATGATGGCGTTGGTCAATTGATGACGGCAGCCTGGCTGAACCTGCAGGCGGCAAATGCCCACGCACAAAAAGAGAACAACGAACAATCGCAGCTTATTAATAAAACATTGCAGCTGGTGGATGAAAGCTGTAAAGAAGTACGGGCAATCAGTCATAATATGATGCCGAATGCTTTAACAAAAAAAGGACTGATCAGTGCCTTACGGGAATTTATACAGCAGGTGAATACAAAAAACCTGCAGGTAAATTTGCAGGCAGAGGAATTTACTGAACCTGTTTCCGAACTGAAAGAAGCCGTACTCTACCGCATCATCCAGGAGAGTGTGAACAATGTGATCAAACATGCTGCAGCCACATCACTCGATATCAGCATCAACCAGGATGAAAAAGGAGTGGATATAATGATAGAGGACAATGGAAAAGGATTTGATATAAATGAAGCCATACAAAAAGATGGCATTGGTTTAAACAATATAAAAAGCCGTGTACAATACCTCGGTGGCACAGTGGAATGGAACTCATCTGACGGAAATGGTACACTGGTTGCTATATATATACCTGCATGAATAACGGGCAAAAAATAAGACTTGCATTAGTGGATGACCACCAGATTGTAATTGATGGCCTTGCTGCACTGTTAAAAGAAGATGAGCAGGTGCAGATTGTATTAACTGCCAATTCGGGCAGCGAGCTGTTACGTAAACTTCATGAACATGCCGTGGATATTTTATTAAGTGATGTGGTAATGGATGATGCTATGAGCGGGCAGCAACTGGCAAGAGAAGTAAAAGAGCAGTTTCCTGCGATAAAGATAATCGCCTTAAGTATGAGCAGTGTGGGAGAAGTGGTGGAAGAAATGATCAATGATGCCGATATATCCGGCTACCTGTTAAAACAAACTGGTAAGGACGAACTGGTACACGCAATAAAAAAAGTATTCAATGGCGGCATCTATTTTCAGCAAAAAATACTGGATGAGCTGGAGAAACAGTCAAACCTGCGTAAAAAAATTGCAGCCGTCAACCTCACGTTAAGGGAAAAAGAAATCATCATCCTGATGGAAAAAGATCTCTCCAATAAACAAATCGCAGACAGTCTCAATATTTCTGTACGTACAGTGGAAACACACCGGAAAAACATTCTTAAAAAAACAGGCACCAATAACCTGCTGAGCCTTATTAAATGGGCGTATGATCATAAAATAATCGAGAGAAAGTAATCTCCTTTCTACCGTATCAACGGTATGGTCTGCTATTGTTTCATTTATTACGTTGCATACAAAATGAAACAACATGAAAAAGATTTTCCTGCTTAGCATATTTTTTGGCAGCATAACCACTGCTGATGCACAATTCTGGAAAAAGAATAAAGATGAAGCAGCACCCGATTCTTCCGGCACAAAAAAGGAAGAAAAGAAAAGTGGTGGTGGCGGCCTGTTTCAAAAAGTGGTTGGCAAACTGGCTAAAGGTGCAGCAAAGCTCGGCGGCACTATGACGGGTGCAACAAAATCCACAGCTGACCTTGATGCAGTGGCGCCTTATGTATTTTTTTCAGGCAACCTGCTTTCGAAAGACATTGGCACAATGGAAATGGATTTTATAAATGGCTGGAAAGATGGCGGTGACCTGGTTGGGGTAATGTTCATGCCAACGAACAGGGCCTTCTTTTATAAAATAGACGGTTCAGTTAAAATAGATGGTAAGGATGCCGACTATCAAAGTACCGGCGTTTACACAAAGGTTTTTGATGGTGCTAATGCTTCCCGGACAATGGAAGTGGAAACCAGTAGTGGCCAAAAAGCAAAGTTTACGCTCATTCCTCCAAAGAATAAAGTGAAGCTTGTTTCTATCAATAACAAAAAAGAAAATTGTGAAATTGATATGAACAAAGATTTTAGTATACAGGTAGAAAATTTCTCCACCCAGCCTGGTTCCCTGCTTAAGTTAAGGATCGTTATGCAAACGATCGGTATCAGGTCCACTTACGAAGTAGGAAACTTTAAGCCTGCAGCCAGCATTACGATCCCGGGTTATATTTTAAAACATATCAATTCAGGTAATAAAGGAATGAATTTTAAAAACTCGTATTTAATTGTTGATGATGCACAAATGCAGGAAGCCAAAGATGAAGGAGGCAAATACAGTACACCTCTCCGTTACTATACCGGAACCAGTGCAGCTTTGCCTGTAAAAGTGGTGAACGAATCCCCTATCCTTTCCGGGCTTACCGCAGCAGGTGAAGAAAAGCTGGCACTTGGAAAAATGAAATATGAATTCACAAAGCCAAACGCCTATTCATCAAAACCATTTGAACAGGTAAAAAATGTGGCCGTTACAAGTTTTGCCATCAGCGGAACTACGTATTACTATGATCACAGTGAAAATAAATTCCTGAATACAGAAACTACCAAATCAATTGACTTTCCACAGATTCCGGACGAAAAACTCGATGCAATACTTGCAGGCCTCTACCAGCAAATAACCACCGTGCTGCAGGAGCAGTTTGGGGCTACTATACTGGCACCTGAAAAAGTTACTTCTACGAAAGAGTATAAAGCGCTTGACCGTTTTTCATATGATAACAGCAATACATCAGAACATTTTACAAGGTCTTATAAAGGTTTGCAACCATTGGCAACGATTATACCACTGGCAACAGCTATGAGTGGTGAAAGCGCCTTATTTGCGGCTACCGGTGCCAATGCATTGTTAAAAGTAAAACTCGATCTGCAGATCAGCTTTGATAATAAACCGATCCTTAAACCAATAATGACAGTTGAATTGGCGGGGGATAAAAACGGTGGCGAATTTGGTTTAATGCTCACCAAATTCTTTACTGCTAAAATTGAAGGTGAAGGTTACAGGATAAAAAGTGGCGTGCAGGTTACAGATGCAGTATTAAACGAGATTGTAAGACAGGATGACCTGGTGGCACAATTCAAAAAAGGTTTACAGGAAATCATCGCAAAAGAAAAACAAAACGGTGAATACGTTCCTATATGGAACCTGCAGAAATAAGGTCTTTCTCAATAAGCAGCAGAGGTAAAAAAAAGCGGCAAACTAAAATTTGCCGCTTTGCTGTTATAATAAGTTATTACCAGATCTTAGCCCGGTCTTCCGGTTTCAGATACATTTTGTCACCTTCCTTTACACCAAATGCAGTGTAGAAAGGTTCAAAGCTCATCAGCGGACCATTTACACGGTACATTTCGGGAGAATGCGGATCAGTGGTTACACGTACCCTCATTGTTTCATCCCTGTTCACCAGGCGCCACACCTGTGCATAACCAAGAAAGAAACGCTGGTCAGGTGTAAAGCCATCGGTTTTTGTTGTATCCTTACCCTGTTTGGTCATTTTAAATGCATCATATGCAATGGCAAGGCCACCAATATCAGCAATGTTTTCACCCAATGTAAGTGCGCCATTTACATGCATACCATCCAGTACTGTAAAAGCATTGTATTGTTTTACAACAACACCTGTTTTTGCTTTGAATTTTTCTCCATCACTCTTCGTCCACCAGTTTTGCATATTACCTTTTTCATCATACTGGCTGCCCTGGTCATCAAAACCATGTGTCATTTCATGACCGATCACCATACCGATCGCTCCATAGTTAATGGCATCATCTGCATTTACATCAAAGAATGGGAACTGCAGTATACCTGCGGGGAATACGATCTCATTATTAGTTGGGTTATAATAAGCATTAATTGTTGGAGGCGTCATACCCCACTCTGTCCTGTCAACAGGTTTGCCGATCTTGTCCAGTTGTTCTTTTAAATTATGTTTTTCAAAGCTTTTTGCGTTTGCATAAAAACCAGCTTTATCAATACTTACATCATCATAATTTTTCCATTTATCAGGATAGCCAATCTTTTTCAGGAATGTATTGAGTTTTACAAGCGCTCTTTGTTTGGTGCTGTCACTCATCCAGTCAAGGTTTTTGATCCTTACTTCAAAAGCTTTCTGGAGATTGTTCACCAGCTCATCCATACGCTTCTTGGCGGCTTCAGTAAAATATTTTTTTACATACAACTGTCCCAGCAGTTCACCTGCATCACCATCCACTCTTGAAACCATTTTCTTCCACCTGTCCCTGTCAGTTTTAAGACCACTGAATATTTTACCAAATTCAAATTTTGCTTTTGTAAAATCTTTTGACAATAAACTTGCATTGGCAGAAATGTAATCGTATTTCAGTTTCGTTTTCCAGTCAGCAAATGGTTTACTTGCCAACAATCCATTCAAAGCAACATAATAGCCGGGTTGTGCCACGTTAATACTGTCTGCTTTTATATGCATTTTATCAAAGACGTTTTTCCACCCGATATTGGGTTCATTTTTATCAAGATCAGCAACTGCCAGTTTATTGTAATTGCTTTGTGGGTCCCTTAACTCAACCGGCGTACGGTGAGATTTTGCCAGGTCTGTTTCCAGGGCAAGTACGGTAGCCGCTGATTTTGCAGCAGTGGCTGAATCAGTACCGGTCAGCTCAAATAGTTTTTTTGCATAAGCAAGGAAAGCTGTTCTTGCGGCAGTATTGGCACTGTCTTTATTGAAGTAATAATCTTTATCAGGTAATGAAAGACCAGCCTGGTTAAAAACCAAAATGTTCATACTGCTGTTCTTTTCATCTGCACCTACATAAAAGTTTACAAAATCACCCACACCTCCGGTAGCTGATTCAGCAGCCAGGTTCATCATTTCTTTGTAATCTTTTAATGCGTCAATTTTTGCAAGCATGGGTTTAAGCGGTTCCATACCCAGTTTATCAATGGCCGCTGTATCCATACTGCTTAAATAATAATCACCCAGCTTCTGTTCAAGGCTGCCTTTGGCACCATTGCTTTTAGCAGCGGCATCCAGTAATTCACGCAGGTTTTTCTGGCTTTCGTCATACAAAGTATAAAAACTGCCCCAGCCACTCTGGTCATCGGGTATCTTGGTCAGTTTCATCCATTTGCCGTTGGCATATTCAAAAAAATTGTCGCCTGGTTTTACAGTTGCATCCATACCGGCCGTATCAAAAAAAACGGTACGCTGGTTAGTGCTGGCAACAGTCGTTGATTTGTCTGCATTGTTGCAGGAACTTATTACTGCCGCTATACAAACAGCAGATAAAGCGAGAACCCTCATAAAAATTTATTTAGTTTAAATGAATCTGTAAATGTGTAATATTTACTGCATACTGAAAAATATTTTATACCAGCGGTAAATAAAAAAAGCCGGGAAATGATTCCCGGCCTTTCTTACTATCTGTTGCAGTGAATTAAGCTACTTCAACTTCAGCACCAGCTTCAGTTAATTTCTTTTTCAGATCTTCTGCTGTTACTTTATCAACACCTTCTTTAACTGGTTTTGGAGCACCATCCACTAAGTCTTTAGCTTCTTTAAGACCCAAACCTGTTAATTCTTTAACGATTTTTACAACCGCTAATTTGTTAGCACCACCGCTTTTCAGAATTACGTTGAAAGAAGTTTTTTCTTCAACAGCAGCAGCACCGCCACCACCATCAGCACTTACTACAACTGCAGCAGCAGCTGGTTCAATACCATATTCTGATTTTAAGAATTCAGCTAATTCCTGTACTTCTTTTACTGTTAAGCTTACTAAACTTTCAGCTAATACTTTTACGTCTGCCATGTGTTTAAATTTTTGCCGCCTTCATTGTTTTATACTCCGGCGGAGATTAAAAAAATTTGTTTTGCCTTTATTGAACCATCCGGCCAGGTAATTATATTAAAACCCAATGGGTAATAATTATTCTGCTGGTGCAGCTTCTGCTTTTTCAGCAGCTGCAGCTTCCCTGTTCTGCAGGGCGCTGATAACACGGCTGATTGGAGATTGTAACAAGCCGATAACTTCGCCGATCAATTCATTTTTAGTTTTGATCTTAGTCAGTGCTGTTAACTGGTTGTCTCCCACAAATACGTCACCATTAATGAAAGCTGCTTTTAACACAGGCTTTTCACCTTTTGTATCCTTACGGAAACCGCTTAAAATTAAAGCTGGTTCTTTTGGATTTTCGCTGAACATCAAAGCAGTTACTTTATGCAGTGAATCATATACACCTGCATATTTTTCTGCATCAATTGATTCAAGCGCTTTGCGGATGAGGGTGTTTTTAGCCACCTTCATTTCCACCTGTTTGTTAAAGCAATGACGGCGGAGCTGGCTCACCTGCTCTACTGTTAAGCTTTCTGTATCGGCAACATAGAAGTTATTATACTGGCCGAATTTTACTTTCAGCGCTTCTATTACTTCGTTTTTTTCCTGTTTTGTCATAACAAATATTTTTGCAATCCTTCGCTGCTGCTATGGATTAGTTTTGAACAGATTTAGTGTCAATTGCAATGCCCGGGCTCATTGTGCTGGCCATGCTCACACCTTTCAGGTAAGTACCTTTGGCAGAAGATGGTTTTAATTTCAGCAGTGCGTTGATCAGTTCCTGGCTGTTTTGTTCAATCTTTTCAGCGCTGAAACTTACACGGCCAACTGATGCATGAATGATCCCCACTTTATCAACTTTGAAAGCTATTTTACCGCCTTTAACTTCGTTAACTGCAGCAGCCACATCGTTGGTAACAGTACCGGTTTTAGGGTTTGGCATCAGGTTACGTGGACCTAATACTTTACCCAGTTTACCGATTTTAGGCATCACAGCAGGTGTTGCAATTACAACATCGATATCTGTCCAGCCACCTTCAATTTTTGTAATGAATTCATCCAGGCCAACAAAATCAGCACCGGCTGCTTTTGCTGCTTCTTCTTTATCAGGTGTGCAGAGTACGAGTACTTTTTTCGTTTTACCGGTACCGTGAGGTAAGCTAACAGTACCACGGATGGCCTGGTCAGCTTTTTTAGGATCCACACCCAGACGGATATGTAAATCGACAGAGCTGTCGAATTTAGTTGTGTTTATTTCTTTAACCAGGGTTGAAGCTTCTTTCAGGGAATAAGCTTTGTTACTATCAACCTTAGCGTTTGCTGCTTTTCTTTTTTTAGTAATCATTGTCTAAAAATTTTTGTGTTGATAATAAATTAGTTTTTATCCCATGGAGCTTTTCCTTCCACGGTTAATCCCATACTTCTTGCAGTACCAGCCACCATGCTCATGGCGCTTTCAATGGTAAATGCATTCAGGTCAGGCATTTTGTCTTTTGCAATTTCTTCCACCTGGGCCCAGGTAACTTTGCCCACTTTCTGGCGGTTAGGTTCTTTACTGCCGCCTTTTACTTTGGCAGCTTCCATCAGCTGTACAGCCGCAGGAGGAGTTTTAATTACAAACTCGAAAGATTTGTCAGAAAAAACGGTGATAAGAACGGGAAGAACTTTCCCTTGTTTATCCTGGGTTCTAGCATTGAACTGTTTGCAGAACTCCATGATGTTGATACCCTTAGAACCTAAAGCAGGCCCGATTGGGGGAGCAGGGTTGGCTTGTCCTCCTTTGCACTGGAGTTTAACATAGCCTGTGATCTCTTTTGCCATGTGTTACATTTTTTTGGTGATAGCGCCTCAGCAATTGTAGCTTTGGCTCCCAAGTCAATAAATTCCTAAGAACTATTTGGGGGTGCAAAGGTAAGGGTTTGATTTGAAAATGCAAACCGTTTTTCTTCTCTTTTTTGAAGTTATAAATATATAGACGCCGCAAGATACATTACCCGCCCTATTTATTTAATTGCTGCTGGCTTATTGGCCCATCCTCTTCTTCTTTATAGATGGTCAGCTTTATACCGGTATTTACTTGTGTGGAAGCGGATGGCAATACCCGCAGGGATCTGCAGGCGGCATCTTTATCTACAATAATATCATGCTGAATCACCACATTTCGGCTAGAATCGGGTATGATATTACCTTCCCAAACGGCCGGGTCACTCCAGTTGCCGGATGACACAGAACTTGTTTGCACTGCCCATCCCTTAGTAATTTGACAGTTGCCGCCAATACAAAGCGGATCCCACATACAAATACCCTGGTCGGTTGAAATCCACACTTTAAAATACTTGTAATCATAAGCAATACCAGTGATGTTGCTGGAGGGTAAGCCATTTTGCTTTTTGAACAGTTTATAGCTGTATGGATTGTCGATCATTTCAGCACTGCCATCCCCATGGTCAAAAAATACAAGCCCTGCGGTAGTGCCAATATACATATCACCAGCTTTACCACTTGCTATGGCATTGTTATTAGCCTGGCTGCCTTCGATGAATACAGAAGGGATCATTACATAATGCCATTTTTGATGTTCATCATGCACCAGCACCGCATTGGAGCCAAGACTGAACCAGGTCCGGTCATTTATATCCGTATAAATCGCCTTTACATTTATATTGAGCGGAATAACCGGGTCGGTTGAATTATCATAAGTTTTAAGGAGTGCCGCTGTGCCGGCATCATATACAAGGATCTGGCTCTTGTTATAATTATCTGCTGCAAAGGTCCACACTTTACGCAGGTTACCGCCAATAGCCGTTACGCCACCTGTTCCGTTACTTATTTCTATACCTGCATTGATAGGACTGAAACGTGGACTGCTGGCGTTCAAACCCACTGCAGGCTTGCCGCTGGCGCTGTTGCCGCTGCTGTTGATATAGGTATTGGTAGCTACCCATATCCTTGGTTTGGTGGGATCCTGTGCACGGCTTGCATCAATAAAAAGACTGCGGACATTTCGGGTAGGCACATCTATAGCAGTACTCACTGTATAAAAGGCCGACATAGGTAAGGCGGCATCACTAAAATAGTTTACACCACCACCTGTAGATGAACCACTGTTGGTGGTGCCGGACTGTGCCACCCATATTCCTCCGTCTGCATCGTTTTTAAGATCGTTGATGCGTACGTTTGGTATCTCCGGCATCTTAACCCATTCAGCAACGGTACGGTCATATACATAGAGTCCTCTTTTATCAGTGCCTGCCCATATCCTGTCTTCTTTTCCTATTTCAATGCAGGTAAAACTCTGCGTATTGTTATCAGCAAAAACCTGTGTATTACTCATATCCCAGATAGCGCTGTCCACGCCAACAGCCCGCCAGGCAGA
The DNA here is from genome assembly GCA_047600665.1 of Ferruginibacter sp. Lineage (GTDB taxonomy): Bacteria > Bacteroidota > Bacteroidia > Chitinophagales > Chitinophagaceae > Ferruginibacter. The sequence goes on from JASGKJ010000001.1 coordinate 759,879, forward strand.
ACGTACCGTTTCCACTTCCATTGAACCGGCACCAAATAAGGTTATGGCTGCATTCATTGACACAGCTTTGGCGGTGGCGAAGCTTGCATTGGGAGTAAGATTGAGTGCAGTCAGGTAGGCAAGGTTACCACTTTTTGTAAAACCAATCCCTGTTACATTATAAGGCTCATCAAGTGTATTCTTACCGGCTTCACCCATTGTTATTAAGTAAAACCATTTATTGATAACACCGCTGTTCTTATGCACGCCGCAATAATCGTTATCCTTTGTTGGGCCGCAATAAGGATATTCAGAGTCTTCCAGCCAGTTATTATCTCCGAATGCACTTGGGTCGCCAAAATTTTCAGGGTTCTTCATATCCCTGAAACCCTTACCTGCAGTGGCAGTAACTTCTTCGGCCTGCAGCCATATATTTTTATTATTACGCATCGAGGGATATTGTTCTATACCCCAATTCTCGATCAGCGTGGCCCATATATCACTGAATGCTTCATTAAGCGCCCCACTTTGCCAGCGGTAGATAAGCCGGCTGGTACTTTCTGTAATGCCATGCCCTACTTCATGTGCTGTTACATCCAGTGAAGTAAAAGCATGGTGTTTCTGACCACTGCAGTTGCCTGTCAGCCCCGCAGTACCATCACCAAAATACATGGCGGATTTATTCCAAAAGGCGTTGTCAATCGGCTTGGCGATCAAATCTGTTTCGCAGGTTTCCGCTACATGCACATAGCTTTGAAGCGGTGAATTAGCATTGTCCCAGCTGTTACGGCCATGGACTGTTTTCCAGTAGTCGCTTACGATCTGCATGTTAAAATGCACATCAAGGGCTGCAATATCTTTTGCAGCATTATTATATTCAGCCGCCTCCCAGTTATTATCATTATCTGTAAATTCAATTGCCCTTTCTGTGTTTATGGGGTGAAAATTGCGGCCTTCATAATTCATGGTAATTATGTTGTGACCGTTACGGAACTGGTGCAGGCGGTAGGGTTTTGCTGCATCCCCGCTTTCATTATCTGTTACGATGGTTTGCGTACCGCTGTATAAGGTGGCTGCAATACCATTCGTATTAACATGTTTCATCAGGTTGTCCTGCAGCACTACTTTGCCATTTTGCGCATGTACATATACGTTAGCCATTGCAGGAATGACCGGGTTAAATATTTCAAACTTCCAGGCAAGGCATACTGTGCTGTCATCCTCATAGTTTCTTATAATGACCAGTTCTCCGGCGGGTTTGCTGTTATTTTTATAAAAACTATCCGCTACCTGCATCGACAGGGCAGCTTTTTGCAGGGCAGCAGCTTCGCTAACTGAAGGATTGGTTGCAAACTGATCAGGTATACTGTAAAATTCGAGTTGCATACTAAAAACATCGTCCTTCCTGCTGGTAGCATTTACCATTCCATGTTCTACCTTAATCCCTTTATAATACTGCTGAAAACTGTTTACCTCCAGCCCATTTTTTGTTTTGGCTGCAATGCGGTTTTCTTTTAATAAGTCGATATCCTTGCGCATTCCGAGCTGTGTGGAAAGCCATTGCATTGTATTGATCTGTTTCAGTTGATTCCGGGAAAACAATATGCTTGCCTGTACAGGCGTGATCATTTTGATACGGGCAGTATTGGCAGGCTGTTCCTGTAATGAAATATTCATTTTAGAGCGCAGCTTATTAAGAGAGGGCTGTGCAAAAACTAACTGGGCCAATAAGAGGTAAATTGTTAAAAAAAAGCAACGCTTCATCAACTCAAATTTTAACTATATAGAAAAGAAGCAGCTTTTGTCATCATAAAATGAAAGTTTTCTTTAGGAGGAGTTTGAACCAACAGTTAAGTTCATTAATTTAAGAAAGGAGATCATATTCGTTGGAATATAGAAGCTGTTTATGTACCAGGAAGATTATTGAGTATAAAATAAAGAACGGCTTACTGAGCATATTTTTTTACACCAGCGAAAATGCTTACAATGATCAGTAAGCCGGTCTCCAATGATATACTGTTCCGGAAATTTATTGCATTACGGTAAACTTCACCCCTTCATTCACCGTGATGGTTGCGCCAGGTAATACCGTTAATGTTTTGCATACTGCATCGGCATCCACCACTACATTACCCTCTTTTATCAGCACATCTGTATTGGCATCAGGCACCTGGCCACAATTCCAGTTGGCAATATCACTCCAGTTATTGCTTGAACGACCATTCCAGCTATCCGAATATTTTAATACAAATATTTTACCGGGGTTACCATCAACCTTGCACCGGAAACCCCAATCGCTTAAAAACGAATAAGCGGTTTTTATGGTAAGGTCTGCCGTGGTACTGCCCGGAAAGCCCTGGTCGCTTGGACTAATATCAAAAAAATCGGCGCCGCCCGTACTCATTTGCCATTGATAGGTAGTACCTGTAACACTGGAGTTAAGCGTAATACTGCTGCTGATACAGGGGCTTATATAGAACAAGACGCTGATCTCCCTGTTTAACAGTACGGAAGCCGTGGTTGTATGATAATTACCGGTAACTATATCAGGTGAATGGTCATTGTCAAAATCGGCTGATGCAATACAGGACGAAAAATTACCAGCTTTATAATGAACAGCCGGTGATGAAATATGCGCCAGTCCATCCCCGTTAAAATCATTTCTTATCAATGCCACAGTTGAATCCAGTTGTGTAACTGCCGCAATATCCGGGTATCCATTACCGTCAAAATCATTGATGGTTATAGCAACGGGTGTACTTTTTAAAATAGTTGAATCTGTCCTGCTGATTGTAAAATTATCCGCAGTAGAAAAATTCTGAAGAACGGAAATACTGTTATCGCCTGCGCTGGCCACCACCAGGTCCTGCTTGCCATCCAGGTCAATATCACCTACTGCAATATCTATCGGGAAAGAAGCTGTTGTAACATCCACTTTTGATGCAAAAGACAACGCTCCTGGCGTACTTAAATTTTTAAATACAGAGAGATTGCTTCCAAAAAAATTAGTCACAACAATATCTGGTTTATCATCCAGGTTGATAAAGCCTGTTCCAATGCTGATAGGATCATTACCCGCCGTAAGATCTGTCTTAGCAGCAAATGAAACGGCACCGGCAGTGCTTGTATTTCTTAAGACAGAAACGGTATTGGCACCACCCCTGTTTACGGTTGCCACATCGGGCTTGCCATCACTATCAAAGTCGGCGATAGCAAGACTATATGGCGATGCCCCGGTTGCAAAATCTATCTTTGAATCAAACGAGAAAATTGTTGGGGCTGTACCTGTGTTGCGGTAAACAGAAATGCTATTGGAACCACCATTTGCCACCACGATATCCAGCTTGCCATCTGCATCAATATCCGCCACCCGAACTGCAGAAGGATTATTACCCGTAGCCATATCCTGTTTGCCTGTAAACGATACCACCCCGATACTGCTCACACTCCTGTGCAATGAGATGGTATTAGCGGTATTATTTACAACCACAATATCCGGTCTGCCATCACCATCAAAATCCCCGGCAGCAACATTAAACGGTCCTGTACCAGTGGTAACATCTCCTTTGTCATAAAATGTATACGGTGTAAAGCGGGTTGAATTATTACTAAATGTTACCCTGTAAGGTATCTTCGTATAAACAATTTTACCTGTTTCTTTATTCAGCACTGATATGGGAGCATAAAAGCAACCGGGTGGTACCACCGGCACAACAAATTTATTTACGTCCACAAAATTTACATTGGCCCTTACACCACCAAAGTAAACCACATTTTTTTCAAGATCGGCATTAAATCCACTTCCATAGATAGCCATGCCTGTACCTACCTGTCCTGACTCCGGCGAAATATAACTTATCACCTGGGCCGACAGCTCTTCCATACCAATAAATGCTGTCAGTAAAAAAATAGTGAAAACAACGGGACATAACACAGCAGTACCCTGCAGGCGGGGTTTTAATAATGACATAAGGTTATATTTAGTGTGCTTAAAATATGTTTCCCGGAGTGCTGATTAAAAGGAAGGTATTTTCTGAGGCCTGATTGGAAATCGTCTATTGGTTGAAGTTACTGTGTGTGAAAATAATAACCAAATGAAATTTTCCGGGGCATACGCATGCCCGGTAACTCATAAACATTTTAATGCAGCAAGCAGCTATTTATTTTCAGTTGAAATATTCCAGTTATCTGTACGGAATGGTATTGCCGGCAATCCCTCCTTATTATACAAATTACACCCTTCCGGGCTGGGTGTCCATGCATATCGTACGGCTACGGGCTTTCTTACGGCATTACTCCATACCACAACCGTATTATTTTTTAAAAACGCATTGGCAGGTACAAATTTTTTATCGGCACCCGCAATAAAAAATTGTCTCAGGCTATCCCCTTTTATTAAAAGGCCACTGCCTGTATGTGTAAAACTGATGACGATTTTATCCCCGCTTGTTTGATGGAGCTGGTACATAGGTCCGCTGTAAACAATATTCTCCTTGTAAGCGGTCTTTTCTGCAGCCAGTGCTAAACGAAGCCCTACATCCTTTTTATTTTTAGGATGAATATCATTTGTCTCCCCAATATCAATTGTTACAGCCATCCCTGTATTGAGTGATGTTTTCAACGTTTTCGTTTGTGCATCCCGGAGAGCGGGCCAGTCTGCACCCGTGGCATAATCGATAAAATTAGCCAGCTGTACAAACAGGAACGGAAAATTACCCTGTTTAAAACGGTTGCGCCAGTCAGTGATCATGTTTGGAAACAGCTTTTCATATTCCTTTGCACGGTTTGCATTGGCTTCGCCCTGGTACCATATTACCCCTTTAATAGCATAGGGAACAAGTGGTGCGATCATTGAATTATACAAAGCAGTTGGTTCATTTTGCATGGAGACTGCTATTTGCCCGGTCAGCGGCAATGTATTTTGCTCAAATGGCTTGTATTGCCATTCATTATCCAGGGCAAACACTTTTCCATCAACAGACAACTGTAAATTACCATTGCCATAAATACCGCCACCACCTCCTGTATCCATCACTTTTACAGCGATGATATTTTTGCCTGCTTTTAATATACCTGCAGGCACAATATATTTTCTTGCTTCATTCCATATAAGAGAAGAACCGATTGGCTGTCCATTAATATAAGTATTGTCGATATCATCAATGTATGATAATTCAAGTACAGCTACTTTTCCTGCCAGCTCTGCAGGTATCTCAATTTCTTTTCGAAACCAAACCAATCCATCATAATTATTCAGCAGGCCGCCCGTTTCCCATAATGTCGGGAGCTTCATCATCTTCCAGGCTGATGCATCATAATTTGATAATGTACAGCTATAGCCAGTAGTATCGTTCTTAAAATAATTATCCAGTTTAAGAGCATATTGCTTTTGTAATGAATCAACCCTCGCCTTAACCTGCTCTACATTAGCCGACCTGCTGATATGTTCATACCGTTTCAAATAGTTTGGAAAAGGTTTTAAAGCTTCTTTACTTGTCCATGCTTCTGCAGGTGTGCCGCCCCAGGTAGTGTTAATGATACCAATGGGAATTTTATATTTAGCATAAAGTTCTTTTGCAAAGAAGTAAGCCACTGCTGAAAAAGACAATGTGTTTTCCGGGCCGGCGGTTTTCCAGCCATCTGAATGTATATCATCCTGTGGGGTAAAACTAAACTCCCGTTTTACAGCAAACTGGCGAATGAGATTATTTTCCGATGCGGCAATCTCGGCATTATACTTTTCTTTCAATGCCCTCATCTCCCACTCCATGTTGCTTTGGCCGGATGCGATCCAGACGTCACCAACCAGCACATCGGTAAACTCAACGGCTGAAGATGGATTATTTGTTTCGTACACTTTTAAAGTATAAGGGCCGCCTGCTTTAAACGCCGGAAGGCTTACTATCCATTTTCCCTTTATACCAGTTACGGTTAGCTTTTTTTTATTATCCAGTACCACGGTAACAGGCACACCTGGTTTGGCATTACCCCAAACGGGTATGGCACTGTTACGCTGAAGCACCATCCCATTACTAAAAATGGCCGGCATAGAAATTTGTGCTGACAGGTGAAAGCAGCTGAAGGTTAAAAACAAGCAAACTGTTACAGATCTCATAGTTATTATTCGCTAAATATTGTATAATCCTTACCGGCAGGCAAATTAATTTCAAATGGAACATTTTGATCTTTGCGGCTCATTTTTTTATTCCCCGCAAATATTTTATTTATGCCAGGTGGCAACAAAAGATTTACCTGCTTTGTTTCATTCGAATAAAACACAGCAACTATTCTGCCATTATCCCAGCTGAGTTTTTTGAGTATGATATTACCACGCAGCAACAAGCCGCCAATTGCTCCTTTTTTCCATTCCACCGGCAATGCCGGCAACAATGAGATACTGTTTTCTTCTGAGTAAGCCAGCATTTGAGCAATAACATAAGGCAAACCGCCACTGATATCGGTATTGAACAACCCATATACGTTATGGAATGAGGCCATGCCATTTGCCCAGTATTTTGAAGACAGCCATTTTACCAGCCTCAATGATCTTTCGGCTTCACCCAGGTGTGCTGCAGACAATCCAAGCTGTACCAGCCCAAAGGCCATTTCTCCCCCATCCTCTTTGATACGAAATTTCATTTTTTCATCGATCACTTTGGCAGCCGCTGCCTGTAATATTTTATTAGTTTTAAATTCGGGAGCCACTTCATCATACAATGCATATAGATGGGAGCTATGCCTGTGATTGAAATTTTCTTTAATACCGGGCCAGAGCCATTCCCGTAACGCACCTTCTTCGCTTACTTCATATGCCGGCATCTTATCAATAAGGCTTTGCCATACGGCGATCTTATCCAGATCAACATTTAAGACTTTCACTGTGCTGATACAATTCCGCAATAACTGTTTTGCTATCATTATATCCATCGTTGCATTGAGTGCTGCCTGTGACGGATTATTGGAAGGATTGTTTTCCGGTGAGTAAGAAGGGTTAAAAATAATTTTTCCATCAGTTCCAGTTTGTAAAAAGTCTTCGTAGAAGAGTGCCGCCTCTTTCATAAAAGGATAGGCTCTTTGTTTAAGAAAGTTTTTATCCTGCGTATACTGGTAGTAGTCATAATAAAAAGAGGCAGCCCAGCCTGCAGCGCCTGTCCAGAATGTAAGGCACCATGTTTCCCCAAAATCAGTTTCGAGCCCGGTGGTGGTGGCCTGTGCCGGTACATGTATGCCACGGCAACCATACAATTGTTTTGCAGCATAACGGTAGTCTTTCATCAGCCGTTCATGGTAATCAAAAAAACTTTGCATCAGCTCCGGCATGTTACCTGTAAGGTTGAATGCTATGGCAGTTGGCAGGTTACCATCGTTTGTCATACTGCCGCTCCAGGGTGCCGTCCAGCTACCGCTCCACAACCCCTGCAGGTTGGGCGGGTTGGCGCCGGTGCAACTGATGATATTATACCTGCCGGCATCATAGGCTCTTTCAATCAATGCAGGGCTCACTGTATCTTTTCCTTTAAGTAATAATTCTTCACTGTACAGTTTTCTTTCTGTTGCCGAAGCAAATAAATTAAAGTATGTGCGGTTAAATAATGCCCCGTGAACTTTGGCATGTGCAGTTAAAAGCTGCCGGTAATTTTTCGAAACAAGCAATAATTGTTTTTTTAATTGATCCTGTTGCGAAATAGCTGTATTGAAAAGCGGCTGAATTTTTACCAGCAGCAAAACACTGGAAGCATTTTGGATAACTAATTTTTTTCCAACCCGCTTTACCGTGCCGCCGGGGGCTGTTAATCTGCCAACTCCCTCATAAGCCCATACTGCATCTTTATTTTTTATTTTAAAAGTGGATCGATAAGTTAACCATTGCTCTTCTTCAGCGGCAGCATTCATTTCTCCAACATGTTCACTAACAAATTGCCATTGGTTCCATTCCACCGGCAGGTGTTCAAAATAGATACTGCAATTTATTTTTGAAGTTCCGGATATTGATACTACTATCATACTGTCTGGCCTTGATACAAATGTTTTACGCTGAAAGCTTCCGTTTGCATCATTCCATGCAACACCGGCTTCACCTGTTTCAAAATTTACAGAACGTTGATAGCGGCTGATATTCCCCGGTTCCTGTTGTAAGCGTATATTGAAAGCAGGAATAAATGGATCCCTTGTATCTTCATAACCGGTCTCTTTTCTTAATGCCACCGGGATCTTCGCTGCATCGGCATATTTACCCTGCAGCATCAGTTGCCGTATGGTATCCAGTTTGGATGCCTGGTCAATTAATTCTTTTGAACGCTTTTGTGGCAGGTATAAAAGTGAATGCGAAAGATAAATGGTTTCATCATGTGGCTGCCCCATTACAATAGTGCCCATGGTGCCATTACCGCTTAACAAACCATGTTCCCATGATGCTGCAGGCTGCCATGAAACAAACCCTTTGACAGGTGCAGCAAAAATGTCCTGCGCCTTGATATTAAGCGGGCAAAAGAAAATCAATATGCTGAATACCTGTTTCACTTTTTGTTTTTGTAAGAACTGATCTCCCATTTTATTTTACCGGCATATGGATCGTTCGTGAGAGCCTGCTTATCATTTAGTTTTATTTCATGCAATACATTATCAGCCGGCAGGCATATATAACCGTTAGTTGTTGTACTGCCTGTTGTATAAGTTACCAGCTGTATATTACTCCAGTCAATATCTTTTGTAGATTGCGCCAGCTTTGCATGCGGAATAACCGTTCCATCCCGTACTAATATAACTGCGGATATTTTCCCTGCTTTGACATGCTGCCAGCCGCCGTCATATACCAGGTCTGTTTGGTAATCGATCCATTTCCCTTTTGGTAAATACACATCCCGTTCATATACCCCATCATCAAACAGCGGGGCCACCAGCATTGCATTACCAAACATGTATTCATCTTCCACCAGCCAGGAGCCTGCATCATTGGGAAACTCAACAAATAATGGCCTTAACATGGGTAAACCTTTTTCACTGCAATCCTTTGCCTGTGCATATACATAAGGCATGAGTTTATATTTCATTTCATCAGCTAACCGGAATTCATCAAGAAAATCTTTGCTATAGGTCCATGGCTCTTTTGGCGGTGCACCATGACTGCGGGTATGTGATGTAAGGAAACCAAAAGCTGTCCAACGCCGGTAAAGATCTTCGGATGTACGCTGAACAAATCCGCCGATATCATGACTCCAGAATGAAAAGCCAGATAGGCCGAATGACAAACCGCCTCTTAATGTTGCCAGCATACCGGATGAAGTATTCTCTGCATCGCCGCCCCAGTGCAATGGATAACGCTGGCTGCCTGCCCAGGCTGCTCTTGCCCAGATGATGTTTTCGCCAGAAATACTCTTTGTAATATCAGCCACAGCTTTGTTGTAACGCAATGGATAAAGGTTGTGTTCATAAAAGCCTGTTTTACCGGAGGCATATAAACCTGATGCCGGCGCAGCTTCTCCAAAGTCAACCTTGATGGCTCCCACACCCATTCTTAGCAAGGTATCCAGTTGGTTTTGGTACCACTTTACAGCAGCAGGATTGGAAAAATCAAGTACTGCATCTTCATAAGGTAAATTACCATTGGCATTTTTTACAAAGAGTTGTTTGCTTATGATCTCGGGGAAGAGCCTGTTCTTTGGAACAAAGTATGGCAGTTGCCATAAGGAGATATGAAAGCCATCTTGCTTCAGGTCTTTGATCATTTTAGCAGGATCTTTAAATCTTGAAGCCGAAAATTTATAATCCGTGCGCCAGTCTGTTTCAAACCAACCTACATCCAGATGGATGACATCTGCCGGGATCCTGTGCTGGCGCAGCTTTGCAGCCACCTCCCGCACTTCATTTTCTGCCGAATAGGTAATACGGCTTTGCCAGAAACCAAAGCTCCACAATGGTGGCATAGGTGATTTACCGGTAACAGCAGTGTACTCATTTAAAATTTCTTTTGGTGTGCCGATGAAAACAAACAGGTCCAGTTCATCATCCCCCATCATCAATGTGTTGACTGCATTAAAGCTTGCACCAAAATCACAGGTAATGGGTGAAGAGGTATGCATGAACATTCCATAACCATTGCTGCTCATAAAAAATGGCACCGGCTTATACATCGTTGGATTTTGTACGCCATTCCCATCATCTGTCCATAACACTACTTTTTGACCACGTTTATCCAGCCGGCTGAATGACTCACCACAACCAAATATTTTTTCTCCTGGTAACAAAGAAAAAGATGCAGCCACACTTTTGGATAGATCAGAAGCCCGCTGTACAAAAGAGAAAGGCAATACAGGCGTATAAGTTGTTTCATTATCCGCCGTATGATTGGTGGACGTTAAAAGTTTTCCGTTTGCATCCCGTATTTCAATATGCCAGGGGTATGGCTTAATCAAAAGAGATCCGAAGCTGCTTTTATATAAATGACCTTCTTTTGTTTTTGTGTATTGCCACGACTGATCCGTTGCAGGTTCTTTCACCAGCATCAGTTCTTCTTCATTCCTTTTAAAATTTGTTCCGCCTGTTTTCATTTTTATCCTGAAAGACCGGGGCGAAATAAACTGTATGCTGAATGGCAATACAGGGTTCACGGCATATTCTGTTTCTGGAAAAACTGTATATGGAGCAGGTTTTAGAACGGCCAGTTCATTATCAAATGCCATACGGCGGGTATAACGGTTACGCTGCCACTGCAGGGTACCACTTACTGAAGCCGGATCAAATGAAGCAAGACTGTCGGCGATAAAAGAAGTGTTGGCAAAGTTCCTGAAATCAGGACTGACATCAACAGGTTCATTTACCAGGTAATTATTTTCAGTTTGTGCATTGCTGCTGCCGGCTGACATTAACAGCACGGCAAACAGGGCGAAACAGTTTTTTATTGGCATGTTGAATCGTTTGAGCTCTAAAATTTACAACTCTTTTATTTTGCAGCAATCATAATTGTTGCCGGTTGTAATCCTTCTGCAGTTGCTGTAAGTGTAATTGTTCCTTTTTTACTATTTGACTGCACTACGGCCAAACACAGTCCATTAAAGGCCTTTTTACTGCTCCCTTTAAAAGAAGACAAGTCTGTTTGCTGGCCATTATCAACCCCTGCAATAAAACCTTCGCCGCTCACATTAAATGTAACAAGGTTACCTGCATCCGGAACAAGGTTACCATCTTTATCGGTAACCCTTACTGTTATGAAAGAAAGATCTTCCCCATTTGCTTTAAGCTGGTTCCTGTCTGCTTCTAAAATTATTTTTGAAGGAGTGCCCGCTGTTTTTATCTCTTTTGTTGCAACTACTTTACCATTCTTTTTTGAAACGACTTTTACTATACCCGGTTTATATTTTACCCGCCACATTACATGCAGTTCATCTCCTGTTTTTCTTTTACTGCCCTGGGATTTTCCATTAATAAACAGCTCTACTTCATCGGCATTATTATAATATGTCCACATATCGATATCCTGTCCATCTTTCCAGTTCCAGTGCGGAAATAAATGCAGTACATTTTGTTGAGTGAACAAGCTTTGATATAAATAATAAGCATCTTTTGGAAAACCAGCCAGGTCAACAATACCAAAGTATGAGCTTCGTGCAGGCCATGGGTATGGTGTGGGTTCACCGATATAATCCATTCCTGTCCACACATACATGCCGCTTATATTTTTGTTCTTCAAAAAAACTTTCAATGTTTGCTCATGTGAACTTCCCCAGGGTGTATAACAGTTCTCGTAAGCAGAACAAGTAGTATCTGGGTTAGCATTTGAGAGCGGTATATCCCAGCGTGTGGGCCAAATGCGTACACTATCCGACGGCATATCATAATGTCCTCTTGACTGCAAAGCAGAAACAGATTCTGTAACAATAAAAGGCTTTTTGCCCCAGCGTTTTTGTACGGAATCGGCAGACCACATGTTATGATTATAGTTATAGCCATTGATATCACAGATACCGGTCTGCAATAAACGGCTCCAGGGGTTGATCTCGTTATTCGCCATCACTGTTGGTCGGTCATCAAGGCTCCGTACAATACTTTGCAGTTCTTTTAATATTGTTTTTCCTGCTGTATCATCTTCCTTTGCCCATTGCTCCATAATTTCATTACCCACACTCCACATAAACACGGATGGATGATTCCTGTCACGTAGTACCTGGTCCTGTAAATCTTTTTTATGCCATTGCTCAAAAACTGTACTGTAATCAAAGGTGGTTTTGCTGCGTTTCCACATATCAAAAGCTTCGTCCATCACAATAAAGCCCATTTTATCACAAAGCTCCAGCAACTCAGGCGCAGGCGGGTTGTGTGATGTACGGATACCATTTATACCCATACCCTTCATTAACTGTAATTGTCTTTCAAGCGCCCTGTAATTAAGCGCTGTACCCAGGCAGCCAAGATCATGGTGATTGCATACACCGGTAATTTTTACAGGCTTATCATTTAAGAAAAACCCATCATCCGGATCAAAACGGAATGTTCTTATTCCAAAAGAAGTAATATGCTCGTCCGTTAGTTTACCCTTTGAAAAAACCTTTGTTACCGCTTTATATAAATAAGGATTTTCAATGCTCCACAATACTGGCGAAGTCACTTTAAATTCTTCTTCAGTAAAACTCACAGTTGCCTGTACGTTTTTTTTCGTTTTTGTTGCAATTATTTTACCTGCTTTATCAATGATGGTTGTCAAGAGATCATAATTACCATCACTATTAACGGTTGTTTTTATTTTTATGGTGGATTGCTTTGCAGATACCGCCGGCGTGGTGACATAGGTGCCCCAATTCTCCACATATGCTTTACCCGTTTTCACCAGCCAAACATTGCGATAAATACCACTACCGCTGTACCAGCGGCTGTTGGGCTGCTGGCTGTTGTCCACTTTTACAGCGATCGTATTTGTTTCCTTTCCGAATTTGAGATAAGGTGTAAGATCATAACGGAAAGAAATGTATCCACTAGGACGTATGCCCAGCGAATGACCATTTATAAAAACCTCGCTGTTACAATACACGCCATCAAAATCAATAAAAACATTTTTGTGCCTGTCTGTTTCAGGCAATGAAAAACTTTTCCTGTACCAGCCAAGCCCACCACGCAATGCACCACCACCTGTCCCTGTCGGGCTCGTACTGTCAAAAGGCAGTTCAATGCTCCAGTCGTGCGGAAGATTCAGTTTACGCCATGCGGCATCATTAAAAGAAACAGCAGCGGCATTGGCGTCTGCACCCAAAAGAAATTTCCAGTCACTGTTAAACTTGATCCTTGTTTTCGACTGTGCATCAACAGTATCTCCAAACACAACCGACACCAATAAAAAAATACAGTTTAATATTCTCATCACGCTTTTGATTTTCTAATCAACCGGTTTATAAATAAAATTTTTGAATGCCACTCTCCCCGTTCCTACAGAACAAAGCCCGATACGTAAACTCAAAAATCCGCCCAGCACATTATGATGAAATGCGGAAACATCTAATGAATTTTCAATCTTATTCCATTTTTTACCATCAAGACTATAAAACATATCCACCACATTATTTACATTTCGCAAGCGCAGGTAAACATGCCTGTTTATAACATTTTTTTCTGTTGGAAACTGCCAGCCTTTCAGGTTAGTCAGTACATTTTCCTTATCAGCCAATATACCAGAATAGGCGGTGTTATTATAGAACAATATTAAGCCTCCAATTGCATCTCCTTCAACAGATAATTCTACCTCCGCTGTATAGGAATGATGAGATGGAATGTAAAGTAAGGGAGAAGAACCGGCAACAGCATTTCCCTTAGCATTAATAATTAAACTGTTATTATTAAAATGAAACCTGCCGGTATCATACTCTCCAAAAAATTTCCATTGCGGATTTAGTTTACTTCCTTCAAAATGATCTTTAAATGTAAAATCTGAATGGCGTGTACGAGGAACCTGTGCTTTACCAGGCATTTTAAACCAGCCATCTTTTGTCCATTCCACTGGCTCTACCAGTGTTTGCCGCCCCATATTGTAGTGATCTTTTTCATAGGCATGATAGAGTATCCACCATTTTCCTCTTGCATCTTCGAATAAAGTACCGTGCCCCTTTGAACACCATTGTTCATTACCTGAAGTTGTTCTTGCAACAGGATTGTAAGGTGAATTTTCCCATGGACCCAAACAGGATTTTGAGCGTGCAGAAATGATCATATGGCTCGTAGCAGGCCCTGCCGTTCCTCCTTCTGCAACGCTGAGGTAATAATAGTCTCCACGCTTAGTGATCTTTGGCCCTTCCATACAGAAGCATTCAATAGACCATTCCCGTGGAATAACCCAGCCATCATACACATGCTTTAATTCACCAGTAACAGAAAGCCCGTCACCTGATAAAGGAACATACCCACCATTACTGAAATACAAATAGCGTTTGCCGTCTGTATCTGCAATATGACCGGGGTCTATATTACCTATTTTCAAATCTACAGGATCGCTCCAGGGACCCGTTATTGCATCTGCTGTTACAACATAATTGCTGTTGTTTGCAGGAAAATAAATATAGTACTTGTTTTTATACTTAACGAGATCGGGTGCCCATACAGAGCCGATGTATTTCTGCAAAGCGTTTGCAACAGGTGTCCAGTTTACCAGGTCTTTGGAACTCCAGACCAGTAAGCCCGGGTAATATTCAAAAGAAGAATGAACGATATAATATGTATCACCATCACGAAGTAAACTTGGGTCAGGGTAATCGCCGGCGAAAATTAGCTTTTTATAATTATTAATGGATTGATGCTGGGCATTTACAAAAGAAGATAATTGTATCAACAGGAAAATTATAGCCAGCCTTCTAAAATTCATAATTACGCAATTGATATAGTTACTTTTTTTCCGCTACTAAAAACACCACACTCCTTGCAGGGACAGACACACTGAGTGATTTACCGGGCAATGTTGTTGCGTTGGCTTTTAGCGATGCATAGTCTGAAGGGCCGCCGGCAACACCTGGAGCAGTAGCCCCATTTACCAGTACCTTTTGTGAATAGTCTCCATTATCAGTTCCTCCCGTTAACGTGTACCAGTAAAATTTACTGCCGGGTTTAAAATGTTTAAAGCGTACAGCAGCTATCCGGTTAGCGGCTCCTTTATTTACGATTACCACGCCTGCATGACCGGAAGTAAAGGTAGAAGCATAACTTATCAATTCACCTCCTGCAGTAACCGGTTTTATAGCACTCTGTACCATCCTGTCACCAAAAAATTTTTGAAAATAATACATATGGTAAAATGCCGGTCTTGGATTCCAGGCAGGTTCTGCAGGGTTACTCGTACCATTGTTGAACATACCATGATCGTCACCGTTACTCCAGCCATTGGCAAAATCCCAACGGGTGGCAAGACCGAATTTATTGTTCAGCATTTCGCCCAGCACCAGCGTTGCATGCATACCGGCAATATTTGATACCATTTGCTTACTCCCGGTGTTCCAGATATTCCATTCTGTTAACCCAATTGGTTTCATCTGCACGCCATTAGCGGCAGTATTTGCTGTAATATAATCAAGTGTTGCTTTTGTGTTTGCTGCAGCCGAATTTAATATACTGCTGACTGAATTGGCCGCATTCTGGAAATAATCATGCACAATGAAATAGTCAGCTGCATTCCCTGCATTGGCAAAGAACTCCGCATTCCATGTTCTTGCCACCACGTTCCAGGAGGCTGATGCATCCAATGCTTCAATGATAGCACCAATTTTTATACTGGCACCCACTTCTGTTGCTGCGGCACGCATGGAATCACAGAATATTTTAAAATGCTTGCCGTATATGATACCATTGATCGTTTCCGGCTGCCCATCTTTATTTTGCCTTGTATTTATTTTAAAACCTGCCTGCCATGGTCCCGATACTTCATTACCGATTTCCCAGAATTTAGTCCGGCCTTTGTCATACCGTACCCAATCTGCTGCATAATGAGCAGCCGCTGCAACGGGGTTTGCACTCCTGCCATAACGGGCATAAGGATAATTCACCGTAATAACACCCGTGCTGTTTGTTGTTTGCATCAGGCTGTAATAGCTTTCCAGCGACATCGTCCAGCCTTCATTATTCTTACCAACCCAGTAAGTGTAATACGGATCACCAGGGCCGGCCGCATAGGGGTTACCGTTACTATCGTATAAAGTATCCGCCACATCAGCGGGCACAGAAGTTCGTTCTGCATCCCAGAAATAGACACTGCTGATATTACCACCAGGAAAGCGGATCACATTCGGTTTAAGTTTACTGATATGTCCCATCAATGCCGGCTGATCAACAATCTGTGTCATGTAAGGATTTACATTATTGCCATAAATGTATTTTGGGACTTTTGTTATTACATTATTCAGGTCACAGATCACGCTGTCTGTCACCAGGTCAAATGGCATAGAGGTGAGTTTGAAATCCGGTGTTGTAAAATTCAGCGGTTGCCAGTCATCCAGGAAAAAACCCTGCGAAGCCGTTACCGACGGATCCACGGGATTATAAATATCATCCTCTGCGCTGCCACCGCCGCCGCCATTATTATCACCACCACCCGAATTTGATTTTTTACAGGCTGACACTGATAACATAATTAATAAACAGGAAAAAAAAGCTTTAGATATTGTGTGCATAGTTTTCAAAAGTTTTATTAAAGCAACCCGTGGAAACGGGTTGCCTGCTAACGATTAACTGTCGCTGCTTATGATACTAAATTGTTGTTTTAAAGGTTTTAAAAACAGCCCGCTGCCGGGCTGCTTATTCTATTACTATCCAAAACGAGAAAACATTTTATGGTATAATATAATGGAACACGAGCCATTCATCTTTACCTGCATCATAGTTGGTACCAAACCAGATACCTTTTGTCTGGTAGCTTGTTGGAAAACCTTTCACCACTTTTAATGTTTTGGTGGTGGGGTTCATCCAGCTGTCCGGGTTTTGAAGCAGGGTGTTATCTGTCAGTGTTATTTCATTGGTTGCTTCGTTGATGGCAAATGTGCCGGTAGTGGTGGCATTATTCTGGAAACGGGTGAAATGCTGGCCACCATTATTGTCAAATTTTATCCAGCTGTCTTTCGCCACTGCATCCCATGATTCATTCCAGCCCCAATTGTAAGAAGAAGATTTATTAGCTGTCCATCCATTACCTTTTGCAACCCAGTCAACAGGATTACCACCGGCATCGAGTGCCCATATACGGCCAAATGAAGATGTACCGGCAAGCATGGTGAGTATTTCTCCCGGTGCAAATACTGGATTAAAACCTTCGTCAGGCAACTTTACCGGTGGTGGCGGTGGTGTCCAGGCATCAGCATATGCCTTGGAAATAAAGTTGTACACTAACAGGCATGGACCTTCGCAACTCGTACGCAATACAGCAAGCTGCATAGTATTCTCTGTAAGTGAAAACAACTTTATGTTACCCCATTGTGCCACGCAGCCATCACGGTTACTGTCATGCAAAGGTGTTACATCCGTTAACGTTAGTGTCTTGGCATCTTTATCTAAAAAGTAAGTGCCATTTTCTGTACCACGTGCTGGCAGCATCAAATGTTTTGCCGTAACAAAGGGACCGCCTTTCAAACTGAACGTGATGGTACCGTAATCCCCTTTATCCATCAGCCAGGTATTATCCTTCCAGGCTGGCGGCCAGTTCCAGCAGTCTGTACCACCCGGAAGGCAGGCACCACCCCACCCCATCGTGGTACCATAGAAATACAACGGGCCATCAAAGAATTTTGATACACCATTTGCATCCAGGTCAAGCAGCCAGGTCTTCTCCTGGTTAACACCACCTGACAATGCTGTCCATAACGGATCGTTTACATAATTCAAATTATCCTTCGTAACAGTAATGGTCACCGGATCCATTTCAACAATACCGCCACCTGTCACTACGGAGAACTTAATAGTATAGGTGCCTGCAAAAGCAAATTTCACCGTATCAGTTTGCCTGTTTGATTTACCAGTACCATAATCCCACATAGGGATGGTTTCTGGTGTAAGGTTTGACAAGATAACTGTGTTACCTCCATCATCAGTAGCCAGGTCCTGTTTTACTTCAAATTTTATTTGTGATTTATCGGGCAGGCTTTCTAAGGTGTGTTTTTCCTTTTTACAGGAAGCGTACATGAAGGCGCCCAGGAGAACGATCCACGTAAATATTTTATTCAATTTCATATATGGAAATTTTATTGTTGTTGAAATATTTTACCAGCCGGCATTTTGTTTTAATACGCCATTTGATAAAGTGATCTGCGTATAGGGAATTTGCTGCAGGCCTTTTGTTTCGGTGATCTTGGCTGCAGAAATTGTTTTGGCGGTATTCACGCCACCATTTGGAAGTGTAACGGTTTCTGCAATGGCAGTTGCCGCCACATCCACACCCTGGCGCAGCAGGTCCCAGTAACGGATACCTTCCAGTGCAAATTCAAGTCTTCTTTCTTTCATGATATTCTCCTGTGAAACAGTGAGTGCAGTGAAGTTGTTACCAAAGGCTCTTTTACGTACATCATCAAAATAGGTTTGTGCATTGGGAGCACCCAGTTCTGCAGCCATCAGTAAAACATCGGCATACCGGATAGAAACATAATCTTCAAACTGGCCGATCATGAAGTTTACAGCACCATGATTTACGGCCGTGCTGTTACCATCTTCATCCGCCATCGGCGTATATTTTTTATTGTAGTAACCGGTGTATTCACGCTGTTTATCTTTGGTGGTGAAGTTGATACCCTCATCAGTAACAGAAATAATTGAACCACCTCTTCTTGTATCATTGGCTGCATAAGCACTCCAGAGTTTTGCATTTACAGTACCGCCACCCCAGCCAAGGCCGTATGGCGGTGATGTTAATTCACGCAGGCCATACATCACCATCCAGTGGTTACCATCTGCATTACCGTTATAATCGCTGGTATACGTGTACTTGATTGCAAACACCGTTTCCTTATTATCTTCTCCCACATAGTCATTGCCGGAAGCGGCGGGCCAGAGGTTGGCAAATTTTTCAACAAGATCAAAACCACCATTTGCTATTACATCCTCTACATAAGCTAATGCTTGTGTCTTTGTTACCTCGCCTGCCAGGTCCGCTTTTGCATAATAACCGGTATAGAAAAGAAACACCCGGCCAAGCAATGCTTCAGCGGCCCATTTGGTAACACGGCCATGGGTGGCTGCATCCTGTGCTGTGTAACTTGTTGCAGGCAGGTTTTCTGCCGCATACTTTAAATCAGCAGCAATTAATTTATACACTTCTTCCGGTGTATTCTGCGGTACATTCTCTTTTGTTGGAACAGTGATCAAAGGAATATTGCCCCATAATCTTGCCATATCAAAATAGAGATAGGCCCTGATGAACTTTGCTTCTGATTCATATACTTTTCTCAACGCATCATCGCTGCCCCAGCTTACCTGGTCCATTTTTGACAACAGCATATTACACCTGTAAAGTGCTTTGTAATAAGCGATCCAGTTTGCATTGAACATATTCTGGTCTGATGGTGAACGGAGTTTATCAAACTCATCCATCATTTGGTAACCGAAGCCATCTGAATTACCGGTTCCGCCAAATGTATTATCACTCATTACTTCTGCAGCAACGGGTAAGGCAATACCATCGCTCCATACACGCTGCAGTCCGTCATAACAACCCACCAGTGCTTTGTATGCATCGGAGGGTGTTTTATAAAAATTCTGTTCTGTGGCAGTTGTTACATCTTCTGTATCCAGGAAGCTTTTTTTACATGAACCTGCAGTAAGAAGAAGAAGCGCTGCTATATATAATTTTACCTGTTTCATAATTTTTGTTTTAGCAGTCTTAGAATTTAATGTTTGCACCAATCATATATATTTTAGGACGTGGATAAAAACCCAGGTCAACTCCTGAAGAAAATCCTTCGCCATAGCCGATCTCGGGATCCATACCATTGTATTTGGTGAAGGTGAAAGGATTGAGTGCTGCAGCATACAGTCTTACTTTACTGAGATAGCTTTTCTTAGCGATCTTTGCAAAGTCATACCCCAGGGTGATATTGTTGATGCGGAGAAAATCACCTTTATGAATGTACAGGTCAGAGAACTGTGTCCAGTTGCGGTTATCTTCTGTTACACGTGGTATTCGGTTAGAAGAACCCGGACCGTGCCAGCGCTCTAATATTTCTGCCGAATAATTTGGTTTTGCATCTGAATGATTGCGCCATGACTGCACCAGTTCATTACCGGCAACACCGGAGGCCAGCACAGAAAGATCAAAGCCTTTATAATCGAGTGCCAGATTAAATCCAAATGTAAAATCAGGATTAGGGTTACCAATCATTGTCTTGTCTGATTCATTGATAACACCATCATTGTTCAGGTCAACATAACGAACATCACCAGGCTGTGCATTGGGTTGTATCTTACTTCCATTCTTTGAGTAAGCGGCCAGCTCTGCTTCTGTTTGAAATACACCACCTGTTTTATATCCCCAGAAATAACCAACAGGAAAACCATTTTGTGCCCTGTAAAATTCACCGGAGTTGTTGTAAAGAGAATTGGTGTTACCATGGATAACATTATCCAGTGTTGGGATGTTACCGATCTTGTTTTTGTTATAGGCACCGTTAACACCAATGGTATAACCCAGCTTACCGATATTGCTGTGATAAGTAAGTCCCAGTTCAACACCGGTATTTCTAACATCACCGCCATTGATAAAAGGAGCATCAGCACCTGCTGTTGCCAGCACAGGCGCCACCAGCAACCAGTCTTTTGTATCTTTTATGTAATAATCAAAAGTGATATTGAATTTCCCTTTAATGGTGGCATCAAAACCAATATTTTTTTGTTCTGATGTTTCCCAGGTGATATCCGTGTTACCAAGCCTGCTTGGATAAGCGCCAGGAGTCAACATCCCTTCCTGGCCGCCGAATGTATAGTTGGTGTAACTAAAACTAATAGGAGAAAGGTATTGATAGCCGGCGATGCTCTGGTTACCCACACGGCCCCAGCTTGCACGCAGTTTAAAAAAGTTCAGCCAGGTATTATTAGCCATGAAATCTTCTTTTGAAACCACCCAGCCTGCAGATACAGAAGGGAAAGTTCCCCAGCGGTGGCCCGGTGCAAATTTGGATGAACCATCTGCACGTACAGTGGCATTGAACAGGAATTTTTCTTTATAGTTATACTGCAGTCTGCCGTAATAAGAAACAAGTGTTTCTTCATAAGGAGAACCATTCAGGTTGATATTGGTACCATCTTTATTGGTTGCATTGGAAAGCCATGCATGCTGCAGGTCAGGAAATACCAGGTCCCTGTTAGAACCATAAATTCCTGAACCGGTAGACTTAATGGCCGTAGTACCACCCATTACATCAAAGCTGTGATCATTCTTTACAGTAAAACTGTAGCTTAACAGGTTATCAAACTGCAGGCTCCTGCCACGGCCCATACCCTGCGTAGCCACCGTATTATCATTAAATGAATAGATGGATAATTTATAGATCGGGCGGAAAGACCTGCTGTCGTTAAAGCCATAGTTTACACCCAGGCTTGACCGTAAGCGAAGTCCTTTGATGGGTTCGATCACCGCATATATATCACCAAACAGCCGCTGGTTGGTATTCCTGTTCTGGTTGCTGTAATACATTTCTGCATAAGGATTGGCCTCGCCATTGTTCCAGGTGGAATTACTGTTGTCATAAAAATTTCCATCAGAACCATACATAGGAACAAAAGGACTTGCACCAAAGGCACCCCTCAATGTGTTACCATATATACCGCCAACGCCTATGCCATTATTTTTCTGATCAGTAAAAGTTAAATGTTGCCCTATCCTGATGATCTTCTGGTATAAATTATGTTCTGAGTTTACACGAAAGCTATACCGCTCGTAATTCGACAGATCTTTTCCGCCAACAATACCCACCTGCCCGGTGTAACCTGCAGAAAGCGAATACACAGAACCTGCGTTACCACCCTGCACACCCACTGTATAGTTTTGCGTAGGTGCATTTTTTACAAACATCTGGTCAAGCCAGTTGGTGTTTACAGGCAGGTTTGCAATCTGGTCATTGGTGAAATAAGGCGCTTTACCTGAGTTAACTGCCGCCTCGTTCATGATGGTTGCATATTCTTTTGCATTCAGCAGCTGTGCGTTTTCCGGCGCTTTCTGCCAACCGTAATAAGCATCAAAACTTACTTTCGCAACCTGGCCATTTCTGCCCTGTTTGGTTGTTACCAGCACCACGCCGTTAGCAGCCTGTGAACCATAGATCGCTGCGGATGCAGCATCTTTTAAAACATCTATAGATTCAATATCGGCCGGATTCAGGTAAGAGATATCTCCTGTATTTACACCATCCACCACATACAGCGGGCTGTAGTTGCCAATAGTGCCTTTACCCCTGATCACCACATTCATAGAAGAACCTGGCTGACCAGAGTACGTGGTGATCTGCACACCGGGTGCCTGGCCTTGTAAACCCTGCAGCACACTGGTAGTGCTTTGTTTTGCAATATCATCTCCTTTTACCTGGAGGTTGGCACCTGTCACCAGTTTTTTCTTTTGTGTGCCGTAACCGATCACCACCACTTCTTCCATGCGGCTCACATCTTCCACCAGTTGTATCTTTAATTCAGGTGTTGCGCCTGCCTTTATCTCTTTAATGGCACGACCGGTAAATGTTATCACCAGCATATCAGCCGGCGTTGCATCAATGGTAAAGCGGCCGGCTTCATCTGTAACAACAGATTTGGAGGTACCCTTTACCGTTACCGTGGCGCCTGCAAGGGGCGTGGATGTTTTAGTATCAGAAACAACACCTGTGATCTTATTCGTTTGTGCCCGGACGTTACTGGCCAGCAGAACACAGATGCAGAAAATAAAGCTCCAGAGCGGAACTTTCAGCAGTTGAATCGTTTTGGTTTTTTTCATACATCAAGCATTTTGGTTTTAAAAGTTGTTCATGTTTATTTTAAGTGAATGGTTTGCTTTTTACCGTTGTAAGGAATGATTGTTCCATCCTTATGTATTGCATCAATCTGCAGCGGCCTGTCTTTGCTGCAGTACTTTATTCTGAAATATCTTTTTGCAAGCATGCCCGGGAATACACCCTCCCTTTCATTCAGCGTGATGGTCTGATCGCTTTCTGACCAGTTGAAGCCGATCTTTGCATACATGCCTTTTTCATAATTGTAATTCGTGCCTTCGTCTTCATACAAGGTAAAAGCAGCATCCTTCCCGGTGTAGATACACAGTGTAATGGTATCTGCTTTTTTCTCGCCTGTGTATTGCAGTTCAGGCCCAAACGGAATAATGGAGCCTTCTTTTATAAATAATGGCATGCGTTCATAAGGCGCATCAGCACTGATCGTATTGCCGCCTGCCTGGTATTTACCTGTATAGATATCGTACCAGCCAGTGCCTGCAGGCAGGTATAGTTTTTTACTTCTCTCATTCAATGTGTACACAGGATTAACGAGTATGGATGGCCCAAAAAGATACTGGTCATTGATATTGGTCACGGCCGGGTCGTTGGGGAAATCCATCACGAGGCCTCTCATAATAGTATAATCATTGTGATATGTGTTTGCTGCAACAGAATAGATATAAGGCATCAGCCGGTAACGAAGCTTGTTATAATATAACATGCTGTTATAAGCAGGATGTCCTTCGGGCGCTGTATTAAAGATCTCCCGGTAAGGGAACTGTCCATGTGAACGGAACAATGGTGTGAATGCACCAAACTGGAACCAGCGTGTCATCAGTTCCCGCCATTCTTCCAGCTGGGCCGCATTGGGTTTTTCATTGTGTTTTTCCACGGCAAAACCACCGGCATCCATTGTCCAGTAAGGCATGCCTGACATGGAGAAATTGATGCCAGCTGCTATCTGCAACTGCATATCATGCCATCTTGCAGCAATATCACCGCTCCAGGTGGCGGCCGCATACCGCTGCATACCCGCAAAAGCAGAGCGTGTAAGGATGAATACACGTTGATTTGGGTTAGATGAACGCTGCCCTTCGTAAATACCTTTTGCATTTTCAAGCGGGTAAGCGTTCAGGTATTCAGCAGTTAACCCGGCAGAAAGACCCGCCATCTGTTCTTTTCTTTTTGCAGGACTAACGTTGGAGAGTATGTCAGGTTCGCTGGCATCCATCCACCAGGCATCCACTCCTTTTTTGTAC
This sequence comes from Ferruginibacter sp., assembly GCA_047600665.1. GTDB lineage: Bacteria > Bacteroidota > Bacteroidia > Chitinophagales > Chitinophagaceae > Ferruginibacter. The sequence goes on from JASGKJ010000001.1 coordinate 784,033, forward strand.
AAGTTTGTATTGAGGAGTTCCCAGAAACCTTTACGGGCACCTGCATTAAAAGGATCATAAAAAGTGGAGATATACCCCTTGCCGATCCAGTCTCTTTGCCTGTCGGCAATATTTCTTTTATAGAGCCAGCCATTTTTATCGAACGCTGCATAGTTATCGATGCCTTCATAAAATTTCGGCCACACCGATATCATGAAATGCGTATTGTATTTATTATGCAGCACACTGATCATACTGTCAGCGTTTGAAAAACGTGTTTTATCAAATTCCTGGCTGCCCCATGCATCTTCTTTCCAGTAACTCCAGTCAAGTACGATATTATCCAGCGGTATCTTTCTTTTACGGAACTCACTGACCGTATTTAAGATCTCATCTTGTGTTTTATACCTTTCCCTGCTCTGCCAGAAACCCAGTGCCCAGGAAGGAAGCATGGTAGCCTTGCCCGTTAGTGTACGGTAACCGGCGATCACCTCATCCATATTATCGCCATAAACAAAATAGTAATCCTGCTGGCGGCCTGCCTCTGAGCAAAAACCAAAACTGTTCTCGTCTTTCTTGTCAACAGGATTGATCCATTTCACACTCGTATATGATTCCCCTCCATCGGGTAACCATTCTATTTTTATTGGATATTTTTTGCCCTGCTGCATATCGATATCCAGTATGGCAGAACCGGGATTCCAGCTCTGGCGCCAGCGGTCAAGCAATAGTTTTCCATCCACCCATACTTTTAAGTAACCACCATAGGTCAATCTTAATTTGTGCCTACCATTCATACCGGATGCAACCGAACCTTCCCATGTTACACTGCCATTGGCACCGTTAAAGCCCTGCGGCCAGTACAGTTTTGTATCATTCAGGTATTCGTATTGTATATCCGATTCTGGTCTCTGGATGAAAATTTCTGAAGGCTTGTGCTGATTGTTGCAGTAAGTGGCAGTAAGCCATCCTGCTTCATTGTTTTTTGAATAAAGTTTTAAACTGGATAAAGGTTTATACGGGCGTATATCACCGGCTCTTGTAATGGAATAATTATCCCAAAGAATGCCATAGTTCTTTTTAGATATTAAAAATGGCACCGCCACTTCGGTATTATTCTGAAAAAGCAGTACCTGGTTACCGCGGTAATTCAATAAACCATCCTGGTGCTGGCCAAGACCATACCATGCATCATCAGCAGATGTTTCAAATGTCTGGCTTATTTCATAAGAACGTGTGCCTTCATATACCACCGGATCCAGTTTGCGGCCCGTCTTTTTTTCATTGAGGATGGGTTTACCAGCCGCATCAAAAAAAGCAACCGCACCGGTATTTACATCTGCCTTAACGGTAAGGAATTTTGTTTTAATGGTAAGGTCTTCTTCGCCACCCGGCACCAGGTTCCATACAGCTGCAGACGAAGGATCATATACCGTTACCAGCCCGGTAACCGGTACTGGTTCTTTTTGCGGTGAGGCTGTAACCCGGATGATCTTATCAGATACTACCTGTATCCTGACAGATTGTGTATTGCCCGACATTTCTTCTTTCGGGTATACGATCACCCCGTCACGGGTTTTTATATATCTTTCACCGGAAGCAAATAAAGCAGCATTAATAAAGAACAACAGGCAGGTAGTTAGCGTGGTTAACCGAATCATAGCAATCGTTTGTTGTGCAGCAGCGGGCTGTAAATGATGCACTGAAATTAGCTACGCACTAACCTGGACAGGGTACTGAAATGTTTCTTTAATGGGTATTAAATGTTAAAACGACACTTTTTTAGGGGCATTTTTGTTAAGGAGGGGTGCTTTTTGTTAACTGAGGGAAGAAAAAAGACAGGCTGACAGGTTTTTAAAATATAGCTTTTTTGCTGGAGAAAGACAGGAGTTGGAACATAAGAAGCAATGAGCAGGTAATAATAGGAATGCTGTACGGGATGCAGCAGCTATGGATTATTTCTCCGACTGGTATTGTGAAGGTGTGAGGTTAAACTCTTCTTTGAAGTACCTTGTAAATACTTTGGGGTTATTGAAGCCGACCTCGTAGGCTACTTCTGAAATATTCATGGTGCCGGCTTTCAGCAACTGCGCCGCTCTCTTCAACCGCATGATCCTTATAAATTCGATCGGGCTTTTGCCAGTGAGTGACAGTAATTTTTTATACAGCGACACCCGGCTCATAAAAAGTTCCCTGCTGAGATCTTCCACAGAGAACTCCGGTTTGTCCATATTTTTTTCCACGGCAGCCAGCGCCCGTTTCATAAATTCTTCATCCGCCGGTGTTACGGTAATCTCGCTGGGGTTTACTTCCAGCTGTTTCTGGAATTTCTTCTGCATCTGCAGGCGCAACTGCAGCAGGTTCCTGATACGGGACTCCAGTATCTCGAATGTAAAAGGCTTGGTAATATAATCATTGGCACCCGCCTGGAAACCCTCCAGTTCTTTTTCAACCGCCGACATGGCTGTTAATAAAACAACAGGAATATGTGAAGTCACCGTTTCTGTTTTTATCTTTCTTGCCAGTTCAATACCGGTCATCACCGGCATCATAATATCACTTACCACGATGTCGGGGTTATGTTCCCTCACCTTCTCCCAGCCTTCTTTACCATTCACCGCTTCAATTACATTATACTGGTGTTTTAAGTTATCATTCAGGTAAAAGCGGAAGTCTTCATTGTCTTCCACCAGTAACACCGTTTGTTTTTTATTGGCAGTACCGGCAGGCATGCTTTCCTCACTGTCAATATCCATACTCAGTGAGGTTTCTTTTTCTGAAGCCAGCACTGTTTCTTTTATCTCGGCAGCTTTTGCAAAATGCTCCTCTTCTTTTATGGGCAACGAAATAATAAAACTTGTCCCCTTCCCTGTTTCGCTCTCTACTTTTATATTGCCTTCGTGCAATTTTACAAACTCTTTTGTAATGGCAAGCCCGATGCCTGTACCATAGTTGTGCATATTACCGGGCAAGTGCTCCTGGAAATATGGCTCAAAAATTTTTACCTGGCTTTCTTCCGGGATACCGATACCGGTATCACTTATTTTTATATTTATATTTTTGGTTGCTGAAGCTGTTTCTTCATACCGCATTTCCACTTTTACCTTACCGCCGCCGGGTGTATACTTAAATGCATTGGAAAGCAGGTTAAAGAATATCTTCTCCAGCTTATCCTTATCAAAAAGTGTTTGCAGGCTTTCGGTGTTGGAATAAAAGGTGAGTTCGATGTCTTTCTTTTCGGCAATATCAGAAAAGGAATAAGAGATATCTTTTGCAAATTTTATGATATCGCCTTTTGCAAATACAACTGAGAACTGCTGCACTTCCATCTTCCTGAAATCCAGCAGCTGGTTGATGAGGTTGAGCAGCCGTTTGGCATTGCGCTGTATCAAATGCAGTTGCTTTTTTTGATTGGGATCTGTGCTTTCTTTTACGATCTTATCCAATGGTGATAAGATCAGGCTCAGCGGCGTCCGGAACTCATGGCTCACATTCGTAAAGAATTTTGTTTTCATTACATCCAGCGCCTGTATACGCTCTGCTTCTTTGCGCTGGTGCACCGCTTCAAAACGCATCTTTGCCCTTTCCACCACGATCCTTCTTGCCAGCCATAAAACACCCGCCACAAAAAGCACATACAATAAAAATGCAAGCGGTGTTTTCCAGAAAGGCGGTAATATTTTTATTTCGAACAACAGTTCCTTGCTGCTCCAGCTGCCATCTTCCAGCGAAGCTTTTAAACGAAAATTGTAAGTGCCCGGATCAAGGTTCGTGTAGATAGCCTTGCGCATTTTAGCATCTGTATAGATCCATTCTTTATTAAACCCTTCCAGCTGGTAAGCATATTTTACTTTTTGCGGCGCAAAAAAGTTGAGTGCTGCAAATTCAAGGGCCAGCATATTCTCGTTATACTTCAGTTCTACGGAAGGTGTGCTGGTAATGGATTGTGGCAACAACACCCGGCCATTGATCTCCTCGCCAACATTCACCGGTTTATTAAATATTTGCAGGCTGGTGATCGCCAGGTGCTGTGGCGACCTGTCTGCAGCCAGCTGTTCCGGGTGAAAAATATTAAAACCTCTTGCCCCACCAAAGATGATCTCACCCTTTGATGTTTTAAGTGCTGCGTTCTCGTTGAACTCCGTACCCTGTAAACCATCCAGTTCGTCGTAATTGATACAGACGATGGAAACAGGCTTGTCTTCCACGCTGTTCATACTAACAGCAATATTGGCTATGCCATTATTGGTGCTGATCCATAAAGTCTTCCTGTCATCCTCCAGTATGTTTAAAATGGTATTACCCGGCAAGCCTTCTTCTGTGCGGAATGACTGGAAATTATTTTTCTTTTTATTGTACACACTCAGCCCATCCCTGGTGCCGATCCACATCAATCCCCTGCTGTCACGGAAAAGCGCTGGTACGTTATTGTTAGCGATGGCATTGGGGTCATTTGAATAATTACCATAGTGAATGACTTTATTGGTACGTACATCCAGCACATCCACACCGTTATCCGTACCCAGCCAGAATCGTCCTTCCCTGTCTTCCACGATGGCCGCCACATAATTTGAGTTCAGTGAATTGGGTATCCTGCCGGAATGATGATAAAAAATATTTTTCTCTTTATCGAACCTGTCCAGCCCGCCATCCAGCATACCGATCCATAAATTGTTCTTTGAATCTTCAAACACCTCCCATACCCTGTCATCGGCCAAACTGTTGGGGTCTTTTGCATCATGCCGGTAATGGGTGAACTGCCCGTTCTTAAAGCGGTCGAGACCGCCAAAATAACTGCCGATCCATAAATTCTGTTCATGATCTATCAGCAGGCTTACGATCACATTATTGCCGATGCTGTTGCTGTTGCCGGGATCATGCAGGTATTGCGTAAAGCTGCTGGCAGACCGGTTAAAATATAAAAGGCCGCCGCCGTTGGTGCCGATCCAGAGATTGCCTGCAGCATCTTCTGCAAAACGGTTCACATCATCAAAACTCAGACTCTTACTATTGGATGGCTGGTGCCGGTACACCGGGAATTTGATGATGTTCTCATGATAATAGTTCACCCCTTTTTTAAAAGTGCCCAGCCAGATGGTACCGGTCTCATCCTTATAGGAAGCAATGATACTGTTCTGGCTAAGACTTTTATCGTCATCAATATTATTCAGCAGGTACTGGATACTGTTAGTTTTCTTATCATAAATATTCACGCCACCATGATCGGTGCAGACCCATACAAGACCTTTACTGTCCTGCTGTACCCCCACCACCAGGTTATTATTGAGCCGTACCGTTCCGTTATCTTTTTCCAGGTAAACATATTGCCCGGTAACAGGTTTATACCAAACCACGCCGCCTTTTGCATTGGCGGGTGTGGGATAGATCCAAAGTTCATTTTCACTATCCACGAACAAAGAATAAGTAACAGCACCTGTACCAAATATTTTCGAAGCAATGTCGGTACTGGCAGTTCGCTTTCCTGTATTAATATCCACTCTTTCCGCCAAACCATTCTGCTGTATCAGCCAGCAGCCACCGCTGTTATCTAAAGTAAAAGCTGTGAGGTTGCTTGTTTTATTAACGGATGAATATAAAAGTGTGGCTTTGCCGGTGGCGTTAGTATACCGGTAAATATCTTTTGCATTCATCATGAAAAAAAAATTACCATCACTGCCAGTGATAATACCATTTACAGCCGTTGCCGGAAGCCCAAGTTGTTTTAGCTGGGCATTGACATTACGGTCGAAGCCTTCGGTAACGGGATCGTATATATTAAAACCGCTCCTGGTCTCGATCCATATCTTTTTGTTTGGTCCCTGTAATATCCTGGTTACATTATCATCCAGCAGGGAGCTGCTGTCTCTTAAGCTGTGCCGGAATATCCTGAACTGGTAACCGTCATACCGGTTAAGCCCGGATACTGTACCAATCCATATAAACCCATCCTCATCCTTTAAAAATGAAGTGACCTGGTTATTGGACAAGCCCTGTGCAATATCGAGATGGGAAAACTGGTAATGTGTTTGCTGTGCCTGCAAACAGTAAATCAGTATAGTGAGTATACCTGCCAGTAAAAATCTCCGGAGCATATTAGTCAAGTGACTGTAATATACACCAGTTCAGTGAAGTTCGTTTTGAGGATAAAAAACTATGGGGAAAAGATAAAATACTACAGGCGGAGGAAATAAAAAAGGGACTTTAAAAAGTCCCTTTGAGTAAATATGCAGAATGGTTAATTACGCTTACCTGTTTAAACTTAAATAAGTGTAAACAGCGGGCAATCAGTCTTGTTCATCGATTGCCGAATTCAATCGGAACACTATTGTGTCGGTATCGTTTTTAATACTTCTCCTAACCTTTTCGTACGAATCACTACCAGATTCCTTTACTAATTTAAGACTATCTCTACTATTGATTAACAGCATCATTTTTGCTGATAGCGACTCCCCTTTGTCATCGAGTGAAGAATCAAGCGTATCGCAATTTATTTTAAGTATATGTAACTTATTTCTAAAAAAATCATATTTATCCCTTAGCAGGGTATCACTTATTGATTTCTCTTTGTACCGCACAGCTTGAGATGTAAATTCATAACTAGAATTTAAAAATGAATTTATTGCTTCTAATTGAATGCCCAGTCGTGCTTTTTTCTTATCCCATCCATAATTCATTTTGTTCTCGAAGTATTTAATAATAAAAATTGCAACAACAGTACCCAGAAAAGAAAATGCAATTGTTCTTAATGATTCAGCCCAAAATGGATTATCTTCTATCCATTGATTGATTTTTGAAGCCATGATAATTAGATTTAATAGTTTGAGATTTGCTTACAGCCAATGTTCAGGGTTTGGTCAGTGTAATATTAATTTTCATAACATCTTTATCCTGGTTCGTAAAGACACGAGCCAAGGTAGAGAACATAAGGAAGGTGATAGTAATAGACAGAAAATCTTTTATGCGCCGGGGTTTCGCAGGAGTAGTTTTGTTATTAAAAAAGGCAAAGCGAAAATACCGACGGAACAAAATTTTACAATAAGCATTGCTAATTTCCAATAAAAACCGTGCTGCTTGCGCCTGTGATCAAGCCTGTACCATTGGTATACTGAACCAAAATTGGATCACCCAACCGTGCAGCCCCTTTTGTGCCATTATTGAGTTGTACAGTTGCACCATTCAAACGGCTGGTACCTGTTGCCTGCATATCAATGCTTGAAGCCCGGAGCTCATACACCGAAGGTTTTAAAGTATATTTTGAAGTGGTGGTGATATCAGCAGTTCCATCGGCTGCAAAAGTATAGTTAGCGCCTACGGAAACACCCATACTGCCGCCTGTTGAAATAGTATAGCCATTACCAACCGTAAGCGACATATTAACACCGGTTGTGATCGTACTGTTAGCACCAATTGTGATCGTACTGGAACCTGCAGCGGTAACATCCAGGTTAGTGCCGGCATTGATGACCACCTTTCTTGCATTGATATCACCAATGATCACATCTGCATTTTTAGATAAAAAGGTGGCATTGCCTTCCATAGCAGTCATATTAATACCGCTGCCTGCTGTGGTGGTATAGCCAACGCCAGCGCTCACAGTCATATTGGTGCCGGTGGTTATTGAAGTGGCAACGCCTGTAGTTATTGCCGTGTTAGCCCCAGCATTCAGCGTAAAATTGGAACCTGCATTCACCGTTACATTTTTCGCCTTCGCATCGCCGATCAGTACATCACCATTTTGTGATGATAAGGTGGCACTGTTCTTAACAGCTGTCAGATTAATATTATCATAACCCTGGGCAAATATTTCATTCGCCGTAGTACTACTTTTATTCGTAGCCGTTATATTAACATTGTTCCCTTTTAAATTAAGATCACCTGCGCCGGCATCTATAGTGATACCATTCGTGCCATTGGCTGTAACGATCCTGATACCACCGTTGGCGAATATGATAATCTTATTCTTTCCCGCCATGATCTCCACGCTGTCGTTATTACTCTCAATACTGATGGGATTGGCAGCTGAGCGGATACCACCTGCAGGATTGGTAACACCGCCCACATACAACCCGTTGGCGGGTGCCACCACCGCAGAGCCAATACTCGTTCCTCCGTTCGCATTCACCCTTAATTTATTCACCGCATTTACCTGTACCAGCAAGGCATTGCTGCCGGCAGCTGCATTCACCTGTAATCTATCAGTAGGCAGGCTCACCCCGATACCCACATTTTGTGCTTTGACACTATTGATAACAATAAACAATGCTAAGAAGAGAACGGTCTTTTTCATATCCCTGGTTTAAAAACTAAAGATAGTTAAATAGCAGGGAGGATGATTGGTTATAACAGTGACAGTAAATAAACAGGAAATCTTTTATGCGTCAGGGTTTCGCTGGAGTGATTTTGATGTTTGAAAAGAAAGAAGTAAAAATTCTGACGGGACAAAGTAGCATGAACCTGCCTCAATTTTACGAAAATTAGCACCTACTATTGGAAATCCTTTAACGGCACAAGCGGACGCTTGCGCCAACTAAAGTATTTTTATTTGAAGATAAACCATACGCCAAATTGGGGGGGGGGGGGGGCAAATTGGAAAATCTAATAAATAGGAATAACCATCCTTTCGTTAAGTTCAGTCGACCATTGAACTTGCCATGCTCGTCCGTCAATTTGATCAAGCAGAATGAGATTATATATGTTTGTTGTTGGATAAAGAAAAAATCTGCCATTCTTCTCTTCATTTTTATCTACCCGAGAGATGTCTGATAGTATAGTTTGGAATTGATTATTCTTCGTACTCCATTGAACTTGCCACATTTGCCCATTTCTTGTATTCAGTTTGATAAATGTGTAAATATTTTTTGTGGAAAAAAGCCTATACACCACATTGCTATCTGTAGATATAGTTTGAACAGGAATATCCGATGTACTTTGAGCAGACGAAACTGTTGAAAGTAATATAAAAATCAATGTAATTATTCTCGTTTTCATAATGATTATTTTTAAGCGTTTGGTTTAGTGGAGGTTTGTTGCATGCTGACCGCTAACGAGCAGGTATTACTGCTGTGCTGGTATTTTATAACGTCCAGCCTGGAACTGAAGCCCAATAGAATTACTGATGATGAATATAAGAAGTAATGCTGAATAGAATTACGCATTACCGAACCGCTGCTGATAAAGAACAAAAAGATGAGGGTTTAGTCATCTGTCAACATAGGAGCAAGCCCTGCTATTCTTAGTATTCAGCGCTCAATGTCCAATAAAGATAAAATGCTGAATTGCTATCCTGAGTTTGCAACTCAGGATTTGTTGAATCATGCTTTACAGCATTTCTATTTTCAATAAGCCGCAATTCTTACCATTATAATAGTCTCTTGCACTACTATATAAATATTCTTCTGCTTTATCAACTATACCTGCCAGAACTGGGTTATCATGTATATAATCCAATTTCTGTTTTATAAAACTATCACTGTACATTTCTTTTGGCTGATTATCCTGTCGCCAAAATTGAAACTCTTTGTTGCGGCTGTTTTGTACACCTGCCCTTCTGAATAACTCAAGCATCCATTCCTTCCTGCTTTCCGCTGTATGTTCCTGAACTGCCTGAATAACTTTCTTACTTGTAAATTTTTTAAAATCACGCAAAATTTCGCTGGTATCATTATTAATTGCTCTAACCACCAAATGGATATGATTACTCATCAAACACCATGCATGCAATACCAGGCCTTTTTCTTTTTGGCAGTAGCGGATGCTTTCCAGCACAATATCCCGGTACTCCTTTCTTGTAAATACATCCACCCATTCCACCACAGCAAATGTTACAAAATGAATGGCTTCTTTGTTTCTTATTTTGTAACCAACATCTGTCATCAGCTTTTATTATAAATGTATAATATGCAGCTATAATAAACAAATCCTGAGTTGCAAACTCAGGATAGCCACTCTTCTTTTTAGCTTTACTCGGCAACAATGCAAGCAACTTATATTCTATTGAAGACTACAGATAGCTGGGGGTTTCGCAGGAATAACTTTGAAAGTTAAAAAGCAGAAGGCGAAAACCCGGGCGGGACAGAAAGCTAATCATCCTTACACAAAACTTATAAAATAATTTGAACACCTCTCTTCCAAAGAGTAGGGGCATCTTTGTTAATGAAGCTGGTTGAAATATGCACCAGTCCAAGGCGAAAAGAATCTTCAATATCTTTACCAGCTCCATAAGCCTGATAAAATCCGGCAGAGAATTTCATTGCAGATTCATCAGATATTCCATTATTCATTCCTATTACGTAAATGTCATTACTAGAAATGGCACTAGCAATATTACTAGTGTAACATGCATTTAAAATTACACAAATAGTTTGCTTAAACATTGAGAACAACTTGGCAAGGCCTTCACTAGTCATTGATTCGGCATTCCCACTTTCATTTTCAAATGCCAGACCACTTATATTACCATGACCTGAAAAGTGAACAATTTGAGGATCATAATCTAACATTACTTTCGTAAAATCAGGAAGCCGAACTGCCCATTTAGAAATTAATTCTAACTTATCCCTTTCTTTAGAAGCTTGAATGCTTTGGTCAATAAGTCGACATTCACGATCCAATCTCAGAGGATCAGTATCAGTCGGATTTGCAGCTAGAAAAGCAATTTTAATAATTTTTGGAGTTTCTAAATTCTCTTTCATAATATTACTTATTAAGCTTAAATCATATTTAGCAATTAAAACAGATGGCAAAAAAGTTTGAGCATAACCATAGTTTAATCGAATGGAATTTATTTTGGAGATAATTCTTAAGGACTTATTAACTCTATCTGTTGCATCGGTAAAATCATCAAAAAAAGAGTTCACCACGTCAAGGGTTCGGCGTGAGGTTAATTTTTGAAGCCCTTTTATATGTAAACTACTCTCTTTCTGTCGAATATTATAACGGTTATATTCTTCTTGAATTTTACTTTGTTTACTTCTAACTTTTAGAGCGCTTGTAAATGCAATAGATATTTTACCAGAAAATTCTTCCGTAATTTTTGAAGACAAATAATTTTCAAAAATACCTTTTTCCGTATGAGGCAATTTATTTTTAATACTAAGTATTAACCTATCCTTAACTATAGAACAATCCAATATTGACAAATAATTCATCAGAGATCGAGCAGTTTCATTTTCTTCAGCATGAGACATTTTAGGATGCAAATTACTGTTCAATTTTTTGTCATAATACTCAAATGCTTCTTTCTCTCTACCCATTCGGCTTAAAATACTATAGTAAAGATCAAGAGCAACAAAACTGTCTTTCTTTAAGTCAATACTCTTAGTAATATAATATAAAGACTTTTCCAACTTGTTGGTTTTATAATAATAATACCCGATAGTATTTAAAATAAAATAGCTCATGGGAAAATCATCGCAGACACGATCAAAGTAGTTTTCAACTGTTAGGTCATTAGCTTTAATACCACATGTCAAGAAAAAATTCGCATTAGAATTATCAATTAAATAGTTACTATCATACAATTCTCTGAATAAAAAAAAGGCATCTCTGAATTTTTCTTGTTGATAAAGGTTTATTGCCAACTGAAGATACTTTTCTTTAAAAAGCATAATAAGTTTCTTAAGCATCTCAGAGTTTTCAGCTTCTCTAAAATGAAATTCGGAATATTTATATCCAATTATCATACGGCTTGTGCTCGTTTTGAAATCGTTCGCAATATTCCAATAGAAATTTCCTAAATAAGCATTGAAAGACTTATATTGTGTTTTCGACAAAAGAGAAACTATGAATTTTCGGATTAAGGTCGGCACTTCATAGCTTTCTGAATTATTTTCATAATACTCAATTTCTAAAAAAAAGCGACTTCGTAAATAATTAATGACTTCTGCAGTTTCACTACCACATATACTTTCAAATAATGTTTTTTCGAATTTGCCTGGAACACAACTTATGTAATACAAGTACTCTGTATACTTCGCATTTGAATCAATATTAATGACATCAAACAAGTATTTTAATTTTTCATCTTCAAAATTCTTTCTAAATTTCTCGTCATTTATTATAGTATCTATCGATGCATTGTCACATGCTTTAACAAATAGTTTTGCAATATATGGATGTCCGCCTATTACATCATATATAATCTGTTCGTCAAGTTGCATTATATGCTTTGCTAATATTGGCTTGCCTTTTTGAAGAAATTCTCTCTCCATGATAATTTTGATAAATCTTGAATTTATACTCGGCAAGCCAATAGAATAGGTTAGGTCTTCACTCTGGAAAGACGGGAAGCGAAAATCCAAATTTGAAATAAAATAAACTTTGTTTCCTTCGTAGGTTTTACGATTAATTAAATTATTAAAAAAAAAAGCCAAATGTTTATCATAAAACTCGTTCGTCTCCAGGTTGTAAATGAAATGAATATTCTTAAAAATTATTGAAGCATTTTCTATCTTATCAAATTTTTCAAAGACCCTAAGAATCGAAGGAGGATTATAATCTTTTTTAAGTAATGACAATTCTTTGTCTACGACTTTTACAGACAAAGACTTTCCTAATATATAGGCCACATCAAATAAAGAATCGTCTACGCTTGAGAAAGTAAATTCAAAACAGTTTTTCTCAATATTATAATAAGTTTTTAAATAGTTTAAATAAGACTTCTTTCCTATTCCATCTAACCCTGTAATTTTTAAGCATCGATAGCGAATAGATAAAATAAATTTTCGAAATGCATCAATTTCATTTCCCCTATTGGCAAAATAATCAGGAATGGTTTTATCGAGTTTTTCAGAAGTTAAAAGCTGATGGTTTTTTATTGCAAAATAAAGAGTAAGGGAAAGCTCAATTATTTTAAGTGATTTAAAATTCTTTTCCCATAAATTTTTGAAGTTTCCAATTTGATCTTCAAAAAAAATCAACGCATTTCCTTTAAATCTTCTAAAATGTCTAAAAATGTCGGTTGCAACCATCGGAAAGCCAACTAAGCATATATCAGCCCCTGTCGTAGGAACTATATCAATTATTCTATCAACAGTTGTTAAGCTTTTTTTTCCAACAAGTTTTTCAATGTAGGAGGATAATTCAGATTTTTTTCCAATTATATAAATATGTTCAAATCCAACTTTTAGAACTGAGTCTACAGTTTCTGAATTTATTGAGATTTCCTCACCAATAATTAACCATCTATAGGGCTTTAGGTTCTCAAATAAATCCTTATCCTCTGTTTTTTCCATAAAACCGTGTTAAGTAAAATAATATTTACTACTAGTCTGCATTTCAGCAGTTGATAATTGAAATACGCAAGTCTAAATGCCTCTTTTTAAAGCTTCGTTTCCCTCACTCACATACAAGGAGATCACAAATAATTTTATGTAGCTGGAGAATTTAAAAAGCTGGTATAAAAAAAGGTGGTCTTCGAAAGAGTGCTGTTATGGCGGTGTTTTTATGGGGTGCAGTATCAGGGTAACAGCAATTTATTAAATTTTATGATAATGCAAAAAAATATTTATAAATTTTCTATATAGCGGGAAGACATTAAACAATAAAAAGCCGGCAATCATTCATTCGCCAGTACTATTAAGTAGAACTGCAAGGATTCGAACTATGGTTCTAAACAGATGCGCCATAAGCCTTCTACATGTTTATCTTAATTGCATTGAAACAGCCCGAATCTAGTGAACCAATCATCGTGAGTAGATTATTCTAAAATTAATAAAGAATATATACTTTCTATAAATTAACATTTAACTTAGAGAGTCCTTATTCTTTGGCCCTACCAATGCTAAGCAAAGAACGTATTTTAAAAACCTTCTAATTTTCAGAGTGGCTTTTTTTATTAGAAGACATTGCTGGAAAAGAAAATCTCAACATAATAATAAAACAATAAAATTCTTAAAATATTATTCATGATGGCCAGACTCACTGGCTCTCTCTTTTGATCCCGTTTGTAACCTTGCTTTATTTTCATTAGCTACTGCATTACCTGAATCTTTTCCTAATATATGAGGGGCAGCATGACCAACAATTTCATGCAACAAAATATCGGCAGGCCTATCAACTAAAGGATTACCTTCAGTATCTTTTAGATTTTCATTTTTATTTCCTGAAATTACAACAAGTTGGTTTGTTATGTCAGCGCCTTTCCCACTAAATGTCACTCCCCCGCCAGCCTGCTTATCTACATCATAAACAGTCCCTCCCTCTTCTCTTATCATACTTTTCTTGTCTTCTCCTAAACCGGGCTTTATTGTCTTAGGGGCAATTTCAATTTCAATTTTGTATTCACTTTTAATAGATGCGGCTATTTGATCTCTATAATAAGTAGAATATTTTTTTGAATTACCAGTAGATTTTGCCTGGTATAGCTTTCCACTTTTATCAATTGCAAACTCGCCCAAAGCTTTACTATTTATCATTTTAGTAATGGCTGCCCTATCTTTAGAATTAGGAATTACCACTTCCTTTCCATTGGGGTCCACCATTTTCACAGGGTTATTCAAGCAATAATTATACGGGCTCAATCCCGGGTACTTCTCTGCCATCGGGTCCACGCTCAGCCACAAACTATTCCTGGCATCATAATATCTTGCTCCATAATAATACAACCCTGTTTCTATATCTTTCTCTTTTGCATTAAAAAGGTATGGGGTTTTATAAGAGCTGGCATGCTCTTCAAAAAATGTTTCACCAAAAGGCGTGTATTCAAAATGCTGGTTTACTTCTCCCAAAGCATCTGTGATATAACTGGAGCTTCCCAAATGGTCCGGGTGATAGAAATACTGGTCTTTTTCATACATCAGCCCTGTACCGTTGTAACCATAACCAGCCCTCACCTCCTCCCGGCTGGGCACACCCGGCAGGTACACAGGCGCAAGCCAGTCTTCTCTTGGTATGGCGGGACCTGAAGGCCAGCCCGGCGGCACATCGCTGGCGGTATTATCCACTATCACCGGCGGAACAATACCATTATTTTCCGGCCGCAGCCAATATGTTTTATCTGTGGGCGCTGCTGCCGGCATGCCAAGACTTTTATACCACTCCAGCCTTGCACTCTCTATTACCCGTATACGCTTTATATAATCCACGCCACCGGCTGTTAACCCTGAAATGGGGAATGAGCTATTAATAAATTCACCATTGCCGAGCTTTGTAACGATCCGCTGGTTCTCTATATAAAAATGCTTGGTAAAGCCGGCTTTACGGTACACCAGGTAAGGACTTACATAAGCAGTGAAATTATCATAGTGCTTTGTTGTGCCAGCAGGTGAACCATTTATCCAGAGCCCCTGTACACCACCACTGCTTTTTATTGCCCGCTCTCCTTTTGCATCATATGTGTACTGGCTGAGTGTACCATTCTTTATCACACCCATCAGCCTGTTCTCTTCATCCCAAAAAAGTTCACTGCTGCCATCACCCAGTAAATTACCATTAAGGTCATATGTATAAGAAATATTCCCAATTTTTGTGGGCTGGTGCGGTGCTGCTCCGCCATACGTGTACAACTGGTTGTACCGGCGTACAGGGAAGCTGTCATCCATTTGTTTGCTTATGATATTGTACAGGTCATCGTATTCAACTTTAAGACCATAGCCTGTATTAATACCAAAACCTTTGTAAACACCATGTGCTTCTGTAAGCCTGTAGAGGTTATCGTATGTATATTCCTGTTTGTCGTAGCCGCCTATTTTAGCCACCTGTGCCTGTACATTATTTTCAATACCAGTTATATTGCTGACAGCGTCGTAGCTATAAGTATTGTTCATAATTGGCATATCGCCATGGGTAAATGTCTGCAGTGTGGTAAGGCGGCGGCGCTTATCGTCATAACTGTAAAAGCTTTCAGTACCATTTCCATATTTAAGGTAAACCCGCTGTTCATATTCATCATAACCAAGCCTGTCAACGTATTTATATTCGTTGCCTAATTTTTTACTGCTGATACTCTGCAACGCACCTCCACGGTTGTAATGATACATAACTGAATCACCGTCCGGGTAGATCATTGATTTTATACGGTTCCAGGTATCGTACTGCTGTTCGCTCACAAACGTTGTGGCAAAGTCAGGACTTATGAGCATGGTACGGATGGTTTTAACCACTTCACCCAGCTTACCATAAAAAAACTCCTGGCCACCACTGGCATCCTGCATCAGTACAAGCCGGCCGGCTTTGCTTCCTGAATCACCATAAATATATTTTACTTTATTCTGGTACTGGAACGGGTAATCAATATCAGAAAGCCGTTCGTAATCGTACTGGTACTTTATACCGCCGCCGCCAGGCATTTTCTTCCTTATCTGCGGGGTAATTTTCGTGGTCATATTACCAGCAGCATCAAACACAAATTCAGTTAAGCCTGCATCCGGATGCTGCACAGAAATTTTCCTGCCAAGGTAATCATACGCATTTGCTGTAATATTACCGCTGTTGTCAATAACCGTATCCAGTTCACTGAGTGCATTGTATTTAAACTGCGTGGTAATTGTTCCGTTGGATCCTCCATTTACCTTAACCTCCCTGTTGCGTTCCTTTACATCAGTACGTGTTTCTTTTGTATTAAGCAATGCATCTGTAGTGAATGTACTGAAACGGTTGTCTTTGATAGTGTATTCCATAGTGGTTACAGTATTATCTGCAAGTATTGTTGTAACCGGCCTGTTCAATACATCATAAATTGTTTTGGAATTAAATTTTCCTATCGAATTATTTATAGCAGTATTGCTACCATTAATACCTTCTGTAACGGGATAATAATTTTCAATTGATCTTCCAAAGGCATCAAACATTACTTTGCCTGACACCACCATCTGCAGTTCATCAGCCATATCCCTGTTTTTGAACAATGCAATTTGTTTTTTTACCTGGATTGCCCTGCCCAGGCCATCCATAAATGTAACCGTCTTTATATCACTGTTGTATTCAGGGTCGTAATGTTTTGTGACTGCATAGGGAACAGCAGCCTCAGGTGAGTAATCAAATGCAATGGTATAGGGTTTATTTGCAGCAATCTCATAAGGACCAGTGATGGTGCTGATGCGGCCTTTATCATCAATTGCATACCTGATCACTTCATTATTCATACTGGTGGTACTGGTGAGCTGGCCAAACCTGTAGTCATAACTGCTGCTGCTTTTATAACCAAAAGCATCACTCACACCTGTAACGAGGCCATGTGTTACATTATCATATTCATACTTGTACCACATGCGCTGGCCTTTATAATTCTGCGGTCTGAGCACCTGGCTGAGATTACCATAGAAATCGTACTCCATGTTAAATGTAGCAATAGAATCGCCTGTGATGTACTGATCAATCTGTTTAACATTACCAAAGTCATCGTAACGGGCAACCCGTTTTCTTTTGGCAGCATTACCTGTAACCACATCGATTTCTTCAGGGAGCGATTTAATGTATAACAAATCGTTGTTGTGATACTTTATTGTTGCCAGCATTTCATCTTTGAATGAGCCATCACCATCATCAAAAATGGATATCATATTACCAAGCGCATCATATTCGTATCTGTTATAAGTACTAATGCCTGCAGTTGGTTTGCCTTCATAAAAAAGTCTTTTTGTTTTTGTAAGGGCAGGGAAGATCACATTACCAGTAACAGGTACCTCCTCATATTCATTCCTTGTTTCTGTAAACCTGTTTCCAGTTGCATTCTCTGTCCATTCAGAAAGCAAAAGTCCTTTTTGATAGTAATTATCATTATTGAATACTTTTATGTTCTTCCTGTACACTTTGTCGGCTACAGTTGTATTCAATTCACAGGTTGTTACAGTATCAAATCCGTAAAACTCCCTTTCCCTCCGGTCATGGGTTCCGTTCTTATAAGAGAATGTTTTACGCATGAAGTCCACTCCTTCTCCCTGGTGCCCGTCGTATATCTCTGTTTTGGCAAGCACCCATTTGCTTTGCGGCATTTTGTAAGTATTGCCCACACGTTCATAATCTATTGTAAAATAACTGTGCATGGGGCGGTTCACTTTTTTCAGCATATTGGTTTTGCCAATGGTGGAACTTTGAACTGTAAGGTTGCCGTCGTTTTCAGAATGTAAAAGATCAGGGAAACCATCACCATCGATGTCCATGATCTGGTCCTGCCTGCGGGAGACACCATGACCAACTGAACCAGAAGGATTGATACATATCTTTATAAACGCCAGGATAATGGGTAAGGAAATAGTAAAAGCGCCATTTATTGATTCCCCGACAGAAAAGTTAGTGCCGATCTTATTATAATCTCTCCAGGTAATTTCAGGGGCAAAACCGTTTCCTGTATTCAGGCTAACTTTAAGGACAGAATTATCCAATATTATTCTATCGGGTAACCCGTCTCCGTTTACATCTGTCAGTGAATAATCAACTGCGCCGTCACTACCCGATAAACTAAATCCTGCCTGTATTGATGAACCGTCGATACTGATACCTTTAGATCCATTTGCTCCAACTGATTCTGACGTAGTTTCGTTATTATCAATTTTAGTCAGGCCTTCCCATTTTTCTGAAGCAGAAAATTTATACCCTAAATTCAATGCCACATCGCCATTTTCATTCACTTTATCCGGCAGGCCATCTCCGTTCATATCCATCCATGTGGATATGCTATTATCCGTATTTGAACCTAAGTTGCCTGAAAAACCGATAGCAGCACCTGCGACTTTTTCTGCATGCTGTGCACCTTCTGCTGGTTTGGAAAGTCTTGAACTTGCCTGTGGAAAACCACCCAGGCTAATGCCAGTACCGGTCTCTCCCTTACTGGTGGCATGTCCCAGGGTATAGCCAATACTATTCTGTTCCAGTTCTCCATTCGGTTTTGTAAATTGTAAATTGCCTTCTGTAACAATATCCGGGTACCTGTCACCATTCATGTCCATCACATCCACAATGGTTCTTGTATCTGCGGTTGACTTCCCAATGCTTGCACTTACTCCAAAATCCGCCAGCCCGATAGAATAACTTTTTGTGTCGGTTACGCTTACCTTACTCCTCGTAAAGCCAGCCTTTCCTGCCATAAATTCTTCTGCGGCAATATCCTGTAATAACAGCCGGGCACTACTCATCATATCAGCAGCAACGAAAATACGGCTATCGTAACCCGACCAGGTATTGTTCTCTGTTTTTGAAGCAAGTGGAACAAAATAAAAAGAAGATGGGCTTTCAAAATTTTCTAATGAAGCGGTATTATCAAATCGTACTGGTTTATCAGGAAAATCTGAAACTTTATTTTCTAACGAACGTTGTTCATCCATGTTCAATTTATCCTGGTCGAAAGGTTTTTTATCGTCTTTAGTTCCTTTTAATCCAAAGCATCCCCAGCCATGGTACATTGAACCCAGGAATTCCTGCGGAGGGTTTGCATAAAGCCCTGCGTTCAACGTGTCGAAAACCTCTACTTTGTATAATAATCCTGTAACAGGATTAATTTTATCAATGCTGTCACGCACAATAAGCCCGACCTTATCAAACAGGTTTGCAAATCCAACTGCATCAGCAAAATACTCACAATACAACTTTTCTCCCGGAGCACCGATAAGCAATGGTTTACTAAAAACATCACCTGCAATTTTACCGTTTGAAATCTGAACAGTTCTTTTAAAATAAATTCCATGATCACCCTTTATGGAGAATGTTAAAGAACCATTTGTATTATTTGGACATGCTAAATTGGGCTTGACGCTAATAATATGGGGACTCCTGGAAGTCATCAGGGGTGTAACCTTAATTAATGTATTAAAATTTGAATTATCAGGAACAGGATAACCTTCAATCAAGGGTTTCCCCGTTTTAGCATCAATTGCTTCTATCGAATCTGGCGGTGGAAACTTTGCATACCAATAATGAGGCTTCCAGGAGATTGCGGTACGGTCAATAGAAGTATTGCTTTTGAGGATAAAAGCGAAAACATCGTTTGGCCGTACAGCTATATCAAATTTTGTAACAGTTGTATCAATTATATCACCGGGGAGATATGGTATAGATATTACAGGGTCGCTGAAATTGTTATTTTTTATTAGCAACAGGGTTACCGTATCAGACGTTATTTCCTTTTTTAAAACGCCATCAATATTTATTATGCCTGCCCGGGCAATCCCCAAAGTACTTTTGCTGTGTAATATAAAGTCGTCATGAGCAATGTAGTTCCTGTTAGATCTTTTATTGGCATCCTGTTCGGATACTAATGAGCCCGTATATTTAATAGAAGGATTCCACAATACCGTATCTCCATTTCCATTGTAAACAGACTGAAGCCTGAAATAGATTTTGTCATTGCGTTTAACAGTTGTATCAAGGAGCGCCGGCTTAACGGATTCGTCGCCATTCTTTATATTTTCTTCCCACACAATTGCATCGTTGATCTGTATTGTTGCTCTTACACCATCTCTTTTAGTATCGGTTGCAAAACCAGGAATTAATTTTACAGGTGCTTCTATATGAATATTTCCATCGAATGGTGCTTGCCAAAAACGCACTACATCCTGCAGTGGAAATTGCTTTTCCTGTTCTTCCTGCATTCCTAAATTATTAGTAAGAAGGCTTTTATCAACCACTCCCTCCGTAATGGGATTGGGAGTACCTGTACTGAACAACTTAAATTCAGGGTTATCCGCAGTAAGGCGGTTAAAATAAACATCACCGTCTTTCGCAATATCTATTAAACCATCTCCATTAAAATCAGAAAAGTATTCGGTGGTGGTTGTAGTGGTGCTTGATTTATTATAGCCAAGAAAACCTATTAACGGGTTAACCTGGAGCCCCCACGAAAATGAGGATGAGTTTCCTTTACTGATATTAAGCCTGTCCCCATCCGTACCTGTAAGTTTTGCCGGCTCCCCATTAGAAAAACTCTTTTTATCACTTCCATTATTGGAACGGTAATATAACCGGTTATCCTTTTTAAAAACTTTATCAGGCAGTCCATCGCCATTCACATCTATTAAACTTACCAGGCCTTCCTGGTTATCACTTCCCAATCCTATCTGGCCACCTATGGAACTCATTTTAGTAAACCAATTACCCGCCAACGTTCCAATTGTAAATGCAAGGCCACCATTTATACTGGAAGACCCTGATGTACTCAAGGCAGAACCCTCACCTTTAAAAGCGCCTATCGGGTTTATTATATCCCCCTTTATATCATCATTGGTAACACTCCATTCCCTGCTGGCTTCAAGTGGTTTATATCCCGATTTATATTCCACATCATCATAATACTCAAAACTATGGCTGTAAAAAATTTCCCCTTTGGCATCAAGTTCACTAAAACCCTGCAGCAATGTTTTATTAAATGCGCCCGGTGTATAGCTGTATTCATAGCTTCTTACAGGCTCACCATTTATTGTGATCTTTATTTTATCAAGCAGGTCCGCTGTTACCATCTTAAACCCGTTCCTGCAATTGATATCAATATCATCCCTGCCCGGCTTGCGGACAAACTCAACTTTATACGGGCCATCAGCATTCCCGTGACCGGTATAAATAATCTCTTTGATGTATAACTGGCGTCCCTTTACCGGGCTGTTTTTTACACCAGCATTTTCCTCCGTTGCATAAATATATTTTACATAGTTACCATTCAAATCTTTTGTTTCCACCAACGCCCAATGAGCAATATTTCCTTCATCATCTTTTAAAACACCCTCTCCATTCGCACCACCATAAATATTTTTTGTGCCATTCTTATTTGTTACTTCCCACCAATAGTCTTTAGGGCCGGTTCCTTTCCTGGTTATCCTGCTGAAAGCTCCCTCCACCCTCGGATGAAATTGTTTTTCGCCTGTTGCCCTCGCAACAAAAGAAGCGCCATGCACAACGGGTGACAACTGCTCTCCGCTCATTGTATATTCTTCTGTTTCCAGTGCCGGATCATACCGTGGCACGCCCCATCTTGTTTCAATACCAATAAACGGCAATGAAATATTCCATCCAAGTCCCATCCATCCGTTACCACCTTCGTTACTGTAGCGCAGGGCAAGCTGCGGTTGCATGCCAAGCCTGCCTGCCGGAATTTTTAAATTAAATGATAATGAAGCACTGCCGTTATTATTTGCCTCGGGTGGATTAATGAATGTTATACCGTTTGAAGGATCAGCCGCCTTAAAATCTTTAATTGAAGTGGGTGTGTAGCCCTGTGTTTGAGGTGACTCTGGTACTTTAATAATACCGTTGATCATGTCAGTAAAGTGGGTGGTAAGAGAGGCCACCATTCCTTCTGCAGCATCAATAGTATCCAGCGGCAGCTCTTCCCATTTTTTACTGACTTCATTAAAAAAGAAAGTCTTTATATCTGCGGTACTGTAACCTTCAGGAATCAATGCAGTGTCAAATGGAATACGGAGGTTTGCTTTTTTTAAAAATTGGCTGCCATGCGGTAGAAAACGAAAGGCAGCATAATTTTTTGTCACATTCACCATATCTGTATTCAGCGCAGGAATATCTATATCCCGTAAAGCTGTTACAGAAATCACTTCGTTCCTGGGCAGTGCGTTCGCAGGTATGGAAATAACTGCAGTTGCGCTATCTGTTGCCAAACCCAGCTTTAATCCGGCGAGTGTTGAATATTCTCCGTTAGTTTTTAATCCTTTTTCTCCGGGAACAAAAACGAAGTCCGGCCTGATTGATTTTTTAAAATGCAGGTTCTTCCTGATAACCTTCCCGGAGGGAAATACCGCTTTTAATTTCAGTTCTGATCCTGCAGGATCACCAGTATCATCTGAAATAAATTCAAACTCATTATTAAAAATATTCACCGGTTGCCCGTTGCAAAAAAGTTTTACTAAACCTGCTTTTGAATTTTTTATAACTCCTTTTACATAGGCCTGCTTCCCATAAAAATAATTGCCCGGTTCACTCAATAACAATTCATCTGCATTGCTGGCAGGCTCAGTTTCAACAATGGCAAGATCTTTCACTTTATAGTAATGCGATGCATGTTCCGGTAGTGAAAACCTTATAATATTATCGCCCAGGTGCAGGTTTTCGGCAGAAATATATTCACGTTGCAGCTTCCATTCATTGTTACATTTTACAAACCTGCCGCCGCAGGCCTGGGCATCATTAATACTCCTGGAGATACCCGTATGTGCAGAGACTCCATAAAGCCAGTATTGTAAGATGAAAGTATTATTGCTTTTTGTTTTGGCGGGAAGTTGAATATGAAAAACATTATCAAAGGCATCATCAACGGGATTTACTTTATCTGTCCCTATAATACCATATTGCATATCTGCTTTGAATGTTCTCTCACCCACATGCCGGGTCTTTTCAGCTGTCTTATTCATCACTGCTGGCGGAAAGGTCTTACTAGCTACCGGTGAATTTTCTTTTTGCTGAACAGTATTTTCGGCGGGGTATGTATGAGCTATATCGCTGTTGCAGCCAGTAAGTAATAATACCAGCTGAACAATTAATATTCCCGTACATTTTTTTCTATTCCTCATTAATATTAAAACTTTAGCGATCCCCGTATTTCAACACGGCTTGTTTATTTTACAATAATTATTTTTCTTGTTTCTTCGAAATTCCCTGAACGGAACACTATTAAATAGGCTCCATTGCGGAAAATCGTTTTTTTGAATATATAATTGGCAAATCCATTGCGGTGTTCATTACTTATGACACGGCCGTCAGCAGCATAAATACTTACATCAATACTGGCTGGCTTTTGCAGCTCAACTCTTGCAAACAAATCACCTTCAGATGGATTTGGAAATACAGTGATGTCTTTGAAGACTGTGGCAGGATGGGCAGTTACTAAAATATCAGTCTTATTGCTGCACCCGTTCTTCGAACTTGTAAGTGTATAAACACCGGGTTTACTTAGTAATTGTTTTGCACCGGAAGAATAAAAATTCCCCGGTCCTTCCCATGTATAATTTATGCCGGGCTGCATGTTTTTTGATGCATCAATCTCTATAGTGTTATTCATACCAAGTTCATACGCAGCATTAACAGCTACCGGCTGCGGGGCATCAGCATTGTTTAAATAAAATGAATCCGAGTAAGTTCTTTTTGAATTATCCGTAACCTGCAACAGGTATTTACCTGCCGGGATATTGTTTACTTTTAAAGGGAAGACTGATGCTGCAAGATCATTGTAAATTTTAGTATAGCCGTTGCTCAAAACAGACAGTGTGTAAGGCGGTACGCCACCGGTTAATTTTAACTCAAAACTTCCCTGCGTATTTGAAGCACAAACAGGAGGATAGAGCTTTTCAATGAAAAGAAGGTCTTGTTTTGCAATAAATCCCACAACTGTTTTTTTATTAGAGCCTTTTACCCAGCCAATATCCCTGAATGTTGCCGTACCGTTTTCATCAAGGTCATTCATTCTTATAAATGTGGTGTTTTCAAAATCAAAATCGCCTTTCCCTGACGAATCTGCCGCCAGCCAGAAAACTGTTTTTGCATCTGCTTTTACATCTATCTGGCGGGTATCAACTTTTAAGTCGGTTACAATATCCTGTGTGAGATTTGATACGACTAACCATTTTTTTTGCATCATGTCCGGAAGCCCGGTTAGTTTTTTCCCCGGCATAAATGACTCACCATTTTCACCCCATAGTAAGAAGGAGTTATTGGGTAATATTGAATTTGCAGAAATGGTGAACAGCCCGGGGGTGTTACTGCTCCCTGATCTTTTTTGTAGCAATGCGGAAGAATCATCCCTTGCAATGCCCGCAATGTTGCGATGATAGGCCGGGTAATCAGTTCCCTGCCATATTTCTTCTCCAAGACTGCTATAATAAACCGCTTCAGGATCTGTAAGCGTTATGCCATATTTTATTGCGAGATAAGATGCAACCTGGCCCCTTTCCTTTGCAGTCAGCACTCGGTTATAAGCAATTACTTCGGGTAATAAACCTTTGAATGAAGATACCGGAAGAGCGGGGCTTACAGGTTTTGCACCAAGCTGCCATTCAAAATCTGATAGCAGTAAACCGGGATCAGTTTTCTGCTGCACATAAATATTCACCTTGGGATTACGTCTTTCAATATCAATAAAATTCATATACCTGAAAGATTCAAGGTCTGCCGCTCTTCTCGTTGTAAGCACCAGGCTTGTTTTATTATTTCGCCGGAAATGCCAGATACAGTCCTCTTTTGTTGTATCAGCGGGCTGGTAAACGGTAAAGAGGCTAAATGAATTTTGTAATTGATTTAAGTTAATGGAAAACTGCGCCGGTGCCGAAAGGAACAAGGCAGGATTATAATTAAGTTCTGCCGGTTTTACTATGCCGGCTGAAACAGGCAAAAGTTTTTTACCATCTTTTTGCAGGCTTTCAAAATAGATATCTTTAGCAGAACCTGAGGCAGCATACCATTTTACAACTCCTTTTACACCGCCGGGGGCAATCGCCTGCCCCAACAGACAATGTGTACTTAACAAAAGAACAATACATATAGTGACATATTTAGCCATGCTTCCTATTTACAAATCCACTTAATATTGATTGCTAAAATCATGGTTTTTCCCATTAAAGGATGAAAAATCCCAGCCAATGGAGAACTGAAATGCGTTATTAATATTTTTTGTTTCAATAAAATTATACGTATTGGCAAGTGTTTCAGTAACATCCGTCAGCCCCCTGAAACAGCGGGCTTCCAGCACAATACCTCTTTGCTTGAATTCGTACCCTAACCCGCAAACAAATCCAAAATTTGTTTTCCCCTTGAGCACATTCCTGAGTTGCTGCTGCTGTTCCAGGTCACTTCCAAAAGCAGGCAACCTGTCTTTGCCTTCTGAAACATATTTAATGTTATCTGAAGCAATATTAATCCCTACCTGGGGGCCAATGAATGCATAGAGTCCGTGCCCCCATTTAATATCTTCTTTGTAAGCCGGAGTTATTTGTGCCATTGGATAGAGTTTAATGATGCCGCTGATATTCATAAACTGGTATTTGAACAGCATATCATACTTGAAATCTTTCCCGCTTTCAGGTGTTGTTGTATAATGCAACCCACCTCCCTGTTCTGTATAAGAAATATCCCCCTGCAAGGCGAGGTAATTATTATTAAACCTGTAGGATACATAAGCACTGCCGGTAAATCCTTTTTGTGCCTGCTCATTCATAGTATAGTGAAGAAAGAAAGGCTCGCTTAATATCATCGTACCAAGATGGGAAATAGACGAGTTAAAAACATATCCAAACCTGAATCCATAATTAATTGAAAAGCCTTCCTGGTTAGCACCTGCATCCCGGTTATCACTATTGTATACCTGGGCGGAAATACTACTACATAGTAATAGTGTAAAAGCTAATAAACAGCAGATTTTTTTGCTTCATAAATGGGGCTTAAAAGTTTTATAAGAAAAGGGTGAAAGTTGAATTCAAAAGCATGCTTTCGCATTCAGAAAATTGGAATTTTTTGGTTCATCAGAGACATCAGAAAAGAGTAAATAACAGGATATATAACATATACCAGTACCTGTTTTAAAGACCAGCAGTAATACTAATGATCGTTTAAGAAAAAAGGCAGATAGTATGGTTTATACGCATGTATAGATATTTCAGGCAATAAAAACATAACCCCCATTGCATTATTCTGCATGAATGCATGTTGGTACAAAACCCAAAAACAATAACATTGACTTATTTCGCCTGCTGAATGAGACTTAAATAGTATCCATTCTGCGCAGGCTGTTTATTAGCTGGAGATCAATTAAACACATCTCTAAAGTATAGCATTATTTTATTATATCCAAATAAAATAATATAAAAAAACTGTGATATTACTGAAGATTTTATAATAATATTCGCATAATATGTAAACAACCACAATTCTGAAACAATTTTTCTTTACTTAACTTTGCGCCTGCAGTAATGTTATTGAGGATTTAAATTTTCATTTTCTTAATCCTTATTTAATATTTCTTATTGCAGATTTTACCGGGGCTGACCGGTTTTGACAGCATAGTTCTTTGTAAGTATAAGCATGTAATGCGTTGCGTAATTAGCATTTCAATCTGAATACGAAAACTTTAAATGGCAATACTCAGTATGCCATGGCTGCTTAATCGATAGATTAACAACCATTCGGGCCGCCGGGCAGGTCAGTTCTGTTACCAGGCCCCGCCGCCGACTCAAAAATAAAACGGAATGCTGCAATGGAATGATGTGACCATTGCTTAAGATAATTCATCTAAGGTTACAGTTGGTTGGCCGGGTTCCGGCTGTTTCCCTACAATTAATAACCGGATAAACATGTAGAAGGCTTACGGCGAATATGTTTGGACCAGGGTTCGAATCCCTGCAGCTCCACCTGAAGGGACTTTTTCTGAAAGTCCCTTTTTTTTAAGCAAAAAATGCTGCGCCATTTAGTGTTCTTTTATCTATGTAGTGCAGACCAACTCAACAATATGCAGCCGGAAATATTTTACAAGGAACGTATAACAGCACTTGCAGCCGCTTTAAAAAAACTGGAAAAAAAAAGTTCCCTGCTGGGCTGGGCCAGACTGCTCAGTTCTGTTGGCATTATACCGGTATTGTACGGGCTGTGGCCTTATGGCTGGCTGTATCCTGCTGTTGCATTTATTATATGGCTCGTTGTCTTTATCAGGCTGGTGTTTACTGACCTGGATAATAAAGCTTCCATCAGACACCATGAGCAATTATTGCTTATCAACGAAGATGAACTGCGTGCACTGCGCAATGATTACTTTCATTTTGATGAAGGGAATGAACATAGCCCGCATGAACATTTCTATTCAAATGACCTGGATATTTTTGGAAAAGCCTCGCTCTTCCAGTATATCAACCGCAGCACTTCAGCCATGGGCAGCAAAGCGATGGCCGGCTGGTTGCTTAACCCGGCAGGTGAAAAGACGATCATAAAAAGACAGGAGGCATCAAAGGAATTATATAAAGAAACAAATTGGCGGCAGGCATTGCATGCTTATGGCAGGGAAAGGAAAATACAGGCTGTTACTTATGAACGCCTGCAGGAATGGCTTAATGAAGAAGATATCTTTCTTACAAAACCGCTGTGGATGATTTTGCAGTGGGCCGTGCCTGTTATCATGATCACTGGTATGCTGCTGAATGCTTTTGCTATCATCAGCGACCCGGTGAGAAATATTTTATTACTGTTCTCAGGTATACTGGCATTATTTATTGCAAAGAAAGCCGTGCCGCTGCATAACAAGGTTTCAAAGATCACGGATGAATTGTCTGTACTGACAGAAAGTATACGGCTGATTGAAACTAAAGCCTTTCACTCTGCCCTGCTTTTGCAGTTCCAGTCGGCATTTAAACAACCGGGCACCAATGCATCCATGGAAATGAAAAAATTGAAAGGCATTGTACAACGCATGGACTGGCGGCTGAATCCTGTTGTATTTATTCCACTGGCATTACTCTCACAATGGGATTTACAACAGGTGATCGCATTGGAAAAATGGAAAAGAAAAAATCACCAGAACATTACAGCATGGTTTGATTCGCTGGGAGATTTTGAAGCCATCAGCAGCCTGGCCACCCTGCATTTCAATCACCCAGACTGGTGCTTTCCTGTACTGAGCAAAGAACATTTTTATATTGATGGAAAACAGGTGGGCCACCCGATGATCAATCCATTAAAACGGGTAAACAACAGCATTGCCATAAATGACAAAGGCATTATCATGCTGGTGACCGGCAGTAATATGGCCGGCAAGAGCACTTACCTCCGGAGCATTGGTATTAACACCGTGCTCACTATGGCCGGCGCTGTGGTATGTGCTGAAACATTCTCTATATCACCGGTGCAGTTACTTACCAGTATGCGTATTGCAGACAACCTGGAAGAAAACACCTCCACCTTTTATGCAGAACTTAAAAAATTAAAGACCGTAATCGAAAAGGTAAATAACCACGAGCCCGTATTTATTTTACTGGACGAGATACTGAGAGGTACCAACTCATTTGACCGGCATACTGGTGCGGTGGCACTTACCAGGCAATTGATAAAACAACAGGCAGCGGCGGTGATCGCCACGCATGATGTGGAGCTTGCCGCATTAAAAGAAACTTACCCGGACAGTATTTTAAATTACCATTTTGATGTACAGGTAAACAATGAAGAACTGTATTTTGATTACAGGCTAAAAGAAGGTATCTGCAACAGCCTGAATGCATCTATCCTTATGAAAAAGATCGGGATCGAACTGTAGTTATTTCACTTCCCAGGTATTATCATTTTTATTTACATCCGCAACATAAGTGCTGCCCAGTTCAACCTTTGCTACCTTTTTGGTTGAAGTAACATTCAACGTCACCTTACTGTTCCCTTTTTCCCATACTGCAATGCTGCGGTGGATTTTCTGCATACTGCCATCAGCAAATGCTATAGTTACGTCAACGGGTACAGGTTTATTTCCTTTTGATTCTATAATAATTTGTTTAGCCGTGCCTGTATTTACCACTTTACTTATGGCCAGGTCAGGGTAACCATTGTCATAGAACCATTTTTTCCAGAACCAGTTCAGGTTTTTACCACTGCCTGTATTCATACAATTAAAGAAATCTAACGGCAACGGATGTTTGCCATTCCATTGCTTTATGTAAAAATGCAGCCCTTTAAAAAACAGGTCATCACCCAGCATATCCTTTGCATAAAGATAACCCAGCGCCGGTTTTGGATAGGAGTTTATAAAAAAGGCCACCCCGTTTTGCTGCGTTGAGAGCGTGGTAATGGGTACATCAATTTCAGTACCTGCATACTTTTCTGTACGGTCCATACCATAATCGTCAAACAGCGTACTGTCGATCAGGTTTGATAATAACCACTCTCCCATGGTTGCCCAGCCTTCATCCATAAAGCCATATTTTGTTTCATTGGTACCCATATAAAATGGGAACATGGTATGAAACACTTCATGATCGGTAAGGGTGATGCTGCTTTCCCTTGTGTCAACCGGGTTATCATTCACCATCATCGGGTACTCCATCTGGTCGAGCCCGTCGAATATGCTGATATGATTATACGGGAAAGGCCATTTTGGAAAATTATAACTCATCAGTTCCACCGTTTTACGGGCATCCTGTATTACATCAAAATAATCCTTGTGCTTTGTATTAAAGAGGGCATCCACCCTTGTTCTGCGGCCGGTGGCTTTATCCACCACCAGGCTGCTGGCGTTCCATACATAATGATCACTTACCGCAAAAGCAAAATCAACCACGTTCCTTGCATTAAATTTCCAGGTGTTGAATGCACTGTCAACTGTAATACCTCCGGCTTTCAGGTCATTTTCATCCACGATAAAGACAACATCATCTTTCTTTTCAGCTGCTGACAGCCTGCTGCAATATTTAGAAGTCATCACTTCACCACAGTTCTGCAGATCGCCGGTTGCCCATACCAAAAAATTATCAGGCACCGTAATGGCTACATCAAAATTGCAGAAGTCATTGTAAAATTCCTGTGAGCCGATGTATTGGTTTTTATTCCAGCCATCCAGGTCATCGTATACGGCAATGCGTGGAAAGAAATAAGCAATGAACGCAGCATTCTGCTCTATCTCACCGGTACGTATATGCGATCTTTTATTGAGTGTATAACTGAACTGGATAGATAGCTTTACAGATTGCCCGGCATCTATATCTACAGCACTTACCGTCATATTGGTACCACTGATATTAACCTGGCTTTTCTTTTTTTCTATCCCGTTTATTTTAAAACCTTCAATATTTACACCATCAGTCAGGTCAATATCTTCCACATCCATATCCCGCTGGCCGCCTTTTTTATAAATGTTGGGATATAATTTAAACACCAGTTCAAACAATGCATCCGGGCTGTTATTGAAATAAGTGATCTCTTCACTACCCTGAATAACCCTGGTGGCAGGATCATACTTTATATGGATCGTGTAGTCAGCAGTATTCTGCCAGTAGTTTTTACCCGGTCTTCCATCCGCAGAACGGGTTGCTTTATCATAAAGCTTTTGCACATCACGTGGTACTGGCAACTTTACCTGCGCTGTCATTGTTTTGGAAATAACCAGCAGCAACAATATCTTCTTCATATAAAAAAGTTAAAAACAAAAATAAAAAAGCCAACCTGCTCATCACAAATTGGCCCTGTAATTTATTTGAACGGCTATAAACTTAGCACTTATAACTTTTACCTGCCTCTTCCATAGCCAAACCAGTCATTGAAATTCGCAAACAGCATCAAACCAAGCAGCAACACCATACCTACGATCTGTGCATATTCCAAAAACTTATCGCTTGGTTTACGGCCGGTGATCATTTCTGCTAAGGTAAACACTACGTGACCACCATCGAGTGCCGGTATCGGCAACAGGTTCATAAATGCCAGTACAATTGAAAGAAAACCTGTTAAACGCCAGAAAGTTTCCCAATCGCCCCAGTGCGTAGGAAAGATGGACCCGATTGCTTTAAAACCACCCAGCCCTTTGTATGCTTCCGTTTTTGGATTTAAGATCAGTTTGAACTGGCCAATGTAGCCACCCAGTTTATCCAATGCCATTGACACACCTGCAGGAATTGATTCAAAAAAACCATACTTTTTGGCTTCTACTTTAAATACACCAAGGCTGTCGTATTGGTTATAAGAGAGAATAGGAATACCGATTTTATTTTCTTCATTTACATCAGCCACCAGGCTGTCAACCTTTCCATTTCTTTCAACCAGCAATTGTACTTTCTGGTTCTTTTTACCAGCTAATGCTGCAGTAATATCATCATAGAATACAATAGCTGAAGAATCGACTTTTATGATCTTGTCGTGGAATTGCAAACCTGCTTTCTTTCCATTTGAACTGTCTTTTGCATCATATTCGCCAACTATTGACGGTAACCTTGGCATCAGCAGGTTACCTGACCTGCGTTTGCTTTTGATCAGCTCTGCAATGAATTTTTCAGGCATCTGTATATCTACCGTCTTACCATTTCTTTCCAGCGATACATTTTTACACAACAATAATTTTGCCTGTATGTCATCAAAATAATTGATAGGTTTACCATCAATTGAAATAACCTTATCACCATTTTTAAACCCTGCTTTCATCAATACACTGTCCTGCACCCAGATACCATCTTTTAAAGATGCATTCTGCACTTTGCTTTCGCCCCATACAAATAATACCATTGCATAGATGATAAATGCCAGCAGTATATTTACAATGATACCACCAAGCATGATGATCAAACGCTGCCAGGCCGGCTTGCTCCTGAATTCATAATCCTTTGGTGGTTCTTTCATCGCCTCCTTATCCATACTCTCATCGATCATCCCGGATATTTTTACATAGCCGCCCAAGGGCAGCCAGCCAATACCATACTCAGTTTCTCCCACCTTCTTTTTTACCAAAGAAAACCAGGGGTTAAAGAACAGGTAAAATTTTTCAACCCGGCAGCCAAACCATTTTGCAGTGATATAATGACCAAATTCATGGAGAATAACAAGAATTGATAAGGACAGGATGAGGTAAAACACCTGCATCCATACATTACCCCAGTTTATTGCTAATAGAATCATAGAATCCAGTACCGTAAAAACAACGGAAAGATTTTAGTTAAAAATTTTTAATGATAAAAGGGTATCAAAGGTGGCCTACATTTTTATCATGGACGCCGCAAAATTACGGGCTTCGCCATCGCTTTCAAAATATTGTTCAAGCGTTGGCTGCTCTATAAAATGGGTGCGTTCCATGGTTTTTTCCACCACGGCAGTAATATCTAAAAAGCCGATACGGTTGCGGAGAAAGGCCCATACGGCAATTTCATTGGCAGCATTCATGATACAGGGCATATTACCACCCTTATAGAGGGCATCGGTTGCCAGGGCAAGATTTCTGAAAGTTTTAACATCGGGCTCTTCAAAAGTGAGCGAAGAATACCGCCTGAAGTCCATTCTCGGAAAATCATTTTTTATACGGTTGGGGAATGTCATTGCATACTGGATGGGCAGTTTCATATCCGGTAATCCCATCTGTGCTTTTATGCTGCCATCTTCAAACTGCAGCATACTGTGAATGATACTCTGCGGATGCACCACTACCTGCACCTGTTCGGGTTCCAGGTTAAAAAGCCATTTGGCTTCAATCATCTCCAGCCCTTTATTCATCAGGGTGGCAGAATCAACAGTGATCTTAGCACCCATGCTCCAGTTGGGATGCTGCAGCGCATGATCCCGTTTTACATTTACCAGGAAGTTGGGTTTTTTACCCAGGAAAGGTCCGCCACTGGCAGTAAGGATGATCTTTTCAATTTTATTCCTGCCCTCACCCACCATACATTGAAAAATGGCAGAGTGTTCACTATCTACCGGAATAACCGGCGCTCTTTTTTCATAAGCCGTATGCATAACGATATCACCTGCAACAACCAATGTCTCTTTATTGGCGAGACCGATGGCCTTTCCTTTCTTTACAGCTTTTAAGGTTGGCTTCAAACCGGCATAACCAACAATAGCTGCCAGCATCATATCATAGGTATCAAAATCGGCCACATCTTCCAGCGCCTGTTCGCCTGCAAAGACCTTTGTATCGGTTGATGACAGGGCATCCTTTACTTTTTTATATAAGGTTTCATCACCGATCACTACAGCATTGGGCTTAAATTCCAGCGCCTGCTTTACCAGCAGGTCGGCATTGGATTGTGCAGTGAGGATTTCGGCTTCAAACAGGCTGGGGTTGGCACGGATCACTTCAAGCGCCTGCGTACCTATTGAACCGGTGGAACCAAATAATGCGATACGCTTTTTTGCAACGGCATGCGCCATATTCAAATGGATTTTTGCCCAAAATAGTTAATATTTTTTGTTACCGGCATTTGTACTCTTTTCAACTTCACAGGCGTCGCACACTTCTACAGCAGGTCTTTGCTGTGCGTTTAGCCTCTACAAACTGGCGGTTATGAAAATAAAAAACTCAGGGCTGATTGAAAAATTGAAAGGCAATTTAATGCAATAATTGCTCCAAAGCATTTTTCACCTTGCCAAAGTTGAATCGGTTTAACACCGCATCCATCAGGCCGCTTATCTCCTTATTATTGAGATTACCTACAGAACCTTCATGTGTATGGTTAAGAGAAGTAGTATATGTAAAATTCCCGGCTTCTATAGCCAGTCCTGTTTTCTTGTAGGCGTCCCTGAAAGGGATCCCCTGCAGTACCAGTTTGTTCACTTCCTCCACGCTGAAGAGGTATTTGTATTTTTCATCCTTCAGCAGGTCTTTCTTCACTTCCATATTCGACAGCATCAGTCCAACCATTTCGATGCAGTCATTCAGGTTTTTAAAGGCTGGGATGATATGTTCTTTCAGCAACTGCAGGTCACGGTGGTAACCCGAAGGCAGGTTGGTTGTCATCAGCATTATTTCGTTGGGGAGCGCCTGTATGCGGTTGCAATGTGAACGCACCAGCTCAAATACATCGGGATTTTTTTTATGCGGCATGATGCTGCTGCCGGTTGTCAGTTCATCGGGGAAACTTACAAAACCAAAGTTCTGGTTCAGGAAGAGGCAGGCATCCATACTAAGCCTGGAAAGCGTTGCCGCTACATTTGCCAGCGATGATGCAACAATACGTTCTGTTTTACCCCTGCCCATCTGTGCATATACCACATTATAATTCAGGTTTTCAAAACCAAGCAAAGATGTTGTCAATGTACGGTTAATGGGAAAAGAAGAGCCATAACCGGCTGCAGAGCCAAGCGGATTTTTATTCACCACTTCAAAAGCCGCCTGCATAGTTATCAGATCATCCACTAAACTTTCCGCATAAGCGCCAAACCATAACCCAAAAGAAGAAGGCATGGCCAGTTGTAAATGCGTGTAACCGGGCAGCAGGTCATCTTTATGTTTTTCACTTTGCCGGATCAGCACATCAAACAATGCTTTTGTATTGCCAACGAGTTTTTCTATTTCACTTCTTAAAAATAATTTCAGGTCCACCAGCACCTGGTCGTTGCGGCTGCGGGCACTGTGAATTTTTTTACCTACATCACCCAGCTTTTGCGTCAGCATCAGTTCCACCTGTGAATGGATATCCTCCACGCCTTCTTCTAATTTGAATTTTTCGTCAATACCTTTATAAATATGTTGAAGTTCCTTTACCAGTAAGTCTTTCTCTTCTTTCTCCAGCAAACCAACAGAAGCCAACATGGTAACATGCGCAATAGAACCAAGCACATCAAAAGTTGCCAGGTGCAGGTCCAGCTCCCGGTCGTTACCTACGGTGAACTTTTCCACTTCTTTTAAAGCCGTCTTATCTTTTTGCCATAATTTCATAAAGTTCTAAGTAATAAGTTTAAAGTAATAAGTCATTGCCTGACTTTTCCAATTAAAGCTATAAGCATGGCTTTAACTTCATTTACCAGCTTCATTAATATTTCGTAATCTGCAATTGATAAATAGTTCAAGTCTTTCGCTAACAAAATAAAATATTCAGTTTCATTGGAAGAGCCAAGTGATATATTCAAATAATTGGCTAGGTCATTTTGGGTATTCTTACCACATCCTTCAGCAATATTCGCAGCTATTGAAACAGCAGCTCTTCTTAACTGGCTTGTCAAACCATATACTTCCTCTTTTGGAAACTTTTTACTTGCCTCATAAACCCCAAGTGTAAGTTGATGCGCCTTCTCCCAAACCTTCAGATCCTTGTAATTCTGCATACTTACAACTTAAAACTTATTACCTATAAAATTTGCTCCACCAGCTTTATATAAGTCCCGATCCCCTCTTCTATTTCTGAAAGATAAATAAATTCATCCGCTGTATGACTGCGGGCACTGTCGCCGGGTCCCATTTTTAAAGTTGGGAATGGCATCAGCGCCTTATCGGATGTGGTTGGTGAACCGTAATAACCTTTACCTAAGTTGATACCAGCTTTTACCAGTAAATGATCCAATGGTATGGAAGTGGATTTCATTCTCGTGGTACGTGGTTTGAAATCACTTTTAAGGTTAGCCTTCAGGTCTGCAAGTATCTCCTCGAAGGTGTACAGTTCATTCACCCTTACATCGATCACATATTTACATTGAGAAGGTACCACGTTGTGCTGCTTGTTTTCCGTTTCAATAACAGTAACGGTTAGCCGGGATTCGCCGAGCAGGTCACTTACCTTATCAAATTTTTTATTCCTGATCCAGGCAATATCATCTATGGCTTTGTATAAAGCGTTCTCTCCTTCATTCCTGGCGGCATGTCCTGCACGCCCCTGCGCCGTACAATCGATCACCATCAGTCCACGTTCTGCCACAGCCATCTCCAGTTTGGTTGGCTCACCCACAATACCATAATTGATATTACCTAAAAATGGCAGCACGAGTTCAATGCCGTTTACGCCACTTATTTCCTCCTCCGCACTGGCAGCAAACACCACGTTGTGTTTTGCTTCCGGTATATTATAAAAATGGAGAAAAGTGGCGATCAGCGAAACCAGGCAACCACCGGCGTCATTACTGCCGAGACCAAACAATTTACCATCCTTTACAACAGGCGTAAAGGGGTCCATAGTATAGCCCTTATTGGGTTTCACCGTATCATGATGAGAGTTCAATAACACTGATGGTTTAGCAGGATCATAGCTTTTATTTCTGGCATAAATATTATTACCCACCCTTGCATGCTCCACGTCACGCTGTTCAAAGAACTGCATCAATATTTCGGCTGTGTCATTTTCTTCTTTTGAAAAAGAAGGTGTTGAAATCAATTGTTTCAGCAGCTCAACCGCATCATCGTATAATTTTTTATCGAAGGTCATTGTATAAGTGTTCCTTTTGTTTTTTCTGTGAGGTTTTGAAGTAAATCATCAGCATGGCCCACCAGCACTTCCTTTACACCATTGGCTATAGCCGCAAATGCATTGTCAATTTTCGGAATAATCCCGTCGAAGAGTCTTTTCTCTTCCAGCAGCTGTTTGTATTTATCTTTTGTGATCAGGTTAATGACAGAATCATCCTCCTCCACGCTTAATAAAATACCTTTCTTTTCAAAACAGTAGATCAATCTTACATCATACTGCTTTGATAAAGCCACGGCCAGTGAAGATGCAATGGTATCTGCATTGGTATTTAATACCTGGCCTTTGCCATCATGCGTTAATGGCGCCACCACGGGAGAAATACCCTGTTCCAGTAAAGCAATTAATACAGCAGCATTCACACCACCGGTCTTTATATCTCCTGCAAAACCATAATCAATATCTTTTACAGGTCTTTTGGTGGCAGTCATGATATTGGCATCAGCGCCGGTAAGACCAATGGCATTGCAGCCAAAAGACTGTAACTGTGCCACTACCTTTTTATTTACCAGTCCGCCATATACCATTGTTACCAGGTCGATCGTTGCTTCATCTGTTATTCTTCTGCCGTTAATATATTTCGATTCGATACCAAGTTTATCGCCAATTTTTGTTGCGATCTTACCGCCGCCATGCACCAGTGTTTTCTTTGCACCCGCAGCAGCATACGATTGTAAAAAAGCCTGTAATGCTGCATCGTTGTCAATTACATTACCACCAATCTTTATCACGTACAATTTCTCCATTACATTCCCTTTAGTATTTCAGATAATACCACCTGCGCTGCCCACACCCTGTTGGATGCCTGTTGTGTAACAATTGAATTTGAACTGTCCAGCACTTCATCACTCAGTTCCACGTTGCGTCTTACCGGGAGACAGTGCATCACTTTGGCATTATTGGTAAGCGTTAGTTTCTTTGCAGTAAGCATCCAGGCAGGATCATTTGTGTAAATCCTGCCGTAATCTGTATACGTACTCCAGTTCTTTACATACACAAAGTCCGCATCTTTCAATGCTTCATCCTGGTTATGGGTGACGGTGGCACCCTTTGTATACTGTTCATCAAGCTCATAATCCTCGGGGTGTGTAATTACAAAATCAGCCTTACCCCAGGCATTGATCCATTGTGCAGTGGAATTGGGCACACATTGCGGCAATGGTTTTATGTGCGGTGCCCAGGTAAGCACTATTTTAAGTTTTGAGCTTGCTTTCTGCTCATTGATCGTAATGACATCAGTCAAACTCTGTAATGGGTGCAGGGTGCCGCTTTCCAAACTCACCACAGGAACGCCTGCATATTGCATAAAAGATTTCATCACCTGTTCGCTGTAATCATCTTCTTTATTTTTCAGTGCAGGAAAGGAACGTATGCAAAGAATATCAAAATAATTACCCAGTATCGGCGCCGCATCTTTTACGTGTTCAACAGTCGTTCCGCTCATAATGGCGCCGTCCTCGAATTCCATTGCCCAGCCTTCTTTATCCACGTTAAACACAATTGTTTCCAGGCCCAGGTTAGCGGCTGCCACCTGTGTACTCAGTCTTGTACGGAGTGATGGATTTAAAAACAGCATACCAACCCGCTTACCTGCGCCAAGCCCTTTATCTTTGAACGGGTTTGCCTTGTAAGCAAGCGCCTTCTCCACCAACGCATCAATAGCAGCAGGTATATTACCACCGGTATTTACTACATCATGAACAGAAATAAAATTTTTCATTCTTATTTTTTGTAACAGGCATTTAAATACAATTCAGCATAGTTGTGTCACCCGATAGCTATCGGGTCACTTGTACATTTTCATCTCTGCTCATCACTTGCTCTTTATGAAACTAAACCAGCACAGCGGGTTCAACAACTGCCTGTTCCAGTTCTGCTTTTAACGCAGTTAAGAAAATATCTGCTTCCGCTTTTCCAAGATTCAATGCCGGCAACAAACGGATCACATTCGGCTTTGCTTCACCGGTAAATATCTTATGCTTGTAGAGCAAATTTTTCTTTACGTCTTTTAATTCTTCCGGCAGATCGATACCGATCATCAGCCCCATACCACGCACTTCTTTAATCTGCGGCAATTGTTTTAATTCACTGATCAAATAATCACCCACTTCTTTTGCATTAGCCATCAGGTTATCCTGCTCAATTATTTCCAGCACCGCCAGTGCAGCAGCACAGGCCAGGTGATTGCCACCAAAGGTGGTACCCAGCATAAAATGCTTTGCGTGGAATTTTGGTGCAATGGAAATACCTGCCACAGGAAAACCATTACCCATACCTTTTGCCATGGTATAAATATCTGCATTTACACCACTATGGTCATGCGAATAAAATTTACCGCTCCTGCCATAACCGCACTGAACAGAATCTGCAATGAATACCGCATTGTATTCATCACAAAGGCTTCTTATTTTTCTTAAAAATGAAGCAGACGCCACATTGATGCCACCTACGCCCTGCATACCCTCTATAATAACAGAAGAAATTTCCTGCTGCTTAAAAGCCGCTTCCAGTGCTGCTTCATCATTAAAGGGAAGAAAAATAATATTATCAGTTTGATTAACCGGCGCCACTATATTTGGATTATCCGTAGCAGCAACAGCTAAAGATGTTCTGCCATGAAAAGCTTTTTTAAAAGCAATGATCTTTTTGCGGCCATTATAAAACGAAGCCAGCTTTAAAGCATTTTCGTTTGCCTCTGCGCCCGAATTACAAAGAAACAACTGGTAATCTTCTTTGCCGGAAACAGTACCGAGTTTATCTGCCAGTTCTTTTTGAATCGGAATTTTTATTGAGTTGGAATAAAACCCGACTTTATGCAACTGGTCTTCCAAACGCTTTACATAATGCGGGTGTGTATGCCCGATAGAGATCACTGCGTGGCCACCATACATATCCAGGTATTGCTGACCTGCGTCATCCCACACATAAGAGCCCTGGGCTTTTACAATGGTGATGTCATTAAGCGGATAAACGTCGAAAAGTATCATAAACAAAAGTTTAAAGGTAAAAGGTGCAGGGTTTAAGGCTTATCATTTCGAAGGAACTTCCGGAAAGATATAGCATAGCCCCCACCTCATTTACCATTGTTCTTACCTTACACCATATACATTCCGTCTTTAACCTTCCTATTAAAAATAGTTCGCCTTCAGTTTCAATCCAGTTGTTTCCTCCAGGTCAAACATCAAATTCATATTCTGCACGGCCTGGCCGCTGGCACCTTTCAGCAGGTTATCAATAATGGAATGTATCACCAGTTTGCTGCCAACTTTTTCCAACTGAATAATACATTTATTGGTGTTCACCACCTGTTTTAAATATATCGGTTCTGTACTGATGCTGGTAAAGGAATGACCGGTATAATACTCTTTATATAAATTATCCAGGTCAGCCTGGTTCCATGCACAACTTATTTGAGAACTGATAAATATGCCTCTTGAAAAATCGCCACGCCAGGGAACAAAACTCAGGTCCACCTGCCTGCTGTTTGACTGCAGTTGCAGCAGTGACTGTCCTATTTCACCCAGGTGCTGGTGCGTAAGTGTTTTATAAGCCTGTATATTATTTACACGCCAGCTAAAATGAGAGGTTTCCGAAAGGCCCTGTCCAGCACCTGTGGAACCAGTAATACCGGTAGTATAAATATCACTCAGCAAACCGGCCTTTGCCAAAGGCAGTAAACCAAGTTGTATGGCAGTAGCAAAGCAACCAGGGTTAGCTACATTATTGGCTGTTCGGATGGCTTCTTTATTCAGTTCAGGCAAACCGTATATAAACTCCCGGTTACCAATAGCCGCTTTTTCTTTCAACCGGAAATCCTGTGAAAGGTCAATGATCTTTATTTTATCATTTACTTCTGTTGCAGTTAAAAATTTTCTTGCATCACCATGACCCACACAAAGGAACAAAACATCAATATTGCCGTCTTTTAATGCATCGAGATTTTCACTAAACACCAAATCAGTTTCACCCAGCAAATCGGCGTGCACTTTAGAGACCGGGTTGCCAGCATTGCTTTTACTGTTTATAAACACCACTTCAACATTTGGATGGTTAACCAGCAGCCTGATCAACTCACCGCCCGTATAACCTGCCCCGCCTATGATACCTGCTTTTATCTTAGTTGCCATCTATTTCATTTTTCACAGAATGATAGATCTGTGTCTGGTTGCCAAATATTTTTGTGAAGCCCCTCACATCATCGCCTGTCCAGCCATTATTCATTTCACCATACTTCCCAAACTTGCTGCTCATCAGGTCGTAGGCTGATTCTATTCCCGTAACCTGGAAACGGTAAGGCTTCAATTCTACAAACACTTTCCCGGTAACATTTTGCTGAGAATTCATAAAGAAAGCTTCTATATCCCTCATCACAGGATCAAGTATCTGTCCTTCATGCAGCCAGTTGCCATAGAATAATGCCAGCTGGTCCTTCCAGTTCAGCTGCCATTTGGTAAGCACATGCTTTTCCAGCGCATGGTGTGCTTTCAGGATAATTACAGGTGCTGCCGCTTCAAAACCAACACGGCCCTTTATACCGATGATGGTATCACCAATATGAATATCCCTGCCCACACCATAAGGGCCGGCAATGCTTTGTAAATATTGTATCGCTTCAGATGGATGACCAAATGATTTGCCATCCACTGTTTTCAATTCACCTTTTTCAAAACCAAGCTCCACATTTGCAGTACCCGTTGCCGTTACCTGTGTTGGCCACGCTTCTTCCGGTAATGTTCCTTTGCTGTTCAGCGTTTCTTTACCACCCACACTTGTTCCCCATAAACCTTTATTGATGGAATAAACTGATTTCTCAAAATTCATTTCCACACCCTGCTTCTTTAAATAAGCCACTTCTTCTTCCCTGCTCAGCTTCATATCACGGATAGGTGTAATAATTTCGACACCGGGAATCATGATATTAAAGATCATATCAAACCTTACCTGGTCGTTACCAGCACCGGTGCTGCCATGTATCACAGCATCCGCACCCACTTTCTTAACATGTTCTGCAATACTTAACGCCTGGCTCAGTCTTTCAGCACTCACGCTTAAAGGGTAAGTATTGTTCTTTAAAACATTTCCGAAAATGAGGAATTTGATGATGCTGTCGTAGTAACTTTTTACAGCATCCACAGTCGTGTGGGTTTTAACACCGAGCCGGTAGGCATGTTCTTCTATCTTCTTTAATTCTGCTGCACTGAAACCGCCGGTATTTACAATTACTGAATGGATTTCATAATCCTTTTCAACTGTAAGGTATTTCGCACAATATGATGTGTCCAGTCCGCCGCTAAATCCAAGTACAACTTTTCTGCCCATGGCTAATTAAACTTAGGTTTGAAAAAATATTTTAAAAATAATTTTACGATTTTGCTTTCGCTGCCGCTCTGGCTTCTTTTATTTAAAAAACGGAGCAGCCGGCTTTGCCTGATCTGCATCAGCCGCTCGTATATGGTGGAGTTTTTAATAAAATCCTCCTTGGTTTCTTCAGGCTCCCGGTGATCAGCTGGATCGTACAACATTGCGGTACACATACAGTTCTTCCGTTCCTTGCTCATCAGTATATCGTAGTTTACACAGCTTTTACAACCCGCCCAGAATTCTTCATCATCGGTAAGCTCGGAATAAGTAACTGGCTCATAACCCAGTTCAGAGTTTATCTTCATTACAGCCAAACCGGTAGTAAGACCAAATATTTTGGCATCGGGATATTTCTCCCTGGATAGATTGAATATTTTCTTTTTGATTTCTTTGGCTACGCCGCTTTTCCTGAA
The DNA here is from genome assembly GCA_047600665.1 of Ferruginibacter sp. GTDB lineage: Bacteria > Bacteroidota > Bacteroidia > Chitinophagales > Chitinophagaceae > Ferruginibacter. Next base: position 826,550 of record JASGKJ010000001.1, read on the forward strand.
GGCGGGTGCCACAATGAGTCCGCTGTTTGCCACAAACTTACCATGCTGCCAGGCCTCCACGTAACAAAAGCCCACCCAATCGCCTTCTTTTGTAACAGCAATTACAGATTTACCTTCCAGGATTTTTTTCTCTATATAATCAGGGCTGCGTTTTGCAATACCGGTACCCCTGGCCTTTGCAGAGGATTCCATTTCATCTGTAATGGTTTTTGCATAACGAATGTCGCCAATGTTGGCTACCCTTATTACGATATTATTTGTTTCCACAATCGTGCAGAATTGAAAAAGTATGTAAATGAATTTGAAAGAACCTGAGTTGGAGATTTATCCACTGACAGGGGCATGTTGGAATATGCTCCGCCTGTCAGCAACCAGGTCGGCGTGGGGGACAATTGGTAAAAATTGGCAAAACAACGTACACAGGATACTGCCTGTATGCTATCATGATTTTGATATGTTGTAAAATGTTTTTCAACTTTTTAAAATTGGAGCACAAATGTAAATGTTTTTTCAAATTTAATTCCAAATATTTTTTAAAAATTTAGCGACTGTGTTAAAAAATTAAAATCATTTAACATGGCAACGTTGCCGCCTTTACCTGGAAGAAAATAATAGCGATTGCGGAGTACAAACGAAGGATAGATAATTATATTTTATCAGCCACCCATTGTTTTAATTCATTGGCAATTTTGCGGTCATTGCTGAGCCTGGGTACTTTGTTTTGCCCGCCCAGCTTGCCAATACTTTTCATATAGTCAATGAACCCATTCTTTTTAACAGGCGATATTTTCAACTGCTGCAGGATATTGCCTCCAATCAGGTCATCGTAATAAACATTTTTCTTACGGAGATTGTCATCTATCTTTTTGGCGAAGGCAGCCATGTCAGCGGGCTGGTTTTCAAATTCCACGAACCATTCATGGTAACTTTTGCCATTACCCTGGTTCACCATGGGCGCTACAGTAAACTCGGTTATATGCACTTGTTCTTCTTCGGCAGCTTTCAGCATAGCATTTTCAACCTCTTCCACAATCACGTGCTCACCAAAGGCAGATATGTAGTGCTTGGTTCTGCCGCTTACAATCAGCCGGTAAGGTTTTGTTGAAAGAAACTTTACTGTATCGCCAATATTGTAAGCCCACAAACCGGCGTTACTGCTGATGATAAGAGCATAATTCTCTCCCACTTTCACATCTTTTAAGGTAAGCCTGGTGGGATTTTCATTGTAGATTTCGGCTGCAGGTACAAATTCAAAGAAGATACCGCTGTTGCTGTTGAGCAGCATACCAGCTGCTTTTTGAGAATCCTGGAAGGCGAAAAAGCCTTCACTTGCCGGGAACAATTCAATACAATCCACGTGACGGCCAATACTTTCATACAGCTTGGATTTGTACGGCTCAAAGTTTACCCCACCCTGCACCATTACACTGAAATTTGGAAACAACTCTCCCACTTTCTTGCCGCTCTTTTCCATCAGTTTATCAAAATACATCTGCATCCAGGGTGGAATACCACTGATAAGGGTCATATCCTGGTTAATGGTCTCTTCAATAACCTTGTCCAGCTTTTCTTCCCATTCTTCAATACAGTTCGTTTCGTAAGAAGGCAACTGGTTACTCCGCAGGTATTTGGGTACATGATGATTTACTATACCACTCAACCTGCCCGTAGGTATACCGCCCACTCTTTCCAGTTCAGGTGAGCCGCTCAGGAAGATCAGCTTACCGTCAGCAAACCTGGTATTACCCGTTTCTGCCATATAACAGAGCAGCGCATTCCTGGCGGTATTAATATGATTGGGAATAGATTCTTTTGAGATTGGAATATACTTTACTCCGCTGGTGGTACCACTTGTTTTAGCAAGATAAATTGGCTGTCCCTTCCACAATACATTGTGTTTACCCTGCTTTATCTTTTCGATATAAGGTTTAAACTGCTCATAATCCCGGATGGGTACTTTCTTCACAAAGTCTTCATGTGTTTTGATGGTATCAAAACCATGCTCTTTTCCAAATTCTGTTTTAGCAGCAGCTTTCAGCAGGCTATTGAAAATAGCAACCTGGTCTGTCTCCGCATTTTCAATATCTTTTTTTACCTGCTTGTATATGTAATTGGCAAAAGGTTTTGCCAGAAAGGATTTAATTTTCATACCGCATCATTGATCAGCCTCATTTGTAATTCACTCCGCATCAATACCAGTAGCAAAAGTAGACATTTGAAATGAAGATTGAAATGAGTTTCTGCAGGTATAATATGTTAAATTATTTAACAGGTGGCATAACCTTCAATACTATTTACAATCGCATTGCCATTCATTCTTTAAATCGATCACAGTCACAATAACCAGGTCATTCTGTTTTGGTGCCACCACGATCCGTACATATTGTTTGTCATGCGTGGTACCTTCTATTGGATAGGTTTTACACCGTTCATCCTCTTCTATTTTAGCATAGTTCACATTACCATTTTCAATGATCTCCTTTACTTCGCTTTCATCAATATGCCGGCAGGCCATACGGCACCGTGCATGTTTTGAATAAATGATCTTATCGGGATGCCTGCTGAAACCTTCGTCAGTTTTTGCAGGCACAGTAATATTATTTTCTCCTTCATGGGCAGGGTAATGCATCCGCTGGTTTGATTTTACATACCAGAAAAGAAGGGCCGCTGCCAGTAATACAATAAACGGAAGATATTTTTTGATCATACTAAAGCGAATGTAAATGAAAAGTGTATCAAAAAGCCCTGGTCTGCCTTAAACCCTTTACCTATCACCGCTTACCCTTTCTTTATTATCTTTGCAGCCGCATGAGTAAGACCGTGGCATTACATACACTGGGCTGTAAGCTTAATTTTTCCGAAACCTCCACTATAGGCAGGTTGCTGGAGAATGACGGCTTTGTGAAAAAAGATTTTGATGAGGTGGCAGATGTATATGTTATTAATACCTGTTCTGTAACTGAAAACGCAGATAAAGAATGCCGGCAGTTGGTCCGCCGTATACAGCGGAAAGCCCCTGAAGCCATGGTGGTGATAACCGGCTGTTATGCCCAGTTAAAACCAAAAGAAATCGCCGAAATACCGGGTGTTGACCTGGTATTGGGTGCTGCAGAAAAATTTAATATCACCCAGCATTTAAAAGAGATTACCAAAGGTGACAGTGCCAAAATCTGCAGCTGTGATATTGAAGATGTAAACAGTTTTGTACCCACGCATTCTGTAAACGACCGTACAAGGGTATTTTTAAAAGTACAGGATGGCTGTGATTATAATTGCTCCTTCTGCACCATACCAATGGCAAGGGGTAAAAGCCGCAGCGACAGTATTACAAATGTGGTAAGCAATATTGCCGCACTGGCTGAACAGGGAGCAAAGGAAATTGTACTTACGGGGATCAACCTTGGTGATTTTGGCAAAGGATTGTATGGCGGCAAGAAGAAAGAAGAGAACTTTTATGACCTGGTAAAGGAACTCGATGAAGTGGACGGCATCGACCGTTTCCGTATCTCTTCTATTGAACCCAACCTGCTTACAAACGAGATCATTGAATTTGTAAGCAACAGTAAAAGGTTTATGCCGCACTTTCATATCCCCCTGCAGAGTGGCAGCAATAAAATACTGGGCATGATGCGCCGGCGCTACAAAAGAGAACTGTATGCAGAAAGGGTTGGCCTTATTAAAACCATCATGCCGCATTGCTGTATCGGTGTGGATGTGATCGTGGGCTTCCCGGGTGAAACAGATGAAGATTTCCAGGATACGTTTGACTTCCTCCATTCGCTGGATATCTCTTACCTCCATGTATTTACTTATTCAGAAAGAGCCAACACTTATGCATTGGAATTGTCTCCCGTAGTACCTATGAATAAAAGACACGAACGGAATAAAATATTACGTAACTTGAGTTATCAAAAGATGCAGTATTTTACAAACCTGCATGCAGGGCAAACAAGAAAGGTGTTGTTTGAAAACAGTAATAAGAATGGCACGATGGAAGGGTATACGGATAATTACATTAAGATAACTGCATCATATAACGAACAATGGGCAAATACAATCCGGGAATGGAAAATTTAGATACCAGGAATCTTAACAAATACCAGGTAACACTCTATTTTGAGATGGATGAAAGTTTTATGAACCTGGTTCCCGCCCACCGCACCTATATAAATGAACTGATTGATAAAGGTATTATTGACTATTATACTGTAAGCCTTGAAACGCAGCGCTGCTGGATTGTAATAAATGCACTTACAAAAGCTGAAGTAACGAATTATCTCAAAAAATCTCCCCTGTATAAATACTGGACAGTAGAAACAGATGAACTGTTTGTTTACGATGCCCAGAATTACCGTTTACCTGCGCTGCAGTTAAATTAATTACCACTGCCTATTTTTCCCGAAATCATTATTATTTCCCCGCCGGATGTAATAAGTAAAGTTTTTATATCAAACCGCTGATGGATGAAAAAAGACGGTTATTGAGCTTTGATTACCGGAGAAAAAATCATAAAAAGCAACACTGCAAAAATCAATAGTTTTATTTACTGCAGATGTTTCAATGTTACATCTGATAAAAGGAGAAAAATTGCAAATAACAGCACATGCCGGAAATCAACAGGTACGAATCAATATTTTATGATAACAACAAGATTGTTTTAAAATATAGTAACCAGGGTAATTCGTTTAAAGTTTCTTCTCTCAGCGAATTTTCCCGTCCTGTAAAAGGCGCTGGTTTTGCCATCAAGTTTGTTACAACCGGCAGTGAGCGGTACACTGTTAATAAACAGCAATACCATATTGCGGCAAACAGTTATTTATTATTGAACGGCGAACACGATGTTATTGTAGATATTGAAAGCAAAAAAAATGTGAGAGGAATATGCATCAATATTTCCACCAATTATATCGAACAGGCAGTCGCCAGTTTTATAAGACCCGATACTGCTTTTCCTGATACCGGGTTAGCCTCATTTTTTTACACTGATCAATTCCTGGAAAACCATTACCAGGCTGCTCGTACCCTGCTTGGCAGCAAGATGGAAACGATTTCAAAAAAAATACAGGATAAAACATTTTCAGCAACAGACATCAATACAGACCTGTTTCTTGAACTGGCCGAAAACCTGGTTTCAGATCAAGCCGGTGTATTTAAGCAACTGCAAACCATACCTGCCATAAAAACAGCTACTAAAAAAGAGCTGTACAGGCGGTTGCTGAAAGCGAAAGAGTTTATTGATACAAATTATACATTCCGGCTAACAACGGAACAAATTGCAAAAGAAGCCATGATTTCCGAATATCATTTTTTCAGGCTTTTTAAAAAAGTATTCGGCAAATCCCCTCACCAATATATACTTCAAAAACGGTTACATGCTGCCTGTACACCCTTAAGAGATAAAGAGAAAATAGCTGAGGTAGCCCTCAATTGTGGTTTTACAGATGTATATACATTCAGCAAAGCTTTTAAAAAGCATTTTGGTATTCCTCCCTCTTCGTTTGCAGGATAAATTAGCAGAATTTGACAACACCCGGCAATTTGCTTTAAGCATTTTTACATTATTCGTTGCTGCAGGCACATTCAATTTGCATGTGTTTAATTATGATCAAAATACCAGGTACTACTAACACTATTAAAGAAGTATATAAGATGGATAAAAAATATTTTTTACAAAAAATTTCGTTTGGCCTTGCACTTATATTTTGCTGCAACTTTGTCTTTGCTCAACAGGCATCTGTAAAAGGAAAGGTTGAAGGGATGAAAAATGGCGAGATCCCTGTTGTAAACTTAGTGTCAGTGAAAGACTCTGCCATTGTTAAAACAGCGCTTTGTGATGCAGACGGAAAATTTTCTTTTGAACTGATTAAGGAAGGGAAATACATTACGACAATAACACATCTTGGTTACAAAGACTATCACAGTGATGTGATAACAATAGACAATGGAAGCCTGGATATAAATTTACCCGTTGCTGTGCTGCAACCAACAGCTGTTCAATTACAGGAAGTACAGGTTGTAGCCAAAAAGCCTTTCGTGCAAAAGAAGATTGACCGGGTGGTTGTAAACCCTGATGCATTGATCAGTAATGCAGGAACCACCTCACTGGATATCCTTGAAAAAGCACCGGGGGTCTTGGTAGATGCTGACGGAAATATCTCGTTAAAAGGTAAGCCGGGTGTGGTTATTTTTATTGATAACAAGCCGACCTACATGACTGCAGCCGACCTGCCGAATTATTTACGCTCCCTTCCTTCAAGTGCGGTGGAATCAATTGAAATCATGACCAACCCTCCTGCCGGTTATGATGCAGCCGGCAATGCAGGAATTATTAATATCAGACTCAAAAAGAATACGGTAAAGGGATTGAATGGCGGTATTAACCTTAGTTATGGACAGGGAAGGTATATGCGTACCAATAACAGTTTTAATTTTAATTACAGGGTTAACAAAATAAATCTCTTCAGCAATATTGGCTGGAACCAGAATAACACCTACCAGGATCTTACGATCAACAGGTATTATTATACACCGGCCGGTATTTACAATTCCGCTTTTGCCCAAAATTCTTATATCAAAAAAAGATATACAGGTCAGACAGCAAGAATTGGACTGGATTATTACGTAAGCAAAAAGTCAACACTTGGAATCGTATTCAGCGGTTTTATAAACCCTGCTGTCGTTAACGTTACGAATAATGCAAAAACATTGGATGCAAATAACGAAACGACATCACTTGTTTCAGCATTCACACCTTCCAGGCAGACATGGAAGAATGGAAGTATTAACCTGAATCATTCTTATAAAATTGATGATAAAGGAAAAGAACTTACCATTAACGCTGATTATATCTCTTATAAGTCAGATCACACGCAAAGCCTGGCGAATAATATTTACACACCGGGTAATGTACTTATTGAGAAAACGGTATTAGAATCCGCTCTTCCTGCTGAGATCATAATAAAAACAATCAAGGCAGATTATACACACCCGCTGAATACTGGCGGTAAAATAGACGCAGGCTTTAAAACAAGTTTTGTAAATACTGATAATACAGCTGCCTTCTTTGATATTGACAATAACGTTGCTGTACCCAATTATGAGTTCTCCAACCGGTTCCTTTATAAAGAGAACATAAATGCCGGCTATCTTAATTATTCAAAAGACTGGGAAAAAATTTCACTGCAATTAGGTTTACGGATGGAAAATACAAACATAAAAGGCAACCAGCTCGGCAACCCTGTCATAAAAGATTCCAGCTTTACCCGTGATTATACCAATCTCTTCCCCACCTTGTACCTGTCTTATACTGTTGACAGTTTACAAATAAATCAATTTGGCTTTTCATTTGGACGAAGAATTGACAGGCCCAATTACCAGGACCTGAATCCTTTTACTTACCCGCTCGACAGGTTTACTTATTACGGGGGCAATCCTTTCCTGCAGCCTACTTTTTCTTATAATTTTGAGTTGTCACATACTTATAAAAACTTTCTTACCACGGCTTTTGAATACAGCATTGCTGACAATCTTATACAGGAAACAAATGAACAGCGTGGCACCATCTATTACAGCCGCCCGGGAAATTTTGGCCGGCAAACAGTATATGGCATCAGTGTAAATGGCAATTTCGATCTGGCAAAATGGTGGAAACTGCAGCTTTATACAGAGTGTAAAAACGTAGCTTTTGAATCGGTTATCTATGGGCAGTTGCTGAATGAGAAAAAATGGTATTGGTATATTGGACCAACCAACCAGTTTACGATCAGTAAAAACCTAAGTGCAGAGCTTGGTGGTTCTTACCAGACGAGAATACTGGCAGGACAATTCCTCACTATTCCTGTATGGCAGATGAGAGCAGGTGTTTCACAAAAGATATTAAAAGGAAGTGGTTCATTGCGGCTCAGCATATCTGATATTTTTTATACAAATCAACCTGGCGGAGATATCCGGAATATTGCCAACTCTAAAGCCAACTGGTTAAGTTACCTCGACAGCCGTGTGGGCACCATTAGCTTTTCATACAGGTTCAATAAAGGCAAATCACTGAATGCACGTCAGTCCGGTGGATCCGATACAGAAAAAGGCAGGGTGAAAACCAATTAAGGAAAACAACAATCCACAGCATAATCATATTGTAAAACAGAAATTTAAATTAATTTCTAAAAAAATTTTGCTGAAAACATTTAACGTATATCTTTGCAGTCCCAAAATTGAAAGGGAGCATAGCTCAGCTGGTTTAGAGCATCTGCCTTACAAGCAGAGGGTCCGCGGTTCGAACCCGTGTGCTCCCACAAAGAACCTCACAGATATTGTGAGGTTCTTTCATTATGATCTACACCGTTTATATTCTGCACTCAAATATTAAGGACCGATATTATATTGGTTATACTGGTGAAGATATTATTGAAAGGGTGAGAAAACACAATACCAATCACAAAGGGTTTACTGGTGGCACGGGTGACTGGATAGTTGTTTACCAAGAAATATATTTTATAAAATCAGAAGCTATAAAGAGGGAAAGAGAAATAAAAAATTGGAAAAGTAGAAAGGCCATTGTATCATTAATTGGAAGATAGCATCCTGGTTTAGCATCCCGATTTCCAATCGGGAGGGTCCGCGGTTCGAACCCGTGTGCTCCCACAAAAAACCTCACAAATATTGTGAGGTTTTTTATTTATGATCATAATAAGAATGGTATAAAAAAACTCACAGGTATTGCGAGTTTTTTTATTTTTTAATACTTTCTCTTTTTAGCTTTTAAATATTTTTCCCTGATGACTGTCCCCAGCGGTTTATCATGCACCTTACTTTCCAGCCAGGATATAACATCGAGGTATGCAAAACTCCTTGTTTGGAAACGGTTTTTCTCCAGTTGCTTCACACTGTCTAAAAATTCTTTCAGTTCCGCTTTTACTTTTCCTCTTGGCAGCATAAAAGAATTACGCAGGAACTTAAACATCATGTCTTCCACAATGGTAAGGTTCTGCATCTTGGCCATAAATCTGTACACAGATTTTATCAATGAATCGATGATTTCAAAATTACCCAGCTCATAATGCGCCATCAGGTGCAATAACCTTGCATAGCATTGCAGGTCGTTCCGCAGGTCAGGATTAGTATTAATGATCTTCTGCAGGTAATCAATGGCTATATCATATTTACCACTTCCAAAATAAAGGTTTGCTATCTTATAATTGAATACAAGCACCCGGTGATGATCAATGAACATCGCATAATCATGCAGCTTTTCTTCCAGGTGGGGCACCAGCTTTAAGCCTTCCTCAAACGTGCCCAGCATAAAGTGCTGGTTGATGGTGGCGCTGTGGATATAAACAAAAGTCTGCACCCGGTGATTATCGTGCTGGTTGGCCAGTGCTGAAGCGGCAAATTTTTTAAACTCCTGCAGTGTTATCTCAAATGCATGGTAATTACGCAGATCAAAATGTGCATTTAAAAGATTGTGCATCCCTTTGATATAATATCCCGTTTCCACATTTATCATCAATGGCTGCTCATTGAATATATCTATCCATTTTTGGGCATAGCGGTAATACATTAAAAAATCCTGGCGGATAAATGCATACCAGCAATAGCTCTGGTATAAATAAAGCCTTTCATAAAAGCCTGTTTGCTCCGCAGCATCCGGCGGCAGGCTTTCCCGGAAGAATTTTTTTACTCCCTCCTCCTCTTTTTCATTCCGTGCATGGCCATTCAGGATGTACAGGCTGTACAGTTGTATTGCCAGGTTCGACATCCTCGCCACCATATCCACCCGGTGATTAACTTCTATCGCTTCTGCAGATAACTGGCTGCCCCTGTCCTGCATACTTCGGGTAATATGCAGGGATTCAATTTTCTTCTCCCAGGAAATAACCTGGGTGAGGAAATTATACTTATAATGCTCCCGGGCAGTTTCCTTTAATTTTTCAAGAATTTTAAGGCTTTGGTTGTAGAGTCCTTTATTATAGAGAATCCTGGCATAGTCGAGCTGTTCATTCAGCTGCATATCAATGCTGCTGGTGCTTTTAAGCAGCCGCAGGCTGGCGAGTAATTGCTTGTACAGGTGAACTTTTACATTGTTTAACTGGGGTTTTTGTATAGATGAAAGCTTTTTCAGCAATAAGGCTTCATCATATTCTTCCAGTTTATCAAGTGCATCAAAGAGTTCTACTATTTTTAAATGTTCGTTTCCTGAATTTCGCTTTATATATAGTTTAAAATTCCTTTTTTCAGACTTTTCAAGTGAATGAACGAGTTGAAATAAGGTATCGGTAAAACGGGTGGCCATCATTAACAAATTTTATTATAACCCTTACCAGGACTGCGTTTCCTTTTCCAAAACACTTCTTTAACGTAATTAAACAGCCCATAATTTGGTTATACAGTGAAAAAAAACCGCCCTACATTTGATAATGAAAGGCGATAAAGCTTATCATACGGCGGCAATCGTTAATTGAAAGTGATGGCAGGCAATCGTCGAAAACTGAACTCGAACCTCAGTTTTGAATATAAAAAATAAAAAAACAGTTTTTCAAATATAGCTGTAAAGAGTTTTTCATATGGCAAGCAATCGTTAAAGTCTCCCGGTTTCTACCGGGCGTCTTTTTTTTAGGTGCGCTAAAGTAAAGAAAAATTATATTACTATTACTTTTTTCTTAAATCTTTTTTAAAAAATCTTTCCTTCTAATTCGGCGTCACAAAATCAGGCCGCCTGATAAAGCTGCTGTTATACCGGAAACGCAGGTTGGTATTAAACTTTATTTTGAAATGGTTCATTGTGGGTAATGTGCGGGGAAAATAATAACAACGCATTTCAATAGTACCGAAAATCAGGTTTTCATTTCTTGTACGTAACCCTGCCCCTACTGCGCTGAACAATTCACTTTTTGAAAAAGATTCATTGGTTGGTTTCAGTACAGCCATATCTCCAAAAGCAAATGGTGCAAACCGGAAACCCCAGAATTTCCTGGTATGATAGAATACCACTTCTGATTTTACTGTTGCCCTGAAATCTGAAGCAACATAACCATAATCAAAATATGGCAGTCCAAATGAACTCCTGAGCAGCAATGCAGGATCAAGCACAGGTGAAAATTGTCTCGTAATACCCCCTCCAAAAAAGAAACGCCTGTACCAGTTGGGTCTTAATTCTTTCAACTTTGTAAAATATTCCATATTCAGCAGCAAGGCCACATCTTCCCACCTGCCTTTATATTTATAGCCGCCAAACCTGAATGTATAAGCACTGTAAAGTCCCTTTTTACCATAAGCGCTGTACTGCCCGTCGAAACCAAAATATGGCCTGGACCGGGAAGTATTATGCAAACTGTCCTGCTTCATTGTATAACCACCCACCAATGAACCGCTAAAGCCTTCAGGCACGTCTTCGTTACGGCCAAAGCCATATATATAGGTTGCCCTGTAAAAATTCTGTTTAAAAATACTGAATGAACCAAGTACGCCGCTTATATCCGAATAACTTGCGTCAAAGCTGGTAAGGTTTTTATCCGGCACCCGGATAAAATGCTGCTTGAATGCCCTGAATGCAACAAACTTTCGTGCAGTACTTTTCAAGTTTTGATACATCAGCTTTTTGCTGCCAAAATTATAAGCGATCCAGCCGTCAGCATTGTAATAACTGTATTTATAATCCCGCTGGTACACAGAATCAACCAGGTAATTATTACTGGTACGGTTATACGAAAGATCCAGCGCTCCCATCCATTGCAGGTACTGCGATACCAAGGGTTTTTCAAAATGCATATAATAGATATTCTCCTCGCTCCTGCCGCTGTTAAATGCATTGCGGTAATTCTGCAGGCCGATACTCCAGTTAATAAAACTTCCACGGATATTTCGCTTTAATAACTCTGCCCCAAAGCCAAACTTGGGTACACGGGCATCATCATACAAAGTATTTACAGCTATTTTTGTTCCACGACCACCGAGATTTTCTTCTTTTACTTCAAAACGGTATTTTTTTGCATTGCTTATACCAATACCGCCACCTAGTGAAAACACATCCTTTATCAATACGGTCAGGTCCACCGAGTCTGAAGCTTCAGCCACTTTATTAACCAGTATCATCGCATCCTGTATAAAGATCTGGTCCCTTAAATATCTTTCATTATCGGATAACAGGTATGGATTTATGTGTTCACCAGCTTTAAAAAAAAGATGGTTCTCTGCAGTTTGTTGTGTTGTATTTTTATGCAATGCGTTTGCCACGCCTATACCAAAACCTCTTTTGAGTTTTAAGGTATCATAAATATCTTTTTCAAACCCCAATACAACCACTCTTACACTGCGTATTGTTTTACCTGTATAACTTAAAAACGGGTTTACTTTTTCCGGTGGTTGGGCAAGGTTATCATTGCCGGTCATTCGCCTGCCAACTTCACCCAGTATCCCTTTCTTTTTGGCCAGAAAAAATGTATCTGATTTTTCCCCAGCAGTGGAATCCTGTGAAAAAACGTGTAAACAAGCAAAACAACAGGTTATTAGTAAGCAAAAGAAGGTTCTCATCAGTGTCTGTGTCCGGGTTCTTAAAATTTTATTTTGTAAATATATTCAATTGATTGTATCATATTTAACCAATAACAGAATAATATCGGTGATAAATATCTAAATAAACAGACAATTATCGGGCAAACTTCGTTGCTTGCTGTGCACATCTCTTAAAAACTACACAAATGTGTAGTTTTAACACGATAAAAAGTTGTATCTTTGCGGCGCAAAAATGTATTACTGCATTGTACAATGGTCTTACAGCCATTGCTTGTCTTGAAAACTCCCGGAATACTTATTCCTGTAGAAGCCGTAAACCTATTTTTTAATTTTAATTATTGATGTATGAAACGCAATGATGACGCTATGGCTACGTCCATAAGCAAAGAAATGATGGATGAATTGATGACACAAACAAATGAAACAATTGCACTTGACTGTAATCTTGAAAACGATAATTCAAATTTCAGCATTGTTGATTTGTGGAAACTGCAGAGAAAGCAGCGCAGTGCACTTGATATCAGGAGAAGGTTGAACTAAGATTCACCTGGTTCATCATATAAAATTTGTCTTCAATTTTACAGCATGGTATGACCATGCTTTTTTATTTCAGCAATACTTAAAATAAATAATACTTTATTTTAGTGGCAATGATAGAAGCTTATAATTTTATTGCATCCTGGCAATTGTTTCCTGAAAAAGGAACATACGAATATGGCAACAGGCCTAAATCAGGCATATATAAAATTGAAACAACAGGCAATAAGAAAGAAATACGTATCAGCATGAACTGGGTGAGCCTGGAGAACCAGGCTTTTGAGGCTGTATACGTATTGGCAGCTGATGGAGAAGTGCATCCATTTGAAGACAGGGAACTGGCGGATGAAACAAAAACAATTTTCACTGATGCATTAAATTTTGAAGTTCATTTTTTAAAAGATGGGCAGCTCTCTTTAAAAGTTTCACATGAATTGCAGGCAAATGGCAATCTAAAAGTTATACAGGAAGGATGCAAACCTGGTGGTGTTGTATTCGTTAACACGGAGATCTATCACAAACAACTAAGTGTAATGCCTTATGCTGCGGCTGTAAGCGGTGCAGTAATAAAAGCAAATGAAGAGGGAATTATAAGGCACAAAGCACTCACTGCAATGGAAGAACAAACCAATATGCAGCTGGAGCAAATACGCAAACAAATTGAATTGCTGGCCATACAGGCACAGGAGATACAAATGCGTAAAGAATTGAGCATGCTGATCTATGATGCCAAACTAAGTTTTGTACCTGTGATCGGCAACACTTATTACTTGTATGAAAGAAAAGATAAAACACACCTGTTATCTCTCATCAGTCCAAAAGAATATGGCAACAGCCCAGGGCCGTATAAGAAATTTATTGCTGCTGTAAAACTGCTCGCAGATCATACCTGGGTTGAAATATGATAAATATTTTCCGGCCTAATTCATTCACAAAAAATACTTTATCGATCCTTACCTCAAGGCTTCGTCTATAAGTAATAATAAAATATTTTGATTTTTCGTTTTTAACATATGTGTATAAATAAGGCGATGTTTTTTTAACAGCATTGAGTTATATTTGGAATATATGAAAGGGTAAATAGTATATCAACACTATTACTAACTAAAATTAATCGTACATTGACAGAAATTATTATTAACCTTGAAACAGTTAACCCTATTGAATTTTTTGGTGTTAACAATGGAAAACTGGACATACTCAAGAAAAAGTTCCCACTCCTTAAAATTTTAAGCCGCGGCACACAGGTAAAACTCAGCGGATCCCCGGAACAGATAGTAGATGCAAAAGAAAAAATAGATCTCATTGTGCAATACATCGAACGCAACGGGCACATGAGTGAAAACTATTTTGAGCAAATACTGGGTGGTGATGACCAGCAGGTGATTGATCATTTTATTGACCGCAACCCGAATGATGTATTGGTATTTGGCCCCAATGGTAAAACGGTGAGGGCACGTACTGCCAACCAGAAAAGAATGGTGGCTGCTGTTGATAAAAATGATATCGTTTTTGCCATTGGCCCTGCCGGTACCGGTAAAACATACACTGCCGTAGCGCTGGCTGTACGGGCATTAAAAAACAAATCTGTTAAAAAGATCATCTTAACAAGACCTGCCGTGGAAGCCGGCGAAAACCTTGGTTTTCTACCCGGTGATCTTAAAGAAAAGATCGATCCATACCTGCGCCCATTATATGATGCCCTGGATGATATGATCCCGGCAGATAAGCTGGGCTATTATATGACAACAAGAACTATTGAAATAGCGCCGCTTGCTTACATGAGGGGCCGCACACTGGACAATGCATTTATCATTCTTGATGAAGCCCAGAATACGAATGACGGACAATTAAAGATGTTCCTCACCAGGATCGGTGCGAATGCAAAAGCTATCATAACAGGTGATCCAACGCAAATAGATTTACCCAAAAATATGCGGAGTGGTATTGACAAGGCTTTGCGTATCTTAAAAAATGTGGATGGCATTGCCCATATAGAACTGGATGAAGAAGATGTGGTAAGGCACAGGCTCGTTAAAGCAATTATTAAGGCTTACGACAAGGATAAAGCGAAGGAAATGGAAAGAGAAAATCAACGGGAGAAAAATCACGATTCATAAACAATAATTGAGCAAACAGAAATAAAAAGAGAGTGGCTTATGCCACTCTTTTATTTTTATAATCAGTAAATACATTTTACATTTATTCTTTAAAACAAATGTATGAAAAGAATCATCCTGGCATCAGCTATTGCTTTTACTGCCTTTTTTATTACCGGTTGTGGTAACAGTGGTGGCGATCCAAAATCAGTCCTGATCACTTTTTTTGAAACGCTTGGTAAAAAAGATATTGAAGGTGCAAGAAAGCTTGCGACCGCCGACAGCAAAGGCATGCTCGATATCATCGAAATGGGTATAAAATCGGCTCCTGATAATAAAAGCATTGAAAAATTTGATAAAAACAAGGCGGAGTTTGGTGAAGCGAAAATTGAAGGAGACAGGGCCACAGTGCCGGTTAAGGAAAAAGAAAGCGGTCAGTCTGCCAACTTTGTATTAAAGAAAGAGAATGGTTCATGGAAAGTTGCTTTTGATATGGCCACCCTTGCAGAAATGGGTACGGAAAAATTAAAAGAGAGCGGGGAGTTTAGTGCAGACAGCCTGAATAAAGCAATGGAAGAAATCAAAAAACTGGACGGCGATTCATTAAAAGCTGCTTTGGAAGAGATCCGGAAACTTAAAGATGACCCTGAATTAAAAAAGAAAATGTTAGAGGCATTTGATTCTGCCCAGAAAGAACAAAAAAAGCATTAACAGGACAAACCTATATTTTAAAAAGCAACCTTGTTGGGTTGCTTTTTTATTGTTTTAAAGATAACTACCTTTAATTATGTTTTCCAGATATCTTCCTGTATTATTTTCTATTTTAATCATTACGGGCTGCGGTGAAAAAAAGCAGGTATCCAACACTGATATGGACGTGGCAAGAGGCTTTATTGAATCGGTTCAGCAGGGTGATTTTAAACAGGCTGCATCGCTGATGCAGCAGGATGAAGAAAATAAAACTGCACTGAAAAAACTGGAGCAACAGCAGGAAAAATCTGTGCCGGAAGAAGACCTGGAAAAATATAAAAAAGCGGATATAATAATTGGAGATATAGACCCCGTGATAAATGATTCAGTAACGGTGATCAATTATTCCACATCATATAATAAAGAAAACCGGAGCAAGGTAAAAGTGGTGAAGATAAATGGCAGATGGCTGATTGATCTGAAATATACTTTTTCCGGCAACATGTAATTTTAGTATGATAATGAAAGATTTTTTGCTGGTGGGCCTGGGAGGTGCAATTGGCAGTATGCTGCGGTACAGCGGTAATTTATTTATTGGTAATAAAGATTTTCCTTATGCCACATTATTAATAAATATAACCGGGAGCTTTATCATCGGTTTTGTGATCGGGCTTAGTTTAAAAAATGAAAGTTTTGCTTCCAACTGGAAACTTTTTTTAGCAACCGGCATCTGTGGCGGCTTTACCACATTTTCCGCTTTTTCGTTTGAGAATCTCCAGTTATTTCAACAGGGTAAGTACCTGTTACTGGCACTTTATATTTTACTTAGTGTGGTACTCGGGTTGGTTGCTGCCTTTTCAGGTTATAAATTTGCAGCCTGACTAGTAATAATATTCGTCACTAACCAAAACAAAATACAATGTACGTTCTTCATCCATGGCATGGTGCCCATTATGGTAAAAAAGCACCTGAAATTGTAAATGGCCTTATCGAAATTCCACAGGGTTCAAGGGCCAAATACGAGATCGATAAAGCGACCGGGCTCCTCAAACTGGATCGGGTGGTATACTCTTCCTTCCACTACCCTGTTAATTATGGTTTTATTCCCCAAACATATGGACATGATAAAGATCCGCTGGATATTCTTGTGATCAGTGGAGAAAGCATCCAGCCTCTTTGTCTCGTGGAAGCAACTGTAATCGGCAATATGCAGATGATCGATAATGGTGAAAAAGATGATAAGATCATTGCGGTGGCAACAAAAGATCCAACTGTAAACCATTTTACTGATGTGAGTGAACTGCCCAAACATTTTATAGCAGTGCTTAAAAATTATTTTGAGAACTATAAAGTGCTTGAAAATAAAGTGGTGGAAATAGATGAGTTCCAGGATAAGGAACAGGCTTATAAAATAATCACCGAAGCCATCGATTATTATAAAGAAAATTTCCCGGCTAAATAAGATGGAAACCAAATCGAAAACTATGGACCTGCAATTTATTTTAATTGTTATGCTTGTTGGCATCGCCGCAGGTATGCTGAGTGGTATGGTGGGTATTGGTGGCGGACTTGTTATTGTACCGGCACTGGTTTATTTCCTTGGATTTTCGCAACACACTGCACAGGGTACATCCCTTGCATTGATCTTACTGCCTGTAGGTATTCTTGCCGTAATGCAATACTATAAGCAGGGACATGTAGATGTAAAGGTGGTTGGTATTTTAGCTGTTGGGTTCATACTGGGCAGTTATTTTGGAAGCAAGCTGGCCCTGAGTTTATCGCAGGATACCGTAAAAAAAATATTTGCGGCTGTAATGATTCTTATAGCTGTAAAGATGATCTTCCTTGACAAAAAACCTGACAATAAAACCCAGCAAACAGAAATAAAAAAATAGCCGCTCATAAATTTTAAGTAAGAGATAGCTTTTCATTGCTGCCAATCTGGCACAATTCCATCCTAATTGCTTATTTTTGTGCCCCGATTTTTAAAGATGGAAACTTTATTTGAACACAGCACCAAAATGCATGATGAATCGAGGCAGGGAGAAGCTTTTGCCCCTGCCCCAACCGATGTAAAACTGTATAGAAAACATTTTTACATTGAAAGCTATGGCTGTGCAATGAACTTTGCCGACAGCGAGGTAATTGCATCCATATTACAGGACAATGGGTTTGGTGCCACCAGGGACCTGGCCGCGGCAGATCTTATATTTCTTAACACCTGTTCTATCCGGGAAAAAGCAGAAGCAACTGTAAGAAAAAGACTAACCGAATTCCGTTCAATAAAAAAACAAAAACCGGGCCTGCTCATTGGTATGCTTGGTTGCATGGCAGAACGGTTAAAAGAAAAATTATTACAGGAAGAGAAATTGGTAGATATAGTGGTTGGTCCTGATGCCTACCGCTCTCTTCCCGGGCTCATACAAGAGGCAGAAACCGGCCAGAAAGCAGTCAATGTTTTACTCAGCCGTGACGAGACCTATGCAGATATTTCGCCTGTCCGTTTAAACAGCAATGGTGTAAATGCATTTGTAAGCATCATGAGAGGCTGCAATAATATGTGCTCCTTTTGTGTTGTACCCTTTACCCGTGGCAGGGAAAGAAGCCGGGATGCGGCAAGTATTATAAATGAATGCAGGGACTTATTTAATAATGGCTACCGGGAAGTAACCCTGCTGGGGCAAAATGTTGACAGTTATTACTGGACAGATGAACAAACAAACAACACCGTAACATTTGCCATGCTGCTTGAAAAGGTTGCACTCATTGATCCCCTGCTCCGTGTCCGTTTTAGCACTTCCCACCCGAAAGACATTACAGATGAAGTGTTATTCACCATAGTGAAGTATGATAATATCTGTAATTATATTCACCTGCCGGTACAAAGCGGCAGTACCAGGGTATTGCAGCTTATGAACCGTACCTATACCAGGGAATGGTATATTGCCAAAGTAAACCGGATAAAAGAAATTATCCCTGACTGCGGTCTATCCACCGATATTATCGCCGGCTTTTGTACAGAAACTGAAGAAGATCATACAGCAACCATGAGCCTGATAGACTATTGCAGGTTTGACCTGGCCTATATGTATTTCTACAGTGAACGGCCGGGCACGCTTGCCGCCAGAAGGTTTGAAGATGATGTACCAGAACCGGTAAAAAAAAGAAGGCTGCAGGAGATCATTGATATGCACCGCATACATTCAGCTGAAAGTATGCAAAAAGATGTGGGCAAAACATTTAATGTTTTGATTGAAGGCACATCTAAAAAAAATGAAAATGAATTATTCGGGCGTAATGACCAGAACAAGGTGATTGTATTCCCGAAACTCGATTATAAGAAAGGAGACTACGTAAACGTAATAGTCAAAAGTTGCACTCCCGGTACATTGATCGGAGAGGCAGTAAAATAAGGATAAGTAAAATGGATTTACAAAGTATAAAAAACCGTTTTGGAATAATAGGAAACTCTCCCGGCCTTAATCATGCGCTTAATGTGGCAGCACAGGTGGCCAATACCGATCTCAGCGTATTAATAAATGGGGAAAGTGGTGTGGGTAAAGAAGTGTTCTCACAGATCATACATGCGCTCAGTACAAGAAAACATAACCCGTTTATTGCAGTAAACTGTGGCGCTATTCCTGAAGGCACGATCGACTCTGAACTTTTCGGTCATGAAAAAGGTTCTTTCACAGGTGCCGTTGACAGCCGTAAAGGTTATTTTGAAACGGTAAATGGCGGTACGATCTTTCTTGATGAGATCGGTGAACTGCCGCTCGGTACACAGGCAAGACTGCTGCGTGTACTTGAAACAGGTGAATACATCCGGGTGGGCAGCAGTAAAGTGCAGAAAACAGACGTAAGGGTAATTGCAGCCACCAATAAAGACCTCCTGGAATATACACAAGTGGGACGTTTCAGGGAAGACCTTTATTACCGTTTAAATACAGTACCAATCAGGGTGCCTGCTTTAAGAGACAGGAAAGAAGATATACCCCTGCTGTTCCGGAAATTTGCCACTGATTTTTCTGACAGGTATAAATCGCAGCCTGTACAACTGGATGATGAAGCAAGAACATTGCTGATGAACTATACCTGGCCCGGCAATGTGAGAGAATTAAAGAATATTGCCGAACAGATATCTGTATTATCAAAAGATAAAATGATCACTGCGAAGGAACTTCAGCAATTTTTACCGGAGAATAATTTCAACAGGCTGCCTGTACTGGCAGGTGGTTCAGGGCATGTGAGCCAGCAGGAGTTTGCCAGCGAAAGAGAGATACTGTACAAACTCTTCTTCGACATGAAGAAAGATGTGAACGAGTTGAAGAAAATGTTCTTTGACATTTTACAGAATCCTGGCATGGCGCAGCATATACCGGTATATAATGGTAATGAAACGCTGGTTTCTGACCTGAAGCCTTCAGTATCAAGTCCTGCAACACTGTCCCCTGTTTCTCAACAGCCGGTATTCCTGGGGCATGATGATGAAATACATCACCATGAGCCTGTAGAGGAATCGCTCAGTATTATGGATAAGGAAAAAGAACTAATTATAAAAGCGTTAAAAAAACACCGGGGCAAGCGAAAAGATGCATCTGCAGATCTTGGTATCAGCGAAAGAACACTCTACAGAAAACTGAAAGAATATGATATTGAAGATTTGTAAAAAGACATCTAATAGCCAATGGTCAACAGTTAATAGCGTAAAGCTATTGATTGCGGTGTTTGGTTGCCTGTGGCTGCTTGGATGTTCTACCTGCAAATATTCATTGAAGGATATTGGGGATATTCCCCCTGATGTAAAAACATTCCGGGTAAATTATCTGGAGAATAAAGCACGGTATGTTAACCCGCAGATCAGCCCGCAGCTTACGGAAAAACTAAAGCAGAAGATCATTGGCAATACAAGACTCAGGCAAACCAATGATGATGATGCACATTATGACATCAGTGGGTATGTGTCTGATTATACTGTTACCACCAGTGGTATCAGCGGCAACAATACCAGCCTTAACAGGCTTACAGTAACATTTCATCTTATATTTAAGAACACGCTGGATGATAAAAAAAGCTTTGAGGCAGATATCAGCAACCCCTTCGACTTTAGTGCAAACAAAACCTTGCAGGAAGCTGAATCTGAATTAAATGATGCAATCATCACCAATACCGTTGATGCTATTTTTAATAAAATATTTTCCAACTGGTAGTGGTTCCGGCAGGGTTGGTATATTTGAATATAAAACTTTATCATTTTAGGTTAGCTTTGGCATATGGAGATTAACGAGGTATTTTATGAAGCACTTTTTAACCGGCCATTTTCTTCGCAGGATGCGGATGAATTTTTAGCAGGTATAACAAAAGAGCACCCCTATTTTTCGCCGGCACAATTTTATTATCTCCGTAATCTTTCAAAGCATAACCCCGCCTTTAATGACCAGCTTTCAAGAACCGGCGCACTGTTCAATAATAATTACTGGCTTAATTTTCTTTTAATAGAATCTGCAGATGGAATGAAAGACGAGGAAGAGGAAATGACTTTGGAACAAGCACCCGCTTTTCCTGCTACAGAAGAACAGCAAGAGGTTTATTATGAAAATACTGTGGAGGAAGAACCAGAAACACAAAATTATAATGAAACGGTTATTGCAGAAAACATAGCTACCGGGCACGGGCAGGAGAATGAAAAGGAAACAGAAAACACCGATTTTGCATATGGAAATGATGGAGGCTCTGTCTCTCCTAACGGGGAAGCAGGTATAGTAATTAGTGAAGAACAACCTGAAGAAATTATTGAAAATACTGAAGCTTTAACGGCCGCTGCTTCAGAAGATAATGATGAAGCTGGCAGTTCGTATGGCAATGTTGTTACTCATACTGAAGAGGAAATCACTGAAGAGGCCGCAATATTGCTCAATGAAATAAAGAATGAAACACCTGAGGCACCGGTAGTGGAAGAGCCCGAACTAACTCCTGCTGAAGCTGTCAGTAATACTATTGGTCATGCTGAAGAAGAAATCACGGAGGAAATAATTTCATCTCCAGATGATAAAAAAGAGGAGTTTACCGAAACAGCCGTTATGGAGATGCCAGACCCTGTTGAAGAAGTTAGAATGCCGGAAGTACCTGAACCGGCAGAAGAAGTGATAAATAAAGAAGAAGAGGCGGCTTTACAACTATTAACCAGTTTATCAAATATTGCAGCAGCTGCAGAAACAAAAGAAGATGTTTTGATTTTTGAGCCACTGCATACCACGGATTATTTTGCCAGTGTAGGTATAAAACTGAGTGAAGAAGTAAAGCCTTCTGACAAACTTGGGAAACAGCTGAAAAGCTTTACAGAGTGGCTGAAAACCATGAAAAAGGTACATACAGCCCCTCAACTGGATACAACACAGGAAGCAGAACAAAAAATACAGGTGCTGGCAGAAAAATCAAATGTAAACGGGGATGTTGTTACCGAATCAATGGCGGATGTACTTGCCCAGCAGGGGCGTACTGACCAGGCCATAGAAATGCTTGAAAAATTAAGTTTGCTCAATCCCGCCAAAAGCGCTTACTTTGCAGCCAAAATAAAAAATTTTAAAGAACAGTAGTATGTTGATCTTATTTGCGATATTAATAATCCTTGCCTCTGTAATACTTGGTTTGATCGTATTGGTTCAAAATCCAAAAGGTGGTGGTTTATCAGGAACGTTTGGTGGTGTAAGCAACCAATTGATGGGTGTAAAACAAACTACAGATGTGCTTGAAAAAGGAACCTGGATCTTTGCAGCTGCAGTTGGAATTCTTTGCCTGCTGTCCCCTGCCTTTATTAAAGGTGATGGCGCTGGTTCTAAAAATGGAGACCTTATAGAAAAAGCATCTTCAACTGTACCATCCACTAATACAAATGCGACTCCATTGCCCGGAGCTGCACAGGATACACCTAAAAAATAAACTATTTATAAATATTTTACACCCCGTCTTTCCGGCGGGGTTTTTTATTTTATTTTTACCGCATTCAAAATAACCCAGGGTATGGCGCTGCCTAAAAAAATTATCCGTTATACATGCTTAGCTGTATTGATCATTGCCGGGATATTGGCCTGGCTGGTATTTGGCAGCGGCACCAGTTTTACAGAACCCAAAAAGAGTTTTTTCCTGCATACCGGGAGCACAATGGAAACAACAGTTGCAGCATTAAAAGATGAAGGATTTATAAAAAATGAAAGTCTTTTTAAGCTGCTGGCCAAAACCTTCAGCTACCAGAAAGTAACACCCGGCAAATATAATTTTGACAAAGGTGCCAGTATGTTTTCAATTTTAAGAAAGTTGAAATCCGGCAGGCAGGACCAGGTAAACCTTGTAATAACAAAATTGCGTACCAAAGAAGACCTTGCTCAAAAGATCGGTAACAACTTTGAATGTGGCTCAGCCAATTTCCTTGCCATCCTTAACAGTAACGATTCCTTAAAAAAATTCGGGCTTGATACGAATACTGTAATGACAGCGGTTATACCAAACACTTACAGCCTTTACTGGACAACAAGTGCAGACAAGATCTTCAAACGGCTGGAGGGAGAACAGCAAAAATTCTGGACAGATGAAAGAAAACAAAAAGCAACCGGGCTGGGTTTAAACCCGGCACAGGTGTATACGCTGGCCAGTATCGTTGAAGAAGAGACAAACAAACAGGAAGACAAAGGGAAAATAGCCAGTGTATACCTGAACCGTCTTGAAAAAGGTATGCGTCTTGCCGCAGATCCTACTGTAAAATTTGCAATGAAAAACTTTGCACTTACCAGGATATATAATAAATACCTCAGCTTCCCTTCGCCTTACAATACATATATAAATGCGGGTCTTCCACCCGGTCCTATCTGCACACCTTCCGCTAAAACCATCGATGCAGTACTGGATGCGCCAGCCACCAGCTATTTATTTTTTGTTGCAAAACCAGAGTTTGACGGGTACTCAAATTTTGCCAGTACTTACGAGGAGCATCTCCGCTATGCTAAAGCTTACCAGCAGGCACTCGACAGCCTGATGAAAGCAAGAGCAGCGAAATAATAATAGAAGATTAAATTTGATCTTAAATAACCGGCAGCAGCTTGACCAAGTTAGAAAGGATATTAATAACAAGAACGCCCCTCGCCTTTGTTTTAAAAAAAACAAAAAAACTTTACCTGCCCGGGTTTGAAGGTGTGCCGCTGTTTGACGTAATGAAATTTTTTTATAAGCAGGTAAAGACCGTAGGGCTTACCGAGCGGGCTTCTGCCATTGCTTACAACTTTATAATGGCCGTACCTCCCTCCTTTCTTTTTTTATTTACGCTGATCCCCAATTTACCATTGATAAAAAAAGCAAGTCTTAAAAGGGAATTGCATGCGCTGATCACTGATATTATCCCGGCAAAAGTGCACAACGCCAACATCATAAAATTTGTAGATTCCTTTATTGATGAATCAAGGATCGGTTTGTTATCTTTTGGTCTTTTGCTGGCGCTTTTCTTTGCCTCTAATGCGATGATGGGGCTGATGCGTTCCTTTAATAAAAACTATATGGGCTTTGCCAAGCGGAATGACTTCCATAGCCGCTGGATGGCTATAAAACTTACAACACTTATCTTCTCCCTCCTGCTTGGTTTTTTAATTTTACTAATAACACAGGGAGCCGTATTAAAATGGATGGGTATCAAAAGCAGTGTAACCCGGGTATTCATTTTTTATGTGCGATGGATATTTATTGTGGCGTTGATATATTATTCCATTGCCTTTATATACAAGTATGCGCCGGCGGTTGAAAAGAAATGGAAACTGGTGTCCCCCGGTACTATACTTGCTACTTCGTTAAGTATCCTGGCCACCCTTGGCTTCTCTTATTTTGTGAATAATTTCGGCCGCTACAATGCCCTTTACGGCTCAATTGGCACCATCATTGTTTTCATGGCCATGATATACATTAACTCGCTCGTATTGATAATAGGTTTTGAGTTGAATGTAAGCATCAAGTCGCTCAAGATCATTGCAGATAACCGTAAGGCTGAAGAAAAATTAAAAGCAGGCATACCTTAAATTACACAAGCGGCTTGTAAAACATTGCTTCATTTTTTAACTTACTGAAAATTTACTTTTATGAAAAGAATATTAGCTCCCGTAGCCGTTGCTGCTGCGTTTGGATTATTATCTTTTGCATTGATAGATCCTTTGCCTATCGGCAGCGCCTTGCCAAAAGCGGATACAAAACTCAAAGATGTATCCGGCAAAACCATCACACTCCAGGAAACAAAACAAAAAAATGGTTTACTGGTAATGTTCAGCTGCAATACCTGTCCTTACGTGATAAAGAACCAGGCGAGAACGAAAGATATCTGCGGTTATGCTGTTAAAAATAATATTGGCGTAGCTGTATTAAACAGTAATGAAGCCAACCGTGGCGAAAACGACAGTTATGACGCCATGAAAACGTATGCAACTGACCAAAAATATAAATGGGCTTATGCTGTAGATGAAAACAGTGTGCTGGCTGATGCCTTTGGCGCAAACAGGACACCGGAATGTTTCTTATTTGATAAAGACCTGAAACTGGTTTATCATGGTGCGATCGATAACAATCCTTCTGATGCTGACAATGTAAGCCGCAAACACCTGCAGGTGGCCATTGATGAACTGGTTGCCGGTAAAGATATATCGGTTAAAGAAAGTAAAAGTGTGGGGTGTGGGATAAAAAGGAAAAGTTGAGCCACAGTTAATAGTCCATAGCTGATTATAATGCTTACGGAGTGTCATAAATCCAGGTCATCATAAAATTAAATGTGCGTTAATTAAAGTCACCGCTGTGGCATGGCTATTTATGATGGACTAAAATCATTAATTACTGCTTATTGCTTTCTGTAACTCTGCTTCAAACTCTTCCGGCTTAAACTCCTGTTCCATAAATTTTTTATACCCTGTCACCGGGTTCACAAATAGTGTGGCGGGAATGGAACCGCTCCATTTTTTATCGATCATGTTACAGAAATAGTCTGCATCGGTCTCATTTAGCCAAACGATTGATGCATTGATATCATGTTCTTTGGCAAATTTTAAAATTCTTGCCGGGTAATATGCTTTCAGGTCCAGGCTCACGAGCAGCAGCTTTACCTTTTTATCAGCATATTTTTTTGTTATAGATTGCATAAATGGCAACTCTGCCACACAGGGCTTACAAAATGTTCCCCAAAAATTCACTACATACACTGTATCAGTTTGCCTGCTGTAATAATTTACCACATCGGTAATTTTCCAGGAAGGCAGTTTTGACTGCGCCTGAACTGCAGAAACTGTAAATGCAATCGATACCAGCATCAAAATCTTCTTCATTTATTAAAATTAAACCATCCCGGCTTACAAACTGTTATGTATAAGGTTAAAATCCGGCAATGGCAGTTTTGCATTTTCAAGCCGTTTCGTTTACCTTCGCAAAGCCTTAAACGTTCCACCGTTTCAGTCGTAAAAACGTTTAAGAAGTTTCATTTTCTTAATTCTTGTAATCCGGAAAATGTTGTAATAAATAGTAAATCTTAAATATCAAATAAATCATGGCATACGATGTAATAGTTCTTGGCAGTGGTCCCGGTGGTTATCCAGCAGCTATAAGGGCAAGCCAGTTAGGAAAAAAAGTAGCGATCGTTGAAAAAGAAAGTCTTGGTGGTATTTGTCTCAACTGGGGCTGTATCCCAACCAAAGCATTATTAAAAAGCGCCCAGGTGCTTGAATATACAAAACACGCTGCCGATTATGGCCTGAGCATTGGCAATGTAACAACTGATTTTGGTGGTGTTATCAAGCGCAGCCGTGGCGTAGCTGATAAAATGAGCAAAGGGGTAACCTTTCTCATGAAGAAGAACAAGATCGATGTGATCATGGGCTTTGGTAAACTCATTGCGCCCGGTAAACTGGAAGTAACCGCAGCCGATGGCTCTAAAGTGGTACATGAAGCAAAAAATATAGTTATTGCCACCGGTGGCCGTTCAAGAGAGTTGCCCAGCATGAAAATTGACGGCAAAAAGATCATTGGCTACCGTGAAGCGATGGTTTTACCCACCCAGCCAAAGAGTATGATCATTTGTGGCAGCGGCGCCATTGGCTCTGAATTCGCTTATTTCTATAACAGCCTTGGAACAAAGGTTACTATTGTAGAATTTATGCCAAGGATTGTTCCGGTGGAAGATGAAGAGATAAGCAAAGAACTGGAAAAGCAATACAAAAAACAGGGTATTGAAATAATGACCAACAGCGAAGTGCTGAGCGTGGATACAAGCGGTACCGGCGTAAAAGCAAAAGTAAAAACACAAACTGGTGAGGTAACGCTGGAAGCGGATATATTATTAAGCGCAGTAGGTGTGGTTGCCAATATTGAAAACATTGGACTGGAAACCCTGGGTATTAAAACAGAAAAAGGAAAAATTATAGTTGATAAATACGGCCAGACAAATGTAGCAGGTATTTATGCCATTGGCGACTGCACACCCGGCCAGGCATTGGCGCATGTGGCTTCAAGGGAAGGTATTAATGCGGCAGAACATTTAGCCGGTCATCATCCTGATGTAATTGATTATAACAACATTCCAGGCTGTACTTATTGCACACCGGAAATTGCTTCTGTGGGTTATACAGAGAAGGCGGCAAAAGAAGCAGGTTATGAAGTAAAAGTGGGTAAGTTTCCTTTTATGGCAAGCGGTAAAGCAAGTGCTGCCGGGGCCACTGAGGGTTTTGTAAAAGTGGTGTATGATGCCAAATACGGAGAGTTCCTGGGTTGTCATATGATCGGCATGAATGTGACCGAGATGATCGCAGAAGTGGTGGTAGCACGTAAACTGGAAACTACCGCTCATGAAATATTAAATGCAGTTCATCCTCACCCGACTATGAGTGAAGCTTTAAAAGAAGCAACTGCGGTGGCTTATGGGGAAGCAACAGATATTTAAAATATTTTCTAGAGAAATTAAAAAAGGTTACGGTAATGCGTAACCTTTTTTATTATATAGCAACATTCATCATTCACTACCAGCAGCAGTCAAATAAACTTTTGTAACATCACCTCTATGGCAAATGTTTATTTTTTACCTGTATGATCTCTGCAGCAATGCTCACCGCTATTTCCTCGGGTGTCTGGCTTTTTATGGGTACACCAATGGGAGAATAAATACGGCTCACCAAATCTTTTTGAATACCGTCAGCCTCTAATTCTGCAAACATTTTTTCTATTTTTTTCCTGCTTCCCAGCAAGCCGATATAAGCAAAATCCTTTTCCAGCAAGGAACGCAGGGCTGTATCATCCGTGCGGTAACCAAATGTCATGATCACCACGTAATTATTTTTGCCGGAAGGGATCAGTTCTCTTAATGCTGCATAACTGCTTACTATCATTCTTTCATGCACAAAATGATTAGCTTCCATCGTATTAAGGCCTTCCCTTTCATCATACACATAAATATAAAAATCCATGGTACTCATTAACTGTGAAAATGCAAGAGAACAGTGACCACCACCGACTATGTATAAATGATTGTGATACCCGGTTTTTTCTTTGTATAAAAAATCTTCTTCCCCATATTTTTCATAAACGAAACTGATGTCTTCTGATGCTTCGGAAAAACTGATACCAGCAGTTGTTAATTCGATGGTGCCATTTTTATTTTGTTGCAATGAAGCAATGATTGAAGCAACGTGAAGGATGTCTTTTTGCTGCAGTGTATAAATAAAGATCGTTTGTTCGCCGGAACAGATCATACCGCTTTGGTTTTTAGCAGCGGCCTTATCGTGAAATTGTTGGTGAAGCGAATGTTCCTGTACAGCTTGCTGCAATTTGTTTTTGGCAAGCTCTACAAATTTATGTTCCATTACCCCGCCTCCGACAGAACCACTCATCTCCCCGGAAGTGTTTACGGCCATAAAAAAGCCCTGCCGGCCGGGACTGCTGCCCATGCTCTCCAGCACATACAGCATAATCACACCGGTATTTTCCTGTAGATTTTTAAGAATGAACTGCCAGGTAGAAAGTTTTTTTTGCATGCCCCCAACCAGGATGATTGATGATTATTTTTCTGCCACCATCTTTTGACGGTTGTTCATCAAAGTTGCAACTTTAGCAGGATATAAGTTCATTAATACTTTTTCCGGCGTCATGGGCGCATCAAATGACGGCCGGGCAACAGGGTTAAAATTTTTGATAGCATTACGCAGGGCAAAGAAGGCACCAATGCCATACATCAATGGCGGCTCTCCCACTGCTTTTGAGCGGAAGATAGCGAGGTTATCATTTTCTGTCTGCAGCCAGTCAATACTGATCTCTTTCGGCACAGAATAAATATCGGGCACCTTATAAGTTGACAAGGCATTGGACCGTAATCTTCCTTCTTTATCATATACCACCTCTTCCATTGTCATCCAGCCAATTCCCTGCACAAGCCCACCTTCGATCTGGCCTTTATCAATAATGGTATTCATACTGCTGCCAAAATCATGCACCAGTTTTACCGAATCAAATTCATATGTACCACGGATGCAGTCAACCGTAACCGTTATAATAGCAGTACCGTACACATGGTATGCAAATGGGTGCCCTTTTTCTTTTGTTTTATCAAAATGGATCTCCGGCGTGGAATAATGACCATGCTCAGATAAACTGATCCTTTTATTATGCGTAAGCAACACCAGTTTTTTCCAGTCCAGTTCTGTTTTGTTGCCAGCCACATACACAAATTCATTTTTTAGTTCTACCTCGGCAACATTTACTTTTAATTCACCCGCCGCTGACTCTTTTAATCGATTTAAAATTTCATTACAGGCAATTAAAGTGGCTTTGCCATTTAAATCGGCCGTAGCACTGGCAGCTGTAGGTGAAGTATTGGCAATACGGTAAGTATTGGTGCTGTTCACCCTTATTTTAGCAGGATCGATAGAAAATACTTTAGCTGCCACCTGCAGCATTTTTGTATTAACCCCCTGCCCCATTTCAACCGCACCGGTACTGATATTTACACTGCCGTCAGTATATACATGCACGAGTGATCTTGCCTGGTTCATTAAGGTATTAGTAAAAGAAATACCAAAACAGATGGGCATTATAGCAACACCTTTTTTATATAGTTTACTGGCGGCGTTAAAATCGTCCACTTCTTTTTGAATAGCGCTAAAGTTGTATAAGCCGGTTGCCCTGGTCCAACAGGCATTTGCTTCGCTTACTACTTTTTGTCCATAAGGCAATTCATCGCCTGTGCTCAGTAAATTTTTTTGTTGTATAACAGTAGCATCGATACCGAGTTCATCTGCAGCATGTGCAATGGCAGATTCTATCACGAACATACCCTGTGGTCCGCCAAAACCCCTGAAAGCCGTATTGGGTGGCAAATGTGTACGGCAACTGTAAGCAGTCGCTCTCACATTAGGAACAAAATAACTGTTGGTACAATGAAACAATGTTCTTTCCATTACCGCAGGCGACAAATCTGCTGCTGCACCTGCATTCTGGTATGTTGTCATTTCATACGCCAGTATTTTTAAATCTTTATCCAAGCCAATTTTATAATCGGTGGAATACGGATGACGTTTACCCGTCATACGCATATCTTCCATACGGTGCAATGAATATTTTACCGGCCGCTTTGTAACAAGTGCAGCAAGCGCACATAAAGCAGCCCATGCATTTGCCTGGTCTTCTTTACCTCCAAAACCACCACCCAGACGGGTTACGTCCACCTCTACCTGGTGCATAGATAAACCTGTTACTTTAGCCACTGCCCTTTGTACAGCTGTAGGTCCCTGTGTTGATGAATATACTCTTACAGCACCATTCTCCTGTGGAACGGCATAAGCGCCCTGTGTTTCTATATATAAATGTTCCTGGCCGTTGTTATCAGCTTTTCCTTCGAAAATATGCACACAGTCTTTCCATGCATTTTCTGTATCACCAATTTTAAACGTACGTGGAGGAATAATTAATTGGTTCTTTGCAGCAGCTTCTCTTGGATCGATAATCACGGGTAGTGGCTCTATATCCACTTTTATTTTCTTAACAGCATGCCTCGCTGCTTCATCCGTTTCAGCCAGCACTAATGCGATAGGCATACCACAAAAATCAACTGCATGATCGGCAAATAAAGGTTCATCCGGGATGATGCCACCGATCTGGTTTTCTCCTGTTACATCTTTATGTGTGAGCACCCTTACAACACCCTCACATTTTTCTGCTTCAGTCGTATCTATATTTTTTAATTTACCATGTGCAACAGGGGAATCAAAACAGGCGGCATATAATGTCCCCGCCAGCACGGGCATATCATCCAGGTATATTGATTCACCCCTTGTATGTGTATATGAATCTATGTTCTTCATATTGCTTCAGTAATTATGGTTTCCAGCTTCAGCTCCGGGAATAAAGTAATGAAATGTGCCCTGATCAATTGCGACAATAAAAAACGTTTATACGTATCCGTTCCCCTTGCATCACTGATAGGAGAAATTTCTGTTTGCACGATTTCAATAAATTCTTCTATTAATTCAGCTGTAATTGCTTTTCCTTCCAGAAATGCAGATGCTTTTGCAAGGAAGGTGGGAACTGGTCCCACCCCACCGGCGGATGCGCCTGCTTTTGTTATTAAATTACCCGCCGTATCTAAAGCTATTGCACTGTTCACACTGGCAATATCCAGGTGTGTGCGTTTACAAACTTTTTCAAAACTGAATTTTGTACCGGCAGCGGGAAGTTCAAAATAAATCTTT
Source organism: Ferruginibacter sp. (assembly GCA_047600665.1). Classification (GTDB taxonomy): domain Bacteria; phylum Bacteroidota; class Bacteroidia; order Chitinophagales; family Chitinophagaceae; genus Ferruginibacter. The sequence goes on from JASGKJ010000001.1 coordinate 858,129, forward strand.
TCGATATGCTCTTCCGGCTTTTTATCAAGGGTTTTATAGCCCTTATAAAATTTTCGCAGCGGCAACTCCCTTGTATTGCTGCCGTCACTTAAGATCAGTTGAGCATCCAGTGCCAAAAAGAAAATGGTAAAATCCCCGATTGGGGAAGCATTCACAAAATTACCGGCAATGGTGGCCATATTCCTGATCTGCGTGGATGAAACCAGCTTAACATGTTTGGCGAGGTCAGGAAAATGCTTGTTGAATACAGTTGATTCAAGTATATCCGTTACCGTTACGGACGCCCCCAGGTAACATTTATTTCCAGTTTGAGTAATACCGTTCAGGGATGTTTTATCAAACATGAAATCAATATCAGCATGCACCATCGAATCGTGTTGCTGTACATAGAGATCAGTTCCGCCACCAAGATATTTTACTGCTGTACCGTTGGGCTTAAGGGCTCCATTGGTTTTTAATGTAAGCTTTGTGAGCCTTTCCTGTATGTCTTTAAAATAAGCAGGTAATATTTTTTGTTCCACAGCAAACCCGATCACATCACCGGCATTTCTTTCCTGTAATTTACCGGCGACCTTTGCCGCTGCTTTTTCAATTGATTTATAACCTGTACAACGGCAGATATTACCGTTTACAGCATCACAGGCAGTTTGAAAAGAAGGTTCTTTTTCACTTAAGCAAAAACCGGCCAATGAAACGATAAAGCCTGGCGTACAGAAACCACATTGAGTAGCGCCCTCTTCTGCAAAGGATTGCTGTATAAAATTTAAGCCCTCAATATTTACACCTTCAATAGTAACGATATGCTTACCTTGTGCATTTCCTATGGCCATAAGGCAGGATGTGGCAGAGCGGTAAACCAGTTTCCCTTGCTTTATTTCTCCAACAAGCACGGTGCAGGCACCACAATCACCCTCACGGCAACCAATTTTGGTACCGGTTAAATTTTTATGATAGCGTATAAAATCAAGCAGCAGCGTACCTGCAGGCAGACTGCTGTTGATTTCTTTATCATTTAATAAAAACTGTATCAAGGCCATTTTAAATTTGGCATGAAGATACAATAAATGCAGAAACAGGCATGCTCAACTGCAAAGTTTACATCAATGTACTTTCTTTGGTTCCTCCGCAGGTATCCTTACGGAAAGTGGTCCATTTCCTATGATTAAAAAATATACCAGTAACAGAAGAACAATAACGGAAAGCAACATTTCTGAATAAGGTTGAAGCATATCCCTGGATGTATTGACAAAAATAACAGCACCCAGCAGGATAGGTATTTGTATCAGGCAGGCAAAGCGGGTAAATAAACCCAGTACAAGCAGGAAGCCCCCAACCATATGAATAAAAGGTACCACATGCCCTACAAAAATGAACATGAACGAACTGAAAGGTGTCTTTTCCATCATACTCATTAAGACACTCATGTTTCGGAAGAAGTCAATTCCCTTGTAAATAAGGAAAACGCCCAATGCAATGCGGATGAGATCGAGCCATTTGGGATGATGCCTGTCGCCCCAAAGCTCTAAGCGGTGAATGAGGTTCATATAGCAAGTTTTAAAAGTGAAGAAAAGAACTGTTATAAATTTAAACAAAAAACAGGGAGATGCAATAGGAAATTTTATGCAGGTATGTGCTAAAAATAACGGCGGCGGGCATAGCCCGCCGCCGTTATTTACTTATAAACAAAAATTTATTGAGGTAATAATGCCTGGTCGATTTTATGTAATACACCATTAATGCAATGCTGATCACTGGATGTTAAACCAATAATTACATTTGATGCAGTTGGATTGGCGGCACCTTTAACAGTGGCTGATTGTACCACTGGCAAACCACTTGCAAAGGTTGCCTGGATCGTTAAACCCGGGTGAGCTGTGTAAGGGGCACCACCGGAATTCAGTAAAGTTTTTACGTTAGTGGCAGTTGTTGGTATATTAACTGAAAATACCCGGATACCCGGAGGCGCAAATGTTCCGGACTGGGAACTTAAGATATGATAAGCAACAATACCTTTTGCTAAAGTAGGCGTAACAGCAGCAGCCAATTGCGGACCATACACAGGAATGGATGCTGGATCAGATAAAAGCAGCGGCCCATATCCATCAACCAGTTGACCAGCCTGTACCTGGGCAGTTGCAGGATCAACACCAAGACCTACCAGGGCTTTTGTAACAGCACCTTTCAAGAATGCATTCATTGCCGCATCAACAGGAGCAAATACGGTAAGGTTAGAGGCAAGCGCCAAAGGATTTGCAGCAATACTCAATGCATCCTGCAACCTGCTGCCCACGGGAACATCCTTATCGGCTCTTGTAATAGCCGCCTTCAAATAGGTCAGTTGCGGATCGGTCTGGATCTTTGTCCACAGATCGATCGAAGGTGGCATTACAACAGCAGCCACTTTATGTACAACGCCGTTAGAAGCCTGTATATCCACTCCTTTTACCGGCACATTGTTTACCCAGGCTGCCGCACCTCTTTTACTTGGGAAAGTGGTAAGTCTTAACAGCGGGCTTATACTTGGTGCAGGGTTAAATATAGTGGGATATTGAAAATTAGGAAACTGTGATGAAATAGAAGCTGCATACAAGGCCTGCGGCACAATATGATATCTTAATGCTGTATCAAGAGCCCCGGGTGTAAAAAAAGCGAGCGCAGCTGCACTCGGTATGCCGCTGGCAGCAAATGCTGCATCATCCGGCGCAAAGAATGTATACCGTACACCTGGCGCATCCAGTAATTGCAGCAGTGATGGTGTTGTGGAGAAAGTACTTGCTTTTTCTACGGCTGCCTTTAAAATTGAAAAGCCGGGATCATTCAGCAAGGCCCTTATCGTGGGTGCTGTACTGGAATCTGTTTTTGTTGCTGTTGGATCAAGGTCCAGTTTATTACATGATGTAAATAAAAAGCCTGCAACTCCCAGTGCCAGTCCCGTCTTTATTATTTTATCAAATATTTTCATGATAATAGTTTTAATCAGTGATAATTTTTAGAATACGTTATAACCAAAGCTTACATAATACAATCCGCCTATAACAGAATTACCCATACCATTTGTATAGTATTCGTTCAGCAGGTTGTTGGCACCAAGTTTAATAATTGATTTAGCTGATGGTATTTTATAACTGATCTGCATATCAACTGTGTTCACTGCATTTACGGTTCCGTTTGCAAAATCACTTTCGTAGAAGAAAGCATCCTGCCAGCGCCAGGTAACGTTAAACCCTAAACGCTTTTTATAGCCAAAACCTGTATTGCTCAATGATAGGTTGGTACGGTATTTTGGTGTGCTGAAATAGGTTTTAAAACCAGCGGGCACATCGCTCAGCTGATCAGAAGACACATTAGCGCCTGCCTGGAAATTACTGGGCAAACGGTAATCGAGACTTAAGCCCCATCCATACGTTTTAACCTTTGAGGTTGTATTAACGGGAACAGAGAAAATGTTGCCGAGACTGGCCGGTGGTTTTCCCGATTGAAGGTCAGCAGCCAGTTGCTCCTGCGTGGTGCCGGTGATAGGCTGTGTATTGTATGGCTGGATGATCAGGCTTCTTGTAATAAAATTCTTATATTGTCCATAGTACCCATACACATCTATCAATAATTTATCCTGTACCTGCAGTCCTTTGTAGCCAAGTTCAAATGTGCTCACTGATTCAGGTTTAAATTCCTCCTGTTTGTAAGCAGCTACATTTTCAAGATAGAAAGTAGGCTTGGTACTGAAGCCATAATAAGAATCAAAGAATTTATTACCACCAACCAGTTTTACATTCCCTCCCACATCAAGCCTTATCCATTGCTGTTGTGTACTTGGAAAACGGTAAGCCGTTTGATAACTCAACCGTATGTTATTATTTTCAGCCACTTTTACAAGTGCTGTTACTCTTGGTGTAAAGCGCCCTTTGAAATTTTCATTTTTATCATAACGGCCACTCACCGTAATTTTCAAAACGTCATTCAGCAATTTTTTTGTTGCCTGGATATAAGCACCGAATTCATTGATACCGATCTTACCGGCAGAATCTGCAAACAATGTTCCTTCACTGTTTAGCACATACCTTTTATAATTACCACCAACAAGGATATCAGCAAAACTACCGGTGATATCACTTAAGTTATACTGACCTTCCACCTGGTAAAGATTTGTTCTGTCAACAAACAACCCGCCACCCTTACTGATGGGAATGGCACGAACAGAATCAAAAGCTTTTTTAAACGCTGCAGAACTTGCGCTTACACGATCTGCATCTGCTGCCTGCCTGGCTGCAGCATGGGCATCAGCATCTGTAGCACCGCCCAGTCTTGCACCTATATATGTTGGGCCATAAATTCCAAGCCATGTTTCATAAGGGTTTACTGCACCAATCACCCTGCCCACGGTTGCTGTAGCATTATAGCTCTCACCTGCATCTTCCTGCGTTGTGTAGGCACGTACCAGCCAGTTCTTACTGTTTAATTCCAGTTTGTACTGGCCTATTTTCAGGTTACGGAGACTATACCTGTCACTGCCGGTATAAACGGTATTGCCTGTTCCCCAGTGCCCGGCAAGTATTGCCTCAATGCCCGGGGTAATTTTATAATGCAATGCCCCGGATAATTTAAAGCTGATGGTGTTGGGGTTGATCACTTCATTTTCAGCATAACCTGTACGGGTTACATTGATCGGCCTGCCACCATTTAAAGTATCAAGGAAATTTTTCAGGAAAGGTGCACTGGCTGCGGCTGAAGGAAATACCAGCGAACGGAGATCAAGCTGTGTTTCATCTCCATAAACATTTACTCCATCATACCCCGGGTCAGTAGCCCTGTCCCCGGCCTTTAAAAAGCCATTGGTCCCTGTACGGGCGTAGTTTCTTTTATCATATCCAAACCAGTCTTTGGCACGTACATATTCAGCTCCTATTTTAAAAGCAAACTTATCACTTACTTTATGTGCAAAACGCAAAGAACCATTCACATAGTTAGACATTGAGCGGAAACGGTCTCCCACATTCATCGCACCATTTTTCACCTGTATCGAAAAACCCTGGTATTTGAAAGGGTTTTTGCTGTTGATCAAAATGGTACCATTCATACCACCCGGGCCATACAATGCTGATGATGCACCTGGCAGCAATTCAATATTATCAACATCCAGTTCAGTTAAACCAACCACGCTGCCCACAGAAAAGTTCAGACCCGGCGCCTGGTTATCCATTCCATCCATTATCTGGTTTACCCTTGTGTTACCACTTCCTGCAAAACCTCTTGTGGTGGGCGTTTTAAAGGTAAGAGATGAAGTAACCATATCCACACCCTTCAGGTTACCTATTATATCATAGTAAGCAGCAGCAGGTGCATTGCGGATAGCAGCTGTGCTGATACGCTCTATCGAAACCGGTGACTCCAGTATTTTTTGTGATGTACGTGTGGCAGAGATCACCACTTCCTGCCCAAGCTTATTACTTGGTTTAAAATCTACTGCAAGCGGTTTGGCAGCATCCGTCACCGTGATCTCCTGCAGTTCATACCCAACAGAAGACACTAAAAGTGTAACAGGCAGCTTTTGCACCGTTACTTTAAAATTTCCTTTATCATCTGTAAAAGTACCTTCCCCCGATCCCTTTACTGTAACGGATACGGCAGGAACAATTTCTTTAGTAGCACTGTTTGAAACTTTTCCGGAAATAGTGGTTTGGGCATTTGCGGCAAACGCCAGTATATTGGCAAGCAGCAAGGCAACCAGGTAGCTTCTGATTTTTCTCATATAGCAATTTTTAATTAAAAATTTACGGCAAAATAAGAAATGTTTTTTCCCTGCAAAATTTATTTGTAACCGCCCTGTTGAAATCTTGGCTGGCAAACAATCGCTTTTATATAGTTCATGCTTGTAATTTAGCAGCATGAGTACGTATCAATTTCCACAGCAAACGGCTTTTTACAGCGGTAAAGTAAGAGATGTTTACACCATTGCAGACAAATGGCTGGTAATGATAGCAAGCAACCGTATATCTGCTTTTGACGTGATCCTGCCCCGTCCTATTCCATATAAAGGACAGGTATTAAACCAAATAGCTGCACGGATGCTGAAGGCTACGGCGGATATTTGCCCTAACTGGCTAACGGGAACACCGACTGCCAACAGTGCTGTCGGAAAAAAGTGTGAACCCTTTAAAGTGGAAATGGTGATCCGTGGTAACCTCACCGGGCATGCATGGCGAACATACAGCAGCGGTAATAAAATATTGTGCGGTGTAACTATGCCCGATGGCATGAAAGAGAACGATTATTTCCCCACGCCCATCATTACACCAACCACCAAGGCCAGTGTTGGTCATGATGAAGACATCAGTAAAGAAGATATCATCAAACGAAATATAGTTAGCGAAGAAGATTACGGCGTATTGGAAAGATATACCCATGCGCTATTTGAAAGAGGCAGGGAACTGGCGGCTCAACAGGGGCTCATCCTGGTGGACACAAAATATGAATTTGGAAAAATAGGTGATGAGATTGTTTTAATGGATGAGATACATACACCGGATTCTTCCAGGTACTTTTATGCAGACAGCTATGAAGAAATACAGGCCGGTGGCGGCAAACAACGGCAACTCAGCAAAGAGTTTGTAAGGGAGTGGCTCATCGCTAATAATTTTATGGGGAAGGAAGGGCAAACGGTTCCTGCAATGACAGACGAATGGATAACGGTTATCAGTAACCGCTATATTGAACTTTATGAAAAAGTAACCGGGGAAAAATTTATCCCGGAAGCTATTGATGATGCAGCCAATTTTTCAATGATCACCGCTGCAATAGAAAAACTGCTTTAAGTAATATGGGAAAGAATGATACCTGTGGCCACGGCAGCATTTAATGATTCAGCGCCGCCATATTTTTCAATAGTGATCTTTTCGTTTACCAGCTGTAATAATTCAGTGGAGATTCCTTTTGACTCATTACCAATAAGTATAACGCCTTCTTTTAATTTTTTGATCTCCTTTATATTTTTCCCATTGAGTACGGCTGCATAGATTTTTAGCTGGTCATGCCCGGCTATCCACGCCGTAAGATCAGTGTATAAAACATTCACCCTTGCAATGCTGCCCATTGTACTTTGTACCACCTTTGGATTATAAATATCAGCACATTGCAACGAACAGATGATATTTTTAATTCCAAACCAGTCTGCCGTACGCAGGATAGTGCCCATGTTACCCGGATCCTGTATTCCATCCAACATGATGCTTAACTGATCATTTACTATAATTGTATCGGTTGCTGTTTTTTTAAATACACCCAATACCTGGTTGGGAGTGCTGAGTGCCGATATCTTTTCAAGTTCAAAATCTTTTATCTCCAGTAATTCTCCAATGGAATACTTTTCTAGTATTTTTTCATTTTTATTGAGCCACTCACTGGTAGCAAGAACAGCAGTACAATTGATAGTACCAGACAGCAGCAATTCCAACACCACTTTCTCCCCTTCAGCAATGAATGAGTTTTCTTCGTCCCGGTGTTTTTTATGGTGTAAACTTTGGATATATTTGGCAAATGTTTTACTTAACATCGTTCGCTAAATTTTAAGGCCTTGCAGAGTGTTCCCGGTAAAAATATGTTGTTTAATTTTCTGAAAAGCTTTTTTTTCATCTCTGTTATCTTTTCTTCCTGCATTATTCCCACCAAAGTACAAAAAGGCAAACCTTATGTATTTGATAACAGGGTTGAGATTAATGGGGGTGATTTTACAAATGAAGAAAGAAATTCACTAAAACAGAAACTGTACACCCTGCTCGATGACAGTATGAAAACAAATATGAAGGATATTGTTTTCGCTATACATATTTTGAAAAGCCCACCCGCTTACGACAGTGGGTACGCCGGCATATCTGCAAGAAATATGAAAGCATCCCTGATCCACCTTGGCTATTATAATGCTAAAGCAGATTTTAAGGCGGATACCATAAAATACGAAAAACAACAGCGTGTTATTGTAAAATATACCATCAATACGGGTCCACCCACCCGTATTGATACAATGGAATACCGTTTTAAAAAAGAGGATATGCAGGAACTTGCCTTGCGGGAAAAAGATAAATCTTTTTTAAAAAAACCGGAAGCTGTTACCAGGGTGAATGTTTTAAGTGAGATAAGCCGCATGGTTGAATTGTACCGCAATACAGGTTATTATAAACTCACCCCGGACGACCTGAAATTATTAGGTGATACAACCATTGAAGCATTGACCAATATTTCGGATGATCCTTTTGAGAACCTGCAGAAGCTTGCAGAAGCCAGTGCTAAAAGGAATAAGCCTACCATAAAGCTGGCAATGATACAGAATACTGTGGCAGACAGTAACCGGTTAAAACGGTACTACATAGGCAATATTTTCGTGTACCCGGATATGACACCTGCTGATTTGGGCACCACACCCAAAATGATTGATACTTCAAGAAGCAATGGCAACTTTTTTATGTGGTACCACAAAAAAATATTTAAGCGCAGCTTTTTACAGGATAATATTTACTTTAAAAAAGACAGTTTGTACAGCCAGGCTGATTATAATAAAACAATCAGTAATTTTTCCAGGCTTGGCGTATGGCAGAATGTTAATATAGATATTAAAGAACGTGCAGATTCCTCCGGTAAACTGGATATGCTCATACAACTGGTGCCTGCAAAAAAGTATGGCTTTGAATCCAATATTGAGGCCAGCTATTCTTCCAACAGCAACACCAATAATGTAACCGTAGCCAATGCAGGTAACCTGCTTGGATTTTCAGGCAACGTATCCCTTCAAAACAGGAATTTTTTACGACAGGGTATAAAAATGACCCATGCTATCCGTGCCGGTATTGAATTAAACCTGAATAAAGAGATAAAGGCGAACCAGCGTATCAATTCAAGTGAGATCAGCTACTCGAATACAATTGCTTTTCCCAAACTGATATTTCCTTTTAAGAGCTGGAACAGGAACCCAACATTACCCGCCAATGTTGGATCACTGTTTAAAAAATGGCTCAAAAGAGACCTGCTTTCCAAGCAGTCATTTGTAAACTTCAACGTTTCTTCCACCAACAGGATCGGGTTATTTAAATTGTTCTCACTGGGATTGAGCGCCGGCAACAGTTTCAGTTTCAGGGCAGGCGAAAATTTTACTGTTAAACTACCTAATATTGAATTTACCAACCTCTATGACCGGACTGAAGATTTTGATAAAATATTAGTGACAAACCCTTTTCTCCGTTATTCTTATAATACAGCCCTGGTTATTGGTGCAAGTGCTTCTTTTACCAAAACATATTTAAAACCGTCAAAACCCGATGTTGTAAGAACACTGAATGTTAACCTGGAAGAATCTGGCTATTTGCCATTGCCACTTGACCAGTTTAGTATTTTTAAAAAAGATCTCCGGAAATTTGTAAAACTGGATGCTGAATTTGTGCGTACTAAAACGATGGGTAAGTCGGCATTGGTATTCCGTGGTTTTGTAGGGCTTGGTACGCCGTTGGGGCGTAAAGACACCACACTGCCGTTTTTCAAGCAATATTTTGCCGGCGGAGCCAACAGTATGAGAGCATGGCCGATCCGCAGCATCGGACCAGGCTCAAAAACACCAGCCGGGTATTATGATCGTTTTTTCAGTGACCGCACCGGTGATATCAGGATAGAAGCGAATGTAGAATACAGGTTTCATATTGCCCAGATCATTCCCAACACACTCGCATTAAAAGGTGCGTTGTTTGCAGATATCGGTAACGTATGGAACAGCAGGAACACCAATGCAGATGGCAGCTACGACAGTGCCCAGATAAAATGGAATTTCAGGGATATTTATAAAGAACTGGGTGTGAACCTTGGCACCGGCTTCCGTTTTGATTTTAATTATGTGGTACTCCGTGTTGATCTTGGTTTCCGTTTTAAAAGACCTGAGTTATCAGCAAACGATGGCTGGAAGGCACCATCAATCGGCTTTGATGATTTTCTTAAAAAAATATTTACCAGGGGACAAAATGATGAATACCGTATCTGGAGGTATGAAAATTTTAACTTCACCATTGGCCTGAACTATCCTTTTTAGCCTGCCTTATTCATTTTTTCAATACAATATTCCATTTTCTGTAAAAAATTCCACCTGGCGGATTTTTCCAGTCAGTAACCTGTTTTTATTATTTCATTCTCAAGCACTTATGTTTTGGCATCCTGCTGGAATACATAGTAATACCTAATGAAACCAACGGGCTAAAGCCCCCAATTTATTAACCTTTAAACCTTACCCTACAGAAAATGGAACGTCATTGGTATGTACTATGTACAAAAAACAAACAGGAAAAAAAAGTTGCCGCTGCATTAACAAAGAAAGGAATTGAAAGTTATTGCGCCTTTACAGGAACTGAAGTAAAAAATGGTTCTCAAAAAACAAGGCAACTGGTGCCACTTTTTAAATCATTTGTATTCGTTCACATTAGCAAAACTACAATACCTGCCTTACTAAAAACAGCCGGCGTTGTAAACCTTGCCTACTGGAAATCAAAACCGGTTGTTGTAAGCGCAGAAGAAATTGATGCGATAAAGCTAATGGAAGAAAATTACCAGCATATTCAATTAAATAAAGTGCCTGTTTCACTGGATAAAAAAATGTACGTGCAAAAAGAAAGCATCACTGACTTTGGCGGCACAGTTGTATCCATCAAACACAAAGGGCTGATCATTACTTTACCAACGCTGGGTTACCAGATGGTGGCAAGGGTACAACGTGAGCAGCTGAATGAAAAGGTAAAAAAGGGTGTGACTGCAGGATTGCTGCCGAAGATATTAAACCCGCTGTCACTATTTGGATTCTAAATCAATTAAACAATAATTATAAAGCTGTTTGCTTTTCAAAGGAAGCAAGCAGCTTTTCCATTGCTGGAGCATCCTCCACATTAAATTCTCCAATTTTGGTACGGCGCAAGCTGCTGAGATAGGCGCCGCATCCAAGTGCCTGCCCAAGATCATGCGCCAAACTGCGTATATACGTGCCCGTGGAGCAGGTTACTTTAAATGAAAGAACCGGCAGGTCAATGGCTGTTATTTCAAAATGATGTACCGTTATTGTACGGGACTTCAACTCAACCTCTTCTCCCCTTCTTGCCAGCTCGTATAATGCCACACCATCTTTTTTGATAGCCGAATAAACAGGAGGAAACTGTTGCTGTTCGCCGGTAAATGTTGATGCTGCGGAGTGAATTCGTTCCGGGCTTATACTTGTATATTCTTTAAAATTGGCTGGTTCACTTTCAAGATCATAAGTGGGTGTGGTGGCACCCAGGGTAATATGGCCGGTATATTCTTTTTCCTTCGCCATATACTCGTTTATCTTTTTAGTAAACTTTCCAGTACAAACAATAAGTAAACCAGTTGCAAGCGGATCCAGTGTACCGGCGTGCCCAATCTTTTTTATCTGTAACGCATTCCGCAGTTTTCTTACCACATCAAATGAGGTCCAGTGTACAGGTTTATCAATCAATATAACCTGACCTTCCAGGTATTGCTGCTGTACCAGCGGATCCACAGGCTGTGCCGGTTTACGGCTGATATTACTGTTTGGATTGGCGGCACCAGCCTGGATAATTTTATCAGCATGCTTAAACCGGTATGTTTGCTTTTTTGCCACAGTCTAAATTTCTATGAAATTGAACGGAGAAGAAAATTAAAGAACCGCCTGAAGAAATTTGCGCTCTCCAGCACTTTTGTAAAAAACACTATTCCGATGGTGGCGCAGATGATACCAGCGAGTACATCCAGTACATAATGATGGCTGCTGTATACAGCAGTAAACCAGATACCCACCATCACGATGGCAAATACAATGTTCATCCAGCCCATACGCTTTTTGAGTCCGTAATACAACACAATAACAGGGTAAGAAGAATGGAGCGATGGCATCGCTGCAAACACATTGGAACTTTTTGAATACAGGTTTTTAAAAACAGCTGTATTAAAATAAGCGTCAAACTTTGCAAGACCGGCCGTATTACCTGGTGTACCCGGAATAAAATGGTTGCCGTGTAATTGCACATACCATGGCGGTGCTGCAGGGTATGTATAGTAACCGATGAACCCTATCATGTTTACCAGCACAAATGTGAGGGAGAATTTCAAGAAGAGCGACTTGTCTTTGAAAAACAAATAAGCAGCGAATGCAAGCGGCACCGGTATCCAGCACAAATAAAAAAAGCCGCAAAGAATGTCCAGAAAAGTATTGCCGTTGTACAGCCAGTATTCATTTGGCGTAATAACAGTTGCACCATTTTTTATACCAAAAAATCCTTTTTCAGCATTATACAGGTCCTGTATATGCACTGTATTGAACCTGTAATTTGGAAACGCCTTCATATAATCGAAGATGATCCAGTACACTATAAAAATGGAAAAACCCAGTATGAATTTCCTGGTAACCGGCGAAAGAAAAAAACAGGCATTAAACAGTGCCGCAAGAAATAACTGGTCTGTTTTAAAACCTATCAGGAGATATGATACACAGAGGTAAAATATTGATACAGCCAGGGCGCCTATAATACTTTGCCGGGAATACAACCCGGCTTCAGCTTTATCCATTCTCTTTTTGGGGATTTTTAGGAAAACCGGAATTAAAAATGATATCCCACAATGAAGAACTTACACCGTAACCATGATCAGGATCCTGGTAATGATGCAGCATATGATGCTGCTTAATACGCTTCATAATACCGGATTTAAAATTATAATGGTGCATTGCATAGTGCATCATATCATACATGAGGTAGCCCAGCAGGAAGGCAGGGAAAAATGCATACAAATGAACCTTTGTGAGGCACAATGAAAAAAGGAAGTAAAATAATGCTGCCAAAGGGATACTTGCAGAAGGGGGCATTACCAGCCTTTTTTTATCCCTGGGATAATCATGATGTACCCCATGGAAAATAAAATGAAGCCGCAACCCAATTTTGGAAGAAGGCATGTAATGAAAGATAAAACGGTGGAGCAGGTATTCGGTTATCGTCCAAACGGCAAAACCAAAGGCGAAATATAAAATGAATTCACCAATACTTATACCATCCATAAAAGCCATTACAGAAAAGTAAATAATAACAGGAATATAAATAAACAGCGGTATCGAAAAATGTACTTTTGACAACGCTTCAAAGAGGCTGCTTTTAAACATCCTCACCGATTCTTCGCTATTGGATATATAATTCTTTTTCATTTTAACCTGTATTGATTCTGCCGGGCAAAATTAAATATTTTCCCCGGTAGGCGGTTATAAAATAAAGTCTTAAAAATGAAGTTTTTGCTATTATTACAAACCTACTGACCCTCCAGTTGCTTTTTTGCATGAAAAAGGCGTTTCAATGCAGTAATATTAGTCAGTATGGCCATTACAGTAATGGGCAGTGTAAATACGGTCATTGTTTCGAATACATGATATTTTATACCCGGGATAAATAATTTATAATCCCCGCCAATCAGTGAACCGGTGATGCCGCAGGCAATAGCTGAAACGCCGATCAGCACCACCCTTTCAGGACGCTGCATTACACCTCCCTTATTTTCGATACCGAGTCCTTCACTCCTTGCCCTTGTATAGCTTACCATCATGGAACCTATCAGCGCAATAAAAGCAAACAAAGAACTTAAAAAATAATGATGCCTTACCAGGTAATAACAAATGCCAAGAAACATGATCATTTCGCTGTACCTGTCTAAAACAGAATCGAACAGGGCACCAAATTTTGAAGCCATATTGCCGAGCCTGGCCACTTGGCCGTCGAGCATGTCAAATAACCCGGCAAAAAGGATCAGGGCCCCTGCCCATCCCACATATGACATATCGCCCCGGTGACTGTTCTCTGCACCCACAATAAATATAACAGCAACGCCAATATTCAGTATCAATCCCGTAAGGGTTACTGTATTAGGGGTAAATCCAATTTTAATTAAGCCTTTAACAAAGGGATTAATGACCTGGTAGATCATTTTCTGTAGCCTGTCCCTTAATTTTTCTCCCGGCATAGCAGTTAGGTTATATAAGTGGTTCTTTGACAATCATACTTTGTAAATGCAATTGTCAACATTGGTTTTATAAAACTAAAAATCAAACCTTGCTCTTGTCCTGATACCCCAGGTTTGTATATTGGGATTTTCAAGATAGGTTAACCTTTTTACAAAATCAACCCTGAACAATTTTAAAATATTACCGATACCCACACTTACCTCAACATACGGCTGGCTGTTAAGAATGTACGTGGATGGTTTACCATTTTCATCCTTCAGAAACTCAAATACCTGGTCGGTCTTTGCAGGATTATTTTTATCACTCACTGCTCCAAACAGCACTTTAGCACTCGCTACTTCCCTCAGTTTAAGATTACGCAGTAAAGGTATTTTATTAAAGAAGAATCCATTAAAATGAACATCCACATTTGCTGCCGCATATTTATCACTTACAAATTCAAGAAAATTCATCAGGTTATAAGAGTTCAGCTGGTAGCCGTAGGTCTGGTTTGCCCTGTGAGCTGTAAGTAATGGAAAAGGTAATGGGTTCTTACTTAAAATATAACCTCCTTCAAGCGTTACATCGGTATAGCCCAGTTGCGACATGTAACAACGCTTCTCCATATACAGGTTAAAATTGTGATAGCTGTAATCGCTTTTGAAAAAATCCTTTACACCGGCAATATACCTGAATTTAAAGATTGGGTACTTATTAAGAATGGGAATACGGTAGTTCTTGCCCTGGTAAAACTGTTCGTTCGGCGCCCATCTTACTTCCGTGGATAATTCTGTACTGGTTATATTAGGTATAAGCGAAGTACCTGCGCCTCCATCCTGCTTGCGGTAAACAATGGCACCCGCAGGTGTTTGCTTTATATTTTTAAATCCAAAAGTGTAAGAAACATTTTTGCCAAACTCTCTTGTGTAATCAATTTTATAAATATTGTTATAAAGCCATTTGTCATTCTTACCCCGTTTGAATGAAAGTAAGAAGTTATCTTCCTGCACAAACAGCAGTTCCTGCCCCGGAATTTTCATATCCTGCTGGTAACTGACCTTAATATAATTGAGTGGGAATGAATAAATGCTTTTTCCATTAAATGAATAAGTGGCACTCAGTAAATATTTAAACTTTTCATCCTTGAAACCATAAGCCAGGTAGTTTTCAAAATACATCCTGTCATTAAACTTTGGCGTGGTACGTCCTCCTATCCTTAACCTGAAACCTTCCACCGGGTTAAAACTATAAAATGTATTTGTATTACCAATTTCATACTTGTTCAATACAATGTATCCTGAAAAAAGCGCTGTAAAAACTGCTGTAAATGTTTTGAAAGATTTAAGTGTACGCAGGCTGTCAATATTGTAATAGGTTTTGGCTTCTGCGGTTGATAACGGCACATGCCTGTTGGCCACCCAAAAACTATCGGGTTCATTTTTTCCCTGCGCAAGATCGATATAGTCTTTGCCTGCATATATACTGTCAGGCGCAGGTGTATCAAAAACCAGGTTCTTATAAGAAACCACCCGCTCACCAAATATGCCGCCGGATGCACTGCTGGCCAGTGCGAACTCTGCCATCATATCACTCTTTATCATGGTATACTTACCATCTTTTCCCCGCTGGAAATCCTGGCGTATTCTTAGTTCCTTTGTCCAGTTGATATTGGCTTTTTTACTAATGGTCATATCAATTTTCTGCACGCCATAGTTCCCATCGAGTGTAACATACATCACCCCACGAAAAAGCAGATCGGTAGGATTACGCGGAGTAAAGTTCAGGCGGATCAGTTTTACACCATCCACTTCACTTGTATCCCTTATGTAATAGCGGTAAAAGGTAGGTCCCATGTTCGCAATAGGACTTAAGAACAACTGGTTAAGAATACCAATATTGTTTTCGTAAATATCAATATCAGCATAGAGCTTATTCAAGTAAGAGCTGATGCCTTTACTATCCAGGAAATCGCCAAAATTCACCTGCTTCTCTGCAGTTAAAATAGTCTTATCCAGCTTTGGATTTTTTCTAAGATACCGCTGGGAAAATTTCTCTTCTATATATATCGGCAATAATGATTTGCCTTCCACACTGGAGGTATCTATGTTTTCAATGATGAATTTGTAATTGCGGAAAAGCCTGTTATTAGCAAGTTTTTCCGGCTTGTTGGTAAGAGACAATCCTAACTTTTCATATTGCTCGTACTGCACATAATTGTGTGATGTGATGCGGTTATTATCCCTGTTCTCAATAACTTTATCAATCAGTTCAACAGCAGGATTATTTTTATTCCTGTACTTACCCCTGCCCCGTTTTACCACCACTTCCTTCATGGCTGAAGTCAGTTCCATCTCCACATCAAGGGTTTGCTCTACATTTGGCTCCACTTCTTTGGTTACTGTTTTATAGCCAACGTAGGAGAAAATCAGCACTGTTCGTTTGGCATTTATTGTTTGTATGGAATAACTGCCATCATCGCCGGTAGAAACACCTTTACTGTCTTTAAATACCACCGATACAAAGGGCATCGGTTTCTTTGTAATGGCATCCCGTACAAACCCTTTTACGATGGTTTGTGCCTGTACTGTAATCAATAATCCAAGTACAAAAATTAAGCTTATACCTTTCTTAAATACGCCCGTTTTCATCTGTCGTCCAATTATTTTTTAAAAACATATCTTTTCTGCAGCGGATAATTATACGCTACAGCTACGGTTATGGATGTTAGGATTTTAGCAACGATGTAATTCCAGCCTGCCAGTTCAATAAGGGCATATACACCCCAAACATTTAACAGGAGGTTACCGGCCCAGGTAAGGAGATATCTTTTACCCTGCTGAAATGCGGTTAGGCCGGCATCTTTAAATACCCAGTGGCGGCAAATTAAAAAATTTGTAATGCCACCAACTACCGTTCCTGTAATACTGGCGGCCACCGGTTGCACAGCAGCTAATTCTTTCAACGCCACCGTAACACTGTAATCGCAGCCGGTAGCGATAAGAGAGGCCATATTTGCTTTCAGGAACTGTTTCAATCCTTATTTTTTCATTAACAGGTAAAGATGTACCAGCATCACTATTTTCACAAACACAAATGCATATATTCCTGCCAGTATATCATCTGCCATTACACCAATGCCGGTTGGCAGTTTTTCCATCTTTCTTACTCCCAATGGTTTTACAATGTCAAAAAACCTGAATGCCACCAAACCTGCCGCTAAATAAAGCATTTGATGCGGTGCAAAAAGTAATGCAATTGACATCCCGGCCACTTCATCTATCACCACCCTGCTGCTGTCTTTTCCCCATACTTTGTCTACCTCACATGAACTCAATGTTCCAACAACAGTTATTGCTAAAACGATTACCGCCTGCCACCAGTTATTTAACAAGGAGACAGGCAGTAACCACCATACAATACAATATATAATTGCTGCTATAGTACCGCCCCCTTTTATAAATCCAACTCCGAATACTGATGCTATAGTCTTATGCAGTATCATTATCCTAAAGCTTCCACCAGTTCCTGGTAATAATCCAGGCCAAGATGAGTGATAAGATCTTCACCCATAATATGACGGAGCGTATTCTGCAATTTGATCAATTGTTTAAAGATATCATGCTCTGGTGCCAGGCCTTCCATTGTTTGCGGAGATTTCAGGTAGAACGATAACCATTCCTGGATACCACCCATGCCAGAACGTTTTGCAAGATCAAGGAAGAGAGCCAGGTCAAGTACAATTGGTGCTGCCAAAATAGAATCACGGCAGAGGAAATTGATTTTGATCTGCATTGAATAACCCAGCCATCCGAAGATGTCAATGTTATCCCAGCTTTCTTTGTTATCACCATGAGGAGGATAATAGTTGATCCTTACTTTATGGTATAATTCGCCATATAAGTGCGGATTGATCTCGGGACGGAAAATTTCATCCAGCACACTCAGTTTAGAAACTTCTTTTGTTTTGAAGTTTTCAGGATTATCAAGCACATAACCATCCCTGTTACCCAATATATTGGTGGAGAACCATCCACGAACACCCAGCGCTCTTGCGTGTAAACCTGGGGCCACGATGGTTTTCATCAATGTCTGTCCTGTTTTAAAATCTTTACCGGCGATGGGCACATTCAATTCTCTTGAAAGATTAACCAGTGCAGGAATATCGCAGGTTAAGTTGGGCGCACCATTTGCATAAGGAACACCCATTTTGATCGCAGCATATGCATAGATCATGCTTGGAGAGATCAGCGGATCATTGTCTTTTAAACCGGCTTCAAACGCTTCAATGGTTTCATGTACATCAGCCTGCTCAATATATTTTTCAGTGCTGCCACACCAAACCATTACTGCACGGTTACATTTATTTGCAGTCAAAAAGTTTTCGATATCATCCATTACAGCTAAAGCAAGGTCGTATTTTGTAGCAGCTTTCTTTACATTTTTGCCATCCAGGTTAGCTACATATGATTTATCAAATACCGCCTTCATTGGCTTGATAGACTCCAGTTCAGGTTTGATGGCATTTAATAATGAACTCTCCAGCACTTTAGCATTCACTGCTGCTTCATATACATTATCCTCGTACAGGTCCCAGCCGCCGAAAGCGATCTGGTCTAACTGTGCCAGGGGAACAAATTCGTTTATTTTTGGATTCCTGTTTTCCGTTCTTTTACCAATACGGATACTTGACATTTGAGTTAATGAACCGATAGGCTGTGCAATTCCTTTTTTCACAGCTTCAACACCTGCAATAAACGTAGTGGCCACCGCACCCAAGCCCGGGATCAGGATACCTAACTTTCCATCTGCCGGCACTATTTCATGTTTCATACCTTTTGTTTTATTAATTGATAATTATAGTTTTAATAATATTTATTTACAATTTTAGTTTAAAGCCATTTTTGTTCTTTATACCATCCTATTGTTTCTGCAAGGCCAGTTTTAAGATCAAATCTTGGCGCAAATTTCAGGTCCTTTTTCAACCGGCTGATATCACATCCCCAGTTGATCGCAATCAGCTCATGCAACTTTTCCCTGCTTACCACCGAGGGCTTTTTTTGCAACCTGTTAATTGTTTCCACTACAAACAAGGCTGGCTTTACAACCCCCAGCGGAATATGAAACCTAACCGCTTTTTTGTTGAGTACCGACTTTATTATATCAGCAAAATCATACCTGCTGTAAATACTGCCGTCTGTTATGTTATAAACACCAGCTGCATCAGTTAAAAAAAGTGCATTTACAGCGGCAATGGCCACATCTTCTGCATGTACAAAAGTCAGCTGTTGCGCAGTGGTACCGATATACGCATCTATTCCTTTGCTTAGTGAACGTCCTATTAAAAAAGATCTTTATCCCTTGGACCATATATCGCTGTCGGTCTTAATATCACAGCGGGAATATCTATTTTCAGTAATTCCTGTTCTGCTTTTAACTTGCTCCTTCCATAAGCTGTAACAGGTTCACAATTTTTATCTTCTGTTATTAACCCTTCCGCAGTTTTTAAAGGCCCGGTTGCCGCAAGGCTGCTTATAAGCACAAACTTTTTTACCTGTCCCTTTAAATCAGCGGCAGCCTTTGCAAGGTTCACTGTATAACCGGCATTGATATTACTGTATTCTGCCTCACTATTGGCTTTTGTTACGCCTGCGGCGTGAATGACATAGCTGTATCCTTTCTCCTCCAATTCTTTTTGCAATGCGCCGGCATCCTCATAATT
The DNA here is from genome assembly GCA_047600665.1 of Ferruginibacter sp. Lineage (GTDB taxonomy): Bacteria > Bacteroidota > Bacteroidia > Chitinophagales > Chitinophagaceae > Ferruginibacter. Next base: position 877,841 of record JASGKJ010000001.1, read on the forward strand.
AAGATGGGTATATTTTACAGGAAGATCTTTTAAATGTTCAACATGACTATTCTTTCTTACCGCTGCATAAACTTCCAGCCCTGCATTTAAAGCGGCTTTTATTAAATGATAACCGAGAAAGCCGCTTCCACCTGTGATCAATACTTTTTCCGTCATACTGCTTTTTCAAAAATCCGGTAGCGTTTATAAACCGAAGCATTCAACTTTTTCAACCCGTTATTCATCATTTCATTATGCTCCAGTATCCAGGATGCTTCACCACCCCTTATATTTTTTCTTTTAGCCTGTTCAATGATATGGGCATAAAATACAGCTTCAATCCCCAGCTTCCTGTACTCTTCTGTAACACCCAGTGCCAATACCCTTACATAATCGATCGTTTTAAGCCCAAATAATAATTTAAAAATGCCAGTAGGCAACAAACGACCACGCTTGATCTTTTTCTGTAACTGGTTAACATCCGGTATAGCGAGTGCAAAACCAATCACTTTGTCATTATGTTCTGCTATCAGGCAAAAATCCTTGTCGAGGATCATTTTTAAATCCTTTGCCATGTACCGGAATTCCTTTTCTGTCATCGGAACAAAGCCGGTGTTTTCACTCCAGGCTGCATTGTACACCTCAAGTATTTTACCAACTTCATTTTTAAAGTCCTTCAGGTTGATGCCCCGTATCTTAATGCCCTTTGCGCCCAGTCTTTTTAACAATGCATCTTTTAATGCAATGGTACGTTCATCCACCACTTTTGTTGGCAAATCGTAAGCGAGCAGGTCTACAGACTTTACATAGTTATTACTGCTGATCAGGTCGGCATAATAAGGTTTGTTATAAGTCATCATGGCAACGGGTGATTGGTCAAAGCCATCCACCAGCAGACCACATGCCTCATTGGTAGACGGATTGACCGGCCCCAATATTTTAGAAACACCTTTTTCTTTTAAAAATTTTTCTGCGGCGGCAAAGAGAGCATTGGTAACTTCCTTGTCATTGACAGCGTCAAAAAATCCAAAAAAACCTTCATTGGTATTTTTGAATTTATTATGATTACCGTTCAGTATAGCTGCTATCCTGCCTTTAATGGTATTGCCATCATAAGCAAGAAAAAGTTGCACCTGTGCATTGTCATGGAAAGGATGTTTACCCGGCGTTAAAAGATCACGCTGGGCTATGTGCAACTCAGGCACATAATTATTATCATCTTTGTACAGTTCGTGCGGAAAGTCAACAAAAGCGGCTAATTCCTTTTTCGAAACAACAGGTTTTACCTGGATCATACCTTCACTGTATTTAATTGGGGCACCTGTAAAACATCGGCCACTTTTTTAATTTTATCTACTGCAAAATCTATCTGTTCAAATGAATGCGTAGCCATTAAAGAGAACCTTATCATGGATGACTCACTGCTTACAGCCGGCGATACAACCGGGTTTACAAATACTCCTTCATCCATCAGCATCCTCGCCATGCGGAATGTTTTCTCATTATCCCTAACAAAAATTGGAATGATCGGAGATTCTGTCGGGCCAATATCGAAACCTAGTTCACGGAAGGCATCCAGCGCATAGTTTGTATTCTGCCACAATTTTTCAATCCTTTCCGGTTCACTTTTTAATACCCTTAAAGCGCCCAGTGCACTTGCTGCAGCACCCGGTGAGATACTGGCGCTGAACATTAATGAACGGGCATGGTGTTTCAGGTATTCAATCACAGCTTTATCAGCAGCAATAAATCCGCCGATAGATGCAAGTGATTTACTGAATGTACCCATTATCAGGTCCACATCTTCTGTAATATTGAAATGAGCAGCAGTACCACGGCCACAGGCGCCAAACACACCAAGAGAGTGTGCATCATCCACAAAAACCGCTGCATTGTATTTTTTAGCAAGTGCTGTTATTTCCGGTAATTTAGCAAGGTCTCCTTCCATACTGAACACCCCGTCAGTAGAGATCAGCTTGAATGATTCGTATGGAACAGAAGCCAGTAATTTTTCAAGATGGGCCATATCAGAGTGGCCATATTTATACATTTTTGAGAAAGACAACCGGGCACCATCGATGATGCAGGCATGGTTGAGTTCATCTAAAAAGTAGTAGTCACTTCTTCCGCCAAGCGCAGATAAAACACCCAGATTAACCTGGTAACCTGTACTGAAAACAAGTGCTGCTTCCTTACCCACAAATTCAGCCAGCTCATTTTCCAGCTCAAGATGCAGGTCAAGCGTACCATTCAAAAACCTGGAACCGGCACAGCCGCTGCCATACTTATCAATCGCTTTTTTTGCAGTCTCTTTCACTTTGGGGTGATTGGTCAATCCCAGGTAACTGTTTGAACCAAACATCAACGTGCGTTTGCCTGCAATAATCACTTCTGTATCCTGGTCAGACTGAAGTGGCCTGAAGAACGGGTAAATGCCCGCCGCCTTTAACATATCAACTGTTTTAAAAGCTTCTACTTTTTTTATCAGGGCTTTATTGCTCATAATAGTGTTTTAAATTCGCTAATTAGTTTTAAAAATAATTAAAAGTTAACAAACTGGAGCCATCATTTATTCTATAATGGTTAATAACTTAGGCTTCCGACAGATTTTTACGGTGAATACTGATACTGCATTTCCTTAAAATCTTCGAAAGCACCCCCATACAGGTCTCCAGTTCGTCATCTGTTATACCCTCTTTAAGCAAGCTGTCCTGGCCAAGAAAATGCTGGTGCATCTCGTCAATGATGGCCTTCCCGTTTGCTGTTAATTCAATTACGTTTTTACGCCTGTCACCCGGGGCAGACAGTCTTTTTACAAATCCTTTTTCCTCCAGTATATCAATATTCCTGAGTATAGACGATTTAGGTTTGTCCATAATTTCAGCAATATCCTGCTGGATAAGATCCTTCCCGGTATTCCGGGATATATAATATAAAACCCCCATTTGCTCAAAGGTTATATCGTTTGTAAAACAGGCAAATGTTCCATTAATACTGCGTAGAAGCATCTTACCCGTATGCACAATCATAAACCCAAGCGTTTCAGGCATTTCCTTACTGTTCATAGTTCGATAGTTGCATAGTGAACGGTCGCAAAGGTAACCAATTTGCTGATTTAGCCAAATTTTGGAACCCCAGTGTTAATCCACGGTTATATTATCACTATATTTAAAACCAGGCACCAGGCGAAGAAAATTTATGATTCAGAAGCGGTTATCACTTATTATCTTTAATTTAAACATACCATGACGGCCGCAGAAAATAATAAAAAAGATTTGCAGGTTCTTAACAAAGCACTCGGTCCGGTGATGCTGTGGGGGCTTGGCGTAGGCTATGTCATCAGCGGAATGTATTTTGGCTGGAACCTGGGATTGCCCGCCGGTGGGCCACTTGGCCTGGCTATTGCCACCTTCTTTATAATTATTTTGTATATCACTTTTACTTTTTCCTATACTGAATTAGCCTGTGCCATACCAAAAGCCGGCGGTGTTTTTGACTATACAAGCCGGGCCCTTGGCAAGGACTGGGGATTTGTTGCCGGAATGACGCAGGTGATTGAATTTGTATTTGCTCCCCCGGCCATTGCGGCAGCTATCGGGGCTTATTTTCATATTTTCTTCCCGCAATTTTCCGTTACTGCAATTGCTATTACTGCTTATATCATTTTTACGGCACTTAATATATATGGTGTAAAAGCAGCAGCAGGGTTTGAGCTGGTGATAACTGCCCTGGCTGTATTTGAACTCCTGCTTTTCTGTGGTATCACTCTCCCGCATTTTGAATGGAACAATCTTACTCAGAATGCTTTCCCCAATGGATGGAAGGGTGCCTGGGCTGCTATTCCCTTTGCCATTTGGTTTTTCCTGGGATTGGAGGGTGTAGCGAATGTAGCGGAAGAAACCATCAATCCCCAGCGGAATGTTTTGCTTGGTTTTGGCTCGGCGCTCGTTACACTCATCATATTATGTGTACTTGTTTTCTTTGCTTCTGTTGGCGTGGGCGGGTGGGAAAAAATTGTTTATGCCTCGCCTGGCGCAGAGGCATCAGATTCTCCCTTACCGCTGGCCTTATCCCAGATCACAGGCAACAGCGGCTGGCTTTACCATTTACTTATTACCATTGGTCTAATGGGACTTGTTGCTTCTTTTCACGGGTTGATACTGGCTGCCAGCAGGGCAAGCTATGAATTCGGAAAGGCAAAATGCATCCCGGCGATTTTTGGTTACATACATCCTACATTTAAAACACCAGTGAACGCACTTATATTAAATATGTGTATTGGGATCGTTGCCCTGTTCACAGGAAAGACCGGGGAGATCATTACCATTGCGTGCTTTGGTGCAATCGCTTTGTATATTTTTGGAATGATATCAGTATTGGTGTTAAGAAAAAAAGAGCCTGATCTCCCCCGCCCTTTTAAAACACCGTTGTATCCTTACTTTCCGCTTGTAGCTTTACTCATTGCGGTGGCAGCTTTTATTGCAATGATAAGTTTATACATGGCACTGTCTTTAATCTTCGCAGGAATAATAGCGCTTGCTTATATTTGGTTCAGGTTAATTGTAAAAAAACAAGCTCATGCAGACCCAACTATCCATTAAAGAAGTATTGCAACTACTCGCAGAACAAAACACTGATAAAGTTAAACTGGCTGTTACAGATATTGATGGTGTGCTGCGGGGTAAAGTGATCAGCTATGAAAAGTTTTTATCTATCGTTGAAAAAGGTTTTGGTTTTTGTAACGTGGTATTTGGGTGGGATGCTGCTGATGTTGCTTATGACAATGCTACATACACCGGCTGGCACACCGGTTACCCGGATGCGACAGCAGTAATTGATCTTAACAGCTTCAGGCAAATACCTTGGGAAGATGACATCCCATTCTTCCTGGCTGATTTTAAGGACAGCAGGGGGAAAGACCTGGCTGTTTGCCCAAGAAGCCTGTTGAAAAAAATAATACAGGAAGCAGCTGTTGCAGGCTATATGCCTTATTTCTCCCAGGAGTTTGAGTGGTTCAACTTTGTTGATAACACAGATGAACTATATAAAAACAAATTCAGCACCCTGCAGCCAATAACGAATGGCATGTTTGGCTATTCTGTTTTAAGAACTGCAGAAAAAAAAGCATTCTTTTATGACCTGTTTGATCTTCTAAAAAAATTCAATGTACCACTCGAAGGATTACACACAGAAACCGGTCCCGGTGTTTATGAGGCTGCTATAACTTACTCTGCTATTTTAGAAGCTGCAGACAGGGCAACACTTTTTAAAAGCAGTGTAAAACAAATTGCAAAACAACATGGGATCATTGCCACATTCATGGCAAAATTTTCTGAGTCATTGCCGGGCTGCAGCGGTCATGTACATCAAAGCCTGTGGGATAAGGACAGCAAACAAAATTTATTCTATGATAAAAAAACGAAGCATAATATCAGCACCCTGATGGAAAGCTATATGGCAGGACAGTTATATTGTTTGCCGCATATCTTACCCATGTATGCACCCACTGTAAACAGTTATAAAAGACTGGTGGAAGGTGCCTGGGCACCCACCACCCTTACCTGGGGCATTGATAACCGGACTACGGCGTTAAGGGCATTACCCGGCAGCAGCAGTTCAACAAGACTTGAAACAAGAGTTGTTGGCAGCGACAGCAATCCATACCTGGCAATGGCAGCCTGCCTGGCCAGTGGGTTATATGGCATTAAGAACAAACTCAAGCTGAAAACACCTCCTACTAACGGCAATGGTTATACAGATATAAAAAATGGAGTACTGCCAAAAAATTTATGGGAAGCAACACAGAACATGAAAAAATCCGCTGTGGCAAAAGAATTGTTCGGGCAGGAATTTGTCAATCATTTTACATCTACGAGAGAATGGGAATGGCGGCAGTTTATGAAAGTGGTGACAGATTGGGAGCTGAGGCGCTACCTGGAAATTATATAAGGGTTGAAAGTTGTTGAAGATGGTTTAGGGGTTTAGAAGGCTTAGAAAGTTTAGGTTGCGTTTAAGAGGTTTAAAGCGTTTGCAGGCGTTGCTCACTTTCTTTTTCCTTATTTCACATTTCTTATTTCTTATTTACAATGACAGATTTTAATACAATAAGGCAATACAATTTTCCAACCGTCATCCGCTTTGGTGCAGGTGCGGTGAAAGAACTGCCGGAACATCTACTGGCAAATAATTTAAAGAAACCACTGATTGTAACAGATCCCAACGTCAGCAACCTTGATTTTTTTGCTACCATAAAAAAAGAACTGGCAGCAAAATCAATTTCGGTTGAAGTATTTTCTGATATACATAAGAATCCTGTAAAGAGTGATGTTCTAAAAGGCAGGGATGTATTTAATGCAACGGAAAGAGATTGTATTATTGGAATTGGCGGAGGTGCCGCCATGGATGTGGCAAGAGCCATTGCTCTGAGCATTTACCACCACCGTGACCTGTTTGATTATGACGATTTGATTGGTGGCGATAAATATGTAACAGGAGATGTTCCTTATTTTATCACTGTACCAACCACCAGTGGCACCGGCAGTGAAGTTGGCCGAAGCGCCATCATCTCAGAAGATGATACACACCGGAAAAGAATATTATTTTCACCCAAGCTGCTGGCCAAAATAATATTTGCAGATCCATTATTAACAATGGAACTGCCGCCCTTTGTTACAGCAGCCACCGGTATGGATGCACTCACTCACAATATGGAAGCCTTTATTGCAAAAGGGTTTCATCCGCTGGCAGAAGGCATTGCATTAGAAGGTATGCGGCTGATCAATGAGTCAATTGCCGAAGCCGTTAATGAACCAACGCTTGAATCCAGGAGTAAAATGATGATCGCCTCACTGATGGGAGCCGTGGCATTCCAGAAAGGATTGGGTGTGGTGCATTCACTGGCACATCCACTCTCCTCCTTACTGGATACACACCATGGACTGGCCAATGCGGTAAACCTTCCGTATGGTATGCGGTTTAATGCACCGGGTTTTGAAGAGTTGTTCAGAAGAATGGCGGTAACAATGAAATTAAAAGAAGAAAGCAGTGAAGCATTGGTAAATCATCTTTTTGAACTGAATAACCAAATTGGCTTACCACTAAAGCTAAGCGGTATTGGCGTGAAACAGGAGCATATTGAAACATTATCTGATCTTGCCTTTGCAGATTTTGCCCATCCAAACAACCCCAAACCTGTATCAAGGGACGACTTTAAAAAATTATATACTGAAGCTTTATAAATGCAACCGAAACTTAAAATAGGGCTTACTTATACCGGCACAGAAGAAAAACACCGTAATTATATCAACTGGCTGAAAGGGAATGACAATATCGATGTTATAAAATTATGTGCCGGGGAAAAGAATGCTGATTTCGTAAAAGAACTGGATGCAGTAGTGATCTCGGGCGGGCTTGATATTCATCCAAAAAATTATAATGGCAATGCTGTTTATCCAAATGCACCGGGCGCATTTAATGAATCAAGGGATGCTTTTGAAATACAGATCTTTCACCTGGCACGGCAACAAAGAATTCCTGTACTGGGTATCTGCCGCGGCCTGCAGCTGATCAACTGTATACTCGGCGGTGATTTGAAACAGGACCTGGGAGAAACAGGCAATGCGATTCACCGCAATGAAGGCATTGATAAAAAACATGCAGCAAGTATTTTACCCGGCACATTACTCAACGTAATCGCCAATACTGAACAGGCTGAAATAAACAGTGCCCATCACCAATGTGTCAACAAACTGGCCGACGGTTTAAAAGTAAATGCGGTATCTGCTGATGGTGTGATTGAAGGATACGAATGGGCAGAAAAAGACGATAAGCCATTTTTTTTATGTGTGCAATGGCATCCCGAAAGAATGTATCAACTGCAACTGCAGTCATCCCCACTATCAAAAAATATCAGGGATTATTTTATTACAGAAATATATAAAGCCAAAACATCCAGGATGGTCATTATCAATCCGGCAACAGAAGAAATTATTACAACCGTTAATGAAGATGATGCAGCAACTATTCAGCAAAAATTTGAACAGGCAAAACAAGCGCAGCAGGAATGGAGAAAGCTTGATGTTACTGCAAGAATTTCCATCTTTGAAAAATTTTACATGTTGCTGGATGAGCATAAGGATGAACTGGCTGCGACCTTAACAAGCGAAGTGGGCAAACCCATACAGCAATCATACAATGAAATAAACGGCGCCCGTGCAAGAATTAAATTCTTTATTGACAACACAGCTAAATGGCTTGCAGAAGAATGGGTAACAACGGAAGGTTCAACAAAAGAAAAAATTGTGTATGAGCCACTAGGTGTTATCGCCAATATCTCTGCATGGAATTATCCTTACCTGGTGGGTGTAAATGTTTTTATACCGGCGCTGCTGGGCGGTAATGCTGTTTTATACAAACCATCAGAATACAGTACACTTACAGGACTGCATATACAAAAACTATTGTATGCGGCAGGTATTCCTGAAAATTGTTTCCGGCTGATCATTGGAAAAGGCAACGTGGGTGAATGTTTGCTGCAACTGCCACTGAATGGTTATTTTTTTACAGGCAGTTATAAAACGGGTAAGTACATCGCAGAAAGAGTTGCGTCTAAATTAGTACCATGCCAGCTTGAGCTTGGCGGCAAAGACCCTCTTTATGTAATGGATGATGTAGAGGACATTAACAAAACCGCCGCCGCTGTGCTGGAAGGTGTGGTGTATAACAGCGGGCAAAGTTGTTGCGCTGTTGAAAGAGTATATGTGCATGAAAAAGTATTCGATGTATTCGTTGATTCATATGTACAGCAATGCAAACAATTAAAAATTGGCGATCCTGCTGATAAGTCAACAGATATAGGTCCGCTTACAAGAAAAGAACAGCAACTGGTTTTAACAGCACAAATAAATGATGCTGTTGAAAAAGGAGCAACCATTTTATGCGGCGGAAAAATTCCCGGGCAAAAAGGATTTTATATTGAGCCGACCGTACTTATAAATGTAAACCACGAAATGCAGCTAATGAAAGACGAATCTTTCGGGCCTGTTACCGGTATACAAAAAGTAAAAGATGATACAGAGGCGGTTCTGTTAATGCTGGATACGGAATATGGTTTAACAGCGGCTGTGTATTCAAAAGATTTAAAAAGGGCTGAAGCAGTGATGCATCAAATGAACACTGGCACTGTTTACTGGAACTGCTGCGACAGGGTGAGTGCAGCTCTTCCGTGGAGTGGCCGCAATCATTCAGGCTTAGGTTCCACGCTGTCTTACCAGGGCATCCGTGCCTTTGTACAACCAAAAGCTTATCATATACGTGGTTAAATTTCTACAAGTCTGATTTTTTTATATGTTTAAAATGTTAATAACCTGCCATTTTTCCACCAAGTGATTTCTGTAACAATAATTGCATGAATATTGCTGTTAAGTTGAAAGAAAATTTTCGCTAATGAACCTTCAGTTTACCAGATTATTAAAAGCCGATGGCAGGCTCAGGGAATTTAATTTCACCAAGCAAGCCCGCCAGCAACAACCTCTTCTTTTTTGTGTAGACGTAACGGATAATAATTTTCACCGGGTATATTTTGATATGCTCAAGGAAAATAACAATTGGAGAATTGTTCAGCAGCAAATACCTGCATGGGTGCTTGAAAATGAAAATAATCTTCACCTCGTTATTGAAGAAGAATTAAACCATACTGCCGTAGCCTAATCCTGCTTAAGCATTACCTACTATAAAGTATTATTTAATCACCGGCTTAGAATATGTTTTTTTAAAAGCCAGGAATATTTTGCGTAAGAAAAAGTTACTGTCTATTACCATCGCAATTTTTATCAACATTTTTTTTTCAGGTTTATACTCAGTTCCTAACCCGAGTAAGGCCGCAAAATTTCTTGTTTCCTTTACATAGTCTTTCACCTTTACATTGCCCCGCAGCTCAAGTGGTGTACGTAATAACCGGTTTGAATAACTGGAAGCATAAGTGAGTAAGAAAGCTGGTGCATGTTGCCTGATTATGGCTGCATCTTTTTCATCTGCTTTTAACCCTGCAAGAAAATTTACAAATATACCTAGTGCCTTGTGCAACTGTGCGTCTTTTGAAGTGGTGGTGGTACTTTGGTGCACCCTGAATGCAAAACAGGTTCGTTCGCTTACCACTTCATAATTTATCCGGGCAAGTTTTAGCCAAAGCTCGAAATCAGCAAAAAGTAAACTGGGATATCTTACTGGTATTCCTCCCTGTTTATCATAATCTGTTGAACGCATTACGTAGCCGGTCCCCATTGAATCCACCGCAAGGGTCAGTAACCCCTGCAGTAATTCATTACCAGTATAGCGATGTTTCATAGGCTTACTGCGTCTTATTATACCGCTTTCAGCATTGATAAAATTAAAATGCGTATGATACAAACTGGCATCCGGGTATTGCAGGATCAAGCTGTTTATTGTTTCAAGGAAATCAGGGTATAATATATCATCATGCCCGATCAGGGTTATAAACTCATTTTTAGGAACGTCCACAATCCTACCCCAGTTTTCTTCAATACTCAATGATTTATCCGCTTTGTAAATTATGATCTTTTCGTTTTGAAGGGATTCAAGCCACTCTGCAGAGCCATCTGTACTGCAATTATCGAGTACAATAAAATTAAAATCCTGCAGCGTTTGAGCAAGAATACTTTTTACACATTCCTTCAGGTATTCACCGCCGTTACGAACGGGCAATATGATGGAAAATTTATTCATGGTTTTCCCCAAGCATTCAGTGTAAATAATTTCTTTTCTGCCGGCGATGCATTTAAAAACAGCATCGTTTGTTTATCTGCGATCAGCAGGTCTTCCTGCTCACCTTTCCAGAAGACCACGGGCTTATGCCATTCATTCATTGGATATGCTTTCCCGTTTTTATCAACCAGTATGATTGTATAACCCTGTGCCACTACCTGCCGGGTAATGCTATTATAACCGCTTTCAATTTTATAAGCCTGCATTTTATTTGCAGCAACAGGTATATTTAAACTGGTAAACAATTCCCGGTTAATCAAGAAACCGGTAGTGCGGAAATGAAGATTGGGAAAAGCCGGGAAAAGAGACCGCCAGTAAAAAAATGCTTTAACCAGTAATTTATATTTCCTGAATTGGTTCTTTATGCCGGATGAAAAATTCAACCTCCAGGAATGATTTATAAAAACAGCACTGTAATGACTTTGTGCAGAAGCAGAAGAAGCAACCACCCCGGTAGAAGATTCTCCTGTGTATTGCGCCATTTTTAAAAGCCAGTTACCGTGCAGCAACACAGATTGTGAATTAAGAAAAAATACAAACCGGCTGGTTAATTCCCTGGCAGCAAATAAATAAGCGTCAAGGTCCATACCGCCTCCATAATAATACATGGATTGAAATTGCACACCAAACTCTTCGGCGACTGAGATAAATGGAGCTTCATCGCCTTCCCTCATCATCCCTTTAAACAGTATGATCAGTTGATGCGGACAGCCTGCAGCATTATTAACATAAGATGCCAGGAAATTACGCAGCAGGTCCGTTCCATATGGTATGTAGGACAAATACACAACCGGAATGGATGAATCAGCTGCTGACACTATATAAAGCTTTTGTATTCGGAGAATAATTTAAACCTGCAATATCTTACGACGCTTACAAATTTACTATAATATTCCCCCAGTGCAGCATTAGCCATGCATTGTTTTGCAGGTATGATATTACTAACAACAGCACAGGCATCTTGCACTGTATTGACAGATGAATTAGTCGTATTGAAATAAATTGTATTGCTAACAGGTGAAAACTTTTGTTTTACTTTATATGTTTGCGGATTATAATTGCCTGCCGCTATTTGTTGTTCACAAAACTCACTAATGTTATTTATCCGTGCAATCTCCCTTATCCCCACTGTCAGCTCATCATACATTTCTTTTGCATCCACGGTGGATGCCTCATTAATAACTTCTTTTATAAGCTTATGCAGGTCTGCCGAAGGAAAAGAAGGCACCAGGTCATGCACCTGCAGCATGGCTTCCGTTATGGGTACAGCATTACTCCTGATAAAGATCAGTTTTGAATGAAATGGAATATTATTGGATGTATTACTTCTTAAGCTATTAAAAGCGGTCTGGTCGTTTTTACTGCTGATAGTGGCAAAACCTGTGCTGTACTTTGAAGTGGCGTTAATAGAGAGCGGGAATTCACAGCGGATATATTTTGAAACGCTGGCAGCTACCAATGCGCCAGAAAAAAAATCAGGGATACGGGAATGAAAAAACTGCCCGTTAAATTTCTCCCTCAGCCTTTTAATAAGATCAATACTGATAAATCCGCCGTATAAACTTGGAAACTGTATAGTGCTGTAGGCAGACAATTGAAATATGCGCTCAATTTCTTTTTTTGCATCCACCAGGCGGTAGTAATTGCCCATTGGGATCATAAAATGCGGTGGCAATCCCTTCCAGTTAAAATTAGCAAAACGCCAGCCAATAGCTTCTATATCCTTATGTTTAGTCAGCATTGCCGCTACCCTGCTGAGTGAGCCGGGCAATAATCCATCGTCATCACCCAAAATAGTTACGAAACCCTCCTCCACTCTTTTAAGCACAAACTCCCAGTGATGGCTCATTGAGAGTCTTTCCGGCGTACGGACATAAGTGATCCTGTTGTCATTAAATTTTTCAACAACAGTTTTTACATCTGCCTCACTGTAATTATCACTCACTAATATGGAGTAGTTTGTATAGTCCTGGTTTACTACAGTTGCAAGTGTATGCGCCAGGGTTTCGGGCCTGTTAAGCGTGGGAATAATTACGGTGAGTTTTGGGTGACCAGTTGTCATTTAATTCTTTTTAAATAGCCCCCCGGCGCCACACTGATGAGCAGTTTATTATCAACTTCTTCACTCACACGGAATGAATCATTTGATTGTAAAAATTCTTTTACGGCCGTCATCGGGTTATTACCAATGCCCCATGGTCTTGGCTGGCTGAAATACCCTTCCGGCAAATTTTCAACGATCGTATCAAATACTACAATATAAGAATTCAGCGATACAAAAGGCGCATACAACCTTAACTCTTCCGCCACGTGTTCATGCGTATGATTAGAATCAAGTACAACAAGTACTTTTTCCTTACCCTTTGCTTCAGTTGCCACTTTCTCAACCAATTCTTCACTGATAGCAGATCCTTCTATCATTTTTATGCGCTTGTACATCGGGTGTTTTTCTATCTCTTCCCTGTTGTGCTGGCGGATATCGATATCAATACCCAGAACCTCTCCCTTCCCGATCAATTCCAACAGGGAAGCATAGTATATTAATGATCCGCCATGTGCAATACCTGTCTCAATGATCAGGTCAGGTTTTATCTCCCAGATAATTTCCTGCATAGCGATCATATCCTGTGGATACTGTATGATGGGCCGCCCCATCCAGGAAAAATTATAAGAATACTGTGCTTTGTTTGAAGCCGTATTGAATAGTTCTGCAGCTTTTACCAGTTCTGCATTCTCCGCATTACCCTTAACCCGGGTCTTTCTTTCTTCTACAAACTCAAGTGTTTTATTCATTAATTATCATTTTTAATTTTGAATCATCCCCCCAAAAACGCATCGGCTCATAATCCGGGTAAGGGTAAAAACCTAAATTCAGCTGTATGGTTTTATTCTTTTCCCGCAGGTACCACGCTACGAACTCTTTCACAGTAACAGGTTTACCACTACAGCAATTGATAATTCCTGTTATTTTATTTTGCAGGGCAATATCAGCGATATAAGCAGCTACTTTTTCTATAGGTAAAAAATCCCGCTGCTGTTCGCCACCGCTCATATTAAAAACTGCATTCCCGTTCTCTACCGCTTTATCAAGCTGTGAAATTAAGGATTTTGGGCTTTGTCCTTTGCCATACATATAAAACAGTCTTACCCATTTAAAGCTGCAGTTTAAAGATGGCGCAAGCTGTTCAAGATAAATACGCAACTGGTCCTTTGCAACAGCATAGGGATTGGCCGGTTCAGTTTCCATCATTTCACTCAGCCGGCCTTCTTTCATCCCATACTCAAAGCAGGTACCCGTTACCGTAATATCTTTTAAACCATGACGCAGCAGGTTACTCAAAAATGCTTTTTGTAAGGGCAGATTTTTTGAAAGATGGAAATTATCCTTATAATTTGGCAAGCCTTCCCAGGCGAGGTGGATCATTTTGCCCGGTTGCTGAAAAAAGCTGAAATAATCAGTATCATCATCAAAGTCATTAAAGTTAAATGGAACATTGACAACACGGCCATACCATGCTGCAGCAGCAGCCTTCTCGGCAGAGGCTGAAGTTGTCACCACGGCATATCCTCTCTTCAAAAGTTCTTCTACAACATAATTGCCGATAAATCCTGTAGCGCCAGTTACCAGTACTTTTTGCTGCATTATTAAAAACTTTGAACAGATGGAATGGGTACTACAAACCTGCCGCCCCATTCTCTTATATAACTCAGCTGTTGTGTTATTTCATCTTTCAGATTCCAGGGAAGAATTATAACATAATCAGGTTTTGCATCTTTCAGGTGCTGTTCATTCATCACGGGAATATGACTTGCCGGCAAAAATTTATTTTGTTTGTGCGGATTGGCATCCACTACAAAATCTATCAAATCATTTTTAACACCGCAGAAATTGAGCAAGGTGTTTCCTTTGGCAGCAGCTCCATAGGCAGCTACTTTTTTACCAGCATTTTTTTGTTCCACCAAAAAAGAAAGCAGGTCAAGTTTTACCCTCATTGCTTTTTGCTGGAAACCATTATAATAATCCAGCCCGGTCATTCCTTTAGAAGCCTCCAGGTCAAGAACAGTTTTTACATTCGGGCTTATTTCTTTTGAGCTGTCTGCTTTATGTTTTGCGTATATCCTTAATGAACCGCCATGCGTGGATACCTGGTCTACATCAAACATTTCCAGTCCCTGCGATTCGAATATTTGCTTTACAGTTGTAAAAGAGAGATATGAAAAGTGTTCGTGGTAAATAGTATCAAACTGGTTATTATCCACCAGCTGCATCAGGTGAGGAAACTCCATCGTTACTACGCCGGTATCTTTTAATATAACCTTCATGCCACCGACAAAATCAACGATGTCCGGCACATGTGCCAGCACATTATTACCAAGCAAAAGGTCTGCTTTAATATTTTTTGACACCAGTTCCTTAGCCAGCCGCACCCCAAAAAAATCAACCACCGAGTCAACGCCTTTTTCTTTAGCGGCTTCTGCCGTATTGGCTGTAGGTTCAATACCTAAAACAGGAATACCATTCTGATGAAAGTACTGGAGCAGATAGCCATCATTTGAAGCAACTTCTATCACCAACGAATCTTTATTATAACCAAAGCGTTTGGTCATCATTTCAGTATAAGCTTTTGCATGTTTCAGCCAGCTGGTACTGTAAGATGAAAAATATACGTAGTTGCTGTCAAAAATTGCATCTGACTTTTTGTATTCATCCACCTGTACCAAAAAGCATTGATGACAGGTATACACTTTTAATGGATAAAATGTTTCAGGTTCATTTAACTGCGCTGCAGTTAAAAAAGAATTTGACGCCGGTGAGTTAACCAGGTCAATAAAATCATGTGTAAGTTCTGTTTTACAAAATCTGCATCGCATAGTTAAATCCCTTTAAAATTTGCATCCAGTAAAGGATGATTATTATCCCGTTCTGATACGTTCACAACAGGCAAAGACCATTGAATATTTAATACCGGGTCATTGTATCTCAGGCCTCCCTCTACTCCCGGCTGGTAGAATGCTGAATGATGATATATTAATTCTGTGTTCTCTTGCAGTGTTTGAAAACCGTGGGCAAAACCTTCCGGTATATAGATCATCTGCTTATTCACAGCCGATAACTCAACACTTACATGCTGTAAAAATGTTGGCGAATCTTTACGGATATCAACAACAACATCCATCACGGCGCCTGCAATACAACGCACCATTTTTATTTCTGAAAATGGCGGGTATTGAAAATGCATTCCCCTTACAGTACCCTTTTCATTTGTAAAAGAGTGATTCATCTGCAACCATTCCTTATCATGACCGATCGCAGCAAACTCATTTTTACAATAGGTCCGTGCAAACCACCCCCGTTCATCTGAAAACGGCTTCAATGAAACAATGAAACTTCCTTTGAGCGTTGTTTCAGTAAAGGTCATTGCTGGTACTTATTTATTTGCTGCAATGTAAAATCATACACAGCTGCAGGTGATTGTTTATACCAGTCAATTGTCCATTCAATCGCCTGTTCACTATTCAGTTTTGGTTGCCATCCTAATACTTTCATTGCTTTTTCAATAGATAATTGTAACAATCCTGCTTCATGCGGCTGGCTGGCATCATATCCATTTATCCAGTCTCCCTTTCCCCAGCATTTAATCGCTGTTTCCACTAATGTTTGTACAGGAATATGATCTGTTGGCAATGGTCCAAAATTGTAGGCGCCTGAAAATGCAGGTGCATCTTTATCAGCCAGCATCCCGATTAATAAATAACCACCCAACGGCTCCAGCACATGCTGCCATGGTCTTACTGCATGCGGGTTTCTTACAAATATTTTCTCCTCATTTTTTAAAGCCCTTACTATATCAGGTATTATCCTGTCTTTACTCCAGTCGCCACCACCAATTACATTACCTGCCCTTGCACTTATAATGACTTTCTGGTGTTTATTATAACCTTTAATATTGAAAAAAGAATTCCTGAAAGAACTGATCACTATTTCTGTAGCGGCCTTACTTGCACTATATGGATCGTAACCACCCAGCCGGTCGTCTTCTTTGTATAAATAATCCGCTTCTATATTCTCATACACTTTGTCTGTAGTAATAACAACCGCCGTGCATTTACCGGGGAGTTTATTTACAGCTTCCAGTACATTGGCAGTACCCACAGCATTTACTTCAAATGTTTCAGATGGTACCTGGTAGCTTTTTCGTACCAGTGCCTGTGCAGCCAAATGAAAAATAAAGTCTGGCTGAAAGTCAAGTATCTCTTTTTCCAGCCATGCTTTATCCCTTATATCTCCAACGATATGCTGGAAAGAAAATTTATCTTTTACAATATTGAATAATCCATTCTCATCTTCTGGTGCCAGGGCAAAACCTTTTACATCCGCACCCAGCAGGTGCAGCCATGTAATAAACCAGGCGCCCTTAAAACCGGTATGCCCTGTTACAAAAACTTTTTTACCCTTATAATAATTGGAAAAATTCTCTTTCATTACCAGGTTTTCCATTTTGCTTTTCCACTTTGCCAAAGTTGTTCCAGTTCTATTTTATCCCTTAAAGCATCCATTGGTCTCCAGAAACCGGTATGCCTGTAAGCTGTCAATTGTCCATCGGCACTTAATCTTTCCAGCGGTTCATCTTCCCACATCATATTACTCATATCAGCCTCCAGGTATTTGAATACAGCCGGTTTTAAAACAAAGAAACCTCCATTGATCCATTTACCCTCATCTTTTGACTTTTCCCTGAAAGAAGTAACAGCATCCTGTTCACCCAGGTCCATACCACCAAAACGGGCTTCTAACTGAACGGCAGTGACCGTGGCGATCTTCCCCTGCTTTTTATGCTGCGCCACGAGGGCATTGATATCAATATCACCCACACCATCGCCATAGGTAAGCATAAAATCTTCATCACCCACATATTTCTGCACCTGCTGCAGGCGGCCGGCTGTTTTTGTATTTAATCCAGTTTCCACCAGGGTTACTTTAAATGCTTCGGAACTTGAGCCGTGCACCTGCATTTTGTTGGTAGACAGATCAACAGTGATGTCTGCATTGTGCAGGAAATAGTTCATGAAATATTCCTTTATAACATACCCTTTGTACCCGAGGCAAACAATGAAATCATTATACCCATAATGACTGTAAATTTTCATGATATGCCATAATACCGGCTTGCCTCCGATCTCAACCATTGGTTTTGGTCTTACATCTGTTTCTTCTGAAATTCTTGTTCCAAGGCCGCCGGCAAAAATTACAACCTTCATTAAACGGTTTTTAATTTTTCTAAAAAAAGCTGGATGACCTCCAGCATATTGTCTTTGATCCTGAACTTAATATTTTCTGAATAATATTCAGACAAGTTGAATAAACTGCTATCATATGCTGCCACCAGCTTATCAATATTTGCAAGCCCCAGTTCATTCGATTTATTAAAGGCATCTTTAAACGCTCCGCTCAATTGCTTATTACTGATCCATGCTGCAAACACAAAGGGCAAGCCAGTCATTTGTTTCCAGGCAAGGCCAAGGTCATAGCAATATTTTGATTCATTCTTTTGCTTAAACGCCCGGTCGCCAATCACCAGCCCTGCTGTATTCCCTGCAATCAGATCTTCATACCCTGCAGTTGCGTTCACCAGCCTGGGTGAAATTTTCCAAAAGTCTCTCAACAGGATTTTTAGTAATCCAACCGAGGTCCTGCTTTGATAATCTAAATACACCGTTTCTATTTGCTCCACCGGCACTTCACTAAACAGGCAAACGGTTGCAACGGGGCCATCGCATGCTATTCCAAAGTCGCCCACAAAATAAGGGTTTTTCATTTGTGGCAATACAGCCACGGGTACCAAACCTATATCTATTTTGTTTTCCAGGAGGGCTTCGGCAATTTTAGCAGGATAATCGATCACCAGTTCCACTTCATCCTGCATCATTCCTTTTTCAAATCCGTATATCAGTGGTTTTGTATTCAGGTAACTAACAGCACCAACCCTGATCTTGCTGCTCTTTTCTGCAGGAGCGTCAAGATCACGCTTATTTTCATCCATCATGGCCGCAAAGATAAAGGCATCAAATAGTTTTTCAAACCGATAGTAATATCTTTGCGGCCATTATATTTTTATGGAACTATCTGCTCTGTCCGCCATTTCTCCTGTTGATGGCCGCTACCGCCGCCAAACCGAACAACTCGATGCCTATTTCAGTGAGTTTGCCCTTATAAAATACCGGGTGGCCGTGGAAGTTGAATACTTTTTGTTTTTGAGTCAGAAAGGATTTTTCAAATTAAATGCTGCTGCCAAAAAGCACCTCCTGTCTGTGGTGGATAATTTTTCCATACAGGATGCACAGCATATCAAGGATACAGAAAAGATCACCAACCATGATGTGAAAGCTGTTGAATATTTCCTGAAAGAGCAACTGGATAAATGTGATGCTGCATCTTTAAAAGAATGGATACACTTTGGTCTTACCTCGCAGGATATTAATAACACTGCCATCCCATTGAGCTGGAAACATGCGGTGGAACATGAATACCTGCCATCGGTGATCAACCTTCAAAAAAATATTTATAAACTGGCAGAAGATTTTAAGAATATACCTATGCTGGCCAGGACGCATGGGCAACCGGCCTCTCCCACCAGGCTTGGAAAAGAACTGATGGTCTTTGTGGAAAGACTGGAAAACCAGGTACAGCTGTTCAGCTATATACCCTTTATGGCAAAATTTGGTGGTGCAACAGGTAATTTCAACGCACATGCCATCGCTTATCCCAAATACAACTGGGTAAAATTTGCCAACGAGTTTACTGAAGAAAAACTGGGTCTCCAGCGGCAGCAATACACCACCCAGATAGAGCATTATGATACACTGGCTGCACATTTTGATGCCATCAAAAGGATCAACAATATTCTGATTGACCTGTGCCGGGATATATGGACTTATATCAGCATGGACTATTTTAAACAAAAAACGAAAAAGGGCGAGATTGGCAGCAGCGCCATGCCGCATAAAGTGAACCCGATCGATTTTGAAAATGCAGAAGGTAACCTGGGTATCGCCAATGCCATATTTGAACATCTTTCGGCAAAATTGCCTGTATCAAGACTGCAACGGGATCTTACAGACAGTACGGTGCTAAGGAACATAGGCGTTCCTGTTGCTCATACTATTATTGCCATCAGGTCAATAGAAAAGGGCCTGGAAAAACTGCTGCTGAATGAAAACAAAATAAAAGAAGACCTGGATAATAACTGGGCCGTGGTGGCAGAAGCCATCCAAACCATCCTGCGAAGGGAAAATTACCCGGCTCCTTACGAAGCTTTAAAGGAACTGACAAGAGGTAAGGAAGGGATCACTCAAAAATCCATCCACCAGTTTATTAGTAACCTAAAAGTAACAGCGGCTGTAAAAAAAGAATTGAAAAATGTTACACCTTTCAGCTACACTGGTATGTAACATTTTTTTCTTTAATTTTAAGCCATGCCCAAACTAACCTGCCTTATCATAACCATCCTGTTCTCCCTGCACTCACATGCACAAAACGAACTTTCAAACTGGTATTTTGGGTATGGTACAGATGGTATCCGGTTCGTAAATGGTGTTCCTCAAAAATTGAGTGATAAAGTAAGCCAGGTAGGTTTTGAAGGAATGATCGTGGTAAATGATCCGCTTACCGGGAACCTGTTCTTTTACTCTGACGGCGACAGGGTGATCGATAAAAATCACAACGTAATGACGAACGGCTCGGGTATGACCGGGCATTATTCCGGCGCCCAATGCGTACAGAGTTGCCCGGTTCCCGGAACCTGCTACAAAAAATTCTATCTTTTTACCAATTCAGCCTGGGATAATACAGCAGGAAAAATATCCTACTCCATTGTTGATTTTAGCAGCAACCCGCTGGGTGAAGTAACAAATAAAAATACGCTGTTCTGGAACGGCCCTTCCGACCAGGCCATGTGTCTTATCAACAAACCCGGAACAGAAGATTACTGGCTGATCAACAATGCATTTGGCACAGCACAATATTATGTTTGGCCAGTTACAGCAGCTGCCGGTATCGGCACCCCGCTCACTTATACATTTTCGAATACAGGTGACAGTTACCAAATGAACTTTGACAACAATGTAAAAAAACTATGTATTACAGGCGGTGGCAGCAAATTGGTGACGCTGATGGATTTCGATCCTGCCAACGGCGTACTGAGCAATGAAATACAACTGGCGCCATCAAACCAATATGGTGCATCAGGTGCCACCAGGTTTTCACCGGATGGATCCAAGCTGTATGCAGGATTATCCAAGGTGGGTAATGTCGCTCCCACCCTGTACCAGTATGATTTTAATACCAGTACCTGGAATGATATGAATACCTGCTGTTATGCCCATGACCTGAAGATCGGCCCGGATGGCAAGATGTATCATATCCATACATACAATAATTCACAACCGATTGCCGTAATTGATTTCCCCAACCGTACCGCTGTTGGCAACGCCTGTAACTATCACACCCTGACATTTACACCGGCATTTAATGGTGAAGTGAGAAGGTTCCCTGAAACGCTGGTGCTTCCTGTGCCGCCCTCAGCAAATACAGATTCAATGACGGTATCAAATGCGGCGATTGATATCCCGGTAATAACAAATGATTTTGACCCCAAAGGCGACCAGGTCAGCTTAGACGCTGTACTTACCACAGCTGCCTATGGAACTGCTGTGAAATCTGGTAATAATATCAGGTACACGCCTAACCAGAATATTTGTGGCAGAACTGACACGCTTATCTACAGGATAACAGATAATAATTGCGGAACGGATACAGCAAAAGTTTTTGTAAAGTTTCCAGTCTGCACTGGAAGTTCACAATTTTGTACTGGCTCACTTGGATCCCCGGTTGTAAATATAACATTCGGAAGCGGCCCCAATTATGGCTCTCCATTAAGTGTGGCTGTTCCGGGTGCTACAACAACTTACGCTTATGTAACAAGCGGATTCAGTGATGGATCGTACTCATTAACAAACACGGTACCGAATAATAGTGCATGGTTTGGAGGCGAGCATGATCATACCGGGGACCCAAATGGTTACATGGCTTTCTTTAACTCAGATCCTACACCAGGGGGTGAATTTTACAGGCAGACAGTTAATAGTCTTTGCCCTGGCACCACCTATGAATTTGCCGTTTGGATCGCCAATGTTGTAAACTCAAATATTCTTCCCGGAGGTATTCCACCAAATGTTACTTTCAAAATACTTAACCGGTCTGACAATTCGGTGATAGCCTCTTATAATACAGGCGATATTGCCAACGGAAACTCTATGAACTGGAAGCAGTACAGTATGCTTTTTACATTGCCTGCAGGAATAAATGACATTATACTTATCCTGACAAATAATAATGTTGGCGGCAATGCACAACCTGGCAATGATCTTGGAATTGATGATATTACATTCCGTCCATGCGGTCCCTCAACCAGTGCATCGTTTTTGCCCGGTGCTCAATCAGATTCGATCAGTATTGATGCTTGTACAGCTGCCAGTGCTTTTGGAAAAATTACAGGAAATTTTAATAATCCCTCTTACCAGTGGCAATTAAGTAAGGATGGGGGTATTACTTTTAATAATATCCAGGGAGCTACTTCTTTAAATGCAAATGTCTCAGGGCTTACAAATGGTCTTTATCAATTGCAGCTTTTATCGGCGGAATCTGGTAACATTAGCTCTCCTTCCTGCAGGTTTATATCTAACAGGCTAAAATTACTGGTTACAGGATGCCCAACGGCCCAAAGTGTAAAAAAAATTATCAATGATTACACGCCTGTTACCACCATCAACTTTTGCGATAACAGGATAACAACAAAAGACGGCAGTGCTTTTAAGACCGGCGATACTGTAGTGGTGATGCAGATGAAAGGTGCTATCATCGATGAATCAAATTCATCCTCCTTTGGCGATATTTTAAACTACCGCAATGCCGGCAATTACGAGTTTAATTATATAAAAAGTAAAGCCGGCAATATTATCGAACTGCAGAATGTGCTTACAAAAAAATATGATTTTGCTGATGGCAGGGTGCAATTAATAAGAGTTCCTTATTTCCAGTCCATCACCATTTCGGATACACTTAGCTGTTTGCCCTGGGATGGAGAGAAAGGGGGTGTGCTTGTTTTAAATGTCCGCAATAATATTACATTGAATGCCCCTATTGACGTAACCGCCATGGGTTTCAGGGGTGGCGGACCGGGCACCGGCTTTAACTGTGGCAGCGCTGACTGGGCCAGCACAACCAGCATTGCCGGTATGAAAGGGGAAGGCATTACGGAATATGTTTTAGGGAAAGAAGCCGGCGGGGCCAAACAGGCGAATGGTGGCGGTGGTGGCATGGGTGGTAATACAGGCGCTGGCGGTGGTGGTAATTTTGGGCCGGGCGGCACAGGTGGAAAAGAATATAACCTGTATTGCCCCGGAATCATCCGGAGTATAAGCGGTGTGGCGCTTAATTTTACTGACATCAATAAAATTTACCTGGGTGGTGGTGGTGGCGGTGGCCAGCAGGATAATGGCCAGTTGGTATTACCGGGCGGCAGAGGCGGAGGTATCATTATTGTAAAAGCAGCATCATTAAACAGTAACAACCAGAAAATAAATGCAAGAGGCGAAGAGTTCCCGATCATTATACAGGATGAAGGCGGTAATGGCGGTGGCGCCGGCGGGAGTATCTTATTGAATATAAATAATTACACGGGAAACTTATTGCTGGATGCCAATGGTGGTACGGGCAGTTCCAACTATAATGTGATCTTCCCGGCAGATTGCCATGGACCCGGCGGTGGTGGTGGCGGTGGTTATATAGCCTTCAGCAACGCCAGTTTACCGGCAGGTATCACTACAACTTATGAAGGTGGGTTACCCGGCAAAGTGCTTAACCCGCTCAGTGTTTGTTTTAATACCACCTATGGTGCCGAAAAAGGTGGCGACGGCGGAAGAAAATTCAGTATTAATCTTCCTGCTGACGGCCCTGCATTTGAGCCCAATATTGATTCTATCAGGATCAAAGACAGCGCTACCACCTGTGCCACTTTTGATCTTACAGGGCGCTCTTTTGTAAAAAGAGATTCTATCTTATCGTGGCAGTGGGAGTTTGGAGACAATGCAACTGGTATAAATAAAAATATTTCACACACCTATCCCGGTGCTGGTACTTACAAAGTAAAACTCACAGCAACGGATACCCGTGGTTGCATTGACAGCAGCACAAAGAACTTAGTTGTTATCTTGCCGCTTGTTACAGCAGGTGCAGATAAAAGTGTTTGCCATGGAGAACAGGTACAACTGTCCGCCAGCGGAGCTATCAGCTACAAATGGCAACCGGCAGCAAGTTTAAACAACCCGGATATTTTCAATCCCATTGCTTCACCATCTGCTAATACTCAGTATATCGTTACTGGCACATTAGAAAGTTGCACGGTGAATGATACTGTGAATGTAACTGTCATTCCCTCCCCTACGGTGAGTAAAACAAGTGATACACTGATATGTGAAGGATTTTCCCTCCGGCTTCGTGTAAGCGGTGCCGATAGTTATGTGTGGTCGCCGGCGGCAACATTGGACAATCCAGCAAGTGCAACACCCGTTGCAAAGCCAGTTACAAATACCACGTATTATGTACGTTCCACCAGCGCTGCATTTAACTGCTCAGCCACTGATTCGGTAAAAGTAACGCTTAAAAAACCGGGACTGTATACTGTAGCGCCCGGTAAATCTGTATGTGCAAAATCAACGGTACAATTATTTGCCGATGGTGGCGATGAATATCTATGGTCGCCTGCAAATCTTATCAATAACCCTGCTGTCAATAATCCATCCGCCAGCCTGCCTGCCACCACTACTTTTACAGTAAAGATCAAGGACCGGGTTTGCGAAGATTCTACTTTCCTGAATACAACATTTACAGCTATTCCATTACCAGAAATTACCGTAACCAAATCAAACGATATTGATTGCTTTACTGATACCGTACAGTTAAATGCAACTGGCGCTGATACCTATCTATGGACATCTAACCAGGCGCCGCTTTATTTGAATGACGCAACTATTGCCAACCCCATCGCCTATTTAAGAAATGCAAAAACATACTTTGTAACCGGCACATCCAATAATACGGGTTGCAAGAATACTGCCACCATCAATATCCTTGCAATGGAAAACAGCCAGCCGCCTTTTTATATGCCCAATGCTTTTTCTCCTAATGGTGACGGGCATAATGACTGTTACAGGATACATGCCAATGGAACACTAAAAGGTTTTGAGATGTCTATCTACAACCGCTGGGGAGAAAGGGTATTTCATACAAGAGATATCAATGAATGCTGGGATGGAAGATTTATGGGAAAAGCTCAAAGTGCAGGCAATTTTATTGTGTATGTGTGGGCGAATAATAAGTGTATCAGGAATGTTGCAAAAAACAATTTGCTTTTAATAAGATAAGCAGCTTTACAATAAAAATGGCCATTCTTAAGAATGGCCATTTTTATTGTATATATTAACTACTTATACTGCGAACGAAGTACCACAGCCACAGGTTTTGCTGGCGTTAGGATTGTTAAAAGTAAAACCCCTGGAATTAAGGCCATCCTGCCAGTCCACTTCCATCCCCATCAAATAGATACTGTGGGTCTTATCCATAATACAGGGAATACCTTCAATTTCAAAATGACTGTCTTTTTCCGAAGGCTTATCAAAACCCAGTACATAACTCATTCCACTACAGCCGCCGCCTTTTACGCCTACACGCAACAACTGCTCTTTATCAAATCCTTCGGCCGACATCAGCCGCTTTATTTCATTTATTGCTCCTGCCGTAAATGTAACAGGCGCCAATGTAACTGTTTCCATATTGAACTTATTTAGTACAAAAATAACCAGTTTTTTAAAATTGTCCTTAACTGCGGTATTGCGAAAAAGGGAAATAATCGGGGCATTAATTATCGTAGTTTTGCAGCAAATAAACCTACGAATGATTTTATTAGAGATTACTATACAGGATGTGCAGATGGCAGTGATGTTTGTGTTTTTTATCTGTATTGCCTGGTTACTGGCCGAGTTCAAGGGGATGAAAGATGAATTAAAGGAAAGGCTGGGCATGAACAGTAACACCTTGAAATTGCAGTTGCAGGCACTGGAAAGACTTACCCTATTTGCAGACAGGATATCATTGAAAAGTCTTGTGTCAAGGACTTCCTTTTCTGACCATTCAGTGGTGGACTATCAACTGGCATTGCTTGAGACCATCCGTACTGAATATGAGTACAACGTAAGCCAGCAGATATATGTGAGCAATGAAATGTGGAAAGCCATCGTCAATTTAAAAGACCAGAATGCCTATATTATCAACCAGATTGCAGCCATGTTACCACCACATGCTCCTGCTATTGAACTGAGTAAACGCCTGCTTGAATATTCTGCCAATCCCAAGGCAGAACTAAGTCCTGTGATACTGGAGGCTTTACAATTTGAAGCAAAGAAATTAATGTAATATTTTGCCTGCTAAAACTGCTGTATGAAAAAAGTATACACCGATTCCGGCATTGAAATAAAAACACTTTATACAGACAGCGATCTTTCACCCGCAGCACCAAATCAGCCTGGCGAGTTTCCTTTCACAAGAGGTATACAACCGGATATGTACAGGGGCAAACTCTGGACCATGCGGCAATACGCCGGCTTCAGTACAGCAGAAGAAAGTAATAAGCGGTACCATTATCTTTTATCACAGGGGGTGAGTGGGCTAAGTGTGGCATTTGACCTGCCAACACAAATTGGTTATGACAGCGACCATCCGCTGGCAGAAGGGGAAGTAGGAAAAGTTGGGGTAGCTATCGACAGTCTTGAGGACATGGAAATATTGTTCAAAGGTATAAAACTGGAAGCCGTATCCACTTCCATGACCATCAATGCTACCGGGTTTATCTTACTGGCATTGTATGTTGCACTCGCAAAAAAACAGGGTGCTGACCTGGGCAAGATATCCGGTACCATACAAAATGACATCTTAAAAGAATATGCCGCCAGGGGTACCTACATCTACCCTCCCCGTCCCTCTATGCGTATCATAACCGATATTTTTGAATGGTGTGCCAAAGAATTGCCTAAATGGAACACTATTTCCATTTCCGGCTATCATATACGGGAAGCAGGCAGCACTGCTGTACAAGAAGTGGCATTTACCTTATCTAACGGCAAAGCATATGTGAAAGCTGCGAAGGAAAAAGGAATGGATATCAATGTTTTTGGTAAACGTCTCTCTTTCTTTTTCAATGCACATAACAACCTTTTTGAAGAAGTAGCAAAATTCAGGGCTGCCAGGAAAATGTGGGCAACGATGATGAAAGAACAGGGCGCCACAGATCCACGGGCTATGATGCTGCGGTTTCATACGCAGACAGGTGGTGCTACCTTAACCGCACAACAGCCATTGAACAATGTTGCCAGGGTAACTATACAAACTCTTGCTGCTGTAATCGGCGGCACACAAAGTTTGCATACAAACGGGTATGATGAAGCGCTGAGCTTGCCCACTGAAGAAGCTGCCCGGATAGCACTGCGTACCCAACAGATCGTTGCGTTTGAAAGTGGCGCCCCTGATACAGTAGACCCGCTGGCGGGCAGTTATTTTATTGAATCACTCACAACGGAACTGGAAACAAAAGCCAATGCATTAATTGAAAAGATCGATGCAATGGGCGGCAGTGTGGCGGCCATTGAACAGGGCTTTATGCAGGACGAAATTGCCCGGAGTGCGTATGAATACCAGCAGCAGATTGAAAGTGGCGAGAAAATAATTGTTGGCGTGAATAAATTCAGGATCGATCATGATACGGAAGTACCCGGCTTTAAAATTGATGACAGCATCCGCCAGGTACAATCAGAAAAAATAAAAAAACTGAAGGAAAAACGGGATGGGACAAAAGCCATCAGCTGCCTGGCTAAAATAAACGAAGCAGCAAAAACTAACAGCAATTTGATGCCGCTTGTAATTGAAGCGGTAGAGCACTATTGTACCCTTGGAGAAATTGCGGGAGAACTAAGAAAAGTGTTTGGAGAGTTCAAATAACCATTTAAATTCCCCTACCGCTTTACAAGTATCTTTTGACTGGAAACCCTTCCTTCATCATCATTTACAACAAGATTATATTGTCCCTCAGGTAATACGGCAGTATTCAGTGTATTGATTCCTGCTATTATCTTTTTGGACAATAGTAACTGGCCGGCTGTACTGTATATATTCACGGTAATATTACTGGAGAAACCGGTGACAGCCACTGTAAGTTTATCATTTACCGGGTTGGGATAAACCTGTGCAGATCTTATTTTGCAATTGGTCTTTATCTCTTTACTGTTGCTGAAAATATTCTCCCCGTTCATATCAGTAATGCGAAGGCGGTAAAATGTTTTACCAAACAATGGCTGGTTATCATGAAATGAATAACTGCTTATACCACGGCCTTTATTACCAATAGTACCTGCCAACTCCCATGTTACGCCGTCATAACTTTTTTGAATTTCAAATGACCGGATGTACTCCGTCAGGTCACATTTCCACTGGATATTTGTTTCACATTTATTATCTGCATAAGCATTAAAGGAAAGCAGCTGCACCGGAAGGATAATACAACTTACCACCACGGCATCGGTACTTTTTAAAGTGGCACAACCAGGTTTTGTGTAGCTTAAAGTATAAATGCCCCAGTGACTGCTGTTCAATGAAGAAAAATAAAGTGTTCTTGTATTGGCGATCACTGATGCTGCAGAAGCAGGCGTGGATTTATAGCTCCAGGAATAAGAAGCCTGGTAAATACTGTCTGCGGTTAAAGTTAATGGATCCCCGGGATTGTAACAGGATGTATTAGGCGTAATGGTCAAATTCTTTAAAGTATCCACCTGGTAAGCAAATAAAGTAGCATTACCACAATTATCTTTAATACGAAAATTATGCAATCCCCGTGTCAACCCTGTAAATACACTGTCTGTTTGATACGGTGTTAAGGGATTGCCTGCACCATCCACTCTTTGAAACTGGTAAGGCCGCACACCCCTTGTTCCATACAATGTTATTTTACCATCATTTGCACCCGGTGTACAAACAAAACCATCTGCAGTATCAATGATTGGTAACTGGTAAGCGAGCGTAATATCCTGTTTGAACAATGTATCACAGGTGGCAGGCGGTACAGGTGCCGCAAGCAACACAGCATTTGATGTCAGTACAATCACCCGGTAATCGCCGTCTGCCAGAGAAGGAAATACAACAGAGGCCGGCATGGTGGATGAGTTATATTGCGGGCTGCTGGTTACAGCTACATAATTACCGGCAGCATTCTTTTTTAATAAAGACACTGCACCCACAAAACGTTGCGAAGAAATATTATTATAGGTAATACTGCTGGCACCTGCACACTGCTGTGTGCCCGATATACTTCCTGATAACTTTAATACCTCTGCATCTGTAACTGTATAGTTCATGGTTGGTACAGTATTACCGCATTGATCCCAAAAATCAATACTGTAGGTTCCTTTTGGAAAATTCCTTATTGAGATCCTGTTACCATATCCAATACTGTCTGTTATTGGATAGCTGATGGGAAAGGTATTACCATTTATGTCAGTAAAAGAAGCAGGGCCGCTGTTGATGCGGTATGTCATTTTACCATTAACATTTGGATAACCGCCAATATTGATCTGGAGGAGTGCCGTATTTACTTTACAGGCGCCTGATGCAGATGTAATATTAGCATTGAGCGCCGTTGGCATATTTACATAAACACTTTTTGTATACGTTGTACAGGAATTATTTACTCTTAACGTATAAGTATTACCGGGTGTAATTCCTGAAATAACAAGCCCCTGGTTCAATGCCCGGTCTGCATAGTTCAGGAGCGTACGTTTTCCTACCATTGTATCACCTGCAAGTGTAGACGAAATAATAGTAATGGTATCGTAGGGATTATTGTAGCGGTTCTTCGTATTCCAGTTGCTCGGTACTGAGCCACTTAACTGGTAACCGCCACATGTTTTTAATGCTCCTGAACTGGGAACATAATAATCCGTATTGGCATAATTATAATTCCTGTCAGCAGAGTCAATATCATTACACAGGTCATTAAAATAAAAACGGTAATCCGTATTTATTTTTAAATGAACAGAAGGACTGGTATAACCGCCAGGCCAGTCACTGGGCCGGTAGGTATAATCCCATATGATATTATTAGTAGACAGTTGTTTGATGTAAACCCGCCGCCAGGCGTTTCTTGCAGGCAGATCATTTCCGTTATATGTAAGCGTATTAAATATCCTGAAAGCAATAGAATCACAGGTAAATAATAATGGGCCATCATAAATATTACTCTGCTTTGTTGTGTCAAACGGTGCTGCAGGGAAGCCTCCGCCATAACCGCTGTTCACAAAGCCATTATCGCCTGATTTTATATCAGCCCATTTATAATCATTCAATGCCACCGTAACAGCATAGGTTCGTATTTCACCGCATGCATCCGTCACCTCAGCTGTATAACTGCCATCTGTAACCGAAGTAAATGTATTGCTGGCCTGGGCTGGTTTTATTTCTGCAACTCCCTGTAACAGCCTGTACGAATAAGGTGTACGGCCTGCAGAAACAGTTGCAGTAACAGTGCCACTCGGACTTAAAG
The DNA here is from genome assembly GCA_047600665.1 of Ferruginibacter sp. Lineage (GTDB taxonomy): Bacteria > Bacteroidota > Bacteroidia > Chitinophagales > Chitinophagaceae > Ferruginibacter. Next base: position 908,302 of record JASGKJ010000001.1, read on the forward strand.
GGCATTTATTGGGTGTACTGGTTGCATTACTGAGGTTTAAACTTACATACGTTGAAGTAACAGTAACATTCCTGCTGAATACAGCTCCAATATTATCCTGTACCTGTACTGTATATGCACCGGGTTTTAACCCGGAAAAATTGGTACTGTTCTGCCATGCAGTGGGGTATGTAACCCCTGCGGCACCTGCTGTTAAGCGAAATATATAAGGAGCGGTGCCACCAGTTACTGTTGCATTTATTTGAGCATTGGAAGAACAGTTGCCCGCTACCTGGGCAGCAGTTAAACTTAAGGATTGTGCCGGTAAAAACTTGTGTACAAACAAGCATACAACAACACTGAGTAATTTTATATTCATGACGCAATAGATTAAACAGTATGAATTGCTTTAAACAATTCATTTAAAAAAGGAAGCCGGTATAGAAATACCACTTCGGGGGTTGTTTTATCTCTGCAGTCAGAATTGTGTACCGCCAGTGTAACCTCAGCGGTTTTTATTTAGCGATTATAAATTTGTAAACATCCTGTTTACCGTTCTCATCCAGCACGAGCAGGTAATTACCGGTATACAGCCTGTCGGTTGATATTACATTATTTCCATTAGAAAGTTCCTTTGTAATCAGCAATTGCCCGGAAGCATTAAAGATCTTTCCAATCACGGTATTTTTATATCCTGAAATACTGATGGTGATCCGGTCACTGGCAGGATTTGGAAATACTTTAACCAGTTTTTTTATTTCGTTACCTGCCACTGAAATGGTACGGCTATACCTGTAGTCGCCATCGTTATCTTCCACACGTAACCGGTAGTAGACTTTTCCCTGTATCTTTTTAGCAATATGATAAGCATATTTGTTGCCACCGGATGCTTCATTGTGTGCAGCAGGAAGCGTTGCAGCCATGATCCATGTGATACCATCATAGCTGTACTGTATTTCATACTCACGTATGCTTTTTTCATCCGGCACACTCCAGCTCATATCCGGTTCGTAATACTCATTTAATTTAACAGTAAATGGAAGCACATGCACAGGAAGCACAAAGCAGTTAGTAACAACGATATCAGTGCTTTTAGCTGTGCTACATCCGGGCGTGGTATATGTTACCGTATAAGTGCCCCATTTACTGTCATCAAGGGATGGTATGGTCACGGATCTTCCAGTTGATACAGGCACAACTGTACCGGATGTAAAAGATTTATAATTCCAGGAATACGATGCACTAAAAATTGTGTCGGCAGTCAGCGTAAGGTCATTACCTGGTACATAACAGGTACTATTGGGTGAAACCGGTACTGGTTTTAAAGTATCTATTGAAAATGCGGCAAGTGTGGCGTTACCACAATTATCACGGATACGGAAATTATGCAAACCTCTTGCAAGCCCGGTGAAGAGGCTGTCAGGCTGGTAAGCCGTTAAAGCATTACCACTGCCATCCACCCGCTGGAATTCATATGGCGATGTACCTTTTGCTCCATGCAGGATAATTTTCCCATCATTGCTGCCGGGTATACAAACATAACCCTCGGCACTCTTTATTGCTGGTAATTGATATTGCAGGGTGATTGCCTGGTTAAAAAATGTATCACAGGAAGCATTCGTTATTGGTCCTTTATAAGTTCCTGTCGGAATACCATTATTGTAAGGAAGAATAAGTATCCTGTATTCGCCGTCAGCCAACGCAGAAAAGGTTAACGAGGATGGGAATGTTGCAGTTGTATAATTGCTACTTGAAACTGTTGCGTATATGCCTGAAGCATTTTTTTTCTGGAAGAAAAAACCACAACGCATATTACGTGTTGAAAGATTATTATAAGTTATACTGCTTGCGCCAGGGCATTGCTGGTTTACAGTCACCATTCCGTTCAGTTTTAAAATATCATTTGAACCCACTGTTACGGTAGTGACGGGTGCCATGTAGCCGCAGGCATCCCAGTAATCAATACTGTAAGTACCGGGTGGAAAATTACGCATAGCAAATCCTGCTGTTGAACTTAAACTGTCAATAACAGGATAGGTTATAGCATATACATTGCCGTTGTTATCTGTAAAAGAAGCAGGCCCGCTGTTGATCCTGTATCTTACTTTATCAGAAGAAACAGTATAGTTGTTTATAACAAGCTGTACGCCTGCCGTATTTAGTTTACATGCATAATCATTTATATTCGGTGTAACACTTAAGAGTGGGGGAAAATTAAGCAGGGCAGATTTTGTATAAGCACCACACATGGTCCTAACTTCAATAGTATAAGTATTGCCTGGTGTAACGCCCCTGAAACTCAGTGTTTGACTTTTGGTTACGTCAGCAAAATTTTTAATAACTCTTTTGCCAATCATTGTATCACCAGCCAGTGTGGAACCTATAATGGTAATGGTATCATACGGGTTCACATACCTGTTCTTCGTGTTAAAATCAGTTGGATGCAGGATATCCATTTCATACCCGTTGCACATACGCTGTGCCATGCCGGAGATGTAAAAATTATTAGTGTTATTGTAACTGTAATTCCTGTCCGCAGAATCCACATCATTACACAGATCATCAAAATAAAAACGGTAATTGGTATTTATCTTAAGATGCACAGAAGGGCTTGTATATTCATTACCGGGAAAGTCGGATGCCCTGTAGGTATAATCCCACATAATAGCTCCCGAAGCCAGGTCTTTTATATATACCCTCCGGAAAACGCCCCGGGAAGGGGTTTCACTACCAGCATACAACAGGGAGTTAACCATACGGAAGGTTACCGAATCACAAGTAAATAATATGGGCCCGTCGTGGATATTACTTGATTTTGTTGTATCAAATGGAGCAGCCGCTTTATTTTGACCGGCACCCGTTACAATAAAGTCCACATCAGAGTTTTTTACATCTTTCCATTTAAAGTCAGTCAATAAGAGCGTTGAATTGTATGTCCTGATCTCACCACAGGCATCAGTTACCTGCACGGTATAGTTTCCTTCTGTAAGATTATTAAATACATTATTGTTTTGCGGACCTGCTACGGTTGTACTACCCTGGAGCAACTCATATATGTATGGCGTTTTACCGGCGGTTGCAGTTATTGTTATTCTTCCATCTGGGCTTAAAGGGCAATAATTGTTTTTTACAGCAACAGTTGTGATGGCAAGGCTTGTATAGGTAGTAGTAACATTTATATTCCTGCCGGCAACTGCACCCAGGTTATCCTGTACCTGAACAGTATATGTGCCGGCTCTTAACCCGGGAAAATTAGTACTGCTCTGCCAGGCTGTTGGGTAAGTTGAACCTGCAGCACCTGCTGTTAACCTGAATTGATATGGAAGAGTGCCACCTGAAGCAGTTGCATTTACCTGTGCATTGGAAACACAGTTGCCGGCAACCTGGCTAACGGTAAGGGATAATGCCTGTGCAAATATCATTTTGCCTGCAAGAAGAAAAGCAATTGTAAACAGTAACTGTTTTATTGCGTTGCTGTTTATTGCATAAAAAAATCGTATTGTCGGCCGGTTATTCATTTATATTGGATTCTTAGTTCAGTTGTCCTGGTTTTGCAGTGCACATACAACTGCCATTACATGGCGGGAAGCATGTTTAATGCAAAGCATATCCGTGTGCAGGCAGCAATGCCTTACAGGTGTGCTTTGCAGCACGGAAAAAAATCGTGGTTAATTTGGGAAAAGGTTTTGCGTAGAGAGTACTACAGTTGTGGTATTAAACGAAGTCGTTAAATATTTATTGAAGACAGCAGTATTTTTTTTGAAAACCCGGGCTTTTACAGGCATTGACACTGTGTACAGGCAGTAAAAACATGCAAAAAGCAGTGTAATTACGGTGCCGGGTATGTGAAAAAAAATTAGTCGGTTTTTGCAGAAAGTATCTTTATGGCCACGCTGTCAGTCCCTTTTGGTGCAAAATATTTTGTTTTAAAATCTGCACTCTTACCCGGTGCTATTACTTCATAGATGGTTTCACTATCCTTCTCAAGTAAAACGCCTGTTTTGCTGAAAAAAGACAATTCAAGCTGCACATCCTTATATATGCACACTTTTGCATCATTGGCAATGGTTCCTTTTATCACGGTTTGGCCGATCAGGTTATGTTTATCCTTACTGGTAACCTTTAAAAATGAAACAGGATTTTTTTTCTCCCTTTGCTCCAGGCTCTCTTTTGCCTGCTCATAACTTTCCTTCTCTGTTTTTTCTTTAGCAGCTTTTGAGGTGCAGGCTGCAGTAAATAATATTGATACAACGGCCGGCAAAAGGATCTTTTTCATGTAAATATTTTTGCAATGAAAGTAAATATTAATCAAAAAGCGTGTTAATTATCATCCCTGCCCGCCCAGCCATAGTGCACCGCCAATACCAGCCTGCAATGCACCCGTAACAGATGGCAGGGTATTCGGTTCTTCCCGCCAGCGTAATATGCCTATCAAAGCCATAATTACTGCTTCTTTATATTTTACAAGGTTTTCTTCCGGTACCACTACTTCAATATTTAGGGGAGTTAATAAAGTACTCAACCGTTCAATTAAAAAACGATTAAAGGCACCACCGCCTGTAACCAGCATTTTTAAACCGGCATCACCGGCAAAATTGCTAACGGCATTGTATACCTGCGAACAGATATGTTCTGTATACGTACTAAGGGCATCCTCAGTTGATACACCTGCGGCTTGTATTGCAGGATAAACCACCTCGATACCAAAACTGTTTGCGAGTGATTTAGGATAAGGCAGTTGATAATATTCCAAACTATTCAAATATTCCAATAAGGCATTATTTACTTTTCCAGCTGCCGCTAGTTTACCTCCTTCATCAAACTCAAAACCTTTTTGCTGGGCCAGCATATTCAATACCCTGTTGGCAGCGCATATATCATAAGCGATATAATTATCTCCTTTCTTTACAGAAACATTTGCAATACCGCCAATATTTAAAAAGAAATTGTATCCCTCAAATAAGAGCTTTTCGCCTACAGGAACAATAGGTGCCCCCTGCCCTCCCAGGGCAATGTCAAGACTCCGCAGATCGCTTACCACGGGCAATTTTGTAACGGCAGCTATTGCCGCCCCATCACCCAACTGGGCTGTCATTTTTTTTGCCGGCAAATGAAAAGTGGTGTGACCATGCGAAGCCACCAGGTGAACTTTATGATGAAGATTATGTGCCGCAATAAATTTATTTACCTCCCCGCCAATATAATGACCATAGGCAGTATGCAGCAATTGATAATTCAGCGCATTTAAATGAATGGCCTCTGCCAGTTGTGAACGCAATAAAGTATCGTATTCAATACAATCTGCCACTATAATTTCATAGGACCACTTGCCGCCCGTTTCAGTAAATTCCGTAAAAGCTATATCCAGCCCGTCTAAAGAACTGCCGCTCATAATACCAATTGCCCTGTAAATCATTTGTTTTGAAAATTTAATCCCTATTTTTACAACATTGCAGCAGTGCAATATCAAATACTAATTTCAAAATTTCAAAATTATATTCATGGTTGTAAACCTGAGCGAATATCATTCTTTAGTGAGCAACTGGGTGGGTGAATTACGGAATGTAGAAGTACAAAACGACCGCATGCGTTTTCGCCGCAACCTGGAAAGAATTGCTGAAGTATGTGCGTACGAGATCAGCAAAAAACTGGATTGGGAGGAAAAGGAAATAACCACGCCACTGGGTATCGCCAGTTGCAAAATGCTGGTGGACCAACCTGTACTTGCAACCATACTAAGGGCCGGTCTTGGGATGCATACCGGCTTGCTGAACTACTTTGATAAAGGTGAAAATGCCTTTATCAGCGCCTACCGTAAACATCATGCTGACGGAAGTTTTGAAATAGCCCTTGAATACATGAGTTGCCCCGAACTGGATGGTAAAGTTGTAATTATCAGTGACCCGATGATAGCTACAGGCGCCTCGCTGGTAAAATCTGTTCAATATCTAAAAGACGAAGGTGATATAAAAGATATTCATATCGTTTGTGCCATTGGCTGTACCGTTGGTATTGAATACGTACTCCGGGAAGTACCAAAAGCCACGATCTGGTGTGGTGATATTGATGATGAGCTTACCGCTAAAGGCTATATTGTACCCGGTCTTGGTGATGCAGGCGACCTGGCATTTGGCGCAAAAATGCAATCCTGAGCCGCTACCACAGACTGAGTATTGCTAATTTTCCGGCCGGGATATAATTTAGTTCCTGTAAATAGCGTTTTAACAGGTGTTATCCGAATATAAGCCGCCTGCTAAATATTAACAGCGGCAATGCAGCATTTAACTGCAAATCACTATCTTTAAGCTTCAGAACATAAAAGCAATGAGGAAACTATTATCGATTTTTACTGCTTTGGTTTTATCCGCCACAGCTTTTTCCCAGGATCCGCACTTTTCACAGTTTTTTGCTTCTCCCCTTACGCTTAACCCAGCATTTACAGGTAAGTTTGACGGGCAATTAAGACTGGCAGCTAACCACAGGGACCAGTGGCCATCCATACCAAAAGCCTATGTAACCACTTCAGCTTCACTTGATTTCAGCATATTAAAAAGCAAGATCCCAACCGGTGACGTGTTTGGAATTGGTATTTCCGGGTTGAGTGATCAAAGTGCTGATGCCGCATTAAAATTAAACTATGGCTCCATCTCTCTCAGTTACCACAGGGCGCTGGATGAAGATGGTTACAATACGATTGGTGGCGGCTTCCAGGCCACTTTCAGCAGCGTTACGCTTGACAGGAATAAGCTGACTTTTGAAGACCAGCTTACAGCAAACGGCTTTACCAATCCAACACAGGAAACCTTTGGCAACGGCACCAACCAGAACTATATGGATATGAATGCCGGCCTGCTTTATTCAGGTTCAAGTAACGGGTTAAATAACTACTATGTGGGCGTATCTGTTTACCATATTAACAAACCAAGCCTGAGTTTTATTGATAAAACCTGGAACCTGGCTTCGAGAATGACCATCCATGGTGGTGGTGCATTCCCAATCACAGAAATGCTGACTGTAAATACTTCAGCCATTTACCAGATGCAAAACAAGGCAAGTGAATTTGTATTTGGTGGTGCAATTGAAGCCGGTCTCAATAAAGAAGCTACTAACCCAACGAGTGTTTTTGCCGGTGCCTGGATGAGGGTAAATGATGCGGTGATTCCTTATATCGGTATTGAAACCGGTGGTTTAAGAATTGGCGCCAGTTACGATGTAAATATTTCAAGTCTTAAAGCAGCAACAGCCAGCCGTGGTGGTTCTGAATTTTCTATTATTTATATAAAAAGAGCAACTGAAGAAAAGGGTATTCCCTGCCCGAGGTTCTAAAGATATATTCCTTGTGATATTCCCGGGGGAAGCAATGCTTCCTCCTTTTTTATTGAACCAGGTCAAAAATAAAAAAGGAGATCAGGGTTTTATAATATTACCAAAGCTGTTAACCCCGTACTGTGAAAGATAATAGGCTATTGCGCCAATTGCAATGCCTCCTAAAACAAGCGCCCATATCCACCACCTGTCCTTGACCTTTTCTTTCTCACTGTAAAAGTCAGACATTGCTGTATTAGTGGTTTCCTTATCGCCTACAAGAATGGCATGTTCAGCATCCTGGCGGATTACTCTTTCTGCTGTTACCGGTGGGTAAAAAACAGGATCAAGTTTTAATGGGCTGAAACGTATGGTGTCATCGGAAGGTTCTTTGCTGAAAATGCCAATACCGGTAAGTTCTACAGTACCATCTTCTTCCAGTTTCCGCTTCATTAATTCACTGATGGCGGAAAATTCATTAAAAACAATCCGCCCATTGGCAACCGGGGTAAATGTAAATTCTTCCCTGGGTGCTTTGATAGCCGTATTTACAAAATCAGTTTCTGCAGGATGTGTAACCAATGTAAGATCGCCTATGCCAGGCAGGTGGCAATGTTTTTTTTGGAGAAATGAAGAGGCAATCAGGTTATACATTACTGCGCTTTAAAATAACATGATTGCAAATATCCGTATAGATATTTAAAATACAAACAGTATTGAAGAGATTAAAATCTCACGATCACTCCCGCCAGTGCGTTCAGGCCATAAACCGGGTAATTATGCCAGCGCTGGTATTTATTATTAAATATATTGTTGATATCGGCCCAGGCACTGATGTTTTTTGTAAGCGTTATCTCAACACCAGCACTCAGGTCGGCAGCACCACTGAGCGTTTTGTTTGTCCCATCTTTCAACAGGTAAGGTCCGCCGCTGAATGCCATAAAATCTCCTTTTATGAGCACTTTCTTAAAGGCCCACCAGCGCATAGAAGCATTCAGTTCCAGCGGTATGGTTCCCCAGGCCTTATCATTGTTCTGCATACCGGTGTAGCCGTTAAAAGTAAGGCCGCCTGTAATCGTAAATTTATCCTGGCTTATAAAACTCAGGTCAGCATGAAGCCGCAGGTCCGTTACTTTACTGTCGTTGCTCAGCACAAAAGTTTTACCATCTGCTGTATCATTTACAAAGAATGGAAAATTGGTGTAACGGATCAACCCTGCCTTTGCGCTGAAGTTGAAATGTTTGTTCAAAGTAGCTTTAATGCCTCCGTATAATTCTATCTCTTTTGTATTTAGTCTTGTATCGATCGTCTGCAAATAAGGGTTGATGGCGGTAAGGTTACGGAAGGTATTTTTTACAAACCGTCCTGTAAGACCAGCCTGTACTAAAAAGGATTTTTGTAACAACTGGGCCTCTCCATATATATTGGGAAATACCGCCACTTTACCATTATCCCAGGTTGGTGTAATACCGGCATGAATATTAAATAACGGTTTGGCATACACTATTTCCGGCGCTATATGGAAAATATTATTGCCGAATTTCACATTCGAGTCCAGGTTCTTTGTTGAATAACTCGTAAGGTCTGCTTTTACAGCAAGCCTTGCGGAGAATACATCATCGATCGTTTTCTCAATCGGTACTTCAGCAATAAAGGTTCTTTCTGATGCTTTGTCTTTATTGTTAAACAGTATTACTTCCAGGTTGGGACTGTAATTGATACCGCTGCCGGTGGCTTCCCGGTTTCTTATCCCTCCTTTCAGGTCAAAGTCCTGGAAACGCTGCAGGATCTCGCTTTTAATAAAACTGTGAGCGGTGTGATCATAGCCGTATAAATAATGATCCTGCTGGCTAATGGTTGCACTGCCATATACTTCACTTTTGGGAGTAAAGTAACTGCCGGCCGCTTTTACTGACCCGGCAGAAAAATCCTGGTTCCGGATACTGCCAATGGAAGAAATAAAATCTCCATAGATATTCAATAAAGATGTTTTTCCATCTCCAAAACTAAAGCCTGCTTTTACGTAAGGCGTGGTGTAGTTACCAAAACCTGCTTTTATAAAATTCCTGTCACCCAGTTCCAGTGCAGTGTCCAGCTGTAGCGCCAGTGGTTTTAGTGAACCCGGCTGGTAGGTATAAAATAAATTCTGTGCAGGAATATTATAAGCCTGGATAGATTTGGATGTATCTGCATTTAATTGCGTGGCTGAGAAATTTATTTTTACTGAATTACGCAATACCGGTTTATAACTTGAAGTAATATCAATCGTTTGTTTTTTAGCCGTATCCTTGCCTGCCTGTGCAAAACCTGCATTGTACACAGTAAGCATAGATAACAGCAGGAAGACGGGTTTTACAGTTTGCATAAATGGGTTATATACTTTCATGATCAATTATCAAGTTTGGAAACATTTTTTTCTTCTGTCACTGCCCTGTCATATTTCTGCTGGGCCTCTGCTTTCAGTTCCGCAACACCAGCATTTTGTGCCACACTCTGGTAAGTGGCTTTGGCATTGAAATAATCTTTTTGCTGCATAAAAATATCTCCCAGCAGTATGTACGATTTGGTAACCCAGTAATCGTAACTGCCGGTTTCTTTGATTACCACCTGTGCAGCTTTTTCGGCTGCAGCATAATTCTTCAGGCTGAACTGGCAGTTCGCTATTTCATACCTTGCCTCAGCGCCCCATGCAGAGCGGTTAATGGCAGCGCATGATTTAAAAGAGCTGATGGCAGCCGCACAGTCATTATTTATTTGCTGTGATTTACCCAGCACTATATAACCAATAGACTTATCATCGGTGCTGATACCTTTCCTGGCCACCAGTTCTTTTGCTGCATCATTTGCCTGGGAATAATCTTTTAACTGATAATAACAACGAACCAGTCCACGCAGTGCTTCCAGTTGGTTATCCTGGTTTACAGCACCGGTTCTTAGTGATTCAAAGTATTTTTTTGCCTCTGCATAATCCTTCATTTCTATATAAAGTATTTGCGCAGCAGCAAGGGTTGCTTTTTCAAAGAACTTATTAAGTCCTTTCCCATTTACATATTTATAGCCTGTTAATGCATTGGTCCAGTCTTTATTCTTAGCGTAACATTCACTACGGAAATAATTTGCCTCCAGTGCAAAAGCACCATTCGGGTACTGGGAGAGATAATTATTAAAGCCTGTAATGGCTGCATTGCAATCATTGTTATTATATTTTAATTCCGCAGAAGTATAGGTTAATGAATCTGCCTCACTAACAGAAATTGTTTTACCATTTTTCTGCATCAGCACCACGTATTCATTTGGCCTGCCTTCTTCCACATAAATACTTTTAATATTATCCAGCGCTTCATCAGCCTCTGGCGACTGCGGGTACAACTGCAGCAACTGCTGGTAGTAAGAAAGCGCTTCATTGTTTTTGTTCATATTGTAATGAACCAGTCCAAGCTGCAGGTATGCTTTGGGTTTTAGCCCGCCGGCATTTGAAAGCGTCAATATATTTTTCAATGCCGGAACCGCATCAGCAAATTTTTCATCAGCAATGTAAGTGTTTGCAATTTCCATGTTGGCATCAGGTACCAGGCTGCTTTGCGGATACTGGCGTATCAGCGTATTTAACGTGGAAACTTTCCCTGCAGAACTTTTGATACCCGCTATCATTGCTTTTTGAAAAACAGCATAATCACTTTGCTGCAATGCATTGTTGATAACAGCCTCGTACATACTGTTAGCCTTCGTAAAATCTTTCAGCATGTAATAACAATCGGCACTTCTTACATAAGCATCCTGTTCGATATAAGATGCGGTAACGGCATATTTTGCAACCGGTTCAAAAAAGCCGAGCGCCTGTTTATAAGATTCTTTTTTCAGCCAGCTGTAACCAAGATCGTAACGGGCATTGGTATAATTGGCCTCTCCCTGTGCTGCCGCAGCATTCTGAGTGAAGAATGTAAGAAACCGGATGGCTTCATCATATTTATAAGACCGGTAAGCGATCTCTCCTTTCCAGAAATGTGTATATGGTGTTACATCAGATGCAGGCAGCTGCAGGATCTTTGTAAACAATTCATCTGCTTTTGCTATCTGCTGGTCATTCATATACTCAACCGCACGGCCATACAATATCCTTGGATATACTTTTTGCATAACGGGCGTGGGCCTGTCAAAAGATTCATACAACGCCAGCGCTTCCCTGAAATTGCTGGTGCTTGTAAGCAAGCTTACCAGGATCTCCTTGGCTTCTGTTTGATACGGTGAACCGGGATAATCCCTGATGAAACGCTGCAATTCTGTTAATGCGACATCCTGGTAACCGAGTTCATAAGAAAGTTTTGCGTAATTAAACCGTGATATCTCCTGTTGCTTTTTATTGCTGCTGTTATAGGCACAAAACTGGAAGGCATTTCTTGCATTAGCTTTCTGACCTGTTTTTAAATAACAGTCGCCCAGCAGGTACATGGAATTTTGCCCAAGCGAATCTTTTTCATTGCTCAGCTGTTTTAAACCATCTATAGCCTTTGTCCATTGTTTAGCTTCATAGTAACAATAACTCAGCTCATACAATACTTCTTTGCTTACTTTAGAGCTGTTGGTTACATAATACTCCAGCAGCGGCTGTGCTTTTGAAAAATTCTTTCTTTCAAAATAGATCTGGCCCAGCAGCAGTTTCATTTCTTTTTCGTAATAAAGACCGCCCCTGCTTAAAACGCTTTCACTGTAACGGATAGTCTCATCTTTTTTTCCCTGGAAATAAAATATCTGTGCGATGTAATAAGGCACCACACCTTTATATTCATCCCGGCTTTCCACCAGCCTGAAAGATTTGAGTGCATCATTATACTGGCGGTCATTGAAGGCAATAAAACCATAATAATAATTGGCGGGGATATAATACTTATTCTCCGGTAATTGTATGATCTCGCCGAACAATGGTTTTGCTTCACTGAATCTTTTTAAATTGAAGTAACAATAGGCCATTTCAAATTTGGCATCTGCCACTTCTTCATTACTAAGGTTTGAAAGACCTGCATTTTCATAATACCGTATTGCGTTGCTGAAATCATCCCGCTGAAAATAAAATTTACCCAGGTGATAACTCATCAGTTCAGACCTTGGTGTATTATTCACCCAGTCGATATAATGTACCGCTTCCTGCTCTGCTGCCGGTATCTGAAGTTTAAGCCGGCAAACAATAAAGTAATAATTTACATCGTCATTCAGGTAGGTGTTATTGCTTTTTTGATTTTCAGGATTGTCGTCTTTTACCTGTTGCAACAATGGGTAAGCCAGTGCATACTGCTGTTTAATAAAAAGCTCTTTTGCATCTTTGAACTTTTTTTCTTTATCCGTGTAAACATGTGTTAACTGGGAAAATACAGGGACGAAAAAAAACGAGAAAAAAACTATAAGAATTACCTTTTGCTTCATGATATGGGTTTCAGTCATTCGCATTATTGTTTGCAAAATTAGGTTTACCTGCTATTGTGCAAACACCGTTCCAACAGGTATGTTAATAAGTGGATAACTGTTATAAAGAAAACAAATTACATTTGCTTTTCTGTTAAACAAAGCATAAAACAGGAGCTGTCTTAAAACATTTACCTCATGAAGAATTTTTTTTCATCAAAGAGCCCAGCAACATATAATACCGCCCTGCTTGCGTTACGGCTTGGCATGGGTGCTTTGATGACCTATCATGGATACGAGAAAATCATCAACTTTAATGATGAAGAGAATGGTTCAATGAATTTTATTGGACTTGGCTCCACTATATCACAAATACTGGTAATGGTGGTGGAATTGGGTGGTGGTATACTTGTTCTTGTTGGATTAGGTACCCGGCTGGCTGCGTCAGTAGTATCAGCGTGGTTGTTATTTATTTTAGCCCGGTCATTTGATTTTGATGTTGCCGGCAGCGGTGAAAAGATCGCTTTACTGCTGATTGGTTTTATAACGCTGGCGATCGGAGGTGCAGGCAAATACAGCCTGGACAATACCATAGAAAATAAACTTTCAAACAAATAAAACAGTTTAACCAAAATGAAAAAACTACTTTCCGTTAAGTATTCAGCAGGTGCTTTTAATGCAGCCATGCTTTTTTTAAGAATTGCTGTTGGTACGCTGATGCTGGTACATGGCTATGACAAACTGATTCACTTTAAGGAATGGGCCCCGGGTTTTAAAGCCACTTTCATCGGATTAAGCCCCACCATCTCTTTTACACTGCTTGTTTTTGCAGAATTCTTTTGTGCTGCGCTGATCATTCTTGGATTATTTACAAGGCTGGCTGCTATCCCACTTATTATTGCAATGATCGTGGCTGTTGTAAAAGGGCATAATAAAGACCTCTTCGGGGAAGGAGAACATGCTGCTTTATTTGCAATCACATTTGTTGTAATTCTTTTACTTGGTCCGGGCCGCATCAGCATTGATGGCATGATCAATAAATAAGCGATAAATGTTTACAACAGCAACACAGATACGGGTACACTACGCCTTAACAGACCAAATGGGCGTAGTGTACCACGGTCATTATGCACAGTTTTATGAAATAGGAAGAGCAGAAGCCATCAGGCAGCTTGGTTATACTTACAAAGATGTGGAAGCCATGGGTATCATAATGCCGGTAGTGGATATACACAGCCGTTTTCTCCGCCCGGCGAAATATGACGACCTGCTTACGGTAAAAACCACCTTAAAAGAATTGCCGGCTCATCATAAAATAACTTTTCACAGTGAAATTTATAATGAGCAGGACGAATTGCTGAATACTGGTGACGTAACACTGTATTTTATGGAAGCCAAAACCATGAAGCGTTGTGAAATGCCGGTTCCCTTAAAAGAAAAACTGCTTCAATACTTTTAGATGTCAGCCTGGCGACAGGTACAGATTGTTTTAGGGTCTTACTTTGCAACCATAGCGCCGTTATAATTGTTAAAGAACTGTTGGATAAAAAAACTTCAAAACTCTTCTTCATAATTTTGCGTAGCTGAATTAAAAAGTCAGGAAATGAAAATCATTTTATCCCAGGTAATTGCAATTGCAGGCTTACTGATCCTTACAAGCAGCTGCAATGCCAACAAAGCAAAGGTTATGAACGAAACAAAAGAAACAATGGACACATCAAATGCAAAACTTGATACAGCTACTTTTGGCACAGGCTGTTTCTGGTGTACAGAAGCTATTTTTCAACAGCTGGAAGGCGTGGTAAAAGTTACAAGCGGCTACAGCGGCGGGCAAACGAACAACCCTAATTATAAAGAAGTTTGCTCCGGCACTACCGGGCATGCCGAATGTTTGAATATTGTTTACGATCCTTCAAAGATCAGTTTTGATGAATTGCTGGAAGTGTTCTGGCAAACGCATGATCCCACTACGCTTAACAGGCAGGGCAATGATGTGGGCACACAATACCGCAGCGTGGTCTTCTACCACAATGATGAACAAAAGGCAAAAACAGAAAAATATAAAACCGAGCTGGATAAATCAGGCGCATGGAACAACCCCATTGTAACCACGCTGGAGCCCTTTACAAAATTTTACCCGGCAGAAGATTATCACCAGAATTATTATTTAAATAATCCGGAACAAGGCTATTGCCAGTTCGTGGTGAGACCAAAAGTGGAGAAGTTTGAGAAAGTGTTCAAGAATAAATTAAAGAAACATTGATCTTACAATGCCTGCTGACCAGCAGGCATTTTTTTTGTGTACCGCAGTTCAAGCAGGTTTAAACTATTGGGTACAAAACCTTTTATATTGGTATGTACCAGGTGGATGGCCATATCATACCACAAAGGCACTACTGGCGCATCTTCAATGATCAACCTGTCCATTTGCCGGTACAGGTTGTAGCGCATTGAATCATTCTTTTCTGCGATTGCTTTTTCATACAAAGCATCATAAGCAGGATTATTATACCTGGTATAATTGGGTGGCGCCGGGTTTTTCCCATAAAAAACAGAGAGATAATTTTCTGCATCTGGATAATCAGCGATCCAGCTGCCACGAAAGAACGGTGCCTGTGATTTAGAGGTTAGTTCCAGTAACAAACTTTTTTGAACAACTTCCACCTGCACATTTATCCCCGACTGCATTAGTTCGTTTGCAATAAAACCTGCAAGATCTGCATACACCGGTATGGTAAGCAATTTTATACCAGGCAGCGGGTTAGCAGAGTTATAACCAGCCGCTGCAATCAATTGCCGGGCTTTTACCGGGTCATAATAATAACCGGTTACTGTACTTGCATCAAAAGAAGGTAAGCCCTGTGGCACAAAACCACTTTCTGCAGCTGTTCCAATAGAGTTACGCAGGTAAAGCATCAGCTTTTTCCTGTCGAACCCGTAATTAATTGCCTGGCGTATATTTTTCAGCCGCAATGGCGATGATTGCACAAGTTTGTTCTTTTCATCCACCAGTATACCGAGGTATTCAATGTTCAGGTAAGGATGTTTCTGTAATACCAATTTCCCTTGCCATTCTTTTTTCAGGTTACCCGTTTTAGTTAGTATCTCATCTTTAAAAGATGCCTCAATATCATTTATAAAATCAAGCCGGCGCTGCTGAAATTCCAGGAATTCTGTTGCTTTACTGTCAAAAAAAGAAACTTTGATACCATCAAGGTAAGGCAGGCTGATGCCGTTGCTGTCTTTCTCAAAATAACGATCATTCTTTTTTAATACCAGGGCCTGCCCTTCTTCCCAGGCCACCAGGCTGAACGGCCCTGTACCAACAGGATGACGGCGAAACTCACTGCCATATTTTTCAACCGCCTCTTTCGCCACCACGGAACAATACTGCATACTTAAAATGCCCAGTATTGGTTGAAAAGGTTTGCTGAGTCTTAATTCAAATGTAGAATCATTCACAGCCCTGAATGCGTTTACCGTATCGGTCTTGTTATTAAATATCCATGCACCGGGGCTTGCGGTATTTTTATTAATGATCCTGTTGAAACTATACACCACGTCCCCTGCATTTATCTTCCTGCCCTTCCCCTTGGGAAAACAATCATCATCATGAAAAAAAACATCCGCACGCAGGTGAAAAGTAAATACAAGGTTATCTGCTGATATAGCCCAGCTTTTTGCAAGTGATGGTCTCAGCTGCATATTTTCATCCACTTCCACCAGTGTATTGTACAACTGGTGCACCGCCCACATAATACTCTGGTTTTTGGCAAATGCCGGATCAAGAGAAGCAATACCTGTTTGTTCATTATAATGAAATATTGCCTTACCATCATGTGTATGATCTTTACAGGACAAAAAACAGCACAGGAAAAACAAAGGGAATAATAAGACAAACTTATAATTACAGGAATGGCGCATAAATACTGTAAAAGAAATCTAAATTAGCAAATTAAATTTTTAATGATGGGCAGGTACACCAAATCAATTTTTATCTTTTTGTTTGTAATAATATGCAGCAGGCCTTTAACAGCACAACCATTTACCCATGCAGACAGTCTCCGTGGTGGTTATGGACCCAGCCGTAATTGGTGGAACGCCACCAAATATGACCTGCACGTAAAATTTAATATCAACGACAGCAGTATCAGCGGGTGGAACGAAATAAGTTATAAAGTAATTAAAAAAGGCAGCCTGCTGCAAATCGACCTGCAGGCTCCTTTGATACTCGACAGCATACAGTTTGAAACAAGCAGCATCTACGCAAAACCTTTCCGTAAAACGTATTCGAAAAAAGATATCAGGAAAGATGGGTATGCCTATTTTATAAATGTTCCCAATAATGGTTCTGTTGCGGACAATTCAATAAAAGTATATTACCACGGAAAACCCCGTGTTGCAAAACGGGCACCCTGGGATGGCGGTGTTGTATGGACTAAAGACCAGGCCGGTAATCCGTGGATCACCATTGCCTGCCAGGGACTTGGCGCCAGTGTATGGTATCCATGTAAAGATTCACAGGCAGATGAACCGGACAGCGCAGCAATGCATATAACCATCCCTGATAGTTTGATGGCTGTAGGCAATGGCCGGTTCAGGGGGAAAACTGATAATAATGATGGAACAGCCAGTTTCGACTGGGCTGTGATAAACCCCATCAATAACTATAACATCATTCCCTATATCGGCAAATACACGCATTTCGGAGAAGTATATGATGGTGAAAACGGGAAGCTGGATATGGATTACTGGGTGCTGGATTCTAATCTAAGCAAAGCAAAGGAACAATTTAAAGATGCGCCACGCATGATGAAGGCTTTTGAATACTGGTTTGGTCCCTATCCTTTTTACGAAGATGGGTTTAAGCTGGTGGATGCACCGCACCTCGGTATGGAACACCAGAGTGCTGTTGCTTACGGTAACAAATACCTGAACGGATACCTGGGCAAAGACCTGAGCGGCAGCGGATGGGGATTAAAATGGGATTATATCATCATACACGAAAGCGGTCACGAGTGGTTTGCCAACAATATCACCACGAAAGATATTGCAGACATGTGGGTGCAGGAAGGGTTTACCACTTACAGCGAGGTATTATTCACAGAATATTTTTATGGCAAACAGGCAGCCGATGAATACCTGGTTGGTTTGCGTAAAAGAATAAACAATAACGGACCTATCGTTGGAAAATACGGCGTTAACAATGAAGGCAGCGGGGATATGTATTCCAAAGGCGCCAGTATCATACATACCATCCGCCAGGCGATCAATAATGATTCATTGTTCAGGCAGATATTACGTGGGCTCAATAAAACATTCTGGCATCAAACCGTTACCACCAAACAGGTGGAAGATTATATCAGCAAACAAAGTAAGATCAACTTCAGTAAAATATTCAACCAATATTTAAGAACAGCATTGATACCAGTACTCGAATACAAGCAGAATGGTTTTAACTTATCATATCGTTATACGAATTGCATCACCGGCTTTAACCTGCCGCTCAGGATCAATTTTAAAGGTGAACGATGGATAAAACCTTCTCCCAAATGGAAGACATTGAAACTTTATCCTGAAGGCGACAGCAGTTTTTCTGCAGATCCAAATTTTTATATCAATACAAAAAAGCTGGATTAATTTAGCGCCAAATTGATCTATGAGCCAGATTAGAAGGCAGAGCATTATTTCGTCGGTGATGGTGTACATTGGCTTTGCACTCGGCTTTGTAAACACCTATCTTTTTACAAAGGAAGGCGGTTTTTCAAAAGAGGAATACGGACTGGTTGGGATCTTTGTTGCCATTGCAGCTTTAATGTACGCAGCAGCCAACCTTGGAATGCCGGCATATATTGGAAAGTTTTTCCCATACTATAAAAGCAATCTTCATTACAAGCAAAACGACCTGCTTACCTGGGGGCTCGTATTTTCAACGATCGGGTTTTGTTTAATAACCATTGCAGGATTATACTTTAAAGATCTTGTGATCTTGAAATTTGGTAAGAACTCCCCATTACTTGTTCACTATTATTACTGGATATTTCCATTTGGCCTTGGGCTCACACTATACAGTATACTCGAAGCGTACGCATGGCAGCTGCAGCGTGCCATCATCACCAATTTTTTAAGGGAAGTACAATTCCGTTTGTTCACCACCATACTGATCGTACTGAGTTTTGCAGGCCTTATTGCAAATTTCGACCTGTTTATTAAAATATATTCCTTTACATATCTTGGTATTGCTATAACACTGCTTATCTATCTTTTTTCTAAAAAAGAAGTTCACCTTACATTTAAGACAAGCCATGTAACGAAAAAATTTAAAAAGAAAATATTAACGCTCATTTCATTTGTCTTTGGCGGAACACTTGTATATGGCATCTCCCTGATCTTTGATTCACTCGTGATCGCATCAAAATTACCTGGCGGACTTGCCAGTGTAGCAGTTTTTTCATTAGGCCAGTACATGGCTAACCTGATACAGGCGCCGCAAAGAGGTATACTGGCCGCTTCCATCGGTCCACTTTCGCAGGCATGGAAAGAAAAGAACATGGCCAAGATCGATAAGATATATAAACAGTCTTCCATCAACCAGCTCATTTTTGCTTCAGCAATATTCGCTTTGATATGGCTCAACTTTACCGATGGCATCCTTACATTTAATTTACAGGAAGGTTATTTAGAAGCTAAATGGGTATTCTTTTTTGTTGGTCTTTACCGCATCATTGATATGGGTACCGGCGTAAATGCACAGATCATCGGTACTTCCACTTTATGGCGTTTTGAATTTTATACCGGCACCATTTTACTGGTACTTACCTTACCGCTTACCTATATTCTTACAGGGACAAAACTTGGTATATTAGGTCCTCCAATAGCAACCTTTGTTTCGTTTATTGTATATAACGGTGTCCGATACTGGTTTTTATTACACAAATACAACCTGCAGCCGTTTACAATAAAAACACTCTACACCATCCTGCTTACAATCGGCTGTTACCTGGTATGCTGGCTGCTGTTCCGCCACCAGCAGGGCTTTTGGTGGATGGTGTTAAGAAGCAGTGTATTCCTGGGCATTTTTATAACAGGGATGCTTAAGCTGAATTTATCTTCGGATGTATTACCCGTTTGGAATACGATGCTGAAAAAACTGGGCATAAAAAAAGAGGCCGTTTAGGCCCCTGTTATTTTAACAGCTCATGTGATTTTATTTTGCGATCCTTCCGCCTGAAATAAATTTCTTGCTGTAATAGTCATCATCAAGACTGCTGATGGTAACACCGCTGCTTGTACTGCTGTGTACAAAAAACCGGTTGCCGAGGTACATGCCTACATGGCTTACACCTCCCCTGGTATTAAAGAAAACAAGGTCACCTTCTTTCAGATCTTCATCCGCCACTTTATCACATTGTTTGTACTGGTCCCTTGCTGTACGGTCAAGCGTAATACCATATACTTCTGAAGCCAGCTTACCGCAAAATGCACTGCAGTCGATACCACTTTTATCCTGGCCGCCATAACGGTAACGGGTAGCCCACCAATCTTCGATAAAAGTATACAGCTTTGCATTGTTCACAGCTTCCACATCCATATCCATCATCATGGCATATTTAAACTGGAGCGAACTGAACTTTTCAATAGCCGGTGCCGCACTGCTCTTATTTGCATCCGTATAAGAAACGGCTTCTGTTAAAACAGTTTCTTCAGCCTGGTCCTGTGCAGGAGCAGCTGTGGGATTGATCTCTATACTCTCAATAAATTTAAGTGAATGGCCAGGCTTCTTCTTTGCAGTCAACCTTTCAAGGTTTACATTGGCCTGTGCATGTACAGCTTGTGGTGTTCCTGAGATAAAGGCAAAGGTAACAGCAACAAAAAATAAGTGTTTCATACGTAAAATTTTGTTTTACAGTAAGTACAACTTAGTCTTGTGTTATTCAATCTCCTGGAAAATCTTTAATTCGGCTGATGTTTTCTTCTGTTCTTTTATTCCTGTTGTGAAATAATTGAATAAATGATTTGCTTGAAAGCCGGGCAAAGGTAACTGACAATGCCCATATATGCAAGCTTTTAGTTTTAAAATACTGGTAATCAACAAAACAATCACCAGTTTGTTTGTTATTTGAACGTTTCACCTGCGATTTTCTTATTCACAAGTGGTGATAAATTTTCAAAAAGAATGCCAACAGTTGTAAGTTTGGGTTTGGCCCAATAAAAGCCGGAATTTTTAGTAGTTATTATGAAATTTTCACACCTGCACGTACATACGCAGTTCTCTTTACTTGACGGTGCTGCACCCATTAAAGGTCTTTTTAAAAAAGCCATTGCGGATGGGATGCCTGCCCTTGCCATCAGTGATCATGGTAATATGTTTGGAGCTTTCGAGTTTGTAAAGGAAGCCTATAACCATAAAAATGATGATGGCACGCTAAAAGTAAAACCTATAGTTGGCTGTGAATTTTATATCACAACAGACCGTACCCGTAAAACTTTCAGCAAGGATGAGAAAGATCCACGGCACCACCAGATATTACTGGCCAAAAATGATATTGGCTACAAAAACCTGGTAAAGCTTACTTCGCTTGGATTTATTGAAGGCATGTACTCCAAGTATCCACGTATAGACAAACAGCTTATTCATAAATACCATGAAGGGCTGATAGCAACCACCTGCTGTCTTGGTGCTTTAGTGCCACAAACCATTTTAAAGAAGGGTGAGGCCGAAGGTGAAAATGAATTTAAATGGTGGCTGAATATTTTCCAGCAGGATTATTATGTAGAGCTGCAACGGCATGGCATACCCGAACAGGATAAGGTAAATGAAATACTGCTGAAGTTTGCAAAGAAGTACAATGTAAAGGTTATTGCCAGCAATGACAGTCATTACGTGGACCAGAAAGATTTTAATGCCCATGATATTTTGCTTTGCATCAATACTGGTGAAAAGCAGTCCACCCCTGCCATGCGTGAATTTGCAGATGATGATGTGTCGATGAAAAACAAACGCTTTGCGTTTCCAAATGACCAGTTCTACCTGAAGTCAACGGCAGAAATGAGCAAAGTATTTGAAGACCTGCCTGAAGCTATTGATAATACAAACGAAATAGTAGATAAGGTTGAGTTGCTGAATTTAAAAAGGGACATACTGCTTCCCAATTTTGTTGTGCCCGCCAACTTTGCCTCTCAGGATGATTACCTGGAACATATTACCTGGTCAGGCGCCAAAGAGCGTTATAAGATATTGACGCCCGAAACAGAAGAACGTATCAAGTTTGAACTCGGTGTGATACGCAGTATGGGTTTTGCCGGTTACTTTTTGATCGTAAGCGATTTCATCCGTGCAGGCCGGGAGATCGGCGTATTTGTTGGCCCCGGCCGTGGTTCTGCAGCGGGCAGCGTGGTGGCTTATTGCATTGGTATCACCAATATCGACCCGATAAAATATAATTTACTGTTCGAAAGATTTTTGAATCCTGAACGTAAATCAATGCCGGATATTGATACCGACTTTGATGATGACGGCCGCCAGAAAGTAATTGATTACGTGGTACAGAAATATGGTAAGAACCAGGTGGCACAGATCATCACCTATGGTACCATGGCCGCCAAAAGCAGTATTGCCGATGTGGCCAGGGTAATGGACCTCCCTTTACCTGAAAGCCGTGCACTATCAAAGTTAGTCCCGGAAAGACCGGGTATCAATTTAAAAAGATTGTTGCATGCGCCTTTTACTTCCAAAGAAGCAAAGGAAGGCGAAAAAGCGCTGGAAGATAAAGAACAGCTGATAGCAGATGACATAGAGAATGTAAAAAAACTAAGGGAGATATACCAGCAGGATTCACTGCATGGAAAAGTGTTGCATGAAGCAGAGATACTGGAAGGCTCTGTACGCAATACGGGTATTCATGCGGCCGGTATCATCATTGCACCAAAAGATCTTACAGAACTGATACCGGTGGCCACTTCCAAAGAATCGGAACTCTGGCTTACACAAATTGAAGGCAGTACTATTGAAGAAGCTGGTGTTATCAAGATGGACTTTCTTGGTTTAAAAACACTCAGCATTTTAAAAACAGCGCTGGGTCTTATCAAACTCAATCATGGTATTGATATTGCCATTGATGATATTCCTTTGGATGATGAAAAGACCTACCAGCTATACCAGCGGGGCGATACCAACGGTACGTTCCAGTTTGAAAGTGCCGGTATGCAGAAATACCTGCGTGAATTAAAGCCGGATAAGTTTGATGACCTTATTGCGATGAACGCATTGTACCGTCCCGGTCCAATGGCATATATCCCCGATTACGTAGACCGTAAGCATGGAAAGAAACAGGTGGAATATGACCTGGAGGCCATGGAAGAATACCTGAAAGAAACGTATGGTATCACCGTGTACCAGGAACAGGTGATGTTGCTGTCGCAAAAGCTGGCCGGCTTTAGTAAAGGAGATGCGGACGTATTGAGGAAGGCAATGGGTAAAAAACAAATTGCCGTACTGAATAAAATGAAAAAGCAGTTTGTGGAAGGTGCTACCGCCAAGGGACACCCGCAGGACAAACTGGAAAAGATATGGACCGACTGGGAAGCCTTTGCTCAATACGCTTTTAATAAATCTCACTCCACCTGCTATGCGTTTGTAGCTTATCAAACAGCTTATTTAAAAGCGCATTACCCAAGTGAATACATGGCTGCCGTACTGAACCATGCCGGCAGCATTGATAAGATCACTTTCTTTATGGAAGAATGTAAACGCATGGGATTAACGGTGCTTGGGCCTGATATCAATGAATCACAAAATGGTTTTGCAGTAAACAACAACGGTGAGATCCGTTTTGGTTTCAGCGGGCTGAAAGGTGTGGGTGAAAAAGCAATTGAAGACATTATTGAAGAACGAGAGAAACGTGGCCCATACAAAACCATCTTCGATCTGGTAAAAAGAGTGAATCAAAGAACCGTGAATAAGAAATCGCTGGAAAGCCTTGTTTACTCAGGCACTTTTGATTGCTTTAAAGACATCAGCAGGGCACAATATTTTTACCAGGCACCGGGTGATGTACCGGCACTGGATAAGATCATCAAGTTTGGCAGCGTTTACCAAACACAGAATGCAAGCTCCAGCAACACCTTGTTTGGCGACCTGCAGATGCCGGAAATTGTGCCGCCTAAATTAATGCCCTGCGAACCATGGCCACTGGCACAACAACTGGATTTTGAGAAAGAAGTAACGGGCATGTATATGAGCGGGCACCCGCTGGATAATTTCAAGTTCGAAATGCGGCATTACAATATCAGCCCGCTGGCAGATTACAATGAATTTAAAGCAGCCGTAAGTACACACCCCAATCCTTTCAAGCAATTTCGTGTAGCCGGCCTCGTGGTGGACGCACAGCACCGCATCAGTAAGACAGGCAAAAACTTTGGGATATTAACTATTGAAGATTACTCCGGCAAAAGTGAGTTCATGCTGTGGAGTGAAGATTATGCCAAGTACACCCATTACCTTGAAAAGGGCATGATCGTAATGGTGGAAGGCGCTTTTAAAACCCGCTACAACAGTGATCAGTTTGAATTTAAATTAATGAAACTGCATTTATTGGAAACAGTAAAGCCTGCACTCACCAAACAGGTGATACTGGATGTGCAGCCGCAGTTCATCAATGAAGACTTTATCAACTTTATTGATAAGAACGTAAAAGCCAACCCCGGTAAGTCTGTTCTTAAATTCAATATACTGGATATAAGGAACAACTACAAGGTAAGCCTCTTCAATATTGAAAAAGGTTTTACCATGAATGATGATATGGCTGTATTTTTAAACGATAATCCTGACCTGGAAGTGAGCGTGGTTACAGCATAAAGATTACAATATACAGTCCGCATGATCAAAAGCATATTTTCTTTTATTCTTGTTTTACTCTTTACAGGTATTTGCTGGGGACAAAACTTATCCGGTACCTGGACAGGTTCTGTAAGAGGTACTTCTTTTATTAAACTGGAGCTGGTTCATACCGGTGGTTCCTGCTTTGGCTACAGCCTCGACAGTAAATCAAAAACCAGTAGCCAGGTGAATGTACAGGCACAGTTCGATCACAGTGAAGGCACACTTAAAGGAAGTGCCGTTAATTTAAATGACCAGTTTCCCGAGAACGAGGTCTTTATTTTTAACCTGCAGTACAAACTGAACAAAGGGCGGGAATTCCTGATCGGCATCATTGCACCCGGGAACACGGATGAACAATTATTGTCATTGAATGGTTTGCCTTTTATGCTGGAAAAGCAAAATGATACCGCTGTTGTCCGCCCTAAAAAGGAACCCAAAAAGAAAATTGAAAAACCTTTGCCGCCACCTCCTCCACAACAGGAAAAAGTAAAAAAGGATACGGTTGAAAAAACAGTAAAGCAGCAACCGGTTGAAAGCATTGAACCTGCCCATAACAAAAACAGGGAAGTTAAAATCGCTAAGATCATCAGCGTAAAAGCAGATACCGTAAAAATAATATTGAAAGACGATGGTGAAGTGGACGGCGACATTGTAACGGTGCTGGATAATGGCAAAGTGATTGCCAGTCATTTGGCGCTGAGTGCTGAACCTTATGAAATAAACCTAACCCTGCCGCCGGATAATTCAATGCATATACTGGAACTGGTTGCAGAGAACGAAGGCACCGTACCGCCCAATACAGCTTATATGCTGGTGCTTGCAGGTGAAAAACGGGTGGAGGTGAAAACATCTTCGAATAAACTCACTAATGCTGCTATTGTGATACAGAAGGAAGAATAATCACATCTGCTTTTGCTCATTAGAGTAACGGATACAGCCTCCCGGAAACTTTCGTTTTTTATATTGTTCTATGGAAAAGCCTTGTGTTTAAAGACATACTGTGTTTTTTATATTTTGAGACTTCCAAACTTTTGTATATTTACTAGTTACCGGCAATGCTAAGACTGACCACTCGATGCAAAAAATTACAGACATAAATCAAGGCGACCTGCTGACATTCAAAGCGACTGACAATAAATATAAAGCGTTGCTTTGTACAAGCACTTACAAGGACAAAAGTCCTCAAAACTTTACTTTCGCAGCTTTAACTTACGACAGCTTAAACAAGCCGACAGTTTCTAATATCCTTGACACTGAATTTTTTGGAATAGGGAATACTAACAATGACTATTTTAAATATTCCGAAATTGAGCTTGATAAAATGTGGACGATACATCCAGAAACTAAGCCATACATTTTAGGTTCATACGGACTAATAATCTGGAGAAAAGACTTTATGAAGTTTCGGGACAATTTTGAAGTTATTGGCAATTTAAAAATTGTAAATAACCTTGACAAGAACGGAAATGGAAGCATGAATGCAAGTGGTTGGACTTCTCTAAATCAGTTTTTTAGTGACAATTACGTTTCAGTTTTAAGTAGCAGGGGACAAAGACCTTTTAAATTGAAATCAGTTCTTATTAACTAAATCTGATTGTCTAGTGAAGAAGCACATACTGGTAACAATGCATTGGCAATATGACGAGGCGACGAACATATTCTCTGCTTTTTACTCGTTGTTCAGCTTCGGGCCCAGCAGCCGAGCAACACAACAAACAATAAGCTTTTGTATCTTTAATCAGCAGCGGCACCGGGTACAAAGAACACAGAATACCGCCACATCGCCAATGTATCCCGTATCGGCAAGGCTTCAAGATCATTACATTCAAAAATTATAAGAATTATGTGCAGATATGCAATGACATCTCACAAACCTCACTACGCTTGTTTCAAGTGCAGGAAAACCTTCAAGCGAAGGCTTTTGAGTGATATTGAAGGCAAAGATGAATTTCAACTGAAAGAAGCGAAATGCCCAGAATGCGGAAGCTTGATGGCGAACATGGGCAAAGACTTTGAATCGCCTAAGAAGGATAACATCAAAGAGTGGGAACATATAAAATCCCTTTATTCTGTTGGTATAACTTTTCACTCCTGCGGTTGCACCGGACCAGGTTATATTCCCAACACAAAAGAGAGACTTATTGCTTACTTTCAAGAACAGCTTCGGGAATACCACCACCAGTTGGAATTTTGGCGACAGCGGATTGAGCCAACCAATGAACGGGAAATAAACAGGGAGAACAGTAAGCATTGGAACTTCATCGGTAAAATTCCTTCCGAATTGCAACCAAAGAAAGGAGCAATCATTAATGAGGATGCAAAGACTTATTGGATTGAAAGAATAAAAGAAATTGAACAAAAGGTAGAAAGTCTAACAACACACCTAATCAACGATTGACGGGAATGGCAGCCTTCGCCACGGTCCTGGCACATCAAAACTAACAAGATCAATTGGAACAACTTAACGCTCTTTCCAGCAGTACAAAAAAGGTAATTATTATCGCCCTGGCTTTTCTTCTATATGGTTATGTATGCAGACTTGCCGGCATTTATTTTTTTTGGGAAAGCAAAACTATTGGGTGGACATCGTTTTGGATCGCAGTTATTTTCATCTTGCGAGACAGGATAAAAATCAAAAGGGTTCAAAATAAAAAGACGCTTCTTGAAAAAATTGGAATTGGGTTTTCAATCTTTGTTATAATCATGAAAGGCATTTTGTTTTTTGCAACACAACAGACAAGCGCTTATGACATCGCCCTGACCTTTATTAAGACAAATCCGGAGATTCAAAATAGAGTTGGGAAAGTTAATAGCGTATCTCTTATTCCATTGGGTGGTATGGCAATGACAACAAACGCTCAGGGTTCAGCAGGGCAGGCAGACTTACACTTTATCGTAAAAGGTTCAAAAAAGTACATTGACTTGAATTTGTTGATGAACAAGGAATTTGATACAGATTGGCAAATGGAAATTATCAGGTAGCCTTAGCCAGGGGTTCCTGGCACACGAACACCAGCTACACATAATAGTATGTACCAGCATAAATTTACTTGTTGTGTTCATCTTATGTAACTTCCTAATCAGACAATTACTGCTTGATGAAAAAAACTTTCATTTTCATACTTCTGTCGGTGTTATTTACTTTTATTCCAATAACAATTATATGGACACACCATTACATTGTTACTGGTCTAAATCCATTTTTTGCTGTTATAATAATTCCCTTTATGTTATTGGCGGCAATTCTTATATACCGTTTACTTATAAAGATTTTTAAAAGATATATCAGCTTTACACCTGATACACTTTTTGCTACTGGATTATTCAGTTATCTCTTTTTGCTGTGTGTACTTAAAATATTTTATGGAAACTCCGCTTTAGATATCCATCTGCATGACACATATTTTACAATGTCCTATTTTTACCCACTTTTGTTTGCTGCTTCAGCCTTTGCTGTTTTTACAGTGGTCTATTATTGGTTTGACAAAATGTTCAGGAGACAAATGAATTATACCCTGGGTTATATTCACTTTTGGATTTCATTTTTAGGCATAAATTTTCTTCTGCTACCGGCGCAATATATCCAGCTTGTGGGAATGCCACGCCGTTATTATGATTACAGCGTTTCTGACAGTTCAAATATATTTAACAATCAAAGCATATTTATTTGCGTTTTGACATTTCTCCTGGCCGGTGCACAGCTATTATTTGTTTTTAATTTTTGTTTCTCAATCTTCAGAAAAAACCAAGGTAAAAATGCACACACATAACAAAACAACTCCGCCAACATTCAGGTATCAACAAGGGGTCGGCCCGGCATTCATTATTCAACTTTACTTCTTAACTTCAATACTATATTTTTCACCAGTCAATCATCAGGTCAGCAACAACAATAAGCAGGCAGAACGCTGATTACCGGCGAAACAACCACCATGAAAATTCCAACCATACAGGGAATTATTGACAGGCGTATTTTGGTAAACTTTACGGCTGACCCGGGAACCGTTGAAAAAATAATTCCGGGGCCTTTCAGACCAAAAATTTATAAGGACAAAGCGGTCGTTGGTATTTGCCTGATCAGGCTTAAAGAAATCAGGCCCAAAGGATTTCCGGCTTTTGTTGGTATTGCTTCCGAAAATGGCGCTCACAGGATAGCTGTTGAATGGACTGAAAATGGAATAACAAAAGAAGGTGTTTACATTCCACGCCGGGATACTTCATCAACATTAAATACCCTTGCAGGCGGGCGAATATTTCCCGGCCTGCATTTTCATGCAACATTTAACGTGAAAGAAGAAAATGGTCACTACCAGGTGGCTTTTAAAAGTTCTGACGGCACCTCGGTTTCTATTAATGGTGAAGAAACAGAAAGCCTAAATGAAAACTCGATCTTCAAAACACTTGATAAAGCATCAGAGTTTTTTGAAAATGGTGCAGTTGGTTATTCTCCCAACGGCAATAAATTTGACGGGCTTGAACTGGCAACTTTTAAGTGGCAGGTAAAGCCATTAAAGGTAACGGCTGTACATTCCAGCTTTTTTGAGAATGAAAACATATTTCCCAAAGGATCAGTTCAATTTGACAATGCGCTTTTAATGACACGAATAAAACACGAGTGGCATTTGGTTGAACAGAAGAACCAGTGCCTATAATACACAAGCAGTTCAACATCACCAGTCAAAATTTGACAATTCAGTATAATAAGTACTAATTTTAAAACAACTATGAAAAGAAGAAACTTTATTAACCTGGCAACACTCGCCGGAACTACCGGACTTGTTTCAGGCTTTCGTTCCGCCGGTATTAAAAAAATGAATCACTGTGACATAGATTCTTTATCATCAATGACTGATGATGTAGTTCCCATTACAATAGCTGAAAGAAAAACCAGGATAGCAAAAGCACAACGTTTGCTGGCTGAAAATAAAATGGCTGCATTAATACTGGATTGCGGCACATCACTCTCCTACTTTACAGGCATAGAATGGTGGCCAAGTGAAAGGCCCATGCTGGCAATTATCCCCGCCGAGGGAGCAGTAATATATATATGTCCGGCTTTTGAACACGACCGCCTGCAGGAGCAAATTACAATTGGTAAAGCTATTTATATATGGCAGGAAGATGAAAGTCCATATAAACAAGCAGTCCTTGCGCTGAAAGAAATGGGCATAACCAATGGTACGATCGGCATCGAAGAAAGGCTCCGTTTTTTCATCCTGGATGGCATACGTAAAGAAGCTCCTCATTTAAATTATGTAAGCGGCGATCCTGTAACAATACCCTGCCGGATGATAAAATCTGCAGCAGAAATAAAGCTGATGCAAAAGGCAAATGATATTACCCTTGCTGCAATAAAAATTGCTGTTGGCCAGCTAACTGAAGGCATGGGACAGGATGAACTCTCTGCATTGATCATGAAAGCACAAACCCAATTGGGTGGTGCAGCAGATTTTGCTTTGTGCCTGTTTGCACAGGCTTCTGCTTATCCTCATGGAACCAGGGAGCCACGGCAATTAAAAAAAGGAGATATTGTTTTGATGGACTGCGGCTGCGTGGTGCAGGGGTATAACTCAGACATTACACGTACCATTGTTTTTGGTGCAGAACCTACCAAACGGCAACGGGAAATATGGAGCCTGGAAAAGCAGGCACAGGCTGCAGGTTTTGCTGCAGCAAAGATCGGGGCACCTTGTGAAGCGGTGGATGCAGCTGCACGTAAAGTTATTGTAGATGCAGGCTTTGGGCCAGGTTATAAATTGCCCGGGCTTCCACACCGCACCGGTCATGGCATTGGTGTGGATGGACATGAATGGGGCAACATGGTTAAGGGCAATTCAAAACTGCTGGAACCCGGGATGTGTTTTAGCATAGAGCCTAACATTTCCATTATTGGAGAGTTTGGTGTAAGGCTTGAAGATTGTGTCTACATGACCGAAAATGGGCCGCAATGGTTTTCACAACCCAGTAAGTCTATTGATGAACCATTTGCGTGAATCTATATAAGACCAATATGATTTCAGATCTTTAAAAGCATTTTAAATGATTCGTGTAATCACTCTATTATTACTATTGAGTTTTATATACTCCTGTGACCCCGGTTACAGCATCATTCTCAGCAACAATGCAAATGAAAAACAAGAGGTAAAAGTCATCGGAAAATATCATACACTTATCAATGATTCTGTAAAAACCACGGATATATCCGGCAGCAGTTTTTTCTCAGAGAAGAATAAATTCACCAATATACCGATCACAGGAAAAGATACAACTGAAAACTCCTATACATTTTTCCTGGACCAGGGTCAGCGTGCGCTTATTGGATATGGAATGGGCGTTCCAAATATGAAGCAAAAGATGATCATAGTAAATAATGATACTATTGATTTCAGAAAAGATAACAGGGTGACCCGGAAGCAGGAATTTTTATCCACTACTTTGCTTGTTGATACAAAGTAAAAGTAATAGTATCTGTGAGTGAAGCGTAGCTGAACGGGAGTTTGTAACAACCGGGATCATAATATACTGTTGCTTCAAGCCCCCGTTTTTTCTGCTACTGCTTTTTATTTCCATCCCCCACCCAATGCCCGGTAAATATTTGTAACGGTATTAAACTGGCTGAGTTTTGTTTCTATCAGCTCCAGCTTTTCTTCCAGCGCATCCCTTTGTGTCATCAACACTTCAAAATAATCAGCCCTGGCAGATTTAAACAATTCGCCGGCAATACCCACAGAATTAGACAACGCTTCCACCTGCTGCTGTTTTAAATTATACACTTGCTGCTGGTTCTTTAAATTAGAAAGACCGGTTGATACTTCGATATAAGCATTCAATATGCTCCGTTCATAATTAT
Organism: Ferruginibacter sp.; assembly: GCA_047600665.1. Classification (GTDB taxonomy): domain Bacteria; phylum Bacteroidota; class Bacteroidia; order Chitinophagales; family Chitinophagaceae; genus Ferruginibacter. The sequence goes on from JASGKJ010000001.1 coordinate 939,715, forward strand.
ATACGGCCTGTACCTGTCTTGCATTCGCATTAAAATATTCGGCCTTGATCGCATTTTTATTGATCAGCGGCCCGGCCACATCACCCGCAAGTGAAAACAATAGCGACTCAGGAAATGTGAACAGGTATTTTGGATTGAAAGCCTGGAAACCCACGCCTGCAGCAATATTGAAAGAAGGATAAAATTCTGCTTTGGCAACATTTACATCCAGTTTTGCTGCCACCAGTTCCAGTTCCGCCTGTTTGATATCAGGACGGTTTTGCAATAACTGTGAAGGTATACCTGTTGCAACAGATGCAGGTGCAAGTGTAAGAAAAGTTGTTGTATCCCTTTGTATCGGTTGCGGATAGCGGCCAAGCAAAAAGTTAATACTGTTTTCCTTTGCCTGTATCTTTTGCAAAATATCAAACTCCAGGCTTTGAGAACCCAGCACTTCCGCTTCAAACTTTTTTACACCCAGTGCGGTGGCTGCTGCTGCCTGCTTTTGCACTTTCACCACTTCCAGCGCATTTTGCTGTAACTGGATGGTTTGTTTTACAATACCCAGCTGGTTATCCAGTGCCAGCAATTCATAATAAGAATTGGCTATCTCCGCAATCAGGTTGGTCACGACAAAATTTCTGCCTTCAATGGTAGCCAGGTAACGGTTAACAGCAGCCTTTTTTGAGTTACGCAGTTTCTTCCAAACGTCAACTTCCCAGGTAGCGTATACACCCAGCCGGTAGTCGGGGAGCCATTCCGGTACCTCTTCCCCGTCTTTTATGTCAGTAGATGCATCACCTGCACCCTGGCTGGTATAACGGCCTACTTTTTCAATACCGGCACCCCCACCCGCTTCCACTCTTGGCAATATAGCGCCATGCTTACTGCGGATATCATTGTGTGCAATTTCTATTTCCTGCAAGGCAATAGAAAGCTCCTGGTTGTTCTTTAGTGCTGTGTCAATAAGGGTTACCAGGTATTTATCGGTAAAAAACTGCTTCCATTGAAGGGCAGCACTGTTCGTTGTATCGTTACTGTTAGTAAAGGTCTTTGGCGCTTCTTTAACTTGTGGCGCCTGTACCAGCGATGGTGTTTTACAACCTGCAAAAAGCAGGCAGGCAATACCAACAGGTGTTATAAACTTAAATAGGTTCAACATTATTATCAATTTCTTCTGTTAAAGGATTTTCTTCTTCATCTGCCACCAGGATATTTCTTTCTGCAATACGTGCAAAAAGATAATACAGGCCGGGTATTACCAACACCCCAAATACGGTTCCGAACAACATACCGCCGGCAGCAGCACTACCAATAGTACGGTTACCAATTTTACCCGGACCCGATGCCATTACCAGTGGTATAAGGCCGGCAACAAAGGCAAAAGAGGTCATTAATATGGGGCGGAACCTTACCGTAGCGCCTTCTACTGCAGCTTTAAATACGGTAGCGCCGGAACGGTGTTTCTGCACGGCAAATTCCACGATCAATACCGCATTCTTACCAAGCAAACCAATCAGCATTACCATGGCCACCTGGGCGTATATATTATTTTCAAGCCCGAACATTTTTAAAAAAGCAAAGGCTCCGAATATACCGGCAGGCAAAGAGAGGATTACTGCCAGCGGTAATACAAAGCTTTCGTATTGTGCAGAAAGAATGAGGTAAACAAAACCCAGACAAATAAGGAAGATATACACGGCCTCGTTACCACGGGAGGATTCATCTTTTGAAACACCTGCCCAGTCGATGGCAAAACCTCTTGGCAATGTTTTCTCCGCCACTTCGCTGATGGCTGCAAGCGCCTGGCCACTGCTGTAGCCCTGTGCCGCACCACCGCTGATCTCCGAGGCAGTGTACATATTATGCCGGGTGATCTCGGAAAGGCCATATACTTTTTCCATGCTCATAAAGGCAGAATACGGTACCATTTCGTCCCTGTTGTTCTTTACATACAGTTTGAGGATATCTTCCGGCAATGCCCTGTATTGTGGCGCCGCAGCAACGATCACTTTATACTGGCGGCCAAATTTTATAAAACTGATTTCATAGTTACTGCCAATTAATGTGGAGAGTGTGTTCATCGCATTTTCAATACTTACACCTTTTTGCTGTGCAGCATCATTATCCACCTTCAGCATAAACTGCGGGAAGCTGGCACTGTAAAAGCTGAATACATTGGCCAGCTCTTTACGTTTATTCAGCGCTGCCACAAATTCATTGCTTACTGTTTCCAGTTTTTTATAATCGCCATTACCGGTTTTATCCATCAACCGAAGTTCAAATCCACCTGCCGCACCATAACCCGGTACAGCTGGTGGCTGAAAGAACTCGATCTGTGCACCTGCAATGTCTTTTGATTTTTCTTCCAGTTCTTCCATGATCTCATGTGCGGAATGTTTACGATCTTCCCAGCTCTTCAGGTTTACCAGGCAGGTACCAGAGTTAGCACCTGTACCTTCTGACAATATCTCGTAACCGGCCAGTGAAGAAACAGACTGCACCCCTTCTATCTTCTCCGCTATCCGCTGCAGGCGTTCGGCAATTTCGTTTGTACGTTCCAGTGATGATCCGGGAGGCGTTTGAATAACTGCATAGAACATGCCCTGGTCTTCGTTGGGAATAAAGCCGGAAGGCACTGTATTGTTTATAAAATAAGTGGCAACGCAAAAACCGATCAGCAGTAAAAAAGTCAGCAGTCGTTTGCTAACAATACCGTTCAGTATATTTTGATAACTGCCCGTAAGCCTGTTGAACCAGTTATTGAAACCGCCAATAGCCTTGTCAAGTATGTTTTTCTTTTTAGGCTGACCATGTGTATTCTTCAGCATGATAGCACAAAGCGCCGGTGTAAGCGTAAGCGCCACCAGGCCCGACAACACAATAGATGTTGCCATGGTAATGGAGAACTGGCGGTAAAACACACCCACCGGCCCACTCATAAATGCCACTGGTATAAACACCGCAGCCATTACAAAAGTGATGGCGATGATAGCACCACTTATTTCATGCATTGCTTCCTCTGTTGCCAGCAAAGGACTCAGGTGCTTTGTTTCCATCTTGGCATGCACGGCTTCAATTACCACGATGGCATTGTCCACTACAATACCAATGGCAAGCACCAGGGCAAAAAGCGTGATAAGGTTCAGCGTAATACCAAAGAACTGCATGAATAAAAATGTACCCACCAGTGAAACCGGTACGGCAATGGCTGGTATCAATGTGGAACGCCAGTCACCAAGGAAGATGAACACCACTATACCCACCAGTATAAATGCTTCCACCAGTGTATGAATTACTTTTTCAATAGAAGCATCCAGGAATTTTGACACATCATAACTGATCTCGTAATCCATGCCTTTAGGAAAAGAGGTCTTTTTAATTTCTTCCAGCTTTGCTTTTACCTCTTTAATAACCTGGCTGGCATTGCTTCCGTAAGATTGTTTTAATACAATAGCCGCAGATGATTTTCCATTCAGGTTTGAATAGATATCATACATGGAACTTCCAAACTCAATATCTGCGATATCTTTCAGCCGCAGCAACTCACCATTGGGATTAGATTTTACCACTACATTTTCATACTGCTCTTTCGTGGTAAAGCGTCCTGTATATTTTAATACATATTCAAACGACTGCGATCTTTTACCGGAGCTTTCGCCTGTTTTACCCGGTGATGCTTCCAAACTTTGTGCACTTAATGCTTCCATCACTTCATCTGCAGATATCTTATAAGCCAGCATACGGTCGGGTTTTAACCAGATACGCATGGCATATTCCCTGTTACCAAGGATATCGGCAAAGCCTACCCCATTTACCCGCTTTAATTCTGAGAGCATGTTGATGTCTGCAAAATTGAACAGGAATTTCTGGTCTGTGGCTGTATCAGTACTAAACAGGTTGATGTACATGAGCATGTTGGGTACTTCCTGCGAAATTTTCAACCCTTCTCTTACCACGAGTGGCGGCAATTTATTTACAACAGAAGCCACCCTGTTCTGCACATTCAATGCAGCCTGGTTAGGATCCGTACCAAGATTGAAGATCACATCCACTGTTGCCTCACCATCGTTACCGGCATCGGCGGTAATATATTTCATACCGGGCACACCATTCAATGCTCTTTCGAGCGGAATGATCACTGACTTTACCATCAGCTCATTATTGGCTCCGGGATAATCGGCCACCACGGCTACCTTTGGCGGCGAGATAGTGGGAAATTGTGTTACGGGTAATATTGTCATGGCCAGTATCCCCAAAAACAAAATAATAAGGGAGATCACGATGGAAAGTACCGGCCTTCGTATAAATCTGTTAAACATTAATACTGTTATTAAATTTGAATGATGTGGTGAGTGCTGATAAAAGTCTTACTTATGTATTGATCAGCACAGCTTGATTACAAAAAGCTTTATTCAGCTTTCAAACGCAGGTGACTTAATACTTCTTCCGGCTTTTCAAAATCAAAACTGATCTTATCTCCGTCTTTTACTTTCTGCACGCCCTCCAGCAATATTTTATCGCCCTCATTCAAATCATTATCATCCACCACGTATATATCGGGGAACCTGTTTTTAACCGTAACCGTTCTTGACTGTACTTTGTTGTCCTTATCTATTACAAACAGGTACACTTTATCCTGCAGTTCATAAGTTGCTTTTTGCGGAATAACAAGTGCATGCCTCAAAGGAACTGTCATCAGTACTTTGCCGGTCTCACCATGTTTCAGGAGCATGTCAGTATTCGGAAATTTAGCCCTGAATGCTATATTACCTGTTTCATTATCAAACTGGCCTTCGATCGTTTCCACCACACCTTTGTATTTATGAACCTGGTTGTTGGCAAGCAGCAGAGAAACTGTTTTTGCATTGCCGGTATCACCCTGTGCTTTAAAATTCAGGTATTCGCTTTCAGGTACATTGAAATAAGCAAATACGGATTTGTTGTCGGACAATGTTGTAAGCAATGCACCTTCATCGATCAGGCTTCCAAGTTTTAAGGGGATGCGGTCGATCACGCCATCATATGGCGCTTTGATTTCTGTAAATGACAAATGCAGTTTTGCGAGTGCCATTTCTGCCTTTGCTTCATCCAGTTTAGCCTGTGCAATAGCTGATTCTGATTTTGAAACAATGTCTTTATCCGACAATGTTTTTGCATTGAGCAATTCCAGTTCTGCTTCTTTTACGGCAGCCTGTGCTTTTAAATACTCCGCCTGGTATATATTGGGCATTATCTGGAAAAGTAACTGCCCGGCCTTTACATAACGGCCTTCATCCACATTAATACTTTGCAGGTAGCCTTTTTCCTGCGCTCTTATTTCAATATTTTTTATCGATTGAATCTGTGCCACATATTCTTTAGTAAAAGAAGTATCCACCCTCAGCGGGCTGGTGGCAATATATTTTTCCTGTTCTTCGGTTTCTTTCTTTTTCTGGGTGCAGCTTGTAGTATATACAAGAACGAAAGCGCCGATCAGCAATGCTATCCTGTTCATTGGTATGTAAAATGTAAAAGTTTTAATTGCAGTGAAAGCCGGTGAATGACCGGTTCAGTAATATCTGGTTGTACGGGTAATGAATACGTAAAGTGTTACGTGGAAATGTTATGCCAGCAAAAGGGATGCTGCATACAACGCACAATCAGACCCTGATAGAGCGGATAAAAATGTAGAGGTGATCAAAGCTGGGATGAGATTCCTTGCCAGCAGCTATATGATTTTTGAAAGAATGACCGGTGGAAATGAAAGACCATGGATTACTGTTCAGCGTATAATCAGTAGCCGGCGTATACTTTTTCTTTTCACAGGAGTAGTCGTCATCATCTGTATCCTCAACCATTAAAACATGTTCCAGTAAAAGTGTTCCGTTTTGGGGATTATCAAAACTGTTGCTTTTATCCCCGGTAAAATTTTTGGAGAAAGAATGACCGGGCAGGCTTCCGGAACCGGCAGAGACAGCATTAGCATTTCCCTTCAAGATCAACAGCCCTAGTAAGAATAAATATGTCAGCCAGTTTTTCATTAAACGAGCGCAAATATAGCATGAAGATCATATACGATCTTGCATCTTTGATAAATTTAAAAATCGTTAACATTTTACCACGGCGTAATTATTCCGCTCTTTCCCTTGATAATAAATACTTTTTGCGGCATAACATTCGATCACCAGCAGGCTAATCTGCCAATCTTTTGTAACTTGGCTCAGCCTGTAAGCCCGGTTCAACCGGCCAGGTTTCATTAAACCATAAACATGACAGCCGAAAACAAATCACTTAAATATATCCGCTGGACCAGTATCATCTTTTTTATTCTTTCGCTTACACAAAAAGCTTATTGCACCAGCACACACTGCAGCGATTCAATTATGGTTTTTCTTTTGGGCTGGGCGGCCGTTTTTTCTACCGGGGCCGGTATTTGCTGGTTTGCCAATCCCCTGCTCTTTATATCATGGGGACTGCTGAAAAAAAATCTCAAAGTCTCCGCAATACTGGCTGCATTGGCCACACTTTTATCACTGCTGTTCCTGCTTTTTGATTCTATTACAGATAATGAAGGAGGCATACCACATCAAATTATTTCATACAGGGCGGGTTACTGGTTATGGTTAAGCAGCTCCCTGTGCATACTGATAGGTACTTTTATTTTAAGAACAGGACATGATACAAAAACCACAGCTTAAGCATGAGCAGTAATTTCCTGGAACATAAAATACAATTACCAGCTGATTCGCTTTGTGAATTCATAGAACGGTTCTGGATGGTTAAAAATACAACTGAAGAAGATCACGAAATTGTAGTGGTGCCTGATGGCCGTGTTGACCTGTTGTTTACCATTACCGGTGACGAACCTTTTGCCTCGATGATCATCGGCATAGAAACCGAACCATCCCTGCACACCGTAACCAAAGGAACTATTGTTATGGGGGTGGGCCTCAAATTACTGGCTGTTGAATATTGTTTGAAATACAGTATTGCGCCTATACTTGGTAAAATGATGCCGCTGCACTCCCCAGGTACAGGAATAACAGCGACAGACCTGGATGACTTTAACTCCTTTTGCAACAAAATAGAAAAGGCTTTTAAACTGCTTATTCCTGGAAACACAGACAAAAGAAAACAGGCTCTTTTTAATTCATTATATGATACACATGGCAGCTTAAAAATACAGGACTATGCTGCCAGCAGTTACTGGACAAGCAGGCAGATCAACCGTTATTTTACAAAATGGTTTGGCATATCACTCAAAGAGTATTGTAATATCCTCCGCTTCAGGGCCTCCATACCGCAAATAAAAGAAGGTGATTTTTTTCCTGACCGCAACTACAGCGACCAGCCGCATTTTATACGGGAGGTAAAAAAGTTTACTGGTGTTACACCAAAAGAATTATTCAAAAGACAAAGCGACCGTTTTATACAGTTGTCAGAAAGATAATAAGGCGGCATTGACTGCAATTTTCAAAAATGACCGATTTATTCAATTTTATATTTTCCTGCGCTGATAATTTTGCTGAACAATCACTTTAAAAGCAACCTGTCTCTATAGCAAAATTATACTTGTCAACTATTTTTTAACCAGTCAACCTTTTTATGACAAGTAACAAGCTTATTAAACCACTGGCGCTTTGTATCCTGCTGACCAGTTTCTTTTTCCTGTCATCCAAATCTCAAAAATTTACCATCAGCGGCACCGTTAAACAAAGTACTTCAGGCGAGACACTTATTGGGGCAAGCGTGACTGTAATGGAAAAAAGCAGCGTGGGCGTTACCACTAATGAATATGGCTTTTATTCTCTTTCACTCCCTAAAGGCAACTACACCATTCGTTTTTCTTATGTCGGATACAAACAGGAAATAATCACTATACAACTGGATTCAAATACCAGGGTGAACATCAACCTGGCTGATGAGAACAGCCTGCAGGAAGTGGTGATCAGCACAAAAAAAGAGAGTGACAATATAAGCAAAGCCAGCATGGGCACCGAAGTACTGAACATGAAACTTGCATCAAAGATCCCGGTTGTATTTGGTGAAAAAGACCTCGTGAAAACCATCCAGCTGATGCCGGGAATAAAATCAAACGGAGAAGGTACCAATGGTTTTTCTGTAAGAGGCGGCGCTACTGATCAAAACCTGGTTTTACTGGATGAAGCTCCAGTGTACAATGCCTCACACCTGCTGGGCATTTTCAGCACATTCAACAGCGATGCCATCAAAGATGCCACTATCATCAAAGGCAACAGTCCTGCACAGTTCGGGGGCCGTCTTTCTTCCGTACTGGATGTAAAGATGAAAGAAGGTAATAACAAGAATTACCAGGTAAGCGGTGGTATCGGGTTGATCAGCAGCAGGCTCACCGTTGAAGGCCCGATCCAGAAAGACAGATCTTCCTTTATTATTTCAGGCAGGCGCACGTATGCAGATCTTTTTGCAAAACTCTCTCCTGATATGAAAGATATCAAATTATACTTCTATGATTTGAATATAAAAGCAAACCTTGCTGTCAATGATAAAAATAAAATATTCTTCTCCGGTTATTTTGGCAAGGATGTACTGGCAGCTTCCACCATTTTCGGAAGTAAATGGGGCAATGCCACAGGTACATTAAGATGGAACAGTGTATTAAGCAGCAAACTTTTTTCAAATACTTCTTTTATATACAGTAATTATGATTTTAATGTGGGTTTTAAAAGTGATGGCAGCGAAACAAATTTCAACTCCCATATAAAAGACCTGAACCTGAAACAGGATTTTACATTGTATGCAAACACCAGCAATACACTGCGTTTTGGCTTTAATGCTATACAGCACACTATAACGCCTACAAAAGCTGGTGTAACGGGTATTGCAAATGACAAGAAAAGCCGTAAGGGACTGGAGAATGCGGTGTATATAAGCAATTCATATAAAACAACCGGCAGGATCAATATTGATTATGGGTTAAGGTTTTCATTCTATAATGTACTGGGTGGAGATACCTATAATATTTACCAGCAGAACCAGCTTGTTGACTCGGTTAAACTGGCCAGTGGAAAAATTGGCAAGACCTATTATAACCTGGAGCCAAGATTTTCCCTGAATTACCGGTTGAATGATAATACCAGTTTCAAAATTGGTTATGCCCGTAATACACAAAACCTGCACCTGATGAGTAATTCAACCGGTGGCAGTCCAACAGATGCATGGATCGGCAACAGTTACAATATAAAACCGGGGATAGCCGACCAGGTTAGTATAGGGTACAGCAAAAATTTTTCCGGCAATGCATTTGAATTAACTGCAGAGGCTTACTATAAAGCATTGCAGCACCAGGTGGATTACAGGGACGGCGCTGATATAAACACGGTGCCTGATATAGAAAGTGAGCTGCTCTTTGGCAAAGGCAGGGCTTATGGGCTGGAGATCTTACTAAAAAAGAAAAAAGGGAAGCTGACCGGCTGGATCGGTTATACCATTTCCAAAACTGAAAGAAAAATCAACGGCATCAACAATGGCCAATGGTACAATGCCAAACAGGATCGTACGCATGACCTGTCGGTGGTGGGTGTATATACACTTTCAAAGAAATGGACATTATCCGGCACCTTTATCTACAGCAGCGGCAATGCAGTAACATTCCCCACCGGCAAATATATCTTAAATGACATGGTCATTTATCAATACGGCAGCCGCAATGGCGACAGGATGCCGGCCACACACCGGCTTGATTTCAGCGCCACTTATGAAAAGCTTTCTAAAAAGAAATACCAAAGCAGCTGGAGTTTCGGGCTGTACAATGTATATGGCAGGCGGAATCCTTACAGCATCACTTTTAAAGAGAACAAAACTGATCCGCAGAAAATTGATGCCGTGCAAACCTCCCTTTTCCAGTGGATACCAAGTGTTACATACAATTTCAAATTTTAATCTGACAATCATGAAATATATTATCAGCATAATACTTACAGTCATTCTTTTTACCAGCTGTGAAAAAGTGGTGAACCTCGAATACAAAAACAATCAATCCACGATCATCATCGAAGGAAATATCACCAATGAGGCCGGGCCTTACTACGTAAAGATTACAAAGTCAATTCCCTTACCGGAAACCGGTACTTATCCTGTTATAGATGATGCCACCGTAAGTATCAATGATGATGCAGGTAATAGTGAAATACTTATTCCGCAGGGAAACGGGATCTACAGTACTGCTGCATTAGCCGGCGCAGAGGGCCGGACATATACCCTAACGGTGCAGGCTGCCGGCAAAACATATACTGCGCAAAGCACCATGCCGCAACAGGTACCTTTCGATTCTGTTAAAGTGGAAGAAATAATTTTTGCAGGCGAAAAAGAATACAATTTAATCCCGGTATACAATGATCCTGTTGCAAAAGGAAATAATTACAGGTTTGTGCTGACACTGAACAATAAACTGGTGAGCCAGCACCTGGTACAAAATGACGAGGTAAGAAACGGCATGACAAATACATTAAAGCTGGAAATAAATGATGATGATTTAAAATTAAAGCCAGGTGACGTTGCCAGGGTACAAATGCAATGCATTGATAAAAAAGTATCTTTATTTTATACAGCACTGGCACTGATGGCTGACAGCGGTCCGGGTGGCGGCACCACGCACAATAATCCTCCGGGTAATATTTCCAATGGAGCATTGGGTGTATTTTCTGCTCATACAACAGCGGTAAAAAGTGTTACAGTACCATAACCGACGATGATGCTGTATGGTTAAAACTGCAGCATTTCATTTATATTTAATAGTTACCAGCCTTAACCGTAAGGTAAAATCGGTAACAGCCTGTTATAATGTTCAATTTAAAAGAACGTCCATATCAATTGTTGCCGCTGATAATCATTATCCTCCTGGTTATTTCATTTTTTCTCTCCGACCAAATTCTAGATATTCATGTACATGATACTTACCTGATCATTTCAATGACACACCTGTTCTGGGTAATAACAATTCTACTTCTTATACCCTGGATACTTTATTTATCCACTAAACATTTGCTCTTTTCTAAAACATTAACCTGGATACATATTGTATTGGCCGTTGCATCCTCCCTGTTACTTGCAATCGTTTCATTCTATGCAAATAACTATTATTATGGTTTGGCAGGAATGCCAAGGCGGTATTATGACTACAACAGCTGGGATCAATTTAATAACCTGACCAAAACAGCCGGCCTGTTTATAATGGCAACAGTGACTGGCCTGGTGATCTATATTATAAATCTTTCCACGGGATTAATAAAAAATAAGTAACAACAATAGCTAAAGTTGAAATAAGTGCGTGTGTGTGGAGAAAGTGTTCATTGAATATAACAAGCTCTTCACAAATATTTTTATATTTTCCAACCTAACTACTAAACCAATTGCTGATCTTATATGAAAAGAAACCTGCTGCTGCTTGTCTTTATGCTCCACGGTGCAAATGTATTATCACAACGCTATTATAATTTTGCTGACAGCGCACTAAGAAATATCCCATTGGGTGATAAAGATTGGCTTATCAGCCTGAGCATTGACCAGGCAGGTTACCATTACGATGCAATGGGAAATATTGCTTCGGATAATCCAAATGGGATTTATATTTTAAAAAAGGTAAACAATCAATGTTATCTTCAAATAATTGATGGCTATTATACAGGGACCGGGAAAATAGGCCTACCATTGAGTATTTACGATACTGCTTTCGAGGCATATACTCCAGACAGTATCCTTAAAGCTGAAAATGAATTCATTTATCCTTACATCATAAAGAATGATAGCCTGCAGGTTTACGAAGCACCCCAACAATCAGATCACAGACCATTTTACAAGATTTGGATGCGTACAAAAAAATCTGTTAGTTTCTGGGATTTTTCAGAGCTTGATATTCATATACCAATAAGCAGCGCTGAGCGCTATCCCAAAAATTTAAATGAAACCTACAACTGGAAAACATTTATCTATCGTTCCTTTATAAACTTCTGTCATTTGCTAAAACGCAAATTTGGTATTCGGCAAATACTTGAATAAAACATCAAAAAATATTATCCAAAAAATACAGTCAAAAAATTTGCGTAGTCAAATAACTACATATAAATTTGTAGCCAAATAGCTACATAAATGAATTTAAGAAGGGATGTATTCCAGGCAATAGCAGATCCAACAAGGCGGGCCATTCTCCTGCTGGTGGCTGCACAATCCATGACAGCGGGCGCCATTGCGGCCAACTTTGATACAGCCAGGCCAACCGTTTCAAAACATCTTCAAATACTTACTGAATGTGAATTGCTGAAACAGGAACAAAGCGGCAGGGAAATGCTTTACCATTTAAACCCAAAAAAGATGAAAGAAATAGCAGACTTTATTGAACCATTCCGCAAAATGTGGGATGACCGGTTTAACAAACTGGAAGCCATCATGAAAAATTATAAAACAAAAAAATAGCCTGTTATGGAACGGAAAACAAAGATCAGTGCTGAAAATGACAAACATGACCTGCTGATCACAAGAGAATTTGACCTGCCGGTTGAATTACTATTTAAGGCACACGAAGAACCGGCGCTGTTTGAACAATGGATGTCACATGAATATGGAACCACCAAAGTACTGAAGCTGGAAAATAAAAAGCATGGCGGTTACGAATTTCAAACAAGTGACGCACAGGGAAACATAGTATTTAAAGCCAATGGCGTTTTCCATGAATTCATTCCCAATCAAAAGATCACCCGGACATTTGAGATGAGCAACTCCCCTTTTGATGTGCAGCTCGAGTTCATCGAATTTGAAGCGCTTGCTGATGACAGGAGCAAACTCAGTATGCAAATAGTTTACAGGTCGATCGACCTACGTGATCAAATGCTGAAATTACCCTTTGCACACGGGCTGGATATGGCTCACAACCGGTTGCAGGCTATTATAAGTAAATTAAAATAACATCGCATGACAAAAAGAAACAAGATCATTTACTGGATTGCCACCATCTGGCTTTCGCTGGGTATGGTGTCAAGTGCCATTGTACAGTTATTAAAAGTAAAAGAAGAAGCGGATATGTTCATCCGCCTGGGTTACCCACTGTACTTTATGACCATCATCGGTACCTGGAAAATATTGGGCGTTATAACCGTACTTATGCCTAAATTTCCATTAGTAAAAGAATGGGCCTATGCAGGTTTCTTCTTCACAATGACCGGGGCTGTATTTTCACATGTGGCAGTGGGTGATGGTGCAAAAGAATTTTTCGGCCCGGTATTGCTGATCATTCTTACCATTGTATCGTGGTACACAAGACCAGCGGACAGGAGGCTCATTCCGGCAACGTAAATAAATAAGCAGCATGAATCCAAAAGTTGATTTCTTTTTTGAAAAAGCAGGCACCTGGCAAAAGGAATTTAAACAATTAAGAACGATCGTTCTTGATTGCGGACTTACTGAAACATTAAAATGGGGACAGGCCTGCTACATGTTCCAGGAACGAAATGTTGTAGTGATACATGGATTTAAAGAATATTGTGCCCTGTTGTTTTTTAAGGGTGCACTGTTGAGTGATCCTGATAATATTTTAATAAAGCAAACGGAAAATGTACAATCAGCCAGGCAAATACGGTTTACTAACGTAAAAGAAATTGTGAAGCTCCAAAAAGTGTTGAAGGCGTACGTGTATGAAGCGGTCGAAGTGGAGAAAGCAGGGTTGAAAGTGAAATTAAAAAAGACAGCGGACTATAAGGTGCCGGAGGAATTTCAAACACAGCTGGACAAAAAGCCGGCGTTGAAGAAAGCCTTTGATGCGCTGACACCGGGGAGGCAACGGGCTTATCTTTTTTATTTTTCGCAGGCAAAACAATCAAAGACCCGGGAGGAAAGAGTAAAAAAATACATACCACAGATATTGAAAGGAAAGGGAATGGATGATTAATATATTTGAGCTGCAGTACCATTAATTCATTTTAAAAACACAAAGTATGGCGGGCACTAAAAAAAAACTAACAGCATCGATACAGGAAGAGATCATCAGCATACTGAAAAACCGTTTTGAAAAAAACAAGGAACGGCATAAAGCTATTGAATGGTCAAAAGTGCAGGCAAGACTGCAAGCCAATCCAGGAAAACTCTGGTCATTAAACGAAATGGAGATCACCGGTGGAGAACCAGATGTGATTGGGCAGGATAAAAAAACGGGTGAATATATTTTCTTTGATTGTGCTGCAGAAAGCCCGAAGGGCCGCAGGAGTACCTGTTACGATCACCAGGCACTGGAATCAAGAAAAGAACACAAACCTGCAGACAGCGCTATGAATATGGCAGCTGATATGGGTATTGATATTTTAAACGAAGAACAATACAGGGAGCTGCAGCAACTGGGTGCATTCGACCTGAAAACATCCAGCTGGATATTGACAACTCCTGCTATCAGGAAGCTGGGAGGTGCTCTCTTTTGCGACCGCCGGTACGACACTGTTTTTTTATACCACAATGGTGCAGAATCATATTATGCTGCCCGTGGATTCCGTGGCTCTTTAAAAGTGTAAGTACAAAAAGATCATGACCAACCGCAACAGGTTATTATATTATCTTCTCCTCTTTGTTCTTTGTATGATACTCCCCTATATCATTATGGTATGTTTTATACTGATCACAAAGGTGGATGACGAGGTTGGCCTTAGTTATACCTTACTGCCCGGTGCTATGGCGGTTCAGTTTGTATTTGGGTTATTCTTTATAAAGACCCCTCTGCTGCCCAGGTTATCCCTGAGCATCATCCTGGCATTACTTGCCTTTGGTCTTTTTGCATTACTGAGCCAATACAGGTTATTTACAACGGGTGCTGATTCATTCGGATTGTTTGATCTTGTACTGTATAATTTTTTAGCAGGAATTATTGTTTGGGAATTATATTTCCAGTTAAACAGGAAGTTGAGCGTTAAAGCCTAAGCACTTCTGCTCATACACCTGTGTGCAAAAAAAGTGCTTGACAAGAGCAAAACTGGTTTGTAGTTTTAATCCTGTTTTCGGAAAAAATACCAATATAAATATTTCTGCCAGAACTACACTGCAACTATCAAAAGCAACCTTTACAGGTTGCTTTGCTTTTAAAATTTAACCGCCAGTCCCCCATTCAGGATATATTTTCCATACCCTGCCTCTACAAACAGGCCGGCTTTTTTAGAGAGGTTAAACTTCGCCCCCAACCCAACCTGGTAAGCAAGGTCCTGCGGGTTAAAAGCCACATTCACTTTATTACCGCCATCATCTGTAAAGTTCTGCTGCCAGCTGTTGATCCCAATAGCAGTCCGCAGGTAAGGAGCAACTTTACTACCGCTCACCGGTATATAACGCACCAGGTTCAGCATAAAGCTCCAGTTTTCAAGCGAGCCATTCAAAGCCGGGCTTGAATTATTATTATAAGCATAATAAGGAACAGAAACTTTTCCATGTGTTACCAGCACACCAATGCTCATCGTCCTGCTGAACTGGTAATCCACTGAACCGGTAAGGGGACCCGTTTGCGAATAAGACCCCTTGTAATAATTATACAGTTCAGGAAGTGCATATTTATCCAGGTTTGGAAAACCATAACCAACCGATATATTAACCGTTGGTTCAAATGAAGGCGTATTGGTCGCTTGCTGTTTGGGCGGCAGGCGTACCCTGCCAAATCTCCTGTCATAAACTCCTCTTCTTAGCACCTGTGCTGATACAGGATTAATTTCTGAGACTATTGTCAGCAAGATTACTGCACATATTATCTTTCGCATAAAAAAAATTTTGGCCATCGGATTATAAAACCGGCAAAAGGTTTAACCATAAAAACTTAATAAAATGTGAAAGGCTGCCTTGCCCGCTTGCTCAATTTTGTTGTAATAAGAAAAATATTCTTCTAACTTTAAAAACATGAAAAGAGTACTGCTATACATTTTATCCATTGTTTTTTATACAGCGGCTTCAGCACAGTCTCCCAAAACTGAGTTATATGATCTCATAAAAAAATTATTATATGATAGCACAGGTTATGAAAACGCAGGTGACTGGGCTGTTGGTCAACCGAAAAAATTCCCGGTAAAGTGGCAGGCCGACAGGATTGAAATGAGCGAAGACACCAGTATTAATTTTTACCGGCAGGGCACAGTTGACCTGGCAATAAAAGGAAAAAGTTTTTCCCAGGCAGGTAAACCTGTTAAGTGGAGTATTATGCTAAAAGGACCAAGAATGGGCTATACTTCGTTCAGTATCATTTGCTCGCCTCCATCTCCCGAAATACCGGCCAAAATGAATATTGACAGTTTGTTTGGTAATAAACCATTTAAAGCAAAACTTTTAAAAAGCTGCGACTCAAAACCACTCACCGGTTATTATTATTACGAGGTTAAGTTACCTAAAAAAGATCCTGCATACATTAAATTCAGCTGGATAGCTGTTAATGGCAGTGCAGCCCTGCGCATTGATTGTTACGATAACTGGAGTAAGTATGCGGTAAAATTTGACTGCAAATAATTTTAACCTGCCTGCACAAAAATTGTAGCTTTAGCACCTAAATAAAATTGAGATGGACAAATTTTTCGATTTTACAGACAGGAAAAAGCTAAACGATACCCTGCAGCAGCTTGATGAAAATGCAATACCGGCATGGGGCAATATGAAGCCGCAGCAAATGGTTGAGCACCTTGTATCTGTATTTGAACACAGTAACGGGAAAAAGACAGCCTCTCCAAAAGATCCGCAGGAAGTGATGGAAAAGAAAAAGCAATATCTTATTTACAGTGAAGCTGAAATTCCTAAAGCTATAATATCTCCCATACCGACAGAATGGGAAGAATACAGGTTTGAAAACATAGCTGAGGCAATTAAAGCACTCAATAAAGAGATAGATGATTTTGAGAACTATTTTAAAAAAGAAGGAACAACTATTTTTCACCCGAGTGTGGGGCAATTAAATTACCAGGAGAGCATCATCTTTCACCGCAAACATTTTACACATCACCTGAAACAGTTCGGCCTGTTGGCATAAGCTACAGCTGCCATAAAATAAAACCTCCCTCTATAAAAGGGAGGTTTTATTTTATTAATAAAGAGATGTTGTTTAAAGCGCCTCTATAGAAAAGCGAGTATACTTTTCTTTCTTGTTATATTCAGATACCATTACATGCCCTTCTTTTGCAGGATAAATATTAATACGGCTGTTACCATCTTTATGAGATATTTTACGTACAACTTTTTTAAGTTTAACGTTGTATATCATGATATCCTTTTCATCATCCATAATAACATAATTTGTTTTGGTATCAGAATTGGTAACATTATAAAATCTCTTGCGATCATAATCCCCAAAAGGTCTGCGTGACTGGTTGTACCCTGTGCTGTTACCTTCTATCTCACTTTCAAAACTCAGAACGCCTTTGGCATCCTGTTTTAAAAGCATACCATTTTTTATTTTTGTTTTTTGAGATCCGCTGGTGGCAAATATAATGGGAGAAACAATGATCAATGGAGCACAGGCAGCAGCAGCGACAATAGTGCCCCATTTTGGTTTTTTGTTAAACGCAGACCCGGTAAAATAGGTGTTACCATTATAATCCCTGAAAGACCTGCTGAACCTTGCATAACAATCATTGTCTGCGAATTTTCCTTTTTTACTGATAGCAGGTTCAAGAGAACCATCACTCCAGTAAGAAAAAGCTTCCTTTACATCTGTTTTCTGACGTCCAGTAAAACTTAGATTGTATACGCCGATATATGTACCTCTTGCCATTGTTGTTGCTGACTCAATAGCATTACCCCTTTTTTTACTGATAATATTACCTGACACAAATGGTTTGCCTGTTTGTGGATCATTACCAAAACCAAGAACATTTAGAGAATAGCCTTCCTTATCTTTCAATTCATAGTTCAGGTAGTTCTTATTATCACTTACACCATATACAGACATATTATACCCGCCCTCGTACATGCGATCCTGCTTTTTATTCAAAATATAAATATCATCAGTAGTTGTCAGCAATGAATACCACAGGGCTGCTTCTATAGTTTTTTTCCATTGCTCCTCACCTGCTGTATTGTACATTAAAAGGGTTTTAGCCTCATCATCTCCGAAAAAGCATACGAATCCCTTTTGCGGTACATTTAATAATTGTATACGGTTCTTCAAACTTGCTGCTGCCACAAATTTGGAGTAACTGGTATATATCCTGTCGGAATTGGTTGTGGAAATACTAACCGGTACAGAATTCTGTTTTGTAATTTTTCCGCCCAGGTTCAGGAACTGCGTGATTACTGCATTCCTGGCTCCTTCCCTCGCATTTTTAAAAGCTTTGGTAGTTTTAAATTCTTTACCACTTAACGTACTCTTAAAATAAGCCAGGCATAAAATATCCTGTTCAAATGCCACGGCTTCAAGATCCAGTATTTCTTCCCTGAAATTTACCACGCCAATATCATTCAGGTTCTCATCCATAATAGTCACCTTATAGTTGAAGGAATCTTCACTTGCTTTTTCCAGCCGGGTAAACGCAACATATCCCACAAGACCACCGTCCTGTATAATGGCTTCCATGGTAGTTGAAATTTCGTCACTCACCTCTTTAAATACTTTTGATTGAGCATTTACAAACGCTGCAAAAAGCATACAACAAAGGAATACAAGAATTTTTTTCATGCAATTTTTAGATTTAGTGATATTTATCGGGTTATTATTTCTTCTTGAAATGTTCAGCAAATTCGCAGTACATGCTGAATGAGTTATTACTCAGGAATTCTTTTGCAAGATTATCAAGTTTCTTATCAGTAAGAGGCTCTCCAAATGTAACCGTATTCATAAAAACTTTTAATGCCTTTGCATCTGCACTCATATTTTGCCAGGCAGGTATTTTTTGCAGCGCATTACAATATTGTTCCATATTTTCCCGTGGCATCTGCTCAAACATAGTTTGCAACTGGTAATAATCTTTGGATATATACTCTTTTGGCGTAACACCAATGGCATTAAAACGGTTCAGGTCTTTATCCGCATAAAATAGCCCCGTAAAAATATTATGAACCATAAAATCGTACCATGGATCTTTATTATCCTTATCCTTTTCCAACAGTATCCGGTACATACACGCAGTCATACTCATATTATCAAAAAGGTTCCAGATAATAATTTTATTTGCCTTTTCTTTTATGTTTGCCGGCACAGCCGTTTCAGTAAATTTTACGGCAAGCGATTTTGTTCTGTTGAATCTTTCTTCGCAATCAGGATGAGTTTTAAGTGAGTCTGCAATAGTACTGGTATCCCTGAAACTGTAGCTTTTTGTTGACAGCCCCCTGCCTTTCTTTTGCGCCCAGTTCTCCTCGAAGGAAACATTATAACTTGTAAAATATTCTTTTAAAGGCCTCTTTAATGATTGCTTGTATTGTATATCCGAACTATCCAGCCTTAAAAAATAAACAGGATCAAAACCTATTTTACTGTTTTTTAAAAGAAGGATGGCCATTGAATCTGCCTCACTTTCATGATACCGGTTATGCCTGCTCCTGCTGAATGAATAATTTTCAAATATTTTTTTTAACCGTGTTAATCTTTCATATTTGGAATCCAGTACAGCGCTCAGTGATTTTTGATATTCGGCAGAAGTAAGCCATTCAGCTTTTCCTTTCATAGCATTATCTGCATGCTGTAATATATTATGCGACAATTCATGCGCTATCACCAGCGCTATCTCTTCCCTGCTTTTGGCAAATGTGATAAGACCAATGTTTACGGCAATGATATTACCACCAATAGCATAGGCATTTACAGAAGCGCTCCTGTCGAGTAACAGCACAGGTTTTACAGGAACCAGGGAACTGTTAGATGTTACAATGTCGTTTACAATACTGTTTATATAAGCGTATATTTCATTGTCATTTACAAAAGCCTTTCCTTCCATCGCCTCTGTAATAAAACTTACCCGGCCGTCCCAAATTTCTTTATACTTTTTCTGAGTTTCTTTCTCCTTGTATAAAGATGGGCATACCCAATTTTTCTTCAGCGAATCCTTCTGTTTTAAATAACAGATGTGGGATAGTTGCTGATAAGTGTAAGGCTCATTGACCTGCGCACTACTTGATACCGGGATAAAAAAAAGGAAAATGAATCCAAAGTTTACGGTTAAGGAAAGGGCAATTTTCCTGTAAAATGCTGTCATTCGTGGTTTCAGGTTTAAAAGAAGCTGCAATAATACTGAATTATATCATATTTTTTGCATATTATAAACGGGAACTTACTCTATTTTTTAAAAAATTTCATAAATCCCGGGAGCCTGTTTATTTTAAGCCCGGGGTAAATTTCTTCTTTTGCACCAAAACTGCTGTAGAAAAAAGCCAGGCTGCGGATATCACTTCCCTCAAAGTCAAGTATAAGAGCTGTACCTGCATGGTCTTTTATAAAAGCGTCTATCAGTGCATGCGAAGCGCCCAGCGTTTTTCCATTGGGATGATTGCCCACTAAAATGTAGTACGCTCTTTCATCGTCAACAAAAAAAACAGCCGAAGCCAGCAACTGGCCTGCAGCTGCGAATACGCCATAGACAACTGCCTTGCCCTGCTGCTGAAGTATTGTATACAATTTTCTAAAATTACCGTAATCAACATCGGTTAAACTGGTGGTTTTGTTGAATTGTTCTTTTGCAACAGCAATCACGTCTCCCACTTCGAAATCCTTTTTTACAACGCAATTCAGCTGTAGTGATTTTTTAATATTGCGTTTGATATTATCCCGGTAGTTTTTATAAATATCTTCATAGCTTTCATTTAAGGAAAGTACATAATTTACCCTTTCATAGAGTTGAAATTCATTCAGCTTAAAATGATCAGCATGATTAAGGTAAATATCAATGTACCTGAACTTTGAAGGTATACTTTTCAAAAAGTCCCCAACAAGCGATGCTGTTATTTTTTTACCAAACACACCCAAAGAAGCAGTAAAGGGTGGCTGGTAAAGATAACAGAAGCCATACTTCCTGTTCCAGGTCAACGGCATTACACAGTCGTAGTCATCCATCACCAGTGCATCCCAGTGTTTTGCCATTGCATCCAGGTAAAAAGAAAAAGCATACACGAGCCTGTTACCGGCCTTTTCTATACAGGCATCCCATTTAGCCTTATCAATCTGCTTATATGGAACATACCGTATAGCCACGCTTAATAAACCAGTTGTGGGATAAGTTTCTTCAGCGTGATATTTTGTATATCAATGCTGAAGGAAATATTTTTCAGGAAACGTTTTTCAGTGATGGTCGATTTAAAATAATCACCATACACTTTACTGTAGAAAAGCGGTACATATACATTGATAATACCTTTTGCCAGCGAGAGCTGCAAACCGGCATCGTACAAAAGTTTACCTGTTTCTGCATTCTTCTGCCATGCTTCTGCATACGTACCCACATCAACAAATACCTTGAGGGGAATTTTAACCGGCAGCACCCGCAGCAGGTTCAGCTTATCGGGTACATCGGTGGTAAAATTAGCAGCAGCCAGCCAGTTATCCGTTTTACCAATTTTGCTGCTTAACAGGTCTGTACGTACTTTAAAAAAACCATCCCGTTGCATTATCTGCTGCGATGGCAGTTTTTCAAATTCGCTTCTGCCGATAAAATAATTACTATAAGTATAGTCCTCTGCACCGTTGGCACCGGTTAGGTTCAGGTGATAATTCTCTGTTTCAAATTGCTTGCGAAATGTTTTTTCACCAAGGTAAAAGAATTTACCGGCAAACAACCGCACATTCATGCCGCCGCCTTTTGCATAATTAAAGAAATAATTACCGGTAAAAGCCAACCGCACAAAACCTTTGCCCTGGTCTGCCTGCAGCAATACATCGTATGGATACAATACTCTTTTATTCTCCAGCACAAAACGAAGCTGGTTCACATAACGGTTAAAGGATGGATAAGTAATAATATCTGCATCATTGATCGTATCCCTGGTAAAATTGAGCGACTGCTCATTGATAAAAAATGTTTTCCACTGCAGGTATTTTGTTACAAGGCTGCGTGGGTCTTTATTGGCAAACGTGAATTTTATCGAAGGAACAATCTTGCTGAAACGCAGGAAATTCTTTTTACCAGTTGAATCGGTGTACTCATCCATATTGAATGTACTTCCTGCCAGCGAAACCTCTACTTTTTTCCCATCACTACCCGGCAACCAACTGTAGCTGATCCTTCCCACACCATTTAATTTTTTGCTGCCCGTTCCATACATCGGTGCGAATAAGAACTGGAATCTTTCTTCAGGCAACGTGTAGTTATGAATAGCGGCACCCAGCATCAGCTTATCATAGAAATTGTAGCCGGCAACCGGGCCTGCAAAAATGTATTTGTATTTATCAGTGTCCTTGAAACTGAAGAAGGAAGCAAATTTTGATTGTCTTTTTGGGTCTCCAGGTATTTTCTGAAAGAATGAAATGTTCCGGGCAGCGGCCGTATCAAATGGTATATTACGGTTAATACCTTTCCTTTTCAATAAAAGTATATCAAATTCCCTGTCAAGTTTTTTTCCACTCACCTCTTCCATCACCTGCTTAAAATCCTCCGGGTAAGGATGTTTAAACTGCCAGCGCCGGTAATATTCATGCATGGCACTGTCAAATGTCTGCCTGCCTAAAATGCTTTCAAGATATTTTAGCCAGCGGCTTGCCTCATGATATACTATGGGATCATAATTCAAAGCACTGAATTTTTCTGATGCGGTTTCAACAGGCTGATCTTTTTTAGAAGCAAGTATATTATACAAGGTGAAATAATTCATATTTGCAGGCATACGTTCCTGTATGAATTTACTTTTTACTTTCTCCCTGATATTAATATCCACTTCTTTGTTCCAGTACCTTGTACCATAATAAGTATTCACACCTTCATCCATCCAGGCATGTTCCCTTTCATTTGATGCCAATGCTCCATATAACCAATTATGTCCCACTTCATGCTCCAGTAACCCTTCCAGCTCTTTGGTGGTTCTCACACCGGATATGGCGGTGATGGTTGGATACTCCATACCCCATGCGTAATCAACATCAGCCTGCACCACGCTTACAGTATTGTATGGATATTCTCCCAGTAAGCTACTTCTGCTGAGTACAGCTTTCTTGATAAATTTAACAGCAGGCTGCCACACATCTTCTTTTTTACCCGGCGGTAAAGAATAAGCAAATACATTGATGATCCGCCCAGAAGGCAATGCCAGTGTATCTTTACTTATTTCAAATCTCTTATCAGCGAACCAGGCGAAATCATGCACATTTTCCTGTTTGTACAAAAGTGTTTTCACCTGCTTCTCTTCCTTATTCTCACTTACCAGCTCCCCTGTTGCAGCCACAATATATTCTGACGGCACCGTTATCTGTACCTCATAATTACCAAACTCGCTGTAAAACTCACCCTGTGCCAGGTAAGGCATGGGATGCCAGCCTTTGCGGTCGTATACTGCCGGCTTAGGATACCATTGTGTTATTTGGTAAGCATTTTTTTTATGACCGCCCCTTGAAAAATTATAAGGCAGCTTTTCATGAAAAGGTGTTTCTATTTTGCAACTTGCCCCGGGCGCTAACGGTGATGTCAGTACGATCTTTATAATATCCTGGTGTTGCGGATGATCTTCCATCTTTACCACGCTGCCATTTACTTTAAAATCCAGCCGGTTAATATAGCCACGCCTGTCATTGTCGCTGAAATAAAAAGCCGTGCTGCCATTCTCCAGCAGTTGATCGCTGAAAGCCGTCTTGTCGTTTTTATAAGCATTGGGCCAGAGATGAAACCATATATAATGCAGGGTATCCGGGGAATTGTTTATGTACTGAATTCTTGCATAACCATCCAGCGTTTTTTCCTTATCATTAAGTGAAACATCTATTTGGCAGTTCACCTGCTGCTGCCAATAACCAGTCTGCGCCACAGCAGTAGCAGAAAGAAAATAAAAAAACAGGAGTATTGATAGTAGCCGCATGTAATTTAACCTGGTTAAAATGTCAAAAATTGCTATTTACCCTTGCCCTTAAAAATGATCATGACTGTCAGTATCATAATACGCAAGTCAAGCACCAGTGAAATATTCTCTACATACATCAGGTCATAAGTCATACGCTGGATCATTTCATTTACTGACGAAGCATAACCAAATTTAACCATTCCCCAACTGGAAAGCCCGGGTTTTACTTTAAATAAATACCGGTATTCGGGATGGTCTTCCAATATCTGGTCCACGTAAAATTTTCTCTCCGGCCTGGGTCCAACCAGGCTCATCTCTCCTTTAATGATATTCCATAATTGCGGCAGTTCATCCAGCCGCCATTTACGCATTACCCTCCCCCATTTTGTGATCCGTGGATCATCTTCTGTACTCAGCATCGGGCCATTCTTTTCTGCATCCTGCACCATGCTCCTGAATTTATAAATGGTAAAGGGAATGCCTTTATAACCCACACGTTCCTGTGCATAAAATACTGGTCCCCTGGAAGAGAGTTTTGTACGGATAGCAGTATAGATGAGCAACGGTAATAAAAGAATAAGCGATATAATAGAAATAACCAGGTCTACCAGTCTTTTAATGTTCTTTTGCCAGGAAGCCAGCAGACCGCTGTGTACATCTATCAGCGGCACCCCCATTACATTACTCGTTTGTACAGCCCCGGTAATAATATCAACCGCATCGGGTGTCAATTTTATATTCACATCCTTATCACTCAATTGCTGTAATATTTTTGCGATGGTATTTCTTTCGGTTTTCTCTACAGTAATGATCACTTCTTCAATATTATCAGACTCGATAATGCTGTTCAAATTACCAAGGTTTGCGTACTTTTTTATTTCCCCCGGCAACATTACCCCGTTACCACCATTGATATTTAGAAAACTGCTGATGGCAAAACCGGAATTTTCGTTGTTCCGTGAAAAAGCCTCATAGAACTGGGTGGCATTTTTTCCGGCACCTATCAGTAATACGTTGAAAAAAACCTTCCGGTTATCAAGCTGCGATTTTATGATCCTTAAAAAAAGTAAACGCATCATAAGCGTGGTAACAAATACCGGGATCAGCAATGCAAAAAACTCCCAGTAATAATTGTTATTATTCTCATGAGGATTTTTGAGGATAAAAAAGAACAGCAGCCCGAAGCAACCTGTAACGGAAACAAAAAAAGTACGCAGTATTTCTGTTAAAGCCGTTTTTTGATATACGCCCTCATAAGCCCCGCTGAGCAGGTGAAGACTTAACCAACCGGTTGTGTATAAAAAAGCCCCAATATAAAAACCGGAAGGAACGCTAAAGGGATAATCATAAAAAACAGAGCGCAGGTAATAGAACAACACCCAGGTGAAAAGGGCTGCAGCAATATCTCCAATGACGTAAGCGCTGGTATTTATACGTGGTTGATTCAAAATAAAGCGTAATTTCTCAAGCGTTGATCAGGTATTTTTTAATCGCTTATGCCGTTGTTAATTTTATCCAGTATGAGATGAGCCACTTCCATGGCCCTGAATCCATCCAGTACCGTAACAGGCGTTTCTGTATTGTTTAAAATTGCATTATAAAATGCTTCCAGTTCCATTTTGATGGCATTTCCCTCTTCAACAACGGGGTTAGCAATAGCGACTGTTTTTTTACCACTGCCCGTTTCTATATCAAACGTAAATGCATTGGTATCTGCAGGTGATGACAATTTTATTACCTCTGTTTTTTTCTGCAAGAAATCAATTCCAATATAAGCGTCTTTCTGGAACAAACGCATCTTGCGCATTTTTTTCATTGAGATCCGGCTGCTGGTAAGGTTGGCCACACAACCGTTATCAAATTCAATCCTTACGTTGGCAATATCCGGTGTATCACTCATAACAGATACACCGTTAGCAGAAATTGATTTTACATTACTTTTCACCAGGTGAAGTATAATATCGATATCATGGATCATCAGGTCCAGTATCACACTTACATCAGTACCACGTGGATTAAACTGTGCCAGCCTGTGCACTTCAATAAACATAGGATTTAAAGGCATGTTATTGAGCGCCAGGAAAGCAGGATTAAACCTTTCCACATGCCCCACCTGGAATTTGATACCTGCTTCTTTAGCCAGTTTTACCAATTCCTTCGCTTCTTCGAGGGTGCTTGTTAAAGGCTTTTCTACAAATACATGTTTACCTTTTTTGATTGCCGCAAGAGCAAGATCGTAGTGGGTGGTTGTTGGTGCTATAATATCTACAGCTTCGCAGGCATTCAGCAATTCATCTACTGTTAAAAAACGTTTCAGCTGGTATTTTTCAACAACAGCCGCAGCATTCGCATCATCAGGATCATAAAATCCCGACAGTTTTACCCCTTTTATTTCTTTCCAGTTATTTAAATGAAATTTTCCAAGATGTCCGGCGCCCAAAACACCTACTGTAAGCATAGCCAGTTAGTTTGCCCAAAGATAAGCCCATGAAAAATAAAGCAGAACAATTGGAGCCTGTTTTTAATAACAGTAAAATGCACGTTTTTAAAAAGCCGTAAAAAAGGTCTTTTTTATGCTGCAGAACAAGAAACGCCTTCGCAATTAGCTAATAATCAACAATATGAAAGCATTCGCCAATTAAAAATACCCGTATACAAGTATACAGGTATTTTTAAATATCCAGGATTGCCCGTTATTGAACCTGTACATTTAACTGCAGTTTGGGCTGCAAAGGTGTTGTAAGCAACAGGCTGTATTGACCTGCCGGTATTCTAAATGATGGATGTACCTCGTATTGAACTTCGCTTTTATGAGTTAGTGCTCCGTTATGAACTACCTGGCCACTGGAATTGATGAGTTGTACAATATACCTTCCTTCCGGCATGTTATTCAGCTGAAGGTGTATAACATTTCCTGTAGCCGGGTTTGGAAATACCCTTGCTGATGAAATAGTAACTGCAATTGCTGCTTTTACGGTTTCCGAATATTTCTTTTCCCCGTTTAGGTCATTGCTCTGTACCCGGTAATATGTAATGGCTGCCGGAGCCTGGTCGTTCCATGAATAAACAGTACCTCCTGTTGCGGCAACCGAACCAACCGCCGTAAAGCTGATGCCATCTGTTGATTTTTCGATGGTGTAGGATGCTATATTGAGTTCATTTTCCACCTCCCATTGTACTTTATTTTCATCACCCGAATTAACAGCCCTGATAGTTTTGAATGTTACCGGTAGTACTGCAGCGGCTTTTTTAAATACTATCCTGAAACGTGTTGAGTTTGCAGATGCGGCATCATTGTTTACAGCAAAATCATACTGTGTTTTTCCATCCAGGCTGATCAAACTGGCTGTATTGAGGTAACTGTCTTCCAGGAATGCCTGCAATGTATGATCAATCATACCCGAAATATCAATTACCAGCCTGTACATTTTCTGCCCGCTCTTTGCCAGCTTAAAGAATAAAGTGTCGCCGGCTGTAACACCAGGTCTTCTTTCTGCACACAGCGCTGCACCATTTCTTAGCATTGAAAAAGTTTCATTGGTATTATTGAATTTCACAGCATCTTCATAGTTAAGACCAGCGCTAAACTGGTCACTGCATTCCACCAATGCCTCATCAGCAAATTTTGCACTTCCAGCCAGGTCAATAATATACAGGCCTGTTCTTATGGATGCCTTTTGCAACAATCCCTGCGGCCTGAAAGCACTTACATTATTAACTGCAGATTTACAGGATTCATTAAATGTAACAGTTGCTGCAGCATTTGCAAGTGTCTGTACATAGAATGCCTGGCCGCTTTGTATATTTTTATCCTGGGCAGAACCGGCAACACTTTTGGTAAATACGTTATCCCCATCAAGATCATCCAGCATTACATAACCGCCCACTTCATTTAAGGACGGGTCCATTACATAAAAACGCTTAACAAGATTCTGCCTGCCTATACTATTCAAATCTACCGGTGAAGCGTAAGGGTTTCCGATCAGTGTATATTTATTTGCAAGGCTGTTTGCCGTAAAAACCTGCGTACCGGTTTGCAACTTACCGGTGCTTACCAACGTGGTCGTATTGGTATTGGGCACCAATGTATTTGCCGGAAGCCTGTCCCCTCTTACAAAAGCAAGGTAAGCCCTGTTATCGGCTGCCGCTGCTGCATTACGTGAAAGTGTACTGTCTTTTGTATCAGCAACAGCAGCCAGCGCTTGTGTTGCTTCATTCCAGTAAAACAAAGAATAATTATTCTGTTCGCTTACATCAAGTCCATTTGATGAGGATGGCGATGCACCTGTTACCAGCATTCCTTTACCATCTTCATACATACCATTATTCTGCCATGAACTATAAACTGATGCTGTTGACGTAAGCGGAGACGTTAATAACCTCCAGGAACGTTGTGCAGGAATATATCTTTCCACTGCAAATTTTCCATTGCCGCTGTAAGAAAGGGTTGCACCAGGTGATACAGGCGCAACCCTTGCAGTAGACACAGCGTCGGAGTTCAATGTAACAAGTACATTGTTCTCAATATTGGTGTTTCCGGCATCCAGGATAAGGTCTCCTTTTATTCTGAAGGATTTGTTGATACTCATACCTGAAGGGTTGTGGATCTCAAGGTTATTCATAGATGTAATAGTGGCGTTAACTCCCGGGAAACGCTGGGCGGCAGCATTCCCTGCCATTACCCATGAACCATTGTTTATGATCGAACCGCCATTATTGGTGTAAGAACCATTAATGCTGAGTCCGCTACCGTTACTAACGGTAACAGATGTGCCGGAAGCCAACAAAATATCTTTTGTATCAGCTGCTGTATTAATAACAGGATAATTAATAAGGCTGGATGGAATGGTAACATTGGTTGTTGCGGAAGGTATATAACCGCCACACCAGTTGATAATATCATTCCAGTTGGTATTGATGCCTTTCCATGTGCTGTTATCCAGGTCAACCGACTCCACCTCATAAGCACCAGGATCAACTGTTGAATAGGCAATTCTTGTTTCACTTTTAAAATCTGCAGTAAGAGATATTGCAGCATTATTTCCCTGGTTAATGGCAGGACTGCAGGCTGACAGCATCAAACCATCATCAGCAGTTCCATAAATATTATCAGCGCCATCAGCATCTGCATCGTTTACAAATTGCGGATCAAGATTATAATTATTTGTTCCTGTATATACTGTACTGCCCTGAATAATACTGTAATTGACTGTTGCAGGAGTATTATTAAACGCACCGGTATTCCCCCAGATGATTGAATTACTGATTACAGGAGAAGAAGAATTGTTTACAATAGCTGCTGATGATGTGTTACCCTGGAAGGTACAGTTTGTAATAACAGGATTTGAAGCAGTGAGGTTTTGCATAGCAGCCCCATTCCCTGCTGAATTACCTGTAAATAAACAGTTGCTGACTACCGGTGAAGATGCATTGTAATTAAACATACCGCCACCATTGATAGTTGAATTAAGATCCATTACACAGTTGGTTACTGTGGGTGATGATAACTGGTTGTAAAAACCACCACCATAATAAGTAGAAGTATTTGATGTAAAGCGGCAGTTGCGTACGGCAATCTTACCTCCCACCGCATTATTGCTGTGCAGGTAGATACCGCCGCCCTCGCTCTGGTACACAGGAGCACCATTATAACTTTTTCCACTATTGCCATTGCCATTACCCTTTGTTACGGTAAAACCATCCACCACCAGGCTGTCTGCGCCGGTGATGCCTCCTATTACAACCACATGATAACTATTATCACCATTATCTCCTGCTGTTCCTATATCACCGCTTAAAATAGTTGTATTTGCTGTAATATTTCTTGTTCCCGTTGCTGCATCGTAACCACCATAGAGCTTTATATTGTTACGGTAAAAAGCAAAAGCGCTGTCCCGGTTTGTATCATCAGTTGGCAGGTAAGTGCCTTTAGCAACATAAATACTGGTAATATTGGGACATTGATTGGCTGCAGACAACGCCTGCCTCAGTTCTTTAAATGCACCCGGCCAGGAAGACCCGTCACCTGTTGTGGCAACACTGCCATTTACATACAGTGATGAATAAGGAAAACAGGTTCTTTCATAAGCGCCCATATCCACCTTACCAAGATTAATTCGTGTATTGTATCCTGTTATATCAGTGGTGATATCCGAACCCACATACATATTACTCCCCGAATTGATCGCATTGCTGCCATAAAATAACTGCAGGCCATCATCAGCCGTACGCCAGGTATTGTCTGCACCTGCCGGATTACTGCTGTTAAAGAAATAAGGATTGGTACTGATATTGCCAGTACCTGCATACCCGTCCTGGACATTTGAATATACAATGGTTGTTCCCGTATTAAAGGGGTTTGCATTATTCCAGATAACGCTGTTGTTTACAGATGCTGAAGAAGCAACATTATAAATTACGCTCCCACCCAAAGCAGTATTATTAAATGCGGTACAATTACCAAGTATTGATATGCAGCCGGTCTCGCTATAAATTACGCCGCCGTTGCCATTGGCGGTGTTGCCTGTAAAAAGACTGTTGATTATAACTGGAAAGGATTGCTTATTATAAACGGCGCCACCATTGCCACCTGTGTAATTACTTGAAAAAATACAGCTGGTAATATTTGGAGCTGATGATTCGCTGTAGATTGCTCCTGCGTCATAAAAACCTTTATTCGAATCAAACAGGCAATTACGGATAGCCAGTTTTCCTCCCACATTATTAAGAAGATAGGCTCCCCCTCCCTTACCGCCGGGTATAATTATACTGCCATAAACCTTGTCTGTAGTGTTTTGCGAATTTCCATTGACCACCGTAAAACCATCTATTACCACGCTATCTGCAGCAACTCCTGCAATGGTAATTATATGAGAGCTGTTATAGTTGTTGGTACCATCTGTACCCAGGTAACCATTTAATACAGTTGGATTGGCTGCAATATCTCTTGTTCCTGTGGCTGCATCATAACCACCATATATTTTTATATTACCACGCAGAATGGCAAAAGAACTGTCCAATGTTAAATCACTGGCAGGATAATAAGTTCCCTTTGCCACCACTATTTCGCTGATATTGCCACATTCTCTTACCGCCTTTAATGCATTACGCAGTTCCCTGAAAGCATTACCCCATGATGAACCATAGCCACCACCAACAACAGCTACATTATTATCAACATATAATTTATTAAATGAGGGGCAGGTATATCCTTCATAAGCACCTATGTCAACCCTGTTCTCCTGCACACGGGCAGCACCTGCAAAATCATAGCCTGCAGTTATCGCTGTGTTGTTACCGTTATTGACAAGGTCACTTCCCGCCTGTGGTATCAGGCCGTCATCAGCAGTACCCCATATATTATCCGCACCCGCAGGATTTGAGGGATCAATAAACAAAGGGTTTGTAAATATATTCTTATCACTAAAACCGCCAACCGTATAACCAGGCTGCAAATTGCAATAACTAACAACCGAATTGAACCAGCCGGTTGATGGTGTATTGCCCCAAAAAGTGCAATTGGTAAGACCGGCAGTGTTATAATGACCATCATACACAGGCGTTCCATCGCCTGAAATATTTCCCTGGAAAGTGCAATTAGTTATTGCTGTATTGGCGCTTAAATCATTTGCGACAGCAGCGCCGTATTGATACGCCCGGTTGGCAACAAACAGGCAATTGGTAATAATGGGGGAACATACCCCATTATTATAAACAGCCCCGCCACTATTAGAAATATTATTCATAAAAACACAAGCAGCTATTTCCGGCGAACAATAAGCATTGTATATACCAGCACCGGGGCTGCTTGATCCATTATCCCTTATGATACAATTTCTGATGGCAATACTGGCTGTATTGCTCACCATACAAATACCTCCTCCATTTATACCGGGAACAGATATTCCATTATAAGTTTTTGTCGCTCCTGCACCACCACCACCACTAACAGTGAATCCATCTAAAATAACACTATCCGTTCCTGTTACACCGGTAATAACAACCACATGCCAGCTGTCATTGAAAGTGGCTAATGGAAACCTGTCAAGGTCACCGCTTAAAATAGTGGTATTAACCTTACTGTTGCGTATGCCTGTTGCTGCATCATAACCGCCATATATTTTCAGGTTATTACGCAGGATAACAAAAGCTGTATCTCTCTGTATATAATCGCTGGATGCCATATAGGTACCCCGGGCCACATTTATAGTAGTGATATTGCTGCAGTTATTCGCTGCCTTTAAGGCATCCCTTAACTCTTTAAATGCTGTTGCCCACGAAGAGCCGTTGCCACTTACCCCTATACTGTTATTTACATATAATGTATTATAAGAAGGGCAGGTAAAGCCTTCATAAGCGCCCATATCAGCCTGATCCTGCTGTATTCTTGCAGCATTTAAAACATCTGTTGTGATAGCTGACGGTATGGAATCATTACTGCCTTTATTCAACGCCGGGCTGGCGGCCGATAACTGCAACCCATCATCTGCGGTCCCGAAAATATTATCAGCCCCATCGGCATCGGAAGAGTCTGCAAAAAAAGGAGTGCTATTGATATTACCGGTACCTGCATAACCACCTGGTATAAGGCTATAAGCGGCTGTTAAGGAAGTTGCCCCGTCCTGGCCAAGTCCATTTGCATCTATAATGCTGTTGCTTATAATTACTGTTGCATTTGTATATGCATGAACGGATTTACCTTTTCCAGGAGTTGTATTACCATCAAAAGTACAATTGGTAACAGTTGTTTTTGTATTCTGGTAACTGAATACCCCACTGCCACCGTTAACGGAAGCGTTACTTGAGAATACACAATTGATAATGGATGAAGTGGCCCCACTGTAATTAGCAATACCACCACCAAATCCTGAAGAATTATTCCCTGAAAAAAAACAACTTCTGATATCCAGTTTAGAGTTTGTATACCCCATGATACCACCACCCCAAACAGTACTGGAATTACCAATAAATGTGCAACTGGTAACTGTTACCAGGAAAGTTGCATTAGTAAAAATGGCACCTCCGTAAGCAGCAGTATTTGTTTTAAAATTACAACCTGTTATTACGGGAGATGAAGTACCGTTACTGAATATTGCCCCTCCCTGCTGGCTGTTGTTACTGGTAAATGAACAACCGCTGATAATGGCGGAAGAATTTTCATTATAAATTGCCCCGCCATTGGTTGTAGCTGAATTTCCGGTGAATGAACAGTTACTGATATTGGCAGGAGAAACACTTCTATTATGTATACCGCCGCCACCCGTAAGCGCCGTGTTACTGGAAATGACACAGTTCATTATTGAGGGAGCTGAGGAAGATACATTGAAAATCGCTCCTCCAAAATAAGTCATATTGCCATCTATGGTACAACCGGCAATAGTGGGTGATGATGCCTGGTTGTAAATACCTGCGCCGTAATTATCAGATACATTGGCTGTAATATGGCAATTTCTTACAGTAATTCTTCCCGCTGCTGCATTGTTGTTATACAAGCTAATTCCTGCCCCTGAAAGACCACTCACGGAACTTGTGCCGTAATATTTTGAGCCGGAATTGGCTTTACCTTTTGTTATGGTAAATCCATCCACCACAACACTGTCAGCCCCATTAATATCTGCAATCACCATAACATGATAACTGTCATCTGCATCATTACCCACCGCTCCAATATCACCGCTCAGTATGGTGGGGTTGGCTGCAATATCCCTCGTGCCCGTTACTTCATCATACCCGCCATATATTTTAATATTATTCCTCACTATGGCAAAAGCAGTATCCCTGTTAGCAGTTATTGTTGGTTTGTACGTTCCTCTCGCCACATAAATAGTAGTGGTGGCAGGTGCTGCAATAAACGCCTGCAATTGGGAGCCGGGAGCTGCATTGGCCCAGCTGCTTCCGTTCTGCGTACCGGCACCTGACGGTGTTATATATATTTGCGATTGTGATAAAAACGGTGCCAGTAAAACCGTCAATAAAAAACAAATTAAAAACCGGGGTCTCATAATACTTTCTTTAATATTTAATCTCATTAATACAGTAACAACAGCTTTTAAATGCTTTCAATGGCATTATAAAGTGCTGGTTGCTCTGCTGATACAGTGTTTTTTTTCTTGTGATCCCGGGCCGGCATGTGGTTGTTTCTGTATACTAATTTTTTCCAGAGTGTTTCTATTGGTCCTTCGGTGTAATACCTTAACCAGATATTACTGCATAAAACCTGCATACTGTAAATAAATATTGCCAGTACTACAGATTGAAATAGGGTAACCTTCCCTGATAGTCCTGCTGCATAACCGTAGAACAACAGCATGCAGGCAACGGTTTGTGCCAGGTAATTGGTCAATGCCATTTTACCTGCATTGCCGATCCATATAAAAAAACGGTGAGAAGTGTTTTTAAGGGCTACAAATAATAAAGGCAGGTAAACCATTGCCAGCAAAAGGGTACCGATAAAATTGCAGAGCGAAAAAACAACCGGCTCGTAAGGCTTAACACCTGCGGGAAGGATATCCACGTTCATTTGGTTCAGGCAATACAGGCCTTTTATCAACAAAGCAAAAGGCATTATTACCAAAACAGCGCTGATCAATTTTGATTCTGTTTTATTATCATTGAGCCTGCCGAAAAGGTTTACTTTACCAGCAATCAATCCTAACAAAAACATTATTTCTGTATGGATAAGAGCAGGCAAACCATTCTTCAGATCATTTATCCAAAGCCACAGCAGACCTGATTTTTGAAAGGCTAGCACCTGCCACAGAGAACCATGCTGCCATAGCTCCATAATGTTAGTGAACATGTATTCTTTTTGCGTTTGCAGTGAAGCTGCTGCCTGGGTATGCTGAACAAAAAAACAAAACCGTACCACCTGGAACACGGCAAACAATAACAACAACGCTGTAATCCATTTTATAATTACCCGAACAGGCTTTTTATTAAAGTATAATAAACTAAACCCTATGACGGCATATTTGTGCAGCACATCACCAAACCAAAAGATGCAACCGTGAATCAATCCTATACCCAGCAGTACCCATAACCGGCGCCTGTAAATGACCGTACTATTAAAGCCCTGCAGAAAATTTTTACGGAACATTAAATAAAAACCGAGTCCAAAAAGAAAGCTGTACATCGTATAAAACTCTCCTTTAAAAAACAGGCTGATAAAAAATTGTAATGGCCCATATGATTCGGAAGTATCCAGGTTAAGGTTATAAACCTGCTCAGGTTTCAGGTAGATAAAAAAAGTATAGGTCTGGATATTGATGATAAGAATGCCAAATAAAGCAATCCCCCTCATAATGTCAATAACAGGCAGCCGTACCGTATCTTTTTGACTTATTGCAACCATACCATCGCTTTTTTTGAAATAAGGTTTAAAATGAAAAAGCAATTCTTTGGACGAAATCCTAGTCTTTCACTTTGTCAGTACCCGGGAAAGAACCCGGCTGAAAGAGGTATTGAATTCCTGGTTGCAAAATTCATTTACAGGCAAAAAAAAGGCTATAAGTATTGTTGCAAATGCTATCAATTTTGTTGCAAACAGCTGAAAAACAGGTGATTTTGTTTTAGTTCTTCCCGTTTTGGGCAAATTCAATCGGTGTAAGGTTGTAGAAATCCTTGAAGGATTTGGAGAAGTAGGCAGGGCTATCAAAACCTGTCATGTAGGCGGTTTCGGAACTGCTATGCCCCTGGCGCAAAAACTCAGCGGCACGTTTAAGGCGGTAGGTCCGGATGATTTCCCCGGCAGACATGCCTGCAACAGCTTTTAGTTTCCGGTGCAGGCTGGCCCGGCTCATACCAACCAGGTTGGCCATATCTTCAACACCAAAAGAGGTTTTGTCCAGGTTCTCTTCAATAAAGGAATATAATTTAGCCAGGAATGCATCTTGTACCCCGGGTTCAGGATCAGCGGGAGGCACACTACCCGGCTGGCCAAGTTCCTGCCTGATCTTTTCCCTTAACTTTTGCTGCCGTTCTATCAAGTTACGTATACGCAGTTGCAGCTCCAGCACATGAAATGGTTTTGTCAAATAATCATCTGCCCCAAGTTTCAGTCCTTCAATGCGGTCGTCGAAAGCAACTTTAGCAGTAAGCAGCATTACAGGTATGTGGTTGGTACGTTCATCCCTTTTTATTGCATCGCACAATTCGTAACCGTCCATTACCGGCATCATCACATCACTGATCACCAGGTCAGGAATTATATCAAATGCCTTATCGAGTCCCTGTTTTCCGTCTGCTGTATATATAACAGTATACTCATTACCTATACTTCCCCGGACAAATTCACCCAGTTCGGTATTATCCTCCACAAGTAACACCGTTGGTAATTCTGTATTTAATTCTTCTAACAGTTCACTGTTATTATCTGCGTTAGTAATATTATTTGCAGCCGGTTTATACGGGGATACTCCTTCTGGCATATTGATCTTATCTTTTGCGGCTACTTTCCGGTATGGAAACTCAAGAGAAAAAACTGTGCTCCATTTACCTGTATTTACATTTTTACTGTCTGCTGAAATAGTACCTCCCTGCAATTCAACCAATTCCTTTACAAGCGCTAAACCAATACCTGACCCTTGTATAGCAGGCAGGTGAATATCATTTCCATCCACCTGGAAAAAGCGGTTAAATATGTAGGGTAATTTTTCTGTCGGTATACCAATACCCGTATCACTCACTGCGATTACAACACGCTCACCTGCTTCCACGTTTACCGAAATGGTACCACCAGCAGCTGTAAATTTTAGTGCATTTGCAACGAGGTTATTAACCACCTGCTGCAGTTTGGCTGCATCAAACCAGTATTCCTGGGCAGGATTATTATGATGCAGTAACAGTATAATTCCTTTGGATTCAGCGGCTGACCGGAAAGAATGAATGACATTTTCAATCACCTTTACCGGTGAACCCTGTTCTTCATTTAATTGTAATGAACCTGCTTCCAGCCTTGACAGATCAAGCAATTGATTGATCAGCGTTAATAATTGATTGGCATTTCTTTCAATACTGTCTAACCAGCGTTGTTCGGTTTCCTGCTTCACCACTGTTTTCAGTTGCTGGGCTGGCCCCAGTATTAGTGTAAGCGGTGTACGAAAGTCATGTGTTATGTTTGAAAAAAAGCGGCTTTTTAATTCATCTACCGCTTTTAATTGTGCGGCTTCCTTTTCTTTAAGTAAAACCTCCTGCCTTAACCTTTCCCTGTTAACACGGTAACGGATAAATAAAGCGATCCATCCTGCTGCAATTAACAGGTAGAGAAGATATGCCCACCATGTTCGCCATACAGGTGGACTAACTGTTACAGCTAACTGTTTAATTTTATCGCTCCACTCACCGGTCGTATTAGTGGCATTTATGTACAGCACATAATTTCCGGGAGGCAGCTTGGTATATACAGCTTCGGGATCGCCTGTTACTATCCAGTCGTTGTCATAACCTTCCAGTTTGTACCTGTAGCGTATTTTTTGAGGCTGTGTAAATTCAAGACCGGCAAAGCTGAATGAAAGCGTATTCTGGTTATAGCGCAGTGATAATTTTTCAATCACATTTAAAGACTGGCTGAGCTTTACTTCAGAATCAGCAGCATCAACAGGAATATTATTAATTTTTAAACCGGTAAATGCCACCTGCGGCAGGTATGTATCTGTTTTCATCGCCAACGGGTTAAACAACACCCAGCCATCTGTACCGCCAAAAGCCATCCTGCCGTCGGGTAGTTTCAGGTGATGAAAGCGGTTAAATTCATCGCCGGGCAGGCCGTCTGCCAGCTGAAATATATTTACGTTATGGGTTGCGGTATCAAACCTGCACAAACCCTTATTGGTACTGAGCCAGAGGAAACCTTTGTCATCAAACTGCAGGGAATAGATTGTATTGTCAGGCAAACCTTCGTTAATAGAAAAGAATGTTGTTTGTAATGTTTTTGTATTAAAATGAATAAGCCCTTCATAAGACCCTATCCATAGAATGTTTTTTTGTGATGGATCTTTCAGCAAACCCAGCAATTGGTTACTTGGTAAATTGCCCTGTTTGCTACTGGTGGTAAACTGCCGGATGGTTTTTGTCTTTATATCCACACAAAAAAGCCCGTGCCCGCTTATACTGGAGAGCCAGATATTGTTTGCATCAACTGCAATATGCGTAATACCTTCCCGCAGGTTAATGTTTTTTAAAAATCCTGAATCTAAAAAGGTTTGCCATGAAGCAGTTCCTGCATCGTAGTATGCAGTATAACCATTGTACCCTGCCACCCACAAACGTCCGTCAGGAGAAAAATCAATTCCACGGATACCCAGCGAGGAATTTTTAATACTGGTTACAAATGGCACGGGGGGCAATTGGGTCAACTGTTTTTCCTTTGCTGAATAATATCCTACCTGGTTACGTAAACCAATCCATAAATTTTTTGAAGCATCATATGCAGAGCGGAAGAGATAGCTTGAAAACTTGAATTGACTGTCGGCTGCGGCGGGCCACTGGCTAAAACTTTTAAGGTTGGTTCCCATCTCCTGCAATAAAAGGTCACTGTGAAATGACACCTTATTCAAATGGCTTTCAAAAAAAGGAGCAGCAAGATCTACCTGGTAGATGCCACCGGCGTTAATACCCAACCAGATAAGACCAGAACGATCTATCATAAAAGACTGGACATCCCTTACAGGTATCGATCCAACATCTGCCACTGCCGATATGCCGGTTTCACTTGTGTAACGGTAAACAGTACCCTTAATTTCGAAATACGCATTACCATCAGGCCCGGCATGCATCCAGCGGATACCTGCTTTATAAGAAACAGGTAATGGAAGAAATTTGAATAAACCAGTAGAAGGATTATACAAAACAAGTTGTGCAGGATCACTAAAAATGATTTCACCGTTGGAACGTTCCACTATACTCACCAGGTCTGCATCCGATTCGGTATATGTATTAAAGTGCAACGGAAAAGGAAGGTAGATATGGGAGATGCTGCCTGTAGCAAGATCTATTTTTGTAAAAGCTTTCTCC
The DNA here is from genome assembly GCA_047600665.1 of Ferruginibacter sp. GTDB lineage: Bacteria > Bacteroidota > Bacteroidia > Chitinophagales > Chitinophagaceae > Ferruginibacter. The sequence goes on from JASGKJ010000001.1 coordinate 978,631, forward strand.
GTTAACACCCACAATTGCTTTTTACTGTCTTCCATAAAGCCACGGAGCGTATCGCCGGCGATCATGCTTTTATCAAGGGGATAATGAGTTACTTTGTTTTTATTCCAGTCATATAAATACAGCCCGTCATTTTTGGGATGGCACCACAGGTTCCCGTCACTATCGGCAAGCCACCCCCGCTTTATGAACCGGACCGGTTGCTGCCTGAACAATTTCCTGTTTGTAATATGTTCTATGGCATTTTCTGATGGATCCAGCCGGTCAATGTCACCAGATTCATGTTCGATCCATATAGAACCGTCTTTATCAGCAGCAATTTTTATTAGCAGGTTGGAAGCCAGGGTTGCCGTATCATTATTTGTATGCCGGTAAATTTTAAACTTTATACCATCATACGAAGCAAGCCCGTTTCTTGTACTGATCCATACAAAGCCTTCCTTATCCTGCACCAAACCGGAAATGAATGATTGCGGTAAACCGTCTTTTGTGGAGAGATAACGTATTGGCTGTCTTAGTGGCTGACCAACGGTTACAGCAATATTGATCATACAAAATATCAATATCTGCAAAAAGCGACAAGTCATTTACCAACAGGATTTTTACAAGGTTAGGCTGTAAATTAATCAGAAAACAACAATGATCTTAATTTTAAAAAAATGGACTCACTATTAATTTATCTGTGATCCTGCCAGGCATTATTTTACATGGAAATTATCCGCAGGTACAGGCATAAAAAAGCAGGCCAATGATATGCCCGCCTTGAAATGCAGCTTAGTAAGCCAGTAATCCATTATTTCCCCTGCCGGATTATAGAAAATGCATGAAAGCCTATCCCTAAACAGATAGACAACATTGCCCTGTACCATGGAAGTACGCCAGACCCCACCAATTGAATGCTGCCTAATACAAAAATGGGGATATACAAAATCACAGCGGTAACTATACCTGGTGAATAAGCTTTTAGTTTAAAAACGCCCCAGATATGAAAACAGGCGTTGGCAACAAGGATAGAGGCAACATCATACCATATTGCATGCCCCTGTTTTGTATCACCAAAATAGGCGGCAAAAGCAATAGCACACATCATAAAAGTGTTGATCCAAACGAGAAAACCGGCATTGCTTTTCTTTATTGTTTTTGGTGGAACCAAACGTGCATACCATTCGGCGAAACCACCCGGGCATAAAAACTCTTCGGTTACGTGTAACATGGCAGCGGCTGCCAAAAGCATTGTAAGTGTTGAAAAAGTAATTGTCATTGCTTGAATAATTTTAATGCAAAATTGCAATGAGGGGGAAACTTGCACGATAACAATTGTTAATTAATTACCGCCTGTTCCTTATCCTGCTTAATGACACAGAGGTAATACCAAGATAGGATGCAATATAGTGCTGGGGCACCCGGCTGATAATCTCCGGGGATTTTTGAAGCAACTCTTTATACCGTTCTTCAGGCGTATTTTTTATCTGCCGTACAATACGTTGCTGGCAGGATAACAACGCTCGTTGTATATATTGGTAGTAAAACTCTCTTACATGAGGCAGCTCTTCCATTTTCTGCTGGAAACTCTCCGTGGTAATACTATACACCACAACAGGTTCAATCGTTTCAATATTATACCAGCTTTTTTCACCAGCGATAATGCTTTCAACAGAAGCAATAAATTCACCTTCAAAAAGAAACTGAACTGTAACCTCTTTACCGTCATGATTAAGCCATACTCTTGCAGAACCGCTTTCAATATAATAGATATTACGGGCAATGAACCCTTCATTCACCAGGAGTGTCTTTGCGGCAAATGTCTCCTGCGTAAATATCTTTTTTATCCTTTGTATTGTTTCTGTAAATGCTGATTGCATGATTTATCAAATTCAAACCGATATTAAACATAATCTCTGTCTGCCGGCCGCCACTGCTGATTGAAAATACAGTATTGAAGTTATGTACAAAACCTGGTAGTTATTCGTCTGACTGAGCTTAGCCCTGGATTTGCAATTTTTACACAGATTTCTATGACAAAAACAAATAGTTTTCAAGCTGCTTTTTTCACATATATCTCATTCTTATTCACAACGGCAACAACCCTTGCTAACAACTTAAAACGTACTGCATTTATCACACTCATTTTTGATTTGCCTTCTAACAACTTTCTTTCGTAATATGCTTTTAATTCGGGGTCGCATTTAATTGCTGTCAAAGCAGCCAGGTGCAGATTCGTTTTCAATTTTTTGTTCGCCATATTACTGACCCGGGTTTTACCTTTGATGCTAATACCAGATTGGTAAGGGAATGGCGCTACACCGCAATAACACGCTAACTTTCTGCTGTCACACATTGCATTAAATCCCTGGGTATGGATAAGCAGGTTAATTGCCGTAACAAATCCAATTCCTACAACAGAAGTAATTAATGAAAACAGGTGACTTAAACTACTATCTTCTTTAAGACATTCCATGATTTTCACTTCAATGTTTTTCAAGTCTGATTCTATTGCAGTGATAGACTTTTTTATTGATTTATAAAGAAAGTCAGCCATTTTTGCCTGGCCTGCACTGCGTAATTCTTCAATTGGCACAAGCAATCTCTTTTGCGTTACAACCATTCTTTCTCTCAGTGTTGCAAGATTTTTTATTTTTTCAAGCACAATTCCCGATGGCTTCCAAAGTTTTGCCAACTCTGCGTTTTTAAACGCATACTTTGCAATGCTCATTGAATCAACCTTGTCTGTTTTGCCACGCTTTATTCCTATTGAGCGCTTAATTTGAACCGGATTCTCTACCCAGACATTTGCTTGTTGCTTCTGAAAAAACTCCAGCAGTGCGTTGCAATACAATCCCGTTGCCTCCATACAGAATAATGAGCGGCTAATATCAAATCCTGTTGCTATGCTATTTGCAAATACAATTAACTCATTGAAGCCACTTCTATCATTTGAAAAAGACCTATGCAAAATATTTTCAGCATTATCTACAGAAAATATTGCCGCATCAAAACTATATTTGGAAATATCCATTCCAATAATAAATTGATAACTCATAAAAGCTTTTTTAACAATCAATTACAGGCTGTTCATTGAAACCTTAATAGTAAGCCTTTAAGCTTGAATTTCTATTTGATGCGTCCTGTAAAAACTGTTTGGGTCTTCATCTGTGCATAGCTCTTTAAGCTGGTTCATGTTATAGTTCACCCAAACTGTTTTGATTGTTGGTTATTAACATTTTTTAAATTTTATACAAAGAAAAAGAAGCAAAAAGAAAAGTAATAATAGTAGCAGTTTTATTTATGTAAATATCTAAAAACAAATCTAAAGGTTCATGTTAAGCGTAGTTATTTAGTTGTCGTCAACTAATTGATATTCTTTAAGTGCATCAGCCCACATATAATCCCTGTTTATCTTAATTATTTCTTTGATTATTGTTCAATTGTCCATGATCCTGCTTGAGCAGGCAGATACGCTGGAAATATTGCTGCCCTTTGCTTACAACCCAGCCACAGAAAAAACATTTTATAACCAGCTTAAGGGGGCGGGTTTAAAGACTACTATCAGGAACGAAGTAATTATGTATATTGTTGATTTTGAAAGCACTTAATATTGCCATATTTTAATTTCCACAAATTTGTAGATAAATATGTGGAAATGTGAGCAAGTTTTAATCCAGGAAATTCATTCTTGCTATTATATTGCACTGCATTTATGAATTCAAAATTGAAAGCACTTTTGAATTCATAAATGAAAAAGCCCCTAGCTAATGGACATTTCAGCCAGGATTTTTAACGGTTTGGACCCGAACCCGATTCCACGCTAAGGACCTTAACTACTCTTGCAGAAGCCCGTCAGATGGGCTTTTTGCGTTTATAGCAACCGCAATAATATATTATGTAACTCATTATCTGAAGCGCTAAATGTTAACAGTTGTGGATAAGAAATGTGCGAAAATCAGAAATCGGTTGTGGTATTGGTTTTCGTGAGTTTTGCACTATAAGTGGATAGAAATATTTTAAAATAGCTTGGAAAATTACTCATAACTACACCATGGGATTTCCTAATTACGGCGGAAGGTTTAATACAAATTATACTTTTTCAAAAAGCTATCACGAAAATCAGGAAACATAATGGAATTTATGGGGTTTCTAAGGTCGTACTTATAAACCTCTTTAAAATGATGAATTTTATTATCTCTCTCGCCTGAATACTGTATCAACAATGCTATATTAATTTTATCAAGCCTTTTTTCAAAAATATTAAAAGAAACAATCAGGGCATCATTCACAGGAATTATAGAAGGCCCATTATAAATTTTAAATGGTTCTTTAGAGTTTACAATTTTTGAATTCCATTCGTACTCATTAAAAACCTTGATAGAATAAATTTTACAAGCAGATTCTTTTGCTTCTAATTGGAGAAATATCTTAATTCTGTCATCTAAAATAGAATGCCGAATACCTTTTTCATACAACATGATTTTCGGTAAAGGTGGTAGAGGAGATACTGGCACAACAATTGGCTTTGAAGAATCCCGAAGGAAAACAAACATTTTTTCAAGAGTATCATATTTCAAGTGCTCTTTGGCTAGTGCTTCTGACAGCCCTGCATACATTCGATCTGTCTGTTTTTTTACACGTTTTTCAATTTCTGACTGCAGCTCTTTATTGTCAATATCAGCCTGGTCATTAGTAACTTTATAAAACCAAATTGTAAAAACTAATCCAATAAAACCGATTAGATAAAACCACTTACCATATGGAGTGATCTTATGCTCTCCATTTTTACCGATGTTTTTATACATTGGGAATAATGCAGGCATCAATAATGCGCAAAGCTGAAAAATTGCTAAAATGATGAAGAGTAAATCCTTTTTCATATTAATTACATGAGAAGCCAACAGGCAGAAGCGCTAATATCCATACTTTAAAATTTCATTCGCTAAGAAACATCATCACCTGTAGTCTCTGTCACTCCTTTTTCGTCAGGATCTTTTCCTTTAAGAGGGATTTCGATAATTTTTATTGTACCCCCTTTTTTGTGATCTGCGAAAAGAATATTGTTTATATGAATGCGATAACTGTCGTTTGGATCAGTTAATCCTCTTTTCAGCCTGTCAGTCAGTTTGTCATCAATTGCCAGTGCAGTTTCAAGGTTTTTCAATTGTGCAGTTCGTATACGCTCACGCTGCTCGATTAGGTCAAGTTCATACTTTTGCTGTGCAATATCAGGCGGCATCATGTTTTTAACTTCAGCTTTTACTTTTTCTGTTTCAGCCTGTTGTTTTTCCACTGGTGCAATATGTCTGCCAAACGCATAAGCTTCTGCGGCCTTACCAGCTTTTTCGAGAACGTCTTTTGTCCTTTTCTGCGCCAGGTAGTTTTTGAACTTAATAAACATGGATTGAAAGTAACTTCCTATTCCGGCGGTAACTATTTTTATTTCCGTATCATCGTCGATATACTGTATTGTTGAAACAATGTCATAAATAAATTTATTCGCAACAACTGGATTTACAGTGTCGATCCAAATATGTAATAACCAAACCATTTCACCTGGCGATATCATCAGTAGCGGTTTTTTAAAAGGTGTTGGAGTAGGTTTCAATGATTCATGGAGGATTTGTACCGATGCAAGTTTCGGGAAACCTTGATCAATAGCAGCACGAATCCCTGTTTGATTAATTTTAATCGAGTCAATGTATTTATCGATATAGCCCGCAAATGATCCATAACTTAAATGTAGGCGGCTTGCAACAAGGTTTTTTATTGCGAAAAGAGTTTCTGATAATTTTCTGTAAGTAATGGAGAATTGCGGGTCTGTAATTTGGCCGTTAACAATTATAGGCGCTTCTGGGTCCAGATTTTTCAAACATTCCAAAAATTCAGTTAAGAATTGCTTAATCATTTTTATATTTCTGCTCACATTATTTGATTCGGAATCCTCTGCATCAAGCAACACTCTTTCTATTTCCATCAAAGAGGAGATATTGCTGATAGTAGTGAGAGAATCGTATTGCTTATATTTCTCAAAATAGCCAGCAATGTTGTCAAATAACTGATTGTTACTGTCCTTATCTACATCAAAATCAATAAAAGTTTCATTACTCATAAGTTTAAGTTTAAGGTTTTACTACTAATATAATAAAAACATAATAAGTAAATTCTAAAAGTCAATGGAATTTGCCGGAAATGTCCGCAACTGTAACCCATATAGATAATATAATTATCTTTTGGATTACTTTTGTTATATGAACAACCTGAAAGCCTCTGTTACAATGCTGTTGTGCAAAAACTAAGTTAGTTTAAAAATTGAAAGCAAATAACAACAATGCAGGCATTGTCCATGTGGATGTAGTGTAGTCTGTCCGGACTACTTTCTTCATTGTCTCAAAATAAAGTCGCTGAAAATGTTTATGAGTATGTGGGTAATGTTGAGAAAGAAACTTGTGGGTGGGTCCACCGAAAATACCAGTTTAGTTCAGCGCAATAAAAAAAGCTCATCATAAAGATGAGCTTTTTTAGCGGACCGGACGGGACGCCAAAATATCATACAATCGACACTTCATCAATAGGTTAAAAATACATGTTGAAGCAAATGTATTGATATTAACCCGGATTTTCAATAAAAACACCTTCAATTTCAATTATGTGCTTCTTAATTTTTGCTAACATTTTTGGCAAGTAAACAATCTCATCATAAATTAGATACTCCAAAATCTATCAGGTATGTGTAATTACATGGGCTACATAGTAAGCCGCACTCAATACATTCGTCTTAAACAAATAGAAAAGCAATTCGGCCAGGCATTCGCACTGGAAGTTGTCCGCAGCGGGTTTGCATATGCAGACTGGGATGTCATTATAAAAGATGCTGCCGGGACAGGAATAGATATTACCCCTATGCATTGGGAATTTATCCCGCCGTTTGTAAATGACATGAAAGAACTGGAATTGTGGCGTAAAGGCATAAACCCAAGAACCATGGTAAAAGGCATACCAATACCCTGGCTAAATGCAAAATCAGAAAATTTACTTTTTAATGAAAAGGGCAAAAAAGCAATGTGGGCAGATGCCGCCCGGTCCCGCCGGTGCCTCGTCCTTGCAACTCACTTTTTTGAATGGCGGTGGTATAAGCCTGAAGGCGCCAAAAAAGAACAATCATACCCTTATGTGATAGATATCTTCAATGAGGACATCGGGCAGTATATGGCCGGCATTTGGACTCCTTGGACTGACAAGGAAACAGGGGAATCTTTGAACACATTTGCTATTGTGACCACAAAAGCAAATGAACTAATGGAGCAGGTTCACAACAGGAAAATGCGGCAACCAACCATTCTGCCGGAAGACCTGGCCTATGAGTGGATCATGGATGATCTTACAGATGAACGAATACTGGAAATCGCATCTTTTCAACTGCCGTCAGAAAATATGTATGCTTACCCAATAGCAAAAGACTTTCAGACAGCGGAAGAACCATTGAAGGAATTTGATTATCCTGAATTACCAGCCCTTGAAGTTGCTATATGATGGAGAATGAAATAACAGGCGTATTGCGATTTGAGGTTGAGAGTCAAAAATATGAACTCAACTATCAGCGGTATTATCTAAGCAACCAGATTGAAAAGATAAAAGTGTATGGCAAAGCAAAGGAAATTCACATGCAAAGTGACAGGCCAGAAATCAGGCTGAACAATAAAAAAAGGACGCCTAAATGGAAGATCATATCAGCAATCAACCCCGAGATGTACGTTCACAGTAAATTTTATGCCATGCTCGAATATGTATTAGAGAATACGCTTGAGCACATTGATTTTCCGAAACCCAGCCACCTGGAATATATTAAAAACAAAAAATCCTGGTAAATCACATCTCCCCTTTTTCTTCCAGCTTCCTGATGTGAGCATCTATCGCCTTAACTATATCCTGAATATTCCCGCTGTGATCAACTTTGCCACTTACCATGTGCCAGTCAATTCTATGTCTTACTGCTCTGTTGCGCCATGCTGGCCGGTTGTTTTGAAACACCAGCTTTTTATTCCGGGCTGTGAGGGTGTATTGTTCGTGTATGGCAGTTTTTAAAGTTTGCTCAATGTGATACCTGTAAGTCCGGTAGCCATATTTTACGGATATCCAGAAGGGTGCCATTAACGAAGTTCAGCAATATTATATAAACTGTTCTTCTCGAAGCTTGGCAAAATAACCATTGTGCTCTTTTTTACGGGATGTGCATCAAGATGCATGCTGGCTATTTCACAGGCAAGCAAGGCTGTAAATACAATTTTTGTGGCTTCAGTTGCTAATTTCATTTTGGTAAGTTTTTGTTGTGCTAATTTACGAAAAAGCCCTGGTAAAAACCAGGGCCGCTTTCTTGTAACTAACTGCTTGTGAGAAAAAAGTTTATCAGCCTGCTTCCTTTACCTTACCAACCCAAGGTTAAATAAATTGTGCAGGCTGAATATCTTACCACCGGGGCCAGTCAAACTTTAGCTGCCCGGTAAAATATAAATGTGCTTCAGCTCTCCGGCGCCGGCCAAGTCCCCACAATAGATTTCCCAGCCGGTCTTTGATGCCGGTCTTTAATATTTCATCTTTTATACGCAGATCATTTGGGTTTGCGTTTATCAATTCATCAAGTTGTGTTTTCAGGAAATTGCCTATCCCACGATTATAAACATAGTCGCATATTGCAGCTGCCTGGTGAGCACTCAATTCAACTTTAATGTATAATGAAAGCTGTCTTCGGATTTCCTGCAGGTCGATGTTCATCCACTCTTTTGCATGGTCTTTTGAGATAACATCCCCCTTCTGAACTTTTCTTTTTTTGTCATGGTTGTATGTTGAGCCATACCCCACCGTCCACACTCCGCCAGTGTCCAGGTATGCAACATTTTGGAAACCTTCAAAAGCTTCTTTGATGGCCGCAAGCTTGTTTATGTCAGGTGCTATTGTCATTTCAAAACATTTGCCGTTATTACAACCGCTGCAACCATGGCAGCAGATTTCCAAAAAGTGTTTCCGAATTTCTTTTTCCGCAGTTGTTTATTAAGGTCATCGGAATACTTGACTGATTTTATCAGCTCATTAATTGACCTGCGGAATGCAGCGCTCAATTGAGTATAGGCGGTATCTTTTGCGGATATTAAACTGTCTTTTGCCGCTGCCAGCCTGCCGAACACGGCCATTGTTTCCATACATGCGGTATCCATTTCGTTGGCGTTACTGATATAATCATTTACCGCTGTGTTATATTCCTGCCGGTCGCTGCTGTCTGCCTGCTGCAGTTCTTTAATTGCTACTTCCATTACTGTTGCATTCTGCTTCAGGAGCCGGATATTCTTTTTTAAGGATGTAACCGAATCGTCTTTTTTTTTGATGACAACAGCAATGGAATCATACACTTTTTTACTGGCTACTTCCTTTACTTCAAATTCTTTTACAATATGTGCAGGCGGGATAATAACCGGCTTCTCTACCGGCTGGCCACCTTGCAGTATTTTCATGAAGAGCATACCTGCAGCGACTGCAATAAGGATTATGAAAAGCAAATGTTTTCCTGTGAGCATGTTAATTGTTTGATGTTTCTTTAAGCCCTTCCAATTCATTTGTGGTGCCTGCAGGGGCGTATTCTTCGCCGTTGGTAAGGATAGTTTCAAGTGTTCTTAAAATCCAGCTTGTCCCTACCTTAATTAAAAGTATCACCAGGCTTTCTGCGCCATAACCCATTGCAAGCAATATCAGGATTAAACTGTTCTCTGTATCTGTAAAAATGTTTTTAAATTTCCTGAACCATTTGGGCGCCGGTTTCTTTGAATTTTGCCGGGCCTGCTGAATAATGTTTGCCATAGATATTGAGTTTTATTTTTGTTCAAATTCATCCTCATCTTCATTGTTATGATAATGATATTCGTGTTTGCCGCCGATTTTAATATCAGGAAAGCCGTGAATACAAAAGGCAGCAGCCAAAAAAACAAGCGGTAACATTAACCAGTCCATAATTTTTATTTTTTGAACCTTCCTTTAATTTTTTTCACTGCCTCTATTGCATCCGGCAGCTTTGCAATGATCATGATGGTGCAGCTTACAATTGTAAATAATGACGCAAGAGAATCAATCTTGAAATGACCGAGCCATTCAAAAAACTTCAGAAAAAGCAAGCATATAAAAGCCGCATAGCTGTACTGGTCGTTAGGGTTGTAGTCCATTGCTTTCATTATTGTTTAATTAATTTCCATGGTAATAAAATAATCCTGCCACCACCCTGGGCATCCAGTGGGCCATAATATTTTCCTATCCAGTAACCAAAAGCCGGGAGTGTGATGCTCGTAACAATATTTCCATCCACATCAATATATTTCGCACCAAGGTTAACCGTCAATTCATCCATTGAGAAATTAAACTCTTTCCGCAATTCATCCGTTGCGCCGAATGATTGACGGCTGTGTGTATCAAAACCTGCTGTACCAGTCCAGTAGCTTAAAGAATTATAAGTATAGGTTGCCCCGGTTGATGTTGAGTATTTTCGACCATAAAGAACAAATGGACTTGAAACGGCAACTGAAAAATAATTACTGTCAATGTCTGCGCCCGCTTGGATATCCTGCAGCGGTGTTTTACTTGTTAAACTATCCGTTGCATTATTAAACCAACCGCCTGAATAAGGGAAAAACAAATTTCTCTTTACAGATACATTTCTTATATCCGGCGCATCTTTAAACCGGTTGAAATTGAAAGAGCCGCCACAGTTAACTGCTGCGTTGTCCCGGAACGTTAAGTTGTAATTTGAGTTATTGTAATATGCAACGTCCGCAATATCCTCACAATAGTTGCTGTAAATATTTACGCCGTTCACGCATTCATCCTGGTACGGTCCCCGGGCTTTAAGTTTTGAAGTGGTGCCAGCATTGCTACCTATGCCATGGAATAAAAAATTATTATGTACACTTACATTCGTCCAAGTTGCGCAGGATCTGCCGATATAGCCATTCTGTGTTAGTTTTCCAAAGGAATAAATTGCTCCACCATCCTGCCGGCGCATGCAATAATAGCTTATTACGTTATAAGCTATCTCACCATTATTACTGCAACTCCATTCTATGCCTACATAACCGCTATTTTCAACCGTGTTCCATTTGCAGACAACGTTTGTTCCGCCGTTAACCGTTATACCGGCCCGACCGGCTGCATCCCCGCTGATTTCGTGACCATCTACCAGGCAGGTATTTGCTACAGTGCAATAAGTAATTGTAGATCCTGATAACCCACCGCTGCCAGAATTACGGATAAAGAAGCCATTGCCCAGGCAGTCCGTTGCAGTTGACCTGGTGATCACAGCATTTGGAATTTGCCAAAGGGTGACAGCACTCATGCCCATATAATTAAAATCACAGTCCTGCACGGTTATATTACCCGTGCCGGTTGAAGCATTGAAAGCATACACGCCAAATTTTCCATACCCTTCAAACTGGATATTCTCAATTGTTATGTATCCCCGGGTGCCAAGGTTTATTCCTGTATCAATCGTAGAGATTTTAACTTTTGAGGTTAAAGGGTTGTCTTTTAGTTTCAGGCTACCGGATGCATAATAATACTCGCCTGTGGTGTCGAGATAATACAAATTCTTCTGCCTGAAATAACCATACTTTTCTATCCCGCCGTAAACATTTCCATCGGTGGGGTTCTGTATGTAAATGCGTTTATTGATTACTGAAATACCGTTAACTGTTTCGTGCTGGTTATTCCAGTCCTTTACCTTACGGATAGATTCATCGCCTATGATTGAATCTGGCGCACCGGTGGTTGTGTAATAGTTTGTAGCACCCTTTCCCGTGGTTGTTCCGGCCAGCGGATAAACTGACCAGCCGGAATTTGGTTTACGAGCCCAGTGCATTATAGCGCCATCCATTACAACCATGTTGACATCTGCCTTTGCTGTCGCCGGGGCTGAGTAAATACCGCCAGCAAGTGACCAGCTTGTAACTTCGGTAAACCCTGTTAGAATGGGTTTTGCACCTGTGCCATAAGCCCCTATTGTAATTACATTTCCTGATGAACCGGATTTATTTGCGATCACCGAGCCATAAAATTTACCGTCACGCTGAAATAATACCATACCTCCACCAGAAAGCGTGCTGAATGAAGCATTAATCTTTGCAATTGTTTTCCATGGCAAAGATGAAGATGTGCCCAGGTTGGCATCATTACCCGTTGGACTGACGTAATATATCTGCCCCCGGCTCAATAAGCAGGTGAGCAGTAAGGATATTGTGATGAGGTTTTTCATTAGAATGCTGGGTCAAATTTTTTTGTAAGAGGATTCCATACCGCCTGAGCACTTAGTTTCTTTTTCTTCGGCCCAACGCTGTCTATTCTTATCCCGGCTCCTTCCATGATTGAATCGAGGCTCCCCACAGTAATAAATCCGGCCGCTGTAGATTTTATTCTTTCGTCAATTGCAGCAAAAAATTCAGCTGTTGCGCTTTTTATCTTTTCCTCTATCACCTTGTCGGTATAATTTTTTGCCGCCGTAACTGCGTTACTTTCCGCTGTTGCCGCCTTGCCATCGGCATATTTATTTGCAGTTGCACCGGCTGAAGTGAATTGCTTTCCGATATCAGTACGAATATTTTTTGCACTGTCTTTCAAAGCTTTTGATGTGGCATATTGCGCCTGCAAACTGCATGCGACAAAAAGAAAAAAAATAATTAATAGGTTTTTCATCATTCAAGTATTTGAGTTTTACCATTTAAAATTTTCGCTTCAAGGAATTGAGTGTTCTGATTGTTGATTTTATCAACTGCAATTAAAATTCTTGCTGCCTCATTTGGCTCCTCTGTCTGCGCTTGCACGGCTGCAAGGTTTGCCAGCGGCATTAACTGAGATAGCAGCGCCTGGTTTGTTTCATGGTTTATGCCGGAGCTTACGCCTTCTGGTTTTGCAGTTACAGCGCTGTATATATCTATCAATACATTTTCAGGCACATCAATTGTCTGTACAAAGTCATCTGCCTGGTTCGCTGCAACTTTTTCATTCAGCAAAAATTTAAACTTGTAATTCAGCGTTGGCCAAATGCTTTCCACTGCGAAGAATATTTGCCTGTTTGTAAATTGTAATACCATTGTTCAAAATTTTACTTTTCTGTAATAAGCACATCAACACTGGCGCCGTTTAATGGCGTTGTAACACCCCCAAGCAGAGTGTTTACAAGACTTCCTACAATTGGCAATGAACTCACAACTCCCCTTGTAAACACATTTATGGTAAAGCCGGTTGTTGATATTGATGTTATCCTTACAAACGTTTCAGTTGTTCCGCCTATTACCTGGGCTTGAATGTTTGGAGCAACCGCATATGGTGTTGCAAATGTTGTCGTGAAATTTCCACTGGAATTTGTTGTACCGCTGTATGGCTTTATTTTCCCTGCCACCATGCTCCAAATGCTGTCTTTGAAGTTCTGTGGAACCGTTGACCACGTAACGGGTGTATAGCCATTAATAAACACCAACCCAATTATGGTCATAATACCAAACAATAAAATTTTATCTGCGTATTTCATTATTCTGCGTTTATATAAGTTCCGTCAGGTAATAAAAAATATGCCTCTCCAGCATTAATTGTTAATGAACTTACAAGCGAAGTGGTATACAAAGTGCTGCCACTTGCGGTGTTTAAAGTGATTGCGCCTGAGCCACGGTTTTTAATTGTAATCATGTTCTTACGCCCAGCAATTGAACTGCTTATTGCCGGCAAGGTCCATGTGGAGGTGGTGCCAGAAAAAATATAGTCATTGCCGTAAGCAAGTGTTAATGTTCCAGCAGATGAAACAGAAACAGCTCCTGTCCAGTTTGTACCGTTGTGTTGATTTTCCTGGTTGTTTGTTGTGTTGTAAACTATAAGCCCCGCAGCAGGACTGCTGATTGCATCCCTTTGTGTTTCTGTCATGCGGGGCGTTAAAAGGCCCTTTGTTGTTGAAACAATATCTACAACTGAAGAACCATTTACACTTGCCTGCCCTACGCCAAAAGTTCCGTTTAAATAAGCCGTAATAGTTGAACTTGCTCCACTGAGACTGAACATCACATTACCATTTTGATCATGTACCGTTACGGGAACAAGCCCCGAAATACCTCTTACGCCAAGAACTGATGCAGTACCTGAAAAGTTACCTACTGTAACGGCTCCTGTTGGTGCAACCTTAAACCTTGATGTACCTCCGGCCTGCAAATCCATTATTTGAGAACCTGCACCACTTGCTGTATTTGTTACGTTGTATTTGATGCCTGTAACTACTCCTGTTGTATTCCAGGTTTGAGATGCATCGATAATGCCAACGGCGCTGCTGCCAGTTTGTGTTGTACCTGCAATAGTTAATAGCCCGGTGAATGTTGGTGAAGCACTACCCACTAAATTTGTTCCTCCTGTAAAGCCACTATAAGATTGACCGCTGATATTATTTATCGCTGTTATACCTGCGCTTGAAGCATTGGTACCACCATTTGCAACCGGTAATACACCAGTAACTTTTGATGTGAGGTCAATAGAACCAGCAAGCATTGTATTTGTTACGGATCCAGATTGAATTCCGATAGTTCTTGCAGTGCTGCCATTGTAAGTACTACCGCCTGATATCAACTCAGCTCCTATTGTAAGACTTGCCAAATTAGAACCAAGGGAGACGCCGCTAATAGTACTGTTAGCAAGATTTGCATTTGATATTGCTGCAGAGCCGGAAAGGTTGCTATTTGTTAAACCAGTAATACTATTGCTACCTGCAGGAATAGTTTTGTTCGAAAGCGTTTCGGTGATAGAATTATAATCACCAGCCTGTGGTGTTACTGTGCCTGTGCGGGAATTAAAAGATGTTACACCGCTGCCGCCGGGAGAAGCTTGCCATTCTCCATTACCATTAATATCTGTTGCAGTCCAAACATAACCTGCTGTTGCATTATTGCCCCTTATTCTTAATGTTCCAAATATATCAACAGTTGCTGTTGGATCAAGTGTTCCAATACCAACATTCCCATTGCCCAAAACAGTCATTGCATTCGCACGGTTATCATCATCCATGCCAACACCAATTTCAAAAACTCTGTTCCCTGGATTTATTCCCGTTGGATCAGCGGCAGCACTACTGTCATTAAAATATCCAACTGCCGTGCTTGAAAATGCTTGTGGCTTGACGCCGTTCCCAGAAGCCAATGAGTTAACGCCCATAGATACGCCACCGTTCATCGCAACCGATGTCGCTCCATAGGATGTCGAATTGCTTAAAGCAGTCCCGCCAACCCCATACACATAAGAACTTCCGCCAAATGTTGTTCCTCCATCTGCATATATACCGCCAGCCAAACCTCCAGCAAAAGAAGTGGATGCATATACGGTATTTTGATTACCTAAAACAGTATTATTCGTACCCTTTATTGTGTGTTGCGTACCCCCAACAAAATTTGTTGTGCCACTATCGATTGTGTTAAAAAATCCTATGGAGATATTTTGGGTGGTGGCTGGATTAATTAAATTGAATTTTCCAATATCGTAATTATCAGCAAGTAGAAATTTAGCAACAGTGTCATTATTTACCCTGAAATACAATGGAACCGCATCATTAGTTCCCAAAAAATTCACTACTTCATTTGTGCCCGCATTCCCTGTTAAATCCCATCCTGAACCACCACCACCCCCACTCATAAAAAGAAAAGTATAATCCCCCAGCCAGTTGACAGCATATACACTATCATTGCTTGCTTCTATTTTGTAAAGCCCATGCAGCAAGCTATCCTGGAATGATGATTTAAAAACCAGTGCAGGCGGGTTGTTTGTAGAATCAATATCAAAAGGCCAGTCTTTTATGACGGCGGTGTCTCTCCGTGCTGAAATAGTTATATAAGGATACGAACCGGTTAAAATAATGCCCTCACCAGCTGTCAGCTGAATGCGTATTCCCGATGTATCAATATTACCACCAGTTGTTATTGTGTCCCATGTATGCGTAGAAGGGTTGTAAATCCATAAATAAAAACCGCACGAATCATAAACTATGGCAGATTGATTGATCGTATCGATTGTAGGCTCTCCGCAAATAACAGGCAATGTGCTTGATGCCATGGACCATTTTTCACCATCGCCAATATACAGGCTACCGCTTTTTATTGCAAGACCATCTTTGGAAAACGTTGTATCAAACGGGGTCATTAAAACACTGTCTGCCCGGTATCTCGCCATCCTGCTTCCATACTGGAATTTGTATTGCACATATTTAGTAGAATCATTTCTGTTCCACGCTTGCGCATGCAAAATCTTTGAACAAAAAAGAAATACCAGTATTGCGAAT
Organism: Ferruginibacter sp.; assembly: GCA_047600665.1. GTDB lineage: Bacteria > Bacteroidota > Bacteroidia > Chitinophagales > Chitinophagaceae > Ferruginibacter. The sequence continues at coordinate 994,946 of JASGKJ010000001.1, forward strand.
AATTTCTTCATCTTAATAATTTCTGTACAGTATTAAAAATCTTTCGCCCTTGCCATTTATAGGCTGATTAACCGGAACGCCCAATGTAAATACCAGGTCATTCCACGTATATTCTGCTGGGTCAGGTTCATTTGAAACCTTATGCAGTGGCGCTCCTTCTCTTATTACTGCCAGCACTTTTTTACCTTTCACAACGCTTAAAGAAGATCCCACCGTTTCGGTGTCAAGTGTATTTCCTTCCGTACCATTCCCGATATAAGCAACATCATAAACCGGTTTCATGTCATCATTATCTTCTGTTATTATTTCAAGGCCACTTGGCACAGCACAGGCGTTTTGAGAATAAGGAACTGAGATTGAAAAATCCAGCACCACCCCCGCCGCCATATCATTGCTATTCTCGAATAAATAGTTAATGTTCACATCTGTTTCAAATCGCCAGTCATCATAGTTTGGATTATTGAATTGTGCGATGAAATCCTGGGCAATGCTGTTCATATCGCTGACCACATCCCACTCATTCGATTTTGTGTCCGCAGCAACATTAACCAGGTCCTCAATTGTCATTTTAAAGCCATATCGTGCGATCTTCCCTGCGGTGCTTATAAGGCCCGGCTGAACCATTAAATTGACAGAAGGATATTTAACCGTGTGTTCGTTGTCGAAGTCCGGCTCAAGTCCTTGCTGCTGGTAATCCCTTACCATTCTGTGTGCCCGCACTACTGTTTCTATCCTTTTTAATACCTGGTTGAGCGTTAGCATTTTTGTTTAAATAAAGCCGTAAAAGATTTTCATTCTTTTTTGAAATATTCTTACTCATTCTGAATAAGGTTTATTGTAAAAACTTCCTGGACCGCAACATTTATTTTCATCATCGCCTAAAAAAACAGGCATTGTAAAATCGTTTTGCTCGGGAACTATCGTATCAATGGTATTCCCCGGGTTTAGGTACTCGGGGAACATTGTTGGCGCCTTTTCAATAAGGTAAAGCCTTAATCTTTTTGCATAAGCTTCTCCCCTGTCTTTGTATTTTCTGGCAACATCCAACAAATCCGACATACTCGGCAGGTCTGTATTCTCTCCCTGCTTTCTTATAACGCCCTTGTTTGTGAACTGGTAAGAGTTCATAGGTAATTCTGCCATAGTGAAATTTACCAAGGCATCAATTATATACTCATCGAGCAGCGCCTTGTAATTTTCTGAACCCGTCCAGTTTCCTGATTCAATACATGATTGCAGTTTTTTAAACAGGGCAGTTCCCAAAATGGGAAGCACATATAAATCCTGGGCGACTTTTATATCAGGATAAATAAGTTTAGGGTCAATATTGCCATGGACAATTGATCGCTCCTTAATGATCACATCAGAAAGTAAAAGTGTATTAGCTGACATTTTCACCTCCTTTTTTAATAACAATATTTGATTTCCAGCTGTGCCGGCAGTGCTCTTTTATTACCCCGTTATCATTCCAGAATCCACCACGGCGATCAAACACACTATACCCGAGTCGCTGGCTGATCTTTTCTATTTCTGCCCGTGAGTAAAGCCGGTTTAAACTCATAAGCTTTGCGCAGAATGGACGGTTGCGATTATCTACTGGACCTTCGTAAGAATACTTAATGTAAATCTGTGTTGGATTTATTTTGGTTTTAGGTGGTGGCGTTATTATATCAATTCCTTTAGGTACGGTCCTTTTAATAATTTCATCCAGGCCAATAACCTCTTTTGAGGTCTCTATATAACCACGTTTGATGAGCGAATCGATCTTTCTTTCAACAAATGCCTTTGTTTCGCCGATCGTGCTGGCGATTACATCGGGAGTAATGCGTTCGTCTTTCTTTATTAATTCAATGATCCGGTTTTCTGTGCTGGAGATATCATAAGTTTTAAAAGCCTCGTTGATAAAAATTACCTCATCCGCTTCCGCCTCCTCGTCTGTTTCAAAGCATACCTTTTTGGACTTCACTATTTCAAAATCGCTCTTACTTTCTCCAAACTCATCAAAAACACTTATCACATCTTCAGCAGAAAATTGCTGAGTTTCGTCAGGTCCGAGAAATGCATCGATATCCTCATCATCCAGCGCATAACCTTTTTTAAGCATGGTTACCGCCGCCGCCCTGGTCATTTTGCCATTTTCGTATTTGCGCACAATCCTTTCAATTGCCTGATGCTGCCGACCAGTTAAATTTTTAATGGTGTCATTCACGGAGGACGCCTGCTCGATAACTTTGCCATCAGCCGCTGGCATGTTCCACATATCCTGTGGCACACCGAGTTTTTCAAGTATGAATTGTTTAGGCAATTGACCAATAACATCCTTTACATCAAAATTGAGCCCAATAGGCTCTGAGGGCTTTAACTCGTACTTACCCGGAAAATTTGAATAGCCTAAAATCCAGTTTACTTCTTTGTCGTAGGCTTTTGCCTTTGGCTTTGAATATGTATTCTGGAAAATCGAATAGGCCACCTGCAGTTCGTTATTTCCACCAAGCTGGCCCTCTGTTTTTATCCCGAATAACATCGGCGAGGTAACATTATGCCCGGCGTATATCTCCTGCTGCGTGGTCTTATTTAATTCCTGGAAGTGCTTATCCAGTTCACTTGCTGAAAGGTCATCTACCTGAACAGGATTCTGCGCATTAGCAGCATTAAAAACCAACAGCACTTTACCGGCATTTTCCGAACCTGTGAATTTATCATTCCAGCGTTTTTCAATTTGCCTTTTCTTTTCCTCAGTAGGTTCCCCTGAAAAGAACTGAATCATTTTTGATGGCAGCATGCCATTGCGGATAGAGGACAAATAATATTTACTGATCTCTATGTCTGTTTCAATGTAGTTGTTTGAGCCAATGTATCCAGGCAGCGGATAATATCTTACTCCGGGCCTGTACTCGTTGTATTCAAATATTTGACTACCCACAGGATTAGTCGGATCAAAAGCTGGTATAAATTCTTCCTCACACTTTTTCTCCCTTTCGTTCCAGGTTTCCTTATAATAAAACCCGCCATTCTTTGCTTTACGAAGCGTTTGAAATTCTACATGGTATATCTCGGCGATCTTTTTATTATGACCCCAAATAATTTCCCAGCGATACCCGGCATACAGCTCAATATCGGTGACTGATTTTTTTGAAACATCATTCAGGCTATCGCCGCACCGGTTAATTATAAAGTCCCCATTCTCATAACCATTGCCAAATACATAATGAGACTTACCGTTTATGATGGCGTTATGCTTGGCTGATTTATTGAAAAGGTATGTGAGGTATTCGGGGTAAAGATTGTTTTCACCATACTTGATGTATTCCTTGTTCCGTGTTTCTTTGAAAACGGGAACCTTAGAATCTGAAAACTTTAAAACAATAAACTCCGGGGATTTTTCCTCGGGTACCGTTTTAGGATCAACAAAATTTACATCAGCCATTATATACTTTGAAGCTTTGAGGTTCGTTGTATTTGTCAAATTCAAAATCTTCTGAGCGCTCAATTATGAGCTTTCCGTTTTCCAATTCTGCCCCGGCTAAATCTTCATCCAGGTTAGTTTCGCTTTGCTGCTCATAAACCTTATAATGCCACTCTCCCACTGGCCGGCTATCAAACACAACAGATGCGTTTATCGTAAATTGGTTATACCTGGATGGGTAAGTGCTTTCATCCGCTCCCTCTGCCTTAATGAACTTGACTTGTTCTTTTGTGGTTACATGGGTGAAAACAAAAAGATAATTCGGCTCATTTATGCTCACCTTTTCAGTGAGCGTTAAAATCAATATTGCAGATGTATCTGATTGCCTGAACTGTAACACGTGAATAAATATTAAAAACCAGTTTTTGTTTCGAAATAAAAAAGCCCCTTCATTAAGGAGCCTTTTTAAATATTTGGTTTCACAGAATTTTTTAAGTAGCTGTCTGAAGCGTAGCGATCACATCCTCAGAAACAAATGGCGCCGGTTCTCTTTCCTTGGATGTAAAGTTTAACACGTACCCGTTACGGTCCGTAAACTGCACACCGGTTGTAATTGAGCCATCCAATAATTGCAGCCCCTGTTCACGTCCGTATAATTTCCAGAGGCCGTTATTATCCCTTGCGATGACAACCAGGCGATTTTTTGCCAGCAGCATTATTTCATTACGCATCTGCACGCTCTGCTTATTGATTATGATAACGCCTTTCTGATCGTAGAAGATTGTACCGTTCTGCTGGTTGCCGCCGATGGTTTCATCAAATGAAGCAGTTTCTTTTACCAGCTGGTATTTACGGAAAATTTTGCCGGTAACTTTTGTTACTGATGTGACCGTACCGGAGCTTTCAGGTGTAGCAGATACATTTTCCAGCTCGATCAGGTAGCAATCCTTATAGACCCCACCGGCGCCGAAGTCGCAACCAAATGAGTAATCCTGTGTTAAAGCGCAATTGGCCATGCTATTGCTTTTAAAGAATGATATTTAAAAGGCGGTTTTTAAGCCGCCTTGTTATTAAGTCAATTTGAACTGGGAAATTTCATTGGGGAACGCAACGTTCACGCCCGCTTTAAAATCTGCCTGGAAGTGCAGGTAGTTTTTAAACTGATCAGGCAACACAGAGAATTTCTCTTCTTCATTCTCCAGATCTGTACCCATGTACATATTTGAAAGCCTCATGCCAAACAACCTGTTTGTACCATCCAGGCCGTGTACTGCTGTCAGTTTGTAGTTTGTACCAGGTATGATCACTACGCCATTTTCTGCACTTACCTCGCTGCCTGAAGGGGCAAAATTGAACAGGTTCTGGTCGGTGTATGCGTTCACATACTTATTGAACGTATCCCAGCCGCAGAAGATGCGCACATCGTCTTTACCGGCTACACGTGCAGGCAGAGCCAGCCACATCGCATTTACAATGCCCTTAACATTACTGAGGGTAATTCCCGTGCTGCTGGCAATTGGTGCGCCAGAGGCAATATATGTGGCGGAGTTTGCCCCAACTGAGGATGCAGCAGCATCGATCAATTTTACAAAGCCATCAAACCTGTTGAGGTTTGCATCACCGCTACCTGTGTCACCCTGCCATAAGGCAATTTCCAGCTGTTCGGCAATGGTGCCGGCCTTTAAATCCACCAGGTCTTTTTCAAAGGCGAATGAATTTTCATCCGATCCTTTTGGCAAAGCCTTGCCGGTGTATTTTTTACGGAGGGTTTTAACGCACCAGTCTTCCACCACGGTGATGGCACCGACAGTTACCTTCCTTTGTGTTACTGTGGTTGTACCGCTTGATGTACGGGTACAGCTGTCACCATTCTGGAAAATGGCATCCGTGCCGAGAATATTTATCTGCTCTGCGTTCTTAACGCCTGTCATTACATTGCCCGATTCCATAATCAGGTCTGCTGTACGGGCGCCAAACAAAGATTTGGTATAGAGCGCCGTTTCGTTCTCTATAACATAGTCCGTGAGGGTTGAAACATCAAATGCCATGGTGTTTATTTTTAAAGTCTTTTAATTATTTTTTTTCTTTCATCGCTTTTATTGAAGCAGCTACCTTCTTGATCTTTTCATCCTTTTTTGCTTCAAACACCTCCCTCTTGTTTTCAGGTAGTGTTTTTGGAGCGACTTGTGGGACTGTTGCCATTTCTTCTACCAGGTCGAGCAGACCTTTCAGCATTTCATCCTGCTTCTTAAACTTCGCTTCAAAGGCTTCATTTTTCTTTAAAGCTGCTTCCATTCCTGTTTTGTAGACATTGATGGCAGCATCACGATTTTGCTTTGTTTCAGCCTCCTGTATCTGCCAGCCAAAACAGTATTCCATCATTGCTTTGCATACCAGTTCAAGATTTGCAATGCGTTCATCGGGCGTACCTGTTGCAAATGCAGCATACATGGCCCGTAATGCTTCAGGTGTATTTGGGAGCTTATCAGTACTCAGGTCGGGCTGTGTTACTGGCATTGGCTCAACAATCACTGTAATTGCACCCTCATCACCAATCGTTAACACTGTTCCATCTTCCAGGGTGAGATCGCCAGCTGCAGCGGGGGCGCTGTCAATAGTTACAACATCACCAACAGCCGGCGTTTCGCCAGCCTGCGCAATTGAAATCTCCTTGCCATCATCTTTTGTTTTGTATGTGGTAGGCGTGGTTGTGGGCGCGGCAGTAGCTGCGGGTGCAGATTCATTAAACTTTGCCTTTATTGCATCCAGAATTTCTTTTGCCTTTGTTGTAAGATTGAACATGACGTGTTCGCTTTTGTGATTAAATATTTTTATTGAAAATCTGTTTCACTTAAAATTTTCTCGATCTTTTCAAGTGCTTCCGCTTTGCTCATTTTTGCAACAGCGACCGGTTCATAAGAGAACAGACCTTCCACACTGAAACCTTTTATTTCACCTTTCTTTACCTTCTCCCATACATCAGGGTTATTAACCTTGGCCGAAATAAACCAGGAGCCATCAGGAACATCTTCAAAGCCCTTGAGCGGAGCTATGCCGATTTCTGCATCGCTGATAAACGAATTGAAAATTGTTACATCAGCGACCTGCTGTTGTTTATCGTGGAACAGATTGAAGTTTTTTAAATAGCCTTTTGCGGAGAATTTTTCTACAATGCACCTGATGGCCAGCTTATCGAACACAACATAATATTCACCGAGATTTGGATCATTGCGGTATATGGGCAGGTCGGCAATCATAGCCGGCCCGGAGATTATCCGCTTTTCTTCATTGATAGAGAATTTCGCTTTGCCCTTCTGTTCATTAAATGTCAAAAAGTTCCTTTCAATGGCCGGACGATCAACCAGGCCAATCCAGTTTACTTCAAGGTCACTTTCAGGATTAGGGTCAATCTGTGCTTTGTAAATTTTGTACTCCATTACAGGAGTAAGTATAAGAAAGGGGAATGTGTTTCATTTAGCAGTATATTTGAACTGAAGCCAATCTTTGTATTATGAAAAATTTATTCATAGCTCTTTTGCTTTTATTTTGTTCGTGCAAAAAGGAATCAACTACTAATACCCCGCAGGAAAACAATCAGCCAAGGATTGTTGACTATGTTGTATCCAAGATTTTTGAAGCTGGAGCAATGCATCCGAAGTTTACTGTTAACATCATTTCTGATCCGTCCATTGTAGAGCAGGTGCAGCTTTTAAGAGGCACGGGTGTTTGCTGGTATATTGATAGTCCGAGTTCGGGTCAATACATCATGTATGATCACTTGAGCGAGTGGCCAACCTATGAGCAGTTTGTTTATTACCACTTTGAGTTTCATAAAAAAGATGGTTCAAAAATAAGTACCACGCCTTTTCAAGTGTATTAACCTCCCAATTTGGCCGCACGATTAAGGCGATAATTTCTTTCCCGGTTATCAATAGAATCAGTATCCAGCACATACGCCCTAACTGGTTGCGCTGCGTTACCGGCATTATTTGCTGCCGCAGCATCAATATCTGTGCTTCTTTGTTGCGGGGCTAATGGTGCAGCAGGTGCAGACAGCGAAGGCGTTGCAGCACTTGAACCCCCTCCACCGCCAGGCACCTGCACAGCTGTAATCCTTTTAACTGCATCCAACCCGTTTTTAATCGCTCCTGCGGCAGCTATTGCTCCAAGTGCAGGACCAACGACAGGAATACCGGCGAGTGATTTATATGCAGCGATTGCACTTTGATATGTATCAATGGTTGTTTGGATAATGGCAAAAGTTTTGCCGATGACAGTTTGTTTTCCGGCCAGATCCGCAAGCGTTCCAAAAGTTTGACCGATCGCCGCCACCTTGGCCTCTTCGTTTTGTCTTTCAACCTCGGCCAGTTGTTTTTTGGCATCAACCTCCTGTTGTCTGATTTTTAAAACTTCATCGCTTGCTTTTTTTGCAAGCACCTGCCTTTGCAAATCCCCTTCGGCAATAGCCTGTAATTCTAATTCAAGATTAGACTGTATGAGGGCAATTTTTTTTGCTGGATCATCAGGATTATTAAGTGCTTCTAACTCCGCAAGTTTTTTTCTATTTTCAAGCCTAAGTTTTTCATTGTTTTTCAGCCGGTCCGCTTCAGCCTGCGCTATGCGTTCATCCTCTTTTTTACCGGCCTCGAAACGGGCTTCCAGTTCTTTTGCTTCATCTTCATTCCCTTTTCTTACAGCTTCCCGGAAATCAGCCTGCAGTTTGTTTTGCTCATCCTGTAGCTTTTTCTTCTCCTTTAAATATTCCTTGTATTTTTCGTTTGCTTCCTTCTGTTTGTCTGCCTGCTCTTTTAATAATTCCTTACGCTGGTCAGCCTCTTGTTTTTCAGCTGCAGATAATGCCTTCCCTATCCTGCGTAGTTCATTTGCATTATCTGTTTCAACCCGGATCTGCTCAATTTTAATTTTTGTAATTTCTTCCTGGTTTTTTCGTGCACCATCCTTTTGCAAGGTTAACTGAGCTATTTGGTTTTCAGCTGTACGCTTTGCAAGGTCAATATCGGACTTTGAATTTTCTTCGCTGGCTGTTTTTAATTCCCTCAGAAGTTTGATTCTCTCTTTCACCGGAACATCCGAATCAAGGGCCTGCTCTCTTAATATCGCCAGTTTCTTTTCACGCTCTGCCTGGTCTAGATCATTATCCAGCTGCTCTTTCTTCAATTTCTGTGCCTCTGCTGTTAAGCGTGACATTTCGGTGAAAGCTTTTTTAGCCGCCCCTGCCACTTCTTCAATATCTTTTTTTGCCCCTGAAAAATTAAAAGTGAAAACATTTTTTATTGCGCTGGCAACTTTACCAAGGTTGTCCAGCAGGGATTGGGCTGTGGCTTTAATCCCTGCAAATACCTGCTCGACTTTATTGGCACCTTCAAAGGTGTTTGTAAATGCCTTATACAATAGCGTTAGTATCCCTACAAGTGCAGTAAGGATGAGGCCAACAGGATTAGCTAATAGCGCTTTGAATGCTCCCGTTAAACTTGTTACACCCTGGCTTGCCTGCCCCAATGGGCCGGGCAGGTTTGCTATCTGTGATTTTAGCTTTCCGAAACTGCCGGCTCCACTCTCAATGTCCTTTCCAGTTTTTCCGGCCTGTGCAGAAGTATTAGCCAGATTACTCTTTACTTCATTGAGGTTTTTATTTACCTCTTTAATATTTTCGTTGGACGTTCCAGTGTTAACCTGTAACGTTGCTGCGACTACTTTATCTGGCATCTTTTAAAAGCTTTTCTTCGTAAATGGATTTTTCTTTCAGGTAAACAAGATCATTAAGTGCCTGCCTTATAGGCAATGCGTACGCCTGATCGAGTGTTATCTTTTCGTATTCTGCAACACAGGAGGCTGAATATGTCCAGCCGTAACGCCTTGTAAACTTGTCAACAGGAACCGGCTCCCCATCCTCATTTTGACCACCGAATAATGAGCCGTACTCCTTATTAAACGCTTCAAAATTATCTCTGAACTTATTTACACAACCGAGTATTTCCTCAATTGATCTTGTAGCAAAATAGTTTGCCTTATTCTTGTGATCGCTTGCGCTGTTTTTCCTGAATGGCAACCGGGAAATAGATGCAACAATGTAATGGCATGATTGTATAACCGGCATTTGAAAAAAGAAAGATAATTCAACATACTGACCAAATGTCAATTTATCTGGCCGGTACTCAATCAAATATTTACCTACCATCCGGGATGCAAAAGGATTCGGCGGCGAACTGAATGCCTTTTCTATTTTATCGATAAATTTTGCCACCTTTTGCAGGGGCAGATTATCCAGTTCAAATTCCGTGTAACCAAAAAGAACACAGGCAGCAAAAAGCGTTTTGTCGACTTGATCAATGGGTTTATTATTGATCGAATCGATCTGCTGAAATTTATAAACCGAAATATCTTTCCACCTCATTAGTAAACAGTATTTATTACTTTAATTAATTCCACCTGGCAATCACTGGGAGATGAGACATTGTAGTCAACAATTTTATTCAACCGGAATAACTCTCCATCCAGGTAGACATATTTCGAAAAGTCAAGTTCCAGTATATCCCTTGGCGTAAGCCTGAATCTTCCCGTAAATAGTTTACTGTCTTTATCGGTGATCTCTGCCATGTAAGGTGACCAGTAAACATTAAACTGATTTGCTGAAAGGTCACCAATCGCAAGCGGGAAAAACACTTCTTCAGGCGCACCAAAGTTTAAATCATTGGTAGGGTTATCAGGATCATCCAGGTGACCGGCATAGCCGTAATAATCAATTGTATTCAGTGCAACTGTACCGTTCTTTATACTCCAGTTTATCACCCCGGTTATCTTTTTGGTTTGCATTATCCTGATAACCGAATCGATATTTTCTTCCTGCGAATTGGTGCCCGAAACCTTTGTAAGCTTATAAATAGAAGGGAATACTTTTTCCTCGCTGTCATAACCAACTAAAGGAGAGGAAGCAAATATCAAGTCTACCTTGTTCTCGTTGCTTGTAAATTCAAACTGAGAATCGAACGTATAAGATCCATACCCCCTATTGTATCTTTTCTTGTACAGTTCATTCCAGTAGTCTGAATCATCCTTATAATTAAACAGGTATGTTTTAGAGTTTAGTTCGGACATTGGCTTTATTATCGCCGGTGCATCCCTGTTTAACTTATATGTCCAGTCAACTGAGTTTGCGGAATTGGTTGAGTAAAAGTCAACGTATGGTTTTATGTAAAGTTTGTTTTCATCGAACCGGTCCTCATACACATAAAGATTAAAAAGCTTCACTATGGAGGTAAAGAACTCTATCTGCCTGATGTTTTTCGGAATAGCGTCATTGATCTTAACCGCATCAGTGTAGTTTACTTCCGTCTGAATTGGTACAGATGAAACAAGCCTTACCGTATTGGTTGAAATCTTCCTGTAATAACCCGTTGTTTGATTTGTGCCGCTCACTGTGCAGGTGATATAATCCCCATTACTTAGTGTAATCGGGGTTGTTTGTGTATAGCTGAAGAAATTCGGAAAACTACCAGGCGTGTATGTGTATGTTTTTGTAAGTATCTGTACTCCGTTTTTAAAGAACTGAATTGTCACATCCTGGAACTTAAATTCACCGCCTACCTGAACCTCTATTGTGCCGTTAAAAGTCTGCACTCCATCATACTGTATTTTCTTTTGGGAATCCTGCAGGCTGAAATCAAAGCCTTCAATTGCATCCCAGTCAAACAGATCAGGGTCATTATGTGTTGCGGTGATGGAAGCTGTTGCAACCTGCGTTCCCAGTGCGGTTAATTTTTTTTGGTTGTGCGGTATTATCAGACTTTTGAAGCGGTCTCTATTGAACAGATCGCTTTCATAGCGGAAGTTTGCTGCCGCCATTATTTTATCGATATACTCCTTTACAAAAAGTGCCGGCCGGAAAGTATGAATGTCCCAGTCATGCTTTAAAACGGAATATCCGCCGTAATCTATTAGCGGGTAGTAATATCCTGCTCCCTGATTGTTCCAGCTGTTTGTTATAGCCGTTTGGCTGTAAAAGTGATCATACTCGCTAAAGTCAAGATCATGCAGGAATTTACTGCTGAGGGCTACATTAACATTTGTAAGCTCGCCTGCAATGGCAACCTCGTATTCAATGGATTTTTTTTCTTTGTTGATCTGCAGCATGCGAAGCGTTCCTTTAAACGTCTGCATGTAATCCTGAAATATTATACACCGGGCGCTTTTAGCTGCATTGAAATTATAGCCAATGTTATTTTGGCTTTCGTTGTAATCATTGCTGTGACCAGTGGCGAAGATGTTGCCGAATAAAGCATTGTTATTTGATGTACCCGGCAGTACTACAGTTTTACTGAATGTGGTCTGCCTGCTTGCAAAATCCCTCACATCATCCAAAGCGAATGTCAGCAGACTGGAAATGTCTGCTGAAATATCTACCCGATAACCTTCTATAAAAATTTCTGTGATCATCTGAACTGCGCATTTAACTGATCCCCAAACTCGATGCTTAAAGTGAGGTTTGTTAATTCATCGTTTACTGTTTTCCGCTGCTCGTAATTATTCTCAGATATAACAACCGGGAAGAAAAAGCCATCCTGTTCTAAATAAACCATTGGAGATAATACAAGTTCCTGAAGCCACCGATACTCCTGGTCATTCAGGAAATCGCTGTTAAGGGTCATGCGCTCTTTATACTGGCTTGCATATACCGAGCGACTTTCATTATACACGTTGTTTGAATTACGATAACTTACCTGTCCTGAACTATCTACCGTATAGGTCAGTTTTCCGAAGTCTTTTTTCTCGATTGAAATTGTTTTCCGTGAAACCTTCATGAAGTCCTTGCTTTCAAAGCCACCGTATTTATTCAGAAAATGAAGGGTGTACCGGTCATAAACGCATTCACATTGCTGCGTGAAGATTAGCGTGGTATCTTCTGGCGTATTGGGAGAATTAAAGGAAACTGTGTAATACTTCACGCCATCGTTGACCATTCCCGGCAGTAAATTATTTATTGTAGTTTTTGACAGGTTAAAAATGTGCAGCTGGAATGCAGAAGCAGGAGTAAAATATCTATACAGATCCTGCACCATATTGCCGGAGAAATCATAAGTTTTAATTGCCAGTTCAAATTCACTTGTGTTTGATGGCAGGAAAGGAACGAAATTAAAATTCGCATCACAGCGCACAGGGGTATTTAATGGCCTTGTAGTTAATGGATGATCCTCAAGATTATCAAGGCTGCTGGTATTACCCGTTAGCCTTCCGTTGTAATTATTGAAAAAAGTTCTTTCAGAATCCGTAATAAGATTAGTGTAAAGAGTGTAAGCATATTCCTCTCCGAACTTTAAAGTAACATTCAAGCTAAACTCACCCACCCCTAAACGCTGCGCTAATAATATGCCAGCCTGCGGATTGAATTGCGTGGCTATGTAATTTCTTACGATGTTGCCAATATTGAAAATACCAATACTGGTAACCGGGTCGGGCACCTTCTTTAATCTGGCTACCATTGTTGCACCGACATACACATCAGCCACAAACTTAAAGTTTGGGAACGTCACCGGGTCAGATGTATGCTCCGGGTATGCAACAGTATAAATTAAGTCGCCCTGGAGGCTGCTCAAATATACTGGTACCGCCTTTATACTATAACTCATATGCTATTTATTATGTCAACTCTCAGCGCTTCGCCAAGCCTGTCAGCCACTTTCTTTTCGGCTGTGCTTATCGCCTTACTCATAAATCCCGTTGGTTTTATACCGTAGCGCTTTATGTTTCTTGCAGCACCCCAAACACGGTTTAATTGCGCCAGCTGTGCATTCTTTATTTCGTTCTTGCTGACTGATCGTTTTACATTTACATTCTTTGTGCTGCGTTTTGCCCGGCCAATGCCTGCCTGCAGGTTCTTGAGCATTTGTTTTGATGGGAACTCAGTTTTAAACTGATATTTACCCTGCCCTGATTTTGTTCCCTTCACACCTTTGTCAACATACTCGCCGTATTCGTTCATCACTATATCAACGACTATTGTATTCCCTTCTTCCCGGGGATTGCTTAAAACAATTGAGGCGGACAGTTTTCCACTGGCATTTGAGTTGGAAGCGTTTAGATTCTTTTGCGCATCGTCCACCAGTTCGCCGGCAATCAGAAATAATTCAGAGAACGTTTCGGCAGGCTGTAACACAGATTTATCCTCACCAAGGCTATCTAAAAAACCTGCTGCCAATGCTTTTGCCTGTGCTTTACTTATGCTCACAGGAGTAAGTATAAAAAGCGAAAGTTTGTTTTTGGGAAATAAAATACCCGGGTACATGCCCGGGTAAAGTTGCCAGTAGCGGCTGAGTTATGTGGCCAGGATGAAACCTTTTGCAGTTAGTGAGTATAAACCCAAAACTTCAAAAACCTGTCCGTTGCTTCTTGTATAATAAAGTTTTCCGTCAGCCGATACTATTAGGCAGTCGGAAAGTTCCATTGTGGGAAGATACGAAAAAACCCAGCCAAGAATAGCCGGGTTTTTATGAGAATATTTACTTGTTCAAGAATAAATATTAAAAGTGGCTTTTTGTTTACCACACTGATGGCCCCAGCCCCGCATCTTCAATTAACAATTTATTCAAAGCAACATACCTCAGTGCGTCAATTGAGTGGTTCATAAAATCAACAGGCTCATTCAAAGTTTTACCGTCCTTTTTTTTCTTCCACTTATAGGACTTAATCTCTTTACGTATCCCAGAACTTCTTTTTGTAATGTTAATGGAGAATTTCTTTAAGGTATTGATTGAGGATCTAATACTGTCCGGTCCTTTTTGAGCTGGATGCAAATTCCACCCAAAATTATTTATCTCTGCTATACTTTTTGGCTCAGCAGAGTCTGCAATAATCTCCTGTATTTTTGACACTGACTCGTCACTTAACCTTGTGCAAATATCAGGATTGGTTAACCCTTGCTCATAAATCAGCTCGTCAACCCACAACTCTCCATTGAGTTTGTATACATTCAAAAATGCTGTTGGGTCGTTTGTGAACCCGAAATCCATTCCGCCAGCAATTAGAATTGCCTCAACAGGTACGGATTCTACAATGTTGTAATTCCTAAAGATCAATCCTTCAATTTTCCCAGTTCGCCCCCTGGCGTAAACCTTCCAAAGTTCTTCATCTTGATCTTTCAGCGCTTCAATCTTAGCTCGAATTTTATCTGGCACAAATGGATTATGCCTGTGATCTGAAATTATTAACTTAACGTTTTTCCCTCCAATCAAATGTTCATGAACCCAAAACTCTTCGTTCGGGTTGTAATCTATATACGTCTTTTTCTTTGTCCTTAAATGAAGTTCATTAAAAACTTCATAGCCTATACCATTGGCTTCATTTATAAATAAATAATCCCGCTTTCCACTCTTAGCATCCTGCGGATTGGCGTAAGCCTTAAATTCGACAATTGAACCATTATGAAAATAATAAGTGTGCTCACTCTTATTATATTGCTTAATAAGCAGCTGTAAAAGTTGTGAATTTTTTACTATCTCGTCTGCATCTCGTATTGCCCCAACTTTAAGATTTGGTAGGTCTTGCCCCGCGATTGTACATACTGATCCTGGCTCTTCGTAAGCATGAGTAAATATGCATTGATCAATAGCATAAGTTTTGCCTGAAGATGTCCCGCCTTGATTTACTATAGTATCTTCCGTAGCCTCAATATTTGCTCGGTATAAATCGGTTGTTTCAAACAATAAAGGATCAGGCATCGATATCTGTTTCTCTGTTTGCTAATGGCACACCTGTAGAAATTACGTTGATTACGGCTTTCCCAGTTAATAGATGGGATAATTCTCCTTTTTGCTCAACCTTATCTGTAAACATTTTTAAGTGTTTGCCAAGCAATTCAAGAGCCTTATTTGCGCCGTTACTGTCAAACTCCCAAACATTATTCCCTTCATCGTCAACCTTCTGCTCCATGCATTTATCTGCCGCATTAAATACCATGACCGGCGTTTTTTGCATACAGCGCTGCGAAACTTCCACAAGGTTATTAATCACAAAATCTGCATGAACTAAGGTTCGGCTACTACGCTCATCAATAAGATTCTCTATACGTGTGCGAATGTGAGGTTTTGTGAGGTGTTCGTATCCAATCTCCTTTGCTGAAGCCTCCGAATAACCCGCCCTAATAGCTGCCTGAGTGGCATTTAAGTCAATAAGATACTCGATGCAAAACCGCTCTTGCCTCTTTTTAAGCTTTATTTCATCGGCCTTTTCCTCCATCTTATCCAGCTTTTAATAATTTATTCCATTGATTTTTGTATGCCAGCTTAACTTTAACCGGCTCCCTCTCTTTCTCTTTGCTTGTTAAGTGCCAGGCTTTGCACTCATAACAGAAGTACATTCGCTTTTCTTTTCTCCATTGCTTAATGCGTTTACTTGCCTGTTTCAGGGCTCGTTCTGCTTCAGGCTTTGTGAAAGAAACTTTGTCGCACATTTTTTAATGCTTTTGATACACCCAAAAATTATCATCCACAACTTTAAATTCTCCCTGCCCATTTACCCCGCTCATTTTCTTTATGCTCACGAAATCATCCACGGCCCGGCGCACTCCATTCCAGCCGTAATCATCTCCAAACATTACCCCTTTATCTGCAAGCAGGTTATCATAGCAATTGAGGTCTGAATAAACATCTTCGTATTCATGTGAGCCATCAATGTAGATAAGGCCAGCTTTTATATTCATGTGGGCCAAAATCTTTGACCCAATGAAAGAAGTGTTTGGAACAGGGATTATCATTTCTTCCAGTCCCGCATGTTTCACGTTTGAAAGGAACTGGTAGTAAATGCCGGGATAGCCGTTCTTTAACATCAGATCCCTTTCCGGGGTATCTTTTAAGTCTGTCCAAAATTCCGTTGCCCCCAGCCATGTATCAACACAGTAGATCTTTGTATTGAGTTTTAACCGTTGGCAGGCTTTACCCATTTGTATGGCTGAAGCCCCCTTCCAGGTTCCCACTTCAATTATTGTTTCCGGCCGCAGCTTCTCTATCAATTTAACAAATATGATATGGTTACTGTGCCAGCCTTGTACATCCTCTTTTAAAGGGGTGAAGCTGCTGTATATGTCAGGAGCTATTCTATTCATTTTGTTATTAATGGTATTGTATCTGTTCTGTACTCATCACACACCTGCATATAAATCGGGTAAATATTTAATTGACCATTGCCGTCTGTAATCATTATATTTTGCACTTCTGTATGTTGTCTAATGCAATTTGTTGATATGGAATACCATTTCCCATTGCGCTCAATATTTTTATTGCATGACAATAGAAGAAACCAAGTGATTATAATAATGATTATGTTCCTCATAATAACAACTCTGGCTTTAACGGTGAAACAATATTGTAATCAGGAATAGACTTCATGCACAACTCCATATCCCTCGGCGTTCCTTTTTCATCGTGGTTTTGATGCACAACAAAAGCCTCCGGCTGGCAGGGAGTGACGGTTATCATTTCTGCCCTTGTCCTGCGGGTGTGCAAGTCAACATCCACGCTACCCCATACTTCAAATGGCGTGAGCCCACCAAAATGCCGCCACATTTCTGCACTACCTCCGCCGAATATCCAAGAATGCCAAGGATTGATTTTTTCGATCGATTCTGGCAGGTAGTCTTTACTGCCGGTAAATTCTGGCGAAAGATCATTGCCGTAAAATCTCGGCAGATGCCGCACACTTAAAAGATCACTGCGCCAGTCCTGTTGATCCAAATGCTGCTGCTGCTCAGGCGTGAGGTAATAGCCTTTGCATGACACCCAGGTGTCTTTATCTTTTGCCAACTCAATTGCTGCAGTGATTGTTTCACGTCCGGGTATAATTTCGGGATGAGTAATGAAAACATATTTTGCTTTCAGGTCATTCAAAGCAAATTTTATCCCCTGGTTTAAAAATGATGCACTATCCCGCCATCCGGTTTTATCGCCGAGATAAAAATAAAATACTGGCGTGCCGATTGCTGCACAGTGCACCTTTGTCATATCTGTACTGCCGTCATCCATCACAACAATTGCAATTCTTTCCCGCTGGTTTTGATAAGCCGTGAGTGACCGGGCGAGTAATTCACCACGGTTATATGTTCCTAAAACTATTACTGTATCAAAAGTGTTAACTATCATAATCTACCAAACTGAAACTGTTGAATTATCCTTTTCTTTTTCTTTATAATTACCACTCTTAAATCCTTTTTGAAACTCTGAAAGGTTCCAGCCTTTTTCTATCCATGAGATCCCGTCTGTACCTTTGAATAAAATATCCACTTCGTTTTCCTTCTCTCTTATCTCGTGAACTTCAGCAGGTGTCATAAATGAAGCGGCTTCAAACTGAATCCCCTTTCTTATTGAAACTTCGCCCATCATAATGGCTCAACAATTTGAATTGTGTAGTAATTGTCAGGATCATCAGGATCAACATCCAAAACTTGGTCTTTGGGCACGTACTTATAAACGATGGGGGGCGCCATGAACAGATCGAGGCCATCCTCCGTGCCATATATAAAATCCTTCTTACCCTGAAGGTTCCACAATACAGGCTTCAAGTCAATCAAAGCTGTGAGGTAAGTATCTCCAAGGTCATTATAAAACACTTCACGCAAAAACGTAATACCCCTGCCGTCCCTTGTGACAACAGCCTGCCCCTTTCTATAAGCGTTATAATCAAACGGTGTGTTTGCCATCTTCGATTATTTTATTCATTAATTCAATCCCCTCGGTTTTGTCTTTACAAATATCATTCTGCCCTGTTTGTTGCTTCAGCCATAAATAAAACCGCTCATAGGTTTGCTTTATAAATTCAGCTATGCAGGTCGGACACCACAAATCCGGCGAGTATTGCGGACCAAAGAACTCCTGCCGGGCAACAGTGAGTATTTCATCCTTTTGCATATTATTGAGCCCATTAATAAACCCAGCCCGTTCAAGGGTGAGAAAGAACCCTAAGTTTTTGATCAATATGGTTCGGCTTTCATCTGTCATGCCAAACTCATTTGATGTTCAAATAATTGCTTTCGCTCCCGGTTGATCTTTTCAAAATTGTAATGCTTATCTACAAATTCTTTCAACTCCTGCCCCGCTTCCTTCTGTCTTTTTTTGCTTGCCACCAGGCGGTTAATTGCAACCACCCATTCTGTTGTATTTTTCGCATAAATAACCGGTAGGTCCAAATAAGGATGAACATGCGAACATATAACTGGAAGCCCAAGGTTTGCCGCCTCCAATACCTTCAGGTTAGATTTCATGCGGTTGAAAGGCGAATTAACCAGCGGGATAAGGCATATATCCGCTTCAGCATAGTTTGAATAATATTCAGCTACGTGTTTGCCCGGAATGATTTTATAACAATGCTTAAAACCTGCAGTATAAGAATGGACCATTGAATGCCAGTCTGGTTCACCATCCATCCAGCCGGCCATGATCATTTTTATTTTCGGGAAGATCGGCGCCAAAGCATTTATTGGCCGGTCAAGTATTTCAATGTCTGCTTTGTGGGTTACTGATCCCTGCCAGAACAGCCGGGTAACTTCGCTTTTTGTGCGCTCTATATCAAACTGCCCCTGATTGGGTATAGCATTTGGCAGTATATGAACGTTTTTATTGTATTCCATTACAGCTGCAGCAAGCCTTTCATGAGTAACTGTAACCAGATCAGCATTCATTATATGCTCTATCTGCTGCTTCGCAAATTCTGTTTCCTGGAAATGGTCATATAAAATATGATGCGGGTCCAGCTTCCAGTGATCATCTATATCAACGCAAATGCGGAAGCCGTACCTTTCTTTTAACTCAGATACAACAGGTATCACCTCATCAGGAATGGTGCGGTTATAAATAAAAATATCACAACCCTTTTCAAAATCCTCCTGCTTCAGGTTGTTGGTTATATAAACATCTATACCCTGCATAAGCATTAAAGGCATTATAATCCGGTGATAGCAGGGGCCAGAATTATTTCGAACATAGGCAATGATTCTCATAGGTAGCGCATTTTAATGACAGAAAATAATGCCCCGATAAAAACTCCAAGAGGCAAATAGAATATTGCAAAATCCACGTGGAACAAAAAAGCCATAGCAAGCGACAACCATCCGGTCATACACTTCATGCAACTAAATGGCTTAACCGTACCCCACTTTAAAACTTCCACCCAAACGAATGCAAGGGCAAGGCCAAACAAAGCTGCCTGCAGCCCATTCATGACCGGTAGTTCGGAAATCTTATCATCTGCCCAAACAAATGGCGCCTTGACATAAAGACGAAAATGCCAGGCAACGAACACTATGCCCAAGAATAAAAACCAGTTGAAAAGTATTTTAAGCGGCTTCATTTGCTATCTTCTTTTTAATTTCTTCAAACGATTTTTTTATTGTCTTATAACATGACTGCCATGGTATTCCCGTCTCCTGCTCAATTGCACGGTAATTCAGGTGCTTTGCATATAATGTTATCAATTCCTTATTATACCAATAAAGATTACTAATTTCTGCTATTGCCCTATCCTCCATTTCCTCTTGTTCCATTCTTCTAAAGTGATCAAGGTGCGTACTTACTACCGCTTTTACTTGATTGCGAATACCCATTGCCTCAATGATCGCCAATTCTCCATTTGCTAACTCTTCCAGTTTGTCACGATCCATGAAATTTTCTACATACCCCGCATTCATTTTCCGGTATTTCTTAGTAAAGGGGCTGGTATTTGATTTAACCTGGTTGAGTATAATCCTTACAGTAAAAAACTCTAAGACCTTATCGGCGTGAAGTTGCAAAAGCTTTTCTTCCGGTAGTTCGCATATAACAAGAATAACCTCCTGCCTTAAATCTTCCCTTAAATGGTCGGGTTCCATCTTATTCAGGCAGTCGTTAAAATTCTTTCCGTTAAATAAATTGGATATGATCTGTGATCGTGTCAAGTTTCAAAGCATATTGGCAATTCAAATATACAGAATTTATTGTTTTTTCAAACTTTATTGAAAGTTTTATTTTTTCATTTAGTACGATATTTTAAAATCATTAGACACCTGGCGCTTACTGAACCTTCCCCTCTCCGGTGGTGTAGCCTTCCATTATTTTACCCATTGATATATGCAACATCTCAAAATCTGATATTTTTTCATTTTCACTTTTAGGGTAACGGTTATCAATTACCCATTGTGCTATTTCTCTGGCTTTGCCTTGTATTTCCTCCTGTGCCTGTGCTGGTGGTACGGGAGAAGCACCAGCCTTCAATCTTTTAATCATTGTAATTGCGTATTCCTGTGGATCACAAGGCATACCGTCATTGTCACATATTCCATGTACTTTACAATCAGCGCAGTCACGGCAAAATCCTTGTCTTTCATCAAGCAATGACCATAATTCAGAAAGCTTTTTAAAATAATTGTTATCCTGCATGTAAGTTGATTTATTTTTTAAATGATCTTAAAATTTCAATAATTTGCCTATCATCAATTTCTTTAGCGCCAGCAGCAATGGCCTTTTGTTTATTCTGCTTGCAGACGTCATAATGCGGTTTACCCAATTTATCTTGAAAATGTCTTTTGTCAACTCCGATCAATTCAGCCATATCATGAAGCTCTGAAAGTGTATCTGCTATCATGTGCGACATCAACATGCCCCTGTATTTCCATTCTCTGGTGCCTATATAAACCATGACTTGTTTTTATTTTGTTTTTTACATTTCTTTTCTTCCCCTTCCCAGCCCATGAGAGAAGAATTGTTGTTACGTCCGTTGGCTATGTTGTTTTATACATTCAAAAATATAATGAGCGATAACCGGCTGCACTGCATTTCCTAATGCTGTGCGCTTATCCACCCTATTGGGAATGACATCAGCCATTCCATAAATCTTAGGCTCGGTATCCCTCCAAGCTGGGTAGACAGGCTTGTACCACCTTGAGAAAACTTGCCCTTGCGCCATCCCGTCTCCGAGGCCAGAGGTGTAGAATACAGCATAAAGTCTACGTCTACGTTGTGGGATGCCAAATTGGTAGCCGCATAAAGTTTGCCATTCCGCATCATACCCGATTTTGGCAAATTCGTTGAGGATAATATTGAACCCGTGCTTAGTAATTGTGCTGGAATTTTCAATAATGATGTATCCTGGCTTAACTTCACAACACACCCTAAGCATCTCCCTCCATAGGCCGCTTTTATCTCCATCGACCCCAGATCTGTTTCTACATGCTGCGAGGCTGATGTTTTGACATGGGAATCCTCCCGAAACAATATCAACTGGCTCCGGGTTGAACATTTTTTTAATGTCGTCATATTGTTTTGAATTTGGGAATAGCCTTTTGAGTTCATTCCTGTTAAAATCATTTATCTCGCAATTCCATAAAGTTTCAATGCCGCTTTCCTGAGCTCCTAACTCAAAGCCGCCAATACCTGAAAAAAGTGAACCATGTGTCATAGTTACTGTTCTGTGTTATAGCCCCGTGGAGGGTGGTTATTCCTCGTCAAGTATTACAACTTCTTCCTGCGGAAGTTCTGCCGCTGGCTTTGTGTCAAGTGGATCTTCGGAAAATGTTATTGTTTGCATTCGTACACTATTGAGTAAGCCATAAGCAAAATCAGTTTGTGTTGCTGCTATGAATACCTGCATATTATCAGGGCACTTACTCAAGGCTTCTTTTAATTGTTTTACTGTCATATTCTCTTTACTTTATTTGTTTACAATGGTTGTGAGAGGGGCTAAAACGGCAGGTCATCAATCTTAACACCCTCCTTTAAATTCTTACGCAGCCATTCATTCTGCTGTTTTAATTCATTGAATTTTTCCAGTACACGCAGATATGGATACGTGGCATGATCCCATGAAAAGAAATTCCAGTTACTTAAAATATCTTCCTCTTGCTCTTTGCGCAGCTTTGAAATTGCGGAATTTATCAACTCAATAAGGCCACGGAGCCGGGCAGATTTTTCCGCATGAGTTCCAGCCATGCCTATACTTTCTGAAATCATTGCCACTGACCGGAAATAAACCAATGTATTTTCGATTAATTCTTTTCTTTTAGCAACCATATTTGCCGTATCATGACGGTAGTGGTTAACTAAACTATTTAAACGATCAGTCAAACTGCCAGTAAAATGCGTCCGTGCAGTTTTTTCATGTGCCTTCACAGCGGCTTCAAGCTCTTGCATAATTTCGTTTTGTTCCATATATTTTACTTTTTAATTGTTTATAAATATTTACTGATAGCTGGCGTTACCCTTTCTTCTCAATGGCAATGCCGGATTCAAATAGGTCTATGCCACGGTATGGGAGGGCGTAACCTTTGGAGCGTAACAAGTCTGTAACCTCTATCATTCTGTACCAATCAAAATCGCTCACCCGTCCTTCCTCATCAAGAAATATGATTTCAAACTGTTCGTAATAGATTCTGAGACTATTTTTTTCGTCCGCATTGTCATTGTATTTGTCGCAAACCATTATATATTTTTCATTCACCTTGTCAATTCGCTGTACCATCATTCCGTCAGTCCCAAAGCTGCAAATACCAGCCACCTCAATAATATCCTCATCACTGATGGATTCCAAGCGTCTTAATAGTAGCTTGCATTTATCAACATCTTCATACGCTGGCTCTTCCTCGGCATTACCGTCAATTACAAACTGTATTTGTGCCTGCCAGCTATTTTCTGCCGATATACCTGTTAAGTATCCAGTTGCCATATCCGGCTGACATTCATCACCTGCGTATGGATTTGGTGCCTGTATGTCGCACATTAAATGAGAAGCGAATATTTTCGCAATTTCTTCCTGCGTTAGTTTATTGTTTTCCATTATCGTTGTTTTTTTTGATCAAGAGATAGATTTAATTTCTTCAATAAGTTCATCGCAATGTTTCTGATGTCGCTCACCAGCAAGTTTTTTTCTGTACCAATTAACTGCTATTACAGCGTTTATTTTAGCATCCTCTGTATTAGGATACGGTTTCCCTTCCCTGAATGGAACTTCTGTTAAGAAAGATCCAACTAACATTTCTGCCTCGGTTTTATAGTCCATTACTTTACCTTTTTTACAATTAAACATTTTTTATTATCTCCAATAGACAGGCCATTGAAGGTGAGAAGGGAGAGGAAGGATTCCCGAGCTGATCTGAATGATACGCCTAATTCCTGCCGCCACTGGCCTATTAAATTTGGCTTAACTAACGGCTGCATATAGTTCATAAAAACAATATGTCGCTTAGGAAAATACCATTCGGTTGATTCCACATATTCACCCACATTAAAGTCAGCCTCTCCTTTGCTGGTTATGGTGCCCAGGATTTCAAAATCACAATGCGGAATCTTTTCACTTATTATATCAAAAATCGTCTGTGTCTTCTGCGATTCGATAACACAATTTGTTTTCTGGTTCAAAGAACTCGAATCCGCTTGCATCCTCCGGCACAATTACAGCCACTATACCGGTATCTATTCCCTGTGGGGTTTTGAGTGGGGTCATTTGCTTTTACGTTTTTTGTTCTTACGGGGCGATCTGCCGCCATTTATATAATTGGGTTTAGGGTAAAATCTTTCAGGTTCATTTATACGTGGTAGTTCTTTAATAACTATTGGTTCTGGACTGAAAGCATCATCTATTTCTTTTGCTTCATTTTGACTTAATATAATCACATCGTCTATTTTAGCTGATGCAATTGCTTGAGCCGCTTCAAAAACAAATCCTGCTCCAGCAATGATTGCTATACCTCTTTCCTTTTCGGCTGGTGTTGATTGGTTCATTTGGTTTGTTGTTGTATTTTCATTTCTGTTAATTCTATTGCCTTGAATATTTCATAAACTATTGTTGGATCGATGGCATTCCCTATTGCTCCGTTTCTGTCCAACCTTCGGGAAATCCCATTAATATCTCCGCAAAATTTGGATGCAATCTCTTGCCAGTTGTATTCAGTAAGAATTGATCTAAACTCGGGCCGCACCCATTCCCCGTTCTCCCTTTGTTTTTCTTCTTGGCTCTCTCTTGTCTTTCCATGAATTTTTCTGGACTGGTTACTGTCTGCATTTTCGTTGGAGTAGGCAACCAGCCAAAACCTGTACCTTTCGTGAATGCCTTTTGCACCTGAAGGAATAAGTAAAGGTGGCCAGCAGGCGTAGCCTTCATTTTCCAAGTCCCTGATCTTTTGATCCAGCAACCCTGTATTAATGCTGTTACGGACATTTTCATTAACAACCCATCTTGGTTTAATCTCTCTAATTGCTCTAAGCATTTCTGGCCAGAGATAGCGATCATCTGATTTACCTTTTCTTTTTCCTGCCTTGCTATGTGGCTGACATGGATCTCCTCCTGTAAGAATATCAATTCTGTTTGCATACTTTTTAAAATCTGTTACTTTAATGTCACCATGCCCTTCGGCCTCTGGAAAGTGACGCCTTAATATTTTTTGGCAGAATGGGTTTAATTCACACCAAGCAATAGTTTTCCACCCCATCCATCTTGCCGCCAGGGGGAACCCTCCTATTCCTTCAAAAAGCCCAATATGCCGCATATCCTTTTATTTTTTCCCCCCCTCCCATAGAAGGAAGGGGGTGGTTAATTACCAATCAATAATTGGTTATCTTGTTTTATGTATTGATAAACTGTATCTCCAGTTTTTGTAACTGCATAAGGGATAAAAACTTCAGCCATTTCAGCCAGTTGAGATTCAACAATAGCCATCTGCGCCTCTACCCAATCTTTTATTATTCTCCAACCAACTCTTATTGCCTGTTCATCTGTACACAAAGAGCGTGGAACTTTCGGGCTTTTATCCATGGCCTTTTTAACACCAGCAAAATTGCATGGCAACGCAAAGCCCTGTAATTGCCCCTTAAATTCAATGCAAAAAGTAATTGCAATTGGATTGCCACTATTATCATTATCAGTTACAATTTTGGATGCTCCATGAGAGGATAAGCAGCGTTGTATTTCCATTATTGTTTTGTAACTGTCAATTTTAGTTGTGTAATTAAGGATTGGCATATTTTTACTTTTTATTTTATCAAAACTTGTTAGCTTTCACAGGGAGGGGTTTGCCGCTTTATTCTTTGCCACCTGCCAGTTGAAATAATCCATCTGCTCCTTTGTAATAGCAGCCGGGTCCATTCTTGATTTAACCACAGCGTACATTTCGTAATTCTTATCACATGTCATTACTGCTGCTTCAAGTCTGCACTCCATAATCTTAAACTGCAGGTTCCGAATTTTCATACTCATGTATGATTCTGTTATTGGGAATGGTCCTGTATTATATTGCAGATACCACAGCTTTGACAACTGGCCATCTATGTATAATTCAATTCGGTTCATTCGGTGATCAGTTCGAGTACATAAGCTGCTTTACAGGCTTTAATTCTTTGCTCCTGGCTCTCATAATATTTCTTTGCTTCATTCCAGTATAACTGCTTTTTTTCCTGTGGTAGATTTTCAAGGGGTGTGATGTCCTTTAAAATGTTTTTATACAGATCGCTTAATAATGTCACTGCACAGGAAGAAAAAAGAATTGAGAAAGGATTTTTACCTGCCTGGCGTTCGGCGATTGAAAAGCCGGCGAATAGTTTATACAGGTTGCTGAACATATAAATTCTCCTTTCCTTCGTTTAATTTTTCTGCAAAAAATGCCGCCATATCATCGCTGCCCTCTTTCATAAAACCATCCTTTATGAGTATTGCCAAGAAATACTGCGGTATAACATTTCCATGTGGAACAATACCCCGGCGGCACCTTTGGTAAAAGCTTTCAATGTAACCCCGTTGCTCGTTTAAGATTTCTTCGTCTGTGTAGATGCGTTGAACAGGCTTGTTCCTTAATATTTCTTCTTCTGCGCTTATCCGTAGCCTTTCATTGCAATAACCCGACAAAACACCCGATATTAATTCCAGGTTCATGTTCTTGCCCCAGTCCTTTACACCAGTTGATTTTCTAAAAGCGTGGCGGATCTCCTCAAAATTTAAATCCGGAAAGTCTTCAATTAATTTTAACCTTAACTCTTTACTCAGTTCAATCACATAGTCTTTATCATCCGGCAGATTCCAGCCTGTTATAACATGGATGGACATAATACACTTTGCTACCTCTGTTACAAGTTCAGGCCCGGTTAAATCTGAAATTCGTGGCGCAGCATACTTCTTCTCAATTATCTGCATTGAGTTACTATCCAGTTCCTTTGAGAGCTCCGCTAATAATTCCGAAACCGCCGGATTTGCTACCGAGACCTGATTTTTTTGAACTACTATTTCCATTACTTACGTTTTTTAAAGGGAAAAGCCCCTGATAATTATTTTCAATCGATTGGTTAATGATGCCTATTGCCGTCCGTTCATCATTGTTTGAAATGCGTTTTAGCATGGTGAATGTTTTTTTTAAACCGGCTGATACATACTTTGGTAATTTTCTCTCCTTTCTGTATTCCAGCCATTCATCCCATGAGATTTTAAAAGCTTCACCAAATGGCAAGTCTTGGTTTTCCATATTCTTTGAGGTTTTTATTTAGAATATTATTAATACAAGCCTATATCCCGGAAAGAGTTTTTGAGTATCTTTGCACTGTTATTGTTGAGATACTTGTAAAAACTTTTTTTCAGGTTCCAAAAGGGGTTTGTTGAATCAGACCCTTTTTTCATAGCCACCCTAAGCGCTCCTGTCTATCCCTTTGACGTTTTACCAGCATTGAATCTTTAAACTTTCCGGTCGTATGTTGTTGCTTGTGGAACATTGCATACACTTTATGCCTACGTACTGCTTAGTGACTTAGTTTTTATTTGCTGTTATCTGAAACTGGCTGGTTTAAAAACTGGATAAAAACCATTGGACTTCCTCTTTCCCATCATTTAACGGCATGACAGGTGGCCAGGATTAAAAACGGGCATTACTTTTTACTTGGATCCAAAACAAACATTGCAACGTGCCTTCCAGTTCCTGGTCCCTGTGAATTATCTTCAGTGGCATGCCATCGTATATCCTTTAAGTTTCTTACCTCTGCCCCGAGTGCATCAAGAAGCATCAAAACCCACTTATCAATCGGATAAACCAAAACCACCAGCTTTCCCTTTTTATATTCTTCGATACATTTCCTTGCCCATGCGGTTGGCCCTTTTTTCTTTCCATCAACCTTGCACGTGTATGATCCGAATGGTGGATTTACATAATTTCTTTGGCCCCACTCTATACGCAAGCCGTCAAATTCTTCAGGTCTCGGGTACGGGCATGGATCAAAATCAAATTGAAATTCTTCATTAAGTTTCTGCATGAGGTCCGGAGGTGTAAGCCAGTAATGCTTACCATCAGCCTTGTTGCCATTTTCAAAAGCCATAAGTGGTGTTTTTATTGATATTGAAATTTTAAATCAGCTTCATGTCGATCATTCTTTCATCATTTCTTTCCCACATTGCAGCATTTGCACAATGGGCTTTGGGATTTTTAACCGGCTTTATTCCGGTCTTTATGATGATGTACTGCCTGGCTGCTTTATTTATAATACCTCCCCAGGCTCTTGCAGATGGCGGCATTTCAAAATTTTGTTTCTCTGCATAACTTCTTACATCTTCAGCCATGAACCTTTTATTTTCCTTCAGGAATTTTATTAAAAGATCATAAGCTCTTTCATTCCATCCGGGATTTAACTGTTCTGCGCTTTCTGCAGCGAGCCTTATTCCTGCATCACGTAGCTGCGGGCCGGTGAAATCAAATAATTGCTGATAACTCATCTGTTGTTTCTTTTATAATTATTTCCGTTTTAATACAGCCATGAAGATTATGAAGAGGGCAAATAAGAACACCATTATCCTCATGCATTGTTGTTCCTAAATGTGGGCATCTTCTACCCTTGCAGCTTTTGCCTATCATGGAGTCATACCAAGCCCAATATCTTTCTGCCTGCTTAACTGTTTCACCCATCCAATTTTTGCGGAACCTGTCCGGTGGTTTTATTCCGGTAGTCAATCTCTTGCATTTTCTTCTGCGTATGACAATCTCTGAAACCACATATTCACTGGCACAAGGTCTAAATGAGCAAACGGTATTTGTTTTGCCTTCTTCATCAATTGGGAGTAGCACCATTTCTTTTATCCCAACAAATCGGCCATCTATATGCACATGTTTATCAGGAAAGCCAAATTGATTGTCATTATGAATTTCTCCGATCACCGGCATATAATAAAAATTACTTCCTGATTTATTTACCATTTTGGCACACCTTACATTGTAAGTTTGACCAACTTGTAATGCTGTGTTTAAATCAACAATACTTTTCATGCATTCAATATCTTTTTTACTTTCTCAAACTGTTTCCTGTCTATATCATACCTATATGGTATGGGATATATTTTCTTATGAGGACGGATCAATAATGTTATTTCATCGGGTGGCGGTATGTGGACTGTTTTAATTTCTTTCTTTTTCATTTTTCAAAAACACCAGCCCATAGAAATGAGCCGGCGATATACCAAAACCAGCAAAAATTTTTTACCCTTGTTCTATTATTGTTGCTTTTAAATTATTGTCATGTGTTGCCAGTAAAACCGGGGAATCATTTTTTATAATGTAATCCAGGTGTGTAAAAAACTTGCTTGCCTTTTCTTTTGGTGTAAGCAGTGGCACCAACTGGGCTACCTTTTCCTTTATATCATCCCAGTCTTCCATGTTTGGCCACCTGTCAAGACTTGTGTTATCCATTACGCTGTGGCATCCGTCCCAAAAGTTTCTTTCTACATAGTTCGATTCATGGAACTGCACAGATTTAAATTCACTCTTTGGGAATATGTGGCAGCAGGATGACCTGAAATGCACGTTATCATTTTTGCTAGATGGCTGGCCGCAACCACACTGGCAGAAACCGGTTAACTTTTTTCTGATCGCCTTAAACCACTTTTCCTTTTCATCACGCTCCGGCTTTTCTTCTTTTAACTGCTGCTTTTTCTTTTCGCTTATTTTGGGTATAGGTTTCTTTTCCTTTGGTGGATCTGGCGCCTGTGTGCCCATCATTATTGCCCTGCGGCGTAATAAATAATTGCTCATTGGATTTTAGTTTTTGGGTACGGATTAAAAAACTATTGGTTGATAATTACAAAGCCTTCAGCAGCTTTTAATTCTTCCGTAAATATTCCATCGATTGCCGAATCTGTAACTTCCTTGAGGCCGATAGATTCAAGCCAAAAAGACACATCACCATTCACCACTTCATAACATATTTCCACTTCAATTTTTTGCGCTGAAAAGCCTTTAAATAAGGGCAGAGTGATAGCGAACATTTTTACCAGGCCACCGTCATCAACAGTTTTCACATCAACCAATGACCTTTTATTGCCATGGTTATCCTTCTCCTGCTGTATTTCCGTTTCACTTTTGATGCGGAGTTTAGAAAGTCCTACAAGCACCTGTGCATGCTGGTTCTTATCTTCAAAAAAAAGTCGGTTGAAACGCAAAAGATCAAGCAAAGATTTTCTGTTGAAACGGTTGGTCGTATTGATACCAAACTGCTGCAGTTCTTTGGATGATTCCAATTTTGCAACCACAGAAGCGCCATAATGATTTTCAGGGTCCAACTGCAGAGTTATTGTTTTCGCATCCTTGTTTACAATAACAATGGCTTTATTAATGTCAATAGACTGTGAGCTGTGACCTGAAGGCCTGCCTTTGATAAACTTTGCCACCGAATGAATATCTCCGGCAATAGCAATAATTTTTGGTTCCTTTAAAGGAAGTGGGGCAACTGCATCTCCCTCCCTGATTGTTAATTCGCTGGTTACATTGTCCAGCTTCAATTCAATTTTTTCCATGTTTATTTTTTGTGATTTTTAATTAAGAAACTTTTGCCATCTGGAAAACATTTCCCTGCTTTTCTTCAGGGCGCAACCTGCGGCTGCTAACCAGTTCCCCTTCGCCATCATAGGTTTCCATCATGCTTTCTTCAAAATCAGGGATGTGGTACAACACGCCATCTACTGTTGTTTGCTTTGTTTTTATTTCCTCCAGGCGTTTTTTGTTGGCCAACTTTAAAGGATCCATTTTGTCCTTGTATTCGTCTTTAACTTCTTTCAACTCATCCTCCAACTGGTTTAACTTTATGCAGTCATCTGCAAGTGATTCCCGGCGTGCAGCCAGCTCGTCTTCACTCAACGGCTTTTGATACTTGGTTTCCTCAACCTTTGCTGCCGCTTCCTGCATGCACGCAATACGTTCTTTGTGTTCAGCCAATTCAGGCATGTACTTTTTCATAAATTATTGTTTGATTTAATTGTTTACGCTGCTTGTTTTACCTGTCCCATTTTTAACCTTGTTTCTATGCCTTTCAGCTCATCAGGCAGTAATGCATCCAGTCTCTTTTTACAGTTGTCTGTTAAAGTGCTGTAAGTGCAGAATAACTGATCATTCACTTTGTAGATGTCATCGATCCATATTGAATGTCCTTCAGGTTTCTTTACTCTTACCTGCGGGTTGAACTCAACTTTGTTCCGGTTGCCCAGCAACTCTTTTATTGCTTCAATTTGATTTTCCATACTGCGATTGTTTTAAAACCGTACCTTGATTTTGTCAGCGCCCGGTTAAATTCTGAAATAGGTTTTACTGCTGTGAAGTGATAAGAGCCTTGCTTATCTTTCCATTGCTCCACATAATGAGTTGCCCCGGTCATGCTGCAACTGTTGCGGGTTTGTAAAACGCCTGGAATCTTGTAGATTCAGGATAATCAGGTGATTTTATTAGCCCATCCCCTTTGCCGGCCAGTGATTCGGCACCTTCTTCATCCAGTATAACCTTACTGTCTACCTTTGTTGGAACCCGGAAGCATATGCGAACCGGGAAATTTACCTTTGCATCTCCTTTGATAACGTCCACGGATGCACGCTGGGTAGCGGCTAAAATCCTGAAGCCGGATGATCTACCTGTTTGTAAAAGAATTTGTAAGTTTTCAGCCAATGATTTATGCTGCCCGGTTTTCTTTAAGGCCATCTTTGGAGCCCCTGGCTCAATTATTCCCATAAAGCCTTTCTTTGGTGCATAGATTCCGGTTTGTACCATTTCCATTATGTCCAGCTCTTTGCCCGACCTTGCACTTAAAATAGCGTCTGCGTATTCATCAAAAATTACCATTATCATTTTCTCTCTGCCTGATTGAATAAGGCTATTCATTTCCTTTACAAGATTTGCGGCCTGTTCTTCTATTTCTTCAATTTCATTGTATACAAATACAGTTTGGTGATCGTGAAGATGATTGAAGTCTTTTTTGCGGCAGAAAACATATATCTCCTCAACCCCGGCCTCTTTTGCATATTCGATCGTAGATTCCAGCGAAACGGATTTGCCGCTTCCTGTGGCACCGCAAACCATAGCATGAGGCGTGGAGGGGTTTTTTAAATCCCAGTAAATGGTCTTGCCGTAGTTATCTTTACCGAGCGGTATTTTAAAGCCATTTAATTCATCTGGATTGTAATACAGGTTTCCTGTTCTTTCTTTTTTAACTTCCAGTGCCAGGTAAGATTTTTTATTGTAAACTATCAACTCGCTTGACATCCTGATATTTTCTACATCAAGAGCATTTGCGATTTCCAGTTTTTTTGATTGTATGGATGAAAGTTTAATGCCTGCTGAAACTTCCATTAAGAATGTATCGCATGAATAGCCACTAAATTCGTGAGCTACATTTGAAACAATTCCGAACGCCCTGAGTGAATGAACAATTTTTTCTGCCTGTGTCATATTTGTAGTGCTTAAATCGTACTGAATAAATTTGCTTGCGTTTTCTTTGAAGTTGCGGATAACAGAAGGGTTGACATTCGCAAGACTGGCATCCCTGATTTTCTTTATCCTTTTTGCTACCAGCTCTTTTTTGGTGTCCTCCACATTGAAGTCTTCTATTTCACTGATCATTGTCTTGCACCAGAAGTCGTACAGTTCTGCTTTATCGATAAAATTGTCAGATTCATTTATCAGGTATGTGTAATCAGGATTACTAACGGCTTCTATTAACCGCTTTAAAGGTTCGTAAAGCAGCGCTTCATACAGCCTGCGGGTATCTTTATCCACAGCAACCACATGCTTTTGTAATTGAGCCCCGCCGTCTTTATTCTTGCTGTACTTGTTTTCTACGAACCACACTTCGTTTACCTCGGTTTGTAAGTGCTGCTCAAGACCAAGAATGTAAGTAATAGCTTGTGTGCCGATGGAAAGGGCTATTTCTTCATCATCTGTATAGACGGATTTGCTTTTATGGTCCACCACAGCTATGTTGCCGGTCTTTGTTCTCACAACAAGATCGATCTTCATGTTTGCGGGCAAGGGAATTTCTACACCGTTCACAACCAGGAACTCTGTTAAGGATATCTCTACCTGTAATATCTCTGCTATATCATCTTCATAAATACCTTTTTCGATAAAGAAGTTTTTTAGCAGGGCTGTAACAGTAGCATTCGCCTTGGTGATGCAATCCTCAACCATTGGCGTGGTTTTCTGCAGCTTCCATTTATTGGGCCTCACTTCATCGATATACTCGTATGCCGATTGCTCCAGTTCGGGCAATGACACTTCCCGGCCATCTTTTTTGCAGGAGAAATAGAATTGCAAAGCATGGTGATATGCTTGCCCGGCAATTGTTGTGGCAGATTGCTTGCCAAACATGCCGTATATATATTGCATTTCAAAAGCCTTTTCATTACGGGCAAATGATGTAACTTTTGAGTAACTCCATGAACTTAAAAGGAAGTTTGAAAACAGTTCTTCCAGCTGATCCTGCCCGTATGATTTATACATGCTTTCTGGTATCATGGCAGAACTGTTTCAGGTTTAGTGGATTTGGTTTCTTTGAGCTGCTCTTTTGTTTCGTTGCCTTGTTCTATCAAATCAGGCTCATTATCCACATAGGTTACATCTTCTGTTTCTGCATCATGGATTACAGCCTGATCAGCAACGATGGCCTTTTGCATATCGACTGACAGGGGGGCAAATTTTGAAAGCAGAAGTTTTAAAACAGTCTTGCTGGCCATTGCATCAAAATTGTCTTTCCACAAGCCGAACCCTTTTTTAAATGATTGGCTGTATTGTGTGCCGTGTTTTTTTAACTGATCAATACTCATGTAAAGCGTAGCTTCATAGCCATTGATCAATTTGAATTTTGCTGCATATCCTACCAATTCATCACTTTTCTTTGTGAAATCAAATTCATATCCGTTCAGTGGATCTTCGCTTAATATCTGTCCTTTGTAAATGGCGGCAGCGTATATGCTTTTAAACTGGCCGCTGCGTTGGGCAAGCTGAATAAAACCCTTGTAGCCCAATTGAAATTGCGCAACCTGCCCCTTGTCTTTGTCCTTGTATGGAACTATGTAGGCAAACCCGAGATTTTGATTTAGTGGGAGGTCAAGGGTTGCGGCCACGGCTGCTGCCTGGTAAACACTTTTGGGATCAGCCTTTGCAAGCATATCGGATTGAGAAACGATCTGCAGCACACTTGTAATAAAAGAAGTTGCACGCTTGCCAAGCATTTCTTTAAACTTCTGCTTCACATCGTCCCGCTCAAAGAGAGATTTTGTTGTTAACTGGTTTGTCATACCTTTGTTTTTTCTTTTTATAATTAGCCACTTCGCCAAGTGGCTTTTTTCATTTAAAAAAGGCTACGGTTACTGTTTCCTGACATTATCGCTGTTTCCGTCCCGCATGCCTTTAGCTGTTGAATGTGACACCTACTTACAATACCCCTGTATCAAATCCCTTTGTACCTGGGCCATGGATGTCTTGTTTTTCTTCACTGTGGCTTTAAACTTTTTTTTCAGTGATTTACTGATAACAGTTTCAGCCTTAACTCCTTTTGATTTTACTTCTGATGCCATGTATATTGAATGTTGGGTTACTTTAAAATGTGCCGGTCTTACCCGGCTGTAGCATGTGCCACCACATACAGCTGTTTGAATCATAGTTGGCTAATCTATCTGCCGTTATGTTGTGAGAAGGACAGGACTTGAACCTGCAAGGGGCCGTTTAAGGCAGTTCCCTGACAAACCAAAACTTAAAAAATATGATGTAGCGATCAACCTGCAGCATGCATTTAAGCCAGAATTCGCCATCGATTTCCATTTCGACACCTTCCCAATATTTTAAAAGAACTTTTATTAAAGTGTGCGTTTTACGTAATCGCATCCCACGGTCCACACTACTGAACTATTTAGAATTACTTTTCTTCAATTTGTCTCCCGTATAGAAATACAGGAGTTTTACCAAATCTATCAAGCGTGTAACCGCTTGCATAAAACCCTATAAACCAAAAACCAACTGAATACCAAGAAAAAATTTTGTATTACAAGCAATCAAAAGGGAACAACACTAAGCACCGGTTTTTCAGGAATAATCAGTTTAACATCTTATACTTTTCTCCCGCCTGCTCAAAGAGCCTTTCATAATCTCGGTCACAGTTAGGCAATCGTTTAAATCTTGACTTGAAGGATCTTATCTCCTGCAAGCATTTTTCTAACTGATAAGAATTTCTGGCCCGGTCAATTGCAAGAGAAATATTCACAAAGCTTTCATCATACAATTCACGCTCTGAAACAAATCGCGGCTTCTTATTGGCTATTACCGGCACGGCAGTCTTTGATAACATATTCAGGCAGTAAATAATCGCTGAGAGAAAACCAAGCGTTAAAACAACGCTTATCAATCCGAGTGTTTCAGGTTTCATTGCAACAGGTTTTTAAGTTGATCGTTTAAGTATTTCAAAGCCCCTGGCCTGCTCTCCTTTTTTATTCTCTCACCATACCACCATATCTGCCAGTACTTGAAATCTGAAGGAGTTGGGGTGATGAATATCATGCCCTCTGGGTTGAATTATTATTTAAAAAGGCTTCAACATCTTTACGCAGGTATTTTATTTTCCTGCCGGTGCCGGTACTCCAGTTGAACACCATCTTCTTCCGGTAGCTTTTTAATGAGCTCTTACTAAGGCCGGTTACTTCCATTACCTCATTTTCAAACATCCACTGTGATGGCTTGTGCCCTTTTGCCAGCGGCACAATTGCTTCTTTCAAAAATTTAATGTCACTCAACAGGTTGCGCCAAACAATTGCTGGTATGGTTACGGTTTCACTCATGGGTTAGGCGGCGGTTTTAGCTGTTACCTTTTTAAGCAGTTTCTTTGTATCTTGTTCTCTCAATTCGATTATCCTAACTGCTTCAGCTACAATCTCTGCATTGTATAAATCTGTTGCAGTGCTTAAAACCCGGCTTACAAATTCTCTTGATCTTCCTACGGAATCCGCAATCTTTCCAATATCCCCACGAACCAATTTGGCCTGTATGTTTTCTAAAAGTTCTTTTTGAGTTGGAGTAAGAATCATATTTATTTTATATTCGTGTCACATTTCAATCACATAGCAAATATATAGAGCTTTTATAGAGCATTCCAAATTTTAATAGAGTTTTTTTAGAGTTTTTTTGAAACATAGTTGCAAATGCTAACAGAAAAGAAGATCGAGCAGTTTTAT
The DNA here is from genome assembly GCA_047600665.1 of Ferruginibacter sp. Taxonomy (GTDB): domain Bacteria; phylum Bacteroidota; class Bacteroidia; order Chitinophagales; family Chitinophagaceae; genus Ferruginibacter. The sequence continues at coordinate 1,030,824 of JASGKJ010000001.1, forward strand.
AAAGATTTTGATTCTATGGAATTATTAAAGCCCAACGCAACTATGCAAAAGGCTACTGGATTGAGTTCCGGCAATGTCAGTGACTATTTAAACAGAAAGAAAAAGCCAAGTGAATCCTTCATTAATGCTTTTTATGAAAAGGTATACAAACCCTCTACTATTGCTCCATACCATGAAAACCGAAGAAACCTTAAACAGAATAAAACCAGCGATGAAATTATGTATTACGAAATCGGGGCCACTGCCGGTCAGCATGGGGCCGAAATCTTACCAGTAAACAAGAATGAGGGAAAGCTAAGAATAAGCGATTTATTCAAAGGCTCTCAGTTTGCAATTAGAATCTCAGGCAATTCAATGTTGCCGAACTACCCTCCTGGTGCAATAATCGGGATAAGAGAGGTGCAGGATAAACAGATAACACCAGGCAGTGTGTATGTGGTAGAAAAAGACAGTGACCTTTGGATAAAGCGATTATTTTATGCCGGAGATCAACAAGAGAGCGGCAAATTTGAATGCGTAAGTGATAATACAATGAAACATGAAAGCGGTCACCGACAAGGAAAATACTGCTACCCAGCATTCCATATTGACATTGATTCGGTGAGAAGGTTGTTTAAAGTTGTGGGAGTTTATAAGGCAAATGAATTGACTGTGATCACTCAATAAACCCAACCAGACATGAGGCAAATCATAACATTTATTCTATTACTTTCCTTTTCATTTGTAAATGGGCAAGATAAAATTGAAGGCATTGGTAAGTTTAAGCTAAATAAGTTAACCTATTTGCAACTTGACTCCCTTGCTCAGGAGTGGCAGTACGGCAGAGATGCTACCAGGAAATTTTCTGAATATTCCAGCTATGCAGGTCAAAAAAATTATCTAATTCAGCTACTGCCTGACACATTAAAAGAGTATGGATCTCCGCCACACACACACCATTGTAAACAAACACGAGTTTTTTATATTCCAACAATTAAGGTTTCTGACATTGAATTGAAAGATTTGTTTTTGACATTTTACAACGATACACTTGTAGAGTTAGATGTTGAATACTCTTCGCAGATTGTAAAAGCCCTATCATTAAAATACGGCGAACCCACTATAGAGGAAAAAGAAAAAGACATACAATGCACTTTGAGTTTAACGGGAAGCAGCATTGCCTTAAAAGAAAAAATGTATTACCAGCATTGGGTAAATAATACTATTAGATGCATGGCTGTTATTGGAACTTATTATAATAATGATTGTGAAAAAAGAACTTTAAAGTATATAAATATTTTCGCTACAAACATTTATGAAGAATTAAGAAAATGCGATGAAGAAGCCCAAGGTAAAATAATCAATAAAAAAGACCAAGAGCTGAAGAAAAAGCTGGATGACTTTTAAAAGCAATACCTTTTATGGAATGCAGGCACTTTGTTAGTAAAATTATTCATTATGATGACCCGAAAATTTTAATTGATAAGTCTATTATCAAAATTGAGCCTCAGTTAAACTATCAGACTTTTGAGATATCAGAAAAGCAAGAGCTACCAATAATAATTACCTGGAAATTTAGAGCGCATGAGAACTATGCGCCGATATGCAGCTACATAATTGAGGCAAGATGCGCTATGAAATTCATTTCAGGCGAATACCCTTATGAAGAATTGCAAGGTATGTTTTATGAGGCACTTGCCCCTTTACAAGAAAGGTTTGAGTTCGAGATTCAAGATACAATATTGCAAGGGCAGCATAGCCTTGTACCTGATCAAAAAATGATCAGGCAGGCTGCTTTACATATAATAAATATTGCGGAGAACGAATCTCTGCTGTGAATTTCGGTTCGCCCTTAAAAAGTGATTCAAAGTATCTTTCTTTCTTCTTTGCCAGGTATCTTTTCAGCCTTTTCTTTTGCTTCATTAGTGTACCATTTTGTCACACAAATCTAATTAAACAGCTTCACAAAAACCCTTTCAATTTGTTTGCCTCTGCTACCAGCTTGCTTTCTTTCAGGTGACTGTAAATCTTTATAGTCTTATTGCTTTTTATTCCGAGCATAGCCATAGCAGGCTTTTCCTGTATATCTGCATCTACCATTATTGATCCCATTGTATGCCGGCCAACATGAGATGTGAGGTTTATTTTTATACCTGCATGAGCTGCCAGTATTTTAAGATGCTCATTAAAAACTGTCCTGAAAGATTTGGGATTTTTCCCCGGAATTGGATGATCAATGGCCTGCTGCAGGTAATACCTTTGCGAATCGCTTACAATGGGTAAAAGCACTTTGTTGCCATGCCTGCGGGTTTTATGCGGAGTAAAGGATAAATATCCTGCATCATTAAAAAAGCTTTCATCAAGGCGCATAGAATCACTTATACGCATGCCGGTTACACACATAGCCAGGAACCGCCAGCCTATATTTATTGTCATTGGCTCAAGCTGCATCTTTATTAAAACAGCCTCAATGGCTTTTATTTCTTTCAACTCCAGGTATTTTACTTTTGATGGATCCGTATCACAGGAACCAATTTCAAAACCTTCGAAAGGGTAAGATTCCCGGCGCATTAATCCTTTATCAATTGCCTCATTACAAACTGTTCGCAAAAACGATAGTGCCTTCCAGATGCTATTCTTTTCCATTTTAAAGCCGTCTTTCTTGAGGTAATCGTTTTGCATCCACTCTTTATATTTAACCAAAAACTCCGGGGTTAAATCGCTTAACAATAGTGTTGGTTTAAATTGCCGCATGCGGTTCACTTCATCCATGTACCGGCGCTTTGTGTCATCTGCATAAGGTTTGCCATCCTTCAGCCGTTTGTTCTGGATCATATTTTCGGAAAACTTAAAATAGCAGCCGCCAAACTCTGGCCCAGCCACTATCCTTTTTATTAAGCTGGCGGTCAGTTTCTCACCAAGTAACTGGCGCCTGGTGAATTCGTTGTCAAGTTCTGCTTTCCGCTTCGAAACAACAGCTGCTATCAGTGGATTTGAGACATTCCGGGTTTTCTCATCCCACTGAGACTTATGTAATTTCTTGTGCAAATTGTCTCTTGTAACGACTTTGCCGTCAAGTGTGACGGCAAGACGGAGAGGATATTCGCCAGTATGGGTAACTCTCTGCTTGTTCACTTCAGGAAACACGTTTACATTTTCCATTTACTTTAGTTTAAAATGTTGAAGTAGATGTTGAAGCATTGTTGAAGTAAATCCAGCTAAATAATGTCTTTTACTACCCAACAATGACCCTAAAAAGTGGAGAGTGTATTTCCCTAAAAAGCAATAGGAGCGCTGATTATAGCGCCCCTATTGACTTTCGTGTTCTTATTTTAAGCGGACCGGACGGGACTCGAACCCGCGACCTCTGCCGTGACAGGGCAGCATTCTAACCGACTGAACTACCGATCCTTCACCACTCATTTAACCCGGCAACAAGTACCGTTTTAAATTTCGGAGTGCGAAGATATGGGATTCATTATTTCAAGCCAAAAAACTTTTATAAAAAAAATGAAACTGTTGATTTTACAATTACAGTCACTAATTTCACAGCCCGTTATAAAAGTAAACTTTTTATATGCCTGAATTAAAGAGCCGGCAGTTCCTCGATTTTGAAAAACCAATTAAGGACCTGTACGACCAGATAGAACAAATAAAAGCAACAGCAGAAAAAACAAAGACAGATATGAGTGTGGCCCTGGCTCCGCTCGAAGAAAAGATACAGGAAACAAAAAGACAGATCACCACTAACCTTACCCCCTGGCAAAAAGTACAGCTGAGCCGCCACCCCGACCGGCCTTATACATTAAAATACATCGAAAAAATGTGCAGCAACTTCGTGGAACTGCACGGCGACAGGAATGTAAAAGATGATAAAGCCATGGTGGGCGGTTTTGCCATGCTGGATGGCGAAACAGTGATGATCATTGGCCAGCAAAAAGGTATCAATACCAAAATGCGGCAGATACGAAATTTTGGCATGGCCAACCCGGAAGGCTACCGTAAAGCACTCCGGCTGATGAAGCTGGCTGAAAAATTCAATAAGCCAATTATCACGCTTATAGATACACCCGGCGCTTACCCGGGACTTGAGGCAGAAGAACGTGGACAGGGGGAAGCTATTGCCCGTAATATTTATGAAATGATCCGCTTAAAAGTACCGGTGATCTGTGTGATCATTGGTGAAGGTGCCAGCGGCGGTGCACTGGGTATCGGTGTGGGCGACAGGGTTTTTATGATGGAGAATACCTGGTATACGGTGATCTCCCCTGAAAGCTGCAGCAGTATTTTGTGGCGCAACTGGGATAATAAAGAAAAAGCAGCTGAACAGCTACGCCTTACAGCTGAGGATATGCTGAAGTTTGAACTGGTGGATGGTGTAGTGCCTGAGCCATTGGGTGGTTCACACTGGGATTATACAGAAGCAGCCGCATTATTGAAAAAATTTTTATTGCCTGTTATACAGGAACTCAAACAAATACCTGCCGAAACAAGATGCGAACAACGCATTGAAAAGTTTGGGAAGATGGGTTTTTGGGAAGAGTTGCCTGAAAATGCCGACATGCCATAACTGTTAGTCCTGTTTATTAACAGGCTCTTTTCCTTTTTCAATTTCTACTGTTTGAGTAGCTACTGAATATTGATTCGGATGTATTGCCCTGCCATATTCAGCGGTGAACGCCTTTGTAAACTCTGCTCCAAAATACAGGATGATAGATGAATAGTAGACCCATACCAATAAAATAACAAGAGACCCGGCAGCCCCGTAAGTACTCCCAACATTTGTTTTGCTTATATAAAAAGAAATAGCCGCTTTTCCCAGCATAAATAACAAACCGGTCACCACTGCACCTGCCCTGATATCCCGCCATTTGATATCTGCATCAGGAAGCACTTTAAAAATAACCGCAAAGATTAAACTTACCACCAGCAGGGTAATGACCATATTGAGTATATAAAAAACAACGATGGCAACATCGGGAAACATGCGCTGCAGCCGTGTATTAAATGCATCCACAACAGTATTTACACTTAACGACACAAGCAATAAAAACCCGAGCCCGATTATAACAGAAAAAGAAAGCAGCCTGTTCTTTAAAAATTGCAGCCATCCTTTCTTTGGCTTTGGCTTGATGCCCCATATGCTGTTTATTGAATCCTGTATCTCGCTGAATATGGCTGTTGCACCTATCAATAATGTTACAGCACCGATTACCGCAGCTGTCAAGCTCTTACCAGAGAGAGAGGCATTCTTTATGATCTCCTGCAATTGTTTTGCTGTATCAGTGCCAACAAAACTTACCAGTTGCCTGTACACTTGTCCTTCTATTGCTTCCCTGCCAAGAAAAAAACCGCACAGCGAAATAATAACGATCAATAATGGCCCAAACGAAAATACGGTACTGTACGCAAGTGAGCCGCTCAGCTTGGCTACCTTGTCATCTCCAAAATGAGCAAAGGCATTTTTCATTACTTTCAAAATGCCCGACGCTGTTATATATTTCCTGCCCATTGACATCATTTTATGATTGTATAAGGCAAGTTGTTTGCCAGCTGATGACCACGGCTCCTTTGATATAAAAAAAACCCACCTATTGATGGGTTTCAACATATTCTATGAAACGATAGCCAGCCGTCCAATTATTTTATTGCCCTCGCTACATCCTGGAGGTCACCTGCAGTGTGGCGCATATCACCAGCAAAGTCTTTTGTTCCATTAGCAAAGCCGGTCAATGAATCAGCCAGGCCTGACAATGTTTCTGTAATTACTTTTCTCGTTTTAGGGATAAGCAGTAAAACTGCAACTGTTCCCACTGCCACCCCGGCGATAATTCCTTTGTTCATAATGGTAGTTTTAAAAATTAAAAATATCTTATTCAATAAACTCTTAAACATTGTGCCAAAAAAAAGTTTATCCTGTTAAATCCTGTTAACTCACACACCCGGCATGTTTTTACCGGGATGGTAAAGTCTGTTAAGAAATACATGATTCTTCCTTTTATTAAAATGATAGAAAAATGAATAAGTCATATGCAGGGCACACTGGCATAATACCGGTGGCAAAAAATAAATCAACCCTTGTTTTTATAAACGTTGAATTTTATTTAAGTTAGTAGAGACATTTTATGAAGGTAAGGGTATGCCCCGCTTCTGTCTTTACAAAAAACCATAGAGTGTTACCGGTTCCGTTGCGATGCAGGCAAGATAATTGATATAAAAGGAGCGGAAAATTTTTCTCCGTTGTAGAATTAAATACCCAGGCTTTAGACTTTATATTATAACCACCACTTCTTATGAAAAAAAATACAGAAGACAAACAAACGCTTTTTTCTTCCATTATTGAATCTTCGGAGGATGCGATCATCAGCAAAAACCTTGATGGCACCATTATAAGCTGGAATAAAGGTGCTGAAAAAATTTTTGGTTATTCAAGTGATGAAATGATCGGCAAACCGATAACCATGCTCATCCCGGCTTCGCTTTTGTCCCAGGAAGAAGAGATCATTAATAATATAAAAGCTGGAAAAGTCGTCCCAAGTTTCAGAACCACCCGGCTTAATAAAGAAGGCAAAGAGATCCAGGTATCAGTAACCATATCCCCGGTAAAAGACAAAAGCGGCTATATTGTAGGAGCCTCAAAAATTGCAAGGGATATCACAGTGCAGCTTGAAAAAGAAAAGGCGCTTACACAAAATTCCCTCCGGCTTCAGCTGTTGAATTCTGTCGCAAAAGCCGTTTCAGAAAAACTGGATGAGCAATCTATTTTACAAATTGTAACAGACGCCACCACCACCATTACAGGTGCTGCATTTGGCGCTTTCTTTTATAATACAATGAATGAATATGGAGAGTCCTACATGCTGTTCACGCTATCAGGGGCACCACGGGAAGCTTTTGAAAAATTTGGTATGCCCCGGAATACAGCTGTATTTCACCCCACCTTCAGCGGGCAAGCTGTGGTAAGGGTAGACGATATAACAAAAGATCCCCGTTATGGAAAGGCTGCTCCTCATTTTGGCATGCCCAAAGGTCACCTGCCAGTAGTAAGCTACCTGGCCGTGCCGGTGGTATCCACATCCGGAATGGTTATTGGTGGTTTATTTTTCGGTCACCCGGAACCGGGAGTTTTTACCAGTGACCACGAGGGAATTGTGTCCAGCATTTCAGCCCTGGCTGCAGTAGCGCTCGATAACTCAAGGTTATTTGCACAGGTAAAGTCGATGAATGAAAAAAAGGATGAGTTTATTGCATTGGCAAGCCATGAATTAAAAACGCCTTTGACCACCATCAAAGGATATTTGCAAATAATTCAGCAGGGTGAAATAAATGAGACAAGCCAGTCGTTTCTTGAAAAGACGCTGCGGCAGGTAGAAAACCTGAATAACCTGGTCTCAGACCTGTTTGATGTGTCCAAGGTAGAAAGCGGGAAATTACAACTGGTGTATGAAAGATTTGATTTACGCAGCCTGCTGACAGATATTATAGAAATATTTCACCAGAACAAAAAGACACATACTTTTTTACTGGAAGATGCCGGGGAGCCGCTATTGGTGGAAGCAGACAGGCAACGGATAGAACAGGTGATCATGAATTTATTCACCAATGCTGTGAAATATTCTCCCAAAGCGGGTAAAGTGTACGTGAAGCTGGAGCACACCGGCAGGGAAGCCAAAGTGATGGTAAAAGACGAAGGCATGGGTTTAAGCATTGAACAGCAGAAGAAGATATTTACCAAATTCTACCGGGCAGAAAACCCCGGTCATATTTCGGGACTGGGTCTTGGATTATATCTTACCAGAGAGATCATTAACCGCCATAAAGGCAAGATCTACGTAAAAAGTGAACCGGGTAAAGGTGCTGAATTTAATTTCACCATACCTGTAATAAAAGAGACAAAATAACCATTGAATGGAAAAAAAAGTTTTTATTATTGAAGATGATGACGGCATCAGGGAAATGCTGGAATATATTCTTGCTGCAAGGGGATTTAAAACCATCTCCTGCCCTTCTGTACAATCATACCGGGAAAACATAAAGCTGGTATTGCCCGATCTTATCGTCCTGGACATTATGCTGCCTGACGGCAGTGGTGCTGACGTAGGAATTGAATTAAGGCAAAACCCACTCACCGCATATATACCCATTCTCTTCATGACAGCCAATCTTAAATTTAATTTTGATGGGGAAACCGCTTCACATGATTTTATCAGGAAGCCATTTGACATACATGAATTTGTCAGGAAGATAGATGACCTGCTCAGGAAAAGCCTGGCAGAGCATGATCCTGTTGCATAGCGACCGGTTTATTATTATATATTTTAGGGAAGCCGCAGTTTTGTTGAAGTTCCGGGGATATATATTTTCTGCAAGTATTATATTTGGAGAACATGAAAAAAGAAAAACTGCTGGAAGAATTAAGCCAACACACTTATGTAATGATAAAACCCTCTCCTGTGGATGGTATTGGTGTATTCGCCATCAGGGATATACCCCAGGGCTGCAGGGATATGTTTTCAACAGCAAAACATATACAGGAAGAATGGATAAAAGTTCCCAAATCAGAAACAGAACAATTACCTCCACACTCAAAAAACCTGATTGAGACCTATTGTCTTTTTGATGATGACCATTACTATGTTCCTGAAAATGGATTCAAAAAAATGGATCTTGTAAACTTTCTTAACCACTCTGATACGCCTAATATAAAATCCATCAATGATGGAGAATTCTTTGAGACACTCCGTGATATTAAAACAGGTGAAGAATTGTTAATTGATTATGGTGAAATAGTGAATGAATAAAATATCACAAAAACTCTTTTAGCTTTTTTATCACTTCATCCACTTCCGTCTTTGTATTATGTTTACTGAAGCTGAACCGTACTGCCACCTGGTCAGCATTCTCAGTGATCGTACGTATCACATGTGAGCCTGTATTGGCGCCACTTGTACAGGCACTACCGCCACTGGCGCAGATATTATTAATATCAAGATTAAACAACAGCATTTCAGATCTTTCGGTTTGAGGAAAACCTGCATTCAGTACAGTATATAGGCTGTTGCCGTTTACATCCCCGTTAAAACTAACAGCAGGAATATGTTTTTTTAACTCCTCATACATGTACTGCTTTAATGAACCAATATAAGCACTGTCTGCTTCATAATTGGCAGTAGCGATTTCAAGTGCTTTTGCAAAACCCACTATGCCATAAATATTTTCTGTACCTGCCCTCATATTCCGCTCCTGTCCTCCCCCATGTATAAATGGTTTGATGCGGACATTTTCATTAATGTATAAAATACCCACACCTTTAGGGCCATGAAATTTATGTGCAGATCCTGTTATAAAATGAACAGGTGTGTTCCGCAGATCAAAAGGAAAATGTCCCACTGTTTGCACCGTATCGCTGTGAAAAACCGCATCATAACGTTTACATAGTTCACCCACGGCATTTATATCAAGCATATTACCGATCTCGTTATTGGCATGCATCAGCGTAACCAATGTTTTTTCTTTGGCAGATGCAAGCAACTTTTCCAGGTCTTCCATATCCACGTGCCCGTTGGGCAACAGCTTTACATAACTTAAACTAACCATGCCAGTATGTTGCAGGTACTCCACTGTATGGAGTGTTGCATGGTGTTCTATTGCGGAGGTGATAATATGTTTACAACCCAGGTCCCTCACCGCAGCCATGATAGCTGTATTGCTGCTCTCCGTACCACCGCTGGTAAAAAATATTTCGGATGGATGTGCATGTAAGATCTTTGCAACAGATTTTCTCGCCTGCTCTACAGCCAGCCTTGTTTCCCTTCCGTAAGAATAAATAGAAGAAGCATTACCAAATTTGTCTGTGAGGTAAGGCATCATTGCTTCCAGCACCAATGGCTCGAGTGATGTGGTGGCAGCATTGTCAAAATAGATACGCATTGTACAGAATAAAACAGCCCGGTTAAACCCGGGCTGCCTGTTATTTATAATATTTTATTTACAATAAGAAACCCGTTTGCTTACATTACCTCGCTGATATCTTTCATTAACCGCTTTGCAATATTGTCAGCTGTTGTTGCAAAATTACTTTCGGCATAGATGCGGATGATCGGCTCTGTATTGCTGGTACGCAAATGCACCCAATCCGTATCGAACTCGATCTTTAAACCATCTTCTGCATTGATCGGTTGATTTTTATACCTTGTTTTGATCTTTTCAAAAACGGTCTTCACGTCCACGTTTTCTTCCAGCGTTATTTTATTTTTACTCATAAAATAATCAGGATAAGTATTGCGGAGCTGCTTAATGCTTTTTTTGCTGTTGGCAAGATGTGTCAGGAATAATGCAATCCCGATGAGGGCATCCCTTCCATAATGCAGGTCCGGCACAATGATACCACCATTACCCTCACCCCCAATCACTGCTTTTACAGCTTTCATTTTATTTACCACGTTCACTTCCCCTACTGCACTGGGAGAGTATTCACCGCCGTGTTTTTCTGTAACATCCCTCAGCGCCCTGGTAGATGACATATTAGAAACTGTATTACCCTTACGTTTACTTAAAACATAATCGGCAACTGCCACCAGTGTGTATTCTTCGCCAAACATGCTGCCATCTTCGCAAACAAAACAAAGCCTGTCCACATCAGGATCTACTGCAATACCAAGACTTGCATTGTGTTTTACCACCTCTGTACTTAATTCTGTAAGATGCTCGGGCAATGGTTCCGGGTTGTGTGCAAACTTGCCGTTCACCTCTTCATTTAAAACAATGATATCTTTTACACCCAAAGCTTTCAATAAAGCCGGTACTGCAAAAGCGCCGGTACTGTTCACTGCATCAACAACAATATTAAATTTTGCTTTTTTAATAGCTGCAGCATCTACCAACTCATGGCTGATGATGGCATCAATGTGTTTTTGCAGGCTGTTGTTATCTTTAGCAACCGTGCCAAGTTTATCTACTGTTGCAAAATTAAAATCTTCTTTTTCTGCCAGCTGAAGCACTTTCAATCCTTCTTCGCCACTGATAAATTCGCCTTTACTGTTCAGCAGTTTAAGTGCATTCCACTCTTGCGGGTTATGACTTGCAGTAAGAATGATACCACCTGCAGCTTTTTCTGTTACCACCGCCATTTCTACTGTTGGTGTGGTGCTGTAATCAAGATCGATCACATCTGCACCCAAAGCTGTAAGCGTACTGATAACAAGATTTTTTACCATCTCCCCGCTGATACGTCCGTCACGGCCCACTACAATTTTTATTGCAGGATCTTTTTTACCACCGCTGTTCTCTTTCAGCAGGGTGCCAAAAGCGGCAGTAAATTTTACGATATCAACAGGTGTGAGATTTTGTGCAGTCTTTCCTCCGATGGTTCCACGTATCCCGGAGATGCTTTTGATCAGGGCCATTCGTTCACTTTTTTCTTGAACCGCAAATATAATACTCTGTCCGTAATTTGCCCCGGCCTTCTTAAATTAAAAGCAAACGATTGAGTGGTGCCGGTTACAATTTATTCTTTACCCAGGGAGTTAGCTTTCTTTCATCAAGACGACTGCACCAGTTTAAACAGAGTGCTCCTCCCAGTATACCCAGTACAGAACCGGCAAGCACATCCAGCAGGAAATGTTGCGATAAATAGACTCTTGAGAATCCCACGAGAGAAGCCAGGAAAAGCAGCAAAAAATATTTCCAGGCTGAGTTGGTATAATAAGCAAAGATGGTTGCGATGGCAAAAGCCGTGGCGGTATGCCCTGAAGGAAAACTCCTGTTGCCACCATGAATGATACCGTCAATAAAAAAAGAAAATACTTCGGGATGAAAATAGACCAGTGGCCTGGGAGAAAAAACAAAGCTTTTAATTACCTGTGCCACTATCCCTGTTAACGCATAAGCAACAAGAAAAGTTAATCCCTCCCTGCGTTTCTTTAAAACAAAGAAATAAAACAACGACAACGCCACTGCAAATAAGCCATCACCCAGGTAAGTAAATACAATAAAAAAAGTATCGGCTGCGGATGAATGAGAACTGTTCAGGATCAAAAAACTTTCCCGCTTGCCTTTTATTAAAAGAAAGGTTATACCGGCGATTAAAATAACAGCATAGCAGAAAAAAAATATTTTATTTTTTTTCAAAATATCTTTTACTCCTGTCATAGCTGCAAATAAAATAAAAAAGGTTGTTAACCGGTACAGTTAACAACCTTTTCAAATAAAATTATTTTTTAAAGAAATTTCAACACTTCTTCGCCAATTGCATCCGTGCCCAGTATCTTATCAGCAGGCGTTTGTGCATCGGCTATATCTTTTGTACGGAAACCTGCTTTTAAAACCTTGTCCACTGCACTGATCACTGCTTCAGATTCTGCTTTCATACCAAAAGAGATATCAAGCAATAAAGCAGCAGATAAAATTGAAGCCAGCGGGTTGGCCACACCTTTGCCGGTAATATCATGTGCCGAACCATGTATAGGCTCATACACACCAGTGCCATCACCAACAGATGCACTGGCCAGCATACCCATAGAGCCTGCGATCTGCGAAGCTTCGTCGGTTAATATATCACCAAAAAGATTGGCAGTAACCACCACATCAAAACGGCGTGGGTCTTTAATCAGCAACATGGCTGTAGCATCCACGAACTGGTGTTCCACTTCCACATCAGGATATTCAGGTGCAATTTTCTGTATCACCTCCCTCCATAATCTTGATGTTTCTATCACATTGGCTTTATCAACAGAACAAAGTTTTTTTCTTCTTGTCCGGGCAGCTTCAAATGCTTTACGTGCAATACGCTCCACTTCATAACGGCTGTATTCCGCAATATCATAAGCGGTGTCGCCATTATTCTTACGGCCTTTCTCCCCAAAATAAATATCACCTGTCAGTTCACGGAAAAATAAAATATCAGCGCCTTTTAAAATTTCAGGTTTGATGCTGGAAGCCCCAAGCAGTTCATCAAATAATTTTATCGGGCGGAGATTGGCGTAGAGGCCAAGCTCTTTCCTCATCTTAAGCAAACCCTGTTCTGGTCTTACTTTGGCAGACGGGTCATTATCATATTTTGGATGCCCCACAGCACCAAATAACACCGCATCTGATTTCCGCATTTTCTCCAGCGATTCATCCGGCAATGGAGAGCCAGTTGCTTCGATCGCCACATGACCGATCAGCGCTTCATCGTACGTGAATGTGTGGTTAAACTTTGCGGCAATTTTGTCAAGTATTTTTTTTCCTACTGCAGTTACTTCCTGCCCTATTCCGTCACCCGGAACGATTAAGATATGTTTTGTAGCCATTTTTTTTAATAGGCACATAGGCAACGGGGCACAAAGGCACAGAGTTGCTGCAGGCCATTTTTTAATTTATTTTTTTTATGAGGGAAGACAGCATCCTGTCTAATTCTTTTGTTTTATCAACTAAATTCTGAAAAATCTCTTTTGAAAGGTAATCAAGATTATAACCGATTTCTATTTGTGTTTGCAATTCAAACAGTGAGCCTGTCGCTATTTGTAAAAATCTTTTATAATCGCCTGTTGAATTCCTTCCATAGCCTTCAGCAATATTACTTGGTATGGAAACAGCACATCTCCGCATTTGATTACTCAAGCCATACATCTCCACAGCAGGAAAATCTTTGGTAACATTATAAACATCCGTAACCAAACTCATTGCCTTTTGCCAAACAATCAAATCCCTGTATGTATTTATTTGTCCCATCCAGAAATTCACCCTTTGTGCCTCCGTGCCTCGTTCCCTTTCTTATATTGTATTCAGCATCTTCTGCGTAGCCTTTATAGCGGAAACCGTCTGGTCACTGTCAAGACCACGTGTTTTAAATTCCTTATTATGATAACTCCACGTAATAACCGTTTCACACAAAGCATCTGTTTTACCACCCGGAGGTATACGCACTGTATAATCTGTAAGCGAAGGCAACTCCAGCTTTTTCTGCTTGTACACTTTTTTCAGGGCATTCATAAATGCATCATACTGGCCATCACCCTGTGCATGTTCTTCAAACACTTCGCCATTGATACTGATCTTGAGCGTAGCTGAAGGGTTCAGGCTCTTGGAATGCGTGAGCACATAATTTTCAATCTTCACCTTATCATCTGTGGTCGTCTTACTGTCAAGTATATCGGAAATGATATATGGCAGATCAGCGGGTGTTACCATTTCTTTACGGTCACCCAGTTCAATGATACGCTGTGTAACCTTTTTTAAATCTTCATCGGACAAGTGAATACCTAACTGGTGCAGGTTATTCTCAATATTGGCCTTACCGCTTGTTTTGCCCAATGCATATTTGCGCTGGCGGCCAAAACGCTCCGGCATCAGGTCGCTGAAATACAGTTTATTTTTTTTATCGCCGTCAGCATGTATACCGGCTGTTTGTGTAAATACATTCTCTCCCACCACCGGTTTGTTTGCCGGGATGCGGAAGCCAGAAAATGTCTCCACCAGCTTGCTTACTTTATACAATGATTTTTCAACAACAGATGATTTTATCTCCGGCATAAAATCATTCATCACGGCAATGGCACTAGCCAGTGGTGCATTACCAGCTCTTTCTCCCATACCATTCACCGTTAAGTGTAAGCCATGGGCGCCTGCTTTCAATGCTTCAAATACATTGGCTGTGCCCAAATCATAATCGTTGTGACCATGAAAATCAAAATGGATACCAGGATAACGCTGTACAATTTCAGTTATAAACGTTGAAACCTCCGAAGGAGTTAATATGCCCAATGTATCCGGCAGCATGATACGCTTAACCGGTTGCTTTGTAAGAAAATCAAGGTACTGGAAAACATAATCCTTTGAATGGCGCATACCGTTGCTCCAGTCTTCCAGGTATACATTACAGTCAATACCTTTCTTTTTTGCGAGTGAGATCACAGCTGCGATCTCAGCAAAATGCTGTTCAGGTTTTTTCTTTAACTGGTGTGTCAGGTGATTGAGTGAACCTTTCGTAAGCAGGTTCATCACTTTAGCACCTGCTTTTATCATCCATTGAATGGAAACTTCGCCATCAACAAAGGTGAGCACTTCCACTTTGTGAATTAAACCATTTGTCTTTGCCCACTTAGTGATTTTCTTCACCGCTTCAAACTCCCCTTCAGATACACGGGCAGACGCAATTTCAATACGGTCAACTTTTACTTCAGTGAGTAAAAGCTGTGCTATGGTCAATTTTTCTGATGCTGAAAACGATACACCACTGGTTTGTTCTCCATCCCGAAGAGTGGTGTCCATTATTTCTACGTAACGTTGTGCTGGTGCCATGGTATCGTTTGCTCCTTTATTGGCTTAATAGATGCTTGTACCGGCAAACGATTGTATATCCTGTCTCATGGCCTGCAGGTAATCAATATCATCAAAACCATTCGTCAGGTTATGTTTTTTATAACCATTAATATCAAATGATTCTTTATCGCCGGTTGCAAGTATGGTAATGGTTTGATCAGGAAGATTTACTTCAAGCTGGGCATTTGGATCAGCCTCAATAGCTTTAAATATTTTATCTAAAAACTCAGCACTTACCTGAACGGGCAGGATACCAATATTGAGTGAATTATTTTTAAAGATATCAGCAAAAAAGCTTGATACAACACAGCGGAAACCATAATCATAAATAGCCCAGGCCGCATGCTCCCGGCTGCTGCCGCTGCCAAAGTTCTTTCCACCAACTAAAATTTTACCGGAGTATATAGGGTTGTTTAAAACGAAATCCTGTTTCGGTGTGTCATCACCGTTATATCTCCAGTCACGGAAAAGATTATCACCAAAACCTTTACGTTCTGTTGCTTTTAAAAAACGTGCGGGAATGATCTGGTCAGTATCCACATTCTCAATTGGTAAAGGAACTGCTGAACTTTTTAATACCGTGAATTTATCGTAAGCCATTAGTAAGTTAAAAGTTAAAAGTTGAAAATTGAGAGTTGGAGCTGATAGTTCATTTTCCATTTTCAACTATCAACTCTCAACTTATATTTATGCAATTAATTCTCTTGGATCTGTAACTACGCCTGTTACTGCTGCAGCAGCGGCCACCAGCGGGCTTGCGAGCATTGTTCTTGCACCTGGCCCCTGTCTGCCTTCAAAGTTCCTGTTGCTGGTACTTACCGCATATTTACCTGCAGGAATTTTATCATCATTCATTGCCAGGCAGGCTGAACAACCCGGCTGGCGCAGTTCAAAACCAGCTTCAGTCAGGATATCAAGAATTCCTTCATCTTTTATCTGCTGTTCTACAATGTGAGAACCCGGCACAATCCACGCAGTGATATTATCTGCTTTTTTCCTGCCTTTTACAATACTTGCAAAGGCACGGAAATCTTCGATGCGGCCATTGGTGCAGCTGCCGATAAAAACATAATCCACTTTTTTACCCAGCATAGATTCATCTTCATGAAAGCCCATATAGCCCAATGACTTTTCATAAGTCGCCTTACCTGAATCCATCTGTTCTGCAGTTGGAATATGTTGTGTGATGCCAATACCCATACCCGGGTTGGTACCATAGGTGATCATTGGTTCAATATCTGCCGCATCAAAATGGTATTCTTTGTCAAATGTGGCACCTGCATCTGTCTTTAATGTTTTCCAGTAGGCAAGACATTTATCCCACAACTCTCCTTTTGGTGCCTTGTCTTTACCTTTAATATAATTGAAAGTTGTTTCATCCGGGGCGATCATACCGCCACGGGCACCCATTTCAATACTCATATTGCAAACGGTCATCCTTCCCTCCATGCTCATATTTTCAAACACTTCACCTGCAAACTCTACAAAATAACCAGTGGCGCCGGCTGCTGTTAATTTTGAAATAATGTACAGCACCACATCTTTTGGCATTACACCCTTATTCAATTTACCGTTTACATTGATCCGCATTTTCTTTGGCTTGGGCTGCATGATGCATTGTGAAGAAAGCACCATCTCCACTTCTGAAGTACCGATACCAAACGCAATAGCGCCAAAAGCACCATGCGTGGATGTATGTGAGTCGCCGCAAACAATCGTCATGCCTGGCAGGGTGATACCATTTTCCGGACCAACGACGTGCACAATACCATTCTTTGGATTACCCAAACCCCAGTGAGAAATGCCATATTTCGCCGCATTTTGCTCCAGTGCTTTTAGCTGGTTGGCAGAAAGCGGGTCCTGCACAGGCAAATGCTGGTTAATAGTGGGTGTATTATGATCGGCTGTAGCAAATGTTTTTTCCGGGTAAAGCACCTTCAATCCACGGGTCTCTAAACCAAGAAAGGCAACCGGGCTGGTAACTTCATGAATAAAATGACGGTCAATAAAAAATACATCGGGGCCATCCTGTATTTTCCTCACCACATGTGAGTCCCATACTTTGTCAAATAACGTAGTGGACATAGCTTTCTTTTTTTAAGATTTAGAATGGAAGTGCAAAATTCTTAAAAATCAGGCAAATAATCGCATTTTTAGTTGATTTTTATTTAGCTGTTAACATGTTGTGATTGACAGCATTATTTCACGGCTTTTTTTAATTTTTTATCAGGCAAATGCAACGCACACTATAAATTCTCTATCTTTCTAAACCTTAAAACTCCTTATTATGTTTTCAATTTTACAAGTAGCTGCACAGGAACAGGCCATCAACCTGGCATACAAAGCAAAAGAAATGGCCATTGAATATGTACCCAAGCTCGTTGGCGCCCTGCTCATATATATTATTGGTTCCTGGATTATCGGGCGCTTATCCTCCCTGATGAAAAAAGCGATGGCGGCCAAACAATACGATGCATCCCTTCAAACCTTTCTTGGTTCACTGGTTAGAGTATTGCTAACAGTATTGCTTATCCTCACCATTTTTGGTATGCTGGGTGTAAACCTTACTGCCTTTGGCGCCCTGCTTGCAGGTGTTGGTATCGCTATCGGCGCTGCACTCAATGGATCGCTGGGCAACTTTGCAGGTGGGGTGATGCTGCTGGCATTTAAACCATTCAAAGTGGGTGATTTAATAGAAGCCCAGGGACAAACCGGCGTGGTAAAAGAGATCGGCATCTTTAATACCATACTATTATCCCCGGAAAACAAAACGATCATTCTTGCCAATGGCGCCGTATCTACCGGCACTATTATTAACTATACCAGCCATGGCAACCTTCGGGTAGATACAACCCTTGCTATTGCACCTGACCAGGATATTGACAAAGCCAAGCAAATTGCAGTAAACGCAATGCTTGCTTTACCTAAAGTATTAAGATCACCTTCGCCGGAAGTGAATGTAATGAAAGTGGGTGATGGTATGATCACACTGGCTGTACGCCCTTATTCCTTACAGGAAGATTACTGGGATGTATTTTTCGGTTCGCAGGAAGCCATTAAAAAAGCCTGGGATGCCGCAGGGATACAGGGACCAGTGCCGCATGTGGTGCATCTTACGAAATAAATAAACTGAATAATTCTTTAATCTTTAAGGCAACAATACTGTTGCCTTAATTTTTTATAAAGAACCGTCACTGCAATAAAGGTTTTATTATCTTGCCCTCATGCCCCGGCTTTCAAAGATCACCATTACCCAGTTTAAGAATTATGATTTTTCAACCTTTAGTTTTACTGAAAGAGTTGTTGGCATTTGCGGGCTCAATGGCAAAGGCAAGACCAATTTGCTGGACGCCATCCATTATCTCTGTTTTACCAAAAGTTATTTTACCAAAACAGATGCACTGAATATCCAGTTTACAAAAGACGGTTTCCGGCTGGAAGGTCTGTTTGATGAGGACAGAACAACCTGTATACACCGTGGTGCCGGCAAAAAAGAATTTTACTGGAACGATGTGGAGTATAATAAATTTTCGGAGCATATTGGCAAACTGCCGGTGGTAATGATCGCCCCGGATGATGTAGAACTCATAACAGGCGCCAGTGAAGAGAGAAGGTATTTCCTGGATACATTGATCAGCCAGGTGGATGCCATCTACCTGCAGCAACTGATCATCTACGGAAAAGTATTGCAGCAGCGCAACAGTTTATTAAAACGTTTTGCAGAACAGGGTAATACAGACTGGGCATTACTTGAGATAATAGACGAGCAACTGGTACAACCCGGCAATTATATTTTTGCTAAACGAAAACTGTATACTGATCAATTGCTGCAGCATGTAAAAAAGTTTTATGCCCACATTGCTGCAAATGATGAAACAGTAAACCTGCAATATGAGAGCCAGCTGAACAACCTTGATTTTTATGCGCTGATAAACCAGTACAGGGAAAAGGATTTTTTGCTGCAACGCAGTAATGGTGGTATACACCGGGATGATATCAGCATGCTGCTGAATGGTCAGCCTTTTAAGACTATTGCTTCACAGGGACAGCGCAAAAGCTTATTATTTGCTTTAAAACTGGCTGAATTTGAATTACTGAAAAACAGCAAAGGTTTTCCACCACTACTACTACTGGATGATGTTTTTGAGAAACTGGATGATAACCGTATGAATCACCTTTTACACTGGGTATGTAATGAAAATGAAGGACAGGTATTTATTACAGATACTCATTGTGACCGGCTGGAAAATGCATTGAATAAGTTAGGAGCAAAACACCAGGTAATTAACCTTGATTAATGTGTAATTTTTGTTTGAGCATACCGGCGGCCCTTGTATAACCACCTTCTGCTCCATCTACAAAATGTACATGCTTATCATTAAGGTTGCGTACATAGCAGGACATAACAGACTCTTTACTTACACACAAACCGTAATAAATATCCCCGTTATTTTCCAATCGCTCCAGGATATCTTCCAGTAACTTTCTTTGTTCAGGAGTGCCTGATATCACTGTATTGATCCTGCCGTCGATCACCAGTGTGTCAGACATGTCAACAAGATTGTGCAGGTACACTTTTCCTTTTGCAGTTTTAAAATAAAAATAACCGGCGGTTGTTCTAAGCCAGGTATTGACTGCACTCAGCAGCCTGAATGCCCCCATCCTTGTCTTTACTTCCATTTTTATTTTACCCAATGCTGTCTTCAATCTTAATTTTTCTACCGAGATAGGTCTTCTCACCTGCGGGGAACCATATACAGCATCCAGGGCATCCATTACTTTTTTGAAAACAGTGGGTTGATTTGCATCATCACGGGCTGTTACCAGCAGGCTGATCACCTCGGGAAAATTCCCGGGAGGCGGTATCCTGTCCCACCGGCATTGCATACCACTAAGATCAAGTGATGCTGATGCAGGAAATAACCCTGGCGTATACCCAGCGCCCTTTATTTTCTTTTCAGCATACAGCAAACCATTGCCCAGTAATACAGGCATGATAAACAAACCCGAAGTTTTAAATTTGGCTATATTAAGTGTGTATCCCTGTTCGTAAATTTCTGCAACGGGTACATGCCCGATCCTGAGATCCAGTTTAAAATTCTTTTGCGTGTTTTCTTTATGAACATGCAGTGCAGCCATTGCTTTATCAAGAATAAGTTCGGGAATGATGAACGAGGCTCCATCACCGCCAAAAAAGAAAGGTACAGTTATATTTTCCCGGTAGGCAATGTTGAGTATGGCAACAATACTGCCGGTAGCGATAAGATTAATAGTTTCATGCACCCCGTTTGCAACAGCCTGTGTGGAATTTTTAATGTCTGTGATCACTACCTGCCAGCCGGAAGGTATATTATAAAATAAATGCTCTTCAGTAAATAGTTCACCAAGCGGAATTTCATTTACCGGCAACCGGGAATAAAACAAATGATTGCTTGACTTTTCCATGATACAGGCTGGGTTTACACAGACCGCAATTTATTACAAAAACATCCGGCAGGCTGTGCTATTTTTTTACCGGACAACAAAACCGGGTATACCAGTATCTTACTAATTGAACCCTTTCTAAATTACCTAAAAACAAAATGAGATACCTGTTAACAATCCTGCTCTCTGCCGGCATTCATTTTTGTTTTGCCCAGCAACAGCACGTAATGCTAAAGCTGGCGCCGCTTGCCTTGATTGATGACCCAAGTTTTCCTACCATCCAGGCGGGGATAGAATACAAACTGTCAAAAAGATTCAGCTGGTACAACGAAGCAGGCATTAAATACCGGCAGAGTACTATGGAAACAAATGATACCAGCTTCGTGCATTCTGCCGGTTTTAAATTTAAAACTGAATGCAGGTATTATTATAAGAACAGGCAGGAGGATATTTTCAAAGGTCTTTATTATGCAATTAATTTTTTTCTTACAAGAGACCGCTACAATAATGAACTGAATTATTACAACAGGTATGACAGTGCTGGTCCTCTTTTACATGATATAATCGGTGTTAAAAAAAATGTATGGGGTATGAATATCCTTTTTGGCAAACAGAAAATGCTTGGACGAAAATGGAGTCTCGATATGTATGCCGGCATGGGCTTTCGCCACAGGAATATCCGGACAATTCACCAGGAGTTTGATTCGGCATACCACGATTTACAAAGTCCTGTCGACCTGAACGTACCATTTATCCGGGATGAAGCGGATTCAAGGGGTGGCAGCAGAACCCTGTTTAATTTTACGGCAGGGATACGGTTTGGTTACAAATTTTAATAAAAAAGGCTGCCGGTTAGCCGGCAGCCTCTAATTATAATATTTTCAGAAATTAACTTAGTTTATTATCAATGATCGACTGGTCTATTGCCGCTTCATCTTCCTGCTGTTTCTTCAGGCGCTTTAATTTTCTGCCATAAGAAATTTTTGTGATCAGCACAAACAATACCGGCACTACAAAGATTGCCAGTGTAGTGGCTGCCAGCATCCCGCCAAATACAGTCCAGCCAATAGTTTTACGGCTTTCTGCTGCGGCACCGCTTGCAAATGCTAACGGCAATACACCCAGGATGAATGCCAGCGAGGTCATAACGATAGGGCGTAAACGCAGTTGCACTGCCTGCAAAGTTGCGTGTACAATATCTATGCCCCTGTCCACCCGCTCTTTTGCAAATTCCACGATCAGGATAGCGTTCTTGGCAGCCAGCCCAATCAATGTTATTAAACCTATCTGTGCATATACATTATTGGTAAGGCTGGGCAGGAAAGTTAATGTCAGGATAGAACCAAAAGCCCCGATTGGTACAGCAAATAATACAGAGAAAGGAATGCTCCAGCTCTCGTACAAAGCTGCCAGGAAGAGAAACACAAATATGATCGAAATAGCAAAAATGATGGTAGTGCTGTTGCCTGCTTTTATTTCTTCTGCACTCATACCAGCAAATTCATAATCATACCCCGCAGGTAATGTTTTGGCCACTTCTTTTAAAGCATCAATGGCCTGGCCACTGCTGAAACCGGGTTTGGGCGAACCATTGATCTCAATATTCCTGTTTACATTGAAATGTGATATCAATGATGGAGCTTCCACCACTTTAGAAGTAATCAGCGCACTTAATGGTATCATATTACCGGCATCATTCCTTACATAAAATTTTTCCAGTTTATCCAGCGATGAGCGGTAGCTGCTGTCAGCCTGCGCCATTACACGGAAGTTCCGTCCATACAATGTAAAATCATTTACATAGCTGCTGCCTAAATAAGTTGACATGGTACTGTAAACATCTGACACCGCCACCCCAAGTTGTTTTGCTTTATCCCGGTCCACATCAATTTTATAAGAAGGTGTTCTTGCACTGAAGAAGGTAAATGCCATTGCTATTTCTGGCCGCTTGTTTACCTCTGCAAGAAAATTACGGGCAACCGTTTCAAACTGCTGGATATTATCTGTGCTCGTTGTTTGTTTTAATTCAAACGTAAAACCGGCAGTTTGACCAAGACCCGGTATGGCAGGTGGCGAGATAGCCAACACCCTTGCCTCTTTTATATCAGCGGTCATTGCCTGTATCTTTCCAATAACTGCCTGCACATGATGTTCCTTACCTTCACGCTTATCCCAGGGTTGCAGGTTTACAAATAAAGTACCCACATTTGATTTAGTAGAGAAACTCAGGATATTTAAACCAGCCAAACCTCCCACCACCCTTGTTTCAGGTATGGTCTGTATCCTCGACATTATACTCTGCAGCATCTGCGTGCTCCTTGTGGTGGAAGTGGCTTCGGGCATTTCATATGTTACATATAAACGGCCTTCATCTTCTGTCGGTATAAAACCGGATGGCTTACTTTTGAATAAAAAGAATAATCCAACAAACAGGCAAACCATCATCACCAGTACATAAGGCGTGGCTTTTATCCATTTACCAACCCCATGTGTATAGGAACGGGATAAGTTGTTAAAACGCCTGTTGAAACCATCAAAGAATTTCTCCAGCCAGTTCTTTTTCTCTCCCTCTCCCTTTGCAGGCCGCAGCATAATAGAACAAAGTGCCGGCGTTAATGAAAGCGCTACAAATGCAGAGATAATTACAGATACTGCAATGGTGATCGCAAACTGCTGGTACAACCGCCCTACAATACCTGGTATAAAACCTACGGGAACAAACACAGCAGCAAGTATCAGTGCAATAGCTATAACAGGACCGGATATATCTTTCATTGCCTTTTTAGTGGCATCTTTCGGCGACATCTTTTCATGATCAATGTAATGCTGCACCGCTTCCACCACCACGATGGCATCATCCACCACTATACCAATAGCAAGTACAAACGCAAACAACGTAAGTGTATTAATGGTAAAGCCAAATGGTATAAAGAAAATAAATGTACCAATGAGTGACACCGGTATTGCCAGCACCGGTATTAAAGTAGCCCGCCAGTTCTGTAAAAACAGGAACACCACAAATACCACCAGCAGCAGCGCTTCCACCAGTGTGTGCAATACTTCTTTAATAGAAACTTTTACCACAGACACCGTTTCAAGTGGTATCAGGTAATCCACATCTTTTGGAAATGATTTTCTTAATTCATTTAAAGCAACAGTTAAACCATCATAGGTATCCATTGCATTGGCACCAGGTGCCTGGTAGATCAGTACAAATGCCGCAGGTTTGCCATTAACAAAAGCATTGCTGCCGTAGTCGAACTTACCAAGTTCAACCCTTGCCACATCTTTCAGGTAAATGATACTCGCTGTACCTGAAATACTCCTGATGATAATATTTTCAAACTGTTCTTTTGTATTGATACGGCTGTTGGTAAGCACGCTGTACTCAAATGTCTGCAGGTTGGGTTGTGGATTACCACCCACTGTACCGGCTGCCACCTGCAGGTTCTGCTCTGTAAGTGACCGCATTACATCTGCAGGCGTAAGCTTTAGTGCCGCCAGCTTTTCAGGATTCAGCCATATACGCATACCAAAGTCATCGGCACGGCTTACAATATCACCCACACCTTTTACACGCTGCAACGCATCTTTTACATAAATATTTACATAGTTACCAAGGAAAGTGGCATCATGCGTTCCATTAGGAGAATAAAAAGCAAGCGCCACCATAATACTCGGGTTACGCTTTCTAACAGTAATACCTAAACGCTTTACAGCATCAGGTAAAGTGGGCTGTGCCACGCTTACACGGTTCTGCACATCCAGCGCTGCAATGTTTACATCTGTACCCACATCAAATGTTACGTTAATGCTGCTCTGCCCGCTGCTGGTACTGTTGCTGCTCATATAGCTCATCCCCGGTGAACCGTTGATCTGCGTTTCCATCGCTGTAGTGGTGGTCTGTTCCACCGTTTCAGCATCGGCACCGGTAAAATTACCGGACACCGTTACCGTTGGAGGTGTGATATCGGGATACTGTGCCACCGGCAAAGTAGTAACTGCAATGATACCCACCAGCACCAGCACAATAGATATTACGATTGCCGTTACAGGCCTCTTTATAAAAATATCTGCTATCATTTATTTATCCTGTTAGTCATTAATTTAAATATGTTACCGGCATTGTAACATCTGTCAGCATTCTTGTGTCACTCACTTATACAGTTATTCTTCTAATCAACATAAGGGCGGTTTAACACACACTTATTTTTTTGGTGCAGCTGCAGCCGGCTTTGGCGCTTCCGTTGTGATCACGGAGCCTTCACGTAATTTCTGCACACCTTCCACCACTATCTTCTCCCCGGCAGAAAGCCCGTTTTTTATAATAATATCACTACCCACCTGTTTACTTAAAACCACTTTACGTTGTGTTACCTTACTGCTGTCACCAACCACGTACACAAAAAATTCTCCCAGCTGTTCTGTGATCGCTTTATTTGGTACCATCAGTGAACTTTGAGCTG
This sequence comes from Ferruginibacter sp., assembly GCA_047600665.1. Taxonomy (GTDB): domain Bacteria; phylum Bacteroidota; class Bacteroidia; order Chitinophagales; family Chitinophagaceae; genus Ferruginibacter. The sequence continues at coordinate 1,055,996 of JASGKJ010000001.1, forward strand.
CATTGTTTTTAACACGAACGGAAGTATTCATACCGGGCTTCAGCATATTCTTGTCATTTGGAAACACCAGCCTCGTTTTTATGGTACCAGTCTGGGGATCCACTGCCCGGTCAATCAAACTGATGCTGCCAGGAAAAGGATATACATCGGTTCCAAAAGCAATGGTAAAGGTTGAGTCTTTTTTATTAGCACCCTGTTGCTGTAATTGCATAAAGCGATATATCTCTTTCTGATCCACTGCAAAATCAATGGCGATCGGGTTATCTGTAGAAACGGTATTCAAGATCGTTTGCCCTGCCACTACAGCAGTACCTGTTTTTACATTTGAAATGCCAATCGTACCACTAAAAGGAGCATAGATAGTGGCAAAACTTACATTCGCCCGGATACTGTTCACATTTGCCCTCGCTGCAGCCACCTGCTTTTTAGCAGCTTCCAGTGCCGCATCTGCATAATCTACCTGCTGCTTTGCTATCGCATCATTCTTATCCAGTTCATGATAACGGTCTGCGTCTTTCTGTGCCTTCAGCATATTGGTTTCCTGCACCTGCAGGTTGGCAATCGATTGCTGGTAGTTGGCATTATACACCTGTGCATCGATGGAATAGAGTTTCTGTCCCTTGCTTACTTTCTGTCCATCCTGGAAATAAATACCCGTAACATAGCCACTTACCTGTGCACGCAATTCTGTTTGGTTAAGCGCCGCAATGGTGGCCGGGTATTCATCATAATACACTGCATCGGTGGCTTTTACTTCAGTAACGGTTACGGGTACTGCAGGTGGCGGCCCCTGTGGTGCCTGGTTTGCAGCACCGCCGCAACTAAATAAAAACAATGCCGGGGTATATAACCCATATTTTTTTACAGTTTCAAGAAACATATAATTTCCTTTATTCATTAAATAGTTCATTTTGTCAATCAGTTTTAATAAACAACCTGTCCCAATGCTTTTTGCACATCGATCTTGCTTGCCAGTAACTGGTACATAGCATTATAATAATTCAGTTGAGCAGTACGCAGGTCTGTTTCAGCAGTTATTACTTCAATATAAGTTTTTACACCTGAACGGTATTGCATATTAATCACATCATACACTTCCTGTGCCAGTGCCATATTCTCTTTTAAGGAAAGGTAATTGGCGAGGCTGCTTTTGTAAGACGCCAGTGCAGCTGCATACTGGCTGTTCACTGTATTTTTTAATGCATCTATATCCCACATGGTGCGCCTGAGCTGCAACTGTGCATTGGAGATATTATACTTTCTTTTTCCGCCCTGGAAAATCGGGAATGATAAAGTAAGTGCTGCAAATGAATTGGGAAGATTATTAGAATACAGTTTCGGGAAATCATTATTCAAATAATTCAGGTTATAAGCACCATTCAAAGAAGCATTTGGCAAAAATGCCCATTTATTATACTTGACATTTGCTTCCTGCAGTTTCCGTTGCGTTTCAAGCAAACGATATTCTACACGGTTATTATAACTGGCAACCTGTAATGTATCCAAACCAATTTCCTTTTCCATTTGCAGGCTGTCGTACACCACATTCAGTTCAGCGGCTACGGGATAGCCCATCAAATACTTAAGGTACTCGGTTTTTGCTTTTAATAAAGCTTCGCTGCCCTGTTTTAATGCTTTTGTATTATTCAGGGCGATGGTGGCACGTTTATAATCCGTCTTGTCAACAAGCCCTGCCTTGTATTGCTGGAAGGCATTATTCAAACTCTTCTCCAGCCGGTTTATATTTTCCGCTGCCACTTTTATCTGCTGCGTAGTAGTAATTACATCATAAAAAGCTTTTGACACACTTACTGCCACGTCTATTTTGCGGCTCTCGGTTGTTTGTTTTGCCTGTGTAAGCACATCATTTTTTGACTGGAAAGCCAGTAATGCATCCCGGTTAAAAAGATACTGGGAGGCGGTGAACTGTGCTGCTGAAGTATTTTCCACGCCCAGTCTTACCGGATTGCCTCCTATAATACTTGTCTGAACCTGGAAATTGTGCTGCAGGCTGTAGTTAAAGTTCACCTGTGGAAACCAGTCTGCCAGTTTTGATCTTATTGTATTTTTTGTTATCTCTTCATCCAGCAGTGATTGCTCCAGCAGTGGCTGGTGCTTTACGGCATAGGCCACTACATTTTGTAACGTTGCCTGTGTCAGCAAACTGTCACCGGCTGTTTGCGCCTGGAGACAAAAAGGAAACAGGACCATTGTAAAGAGCCGGAGTATCAAAACTTTCTTTTGGAGAAAAGATTGTTGTATAAGGTTCATAAAAAGAAGCAGTGATTTATTATTCTCAAAAATAATTCGGGGACGAAGTTAAAACAATACCCCAATTTAAACAAACGTTTAATTAACTAAGATTTGCCTTGTTTATTTCCCGGATACAGCTAATGCAGGCAGGAAAAGGTTTTCAGCCTTCATTTGATAATTGCTAAAAAATGATGAATGGGAATATTTCGTGTTAAAGGAGCCTTATTTATCAAAAATCAATGTTTCAACGGTCTTTTTTTGATCATGCCACCCTTGGTATCTTTCACGCTGTTCATCACCACGAAAGCATTGGGATCTATTTTTATGATCTCGGTATTCAGCTTGTTCAACTCCAGCCTGGTGATCACAGTATAAATAATATCAACATCCTGCACCTCTCCTTTTTTTCCAAAGCCTTTTTTGCCTGTATAAAGTGTTACACCCCGCCCCATCTTGTTAATAATCATCTGGCGGATCTCTTCACTGTGAGAGGAAATGATAGTAACCCCAATATACTCTTCTATACCTTCCACTATAAAATCGAGTGTTTTGGAAGCAGACAGGTAAGTGATCATTGAATACAATGCTATCTCAATAGAAAGGAAGTAAGCAGCTGCCGAGAATATAAAAATATTAATGAACACGATGATATCACCAATAGTGGTACCAAACTTCCGGCTTAAAAAGATGGCAAGCACTTCTGTGCCATCAATAACAGCGCCACCCCGTACCGCCAGCCCTATACCGGCACCCAGGAAAAAGCCCCCAAAGATGGCCACCAGCAGGTTATCGTTGGTTACATTCCTGAACTCAACCGTTGCCACACACAGGGCCAGGCCACAAATGGCCAGGCATGTCTTAATGGCAAAATTCCTGCCCATCACTTTGTAGGCAAGAATAATAAAAGGAATATTAACGCAAATCAGCAGCAGGGGCAGCGGTATCTTGGTGGTATTTGAAATCAGCAGGGAGATCCCCGTAGCACCGCCATCAATAAAGTGATTAGTAAGTAAAAAACCTTTAAAGCCAAAAGAAGCAGAAAAAATGCCGGCAACCAGCAACACAAAATCTTTTGCCAGCCTGTTCAGTGTAATCTTGAACTCCCTGAAATTTTTTGCTTCCCTGTACCTGGAGGCATATTCTTCATCATGGTGCTTTGTTTTTTCCCTAAGCGCATTGATAATAATATTTGACCAGTGTTTACTCATGTGTTTATTTTATCGGACTAATCTCAAGGCGTTTAAAATTAGTTAATTGTATTAAAAAAGCAAAATGCGGCACCCTGTTAAACAATGGTTGAACCGGGATTAAAATTTATATTTGCCTTACGGTAATTGTTATACGCTTTTTTGCGGCCGGATTTATTATATTATTAATGATAAGATTTACCTGCCTTCTATTACTGTTTTTTGTATTGGCGCCTGTGCATATTACTGCACAAAATGATCCATATACCGGTACATGGGGAATGGACTATACCCCGGAAGGTGGTACTGCGGCAATACATATCGAACTGCAGGTTGGGGCACCGGAGCGGTCTGTACTTTATCCTGCCAGTCTGCAATTGCATTTCAAAAATTTTTCTGCCAGCTACGAGTTACTGCTGGTAAAAAAAAGCAGCCGGGAACTTGCCATCAGCCGGAATAAATACCCGTTGTATGAGCAGCCATTCAGTCTTGGCAACAGTACGTTCCTGTTAAATGGCGTTCTTGATTATAACCGTGATCTTAAAGGCATGCCAACATTATCGATCCAGAGATTTGAATCAAAACAAACTTCATTTATAAAAGACACCATAAAACTTTCAGAGGAGGATAAAGCGACTGCAATGCAGCTTAAGAAATTTGTTGCGGAGGCAGGTATCAGGTTATATAAAAAAGAAAGTACAACGCCAGCGGCTGTTAACAGCGATCTTATACTTCACCCTTCTTCATCACATGCTTATTTCGGTCTTCATGATACGGTATACCTGAAAACCCGTGACGCTGTTATAAATTTAAGCGGCACAAGAAAAAAGGAGAATGATGTTGTTTCTGTTGCAATGAATGGCAAGCTATTTCTTGACAAGATCGAGTTGAATAAGAAAACAGTGCCGGAAGAAACCTTGCTTGATACTGGACTTAATATACTTGTACTGTTTGCAGAAAACTTTGGAGATGCATTACCCAACAGGGGAAAACTCACCCTTAATGCCGGCGAAAAGAAATATACACTCAACTTTGAGAATAGTGGTGACAGTGCTGCTTCATTTATTGTTGCCAGGCTGTACGTCCCAAAAGATGAGACAAAAGATATATCCTTTCCTGATTACAATGCGGAAGCTGAAAAAAAAGCATTGAAAGAAAATGAAAAACTGCTCGGAAGCATTAAAGCTGTATCACGGGAATTAAAACTGGCTATCTGGGATGATGCCGTAGAAGATGGCGACAGTATTTCTGTTACTATCAATGGTATACAGGTCGCCAAAGGATTCCCGGTAAAAAAGACACCACAGTTTATTAACGTGGTATTAAAACCAGGTGCAAATGCCATTACATTTATTGCAGATAATCTTGGTACGATACCACCCAATACAGCCGTACTTGAGATAATTGATGGCAGGAAGCGAAAATCCTTCAACCTGCAAACTATTTTAGGCGAAAGCAACCTTATCAAGATCTTTTACGAGCTGAAAACAGACTAGCCGCAATTAGCCGCCTGCGGCCGTTGTTATCCAGGTTGTTTTCTCTTCGATTGGTTGTCTTTTCCCCTGCGGTGATGGTACAGCCACCTGCCCGATGTAGAAGAAACCAAGTAATTGGTCTTCAGCCTCCAGGTTAAAAAAAGCCTTTGCTTTTTCCAGATATGTAATACCGCCTGTTGTCCAGTAGCCCCCCAATCCATTGGCTGTAACACTCAGATAAATATTTTGTACAGCACAGGCCACAGCTTCCACATCTTCTATTACGGGTATACTTTTTTTGGCAGAGCGCTTCATGCCTAAAGCAATAATATGGGATGCTTTTAAAGGCTGTTGTTGCATTTTTAAATACTTGCCCTCCTGGTAAGATTCGCCAGCCTCCTGTTTATATAATTCACTTTGAAAAGCGGCAAATTGCTTTAGCCCATCACCAGTAAATACGGTAAAATGCCAGGGCTCTCCCATTCCATGGTTAGGTGCCCATGTTGCATTCACCAAAATTTGTTTAATGATCTCATCATCGATTTTTTTTCCCGGTACAAACTGGTCAGGAAAAACAGAACGGCGGTTTCTTATCAACTCATTGAGCGGTCCGGGATTCATATGATCTTCTTTTAAACTTCAAATTTCATTGAACAATGCCACATATCATTCTGAGATAAGGAAAAGTTTATGGCCGGTGCAGTGATCACCCTTTCACTATAAGTCCTGTGATAACGGCAATGGCAATACTCATCAGGGTACCAATAACAAGGTATTCCGTTTTTATTTCCGGGCGTTCCTTTTCATTGAACCGGATGATTCCTTTGGCCGCAACCAATAATCCTATTGCACTGAACTGGCTTTGTAATACGAATATGAAAACGATCAGCCGCTCCACAATACCGATCCATTTACCGGCACTTGCAAGACTTTCTGCATTTTCGATCTTATTGCGCCATTGACTGGTCAGCTGTCCTATCAAAATACCTGCAGGCATCGTTAGAAAAATAACAGCAGTAAGTGTTTTCCAGAAAGCTGGCTGTATGTTTACCTGCTCCCATAAATGTTTTATATCTGTCCAGTGAAAAAAAGTACAATACCAGCATATAACAATTACCAGCAGGTGTAATAACTGGTCTGCAATAAAGTAATTTACCGTCTGCTTTTGATAAGATTTCCACCCATCAATACAGGTATGTGTTACCAGTATCACCAGTACTGTGAGCCAGTATTGTAAACCAATAAAAATACAGGCAACAAGGGCGGTGATAAAAGTATGCAGGTATAATTTGACAGAAGCAAAGTGTTTAGCATTACGGTCGTTCACCCAGCTTTTGGGCTGCAATATAAAATCTGTGAGCAGGTGCGACAATATCAATTTTGTCAGCCATACGGATGCCGTGATCATGAGAGTTGGGTTATGATGGTTTCATAATGCTTCAGCAGTTTTTCAATCTCAGGCCACCTGCCTGCTGTCACCCGCTGGTGAATGGTACTTTTGGTTTTTTTTAATTTTTTAGCCACCATTTTTTGTTTCTCTCCCCGCAGTAATTCATAAATAACTTCAGCCTGCTTCCCTGTCATCAGTGCAAAAATTGAATTGACATAATCGGATATCACCATTAATCCGGTATTGGCCAGTGCATTTGCTGTTGTGATAATCAACCGCTCCTCTCTTTTGACTATTTCATCAAAATGCCGCCCCGAAAGAACAAAAGCCTCCCCCCTGGCGGTCTTTAATAATTTTACAGGCACTGTTACTGCAGCAATACCAATACTCAACCGCACATCTGCTGGTACTTCTTTAGCCTCTTTTGAAAGACTGATGGCAGCGGCCCTGCATAACAATGCCAGCTTCAGGGCTTCTGATGGCTTTTTAATATATGCCTGGAAGCTGTCTCCCCGGTAAAACTCTGATTTATTATCGCCAAATATACCGGTGATCTGGTTTACCAGCCGTTGCTCCTTTGCCGGGGTGAGCCTGGTTGAGTTTACGATATCTCCTGTAATGACAGCCTGGATATTCATTGCCTTGGAATTATGCAGCCAAATATACGAATTATTTTAAAATTCGTATGTTAATACGAACCAAAAGTAAGTTCGTAAAATAATACGAACTAATTAAAAATTCGTACTAAATGCCGAACCCATCAAAATTTTATAGAAAAAGCAGTTGTGGATATTACGTGGCCAGCAAAGGAACTACGAAACAAAAGCGGGGAAAATACGCAACGGGAACAAATAAAATGGTGCATCCAACTCATTCCGGCACACAGGCATTATATTTGCAGCTTAACTGTAACATCTCTAAGAACAAACCAGGGCTAAACTTTCCTTATGAAAGCAACTGCTTATATTTTCATCACACTGCTTTTTTCATTATTGCATAATGACGAAATACAAGCGCAACCAAAAAGGCTTTGTGTAATTGGTTCCTCCACGGCATATGGTTATTTTCCCTCACCATCACCAGCCTATCCTAAGGACAGCGGTTGGGTAGCAAAAGTAAAGGAATATTACCAGCAGTACGGCACTATTGACACAGCGTACAACCTGGGTGCATTGGGAAGCAGGGATTGCTATTCGGGTATGCCTTCCAGTTATACCCCACCACCAGGAGAAAATTACCCTGATCCTTATTCCAATATTACAAAGGCCATCAGCATGAGCCCAAAGCCGGATGTAATTATCATTAACTATCCAACTAATAATTATAACAGGCTGAGCAATGCAGAGATCATCCAGTGTTTTCAAATAATGAAAGATTCTGCCAACGCCTGCGGTATCCGTTGTTATATAACCACCACGCAGCCACGCAATGCCTTTGACAGTGCCGGGAGGCAAAAACTGAAAGACCTGAGAGATACAATGCTGAGTGTGTTTGGCGTATGGGCCATAGACTTTTTCACGCCATTGGCTGAAGAGCCCGGTTTAAATGTACAGGAGTGCTACGACCTGGGAGATAACATACACATTAACCCTGCCGGCCATACAGAGCTGGCAAACCAGGTAATTACAAAGGATATATTTGCCACCGTATTGCCGGTAAAAATTGGAAGCTTTCATGCCAGGGCTGCCAACCACTCCACCATACTGAACTGGGCTGCCTGGACAGATGAAAATACTTACACTTTTAAAATTGAAAGAAGCACAGACGGACGCAATTTTAAACAGGTAGCGCTTTTACAAAATACCATAAACACGAACGCAGGCAACTTCCAGTATACAGATGAGGTTGAAAATACACATGGTTTGTATTACCGGGTGGATATGACCGGCAGCAGTGGCAAAGAATCATTCACTCCTGTGATTTTTGTTCCAGCAACCCGTAAAATATTCACGCTGGGCCCGGTTTACCCCTCTCCTGCCACCAGCAATATCAATATTGAATTTGCGGTAAAAGGAAAACAGCAAATCGGTATTATCATTTCTGATGTGTCAGGCAAGAACGTTCTGCAGGAAAATGTAATTGTAAATAACAGCCTGAAACACCGCATCAACGTCAGTAAATTAAACCGGGGGAATTATTTTATCCGCTTCAGCAGTAACGGGCTTACAGAAACTGCTGTGTTTACCAAAGAGTAAATTATTTTCAACAGTCTTTTTAACACTATTGTTACGACCGGTCCCGTAACAAAGCTTTTACCTGCTTACATTTGTTGCCACAAACAAGTTTAACATGACAGGCAATATTAAAATCCTCAAAAAAGAAATTCTCTCCGACAACTGGTACACACTCCGTAAAATAACTTATGAGTACCTGAAAAAAGATGGCTCGGTAGAGGTACAGAGCCGTGAAGCCTATGACAGGGGCAATGGTGCAACTATTTTGCTTTATAATAAAGAAAAAAAGACAGTAATACTTACCAGGCAGTTCCGTATGCCCACCTTTATCAATGGAAATGAATCAGGCATGCTGATAGAAGCATGTGCAGGACTGCTTGATAAAGACAATCCTGAAGATTGCATCCGGCGTGAAACAGAGGAAGAAACAGGCTATAAAATAAGCCAGGTTGAAAAAGTGTTTGAAGCCTACATGTCACCGGGATCTGTTACAGAGATCTTATACTTCTTTACCGCAGCTTATGAAGCATCGATGAAAGTACATGAAGGCGGTGGCATTGAGCATGAACAGGAAAATATAGAAGTGCTGGAGCTACCATTTGAAACAGCCTGGCAAATGATAAATACCGGCGAAATAAAAGATGGCAAAACAATCATGCTGCTGCAACATTTAAAGCTTCAAAACATTTTATGACCGGCACACTCACTGCGATCTATAACAGGGATTTAAATAAACTGAAAGCAGAAATAGAACAGTACAGGGACGAAAAGAATCTCTGGCGGACTGAAAAAAATATTGCAAATGCTGCCGGCAATCTCTGCCTGCACCTGGTTGGCAACCTCAATCATTTTATTGGTGCCATATTGGGTAATACCGGTTATACCAGGAACCGTGAGCTGGAATTTTCGCAGAAAGATATAAGCAAAGAAGAATTGATCCTGCTGATTGAAGGAACTATAAAAGTTATTAATGACACATTAGCAGGGTTAAATAAAGATAACCTGGATGCTGATTACCCTGTTATCGTTTTTGAAAAGAAAATGACAACGGAATATTTCCTTATTCATCTTCTTGCTCATTTATCTTATCATCTTGGTCAAATAAATTACCACCGGAGATTACTTGATCAATAAAAAGATTGTAAATATTAAATTTACAGTACCAACAAAACTGGCACATGAAATTAATCGCTAAACCTGCAGATGAAACGGTGATCTATTTTTACAAGCCTTATATGGCACTTGTTTCGGACGACAGCAGGCTGTTGCAGCACCTCCAGGAAATACTGGATGAAACAATTGCCCTTGTTTCCTCTCTTACGGAAGAACAACTGCGATACCGGTATGCTGAGGGTAAATGGACCATCAAAGACCTGATGCTGCATATATCTGACTGCGAAAGGGTGATCATATACCGGGCCATGCGGATAGCAAGAGCTGATAAAACAGACCTGCCGGGTTTTGATGAAAACCTTCTTGTAAAAACTGCCGATGCAAACAACCGCAATATCAAAAGTATCATGGCCGAGTTAAGCGCCTGCCGTGCATCCAGCATTGCCTTTATTGAATCACTGGACGAGGAATCGCTTGAACGAAAGGGCACTGCAAATAAATTTGAGATATCTGTACGGTTATTGGTAAATCATGTGTACGGTCATCACAGGCATCACCTTGATATAATCAAACGGGTTTATCTTACCCGTTAATCAATTACTGCTTTTCGTAAAATAGAATGTCACAAACAAATTTTGTGACATTCTACTAAAGCGGAGATGTGTATTTCTCTTCTTACAGCGAAAGCCCAACTGTAAAGCCTTTTACTTTCGCCGCAAAATCACTTTTTTTAGTAGCAGTGCCGGTAGTAAGATCAACACTGTACAAGCCTGCTTTTCCCCCAACAGTGAAGATGCCCCATGCTGTTCCGCTGGCGCTGCCAATGTCAAAGCCATTGGCAGATTCTATATTTATTCCAAGAGAACCAATCTCTGCCAGCGTGCCATCATTGGGAGGCAATTGTTTATATAATTTATCAACGTTGCAATCTATATCGTATAAAACGGTGGAAGCGGCGCCTGCAAAATTATTTGAATAAGCCGCTGCACTTACATTAGGACTGCCCGGGTTCAGCGGCAAATCTGTTGCGGCGATCAATCCGGTAACCGGATGCAACCGGATATTTTGCCCCGAACTGCTCACCACACGGATACGATCCACGGTTGGATTAAAATCAAATCCAAAATAAGAACCATTCAAAGTACCAAAGGCACCGGCACCCACCAATGCAGCAGCTCCGGAGGAAGCATTCAATGTATATAAATTACCGGCCTTACCAAGCGCATACAACTGGCCATTCACCGGGCGGAAATCAATTCCTGCAATATCATCCCCTGCAACCAAACCTGCTATTGCTTTTGAAACCGGCACATCTGTTGAAAAAGGATTAAATATTAAAAGATTATTGGTTTCGTCTACGGCATAGGCGACAGCGTTAGTTGGTATTGCAATACCGGTGGTCATGGAAGAACCAGGAAAGTTTCCCAATTTTACAGCCTTTCCTGTGGCTGTATCGATGCTGAATAAAGATGATTTACCATCTACCTGCATGCCTGCCAATGCAACCGCATCCGGGGATATATCAAAACCAGCTTCACCCGTTGGCATAATACCAAGACCGCCCACTTCCACCAATGTTCCATTATTAGGCGGTGATTGTTTATACAATTTTTTTGTTGTCATATCAATATCAAACAAAGTGGTTGCAGCGGCGCCTGCTTTGTTATAAGTGTAAGCCACCGCAGATATGGCTGCGCCCGCTGTACCATTGATATTACCATCCGCAGCAGCAACCAGCCCTGTTTCAGGATGAAGCCGCAGATTCTGTCCTGTCGCCGTCACCAGCCGTATACGGTCCACTGTTGGGTTAAAATCAAAACCTGCAATAGTTCCACTTACGGCAGGAGTAAAAGGATCAGCAGCTACTGCACGGGCATTACCTGTAACATGATTTATTATATACAGCCTGCTTGTACTGCCAAGACCGTAGAGTTCACCAGTAGCAGGCCGGAAATCAATGGCCATGATCGTTTCGCCCGGCTGTAAACCACTTACAGCGACAGTTGAAATGGCTGTTTCAACTGCCTTTGCATTATGTTTTGATAACTGGCCATCAGCATTGATACTGTAAAAAATAAGATCGGGTTTAACGACCGGGGGTTCACCAGGCATATTATCATCCTTTTTACAGGAGCTTAAAAACAATAATGAATTTACCAGGATAATACAGAGACAGCACCCTGCAAGAGAATGTACACTTTTCATAAACAAAGTTTTAATGATGAACGGATAACAATACTGTTTGCAGTTACGGAATAATTATGCCGCTGGTTTTAAAGAAAAATACTTTTTGTAATAAATGGTATTAAAAGAAAAACTTTCAAAGTTTAAGAAAGGCAGTACACATAAGCCTTCCGTTTTGATAAGAAGGAATAACAGCAGTAATATTTTTACCAAGAAGGCTCTTAAATTTTTTCTCCAGCAGGTAAGAGAGTTCAACAGAAAGCATACCTATACCAGTTCCTGCCAGCACATCAGACACCCAGTGCCGGTTATTAATGATCCTGAATACGCCTACACTGGTTGCTACAGCATACATGCCGGCACTCACCCATGGATATTTACTGCCAAACTCTTTATTAAAAAATGAAGCAGCCAAAAATGCCTGCGCAGTATGCCCTGAAGGAAAAGAATTATTACCACTGCTGTCAGGTCTCATTACATGAAACATTTTTTTTACCGGCTGAACCATACCAAACATAAAAACTTCGGAAGTAACCAGTAAGAGCACCTGTTGCTGCCAGTTGTTCCGGCCTTTTAATCCAACAGCATCCATAATAAATACCACCGGTAAGGGTGCATGCTGCAGGTAATCATCTATATCAGTATTAAAACTGCCGTAACTCCTGTTTCTTTCTTCTCTTACTGTATGATTAATTCCCCAGTTTGTGATTGTACCTACAGAACCTGCGGTGATCAACGCAGCAGGAAGAATAAATTTTTTATAAGATTTTTTTTCTTTTACAACAGGAAAAGAAGAATCTGAAATATTGTTAGCCTGTGCACAAACAGTAAAAAAAGAAAGATGTGCAAATAATATCAGCAGCAGGTATTTTCCGGGGTGATGAATGTGCATTGATTACAGTTTACAATAGCCAGCGATTTTATTTACTGCCGCTTAAGTGAAAAATTCGCTGAAAGATATAAAAAAGATTACAGCATTGATTATCTTACGACATAAATTAACCTGCTCATGCAACGCCGCAAATTTATCCAATATACTGCTGCTTCCGGCGCAGCACTTATGCTAAATCCTTTTCAAACATTTGCTGACAGTAAAAATAAAAAAACAAAACTAGCCCTTGTTGGTACCGGTCACCGCGGAAGCGGTTTCTGGGGACAAACACTGCTGAAGAATTATGGCAAGCATATTGAATTTACTGGTCTTTGTGATATAAATCCCGGGAGACTTGCTTACGTAAAAAAAATACTGGATGTAAAATGCCCTGCTTTCATCAATTATGATGAAATGCTTAATACAGTACAGGCAGATTACATTATTGTTACAACAACAGACTCCACGCATGACCAGTTTATAATAAAAGCGCTTGATGCAGGTTTTAATGTGATCACTGAAAAGCCTATGACCAATGATGAATTAAAATGCAGTGATATACTGACAGCAGAAAAAAGATCAGGCAAAAAACTCATTGTTGCATTTAATTACCGGCACAGTGTTCACAACATGCAGGTAAAAGAATTGCTGAATACCAACAGGATCGGCCAGGTAACATCTGTTGATTTTAACTGGTACCTGAATGTGCATCATGGCGCTGATTATTTCCGCCGCTGGCATGGATTAAGAAAATACAGCAACTCTTTGTTTGTACATAAATCAACACATCATTTTGATTTGCTTAACTGGTGGCTTAATTCAGAGCCGGTGGAAGTAAGTGCTTACGGTGCACTGGAACATTACGGCAAAAACAATTCCTTCCGCGGCAGCACCTGCAGGGATTGTGAATATAAAACAACCTGCAGGTATTACTGGGATATTACAAAAGACCAGCGGCTTACCAACCTCTATGTTTTAAACGAACAATACGACGGCTATCACCGGGATGGCTGTGTGTTCCGCAACGAGATCGATATTTATGATAAAATGTCTGCACAGATCATCTATGCCAATGGTGTGGTTGCAAACTACTCACTCACTACTTATTCTCCTTATGAAGGGTGGCAAATTGCATTCAACGGTAAGAACGGCCGGCTTGAAACATGGGAAGATATTCCCTACCTGCAGAAACTGCCCGAAGACCAGTCAAAGAAACATGCAGTGGAAATGACACAATCAGACGATGCTGTACAGGGCGAAGTAAGGGAGATCATGGTGATGGATAACTTTGCTGATAAATACGAAGTATTTACCACGCCAAAGATCAGCGGTGGTCATGGTGGCGGTGATGTAAGAATGCAAAAAAGGATCTTCGTGGACACCAATGATAATCCGCATAATGTAATGGCCGGCACAAGAGACGGCGCCATGTCATTACTCATTGGTGTGGCTGCAAGAAAAAGTATTGAGCAAAAAAGACCGGTAAAAATAGCCGAGCTTACCAATCTTATTCCAAAAGCAGAAAGATTTTAATACGATCATTTACTTATGAACTTCACTGGTGAAGTGAAATTCTATATCCGGGTTATTCTGTCTTTCTGTATTCAAGAACCATTCACTCTGTGCCAGGTAAACGAGGTGTCCATCTTTATCTTCAGCAATATTGGCCTGCTTGTATTTAATAAAGTCCTCTATCTTTTTGGGATCCTTACTTGTGATCCAGCAAGCCTTGTAAAAAGGCAGGCTGTTCATCTGTACAGAAGCACCATATTCCTGCAGCAAACGGTATTGAATTACTTCAAACTGGAGTTCACCCACGCAGCCAATGATCTTTTTATTACCACCAAACTGCGTGAATAATTGTGCAACACCTTCGTCCGTCAATTGCATTAATCCCTTTTCAAGCTGCTTGGTCTTCATCGGGTCTTTGTTCTGCACTTCTTTAAATATCTCGGGTGAAAAAGTTGGTATGCCGGTGAAGAAAAACTTCTCCCCCTCCGTTAATGTATCACCAATTTTAAAGTTACCCGTATCAAACAGACCCACCACATCACCCGGGTATGCTTCTTCGATCACATCTTTTTGCCGGGCCAAAAAACTATACGGATTGCTGAAGCGGATATCTTTATCCAGCCTTACATGTTCATAATACTTATTACGCTCAAAACGGCCGCTGCATACACGGAGGAAAGCAATCCTGTCACGGTGTTTAGGGTCAAGATTAGCATGTATCTTAAAAACAAAACCGCTGAACTTATCTTCTTCCGGTTTTACATCACGGAGTGTGGTGTGTCTTGGTCTTGGTGTGGGCGCAATACGGATAAATGTATCCAGCATCTCTTTTACGCCGAAATTATTTACCGCACTTCCAAAAAATACCGGTGCCACTTTACCGGATAAATAGTCAGCTACAGCCAGTTCGCCATACACGCCCTCTATCAGTTCCACATCTTCCCTTAATGTTTCAGCATCTTTCTCTCCCACTTTATTATCCAGCAACGAATCTTTCAGGTCGTTTATCTGTACCACATCCTCATCATTTGCCTTTGTGCCGGCAGTGAACAGTACCAGGCTTTTTTCATGCAGGTCGTACACCCCTTTAAAATCTTTCCCGCTATTAATGGGAATTGTCATGGGGTGTAAATGAATTTTCAATTCCTTTTCCAGCTCTTCCATCAGGTCGAAACGGTTTTTGCCATCCCGGTCCATCTTGTTGATAAAAACGATCACCGGCGTACTACGCATGGCAATCACTTCCATCAGTCTTCTTGTTTGCTCTTCCACACCATTCACGCTGTCAATTACCAGTACAACACTATCCACTGCCGTTAGTGTACGGTAAGTATCTTCAGCAAAGTCTTTGTGACCCGGTGTATCCAGCAGGTTGATCAGGTGATCTTTATATTCGAACGTCATTACACTCGTTGCCACACTAATACCACGCTGCCGTTCAATTTCCATAAAATCGGACGTGGCGTGTTTTTTTATCTTATTACTTTTTACAGCGCCGGCTGTTTGTATGGCACCGCCAAAAAGCAGGAATTTTTCTGTAAGGGTGGTTTTACCGGCATCCGGGTGAGAGATGATGGCAAAGGTTTTTCTTTTATTGATCTCGTTGATGTATTTCATCAGGAATTAATTTTTGTACAAACAGCACCGCCCTGGTCAGGCATTGTTGCGTCGCATTACGTTCATCGTTTGTACTGCTATTAAACTTTTTTTGAGCCGCAAAGGTAAGGGTTGAGCAGCTGCAAACAAAGGTAAGCCGAGGTCTTTCGTGTTTATTTTGAAGATACCGCAAGCCCTGCCAAAAGCTGGTTGTAACGCAGTCATTCCGGGGTCTGACCTCCGGTACCGACCCGTATCCACCCGTTCATACAATTTTTTCCCGGCCGCAATACCAAAATACTTACTTTGAGCCCTGCTTTAATTAAAACACTTCAATTATGAAAAAACTATCGGCCGCTGCCTTCCTGCTGGCAGCAGTTATGTTTTCCTGCAACAGTAAAAAAGAAGAACAAACCGGCGACAGCAATACATCTGCTGCCATCAACCGGATGTTTGACAATTACTGGGAAGACAGGATGAAATTATTTCCTTTAGAAGCCACCACCAATGGTGATAACCGGTACAATGATATACTGCCGAATACTGTGAGCACTGCTTACCTTGGCCAGTTAAAAAGTTTTTACAGCCGCTATGCCGACAGCATACAGGGTTTTGACAGGGAAAAACTGAATGACAATGACAGGATCAGCTATGATATTTTTAAAAGAGAAATGGCGATCCAGCTGGAAGGATTCAATTTTCATGATGAGCTGATGCCGATCAATCAAATGTCGTCATTGCACCTGGTTTTTGGACAACTTGGCTCGGGTGAAAGTATACAACCTTTTAAAACCGCAAAGGATTATGAGAACTTTATCGGCAGGATGAAAGGCTTTGCAGACTGGACGGACACTTCTATTGCGAACATGCGTAAGGGTATGGCTGAAGGTTATATCCTGCCAAAATCACTTATTGTAAAAGTGATTCCCCAGGTAAAATCATTTGTAACAGCAGATGTAAAACAGAATCTTTTTTATGGCCCCATCAATAAACTGCCAAAAGAAATTCCTGATTCACAAAAAGCAAGTATTACAACAGCCTATACAAATGCCATCAGCACTTATATCATTCCTTCTTTTAAAAAGCTGACTGATTTTTTTGAAAAAGAATATTTGCCAAAGGGCCGTGCCAGCAGTGGCATCGACAGTATTCCACACGGCAGCGATGAATACAAATACCTGGCCCGCCTGTGGACAACAACAGATAAAACAACCGAAGAAATTTATCAAACCGGGTTAAAAGAAGTGGAAAGGATCAAAGGTGAAATGGAAAAAATAAAAACCAAGGTCGGCTTTAACGGCACACTGGATTCATTCTTTAAATACATCAGCGACGATAAAAAATTTATGCCGTTTAAAACCCCCGAAGAAGTGCTGGCCGGCTTTAATGCGATCAAGGCAAAAGAAGAACCTTACCTGAAAAAGCTGTTTGGCCGTTTTCCAAAAACAGCATTCGAGATCAGGCGTACCGAAGCGTTCCGTGAGCAAAGTGCAGCCGCAGAATACACACAGGGCACTGCAGATGGATCAAGACCCGGTATATTTTATACGCCTATTCCAAACGTGGCAAAATTTAATTATACCGGTATGGAAACCCTGTTTGCACATGAAGCTATTCCCGGTCATCACTACCAGATATCTTTACAGCAGGAAAATGAATCCTTGCCAAAGTTCCGCCGTTTCAGCTGGTACGGTGCTTATGGAGAAGGCTGGGCATTGTATGCAGAATCTTTGGGTGATGAAATAGGTTTATATACCGATCCTTATCAAAAAATGGGGAATCTTGGAGATGAGATGCATCGTGCCATTCGCTTAGTAGTGGATGTAGCCATCCATACAAAAGGCTGGAGCCGTGAAAAAGCGATCGAATACATGCGTGCCAATGAACAGATAGATGAACAGGCTGCAACAGCAGAGATCGAGCGTTATATGGGTATTCCCGGACAAGCCCTGTCGTATAAGATTGGTGCTTTAAAGATCCGTGAACTGCGTGGCAAATATGAGCAGCAATTAGGCCCTAAATTTAATATTGCTTCTTTCCATGATGAGGTATTAAAAGATGGCTGTATGCCGCTGGATGTGCTGGAGAAGAAAATGGATGCGTGGGCTGCAACACAAAAATAAATGCTGAAGGATAGCTTCAACGGATGATGTAATAAACATCATCCGTTTTTTATTTATAACAGAGCGGGGAATATTTTTCCCTTTAAACCCGGTCAAAGATTTCTCTTTACTTTTTGAAGCTGGTGTTTTTGCTGGTATTATTATTGACTTAGTATAATAAACCTTATTTATGAGAGCGATAGCAATTTTATTAATAGCCATTGGCATACTGATGCTTGTTTTCCGGCGCATTAGCTTTACAAAAGAAGAAAAGCTGGTTGACATTGGCCCGGTTGAGATCAGCAAAAGAGAGAATAAACAGGTGGAATGGCCGCTGTATGCCGGCGGTATTGCGATTGTAGTGGGGATCATCCTTGTGATCGCTGATAAAAAGCCTAAATAGAATCATACTGATTGTACGTGTGGCGCCGGGCAAAGCCCGGCGCCATATTTTTGAATCTATTAACCCTGGGCTATCTTATTTATACACTATATCATACCCGTTTGCTTTTGCTTCTTTAAAAACAGCAAGTGCTTCATTTTTTAAACCAACAGTATAATAGTAATGTGCTTTCTGCTGGTACCAGTAATGCATATTTTCTCCGGTTGCAGGTTTCACTTCTTCCAGCAATTGTTTTAATACTGGTATTTTTTTATGATCAGCATAAAAATTGGCTAACCCGTTCCAGAATACATCTTCTTTACTGTTTAATTGAACTGCCTTCTTTAACGAATATTCCATTCCGGCCACATCATTCTCCTGGTGAAAAGAATATTGCCACCAGTAATAGGCATTGGCGGAATCCATCAAAACTGTCTTATGTGCTATATTGGTCATCCTGCCTTTTACATTTTTTGACCGGGTGCCTTCATTGAGCGAATACATTACATACAAACGCTGCCAGCTGTTTACATCAGCAGAATCTTCTTTTAATTTATTTTCAAACTGCCGGGTGGCAGTACGCCATAATGAAGTGGCTGCACCATAATCATTTTTCTGGTACCAGTAGATCCAGTGCAGTTTGCGGTAACAAATAAAACAGGCCGAGTCCAGCTGAATGGCTTTTTTAAAATACGTGATGGCTGTATTGTATTTATTAGAATAAAGATCAAGCAGGGCTAGTGTTCTGTAACCGTTGGAACGCATTTGATCTTTGTCTTCTTTTATCAACTGGCTGCATTCCTGGCGGTAATTGATGTATGAAGTGTCTATATTTTCAAATACATGGCTGTAAATAAAATTGAGGCGGTCATTTAATTCAGCAGGTGAAGCTATTTGCTGGGCAGTGCAAAATTTTATGCATAAAAACAGGGTGCAAAGCAAGGGGAAAACTGATCGCATATAAATTATTTTATTGAGTGTGTTTCGGAAAGAATCACTCTTTAATTTTTTCCGCTTCTGTTATTTTTTTCCTGCAATAGTTGGCCTGCTCTTTTAAATTCATTCTATCAGCAGCGATGGAAAGTTTAAGCCAGAATTCAACTGGAAAACAGCATCCTGCATCTTCAGCAAGTTCAATCAGTGTATTATATGCCAGCCCCCATTCATTATACTCCAGGTATTCTAAAACTTCTTTGTATTGAATTTTATCTTTACAATAAACTGCTACAAGCGCAGCGGCGCCAGAAAGAATAGATTTTAATGAAGATCTATTTCTATACCTGTTCAAAAATCTAAAAATCCCCATTCTTGATCCATAAAATATTTTACGCTTGTAATTTGTCTGAACCGGGATTTAGAATGATTAGTTGATTTAAGAAGATTTTCCAAATTCGATCTGCAGCATCTTCCGTTCATACAATTAAATTAAGCTCAATAATGCTAAAAGTACAAGTTCACAACAATGCCGGGAAAAGACATACTGCCGGTTACACCAGTTATTTTTTAGCCGCTCCATATTCATACACTACATATCCCCAGGGCTCTATCTTCCACTCATTTCCATTTAATGGTTCTTTTGTACCCATAAATAAATTATAAGGATTGCCCCACAGCTTTTTATCCTTTACTGCAATTGTTTGCTCTGTTGCAGAGAGATTGAGTATCACAAAAACTTTGCTGGCACCCTTTTGCCTTACATAGGCGTACAGTGCTTTGTCATCACCCACATTTACTTTTTTGAAAGAAGCATCAGGTGATAGGGCTGCATTGCGTTTACGCAGTGCAAGCAAGGTTTTATAAAATTTTGCCCTTTCAAATTTTTCAAACTTGATGGGATCTTTTTCAAAAAATTCCAGCGGTCTTAATACAGGCTCTTCCTGGCCGCTGTAAATAAGCGGAACGCTCTTGTCCATGGTTTGTGTGAATACGGCAAATGGTGCATGCACCGGGCCGGGAAAGGTGCCGAAATCGCTTTTGTTCCAGCTGTTCTCATCATGATTGCTGGTAAAATACATCAGGATGCCATTGCGTGGATAAAATGTGTCCGTTACATTCTTCACACTGTCCAGCGCAAAAGCAGGCCGCTCCCCTGCTGCAACTTTCACCATCATGTGGAACATATCCCATGGATAAGTGGCATCAAAACCGCTTGGATGCAGGTAGTTTTTATCTCCTTCTGCCAGCCAGAAAATATCAGGATTTACTTTCTTTAGTGTTTTGATACAGCGGCTCCAAAAGCTGCCGGGTACATTCCAGGCCACATCCTGGCGGAATCCATCAATCCTGGTATTTACCAGCCAGTATTTCATGGCAGCGATCATACTGTCCTGCATGGCCATATTGTTATAATCCAGTTGCCTTGTATCAGTCCAGTTAAAGGGCACGGCAGGGTTACCATCCTTATCTTTTATAAAAAAATCAGGATGGGCTGTAACCCAGCGGTGATCTGCCCCGGCATGGTTGGGTACCCAGTCAATCACCACTTTCATTCCCCGTTTATGGATGGCTTTCACAAGATTTTTCCAGTCAGTTAATGTACCGAATTCGGGGTTCACACTGGTATAGTCTGATACTGCATAGTAACTGCCCAGCGTTCCCTTCCGGTCTTTTACACTGATAGGGTTAATAGGCATGAACCAAATGGTTTGAGCACCCATATCCTTCAGCCTGTCCAGGTGTTTTGCAAAAGCATTAAAAGTTCCTTCAGGTGTGTATTGCCTGATATTAACCTCGTATACATTTCCCTGCATGATCCAGGCAGGATGGCCATCTATTTTTTTAGCCGCTTTATTATTTTGTGCAAAGACAAAACCAGTCACCAGTAACTGCAATAAAAGCAGGCAGCAAAATTTTCTCATAATGGAAGATTTAATAATTAAAGCTAATGTGTTTATTAACAACTGGAAAATTAAAAATGTTTAACTGAATTTTCACGGTAAAAGCTGTTATAAGTCGTTCTGCTTAAACATTTTCCACATTAGTGAAAAAAATGCCTTTTCGTGACCAAAATAACCAAAATAAGTGCCTATATTTCCGCCCATGAAGCAACCATCCACCTTCCGGTATTCGGAACACTCCGAACCGCATCGTATAAGAACAAAAGATATCCTGAAAGAACACCCGCATATCAGGCAACTGATCGGGAAAAACCCCCTTACCATATTTGCTATTATTGGGCTGGTGGGACTGCAGATATTTCTTGCATGGTTTGTGGCGGATAAGTCATGGTGGTGGGTATTTGGTGCTGCTTATCTTATTGGCGCTTTTGCAGATCATTCTTTGTTTGTAATGATACATGAGTGTGCACACCGCCTGCTCTTTAAAAAACCCGCTGCGAACAGGCTTGCAGGTATCCTTGCCAATGTACCGCAAATATTTCCAAGTTCTGTTTCATTTGAAAGGTATCATATAAAACATCATTCTTTCCAGGGCATTCATGAACTGGATGCAGATCTGCCTAACTACTGGGAAGCCAAACTCATCAATAATTATTTTATTGGTAAAGTTGTCTGGTTTCTTTTTTACCCGGTATTCCAGGTATTCAGGATCAGCAGGCTGAAAGAAATAAAACCATTTGATGGCTGGGTAGCCCTCAACTGGGCTGTTGAAATTGCTTTTACAACATTAATAGCCCTTTGGCTTGGGCCAAAAGCCATTGTATTCTTACTGGCAAGCTTCTTTTTCTCCGTAGGATTACACCCGCTGGGTGCCCGCTGGATACAGGAACACTACCTGGTGCATGGCGACCAGGAAACTTACAGCTACTATGGTCCACTGAATAATGTGTCTTTTAATGTAGGTTACCATAACGAGCACCACGATTTTCCTTCTATTCCCTGGAACAGGTTACCAAAGATCCGTGAAGGTGCACCTGGGTTTTACAATACGCTGTATTACCACACATCATGGACAAAACTTTTCTTCCGTTTCTTGTTTGATAAAGAGATTTCACTCTTCTCAAGAATTATCAGGAAAAACCGGGGTAAGGTTAAACTTACTGATGAATCGAAGCCGGATGCAGAAATGGTAAATGCCAAAGCGTACGAAGAAGCATAAACTGTATTACATCGGGTAATTTCTAATTATTATTTCCACTTGTAGCCTGGAATATCAGCCATGCATTTGCCGCAAGGTAAATAACGAGTATTACCTGTGCCGCAATGAAATCAAAGCGGGCGGCCTTCTCTGTTTTATTCTGTTTTACCAGCTTTAATGAATAAGCGGTGAAGCCTATTACGGTGAGAATGGCAAAGAGGGTAATGCCATGTAATGCATCCACCAGTGTAAAGGAAAGCGATTCGGGCAGCGATGAATCAACAATGTATTTATTACCAATCACTGCAAAAAGAGAGCCCACGCTAAGCCCAAAACGGGAGTCGATGCCATCCGCATGAATGTAGAAACATACATAAGCGATCAGGAAGGCAATGTACATACCGAGGAACATTTTCCAAAATAAACCACCTGCATCCCGGCTAATGCTGATCTTAGCCCTGTAAGCACTGTATTCGGTATGGGGCCTGGCCATGGATTCATCACCAAAAGCAGTTTCGTAAGCCTTGGTATTTACAGAAACAGTAAAACTGTCGATATTCCAGCCTCTTAAAGTAAAACGTGGATCATAATTTTTGCCCAGCGTATCCGGAACAAACACCAATGACCTTGAATCGAATTGTGAATTTTCTATAGACAACCGCAATGTTTGTTTATCAAATGGAAAATTTTCAATACGCCAGGAATCTTTCATCACACACTGCATTTTCATCAGCAGGTACACTTTATCATCGCTGGTATCAATGGTAGAATAGGATTTCTCAAAGGTTTTGGCTTGGGGAATTTCAATATTCTGCTGAAAGTCGAATTCCCTGTTTTTATATTTTAACCAGAGCCAGAAGGTTACTGTAAATTCTTTTTCCTTAAAATCGATGTTGTGTATACTGGTTACATAAATACCAACACGAACAGTATCTGGTTTTTCTTCCTGTGCAAATAAAGCCGGGGATAAAAGCAACAGTAATAAGCTACAGCAGGTTGCCAGTACGGTTTTTTTCAGCATATAGATCAGTTAAGGGTTACAAAAACCGGGTTAAATATACAATACTCTTACCCGAATTTCAAAAAGCGGATGGAAGCATAGTAAAATCCACATTTTTTTTATTTGACACGCAACCATTTAGATAGTAAAAACCACTAACTAATTCAAAAAAACCGGTTGCTCAATAACAGGACTATTTGTTTTTGCCGGTTTATAATTTGCTTAAAAATCAAGAAAGCGATGAAACAATACTTATTTATCTGTGCAATGTTATTCTGCTACTGCCGTATGTTTACAGCCTGCAGCCCCACTCCTGAAAAATATTTTGATGTGGCTGTGCTGAATTCAAATATGGTTGTTGGGTTTGGAGATGATGGTTTTTCAAGGTTAATAGCCTCTCCTTCTGTAAAGCTGGTGGAAGGCACCAAAGACCAGACTGCGCCGATGAAACATATTGAAATGATCAATGACAGGACCGTTTATCTTGAAGAAACGCTGAAAAAGCTGAAAGGTATGGGTGAAACAGATGATTCAAAAGATATATTGCAAAATTCAATTGCGCTGCATGAATACATTATACCTGTGTGTAAAACAGAATATACTGAACTGGCAAAACTGTATGATGAAAATGCACCAAAAGAAAAAATAGACGCTGCAACAAAAAATATCAACGATAAATACTATCCCCGTTTTAATGAATTATACGAAAAACTCATTGCCAGCGGTAAGACTTATGCAACAAAACATAACATCAAAGTTAACTGGGCAATGTAAAAATAAGTACAGGTTTTAGTTATAGAAAGTAAAAGCAATAATGGGCGCCTGCGGCGCCCATTAATTGTTTAAAATACGTTGTTTATTGCTTTATACCCAACGACTGGAGAAATGCTGCTGAGTTCGGTTTCCTGCCAAGAAATTTCTCAACAATATTTATTTCCGGTTCTGTAGCGCCCTTTTCCAGTATCTCTTTCCGGTAACGTACACCCGTAGCTTTATCCATCACCCCATTCTTTTTAAATACAGAAAACATATCCTGGGCATATACTTTCGACCACAGGTAACCATAATAGTTGGCACCATACCCATTCAGGTGCGTAAATCCGCAAATAAAATGACTGCCTTCTGCAAATGGGACCTGGCCCAGTTCAAACTTTTCTTTTGATACCTGCACCACTCCTTTTTCCTTTGTTTCTTCATACCTGTCTTCATACGTAAAATCAGTAACACCGAGTGAAACCTGGCGCATGCTGAAATAGCCGGCATTTACAAGCTGGGCATCTTTCATTTTTTTAAATAGAGAGGGAGGTAAAGGCTGTCCTGTCTTATAATTCTTAGCAAACAGCTTTAATGCATCGTACTCCCAGCACCAGTTCTCTAAAAATTGTGATGGCGCTTCAACAAAATCCCCTTTATTGGAGAAGGCATTTTGGGTAGCAATGGCCGGGTGACATAAAAGCCAGTGCACCAGGTGGCCAAACTCATGGAACAATGTAATGACCTCGCTGTGTTTTAAAAGAGAAGGCTGCTCTGTATTGCCTTCAGGGAAATTACAAACCAGTGCCGCCGCCGGCAATACTTCGTTTGTGGCTGATTGCTTGTACTGGTTAATGGGGAAACAGGCAAAGTGTGTGTATTTATTCGGTCTTGGAAACAGGTCAAGATAAAAATTACCGGTCTTTTTACCATCCTTCCACATCTCGTATGTTTTTACCTTGCTGTCCCAAACAGGTATGCCGGGCAATTCTTTTATTTCGATATTCAGTAACTGCTGGTAAACTGTGAACATACCCTGAAGTGTATTATTCATTTCAAAATACTCTTTTACTTCATCTGTGTTCAGCTGGTATTTGGTATTCAGTAATTTTTTATTGTAATAGGCAAAATCCCATGCATATACAGTATCTGTTTCTGCAGGCGACATTTCTTTTTTAAAAGCCCGCATGTTTTTTGCTTCCTCCGTAACAAGCGGTGTCAATTGTTTGATAAGATCATTTTCAAAGGCCCAGACATTTGCAGGTGTGGCTGCCATTTTATCCACCACGGAATAGGCCGCATAACTGCTGAAGCCAAGTAATTTGGCATACACGTTCCGGTAATACAACAGGCTGTCGAGCACATCAATATTTTTAGGGTAAGCCCTGTTGTTATACCGCATAAAAATGGCTTTCCTGGTATTACTGTTTAAAGCATTCTCCACTATATTGATGTAATTCGGCCCATTGATATATACCATATAATTATCTCATCTTTTCCAGGGTGTTTGCATTACAGCAGGCACTCCCTCCAGTTCTGCTGCAGTAAAAGAAATGCTGTCTTTACTTTCGGCAATATTCCTGTCGAACTGGTTACCCAAAGCAATCAGCTTCTTGTTCAACTCCTCCAGTTCTTTTCTTTTGGCAGGTTCCAGTTTCATCCCGTTCTTTTCAAATACAATTATCCCGTCTGAAAGAAATTTACCCTGGCTGTGTGTAAGCGTGGACGCTTTTGCCTGTGCAAATTTCTTAATGGCTTTATAAAGCGGCTCATTTAAATAAAGATTATTACTGTAGAGTTGTAATTTATCTGCTGCTGCAAAAGCTGCACTCCTTGTGCTGTCATCTGCAAAGGTTGAATAAATAAGCTGCAGCCTTGAAGAAAGATCTGCCAGTTCATACAGCAGGTCATCCAGCGCAAAAAAAGTATTGCCCATGGTTTGATTGGCAGAAGACTTAATGATAGCAGCAACTTTTCTATCTGTTGCTTTCATAACCACATCAACAGATTCCCGTATCACTTCCGGGTTTACCCTGGTATAATCAACCGGTTTGTTATCATGTCTTAATAAAATATTCTGGCTATAACCAGCAACGCATAGCAGCAATGCAATTATAAAAGAGAAACATCTTTTCATACAAGTATATTTATACTACAAAATAAGATGATTTTGAATCAAAATATGAATGCAGCAACAATTTTATGCAGGTGGCAAATGATGGAGCCACGCTATATTATTTACACGGCACTCAGTAAAGTATTAAAGAGAACAACAGCGGTTTTTATTTTATCCTGGAGGCTGTTTCAGTAACCGCAGTACACAATTTTGACACAATAACCTGGTCGGATTTACTGATGTATACTTTATAATAATTTTTTTCTGCATCCTGGATAAGGATACCATTGAATGCAGCAGCGCCAGCTGCAAGTCCTTCCATTTTTGAATCAGGTTCCCACCTGCCCTGTACTGCAGGATTATAATACCAAACATAGGTACCATCTGCATTTACCTGCAATGGTGGCCATTTAGCATCTGATCTTGCAGCTGAAGAAGCCGGCACAAACATCCAGTTACCAACGATGTCAGTAACAGCGTTGTCCTGTGGTGATAATAAAGCTGCAGGCTTTACCTGGTTATTGTCAACAATCAGGTCCCATTTTGAATTGCATCCATCCAGCCGCACTTTGTAATAACCTTCCTGTAAAATTTCAATTACTGCACCACGGCTATTTGCTTCGCCGTTGGCATAATAAACATCCACCCTGCTGAATAGCGGAATGCTGGCAGCAGGCTTCGCCGGTCTTGATTTTATCTGCGTGGCTGTTACAAGTAATTCCTGGGAAGGATCAGGTGCATTATCCAGTGTTACTTTATAAGTTACCTGCAAACTGTCTTTCAATACAAGGTAAATAGTGGCATCCGACCAGGTTTCCATTGCGCCTGTACGCACACTTACTTTATCTCCAGTTTGCCAAAGACCTTTTATCTGTTCTTTATATGCAGTGATATTTTCTTCGAGAACAGTAAACCGGTCCTTTACAAACCAGGTCTCATAATCTATATCCGTGTATTTTATCTTGTACTTATCATCATTTATTTCAGTTATCACACCGGTATACGTCTTACCATCTGCCCCCGCAAACGATACCCGGGAACCTACTGCCTGTGCGGAGGAGTTGCTGAGTTTAAAGCATATAATAAAAAAAACAAAAAACTTTTTCATACACACCTGTCTTTTATAAATGTACAAAGCATTTTTTATGCCATTGAAAAAACATGTTAGTAAATAGCAGCTGCTTGCAGGTCGCAATTTACCCGGATACAACTTTTTAACCAGTTGTAATATAATCTTCCCGTACTGGTGCAAAGGCATCGATCACTTTACAATCTGTAACAGCAAAAGCATCATGCCATGTACCCGGCGGAATTACAAAATGACTGCCGGGCACCAGTAAATATTCAATGCCACCGATATTCATTTTCAATTGCCCCTCTATGATAAAGGTAATTTGCTCATGTATATGCTGGTGCAAAGGCACAGCGGAGCCTGATTGTAGTTCCACCAGGCCAAGACTCATATTTTGCCCATGTGCATAATAACCAGTAATGCCTGCTGTTAGTCGTTTGGGCGGAATATCTTTTATCTGATACATAATACTGCTTTATGCTATAAAGATACCTAAAGAAAAACAGCCCCGCATTCATATAAGGGTTAAAATACTCCTGCAAGATTTTTTTGAGGCAAAAGCAACTTCGCCATGATAATCGTATAATTGTGGTACTTACTTAAAGCCTAAAAAACACCGCATGTGAATAAACGGTTACTGATCCTTTTATTTTTTGTACTGGCGAAATTTGTCCTGCAGTACCTGCTGATTGATGGCAGTTACGACCTGCACCGGGATGAATACCTTCACCTGGACCAGGCGAAACATCTTGCATGGGGATATGAATCTGTGCCGCCATTAACCTCCTGGATATCCTATATTATACTAAAACTGGGCAATACAGTTTTTTGGGTGAAATTTTTTCCTGCACTTTTCGGGGCGTTAACCATTATTGTAGTATGGAAAACTGCAACCGCATTGAATGGCAGTTTATTTTCACTTGTGCTGGCTTCAACAGCCATTTTACTATCAGCAATATTAAGGTTGAATATTTTATACCAGCCCAACTCTTTTGATGTACTTGCGTGGACTGCATTTTACTATACACTTATACGTTATATACAGTCTGAAGAAAATAAGTGGCTGTATTATACAGCTGTAGTATTTGCTTTTGGTTTTTTGAATAAATACAACATTGTTTTTTTACTGATTGGCACTATCCCTGCCCTTTTACTTACAAGCTACAGGCGTGTCTTTACAAATAAGCATTTGTATTTTGCTGTAATACTGGCGCTGGTAATTGTTTTGCCTAATTTAATATGGCAGTTTAAAAACAATTTACCTGTAGTGCACCACATGAAGGAGCTGGCTGATACACAACTGGTGAATGTAAACAGGGGTGATTTTTTAAAAGAACAGCTCATCTATTTTATCGGGTCCATATTTATGCTGGTGGCAGCCTGGGTTTCCTATTTTGTTTTCAAGCCACATTATAAATTCAGGCTGCTGTTCTTTTCACTTGTATGTACACTTGTACTTTTTATTTATTTAAGAGCCAAAGGTTATTATGCCATCGGGCTTTACCCGGTGCATATCGCTGTTGGTGCTGTTTACCTTGGATACCTGTTGCAAAATAGCTGGAAAAGATATTTACAGCCTGTTGCATTTTTGATCATCCTGTTTTTCTCCATCACATTTATCAGGATCGGTTTTCCAACTGCGGCACCTGCTGATATTGAAAAGAAAGCTTCGCTGTATAAAAAATTCGGGCTGTTGCGATGGGAAGACGGCAAGGATCATAACCTGCCACAGGATTTTGCAGACATGCTTGGCTGGAGTGAACTGGCCCGGAAAGTGGACGCAGTATATGACAGTATACCGGATAAGACACACACGCTGGTGTACTGTGATAATTATGGTATGGCAGGCGCTGTTAATTACTATTCAAAACATAAAAACATAAATGCAGTTTCAATGAATGCTGACTATATCAACTGGTTTCCGCCTTCAACCGCAGACATTAAAAACCTTATCCTGGTAAAAGATACTTTTGATACTGACCCCGGCAGAACAAAAGAAAAAAGTTTGTTCAAATATGTAGCGCTGAAAGGCGCTGTTGAAAATATGTATGCCAGGGAAAATGGCACCAGGGTATATGTATTGACGGATGCAACTGTGCCAATAATGCCTTTCTTCACAAAAGAAATAGAAGAAAGAAAGCAAAGGAAATGATGTTACCGATAGAATTTTTCTTCACTTGTAACAAGTGCCGTTAACTCCACCGTGTAATCATCGGGATCTTTTATATAAATAGAATGAAAGAAAACATGATCCTGGAATTCGAATGCAAGTCCAATTTTATTGAAATGTTCTTTTGCTTTTTCAAGTTCTTCTTTATTTACATTAAAAGCAAAATGACCGCTTTTAAAACAATTCAACACATCAGCTGATTTGGCGGGGAACAATGCGATCCCTGATCTTCCGGCAAGCATCAAAATTGGATAACTGCCCCATTCAGGAAAAGTATATTTTTTTAAACCCAGTGTCTGTTCATACCAATTTGCAGAGACGTTGATATCCCTCACCTTTATCGCTATATGGTCAATAAAATTGATCGTGAAGTTATCCATACCAGTATTTTTTATTTTAAGATGATTATGGCCGGTTCATTATCTTTTCATCATATGCCTGTTTTGTAAGTATATACTGGATCACATTTCCCTGCACCTTTTTTGGCATCATCCCATTTTTTGAAACCACTTTACTTGAAGATTCATTTTCTGCATGGCAGGTGGCAAAGACGATGCCCAGTCCTAATTTTTCAAACCCGAATTTCAGCACCAGTGTGGCAGCTTCTGTTGCAATACCTTTATTCCAGAAGGGCTCTCCCACCCAGTAACCCAGTTCCGCTGCGTTCCGGTCATTGTTTAAATGCAAACCTATTTCACCAATAAATTCTCCGCTGCTTTTTAAGATGATGGCAAATACATAGCGGGTTTTATTCTTAAACCCCTGTACCACATAACTGATCCTGAAAACCGCATCCGGCTCCTGGTAAGGATAGACCATATTCAAAATATTATCGGATATCTTCTTATTGTTCGCATACTTTACCAGTGAAGGCACATCATCAATATCGATTTTCCTGAGCAATATTCTTTCTGTGTATAATAAAGGGAAGTTTTCCATGAATAAAGATATTTAAGTTGATTTACCTGCTCCTGTCAACGATTCACCAGGTCTTTTAATATGAGTATTTTTTTCCCAGCCTTAACTGTAAGTTTACTTCCATCAGGTATATACTGGATGCCATTTAATATGCATTGCGATGAAGCATTAACCGGGTCAATGATTATTTCTTTTCCTTTAGCTAATGATGCAGGCGGCACTGTGTAATACAACCAGTTTGCAGGAACATTCCAGTTTCCATTACCGGTGAATGTATAACTGTCTAACTTATTTAAATCAACGCCGTACCGGGCAATATAATAGTAACCTTTTTCATTTGTAAACCCACCCGCTGTATACACATTGCCGGCAGCATCAGTAATGATCTTGTATATTTCGCCATTGGCGTTTAATGCATTCACAGTATCCAGTTCCGTCCACTCATTACCGTTTAACCTCGCCACATAGCGTTTTTTATTCCCATTTATAAATAAGCCGGCAGCATACACGTTACCTGCATTGTCTGCTGCAATGGTATTAACCGTGGCATTCCCATTATCCAGGTTTGTAAAATTTCCACTGGTGGTCCAGGATGCACCATCCCATATCCGCACCCTGAATCCTGCCGCAACATATATCTTGCCTGAATCGTCCAGTGCTATATCTACAGGATAACCAGAGTATCCAAAATCGCCGATCAGCGACCATGTTGATCCATTCCACTTAGCTAACTGGTTGTTATAACCACCATTTCTGTAATCTGACAATGCCACATATATATTTCCTGCGGTATCAGTAATCATAGCCTGTATTCCGCCATTAGCCTGCAGTGCATTTGTGCCGCCCAATTCACTCCAGGAAGTGCCATCCCATTTGGCAACGTACCTGTTATAAGTAAGATTATTTTTATAGAAAAAACCGGTTGCATATACATTTCCGGCAGTATCTGTAACAATACTTTTAATATCACCATTCGCCTTAAGGGCATTTTCACCAGCCCCCAATTCACTCCAGGCTGTGCCATCCCACTTAACAACATACCTGTATTCCGAGTTATCTCGAAATCTCCCTGCTGCATAGATGTTGCCCGACTTTTCGTCTATAGCGATGCCTAGTATACCACCGTTTAGTTTTAATGCATTATTACCACTTCCGATCTCTGCCCACCTGGTACCATCCCATTTGGCAACATAATAACCATAGTTATTACCCTGGACACTTCCCCTGCTCAAACCTGCATATAAATTACCCTCCCTGTCAGCGGTAATACAGTTTATTCCGTACAAAGATTTAGCAGCAACCGTATCCACTCCGGTATTTATCCATGAAACGTTGTTCCACCTGGCAATATAGCTCCCGTTGTTTCCAGAAGTAAAATAACCGGCAGCAAACACACTACCTGATAAATCTGCTTTAACATAAACAGGTATATAATTGGCGTTAATACCATTGTTATCCACTCCCAGTTCCTGCCAGGAATTACCATCCCACTTTGCCACATAAAATTTATTACTTGCACTTCTGAAACTGCCAGTTACATAAACATTGCCTGCCGTATCTGCATCTACAGAACTGATATTATTATTTGCATTAAGTGCGTTCGAATCACTGCCTAATTCATTCCATACAGTGCCGTCCCATTTTGCCACATACCTTTTGCCGGCTGCATTTTTAAAAAGTCCGGCTGCATAAATAT
The DNA here is from genome assembly GCA_047600665.1 of Ferruginibacter sp. Lineage (GTDB taxonomy): Bacteria > Bacteroidota > Bacteroidia > Chitinophagales > Chitinophagaceae > Ferruginibacter. The sequence goes on from JASGKJ010000001.1 coordinate 1,087,995, forward strand.
TTCCGCTTTTATCGCTTGTTATGGCATTTATATAGTCATCGGCTTTAAGAGCGCTGGGGCCTCCTAATTCGCTCCAGGCAGTGCCATCCCATTTTGCCACGTAACAATAATTAGGAGCATAATTGTTCCGGAACTGGCCGGCAACATATACATTACCAGCCGGGTCTGTAGTGATACAATTTATTCTGGCAGAAACATTAAGATAAGAATTTGTACTTCTTAATTCACTCCACGAACTGCCATTCCATTTTGCTACATACACGAGGCCAGCATTTGTAAAAGAGCCGGCTATATATACATTACCAAACCTGTCTGTTGTAATACACCACATATTATCATTTAAGTTGAGGGGTGTGGTATTATTATTTAACTCCTTCCACGAGGTTCCATCCCATTTTGCCACCACTCTTGCATTGCCAGATCTGGCCCCACCGGCATATACATTACCCGCTATATCCGCAGTAATGCAAAACAGCCTGAAGTCTGTTGAAAGAATATCTCCGCCAAACTGGTTCCATGCATTCGTTGCACTATTCCATTTATAAACTGTTCTGCCTATACCTGCATATACATTTCCGGCATTATCGCTGCATAGATTAGAATACCCGTTACCGTTTGATGATGTTGTATCCTTACCCAGTTCAATCCAGGCATTTTGTGCACCGCAGGAAAAAGACAATAATAACAGGCAGGTAATGAACAATGAATTAATCTTCATAAAAATGAAACCGGTATTAGGTTATGGGCTTTGCGTGGGCAAATTTAACTTAAATATGCCCGAAAAAAAAGCCCTGCTAAAGCAGGGCAACCGAACTTGTGTTAGTATAAAACGACTTAATTACTCAAACTTCTGAAATCGACCGGAACCAGTTTGCTCACGCCCGGTTCCTGCATCGTTACACCATAAATAACATCCACAGCACCCATGGTTTGTTTGTTGTGTGTTACAATGATAAACTGTGAGTTCTCGCTGAACTGTTTGATCATCTTGGTGAATTTGCCCACATTGGCATCGTCCAGCGGGGCATCCACTTCATCGAGGATACAAAACGGCGCCGGCTTAATTAAGTAGATGGCAAAAAGCAAGGCTGTTGCTGTTAATGTTTTTTCACCACCGCTTAACTGGCCTATAGATGAAGGGCGTTTGCCTTTTGGTTTGGCAACAATATCAATACCTGTATCCGCAAGGTTCTCCGGATCCACCAACACCATATCTGCTGTATCATCTTCTGTAAAAAGCGCCTTAAACACCTTCTGGAAGTTCTCACGTACACGGTTAAACGTATCCAGGAACTGCTGGTTGGCCGTAGCTTCCACTTCCTGTATGGTTTGCATCAGGCTGTCTTTTGCTGTTACGAGATCATTCTTTTGTTCAAGAATAAATTCGTACCGCTTTTTCATTTCTGTATAAGCCTCAATGGCCGTTGGATTCACCTCGCCGATATTTTCCAACCGCTTGCGCATTTTTTCACTCTTTTCCTGCAGTTCTTCCAGTGGCACTTCACCCGTACGTGGTTCATCAATAATGCCATCCAGGTCGATCCTGAACTCAACATGCAGCCTTTCCTTCATACCGGCAAGTTGCAGTTTTAGTTCAGTCAGTTTATCTTTTATCTCGTTGAGTAAGGTATCAATACCTTCTTTTGATTTCTGTTTATGACGCAGCTCACTTTCTTTTTCCGCCAGCTGGTTACGCAGGTTATAATATGCCTGGTCTGCCTCGTTCAGTTTCTTCTCTTCTGCATCTTTATTCTGCAGCATCGTTACAAGCAATGCTTCCACATCAGCGAGCGCTGCAGCGGTTTCTGCAATATTTGCAGCAGATTCACTCAACTGGCTGCTGCTGTTTTCTATTTCTGCCTGCAGGCTGGCAAGCTGGTTGCTTTTGAATTCAAACTCCTGTTTTAAGGACGTGATCTTACTCTGCTGCTTGGTGAACTGCAGGTTGCCGTCATTAAAAGCTGCTGTTGCAAAATTGTATTCCTGTTCAGAGGATGCATAATCCTGCTCCACCACTTTCATTTTTTCAGAAAGCTCATCCAGTTGTGTGTTGAATTTTTCCAGCTCCTCACGGGTGCCGGCAATAGCATCGTGGTTGTTCTGCAACTGGTTTTCAAAATCCTCCACTCTCCTGCTGCTGTTTTCCTCCAGGTGATGCAGGTTCTCAATTTTATTTTGTAAAGAAAAAACCTGGTTGGTGAGGTTATTAATATCCTGTTGTGTTTGCTTAATCGCATTTTCTTTCAACTGCTCATTGTAAGCAACCACTTCGTTGTGTTTTGCCTGTATGGTGGCTTTCAGTTCATTCACCACCACGTCCTGTGCAGCAATAATTTCTGCTAATTTTTCCAGGTTCTTGGCACGGCCGATCTTTTTACCCTCAAACAAACCGACACTGCCGCCGGTAAGTGAATATTTTCCTTTTACATACTTACCTGTTTTTTCCAGCACCACGGCGCCATTGCTGTTATGAATGGCTTCTTCATTTTCAGCAATGAATACATTACCCAGTAAATGTTTTGCAAGTTCTGCATAGCGGCCATCCACTTCCACCACATTCAAAGCAGGTATGGTGCCGTCCGGCTGGTGTGTTTGTTCAAAACCGGTAAATTTATCAAGCAGGAAAAAGTTGGCTTTCCCTTTTTTGTTATTGTCGAGTAAGTGCACCGCCTGCAGCCCTTCTTCCAGGTTATTTACCACGTAGTAGTTCAGGTAAGGTTCCAGCACATTTTCAACTGCGGCCCTGTAATCTTCTTTTACATAAATGATATCACTCAGCAATGGCGCTGTATGATTCCATCCCTGGTTGTTGTGCAAAAATTTTACACTTTCAGGATAACCTTCCATCGAATCGATCAGGCTCTTCAGCAGGTCATGTTCATTTTTCTTGCTGTCAAGCTTACGGTTCTCTTCTGACAATTCATTACGGAGGTTTTCCAGCATAGATTGTGTCTGGAAGATCTGCTCTTTTGTAAACTCGTGGTGCTCCTGCAACTGCTGCAGGTCTACTTTTTTCTGTTCCAGTTCAGTTGCCTTTACAGTACGTTCCTGTTCCAGTTGCTGCAGCTGTTGCTGGCGTTGTGTTCTTTCATCCTGCAGCTGCATCAATGAACGCTGCAGGTTTTGTATGCTGGTATCGGCTACGGCTACCTTTTTTTCAGCATCAAACTGGCTACGTTGTATAGCCTGGTATTCTCTTCTTAAATTGTCAATGCTGCTGCGTTTATCGTCAAACACACGGCGTTTTTCTTCTACCGCTTCTTTTAAGTCGTCCAGTTTATCCTGCAGTATACCCAGCTTTTCTTCATCTTCATTTATCTGGTTGCTGGTAAAATGAATACTTTCCTGCAGGCCATTCAGCTGGCCGGCAGCTTTCTGTAAAAAATCATTCAGACCGGCTTCCCGCTCTTTCAAATATTGCAAGCGTTGTGCACTCAGGCTCTTTTCACTTTCTTTATTCCTTGTTTCTGCAAGCATGCTGTTAAAGGCATGCTGCATATCCTGCAATGCTTTTTCTTTTTCAATAAAGCCCAGCTTTTCCTGTTCCAGTGCAGCTTCTTCTTTTGCTATCGCAGTTTCCAATTCTATACGCTTATCTACTTCAGCCTGCTGTTGCTGGTTCAGGTCACGGTAAGTGATGTTAAACCCTTCCAGTGCTGCTTTGGCAAGCTCAATACTTATTTCCTTGTATTCTTTCTTTATTTCAAAATAACGTTCTGCTTTTTTCGCCTGGCTTTCAAGGCTTTTTAACTGGTTATTTATTTCAAACAGTAAATCTTCAATACGTGCCAGATCCTGCTCAGTGGCATCCAGTTTAAGTTTGGCCTCTTTTTTACGGGTTTTGTAGATAGTGATACCGGCAGCCTGTTCCAGCATTTTACGGCGGCTGTTTTCCTTATCCTTGATGATATCGTCCACCATACCCAACTCAATGATGGCATAACTGTCGGTACTTACACCGGTATCCATAAACAGGTTGTGAATATCTTTCAGCCGGCAGTTAACATCGTTGAGGCGGTATTCGCTCTCACCATTTTTATAGTATTTACGGGTAACCGTAACCGTATTAAATTCGGTAGGAAGCAGGTTGCGGGTATTTTCAAAAGTAAGACTCACTTCTGCCAAGCCGGAAGCCGAGCGGCTTTTTGAGCCGTTAAACACAAGACTCTCCAGGTTTTCGCTCCTCAGGTTACTGATCTTATGCTCACCTATCACCCAGCGGATACTGTCGATGATATTGCTTTTACCACAGCCATTGGGGCCAATAACACCCGTAATACCTTCGTCAAAATTCAGGACTGTTTTATCAGCAAAGCTTTTAAAACCCTTAATCTCTAATGTCTTTAAACGCACTTTCTTTAATTTTTTGTAAGAGGACAAATATAACAGAATGGGGTAAATATAAGGGGGGGCTCAAAGGGCAACCAGAGTGTAATTATTCACAGGTTTTTCACTACGTTGAAAACTGCTTAAAATATGTCAATAAAATGTGGCTAAAACCGGGCCGGTAATTTAAAATAAAGTGTTATAGCTGCCCCCGGTTGACCTTAAACGTAAAATGTTTTTGCCCCATATAGCTCAGGGCAATGGCAATGGCTGTGGTGCAGGTTTTGGCAATGGTGGGATAAAAACCCCAGTATTCAACCATCAATTTTATGAGTGCATAATTAAGAAAAATGTTTACGAGTACGATCATAATGTAACGGAACAATTGCACCCTGCCCTTTACTTCGGACTCTGTCCATACCACGTATTTTGATAGTAAAAAACCAACGGGCAATGTAACAGCAAGTGATATAAGGAAGGCTGCCACGTGTGGCTTAAAAGCATAGAAACCAATATCTAAGTTTTGTTTATGTAAAATAAAATTGTAGGAAATAAAATAAAGAAAAATATCCAATACCACGTTTCCGCCACCGCAGGCAGCATAACGGAATGTATGCAATGGCATCAGCCGCCTGAAAGGCGGGTAAAAAAAATCGATGATCCCTGTAATGAACTTTTGCATACGGCTTGCGAAGTTATCCTTTTATTTATTACGCAAAAAAATCCCGGGTATAACCCGGGACCAATGTTTTAACCGCTTTATCTTAATTCAATGTATAACGGATGGAAATACCGCCAAAATTACCGGTAAAGCCATTGTAATTACCAAATTCAAAAGAAGGCTGCCAGTCTAATGAAAGGTTGATGGGCACATCGTCAAATTTGTAATCAAGGCCAAGCACACCATCAATACCGATGGACGTGCCACCATTGTAATATTTGCTGTTGTAAAATCCAAGGTGAGCACCGGGACCAACATACCATTTTAAACCACTCACATCATTGATGTCGCCATGTATTTCATACAAACCTGTAACCCTGAAACCCCTGTCCCAGAAATAACCCAGGCCTTCTATAGCCCTGTTCTCCTGTAAAAAATGTTTCACGGTAATTGCACCAGGATAAAATTTAACACCAACCGCAGTTTGATATTCCTGCCCGCCTTTTTGTGCCGATGCATTCACTGCCAATACTACGCACAATACACATAAAATAACCAGTTTTCTCATAATTACTTGATTTTTTGTTCTACGGCAAAGAAAGCCAAAGAACTGTTAGCAAAAAATTAAATCCTAAGATGAATAAACGTTTGCCGGGGTTGCATGTTACAGTACGGCAATAAAAAATTTAACTAACTATATAACTCTGCCCTTAATTCTTTTACCCTGTTATCATCAATATATTCATCATACGTCATCAGGCGGTCGATCATACCTTTTGGTGTGATCTCTATGATACGATTAGTCACCGTTTGCATGAACTGGTGATCATGCGTTGCTATTAAAACAATACCAGGAAAATTGATAACCCCATCGTTGAAAGCTGTGATACTTTCCAGGTCAAGGTGGTTGGTTGGTTCATCCAGCATGATCATATTGGGGTTCTGCAGCATCATACGGCTCACCATACAACGAACTTTTTCACCACCACTCAGCACATTTGTTTTCTTTAATATCTCATCACCGCTGAAAAGCATTTTACCAAGGAAGCCACGTAAAAAATCCTCATCCACATCCTTTGTTCCCGGTGGCACATATTGGCGAAGCCAGTCCATCAGGTTAAGTGAAGAGCCCTCAAAAAATTCTGTATTATCATTTGGCAGGTAAGCAGATGTAATGGTTGTACCCCATTCATATTTACCAGCATCAGCCTGCATTTTTCCATTAATAATTTCAAAGAAGGCTGTAATGGCAAGCGGGTTACGGCTCAGCAGGCCTATCTTTTGCCCCTTTACAATATCAAAATTAATATTGCTGAAGAGCACTTTGCCATCAATGGATTTAGAAAGTTTTTCAACATTTAGTATCTGGTTACCCACTTCCCTCTCCGGCTTATAAATAATGCCGGGATATTTACGGTTACTTGGTGTAATGTCCTCAAATACCAGTTTATCCAGTGCCTTTTTACGGGAGGTTGCCTGTTTTGACTTAGAAGCATTGGCACTAAAGCGTGCAATGAACTCCAGCAGGTCCTTCTTCTTCTCCTCCATCTTCTTATTCTTATCAGTAGCCTGTCTTGCTGCCAGCTGGGAGCTTTCGTACCAGAAGGTATAGTTACCGGTGTATATCTTTATTTTTTGTTTGTCAACATCCGCCACGTGCGTACATACTGCATCCAAAAAGTGACGGTCGTGGCTCACCACCAAAACGATGTTCTCGTAATCAGCCAAAAAGTTTTCCAGCCAGCCAATGGTTTCCACATCAAGGTTATTCGTCGGTTCATCCAGTAATAAAATATCAGGATTACCAAACAAGGCCTGCGCCAATAATACCCTTACTTTAATATTAGCAGGAATATCTTTCATTAATTGCTGGTGCAGTTCATCTTTTACACCCAGTTCGCTCAGCAACTGTGCCGCATCGCTTTCAGCTGTATAACCACCCATTTCACCAAACTCATGCTCCAGCTCACCTGCTTTGATACCATCGGCTTCACTAAAGTCTTCCTTCAGGTAGATGGCATCCTTTTCACTCATCAGGTCCCACATTTTTTTGTGGCCCATCATTACTGTATGCAGTACCGTCACTTCGTCAAACTCAAAGTGATTTTGCTTCAGCACGGCCATACGTTCACCAGTGGTAATAGATACCGAACCTTTATTGGGTTCTATCTCACCACTGAGTATTTTTAAAAAGGTGGATTTACCGGCTCCGTTGGCGCCAATAATACCATAACAGTTTCCCTTTGTGAAATTGATGTTTACTTCATCAAACAATACCCTTTTGCCAAAGGCGAGGGTTACATTATTTACACTAATCATAATTTTTAAGCGGCGCAAAGATAAGGTGCGGAAGCCAAATACATTTTTTTGATTTTATGGGCCGGCGCTATGCCATTCTTCAACTGCTGTTGCGTCGCACACTTGTACAGCATTGCATTGCTTGAACAAAAACAGCGGTAACCGCCCCATTCAATCCGTTTTTTCTTCAACTCACTCCTTTAGCCTTTCCCTTGCCACACTTTTAACGCAATCTTGTACCGTAAACATCATTACCAAAAATTTAAAAAGTATTGCGATGAAAAAAACACTTTTAATTGCTGCAGCCCTCTTTGTAACAGTAAACAGTTGGGCCCAAATACCTGCCGGTTTTGTGCAGGGTTCAATAACTATGGCTGATGGCAGCACTAAAAACGGCTATGTGAAAGACAACACAAAGAAAAACGCATCCCTGGCCTTTGTTGATAACAGCGGCAGCAACAAACAACAGTTTGATGGCAGCCAGATAAACGGTGCTGTAATTGATGGAACCTCTTACACCTGTATCAAAGGTGATTTTTTTAAGATGATCTGCAACGGCAAGATCTGCTTTCTGCAAAAAGCAAGTAATGCCTCCGGCAAAACAATTTACAATGGCAGCGAAGCCATTATCCTGCCCGGTACTGATGGTAAGATCGGTGATTACTTTACTTACAGCAATAACCAGCTTACCCATATTACACAAAAAACACTGGACGCCATCATAGCTGAACAATTTGCATCCTGCAATGCAGCTATTGAAAAAGCAAGATCGATCAACGGTAACCTGGCTGCCCTGGCAGATGCGGTTGCCATTTACAACGCCGCAAACAAATAAGCATCAAGCCATGAAAAAACTAATTGCATTTTTATTTTTATTAAGCGCCGGCTATGCAGCCTCCGCTCAAACGCATACATTTAAGCAAATCATTAAAGGGACCGCCGTTGATGATCAATCTGGCAATATACTCAGCGGGGTAACCATCACTGCGGAAAATGGCCAAAGCAGCATCAGTGATGAAAAAGGGAACTTTGTTTTAAATGATATTCCCGTTGGAAGACAAAATATAAAAGCTACCATTATTGGTTACGAAGATGTATATGTTGCAAACATAGAAGTAACTTCCTCAAAGGAAGTGGTGCTTGAGATAAGGCTGAAAGAAAAAGTAACAAAACTGGACGAAGTGCTGGTGAAAACAGGCAGGTCCAAAAACAAAGCACTAAATGAAGCGGCGCTGGTAAGTGCACGGCAGCTGAGTACGGATGAAGCTTTCCGTTATGCCGGCACCAGGAACGATCCCAGCCGGATGGCGCAAAATTTTGCTGGTGTAAGCGGCAGTAATGACGGAAGAAACGACATCATCGTAAGGGGAAATTCTGCTTCGGGTATTTTGTGGCGCATGGATGGTATTGATATTCCTAATCCAAACCATTTCAGCACGCTTGGTTCCACCGGGGGTCCTGTAAGTATTTTAAACATTAATACTTTAAAGAACTCTGATTTTTTAACCAGTGCTTTTCCTGCACAGTATGGCAATGCCATTGCCGGTGTATTTGACCTTCGGATGCGGAACGGTAATGCAGACAGGAATGAGTTTACCGGTCAAATGGGGTTTAATGGTTTTGAATTTGGAGCAGAAGGGCCCATGAGTAAATCAAATAAATCGTCTTACCTTATTGATTACCGTTATTCCATGCTGGCGGTGCTGCAGAATATGGGCTTAAAATTCGGCACCGGTTCTGCCACGCCTTACTACCAGGATGCAACTTTTAAAATAAACATGCCGACAAAAAAAGCAGGCACCTTCAGTTTGTTTGGTTTGGGCGGTGAGAGCCATATACACTTTTTGCCGGAAAGCCAGGGAAAAGACAACCTGTATTCATCAAATGATGGAACAGAAAGAGACAGGCATTTTAAATCATTGACAGGAGTAACCGGGCTGTCGCATGTTTATTTTTACAACAGCAATACTTCAGCAAAAACAACTTTTGCCGTTTCAGGCTTTTCATCAAAGTACACAGAAGAAATAGTGGAAAAAGACAAGCCGCTGAAACAGGCATTTTACAGGAAGAACGATGTGGTGAAATATTCCTTCAGCCATACATTTAATAAAAAGATAAACGCAAAGAACCAGTTCACAGCCGGTGCTGTTGCAGACATAAATAAGATAAAACTCCGGCAGGATTATATTAAAGATGGTGATTCAGCCTTAAGTAATTTATTAAATACCAAAGAAACAGCTTTATTGCTGAAAGCCTTTGCCAGCCTGAATCACAGGTTCAGCGATAAACTGTCAACCAATATTGGTGTTTATTTCCAGGATTTTACTGTTAATAACAGCACCAGTATTGAACCAAGATGGAATATCAAATACCAGCTTAAACCCAACCAGTCTGTTTCATTTGGCGCCGGTCTGCATAGTCAAACACAGCCACTGGAGGTATATTTCTATCAATCAAAAAATCAAAACGGGCAGGTGGAGCTAACGAATAAACAACTTGATTTTGTAAAGAGTATTCACAGTGCATTGGGTTATGATATCAATATCTCAAAATTCTTCCGGCTGAAAACAGAAGTATATGGGCAATATATTTACAATGCTGCAGTGGAACGAACCCCATCTTCATTCAGCATGCTTAACAGCGGCAGCGATTTTGGTTTTCCTGATAAGACGAACCTCGTAAATAATGGCAAGGGGTATAATTATGGTATTGAAATTACTGCGGAACGTTTTTTGCATAAAGGGTTTTATTATCTCTTTACGCTTTCCCTGTTTGAATCAAAATACAAAGGCAGTGACAATGTATGGCGGAATACAGCCTTTAACAGCAACTACGTGGTGAATGGCCTGGCAGGTAAAGAATTTAAAATAAACTCAAAAACGTCTTTTGGCATCGACACTAAGTTAACCGTTACCGGTGGCCAGCGTTACAAGCCATTTGATATTGATGCATCAAAAAATGCAGGTTATATCATTTATAAAGACAACGAAGCATACAGCCTGCAAAATTATACATACCTGCGGCTGGACCTGAAGTTCTCTTACATCCGCAACCTGCGCCGGGTTACTCAAAAATGGTACATCGATCTTCAAAATTTAACCAACAGGGACAATATTTACATCAGGACACTGAACCCCAAAACAGGTGTGGTGGGGCAAATAAACCAAATGGGCTTTTTCCCGAATATAAATTACCAGATCACTTTTTAATTAGCGTAACTTTAATCCGTGAAGAAACACAATTGCCATATAGGATTCAATGACGGGTTGCTCATGATAGTGGGCATTCCGTTATTGAGTTTTATTATACCAATCGTGTTTATGGGGTGCCGGTTTAATAAACCGCCCTTTTTTACATGGGATAAATATTTTGCCACATTAGGTATCACCGCTATTATCTGGATCGGGAACCGGTATATAATGATCTACAGCCGGAAACGATATCCTTCATTTGATGAAGTAAGAAAACGGCTCATATTCCAGTCTGTGTGCATGTTTATTTTCACCGTTGTGTTTAATGTGCTGCTGGGCCGGTTAGCCGACAGTATTTTTTTTGATGGTGTACCAAAGCAATTTACCAGGACGGATATGTATATCCACTCGAATTCCGCTGCCATTTTTTGCACCATTATGATCATTGCCATATATGAAAGCATTTACTTTATGCATGAGCTGCGGCATTCGGTGGAAGAAACAGAAAAGCTGAAACGGGAAAACCTGGCGGCGCAACTTAATGCACTTCGTACGCAGGTAAATCCTCATTTCCTGTTTAATAATTTAAACACACTCAGCTCACTTATACCGGAGTGTCCCGAACATGCAGTCGACTTTGTACAGCAGTTATCAAAAGTGTACCGGCATATACTGGATGTAAAAGATGAGAAAAGTATTTCACTGAAAGAAGAACTGGAAGTACTGCGTGCCTATACTTTTTTATTAAAAACAAGATTTGGCAATAACCTCGATGTGAATATTGACATCCCTGAAGAAAAGCTCAATAAAAAAATTGTACCCCTATCCTTACAATTGCTGATGGAGAATGCCATTAAGCATAACATTGTATCTGCCGGAAAACCATTACAGATAAATATCTTTACCAATAACGGCAGCCTGGTGGTGGATAATAACCTGCAAATGAAAAACCAGGTAAATGAATCAACTGGTATAGGCCTTGACAACATACGTAACCGTTATAAACTGCTCGGGGATAAAATGGTGGAAGTAACTGCAACAGGCAGCAATTTTACAGTTTCTATTCCACTAATTGAAAACTGATATGAGGGTATTAATTATAGAAGATGAGATACCAGCAGCCCACCGGCTCAGTAAATTGCTGCAGCAATATGATGATGACATCGACATTGTACACAAGACCGACAGCATTGAAACCTCCGTACAATTCCTCGGTAACTCCCCTGCCCTTGACCTGATCTTTATGGATATCCAGCTTGCCGACGGGATAAGCTTTGATATTTTTGAACAGGTGCCCATAAAAACACCTGTTATTTTCACCACAGCTTTTGACCAGTACACTTTAAAAGCCTTTAAAGTAAACAGCATCGATTACCTGCTGAAACCCATTGATGAAAAAGAATTGGGCAAGGCGCTGGAAAAATACCATAGCCTTTACCGTAAGTCCCCCGTTGATTTTTCTGACAAAATGATAAAACTTATACAGGAGATCAACCTTACAAAATATAAAGAAAGACTCCTTATTAAAAGAGGCCAGCAGTTAAGTTATCTTAAAACCGAAAACACGGCCTATTGTTTTGCAGATGGTAAACTTTGTTATGCAGTGGACTTTAATGGCACAAAATATTTGCTGGAAAGTAATCTTGGCCAGCTGGAAGAGCAATTACAACCTGATCATTTCTACCGCATCAACCGGCACCTGCTGGTGAATATTGAAGCCGTTAAAAAAGTACATACCTGGCTGGGTGGCCGCCTCAAACTTGAAATTGCACCCGCCACCACGGCTGAAACTGTAGTAAGCCGTGAACGGGTAAATGGCTTTAAAGAGTGGCTGGGGAAATAACTAAATCCTTATTTAGTCATAAATGCGGTTGTATAACCCCGGCAGGAGTCTGCTTTGAATGGATTGCTGAGAAATTTATTAAATTACAGCTGCCTGCAAAACTAATAACCCTGTTTATGAAACTTCTGCTCTCCTTTATTTTACTTATCTCAGGTTTTGATCTGTATGCCCAAACCGGACTGCAATACTGGAAATGGGTTAAATCATTTGGCGGCAACGGTGATGATATAGTGTCAGATATAAAAACAAAGAACGGCTATATCTATGTTACCGGCACTTTTACATCTTCCTCCATACAATGGGAAAACACCACGCTCACCAATAATGGGGGCAGGGATATTTTCATTGCTAAAATGGATACTGCCGGTAATACCATTTGGGTAAAGAATTTCGGAGGATCCGGCGATGATTCAGTTCAGCAACTGGAGATGAATAGCAACAGCGACTTTGTGCTTCTTTGCAAATCATCCGGCAGCAACATAAATATTGGTTCAGTATCACTTACCAATCCTGAAAATTTTTATACCCGGTTTGATGCAAATGGCGATTTAATAAATGGCAGCGTATTACCCGGCAGTCTCCGGTATACCGATATTGATATCAGCAGCGACGGCAGTGTGTTCGTGGCCTGCCTTGCCAGCCATCATGCATATAGTTTTGCCAATAGCTATATTGATACGCTACCACGGGCAATGCCGCCTGCCGGTGCTCCTGTAATGAGAGATGATCCATCCCAATACAGCCCGGGAGCTATGCAACCAGATTATAAATATTCCGGGGCGGTTTTAAAATATGATTTGCAGGGTGCTGAAAGCTGGGTGAAAGTATTCTATGGAGCAGGCTACCTGCCCATGCTGGGAGGCGACACGGTCATACTGAAGAATGGGGTAAAAAAATCATTCCAGATCGAAATAAACAGCGCTGAGAACAGTCTTGTTGTAATGTCAAAAGGATTAGCACTTGATGTTGACAGCGTTTATTACGACCCAATACCACACGGCTATTATGAAAATAATTTCATTTTTACGTTTTCAGGTTCCGGGCCTGGTCATCTTCTACAAAATTTTCAAATGCTAAACCTGGACCAATATGGCGTATTGGGATTTACAATGGGTGACACAGGACCGGCTTATTTATCATATCAAACTTTTTTCGATATCCCCTCAAGCGAACCACAGCCTACTATGTTTATGGCGGCGGTTAAAAATGGGAAATTTATTGCGTCAAGAGCATTCTCGGGGCAGCCTGCATACAACACTGATAAAGGCGGCCCTATGGTAAAAGACAATGTATATGATAATTATTTCACGGCCTTGGATTCATCCCTTAACCTGCAGGATAAGATACAGGTTCCAAATGGTGAAAAAATGAATGAAGCCAAGATCTGTATGGCGGGGAATGCCGTCTATTTTGGGGATAATTTCACAGATAATCCATTGATCATTTCAAACAATAATTATCCATCGCTGCCTGATATCAATCTTCCAAACCAGGGCCTGAATGACATTTTTATTGGCAGGTTTTATACACAGGGTTATATGCCGTTGCAGTTAAATAACTTTAAAGATACCATCCAGTTTTGCAGCGGTATCAGTAATATTAATTTAGACAGTTCGATCCTTAAATACAATGGAGCTGGTAATCCAACTTATCACTGGGAACCTGCGATTAATTTTGTAACCCCGGATAAATTAAATACAAGTGTGCTGATGACGGCTGACACCATTATTGCGACCCTAACAGTTACGGATGCAGCAGGCGATCATGTTGCTAAACAGGTTGTATTTTTTAATGGCATCCTGCCCAACCTGCATTTAAAGCTGGTAGATACAGCAACCTGCAGCAATAATTTTATTAAGCTTGCAATAGAGGGTAATAAATTTATTGATTGTTATGCTTTCTCCCGCTGTGACCAGCGTACTGTAAAATTTGATTCATTAAATCATATTATACAAATGTGGAGCGCCGATTGCCCCAATGCTAATTATTACCAGCTCCGGTCTGATGCGCCCGGGTATTGTGTTGATACTACATCTCACAGGCTTACCATTTACCCGGCATACAATTTCTATAAACCGGTTTATGTTTGTCCTGGCAGTAATTACACTATTCCAGGGGATACTACCTATACAAATATCACCGAAAATACACGACGGATAAACTATGCCCATACTTCAAATGGCTGTGACAGCACCGTCATTACCGATATGGTACTCATACATGATCCTTCTACCAAAACCGAAAATGTAAAATTGTGCCGTGGAAGCGCTTATACCTTCCCTGACAGTACTACGCTCAATGATATTCAGGCAGACATTACACATAAGAGCACCATACATGCTGCCGGCGGTTGCGACAGTCTTTATGTCAATACTACTATTACCATTATCCCTTACTATGAACAACACCAGGCATGGATCATTTGTGCAGGCCAGGATTATACCTTTCCCGATGGCACTGTTATTACCAATATACAGAGAGACACCAATTATACCAGTCATTTTATTTCCGTAAGCGGTTGTGACAGTCTTATCATTTCTGAAATTCTTGTATCAGCCGGCCCTGCCGAAGTTTCACAACAAATAGCAGTATGCCCGGGCAGCAGCTATACTTTTCCTGATAATACAACGATCACGAATATTCTGGACAATACCGATCATACCAGCGTATTCCCAAGGGCTCCCTGGTGCGACAGCATTATTATTACACACCTGCGAATAGGTACGGTTTCTTCACAAACAGAGAATATAACTGTATGTGCAGGCAGCAGCTATACTTTCCCGGATAACAGTATTTTGAACAATATTCAAAATAATACCGGGCATACCAGCACCTTAACCAGCAACAGCGGTTGCGACAGCATCATAACAACTAATCTTACTGTAATTAAAATTGATACTGCTGTTACCAAAACTAAAAGAACTTTACAGGCTGATATAAATAATGCCGGCTACCAGTGGATGAACTGCAGTACTGGTAATGTAATTGCAGGTGAAATGAGCCAGACATTTACAGCATCGCAGGTGGGCATCTATGCCGTAAAACTTGAAAAAGATGGCTGCACCGATACCTCTTCCTGTTATGAAATAGTATTGGAGGATTTCCTGTCGGGCCGGCCGGCAATAAATACTTACCCGGTACCTGTAAAAAACATCCTGACCACTTCTGTATTGTCAGAAACACAGGCAGAAGTACAGGTTGTGCTATATAATTCGTTCGGGAAAAATGTTTACACCCGGAAAAATATATTGATGCCCGGCGAAAACAAAATCAATATTAATGTATCCGCATTTCCGCCCGGATTATACACACTTGAATTGATCTTTAAAGATAAAAACGAGAAAATTACCCGGAGGGTTATAATTGGATAACCAGTTTATGCCAACACAGGGAAGCTTTAAATATTGGGTTGATTAAGTTAAGCGTAAGTTTTTAAGTGTAATTGTTGCCAGCCTGGAAAGGCCGGCAACTTTTTTATTACACATTCTCCAGCTATAGTCGGACGCAGGTCCTCTCTTCCCTGCTTCTTTAATATTTTAAATTTCCGGGGCCGGGATAGCATTAACCAAATGTCGATTAACTGCTGTATGGATGAGAAATTAACACTATCCCGTGGCGGCTCCGGAAGGGCACTTATATAATAACATTTACAATACAAATATTGGAATGATACGTTGATTTGTCAATGGGTATTTTCCCCGTTTTTTTAATGGGAAAAAACCCGGGAATCAGGTGAAAAACACCCGGAGAGATAGGCGGATATAACTCTGCTGAAATAAAATGAAAAAAGATGGTGGTGCGGAAAAAATAGGAGTTATTGATCAAAAAAGTACCTGGACCGGTTTATACGCAGATCCCTGAGGAGGGATGATTTAGGACTGATGGTAATGGTAAAATAACGGCTCCGTCCAATTGGAGAAATACTGATCGCCATCTGCCAGCAGTGCATCTCCCTTGCCACCGTCATCGTTACAAGCCCCAGTTGCTTGTTGGTGATGTCATAATAGGTGTTCATCCCGATCTGCCATTTCTCTGTAAGGCCAAGTGTGCCATTAAACGTAACATTGGAATTGTAATTCGTTTTAAAACGTTTGGTGGCAGTTTGAAATGTCTTTGAAAAACTAAGCGTATAACCGTAACTGATAGACCATGGAATACTGAAATCGGTAAACTCGGCAGGGTTATTCCGTATATAGGCAGCTTCAGCTTCATAATCGGTTTGAAACTGGCCCGTGATCGGGTTCAATACTTTACCACTGCCGGTGGCAAGATTATTGGTATTACCACTGTTTCCATTTTTGCTGCCACCACTGATGCTGCTTTGTACAGAAAGCTGCCCATTCGTAAGCCTTCCAAGAGAAAGCGGTTTATCTTTCCATATAAGCCGGTTAACAGGCTGGCCTGTTTCGCTGTTTACCTGGTAAAGATTTGAACTGGCAGAACCGGTAATATTTATTTTTTCAAACAGGTTTGTCCTGAAGCTGATGGATAATGGAGAGAACTGGAATGAGTCAGCAAGGAAGTTGTAATTACCGCTGATACTGAAACCATCAATAAGGGTGACTTTTCTCACAGCGCCTTCCGATGTATCTTTTTTATCCCTCACCTTCATCTGTACCACATTGTCGATACTGTAACTAAGCCCGCCAAATTCACCGGCTCCATAGGCCCCTGATGTATTGCCCTGGTAAACGTTATACTGTGTGATCCTGCCCGCAGTATCTACCTGTACCCTCTTAAAATACTTCCCATTCATATCAGGTTTATAGCTGATACCGATATTGGGCCTTATCTCATGCCTTATTGCCTGTATCTTCGAGTTCTTGCCAAAACCAAACATGCCAAAAATACGGGTGCTTGCACCGAGGCTGAACGACATTTCTCTTGCGGAATAAAAGCCTTTATGAATAGTAGTGTCTACTTTTTTAGCCAGTGTATCCCATGCGTAAGTTGTTTTTTGCTGGTACCATCTTTCGGAATAAGAAACACCCGGGGATACCTGTACAGGACCCAGCGGCGGCAGCGATAAGGAAATAGGAACACTGTGTGTGGCACCCCATTTCCAGTTTTGTGTTATCTGTGTAAGGATGGGTCTTTTATCTCTTGCGGTATCATCATAAAACACCGTTTGACTCAATACATTTGAGTTGAGTGCGATACCAAAGTTTTCATACCATTTATAAGCCCCCACCACTTCTTTACGGCGGAATGGATAGATCGTATTCAGGTTAAAGTTTGCTGTAGGCAGCGTTACACTGATCTGGCTCAGGTTGGTGTTTTGTGAGTGGTTGGCCACCAGCGAAAGATTATACGGCCTGTCTTTCCACACTTTTGAATAGTTAATGGAGGATCCGAATATGTTATTATAGTTGCGCTGGATATTCGTCTGCACATTACTGTTATACTTACTGCTGCCGGCATTTACACTGGCGCTGAAAGTTGTTCCCGGCCTTGATTTTGTATCTGCACTGTGCGACCAGTTAATAAAAAAGGTATTAACGGTTGAATAATCAGGATCCCCTTTAAAATTATTCTTTGTCCTTTGGATATTGATGGCAAAATTACCCTGGTAGCGATAGCGCTTATAGTAACGTGGCGCCAGATTCAGGTTCCACCCACCATAGGAATAAAAAGTGCCATAGACCGTCACATCCCAGTAATCACTCAGCACCTTATAATAACCCAGCCTTTCCATACCAATACCAAATTGAGAACTGGAGGTAAACGTTGGCGCTATCAGCCCCGAATGCCGCCCCTGGTACATGGGATAAATACCAAAGGGCAGGTACACCGGTAATGGCACGCCTTCAAACTCGGGATGCACCGGCCCGGTTACGGCAAACTTCTGGTTGATGAATTTTATCTTTTTACTTACAAATGCAAAATGTGGTGTATCCAGGTTGCAGGTGGTGATCCTCGAACGCAATGCATAAAAAGAAGTAGAATCTATCTTCTTTATTCTCTCCCCGTAAACATACATTTCACCCTGCTGGGTATAAGTACCCTTGGTTAGCCCTTTCCCGGTTTTAAGGTTAAACTGCATACTGTCGCTTACTGTAAATAAGTCGTCCTGTTTAAAAGTGGGTGAAGCAATTACTTTCCCGGTACTGTCTTTTGTAAAATTTGCGGAAACAATATTGGTTTTCTGATCAAATGTTATCACAGGTGCTTTCAATTCATTTGCATGATACTTGGTATTGGAGCCTTTGCCATATAAAATAATTTTCTTCCCCGGTACATCCATCACCAGCGAATCATCTGCATGATATACCACCGGGGCATCCAGTGAATCTTTGGACATTTTAACATTAAATGTATCTGTCTTCGCAGGAAAACTATCTGTTATATTTTTATCCCCTCTTAAACTTTTACGCCTCAGACTGTCTTTTGACACAGGAAATGTTTTGAGGGTATCAGTGCTGTCTGACAGCGGCCCGGGCACTGTATCAGTGGTTAAAGCTTTGTAAAATTTTGCAGAAAAAGATACTTCAGGCCTTACAGCAGCCGTTAATAGAACCAGGAGCAGCATTGCAACAGGAGCAGATATATATTTTGCCTTACCTTTGTGACAGTTCTTCATCGCAGTTGCGGCAAAAATAAAGGTATTAGCCATAATTAGTTGTGAAGGATTCCTTATTATTACTAACCCCCGGTAAACCTGATTGAATATGTTCAGAACCAAATGTTGTGTACCCCTGATACTAGCCGGTATTTTTTTCATCAATCAATCTATTGCCCAAACTTCAAAACTGGTAAAAACAATTATCGTGGATGCCGGTCATGGCGGTAAGGATTATGGTGCACATGGAGCCTATGAAGGTGGCCTCGGTTCTTATGAAAAAAATGTTACCCTTGCCATCAGCACTAAGCTGGTGGAAGAACTTAGAAAACAGCTCCCGGATGTAAAGATCGTTCCCACCCGTACAACAGATATCTACCAGTCTCCCCCGGAAAAAGCAAATATTGCCAACGAAAACAAAGGTGATCTTTTTGTATGTATACATGCTGATGCTGTTGCATTAAAGCAAGGCAGAAGGCAAATAAGTACAAGGGTGGAAACCAGGTACCGTTATACTTATACAGGAAAAGGAAAAAAAAGAAAAAAAGTAGCGCATCCCTACTCTACTGTAGTTCCGGTGTATGAATATTATAAAATCGGCAGCCAGCGGAGCGGTACCAGTGTATGGTTGTTTGCCGCCCACAAAACCAGTGAAAAATTAAAAGCGCTGATGAAGAACGAGGAAGAGATGGAAGTGGAAACAGACAACGACAGCACTTATAACAGTATTGACTTTAGTGCGCCTGAATACCGGATGATGGCACAGGTACATGCCAAAAGATACCAGGAAAAAAGTATCAAGCTGGCGGAATATGTAAACGACGAAGTGGCCACCACCGACCGTGAAGCACTTGGCACCAACCAGCGGCAGAAAGGTATATGGGTACTGCAGGCTACCAATATGCCGGCCATACTTGTTGAAACAGGATTCATCACCAATCATAATGACGAACGTTACCTGAACAGCGAAAAAGGCCAGCAGGAACTGGCTGAATGTATTGCCCGTGCTGTAAAACGTTACAAACAGGAACTTGAAAGCGGGAAGAACAATAACACTTCCGGCGGCAAAGACAGCCTGACTGAAGAAAAGAAGGTGCTGGAAGAAGCTACTGGTAAAGGAAAGCCTTAAGCATAACAATTACCGGAAATTTATTCAGATCAATATAAATAGGCATACCTGTTTCTTAAGCACAGGTATATATCTCTAAATCATACTGCTGAAAAGCTGCTGCCGGGAATTATTCCCTATTTTTGCCCTTAATCTAACGTGGAAATAAAATGACCATCTCTAACGAAACTAAGGTAGGCTCACTAACGGCAATTGCTATAGCATTATTAATCCTCGGCTTTAATTTCCTGAAAGGAAAAAGTTTTAATGGCAAAACGGTTCATTATTTTGCCACATTCCAGGATATTCAGGGACTTACCACCAGCAATCCCGTGGTCATTTTTGGTAAACAGGTAGGCACCGTATCAGCTATTGAATGGGGTGCTGATAAAAGACGTCTGCAGGTTGATATAGGTATGAAAGATGATATTGGCATAACGGAAGATGCCTATGCCATGATATCGAAATCTTTACTGGGAAATGTACAGATAGAAATAAAACAGGGCAACAGCGCTGCTTATAAAAAAAACGGGGATTCTATCAGGACCAATTTTGTTCCCGATCCTTTAATGACAGCTGTTACCAGCGCCTCTGCTTCACTGGATAAATTACTGGGCTCTGCCAACGACATCCTTGATACAAATGCAAAAAGCAATTTGAGAAATGTATTGATCAACCTTAATCATATTACGGCTTCGCTGGCTGCCACCACAGCCCAGTTACAGGGCCTGATACATGCACAAAGCAGTAATATCTCAAAAACGCTGGACAATACGCAGGCATTTACCAATGCACTGAATAAAAACACTGAAAAGCTTGGCCCCATCATGGACAATGCGGCAACAGCAACGGATAAACTTGCCAAACTTGATTTTGAAAAAACATTGACTTCTCTGAACAGTACAGTGACGGAACTCAAAAATACTATTGCAAAAGTGAACAGCGATAAGGGTACGCTGGGCCTGTTAATGAATGACACCAGGTTATATAATAACCTGAATGCAACTTCCAATAAACTAAATTTGTTGCTGGATGATTTCAGGCTTCATCCAAAACGCTATGTCAACATATCCGTATTTGGTAAAAAAGATAAATCCGGGCCATTGATGCAGCCATTACCTGATACTGTAAACGCACCTTATTATATAAAACCGTAAACTAAATGCGTGTTTTTTTCACAGATTTTGTGTTTCTGTTTGTAAATAATAGTTGAAATTGCAACCGTTCAAAAGCAATCGTATTGAAACGGACTGATATACGCTTTATTAAAGTCTTCCTTTTTTGCTGCAGTATTGTTTGGTTTAATACAATTGCTGCACAAGTTCCCGGCAGAGATACTACAAGACTCATACAAATATTAAAAGGAAAAAGTCTCCGGGAAAAACATATTGACTCACTCAACTCTTTTCAAACCATTGCCGGCAATGTAATTTTAAAAGAAGGACTTACCATTTTTTCCTGCGACAGCGCCTCTATTAATAAAACCACCAATATTCTTGAAGCGTTTGGCAATATCCATATAAACCAGCAGGACAGTATACACACCTACTCCCAGTACCTGAAATACATCGGTAATGAAAGAATAGCCTACCTGAAAAAAGGCGTACGGCTTACTGATAAAAAAGGTACCCTTTATACTGAAGATCTGGAATACGACCTGAAAACAAGTATAGGAAAATATCAAAGCGGGGGTAAAGTGGTGAATGGCAAAACAACACTCACCAGCGAACGGGGTGTATATTATGCAGAAACCAAAGACGTATTCTTTAAAGAAAATGTACATCTTGTTGACCCGAAATATGATATTACTACTGACAGCATGCAGTATAATACCCAAACACAACTGGCCACGTTTATTACAGCTACATTTATAAAAAGTAAAGACGGTGGTGATATATACACGACCAGCGGTACTTACGACCTTAAAAATGGGAAAGCTTTTTTTGGAAGCAGGAGTATTATAAAAGACAGCACAAGACGTTACACCGCAAATAATATGGCATTTGATGAAGCAAGTGGTATTGCCCAACTGGAAGGGAATGCAATAATAGTTGACAGTGTGAATGGTTATACTGTATTTGGCGGCCAGATCTTTTCAGATAAGAATAAAAAAACTTTTTTAGCCTCCCGCAAGCCCGTACTTATTTTTAAAGGGGAAGGAAGGGACAGCACTTTTGTTGCAGCGGACACTCTTTTTTCAGGAGTACAGAGCAGGGATAGTGTAAACAGCCTGGTAACGCTGAAGCAGGACACATTAACAACAACCACTATAATTGATGCATCAGGTACAGACAACCCCGCTAAGAATGAAATTGAAAAAGAACCTGGCACAAAAGGTATAAAGAGAGGTTTTCCCGGCAAAAAGCCACGTGGCGGTATTAATCCACCCGCAAAAGCAGATACAGCAATTAAGCCAGGTAAAATATTACCACCCCCATTGCCAGATTCGGTTAAGAAACAACTGCCCGACACCATTCCAATTGCAAAAGCAGACACGGTTGTAAAAGAAAAAGTCAGTATGCCAGCCTTCAAGGATTCTGCTGCAAATGAAATTGTGTCGCTTGATACAACAGCAGCTTTTGAAAAGGATACACTTGGTAAAAGAAATATTCTGCCAACCCGAGACTCTGTGATTATTTCAAAATTGCAGCATGACAGCACTGTAAAAGACAGTATCGTTATAGCCAAACCAGACAGCTTAAAAACAAATGCAGGAGATACGATACGGTATTTTCTTGCGTTTCATAATGTAAGGATATATAATGATTCCATGCAGGCTGTTTGTGACAGTCTTTATTATTCATCACTTGATTCTGTTTTCAGGCTGTTCCAGGAGCCGCTTGTATTCAGTAATAAATCACAGGTTTCCGGTGATACGATCCATTTATTTACAAAAAATAAAAAGGCCGACCGTATCTATGTTTTTTACAATGGCATGATGATTAACCAGGTGAATGAACAAATATATAACCAGGTAGCAGGACGAACACTGAACGGCTACTTTAAAGACGGTAATATAGATTATATGCGGTCGAGAGGACAACCTGCCGAAAGCATTTTTTATCCCCAGGACGATGATAGTGCCTTTACCGGCATGAACCGCTGCCAGGGAGATGTGATCGATATTTATTTTGTCAACCGGCAGGTGAATAAAGTAAAATTTATAAACCAGGTGGACGGTACGCTCTACCCGATCAGGCAGATACCAGAGGGGCAGCGCTACCTGCCAAATTTTGAATGGCTGGATAAACGCAGGCCAAAAAATAAACTTGAATTATTTGAATAACACCCTGATAAATTTCAGCAGATGAAAGCAATAATGCTTATAAAAACGGGGAATGCTGACAAAGCATTTGAAATGCGTGAAGTACCCAAACCTTCTCCGCAGGATGATGAAGTGCTTATAAAAACAGAAGTGTTCGGTTTAAATTTCGCTGATGTGGTGGCAAGACGTGGCATGTATAAAGAAGCACCGCCAATTCCTTTTGTTCCTGGCTATGATGTGGCTGGCATTGTGGAAGAAACAGGTAAAGATGTAACGAATGTTCAAAAAGGCGACCGGGTAATGGCCATGACACGTTTTGGCGGATACAGTGAATATGCTGTTACAAAAGCAACTGCTGTTGCTAAAATACCGGGCAATATGGATGCTGCTGTTGCAACAGCGTTAACTACACAATACTGCACAGCTTATTTTTCTGCGGCAGAGATGGTGAACTTATATAAAGGGGATAAAGTATTGATCCATGCAGGTGCAGGTGGTGTGGGCACAGCATTGATACAGTATGCCGCTTATAAAGAATGCGAAATTTTTACTACAGCAGGCAGTAAAGAAAAATTCAAACATATTATTTCGTTAGGTGTGCATCACCCCATTAATTATAAAATAAAAGATTTTGAAACAGAAGTAAAAAACATAACGGGGGGAAAAGGCGTAGACGTTATTTTTGATGCGATAGGTGGCAAATCAGTAAAAAAAGGGATGCACCTGCTTGCACCCGGTGGCAGGCTGATCTGTTATGGCGCATCCGGCATGAATGATAAAAACATTTTTGGCAAAATAAAAGATGCTATTGGTTTTGGTTTTTATCATCCCATTATGTTTATGATGCCATCCAAATCTATGATTGGTGTTAATATGCTGAAAATAGCAGATCATAAACCAAAGGTATTGCAACGCTGTCTCGAAAACGTTGTTAAGCTGGCGGATGAAGGGGTGTTTAAACCAACCGTAAGCAAAATTTTTGATGTAAGTGAAATTGCAGCAGCACATGATTATCTTGAAAAAAGAAACAGCATTGGTAAAGTGGCGGTAAAATGGTAAGCAACGTTATTAAGCAATAGAAAGCTGGCATACCAACTGCTTAAAAATTCCTTTAATATTAATCAAAATCTTTTCTACATTTACGCCGCCAACTTATTCTGAGTATTGTTTTATTCTAATGCAGGACCAATTACTCTTCACATTTATTAAATAAATCTGCCATGGCTCCTGATAAAGAATACAAAAAAGTAACCACCAATACCATACAAAAAATGAAAGCGGCCGGGGAAAAAGTCTCCATGATAACGGCCTATGATTTTTCATTTGCAAAATTATTTGACCAGGCAGGCATTGATATTATCCTGGTTGGTGACAGCGCCAGTAATGTAATGGCCGGTCATACCACCACCCTGCCCATTACGCTGGACCAGATGATTTATCATGCACAAAGCGTGGTGAGGGCAAGGGAAAGAGCATTGATAGTGGTGGACATTCCTTTTGGTTATTACCAGTCCAATTCAGAAATAGCGCTGGCATCAGCCATACGTATAATGAAAGAAAGCGGCGGCCATACCGTAAAGCTGGAAGGCGGCGAAGAGATTATTGAATCAGTAAAAAGGATTGTGAGTGCCGGTGTGCCTGTTATGGGTCACCTGGGTTTAACACCGCAATCCATCAATAAGTTTGGTACATACGTGGTAAGGGCAACAGAGGAAGCGGAAGCAGATAAACTAAGAAGGGATGCTTTGTTATTGCAGGAAGCAGGTTGCTTTGCCATTGTACTGGAAAAAATACCAGCCGTCCTTGCAAAAGAAGTAACAGACAGTTTAAGTATACCCACTATTGGTATCGGTGCCGGTAATCATTGCGATGGCCAGGTACTGGTAATGCATGATATGCTCGGTATCAATACGGAGTTTAATCCAAGGTTTTTACGCCGCTATCTTAATATGGATGAACAGGTGACGGGTGCCATAAAACAGTACATTTCGGATGTAAAATCAAAAGACTTTCCAAATGAAAGTGAATCTTACTAAATAATATCTTTGCCTTATCATACTAAACGCCATCCCATGACAGTAAGAAATAACTGGACGCTTGAAGAGATCAATGAAATATACAACCGGTCGCTGCTGGACCTGATATTTGATGCTGCAACCGTACACCGCCAGAACAAGGCGTACGCTGAAGTACAGATCAGCAGCCTTATCTCCATTAAAACAGGCGGTTGCAAGGAAGATTGTGCTTATTGCCCGCAGGCTGCCCGTTATCATACTGGTGTGGAAGTGGAACCGCTGATGACCGTTGAACGGGTAAAAGAAAGAGCAGCCATTGCAAAAGCGAACGGTGCCTCACGGTTATGTATGGGTGCAGCCTGGCGTGAGGTGAGGGACAACAGGGACTTTGACCGGGTGCTTGAAATGGTGAGTGAGGTAAACGATATGGGTATGGAGGTTTGCTGCACACTGGGTATGCTTACTTACGAACAGGCAGAACGCCTGAAAGAAGCCGGTTGCTTTGCTTACAATCACAATATTGATACAAGCAGTGATAATTATAATAATATCATTACCACAAGAACATTTGAGGACAGGCTGAACACGCTGAACAATGTGCGGAAGGCAAAACTGAGTGTTTGCTGCGGCGGTATTGTTGGTTTGGGAGAAACTGATGAAGACCGTATAAAAATGCTGCACACTTTGTCTACCATGGAACAGCATCCTGATTCAGTCCCCATCAATGCGCTGGTGGCTGTGCAGGGCACCCCGCTTGAAAATAACCAACGGGTGGGCATAGACGAAATGCTGCGGATGATTGCCACTGCAAGGATCATTATGCCAAAAAGCGTGGTGCGTTTGTCTGCCGGCAGGAATGAAATGACCATTGCTGAGCAGGCGCTTTGCTTTATGGCCGGTGCCAATTCCATTTTTGCAGGAGAAAAACTGTTAACCACCCCAAATCCTGATTTTGATACCGATATGCAGATGTTCAAAATGCTGGGGCTTACACCAAGAAAAGCCTTTAAAAGTATAGAAGAACCTGCAGCAATATAATTTCACCAACGAAACAACGGGAACTAAGTACACAACGGCGTTGTTTCGTTGTTTTCTTTGTGCCCGTTGTGTGAAATAAATACATGGAGGCAAACCGCCAATTTGACGAATACCTGCAGCAAAAGCTGGATGAAAAAAAAGCTGTTGGCACCTTACGTACACTGGTATACGCAGATGACAAGACCGATTTCAGTTCCAATGATTACTTTGGTTTTGCTAAAAGCCATATTCTTAATATTGTAAACAATGATCTCCCATCCGGAGCAACAGGTTCCCGTTCCATTACCGGCAACTCAGCCATAGCAGAAGAAACAGAACAAATAATTGCAAAATTTCATGGCCGTGAAGCCGGTCTTATTTTCAATACAGGCTATATGGCCAATGTAGGTTTATTCAGTTGCATAGCCGGCAAAGGAGATACCTTTATTTCAGATGAATATATACATGCCAGCATTATTGATGGTATGCGGCTGAGCTATGCCAACAGGCTCCGGTTCAGGCACAATGACATGACCGATCTTGAAAAAAAATTACAGGTGGCTGCAGGAAGAAAGATCGTTTCCATAGAGTCGATTTATTCAATGGATGGCGATGAAGCGCCACTGAGAGAAATCAGCGCCTTATGCAAAAAACATGACGCATTACTGGTGGTGGATGAAGCGCATGCCACCGGTGTGTTTGGTGATAAAGGCGATGGACTGGTTTCAAAATACAAATTGCAGGATGAAGTATATGCCGTGGTGCATACTTTTGGCAAAGCGCTCGGCCTGCACGGCGCCATTGTAACAGGCAGCAATACACTAAGAAATTATTTATTAAACCAGGCAAGGTCATTTATATTCACAACAGCATTACCGCCGCACAATTATTATTTGCTGCAACAGGTTTATGATTTATTGCCTGGCGCAGACAGGAACAGCCTGTATGAACTGGTAAATTATTTCAGGCAGTCCATCAGCCGGGTAAACAATATTGATTTTATTGACAGTTACTCTCCCATCCAGGGTATTATGGTGGGTGATAATTTCAAGACAAAAGCACTGGCAACTTATTTGTTTAACAGTGGTTTCTTTGTCCGCCCTATATTATCTCCTACCGTTCCTGCTGGCAAAGAAAGAATACGAATATGCATTCACAGCTTTAACACTAAAAATGAAATTGATAACCTTGCAGAAGCAATAAAAAATTTTGAACAATGAGTGTGATCATTGCAGGCATACATACAGGGATTGGCAAAACGGTCTGCTCGGCTGTAATGTGCCAGGCACTTGGCTATGACTACTGGAAGCCGGTGCAGGCAGGTGAGCTGAATAATTCAGATAGTTTATTTGTTCAAAGAAATGTAAGTAATCCTGCATGTACGATCCATCCTGAAAGACATAAACTTACTATACCTGCATCACCACATTTTGCTGCAGCCATGGATGGAATTGAAATAAAATCATCTGATTTTTCTTTACCTGTTACAAACAATGAAATTATTGTGGAAACAGCCGGAGGCATTATGAGCCCTTTTGCAAATAATTTTTTGAATATTGATTTGATGATACAATTAAACCTTCCGGCCATTGTTGTAAGTAACAATTATCTTGGAAGCATCAATCATACATTACTCACAGTTGAAGCATTGCAACAAAGAGACATATCATTAAAGGGCATAGTGTTTAGTGGTGTTACAGTTGGATCTACCAGGGATTATATATTGCAATACACCAGGCTCCCATTACTTTTTTCAATCCCACTGTTTGACAAGATCAATGCGGATACAATTGCTGCATTTGCAAAAACAGTTTCAATAAATTTATGATTATGTCAACAGGAAATGATCATATATGGTACCCGTTTACACAGATGAAAACTGCGGATCCGCCATTGCATGTGGTGAAGGCAAAAAGCTGCACACTGTTCACTGCTGACGGAAAGGAATACATTGACGCAATATCTTCCTGGTGGGTGAATATTCACGGGCATTGCAATGAACATATAGCAACTGCCATTGCAGAACAGGCTAAAGTTTTAGAGCATGTAATATTTGCCGGGTTTACACACACCCCTGCAATAGATCTTTCCAGCAGTCTTATAGATATTTTACCCGGGCATTTTTCTAAAGTTTTTTTCTCAGATGATGGTTCAACTTCCGTGGAGGTTGCATTAAAAATGGCTATCCAGTATTGGTATAACCAGGGTATCCAAAATAAAACGACCATCATAGCATTTGAAAACGCATACCATGGAGATACATTTGGCGCCATGAGTGTGGCCGAAAGAAATGCTTTTAATGCGGCATTTGACCCTTTCCTGTTTGAAGTTAAAAGACTGCCGCTTCCTTCAGCATCAAACATTGAAATAATAAAACAACAGCTGGAAGAATGGGCAGGAACAGGTAATGTGGCAGCTTTTATTTTTGAGCCATTGGTGCAGGGCGCTGCAGGCATGCAGATGTATGAAGCAAAATACCTTGATGAATTGATTGGTGTTGCAAAACAGGGAAATATCATTTGCATTGCAGACGAAGTAATGACCGGTTTCGGAAGAACAGGTAAAAATTTTGCTATTGAATATTTAAATGATCAACCGGATATTATTTGCCTCAGCAAAGGCATCACCGGTGGGTTTATGCCATTAGGGGTTACTGTTTGTTCACAAAAAATATTCGATGCATTTTATGACGACAGCAAAACAAAAACATTTTTTCATGGTCATTCTTATACGGCCAATCCCCTGGCCTGCGCTGCAGCCAATGCCAGCATGAAAATATTGGTTTCCGGAAAATGCCAATTGCAAATACAACAAATAGTCAACAACCATACAATCTTTGCAAAAAAGATCAGCAGTCACCCATTTGTAAAGCAGGTACGCCAAACAGGCACCATCATCGCTGTTGAGTTCAACACAAAAGAGAACAGTTCTTATTTTAACAGCATCCAGAAAACCGCATATAATTATTATTTATCAAAAGGTGTTTTTCTCCGGCCACTGGGGAATATCATTTACATAATGCCACCTTATTGCATATCAGCAGAAGAGCTGGAAAAAGTTTACGAAGTAATTAAAGATTCCCTTGATGAGCTATCCCGGGGTAAATAATATTGCTCCCTTAGCCGGCGATGCACTAATTTTACAATATGGGAGAATTATCAATGCAGGAAGCGATGAAGTTATTTCTTCAGAAAAGCCGCTTAAAAAGCGGTATACAGGCATTGCAGATAGGTGATGTATGGGAACAGGTAATGGGTAAAACGATTGCCAAATACACGGACAGTATTAAAATCATCAACCACACACTTTTTATCAGTACCCAGGTTGCCCCTCTTAAAAATGAACTCCTCTATCAAAAAGAAAAGATCATTGAAAGGGTGAATGAAGCCCTTGGTGAAAAAGTGATCAACGATGTGGTGATAAAATAATTAATAGCAGACCTGCTGTTGAAGTGTGCGATGCAACCCATGTTGCCATAAGTACAAATGCCCGTAACAAAATCAATGTGCAAAATCAGCCTCGTAATTCCCTTTTATTCTTTCAATGGAAGGATTAAAATAGCCAAATTTAAGCGCCGGAAATTCTTCTCTTAATAATTCCATTACCTGTTTAATACCCAGGCACTCACCCGTATCTGTTACACCAATTTTTCCCAGGTACCAGTCAGGATCGATATTAAAATTACGCCACTGAATCATGCAGAGGTCTGTATCAATGATAAGCCTGCGCAATGCCTCATATTCCTCCACGCTGTCGGTCATGCCGGGAAAAACAAAATAATTGATACTTGTCCAGCCACCATAACTGCGTACCACTTTTAAACTTTCAAGCAAATCATCAAATCCATAATTATTCGGCCTGTAATAAGGAGTATAAATTTTTTCTCTTGCAGAATTGGTGCTTACCCGTATGCTGTTCAAACCGGCTTCACACAAGGCTTTTACCGCATCAGGCTTACTGCCGTTGGTATTTATATTAATACTTCCTTTATTGGTGTGCTTTCTTATTTCAAGAATACTTTCACGGATGGTTTCCCACATCAGCAATGGTTCTCCCTCACATCCCTGGCCAAAGCTCACGATAGGATAAGGAGCTGTTTCAAGATGCGGCACAGTAAACTCCACTATTTCTTCAGCGGCGGGTTTAAATGTAAGCCTGTCCTGTGTACTTACAATGGTTTCTTCTGTTGGCTGAAAACTGATACACCCGATACAGTTAGCATTGCATGCAGGAGAAGATGGCACAGGACACTCCCACCGGCCCATAGCAAAATTTCTTGCTGCAGGGCAATTGTAAGTCATGCAGCAATTCTCCATCAGATGCTTTACAAGGCGGTTATGCGGATAGGCACTTAATAATGCTTTTGTTCCCGCTTTTATTATTTTATCATCATACCCGGCACAATCCTGGCGTATATCCTGTTCTATTCTTACTGCAGGCACATAAAATTGATTATTGAGCCAGCCTGCGGCAGTATAGCAAAACAACGGCAGCGTGGGCGCATCAGCTGCTGTTTCATACGCAGCAATATACAAACCTGTGTGGGCAGGGGGTATAAACGCCGCTACTGCCCAGCCTTTTTCACATAGCCTCATCTCCCCTGTCTTTACATCAATACCAATCCCACGGCGGCCAGGCAACTCATATAAATTACCTCCTTCCGGCAATTCTATCCATTCATCGGCAGGAATTGGCACTGCATCCCAGCCACTACGGCCGGTTACATACAATGATGTATCCTCAAAAATATTTCCATTACCATCCGAGTAAAGTATATACGGGCTCTGCATCAATTCATTTTTAATCCGCAAAAATCGTTCTTTTGTTCGAGTCTTCCATATAAAAAATGCACCCCAAAAAATGAGGTGCATTGTATATGATGCTTAAGGTAAAGACTATTTTACATTACTTCCCTGCAGCTTCCTCCTTTTCCTGATCTCCTGCCATATAATGAGTACTGCAAACAGTACCCCTATACCTAAAAATACAAGGTTCATATTCCCGTCAAATGGTACTGCATCAGGATTCTGGTCTTCTCCACCACCTACTTCAGGACCACTGGGGAGTGCTCCCGGCTGAGCCAGGCCTATTGCCGGTATCACAATACCAAGCATTAATGCAGGAACTGCCTTATTTATAATTTGTTTTATGTTTTGCATATTTTACTTTTTACTGGTTGTTTTATTTATTGATGAATAACTGTTGTACTTGTTTGGTTTTGTCAGGGTTGGTGATCACCAGCTGGTAAGAACCCCTGCTGATGGCTGCCGGTAACTGCACTGACTGTGCTGCACTGCCACCTGCGTGTTCACGTACACTGCTGTACACCACACGGCCGCTGAGATCAACCAGCTTCAGGTTGTATTTACCTTTTGCCTGTTTAACAAACTGTACATTCATTGTACTTGTTTCTACCGGGTTAGGATATACGCTGATAGAAGCGATCCTGTTATCAACTGCCGGTGCGGCTGCAGGACGTAATACCAGCTGGAACCTGCCGGCTGCTGCTGACTGTGGATCGGCTGTTACGCTGAAGCTTACTTTGGTTACACCTGTTAAACTTACCGGTGTTTTGGTACCAAGATATTTATCTTCAAGGTAGGCTTCACCACTGCCAAGGTTGGTAGCAGTAAATTCTAAGCTGTACTCACGCTGTTGCATGTTCTTCATGCTGTAAACTATAGAAGTTGCTTCACCTGCATTACTGTTAAATGACTGGCGGCCTTCGGCAGACAACACTTTGCCTTCCCTGGCAATCGCAAAGTTTTCCCCAGGATTGTCCAGTTTAACAGCATCGTTACCATCAACAGCGTTGCTGTATTTATTATCAAACACCACCACGTTACCATCATAAGCTTTATCACCTGCAAGCAGTCTTGTTTTCAGTTTAGACACGACTGATTGTGCTGCAGGACGGAGACCTTTGGTATTACTGCCGGCAACCTTGTCGTTTTCTTCTATTGTAATTTGCCCGGTTCCATACACAAAGAATGCCTCGCCTGATTGAATAAGTGAATTTGCTTCCCCGGCAGTCCAGCTTCCGCCGCCTGTTACAGCCTGGTATCCATCAATACCAAAGAAGGTTTCATAACCACCGGTGACACCCAGCTTGGCATCCCAGATATATAATCCATTGTACACCCCTGTTGTACCTGTATTGGCTATTACCCTGCTGAAGTCAATTGCAGATGCATATGGATTACCAACAAGTGAAAATCCAGAAACATTTACAGCTGTCTGATCTCCTGTTTTGAGAGGCCCCTTTATGCGAAGTACGGTTGGAGTGGTAGTTGAACCACTGATCAGCGAACTCCGGCTGCCTCTTACAAAAAGGAAGTAGCCACCGGTTGTTGCAATGGATGCATTTACACTTGACATTCCCACAAACGTAGAGCCGTTATAAGAACGGATAGAAGTGGAAGGTGTAACTGCATCAAATCCACCGGGTGCAAGTTCACTGCTGACACCGGTAGTGATAAGCGTACCATAACCCGGAAGGTTATTCGAATTTGCAGTTGGGTTAGCATCACCTTCCATCCATTCCTGCCTGATGGTACGGGTGCTGTTAGCCGGTACTGCAAGCAGTCTCCAGGCCCTTTTACCATTTGAAGGAATATACCTTTCAACAGTAACATTACCTGTAATATAACCACCGGCATTGCTTCCCTGTGCCACAGACGCAGTTGAAGATGATGTACTCCGCAATACAAGATTATCATTTGTAGTGAATACACCTGCTGTTGGAGTAAAGCTGGTAAGGATATAAAGCTTGTTGCCCAGTGCTAGTGTACCACTGCTTGTCCTGTTCAATGTTAATGCAGCAAGTGCATTGGTTGTACCGTCAGTACCCTGGTCAAAACTCAGCGTTCCAAATGCACCGGTTCCTGTAATATTTAAACCTGAAGCAGCTGAACCGCTTATAACACCCGTACCTGCGTACGCACCACTTGTATTTAATGTAAATCCATTTAACGCAAGCGTTCCATTGTTTGTGATTGTTCCGCTGCTGGCAATGGTTTTATTAGAACTTAGTGTTACCACAGTACCTGAATTAATTGCCAACCCTGTAGTACCAAGTGTAAGTGTACCTGTGCCACCCAGTTCTGCCGCAGCACCATTAATTATAAACTGACCACCGGTGCCTGCCGAAAGGTTTCCGGCTCCCCTGATACCATTTCTGAAAGTTTTTGTACCAGCACCTGTAAAGGTTACTGTAGCACCAGTCGCAATTTCTATTTTACCATTAACAACAGTTGTACCGCCGCCGCCAAGGGAAGTAACTGTTTGTGCAAATCTTAAAATTGGAACTGTACTTGCAGTTGCATTCGGGAAGAATGTTATACCCGATGCAGATGGGCTGGCAGCTAATGCCCATTCAAGAATGGACGCATCATCGTAAATATGACTGGCACCATAAATTACCGATGCTGCAGTTGTAATACCAGTTGCACGCAGGCTCAATACACCTCCGGCATTTATCCTGATGGTGCTGCTTGAAGGATAAGAAGGCGTGGTGCCGTTAAATGCATATGCCATTGTACCGCCGCTTTGAACAATGATATCATCACCGCTGGCGTCATTGGTAACAGAAAGTGTTCCCTGTTGTATTAAAGTGCCTCCATTTTCAATAACGATCTGGTCAGCTGTAACAGAAGTGGAAGTGGCGATAGTGATTGTATTACCGTTCCTGATAGTGATGGTTTTTGCGCCATTGCCCGGAACTAATGTTGAAGTTATCCAGCCATTAGTGCCATCAGCAGAAGATTCCCAGGAAGAAGCAGTTCCCCAATTTCCTGTTGTAACGTTAGAACGGAAAAAGTCTGAGCTGCTTGTAACAACAGTAATAGTAAAACTATTGCTTTGAACATCCCAGTCTCCAGCAGTAGTGCGCTCTGCATTCAGAACAAGACCTGTACCGGCAGCCGTATGAGTTAAACTGCTAAAGGCAGCCAGTCCCTGTACAGCACTTACACTAACCGGCGACCCACTTAGTGTACCCGTTGACGTGATACTTACCTGTTCAGTAAAATCTGTATCCCTGTTACCATTGGCATCATTTGCCGATACAGTTACTGCCGGCGACATGGCAACATTGGTACCTGCATTGCTTGCATTCGATACAAATGCAAGTTGTGAGGCTGTTACTGCGATCGCATTATTACCGCTGCCAGAGCTTTGTTCCTGGCCTCCTGTAAACTGGCTGCCTGCGAAATCAATACCTGCAGGATTGATCTTGAATACAAGATTATCACCATCAATCGTCGTCTTAAGCGTACCCATATCATTTTTAAGCCAAACTTTAAGTGTATAGGTTTTACTTGCATCATCAGTGATCAAACCAAGAGATCCCGGGTCGGTAATAAATGTTATGCTTGTCTGATCAATAATACCTTCTGCAGTGTTTTCACCATCACTAATTTCTGCACCCGCTATTACCTGGGTCCAGTCTGCAATATCATTACCTGCACCAGGTGTTATAATCAGCGCATTCACTTCAGTATTTTCAAAATCTGTAGATGGTGAGATACCATCATCGGTAATGGTAAAATCAAAATTTGCCACAGCTGCTCCCTGGGTATTCAGTAATGATGAAACCGTTAAAGGCTCAGTAAGTGATCCTGCTGAAATGGTGGACGTACCGGGAGGTGCAACAAACGGCCTGGTCACTGCCGCCATTGAACCATCATTTACACCAACAGTAGTACTGTAAGCATCATCGTCAATACTAACCGTAACATCGGTAGAAGTACCGTTGAAATTAATATCTGCAACAATTAAATAACTATAAGTTGTGGCAGCTGTTACTGCTTCCGCCAAAGTAAATTGCATTGAAGATGCAAATGGAATACCTGCACCTGATACAGCAGCATCAAATCCATCAATCAATCCATTCCCGTTTATATCGCTGTAGATACGAACATTGGACACATCCGTCAAGGTAGCAATTGTACCAAGTACGGTAACACCTGTAAATGTAACAGAAGAACCCGGCGTTAAAGTAAATCCAGCCAACGGAACATCGATATTACCTTTTGTTACATCACCTGATAATTGAGAAACATAAGAAGCAAGTACATGTGGTATCAGTTCCTGTGCAGTAACACTGATATTATCAATACCAATGCCCTGTGAGTTGCCGCCTGTGGTATTCAGTTCCCAGCGTAAATAAACATCACTTCCATCTGCCACAGACAATCCTGTAATACTGATACCCGATTTAGAAATTACACCGCCATTATCAGTGGCAGGCGTCCCTGAAGGTGTAAAGAAATAAGCGCTGGTACCGGTTGGCAATTCACCGGCAGCAATATTACCCGCTGCAACTGCCGTCCAGGTTGAACCATTGGTTGAATAATAAAAATTAACGGATGCTGCCGCACTGTTTATCCTGTATCTTTCCAGGTCGTACGCAACAGTAAGGGATGCAATTGTAATGCCACTGGTATTGTGATACCTGGCCATAAGATTATTAGGACTTGCAAAAGAGCCTGATGTCATGGCGCCAACGGCACGTTCTGTTGTGCCGGTTCCCCAGTTGTAGGTACCACCCGAAGTAGGGTTACTTCCACTTGCCTGCTGGGTAACCGTTGTTACACCAGATCCAAACACAGCCGTTGCCGTTTGTGCATGTATTACAAAACCTAAAGGCAATGCTGTGGTGGCATTCATGCTGTTAAAGTTTTCAGTTAACGGCGTGTTGAGAGCAGAAATGGTGATATAATTAGGTGCAGGAATATTAAATCCTGCAGAAGTTGCCGGGCTAAGAGAGGAAGATGTAAAATCAACCGTGGCTCCTGATACTGCGCCGCTTGCTGAAGCAGTAAGATTTGTAAAAGTTGCGGTTCCATTCACAGCAGCGACGGTGGTGGTTCCACCTATTGTCCAGCCGCCTGTACCCGCTGCTGCGGTTACATTGGCAGTACTGGTGGTAATATTGTTATATTGATCTTGTATTGCTATGCTTGGTTGTGTGGCAAAAGTGCCGCCATTGACTGTGGGCGCCGCCAGCAATGGAGCCACAACAGCGAGCTTATTTGGTGCTCCTGCGGCTATTGGCTGTGTAACAGCAGCATTATTATAACCTGTTACTGTAATAATAATATTTTTACTGCCTGCTGTTTGCAGCAATGAGGCAGGTACTGATGAAGCAGGTGTAAAAGTGATATTGCCTGATGTGATGGAATAACCTGCTGTAAGCGGTGTTCCGTTAACAGTAACCGCTGCAGATGCAGCTGCTGTTACCCATGCAGGATCATTTGTAAAAGTTACATTAAAGGCAGCATCTACCGTGGCACCTGCAGCAGCAATCAATGTGGGAGGTATAAGACTGCTGGAACTTGTAGTACCGTTTCCTTCGCTTTCAACAGAGTAATTAAACGCTTTATCAACTGCATATACTTTGTACCAGTACTGTGTGCCACCGGTTCCAAGATCACTGTCAGTAAAACTGGTACCTGTACCAATATACCTGATCGTACCGGTTAAGCCACCTGTACCATTGGTGGTTGTATTATTCACTGCATAAATACCATTTTGATTGGGATCGTTGTCTGCATTTGGAGCAGCCGTATACCTTACAACAACATAACCACCGCCATCAACATCGGCAGTTGCACCCCAGCTTATATCCAAGGTGCTGGCAGTAGCATTGCCTACATTTACTGCCCCGGGAGATACCGGCGCCGTAACATCAGCTGCACCACCTGCATACAGCACCACATCATCCACATCAAAAGTGCCTGCCTGCGCCCTGCCGGGAAGAATAATTCCTGCCGTGCTTAGTGCACTTCCTCCATTCGTTAATACAAATACCTGTTTAGTCCATGAGGCATTTGCGCCCAGCGCAGCAGCGGTTGAGTATGTTGGATTTGTGGTTCCATTGACACTCACCCCTGCCTGGAAATTATTTACTGAAGCTGCATTTTTTACAAAGAACTGTACAACATATTGTGTACTGGGTGCAGGTCCATTGGCGGCAACAGTTGTTTGGGGTGATTGCAAATTCCTTGATGCAGTGGCAACGCTTGTTATAGTTGCATATTTTACACCGCTTCTCGGACTGGTTGTAACAATTGAAGTAGAAGCTCCACTTTGGCTTTGTCTTGACCAGTTGGTTGCAGAGAGTGTGGTACCCAATGCAGCCGTTGTCTGTGATTCAAAACCACCATCCATATAAGGAAAAGAGCCAAGTACCTGCTGGGCATTACCTGCAGTAGCTATAAGCACCGATAAAACAATAAAAACTCCGTATAAAAAATATCGTTTCGGGGTTTCTGATTTGCCGGTAAAAGAAGAAGGTAAAGTTGTACTGATCATAAAAAAATTTTTAGCTGGAAATTCTTAAGTGTGTATAATGATGTTATGGTTGAAACGTAAGTACCGGGGCTGGCACATATAATCTTGCAAGAATACTCATCAGCAGGACATAGCCGTCCTTCTTAAACAGGTAGTGTGTTTTTATCATATTTCGTTTGTAGATCTTCTCATCCTTCATTACCAGTAATGCAACCAGCAGTAAAGTCGCAAAACTGGGAATCAAATGTTACCATTTGATTAAGCTATCATCATAAAATTCATAAGTACCGATAATAATTACCTTTTTACAGGCTGGCAAGAAGTTATTTTTTAGTATTCAAGTTTCCGGATTAAGAAGGATTTTATCAGGTTGCAGCTGATTATATTTGTCATCAGCTTGTTACAGCAAGTTATTTTTATTTTTCTGAAAAAAAAATATTTTTTTAAAAGTTGACATTAATATTTTGCACAATTGTTAGTAAAAACTACACAAATTGTAATACTAACAGGAGATTTTTCTTCCTGAGCAGACCATTTATCACTAATTAAAAATTATTTTTATTCTTACATGTAAATTTGGGTCATGCGCAAAACGCTCAACATTCTGCTTAATTCACTACGGCTCACTTTACAGGAGCTTAAGGTAAATAAACTCCGTACGGCTTTAAGTCTTACTGGTGTTGCCTTTGGTATATTTTGCATTATCGGTGTTTTTGCAACTGTAAACAGTCTTGAAAGAAATATCCAGTCAGAGGTGAAGAGCCTTGGCAGCAATACCATCTATATAGACAAATGGAATTACAGTGGTGGCCCTGATGAACCCTTCTGGAAATACCAAGCGAGGCCAGCCATGAAGTACGAGGAAATGGACCTTATAAAAGAGCGGACACAATTAACCGATGATGTCAGTTTCCTTATAAGCTCAGCAGGTAATCTTTCCAGCAATAATGATATTATTGAAAATGCAATCATTTATGGCATCGTGGAATCACAAACTTCTATTCAGCCCCTGGAGTTCGCAAGCGGCAGGTACATATCTGCCAGTGAATTTAACAGTGGTGCGGCAGTTGGCCTGATTGGTTTTGATAATGCAGAAAAACTATATGGAAGTGCTGAAAGAGCATTGGGCAAAAGCTTTGAAGTAAAGGGCAAACGGGTAAATATTGTTGGGGTCATAAAGAAAGAGGGTAAAAATTTTATTGGGTGGGAATACGACAATTGTATTATGCTGCCTTACAAGTTCAGCAAGCAGATCATTAATGAAAAACAGGGTGGCACCGTGATCATCGCAAAAGGAAAAGAAGGCGTGAGCACCGCTGCACTTAACGATGAACTGGAAGGTATCATGCGGCAGGTACGCAGGTTAAGCCCAACCCAGGAAGATAATTTTTCCCTGAACAGTGTGGAAGCATTCAGCCAGGCAATAACCGGTCTTTTCAGCACCGTAAATATTGTGGGTGGCATTATTGGCGTAATCAGTTTAATAGTGGGTATGTTTGGTATTGCCAATATCATGTTTGTAACAGTAAAAGAAAGAACGAGTATTATCGGTTTAAAAAAAGCTATTGGAGCAAAAAGCAGGAGCATCCTTTTTGAATTCTTGATTGAAGCTGCCCTCCTATGCCTGATGGGTGGCGCTTTTGGTTTATTCTTTGTCTATATCCTTACAGTTATACTCTCTGGGCCCTTAAATTTTCCTGTATATATTTCTGCACCGTTATTAATAACCACGGTAATTATATGCCTTGTAGTGGGTATACTCGCCGGCATCTTCCCTGCATCAAGGGCTGCAAGAATGGATCCTGTGGTGGCAATAAGAAGTAAATAATTTTTTGGAGCAACCCTTTTTTAAAGGTGTTTGTCAGCTTATATAAAATGACCTATTATGCAAAAGCTGTATATACTCCCGGTATTTTTATTGACTGGCTTATTTTCCTGCAAAAAACAATATACAGGTAGTGATGAAAATTGTAAAGAAACAAAAGGAACCATCATGGATCTGCGGGGAAAACTGGATGGATGTGGATTTATGATCACTTTGGCCGATGGAACAAGGTTAGAACCAATTCAATCTCCGGCGGACTTTACTTTTACTGATGGTGGCAATGTTTTATTTTGTTATAAAACGGTACTGGCCCCCAGTGTATGTATGGCTGGTATCACAGTTATTATCAAAAGCATCCGTTACATCCCTTAAATTTGCTGCCAAAATTTATTTGTGGCTGTTAATATTTTAGCGATAGAATCAAGTTGTGATGAAACAGCAGCAGCTGTTTGTTCAGATGGAGTTATTTTATCCAATATCATTGCCAGCCAGGCCGTACATGAAAAGTTTGGTGGCGTGGTACCTGAACTGGCCGGCCGTGCCCATATGGAAAATATTGTAACTGTAGTGGAAAATGCACTGCATAACGCAGGCTGCACTTTAGGAGGTATTGATGCCATTGCTTTTACACAATCCCCGGGTTTGATTGGCTCTTTACTCGTAGGAGCACAATTTGCAAAATCACTTTCACTCGCCCTTGACAAACCGCTGATCGCTGTTCATCATATGCAGGCGCATGTACTCGCCAATCTTATTCCCGCAGTCAAACCCTCCTTTCCATTTTTATGTTTAACAGTCAGTGGAGGGCACACACAAATTGTATTGTGCGAATCTCCTGTAAAAATGAAAGTGATCGGGGAAACCATTGATGATGCCGCTGGTGAGGCATTCGACAAAAGCGCTAAACTATTGGGTCTTCCCTACCCTGGTGGTCCCTTAATAGATAAATATGCCGCAACCGGCGATCCATTGAAATTTCGTTTTCCGGAACCACAAATACCGGGGCTTGATTTCAGTTTCAGTGGTTTAAAAACGGCCATCCTTTATTTCCTGAAAAATGCCGGGGCCAGCACCATTTTCAAAGAAACATTTACAGCTACTGAAGAAGAAAGACAACAGTTTATAAAAGACAACCTGGAAGACATTTGTGCTTCCATTCAACATACCATTATCAGCATATTAATAAATAAGCTGAAAAAAGCTGTAAAAGAAACGGGTATCAAACAAATTTGCATAGCCGGTGGTGTTAGTGCAAACAGCGGGCTCAGAAAAACATTAAAAGAAACCGGCGAAAAGATGGGCTGGCAAATATTT
The DNA here is from genome assembly GCA_047600665.1 of Ferruginibacter sp. GTDB lineage: Bacteria > Bacteroidota > Bacteroidia > Chitinophagales > Chitinophagaceae > Ferruginibacter. Next base: position 1,128,712 of record JASGKJ010000001.1, read on the forward strand.
ATTCCTGCATTTGAATATTGTACCGATAATGCCGCTATGATTGCCATCACAGCTTATTACAAGTATCTTGAAAAGGACTTTGCAGATTTAAGTGCTGCTCCTTCTGCCCGGGCTGACTGGTAAACACGGATTATATTAATCATAATGCCCAATAACTATTTTCAATTTAAACAATTTACCATTCACCAGGATAAGTGTGCGATGAAAGTTTGCACGGACGCCTGTGCTTTTGGTGCATATGTAGCCAATGAAATAAAGGATAAAAACCTGCAGAATATACTTGACATTGGAACAGGCACAGGTTTATTAAGCCTGCTGCTGGCGCAAAAAACCAATGCAGCAATTGATGCCGTTGAAATTGATGTGGATGCGTATCAACAGGCAACCGAGAACAAAGAGAGCGCTCCATGGAGTGAACGGATTTCTATATATCACCAGGACATAACTGCTTTTAATCCTCCTTCCAAATACGATCTGATTATCAGCAACCCGCCATTCTTTGAAGAAGACCTGAAAAGCAGTGACAGCAGGAAAAATGCAGCCAAACACAGCACCACGCTTACCATCGAACAATTATTAACTGCAGCCGGGTGTCAACTAAAAGAAGAAGGGGTATTTGCCATTTTGCTGCCTTATCACCGGGTTGAATATTTTATTGAACTGGCAGCAACATCTAAATTATACGTTGCGAAAAAAATATTACTCAAACAAACAACGACACATAATTTTTTTCGTGGAATATTATTACTGCAAAAAGAAAAAAAACATCCATTAACTGAAACGATCAGCATTAAGGATGAAAACAATAACTATAGTCCTGCCTTTGTATCATTATTAAAAGATTATTACCTCAATCTTTGATCAGGCAGTTCCGTATTCTTTCATATAGCTGTACGGTGCAGTAATAATGCCTTTATTTACAATAGTAGCTCTTTCAATAAGCGGGCTATTACCTTTCACCAGGTCCTCCAGCACATATTTTATTAATTGCTCACCAAAATACTGGCTGGCGTCACGGGGCAATTCGTTGGGCAAATTACCAACAGCCATTACATCAATACCGCCGGGAAGATAGGGTGCTGTTTTTTCAAAGCTGGTACTGTCCACTCCATATACAGGATCGTTTATTGACTGGTCGCCGAGATTGATGGGGACAGAGCCATGTTCATCATCTGTGATATCAGCAATGGTTTGTATACAAAAAGTGTCGTCAATATCTGTTTTTTCAAAAAGCCTGGGCACCAGTTCATCCCAGTAAACACCATTCATTAAAATGTCGGTGCATTTTGTATAAGGCAGGAACCTGCTCCTGTACTCACCCGGGTTATTGTGAAAATGTTCCCGTTTATAAGTTTTAGTCTCTTTATGCGTATAAAGATCAGCTCCTTTCAGCTGTACATATACCGGGTAAGTGAATTTTCTTTCTAAATATTCATCCGGTTCCACTTCAGTAAGCCCCATCAGGTTCATTACTTCGAGCACGCCATGTGCCACACGGCCACTCCCGGTTACGGCTACCTTAATATTAGGCAGCTTTAACCCAAAATAAGTATGGATCAAAGTACGGTAATCCTTATTGGCATGCACCCGGTTCAGATTAAAACTGCCCGTCCGTTTACCATAAGCCATGATACCATTGTGGGCCCCTACCACGCCGGCAAAAAAACCAAATCCCAGCACCCGCTGCCCATCATCATGTGCCAGGCATTCATAATCCACCAGCGTTATATTTTTCTCAATAATCTTTCTGAATAATTGCTGGTTATGCGGCTGCAATTTTTTGGTATGAGAAAAGAACAGGTAAGTCTTACCAGGCACAAGCATATCAACAGGCACTTCTTTAATTCCCAGGAAAATATCACAGTCGCTTACATCTTCCTTAACCTCCACGCCTGCCAGTTCAAACTCCTTATCGGTAAAACAACGGTCGGGTGAATGCTGTGCCACTACTTTTATATAAGGAAAATTTTTATGTAACCAGCGGCATTGGGCAGGTGTAAGGGCTACACGGTTATCGGCAGGCACCTTGCCCTCTCTTATAAGAGCAATTGTAAGCATCAATCGTTGAAATTTGCCACAAGATATTGCTTAGTTCCTTATCAAAGAAAATACAGGTATACAAAGATTCTTTTACAGCAACTATCTTTGCCGGATGAACTATTTTGAATTATTTGAGATACCGGTTTCGATAAAACCTGATAAGGCAGCGCTGACAAAAAAATACTTTGAACTGCAGAAAAAATATCACCCTGATTTTTATACAAAGGAGAATGAGTATGAACAGGCTGATGCACTGGAGTTATCTTCTGTTGTAAACAAAGCATACAAGGTTTTGCAAAATGCGGACGAAACGATCAAATACCTGCTGATGCAAAAGGGATTGCTGCAGGAAGAAGAAAAATACCAGTTACCACCCGATTTTTTAATGGAAGTGATGGAACTGAATGAAAATTTATCAGGTGATTCTGCTGCTGCGGCAAGAGATTTTGAAACCGGTATTTACAATGAGGTAAAACAACTAATAGAACAATACAACGACAGCAGTGTAACAACAGGCGACCTGCAGAAAATAAAGGAATATTACTTTAAGAAAAAATACTTACACCGCATTTTGGAGAGATTAGATGGATAACGTAATATTGCACCCCTGTAAAAACATTTAAAATGTTTCAACAGTAAAGCCCAGGTGGCGGAATTGGTAGACGCAGCAGACTCAAAATCTGCCGTTCGCAAGAATGTGCTGGTTCGATTCCAGTCCTGGGCACAAGGCTCTTCATAACTGAAGGGCTTTTTTTTGCACACATCTCTCCTTCTTATGTGGAAAACCCCCACCCTGGTCCAGGGTTACTTTTTCTAAAAAGAGGTATTAATGAGCAATTACGATCCAAAAACACTTCAAAATGATCCAAAAAACGTATTACAAGACAAAAGACTATTGCAAGGTAAAATTCACTTTCTCTATTGAGAATGCTGAAACAGTGGAAATACTTGGTCTTAACAGTGATTGGGAGAATTCCATTATTATGAGCAAAAAGAAAGATGGTTCTTTTACCTGTGATGTCTCATTACCAAAAAATTCAGAGCACCAGTTTAAGTACCGTGTAAATGAAAACGAATGGCTGAACGAACCTGATGCAGACAGCGAAGTCCCAAATGAATTTGGCGGCAGCAACAGCGTGATCACCCTTTAATCTACGGATAAATAAGCAATCCTTCACAACAACCTGTATTGGCTACAGGATGTGAAGGATTTTCTGTTTTAAGAAAAAAAGAAAAAGGCATAAATAAAAAGCAGCATTTGAAAATGCTGCTTTTTATTTATAAGGAAAAATATAAATTAATATCTCCTGCCACCACTGTTATTGTTGTTCCAGCTTCCGCCGCCTCCACCCCTGGAGCCACCACCTCCTCCGCCGCCTCTGTATCCACCTCCGCCGCCACCGCTGTGACCATGACCACCACCACCGGGACCGCTTCTTTCCTCTGCTTCTTTCACCACCAACGGTTTTTTACCAAGTGAAATATCATTCAGACCTTCGATAGCTTCCAGTCCTTCGGACCTAACAAGCATATCTACAAAACCGAAACCTTTGCTTTTACCAGTTTCTTTATCTATGGCTACTTTTGCTGATGTAACTGTACCAAATTTTTCAAATATTTCTTCCAGTTCTGCGTCGTCGAGATCGTAGGGTAATCCGGCTATAAAAATTTTCATGTAACAAAATTTGAATGAATAAAAAAGGAACCATACGGAAAAAGATGCACTGGTAAGAACATTACAATTGTTTCCCGGTTGGTTACTGCTGTAAAAATACAGAACTTATTCGGGCTTTGTAAACGAAATTTTTAAAATCACCATATTTTTTCCCAAAGCCGGAAGTTCACAGGCGGGTTAAATTTTCCCTCCATTATTTTTCCGGACGATTCAATTACTTTAATTTGAATTTTTAAATAAGTTTTTATGAAGTTTTCTTTTGTTCCTGTATTGCTTTCGTTCTTACATTTTAATGCTAATGCCCAATCAACGCTCCGTAATAAAATAAATACTGCCGCAGACAAAATTGATGGAAAAGTAATTTCATGGAGACGGGATTTTCATGAACATCCTGAGCTGGGCAACCAGGAAGTGAGAACGGCCGGCATCATTGCAAAGCATCTTCAATCACTGGGATTAGAAGTAAAGACCAATGTGGCACATACAGGTGTGGTAGGTTTTTTAAAAGGCGGCAAGCCCGGACCCGTAGTGGCACTAAGAGCCGATATGGATGGCTTGCCGGTATTGGAAAGAACGCCTGTACCCTTTGCATCAAAGGATACCACCACTTACAACGATAAAAGAACAAGTGTCATGCATGCCTGTGGTCACGACAGCCATATGGCTATACTGATGGGGGTGGCTGAAATACTGGCCGGCATGAAAAACGAGTTAAAAGGCTCCGTAAAATTTATTTTTCAACCGGCAGAAGAAGGTGTTCCCCGGGGTGAAGAAGGTGGTGCAGAATTGATGGTAAAACAAGGCGTGCTAGATAATCCGGCAGTGGATGTAATATTTGGGCTGCACATCAGTGCACAGCTTGAAGTGGGGAAAATAGAATACCGCCCCGGCGGTTTTTATGCCAGTGTAAATGATGTGAAGATATACGTAAAAGGAAAGTCAGCCCACGGCGCAGCACCATGGGAATCAGTTGACCCGGTGGTGGTATCCGCTCAAATTATTAATAACCTGCAAACCATTATGAGCCGTAATATCAATATTACCGAAAATGCAGGCATCGTTACCATTGGTGCCATCAATGGTGGCAACAGGAGCAATATCATTCCTGAGCAAGTGGAAATGTGGGGTACATTAAGAGCGCTGACTGCCGAAGATGAAAAACAAATTATTGAAAGGGTAAAACAGGTTGCTACCAAAACAGCAGAAAGTGCCGGTGCAACAGCAGAAGTGATCGTTCCCTACAGCATCCACTACCCTGTTACTTCCAATGATCAAATGCTTACAAATAAAATGCTGCCTTCTTTGCAAAAAACTGCAGGTACAGAAAATGTATTACTGGCACCAGCCCGTACCGGTGGTGAAGACTTTGCATTTTTTGCCCAGAAAGTGCCGGGGTTGTTTTTCAATCTTGGAGGCATGCCAAAAGGAAAAGATCCTAAAACGGCAGCCTCTCATCACACACCCGATTTTTACCTGGATGAGACTGGCTTTAAAACCGGCGTAAAAGCATTGGCTAATCTTGTAACAGATTATATGGATATGACTACAAAAAAATAAAAGTCAAAGACGTATTTAAACTGTCTTTAACTTTTACCTCCGGTTTATTAGCTTTTTATTTGTTCACTTTTAAATTGCCGCCGGTATTTATTGTAACAGCACCACCCTGGTTAATCTTGATGCTTTTACAATTGACCGTTTGCCCGTTTGTAATAATGGGATAATTGGTACGTCCACCCGGGATGATAACATCATTCGTTGCTGTTGGTACAACACCCGATGACCAGTTGGCGGTATTATTCCAGGCAGTACTGGAATTACCTGTCCACGTATAAGCAACAGCGCCACCGCCTCCGGTAAAATCTACTGCATTATCAAGACTCCAGGCTCCATTTTCATCAAGGCTCCTGATGCCCAACTTATGATTTCCATTAGAAACATTTGAAATATCCGCATCAAAAATAAGACTGCTTATATTGGCTGCGGAAGTAATGGTAACAGGTGTGCCATTGCCGTAGCCCGGATCACTGTCCACATAATATTCGATCCGTACAATTTTGGGTTGAGGTACAGCAACTGTACCCTCATAAGGTTTTAAAAATATCCATTTGTTATCATGGCTCCATGCACCATTCGCATCACGGCTTCTTACACCAACAATATGTACGCCCTGGCCCAGTGGAGTTAAGCTGATATCAATTGCAAGATTTTGTAAATTTTGCGCAGGTGCAATAGTAATGGGTGTTGCATTACCATAACCGGGATCCGTATCTAAAAACCATTCCACCCGGTTAATGTTAGGCTGCGGCACAGCCCCGGTATTGGTGTATGGTTTTAAAAACAACCACTTGTTATCATGGCTCCAGGCACCGTTTGCATCACGGCTTCTTACACCTACAATATGTACGCCCTGTCTTAAAGGAGTTAAATCAATATTTATTGCAAGATCAGCCAATTGCTGTGCAGGTGAAATGCTGATGGCTGTTGCATTTCCATAACCCGGGTCATTATTTAAAAACCATTCCACCCTGTTAATGTTTGGCTGTGGTGCTGCCCCGGTATTGGCATATGGTTTTAAAAACAGCCATTTATTATCATGGCTCCAGGCACCGTTTGCATCACGGCTCCTTACACCAACAATATGCACTCCCTGTGTTAGTGGAGCTAAATCAATATTTATGGCAAGATTCTGCAGGTTTGGCCCGGCATTGATTGTAATGGGCGTTGCATTTCCATAGCCTGGGTCATTATCCAGGAACCACTCCACCCTGTTTATATTGGGCTGGGCCTTCAGTGTTGCAAAAGATGACAAAACCAGCAGCAAACCAGTCAGCCATCGTGCAAATATTTTTTTGTATTTATATGCATTCATTGTTTACAGTTTAATCACTTACAAAATCGAAGAAATAATTATAATAGCTGTTGCTGCCTAATTATTTCCCCTTGTACTTACACTGATTTGTATAGTGCTGCCCGAAGGGTTGTTACCCTGTGGTGATGACAATGCATAAATAGTGGGTATGGTTGGTATGGTGGAAAGCTTGTAAGGATAATTGCCGGCAAACATACCGATAGCCGTACCGCCTGCACCGGCTGTAAGTGCCGGGCTGCCCGTTTTTAACTGATACCTGGCATCTGCACTCGTTGTACCAATTACCGGGAAAGCTGTAAAAATATTGGGCGCATTTGCAATAAGTGTGATTACATTACCGGTACCTGTACCCCAGTTGATGGCAGTGCTCGACTGAACAGCCAAATTGTAATTAAACACACTGTTGCCGCCATTGGTGAATGTAAAATAATTGTAATTGCTGGCCGCAGCTACATTCGTGTAAGAAAGGAAAATATTGTTTTGAAGTAAATAAGCTCCGCCCCCCAGTTCAATATCATAGTTAGATGAAAAAGTAGAAGCTCCGCCATTGGTAGAAGCTGTTGTGGCATCATAGGCCCACACATTATTAGATATATTGCCATTGTATGTGTTTCCGGGAGGCGTGTAAAAACGTAGAATCAAATTATTACTGATATTCATATTGGTGGTGCTTGACCCAGATGAATAAGTCTGGATGAGCTGCACCCGGTAATTTTGCAGCACCTGCAGGTTAGTAACAGTTGAAGTATTGTTTAAATAAGTTATGTAGACAGTAAGCTCCCGGTTTCTTTTAACAGTAATATTATTTTCTTTTATAAAAATTGTTCCGTCATTAAATCCCTGGATAACAGAACCACTGCTGCCCGGGTCGAAAATAACGCTGCCTAATGTTGCTATTCCTGCAAAAGCCTGCAGGTTAGCATTGCCCTTGGGCGTACTGTTTGGATCAAGCCAGTTACCAGGGCCAATGATCATGAGCTTTTTTGCAATAGTACCACTAACTGTTGTGCTTGGAAACATTAAAATAGTATCGTCATTTACGGCTGCGGCATAAGCGGCAGCAAATGTTGCATAGTCTGTACCCGAAACAGGACTTGCAAAAAATCCAACCCTGCGGATCTTGGCATCAACAGGTGTGTAAACAAAAAGTACGACAACGAAAAACAAGCAAAGCTTTTTCATTTTGATTAGTTTTAGATAAAAGAATTGATAACCGTTCTAAACGGGGCATCCAGCATAACAGATTTTAAATACGATCATCTTCAGCAGGCACAAAATTGCAGGCTGATCAGGCAGGAATATTTAGTAAGATTAAGGGAGAAATTCTTTAGACAACAAAAGGATCAAACAATCCCGATGCTTTAATAAAGATATGTAAAGTTTATATTTTTTTTCAAACAAAACAATACTTCAAACTGGTAATTTTTCCACGCAGCGTTAGTGGGTATCCTTTTCCACAATCTCAAATTCTCTTGATATACTCAAACCACTTTCATCCACCAGTGTTATTACATGTTTACCCACAGCAGGGTTTAATGCAACCTGGTGAAAATTTTGCGTCGTCATCAAAAACTGGTCATCAAGACTCCAGAATATTTTTGCGCCGGCACGCCGGTGTGTTGCTGTAAAAACCGTTTTGCCTCTTTCACCATTTATCTCGAGCGGTACATAAATTTTTGCGTTTGGAATGGGATAAATTATTTCAATCGTTTTTCCTGCATCACTTAATTCGCAACCGGGCTTAAAGGGTGGCAATGTTTTATAGTCTGCGCTTTTTTGTTTGTAATAAAATTCCATGGCGGGTGTTAACACAAACCAGCTTTTGTGCTGCATGGTGGATGGGCTTTCGCAATCTGCTGTTACCCTGTAAACGCCTGAAGCATCTAAATTAATCATCCTGTGATAAGGACATAAGGGTGATTTAACAGCATTGGGCGGCATAAACAAAGTATCCACATCACTGCAATCCATACCTGCACGAAAACCACTTTGCCTGCAAACGGGTACATACCTGAAATTATAAACCGGCTTCTGGAACCAGCTAACGGCAGGCAATAAACGAAAAATATCGAACAGGACAGGTGCGGCTGTTTTAATACCCACCAGGTCAGGTCTTCCCTCCCCGTCCGTATTACCCACCCATACCGCCACTACGTACTTTGGTGTAATACCAATGGCCCAGCCATCCCTGAAACCAAAGCTGGTACCCGTTTTCCACGCTATGGTTTGAGAAGAGGAAAACTGCTGCCATAAACCTTCTTCACCCGGCCGCATTACTTCTTTCATTGCCTGGAAAGTGAAGTAAATGGAAGTGGCATCAAAAGAAGGGTTGGTGGTTTTCCTGCGGCCTAGTGATTGTTTAAGATAGGCTGGTGCATGAAAATCATCTGAATTAAGAACACCCTTATTCTTTGTTTGATGATTCAATGTTCTTGCCATGGAAGCATACACACCTGCCATATCCCACATCGTTACTTCACAACCACCCAATATCAGGCTGAGACCATAATTTTCCGCTGTGCGGTTAAGTGTGGTTATACCACAGAACTTCAATGCTTCATAAAAGCGCTGGTACTTGTATTGCTGCAATAATTTTACCGCAGGAATATTCAGGCTTCTCGCCAGCGCATTGGCAGCAGGCACCGCACCATCATAACCACGGTCAAAATTTTGTGGTGTGTAATTGCCGATCTGCATAGGCACATCAGGTATCAGTGCATTGGGTAATACCAGGCCATCACTTAGCATGGCCGTGTACAATACGGGCTTTAATGCACTGCCGGGACTTCTTGATGCTGCCACCACATCCACATCACTTTCCATTTCTTTATTCGACCGGTCACTGATATTACCAACATAAGCAAGCGCATTACCCGTTTCCACATCCAGCACCAGGGCACAGGCATTGTTGATACCATTTCCTTTCAGCACCGCCTGGTGCTGGTTCAAAATAGTGGCTACATTTTTTTGAAGTGCATTGTCAATAGTGGTAACAACTTTTGTCGCCGGCATCAATCCTCCATTTTCTTTTTTAAAGCGCTGGAAAAGATGCGTTGCATTTTGAGGCAAGGGCAAAGGCACACCAGGTAATGGTTCCTGTTTGGCCAGTTCGCAATCTGATGCGGACATCTTCTTTTCAGCAAACAGCTTGTCAAGCAGGAAATTTCTTTTACGTAACAACGCATCCCTGTTTTTACCCGGATGTACCAGTGAGGGTGCGTTGGGCAGCACTGCAAGCGTGGCCATTTGCCCCCAGCTTAATTTATTGGGACTGTTACCGTAGTAACGCCAGGCAGCAGCATCAAGACCAACCACGTTACCGCCGAAAGGTGCATTGCTTGCATACAGGGCCAGGATTTTCTTTTTTGAATAATTGCATTCAAGTCTTACGGCAAGTATGCTTTCTTTTAATTTGTTCCAGATGGTACGGTTACTGTTCTTTTGTGAGAGACGTATTACCTGCATGGTAATGGTGCTGCCCCCCTGTACGTTTCCCTTTCCTTTTATATTTTTTATTACTGCCCTGCTGAAAGCAACAGGGTCTACGCCGGGATGATAAAAAAAGCGTTTATCCTCGAACGTTGTTATACAGTCTGTAAACTTTTGTGGCACATCGTCATTAAAAGGAAAACGCCACTGTCCATCTGCGGCAATCGTGGCATTCAGTAATACACTGTCCTTATCTTCCAGTATATAACTTACCGGCGCATTAAATAAAACTTTGGGAAGCGAAAAATAAAACCAAACCAGCAGCGCAAACAAAACAGCCAGCTTTATTTTAGTTTTATTAGAGAGCGATCTTATTTTGTTTGATATCGCAGATACTATTCTTCTCAAGTTGGAACAACCTGCTCTTTTACAGCATTAGTACTGTAAATATAAAAAAAGGCACCTCTTCAATGTGCCTGCCGTGCTTTTTAATTTTATTTTAACGGGATGCTAATTATGTGCAATACCATCAGCTGTACCATCAGGATCATTGATGGCAGAACCTGAGATAGTAAGATTATTTCCTTTTAATAATAATAAACCCGCTACATGCGGCGCTGCCATGGATGTTCCACTCATGGTTGCATATTTTCCATTAAGGTAGGTAGAAAGAATTTTTACACCCGGTGCCGCATAATCCACCACGTCATTACCATAGTTTGAAAAACTGGCAAACCTGCCTGTACTGTCAACTGCGGATACGGTATAGATGTTTTTACCATTTACCCGTGCAGGTGAAAACTGGCTGGCGGGTTTTCCATCATTGCCGGCGGCAATAGAAATAAATATCCCTTTAGCGGCTGTTTTCTGTACTTGTTGATCAAGGATATTTGATACACCATCTTCTCCCAGGCTTAAATTCACCGCATCACCAGCTTTACCATTGTCACTTACCCAGGCCAGCGCCTGTATTATGGCAGACAAAGTACCTTTCCCGTCTTTATCCAACACCCTCAAAGAAATCAATGTTGCACCGGAGGCAACACCGAGTACACCAATATTATTATTTTTTGCACCAATGATACCGGCCACATGCGTTCCATGCCCGTTTTCATCAGCAGCAGATGTTATACCACTTAAAAAACTCTTGCTTCTTGATGCATCAACCGTAAGATCAGGGTGTGTAAAGTCGATACCGGAATCTATCACCCAGGCTACTTTCCCGGTACCATCTCCATAACCGGTTTTATTAATGTTCCAGGTAACAAGCCATGGTGCCACCACGGTAAAACAAGTACCCAATGAAATGATCTTATCCTGTTCGATCATACTTACTTCCGGATCAGTTGCAAGTTTTGTTAACTCTTCTTTTGATAACCTGGCTACAAAACCTTTTAATTCGCCACCAAAAGAATTGAGTAATGCTGCAGACCGGATGCTGTGCTTTTGCAGTATGCGTTGTCCTGCATCCGCCAGTTGGCGTGCTGATAAATCTTTTGCAACAACAGCCGTATTGTAAGCCACAATATATTGCCCCTCGATGGTATCTCCATCATTGACAGCATTTTGCTGTACACAACCGTCGTCATCATTAACAAGAGAAGACTGGGATTCATTTTTTTTACAGCCGCTGCCTGCAAGAAAAATAGCAGCAGCAAGGAATATTGGGAATTTCATGCCCTTTTATTATAAGAAACGTACCAATATTTTGATTTATGTTGATAAGCAATTGCTTTAACAGGCTTTTAAGAGCACGTTAAAAAACTTAACAGCTTCATAAAAATATCACCTGGTTCTTACCGGGAACTCCTGACTTTTCATACAATCAGTCATTTTTGGGTTTTACCCGGCGATGATGATTCTTTTGTACTGTATCTGCACCTTCATTATTTCCTGGCAAGTCTTCTTCCCAATTTTCATCGGGGAGATTATCTTCGTCCGCAGCCCTGTCTGTTTCAACCGCATTAAGTGCATAAGCCTGGCTTTCCACATCATCTTCTTCAAGCATATCGAGCTCTTCCGGGCTTATCTCCTCTTCTTCGTATGTGTCATCATCAAAGTCCAGTTTATCTTCTCCTTCAGCTGTAGCAGCAAACTCCATTGTATCATGTTTAAGATCAGCCTTTGTTTCTTCAACCGGAGGTTGTTTAATTTCTTTCTTTTCCATAATGCTTTTTATAAAGCTGTTTTAAAAACTATGCCAAAGCAGAAACTAAGCTGGGCATGAGAGCGGCTTACAGCAAACAGGGGAATATGTTACCCGAAATCTTTCTAAGTAGCATAAACAGTTTCAGCGAGTTAACGGAAAGTTTGCAGGGATATCAAAATAAGGCTTTTTACAATATATATTTCATGAATAATCTGTTATATTGTGTTTAACCTTTAAGGGAGTCCAGCATACAAAAAATGAAACAAACCTTATCTATAAAAGCAGGCGCTGAGCCTGCATGTCCTTATATTATCCAATGTTTTCAGCCCGCTGGAAGTAAATGTAAAACCCATAATATCATAATAATCATTTCTGCAAACTGTTATTTAATATGAAAAGAAAGCTTTTCATATTAATCCTTACAGCTGCGATATGTTCAACCGAAGCCAGTGCTCAAATGAGGGACAGTTTTTATAATTATCTCCACGCTGATTATAAACCAAAGGACAAAAATCACATTACTCATCCTGAAAGATTAAAAATGCTTGATGAGCTTGGCGTAAATTACCTGAATAAATATCCGTCAGATTTATATGCACTTGCTGATTACGGCCAACAGGTTATCGATACCACCCGCAATAAGGACCTTAAGATTAAGTATGCAATGGCACTTGCCGGCTTTTATATTCAGAGGAGTCATTATGATACCGTTATGAACTACTATAAACAGGTAATAAATTATATAGGTAATGATACCGTTTATAATAGCCAGCTGGGTTCCTCTTATGCAAGACTTGGCAGCCTGTATGCCGTTAAAAGCATGTCGGATACTGCGATTGAATATATTCACAAAGCGCTGGATGTAACAAAAGTTAAAGATTCAGCCTTTATGAGAATGATATACAATGGTTATGAACTTATCTACCAGGAACTTCACCTGTATGAACAAAGCCTTGAGTATGAACGGAAGGCTCTTGAACTAAAACCGGAAGAAGATAAATGGGGTTATGATTACACCGCAGTAGTTTTCAGAATGATAGAATGCTACAGCCAGCTTTTTTACGAAACAAAGCAAGAAAAATATGTGGACTCTGCCACATTACTTATAAAACAGGTTTTTGAAAAGAAAAAAACATCCGCAGATGTATGGTATGCTATCTGTTATGTATACCTGGGTCACTTAAAATATTATGCTGGTGATTATAAGAATGCAGTATCGTATTATGATTCGAGCTTTTTACCACAGTATTACATCCAGAACTCATTTATGTACAAAATAGCAAATACTGCCAAAATGGAAAGGGCCATTTGTCTCTTAAAATTGGGGCATACAGAAAATATTGATATACTGGAAGCTATTGGAAAAACTGGAGATAACTATATAACAACAAAATTAGACAGGCCCTTGTATGAGTATTATAAAGAAAAGGGTAATTGGAAAAAAGCGTTAGAATATTATGAACGATACATCAGGACAAAAGATTCATTGGCTGTAATAACTACCAAAGGAAAAATATTTGAAGCCAACCAAAAATATTCCGTCGCTCAAAAAGAGATTGAAATAAAATCACTCGAAAACACCAACCTGAAAGAAAAAGAAAGCAAAACAAAAATTACAACTATAGCTGTTATTGCCGTAACTGTATTAATGCTGCTGGTAATGTCATTGTATTCTGCTAATAAGCGGCAGCAGGCAAAGCGGCTGGAAGACCGCCAGCGTGCAACTGAGCGAAGGCAAAAAGAATTAAAAGAAGAGCGGGAACGCATATCCCAGGAACTGCATGATGATCTTGGAACAGGGCTTACCTCCATCAGGTTGCTTACAAAAAGAATGATGGCAAAACAGGTGCCTGAACAATCCACAGAAATACCAAACAATATTTATAAAATCTCCGGTGAACTGGTGGACCAGATGAGTGAAATTATCTGGCTCATGAATAACCCGGATGACACCATGTTTGGTCTGCTGGCTCACCTACGTTTGTATATGGCGGAAACAATACAGCGCACAGGTATTGATATGCAATTACAATTTGAAAACAACCTTAATGCAGATTACAATATCACAGGAGCACAAAGAAGGAATATCCTGCTTACCGTAAAGGAGATATTTAACAACGCGGTAAAACATTCCGGCGCCTCGCTTTTCAACGTCATGTGCAGCAGTAATGAAGATAAAATAACAATTACAATGAAAGATGATGGCAAAGGATTTCCTGTTGATATACCTGCAAAAGGAAATGGATTAAAGAATATAAGAAAAAGAGTAAAATCATTAAATGGCGAAGTGGAATTTGAATCGGTTAATGGCACACAAATAACGATCAGCATTCCTACGTAGAAGTCTTTTAAAACAACCTTATACCTGGTAAACTGAATGAGATTTTTTTATTTTATACTAACTGTTTCCTGCCTGCTGTTTTTCAAAACAAATACAATAGCGCAACTAAGGGACAGTTTTTATAATTACATGGAGGCTAACCTGAAGCCAAAGGATAAAGATCATGTCACCCATGATGAAAGATTAAAAATGCTGTATTGGCTTGGGGTGGATTACCTGAATAAATATCCCCGGGATCTGTATGCAGTTGCTGACTATGGCCGGCATTTTATTGATACCACCCGTAACAAAAAGCTTAAGGTAAAATATACAATGGCACTTGGTGGTTTTTATACCCAAAGGGCGAAGTACGACACGATGATGGCTTATTATAAACAGGCAATCATTTTTATAAATAATGATACAGCTTATAACAGGGACCTGGGTATTTGTTATACAAGGATTGGTTGCCTGTATGCTGTTAAAAGCATGCCGGATACTGCAGTTGAATATATTCACAAGGCGCTGGACGTGACAAAAGATAAAGACACTGTCTTTATGAAAGGAGTATATAATGCTTATGAGCTTATCTACCGTGAGCTTCGTTTGTATGAAAAAGTCCTGGAGTATCAACGAAAATACCTTGAACTGGAACCGGCAGAAGAAAAATGGGGATATGATTATACAGCAGGCCTGCTTGATATCGTAGATAGCTACAGCCAGCTTTTAAAGGAAACAAAACAAAAAAAATATGAAGACTCTGCCACATTGCTTATAAAAGAGATATTCGAGAAGAAAAAACCATCACGGGATGTGTGGTATGCGCCCTGCTATTTTTTCCTGGGTAATTTAAAGTACAATGCCGGTGATTACAAGAACGCCGTACCATACTATGATTCCAGCTTTTTACCGCAATATTATATTCAAAACTCATTCAGGTACAAAATTGTAATCGTTTCTAAACTGGAACGGGCCATTTGTCTTTTAAAGTTGGGACACACGGAGATGATTGATACCATTGAAACAATGAGAAAAACTGGTGACAATATTATAATAACAAGATCAAATAAGCCCCTGTATGAGTATTATAAAGAAAAGGATAATTGGAAAAAGGCATTAGAATACTATGAGCAATTTATTAAGACAAAAGATTCTTTGGCTGTAATAAGCACCCGGGGAAAAATATTTGAAGCCAACCAAAAATATTCTGTGGCACAAAAAGAAATAGAAATAAAATCGCTGGAAAATACAAACCTCAAAGAGAAAGAATCAAAAACAAAAATTGCAACCATTTCGATCATTGTGGTAGCTGTGCTGTTGCTGCTGGTAATGTCACTCTACTCCGCTAACAAGCAACAGCAGGCAAAGCGGCTGGAAGAACGCCAGCGGGCAAACGAACGAAGACAAAAGGAACTGAAAGAAGAACGGGAACGCATATCACAGGAGCTGCATGATGATTTGGGCACAGGGCTTACTTCTATCAGGCTGCTAACAAAAAGAATGATGGCAAAACAGCTACCTGAACAATCAACAGAGATACCGAATAATATTTATAAAATTTCAGGCGAGCTGGTTGACCAGATGGGTGAAATTATCTGGCTCATGAATAACCCCGATGACACCATGTTTGGTCTGTTGGCTCACCTGCGTTTATATATGGCGGAAACAATACAGCGCACGGGTATTGATATGCAGCTGCAGTTTGAAAATAATCTTAAAGCAGATCATAATATTTCCGGCGCACAAAGAAGAAATATTTTACTTACTGTAAAGGAAATATTTAATAATGCAGTAAAACATTCCGGCGCCACGCTCTTTCGTGTTGTATGCACGAACGATGAAAAGAACATATCAATTGCAATGAACGATAATGGCAACGGATTGCCGGTTGATATCCCTTCAAAAGGAAATGGATTAAAAAATATAAGAAAAAGAGTAAAGACATTGAACGGCCAAGTGGAATTTGAATCAGTAAACGGGACACAAATAACGATCAGCATACCCACTTAGAAGTCTTTTAAAACAACCTTATACCTGGTAAACTGAATGAGATTTTTTTATTTTATACTAACTGTTTCCTGCCTGCTGTTTTTTAAAGCAAATACAACAGCGCAAATGAGGGATAGTTTTTATAATTACCTCCACACTGATTTTAAGCCGAAGGATAAACACCATATCACCCATGACGAAAGATTAAAAATGTTGAATCAACTGGGTGGTGACTATGTAAATAAATACCCTGGCGACGTGAATGCGCTGGTAGATTATGCCCGGTCTTTTATTGACAGCACCAGTAACAAGGAATTCAAAGTAAAATATACCATGGCGCTTGCCAGCTTTTATATAAACCGGGGAAACTATGAGCCGGTAATTGACTACTACAGGCACGCTATAATTTATATTGGCAATGACTCCACCTATAAAACTCAATTAAGTGTTTGTAACGCACGCCTTGGATGCCTGTTTGCCGTCAGGAGCATGCCTGATACGGCCATTGAATACATTCATAAAGCGATGGATATTACCAACAGCAGGGACTCCGGCATTATGAAAATCATATACAATGGTTACGAGCTTATTTACCAGGAACTTCACCTGTATGAGAAGTCCATCAATTATGTAAACAGGTATATTGAAATGCTGCCGGATATGGATAAGTGGAGTATAGACCATACTTCATCTATCACAAGGATGATCACCTATTATAATTTACTCTACAGTGATACAAAAGAAAAAAGATTTGCTGATTCTTCCAGGTTTCTTATCAGGCAAATCTTTGAAAAGCAAAAAAAATTCCCCGACGCATGGTATGCTGAATGTTATTTTTACCTCGGGCAATTAAGTAGTTACCAGGGAGATTATAAACAGGCTGTACGGTTTTATGATTCCAGTTTTTTGCCGCAGTATTTTATAGAGAATTCGAGAGCTCCAAAAATTACAATCCATGCCCGGATGGAACGTGCTATCTGCCTTTTAAAACTTGGCCATACGGAAGTTATCAAAACCCTGGAAGAAATGGATAAAGTTGATTACAATACCATACATACAAGATTAAGTAAAGCATTACATGAACATTACAAAAGCAACGGCGAATGGAAACAAGCACTGGAACATTATGAGCAATATATCAAAGCGATGGATTCACTTGCTGTAATAACAACCAGGGGCAAAATTTTTGAAGCCAATCAAAAATATTCTGTGGCCCAAAAAGAGATTGAAATAAAATCACTCGAAAACACCAACCTGAAAGAAACAGAATCAAAAACAAAGATTGCAACCATTGCTGTTGTGGCTGTAGCTGCTTTGCTGCTGCTGGTGATGTCATTATATTCTGCCAATAAGCGCCAGCAGGCAAAAAGACTGGAGGAACGTCAGCGGGCAAATGAACGGAGACAAAAAGAATTAAAAGAAGAACGGGAAAGAATATCCCAGGAACTGCATGATGACCTTGGCACCGGGCTTACTTCCATCAGGCTGCTAACAAAAAGAATGATGGCCACACAAATTCCGGAACAATCAACAGCGATCCCCAATAATATTTACAAAATATCCGGCGAGCTGGTGGACCAGATGGGTGAGATCATCTGGCTGATGAATCATATGGATGATACCCTGTTTGGCTTGCTGGGGCACCTGCGGTTGTATATGGCCGAAACCCTGCAGCGCACAGGCATTGATATGCAGCTGCAATTTGAAAACAACCTCAGCGGGGATTATAATATTTCCGGTTCTCAACGGAGAAATATCTTGCTGATGGTAAAAGAGGCTTTCAACAATGCAGTAAAATATTCCGGCGCATCAAAATTCAGTTTAGTATGCAGTAATGAAGATAATGCCGTAAAAATCACTTTGGGTGATAATGGCCAAGGCTTTGACATTAACCTGCCCAGGAAAGGAAATGGTGTTAAAAACATACACAAGCGTGCAAAGACAATGAATGGCACAGTAACATTTGAAACGGGAAACGGCACTCTTATAACTATTAATATCCCGATGAACAAACCGGACGCTGGCAAGGCATAAATGAAAATGAGTTTGCATCCGGAAAGAAAAAACCAAAACCTGTCCTTAAATAAAAAATAATGAGAAACAAACAGCTCCTGCTGCTTTTAATATTCCTGCATTTAATTTCAGGAATGGTTAAAGCCCAAATTTCTGACACGCTCTACAATGCCCTGCCGCAAGAGCTGCGTCCTGCCAGTAAAGCAAGCATGACACACGAAGAAAGAACGGAGCTGATCTACCGTGTAGATGCAGCTGTATTTCTTCACAATGAAAAAGAAATGCAGGAAATTCTTATGCTGTGCAAGTATATCATTGATACAATAAAAACCCGTAAAGGGCTGAAACTAAAATACACCAAAGCTGTTGGTGACTTTTATATGGGAACAGGTGAAAATGATTCCTGCACCAGCTATTATCAGAAAGTAATAGCCTATGTGGCAAATGACAGTGGTTATTATTCTTACCTGGCCCAAGGGTATATGCAACTGGCTGGCATTTGTCTTGATGAAAACAGGCCGGATTCGGCCCTGCAATTATTACAAAAGGCACAGGATTACGGTGATTCAAAAGATTCGGTTTTTATGCCTGTGCTCTATAGCTACTACCAGATGTTGTATACCAAATTATTGCTGCGTGAACAGGCGCTGGAGTATGCAAAAAAAAGCATTGCCTTTATGCCATACAAAGAAAAATGGGATTATAATTATACCAACTTCACACTGTCGGTTGCAAGCATTTACTCTCACCTGTACAGGGAAACAAAGCAACAGGCATACAAAGATTCCGGTACATCCTATGTGCGCCTGGTGATGAAGAACCAAACTTCTATCTGGTACTCGGAATGCTATAAGTACCTGGGTGATTTTAAATTTTATGACAGCCTGTACGCCGAAGCCATTCCTTTTTATGACTCCTGCCTGATGCCAATACATATTGATAATACAATCATGTACCCTTCCCTCAAAAATGACTGCAAACTGAACAGGGCAATTTGTCTTATCAAAACCGGCCACCCGGAAGCTATTAAGATCATTGAATCGCTGGAGTTTACTCCCCGTAATTTTTTAGCCCTGCGCCGAAAGAGCAAAGCTCTGTATGAATATGCACAGGCAACGGGTAACTGGAAAAAAGCATTTGAAGAATACAATAAGTCTGTTGCTTACAGCGATTCGCTCGACCTGATAAAAACGAGGGGCCGTGTATTTGAAGCCAATCAAAAATATTCTGTAGCGCAAAAAGAAATCGAAATAAAATCACTGGAGAATACCAACCTGAAGGAGAAAGAATCAAAAACAAAGATCACGGTTATTTCAATCCTGGCTGTTGCTGCATTGTTGCTTCTTGTAATGTCGTTGTACAGTGCCAATAAACGGCAGCAGGCTAAAAGACTGACCGAACGCCAGCGGGCAAGCGAATTGAGACAAAAAGAATTAAAAGAAGAACGGGAAAGAATATCCCAGGAGCTGCATGACGACCTTGGTACCGGGCTTACTTCGATACGGTTGCTTACCAAGCGTATGATCACACAGCAGTTGCCGGGTGCGCCGGTGGAAATACCCAATAATATTTATAAAATATCAGGAGAACTGGTTGACCAGATGGGTGAGATCATTTGGTTGATGAATCATATGGATGATACAATGTTCGGGCTGCTCTCCCACTTACGCATATACATGGCTGACAGCCTGCAACGGATGGGTATTGACATGAAACTTAATTTTGATAACAGGATTAGTACTGACTATAATATTACTGGTGCACAGCGAAGAAATATTTTGCTCACAGTGAAAGAAATATTCAACAATGCTGTTAAACATTCCGGCGCCGGTTTATTCAGTGTGGTATGCAGCAATACAGGGAATAATGTAACTATTACTGTTAGTGACAACGGCAAAGGAATTCCGGCAGAAATTTCATCAAGGGGTAATGGGCTTAAAAATATCAGGAAACGGGTAAAAGCGATGAACGGTACGGTACAATTTGAATCCGTAAACGGAACACAAATAACTATAGAGATACCTGCTATGCAAAATTGATCCGGTAATAACTTAAAACAGCGGCGGTCTGGCAAATATTTTATAATTATTTACTAGGCCGCCGGTTCTTATTTTGAAATATTCACTTTTACAAGAACATTCTCCGTGTAAACAACAGCCGCATTTGAAAAAGTTGTTTTAACACGGAAGTAAGTTTTCTCCGTTTTGATAAATGAATTTTTTATATCCACCTGGTAAAGATTGGCGGGGTTGGCAGTGTTACCGGCCTGCATTTTTTTTATGGTAGTGAAATTATTTTTGTCATCACTTACCTGCAGCTCAAAGGAAGCAATATTACTTTCGTTTATTGTTTGCCATTTTATTGAAAATGCGCCTGCTGAATTTTCAATTTTAACCGGGCTGATGGCAAAGGGAGCTGCTTCACCATCCTGCATCCGTAAAAATGTTTCTGCAGTAACCGGCTCATCGCTGTAACCAGCCTGTGCCTCCGCATTGGAGGTAATAAAAAAAAGGCTTAAAATAATTGTAATGGTACGGAGCGCTTTCATTTGCTTTGGGTTTATTTTAAATAAACACCCATCGTGCCAAAAACATAAAGCACTTAATTTCAATCAATTAAAGCCGTTTTCACTTTTATGAATTTTCCATTTCCCGGAATGATTTTCCGGGAAAAACACGAAGACGGCAAACTAATGAAGCTCTATTTCACAGAAAGCCATATTTTTTGCACCATGCGTACCTGTTATCCTTATTTGCGAAGCAGTCACTTTATCGAACAGGATGGTATTAGCAGTATTGGCTGTAAGATTTACTGTACCGGTAAGTTTTACAGGACTCCATTTACCATTTTCATAATATTCCACCAGCAGGTTAACCGGCAATGCAAAAGTATTGCCGTCAACATAGGGATAAATTGTAAGCGTTGATATTTCACGGGAAGTACCAAAATCCACAGCGAACCAATCTGTATCATTCTTTGATCCGATAGTAGACCAGCGGTTGGTGATTTCCGGGAAATACCAGATACGTCCATCCACAGCCTGGTACAATGAATCAGGAACTGCATTAACAGATGCTGACGGCAACGGGTATCCTTTTTGATAAATATTGAGGGCGTAATTTGCCACACTACCGGCCACAGGCCTTACTACCGGGCTTCCTGTAAAAACACGGTATTTATTACCTGATTTGATTACTGCAGTCTTTATACCGTCTACCAAAACTGTCAGTCCCTTCCCAGAATTATACCTGTTTCCTTCACGGTCATACATCACCGTTAGCTGATGACCATGATAAGAAAGGTTACCCAGGTAAAAATAGCTGATTGAATTATCAATCAGCGGCTTGATATCAAGGGTATCACTTGCAGAAGGACGTATACCACAAAGCCCGCTTATAACAAGGTTGTTGTATGTTGAATGATTATAGTGATTGCTCCAGTAGTAATAAACAATTGGCCCGCCTGTATTGGGGTCATAATTTTCAACCATATTTATTTTACCGTCCGGCAGGTAATGCTGTTTGGTATAGAGACGAAGCAGGTTTACATAGTCAGTATTAGTAATTATTTCCTGGTTATAATTATTGAGGAGGTTAGCCATACTGGTAATTGCCTGGCTTGTTTGATAAGGCCAGCTGGGACCGTTCCACTGGCTGCCCGGTTTACCAAAATTGAATACAAACTGCCGGAAATAATATTCATAAGATGGTTCATTGGTGCGTAAGCCATATTTACCCAGCAGCTCATTTCCGCCTGTTAAATGTTTCCATGCTGCATTGTATTTTGGATCATCATCCGGCAGGCTGAAATACCAGGGCGCCATACCAGCCAGCTCCCGCCCACGAATAAAATTCCAGTAATGTACATATTCATTATCCACTTTAAAACGGTCACAAAAATGCTGCATAGAATCGTTCCATAACAGCTGCTGCACATTTGCTTTTAAAGCCTTTGCTTTCTTCAGGTACACATCACTGGTAGCAGCATCGCCTTTCATTGCTGCTATCTTTGATATTGCCAGTGCGTTGGCATACATGTAACTGTTAATGGTTGGCCTGAATGCTTCGCCGCCGGCAAATCCATCCTTTCCACCGGAGGCATCAATAGAGGCAATGGTATATTCAGTTGCATCAGGCATGGCAGGTATATAATAAAGTTGCTTGGCTTCTTCCCAATGATCATCCCACTGTTTATAGATACTGATCATACTGTCGAGTTGTGCTTTTAAAAAAGCGGCATCTCCGTTCACCAGGTAACGGGCATAGGCAGCATCTGACACACTTTCACTGTACCGGCGGTTATTGCCTCCCTCCTGGAAAAGATTATTGATATACCCATCCATGTACCGGTTGTCTTTCAACCATCTTCCTTCATATATATGATGCATGGAAGCGGCATTGATGGTGCAATAAGGATCCCTGTCCCAGGGAACATGATTGATGAATTCCGTAATAACATATTCATTCGTACCTGTATTCCGTATATGAGCCTTGTACATCTTCCAGCGGTAGTAATACACCTGCGCCATTTGTTTATCCGAACATTCAAAAAAAGGAATATTATCGAGGTACCATTGAGCATCTTCTCCAAAATATTCAGTTGCCAGTTTTGCATGATCAGGTATTTTGTAATCATTGTAACCTGTAAAACTTAAAAAAAAGAACAGGATAATTACTACTACAATATTTTTTATAAAGTGGCTGTATTGCTTAAGATTCATACGGCATTATTTTATGGCTTATGATATTTAAATGTAACAAAAATCAGAAAGACAGCTATGCTCCCGGCCATCATAAACATGACCAAATATCATACACGGCAGGCTAATATTACCTAATTTAGATGCCAGCCATAAAAACAACCGGATGCAATACTTACTGCTTTTATCTTCCTTCTTTTTATTCTCCTGTTTATATGGACAAGACCGAAACATCAATCCCCTATTTGCCAATAAAAAAAACAGTACCGACACTTTTACAAACAACATTATATGGAAAGGAACAGCTGACCATGTAAAAATAAATACGATTGCAACTTACGGTGCCCCGGTGCTTTGGTTCTCACCTGATGAACCCAGCCTGGGCAGCTATTTAAAAAATGGCATCTCCATACCTGAACCTTTTCCCTTTGAAAAACCGTCAGCAAAACCTGTGGTATATTATAAAGTTTTGAATGTGGTTACCAATGATAAAGAGACAGAAAAAGCCGCATTTATCAATAACCCGCAGGACAAAGGAGCTTCAGAGATTAACCTGGCTGTTGTAAAAGTTTTTTATCTCGATTACTATTTTTATTATTCATCCGAAGTGGGAGCAGGCAGTCATCCACACGATATAGAATCTGCAGTAATGAAAATAGTGGTGAACTATGATGATTCGTTACAGCAATATATACTAAGAGTAGCTGAAATAATAGGAAGGGCACATGGGTTATACTGGTATAATAACGTGCACACAACTGAATATCATACAAAATTCCCAATCACTATATTGATAGAAGAAGGCAAACATGCTTCCTGTCCTGATGCCAATGGCGATGGTATTTACACACCCAGCTTTGATGTAAACAAACGGACCAATGACGCATGGGGTATCAGGGATATTATCAGGAGCGGCATATTATACTCAGGAGGTTTTGAGAACTGGATGTGCAAAAGCAGGGATCCTGTTACCATTGTATCTCCGCCCCTGCCTGGTGACAGCCCTTTGTATGAGACATTTATTAATGATAAAAGGAAACTGAAAGAAAAAGTTGCTTATGAGTTGAGACCGTTTCCTGAAACAGGCTATACAACCCACGACAGGCATTTAAGCGAATTAATGAAGGGGAAGGAACCCGTAAACTGGCCGGAGATAAAGCATTCATCTGCCGAACCAAAGTATATACACAAGATAGAAGAAGACCAGGAAAAGAAAACTTTTAGTGCAGCTTTCAGAAAAGATGCCGGCGGTAATTATGCATTATACACCCCGCTGTTACTTTTTAAAAACGTAAGCGCCCCAATGACCGGCGGCTGGCTGGTAAATAAATTTTATTTTGGCAGAGGCGACCTGATAGAAGAAAAACGGCCTGACAACAGTACTTACCGTTCGGTGAACAACACCACTTTCGGGCATATGATCATGCATATCCGGTCGGCTTCCCGCTGGCTGGATAGTTATTTTGGAGCCGGGTATGAAATAAATGATTATGATCTCCGCAGGGATAAATACGACTACAGGTTTGACTTTACTGCTGAGTATGGTTTTAAGATAAGGGCAAATATGAAAATTTTTAAAAAAGTAAAATTTATTGGTGTGCGCCTGGGCTACCAGATCACGGGATTTAACCCTATCAAACGCAGCGGGCTTATTTTTGAAATTGGAGCCGGCCTTTGGTAACCTGCTTAAGATTCTTCTGACAAGGATATCCAGATGCCACAGGCTGTGTAAAGCAAGCGTTGATAAATCCGTTTAAAAATTTCAACTTTACGGTCTAAAATAAACGTTATGGGTAAATTTCATGAATCAATAAAGCCACCGCATAAAAAATTCATTGAAGAACAGCATATATTCTTTGTAGCCACAGCACCATTGAGTACGGAAGGCAGGATAAACCTATCGCCTAAGGGCCTGGATTGCTTCAGGGTGATAAATGAACAGAAGGTTGCTTATATGGACCTGATCAGCAGTGGCAATGAAACATCTGCACATACACATGAGAACGGGCGCATTACATTTATGTTTTGTTCTTTTGGCGAAACACCCAATATTCTCCGGTTGTATGGAAAAGGAGCCGCTGTTCTGAGAGACACGCCTGACTGGGAAATATATGCAGCACATTTTACCATTTACCCGAGCACAAGACAGCTTATCGTTGCTGATATCGACCTTGTGCAAACCTCCTGCGGCTTTGGCGTACCCATGTTCGAATTTAAAAATGACCGGGATATTCATTTTGAATGGGCAGAGAAAAAAGGAGCCGAAGGATTACAACAGTATATACAGGATAATAATTTAAAAAGCCTGGACGGGTTACCGACAGATATAAGCCTTACATAAATTAATACTCCAGCCGGTTTACATGCCCAGCGAATTAACAGGAGGCAAAGGCACCAGCATGGAAGCGACTATCCAGCATAAAACCACGATTGATGCCAGCATTTGTGTTGTTGTAAGTTCAATTGTAAAATACTTTTTCATAAAATTATTTTTTGGTTGTAATTGATTTTAAACATTGACCCGTGAACTACTCCCCGGGTTTAATCCAAAAATCTGCAGGGCAAGTATTTAACATTTTATACCCGGAAATAAGATCACCGCATATTTTTTTGTAATTGTAACATTTACAGGCGATTTTTCCGGTAACGTTTGCGTAAAAAACTTTACATTCGCCCGCCTAAAAAAAGAGATTCACTTTAAAAGACCTTAATTTACGTTCACCTTAAATCTGACGACTTGCTGTACTGATTGCGAATAGAGAAATAGCCCCAAGCCTACGATTTTTTACTCCCTACACTTTGAAACGCATCAATTTCCCTTCCTGTTTTTTACAGGAATAATCACTGTTATCACGGCTTATAAAGAAAACAAAGTTTTACCCTGGTTTTTATCCAAACAAGACAGTAGTGAATGAGAGATTTGTACTAACGACATCTTACTGCCCTTCCCATGTAAATACAGCAAGCAGGTTGTGTAATGGCATTGTTATTCCTTTTTCATTTTGCAAAAGGCTAAAAAAAGCAGTTATATTATTACTGATCAGCTGCATTTTCTTAACCAGCAGGTCATCAGCACAATTTTGCGAAACATGGGCTCTTGCTGCATCTGCTGCTCAAACGGGTAACACCGGTGCTGCAACATCCGGCAATACTGAGCTGGTAGGCCCGGGTATGAGCTCCCCCACTTATGGCACTTATCAAACCTTTACAAAACCCGGTGGTGTAAACTGGCCCAGCATTGTAAATACAGCAGATGGTATTTACCTGGAATTTCCGGTTACACCAACGGTTGGCAATAACCTTGTCATAACAAGTATCACCTTCTCGGCTTATATTAATAATGGTTCCGGTTCACAGTTAATAGCCAATCTGTATAATGGCACCACTTCAACAGGTGTAACAGCATCCATCACTTCCACATCAGCCGGAACACCCACCAATGTTTCCATGACAGGTTTGTCGATTGCTGTTCCCAATGGCACATCACAGGCCGTACGTTTTTACATTACCGGTAACAACAGCAGAACGCTGAATATAAGGGATGTTGTTATTTGCGGAACATCCACGGCTGCATTTTGTGCCGATGCAACACTTACTCCCAATGCCACACTGGCCGCAGGCAGTATGGGTGCAGGTACAACTGGCAACATACTAACAAATTTTTCTGTAGGCGCCAGCACCAATCTTACATTAACGGATTTTAATTTCCCTTTCACCGCTAGTGGCCTGGTGGCCGGCGATATTTCCAATTATAAATTCTATTATACCCCAACCAATACTTTTAGCTCACCAGTATTGTTAAGTACGGTTACCACAGGCCTTGCCACAAGCCCCATACATTTCGGACCGTTCAGCCAAACTATCAATACTGGTACAGCTGGCTATTTTTGGGTTACAACAGACGTTGCGGCAGGCGGTGTAGCAGGACACTCTATAACTGCAGCCGCACTTACGCCAGCTAATTTAACTTTTGCAGGCACTCCCACTACCTGCGGCACAGCGCCGGCACAGGGAACCAAAACTATCACAATACTAACGGTGCCGGTTATAACAACAACAGCACCAACCGGTATTACCAGTACCACCGCCACAACCGGTGGCAATGTTACAAATGATGGTGGCTCTCCTATTATACAACGGGGACTTATTTACAGCACCAGCCCCATCACAGATACAAACAGTATCACCGGCGGTGGCAGAATTATTGACGGCGTAAACGGAACTGGCAGCTTCACCACCTCACTTACAGGATTATTACCCGGCACCACTTATTATGTAATGTCGTATGCGGTAAACGCTGCAGGTGTTAGTTATGGCATACAACAAACATTAACAACACCTCCTACTCCACCAAGAAACTGTAACGGTGCTGGTCCGCTGAACGGCTCTGCAGCCAAGGAGGGCACATTCTATTTATATGGCTATGTAAAAGCAGGAGAACGGATAGACTGGAACGTAATAAGAACAGATGATAACAGCGCCGGCAACTGGACAATAAATGTTTATACCCCTACAGGATTGTACAGCAGTTGTACTATTGGCAATACTATCGGTAACCAATGTACGACAGCTCAAATTACTGTTACAGCTGCTACCGAAGGTATATGGACATTGCAGGCAATACCTGCCGGTGATGATGGTAATGATGTGGTATGTCCGGCCTTAACTGTATATAATGCAGGTGGAACAGTGAAACCGGGAAGGGTTTGGACAGAAAGTTTGCATGGGCATGATGCCTCCACCGGTGTGGAACCAGATTTTACTTTATATTTCCTTAGCCCCGGCGGCTATCAGTATTCGGCTACCTATTCAGGATTAAATGGATTGAATTATACTATTGTATCGGATTCACTCGGTGTCCGTACTGCACCCGGCTCCTGCGAATCTGCTTATCAAAGTGTTTCATATACCGGCGCCAATCCTTTGCTGGGACCTGATAATGCCAATTGCGGCAAGAAGAATAAAATATTCTTTGAGGATTTTGCAGATGACATGCCAATCAATGCACCACGCTTTAATATTGCGGCAGGCAGCGGGCAAATTACAGAACCACTGTTATCAACACCAGTCATACCAACACTTTCCAATCCTGTATTTACCAGGACAAGCCCCTGCCAGGCAATCGGCAATATTGTTTTTAATGTAACAAATTTTACAGGTACAGGCGTGGTAGCCATTGATGTAAATAATAATGGCGTGTTCAATGACCCCGAGGACCGGGTGGATACACTGAATTTTATTAATGGTACCAATACAATTCCATTTAATGGTGTTGATGGATTGGGTAATCCTATACCAGTGTGGCAGCCCATGAATATAAAAGTGCTGATCGACAAAATTGGTGAAACACATTTTGTGCAATCAGATATTGAAATTTTTGGCGGGCTTACTGTTACCAGGTTAAACGGGCCAGGTGCACCAGATAATACCTTATACTGGAATGACTCCAACCTTCCCCCAGCAGGCAATTGCTCCAGTACTTCCTTAATAGATGGAACAGGTGGTGTAAACAGTTCCGGCGGCAGTGTGCATGAGTGGACACAATGCGGCACCTGCAGCCCGCCAAGAGCAACCTGCGGCAGCACAAACAACGGCACACAGGACCAGGGCTCCTGGGGTAACCAGCGTTTGATAGATAACTGGACCTATATTACAGACAGTACGCTTACCCATACACTTTTTGTTGCACCGGTGGTTGATACAACAACAGCTATTGTTTGTAATACTGACCTGCCTTATTCCTGGAGTGGTAACACCTATAACGCATCCGGCATTTATAATGATACCACCATGGGCACCTCGGGTTGCGATTCAGTATCAACACTTGTATTGAGTGTTATTAATTGCAATACTTATTGCGAAGCGTCCATGATTGTTGATGCACCTTCAGCAATATCAATTGACGGCAATATTGAAGCGGCCTGGGATAAATCCTTACCCAAACCGATTCAAAAAGCAACTATTGGAACAATGACAGCCGATTTTCTTGGTACGCAATGGCGGTCGATGTATGATGCGACCAACCTGTATATACTGGTGGAAGTAAGTGATCCCAATTACCAAATGGATGGTCCTAACTGGTGGGATGATGATGCTGTAGAAATTTTTATTGATGGTAATAACAGCAAGGGTGGTACTTATGATGGAGATGATTTTCAATTTGCTGTTGGCAGGAACGGTGTTGAATTTGGAGGAACAAATATTGGTGGCAGACTGGCCAACATAAATACGGCTGTTACATCAACTGCCGGTGGTTATGTTGTTGAAATAGCGATTCCCTGGAGCCAGATCGGTGGCGCACCAACAGAAGGAAGGATGATCGGTATAGATGTGCAGGTGGATGACGATGATGATGGCGGCATCAGGAACAAACAGGTATCATGGAATACCAACAATAACCAGGCATTTACCAATCCATCGCTGTTTGGTGAAGCGCCTTTAACAACCTGCACACCGGCACCCCTTTCATTGGTACATGCCAAAACAGATCCAACCTGTACTGGTTTTTCAAACGGATCTATCAATGCCACCGGCGTTGGTGGCAAGCCTCCTTACAGTTATACAATGACTGGCCCCGGCGGTCCTTATGGTCCATCTTCTTCTGGCTATTTTACAGGCCTTGCCCCTGGTAATTATATAGTAACCGTTACAGACGCTGTGCCAAACAATGTAACCAGTTCTGTTATTACTATTACCAATTTTACAAGCACACTTGTGGTAAGTAATGATACAAGCATTTGCCAGGGTTCAGCGGTTCAGCTATCAGCCAGTGGCGGCACCGGCGGCTATATATGGTCGCCTGCAACCGGACTTAACAACCCAAATATTGCCAACCCTGTAGCCACACCCACCACCACCACTACTTATACTGTTACATCGCAAAGTGTAAATAACCTTATTACCAATCCTGGTTTTGAATTGGGAAATATTGGTTTTACATCTGACTATGTACATTATTCAAGCCAGACCATTTCACGCCAAACGTATACGGT
Source organism: Ferruginibacter sp. (assembly GCA_047600665.1). Classification (GTDB taxonomy): domain Bacteria; phylum Bacteroidota; class Bacteroidia; order Chitinophagales; family Chitinophagaceae; genus Ferruginibacter. The sequence goes on from JASGKJ010000001.1 coordinate 1,158,887, forward strand.
GGCCAACAGTCCCCAGGCGCTTGACCAGTATTTTACCAATTGTCCAGATCATACAACCGGCAGCGGACAAATGCTGGTGGTGGATGGGTCAGATGCCACTAACGGTGCCGACTACACTTTCTGGCAGCAGAGTATACCCGTAAATGTTGGATCCACCTATACATTCTCTTACTGGATACAAACGGCTTCTGCAGACCCGAGCTATGCACAGGTACAAACCAAAATAAATGGATCGGCAATAGGCACCGGTAATTCGCCTGCCACAACAGTCTGCGGTAACTGGACGCAGGTTACACATACCTGGACTGCTAACAGCCCTACTGCTGTAATTTCAATGTATGACCTCAATACTGCCGGGTTGGGGAATGATTTTACCATTGATGATATGGTGTTCTCCACACCGTGTGTGATCAACGATTCTGTAAGAATTACAGTGGACACCATTGTAAGAAGTACTACTAACATAACAGTTTGCGCCAATATCCTCCCCTATACCTGGAATTTAAATGACTACAATACTGCAGGTACATATTATGATACCCTGACAAGCCTTGTTACTGGTTGCGACTCTATTGCCAGGTTAAACCTTACTGTAACACCTGTTACGACTACTACTGTCAATATTACGGCCTGTAACAATGAACTCCCATTTAACTGGAATGGCAATGACTACAGTGTTGCAGGTACTTACAATGATACTTTAACAAGTGTAATTACCAGCTGTGATTCAATTGTGATACTTAATCTTTCGATAAATAACACCTCGACAAGTATCACTAATATGAGTGTTTGTACTGCCGCCTTACCTTACACATGGAACGGCACACCATATAACACTGCTGGAAGCTATGTGTACCACACGCTCAATGCTGCTGGTTGTGATTCAGCGGCCACTTTAAATCTTACGATATTAAACGAAACAACTTCAATCACGAACATCAGTGTGTGTGCGGCTACATTGCCTTACACATGGAATGGTACGCCATACAATACTGGTGGTAGTTATGTGTACCATACACTCAATGCTGCTGGTTGTGACTCCGCTGCTACACTGAACCTTACAATATTAAACGAAACGACTTCGATTACGAACATCAGTGTGTGTGCGGCTACATTGCCTTACACCTGGAATGGCACACCTTACAATACTGCAGGCAGTTATGTGTACCACACACTCAATGCGGCCGGTTGTGATTCCGCAGCAACACTCAACTTAACAATACTTAATGAAACGACTTCGGTAACAAACATCAGTGTGTGTGCTGCAACATTACCTTACACATGGAACGGTACACCATACAACACTGCAGGAAGCTATGTGTATCACACGCTCAATGCAGCAGGCTGTGACTCTGCAGCTACTTTAAATCTTACGATATTAAATGAGACAACAAGCACAACTAATATCAGTGTATGCGCTGCAACATTACCTTACACCTGGAACGGCACACCATACAACACTGCTGGCAGTTATGTTTACCATACGCTCAATGCGGCTGGTTGTGACTCGGCGGCTACTTTAAATCTTACGATATTAAACGAGACAACAAGCATCACCAACATCAGTGTTTGTGCTGCCACATTACCTTACACCTGGAACGGAACACCATATAATACTGCAGGCAGTTATGTTTACCACACACTCAATGCTGCTGGTTGTGACTCAGCAGCTACTTTAAATCTTGCGATATTAAACGAGACAACAAGTACAACCAACATCAGTGTGTGTGCGGCAACATTACCTTACACATGGAACGGGACACCTTACAACACTGCAGGCAGCTATGTTTACCACACACTCAATGCTGCTGGTTGTGACTCAGCAGCTACACTCAACTTAACAATACTTAATGAAACAACTTCGGTAACCAATACCAGTGTGTGTGCGGCTACATTGCCTTACACATGGAACGGTACGCCGTACAATACTGGTGGCAGTTATGTGTACCATACGCTCAATGCTGCCGGTTGTGACTCAGCGGCTACACTCAACTTAACAATACTTAATGAAACAACTTCAACAACCAACACCAGTGTATGTGCTGCCACTTTACCATACAACTGGAATGGCACACCTTACAATACTGCAGGCAGTTATGTGTACCATACACTCAATGCGGCTGGTTGTGACTCCGCTGCTACACTCAACTTAACAATACTTAATGAAACAACTTCAACAACCAACACCAGTGTATGTGCTGCCACTTTACCATACAACTGGAATGGCACACCTTACAATACTGCAGGCAGTTATGTGTACCATACACTCAATGCGGCTGGTTGTGACTCCGCGGCGACACTGAACCTTACAATATTAAACGAAACGACTTCGATTACGAACATCAGTGTGTGTGCGGCTACATTGCCTTACACCTGGAATGGTACGCCATACAACACCGCAGGTAGTTATGTTTACCACACACTCAATGCGGCCGGTTGTGATTCCGCAGCAACACTGAACCTTACAATATTAAACGAAACGACTTCGATTACGAACATTAGTGTGTGTGCGGCTACATTGCCTTATACATGGAATGGAACACCATACAATACTGCAGGCAGTTATGTGTACCATACACTCAATGCGGCTGGTTGTGACTCCGCGGCGACACTGAACCTTACAATATTAAACGAAACGACTTCGATTACGAACATCAGTGTGTGTGCGGCTACATTGCCTTACACCTGGAATGGTACGCCATACAACACCGCAGGTAGTTATGTTTACCACACACTCAATGCGGCCGGTTGTGATTCCGCAGCAACACTGAACCTTACAATATTAAACGAAACGACTTCGATTACGAACATTAGTGTGTGTGCGGCTACATTGCCTTATACATGGAATGGAACACCATACAATACTGCAGGCAGTTATGTGTACCATACACTCAATGCGGCTGGTTGTGACTCGGCAGCTACACTGAACTTAACAATACTTAATGAAACTACTTCAACCACGAACATAAGTGTATGCGCTGCCACTTTACCTTATACCTGGAACGGCACACCATACAACACCACAGGCAGTTATGTTTACCATACGCTTAATGCTGCCGGTTGTGACTCGGCAGCTACACTGAACTTGACAATACTGAATGAAACAACTTCGGTAACAAACATTAGTGTGTGTGCGGCTACATTGCCTTACACATGGAACGGTACGCCGTACAATACTGGTGGTAGCTATGTGTACCATACACTCAATGCAGCTGGTTGTGACTCGGCTGCGACACTGAACCTTACAATATTAAACGAAACGACTTCGATTACGAACATTAGTGTGTGTGCGGCTACATTGCCTTACAAATGGAATGGTGCACCATACAACACCACAGGCAGTTATGTATACCATACACTCAATGCAGCCGGTTGTGATTCCGCAGCTACTTTAAATCTTACGATATTAAACGAGACAACAAGTACCACTAATATCAGTGTATGCGCTGCAACATTGCCTTACTCATGGAACGGCACCCCATACAACACTGCTGGCAGTTATGTATACCATACACTCAATGCGGCTGGTTGTGACTCGGCAGCTACACTGAACCTGACAATACTGAATGAAACAACTTCGATCACAAACATCAGTGTATGCGCTGCAACATTGCCTTACTCATGGAACGGCACACCATATAATACTGCAGGCAGTTATGTGTACCATACGCTCAATATAGCGGGTTGTGACTCCGCAGCTACTTTAAATCTTACGATCTTAAATGAAACAACAAGCACAACAAACATCAGTGTGTGTGCTGCAACTTTACCTTACACATGGAACGGTACACCATACAACACTGTAGGAAGCTATGTGTACCACACTCTCAATGCAGCAGGCTGTGACTCTGCAGCTACTTTAAATCTTACGATATTAAACGAGACAACGAGCATCACCAACATCAGTGTATGCGCTGCAACATTACCTTACACATGGAACGGCACACCTTACAACACTGCTGGCAGTTATGTGTACCACACGCTCAATGCTGCTGGTTGTGACTCGGCGGCTACTTTAAATCTTACGATATTAAATGAAACAACAAGCACAACAAACATCAGTATGTGTGCTGCAACATTGCCTTACACATGGAACGGCACACCATACAACACCGCAGGCAGCTATGTGTACCATACACTCAATGCTGCTGGTTGTGACTCCGCTGCAACGCTTAACTTAACAATACTTAATGAAACGACTTCAACCACAAACATAAGTGTGTGCGCTGCAACTTTACCATACACCTGGAATGGCACGCCATACAACACTACAGGCAGCTATGTATACCACACGCTCAATGCGGCCGGTTGTGACTCCGCTGCTACTTTAAATCTTACGATATTAAACGAAACAACTTCGATCACAAACATAAGTGTGTGCGCTGCAACTTTACCTTACACCTGGAACGGCACACCATACAACACTGCTGGCAGCTATGTGTACCACACGCTCAATGCTGCTGGTTGTGACTCGGCGGCTACTTTAAATCTTACGATATTAAACGAGACAACAAGCATCACCAACATCAGTGTTTGTGCTGCCACATTACCTTACACCTGGAACGGAACACCATACAACACTGCTGGCAGTTATGTATATCACACACTCAACGCAGCAGGTTGTGACTCAGCGGCGACACTGAACCTTACGATATTAAACGAGACAACAAGCACAACCAATATCAGTGTGTGTGCGGCTACATTGCCTTACACATGGAATGGTACACCATACAACACTGCAGGCAGTTATGTTTACCATACGCTTAATGCTGCTGGTTGTGACTCGGCGGCTACTTTAAATCTTACGATATTAAACGAAACAACTTCGATCACAAACATTAGTGTGTGCGCTGCAACTTTACCTTACACATGGAACGGCACACCATACAATACTGCTGGCAGCTATGTGTACCACACGCTCAATGCTGCTGGTTGTGACTCGGCGGCTACTTTAAATCTTACGATATTAAACGAGACAACAAGCATCACCAACATCAGTGTTTGTGCTGCAACATTACCTTACACCTGGAACGGAACACCATATAATACTGCAGGCAGTTATGTGTACCATACGCTCAATATAGCGGGTTGTGACTCCGCAGCTACTTTAAATCTTACGATCTTAAATGAAACAACAAGCACAACAAACATCAGTGTGTGTGCTGCAACTTTACCTTACACATGGAACGGTACACCATACAACACTGTAGGAAGCTATGTGTACCACACTCTCAATGCAGCAGGCTGTGACTCTGCAGCTACTTTAAATCTTACGATATTAAACGAGACAACGAGCATCACCAACATCAGTGTATGCGCTGCAACATTACCTTACACATGGAACGGCACACCTTACAACACTGCTGGCAGTTATGTGTACCACACGCTCAATGCTGCTGGTTGTGACTCGGCGGCTACTTTAAATCTTACGATATTAAATGAAACAACAAGCACAACAAACATCAGTATGTGTGCTGCAACATTGCCTTACACATGGAACGGCACACCATACAACACCGCAGGCAGCTATGTGTACCATACACTCAATGCTGCTGGTTGTGACTCCGCTGCAACGCTTAACTTAACAATACTTAATGAAACGACTTCAACCACAAACATAAGTGTGTGTGCTGCCACTTTACCATACAACTGGAATGGTACACCTTACAATACTGCAGGCAGCTATGTATACCACACGCTCAATGCGGCTGGTTGTGACTCAGCGGCTACTTTAAATCTTACGATATTAAACGAAACAACAAGCACAACGAATATTAGTATTTGCGCTGCAACATTACCTTACACCTGGAATGGCACCCCATACAACACTGCAGGCAGCTATGTGTACCATACACTCAATGCGGCCGGTTGTGACTCCGCTGCTACACTGAACTTAACAATACTTAATGAAACAACTTCAACAACCAACACCAGTGTATGTGCTGCCACATTACCTTACACCTGGAACGGCACACCATACAACACTGCTGGCAGTTATGTATATCACACACTCAACGCAGCAGGTTGTGACTCTGCGGCCACTTTAAATCTTACGATATTAAACGAAACAACTTCGATCACGAACATTAGTGTGTGTGCTGCAACACTGCCTTACACATGGAATGGGACACCATACAACACCGCAGGCAGTTATGTTTACCACACACTCAATGCTGCCGGTTGTGACTCCGCAGCAACTTTAAATCTTACGATATTAAATGAAACAACAAGCACAACAAACATCAGTACGTGTGCTGCAACATTGCCTTACACATGGAACGGCACACCATACAACACCGCAGGCAGCTATGTGTACCATTCACTCAATGCAGCGGGTTGTGACTCGGCGGCTACTTTAAATCTTACGATATTAAACGAGACAACAAGCACAACTAATATCAGTGTATGCGCTGCAACATTACCTTATACATGGAATGGAACACCATACAACACCGCTGGCAGCTATGTGTACCATACGCTCAATGCGGCCGGTTGTGATTCAGCAGCTACACTGAACCTGACAATATTAAACGAAACGACTTCGATTACGAACATAAGTGTGTGTGCTGCAACACTGCCTTACACATGGAATGGGACACCATACAACACCGCAGGCAGTTATGTTTACCACACACTCAATGCTGCCGGTTGTGACTCTGCTGCTACACTGAACCTTACAATATTAAACGAAACGACTTCGATTACGAACATTAGTGTGTGTGCGGCTACATTACCTTATACATGGAATGGAACACCATACAATACTGCAGGCAGTTATGTGTACCATACACTAAATGCAGTTGGTTGTGACTCCGCTGCTACTTTAAATCTTACGATATTAAATGAGACAACAAGCACAACCAATATCAGTGTGTGTGCGGCTACATTGCCTTATACATGGAATGGTACACCATATAACACCGCAGGTAGCTATGTATACCACACGCTCAATGCGGCTGGTTGTGACTCGGCGGCTACTTTAAATCTTACGATATTAAACGAGACAACAAACACAACGAATATTAGCATTTGCGCTGCAACATTGCCTTACACCTGGAATGGCACCCCATACAACACTGCTGGCAGCTATGTTTACCATACGCTTAATGCAGCGGGTTGTGATTCAGCAGCTACACTGAATCTGACAATACTGAATGAAACAACTTCGATCACAAACATTAGTGTATGCGCTGCAACATTACCTTACACATGGAACGGCACACCATACAACACCGCAGGCAGTTATGTTTACCATACGCTCAATGCAGCGGGCTGTGACTCTGTGGCCACACTCAACTTAACTGTAAACAACGCTGTAACGAGCAACACTGATGTAACCATTTGCCCACCTCAATTACCCTATAGCTGGAATGGCAATCAATACTCTTTCGCAGGAACATATTCAGTAACACTGACGACAACAATCGGGTGTGATTCAGTTGCAACTTTAAATCTCACCGTTAACCCGGAAGTAACAAGTACAACTAATATATCTGTGTGTCCTGCTCAACTACCTTATACATGGAATGGGCAAACTTACCCGGCCGCAGGTTCATACAACGTAACACTTACAAATATAGCAGGCTGCGATTCTATTGCCACATTAAATCTTGTTGTTAACCCGGAAGTAACAAGTACAACAAATGTAAGTGTGTGTGCAACCACCCTGCCTTACACATGGAATGGAACGCCATACAATACTGCAGGCAGCTATCTGTACCATACACTAAATGCAGTTGGTTGTGACTCAGCGGCTACTTTAAATCTTACGATCCTAAATGAAACGACTTCAGTAACCAACATCAGTGTATGCGCTGCAACATTACCATATACCTGGAATGGTACACCATACAATACTGCTGGCAGCTATGTATATCACACGCTCAATGCTGCCGGTTGTGACTCCGCTGCTACTTTAAATCTTACGATCTTAAATGAAACGACTAGCACGACTAACATCAGTGTTTGTGCGGCTACTTTACCATACACCTGGAACGGCTCACCATATAATACCGCAGGCAGTTATGTTTACCATACACTCAATGCAGCGGGGTGCGATTCCGCAGCTACTTTAAATCTTACGATATTAAATGAGACAGCAAGTACAACAAACGTAAGTGTGTGTGCTACTACCCTGCCTTATACCTGGAACGGTATGCCATACAATACTGCAGGCAACTATGTGTACCACACACTCAATACAGCGGGGTGTGACTCGGCAGCGACACTGAACTTAACAATACTTAATGAAACAACTTCAACCACGAACATAAGTGTGTGCTCTGCAACCCTGCCATACACCTGGAACGGCACACCTTACAACACTGCAGGCAGTTATATATATCATACGCTCAATACAGCTGGTTGTGACTCCGCTGCTACTTTAAATCTTACGATATTAAACGAAACAACTTCGGTCACGAACATAAGTGTGTGTGCTGCAACATTGCCTTACACCTGGAATGGCACACCATACAACGCGGCTGGCAGCTATGTTTACCATACACTCAATGCAGCTGGTTGTGATTCTGCAGCGACACTGAATCTTACGATATTAAACGAGACAACAAGTACAACAAACGTAAATGTGTGCGCTGCAACATTGCCATATACATGGAACGGCACACCATACAACACCGCAGGCAGTTATGTGTACCATACACTCAATGCAGCGGGGTGTGACTCGGCCGTAACTTTAAATCTTACGATTAATCCAGAAGCAACAAGCACAACAAATCTCACTATTTGCCCACCCCAATTACCATATAACTGGAATGGCAATCAATACTCCTTTGCAGGAACTTATTCGGTGACACTAATAACAACAGCCGGATGCGACTCAGTTGCAACTCTAAATCTTACCGTAAATCCTGAAGTAACGAGTACTACTGATATATCTGTATGCCCTGCTCAACTACCTTATGCATGGAATGGTAATATTTATAACGCTGCGGGCTCTTACAACGTAACTCTTATAAATATGGCAGGCTGCGATTCTATTGCCACATTAAACCTAATTGTTAGCCCGGAAGTAACAAGCTCCACCAATATCAGTGCATGCGCTGCCACTTTACCATATACATGGAACGGCACGCCATACAACACTGCAGGCTCCTATGTATATCACACACTCAATACTGCAGGTTGTGATTCGGCAGCGACGCTTAACTTAACAATACTCAATGAAACAATTTCTATAACTGATATCAGTGTTTGCTCTGCCGCTTTACCTTATACCTGGAATGGTACACCATATAATACTGCCGGCAGCTATGTATATCATACACTTAATATAGCTGGTTGCGATTCAGCTGCGACACTTAACTTAATTGTAAACAACGCAGTCACCAGCAGTAATGATGTAACCATATGTAACGCACAGCTGCCTTATATATGGAATGGTAATACCTATAACACTGCAGGCTCCTACAATGTAACATTGGTAAGTACTGCAGGTTGTGATTCCATTGCAACACTTAACTTAACCGTAAATAATGCTGTAACAAGCAACACCAATGTAACTATCTGCAACGCACAGCTGCCTTATACGTGGAATGGCAATACCTATAACACTGCAGGCTCCTACAATGTTACATTGGTAAGTACTGCAGGATGTGATTCTATTGCAACACTCAACCTTACAGTGAACAATGCGGTGACAAGCAACACTGATGTAACCATATGTAATGCACAGCTGCCTTATACATGGAACGGCAATACTTACAACACTGCAGGTTTATACAGTATAACACTAGTTAGTGCTGCTGGTTGCGATTCTGTAGCTACACTTAACCTTACTGTAAATAATGCAGTAACAAGCAACACTGATGTAACTATCTGTAACGCACAATTGCCTTATACTTGGAACGGCAATACCTATAACACAGCAGGCTCCTACAATGTAACACTTACCAGTGTGGCAGGGTGTGATTCCATTGCAACACTTAACCTTACTGTAAATAATGCCGTAACAAGCAACACTGATGTAACTATCTGTAACGCACAATTGCCTTATACTTGGAACGGCAATATCTATAACACAGCAGGTTCCTACAATGTTACATTGGTAAGTACTGCAGGGTGTGATTCCATTGCAACACTCAACCTTACAGTGAACAATGCGGTCACAAGCAACACTGATGTAACAATTTGTAATGCACAGCTGCCTTATACTTGGAATGGCAATACCTATAACACTGCAGGCTCCTACAATGTAACATTGATAAATACTGGAGGTTGTGATTCCATTGCAACACTTAACTTAACCGTAAATAATGCTGTAACAAGTAACACCAATGTAACTATCTGCAACGCACAGCTGCCTTATACATGGAATGGCAATACCTATAACACTGCAGGCTCCTACAATGTTACATTGGTAAGTACTGCAGGGTGTGATTCTATTGCAACACTCAACCTTACAGTGAACAATGCGGTGACAAGCAACACTGATGTAATAATTTGTAATGCACAGCTGCCTTACACATGGAACGGCAATATCTATAACATAGCAGGCTCCTACAATATAACACTAGTTAGTGCTGCTGGTTGTGACTCTGTAGCTACACTTAACCTTACTGTGAACAATGCGGTTACCAGCAATACTGATGTAACCATGTGTAATGCACAGCTGCCTTACACATGGAACGGCAATACTTACAACACTGCAGGTTTATACAGCATAACACTAGTTAGTGCTGCTGGTTGCGATTCTATAGCTACACTTAACCTTACTGTAAATAATGCCGTAACAAGTAACACTGATATAACCATCTGTAATGTACAGCTGCCTTACATATGGAATGGTAATACCTATAACACAGCAGGCTCCTACAATGTAACATTGATAAGTACTGCAGGTTGTGATTCCATTGCAACACTTAACTTAACCGTAAATAATGCTGTAACAAGCAACACCAATGTAACTATCTGCAACGCACAGCTGCCTTACACATGGAACGGCAATACTTACAACACTGCAGGTTTATACAGTATAACACTAGTTAGTGCTGCTGGTTGTGATTCCATTGCAACACTTAACTTAACCGTAAATAATGCTGTAACAAGCAACACCAATGTAACTATCTGCAACGCACAGCTGCCTTATACGTGGAATGGCAATACCTATAACACTGCAGGCTCCTACAATGTTACATTGGTAAGTACTGCAGGATGTGATTCTATTGCAACACTCAACCTTACAGTGAACAATGCGGTGACAAGCAACACTGATGTAATAATTTGTAATGCACAACTGCCTTACACATGGAACGGCAATACTTACAACACTGCAGGTTTATACAGTATAACACTAGTTAGTGCTGCTGGTTGCGATTCTGTAGCTACACTTAACCTTACTGTAAATAATGCCGTAACAAGCAATACTGATGTAACCATCTGTAACGCACAGCTGCCTTATACATGGAATGGCAATACCTATAACACTGCAGGCTCCTACAATGTTACATTGGTAAGTACTGCAGGATGTGATTCTATTGCAACACTCAACCTTACAGTGAACAATGCTGTTGCCAGCAATACTGATGTAACCATCTGTAACGCACAGTTGCCTTATACATGGAATGGCAATACTTACAACGCAGCCGGTTCTTATAGCGTAACACTGGTAAGTACTGAAGGGTGTGATTCTATTGCAACACTCAACCTTACAGTGAACAATGCTGTTGCCAGCAATACTGATGTAACCATCTGTAACGCACAGTTGCCTTATACATGGAATGGCAATACTTACAACGCAGCCGGTTCTTATAGCGTAACACTGGTAAGTACTGAAGGGTGTGATTCCATTGCAACACTCAACCTTACAGTGAACAATGCGGTCACAAGCAACACTGATGTAACAATTTGTAATGCACAGCTGCCTTATACATGGAATGGCAATACCTATAACACTGCAGGCTCCTACAATGTAACACTAACCAGTGCGGCAGGGTGTGATTCCATTGCAACACTTAACTTAACCGTAAATAATGCTGTAACAAGTAACACCAATGTAACTATCTGCAACGCACAGCTGCCTTATGCATGGAATGGCAACACCTATAACACTGCAGGCTCCTACAATGTAACACTGGTAAGTACTGCAGGATGTGATTCTATTGCAACACTCAACCTTACAGTGAACAATGCTGTTGCCAGCAATACTGATGTAACCATCTGTAACGCACAGTTGCCTTATACATGGAATGGCAATACTTACAACGCAGCCGGTTCTTATAGCGTAACACTGGTAAGTACTGAAGGGTGTGATTCCATTGCAACACTCAACCTTACAGTGAACAATGCTGTTGCCAGCAATACTGATGTAACCATCTGTAACGCACAGCTGCCTTACATATGGAATGGCAATACCTATAACACAGCAGGCTCCTACAATGTAACATTGATAAGTACTGCAGGTTGTGATTCCATTGCAACACTTAACTTAACCGTAAATAATGCTGTAACAAGCAACACCAATGTAACTATCTGCAACGCACAGCTGCCTTATACGTGGAATGGCAATACCTATAACACTGCAGGCTCCTACAATGTAACATTGGTAAGTACTGCAGGGTGTGATTCCATTGCAACACTCAACCTTACAGTGAACAATGCAGTTACCAGCAATACTGATGTAACCATCTGTAACGCACAGCTGCCTTATACATGGAATGGCAATATCTATAACACTGCAGGCTCCTACAATGTAACTCTTACCAGCGCTGCAGGATGTGACTCGGTGGCTACACTGAATCTTACAGTAAACAATGCTGTAACGAGCAATACTGAAATTAATATTTGCCCGGTTCAGCTGCCATATGTATGGAATGGCAATTCCTATAATACTGCAGGCTCGTATACCGTCACACTGAGCAGTGCGGCTGGGTGCGATTCACTGGCAACTTTAGACCTCATTGTTAGTCCAACAGTAACCAGTACTGCTGACATAACTATTTGTAATGCCCACCTGCCTTACGTATGGAATGGGAATAGTTATAATACTCCTGGTTCTTATGTTGCAACTCTTATAAATATTGCCGGTTGCGACTCTATTGCTACATTGAACCTTATTATTAATAACGAAACGACCAGCATTACCAATATAAATGTTTGCGCCGGTACTTTACCTTATACCTGGAATGGCACACCATACAATACTGCTGGTAACTATGTATACCACACGCTTAATGCAGCAGGCTGTGACTCGGCAGCGACTTTAAAACTTACGGTACTAAACGAGACAACAAGCACTACAAATATCAGTGTGTGTGCTGCAACATTGCCGTACACATGGAACGGTACTCCATACAATACAACAGGCAGCTATGCATACCACACACTCAATGCAGCAGGTTGCGACTCGACAGCAATATTGAATTTGGTTATCAACAAAGAGGACACTACCATAACCAATGTAAATATTTGCCCTCCTCAACTGCCTTATACCTGGAATGGTAATGTTTATAATGCTGCCGGCACTTATACTGTAATATTAACAAATGCCACAGGTTGCGATTCATTAACGATCCTAAACTTATTAGTCAACCCTGTTGTTACAAGCGTTACTGACGTTTCTATTTGTACAACTCAATCACCTTACACTTGGAATGGTAATGTTTATAATACAACTGGCACTTATACAGCAATGCTGACTAATATTGCCGGATGCGATTCCGTGGCTACGCTTAACCTTACGGTAAACAATGCAGTTACCAGCAATACTGATGTAACCATCTGTAACGCACAACTGCCTTATACATGGAATGGCAATACCTACAATGCTGCTGGCTCTTATAATGCAATCCTTACCAGTGCAGCAGGGTGTGATTCCATAGCAACACTCAACTTAACAGTAAATAATGCTGTAACAAGCAATACTGATGTAACCATCTGTAACGCACAACTGCCTTATACATGGAACGGTAATACCTACAATACTGCTGGCTCCTACAATGTAACACTAACCAGTGCGGCAGGGTGTGATTCTATTGCAACACTTAACTTAACAGTAAATAATGCTGTAACAAGCAACACTGATGTAACCATCTGTAACGCACAACTGCCTTATACATGGAATGGCAATACCTACAATGCTGCTGGCTCTTATAATGCAACCCTTACCAGTGCAGCAGGGTGTGATTCCATAGCAACACTCAACTTAACAGTAAATAATGCTGTAACAAGCAATACTGATGTAACCATCTGTAACGCACAACTGCCTTATACATGGAACGGTAATACCTACAATACTGCTGGCTCCTACAATGTAACGCTAACCAGTGCAGCAGGGTGTGATTCTATTGCAACACTTAACTTAACAGTAAATAATGCTGTAACAAGCAATACTGATGTAACCATTTGTAACGCACAATTGCCTTATACATGGAATGGCAATACCTACAATGCTGCTGGCTCCTACAATGTAACACTAACCAGTGCGGCAGGGTGTGATTCCATTGCAACACTTAACCTTACAGTGAACAATGCTGTGACCGGCAATACTGATGTAACCATCTGTAATGCACAGCTGCCTTATACATGGAACGGCAATACCTACAATACTGCCGGCTCTTATAATGTAACACTGGTAAGTTCATTTGGATGTGATTCTGTAGCAACACTCAACTTAATTGTAAATAATGCTGTAACAAGCAATACTGATGTAACCATCTGTAACGCACAACTGCCTTATACATGGAACGGTAATACCTACAATACTGCTGGCTCCTACAATGTAACACTAACCAGCGCTGCAGGATGTGATTCTATTGCAACACTCGACTTAACCGTAAATAATGCTGTAACAAGTAACACCAATGTAACCATCTGTAACGCACAATTGCCTTATACATGGAACGGCAATACCTACAATGCTGCTGGTTCATACAATGTAACATTGGTAAGTACTGCAGGGTGTGATTCCATTGCAACACTCAACTTAACTGTAAATAATGCTGTTACCAGCAACACTGATGTAACTATCTGTAACACACAGTTGCCTTATACTTGGAACGGTAATACCTACAATACTGCTGGCTCTTACAATGTAACACTTATTGGTACTGCTGGATGTGACTCTGTGGCAACACTCAACTTAACGGTAAATAATGCCTTAACGAGCAACACAGAAATTAATATTTGCCCGGTTCAGCTGCCGTATGCATGGAATGGCAACACTTATAACGCTGCAGGGTCTTATATGGTGACGCTGATCAGTTCTACAGGTTGCGATTCTCTGGCTACTTTAAATCTCTCAGTTAGCCCAATAGTTACGGGTATTACTAATATAACTGTTTGCAACGCACAACTCCCGTATACATGGAATGGAAATATTTACAATACTGCCGGTACTTACACCAAAAACCTTACAAATATTGCCGGTTGTGACTCTGTTGCCACACTTAACTTAACGGTGAACAACACTGTAACAAGCAACACTGATATTACTATCTGTAATACACAGCTGCCTTACACATGGAATGGCAATACTTACAACGCTGCAGGTATGTATAACGTAACATTGGTTAGTGCCGCAGGATGTGATTCTATTGCAACATTGAACTTAACTGTAAACAATGCTGTAACAAGCAACACAGATGTAACCATTTGTAACACACAGCTTCCTTATACCTGGAATGGTAATACATACAATGCTGCAGGCTTATACAATATAACACTAGTTAGTGCTGCTGGTTGCGATTCTGTGGCTACACTTAATCTTATTGTAAACAACGCAGTTACAAGCAACACAGATATAACCATTTGTAATACACAGCTGCCTTATACATGGAATGGTAATACTTACAACGCTGCAGGTATATATAACGTAACATTGGTAAGTGCCGCAGGATGTGACTCTGTAGCTACGCTTAACCTTACTGTAAATAATACAGTAACAAGCAATACCAACATAACAATTTGTAATGCACAGCTTCCTTATACCTGGAATGGCAATACCTACAACGCTGCCGGATCATACAATGTAACATTTACAAGTATTTCCGGATGTGACTCTGTAGCAATATTAAATCTTACTACGCTGAATGAAAGCAGCAGCATTACCAGCACCCGCATTTGTGCGGCAGCGCTGCCATATATATGGAATGGCAATAGCTACAATGCAGCCGGCTTATATATATACCATACGAACAATGCTGCTGGTTGCGATTCGGCAGCAACACTTATTCTTACAATATCAAATGCAAACAGCAGCGTCTCCAATATCAGCGTTTGCAAAAACAATCTGCCATATACCTGGAATGGCAGTTCTTATAATGAAAGCGGCACGTATAATTATCATACAATCAATGCGGCAGGCTGTGATTCAACAGTAACCTTAAATCTTACGGTTAATAATATTGTAACAAGCACCACCTATACCACTATATGCAATACACAACTGCCTTATGGCTGGAATGGCCAACCCTATACAGAATCGGGCGAATACAAAGCAACACTTACGAGTGCTGCAGGTTGCGATTCAGTAGCAACACTTATTCTTACGATACTAAGTTCAGGCAGCAGCACGGTATCCAATATCAGCATTTGTAAAAACAGCCTGCCGTATATATGGAATGGCAGTTCTTATAATGAAGGAGGCACTTATTTCTACCATACCACCAATGCCGCAGGTTGTGACTCAACCGTTACATTAAACCTCACTGTGAATAATACAGTTACAAGCACAACCTATACCAGCATATGCAACGCTCAACTGCCCTATAGCTGGAACGGTCAACTCTATACAGCCGCAGGTGAATACACCGTAACACTGAGCAGCAGCGGTGGCTGCGATTCTGTTGCCGTACTGATATTAACAACAGTGAGTACCGTTACACACTCCACCACACTTACAGGGTGTAACAGTGTTTCATACAACGGCATTATTTATACTTCGCCAAGGGTAGTGTACGAAACAATAAAAGGAAGCGGCGGCTGTGACAGCGTATACATCGTTACAACTATCAATATAACCAACGAAACGTTTGACCTGACATTGAAAGCAGCACCCGACCCGGTTAATTTTGGTCAGCCTGTAAAGATCATGACCAGTTCGGATAAACCGTACAGCGTATTATCATGGGAGCCCACCAATGTATTTACTTCCCAAAACTTGCTGAGCCAGGAAATTATTGCTGACACCACTGAACACATCCTGGTAACAGCCAGGTCCAGCAATGGTTGTATTGCAAAAACAGCACTTAAACTAAATATCAATAAACCCAGTGACTTCTGGATGCCTAATGCATTTACACCAAACGATGATGGCAATAACGATTATTTCAGTGCATATGGAACAGGCATTAAAGAAGGATTACTGAGAATATATAATCAATGGGGGCAACTGCTGTTTGAAACGACTAATATTAAGAAAGGATGGGATGGAAAATATAAAGGCGTACCGCAACCGGTAGGTGTATATGCTTACGTGGTCTTTGCAGAAATGTTCAATGGATCAAAAGTTACTGACAAAGGTTTCTTAAATTTAATACGTTAGGTTTATGCGAAACTGTAAATATTTAATGATTGCTTTACTGCTGCTTGCCGGCAAAGATACCGGCGCACAGGTAGATCCGCATTTTTCCCAATACTATGCTTATCCGATGTATCTTAATCCTGCATTTACAGGCGTGATCAATGGAGATTACAGGGCTACGGCCATCTACAAAAATCAATGGCTCAGCGTGGGAAGACCTTATTCCACAGTTGGTCTTTCGCTTGACATGACCACTCCCACCGGGCTTAATATCGGCACCAATATTTTTACGCAGACCGCCGGGGATGGCGGTTACCGTTATACGCAGGGATCTGTTTCTGTCTCCTACCAGGGGCTGCATTTTGACCCGGATGGGTACCAGCGGGTGATCTTTGGTCTGCAGGCTGGTTTTATCAGCAGGCGTTTTGATCCTTCTAAATTAAGATTTGGTGACCAGTGGACACCAAATATCCGTATAGACCCTGTTGTTCCAACAGCAGAAATTTTCAGCCAGACATCAGCCTCTTCATTTGATGCCGGTGCCGGTATTGCCTATGAAGATGACCGTCCTGAAAACACAGTAAATGTATATGGCGGATTTTCTATGAATCACCTCACCCGGCCCATCGATCCATTTATTATAAGCGGCAACAAAAGTAAATTACCTTACCGCTATACGTACTACGGTGGCGCCAGGATCAAGCTTACGAACGGCTCATCCTTTACACCACATTTTATTTATATGCGCCAGGGCAATGCAGAAGAAAGAACTTTTGGCGGCTATTTTCAAAAACCCACCAGCAGGGAAAATGTGGATTTCATGGCCGGCCTGAGCTATCGTTATAAAGATGCCTTTATACCATATGCAGGATTAAAATACAGCAACGTACAGTTTGGAATAAGTTATGATGCCACCACCTCCACGCTTGGCAGGTCTGTCATGTTTACAAATAGTTTTGAGTTATCCATTACCGTTATTGGCAAAAGACCGGAATCAACGCACCGTTATTTCGATTGCCCACCGAGGTTTTAAGCGGCGAAGATTTACCTGCAATTACTTAGTATATCGCTTGTTGCTAACGTAAACCCATCCTGTGTTAACTGGTCTTCAAAATGAAACCTGTTCCTGTCAAAACCAGGTGGCAAGCAGGACACAATATAAAGATCACCACATACCCCGATCTTATTCCCATTTTTAGTAACGGCCTGCACACGGTATTTGTAACCGCCAAACGTATTTTGCGGAATTACAGCGGGCGCCCAGGAAGTATTTAAAGCGGTGGCATGAAAAACAATTGTATTATCACTGTTATAAACCGTTATGTCCACGGTTTCAATATCAATTCCGAATACTTTAAAACGCTCATTCAACCCGTCCATATTTGGCGTAAAAGCATTTACTACAAACAGGCGGCCGTTGTCTGATGAAGAAATGTCATCATTCTCCAGACCCGAACATGGAGCGTTCAGCAGTGTTAAATTGTAACCGGGTTTTGCCACCAGGCTGGCACCCTTTCCCATGGTAAGGCTTCTTACTGCTGTACTGGAATTAAGCGTGGCTTTTCCTGTTCCTATATACACATCCGTATTGATGCCCGGTATTTCATTACAGCTCCAGTTGGCAGCATTTTCCCATAAAGAATCCACGGCACCGGTCCAGGATGTTTCAAACCTTGCCGTATAAATTTTACTATAGCTGTTTTCGTTTACCCGACACCGGTACTGGAAACCGGCAGCATTCAAATTTAATTGCAGGCTCAGTACAGAATCTGTCTGTCCATTTAAAACTGCAAAACCATTGCCGTTGTTTTCCTCCCACTGGTAAGTTGCCCCTTTTACATCAGAAACCACTAAAAAGCTTTCCCCGGAAGGACAAACCTTTGCAGCAACCTTACCCAGTGCAAGGCTGTTCAGGTATTGTTCCAGTTTCGTGTACCCGTTGCTGTTAACAGTGTTCCTGTCAGAGGCATTACCGGGATCCAAGTCATTCTCCTTTTCCCAGTCATCAGGCATACCATCATGATCTGTATCTATCGGCATAGTGCAGGCTTCATAAACCGGCACTCCCCCCACCGCTTCGGGAGCGTCAATGATGCCCGGTTTACCCGCTGAACCCCTGCCTGCAGCAGTTTTTGTCTTTACTTCATTTATTATCCTTGTGTCCACCGGGTCTCTCTTGGGTAATACAGCGCCAGCCCATTGCAACACGGTGTCATAAGCAGCCTGTGCTGTACTCATTTCAATTGGCTGTGCAATTGTAAATGCTGTATCCGAACGGGAAGAGTCCACACTGGCAGGTGGGATATTTGCAAAATCCACTGCCAGCCAGTTATCGGCCGTACGGGCCGCATTTCCATCAATGATATTGCCTGCCACATGAAAGCGGCCCACACCTGTTGCGTTACCAGAATAATCAGGCCGCATCAATTTGTGGGTACTTGGTGTTGAAGGACCTGGCTTGTAATAATTATTTACCAGGTTAAGCCTTGCAATACCACCGTTAATTTCCACATCACCACCATATGGTGCACTGGAAGATGCCCAGTTATAATTTACATTGTTACGGTAATCCACCAATGCGATCGTATCATGTGCCCTGCTGCCGTTAAAGCGTGGCGTACGGTTATTCTGGTTTGCTATAAGATTATGATGATAAGTAGCAAATTGTCCGCCCCATACACCGCCATAACCACGCAGCCCTTTTGCATGGTATGCATTGTACAAACCTTCATTTACTATACACCATTGTACTGTTGTATTTTTAGTATCATAGATAGCAAGACATTCTTCATTGGCCCAGCTGATGGAGCAATGATCCACAATTACATTTTCATAATTCTCCACATCAAGCCCGTAAGTAACATAGGCCATGGTGGGATTGCCTGCATTATCCAATGGCACACCCGGCCTGAACCGTATGTACCGCAGGATTACATTTTTTCTTCTTGGCCCGAAATAAAATAACTGTGCACCCGTAGCACCATTCAGCAATACAGAATTGCCGGTAATGCAAATACCATCGCAGGGTGCCGTTTGACCTGCAATGGTGAGATTGTCTCTTTTTATTCTTAACTCAGATCTTAAATGAATAGTACCAGATACTTTAAATACAACTGTTAATGGCTGATAGGTAGTTACCGGGAAATTTGGATTGGCCGCATCTTTATATACATAAACCGTATCCACATACTGATCAAGTGCCCAGCGAAGACTACCGTTACCGGTGTCATTTAAATTGGTTACTTCTGCCACCTGGCCCCCACGGCCACCTGCAGCATACTTGCCATACCCTTCTGCACCGGGAAATGCCAGTTGCTGGCTCATTGATCGAAAACCCAATACTGTAAATAATAAAGAAAACAGGAAGATCTTTTTCATACTGGCTTGCTTGTAGCTGTGTTTGTAAATTTCGCAAAAGCATGCCTATAATTTTAAAATGAACAGGAGATTGCAGCCAGGAAACTACGGAAACGTTCCCGGAACTACACGTTGCAGCAGTAATAATTCCTGTAAGTTTTTTATGAAAGTGGTTCAGGTCTTGGTCCGCTGCCTGCAGGACGGCTCTTGTCTTCCGGCAGCGGGATAAATTCATGATTATCGTTCGGCGGCAATATGATACGTCCCTGTTTCCAGTCTTCTTTTGCCTGTTCAATACGTTCCTTCCTTGATGAAACAAAGTTCCACCATATAAAACGTTCACCCAGTGGTTCACCGCCCAGCAGCATCAGCGTGGTATTTTCTTTTGCCAAGATTACCGGATCTACTCCCCTGTTAAATACAAGCATTTGTCCTTCATGATAAGCAACACCACCTACTTCCACTTTACCTTTTGCAATATAGAATCCTCTCTCTTCATGTTCTTTTGGTAAGCCAAACCTGGCACCCGCCTGCAATACAACGTGCAGGTAAAAAAGCGGTGAATGTATCTTTACATCATTGCGCAGGCCATAAGCATTCCCGGCTATCAAACGCATCCATACACCTGTATCGGTAAAAACAGGCAACTGCTCCGGCGCATAATTATCAAATGCAGGTGCAGCCTCTTCTTCTTTTTCCGGCAATGCCACCCAGGTCTGTATCATTTCCAGTTGTCCACCTGCCAGCACTGCAGGGTCTTCAAAACGTTCAGAATGGGCAATCCCCCTGCCTGCTGTCATCCAATTTACTTCACCGGGACGAATGATCTGCTCCACTCCTAAACTGTCACGGTGTGTTACCTGCCCGCCGAAAAGATAACTCACAGTTGAAAGACCGATATGCGGATGCGGCAATACATCCAGCGTGGAAGGATTAGCCGGCACTTTATCCACCGGGCCTGCATGATCCATAAAAATAAAAGGTCCAACCATGCGCCGCAGCCTGAAAGGCAGTATCCGCTTCACTTTCATTGACTCGCTGATGGCGGCCTGCCTCGCTTCTATTACAATATCAAGCATGGATAAACGATTTTATTTTTCATACCGAAGTTAACAATTACTTACCTGCAGCAAATAGTTTTTAACCTAAATGATTTATTTTAGTAAACACAACCTTAATACATACTGCAATGAAAAATTTAAACGCTATAGGTCTTGACACAAAAAAATCACAAAAGCTGGCTGAAAAATTAAATGAGTTACTGGCCAACTACTCTATCTTTTACCAGAATGTAAGAGGCTATCACTGGAATATAAAAGGAGAGAAATTTTTTGAGCTGCACCTTAAATTCGAGGAATTGTATGGTGATCTTTTGTTAAAGATAGATGAGATCGCTGAACGTATATTAACACTTGGATCTTCGCCTGATCACAACTTTTCTGTTTATATGAAGGCATCTAAAGTTGCTGAGAGTTCGCAGGTTTCAAACGGCATCAAAGCGGTTGGTGATATACTGGACTCTTTCCAGAAAATAATTTCCCTGCAACGGCAGTTGCTGCAGTTATCGGCCGATGCCAATGATGAAGGCACCAATGCACTGATGAGTGATTACATCAGGGCACAGGAAAAGCAGGTATGGATGTATTCCGCCTTCCTGAAAAAATAAGCTGGAAATGCTTAGTTATTTTTTGCATTGGGATGATACCCGTCAAGATAGTTTACTATATATTTTCTTTCCGGTCCATACCGGGCAATAACAGACCGTATCATTTCTTCAGCAATCCATGGATACATCCTGTGTAAATACAATATTTCATTTGGATTTTTGGGATCTACAAAATGAAGATCAGGTTTTGATGCATTCGCTTTTATTACAGGCATGATCAATAATTTAATTGTGTATACGTTTTTAATAACAGCGGTATTCTGAAACAGTAAGACTACAGTTCAATAAACCCTTTCCAATTTACATCCGGGTAAAACATCATCACTCATTTTCAGTATTGATAATCGTATGATAACATGCCCCGGCTTTATTCAGGTGCAGCATCCCTTACGCAACGTACAGAAAAACCATTATTCTGATAATACCAGCGTTTTTGCAGTTGCCCCTGCGCATGATGCAGTTGCCTTACGTAAGAATATTTATAAACAGGATATTCTTCATCCACTTTTGTTGAGGTCCACCAGTAGCCAAGTCTGCGTATATCTATAAAAGCTCCATCCATCCTGCAACCACCCGGCAATGCAGTAAACCCGCTGCTGTTTGTTACAATAATTTCCGGGTTAGAAACCGTTGACCCACCCCTGTTAGGACTCATCCAATGAACTGTATCCGCTTCTTTTAAATAAGCGCTCACTGTTGCACAGTAAGATTCATCAACAAGGCATCCGGGATCAGGCTCCAGGCAGACGTTCAGTGAATCCCATTCATTAGCGGCAGCAATATGC
Source organism: Ferruginibacter sp. (assembly GCA_047600665.1). Lineage (GTDB taxonomy): Bacteria > Bacteroidota > Bacteroidia > Chitinophagales > Chitinophagaceae > Ferruginibacter. The sequence goes on from JASGKJ010000001.1 coordinate 1,182,174, forward strand.
CAGCCCGCAGGAGCCAGCCCACGCACATCTTCCAGCGCATACCTGTTATAGAGCTTACCGTATACAGCATTCATGGAAGGATCATTATTATAATAACACCAGGCACCGGTAGTTAAATTTACCCAGGTGGCAGAATCTGTTACCTCCGGGATAGTGTCCCCATTCCTGTAAGTAACTACATCAAGGTTTCTTTGTGTCCATACCTGTTTGCAGATAGTGATATTTGGAAGCGCCGTATAATTATTGTTGATGACAACGCCACCTGATATTATAAAAACAACATTAGCAGAAATGATGAGCCCGGCCCCTTTTGAAATGATTTGAGCCGTATTTAAAATACAGGCACTTCCTCCTGGCGGTGAAATATAGATTGTATCACCCGGGGGTAACACAGCAGGCGGCAAAATACTATTGTTCCAGTTTGCAGGCACCGTCCATTCGCCGTTACCATTGAAAATATACGTTGTTTGAGAAAAAGAATGAAGCTGTAAAAAGAGCAAGAGCAGCAACAGGGCCAGTCGTTTTGTTTTCATTGTATATCAGGAATATGAGATATAAAAGTAGTAAATATTTTAAGGTACTGCAGGAATAACAGGTTAAAATATCCGGCCAGAAATGCACGGTAAAACAGAGTAGTTGAATAAAGCCACCGCTAAGAAAAAAGACGTGCAAAAAACTGGATTATCTTATACAATTCCACACCATAAATCTGCACCAGCAGAAATAACAGGATATAAATAAGTTCTCTTTTTTTTGTTTCTGCCTGTGCCATACCCATCAAAGCCAGCACAGAACCAAAACCACCGATGGGAGCGATCATATAGCCAAAGAAAAGGAACAGCCACATAATATAATCCCTGTATTTGGTAATGCTGAAACGGCGGGGCAACAAAAATAAAATTGCCAGCACCGCTTCAATGATCACCGTAAGCCAGGTAAGTATCAATGAGAAATGTTTTGCAGCAACAGTATATGCCAATGATGCCTCATAAGGATATGCAGCATCATTCACCAGGCGGCTTGCTGCACGTATATTTTGCTCAACCATTTCTTTTGGCAAAAGATGAAACATGCTCAGGAAATTACCTACCCGTTCATCCTTTACTAAAATATAGAGTATAAAGGAGCCATCCATATAATCTGCGGAAAACAACTTCTGGAGTGTGGCAATTGCAAAGACAAGGCCTATGAGCAAGGCAGCATTGAACCTGGCAGCTTTTTCAAAATCTGGTGAAAACAGGCAGGCAAATATGGCAATACACCAATAGAGGTAAAGAAATTTATGGTTTACCAATTCAAAATAAAGAGCAATATTACCAACTGTATAGGCTAGGATTATAGCAGCCCACAAATACTTTGAATTTTTGAGTGCAGGAAAAATAATTCCAGCAGAACAAATAATGGTAACAGGCAGTTGCACATGCCTGTAGCCGCTTGCATGCAATGCCAGGAAAAGCAAGGTACTGGTAAGTACTATATTCTTTTTATCAAGATCTCCAAGTAGTATATCAGCCAGGCGTTTCATTAAAATTCCTTTAAACGTACAGCAAAAAGTTTAGACCCCGGGATATCAAATTTATATTTCCACAGTTCAAAACGGATATGCTTCAGCGTTACCGGGTGGAGGATGGCGGTTTGACTTTCACTTTGCAGTTTTCCACCTGCAGTATCCCAATGCTGTTTTATCAGGTTATCACTGAGTTTTTTAAAACTTTTACTGAACGGAGCATAAATGCAGTTTACTTTAAGGTAAGCAAACCTTGCAGGCACAAGCAGCTCTCTTTCATTTCCTGCACTATCCGTTGCGAAAGTTTTAATAAAATAAGTATCAGCAGAGCTGGTGGTTGAAAACATTCCAAAGCCCCCGGTAAGCCACGGCGAAATATGAGTTGTATTTCTGAAAACAATATGAATAAAAACAAAAAACAGCAATACGATTGCTGCTGCATAGCGAATAAAAAAACTTTTATGATCCTGCATACCTGTCAAGTATATTTTTAATCATAAATATTATTGCCTTGAAAAAACATTAATAAAAACAGCCCCGCCTGCAGAAGGCTCTGTTACCGAAAGGCTGCTGCAACTGTAATTGATGGCAAAAGACTGGAAATTATATGGCCCGGCAGTTACATAAATACGGCCATCTACAATATCCCATGTACCTGTACCACTTCCTCCACAACCGTCGTACTCAATATATTCAACTATTTTATTCGCTTTCAGCTCCAGCAATGCATTTAACTGGCAATTATCAATGGTATTGGTAATATCTGTTTGCGCTGAACCCTGCAAGCCTAATACCTTGGTCAATTTGTAAGCACCTGCAATACCAGGCACTGTTTGGTCGCAACCTGGCGGGCCATTACTTTCCTTTTTACAACCGGCTGCAAAGATCAATACTGCAAATAAAGTATAATGTATGTATTTCATAAGTGCAACAGTTTGCATGTTCAAATTTATTATTGTTGCTGGCACAATCATACATAAAGGTGCATTCTTTTTCCGGATGTACCAGTATCAGCTGCATTCAAAATCCAGGATTGCGATCGTTTTATCATAGTATGCTTTTGCTGCTTCGGGTGAGTTTCCAATACATACAAGGCCCAGTTTCCCATATTCTGAGAGAGCACCCACCAGGTGAAACATCACCCCTTCCTGTGCAGCTCCATCATATATCAGGTCGTGATAAATAGAAATATGCAGGAGGTCATCCGGTGTAAGGCCCTTATATTTTTCACTGGTTACATTATCCGATGCAAAGTAAAACCGCTGGTTACCGCCTGCGGTAAGATATTCACCTGTTTCATAATTATACTTACCGTCTGTTAAAAACTGCAGCATTAAAAAAGGGTGTGTTGTACCACCTTTGCGCAGGTTTATTTCAATTGCATAATGCTTCCACGAACCGTCGGCCTCCTTTACAGAGATAAAATCAATGGCAAACCTTCCTATTGCTCCTTTTTGTGCCAATACTTCCGCAACTTTTTTTCCTTCTGCAGCCAGTGAAATATTATATGTTTTATCCGCCGGAAAAATCGCACCAATAAACACCTGCCCATCATCACCACCCAGCAACTGGTCATGCGTGCTTACCACATCCACCTTCTTTGATGGTGTTACCACACACTGAACGGAAGGCGAAGTTTTAATTTCCCCCTCCAGGAAAGCTTCTGTAATGCCGCCCATTTCTTTAAATTTTTCAAAAAATATTTCTTCACTAAGGTCACTTGCCACCGGCTTGAAGTTGGCGGAGAAGCCTTCGCTGATAAGTGCTTCGATTTTTCCAGGATCATTTATTTCAGGATACCTGTATACAGCATTCCCATCTCCGCTGAAACCATCATTCATCTTTATCACCGCTTTTCGTAATAAAGGATCTTTACGCTTTAATGCAGCAAGCGCTTTTATTACATCTTCTTTTGTATGGAGGTCTTCAAAACCGTCAGGAAAAAGTACGCCTGCAATCCTGAAGTTCTTCCTGCCGCCGGATTTGGAGCCTTCATAAAACTTATCAGGATCGGTACCAAATAAAGGAATGCCCAGTTGTACGGACATCGTTTTTTCAAGCCCCGTTATATTAAAGCAGGTAAGATGAGCAGACTTTTTATCTCCCACCAGGTTTTTAATACGTTCCATCAGTCTTGGTCTTTCCAATACTTTCCGGGTAAGCGGTTTGGGAGAAGCATCATAACAACTCAACAGCGTAAGCCGCTCACGGGCATGCTTACCCGTAATACCGGGCAGCAGGTGCAGGTAATAATCCACAATACTTTCAGCAACCGGGAGGCTGGTTATGTAAATGATTTTCGTAAGCGGCATCCGCAACAACATCAGCAGGCAAAGCATTCGTTCTTCATAATATTGTATGCCTTTTACTTTTGCCAGTATATCCACATCCAGCGAAAAGGAAGGCAGTATCACCACGGTCCGTGGTGCCAGTTTATCCGGAAATATTTTTTCAAACTGTTCCTTTAGCTGTTCCTGCATGGCCATAAACAACCGGCTTTCTTCTGCAGAGCCCGGTTCAGGATAATCATTATCAGCAGTAAATATTTTACGCAGGTTTCCAATACCGGTTTCCATAAATAAAGTTTTAGTTAAGATATGAATTTTAGAGATACAGCAGTAATCAATTTAAGACCGGTCCCGGTATTATTTTCCCGTTGAATACCGCAATACAAGATGCATTCCCTCTTATTTGATCAACAAATATTCATTCATCAGAAATCTTTTACCAGCCTTTACTGTAAACTTTGATCCGGGTGGCATTGTATAAGGTATATCAAGTACACATTTTCCGTTAGCAGGTGGGTCAATAACAATTTCGTTACCCGGCGAAAGAGCCTGCGGCGGTGCCATGTTGTACTGCCAATTGGCTGTATCACTCCAGTTACCATTTCCGATAAAGAGATACGAAGTAAAATGATCCGCAACAAAACCGCTGATATCAAAGCTTCTCAATTTTTGTTTTACCGTCAATGTAACAGGACCGATAGTACGTACAAATTGTTCGTTACTGATATAACCATACTTACCTTCTCTGAAAGTCAGCCCCTCGCCCTGGCCCATCACAGTTGCATCACCCAGGCTGATCATTCTTTTGTTGCCATTAAAGAAACTGTCAGCTGTATAACCTGACAGGATATGCAGGTAATGATTACCAAGCCCGCTGTTTTGGTACCCCAGCAAAACAACAATATTTTGTGCCTGTACTTTACTGGCAGCAGTTACCAGGTAATTTGTATTGAATGTTTCAATAGCTGTTGCTGTGTAGTTACCTGCTTTTATACCATTGATCACATAATGGGTGCTGTTATTGGCTATCCAGTTTTTGCTGAACAAATGAATTTTACCGTTATCAACAATCATTGCTTCGCAATCAAACTTTGTATTGTTGTAGCCGGATGCAACTGCCGGTTGCGGCTGATCACTGTAAATAAAATTGATCGTTTCAATGTCCGCAGGCTGTATGGTGTCAACAGGCAAGCCCAGATGAATAAGGTTAAAAGAAAATTTATAAATTTTCAGGTCTGTTCTTCCACCTGTTTGATTGTTTCCAAAATCACCGATATAAAAAAAACTGCCATCATAGCTGATCGCTTCCCAGTCCACATTGGTGGCACCTGCCAGGATTACTCTTTGCTGAATTGTATTGGTTACTGTATCTATACGGTATAAAGCCGGCTTGCCCAGCCGGTCATTGATGGTCCATAAAAAACCACCGGCCATCTGCAGGTCGCTGGTTTCAATCACAGAATCAGAAAGCGGGTCAACTTTTACTGCCGGCGTATAGCTGGTATTATTGTAGGTGCAGCTTCCATCATTGATGGTGGCTGCAGCATTGTAATTAGCTGCCAGCGGGTCGGTACAGCCAGCAACCTGGGAATAAGAAAACCGGCCTATTGAAAAAACAAATATAAAACAAAGGATATTTTTCATTCTTGCATTGAAACAGTAAAGACCTTAAAGATACTTGAGTTAAACTTTACTGAATACTTTATACAGCAAAACCCTTTTAATTTTTTGCTGTAAATTTGCGCATGCGCTTCAGCATTGTTTTACTGGTACTTTTTTTCCAAATTGCTTTATTCAATAAAGCGAACGGGAACCAATTGCCTGTTAAGAGTTGTTATGTTACTGCCAAAGCAGCCACACTAAAAAAATATGCTGAACAAGAGAAAAGGGTTGAAATAAAACAAACAAACATTTCAATTGAGTACGCAACAAAGCGGAGCCAGTTCTCCATATTAAATGACAGCTTCCTGTTCCGGGCAACCGCTAAATACTTTTCTCCTGGTTATAATTGTGCCACCTATTTTCCCGGCACATCAATCGGCAGGTTGATATTATTTCCCAAACACTCCTTCTGGTAATAGCGTTTAGCAACAATCCATTTTCATTTTAACCTGGGTGTTTTTTATACCTAAGGACCGGCATTGGTTGCAGTTACTTATTTACTGCATCGCAGGCCTTACTCATCATTTTACATAAAGAGATCATTATGGCTCATCTTCCAAATCTTATTATAGACCTTGCGCTCATACTCATAGCAGCGGCAATTGTTACATTTATCTTTAAGCGTATCAGGCAACCGCTTGTATTGGGTTACATCATTGCAGGCTTTCTTGTCGGCCCTTACTTTAAATGGCTGCCTTCTATCAACGAAGTGGATAATATCCGCATCTGGGCGGAGATAGGCGTTATATTCCTGCTCTTCAGTCTTGGGCTTGAATTCAGTTTTAAAAAACTGGTGAAGGTGGGCGGCTCTGCATCCATCACTGCTGTCGTGGAGATCATTGTAATGGTACTGATCGGCTATGGTATTGGCAGAATGCTGGGATGGTCTGGTATGGACAGCCTGTTCCTGGGCGGTATCCTTTCTATTTCATCCACTACCATCATCATAAGGGCATTTGACGAACTTGGTTATAAAACAAAAAAGTTTGCAACGCTTGTATTTGGTGTGCTCATCGTGGAAGATCTCGTGGCCATTGTTCTGATGGTGTTACTTTCAACACTTGCAGTGAGTGACCAGTTTGCGGGTAAAGAAATCATATACCTCATACTAAAGCTCGTCATCCTTCTTTTTACCTGGTTCCTGCTGGGTATTTTCTTTATCCCTACTTTATTAAAAAAAGTAAAAAGTTTTATCAATGATGAAATGCTGCTGATATTTTCTATTGCTATGTGCCTGCTGATGGTGATATTGGCTTACGAGGCCGGGTTCTCTCCCGCTCTTGGAGCATTCGTAATGGGCTCTATACTGGCAGAGACCACCAAAGCTGAAAAGATCGAACACCTGATCACCCCGGTAAAAGACCTGTTCGGCGCTATTTTCTTTGTTTCTGTAGGAATGCTGATCGACCCATCTGTACTGGTCACCTATGCGTTGCCGGTAGCCATTATATGTATTGCAACAATTGTCGGAAAAGTTTTCAGCACCACGCTTGGTGCACTTGTCTCAGGCCAGCCCTTGCAGGTGTCCATACAGGCAGGCTTTAGCCTGGCACAGATTGGGGAATTCTCTTTTATTATTGCCACCCTTGGTCTTACATTAAATGTTACCAGTGATTTTTTATACCCTGTTGCTGTGGCAGTATCTGCTGTTACCACGCTGACCACACCTTATCTCATCAGGTCATCGGGTAGTTTTTACCAATGGCTAAACAGGAAATTACCCGAAAAATTTATAGCACGCCTGCAGCATTACAGTTCACAAACAAAAAATATATCTCACACCAGTGAATGGAAAAAAATAATACGGCATATACTGGTTCAAACATTGTCACTATCGCTGGTGATCGTATCCCTCACTATATTATCTGCCCATTATGTATATCCATGGATCACCAGGAATGGTGATTCATTTACGCTGAAAGTGCTGACCTGTTTTTTTACACTGCTGATACTGGCGCCTGTACTTTGGGCACTTGCCATAAAAGGCCCGCCGGATAATGTTATGCAGATGTACGCAAAACTTGAAAGCCGGGGTCTCTTTATGTTCTTACGTGCCATACAACTGGGCATAGCAGCTTTCCTGGTTGGTTTTTTATTACACCGGTTTTTCAACTTATGGACAGGTATTGCCGGAACCACCATCATCATCCTGTTGCTGGTGATCTTTTCGAAAAAAATACAGGGCTTTTACACCAGGCTCGAATCCCGGTTTTTCACCAATCTCAACCAGCGTGAAATCAACACTGCACAAAAGAACCGAACAGAACTGGCACCCTGGAATGCACATATTGTACCAATAGAGGTTTCGTCCAATGCAGCTTTTGCAGGCAAATCCCTGCAGCAATTGCAGTGGCGGGAACTGATTGGCGTAAACGTAGTATTGATCAAACGGGGAGATATTCATATAAGTGTACCGGCAAAAGACCAGGTAATATACCCGGGAGATGAATTACTGGTGCTGGGCACCGATCACCAGTTACAACGCCTAAAAGTATTAATGCGGTCCATGAATGATGATAACAGGATGGAAAATGAAGACGTGGAGTTGTATGAACACCGGGTGAACAAAGACTCTGTATTGAATGGAAAAACAATAAGACAATCAGGCATACGTGAAAACGCACGTGCCATCGTGGTGGGCGTAGAAAGTAATAATGAAAGGATACTAAACCCTGAATCAGGGTTTATACTTGCCGAAGATGATCTTTTATTTATAGTAGGTAACAAAAAGAGGTTAAACAATTTTTTCAAAACAAAAATGTAGGACATGCTGAAAGCGATTTCAATTGTGGTCATGATCGTTGTTATTTGCTTATGCATCGGCATCAGCGCCAGGAAAGAGAATAAACAAAACAGCGACATCAATTATACTACTGCAGCCGTAGACAAAATGGACTTTAGCCATAAAGTATACGTGCCCGTTCATTCCAATACTTATGCACAGAAAAAATACAGCCCGCAACATTTAAAAGCTGTTCTTACCATAAGGAACACCAGTTTAAAAGACAGCCTGTATGTTTCAAAAGTTGAATATTATGACAAGCAGGGCAATATATTAAAGCAACAGCTTGACAGTGCTATTGTGATAAAGCCTATGTCGACCTTTGAAATAATTGCAAAGCAGCAGGATCACAAAGGGAATCTCGATAATTTTATTGTACAATGGCATACCGAAAAAACGATCATCAACCCGGTAATACAGGCAGTGATGTATGACGCATCCAACCGGATACTATTTTCAAACGACGGGGTTGATATCAGGTAACTATATTGGACAATCCCAAAAACTGTAAAAAGAAGCCCCATTCCGGCCTGTTCGTATCCTTTATTGGGTGTAAATCTCTTTTAAAATAAAGGAACGATTTTACCCGGCAAGCTCATGTAAAGAAAATTTAGACCTGAAATCGTGCAAAAACTACCTGCTGGCATCGTTACTGGCATCGTTGCCGTAAATAAATACCGGTGGTTGGGCATCATTGTGGTATTGCCACAGAATCAAGTGCCAGACTGCGTTACAGCTTTCAAAAGTAAGTTAGCCATAATATAACCATGTACAGATTATCCCGGGGACTGGAGAAACGGGGGTAGCTTTGTATGTCAAATTTTAGTAATGAATATGAATATTAAAAAAGGAATCGTTTATGTCGCTTTAATGGCAGGCACCCTTTCTTTTTTATCCTGTGCCACCACCAACGGTATTACCGTGGATGATATCTCAAATGGCAGGGCCAAATGCGGCAGTTGCACTGGCGTATATACTCCAACCGAGTTATCTGCAGACGTAAAAAAAGAAACTAAAAAAATGCTCCAGTCACATATTATTAAAATGGCGGGTGCAGAAATGGATAAATACACTTACTACCTGGTAATCAACGAAAACAAGACCTTTTCCACCATCGTTAATATACACGCCACCAAGCAGTATGATTTTCGTGCCGGAACATTTAAGGCAAAAGGCGATACACTAAGTTTAAGCTATTACAAGAATTTAAAATCCGATTTTCTGACAGATAAACTGGTGATCGACAATAAAAAAAGGGAGATCTATTTCCTGAACAAAGATTTGGCCCAAACCACAAGATTGAAAATCCTGAACGAACTATAACAGGATTTCATTGTTTTTGATTTTATATATGGAAGGCACCAGGTGGTGCCTTTCTTAATTTCACCCCTGTTACCATCTTTAAAAATAGAAAGCTGTCGCATATTTGCAACAGCTTTCTATAAGATTTACAGCGTTTAAAAATATAAATTAAATACTGCAATAAAAGGATACATCATCTGATCAAAGCCTTTGTTTTTAGCAACGGGTCTGGATTATTTAACGCCTGGTAACCAGCAAGCGTACTTGCAAAAGCAGTCCAAAGCATTAAAGGGATATATAGTGAAGCGGTTATTTTATCTTTTTTACAAACAGCTGCAAAACTTGAAATGGCGAGTACAGCATCCCCTATCGTCCATGCTGCAGCGAGCACCGGGCTCTTTTTATTAAAATAGATGTAATTAAAAGAAAAGAAGATGATCCATATCAGCACCTGTTGCGCCAGCAATTTTCTTTTTTCATCCATATCAGAATGGATAATTCTTTTCAAGGCCTTTATCAGGAAAAAATTATTGATGGTCCATGCCGGTGCAAATAACCAGGCAGGTGGTGCCCAGGGCGCCTGTTTCAGGTTATTGGTGTAAACCTTCCGGTCATTTTTGGAGGACTGCATGCTTGACAACCCGCCGATAGCAGAAATAATCACCGCCTCCATTGCAACCTGCCACCATTTGGATCCTGTTTTATTTTCGGAAAGCATACAAACTGTTTGTATTGCTTATAAGAAAAACAATGCCAAAAGAAAATCACGGCAATACTGCAATCAGCTGTGGTCTTTTTTACTTAAAAGGGAATCTGCTTCCACGTTTAGTTGAAAACAGTAATCCCTTCCTGACCTTTAAATGCAAAATGGTTATTGCCCCTGGAGCCCAAAGTTATAAAGCGACAATACTTCTGCGGCACTCAGTGCTTTATTGAACAGCCGGATATCGTCGATCTTACCTGTCATACGGCCGGCAGCCCAGGAACGCTCAGAAACATAAGGCGCATAATTCGTATACCCGTCCCCGGCATCATTGCCCCTGTCCCTGAATGCCAGCGTTCCGATATACACTTTATTGGTTGGGAATACGCCATCTGCCGGGTAATTACCCGTTGGCACCACCCTGAAAGTGGACTGTGTGCTTGCAGGCGTTTTGTTTACATTGGTAAACTCTGTGACATTGATCAATTCACCATTTGCGTAGATCCGCATTGTTTGGTTTGTGCCAATGCCATTATACGTTGCCGTGAGGAAGATCCATTTATTGGTACTGTTGGCATATTTGACCACGGCCAGCCCCTCGTGGTCGTATGGCTGATAACCATCCTGCTGGTGCTGTCTTGCACCCACATAGATGGTATCATTTCTTGCACCCCAGTTACTCAATTCCAGGTCTACCTGTCCCCAGATATCTGAATATTTATTGCCGGTTACCTGGAATAAAGAACGCAAAGGATCCTGCGGCTGACCCGGCGCTGCTGATGCCGGTACATTCACCCACATACTAATGGTATAACTTTGCAGCGCTGTATCCTGGCTGATGTTGGAGATCGGGTTGTACAGCAGGTATCCATCGGTTAGCGTAAGACAATTACCAATTTTACCAAAGCTTGAATAACTGGCTCCGATACCATCATATGCAGTTTGTGAAGATTTTGTTTCCCTGCTGTCGAGGTCAAAAGGCCAGTAAGCAATAAGATTTTCAGGTGCCACCGAATTAGAGCCAGTGTTTGACGGATCGATGAATATAAAACCGGTTTTTGAAGTTGTTCCATAGGGGGTTGTTACAGAAACAGCACCGCTTGCACCTGCAGCAACCTGTGCGGTAATAGATGTTGGCGGATAATTTACATAAAAGCTGTAAGCCTCCACGCCGCCAAACTTTACACTGCTTACGCCGGAAAGATTAAGCCCGGTGATCGTTACTGTTTCCCCTGCTGCGGCGGAAGCAGGTGTGAATGAACTAATAACCGGAGCAGCACTGGCTGTTGTGGTAAAAGTTACCTGGTTTCCATATACTGTTCCAACTTTGTTTGTTGCATACATTCTTGCATAATAAGTTGTATTAGGTGTTAATCCTGTTAAGTATGAAGTAAAAGCTCCGGTATCTCCCTTTGAGCCATATACAATATTATTAAGGATGGTAGGGTTCGGACTGGTGCCGTAGCAAATACCCGATTCTGTTTCTATCCCGCCATCATTAATGATCTCTCCGCCGGTGACAGCAAAGATACCCGTAACCGATGTGGCTGGCTTTGTGCTGCCCACAATAGGCAGGCAACCGCCCCAGGTAGGTACACCATTACACACTACTAACGCTGATCCATACGTGCCGGCTGATAAAAGCACCCATTGGCTGCCATTCCAGTATTGCATTTGCCCTGCCGCTGTACCAGGCTGTAACCCGCCGCCACCTGTACCGGTAGCTAATCTTACCCAGGCAGTACCACTCCAGTAATAATAACCGGGTGTAACATTGTTGGGATTGGTTCCTGCCGTAGCAGTATTATAAATCAATAAGCCTGCAGCTGGTGCCGTTACTGGTGCGGCTGTATTGGCTGCTGTAAGGGCAATACGGGTTGGCAGAAACCCTTTCGTGTCACTGCTGAGCTCCAGCTGTGCGGAGGCATTCGGGGTATTGGTACCAATACCTACCTGGGCAAATAAATTAATGGAAAAAGAAAACAGGAATACAATAGCAAACAAATGCTTTTTCATACTGGCTAGCTTGGTTTAGGTTGGGTAATAACGGGAACAAATATATGTAAAGAATTTTGATATTATCCAAGTCGTTTATGCCGCCCTGAATGATTTGTTAAAATAAGCAGTTGCGCTTTCATACAGCGTTATTTGCAAAAGAGTTATTGTAAATTTATAGCACGAACACTGGTTTCAGTATTAAATCTTTTTCCTGTGAAAGTTTAGCTATTGTTTAAGCCTGATCAAAATCATTAACCAGTTGCCCCGGCGCAAATTGCGCCGGGGTTTTTATTTGTGCATTTGTAAAGGTTACTGCTGCAGGTATTTATTGGGAACATTAGGTGGCGTGTAGTTAATACCATAAGCAGCTTTCAGTAACAGGGATACGGTTTCCGAAACGGCCCTTTCATTCCGGTGCATTTGAGGCAGCAACCCCATCATAGCATAACTTAACGGATTTACAGAAGGAATAAATGTTTCCCATTCATATCCTTTGCCCCAGGTAATCCCTTTTACTGCATGATTTAAATCTGCCTTATTATCCAGCAGGAAATGCAACATTTCAACAGCATGATTTAATACCTGGTTAACTGTATGAAAAATGGGTGTTTGCCCGCCAAAACCATTGTCATCCAACCCGGCCTTTGCATTTACGTCTGCGCCTGCTGCAACAAGTGCCATTGCACAATGAACATGATTAAATTCCGCACAGATATGCATTAACGTTACTTCATACAATGGTGTAAATGCACTGCGGAGTGTATATCGTTTATTTATCAACGCCGGCTCGTCTTTTAATAATGCACGAAGTGATGAATCATCATCCAGGAGTACCGACAGCAGTGGCTTGTCTTCGAAAATCAAACCATGATCCACAAAAACCTTTACACATTGCCTGAAGTTGCTGCTCCGCATGTATCCACTTACCAATTCATCAATAAGCGGCATGCCCCTGAAATGATCATTGGGATTTATTCCATTGGCAAAGCATTCCCTGATGCCTTCCAGAGCATGCGTTTCAATATCCCCAATAATTTTATCAAAATAATTCATACCTGGTAACACATTGCAGTATGAAGCTATGAAGTTTGGCTAAAAATAAAAAACAGGGCGCCGCAATAGCGGCGCCCTTAACCAAAACCAACCTGCTTATTTTTACTAACTTATTTGTTTGAAAAGACTTACATCCCCATTCATATTTACCTGCAGTACGATTTCGCTGGTTCCCTTTTTCAGCTCAACAAAATAATTGTCGGCATCTTCAAACTGCTGGCCATATAATATCATATCGGTTTCATTCAATTCATTGTCATCAAAAAATATCACCTGTTTTTTTGTATAGCCGGCATATTTTTCATTGATCTGCTTTTGCGCCTTTGACGGTAAATCGGCAAAGGCTTTTACAGAACTGGTCCCAACCAGGCTATTGTTAAAATCATACCATGCGTTTGTTTGAATGCCCTCTCTTGTAAAAGTAGCTTTATCAAACCCGGCATCTTTTGTCCATTGCACCGGGTCCACCTTACCAAAATCTTCCACAAACTGCTCTTTCAACTGGTAGTTCACTTCATCACTTTTTAAATTTTTTAATTCCTTTTTATCAGCCTTTTTCTCTTTTTTAAGTGTGGCGGTTTCGCTGTTAATAGTGCTGATATTTGTTCTTAAAGCAGCTTCATCATTTTGTGCCTTTACTGCAGAAAGCAACAGCATTGCTGCAGCAGGTAATACGATCAACTTTTTCATCTCTTTATTTTTTAATTGTTTTAAAATCAGGTTAATTGTTTAACAACCCAAAGCTATACTGCTGTGCCGGGCTGTGCATCTTAAAATCGGCGAATGCGTAAAAACAAAAGTTCAGCCGGCGAAAACTAAAGATGTTCTATGAAGAAATTACAGTTGCAAATGATTGATCAATTATTTATCTTTCTAATCCCAACAAATTTTATATATGAAAAGCAGGTTATTTTTTTTAGTCGCCATCCTTGGATTTATTACAGCAGCAGGCTTTCGTTATGCAGCAAACAAAACGCCCACCCGGCCAAAACAGGTTTCAAAGCAACAGGTGATGAAAAACAAATTCATCATCCAGTGTTCCCCAGACTGGAACGAACTGGATGCAGACAGTCTGGCCAACAGTATGAGTGTATTGCCTGGCTGGGGTAATTACCGCTGGCACATCACAACAAAAAATGACAGTGCCCAGTTCTATTTCAACCAGGGCATCAATTTATATTATGCATTTCACATCATTGAATCGATGGCATCTTTTAAAAAAGCTCAGCGCTTTGATGACAATAGTGCTATGATCTATTGGGCACAGGCGTTGGCATACGGCCCCAATATCAATGACTTTGTTTATGCCGCAACACCCGAAGCTTATGCCGCTGCACAAAAAGCCCTTTCACTAAAAAGCAATTGTTCTGCAAAAGAAAAAATACTGGTAGATGCAATGGCAGTACGCTATACTAATGACAGCACCACCAGCAGGGAATCGCTCAACGAGCTATATACAGCTGCCATGAAAAAAGCCTATGGCAATTTTACGCAGGATGCAGACATCGCTGCGTTATATGCGGATGCTATGATGCTGCAGCACCCATGGGATTACTGGAAACATAATGGTGAGGCACAACCATGGACACCAGCCATAACAAATGTACTTGAAAAGACACTATCGGCCCATCCGTTACATCCTGGTTCCAATCATTATTATATCCATATGGTTGAAGCCTCCCCCAACCCGGGCAAAGCATTGGCAAGCGCAGACAGGCTTGGCAAACTGATGCCGCAGGTTTCTCACATGATACATATGCCGTCTCATATTTATATCCGTACGGGAAATTATAAACAGGGTATTAAAGTAAACGAAATGTCTGTTGGTGGTTACGACGCTTATTTAAAGTTATATCCTGATGTCCAGAACAATGCATTCCTCTATCTTTTTCATAACCTGCATATGCTTTCTGCCTGTGCAATGAATAAATCCAATTATGCCTTCAGTAAAAAAAGTGCTGCTGAATGCAGCCGCAGTTTTGATACCAGCCTGATGTCGATGCCACCACCGCTCGGCCAGTTTGTACAGTATTTATATATGACTGATGTATTCAACGAGATCCGTTTTGGTAAATGGGATACTATCTTAAATATGCAGGCTGCAGCGGAGCATCATCTTTACGCCAATACATTATGGCACTGGGCAAGAGGCATGGCATTCACCGGTAAAAAAAATATGGCAGCTGCCAACGGGGAATTAAAGCTCATGCAGGAGAAAATGAAAGCGCCCGATCTGCAGGTAGTGATGCAACCCTTTAATGCACCGTATGCTGCGGCTAAAGTAGCAGAAAAGATACTGGAAGGCAGGCTGGCAGAATTACAAAATGACAATGTAAAAGCTATTGAATTGTTTACAGCAGCGGCGGCAAATGAAGATGCGCTCATATACCAGGAACCAAGAGACTGGCTGCTTCCTGCAAGGCATTACCTGGGTAATGCCTTGCTCAAATCGGGTAATGCGGCAAAAGCAGAAAAAGCATTCAGGGAAGAATTAAGGGATAACCCTAATAATCATTGGTCGCTGTATGGCTTATATAAAGCATTGGTAATGCAGAAAAAAGCAGCACCGGCGGCCGGCATAAAAAAGCAATTTGAAAAAGCTTTTGAAGGCGCCGATATAAAACAGGCAACAATCGTTTACTGATGAATATCCCGGCACAATATTTTCGGTTCTATGCAACCATTACTGGTTTATTTTAAACTATAAAACGCTTGTCTTTTCAAGTATTATTTTCATTCAAAAAATCAATCAACATGAAACTCACCAAAGTATTACTGGTAGCGGTTATTGCAGCCGCAGTGGGATTTACAGGCTGCAAGCCCAACGATGCTGAAGTTAAAACTTCAATTGAAAAAGCCATCCAGGCAAACCCTGATATGGGCGGCCTGACCGTAGATGTAAAAGATGGCGTTGCCACGCTGTCGGGTACATGTAAAGATGATGCCTGCAGAACAAAATGCGCTGATGCTGTTAAAGGCATGAAAGGTGTAAAAGAAGTGGTAAACAACATCTCATTACCTGCACCTCCACCCCCTCCTACTCCTGCTGCGCCTGTTGTAAACAGCGCTGATGAAGTACTTGCAAAAGGTATCAATGATGTACTAAAAGATATACCTGGTATTACTACAGCTGTAAAAGACGGCGTTGTTACTTTAACAGGTGAAATTACAAAAGCAAAGTGGATGGTGTTAAAACAAACCATTGACAAAATGAAGCCAACAGGCTACGATCTGAAAGGTTTAAAAATTAAATAATCAAAACAAACTGGAGGAACCATATCATGGCATTACAAGATAAATACAAAGAATTAATTGATGCGGCGGCTGCAGGCGGTGTTACCAACCTGAATGTCAGCGAACAAAATGGCGTATTGTATGTAGATGGTGACGCACCTTCTGCTGCAGTAAAAGACAATCTCTGGAGCATTTACGACAAACTGGATCCCAACTTTTTAACAGGCGACCTGGTTTTAAATGTAAATGCAAAATCAGAAGCTGGCAGCAAGGTAAAAGTAACCACAGAATCGAGTAACCTGAATATCCGTAAAGGTCCCGGCACCGATCAGCCAATCGTTGGCAAGGCTGCCCATGGCGAAGTGATCACCCTCGTAAGCAAAAGCAGCGAACTTTGGTGGCTGGTGCGTACGGATGATGGAGAAGAAGGCTATGCGTTTGCACAGTACCTTACACCGGAAGCTTAAGTTTTATGGTATATATTGAAAGGCCATCCTCAAAAGGGATGGCTTTCTTTTTATTTTTACTTCAAAAATTAATTGCCTGTCCGAATTTTCTTATTCTTTATTCTTACTTCTTTCATCTCTTAATTTCTTAACTCGTTCCTTATACTATTCCTGTACCGACTCTTTAATAAAATCACCCACAAGATAACTGATCAATTTCCCGGTTGACTCATCCCTTCTTCCATCAGAAAGCTGGGTGGCCCCTTCACAGATATGCAGGTAGGCTACTTTTGCATCCTGTGCGGCAAAAGTGATGTACTGCCTTGCCTGTAATACATTAATACCCGAAGGCGTGGCTGCACTGCTGAGTATGTGTTCAACACAATCAAGATCCAGTTCAATGCCGGTTGGTGCATCTTCTGTAAAACCAGTGGCGTGTGCCACGGCCTGTATAAAATTCTTTTTTTCACGGATAAATATTTCCTCGTAACTCACATAATCAACAAAGGGGTCATTATGAATATCCATCAATACTGTTTGCGGAATATAATTTTCGTGTATACCTATGATGCAGTATTTACCAAGATAACCATCTTCTGATGCATAACGGAAACCGTTACCACTGTGTCTCCCTTCTGTAGTACGGAAATCAGTATGGGCATCCAGGTTGATGGAATTTATCTGAGCCAGCGGTATAATGCCTGCTTTATGCAAACCTTTTGCCACACCTTTAATGATAGGGTAAGCATTATTGTGTCCCCCACCAACAACGACCGGAATTTTATTAGCAGCCGCAATTACCCTGATCACATCTTCCACTTCTTCATCCACCAGGTTTACTGCATGACGGTAGGCTTCTATCAGCTCATCCTTGCCGTAAGCATTGTTATCGATCAGGTATTTTATATCGCCAAAATCGAAATGCCCCGCCAGCAACACATCATCACCGGGCAAAAAATCATTGCTTTGCGTATTCAAAAAGGCAGATAAAAAAGGCAGCCAGCAGGTATCTGCACCACCCATTCCGTAGTTGGCTTTTACACCAATATCTTCAGGAATGCCCAATATTACGTATCTTGCGGCCGACTGCTGTATTTCTTCTGCCCAGTTAGCGGGTGTTTTTATAGTTTGCAGCCGCTCTCCCATCTTGGTTTCAAAGCGGCGGACCCTGGTAAGCGATAACACATCTTCTTTGCTGTAGAATTTAAAATGCTTCATTGGGGAAAGGTAATCAAAAGCTGCAAGATTATTATCTTTTAAACGATCTGCACCGGAACAGATTTAAACTTATGTAGTATTTTGCAGGAGAAAGAAGGTAAAACAGCCTGTTGCAGTACAAGGAGTTTATTTTCTTTCATAGAAAGAAAATAAATGACAGGACAAATAAACAATCATGCCTGCGTATTGAAAGATACCGGCTGATAATTTTTTAAATAACAGGACAGGACATTTTTAATAATAATAAATCCGACCTAAGTAAAACAAACAGAATTTTAATTATGAGCAAAACAAAAAAAACAAAGAAAACACAACACCAGGTAACACTCACCGGCAAGCTGGACATTTCAAGAAGTGGTATGGGTTATGTGATAGTGGAAGGTCTTGAAAAAGACGTGATGGTAAGGCCAAATGATTTCAACAGGGCCTTTCATGGAGATACTGTAAGAATACAGGTAAATAAACATGCATCGCTAAATAAAAGGATGGAGGGCAAAGTAACGGAAGTGGTTGAACGAAAACAAACCACGTTCATGGGCACACTGCAGGTACAGAAACATTTTGCCTTTTTCGTTTCCTCCGGCGACAAACCAATCCCAGATTTTTATATCCCGGCAGATAAACTGAACGGCGCTGAAGATGGCGACCGTGTGATTGTAAAACTGGTAAAATGGGATAAGGACGATAAAAAACCTGAAGGAGAAGTGACGGGTAAACTGGATGCCAGCAGCCTGGGAGACCTGGCAATGAAAGAAATATTAATTGAAAACGGTTTCCCGTTGCAATTCGAAGATGAGGTACTGGAAGAAGCAGAACGTTTATCAGAAATCATCACCCGTGAAGAAGAAAGAAAAAGAAAAGACTTCAGGGATATACTAACGTTTACCATTGACCCGGTAGACGCAAAAGATTTTGATGATGCCATTTCAATAAGGAATATGGACAATGGCAATTACGAGATCGGGGTACACATTGCAGATGTAAGCCATTTTGTTACACCAGGCAGTATCCTTGATAAAGCAGCTTACGAACGCGCCACCAGCGTGTACCTTCCCGACCGGGTAAATCCTATGCTGCCCGAAAGGATCAGCAATGAGTTGTGCTCTTTACGGCCACATGAGGATAAATATACTTTCTCTGCAGTGTTTCAAATTACCAACCGTGGCGAGATAAAACACAAATGGGTTGGCCGCACCATCATACACAGTAACCACCGTTACACTTATGAAGATGTGCAGGAGATCATTGAAAAGAAAGAAGGCCTGAACTTTAAAGCCATTTTATTATTAAATGGCCTGGCACAGCAGTTCCGTAAAGAAAGATTTGATAATGGTGCTATCAACTTCTCTTCGCAGGAAGTACGGTTTAAACTGGATGAAACGGGTAAACCAATCGGTATTGTCATCAAAGAAAGCAAAGAAGCCCATCAACTGATAGAAGAATTTATGTTGCTGGCCAACAGGACAGTGGCCGAATATGTCGATAAAATAAAGATCAACAAAGAAGCGATACCCTTCCCCTACCGGACACATGATACACCGGATGAGGAAAAGTTGTTGCCCTTTGCTGCATTTGCAAAAAAGTTTGGTTACAAATTCGATCTGCAGGATGAAGCTGCTGTAGCACAATCTTTCAATAATTTACTGAAAGAAGTAAGCGGCAAACCCGAACAGCATGTGCTGGAGCAATTGGGGATACGTACCATGGCCAAAGCTTCTTATACAACAGAAAACATCGGCCACTATGGTTTGGGGTTTGAACACTATTGTCATTTTACATCACCCATACGCCGCTACCCGGATGTACTGGTACACCGTGTAGTGCAGGAATGTCTTGACAGGAATGTAGCACCGGACAAGAAGATGGAAGAAAAATGCAGGCATTGCAGCGAACGGGAACGCAAGGCCATGGAATCTGAACGGGCCGCTAATAAATACAAACAGGTTGAGTTTATGAAAGACCTGGTTGGAGAAGAATTCGATGGTGTGATAAGTGGTGTTACCAGCTTTGGTTTTTTTGTAGAAACTGTTTTACATAAATGTGAAGGGCTTGTGTCGCTCCGGGACCTCGCAGACTATGATGAATTCAGGCTGGATGAAGCCGACTATGCATTGGTTGGCTACCGCACCGGTAAAAAATTCAGGATGGGTGATGCTGTAAGAATAAAGGTAGCTGCTGCCAGCCTGGAAAAAAGACAACTGGATTATTCATGGATAGTTGATACTGCAGCAAAACCGGTAAAAGATAAAAAATCAAAAGGAAAGAAATAGATGGCGTAAGGTAAAAGGTGAAGGGTATTACAGCCTTAAACCTTAAACCTCACACCTTAAATCTTTTTAAGCATGCATTCGTTTAAAGAACTATCTGCCATATTTGAACAACAGTTCAATACAAGACATTTTCCCGAACATACAAATACACTGTATGAGCCTGCACAATACATCTTGCAACTGGGTGGCAAACGGGTAAGACCAGTAGCCGTGCTCATGGGTAATGAATTATTTGACGAGATCATTCCTGAAGCATACCATGTTGCGAAAGCCATTGAACTGTTTCACAACTTTACATTGATACATGACGACATTATGGACAAAGCACCTGTACGGCGTGGTATGACTACTGTGCATGCGAAATACGGTGAAAGTACTGCGTTGCTTGCCGGTGACGTAATGCTTGTAAAATGCTTTGACTACCTCAATAAATTAAGGTCACCCTCTTTTCACAAAGTACTGCACTTGTTTAACCATACTGCTGCACAGGTATGTGAAGGCCAGCAACTGGATATGGATTTTGAAAAGAAGGACACGGTCAGTCTTGATGAGTATGTAAACATGATCACCCTTAAAACATCCGTTTTACTGGCGGCAAGTTTACAACTGGGCGCTATACTGGGCGGCACTGGTGAACGTAACCAGCAGCATATTTATGAGTTTGGTAAAAACCTTGGTATTGCTTTCCAGGTGCAGGATGATTACCTCGATGCTTTTGGCGATCCGGCTACTTTTGGTAAACAGGTGGGTGGTGATATTATTGCCAATAAAAAAACTTTTTTAATGATCCATGCACAGGAGATCGCCGATGATGCATCAAAGAAAGAATTAAGACAATTGATGATTGATAACCCTCCAGGCAAAGTAAATAAAGTGCTTGAGATATTTAAAAGCTGCGGCGTGGATAAGTGGGCAAAAGAATTAAAAGAAACTTACCTCGAGAAAGCATTGCAGCACCTGGAAGATATTGCAGTTGTATCAAAAAGAAAAGAACCGCTTAAGGAACTGGCGCTGTTCCTTATAGACAGAAACTATTAATGAATCAATCGCTGTTTCTCGTTGATTCAATATAATAATGCAGGTTCATCAGCACTGATAGTATAACTTCCCGGCTCTCTCCTGCTTTAACATACATTTTACCTTGTATCTCCCCATTAAATATAGGTAAATACCATTTCTTTTTAGAACGGTTAACTGCAACATTCAAGATGATATCTGTATAAACATAAAATACTTTAACTATTAAATCGTCTTGCTGTTTCCATTTAAATATATCCTTGAAAGAATAATGCGTATTAAAGTATTTACCATGAAGTGAAAATATGCCGCCGCCAACAGTTCCTATTGGCCCGGTGTCATTTTTTGTATTGTATAAAAATTCCTTAGCATTCTTTCCATCCTGTTTTGTTATATACAATTCAGTATCGTCAAGAAAACCATATGCAATCAATATACCTCTTCCGGGCTTAAAAACAACAGCTCCTTTACTTTGCTGACACTCGAGGTAAAAAACAATTTCACTGCCACTGATCTCTAATCCCTCGGAATAAAAATGTATAATTTCCATCGTTCAATATTATTGAAATATCCGGAACAATAAGTTAAACACATATCCCGTTCAAAAAACCATTTTTATCTTTCAATAATTGTTGTATCTTACTCATGGTACAAGTCCAAATCTTTCCTCAAGCTATTGAATCAACAGCCGCTGCCCCGGGAATTCTCTAACATACCCTCTTTTAATGACTGCCTGAACGGAATTTAATACAAGACCGGAAAATGATCAACGATAATGTTTTACGCCCTAAAACAGTATACGTGACTTCATTTTATTGTAAAACCTTTAAACTTTTATTTATGAAAAAGTTTATCATCTCTGTATTTTTTATACTGGGTATTTCAACAGGTTATGGCCAGGTGGTTGCATTTGGCATCGGGCCATCCTCACTTTCCGGCGGCAGCAGCTGGAAATCAAAACTCGGCGGGCAACTAAGCATTGAACCGAAATGGCACAGTTGCGGCACCAATGGTATTACCGGCGGACTCGGCCTATCCATGCTGGGTGCTTCATACGAAAGTGATTATGGTGAAGGGAACCAGTATAAAGGAAAGTACAACCTTACCTATTTGATAGTGCCGCTGCTCTACCAATATTACTTCAGCAGTAACTTTTATGGTGAGATTGGCCTGCAGCCTATGTTTCTTTTAAGTGCCAAAGATAAATTCACAATGGGCAACGAAACCCGGACCGAAAGTATTAAACAATACCTGCAGTCATTCAACCTCGGTTTACCAGGCGGTGTGGGTTACCGGACTGCCAGTGGTTTTGGCGCCGGCGTAAGGGCCACCTATGGACTGCTCAATATCTACAAGAACAGCGGGGATGATAAAAGCCGTACGTTGTTGATAGCACTCCTGCTGAGTTACCAGATCAACAGCTTAAACCTGTTCCAGCATAACAAAAAATAAAGTACCGGGATTAAAAGCGAAAGATTCACCAGCCTGAAAACTGGTGGATCTTTATTTGTGTACCACCGGCAATACCCAATCAAAATAAAATACTTAATTTCCCATTCAATAAAAACTAACTGCATGTCTTCTTCCTTGTTCCGGACAAAAAGATCTCAACCATATTAGCTGAAGGCGGTGATGACAGTCATGGTGGCGGCGGATTAAAAAGGGTGTTATCATTAAGGGACCTTACCTTCTTTGGTATTGCAGCCATTCTCGGGGCAGGAAGCTTCAGCAGTTTGGGCGGTGCCGTATTTCATGGAGGACCGGGTGTGGTCATCTTATTTATCATTACCGCCATTGCATGTGCCTTTACAGCCTTCTGTTATTCAGAGTTTGCAAGCCGTATACCCGTAGCCGGTAGTGCTTACACGTATGCTTATGCTTCATTCGGCGAACTGTTTGCGTGGGTGATTGGTTGGGCGCTGATAATGGAATATTCTATCGGCAATATTTATGTGGCTTACAGCTGGAGTGATTATTTTACATCCTTTCTTGATAAGCTTGGGCAATCTATAAATGTAAACCTGCACCTCCCGGAATACCTTTCAACCAGTTACATGGAAGTAAAGCATGAACTGGCAAGCGGGAATGCTGCTGCTGACGTACATGAAGCATGGAATACTGCCCCTGTTATTGGTGGACTAAGGATCATTTTCGATCTGCCTGCCTTCATCATCAATGTGCTGATCACCTACCTTGTTTACCGCGGTATAAAGGAAAGCCGCAATTTCAGCAACGTAATGGTGGTGCTTAAAATGGTGGTGGTGGCCCTGGTAATAATTGTTGGCGGTTACCTTGTTTTTTCAAATGGATTAACCAGTAATTGGGTTCCTGCAAATGATGCTGGTGTAAAATCGTTTATGCCAAATGGTTTCAGTGGTGTAATGGCTGCTGTAAGCGGTGTATTCTTTGCCTATATCGGTTTTGATGCTGTAAGTGTATTGGCAGAAGAAAGCAAAAACCCTCAACGTGACCTGCCAAGAGGCATGATACTGTCACTGGTGATATGTACCGTCGTGTATATACTGCTTACCCTGGTATTGACAGGCGCCGTTAACTATAAAAATTTTGATGGCGTGGGTGATCCGCTGGCATTTATTTTTGAAAAAGGCAATTTAAATGTGGGCTGGATGCAGTTCTTTGTTGCTATTGCAGCTGTTGTTGCCATGACGAGTGTGCTGCTTGTATTTCAAATGGGGCAGCCACGTATCTGGATGAGCATGAGCCGGGACGGTTTACTGCCACCGGTGTTCCAGAAAATACATCCAAAATTCAAAACACCTTCTTTTGCTACAATTGTTACCGGTCTCGTGGTGGGCGTTCCCATTCTTTTTACTGATAAAACTTTTGTGCTGGATTTTACAAGCATTGCCACCCTGTTTGCATTTGTATTGGTATGTGGGGGTGTTCTATTGATCCCAAAAAGAGAAAAGGAAGAGGGAAAATTTCACATCCCCTATATCAACGGGCAATTTATTTTTCCTTTGCTTATAGTTATTGCCCTGTTTATTGCGTGGAATGTAAACCATAATTATTTCAACGACCTGTTTTCATTTTCTTTAACGGAAAAAGAATCAGCATCTGCTGTTGCAGGTATTAACACTTCCAACCTGCAGGCTATACAGTTTAACCTGGATGAGGCAGCACTTGCAAAGAAAACGATCAATATTTCCACCATCGTTTTCTGGCTTACCTGCGTGGTGATCTGCATACTGGCATTTGTAAAAAAATATTCGCTGATCCCTTTGCTTGGTTTAACTACCTGTCTTTACCTGCTCACTGGTATGACTGCCAGGAACTGGGCTTGGTTCAGCAGCTGGCTTGTGCTGGGCCTGATCGTTTATTTTATGTATGGATATAAAAAAAGTAAACTGGCTAATAACAATACAGTTAAAGCCTGATGTAAGTATTACCATCAAAATCAAACCCGGTAACCGTGCCTTCATTGCTAAATGAAAAGTTTATCCATGAATCGGGGAACCATATGTAATCATATTTGCCTTTGAATACATCAAAGTGCCAATGATCCAATGTAAGGTTGATGTTATTTGGAAACTTTAAACGAAGCTGGTTCCCTTCAAGTGTTATAGTTGCATCACCATATACAGCATTACTGAAGCGGCCTGTATATTTTTCAGGAGCAAGAGACGGCCTTGTATTGAGTACCCGCTTTACTGCAGTTTCTTTTTCTTCTTTGGCTGCTTCTTCTTTAAGCTTTCCGTAATAAGTATGCAATTCTGTACTCCAGTCCCTGCTGTTGTCATTAAAACTCCAGAGGTCAATGGCTTTCCACAGCAACGCATGCCGTATCTCCGAATGATCCAGATTACCAAAAATATAAATGGAGAGTTTTTCTTCCGGAATAAAACCAAAAATTGCAATCGCCCCATCGAGACTGCCTGTATGATACTGTATCATCTTCCCGTTGTAATCCTGCTGGAACCAGCCGAGACCATAGGTTGTCCAGTGAGGTTTTGTAAGCGCTGCCGTTGGATAGAACTGGCTTAAAGGAATAATAGCCTGTGGTTTAAAAAATTCAGCAAATGTTTCAGCCTTTATTAAACGCCTGCCATCTACCACAGCACTATCCTGTAAAAAGATCATCCACTTTGTAATATCATCAATACAGGAAACCACGCTGCCGGCCGGATCGTACTCACCAAAATCAAGTGCTTCAATTGGCTTTATCATCGTGTCACCCAAATTAAAATGCGGTGTCATACGGCTGGGTTCATTTACCGATTGCTTAAATGAAGTATAAGTATGATTCATGCCCAACGGCTGAAACAGGCGTTTTTTTATAAACTCACTCCAGGGCATACCACTTATTTTTTTGATCACCTCTCCTGCCACCACGTACATCAGGTTTTGATAAATAAAAGAAGAACGCATGGAGTAAGCCGGCTGCATATATTTCATACTTTCTATGATCTTATCCGCAGGATAACCAAATAACCAGAGCAGGTCGCCGTTACCAAGCCCGGCATTGTGCCGGAGCAGGTCCCTCACTGTTATCTCATCGCTTACATAAGGATCGTATAACCGGAAGGCGGGCAGGATATTTTTCAGTTTATCATCCCACTGCAATTTGCCTTCATCCACCAGCATACCGATGCAGGCCGCTGTCATGGCCTTTGTAGTACTTGCACAAAATGAAATGGTGGAAGTAGTAAAAGGCTGCGGCTTGTTCATATTTGTAATACCATATCCTTTTTTAAAAATGGTTTTGCCATCTTTAACTACTGCAACAGACAAACCCGTTGTTTTCCATAGCGGGATGGATGACTGTATATACTTATCAAATAAACCCGTTTTATCAGCAAGTGTTTTTTGAACCTGCTGGCCGCAGGCTGATGAATGAACAGCACAATAAAAAAATAAGAAGGCGTAAATAAATTTATTCATCTTGATTTTTTAAAAAATGATTTTATTTCCTGATCAAACTATCCAGCACATAATTCATGGGTGCATCCTCGTTGCCCATTATATCTTCTAATGTAGGAATAATATATTTATCAGGTGTTACGCCGGTTCCGGGTTTTACACCTTTTGCAGGCTGGTAATACCGCTTGGTGGGGATACTTACTTTAATACCCGAATTTGGCAACAGGTAAGTAATTACGGAAGAGTTGTGTGCTGCATTATCCCCGGCAGTTTCTTCACCTACCAGCATTACGTTTGCTTTGCCTTTTAATATGGAGGCAAAGGTGGAAGCGGCGGATGCCACTCTTTTATTGATAAGCAGGTAAACATTTCCTTTATACACAGGTAAAGCAGGTTTACATTTTGGTATGAATTCATTCTTTTGTGTGTAACAGTCTTTTTGTAATTGCATAAACTCCGACCGCTCTGCATTCTCTGCTTTCATTTTTGATGAATCATCCCTGTCCACGTAGTCAACATATGGAAGATAGTCAAATCGCTTTGTAACGCTGTCGAACTCCGGTAATTCATCCTGCACCAGGTGGCTGAGCAGGTAATAAGTATCCCGGTAATAGCCGCCGGAGTTATTTCGCAGGTCAATGACCAGGTTATTAATATTATTCTGCCTGAGCATCCTGAAACTGTTATCAGTAAAATGTGTAAATGCGCTGGTGGAATTATATGTATCGTAATCAAAAGTACGAACCGTTAATACGGCTGCTTTTGATTTATCGAGTATCTCAAAATCATATGAAACATCTGAAGGATAAAAAAAGTATGTTTTATAGTAATCATCTTTATAAATATCCCTTAGTCTTTTTGCAGTAACAGTTCCCGCTTCACCCTTACCACTTTTCTGATCCCTGTACCGTATGATAAATTGATCCCCCGGACCATACTCCATAAAATAATTATACGCAAAGTCATCGTCAATGGAGCAGTCCTTTGCCTTATTGCTGAATCCATCTGTATGTGCATAAGGAGACAACTTGCTGATAAGCTCTTTGCTGAAATGGTTATTGACGGATATGATCTCTGATCCCAGCGGTATATCCCAGTCTTCGGAATTGACATAAATTTTATTATTCACAGCAATTAACGGTATTGGGAAAAATGCATTCCTGTTCCGTAAACTGTCCATCAGATCATCATTAAAATAAGCTGCAGTATGAAGACAATGTATCCTGTCCACCGCCGCATTTACTTTACTGTAAAAACGGATAAGGTTAAGCGGTTCATTAATGGTACTGGCTACACTGTCAATAAAACCATCAAGTTCCGCAGGTGTATTATAAGCATAAGCACCTGCATGAGTACTTTGGAAAATTTTCTTTAAAACATCAATATCCTCTTTCAGCTTGCCGGGCTCAATTGTAACAGCAAAAACATCCTTTTCTTTTTTAGTATCAATG
Source organism: Ferruginibacter sp. (assembly GCA_047600665.1). GTDB lineage: Bacteria > Bacteroidota > Bacteroidia > Chitinophagales > Chitinophagaceae > Ferruginibacter. The sequence continues at coordinate 1,209,986 of JASGKJ010000001.1, forward strand.
ATACAACTCAGCAGCAGTACAGGGAGCAGGATAAGGGAAACAAATACTTTCATTTTACCAGGGCTTTTACAGGATTGAAGTTAAAGATTTACATAAGAAAGCAGGCACCCGCCAACGGCTTTTTTATGACCGGCAAGAATGCCCATGAGGAATGTTTTACTTTTACAGCCAAACAGCACCATGTTCAACCTGCACACAGTTATAAAAAGCGATCCCGGGCATTACCGGCAACTGAACTGCAGGGATACGCTCATTACTTTATATAATTGTCCGCTCGAAACAAAATTTGCAGACACCTGGAGCCAGCATAATTATATTGTGTATGTAATTGAGGGAAGAAAGATATGGCATACAGCACACGGATCTTACGACCTGAGAAAAGGCAGTTGCATATTTGTACGGAAAGGCGCCTGTATAGTAGAACAATTTTTTGAAACCACCTTTTGTCTTGTGCTGTTTTTTATGCCCGATGATTTTATCTGCGATGTATTAAAAAGTAAATCAAAGCCGGTATATAATGCCGGGAAAAAGTTTGAACCGATTATTGCCATTGACAATGATGCCGCTGTGAATGCATTCTTCCATTCGATGGTGCCGCACTTTGAAGAAGGACGTCAACCTGACCAGTCGTTGCTTGAGTTAAAATTCAGGGAGCTTATCCTTACCATTGCAGATAATCCACGCAATAGCGAAATGCTCTCCTATTTCTGTTCATTATTACAGGAACCGCAGGCGGCTTCGTTACAAAAAATCATGGACGATAACTATTGTTTTAATTTAAAGCTGGAAGAATTTGCACAACTATGCAACCGCAGCCTTTCAGCCTTTAAAAGAGATTTTCAAAAACAATTCAACACCACTCCCGGCAAATGGCTAATGGAAAAGAGGCTGAAACATGCTATGCACCTGCTCACCAATCTTGGCAAGAATGTAAGTGAAACGGCCTATGAAAGTGGTTTTGAAAGCCCTTCGCATTTCAGCCGCTCCTTTAAGAAACAATTTGGCCAATCGCCAGCTTCTTTAAAACTGCAAATTTCAAACTGAACTTATTAGTCATATCTCCGGACTTTACAGTAAAGTGTTACTGCAGACGGGTGAATATTTTTGTGTCATAATAATTAACTAATTAAAAGATCATTTTTATGAGCACAAAAACAACCCAGGGTAAACTGTGGAGCATTGAACCAAACTTTTGGTCAAAACATTTCGAACCTTTCTTTTTACCTATGTACAAAAGAACACTGAAACAACTGGAACTGCAGGAAGACACGCTGTTACTGGATGCTGGCTGCGGTTCAGGCATGTTCAGCAGCATGGCCATTCACAGCGGTGCACAGGTAATTGGCATTGATGCTGCGCCGGGCTTGCTGGAAGTTGCCAGGCAACGTAATCCAGAAAATAACTTTATGGAAGAAGACCTGGAGGCATTGCCTTTTGCAAACAACAGCTTCGATGTGGTGGCCGGCTTTAACTCATTTCAATATGCAGGCAATTTTGAAAATGCGCTGAAAGAAGCCACACGTGTTTTAAAACCCGGCGGACGTTTGGTGATTGGCATCTGGGCCAGGCCTGAACTGAGTGATGCCACCCTCGTTTTAAAATCCATAGGCAGCCTGCTGCCACCGCCACCACCCGGCACCCCTGGACCATTTGCATTGTCAGAAGACGGAAGAATTGAAAACATTTGCGAAAATATTGGTCTCAGGATGCTGTATAAAACAAAAGTGCCCTGTCCTTTTTTATATTATTCTGTAAACGACGGCATTAAAAGTTTTATGGGTACAGGACCGGCTGCAGCAGCGCTGAATCATACGAACAAAGCTGCGGTGGAAGCAACCATCAGTAAATCGCTGCAGCCATTCCATGTTGCAGATGGTATGTATCACCTGGAAAATCATTTCCTGCTTTTTATTGCAGGAAAATAAATTACAATAGCTGTGAAGAACAAAGCCCCGGTTACAATAACCGGGGCTTATTTAATGTAGCCTTTGTACACAGCAACTTTAATACTTGCTAAAAAATCATTATAATTGTTGAATAAAACCTAAAACATACTAACATGGAAAAACAAGAATCGGACTACAACCTGGTTGACTGGTGGAAAAAAGTTGTTCTTAAAAACTATGCCAACTTTAACGGGCGTGCCCGCAGAGCAGAATACTGGTATTTTGTGCTGGCCAATATTCTATTGATCATCCCCTTTTATATAATCGGGATAGCCGGGGCGGTTAGTGACAACCAGGCGTTGGGTACACTTGGCCTGGTGGTCTACGTATTACTGGCCCTGGCAACAATTGTACCTGCATTAGCAGTAGCGGTACGGCGGCTTCATGATTTAAACAAAAGCGGCTGGTATTATTTCGTGGCGTTGATTCCACTTGTTGGTTCCATCATATTGCTGGTTTGGTTTTGTACAGATGGCGACCGTTTTGTAAACAATTACGGTGAAGACCCTAAAAACCCGGGTACACCTGAATTTGATTTTGAGCAAAAAAGCTAACTATATTCTTCTGCAAAATAAAAAGCCGGTCAACACAAGTTGACCGGCTTTTTTATAGTAACCTATTTTCTTAGTAGCCCATACCACCCATATCAGGCGCACCACCATGTGCATGAGGCGCTTCTTCTTTTGGTTTATCTGCAACCACACATTCTGTAGTTAACAGCATACCAGCGATAGAAGCAGCATTTTCCAATGCTACACGGCTAACTTTTGTTGGATCGATTACACCAGCTTTAAAAAGGTTTTCATACACTTCGGTCCTTGCATTGAAACCAAAGTCAGCTTTACCTTCTTTAATTTTCTGTACCACGATAGAACCGTCGATACCAGCATTAGAAGTCAAAATGCGGATAGGTTCTTCCAAAGCACGGCGTACGATCTGAACACCGGTTTGTTCGTCAGCAATCTGTCCTTTTATTTTAGCTTCTAAAGATTCAATAGCACGGATATAAGCTACGCCACCGCCTGGTACAATACCTTCTTCAACAGCAGCACGTGTTGCATGTAATGCATCATCCACCCTGTCTTTCTTTTCTTTCATTTCCACTTCTGTAGCAGCACCTACATATAATACCGCAACACCACCGGCCAGTTTAGCCAGGCGTTCCTGCAGTTTCTCACGGTCATAGTCAGAGGTTGTATTTTCTACCTGTGCTTTTATCTGGTTAACACGGGCAGTGATATCAGCTTTTTTACCTTTACCACCAACGATTGTTGTATTGTCTTTGTCGATAGTAACAGATGCAGCCTGGCCAAGAGAGGTCAGATCAGCGCCTTCCAGTTTATGACCCAGCTCTTCGCTGATAACAGTGCCTGCTGTTAAGATTGCAATATCAGTCAGCATTTCTTTCCTGCGGTCGCCAAAGCCAGGTGCTTTTACAGCAGCTACTTTAATGGTGCCACGTAATTTGTTTACCACCAGTGTAGCCAGTGCTTCACCTTCCAGGTCTTCAGAAATAATCAATAAAGGACGGCCGCTTTGTGCAACTTTCTCCAGTATATGAAGAATGTCTTTCATTGCAGATATCTTTTTATCGTAGATCAGGATAAATGGATTCTGTAATTCAGCTTCCATTTTTTCGCTGTTTGTAACAAAATATGGAGATACATAACCACGGTCAAACTGCATACCTTCCACCACTTCTACAGTTGTGTCAGTGCCTTTTGCTTCTTCAACAGTGATCACGCCTTCTTTACCTACTTTACCAAACGCTTCCGCAATCAGTTTACCGATCGTTTCATCGTTGTTGGCAGAGATTGTAGCCACCTGCTGGATTTTTTTGCTGTCGCTTCCAACAGTCTGTGATTGCGATTTCAGGTTTTCAACAACCAGGGAAACAGCTTTGTCGATACCACGTTTCAGGTCCATTGGGTTTGCACCGGCAGCAACCATTTTCAGGCCTTCGCTGATAATGCTCTGTGCCAGTACAGTAGCAGTAGTGGTACCGTCACCTGCAATATCAGCAGTTTTAGAAGCCACTTCTTTCACCATCTGGGCGCCCATATTTTCAATTGGATCTTCCAGTTCAATTTCTTTTGCAACAGTAACACCATCTTTTGTAACAGCTGGTGCACCAAATTTTTTCTCAATAACAACATTACGGCCTTTTGGTCCGAGTGTTACTTTTACAGCGTTAGCCAAAGTATCAACGCCTTTTTTCATTTTGTTCCTTGCGTCGATATCGAAATAGATCATCTTTGCCATAACAGAATTAATTTTAATTTTTTTATTGAAGATTTAATTTTTGAGTAACGGGCTTCAGTTCATTCTTCAGCATCCTTGTGTCACTCACTTGTACATTTACAGTTTTGGGTAACAATTTTAAGAACCAGCTTAACCTGTTAATCTCCCAAATCCATGTTTAAACAATTGCCAGGATATCACTTTCCCTCATAATAAGGTACTCGGTTCCGTCAATGGTAATTTCAGTTCCGGCATATTTGCCATACAGTACAGTATCACCTGCTTTTACCGTTACAGGTTCATCTTTTTTACCAGGACCTGCAGCCAGTACCGTACCACGCTGTGGTTTTTCTTTGGCAGTATCCGGGATAATGATTCCACCGGCAGTTTTTTCTTCTGCGGCAGCCGCTTTCACAATCACCCTGTCGTGTAATGGGGTAATGCTTAACTTTTTAGCCATAATTGTATTGATTTTGTTAGTTTGTTGATGATTAACACAACGGCCTTCCGGCCGGGCAGCGAAAGTACACTAATTTCATACCAAAACACAGTTAAAGAATTGTTGTCAGTTTTTCCCGGGAAAATATGGCAGTAAGCCCTTAGAACTCACCAAAATTTTGTCAGGATTACACGTTCTTTAGAGATCTGCTGGCCGGCCGGGCACTTTACAGTTCCCAAAACCACCTGCCTCATTAATCATTTTAAATGTACATTTGCGCTTTCTTATAAAAAGCAGCAAAGATGATCAGCAGGCGGAATATCAGGATCAAGGTAATGCAGGCCTTATATACAATTGACAGCACGGGTGTTGAAATAACGGTTACCGAAGCCAATAATCACCTTAAAAAACAAATAGACCAGTCAAGGAAATTGCTGGTTTACCTTGTTCACTTTCTATGCGAAGTGGCCCGCTATGCAGAAAAGGATGCCCATAAACGTGCCTCCAAACACCTGCCAACTGCCGAAGACCTGAATATCAGCACCAAGATCGCCGGCAATGAATTACTCTGGAAAATTTTGGAAATACCTTCTTACAAAGGGGCCCTGGCAGAAACAAAGGTTTTTCATCTTACAGAAGAAGAGCTTTTAAAAAAGATCTACCAGTCGCTGGTAGAATCAGAAGAGTATGCTGACTACATTGCTGTAAATGCAAGGGATAAAAAGTCAGAGAAAGACATACTGGAGTTTATTTTCAGCAACCTGATGCTGCCCAATGAAGATTTTATCAACCATATTGAAGAGCATTTTATCAACTGGGATGATGATGCAGAAATGATGAACATTTTAATGCTCAACTTCCTTCAGAAACCACATGCCTATGATTTCAACGTTTTTGTAAGCCAGGAAAAGATGGACTTTGCCAAAAACCTGCTGCAGACAACGATTGAAAAGAAAGAGGTGTGCATGGAACTGCTGAAGCCCAAATTAAAGAACTGGGATGCAGAAAGGATCGCAGCACTTGACCTTATCATTATCCGCATGGGCATTTGTGAGTTCTTATATTTTGAAACGATCCCAACAAAGGTTACCATCAACGAATACATTGATCTTGCAAAGGATTACAGCACCGTACAGAGCGGTCAGTTCATCAATGGCATTTTAGATAATATCCATAAAGAACTTTCTGCAGAAGGAAGGATCAGTAAAAAGACTTTTAAGAACAGTACGCTATAAAACATTGTTTAGAAGTTCAGGGTTTAGGAGTTTAGAGATATAATATTAAGCACATGAGAGCACTATTATTATTTTTTTCTGTTGCCATTATATTTTTCAGTTGTGATATAAGAAGAAAGGACAAAGTGGTGGATGATGCAGTAAGACAGGCTGAACTGATAGCACTTGACTCCACTACTGTACAGCTTATTGACAGCGTGTACGATTTTGGCAAAATCACTGATGGTGATAAGGTGGAATACAAATTCCGCTTTAAAAACACCGGCAATAAACCACTCGTGGTAAGCACTGCTTCTGCCAGTTGTGGCTGCACCGTTCCCGAAAAACCGGAAAAACCTATACTACCCGGCGAAACAGGTTTTATAAAAGTGCTCTTCAACAGTAAAGGCAAAGGCGGCGGCAGGGTGGAAAAAGATGTTTATGTAAATGCGAATGTAAACCCTTCTTTCCCGAAATTTAAATTGGTGGGTGAAGTGGCCAAACCAAAAGAATAATATTAATTTTTAATAATCAATACATATAACAATGGAGTTACTCGGTATTTTTTTAATGACCCCTGATGCAAGTGGTAAAGGCGGCAGCAGCATGTCTTTAATTTTTATGGGTTTAATGATCCTGGTTTTTTGGCTTTTTATGATCCGCCCCCAGGCTAAAAAAGCAAAACAACAAAAGACATTCATCACTGATTTGAAGAAGGGTGATAAAGTGGTAACAATTGCCGGTATACATGGAAAAGTAAATAAGCTGAATGAAGATGGTACACTTGAGCTTGAAGTAAGCCCCGGCAGCTACCTGAAGATCGAGAAGAGCACCATCAGCATGGAAATGACTCAAGCACTGGGCAAACAGGCTGCAGCAGCTGAAAGCAAATAATTTTTTACTGCACGAATTAAAGCGAATTACACTAATTTTAAAAGCAACTGCATATTGTTAGCAGTTGCTTTTTTATTATTAAAATTTGAAGACATTCGCAGCTGATTGATATTTTCAATTGCTTTAATTCGTGTAATTCGTTTTAATTGATATAATAAAATAAAAACATGCTCCGTATAGGCATTACCGGTGGTATTGGCAGTGGCAAAAGCACTGTAGCCAAAATGTTTGAGGTACTGGGCATACCTGTTTATTATGCAGACGATGCATCCAAACGCCTGCTGAATGAAAATGCAGGTTTGAAAGAAAAACTGCAGGCAGCTTTCGGTAAAGATGCTTATATCAATGATCAACTGAACAGACCTTATATTTCCTCCCTTGTTTTTAATGATCCCTCCAAACTGGATTTACTGAATTCAATCGTTCACCCAGCCACCATTAAAGACGGAGAAGACTGGATGCTGCGGCAAAAAGCACCTTATGCCATTAAAGAAGCAGCCCTGATATTTGAAAGCGGCTCCCAGGCAAACCTGGACAAAGTGATCGGTGTGTACGCACCTGCAGCATTGCGCTTACAAAGAGCCATGCACAGGGACAATGCCAAAAGAGAAGATATACTCAGCCGTATGCACAAGCAAATAGATGAAAGTATAAAAATGCGCTTATGCGACTACGTTATTTATAACGACGAACAGCAGCTGGTAATTCCGCAGGTAATAAAACTTCACCGGGAATTATGTGAGATTGGGTTATAAAACTTCCTTTAAAAATCACCTGTCAGCAGCTGCTCCCGGATATTTTTGAACACATTTCCGGGAATAAGCGTTAAAATCTGCCATTCCATTAAAAAAATCCGCTTGTAGTCTTCAATCTTCATTTATTAATTTTATTTTAAATGCCGATATTGGCTTACGTTTTGCAACTAACGCTGCGGCATGAAAAGAATCAGGAACAGTATTTTCTATTTGGCCATCATCAGTATTTTTTCAATACTGATATACTGGATATTGAATAAAGGTACCGGGCTGCAGCAGGGGCGGCATATCATTACCCCCAAATCAAATAATAACAAGTGGGAAGAGTTCATTAATTCCCTTATTCAAAACCTGGAACACCCGCTGGCACTATTGCTGGCGCAAATAATTACTATAATTCTTGTGGCCCGTTTGTTTGGCTGGCTCTGCAGGAAGATCGGGCAGCCATCTGTGATAGGTGAAATTATAGCTGGCATCGTGTTGGGGCCTTCACTGGTGGGAATGTACTTTCCTGAGTTCAGTGCATTTCTTTTTCCACCACAGTCACTTAGCAACCTGCAGTTTTTAAGCCAGATAGGCCTCATACTTTTTATGTTTGTAATAGGCATGGAACTGGACCTGAAAGTGCTGAAGAACCAGGCGCATGATTCCGTTGTGATCAGTCATGCAAGTATTATTATCCCTTTTGCGCTTGGCATCAGCCTGGCCTATTTTATTTATGAGAATTTTGCTCCTGCAGGTATCAATTTCGCTTCCTTTGGCCTGTTCACTGGTATTGCAATGAGCATTACTGCTTTTCCTGTACTGGCACGCATTATACAGGAACGGAATATCCATAAAACAAAACTGGGCACCATCGTTATAACCTGTGCCGCTGCAGATGATATTACTGCCTGGTGTTTGCTGGCTACCGTGATTGCTATTGTGAAAGCGGGTTCATTTATCAGCGCCCTGTACACTGTTGCACTTGCCTGCCTTTATGTGCTGGTAATGATAAAAATTGTGCGGCCATTTTTAAAACGGGCGGGTGAATTATTCTTATCAAAAGAAAATTTAAGCAAGGGCATTGTTGCAGTTTTTTTTCTTGCGCTCATCATCTCCTCTTATGTAACAGAGATCATTGGCATCCATGCGCTTTTTGGTGCATTTATGGCTGGCGCTATTATGCCTGACAATGCAAGATTCAGGAATGTCTTTACCAGCAAAGTGGAAGATATTTCACTGGTGATGCTGCTGCCTTTGTTCTTTGTTTTTACCGGTTTGCGAACACAGATAGGGTTATTAAATGACCCTTACCTGTGGAAAGTGACAGCACTCATCATACTGGTGGCAGTAACCGGTAAATTTATCGGCAGTGCACTTGCTGCAAAATTTGTTGGTCAAAACTGGAAAGACAGCCTAACCATTGGCGCACTGATGAATACCCGTGGACTGATGGAACTGGTGGTGTTAAATATCGGTTATGATCTTGGCGTACTAAAACCGGAAGTATTTGCCATGATGGTGATCATGGCATTGGTCACTACGTTTATGACAGGGCCAGCACTTGATCTTATTGAATGGGCTTTCCGCAATAAAGCAGCTGTGCCGGAGAGAAAGTCATTGCGTAACCAGTATAATATTTTAATCTCATTTGCCAACGCTGAACGTGGCAGGGCATTGCTGCGGCTTGCCAACAGCTTTATAAAAATATCAAGGGAGAAACCTGCGGTTACAGCAATGCACCTCTCTCCTGTTAATGACCTGCCACTCTACAATGCAGATGAACATGAAAAGGAGAGTTTTGCGCCCGTCATCGAAGAGTCAGCAAATCTAAACCAGGAGATCACCACCCTCTTTAAAGTATCCGGTGATATTGATGCAGAGATAGCTGAAGTTGCTAACAAGGGAAATTATAATCTCCTGCTGATTGGTGTGGAACAATCTATTTACCAGGGAAGTTTACTTGGGAGGATACTTGGTTTTACCACCAGGATCATCAATCCTAACCGCCTGCTTGGGCAGGTGTCAGGCAAAGAAAGTCTTTTTGAAGATTCACCTTTTGATGAACATACCGCACAGGTGCTTTCTAAAACCAATATCCCTGTTGGTGTTTTTATTGATAAAGGGCTGAAACAAACAGATTATATTTTTGTGGCTTCTTTATCAGGCAGGGATGAATGGATTGCTCCTTATATTGAAAAATTAATGAGTAATACCAATGCAACGGTAACAGCTGCTGACAACAGGCATACTTTTATAAAAAAACCTGCTTACGTTGCTGCAGGTAAGGAAGTAAAATCACAGGAAACAAGTCATATTCATTTTATAAAAGAAGAAAAAATAGATGCCGGCCTTATGAAGAAACAAGACCTGATGGTGATCAGTGCTGAAAGCTGGAAAAAACTGGTTGACTCCAAAAGTAAGTGGCTCGCCGATATCCCTTCCACCTTAATACTGTCAAGGAAAACTATTTAAGCGATACTCTCCTGCACTTTCCAAATATTTTAACCGGGTATAAGCCTGCCAAAAATGCCCCTTACAACAGATAATTTGACAATAAACTTTCTATATTGTGGCTGAACTTTTATTTCCAGCGTGAAGTCCCGGCAATTAAATGAAGAAAACCTTATCGATATTATCTTATCGCTTCTCATTGTATCTATTCAATAAGGTTACTGAACGGACAGTTTATTTTGTGCTGATCACCCTGGCAGCACACACTTTACCTGGCTGCGAAAAGAAGAAGAATGACCTGCTTATAAAACATTATACCGATACCGTCTACTCCACAGCGGACAGTATCTGGAAGACACAATCACAAATAGATGCTGTTTATTACCTGGACTCTGTTTATGCAGGGTTTACACATATAAGCGTACCAGATAAATGCCAGTATTATTTTTTCAGGTCAAAACTATTTGAACATAATTATGACAACCCTTCCGGTACTGACTCAGCCATGGCATTTGTAGACAGTGCCATTACACTTATTGAAAAAAATCAACTGGCCAAACAACTTACCAACGAATATGCACAGGCATTTAATTTAAAAGGCGAGTATGCCCTGTTTCAACGGAATTATACAGAAGCATTCAAAGCTGTATCCATGTGCAGGTTACTCAGTGAGCAGACAGGAGACTCCTGTACTGCGGGTGATAACTGTGCTGTGCTTGGCCTTATTGCATACCAGCAAAGAGATTTTCCGAAAGCAGCAGTTTATTTTAAACAGGCTATTGGTCTTTTCCGGTATTGCAAAAATGATATGGCGCAGTTCTACAGGATGCAGGGCCATCTTGATAATCTTGGGTTGAGTTATGCAAAAGCGGGGCAACCTGACAGCGCCTTTAAATATTATCAAACAGCCATTGCTTATATAGAGCAGAATAAACACCTGTACAAGGATGAACCACGGTTTCCTGCTGTTGCACTAGCCGTAGTATACGGCAACCTCGCCAAAATATATGAGCAGAAAAAAGATTTTGTAAATGCAGAAAAATATCTTTTGAAAGTACAGGATATTTTTTCTCATGTGGTGTATGACAGCATTGAAACCGCACAGGCGCAAATACAACTGGCCGAGTTTTATGTTTCTGCAGGCAGGATAAATGAGGCCGAAAAAAAAATTGCAAACACCTTTGAAAAAATATCAGGAAGGGACCCTAATTACAAGACAAGGTGGTATTTAATAATGCAAAGAATAGCAGAAAAGAAAAATAATATACCACGGCAACTGTATTTTTTACAACAGTATTATGCCAGCAGGGACTCATTAAATGAAAAAACAAAAGAAATACTGAGGATCGATCCATTTACTGAATACGAAAGGCTTCAAAAAAATTACCAGGTTAGCCTGCTGAATGAAAAAGACAAGCGTAATCATTTATACCTTGTAATGGCTGTTATTGTGGGATTATTTGCACTGGTGATCGCACTGATGGTCTATTCTTCATTAAAAAAATCGAGACTAACTGTAACGACTGTGCAAAAGTTAAACGCAGATCTTATAGAAAGAGAAACACAGTTAAAGCAACTGATGCAGGAAAGAGAGCTGCAGGAAAAACAAAAAAGAGAAGAAGCAAAACAAAGTGCCCTGAGAGAAGAACGGGAAAGAATTTCACAGGAACTGCATGATGATCTCGGCACCGGGCTTACATCCATACGCCTGCTGGCAGGGAAAGTGCTTATAAAAAATACTCCTGCCGAAAATAGTTTCAGGATGCTGGGAGATATTAATAAAATATCCGGCGACATGGTGGACCAGATGGGAGAAATTGTGTGGCTGATGAATCACATGGAGGACACCCTGTTTGGATTATTAAGTCATCTCCGCATATATATGGCAGATTACCTGGCACGTACCGGTTTTGAAATGAAGCTGAATTTTGAGAACTGGATCAGCCAGGATTATGAAATAACCGGTTCACAAAGAAGAAATATTTTACTTGCTGTTAAGGAAGCCTTTAATAATGCTGTTAAACATTCCGGCGCCACGCAACTGGATATCATTTGCAGCAATGATGAATCATCCGTACAAATTATTATCAATGATAATGGTAAAGGGTTTAATACAGCATTGCAACAAAAAGGCAATGGTGTTAAGAATATTAACAAACGGGCAAAAGCCATGAATGGCACCGCACTATTCGATACCACCCATGGCACAAAGATCACACTCACTATCCCGATAAATGATGCAGGCAAGGCCACGGACGAAAATGTATAAATAAATTATTCATTACGGCCTTATCAAACAGTATAGCTTATACCTGGGTATGCTTTACTTCCCTGCTGCTGTCTTCTTCATTTTTTGAAGCCTGTATATCCCTGGTATTTTTTTGTACAGCAATGGCTGCAAACAGGCTTAGTGTAAAAGACATGGCATAAAAACCTTTTTCACTTTTGGTAAGCTCTGCATTCCATAAACCTACAGTCAATAATACAACTGACAAAATGGTGGTAAACCAGGATATCCCGTAATAGAGGTTTGACACAGGGATACCTTCCAACTGATCTCTCACCGCTTTTTGAACTGAAATAGCAGAAAAAAGTCCAAACATCAGCACAGTGAAATAATAGCCTTTTTCATTAAGCTGCATTTCAGCATTCCAGAGACCAATAATAAAAGCGATCGTACCAACGAAAAGCGCCACCCATGAAGCAGCAATAAAAGCGGCTGAAGGTGCCAGGGTTTGTTTTTGTTCCATATTTATTTTTTATGAAACAAAACTATCCCTGCGCCATGCATTGATTTTTGACAAGTATCAAAAACCGGTACTTAAAATGTTAAAGCCGGCTGCGGATACGGCTGAGTGTTTCCTGGCTGATGCCAAGATAAGAAGCTATGCAGCCCAATGGAATCCTTTCGATGATGTGGGGAGCCTGCAATAACAGGTCTTCATACCGTTCCTTTGCTGTTTTAAAATGTGCATTTACAAACCGCTCTTCCAGCCTGATATAATATTTTTCATATGCCATCCTGAGCAACCGTTCTATTTCGTGGTGCCGGTTGAGCAACTCCTGCAGCTTGTCTTTTGAAATACGCCATAATATACTTCCTTCCATCAATTGCAGGTTCTCAACAGCCGCTTCACCGGTAATAAAACTATGAAAGGAAGTGACAAAATCATTTTCAAAACCAAACCAATGCGTTACTTCCTTTCCATCTAGATTGTAATATCCCCGCAATGCTCCTTTTTCAAGAAAATATAAGTGGCGGCATACCTGTCCCTCTGTAAGCAGGTATTCATTTTTTGCAAGCATCACTTCCTCAAAGCAATCATTTAATGCTTCTTCTGCAACCGACGTCAGCGCTGATATATTTTTTATATGAGCTAGAAGCTTTTTCATTCCTGTATAAAAGTATATTACTAAAGATACATAAGCTGTTGAAAGACCGGTATTATAACTGCAATAAAAAAGCTGTTCCGTATGGAACAGCTAAATAAAATTATTTTTTGAATCTTATGCTTCCACCAGTTCAGGTGTTTTCAATTTAGCAAGTGCTTCTTTAATTCTTGTCCATGCCTTTTCAATATTCGGCATGCTGTTGGCAAACGAAAAGCGTACGCAGTTTGGTTCACCAAAAGCATCGCCCATTACGGAAGATACATGCGCTGTATTCAGCAGGTACATGGCAAAATCAGCAGAGTTGTTTACCGTCATTTCACCATTTGTTTTTCCATAGTAAGAACTTACATCAGGGAAAATATAGAAAGCTCCATCCGGCTCAGCACATTTAATACCCGGCACATCTTTTACAATCTCAAGTACCCTGGCCCTTCTTCTTGTAAACTCCTCTGTCATTTCAAATGAAGGACGCAGGTCTGTTGTAAGTGCCACCACAGCAGCTTTCTGTGTAATAGAGCAAGTGGCACTTGTAAACTGGCCCTGTAATTTTTCTGTAGCTTTTGCTATTTCGACGTTTGCAGCAATATATCCAAGCCTCCAGCCCGTCATGGCAAAACCTTTACTAAGGCCATTGATAATGATCACCCTTTCTTTAAGATCGCTGAACTGGGCAATGCTTTCATGTTTACCAACAAAGTTGATGTATTCATATATCTCGTCAGAGATAATATAAACATCAGGATATTTCCTGAATACTTCTGCAAGACCTTCCAGCTCTTCTTTGCTGTACACAGTTCCTGAAGGATTACATGGAGAAGAGAAAAGGAACAGTTTTGTTTTTGGAGTAATGGCTGCTTCCAGCTGTGCCGGCGTTATCTTAAAACCGCTTTCCAGTGAAGTATGCACTTCCACCACTTTTGCCCTGGCAATTTTTACCAGTTCAGAATAGGTTACCCAGTAAGGTGTTGGAATGATCACTTCATCCCCTTCATCAGCAATTGCCAGTATGGTATTGGCAAGGCTTTGTTTTGCCCCGGTGGAAGTAACAATATTCTCCGGTTTATAATCAAGGTTGTTATCCCTTTTCAATTTGGTGCAAACGGCTTCTCTCAGATCGAGAAAGCCCGGTACTGGCGTATAGTGGCTCCAGTTATCATTAATAGCTTTAATGGCGGCATCTTTTATGTGCTGCGGTGTATCAAAATCAGGTTCACCAAGGCTAAGATCAATTACGTCAACACCTTTGGCTCTCAGTTCACGGCCCAGTTTGGCCATTTTTAGTGTTTCAGGTTCAGCAAAGCGGTCTAATAATGTGGATAGTTTCATGTTATGAATTTTCAGGTCGCAAAATTATAAGAAATCAGCCATTTTTAAGACTGCTCTTTAAAATAATTAGAGATTGTGTAAAAAATATTCATCATTCAGTGCTGTCAGTTAGAAATTTTCATGACATTTCGCATTTTTTTCAGAAATACATATCAATCACTGCATTAATTTATTTACTTATTATCTTTCAGCATGTAACTAAAATGCTTGTAACGCTAACAATTATAAGATACCGGCGGCTTTTTATTCCTTTTGCCCTGCTTTCGATGGCCATCTTTCATTTACCATTGTTCCTTAATAAAAAGATCCGCTTTTACAAACTGATGGGCAGCGGAAAGAATGGCACATTTGACAAACATCCCGACTGGCAGCAATGGGCAGTACTCGTTGTACATAATACTGCAGCTTCTACCTGTACGGACCAGGTATTTGGTGCATTTATCAATAAATGGTTAGCTTTTTTCCGTTGTGAAACATGGACAATTTTCCTGGAACCAATGGAAGGGCATGGCAAATGGGATAAAAAAGAGGTGTTTGGAGCACTCAGCGCTGCACCAAATTATAATGGGCCTGTGGCCATACTAACGAGGGCTACTATACGATTCTCAAAGCTTGGATCATTCTGGAAAAATGTAAATCCAGTTGCGGCGGGGATGGCTGCAGCAAAGGGTTTCATTACTTCTTTCGGTATTGGAGAAGTGCCATATATTAAGCAGGCCACATTCAGCATTTGGGAAAATAAAGAAGCGATGAAACAATTTGCATATAACATGCAGGAGCATAGTGATGTAATAAAAAGAACCAGGCAGGAACGCTGGTACAGTGAAGAAATGTTTGTACGGTTCAGACCCTTAAAAAGCACCGGCACTATCAGGGGCATCGATCCTTTGGCCGGAAAGTTATAAATTTGCCTCATACGATTGCAGCGGTGTATTCACCACCATCCTTACAGGGTTACTAACCTTCATCTATACTTTCTCTGTATAGCTGCGATAAATAGTTTTTGTTTATGAAAAATATTAAGATAATAGAAGTGCCAAGCGAAATTGGCGCCGGCACCCGTGGTGCAAGCCTTGGTACAGATGCAATAAAGATCGCTGCGCTGGATTTTATGAGTAACTTCTTTATTCATTTTCCTTCAGAAAAAATTGAAGTGGAAAATCATTTATTGTTTGAACCGATACAATCACCCTATGCCAAAAGGATCCAGGGTGTGTTGAACATATATGACAGGGTGAGTAATGCTGTATGTGATTCTATTAAAAGTAATTTTTTCCCCGTAGTGTTAAGCGGTGAACACAGCATTGCCGGCGGCACCATTGCAGGTATAAAAATGGCAAAGCCCAAAAGCAAACTGGGTGTAATATGGATAGATGCGCATGCAGACCTGCATACCCCCTACACCACCCCCACCGGTAATATGCATGGCATGCCGCTGGCTGCAGCCCTCGGGGAAGATAACCTTGAATGCAAGGTGCATGACCTTGATGAAAAGACCACAAGGCTCTGGAACCAGTTAAAGAATATTGGTAAAATATCACCCAAGATACGGCCGGAGGATATTGTTTTTATTTCATTACGTGATTATGAAGCGGAAGAAAAGGCGCTGATCGAAAAATATGGCATCAAGATCATCACTACCAACGAGGTAAGAAGAAACGGGGCAGAAAGCGCCAGTAAAAAAGCTCTGCGGCATTTATCAGACTGTACAGATATTTATGTAAGCTTTGATGTGGACAGCCTTGATGCTGGCATTTCAAAAGGGACCGGCACGCCTGTCAGCAATGGACTAAGGGAGAGAGAAGCGGAAGACCTGATCAGCAAATTCATGCAAAACCGGAAGATCTGCTGCTTTGAAATAACCGAAGTAAATCCTACACTGGATAAAGAGAACCTGATGGCTGAAATTGCCTTTAATATTCTACAGCGCAGTGTAAATGTGCTGATGATGAACTAACATAAAAAATCCCGGACTCCTCTCTCATAGGGTACGCCCGGGAAATTTCAACTCGTAAAGAACCATTGCAAAAAGAACACAGTCTTACAAACCCATCGTCATTGATTTCTGACGGAGGTTGTTCAGTGATGGGTCCATTTCGATGGCTTTATCACACATAGCCTGGCCTTTATCTTTTTGTCCCATTTTCTGGAA
This sequence comes from Ferruginibacter sp., assembly GCA_047600665.1. GTDB lineage: Bacteria > Bacteroidota > Bacteroidia > Chitinophagales > Chitinophagaceae > Ferruginibacter. The sequence continues at coordinate 1,226,782 of JASGKJ010000001.1, forward strand.
ACAAAGACCGGCCTGGTATAATGCTTTGCCATCTTTCATGTCCATCTCCATAAGCTTTTGGCAGTAGTCAAGGGATTTATTAAAATTATTTACTTTATAGTATGCTTCCGCCATGTCACGGAGCAGTTCTTTGTTATTGGGTTTTCTTTGCAAAACCTGCAGCAATAATTTTTCACCTTCGTCAAAGTTGCCTGCATAAATATTTGCATAACCCAGGTTTTCATTAAAGTCGTTGCTGCGGTTGTATCCTTTCTCAGCAGCTTTATTAAAAAATACTACGGCGTTTTTAAAATCATCATTGTTGTAGTACAGCAAACCTAATTCATATGCCCAGGCATTTTTCTCTGTATCAAGCGCTACAGCCTTATTGTAAAAAGGTACAGCACCTTTATAATCTTCCATATCCAGGTGGCTCCTGGCCATTATGTAGGTGGCTTCTGCGTCGGTGGGATTTTTAGCCAGGTAAGTACCCAGCATTTTAATGGCAGTGCCATAATCTTCCTGCTGGTAGGCACTCATACCCAATACTTTGTCTGTTCCCTGGCAGCCTTTGCATTTAGCCGCCAGTTCGCTGGCTTTTGCAAATTGGCGGTAATTATAACTCAGGTCCATCAATTCCTTTACTGCTGCCATATTGTTGGGGTCCATTTCATACACCTTGGTAAAATGAGCTCTTGCCGCATCGGTCTTACGCATCTCAAGATTCACATACCCGTTCTCGAGGTATGCCTCTTTATAATTTGCGTTAAACTGTATGGCTTTGTCAAAATGCTTAGATGCCTGCAAAAAATGCTTTGCAGTTTTTTCTTCAATGCCTTTTTGAAAGTAGATCTCGGCACTGTCAGTTCCCTGGGAATAAGAAGTAAGGTTCGCCATTATTAAACCAATGGCTGCAATGGTAGTTTTCTTCATGGTACGGATTTTTAGGCAAAAATTATTCCAAAAACTGGATTTGTTACTGGAATATCATACCTCCTAACGCCGGAAGATGACAGTTTATTTCATACAGGCCCGTTTTTTTATCCAGTAATTTCACCTGTGGGTCAGGGTTATACACATTGCCGGAGCCGTAATATTCAGTGTTATCACTGTTGAAAACTTCTTTCCACTTCGATTTTCCATACACTTCTATTTTCCAATCCTTGCGAACCACCGGGGTTACATTTAGTACCACCAGCAGGTCTTCTTCCGGGTTATTACCCTTGCGCCGGTACACCATCACACCTTCCGCACGGTGATTAAGGTCCACCCATTCAAAACCGCCGGGTTCAAACTGTTTTTGATGTAATGCTGGCATTGTCTTATACAGCAAATTTAATTCCCTTATGCAGGCCTGTAATTTTTTATGAGGGTCGAACTGCAGCAGGTCCCACTGCAGCTCACTTTTATAATTCCATTCATTTGTTTGGCCAAACTCGCTGCCCATAAATAATAATTTGCCACCCGGGTGGGTAAACATGTAAGTATATAACAGGCGCAGGTTGGCAAATTTCTGCCATTCATCGCCGGGCATTTTATAGATCATCGGGCTTTTGCCATGTACCACTTCATCATGGCTGAGCGGCAGCATAAAATTCTCATCATAGAAATACATCATGCTGAAGGTAAATTTGTTCTGGTGGTATTGCCTGTACACCGGGTCCAGTTTGTAATAATCCAGTGTATCATGCATCCAGCCCATCATCCATTTCATGCCAAAACCAAGCCCGTCGGTAAATGTAGGCCGGCTCACTTTTGGCCAGTCGGTCGCTTCTTCTGCAATGGTTTGTATATCCGGGAAGTCCCGGTACAATGTTTCATTCAGGTCTTTAATAAAAGCGATGGCCTCCAGATTGCCGTTGCCTCCATAGGAGTTCGGCTCCCATTGCCCTTCATTCCTTGAATAATCAAGCCGCAGCATGGAGCTCACAGCATCCACCCTTATGCCATCCACATGAAATTTATCAAACCAAAACCGGGCACTGCTGATCAGGAAAGACTTTACTTCTCCCCTGCTGTAGTTAAAAATATAGCTGTTCCAGTCAGGGTGATAACCCTTGCGCATATCTGCATATTCATACGTATGGGTACCATCAAACATGAACAATCCATGAGCATCATATGGAAAGTGGGAAGGTACCCAGTCCAGTATCACACCAACACCGGCATCATGAAAGGCATCCACCATGGCCATAAAATCCTGTGGTGAGCCAAATCTTGAAGTGGGGGCAAAATAACCTGTACCCTGGTAACCCCAGCTGCCATCAAAGGGATGTTCCATTACCGGCATCAACTCCACATGAGTAAAGTTCATTTCTTTTACATAAGGCACCAGCCTTTCAGCGATCTGCTGGTAAGTATTATAACTTTCTTCATCATATTTGTCAGGCCGCATCCAGCTTGCCAGGTGTACTTCATATACACTCCAGGCCGCTGTCAAGGCATTATGATCTTTTCTTTCCTGCATCCATGTTTTATCTTTCCAGCCGTATTCAATATCCCAGGTAATGGAGGCGGTAAGCGGCCGCTTTTCCCAAAAATTGGCAAACGGATCGCCTTTATCAAGGGAAACACCTTTATAACCTTTGATATGATATTTATAAACCTCTCCCTTTTTAAAGTTTGGAATAAATCCCTCCCAGATACCGGAGCTGTCGAGCCGTACACTTAAGGGGTGTTCTCCTTTTTTCCAGTCATTAAAATTACCGACCACTGAAACAGCCGTTGCATTGGGTGCCCATACCGCAAAATAATAACCCCTGGTACCGAGTACTTCTGCTTCATGGCTGCCAAAATAGTCGTAAGCATTATATAAATTACCGTTCTGATAATTTCGTATAACCTCATCTGTTAGTAAAGAATAATTCCATACAGATTTGGAGCTGTCCACAAAATGTACATCTTCGTATTTTTTCGGTGCATTGCTGTTATCCATGCCGGTTGTTTTCTTTTTTGATAGCTTTTTGGATGAGGTTGCCATTTATACAATTTTTAAATATGGAAGCAATTAATAACGCAGCTTTGTTTAACGTAAATTTAAGGTTTATGTTCAATGATTTTTTTAAATAATAAAATAGATTTACGAATTCTTTCGGAAATTCCAAACCAACCACTTATGAACTGGAGAATTTTACCCATCTTCTGCTCCCTTATTTTATTCAGTTTTTTTGCTTCGGCCCAACGTGTTACAGGCACCATTACTGACACGATCGATAAAAAAAATGTTCCGCAAGCGGTGGTGGCTTTATTAAAGCCGGTAGATTCCATTCTGTATAAATTTACCCGTACCGGTGCTAATGGCGCATTTGAATTAAAGGACATACAACCCGGATCATATATCCTCATGATAACACACCCAATTTATGCGGACTATATCGAAGACATAAAAGTGGATGAGAAAGGGCTCCAGTTAAACCAGGTATCCTTTACTCCCAAGAGTAAACTGCTGCAGGAAGTGATTGTAAAGACAGGTTCCCCCATCAGGATAAAAGGCGATACCGTCATTTATACTGCCGACAGTTTTAAAGTGAGTGCCAATGCCAACGTGGAAGAGTTGCTAAGAAAGTTGCCCGGCATACAGGTAGACAAGAACGGCCAGATAAAAGCTATGGGAGAAACCGTGCAAAAAGTGCTGGTGGATGGTGAAGAGTTTTTTGGTGATGACCCGGGTATGGCTGTAAAAAACCTAAGGGCAGATGCAGTGAAGGAAGTGCAGGTATTTGATAAAAAAAGTGACCAGGCTGAATTTACCGGTATTGACGATGGCAAAACACAAAAGACCATTAACCTGAAATTAAAAGAAGACAGGAAGACAGGATACTTTGGAAAAGCAGAAGTGGCGGGTGGATTGCAGGACAAAATAGATCACCGCTTCAATAATAATTTTATGTTCAATGCCTTTAAGGGCAAACGCAAATTTTCCGGCTATTTCCTGCAGGGTAATACAGGACAAAATGGATTGAACTGGCAGGAGCAGCAAAAGTTTGGTGGTGATGATGATAATTTCAGCATGAATATGGATGAAGAAGGCGGCTTCTTCTTCTTTTCCGGGAACAATAACAGCGGCGATGATGAACCCTATATTGATACACAGAATGGCCTGTTTAAAAATATGAACACTGGGCTGCAGTACAGCAACAAATGGAATGATAAGACAACACTTAATCTTTCGCCCAAGTTCAATACGCAGAACTATACCAATAATAAATATGCCTACACTCAAACACAGTTATCCCCGGATACTGTTTTTAATGAGAACAGCCGGGAAACAACGGTGGCGGATAAACGCAACTTCAAGAACAATTTCACTTTTGATGCAAAGCTGGATTCTTTGAATTCATTAAAAGTAATCACCAAATTCAATTCCTACCATTCAGATAACAATGTTGCATTACAATCCGAGAACAGGGATATAAATGGCGAAATGGTGAACAGCAGGACAAGCAATACTGCCAACACAACAGATAAGACTTTTTTCAGCAATTCAATAATTTTCAAGCATAAATTCAATAAGCCCAGGAGGACTTTTTCTTTTAATACAGATTTCAATTTACTCAACACAAAGGGCACCACTTTCCTCTATTCTCAAAACACGTTTGATAAAATAAATGTGATAGATACCATCGATCAAAAAAAGAACAATGAAACAAGCAAGAAAAAATTAACTGCCCGGGCTGTTTATACCGAACCACTCTCTGAAAAATATGCGCTGGAACTGAATTATGAATTATCGTGGCTCTATGGCAACAATGACCTGTCCACCATGAGCAAAACATTATCAAACGGCAAATACGATGAACTGGTTGATTCACTAACCAATCATTTCAAACAGGACATCACCACCAACAGGGCCGGCTTCAAGATCAGCTTTAAAAACAAAAAAATAAAGTATGGTATTGGTACCGGCGCAGGTTTTACCAGTTTTAATTTTAAAGACCTGACACAGGATACCATTTATAAAAGAAATTACACCAACCTCTTCCCTACTGCTGATTTCAGTTACTCCTATAAACAAAATGCCAACCTAAGGTTTAACTATAATGGTAATACAGTACAGCCCACTATTTACCAGCTGCAGCAACTGAGGAATAATGCCAACCCGCTGAACCAGTACATAGGCAACCCTAACCTCAAACAGTCATTCAAACATAATATCAGTGTCTCTCATAACTTCTACAATTTCTTAAAAGAGATATGGAGTTACCAGTCTGTAAATATTGACATTACCGATAATGCCATTACAAATAATACGAAAATCAACAGCACAACCGGCCAAACAATTACACAGCCTGTAAATACCAATGGTAATTTTGCTGCCAATGCCTGGATGGGCGTTGGTCATAAGTTAAAAAAAATAGACCTGCAGTTATTTCTTAATTACCAGCTTAACTATTCGAAGTTTATTGACCTGATAAACGATGTTGAAAACAATAACAAGTCGCTTAGCAATATGTTCAGTTTTAATATAAGCAAATACAAGGAAAAGAAATATGAATTTTCAATCAACAATGACTTTGGATTTAACAGCAATAAATCATCTATTTATAACCGGAAGATAAAATACAACACTTATTCGCTTGGCCTGAATGCCAGCATTTACTATAAGAAAACATGGAAACTGAGTTCAGATTTCACGTATAATTACCGGCAGAAAACAGACGAATTTGGAAAAGACGTAAATAACAGCCTGTGGAACGGCACACTGGAAAAAACATTTCACAATGACGAGTTCACTGTTTTTGGAACAGTAAGAGACATACTAAACCAGAATATTGGCATTGACAGGAGTTTCTATGGCAACAAATTAACCGAGATCAGGAATGACAGGCTGCAGCGTTTCTGGCTGATCGGCATCCGGTGGGATTTTAAAAATAAAGGCGCTGCCGCAGAGAAAAAATAATGAATGAACCTAATTATTTATAAAATGAAAAGAATCGTATTACTATCTGCTTTGCTTAGCTGCACTTATTTTTTTGCAGCATCGCAAATATTATTTATTGAGAAAGCCACCATCCAGTTTGAAGTAAAAACGAACATAAAAAAAGCGATCGGCGATGGTATGTTCGGCGAAATGATCAAAGAGAATCTTCCAACATTCAAGACAGCTTATTACAACTACACCTTTGCCAATAATAAAAGTATTTTTAAACTGGATCACTTTGATGAAAAGGCAAAAATACCAGATTGGTTCAAAGCCGATGATGAAGCAAGGGAATGGTTCACTGATTTTGCCACCGGCACCATGCAGATGAAACAGAGCGCCTGGGGCAGCTCAATGTACGTAAAAGACAGCTTGCCAAAAATTGAATGGAGACTGGTAAATGAGAACATGAATATTGCAGGCTTCAACTGCCGCAAAGCAGTTACAAAAATATTTGACAGTGTTTATGTATTTGTTTATTATACCGAGGAAATTCCTATCAGTGGTGGTCCCTGTACCATTTCTGGTTTACCGGGCATGATAATGGCCATGACCATTCCAAGGCTGTACACATCCTGGGTGGCAACAAAAGTAACGGTAAACGGCGTGAATGAAAGTATCATTAAACCTGCAGAAGCTAAAAAGCCCATGACAAAAACAGAGTTCAGTAAATTTATGATGGAAAGAACAAAGGACTGGGGCGGTGGTGATGAGGAAGGAAAACATTTTAAAGAACAGTTTCTGTGGGAGCATATGCTGTAACAACAATATATAAAGTTACCCTGCTTACTTAATAACAATCGTTTTAGTGCTGACTGCATATCCACTGAAGCAACCTGTTACATCCGTTCCGGTTATATTGCTGATAAGATTGACAGGCGTACTGAAAGGTCCAACATTGTCCCTCGCTTTATTAAAGCTGTCCCAAAACTTAAATACATCCCTGGTAACACTTACCATGTAATAATTAACTGTATCATTCTTGCTGAAACCCTGCGGATGTGTCAAATGAATATATTCACCATTTGTATAATCATCTATGCCGGGAGACCTGCTTCTTGTTAAACCACCCCAGCCAAAATTCTTTTTATTATCACTCCAGCGCCAGTAATAAAACTGCACATTGCCGGTTGTATCCGGATCTTTGTAATGATTGGTGATCCTGAATAAAGAATCTCCAAGGTCATTTACAAAAGGAAAACCCTGCGTAAGACTGTCCACCCTTACAGGCTCTATTAAATTGGTAATGGCTGAATATTGCCTGCCGTCTGCATTTATTTCAAGCAAATATGATTTACCAATTCTTCCCCGTAACGCATGGGCAGGGTCATCAAATAAACGCCGGTCGTAATAAAGACCGGTATTAAAAGATGCCGGCAGGGTATCTTCATCTGCTTCAGCCAGTATGATCTTTGAAGCCTGGTCCCATGTATAGGTATTATCTGCATTCCGTATGCCTTCGGTGATGACAACAACCGCATTGCTCACAGGAATACTCCTGAAATCTGGTGCAAAATAATCCTGGCTCCTGCTAAGGATCACATAATTGTATTGAGGCATTTCATTGTTGATATAGGCCTCCACCACCAGCTGTGGTCTTGCAGGCTTTACCGCAATATCAATATTTTTTTCACAGGCATAAAAAAAGCACAGCATGCACATGACGGCTGCTGCTTTTACTATATTTCCTGTTTTTAATATTTTCATTTTGATCAAAAAGTAAAATTCCACGTTACACTGGGTACAACAGGGAAAAGAAAAACTTTTTTCCCTTGCACCGTTTGGTCCGTTTCACTTGCATACAGGTAAATAAAATAAGGATTATACCTGTTGTACAAATTATAAATACCAAAATTCCAGTTATGTTTAAATCTTTTTTTACTATCAGGTTTTGGTGTATAAAGAAAGGATACGTCCAGCCGGTGGTACGCCGGCATACGGTAGTCATTTATTTTGTCGTACATGTTGATGTTTGTAAACATGATCGACTCCGATGTACCGTTGTAACCAATGCTGTAAGTAAACCGGCCATTCGGCAAAGTAAGCGCATTGCCTGTTCCATAAACAAATACTGCCGACATCTCCCATTTCTTACTGAGTGGATAGTTCAATACAACACTCAGGTCATGCAGCCTGTCGTAACGGAAAAGAAATGGTTTACCACCATTGAGCTGATCAAATGTTCTTTCTGCACGGCTGAGTGTATAACCGATCCAGCCGGTAAGTTTTCCTGTTCTTTTCTGGAAAAACAATTCAAGGCCATATGCTTTACCGCTCCCAAAGATCATTTCCCCTTCCAGGTTCTGGTTCAGCAGCAATTGTGCGCCCGGCTTGAACTCTATCTGGTTGCTCATTTTTTTATAATAGACCTCCGCACTGAATTCATAACCGTTGCCATTAAAGTTTTTAAAGAAGCCCGCAGAATATTGCTCAGCCTTTGCAGGTTTTATAAACTCGCCACTTGGCACCCAGAGGTCACTTGGGAAAGTGGCACTGCTGGTGGTTGCCAGGTGCAGGTACTGGATGGTTCTTGTATAAGAAGCTTTGATACTGGAAGATGCAGGCAGTTTATACAGGAAACTTATCCGAGGTTCAGGATAACTGTAGCTGGCAATGCTTTGCCCCTTTGCATATTCCTGTGTTTGGCCGGTTGGCACACCTTCTGCATCATATAATATTTTTTTTGTGGGGCCCACCTGGTTAAAATAACTGTAACGTATACCCGCTATCATATTCATCCGTTGGGTAAGATTTATATCAGTGCTGAAATAAACGGCCGCTTCTCTTGCAAACTGGTCAGATACATTCGATTTAAACTCCTGTATACCTGAAGTAACAGCACCGGCGCCGGGCGTAAAGCGGTGCCATATATACTGTCCGCCCCACTTAAGCTTCAGCCAGTTGCTGGGTGTAAACTGCCAGTCTGATTTTAACTGCTGATCTTTTAAAGCAGAGGTGAAAATAAATCCTAATGAACTGAAACCAAAACGGCTGTCGAGGGAAAAATTATTGTAAACAACGGTTGATTGCTGCTGCAGCTTTGGTGTAATTTTTTGTTTCCATGATAAAGCCGCCAGTGTATTACCCCATTTTGTGTTAAAGGTTGTGATACGGCCATCATTATCATTGCTGAAACTGAAATTATCCTGGCCTGTATAAAATGTAAGCTGGAGGCTGTTCTTGGTATCTAACAGGTAATCGATCTTACCATTAATATCATAAAAGAAATAACCGTTGCCACCGATCTTATCTTTTGCAACAGCCTTTGCTATCTGGTCTATATAGGTACGGCGGGCACTGAAGATAAAAGAAGACTTATTTTTAATCAGCGGGCCTTCCACTGAAATACGTGACGATATTAATCCGATGCCACCACTTCCTTTTACGGAATCTCTATTGCCATCTTTGGTATCAATAGTGATTACACTGCTGAGTCTTCCGCCATATTCTGCCGGTATGCCGCCTTTTATTATTTCCACGTTCTTTACCGCCTCACCATTGAATATGCTGAAGAAACCAAAAAGATGGTTGGGATTATAAACCTGTATCCCATCCAGCAATACCAGGTTCTGATCGGGCCCGCCGCCACGGACATAAATACCAGCACTCGCTTCCCCCCCGTTTTTTACACCCGGCAATAATGTGATCGTTTTTAAAGGATCCATTTCTCCCAATATAACGGGCATTTTACGCAGCTGTTCGCTGGTGATGCTCTGCACACTCATTTGGTTACGGGTAATGTTCCGGTTGCTGAAAACAGTAACATTGCCTAACAGGCTCTGCCGTATTTTTAATTGCACATACAGGATGGTATCCGACCTTATAAGAAATGTTTTTGAAAAAGAATAATGATTCACCGAAGTGATGGTAAAAACATGACTGCCCGTTTTAACAAGCGTTGTTACCTGCCCTGCACTGTCAGCTTTTATTTTTTTCTGGCTGATGCTTAAAGTGGCATCCTCCACCTCGTTATTTTCTGTATCTGAAATATAAATGCTAACCTGGCGGGTCTGACCAACAGCATGACTGTACAGCACGGTAAATAATATGAATAAAATGGATTTTAAGGTTTTCATCCTGCAGGCCTGCCACATATAGGAGGCAATTTACTTAATAACAGGATAAAATGATTTTGCCCGGCGGGTAAAAATGAGCTTTAAATATTATCTTTTTTATCTTTTAAATAATCATCTGTAAAGTGTTCATTTCTTTTGGGTTTTGAAAACTTTTCATCATTATAACGTTGGGAGGCCCCACGGGGAATTGATAAGGATTGCCAGTTATCATCCTTCAGCATTTTACCGATGTAAACAATTTGCCCGATATGATAAGGGTAATGCGCCAGCTGGCGGTTAATGGCTTCTGCAACCGTATGCCCCATGTTGCGTATGTAAATTATTTTTCCAAGATCGTCTTCCGTTAAGCCGTCCAATGCCCCGAACAGGCATTTCCAGCCTTCCTCCCATTTATAAAGGAGCTCTCCCCTGCTTTTTATATCATTATCAAATTCAGCCTCCCTGTTTCGCCATTTCTTTTCTCCGTCTGTTGTTAAGAGATCGGTCCACCTCGACAGCATGTTGCCAGATAAATGTTTTACAATGGTCGCAATACTGTTGCTCTCCCCATTATACTGCCATAACAACTGTTCTTCCGAAAGCTGGTCAAATGTTTTTTCGCCCAGCATTTTGTAATATTCAAATTGCTTAACTGCACTGCTGAGATATTCGTTTACCATAAATTATTCTTTTGTCCACTGTGTGTGATATTTTTTCCCTGAAGGATCATCTTTACGTTCATAAGTATGTGCTCCAAAATAATCCCGCTGTGCCTGTATAATATTGGCATTGGATTGTTCCTGTATATAAGAATGAAAATATTGTACAGCGCTTGCAAGACAGGGAACAGGAATATTGTTGGTTACTGCCATTGCCACTGTATGATTCAAGAATTCAATACCAGCTTTTATTTCCTGCACTATAACTGGATGCTGCAAAATTCTTTTTTGTTCTTTTAACACAGGTAATAATTCATTCATTAAGTGAGAACGGATGATACAGCCATTGGTCCAGGTACGTGCCAGTTCTGCCATATCTATATTCCATTCATTGAGTTCAGATGCAGCATCAATCAAATGAAAACCCTGGTGATGATTGATGATCCGTGCTAACCGGAAAGCAATGAATAAACTATTTGCGTCAACAGCGGTTTTTGTTTTCCGGGTATTGTATAATGCTGCTGCTTCTTTTCTTTCACCTAAAAAAGCAGACTGGTAGCGGGCAAATAAAGCAGCTGTTAAAGTTGGAACAGGCACGCCCAATTCTGCCCCCGCTGCCGTCGTCCAGCCACCAGTGCCTTTATTACCTGCCTTATCCAGTATGATATCGATCAGCCATTGATCATTTTCCTTTTGCTGTAATATCTCCGTGGTTATTTCAAGCAGGTAACTGCTGTTGCTGGTAGTAAGCAATGACTTGAATAAACCGGCTATTTCGGCTGGTTGATAACCACCCGTAAATCTTAATATACTGTACAACTCTGCCACCAGCTGCATTTCAGCATACTCAATCCCGTTATGAATCATTTTTACAAAATGACCTGCACCACCCTTTCCTGTAAAAGCACAGCAACTGCCACCAGCATTGTCTTTTGCTGCGATCGCTTCAAGCAGGTCTTTTACAACAAGGTAGCCCTCTGCCGCCCCGCCAGCCATAATGGAAGGGCCATTTAAAGCACCTGCCTCGCCTCCTGAAATACCGGTACCGATATAAAGGACACCCGCTTTTAATAATTCTTTGTACCGGTTATTGGTGTCTTTATAAAATGAATTACCACCGTCAATGATCACGTCTCCGTCGGTAAGTTGGGGTAATAATTGTGTAAGCATTTCATCAACCGCTTCGCCGGCGGGAACCATCAGCAAAATTTTATGCGGTTTCTGCAGGGAATGCACAAAAGAAGTGATCTCATGAAAACCCTGCGCTGCAGACAATTCAGGGTATCCTGCTATAAAACTTTCTGCCGATTTCTCTCCTGTTGCATGCCTGCTGTAGAGGGATAAACCCACGCCTTTTCGGGCCATGTTGCGGCTGAGGCTTTTGCCCATTACACCTAACCCTATGATGCCAAATTCCTGCATTATATTTCCAGTTTTGAAATAATATAATCAATGATTGTGCCGGGTGATTGTGTAATATCTGCTTTAATAGCGTTTAGCGGTATTTCCAATACTTCAAACTGAGATTTCAATAATGACAACGGCATATAATGACCGCTTCTTTTTTGCAATCGTTCATATATTGTATTATAATCTCCATTTAAAAATACCCACCTGCATTGGGATTCAATACCATGACCGAGGCGTAACCGGTAGGAAGTCTTCAAAGCTGAACAGGCCATGATGACACTGTTTGATACAAGTTCCTTTGTAATGAATGTATTTATATTATCCAGCCAGGGCCACCTGTCTTCATCCGTCAAAGGCTGCCCGGACTTCATCTTATCAATATTTGCGGGAGGATGAAAATTATCGGCGTCATAAAACGCATAACCGGTTCTTTCAGCCAGCATAGTACCAATCGTTGTTTTTCCTGTGCCTGAAACGCCCATGATATAAATAACAATATTCGCCATAATGATTACGTACAGCAATTTACTGTATCCGGGTTACCGGCAGAAATTGTATAAAAAGATATTTAAGCTATATTGTACCATCTGAATAAGCATTTATGGAACCATTGGTGAGTATAGTAATGCCTGCATATAATGCCGGCCCTTATCTTTCTCAAACGATCGACAGCATCCTGGCGCAGGATTATAAACAGTTTGAGTTCATTATCATCAATGATGGTTCAACAGATAATTCAGAAACGATTATTCAATCTTATAGCGACAGCCGCATCCGGCTTCACAGTAACCCGGGTAATAAAGGGCTGATCTATTCACTCAACAAAGGCGTGGAACTGGCACAGGGAAAATATATTGCAAGGATTGATGGTGATGATCTTGCTTTACCAACCCGGTTATCAAGACAAGTGCAGTACCTTGAAGCAAATCCGGGTTGTGATGTGCTGGCAACAACTGTTGCTTTAATAAATGAAAAAGGAGACGGCTGTGGCAACTGGCCGGCAGATATAAAAAACATAACTGCCGCACAAATAAAAAACTATTTACCAAAAGATAACTGTATTGCCCATCCTGCGGTAATGATTAAAACGCAGTTGCTTAAAATATTCAAATATGATGCAGAACAGAAATTGGGAGAAGACTATGATCTATGGTTAAGGTTGATAGCGGCAGGAAAAGAAATACGAAAACTGGAAGAGCCATTAACACTTCACCGTATACTAACAACTTCTTTTACAAGAACAAGAATGCGGAATGGCTATTATAAGATAAGCCGGATAAAAAGAAAATTTGTGTACAAACAGCTGGCGCAAAAAAGATGCAATCTCTTTATTTTAAAAACAGCCTTGTTTGCCCTGTTCAATCTTATAAAGGGTACTGTAAAAGAAATAAAGTGGCGCTTAAAAAAATCATAACAAAACTGGCGGCCCTGCGGGCCGCCAGTACCATTATTTACTAAAGTAAAATTATCCCTTCTTTTCCAGCACCAGCACCACTTTATTAAAATCGGCAGCGGCATTGATCACTTTCTTAAATGTTTCAAACTGGCTCAGCGGGTATCTTAATGCTGCATAAGTTTCCATCACATCAATATCAAGGATATTGTCCTTAATAGTATACGTGCTTATAAAACCCATCGTGAGCACACCATTTTCCTTATGTTGTATATCTATTTTCAGGTCATTGGGGTTTTTAATGGTATAACCTGCAGGTATCTCAAATTTTAAAGAGCGGTGCAGTATATGGGCATAATCAAGTTCAACCGGCAACTGGCGGGGTTTTTCCTGGTACATCTGCTCCTGAGGCCCAATAAGATCGCCTATTTTAAACAGGAGTTTATTACCCGCTCTTTCAAGCGGCTCAGCTGTATGGATGGTACTGCTAATATTCAGCGGCTTATTCTGCCAGCTGTCTGTAAGCTTGGTATTTTCGGTTTGTATATTCTGGATGTTCTCGCTTTTAGCAATACTGTTGATGATGCCTTTTACCGCTTCATCCTGTTTATCTTTTGGCAGGTACTTCCAGATAGGCCTGTAGGAAGTGGCCGCATAACCTTTTAAAATTTGTTTGCAATCGATGATCAGTGAATCTCCGGAAGCATCCAGCTTCGCATATACTTCCATGTTATGAGCGCTTTCATTAAAAGGCTCCATCGGGATGGTATCAAACCTGCCCACAGCAGTTTTAATATCACCAATACTGGTACCCTTTAAGAACAATCCTCTTGTACCCACCCAGTAAGGTGCTACATAAGGATAACGGAATACTTCACCTGATGGCTGTACGAACTTACCTGTTCCCGGGAAATAAATGATCGTCTCATCAATACGGTTCCAGTTGGCCAGCTCTTCATCCAGCGGGAACTGGTCCCGTACGGATGGAAATACGATTTGATATTTTACATTTTTGGCCTCCAGCATGGCCACAAAAAGCCTGTTGGCACCAAAGTTATTGGTGTTGCCTGTTTTTATGATCGCTTCAATATTATCAGCATCTTCACTTACCAGTTTATCATCTACGTTGATGTTACTCTTCATATAATCTTCCAGTAACTCGATCGTTTGCTCTTCGGATGCATTTGCCGGGATGGTTACCCCTGCTAAAAATTTAGTAAGCGCTTTCTTTTCTTTTTCATTTATTGTTGTAAGATTAGGATATATCTTACGGCACATCTCTTTCCAGGTGTATAACTCCACGTTGCTGTTATTGGCAAGGTTGTAGCTCAGTTTGTATTCCACCCGCTGCAGGAACTGGTCCCTCAAGGCGTATTTTTCATTTTCCAGTTCAGGTATATTTTCAGAGTAAGCAGGCAGGTATCTTTCTTCTTTGATAACAGAATCTGCCAGTACTTTAAATCCACTAAAGCCCTTGGCTGTAAACAGCAAATGATCCGGCGTGATGATCAGGATCTTTGCCTGTGCAAATGGTACGGATTCATTCTGGAAAACTTCACTCCCGAAAAAAGACGGCTCTTTTTTCATTACATAACTGTATTCCACCTCGGCACCTTTATCAACCCCTTCCATTGCAAAGATCTTATAACGGCGGCCATCTTCTTCTTCCTCTTTTATCTTGCTCTCCGGCACATCAATTACCTTACCTGCCGAATTAATAACCCTTGCTTTCAGGTCACTGATCTGTGTATTTGGATAAACAGGCAGGTAAACCCTGTTGAACATTTCGATCCCCTTATCGTCCTGTACTTTTACAAGCCGGTGAAAAGAATTATACTGAACCAGGTTCTTATTTTCAAACTTGTAATGAAAAATACGGTTATCGAAAACGTACACCGCACTTTCATCCTTAAACTTATCCGCCACTTTATGAAGGACCGGCTTGTCAGTCCAGGTATCTGCCGCATCATAGGCATTTGCCACCTGTGATTGTGCCGGCAATACATATAAAAATGCTGCCAGTACCGGCAAATAAATTCGTTTATACATAATAGTTATTTATTCGTTTATTATTTTTTCTTCAGTACCACCTGTTCTTTATAAGCAGGTGATATAACGGATACGGCTTTGTTCCATTCCTGGAACTCAGCGGGCTGAATGTACAGCTTTTTAGTGACTAATGTTTGTGTAGCTGATATGCTGGTAGGCGTTTTCTTGTACTCGATGGAAAAATCAACCAGGTCGTTTGAAACAGACACATTCTTCGGTACATAATCAACCATATAACCGTCCGGTATCTTCAGGTCATGTACCTGGCTGATGGTATTGAGGTAATCATTTTCAATAGCCACTTTTCTTTTTGCTGTATCGATCGGCGTGGTGCTGAACAATTTTTCAAGGTTCAGGTTAATGTACATTTCATCAGCCACCGATTTTACATAATCGGGTATTTCAAAATTGGAGGAGATATTGGCGGTCTTCACCATCGGGTCAGGAAAAGAAATACGGTAATCTTTCATGATAAATTTATTGCTGCCTTTGGCCATCCGGCGGCGGGCGTACACCCTTTCATCATCACCTTTATTATACTGCAGGTTATTGTACACATCACTCCCGAAATACCCAAGATAGTTTACAGAACAGTTTCCGTTCAGGGTGTTACTATTTATGCTTAACCAGGTGCTGTCAACAATGGTATTTTTAACAGAAGGCATCACAGGTACTGTTACCAGTTCATATTTATCCGGATTAATACCCACCAGGCACTGTTTGCCCTGTATACTGCTGGTAGGCATACCAAAGATGCAGTTTGGATCAGTAGCATCCAGGAAGATCCATTCCTTGTCTATCTGTACCGCACATATCATATGGTTATCCGTAAGCGGCAGCGGCACTTCTGAATATGCATACGGTATGGAACGGGTGCCGATCCATGCAAAATTCGCATTGAGCCCGCTTATCTTCAATAATGCTGTTAAGAGGCTTGCCATATCCTTACAATCGCCATAACGCTTATTGCATACATCAGCTGCCTGCCGTGGCACAAAGCCCTCCAGTCCTTCTTCGAAAGCAACATATTTAATATGCGCCTGCACCCATTGATAAACAGCCTGCGCTTTTTCCCTTTCACTCTTTTTATTATAACAAATACTGTCAGCGATCTTTTTCAGGTTATCATCAGGCGTGGTATTTACATTGTTTAAAAACCTGGCATTCCATTTATACAGTTCATCCACGGAACTGAAAACAGGTACTGTTTCGCCATTGTACTTATAAGATGCCACGTACACGATTACATGTAAGGCATAATACGGTACAGACGTGCCATCACCAAACACCTCGTAGTTATTAATGCCGGTTGCAGCAAATTCCAGCTTTTTCTTTCTTCCTTTTTTACTTTCAGTAACGGACACTTGTTTTTTATCATCATTCTTTATGATGTAACGCACATCCATATCTTCAGGAAAACTAACTGTATAAGTTGCTTTATGAACCGGCAGGTAGGTGCTGAAATAAAAACTGCTGAGCAGGCGGATATCCTTGTTATAATGATTCGTTTCCACATGCGCCACGCTTCCTTTACCCAGTCTTGGATAATCAAAAGCTGTTTCCTTTACATCGTCGTAAAATACGCCCTGGCTCGGCGAAGACTGTGCTTTGAACTCTGTCACCTTTACTTTTGTAAAACTGTTTCCATCGGGCACCAGTGTATAAGCTTCTATTTTTTTCAACTCGTTAAAAGAGCTGTGGTAAACTTTATCCTTATTAAAAAGACCGTTTGCCTTATCACTCAATATTGTCATCTCAGATATTTCGTTTGCTTCAGCATAAGGTATCCCGTTATTAATAGCAATGTCAACAGAGCGGTTGACATTTGAAAATACGGCCAGTTTATCCGGGTACAGCTTTTGCAGCTCCTCCAGTGTTTGCGCAAAGGAAGTACCGCCGGTAAAGGTTATCAGCAAAAGGGTAAGTTTTAAAAACATTTTACTCATAGAATTTATTTTTTTGATTCCAGTGCACCATAATAATAAATATAAGTTTCGGGTTTACCAGCAGTGGTAAAATATTTACATTCTCCATGCAGGTCACCGAGGTAATAGTTCAGATCATATACCAGTGTACCATTCTCGTTGTACAGTTTTGCACGACCATGCAATTTACCATACCTGTAATTCTCTTCCTTCCAGATTTTACCGCTTGGGTAAAATATTTTTTTAGTCCCATTATCATCTCCGTTTACACGCTGACCGGTTACATACTCTTTTCCATTGCTGTAATACAGGTTGCGGGGGCCATCAACCATATAAGTCTTGTACTCCATCTCCACACTTTTATTTCCATTTTTAAAGTAAGCCACTATTTTGGCAGAACCTTTTAAAACAGGTATGGCAGGCAACAGCTTACCCTCTTTATCTTCATAACTGTACCCTGAAAATGTTCCTTCTTTATAAAAGTACACTATTGCCAGTTGCTTGTTATCAGCATACACCTTCAGTTCACCATCAAGCTCACCTTCTTTGTAATTCATTTCTTTATCAATGGTTCCGTCTTCGTTATACTGTATGTTTTTACCGGTCATCTCTCCATTTTCATACGTTTCCTGTGATGATAATTGCCCGTTGGGGTAATAGTATTTCCATACACCTGTTTTCTTTCCAAAATCATACCTGCCTTCCTGTTTTACTTTCCCGCCCGGATACCAGGAGATATAGGTACTGTCTTCTTCCCCGTTTTTATAATATCCTATACTTGACTTGCTTCCATCGCCATTGGTTACCGTATGAACACCATTGAGTTTATAATTTTTATAATTACTCTCTATATACGTTTTGCCGTTAAAATGTTTGTATATGATTTTTCCCTCTCCTTTAACCAGCTTAGAGTCTGATAAAACATTGCCGAGTGTATCATATTGCTCAGCCCTGTAAAACCAGCCATTGTCATAAAAGGCTTTATAATCCAACTTACCTGAAGAATAATAATATTCTGACACACCATGCACTTCATTATCCAGGTAATACACTTTACTGGTAACAGTACCCAACTGGTTTTTTGAAATAACAGTGCCCTGCCTCCTGCCTTTTACATACCAGCCTTCTTCTGATATTTCACCATCCGGGTAAAAGTCTGTAAAATATCCATTTGCTTCGTTTTCTGTAAAACTTCCCTCCTGTTTTAACTTTCCATTTTCATAATATAAGATCCTTTTACCATCCAGCAGTCCTTTTTTATAAAATGCCTCCGTAGACGGCTGGCCATTTTTATAGTAATAGTTGCCCTTGCCCTCCAGCAGCCCTTCTTTGGTATAATACCCATCGCTGTTCTTACTGCCATCCGGTGCATAAAATGTGATATCGGCATTTCCTTTTCGGCTGGTGGTTGAGCTTATAACGGTTCCTGTTTTATCAAAGAATTTAATATCCCTCAGTCTTCCTTTTTCAAAGATGCTTTCACTGTAAATCTTGCCATCATCATCAAAATCTTCCTTTTTACCATCCACTTCACCTTTTATATAAAGCCGCCTGCTTTCAACCTGGCCGTTTTTGTACCAGGAAATATATTCGCCATCCAACTCTCCTTTCACATAATTTTCAAGATATTCCTGTTTACCATTTTTGTACCAGGTCTTCCAGGCGCCTGTTTTTTTTCCATCAGTATAGGTGCCGGTAACCCTTATCTTTCCATCATTAAAATATTCGGCATACTCACCGTTGGCTACGTCTTTTGTATAGTTAAGCTTTGATTCCAGTTTTCCATTATGGTGATAGGTTAATTCTTCTCCTTCCTGCACGTCGTTGCTGTACTGGGTAACGGTCTTTAAATAACCTGTTACAGTGTAAAATTTTGCTGTGCCTTCTTTTTTTCCATCCTTATACTTTGTAACAGACTTCAGCATGCCGTTGTAAAAATAGTCTGTCACTTCACCGTCCAGCCCGTCATTTATATAATTACCCAGCCGGTAATGGATGCCGTTATCATACCAGCTTTCGCTTTTACCATTGGCTTTATCATTTTGGTAACTGCTGACCTCATTCATCTCGCCATTCTCATAATAAAATTTCCATTCGCCGGTACGGCCACCATTACCATCAAAATTGCCCTTTGATTTAAGCATACCATTGCTGTGAAAAAATTCCCATGGTCCTGTAACAATATCTTCATTCTTTGCATTCTTACCATAAGCTCCTTTACCTGTTACTGTATATTCTTTTAAATAATAACGTTCAGTGGCTTTTTCCCTGTCAGGATAACGCAGCACATGCGACTCCCTGATACTGTTCATATAGGTAACCACCGCGTTGGTCATTGCCTGTATGCTTTTTTTCTCTTTGCGGTTGTATTCCTTTACAGATTTTATTTCCAGTTCACTGAACATATAATTCACCAGGGCCTCAAATTGCCCGTTATCCCAAATGCTTTTATAAAGAGGTACATAATATTGCATCCAGAATCCTTTATCATTGGCATTATATTCGAGCTTTTCCAGCATTACCTGTAACTGGCGCACCACCTGGTCTTCAAGACCGGCTTTTAACTTATACCTGCTGTCCATTGCTGCCTTGCTGGTAATGATCTCCTGTATGGTCTCAAAATCATCGTCTTTTCCGGGTTTATATTTTGGCAGAAATTCGGTAACTGTACTGTTTACTTCTGCGATGGAATTTAAATAACCGATAGAATACTTATAATAATTATTACCGGGTGATACTAATAAATTCCCTGCAAAACTCATCATTGCCCTTGCAAGATCACCTTTCACCAGCATTGACCTGCCCAGGAAATAATGAGCAGAAGAATAATAAGGGTTAATCATGATGCACTGCTGAAAACTGGCGATGGCCTCATCCATCTTTGAAAGCCGGAAAAGACTGATCCCCTTGTTAAACCAGGTAAGGTAGTTATAAGGACGCCGGATCAACAATGTATCGTAAATTTTAAGCGCCTCTGCTGTTTTTCCATTATCATCATAGATATCTGCCAGGCTGCCGTACCAGTCATTGCTTCTTTCCGGGAACATGGAAAAGCCCTTATGCACCAGTTTTTCTGCCGTTACATAATTACTGTCTTTGTAATTACTCAGTATCATTTCATACAAAGCATCTGCATAGGACGTATCACTTTCAGGGATTTTAGCATATTCAGCAATGGCTGCTTTGTATTTGCCCTCATTGTGCAGGGCAACAGCTTTTGAAATTAATTCCTTGCTGTCGATTAAAGGATTGCTTAATTCCCTTTGAGCACTGGCAGTTAAAATTGCAATACAGGAAAGGGAGAAAAGTAAAGAGATTTTTCTCATTGTAAAGTGGACGTTTTTAGCGGGTTTTATTAATTTTTCGGGCCATAAATGTACTGATAAAAGCAATGCGCCCATTGACTTGCTTCCTTTAACTTTGCCGCTACTGAAAACGAAGCTTTTATAAAATGAAATACGAAATTGGCGATAAGATCATAGTGCTGCTGACGGAAGAAGAAGGTACCGTGGTGGATATTGTGAATGAAAAAATGGTGATGATCGAGGTAAAGGGTGTCCGTTTCCCCGCCTATATGGACCAGATCGACTTCCCTTACTTTAAAATGTTCTCGCAAAAGAAAGCGCCGGAAAAGAAAAAAGTATTTATTGATAATATAAAACCCGAAAAACATCTTGTAAAACCGCAGACTGCCAACGGGGTGTTTATTTCCTTTTTACCGGTTTTTAATAAAGATATTTTTGATGACGACGTAGTGGATAAGTTTAAGATCCATCTCATCAATCAAACAAGGGAGGAGTACAATTTTATTTATAACCTGTATACTGGTGGTGAAAGCAGTTTTGAATTAAAAAACAGGGTGTTGCCATTACAGGATTTTTACCTGCATGATGTGGCTTTTGAAAGCCTGAGCGACAATCCCCGTTTTCATTTTGAATTTAGTTTGGCACAACCGGTAAAAACAAAGGCACCGCACTATGAAGCTTCCTTAAAACTAAAGGCAAAACAATTATTCAGGAAGATAGAAGAGATCCAGGTAAAGAACGAACCATCTTTTTCATATGAATTATTCCGGGAATACCCGGATAAAGTGGAGGAAGAAAAAGTAGACCTCAGCAAACTTGGCAATGCCGGCTTTCGGGTATATGATGCCGGCAGAATAAGAGAACACCTGCCCCCGGCCCGTACCGTAGTGGACCTGCATATTGAAAAACTTACTGACAACTGGAAACACCTAAGCAATTTCGAAATACTGACCATACAGCTAAAGGAGTTTGAAAAATATTATGAGCTTGCAACAGCACACAGGCAACCAGCCTTAACTATAATTCATGGTGTGGGCACCGGCAGGTTAAGGGAAGAAATACATGATATATTAAGAACAAAACGGGAAGTAAAATCCTTCGTAAACCAGTACACAGCGGCCTATGGATACGGCGCTACCGAAATATTTTTTTCTTATTAAATGCAGGTAATGAAACAACAGCTCGCCCAGGTTGCCATCGTGGTAAATGACTATGATGAAGCCATTGATTTTTATACCAATAAACTTGGTTTTATATTAAAAGAAGACACCAGGCTGAGCGACACAAAAAGATGGGTAAGGGTGCTGCCGCCCGGCGACCATGGTTGCGGTTTGCTGCTGGCAAAAGCGGCCAATCAGGAACAAAGAACAAGGGTTGGCAATCAAACCGGCGGCAGGGTCTTTCTTTTTTTACATACAGATGATTGCTGGAGAGATTACCACCGGTACACCGAAAACAATATCCGCTTCGTGAGGCCGCCTTCACAGGAAGCCTATGGTACTGTGGCAGTATTTGAAGACCTGTATGGCAATCTCTGGGACCTGATCGGCCCGGCAGCACCGCCGCAAGGTGCATAAATAGCTGTTTGAATTTTCATTTGTATTTTTTAGCTTTATAGCAGTTCTTCTTTAATTACCTGCTATGAGTTTATTAACTCAAATAGAACAATGGAGCAACAGGCACAACCCCCGGTGGCTGGTAGTGCTTCGTGCAGGCCTCGGGCTTTGTCTTTTTGTAAAAGGCATACAGTTTATCAAACACAGTATCATACTGGATGAGATCTTTTCCGGCTCACTGGAACAATTTTCCTGGCTTGCAACAGTTCTTCCCTATATCCACTTACTCGGTGGTGCTTTAATTGTTGCCGGGTTATTCACCCGTTTCTGGTGTATAGTGCATATTCCAATCCTGGTTGGGGCAATCTTTCTTGTAAATATCAGACACGGATTTTTCAGTGGCGGAACCGATCTCCCCTTTTCTATAATTATCCTGCTCCTCTTATGTTTCTTTTTAGTGGAAGGCAGCGGCAGGCTTTCACTGGATGAAGCTTTAAGAAATAAACATGTTCCTGCCTGAATAATTCTAGAACACTGCTTTATTCATTCTCCTCTTTCAAATAAAAGAATACATAACTTTAATAAAATTATTTTATGGAAAGTTATGATACCGTTACAGCTGCATTAAAAGGATTAAAGGAAAAAGGATATACACTCGATTTTAATATCTCCTTTGATAATATAAAATGTCATGAGCATGATGTATGTCTCAACCCTGCGGAATTTGAAATAGTGGAAGTATACCGGTTTGAAGGCGAGACCAATCCTTCGGATGAAGAAGTGGTGTATGCAGTGGAATCAAAAGATGGTAAAATGAAAGGAACATTTGTAAGCGCTTTTGGCCTGTATGCAGATAATATGAGCACTGATATGATACAGAAACTGGCTATTCACCATTAACCGTTCCGTGCTTTCGTCCACCATGTTTAAATTAGAGATCATTGGTTTCAACATTGAAAGCTGCAGTATAGCGCAGTCTGCCGGGGCTGCCAGGATCGAACTCTGCGACAATGCTGCTGAAGGAGGCACTACCCCATCTTATGGATATATTAAAAAGGCAAGGGAAATACTATATACAGAACTGTTTCCCATCATCCGGCCACGGGGCGGCGATTTTTTATACAGTGATGAAGAATTTGAAATGATGAAAACCGATGTGTTGCTATGCAAACAATTGGGCTGCGATGGGATTGTTACAGGTATGCTGCAGCGGGATGGCAGCATTGATAAGATAAGATGCAGTAAATTAATTTCTCTTGCTTATCCAATGGGCGTTACGTTTCACCGGGCATTTGACAGGTGTAATGACCCATTTAAATCACTGGAAGATATCATTGATACCGGGTGCGAACGAATATTGACCAGCGGCCAGCAACCTGCTGCTGTGCAGGGCGCCGGTTTAATACAACAATTAGCAGAACAGGCTGACGGCAGGATCATTATTATGCCAGGCAGCGGTATCAACAGCAGCAATATAAAAGAAATCGCCATAAGGACCGGTGCAACAGAATTTCATGCATCGGTAAAAACAATCGCTGCTTCCCGTATGCAGTATGTTAATCCATCTATGAAAGAACAACCTGCTTCAATAACTGCAGATGCAAATGAAATAAAAGAAATGGTCATCCAGTTACAACATTTGCAGGAATGAGATACCAGTCCCCGGGGATACAGGATATCCACAATCACCATTTGTACCCGCTGTTAACCCTTTCCTAAATTGACCAGATTAAACTTGGAAAATATCTTGTAATGATTAACTTGCCGCCTTAACAAACGAATGAGTGCATGAAGCAATTTTCCTCTATCCTGAATATTGTATTGTTACTTGCAGTTGGATACCTCTACTATGCACATTTCAGCCATGGTAAAAAAGAAAAGCCGGGCGGTTATACAAGCAGCAAGCATGTGGACAGTTGTCTTGGCACCCCGGTGATAGCCTATGTCGATCTTGATTCGCTCAACAATAATGTTAACTATATCAAACAGCGCCGGAAAGAACTGGAGCAGGAGCAAAACGTGATTGCCGGCGAATACCAGAATGCCTACAAAGAACTGGAACAGGAAAAGAATAATTTCATCAAAAGAGGCAATTCCATTACGCAGCAGGAAGCAGATGAGTTCCAGGCTAAATTAATACAGCGCCAGCAACAGATAGAAGCTGCAAGACAATCAAGAGGACAGGAACTTGCACAAAAAAGTGCCAAGGCCATGGAAGAGATGCAGACCAACCTTAAATCTTTTTTAAATGAGTACAACAAGGATAAAAAATACTCTTATATCCTGGCTACCGGTACCGGGCTCGACTATCTTTTTTTCAAAGACTCCACTAAAAACATAACCGCAGATGTGGTAAAAGGTCTGAATGAAAGGAATAAAAAAGGCAAACCGTAATTCCGTTCAATTTAATTATCTTGAACCCCGTTTACTAAAACGGGATTTTTTATGCCACAACAAACCGCCGATCCACTGCAGGACAATACAACCGCTGACAGCGGTTTTAAACCATCATTGAGCTTACTCGATGGCACTATGATTGTTGCCGGCTCCATGATTGGCTCCGGTATTTTTATTGTAAGTGCCGATATGCTGAAAGACCTGGGAAGTGCCGGCTGGTTAATTGCAGCGTGGATTATTACCGGCTTTATGACCCTGACTGCAGCGCTGAGCTATGGTGAGTTGAGTGGCATGTTTCCAAAAGCTGGTGGCCAGTATGTTTATTTAAAAGAAGCATACAATCCATTAGTTGGTTTTTTATACGGCTGGAGCTTTTTTGCAGTAATACAAACCGGCACCATTGCTGCCGTGGGTGTGGGCTTTGCAAAATTTGCCGGTTACTTTTTCCCCGCTCTTGCGTGGGAAGATCAGAATACTTTTAAAATATTTGGTTTGAGTATTCATTATGCACAACTGGTTTCAATTGTGCTTATCATATTTCTCACCTTTGTAAATACCAAAGGAATACAGACTGGAAAAATCATACAAACAGTATTTACCTCCACCAAACTCCTTTCATTGTTCGGGCTAATACTGGCAGGATTTATAGCCTTTAACTGGGATATATGGCATGCCAATTGGGAAAATGCCTGGACCGCACAAAAACTTACCAAAACTGCCGCAGGAATAAATTTTGAACCATTACTGACCGGGGCGGCACTGGGTGCTATGGCCAGCGCAATGGTTGGCAGTATCTTCAGCAGCGATGCATGGAATAATGTAACCTTTATTGCAGGTGAGATAAAAAACCCGAAACGCAATATTGGCTTAAGTCTTTTTCTTGGCACACTGATAGTAACGGTCATCTATATCCTGGCCAATGTTGTTTACCTTGCAACCGTACCATTGAACGAACTCGCTTTTGCAAAAGATAACAGGGTTGCATTGAGTGCGTCTGAAGCTATTTTCGGAAGCAGTGGCACCATCATCATTGCCATTATGATCATGATCTCCACATTTGGCTGTAACAATGGATTGATACTTGCCGGCGCAAGGGTTTACTACACTATGGCAAAGGATAAGTTGTTTTTTAAACAGGCTGGTACTTTAAATAAGAACAGCGTACCGGAATGGGCATTATGGATACAATGTGCTATGGCCTGTGCCTTGTGTCTGAGCGGCCGTTATGGTGACCTGCTTGATATGGTGTCATTTATCGTGGTGATATTCTATGTGCTTACCATTGCTGGTATATTTATCTTAAGAAAAAAGATGCCCAATGCAGAAAGACCATACAAAGCCTTTGGTTACCCGGTGTTGCCGATAGTATATATGATAATGGGAATAAGTTTTTGCACATTACTTATTATATATAAACCCGCCTTTACATGGCCGGGACTCATCATCACTTTAATTGGTATTCCCTTATATTATATTGCTGTCGCAAACAGAAAAAAAACTTCTTAACAGATGTCTTTCAGCAAAAACTGTAATTATATTTTCAATCAAAGCATTAACGATTACCATGTAACCGATAATGTTGATACACCCGCAAATAATCCGTACAAACCAGGTACCATTGAATTTTTATTATATCAAAAGAACTGGATCGATACAGTACAGTGGCACCTGGAAGATATTGTACGTAACCCCAACATTGATCCCAAAGAAGGACTGGCACTAAAAAGAAGGATCGATAGCTCCAACCAGGAAAGAACAGATATGGTGGAATATATTGACAGTTATTTTTTAGAAAAATACAAAGCTGTTGTGCCCGCGGGCAATGCATCCATCAATACGGAAAGTCCTGCATGGGCAATTGACAGGCTATCCATACTTGCTTTAAAATTCTATCATATGCAGGCTGAAGTGAACAGGCCGGATGCCACCGAAGAACACAAACAGGCCTGTACTGTTAAGCTGGCTGTATTGCTGGAGCAGCAGAAAGATCTTTCCGGTGCCATTGACGACCTGTTAAATGATATTGAAGCCGGCAATAAGTATATGAAAGTATACAAGCAAATGAAGATGTATAATGACCCTTCATTAAACCCGGTACTTTACCAGCAGTAGAATATTTTTTGAGTTGAGACGTTTAGTGGTTCAGGACTGCTAAAATTGCTGAAAACATTAAAGTATTTCATTGGCTTCTCCAAAACACATACTGGTCATTCGTTTTTCTGCCATGGGTGATGTGGCCATGACAGTTCCTGTCATAAAAAACGCACTGGAACAGAATCCATCATTGCAAATAACTGTTGTATCAAACAGCTTTTTCAAACCTCTTTTTACTTCACTGGAAAGATGTCATTTTCACCCGGCCGACCTGAAAGGAAAACACAAAGGTGCTGCCGGCATATTCAAATTATACAGGGAGCTGAAAGCCGATGACAAATTTGATGCGGTTGCAGATTTCCATAATGTACTACGCTCTAAACTCCTGCGCAGTTTTTTTAAACTGAGCAGTCATAAAGTTGCCGTAATAGATAAAGGAAGAAAAGAAAAAAAAGCACTTACAAGAAAAGACAAGAAGATACTACAGCCACTGGTTTCATCATTTGAAAGATATGCGGATGTATTGAGAAAGCTGGCGGTAAAGCTGGAATTAAATAAAGCGGAGCCTGTTTTAAAAAGGCAACACCTCCCTGCCCTCCTGAATGATATCTTCAGCACGGGGAAGAAAATTATTGGTGTGGCACCTTTTGCACAGCATACGGAAAAAATGTACCCGCTGGAAAAAATGAAAAACATTGTACAGCAGCTTACAGCCCAGCACACTGTTTTATTATTTGGCGGAAAAGGACGGGAAGCTGAAATACTGCAACAATGGGAACAGGAAATACCTTCAGTAATAAACACATCAGGCAGGTTCAGTTTTGCAGAAGAGCTGGGCATCATCAGCAACATTCATTTAATGATCAGTATGGATTCTGCCAATATGCATCTGGCTTCTTTGTATAAAGTTCCTGTAGTAAGTATATGGGGTGCCACCCATCCTTACGCCGGTTTCTATGGCTGGGCGCAGAACGATAACAATATCGTTTCTGTTGCTCTCTCCTGCCGGCCCTGCTCTGTATTTGGTAACAAACCCTGCTGGCGGGGCGACCATGCCTGTATGCATATGATCACCGGGGAAATGGTATTAGAAAAAATAAACCGCCTCCTATAATCCCGTTTGCAGACGAATTAACGGCGCTGGTCGCAACATTTACAATTACCTGCTGAAGGCAATTGATTAGTTACTAACTTGCCCGTTATGAGCGCTGCCTGGTATTCAAAAAAATGGGTTACTGTATTATTGCATGCAGCTGTATGGATATTATTATTCTCCATTCCATATATACTACGCCCTTCGCTGAACGACAACAGGCCCCTAACCGAAAAAGCAGAACCGGCCATGGTTCATTTAAGGTACGTGCTGAACAACCTTATTTATGTTGTCTTCTTTTATATAAATGCCCTGGTGCTGCTTCCCCGGTTCATTTACAAGGTGAAATACAGGCAATACAGTATACTCGTTACTCTTGCTTTTTGCCTCATCCTTTTCATTACCTGGCTTATACTTTTCAGCCTGATGGGCCAGCAGGGATTCAACCTCCGCAGGCATATTTTATTTAATTTCTTTTTCTTTTTGTTTATCCTTGCCGCCAGTATTGCCTATGCCCTCATCAAAGAACGGGCAACAGCTGAACGGCTTACACGTGAAAAAGAAAATGAAAATTTAAAAACAGAATTGTCATTGCTGCGGTCGCAGGCAAGCCCCCATTTTATGTTTAATGTGCTGAACAATATGGTGGCGCTTGCAAGAAAAAAATCTGATTTGCTTGAACCTTCTCTCCTCAAATTCTCATCACTGATGCGGTATATGCTGTATGAAGCAGATGAAAACAAGGTATCGCTTGAAAAAGAAACTGAATACCTGCAGAGTTATATCGATCTTCAGCAGCAGCGCTTTGGAAAAAATGTGCAGGTAAATGTACATATGCCCAGGCCCGACCGTCTCTACGAGATAGAACCCATGTTGCTGATACCATTTGTTGAAAATGCATTTAAACATGGTACAGGCATTATTGAAAATGCACAAATTGATATCAGCCTTTCGGCAGAAAATAACCGTCTTAGTTTCAGCGTGAAAAATAAATACAACCCGCTTTCAACAGAAGAAAAAGATAACACTTCAGGGATCGGCCTGGTGAATGTAAAAAGAAGACTTGAACTGCTGTATGGAAATAACCAGCACCTGCAGGTAACAAAAGATGGTGAATGGTTTAGTATCTTACTCAATATAAATATAAACTGATGCTCCGCTGTATAGCAATTGACGATGAGCCGCTGGCACTCGAACTGCTGGAAGATAATATCAGCAAATTGCCTTACCTGCAGCTGGCAGCCAGCTGCAGCAACCCAATGGAAGCAATGAAAGTATTGCAGCAGCAGCCGGTGGACCTTATCTTTCTTGATATACAAATGCCGGGGCTTACCGGTTTGCAGTTTATCCAAAGCCTGCAAAACAAGCCCATGTTTATTCTTGTAACAGCGTATGAAAAATATGCACTGGAAGGATACAATCTTGATGTGGTGGATTATCTCGTAAAACCAGTTTCGGTGGAGCGTTTTATAAAAGCATGCAACAAGGCCTGGGAATTATACCAGTTAAAAAACAAGCCACTTGTTGCAACAGCAGGCAACCAGCCCGGCTATATTTTTGTAAATGCAGATTACAGTCTTCATAAAATAATGCTGGATGATATAGCATGGATAGAAGGACTGAAAGATTATATCAGGATACATTTAAAGAATTCCTCTAAACCTGTCATTACCCGGATGACCATGAAAGCTATGGAAGAAATGCTGCCTGCCAGTAACTTCTTACGCATTCATAAATCTTATATCGCTGCTGTAGCCTCCATCACTTCTGTAAGAAAAACAAGTATCATGCTCGGCACAACTGAACTGCCGGTAAGCGACACTTACCAGGAAGCGCTGCTTAAACTCACCGGCAGGCAATTGTAATATTCCCTTCCTATCGATTTCCCGTTATACAGGGCTTTAAAAAAATAATCTCTGGGTTCGTCGCAGCATTTTCCCTCCATGTCTCATTTACCCCTTTACAGAAAAGCACCTGTAATAGATTTGTGCCCGGTTAAAATACATAGTTATGAAAAAAACAATATTGCTTGTGGGCCTTGTCATCATCTCACTGAATTTACTGGCGCAGTTCCCTGGTGCCAATGGCAAACAGCCCCCTTCTATCGGGCATGTTTATGGAAAGATAACAGACAGCAGTGGCACTCCACTCAGTGGTGCATCTGTATTGCTGATGCAGACCCGTATGGACAGCGTGACAAAGAAGAAAAAAGAATATTTGCTGAAAGCTGTCACCACTAAAAATAATGGCGACTTTGATTTTGCAGAGCTCCCTGTTTTCGGACAATTGAAATTAAAAATTTCTGCAGCTGGTTTTACTGCAGTTGAGGAATCCGTTTCTTTTTTGCCAAAAACAGGCACCGGAGAAAAGCCGGCTACTGGCCAGGGCGATCCATCAAAAATGATGGGCAGTTTTGATAAAGACCTTGGCAACATAAAACTGCAGGAAGATGTGAAACAGTTGCAGAATGTAACAATCACCACAAGCAAACCAATGATGAAACTGGATATTGATAAAAAAGTTTTTAACGTGGAAAAGAATATTGTGAGTGCGGGTGGTACGGCCGTAGATGTAATGCGTAATGTGCCTTCGGTACAGGTAGATATCGATGGCAATGTGACATTAAGAAATGCAGCGCCGCAAATTTACATTGAAGGCCGTCCCACCACTTTATCGCTTGACCAGATACCTGCCGATGCGATAGAAAGCGTGGAAGTGATCACCAATCCTTCCGCAAAATATGACGCATCCGGTGGTAATGCAGGCATCCTGAATATCATCTTAAAGAAAAATAAAAAGAATGGGTTTAATGGCAACCTGCGTGCAGGCGTGGATAAACGTGGTGCTGTAAACGCAGGTGGTGATTTTAGTTTACGGCAGGAAAAATTCAATTTTAATATCAGTGGCATGGTGAACCAGAACAAGTCAAGAACAAATGGTACAACAGAAAGACTGAATTTATTTGACGAGCCTGTTACATCTATATTTCAAAACAACAGCAATAAAACCTCCGGTGCATTTATGTTTGGCCGGGCCGGGCTGGATTATTTTCTTACCAACCGCACCACCCTGTCGCTGTCTGGCGTGAGGGTGCATGGTGAATTTGATCCGACTGAAATAATAGGTATCAGTACAGACAGTCTTTATAACAGCGGCAAGATAAGCAGTTATAGTGAGCGAAACTCTACTGGTCACCGTGAGTTTAACGCAGGTGGTTTGCAGTTCGGCTTTAAACAATTGTTTCCAACAGATGGAGAAGAACTTACTGCTGATGTAAATTATTTTTCAGGAAAAAACAGTGGTGATAACCTGTATGTAACCAATTATTACAACAGCAATGGTGGTGACAAAACCGGTGACTACCAGCAAAAATTGCTCAGCAGCGGCACCAACCGTTTCCTTACCATACAAACAGATTATGTAAAACCATTTAAAGGTATCAAACTTGAAACAGGCCTGCGTGCACAACTGCGCAAGCTGTCAAACATCAATGATAATTATATTTTAAATGCGCTTACCAACCAGTTTGAACTGGTTCCTTCTGCCACCAGCAACTATAAGAATAAGGACAATGTATATGCAGCCTATGTTTCTGTAAGCGGCAATGCAAAGGACTTTGGTTATAAACTTGGTTTAAGGGCAGAGCGTTCTGATTATACAGGAACATTGTTAAGTGATAACAGTACGTTCAGCAATAATTATCCTGTAAGCCTCTTTCCTTCTTTATTCTTAAGCCAGAAACTCAAGAATAAACAGGAACTGCAGTTCAGTGTAACAAGAAGGGTGAACCGTCCGAATTTCTTCCAGTTAATTCCGTTTATTGATTATACTGATAACCTGAATATCACCAAGGGTAATCCTGCACTGAAACCGGAGTTCACCCAATCATATGAAATGTCTTACGCAAAAACATTCAGCGGCAACAATACTTTCCTTGGTTCTGTATATTATAAAAGAACAACAGACCTCATCACCCGTTACCAGGAAACAGGTACTAATCCCGTAAATGGTGAAGAAGTATTGATCAACACTTATATTAATGCTAACTCAAGCAGGGCTTATGGTACGGAGTTAACAGCTGTAAATAAAATTAACAACTGGTGGGATATAACCACCAACCTGAACTTTTATAATTCAAAGATCAATACGGGTGACCTGAAAGAAGCAGCACAGGAAGCTATGTGGAGCTGGTTTGGCAAGTTCAACAGTAATTTTAAATTGCCGGCAAAATTCTCAGCACAGTTATCCGCCACTTACCAGTCAAAAACAAACCTGCCCATTAACAATAATAACGGGCCCGGTGGCGGCGGTCCACCAATGGGAGCTGCTTTGAGTGCATCACAGGGTTATATCAATCCTACTTACGGATTTGATATTGCCATTAAAAAAAGCTTCCTGAAAAATGATGCAGCCAGTATTTCGCTTAGTGTAAGCGACATTTTCAGAACAAGAAAGATGGAACAATATTCTTACAGTGATTACTTCACCCAGACCTATACAAGATTGAGAGATCCCCAAATGTTCCGGCTTAACCTTAGTTACCGGTTTGGTAAAATGGATATGAGTTTATTTAAAAGAAAAAGCAATAAATCTGATATGCAGGGTGCAACAGATGGCATGCAGCAATAAGCTATTTTGGTTATGGTTTACGGTTATTAAAGTGCGGCCGCCCTTTCCAGGGCGGTCTTTTTTATATTTACGTTCCTGCCTGTTTATTTGAATTAAATTTTTTCCGAACCCAGTTTAGCAGGTGGCTTCTACTTTTGCAGTAATACTTTTTTCCTGTGAATGATGCCGCTGTTATCTGTAATTGCAAGTATATACATACCTGCAGGAACACTATTCAACGGTATACTTCCTTTACTCTTTAATGCATGAAACCGTTTCAGCAATCTGCCATCTATATCATACAGGCACATATCCACGTTCCTTGTACTACTTCCATTTTTAAGTTCATAAAACAATACATTATCTGCAGGATTAGGATAGATGTGAAAATAGGACGTAACGTCTGTTAACCTTACATTTTTCACGATTGAATAAGTTATTTTTCCATCAGCATCTGTTTGTTTTATCCTGTAAAAATTAATCCCCTCAGCAGGCATTTCATCTACCGTATGATACTCCCGCTGGTTATAAGTGTTTCCAAGGCTCTTAATGTATATCAGCTCTTCCCAATGGATCCCATCGTTACTTCGCTGTACTGTAAATCCTTTATTATTTTGCTCCATACTTACAACCCAGGTAAGTATTGTTTTACTTCCCTGCAGTACCGCATCAAAGTCAATCCATGTAACAGGTACCACATTGCAGGTATCTGTTACAACTACTTCGAAAGGAAGAATACTTGAACAACCATTCGAACTATTAGAAACTGTAACAGTATATACAGTAGAGGCCACAGGGCGTATAATGGGGTTACTGGTAAACCTGCTGGTAACAAAATTTACGTCCGGCTCCCACAAATAAACATAATTACCTGTGGCAGACGCTTTTAACTGAACCTGAACGCCTGCACATACCGGGCCTGTTCCGGAGACTGTAACAATGGGTGCATTTGCATTGTTAACAGTCACAATTGTGCCTGCAGATGAAGTGCAACCTGTTAACATATTCGTTGCCGTTAGCGTATATCCCGTGGTAGTATTTACGCTGACAAAAGGATTGGCAGCAACCGGGTCTGATAAACCTTCAACAGGCAACCAACTGTATACAAAACCATTCTGCGGGGTTGTGCCTATTTGCAAAGAAGCGTTACTGCAAACTGCAATATGCTGCGTTAATGACAGGGCAGGAACCGGCATCACTGTTATTGCAATATCGTCTGTTTTGGAGCAATTGGTGCCGGTGGAATTTAAAGTGTAATAATATGCGCCCGGCTGTTTGTTTGTAAAAGAAGGCTGTGCCACAGCAACATTACTCAATCCTTCTGCAGGTGACCAGTTATATTGAACGCCAGCTACTGCAGGCGCCCCCAGTTGAAGTGGAGCACCGGAACAAATTGCCACATCCTTGCCGGCATCAGCCGTTACAGGAGGTATAACAATTACGGATGCAGTATCACTGCAATACGTTGATCTATCAAAAACTCTTACAGTATATATGGCAGGCGCATTTACTGTAGCTACAGGGTTAGGTATATAATAACTGGTTAGCCCTGTATATGGCTGCCAATCATAATATGCGGCAGCAGCATTTGTACTTACATTCAGTTGAGAAGTATTACAATTGTTTACTGCAGTAATGGAAACGGAGGGTTGGGGTAATATTGTTACAGTTACCTGCTGTGTTGCAGCCTGCGAACAGCCGGCTGCAGTTGCCTGCAGTGTGTAAGTAGTGGTAACAGCAGGGTTAGCTATTGTTAAGGAAGCAGCAGGGTTGCTTAATCCTGTTGATGGCAACCAATTATAACTGACCCCTTCCATTGGAAAGGTACCAATGTATACCCCTGAACTGTTAACACATACCGGTTGTGGTACAGATAGATTTGGAATTTCCGGCCTGCCGGAATGTATTATTAGAACAGCACTGGTATCCCAGCATCCACTTACAGGCTCAGTAACTGTAAGCAGGTAAATAACATTTGATGAATTGGCAATAACGGTTGGCTGTGCAATACCGGCATTATCAAGACCTGCAGCCGGCTGCCATTGGTAAGTAAAACCTGCCACAGCAGGGTTCCCAATTTTAAATCCACCATTCTCACATGAGGAACGGTTGGGACCGGCATAGGCAACTACATTTTCTACTGTAATTCTTACAGTATCGTTAGTTATACATCCTGTTATAGTATCGGCAGCACTGGCGTAATAGTTTACGTTAATGGAAGCTGTAAGCTGTGGGTTAGCCTCGTTGAATACAGGGGCGGCATAATATGGGTCGGGAAGCCACCTGTATACTATGTTGTTGACCGCAGGAACACCAATGTTTGCAACTACCCCCCTGCACAGAGTGGTATCTTTCGCATCAAATACCGGTGCAGGAATCTTTGATCTGTTTACTTTAATAGAATCTAAGCAGCTTATTGAAGCATCATAAATATAGGTAGCTGTACATATATAAGTGATATTGCTGGTTATGCCCGTCTTAACATTTGTGCCCGTTGTGCTACTTAAACCGGTTGCTGGTGACCATGTATAGATAAAATCAGGAGTGGGATTTAAAACAAACAAACTAACACTGTCGTTACCTTCCACCCTTGGGCATCCATTTTTTGAGCTGAATTTTAATGCTGGTTTAGGACAAACGGAACCGCCGCCACCACTTCCTCCCGGAAAACAATTAACCCAAACTATAACATCATCGGTACAGGTGGCGCCATTCAGCGTCATTTTTAAACGGTAGGTTCTATCGGTTTTAATACCAGTGTTATATAAGGCTACCGGGTTTTGTATGATAGCCGAGGACAATTCATCAGGTTCTACAGGTACTTCCATATTGTTATCAAGAACCCGTACCCATTGATAGGTTGCGTTTTGCTGACCATGACTCATACCGGGTTTACCAAGCTGCAATGGCCTGCATCCATCATTTCCTGCTGACAGTATCATCACCTGTACCGTTGTTGTATCCACCACTTTACAGCCTGTTGATGTATTGGTTGCCGTTAGTATATAGCTGACAGGATTATGAATCAATTGTACAGGATAATAGTTGCTATTAAAAACTGGCTGTGCTGTATCTGATTCGGCGGAGAGATAAGCAGACGGGGACCAGTTGTAGATGTACCCTGGCACACGTGGGGTTCCCAATATTACAGAAGACATATCACAGATGGTTTTATCTGCTCCGGCCGGGTTTTTCGGAAGTACATCAGGAATTACAGTAACAGTATCTTTTGAAATGCAGGTACCCCCGGCTGTTAGTGGCACAGATACATTTAATATATATGTACCTCCAGCGGATACAACCGGCCTGGCACAATTCGTACAACTAAGCCCGGCTGCCGGCTGCCAGTTATATACCACACCAGAAATACCGGGCAACGGCCATTCACCAATTTGAGTTTGTGCAGATGGACACATGGTTATATCCCTGCCTGCATTTGCCTTATAGTTATATACAGTAATGGTATCAGCTGTGGTACAGCCGCCTGCTGTTGTTGCTTTTAAAACATAAGTAAAGTTGCCGCCTGGTGCGTTACAAATGGGCTGGGCAATTGTAGTATCACTGAGATAACGGGAAGGCGACCAACGGTACACCACTCCCTGAACTGCGGCCGTGCCAAGCGTTACGGGTGAGCCGGCACAGCCATATAAATTACCGTTTACCCCACCGGCATTTACCGATGCTCCCTGAACATTTCCAATAGTAACCGTGGCAACAGTTGAAGTATCTGTAGTACTGCAGTAAACCGGTCTTGCCAGCCGCCGGTAATATTTTGTAATGGCTGAGGGTTCCGGTTTATAATCTTTCGAAATAGCTCCAGCAATCATCTCCCAACTGATATTATCAGTACTTTGCTGCCATTGATAGGTAAAGTTGGTGAGACCAGCCTGGCTTTCTGCTGCCGCATTCCTTAAGAGAACCGGCGTATTTTCCAATTGAGGTTCACTTCCGGCAATTGTATCAACCAGGTTAAAGGGGCATAAAAACTGGTTTGCAGGTGCAAGCGTACTATTTTCTATTTGCGGATAACACAAACTGAGCTTGGTTACAAATACATCTCCATTACCAAGATAACTGGTTCTTACTGCACCTGCTGTTACAGGATATGTTTTAGACTGGGTACGGCCGGCAAGATAAATATCATCACCATTTGAAAGCAGGGAAACATTTTGTGTAAAAGTGCTGTCGGGTAAACCTGATATATAAGAACCGTAGATCAATTTACCTGTAACAGTATTGATCCTGGCAGTGTATTGCAAAGCCTGTGATACGTAGTTATTACCCTGCATTTTTTTATATAATGCATCGGGAGTTACAGGGTAATCAATTTTTAGTGTATCCAGTATATAGGATGTTGCAGCCATGGTAACTATTCCATTTTCCGCTGTAAAATTTTTTATTGCTTTGGGTGCGCCATACATGTATGGATAATTTTCGTTCACTACGATTTGATCATGCACATCAGATCCCAGAAAAGATGAGAATTTTATCCTGCGCTCTGACGTATTGTATTTTACAATAACCAAATCTCCAATACTATGAAACTTTACACCCTTATGTATATTCTGAACAGCGTTGGTTGTAAGCGGAAAATCCTTACTCTCAGTAACCCCGGAAAAGTAAACATCAGTTTTATCAACAGCTGCCAGGGAAAGCACATCTACCCCGCTGCCGCCCAGGTAAGAACAATAAACAAGTTTATTTGATGCATTAAGCTGTGCAATAAAAAAATCATACTGGTAATTAGGATAAGTTTTAAAAAGCTGGCCGGCGTTGGCAGTTACGGGCAAATATCCGTTGGTTGTAATGCCATATAAAAGCAGGTTATCTCCCACATACCTGATTCCCCTGAAAGTGTGCATGAACGTATAAGGGTCATCCGGGCCCAGGTAAGAAAAATATTTCCTGCTGCCGGTATTGGCATCCAGTTTCATAAAACCACGGTTGGTATTCTGCAGTGTATCAATATCAAAAGCAATGCCACCCGGCGACACAGCTATTCCTCCGGCAAAAGAAGCAGCGAATGCCACTTCTCCATTGGCAACATCCAGTAAGTCATGCAAAACATAATCTTCCCTTCCGCCGCCTGAACAGGGGTCTGCAAAAGTAGAAAAGACAATATTTCCGGCATTATCGAGCCTGGTTATAAAATATGATTTTGCAGCACCCGCAGGATAAACAGGCTGATAACTTCCCTGTGTAACAGGATAGTCGGTGGCATTGGTAATCCCGGCTATATACACGTTACCGTTATTAACTGCAAAACCATACCCGGCTGCTCCCATGCCATAGGTAAAAAACCAGCCGTTGTTAATATTTATTTCCTTTTGAAAAACAAAACGGTGTAACGAAAGATCCACCGCAGAAACAAACAGCGCTTTACTATCAAAAGCTACACCCATAAAATACGCAGAACCATTTGTAAATTTTATCCTGTCGAATGCGGTAATGCTTACATCTCCGGATGTCATAGTTTCTTTACGAAACAGGTATGTAGAAAAAAGTATGGAACCTGTAGTTGCATCCAGTTGTGTAAATATGGAAGCCGACCCGGTACCCTGGGTGTAAGAATTCCCATTTACTACAGGGTAATCACCCGCATTTGTATAAGCCCATATACAAATGCTGTTACTAACCGTATCCCAATAAAGCTTGCAATAACCCCTGAAAAAATCAAAATAATAATTAGCTGTATTATCAGTACCATCAAGATAGGTACTCCACAATAAACTACCCGAACTCCCTGATAGCTTACTCAGTGTATATTTTGCCCCCTTATTAATTCCGGTCTGCAAAGCACCGGATGTAATAGGAAAGCCATTTGAATCTGTTTTGCCCAGCACATATACATCCCCGGCATTATCTTTCACCATATCCAGGAACATATCATTACCAGGCGAATTCAGATACGTGCTCCACGGCAATATTTGTGCTTCCATAATACCTGGTAGTAAATAAATAAGAACAGCAATAAATATTTTCCGGAAAAGCATAAGCAGGATTTGTAGTTAGCATGACAGACCTATAAAAGAAACGACTGCAGTATATTTAGCAATTAGTAAAAATGATGCAAACAACAGTAACTATAAACTGTAGATTCAATTCAAAACAACTACGTTGTCTGTAATAATAAATTTATATGTAGTCCTTATACAGAAAATACAAAATAAAAAAGGCAACCTTAGTTGGTTACCTTTTTTTATTTGTTACCCGACCTGGATTCGAACCAAGACAAGCAGAATCAGAATCTGATGTGCTACCGTTACACTATCGGGCAATCATACTTGCTAATACAAAAAGCTGAACAGGAATTCAGCTTTGCTGGTTGGGTTACTAGGATTCGAACCTAGACAGACAGAATCAAAATCTGTAGTGCTACCGTTACACCATAACCCAATCGTACCCAAATATTTATTTGGGAGTGCAAATGTAGGATATAGGGTCAAAAAAGCAAAATCAATTTTATCCCCGTGCCCTATGCCGGAACGGCGCCATTTTCCCTTGCTTTCAGCTCCCTGATCTTATCCAGTGCACCCGCTACCACATCACACATTATGGTATACAAAGCCCCGTTCACCGGGTTGGCATAAATATATTCAAGTGCTTCATTTTCATTGGCAATGATCTTTACCGGTACGTTGGGATTTGCCTTATTGATACCAGCCTGTAACAGGTCTATAATTTCTTCCGCTGTCCGCCCCCGAAGGTTTTTATCACAGCGGATAATAATCTCGTCAAAATGTGCCCCGGATATCTCACCCAGTTCCCTGATATCATCATCCCGCCTGTCGCCGGTGCCACTTATAACGCCAATCTTTGTTTTATAATCCAGCTTGCTTACAAAATCACACAGCAGCTTTAACCCATGTGGATTATGAGCAAAATCAGCCAGGAAACTGAAATTTTTAAAATGGAAAAAATTCAGCCGGCCCGGTGTAAGGCTTTCGCCGGGAATAAATGTCTGCAATCCCTGCCGTATATCTTCTATTGAAATATCCCTGTACAGATAAGTAGCCATGACTGCAGGTAAACAATTGGCAATATTATGGATGGCCTTGCCTTCATAAGTAAGTGGTATATCCTTGGCAGCCATCACACGGATCTTCCAGTTGCCTTTCATAATGGTGACATAACCATTTTCATACACAGTAGCCAAACCATTCTCCGCACAATGTGCTTTTATCCTTGGGTTGTTCTCATCCATACTGAAAAGTGCAATATTGCATTTCAGGTTCTCCTTCATCTTATATACCAGGTCATCTTCTGCATTTAATATAGCATAGCCATGAGGGAAAACTGTTTCGGGCACCACGGCTTTTACCTTGGCCATTTGCTCCACGCTGTTGATGCCACCCAAACCAATATGATCGGCAGCTACATTTGTTACCACTGCCACATCACAATTTTGAAATGCCAGACCGCTTTTCAGAATACCGCCACGGGCACATTCCAGCACGGCGAAATCCACTGTTGGATCCTTTAATACAAAGGCAGATGAAATGGGGCCGGTACAATCACCCTTCATCATTAACTGGTTCTGGATATACACACCATCGCTGGTGGTGTAACCCACTTTTTTACCGGCGCTTTTGGCAATATGTGCAGTAAGTCTTGTAGTGGTGGTTTTACCATTGGTTCCTGTTACGGCAATAATTGGTATACGGCCCACGCTGCCTTTTGGAAACAGC
Source organism: Ferruginibacter sp. (assembly GCA_047600665.1). GTDB lineage: Bacteria > Bacteroidota > Bacteroidia > Chitinophagales > Chitinophagaceae > Ferruginibacter. The sequence continues at coordinate 1,266,913 of JASGKJ010000001.1, forward strand.
ATATCGATCACCGGTTCCGCCACATTCCTCGGCAGGCCTTCTGCCGGCTCAATGTGCATGCGGAAACCTGGTGCAGCATTTACCTCCAGTATGGCGCCACCATTTTCGGATACAGGTGTACGTAAGTCGGTAGCCATCACATCGATACCGCAAATATCCAAACCAATGATCTTAGCGATGCGTTCAAACATGAATACATTGGCAGGATGCACTTCATCTGTAACATCTGTACTGGTACCGCCGGTTGAAAGATTGGCCGTTGGCTTTAATAAAACCCTTTCCCCCTTTTGAGGAACAGTTTCAAGTGTGATCTTTCCATCATCCAGCATCTTCTGCGTAAACTGGTCGATGGTAATTTGTGTCAATACTTTTTCATGCCCGTAACCACGGCGTGGATCTTTATTTGTTTCTTCAATAAGCCATTTAATATCATGTACCCCATCCCCCACCACGGAAGCCGGTGTACGCAGGGCTGCACAAATAAATTTATTATTGATCACCAGGCAACGGAAATCAAAACCGGTGATGAATTTTTCAACGATCACATTGCGGCCATACACTTTAGCAGCTTCCAGTGCTTTTACCGCCTGCTCCCAGGTAGTGATATTGGTGGTATTGCCTTTGCCATGATTGCCATCAATTGGTTTTATCACCAATGGATACTTAAATTTTTCAACGGCATCTTTCAATCCTTCCTCTGTTCTTATCACCGTTCCCCTTGGCACGGGTATTTCTGCTGCTTCCAGCAGCATTTTTGTTTCTTCCTTATCACAGGCAATATCCACTGCAATGTTGGATGTAGTGGATGCAATCGTTGCCCTTATCCTTTTTTGATGCACCCCATACCCCAGCTGCACCAGGCTTTGTTTGTTTAATCTTATAAAGGGAATATTTCTTTTCGCTGCTTCTTCCACTATACAACCGGTGGATGGCCCAAGTCTTGTATCCTCCCTTATCTCTCTCAGCTTCTGTATATCTTCTTCTAAATTATAAGCTGCTCCGTCTGTTAAAGCCTGTGCAATACGCACTGCTGCCCTGGCGGCGTACACACCTGCATCTTCTTCCATATAGGTAAAGCATACATAATACACACCTTCTTTTTCGTTTGCCGATCTTGTCCGGCCAAAACCCACATCCATACCTGCCAGCGTTTGAATTTCCAGGGCAATATGTTCGATCACATGGCCCATCCAGGTGCCTTCATCCACTCTTTGAAAAAAGCCTCCTCTCTCCCCCACACTGCAGCGGTGTTCGATCATGGTGGGAAACATTTTTTCAAGCCGTTCCCTGAAACCATCGATGCTGTTGGTTGGCCGCTGTTCCATCTCTTCCAGGTCGAGTTTCATCTGTATCAGCTTTGTGCGGCGTACACTCCAGTAATTGGGACCCCGTAAAACTTTAATTTCTTCGATCTTCATAAAAATATATTTAGTCTTGGTTTATTTTTTGAACCAGGCATTTGTTTTTCATAGCATCTTCGTTGCGTCGCAGTTCTTTCAACAGTATCACACTTATGCAACTTCGCACACAAACAAAAGCAGCGTATAAAGGGGTGCAAAATGAAAATTAGGATAATCTGCTTGGTTTTCAAAATAGAAAATAAGCTAATTTTATAACCGGTGCTTTATGAAAATTTTGATGAAAGCATCTGAACTAAACCAGAACCAAGTAAAATGTATAAAGTAGCAATTACAGGAGTATGCATGCTTGCTAATTTCTTTTTATTCGGCCAATCAAATAAAATAGAAAGCATATTAAAGCAGGCTGAAATTAAAAAGCCTTTTTATAACATAACAGCTTCCGGATGTAAAGTGCTGTATTTGCCAATGGAGTATGGTAAAGCTACCTTTACACTGAATCAATATGTGGCGATACAGGAATTAAAAAACGTTAATATTGCCGGTATTGAGCTGGTTTATACAGACTATCCCGCCAAAGCAGATTTTACAATATTAAACAGGAAGAGGCTGAATAATCTTTTCAGCATTTTTCCAGGGGCATTTAATAATGCAACAGCTTTTAAAAAAATCAGGCAAACCAGCGCCACAACCAAAGAGGAAGCCTCCTATATGCCCCATGGATTTTATATCTATTACCGGCCTGAAGCAAGTATAGAAACAGTAAAATCTGATTTAAAAAAAATGGGAAGAATCTTAAAAGAAGGCATTCCTCCCCCGGGCACAGAACTGATGGCTGATTCAGGTGTTCAAATATGCTCCGAATTTTCTTTTTATCCTGATACTGCCGGAGGATACATTCATTCTTTAAGGGAAGGTTTTACAAGAACTGTTACAAAAATTTCCACTGCCGAAGGAATCAAAAACAAATTGATTGACACCACAATTTATGGTAACATCATAGATGGATCCGATTCTATTTATTATATCCTGGATATAAACAAAGACAGTTGTCATTTTTGGGATGGTGTGTATGATTATACCGCCATAGATACTACTGTTTCTGAAATTTTAAAACGGCATAAGTGGAACAAAGCGCTTATCGCTGCAGATGTTACAGGCAGTATGTATCCTTATTCGGCCCAACTACTTATGTGGCTGAAGCTTACAATGAATGATAATGCAAGACGCAAGTTTATTTTTTTTAATGATGGCGACAATAAAATGAATAATGAAAAGATTATCGGCAAAACTGGTGGTTTATACCCTGTAGAGACGTCAAAATATGAAGATGTTGAAAAAACGATAGAACTTGCCATGTCGAACGGGTGCGGAGGTGATGCACCTGAAAACAACCTGGAAGCACTTATAAAGGCAGGTGAAATCTGCAACTCCTGTGATTCAATTGTAATGATTGCAGACAATTGGGCTCCTGTAAAAGATATCGCTTTACTTTCTCTTTTAAGCAAGCCTGTTAAGATTATCCTTTGTGGTGTGTATGGTTCTATCAATACCGATTATCTTAATATTGCACGAAAAACAAAAGGCTCCATCCACCTGATTGAACAGGATATTTACGAACTTTCTAAGATGAAAGAAGGAGATATACTGGAAATTAATGGCAGAAAATATACAATTACCGGTGGTGAGTTTAAAGAGTTAACGGCAAAGATCATCTAAATACAGAGCGATTGGCTTTACAATACACACCTGTTAATAAATACAATCAAAATCAGCAATACTATTTATCCTATTTTTGCCCTAATACAAGAATTACATGAGCAATCCGAAAGGAAAACTAATAGCCATCGGCGGCGCAGAAGACAAAGGCATGGATGCGGACCAGTATCAAAAACTCCGCAGCAATCTCAACTTTATTGAACTGGGCATCCTGCTCAGGATCGTACAGGAAAGCGGTGGTGCTTCCGCTAAAATTGAAGTGATCACCACAGCATCGACCATTCCCCAGGAAGTAGGCGAAAACTACCTGGATGCATTTGGTAAGATCGGATGCCTGAATGTAAACGTAATGCATATACGCAACCGCTCTGATGCCATGAATGAAGAATACCTGGAAAGGATACGTACCTGCAATACAGTAATGTTCAGCGGTGGCAACCAGCTCCGTCTCTCCACTATTTTCGGCGGCACTAAATTTTTGCAAATACTGCTGGACCGTTACCAGGACGAAGAGAACTTTATTGTTGCCGGTACCAGCGCAGGCGCCATGGGCATGAGCAATACCATGATCTATGAAGGCAATGCCATGCGGGCACATTTAAAAGGAGAAGTAAAGATCACCACCGGTCTTGGTTTTATTGATGATGCCATCATCGACAGTCATTTTGAAAAACGTGGCCGTTTTATACGATTAACACAGGCCATTGCCACCAATCCTTCCTGTATTGGTATTGGTCTTGGTGAAGATACCGGTATGCTGATAACCGAAGGCAACAAGATGGAGGCCATCGGCAGTGGTTGCGTGGTGATCATTGATGGATATGATATCCGATATTCAAACATAGCAGATATTCCGGATGGCAATCCTTTCAGCATCGATAATTTAAAAGTGCATATCTGCGAAAAAGGCAATGGCTTTTTAATAAAGGAAAGACAATTCTTACCCGAAGCAAGGGAAGGTGCCGTTACAAAAAAACAGGTACATGTTGAATGAATATAAACCACAAAGACACTAAGAACGGTTGATAAGCATTTAATTCTTATAGAGTACAAAAGAAAATTTTCTGTCTGCCCCATTAACAGCATTATAAAGTACTGTACTTACTATAAGCCCGCCTGAGTCCGTGCCGGGAAATCCCCATATAAAAGCTGCAGTAGTATTTTCAACTAGCGTAAGTGACCATGTATGTGTATTGTATTGAAAAGTTTCCCCGGTTACAGTAAGCCTGTACAGTCCTGCCTGTATCCTTTCTACAGAAAAATTACCAGTTCCTCCGAGTACGGTAGCTGTTGCACCATCAATAGTGCCGTAAGCAACAGGCACAAGGTTAGCGCTACCAGTAGTGTTCCGGGTGATCTTGCTTCCATTATAAAGATTGATATCTCCCTCGAAACCTGCGCCGCCTTCATTGTAAAACCATACCCGCCGGTTTGTACTGTTACTGCCGGCGCCAACAATATTCAACGCATCAGGCACATAAGTTCCATACCCTATTTTGCCTGCATTTACTTCTTTTATAAACCCGCCACCAAACTCAAGTGTATTAGCACCATTGATGAGGAGGTTGCCATTCACATGCAGTTTTGCCGTGGGCACTATCGTTCCTATTCCCACATTGCCTGCAGCACTGATGGTGAGCCTGGGGCTGGCAGCAATGGTTAAATGTAACCGGCCCGTTGTATTGGATGCGCCGGTACCAAAATCCACATCTTCTGCGTTGCCTGCATACGAACCAATATAGCCACGGTAAGTATTGTTTTCATTCAGGCTGATATACATATTCGAACCGCCATTTATGATCACAGGATTCGTTTGGGTGGAAGAAACATGAAGCGTTGCAACAGGCGTATTAATGCCAATACCTACATTTTGGGCATTTAACTTTAAGGCTAAAAAACTTATAGCGAGAAGCAAAAATCTATTCTTCATAATCTTCTTTTTTGTTAAGATACAAAAGAAGATTTGTTACAGTACAATTTATAGTAACTGTTCAGCCAAAATAAGATCTACGGGCCTGGTAATTTTAAAATTATTCTCCTCTCCCTCCACCAGGTTTACTTTTAAACCAAAGGCTTCCACCACGGTGGCTTCATCTGTAAACTTATCTTTAAAATCTATTTTAAAGGCCGGTAATAAAATTTTGCTGTGAAAGGTTTGCGGTGTCTGTACCAGCTTAACCAGGTTACGGTCAACTGCTTCATTGCTATGCTCCCCCACCAGCCGCACACTGTCTTTTGAGCTGATCACCGGGATTGCAGAACCCTGTTCCACGGCGGTTTCGTAACAACGGCGGATCAAATCAACAGTAAGTAAACAACGCACGGCGTCATGTACAAAAACAATTGATTCATCTGTAACCAGTTGCAGACCGTTTTGTACAGAATGAAACCTTGTACGTCCGCCTACAGTTATCTGTATCCGCTCGTAATCAAAAAAAGCATCAATGATCTCCTGCCCGGCAGACACATATTCTTCGGGCAGTACCAATATAATATTTAAATCTTCGTATGATTTTAAAAATGTATCCAGTGTATAATACAAAACAGGCTTTCCTTTTAACAATAAAAATTGTTTTGGCATTGCTATATTCATCCTGCTGCCATTACCACCTGCTACAATTACTGCTGTCTTTTTCATAGAACCCGAAATCCCTTTTATTATTTATCGATTATTAATATTTGTGTTTAGTGGTGCAGGATGGTTAGAAGTTTAGTTTTAAAAATAGCATATGCAAATACTAAACTAACCTATTCTACTTCAGTCTTAATTTCTTAATTCTTTCATTCCTTAACTTCTATAGATGCTTACGCTGTAAACGCCATCATTATCCTTCACACCACGGTACATACCTGCACTGTTAAAAAGCATAGCCGTATTGCCGGCTGCATCTACACCGATCATACCGCCTTCGCCATCTATTTTAACCAGTTTTTTATTTACTACTTCATTCATGGCATCCTGCAGGCTCATACCCTTATATTCCATTAAGCAGCTTACATCATAAGCGGCCACGGCTTTTATAAAAGGTTCGCCATGACCGGTACAACTGATGGCGCAGGTTTGATTGTTTGCATAGGTACCGGCACCGATTACCGGGCTGTCACCAATGCGATTGTATTGTTTGTTTGTCATACCACCTGTGCTGGTGGCAGCAGCGATATCTCCATTTATATCACAGGCTACAGCACCCACAGTACCAAATTTTTTATCTTTCATCAGCGCTTCTGTCTTTTGCAATGAGTGATCCAGTGCATACAGATCGCTGTGTTTGATCTGCTGCCATTGATCATACCTGAATGCCGAGTAAAAATATTCATCTGGTTCCAGCTTTATACCCTGCTTAATGGCAAAATCCAATGCACCGGCACCACTTAAAAAAACATGGTTGCTGTTTTTCATTACAGCAGCTGCCAGCTCCACCGGGTTACGTACATGTGCCACACCTGCTACAGCACCTGCGGCCAGGTCTTTCCCACTCATGATGGATGCATCCATTTCATGCAGTCCTTTTTTTGTAAAAACTGAACCACGGCCGGCATTAAACAATACATTATCTTCTAATACCATCACTGCTGCTTTAACTGCATCCAGGGCAGTACCATTTTCTTCCAGCACCGCATAACCGGCATCCAGCGCATCTTTCAGCCCCTGCCGGTAAGCTGCTTCCAGTTCAGACGTCATATCTTCTTTTAAAATAGTGCCTGCGCCTCCATGAACTGCCAGTGATATTTTTTGCATTTTTAACTGATTACTGGCGGCGAAATTACTTATTTTAAAACACAAAATTTAAAGTGAAAGGCCATCACAACAAAGTTGTCTTTTACGGGTAAAATTTCATACTATGGAGAATACAACAGCATTATCTTTATAAATCACTTGTACAGGCTTAATCAAAAGATTTAAAATGTCCTTTACAGATTTCAACGATACGATACTTATTTATAACAGCAAACTTGATGACTACAGTTATAAACAGCTATTAATAAAACCATCACCTGAAGAATGGTCAATTGGGCAGGTGTATATGCACCTGCTGAATGAAACCATTTATTATATGGAACAGGCAAACTGCTGTCTTGCCAATGATGACAATGCACAGGAGAAAATGAGTACAACGGCGGAAATAATTTTTAAGAACAATTCATTGCCCCGGCAAAAAATAAAGAATGACAACATAGATGCTCTAAAAATGAAACAGCCTTCATCCAAAGCCCAGCTGCAAAAAGAAATGCTGCAGTTGCAGGGAGATGTGAATCATTTATCAAAACAGGTACGGGCCGGCAAAAGCCGGGGCAAGACCAGGCATCCCGGTCTTGGCTATTTTAATGCAGCAGAATGGCTGCAGTTTGCAGCCATGCATTTAAGGCATCATTTAAACCAACTGCAGGAGCTGGATGCTTTTCTTAAAAAACAGGCTCTTTAAAATTTCATTTTTTACCGGCACAAATGGCCGGATATGTCCCATTTCTGCCCGTCCAGTCAAATAACAGCAGCGTAGTTTAGTCCTGTAAAAACTTACAAATGAAATTTACGGGCAAAAAACACCTGCTGGTTTGCTGTTCTATCTTACTATGCACTGTCCCCCTGTTTGCAAAAAACAGTGATAACACTCACAGCACAACTGTAAAGCATATTGATTTTGATCTCAGATTCAGCTGGCAAAAAAAACACGCAAGCGGTATCGCCACGCTTTCAATACAATTCCTTCGCCAGGCAAATACCCTTACACTTGATGCAGCCCACCTCGTTATACATACTATAAAAGATAATGCCGGTAATAACCTCAGCTTTTCACTTACAGATGTAAATAGTAATGACAATCTTCTTGTAAAACTCAAACGAACATACAAACGGGGTGAACAAATAAAGATAGCTATCGACTATACAACAGGATGGATCAACACCACCGATCCAAATAATATTGGGGGAAGCAATGGTAAAGGAATTCGCTTTTTTGAACCATCCTCAACCGAACCCAACCGGCGTAAACAGGTATGGAGTATGGGAGAAGATAATGGTAACCGGTACTGGTTTCCCTGTCATGACCGGCCGGGTGAATTGCTCACAACATCTTTTAAGGCTACAGTAGATACGCCGTTTGTTGTTATCAGCAACGGGGAACTGGCGGTCAAAAAAATAAATGCAGATGGAACTGTTACCTATCATTATAAAACAAATATTCCCTACCCTAACCATAAAACAGCATTTGTAATTGGAGAATACGTAACTATAACCAACAAGTTCAGAAAAACAGCTATCACCAATTATGCATACCCCGACGAAAAAGAAGCCACGGCTGCCACCACAGACAGGCTCACCGATATGATGCAATATTTTTCATCAACTACCGGGCAGGCATACCCCTTTCCCAGTTATACCCAGGTTTTTGTGCAGGAACTGCCGTGGGGATACAGCAGCAATACTTTGTCCATTCAAACAGAAAATATGGTGGATGATCGTACCACCCATGCAGATTATCTCTATCTCTGGGATATGCTCGAAGGAGAATCACTGGCAGGGCAATGGTTTGGCAATTTTGTTTCAGCCAAAGACTGGAAACATTACTGGCTGGATAAAGCCTTCAGCAGGTATTTCTCCTGCCTGTACAATGAATATAAGAATGGCAGAGATGAATTCCTGTTGTACCAGCTCAGCTTTGACCAGGCAAATTATTTCAACGACTGGAATAATAATAGCAGGATGCCGGTTGTACCACAAAAGATCACCGATACCCTAAACTTTATCAATGGAAATTATCCAAATTCAAGGGGTGCTTTGGTATTGCATATGCTCCGCCACGAATTAGGTGAAGAAAAGTGGAAGCAGTCAGTCAGGCAATATGTAAAAGCAAATGCAGCGAAACCCGCAGGCACAAACGATCTCATACAGGCAATAAAAACTGCTACTGGAGAAGATTTAAAATGGTTCTTTGACCAGTGGATATATGGCATGGGGCATCCTGTTTTCGAAGTGATAAAAAAATATGACAATGTAAAAAAAGAGCTTACTCTCACCGTCAAACAGTTGCAGCAAAAAGATACCGCCAGCTCTTACCCGCAAACAATGTTTTTCAGGGGAAAAATGAAAATCGCCATAAATAACCGACCGGAAGAAGTGTTTATTAAACCAGTGTATGAAAACAAATTTTCGTTTACATGTCCCCGGGAACCTTTACTGGTAAGTTTTGATCATGAAAACACCTGGATAAAAGAATTGAAATTTGACAGAACAACTACTGAGCTGCTGTACCAGCTGGAAAACGACCAGGATGTTTTAGGAAAAAGAACCGCACTGGTTCAACTGGCAGCAATTGCAATGGACAGCATCACCGGCAACAATGACAAAGAAAAAATTTATTCCGGCATCAGGCAGCTGATCACCGGTAACAACTACTGGCGCATCCGCTATATCGGTCTCATCACACTCCAGAATATTTTTAATACTGTTTCAGCAACCAGGCCTTTAATATTTGACGAAAAGACAAAATTGATGCTGCTGGATATTATAAAAAGAGACTCCTCCTGGGTACTTGCAGGCGCTGTTAGCTTTCTTGGTGCAACAGCCGATAAACAATATGATGACCTGTATATTTCCCTTTTTAAAAATAAAAGTGAAAGAGTGGTGAATGCCGCCGCCATTGCCCTTGGTAAAACCAAAAGCAGCAAAGCATTTGAAGCACTTACTTTACTAAAAGATAAGAGCTCCTGGAAGAACCAGCACCTGATCAGTGCCATCAATGGTTTCAGGGAATTGGGTGATGAGCGGGCTGTTGATGTACTGTTGCCCTATGTAAATGCTTCCCGGCTGCCACACTGGACGCTGGCCACTGCAACCTGGGACCACCGGCTGGCTGCAACCGAAACATTGGTAAGACTGGGTGCTGCAAATAAGGCCTATCCTCTTATCAGTAAAGATTTGAATGAAGCCATTACTGAAAACAATGTGAATGATATTTTTTACAACCTGCTTCAAATTACTAAACTGGCAGAGCCTGAGGGTCAGCAGGCTTTCGATGAATTAAAAACAAAGTTCAACGCTGATCCAGATGCAACGGCAGCCATTAATAATCTTGAAACAGTTTTTAAGCAATTACTACAAAAACAATAATAAATATGAAACGCTCACAATTAACTATACTGCCAGAATATTTTGACAGGTATATTCTTAAATGCGATGATGTTGAATTAATTGACACTATACAAAAAAGCATTGAAGAAGTACAAAATTTTCCTGTGGAAAAATGGAAAGAGATTGGTAACAATGTATATGCACCGGGTAAATGGACCATAAAAGATATACTGCAGCACATGGTTGATACTGAAAGGATTTTCAGCTACAGGGCACTTGCTTTCGCAAGAGATGAAATGCAACCACTCCCCGGCTTTAACGAAGATCACTATGCTTATGCCGCCAATGCAGTAAACCGGCCAATCGAAGATATCATTGATGAGTTGCTTACACTTCATCATTCTTTTAAGCAATTATACAGTTCATTTTCCTCCGAAACACTGGCAAAGACAGGAAGAAGCTTTAAAGGCGAATATTCAGTGGCTGATATTGGCTTTATCATACCCGGGCACCAGCGCTGGCACCTGGATATTTTAAAGGAAAGATATTATCCTTTACTTTCGCAACAGGCAGTTTAAACCGAAGTATTAATGGCTGTAAAATTTGTATTCCTCATACTCCCCGGCGTGCATTTAATGGATCTTGCAGGGCCGGATCAAACCATACATGAAGCCATTGATTTCGGGGCTGATTTTAAAATTGAATATTGCGGTACTGGCGCAGCTGTTACAAGCAGCGCCGGATTAAATATCAAACGCCCCCTGCTTTACTCAAAAATAAAATTCAGCAAAGGTGATTATCTCATCATCCCGGGTGCAAAGGTTGATTACCTGCTTTCACCCGGGTTCAAAAGCAACAAACCACTTTTTGACTGGCTAAGAAAATGCCACGAACAGCAGGTAAATCTTGTGAGTATTTGTGCAGGGGCTTTTGTACTTGCACAGGCTGGTTTACTCAATGGCATTAACTGCACCACCCACTTTAAACAAACAAAAAACCTGCAAACCCTTTACCCTGCTGCCATCGTAAATGAAAACAGTTTGTTTGAGGAAAGAGACGGCATTTATACAAGTGCCGGTATTGCCTCCGGTATCGACCTTATGCTGCACATCATTGAAAAACTGGAAGGCAGCTATTTTACGCACAAGGTGGCAAGGGAGCTGGTAATCTATAACCGGAGGGATGGCAAACAGGAACAGTTAAGTGTATTTATGCAGTTTCGCAACCATATTCACGCCGGTATTCACAAAGCGCAGGACCATATAGTGGAACACATTCACAAAAGACAGGGTATCGCAGCACTTTCACTGATTGCCAATATGAGCGAACGAAATTTTACAAGGACCTTCAAAAAAGAAACAGGCATTACCGTTATGAATTATATCAATTCGGTAAGAAAAGAAGTTATACAAAACCTGATGAAAAATAAAGACCTGAACTATTCACAGGCTGCCGCCAAAGTTGGCCTGGAAAGTGAAAAACAGGTCCGCCGTATATTAACATCATAAATAAGGAGGCATTTTCATCATTCCACCTGCTTACCATCCAGCGTAATATTTACAGATCTCTTTAAGCTGAACAAAGGCTTACCGGTATTCAGTGTTACATTCTTTAAATAGATATTTTCAGCATCAGTGGATACAAAACCTTTACCCGCAGTGATATCAATATTTTCAAGATAAATTTTACTTACCGGCACTTCCTTTAAGCCAATGATGGAAACGGCAGTGGCAGCGCCCTCGCACTTTACGTTGCTGATATGAAATTCTGTAAACCTTGGTATCTTACCATCTTCACGCTCGCTTGTATCTTTTGATGTTTTTCCAGCAGGCATATCTTCATAATAAGTAGTGAACAGGATAGCTTCCTCCTTAATATTTTTCATGCCAATATTGTCAATGTAAATATCTTTTACCAGTCCGCCCCTGCCCGGATTGCTTTTTACCCTGATACCAATATCCGACCCAATAAAATTGCAATCTGCCACATAGATATTTTGCATACCACCATCCGTATTACTACCGATAACGAAACCCCCATGCGCCCGGTAAACAGTACATTGGGCTATCAGTATATTCTTTAGTTCTGCATCCCCTTCTGGCTTGCTGCCCCGGCTGCTCTTCATACAAATACCATCATCACCCACACTTAAGGTGCATTTATAGATCACCACATTTTTACAGGCGCTGATATCAATGCCATCACCGTTTTGTGCCCACCAGTCATTCAGCACTGTCACTCCATTCATCGTAAGGTCAGTACAACGGTTAGGATAAAAAACAAATTTGGGAGAGTTTCGTATGGTAACACCTTCCATTAAGATCGTATTGCACTGGATAAAATAAACCATGTAAGGACGAAGAAAATCCCTGGCTGGCAGGTAATCTTTTTCTGTAAGCGGTTCTGTCTTTCTTTTTAATTTCTTCACGTAGTCCTCGCCATTCATCGCTTCCGCACTTGGCCACCATATCTTTCCATCTTCACTGATCACGCCTCTTTTTGAAAGATCATCCCACATGGCAGCGGTAACTTTTGATTTTTTTACTGGACGCCAGCTTTCACCTGCTCCATCAATAATGCCCTGCCCTGTAATGGCAATATTATTTGCCCTGTATGCATATAGCGGTGACGCCACCACGTAATTTTTCCCTTCACCGCTCATAGTTATGATGGGATATTGTGTACGGTCAGGTGTAAATTGTATTACTGCGCCTTTTTCAAGGTGCAGGTCAACATTGCTCTTAAGCTCCACCGGGCCGGTAAGCCATGTACCTGCAGGCACCAGTACCCTGCCGCCGCCATCTTTTGTACAGGCTGTGATGGCTTTTGCAAAGGCCTCCGTATTCAATGTTTTACCATCAGCTACTGCACCGTAATCGGTTATTGAAAATACCTTGTCATTAAATTTAGGAACCGGTACCGCCTGCATGGCAAACGGCGTTTTTGAAAGATAATAGCTGATATCTTTTTCCTGCGCAGCAGCAGTAAGTGAAAAGGCTAAAACGGCGAGAACTGTAAAAGAGATAAATTTTGTATACCTGTGCTTCATAATAATAGTTTAGCAAGCTGCATCAAAACTAAACCATCACCGGGCATTAATGTTGTTAACGGTTTATAAAATCTACGGGAACGTTGCCAAATACCTTCAAAAAAACTTCTTTGAAACTGTAACATTTTGACCATGCGGGTATCTAAAAGAAAAACAACATGAAAAAAATTGCGCTATTGGCCTCTATCATCTTCATCTATAGTATTAAAATGGCCGCCCTCCCCGCTGGAAACAAATACCCGTTTGAAGTCATTATTACAGGACAGGGAGATCAACCAATCCTGTTTATCCCCGGGTTCGGCTGTTCAGGCGAAGTATGGAACGATACAAAAAAGCTGTATGAAAATAAATACAAATGCTACGGGCTTACAATGCCAGGATTTGCGGGTGTGCCCCCCACAGCAAATCCATCCTTTCAGCAATGGGTAAACGAAATTGCAGCATACATAAAACACCTGAAAATAAATAAGCCGGTCCTGGTGGGACACAGTATGGGCGGCGCTATGGCGATGGCCATTGCAGCACAATATCCCGAGCTTGTTTCAAAAGTGGTTGTGGTGGATGCCTTGCCCTGCCTTGCAGCGTTGATGGATCCTTCATTTAAATCAAATGAAAATATAGACTGCAGTGCCATGATTGCGCAAATGACAGCAGCCAGTGATGAACAATTTTACCAAATGCAAAAACAGTCAATAAAACAACTCGTGGCAGATACCTCAAAACAAGCTGCCATTATAAACTGGACGACCAGGTCTGATAAAAACACTTTTGGAAAAATGTTTTGTGACTTCAGCAATACAGACCTGCGCAACAGTATAAATTCCATTCAGTGCCCCGTACTGATTTTGCTGGAGCCCTACTTTGCAGGCATACAGGGGGCCATCAATGACCAGTATAAAAATTTAAAGACCGCAACAATATTGTATGCTACAAAAGGGCTTCATTTTATTATGTTTGATGACAAAACCTGGTATGAAGAACAATTGAACAACTTTGTAAATAAGCAGGGGAAATAATTTAATGACAACGTTTGAAGATATCTATAAAGCGTACTGGCAAAAGGTTTTCCGTCTATGCATGGGTTTTGTAAACGATGAGGAGTGGGCAAAAGATATAGCACAGGAGACCTTTATTACGGTTTGGCAGCAATTAAAAAATTTCAGGAATGAATCTTCACCAGGCACATGGATTTTCAGGATTGCATCCAATAATTGTTTGAGGCAGATCGAAAAACAAAACCGTACACCTAAAGCAGCTTTGCCTGTTGAAATAGCAGAAGAGAAATTGCCGGATATAGAAAGCAGGAGCCAGTTTCTCTATAAGTGTATTGCGTCGCTGCCGGAAACAGACCGTATTATCATTTCACTTGAACTGGAAGATGTAAAGCAAAATGAAATTGCTTTAATAGCCGGTATATCTGAAGCCAACGTAAGGGTGAAGATCCATCGCATAAAAGAAAAATTAACACAAAAATTCATGGAGTATGAACAGCAATATTGATTTTAAATCTTTGTGGGGCAGGCAACAAACCGTTGCCCCGGATACGAAAGAACTTTTTGAAAAAGCAGCAAGGCTAAAAAAAACCAACCGGACGGAACTGGTGAAAATGAATATACTTCTAACCGCCACTGCCGCATTTATCCTGTTTGTATGGCTGCATTTTAAACCGGAAATGATCAGCACTAAAATAGGGATTGTACTGATCATCCTTGCAATCATCATTTACCTGTTCGTATATAATATAGCTGTATTGCCCTTTATTAAAAATAATAACGAAGTTGATAATGCTGCATTTTTAAGCAGGCTTTTACAGTTAAAGAAAAAGCAGGCTTTTATACAGAGAACGCTGTTGTCAGTCTATTTCCTTCTGCTGGCTGCAGGACTGTGTTTTTATATGTTTGAATACACATCCAGGATGACATTACTATGGGCAACTGTTTGCTATGGGATCACCCTGTGCTGGGTTGCTTTAAACTGGTTTTATTTCCGGCCCAGAGCGATAAAAAAACAGCAGGCAAAGATTAATGACCTGATTACCCGGTATGAAGCGCTGAACCTGCAAATCACTTCAGCACCATAAATAGAATGCCGGGGAAACAGGGTGGTAATATTTCTACATAAAAGCAGGGTATCACAAAAGGGTGCTGCTGTTACCTGCTGGCACTTAAATTGTTTTCATTGTAATAAAATGTATTACTATGAAAAAGTTTTTAATCACAGGCTGCATCTTATCCTTACTTGCAATTGTTTCATGCAGCAAAGAAGACAACACTAATAATAATGATACCGGTGTAAATGCTGTAACTCAAAACATCAGTGCCGGTAACTGGCGTATTACCATGTTTTGGGAAGAAGATCACTATGAAACAGCCAATTTCAGTGGTTTTGCTTTTGTATTCAAAACAGACAATACAGTAAGTGCAGCTAAAGATGCGACTACAATCAATGGCAACTGGTCTGCAGGTACAGATGATTCAAAAACAAAACTCAATCTCTCTTTTATAACACCCGAATCTTTTACTGAACTGAATGAAGACTGGGAAGTACTGGAATCCACTTCGGCCCGGGTGCGGCTGCTGCATGTAAGCGGCGGCGATGGGAGCAGGGATTCTTTAATTTTTGAAAAAAACTAAAGCTCTTAAAGGGGACCAACGGCATCCCCTGCCAGAGCGTTTATCGAATCAGGGTTTTAAGGTGTGATATATCTTTTAAGTGAAATACAGCAGGGATAGTTACGGAAAGGGCTTAAGCGAGGGTTAAAGATTGATGATGTAAAACTGGATTTTATTTCAGAAAAAGACAACGGGAAAAACACCCTTTTTCAGAGAGTATTTTTCCCGTGCTACTTACTATATCATTCATTAATGCTGTACATCTTTCACTTCCGCAGGATTGTGTTTATGCCGGAACATTATGGCAAATAAGATGGCCACCACCAGGGCATATATAGCAAAAGCCAGCCATATTCCATGCCAGTCTTTTCCTTCTGCAGTAGTATAGTACTTATCAATTACATAGCCACTTATTTTGCTTCCCAAAAACGCACCAACGCCGTTTGTCATCATCATAAACAAACCCTGGGCGCTGGAACGGATAGAAGAATCCGTTGTTGTTTCCACAAATAAAGAGCCGGAAATATTAAAGAAATCAAAAGCCATCCCATATACAACACAGGAAACAATGATCATCCACAATCCATCTCCCGGATTTCCATAAGCGAATAAGCCAAAACGCAATACCCAGGCCAGCATGGAAAACAGCATCACATTCTTTATCCCAAAACGTTTCAGGAAAAATGGAATGGCAAGTATAAACAGCGTTTCCGATATCTGTGAAATAGACATAATAATGGTTGAATATTTCACCACAAAAGACTCCGGTCCGTATGCTGGTACTCTTTTAAAATCATCTAAAAAAGTATCTCCGTACATATTTGTAAGCTGCAGTGCAGCCCCCAGCATCATGGAAAATAAAAAGAACAAAGCCATTTTATAATTACCAAATAAACTAAATGCTTTAAGTCCCAGCTGCTCCACCAGGCTGGCGTCTTTGGCAATATTTTTTTGCGGCGGACATTTTGGTAAAGTGAAAGCAAAAATCCCCAGTAAAATAGCAGCAGCGCCGCCAATGATAAACTGGTTGGCATTTCCTTTACTTCCGCTCAGGTTGGTGGTCCACATGGCTACAATAAAACCAATGGTGCCCCATACACGTATGGGTGGGTACACTTTCACCACATCAAAGCCTTCTCTTTTTAAAATAGTATAGGCAATAGAGTTAGAAAGTGAAATGGTTGGCATATAAAATATCATAGCTGCCAGGATAACATAATACAATGTATCAGCATCCGTAACCTGTGGCACATAAAACAGCACCAGGCCATATAAGATATGAAGAACCCCGTACAGCTTTTCTGCATTCAACCATTTATCCGCAATAATACCAGTAAGCGCCGGCATAAAAATAGAAGAAATGGCAAGCGTTGAAAATACCGCTCCAAATTTTTTACCTGCATCCAGGCCGCTGCCCATCGGACTGCTGAAAAAATAAGTGGCAATAGTGATCAGCCAGGCACCCCACACAAAAAACTGCAGAAAATTCTGGATCGTAAGCCGGAGTTTTAAATTCATACACGCTTATTTTACTGGTTTTAATTTTATATACGAAACCCACTAAAGTTTTTTCAAAAATGAAACGTTAAATAAAAAAATAGCAGGAACAAGGCTGGAAGATATACAATTATTTCATTTTTATAACCGCCTCATGTGGTAAATTTGCAGCAAATACCAAGTAATGGAAGCTTTAGCCAATACCCTTGCCGGTTTAGTAACAGACAAAGATCTTCAGCGGATAGCAGAAAAAGTTTATAATAACCAGCGTATAACAGATAAAGAGGCAGTGCTGCTTTTTGAAAAAGGAAGTCTGCCTTTTGTTGGTGCGCTTGCCAATTTTGTACGGGAGCGCCTGCATGGTGACACGACTTATTTTAACCGCAATTTTCATATAGAACCAACGAATGTTTGTGTATTCAGTTGTAAGTTCTGTTCTTACTCCCGCCTGTATGCCAAACGTGAACAGGGCTGGGAACTGAGCATTGATGATATGCTGAATATTGTAAAAGGATATGATGGCAAACCTGTAACAGAAGTACATATTGTAGGAGGCGTTCACCCGAAAATGGATATGGCCTATTTTATTGAGCTGATGCAGAAAATAAAACTGCACCGGCCCTCATTACATGTAAAAGCTTTTACCGCAGTTGAACTGGATTATATGTTCAGGAAAGCCAAGCTGAGTATTGAAGATGGTATGAAACAACTGCATGAAGCAGGACTTGATAGTTTACCGGGTGGTGGTGCTGAAATATTTGCACCACATATCCGCAGCGAAATTGCGGGGGATAAAGTAGATGCTGATGGCTGGCTGAAAATTCATGAAACTGCACATCACCTTGGTATGCACAGTAATGCCACCATGCTGTATGGCCATATTGAAAAATATGAAGACCGGGTGGATCACATGCGCAGGCTGAGAGAACTGCAGGATAAGACAGGTGGCTTCAATACATTTATTCCGCTTAAGTTCCGTAATAAGGATAATGATATGAGTTATGTAGCTGAATCAACCACCATCGAAGATATGCGGCTTTATGCTATTGCGAGGATCTACATGGATAATTTCCCTCATCTGAAAGCGTACTGGCCTATGCTTGGCCGGGAGAATGCACAGCTGAGTTTGTCATTTGGTGTAAATGACATCGACGGTACTATTGATGATTCTACAAAAATTTACAGTATGGCCGGCAGCGAAGAACAAAGTCCCACCATGACAACAGAACAACTCGTTACGCTTATAAAACAGGTAAAACGCAAACCTGTTGAAAGAGATACGTTGTATAATGTGATAACAGACTACAGTGATACAAATTTTGAGACAGAGAATTTTAATGTATCGCTCAATTAGCAGTTAGAATAAATAAGCATGATAAAATTACTGGCAGCCTTCTGCAAATGATCAGTTATAACCCTGCATATTCATAAAGCAATAAGGATCTATCGAAAAATAATTATCGATTTCAGAAGGCTTTTCACCCATTTCAAGCGCAAAAAAATGAAGTGCTTCCCTCATTTGCCATAAATACAATTTGGCTTCGGGGTCGCTCAGCATAAAAACTTCGGGTAACATATCTTTCAGCATGCCATTCCAGCAGGCGTCTTTTAGTCTTTCATATACTGAAAGTTTGGAGAGGTTGGCTGTACCATCTTTTTCGCAATACTGGCGGTTGGCAAAGCCTGTACCGGTTACCAGTATTACTTCCTGCTGATTACTGTTTTTCATAATTATTGGACGTTTAGATGTGGATAGATATTTTGAAAACGATACTGTACATTATTTTAGTATGTGATCACTTTTGTGCATGCCTGCAACAAAAACATCCTTTTTTCGTTCAGCCCAGCCTGCAACCACAGGGAGTCATTTTCCGTCTGGGTAAATAATTGAAATGAGATACGGTCTTTTACAGTCCACGGATTGGAAAATTTAAAAATTTACGCAGGTTTTGTAAAATATTTTCTACCTTGGTGCTGCCTTAATTAAACAGCTTGCCGTATGTATACCTGCTCCTGTACATGCAGACCTGTTATACATCTTCACGTTGTTTGTCCAAGATCACGAACCTTATTTAAAACAAACATCACAGGAAAATGGCAAAAATCATTTATGTATGTGTAAGGAACCAGGAGGATGTACCTGCTGTTAAAAGAAAGGTGTCGTTCATCACCAAAAAGCTGGTTCCGGATAATATTCCCGATGCAGAATGCAAAACTGCAGCATATGGAAACATTGTATACGGCATATCCACCTATACAAAATTAATCAATGAAAAAGACGGTAGTGTTTGTATGGGACTGGCCTACCCGTCTCCCGAACCCTGGTATAAACCATTAAGCAGTCCGCCCGATGGGACCTACGCTATATTCCGCTGCAATGAAGATACCATTGAATGTCTCACTGATTTTACAGGCTCCCGGTCCATCTGGTATTATAAGGATGATAAGATATTTGTAGCAGGCACTTCACAAAGGGCGGTAATTACAATTGCCGGCAAATTTGAGCTCAATAAAAAAGTATTACCCTGGATGCTGTCAAGTGGTTCACTTGGCCACCTTAACTCCTGGAGTAAAGATGTGAAATCTGTGGGGCTTGATGGTGCCGTGATCTTAAACCGCCATACCTGGGAACTCTCCACCCGACAGGGCTCAGTAGAATACGTGCCTTCCAAACTGAGTGATAAAGAAATAGAGGAACAGTTTAAAAAGATCGTATTTGATTCTTTTAAAAATATCAGTACCGATTTTTCACAATGGCTGCTGCCCATGTCCGGCGGCTACGACAGCCGTGCCATCGCCTGTATCCTTAAAAAATCAGGCAATGACATCAGCAAATTGGAAACCATTACCTGGGGCACACATGAATCCCGGCAGGATAAAGATTCAGATGGGTACCTTGGTGTGGAGGTCTCAAAAGCCCTGAACCTGAAAAATAATTTTTACGAAACAGATAAAGTAAACGAGCCGCTGGAAATTGTATTTGAAAGATTTATTCTTTGCAGTGAAGGCCGTATTGATCATATACTTGGTTACACTGACGGGCTTGCCATCTGGAGAGATATCTTTTACAGCCTCAAACAAGGCGTAATACGGGGTGATGAAACGCTGGGTGCACCTGCAGTTGGAAGCTATCTCCGTGCAAGGCTGATGGGTGAAATAAAACTGTGTACAGATTTCAGCAACCTGGAAGATTACGAGCAATATGGTTTTGAAAAACAGGAGATGCCCGAATCTTATAAAGAAATACCCGGTGAAGGACCTGACACTTCCAAGGACAGGCTTTACCAGGAGTACAGGTTACCCAATGTGCTGCCTGCGCTGAGTGATCTTAAGTTCTGCTATACAGAAGTATTGAACCCCTTTATGTCAAGGGCCATCGTGGAGTTTTCCCGTACGATACCAGATCACCTGCGGGCAAACAGGGTAATGTATAAAAAGATGCTTGACGGCATTTCTCCTGATGTAAAATATGCGGCTAAAAAAGCCACCGGCAAATTTGGCAATGTACTTACCAAACCGGAAGCCATCAGGCTGATGCTAGCTGAACTAAAGGCCGATTACATGAAGGAGATTTTTCCTGAAGCTTATATTGCCAAGATAATCGGTAAGCTGGAGAAAACACACGAGGAGAAAAAAGAAACAATCGTTGGTAAAATAAAAGGTGCCATCCGCAGGAACATGCCCCTGTTCTTAAAAGAATTGCTCCGAAAGAACCTGCCCAAACAAACTGAAGATAATTTCAGGATCGGGTTCAGGATGTATATGACCGGGAAGGTTTACAAGATGTTCAACGAAGACTTGCGGCAGGCAAAGGAACTGGAGAACCGTGCTCAGCTGTCAGCCAGTATCTCGTAACCGATCGGTTTAAAAGCATAATTGTTTGACATTTCTGCCGAACAGGCAGTAACACCAACAACCAGGTCCATTTTTGCTTCAATGATCACATAATCACCTGCCTTGCTTTTAGGAGGTAATACATCTACCCTGCCGGTATCGCCGTTTACAGCCACGTGCATAAAAATATTAAAGGTGATG
The DNA here is from genome assembly GCA_047600665.1 of Ferruginibacter sp. Taxonomy (GTDB): domain Bacteria; phylum Bacteroidota; class Bacteroidia; order Chitinophagales; family Chitinophagaceae; genus Ferruginibacter. The sequence continues at coordinate 1,288,252 of JASGKJ010000001.1, forward strand.
GGTATGTCATCGGGCCCGATGCCGTATTGCTCCAGTGCATGGCAAAGATTACCGAAACATCCCCTGTGGGGATTGGTATGACCATAAATGATACGAAAGGTATCGGCGCTGCAGGGTGTTAAAAGAAAATCATGCCGGCCAACAGTATCTTCCACTATTTCAAACATAACGTTGCTCCTGTTGGAATAAAACGGGTGTCCTTTAGTAAGAAATATTGTTTCAGCATAGTCAATGGTACGGCCGGAAGAAAGGTATTCTTTCTTATCGTTTAAATTAAAACAGAGAAAATCAGAAACCTGCTCACCCTGTATATCTGTAATTTTTACCTGCTGACCTTTTTTTAAGATGAAAGAAACGCCACTACGGGGTTGTATGATGTTCATGTATTGTTCCGGGTTGGTTATGCATCGTTTTAAAAGGACATTGCCACGATTCATCGTGTTGCTTGCCACTATACTGGAATACTTCAGAAAACTGGCCAAAGTCTTTCAGCATCGGGTTTACCGATCCTGAGTATGCAATATCTCTTTTTCTTACGATATTTTTCATTTTTTCGTAGCTGTTTGTTTTCCGCAGTTCTTCAAACTGCTGGTGCGGATTGAAAACAAAAGCAGGGTATTTGAACTGGCGGGCCTTGCGGCTGCTCTGCGGGTGAAGTCCTATTACATAAAAAGCTTCTTCCTTTAAGCTGAAGCTGAAATTCTTTTCTGTTGGATTGCTGCTTACCCTTTTATCGTATCCATACTGCTGTGCATCCAGCCCTGCCAATGCCTGCAGGCGCATCCACAGGAACTGGTCAAACATTTCTTCATTTGTTTCCTCAGGACCTTTAAAAATGATGGCGGCACTGTGAAAGAAGGATTCAGTATTGCGGTATTCATCTACAAATGAATACATAAAATCGAGAATAGCTTTATCATCTTTTGGACAGGCCATATGACCTGCAACAAAAACCCGTATATGTTCCCTTGTTAAAGCAGCCCTTGCTGCCACACATGGGAATTCCTTATTGGCAAGAAAATTAAAATACTCGTTAGCGTACTGCTGATCAGAAAGATTAGTCATAAAAAATTATGTTTAGAGTTACGGTTATAACAGGATAATCTTTCAGGGATAGTGAATAAGGTTTATCCGCAGGTAGTTACACTACAGGGATACCATATCATATAAATCTTTCAGGGATAATGAAAAGCGGCGGCTTTTACAGGAAGTATATCTAAGGGATATTAAAGCAATCGTTTAAGAAAATCTGCTGGCGTCTTTCGATGGGATCTTTGAATTGCAAATCGTGCTGTAAACATAGAAAGACTATTTGATATAACAAAAGATTTTCAGGTTAATTTTTTATAACTAAATCTTGTCCTTTAATGAAACGTCTCAATTAAAACAGCTATAAATCAACAATTTATGACCATAATCGATTTACAGTCGATACAAAAATTCTGTAAGAATAGTGCAGGGATATCAAATAAAATGTCCCCCGATCATCACCTTATCTATATTATTTGAACCGAAAGCATACGGCAGGATGGCAACTGAATTTACAGGCTTAGAGAAAATGAGATTGGCTTTTTTACCAACCGTAATACTGCCGGCCTGCTCTCCTAACCCCATGGCATATGCGCCATTTAAGGTAGCAGCGTTAATGGCTTCTTCGGGCAGCATCTTCAATTGTATACAGGCCAGCGAGACAACAAAGTTCATATTACCGCTGGGTGAGGAACCGGGATTATAATCACTGGCCAGGGCAACAGCACAGTTGCTGTCAATCAATGCACGGGCCGGCTGGTAGGCCATTCTCAAAAAGAAAGCTGCGGTAGGTAATAGTGTACCAATCGTACCCGACACAGACAAATCACGTATATCCGTTTCCGTCATTGTTTCAAGATGATCAACAGAAATGGCATCCAGCTCAATAGCCTTTTGTAAACCGCCAATACTGTTCAGCTGGTTAATATGGAGCTTGGGTTTAAGACCATAACGCATCCCTGCCCGGCAGATGGTTTCCATTTCTGCTGGTGAAAAAAATCCTGTTTCACAAAACACATCAATATAATCAGCCAGTTTTTCTGCGGCGATTACCGGCAGCATATCATTGATGATACTGTCAATATATGCCTGGTGATTTTCCTTATAAGCGAAAGGGTATGTATGTGCGCCTAAAAAACTTGCCTTTACCTGCAGGTTTGATTTTTCTTTCAATTTTTTGATCACCCGCAGCATCTTCAGTTCTCCTTCTACCGTTAATCCATACCCGCTTTTTATTTCAATGGAACCTGTACCCTGTTTTGCAACTTCATTCAACCGCTTCCATGACTGGTTGAATAGTTCATCTTCAGAAGTATCATTTAATTTTTGTGCAGAATTTAAAATACCACCGCCTTTGGCAGCGATCTCGGCATAACTTAATCCTTTTATCTTATCTGTAAATTCATTTTCCCTGCTGCCCGCAAATACCAGGTGGGTATGGCTGTCGCACCAGGCTGGCAAAACCAGCTGACCATCAGCCTCGATGATATGCTTTGGCAACTGCGGCACTTTCAGTTCCAGTTCATACATATGCCCGTAAGCCGCTATCACATCATCTTCTACCAAGAGAAAAGCATGCTCAATGCCGGGAAGCTCCGACAACATCTTGCCACGGAGCAGTTCAGATTGCTCCCGTACATTCACCAGTTGTTTTATATTAGTAATAAGTGTTGCCATTGTTTACAATTGCTCCCAGGTATCCTTTGCAAATTTTTCCAGCCCGGGATCACGGGCACCCATCAGCAGTAAAACAGTTTCGCCGGCAAGATGCGGCCGCATTTCTTCCAGCAGGTTATTCCTGTCTTCCACGAAGAAGGCGTTTTTTCCAAGTGCTTTTATATCATTGACCAGGTCACCGGCTGAAATATCTTTTACTGCCGTACCACCTGCATAAAATATCTCACTCATCCATATCTCATCCTGTGGCCTTAATACAGCTGCTATTTCTTTTACAAAATCATGCCGCAGGAATCTCGTGGGGCCATAACCGTGAGGCTGGAACCAGGCCACCACTTTTGGTGCCAGCTCCCTGCAGGCAGCAATGGATGCTGCACACTTAGCCGGGTTATGGGCATAATCATCTATTACCCATACACCTTTCTTATTACCCAGCACCTGGTGACGGCGGTAAATACCTTCATAGTTCTTTAAAGCAGCGGCACAATCATCCAGTTTTACCCCCAGCTGGTTAGCCACACAAACGGCAGCCAGTGCGTTTTCCATATTATGTTTACCAACTGTGTTCAGTACGAATGAAGTATCTCGGATACTAAATGAAATAGAAAGTCCCTGCTGGTAAAAGCCTTTTGCAACATAACCTGCATCCGAACCTTCATCAGTTGAAAAATCATTTGCAGTATTTACAGAAAGTGATTGGGACAAATGATTACTTTGGTTTACCACGAACAGCTTTGTAGTATTACTCCTGAAAGTATTGAAGATATTCAGCAGCTCATCTATCTCCTGGTGATCCTTATCAATATTCAGCAGCAAGCCCACTTCAGGGTGATACTGCACAATCGATCCATCGCTTTCATCCGCTTCAATCACCAGCCATTCACCTGCGCCTACTTTTGCATTACCGATCTTTCCTTCCCGGATAATGCTGACCAGCCCGGCGCCGCTGATAATGCTAGGCTGCAGGCCTGCATATTGTAAAGTATCAAACAGCATGGCACTGGTAGTGCTTTTACCGGATGTGCCACCGACAGCAATGGTTCTTTTACTGGCAGCAATGATAGCGAGCAGTGCAGACCTTTTGATGATGGGAATATTCAGCTGTTTTGCTTTCTGCACTTCAAATACGGTATCCTCTATCGCCGTGGATACAACAACCAGGTCGGTATTCTCCGTTATGCCTTCACCATCCTGCAAAAAGCATTTGACACCCTCTGCTTCCAGTTTTTCTTTTGTTTCGTTGTAAACACCTGGCGTAAAATAACGGTCGCTGCCACTCACCGTTTTATGAATGCCTGCCAGGTATTGGGCAATGGCACTCATCCCCACACCTGCCACACCGATAAAAAATATATTGTTGTAATCGTTGATGGTTTTGTTCATACTCAAATTTATTCTTTTTGAATCGTTGCATTCTATTTATGCAGCACAAGTGAGTGACACAACTATGTTGATGTATGCACAAATGCCTGTAACAGACGATTTATTGCGCCAGCCTTTTTTTAATATGCAACGTTCTGTATGCAATGATAAAAGCTGTGAGTAACAGGACAGCGCCCAATAAGAATGGAGCTCCCGGTAAATACAGTTTTGCTTCCTTGTGTGAAAAATAAAAGAACAGGTTATTCATTACCAGCGGACCGATGATGGCTGCAGCACTTTGCAGGCTTGCCAGTGCACCCTGTAGTTCCCCCTGTGCATTGGGTGGTACCTGCCCTGCCATTACTGCCTGTAATGCCGGTTGTGCAATACCGCCAAAACAATATGGAATAAGGAACAGGAACATCATCCAGCTTTGCGTGGCAATGCCAAACAGGAACATACCGATGGTATATAATAACAGTCCCGTATAAATGCTTTTTTCATTACCAAATTTTGGACTGAGGTAACGTGGCAGCACGCCCTGCACAATAGCAACCAATACGCCCACCACACCAAGAGATATACCAACCATGGTTTCATCCCAGTTGAAGCGGTGCATGGTAAAATAGTTCCAGTTGCTCTGTACTGCATGAGAAGCTATATATACTAATGTGATAGAAAAGATGAGCCAGCCCAGTGCCGGGTATTTCTTAAGATTTAATAACGAACCCAGCGGGTTGGAGCGGCTCCAGTCGAAGGGACGGCGGTTCTCTTTTGCCAATGATTCAGGCAAAATAAAATAACCATACAGCCAGTTCAGCAACGCCAGCACAGCGGCAGCATAAAAAGGCACCCGTGGACCAAATTTACCCAATAGCCCACCAAGAACGGGGCCAATGATAAAACCCAGGCCAAAGGCAGCACCAACCATACCAAAATTCTTTGCCCTGTTTTCAGGAACGCTGATATCAGCGATATAAGCAAAACCAGTGGTAATACTGGCACCTGCAATACCGGCGATCACCCTGCCCACGAAAAGCCATTCGTATGTTGGCGCCAGTGCCATAAAAAGATAATCGATGCCAAAACAAAAAAGGGAAAATAACAACACCGGCCGGCGGCCATATTTATCACTGAGACTGCCAATCAGTGGTGCACACAAGAATTGCATAAAAGCAAAGGCAAATGTGAGAAAGCTGCCATATTTTGATGCTTCGGCAATATCCACATGCTTCAGATCCTCGATCAGTTTGGGCATTACGGGTATGATTATGCCAAAACCGATCACATCTATCAGGAGTGTGATAAAAATAAACCCTATCGCAGCATTTTTATTCCCGGGCATGGCTAACATAGTTTGTGCTGCAAGATATGTAAACCCAAAGATTAGCGATAAAGAAAATAACCGTTAATTGTCAGCTTTTAAGCTTTGTTACCAAATCAATGTACTCCTGCATGGCAGATTCCTTTGATTTCCCTTTTTGCTCTTCCCAGGCATTGTACTTGGCCTTCGCCACAAAATCGAACGGGTTGGAAGGTGCGTCGCCGGAAGCATCACCATCGGTAGCCTGCTTGTACAGTGAATAGAGTTGCAATAATATTTCGTTGGATGGCTTTTCGCTGAGTGTTTTGCTGTTGGCTACGGCCTGTTGAAAAAGTTCATTTATTTCCATTGGTTAAAACTATTTTGAACAAGGTAAAAAGCAATCGGGAGAAAGAAAAATATTTTGTTAGAGTAATACAATGGAGATGACCGTGATGAAGATATTGAGTATATTCATTTGTTATACGCACTTGTATGATGGGCTCATTTATAAAGTTAAACTCAAAAAAAATCGGGTTCGCTTATGTTTTTTCAGCAGTTTCTTTTTTATTATTTACAGCAGTCATATTGCTGGTTGCTTATTTCAAAGGTTATCCGCCGCATGGAAATTTACTGGCTGCAATTCTGCTTACAGACATTATAGTTGCGCCTGCATTTATAATTTGCATAGCCAGGCTGGCCTGGCAGTATAAAAAATTTAAACAGGAGCAGTTGTTTCAAAAACCGCCGTTTGACAAACTGGAGACAATCGGTTTTTATAAATCTTTTAAAAACAAAGAAACAAAATGGCATTTTACTGATGAAATAAAAGAAGTCATTATAAACGGGTTTAAAATTCACTGTAATATTATCATAGAGAGACATACTGCAGTCGAATTTGAAGTATTGGACACATCGAAGCAAATTGACAAACATGCATATGAGCGCCTGGAAAAATTATTTGCAGCATATAACGGATATTTTAAAATTGACACTATAGCAAAAAAATACACGATGCAGCAAACAAAAGAACTGACCATTGAAGATATAAAAAAAGATCTTCAGCAATTTACTATGATGCTGAAAGAAGAAGGTTTTGAAGCAAATCATTAAAAGAGCGTTCAGAACAGCAGTTTTGTAATCAGCAGCCTGATTCAAATAAGCAGCACTCCCAAACACTGTTTCAGAAACAAACAATCTATATATTTACTTAAAATTACAGCACCTGATAATTGCCTTTTATGAAGAAAATCCTGTTCGCTTCCTTTATTATGATTGCCTGTACTTCTGCTAAATCTCAATTTGTGGCCCGGGCCGATATAAAAGAAAAAATTGATGGCATTTGTGATCAAAAGAATATATATGCCCTGCTACCGATGCTGAAAGGACAGAAAGCTGCCACCTGTTCAGAAAGCGATTCAAACATTGAGGAAAAACTGAACAATGATGTTACCTTCTTAAAAGACAAACCCGGTTATGAAGACAAAGGCATGGTTAGTATTATTATCAATTGCAACGACGAGGCACTGAGATTTGAAACAGATAACAAAACCCAAAGCCCCGAACTGGATGAGCAGATTCTTACAGTTTTTAAAACATTTACAAAATGGAAATCAGGCAAACTGGACGGCAAAAAGGTTGACTCCATAAAGCTGATCAGTTTTACTATTTCAAAAGGAAAGATAAAACTCAATTAGATACTGGCAAGTAAATTATCGCCGAAGGAAATCCTGGAAAGAGTTTCAGACAGTACTGAACACGGTAAAAGAATGCTACTTTCTTTATTCAGGTACAGTACTACAAAACCTTGGCAAGGTAAAATGTTGTGAAAAATCTTTTTGAAGGAGAAGAATTGATTAATTGAAATTATAAAGCCTTTCTTAATGAGCCCCTGTATTTTTCCCAATAATTTTTTTATCCCCTCCATCCTCCCTACTTTCACGGGATGCCGGTAACAGACAAGCATATTAAAGCCTTACTCCAATGTATCGACCTTGAGGAAAAAGAGCAGGTACAGCGGTACAGCCTTGACCAGCAGCATACCCTCAAATCTCTAAAAGCTGAGGGACTGGCATTGCACCCCATCATTGTTACAAGAAGAAATTTTGGCTATGCTGATTATCCTGAAATCAGTTTCCGGCTTGCATTTCCGCCAGAGGCGAATATGTTCAAAGACGGGGCTGCCATTGAGTGCTTTTGCACAGGAGAAGAACCGGTTAAGGGTGTATTGCTCAGCCTGGATGGCAAGAGTGGCGAGTTCCGGCTATTTGCGCCAGACTTCCCCGACTGGATAGAAGATGACGGCGTTGGTATAAAACTGGCACCTGACCAGCGCACCACCAGCATCATGAAAGATGTGCTGAACCAACTGGAACAAAATAAACCATTATACAAACTTTTCTGTTACCTGCATGGTGATGAATCTGTTAATATGCCGCAGGATGCCGTTCGGCCGGCCGCACTAACGCTCAGCAATACACGCCTGAATGAAAGTCAGCAACAGGCAGTAAGGGCCATCCTTCAAAATGAGAACATCTGCATTGTGCATGGCCCGCCGGGCACCGGTAAAACAACCACATTGGTGGAAGCCATTTATCAACTGGTGCAGGATGGAGAAAAGGTATTGGTGTCTGCACCCAGCAACACCGCTGTTGACAATATTGCAAAGGGCCTGCTTGCAAAGCAACTGAATATATTGCGTGTTGGCAACAGCAGTAAAACAGATGAAGCCATCTTTAACCATACACCGGAAGGCAAACTGGCCAACAGCAAACAACAGAAAGAAATAAAGCAATTAAAGATAAGGGCCGAAGAATTCCGCAAGATGGCGTTCAAATACAAACGCAGTTTTGGCAAGGCTGAAAGAGAGCAGCGTAACTTATTGTTTAAGGAAGTAAAAAGCATCCGCACAGAGATAAAAAAACTGCAGGCGTACAATGAAGAGAAATTGTTTGCTGAAGCAAATGTTATTTTAGGCACACCCATTGGCCTGTATGATGCCGGTATTGATCACCTGCATTTTAAAACCCTGGTAATGGATGAAGCAGGGCAATGTATTGAGCCACTGGGCTGGACAGTATTTCCGCTGGCGGATAAATACGTGCTGGCCGGCGATCACCTGCAGCTCCCGCCTACTGTATTAAGCAATGAGGCCACAAAACTTGGCTTTAACAGGTCGATACTGGAAGTGGCAATTGCAACGGTACAAAATGTTTTCTTACTGGATACACAATACAGGATGAAAGCATCTATTGCAGGTTTCAGCAGCAATTATTTTTACAACGACCTGTTGAAAACAGCTGCCCATTTAAATAACACCGGTGTTCATCTCAGTTTTATAGATACCGCCGGAAGCGGTTTTAATGAAGCAAGTGGAAGCGATGGCCAGAGCCTGCAGAACGAAGGAGAACTGCAGGTGGTGCAAAAAATCATCGAAACAGAACAGCTTGATCCTTTAAGCACCGCATTTATTTCACCCTATTCAGGACAGGTGGCTGCTGCAAAAGAATTACTGCCAAAACAACTGCGTATAAGCACCATTGATAGTTTCCAGGGCCAGGAAAAAGAAACCATTATATTATCGCTTGTGAGAAGCAATGACGATGGTGATATAGGTTTCTTAAAAGATTACCGGCGTATGAACGTTGCCATAACGAGGGCCAAAGAACAATTATTTGTAATTGGTGACAGCGCCACCATCGGTGCAGACCCTTTCTACAATGCTTTTTTAAGTTACGTGGAGCAGCACGGCAACTACCGGACCGTATGGGAATTTGAGCTGCAGTGACCAAAGCAATAAAATGATGTAGTGTAACATATATTTTACGAATCAATACCAGCAACAGCCAATGGAAATTAGTATAACCCGGAACGACCTGCAGCACCTGCTCAAACAGGATAAATTACTGTGGAACATTTATCTAAAAAAATCTATAAGAACAATCATTACTTTTTTGATCCCTGCACTGCTCATCCTTGTTGATGCTTATGACAGGTATTCAAAAACCGGTGATTTATCAACCATAACACTGGCAATAGGATTGGCACTGCTTATATTTATCCTCTTTTCCATTGGCAATACTTTATTGAACAGGTATCTCTCCAACAAAGACACCAATAAAGCCATCAAACAAACCAAAGACAAGAATACAATAATCATTTCAGACTGGGGTATCCGGGTAAAGGGATATGACAGTGCTTCCGAATTTGCATGGTCTTTTTTTAAAGGATATAAAATTTATAAGACATCTATCCTGGTGTTGCCCATACACCATAGCTTCCAGGATATTTTTATAGAACGGTCAGAAATAAAAGCTGAAGAATATGAACAACTGGCCGGCTTTTTAAAAGGAAAATTTCCGGCACCAAAAGAGAAATGGGAATCAACAGTATAAGTTTATGAAACAGGCAGGTCAAAAAAAAATAAAAAACAACCAACAGTTCGATGGAAAACTTAGATGCCATTATTGAAAATTTCAAACGGCTTTCAACAAGCGAACTTCTACTGCTGGCTCAAAAACCAGCAGAATTACGCAAAGAAGTCATCCCCCATTTGCAGTCAGCATTATTAACCCGTGACAAAAAAGAGGAAGCCATCTTGCTGAGTGAATTTCTTGTTAACAGGCCAAGACTTTTTAATGAATTGTCAAAGGAAGAATTAACTGAACTTATAAAACAGCGTATTGACTCCGGCGAAAACCTCGAAAGCATCAAGCTGGATCTGAAAGATAATGGTGTGGAAATGTTTGACATTTTGAATAATGAAACTGTATTTCAAAATAAAACATTCGACTATCTCTCTTCTTTAAAAAACGAAGGACTGGAAGAGACAGAGATAGATGAAAAGATGAAAGCAGCCTTCAATTTGTCTGATACAGAAGCTGACATCATCAAAAGACAATTAAGAACAAAGGGGATGCAAAATTTGATAATTGGATATTCTTTACTATTTATAGTGGTTATTTTAATTATTGCTTCGTTCGCTATAGGAGGCAATATTACCATTGGCGCCATACTGCTTTTAGCACTGGGTATATGGAGGATCTTTAAAGGTTATGAACAACGAAAATAAAGATCATCATTAATGCCGGCCGCCTTCCATTACTTTAAATAAATGCAATACCTGCGGAAACAAAGCATCCATCGTTTCTTCCACACCCTTTGGTGAGCCGGGCAATGTTATTACCAGTGTATTTTTTATAAAGCCAGCCACTCCTCTCGAAAGCATGGCATAAGGCATGCGCTGCTGTCCATAATGACGGGCTGTTTCCATGATACCGGGAATTGGCCTGTCCAGCAACGGTATGATGGCTTCGGGTGTTATATCCTGTGGAGACAAACCGGTGCCACCCGTAAACAGGATAAGGTCAGTACCTTTTTCATTTAATTGTTTTGCGATGGTTTGTATTGCCACAATATCATCGGGCACCACATTAAAATCAGTTACAGAAAGATTGAATGCTTTTAATTTTTCCTCAATACCTTTTCCGGAGCTGTCCGTATTTGTACCGGCAGCTACCGTGGTGGAGCAAACAACCACTGCACATTTCAAATGTTCGTATTTGTTTTTCAGGTCTGATTTGCCGCCTTTCTTGCTTTCCAGTTTAATACTGGCTATTTCTACTCCCTTATCGATCGGCTTCAGCATATCATACATCGTAAGTGCTGTTATCGATGCACCATGCATAGCTTCCACCTCCACTCCTGTTTTATAAATAGTATGCACCTCCACGAAGATCTTTATACTTAATCCTTCAATGGTATGGGTGATGGAAGCAAATTCCACCGGCAGCGGATGACAGTCGGGGATCACATCACTTGTTTTTTTTATTGCGAGCAAACCGGCTGCTCTTGAAAATTCAAATATATTTCCCTTGGGAACTGTATTATTTTTTATAGCATCGATGGTTGCTTGTGCAGATACGGTAACCGTTGCAGAAGCAACAGCCTGCCGTAATGTGTTTTGTTTGTGTGTGATATTAACCATGCTGTTTATTCTCTTTCCATTGATAAGAATCATCTTCAAACAACTCCTTACCCCATACCGGCAATTCGGCTTTTATTCTTTCCACGGTCTCTTCGCAGGCATCAATCGCTGCCTTCCGGTGAACAGAAGATGCAAATACAAATAAAGAAATCTCCCCCGCTGCCACTTTACCAAGGCTGTGGTACACATGCATACAGGTTAGATCGTACTTTGAAAAAATGGCTTCCCGTATATCATACATTTTTTCGAGGGCCATTTCTTCAAAAGCTGTATAGTCGATCGAGGCTACTTTTTTTCCATCTATTATATCAGCCCTCACCTGTCCTAAAAAAATACTGTGTCCCCCAATATTTTTTTTGCTGTTGTGCGCCTGTATTTTTTCTGCTATAAAAGAAGCAGTAACAGGTCCCTGGATAAAAATATTTTTAAGTTTTTTTTCTGACATAAAATTTGAAAGCCCCAATTTGTTTACTTTATCTTACTTTTTGTCTTGATACAAAAAGTAAGCAAAAAAATCAAGACGGAACGATATACAACCCGTTCCGTCAGTAGCTTTAATCAACTTTTGTACTACTGTAGCATCACCATCAGTTCTTCACTCTTATAACTTAAGCACCACAACCAAAACATGTAATATCCTTAAACTGAGCAACCATCCGGTTTTACTGATGTTCATATAACCACTCAATGATACCGCCTTTAAGGCTGTAGACTTTCTTTGATGTACCAAAAGTATCCTGCAGCAACTGTGCAGCCTGCAGGCTGCGTTTACCTGTTTGGCAAAACAGGATAATATTTTCACTGTGTATGCTGTCAATCTTTTTTCTTAACTCCGGCAAAGGTGACCGGACACAGGGAAATTCATTTACCAGCGGCACTTCATTGTACTCACGTATATCAATGATCGAAGTATTGCTGCTATTGATAAACCGGTTAAATATATCGCTGTCAATCTCCAGCCCGTTTGCCTCCACTTTGCATTGCCAGTCATAATTTGTTTTCCTGAAAGCCGCTGCGTCTGCCGGGATCAATGCCCTGCTGCTTTCATTTGCAGTTAATTCAACTTTATACACGTAGTTGGTCAGTGCATTAAAGGTGAGCATTGAATTGATCAACGGGTTGCCAATACCTGTTATCAGCTTAATGGCCTCATTTGCCTGCATGGTTCCAATCACACCGGGCAAAACACCCAGTACGCCAGCTTCTGCACAATTTAAAACGGTACCTTCTTCCGGCTGTTCCGGAAATATATCACGGTAATTAATAGCGGTTTCCGCTTCATCCGTCCTGCAATTAAATATAGCCACCTGTCCTTCAAACTGTGATACTGCACCATATATAAGTGCTTTATCCAGGATCACACAGGCATCATTGATCAAATACCTGGAAGCAAAATTATCAGTACCATCAATCACTATATCGTATCCTTCAATAATATCCAGTGCATTCAGGTTATTGATACGTTCATTGTAAGTAACAATGGATGCATCCGGGTTTAATAAAGACAATCTTTCTTTTGCTGTCAAAACTTTTGATTGCCCCACATCCGCCGTTGAATAGAGCACCTGCCGGTGCAGGTTGCTTACTGATACTACGTCATTATCCACAAGACCAATAGTACCCACGCCTGCTGCAGTAAGATATTGAAGCGCCGGGCAACCAAGCCCACCGGCACCAATTACAAGCACCTTTGCTTCCAGTAATTTTTGCTGACCGGCCGCACCAAATTCTTTTAATATCAATTGCCGGTTATAGCGTTTATGCATATCTTTTTTATTCATCATCATCACCCTCCCGAAAAAGGCGGCAGCAATGCCACCGTTGAATTATTATTAAGTATGGTATTACCAGAAATAACCTTTTTATCTACTGCCATCACATATTTTGAATGCGCAAGTGCAGGAAATTGTTCTTCCAGTTTACGGGTTACAGCATTGGTATCGGCCATATCTTCCAATACCATATTACCTGTACCGGTAATATCAGTCAATTGTCCAAATAATAAAATATTCACCTGCATGATTTTATTTATGCGGATGTAAATAATAGTTTATAAACAGCGAGCAACAGCACGCCCGCCAGTATATATTTTAAAATATCCTGTTTAAATTTCATGGCACCAAACCAGGCGCCAAATATGCCGCCAACAAAAGCAACAGCTACAAATCCAAACATATTACTGCTGAATTGTATGCCTTTGGTCAGCTGACCTGCTAAGCCGGATAAAGAATTAACAAAGATAAACAAAGCACTGATGGCAGCGGTCTGTTTCTGGTCGGTCCATTTAAGAAGGAGCAGTATAGGAGAAAGTATAATACCACCACCAATACCGATTAGGCCGGATAAAAAACCAATGGCACCGCCAATTAACAAGGAAAGACCAACATTTGACTGTTTTTTCTCTTCAGGCGTTGCATTGCTGAAAAATAAAAACCTGCAGACAGGTATCAACAGCAACACCCCCAAAATTTTCTTATAAGCAGATGCTTCAACTGTTATCATACCGCCTAAAAAAGCCATTGGTACTGATGCCAGCGCTAATGGTAAAAACAGCTTAGGTAAAAAATGTTTACCCCGGTAAAATTGTATAAAGGAAGTAAGGGATACAAACAGGTTCAGCAACAGCGCAGTGGGCTTCATCACAGCCGGGGAGATGCTGAAGATGGCCATTAATGCCAGGTAACCGCTGGCACCACCATGTCCCACAGATGCATATAAAAATGCAACTAAAAAAAGCAGTACATAAAATAGATAAATATATTCTGTCATAGGTAAGTTTATAGTAAAGATTAAAAAGGTAAAAGGTGTATTTCAACAACCTCTCCTTCTTTACACACCGTCTTATCTTCTTCGATTACCAGCAGGCAGTTAGCTTTTGCAAAAGAACTGAGGCGGTAACTTTCCTGTGCACCCAATGTTATTACCGAATTACCATCATACACAGCCTTTACAAAATGTGTGAGACCTGCTGGCTTTTCAAAAGATTTTGACAAGGTTGCTTTTCTTACTTCAAGTGGCTTTACAATATTATTGAGCAAATGTAATGCAGGCACTACATATTCATAAAAACAGGTAAGCACCGATGAAGGATTACCCGGCAGGCCAAAAACAAGTTTGCTTCTCTTTTTACCAAAGAACAATGGTTTACCCGGGCGCTGTTTTATTTTATGAAAAAGTTTGTGCACACCACAGGCTTCCGCTGCCTGCGGTACAAAATCATAATCTCCCACACTTACACCACCAGTTAATAAAACAATATCCGAATCAGGCAAAACTGCATTCAGTTCTTTTGTAAGTTGCTCCAGCGTATCGTCGCAGTGAATGATTCTCTGGGCATGGATGTCCAGTTGCTGTAATGCCGCCAGCAGCATATAAGAATTGGATTCATACACCTGTCCACCACTGAGTTGTTCGCCCGGCTGCTGCAGTTCATCGCCTGTAACAATAATGGTTACAAAAGGTTTTTTATAAACAGTTACTTTATCAATACCCACCCCTGCCAAAAAACCAATGGCTGCCGGCGACAATAAACTGTCTTTTTCAAGTGCCAGCTCTCCCTGCTTAATATCCGTTCCCTTAAGGCGTGTATTGCTACCTGTTAGTAATTTCAAGCCTTCCTCCACATGCAGCATATTATTGATCACTTTCGTGTTTTCCTGCATTACCACGGTATCAGCCCCTGCCGGCACGGGTGCACCTGTAAATATTCTTACAGCCGTATCTGCAGAATAATCAACAGGCAAATTATACCCTGCCGGTATCTCCCCTTTTATTTTAAGGTATTTATGCTCCTCCCAGCCTTTATGTGAAAATGCATACCCATCTACTGATGACTGGTTAAAAGGAGGAATATCTGTTGCTGAAAATACATCCGCTGCAAGCTGCATCCCTGCTGCATCCTGTATACGTATTGTTTCCGCAGGCAACGGCAATACATTTTCTTCTATAATTTTTTTTGCCTCTGCTACTGTTATCATAATTTATCCACCGATGGTTATCATGCTCCTGTTATGAATATCTGCTGCATGCAGGTGTTCAAAATCTGTATTGAACTGCCCGCCAAGTTCTTTTGCTTTCCTGGAAATATTTTGCTGTATCAACGGCTGTACGGCTTCTCCATTTCTTAGTGCAGTCAGCAGGTCGGTTTCTTCCTTTGAAAATAAACAGTTCTTCAGTTTACCATCTGCTGTAAGCCGGATACGGTTGCAGCCGCTGCAAAATGGAGCACTCATGGTACTGATAATGGCAAATGTTCCTTTGTGCCCGGGCACCTGGTAATGCTTGGCTGTATCATGCACATCATCACTTAGCCTGTTAAAAGCATACTTTGTTTTGATGGTATCCAGTATCTGCTGTAATGTAAATACCCGGGTGCTCTCCCAGTGATTACCACTAAAAGGCATAAATTCTATAAACCGTACATGCACCGGTTCATTTTTCGTCCATTCAATAAAATCGTTTATCTCATCAGTATTCACACCCTTCATCACCACCATATTTACCTTTACTGTTAAACCATGCTGCAGCATAAGATGAATATTATCGAAGACCCTGGTAAAATAATCACGCCGGGTAAGCAGTACAAATTTGTCTTTCTGCAATGTATCAAGACTGATATTCAACGAACGGATATTTGCTTCTTTCAATACTGTGGTAAAATCATTCAGGCGTATGCCATTAGTGGTCATAGAAAGGTTCACGGGCAATTTTGATAAGGCGAGTATAATTTTATCAGCATCTTTCCGGACCAGTGGTTCACCTCCTGTCAATCGTATTTTATTTACACCCTGCTCCACAAATATCTTCGCTAAGGTTTCTATTTCGGCCGGCTGCATCAGTTTAGCAGGTGGGGTAAAGTCATAATCTTCCTCCGGCATACAGTAAAAGCAACGCAGGTTACAGTTATCTGTCAGCGATATTCTTAAATAATTATGTTTCCGTCCAAAGCTATCCGTAAGCATTATTCTGCATTTTTAATCCCACGCCGGGATCATACCAGCAAATTTAACGGTAAGCATCCCAATGACATTGGTTTTTAAGCTTTTTTATGGCGGTCTGCCATCATTTGTACATCAAATTAAGTATGTCCCGGCAAGCGTACCAATACTATTTTTATCTTAAAATAATTCTGTGACAGCATGAGCCAGAAACTTATCCCGGTAAAAACTTTATTTGTATTGGTTCTTTTATTCTTTTCGAGTGTCGTTTTTGCACAGCCTTCGCTGAGCCTCCTGAAGACCAAAGTTCAGCAACTGGAAAAATTTAAGCTGCCGGTCTTTACTATGAAGCAACTGAGCCCAACAAAGGCAGGATTATTTTTCCCGGATAAAAAAATGGTGAGAAAAGCAGATGCAGTAACATGGCTGGGCACACAGCTCAACCTGCGCAAAGGTGCTGATGAACTTAAAATTGACAAGGAAGATATTACTCCCGGCAATTTTTCGGTAGAGCATTTACAGCAATATTTCAAAGGCATAAAAGTGGAGCATGGACTAATAAATGTTACCTCGGATAATGAAGACCTGGTGATGATGCAAATGGAGTTTTATTCCGTTCCGGATAATTTTAAAACAACACCTGTCTTATCCGAACAGCAGGCACTGGATAAAGCTATTGAATTTGCTGGTGCGGAAAAATATGCCTGGACAAACTACACTGGCACCAACCCGGATTATCTAAAACCAACAGGTGAATTAGTGATTATCCAGACGTATGAAAATGAAGGGGAAGTTTGCCTTGCCTATAAATTCAATATTTATGCATTAAAGCCTTTATACAGGGCTTATGTGTACATCAATGCATGGGATGGTTCAATTGTAATTGATGACCCCATTATAAAACATGCACGTATCCAAAACAACGATAACAAACAGGAAAAGCATATCCAGTCAAATGATAAACCATTTGAAAAAACACCAGCCTTATTACCCCCACCTTCAGCAACTATTAATAATGCCCCGGGAATGGGAGATACAAGATACTATGGGCGGAAAGCCGTTACCACTGATCATTTTGCCGGCAGTGGTACCAAACAATACCGGTTACGGGAATTAAGGAACAACCAGGAACTTATTACACTTGACTATCTTCAAAATTCTGAAGATGGCACCTATAATACAATACCCACTTACGAGGAACAGGCAGTAGATTTTACTGACAATGATAATAACTGGAACAAGGCCGAATACAAATACCAGGATACCAATTATGTGAATGCTGCGCTTGATGCCCACTATTGTATTGAATGGGTAAGTGATTACTGGAAAAATGTACATGACCGCAATGGCCTCGACAATAACAATATGAGCATCACCAGTTATGTTCATGTATGGAGTGATGGGAAGCCTTTTGACAATGCTTACTGGAATGGAACGAATATGCATTTTGGTGATGGCAACGGCAGCTCTGACCCGGCCGCTACCTCTTTAGACGATTGTGCCCACGAATTGGGGCATGCTGTTACCCAAACCACCAGCAGGCTGCTGTACAGGTGGGAAAGCGGGGCATTAAATGAAGCCTTTAGTGATATATGGGCTGCCTGTATCACTAATTATGTTAACAAGTATGAGTCTACAATTTCAGAAGATACCTGGCGGTTGTTTGAAAAAAGCAGTAATCCCTGGGGAGGAATAAAAAAGGGATTAAGGGATATGAAAAACCCACTCTTATTTGAGAATCCCAGCACTTACCAATCTGTATTTTGGGTACCGGGAGATCATAAAACCTGTCCAAGGCCCAGGCAAAAGGGCGCTTACAGGAATGATATGTGTGGTGTACATACCAACAGCGGCGTATTGAATAAATGGTTCCAGCTGATCACGGATGGAGAGGCCGGCATCAACAGCAGGTTCCAGGTTTACAATGTAAAAGGATTAGGCTTTCCCGTTAGTCAGAAAATTGCTTACCTGACAGAACTAAACCTGACACCCAATGCAGATTATGCAACAACCATGACGGTTTCACTGAATGTGGCGGCGTCCGTGTACGGTTATGGTTCTCCCGAACACCAGACACTGCTGGATGCCTGGTTTGCGGTTGGTGTGGATTCAGCTGTATACCACATGCAGAACACGCCTGTATTTACCACTAATAATTTCACCAGTATTGCTGTGGGTAAAGATGGTTATGTATTTGCCGGGACCAACTACAGCGGTATCTATAAATACGATGGTGTTAACTGGGAAAAGTTGTCGGAATTACCAGATGTAAAGATCAACGATATTAAACCAGATAAAGCTGGAGATATATGGGTGGCACAGTCTGGCCGGAGCGGTACACAAAGTGGCGGCAGCAGTATTGCAGGTGGTGTAAATTATTTTAAATATCCTTATACTGCAGCAAGCAGCTTTTACACGGTGGGTGCACAAACACAGATACCATCCCGTAATGCCCGTTGCATTTTTGTAGACACCACCCGTACCAATGATGGCGCCAATCCCAAGGTATGGGTTGCTATGACTTCATTTATTACAAGCAGCAACTCCAGCAGTGGTATGCTTGGCCAGGGTTTATACAGCACTTACAAACAGTTTCTCCCTATAAGCCAGGGTATAAATATTGCCAGCGGCACGGTGGGCTGTTTGACTGTAGGTGGCAACAGCTCCGAGATATGGACCTTTGTACAGGCCAACAACGGCATTAATCAATTACTCAGTTATGATGCTGGTACCAACCAGTTGATCACCACTTATGATCATAATTCACACCCCGATCTTCCTTCCGGCTTTGTAGCAAGGGCTATTTATGGTGATAATAAAAAAAGGATCTGGGTGGGGCTTGCCACTGGTGGTGTAATGGTATTTGATGAAAATAAAAAATGGCATGCCGTTAATTACCCGGAATTATTCCCCTCAGGCGCTGAAGTGCTTTTTAATTCCATTGGTGGTGACCAGTTTGGGGATGTATATATCGGCACAAATAAAGGCATTGTATTTTTTGACCATGGTATTGGGCAAACGGACAGGCTTGACAATCCTGAATATTATAAATTGTTCACCAAGGCAAACGGCCTGATGTCAAATACGATCAATGCCATTGCGTATGATACTTCCAGGTATAAATTCTGGGTGGCAACCGATAGTGGTGTAATAGCATGGGTGCCGCAATGTCTTGACAAAAGCTGCAGGGATTACCCGAGATATAAAACGGATGAAACCGAAACAGTGGCCGATGGTAACTGGAGTAACCCTGCTATCTGGAGTAACGGGCTGGTGCCGGATTCAACAACAGCTGTTGTGATCAGCAATAAAGTGGCAATCGACATCAATGGTGTTTGCCAGTCATTGTCTGTAGCTAAAACAGGGAACGTAACGATTAATACAGGTAAAAAATTAACCATATTTGAAACGGAGTCCGTGATAATGACAAGCGATAAACAACTGCTTCAGCTGAAATTGCGATCACGACAAAGTATAAAGCGGTAGAATCTTTGCTGACCTGCCTCATAATCAGCAACAACGACGTAAATTGCATCTAAAACCTGCCTGTATTCTTTTGAAATTTTGATGCTATTTGCAAAACACATACAACCAAAACCACTGTTGTTGTTAAGGCAGAGCCTGTACTTACTTGTTTGCATATTTGGATTTATTGGAAACACAAATGCGCAGACCGCCGATTTCAGTATTAATATAAAAAGCGGTTGTGTGCCGCTGGGCGGTGTAAACTTTACCGATGCCTCCAGTGGTGGTACTGTTACAAGAAGGGATTGGGACCTGGGCAATGGCACTATAATTAATAACGGCGCTGCAATAGTGGGTACCAATTACCTCACTGCACAACGTTTTTACATAACACTTACCGTAACCTTTTCTAACGGTAACAGCAGGACGAAAAGGGACAGCGTGGATGTTTATCCCAAACCATTCGCAGATTTTTCAGTAAATGATACCGCAGGTTGTGTTCCACATACCGCCAATTTTACAGACCTCTCCACCACTGCCACCGGTACCATCACCAAATGGACCTGGGATTTTGGGGCCGGCGGTAACTCTATTAAAAACCCTTCCTTTACTTATAATACCCAGGGACTGTATAATATTTCGCTTATTGTGGAGAATAACTGGGGCTGCGCCAGTAATGCCGCACAAAAATTCCAGTATGTGCATGTGTGGAACAAACCAACAGCTGCATTTAATCCAAACACTAATTTCAGCTGCAATGATACTGCCACCATGTTTTTTAATAATACCACCACCAACGGCAGCCCGGCCAACAAATGGCTCTGGGATTTTGGCGATGGTACTACAAGTACTTTAAAAAATCCATCGCATTTCTTTGCAGCCCCCGGCACTTACACAGTTTCACTCACTGCATCTGTCGGCAATAATTGCAGTTCATCCACCACAAGACCAATTTATATTGGTAAGTCAACCCCCTCATTTACTATAGTGCCGGATACTGTTTGTGTAAATACTGCAACACAGTTCACCGGTATCGGCACACCTGCTCCCTATTATGTAAAATGGATCTTCAGTGATAACAATGCACAGCCATTTTATTCCCCGGTCAGCCATACATTTAATACACCGGGTGATTATATGGTTAGTTTAATTGCGTATACACTGCAGGGTTGTACAGATACTGTCTCTAAACCCATACATATAAAATTTGGCGCCGGGCTCACGCCTTTCTTCACAGTTTCACCTGATACTGTTTGTATCAACAGTGCTACCAGCTTTGCAGGCGATGCAACGCCAGCACCTGACAGGCTGCAATGGGTATTTACTGATAACAACGGGATACAGAATAACAGTCCCACCACGCACTCCTTCACCAATCCTGGTGATTTTAATATATTACTGATCGCCTACAACAATGAAGGCTGTGCTGACACCACCATCAAACCTATTAATGTTAAGAGCGGGCCAAATGTAAATTTTACACCGAACAAAGTGGATGGCTGTGGTGCAGGCTTTACGCCAACCTTTACCAATACCACCTACCCCAACAGCGATCTCCGTTTCAGCTGGAACTTTGGTGATGGCTCTCCACCATTGATTGTAACCGATACCTTACCGGTAACACATACATACAACAGTTTCGGAAATTTTTCTGTTACACTAACGGCTACGGATACAGTGGCAGGCTGTGTAAGCAATCCAAGAGTATTTAATTACATCCGCAATTACCAGCCTTCGGTTGATTTTACCTATGTACCACCGGATGGATGCCGCCCCTTACCAGTAAAATTCACCGGGCAGGTAGGCAATTTGATTGTGCCCATACAATACTGGGTATGGAACTATGGGGATGGTAAAGTGGATAGCATACCTGCTGGAACAAACATAGTAACACATGTATACAATGCCGGCGGCGCTTTTAATCCAACACTTACTATTGTAACTGCCGAATGCAGTTTTACATCTGTTGCAAAACCCGTGAATGTGATCGACATATGTGATGATGATGGAAGCGGCGGCGGCGGTGGTGGTGGAGGTGGCGGCGGAGGCGGCGGTGGTGGAGGCGGCGGTGGCTTTGGCCTTGGTAAGACCTGTGCCGATAAATATAGCGTTGATTTTACTGACACGGTAAGCAATACAGTTGTGATAAGCTGGGATTTTGGTGATGGCTCACCATTACTCAACACTGGTATCTTAAGTCCTGTTTCACATACCTATTCTCCCCCGCAAAAAGCATACGTGGTAACGGTGATAAGGTTAGACACACTTACCAACCTTCCTGATACCGGCAAAAAACGTATCATCATCATTGATGAAAAAGCAAACTTTACACCTGATGCAACCGATATATGCATTAATGGCACAGTAAACTTTACACCGGTCGGTATTGATTCATCCAAAATAAAAAAATATACCTGGGATTTTGGTGACAGCACACTAAGACAGGAAATTGACAACCTCACCTACTTCAATACCTATGGCCTTTGGCTGAAAGGCATCACCAATCATACTTATACAGATACAGGTTTGTATTATGTAAAGCTCATTATAGAAGATAAACTTGGCTGTCTTGATTCAATTATTTACCCAATACCTGTTTCAGTACGGGGACCACTGGCTGATTTTATTCCTGATATACAACTAAGCTGTCTTGTTCCTTTAAAAGTTATTTTTAAAGATTCCTCTTTACAAAATGGCGCCATCCCCATTACCAACTGGCAGTGGAACTTTGGTAACGGCACACCGGTGATCAACTCAACACTTGATACATCCGTGAGCAGTTTATATACTGCTAATACATACAACATTTCGCTCAGGGTTACAGATGCTATTGGTTGTTATGATACAGCCACCAAACAGATTGTGGTACCACTGGTAACAACAGGGCCGCAGGCGGGTTTTACTGCCACACCTCTTACAAGCTGCACCTCGCCGCAGGATGTAATATTTACTGATACATCAGTACAAAGCAGTGGTGTACCAATTGCCCGCTGGCAATGGAACTTTGGAGATGGAAATACACTCGATACAGCTGCCGGCGGATCGTTTACAAAAACATATACAGGTAACAGTTATTATAACTTTTATACAGTATCACTCAATATCACAGATTCGTTTGGCTGTACATCCTCCACATCAAAAACCTATTATGTAAAAATATACAGGCCAAAAGCTGACTTCTTCAGCTATGATACACTCAAGTGCGGTGCCTTTAACGTATTCCTGTATAACTATTCCCAATCATACAACGCAACACATACCTGGTATTATGGGGATGGAACCTCCTCTGTTGGTTATTATGGTTCACATACCTATGGCGCAGAAGGCAAATATGATATAAAGCTGGTAACAGAAGATGAGAACGGCTGTAAGGACAGTATTACCAAAACCTCGTACATAAAACTGGTGCACCCGATAGCCGATTATAAAATTGGCGACACCACCAAATGTGCACCAACAGCCATTGTATTTACTGACAGTTCCCAATATACCAGCGCCTGGGAATGGGATTTTGGTGATGGCGGTACGGGCAGCACTGATCAGAATCCTTCGCCACATATTTACGCCATACCGGGCTTTTATAAAGTAACGCTGGCGGTTACAGGATTGAATAATTGTAAGGACACTATTTCAAAAACGATCAGGGTACGTGGCCCCATTGCAACATTGAGTGCTGTTACCAGTGATGGTTGTAAGCCACATGATATCAGCATGAGCGTAACCGGTAGTTTTATTAAAACCTATGCCTGGGATTATAATGATGGCACTCCTGTATTTCCATCTTTAACCGATGCAAGCGTGGTGCATACCTATGATAATGCCGGTAAATATTTACCAAATGTAGTATTGACAAGCCCTGAAGGTTGCCCTTTTACACTGGAAGCACCGGATACTGTATACGTGGATTCTTTAAATGCAAGATTTGTTTTTGACAAAGACAAATTCTGTGACAGCGGCTATGTAACTTTTACGGATCAAACAACTGCGCCTTATTTTACAACACTGAATTATAAATGGGATTTTGGTGATGGTAAAACAGATCTTACTGCAAATCCCCCACCCCATTTGTACAATGCGCCGGGCAAGTACACCGTAAAACTAATGGTATCATCAATGTATGGTTGCACCGACACTTTTATCGTTGCGAATGCCATAACGGTTAATCCAAGCCCTTCGGCCATCATTAATGGATTGAACACTGCCTGTCTTAAGCCCGGCAGCAGGCTGCAGTACATTGCTGCCATCACAACAACAGACGTTATTGCAAAATACAAATGGAGCATCGATGCAGACAGCGTGGCCAACACAGCAAATCTTTTGTACGATTACAGGACAGCCGGTAATCATACCATTTCATTATTCATTGAGACTATTAACGGTTGTACTTATACTGCCACTAAGAATATCATTATCGATTCTGTAGAAACTAATTTTTCAGTAACACCGGCAAGATTTTGTGACAATGGCACAGCTGTGTTTACCAATCTCACGACAAACGCAGCCGCCATAGCCAGTTATCAATGGAACTTTGGTGATGCAGCTACATCTACCACTACAGATCCATCACACCTGTATGCAGCACCCGGCAATTATTCTGTAAGACTGATCGCTGTTACTGCAAACGGGTGCCGTGATACTACATTGCTAGCGGATACGGTTAAAGTATTTAACCTGCCATCCGCCTCCATCAGCGGAAAAGATATTGTTTGCCTGGTGCCTTCCACCACGCTGCAGTATACCAGCAATATAAACAGTATAGATGCCATTGTAAGGTACAGGTGGAGCATTGATACGGATAGCGTTGCCAACACAGCCAACCTGGATTACAATTACCGTACACCCGGCAACCATATCATTACATTATTTATTGAAACAATTAATGGATGTACATTCTCTATTGATAAGAACATCATCATCGATTCTATCAAAACCAATTTCGCCATTGATGCTTTCCACTTCTGCAATAATGGCACGGTTAATTTTACCAATCTTACTTCACACGTATATCCCGTAAACAATTATATATGGTCGTTTGGAGATAACAGCAGCGGCACTACAACAGATGCGACACATCTATATAACAATCCGGGTATCTATTCTGTAAAACTATATGGCATTACTGCCAATGGCTGTGCAGACAGTACTTTATATGCTGACACAATAAAAGTGTTCAACCTTCCAACGGCTGCCATCAGTGGGGACAGCATTCATTGCTCACCCGGCAATTATACTTATGCATCCGTTATAAATTCAGTAGATGCTGTTGCAACGTATCAATGGTACATTGATAATCTTGCTGCCGGCAACAATGCTAACCTTACACAACATTTTATTGCAGGCAACCATGTTGTTTCGCTGGTGGTTACAACTACAGAAGGCTGTGTTGATTCTGTTGCAAGGAATATCATCATCGATTCCGTTACAGCATTATTCAGTATCAGCCAGCGTAAGTTCTGCGGCGATACAGCGCAGGTTCAGTTTACTGACAATACAGCCACCCGTTTTAATATTGTAAAATACGAATGGTCTTTCGGAGATAATAATAATTCAGCACAGCAAAGTCCTGTGCATACTTATCAACAGGCAGGCATTTATGATGTACAGTTGATCACTACTACAGAACATGGCTGCACTGATACTTTATTACAACCAAAAGCCATTGAAATATACAGGAACCCGGCAGCTTCTTTTACCGGGCTTGATCTCCATTGCAGCCCGGGCAATTACGTTTACACCGGCAACAGCAGCAGTGATGATCCGCTGGCACTATACGAATGGAAAGTAAACAGCAATAACACTTCAAATACAAATGACCTTACATACAGCTTCTCTCCTGCCGGCATGTATGATATTCTGTTTAAAGTAACAACCGACAAAGGCTGCAGTGATGATACACTCAGGACAGTTACCATTGATTCTGTAAAAGCATTGTTCAGCATTGTTAACCCAAGGATATGCGGCGATACAGGAACGGTTAATTTTACAAACCTTTCCGGTTCCCGTTTTACCAATACCACGTATGCATGGGATTTTGGTGACAATCAAACATCAACGGCCAATGTACCGGCTCATTTTTATACCGCAGCAGGAGAATACAATGTAACCCTTACTGCAACTACTGTAAACAATTGTACAGATACATATACTTCAACTGAAATTGTAAAGATCTATCCTACTACTGCAGCTTCTATCATTGGCGTAGCTGAAAAGTGTATGCAGAACGTATTGCTATACCGCAGCAGTATTATTTCGGAAGATAAAATAACGGCTATTAACTGGAAACTGGATAACACAAGTATCAGCAACGCAGATACCATGCTATACAATTTTATGGTTGCAGGCAGTTATAACGTGCAACTGAATGTACAGACTGAATTTGGTTGCAATATAACAGTGAACAAACCGGTAACGATCCACCCGCTGCCAGTTCCTAATGCAGGGCCGGATACAACTGTATGTCTTGGCACGGTGGTAAAGCTCCGCAGTTTTGATGGCAACAAATACGAATGGCAGCCATCGTTCTCGTTACAGGATATCAATACCGCCACCCCCACTGCTTACCCGGATATTACTACCAGCTATTACCTCACGTTAACCAACCAGTTCAGCTGTGTACAAAAAGATACGGTTACCATCACAGTAGATCAGCCCACAGGCCTTACCGTTAGTAATAATGACAGCTTGTGTATTGGAGAACAGGTGCAGTTAAGGGCCACTTCAAGGGCAGTCTCCTATTTATGGTCACCGGCTGCAGGACTCAACAGCACCACGGTTGCCACCCCGGTTGCCAAACCATCATCCACCACCACTTACCAGGTAATTGCCTACAGTGGTAATGTATGTAAAAATGATACAGGCTTTGTTACCCTTACTGTTGGCACTGTTCCAACAGTAAATGCTGGTGCAGATATAAATGTTGCGGCAGGCACCCCCATACAACTTAGTGCCGTTACCACTGGCAATGACATCAGCAGTTACCTGTGGGAACCCACTACAGGATTGAGTTGTATAAACTGCCCCAGCCCTTCTTTAATTGCAGACAATGATATAACCTACAAAGTGACCGTTGAAACAGTATATGGCTGCAGGGCTTCAGATGAAGTGCGGATAGTGGTGTTCTGCAACAAAGGGAAACTGTATATACCCAATGCATTCAGCCCGAATGGCGATGGCAGGAATGACCGTTTTTATATTAAAGGATATGGCATTGAAAAAATCGAGAAGCTGCTCATCTTTAACCGCTGGGGTGAAAAAGTGTTTGAAGCACAAAATACGCCTGTAAACGATCCGGGTTATGGATGGGATGGCCGGACCAAAGGCATACCCGCAGGCAATACCGAAGCCTATGTGTATGTAGTTGAAATAATCTGCAAGGATGGTCAAAAGTTCAGCTATAAAGGAACGCTGATGCTGGTAAAATAAATCCACTTAAAACGTATGGGCAAAGAGATCGAAAGAAAATACCTTGTTGATCATATGAAATGGCAACAGGCAGAAAAAGGCCGTGGAGAAATATACAGGCAGGGATACCTGTTAACCGATCCCGGGAAAACCATAAGGGTGCGGCTGACCGAATCTGCAGGTTATATTACCATAAAAGGTTTATCAGTTGGTGCTGTACGACCTGAATATGAATACGAAATACCAGCAGGTGATGCTAAAGAATTGCTGGACCAGTTTGCCATAGCAGAATTATCAAAGACCAGGTATAAAATAATGTTTGGTAACAAGACATGGGAAGTGGATGTTTTTGCAGGACGTAATGAAGGATTGATTGTTGCCGAAGTAGAACTGGAAAGTGAAGATGAAGCAATAGAAATACCGGCATGGATAACGAAAGAAGTTACCGGGGATGAAAAGTATTATAATTCCAACCTTACACAGCACCCGTTTAAAAACTGGTAGCACAACTTCCTTGACTTGCTTTATGGAAATTTAGCCCAGGCTACTCTCAGGAGTAAACTATTGCATGAGAAGTTTATTCCTCCTGCTCATAATCGCATGTTCCTGTAAAGAAAAAGCACTTCCAAAAAGCGAAGACGAACTGGATGTTATAGAAACAGAGATGGCCGAAATAAGAGGTCCTGAAAATTTATCTTCCATTGACTCTGTCAAACTGATTGGTGCATTTAAGACATTATTAGGTGCACTGGATAAAGAGGATGGTATTTTGCTATCTAAAGTAACTTATAATGGTAGCAGATGGGATAGATCCTTAAACAACCTGCTTTATACTCGGCCATTCAATGCAGAATTTTTAATTACCGCACCTGTAAGAAACCTTTACAAAGAAGACATTTGGTCAGTTATAAAAAAGGATAGCCCAAAGATAAGCAGTTACAATACAGATACCAGGGCCACGATATTTTTTACAACAAGAAAAACTGCAAAATATTCATTCCGCAAAGTGATCGTGGAAACGGAGCATCAATTCGAGTTTTCAAAAGAGGGAAATGATTTTAAATTTAGTCGTTATGAACAAATTGATACGAGGTGGCAACACATCTATCCACCTATAGACAGCATAATTGCTTATTTTCCCAGATCAGGCTCATCAAAACACCACGAAAATAAAAAGGGCTACCTCTCCCATTTTGAGATCATGTGGTACTCTAATCCGCTTAAAATTGGTAATGAGCCGATTCTATATAACCGTAAGGGTAAAGGAGAAATTTACCGCTTCACATGGCTAAGATCCTTTCACATGCCCGTGATAATAAGGGTACATAAAAGTAAAAATGAATTTTTATTGACTGCTAAATTAATACAGGAAGGTTATTATGACATACCGGAAGCAATAATTACAAACAGCACCAAAGAGATTAGCTATTTTAAGTGGCAAAAGTTTAAAGAGTTGTTGTCAAAAGCAAATTTTCATAATCTTCCTGTGGAAGACAATTCAGATGTTGGTACAGATGGAGCCCAATGGATTATGGAAGTTTATGAGAACGGAGAATATCATTTTATAACAAGATGGTCACCCGGCAACAGTGATTTCGGAAAAGCATGTAAATACCTTCTCGGGATTTGCGGTCTGGAAATAAAGAAAAATGACATCTACTGACGGCATTTCTTTTGGCGAGGGCGTATGGATTAAAAAGAACTTTTTTACCAAGACAACCTCTTTTGCTTACAATTAGTCTACATACTTATTGTTCACTAAAAAACTTGTTATGCCAATTGTAAAAGTTATTGAAGTAATCGCCTCTTCAGAAAAAGGCATCGATGATGCAGTACGCAATGCTGTAAAAGAAGCATCGAAAACCATCCGTAATATCGATTCGGTATATGTGCAGGATATAAAAGCGCATGTAAAAGATGGCGAGATCACCACTTTTGGGTGTGTATGTAAAATATCTTTCCGGGTGGATTAATCTTTTTTCTATTATAAAGATCTGCTTAT
Organism: Ferruginibacter sp.; assembly: GCA_047600665.1. Taxonomy (GTDB): domain Bacteria; phylum Bacteroidota; class Bacteroidia; order Chitinophagales; family Chitinophagaceae; genus Ferruginibacter. The sequence goes on from JASGKJ010000001.1 coordinate 1,317,414, forward strand.
CCCCTGAGCAGATCTTTATTTTCCATTATTGAAATATGTACTACCGGCGAAATGCAACCCATCTGCCAATAAAACTGACTATAAGAAGAACCAATAAAATTAAAATACCAGTACCCCAATATTCGGGGTATAACTATGAAAAACGATAGTGAAAAGAAAGCGGTACCCGCTGCCGTTACTGCCGGGAAAATCTTTGCCGGAATAAAACAAGACGAAACAATAGAAAAAAGAAAGCAATTTATAATACCTAAAAACGGCATCATTATAATTGCATCAGGCTAATACTCACGCTTACTTTTCAATTGAGTACATATTAAAAACATTTTTCTAAAAAAATTTCAGTCAGGTATAATAATAACTATTGACCGGCGTTAATTAGGCACCTTGTTCTATTGATCCGCTCGACAAAAATCAAACAAACTGCCCTAACAAATTTGTTTGAGCCCAAATCAGTATAAATCCATCTGATTTATTAATCGTCAGCAAAACCAAAAAATTTACCGGCAGGCTAATATCCGTTAGTCCACCGGTACAGCACACCTTGCATCCTGCTGTTGCAGGCACAAAGTGTATGATTTTACTGTGTTGTAAAAAACACGGACTGGTATTGTTTTAATAAATCCGATGATATGAATACACCGCTACCATTTGTAAAGAAACAACTGCTCGTACTTGCAATATTGCTCTTACCGGCTGTTGCTTTTTGCCAGGTAACATTTAATTCTACTGTACCATCCTCCACCACACCGCTGGAAGTATGTAATATTCCCCGTTTATTTTCAGTAACGGTAACGAATAATGGCGGAACTGCTATTACCGGCAACCAGCTAACCATAACATTGCCCCACGGCATTAATTATGTTGCAGGGTCTGTTACAGGTGCTGCAGATGCGAACATAATCAACCTGGAAGCACCGGTTTTTAACGTAGCTGATATTGCAGCAGGCGCATCAGCAGTTATAACTTACCAGGCCCGTGCCTATTGTGAGCGTATAAACGAACCCGTTAACACCAACAGTTTTTCATTAACAGGCAGTGCAGGTACATTCAGTGATGTAACAGCAAGCTATAACGTGAGCTATGCTGCTTTAACTGTTACCAGTGTTACCAATAATAATTACTCAGGAACAGCAGGAGATGTATTTACAAGAACCATCAGTGTTACGAATGGTGGTTTTGGCCGTGTACAGGAAATAAAAGTGGATGAATATAATAATGGCTGGCCTGCAGTTGTAAATATCACCGGTGTTTCTGCCGGCGTGGCGTCAAGTGCAGCCTTCCCAACCAACTCAACCACTTTTACTATTACGGATTTTACCGGCACCGGCAATGGCGATGCTTTTTTTGATAACGGTGAAACCATCAGTTTTACCGAAACCATCACAACCGGGTCAGCTTGTTATGTAGCACCCTTTACAACAAACTATATCGCCTACTATGGTTGTTTTAACCGTTGTCCTGTTACCAATTCAACAGATATAGCAGGTTATTATACCGGCAACATCAATCTTGCCGGTACTAATTATACTACAAGCTGGGACCTGAATGCAACAACACCCAACCCCTTCCCTGTTTGCCCTTCGGATGTATTACATGAATCATTTACACTAACCAATAACGGGAATGGCGGTGCTGCTACAAACGTGAAACTAACGGTAATGCATGCATCTACCGATGAAGGACAATACATCAATAATGTAAAAATAAATGGTGTGGCAGTGTCAACCACTGTTACTGAAGCGGTGGCTCCTGGCTGTTTTACTTCAATTCCACCGGGCGCCGGGGCTCATTTGGAAACCATTATACCTTCTGTAAGTGCCGGTGAAACAATTACCGTAACATTTGACCTGTACCGTTGTGCAAATGCTTCATTCTGCAGCCCGGGTGTACGCAGCAATATTGAAAACTACCTCGTGGAAATGCTGTATACAGATGCCTGTGGAAATACAAACCAGTCTTATAGTTCATCCAGGCTTGGCTATGACGGCCCCTCTGCCATACATGACGGAAATGTGCAGCATACTGCCGAAGGCACAGATTATCCTGTGTATGTAAAAGACACTGAAACAAAAAGTTTTTGTTACACATTCACATTCCAGCCACCTGCTTTTGATAATTCAAATGCCTATATGGAATGGTTAATACCATTACCTGCAGGCATAACATTTAAAGCAGGTAACCACGTAGCGTTAACTGATATTTATACAGGCACAATAAATATTGCACCCGGTTATCCCCTGTTAATTACCGGTGGTGGTAGTGACACATTAAAGATCAGGTTTAATACGACCGATCTGTCTGCAGGTTCAGGTAACTGGCCGGGATGGGGTAAGTATGAATTGTGTGTTGATTTATCGGGTGTGGCAGGCACGGGTTGTGGACAGCAATATGTCATTACCCCGTTTATGCGTTTTTCTCCCGGAGGCTCATGCAACAATTTTTCGTATAAATATTTCTGTGATCCCAACAGCTCAGCACAATCCTGGTACCCGCAGCACATTTGTACACCTGTTCCCTGCGAAGGAGCCAACAACGTTTCCTTCGAAACAAGAAGAATAAGCTATGGCCTCGCAGACAATAATAATGACAACATCTATGATGGCTCAGGCACTGTTGATCTTTCTAAAATAAACCTGAAAGATGTAATGCCCGGCGATACAATTATGGGTATTTACAAAGCAGTTATATTAAACCCGGCTGCTGCAAACAATTGGAAATATGCAGCGATGGGTTTACTGGTAGGGAACGATGGAAAAACACTTTCTAACCCGAAATTCTATAACGCAAATGTAAAAATATGGGACGCATCTGCAGGGGCTTATCTTACATTAAGCTGCAGCAGCATCGCACCTGTTGATTCTGCTTACGGAGATGACCTGCAGGTCTACTATAATTTCTCCTCCTGCCTGCCTGCCGGTTTTACATTTAATACCGGTGACAGCATCCTTGTTGATTTTACATTCCAGCACAGGCTTAATGCCGCTGCTGACACAAAAAAATCTATGGAGGTACGGGTGTTTTCTGTTTCACCAAGATCATTTGTCAGCGCTGTACCGCAGCCATATTATGATCACTGGAATCAACCAGCTTCACAAATGGGTTGTGGTTTTACACCAGATTATTACAAGCATCACCAGGTGTGGGCATATTTAAGTAATGTAGGCGCTGTAAACCCGGGTGGCTGTGAACCAGGTTCACTTACTTATTCATTCCAGGGAGGACTGGCACGTTCTACTAATTGTAACGTAAAAGAATCATTTCCCTACGAGATAAGACGTCCGGGTATATTTAAAAAGTTTACACTGGCACTCCCAACCAATGCGGTATTTGATCATGCTGTTTACAATGCTGTAAACCCGGATTGCAGTTCAACAACAAGTGCACCGCTGATTCCGTCAAGCACAAGCCCCGGATCTGTTACGTTTGATCTTGCACAGTTGTATACAATTAATGGAGGTTTGCTTAACTATATTGGAGAACGCAATGAAGCTGTGTGCCAAATATTTTTTAAAGATGCCTGCGATGATAAATCATTCTGGGATATGCCTGCTGTACTGGAAGTAGCTACCGAATCTCCTGCATCAAGTGTACTGTTACCATCTTACTCTTATGTGAGCACTTATGCAATGCAGGTATCAGCGGCAAATTATACAAGTCTTGAAACAACCACACCATCTTATCTCTCTGCTTCAGATACAGCAGAATGGTTCATTAGTGTGGGCGCACCAAATGCATCCATATCATTGCCCAATACCTGGCTGGCCAAAAAGCCAGGCATCAGCGGTGTAAATATTTTAAGTGTAACACCTGTAATATGCGGCACTTCAACAACAGATGGTGCTGATATTATGCCCAACAGCAATGGTATTTATGAATTGGGAGCAACAGACATTGGTATTGCCAAATGTTTTAAAGTAAAAGCAACATTCAACAGCTGTGTGAAAGACAGTGTGAAGTTTATTGCAGGATATGATTGCAACGCATATCCAACCAGCGTTTCAAACCCGGCCCTGTTGTGCAATTATGACGAACTCACTTTATATGCAGCATCAAATCCATCTATCCAGCTGCAGCAATTAATTACAGTTGATGCCGGAAGCAATATTCACAGTTTGTGTGATACATTAAATTACAATCTTTCTGTTACAAGTGCCCAAACCGGTATCATCCGCAACATTAAAACATCTTTTGTGATGACACCCACCAATGCCGTGAACGTGGTAAGCGGTTCATCGCAGATCGAATACCCGCATGGAAGCGGCACATGGTTAGCACTTCCTGATCCTGTATTAACCGGCAGTACTTATGCATGGAATATTTCTGCTGCACCATCACTTGCATCCACACTGGGCACGACAGGATTACCCGGTGTTATGGAAGCGCCATACAACAGGTTCAACATCCGTTTTAAGGCTGTTACCTTACCATGTAATTTTAAATCAGATGCCACCTTCCTGTTTATTACAGAAGGCACCAAACCTTGCGGTGCAAGAATTTACGCAACCGACCAGATAACAGAACCTGTTAAGATATCCGGCGCACCAACACCATATAATACTTATACAGTAAGGTTAAATAATGAAGATGCATCTATGTGTAATGATCAAATCTCTACAGTAAGATTTGCCGCCATTAATAAAGGGCCATTCACTTCCTCTGCTGCGGAATTTATCGACTTCGTCGTATATACAGGTGCAGCTGCTGTTGGAGGTATTACCCAGATACACAACGCACCAACAGGTATACCAGCGGTTATTAATGCACCCGGTGGTACCATTTACCGTGTGGCAATGCCGGCAGGTGTAGCCATAGGTGACTCTATTGTATTTACCGTACCGGTACGTATAAACGATAATATATCCTGTGATACGAACCGTATCCGCATTGAAGCAAATACCAATATGTCATTTACCGCCACTTGTATTTCCACAGGTCAATCATGTAATATTGGCCAGATAACAGGACAGGACAATGACAATTTTATCAATATTGTGAGGACATCATTGGAACTCTCAAACCTTTCTGCTTATACAACTTTAAATCCACCTTCTGGTGAAATAGTACATGCAAGTGTATGGTTAAAAAATACAGGTTCATATCCTGTTACTACAAGTACGCCTGTTACTTTACAGTTTTACCATGACGCAAACCTGAACGGGCAGGTAAACGCAGGCGAAACCCTGCTCGGCTCACAGGTACAAAACATTAATGTTAATCCAGGTGATAGTGTGTTGATTAATTTTACACAAACAATACCAGCGGGTAGTATATGTCCTTTGCTGGCTACTATTGCAAAAACTGCATGTATATGTTCGGTACCTGTTGTTTCCACAACAGAAGTACCTGTAAAGCCCGACAGCTTAAATATTACGGTATGCGCCGGTGTAACAACTGCGCCTGTTGGATCTGCAGCAGTAAACGGTTATAGTTACAGGTGGACGGCAGTAACTCCGGGAGGCATTGCATACCTGAGTGATCCAAATATTGCTAGCCCAACTTTTAATAAACCCACCAATACAAGCGGGGGCGCACAATACATCACCTACCAATTATATATTGACAGGGGTCCGGGCTGTGCCGGGGTACAAACAATAATAGTTAAGGTAGATGATCCTGCCAACTGTGCCAACGGAACGATCGGTGATTATGTATGGAAAGATATTAATGGAAACGGGTTACAGGATGATGGACTGTCAAATGGCATCAATGGTATCACTGTACAATTATGGAATGCTGCAGACGGTATTGAAGGCAATGGCAATGACATACTGGTGGGCACCACCACAACCGCCAATGACGGCAGTAGTAATCCTGGATACTACCTGTTTGAAAATATAGCTTCAGGCGATTATTATATTAAGTTCCCTTTAGCATATAACGGCTACGGGCTTACCAGCGAAAACAGCAGCACAGGTGTTGATGGTAATTCAGATGCGAATACAGCAACTGGCATTACACCGATATTCAATATTAATACAGGTTCTGCAGGCCATGAGAAAAATAACAGCACGATTGATGCCGGTTATTTAACGCCAACCATCATTGGCGACAAAGTATGGAAGGATGAGGATGCTGACGGTTTGCAGGATGCCGGTGAACCGGGCATGGCCAATATAACTGTAACACTTTATACAAGCACTAATGCGGTAGTTAGTACCACCACTACGGATGCCTTTGGTAATTACGCTTTCAGTAACATTCCTGCAGGCGATTATATGATCGGGTTTACCTTACCTTCCGGCTACAGGTTTACTTCGAGCAGCAGCACAGATCTGAATAATCCTGCCAACAGCGACGCCAATCAAACAACAGGATTTACCTCCGTGTTCACAGTAATACATGGCGAAACAGAAAATGATATCGATGCAGGCATGTACTCTATCACACCACTACCTGTAACCGGTATCAGTTTAAATGCCACTCTTATTGCTAACACTTCTTCAATAGAATGGACGGCCATTGCTGAAGTCAATACAGATTACTACCTCGTGGAACGCAGTATGGACGGCAGAAACTTTATTGCTACAAGTATAAGAATTGCCGCAAGATCTAATAACGGAAGAACATACAGTTACAATACCACCGATAACATTGGTTCATTTACGGGTAACGCAGCTATATTCTACCGCATTAAAGCCGTAAGTAAAGAAGGCAAAACTGTTTACAGCAATACGGCAGTTGTTAAACTGGATAAGGCTGCAGGCGTATCGATCTGGCCTAATCCTGCTAAAAGCAGTGTATACGTAAACGTTACCTCTTCTGTAAACGGCATTGTGGAAGCAAAACTGCTGGACATAAAAGGTAAACAGGTTTTAAAGAAAACTTATAAAGTACAAAAAGGGAATAACCAGTTTATTATCGATGGCCTGAACGGCTATGCAAAAGGCATCTATATACTTGAAATAAATAATAACAACGAAATAAATATTCTGAGAATAATTAAAGAATAGTATGACGAAAAAGTCCGGGGAGGGTCAGCAATGATCTTCTCCGTTCTTAATCACCAAAGAATTTAAAACAGGACATCTGATTAACTATGAAACAACAAATCTACAAAACAGGAAAAAAAAACTATTTTATCACTTCACTGGTAGCAATAATGCTGTTACCCGCAGTACTTACAGCACAAACCATTACCACAACAGAATCCCGTTGTGTAAACACGGGTACTGTTATCATTAGCGGAACCGCAGGCGCTGGCGGACCTTACCAGGTATCCATTACAAGTGCCCCACCCCAGTATATAAATCCCGGCATTCATGGTACAAATGACCTGCCGGACACCATTGAAGCATTGTATCCCGGCGCATATACGTTACGGGTAGTCGATCAAAACGGCACAGCATTTAATTCTAATTTTACTATAACAGGCAACTATGTTTTGCCAGGCAATAATGACTACCAGCCTGTAAGCACAGCGGTAACTGACTGTGCATCCCCCAACGGAGCAATACAAGGCAGTATGACGAACGGACGGGCTCCTTATACTTATACCATTATAAGCGGGCCTGCCCAGGTTGGTGCAATCAACAGCACCGGCACCTTTACAGATTTGCCATCAGGCAATTACCAGGTACAGGCAGGTGACAGTTGCAGCAACATTCAAACAAGAAATGTAACTGTTATTAATAATGCCACCTCGTCTTTCACTATTGGTAATCCCGTAATCAACAGGATAGGCTGTGACAGTTTCAGTCTCGTGTCGCTGGATGTCAGCCCGGCATTTCCTGCAGGCGGCCATTACGAAATACGTTCGTATCACCATAATGGCGGGATACCTAAACTGTATTCAGGAACAACCCTGCCTTTAGGATTTTCAACCTATGGAAATAATGATATTGCAGACGGCTGGGTACAGATCAATGTATTTGACGCCTGTGGCAATGTCCAGAACATACAACCTTCTATTATTGCTAACGACTGGAGTTTTACACCTGATGTTTCACTAACATGCAATAATGGACTGGTGTTAAATAATGTCTCTGCAAACGGAACCATCCCGGCACCATACACAATTAGTGTAACACCATACGACTCTCTTTTAGGTCTTGCCGGCGCATTTACAGCACCACAAACAGTAACATCCTTTCCATATACAATAACCGGTGTTGACCTTACGTATGGGCTTATAAGCACCTACACTACTGTAACAGATGGATGCGGTGTTTCAAAATCAGTTTCAAATGATTTGAATTTTCTTGTTAATGCCTATTCAAATGTTGCTTTTACAGATTGTTCCAACACGACCGTTACACTAACACTCGAAGGAAGCGCATGGACAAATCCCGTTACTTATTATGCCTACTTAAGTGATTATACAACAGTCGTTGCATCCAACAGCACCGGCGTATTCACATTACCTGACGGCACATATTCATTCCTTACAGAAGATGCCTGCGGAAGAAGAACATCCTCCGGTTTGAAAACATTCGACCATAACTGGAAAACAACTGTTGATGCATATACTCAATGTGAAGTCGGAAAATATAACCAGGAAGTAACCATTCCCCAAAGATCTATTGGCATTGTAACCATCAATCAATACCTGGGTGCACCTCCAATTACAAATGCATCTGCAATACTTCATACCATAACTTACTCTGCAGGAGACAATGGCAGACCTTCCAGCAGCCCGACTGAAGCTGTTCAATGGATGGAGTTTACCGGTACAGAACCTGACCAGACATATACCTATACTGTAACAGATGCCTGTGGTAAAAGCGATACAGTTTCTATTACCAACGATCACCTGGGTCATCAACTGATAACACATACCACCACCGTTAAAAATAAATGTATCAACAAGGCTGATATTATTGGCAGCTGGTACACTGATATTCCCGGGTACAACTATGTAATTATTAACGTATGGAAAGAAAACGATTTTTCAACATGGAGACCAACATATTCCGGGGTTGCAGAATCCAATGTTGTTTTATGGGCAGATGCAGACCCGGGTACATATATCGTTCAATATGTGACGAACCTGTGCGGAGCGGAAGGTTATGATACCATAACCGTGCAACCCTATGTTCAGCCAACCGTTTTAACCGCACAGAGTTTTGTACCCTGTGCCGGTGGTGGCAGCCCCGTGGCCCTTACAGGTACCGGCGGTGTATCACCATATACTTTTGAAATCATTAATTCAACACCACACCACTATACGGCGCCACAGCAAACAAGCTCCATTATTACGTTGCCGTCATCGGAAAGTTCAATAACGGTGCGTATCATGGATGCCTGTTTAAACTCAGCTACCAAAACAGTGGCAGTGGTAAAAGCAAGTAGTCCTGTAATAAGAACCAGCCCGGCCAAGATCACAGCCTGTGCCTTCCCCCAGAGCGTAAACATTTTTACAGATTCACTGTATGAAGGTTCGCAGTTTGAATGGAAAAAAATAAGCGGCACAGGCGCCGGCGCTGCGTTAATCGGTACAGGTCCGTCTTTACCCTTAATATTAACCTCCATGGCAGATACCGGTACCTTCCAGGTAAGGGTAACGGTGCCGGGTACCTGCTATGATCTCACAAAGACTTATGCACTTACAATAGCTCCATGTGTATGTACACCAACTTCTGCCAGCCAGAATATCACCATCTGTTCAGGTGGCAGCTATACCATTGGCGCACATACGTATACTGCTAACGGAACTTATACAGATACGCTTGTGAACAGCATAGGCTGCGACAGCATCGTTACCACAAATCTTACCATTAACACCGGTTGCAGCACCACTTCAACAATCGGTGACAAAGTATGGCAGGATAACGATGGCGATGGTATACAGGATGCCGGTGAGCCAGGTATTGCAAACGTAACGGTAACCTTATTTGATGCGTTTGGCAATACAGTTGCAACTACAGTTACCAATACATCTGGTGTTTACCAATTTGGAAGCATTGCAGCAGGCAACTACTATATACAGTTTTCACTCCCGGCTTCTTACGAGTTTACAGTAAGTAATGGAACAGACACGAATGATGACACCAACAGTGATGCCAACTCAACATCAGGCTACACAGAACCATTTACAATTACTGCAGGTGTAAATATGAACAGCATTGATGCTGGTATGATAAAAATGACGGTACTGGCAGACGCCCATATCACAGCGCTTGCTACCATGGAGGATGCAGCCGCAATGATTACATGGAATATAAAGTCAGAGAATAATATCAGCCATTACGAAGTGGAAAGAAGCGTTGACGGCAGGATTTTCAGCAGGACAGCTTATACGATGACAGCAACTGCCAACAACGGGAACAGCAATGCGTACCATGTTACAGACAACATCAATGCACTGGTTAACCTGCCGGCTGTTTACTACCGCATTAAAGCCATTGGGCAAAATGGTAAAATAGCCTACAGTAACACAGCTGTTCTGAAAATACAGAAAAACACAGCAGTGTCAACCTGGCCGAATCCTGCTAAAAACAACATATACGTGAGCGTTACTGCTGCTGCGAATGGTACCGTGGAAGCAAGACTCCTGGACATGAAAGGTAAGCTGGTAAAAACAACCAGTCATAAAGTGACAAAGGGTAATAACCAGTTTATAATCGATGGACTCAGCAACCTGGCCAGGGGTATTTACATACTTGAAACCAATATCAATAACCAGGTAAACATTACAAGAGTTATAAAAGAATAAGGCAAACAAAAAAGTAAAGAACCGGCACTTCTTTACTATTACTCCAAATCGATACTCCAATGAAAATTAGTAATGAAAAAAATTACTGGCTTAGTTTTATTATTATACTATGGACAGTCATGTTCCTGGGCGCTGAGAAATCAGCAGCCCAGGTTACTATATCAACCTCGCTGGTTGAAAAAAACAATATAACCTCCATACTGGCAGGGCAAACCTATACCCTGCAACTGAATTACTCCGTCTCCAGCACCACAGGCTCTGCCATAGGGATGAAGGCAACAATAGACCTGCCGGATAATATTTTGATGGCCGGGTCATTTGTAGGCACCGTTGATGCACCGGCATCCAGTTTCGTTTATACATCATCGGGAGATAAGAAAATTGTAATACCATTTAACAGCCCGCTGGCATCAGGATCCTCTGGTGTGCTGGAGTTCAGTGTTATCACACAAAATTTCACAACGCTGGATAATACGCCCCTTACCACAACCGCAGTGATCACAGACAATGGCGGGCATTCCTCGCAGGTTGTTACCAATACGGTAACAGCACATGCTGCTGCATTTCTTTGTGCAAAAAAAATATTACTAAATGGCGGAGCTGTTGGCTATCCAACAACTTACCGTGTATATATACACGGCAGTGATGGTTCTTACGGCTTTCCTGATGGAACACTGAAACCCGGTAGTATTTCTATTATGGATCAGTTACCTGCAGGCGCTGAATTTATAAGCGCCAAAGTCTACAAAGGCAATTCATACCAGTATGATGCAGTATATGATGCCGGCACCGGTATTGTTACAGCTCAAATACCTGATCTTACTTTCTATAAAGGCAGCAGTGGCTGGCAAATGAATTTCATTCCCTATGTTGATATAGCGGTCAGGTATAACAGCCCGGCTTTTAATGCAGGAGATTCTGTTACCAATACCGCCACTGTTCAGTTTACACCACTCGGTCAATCGCCGCAAACTTTGGCAAATGGCTTTCCCATGGGTTCATGCACACCAGATTTAATTGAAGGAACAAGATTAACAACACCGGTAGTGAGTGCGGTTATTGGTAAAGGTGCACCCGTATCAACAATATATTCTGGGCAAACTGTTTCCTATTATTTAAGTTTTTCCAATACCGGTAATGTACCGCTCGACAGCCTGAGTATAGTAGAAGACATTCCTTCCTATTTTCGGATAGATACCACTTCACCTTTTAATGGTTTAAGAGTTGATGGTGCTGCAGGTGTTATTGATCATTACGAATATCAAACCGATAATTCTGGGGGCAACTGGATCATATTACCAGCCGGCACTTCTCTCCCTGCAACACCACCGGACGGCGGTTATGTTACCAAAATAAAATTTGTTTTTGTACCACCTTTTCCTGCCAATACAAACTGGCCGGCAAACGGCTATGTCTTAATTTATCTCAAAGCTGTTGAAGTAAGCAGCAGTACGGTCACTACCAATTGCATTACGTGGAACAGCACCACACCCGGTTTACCTGTAAACAGAACTGCCTGTGCGGATGTAACAATTAATCCAAGGCCTTCTACATCTAAAATAAATTTTTCCATCACAAGCAGCCCTGGCTGTGCTTCGCCGGTAAGTATTGATCAGCCCGTAACTTTTACAGGTAATGTAATTGCAGATAATGGTTATGCGGATGCATTAAACCCGGTCTGCGCCATATTTATACCTTCAGGATTTAAATATATACCTGGCCTGGAAAGTTTTAACGCAGCAAGTTCCGGCATTACAGCAATCCCTGTATTAGAGATCGTAAAAAACTATATTACAATAGCAGGTGCTGACCAGGATATGTACCGCTGGACATTTCCTGATGGCACCGTGCTGCCACACGGCAAATCATTTTCAGTGAATGTTGTTACGGCAGCAGGGGCATCATTAACACCCGGCACAAAATATACCGGCAATTTTGTTGCAACAGCATCAAACGCTTCTATTAACAGTGCTGAATACAATTACGGAAATATTACCGACACAAAAGACTGGGACCTGGATGGTAATACAACAGAAACATTTGGTAGGGCCAACAGCAATTACCGCAGTTGTGACTTATCTGTGCTTCCATCAGCATCACTACAATCAGTAAAACTGGTAAAAGGCTTACTTGATAGTGTATACACCAAGTATCCCGCTGTTGCCAATACTGTTCCCGGCGGTAATGCGGATTATAAACTGGTTGTAAAGAATACAGGAAATATTACAATGAAAAACATAACCCTTGTAGATATACTTCCTTACGAAGGTGACAGGGGTGTAATTGATACAACGCTGAGGGCATCTGAATGGAGGCCAAATTTAGCAGGCCCTATTGCTGCGCCAGCTGGTGTTACTGTCTATTATTCCACTGTTGCAAATCCATGCAGGGATGAAGTAAAACAACCATCAAGCCCTTCACCCTACCCTGCGGATTGTATTACGGCAGACTGGAGTACAACGCCGCCTGCAGATCTTACACAGGTGCAGTCATTAAAAATAGACTTTGGTACCACTACCCTTGCCGGCGGAGATTCACTTGTATTCAGCTGGCCAATGAGGGCACCCGTTAAAGCAAAGCCAGGCGACATTGCATGGAGTTCCTTTGCATTTACAGCCACCCGTGCTGATAACAATACAGCCTTAATTCCAGCAGAGCCCGTTAAGGTGGGTATTAAAACTCTTGCCGGTTCACCAGGATTTTTTGGTGACAAAGTTTGGTATGATACCGATCATGATGGAATACAGGGTGCTGCAGAAGGAGGTATTGATGGCGTGATCGTAAGATTATTTAAACCTGTTTCTCCCGGTATTCAAAACCCTGCAACAGATCCTATGTTCAGCTTCACCATTACTGGTAACGGTGGTGCATACCTGTTTTCTAATCTACCCCCGGCAGATTATTATGCCGTGTACGAAATACCGGCAGGGTATTCAGCGTCACCGCTAAATGCTCCAGGCAGCAATGCTGGCAATAATTCTGACGGCACCAGTATAACATACAATGGAAAGCCTGCTGTAATGACCTCTATTACAAATATCAGTAATAATGAAAATGACCTGTCATGGGACCAGGGATTCTATTGCAGCATTACACCTGCTGTACCGGTAACAGCCGCAGGCAGGCTGGGTGAAAACCTTACTGTTACTGCAACAGGCGGAACAACCTATGACTGGATTGGTCCTAATAATTTTACTGCCACAACTGCAGCCATAACGATCAGCAATTTTACAGCTGCGGATACCGGCATTTACTATGTAACAGTTTCAGATGCCTCCTGCGCCGCTACCCTGCAGGTTATTATAAAGATTGATTCAACCGTTGTAATTGGTGATAAAGTATGGCAGGATACAGATGGCGATGGAATACAAAATGCAGGTGAACCGGGCGTTGAGAACACAGCCGTTACTTTATATAACAATTCAGGTACAGCAATTGCCACTGCCATTACCGATGCAGCAGGAGCATACAGTTTTAGTAACCTGCCGGCAGGTTCTTATTATTTAGAATTTGCTCCCCCGGCTTCTTATGCTTTTACAGCAAGCAATGGCACTGATATAAATGATGAAACAAACAGCGATGCTAGCCAGTCATCCGGTTATACGGCAACATTTACGGCTAACGCCGGTGCAACAATAACCGGGCTGGATGCCGGGCTTATCAAGCTCAGTTTACTTGCTAATGCAGCTATACTGGCGCAGGTTTCTATGCAGGATGATGCGGCAGTAATTTCATGGAACCTGAAAGCAGAGAATAATATCAGTCATTACGAAGTGGAGAGAAGTATTGATGGACGGGCCTTTAGCAGCACCGCTTACACTGTTACCGCAATTGCAAATAATGGTAACGCAACCAGTTATCACATTTCGGATAATACAAAGGCTCTTAAGAACCTGGCGGCAGTTTATTACCGTATCAAAGCAATCAGCAACAATGGTAAAACTGTTTACAGCAATACAGCCACGCTGAAATTGATAAAAAATACAAGCGTGAGTACATGGCCCAATCCTGCGAAAAATAATATATATGTGAGCGTTACTGCAAACGCAAACTGTATCGTGGAAACCCGGCTGCTTGACATGAAAGGCAAACTCGTGAAGACAGGCAGCTATAAAGCAGCAAAAGGCAATAACCAGTTTATCCTCGATGGTCTTGCGAATCTTGCTAAAGGCATCTATATACTGGAGATCAGCAACAACAATGAAATAACTATTTCAAGAATTATTAAAGAGTAAGGTTAAGGTTACGAAAGGTAAAAGATGGGGGCTTCGGCCCCCCTTTTATTTTAGCGTATTGCAAAAGATTCAATAATTCCTGTTGATAATATTATTGTCCCGGTCTTCTTTGTACTGATTAATTCGATTAAGTTGCAGCATGGGCAATTCATTTTTCGTAAATATCCAACCGATGCAATTATTTAAAATAGCCATTTTCTCCTTTTATATGTTTTCCAGTATGGGCGTAACAGCACAAGCCGCACCAGATACTGTAAACTTTACAACCGGAGGTGTATTTACAAAAGTTGAAACAGAAGCGGAATTCCCGGGAGGACTGGAAGCATGGAAAAAATTCCTGGAGAAAAATCTAAATGCGGGGGTGCCCGTTTCCAATGATGCCCCGGCGGGTAAATATGCAGTTACTGCCATATTCATTGTAGATACAGATGGTTCGGTAAGCAATATTAAACCCGAGACAAAATTAGGGTATGGCATGGAAGAAGAAGTGGTACGTGTACTGCAAAAATCAGGCAAGTGGACGCCAGCTATTTTTAAAGGGAAACCTGTTAAAGCATACCGCCGTCAACCCATTACATTTATACTTGATCATCCTGATCTTGAAATAAGCACTGAACAACTTTACACGCTTTTTGCAAACACCGATAACCTGGTAAAAGTTGTTGCGAAAAAAGTAAAACCGGAAGATATAGCCATGGAAATTCCTGGCGCAAGAGTTGTTGCCGCCGGCGATGGTAGTTTTACGGTGCGTATTAATAAAACCGGGAGGGTATTGGCCGAATTCATCAATAGTAAAAAGGAAAAGACGATTGGCACTGTAAGTTTTGAAGTAAAGAACAAACAGTAGCCATATAAAGTATTACTCTTATCAGCATTATTACTTATATTCACACAACAAAATTTTCATCAACTTCTTGCCTCCAATGAAAAGAATATTTCTACCCGCTGCTGTGTCAGCTTCCTTATTCATTACAGCATGTAACAACAGTTCTGAAACTGGTAATACAACCGAACAAAAAAAGGATACTGTCATACAATCATACGCTGCTGAAAGAGCGGGATCGTTTGCAACAGTAAAGCTGACAACAGATATCTCAAAGCTTACCGACAGTGAAAAGAAAATGATACCGTTGCTGATACAGGCTGCAGATATTATGAACGACCTGTACTGGCAGCAATGCTATGGAAAGAATAAAGACAGCCTGCTTAATTCCATCACTGATGCGGACACAAAAAAATTTGTGATGATGAACTATGGGCCATGGGATAAACTAAATGCAGACTCCCCTTTTGTTGCAGGCGTGGGTGAAAAACCACTGGGTGCCGGCTTCTACCCTGCTGACATGACAAAAGATGAACTGGATAAATCAACACTTGCTGATAAACACGGCCAGTATTCTATTATCAGGAGGGACAGTGCAGGTAAATTAATCTCCATCCCCTATCATATTGCTTATAAAGATCAGCTTGAAAAAGCGGCAGGCTTTTTAAAACAGGCTGCGGCAATTGCAGAAGACCCTTCATTAAAAAAATACCTGGAACTGCGTGCAGTTGCAATTACAACAGACAACTATAACCCAAGCGACATCGCATGGCTTGACATGAAGACAAATGACATTGATATTGTAATCGGTGCCATAGAAAGCTATGAAGATGGTCTTTATAATTCTAGAAACGCTTATGAAGCCTACGTGCTGGTAAAAGATAAAGAGTGGAGCCAGCGGCTTGCAAAATATGCAGCCATGTTGCCCGAATTACAGCAGGGCATTCCTGTTGATCCAAAATATAAAACAGAAAAGCCTGGCACATCGTCCGACCTGAATGCATATAATGTGGTGTACTATGCAGGCCAGTGTAACAGTGGCGGAAAAACCATTGCTGTAAACCTGCCCAATGATGAAAAACTCCAGACTACCAAGGGTACAAGAAGGCTGCAATTAAAAAATACCATGCAGGCAAAATTTGATAATATCATGATGCCGATCGCAAAAGAATTTATAGATCCTTCACAATTGTCGCAGGTTAAATTTGATGCTTTTTTTGCAGATGTGATGTTTCATGAAGTGGCACACGGACTCGGCATAAAAAATACGGTAAATGGTAAAGGAACGGTACGTGCTGCATTGCAGGAACAAAGCTCCTGGCTGGAAGAAGCAAAAGCCGATATACTTGGTTTATACATGGTGACTAAACTGGTTGAAAAAGGCGAATTGCCCGGACCTGTTGAAGATTACTACACAACTTTTATGGCCGGTATCATCCGTTCGGTACGTTTTGGCGCCGGCGAAGCACATGGCAAAGCCAATATGCTGGCATTTAATTTCTTTGAAGATAAAGGCGCTTTTGAAAAAACTGCTGCCGGGCATTATAAAGTAAATTTTGAAAAGTTTCACCTGGCTATGAATGAACTGAGCAGCCTGATATTAACGCTCCAGGGGAACGGTGATAAAGCCGGGGTTGAGAAACTTCAGAAAGAAAAAGCAATGATTAAACCCGGTCTCCAGGCCGACCTTGATAAACTGCAACAAAAAGGTATACCCGTTGACGTTATTTTTGAACAGGGTGCCAATGTTTTAGGATTGCAATAATTTCAATCTTTTAATATTTAAAACTAACTGTCATGAGAAACACTAAAGAAACACTGATGCACAGCTGGTACCAGGAAGCCTGGAACAAGGCCAACAAAGACGCCATTGATAAATTCCTGGCACCTGATATCATAGCCCATGGCCTGGCTGAAGGTGAATTGCGTGGAAGCGAAGGATTTAAGAACTTTTATGATGGCTTCCGTACACAATTCAGCAATATCCATGTAAACGTGGATGATGTGATTAAGGAAGATGACATCGAGTGTGCACTTTGTACGGTTACAGCCATCCACAACGAAACCGGTAAAGCTGTTAAATTCACAGGCACATCTATGGGAAGAATAAAAGATGGCCAGATTGTGGAAGCCTGGAATAATTTTGACTTTTACGGTATGTACCTGCAGCTGGGCTACGAATTAAGCATAAAATAATTTTAACACATTGTACTTTCCCGCAATACAGCAGCTCTCAATAAATACTTATCTTTGACCACAACTTTACTTATGAAAGTACTGCTGCTGTTATTGTCCTTATTGCCCGTTGCTTGCTTTTCGCAAACATCTGTTGTACTGATTTCCAAAGCTGAAACTGAACTGGCGCTTGTAAAAAAGAAAGAAGACAGCCTGCTCCAGCTGATAGAAACACTCAAGCTTCAAAAAATAAGAGAAGATATAAAAGCCATTGGCTTACCTGCCTTATTACCCGGCGAAGAAGTAGTTTATCACAATGCATACGCTCTTGTGTATGCTGAACCATATGAGCAGGCCAAATGGGTGGCACATGTTATTATCCCTGATGTGATAAGGGGCAATGAAGGCCGCAGTAATGACTTCCGTCCTGACAGCTCCATTAAAACAGGCTCTGCAGTGGAAGCCGATTATTTTTTGCGTATACCCCAACCTGATAGTACATTCAAATACGATCCATTTGGATACGACCGTGGCCACCTGGCACCTTCCGCTGATTTCAGGTATTCTAAGAAAGCACTCTCAGAAAGTTATCTCTACTCAAATATGTCGCCTCAAAAAGCAGAACTGAACCGTGGACGGTGGGCAGAGATGGAAGATGCAGTAAGGCAATACGTGGTGAGAAACAATGTTCAGTTATATGTAGTTTCCGGCGGCGTATTAAAACCCGGCCTCAAAAAAATTGAACGGGGTGTTAACAAGGTAAGTATACCTGAACTGTATTATAAAGTATGCCTTGACCTGGTCAATAAAAGAAGCATTGCCTTTTTAATGCCCAACCAGGAATGTGAATATCCTGTAATGAACTATGCCGTTTCAATTGACAGTGTGGAAGCTTTAACAGGGCTTGATTTCTTTCCTGCCCTACCCGATGATGATGAAAAGAAAATTGAAAGCAGTTTTGATGTTAATAAATGGGTGGGTGAAAGGGAGATTGGTGATGTAAATCCTCTGAAGGCAGAAAGCCTCCCACGTAATACATTCAATTCAATACAGGCACAATACTATGTTGGTAAAAATGAGAATATAAAAGTGTGCGGTACGGTTGTAAGCACAAAGCTTTCATCAAAAGGAAATATTTTTATCAACCTTGATAAAAAATTCCCCAACCAGGTTTTCAGCATCAGCATCTTTAAAGACTTTGTTCCCAATTTCAGCTATAAACCGGATCAGTTCCTGATGGGCAAAATGATTTGTGTTACCGGTAAGATCACCAATTTCAATGGTACGCCTACCATGAATATTCAAACGGAGGATGCTATCAGCATTATACAGGGAAGCAATATCAATAATACAGTGGATGAATAGTTTTTAAGAAGTATAAATTTCCAGCTTCAGTCTTGATTCTTCCAGGTCAAGTTCCCTTTCTATCTTACGGATGATCTCTTCACTTGCCTGGCCATTCCGGTGCAATTGATCCAGCGTATTCCGCTCCACTCCTATCAGGTCGATCTGCAACTGCGTGAATTCATTAAAGATATTGCCGGCAAGCGTTTGACCTTTTCCAAAATAATTTGCAGGCAGGTCTGTCTTTTGCAACCGGTTATATTTTACCTCGTACTTGCTTTTAATGTTATGAAGCAATTCGTCCTGTAATAGTGAAAGATTTTCTTCTATGTGTGAAATGGTATTCGTTACAACCTGTGTACGAACATCATATTCTTCTGCAGCAACAGAATGTGGTTTTATACCAAGCTTCCTGATCACCCAGGGCAATGTAAGCCCAAGTATAACCAAGGTTGATAATATCACACAAAAGACCAGGTAGATGATCAGGTTACGGTGAGGAAATTCGGCTCCATTTGGTAATGTAAGCGGCAATGCCAGCGCCGCCGCCATTGATACAACACCACGCATGCCAGCCCACCCAAACACCACCAGGTTTCGGGGATCAAAAGCTTCTTTCGTTCTTATTTTTTTACTGAGTGCTCTTGGAATGAGAGCAGCCGGCACCACCCAGATAAAACGGATAATGATAACAACAAAACTGATCGCCAGCCCGTACAGTATCAATGAGGTGGTGGGATAATCATTGATACCGGCCAGCACACTGCGTAATTGTAAACCTATCAATACAAATATGAGCCCGTTGAGAATGTATACGACTACATCCCATACCGCATAAGCCATGATACGGCTCTGGTGAGTAAATATCTCTCCGGAGCGGAACGATAAATACAAACCCGTTGCAACAACAGCCAGCACACCGGAAAAATGAAAATGTTCCGCCAGTAAATAAGACGCAAAAGGAGTTAGAAAAGTAAAGGTTACCTCCACAACAGGGTCACAAACAAATTTTTTATGTATCAGGTACATACCGTAACCGAGGATAAGACCGATTGCAATACCGGCAGCAGCCACCATTAAAAAATTAAGCTCAGCCTGCCACAAAACAAAATTACCTGCAGTAATTGCCGTCAATGCGTACTTGTAAGCGACAAGACCGCTTGCATCATTTACCAGGCTCTCTCCTTCCAGTATTGTAATGATCCTTGGATGAAGTCCAAGCCCTTTTGTAACAGATGTGGCTGCAACCGCATCCGGCGGCGATACAATAGCACCTATTAAAAAAGCAGTAGGCCAGTCGAGACCTTTTATTAACCAGTGAGCTGCTATGGCCACCAGTACAGTAGTAAAAATCACCAGCCCAATTGCCGCAAGGCTGATAGGGCGCAGGTTTGCTTTAAAATCGTGCCAGCTGGTATTCCAGGCTGCACCATATAACAGTGGCGGTAAAAAAATTATAAAAACAATTTCAGGGTCTAATGCAATTACCGGCAGCCCGGGTATGATGCTGATACAAACACCACAAAGCACAAGTGCTATCGGGAAAGGAAATCTATACTTGTTACTTAGTATGCCAATAAAAGCTATACCAAACAACAACAGGATTATCACGGTTACATTTTCCATAACCGTAAAAATAAAAGAAATAGGACAGAGTTAGAAACGCAGTATAATGAAGTACAATAATATCATTGCAAAAACCTTGGCCCTGCGTTACAAAACTTAATTTTACAGTATGAGAATATTAAGATATGTATGGAAAATAATAAAAGACTTCTTCACTCCTTCCAAAAGCGACTGGAAAGAGTTTGAAAGACGGTCTGATGACGCAATGCAAAATGGTGGATAATAAAAAGGCTGCAGTTGCAGCCTTTTTATTTTATGCAAATATGATAAGTAGCCAGCTGATTATTTACCAAATACTTTTTTCAAAATATCTGTAACCTGTGCAGCAGGATCTTTCCGGATCTTTTGCTCCTGTAGACCGATCTGGTAGAATAATCCTTTCAATGCTCTTTCCGTTACGTATGCCGTAAGATCAGTATTGACAGGCTTTGTAGAAAAACGGTTGTAATTGCTGAATACATCTTTCCAAT
Source organism: Ferruginibacter sp. (assembly GCA_047600665.1). Taxonomy (GTDB): domain Bacteria; phylum Bacteroidota; class Bacteroidia; order Chitinophagales; family Chitinophagaceae; genus Ferruginibacter. Next base: position 1,338,738 of record JASGKJ010000001.1, read on the forward strand.
ATTTGGTGGCATCTGTTTTTGCAAGGGATGTTTCAATTACTGGCCTGAACTTTTCAGTAAGTGTGGTGGTGGTTGTTTTTTGTAAATATTCGGTGGCTGCAAAATCACCACCTTTTAAGATCTGGAGACCATCGTTTACCGTCATTTTTTTAATAGCATCCCAAAAAATATCTCCAACACCGCTGGCTGCATCTTCTGCAGCACGGTTCATCGAAAGAACAGCTTTGTCAACCAGGCTGCCCATTCCAACACTTCTTAAGGTGCTTTCTACTTTCTTTGCCTCATCGGGCATTAAAATTTTCACAGCGGCGTCGGCAAAATAGCCGTCAATACTGCCTAATTTTTTACTGCTGCTGTCGGTACCCACTCTTAAAGCCTCTTTTAGACCACTTACAATATCGTCATTGCTTAAACCACTCCCACCGCCCTGTGATGAAAATTTATCAAGAATGCTTTTATTGGTGCTGTCTTTTTTAACAGCTTTATTTAAAAACCCCTTAATACCCTGGGCATTGGCAGAAATGCTGAATAAAATAATAGCAGATGCTGTAAATAGTTTTTTCATTGTATAGATTTTAAACAAAAATAGTACCGCCGGTTTTACCGGTGAAAAATAAGTTTTTACTTTTGGGAACTTTAACAGAAAGATTGCTATGCCACAGGTATCCATTTGGGAGAAAGAGACATTTTATGCACCACAGGATGTGATCATAATCGGCAGTGGTTTTACTGGTTTGTGGAGCGCTGTAAAACTGCTTGAATCAGACCCCCAACAAAAAATCACCATACTTGAACGGGGCATCATACCAACAGGTGCCAGTACACGAAATGCCGGCTTCAGTTGTTTCGGAAGTCCTTCTGAACTTATTAATGATACCATCACCATGGGCGAAGATAACCTTTGGCGACTGGTGGAGATGCGTTACAAAGGTTTACAGGAAATAAGAAGATATTTTACAGCTGATATTATTGATTATTGTCATGACGGCGGTTATGAGTGTTTTGCTGAAAATTCAGCAGACTGGCAAGCGGGTATTGAAAAACTGGAGTGGTTGAATGCAGGACTTAAAACCATTACAGGCAAAGACAATTTATATACCGTTGCAGATGAAAAACTAAAAACTTTTAACCTGAAGGGATTTTCTCATTTAATTGAAAATAAAGAAGAGGGGGGACTGCATTCAGGTAAATTGATACAGGCACTATTAAAGAAAGTACAGCAGGCCGGTGTGCAGGTACTAACAGGTGTTGATGTAAAAGGTTTCGAGCAAAAAAACAATCAAGTGATCATTGAAACAAACCAGCACATCAATTTCTCCGCAAAAAAATTGCTGCTCTGCACAAACGCATTTACAAAACAGTTATTACCTGCCTTAGATATACATCCCAGCCGTGGGCAGGTACTTGTAACAAGCCCTATCCCTGGTTTTACATTGAAGGGCACTTTTCATTTTGACAGGGGATTTTATTATTTCCGCAACCTTGGGAACCGGCTGTTAATAGGTGGCGCAAGAAATAAAGCATTTGAAACTGAAGATACGGATGAAATGCTGGTAACAACCACCATACAAAACGAACTGGAAAAATTTATTCATGAACATATTACAGCCGCCGGTTCATTTACCGTAACCGACCGCTGGAGCGGTATCATGGGTATGGGTGGCGAAAAAATGCCAATCGTAAAAAAATTGCAACCTGATATTTTTTGTTGTGTACGAATGAGCGGTATGGGTGTTGCCCTGGCCCCCATCGTTGCAGAACAGGTGGCACAGTTGATAAGTGAAAATTAGTCTTTAATCAATTTAGTGATAACGCTGTCTTTTCCTTCACCAATTTTTACAATATAAATACCCGCTTTTAAAGAAGAAAAATTAAATTCTGTTTTTTCTTTATCCAGCTGTGCTGTAAAAACCTTTACACCGGCAATACTGTAAACAGCTACTGGTTTCACTGATAATTTGCTGGCAGCTTTACATTCAATCGTTACTGTTGAATGAACCGGGTTAGGATAAGCTTTTGCAGCTACAGGAACGGCGGGCGTAACAGTAGTATCAGCAGGTGCTTCAACCACCGGGCCACCCTGAACAAGCGTACTGTCGCATGCAAATGAAACCAGGAATGAATTACGCAGGTTACCTTTTGCAAATAAAGCCCTCATCCTTGCAGCCTGGCCCATGGTGAACATATTCATACAGGCATCGTCAGAAAAATCCATGTAGTTCATAAACATATCGCCATTTGCATCAGGAGAACAAGTGGTAACACGAGGAAAAGAAGGACAACCGTAGTTATAAGATTTCTGTCTTGGTGTATCATCCACTTCGTCATCTCCACAATCAGTATCGCCCCAGATATGTTTTAAACCTAACCAGTGGCCAACTTCATGTGTTGCAGTACGGCCTTTATTGAATGTAGCACGCAATGTACCGGTTGTTCCAAAAGCATCAAAGGCAATTACCACACCATCTAACATTGCAGGACCACCCGGGGCAGTGGCATAACCTAAACTCCTTCCACCCAGGTTACATACCCAGATGTTCAGGTATTTTTTACTGTCCCATGCATCATCGCCACCATTTAAAGAATATTTCATGGCATCATCTGCACTGAATACATCCGTATTAGTATACTTCCTGATGATACCGCTTGTTCTTTTACCTTTTGGATCAACCTGAGCAATGCAAAATTTTATTTTAACATCAGCAGCCAGTGAACGGAAAACTTTTGGAGTATTTGCCTGGTCAGCATTCTGGTGTGCAAAATCATTGTTCAATGATACCAGTTGGGACTGTATCTGTGCATCACTGATATTCTGTGCTGCAGTTTTATATATAACATGTATTACAACCGGGATATTAATGATCTCATTTGAAGCAGTATCTCTTTTCCTGGCACCTGTTGAAAGAGTTTTAGCAATTTGCTCGTCAGCAGCTTTATAACCGGCAGCTAAAGAAGGGTTATTTTTTAACTGGTTAGACAAATAAGTGTCAGAACCACACAGGCGTTGTGCGGAAGCAGGGCCGGCCAGGCTTAAGAGGATCAATATTGCTGTAAAGTTTTTCATATTTCCTGAGGTTACGCATAGGATAAATCAGGATTAGTGCCAGATACTGAAACCCAATACAGGCCTGCATTTCAGAGGAATGTAGATTTTTGCCTTTCCGCAAAATGGAAGAAAAAGAGCCAGGAAGTCCAGAAAATGGAATTACTTGCGGGTGGATTTAAAAGGATACAGGAAGATTCCCTGCCGGGAGATATCTTATCAAATAATAAAAAGAAGGATAAAATGGAATACTGTGGTAAGCTAAATCACTGATGAAACGGTATATCAAAGGAAGTGATCAAAATAGCCGCTATCAGAGATAACACAAACATAGGATAAAAAATTCAGCCTGTGAAAAAGTACCACAGTTTTGTAAATTGCAGTATGCCGCCTGCCATATTATATTATGCCATCCCTTTTTTCGTCTTGCTGCTTTCGCTGGAAGCCTGGCTTTCGTACAGGGAAAACAAGCAGCTTTACGAAACAAAAGATACCTTCAGCAGTCTTGCATTGGGTATTGGTAATGTGATTACCGGATTTTTTACCAAAGTGCTCATTTTTGGGCTCTTTACATTTTTATATAGCAACAGGTTTATTACACTCGATGCAGGTACATGGTGGTACTGGGTACTCCTGTTTTTTGCGGATGATTTCTCTTATTACTGGTTTCACCGGACCAGTCACCATGTAAACTATTTTTGGGCAAGTCATGTGGTGCATCATTCTTCACAGCATTATAACCTGGCCGCCGCATTGCGCCAAACCTGGACGGGTAATGCCACAGGCGCTTTTTTATTTTGGGCATGGATGCCGCTGGTGGGATTTCACCCCATCTGGATATTGTTTATGCAGCAGATCAGTCTTATTTACCAGTTCTGGATACATACCGAGATGATCCATAAACTCCCCCGCCCTGTTGAATTCTTTTTTAACACCCCTTCTCATCACCGGGTACACCATGGCAGCGACTTAAAATACCTGGATAAAAACCATGGTGGTATTTTAATTATCTGGGATCGGCTCTTTGGAAGTTTTCAGCCTGAAGAAGAAAGACCGGTATATGGTCTTACAAGAAATATCGGTTCGTTTAACCCGGTAACGGTGGCTTTTAAAACATGGGGAGAGTTAATTAGGAAAGCTTATGCCTCGGGCTCATTTATCACCGGGATAAAATATTTTATCAAGCCGCCTGGCTGGAGCCATGATGGAACCACTCATACCACTGCTGAGTTAAGAAAGGAAAATACAGGTCATTAATCCCGGGCAAACCAATTTTAAGCCTTTTAAAATTTTAAGATTTCGTATTTCAAATATTTCATTATTTTTACTTACGAAACAAATCGTATTATGACAGCTACAAAAATTCACAAGCCAACTGAGGGGGAACTGGAAATACTGCAGGTGCTATGGCAAAAAAGATCCGCTACGGTGAGAGAGGTGCATGAGGAGATCATTAAAACAAAAGATGCTGGTTATACAACCACGCTGAAGCTGATGCAGATCATGTTCGACAAAGGATTGGTGACCCGGGACAGCAGCAGCAAGACTCATGTGTATCAACCAGCCGTGAGCAGGGAAAAAACCCAGGCAATGTTCCTGAATAAGATGATCGATTCCCTTTTTGCCGGTTCACCTGCCCAATTGGTGATGCAGGCCCTTGGCAATTATAAAGCTTCCAAAAAAGAACTGGAAGAGATCAGCACCTTTTTAGATAGTATAAAGTAACCACCGGCTATGCCGCTAACTGTTTTCGATAACGCTTATTTTTTAGCATCCCTTGGATGGGCCGTTGGCAACAGCCTTTGGCAGGCTGGGCTATTATGGCTGATCTATAAATTATTTACAGTTTCGAATAAACAGCCGGCACTCTTTAAATACAACTTAAGCACCCTGCTCCTTTTTCTTTCTTTCAGCTGGTTTACCATCACGCTGATTCAAAACTATTTTCTTTTAAAAGATACAGCGTATACAACTATAAGCTTTTTTGGCACCGGTAAGCTTTTTATGATGCAAAAGTTTATGTCCGTACTGCCCTGGATGGCATTGCTGTATATACTGTTGCTTTTGGTGTATGTATACCGGTTTATAAAACAATACAGGGCTACCCGCTTTATAAAGACGACCGGTTTGCACAAAGCCGGAGCAGATATCAGGTTGTTTGTAAAAAACACTGCATTGCACCTTGGAATAAAAAAGAATGTGGCAGTGTGGATATCGGCTAACGTGGATGTACCATCAGTGATTGGCGCCTTTAAGCCGGTTATATTATTACCTGCAGCTGTAATAAATAATCTTACTACAGGCCAGGTAGAAACCGTATTGCTGCACGAACTGGCACATATTAAAAGAAATGACTTCCTTATAAATTTTTTCCAGTCTGCTGTAGAAGTAATATTGTTTTTTAATCCTTTTATAATAAAACTCAGCAGATCAGCAAGGGAAGAAAGAGAACATTGCTGCGATGACTGGGTATTAAATTATCAATACAACAAACATGATTATGCAAGTGCCCTGCTGGTGATAGAACAACAAAGACAGCAACAGCAACCTGCTTTTGCCATGGCTGCCACAAATGGTAAAAAAGACCTGTTGAACAGGGTTAAGCGGCTTTTTAATACTACACCGGAAACAAGCATCCGGTTTTCGCAGAAAATCAGGCTTACCGGCCTTTCTCTTACCCTTATAACATTTATACTGGCTGTACTTCCTTTATTAAACACTTTCAATAAACCTGGGGAACCGGTGGTGGTAAATAATGATGAACCGGTGGCGGCAAAATTTGCATCATTTAACGAAAGTAAAAACACTTATACGGAACAGCAGGCTGAAACTATTATTAATGATAAACCTGTAGCAGATAACCTGCCTGTTATACACAAAAGAAGTTTAAAACAAACAGTAAAGGCCAGCAGGGATACTAAACCTGCTGAAGTAAATGCAGAAGAAGAATATGCGCTGGCACTGATTAACGAAGAGCTGCTTAAAAAGAACGCAGAATTAGCAGATATTGCAATGCAGGCTGCAGAAAAGGCTGTCGAAACACAAAAGATATATGTGAAAGTTGAAGAAGAAGTGTCCGGCAAAAAACAAAAGAAGACCTATTACTTCGAATTGAATAACAATGAAGGAACTCCTGAAGTAAAGCCATTGGCAGTTTTAAACAAATTCAGCAAAGCAAAGACAGAAACTTCCACTAAGAAGGTTAAGAAAAATATCAACACGAAAAAAGAGCCCCGCAAAAGAACTACTGCTTAGTCATTTTTAATTCTTTCACTATTTACACGAGGTGCTGTACAAAATTTCGCAACTCCTCCATACGGCAGCAATTCAGTTCATAAATATTTTTAAGCTGTACCAGCAGGCACAAAAAAACAAAAGTCCCGATAGAAATCGGAACTTTGTTTACGAACCTTATTTGGTTCTGTAACCCCCAAAGAAAACATCTTGTAAACCAAGCACAAGCGTTAATATCCCTGAGGTTTGTGTCTTAAACGCTCGTTATTGCCTGATTATTTTATTAGTAAGGAAATTTAAATCATTTATTTTATAAATTAACCCTTTTCCGGTCCTTTTTTCAATCAGGATTATCCTGCCGTTCCCTTCGCTTAAAACTGTCTTCCACTTTTAAAGGAATGAGTGCCCAGAAAGAGGGTGCCGGGTCCAACTGTTTACCTGTATTAAAAAATTTAAACAGTTTGTGTGTTTTCCGGTTTGCAAGGTAAGCCAATATTTTTTTCATATGGGCCAATTTTAAAAGTTTTGTATAAAATAGAGGGCTGTTATCAGGGTAAACCCATTTTAATAACAGCCCTTCATATTTCTGTGCCTGGTTTAGTCATTTTTTCTTTGAAACATTCAGCACTCCCGGCAAGGCACATTGCAGGTTTATAAGAGGCCCAATGTTACAAGTAGTATGATAAGGTTGTATAATCCTGTGCAAGCGGACGAACTGTCCACCCATTATTTCGAATTGATCTCAATTACTTCACTATAACCTTCTGCGGCATTTGCTCCTTTCTGTTTAACCCGGTAATAAATAACCGGCCTGTTTTTAACAGCAATTGTATTGTCCCTCATCCGGTAGGTTTTAGTTCCGCTCCCTTCGTTTATACCATCCAGTACAAGACCTGCTGTAGTGAAATTCTTTCCGTCAAAAGACCTTTCCACTTCATAATAAACATCACCTGTTTCATTTGATACGGCCCAGTTAAGATCAATTTTATTCTTATCTGCCAGGGCAGTAAAAGAATTGTATTTTACGGGATTGGTTTGGGCTGCAGCATGCACTGCTATAAGACTCAGCAGGCCGATAAAAGTTGTTTGTAGCGTTTTCATTTTCTTTGGTTTGGGTTAAAAACTGGTTTCTTTGTACCAATATGTTTTCCTATATCATGCCAAAAACATAAAACATTTATTTTCAACAACTTAATGATAACAGCCACTTCTTTTCTTTCCATATTCCGGACAGTATTTATCAATAATGGAAATAAAACCATTAAGTACATAAAGTACGGCCAAAGAACTATTGAGTTCTATACAGAAACCTCAGCATACAACAAAGCCGTTTAATTTGGTGATCCATTTCCAGATTAAACGGCTTGTTAAACACTGAAGAGCCCTATAATAAGAAGTTTAAAGTCGCTTTTACGGTGCTGCTTCCATTTTCATTCCCTTCCTAGTCATTCGCAGCTATTATGTATTATTCCCAAACCATGCCAAACGCATAACACATTGAATGTAAAATAATTAAGAATTAAATAGCTACTGAAAATGCCATTATCCGGACAAAAACTCCAAAAATTGGAAAATACAATAGAAACGATCTGCGAAGCAGTATTTATTTGGCCGGATCGTTATCGAGGAATGGGGAAATAGCTGACAGTATTACAGGAGTAAAAAATTGAGTAAATCAGAAACCTTTAATTCTGCCGGCACCGAAGTGATTTGGTAATAATAAAAATATCCGTTCAATATCTATGAATAGAAGATAGTAAGCATTAGCTTTATAAAAATAAACCCGTTTGATGAAATTAATATCAATTAAAATTTCATAATTAAATATTAATCAATAATTTAACTAATCAATTAATCCAATCTACTACAAATCCAAATCTTATTTATACAAACATGTAAATGAAAGATAAATAGGATCATTATATTTATATTTAATTAGTCAATATATTATGTAATAAACTATAAATGATTATTTTAAATAAAATATTATAGGATAAAAAAATTGTCATTCCATTTAAGATACTTAATGCTCAATTTTAGTGCAAAATTGTAAAAAAATTAGGCAATGTTTTTGCCTCTTCTTTGGCTACGATATACCACTTCCCACAAAGGGATTCCAAAGTGGTTAGCAAATGTTCCCATCCTCCCCGCTCCTATTTGAAATTAAATTTTAAGCCTTGTCAAACTGACATAACAGCAGGTTAGGTAAAAACTAAACTCCTTGTCGCTCGGTTACTTTCTCTAACTAATTGTATTAACCTTTCCGCTCTGCGGAATTTTATCACCTTAAATTTTATGCTATTCAAAAATTTAAAAGAGATGATGGCTACCCTTTCGGACGAGAAAGTAGCAAGGGAACATATGGAACAAATGAGATGGGGAGGCAATCCTATTTGCCCTCATTGCGGAGCGGCTAAACCCTATAAGTTGAAGACGGGAAAACTTATCGCTGTAAAGACAAAACCTGTAAAAGAGATTTTACGGTAACGGTAAAGACAATTTTTGAAAACTCCAAGGTTTCGATTTCCACTTGGATGTGTGCAGTATATATTTTAACAGCCCACAAAAAGGGCATATCATCCCACCAGTTAGCCAGAGATTTGGGAATAACCCAAAAGACAGCTTGGTTCATAAACCACCGTATTAGGCTTATAATGGGTGAAACAGACCCAGAGCCGCTGGATAATATTGTAGAGGTAGACGAAACATGGGTGGGAGGAAAGTTTGATAAGATGAACAGGGAAAGACGCAGCTACTACCAAGACAGGGGAATTGACAACAAAACTCCTGTTATGGGATTGCTGCAAAGAGATGGTAAGGCCAGATTAACCGTAATAGGCAAAAAGACTTTTAAAGACGTTGTAAGAGAAAATGTAAAGCCAGATGCTTTAGTTATTACAGATACTCACCTCTCTTATCAGGGTTTAATAGACGAGTTTGCAGGCCATGCAACCGTTAACCATTCCCAAAGTGAATATAGAAAGGGAGTAGCTTATACAAATACTGTTGAAGGCTTCTTTTCCCACCTTAAAAGGTCAATATTTGGTATATACCACCAAGTTAGCCCCAAACATCTACAACGCTATTGCACAGAAACTTCATATCGTTACAATACTCGTAAAATTTCGGATAAAGACAGGTTTAATATAACACTTCAAAAATTAGAAGGTAGATTAACCTATAAAAAATTGACTGAAAAATTACATCCATGAGTAATACACAAAGCAATATATTTGTCCAAAGTATTGGTGAATATATTATGAAATCTACACTAAAAATCAAAGACTTCGGGCCGATAAAAGACGTTGATTTAGTTTTAAAAAATGTAAATGTATTTATAGGCCCACAAGCATCTGGTAAAAGTGCTTTAGCCAAAATATTCACCATTTTTAAATCCCCACGTAAATTTTTTAAGGAAATACCTGGTGTTGGTATGGACGAATCTCATAAATATTCTAAAGAAATAATAGTAGAAACTTTAAAGCTATTCAATATTGATACTTTTATCAAACCTACAACCGAGATTTGTTTTGAATCTGAAGTACACAAAATTTCACTTATAAACGGGGAAGTTGTATACAATAGTAAACTTTTAAATATTGTTAAGCATCTTAAGTTATTAGAAGAAAATTATGAAGGTAACAGGGATATTATAATTGATAAGATCCATTCCTTATTTGATCATTTCGCCCTCTTTCATATTAAAGCATCATGGTATTTAAAGGATAATAACTTAATGGACAAGCAAGGCTTTGCGACTTTAGAGCAAACAAAAAGCTTAGACCAAAATGGAGTAAAGAAACTCATTGGCATTTTAGAAGAAATTGAAATAGAAGTAAGTACTAACGCTGCAATATATATACCAGCGGAGAGAATTATCGCTAATATAATAAAAGAATCATTAGCTAATTTACTTCTGAATGAAGTTCCATTACCTAAACACATTTTATCTTTTGCAGCAGAACTTGAAAAGCAAAAGACCAAATCTATTGATTTAGGATTCATCCAAGAAAATTTAAAATACAAGGTGGAAAATGGAAGCCAAAAAATTTATATTGACGATACTTCTTTTATCTCACTTGAGGCTTCTGCCTCTGGTATTCAAAGTGTAATACCAATATTATCATTTGCTGACAAAATGAGAAGTGTTGACCATAAATCTTTTGTTATAGAAGAGCCAGAACTAAATCTATTCCCAATTGCTCAATATAAATTGATTGGATTGATTGAAAGCATGAGGTGGGATCCTTCTATAGATTGGGAAGATCTTGGCATTATTCATACCTACACAACACATAGCCCCTATATTTTATCGGCTCTAAATAACTTTTTGTATGCCTATAAAGTTACATACAATGCTTACTTTGAAAAAAAGGGCTCTATTAGAGAAAAAGAAGAATCAGAACAAGAAATGGATAAAAGAGTAAAAAGTATTGTAAAGGCTTCCATAAATCCCAGATCATTTACTGCATATCAAATCAAAGATGGATTTGCCACTTCTATATTTGACGAAAACATTGGGTTAATATCCGATAATTTCATTGATGAATCAACCGATATTATAAATGAAGATTTTGATAAACTTATGGACCTAATGAAATGAAGCAATTAATTCTTTCCCTTAAAGAGCAAATTGGCGACTGTAAACGCAAAGAGACATCTGCCTGCAAATTAAAATCGCCTTTTGAAATAGTCTCATCCAAGATTTTTTTTGTGTTTGATGATATCAGGGATGAAAAAGAACAGCCAGCACAAATAGTTAATTCAGGGGACTATCAATTGACAGTAAGGAATAGTGACCAAAAAGATATTTGTTTCATTAAAACAGATAAATGCTTACTTACTGATGACAACAAAAAATGCGACTGCATATTATTTAGTGAAGACCAATTTTTCATGATTGAGATAAGCGAATCTCGTGCAAAGAATGCCAAAAGAAGAGATGCTATTCAACAATTAGGAAATACAATTGAGATATTAAGGGCAAACAAAATTGATTTAAAAAAGTATCAAACCACTGCTGTAATATGTTTTAAAAGTGGTAAAAACTATCCAGCCGAAGCTTCTTTAAATACAAAAAGAGAGCTTTTTAGGTCTAAATATAACGTGCTTTTAGAAGAAGGAAATAATATAGAATTTATCTAATGGCAAAAGCGAAAAAGAAAAATGACCGGGAAAAGGTTATCCTAAACATGACTTTTGAAGAAGCCATGAAGAAGGCTTTAAATACTCCATTGCCTATTAAAAAAGCAGCGAAAAAGAAAGAGAAATGATAACAAAGGAAGCACTTCAATATTACGATAACACCCAAAAGGAAATTAAAAATAAGCAACATGAAGGGCTATCAAAATTTATCTATTATAAAATAGCTGTGTGTGCAGCAGCCATTGCTTTCTCGGTCAATATTTGTATTAAGTTGAAACTTGAATATCCCCAAATACCTATAGGAATTGCGGTATTGTGTTGGGCATTAAGTATTTTTTTCGGCTTTAAATTTTTGGAAACAAGTTCAAGTATGCTGGAACTTAATAGCGCTTTTTTTGACGTATTAACGGGTAGGCACTCAGAAGTTGGTAATATTCCCGAAAAAATTGAAATAAACGCAAAAGCAATAGAAAAACTGATATACAAAAAAGCTTATCAAACAGGAACATTTAGCATTATACAAACCAGATTGATATATATTGGAGGGATATTTTTTATAATCTGGGCTATCATTCAAATGTGGCTTAATTCTCAAACCTAATGGAAATAAATTGGTGCATCCTATTTGAAATTTAATTAAAGGCTTAGGGTTATGAACCCTAAGCTCATAACTTGAAAAACTGTCAGACAGATATTCCTTTTTTATTTATTTAATTTTCAACTAATATTTATGGGCTTCGATACTTCCAAAACATTGGTTAAGAATAACTTAAAAATCTTGTGGTAACTGATATATCGTACCCCTTCTTTGGATAATATACAAATATGAAACTATCTTGCTCCGTATTCAGTTATCTTTCATTTAATGAAGCCCAAACAAACCTCTTCCCTGCTCCTTCTTCTTTTCCTGACATTTCTGCTGGCTGGTTGCAGTACTCCAAAAGAGCTGGAATACCGGGATTTTAAAAACTTCTCAATCCAGAAACTGGGATTTGCCGCCACCAATGTCAGGATGGACCTGGTGTATTATAACCCAAATAATTTTGGTCTCCAGCTAAAACAGGCCGACCTGGATATTTATATAAATAATTATTACCTCGGCCATACCCTCCAGGAATACCAGGTGACTATTCCCCGAAAGCTGGATTTTAACCTCCCCATAACTATGGAAGTAGATATGAAGAACCTGCTTAAAAATGGATTGACCGTTTTCTTCAACAAGGAGGTAATGCTGAAAGTAGTGGGCAAGATAAAGGTGGGGAAAGCCAATGTATTTATGAGCATCCCCGTTAATTACGAGGGTAAGGAAACTTTTACGCTCTTTTAAAAAGAAAGGCTGCCCGCAGGCAGCCCCTTATTCTGGTGTTCTGAAGTATTTTCTAATTGGGTTTTTCCACAGGTTTTGTTTCCGAAGCGGGCTTTTTACAACATTTGGGTAATTTTTTGTAAGCGGTTTCTTCGGCTGTTACATCATCCGCATCATAGCCTGCATTGGCAATAGCGGTCTTTAACTGTTCTATATTATTCCTGTCTGTCAAATAAACAATCGTAGTTGTTTTTTTCTTAAAATCCACGTTTACAGAACTAACACCCGGTTCCCTGCTGAGGTAAGATTCAATCCTGTTCTTGCACATTTCACATTGAACCGTAGGTGTCTTTATTACCACTTTTTCAGAAGCTTTTTTTTGAGCATGACCGTTGATGGCAAAACCAACCAGTAATAAAACTAAGAGGCGAATTGATTTCATTGTTTATTATTTCTTACCTAAAATTAAACATTTACATTCCATTCTGAAGGATTTTCCCGCCACTTTAACAAAGTATTCTCCTGTTCAGCCGTAACAATGCCCTTCCGTATGGCTGATTCGATAAGTGCCGGGTAATTGGTCAATGAGTGATAGTTGATCCCAGCATTGGTAAACGCTTCATTTGCTACCGGGAAACCATAAGTAAAAATGGAAACCATCCCCACCACTTCAAGCCCTGCATTTTTAAGCACATCCACTACCTGCAGGCTGCTTTTACCAGTGGATACAAGGTCCTCAATTACCACTGTTTTTTGCCCATTTTCAAAATATCCTTCTATCTGGTTACCGAGACCATGCTCTTTAGGTTTTGGTCGTACATAGATATATGGCAGCTTTAACTGGTCAGCTGCCATCGCACCCCAGGCAATACCTGCTGTAGCCACTCCTGCCAGGAGTTCGGCTTCAGGAAATTTTTCGAATATTATATTGCACATTTCGCTTTTAATAAACTCCCTGATAAAAGGAAAAGACAATACCCTCCGGTTATCGCAATAGATAGGACTTTTCCAGCCGCTGGCCCAGGTAAAGGGTTGTTCGGGTTTTAGTTGAATTGCATTAACTTGTAATAGTTTTTCAGCAACTACTTTTTCATTTGTCATGCTGCAAAATTATAACTGCCATCCAGCGTTTGAAATTTTATTATGCACATAAAAATTTACTTTGGTGACAAACCCGTTTATCTCTGCGACGAGATAAATAAAGAATTAAATGAAATACTGCATCACCCCGATGCCGTATTTATTGATGAACTGTCCAATGCTGCCATAAAATCGCTGTTTCATGAAATAGTTAAAGAAGAGTTTCATGCCGGGGTAATATGGAACAAAGACCTGGAAAAATTAAAGAAGGCCTTTTTTAAACATTTCCATGTTATAGAGGCTGCCGGTGGCATTGTTCAGAATGACAAAAAAGAGCTGCTTTTTATTTACCGGCTGGGTAAATGGGATTTGCCAAAGGGTAAAATGGAAAAGGGCGAGAGCCCTGAACTATGTGCCGTAAGGGAAGTCGAAGAGGAAACCGGTGTTACCAATTTAAAGCTTAAGAAAAAAGCAGGCGAGACTTATCATACCTATAATGATTTTGGCAAACACAACTTAAAGATCACTTACTGGTTCCATATGAGCTGTCCATCCAAGCAAACGCTGGTACCGCAGACAGAAGAAGATATTGCCGAAATTAAATGGATTAAGACAAAAGAGATAAAAGAGCCGCTGGGCAATACTTATCCTTCCATTAAAGATATATTAGCTGACTTTTTTTGATACTCCTTGAACTAAAAGGCCTTTTTCAACACCGCCAGCGTTAAACGGCTGATGCAGATAAGTTTCTCACTATCGTCATAGATCTTTATATCCCATACATGTGTCATGGCGCCCAGATGCAATGGCCGGGCAATGGCTGTAACAAAACCATGACGGGCACTTTGTATATGGTTAGCATTTATTTCTATACCCACGCAGATAAATTTATTTGGATCCAGTACCAACTGCGCTGCTGCACTGCCGGCAGTTTCTGCCAAGGCACAACTGGCGCCTCCATGCAATAACCCATAAGGCTGCTTGGTATGGCTGTTAACGGGCATTTTGATCTTTACATAATCGTCCCCGATCTCGGTCCATTCCATACCCAAAAATTCGCTCATGGTACCCGTACCGATTGGTTCAAGATCACTCAGTTTTACAGATTTATTAAACCAGATTGCCATACCGATAAGTTTTATTGATTAAGATGATTTTCTTTTATTGACTTGTAAACAACTGCGGGCAGGAACTGTGATACATTACCCCCATTTTTTAATACATCACGTACAAGTGTAGACGCAACCGAGGTGTATTGTGGAAGACACGTGAGGAATATTGTTTCAATATGGCCTGCAATGCTCCTGTTCATATCTGCAATTGCTTTTTCATACTCAAAATCGTTTACATAACGGATACCTCTTAAAATGAAATCAGCACCCACCTGTTTGCAGCAATTTACAGTTAACCCTTCATAAACAACCGCATCAATTTTGGGTTCGTCTCCATAAATATCCTTTATCCACTGCAGCCTTATTTCTTCTTTGAACATGGGTGATTTATTGGCGTTACGGCCAATGCCAATCACAATTTTATCAAACAGCGGCAAGGCCCTGTTGATGATATCCGTGTGCCCCAGTGTAATGGGATCAAAAGTGCCGGGAAATAAACAAATACGCATTTAATTGGCAATTGATAATTGGTAAATTGATAATTGATATTTTTTGATTACCTACTTTCATTAACTGGATAAAAGTCTTTGACATAAACATATTATCCATTATCACTTAAAAAATTATCAATTATTCCTGTTTCCTGACAAAAGATACAACACAGCCATCCTTACTGCAACACCATTTTCCACCTGTTGTAAAATGATAGATTGTTTACTGTCTGCCACATCGCTGTCGATTTCCACTCCCCTGTTGATGGGGCCCGGGTGCATGATCACAATTTCTTTGCCCAAACTATCCAGTAATTTCCTGCTCACGCCATAAGCAAGATTGTATTCACGCAATGAAGAGAACAAAACCTGGTTCTGTCTTTCCAGCTGAATGCGGAGTACATTCGCCACATCACACCATTGCAATGCTTTCTTAAGATCATATTCCACTTTTACATCCAGCGCTGCTGCAATATATTTTGGTATCAGTGTTGGCGGCCCTGCAACCATCACTTCAGCGCCCATTTTTTTAAGCAAATAAATATTACTCAATGCCACCCGTGAATGCATAATATCACCAACAAGTACAATTTTTTTCCCTTCCAGGCTACCTATTTTCTCAATGATGGAGAAAGCATCCAGCAAGGCCTGTGTCGGATGTTCATTGATGCCATCACCCGCATTTACAATGGCCGCAGGAATATGTTTTGCAAGGAAATGAGGGGCGCCGCTGGCACTGTGCCGCATCACCACCATATCCACTTTCATACTCAGGATATTATTTACCGTGTCCAGTAATGTTTCACCCTTAGATACAGAAGAACCTGATGCTGTAAAATTGATCGTATCTGCACTCAATCTTTTTTCTGCCAGCTCAAAAGAAATTCTTGTACGGGTACTGTTTTCGTAAAACAGGTTTACAATCGTAACGTCCCGTAATGAAGGCACTTTTTTAACCGGCCGCTGCAATACTTCTTTGAATTGTGATGCTGTAGACAGAATAAGGGAAATATCTTCAGGAAAAAGGTCTTTAATGCCGAGGAGATGTTTTGTAGATAGTTGCATTAAAAAGCAAACTTAAGTAAAAAATAAACTCAATATAAAATTACCTGTTCTTTGTCCCATTCAGCTTTTACTTTTTGCGAAGTAACCGTATCAATCGATTTACCGCAATAGTCAGGCTGTATGGGCAGTTCACGGTTAAACCGCCGGTTAACCAGCACACAAAGCTCCACTTTTTTGGGACGCCCAAAATCCTGTAATGCATCCAGTGCTGCACGTATAGTACGGCCGGTGTACAATACATCATCAATTAATATCACCTGTTTACCTTCAATAGAAAAAGGGATATCTGTCTTATTCGCTACATGCAGCTCTTTTCGAATATCATCCCTGTAAAAAGTAATATCAAGCACACCGTACCTTACCGGCTGGCCCGGGCAAAGCTTTTCAATATGTCTTGTTACAAGGTCACTCAGCTTTATACCCCTTGGCTGCAGTCCAATAAAAACAATATCATCCAGGCTGGAATGATTTTCCACCAGTTGGTGAGCCAGCCGCAAAATGGTAAGCTGTAATTCCTGTTTATCTAATATAACCGTCAACTGATTCTTTTTATGCAGCGAATTTATCTGATATTGATTGAAAAAAAAAGCTGCTTCAATATTTGAAGCAGCTTTTATAATTTTAAAGGTTTGATCTCATTGCATTAAAGTACAAGCGCCAGCCTTATATTGAAGGCCCCGATCGTACCATTTTTAGAATAAGCATCATATTTAAATGTTGCATCGATGGGTTTACCACTGTTTGTTTTAAACTCGTAACCCAATTGAGGAGAATAAGAGAAAGCAGTACCATCAGCTCCATTTCCTAAAATACCAAGACCAGCCTGGAACGCACCATATACACTACCGGTTAAAAAATATTTAACACCAACCCTGAGCGGAATAATAGTGATACCTTCAAACTTAGTACCGCCACCAACAGATTTGCCATTGTAAGAAAGAATACCACCATAAGCCACCGCCTGTAACTTATCCTGTATGGGTGTTTCGATTTGTGCAGTAGCACCAAAGCCTATTGAATGGGTGTTTGAAAAGCTGCCAGTGGCAAAACCGAGTTCAGCACCCACACTGATCTGGAAATTATTATCTTTTTGGGCAACTGCGGCTAAAGACAACACACTAATAACTGACGCTAAAATTATTTTTTTCATGTTTACTTGTTTTGATTGCGCAAAAGTAAGGCCGGGAAACTTTACAGCCAAATACGCAAATGTTAATTACCTGAAGATGCAGGCACTCTAAATAACGTTGCATAATGGTTATGGCCGTATTTGAAGATTTTCCAGCATATCCTTTGTCATCCTGGAAAGATCATATTCTTCCTTCCACTGCCAGTCTCTTCTTGCCACGCTATCATCAATACTTTGCGGCCAGCTGTCGGCTATCTGTTGCCGGTAGTCTTCTTTATAGCTGATCTTAAATTCAGGTATATGTTTTTTTATTTCACCTGCAATCTCCTTCGGGGAAAAACTCATCCCCGAAATATTGTAAGAATGGCGTACAGAAATTTTTGCTGCCGGTGCCTCCATTACTTCTATTGTTGCCTTAATTGCATCGGGCATATACATCATGGGGAGATAGGTATCCTCCTTTAAAAAACATTCATATTTTTTTTCTTCGATCGCATCATGAAAGATCTCCACTGCATAATCTGTGGTGCCACCGCCAGGCGAACTTTTATAGCTGATCAGGCCGGGATAACGGATGCTCCTTACATCAACACCCCAGCGCTGAAAATAATAATTACACCAAAACTCGCCAGCATATTTACTGATACCGTATACCGTAGTAGGCTCAATAATCGTTTGCTGGGGGCAATTGATCCGGGGTGATGTTGGACCAAAAACAGCAATGCTGCTCGGCCAAAATACTTTATATAATTTCTCTTCTTTGGCAATGTCGAGCACATTCAACAGGCTCTGCATATTAAGGCTCCAGGCCAGGTTTGGATTTTTTTCACCAGTGGCCGAAAGAATGGCTGCAAGTAAATATATCTGAGTAATGTTTTGCCGTATCACCTGTACATGCAGCATTTCCTTATTCATCACATCCAGGCTTACGTACGGACCGGTACCTTCCAGCAGGGGATTTTGCTCCCTTAAATCAGAAGCAACTACATTATTGTTACCATACATTTTACGGAGTGCAAGGGTAAGCTCCACCCCTATTTGTCCGCTGGCGCCGATGACTAAGATTCTTTCCCTGATCATAAAACAAGCGTTTAAGAACAAAAGTAAATGAATCAGTACAAATAAACCGGGTGATGATCAAAACCAAATAAATACTTGCCGGACTGCGACTAGTTTCTTATTTTGTTTGTAACCAACCTCCCGGCAAATGAAAGAACCCACTCACTATTTTAATTATCGTTATTTAATATCAATCTATATAACTGTAATCACAACATTCGTTTCAATCCATGCAAACGCACAGTTTTCTGCTAGTGGAAAAATAACCGACAAAAACAATAAACCACTGGATAACTGCAATGCGCTTTTATTGCTATCAAAGGATTCAAGCCTGTTAAGGGGTACTGTCAGTAATAAGCAGGGATTTTTTACTATCAAAAATATTCCTGCCGGAACATATTTACTAAGCTGCAGTTTTACTGGTTATGAAACAAGCTATCAGCGGCTCGAATTACAAACCGGCAGTAATACAAATTTTGATGTTGGTATAATAATGCTGTCGCCAGCTCAGCAAAACCTGAACGAGGTAACAGTCATTGCAAAGAAACCTTTGTTTGAACAAAAGACAGACCGCATGGTGGTGAATGTAAAGAACAGTATTACGAGTGCCGGTGGAACAGTACTGGATGTATTACAAAAAAGCCCCGGCATCATCGTAAATAAACAGGATGGCAATATCAATATGGTTGGCAAGGATGGAGTACAGGTAATGATTAATGGCAAATTGAGTTACATGCCTAAGGATGCATTAATAACCATGCTGGATGGTATGCCTGCAAACAGCGTGGAAAGAATCGAGCTCATCACAACTCCTCCATCCAGATATGATGCAGGGGGCAATGCAGGCTATATTAATATTGTGATGTTGCAAAATCCAAACCAGGGATTTAACGGATCCTATTCTGTTACCATGGCCGGCTGGTATGGAACTGCACCTGCTGCCACTTTTGACTTTAATTACCGCAAGAAAAAAATAAACCTGTATGGCAACTTTGCCGCCAGCCGCAGGGCACAGCGGCAGTTTGCAGATATTTACCGTTCTGTACTGTACCAGGATAAAACCACAGAGACATCGATTGTGACAGACAGGGATCCTTCACAACTTAATTTTAGTGCAGGATTAGGGCTGGACTACAAAATAAATGATAAGACCACTGCAGGTGTCCTCGTAAAAGGATACAATAACAAATGGCATATGGATGCCTTAAACAGGTCCCGGTCCTTAGTTAACAATGTAAGGGATACTTCCATTGATATTATAAATGAAGAGGTGAATCACTGGAAAAATGGCATGATCAATTTTAACCTGCAGCACAATACTGCAAATGCCGGAGAGATAAGCATTAATGCAGATTATGTATACTATGATAATTATAACCCTACAGATTACAGCAATGATTATTTTAATGGTACAGGACAATTTCTACAGGAAGAAAAATTAAAAAGCTCTAAAAAAACCACCATAAGATTTTTACCGGTACAACTGGATTATAAAACGAAGACCGGGAGTAATATTGACCTGGAAACAGGCATTAAAGGTGTTTTTCAAAAATTCACCAATAATGTACTCGTGGCGAAAATGAAACAAAATACATGGGAACCTGATCCTGATTTTACCGGCAACTATTTATTAAAAGAAAATATTGGCGCAGCTTATGTATCTACCTCCATTAAAGCAAATGAAAAAAATACCATACAGGCAGGTTTAAGATACGAATACACATACAGCAATCTTGGAAGTGAAACAGAGAAAAATATTGTTAACAGGAAGTATGGCTATCTTTTCCCGACGTTATACTGGAGTCATACAATTAATGACAACAACAGTTTTAATATCAGTTATAACAAACGTATCAACCGGCCTTCGTTTAATGACCTTGCACCTTTCCTGATCTTTATTGACCCAAATACTTTTTTATCAGGCAATGCAGCATTACAGCCGGCCATAACAGACGCCGTGAAACTGGATTATATCTTTAAAAAATTTATTTTTTCTGCTGGCTATTCCTATGAGAAGTACAGCATCGGTAACTTCCAGGTGGAAGTGGATGCCGCAACCAACAAGCAGTATATGATTGCCCAGAACCTGGTTAGCACAGAAAGTATAAATGGCATGGTGGTGATCCCCATACAGGTAACAAAATGGTGGATGTCGAATATCAATATTACAGGCATATGGCAAAGGGCAAAAGCTGATTTTTCAAAAGATGCTGTAACAGTAACACAGTTTAACTATGGTATTTCAGGAGCCCAAAGTTTTACACTTCCTAAAAAAATCAGTGCAGAGCTATCAGGCTTTTATCAATCGGAAAGCCTGTTTGGTGTTGCAAAGATGAAAGCATTCGGGCAACTCAATATCGGCGTTCAAAAAAAGTTCAGTAACAGCTCATTAAAATTTGGTGTGGATGATGTATTCTCCACCTTCAAGTTTGGTTTTATTACAGATGCGCCAAAGGAAAACTTTTACAGCACTGCCAATATCCAGATAAGCAGGCGTATATTTAAACTCACCTTTACACAAAACTTTGGAAACAAGACCTTAAAAGAAAAAAGAGAAAGAGGCACTGCTTCTGACCAGGAAAGACAACGGGTAAATCAATGATGAACAAAACTCACAGGAATAAAAAAAGCGCCCCTTACGGAACGCTTTAACTTTTAAACTTACCCTGTTATTTTTCGATCAATACTTTCTTTACGATTTTTTCACCTGCTGTAATTACATTTAGCATGTAAATGCCTGTTGAAATATTACTTACATCAAGTGACTGAATGGTATTTACAGGAGTTACATTCCGCCAGCTTTTAATAAGCTGCCCCTGTGTATTGACAAGATCAATCGCTGCACTTTTATCAGTACCGGAAATAAATACTTTAAGCTCATTTTTAGCCGGCACAGGATTAACAGTTACGGTTATACCATTTTTTGTGATACGCCCCTGTCGTATAGCAGAAGCATATTCCATGTTATCAAAATTCACCTGTTTAAGCCTGTAATAATAGATAATATTTGGCTGTACAAAATTGTCATTGAATGTATAGTCGGATAATGATGAAGTTGTTCCTTTTCCATTTACCCAATACACCTGTTCAAAATGAATACCGTCTGTGCTTCTTTCAATCCTGAAACCTTTATTGTTCAATTCTTCAGATGTTGCCCAGTGGAGTACAATAGAACTGGCTTGTGATTTTACTTCAAATCCGGTATAACGCACCGGTAATGCAGATGAAGGGAAACCAAGCAGGAATTGTGAAAAACCGGTAAAGCTTCCTGTATAACTGTAATAGCCGCCGCCGGAGGTGTTTTCTGAAAATACAGGCGTCACCACCTGCAGGTCTGCAGCATTAACAGTAGAGGAAAGATTTACGCCATCTTTTATCTTCAGTATTTTCAATTGAGGTATTTCAGCAGCTGTCCATGTTGGAGATAATTCAGCAGCTGTAAAATAAAGTGTAGCCTGGTAGGACGCTGTACTGTTGGCAGCTGCAGGCGTTATTGAAATAACCTTATCTGTTCTGAAATAACCACCACCGGTGGTGAGCAATACAGATTTACCTGAACCCGTATTTTGTACCCCAACTGTAACACATCCCAGGTCTTCACTTGGATTGGCGATAGTGGCGATCAAAGCACTGTTACCAGATACACCATCTTTGCTATAATAAGCAACTGTTTGTCCTGAGTATTGAGTAAATACAGTATCGGCACCGGCAGCAGAAGCTACTGTAAAATATTTGCCCGTAACAGTTACGTCGTCAATTGTAAATGGCGGGTTACCGCTCTGCGCTTCATCATTGAACCAGTTAAATGCAAGATAGAATTTTTTGTTTCCCAACGAAGCTGGTAATTGGATAGAAGTTGTTCTTGCAGCGCCAGAATTATTATCGAATGTGCTGTCAAAATAAATAACATTAGCCGCAGTAGGTGATTGTCCTTCCGGAATATAACCAACATAGCCTGCATCATACCCTTCTTCACCCAAACAACGCCACTTAAAACTGAAATTAAGATCCCTTAAACCTGAAGCGTCCAGTAATGGCGTAAACAAATATGCATCAGAAAGATTATTACCATTATACTGGTTGGTTTTAGTTGTTGTACTTCTTGAAATATGTGCAGCATTACCAGTTGTTCCGCTGCCACCATTTGCACTTACCACCCATTTGTTGGTAGTATAGCCACCACTGCCATCATCATATACTTCCGTGGTCCAGCCTGCCGGTATATTTGCTGATGCATTAAAATTTTCGCTGAGGACAGTTTTTGCAGCAGCCAGGTTGTTTACCTGCACATCAGCCACATCATCATCAGTAATGATTATTGATAATGTTTGTTTATCAATACCTGCCACCACACCAGTTCCGGATATGGATAAACCAAGTTCAATGGTCTCATCTCCTTCTGCTGCCTGGTCATCAATAACGGTGATGGTTACCGTTTTTACACCATTATCACCTGCAGTATAAGTAACAGTGGCTGGAGAAATGGTATAATCAATATTCTGAGTAGCAGTACCGCCCATTACAGAAAAAGTAACTGAAGCGTTGCCACTTGCCTGGCCAGCTACGTATAAATTAAAGCTGTATGATTTTGTATTGGGGCAACCGCCGGGGTTACCCGCCTCTGAAAACGTATAAGGTTTTGATGCGGCAAACTGGATTGAATTAGCGGCTCTTGACTGACAGGCGGTTGATGCAATCAGGCTAAAACGCCGGGGACTGTTGTCCATGGCTGTTTGGCAGCGAAGGGCCTGCTCTGCGGTAAAAGTATTGGTACAGGCATCATCTGTATAATCCATAAAATTTTCAAACATTTTGGGAACAGAAGGTGAACAGCCATTTAAAGTTCCGGTTGCCGGGCAACCGGTTGTCTCCTGGTCCTGCGGAGGCGTATCACCACAATAATCATTACCACAATTATCATCGCCCCAGATATGGCGTAGCCCAAAAAAGTGTCCTGATTCATGCACCAGGGTACGGCCAAGGCCATAATTGGCATCTGCACCCGGCACAGCAACACTTCCAACGCTTTGCCATGCAATTACCACACCCGCACTTTGATCTGTTTCTGCATTATCCAAACCAGGCAAGGTGCTTATTGAAGGAAATGTTGCATAACCAAGCAAGCCGCTTGAAGCCATGGCTGCTGTCCACACATTAAAATAACTGTACGGATCCCAGATAGAAGCTGGTTTTATTGTTTCTTCGAAATAAGCTTCCAACGCATCATCACTCATTGTATTGGTATTGCTCCAGCCCCTGGAAGCGCCATTGATACGATCGATACCGGGTTCTGCAAGTGTCCTTCCGGCCGTATCCACAACTGCCATGCAAAACCTGATCTTTACATCCGCTGCCACACCATATGCCGAACCTGAAAGGTTCGCATAATCTTTATTTAACTGGTCTACCTGTGCCTGGTACTTTGTAGCAACCAGGTTCGGTGAATTTGCAGATACGAGTTGGCCTGTACGATAGATACTATGAAAGATCACCGGTATGGTAACTATTCCTGTAAACGCAGTTTTATTTCCTGCCAGTCTTCTTTTTATCAGCTTCCTGAGATTGTCTTCATACAACTCCTCATTATAACCCTTCGCCTTAGCTTTTGCCATCATACTGGCAAAACCACATTTTTTAAGTTTTACTGTGTTATTACTGGCGGCCGGTTTATTAAGTGTAACCGGGTTTTTCCGTTGTTTTACCGGGCGGTTGTTTGTAGCAGACCGTTGTTGTGCATACAAAGCGGTATAGCCGGCGAGGAGGCTCAAAAGCAGAAGAAGGCGGAGTTTCATACAAATTTTTTAAAAAATAAGGTGCGAAAATAAAAAAAATGCAGGAAAAAATCACAACAATCGGCCAATCCTTGTTTTTCCCCGGTAAAATGACTATGCCTTTAACTGTAAACTCTTCTTTACATACCTGTTATGCCTATTTTGTTATTTTTGCCGCATGAGTATTGTAAGCAGTATACAAAAGAGCGTCATTAAAAGCCTGTCAGATTTATACAACCAGCCATTTTCAGAAAAAGATTTCCAGGTAAACCAGACAAAACCAGAATTTGAAGGAGACTATACAATCGTATTATTTTCCCTCGTAAAGTCTTTAAAACTATCCCCGGATGCAATCGGTACTGCACTGGGCAACCACCTTACTGAAAACAGTCCTGCGCTTTTTACAAAATACAATATAATAAAAGGTTTTTTAAATTTTACTGTTGCAGATAAGTACTGGATCGACCTCCTGCAAAACAACCATGCGGATACCAACTATGGAAAAAAGGAAAATAATGGTAAAAAAGTAATGGTGGAATATTCCTCGCCGAATACCAATAAGCCACTGCACCTTGGGCATTTAAGAAATAATTTTCTCGGCTGGAGCGTAAGTGAAATCTTAAAAGCCAATGGATATGATGTTATTAAAAGCGCCATAGTGAATGACAGGGGAATTCATATTTGCAAGAGTATGATCGCTTGGCAGCTTTTTGCCAATGGCGCCACCCCGGAAAGCACGGGAATAAAGGGTGACCATTTTGTCGGTGACTATTATGTGAAGTTTAGCAATGAATTAAAGACCCAGTCGAAGCCAATCCTCGACGACATAATAGGCAACAATTATTCATTGTTCGATTCACAGGAAGAACAAAAGCTCACCAGGCATAAAGACCAAATTGCATTGCTGCAAAAAGCACTTGATGAAAAAATTGCAAAGATTGATGCAGAAGCTGCAAAAAAGCTTGGACAAAGAGTAACAGATTTAATTAATGCTGCCACCAATCAAACAGTAAAGTGGAAAGATATACTCAAATGTTTTGATGATAAAGAGTACTACCAGCTTGAAGGAAAGGAAAAGGATGACAAGCAAAAAGCACTTCAAAAAATTTTAAAGCCGGTCATAGATATTGAAGCAAAGATCAATGATGAATTTGAAGGAATAAAAGACATGGCTGAGAATAAAACGGCCATCATGAAAGCCACCAAGCAGATGCTGCTGGATTGGGAGGAAGGGAAAGCAGATGTAATAGCATTATGGAAAAAAATGAACCAGTGGGTGTACGATGGTTTTGATGTTACCTATAAAAGGATCGGCAGTGATTTTGATATTACGTATTACGAAAGCAACACCTACCTGCTGGGAAAGGATATTGTACAGCAAGGTTTAAATAAAAAGGTTTTCTTTAAAAAAGAAGACGGCAGTATCTGGATCGATCTGACAGCAGACGGGCTGGATGAAAAGCTGGTACAGCGTAAAGACGGCACTTCTGTTTACATTACCCAGGATATAGGGTTAGCACTACAGAAATATGAACAATATAAAATTGACCAGAGTATTTATGTGATCGGCAACGAGCAAAATTACCACATGAAAGTACTGCAGCTGATCTGCAAAAAGCTCGGCATGCCCAATGCAGACGGCATTTACCACCTGAGTTATGGTATGGTGGAATTAACAAGTGGTAAAATGAAAAGCCGTGAAGGCACCGTTGTGGATGCAGACGACCTGGTGGATGAAATGGTGGCAACATCCAAACAGCACACCGAAGAGTTGGGTAAAGTAAAAGATTTTACAGAAGAGGAGTTAAAAGAATTATATGATATACTGGCGCTGGGTGCAATGAAGTTTTACCTGCTGAAGGTGGATCCTAAAAAGACAATGGTGTTTAACCCCACAGAAAGTATCGAGTTTCATGGATTTACAGGCCCATTTGTACAATATACGCATGCAAGGATAAAAAGTATTTTAAGAAAGGCGGTAGAAAATGAATGGCCGTTGCTGAACAATACATTTTCAGAACCGTTGTTGCCACTGGAAAAAGAAGTGATCACAAAGCTGGAACAGTATCCAGCTGTTGCAGAGCAGGCAGCAGCAGAACATAATCCTTCTGTTATTGCCAATTATGTATTTAACCTGGCACAAACTTTCAATTCCTTTTATACCGAACATTCTGTTGCCAATGCAGAAACTGAGGAAAAAAAACAGCTGCGTTTGCAATTATCCATGATGACATCCAACATAATTAAAAGCGGCATGCAACTGCTCGGCATAAGGGTGCCTGACCGCATGTAGCAAATAAATAAAACCTTTAAAATGAAAAACCTTTACACCTTATTTCTTATTTCGCCAATGGCGATGCTTTACTCCTGTTTTTCCACGCAAAACATGGGAAAGAGTGCCTATATCAGTTACGATAAAGTTTATATAAAGCATACAGGTATAGATTCGATAGCAATTATCGCTATTACGGCTGATACCAGTAAAGCTGTTTATGAAAAGGCAGTTAATAAAATACAATCATCATTTTCTGCAGCAGGCATCTATAATATTAACAGCTTTTTTTCGCCCGAAGAGGGGGCCCAGGCTGTCAACCGTAAAATAAATCAAATAGCAATGCCTGTACGCCTGGTAATGAACCCGGTCGCAAGCTCCTATCAACTGGATGAATTAAATAATACTTTTTATGTAAAACAAATCCCCTGCTTTCTTCAAAAAAACACCGGTGAACATATTGCTGATTTCTCGGTACGTATTGACAGGGAAGCCTCCATTGATAAAACAGGCGGGGACGTAGCTGCAGTGATGCTTGCTTACCTGAAAAAGAAAAATTTCATCAAATAAATCCAAAAGCGGAAACGGCAGGTTAGGGTACCTTTTTCCGCTTTTATCAGCCTGTGTTTTAAAGGGTAAAGATATTTCGGGTAAGCATACTAGTTACTGAGGTATTTTTTAATAGCCTCACTTCTGGTTCTTACATGCAGCTTTTCATAAATGTTATGCGCATGTTTTTTAATGGCGTCAATGGTTACATTCATGTTATTGGCAATTTCCTTATATAGAAACCCATCTACAATCATTTCCAGCACCAGTTTTTCTTTTTCTGTGAGCTTGCTCAGGAGTGTATTATCACGCTGGAAATAAGTAATTACTTTTTTGGCAATTTCCGGCGACATCGGCGCACCTCCGTGGTACAGCTCTATGATATCTGAAACAAGGTATTCAAAGGAATGTTTCTTCAGCAGGTAACCACCGGCACCGGCTTTTAAAGCCCTGAACACTTTTTCATCATCATTAAACACAGTAAGCACTAAAAATTTAGCCTGCGGAAAACTTGACTTAACTGTAAGGATGGCTTCAATACCGGAAATGCCCGGCAGGTCGATATCCATCAGTGTAATATCAGGTCTTAAGTTGTCGTACTCACTGATAAATGCTTCTGCATTGGCAAATGTGCCGATACATGCTAATTCCGGAGCATCTTTCACGATGTCTTCCAGGGTTTGGGAAAAAATTTCCTGATCGTCTACTATACAAATTGTAATCATATTGTGGATTTTTTATTGGGTAATTCAATTATTATATGTGCACCGTTTCCCGGTATAAACTGTACCGTTCCGTTTATTGCCTTTATTCTTTTTTGTATGTTATTAAGCCCGTTTCCTTTTTTTGATATATGCTCAGGTATGCCACTCCCGTTGTCCTTAATTTCTATAAAAACCACGCCATTTTTTTCTGTACAGTTAATAGAAAACTCCGTAGCCCCTGAATGTTTTATCATGTTGTGAAAAGTTTCTTTCATTACCAGTAAAAGATTCCGCCGTTCAGTATTGGCCATTTTATAAGAATCTTCTGTATTGTTATGAATCTCCAGTTTAACCCTCCGTTCGATCCTTGACAAATAATCCGCCATATACACCCGGATATGTGCCAGCAAACCATTGAGCGTATCATCAATATTGTTCAACACCCAGATTATCTCACTCATCTGGTCAATCAGCTCACCGGAGATCCTTGCAATATTGTTCAGCATCACAGGTGTATTTTCCCCATTTGGCCTGCTGATCACACTTTTTGAGATCAGGCGGATCGAAGTAAGACCACTGCCGAGGTCATCATGCAACTCCTGAGATATGCGTTCCCGTTCGTTTTTTAAGGCCATCTGCAGCGAGGCTTTAATACGCTGTCTTTCCATTTTCCGCCGCATAAAATAAGTTACCAGCAATACCCCCAGCGAAGCAATCATAACTCCGGCCAGTAATAAAAACCAGGTTTGCAGCCATACCGGCTTTGCAATTACAAATGAATAGGTAATGGGTACACCGCCTGTGTCATCTACAGATAAGGCTTCTTTCACTTTAAGCGTATATGTACCCGGCGCAAGACCTGTAAATATAATTCTTCTGTCCGTTCCGGCATCATTCCATTTTGTATCAATTCCTTCAAGGAAATATTTAACCCTTATTCCTTCTGTTTGCCTGAATGATATAACACCAACCTGGAACTCGAAAGAATTATGATTATATGCAAAGTGCCCCTTAGGTCCAAATGAACCTGGTGTAAGGCCCGTATGCAATACAGAATCGCCATTTATTATCTGGCTAAAATAAAGCCGGCCGGCACTTGTATCAACATTAAAAGAACTGTTTCTTACTACTGATACGCCCTGTATACCGCCAAAATAAATATTACCATCCCCATCCCTGGTTACACAACGTGTATTAAATTCTTTATTAAACAGCAGGTTGGTGGAGCGGAAACTGTAAATGCGGTTTGTATTGGTATTATAAGCACAGATCCCTCCGTTAGTCGACATCCATAAAACTTTTTGCCTGTCCATTGCGCCGGCATACAACATATTACTCAGCAGTGCTGTATTGGTATCTGTTAGCCGTTTGCTGAAATTGTAATTTCTATCAAGAATATACAAGCCGTTGGGTGAAAGCAGGTACAGGTTACCTTTTTCATCCTTCTCAATGGTGCGTACCGGTAACTGCATGGATGTACCGGGTGTATATTTCTTCTGCAGCTTATTATTTTCAAGCATGAATACTTCAAAATTGTTTGTGCCCACCAGTACTTTGCCAGGCTCCACTTCATTTAATGCAGTGAGGCAGGATGATGATGCTACTGAATCAAGCAGGTTAAACTGGTAGCCTTTCTGTACACTTCCTGTTACAGAAAAGAGCTTGTTATTGATCGTAAAATAAAAGAAATGCTCATTTATCTTTTTTAATAGAGGCCTCCTGTCAGGGCTGGGGAACCTGAAATTCTGTGTCCTGAAATAAGTAGCCATTAAACTGTCCACCTGGAACTGAGTTTGCACAAGCGACATATCTTTTTCAAGTGCGATACCCAGTTTAAAATTTTCACGGGCCATTACCCATGTGTGTGCGGAGTCAATTGTTTCAAACTGTATAATATTTTTATAGCGTTCATCAGTGGCAGTAATGGTATAACCTTCCATTATATTCCTGTCGGCCCCTGAATACCTTGGGAAGCTGGTAATACCTGCTGTATTGGTGGTGCAAAGCAGGCGCCCGCCAACAGATATTGACCAAACCGAGTTATGCTTTTTACCAGGGAAATAATAATTGGCAAAATTGATATCAGCATTATTATATACAAACAAGCCTGAATTGGCAGTAGAAACAAAAAGATTGGAACCATCATTGAGCAACTCTGTTACAATACCAAAGTCAATTTTATCCACTACAGAAGTATTGGAGATACCATCAGCCACTACAGCCTTGTTTGCTTTTGGAAAATATATCATCAGGCCGCCGCTTCCTCCAATCCAGTAATCCCCGTTTTTATCTTTTGCACTGCAAAAGGGGCGGTTAGGTCTTGGAAGCGCAGCAGGAGTACCCACGGCTTTTTTCTGCTTTGGATCAACTGTAAGTACACCGGATTGCGTGGCAACAATGTAATTGTTATTATACATCCCGCAAATAACAACTCCATCCTCTGCACTGGATAATTGTAAAACAGTATCCCGCCGGGCGGTGGTTTTATTAATACCCACTATATAGTTATCTGCAGTACAGTAACAATACAGGTCGGGCAAATTACTTTTTACCGAAATGTTCCTGACTTCGTTGGTGCATTCAAAAGCAGGTTGCCGCATCATTTGCTTATTAAAACGGTAAACAGTACTGCCGGCTTTAATCAAAAAAGCCTCTTTGGATGCATCCCATCCAAGTATTACCGGCCTGGTCCCTTTAAAGAGAGCAGAAACATCTTCCTGTTTTTCCACCCGGTTGGTCTGGTAATAAAATATATAGAGTCCTTCTGTACTTGTAATCAGCATACGGTTTTTATCCAACTGCAAAAAACCCTGGGGAGTGGCGCCTACGGTATATTTACCAGCGGCATTGTAAAGCGGTATATTGTAAAAACTGTTACCATTAAAAACGCTTACGCCATAAAAGGTCACTATCCATAAATAGCCATAATCATCTTTATATAAGTCGGCAAGTGCAGAAGAAGAAAGTCCGTTGGTTACATCGTATTGTTTAAACTGGAGATTGCTGTAGTTATATGACTGCCCGCTAATCATTTTACATGAAAAGGAAAAAAAGAGCAAGCAGGCTGCCTGCGCAGTATTTCTTTTGAGTGCGGTTGTCATACTAATTAAAGAATACACGTGGTATTCTTGATGCAAATTATATTTCCTGCGTATAAGTATTAGTACACCTTTGTGTAGTGTACCTTAAATAGTACCCTGATAGTCAACCTCTCTGCACCGCTAAGTGCAATTTTAAGTTTTTTTGGGGAAAAAGCTACACAAAAGTGCCGGCTTATCTACACCAAGGTGTACTAAATACGCAAAGAACGGCTGCTACCTTTGCATTGCAAACAGGGGATATTGAATATCCTGTATAAAGACCAAGAACTTTAAAGAACCATATCCAAATCCAATCCAAAAAGTTCATCCCCTGTTTTTACTATTAGTTCATTGAAAAGACCGATAAAAAAGCATTACAAACAACCTGCTTTTTCTTTTGAAACAGCTTCGAAAAAAGCTACACAAAAGTGCGATGGCATCTACACGAAAGTGTACTAAAAAAGATGAAAACCCAATCTACTTTTGTTCCTGTAAAAGGGGAATCAATATCCAATAAAAAACCGACATCCATTATACCCGTTTTTAATCCTTATCCGCCCCGCTTACAGCAGTTCATTGAAAAGATTGTTTATAAAGAAAAGAGTTAACCAATACCTGTGAAAAACCAATAACCTTTTCTCAATTAGAAATTCTTTAAATGCTACACAAAAGTGCAACGATATGTACACCAAGGTGTACTAAAAAGTAAGTTTACCAAAACTAACTTTGCACCAGCAAAACAGGGGATACAATATCCAATAGAAAAACCAAAACTATCTATCGTGCCCGTTTATTAATCCTTAACCCCTCCCCTGATTTTTTGCTTTAGTTCATTGAAAGATCATTTATAAAAGAGAAGAAACCAAGCCTTGAAAAACCAATAACCTGGTCTCAATTAGAAACTCTTTAAATGCTACACAAAAGTGCAAGAATATGTACACCAAGGTGTACTAAAAAGCAAGTTTACCAAAACT
The DNA here is from genome assembly GCA_047600665.1 of Ferruginibacter sp. Classification (GTDB taxonomy): domain Bacteria; phylum Bacteroidota; class Bacteroidia; order Chitinophagales; family Chitinophagaceae; genus Ferruginibacter. The sequence continues at coordinate 1,370,752 of JASGKJ010000001.1, forward strand.
AACTTTGCACCAGCAAAACAGGGGATACAATATCCAATAGAAAACCAAAACTATCTATCGTGCCCGTTTATTAATCCTTAACCCGTCCCCTGATTTTTTTGCTCAGTTCATTGAAAAGATTAATTATAAAAGAGAAACCAAGTCCGTGAAAAAAAACCAATAACCTATTCTCGATTAGAAACTCTTTAAATGCTACACAAAAGTGCAACAATATGTACACTAAGGTGTACTAAAAAGCAAGTTTACCAAAACTAACTTTGCACCAGCAAACAGGGAAACAATATCCAATAAAAAACCAAAACTATCTATCGTGCCCGTTTATTAATCCGTATCCTGTGTTCCCTGAAATTGCGCAGTTCATTGAAAAGAATAAATAAAAGAGAAACCTGATCCTGTGAAAAACCAATAACCGTTCCTTATTTAAACTCTTTTTTAAACCAGGGGATACAATATCCGGAAAAACCAAAACATTACTGTTCCAGCAATCCGCCCTATCCCCTGCTTTTTTTTACTTTATTGAAAACATCATAAAGAGAAACCAAACCTGTGAAAAACCAAAAACCGTTCTCTATTTAGACTCTTTTAAACCAGGGGATACAATATCCAGGAAAACCAAAACATTTGTCATTCTGTCCCCTGTTTCTTTTTACTATTAGAAAGAGCTATACCCAATTCCTTTGAAAAACAACCATTATCTATTTAAAAACCAGGGGATACAAAAATCCAGTAAAAACTACAGTATTAGTCATATCCTTAAGCCGAAATAGTTGATTCCTATCCAGCAGCCACCCTATCCCCTGCTTTTTTTATCTGTACTTATTTGAAGCCAGTATAAGAACAAAGAAATCCATACCATTGAAAACCCTAAACCAGCCCTTTAAAAACTTTTTTGAATTGCACACCATTCACCAAAACTAATGAGTGCAGCATACGCATTACAATATCCGGAAGAACCAATGTACTTACAGAGCCCGTTTTTAAATTCATGTCCAGTTAGCTAAAAAGCTAAAACAAAAAGAAAACCGGCTCCTTTAAAAAACCGTAAACCTATCCAGTTTTTACCCGTACAAATACCCTGTAAACAGGGAATGAAAACCTGCCAGCAAAACAATATTGAGCAACAAACAGGAGATACTGTATCCAGTTAGAAAAGCGAATATGCTTTTATCTCCTGTTCCTTTTCGTTTACCCGTTCCAGTGACAAAAAAGAGTATCCGTTACCTCCTGAAAAATTTGAATAATTATACCTTCTTGGCTCTTTTACATGCTACACAAAAGTGCGGCACCAAGTACACCAAAGTGTACTAAAAGATAAAAGAGCCAAAACTAACTTTGCTTTGTAAAACAGGAGAACAATATCCAGAAAGACCAAAACCTGTCAATCCTGCCCTTCTCCTGTTATACAAAGATCATTGAATGCTTAATTATAAGAGAGATTGACCTGACTGCCGTTTAAAATGATTTGTCCAATATCAAGACGCTTCTTTTATAACAAAGCCTCCCTGCATACCAAAACTATCTTAAGCCAGCATCAGCGGGGAAGGCATTTTGTAAGCCGGAGGGAAAAGGGGAATGTCAAACTATGAAAAACTGGGTTTGTTTATATTAAGGAGTATTAACCAGACCAAAATAATCCGTATTCCCCTCCCCTCTCTTTTAATTAAAATTATCCACATCCATATTCTATAAACATAAAAACTAAGAACCATGACCTTCAAAAAAGAACTCGTACCCTTAATGCCCCGTGAAAACGACATCCTTGAAAAACTGGACGAAGGCGGCTATTTTAAAGCCATTGACCAGGCTAAGCTGTCCAAAAGAAAATTCCTTGAAACACTGATCAACCTCCAGGAAGATGAACGTAAGAAACTCGGACATGAACTGCATGACAGTGTAAATTCCTCTTTGACCATCGCCAAATTTTACCTTGGCCTTTTACCCGCCGATTCAAAAAAAGAAAAATACGCCAAAGAACAGCTTTCATTTATCATATCTACCACAGAACAATGTATCCGCAGCATATCAAGTGAACTGGTTGTTTTCCAGGAAATAGAAAGCGGACTGTTAGAACTGGTAAGTGGTTTGGTTGACCGTATCAACAGCCTCAAAATTTTCAACATTACATTTAAGCACAGCGAAAAACTAAAACTGGAGCAAATACCTTCCTGCCAAAAAATTGTGTTGTACCGTATTATACAGGAACAACTGAATAACACCATCAAATACAGTAAGGCAAGCAAGGTAAGTATCCATATTGCCCTCGTAAAAAAGTTTGTAAAGCTTACCATTAAGGACAATGGTGTTGGATTTGATATGGCCACCAAAGGAAATGGTATCGGTCTTTCAAATATCAGTAACAGGGCCAAACAATTTAACGGCAATGCACATATTCAAAGCAAACCAGGCAAAGGTTGCCAGGTGGATGTATCGATGCCTGTACTGGAATAATTTTTTAACCCAGCATTTTATTTAAAGCCTCTTTAAAAGAACGTGGCTTATAACCAAGGTCCTTTATTGCTTTATCTATTATAAAACCGGTATGCAATGGCCGCCTTGCAGGTTGTGCAAACGTATTTGCATTCACCTGCGTCATTAATGACTTATCCATGCGCAGGTAACCTGCAACGGCCATTGCCATATCATATGGTGTCATTTGCTCCTGTCCAGAAATATGATAAATACCTGTTACATTTTTTTCAAGTACCAGTAAAACTCCTTTTGCCAAATCTTCCACATAGGTTGGCGTGCGCCATTGATCATTTACCACTTTAATTGGCCTTCCATTTTCAAGATTTTCCTTTACCCAGCTTACTATATTGCTGCGGTTACCCACAAGCACATTCCCGTATACCAATACTGTTCTTATAATACTCCACTGTAACTTACTTTCCATTACTGCTTTCTCTGCAGCCAGTTTACTGCTGCCATAATAATTAACCGGGCCTGTATTATCGGTTTCTTTATAAGGCCCGCCGGCTCCATCAAATACAAAATCTGTGGAGATGTAGATAAACCTGCTATTAATGTTTTGTGCAGCGCTTATTAAAAAGCGTGTACCCGTTACATTTATATTCCAGCATTCAACCGGGTGCTGTTCGCAGGGATCGGGTTGTGTCATTGCTGCACAGTGAATGACCGCACCAGGCTTTTGCTCCAGGACAAAATCGTTCACAGCAATACCATCGGTTATGTCAAGTGAATGATAGTTATACTGCCGTTTTTTTTCAAAAGGCAGGCGGCTTTTCCCTCTTCCAGTAGCGATCACTTCATGTGAAGTTGTTTCAAGTAACAGCTTAACCAGGTGCTGTCCCAATAAGCCATTCGAACCGGTTACCAACACTTTCATTATAAATGATTTTAAATATTTACCTGAATTCCATACCAAGATTATACATTACAAAGCTCCAGATATCGGCGGCCTCATCAATTATTTTAGATGTGGGTTTGCCGGCACCATGACCAGCTTTGACATCAATCCTTATCAGAGAGGGATTTTTTTCATCAGCCATTTCCTGCATGGCGGCTGCAAATTTAAAACTATGTGCCGGCACCACCCTGTCGTCATGATCAGCCGTGGTGATCAATGTTGCAGGATATACGGTTCCCTTTTTTAAATTATGAAGGGGAGAATATTTATACAGGTTTTCAAAATCTTCTTTTTTATCACTGCGGCCATACTCTACTGCCCAGGCCCAGCCAATAGTAAATAAATGATACCGCAGCATATCCAGCACACCCACCTGCGGTATGGCCACTTTAAACAATTCCGGGTGTTGTGTAATGCAGGCTCCCACCAGCAGTCCTCCATTACTTCCTCCACGGATGGCAATCTTTGAGGGATTGGTGTATTTCTTATCAATTAGGAATTGTACAGCTGCATATACATCATTAAACACATTTTGTTTATGCTGGAGCATACCTGCCTTGTGCCACTCCTCACCATATTCGCTGCCACCACGTAAGGTAACCTGCACGTATACACCCCCCTGCTCTAAAAAGAAGGCATTAGAAATGCTGAACACAGGTGTAAGGGGCACATTGAATCCTCCATAGCCATAGATCATTACCGGATTATTGCCATTTAACTGCAACCCTTTTTTATAGGTGATAAACATGGGAACCGATGCCCCGTCTTTACTGGTAAAAAATGTTTGCAGTGTTATATAATCATCTGCATTTAGTTTTATTTCAGAGCGGCGGAAAAATATGCTCTTTCCCGTTTCAATATTATAATGGTAAATATTGTTGGCAGTATTGAATGAGGTGTAGGAATAAAAAATTTCTTTATCCTCCTTTTTACCATGAAAACCACCGGCTGTTCCAATACCAGGCAATTGTATCTCCCGTTCCAGCCGGCCTTTGATACTGCACTGGTAAACTTTACTGGCTGCATCTTCCAGGTACGATAATAACAGCTTACCGCCGGCCATGGCAGCAGATTCCAGCAGCTTTGTTCTTGCCGGTATTATATCTAACCAGTTTTCCTTCGACGGTTTTTTAGGATCAATGGAAACAACCTTAAAATTGGGTGCATCAATATTTGTTTTTACCAGTAACCTGTCGCCATCATTATCCACCAGGCTGGCTTCGTTATCAAAACCCTTTATCAGCAAAGTGAATCCATCACCTGCATTCATATCTTTTACCCATACCTCATCACCACTGGTACCGTGTGATTTGTTTATGACTAAAAAGCGTTCATCTTCAGTAAGACTTCCCTGTATGATCATTTGCGGATGCTCCCTGTCTTCATAGATCAATATATCTTTTTCCTGTACTGTTCCGATCTTATGATAATAAACAGCGTGCTGTTCATTTTTGCCTCTCAGTTTATTTTTTTCATCTGCTGCAGGATAACGGCTGTAATAAAAACCATCATCTCCTTTCCATGATACGGCACTGAATTTTATCCATTGTAATTTATCAGCCAGTAGTTTTTTCGACTCAACATCCATTACGTATGCCTCCTGCCAGTCGCTGCCGCTTTGCGCCTGCAGGTAAACACAATATTTGGAGTTTGTGGTAAATACAGGTGTACCCGGCGCTGCTGTTCCATCTTTACTCATTGTATTAGGATCCAGGAAAACTTCGGGTGTTCCATCCAGTCCAACCTGCCGGTATAAAACAGATTGGTTTTGCAAACCATCATTCTTATAGAAATAATAATAGCTCCCCTGTTTGAATGGTGAACTGTATTTGGGATAGTTCCACATTTCTTCCAGCCGCTTTTTTATTTTATCCCTGAAAGGAATGGAAGTAAGATAGCTGCCTGTTACTTTATTTTGTTCTGACACCCAGGCTTTGGTCTCATCGCTGTTATCGTCTTCCAGCCACCGGTAAGGATCTTCCACCTTTATTCCGAAATAATCATCAACCTGTTTTACTTTTTTGGTTAGAGGATATTTAACCTGTGCGTTTGTTGTCATCATAAAAGAAGTCACAGCCACTAACATGGCCGTTGCTTTAATTTTCTTCATTACTGAAATTAAGAAACAGGAAATTAATAAAGAGTACACAATTAAGGATGAAAGAATTGTTTTATTTTATCACGCCTTATTCAACAGGCACCAATTTTATTACCTGACCCGGGCTTTCAACAGTAACATAAATATATCCATCCGGCGCCATTTTCAGATCCCTTATCCTGCCTACATCTTTCAGCATGCTTTCTTCTGAAGTGATAACATGCCCGTCTGTTTTACACCTGCTCAACCAATGAAATTTCAATGAACCAGAAAGCACATCGCCTTCCCAACCTTTATACTTATCTCCCTGTACAAAAGCCAACGCACCTGGTGCAATGGAGGGCACCCAAAAATGCAGCGGTTGTTCCATTCCCTTTTTTGCTGTAATATCTGTAATGGGTGTGCCATTGTAATTGATACCATACGTAATAACGGGCCAGCCATAATTCTTTCCTCTTTGAATAAGATTGATCTCATCGCCACCCATCGGACCGTGCTCATTCTCCCATAATTCGCCCGTTTTCGGGTGTATAGCAAGCCCCTGCGGATTCCTGTTACCATAACAAAAGATGGATGGCTTTGCTTTTTTATCAGCAACAAAAGGATTGTCTGCAGGTATGCTGCCATCATCTTTTATGCGGTGAATCTTTCCGAGATCATTTTGCAGGGTCTGGGGATTTTGTTTTTCATTACCTCTTTCACCAACAGAAAAATAAAGATAGCCGTCTTTACTAAAAACCATCCTGCCGCCATAATGATGACTGGTGCTGCTGTATGGTTGTGCCACAAAAATATCCTGTTGATTTGTTAACCGGTCTCCATCCAGCTTTGCCCGTAAAATAGCCGTGGTATATTGGTCTTCATCTTTGTCATTTCGTTTACTGTATGAAAGATAAAGCAGTTGATTGTTTTTAAAATCAGGATGAAGCAATACATCAAGTAAACCGCCCTGACCTTTAACAACCACTTCCGGCACACCATTTATTTCCTGTAATTTTCCGGCGGCTATTCTATATAATTTTCCATTGCGATCTGTTACCAGCATATTACCATCTGGCAAAAAAGCCATACACCAGGGTATATCCATCCCGGATGCCACCACTTCCGTTTTTATTTTCAGCAATTCAGTGTTATATACATTACCGTTATTGTTTACCGCTGGCTTTGGTTTCTGCTGTGCAATACCGGTTAAAAGATAATCGGTCAGTTCATATATCTCCTTATCAGAAAAACTGGCTTCATAGCCCGGCATCCCGTCATTTGTATAGCCATACTTTATTGCTTTGAAAATAGCAGATTTTGTTTTGCCAAATTTCCAGTGATGCTCTACAAATTTATCCATTTGCATACCATGGCAGCCGCCGCAATACTGCCTGTATTGTTTTGCCTGTGTGGAACTGTCCGGTGCTTCGTCTTTGGCCAGTGAAGAATAAGTAATAAAAGGTTGCGGAACAATGTGCCAGTTGTTTAAAGCAAGATATACGACAAACAATACCGGTAACAGGATCAAAATATATTTTAATGTTTTTCGGTTTTTCATACCTGAATATTTATTATCCTGTAGTATCAATAAGTTTGCCATTGGTATTTTATTGAAAATTAAAATTTTTCATTTGTACCATCCTTTCCGTTTATCAAATAAAAAGTAATGACCATACAGTTGGCTTTTATTATAAGTATGACCTAATGGGATCTTTAAAAATCTGATCGGGGATGTTATATAAAAAATATTCCCGGAGTTGTTCCCCGGGAATATGAAAAAAGTTTTCACTTATTGTTGAATACCGATAGTTATTTCTTCCTGAAGAAAATCCTTACGGGCACACCCGTAAATTTAAAATTGGCCCTTAACTGGTTCTCCAGGTAATTCCTGTACGGTGTTTTAATATCATCCGGGAAATTACAGAAGAATGCAAAGGATGGTACCACTACCGGCAATTGTGTTACATACTTTATACTTACAGGATGACCACGAACCACCGGCGCATGATAAGCTGCCACCGCTTTCAGCATTACATCGTTCAATTTAGAAGTAGATATCTTCTGCTGGCGGTTTTCGTAGACTTCCAGCGCCAGTTCCATCGCTTTGAATATCCTTGTTTTTTCTGTTGCAGAAATAAACAGAACAGGTACATCCGTAAACGGCGCCAGGCGTTTTTTTAACGCCGCTTCATAATCACGGGCTGTATTGGTTTCTTTTTCCATTACATCCCATTTATTTACCAGTACCACGATACCTTTTCCTTTCTTTACTGCCATTGCAAAAATGGCAAGATCCTGTGCTGATATACCTTTTGCAGCATCCAGCACCAGCATACATACATCTGCTTCATCCATTGCCTTCACCGCACGGATAACAGAATAAAATTCCAGGTCCTCATCCACTTTTGCTTTACGGCGTATACCTGCAGTATCGATCAGGATAAATTCTTTATTAAAAAGATTGTAGTGTGTATGAATAGTATCTCTTGTGGTACCAGCTATATTACTAACAATGGTACGTTCCTGCCCTATCAGTGCATTTAGTAAAGACGATTTGCCAACATTTGGCTGGCCAATGATTGAAAACTTGGGCAGGTTGTTTTTTTCAAGTGCTGCCTCATCTCCGTCCCCAATCAGTTTCGTAATGTCATCCAGCACTTCTCCCGTACCGGAGCCACTGATGGAAGAAAGAAAATAAATATGTTCAAAACCCAGGCTGTAAAACTCAGATGCTTCCAGCAGCCTGTCGTGGTTATCCACTTTATTTACTACTAAAAAAACAGGTTTTGAAACCTTCCGCAGCATATCGGCCATGGCCTCATCCAGGTCAGTAATACCGGTTGCCACATCTACCATAAAAATGATGGCATCCGTTTCTTCCAGTGCGATCAATACCTGCTTGCGTATTTCTTTTTCAAAAACATCCTCGCTTCTTGGCACAAAGCCACCCGTATCAATTATGTTGAATGTTTTACCACTCCATTCTGCCACCCCATACTGACGGTCACGTGTAACGCCGCTCACATCGTCCACGATGGCTTTTCGCTGTTCGAGCAGGCGGTTGAAGAAAGTGCTTTTTCCAACATTTGGCCGGCCTACTATTGCTACTGTGAAACTCATGTTGTTAATTGAAGATTGAGCGTTGAGCATTGAAAAATGGCTGTACTAAACTTTCCATTTTCAACTTTCAACAGTTAATTAATATCCATATTCCCGTAGTTGCAGTTCATTGTCCCGCCACTTCGGTTTTACCTTTACAAACAATTCAAGGAACACTTTACTGCCCAGGAATTCTTCTATATCTTTTCTTGCCAGTGTACCCAGTTGCCTGATCATTTTACCTCCTTCACCAAGTATGATACCTTTCTGTGTTTCCCGCTGCACAATAATATCTGCCTGTATTTTGATCAACGTACTTTTCTCTTTAAATTCCTGTACCATTATGGTGCTGTGATAAGGTAACTCATCTCCGTAAAGTAAAAATATCTTTTCTCTTATTAATTCACTCACAAAAAACTTTGTTGGCATATCACTCAGGTCATCGCCTTCATAAAACGGTACGCCTTCCGGTAATAATGATACTATAACGGCAAGTAATTCATCAATGCCCTTTTTCTTTAAGGCAGAAATACTGATTACATCTTTACAATATGGCTGCTTTTTAAAAAAGGCTTCTGTTGCTTTTAGTTGTTCCCCGTTTACTGTATCCGATTTATTAAGCAGTACCAGTGCTGGCACTTTTAGCTTTAACGCAGAAAAGATGTTATTGCTTTCTTCCTGGTTCTCTCTTGCATCTGTTATCAACAGGGCTACATCAGCATCTTCTAAACTGCTTTTTACAGCCTGCATCATTTTTTCATGCAGCTTGTATTTTGGTTCAATGATACCTGGTGTATCTGAAAAAATGACCTGGTATTCCGGGGCTGTAAGAATGGCTTTTATACGATGACGGGTGGTTTGCACCTTGTGGGATACAATAGCCATTTTTTCTCCCATTAATGCATTCAGCAAAGTGCTTTTCCCTGCATTGGGCTTACCGAAAATATTTACAAAGCCTGATTTCATACTTTAACTGAAAGAAAAATGAATTTGAAAACCAGTATTGCCTGTAAAAAGAAGTGGAGGTAATCAAATTCAGCAGCTTATTAAGCTTATGAATAAAAAAGGCTCTTACGAGCCTTCATTTAGTTGCGAAGAGAGGGATCGAACCTCTGACCTTCGGGTTATGAGCCCGACGAGCTACCGCTGCTCTACTTCGCGGTGCAAAAGTAGGGTATTGGGGTATTGCAGCCAAATATTATACATTTGTTTTCGAAAATATTTTTATGCAACAAATTGTTAAGATCTCCATATCCTTGCTGGCAGCGGTTTTCAGCCTTTGCGCCTGTGCAAAAAAAGTAAAACAAAAAGAAGATGAAATATACAGCAGGCACCTGCAGGCCCATATCAAACTTACGGTTATCAGCACTCCAATGCCGGATGAAAAGAGTGACATGAATTTATTGTTGCTGAATGACGGACAGGATACTGATAAATGGAAAATAAAAGAGACATTGGCTGACCTGTATAAAAACAACCAGATTGAACCCGTATTAGTAGTTGCCATACATGCCGATAAAAGAAATGATGAGTACGGTGTGGCAGGTTATCCTGATTTTCAAAACAGGGGCAGCAGGGCGGATAAGTATGCTGACTTTATCGATAATGAATTGTATGCATTTATTAAAAAGAAAGCAGGTGTAAGAAAATTTAAATCAGTAGTAATTGCCGGCGCCTCCATGGGCGGTTTATCTGCTTTTGATATAGCCTGGAACCACGCTGATAAAATAGATAAGGTGGGTGTATTTTCCGGTTCCTTCTGGTGGAGAGACAAAGATGCAGCTGCTACCGGTTATTCGGATGAGCAGAACCGCATCATGTACAACTATATAAAATCATCAAGAAAAAGACCGCACTTAAAATACTGGTTCTATGCAGGCGCTAAAGAAGAAAATGGCGACAGGGATAAGGATGGAATAATTGACGTAATTGATGATACTAAAGACCTGGTTGAACTTATAAAAAGCAAAAATGTATGCCCGCCAGCAGATATTGCTTACACAGAAGCAGCAGACGGCGTACATGAATACAGTTCGTGGAGCAAAGCATTGCCAGGCTTTTTATTATGGGCATTCGGAAAATAAAAAAGGACTGAAAATTTCAGCCCTTCTGATATTTCAATTTTATAGCCTCAACTTTTTCTTGACACCGTACTGGCACCACTGCTGTGTATATCTTTTATCACACCTTCACCTTTGAAGAATATATCACTGGCGCCGCTGGCGTGCACATTGATCTCTTTATTTACCGTGATATTGATATCTGATGCACCTGACGCTTCCGCATCACAATAATCTGTTACCAGCTCATACCCTTTTACATCACTGGCACCGCTTGAATGCACCTTTACATTGGATGCCGTACCACTGATCTTTGCATCTGAAGCGCCGCTCAATTCTATTTTGAGGTCATTTACTTTTACAGCTCCTTTAAAATCACTGGCACCGCTGCAGTCAATGAATAAAGAAGGTACAGTAATCGTTCCTGAAACCAATACATCGCTGGCACCGGAAGCATTTAATTTTTCAAGATTTTTAAAGGATACATATGCTTTCAGTTTTTTATTCTTCCAGTTAAATATCTTATCCCCGTCATAATAAATTTTTAAAACACCATTCTCCACTTCTGTTTTTATATTATCCCTGTACTTTTCTTCTGAAGCACTTACTGCAACGGACTCTGTTTCGTATTGTGACAAATAAAGATCAATACTGCCGGAAACTTTAATGGCGGTAAAGCTGCTGTTCAATGTACGCTGCTGTGCATTTTCATCTACAACAACTTTTTGTGCTGCTGTAATACCCACAACCAGTACCGCCATTATTGAGAATAAAATCTTTTTCATTTACACATGTTTTATTGGTGATTAAACTCTTTTTACTGAACCGCCGCTGTGCACACTCAAATCTTTTATTCCACCGGCGCCTTTGAACTGTATACCACCACCGCTATTGGCTTTTGCATTAATTTCTTTGTTTACATTGATCCTCACGCCTGCCCCACTGCTTGCTTTTGCATCACAATATTCAGTCTGCAGGTCAAAGCCTTTAAACATGGCACCACTGTTTACAGACACCACCAGTTTATCTGATTTGCCTGTTGCAGTTACTTCTGCACCGCTGCTTTGTTCAACATCTAATGCTGCCACATCTACCTGCCCATTAAAATTTGCGCCGCTTGAAAAATCCATTTTTAAGCTGCCGGATTTAATTGCACCACTTACATGCACTTCTGCACCGGAGGAACCATCAAGCCGTTCGAGTGTTTTAAAAGACACATATGCTTTCAGTTTTCTTTTACCGGTATTCATCCAGTTGAATTTATTACTGTCGTAATATATCTTAAGCGTATTTCCCTCTACCACTGTTTTAAAACCTTCCATATACTTGGGATCAGATGCACTCACAGCAAGCGATTCCTCATCACCCTGGGTTAAATACAGGTCAATACCATTTGAAACTTTAATTGCAGTAAAACTGCCCTGTAAAGTTCTTTTTTCGGCATTGTCGTCTTTTATTACTGCATCCTGTGCAAAAACGTTTAAACTGATGATGGTTAAGAGCGAAAGAATAATTTGTTTCATGGCTATACCTTTTCAGCATGATACGGCTGAAGAAAATGTTTTGTTACACAAATTTGGAAAATAATTTTAAACAGCTTTACCTTTGTGCCTCAAACGTTCTTTTAAACCATCTGAATTTCCGGGGTGTTCCAGTTATACTGGGGCTGAGATTATACCCGATAACCTGATCAGGATAATGCCTGCGAAGGGAGAAAGATTACAACCGCCTTGGTGCACAGGCGGCGTGCAGCAGTATTGACTGCCCCGGTTTTCAGACAAATCTTATTGAAATGAAAAAAATTGCTGCAGGCATATTGCTGTGTATAGTGATGCAGTTTGCCTATGCTCAAACCGGGAAAAAATTTAATGACACTGCATTTTTACAACCTGTTGAAATACTGGCCATACGAGCCGCCGACAAAGCACCTTTTGCCAAAACAAATATTTCCCAAAAGGAAATAGAGAAAAATAACATGGGGCAGGATCTGCCCTTCCTGCTGAACCAGGTGCCATCGGTTGTAATCAATTCAGATGCCGGTAATGGCGTGGGTTACACCGGCATCCGCATCCGTGGTACAGATGCGACCCGGATAAATGTTACCCTGAATGGCATCCCCTATAATGATGCAGAAAGCCAGGGAACATTCTTTGTGGATCTGCCTGATTTCTTATCATCCACCAATAACATACAGGTACAACGTGGTGTGGGTACAAGCACGAATGGTTCCGGTGCATTTGGCGCCACCATTAATCTTGCCACCAACGAGATCAACAAAGATCTTTATGCTGAATCGAACAACAGTGCCGGTTCTTTTAACACCTGGAAAAACACCATAAAATTTGGGAGCGGCATTCTCGGAAATCATTTTACCATTGATGGCCGCCTGAGCAGGGTCAGCAGTGATGGTTATATCGACCGGGCTTCCACCAACCTCCGCTCCTATTTTGCAAGTGCCGCATATGTTGGAGAAAAGAACTCACTGCGTTTTAATATATTTTCCGGCAAGGAAAAAACCTACCAGGCCTGGGACGGCGTGCCTGAATCCAAATTAAGAACGGACCGTACTTATAATTCCGCCGGCACAGAAAAAACAGGCGAGCCATATAATAACCAAATAGACGATTACCTCCAGACACATTACCAGCTTTTCTACAATCATAAATTTAATGCAAACTGGAAAGGGAATGTAGCCGGTTTTTTAACCCGTGGTAAAGGATTTTATGAACAATACAAAGCTGAACAGGCACTGGCTGACTATGGACTTTCTGACTATATCCATGGAAGCGATACCACGAGAGAAACAGATCTTGTAAGAAGATTGTGGCTGGATAATTATTTCTATGGAACTGTTTTTTCCATACAGCATCAGAAAAATAAAACACAGTTCACGTTCGGTGGTGGCTGGAATAAATATGATGGTAAACATTATGGTGATATCATTTGGGCGCAGGAACAGGTTGCTGTGCCGGTAAACTACCGCTGGTATAATCTTACTGCATATAAAACAGACTTTAATCTCTATTCAAAATGGACTCAACAATGGGGTAATCATATTCAAACCTTTGCAGATGCACAGTTAAGAATGGTATCACATGATATCAACGGGTTCAGGAACAATCCCACTTTGTTCGTGGATAATAATTATACATTCTTTAATCCTAAGGCCGGTATTACTTATTCAAACAGGAACTGGCAGGTATATGCCTCTTATGCCATTGGTAACAGGGAGCCTAACAGGGATGATTTTGAAAATCCTGCTGCAAGCAAACCAAAGGCAGAAAGACTGTATGATGCGGAGCTGGGCATAGAAAGAAAAACAGCTGCGTATTCTTTTGCTGTCAACGGCTATTATATGAAGTACAGGAACCAACTGGTGCTGGTGGGTAATATAAATGATGTGGGCGCCTATACAAGAACAAATGTGCCCAACAGTTACAGGCTTGGCGTTGAACTGCAGGGAAAAGTAATTATTAATGATCGGCTAAATATTACAGCCAACGCCACTTTAAGCAGTAATAAGATCAAAAACTTTACTGAAAAAATTGATGACTATGATAATGGAGGCACCAAGGATAATTTCTATAAATCAACAGATATCTCCTTCTCTCCTTCTGTAATTGCAGGTGGCAGCATTAATATTGTGCCGGTAAAAAATGCAGAGATCAGTTTGATCAGCAAATATGTCGGCAGGCAATACTTAGACAACACTTCAAATATAAGCCGCAGTCTTAATCCATATTATGTGCAGGATATAAGAATGAGTTATACACTGGTAGATAATAACAATAACTTCTTTAAGGGAGCAAATCTTATTTTGCAGTTAAACAATGTGCTGAATAAAAAATACGAGGCAAACGGCTATACGTTCAGCTACCTGTATGGAGGGCTGGTTACAGAAAACTATTATTTCCCTATGGCAACTTTTAACTGGATGATCGGTTTAAATATCAAGTTATAACCTTGCCTTATCCTTTCGGTAAAGCAAAAGGGCTGTCAATAGACAGCCCTCAATTTTATACACAAACAAAAGTTTAAGCAATCACCTGGTTACGCAACAGGTCCTCAAACACATCTCTTTTGCGGATGAGTTTTGCTTTGCCATTCAGCAGCATCACTTCTGCAGGTTTTAACCTTGAATTAAAATTACTGCTCATTTCAAAACCATAAGCGCCGGCATTATGAAACACAAGATAATCGCCTTCCCGTACATCATGTAATTTACGGTCCCATGCGAATGTGTCCGTTTCACAAATATTACCCACTACGTTATAAATTCTTTCTGCGCCACGGGGGTTGCTGATATTTTCAATATGATGATATGCATCATACATCATTGGCCTGATCAAATGATTGAAGCCGCTGTTCACACCCACAAAAACGGCGGAAGGTGTTTGCTTAATCACGTTTGCCTTTACAACGAAATAACCGCTCTGGCTCACTAAAAATTTTCCTGGCTCAAACCATACTTCCAGTTTTTTACCGGTCTCTTTTTCAAAAGCAGCAAAAGCCTGCGCCACTTTTTCACCGAGTGTTGCAATATCTGTTTCTGCATCACCGGGCTGGTATGGCACTTTAAAGCCGCTGCCCAGGTCAATAAATTTAAGGTTTGGAAAATGCGTGGCAATACCGAACATCACTTCAAGCCCTTCTAAGAAAACACGAACATCTTTGATCTCACTGCCGGTATGCATGTGAATGCCGGTAACATTTAATCCTGTTGTCTTTACGATTCTTTCAATATGACGCATCTGGTGTATGGAGATACCAAATTTGCTGTCAATATGCCCGGTGGAAATTTTATAATTACCACCAGCGAGGATATGCGGATTCAACCTGATGCAGACAGGATAATTTTTTCCGAATTTATTACCAAACTGTTCGAGTATGGAAATATTATCAATATTGATATTTACACCCAGCTCTTTTACTGCTACTATTTCGGCAAAGTCAACACAGTTTGGTGTGTACAAAATATTGTTCTTATCGAAACCAGCCATCAGGCCAAGTTTCACTTCGTTGATGCTAACACAGTCGAGTGAAGCACCGAGGCCCTTTATATACTTCAGCACATTTACATTGGTCAATGACTTGCAGGCATAAAAAAAACGGGCATTGCAGTTTTTAAATGCCTTTTGCAGTTTTTTATACTGGTCTCCAATACGCTCTGCATGATAGATGTACACGGGGGTTCCGAATTCATCGGCAATCTCCCTTAGTTGCTGGTTGGTCAAGTTTTTTACCATAAGAAAAGAAATATTGAGGGGTTTGTATTTTTATTTTATTACACTGGTTAAACGATTTACACGAATTCATCTATTCATATGCTCTTCTGCAAACCAGTAATGCATCATACCTGTTAAACGCCATTCCTGCAATGAATGTAATCCAGCTGATACGTGCATAAAAAAAAGGTATGAGAAACAAGCTTCATCATACCTCTTTAAATTATTTTGCACACATGGTTATGATTCGGCGTTATCTTCATCCCGTTTCTGCTTATCTTCTTCCACTATCTTACCTTCTTCGTTTACCGACAAAACACTATCATTACTTTCTTCTTCAGCTGTAATTTCTTCCTGCACAGTTTCAGTTTCTTCCGTCCCGTTATTAATATCTGCAATAGCTGCATCATTTACAATAGTTGCCTGCACCAGTTCCTCCATTAATACCTCACTGATCTTTGGCAGATCAGCAGCTGTATTAATACCAAAATAATCCATGAATGATTTGGAAGTAGAATAGAGTAATGGTTTGCCAACAGCTTCTTCATTCCTGCCGGATATTACCACCAAGTCTTTTTCCAGTAATTTTTGTACCGCATAATCGCAGTTAACACCCCGGATAGACTCGATCTCACTTTTAGTGATGGGTTGTTTGTATGCAATGATAGCCAGTGTTTCCAGTGCTGCAACAGAAAGACGTTTTAAGAATTTATCGCCGTTCAGTTGTGCCACCGTTTTGTGGTAATCTTTCTTAGTAAGAAACTGCCATCCGCCACCGCTCTGTTTTACTTCAAACGCATAAAACTCGGCATTGTACTTCTCCCGTATACCCTCCACAGCAGCTTCCACCTGTTCGATGGTGGCCCTGTCTTCAATAAAGCCCAATGCATTGTTCAGCATATCAACCAGCTCAATATTGGTGAGCGGCCGTTCACTGGCAAATATCAGTGCTTCAATATGTGGTATAATGAGCGAAAGTTCCATTTATCAATTTGGTGATTTGAATTCGGCAATGTGCTGATACGTTTAAACTTTATCAAACTGCCAAACCAGCTAATTATTAGCCATTCAATGCTGCGGCACCGCTCACAATTTCGGTAAGCTCTGTTGTGATGGCTGCCTGCCTTGCCCTGTTGTAACTTATCTTTAATGATTTCAGTAATTCGTTTGCATTATCACTTGCCTTATCCATTGCCGTCATCCTTGCACCATGTTCACTTGCGTTACCATCCAATACAGCTTTAAATAATTGTGTATTCAGGATCTTCGGCATCAGTTCCTTTATCAGCACATCTTTACCCGGTTCAAAAATGAAGTCAGCTTTTTTAGCCCCTTCTTTCTTCACCACTTTTTTTACAGGTAAAAACTGTTCTGATACAAAACGCTGGGTGGCAGCATTTTTAAATTCACTGTACACCAGTTCAACGGCATCCACTTCTTTATTAGCAAATGCTTCCATTGCATATTGTGCTGCTGCCTGTACTTTATCAAAACTTAAACCGGTAAAAATATCCCAGAATTTATCAACGACTTTAAACCCGTTTTTTGTAAAATGTTCGTATCCTTTTTTACCAATAGGTAATAACTGAACATTACCTTTTGCAAACTGGGCTGCGTATTTTTCTTTTGCAAGCTGTTTGGCAAGTTTGATCAGGTTACTGTTATATCCGCCGCAAAGTCCCCTGTCGCTTGTAACCACTATAATCAATACTTTTTCTTCAGGTCTTTCTGCAGCCAGGGCAAGGTTTACATCACCGTCTGTGTTACTTACAATATTAGCCAGCATTTCCTGGAGCTTTTGGGCATAAGGCCGCATTTGGGTGATTGCATCCTGGGCACGGCGCAGCTTGGCAGCGCTTACCATCTTCATTGCCTTTGTTATTTGCTGGGTGCTTTGAACACTTTTTATCCTGTTACGTACTTCTTTTAATGCTCCGGACATATTAAAATGATGTGATTTTAAATTTCAGGTGGGCAAAGGTAGGGCAAAAAACCTAAAAAGGTTATTGTTTATCAACAAAACCTCATTTTGGGTAATAGCTGTGGATATTATTAATTAAGCCGGCTTATTTCACTGGGAAGGCAGTTAAATTCCTTGCGGAAAGCTGCTGAAAAATTGCTCAGGTTCTGGTAACCAAGCATCACCCCCACTTCTGTGATAGTATGTTTTTCAGCAAGCAATAATTCCTTTGCCTGGTGCAGCCTGTTCTTCTGGAAATACTCATACATACCCATACCATAAGCCTGCTTAAACAGGCGCTTGAGTTTGCTTTCACTCATCAGGGCAATCTTTGAAAGCTTTTCTATGCTGGGAAAAGGTTCTGTAAAGTCGCTCACCAGGGCTATTTCAACTTTCTGGAGCAATTCAAAATCCGTTTCATTCAGTTTTTCATTAAGGTCTTTGTACACACCGGAGGTCAGGTCTTCCAGCATTTTGTCCAGCAGCCGGTACACCCTGCTTTTTACCTGCAACTTGTAATAGGGATGATTTGCGGGGAGACTGGTAATTTCATTGATCAGCTTTAATTGTTTTGCACTTACAAAACCTTTAAACTGTAACGCAGATTTTAAATGATCCAGTGCAAGGGCGGTATCGCCGCTGATATTTTTCTTTAGCCATTCCTCTTCCAGGTAGATACTGATACCGTTCAGCTTTGTACCACTGGCCAGGGTAAAATGCTGCTCTGTTCTTGCATCCAGCAATCTTAATGTATTATAAACACCAGGCTCAATAGTGGAAACAGTACCGTTCAGGTTATGTCCAAGTTTTTTTGAAGTTTCAAACTGGCAGAGGTATATAATAATACCAAAGTCTTTCGCAGGTTTGCGGATAAATATCTTCTCTGTTTCAAGCTGGTAGTTGTGCAGGGCACAGCTGAATCCTTCTTCGATTATTAATGCTTTTGAAAAACCGTTACCGATTGATACACTTAAACCGTTTTCATCCTTATGTACAGTACGTCCAAGGGCTGAAGCAAACTGTTTTATCCATTCAGGGAAATTGGATTGTTGGTACTCAAATTTCAATACGGCAGCACCATCGCCTTCTCTCATGGGTTAATCTTTTAGTAAACGACGGCAAATTTAATATTCTCAACAGGTAAAGACTAATTGATTCAGACATGCAAATAACCGTAAAAGGCATCATTTATTTTTAAATGTATGTGCGGTTGAAACACTTTTTTATTTAATCTTGCACAGAATTTTTTAACCAGCCCGGTTGCCCGATACAACCAGCATTAGCAAATAATAACCGTTTAAGGATGGAGTTAGCCTTCAATTTACTGCTGACATTGTTGCTTGAATTACCGATTGTTGGCTTTTTTTTCAGGAGAAAAAAGAGAAAAAATGCTTACCTGATCGCTTTTTTGACAAATATTGTCACCTGGCCAATTGTTAATATTATAAGATTAAACTGGCCTGATTTCAGTCTTAATATTGTTGAGATATTTGTAGTACTGGGAGAGGGAATCGCCTACTGGATCTTCCTTGAATGCACCTGGAAAAAAGGCCTGATCATCTCCATCATTGCCAACCTGGTAAGTTTCCTGGTAACAAAATTTGTTTACATACCTGCTGATTTTTTCCAGAAAAGACCCGATATCATTATTCATTAAATACTGCCGCCAACGTCCTTTTATCAGACAAAAAATCGTTCGGTAAACAGAGTGGCGCATTATACTTACCTTTGGCACCCGTGAAAATGGGACCTCTTCTGTCAAATTGGCTTTACAAATAGTTGAGCATCATATTTGACACAGAAAAATCATTCAAAATATTTATACCCAATAATAAAGATATTATGGCAGGTTTTTTATCAGCACTTTTTGGAGGTAATAAGAGTGAAAAGGATGTAAAAAAAATAATGCCCCAGGTCTCAAAGATCAATGAGCATTTCGCCCAGTACAAATCACTTTCAAATGACGACCTCAGGGCAAAAACCCCGGAGTTTCGTGAAAGGATTAAAAAACATCTTTCTTCAATAGATGAGCGGATCAGTTTGAAAAAGGAGGAAGCAGAGGCACTGCCGGCCGAAGATATTTCACAAAAAGACATTATTTACAGCGAGGTTGATACCCTGAAAAAAGACAGGGATAAAAAGATAGAAGAAATACTGAATGAGATTTTACCCGAAGCATTTGCTGTAGTAAAAGAAACTGCAAGGCGTTTTAAAGAAAGCACAACGATAGAAAGTACTGCCACCGAACTTGATAAAGATCTCTCCGTAAAAAAAGAATATATCACGATCGAAGGTGATAAAGCCATTTACAAAAATTCATGGAAGGCTGCGGGTGGTGATGTTACCTGGAATATGGTACACTATGATGTACAGCTTATTGGTGGTATGGTATTACACTCCGGCAAAATTGCCGAAATGGCAACAGGTGAAGGTAAAACACTGGTGTCTACCCTGCCTGCTTACCTGAATGCACTTGCCGGCGAAGGGGTGCATATTGTAACGGTAAACGATTACCTGGCAAAACGTGATAGCGAATGGAACGGCACCATCTTTGAATGGCTAGGTCTTACGGTTGATTGTATTGATAAACATGAGCCGAACAGTGATGCAAGGCGCAAAGCATACAATTCTGATATCACCTACGGCACCAATAACGAATTCGGCTTTGATTACCTGCGTGACAACATGGTACACAGCCCGGATGAGATGGTGCAGCGCAAACATCATTTTGCCATGGTGGATGAAGTGGACAGTGTATTGATAGATGATGCCCGTACACCGCTTATTATCAGCGGGCCTGTTGGTCACAGTGATAATACACAGCAGTTTTTCGATTTAAAACCAAGGATCGAAAGACTGGTGGAGGCACAACGCAAAGCCGTTAACCAGTATTTGATAGACGCAAAGAAAAAGATTGCAGAAGGAAATGATGATCCGAAAGATGGTGGTCTTTCTTTAATGAGGGCACACCGTGGTTTACCCAAGAGCGGTGCATTGATCAAATTCCTGAGCGAACCGGGCATCAGGGTGAAACTCCAGAAAAGTGAAAACTACTACCTGGCAGACCAGCAAAAGGAAATGCCAAAGGTGGATGCAGAATTATACTTTCATATTGATGAAAAAAATAACCAGGTTGACCTGACAGACAAAGGCATTAACCTGATCACCAGGGCTGGTGAAGATCCTGAATTTTTCATATTGCCTGATATAGCAACCAGGCTTGCGGATATTGATAAAGGCGATCTGAATACAGATGAGAAATTACATCATAAGGAAACTGTACTAAATGAATATTCAGTAAAGGCAGACCGTATCCATACGGTACAGCAGTTGCTGAAAGCATATACTTTATTTGATAAAGATGTGGAGTATGTGGTAATGGATGGTTCCGTAAAAATTGTGGATGAACAAACCGGCCGTATACTTGATGGCCGCCGCTACAGTGATGGGTTGCACCAGGCGATAGAAGCGAAAGAAAATGTAAAAATAGAAGCCACTACCCAAACGTATGCTACGGTTACATTGCAGAATTATTTCCGTATGTATCACAAACTTTGTGGTATGACGGGTACCGCAGAAACTGAAGCAGCTGAGTTGTGGGACATCTATAAACTGGATGTGGTAACCATCCCCACCAATGTAAAAGCAATAAGAAAAGATGAACAGGATCTTGTGTATAAAACAGCACGGGAAAAGTATGCTGCCGTAATAGATGAAATTGAAAAATTACGCAATGCAGGAAGACCGATACTGGTAGGTACTACAGACGTAAAGATCAGTGAATTACTTGCAAGGATGCTGCAGGCAAGAAAAATACCTCATAATGTATTAAATGCTAAACAGCATGCCCGTGAAGCACAGGTGGTGGCAGAAGCAGGTTTGGCTGGTGCTGTTACCATTGCCACCAACATGGCTGGTCGTGGTACAGATATTAAGCTTGGCCCCGGTGTAAAAGAAGCTGGTGGTTTGGCAATTGTAGGCACTGAAAGACACGAAAGCCGGCGGGTGGACAGGCAGCTCCGTGGCCGTGCAGGCCGCCAGGGTGATCCGGGCAGCTCTCAATTCTTTGTAAGCCTTGAAGATGACCTGATGCGTATGTTTGGCAGCGAACGTATTGCTTCGCTGATGGACAGGATGGGTTATAAGGAAGGAGAAGTGATACAGCACAGCATGATCTCCAAATCAATTGAAAGAGCGCAGAAAAAAGTAGAGGAAAACAACTTTGGTATACGTAAACGCCTGCTGGAATATGATGACGTGATGAATAAGCAGCGTACTGTTGTATATGGCCGGCGCAACCATGCTTTGTTTGGAGAAAGACTGGCGCTGGACCTTGATAATGCATTTTATTCCGTTGCAGAAGGGTTGGTGAATTCTTTTAAAGAAACAGGCGATCATGAAGGTTTTAAACTCGCCGTTATTATCAACTTCGGTATAGATACCACTATCACTGCGGAGGAACTGGATAAGGGCAATCTGAATACCATTACAGAAAAGCTGTACGAAGAAGCAAAGAGCAATTATAACCGTAAGGCAGTGGCCATTGCAGAACAAACACTGCCTGTAATAAAAAATATCCGTAAAGAACAGGGCAGTCATATTATCAACGTGGCCGTACCATTTACTGATGGAAGAAAGATGATACAGGCATTGGCAAATATTGACAAAACCATTGCTGGTGGTGGAACAGAGTTGATGAACGCACTTGAAAGAAGCATTACGCTTGCACTGATAGATGATACCTGGAAAGAACACCTGAGAGAAATGGATGACCTGAAACACCGGATCAACTCAACAGTTCATATGGAGCAAAAAGACCCGCTGGTGATCTATAAGATTGAAGCGTTCGATGCATTTAAAAAAATGAATGATGAAGTAAACAAAAACATTGTGGGTTTTCTTTGTCATGCAGGCATTCCAATGGAGCAAACAAATGCGAACCGGATTAAAGAAGGTCACGAAGAAAAAACAGATATGAGCAAAATGCGCCAGCGCAAAGAAGAATTTGCAGGTGCAGCAAGTGATGGCGGCAGCCCCGAGTACATGAACCAGGAAAATGACTATTACGATCCAACTCCTGTAAAGCAGGAGCCAGTCAGGGTTGAAAAAGCGCCCGGGCGTAATGATCCCTGTCCTTGTGGTAGCGGTAAAAAATACAAGAACTGCCACGGAAAAGATGCATAAGTAATTAATAATTTTTTTTAACAGGCCGGCATTCAAGCTGGCCTGTTTTACATTTGTCAAATGCAAGACCAGGAAAATAATGCGGAAATAATTCCAGCAGCGGATATCTTCAACCGCCATGCACAGGTATACCAGCAAAGGTTTATGGATGTAAGCCTGTATGCAGATACACTGGATATTTTTTGCAGTAAGATCAATAAAGAAGATGCAGCCATTCTTGACATTGCCTGCGGGCCGGGCAATATCACCAAATACATACTGAATAAAAGACCGGGCTTTGCTGTGCTGGGTATCGATCTTTCTAAAAATATGATTGAACTGGCGAAAGCTAATAATCCAACCGGGGTATTTAAAATGATGGACGCCGCTGATATTCACAGGCTGGATACAAAGTATGAGGGTATTGTGTGTGGATTCTGCTTCCCTTATTTACCACAAGAAAAAACCATTCAGTTAATTAAAGATGCAGCATCACTCTTAAACATAAACGGAGCTTTTTATTTAAGTACGATAGAAGGCGAACATTCCAGGTCCGGCATCAAAATAAACAGGTATGGTGAGCAGGTGATGATGTATTATTACGAAGCCGGTTTCCTGGTGGATACATTAAAGAAAAATCATTTTATGATTGATGATATAAGAAGGAAAACATACATATACGGAGAGGAAGAAATAACCGATGTTATAATAGTTGCACACAAAACAAACGAATCTTAAGTTGCCCGTCTTGCTTTTAGTTCAAGGTATTTATTAATGGTATTTACAGTAAGTTTTTCAGGAGGCGTCAATATAGAAAGAATGCCGTGCTGCAGCAGCTCCTTTACGATCATCCTCTTTTCATAAGCAAATTTTTCTGCTATGGTTTTAATATATACCTGTTCCAGGTCAGCAGCATCATTGGCCGAAAGCTGCAGCAGCTCGGTATTTTCAAAGAAAACAACCAGCAGCAGGTGATGCTTTGCAATGGAACGCAAATAAGGCAACTGTCTTCTTAAGCCAGATAAAGATTCGAAATTGGTAAAAAGTATCAGCAGGCTCCGCTGTTTTACCCGGCTGCGGAGCTGCATATACAGCATCTCGTAATCGCTTTCCAGGAAAGAGGTTTCTTCGTTATACAACAGCTGCAAAATATTTGCTTTCTGTACAGGCTTCCTGTCTGCTGCCAGCACAGTACCCATGCGGTGATCAAATGTTATCAGCCCCACCCTGTCCTGCTTTTGCAAACAGATATTACTTAACACCAGTGTGCTGTTGATCGCATAATCAAGCAGGCTTAAATTATTAAAAGGCATTTTCATCAGCCTGCCTTTATCAATAATACAATATACCTGCTGGCTTTTTTCATCTGTATAGTTATTCACCATCAGGGAAGTCTTACGGGCGGTGGCTTTCCAGTTAATGGTGCGGATATCATCTCCTCTTACATATTCTTTTATCTGCTCAAACTCCATACTATGACCAAGTTTGCGCATACGTTTGGTGCCGCTTTCGTTCTGCACTGTTGTTTGCGACAGCAGTGAATATTTCCGCATCTGCATAAACGATGGATATACAGGTACCACGGTGCCGGCAGCCGCTTCATGCCGGCGCATAACAAGTGCCAGCATTGACTTTATATACAATAGTATTCTTCCAAATTCATATTCACCTCTTTCTGTGGGTTTAACGGTGTATACTAATTCTTTTTGCTCGCCTCCTTTAAACCTGCTGTATAATACCCAGTTTCTTTTTTGAAACTGCTCCGGTAATTCATCTATGATCTCCATATCCACTGTAAACCGCATTGTATTGGTTATTTGCAGCATCACCCTGTTATCATCACCATTACTGAAACGTTCTGCCATTATTCTTTTTGCTTCCGGTAATCTGCTGAACATAAAAAGAAACAAATAATCAGCAAGCACCAATAAAAGCAATATATAAATGCATGTTTCCGGAATCACTATCAACGGCGGGTAAAAAAAGGCAACAATAAACAACAGGATACAGCCTCCCAAGGCCGCATAAAAGCGAACTGTAAAAAAAAGATTACCGATATATTTCCTGAAAAAATCCATTTTACCTTGGCACCTCCACTTCTTTTAATATGGTTTCAATTAATTCATCAGGTGTTATACCTTCCATTTCTTTTTCAGGTGTAAGTACAATGCGGTGGCGCAGCACAGGTGTTACCACTTCTTTTATATCTTCCGGTATAACAAAGTCACGGCCTTTTATTGCTGCATTTGCTTTGGAAGCCCGCATGATTGCCAGTGATGCCCTTGGAGAGGCCCCAAGATATAATGCCGGGTTATTACGGGTTTCATTTACGATCCTTGCGATATAGCCCACCAGTTTGGGTTCAATCACAATGGCATGTATCATATTCCTGTACGTTCTCAGATCAGCAGGTGAAAGCACTTTATTCACTTCAGTAACCAGTTCTGCCTGCGATCTTCCCTGCTGTCCGGTAAGAATATCTATTTCTTCCTGCAGGCTTGGGTATCGTACATCAATCTTAAAAATAAACCGGTCGAGCTGGGCTTCCGGTAAGCGATAAGTTCCTTCCTGTTCAATAGGATTTTGTGTTGCCAGTATAAGAAAAGGAAAACGCATTTCATGCGTGGTTCCATCTACAGTTACCTGCCGCTCTTCCATTACTTCAAACAAGGCAGACTGCGTTTTTGCAGGTGCCCGGTTGATCTCATCAATTAAAACAATATTGCTGAAAATGGGGCCGGCCTTAAAGTGAAAACTGCCTTCTTTTGGATTAAACACAGAAGTACCCACTACATCACTTGGCATCAGGTCCGGCGTAAACTGTATCCTGGAAAAATCAACATCCACCACCCTGGCCATTAATTTGGCGGTAAGCGTTTTGGCAACACCGGGCACCCCCTCCACCAGTACATGCCCATCACAAAGCAGGCCGATCATCAGCAGGTCAAGCATCTGGTGCTGCCCCACAATAACCTTTGCAATTTCCTGGCGGATGGCCTGCATACTCTGTTTCAGTGCAGACAGGTCGGTACGCTGTTCAAAAATATTATCTTCCATCATATTTTATTTTTATAAAAATTTTCTATTCGCTGGTTTAAAATTAAAAGCTGGTGATCTGTTACCGTTTCTTCCTGCTGCACTATACGTATTATTTCAAACAACTGATCAACCTGTTCCCTGGCAACAGTTGATTTACGGCTCAGTAAGTCAATAAAATTTTCATCCAGGTTATTGGTATTTAAATAATAACGGTTACGTATATGCTCAAGGAAATAAACAATTATCTTATCGGCAATATTCCTGTTATTTTTCTTTTGAAGATACAGCCTGCCGATTGTTTCTGTAAATGCTACCGTTGTATTTACATTTGGCTGAACCACCGGTATGGTCCGCTGCCTTCTTTTACCATTGAATATTATGTAGATGGCTACCAGCAGCAGTAATAGCCAGAAAGCTGCCGCAAGCGCCGGGAACTTAAGCAGCATACCAAGTCCTGATCCATCATTATCATTAACAGGATAATTGCGTTTATTGTAAAAGTCATCCCAAAAAATGCGTTCCGGCACGGCAGGTATAAATGAAAAAAGCTGTTGGGCGTATTTATAATTATCCTTTTGCAGTAAAAAATAATTACTTAATGCCCTCGGCTCACTGTGAAGATATATGCGGCCATTACCATAAAACAGTACAATAAAGTTGGGATCACCATATTCATTGTAACCGAGCACCTTTGTAAAACTGCTGTCGAAACGGCTGAAGTAATTGGTAAAGGGTTCATAGAAATAAGCAAAAGAACTCCTCTCCGTATATACAGCAGGTGTTAAATGTACAGAAGTATATTTCAATGTATCTTCATTATAAATACCTGTAAAAAGAAGGCTCCGGCCTGTTTTAAGCCCCAGTGTATCCAGGAAATTATAATCAAAACCTTCACTGCTGATAAAGATATCATTACCGCTGCTTACGTAAGACAAAATAGCTTCATTATCTTTTTTGCCCGGGAAAAAATTCTTGCTTACGCAAACATACAACGAGTTGGTATCGCTGATACCGTCATAGGTGGCAGCGAATTTTTGTTTTTTTACATTGATATTATTCCGTTGAAAAAGCTGACTAAGTTCATTGAACAATACATAAGTACCGAAAGGTATCTTATCATTTTTGGAAAAGGTTTCTTTTAATGAAAGTTCCTTTGTACGCTTTCCGCATGAAAATAATACTGCAGAAAGCAGGCATACAATTATGGTATGTATGGTTTTTCTTATCAATTTTTTACCTGCCTGTTAAACTGTTTAAAGCTGTTGTTTATTTTTTCGTACATATCACCACCTATTTCAAAGCCCCCGTACCAAACATATTCATAATGACTGGAAATTTCTGCAAAAGCCTGCTGGTAAGGCTTTCCGCCCAGTTCGTAAAAATATTGACGGTTGGTTTTATCAGCGGCATAGCTGATAATTTCCATATCTGCCAGTTGTTGCAGCACCTGCAGGTAAAGATAGCGGGTGGCAGCCCTGTAATTCTTTTCTGCCACGGCTGCTGCTATCTGTTTGTTAAGATCAACCTCCTGCAGTGTTTCTTCTTCTTTTAAACTTACCCTGTCCGTCCGCATGGCAGACCTCCTGAAAAAACCATCAGCAAAGAACAGCCGGTATAGCACAAATAATATAAAGCAGGCAGCCAGCACCCAGAAAAAATACCTGGTAATTTTTGAGGAAAGAAATTTTACCAGCCAGGATTCTTCAGGGTTTCGTTGTTCTTCTGCTTTTTTCTGCCTGGCGTTCATGCTTCTTAAAACACTGTCGAGGTTTTTCGCATAAAGGAATGCTTCATCGTTTTTAAGCCTCCGTATTGAATCAGGCGAAAATGTATGCCCGTTATTATATAAAGAAGTATCAATTGTGTACGTATCCTCATCGTAATCTTCATTGTCTTCCGCTTCAGTTGCAGAATTGGTATCTGCCTGTTCATTTATAAAAGAAGTATCCTGGTAAATGTATTCCTTGTTATCCTGCGCCCCGGAACTAAGGTTGCAAAACCACAGTACGGCAGTCAATATAATGGCCTTAAAAAATTTCATTCAGCGTGTTACAGGATTTAATTTTTGGGTGCTTTTTTCCGTAGTTGCCTGTTTAATCTTATCGGGTGAATAACAAAATACCAGGTAATAAATGAGAGTGAGAGAAATAATATCATTGCGCCTGCCCATACAGGCAATCCTGCATTCTTTTCTCTATCATAAGTATTGCTCATTAAATGTGTAACATAACTTTCTAAAAAAGCCGCCATAATAAATACCGGTACCAGCACCACCATTACTTTCAGCGAATCTTTAACTGCGGCTTTAAATGAATGAAGCCTGCTGAATGTACCGGGAAAAAGAATACCGTTTGCAATGATCAGTCCGGCAGCAGAAGCAATCACGATCGAAAGGATTTCCAGTGTACCGTGTATCCATATTACCATGATCGATTTAAAACCAAGTCCTTTTTCAAAAAACATATACTGGAAACAGCCAAGCATCAATCCATTTTGCCACATGGAATACAGGGTACCGATGCCAAGCAGCAGGCCGCCGGCAGCCATTAAAAATGCAACAAAAATATTGTTAAGTGCTATCTGTACAAACATTAAAAATGGATTGTTGTCCCTGTATACTCCAAAAGGGTCTCCCTTTGCTATATTGTCTTCGGTCATATCCACATATCCATCCCCCAGCACCCCCCTTATAAAAGTTTCTTCTTTGGCTGACCCCAGCACTCCTATAGCAACAAATAAGGAGAAGGTAAGAAAAGTAACCAGCAGAATTTTATGATACTTTCTAAAGAGCAAAGGCAATTCATAACTCCAGAATGTAAATACCCGGCTGTATTTTTCTTTTCTTGTTTTATAAATATCCTGGTACACGGCAGCAGCAATACCATTTATCCAGCGGGTAACCTTACTGTGCGGATAAAAAGTTTTTGCATAGGAAAGATCATCCACCAGCGTAACAAACCGTTCTGCAGTTTCATCCGGATCCTCTGTTTTGTTATGCTGGTAAGTGTTCCACTTCTCCACGTTCTTTTTTATAAACATTCCTTCACGCATGTTATAAAAATAAGGATTTATGAAATAAAAAAATGATGACTGCTCCGGCTTACTTTATATAAATTGCCTGATTAGCCTAAATATTGTAATTTACCGCATGCCCGTAATACAAATAGCCACTCCATTTAACATTGATATTGAATTTGAACTGGCGCCTTTTGCAAGACGGCTGCTTGCATATATCATTGACTTTTTCATTATCATTCTTTACCTCATGAGCATGCTTTATCTTTTATTTGGCGGCTTTAAAATTGAGGAAGATGGTCTTGGGCTGGCAGTGCTGGTATTATTTATACCTACCTTGCTGTACACAATGGCAGCTGAATTGTTACTGAACGGACAAACGGCGGGCAAAAAAATAATGCAGTTAAAAGTTGTAAGTCTTGATGGCGGCGAACCAACACTTGGACAATATATGCTGCGGTGGTTTCTACGTTTTTATGAATGGGGTTTTATTGTTTTCACCCTGTTCTGGGGAAACGGTATGGGGCTGATCATTCTTGTATTTGGCGGCATTACATCCATCATTGTAATGGCAATATCGCCAAAAGGTCAGCGGCTGGGAGATATTGCAGCAGGCACTGTGGTGGTAAACACCAAAACAAAACTCACCGTGAACGATACTATTTTTATGAATGTGTCGCAACCGAATTATAAAGTACAATTCCCTGAAGTAATGCGGCTCAGCGACCGGGATATCAATACGGTAAAAACAGTATTGACACAGGCTAAAAAAACGAACCGTTACGATATGTGCAACAGGGTGGCTTCTAAAGTGCAGGATGTATTAAAAGTTTCTACCAACATGTATGCGATGGAATTCCTTGAAAAGATAATAGAGGACTATAATTATCTTTCAACCAATGTACCCGGCAGCATAAGATAAACGGTCAGGTGTTAAAGGCTGCTGTAATCAACGATCCAATTATACCAAGCCCCATCAACACCAGCGATATAATGGTGATAATACCCAACACCCTGAAATACAATTTTAAATTTTTAAAAGACTCCCGCAGGCTTTCCTGGTCATTTGCTTTTAAGGCGGCCTGCGCTTTTGAACCAAATTTAAAAAGGTATAAAGAGAGAAAGAAAACCATTACAGCCATTACAAAATAGATCACACCAATAAAGATACCGCCAATGGCAGCAGCGGGAGTAATGCCAGCACTCCTGGGCATAATTCTTTCAAAGAACCAACCCATAAAAACCGCCATAATTGAAATGAGCCCGCTGTAAATAAAACCCATGATACCCAGAAACCTTCCCCACATGGCTGATTCTTTCATATTACCGGCTGTGTCAGTATCTATGGTAAGATCATTCTGCAGCAAGTCATTTGTATTTTCCATCTGGTTCTTTTTGTTAGTAAGCCCTTGCGAATAATACCCTTTGTTTACTTGGGTTGCCGGTCAAGATACACTTTCCATCTTCCAGAGGATTATCAATAGGTATACACCTGATAGTAGCTTTTGTCAGTTCTTTTATTTTTTCTTCTGTTTCGCCGGTGCCATCCCAGTGAGCAGCAATAAAACCTGCTTTTTCATCCAGCAATTTTACAAAATCATCCCAGTTGTCAGCTTTTGTGATGTTATCATCCCTGAAGGATAAAGCCTTCTTGAAAATAGCGGCCTGTATATCATCCAGCAGCTGAATAACCGCATTGCTCAATCCGTCAATACTGATACTCATTTTTTCTTTAGTGTCCCTTCTTGCCACTTCCACTACGTTGTTTTCAAGATCTCTTGCACCAATGGCAATTCTTACCGGAACACCTTTCATTTCATACTCGGCAAATTTCCAGCCCGGGCGGCTGTTATCGCTGTCATCATATTTTACAGAAATGCCTGCCGCTTTTAATTCCTTCTGCAGCACCCGTACTTTTTCATCAATCTTTTCTTTTTGTTCAGCACCTTTATAGATAGGCACCACCACCACCTGTATTGGTGCCAGTTTGGGAGGCAACACCAGCCCGTCATCATCACTATGTGCCATTACCAAACCACCGATTAAACGGGTGCTTACCCCCCAGCTGGTGGCCCATACATAGTCCAGTTTATTTTCTTTATCAGAAAATTTTACATCAAATGCCTTGGCAAAATTCTGACCAAGAAAATGTGAAGTGCCGGCCTGCAATGCTTTCCCATCCTGCATCAGTGCTTCAATACAATACGTTTCTTCTGCACCGGCAAAACGTTCATTGGCAGTTTTTACACCTTTTACAACAGGCACAGCCATATATGTTTCAGCAAAGTCGGCATATACATGCAGCATTTGTATGGTTTCATCAATAGCCTCCTGTTTGTTGGCATGTGCTGTATGGCCTTCCTGCCAGAGGAATTCGGTTGTACGCAGGAATAACCTTGTACGCATTTCCCACCGCACCACGTTGGCCCATTGATTGATCAGGATCGGCAGGTCACGGTAAGACTGTATCCATCCTTTATATGTATTCCAGATAACTGCTT
This sequence comes from Ferruginibacter sp., assembly GCA_047600665.1. Classification (GTDB taxonomy): domain Bacteria; phylum Bacteroidota; class Bacteroidia; order Chitinophagales; family Chitinophagaceae; genus Ferruginibacter. The sequence continues at coordinate 1,402,261 of JASGKJ010000001.1, forward strand.
CGCTTGTTGGGCGGATCACCAGTTCTTCTTCCAGCTTTGCTTCCGGATCGATGATCAGTTTACCTTTGTTATCCGGATCAGTCTTAAGCCTGTAATGCGTTACAATGGCACACTCTTTTGCAAAACCTTCCGCATTTTTCTCTTCGGCTTCAAATAAGCTTTTTGGAACAAACAGGGGGAAATAAGCATTCTGGTGACCGGTATCCTTGAACATTTTATCCAGTTGCCGCTGCATATTTTCCCATAAAGCAAAACCATAGGGTTTTATCACCATGCATCCTCTTACCGAACTGTAATCGGCCAGCCCGGATTTAATAATAAGATCATTATACCATTGGGAATAATCCTGTTTCCTGCTTGTAATTTCTTTACTCATTGATGCTGTTATTTTTCCGATTGTTTATTTCTGGTTTATTTTATCAACAACCTGATATCCCGGCTATTTTATTAGCACTCATTTAACAAGAAAAATCATAAACTTTGCTGAACAATGCAAAGCTTTGAAACCTGCAACGGGTTATCAGAGCCGTGCAAAAGTAGTAACTTCACATTTATTAATCTAAAACCGGGCGCCATGAACACAAAACTTTTACTTATTGCTATTTCTGCTGTTACACTCTGCAGCTGCAGCAGTGTATATAAAACCGGGCAAACACCCGATGATGTTTACTTTTCACCTGTACGTGCCGGTTATGATGAAGCAAGACGGGACGAACAGCAAAGAGAAGATGACCGATACACAACACTGGAAGACCGCCAGATAAGAATGGGCATAAATAACCGCAGGTGGCGCTGGCTGGATGATGACTACAGCTATAACTATAATTATGGATACAGCTATAATTATAACCCTTACAATTACGGTTATAATGGCTATTATTATAACCCATTTTACTGTACTGCGCCTGTTTACAGCCCGGTGATCATTGTGAACAATCCCAAAAATACCACTCCCCGAAAAGTTAACCTGGCATCGTACGGAAACGGGTACAGCAATACCAATACTGCAGTGAAACCCAAAAATACCTACAGCAGCCGTCCTGCCGCAAGAACCTATAATAACAGCAATACCAATAATGGCACCAGCGGGCTGGGTAATGTGCTGGGTAAAATATTTTCTTCCGGGAATAATAACAACAGCAACAATTCATCTTCTTCAGGCAATAGCAACAGAACCTATACCCCGTCATCCAGCAGCAGCAGCGGAGGAAAATCATCCTCATCTGGCGGTGGCAGCGTATCAAGACCGTCAAGAAACGGTAAAGGCTGATAATTTAGTTCTGTAAGAAATTGAATGAAGGTGTAACACATTTTCATTCTTATAAGATATTGCCATAAATAAAACTTGTTTCAATGAAAAGATATTTACTCCTCCCTGTCTTGATATGTACCTGCATACTTGTAAAAGCTCAAATACCAGAAGATGCATTGCGCTATTCCTTTTTTCCACAGAATGGCACAGCCCGTAACCTTGCCATTGGTGGCGCAATGGGTTCACTGGGTGGTGATATCAATGCAACATTTGTAAACCCTGCGGGACTTGGTAATTATAAAACTGGTGAAGCCGTTTTTACACCTGGTTTTTTGCTTAATAATAATAAGATCAATTTCAGGGGCACAGACAACAGGAATAAAAAAAATGCTTTCAATATCGGTACCATCGGGCTGGTTTATGGACAGGCTAATGGAAACAATTCCAGGTCCAGCCAGGCGATCAGTCTTGCCTTTACACAGGTGGCGAGTTATAACAACACGCTTTATTACAAGGGATATAATAATACTACTTCGTTTGCAGAGCAATGGGCAGAGGAAGTTGCAAAAAGCAATCTCCCCATTGATGATGTGCTGAACTTCCCGGAGTTTGCATATGGATCAGCACCCGCAGTGTATACTTACCTGGTGGACACTTTCAATAACGGCAACGGTTATACCGTAAAAGCATTGCCTGAATTTGTTTTGGCAAGCGGCATGGCATTACAGCAGGAAAAAACCATTGCCACAAGAGGCGGGCTGTACGAAGCTGCATTAGGCTTTGCCTTTAATCATAATGATAAATGGCTGTGGGGTGCCACGGTCGGCATTCCTATTGTTTACTATGACAATACAACAACCTTTAAAGAAACAGATACATCTTCCAATACCAGCAATTATTTTCAAAGTTTTACTTATACAGATCATTATACAACAAAAGGTGCCGGCATTAATTTAAAACTGGGTGTCATTTACAAACCGGCAGAGTATATCCGGCTGGGGCTTGCCGTTCATACACCCTCTTATATGTTTAACCTGAAAGACAGGAGAAACAGTTCACTGGAAGCATTTACCGAAAATTACAGGGATGGTATTCCTTCATCTGCTGTTTCGTCTGAAACATTCACCAATGGGCAGCCGGGAGAGAGCAGGTATAACATGGTTACGCCATGGAAAGTAATGATCAGCGGCAGCTATGTTTTCAGGGAGATACAGGATGTAAGAAAACAAAAAGGATTTATAACTGCAGATATTGAATATGTACGCCATAAAAGCAGCCGGTTTATGAGTGCTAATGAAGAGCCTGATGAACTGGAGAAAGATTATTTCAACCAGCTGAACCAGGTAATAAAAGGATATTACAAAGGCAACTTCAATTTCAGGGTGGGTGGTGAATTAAAATTTAATATCATTATGGCAAGACTTGGTTTTGCATATTATACCAACCCCTATTCAGATGCTGCATTAAAGGCAAGCAAAATGCTGCTCAGCGGAGGACTTGGTTACAGGCACAGGGGTTTCTTTGCTGACCTTACTTATGTACATTCCTTTAATAAGGATGTGGATGTTGCATACAGGCTGGCGGACAAACCAAGTACATTTTCCACTATTAAAAATCAGCGTGGTAACATTGTTGCCAGTATCGGTGTAAAATTCTAAACCTGCATGAAATATGTTTTTGTCATTGCATTTAGTATTTGCAATACTTTATCATTCGCCCAATTCATAGACAGGGCTTATCAAAAAGAACTGGAAAAAGAATTCTTTGCATTTATTCCCAATAATTTCACCGTGCTGGATATAGCTACAGCAGACTTTAATAATGATGGGCTTAAAGACATCGCACTTGTACTGACCGACACGATCTCAGATGGCTACGATAAAAACAGGCCCCTACTCCTGCTCCAGGGAACAGCAACAGGATATACCCTGTCCGGCAAAAGTGATAATGGTGTTTTATGTAACCAATGTGGCGGTGTTTTCGGTGACCCTATGCAGGAATAGTCTTTGAAAAGAATATACTCACCATTAACCATTATGGCGGCAGTGCCTGGAGATGGACTTCCAATTTTACTTTTCGTTTTCAGAATAAGCAATGGGAATTGATCGGTATATCACAAAACTACTACTGGAACGTGGATGACTGTGATGGCAAGGGGGTTGGATACGCAGGTCAAAACCTGCACGAAATAAATTTCAGCACCGGCAGGATGCACATTATTGAAACAAAAGAAACTAACTGCACCCCTAAAGTTGATAAATGGGTGAAGGCAAAATCATGCCCAAAAATCACATTGGCAAATTTTGATGTTGGTAAGGATTATTTTAAACAAATAAAATATTGATCTTCCGGTGAATCCCCATCCTTGGTGCTAACCCTGTAAAATTCTTTTTTCTGTTTGGGTCAACACTTCCTCAACTACGGGGGGATACCATGTGATCTCACTATCTTTTTTGAACCAGGTCATTTGTCTTTTGGCATACTGTCTCGTATTGATCTTAATGGCTTCAACTGCGCCATCAAAAGTGTAATGACCGGCAAAATAATCAAAGAATTCCCTGTAGCCCACTGTTTGCAAAGCATTCAGGTGTTTATAAGCCTGTAAATCTTTTACTTCATCCTGTAAACCAGCTTCCATCATTAAATCAACACGCCGGTTAATTCTTTTCACCAATTCTTCCCTTGGTAACTCAAGACCTATCTTTATAATATTGAAAGAACGCTTCTTCTTATTTTGACTTCGGTATTCAACAACAGATCGGCCTGTTCCAAATTTCACTTCCAGTGCCCTCATCATGCGTTGTGGGTTTTGAATTTCCCCTTCTGCAAAATAAACAGGATCATTTGCCCGTACTGCTTCTCTCAGCCATTCCAATCCATACTGATTATAATCATCAATAATCTTTTTTCTTACCGCAGCATCGATTGCCGGGATCTCATCCATCCCCTCACAAAATGCTTTAATGTATAAGCCCGTTCCACCAACGATTACGGCTATGTCATTTTTCTCAAATATTTCAGCGGCTTTCTCTAGGGCATACTGTTCAAAAATGGCGGCATTTACTTCTTCCTGTACGGAATGCGAACTGATAAAGTAATGCTCTACCAACTGCAGTTCTGCTGCGGATGGTTTTGCCACCCCAATATCAAGCTCTTTAAAACACTGGCGGCTGTCTGCCGAAATAATTTGAGTGGAGAAGTGCTGTGCCACCTGCACAGCAAGCGCTGTTTTTCCAACGGCTGTTGGACCAGCTATAATAATGCAATGTTTATTCCTGTTCATTTGAAGGGCTTGTAAAGAACCTTATCAAATAAAAAGGCCGGTGATCGCCGGCCTTAAAAAATAGTTTTATTAAAATTAAAATTCTTCTTCTGACGTTGCTCCCTGGTCCTCTTCGGCTGAAGTTACATTACCATCTTCATCTTCTTCACTAAAGCCCTCTGCCAGGGGATTTAGATCATATTTTTCCTCCACTTCCGCAAGGCGGCTGTCAACAAGTCCTTTTGTACCGTACTGAGAAGGTGCAATACCTTCAGTACGGATACACGACGGGTAAGTGATTTTTTTATTTTCCTCCTTATCCACCTGGATCAGCTCCACTTTAAATGTCCAGAGTTTATTAAAATCGTATACATAAATAAACTTCTGGTTGGGATCTTTTATTTCAGAACCCATCGCCACATCAGCCATCAGCAAAGGATCTACCTTGTATGTCTTATCATCATACTTTTCCAGGCTGATCTCCCGGCCACGAAGCCAGTTATCATTACTGCGGTAAAAGGTTGCTTTATGTTTATTATCAAATTCAAAACTTTTAAGGATGCTGCTGTGCAACTCCAGAAAACTCTGCGTATGACGGATAACGACATCCCTGTAAATACTGTCGTCATCTTCCCAATATATCCTGAAACGTAGTATAGCCATAAAACGAAATTATGAATAAGAAATGAAAAACAAACAATAACGGTATTTTTAACAGGGCAGGCATAATAAAGCCTGTTTTTGAAACCCGCCTCGCCTATTGGTTGATAGGCTTTAAGCCAAACCCCGCCCCTTTTTCGAGCATGAAACTATAAGCCGCTTCGTAATTGCTGGGTATCTGTCCATCAAGAATGGCTTCCCGTATGGCAGTCTTAATATCACCCACCATCCTGCCTGGTGCAAGATCAAATGTTGTCATAATGATTTCACCGGTGATAGGTGGTTGCCAGTTACGTAACTGGTCCTTTGCCTCCACTTCTTCGCAACGCCTGCACACCATTTCAAAGTTATCCAGGTAACGTTTTACTTTCTGTTTATTCTTTGACGTAATATCTGCCCGGCACAGGGTCATCAGTGATTCAAAATCCTCCCCTGCATCAAACAGCAATCTTCGTATAGCCGAATCTGTGATATTCTCTTTTGTTAAACTAATGGGTCTTAAATGCATCTCCACCATTTTACGGACAAACTTCATCGCATCATGCTGCGGCAGTTTAAGTTTGGCAAAGATCTTGGGCACCATCCTTCCTCCCACCACTTCATGCCCGTGAAAGGTCCAGCCATGCCCGTCTTCAAACCGCTTTGTTGCAGGCTTACCAATATCATGCAGTATGGCAGACCAGCGCAGCCACAGGTCATTTGTATTTTCACTTATATTATCAAGCACCTGCAGCGTGTGATAAAAATTATCCTTGTGCCCCATGCCATCAATATATTCAGCACCTGCCAGGTCAATCATCTGCGGAAAAATGATTTTCAGCAAACCGCTTTTATACAACAGGTCAAATCCAACAGATGGCTTTTTACTTAATACAATTTTATTCAGCTCATCTGTTATTCTTTCGCCGCTTACAATTTTTATACGTTGATTATTTTCCTTTATTGCCCGGAATGTTTCTTCCTCAATCTCAAAACCCAGCTGGGTGGCAAAACGGATGGCCCTCATCATGCGCAACGGGTCATCACTAAAAGTTTGTGCCGGTGCTAACGGTGTCTGTATATTTTTTTTCTCAATATCTGCAAGCCCGTTAAAAGGATCCACCAGTTTGCCATAATCATTTTTATTAAGGCTGATGGCCAGTGCGTTGATTGTAAAATCACGGCGGTTCTGGTCGTCTTCCAGCGAGCCGGCGGCTACCGCAGGTTTACGGCTGTCATAATTGTAGCTTTCTTTTCTTGCACCCACAAATTCTATTTCAAGGTCATCTATCTTTACCTGGGCAGTACCAAAATTTTTAAAAAAGCTGACAGTAGGTTCAGGCGTGAATTTTGAAGCAAGCATGTGTGCAAGCGCTATCCCATCACCAATACACACTATGTCCATATCTTTCGTTGGCCGGCCAATAATTTTGTCCCGTACAAAGCCGCCAATAAGATAACACGATATACCCAGCTCACCGGCAGCGGCGGCAATCATTGCAAAAATTTCCAGCTCCTTTTCCGAACAGCGAATATCCATACCCGCAAAAATACCTTTCAATTTTTTATTTGCAATAATTATAGACGTTCACAGAAAAATAATAAAAATGCCCGCTTTAGGGTATTCCTGTTCTTGCAGTTATTTTTTACATTTGAAGACTGATTTACCAAATAACACATTATGCGCCTTTATACCAAACTATCCATTCTTGCCTGCACATTATTTTCTTTTAAATCATTTGCACAGCCATCGGTACAAAAATTAAAACAGGATCTTACATTAAAGAACTCCCCTGTTATCGCTGAGTTTAAGATCAATCCAACAATGAAGCAGCAGGCTTCACTAACGCTTACCCGTAATGTAAATCTGCCGCTCACAGCAGTGAAAGACTGGCTTACGCAGGAGCTAAAACTGCGGGTAAATACAGATGTATTGATGGAAAAAGATCTGCCGGTTAAGTTTGGCAAATACGAGGTCCGCAAAATGCAGCAGTTTTACAAAGGGATAAAAGTGGAACACGGTATTATCAATGCCACGGCAAAGGATGGCAATACCCAAATGCTGCAACTGGAATTTTACCAGGTAAAAGATGATTTTAAAACTACACCCCTGCTTTCTGAATCTTCGGCACGGGATTTTGCACTCAAGCAGACAGGTGCCCAAACATACGCCTGGCAGGCATCTCCCGAATTATATTCTTTACCGGGCGGCGAACTGGTTATTATAGCAGACTTTAATAAAAACGCTGAAATGGTGCTTGCATACAAATTTGAGATTTATGCAGTGGAACCATTGAGCAAGGCGTATGTTTATATCAATGCAAACGACGGCAGCCTTGTTTTAAGAGATAATATTATTAAACATGCTAATACTAACGGTACCGCTAAAACGAGATTCAGTGGCAGGCAAACCATTGTAACTGATTTTGATGCAGCTGCGCCTGCCGGAAAACAATACAGGCTGAGGCAGACAAAAGATGGCCATGATATACGCACATTGAATTATGCCAACAATCCTGAAACGCCTGCCAATACAGTAACAGCGAATACGACAGATTTTACAGACAATGACAATAACTGGGACAGTACAGAGTATGGCCCCAAAGCCAAACCCACTGCCAACCTGGATGATGCTGCGCTGGATGCACATTTTAATATGACATTGGTAAACGATTACTGGAAAGAAATGCATGGCCGCAACAGCTGGGATAACAATGGCAGTCATATTATAAGCTATGTGCATGTGGCGGCTAAAGGCGGTGGCTTTATGAACAATGCTTACTGGAATGGCTCAGCTATGTTTTTTGGAGACGGTGATGGAGCCCTGGATCCACCACAGGTTAGTATTGATGATGCCGGTCATGAATTTGCACATGCTATTTGTCAAACCACTTCGGCATTGGTTTACCGTTGGGAGTCAGGTGCGCTTAACGAAGGCTTCAGTGATATATGGGCTGCCTGCGCCACCAACTTTTTAAAAAAGAAATACCCGGCCATACCAGGCAGCAAGGATACCTGGCGCCTGTTTGAAGAATCATCCAACCAGGGAAACCTGGAAAAAGGTTTAAGGGATATGTCGGATCCAACGATTTTTGCCAACCCCGATACATACAAAGATGGTTTTTGGGCGCCTGCTTCCTTTGAGGATTGCCGCACACCGGACGACTCCAATAATCCTACGAATAATGATTTATGCGGCGTGCATAATAACAGTGGGGTACTTAATAAGTGGTTCTATTTGCTCACAAACGGTGGTAATGGAACCAATTTTTTTAATCTTGCTTACAATGTAGCAGGCATTGGTTTTGGCAAATCAGACAGCATTGCCTACCTCACCGAATTAAATCTTACACCAAATGCAGGTTACCGCACTGCGAGTGCTGTGTCGCTGAATGCAGCCATTACACTTTATGGTGATAATGCAGAAGCACAGGCTGTACGGAATGCCTGGATCGCAGTTGGTGTGGATACGGCAGTTTACAATATGGCCAATACACCGGTTTTCCTTAGTAATTCCTTTTCACAGGTAGTGGTGGGCAGGCATGGCTGTATATGGGCAGGTACTACAACAGCGGCGGATAATATCTCTAAAGGTGTGTACAGGTACGATGGCATAAAATGGGTAAGAGATTCCATCAATCTTCAAAACAATGCTGTACAGGGAATGACCGTTGATAAAAATGGCGGTATCTGGATCGCCCAGTCTGGCCGTACAGGGGCGCAGGCGCTTACAGGTGGTGTAAACTATTACCCCGACAGTTCCTTAACTTCTTTACAGTTCTACAGCGCCACCAGCGGCGTTTCCAGCAGGAATACAAGAAGCATTTTTGTAGATACGACCAGGGCAAACGGAGCCAATCCAATGGTATGGGTGGCTGCACTTGCACAATTAACTTCGGGTGTATCTGCTAACGGCGGCGTCTCTACAGGCTTAAATGCAGCCAGTCCCTTTTTCAGCAATATCAATGCAGGCATCAACAGAAAAGACAATATAGGCGGTGCTCAAACAATTGGTGGTAACAACAAGGAGATCTGGGCCTACTCTGGCAGCAATTTCGATAATCAAAGCATGATCATCAGATACGATGCCGCAACAAGAGATTCGATCGGTTTTTATGATGACAGCACCGTGGTTCCTCAACTGGTTCCTAACTTTCTTGCAAAGTCAATCTACTTTGATGCACTCGGTAATAAATGGATCGGCATGCAGTCAAACGGCCTGGTGGTAATGGATAAAAATGGTACCTGGTATAAATTAGACACCGCCACCTACAGAACCATTTTACCAACCGGTGTTATTATAAATAATAACGCCATTACTGGCGACAAGAGTGGTAATGTATATATTGGAACAACCAATGGGCTGATCTATTATAATAAAGGACCGGTAAATGATATAAAATCTTACCGCCGCTTTACCACGGTTCATGGCCTGCCCAGTAATAATGTAAGGGGTATTGCTATTGATACAGGAAGGTATAAGCTGATCATTGCAACGGACAATGGCATTATGTTCTTTGACCAGCAATGTGCTAACTCGAGAGAATGCTGGTCGCAGCCAAACAAAAAATCCGGCGCCACTACGCTGGGTAATGGGAACTGGAGCGATCCATCCATCTGGAGTACCAACCTGGTACCTGATAAAAATACAATTGTTACCATTTTAAATAATATCACGGTGGATATAGATGGAGAATGCAACAGGCTGAATGTACAATTGCCCGGCGCCATTAATGTTTTAACCGGCAAAAAGCTGAATATAGAAGAAGGTGACCCTCCCACTATTCAAACCAGGACAAGCAGGAAATATTAAAGAGTTTTTGACAATGTGTAAAGGCAGTGATACTCACTGCCTTTTTTATTATAAGCAACTGTTACCCTAACTGGCATCCTTTTCTTTCGGCATTATACTTGCCAATATATATTTCCTTAAAAAAAATTGAAAACAGTATATTAGTCTTGACATTTTGACTATACCAGCACCAATTATGAATAACAACTATTATTTGCAGGGCACAGAAGAAGAAATGGAATTTATGCCCATCATCCCCCTGAATGAAAACGAAGCCGAAGATGGCGATTTACAGGGCATTCCAGCCGAATTACCCTTATTACCTTTAAGAAATACCGTTCTTTTTCCCGGCGTTGTAATTCCTATTACTGTGGGCAGGGATAAAAGTATAAAGGCCGTAACTGATGCCTACAAGGCTGACAAATTGATAGGCGTAATAGCGCAAAAAGACAGTACGGTGGAAGAGCCTGCGGTAAGTGATCTGGAAGAAATAGGAACAGTGGCAAAAATTGCCAAAATGATCAAAATGCCTGATGGTGGCACCACCATTATTATACAGGGAAAAAAACGGTTCAAGGTAGATGAAATAACCACGGAAGACCCTTATTTTAAAGCCACAATAAAATTACTGGATGAAGAGGGCGTAAAAGATGACAATGATTTTGATGCAATGGTCAGCAGCATTAAAGACCTTGCCGGCCAGATCATCAGCATGAGCCCCAACCTGCCAAGTGAAGCAGCCATTATCCTGAAAAATATTGAAAACCCTTCCTTCCTGATACATTTTGTAAGCAGCAACCTTAACAGTGATATAAAGGATAAGCAAAGACTGCTGGTGATCAACAACCTTAAAGCAAGGGCAGAATTGCTGATGAACCTGATGCAGACTGAACTGCAATACACTGAACTGAAAAATAAGGTTACCAATAAAACAAGAGCAGAGCTAGACAAACAACAGCGGGAGTATTTTTTACAGCAGCAGCTTAAAGCTATTAAGGAAGAACTGGGTGGTGATAATGTGGCCGAAGTAAAAGAAATGATGAAGAAGGCTGAAACTAAAAAATGGCCGGCTGCTGCAAAAGAGATGTTTGCCAAGGGCATAGAAAAACTGGAACGTATGCACCCCAGCACACCAGATTATTCTGTTGTTTACAATCATCTTGACCTGATGCTGGACCTGCCCTGGCTGGATTATACAGCAGATTCCTATGATCTGAAAAAAGCAAAAAAGATACTTGACCAGGATCATTATGGCATGCACAAAATAAAAGAACGCATACTTGAATACCTGGCTGTTTTAAAATTAAAAGGCGATATGAAGAGTCCCATACTCTGTTTTGTTGGCCCTCCGGGTATTGGTAAAACAAGTTTGGGTAAAAGCATTGCACATGCGGTATCACGCAAGTATGTAAGGTTAAGTCTTGGTGGATTGCATGATGAAAGTGAAATACGTGGACACCGTAAAACCTATATTGGCGCTATGGCGGGAAGAATTATTCAATCTATCCGTAAAATAAAAAGCAGTAACCCCGTAATGATACTGGATGAAATTGATAAGATCGGCGCTGATCACCGGGGTGATCCCTCCTCCGCATTACTGGAGGTGTTGGACCCGGAGCAAAACAATACGTTCTACGACAACTATCTCGAACTTGAATATGATCTGAGTAAAGTCTTATTTATTGCCACTGCTAATAATATCAACGATATTCAGCCGGCATTAAGGGACAGGCTTGAGATCATTGACCTGAACGGTTATGCCGTGGAAGAAAAAATTGAGATAGCGAAGCAGCACCTGCTGCCAAAGCAAAAAGAAGCACATGGATTAAAAGATGTGCCGGTAAAAGTTAGTGACAAAGTGCTGGAACGGATCATTGAAGATTATACAAGGGAAAGTGGTGTCCGTGACCTTGACAGGCAACTGGCAAGTGTAATGCGAAACCTGGCCAAACAATATGCCACTAAAGACAAATTAAAACCAAGTCTTACACAACCGGATGTTGAAAAGATATTGGGTAAACCCCGCTTTAGTAATGAAATGTATAAAACGGCCAATATGGCCGGGGTAGCCGTCGGTCTTGCCTGGACCTATGTTGGTGGTGATATTTTATTTATAGAAATAAGTTTAAGTGAGGGCAAGGGAGAATTGAAAATGACGGGCAATCTTGGTAATGTAATGAAAGAAAGTGCCACAACTGCCTATACCTGGCTGCAGGTAAATGCCAAGAAATATGATATAGATCCTGAACTTTTTAATAAGAAGAATATTCATATACATGTACCCGAAGGTGCAGTACCCAAAGATGGACCCAGTGCCGGCATCACCATGATGACAGCCCTTACAAGCGCCTTTACCGGCAGAAGGGTAAAACCCTACCTTGCAATGACGGGAGAGATAACTCTTCGTGGCCAGGTATTACCTGTAGGCGGCATCAAAGAAAAAGTGCTGGCAGCCAAGAGAGCTGGGTTAAAAGATATTATCATGTGCTGGCAAAATGAAAAAGACGTACTGGAGATCAACCCGCAGTTTATTAAAGGCATCAAATTTCATTACGTAAAGAATATGCAGCAGGTGCTGGACATTGCATTAACATAATTTTTTTAAAAATACACAACCTTTAAATGTAATTATCCGTAGATAATAATGTCCATATATCAACGTGTTTCATGTTGATTGTTTTAAGGGTTAAAGAAAATTCCCCCCGATTCTTCGGGGGGATATTTTTATCTAGTGAGTCCGCTGTAAATGAGGCTGAACGGAGAAAACTGGTTAAAAATCTGCCTGTTACACTATATATGAAACAGCTCTTTTCCCAGGTTTTGTTAAAAATTTTACCTCCCTTTTTATAATAAAGTTTCACAGCCTCCGTTTAATATTGGACAACAGTCAACAAGTATCCTGAAAACGAAATCCTATTTTATGAAAACAAAAGTACCCGTATTACTGTGTGGCATACTAATGCTCACTTCACTAAAAGGCTTCTCGCAAGACATTCACTTTTCACAATTTTATGAAGCGCCTTTATTAAGAAATCCATCTTTAGCTGGTCTTTTTTCTGGAGATATCCGTATACAGGGAGTTTACCGTAACCAATGGCAAAGTGTTACTGTTCCTTTTCAAACCACGTCATTAAATGGTGAATTTAAATTACCTGTTGGTAAAGGAGAGGATTTCATGACCATCGGTGGCCAGGTTTTATATGACCGGGCGGGTACTGTCTCACTTACAAGCACACATTTATTACCAGCTTTAAACTATCATAAATCATTAAGCGGGGAAAAAAATACTTATTTATCATTAGGCTTTATGGCAGGTTTAGTGCAGCGCAGGATTGACAGGAGCAAGATGACAACCAACAGCCAGTATGATGGTGGTGGATATAATGGTGATCTGCCGGATGGAGAAACATTTACAAAAACATCTTATTCATATTTTGATGGTACAGCGGGTATGAGTTTTAATACCCAGATCGGTGAAAACCCTGACAATAACTTCTTTGTTGGTGTTGCTTATCACCACTTCAACAGGCCATCTAATATCTCATTCTATGGAGACAGTAAAGCAACGCTTACTCCTAAATGGGTTTACTCAGGTGGGGCAAGAGTTAGCACATCGGAAAGTTCTTATGCTACTTTTTATGCAGACTACATAACACAGGGTGCATATACTGAAATCATTGGTGGTGGTTTATTCACCAAGAAATTAGATGATGATGTTGATCCTACTTACCTGTTTCATGCAGGGGGATTCCTGAGGTGGAAAGATGCTTTTATCCCGGTGGCAAAACTGGATGCAAGACCATTATCAATCTCTGTAAGCTACGATGTAAACGTATCACAACTGAGTGCAGCAAGCCGTGGCAGGGGTGGTTTTGAACTGGCTTTATCATATCAAAAATTTCTTGACCGTAACAACAGCAGCAAAAATGCTGTGCGCTGTCCGAGGTTTTAAAATATTTATCCAAACTGATCATCAGGTTCGTGACCTAATTAGAAGATCTTTTGTTTTTATGGATTGTTTGGATAACAAGAGGCCCCTGTTCCCAGGGGCTTCATTATTTTTATAAAAGTCCTGTCTAAATTCTTCCGAATTTTTTATAGTAGGCGATCAGCAATGCCGTTACTTTATCATAACTAAATACACCTTCCGGTTGCTGGTTACCCTGCAGGTATTTTCCATACAACCATCTTACAACCGGCTCAGCCGGGTTTTGATGCTGTTTATTAAAAGCCCTCCATTCTTCCAGGTCGCTTTTAACATCTTTTGATAATTGCATTGCCGATGACTTAGCTGCCATTGAATCCTGCGTATACAGGTTTCTGTTAGTATATATAAAAAGATCAAGATAAGCTGAGTAACGAAAAGTTATATCATTTGAACCGGCCGCAGCAAGATATCCTGCAAAATTTGCTTCATCTTCTTTTCCATAACCAAGCTGGTGAGCTATTTCGTGGCAGGTGGTATAAGGTTGTAAAAAAAGGGGGATAGTGGTATTTACCTGGGCTTCTCCTGTAAAAGGATTATAGTAACCGGTAAAACCAAGATAATTTCCAAGCCAGCCCCACATCGATTTTTTCAGGGAGACTGTTTTATACGTCAAAAAGGGGTATTGTTTTTCTGCAGTTGAGTACGCATCCATTGCTTTATTTAATACTTCGCTGCTTGAGGTTATTTTTTTTCCGGTAACAGAAATGACCTGCCGGCTTTCATTAACTTTTTCCAGTAATAAAGAGTCGATCTGCCTTAGATCAGCGGTATTGTATTTTAAACTGTCCAGTTGCAGCCTGTCTGCAATTCCTAGGCTGTTGTAATTAATACCCCATGCCAGGTTAAAAATAATGTAAACAGACAATCCAATTACCAGGAGTTTTCGGCCATTTTTAAGTAATCCCTCCTTTGTAACCTTTTTTTTAATAAGCGCCCGAATACCCCGGAACAGCTGACTCAATAACCACAGAAATAATAAACCATACAATATATCTCCAACACTAAAAGGTATCCAGCCAAAACAAAATCTTAAAAAACGGGCAATGTATGGATAAAGGCCATCCGTGTAATACCTTTGTATCACTCCCCTGCCAGCCCGGGAAAATAAGTGAACACCAAGGGCAAGTACTATTAAAATCAGAAGGGAAAAGGGCATTTTTTTACGAAACATAGCCTTAAAAATACCAAAAACTGGTTTCCCGGCTTGTTTGTGTGCAATTTTTCTGGTTAAAATACCTGATTTTTAAGCAAAAACATGTACCTTCGCCGTCCTTTAAACCGCAGGTATGGCAAAAAAAAGAGAGTTTGAAATAGCTTTTGTGGGTTTAAAGCCTGGTATTCATGAGTTTACTTATGATATCGATGATAAGTTCTTTGCCGGTTTAGAAACAAGGGAGTTCAGCAATTGCCATGCAAAAGTGAAATTGTCACTTGATAAAAAAAGCAGTTTCATGATGCTGAAATTTGAAGTTGGAGGAAAAGCAGATGTGATTTGCGACCGTTGCAGCAACACCATCACCATCGATTTATGGGATGAGTTTAATATGCTGGTGAAGATGGTTGAAAACCCCGATCAGATGAATGAGCAGGAAGATGACCCTGATGTTTTCTACATTTCAAAAACGGAAAGCCACCTGTATCTTAACAACTGGCTTTTTGAATTTGTAAGCCTGAGTGTTCCGGCTCAAAAAACCTGCAGTCCCGAAGAATTTGGTGGGCCGGGTTGTAATAAAGAGGTGCTGGATGTGCTGAAAAAGATGGGATCAAAAGATATTAAGACAGGCAGTAATGATGTATGGAAGGGATTGGAAAAGTTTAAAGACGGCAAAAAAGACCTGAGCAAAGAGAATTAAAAATAATATTACGCATAACAATTAAAATTTAGAGAGATGCCAAATCCGAAACGACGCCACTCACAACAACGCAGTGCAAAGAGAAGGACGCATTATAAAGCTGAAGCAGCTACATTAACTACGGATAAAACCACAGGTGTTATACATCTTCGTCACCGTGCACACGTAAGTGAAGGAAAATTATACTACAAAGGACAGGTAGTAGCAGAAAAAGCACCGCTGAAAGCCTGATAATTTTTTTTAATAGTGGATTCTAAGTTTTACATTCGGTAAAGAATGTAGAACTTGGAATTTTTTATTTTAAGGATAGCAAATGAATATAGCACTTGACATGATGGGCGGCGATTTTGCCCCGCTTGAAGCTGTAAAAGGTGTTGAATTATACCATAAAGAAAAAGGCACTTCAGCACAACTCTCCCTGCTTGGTGATAAAGAAAAGATCGATGACCTGCTTTTACAATATAAAATTGACACGTCAAACATCACCGTTATAAATGCACCGCAGGTAATTGAAATGCATGAGCATCCCACGAAAGCACTCAGGGAAAAACAACAATCATCCATCGCTGTTGGCTTTCATTTACTGGCTTCGGGCAAAACAGATGCTTTTATAAGCGCAGGAAACACTGGTGCCATGATGGTAGGCGCTTTATTCAGTATAAAAGCTATTGAAGGTGTCAGCAGGCCGACTATCGGCGCCTATATGCCACGTGAAAATGGCAAGCTTGGTTTATTGCTTGACGCCGGCACCAATGCCGATTGCAAGCCCGAAAACCTTAACCAGTTTGCAATATTGGGATCATTATTTGCTGAACATATTCTCAATATAAAAGAACCCAAAGTTGGTTTACTGAATTTGGGTGAAGAAGAAGGCAAAGGAAATTTATTAGCCCAGGCCACCTACCCTCTTTTAAAAGAAAACAAACACATTCATTTTACCGGCAATATTGAAGGACGTGATATTTTACTTGATAAAGCTGATGTAATGGTATGTGATGGCTTTACAGGTAATGTTGTTTTAAAACTGGCAGAAAGCGTTTATGATATTGTACAGCGGAGAGGCATACAGGATGAACACTTTGACCGTTTTAATTTTGAGATGTATGGAGGTGTACCTGTACTTGGTGTGGCTAAACCGGTAATAATTGGCCACGGTATTTCGCATGCAACCGCTTTTAAAAATATGATCGTGATTGCACAGCAAATGATAGAAAAAGAACTGCTTCAGAAAATGCAGCAGGTATTTAAAGAAAAAGTATAGATCATTTTTAATAAAAAGGGGTGCATTTATTCAATGCGCCCCTTTTTTATTAAGATCAGGCAGAATTATTTTTTTGAATTCCCGCCACCGAAAATAAAGCCTACTTTTAAAAAGGTTCCTTTATTTTTAAAAGAACCCCCTTCCTCCGGAGAAATATTACTAAGGCCAAATGCGTAACCAATATTTGCGAAAAGTCCATTGGCAAATTTATATCCACCAAATACACTGGCACCAAAGTCCATTCTTTTCAGGTGGGCATTATCGTCATTGGCATCTTTTTTACCATCAAATTTTACATCACTTGACAGTTCAACATTTTCCTCAAGATCCTTGCCTGTTGTTTTACCTGACAAACCAATGCCAATAGAAGGGCCTGCGCCAAAGAAAACATGGCCGGTTCCAGCTGGATGATTGTAAGTCACATTCAGGGGAATTTCAAGATAGTTGAGGGATGTTTTTGTTTCTACTACACCAGGTACATTTAATTTTGAGCCCTTCTGAATAAAATTCAATTCAGGGCGAAAATTCAATGAATTTGCAATTGGAACCTCGGTCAGTACCCCAATTATAAAGCCGGTTTTTGACTGCAGTGAGATAGATACATCTGATTCATCTGCCTTGACAGACTGAGATGCCATATTTCCACCTACCTGCACCCCAAATGATTGAGCAGACAGGATAGAAGTGATAGCAATGCTTGCTATTCCAAGAATTATTTTTTTCATATTAGCTGTTTTAAGTGATTAAATGGTTAAAGACAAAGATAAAGCATACATTAAACAAAAATGCCATCCCTGAGGAATGGCACTTTTAAATAGATGCAGTGCAAATTAGAAAGTATAAGCAGCACGCAGACCTATGAAAGATGTTGTACCACCTTTAGAATAAGCCTGGTATTTAAGTTCCACATCAAAATTTTCAGCAGCCTGAACACCAATGCCTGGAGCATAAGTAAATGCTGAAGTGCTTGCGCTAATTCCAGCTACTTTTACTGAAGCAAAGGTCATACCCAGTTGAGCGTGGCCATATACTTTTTCATTAAAGAAAAATTTAGCACCAGCTAATACAGGGATCAGTTTTAAAGAAGGAACTTTTTCTTCTTCAATTGTTTTACCCAGCAGGGTAATGTAACCAGCATTTAATGTAAGCGCTACATTTTCAGCAGCAGCATACTCAGCTTGTGCAGAACCACCGATACCAAAAGAATAACCTTCTTTCGCATCACCGATTGGTAAACCGGCTTCAACACCAACGCTAAATTTCAATTGTTTGTCACTGGCAGCTTCTTTCTGAGCAGTTGCAGAAAGAGAAGCAATAGCAAATACAGCTACACTTAAAATAACTTTTTTCATGTTTTACTTGTTTAAGTTTTAAAGTAATTTGGGCGCAAATATAGGGGGAGAAATTAAAAAAAATTCAAACGTTTGCAATTTTTTAAGAAATTTTGCAGAAAGTCGATAGAAATAACATTAAAAAATATAGGCAAGTCTCATTCCTGCAGTATTAAAATTAGTGGTATAATCAGCGCTCTCATACCTTGCGGATAGCTCCAGCCGCTTTTTATTTTTGATCATAAACTGGTACCCTATCTGCGGGGAAAAGGAGAATGCAGAACCGTGGAGGTTAAATGTGCGTAAAGCAGCGATTTCACCACCGCCACTTAAAATACTAATACCAGCCTGCAATTCGGCAAAGAAATTCTTATAAAAATTGTATTGCAAACCAGCCCTTACAGGGACAGCATTCACAGAAGGCTGCTTATAGCCTCCCAGTAACGAGAAGCCTATATAAGATGAATAACCGGTAAAAAAGGTTCCACTTAGCTTTTGTGTAAAAGGGTATGCTGCTTTCAGGCTTCCGCCAACACCAGTGCCCCAAAATACAGCCAGGTCGTAGGTAGCTACATAGCCCACATCAATGCCCACACTTACCTGCAACCGCTTTTGTGCAACCGCTGAATATATCCCTGCCAGGAATAAACCTCCAAAAAGTAACATCTTTTTCATCCTGCCGTTTTAAGCATTAATTATGCGCTGAAATTAACAAAAAAGCCATGCATTGTGCATGGCTGTACAAAATTCATTTGTCATTTATTCTTCCTGTAAGAATGGATAACGGTAATCTGTAACCGGAACAAAAGTTTCTTTAATAGTACGTGCACTTAACCAACGGTATAGGTTAAGCATTGCACCAGCTTTATCATTGGTACCGCTAGCCCTCGCTCCTCCAAATGGCTGTTGCCCCACTACTGCACCGGTGGGTTTATCATTTATATAAAAGTTACCTGCACTGTTGCGCAGTTTGTTTGTAGCCAGTTCTACAGCATTCCTGTCCCTGGCGATTACAGCACCCGTTAATGCATAGGGCGAAGTGGAATCAACCAGTTTCAATGCTTCATCAAACCTGTTTTCATCATAGACGTATACGGTAAGTACTGGGCCAAATAATTCTTCACACATAGTTACATAATTGGGATCGGCGGCTTCAATCACGGTTGGTTCAATAAAATAGCCAGTCGTTTTATCGCACTTACCTCCTACCCATATTTTAGCATTACTATCCCTTTTCCGTGCACCTTTAATATAGCTTTCCAGTTTATCAAAACTTTTTTCATCGATAACTGCGTTGATGAAATTGCTGAAATCTTCCACGCTGCCCATCTTCATTGTTTTAATTTCAGCAACGAGTTTTTTTCTTACTTCAGCAGCAATATTGGATGGTATATAAGCCCGTGAAGCGGCGCTGCATTTCTGTCCCTGGTATTCAAATGCACCACGGGCCAGTGCTGCCACCACCACGTCCGGATCTGCACTTTTATGTGCAAGTACAAAATCTTTACCACCTGTTTCCCCGACAATACGTGGGTATGATTTGTAAACACCCATATTACCCCCGATTGTCTTCCACATATGGTTGAACACACCGGTACTTCCGGTAAAATGCACACCGGCAAAATCAGGATGATTAAAGCACACCTCACCTAACGTTGGCCCATCCACGTAAATTAAGTTGATAACGCCATCAGGCAAACCTGCTTCTTTTAAAATACGCATAAACATCTGGGCACTGTAGATCTGGGTATGTGCCGCTTTCCATACTACTGTATTGCCGCACATGGCAGCACTGGTAGGCAGGTTACCACCGATAGCGGTAAAATTGAATGGTGTGATGGCCAGCACAAAACCTTCCAGGGGACGGTATTCAAGGCGATTTTTAATGCCCGGGCCGCTGATAGGCTGCTGCCTGTATATTTCACTTAAAAAATGTACATTAAAACGGAGGAAATCTATGATCTCACATGCTGAATCTATTTCTGCCTGGTAACAGTTTTTACTTTGCCCCAGCATGGTGGTACCATTCATGTAAGGACGGTATTTTGTAGAGATGAGATCAGCAGCTTTTAAAAATATATTAGCCCTGTTTTCCCAACTGAGGTTTGCCCATTTATCTTTTGCCTTTAAAGCCGCATTAATGGCTTTTGTTACATGTTTAGCTTCTCCTTCATGGTACTGACCCAATACATGCTGGTGGTCATGCGGAGGATTTAATGAAAAGGTCTTTCCCGTCCGTACTTCTTCTCCACCAATGTACATTGGCACATCAACTGTTTCACTTTTTAACTCAGCCAATACTTCTTTCAATCTTTTCTTCTCTGCACTGCCGGGTGCATAGTTCAATACAGGCTCATTGACTGGTATTGGGTAATGAAAATCTCCAAATTGCATGGCGGTTATTTTATGTTATTAAATAAAAGTTTACTAAAGGTATGCAGTACAAGTGAGTGACACAACGATGCTGAAAAGAATTTCTGCCGCTTGTAAATAAACTGTATTGCCACCGTTTGCTGGTGAACACAGATACTTATTGAGCTGCAAATTGCACGAAAAAATACGAATTAAGCTTCCGCTTCCTTCTCACTCATTAAATAAGCTTTTATAAAACCGTCCAATTCGCCATCCATCACGGGACCTACATTACCCACTTCGTAATCAGTACGGTGATCTTTTATCATTTTGTAGGGATGGAAAACATAACTGCGTATCTGGCTACCCCATTCTATTTTTTTCTTTTTACTATTGGTGGCATCTCTTAATTCGTTGCGCTTTTGCAATTCTATTTCATATAAGCGGCTCTTCAGCATTTTCATAGCCAGTTCCCTGTTACCAAGCTGGCTCCTGTCCTGCTGGCACACTACCACAATACCTGTGGGAATATGCGTTAACTGAACTTTGGTTTCCACCTTGTTTACATTCTGCCCGCCGGCGCCGCCGCTACGGGAAGTTTCCATTTTTACATCCGCAGGATTTACTTCAATAGTAATGGTATCATCCACTAACGGGTACACATATACACTTGCAAAAGAAGTGTGGCGCCTTGCATTACTGTCAAATGGAGAAATCCGGACAAGGCGGTGTACACCGCTTTCTGCTTTTAAAAAGCCATAGGCAAAAGGCCCTTCAAACTGGAAAGTACAGGTTTTGATACCTGCGCCATCTCCATCCTGCCAGTCCATTTCTGTTATTTTCCAGCCCTGTTTTTCACCATACATGCGGTACATGCGTGAAAGTATCTGGGCCCAATCCTGGCTTTCAGTTCCGCCTGCACCACTGTTTATCTGCAGTACAGCAGGTAGTTCGTCTTCCGGCTGGTTCAGTGTACTTTTAAATTCAGTATCTTCTATTTGCTGCAATGCTTTTGTGTATGCCTCCTTTGTTTCTTCTTCTGTAGCATCACCTGCTTTCCAGAATTCAAACAATACGGCAAAGTCCTCCACCGCTGTATTGGTATCATCATAAAGATTTACCCAATACTCATTGTTTTTAATTTCCTTTAAAATGGAAGTAGCCCTTGCATTATCATCCCAAAAGCCGGGACTGAGGGAAAGTTGTTTTTCTTCTGCTATTTTATTCTGACGGTTAGCGACGTCAAAGAAACCTCCTCAAGACAAGGACACGGTCTCTTATATCTTTTAATTGTTCTGTAGTCATAGATGCAAAATTAAGGGAAGTAATTTAAAAAGATCAAACTGCATCAGCTTACACCATCCACCAGCATTTCTTTACTAATTTTCTGTACAAGGCCCTGCAATACTTTACCTGGTCCCACTTCTGTAAAGCGGCCGGCACCGTCAGCCACCATTGCCTGTACACTTTGTGTCCAGCGGACTGCTCCCGTAAGCTGGTTAATTAAATTTTGTTTGATGGCAGCAGGATTTATTACCGCAGTTGCCACTACATTTTGATATATGGGACAGGAAGGGACATTAAATACTGTTGACTCAATTGCCGCAGCCAGTTCTTCTTTTGCAGGTAACATTAACGGTGAGTGAAAAGCTCCGCCAACGGGTAATACCAGTGCACGTTTTGCCCCGGCCGCCTTCATACGTTCACAGGCTATATCAATGCCTTTTATGGAGCCGCTTATTACCAGTTGACCAGGGCAATTATAATTTGCCGGTACAACTATTTCTTCTGTATCATGATGTATCTCTGCACATATCTCTTCTACTTTTTCATCTGCCAGTGCCAGTACAGCGGCCATGGTAGATGGATTTAACTCACAGGCACGCTGCATGGCTTTTGCCCGGATATTTACGAGTTTAAAAGCATCTGCAAAGCTTAATGTATTGTTGGCCACCAGTGCACTAAATTCTCCCAGGGAATGCCCGGCCACCATATCCGGGCGGGCACCTTCAATCGTTGTAAACGCTATAACGGAATGTAAAAAAACGGCCGGCTGAGTAACATTTGTTCTTTTAAGATCTTCGTCAGTACCTGTAAACATCGTATCCGAAATACGGAAACCGGCTATTTCATTCGCCTGTTCAAATAATTCTTTTGCTGCAGGATTATTTTCGTACAGGCTTTTACCCATGCCTGAAAACTGTGAGCCCTGACCCGGGAAAACATAAGCGTGTGCCATCGTTGTTTTATTTATATCGCAAATAAAATAAAAATCCCTCATGAGAGGGACTATATTTTCAGGAATTTATTTCATTAATGCAGCGATGCACTAATGAGCTTCATAAATTCACTTCTTGTTTCATTCTTTTCAAACTCACCCCAGAAAGCTGATGTGGTTGTAACAGAATTTTGTTTTGCAACCCCTCTCATCATCATACATAAGTGAGATGCTTCTATTACCACGGCAACACCCAGGGGATTTAAAGATGTTTTTAAAGCATCCAGTATCTGGGTGGTTAACCGCTCCTGTACCTGGAGACGGCGGCTGTACACATCCACCACCCTGGCCACTTTACTTAAACCAGTTATCCACCCATTTGGAATATAAGCCACGTGTGCTTTTCCATAAAATGGCAGCATATGATGCTCACACATACTGTACAACTCAATATCCTTTACAATCACCATTTCACTTACACTTTCATGAAACTTGGCAGAATTTAAAATTGCAACCGCATCCTGGTTATAACCCTGTGTGATGTACTGCATTGCTTTTGCAATACGTTCCGGTGTTTTTTGCAATCCTTCCCGCTCTGTATCTTCACCCAACAACTGGATAGCATTTTTATAAGCACTCATCAATCCCGATGTTACCTCTTCATCGTACTGATCAATTTTTTTGTAAGCCATTTTGAATGATTAATTATTTTAATGAAGCAATCTTTTATTTTATACCGCAGGATATTCCACGAAGTTTCTTTCTGTTTCGTATAAACGAATTTTAAGGTCCAGGTCTTTATCAATCTTATCCCTGAGCAAATTATAAATTACGATGGCAATATTCTCTGCTGTTGGGTTTAGTTCTTTAAACTCTGCCACATCAAGATTAAGATTTTTATGATCAAAGCGGTTGATCACCTGCTCTTTTACAAGGTCACTCAGTTTTTTTAAATCATACACATAACCGGTTGTTTTATCGGGTATGCCGGTAAGTTTTACCACCAGTTCGTAATTGTGCCCATGATAATGCGGATTATTACATTTACCAAATACGGCATCATTGGTTGCTTCATCCCAGGCAGGGTTATGCAAACGATGAGCCGCATTAAAATGCTCTTTCCTGAAAACAGCTACTTTATTCATATTATCCATCCTATTTACGGAAATATATTTATAACCGGTAAAGGGGCACAAAGTTCGGGGAAACGGGAATAATTATTGTCTTTGACCAGACAAGATTATCCGGGCAGTCTATTAGTGAGACGATTTTGGGCTTACTGGCCATAGTATTCCACAAAAATCCTGGGGGTTTCATATAACTTAAGACAGTGTAGCTGCACGCTTGGTGGTAAATGCGGTTCCAGTTGCTGCCAGATACCTATAACAAGGTTTTCTATAGAACAAAGTTTACCAGCCATAAAATCCACATCGAGGTTCAGGTTTTTGTGATCCAGCTTATCAATTACATGCTTTTGTATAATGATGCTTAATTTCTTTACATCATATACAAAACCCGTATCAGGATTAGGTGTGCCCTTGATGGTTACATATAATTCAAAATTATGGCCATGCCAGTTCTCATTGGCGCATTTGCCAAATACAGCTTCATTCTGCTCGTAGGTCCATGCCGGGTTATACAGTTTGTGGGCTGCGTTAAAGTGCTCTATCCTCGTTATGTACACCATCCCTCTTGAAAAATTTCCGCAAAGGTAAAGGCTAAAACCTGAAATATGAAGCCTAAATACGAATTTTGCCAGATGCAATTACTGGTAACTGCAGCCACCAGGGCTGAACTGGAACTGTTTGATGACATAAAACAATATGCTGATATTGAAATTACAGGCGTAGGCGTGCCGGCGACCATTTATCATTTGCAAAAAAGATTATTAAAAAAACAATACGACCTCGTACTACAGGCTGGCATAGCCGGTTTCTTCAACCCTGCGTTAAACCTCGGTGAAGTGGTCGTTGTAAAGGAGGATGCATTTGCAGACATTGGTATCCGGGAGTCATCAGCATTTACAAGTATTTATAACACAGTCTTTGCTGATAAAGATGCCTTCCCATTTAATAATGGCTGGCTGGTAAATCAAAACGATATCATTCACCAATTGAACATGCCCCTGGTTAAAGCTGTCACCATCAATACCATCAGCGACAGTGAAATACAAAAACAGCAACTGTTGCAGCATTTTTCGCCTGATATTGAAACCATGGAAGGAGCAGGCATGCACTTTGTGTGTTTACATGAAAACGTTCCGTTTTTACAATTACGCAGCATCAGTAACGAGGTGGGTGTAAGGGATAAAAGTAAATGGAAAATGAAGGAAGCAATCATAAACCTGAACGAGGAATTGATAAAACTGGTAAAGCTGGTAAAATAATTACGATGAAGCTAACATTAGGATACTCCCCCTGCCCGAACGACACATTTATTTTTGATGCCATTGCCAATAAAAAAATTGACACCGGGCAATTTGAATTTGATATTGTACTGGAGGATGTGCAAACACTGAACAAATGGGCAACAGAATCCAAACTCGATGTAAGCAAGATCAGCTATGGGGTATTGCCGCTTGTACTGGAAAATTATGCTGTGCTTGACAGCGGTAGTGCGCTGGGCAGTGGTGTGGGTCCCTTGTTAATCAGGAATGATGAATCAGGAATGATGAATGTAGAAGAGCAGGCAATTGCAATCCCCGGGGAAAATACTACTGCACATTTGTTGTTCTCATTGGCATACCCGGAAGCTAAGAATAAAGTCTTTTTACGCTATGATCAAATTGAACAGTTTGTGCTTGATGGAAAAGGGCCTGGTGTGATCATTCATGAAAACCGTTTTACGTATGAGCAAAAAGGGTTGCATAAGATCGTTGACCTCGGCGATTTCTGGGAACAAAAAACAGGGTATGCCATACCGTTGGGTGGTATTGCCGTTAATAAAAAGATAAGCAGGGAAAAAGCATTGCAACTGGATGCACTGATAAAACAAAGCATTGAATATTCATACGCCAATTACCCCGTTTTAAGCGATTATATAAAACAACATGCACAGGAAATGAGTGAAGATGTAATGCGTAAACATATTGACCTGTATGTAAACGATTACTCGATGGGGTTAGGTCCAGATGGCAGGGATGCAATAAAAAAACTGTTGCAGGTATATGAGCAGTCAAATGCAAAGGTTATTGATCACAACGGTATATTCGCCTAGTTTTTTTTCAATGCTTTTGAATAAACTTCAAGACAACGTTTTCTTGCAGATTCATGCTCCACTATGGGTTTTGGATATCTGAACTCCTGGTATTCCGGCACCCATTTTTTTATATACTTCATTTCAGGGTCAAATCTTTTTGTTTGCAGGGCGGGGTTAAATATCCTGAAATAAGGCGCAGCATCACAACCACTGCCTGCAGCCCACTGCCAGCCGCCATTATTGGCTGCCAGGTCAAAATCGAGAAGCTTTGATGCAAAATATGCTTCACCGAGACGCCAGTCGAGCAATAAATGCTTAGCCAAAAATGAAGCCACGATCATACGTACACGGTTATGCATAAAGCCTGTTTCATTCAGCTCCCGCATGCCTGCGTCCACAATGGGATAACCCGTTTGCCCATTGCACCATTTATCAAACTCGCCGTTATCCCTTCGCCACTCTATTTTTTCATAGTCCGGCTTAAATGCTTTGCCTTTACCTACCTGCGGAAAATGCCAGAGTATTGCATGATAAAAATCCCGCCATATCAACTCATTTAAAAACACTTCCGACCAGGATCCTGCATAAGTTGCCAGTTGACGGATGCTGATAGTACCAAAACGCAGGTGTACGCCCAGTTTTGACGTACCGCTTATTGCCGGAAAGTCTCTTTGTTTACCATACTTTTTCAGCAATTCTGACTTCAATGATTTGGATGGAAAGTTTTTTTCAACTGCTGTAAATCCAAGCGATTTCAGTGATGGTATTTTTTTAGGCGCCTGGTTATAAAAATTTGAAAAGTATTTTGCCGTTGGATAAGCCTTTAAATAAAAATCAGTAAGTGCTGCTTTCCATTTACGGCTGTAAGGCGTAAAAACCGTGTATGGCTTACCGTCATCTTTTAACACCTCGTCTTTTTCAAAAATAACCTGGTCTTTATATGTTTGAAAAGTAATTTTATTTTTTTGCAGGAAACCTGCAATCAATTTATCCCGTTGCAGGGCGTATGGCTCATAATCATGATTGGTAAAAACTTTTTCGATGGTATATTTTGAAACCAGTTCTTCAAAAATTTTTTCCGGCGTACTGTTGAAAACAAGCAGGGATGAATTTATTTTCACCAATACTTCCTGTATTTCTTCCAGTGCAGCATGAATAAACTCCACCCGGCGGTCGGCCTTATCCTCCAGTTCATCCAGTATATTCCTGTCGAAAATAAAAACAGGTATAACAGGATTACTGCTTTTCAATGCATGATACAATCCTGCATTGTCTTTTAAACGCAGATCCCGCCGGAACCAAAATATGTTAACCTTCTCCATGTGCAGATATCCATTTATTGCTGAAACAATATTATCAGCAAATGGTTGGAAGAAAGGCTTTATATATTTTTTGAGTAAGCGTATTTTTATAATTACTATCCCCGACCCTTCCCACCCAGCGTATAACAGAGGTGCTGTTGGTAAGAAAAATTTCCCGGGCTTCTGCCACATCATCTATGCTGATAGCCGTTTCATTAACGGCCCAGCCGTTTTGCTGCAGGAATTGAATAAGCAGCTTACGCATCGTGCCGGCTACGCAGCCTTCTGTTAGAGCAGGTGTATAAACCGTTTCGTTCTTTATAATGAAAATATTGGAGATAGTACTTTCAGCAATCCTGCCATGCTGGTTCAAAATAAATGCATCATTCCATTGCTCTTTCTTTGCTTTTAATGCAGCTAATGCAAAGTGCAGGTAATTATTATGTTTCAGGTTTGACAGGATATCACAGCTTTTTTTCACATCATAAAAAACACCTGCCACCAGCCCGTTTGTATTTAACCCGGGAGCTGCATTTTCCAGTGGCCATGTTTCAATAATATAATTAGGTAAATGATTGACCGGGTCATACAAACCACCTTCGCCCCTGAATATGTTCAATCTTATTCTTGCTGCAGCCTCATGACCATTTTTTTGGGCAAGTAATTTTATAATACCCGCAAGATGCTCCCTGTTGAAATGTGCTCTTATATCAAACTGCAATACGCCCATGCCATGCCATAAGCGGTCAAAATGAGCTGTTTCATTTATAATAGAACCATTGAGCATTTTCATAGTCTCAAACAAACCATCGCCATAGCGAAGTCCCCTGCTGGCCGCAGCAACAACAGCCTGGTCTGCAGCAACTGTTTTCCCGTTATAATTGATATATGGCATTCAACAAATATATACTATGGTATTTTTACCGGCACAAAAAATCCCATCAATAAATTGATGGGACATTTCTTCTTAGGTTCAAAGAGAAATACACGAAGTTTTATTAAAACAGATTAATCTTCCCTGATAAAATTATGTTTCACAGCATACAGAATAAGACCTGCCGTGGTTTTGGCACCTGTTTTTGTTTTCAGCTTGTCCCTGATCGCTTCCACCGTTCTTGGGCTGAGTTCAACAATTTCAGCAATTTCCTTGGTGCTTTTTTCTTCACACATCAGTTTCAGCACCAGTACTTCCTTGTCTGTAAGGTTTGCTTCCTGTTGTGCCACTTTCTGCGGCGTGGCGGTATTTTTTTCTTTCAGGTTAGTGAGCAGGGCTTTATTGGTTAAAGCATTAAAATAATACTCATGCTCAAAACAGGTTTTGATAGCTTCATAGATCACCTCGCTGTCACTGGTCTTGCTCAGGTAGCTGTTAGCCCCCAACTCCATCAGTTTGGTGATCATACTGTGATCGTCCATCATGGTAAGCATGATCACTTTTATATGCGGCCAGTTCTTTTTTATTTCAGGAAGGGCGGCTATACCGTCCATTACAGGCATTTGTATATCCAGCAGGATAACATCGGGCTGCACCATCCTGAGCATATTCAGGAGATGCATGCCATTATCGGCTTCAGCGATCACCTTTACGTCTTTTTTGGCGCTGAGTGCTGTTTTTACTCCTGCACGGTACAGCACATGATCATCAGTAATAAGTACCTTAATTGGTTCCAAGTTGGTTGAGGTTTCAGGCATATTTAATGGGTTTTTGCTTTCAATGGGCTAATTACTAAGTTAATAATGCAATTTCAGCTAAATTATTGTATAAATATTTCGTAAAACTACCCTTTCTTTTCTTAGGAAAATTACGGTAGCTACTCAGAATGACTGCTTTAAGACGGCAGAAATGGTGAAAAGGCAGCTTTTATAAAAAATAAAGACTGGTATAAAAACAAAAAATACTTTAGGGAGGCTGCCTTTCACTTCCGGGGTTGGGTTCGGATTTACCCAAGAGGTGACTATAAATTAAGAAGGGCAAACACACTCTTCGCTTTGATAAAACAATTTTATTTTTTCAAATATTTATCAAACATGTGACGTGAAAGCACCTTCAAAGTGCGGTTCAAATCTTCGGGATAATTGCCAGCTCCTGTATAGCATTTAATTCTGTTACTATCTTCACTATCTTTTATATAATAAATCTTCCCGATTGACCATTCCGTTATCGTGTCCGGCCTTGTGATCATTCTTAAATTCTTTCTCATTTCTTCATCCAGTGGTAATATAAGACGGCCATTTGCCTCTTCACTACAAGATATTTTTTCGTAGTGATCCATTGCCCAATACATGCAACGGGTATTCTTACTTCCTAAAGTTAATTCCCTGGACTTTTTGTTTGGTTGAATAATATACATTATAACCAATATGACTGTTATGATCAAACAACCGGCAGCTAATTTTAGTTTATTCTTCTGCCTTATCAGACTTTTTGCAGGGGAGTTACCAGCAATTTCGGCCACCGGAATTGTATCCTGTCCATCCCGGAGAATATCTTCCGTGTTTAAAACTTGCTCACTTGAAAATTGTTTTTTTATCGCCTGCAAATTATCTCCTGCCATCTCAGTCTCACATACCTCTCCATTATTATCTATTACAAGATTGACAGGATCATCTGTTATCCCTAACATTTTTTGGGCATAAGCAAAAGGCCTTGGAGTAAAATCAAGTAACCATGCCAACAACTCCACATTTACCAGAGCTGGATTTCGTATCCTTCTTTTGA
The DNA here is from genome assembly GCA_047600665.1 of Ferruginibacter sp. Classification (GTDB taxonomy): domain Bacteria; phylum Bacteroidota; class Bacteroidia; order Chitinophagales; family Chitinophagaceae; genus Ferruginibacter. Next base: position 1,432,427 of record JASGKJ010000001.1, read on the forward strand.
TAAAGCTGCGAAGCGGTCTGAATCTATCAGCGGGATATCTTTCAATGACAAAATCGAAACCTCTATTTACAGGTGGTACGCCGAAAAATGCTCTCAAAATATCTTCTTCTATCTCACCTCTTTTAATTCTTTCATTATAAACGTTAAGACATTCCTGCCTGATATTAGCAGTCGTAGGATGCATCAGCAACCGTGAAAGCCGGTTAGCATCCCTTCTTTCTTCATAAGTTTTTAAGACAAGGTTAGTATAATCTATAAATAAGAGTGGCATTCTGTATTATATCAATCAAGATATGCAATAAAAGTAACTATTGGAATTTCAATCAAAAATCCAGCATAATTGGAATAGTTCATTACGGTAAACCGGAATGACTGGAATGATTGGAATGATTGGAACCCTTTGCCAACCAGCCTTTTAGCTAACTGTATGTTTGCATTGTAATCATTTGGCAATTAATACAATTCGCCAGATGATCAGCTGAGAGTAAAGACCGCAGCGAGGTTAGCCAGCAAGGGAAGTTGTTAACCAAACTGCAATCAGCACTCTTCCTTCCCAACGTAAGAAGCGCTTCTTACAAAACAGTCTCAGCCGGGACCGTAACCCGGTACGGGCAATTTTTCAAACAATTTAAATTTTAAAAAAATGCTAGAATTTATCATCTGGGTTGCGGCATTCTTATGCCCGAACCCCAATCATACTGCCGCAAATCATGGCAGCTGCAACCTCATACACATAACTACCGGCACCAGTACTGCGGATACCGGCGGTGAAACAGGAGGTCACCCGACTCCACCGCCAACACCTCCCCCACCTAAAAGCTAATGGGTTACCAGAAAGGCAGAGTGATCTCTGCCTTTTTTTTTATTTTTAAGTAAAATATTTTTTTTGAAATCAGCAAACCCTTTACTTCTATCTGCAATTTTTATTATGCTTTTTGCCTTCAGCGGCAAATCTCAAAAAAAAACGGCCGGGTATACAGATTTTGATCACGGCTATTTTTTCTTTTTTTATAAAAAATGGGATTCTGCCTTCCTGATGTTCAACCGGTACATTAACGATACTGATGACACTTTAAAAAAAGCTAAAGCCTACAGTTTTTTAGGAGAGATATTATGGAATACAGGTGACCTGTATGGTGCCCAACAGAGCCTGACCGATGCCATTAAAACGTTGGATCCGGGCAATGACAAACATTATGAGGAGATGGGATATACCTATAACCTGCTGGGTAATGTAAGCCTGGACCTGAAACAATATGATGAAGCCATAGGATTTTATAATAATGCCATACCTTTTTTCAAGGGCGCAGATTATGTATTTGAAGTAATGAATGGCAAGGCAACAGCCTTACAAAGGATGAAAAATTATAAAAATGCCATCTTACTCTATGATTCAATGCTCGCCCTGAAACCATTGAACCAACTGCTTGTTGCCAGGATTATAGATAATATAGCCAGGACGAAATGGCTATCTGATCCTGCTTATCCTGCTGCAGCTCAATTTCACTCAGCACTAAAAATACGGACCGACAGTCAAAATATCCGGGGATTAAATGCCAGCTATGCTCATCTTGCTGACTATTATGTAAAATTAAAACCCGACTCAGCATTATATTATGCACAAAAAATGCTTGAAAAAGCAAAAGAGAATCAAAGTCCTGATGATATACTGGAAGCTTATGATAAATTGATCAGGTTTAGTAATGCTGCCGACCTGAAGGAGTATTGGTATAGTGAATTTAAACAGCTGAGCGACAGCCTCCAACTATCAAGAGATACGACCAGGAACCGTTTTGCGCTTATAAGATACGATGTAGAAAAAAACAAGGCGGACAATCTTGTACTAAGGTTCGAGGTTGAAAAAAGAAAAGTTGACAATCTTGAATTACAACAAGATAATACCAGACAACGGCTGTGGAAATATGGTGTGATTATGGTCGCACTCATTGTTACTTCCGGGTTGTGGATACGGTATGATAAACGCAGAAAACGGATCAAACAGGAAGCAGAAAATGCAATAAAGGATTCCAAATTAAAAACTTCTCAAAAGGTGCATGATGTGGTGGCCAACGGACTTTATACTGTCATGAATGAACTGGAACATAGCAAAACAATAGAACGGGAATCAATAGTAAACAAGATTGAAGTATTGTATGAGAAATCACGCAATATTTCTTATGAAGATGCGCCTTCCGGTAATACAACAGCTTATAATAACCAGGTGCATCACTTACTGAAAACCTTTTCTACTGATCAAACAAAGGTTTTGGTGGTGGGTAATCAACCACCATTCTGGAACAGGATCACCGGGTCTCAAAAAATTGAACTGGAACTGGTGCTTAATGAGATCATGATAAATATGAAAAAGCATAGCCATGCGAAAAATGTATCAGTCATATTTAAACAAGAAGAAGGCATTGCTCTTATCACATATAAAGATGATGGGGTGGGATTTCCACCGGGTTATACAATTGGAAATGGTTTGAAAAATACGGTTAGCCGTATTAAATCAATAAACGGGAAAGTTAATTTTGGAAAAAATGAGAAAGCAGGTGTTTTCATAGAGATCAGCTTTCCGCTGGAACCTGATAAAATATGATTGATAAAGTTATAATAGCCGAAGACCAGGAAAGCGCTAATCTTTCTGTTCAAAAAACTATGGAAGATTTGTGCATCAGGCAAGTTGACCATGTATTTTATTGCGATGACGCATTGAACAGGATAAAGGCAGCCGGTCAAAATGGTCAGCCGTATGAACTGTTGGTGACTGACCTGTATTTTGAAGGCGACGGAACACAACAAAAAATAGCAGGAGGTTTTGATCTCATTAAATCTGTCAGGGCAATTCAACCAGGCATCATGATCCTTATCTTCTCCGCCGAACATCGTCCTGCGACTATTGACATGTTATTTAAAAACTATGAAATTGACGGTTATGTGCGTAAGGCAAGACACGATGCAAAAGAATTAAAATCAGCCTTTGAAGCATTATCCAATGGCCAACGATACTATCCCCGAACGTTGGCCCAGTTTATTCAGCAATCTAATACACACGAGTTTACGGAATTCGATATCAATATTATCCGTTTGTTATCCGAGGGGTACCAGCAAAATGAAATACCCGATTATCTCAGGCAGCATAATATCAAACCATCCAGCTTAAGCACTATTGAAAAACGATTGAACCAGATAAGGGACGAACTTGGGTTTTCAAATAATTCTCAATTGGTAGTATTTTGCAGGGATGCAGGAATATTATAACAGAGCCTTATTTAGCTATTAATGAAACTACCTAAAATTGCCATATGCTGGTTGCTGCTGCTGCTGTTGTCTTTTAAAGAAGGACAGCAAGGAAAACTTCCGGCAAAATTCCAGGGAAAAGTAACAGCCGTTAAAGATGGTGATACCATTGAAGTCTTGTATGAAAAAAGTACGGTCATGATAAGGCTTGCTCATATAGACTGCCCGGAAGTTAAAAAGCACCAGCCCTTTGGACAGGCCGCCAAAAAATTTACGTCCGGCATTTGTTTTGGACAAATGGTAACTGTTGAAAATGAAGGAAAATTTGACCGGTATAAAAGATTGATTGCCGTGATCATCAACAACAACAATGAAAACGTAAACAAGGCACTAGTAAAGGCCGGGCTTGCCTGGCATTTTTTAAAATATTCCACCGATAACTCGTATGATGAATTAGAAGCCGTTGCCCGCAAAAATAAAATTGGGCTTTGGGCAGACGAGCACCCCACTCCACCATGGCAATGGCGGAAACCCTGAAAATAATTACACTCACATAGGCATTAATGGCCGGGCTAAAAATCTTCCTTTACGGTTTGCCGTAAGAAAAAGAAAAACGTGCTTGTTAGTTTTGATAACAAAGGTGCTTCGATCATTCAAAACCAATTGTAATGCTCACCCACACCTTACGTTACTCAAAATAAACTTTCTGCAAATGGCTTTAAACTTAGTAAAAGGACAAACAGAATCCATTGCTTCAACTATTACAAAACTCCGGGTTGGATTAGGTTGGGAACCGAATGAGCAGTTATCAAATTATGAATTTGATTTAGACGTCTCTGCATTCCTGTTAGGTGCCAATGGTAAAGTGATCAATGAAAACTATTTGGTCTTTTATAATTCTGAGTTGAGGGTAACGCCCCATAACTTATTCTCCTTTGAAAACTATAACCCGGTAAAATACCCCAACAGGGAAGAAGATTACAGGTTAAAAACCAGGCCCGTTGATCCGGAGTTTGCTGTTCATGGATCTATTGATGATACCTCCGGAAATGTGAGCGATGGCGGCGATGATGAAAATCTTAACATCAACCTGGATAAGGTTTCAAAACAGGTGCAGGAAATAATTATTGTAGCGTCAATCTATGAACATGAAATAAGACGGCAAAATTTTGGACAGGTTGATGACTCTTACATTTCGGTATATGATGAAAAACAAAATCATATGCTGTACAAATACGAACTCAATGAAGATTTTTCTACCTGCACCGCCATTGAGTTTTGCCGCATTTACAGGAGAGGAACTGAATGGAAAGTACAGGCAACAGGCATAGGACATAACAACGGATTGAACGGCCCCATTTCAAAATATATTTAAACCAACACCAATGGCAATTAATCTTCAAAAGGGTGGAGACAAACACTCTATTAACCTGGTAAAATCAACCGGTAGCGGAACATCTTTAATGATCCACGCCAATTTAAACTGGACGCAGGAAAAGAAAAAAGGCATTTTCTCTTTCCTTGGTGGTAATCAAACTGCAGATCTTGATTTGGGCTGTATGTATGAAATGCTGGATGGCAGCAAAGGAGTGATACAGCCTCTGGGCAACAGTTTTGGTTCAAAATCGGTGGCTCCTTTTATATTTCTTGATAAAGACGATAGAGATGGCGCCTCTGCTGATGGTGAAAACATGCGGGTGTTTAAGCCAGAATTAGTGAAACGGATTTTATTTTTTGGATTGCTGTATGCAGGTGCCAGTGACTTCACTGCTGTAAACGGCAGGATGTTCTTTAAGATCAGCAATGGCGAACAGGTCAATTTAAATTTAGATAATGCCGGAGTAAACAAAATATTTTGTGCTGCAGCGCTTATCGAAAACAAAAACGGCAACCTCACGATAAGCAAAGAAGCAAGATATTTTAACGGCCACGCCGAGGCGGATAAATATTATGGATTTGGATTTACCTGGAAAGCAGGTTCAAAGGATTAAGATGTTTACAGGCAGTATAAATATGAACCACATTAAACATTTCTCCTTTGATCTCTGGCTAACCCTGATCAGGTCAAACCCGCTTTTCAAAGAACAACGGGCTGATTACTTCTATAACAATTTCAACAGGAAAGCTAAGTCTGTAGAAGAGATCAAATTCATATTTCAAACAGCAGATGCATGTTGTAATGCTATCAATGAAAAGACAGGAAAAAATATTTCTGCAGAAGAAATGTATCTCATGGTTGTTTCCCAAATCAATGAATCAACAGCAATCATTAAAGACGTGGACCTGCATGCACTGTACAGCGATATGGAGCATTTAGTATTGCAATACATGCCGGAAGTATTTTGTGATCAAACATTAGCAACGCTGGACAGGATAAAAAACAGGCCAGATACCACGCTTAATATTTTAAGTAACACTGCTTTCATCAAAGGAGCGACTTTAAAAAAAGTGAACATCCATTTAGGCATTTCAAAATATTTTGATTTTGAAATTTATTCGGATGAAGTGGGTGTATCAAAACCCAATATTGATATCTATCATCATTTAATAGAAAATGTATCCCGTGTAAGGCAGCACAGGATTGAACCGGAAGAGATCATTCATGTAGGAGATAATTACCATGCTGATATTTCAGGCGCACAAAAAGCGGGTATACAGGCTTTTCAGATAAATACTACCCAGCAATCAATAACACATTTATTTAACTAATGCAAACCGTTTACTCTTTACATAAAATCAGCCAAAGCAATCACTTCCCTTTTGATGCAGGCGCTTACAGCCGTTTTAAATTTGGAGATGACCGCATTGCTGAAATTTTTGGAACTGCCCTTGCAAAAGGATTTATCAAAAACCATTTAAGCAACAAAAAAAATACCGGGCAGATCGTTGTGATCTCAAGCCCCTACTCCTTTATACCTACGGCCACATTTGCCATGAAAGATCATTTTATCAGCGAACTAAATAAATGGCTGGTGGCTCACAACGAACCCGTGGTACAGGAAACCAAGATACACCGGAGCATTACATACAAAGAAGATTACGGAGAGCTGGATGCAGCACAAAGGATGAACCTGATCGGTAAAGATATTTTTCATATCGATACATCTTTTTTAACCAATAAAACACTGGTGTTTTTAGATGATATAAAAATAACGGGCAGTCATGAACGGATGATCACAAAAATGCTGCAGGAGCTGAAGCTGGCCAACGAAGTGTATCTGTTGTATTATGCCGAATTGGTGAATCACCAGGTACATCCCAGTATCGAAAACACCCTTAACTACTATAGTGTAAAATCCATATTCGATCTGAATAAAATTGTTCAGCAGGATCGGTTTCGCATCAATACAAGACTGGTAAAATACCTCTTGAATTGTGCAGAAGATCAGTTCCTGGTATTCATGCAGGATCAAAGCAGCTGTTTTTTAAACCTTGTTTACAATATGGCCATAGGAAACGGGTATCATCTCATTGATGCATACACTAAAAATATTCATCAGCTGCAGCAGTTAGTATCTAACAGCCTGCCAGTTACTAAACCGGTTGTATAATTCTTTCATCAATAAACTTTAAACATGTCAATCAATTTACAAAAAGGGCAACGGGAAGTTATCAGCGCTCCCCAATTTATCATTGGATTGGGTTGGGATACCAACAGCACTTCAACTGGCAGTGCTTTTGATCTCGACGCATCGCTATTTGTACTGGGTGAGAATAAAAAAGTTCTTTCCCATGCACATTTTATATTTTACAACAATTTAAAAACACCCGATGGCGCTGTTGAACACACGGGTGATAATTTAACCGGCGATGGAGATGGCGATGATGAACAGGTAAAAATTGACCTGTCTAAAATAGATGCCAATGCTACTGAAATATGCATTGTGGTTACCATTCACGAAGCGGAAAGCAGGGGGCAGAATTTTGGCCAGGTAAGAAATTCATTTATCCGCATTGCCGACTCCGGCACCAACTCCGACATTGTAAAGTATGAACTGGAAGAAGACTTTTCCGTTGAAACTGCGGTGGAATTTGGAAGACTGTATAAAAGAGGTACAGAATGGAAATTTGAAGCAGTGGGCATGGGTATGAAAGGCGGGCTGCAGGATTATTTAAACAAATACAATTAAAACTATGGCAATAAATCTTCAAAAAGGTCAACGGATAAACCTTGAAAAAAGCAATGGCTCCAAACTGCAGAACATTTGTGTTGGCATTAACTGGGGAGCGATAGAAAAAAAAGGGTTCCTGGGCAAAACTAAAGAAGCTGTTGACCTGGATGCCAGCTGCATTTTGTACGATGGCAATAAAACTGTTGCTGAAATTATCTACTTCGGTAACCTGAAATCTAAAAATAAATCGGTTGTGCATAGTGGTGATGATCTTACCGGCGATATGGATGGCGATGATGGATTGGATAACGAAGTGATTACCGTTGATCTTACAAAGCTTGATGCTTCCATAAACTATGTGGCTTTTGTATTAAACAGTTTTAAGGGCCAGGATTTTAAATCCATTCCCTTTGCCTCCATACGCATTTATGAAGGCACGCCTTCAAGGGTGAATGAAGTATTTGCAAAATACGATATCGCCAATGGAGAAAATTTTGCAGGGCATGTTTCCATGGTGATGGGCGTGTTGTATAAACGCAATGGCGAATGGAAGTTCAATGCCATCGGCGAACCTACAAAAGATAAAAAATTACAGGAGACCGTTATTTCAGTAACCAATAAATATTTATAAAATGAGAAGATTACCCGTGTATCTTTTACTCGATACCTCCGGCTCCATGAGTGGCGAGCCGATAGAAGCTGTTAAGAACGGCGTGCAGATCATGATCGGTTCGCTTCGGCAGAATCCGCAGGCTATTGAAACCGCTTTTATCAGTGTTATCATTTTTGATAGTGCTGCACAACAAATTATCCCGTTAACTGACCTGGCTTCCTTCCAGATGGTGGATATAAGAGCTACCGGTGTAACAGCATTAGGCGATGCTTTAAAATTAGTTGCCAATAAAATTGACAGCGAAGTAGCAAAAACAACAGCCGAACAAAAAGGCGATTGGAAACCATTGGTATTTATAATGACAGATGGCATTCCCACTGATGACTGGCAGGCTGGTTTATCAGAATTTAAAAAACGTAAAACTGCATTCACCGTTGCCTGTGCCGCAGGCAGTGGTGCTGATACTTCCATCCTGAAACAAATTACGGAGAACGTGGTAAGCCTTGATACAGCAGACAGCGCCAGCATAGGAAAATTCTTTTTATGGGTAACGGCTTCTATCGGCGTGTCATCATCAAAAGTGGAAGAAGCAGGTAAAGAAGTACAGGGATTAAATGAGTTGCCACCGCCGCCGGCAGAATTAAACATTGTTGTTTAAAATAAAAGTTATGCGGAAATATGGATTTTCTTTTTCGTGGAAAAGGGCGCTTGGTGTAACAAGTGCTAAGCAAAAATTTGCAAGAAAAACAGGCATGCCAACTACCAAGCGTGGGCTTGAAAATAAAATAGGTGCTGCAATTATAAAAATGATTTTCGGAAAAAAATAGTATGAGAAGATTACCTGTTTATTTATTACTGGATACTTCGGGTGGCATGTATGGCGAACCTATACAGGCATTAAACAATGCACTAAGCAGTTTGATCAATGCATTAAGATCGGACCCGATGGCGCTTGATACGGTATGGATATCCATTATCACTTTCGACCGTACAGCACAGGAAATAATTCCCTTAACAGAAATGGCTTCCTTCCAGCTTCCGGAAATTACCTGTTTGCAAACCGGGCCACGGCACACCGGCCAGGCGTTGGAACTTTTATTTGCCAAGGCAAGTAAGGAAGTGAGAAAAGGAACTGATACACAAAAAGGCGACTGGAAACCATTGCTGTTTTTATTTACAAAAGGCGCTCCTGCTGATAAAGCAGATTTTACAAAAGCGGTTCCGTTGATAAAGTCATTACAGTTTGGTGCCATTGTAAGTTGTGCTGCAGGCTATATCAAAGACGAAGAATTGCTGAAATTATTATCAGGCAACGTGGTTCACCTTGATAACGCCGACAGCCACACGATAAAACAATTTTTTAAATGGGTTTCTGAAACCATTGAACAGGGAAATAAAAGCCAGGGAACGGGTGAAACGGTTACGCTTCCGCCGCCACCTTCAGAAATTACCGTGGTAACATAATACTGTTTTTATGAGTTGCTCTTTTAATTACAAATAATTTTTTAAGCCAAGCCAATGCGTCGTTTACCTATTTATTTTTTGATCGACATTTCCGAATCTATGATCGGCGAACCCATTCAACAGGTGGAAGAAGGAATGGCGAATATTATTAAAGCCATCAAAGCCGATCCGTACGCCATTGAAACGGTGTGGATCTCCATCATCGTTTTTGCCGGGCAGGCCAAAACATTGGTGCCCCTGCAGGAAGTGGTGAGTTTTTACCCGCCTAAATTTCCCGTTGGTGGTGGTACATCGCTTAGCAAGGGCCTTGGGCATTTGATGTTTGAATTAAGAAAAAATATTGTAAAAACAACCCTTGAGCAGAAAGGAGACTGGAAGCCGATCATTTTTTTATTTACTGATGGTGTGCCCACCGACGATACTCCATCCGCAATAAAAGAATGGAAACAAAACTGGCAGCGCAACAGCAATATGGTAGCCGTTTCCTTTGGTGATGAAAACAACCAGGAAGTACTGAGCCAGCTTACTGAAAATGTTTTACGTTTTAAAAACTCTTCAGGCGACGATTATAAAAAGTTTTTCAAATGGGTTACCGATTCCATCAAAACAAGCAGTGTGAGTGTGGAGAACAAACAATCCGGTTTTGAAATGGCGCAGATTGATGGCGATACCATTTCCAAAATGGAATTAAAAAAGAACACTGCTCCCAAACAGTTTGTCGACAGCAATTTTGTTGTGCTGGCTGCAAAATGCCAGAATACAAAACGGCCCTATTTAATGAAATACCGCAAAGTTGTAAACCCGGCTGCAGTTGCCGGTTTAGATCTTCAAACTTTATCGTACAGGTTAGTGGGTGCATTCCAGGTAAGCGATGCCTACTTCGACCTGTCAGATGAAGCTGGCGTACAATCAAAGATCAACACCGGTGAATTAACCGGTACGCCATCCTGCCCCTGCTGCGGCAACCAGTTTGCATTTGCAGTATGCGAATGCCAGAAAATTCATTGCATTGGAGAAGAAGAAGAAAGCACCTGCCCCTGGTGCGAAAGAAAAGGACGATATGGTTTTGGCGAAGGAGGTTTTGATGTAAACAGGGCACAAGGTTAAAGTAAAATGCTGCAACATGTCAGAAACAAAAAAATATATCCAGTCGCTTTTTAGCCAGAATCAAATACCGGTGAAGCCAACCCGAACCAGGTTATTTGAGGAGTTTATCAATGCAGAAAAAAATATACTGGCGGTGAATACCATCAAACAACAACAAGATATGCTGAAGCAAAACTGGACCATCAAAAATAAAATTGCCGACATCATGGATAAACAGATCGTTATTCCAAACGGCAATGTGAACAAACCTTATGAAGCAAAAATTGATTTTATAAAATATGGTATCACCGGGTTGAAATATACGGGATTTGAGGGCCTGGATAAATTTGGCCTGCTGTATAACAGTGAAACGCAAACGCTCAGTGGAACGCCTAACGAAAGCGGCGATTTTAAATTGACACTGCAATTCCGCATGGAGGAAGAAGAAAACGATGCTGTATTAAATGAAAAAATAATTGCGTTGGTAATTAATGCAGACCCAAAATCGCTCTGGAAAGAAATTGCCAGCGACCTGGATAAAGATGATGCCTGGAAAACAGCTAACTACTGGAAACCCGACCGGGCAAATGATTTCGCCACACTCGGCACCAAAAATATTGTAGCGGCCTCCAACCGTGGCAGGAGCCATGCCAATGTAGGCTCGTGCAGGGATGATGATTATGCATTCGCCTGGCTGGAAGCGGTGGGCTGGGCCGTGGTTTGTGTGGCAGATGGTGCCGGCAGTTCTTCCGTAAGCCGGCAGGGTTCTAAGTTGGCCTGCGGGGGAGTGATTGAATACTTCCAAAATAATTTTACTCCCGAAATGCTTATTGCATTTGACCTCGATCTTAAACAACAATACGAAAACCCCAACGAAGCATCCTCTAAACGGATAAGTTTTTTTGTGTACGATAACCTGTCGAAAGCAGCACTGCATGCCCATAAAAAAATTGAAGACTTTGCCCTAAAAGCAGAGCGGCCCATAAAAGATTTTCACAGCACTTTAATATTCAGCCTGTACAAAAAATACGATTTCGGGTATGCGTTGCTGACATTCGGTGTGGGCGACTGCCCCATTGCATTATTAAACAAAGACCTGTCGGAAGTAAAACTGATGAACTGGCTGGATGTGGGCGAGTTTGGCGGTGGTACCAGGTTTATCACTATGCCGGAAATTTTTACCAGCGATAAATTTTCAACACGTTTTGGTTTTAAACTCATTGATGATTTTGCTTACCTGTTTATGATGACGGATGGCATTTACGATCCAAAATTTGTGGTGGAAGCCAACCTCGATAAAATAGACAACTGGAAAGCTTTTGTTGCAGACTTACAAGGAACAAATGAAGATAAAGCAGCTGTTGATTTTTCCGGCAGCAACACCCATATCGCCAACCAGCTTTCTGTATGGATGGATTTCTGGAGCCCGGGCAATCATGATGACAGAACGCTGGCTGTTATTTTTTAAAACATTGTTTATGCCTGTAATAACTGTACAATCAATCATCAACTCCAATACGTATCAATATATCGATAACGGTGAGCCGAAAAGCGGCACCGCTAAAAACGTATACTTCAGCCCCGATAAAAAATACGTGGTGGCTATTTTTAAAGACAAGCAGGATTTTCAGCAAAAAGAGCGCTTGAAAAAAATTACTTCCGATCATTTGAACAGGATAAAAAATGCACAGGGTGGCGATTATTACATTGAGGAATTATACCGCTGGCCTACGGATGTGATTGAATCGAACGGTAATACAGGCGTGATCGTTCCCATTTACAAACCCGGCTATTTTTTTAAAAAGGGTTATGCCAGCCAGGACCTGATAAAAGGAGAAGAAAAAAATGGCAAATGGTTTACAGGGTCCAAGTTCAGGAACAAACAATTTCCCCTCAGCCTCGACCCAAGTGAACTGGGCAACTGGCTGAGTTATTTCCAGATCTGTATCAACCTGAGCCGGGGTGTAAAAAAACTGCATCAAATGGGGTTGGCCCACAGCGACCTCTCTTATAATAATGTATTGATCGACCCGGTTTCAAAATCCGCAGTCATCATTGATTTAGATAGTTTGGTGGTGCCCGGTATATGGCCGGCAGAAGTAATCGGCACGCCGGATTTTATTGCACCCGAAGTACTGGAAACTAAACATTTAAACAAAGCAGATCCGCAAAGAAAATTACCCAGCCGCTTAACCGACCTGCATTCGTTGCCCTGCCTTATCTATATGTTCCTGCTGTACAGGCACCCGTTAAAAGGCGGCAAAGTGCACGACCTCGATACCGAAAAAGATGACCTGTTGAGTATGGGTGCAAAGGCACTTTTTATTGAACATCCAACCGATACTTCCAACAGGCCTAAATTAAACCAGGTTTCCAAATGGGATACGCATTGGAGTGATGTAGGTAAACTGCCTTACACCATCACCGGGCCATATTTAAAAAAACTGTTTGACAAAGCATTTATTGATGGTCTTCATGCGCCTATGAACCGGCCCACGGCTAATGAATGGGAAGAAGCATTATTAAAAACCACCGACCTGGTGCAGCCCTGCCTGAATGCTGCATGCGATCAAAAATGGTACGTGTTTGATAATACCAATACACCCAAATGTCCCTTTTGCGGAACCAAACATAAAGGGCCATTACCCGTTTTAGACCTCTACTATCAATTTAAACCCAACGTGTGGAAGCCCGAAAACCACCGGCTGATGGTGTATAACAACCAGTATTTATTTCAATGGCATGCCAATAGAAATATTACCCGTAGCGAACGGTTAAGCACAGCCGAAAAAATACCGGTGGGCTATTTTACTTTTCATAACGGCAAATGGGTTTTTGTAAATCAAACGCTTAAAACAATGGTGGATAAAACACTAAATGCGGATGTACCCATCGGCACCATGGTGGAGTTGACGCATGGCAAACAATTATTATTATCCAAAGAAGAGGGCGGCCGTGTGGTGGTGGTTACCATCGCAAATCAATAACCGTTCCTGCTGCCCAACACTTAAAAATATTAATCAATAAAACAATTTATTATGAACGACCTGTTACATCAAATTGCCGCACTCTGGCAGGATATCCTTAACCATCCCGGTGCATCGCTGGCTATTATCGGCAACCTTATTATTATTGAGAGTCTGCTCTCGGTAGATAATGCAGCCGTGCTGGCCACCATGGTGATGGACCTGCCGCACCACCAACGGGGCAAAGCATTAAAATACGGCATCTGGGGCGCTTACATTTTCCGGGGGCTGGCCATGGTATTTGCCGCCGTGCTCATAAAAATATGGTGGCTTAAACCTGTCGGTGGTTTGTACCTGTTGTACCTGGTGTACGACTGGTACAAAGGCAAACAAACAGAAAATAAAGAAGATGACTTTGTAGATAAAAAAGGCAACTGGCTGTATAAAATTACCGTGGGTTCATTAGGAAACTTTTGGGCCACCGTATGCCTGGTGGAGCTGATGGACATGGCATTTTCCATCGACAATGTTTTTGCTGCAGTGGCATTTACGCCCAACATCATCCTCGTGTGCGCCGGTGTGTTCATCGGCATTTTTGCCATGCGGTTTATTGCACAATGGTTTGTAAGGCTGATGGAAAAATATTCGTTTTTAGAAACCAGCGCTTTTATAGTAATCGCCATCCTGGGTATCAAGCTCCTGCTGTCGCTGTACGAACATTTTTTTCCGGAAGCGGCAACCAGCAGGTTCCTGGCCAGCCATACAGCCGATATCGGCATATCGGTGGTAACGGTGGCTGTTTTCTTTATCCCCATTATTACCAGCTGGCTGTTTAACCGGCCCGCCAAAAAACAAGCATAGCCGGCAAGGCTGTTATGCAAAAGCTCTTTTTTATACTGCTGTTATGGCTGGCAGGTTGCAGCAGCAACGACACGGTATACCTCTGCAACGGCCCGCAATCAAAAGTGTACCACAGAACAAGTCATTGTATGGGTTTAAGAAAATGCAGCAGCGATATTGAAGCGGTGGATATTGGTGAGGCGAAGGCGAGGCACAGGAGGGAGTGTAGGTATTGTTATAGGTGATCATAATAATTAGTTTTAGCATCCGATATTTTGTGGGATGCTTCGGAAGGCGATAAGATTGTGAAGAAGAGGAAAATTATTATTTGCGGGGATCAGTTAGTGATTTTAATTCTATAAGTTTTTCGATAAGCTCTTGCCTATATTTTTCATCATTACAATTTGACAATGCCAAGTCTGCGTATCTAATTGCTTCGGCCAATGTGTCAAATTCCTTGGCGCATTGGCTGAGTAGGTCGTAATATATTGAAATTCGATCTGAGCCATCTTTTTCCACCAACTCTAAAGCTTCTTTTGCAGAATTGTAAGCATTGGAATTATGATCTTGAAGTTCTGCCTTAGATTTTTGGTAAACAAGCCAGTGATCGTAAAGATCTTCCGATACTTTATTTATAGCTTGTAAAGCTTTTTTAGGCATCTCCGCTGATAAAAATGCTTTCGCTAATGCTCTTCCTTCATAAGCGGACAATTTTTGTTTTTTAAGAATTTCATCCGCAAAAAGAATGCTTGAAGCATTGATCTTGGCAACGAGATTGTTCTTCCCTTCCCTGGAAGCAGCTATTGCCATATTTGTTAATCCTTCACACGCATTTATCCAATTATGCTCATCAATCGATTCAGGTAAGGTGGAAACAAGTTCTGGAATAAGTTCTATAAGTTTAAGGCATTCCAAAGTATGTCGATAACCAAAAAGAGATGTAAATGAAACAAATGCCTCAAAAAATTGTCCAAACCCCTCAAATGAGGACATTGCAATCACGTTTGAAAGTTGCTCAGCTAGCTCTGGATTTAAATTTAATTTATCGCTAAGTTTGCGGTAAGACCTAAGCCTGGCTATTCCTCCAAGCGAAACTCTTAGTGGTACAGTTGTGTAATCCTGGGCAATACACTCAAATAGCTTGGCTAGATATTCTTCACCCTCGTTTTTAAATTTTTTATCTATTTCTTTTTGTGTGCCGATATGTGCAATCTGAAGATATGTTGCCTGCATGTTCGGATCAATAGATAACAACTCTTTAAAACAATCAAGAGCTTTCCCGTGGTTTCCGCAACGACGGTAGGTTTTACCCAAGTGATGAAGTAATTCAATTTTAATCTTATCATCCCCTACTGCTTGTACAACAGCTTCAAATTCTTTTATGCATTCTTCAAAATATTTTTTTCGCTCTACTTTATCGGGAATAGAGTATGCATGTGCCTCTTTGGCTTCTATTAAACACATAATAGAGCACAAATCCATATGCTCATTAATTATTTCGGAATATAGCGATTGTTGAATTTCATCCCTATTAGTTTCAACTTGCAAAAGAGCGTAGGTAGCCCAAGTAAGATTGTCTCCTTTGTTAGATTTATATTTTTCTAATAGTTTGTCATAGCACAGGTGAACCTGTCGGATGACAGCAGGAGACATTGATATATTGCTATTGGGTATATACCTTTCAAAAGCATCAGTTACCTCCTTCGAATTGAGATTGTCCTGAACAGAAAGATAAACTAAGTCATGAATTTTAAGAAACCCGGGAATACCTGCAGGAAGTAAAATCGAAAGCCGTTGCAAATTGGCTCGTTGAATCGAACCAATAAATTCTTTAAGAAATGTTGAGTCGTGGATTGAACTTCCGGAATTGGCTATTTTCTTTAAAGCGATTAAAACGTTGGGTTCTAATTTTCCTAGAATTTTGCTCATTATTGACTTCCCTTCATTATCAGCAATATCCATTGGGTTATTTAAGACCTCTTCGTACAGTTCATTTCTATTTATATTTTCCTCATCAGAAAGATTTCTTATTGTTGCCAATATTAGGGGTAAACATTTACACAACGTAATTACTTCTTTAGCTTTAGCAGATTCCTTACCTATTTCTTCACCAATTATTTTACATGCAAGCTCATAAGATAGTTCGGGTACCGCTAAAAAAATCGGGTCGTTAATCTTCGAAGATTGAGAAGTTACCAATAGCTTGCTTCCTTTTTCGAAACCTTCCATTAACTCTGACAAGTCTGAAACCTCAATTGGTCTTTTGAGGTCATCTATAATTAAAATAGTTCTGTAGGAATTGAACAGCCCCGAAATATTAACTGGTGCGCCACCCCTTGTTCTTTGAATACTTGAAAAAGACATATCCTTTCTCCAGTCTTCGCCAGAAATCCAAAGATAATTTTCAAAATTTTGTTTTTCACCGTGTAGGTAATCAATAGCTAACTGCGTTTTACCAGACCCACTTATTCCGTACAGCACACACACGTTGTGCTTTCTGAAGTGTTCAGTAATCATTCCTACAGCATCACTATTTTCTATATGCTTTTCACAAAAAGATGGTGCTTTCCCATAGTATTCATAGTTATCCAAGTCTTGAGAAAATCCAGGAAAAAACTGTTTATAAAATGAAGCTGCGTCTATAGATTGTATAGACTGATCATAGATTAATTTTGCTAATTCACGACTATCATAAATAATAGTTTTGTCATTGTGATCTTTCGCAGTAGATGTTTTGTTAAAGCTGCTTCTGAAAGAGGGTGGTTCTTGTTGAGAAGTAATTAAATAAATCTTATCTGGGACCTGTGGTGCTACATGCTCGAGAGCATGGGTGATATCATTTTCAATTTTTTTAAAAATGGGTACATCAGCCTCTTTAGGCGAGCTATCTTCAAAATATTTTTGATCTGTGCTGTATTCAGCAATTATTTTTGAATCGTCTGTGAAACTGTCAACAGTATACCCGCTGGGTTTATAATCTTTATTGATACCATGATGAATCATTCTTTTGCCTTCAACCAAAGAAATAACATTGTGACCTATTAGCTCCAAATCCGTTGCACTTGTGCATTCAATCTCTTCGATAAGATTTTTAATGATCCGCTGTTTTATAAACTCAAACATTATTTTGATATTATTTAATAATAATCTATTTCTTTTTTTATTAAGCCTCTAAAATCTTTACTGCTGAAAATGTTTTTGTAATCGTATTATTTCATCTTCTTAAAATGCCCTCCCATGAACAATATTATTATTGAAATAAGGCCAGTGTTTCTATCGTTCATTTCTATTAAATCAAGCTTCATGGAGATTAAAGACAGTTGAAATAGCTAACAGGAAATCAAAATTAGTATGTACAAAGAATTTCATTAATTAGCTATCTTCAATAAATTCAAAAGTCTTTGCATTGATATCATCAATTTGAACGTTTTTACATTAGCTTTTTAATTTCGTCTAATGTGGCACTAAGTAGCACTGGTACCTCTTCGCTTTGAATTTGATCATAACTCACTGCAAAATTTTTTACTACGTCTACAGCGATACAGTATTTGAGATTTATTCCAAATTCTTTTCCAAAATTAATTTTCAAATATCTAAATAAAATATCCGTAAACATTCCCAGTTCCTCCTTTTTATATCCACCTAGTTTTGCTATAAACCATATGGCACCAATTTCTTGAGCATCATCTTTCCCGAATGTAAAAACATGGTGTGGATTTGTTTGTAATTGTAATCCTTTGATTGTCAAAGCCGCTCCAGTTCTATGTTTCTTAACAAATTTCAAATTTTTATAAGGTCGCCACTTTTTGAAATCAAAATCTTCAAAGCTGTATAAAATGTCTATGTTTCTTTTGTACATAGTTTTGGTTCGCTTAAAATCTGTTGCTTCATATTTTTCTTCTAATTCGTCAATTTTATCCTTAACGATATCAAGTTTATTCAACCTATAACTATTACTAACTGCACTTAAGCTTGTAATCCAATAATCTCCTCCACCATCGGTTTCCTCTTTTGGTTTATCCAACTGGATATTTGTTGCAAAGTTTTTCTTTGCCCTCACTGACTTTCCTCTGAACTCAACAATTTCCTTGATTGATAATTTTTTCATTGATTGCCGTTTATGATTTGAATAATCCTAAAATGCATTTCTGATCTTATTTATTTCATAGCGCAATAACCCTCGTTTACTTAATTCTTCATTTGTAAATCTATTGGCATAAGTTATTAAGACTTCTGGTGTTCCATCTTCTCTTAGTATGTTCCTCAATTTATTTATAGCAGAAACAGGAATATCATACTCGGTAAGAGCGGCTAAATTTGAAGGCAGAAATCCATTTTCTAAACTTGTGGCAAAAAATGAATAATTGCCAAATGCTAGTTTATTTTTCTTGAGAACATATTCTTGTAACGATGAAACTACAGAAAGCCATTTCGGTAGTTTATAATCAAACCAATGCCTTGTTATGTTGAGGATAAAGAAGGTCATTTTATCAATTCTTTCTTGTTCATCTGGCACTCTTTCTCTCCAAAAAGTATCGTTTATTGTTTCCTTTATTAGAGCAGATACTGACTTAAGAGTTGAATACTTGATCGTTAGAACGCTTAGCTGTGCAGCATTTCTAATATCGGCCTTATTCTCACCAGGCTTCAAAAGATGTTCCCAACATAGACTAAGTACAAATAAGAGTTGATCATAAGTAGGATAGGAATTCCAATTTAGTAGGTTATGATTTGAGTGTACTTGGTCCTCTAGTTCTTTAATAATTTTAAGCTGACCATCAATACTAATCCCTGAGTTATTTCTAATCACTTCTTGTAAATCTTCTGAAAGTTTGTTGAATTCTGTAAGCCTGTTTTTTGCTGTATTCTCAAGCTCCTTTTCATCTAACGAAATGAGAATCTCAAGAGGGGCATTTTCTTGGTTAAAAAGAGGAATGTCCACAAATAGTTCCATTTGATCAGGTTGCTTTTCAAACCTATATACGTTGCCAATAAAATGTTTTTTCATTCTTCCAGATCTTCCAGCAATATTTTTATAATCAAAAAAATCGATTTCAATCGTGCCTTTGTCTTTATCGAAGAGTATTACATTTTTAGCCGAAGTATTCACGCCTTCAATAAGTGTAGATGTACAAAATAGCCACCGAGCCGATCCTTGATTAAAAGCATCGACAATCGAACTTCCTAAGTGCCTGGGCAAAGCCCCATGATGAAATGCTATTCCTTTACTTAGAGATCGGGTTAACGACCATTTTGGATTGATATTTTCTTCTATCCATTCTATCATTTCATCATTCTCATTAATATTTGCAATAGGAAAAGTTTCTATATCACGTAAATAATGTAAGAACTCAAGACACAGTGATGTTGCTTTATTAGGAGATGAACAATAAATTAGTGTTTGATCCTCTGTCTCTGCTAGTAGCTTAAATAGAGATTGCTTTTTTAGCTCTTTCTTTTCTTTTGCCTTAACCTTATCTTTTATTTCCAGATTCTTTTCATCCACTGCTACAGTGGCAAATTCTGTTGGGAACCATGTTAAGTCAAATTTTTCCTTAAATGAAACGGGAATACTCTTAATCATTGGTCCTAATAAATAGAATTTATTAGTAAACTTCAACAACTTGTGAAATGCTTGATTTAAAGATATTGCTCGATCATCATCCCGATCTAAACTAAGTTTATAAAATTCGTCAATCACAAAGAACTCAATTGCGGGAAAACTTGCATACTCTACAACTCTTTCACCAGTAAACAGGAAAATATTTCCTTTAGTTTCATCAGGTTGTTGATTAGTAGAAACGATTATTTTATATGAATCACGATACTTCAGTAGTTTTTTTCTTGTTTCATCCAGCAAGGCAAGTGTTGGTTGAATAATTACTATTTGTTTATAGATTTTGCTTGCAATAATCTCCTCTATCAAGAGGCTTTTTCCAAAACTAGTAGGCGCACTTACTACTACCGAACGTTTACTCTGTAACTCTATTGAAAGTGTCTGCTGTTCTTCATGAAGATATACGTTATTCAAAAAGGGGGACTTGTGATACTCATATCTCAATAAAGCACTAATGGAAAGCTTATCAGGATTAACATAAGGATATAATCCTGCCGCTTCAGTTAAATCATTCCATATTGGCTTTGTGGCTTCATCAATTTTGCTCCATGCATCTCTAACTCTAATTACAATATCCCTTGCCTGATTTTCACCTTCTTTTTGAGCAAGTAATATTGAACAGTATTTTGAAAGGTTAAAACTATCTTCATAGCCTATATTGGCTGAATTCGATATAAAAGAAATAGCGGTATTGGTATCACTGAAGTTCATATTTTTTGCATTGCTTTTAATCTTGCATCTAATTCTTTGTTTAATTCGTCTTTGTCTAAAACCGGAAGTAGCATAAGCATAATATCTACGTTAGTAGCAGGCTTTAATCGGTTAAACTCTTCGTGAAGAGTTGCACATTCATTCTTAAAGTCATTTATATATTGCGTAGTTTCATCTTGATGATTAGTAAAGAGATCGCTATTATATGTGCAAACCATCGGAATTATTATACTTGAAAATATTACATCCAGCTTTTGATTTTTATGCATTAATGTTCTCCAATGTTCTATTTCCGGTACGGCTTCCGGTAGTTTTTTTGAGATTAAACTAAACTCACTTCTTAAATAATCGGTATTAACATGCTTTGCTATATCTGAGGTTAAATCTCTAATTCCGGCTTTACCAGTTTTATATAGTTTTGATTCTCCAAGCCATAATTTTTTCTCATCTCCATTTATAGATACTTGTACTCCATCAAAACCATGAGCGGGAACGTTGTGAGAATCTTTGAAGTAAATTTTGGATATTAACGGTATTGTATTGTGAAAATCTCTTAGAAGCAAATGCAGAATTAACTCTCCAAATTCTCCTCTTTGCTGATACTTATCAGTTAAATAAACAGTTTCAGCAGCTTCTTTAAGCCGTTCTACTATTTCCGTTAAGGGTATATTAGCGCCACAGTGATAGCCAAGAGAAAACTCCGGTATTACACTTCGGATAACATCAACTAAAGGTTGCAATCGAAACTTGTTTTGATCAAACCCAACGTGATATGCTCTTAATGTTGCATCGCTAATTCTTTCTTCTAAAACTAATTCTGATTTAAAAGGTCTTGCCATGGTTTTTAATATTTCCGGATCGGTTCAATAAAGCATATATAATTAAGAGCATATTTTCTTCGGCTCATAATTGATGAGCTGATCAAAAAATCAAATATTTATAAGCTAGTTTTAGTATGCTGGTAATAAAGGTTTTTTATAATTGAGTAAGGTACAAAAATACTCCGAAATATAAACATAATTTACCATATACTCTCTCGTAAAACTTACACTTTCGCTACAAAATTGTTTAATGTAAAATAAACAAACGTCTTTTCACCCGGTCAACGGTTTCCCGTAAAATTTTCATTCCCCTTGCTATTACTTTCGGTACCACTAAAATTTATAATCATGAACAATCCAAAATTTCAAATTTTTAAAAGCGGCGTTAATTCACAATACTATTACCGTTTAAAGGCTACCAATGGCGAGATCATTTTAAATGGAGAAGGTTACAAAACTAAACAGTCATGTTACGATGGTATCGCTTCTGTAAAAGTTAACGCTCCTATTGACAGCCGGTACGATCGCAAGGATGCAACAAACAATTACTCATTTAACTTAAAAGCTGCCAATGGCGAAATAATCGGGCGAAGTGAAACTTATACATCTGCTGCTGCAAGAGAAACGGGTATAGCCGCAGTTAAAAAAGATGCGCCGGACGCTCCTATTGAAGATTTGAGCTGAACCACTTTGTTGCCCAATATAAAAGACACTACTTACTAATTTTAAAATTCCAAAACGAAAACAACATACAATGTCATTAACACCAATTACCACAGGCCTTCCGGCTGATGTAACCAACCAACTCATGTCAGCAGAAAAAGTGTATTACTTTTCATTCATTGCTTTTAAAGGCGGCTGTGGTTCCGGCGGACAAAAAGAAAATTACTGGCTGGCTTTAACAGACAGAAGGGTGATGTATAAAACCAAAGTTTCGGAGCTGAATGGCAAACTGGAGAATTTTGTAGAGAAAGACGGCGATCTGCCATTTGATAAAATTTCTTTTATAGAAGTTTCTGAAGGGCAGGACACGAAAGGCTGCAATACAACCAAAGCATTTCAGTTAAGGATAAGTACATCTGGCGGCACGATTGCCATTCCGATTCCTACAAAAGAAAAAGGCTACGAGATAAGAAAAATATATTCGGAACTCAGCCATAAAGGATGATGAAATTGCTGATGATACCGCTCAGTTGGTTCTTTATATTGTTGATAAAGATCTACCAAAAAACAAAGCGAAGGAAATATTCAAAATGCCTGCATCATCCTTCCTGTTCCAACTATGGTATCATGGCTTTAAAAAAATACCATTTTATAAAGGCGGCAAAAATAACTATAGCAAGGTACCGGGATTGTAACCCGTTTTCAAACCGGCCTTATATTGATCACCCTTAAACAAATGGTACAACTTACCCTGGTTGTACCACGTTCCCTTTGCATAATAGTTTATGTTTATTAGCAAATGAAACCCTGAATTTTACTACATTTAATCCGTACCCTTTTAAAAGGCAGTACAGCAATTGTAAAAAATATCCCTGTCCTTATAATATTTACCAATATGGATATCATTTTGTACCTCCTCACCGGCATCGCCATCGGTGCACTCATCGGCTGGCTGCTCGGTAAATCAACCGGCCGCAGCAACTGGGAAAAGAAAAACGCACTCGTTCAGCAGCAATATGTTGAACTGGAGAAGGAGTTTGTTGCGTATCGTGCCACACAAACAGCGCAGGTAAGTCATGTGCAGCAGCAACTGCAGGTAAAAACAAATGAGTTAATGGCTTCGCAGGAATCCATTAAAGAAAACCAATCTCTGCTTACCGAATCAAACACCTCTCTTGCAGGCGCAAAAGCCGACTTACGTTCGGCCAATCAATTGTTACAGGATAAACAAAAAGAAGCCGAAGTGCTGAAGGAAGAATTGTTATCCATAAAACAGGAACTGGCCACTGCTTTACGGCAACAGGCCACTCAAACCGCCAACAACGAGGCACTGCAGGAGAAACTGGCCACACAGCAGGAAGCCATGGAAGCATTGAACAAAAAATTCAATACAGAGTTTGAGAATATTGCCAACCGCATACTGGAAACAAAAACAGAAAAATTTACCGAACTGAATAAGGCCAACCTCAACGGGATACTGGAACCGCTGGGTAAAAATATTACGGAGTTTAAAACCAAAGTGGAAGAAGTGTATCAGAAAGAATCTCAGCAACGCTTCTCTTTAGGCGAACGGGTAAAAGAACTGACCGAGCTTAACCGTAAGATCAGCGAAGAAGCGAATAACCTTACCCGTGCGTTAAAATCAGAATCCAAAACACAGGGCGGCTGGGGCGAAATGATACTGGAAAACATTTTAGAACGTTCCGGCCTGGTAAAGGGCCGGGAATATTTTATGGAGTACCAGTTGTACGATGAACAGGGTAACCCCTTGCGTTCGGATATAGCGGATAAAAAAATGCGGCCGGATGCGTTGATCAAATACCCGGATAACCGTCATGTGATCATTGATTCAAAAGTATCGCTCAATGCTTTTACAAGATGCGTTGATGCCACCGATGAAGCAACCCGGATGAATGAACTGGATGAACATGTTGCCAGTATAAAAAAGCATATTCAAACACTCAGTGCCAAAGGTTATGATGATTACAGTAAAACGCTGGACTTCGTAATGATGTTCATCCCGAGTGAACCGGCTTATATCGCCGCTTTACAGGCCGATCCCGAACTGTGGAATTATGCGTATGATAAAAGGATATTGTTACTGAGCCCGACCAACCTCATCACTTCCTTAAAACTGATAGCTGATCTGTGGAAACGGGAATACCAGAACCTGAACGCCAACGAGATCGCAGAACGTGGGGCTAAATTGTATGATAAGTTCGTGGGCTTTATCGATAACCTGCAGGATGTGGGTGATCATTTGCAAAAAGCGCAATATAAATACGGGGAAGCATATAAGCAACTGTCAACAGGCAATGACAACCTGGTTACACAGGCTACTAAACTGAAAGAACTGGGATTGAAAACGAAGAAGAGCTTGAAGGAGGGATAGGAAATGACGAAAAGTGAAATTAACCGGGGAAATGAAATAAAAATCCCTGCAATTGACTTACAGGGAAAATTAAGAAATTTTGAGATTTTTTTGTGATCCGGATTGGATTCGAACCAATGACCCTCAGCTTAGAAGGCTGGGATACCCAGATATCCAGTTTATGAAACTCAAGCCTGTAGCGGCTTTCAATTTTTCTTCTTTGCAGTTTTCAACGGTTTTGGACCTGAATTATTAACGAAGTTATTAACGGTAACTTTAAGGCTGTTGTATGCCTTTTGAATGTTGGCGATCTCCGGCTCCAGCTTGTCCAGGCTGAGTTCTATGGAACCCAACGCACCAGCCTGCTTGTTATCCGCACGCTCATCTCCTTCACCCAGAAACATCCAAATTACTGAGAAACCGAAATAAACGCAAAGTTTACAAGCTGGATCTACACCCACCCCTCGGCTCGGGTCCGACTTCAACCTGGAAATATTGGTGCTCTGCAATCCGGTGATATCAGCTATCTCCAACTGCGTCACCCCCTCCCCTGACAAAACCTCCAGGGCTTCCAGGAACCGCCCGGTAACTTCCTTTTTAAAGTCACGGCTGTGATCTTGTTTTTTTGGCATTACTGACCGGAAACTTGTTTCGTAAGTGAATCACAAAGCTTAGTAATGGAATCAGTCTTTTCTTTATGCATCTTCCATTTTCTATCGTACTCAGCTCGATCTGTTTGATTTTCTAATTGCTTTAAACGTTTATAATCTTCATTGAGAACATCGAATTCCTCTTTACACCTATTTATATTTTCCTTGGCATCCCCCTTGCATGATCCCAGGACAAAAATACCGGCTATAATGTAAAGGTGCATTTTGGAAAACTTTAACGTTATGACACTGAATATATATTGCATAATTAAAAGTCTGTTTATAAATTGGTTGTCCATCTACCGAAAACCTTAAACATGAATACCCCAGCACCTTGCCTTACCTGTTCGCAACGGACTTCATGCCCATTGCAGTCTTTTTCTGAAGCTTACCGTAAACACGGTTGTTTAATTCCGCAACAGCTTCATCTAACGAAGCCCATTTTTTTACACCAGTACCAACCTCCGCAACAACCCTCATTAATTCCGCAAAAGTTGCTACACGAGATAGCGCAGTTTCCTCCTGCCCGTCTTCAGTAGTTACCAGGCGATTTATTAATGCTGCATTATTATCCGCATGTTTATTATTTGCCAAAGCGAGCTCTTTGTGTGCCAGTGCCATTTCGTAATGAGCATCCGCCAGTTTCCTATTTGTGGCAATTAAATCGTTAAGTGACTGATCTGGATTGAAATCCTCATCATCAAGACTTTTACCTTTTGGATTGTTTTCCAAAATGCTTTCTAATTTTTTATACTCTTCCGGATCGCTTGGTTTAGTGCCTTTCTGCCATTTATATACACTATCCTGTTTGAAGCCGTATTTCTCTGCAAAAGCCTTTACTGAAAGGCGTTTCACCTTCCTGAAGTCTTTTATTTTTTGACCAATTGTAGAAATGTTTGCCATAAGCTAAATAGAGGTAGATTAAAAATACTTTCCATTTTTTTTGGAAAATTAGAAAGTGTTCCATTAAATTTGCTGTAACAAAAATATATAAATAAAAATATCCTAACAAATGGCTAAGAGAATTAACCCCAAGTTCATAAACGTAGCCCGAAAGAATGATGACCTGAAATACGATTTAGCAAAGAAGAACAATGTGAAGATTTCTACGATCAACCGCTGGCTCGAAGAAAACGCAGTGATGTTGACAACGGCTGACAGTTTGGAAGTTTGGAAAGAACACATGGATGTTTTGGAAACCGCTGAATTACTTGTTGAATTAGCTGAAGCATGAGCCTAGATGATACCATACTGAACATCCTTGCAGAAAATGAGGCTTTCGCTCATTCGATCATAAATAACTGCCGCAGGGTAAGAGAGCAGCTGTCTTGTGTCGACAAGAAAGCGCCTGCGGGTAAAAAAGTGAAAGGACTTACGCCTGAACAGGCCCAGGTGCTGGTTATGGATTTCAAAGCAAGGTTACACAAAAAAACAAAGAGGTCATGATCAACGGCAAACAAATATTCAGTTCCGGGTGCATAAGGGTGCATGAGTGCACAGATGGTTACATCATCTGTAACGGCAAGGATGTGCACATCACCAGCTTCATGCCTTTGCTGGATGAAACCTCCCTGCTGCAAATGTTTGCTCCTGATACGGATAACTATAAACGTTTCCAGCTGGCCAGGTTTGGCAATGTGGTAAAGGAGACTGTGGCCAACGAAAGCAGCAATATAGATGCATTCACCCGGTGGTATGAGAAAGAAGCAGAGCTGGAGGAGATGCACACTCTCGGTTACTAAACTCAAAATATATGTTCCTGGTGCCACCTCAATTATTCTTTATGCAGTTCCAGCTATGCCATTACCGCAGACGGATAGCCGAAGCAAAGAACCCGAAAGAGAAAAGGTGGCTGAAGGTTGAGCTTATAAAAATTCAAACAGTTCTGATCAGTAAAAACAGCCTATGTGGTACCTCATCACTTTGATTTCAGTTACGATCCTTGCTGCAACACTTGCATGCATTGCGCATATAAAACTTGGTCGCAAAAGAAGAGAGCAGATCCTGGAGCAGGAAGCAGCCAGACGTGGTAAGTTCTTTTTTGATTACAACCCTTTGGAACATATAAACTGATGAGAACAATTGCAACTATAGGAATGATCGCCGTGCTATTCACCATAGCTGTTGCTAAAATTCCTTTTAAGATACTGGAGTGCCTCATTTATGAAATACATGATGGGCTCCGCAAGTAAGTTTTTCATAGGACAAGGTTTAAATAAGTCAGCCCGTTTCCACGGGACGGCTTTTACAAAACTCTAAAAGCAAAAGCATGAACCGGGACCAGCAAAAAGATATCACGGCTTTCAATCACATGGTGATGAGGGCGGATGCAAAAGGGGCATTGATCAGTTATGATGCGCCGGAGAATTTAAACGCTGAAGGTAACCGATTCTTTGACCAGGAACTGATGGAGAAAAGAGAGCAGGAGTTTCACGAACTGGTGATCAGTAAATAAAAAACCGCTGGTGGAACAGCGGCATGTAATAACGCAAAATTAAAACGCAAATATATGCCTATTTTAAAAGCAAGCGAACCACTGCCCGAACGTCCGGTTGTGATCGCAATCTACGGGGAGCCAGGATCCTGTAAAACAACTCTTGGCAATACAGCTGAAGATGTCCTGGTACTTGACTTTGATCGTGGTGTTTCCAGGTCATTCTACCGCAGGGACTCAGTGATCGTCAACAGCTGGGATGATGTTATCAAAGAAGAGAACGATGGCTCATTTAAAAATTACAAGACGATCGTTATCGACACAGCCAAGGCTGCACTGGATGACTTCCTGATGAGCTATGTTGTAAAAAAAGATTTTAAGTTAAAGAACAATAAGCTGGGCGCTTATGGTGCTATCGGTGACGAGTTCAAATTGTTCCTCAACAACCGCCGCAATGAAGGCATGGATGTTATCATCATCGCCCATGCTAAAAAAGATGAAGACTCTAAAAAAAGTATCCCTGATGTTACCGGCCAATCTTACCAGCTGATCCTGCGTGTGGCTGACCAGGTGGGTTATGTATCCTTTGTAAATAACGACCGCACCATACAGTGGACACCAACAGACATCACTGTTGGAAAAAACACTGCCAATCTTCCCATGATGCGGGTGCCCGATAAAGCAGATTCCAATCTCAAAACATTTATGGCTGGTGTTATCGCCCAGGTAAAAAAATCCATTGTTGAAATGAGTGAGCTGCAGCGTGAAGCGATGGTAAAAAGTGATGAATATCAAAAGCAGATCGAAGCCGTGGAAACTGCCGAAGATCTTAACCTTATACTCACCGGTGTGCTGGGTCTTCCTAAATTCTTACGGGAGCCGCTGATCACTGTGATCGGTGGTAAGGCAAAAGAAAAGAAGTTCAGCTGGGATAAACCAAATCAACAGTTCCTGGACCCGCCTCCTCCACCAAAGGATGATAAACAAAATGGCAAAGCAAAAACTAATGTCATAAAGGACAAGGCCGACCTGCAGCAGGCAATACCTGGTGAGTCGCTGGATCCTGAGAGCCAACCGCAAGGCGAGTTGAGTTTCAATTAATCATTCACTTTTCAATTTACAGATATGACAAAAGCAAAAGCGGCACCAGCTGTTGCCGAAGAAATAATCCCTGAACCAAAAGCCGACCTCAGGAAATTTAATAAAGCGGAGGAGCAAGTCACTAAAGCGTTGGAGGCGTTGGGATCAATTACAAAAATAGGATCTGCAGAAGATCTCACAACGGTAACGGATAACCTGAAAAAAGCAAAGGAGGTTGAGAATGCCATCGAGAAAAAACGTACCGAGATGGTTAAGCCATTCAATGACGTTGTAAAAAAGATCAACACCTATGCGAAGGAACTTGCCGGTAAACTGCCGCCGGCAATTAACAAAGGCAGGGATCTTATTATCGCCTACAACAAGGAACTGCAGGAGCAGTTGGAAAAAAAGCGCAAGGAAGAGAGAGGCTCATTATTAAACGCCCTTGGCATGGCCCTACACAATAATGGTTATGGAGAGCCAAGCCATTACACTTACGAAACTATCGATGTATTTATTTACCAGCTTGCTGCGCTCGATGACAGGCAATGGCCTCCGTTTTATGAAGAGATTTCCAGGCAGGTAAATGAAATTAAATCCGTTCAACTCAAAGGCCTTGAAATGGATCGTGATCTCACAGAAGCTTTCGGTACCGAAACCGAAAAGCAGGAGATCTCTGAAAAGATCGAAGCATTAAAAGCTCCAGTATCTGCCCCTGCTCTGGCGCCTGTCGCAACCGGTGGCTTTTCCGGTGGAGGATCCAACGGCATTAAAGGCATCACCAAAACATGGACCTATGAAATTGAAAATGCCAGCCTGGTACCTGCAGAATATTTGGTAGTTGATGAAGCGAAAGTAAAAAAAGCAATTGCAGAAGGCGCCCGTACAATTCCCGGTATTAAAATATTTCAGAAGGACGGCTTTGCCATCCGCTAAAACAGTAACCATGCAAAGAGTTTCAATAACCACCCTTGAGAAGTTCAGCCGCTACATGAATGAAGTGTCTTCTTTTGATACTGAAGAGTCACTCATTGAGAGCATCAAAGGTCTTTTCTTAGGCAATGATAAAACCAAATTTGGCAGCGCTTATCACAAGCTGCTGGAAGGTGACGTAAAAGTCACTGGCAAAGGGCTGCAGGTGACTGCAGATAACGAAATCTTTGTCTTTGCATTACCAGTTGCAAAGCCTGCCCTTGATTATAAAAAGGCTTTCCCGCTCATGGTCCAGGAGATGAACCTGCGCCATATCTATAACACTAATCACTTCCCGATACAGATAAGTGGCCGGCTTGATGGAATCAATGGCGCTCATGTTCGTGACGCAAAGTGCAAGTTCCGCACACCCGACTGGAGGGAGTATATGGAAAGCTGCCAGTGGAAGTTTTACCTGGATATACTGGGCCTGCAGAATTTCTATTACGACGTGTTCGAGATAAAAGGTTTTACGGAACTACCAAAAGGCAAGCCCTATATCATCAAAGACGTTACTGTTATCCCGCATGAACCGCTCGAATGCATCAGCTACCCTTTCATGCATGAAGAGTTGGTGCAGCTAATTGACAGCTTCCTGGAATATGTACAAATGAAAGGATTGCTGCAGTATCTCAAGCCTGCCCTCCCTATGGAAAACGAACTCACATTTTAAAATCTCAAAAACTTACTTACATGAACATTCTTTTTTTCGACTGCGAAACAACCGGCAAACCCATCAGCTACAGTGCGTCATACACAGACGTCAACAACTGGCCACGGGTTACACAGCTGGCTTTCTGCCTGTGTGATGATGCAGGCAATGTTATTGCGCAATTTCAATCGTTGATCAAGCCTGATGGCTGGGTGGTGCCCAAAGAGCAATTCTTTATTGATAATAATATGAGCACTGAAAGGTGCGAGGCTGAAGGCATACCGATCCGGGAAGCACTGGAACAGCTCATGGCAGCAAAACTGCAGGCGGATGTGCTAAGTGCACACAACCTGAATTTTGATCACCGGATAGTGTGGGCTGAATTTGTCCGTGCTGAAATGCCACCACGCTCTGGCATGCATAAGATCTGCACCATGATGCAGAGCACAAGACATTGTAATCTTCCTGGTAAGCGTGGGCCCAAATGGCCAACACTTGGTGAGCTGCACAATGTTCTGTTCAAAAAAGATTTTGATGGCGCCCATGATGCTCTCGCTGATGTTCTGGCGCTGAAGGACTGTTTTTTTGAACTGCTGAACCTTGGAGTGATCAGTTTGCCTGCGCCCGTTGATAATCCGCCCGCTCCTGCACCTATTACTGAACCTGAAAAACTTGATTTCAAATGAGCAAAGCAGACTACACACACAGCATAGAAAAGTTCCAGGGCTTTAATGCGATCGTGATCGAGGACCTGGATCTCGGCAACAAATCAGTTACAAACGATATCGAAAATGTTGTTGAAGATATCGCAGTAATGGAGAAGATTAAACCTGCAGAGCATGTTATCCTTTATAATGACAGCCAGGGATGGTGGGACGGCTGGGACCAATTCAATAAACGGTTCATAGCACTAAACGCCACCAGCTGGAAAAATGCAGTTATCCGTCTCCGTGATAAGATGCTTGAAAAAAATATGGCCACAGCATAAACAGACAAACCCATGCAAAAGAAAGTAAAACAATACGGGATCTGCACGGCACACACCAATGAAGAGCTGGCCACCCAGGTTTGTGCACTGCTGCAGGAAGGATGGGAATTGCATGGGTTTGTTTACCAATCCGCTCAACCCACTGGAAACTTCTTTCACCAGGCAATGGTGTCATTTAAGCCACCCATGAAAATTAAACGGACCGTAGATCAACAGTTAGGCGTAACACTCGTAGAAGATGCAAACAGCAAACCTAAAAAGCGACATCACAAGCAGCAACAGGAAAGAGCCTGAAGTGTACGGGCTGCAGGGAGAACAGGTTGTGATCATTGCTGATCATGACAACGTGATGATCGTTGAAGGTAAGGATGGCAAAAGGTTCGGCGTACACATTGACCAGCTAACGGATATGGCTATATCCCGAGAGTCCGTACCCTTTGAAAAAGATATGGCTCATGTGAAGCCAAAGAAGACAAAGAAAATAAAAACGCAAACGCAACATGAACTTTTTCCAGAATGACCCAATTACCCCCCCCCCCATGTGCAGGAGTCCGGAGAGCAACCGCTCAAGGCATCTCATCCCCTGCTGAAAGATTTTCTGAAAGGGAAATACAGTTACCTGGCGAAACGTCCGGGAAGAGCCACCAAGTGCGAATACTGCATTTACAGCGGTACAGCAAACCCGGTTAAGTATATCACCTACCCAACATTTAAAGCGATCGAGGACATGATGCGTAAAGAAAAGAAAACCGGTTTCCTGGTGTTGGACTTAAGAAAAGTGAGAGGCCTGCATGGCGGGTGCGGATTAAAAAAATTGTATAAAAAACTGCAGAAGCAAAAAAGAAATGGCAAAGCCAAGGGGTGATATCGGTGAGTATAAATATAACGAGTTTGGCGTATGTACAAATCCGGACACATTTCTCGAATGTGATGGCCAGCTGATCGGTTACAAGATCTTCATTGCCCAGCACAGAATGGGATGGACCTCCGGCCACTACTGCAGAAACAATTTGCCTGGCGTGGTTCACATAAGTGAAAGCCACGCTCCCTCTGAGGCGAGTGGAATACACACAACCAAAGAACTCGCTCTCCTGGCCGTGGTTGAAAAGGCATTAAGATATTTCAAGGACTGGAGAAGTAATGAACTGAATAAACTAAACGA
>JASGKJ010000002.1:0-670000 GCA_047600665.1 Ferruginibacter sp.
ACTGCTTTTGCGACATCTGCTTTGTAAGCATATCGCTGTATTTAAGGCAGGCAGCTGCCAGTTCCTTGATCGTTACAAGACCCGCCTGGTCGATCCGGTAGATGGCAATGATGAAGCCACGGTCCTGCCAGTATTCAAAGCCTGAGAATTGTTTACAGAGTTCAGCAATCCGCACAGCTTCATCCCACTGCAGTATTTCAAAAGTGCCGTGCTCAAACTTTTCTTTAAGTTCATCATTGCCACCT
Organism: Ferruginibacter sp.; assembly: GCA_047600665.1. Taxonomy (GTDB): domain Bacteria; phylum Bacteroidota; class Bacteroidia; order Chitinophagales; family Chitinophagaceae; genus Ferruginibacter. Next base: position 246 of record JASGKJ010000002.1, read on the forward strand.
TCAGCGCCTGGTGATCCGTGGGAGAGGAGCCGCAGGGAGGTGCCGACATTTATTTTGTAGGTGTTCAGGAATTCCTGCAGGCGGATATAGTTCTTGTTCTTTTTTTGGATGTAGCAATTGATAAAGTCCTGGGCTTTCCAGGTCTCAACATTACTGTTCACCCGGGCGATATCGGCCATATCCTTTTTCTCTTTCACCAGGATGTAAAACACCGGCCGCTTTAATTTTTTACAGATCATGAACCGGTGCTGGCCATCGAGGATTTCCAGGCGGTCACCCTCCACCCGTACCTGTATCGGGTAATACTCCAGCATGTCATTGCCCCGCTCGATCTCTTTAATGATCTTATTGATCTTTGTTTGGTTAATGCCACGGTTACCCGTAACCATGCTGAAGTTCTTGTACTGGTCCGTCATGAAGACCTGCACCGTTGAAATGTTATGCTTTAACATCGTTTATGCTTTGAGGTTAGTGATTGGTTACTTCTTTTTGGGTGCGGATTTTTTGGCGGCGGCCGGTGGAGTAATGCCAGTCATTTCAGCAACTTGCTTCCAACCGTACTGCATATACTCCTCTTCGTCCGTATCTGGCTCGTATTCGCAATCCGGATCATCATCAAATTCTGAAACCTGTATGAGAGCCAGGTGGGTCAGGAAAAGATCTATGCCTCCATGGCTCATGTAATAATCATACAGCTGCTTGAAGACAGTCGTTTTAAATTCAAATGAGTAGAGTTCTTCATCAAACTGCGCCTCTGCAGCCTTTTCTGCTTCAACGGCAAAGCCATTAATTCCATGTACACCGGCCAGCATCATTATATGCTTGGTAAAGCGCTCCATTATATCAAATAAGAATTGATCTCTCAGTTCGGCATTGCGTGTTTTTACTTTCTCCACAATGCTTTTTACCCTTGGAAATAACACAGCGATCGTCTTTTCTTTTTCCTGCTGCTGCCAGCTTTTGGTTGCACCTGCTCCAGCTTTTCTTTGGCTCTTCTCTTCTTCCTTATCAATTTTTTTTGCATCTACTGTTTTCAGGTCTACATACACAGTCTGGCCAAGCGACTCCTTATTGAATCGATCGGATTTTGTGATCACCACCGGTGTGCTGTTCTTTGTGGGAGTTTTACTGTAGGGTACAGAAACACCCTGCACTTTTACATGCGTTGTATTGTATGGTTCCTTTTCTCCTGACAGCACCTTACCATACTTATCTTTATTCCTGTCCTTCTCCCTTGCTATATGGAGGTTTACCTTTTCATGGAAGCAGGCAGCATCGGTACACTTATCCTCTTTTGTGATATCCTGGAACAATAGATTACTGTTGCATGTTCTTTTGGGGCAGGTTTTACATGCGCCAGCCTGTTCATAAAGTGTTGCATCGTTGGTATCAAAATTTACTTTGTCAAAATCCAGCATAATATCATCACTGATAAAATCTTTCAACTCTTCCAGCGGCAACTTGCAATACTTTTTGTTATCGGTATTTTCTCCCATACCCATCCAGTCCGTTGAAATACATTTCTGAAGACATGACTGCTGATCAGCAAAAGACAGCTTCGAGATCGTTACAGCGTGACCAAGCGGTAATACTCCTTTTTTAACAAAGTCCAAAGCTTCCGGTACAAGGTCATTCAACTTCAAGCGGTCAAGGATATATTTTTTCGGTTTATGCACCTTGCTTGCCAGCCATTCAATGTTTTCTTTCTGCAGCAGGGTTTTAAATGCAGCAGCTTCCTCGATCGGTGAAATATCCTTGCGGTTTAGGTTCTCGATGATCATCACCTCCAGCAGCTCTTCATCACTGATGTTTTTTACCATGGACGGGATGGTTTCCCATTTGAGAAGTTTAGCGGCCCGGTACCGGCATTCACCAGCAACGATCTCGTAACCATCACTGTTGGGCCGCAGCGTAATTGGAGAGAGCAGGCCTGCAGGTCCCTGCATACTTTCCGAAAGCTCCCTGATATATTCCTTGTCAAATAATTTTCTCGGGTTATGCTTGCTTGGATGGATCTTATCCAGCGCAATATTCTCAACTTTAGTTTCCCCATGTGCAGCTGCAGGTGAATCAGCCAGGAGGTTATTGATACCCCTTTCTAAGGGGCTTTGTTTTGTAGCTTTTGCCATATTGTTACTTTGGTTTGTAAGTGATTTATATAATTCGTTTAGTTTATTCAGTTCATTACTTCTCCAGTCCTTGAAATATCTTAATGCCTTTTCAACCACGGCCAGGAGAGCGAGTTCTTTGGTTGTGTGTATTCCACTCGCCTCAGAGGGAGCGTGGCTTTCACTTATGTGAACCACGCCAGGCAAATTGTTTCTGCAGTAGTGGCCGGAGGTCCATCCCATTCTGTGCTGGGCAATGAAGATCTTGTAACCGATCAGCTGGCCATCACATTCGAGAAATGTGTCCGGATTTGTACATACGCCAAACTCGTTATATTTATACTCACCGATATCACCCCTTGGCTTTGCCATTTCTTTTTTGCTTCTGCAGTTTTTTATACAATTTTTTTAATCCGCACCCGCCATGCAGGCCTCTCACTTTTCTTAAGTCCAACACCAGGAAACCGGTTTTCTTTTCTTTACGCATCATGTCCTCGATCGCTTTAAATGTTGGGTAGGTGATATACTTAACCGGGTTTGCTGTACCGCTGTAAATGCAGTATTCGCACTTGGTGGCTCTTCCCGGACGTTTCGCCAGGTAACTGTATTTCCCTTTCAGAAAATCTTTCAGCAGGGGATGAGATGCCTTGAGCGGTTGCTCTCCGGACTCCTGCACATGGGGGGGGGGTAATTGGGTCATTCTGGAAAAAGTTCATGTTGCGTTTGCGTTTTTATTTTCTTTGTCTTCTTTGGCTTCACATGAGCCATATCTTTTTCAAAGGGTACGGACTCTCGGGATATAGCCATATCCGTTAGCTGGTCAATGTGTACGCCGAACCTTTTGCCATCCTTACCTTCAACGATCATCACGTTGTCATGATCAGCAATGATCACAACCTGTTCTCCCTGCAGCCCGTACACTTCAGGCTCTTTCCTGTTGCTGCTTGTGATGTCGCTTTTTAGGTTTGCTGTTTGCATCTTCTACGAGTGTTACGCCTAACTGTTGATCTACGGTCCGTTTAATTTTCATGGGTGGCTTAAATGACACCATTGCCTGGTGAAAGAAGTTTCCAGTGGGTTGAGCGGATTGGTAAACAAACCCATGCAATTCCCATCCTTCCTGCAGCAGTGCACAAACCTGGGTGGCCAGCTCTTCATTGGTGTGTGCCGTGCATATCCCGTATTGTTTTACTTTCTTTTGCATGGGTTTGTCTGTTTATGCTGTGGCCATATTTTTTTCAAGCATCTTATCACGGAGACGGATAACTGCATTTTTCCAGCTGGTGGCGTTTAGTGCTATGAACCGTTTATTGAATTGGTCCCAGCCGTCCCACCATCCCTGGCTGTCATTATAAAGGATAACATGCTCTGCAGGTTTAATCTTCTCCATTACTGCGATATCTTCAACAACATTTTCGATATCGTTTGTAACTGATTTGTTGCCGAGATCCAGGTCCTCGATCACGATCGCATTAAAGCCCTGGAACTTTTCTATGCTGTGTGTGTAGTCTGCTTTGCTCATTTGAAATCAAGTTTTTCAGGTTCAGTAATAGGTGCAGGAGCGGGCGGATTATCAACGGGCGCAGGCAAACTGATCACTCCAAGGTTCAGCAGTTCAAAAAAACAGTCCTTCAGCGCCAGAACATCAGCGAGAGCATCATGGGCGCCATCAAAATCTTTTTTGAACAGAACATTGTGCAGCTCACCAAGTGTTGGCCATTTGGGCCCACGCTTACCAGGAAGATTACAATGTCTTGTGCTCTGCATCATGGTGCAGATCTTATGCATGCCAGAGCGTGGTGGCATTTCAGCACGGACAAATTCAGCCCACACTATCCGGTGATCAAAATTCAGGTTGTGTGCACTTAGCACATCCGCCTGCAGTTTTGCTGCCATGAGCTGTTCCAGTGCTTCCCGGATCGGTATGCCTTCAGCCTCGCACCTTTCAGTGCTCATATTATTATCAATAAAGAATTGCTCTTTGGGCACCACCCAGCCATCAGGCTTGATCAACGATTGAAATTGCGCAATAACATTGCCTGCATCATCACACAGGCAGAAAGCCAGCTGTGTAACCCGTGGCCAGTTGTTGACGTCTGTGTATGACGCACTGTAGCTGATGGGTTTGCCGGTTGTTTCGCAGTCGAAAAAAAGAATGTTCATGTAAGTAAGTTTTTGAGATTTTAAAATGTGAGTTCGTTTTCCATAGGGAGGGCAGGCTTGAGATACTGCAGCAATCCTTTCATTTGTACATATTCCAGGAAGCTGTCAATTAGCTGCACCAACTCTTCATGCATGAAAGGGTAGCTGATGCATTCGAGCGGTTCATGCGGGATAACAGTAACGTCTTTGATGATATAGGGCTTGCCTTTTGGTAGTTCCGTAAAACCTTTTATCTCGAACACGTCGTAATAGAAATTCTGCAGGCCCAGTATATCCAGGTAAAACTTCCACTGGCAGCTTTCCATATACTCCCTCCAGTCGGGTGTGCGGAACTTGCACTTTGCGTCACGAACATGAGCGCCATTGATTCCATCAAGCCGGCCACTTATCTGTATCGGGAAGTGATTAGTGTTATAGATATGGCGCAGGTTCATCTCCTGGACCATGAGCGGGAAAGCCTTTTTATAATCAAGGGCAGGCTTTGCAACTGGTAATGCAAAGACAAAGATTTCGTTATCTGCAGTCACCTGCAGCCCTTTGCCAGTGACTTTTACGTCACCTTCCAGCAGCTTGTGATAAGCGCTGCCAAATTTGGTTTTATCATTGCCTAAGAAAAGACCTTTGATGCTCTCAATGAGTGACTCTTCAGTATCAAAAGAAGACACTTCATTCATGTAGCGGCTGAACTTCTCAAGGGTGGTTATTGAAACTCTTTGCATGGTTACTGTTTTAGCGGATGGCAAAGCCGTCCTTCTGAAATATTTTAATACCGGGAATTGTACGGGCGCCTTCTGCAATTGCTTTTTTTACTTTCGCTTCATCAACTACCAAATATTCTGCAGGTACCAGGCTGGCATTTTCAATTTCATAGGTCCATGTTTTGGTGATGCCTTTAATGCCGTTGGATCCTCCACCGGAAAAGCCACCGGTTGCGACAGGCGCCAGAGCAGGGGCAGATACTGGAGCTTTTAATGCTTCGATCTTTTCAGATATCTCCTGCTTTTCGGTTTCGGTACCGAAAGCTTCTGTGAGATCACGATCCATTTCAAGGCCTTTGAGTTGAACGGATTTAATTTCATTTACCTGCCTGGAAATCTCTTCATAAAACGGAGGCCATTGCCTGTCATCGAGCGCAGCAAGCTGGTAAATAAATACATCGATAGTTTCGTAAGTGTAATGGCTTGGCTCTCCATAACCATTATTGTGTAGGGCCATGCCAAGGGCGTTTAATAATGAGCCTCTCTCTTCCTTGCGCTTTTTTTCCAACTGCTCCTGCAGTTCCTTGTTGTAGGCGATAATAAGATCCCTGCCTTTGTTAATTGCCGGCGGCAGTTTACCGGCAAGTTCCTTCGCATAGGTGTTGATCTTTTTTACAACGTCATTGAATGGCTTAACCATCTCGGTACGTTTTTTCTCGATGGCATTCTCAACCTCCTTTGCTTTTTTCAGGTTATCCGTTACCGTTGTGAGATCTTCTGCAGATCCTATTTTTGTAATTGATCCCAACGCCTCCAACGCTTTAGTGACTTGCTCCTCCGCTTTATTAAATTTCCTGAGGTCGGCTTTTGGTTCAGGGATTATTTCTTCGGCAACAGCTGGTGCCGCTTTTGCTTTTGTCATATCTGTAAATTGAAAAGTGAATGATTAATTGAAACTCAACTCGCCTTGCGGTTGGCTCTCAGGATCCAGCGACTCACCAGGTATTGCCTGCTGCAGGTCGGCCTTGTCCTTTATGACATTAGTTTTTGCTTTGCCATTTTGTTTATCATCCTTTGGTGGAGGAGGCGGGTCCAGGAACTGTTGATTTGGTTTATCCCAGCTGAACTTCTTTTCTTTTGCCTTACCACCGATCACAGTGATCAGCGGCTCCCGTAAGAATTTAGGAAGACCCAGCACACCGGTGAGTATAAGGTTAAGATCTTCGGCAGTTTCCACGGCTTCGATCTGCTTTTGATATTCATCACTTTTTACCATCGCTTCACGCTGCAGCTCACTCATTTCAACAATGGATTTTTTTACCTGGGCGATAACACCAGCCATAAATGTTTTGAGATTGGAATCTGCTTTATCGGGCACCCGCATCATGGGAAGATTGGCAGTGTTTTTTCCAACAGTGATGTCTGTTGGTGTCCACTGTATGGTGCGGTCGTTATTTACAAAGGATACATAACCCACCTGGTCAGCCACACGCAGGATCAGCTGGTAAGATTGGCCGGTAACATCAGGGATACTTTTTTTAGAGTCTTCATCTTTTTTAGCATGGGCGATGATGATAACATCCATGCCTTCATTGCGGCGGTTGTTGAGGAACAATTTGAACTCGTCACCGATAGCACCATAAGCGCCCAGCTTATTGTTCTTTAACTTAAAATCTTTTTTTACAACATAGCTCATCAGGAAGTCATCCAGTGCAGCCTTGGCTGTGTCGATAACGATCGTCTTGTAATTTTTAAATGAGCCATCGTTCTCTTCTTTGATAACATCATCCCAGCTGTTGACGATCACTGAGTCCCTGCGGTAGAATGACCTGGAAACACCACGATCAAAGTCAAGTACCAGGACATCTTCAGCTGTATTGCCAAGAGTTGTTTTACAGGATCCTGGCTCCCCGTAGATTGCGATCACAACCGGACGTTCGGGCAGTGGTTCGCTTGCTTTTAAAATAGGCATATATTTGCGTTTTAATTTTGCGTTATTACATGCCGCTGTTCCACCAGCGGTTTTTTATTTACTGATCACCAGTTCGTGAAACTCCTGCTCTCTTTTCTCCATCAGTTCCTGGTCAAAGAATCGGTTACCTTCAGCGTTTAAATTCTCCGGCGCATCATAACTGATCAATGCCCCTTTTGCATCCGCCCTCATCACCATGTGATTGAAAGCCGTGATATCTTTTTGCTGGTCCCGGTTCATGCTTTTGCTTTTAGAGTTTTGTAAAAGCCGTCCCGTGGAAACGGGCTGACTTATTTAAACCTTGTCCTATGAAAAACTTACTTGCGGAGCCCATCATGTATTTCATAAATGAGGCACTCCAGTATCTTAAAAGGAATTTTAGCAACAGCTATGGTGAATAGCACGGCGATCATTCCTATAGTTGCAATTGTTCTCATCAGTTTATATGTTCCAAAGGGTTGTAATCAAAAAAGAACTTACCACGTCTGGCTGCTTCCTGCTCCAGGATCTGCTCTCTTCTTTTGCGACCAAGTTTTATATGCGCAATGCATGCAAGTGTTGCAGCAAGGATCGTAACTGAAATCAAAGTGATGAGGTACCACATAGGCTGTTTTTACTGATCAGAACTGTTTGAATTTTTATAAGCTCAACCTTCAGCCACCTTTTCTCTTTCGGGTTCTTTGCTTCGGCTATCCGTCTGCGGTAATGGCATAGCTGGAACTGCATAAAGAATAATTGAGGTGGCACCAGGAACATATATTTTGAGTTTAGTAACCGAGAGTGTGCATCTCCTCCAGCTCTGCTTCTTTCTCATACCACCGGGTGAATGCATCTATATTGCTGCTTTCGTTGGCCACAGTCTCCTTTACCACATTGCCAAACCTGGCCAGCTGGAAACGTTTATAGTTATCCGTATCAGGAGCAAACATTTGCAGCAGGGAGGTTTCATCCAGCAAAGGCATGAAGCTGGTGATGTGCACATCCTTGCCGTTACAGATGATGTAACCATCTGTGCACTCATGCACCCTTATGCACCCGGAACTGAATATTTGTTTGCCGTTGATCATGACCTCTTTGTTTTTTTGTGTAACCTTGCTTTGAAATCCATAACCAGCACCTGGGCCTGTTCAGGCGTAAGTCCTTTCACTTTTTTACCCGCAGGCGCTTTCTTGTCGACACAAGACAGCTGCTCTCTTACCCTGCGGCAGTTATTTATGATCGAATGAGCGAAAGCCTCATTTTCTGCAAGGATGTTCAGTATGGTATCATCTAGGCTCATGCTTCAGCTAATTCAACAAGTAATTCAGCGGTTTCCAAAACATCCATGTGTTCTTTCCAAACTTCCAAACTGTCAGCCGTTGTCAACATCACTGCGTTTTCTTCGAGCCAGCGGTTGATCGTAGAAATCTTCACATTGTTCTTCTTTGCTAAATCGTATTTCAGGTCATCATTCTTTCGGGCTACGTTTATGAACTTGGGGTTAATTCTCTTAGCCATTTGTTAGGATATTTTTATTTATATATTTTTGTTACAGCAAATTTAATGGAACACTTTCTAATTTTCCAAAAAAAATGGAAAGTATTTTTAATCTACCTCTATTTAGCTTATGGCAAACATTTCTACAATTGGTCAAAAAATAAAAGACTTCAGGAAGGTGAAACGCCTTTCAGTAAAGGCTTTTGCAGAGAAATACGGCTTCAAACAGGATAGTGTATATAAATGGCAGAAAGGCACTAAACCAAGCGATCCGGAAGAGTATAAAAAATTAGAAAGCATTTTGGAAAACAATCCAAAAGGTAAAAGTCTTGATGATGAGGATTTCAATCCAGATCAGTCACTTAACGATTTAATTGCCACAAATAGGAAACTGGCGGATGCTCATTACGAAATGGCACTGGCACACAAAGAGCTCGCTTTGGCAAATAATAAACATGCGGATAATAATGCAGCATTAATAAATCGCCTGGTAACTACTGAAGACGGGCAGGAGGAAACTGCGCTATCTCGTGTAGCAACTTTTGCGGAATTAATGAGGGTTGTTGCGGAGGTTGGTACTGGTGTAAAAAAATGGGCTTCGTTAGATGAAGCTGTTGCGGAATTAAACAACCGTGTTTACGGTAAGCTTCAGAAAAAGACTGCAATGGGCATGAAGTCCGTTGCGAACAGGTAAGGCAAGGTGCTGGGGTATTCATGTTTAAGGTTTTCGGTAGATGGACAACCAATTTATAAACAGACTTTTAATTATGCAATATATATTCAGTGTCATAACGTTAAAGTTTTCCAAAATGCACCTTTACATTATAGCCGGTATTTTTGTCCTGGGATCATGCAAGGGGGATGCCAAGGAAAATATAAATAGGTGTAAAGAGGAATTCGATGTTCTCAATGAAGATTATAAACGTTTAAAGCAATTAGAAAATCAAACAGATCGAGCTGAGTACGATAGAAAATGGAAGATGCATAAAGAAAAGACTGATTCCATTACTAAGCTTTGTGATTCACTTACGAAACAAGTTTCCGGTCAGTAATGCCAAAAAAACAAGATCACAGCCGTGACTTTAAAAAGGAAGTTACCGGGCGGTTCCTGGAAGCCCTGGAGGTTTTGTCAGGGGAGGGGGTGACGCAGTTGGAGATAGCTGATATCACCGGATTGCAGAGCACCAATATTTCCAGGTTGAAGTCGGACCCGAGCCGAGGGGTGGGTGTAGATCCAGCTTGTAAACTTTGCGTTTATTTCGGTTTCTCAGTAATTTGGATGTTTCTGGGTGAAGGAGATGAGCGTGCGGATAACAAGCAGGCTGGTGCGTTGGGTTCCATAGAACTCAGCCTGGACAAGCTGGAGCCGGAGATCGCCAACATTCAAAAGGCATACAACAGCCTTAAAGTTACCGTTAATAACTTCGTTAATAATTCAGGTCCAAAACCGTTGAAAACTGCAAAGAAGAAAAATTGAAAGCCGCTACAGGCTTGAGTTTCATAAACTGGATATCTGGGTATCCCAGCCTTCTAAGCTGAGGGTCATTCAGGTTAAAAACTGCTATGCTTTTGCTAGCACTTTTATATCTGCGATCTCCAGTATATTTTTATTATAACCCTTTGTTACAGCATTGAGCATGGCCCTGCCCAGTTCTTCCATGGTGACCACTCTTTTGGGCGAGATAGCTTTGATGATCTTTACAATAACCTTATAAATCGTTTTCCAGTTCTTTTGCCCATCAAAAGGCAGCATGGCCCCGGGCCGGAAATTGTATTCTGCTTTAAAACCCAGCCTGGCCAGTTCATTTTCTGTTCTGCCTTTTACACGTGCCCACATAATACGGCCCTTTTCGCTGCTGTCGGTATGGCTGCCGGATACATAGGTAAACACCAGGTTGATGTTATGAGCCAGCAATACTTTTGCAAAGGCCAGCGTGGTATCATAAGTTATATGCCTGTATTTATCTTCCTTCATGCCGACTGAACTGATACCGGCACAAAAAAAGCAGGCATCATAACCTTGTATTGCATCTGCAAATTTTTCCAGCTGAAAAAAATCAGGAACGATCAATTCTTTAAGCTTGGGATGCTGTAATTCATAGTGCCGGCGGTTGATAAGAAGCACTTCACTTACCGCAGGGTTTTGCAGGCATTCAAACAAAACGCCTTCCCCCACCATTCCTGTGGCGCCGGTAATAATAACTTTCAGTTGCATGAATTTGAGTTTAAATAACAGACGTTTTAAAAAGGCTTATGTTTTAATGGTTGTATTATTTTTCCTCCAGCGACCGTTCTGAAATAATGTTCCATTTTCTTGTGTCATGCTGTAAAAGATAGAATGCGGTTATAGCAAAGGTTGCCCTGAATTCCTTTGACTGGTATTCCTGCCAGGCCGCTGCATAATTTCCGGGACTGAGATCCCTGTAGGCAATGGTTATATGCGGATTAAAATCCAGGTCTGTATGTTGTAGTAATTGCGGATACCGCTCCCTGAAATTGCCGGTAATGTTTTGCTGCAGTGTAATGAGGCTGGCATTATTTACCGGTTTTACATAAACAACCGGGCTTTGTGGATTTGGAAAAGAACCAAAATTTTGAAGTTCAATATTGAATTGCCGTGTCTGTATTTTTATGTCACGGAGCCAGGTTGTCAACCCTTCATGTTGGGCCGCAGGTAATTTGAAAGGAGCCTTTAATGTTATATGCGAAACTATCTTTAAAGCCTTGCTGCTGTTAAAGCGGTTTGCAAAATCCTGCTTGAATTCATTAATGCGGTGCTGCAGTTCCTCATCCGGGATAAGCGCAATAAAATATAGGTTTTGTTTTTCCTGCATTCGTTTACTGAAAAAGCCTTTATCGTTCTTTCTCAAAATTGCAGTTTTTATGCATCATCGCCCCATAAATTATAATAAGGTTGATAAAGACCCGGCACCAATGCAGTTGTTTCGGTCCACAGGACTTTTAAAAGCGCAACGTTATCAGCCGGTTTATTGCTGTTCACACATAAAATATTTTTAACCCGCCGGGCAAGATCGCCGGGTCTGCTGTTTGCTTTTTCAAGATAGCTGACAGCTCTTTTATCACCCATCGGGTATAACTCATTTATAGCAAAAAGGGCAGTCACTATATTTTTAACAGCTCTTGCCAGGCAACCAACGGTATTGTATATGTCTTTTTTTTCAGCAAAGGAAATGGCCTGCCATATGGTAAATTCAGCCGCCCACAGTGATTGTTGTACCACTGACTGTTTTAGTTTTACGGGATAACGCTGTACTGCAATTTTCAGCTTTTTAATAATCCCTTCCGGGTCCCATAGCGCAACACAACTGTGGGTTTCGGCCAGGTAAATGATGGACGAAAAACCATAAGGTGGTTGCTGTTCAAAATGATTTTCCCAAATACCTTCTTTTGCTTTTTCAATGGTGGCGGTTATTTGATCAATGTTCTTATACAAAAAATCCGCTTTGCCATTGGAAGTTTGTATCCAGGCACCGCCATTTACCCATGGCCCCCATTCATAAAAACCGGTAACAGTTGGTTTATTATCTGCAGCATATTTTTGGGCAATTTTCCTGATGGCATCAATATCAAAAGGTTTTTCCTGCGAATAGTAGATGCCGACATCGAGATCAGAAGTAGCGGAGGCGGACCCGGTGGCATAAGAACCACCCAGTACAATTGCTTTTATATTGTCAATGGTCTTCAGCTCATCCACGATCCTGTCCAGGAGTTCCTTTTTTTCTTTTGGTAATGTGATTGTCGTCATATTTCTTTTATGCCGGTATCATTTTTTAATTGTCAAAAAAAGAAAGTAGGCTGATATCATAGCGGGGATGGCACTTAACAGCAGGGCGCTTACCCGGTATTGCCGGTTCATCAGCAACCAGGTGCCGCCGGCGAAAAGCAGCAATACAATAATGGGTAAAAAAAGCATTCCCTTGCCAGCTGCATCCTGGTTGGGGTTGAGCAACATCGCAGCAAGAAAAAGTGCCACCAATATATTTATGCCCATACAGCCCCAGGTCAGTATTGTCATATCAATTCTTTAAGCTGCAAATTAGACCCCAGGTAAGGGAGGGCCATGTGAAAAAAGTTTAACGGTAGGTTTTATTTAAGTAAAGGTTGCTGTGTAAGATCATCTTAAACGGTCACTTCTTTTGTAAGCCTGTCCAGTGTTTTCAGCAGCGTTGGTATCCTGTTTTCGCCGCTCATACTGCTGATGTATTTTACCGCATCATCCATATCCATCCCGGTGGCGGTAATATAAAGTGGTTTGATGCTTTTGCCTCTTAACAGTTCTCTTTTATTCCTGTCAATCGTTGCAAAATTTGTTTTGGCAACACCGATTACCGGTTTCTTCCTGTTAAGACTATTGTATAAATGCCCACCAAGACCAGGTTTATCATTGTCATCTAAAAATACATAACCATCAATAATGATGTATTCAGCTTTTTTGGTATCAATGCTTTTCAATAAACTTAAAATACAGGGCAGTTCACGTTTATAGAATTCACCGGGTCGGTAGTCTTCAATATTGTCAATAGTCTCCGAAAAGGTATCAAAGTTTTCACTTTCATTCCAGTTGTTAAACGCTATGCAAACTGTTTTTGCTTTGTTGTTGAAATAATATGTGTCAAAAGCGAGGATCATTTTAACGAAATACAGTGAAATTCTCAGAATAAACAGTTAATTTTCTTTGGTTTTTGTAATTCCTTTTTCTATATTATTTATCAACATTTTAAACTTTTCTTTAGTGTTTACATATTTCTCATATTTTTTGTGGAAAGGGGTAATATCATAATCTTCAAATTTAAATGTTGACAAAATGAAATTAGCCTTATACCCTTTTGATAAAATGTATCTGAATATACCTGCTAATGGCAATAAATATTGGACGAAGAAAGAATGTTCTTGATTTTCGTGTTCGTAAGGACCAATAATTGTACTGCTATCACTACTAAAATTTGAAATTCCAGAAGATGTTCCTTTGAGTACAGTGTTCAATTTTTGTGGAAATGTTACTCCCTGGGCAATAAAACAGAAAGTCAAAGAGAAGTTACCTTCCATCAGGGTTTCGTTTTGCGATGACATGATAGTAATATTCTCAAATTTAGATCCTGTAATATCTGAACGGATAATATTAAAATATTCAAATGTAGAATTTGAAAAATCACAGAATCTAATTGTTGAATTTTGAATACTCACATTCTTAAAATTGGAATACGAAAAGTTTAATCGAGAAAGATCTAAACGTTTGTAATTATATATTCCCTCATCGTTTTTCATATTAATTCCCATAAATAAATCTATACCCCAATAAGGTATTTCGCCCACATAATAATTCCAGTGAGTAATAATGTTGAATAAATCTTGAGTATTTAAATTTGAATTAAAAAATTGCCTTTTCATAACATTTGTCCCAACAATATTACCTGTAATTAATGCAAGCCATTTGTCGATTTCATAAATTTTAGGATAATTATTAATAATAGTTAGTTCGTTCTTAAATAAAACTGAGGATCTAGCTGGTTCATCAAGAAAATAGATTTTTTTTGAACTAATAATTTCTCGGCAAAGAACTTCAATTTTAGCTAGGATTAGCATAGTAATTGGAAAGTCGTCAACTATTTCATTTGAAATTTTATTTTTAGAGAATATTTCTTTTTCATGTTTTTCAAACCATGTTGCATTAAGGCGTGTTGAATATAGTTTTTTATTGTGCTTTTTAATTGCAAGCGATGAAAGTAGTGGGATTAATAACTCTCGTTTGGAATGTATACTTTTTTCTTTTGGATCGCTTAACACACATTCTTTTAGTAGCTCCAATAAGCCTTTAAAAAAGTCAACTGTTTGATCTGTTGGAAGACCAATAGACAATCTGATTCTTGCTTCTTCTACATCAGTATTTTCTTCAATTGCACATTTAATGATTATTTTTAAATAATACTCCGCTAGTAAAATTTCTGCAAATGATTGATGTTGAAAATGTAATGTATTTTCCTTTTCTCCAAAATACGAGTGCGATAGAAAGTGTATGGATTCAACTTCTTTAAATTCAGTCAATACTTTTCTGTCATCTTTATCAATTTCTTTTTCTTCGATAGTTCTACAAATATCACCTTTCGTTAGGGATGTTTGCTCTCCGCTTTGTCGCTTGTATTGCCACAATAGTGCAGATGAATGTAGAATATTTCGATAAACAAATTCTTCTTCCAAACTGATTTTATGATTTGTATCATCTTTGTGTTTTGCGTCTCTTGAAAGTTGATTAATAAAAGAAATATAAATACCAACTTTCCCCAAATCCATAAAATTTGAATTTGAGACTATGAGTTTATAGATCATGTATGCAAAGATTGGTCTCTTGAGCTCACTTTCATTCAATATTGTTTTGTTCAGTTTTGAATGAATATTAATTTTTTCTCCTTTCAAGATATTAGAGATTAGAGTTCTAGCGATTCCGCTGAAATCATCTTGGTTTTTTTTACTGTTCGATATAAATTTTTTTAATGCAAATTCTATATATTTATCAAACTGCTCACTTTTAAAGCCATGTACAGAAATGTAATTATCTACTATTTCGTCTATTTCCGAGTCATTGTCTCTAAGTTTTATTGGATATGGTTTGTATTTGCTAATTTGTTCTTTCAAGCCTTTTGCTAAAGGTCTTGAAGCAATAATTATTCGGTTTTTCCTCTGATTAATTATGTCGAGATTTTGTATTTCGTTTATATCTTTTATAACCTTTTCAATATTGCTTTCTGTTAATTCGCCACATTCATCAAGAGAATCAATTAGGAAGAAATAGTTTTTTTTCTTAAAATATTCTTCTTTAATATCAATTTTGAAACCCTTGGCCAAAAAATTTGCAATTACTCCTAACGAAGGGGAATTGCTATAAATATCATATTGATTCAAATTCAAGTATACTGGAAAAAAGCCTTCATGTGTTTTCAGGTATTGCTCTGCTAATTCAGATGCAAAATGATGCAAAAAACTTGTTTTACCTTTGCCAAAATCTGCTATTAAAAAAAGAATATTATTTAGATAGCCTTCTTTTTCATTCTTGTAATAATCAAAATATTCAGTGATTAAATTAGAAATTGGTTTTAGACTATCTGTATCGCTCTCTATTTTTTTTTCAGCTGTTTTTTTGGCTGCATTATTTTCATTAATTAAAGAATCCTCTTCTAAAGAACCATATTGTCTTATGTCCTCCCATATGCCAAAAGATTCTTGATATTCTAATTGTTCTCCTTCAGCAAAACCAAGTTTTGCTAAATCCTTTAAGTAAAATAAAAAATCTTTTTCATTTTCTTTTAACCATTTGTCCTTGGTATTTTCCAAATGCTTTTGATAATTTAATTTGCCAAATGTCTCAATTACAGTAATGCTTATATTTTCATTGAAGCTTTTCAAAAATGATTCCCAAATTTCTTTATCTATTCCTAATGTTGAGAATACACTTTGAATAGTTTCCTTTATTAAGCCTATCGCAGGATGGTTGATTGGATTTTCTATTAAAGGAAAGTCGCTTTCCTTTAGGTTACTACTTAATTTACTAAGACATTCAAAGAGACGCTGAGAAAAGTCACTTGTATTGAGGTTGTTTACAATTTTGCTTTTTACTACTAAAAAAGAATTTAAAGCTTGGGTAAACCCAGCTTTTAGATAAGTATTAAATCCTAAGTTTTTGAACTTGTCAAGCTTTTGATTTTCATAGTTAATTGAGAAAGCTTTATTATATTTTGTTAGTAAAAATTCTAGTACTTCTTTTGTTTCAGAAGAGACAGTATTATTACTTAATAGCGTTTGGTAAGTTGTTACATTTATACTGTCTATTAAGTTTGAAAAACCATATCCAATCTTACCATCACTCTCCCAAATTTCCAGCGAGAGCAAGCTTTTCTTCTTATAAACTAGCTGATCTTCTAATAATCTGAGAATTGAATCAATTTTTGAAAGAGGGGTGAGTGATTTTACTTTCTTTAGTAGATCAGATTTATCAAGTATGTTTTTATTTAAGTCAAAGACAAATTTATTTTGAATAATTTTCTTTATTTTCTCAACACTAGATTTATTATATCTACTTTGCTTTTCTGTTAAATTGTAAATATAAATGCAGTCAAAATGTTTGTAAAAATTGTGCGAAGTATATGTAGTTAGTGTTTCTAAAACCTTATCAATGTTTTTTGTTGAAGTTATTTGGAATGCAATTTTTTTTCTCACTCCTCCAAGCGTTATATGCTCATCACTAGCTAAATCAATACCAGGGTAATTTGCTTTTTCATCATTTAGGTTTCTTAAATCGGTATCATATAGTATACTCAGAATAGGAACTAAAATATCTTCGGATATAAGATTGATATCATGTAATTTGAGTTTACCCTTATCTCTAATTTCAAGGGAAAATTGAGTTAGTAAGCTACTAATTTTAGAAATTAAGTGAACTTGCTTCATAATTTATTTTTAGTCATTTGGTTTGAAATATTTTAATTTACTGTTTTTTGACTTATTCCAAAAGACTAGAATAAAATTTAGCCTCACTGATTTTGTTTTTAAAAGATAAAAGAATCAAAATAGTGATATTTATTGTTTAAATGTTATACATAGAGTCTACACTTTCGTCACAGCCAGATGTGCCATTCTACGCTCTTAACAAAACTTTCTCAAAAAAACTTTTGGTCGTTTCACTCAAATGGATTTACCTTTGTCTAACGGTGTTAAATTATTTTACATCGAAATAAAATGGCAAGTAAAGAACGCATACAAAGATTAAAGGACGATACCAGGTGCAATATCCTGAACGCCAGCCTCGACATTGTAAAAGAGGAGGGGTGGCCCGCCCTCAGTATGCGTAAGATTGCCGACAAAATTGAATATACAGCGCCCATTATTTACGAATACTTCAGTAACAAAGACGCTATTTTACAGGAGCTTACCCGTATGGGTTATAAAAAACTGGCGGTTAAAATGGAAGAAGCCAGGAGCCTCAGCACCAACCCGGAAGGACAACTGGAAGCCATGTGGCTGGCGTACTGGAACTTTGCTTTTGAAAATAAGGAGTTATATAAAGTAATGTATGGGGTGGAAGTGAACTGTTGTGCATTTGAAAATGCCTGTCCTGACCTGCAGGCCCCCAGCAATATGCTCTGGGACAAGATCCAGGAGATAGTACCGGAAGGTAAAAAGCAGGATGAAAAGTATATAGATACCAAGTATTATACTTTCTGGAGCGTGGTGCACGGGCTGATCTCTATTAATCTTACCAGGCAGATCACCTCGGAGGAGTTGAACAGGCAGGTATTGAGGGATGCATTGACAGGTATCATTAATTCTTTGAAAAATTAATTTTAGTATGTGGCGCCCGATGCCGAACTAATTTAAACAGGTCTGAAAAGACTTTTTTTTACCCCGTATCCTTAACGCTGTTAGATGATTTAATGTCGTTATGAAAGCGAAAAGTTCTTTTACCCGGTTGAAAAACCAACAAAAAAATTGATGAAAAAGGTTGTCCGGAAACCAATCTGTTCATCGTCATTAAGCAGTTGCAAAACTGTTTTTTTTGAAACAATTACTTAACACTGTTAAAAAACTTAATCACGTTATGAAGTCTTATCATCTCATTTATGGTGCTGTTGTCTTCTTAGCCGCATGTGCAGGAAACCAAAATCAATACCAGGCACCACCACCACAAACATTACCCGTTGTTCAGCTTGAAAAAGGATCGGTTACCACCTGGCAGGAATATCCTGCAACTGTACAGGGAACAGTAAACGTGGAGATCCGCCCGCAGGTAAGCGGTTACCTCGAAAAAATTTATGTGGAAGATGGTGCCTGGGTGGCACAAGGTCAACCGCTATTCCGTATCAACAGTAAAGAATACAGCCAGTATAGCAACAGCGCTGCAGCTACTATTCAACTGGCAAAAGCCGCCGTGGAAAAAGCACAGGTGGAAGTGGACAGGCTGGAACCACTGGTAGCCAATAAAGTTATTGCTGAAGTACAGTTAAAAACAGCCAAAGCCAATTTACATGAAGCACAGGCAGCTTATGCACAGGCTGTAAGCGGTAAAGGCAGCGCAGATATCACCCTCGGTTATACGCTGATCACTGCGCCGGTAAGCGGCTACGTTGGTCATATCAATTTTAAACAGGGCAGCCTGATCGGCAAAGGCGAAATGCAACCACTAACGGTATTGAGTGAGGTCAATAATGTACATGCTTATTTCAGCATGAGCGAAGCAGATTTCTTTGGTTTCTTCTCAAATGTGGATGGCAAGACTGCAGAAGAAAAAATTAAGAATCTGCCACCCGTTGAACTGGAACTGGCTGATAACAGCATCTACAACAACAAAGGAAAAGTGGAACTGGTGCAGGGACAATTTGACCGCAGCTCAGGTAGTATCAGCTTCCGTGCGGTATTTGCCAACAACGAAAAATTATTACGCTCAGGTATTACCGGTAAAATAAGGATACCATTTGCACAGCAAAATAAACTAATGGTACCACAGCAATCCACTTATGAATTACAGGATAAAGTGTATGTATTTGCACTGGGCGACAGTAACAAAGTGGTGAGTAAGCAGATCAGTATTGCCGGCAAAAGCGAAGGCAATTATATTGTAGACAAAGGAGTGAATAATGGTGAAACCATTGTTTACAGCGGCCTGCAACGTTTAAGGGATGGTGCTGTGATCGTGCCGCAGAAAGTTTCGGCAGACAGTGTGCTACATACGGCAAGTATTAATTGATAATTTTTTAGTTGATAACGGATAATGCCTTGCAGTAAGTATCAATAAGAATTGAGTAATGATGTCGAACAGAAAAATTATCAATTATCCATTATTACATTATCAATTAGTTAGTCTCTAATTCAACAAGTTTAATCTGTTTTTTTTTTCGGCCTAAGGCTGACAGGGGATCCTTTACCCTTTGAAAACTGTGAAGACTAAAAAAACTCCGCTGATGATGCTGATTAAAGAAGCAATGCTGCAGTGGAAGAAACAATAACCAATAAAGAGCCGAAGCGCCGCTCCCTCTCTTTTGGAGAGGGAGAAGGAGGGTGAGGCTGCAAAACATTTTTTATGTTACAAACATTTATCAAACGCCCGGTACTGTCCACCGTTATATCAATACTGCTGGTATTACTGGGTATCGTTTCACTTACATCATTACCGATCACACAGTTCCCGGATATTGCGCCACCGGCAGTATTGGTAACGGCGAATTATCCAGGTGCCAGTGCTGAAGTGGTTGCACGTTCGGTAGCAACACCGCTTGAAGAATCCATCAACGGTGTGGAGAACATGACCTACATGACCTCCAACAGCAACAACGATGGTACCATGACGCTGAGTGTTTTCTTTAAAGCAGGTACCGATCCGGATATTGCTTCGGTGAATGTGCAGAACAGGGTGGCAAAAGCTACCAGCCTGATTCCTGCAGAAGTGATACAGGCTGGTGTCACCACGCAGAAGCAACAGAACAGTATCATTATGGCTATTGCATTATACAGTGATAGTACTTATGATGAGACATTTCTGCAGAACTATGCCAAGATAAATATCGTTCCGGAAATACAACGGGTGCACGGTGTGGGACAGGCAACCATTTTTGGTGCAAAAGATTATGCCATGCGTATCTGGCTGAAACCCGACAGGCTTACTGCTTATGATCTTTCCGCACAGGATGTGCTGGCTTCCATCAAAGAGCAAAACCTGGAAGCAGCACCGGGTAAATTTGGTGAAGGAAGTCATGAATCTTTTGAATACGTAATAAAATACAAAGGCAAGCTTAGTAAAAATGAAGACTACGAGAACATCATTTTAAAATCTAACGCCGACGGCTCCACGATAAGATTAAAAGATGTGGCAAGGGTGGAGCTGGGATCGTTTAACTATACAGCCGAAGCAAAAGTAGATAAAGGACCTTCCACCGGTATTTTGATCTATCAAACTGCCGGCTCCAATGCCAATGATATATTAACAGAAGTAAATCATATCATGGAACGGGTGAATACGGACCTGCCAAAAGGTGTAAAGACTTTTGTGCCTTATTCTTCCAAAGAATTCCTGGATGCTTCCATTGATAAAGTGAAACACACCCTGGTGGAAGCTTTCATCCTCGTGTTTATTGTAGTGTTCCTTTTCCTGCAGGATTTCCGTTCCACTTTAATACCGGCCATCGCCGTACCGGTAGCTATCCTGGGTACTTTCTTCTTTATGCAGTTGTTTGGTTTTACCATCAACCTGCTAACACTTTTTGCACTCATACTCGCCATCGGTATCGTAGTGGATGATGCCATTGTGGTGGTGGAAGCGGTACATACAAAAATGGCGAAGGAACATCTGCCTGCAAGGGCGGCCACCATCAAAAGCATGAATGAAATATCGGGCGCTATCATTTCTATCACACTGGTGATGGCAGCGGTATTCGTTCCTGTTGGTTTTATGCAGGGACCGGCGGGTATATTCTATAAACAGTTTGCATTTACACTGGCAATTGCCATTCTTATCTCTGCGATCAATGCCTTAACCCTCAGCCCTGCATTGTCTGCATTGTTTTTAAAGAACAACCACAATAACAACAAAGACGAAAAACCAAAAGGTTTTAAAACAAGGTTTTTTAATGCATTCAATGCAGGCTTTGAAAACTTGACCAACCGTTATGGCCGCAGCCTCCGGTTTTTAATAAAAACAAAATGGATCGCTTTAACTGGTTTACTGGTCATCACCATCACCACCGTGGTGCTGGTAAAGAAAACACCCACCGGGTTTATCCCAACAGAAGACCAGAGTATTTTCCTGTATTCGTTGAATATGCCTGCAGGAGCTTCGCTTGAAAGAACAAAGCAGGTGGTGGAAAGAGTGGACAGTATCATTGCTACGGTTGAGGCCGTGGAAAAGTCTTACAGCGTGGCCGGGATGAATATCATCACCAATGCCACCAGTCCCATCAGCGCACTGGCTTTTGTAAAATTAAAAAAGCCCGGCACCCGTGGTCATACAGAAGATATCAATAAAATACTGGGTGAAGTCAATCAAAAGTTGTCTGTTATATCTGCAGCAGATATGTTCACCTTCACACTGCCCACCGTACAGGGCTTTGGTAATACCAACGGCTTTGAAATGATATTGCAGGACAGGGCAGGCGGCAAACTCGAAGACCTGAGTGCAACAGCATATGGATTTATCGGCGAATTGATGAAAAGGCCAGAGATCATGTATGCGTTTACCACGTTTAACACAGGCAACCCACAGTTTAAACTCAATATAGATGAAGCAAAGGCAAAGCAGTTAGGCGTATCTGTTAGTGAGTTACTTCAAACGCTGCAGGTGTACTACGGCAGTTACCAGGCCGGTGATTTCAACCGTTTTGGAAAACAGTATAAAGTGATATTGCAGTCGGATATTGCCTATCGTATTGACCCCACCACGCTGAATGATGTGCATGTAAAGAACAATGCCGGTGTAATGGTACCTGTAAAAACATTGATTAATCTTGAAAAAGTATATGGACCGGAAACCGTTACACGAAACAATCTCTTTAATGCAGTTACGATCAACGGTGTACCCAAACCCGGTTACAGTTCGGGTGAGGCACTAAAAGCTGTGCAGGAAGTGGCCGCTGCGTATATGCCCCGTGGTTATGCGTATGAATGGAGCGGTTTAACAAGGGAGGAGCAAAGTGCCGGCACACAAACCACCTGGATATTTGTAATGTCACTCATCTTTGTGTACTTCCTTTTAGCAGCCCAGTATGAAAGTTATATCCTGCCGCTGGCAGTGATATTGTCGGTGCCAACAGGTTTACTGGGTGTGTTTGCCTTTATCAACTTCGCCGGTATTGAAAATAATATATACGTGCAGGTTGGTTTGATCATGCTGATAGGGTTGCTGGCAAAAAATGCCATCCTGATCGTGGAGTATGCAGTGCAGCGCAGGCGGGCCGGGTTATCCATTCTTCATGCAGCAATCGAGGCCGCTAGGCTGAGGCTCCGCCCCATTTTGATGACCTCTTTTGCATTTATTGCTGGGCTGATCCCCTTACTAACGGCAACGGGTGCTTCAGCCATGGGTAACCGTTCCATTGGCACCGGCGCCGTAGGTGGTATGCTTACGGGTGTGCTGCTGGGTATTTTTATCATTCCTGTGCTCTTTGCCATCTTCCAGTATTTGCAGGAAAAGGTAAGCAGCAGAAGGGTGGTGGAGGATGAAGTGGTGCTGGAAAATGTGGAGTATGCGAATTAATTTTTTGAAACCGGCTGCAGTGCATCTTTCAGCCTTGGTGGCGTCGCACACTTGTACTGCAGCCATATCTCAATAGCCCTGGAGAAGATTTAATTTTTTAAAAATGATCACAATGAGAAGATTAACCAACCTGTACATGACTGCTTTTCTGCTTTTATTCCTGGCGGCTTGTGCAGTATCAAAAAATATTGAAACACCAAAGGAAGTAGTACCGTCAACTTACCGTTCGGCAACTGCTGCGGATACAAATACAATTGCAGCCATTCAATGGAAACAGTTTTTTCGTAATGAAAACCTGCAGCAGCTGATCGACAGCGCCATTGCTCACAACTACGACCTGCAAACTGCCTTAAAAAATATAGAGGCGGCGCAGCTGATCGTGGGCCAGAGCAAACTCGGTTATTTACCCGAAGCCAGGTTACAAGCTACTGCAGCTATTAACCGTCCTTCTGATAACAGTTTAAATGGCCTAAGCCTCAGCCAGTTCCTGGGTAAATCTTACGTGGAAGATTATACGATCAGTGCAGTGCTGAGCTGGGAAGCGGATATCTGGGGTAAAATAAAGAACCAGCAATCAAAAGCACTGGCCACTTACCTGCAGACAGCAGAAGCAAAAAAGGCCATTCAAACAAACCTTGTTTCGTCTGTTGCTAAAGGTTATTATAACCTCCTGATGCTGGATGCACAGGTTGCCATCGCAAAAAAGAACCTGTTACTAAATGACAGTACCCTTACTATTATCAAACTTCAATACAATGCCGGGCAGGTAACAGCTTTGGCAGTGCAGCAGGCCGAAGCACAAAGACTGGTGGCTGCACAACTGGTGCCACAACTGGAGCAGGAAATTGCTATACAGGAAAATGCCATCAGCGTTTTATCAGGTCTTGCTCCGGCAGCAGTTAAAAGAAGTGGCACATTAAATGACAGGCTGTTTGCCGGTAAAACGTCAGCGGGTGTTCCTGCGGCATTGTTACAAAACCGCCCTGATATAAGAGCAAAGGAACTGGAACTTACTATTGCCAACGCCAATACCGGTATTGCCAAAGCAAACATGTATCCATCCTTAACGATCACAGCAGGCGGTGGTATTAATTCTTTTAAAGCAAGCAACTGGTTCAATATACCTGCATCCTTATTTGCTACTGCTGCAGGCGGACTTACACAGCCGTTGTTCCAGCGTAAACAATTAAAGACACAATACGAGTTGTCAAAAGTTGAAAGGGAGAAATCAGTGATCGCATTCCGCCAGTCTGTATTAACAGCTGTTGGTGAAGTGACCGATGCGCTTGTAAAAGTGGATAAATTAAAAGAGCAGCAGGATATAGCTGCAACAAGGGTAAATACTTTGCAGCAGGCTACCGGTAACGCCAACCTGCTTTTTAAAAATGGTATGGCCAATTACCTGGAAGTAATCACCGCCCAAAGCAATGTATTGCAGGGAGAACTGGAACTGGCCGTATTGCAAAAAGAGCAATCCGCTGCTTTGATCGAGCTCTACCGTTCACTGGGTGGAGGATGGAAGTGAGGAAAGCAATTAAAAGTTAAAAATTAAGAATTAAGGAAGAAAAGAGTATACTAAACAACAAACAAAAACTGTACAAGACTAGAAATGATAAATAACAATAAAATAATTAATAGTCGCAAGGTTAAGCATTCGCACTCTCCACCAGTAACCTGGTTAGGCGCCTCTTTTTCTTTGGTCACGCCGGAGGTGTGATTGAAAAAATGCGAGGCTTATTTTTTCAAAAAAGAAAAAGCAGCGGCGTTCCGGTTACACAGCCCGCCGGCTGAGGAGGCAAAGCCCCTGTATTTAACTGTAACCATACATGTAATAAACGCAAAACAAAAATTTTAAACGCTCAATCAATAGATCATGTCTAAATTAAAAAACAAAGTTGCGATCGTAACAGGTGCCTCTAAAGGAATTGGTGCTGGTATTGCAAAAGCCTACGGCACTGAAGGTGCTTCCGTAGTGGTAAACTATGCTTCTGATAAAACAGGCGCAGAAAAAGTAGTAAATGAAATTACAAAAGCAGGTGGTAAGGCCATTGCCGTACAGGGTAATGTAGCCAACCCGGCAGATGTAAAAAAATTGTTTGCTGAAACAAAAAATGCTTTTGGTAAAGTGGATGTGCTGGTGAACAATGCCGGTGTATTCAAATTTGAACCACTGGAGGCAGTAACAGAAGAAGAGTTTCACCGCCAGTTCAATACCAATGTGCTTGGTACCATTTTAGCCACGCAGGAAGCTATCCAGCATTTTAATGGCAATGGCGGTAGTGTGATCAACGTAAGTTCCGTGGTAAGTGATAACCCGCTGGCGAATTCTGTAGTGTACTCGGCTACCAAAGGTGCGGTGGATACTATTGCCGTGGCATTGTCAAAAGAACTGGGGGCTAAGAAGATCCGTGTGAATACACTGGCGCCCGGTATGGTTGAAACCGAAGGCGCCCACAGCGTGGGTGTTATCGGCAGTGAATTTGAAGAACTCGTAAAAAACCAGACACCCCTTGGCAGGATAGGTCAGCCCGGTGATATTGCCCGTGTGGCAGTTTTCCTGGCATCAGATGATTCAGAATGGGTGAACGG
Organism: Ferruginibacter sp.; assembly: GCA_047600665.1. Taxonomy (GTDB): domain Bacteria; phylum Bacteroidota; class Bacteroidia; order Chitinophagales; family Chitinophagaceae; genus Ferruginibacter. The sequence continues at coordinate 25,503 of JASGKJ010000002.1, forward strand.
GGAAAAGATCAATGTTTCCGGTGGAGCAAGATAAGGGGTAACGATTGTTGGTTGGTCTTCAAAAAAGGAAACCTTTCTGCCACTGGTGGAAGGGTTTTCCTGTTTAAAAAGTATCAGCACCGGATAAAAGAATATAGGGATGTTTTTTTAGAGGAATTATTTACCGAACTTGTAGCTTGAAGCATTTTTACTGTTTATTATAACCACTAAGACACAAAACCACCTGGCAACACAAAGTTATCTTCGTGTTACTTTGTGAACTTTGCAGCTTTGTGGTACTGGCATTAAGATTTCAACTTGCACTCAATTACGGTTAATAATACTTGATATGGATTATAATGTGATCTTAAAAAGCATCCCTGTATACATCACAGGCTATGTTGAAACCCAATCGCAATACGTACAGTTGCCTTACCACAACATGCTGCACACGGAACAGGTGGTGGAAGCCACCAAACAGCTTGCAGGACACTACCAGCTCAATGAGCATGATCATTTCGTGGTGGTGGCGGCAGCCTGGTTTCACGACCTGGGTTATTACTCCGGCGAAAGTGACCGGCACGAAGCCAAAGGGGCAGAACTGGCAGCTGATTTTTTGAAGGCTAACGTGGATGAACAAACGCTGAAACAAATAAAAGACTGCATACTGGCAACCCAAATGCCGCAGCGTCCAGCCAATTTACTGGAACAAATAGTTTGTGATGCGGATTTCTTTCACCTGGGTACCGATGATTTTGCAGAGCGAAATAAGCTGATGCGTAAAGAAAAAGAACTGGCATTGAATAAAGAGATCGACAAAAAAGAATGGAGAGCAAATGCCATTACCCTTTTGCAGGGGCACCGCTATCATACTGATTATGCCAGGTTGCTGCTGGATGAAAAAAAGCAGGAGAACCTGGACCGGTTATTGAAAAAAAACAAACCACCCAAACTTGTAATTGATACCCCGGCAGCAACAACTGCTGTAACAAAAGAAGAGTTTGCCGGCAAGGTAAAAGTGGAAAAACCAGTAAGAGGTATTGAGACCATGTTCAGGGTGGCTTCCACTAATCACCAGCGCTTAAGCGACATGGCCGACAGCAAGGCTAATATTATGATATCGGTGAACTCCATTATAATATCGGTGGTAATAGGATTGGTGCTTCGTAAGCTGGATACGGCCCAGGCACTGATGGTGCCTACCCTGATCCTGATCTGTGGATCTGTTACGGCTGTCATATTTTCCGTGCTGGCCACCAGGCCAAAAATACCCAGTGGTTATTTTACGGAAGAGCAGGTGAATAAGCGAACCGTGAACCTGCTGTTCTTTGGTAACTTTTATAAAATGGATTACGATCATTATTATGATGGTATGAAAAAAGTGATGGCTGACAGTGAATTCTTATACGGTAGTTTAATAAGGGATATTCATTCACAAGGAAAGGTGCTGGGACAGAAATATAAATTGCTGCGTATTTCCTACACCATTTTCATGTTCACACTGATAGCAACCGTGATTGCATTCAGTATCACTTTTATATTTTTTTGATGAATAACGGCAATGGATAAACGGTTTTTAAACAGGGATATCAGCTGGCTCTCTTTCAACGGGAGAGTTTTACAGGAAGCAACCCGGCCGGCAGTGCCGTTAATGGAACGGTTCCGGTTTCTTTCCATCTTTTCATCCAACCTGGATGAGTTTTACCGGGTGCGCATGCCGGCCCTGATGCTGTTGCATGAAGTAAAGCCTGCGGAAAGTGAAGATCACTGGATTTTATTGCAGCAGGCAAGATCTGTCATACAGCAGCAGCAGGAAACATTTGGTAAAACATTGGCAGAAATGATCCCTGCACTGCAACAGTATAATATTGAACTGTTGTACAATAAGGCTCTTCCTGAAGCGGCAGGGCCATTATTGAGAGGATATTTCCAGGACGAAGTGATGGCGTTCCTGGTCCTGGTAAATTTCTCCGGCACAGCTGTTTCATTTTTTGCAAAAAGCAATGCCTTGTACCAGGCGGTGTTTTGTGAGAATGAAGAAGGGAAAGAAGATGTTATAATCATAAATGTGCCTTCCAATAAACTGGCGAGGTTTTTTACCGTGGTACTGGAAGGAAAACAATATATTGTTTTCCTCGATGACATTATGAAACGGTTCTTATCATCGCTGTTTCCTTCACATAAAATAAAAAGTGTGTGGAATATAAAGATAACAAGAGATGCAGAACTGGACCTTGCAGACGAATATGAAGGAGACCTGGCGGATAAAATTGAAAAGCAGTTATCAAAACGGGATGATGGCAGTGCTACCAGGTTTTTATACGAAGCAGGTATGCCGGCAGAATGTCTGAATAAGCTCCTTTCGCTATTAAAACTGTCTCCCGAAAATACAGTAGAAGGCGGCCGTTACCATAACTTAAAGGACCTGGGCAGTCTTCCTGTAAAAGCAGATGAACTGAATTACCCTAAACGGGTGGCATTATTGCCAAATGTGGGCAAACATGATACGGTGTTTTCCAATATGCTTATAAAAGACTTTGTCATTCATACACCGTATCAATCATATAACAGTGTATTGCGTTTTTTTAATGAAGCGGCGGTGGACGAAGCAGTGAAAGAGATCTATGTTACATTGTACCGGGTGGCCGGTGATTCAAAAATTGTAAATGCACTGATCACTGCAGCAAAGAACGGGAAGAAGGTAACGGTGTTTATTGAACTGAAAGCAAGATTCGATGAGGAGAATAATATCCGCTGGTCGAAACGCATGAAGGCAGCAGGAGTTGATATTATCAATAGTATACCCGGTTTAAAAGTGCATGCAAAGGTAGCATTGGTAAAAAGAAAAGATCATAGCAGGATGCAGTATCTCGGTCTTGTTGCCACCGGTAACCTGAATGAAATCACTGCCCGCTTTTATACCGATCATATTTTATTTACAACCCATGCAGGTATAGTGAGGGAGTTGGAACTCCTGTTCTTATTTTTAAAGAAAAGGCGTAAGCCGAAGGCTGGTAATGAGATAAGTTTTGAGCATCTGCTGGTGGCACAATTTAACCTGCAGCAGCAGTTCATGACAATGATTGATACAGAAATACGTAATGCAAAAGAAGGCAAACCTTCCGGGATCACAATAAAAATGAATAACCTGGAAGAGAAAGTGCTTATTAATAAATTATATGAAGCATCGCAGGCTGGTGTAAAGGTGCAGTTGATCGTACGCAGTATCTGTTGCCTGGCACCAGGTGTGGCAGGTTTAAGTGAAAATATTTCAATAACCAGAATTGTTGACAGGTACCTGGAACATGGCCGTGTATTTGTGTTCAAGAATGCCGGTGAAGAAAAAATATTTATTGGCTCTGCAGACTGGATGAACAGGAACGTTTACAGGCGGATAGAAGTATGTTGTCCTGTATATGAGGAGGATGTAAAAGCACAAATCATGAAAACAATTGAGTTACAGCTGAATGATAATGTGCAGGCAGTAGAAATAAATACAGCATTGGATAATAAGCCTGTTCAAAATAATGAAGCACCTGTACAATCGCAAAATGTGATTTATAATTTTCTCAAGAATTAGCAATGAAAGCTATACAATATTTTTTGATATGCCTGCTACTGTTTGCCGGGGGAGCCTGTACGCAGCCGGCAACGGTTCAAAACCCACCTGGCTATGATCTGTCAAAACCCGAAGTTTACAAAATGCCTGCAGTGCTGGAAGAAATATCCGGCATCGCATTTAAAAATGGCAATGCAGATACTATTTATGCAGAGCAGGACGAGGATGGAAAACTTTTTTACATGCACTGGGGTGATGCAGAACTATCGGCTCTAAAATTTGCAAGAAAAGGAGACTACGAGGATATCGCTATTTGCAATGAATGGATAGTAATATTGAAAAGTGACGGCACTTTATTTAATTTTTCTTTTAGCCAGTTCAATGAAAAAGAACCTGGCAATGAACAGGCAGGTTTATTGCCTGCCGGTGAATATGAAAGCCTGTATGCTGATGCAGCAACCAATACGCTGTATGTTTTATGCAAAGATTGCCCCGGCAGTAAAAAAGAAAAACTGGTCAATGGTTTTATGCTCAAACTGGGCGCTGGTGGCCAATTAACAGCAGCTGGTAATTTTTCAATAGATGAAAAAGAAATTGAAACATTGAATGGAGGAAAGAAGATCAATTTAAAAGCCTCTGCCTTTGCAAAAAATGCACAGACAGGCGAATGGTATATTTTATCATCCGTAAATAAGATATTGCTCGTAACAGATGCCGCCTGGAAGGTAAAGAATGTTTATCCATTAGCACCGGGCCTATTTCCGCAGCCGGAAGGTATTGCGTTTGACAATAGTCATAACCTGTATATATCCAATGAAGGTGGTGGAGTTGGTGCAGGCAGCATATTAAAGTTTGTATACCAAAATAAATAATATTGATAAAATTTTACAATAAGCAAATGAAAAAGCCGGCAATCATAACCTGTTTTGTTTTTTTCTGTTTGCAGTTTTTAAAAGCGCAGGATGCTGTCCAGTACAGGCTCATCCTTATCGGTGATGCAGGAGAAACAAACGCAGCTCAACAATCTATCCTTGCACATGCTATTGCGAAAAATATTCCCGGTAAAACAAGCGCTTTGTTTTTAGGAGATAATGTTTATCCAAAAGGAGTAGAACTGGATGCTGTAAAAAAAGAAGTCTCGTTAAATATTTTGCGTTCGCAGTTTGAAGGATTAAGAAAAAATGGGATACCTGTGTATTTTATCCCGGGTAACCATGACTGGGATAAAAGCGGTCCTGATGGTTATGAAAAAATAATTGCGGCCAACCAGTTTTTTGAAAGTATCGGGGATTCGCTGCTGCAATTAATTCCTGCAGATGCATGTCCCGGCCCTTATGAATTACATGTATCGGGTAATGTAGTAGTGGTTGCGATGGATTCTGAATGGTGGTTGTACCCATTTAATAAGCAAACAGAGAAATCTGATTGTGTCTGTAAAACCAAGAGAGATGTACTCGGCAGGCTTACTGATATCGTACAGCGTAACAAAAATAAAACACTCATTTTTGCCACCCATCACCCGTTTGATACATACGGATCGCATGGAGGCTATTATAGTTTTAAAGAACATTTTTTCCCGCTCACCAGCCTCAGTAAGAATTTATATATACCACTGCCGGTAATTGGTTCATTGTATCCCTTGCTGCGCAAAGGTTTTCCGCCTGCGGAAGACCTGGGGAATGTACTGTACAGGGATATGAAAAAAACGGTGGATGATATTTTAAAAACACACCCAAATGTAATTCATGTGGCCGGGCATGAACATACGCTGCAATTGATACAGGGAGAAGTGCTGCAGGTGGTAAGTGGTGCAGGTTGCAAGCATACGCCGGTAAAAAAAGGGAAAGGAAGTTTGTTTGCAGCTGCACAAAGCGGCTATGTAATTGCTGATATATTGGCGGATAATAGTATTAAACTGAGTTATTATACTTATGATGATAAAAACATCCGCGAATCATTTGTGTATAATAAACCGTTTACAGCACCGGCACTCGCAGGTGCACAGTCAACGGCTACAATTACAGCTGACAGTATCGCTGTAAGACTAAACCCGCAGTTTGATAAAGTAAGCGGCCTGCACCGTAGTTTATTTGGAGAAAACTACAGGAACATATGGGCGGCAGAAACAACGATCCCTGTTTTGCATTTGTCAAAAACAAACTTCACTCCAACAGAGCTGGGTGGTGGTATGCAAACGCATTCATTAAGGATGATAGATGAAAATAAAAAAGAATGGGTGATAAGAAGCGTTGATAAATTTCCTGATGCGCTGGTGCCGCAGGCATTGAACCAGACACTGGCAACGGATATTTTAAAAGATAACGTATCTGCAATATTCCCTTATGCACCTTTAAGCGTTCCTGTATTTGCCAAAGCTGCTGGCATTGCCCATTCCAACCCAACAATAATGTACGTGGCGCCTGATGACAAGCTGGGTATCTATAGCCGTGATTTTGCCAATACAGTGGTATTGCTGGAAGAACGGGAGCCGTTGGGAAAATCGTATTCCACTTTAAAAATGCAGGCAGCCCTGCAGGCAGATAATGATAATTCAATTGACCAGTATGCTTTTTTAACTGCAAGAATGCAGGATTTCTTTTTAGGCGACTGGGACAGGCATGGCGACCAATGGCGCTGGGTGGATGAACTAAAGGGAAAGGATAAACGCTTTTTGCCCGTGCCGAGGGACCGGGACCAGGTGTTTTATATAAACCAGGGTTTATTTCCTTCTATACTGGCCTTACCGTGGTTAATGCCGAAGTTCCAGGGCTTTGACAGCCGCATAAAAAATATCAACACACTTGCTTTTAATGCAAGGCTAATCGACGGGCTTTTTACAAATGAACTTAGTTATGATGACTGGATGAAAGCTGTACAGCATATTGTGGCCAGTTTTACTGATACCGTTATAGACGCTGCATTAAAAAAAATGCCTGCTAATATTTATGCCGCTTCCCATACTTCCTTGCAACAACAATTGACAAAAAGAAGGGATGACCTGTTAAGAGCTGCTCCAGTTTATTATAAATTTCTGAATAAAGTAATTGACATCACCACCTCCGATAAGAATGAACAGGTGATCATACGGGATACATTAAATGGTAAATTATCACTGGCAATTTATAAGATCAATAAACAAAAGGAACTGGGTAAGCTGCTCTACAGCCGTATTATTGAACCGTCCATAACAAAAGAGGTCAATTTATATATTAATGGTGGGGAAGATAATGTTTCCATCAGTAATAATGCAGCACCGGTTAAGATCAGAATAATAGGGGATTCTGCCGCCAAAAAGCATTATGATTTTTCAGGCGCACCAAAATATTTGAGGAAGATACACGTCTATGAAGGTGTGGGGAATGCAAGTTTTACAGGCAAGACCGGTTATGTACACAAACATTTATCTGCTGAGCCAGCTAATACAGCCATGGTATTGACTGACAGGTATAACAAAACCATTCCTTTACTGACAATAGGCTACAATGCGGATGATGGTTTTTTAATGGGCGCAGGTGTAAAATGGATACGGCAGGGGTTCCGTAAGCAGCCCTATGCCAGCACACAACAGTTTGTATTGGGCCATTCTTTTTCAACCACCGCTACTAATTTCCGGTACGCAGGAGAGTGGCTCCAGTTATTTGGTAAGACAGATCTCTTATTAAATGCCGGGGTGCTGGCACCGGATAATACACAAAATTTTTATGGACTTGGCAACCAAACAGCATTTATTAAAACTGGAAACTTCGTTAAATACCACCGGGCAAGATTCAATATAATAAATGCTTCGATGGCTTTCCGTTGGCGCAAAGCCAATAATAGTGTTTCAGTTGGGCCCGTTTACCAGTTCTATCACCTGGATAAGGAAGAAAATGAAGGGAGGTTTATTACTAATACGCACCTGCTGCATTCTTACGACAGCGCCACGATATACAATGACAAATCACATGCGGGCCTGGTAGTGTCATTTAACCGTGACAAGCGTAATAATACAATGCTGCCTTCTTTTGGAAGTACTGTTAGTGTTAAGCTGGCCGGTTATAAAGGCCTGAATGGTTCTTCAAGTAATTATGCTCAGCTAGGTGTACAGTTGTCAGGATATAAAAGCATTGACAGGCGGTCAAATGTTGTGATCGCTGATCGTATAGGCGCAGGTGTTAGTGTGGGTAAGCCCGCTTTTTACCAGTCTTACTTTTTAGGAAGCCAGGAAAACCTGTATGGCTATCGCCAGTTCCGCTTTGGAGGAGAGCATATGCTGTATAATAATTTTGAAATAAGAATAAAAATGGCAAACCTTGCTTCGTATGTATTACCGGGGCAACTGGGTTTGGTCGGATTTTATGATGTTGGTAAAGTTTGGCAAAAAGGATATAACGATAACCAGTGGCACCAGGGCGCAGGTGGCGGATTGTATTTTGCTCCTGCGCAGATGATGGTTTTTCAGCTGGTGGTTGGAGGTTCAAAAGAAGGATGGTATCCATATTTTTCAGCCGGCTTCCGTTTTTAATGTGCGTATTGAGTTTAACAGAAAGAAATGAAAAAAGGATTAATTAAGATCAACAAATTTGCTACAAAAGATAATACGGTTGAATCACACCTGTGCCTGAAAAAATTTGTGGATTTTTTAGAAGACAAGGTTCAGCATGATAAAAGTATCAGGGTAAAATTTTACAGTTTTGTACTGGATAGGATAAAACAGTTTCCTGAATTGCTTACAGGCGTACCGGTTGAGAAGGCACAGGAATATGATGAGATACTCGAACTTGTTTCCTGCATTGTATTGCCGCTGGTGGCTGATGAAAATGAAACACTCACCGGGCTTATCAGCGGTATACGGCCGGAAGTGTTTTATTATACCGAGGCATTCTCTGATCTTTTTGAAGGCAGTAATGAAAAATACAGGCCGCAAACATGGATGGATGAAGCAACTGCATTAAAAAAGCTGAAGCAAATGCAGTATGATTTTATCCTGCAGAAAATTTTCCGCCGCCATTTGCCGGATCGTTTTGAAATGGTACATAGTTTTTTTAACGAGCATACCGGGTTGTATAAATATTACCGTGTAAATGTTGATTCACGTTTTCTCGAGGTAAAATTTAAACCGGGTATCCAGGCAGGATGTAATACAGATATAGACAATTGCTTTGAATGTGAAGACAGCATTACTGAAATTGAAAAGCTATTTCCCCTTGATAATTTTATTGCTACGGGCTTCTGTATAGTAAGCCTGGTGGATATTACAGAACAATATGCAACTGAGCAATTAAGCAAGGTTATCATTAATATTGATAAAGAAAACGCCGAGCAGGATTTTATACATATAAGAAGGTTGCTTCAAACCATCATAGGCAGCAGCGAATACCAGTTTGGCATCATGCCTTTCTTTACTATCAATAACAGGGCAGCATTGCTTTATGAAAATTATCCTTACAGCATTTTAGTGAAAGCTTCTGCTGATGCAGGCGTGCCGAAAAAAATATTCAGCCGGTATATCAATCATTATATCAGCAAGCCGGGCTGGATAGAGTATACAAACGGCGAAGGCGACAAAAGTCAGCTGGCGCCCAAACTGCAGCAGGCGCTTGATAAAGCCGGGGTTCACTTTTACGGACTGGCGCCTATATATTTTAACGACACACTTGTCGGCATACTGGAGGCAGGAGCGCCGGCAAATGTGCGCCCGTTCAGTGATATACAATTCAGCAAGCTCGTACCTGTAATGCCATATATTTCGCAATTACTGAAGCTAAGTATTGAAAAATTCAATGTGTCAATCGACAGGATCGTTAAAGACAGGTTTACCGTGATACAACCATCGGTGCAATGGCGCTTTAATGAAGCTGCCTGGCATTATTTCCGTAGCCATGATGTAGAACATAAGAATACACCTTTTGAAAAGATATTTTTCAAAGATGTCTACCCTTTATATGGTGCTGTTGATATCCGTAATTCAACCATTGAACGAAATAAAGCATTGCGGGAGGACCTGGAACAGCATCTTACATTACTGATTGGTCTTTTACAAAAATTGGAAAATAATGGGTATGCAGAAAAAACAGGCGAATATATTAAAGCTTGTCAATCGTGGTTAAAGCGGATGGAAGTGTATGTATCCGTAGAGGAAGAAATGAACCTGAACAGTTTTCTTTTTGGAGAAGTACACACATTTTTAAATTCATTACGGGATATACCACATGATATTGAAGCAATGTTGAAAGAATATTACACAGCTATTGATGAAGAAACGGGTATTACGTTCAGGCGCAGGCGGCAGCTGGAAAATTCAATGCAGCTGATCAATAGTGTAACAGCGAAGTATTTTGAGTTGTTTAAAGATGAACTGCAGACACACTATCCCTGTTATTTTGAAAAGTTCCGGACAGATGGGATAGAGTATGATATTTATGTTGGCCAGTCCATTGCACCGAATGTGCCTTTCTCTATGGATCATTTACATAAACTACGCTCGCTGCAGCTGCAGTCTATGGCAGCAGTAGCAAAGCTCAGTGCTTCTCTGTATCCAACATTAGAATATCCCCTGCAAACCACCCAGCTTATTTTTGTAAATACGAGAAGTATTGATATTAGTTTCAGGGATGATGAACGGCGTTTTGATGTGGAAGGCACTTATAACATCCGCTACCATATCATTAAGAAAAGAATTGATAAAGTGCATGTGCTTAATACAGATGAAAGATTGACACAGCCCGGAAAAATTGCTGTTATTTATTTTAATGAAAGAGATGCGGAAGAATTTGTTGGTTACATAAAGGAATTACAACAGCAAAATATCCTGAAAGATGATATGGAAAGACTGGAACTGCAGGAACTACAGGGTGTGCAGGGATTAAAGGCACTCCGGGTAAGCGTGGTGGAATAAAATTATTTCCTGTTCAGAGCATAATAGTCTGCGGGAGTATCAATATCAATGTTGCCTAAAGGAAAATCCACAGTACTGCAATCATCCATATATTGCTGTACAATTTTTTTAGCACCCGTTGAGCCTTCCAGTTGCAGCAGCAATTCAAAATATTTTTTATCAAATAACACCGGGGTACCGGTTGTATTGTCATAAGCACAGGCAACAATGCCTTTACCTGTGTTGTTTTTTATCTCCATCATTTGTTGGAGCAGGGAAGAAGAAATATGTGGTTGATCACATACCAAAATAATAATCTCTGTTGCGGCGGGGTAGTGAGTTGTAATGTATTGAGTGCCGGCCTGTATAGAGGAGCCCATGCCTTGTTGCCAGTTTTTGTTTTCTGTAAAAGCAATATGCTGTTGTTGTAATATTTGTTCTAAATGTTTATGATAGCACCCTGTTACCACGAGCGGTTCAGCAGCTGCAGTTTTTTTTACTTCATCAAGTATATGCTGCAGCAATGTTTTTCCATTGTGCAAAAGGAGCATTTTAGGTGTTTTCACAAAATCTTCAGTATCCATTCTTGATGAACTGCCTGCAGCCAGTAATAAACAAACGGTCATCTCTAAAATTATTGAGCAATGGGGATAGTGATAGTTTCAATAACGGCTTCGTGGTCATGAATGAAGCCATTCTTGCTTCGCAGCATACCGCCTTCTCTTTTAGCAAGCACTGCTTTTATTTCTGATACAATGGACAAAGCTATTTCTTCTGCTGTTTCTGCGCCGATATCAAGGCCGACAGGGCCATAAATTTTTTCCTGATCCGCTGCAGTTATTGTTACTCCTTTTATCTCCAGCTCATCCAGCATTTTTTCCAGTTTCTTTTTTGGCCCGAGCATACCAATATAACTGCCCGGCTGTTTTAATAACTGTTCAAGCATCGCCAGGTCATAGTTATAATTGTGTGACATTAAAACAGCAACTGTTTCTTCATTTATCTCCAGCTGTGGGACAACCTCCGAAGGCTTGCCGACCAATATTTTTTTTACCTCCGGGAAACGCTGAATATTTGCATGGGTTTTTCTTCCATCTGTAATGGTGATATGCCACCCCAGGACGGAAGCTATTTGCACAAGGGGGAAGGCATCATTACCTGCGCCGGCGATCACCAGTTCCACTGCCGGTTTTATCAATTCAATAAAACCCGTGAGTATATCGTTGTTCAGCAGCGTATATTTTTTTATTAGGGAAGTTTTGTTGTTTAAAACAGCTGCGATATCCTGTTCAATTATTTGTTCCAGCTCTTTATAAATATTCCCATACTTTTTTGCAGTTGTCAATAAGCAAGTGCCTGGTTGTTCACTTGTCTTGCTGTCCAGCGAGAATAAAGTGACCAGCACAGAAGGCTTAGCCTGTCGAATTGTTTTTTCAAGCAGGTCAACCGGGTGATTTTCTATCTCAAAATTTATAGGTTCATATAAGATATATACAATACCGTTACAACCCAGCTGTATACCTATAGAATGATCGTCTTCATCCAGTGTATTGTATGTTACAAGCTTGTTCTTTTGCTGGTTGATAGCAAGCAATGCCTTCTTTAATGCATCGCCTTCAAGGCAACCGCCGCTGATGGCGCCGGTTAGTTCACCATCTTCTGTCACCAGCATACGGGCACCGGGCCTGCGGTAAGAAGAGCCTTCCACGTGTACCACAGTGGCCAGCGCCACTTTTTTGCCAGCCTGCTTGGCTTTTTTGCAGGCCTCAATTATGTCTCTAATTTCTTTCATCAGGGATTTTATTTATTTGGCAAATACGCTCCGTTATCGATCCATAGCTTAAATTGTTTCACAAATTCTGCATGCGAAAGTGGAGGCAAAGTTCTTCCATCACCCGGGTTCCAGCCTCCCAACACAAGCGCATCTTCTGCAATATGTTTCACCAGCGCTGCCTTTGTTTTATTACCGTTTGTTTTTGGATTTAGTAATTGTGCAGCCAGCTGCCTTGGTGTTCTTCCCTGGAAGATCATTTTCATATTGGCCGGCGGTAAATGCCAGTTAGGATTACCGGGAGGCATATTCAACCCGGCTGTATTATCCGGCTGGTGACAGTTAGCGCATTTCAATGCATACAAACCTTTGCCATCTTTGCCCCGTTTTACATTCTGTGTATGTAGTTTGCTGTCATCGCCCTGTAACGGTACATCACCTGCAGGATGGCAATTCATGCACCGGGGACTCATTAATACCTTATATACTTCCCCAAATGCTTTTTTAGAGAGCATACTGTCTTTAGCTGCGTGTGCAGTGGTTATAGCTTTTGCCGTTGCACTTTCATTTTTAAATGATGATACAGTAAAAGCAACTGCAACCACCACCAGCAGCAGGCAAATAAATTTTTTGCCGGGCAGGTGATCTTTAAAGTATTTGTTTGTCATAACAATTATTGATATTGTTTGTACTGATGCGTTTATTGGTCCTCGTTATGCTTTCAGGTTTTTACTGCCAAAAGGCAACTGCCGGATGCGTTTGCCGGTCGCCGCAAATACAGCATTGGCAACAGCGGGAGCAGTTGGAGGAAACCCGGGTTCGCCCACACCGCCCATTTCGCCACCACTGTCAGCAATATGAACATCAATAACAGCCGGTGCTTCATACATGCGGAGTATTTTATAAGTATGGAAGTTGGTCTCCTGCACCACACCATCTTTAAAACTCACTTCACCATACAGTAACATCGACAGTGCATAGTTTACACAGCTTTCTATCTGCATCCGTACGCCATCAGGGTTTACAGCAAGGCCACAATCCACCGCTGCCGTTACTTTATGAACTTTTACTTTTCCATTGTTGTCAACTGAGACTTCCGCCACCTGAGCCACAAAACTTTTAAAGGATTCATGTACGGCAATGCCATGAAAATGTCCCTTGGGTAGCGGTTTGCCCCATCCGGCTTTTTCTGCAGCAAGGTTTAACACGCCCAGGTGTCTTTCATGACCCTTTAATAAAGTACGGCGGTATGCTACCGGATCCTTACCGGCGAGGTGAGCCATCTCATCAATGCAGCACTCCATTGCAAAAGCCGTATGTGTATGACCAACCGACCGCAACCACAAGGTGGTTACCGGCAGCTCCGGCGAATGCAAAGTAATCAGGTGATTTGGTATTGATTTGAGATAGCCTGAATCACTGATGCCTTCTGTTGCGGCGCCGCCGGTATCACCCGGCAGGTTTTGTCCCACGATGGTATGGTCTAAAAATAATGGCATCCCACGGTCATCAATACCCGCTTTTATATGGTGTACAAATAATGGCCTGTAATAACCACCCTGCATATCATCTTCCCTCGACCAGATCATTTTAATTGTTTTGCCGCTTGCTTTTGCGATATGTACCGCCTCACTTACAAAATCAGAAGTCATGGTTGCCCTGCGGCCAAAAGCACCGCCAAGGAATGGTACGGTAACGCTAACCTGTTCCGGTTTCAGGCCTAATATGGTTGCAGCTGCAGCCTGGTCGCCAAATGGTAATTGAGTGCCGGTCCATATTTCACATTTGTCTGTGCCAATTTTTACGGTACAGTTTAACGGTTCCATCGCAGCATGTGCCAGGTATGGAAGCACATATTCCACTTCCATTGTCTTTGCCGCTTTTGAGGTAACACCATCCACATCGCCCTGTTTTACTATTTCCTTACCTTTTGTAGCGGCGAGTTTTTTATAATCTTCTATTTGTTGTGGTGTATTGAGGCTGGCATTGGCACCCGGCTCCCATTCTATTTTCAGGGCTTTTTTACCCTGCAGTGCCACCCAGTAATTTTCTGCAATAACGGCAACGCCTGTGGGTATCTGCACCACATCCACCACGCCTTTGATTTTTTTTGTCTCCGATGCATCAAATGATTTTACGGTGCCCGCCATTACGGGTGAGTGTGCCACGGCAGCGATCAGCAGGCCTTCCATTTGAATATCCATTCCAAAAATGGCTTTGCCATTTACCTTTGCAGGTGCATCCAGCCTTTTTAATCCTTTACCGATATATTTCCATTCTTCTTTTTTTCTCAAAGGAATTTCTGCCGGAGGAGTTAGCGTTGCAGCGCTTTCCGCCAGTTCTCCATAACTTAATTTTTTATCACCGGATGTTACAAAACCATTGGCTGTTTTGCAGGCAGACGGTTGTACGCCCCATTTATTGGCAGCAGCCTGTACCAGTAATATCCTGGCGGTGGCACCAGCCTGGCGGTAGCGGTCAAATTCAGAATAGGTGGTGGAAGAACCACCGGTGATCTGCATGGGCCATTGTGTATGAAAATAAGGCTTACCGGGAGGAGCATGTTCTATATTGATCTGTTTCCAGTCTGCATCCAGTTCTTCGGCCACCAGCATGGAAAGGGTTGTCCAGATGCCCTGGCCCATTTCCACATGCGCCAGTATTAACTTAATGCTGTTATCAGTGGATATCTGTAAAAAAGCATTTGGTGAAAACACTGTGGGAGCTGTTGTTGTTTGCAGCAGGTTTTTTATTCTCCCGGCTTTGGCCGGAAGAATAAAGCCGATGACCAGCCCGCTGCCCAGTGCTGCTCCTGTTTTCAGGAAGCCACGGCGGTTGATTGTATTACTGTCTCTCATTTTACACCTCCTTCTTTTTGTAGCCTAACGGCAGTGTGTATAGCTTTTCTAATGCGTGGGTAAGTACCACACCGGCAAATATTCCCACTCATCGCATCATCAATATCCTGGTCAGTCGGGTTGGGATTTTCCCTCAGCAGCACCGCAGCACTCATGATCTGACCGCTCTGGCAATAACCACACTGGGGTGCGTCTTCAATTAACCAGGCCACCTGCAGCGGGTGAGAGTTATCGGCCGACAAACCTTCTATGGTGGTGATGTTTTGACCTGCAGCCCTGGATAATTTAGTAACGCATGATCTTACTGCTTCCCCGTTCAGGTGAACAGTGCAGGCACCACATTGGGCCATGCCGCAACCAAATTTGGTTCCTGTTAAACCAATAATATCCCTGAGGGCCCAAAGCAGCGGCATTTCGGGCGGGGCATCAATAGTGTATTGCTTTTGATTGATCGTTAACTGGATCATATCTTATAGTTTGATAAATGAATGTGGTTGATTTGCGGTGCAGGGTGTTGTTGTAAAATTCTGGTAATGGAAAATACGATTTTATTGCTGAATAATCCAGCAAATATTTTTAATGGTTTTTTGCTGAAGTGACATTTATAACATTCTGATACTTCTTTTCATCAATTCATACATGCTTGTATTTGAAACCGGCTTATGCTGAATTTATTTTGTGTATTAAAGTATACGCCATGAAAAAAATAATTGTATTACTTATTGTTGTTACAACCCTTGCCCGCAGTGTGCAGGCGCAGGATACAAAAAAAGAAATCGCTAAGCAGTTTATGCAGGTTACTACAGTGGAATCTGTTGTTTCGGGCGGGCTTGGCCGCTCCAGAATGATCGTGACCAATCCCGATGGTTCGCAAAAGGAAATGGATATGGAAAATCTTTTTAGCCTTACTGGTATCAATTTCAAAAACATTAAGCAGAATGAAGACAAGATTGTAAAAGTGCTGAAAGAGTACACCGATAACAACTGGAAACTGGAGCAGGTTACTTCTTTAACACTCAGCCAGAACGATACCGGTTCCGGTGGCATTTTTATGACGAGGTATTTATTGTCAAAATCAGAATAAATAAATATAACCATGAAACTTTTTTTGACCGTTATCAGCCTGGCTTTGATAACAAACAGTTTTACACAACAAAAAAATACTGTTCCCGCAGAATTGATTACCAATGACTCCACTTACTGGAGTATTTCCACACTCTCATCGATAGGGTATGTGAATACAACACCCGGCGCTTACTACAACACTTATAAGAGTGGTGGAGGTATGATCGTAAAATTCAAATTCAAAGAAAATAACCGTTTTGAATTCCAGTTGTATGTGCAGGTGAACAGTTACGGCACAGAAACAGAAACATGGACAAAGGTGGAAGGAACGGTGGACTTTTTAAGGGATGACAAAGGTCAGCAGGTGTTTGTTACGCACGCAGAAAAAGGCAATTACAGGATTATTAAAAACGGTCGCACCACATCAAGGTCTATTTCAAAAGATGAACTGGAAGGACAACATTCCTGTAAGTATTTATGGGAGAAGACAACTCTTAAAGACGACCCCAATAATATTTACCTGCTAACAGTTGACCTGGAGCAGCATCCCGGGGCAGATATCAATAATCCTTCAACAATTGACCCTTTATGGGTTTCAAAATTTCATATTCCTGCAAAATAAAAAAACATTATAACCATGGATCAGAAAAAAATAATCTTAGTAACCGGGGCCACATCCCGCCAGGGCAACAGTGTTGCCAAAGCCTTACTGGCAGATAATCATTTTACCGTACGTATCCTTACAGCGAATACCAATTTTCCTAAAGCCATCGCATTGAAAAATGCTGGTGCGGAAGTAGTGGAAGGCAGCCTTGATGATATTGAAAGTTTGCAATTGGCCATGAAAGATTGCTATGGCGTTTTTGGTATTACGGCTTTTCATGAGAATGCCGAAAAAGAATTTACCCAGGGAAAGAATTTAGTTGATGCGGTGAAAGAAAATAATATCAAACATTTTGTATTCAGTTCACTTGACAGCTACAGCAAACTCAGTGGTGGCACGCTGCCGGTGGAATATGCTGAAAGTAAAGCGGCGCTGGCGGAATATATAAAGGGCCTGCATTTGCCGGCAACTTTTGTTCAGAACAGTTTTGCCTATGAGAATTTTTTTACTTTTTCAAAACTGCAGGCAGATGAATACGGCGGATTTTATTTCGGTTTTCCGCAGGGCGATGCAAGAATGGCTGCTGTTAGTACAACAGATTACGGAGCCGTTGTGACCACGGTGTTTAATCACCCGGCAGATTATACAGGCAGGACGGTGAAGGCAGTGGGCGATGACAGGAGTTGTGCTGAATACGCTTACATAATGAGCAGGGTGCTGGGTAAAAGAATTTATTTCAGGCATATCTCAAAAGAAGTATATGCGTCAAATAATTTTACTGGAGCAGCAGCGCTGGCCAATATGTTCGAAGCCCAACGTTTGTATGTTTCGGATCATATGATTGACCTGATTGAGACGTATGGTCTTAACCCGTCAACGCAAAATTTTGAGAACTGGGTGAAAACAAACAGGGAAAAATTCACTGCCTGTTTTGAATCAGCCGGTAAAAGATTGGTGGCTTAATAGTTTCTTTAATCCGTGTTTTATTGAGTGAGCGTTTATTTACGGCGCCGGTATTTGCCGGCGCCTCTTTTTTTAAATGGTCGTAAAATAATTCATAACACTTCATACACGGTTTATTCCAGTTCATGCATGAACGCATTGCCTGCGGCAGTTTTCAAAAATATCTTGCACAAGATTTTAAACAACAAAAAAATTAAAGACATGAAAAATATACTCCAGGCCGCAACACTGATAATTATAGCAGCTTCAGCTATTGTTGTTGCGGCCAACTCCCACCATACAGCGCATGAAACCTGTAATCATGAATGGGAGCAGCAGTTATCAAACAGTAACCTTGCTGTTGACAGTAATAAAAGCAGCCAGTCAAATCTTATTCAGCAGGAGAAATAAAATCACAAAAGTATAATCATGAAAAAACAAACATTGATCATTACAGCATTTACAGCCATAGTAGGTGTTGCCATGTATGCCTGTAATGCAAAAGCAGGAAAAAAAGAAAACGAAGAAAAAAAAGAGATCAGCCAGGCAGAACTGGTGGAACGGGGTAATTACCTGGTGACCATTGCCGGTTGTGATGATTGTCATACGCCCAAAAAAATGGGACCGATGGGGCCAGAGCTGGATATGGAGCGCAGGCTTTCGGGCTACCGCCAGGAAGTGCCTTTTTCAAAAGTGGATACGAACCTGGTCAAACAGGGATGGACGCTTGTAAATCCGGAACTGACCGGTTGGGCTGGTATGTGGGGTGCTTCTTTTACAGCCAATATCACCAGCGATGAGACTGGTATTGGCGCATGGTCTTACGACCAGTTTAAAAAAGCATTGACAGAAGGTAAATGGAAAGGTATGGACAACAGCCGCCCATTGATGCCACCCATGCCCTGGCAGAATTATAAAAATATGAAGGAAGATGATGTGAAAGCGATCTTCGCATTCTTAAAATCGACCAAACCGATCAAGAACGTGGAGCCAGCCATTAAACCATTCAGCGCTTTACAATAACCACTCAAACAGCATTAAGGGGCAGTGTCAATTTATGGACACTGCCTCCCTGCAGGAATAGTAGTTTTGTAAAAATAAAAGCCTGCAATATGACACTGGAACATGCTGCTATCTGGACGGATGACCTGGAGCGATTGAAAGAGTATTATGTAAAATATTTCGGAGCCATTTCAAATGATAAATACCGGAACGAGACAAAGGGCTTTGAAAGTTATTTTTTAAGTTTTGATTCCGGCGCCCGGCTGGAGATAATGAAGATGCCAGGGATTCCAGCAAATACAAATGATACTGTTAAAGCACAGCATAAAGGGCTTATACATCTTGCGTTTGGTGTCAGTTCTATTGCTGAAGTGGATGCAAAAGCAGCGGAACTTAGAGAAAATGGCTTTCCAATTTTAAGCGGACCAAGAAAAACCGGTGATGGATATTATGAGTTTGAAACACTGGATCCTGATAACAACCGGGTAGAAGTGACCACGGTTTATGAACTGTAATAAAATTTGCCATGAAAAAAATATTTTACCTGCTGGGCGCTTTCATTCTTTTTGCAGGGTGCAGCAAGGATGAAACAGGAACGCCGCCGGTTACTGTACCCGCAGACGATGTAAGAACAGTTTTTTTAAAGGAGATCGTTGCACAAAGCCTGCCCAATCCATATTACCGGTTCGTATATGATACCGCTGGTTACGTAAAACAGGCTGCATTTGCTTCCAACCTGGCTGTGTATGATGTGGAGTATGCCAGCAAGCGGGTAAAAAAATTAACAAATAACAGGAACGGACATCTGCTTTTGTATAATTATACAGGCACCCATGTTACAAGAATAGATGAGTTTACACTGGCTAACACAAAAATATACAGCTATGAATTTTCTTATAATACCATGGGTAAACTGGTGGCGATCGTATGGAAGGAGTTCTTTGATGACCCAGCAGGCATTGTATCGAAAAAGCTAACCTTTGGTTATTATACAGATGGCAATCTTTCCATATTGAAAAATTACCTGGCCAATAACGGGGCATTGGAATTAACCATTACAAAGGAATTCAGTCATTATGATGATAAACAGAACGTGGATGACTTTTATATGATGGCGGATTTTTTCGACAGCTTCCTTTTCCTGCCACAGGTAAAGCTGCAGCAGAACAATCCAGGCAAAGAAAGAATTACCGGTGCGGTGAATGATTTTGAAATTACTTATACCTGGGAATTCAGCAATAACCTGCCCGTAAAGAAGGTCATCGATATGCGCCAGGTACGGGGCAGCCAGGCCGGCCAGGTTAAGCGTTTTACCCACCAGTTCAGCTATTATTAGCAGGGTTTGTTTTATTTGACAGGCAAGTTGTAAAATCAAGCTTCTGCCTTACTTTTGCAGCCTTATGGCAAACGAAACGAACAATTTTGCGGAGCTGATTGCTCATTGTAAAGAATACGGTTACATATTCCAGTCGTCTGAGATTTATGATGGACTGGCGGCTGTGTATGACTATGGCCAGAACGGCGCCCAGCTAAAAAAGAATATCAGGGATGAATGGTGGAAAAGCATGACCCAGCTGCATGATAATATAGTGGGTATTGACGCCGCTATTTTTATGCACCCCACCACCTGGAAGGCAAGCGGTCACGTGGATAATTTCAGCGATCCCATGATCGATAATAAAGACAGCAAGAAAAGATACCGGGTGGACCACCTGATAGAAGGACATGCAGAAACGTTGCCTGAAGCAGCTGCAAAGGTTTTGCTGGATGCAATGGATGCCCTGCTGGCAAAAGATGATTATGTCGGCCTTAAAAAATTAATAGAAGATAATAAGATAGCCTGTACCGTTAGTAAAACAAGTAACTGGACAGATGTGCGCCTGTTCAACCTGATGTTCAAAACGGAATTTGGAGCAGTGGCTTCTGATAATCCTGATGAGAACATCGTTTATCTCCGCCCCGAAACAGCCCAGGGTATCTTTGTGAATTTTCTCAATGTGCAAAAGACCGGCAGGATGAAGATCCCGTTTGGTATTGCACAAACCGGTAAAGCTTTCCGTAATGAGATTGTGGCCAGGCAATTCATTTTCCGCATGAGAGAATTCGAGCAGATGGAGATGCAGTTCTTTATCCGCCCCGGCACGCAGATGGAGTGGTATAACTACTGGAAAGAAGAAAGAAAAAAATGGCATGAGAGTATTGGTATACCAGCTGAAAAACTGCGCTATCATGATCATGTGAAGCTTGCTTTCTACGCTGATGCTGCACTGGATATTGAATTCCAATTCCCGTTTGGATGGAAAGAGTTAGAAGGAATTCATAGCAGGACCAATCATGATTTGGGAAGTCACGAAAAATACAGCAGGAAGAAAATTCAATATTTTGATAATGATATTGATCCTGCTACCGGTAAGGCATATGGTAATTATGTACCCTACGTGGTGGAAACATCTGTTGGTCTTGACAGGTTATTCCTTACTGTTATCAGTCTTTCCTATGCAGAAGAAAAATGGACAAAGGAAGATGGCAGTGAAGACAGCCGGGTAGTATTGCGTATACCGGCTAAAATAGCCCCTACAAAATTAGCCATATTACCACTTGTTAAAAAAGATGGTCTGCCGGAAATAGCAAGAGAGCTTATGAATGAATGCAAGCAAAGTTTTATGTGCTTTTACGAGGAAAAAGATGCTATTGGTAAACGTTACCGTCGTATGGATGCCATCGGTACACCTTTCTGTGTAACCATCGATCACCAGACAAAAGAAGATAACACTGTTACCATCCGTTACCGTGACAGCATGCAGCAGGAGCGGATACCACTGGCAGATGTAAAGAAGATCGTACTGGATAAGATCAGTTAGAAAAAATTTTTTAAACGACACAATAATAAAAAGGCATCTTGTGAAGGATGCCTTTTTTATCTGCATTACTGCAGTGTATAATCGTTTTTATCGGGTAAATGAATTTTTCCTTTGGTTGGCTTAAATAACTTGATATACCGAGTATGGGCCGGGCAGATGATTCAACAGATATTGAAGATGGATAACTGGAAATTAAAAACGGGGGGTAAGTATTAAAAATGACGGAAGTAGGAATACTTCCGTCTTTACCCTAATAAAACCCTAAACCAGCAAAAAATTTTTATAGTACAAAACTATGATTCTTTTTTCAAAAATGCTGCATAAACGATTAATAACTTGCTCAATTATTGTATGGCCCGTTTATGCAGCCAAGATCATTCTATAGGATGTATAAATTTTAAATCAAAACTTTAGCCAAACCTCAGGGCCGTTAAATGCTTACAATAAGATATTGGCTGAAAACTGGATTTTCGATTTGATAGTTCTCTAGAATCCGGTTTCATTTAATAGTGCGCTAATATTATGCCAAAGTTCCAGATTGTGGAAAACTGCGGCTTTTTAGTGTAAAAACACCTAAAAAACAGCAAATTAGCTGCTTTCACGGCCATTCTATTTCACTACCTTTGCAAACATTTTTATCATATCTGTAAAAAATTATGTCAGCAAAATATAAAGAATACCAGCAGCTCAATCTTCCCAAAATGGGTGAAGAAACGCTGGCCGGGTGGGAAAAGAGCCATGCTTTTGAAAAAAGTGTGGAATTAAGAGAAGGAAATTCCCCGTTTGTTTTCTACGAAGGCCCGCCGAGTGCGAATGGTATGCCCGGTATTCACCACGTGATATCAAGAACATTGAAAGACCTGGTATGCCGCTACAAAACCATGCAGGGTTACCAGGTAAAACGTAAAGGCGGCTGGGATACGCATGGCCTGCCCGTGGAACTGGGCGTTGAAAAATTACTGGGCATCACAAAAGAAGACATTGGTAAAAAAATATCAGTGGAGGAATACAATGCCACCTGCCGTAAAGAGGTATTAAAATATAAAGACAAGTGGGATGATATCACCCGTAAGATGGGCTATTGGGTTGACCTGGATGATCCCTATATCACCTTTGAAAACAATTACGTGGAAACCCTCTGGTGGGTGCTGAGCGAACTCTATAAAAAGAACCTGCTCTATGAAAGTGTGAGTATACAGCCATACTCACCTGCAGCCGGTACTGGCTTAAGTTCGCATGAATTGAACCAGCCAGGCACCTATAAAGATGTAAAGGATACGAGTGCAGTGGTGATGTTTAAGGTTATCAGGAATGACAAGAGCGAGTTCCTGTTTGAAAAGATCATAAGCCATTCAGAAGAAAAATCATTTTATAAGCATGAAGCTTATTTTTTAGCCTGGACAACCACTCCCTGGACGCTGCCTTCAAATTTAGGTTTGACAGTAGGACCTAACATTGATTATGTTTTATTGAGAACTATTAATCAATACACGTTTGAGCCTTGCAATGTTATTCTTGCTAAATCTTTGTGCTCAAAGTTTTTTGCCGGTTCTGTTGATAGCGTGGAAGGTGCTTTCATGGGAGATCCAACAAATTCTCATATCCAGTACCTGTTTTCAAAAGCAGAACGGACCGAAGAAGAATCAAAGGAATTAGGCAAAGAATTATTAAAGGGTGGTAAAATTAATTATTGGGTAAAACTGGCCGAATTCAAAGGGAAGGAACTTGAAAATATCCAGTACGAACAATTGCTCCCTTGTGAAGCGAATACCCCTGCACAAATAGAAGAAGCTGCGCCGGGGGCTCAGCCATTTAAAGTGGTGCTGGGTGATTTTGTAACTACTGAAGATGGTACCGGTATCGTCCATACGGCGCCTGCCTTTGGTGCGGATGACTTTAAAGTGGGAAAGAAAAACAATCTCGGCATATTAACATTGGTTGATAAGCGGGGGCGCTTTCTTGAAGGTGTAAAAGATGGCGTGTTTTTATATGGTGATGAATATGTAAAAGAAGATTACCTGAAAGAGGATGAGAAAGAAGTTGAGTTTAAAAAACAAAAACAGGTACTGGAAGCCAATGGTAAAATAAAAGAGCTTAAAAAATACCTGAGTGTTGATGACAGGATCGTATTGAAACTGCAGGAAGAAGGGAAGCTTTTTAAGAAAGAAAGATACGAGCACAACTATCCGCATTGCTGGCGTACGGATAAACCGATCATTTATTATCCCTTGGATGCCTGGTTCATCAAAACCACGGCAGCGAAGGAAAGAATGGTGGAACTGAACAGGACGATCAACTGGAAACCGGCTGCCACCGGTACGGGCCGTTTTGGTAACTGGCTGGAAAATATGGTGGACTGGAACCTGAGCCGAAGCCGCTACTGGGGAACTCCATTACCAATCTGGCGTACAGAAGATGGAGAAGAAGAGAAATGCATTGGCAGCATTGCTGAGCTGAATGCTGAAATAAAAAAAGCAGCAGAGGTGCTGGGAGGGGAAACAAACAAGCATTATTTACATGAAGGCATACTCGATTTACATAAGCCTTACGTGGATGAAATAACCCTGGTAAGTGATTCGGGTAAACCAATGAAAAGAGTATCTGACCTGGTGGATGTGTGGTTTGACAGCGGCGCCATGCCTTATGCACAATGGCACTACCCTTTTGAAAATAAAGATGTATTCAAACAGAATTTCCCGGCAGATTTTATCGCCGAAGGTGTGGACCAGACAAGGGGCTGGTTTTATACCCTGCATGTGCTGGGTGTATTATTATTTGATAGTGTTGCTTATAAAACCGTAGTGAGTAATGGCCTTGTGCTGGATAAGAATGGTGATAAAATGAGCAAGCGTCATGGTAACGTGGTAGATCCATTTGATACCATCAACAGGTATGGGGCCGATGCAACCAGGTGGTACCTGATTACTAATGCATCGCCATGGGACAGCCTGAAGTTTGATGAAGAAGGTATAAAAGAAGTACAACGGAAGATATTCGGTACCTTATATAATACATACCAGTTCTTTGCGCTGTATGCAAATGTGGACGGTTTTAGTTTTAAGGAAGCATATATACCTGTTAAGGAAAGACCGGAGATAGACCGCTGGATATTATCTTCTTTAAATACGTTGATAGAAAAGGCAACTGTTTATTTCGACCAGTATGAACCTACACAGGCCGGCCGTGCCATAGAGGAATTTGTAGATGAGCACCTGAGTAACTGGTATGTGCGCCTTTGCCGCCGCCGTTTCTGGAAAGGTGAATATGAAACCGATAAAGTAAGTGCTTACCAGACATTGTATGAATGTCTTGAAACTGTGCTGATCCTTATGGCACCTGTGTCGCCATTCTTTACAGATGCCCTTTACAGTAATCTTACGGCTGTTACCGGCAGGAACAAGGCTGAAAGCATCCATCATTTATTATATCCTAAAGCTGATAGCGCAGTTATAGATACAGAATTAGAAAAGCGGATGCAACTGGCACAGGATCTTTGCTCCCTTATATTATCTGTAAGAAAAAAAGTTAATATAAAAGTGCGGCAGCCTTTACAGAAGGTTTCCATACCGGGGATAGATGCAGGCATGGTAAGCAGGATAAAGCAGGTGGAAGATATTATAAAGGCTGAGACCAATATAAAAGAGGTGGAAATACTGTCAACCGATAATAATTTCATCCGCAAAAAGGCCAAGGCTAATTTCAAGACCCTCGGTAAAAAACTGGGGCCAAAAATGAAGTGGGCGGCAGAAACCATCCTGGCTTTTGATAACAGCACGATCGATAAGGCTATGGAGGGTAACTATTTACTGAACCCGGGTTATGAAGCAGCTGGTGAAGAAGCAATCATCCTCAACCCGGAAGATATGGAAGTGGCTACCGATGAAATACCCGGTTACGAAGTAGCCAGTCGTGGCCCGCTGACTGTTGCCCTGGATGTCACCCTGACAGAGGAACTGGTAAGCGAAGGAATTGCCCGGGAATTTGTAAATAAGGTACAGAATATACGGAAAGACAACGGGTATGCTCTTACTGACAGGATAAATGTGGAGGTGCTGGAAAATAAAGATGTGCAACCGGCAATAATTAGATATAAAGACTATATTTGCGCCGAAATTCTGGCAGATTCGCTTGCTTTTTTACCCGTTTTGACGAACGGCCTCGAAATTGAGGTGAATAATGCTATTATAAAAGTGAACATACTTAAAAAAGGATAGTAGTATGGCTACAAAAAAGCAAGCCCCCGTTAAAAAGGGAAAAGCGGCAGCCAAACCCGCTGCTAAAAAAGTTGTAAAACCCGCCAAACCAGCAGCTAAAAAGGCAGCTAAACCTGCTCCTAAAAAGGCTGTGTCCAAGAAACCAACCGCTAAGCCTGCTGTTAAAAAAGCAGCTAAACCAGTAAAAAAAGAATCTAAAACGGTGGCAAAGAAAACAAGCCCGGTTAAAAATGCGGCAAAGCCAACCGCCAAACCGGTAATAAAAGCCCCGGCTCCTGTAAAAGCGGCTACTAACCACATGACAAAGAAAGAAAAAGAAAGCAAGAGCGCTGCAAAACCTGCGGCCACCAAGTCTGGTGCTGATGTTAAGGCAAAAGATATAAAAATACCTGCAGCCAAAACGGTGGTTTTACCAAAGATCACGACTAAAACAGCCCGTAAATACGAACCTGATTTTACAAAATCAGTGCTGGATAAAGCACCGGTTGATCCGGGTGCACCAACACTGCGTTACAGCGATAATGAGCTGGCAGAATTCAGGGAACTGATCATGCGGAAACTGGAAGCAGCTAAAAAAGAACTGTCATACCTGCAGGGATTGATCACCCGTAAAGATGAAATGGGTGGTGATGAAGGCGATAACCGCTACATGACAATGGAAGACGGCAGCCTGAGTATGGAGAGAGAGCAACTGAGCCAGATGGCCAGCCGCCAAATAACCTTTATTGACCATCTTGAAAAGGCGATCATGCGTATTGAAAATAAAACGTATGGTATCTGCCGTGTAACAGGTAAGCTGATTGATAAAGCAAGGTTACGTGCCGTACCACATGCTACGCTGAGCATCGAAGCCAAGATGGGATCTGTTAAGTAAAGATTGCTTTTAAAAAATTGCAAGGGGACAGGAATGTTCCCTTTTTATATTGGCATAAATCTCAACGTTTACTGATGATTAAAAAATTACTGTTTTGTACATTATTATTTCACGGAATCTGTCATGCACAACAAAATGCTGTAAAATATTATGTTGATATTGACGAAAAACCAACAACGGATGAAAAAAAGGCCAGATACCAGGCGGTTATTTATAAGTTGCTTGATACAGATATTCTGTGGCAAAGAGAAGTGTATTACAAAGCGAGTGGTTCGCCGCCTTTAAGAAGCGTAGGATATTGCAAAGATTCTATGGGGCTTATCAAAGAAGGCGAGTATATATATTATAGTTTTCCGGGTAAAAAAGAAACACAGGGAAAATATAAAAACAATAAAAAAGATGGGGACTGGATTAGCTGGAATTCAAAAGGCAATATTTCAGCTAAGTTTCATTATACAGATAGTATAATGACAGGAGCAAATATTTCATGGCATGAAAACGGTTCGGTACGGGATTCCTGTATGCTTGATGAAACTGGTACAGGCAGGTGTAAGGGTTATTATGATGACGGAAAATTTCGTTATGAAGGTTACTATATCAATGGTTTAAAAAATGGCGAATGGAACTATTTCTACCAGACTGAAGTTACTCAAAAAAGTATGACTGCTGTATTCAGCAAAGATAAAATGGTTAAGAGTAATTGTTTTATGGAAGATGGCAGCCTGCAAACGGATAGCTGTATTTATGAACAGGAGGCATCATTTCCCGGCGGGCAGCCTGCATGGGTACAATATCTTTCCAACGCGTTGCAAAGAGTGCAAACGAATAAATATATTGCTCCCGGTAGCAGGTACCAGGCATTAATTTGGTTTGTAATCGATAAGAATGGAACTGTTTCTGAAGCAAAAATAGAAAAACCCGGCATAGAAAAACTGGATATGGAAGCCCAGAGGATTATTAAAAAAAGCCCCCGGTGGAACCCTGCTATCCAGTACAATCAAAAAGTAAAAGCATACAGGCGGCAACCCATAACATTTACACTGGAATAGCAGCAGGGAGCCTGCCGCAGGTTATTATTGGGTTATTTGGCTAAGAGGATACTGCAAATAGAGCTTATTCTTTTCTTTCACCGAATGCTGGGAAGAGGAACAAACACCGGTATTGAAAGACATTTATAAACAGCCTACCTTTACTTAAATATAATTTTATATGCAGGCAGAAACTAAAAGGCAAAAACAGGTGGCCGGCCTTATTAATGAAGAGTTGAATGATATACTCCGCAGGATGGGATTGCTGATGATTGATGGGGGTATGGTATCTGTTGCTTCGGTTAAAATAACACCCGATCTTTTTGAGGCAAGGGTTTACCTGAGTATGTTCCAGGTAAAAGATACACAGGCAGCACTGGCAAAGTTTGAAGAAAAGAATAAAGAAATACGTAAAGAACTCGGGATCCGCACCCGCCACCAGCTACGCAGCATACCTGAGCTGAAATTCTACATTGATGATACGCTGGATTATGTTTTTAAAATGGAAGAGCTGTTTGATAAAATAAAAAAGGAAGACGAGGAAAGGAATAAGAAATAAGAAATCTGAAATAAGGGAATTGAAAAGTTGAATACGAACGGTTTAAACCTATTAAAAGATATTCAATACTGAACAACTAAACATTCTAAACCTTTAAACTTCTAAACCCCTTGTACCTTAATTTTGCCTGGAGATATTTTAAAGCAAAAAAATCTGCCAATGCCATTAATATTATAGCATGGGTAACGGTGGGAGTGATCGCTTTTGCCACAGCCTGCCAGATACTGGTGCTGAGTGTTTTTAATGGTTTCGAAGGTTTGGTAAAATCATTGTATTCTTCTTTTTATGCCGACCTCAAAATTATTCCTGCCAAAGGCAAAACATTTATCCTCACTGCTGCAGAAATAAATAAATTAAAACAACAGCCCGGCATCAATGCTGTCTCTATGGTGGCAGAAGAACGAACGCTGATCTTAAATAAAGAACAGGAAAAGCAGAGTGTGCCTATGCTGAAAGGAGTGGATGAAAACTACAAGTATGTAACAGAATTAGCGGATAAAATTTACCAGGGTTCATATAAATTAGGCACTGCAGATAACCCGGGGCTGATAGTGGGGGCCGGGGTACAAAATGCCGCAGAGATCAATGTGGGTGGGGCGGTTCAGCCATCCGAAGTAACACTGGTACTGCCAAGAAAAGGAAAAATATCTGCAAGTAACTTAGAAGAGTCGATTACAGAAGGTAATGCCCTTGCCACAGGTGTATTTGCCATACAGCAGGACTTTGATAATAATTATTGCATCACCAATATTGATTTTGTAAAACAGCAAATGGGTTTTGCAGCCGATGAATACAGCGCTGCCGAAATAAAACTCCATACAAATACACCTGTTGAAAGGGCACAAAAACAATTACAATCTTTACTTGGCAGTAATTATAAAGTGGAGAGTAAGTACCAACAGAATATGAGCCTGTACAACACCATGCGGATGGAGAAATGGGTTATCTATGCCGTATTAACTTTGATCTTGCTGGTGGCTGCCTTTAATATGATCAGCGCCCTTACGATGCTGGTGCTGGAAAAACAAAAAGACATCAACGTACTGCAAAGTATGGGCGCCGATAAATCAATGGTTCAAAAAATATTCCTCAGCGAAGGATTGCTGCTGGGCGGCATTGGCGCCGGCACCGGCATCCTGCTTGCACTCATCATTTGTTTTTTACAGGTAAAATATAAATTGATTAAACTGCAGGGCGGTACATTTATTATCGATTATTTCCCGGTACAACTTGTATTAAGTGATTTTATTCTTGTAGCCGCCACCGCTGCTTTTATTGCGTTTCTTGCTTCCTGGTTTCCTGCAAAAAAAGCAGCTAACCAACCTTTCGAGTTAAGATGATCATTTTACGACCGGCGCTGGTGCGTCTTTAAATTTTTTATACTTCCCCAGCAATTTTCCCAGTTGATATGTAACAGGTATGATCACTTTTTTTACAAGTGATGGAATGCCCACCATTTCATATTCTTTGGAATAACGTGTCAGTAAATAAGCTGCATCAAAAGCTGCCGGCTTTGCAGTACCCGTTTTGTTTTGTGCATCAAAAATGGAACTAATAAAAAATTCAAACGTATTGGCAGGTTTAATATAGCCTTTGCAGTTTAATATTTCATTGCCTTCATTCCAGAAATTATGCGGCGTACCTTTTTTGAACACCACTGTTTCTCCTTCACCGGCATACCGCTTTGGTTGTCCCAGTACCTGGTAACCCATCTTCCCTTTTACTACAGTTAATACTTCATCCTGCAGCAGGTGTGTATGCATCACAGGTCCACTGCCTGGCACAACAAAGTTTTCTACCAGCAACCTGTCACCATCCGGTTCCTGTACCAGCTTTTCAAAGATGATCCTTTCACCAATACTATTTTCAATTGTATATGGATATACTTTCTTCATGTTATTTGATTTGTTGTAGTGGAGAAGTATTAATTCAATTCAGCCAGCCAGTCCTGTATAAATTTTCTTGCAGGAGTTACCACTTCTTTACCTGCACGGAAAGCCATTTTCCAGCGGTCACCTTTTCCTTCATACACAGGATTTACAAAAACCTTCATATTGTTTTTTGTTTTGAGTTCGGCCGTAAAATCAATATCAGCTGTTTCATCAAGAAATTGTTGTAAACGTTGTTTAATGAATGGTAAAGCACTTTCAGGATATTTTTCATTCCATTGTTTTAACTGGTACTCATTGCTTTGCTCTGTTTGTTTTGCCATAGCAGGATAATTCTTTTCATAACTTTTCATCTGCTTGTTGTTCGGATCTTCTGCTTTCTTTAGTTCTTCCTTCATTGTCACCAGTGTTTGTTCAAAAATTGGTTTTACGGACGCATCCGCTTGTTTAACACTTACCTCTGTTTCCTGTATCGCTTTTTTATAACGGTCGATCATTTCTTTTTTCATTTCCTGCGGTGTTTGCAGCGTGGCAGGTGTTGGTTTATTACTTTGTCTTAATGCTTCATATTCTTTTTTAAACGCAGGCGTGTTTATTTGCTGCTTGGCATATTGAAGCAGGTCCAGCGTGATGGCAGTACGGTTGCCAACAGCGATATTTTTAATGTTCTTAATACCATATACATCCACATATCCACCGATAAAGCCGTTGATTATTTTGCTGTCAGCATCGGTTTTATTAATGCCCAGCTGTTTTAAAAAATCACCGGTGATCTTGTTTACAGTGAAAGAAAATAAAAAGGCACATGCAATAACAGCAGCCAGTGCAAGGATGCAGATGCGCAGGCGCAATACGAGGGTGTTCAATGTTTGTTTTTTCATGACTTTATTTTGTGAGTGTTTAAAAATGATATTTATCTGTTTGCAGCAACGAGAACATTGGTGCTGTATTGTTGTTTTTATGCAAAGCAGTTCCTGCTGTTTTTTCAGCTTCGGTTTTATATTGCTCAGCTATGGAAGGAATATTGCTGGCTTTCCTGTTTAACTCGGCATATACCAGGGCGGGTAATGCTGCTACCAGTACAGTTGCTTCGAGAATTTGTTTTATCTTTTTCATGTTGTTTTAATTTGATAATGCAAATTTCGATCGAAGCAACTGGTGGTGCAAGGAGCTGTTGTATGAACTGTTATGATAGTGGTTTGAAATGATGATTACACAACGATCGCTTCTCCTGTAAGCTGCTCCTTAATGATACGCCAGCGTTCCGGAGAAAGTTCTGCTGCTGCCATAGCGGTCAGTCCATTAAAAACCGGGGCGGGTGCATGGAGTTGTACAGCACTTAGCCATTTGCCTGCTTCCGCATTATTAATGCCTTTTATCATCCAGGTGCTGAATAACTGCATGTCGGCGGGTGGTATACTTGCAACAATCGATGCTTCAATAGCAAGGATATCTTCATCGGTGTAATGATCCCAAAGGTTGCGGTTGATCTTTTCTTCTTCTTTATTCATATGGTAAAGATTGAATGCGGTAAAGCTATTAAATGCTTTCAGGATCTCATAACCGGTATCCAGTATCGTGTCTTCATCAGTGGAACTGTTCAGCTTATCAATTAATTCCGCAAGCTG
Organism: Ferruginibacter sp.; assembly: GCA_047600665.1. Taxonomy (GTDB): domain Bacteria; phylum Bacteroidota; class Bacteroidia; order Chitinophagales; family Chitinophagaceae; genus Ferruginibacter. Next base: position 57,192 of record JASGKJ010000002.1, read on the forward strand.
GTTGCCGAGTATCTCATCCGTTTCATGTTCTGCTTCAAATTCGTTCACCAGAGACCGGTCGTTTTTTTCGACGGCAGGCAGTACAAATTTGTCTTCCTTGGATGCATGCGAATGAAAAGCGTGTAATACTTTTTCAATTTTCCGGGTTACCACTGCAGCCTCGGTGGCTTTTGTAAAATCTGTTTGTTGAATGGTGAGCGCTGTGTCATACAGCATTGCCCGCAGGCCTTTGTGTACCTGGTTGAAAATATTATGCCGTTGCATATAAATATTTTTTTAAATTTTTAATGATTAAAGAAACCCTGCCGGTCCGGCAGGGTTATATATCACAACTGAAACCCCTGGTTATTCTGCTATTACCCTTGCAGTGTAAGTATAATCAAAATCGGATGTGGCTTCCACGTTAACGGCTCCATATGTTTTTAACCATAATTTGCAGTCGCCGTTTACGAGTACATCAATATTTTTATTATTGAGCATTTCATAACTTGAAATGGCAGAAGCGCCGTTAATGGTGATCTTCTTGATCAGCGCAGCAGGTATATATACCAGTGCAGCTGTTCTTCCCTTGCCGGAGTTATTGGTGATCGTAATGCCGTTTTTTGATTCACTTACCAAAAACTGGTCTAATACATTTTCGCTGCCCTCTATCAAAATTTCTTTTGATGCATCATTCAGCAGTACGACAGAAAGATTGTCGTTAATGATAACTGAAGTAATGGCGTTTTTCATAACCACTTTTTTAGTGGCGTTGTTGGGGTCTTTGACTGGCTGTGCAAAACTGCTCATTGTTGCAGCGATTGCTAACAGTAAAAAAAATGTTCTTTTCATGGCTTTAATTTTTAAATGTTTGTTTTTTTATCTGGGTACAAAATTCTTTTATTAACACTCGCTCTGCAATGTGCTGCTGTATGAAACGTGCAAACGGGTGTATGAAATGTTGCATACACTTTCAGTACTAATAAAAACTGCAGGCTTTTGCCTGCAGTTAATGTTCGCTCAATGTATCAGGATGCTCTTGAAAGCAGCTTCTCTGGTTTAAAGAAATTCTTCTCTGTCAGTTCAGTAACATATTTGGCACAAAGTTCCGTTGGATTGTACTGGGTAAATTCTTCAGCCAGCTTTTCTACATTCTGCCTGTACAGCTTATTGTTAATGACCTCGTTCACTGCGTTTTTTATTTGTGGAGCAGCCGGCTTTTCTGTTTTAAGGTTAATACCCAGTTTAAAATAACCGATCCTTGCACATATCTCGTTTTTGCCTTCGTGGATACCGGCTACCACCATTGGTAAGTTGTTTTGTATACCCAGCATAACACCACCATAACCACCATTGGTAATATACACATCCGCATAAGGCATCACATCGGAGAATGGAATAAAATCTTCAATGATTATATTGGGGTGATCATACTTTGCCTTTAATGCCTGTGTTTGTGAACCACCTGTAGTGCATATTACAAGGGTATCACTGTTTTTAAATGCCTCCAGCGTTGGAATAACGATTTTATTTACGTCTTTTTCAACAGTGCCTTGTGTAACCAGCACAATGCGATGATACCTGTTCAGTCTTTCATCAAACCAGTGTGCCTGTTTTGTATTTGTATGATGTGGTAACAGGGGACCTATGAACCTTACATGTTTGCTCAGGTCACTCCTGAAATATTCAAAACAGGGTGTTCCGCTTTGCAGCAGCAGGTTACATTTTTTACTAAGCATATCAAAAACAGATTCTTTGTTGTGGCTGATATTGTATTCATCCAGCAGTTGGTGTAACACCTTGTTCGGCTCCCTGAAAAGTACTTTGTCTGCCAGTTTCCGCAGGATAGCCTGTTTTATTTTGCCAAAGAAGGAATAGGATGGCTCCATACCCAGTCCGCCCGGCGGCAGGTCTTTGGATGTTTCAGTAAGCGGGAATACACCGATTGAAATAACCGGGATACCCATCACATCTTTTACAAAAGGAATACCTGTAAAGGCACAGTCTGCGATCAGCAGGTCAAATGAAAATTCTTTATAGATGTCAATGATATCAGCATAATATTCCGGCCCCCGCAGGATGAATGCATGAACGATATCGAATTTTAATTTTGCAATGGGTGACCGTTGTTTCTCCCTGCCCGGGAATACATCGTTGAAATTACCATCGCTTACATCAACAGCTCTTTTGAACGGGTAATGTGGTACCTGTAGTTTTTTCAGTTTGTCTGCATAGCTTTTAGAGGAATACCATCTTACATCGTATCCTATACTGCCCAGGTAAACAGCTAATCCCGTTAATGGATTAAAATGACCATCCGCAGGAAAATTGGCAAAAAGTATTTTTTTGCCGGCTTCTTTTTTGTTTAATTCATGGCTCATACAATAAGTTTATTTTTCCTGCAAGATTAATAACAGGATAAAACAGAGAAAATCCCAACCGGGATGAATTGTGATAATATATGTACAGGATGTAAGCTGCATTTACATGCCGGGTTGTGTTGTAAAGGCTGCCAGCGGTGATATACCTGTATGAATTGTGTAAAATACAGTATGAACTGGGCTGCTGTAAAGAGTCCCTTCACTAAATTTGGTGGTTATAAACGCTCCCCGTCTTGTTAAAATTTATTTACACTTTTCTATTGGTCATACTGGCCGGTGCCGGCGTGGCACAGGAAGGCCGCCGCTATAACTTTACCCATTACACAGCGGAGTCAGGTCTTATATCTTACCAGGTGAATACCTGTGCACAGGATGAGTTGGGTTATATATGGATTGGCACCAACGATGGGTTGCAGCGGTATGATGGTATAAGATATAAAGCTTTCCGGCACCGCAGCAGCGAACCTGCTTCTATTCCATCCAAAGGTATATGGCAAATATTGTTTGACAGGCATGATAACATGTGGATAATGACAGCTGATGGGAAGGTGGGTATTTTCAACCGGAACAGTTTTACGTTTCAGCCTGCCGTGGTAAAAGTGAAGAATGAATCTTTTTTACAGGCAACCCTGCTTAATAAAAAACTGGTGACAGATGAATATGGTAACGTTTTTTTACTGCTGCCCGGAAAAGAATTCGTTACCTACAACAAAGAGAAAAATGAATTTTCTGCTGCTCATAATTTTATCAATGTAAACCAGGGATTGAAAATTACTGAACTGGTGCAACAGCCGGGTACCCGGAAATACTGGATGTGTACGGAAGATTCGGGTATTATAGTTTACAACCAGGAAACAAAACAGTTAAGTTCTACTACATTAAATACAGCGCATGAAAAACTGCTGGAACATTTTACACCTGAAACAAAACTGTATAAAATATTTTTTGACAGGCAGGGCCGTGCATGGCTGGCAGGTTTGAGCGCTGAATATCCATACGTTTATTGTTATGATACCAAAAGAGACGAGGTCGTAATAGAAAAATATGAATTTGAGAAAGGATTGCAGAGTTACTACGAGGTAAATGAATTTATGCAGCAGCGTGACGGGAGCGTATGGGTGATCGGGGTAAAAGTATTTGCTAAGTTCCTTGAAAAGGAAAGAAAATTTGAACAGGTGTATAATGGTTATGTAGACGACAGGAGCATTGAGTTTATTAAGATAACCTGTTTGGTGGAAGACAAAGAACAGAATATGTGGGCGGCCACTGCTAATAACGGACTGTTTTGTTTTAGCCCCTCAAAAGAATTTTTCACCAACACCATACATAATAATCCTGCTACAGGCAAATACAGTGATTCGGCACCAGTCACTTTTATGGAAGATTCAGATGGAACCATCCTTTGTGGTATTTGGGATGAAGCGATGCTGCGGTATGATCATGATCTTAACCCTGTGCCGCTTGACATAACCGGTTTTAAAGACAACAAAGTACCGCCGGTACTGGAGATCAGCGAAACACGTGATGGAAAATTTGCGTGGATGGCTACCCGTGATGCATTATACAAGTATGATAAGGCAGCAAAAAAAGTTCAGTACTATGATGCTTCCATTTTTTTAAGCAGGATAAGAGAAATAGAAGAAGATAAGAACGGCAACCTGTGGATCGGTACACAGGCTGATGGTGTTTTTAAATGGGATGCAGTAAAAGGAGCCGGGGTGTTTAAGGATGGGATAAAGAAAATTGAAGCAATACCTTCTGTAAGAGTAAATAAAATACTGGTTGATAAAGAGGGCTATGTATGGGTGGGCACCTTTGCTGAAGGTGCTTACATGCTGGATGCTGTAACCGGGAAAGTACAGGTACATTTTCACCAGAAGGACCCGGGCGCTATGAAATTGCCCGAACAAACAGTTCATTCCATACTGGAGTATAGTGACAGTACAATGATCATTGCAACAGGCGCCAACCTGTTATCTTATAACCGGGTGCTTCGTAAGCTGTCTTCTATCATCACCAGCGAGAGCATATCCGGTTATGTTGCTTCCCTTGAAAAAGATAAGGAAGGGTATTTGTGGATGGGCACTACTACTGCTTTGTACAGGATTGCTGTCCGCTCAAGGGTATTGGCAAGGTTTAACCGGCTTTCGGGCATCCGTAATGATTACTTTATTTTTAATGCCGCTTATAAATTAAAGGATGGCAGGATACTGATGGGTACAACTGCCACGATGCTTTCTTTTAACCCTCCTGCTGTAAAGATCGATAATGGTTCACCAGAAATACATATCACTGATTTTAAAGTAATGAACCAGTCCGTCCGGCTGGATTCTTTACTGCAATTGGGTGCTATCAAATTTGGAGCAAATGAAAACTCTATCATTATTGACCTGTCCACTTTATCGTACCATACAGTTTATATGCTGCAATATAAACTGGAAGGTCTTGATGCTGACTGGAGACAGGCGGACAAATCGATGGAGTTGGTTTATTCCTACCTGCCGGCGGGCAAATATACTTTGCTGGTGAATGCCATTACCAGCGATGGAAAACCGGGGACACACCCATTAAGACTTGCATTCCAGGTATTGCCACCCTACTGGAAATCATGGTGGTTTTACAGTATACTGTTTTTGATCATTGGCGGCCTGTTTTTCTGGCTTGACAAAGAGAGAATGAAACGTAAAGCCACCCTGCAAAAAATGCGGAGCAATATTGCAGGTAACCTGCATGAAGAAGTAAGCACCGCATTGAATAACATTAACGTGCTGAGTGAAATGGCAAGATTAAAAGCAGATAAAGAGCCGCAGAAATCAAAAGAATTTATTGAACAGATTCATAGTAAGAGCAGCACAATGATCGACAGCATGGATGATATGCTCTGGGCCATCTCCCCAGATAATGACAGTATGCAGAAAACAGTGGAACGCATGCAGGAGTATACTGATGGATTGAATAACCAGGTGGGCAGTCATTTTGAACTGCTGGTGGATGAAAAAGTAAAATCACTTAAACTGGATATGCAGTTCAGGCATGAGGCGTACCTGCTTTTTAAAGAAAGTATACAACGGTTGTTAAAGGCTGGCGCCGATGACTGCAAGATATATGCGAATATGGATAAGAACATACTTGTTTTTACTATACAGTGTAAAAACCAAAGTTGTAATATTCAACAGCTGAATAACCTGCTGCATAGCCAGGTAATGCAAAAAAGATTGGATGCCATTAAGGCCGTGATGCAAACAGAGATACATAAAAGCCATTCTATCTTTACGCTGAAGGTACCGCTGTAAATTCTTTTCAATGGGTCGGTACCGAAGGTCAGACCCTAATAAATTCTGCTCAAATATTCTTATCTTATAGTATGAATATTGCGGCAGGAGAAATATATCATATTTACAACCAGGGCAACAATAAGGAAATCATTTTTCATATTGCCGCTGATTACCTGGAATTTCTCCGTTTATTCAGAAGGTTATTATTCCCTCATTGCAAAGTTTTGGCATATTGTCTCATGCCGAATCATTTCCATTTTTTAATCTATGCTACTGAAGATGCTGCATCAGTAAAAAAAGTTGGGAACATAAATTCCTGCGTCCTTGCTAATGGTTTCCGTTTATTACAAAGCAACTACGCTCAATATTTTAATCAAAGTAATAACAGGTCGGGTTCATTATTTCGGCAGAAGGCGAAAGCGAAGCCGGTAGTTTCAAATGATATTTGTCACCAGGTGCAGGTGTTTATGTACATACATCAGAATCCTCTGCAAGCAGGGATTGTCAACAAGCTTGAAGACTGGCATTACTCATCATTCAATGATTACACAGGTGCAAGAAACGGAACCCTTTGTGATAGAAAAATAACGGAAAAATTATTGGGTATAACCAAAGAAAACTTTCACGAAAGATCATCAGGCAATATTGATCTGGTAAAAATATCTAATAGATAACCCGGGTCTGACCTGCGGTACCGACCCTTGATCTCCAATCCTTTTTGTCAACTTTTACTTTCCCATCCATTTTTTGAACTCTGTAACCTTTTCACGGCTCACCAGTGCTTCTTTATCCAATGCAGGTTTTAGGGAAAGAATAAGCCGGTTGCCAAAATAATCATCAATTTTTTCAATGCTGTTGATGGAAACATAAAAAGAACGGCTGATGCGGAAATATTTTTCAGGATCCAGCATATCATCCAGTTCATCCATAGTGTAGTCAACCACAAACTTCCTGTTGTCAGTTGTTTTAAAAAAGTTAAGCCTGCCATCGCTGAAGAAATAAGCGATCTCGTCTATTTCAATGCTTACCAATTTTTGTGCATGTTTTACCAGGAAACGCTTGCGGAATTCCTTTGGCTGCAATTTTTGCTGTAGTTCTTTTACAAGACTGTCGAGGTTGATATCCGCAGCAGCGGCTTTCATTTTTTTGAATTTATTGAGTGCAGCTTCAAGCTCCTCTTTTTGTATTGGCTTTAATAAGTAGTCCACGCTGTTTACTTTGAATGCTTTCAGCGCATACTCATCATATGAAGTGGTAAAGATGACCGGGCTTTTTACTTCAGTCAGGTTAAATATCTCAAAACTTTGGCCATCGGCTAGTTCAATATCCATCAGTATCAGGTCAGGGGCAGCATTATCCTGCAGCCATTCGGCTGTGGATTTGATACTGTCGGTGGTGCCGATGATCTCTGCAGTTGAATCCACTGCAGCCAATGTTTTCTGTAATTTTTTTACTGCCAGTTCTTCATCTTCTACTATTAAAATTTTCATGCTTTGCCCAACGGGATTTTAAGGTTATAAATATATTTAGTATGATAGCAGTACAACTGACGAATGTATTGCGACGCAACGGTGTTTAACCACGGCGTTGCAGCCGGTATCAAATTAAACTGCTTTCATTTTTTCATTTTCAGCAATATTGTTCTTCCATATTAATGGCAGTACAACAGTAAAGTTTTTTTCACCTTCCATTACCTGGAAGCCATTTTGCTTCAGTAACTGGTATTTCGAATGAATATTATCAAGTCCAACTTTATTGCTTGGCGCTTTTACTGAACGCCGTTGCAGGTTATTGTTCACCACCAGTTTATTGCCCGTGGTGGAAAATATATCGATCACCAGCGGTTCGCTTTTTGAAAGTGCATTGTGTTTTACCACGTTTTCAACCAGCAATTGCAATGATAAGGATGGCAGCAGGTATTGATAGTAGCGCCTGTCAATTTCAATATTCAGCTGCACTGCATCACCATGTCTTGTCTGCAGCAGTTTAAAATAAGACTGGATGAATTTGATCTCATTTTCAACTGTACTTACGCTTTCCTGGTTATTACGCAACAGGTAACGGTACACCTTACTGAGTTCATTTAAAAATTGTTCTGCCCGCTGTTTATCTACACTGATAAGTGATGATAAGGTATTGAAACAGTTGAACAGGAAATGAGGGTTCACCTGGTTTTTAAGCGTATCAAATTCATCCTGTACAGAGAGCAGTTCCAGCGTTTCTTTTTCTGTTTTGCTTTCTTTGTATTTGCCCAGTACATAATCTGCCTCGTACAAAGTTTCAAATATCAGGTTCACGGAAAAACCCACCAGCAAACCTTTTGCAACATCTCTCAGCTGCCAGTGGTAACCGAGTATATGAAAATAATTGTACAGCCAGAATATGATGAAGATGCTTGGCGTCATTATTAAAAAAAGCACCATGGCTTTCCAGGATATCCTTGGCTTGCTTTGGTTCAATTCCGGAAATTTCCGCTCAATAAAATCTTCATATACTGTATGGGAATACCACGACCCTATTCCAATAACAAACAACAATGGAAAAGAAATGAACCACACATTGCTGTCTGTCCAGAACCGCTCTTTGTAAAGGATGAGGTTAACTACGATATCGATCAATGGCATTGAAAAAAGAAAGGAGTGCCATTTTGTTTTGGATGGTATAAATATTTTCATGGTGCCACCTCCTCTTTTTTACGATTGAGTAATGACAATTGAATAATACGCTGCCGGCCGTTCTCTGTTATGTTTACTTTTTCACCCAGCAATGCATATTTATTTACCAGGTTATCAAGGTATGCTTCCACATCATCAGCTGCATCAGTGATTTGTTTTGGCTGAATGCTGTTACTTATTTCGAGTGTCCGGTTATCCGTGTTAGTAATACTAACCACCAGCGGACTTGTTTTGCTGATACTGTTTTGTGTAATGGCATTTTCTATGATGGTCTGCAGCGAAAGGGGGGGCAGGCATTGTTCGGTATTGCTCACATTTATATTCACCTGTAGCCCGTTTCCATACCTTGCTTTTAAAAGATAAGCATACGATTCAACAAATTTTATTTCAGTTGACAGTGGTACCAGTTTATCATCATCATTACGGAGCATATAACGGTACACCTTGCTCATTTCATCCAAAAATTTCTCTGCAGCATCTTCGTCTTCGCTGATAAGGCTGGAAAGTGAGTTTAAGCTGTTGAACAAAAAATGAGGATTCACCTGGCTTTTTAGTCCCTGTAAGCGGCTCTGCCGGTAGGTTTGCCTGAGTTGCTCTGTTTCTTCCTGGCTTATTTTCCAGCTTTCATAGCGGGAAATACCTTCATGTAAAAAAGTAAGAAAGATATTGCAAATGCCCAGTATGAAATAAGCCCATACAAACCTGTTTTCATCAAAATGATAATTGAAAAGCGGTATCGAAGCGTAAAGATTGAACAGCAGCAGTAAAAATAAGCCTGACATTACCAGGAAGGTGAATATCATAAACGCCATACGTGGTGATACCTGGTCTTCCCCTGAAAACCTGTTTTTAAGCTGTACAGCCACCCCGCCACACAACGTGAAAAAGAGTGCAAAAGCAGCAGCGGTTATTAAAGTACCCCATAAAAAAACAGGGAGGGCACCGAAATAACCGGTACCAAAGATGGCGGTATTGGATAATAATGTTATTGGCAGAAGAACCAGTGCCAGTACCATGTAATCTTTGCCAGTGTATTTGGGCAGCGATATACTCATATCAACTGTAAATTAACATCTTTTTTTCAGCCGGGTTAATACTGCTGTACCAATTGTGTATTTGGCTGTATGAACTGTTGGGGATTTTTCAGGGAGGATTTTTACCTTATGAATTAAGAAGATAAAGATACTGATCCGGCCACCGGCGAAGCCGGTGGCCGGTATATAAGTTAACCCTGTATTATAAAAATGATGGCTTCATTTGACAAAGCTTCCAGTTCTATAGACGGATGGTTTTGCAGGGCCAGCCCATCCCGTGAATGAAGCAGTACGCCCTGTACTTCAAACGCACCCTGTATCACAAAAACAAAAGCCGGTTTATTTTGCAGGGGCAAAACAGTTTCCTGGCGGCCATCAAATTTTCCAATGTATACGGCAGGAGAACCGGGACCTGTTTTAACCAGGGTATTTTTATTTTTATCAATATCAAAAATAAACTGGCTGCAGCCGGCAGCAGCAGGGTTGCCTGCTTTTATCCATACCTGTAAAAAATTGACCAGTTCTTTTTTAAAAGGGTTGGTAACAGTATAAGCTGTTCTTTTTCCTAAAAGACTATATTGAAGCTGGCCAGCTGCTGTTGTGGTAATATTATCATTGCTGTCTTTGTAGGAAACACTTCCCACCACCGGCAGCAGCAATACATGGGTTGGCTCTTCAATGGTCATTGCAAGACTTTTGCTGCCAGCGAGTGTGTCATCGTTTAAAACATATATGTTTCCAGCAGCTGTTTTATGCTTGTGCTGATAACGGCCAAAGTTGAATGTATTGCAACTTCTGAACCAGCTGGTTTCAGTAATACCTCTTTCATCAGCAAGGTAGATTTTTGCTTCAGGTGCCATAACATTTAATCATTTTGCTGTACAGAATAAATGCTTACGAATGGTTGGAGTATATAGGTTTCAGTGAGTAACTCATTTTTTTCTTTATTACCGGGGATATGCAGCAGGAGTGTGTTGCCGATACTATCTATCCAGTGTACAGGATCTGAATAAAAATTGATGGCAATGGTATGCCTGGAAATATCCCTGGTATCCGAATGAATGAGCTCAAACCTGAAATTGGTAAAAGGCATAAAATGTTTACCAAGGGTGTTTAGTACATCAGGTATTTTACCGTTCAGTTGCCTGGCATAGGCGGCTGCTGTATTACTTACCAGGAAATGAAGCTGCTCAGCTGCCGGATCGGCAGCTATGATCTCTGCAAAGCTGCTGTATTTATTACCGGGATTAAAACGCTGTGCCTGCAGCCTGAACTCTGCATAGCTGTCTTCAAATACTAGCCGCTCCCATGCTTTTGATGAGCTGCTGTCAATTATTTTCCTGTAACAAAACCTGGTGATCCTGTGCATGACCGGGGTTAAGGTGGTAAAGGCCGCTGTTTGTAAAACAGTACAAGTGTGCGACGCAACAATTTTGAATAAAGAACAAATGCTGGTGACAAAATAATTAACCTGCCACAACAATGGTATGTGTTAATGTATAGCCTGCAGCAACAGTTCCGCTCACAGCCGCAATTTCAATCCCGGATGTGTCGTCGCTGAAAATGTTGTCGTTTGCATTGTAAATGTAACCGCTCATTCCCTTCGTGTACCCGGTGGCGGTAGTGTTTACGAGCACCACGGCACTTGACGACCCTTCTGGGAAAGCGATCTGCGTAACTTTTAACGAAGTGCCCGCTGCATTGTATATGTGCACATGAATATGGGTGGTTCTGCCCGAATACCAGCCCGGGAAAATAGTGGTGAAAGTTACCAGCCCGTTGGCATCTGTTACCTGGCGTCCTCTTAAAAAATGAACAGCTGTATAGTTTACACTCTGCATACCGGTGCCGCCATATTCAGAGTAGTAGCCATCCTTATCGCAATGCCATACATCAACAATGGCATTGGCAAGCGCAGCACAGCTGTTGTTCTTGTTTTGTATTGTAATGTTTACCGTGAGTGGCACACCTGTTCTGTCATCCACAATATTACTGCGGACATAAGAAGATGGTTGTTTGGTGGGGAATGGACCTTCTGTTTCAGTAGGTGCTTCTGTACAGGAGCCGGTGCCGGCACCATTACCACTGCTGTTTGAACTATTACTGCCGGAGGCATCTTCTTTTTTGCAGGATGCAAGCGGCGCTATAGCCACAATGCCCAGTGCAGTTAACCCGTTTCTTAAAAAAGCCTTGCGTTCCATTGGTTTAATTTTTATAATGAATAAATAAGTAAAGTTTTATTCATTGCTGTTGCAACAGGTTTATTAAATGATGATGTTGTAAAATAATGGAAGGCTTCTTATATGAGAAAGCGAGTATCGGTGAAAGAAAGATTTATACCGTTTAATTTAAGAATGATATTAGTTGTTGGCAATTCTTTAACAGTGCTCATTGCTTATTTGTATATTCGTTTGTGCTGTTCTTTAATTATAATTTATTCATGATGATGTATAAATACAGCTTATTGGTTTTTATTTTTTTGATTTTTTCCTGTAAACAAAAACAGGAAGGAGCCGAGCAGAGCTGGGCAAAATTTGAATATTACGCAATGGAAAATGAATCATTAAAACCGGTTGTGACAGGGGAAAAAAGAGTTGTCTTCATGGGGGACTCCATTACTGAATACTGGGAAGATGAAGACCCTGCCTTCTTTAAAGACAGGCCTTATATTAACAGGGGTATAAAAAGCCAAACAACAGCGCAGATGCTGGTTCGTTTCAGGCAGGATGTGACAGACTTAAATCCTGCAGTGGTGGTGATACTTGGCGGTATTAACGATATAGCACAAAATAATGGACCTGTAACATTGAAGAATATTATGGACAATATTATCTCGATGGTGGAACTGGCAAAGCAACACCATGTACAGGTAGTGCTTTGCTCTGTATTGCCTGCCAACAGCTTTTCATTAAAGAATGATCCGCAACCTGCAGAAAGGATAATTGAATTGAATAAAATGATCAGGTCTTATGCTCAAAACAATAATATCGCTTATGTAGATTATTACCCGGCGCTGGTAGATGATAAAAAAGGGTTGGATAAAAAATATACAGCCGATGAGATACATCCTGTACTGGCAGGGTATAAAGTAATGGAACCTCTATTACAGGCAGGGATTGATGCTGCATTAAAACAATTACCGGGATAATACCGGGGCATGGCTTAATAAAAAATCCATAACAATACAGGTCTTTCTTTTTTCTCAATATAAGTTTTAAGCGTTGATAGAAATAAGGGAGCTACTGTTGGGCAACCCTGGCTCATACAGATAGTTTGTGGCGTTACCTCTGCGGAAGGCACACATTCATGTGAATGAAGTACTACAAACCGGTTGAGTGCATTGCTGTTCGTACTGTCGAGCCCGTGCAGTTTATATGCCAGCCCGAACTTACCCATATAGGCACCGCCAACTTTATACCTGCCCAGCGAAGTGGAATTGCTGCCCGGGATATTAGAAAAATTGATCTTGCTGCTGCTGCTTTTTCCATAGCCATGCGTTACCAGCCCGGACTCAAGCACAGCATCCTGCTGCATATCAAATACAAAAAAACGGTTGCTGCCACAGGGGAGCTTCATGTCAACCAAAAAGCAATAGCCTGTATCAAACTTATTTCTTCTTGCAAAGAGCTTTGCTGCATTTGCATATTGGGTTAAGCGCTGCAACTCTGTGGATGCAGCACTAACCGCAGCGACTTTAATGGGTTTGTCAACTGTTTTTTTGCCAGTCTTTATTTTTACCAGCCAGTACAGGGCTATTACAGCAAGCACTGCAAGAGAAGGGTATAAGCGCATACAACGGGTTTTGCTCCCAGATGCATGGATAACTTTCTTCCATAACAAAAATTGTATACTTTTTTCCAGTTAACAATATTCTAACAACTAAATAAAAATGCTGATAGCATATGCTGTTATTTTTAGTTCAATCATGTAAATTGGAAAAGAAAACGATCGCTATGAGGAAATTACTAAGCCTGTTTATTATTTTGAGTTGTACTGTTACAGCCGCCTGGTCACAAAAAAAGTTTATAAAGATCAAACTGCTTCCATTTAGCATAACCGGACTGGACAGTAACTACTATAAAGGAAAAATTGTGCAGGGAAAAAAGTGGGAGGATAAAAATGGTGTCAACATCTTACTCCTTACAACAGCAGAGATAAAATATGAAACACCACAGGCAGGTACTTTTGGAGATGATGAAGGCAAAACGGAATTATACGCCTACCATTTTGTAATGAAGGACACGCCACAACTTTTATGGAAAGTGTATGATCATGTTGGCTGGTGCGGACTGGATGTGGTTTGTGAATTTTACAAAAACAGCCTGACCATTACTGACCTTGATAAAAATGGGGAGGCAGAGAGTTGTTTTTTATATGCGCTTTCCTGTAAGGGTGATGTAAGTCCCGATGAAAAGAAGCTGATCTTTCACCGGGGAGCAGAAAAATATGCCATCCGTGGTGCCTCGCTGCTGCTGTTCAAGAATGAAAAAGTGGGTGGTGAGAAAAAAGCAGACGCTGCCTTTAAAAAGCTGCCGCCTGTATTTTTGAATTATGCCAATAAACAATGGGCTGCTTTTGGCGTGGAAAAATTACAGTAAGCTTACCCGTTGAATAAACTCATTAAAGACAGCGCCTTTGCCTCGTTATCTGCTTCTTCCAGCATGCTGTTAAGGTTTTCTGCTTCTTTGCGTGTTAGCAATATTTGTACACCTTTGGCCGGCGTGGGTATTACTACGCATTTGGCATTTTCTGAGTAGATCATATTTTCCTCTTCATATTTGCGGCGTACCAACCCGCAGAAGATATCAAAATCCTGCTGGTTCAGGCTGAGCATAGTGCTTGCAAATGCCACCTGGTAAACGCCGCATTTTTTACAGTGTACCACGTACCCGAGATCACTGAGATAAAGAGAATCAAATTCACACATAGTAATTGTTTTTGCCCAACAAACATCCTTAAAGAAAAGAATGGCCATTGTCCGTATCAGGAAAAAATACTTTCGGGAAAGGGAAACTCGGGGCATTCCGGGTAAAAAATAACCCCGGTCCAGCCGGGGTTAAGAGGAGGGAAGAAAATTTTTTAAAATTTTAACTTGATACCGCCGTTAAAAGTCCTTCCTTCTGTATGCGTCCATATATCATCAAATGTTGGAGCATCGTGCGGATCATTTACCACACGTTTGTAGCGGCTTTGTCTTACATCTGTAAAATTTTCGGCATTTATAAAGAGTGCAACCCTGCCAAATGTTTTTTCAGCCATAAAACCCAGTTCCCAAAAAGAGGGTGTCTTTGTATCATCATTCAGGTGCTGGCTGCCGGTGAAATAAGCTTCCAGTCCCAGCTTGATATTGGACTCCTTTTCATAGATCAGGGCCAGGTTCAGCTTGTTTTTAGGGAGTAGTTTGATGAACTGGCTGCCGGTGAGGTCATTTGCTTTAGCATGCGTAAAAGTATACCCGAGAAAGAATTTGACACCCGTCTCCGAAATGATCTTCAGGTTGGTTTCAAGCCCGGCACTGTTTACTGGTTGTGTTGCATTTACAAAGTAATGATTGTTCTGCCCATCGGTTTCCAGCACACTGGCATTGCCGATCCTTGTAAAAAAGAACAGTTGATTGACACTGAGTTTTAACCCTGTCGACAGAGAAGTTTTATAATTCACATCGGCAGTCAGGCCATAGCTTTTTTCTCCTGAAACGCCATTGAGCGGTAATACATTTTTGTATTGAAAGCTCTCTGTTTGCTCGTTGAAAATAGTGGGTGTTTTGTAGCCCATGCCGGCTGTGATCCTGCTGGTGAATTTATTATTGAAAATAAACATGGCAGACACTCTCGGTAATACATACAGCGCCGTTTTGCTGTAGAGCGAATTTGAATAGTGGACCAGGTCTGCACGCAGGCCGCTTTCAAGTTTTAGTTTTTCACCGGCATCCCAGGTATGCTGCGTGTACAGGCCACCGGTAGTTGTGGTAAAGTTCCTCAGGCCGGTTGCTCCTGCACTGTGTTCGGAGAATTTATCATAAATGAAATTACCACCAATCAATATGGTTTGTCCTTCAAGATCCTTTGTGTAAGTAATATCATTAAAGCTGTTATAATTTATACCCTTGAATTCGTACCCGGGTGTGTTTACCTGCCTGTTGAAATAACTGAAGCCGGATTTAAATGATAACAGGCCTTTATTCCTGAATCTTTGTGTAAAATCCAATGTGGAAGTATTACGGGTGGTATTGTTTCTTTCAAAATAGGTATGGTCATTATCTGCCTTGCCTTTTATTACTGTAATATCCCCGCCTGTTCTTTCAGCTTTTGAAAAACTGTTTCCAAGAATAAGTGTTGTGTTCCCGGTTGGGTAATAAAACAGCTTCGGGTGTATGGTGAAGTCATTGGACTTTGGCAATTCAGTAAATTCATCTTTGTCCACATCATACGCTTTTTGATAATTGTATGATGCCAGCAGGCTGTAACCAATTTTCTTGTTTCGCTGTGAAGAGAATATGCCAATGTTGGTTTGCCCGATATTGGACTGGTTTAATATAAAATTACGTTCTGCTTTTTCCTTTGGTGTTTTGCTTATAAAGTTCACCACGCCTGCAATAGCACCGCCACCATACAAAGTGGAGGCAGGTCCTTTTATTACTTCCACCTGTTTAAGATCAAGTGGGGGAATTTCGAGAATACTCAGGCCGCTGGCGAAATTGCCAAAACTTGCATAGCCGTCTTTTAGTAATTGCGTATACCTGCCATCAAGCCCCTGCATGCGTATACTTGCATTGGCGCTGGTGGCAGAAGTTTGCTGTACCTGTATGCCGGTGCTTTCATGCAGCAGCATAGAAACGTTTGATGGCCGCATATTACTCTTCTCATCAATTTCTTCAAAGTCGATGGTCTCAATCCTGGTGGGTGTGTTTTGAATAGTGCGGCTGGTACGGGTGGATTGTATAATTACTTCTTCCAGGTCTTCTTCTTCCGCTTCCATATCAATAATAAATACCTCTGCAGTGGGAAAATCTAAAACCTTTTCAACTGTACCATACCCTGTATGCGAAAAAAGGATCGTTTGTGTGCCGGCAGGAATATTGTCCATCCGTATTGATCCATCGGCACCTGATATTACCATACCGGATGTTCCTTTTAAAACAACCGTAACACCTTGTAACGCCTGCCGGCTCTCTTTATCTTTTATAATTGCTTTTAAACTGTGTTGTGCAAAAGCATGTGCAGTGCATAACATGCACAGCCATACCGAAAATATTTTTTTCAATTGTGTAATGAATTAAGTTAATAATAAGCACCCGGTGAACGGATGCCGGATTGCGTAATTGCAGGTAATTAACTTAACTGGGGAGGCTGCCAGATAGAAGCGTAAAATTCGGCAGGATAAACAATAGTATAACGGGCATACTTTTTTGATGGCAACGGTCTTTTTACAGTTTTGCAATGGCTTGCAGTGAGCTGTACAAAAGCGCTGGCACAGCAGCAGCAAACGCATAAAGGAGAGCAGTTATCTTCTTCGTGCCCATGCTTACCAGTTTTGGAATTGTTGCTTGTATGCTGCCCTTTATCTTCCGCCCTTTCAGCCCCGTCGCTGCAGGGAAGAAAAGCTGTTGACAACAGGTAGAGGCTTAATATGAGCGTAAAAAATTTCACTGGTACAAAAATAACAAAAACAGGTATCTATTTAACAAACGGCTGATTTAAACATCATCGGTACTATTTGTTAATAGTGAAAACCTGTATATTCATTCCCTCAATTTGTCAGCATGAAAAAGATTATCACACTATTGTTTGCTGCAGGCAGTTTATCTGTTGCCAGTGCGCAAACCGATCAGCAAAAAGCAGCAGCCCTGGTAAAGAAAATGACCCTTGAAGAAAAAGTTGGGCAAATGACACAACTCACTTTTGCAGTGATAGCCCAGGGTGGCTGGGGTAACCAGGATGGCAGTATCGACCCGGCTGCATTAAAGGATGTAATCGTAAAACATAATGTTGGCTCTTTGCTGAATACCTCTGCACATGCACTGTCTGTCGATACCTGGAATAAAGTGATCACACAAATACAGGATGAAACAAAGAATACCCGTTTAAAGATACCGGTGTTGTATGGTCTTGATGGTATGCATGGCCAGACCTATACACTGGATGCAACCCTGTTTCCGCATAACCTGGCGCTGGCTGCCACCCGTAATCCTGCCTATGCAGCAGCCATTGCAAAAGTTACCGCCAAAGAACTGAGGGCTTCCGGTATACGCTGGGATTTTGCACCGGTGCTTGATATTGGCCGTCAGCCATTGTGGTCACGTTTCCCGGAAACATACGGTGAGGATGTTTATATCGGTAAAACAATGGGAGTAGCCGCCATCAAAGCATATGAAGAAGATGGCCTGAAAAATCCGACGGCAGTGGCCAGTTGTATGAAACACTACCTCGGGTATTCTGCCTCAAGAACAGGTAAGGACAGAACGCCGATCTATTTACCCGAGATTGAATTGAGGGAATATTATTTACCACAATTCAGGACAGCGGTAAAAGCAGGTTCTTCCAGCATCATGATCAATTCCAGCGAGATTAATGGAGAACCGGTGCATGCCAGCAAATATTTATTGACAGATGTTTTAAGAAAAGAACTGGGTTTTGAAGGCCTGATCGTTACGGACTGGGAAGATATAAAACGCCTGTATGACAGGCATAACGTGGCTGCCACACCAAGACAGGCCGTTGTAATGGCTATCAATGCTGGTATTGATATGAGCATGGTGCCGTCTGACCTGTCTTTCTACGACCTGTTAATAGAAGCAGTGAAAAAGGGAGAAGTACCGATGACAAGAATTGACGATGCAGTAAAAAGAATTCTTACGTTAAAATTTAAGGTTGGCCTGTTTGATGATCCATATCCTGAAGCGGAAGCAAAAAAGAATTTTGGTAAACCTGAATACCAGCAACTGGCGCTGGATGCAGCGCATGAAGCAATGACCTTATTAAAAAACAAAGACAATATTCTGCCTTTATCAAAAAATAAAAAAATACTGGTAGCCGGTCCTTCTGCACAAAGCATCAGTGCATTGAATGGCTGCTGGAGCTATACCTGGCAGGGAAAAGAAGAGCAATGGTATCCAGCAGACAGTAAAACGATTTACCAGGCTATAACTGACAAAGCAGGTGCTGCCAATGTGATCACTACAACCGGTAAAGGATTTGATAATGCTTTAAATTATGATGCTGCTGCTATAAGTGCGCAAGTTGAAAATGCAGATGTGGTGGTGCTTTGCATTGGTGAAGATGCTTATGCTGAGAGCCCGGGCAATACAAGGGAACTGGCATTGCCGGATAACCAGCTGGCACTGATCAATGCCGCAACGGCATCTGGTAAGCCGGTGATATTGGTACTTACAGAAGGAAGGCCAAGATTTATTACTGCGGCAGAACCTAAGGTGCAGGGGATATTAATGGCCTATTGGAGTGGTAAAAAAACTGCCGAAGCAGTGGCCGATGTATTGTATGGTGATTATAATCCTGATGGACGCCTGCCTTTCAGTTATCCAAAGAGCATGGGAGAAATAGTGATGTACGACCGCAAGCCTACAGAAGAAATAAGGGAAGTGTTCAATGATAACGCCGGCGGTGGTTATGATCCGTTGTTTGCTTTTGGTCATGGATTAAGCTATACCAGTTTTGAGTACAGCGACCTGAAATTAAGTTCCAATACTTTAACGGCTGGAGGTAAACTAACGGTAAGCATTACTGTAAAAAATACTGGCGCCAGGGATGGCAAGCATTCGGTGGAATTATACACCCGTGACCTGTATGCCAGCATCACACCCAGCATGAAACGCTTAAGGGCATTCCAGAAGATAAGCCTGAAAGCAGGGGAGAGCAGCACAGTAAATTTTGTTATTGACAAAAATGACCTGGCATTTGTAAATGCACAGCTGAAAACTGTGACGGAGCCAGGAGATTTTGAAGTGATGATCGGCAACCTGAAAGCTTCCTTTCAGTACAAATAGAAACTTTTAAAACTTAATAAAGATGTTGCAGTGCCTGTATTTTAAAGTATTATTTTGCAGCACTAAAAAACTTTATCATGTATACTGCTGCTGCTAACAGGTATGAAACGATGAAATATAACCGCTGCGGTAAAAGCGGTTTGTTGCTGCCGGCCATTTCGCTCGGGCTGTGGCATAATTTCGGCAACGTGGATGATTACGGCACGATGGAGCAAATCATCTTCCGTGCATTTGACAGGGGTATCACACATTTTGACCTGGCCAATAACTACGGGCCACCGGCTGGTGAAGCAGAGGTGAATTTTGGTAAGATATTCAACCAGCATTTAAAAGCATACAGGGATGAGATGATCATTTCATCCAAGGCCGGTTACTATATGTGGCCTGGTCCTTATGGCGAGTGGGGGTCAAAGAAGTATTTGGTTGCAAGTCTTGACCAGAGCCTGAAAAGACTGGGTATTGAATATGTTGATGTATTCTATTCCCATCGTCCTGACCCCAATACACCCGTGGAAGAAACCATGCTGGCGCTTGACCAGATCGTACGCAGCGGCAAAGCCTTGTATGCAGGTATTTCAAGTTACTCTGCGGGTGAAACAAAAGCAGCTGTTGATGTATTAAAACAATTAGGAACTCCCTGTTTGATACACCAGCCCAGGTATTCCATGCTGGACAGGTGGGTGGAAGAAGGTTTGCTGGATGTGCTGGGTGATGAAGGAGTGGGCTGTATCGTATTCTCCCCGTTGGCACAGGGATTACTTACTGATAAATATTTAAAAGGTGTACCTGCAGACTCAAGGGTGGGGCGTGGATTAACAAATGGCGCCATTGGTGAAAACGATATTTCGCCAGCATTACTCAGTAAAATTCAACAGCTGAATGAGATCGCCAAACAAAGAAACCAGTCACTGGCGCAGATGGCCATTGCCTGGTTGCTAAAAGATGAAAGGATCACATCTGTATTGATTGGTGCAAGTTCTGTACAACAACTGGATAATAATATTGACAGCCTTAATAACCTGCCGCTAAGCAGGGATGAAGTAAATACAATTGAAAATATATTAAAGGGATAATGAACACCCGGGTAATCATTATAGCATTGTTACTGTTAGCCGCAGGTAAATTATTTGCACAGCCTGCAGTTCATTACAGGTTGACTGATGCTGCTGCAACACAGGAAACAAAAGCTTTATACTATAATCTCGGGCAACTGGCGAATGAACATATTTTATTTGGTCACCAGCATGCAACAGAGTATGGTCATGGCTGGAGTGGTGACGAGAACAGGAGTGACGTAAAGTCTGTTACCGGTTCACACCCTGCATTGATTGGTGTTGACTTCAGTAATTTATCCGGCAGGCCGGAAAATGAGATCGCATACACTAAAACAGCACTAAAGAAAAATATTGAAGCCACTTATAACCGGGGTGGCATCACAACCGTAAGCTGGCATTTTAATAACCCTGCCTCTGCAGGAGGATTTTACTGGGTGGATACAGTATCAAAGCCTTCAGTAAAATTAATAATACCCGGGGGCGCTTACCATGATCAATATAAAGCTATTCTTCAAACGATCGCATCGCTTGCATTGTCATTAAAAGGAAACGATGGTAAAACAGTACCTGTTATTTTCAGGCCCTACCACGAGTTTGATGGTGACTGGTTCTGGTGGGGAAAGGCACATTGCACTGCAGAAGAATTTAAAACACTCTGGCGTTTTACGGTAGGCTATTTGAGAGACTCACTGCAGGTGCACAATTTTATTTATGCTTTTTCTCCAGATAACAGGTTTGCTACTGAGGAGAAATTTTTAGAACGGTATCCCGGTGATGAGTGGGTGGATATGCTTGGCATGGATAATTACGGTGACTTTGGCAGGGATGGGCATTATGACCTGGAAGCCGGGTATCAAAAATTAAAAATAATATCAGAACTGGCGCAGAAGAAAAATAAGCTGGTGGCTTTTACAGAAACAGGACTTGAATCAATACCCGAGGCAGACTGGTGGACGGAAAAATTATTAAAGACATTACAAAGAAGTAATCTGAAGCTTTGCTATGTACTCGTATGGCGCAATGATACAAAGAGTCCTACGCATTATTATGCACCTTTTCCAGGCCAGGTGTCAGAAAAGGATTTTATTAAATTCTGTAATGACCCATATACTTTATTGGAGAATGATTTAAGAAATGTGTACCGGTTACCGTAAATCAACTTCTCCAGCGAAAGAATAGTTACCCACATTCCCGGGATATATGATTATTTATCGTAATGCTCCCTTATTTTTGCCTCCCTTAATTAATTAAAACCATGAACCCAAAACTACTACCAGCAGCAATGCTTGCTATGGCATTTTGCTTACTGTCACACAGTACTACTGCACAGAAAACAGAACCAGCTTTCGAGATCCCCATTGGAAATTTTGTAAGCAAAGCAAATTTTTTGATCCAGGCGGCTACCGGCGAACTTATTACCGGCAACGATCTGAAGCTGATTGCCATTGACCCGGTAAAGAAAAGTATTGCCTGGGAGAATAATGATTTTCTTGGCCTGGATGAAGGCGATATTGAAGTGCTGGATGGTACACCGTTCATCAAGATAGAAAGACAAAAAGTAACTTCCATCGCCAAGAATAAAAACACGTACATCATCCAGGCAAGTGATGGTAAAATAATTTATGACAGTAAGGAAGAAGGCATCAAAGTAAGGAACACGCTCATCATACCTGCACTGAAGGGTTTGCTGGTGGAAAGTGTAAAGGAAGGTACGCTGTCGGTATCATTTATTGATTTTACCACCAATAAACAGGCATGGTCTGTACCATTGGTTAAAGAAAAAACAGGCGGTATCGGTATTGGCGCTTTAAAAAGAGCGATCAAATCTTTTACCAATTCAGCCTTTAACGTACCACCGGTAAGTGATGCAGACGGGAACCTGCTGCTGGTGTACAAGAAAGAAATATTTGCTATCAGTAAAGCCGGCAATCTTTCCTGGAAAAAGGAGTATGATGAAAATATTGACGATGCTTATATCAGCACAGATAAAAAGGCATTGTTCATCGGGTATAAAAAATATATTGACAAACTGAATACAGCCAATGGTAACAGCGTTTTGAAAGAGCCAATAAAGATGAGGGATGAACTGAATGGAATAACACCGATGGGCAGTGATTACATTGTGTATAATGAAGCAGGCATAAATGTGATGGATGCTGAGGGTAATATGAAATGGAAAAAAGATACCAAGCTGGGCAATATCTCAGAGGTAAGGTTTACAGATAATGGTATCCTTGCCATTGAACCGGTTAAAGATGATGAGACAAATTTTTTCTGGGTAGATAAAAACGGTGAAAAAGTATGGGATGAAAATGTGAAAGGCGCTTTTACGCTGGCAGAACCCACCGCAAAAGGTGTAATGTATGTAACAGCAGAGCGGGCAAATATCCTGACTTATGAAAAAGGAAAAGATGTATGGAACAGGGATATTAAACTGAAAGGCAAGGCCAATTTTGGGGTGGATGAAAACAACAGGATATTATATGCCTATGCAAATGAAAAACTGCATGCATTTAATTTCAAAGATGTTTCTTATAAACTGGTGGCAGAAAAACTGGAGCTGAAAAAATTCAACGATGAAGAGGAGGTATTGAAATTTGATGTAAGAAAAGGCGGATCAACTATTGTAATGAGTGCTAACCAGAACGTGGTGTCAGTGGAAGCTGCTGATGGTAAAATAAATTACAATAACTATTTTAAAGATATTGGCAATACAAAGAAAAAATGGGGAAAAGCGATAGGGTTGGCTGCTGGCTATGCCGGTGCTGCCATGAACATCAACGCTATTTCAAAAGGCAATTTTACATTGTCGCAGTCAACAGATGCAAATGGTAATGTTATTGCAAATACATATGATGTAAATCCCAATGACCCGGTGGGTAATACATTGGGAAGTGCCGGCGGCGATCTCTACAGCGCTGCCCGTAAACGGTATCTTGCTACGCAGGCCACCAAGGATAATCTGTATATTCCTTCAGAAATGCCGGAAGGGAACGGTATGCTGGTATGGAATAAGGATAAAGGAGAGGCTGCAAAGAAAATTTATTTCAGCGATACAACACCTGTTTTTGTGGTGGACGAGGCTACTGATAAGATATACATTATGGTTGGTAACACCGTGAAAGCATACGAGCTCAAGTAATTTTCACCAGGATGTTTATTAAAAAATATACGGGCCGGCTATGCCGGCCCGTATATTTTTTAATACCGCTTTCTTTTACCGGTTTGATAAAGAAAACTATCTTCATAGTGTTTAACATCTATCAACTACTATTGCATGCCGCTTCTCCTGGTATTCATTATCATAATCGTTGTCCTGATTGTACTCACTGCCACCCTTAAGGTAAATCCTTTTATTGCTTTGATCATTGTTGCAATATTGGGGGGCTTCCTGCTTGGACAGCCAGCCACAGCCATTGCAAAGTCGCTGCAAAAAGGAATTGGTGATATGCTTGGTTCCATCCTGGTGGTATTGTGTGCCGGTGCTATGATTGGTAAACTGGTGGCGGAAAGTGGTGCTGCCAAAGTAATTGCTGATAAGATTATGAAGGTTTGCGGCGAAAGATATTTACAGTGGGGGTTGATGATAACCGGCCTGGTCATTGGCATACCATTATTTTATAATGTTGGCTTCGTGCTGGTAATACCCATTATATTCAGTCTTGTTTACCAGTACAGGCTGCCGGCTGTATATGTGGCCATACCAATGCTGGCATCCCTTTCGGTGGCACACAGTTTCCTGCCACCACACCCTTCGCCCGCCACGCTGGTGAGTATGTTTCATGCAAATATGGGAAAAACTTTTTTGTATGGTATACTCGTAGCCATTCCTTCCATTATCATTGCCGGGCCCCTGTTTTCAAAAACATTAAAAAAAATAAAAAGCGAGGGTACATTGGGGCTGGTAAGCGAAAAGAAAACAGGCGGTCAGTTACCGGGCTTTGTCAATAGTTTGTTCTCTGCAATACTTCCTGTTTTTTTGCTGGCTGTTACCACTCTATTATCATTGTTGTTCCGTGACCGGTCGGCATTGCTCCAGTTCATTTCATTTTTAAATGATCCTACTATATTAATGATAATGGCATTGCTGGTTGTAACGTATACATTGGGTATAAAGCAGCAGAGAAATATCAGGCAAATAATGGCAGTGTACGAAGACGGGATCAAAGATATTGCAATGATCATACTGGTGATAGCAGCCTCCGGTGCATTAAAGCAAATACTGGTTGACAGTAATGCCAGTGCAGGTATTGCTGCTTATTTCCAGGGTATCCACATACACCCGCTGGTATTGGGCTGGCTGATGGCAGCTATTATCAGGCTCTGCCTGGGATCAGCTACTGTGGCAGGTTTAACAGCTGCCGGTATTGTGGTACCAATGGTAAATGGTCTTGGTGTAAATCCCAACCTGATGATACTGTCTATCGGATCGGGCAGTATCTTTTTTTCTCATGTTAATGATACAGGCTTCTGGATGTTCAAAGAATATTTTAAAGTTTCCCTGAAAGATACTTTTCTCTCCTGGTCGCTGATGGAAACTATTGTATCTGTGATGGGGCTTATTGGTGTGCTGCTGCTGAACATGATCATATAATTACAGCTCCCTGTAATTTATTTGCTTTCTCTTTTGCTGATCTCCTTCTGTACATCGAGCAATAACTTCTTATTAAATATCATCAGGGCGATCATCGCAATAAATGAAACAAATGGTGCAACTGCTACAGCAGTGGCTTTCTGTTTTACATACATAAAGATCAGTGCTGTTACCAGCACAATAGAAAGCCCGATAAAAATTCCAAGACTTGTTTTGAGCGTTTTTTCTTTTTGTTTTAATTCTTCAAGGTTTAAGGTGGTAAGATCCTGCTGTTTCATGTTTAGTCATTAGTGTGGTAAAAGTAAATTATTCTTCCGGGAATTTACATGCTAAACATGCTGATCAAACAGGATGGTGTTCCCGTCAGGGTCAGTCAGCATAATACTTGCAGGACCTGAACTGTTTTCATCGGCCTCACTGTCCAGCCTGATGTTCTTATTTTTCAGTTGCTGCTGTATTGCTCTTATATCATCAAACTGATCCAGCTTTTGCGCATTTTGATCCCAGCCAGGGTTAAAGGTGATTATATTATTTGGGAACATGCCCTGGAAAAGGCCAATAACAGCATGCTCGTTTTTCATGATGAGCCAGTTTTGTTCTATAACGCCGCCAAATACACTAAACCCGAGGTTCTCGTAAAACTGTTTGGAAACTTTTATGTCTTTTACGCTGAGGCTCAGAGAAAATGCACCTGGTTTCATATTGTTCTTTTTATAAGCGGTGAAAATTATTTGTAACAATTATATCAGGTACCCGTCCTGAATTCATTTTTATTTACCGGTTTGGGAGGATTGATAAGATTTGCTACTTTTTCGATTGCTAATCCATAAAGCATACAATTGATGATGAGACCGGAAAAATAGATCAGCCTGTTACTGCCTGAAAAAAAACTCCACCATAAGCTGTGTGTGGGGAACCGCAGTATTTTAAAAATGATAATGAATATTTGCCAGAAACTGTCTGTGCCAAGTGTGCCATCTTCTTCAGCTGCAGTTACTAAAAAGCAGGGGATAAGCAACAGCATAAATGAAAAGGTGGCAATGTAAAATATTTGTCTGTTTCCCTTTTTCATTAATAGCTTATTGTAATATTACTCGTTTTTAATACGCCGGCCTGGATGCATCAGTACTTAAAGGTATCAAATAAGCGACTATTTCAGGTGGAAAGTATAAAATGATTAGATACATCCGGGTTGAAATAGTTTTCAAAGTAAATAAAATATACAATAGATCATGCCAAGGTTAAATGCAGCATGACAAATGATTGATCCAATAATTGAACCTGTATATTGTTTGAATACAAAAAAAAGCAGGCTTACAAGGAACATGCCTGCCACCCAGATAAATGCAGGCAAGGTAAAAAAGCTCCATTGGTTATTAATAAATACCAGCCCAAAATGTGCAATGTGTGTGATTGCGAATGCGGCACTGTCAATAATGAATGCTTTTTTCTCACCAAGCGATACAGCAAAACCTGCATGAACAATTCCCCTGAAAAAGAGCTCTTCCCCAACCGGACTGAATATCATACCAGTAAAAGCCATCACAGTAAAAAGTATTGCTTTGCTCTTTGCATCTATGCCTGCAGGTATATTATACGACTTGCCAATATACTTATACCAGTTCTCATATGAATCACCATAAAGCCCTTTTCCTGCAAGATGCAATAGGTAACTTGCTGCCAGGCCTGTAACAAATGCAAGGAGTATCCAATAGATTTTTTGTGGCCTGGTAATTCCAATTTTTTTACGGCCGTATTTGCTTAAGAATATAAATGGAGCTGCCGCGGAGATCACCATAATGATACCGATATATTTATAATTACCCGAAGCATTCGCCTGCAGTACAAGAATAAACCTGGGCACACAAATGAGCAGGACCAGGAACAGTCCGAATTTCCAGTTGAGATTAAAGAAGCGGCCCCAGAAAGGTCTTAATTCATTTGGCATTTTAAAGCGACGTTATTCAACTGGCAGTGTTGTCAGGTTGTAATGTTATTAATGTAAATTCTTGCACAAAGCCCACAATGTATGGTATTAAAGAACAGGCGATTTAGCTTTCCACTTCTGCCACCCAGTCCGGCGCCTTGTTTATTTTTTGCCGCAGTATATAATTTAACTGTGCCACATGATGCTGTACATGCCTGAAATTATAGAACAGTATTTCCAGCATACTGTAATTAACCACCAGCGGGGGGCAAAGGCCATGTATGTCAACTTCTGTATCTTCTATCCACCTTTTATTCAATTGATCACTGGTGGCAGCTAAGATTAATTTTTTACATTTTGCACTGGTGGCAGCAATATAATTTAATATTTCTTCCCTGCTGTAAAACCGGTCAGGGATTACGTCATCCACTGCATCTGCAGGTAAACCTGCAGGATCAATGAGTGCATAAGGCAGCAAGGGTTTAAACGACCTGGCGGGAATACTGAGATAATAATCAAGAAATATCACGGTATGATAACTCATATAAAAAAACTTCTTTTCTTTTTCCCACAGTTCATCCGTACACATTTCAACAGCATTGCTGAACATATCAATGGCTGCTCCAAAATTTTTCCATAAACACACGGTGAAAGTTTTTTCCATTTTACTAATTGTTATGCTCCAAATTGTCTTAAATGATGATCCGTATGTTTATATACCAGTAACCCTATTTGTTCTCTTGTCATTGGGCCAAAAAAGGGGTGAATAAAACCAGTATGATTATAGTTATTGTACTGATCAATACTGTTAGCCCATGCTCTTTTCTCTGTTTCTATATCACCGCTTGTACCAACAGTTTTAAGCAGCGGGCTGGTTGGTGAGTTTTTTCCGAAGGGACTGTTATCTTTTAATACTTTATTTAATATCATTTTTCCAAGCAGGCGCCCGATAAAAACCCTTTTTATCTTTATCTCTCCATGAAACATTTTATCACAAAGGATACAATGCCTGATCATCTGGTAAGCATCCATCTTTCCCCATTGTGCAATATTTTTCGAAGACAAAGAATTGATCCTTTTGCTTAGTTCTGCCTGTGTTGAAAGATCAAATACAGTTTTCATTTTTTTGTGGCTGTTGTAAAGTTTGAAATGGTTGTTCTTTTTGATATAAAGTATTACTGCTCAAAATAGCAATTTTATGTTTTTACCGAACGGGTGCCCGTGATATTTTTAAAACCAATTTTATCCAGGCATGCGGGGCGTATATACCTCTTTTTCTATTTCGCCGGTTTCTGCATTGATAAGCATGGTTGCTGTTACCGGTTTTTTATCAGATTCTATGTCCATCACAAGCCAGGCATATTTTACTTTAACATAGGTTTTTTTATTGAAGATTTTGTGGTCGTATTCTGTATCGGTAACTAAATATGGATGGCTTGCAAAACCTTTTTGTTTTGCAATTGCTGCTGCCTTTCGATAACTGATCTTAAAATCATTTAATAACACTCTTTTGTAGCCGATCAGCAGTTCGGGTGTGCTGTAACTTAACGGGTCCCGGCTGACTGCAACAGGTTTTCCGTCCCGGTTAATATAAACAGAAACATACCCGATGGTATCCTGCCCCTGTGTAATTTGAAATATTACCATATAGTTAGTATCAATCCCCAGTCTTTTGGGATTCATAAAAGTTTTACTGTATGCTATGCCGGTAACGATCCTGCTGTCCATTGTATCCACACTTACATGTTTTTTAAAAAGTGCATCTCCCAGCACAGATCTTACAATTTGCTGTGCATGCGCTATCGATTTCCCTTTGTCATGAATAAAATCATTTTGCTGTGCTTTAATGAAGACTGGTAAAACTGCCAGTAGGAGGAGTGTAATAAAGATCTTCAGGTATTGCATAAGTGCATTATTTTTTCTTGTACTTGTTATCCTTCCATTGGTTGGTGCCGGCTTCACTTTCTGCTATCAGCATATTCATACGCCGCACCTGTGTTGCTTCCTGTTTGGCACTCATTACCCAGTTGATGGAAAGTTTCTGATAGGAAGGAGCAAGTGCCTGGAAATAACTCCATGCTTTTTTGTTTGCTTTAAAAAGCTTTTTAAAACCTGCAGAAAATGAAGCAGCTTCTTTTTCGTGTGTATAGATACCTGACTTGTTTTTAGCCCTCTTATCAAAGGCGGCCATCCCGGTTGCCTGCATTAATCCTTTTTCAGAAAGTTCTTTGATCTTATTGATGTTCACCGTACTCCATATGCTGCCTGGTTTTCTGGGTGTAAAACGTATCTGGTAACTGGTATCATCGATTGATGTACGAACCCCATCTATCCAGCCAAAGCAAAGCGCCTGGTCTACAGACTCACTCCAGTTAATACTGGGTTTGCCGCTGCCCACTTTATAAAAACCAACAAGTAGGGCTGTTTTTTTATCATGGTTCTTTTGGAGCCAGTTCCTGAAAGCAGCTGCATTTGTAAAAAAAGTTGGTTTCATTTTAATTATTACTGAATGACCTTGGAAATTGAAGTAACAATCAATTTATTTAATCCTCTATCTTTAAGTAAAAAGATGAATCAAACTCAACTTTTTCTGTTGAGGTCATCTTGTTCCTGAGCACCCTGATAGTATACCCACCTCTCATAACACCGTTGTCTTCATACAGCCAGTCACTTAAATTACTGCTGGTGATTTTTACCCTGTCGCCACTTTTGATTTTATTGATGGCGCTTGCATCATCGTCTAAAATCCCAAAGTAAGCGCCATTCTCAAATGTGATATTATCTGCCCAGATATGTTCTCCGCCACCTTTCACGTCAAATCTTATCTTTACCGAAAAATTTTCTTTATTAAAATGCCCGTTTTTGTATGCAGTATCAAAATTGAAAAAGGTTAGTTTTGCTTTTTGTATTGCATTGTTCATCGCTTCGTCATCAGAAGATATCTGGGTAATATTATCATCCTTCTCATCAATAAGACTGTTTGCATCATCCTCTGGTGATACTTCAGTGATGGTATGCAGGCTATCACTGTATGGCGCTTTTTTGTTTGCATTATTGCAGGCACCGCAAAGCAAAAGAAATAGTACTGCGCTAACTAATTTACTCATGCTTTGTTGTTCTTATACACTTAAATCCTGTCCACAGCCTGTTCAGGCCAGCCCAGTTTTTATGTGTACGTGGTTTGGGAGAGAGCTGGTAAAATATAACTGTTCTGTTTTCTTCTTCGCAATATGCCAGCTGCACCACGCAATGGAGTGTGATAGGAGTTCTTTTCATATAATCCTTCATGGTAACAGTTCCTTCAAAGGTTGCTTTATCTCCCTTAAATGTTTTTATTTTTTTAAATGCAGTTACCACCGGTATATATTTTTCACCGGCGGTTTTACTGCTGTCGCTGTTTACCTGCAGTAACCCTGTATAATAATTTTTTAAATTCTCTTCAATGATCTTTGCATTCATTACGGGCTTTTCTTCGAGCCACCATAAAAAGGCGTAGGTCCAGTATTCCTCAGAAGCTGCTTTGGCCCAGCCGGGGGCAAAGCGGATATCTTCAACACCTTTGTATGGAACCTGTGGTGCAAAGCTGATCGGGATAAGAAAACGTTCAATACCCCAATCTTTTGGTTTGGGTAAATCGTATGGTGCTTCCCATTTATGGCCATCAAAACCTGTTTGTGCCTCCTGGGCGTATGCTGTTAATGAGAAAAATAGAGCAAGTACGAGCGGTAAGTTTTTCATGTTTGCAATTTTGAATAATTGCAATTTACTCAGTTCAGTTAACCATCAGCATTGTTTGTTATTAAATATTTTGGTGCCGGTCTTCACATCTTTCTAATTACTAAAACAGAGAATAGCAGCTTTTATCTAAACTTCAGTACATAAGTTTTACCAGGTGCAGTTGACAGATCGTACACTTCACCCGCAGCAACGGCAATTTGCTCAATCTTCCCGCTTTTATTAATTACAGGTTCAGCAACTTTATCAGCCTGATAAAACCGATTTTTATTTTCGCCGGTTGCTTTTTTCAAGTTATTATTCTTTGCTGCAGCAGAAAGTCTCAGCCTGCAATTACCGCCCAGCGCAGAGCGGATAATGAGTTTGGTGAGTTTATTTTCTTTCCAGCTGATATCCACTTCAAATCCTCCACGTGCTTTAAGACCGGTTACAGATCCATCTTTCCATTCTGCAGGTAATGCCGGTAGTATTTCAACACAGCCATCCTGGCTTTGCAGCAGCATTTCTGCAATACCGGCAGTACAGCCAAAATTGCCATCTATTTGAAAAGGCGGATGAGCATCAAATAAGTTTGGATAAGTACCACCGCCCTGGCGTGTTTGAATAGTTGGAGATACATAATTTAACTGGCTTTTTATCAGGTTGAATGCATGGTCGCCATCTTTCATCCTTGCCCAAAAATTCACCTTCCATCCCATACTCCAGCCAGTAGATACATCACCACGGCTTACGAGTGTATTTTTTGCAGCAGAAAAAAGTTCCGGGTTTTTAAAAGGAGAAATTTGGTTGGATGGATAAAGCCCGTACAAATGAGAAATATGCCGGTGCCTGTCATCTTTCCTGTCCCAGTCATTGATCCATTCCTGCAGCTGTCCATATTGGCCGATTTGCATAGGAGCCAGTTGCTGCTTTAACTTTTGTAAAGTATCGGCAAATAAAATGTCAGCGGATAAAGTTTTAGCAGCGTTAATGGTGTTGGAAAAAAGTTCAAATACAATCTGGTTGTCCATCGTGGTACCATAAGTGAGGCCGATGCCATTACCCGCTGAATCCCTCATATAGTTATTTTCCGGGCTCATGGATGGTGCAACCACCAGCCACCCATGCGCAGGTTCTTTCTGCAATGCATCAATATAATAGGTGGCAGCGCCTTTCATCACAGGGTAAAATTCTTTTAAAAAACTCCTGTCGCCTGTAAATAAAAAATGTTCCCACAGGTGCCTGCATAACCAGGCCCCGCCCATTGGCCACATGCCATAAAAGCCACCATCAACGGGACCGGTTATACGCCAGAGATCTGTATTGTGGTGCAGCACCCAGCCTCTTGCATTGTAAATTTTCTTTGCACTTTCCTTTCCGCTAATTGATAATTCTTTCAGCATGGTGAACAGCGGTTCACCCAGTTCAGAAAGATTGGTGAGTTCACTGGGCCAGTAATTCATTTCTGTGTTAATGTTTACGGTGTACTTGCTGTCCCATGCCGGTTTTATTTTATCATTCCATTTGCCCTGGAGATTGGTTGGTTGTCCCTTTGGTTGCGAGCCAGCGATCAGTAAATACCTGCCAAACTGGAAATATAAAGCGATAAAGCCGGGATCGAATTGTTTGTTTGAAACCTTTAGCCTTTCATCGGTTGGCAGGGTATCCTGCCCGCTGCTGCCAAGATCGAGGCTAATCCTGTCAAAATATTTTTTATAAATTTTGATATGACTGTTTAATAATTGAGCGAAAGTGTATTTTGAAGCTCTTTGTAAATGGTAAATTGCCTTTTCATGTGCATAGCCTGAAACATCATTGTATTTTTTAAAATTGGTACCAACAGAAATATAAATGGTGGCTTCTGTAGCACTGGATACGTTGACAGATGTATCGGTATAAGTAATATGGCCATCATCGCTGACGACTTTTGCCACTGCTTCAAATTTTATTTTTGGTTCAAGCTCCTCTGCTATCCCGGGCGTGGCAGTCAATGAAAGCAGCCCGTTTTGTACAGCTATTTTTTTTGTTGACTGCACAGCATTCAACAGTACAGTAAACCCGAGCGCTTTCGGCTTACTTGCTTTGCATTGTAAAACGAGTACATCGCCTTCTAATGATGCAATGGCTTTTCTTTCGTAGTGTACACCGCCTGCATCGTAGCTTACCGTGGCTGTGGCGTTGCTGATATCCAGGTCACGGTAATAGTTGGTGACATTTGTATGCCCGGGAAACTGGAGCCAGAGATCACCTGCGGGCTGGTAACTCATGCCATTTTGTGCTGCTTTTATTTTTTCTTTTGAGAGTGCCTGTGCTTCGCTGTATTTTCCCTCAAATAATAATTTCCTTAGCTGTGGAATTACAAGGCTGTGGCTGTCTACAATATTATTATGTGGTTGCCCTGTCCAGATCGTTTCTTCATTAAACTGTAACTGTTCCATGGCAGGATTTCCAAACAGCATGGCAGCGAGCCTGCCGTTACCAATCGGCAGTGCTTCGTTCCAGCTGGCAGCAGGTTGTTTATACCAGAGTTTTAGGTCTTTTTTATTTGCCTGCGCACCGGCACTCTTGTATGATAGTAAAAAGAACAAAAGCAATACGCAGGTGATGTTCTTCTTATTTATGTAAGATAATTGTATAACGGTCATTTGAAAATATGTTGGTGAAAAGGTTGACTGAAGCAATAATATTAAGTGGTGGCTTGCATTTTCTTTAGCAACACTATCTGACCAAGATGATAATAGCTGTGCTCGATCATAGCATCAATATTTCTTTCGTAGCTGCCATATTTTTTGTCAGTAAAATCTTCCCGCAACTTTTCTTCAGGCATTTGTTCCACGAGGCTGGCAAATTTTTCGGAGTCTCTCCAGAGTGTATTTAAAATGTTTTCCCAATCTTCCTGTGAAGTAACCGGCGGAAAATCAAAACTGAATTTATCTTTTATATCCAGCGTACCTCCTTCCAGCACCTGCAGCATACCGGCAATATAGTAATGGATATGCGATGTAAGTGTTGCAATAGTATTGAAAACTCCTGTTCTATGAACAGCCAGTTCCCAGGATGTGCCTTCTAATTGTGCTTTATAATTTGTATTGGCAACCCAGGTGCCATTTAAAATAACTTCCCTGAAACGGTTGGCGAGTTGTAAGCCTGCATTCATTATGTACTGTACTGCCCTTAAATAGATCTGTTAACCGACCTGCAGTATTGTAGCTAAGATAATCTAAAAAAATCTATACAGTTGCCGGGGTGTTGCAGCCACCAGTTTATTGGAGTAAACTTTAAATATAACGGCTGCAGATCAGTGTTGTGATATATCATTAAATTCCCAGAGCACATTAATGATCTTCCAGGTGCCGTTCAGTTTAACAAGGTGCATATAGTCGATCCATTCATCA
The DNA here is from genome assembly GCA_047600665.1 of Ferruginibacter sp. Classification (GTDB taxonomy): domain Bacteria; phylum Bacteroidota; class Bacteroidia; order Chitinophagales; family Chitinophagaceae; genus Ferruginibacter. The sequence goes on from JASGKJ010000002.1 coordinate 91,224, forward strand.
GCTGTTAATTTAACAGATGCTGTGCGTTCAGACACATCAAGCAGTTTAATATCTTTTTTTGGTACGGCTGGAAATTTATCTCCATTCTTATTATAGCTTTCTGCCAGCAGGATCATCGATTCTGCTGTCGTTTCCCTTACGTAATCCTTGCCGGTTACTTTGTCTTTCCAGAAAGTGCGTTTTACCATTCTTGGGTGCAGGGCACGTTCCATTTGTGCAGGGTTGGGTGTGTGCTGCGATTCAATATAGTCAAGCGCTGCCTGCTTAATAGCTGTCGAATCTGCGCTGGTCTGGGCAAAGAGGTGGTTTCCTGTTAATAACAATGCCAAAAGGCAGGTAAGAATATATTTCATCTTTTATTGTTTTAAATATTAATCACGGACGCAAAATGGTTTCGCATTGCACCTGGCGATGATAAATATAACAGAAAAAGCCGGCAATCATTTTGTCCGGCCTGCTGGTTTTTAATTTAATGGAAGGAGTTTGTCGTCCCGGAAATAGTAGCAGCAGAAAAGTGGTTGGTGGATGGTAGTATCAAACACTAATGGCTCCTGTCTTAACCTTTCCTGCCCGTTTGTAACAGGCAATAATAACACCGGTTGAAGTGACGATGCTCTCGGTTAATGTAAATGCTGCCGGTATCATACCATTGTCAAACAATTTTTTTCCCTTACCAAGTGTAAGCGGGTGAATTTTTAGCCGCAACTCATCTACCAGGTCGTTTTTTAAAAGCAGCTGGATGAGTTTGCTGCTGCCCCACACCTGTATGTTGGCACCTTTTGAATCTTTTAATTTTTTTATAGCCGCCAGGTTTTTTAAGACCACTGAATTTTTCCAGCCGGTAACTTTTGGATCTGACTTTTTCAGGTTTTTGGAAAACACATATTTCATGCCCTCATTAATGCCTGGCCAAAAGTCTCCGTGTTCAGGCCAGTAAGCGGCCCATATCTCAAATGTTTTCCTGCCTAAAAGATAGTCTGCAGGCTGCAGTTCTTTTTGCACCACTTTATTATAGGCTTCATCACCATAGGGTGCTACCCAGCCACCATATTTAAATCCGCCAGCTGTATCTTCTTTTGGCCCGCCGGGTGCCTGCATCACTCCATCCAGGGTGATCATTGATAAGACAATTATTTTTCTCATACTAAAGCTGTTTTATTGTGCTACAAATCTCGCTGACAAAAACCAGATAACGCAGTATGAATGCGGCAATATGGAGGGGTGAATGCGAAACCGAAATTATTTTTTTGCCAGTGTGTCTGCTATTTTTATTGTTTGTTCCTGTTGACTGATGTATCCCTCCAATGATTTTGTGTTTGGCAAGTTTTCCTTTTGGAATTTTTCAATTAAGGGCAGGGTCCTTATTATTTTTAGAATGGTATGCAGGTCTGACATGGTCGTTTCTTTCGATTCAATGGTTTGCATCAATTCAGTGTGTTTTGAAATGGATGCAGTATAGTTTGCCAGGTTGGCGGAAACAAGCAGCTTCATTTTATTTCTTAATACCGAGTCCTTGATTGCATTGGCATGCCTGTCGGCTGAACTGAAATATGACTGGTTCTTTGCATTGAATTTTTGAAAAGCGCCGGTGGTGTCGTCCTTACTTTTATCCAGGTCATCAACTTTTTCTTCAAGCTTTGCCAGGTCAGCATCTTTGCTTACCAGTTCGTCATAAAGACTTTCAACCATGTCGTCGTAACTTCTTTTCGAAGAAATTTCATACGATGAATTTTCATTCGTCAATGCTTTTGGTGTTGCCGGTTTGGCTTTGTCCTGTACATTTTTAGTATGACAGGCGCTCAGCACCGAAAATAAAATTATTGACAGGAATATTTTAATTGTCATAAATGGGTGCTGTTTTGTATTGTTTGTTATGCCCGGGTTTAAAAATTACCGGCTGACCAAAAGTATAGAAAGTGCTTTGAATTTCAAAGTAAAAATAATTTATTTTTTATTCTCAGGCTGGTTGAACCAGGGTTTTACAGTAAGTAAACAGCAGCTGTCTGAACGCTGAATTTTGCCGGCGGGGTTTATTACTAACTTTAAGGGTTAGCTGCCTTGTTATCACTTTCAGCGTTAAGCTTAACAAGCAGGCTTTGAAAATTATCACTAAAAGGCTCGTACTGGTCCCAATACTCGTGATCCCAAAGAATAATAGGGTAGTCATTTTCTGCTGCAGGTTGATTTGTATCAAAGCACAATAGTCCCCAGTCACTCCAGTCAGCAAAGGGAATATAACCTCTGTCTATAAGAAACTCAGCCGGGTAACCATTAAAAATCATATCAACCCGGTGCTGCTTCCAGTTTCTTATTTCATGACCGGAAAACCTTGCTTCTGATATATACAGGTCATAGAAATGTTTATGCTTGAGAAAAAGTTTATAGGAAACTGGTAAGCGGGCATTTAATTGAGATTCCAGCTCCTCAATTTCAGTGTCAGTAACAGTGCTGTCAACAGGGTACCATTTTTGCCAGCCTTCATGATCCACTGCTTCAACAGGGTTTGTCATTTCAAATTCGATCTTTACCGGTAGTGCATTTAATTTTTTGTCAATCCAGTTTTGCAGGTGCCTGTCAATAATTGCAATAATGGAACTGTTGCTCATTGTAAACTATGTTTTGGGGTGATTGAACCAGTGTTATATCAATCCGGGTTACTGGAAAATGTTACCTGTAAACCATAACAATCATAAAATGAAATTTCTTTTCTGCCGTATGCTGTTTTGGCAACTGTTTCAATTATCGTGGCAACGCCTTCCAGTTTTTCCTGTAAACCTTCTATTGAATCCATTTTAAAATACAGGCCACAGTTGTTGGCATTCGAAATGGTATTCTCCAGTTGTATATACAGCATAAAAACAGCTTCGCCCAGGCACATCATTGCCCAGTCCAGGCCGCAACCAGGTTCTTCATGTGTACCAACACAAGTAAAACCTATGCCTTCGTACCATGATTTTGCATAACCAACATCCGGAACACGAATAAAAGGAAGTAATGCAGTCATACCTGTTTTAAAACCGGGTTGCTGATTGAAAAATATTTTTGATAACCTACGGCTCTATATCCATTCGCTTTAACAAGCCCTCCTGTAAAGTGTATACATGCTTTACTGTTCCATCAAAGATTGTATTACCCTCTAAGTCTTTTACTTTTTGATGAACAGTAATTTCTAAAGAGCCATCCGGTCTTTCAGTGAGCTGTACAGGCTCGACATTTGGATCTATCTCAGTCCATTGTCTTGTCCAGTATGCTCTTATTTCATCGTGCCCGGATACATATCCTCCCTCAAATGCTTTTGGCCATTGCACACCCGGGTGCATTGTTGAAAGCGCCGTGTCAATATCCCGGTCATTGAAAGCTGCATAGGCTTTATTGATTAATTCATCGTGTTTAGATGCCATAGTTTATTTTTAAGCCGGCTAAATGTAGAAATAAAATTAACTGTTTACTGTAAACGTCTTTCTAATTGATATGGTTGTATATCATTTCTTCCGCCTGTAATGAACTTGCGTCAACCCTGTATCAAATGTTTTTGCACTCACCAGTTCAAGCAATTGTTCAGGTCTTCCATCTTTGAAAAGCCGTGTACCATTACCAAGTAATACCGGGATAACAGAAATGATCAATTCATCGATCAGATCACTTTGCAGCAATTCATTTATTATTGCTGCACCGCCGTCGCAGTAGATGTTTTTTCCACTGCCGGCTTTCAGTTGCTGCACCAATTCCACCAGGCTGCCTGTATAAAATATTGTTTTTCCTGAAGCCGGTCTTGCAGTTCTTGTAATAACATACACATTCCGTTCGCCGTTATCATAATGCGAAGAGCCTATTTCTTTCAACACCCAGTCATATGTTTTCCTGCCAAGGATGATGGTGTCAATTGTTTTGGTAAATGCAGCATATCCATAATCTTCACCTTCTTTTTCAACTGCTTTCAAAAAGCTCAGATCATCTCCCGGTTTTGCAATATATCCATCCAGGCTTGCTGCTATATAAATTGATAATGTCCGTATTGCCATTTAGTCATTCATTTTATAGTTCTTCAAAAATATGTTGTAGAAATCGGAGCTATCCAGTGCGTTGATCTTGTTTAAGAGTACTGATAGTTTTTCTTTAACAGCAGTATTCAGCTGGGCTGTATTTAATAACTTTTTTATTTCATCAGACTTTTGTTCCCTGAACGCCGGTTCGGTTACAGCCCTGAAAGCTTTTGTTTTTACCTGGTTAGCGAGGAGATAAATAAGTTCATCGTTCCAGTCTTTCTGTGTTTTAGCTGCGAACTCTCCTGTGTACTGTTCGAAGTTTAAAGAAAAATAACTCGTCCAGTCTCCCCAGTCGGGTGACTCATTCATATTGCCAATATAAAATGTAAGTTCTGTTGTGTCATCAACAACCACGGTTTCGGTATTCAGGTTGTGTTCTTTTATTAATTCTATGCTTTGTGCTATGTTATTGCCGGTAATGGTAAGTATAAAAATATCTTCTCTTGTATCAAAGTATTGATCTGCAGTAAACTTCAATGCAATGGAATGTTCTGTTAATGCGTCTGCTGCAGTTAGTATAGGATATTTATTTAGGGGCTTAAAGTTTTGCATGGACGTGTTAAAATGATTTAGTAGCTGAAAGTACAATTTATTTTAATTGTTCGGGCCAGGTAAACTGTGACAGCAGGATTACGATCTTGATTTAAATATTGGGGAGAGTTGTTTAAGTAGCATCATGAGCCGTACTGGTATTATGTTTTTGATAGTTCGCCTTATACCTGCTTACCAGTTCCGCTATTTGTTCAAAGGTCATTTCAAGGTATTCGCTCCTGATTGAAATGTCAACTCCGTGTATAAGCCTGAAGTGTATATAATACTTAGAGCCATTTTCTGAATCTTCTTCAGTAAGCGGATATACTGCAATTAAATCATCCCAGCTTGACCAGCTATGTCCACGGACTTTAAAACCGGATTCCGTAAATATGATTTTTGCTTTGCCAAAAAATATTTTATAAATGGAGTATAAAATCACAACCAGTGAAAGGACGCCTGTTGTACCGGAGGCTGTTTCAGATAAAGACTCGTTTGTAGTGGAGTTTTGATGCAGGAAAAATAACACGCTGAGAATTATAGCTCCATAATATATCCTTTTAGAATTTTTGATATGTATTGCCGGGAGCATTAATTATTTTGCTTTCGTTTGAGTTATAGATCTTGTTGCTTAATGCTGCAATAAAGCATTTTATTTTGTAAAAGTTCTTAACAATACATTCGTTCCTATCTCCACACCAAGCGGAATAGCCGCCAGGTCAACCTGGAAATCACCGGCATGATGATTAAAAGGAGCAGCCTTTCCATCCTTTATTGCTTTTTGATAAAGAGAAGGGTTGGCAATTCCAATAGCAATATAGTCGCAAACGGTTTTATTATTGCCGTATACCAGGTTTTGAAAATCTTCCGAAAACATATGCGGCGGTTTATTGGTCGTAACATTTTCGGGGCCAACTATTTCTTTTAAACCTGCAGATATCTTGCTTGTAAAGCTTTCATCATTAAACTGGGGAAAAACATTTCCTTTCATTTTTATAAATGGGTACCTATCCTGTGAGAGGCCATTCGCTACTGCAATACCTTCATTAATCCGCTTAATTCCATCCAGCAATTTATTTCTTGTTTTTTCATCAAACCATCTCAAATTCAATTTTACCAGCGCTGATGATGGTATTACGTTATTATCTGATCCTGATTGTATAGCACCAACAGTTAATACTGCAACATCCTGCGCCGAAAGATTCCTGCTGATGATGGTTTGGTATTGTAATATGGCATTGCATGCCATTATGATGGGGTCTTTTGAATTTTCGGGAGCGGAGCCATGGGCGCCTGTTCCATAAAAAGTTACATCCAGCTGATCACTTCCCGCCTGGCGCACATTTGGTACATTTTCAATTTGCCCCACCGGGTATTGAGCAGCAGTATGCATACCTATTAAATAATCAGGCACCGGTACCCCTTTAAAATACATACTGTCATTTACCATTGCCTGGGCACCTGTCAGGGGCTCCTCGGCAGGTTGTCCAATTAATACCAGTGTTCCTTTCCAGGTGTTTTTTATTGCCATCATAATTTTGGCAATACCCAGCAACCAGCTTACATGTGCGTCATGACCGCAGGCATGCATTACAGGTGTTTCAGAACCATCCTCTTTTTTCATGGTTCTTGTACTTGCATAAGGCAACCCGGTAACTTCTTTTACTGAGTTACAATCCATATCTGCCCTGTACATTACAACAGGCCCCGAACCGTTTTTTAAAATACCGGCAACACCTGTTTTCCCGATGCCGGTTATTGTTTCGTATCCAAGAGTTTTTAGTTCTTTAGCTATAATGCCAGCTGTACGGGTTTCTTTAAAACCGAGTTCAGGGTTTTGATGGATGTCTTTAAATATTTCAACCAGCCTGGATGAGTCTGCATAGGCCATTTGTTTTACCTGCATATTAGTTTGCGCCTGGGTTGAGGCTGATAATAATATTACTGCCAGGAGTATAAAGGCTTTGTTTGTCATTCTCATATTTTGGTTTTTTTTCTCACATGAAGGTTTGCCTAAACCGCTATTCTTTTTCAATCAACATAGTATCAAAATTATTCCAGAAGACCGTATCTGCTTTAATTATTCCTCTCGTTGGAAATTGTTGTACACTTCCTTCATAATTCGATCCTGTTATCTTCAAAGTATCACCTTGTTTTTGATATTCACCATAGTAAATGGTGTGTCCAAATAAATTATAATCTGCCAGGGTAAAATGCTTGCCGGTCTTAAAATCGAATTCCCATACATTGCCTGCGCCCGCTTTGTTTACCACTTTTAATATTGTCCTGGAGTTGTTAATAGAATTACGGTAAATGATTTTAAAAAAGACAATTAAGCAAATCGTTAATGCGGTTATTGAAAAAGAGTATTGATATATCTTCCTGTCAGCTTTAAAAGCAGCATGATCCAGCAGGAAAACAGGGATAGTTAAAATGATAACAATCCCCAAAGGAATATAACCGAACTCGCTAAAAAGCCCTGCCTCATAACCGCCAAGCTCATGCCTGACAGCTTTATAACCAAAAAATAGTAGCAGCAGTGCTGTAGCTATGCGTAAGTAGGGGCTCATTTGGTAGTGTATGATCCAAATATACAGAGATAAAGTAAAGCAACCCCGGCTGGAGTAAAGGTTAAAATCTTATTGTAAAATATTGGGGAATACTGTCTAAAAACACCATAAGCGTAAGTGTTAAAGAAAATGGCAGCAGGTATACAAGCTCGGGTGCCCAAAAACCAAGATAAGTGTAAACAAACGCTTTTGATGGATCCCCCGGATCAAAAATCACCGGCACGCTATCCCCCATTTGCGATCCTGCGTATAAAAAAGAACTGCCTTCAAAGTCATATGAACTGTTATTCAGATTAAAACGGATAACAGGATAATGCCTCGCCCTGACACCTGGGATTTTCTCCGTTTTGAGTGTTATTACTTCGCCAATGGTTCTTTTAAAAGTAACTGCATAATAGCAGTCCTTCACAATGGTAGGATAAAGCATGCAGATCATTACTATAATATAAATTAGGAATTTGCTTATGCTCAAGTGTTTTGGGCTAACTGAAATTAAACTCATTTTTGTCAGGCTATCTTTGCTGGTGTTATGTAGTTAAGCAAAAACTATTATCAAGCAGGAATTATTGTCCTTATTATAAATCTCTTTGTCCTATGCCTGTGAAAGTAATATTAAATCTGGATAGTAGCTATGCAGGCGTAAAAATTTACAGCATACCGCCTGCACCATTGCTGAACTGAAAAGAGAAAGCCATCTGCCGGAAATCCTGACCTGCGACAGGCTATTTTTCCAGGTAGTCAACTGCAAATTCCACCCAGTTTTTTACGGACTTATCCAGGTAAACATCAGGTTGAATGCCGATATTATCAATTGGATAATCCGGTAATCTTAGTGCCCGGTAGGTGGGCATAAAGACCTGGTAATTTGAACAGCCCAAATCTGTGAGATAGGCATTGCCATAATCCAGTGCGCCGTAGCTGGGCTTGCCAAAAATTTTTACTTTCTTACTTTGTTTTGCAATAAACAAAAAGTATTCTGCGGAACTCCCTGTTAGGTGATTGGCTAAAATAATGATGTTCCCGGGGCTTTTTGAAGCAAGTTCTATTTGTTCAATAGTAGCAGACGGGTCTTTGGCGTCATAAAAATTTACAAATTTTCCCAGGTTTTCTTTCAGTCTTTTTATGTTGCTGTCAATGGCGCCTGTTGATACATTTTTATCAAGTGTTTTTTTATAGGCTTCAAGGTTGTTAATGTATGTTTGAGTGGCTAAAAATTCAGTCCCTGTATGCCGTATGGTTTTGCCGGAAATGTAGGGCAGCAACTCGTGGTAAGCATCCGTGGTGCCGCCGGGGTTACCACGAAGGTCAATGATAAGGTTCCCGCTCTCTTCGAGCAGTGATTTATTCTGTTTAATCAAACCGGTAATGGTTTGCAGATGCTGGTATTCAAAGCTTGGTAATTTTAAAACAGCTGTTTTAGGTGTTAACCTTTTAAAATAGAAACTGTCCAGTTCTTTTAATTTCTCTTCAGCCTGTTTTGAACTGAGTGCTGGTGCAGGGGTTTGTTTTACCAGTGTTACGTTCACGTCCTGCAAAAGCAAAATATCTTTTTCGATCAATTCGTAAACTCCATTTTTCAGTGACCGGTCAAGCATAGCATATTCAAATTCTCCATTTGAAAACAACCTGAATTTTATATCCTTCGGTTTCCACTGATTGGATTTTGCCTCAATGATAAAGCCTGTGTATTCATTCGGGCCCGTTTTTTTTACTCCCAGTTTATAACTTTCATTTGCCCATATGCCTTCATATTCATCTTTGGTAAACTGTAGTTTATTTTGAAAATCCTGAATATCGATGGCAATTGTATTTACAACAGTATTTGCCACTGTTGAAAAGGGAGATCCATTTGCCCCCACCCACAGGTGAGGGTCCTTAAAAAAATCAGTGTATTCTTTTAGCAAACCCGGGCAAACACTATTGCTTGCCTTTTTTGCTTTCCCTGCCAGGTTTTTTTTAAAACTTTTATACCGGGATTGTTCTTTGGTTTTTGCAGTAAAACCAGGATACTCTGTTTCAACTTTTATTATAAGTTTTTCAAATGCCTGTTCACAATTGCAGCCCGGCTGCTGGGCAAACAATGAATTTGCCAGTAGCAGTGTAAAGAGGTAAGCTAATATTTTCATGCCTGAATACATTTTTTGCAAATGTATTAGAACGCTGGTGGTGAAAATTGTAAAAATGTAAGCGCTTAAATAAAGAGCCAGACATTTTCTTTGGCTGTATCTACTTTTTTAAAGAAAGAGTGCGGTGTCACTTTGGTGAGTTCTTTAAAATCTTTTATCATGTGCGACTGGTCGTAAAACAAACTGCTGTATGTAAGGTCGGTTAAATTTTTTGTGTTCTTTTTCTTCATCAGCGTCGTTCTGAACCGGTGTATCTTCCGGTATTCAGCAGGTGATTTCCCGGTGTTTTTTTTAAAGAGGTTGTTGAGGTGTTGTCTTGTGATGTTGTTGGTACGGGCAATTTCATCTATTCTTAAATCCGATTCAATGCCTGTTATAATTTTCGTTAGCAGCGCTACATCTTTAATTTCCAGTTTGGAAAGCCAGTAGCGTTCAAGCGTTTCTACTTGAAGCTCCCGGTCATTCAACTGCAATATTTTGTTCATCACAGCTTTAAAGTCGGTGTATGGATCAAAGTATGCAGCGTCCTGCTGCAGGAGTGCAATGGTATTGTTTACAAAATGACTGATGCCAAGCGGTTTAAAGTACACAGTAAGTTCATGTATGCTGTCTTTATAGATTACTTCGATCGGAGCTTTGTAACGGGCCACAAAATTGGCTATTGTATTTTCCTTCTTCGATTGCTTGATGGTAAACCGGTTTTGCTCCATCTCTATTTCAATGTTCAGGCTTACGGACACAATAAAAAAGTTGTTTGGAAATGTCCAGTAATGAAATGGGGCAGCGCTGCCACCGGGTGAAATGAAGTAATAGCCCTCTATGTATTTTTTGAGCGTATCGTTTTTGGGTCTGTAAAATTCTAGTTTCATTATTTGGGTATCGCTAAAATTGTATTGTCTGTATGTACAAAAGACAATGTTTTGTAAGCCTGATATTATTTTTCTTTCAATTTGAAACTTCCATCATCATTTATAAACCTAAAACAATGATTGGATGAAACTTCGATTCCACCACAATCTTTAAAAGTTCCAAACAGCCCGATCCAGTCTTCCATATCACTTTCCTTATCTGTATCCCACCTGATTATTCCGTAATGCTTTGAAGGTTTATCTGCAACATGAGTCCAGTCCCTTTGTTCAAACTCATTAGTAACAACACCGAATTCTCCATTCAATGAAACTTTCATGCCCGGAAAGAAATCATTAGTATCCATAAAAGGTAACTCAAAGTATTAAATGCTTGCAGTAGTTCTTAAGTCTCAATGAGTGACACATAAAACTAAAACAGGTAAAATATAAAATCAGGAACAAAGGCGAGAATTATTTACGTGGCTGTTAGCCGGGAATAACAGGCCCATAATGCAGCTTACCGTTCATATTCCTGCCGGGATAAAGAATATCGGGTGCTGTTTCATAACCTTCATCAGCAACCTGGTTCAGCATTTTTTTTGTATTTGCCCGGCGGATAAGATATGCAGCCAGGGCTGCTGCACCGGCTGCAGCTAATAGGATTGTTATTCTGGAAGTAGTTTTCATGTATTTTAATTTGTATGAAGATAAAACAAAACAATAGTAATCGGGCATTGTTTGTTTTGGAAAGAATAGTTAAAAGAGGTAAAACTCCGGCTTAATCAAAATAAATAAATCTTTGTTATTGCAGGTTCCTGCGTTTTACTTCTTTTTCTATTGCCTTGTTTTTCTTTTGGGCATTGGCAAAAAATGCTGCAACCGCCAGGGGAAGCAATGTAAAGAAGGTAAATCCTTTTTTAACGGCGCCAAAAACCGATGCTCCAATCATTACACCAATGAGTACGGCAGTAGTGGTATTGTTTGCCTTTGCTTTTTTCCATTGTTCGGCTAATTGTTCATCAGTTAATTCTGATAGTTCTTTCTCTGTCATTTATTTTTTTTATTTAGTCTTTTGAGGGATGTTACAGCCCAGAGTACCCGGATGATTTTTGTATTGCTTCAGATACAGTATTGCACGCCGCTTATTCTGAACCTGCAATTGTGAATGTTATTTTATTTGCAGTGTCAAAAAGCGGTACAAGCCTGTTTGATTTCAGTAAATAAACAGTTGTCATTTCCGGCATTATCCTGTCAATCATTTCTTTGTCAAAGATAATAGTATCACCTGTTTTTTTATACTCACCTGAAAAAGCACAATCAGCGTTTGGGTAAAATGTAAAGTTCCCGTTTTTTCGCAGTGTCAAACCCTGCGATTCTGACACATCGCTTAAGTTTTTATTTTCAGCATAAATCCACTTTTCGCCATTCCTGTGTCCACGAAGCGCCAGGTTGTACATTATAAACAGCACTGTAACTAAAGCAATAGAAAATGAAATGGGCTCTGGGGTTGGTTTGCCAGTTGGCCTTTTACGAAATATTGCAATAGCTGCAAGAATTCCTGTTAGTAACAAAAAGCAGTAAATGGCTATAGTTATTATTGAGGAAAGGAGGCTGTTGCATATTTCGTCCGGGTTGGAAATTTTGTAGTAACCATAGGTTACAGCAGCAAACGGAATTGTCAATAAAAGTCTTAAATGCCATTTCATACAAGGGTGTCAAATAAGTAGTGTGTAACGGGTATAAAACCAAATGTTGCCAGCAGCCCTTCACTTGGGTTGTCTCAAAGAATAATCATGTTAGTATTAAGTTCCTGATTGTTTTTTCTTGCTTCATCAATATATGAAACAATGTCGCTTACTTTACTTACGTCTGCCCAACAGTAACCACTCCACAGGTCAAGAATTTTGTCTTTGTCAAACCGTATTAATAACAGGTGTGTCGAAACGCCAAAGCCGCCAGTTTTATAAGTCAATACTAAGACATCTTTACTTCTTGCAAGAAAATTCATTTGCCGTTCAGGCAGGCGTTCAGATGATGTGCAACAACATTGCCAATCCTGATTTGGATTCCCTATTGAAAAACCTTTTGCCAGTTTGTCAAGTTGTTTTTTTATATGCTTTGGAATGGCATTTTTATCTGGTGAAATTTGAAAAGTGTCTTTTTTTAAACTTTGAATAAAGCCGTCAAGATTTTGGTTGGATAATATTTTTGCAGTGTCAATAATAAATCTATTGCTCTTTTGCGCAAAAGAAATGGTGGAAAAAAGTAAAAGCCCGGTTATTATAAGTTTTATGGTCTTTGTCATAAAGAAACTCAAAGTTAGATGCTGTAAGTGAGTTGCAGGAAAATATTGTTTCGCTAAATCATATAAAAGCTGACTTTTTATTTGATTTTTACACAGATTTCTATGACAAAAACAAATAGTTTTCAAGCTGCTTTTTTCACATATATCTCATTCTTATTCACAACGGCAACAACCCTTGCTAACAACTTAAAACGTACTGCATTTATCACACTCATTTTTGATTTGCCTTCTAACAACTTTCTTTCGTAATATGCTTTTAATTCGGGGTCGCATTTAATTGCTGTCAAAGCAGCCAGGTGCAGATTCGTTTTCAATTTTTTGTTCGCCATATTACTGACCCGGGTTTTACCTTTGATGCTAATACCAGATTGGTAAGGGAATGGCGCTACACCGCAATAACACGCTAACTTTCTGCTGTCACACATTGCATTAAATCCCTGGGTATGGATAAGCAGGTTAATTGCCGTAACAAATCCAATTCCTACAACAGAAGTAATTAATGAAAACAGGTGACTTAAACTACTATCTTCTTTAAGACATTCCATGATTTTCACTTCAATGTTTTTCAAGTCTGATTCTATTGCAGTGATAGACTTTTTTATTGATTTATAAAGAAAGTCAGCCATTTTTGCCTGGCCTGCACTGCGTAATTCTTCAATTGGCACAAGCAATCTCTTTTGCGTTACAACCATTCTTTCTCTCAGTGTTGCAAGATTTTTTATTTTTTCAAGCACAATTCCCGATGGCTTCCAAAGTTTTGCCAACTCTGCGTTTTTAAACGCATACTTTGCAATGCTCATTGAATCAACCTTGTCTGTTTTGCCACGCTTTATTCCTATTGAGCGCTTAATTTGAACCGGATTCTCTACCCAGACATTTGCTTGTTGCTTCTGAAAAAACTCCAGCAGTGCGTTGCAATACAATCCCGTTGCCTCCATACAGAATAATGAGCGGCTAATATCAAATCCTGTTGCTATGCTATTTGCAAATACAATTAACTCATTGAAGCCACTTCTATCATTTGAAAAAGACCTATGCAAAATATTTTCAGCATTATCTACAGAAAATATTGCCGCATCAAAACTATATTTGGAAATATCCATTCCAATAATAAATTGATAACTCATAAAAGCTTTTTTAACAATCAATTACAGGCTGTTCATTGAAACCTTAATAGTAAGCCTTTAAGCTTGAATTTCTATTTGATGCGTCCTGTAAAAACTGTTTGGGTCTTCATCTGTGCATAGCTCTTTAAGCTGGTTCATGTTATAGTTCACCCAAACTGTTTTGATTGTTGGTTATTAACATTTTTTAAATTTTATACAAAGAAAAAGAAGCAAAAAGAAAAGTAATAATAGTAGCAGTTTTATTTATGTAAATATCTAAAAACAAATCTAAAGGTTCATGTTGGCTGCTGGCATTTTTTATCACACTAGGCAAATATTAATTTTCAAGGCTGTTGTCTTTGCCATAGAGAACCGCAGTTCCCTTTTGATCTGTTGCAAGCCGGCTTAATTCTCTTTGGAAGTTGTCAATTGCACCTGGTTCAACAATGATTTCAAGTTTCAATTTGTTTTTCTCCTCTTGTCTGAATTCAGTTGCTACGTTATCTTCTAAATTTATTTCAACTCCAATTTGTCCTGGATTGTCAATACAATAAAAATGCATAGCAAAGTAAGCATACCCATCTTTTGATCCTGCCTCGTGCAATAGTTTATTATTGTATTTTGGAAAGTCGATTAGTGTCTGTGCAAAACCAAATAACGATGCTGTTGTATCATAAACTTCTGTCGTCCCAAAATAGCGAACGTTTGATGCAGTCACTTTTAATTCAAACATATCTTCGTCTTTCCAGGTTATTTGTAATTCTAAAAATGATTTCAGTCTGTCTTTGTCCATACAGTTGGGTTTGAACCTTTTGAGTTTTGAAATGATGCCACGCTTGTCATCAACGTCCAGGTCTCTGTGCAGGGGTGGGGTTTAGCATTCCGTCCGCCCACAACTGCTGCTGATTGAAAATATAAAGTTGAATTTAAGAACTAAAGCTGAAAGTTTTTTATCCGGCCCGAAGGAAAAACTGCCCCTAATATTTTTTGAAGAATGTTCATAGTTCGAGGTCTTTCTTGTTGACCTTTCTTTAATTTTTCCATTCGTCTTTAAATAAATTGATAATGTCAAACGGAATTTTATTCCATACAATTTGTTCGGCATACATTCCGTTGCACAAAATAGTTATTCCGAAATTGTGTTCTGGAAAAATCATCAGTGTTGCAGAAAAACCAGGGTTATCTCCGACATGCCAATAGTATTTTCCTAAGTCGTCAGACTTGGTAATCCACCAACCAAGTCCAATTGATATCTTTTTATTTTGAGGAGCTGTATGTCTTGTAGTCCACATATTTTGCAAAGTGCTGTTCTGCAAAGCGCCTTTAAATGAATTGGCATTATTGTATATGTTTAAATTGTGTAACATCCAATTACACAAGTCTGTTGAGCATGAATTTAAATTGCCACTTGGAGAATGTTCTGCATTTTCAGTATAAATACCTCCGGCTTTTACAACCTTTCCTTTAAGTATATGCGGAGAGCTTCTTCTTTCAGCCGGAATTTTATTGTAATCAATTGAACTATGTGGCATGTTTGCTTTTACTAAAATATTGTCCGTTATATAATCTTCGTATTGTTCGCCTGAAATTGTCTGAACCAAATAACCTAATATGTCATAAGCCGCATTGCTGTAAGTTTCAATTGGATTAAATTTTGTTCCAGGAGTAAAGGCAAGAATTTTGTCATCTAAACTGTAAACCAGTTTTCGGAGTGAGCTGCTGTCGTTTGGCGAATGTTTTAAATTCATGTCCCAAAACAAACCCGAAGTATGAGTAAGTAAGTGTTCTATTGTAATGTCTTTGTACCGCTCATCTTTCATCTTAAAGCCGGGCAAGTAAAAAATTAATTTTTTGCTTATGTCTATCTTGCCCTGCTCGGACAGTTGCATAATTGCAGTCGCCGTAAAAAGTTTTGTAACGGAGCATGTAAGGAAATTTGTCAAGCTGTCTATTGGCTTTACTTTGTCAATTTCTGCAGTGCCATAGCCTTTCGTCAGGTAAATTTTTCCATCCTTAACTATGCCAATGGAAACACCAATCATTTTATTAGCCGTCATATAGCCAGACACGATGCTGTCAATTTTTTTTACAGTACTTGTCTGTAAAATTTGCCCGGCTGAAGAAAGGGATAAAAATACGGGTATTAAAATTGTCAGTATGAATTTTGGAATGTTGCTCATTTCTTGTATGCCGGTTTAAGTTAGCTGTGCCGCAAGCTGCCGTATTTGTCAGGCTTGAACAGTTGTAATTTTCGCCTCTATGTTTAATAAAACTGTGTCGTTTAAGCTTTCAATATTGCCAGCTAAATACAGCATAACTTCTATGATTTGTCCTGATTTAGAGTTATCACTGGGCGAATGTTTAGAGACTGTTTTTTGTTGTCCATTTGAAAATTTGGAAAGCCTATAAACCACGCCGTCCAACACAAATCTACCAGCTTTGGGTTGTCGTGCCTGGATAATTGGTTTATCCAGTAAATTGAAAAGTTTATCCCCGGTTGCCGTATTTAATTCGGCTGTTATTACTTTCTTTTCTATGTCAGTAACTTTATTGTCAGCATAAAAAACTGCCCAATAGTTTTTTGTCAAGGTTGTGAGTGCTAAAGCAAATTTGTCCTGAAGCTTTTCAAGAACTAAGAAATATTCTGGCTCAAATGAAGGTCTGACCAAAAAGCTGATTTGATTTTCTCTGATAGCGTCAGAGCAGAGAATTTTGTTTAGGTTTTTCTCATATAGGCTTACCATGTTGTCAGCCAAATAATTTGCTGTTGGTTCAAAATAATTTTCATCCTCAATATGTAACAGGTTCTTTTCATATTGACTTTCGCAAATAGCAAGTTTTTCAGCCGTGTCAATTTTGCTGAATATCTCAAATTGCTTTTTGAAGTCGTCGAATGTCATGGTAATTGTGGTAATATGGCAGCTGGCGATGAGGGCTTGGCGATGGCCTGAACATTTTTAATGTCAAGCCCCGTAACTGCAGCCCAATAAAATTACTGGTGTTGAAGGTAACAAATAAAAGTTGAGTATAGCTTGCCCAGCCCGAACAAAAGTCAAATAGACAAAACTGCTGATTGTTCCTTCGTCAAGCCACACTTGCCGGAATACCCGTGTTAGCTACTGCCAGGAGGTTCACCGTTGAAAATTTTGTCACGGTTAGCATTTATATAATTCATGCTTTTATTAAAATCGGATTGAATATTTTGGGTTAAGTATTTTAGCCAATCCGGCTTTTCAATATTTCGATCAAAAGCATATAGAGCAAGACAATATCCCCATTCTTGCTGTTTCATATAACCAATCGAATTATATCCAAAGGCACTATTATTTTTAAATTCTTCAAATGCTGAAATCGAATTAAATATACCAAGACCGTAGACAACGGTAGTTAAGTCAGTTAATATTTCATCATTTTCTTCAATTCGATTTTCACCTAATAACTTTATATGTGCAAATTCATGGGAAATCGTTGCGGCAAGATTAACAGGAAATGATAAATTCCTTTTTTCAATAAAGATATCATACTGACCAGTTTCGTTTTTTCCGAAATACATTCCCGAAGATTGTTTTACTTCTGAACTATTGTCAAACTCTGGATAAATTGCGTGTCCAAGATCACCGTTTATAACTGTTAAACCTTGATCATATATTTCGATATTAATTTTTGAAAAATCAATATCCATTTGCCCAGCTATTATTTTGGCAGTTTCTTCAACGGAAGACATAGACCCATCATATTTAATAGGAAAACATGACGGAGTAGGTAGCAAAATATTTTTTTGTAACATATGATCATTTCCAAATTGACCATTTAACCAGAGATAAGCATTTTCAAACCACAGCCTCATATTCTCGTCAATCGGGCAAGTAAATTCTTGATATTTCCTTGAAAACATAAAACTCTATTTTGGTAGCAATTAACGGGCAGGGCTTTATGCGGGTTGGGAATTATTAGTCGTCTGCCCGCAACTGCTGCTGATTGAAAAACTAATGTTGAAATTAAGAACTAAAGCTCAAAGTTGTTTGTCCCGCCCGAACCACAGGGTGGATTTGCAACTGGCTGATATTTACTGGTCATGCCCAACTTGCATAAAACGAATGTTGCTGCCGTATTATTCCGGAGCAAGAACTTCAATTGTTGTACCGTCAACCCGAATTGCAATTTTAGATGTTCGTCTGTCAAAGCAAATTTGTGGAGTGTCTTTAATGTCGCTATACAAAATTGATGAGGTTTGAAGCCCTGAATTAATGTCTTCAAATTTACTTTCAATTATTCCTGTCTGTATGTTTATAATTTTTGGAAACTTAAACATATCCCATGCCTGCTTGTCGCTAATTGCAAATAAGTTTCCAAATTCGCCTTCAACTTTTACCGGCGTAGAAATTTCATTTTTATTGAAGCTCCAAATTGCAATGTGTTTTTGCGGCAAGGCTGGCGGAACTTCGTTGTCAAAAGGCTCTTCGTCTGATGCTGCAATAAGTATTCTTTCATTGTCAATAAAACTTGCTGAATTAATCTGTACCCCAAAGTCTGGAGATAATGAACTGTTGTCTAATAAAAATGGATTTTTAAAACATTCAGCGATCTCAAATAACTCAACTGTGTCAACAGGATGCCAGGCCCAACCGCAAACCATTAAGTATTTATTGTCTGGACTGATTGAAAGGCGTGAATGAAAAATATCCGATGGCTTTCTATTTGGAATATTAGTTACGATTTCACCAGTTTCAACATTTTCAAAGTCAAGCCGGCAATAATCAATTGGGCAATGAACTAAGTAAGTCTTATTATCAAAAGTCATAAAAGCTGCTGGAAATTCATAGGTTTCTGCATGATAATAAGTGCGATTGATTTCCCTGATTATCTCGCCATTTTTCAACAAAATTCCCTTCGTTCCAAGCCGTTTGTAAACGAAAGAATATTGTCCGTCCTGCGAAGTGATTGAACCGTCAAAACTGAAAGCAAAGTGATATTTTGCAAGTTGCTTTTGTTGTCCATCTAAAGAATATTGTTGTCCGGCAGATACCCAATCAACAATGTGACCGTCAACCCAATCAATTGTCTGTAACCAGTTTGTTTTAAGAGTTTGTCGTGTCATTATAGTCGTCCTGAAATGTGGCAGCCAACGGGCAGGTATGCCGATGGTTGGGAAATAGAATTCCGTCCGCCCGGACAGCCGCCTGGCTTTTTGATAAAGTTAACTATTAAGAACTAAAGCTGGGCTTTATTCATCGGGCCTAAAACCAAAGTACAGCAGAATTCCGAATACTGATTGCTACAATATCCATCCGCACTATTAGCAATACTTATGTAGTGCATTCGTTTTTTGTCTTGTATAATTCAATTAGTGTCGATAGCTTCTTGTCTGAAATACGAAATTTAAATAATGAGTACTTGCGGACTAAATCGTCCGCAGTAAAAATTACGAGATAAGAATTCCTTCCACGCCCGGCTTGCCGTAACATAATTTGTGTCTCTACAATTTCTGTCCAGGGAATAATTTTTTTATCAATTTCAATATGATTTTTATTAAGCTTAATTGTATAAATGTATTTGCGGTTTAAAAAAGTATTCCAAATGAGTATCCAGATTATAGAGCTTATAAATATTATCCCTCCGGTTGTTACAGGAACGAGAATATGCTTAGTCAGCATATTGAATAAAATAAGCCAGCATAATATTGAAAAAATAAGAAATAGTGTTGCTATGAACTTGTCAAAGAGTGAAGGGCGAAATGTTTTTTCAGTATCAATTAATAACCCTTTTGTGGGGCCGGCTAATTCTTTTGTACTGTACATTTTTGGGTAATTCATAAAGAATTTCTCAAGCCAGGTCATCTTTGTTTCTTCTTCTTTAATAAAATCATCTACTGAAGTCATATGATTTTTTGGGTCTTTTAAAATGACGCACAACGGGTGACGGCTTTATGCAGGTTGGGAATTGTTACCCGTCTGCCCGCAACCGCTGCTGATTGAAAAACTGATGTTGAAATTAAGAACTAAAGCTCAAAGTTGTTTGTCCTGCCCGAACCACAGCCTGGATTTGCAATTGGCTTATGTTTGGTTTTTTACACAGTTCATGTAAGCTGCCGTTATGCTTTGTCAAACGTGAACTTTTTTGAGCCGGTATAGCATTTCATTTCGTATTCCTTCGTCGCTGGAATTGCTATACTCTTTCATTAAGTCAATTGCTTCTGTCGTCCCGATTGAATATAAAAGCCAACTGAACCATTTTGCAATAGCGTCTGAGTCGGAACAGGTATACTCTAAATAGTCAAAGTTGCTTTCCAATGCTTTCCTTACAAAAGGCACTGTTGATGGACTTGGTGCTTTATCTTGTAAGGTCTTAGCAATTTGTTGATGATTTCTGTGATTTGGATTTATTAGAAGTTCGTTTAGAATGTCAACATATTTAGAAATGTCACCCGATAACCAAACGAGGGCAAGTGTCATTTGAATTTCGTCTGAGTCAGAAGTCGCAATGGCATTTATCATTTCTGTTCTTACAAAATCGGTGTCATTTTTTATATCAACCGAAAAATTCTTCAGGAAAGTATTGTACGTGATAATTCCATAGTCAAGTTCCGCAAGTAATTGTTTGTCTTGGTCGGTCATAATAAACGGTCTGTAAATAATGGCAGCTAACGAGCAGGGCTTTATGCAGGTTGGGAATTGTTATTCGTCCGCCCACAACCGCTGCCGATTGAAAAACTGATGTTGAAATTAAGAACTAAAGCTCAAAGTTCCCAATGTTGGCTGTAGTTATACTTTGTCACCTAAATACTCTGCTTGTGTGAATGTTGTACAGTCATTCTTGAACTCGTCGCTCCAGTCAAATAGTATAGCAGAACCGCCTTGTTGCACAATTGTCTTTACAAAATCATAAATATCTTGTCCACCCTGCGGGTCAACACCAGCTAAGTCAAAAATAAGATTGCTTGTCCACGATAAAGTAGTGTAAATAGAAAGTTGTCGCCTTGGATTACCTGCTAATGTCTGTACTTTAATTTTAGGTGTCATCCAAGGCATGTCGTATATCTTTTTATAAACCGGATTTGTCTTGTTTGCATTCCTGTTAAGATAGGTACCAACTGTCATTGGGAAAAAGTGGCCTCTAAACCAACTTTCACGAAAATGCTCCGCATATTTAAATGAAGCTTCAATATCAATTTTGTCGTTGGAAGTTTTGCCGGTGAATATGTCAATTAAAGTTAACTCAATAGGACGGAAAAATGACCCATTCGGAAGGTTGATAATTACAATTTCTCCTTTTGTCAAACTGAAGGAAGGAATTAGAAAGTTGTCAACAGTCTGCTGATGAAATTGTAAAAGCATGGTGTCAAAATAATTACAGCTAACGAACAGGGCTTTATGCAGGTTGGGAATTGTTATTCGTCCGCCCACAACCACTGCTGATTGAAAAAACTGATGTTGAAATTAAGAACTAAAGCTCAAAGTTGCTCGTCCTGCCCGAACTATAGCCTGGATTTGCAATTGGCTGATGTTTGCTGGTCACGCCAACTTGCAAAAAAAACAATGTTGTACGGTCGTTTTTGTCAGCCAAAAAAACTTTTGTCGTTAAGGTGTTCTGATAAATACTTTATTTCAGTAATTCCAGCTTCGCAATCAAACTCTTCAACTACGTCAAAGTAGTCAACTCTTTCCATAAACATTCTTTCGCCAAGCAGATTTATTAAAACAATTTCCACAATTAATTCTTTTGTATCCTTATCGTAGTCCACTAGATTGTCAGCTTTAACAAGAACTTCGATTTTACCGTCTTTGTATTTTAATAAAAACATATTCCCACTCGCTTGCATCGACAGAGATATTATCTTGATTTAGTTCTAATAAATTCCAATTTTCTTTCGGTTGCTTTGTAGAAAAGAATTCCCATTTGTCAACTATTGGAGCTTTGCTTATGATTTGCTCCGTCAACTGTAGCAATTTTTGGTTGGCTTTTGGGGAAATTGTCAACGAGTTTTCTTTTGATAGTCCAGGCCCGATTTCCCAATTCAAATCCCAATGCGAAATTGTTTTGTCAAGTTGTTGGAGAATAGCAGGGTCGTAACTGTCGGATTCAAGTTTGTCATTGTTTTCAATAAACCATTTCCAGAACTTTAATATGTCTTTGTCTTGCATAATTACGGAGAAAGGTGTCATTTTAAAATGCCGCACAACGAGCAGGTATTGCCGATGGTGGGGAATTAGAATTCCGTCCGCCCCGAACTGCCGCTTGTTTTTTTACTAAAGTTAAATGATTAGAACTAATACTTGGCTCTATTCGTCAAGCCCGAACCGAAGTACAACTGAATTACTGCTGCTGATTGATTCAATATCAAGCCACACTATTGGTAATACCAATGTTGTGCGAAGCCTTTTATTAAATATTCATTCGTCAAACAATAATCCATAACATGTCCAATTATAAATTGACGATAAATTAAACTGATTAATCCAGGAAAATTCTCTCTTCATTACTATGTCAAATTCCTGTCTGAATTTTTTATTATTAATTAAATTATTCGGCTTTTTTTCAGTAGCTGCAGTTGATTGTATCCAGTCAACTCCATATGTATTAGCTATTTCACATTCTTGAACGTATGATTGGATTCTGTTCTCAGGTAAGCTATAATATCGTCTTTTAAGTTTTCGAAATGTCGTATCAGTATCCAGATATTTATCCCGGAATGTTTTCAACCCGAAATTTAAAATTTCTTCTTTGCTATCATTCCTGTGAAACCAAGAAATCAAATGGAGATTCATAAAAGTGGAGTCTGTCGGTTTTCGCACAACTCCCAAATATACGCAACCCCTTGTACAAATTTCCGTTGATAATCATCACAATTTTGTACAAATACAATTGCGGCAATACAAAGCGAATAGTAATTTAGTGCTATGCATGTCCTCCTGCTTCAATACTATAACGAGCGCCTGAAAATAGGATTGGTAAGCTGGAAAGCAGGCGTTTTTCTTACAAAAGGGTAAAAAAGGGCTTAATTAAAAAGATAATTAAACTCTCTTTTCCTGAAACTGTTTTACCATTTTAGTTTCAGAGTAAAATTATTGTAAATCAAATGTTCAACAGAAATATAAAGTACAAGAGAGTGACACAACGATGCTGACCCCAGCATTTCTGCCGGTAACAAAACAAAAATCCCGGCTCTCAAAAACCGGGATCCAAAAAATCTAAAATCACAAGTATTATTACTGGAAAGTGGTGCTTACCGTTACCTTATCACCCACCATCTGGCGAATGGTATTGGCAATGGCATTGGCATCCAGTCCAATTTCTTCGTATAGTTGTTTGGGTGTGCCATGTTCCACCAGGCGGTCGGGGATACCCATAATGTTTACGTCTGCTTTATAGCCGTTGGCATTCATAAACTCCAGCACCGCACTGCCAAAACCACCTACTATAGTTCCATCTTCAATGGTAATTATTTTATTGAATTTACTGAATACTTCATGCAGTAAATCCTCGTCGAGCGGTTTTACAAAACGCATGTCATAATGTGCCGGGTTAATGCCATCAGCCCTTACATCACGGATGGCAGCAGCAGCAAAGTTACCCGGGTGACCAAAAGATAAAATTGCAACGCCTTCACCGTCTTTCAGCTTACGGCCCTTGCCAATCTGTATCTCTTCAAAGGGCGTTCTCCATTCAGGCATAGTGCCTTCGCCACGTGGGTAACGGATCACAAACGGGCTTTTATTTTTTTCAAGCTGTGCAGTAAACATCAGGTTACGCAGCTCTTTTTCATTCATCGGGGCGCTTACGATCATGTTGGGTACACAGCGCATATACGCAATATCGTAACAGCCATGGTGTGTAGGGCCATCTTCACCCACCAGCCCGGCACGGTCAAGACAAAATACCACCGGCAACTTTTGTATGGCCACATCATGTATCACCATGTCGTAGGCACGCTGCATAAAAGAGGAATAGATATTGCAGAACACCCGCATGCCCTGCGTGGCCAAACCAGCGCTTACAGTAACAGCATGCTGTTCGCAAATGCCTACGTCAAAAGCACGGTCCGGCATTTTGTCCATCATATATTTTAATGAACAGCCGCTCGGCATGGCCGGGGTAATGCCCATGATTTTATCATTCAGTTCTGCCAGCTCTATCATGGTATGTCCAAATACATCCTGGTACTTGGGTGGTTGCGGCAGGTCAAATTTTTTCTTTTGTATCTCGCCGGTTACTTTATCAAACAGGCCGGGAGCATGCCACTTGGTCTGGTCCTTTTCGGCCAGCGCATAGCCCTTACCCTTTACCGTTAGTATGTGCAGTAACTTGGGACCGGGATCTTTTTTATATCCTGCAACGTATCTATCAGCTTGGAAATATTATGCCCGTCGATCGGCCCGAAATAGCGCAGGTTAAATGCTTCAAACAAGTTGGATTTACTTGCAATGGCACCCTTTACACTTTCAGTGAGTTTGTGCGCCATTTTACGGCTCAGGTTTTTACCGGCAGGCAGTTTGCCCAGCAGGTTCCACACGTCTTCTTTCAGCTTATTGTAAGTAGGTGATAAACTGATGTCAGTCAAGTATTCTTTGAGCGCCCCCACGTTGGGGTCAATGCTCATATTGTTGTCGTTTAAAATGATGAGCACATCGCTGTCGGCCACACCTGCATGGTTGAGGGCTTCAAAAGCAATGCCGGCAGTCATGGAGCCATCACCAATCACGGCAACAGATTTACGGTCTTTTTCGCCTTTGTATTTGGCAGCCATGGCCATACCCAGTGCCGCACTAATGGAAGTGGAGGAGTGCCCCACGCCAAAAGTATCATATTCACTTTCACTTCTTTTTGGAAAACCACTAAGGCCGTTGTATTTGCGGTTAGTGGAAAAATTATCCCTGCGGCCGGTTAAGATTTTGTGGCCATAAGCCTGGTGGCCCACATCCCACACCAGCTGGTCGTAAGGGGTGTTATATACGTAATGCAGTGCCACGCTCAGTTCCACCACACCCAGGCTGGCTGCAAAGTGCCCGCCGTACACACTCACCACATCTATAATGTATTGCCGCAGTTCGTTGCACACCTGGTGCATTTGTTCTTTACTCAGTTTCTTAAGGTCGTCCGGATTATTAATGGCGGCTAATAACGGTCCTGGTTTAATGTCCATGTTATTATTTTCAGGTGTAAAGGTAATAATTTAGTTGATTTGGGGCTGCAGGTATTTGTTCTTAACTCAACTTTAGAAGCCGCTTTCCGTTGCTGCTCCGGCTCAGGGTCAGCACACAGGGCTTCACCGGGGCATCCACTTCAATCGGCCAGCTCCTCAGCTATCCTTCTTCTATCGGCTTTTACAACAACCTGTAAAGTCAGCTAAAAACATTGATCATAGCGCAAGACCTTACAGGTTGGGGGCACGCCGCTGTTTGTAAAACGGCTTTTATGTTAAAATATTGAACCCGACCAGGCACAATAGGAAGCATGGCTAGCCGGTGAGGTTATCTCCATCCGATGGTAACAGGTCATCTGTTGTTATTTTATCCTGGTTAAGCCCCGGTGTTTGCGATGCAATATTTTTTGTGTTGTCTGTCATCTTATTTTTTACCGGCAGGTTCTTTTTAACTTCTTTGCCTTTTTGAGGTCTGTCTGTAACCGTATGTTTTATATCTTTTTTCATTGCAACTATTTATCAGGGTAAATAGTCTTTAAACACATGCCGGTTTTTTTTACGCTGGCGGCAGTATATTGCGGCCCGTTCAGCAAATATGTGTATGCTGGTTTGTAGAATATTCTCTACTTATTATATATGCAATTGCTCAATTGTAATTTTTGTTTAACCATTAACAGTAGCAGAAAGCCGCTGGCATTTAAATTGAAAAACTGTTTAATAAATCAAAACTGTATGAAAACAAATTGTTTTAAACTACTCTTAATCCTCTCTGTATTATTTACTGCCTGTGCAGGCTCCAAAGAGGCCCGTACAATGAAAAGTTCCATCAATGGTACATGGACACTGGAGACAATAGCCATTGAAGGCGACAATTCCATCCTTAATGTAAAAGTGTTTAATGAGGCAGATAATACCTGCTTTATTGGAAGTAACTGGACTTTTATGGGTAACAACGGAACAGGTACTTATACTTTACCACAGGGTAAAGGTGAGTGCAATACGCTGACCCGTAAAATACACTGGAGCATCTATGAGCCAAAAGACGAAGAAAAAAGATTCCAGTTTAAGCGTCTTGATGACAAAGGCAAACCGCTGGATGATAACAATGGATACCGGCTTACTGTACGTTCACTTTCGGATAATGATATGAAACTGGTATCACAGATAACCTATAAAAACAAACCGGTAAGCATCGTTTATAATTTTGTAAAAAAATAAATCTCAAAAAATACTTTATGAAACAGTTATTTGGAAATGTATTATTCTTTACAGCTGCTGCTGTAATAATTTGTTCAGGGTGTGATGCCACGAAGAAGGCGAACAAAACCCAAAAGGGTGCAGTAATAGGCGCAGCAGCAGGTGGTGTTATTGGTGGCGTAATAGGTAATAATGTTGGTAAAGGAAAGAATACCGTACTGGGCGCTATTATCGGTGCAGGTGTTGGTGGTGTTATTGGTGGTGTTATCGGCCGTAAAATGGATAAGCAGGCTGAAGCTATCAAAGAAGAAATACCAGGTGCAGAAGTTACACGGGTGGGTGAGGGTATTAATGTAACATTCAATGATAATCCTGATGGATCGAAAGGTGGTGTTTATTTTGCCACCAATAAATCTGATATCAACGCCAATTCAAAACTGGCGCTGGACAAACTGGTAAAGATCTTCAATGAATATCCAGAGACAAATATCCTGATAGAAGGTCACACTGATGATGTGGGTGAAGCCGCTTATAATGAAGGTCTTTCAAAAAGAAGGGCAGAGGCTGTGGGTGATTATTTACGTACAGCCAATATTGCTGCATCAAGACTTACTATTAAATGGTATGGCGAAACGCAGCCAAAAGTGGAAAATACGAGTGATGCCAACAGGGCGCTCAACCGCCGGGTTGAATTTGGTATAACAGCCAATGATAAATTAAAACAGCAGGCAGCTACGGAAGCTACAAAGCAGTAAGCGCCCGAAATATAAAACAAAAAAGCAGGATCTACAGATCCTGCTTTTTTGTTTTATACAGAAAAATTCGGGTCTGACCTGCGGTACCGACCCATGTTACAGCATTTTGAGTATGAGGTTCGGATCAGGACAATTGGCCAAATATTTTTCTCTTTCAGATTTGGCGCAAACACCCGGGTAATCGCCTTCTTTCAGTTCCATAAACTGTATCACCTGGAAATGCAGGTGTGGCGGCCAGTCACCGTTCTCATGCGGTTCGCCAAAACGTGCAAACTGCTGTCCACGGGAAATATAATTACCCTGCTCCAGTGTTTCAATATCTTTTAAACTAACGTGGCCGTATAAAGTATGAAAGACAGCTGTGTCCAGCTGGTGTTGTAAAATGATAGTGGCACCATAGTCGCCAAAATTGTTATTGAAACCGGTACTGTGTACCATGCCACCGAGTGGTGCATAAATTTTGGTTCCTGCATCGCCCCAGATATCAATACCAAGGTGAATGGTCCTGGCCTCCCCTAAATCCCTTCCCTTGGAGGGGGCTTCTAGCGAGCTTTTAGTATTGAAGTGACTGCTTCGTTTGTAAAGCACCCTGTTTTCATTGTAACCACCAATGCCATATTTATATTTTCCATTATCCAGTTTGCTGTTAATGTACGTAGAAAATCTTTTTGTATCTGCCACCAGTGCATCAGTTAATTCATGATTGGCAGCCGTAAAATCAAAATGATATAATTTATCCTTTGCAGTGTTAAAGTCAACCACCCGGTGAAAATCGTTCCTGTATTTTACAAGTACATTCATATTATTTATTTGGTACGGTTTGAATTAATTTTTCCAGCACATAATAAACCGCCGGACAGAAGCTGGCGTTTTTCAAGGTGAGTTTTTGCCTTTTTAAAATTACATCTTCATCTGTATAAGGAAACCGCTGGCAGTCAGATGGACGGGCTTCGTAAATACTACAGTAATTATCGGCGCCTAAAAAAGCGCAGGGGGCAGACTGCATTACATAATCGCCTTCATCGTCCAGTTTTAAATATGTATTGATAAGATCGCCTTCCTTCATTTTTAAATATTTGGCGATGCGTTTTATATCGGTTGTTTTAAAACGGGGTGAATAGCTTTTACAGCAGTTGCCACATTCTAAACAATCAATTTTACTAAAAGCTTCTTCATGCAGACCTGGTAATGCTTTTAGTACAGCATTTTTATTGGCACGCTGCAAATAATTACTGTACAGCTTTTGCCTGTCACCTGATTTTTTCTCCCAGTTCCTTAAAAGTTCATCCTGCATTACATGAAGGTACGATGGTTAGGCGTAATCTTTAAACTGTTTACTTTAACTACAGCATCTTATTAGTATTCAATTTAATGCAAAAGGAAATCTGCCGTAAAATAATTCAAACATGCCTGTGGCAAGTTTCGAATGGATGTATCCGTTAGTGTTAGATAGCTTCGCCTCCGCAAACCAAAAATTAAATTAGTACCTGCTCTAAACAGCATTTTGTAAACCATGAAAAAGATTATTACACTTATCCTTTTTGTTACAGTTATTACAAACGTTTATTCTCAAAACATTGCCATCAATGAAACCGGTGCCCAGCCTGATACAAGCGCCATGCTGGATATCAGCTCCACCACTAAAGGATTTTTAATACCACGTATGACAAAGACCCAGCGGAATGCAATTGCATTACCCGGCATTGGATTAATGGTATTTCAAACAGGACCGGATAGTGTGGGCTTTCATTATTACAGTGGCACACAGTGGTTATGGCTGGCTACCAGCAACAATCATGAAGGTTGGTCTACAACTGGTAATGCCGGAACAGATTCTGCAGTAAATTTTTTAGGTACACTGGATGACAAACCACTGATGCTTCGCCAGAATAATTTATGGATGGGGCAACTGAATACAAAAAAACACAACTTCTTTATCGGCGGTGGGGCTGGTGCTATCAATGTTGCCGGTCAGAATACGGGGTTTGGCGACAGTGCGCTGGCAAGAAATTCAGCCGGTCTTGGTAACACTGCTGTTGGTTACCGTTCTATGGCGGGTGGCAGCAATATCACCGGCGGTTTAAATACGGCTGTTGGAAATAATACATTGTCTGCTGTTACTACAGGTTATCAAAATATTGCGATTGGTGATAACGCAATGACAAGTATGAAGACAGGAGCAACAAATGTAATCGCAGGTGCAGGAGCAATGGAAGTTGCTTCAAAAGGAGATGGTAATATCGCATTGGGTTTATGGGCACTGCGTACCAATGACAGCGCAAGCTATAATATTGCTATTGGCACCAGCGCATTGTACAGTAATGATTCATCAAGAAATATTGCAATAGGTTACCAGTCACTCTACCGGAATAACCGTGCAGGTAATACTGCCATTGGTCACCAGGCAGGTCATCTGAATAATTTCATGCAGACGGGCATACTACAGGGGATTGAAAATACTTATATAGGTTACCAGAGCGGTTACCAGGCAAATACAGGCAGTAAGAATGTAGCTATTGGTCATGCTGCATTAAAAGGTGGTGGTTATTTCACCAATGATGAACCAAATAATGTTTATTATAAAAGAAATGTTGCCATTGGTGATTCAGCTATGGTCGCTTCATTGGGAAGTGATAATGTTGCCATTGGTTTTAAGACACTTTCTAAAAGTGGAACAGGGGGCGCCTTTGTTGCAGTTGGCGGCAGGGCACTGAGTAATACCACTGCTAACTATCCCAATACCGCTATCGGTTATTCCAGCCAGGATAGTAACAGTCTTGGTGGTGCGAATACATCAGTTGGTTCTTACTCTCTTACAAAAAATACAAGTGGTTATAATAATACTGCTATTGGTAATGCTGCCATGTATGAGGCTGTTAATACAGTGAACCCGGAGTTTGTTTACGACAATACAGCTGTTGGTAATGATGCGTTGAGGCTTGCCCGTTATTATGGTGAAACAGCAATTGGGGCCGGCGCTCTCCGCAATGATACAGGCAGTTTATACAATACAGCCATTGGTTATTTAGCCATGCATTATCACCAAAAGGGAAACTCTAATACCGCCGTTGGTACAAGCGCATTGCGGTTTGACCTTACTGGCGAGCAGAATACAGCGGTTGGTTTAAACGCTATGTACAACCATAAAACAGGTGGCAGCAATACGGCTGTAGGTACATACTCTTTATTCAATGATACCAGTGGTTATGCAAATGTGGCTTTGGGTGGTTCTGCATTGTTCAATCATTTTAAAAATGATTTCAATACTGCAGTGGGTTTTGAATCGATGCAATATGATAAGACGGGCAGCCTGAATACAGCGGTTGGCTGGCGTTCGCTCCGCAATGCAAAGAACCCAAATGAAAATACAGTGCTGGGTGTGGGCGCACTGGAGTACAGTGATTCTGCTGTGTATAATGTTGTTGTCGGCAGGGGTGCTATGATGGGCAAAGGCGGTAAATACAATACAGCGGTTGGTTATATGTCATCAGGGATGAATAATGGTGCACCTTCCACCAGTTATTATGTAAATGAAACCACCACTATCGGTTATATGGCAGGATTTAGAAACATTGCAGATCAAAATACATTCGTAGGTACCGGAGCCGGTTTTGGTGGAGTGGATTCATTAAGGGGGATAGAGAATACAGGTGTTGGTACTTACGCTTTGTATTATACCACTACGGGAAAAAGTAATACTGCACTTGGTATAGGCGCCATGCAAAATAATTCAACCGGGAGGGGAAATGTAGGTATTGGCACCAGGGTGCTGACCACATCTAATACAAATTACAATATAGCGATTGGCGACAGTGCATTGTTTACAAATAATGGTAATTCAAACCTGGCAGTAGGTACCTTCTCTATGCGTAATAACAATACAGGTGAAAATAATACAGCAACCGGTAACTATTCATTACAAAGTAATGTCAATGGCAGTAAGAATGCTGCTTTTGGTGACAGCGCTTTGTACACCAATAACAATGGTTCCAATAATACGGCGATAGGTCATGCTGCATTGCTTGCAAATCAAACAGGCAGTAACAATACAGCGGTTGGGTATAATGCCAATACATCTTCTTCTAACCTGACAAATACCACTGCTGTTGGTGCCAATGCACTGGTGGGACAAAACAATACGCTGGTGCTGGGCAGTATAAAAGATATCAATGGTGCTGCGAATGATACAAAGGTTGGTATCGGTACTATTACGCCCGACTCCATATTTTCAGTATCAGATAAATTGATGGTGGGCAGCAGCGGTACGATACAATTTGAAAATTCTGTACCTGTAATGAATTATATGTTCACCTCCGGTTCTAATAATCCCAACAGGATGATCGTTGCACACAGTCCTTCTTTTTCAAATTATGGTTTGCAATACCAGGATTGGGGCGACAGGTTTCATTTTCTCGGCAATGGTACAAGCGTAATGACGGTTGACCTGGTGAACCAAAGAGTGGGTATAGGCGTGTCAACGCCAACACACCAGTTGCACTTATCTACAGATGATGCAGCCAAGCTTACTACCAGCACCTGGGCAACAACATCAGATATGCGTTTGAAAAAACTGGATGGTAATTATACAAAGGGTCTGAAGGATATTATCAAGCTGAATACGATCATGTACCATTATGCACCGGGTAATGCCAGGAATTTATCCTGTGAAGCACAGGGCTATGGCTTCTCTGCACAGGAAGTGCAAAAGATATTTCCTGAAGCTGTACGGGAGGAGAAAGATGGTTACCTCAGTTTGAACATTCACCCGATACTGGTCGCTTATGTAAATGCCTTTAAAGAACAGCAGGAAGAAATTGAAGCATTAAAACAGCAGGTGTCTGCAGAAAAAAATACTGCAAATGATACGCTGGAAAAATTGATGAAACGCATAGAGGCATTAGAGGCAAAACTGTCAACAGTAAAATAATTACCGCACGCAATTCTTCAATAATGAAAATTTATTTGCAAATACTGTTGTTCTTTTTTACAGTAAGTACGGCCGCAGCACAATCGCTTACGATCAATACGAACAGTAAGTTGGTCATGCGTGGAAAAGTGTTTCTTGTAGTGCGGAATGCAGCGCTTATCAATAACGGGACTTTATCCGACAGTGCCGGTACGGTGGCATTTTCCGGTCATAAGGATACCTTGTATTCTTATCTTGGCGGCAGCCAGGCTACTACGCTTTTTAATCTTCATGTAAATAAAACGGCTTTTGGTACTGCGCTGAAATCTGCAGTTGCTGTAAGAAATGTGTTGGGCGTATATGGTGGTACACTTTATCCTGACAGCAATCTTACACTTCGTTCAGATCAGCACCTGACTGCCCGGGTGGATGTTATTCCTGCAGGCGCCGATATTAAAGGCAAGTCAATAGTAGAAAGATATTTTCCTGGTAAAAGATCATGGCGGTTGCTTACTTCACCGCTTGCTTCCACCACCAGTATTTTTGATTCATGGCAAAATAAAGGGGCTTATATACCCGGCGTAAACACCTGGATCACGGGACCAAATCCATCAAGTGCTGCAGGCAATGGACTTGATCCAAGCCCCTTGAACAACTCATCGCTGAAAGTATGGAATGAAGCAACACAAACCCTGGACCCGGTATTGAACACGCATGTTTGGTTATCTCCCAAAAATAACAGTGGCGCTGATAACCTTGGTTATTTCATGTTTGTACGGGGTGACAGGGATTACAATAATTTTTCTACCGCAACCTGTAACAGTACCACGTTGAGAAGTAACGGGCAGTTGCAGGTGGGATCACAAACTTTTACCTATACTGGTAACGGTTACATGCTGATCGGTAACCCTTTTGCTTCCCCGGTAAATTTTAATGCGGTACAACGGGTTAATGTTGTGAAACGGTTTTATGCATGGGATCCATCGCTGAACAGTGTGGGTGGGTACGTGATGCTGGATGACCTGGATAATGATGGCATATTTACAAAGTCCATCAATATATCATCACAAACAAATCATTTGCAATCCGGCCAGGCTGTATTTGTACAAACACAATCAAATGGCCCGGCCACTGTTAGTTTTCCTGAAAACAGTAAATGTGACGGGAATAATATTATTCTCGCAAGGCCACAGGCGCCTGCAGGTAATGCAGGTGATTTTCAGTCATTGAGGATCGTGTTGGGTTATACGGAAGCCGATGGTTCATTGGTAACTGCTGATGGTATATTGCTGGAATGTGCTGACCAGTTCAGCAACCAGGTTGACCGGGATGATGCGCTGAAGTTTGGCAATATCAATGAAACATTGTCCTTCTTAAGAAACGGCCGTTCCATGGCTGCCGAACGTAAACAGCAACTAACGGACAACGATACCCTGTTTTTAAAACTGGTACGCAGCACACAAAGAAAATACAGTTTTTACTTTGATGCAAAAGGAATGAATGAACCCGGCCTGGTGGGCTGGCTGGAAGACAGCTATCTTGCCACCAGCCAGCCATTGAACCTGCAGCAACCATCCGCCGTGGAATTTGCGGTTGATGGAAATGCAGCTTCTGCTGCCACAGACCGCTTCCGGATCGTATTTAAGAAAGCAGCAACCGTTCCTGTTAGCCTGCTTGGTTTAAATGCGTATAAAAAAGAAGAATTTGTTATTGTAAAATGGAAAGTGGAGAACGAGATCAATATCAGTGGTTACCAGGTGCAACGTTCAGCAGACGGCATTCATTTTACAACTATTGCAACAAAAGCAGCAGCAGGCGGTGGGGCAGAATATGAAGTAACTGATGAACAACCACTGCCGGGTAATAATTTTTACCGTATACAGTACGCTGAAGCAAACGGCGCAGTCAAATACAGCGACATCGTAGTTGTAAAAAATAATGAAGATAAAGAACCGTCGTTTGGCGTGTACCCTAACCCGGTAGTGAATAACACCATCAATTTAAAGCTTAATAATTTCGCCACCGGCAAATACAATGTGAAGCTATTAACCGAGTCAGGACAGGTAGTTTACGAAACAGGCATCAATAACCAGGCAGCAGGCAATGCGTTTGTGATCAGGCCGGGAGTAAAACTGGTACCCGCCACTTACCTCCTGCAGTTAAGCAGCGCCTCCAGTAAAACAGTAACAGGAAAGATCATGGTGAGTCAATAACCATTCTTAAGCAGGATAAAATAAATAAGGCTGTCTCAAGACAGCCTTATTTATTATTGAAAAGGTAATATTTATTCTTCCGGTTCCGTAGGTTCTGATTGCGGCAGTATTACTTCTTCCTCATCCCTGTTCTCATTAAACTCAATAATGAAATTGTTCCTTCCCTCACCGGTGATAAGTGACATATATCTTAACTGTACCAGTTCCAGCAAACTTAAGAAAAGGAAGATGGCATGAATACGGTTTTCACATTGCTCAAATACTTTTTCAAAAGCAACCGTTTTTTCAGTACGGCAAAAATTAAGCATAAACTCACGGCTGCCTTCCATGGTATAGTTATACTGCACCACGGTGTGTACCGGTTTGTTGTTTCTTTCCTGCAGCCTGGTCACCACTTTTTCAAAAGCTTTCATCAGCCTGAAAAGTGTTACCGTTTGTATCTCGGTACCTTCGCCTGCTTCTTCACCTATCTGCACCATTTCTGTTTTAACGTTACCACGTTTAAACATTAGCATCCTCACTTCTTCCATTTCGGCCATCCGCTGCGATGCTTCCTTGAATTTTTTATACTCAAGGATCTTGTTTACCAATTCCTGGCGGGGATCGATCTCGTTACCCTGTTCATCCAGCTCTTTGCGTGGCAGCAGCATCTTTGCTTTGATACGCATCAGCGTGCTTACAAACAGGATAAACTCACTGCTCAGTTCAATATTCAGTTTTTCCGACTGGTGGATAAAACTCAAAAAATCGTTGGTGATCCTGGTAATAGGAATATTATAAATATCCAGTTCGTCTCTTTCAATAAAGAACAGCAGCAAATCAAAAGGCCCCTCAAACTGTTCCAGTTTTATCTGGTATGATGAATTGGTCATAATTTAAAAAGTTCCCCCGCCACGGCGGGGGAACAGCAAATGTATTAATAAGTTCAACAGGTTCTGAAGCCTGCCTGGTAATGGGCCGGGAATGTGGATAAAACCTGTAAACAACAAGGTTCCGGGCTGTCTTAACTATAATTTTAAGGTGAGACCAATACCCAGGATCTCTTTCAGCTGCAATTTTGAAATAATATCATCATCATAGATCATATCCAGGCTGATAGTGGTACCCAGCCACTTATTAAAGTTCATTGCCAGCAGGTTGGTAAAGAATACATCCACATTTTGAGGGTTTCTTTTATAATTGCTGAACAGGTCCAGCCTGCCGGTATAGTTGGCCCATTTGGTTACCTGCTTGCTGTACTTGGCTGTAAAGTAAGCGCCTATCTCGTTATAGCTT
Organism: Ferruginibacter sp.; assembly: GCA_047600665.1. Taxonomy (GTDB): domain Bacteria; phylum Bacteroidota; class Bacteroidia; order Chitinophagales; family Chitinophagaceae; genus Ferruginibacter. The sequence goes on from JASGKJ010000002.1 coordinate 126,242, forward strand.
TTCCTGCCGGCGGGCACACCAAATTTTTCTATATCAAAAAATTCTTTGTCTGCCTTCAGCAACCACCTGTTGGTGATGGGGGAAATGAAGATGGACAGGTTATCATTTGGCCTGTAATCAAGACCCAGAGAAACCAGTACTTTACCCGGTGTAAGGAAGTTGGAGATTTTGGTGGGGGTATCTCTTACCGTATAATCATAACCCGGTAACGCCTGGCTGTTAAAGTTCACCAGCGCAGCCCAGTATAATTTTTTATGTATCTGGCGGCCGTATTTACTTGTAAGATCAATACGGTCATCAATCTTCCTGAACTTACCAAAGCTGGTGGCATTCTGGAAGCCAAGTGCCAGGTCGATATAATTGTCCCAGGTATGTTTACCCTTTTTATAGTTCAGCGCATAATTTAAAATGCCGTTAATGCCCAGTACATTTTGTTCCCCGCCGGCCGCCCAGTTGCTCAGGCTGCCCTGGTTGAGGTTTAATACAAATGTGCCGCCCTTTTTCCAGCCGGCAGAGTCCAGGCTTTTTACTTCTTTACTGGCTGCTTTTTTCAGATCCTGTACGGTGGCATCCTGTGCTTTAACAGCGGCAACACAAATAATTAACAACGCTGTTACCAAACTCTTTTTCATATCATAATTTTTGATGAATAAAAAAAGCATTGTAGTAGGATACAATGCTTATCAAATTTTTGCAAAGAAAACTATTTTTTTAATGCATCCCTGATTTCCATCAAAAGTGCGTCGGTGGAAGAGGGGCCGGGAGGAGGTGCTTCTTCCTGTTTTTTCTTCATCTTATTCATTGCTTTTATGATCATGAACATTACAAAAGCAACGAGTAAAAAATCGATGGATGCGGTAATAAAAGCACCCCAGTTGATGGCTAATTCCGGTGACGCTGCTGTAGTAACAACGCCGGCGGCATCTTTTACTTCCGGAACTGCCTCCTTCAGGATGATTTTTTTGCTGTTAAGATCAATACCGCCTAATAACAGGCCGGTAACAGGCGCAAACATTTTCTCAACAAATGCAGTCACCACTTTTCCAAAGGCGCCACCCATTACAAAGGCGATGGCCATATCGACCAGGTTGCCTTTGAGTGCAAACTCTTTAAATTCTTTCAGGAATCCCATAGTAATAAGTGTTTTGGGTTTGAAAATAAGAGTCTTGTTAGTACAAAACTCCCTGTATTAATTAAAGGTAAATATTTAAAAATTTTATTTCCAAACATTTAGCCTTAAAGTTTTACACCAGTGGAAGTTGAAAATTAGCCTGCGGTTTTTCTGTATTAACTAATAAAATCATCTTTGCGCCGTGAATAAAGATCTTTTTAACTGGTTATTGTTTATCCTGCTCTCCGTTATATGGGGCAGCAGTTTTATCTTAATGAAGATAGGGATGGACAATGGCCTCAATGCTTACCAGGTGGCTGCATTGCGTATCACGCTGGCGGGTATTGTTCTGTTGCCCGTTGCAATCAGGTCTGTCAAACTTATTCCAGCAAAAAAATTACCGGTTGTTTTCTTATCAGGCACCCTGGGCAGCCTTATCCCTGCGTTTTTATTTTGTGTGGCCGAAGAAAAGATTGACAGTTCACTGGCCGGCACCTTAAATGCGCTTACCCCCATTTTTGTAATTGTTACCGGGGCTACATTCTTTAATATAAAAGTACCTGCTCATAAAATTATAGGTATTGCTATTGCATTTACGGGCATGGTGTTACTGCTGTTGAGTAAAGGCCACCTGGAAGAAGGCTTTCATGTAAACTATATGCTGCTGGTGGTGCTGGCTACGGTGCTGTATGGCTTTAATGTGAACATGGTGTCTGCAAATTTGCTGGGGATATCATCTTTGCATTTAACAGCAGTGGGGCTTTGCGGTAATGCTTTGCTGTCGCTGATCATTTTATTTTTCACCGGCTTCTTCAACCTTCCTTTCGGGCAAACAAACATCTTAATTGCCACCGGCGCTGCAGCTACGCTGGGTATTTTCGGTACGGCAGTGGCTACCATCATTTTCTATTCATTGGTAAAGAGGGCAAGCCCGGTATTTGCCACTATGGTTACGTATGGAATTCCTTTTGTAGCCATTGCCTGGGGTGTTTATTATAAAGAAGATATTAACTGGAAGCAATTGTTATCACTGGTGGTGATATTGGTTGGTGTGTACTGGGCCAACAGGAAACGGCAGGTTTAAATATTTATGACCTTAATTAAAAGCCCTGCTGATATTGCAGGGCTTTATTTATAGCTATATTTTAAGTTGCTTCTTTTTCTAAGATGGCTTCCATTGTTGCTTTATGCATTTTGTGTTTTTTTGATTTCTTGGGTGGTCTCGGTGGCGGTGGCGGCGGAGCCGGGGGCAATGGAGGCGGTGGTGGCTCGGCAGTCACCACAGCTTCCGGTGCAGGTGGCGGCAAAGGAGGGGGTGGAGGTAAGGGTGCTTCTGCAACAGTTGGGGGTGAGGGGGGAGCCGGTGGTGTTTTTTTTGTTTGTGCCATTAATTGCGTGGATATAATACCTGCAGCAAACAGCATGGTGATCTTCTTCATAAAAAAGTTTCCAGCAGAGATGCCGGGCTGTTTTTATTCCATAAAAAATCCCGCTGGTGGCGGGACTTTTTTTGTGCAGTCGGTTTTGGTAGACGGTAATTTTTAAGACATCTCCAGTATAAATATTGTTGGGAACCTTGCTAAGCAGTAAACAAAGGCACCCCTGAAACCACTGAAATAAGTCTTTAAAGAGAAAATACTCCCTGATGACAATTGCTTTTCCGGTTATGCTGCACAGCCGGTTAATTTTTTATTCACTTTTACCTTTTACAGGCATATAAGACCGTTCAACAGGCAGGAAACTGTTTATAAACAGGGTTTTATATCCGTAATTGTTTTTGGATCAGGCTGATGGATTCCTTCCCAAACCGGCTTTTATTATCCGCTAAATAGTAAATTGCAGCAATTTTAAAATTTCATGCTCACCATTTGTAAGAAAGAACTCCGGCAGTTTTTCAGCAATCTCACCGGTTATATCGCCATTATCCTTTTCCTGCTGGTGAACGGGCTGTTTTTATTTGTGCTCAAAGACAGCAATATCTTTGATTTTGGCTATGCCAGCCTGGATAAGTTTTTTGAACTGGCACCCTGGATACTGATCTTCCTGGTGCCGGCTATTACCATGCGCTCACTGGCCGACGAATTTAAAGGCGGCACATTTGAAACATTACAGACAAGACCCGTTACCAAATGGCAGATCGTATGGGGAAAATATTTTTCCGTACTCGTGGTCATGCTTTTTATCATCATCCCCACCTTTGTTTATATTTTTACCATTCAACAGTTAAGTGCACAGGGCAGTATTGACAGCGGGGGTATTGCAGGCAGTTACATTGGCTTGTTCCTGCTGGCAGCTGTATTTGCAGCCATTGGCATCTGCTGCAGCAGTTTCACCAATAATGCGGTAGTGGCTTTTTTAGTAAGCGCTTTTGTATGCCTTATCTTATATTTTGGATTTAATGCGGTGAGTAAACTGCCTGCCTTCCAGGGTAGTGCCGATTATTATATTGAAATGTTCGGTATCGATTTTCACTACCGCAGCATGAGCCGTGGGCTGGTGGATACCAGGGACCTGGTTTATTTTCTCAGCCTTATCATCTTATTCCTGTCCATTACTGTAAAAAACCTTCATAAGCGCTAATCCATTTATTCATGAAGCACCTGTTTACAAAAATATTCAACAGCAAAGCCGGGCTCCTTATCCTGTTGGTGCTCATCGTGGCACTTAATTGGCTGGCTGCTGCTTTTCATACCCGGATCGATTTTACAAATGAAAAGCGGTTTACATTGTCTAATTCTACCAAATCTGTTTTAAAAAGTTTAGATGCACCAGTTGACATTACGGTACTGCTGGCAGGAGATATAAAGTCAGAATTCAAAAAATTATCAAACAGCACGAAAGAACTGCTGGAGAATTTTAAGAACTATGGTGGTAATAATATCCGGTACAAATTTGAACTGCCTGCTGAAGGATTGGATGATTCTTTAAAAGCAAATGTGTTCGATTCCCTGATCGCAATGGGACTGCGGCCTACCAACCAGCAGGTGCAGGTGAAAGAAGGTGAAGGAAAAACGCAAAGACAGATATTCCCGGGCGCTGTATTGCAGTACGGCGATAAAACCATCGCTGTTGACCTGCTGCAGGGCCAGGTGCAGAAAACAGTTTTTAATTCCGATGAATTATTAAGTAAAGAATCGCTCAACAGCGCAGAGGCACTCCTTGAATTTAAGTTTGCCAATGCCATACAAAAATTAACACAGAAAGAAACGCCGGTGGTTGCTTATGCTTACGGCAATGGTGAGCCGGAGTATGGCTTTCCCCCGGTAAACAGTATTTTTGAAACGCTTGGGCAAAATTTTATCATTGATACAGTGAATGTCCATACACAGCCTTTCATTGATCCGCAGTTTGCTGCGGTGGTAATAGTAAAGCCTGTCGATAAATTTTCGGATGAAGATAAATTCAAACTGGACCAGTATGTAATGCACGGCGGCCGGTTGATATTTTTTGTTGATGTGCTGTATGCCGAAAGGGACAGCCTGCAATCCGGAGAATTGATTACTTATGCAAGGGACCTGAACCTCGGCGACCTGCTTTTCCGCTTTGGTGCAAGGATCAATACTGACCTGATCGCCGATAAACACTGTGATGATATACAGGTGCAGGTAGGTTATATTGGTGGTAAGCCGCAGTATAAAAATGTACCCTGGCCTTATGCACCCTTGCTGCAGCCCGGGTCCGATCACCCGATTGTAAAAAACCAGGCGGATGTATTGGGGCAGTTTGCAAATTCAGTTGATGTCGTGGAAGCAGAAGGCATCACAAAAACAATATTGCTCACCTCATCGCCCAATGCGTATACATTGCCAACCCCTGCCAGGATACAATTAAACAGCCTGCAAACAATCGAAGATGTGAGTAAGTTTAACCGGAAAGATATCCCTGTAGCTGTTTTACTGGAAGGTAATTTTACTTCTATGTATGCCAACAGGGCCAGCCAGGCACAACTGGATTCTTTTAGCGCAAACGGGCAGGAGTTTTTAAAACAAACAGCGCTGCCCGGTAAAGTGATTGTGGTAAGCGATGCAGATATGGTGATGAACCAGGTGTCAGAAACGATCGGGCCTTTACCAATGGGCGTAAATAAATTTTCGAAAATACAGTATGCCAATAAAGATTTCTTTCTTAATTGTGTTGAATACCTGGCTAACAAAAAAAATATCCTGGATGCCCGTGCTAAAGATTATACCCTGCGTTTACTGGATGTAAAAAAAGTGAATGATCAGCGGTCGCTCTGGCAACTGGTGAACATTGTGGTGCCTGTTTTACTGGTATGTCTTTTCGGCTTAGTTTATCAATGGCGGCGTAAAAGAAAATATACTATTGCTTAACATTGACTATCTTTTAAAGTAATTATTGCATCCGGTAAATTAAACAAATGGATACAACTCATGTTACATATATTGTCTTCGGTGCTGTGATTGTGCTCGCTTTGATCTTCGACCTTGGGTTGCTGAATAAAAAAAATAAAGTCATCAGTATTAAAACAGCCCTGTACCAAACATTGCTGTGGGTGTCGCTTGCATTGGGCTTTTTTGTTTTTATGTGGATAGAAAAAGACAAGGGCACAGCCATTGAATACCTCAGCGCTTACCTGATGGAATGGAGCCTGAGTATTGACAATATCTTTGTATTCATCCTTATCTTCAGCGCATTTGAAATAAAAGAAAAATATTATGGCAGGGTTTTGCTGGCAGGTATATTAATGGCCATCATTTTCCGGGTTATATTTATTACTGCAGGAGTGGCACTGGTGGCCAAATTTCACTGGCTGTTGTATATATTCGGTGTCTTTCTTTTGTTTACCGGATATAAAATGTTTGTGGCTAAAGAAGATGACCAGTTCAGGCCGCATGAATCTAAAATATATAAATTCCTAACGAAATACTTACCGGTTGTAGCGCACGATGGAGAAGGAAAACTGATTATAAGGGAAGACGGCAAAAGATTTTATACTTCTCTTACTTTAGTGATCTTGCTGCTCGCCGGTATTGACCTGGTATTTGCTTTGGATTCAATACCTGCGGTGATGGGCATTTCAAGGGACACATTAGTAATTTATACTTCTAATATTTTTGCTGTGCTGGGGTTAAGGAGTCTTTTCTTTTTATTAAAAGGAGCGGTGGCAAGGTTTGATTACCTGCAGGAGGGTATTGCCATTGTACTGATGTTTATTGGTGTAAAAATGCTGGCAGAAGAATGGCTGAATAAGTGGATGGATAAACACACACAGGTATTTATGTCATTAGGTGTTATTTTGCTTTGTATCGGCGGCTCCATAGTTTATTCTATTATCAGTAATAAAAGAACAACGCCTGTTGATATGAATGAAAAAAATGATAAACAGGCGTAAATTGTTATAAGCAGGTTATTTATCCGCCTGGTCAACTGCTTTAATAATGTATACAGTTTCTCAAATAGCAAACGCAACCCGAGCCACTTACCTGCAGCAGCATGATGATGCTGTAATTGAGCATGTATTGCTGGACAGCCGTAAGTTGTTATTCCCAAAAACATCCTTGTTTTTTGCCCTGGGAGGTCCAAGGCGCAATGGTAATCTTTTTATTGCCGACCTCTATGCAAAGGGTGTAAGGAATTTTGTGGTGGATGAAGCTGTGACCCCGATTGTAATTAAAAGTTTCCCGGCGGCAAATTTTCTCCAGGTAAAAGAAGTATTGGCGGCGCTGCACCTGCTGATCCAATTTCACCGCCACCAGTTTCGTATACCCGTTATTGGTATTACGGGCAGTAACGGTAAAACAATTGTAAAAGAATGGTTGTACCAGTTGCTCAGCAACGATTATAATATTGTACGAAGCCCTAAAAGTTACAACTCTCAAATTGGTGTGCCGCTCAGTGTGTGGCAGATGAATCATACACATACGCTGGGCCTTTTTGAGGCTGGCATCTCTTTGCCGGGTGAAATGGCAAACCTGGAAAAGATGATCGAACCAACGATCGGTGTATTCACCAATATTGGAGAAGCACATAGCGCAGGGTTTGAAAGTATTGAACAAAAAGTTGCAGAGAAGATGCTGCTTTTTGATAAAACACCGGTGGTTATTTATTGCAAGGATGAGCCGGTGGTTGACCAGGCAATGCGCAGGCTGAAAGAAAAAAATGATACGCAGCTATTCAGCTGGGGTGAAAGTGAAGCTGCCGTATTAAAAATAATTTCCACGCAGGTGCAGCCCTTTAATACAGTTATAAAAGCTGCATATGAAGACAGGAAAATAAGCATCGCCATTCCTTTTACCAATGATGCTGCCATAAAAAATGCCATTACCTGCTGGTGTGTACTGCTTCATTTAAAATTAGCCGATGAAGTCATCTCCCAGCGCATGCTCCAGCTGAAGTCGGTGGAAATGCGGCTTGAACTAAAAAAGGGTATCAATAACTGCTCTGTTATTAATGACAGTTACAGTGCAGATATCACCTCGCTTTCCATAGCGCTTGATTTTTTGCAACAGCAGCACCAGCATCCAAAACGCACAGTTATTATCAGTGATATCCTCCAGACAGGCAAAACAAATAAAGAATTGTATACTGAAGTGGCTGGCATCCTGCAGCAAAAAAATATTGACAGGCTGATAGGTATTGGCCCGGAAATATTTAAATACCAGGAGGCGTTTGCTGCCATTTCCCAGTCTGCTTTCTTTAGTTCTATGGCGGATCTTAAACAAAATTTTCATACGCTTCATTTTTCAAATGAAACCATTTTATTGAAAGGTGCAAGGGTGTTTGAGTTTGAGCAGATCAGTCACCTGCTGGAAGAAAAGGTGCACCAGACTGTATTAGAGATAAACCTCAACGCTGTAACACATAATCTTAAGCAATACCAGCAGTTGCTGAGCCCCGGTGTTAAACTGATGGCCATGGTAAAGGCCTTTAGTTATGGCAGCGGCAGTTACGAGATCGCCAACCTGCTGCAGTTTCATAAGGTGGATTATCTTGCTGTTGCTTATGCCGATGAGGGTGTGGAACTGCGTAAAGCAGGTATTACCTTGCCTGTGATGGTAATGAGCCCTGACGAAAATACTTTTGATGTGATGGTGCAGCACAACCTGGAGCCGGAGTTGTATTCGTTTAATATCTTAACTGCTTTCCAGGACTATTTATCACTGGCCGGTATTGATAATTATCCTGTGCATCTTAAACTGGATACTGGTATGCACCGGCTTGGATTTGAGGAACATGACATAGAGCAGCTGAAGAATATCCTGCAGTCTTCCGGGCGGTTTAAAATACAGTCAGTTTTTTCACACCTTGCAGCAAGTGACAGCAGTGCCCTCGATGAATTTACTGCCATCCAGTCGGCCCTGTTTGCCAGGTGTTGTGATAGCCTGCAGCAAACAGTAAGCTATCCTTTTATCCGGCATATTGCAAATACATCTGCCATTATGCGTCACCGTGACCTGCAGTATGATATGGTGCGGCTGGGCATTGGATTGTATGGCGTGGATGGAAACCCTTCCATGTACAGCCAGCTGCAGAATGTGACCACGCTTAAAACCACTATTGCACAGGTAAGAAAAGTAAAGGCGGGTGAGTCAGTCGGTTATAACCGGAGTGGTGTGGTGAAAAAAGATTCGATGATTGCAACCGTACGCATTGGTTATGCAGATGGTTATCCCCGTTCGCTGGGTAATGGCAAGGGAAAGATGATGATCAACCGCAAGCTGGTGCCTGTTATTGGTAATGTATGCATGGATATGACCATGCTGAACGTAACAGGTATCAAAGTAAAAGAGGGGGATGACGTAATTGTATTCGGAAAAGAACTACCGGTAACGGATGTTGCCAAATGGGCAAAGACCATCGCTTACGAGATCCTTGCAGGTATATCACAGCGGGTAAAAAGAGTCTATTTCGAGGAGTAAATATTTAGCTGCATAATTCATTTAAAGCTGCATCAACAGATGGGTATAAAAAGGTGAACCCGGTCTGTTTTATCTTACCTGAACTTACATAGGTGCTTTTTAAAACTTCAATACTGCTTTCCCCCAATACCAGCTTTAATATAAAAGCAGGTACATGAATCGGAATGAATATTTTTCCCCTTAATTTTTTCGCAACCGATAAAACAAGGGTTTTATTGTCAACAGGAAAAGGTGCTACGGCATTATAAATGCCATTCATTTTCCCATTATCAAGCGCATTGATGTAAAGCCTGCACAGGTCTTCGATATGTATCCAGCTGATGATTTGCCTGCCATTTCCCAATATGGCGGCAATGCCAAATTGTATTGGTTGTTTGAACTGTGGAAAAGCGCCGCCTTCATTTCCAAGTACTATGCCTGTTCTTAAGATGACCAGCCTTTTTCCCGGGTCCTGTACCGGTTGAATACTTTGTTCCCATAAGCGGCAGGTTTCACCCAGGAACCCTGTATCGGGTGGGTCTGTTTCTGTAAAGCCTCCCTTGCCGATGATATCATTCCTGTCCTTGCCATACCAGCCAATAGCAGATGCACTGACTACAGTTTTTACTTTATTGTTGTTTTCTTTAAGCGTTTTTACCAGCAGCTCACTGCTCTTTATCCTGCTGTCCTGTATTTCTTTTTTATAACTGCTGCTCCACCTTTTATCCATTACACCGGCACCAGCCAGGTGAATGATATGATCTGCCTGCTGTACTGCATTTATGTCAATTTCCTGTTTTGCCACATTCCATAATGCATATCGGGTCATCTCACTGGGGGTTTTCAACGGAAGTTTTCTTGTTAAGATAATAACCCTGTAACCTTTATCATTCAGGAGGGTTGTCAGTGCTTTGCCAACCATGCCTGTTCCCCCGGTGATTAAAACTGTATCCATATTACCAATATATTGTACAATATATGTAAAAACAAAAGCCCGGCCATCTTGTTTGATTTGTTATCCCTAATTTTATAGTATAAAAATCAAGTAGTTTATGAGGGCCATTGTATTTGGATTGCTTTGCCTCTTGCTTGCCTCGTTCTCATTACATGCACAGCAAATTGTTTTTTCTGAACCAGAAAGAGAGGATGTACGTGATATGAATTTTGAGGTCATCGGTAAAGTGAATAAGAACATCCTCGTGTTCCATGATGTAAGATGGAAATATGCAGTGAATGTGTACAATGACAGCATGCGGCTGGTGGAAAAAGTGAGCGCTGATTTCATCCCAAATAAAACGGCCAATATCGATATTGTGGCTTACCCTGATTTTTTCTACATCATTTATCAATACCAGAAAAAAGGCATCCTTTACTGTATGGCCGCAAAGCTGGGTGGTGATGGTAAAATAATGGGAGAGCCGGTACAGCTTGACACCACCAGGATAGGCTCGCTTGGGGATAATAAAATATATTCTGCCATTTACAGCGAGGATAAGAAAAAGATAATGGTATTTAAGATCCAGAAAGTGGATGACAGTTTCAATTTTGTAACACTGCTTTACGATAATAACCTGCAGCTATTGCATAAAGCAAGACAGGTGGTGGATTATAACAGGCGCAGTAATATCTATTCTGATTTTTTTCTTGATAATGAAGGTAACATGGTTTTTGCCGGTGCCATTGATAAGGAGAAACGAGACGATCCTTCCTCCTTATTCCTGCTCGTAAAAAATGCATTGTCCGACAGTTTCAGCCGTAAAAGAATTGATCTGAACAACGCATACCTGGACGAGGTAAAATTGAAAATTGATAACCTGAATAAAAAGTATATTGTCAATACTTTTTACCACAGGGAGCGGCGTGGAAATATTGACGGTTTGTATTGTGCTATCTGGGATAAGGTGGGTGATACAGCCTATGCCAACGTATTTATTGAGCTGGGCGACAGTATCAGGGCGCTGGCAAAAACATCGGGCAGCTATAAAAATGTATTTAATGATTTTTATATCCGCAGTGTTATTTTAAAGCGTGATGGCAGTTACCTGCTGACAGCAGAAGATTTTTATTCTCAAACCACCGGCTTTAATAACCTGAGCCGGTACGACATGTTTTATTCGCCTTTGAACACCTATGATTATTATTATTTCAACAATTACTATGGTGGTTATTACAGGCCGTTCCGTTCATTTGGTAACCAGAGTACGCAATTTTATTACGATAATGTGCTGCTGTTGAGTATCTCTAAAACTGGATATCCTGAATGGATAAATGTATTGCACAAACAGCAGTATGCCGATGATAATGACAATTATTTGTCGTTTGGTTTGTTTAACACAAGTAACGGGCTTCATTTTTTGTATAATGATATAGCCAAGCGTACTAAACTTTTATCAGAAAATATTATTAGTCCTGATGGCAAGACAAGAAGAAATCCCACTATTAAAACGATCGACAGGGATTACGAATTTATGCCCCGTTTCAGCAAGCAGGTAGGCGTGCGGCAGGTAATTATGCCCTGCACCTATCGTAATAATATTTGTTTTGCAAAGATCGATTTCTGATAAAACAGCCTGATTACTTTTTTAACCAATAATATTTGCACACATTTGCAAAAAATAATTAACCAAAGTGACAGGCACTTTTAAGGCCAATAATCCTTACAATACTTTTTTACTTCTTGTTTATGCAGTGGCGCTCAAGTTGCCGATGTTCCTGTATCCTGTGGTTCCAGAAATACAGTCAACAGATGGTTTTTTATTTAAACAGCTGCTTGTCCAGCTGGCTCCTGTTGGAAGTAAGCTGCCCGTTATTTACCCGCTTATTTCATTTCTTTTATTGTATACACAGGCGGTTACATTTAACCAGCTGGTGAATGGTCAAAAACTGATGCAAAAGCCCAATTACCTTACTGGTATGGCTTACCTGCTGATTACGTCACTGTTTAAGGAATGGAATATTTTATCGGCGCCCCTCATCATTAATACCTTACTGGTATGGGTATGGGCAAAAATGAGCGGTTTGAGCAACAACAACAAACCGGCAGCCACCCTGTTTAACATTGGTATGATCATTGGCGTTGCAACATTTTTTTATTTTCCATCAGTTGCTTTTGCCGCACTCATCATATTCGGGCTGGTGGTAACAAGGCCTTTTCAGTTAACAGAATGGATGGTGGCACTGCTTGGTATCATTACGCCTTATTATTTTTTACTGGCTTATTATTTTTTAACAGATACCTGGAGAAAATTACCCGGGGTGGTTATCAGTGTTCCAAAATTTTACAATACAGGCTGGGTATTGGTTGCAATTGGCATAGTACTATTTGCCTGTATCACCGGACTGTTCTTTATCCAGCAGAATTTGCGGCGGCAGGTGGTGCAGACAAGAAAAAGCTGGTACCTGGTATTCCTTTATTTTTTAGTGGCGGTAAGTGTACCCTTTATAAACCAGTCCAGCAGTTTTAGTTACTGGATATTGTGTGCCGTGCCGCTTTCCGTTTTTGCTGGCGCCGCTTTTTTATATCCGGGCAAAAAATGGTTCCCGGCAGTTTTACACTGGATCATGGTGGGTTTTGTAATAGCTTTCAGCTACTTTACCCGGTAATTTAAAATGTTGGTTGTACTTTTGCCCCCGTCAACCAAAATCTCACCTTTATAAATAAGACTATGAAATTCGGCGTAGTTGTTTTTCCCGGAAGTAATTGTGACAGGGATATGATCGAAGCCCTGCAAAATGACCTGAAACAGGAAGTGATTGCTTTGTGGCATAAGGATAAAGACTTATCTATGTTTACCCAGGAAGATTGTATTGTATTGCCGGGTGGATTCAGTTATGGGGATTACCTGCGTTGCGGTGCTATCGCCAAATTCAGCCCGATGATGCAAAGTGTGATAGAGTTTGCCAACAAAGGCGGAAAGGTACTTGGTATATGTAATGGGTTCCAGATATTATGTGAAAGCGGCTTGCTGCCAGGTGTGCTTTTAAGAAATGAAAAGCAGCAGTTTGCCTGCAAAAATGTATTTATCAAAGAAGGGTCTTCAGATGGTTGCGAAACTTTTAAGATACCCATCGCACATGGCGAAGGCCGTTATTTTGCTGATGACAAAACACTGGAATCACTTGAAATGCACCGCCAGATCATTTACCGTTACTGTGATGAAAAAGGAAGTATTACAAAAGTTGGTAATCCAAACGGCTCCATTCACAATATAGCCGGCATCTGCAATAAAGAAAGAAATGTTTTTGGGATGATGCCTCACCCTGAAAGGGCCTGCAGCGCTGCATTGGGTAATGAAGATGGTAAAAAGATCTTTACCCATTTGTTCCAGCTGAATTAAATGTTAAAAACCTGTTATGTAAAACAGGCGACCTTATTAAAAACGCCACACTCTTATCTTTGCATATAATTTGTAATGATGAAAAAAATAATTTTTACCCTTCTGTCTTTGATTGTATTTGCGGGTTTAAAGGCCCAGATCAACGAGCCGGTAAAATGGTCGTTCACATCAAAGAAAATAGCTCCTAAAATATATGAACTGCATATAACGGCCACGCTTGATGCCGGCTGGCATATATATGCACAGGAAGCTGGCGAAGGTCCTGAACCAACTACATTAAGTTTCTCAAAAAACCCGCTGGTTACATTGGATGGCAAAACAAAGGAGGTCGGCAAAATGGAGAAATCATTCGATCAGAATTTTAATTCCGAATTGAAATACTATGCAGGCAGCGTGGATTTTATACAAAAGATAAAAGTGAAGTCAGATGTGCCGACTGTTGTAAAAGGCAAGATCACTTATATGGTGTGTAATGACCGCAGGTGTCTTCCTCCCAAAGATGTTCCTTTCAGTATCAAGGTAAGCTCAAAATAATTTAAATTCATCCCAACATTTGTTGGGATTTTTTCTAAATAGATTTATTGTATGCTGTTTAAAAAACTGTTCGTTTTCTTTTTTTTATTATTAGTTGCTGCGGTTAACAGCATTGCACAGGATTCATTGAACATCCGATGGAATGCCTCCAGCAAAAAATTAGCAACGAATGAATATGAGATCCGGTTGAAGGGAGCCATAAGATCCGGCTGGCATTTATATGCAAAAGATAAACAGGCAGAAGGGCTGGATGGTTTGATGATCTCATTTGCGGATTCGTCCATACAAAAGCAGGCCGATGCACAATTCACCGGAATCATTCAAAAGATCACAGATAAAATTTTTGAAAATAAAACAGTTGAAGTGATCACGGATAGCATTACCGTAACACAAAGGGTGAAGTTTACCGGTACTGTTCCTTCAACAACAAGGTTATTGCTTACCTATAATACGGCAAGCGAAGAATTTATCCCGGAAGAGCAAAAGATTGAAGTGTCTTTTGAGGGAGGTGCTGATATTGCCGGTGCAACAAGAATATTAATTCCTTCTATTGATTTGAAAAAACCAGTGAATGATTGTGGTGGTACCGGAGGTACCGAAGCAGGAAAAGGAAACTCAGGACTGCTGACGATCTTTCTTCTTGGTTTTCTCGGAGGGCTGGTGGCGTTGATTACACCCTGTGTTTTTCCAATGGTGCCACTCACAGTTTCATTTTTTACAAAAAAAGCCACCAGTAAAAAGAAAGGCATTTCTAATGCGGTGCTGTATGGAACATTTATTTTTTTAATTTATATAATTCTAAGTCTTCCTTTTCATTTCCTGGATTCTGTAAACCCGGAGATACTCAATAATATCTCCACCAATGTCTACCTGAACATAGCTTTCTTTCTTGTTTTTGTATTTTTTGCATTTTCATTTTTTGGCTATTACGAGATTTCTTTGCCGGGCAGTATATCCAGCGGGGCCGACAGTAAAGCCGGTGTGGGAAATATAGCAGGTATATTCTTTATGGCACTAACACTGGCGATTGTATCTTTTTCCTGTACAGGCCCCATACTGGGTTCCTTACTGGCAGGATCATTATCCGGTGATGGGGGTGCTATGCAATTAACTTCAGGTATGGCTGGTTTTGGACTGGCGCTGGCATTGCCTTTTGCCTTATTTGCGCTTTTCCCTAACTGGTTAAATGCATTACCAAAATCCGGTGGCTGGCTCAATACGGTAAAAGTGGTGCTGGGTTTCGTGGAACTGGCGCTGGCATTTAAATTTTTATCGAATGCAGACCTGGTCAAACACTGGGGTTTGCTTAAAAGAGAGGTATTTATTGGTATTTGGATCATTACCGGGTTGTTGACCACTTTATACCTGCTGGGTAAAATAAAATTTCCGCATGATAGTCCAATAAAAAAATTGGCTGCCGGCAGGGTGATCGTTGCAGCTGTTTTTGGATTATTTACCTTGTATTTAATCCCGGGCATAACGAATACCAAATGGGCAAATCTTTCTCTTATCAGCGGATTCCCGCCACCATTGTATTACAGCATCTATCAAAAAGACAATGATTGTGTACTTGGTTTAAACTGTACACGTGATTACGAGGAAGGATTAAAAATGGCAAAGGCCGAAAATAAGCCTATACTCCTTGACTTTACCGGGTATGCCTGCGTTAACTGCCGCCGTATGGAAGAAAATGTTTGGGTGCAGCCGGAGGTATATAAACTGATGAAAGAAAAATTTATTGTAGTTTCCTTATATGTGGATGATAAAAAGAAATTACCTGCAGCCAGCCAGTTTACTTATAAAACAAAGAGCGGGCTTGAAAAGGAGATCATCACCGTAGGGGATAAATGGGCGACATTTGAAACAGAAAATTTTGAAAACAATGCACAGCCATTGTATGCTATAATAAGCGCTGATGAAATATTATTAAACAAGCCTGTTGGATATACGCCGGACGCAGGTGAATACAAAAATTGGCTCGAGTGCGGTTTGCAGGCTTTTGCAAAACCAAAATAACAAAAGCTGTTTTCTTAAAAATAATAAAACCCTCGCAAGGAGGGTTTTATTTTTTCTTGGGGGTTACAAAAACCTGTT
Organism: Ferruginibacter sp.; assembly: GCA_047600665.1. GTDB lineage: Bacteria > Bacteroidota > Bacteroidia > Chitinophagales > Chitinophagaceae > Ferruginibacter. The sequence continues at coordinate 142,177 of JASGKJ010000002.1, forward strand.
ATACTAATAATGTAAATTTTGTCAATTGTTATAGGGCTATTTGTTTTTCAGTCATCATTTTACGGAGGTTAATCAGTCCATAACGCATACGGCCAAGAGCTGTATTGATGCTGCATTTAGTTAATTCTGCAATTTCTTTAAAGCTTAAATCTGCATAATGACGCAGGATAATTACTTCACGCTGGTCTTCTGGGAGCAGGTCAAGCATCTGGCGAACTTTGTCGTGGCTCTGGCCCTGCATCATACGTTGTTCTGCATTAGGTTCAGAGAAGTTCAACACTTCAAAAATGTCACGGTCATCGCTGGTTTTAATACTTGGGCTGCGTTTAATTTTCCTGAAATGATCAACACACATGTTGTGAGCAATACGGAGCGCCCATGGTAAAAACTTGCCTTCGTCTGTGTAGCGGCCGCCTTTCAGTGTATCAATGATACGGATAAACACGTCCTGGAAAAGATCTTCAGCCAGGTACTTATCTTTTACCAGCAGGTAAATAGATGTGTAAATCTTGTCTTTGTAGCGGTTAACTAATGTGGAGAGGGCTTCGGTGTTACCATCAACGTACTGGTGTACCAATTGTTGATCGGTCAGGTTGGTCAGGCATTTCATGATTTTCTACGGTTTTTTGGTTTATGATAGATTTGGATAAACCAATAAATAAAAAGGGGAATTTTTTAAGCGTAGAAGTCTAACAGATAGGCGTCTGGCTCTTCACTTTTTTAGATATTGGAGATGTAAAAATAGGAGGAAATCCTGAACCGCCAAATTTTTTTTAACTTTTTTTAAAAAAAACTTTTACTGCCCTGCACAATAAAAATAAAAATTCTTTTTTCCCGGCCAATGGCTTTCAATCGTTTTAATAAGAATTTCACATTTGAACATATCCGCCTTTCATCGGTTATTTTTGTATATCACTATGGCGAATACAAAGGCAGCAGCACAGAAAATAAAACCGGCAGTAATAAAATCTACAGACGGGATCGTAATAAAAGGAGCAAGGGTACATAATCTTAAAAATGTATCGGTCACCATTCCACGAAACAAGCTTGTGGTGGTAACTGGTGTCTCCGGTTCAGGTAAATCTTCCTTAACTATTGATACATTATTTGCAGAAGGGCAGCGGCGTTATGCAGAGAGCCTGAGTGCTTATGCCAGGCAGTTTATGCAGCGCATGAACAAACCTGATGTTGATTACATAAAAGGTCTGTGTCCTGCCATTGCCATCGAACAGAAAGTGATCACCCGTACGCCACGCAGTACGGTTGGCAGTATGACAGAGATATATGATTACCTCCGCTTATTATATGCAAGAGTTGGCAAAACCATTTCTCCGGTTAGTGGACGGGAGGTAAAAAAAGATGATGTAGCTGATGTATTAAAAGCAATAGAAAAACTAAAAGAAGGTGCAAAGGTGCTTGTACTGGTGCCTTTTAAGCAACATGCAAAAAGATCCGCAAAAGAAGAACTGGATATTTTATTACAAAAAGGGTTTTCAAGGATTGCAGTACCTGCAGCAAAAGGCGGCAGCTATGAGCCACAAAGAATTGAAGATGTTTTGGCTGGCAGCAGCATAAAATTGCCAAAAGAAACCTGTGTGCTTATCGACAGGCTGGTAGTGAAAGAATTTGATGAAGATGATAAACACCGTATCAACGATTCTGTCGGCACAGCTTTCTACGAGGGTGAAGGTGAGATGATGCTGGAAGTGAACGGAGAGGAAATATTGCACTTCAGTAATAAATTTGAACTGGATGGGATGCTGTTTGAAGAGCCTGTTCCCAACTTATTTTCTTTTAATAATCCGTTTGGTGCCTGCCCCACCTGTGAGGGTTTTTCACAGGTGCTGGGTATTGATGCTGACCTGGTAATACCAAACAAACAATTAAGCATATACGAAAGTGCAGTGGCGCCCTGGAAGGGCGAAAAGCTTGGTTGGTGGCGGGAACAGTTTATTAAAGGCGCAAAAAATTTCAATTTCCCGGTTCATAAACCCATTATTGATCTTACAGATGAACAGGTAAAGATTTTATGGGAGGGAAATAAACATGCGCATGGTATCAATGACTTTTTTAAAGAAGTGGAGCAGAATCTTTATAAAGTGCAATACCGGGTGTTGCTGAGCAGGTACCGGGGGAGAACTTCCTGCCCCGATTGCAGTGGTTACCGTTTAAGAAAAGAAGCATTGTATGTAAAAGTTAATGATAAGCATATTGGCGAATTGTGTATGCTGCCTGTAAAAGATTTACAAAAATGGTTTGACAATCTGCAGTTAAGTGAGTTTGATAAAAAAGTTGCTAAAAGGATTTTAACCGAGATTCATCACCGCATCAAAACATTATTGGATGTGGGGCTTGGCTATCTAACACTGAACAGGCTTGCCAATTCATTAAGTGGAGGAGAAAGTCAGCGCATACAGTTAACACGCAGTCTCGGCAGTAATCTTACAAACTCACTGTATATTTTAGATGAACCTTCTATTGGGCTGCACAGCAGGGATACAGAAAGATTGATACGTGTATTAAAAGAATTAAGAGACCTCGGTAATACAGTAGTGGTGGTGGAGCATGATGAAATGATGATGCGGCAGGCGGATCATATTATTGATATGGGGCCGCTGGCGAGTCATCTTGGTGGTGAGGTGGTGGCAGCCGGTAATTATGATGAACTCATCAGCGATGATAAAAGCCTAACAGGAAAATATCTAAAGGGAGTATTGAAAATTGAGCCACCTAAACAATTACGGAAATGGAAACAAAGTATTGTAGTGGAAGGCGCAAGACAGAATAATCTTAAAAATGTAAAAGCTGAATTTCCTTTAAATGTATTGTGTGTGGTAAGTGGTGTAAGCGGTAGTGGCAAAACAACACTTGTAAAACAGATATTGTATCCTGCGTTACAAAAAATAAAAGGGGAAGGAACGGATAAAGCAGGTTTGCATAAAGCCATCACCGGGGATATCAATGCTTTTGCACAGGTAGAAATGGTGGACCAGAACCCGATCGGTAAATCATCCAGGAGTAACCCGGTTACATATATAAAAGCATATGATGAGATACGGGATGTATTCAGCAGCCAGCCATTGAGTAAAATACGGGGCTTTCAACCCAAGCATTTTTCTTTTAACGTGGAAGGCGGCAGGTGCGATGCCTGCAGTGGAGAGGGTGAACAGGTGGTGGAAATGCAGTTCCTGGCTGATGTGCACCTGACCTGCGAAGTATGTGGCGGTAAAAAGTTCAAAGAAGAAGTATTGGAAGTCACCTACAAAGAAAAAAGTATTTACGAAGTGCTTGAGATGAGCGTGGATGAAGCAATAGAATTTTTTGCCGACGAACCGGCAGTGGCAAAAAAGATCCAGCCACTGTCAGATGTTGGTTTGGGTTATGTAAAACTGGGACAGTCAAGCAATACATTATCTGGTGGCGAGGCACAGCGTGTAAAGCTGGCTTCTTTTCTCGGCAGGGGCAAAAGCCAGGAGGCGATCCTATTTATCTTTGATGAACCCACTACCGGGCTTCATTTTCATGATATAAAAAAACTGCTGACCTCTTTTAATGCACTGATAGACCAGGGGCACAGTATCATTGTAATAGAACACAATACTGATGTTATTAAAAGTGCCGACTGGGTAATTGATCTTGGACCCGAAGCAGGAGATGGTGGCGGTAATATTGTGTTTTCAGGTAAACCTGCGGATCTTAAAAACTGTAAGCAGAGCTATACCGGAAAGTTTTTATAAATAACAGGAGGTATAAAAGAAAAACCATCAAGTTTGTTTTGTGATCGTTTGCACTTTCACATTACTAACCCGATGGTTTTGTGTTGCATCATATCTTTTTATGGATTCTCTGCAACTTTTAGAAAACTTCCTCTTGTTACCAAAATTCTGTCTTCACATTTGTTAATACAAGATACTTCAGTAGATAAGTGAATGCAAGTTTTTTGCTTTCTTGTTATGCACCCGTTTAGCACATTCTTATGCACACTAAACGCCTTCCACCAATATCATTCTTGTATCTGCATGTTGCTGCCTGATAGCTTTAGCCGGCGCATAATCTGCCGATGCCCACCAGTTTTTTGCCTGCTCTGCTGTTGGAAATTCCAGTACCACTACTCTCCCGGGTTGCCAGTCTCCTTCCAGGGTTTGCGTTGCGCCACCCCTCACTACAAATTTTCCTCCATGTGCAGTTATAGTAGCAGGTGTAAGTTTTTTATACGCCTCATAGGCTCCATGATCATGAATATTCACATCAACAATTACATAAGCAGCCATTACAATGATGAAGTTTTATTTAATAAACCTGAAATTGATCGGATATTTATACATCTTTCCCTCGCTGGCTTTTATAGTTGCCAGTATTACAAAAATTAAACTGATCAATAGTACTACCCAAACTAATAAGATACCAATAATGGTTATTGTAAGCACAATGCAAATGATAAAAACCGTGATCTGGAAATTGAGTGACTCTTTCGCATGTTCCCGTACATAAGCTGATTCATCTTTTTTTATAAGATAAATGATCAGTGGTGCAACGAAGCCTCCTATAAGGGTGAGTATATGGGCCAATATACCCATTGTTTTTTCGTCAGATGTAGGTGGTATTGCTGGTGAAGATTCATCACCAAGTAGGTCTTTTGTGTCCATGGTCGATAGGTTTTGTTTGTTATGAAGTTAAATTTTTTAACTCATTTATAAAATTTTAAACAGTACTACAGCCAATATGGCCCCGCAAACGGGTGCAATAACGGGTATCCAACTGTAACTCCAGTCACTGTCACGTTTATTTTTTATAGGTAAAATAAAGTGTAGTAACCTTGGCCCAAGATCCCTTGCTGGATTAATAGCATAACCGGTACTGCCCCCCAGCGACAAACCAATTGCAAGTACAAGGAATGATACAGGCAGCGCATCCAGTGAGCCCAGTTTTGTTTCGGGGGAACTTAAAAACAAAACGCCCATCATCAATAAAAAAGTTCCGATCAGTTCGCTGATAAAATTATTGAAAGTGCTTCTTATTGCAGGTGCAGTACAAAATACGGCCAGTTTCAGGTCCATATTATCTGTTGCATCAAAATGCTGGCGGTAACTGAGCCATACCAGTAATGAACCAAACATGGCACCCAGCAATTGGGCAATAATGTATAAAGGTACGTTACTCCAGTCGCCACTTTTTAATGCCAGGCCAATAGTAACAGCAGGGTTCAGGTGAGCACCACTGCCGGCGGCGCTTGCATATACACCAACAAATACAGCCATGGCCCAGCCAAAAGTTATTACGATCCAGCCGCCGCCATTACCTTTGGTTTTACTGAGCACAACATTGGCCACCACACCGTTCCCAAGTAATAATAGGATAGATGTACCAACAAATTCTGAAATAAATGGAGACATAAATGAATGTTGAATTATGAATTATGAATGCTGAATTGGAATTCATGGGTAATTAAATAGCCTTCTGCAATTTTCATAAAAGACGTGACCTGTTCTGTTATCCAGTGCTCATCTTTGTTCATGACTTCTGCCATCAGCTTAGCTACAACCGGTGCCGCTTCAATTGATGCTTTAGCATCAAGGAATAATAATCTTATTCTTCTTGCGAGCACATCCTCCAGCGTCATCGCCATTTCATGCAATGCTATCCATTTCACTTCTGCTTTTGTATACGGGTAAGCCGGGTGAATTTTTTCTGCCAATGATTGCTCATCCTGCAACAGCTTTTTGATCATGACTGCATCGGCACCATAAACAGCCAAATGTGATGTATCTATGTTTTCTGTCCAGCCATGAATAGGCAGGTCTTTTGTTTTACAGGCGCTCCCGGGCAATAATGCATGTTTCATCGCTGTATTAACAGCATGTTCTGCCATATTCCTGTAAGTAGTCCATTTGCCGCCGGTTATATGTATTAATCCGGATGGCAAAACAGTCACATGATGATCCCTTGGCATTACAGCTGTTTTCTTTTTATCGCCTGTTTTGGCGAGTGGTCTTAATCCTGCAAATACAGTTTTTATATTCTCCGGTTGTATAGTGGTGTTTGCATACCGGTTAAAATGATGTATGACAAAATCAATTTCTTCCTGCAATGGTTTTGGTTCAATACTGATATTTTCAACGGGGGTGTCGGTTGTTCCGAGCAAAACGCTGTTATGCCAGGGAATGGCAAACAACACACGTTTATCATCTGTTTTTGGTATCATAAGACCGGCAATACCTTTAAAGAATTTTTTATCAATCACCAGGTGTATCCCCTGTGATGGTGCTATTGTCTGTTCTGTATGTCCTTCTGCCAATTGTAATATTTCATCTGCAAACACGCCAGTTGCGTTAATCACCGCTTTCCCTTTTATATGATATAATATCCCGGTCAATTCATCTTTTGCTGTAACGCTTGTTATTTTATCATTTTCTTTTACAAAGCCCGTTACAGTGAAATAATTAATTACTGTTGCTCCCTGTTCTGTAGCTGTTTGTGCAAGGTTTATAGCCAGCCTGCTGTCATCAAACTGTCCATCGAAATACAAAACACCGCCTGTTAATTTTTCTGATGCCAGGTCCGGGAGATTTCTTAATGTGCCTTTTCTTGATAAGAACTTTGTTTTGCCCAGGCTCCATTTACCGGACAGGAACTCATATAGCCATAACCCAAACCAGTAGTACCATTTTTGCCAGTTATTATAAAATGGTACTACAAAGGCAAGTTTATGACAAACATGCGGTGCATTTTTTAACAATCTTCCCCGTTCCATCAATGCTTCTCTTACTAATCTTATATTACCCTGCGCCAGGTATCGTACGCCTCCGTGTACCAGTTTAGTGGCCCTGCTGGATGTTCCCTTTGCAAAGTCATATTTTTCCAGCAACAATGTTTTACATCCGCGGTTGGCGGCATCTGCCGCACAGCCCAGGCCCGTGGCGCCTCCGCCAATAATAATAACATCCCATTGGGTTGTGGTTTGTATTTGTTGTATTGCAATTTCTCTCTGCATTTATCTTTAGTCCTTTCTTCTTTGCCTTATCTGACTTCTTAGCTTTTTATTGCTGCTTTTACCGCTTTTTTCCAGCCTTTTTTCAATTCACTTCTTTCCCCGGCTTTCATTACGGGTGTAAATGTTTTTTCAATCTGCCATTGTTGCTGCAGTTCATCAATACTGTTCCAGTAACCAACAGCCAGCCCGGCCAGGTAGGCAGCACCCAGCGCTGTGGTTTCAGTTATCTTCGGCCGCAGCACTTTTGTTTTGAGTATATCGCTCTGGAACTGCATCAGCAAATTGTTTACAGTAGCGCCCCCATCAACCCTTAACTCTTTTATTGAAATAGCGGCATCACTTTCCATAGCCAGTAATACATCCATCGTTTGATAAGCAATACTTTCCAGTGCGGCCCTTGCAATATGTGCTGCGGTGCTGCCTCTTGTCAGTCCTGTAATCATTCCTCTTGCATCCTGCTTCCAGTAAGGGGCGCCAAGACCAACAAATGCAGGTACAAGATATACGCCACCGTTAGTATCTGCTTGTTTTGCCAGGGCTTCCACATCCGCCGAGTTTTTAATGATACCCAAACCATCCCTGAGCCATTGGGTAACGGCACCCGCAATAAATACGCTGCCTTCAAGTGCATACTGTGTACTGCCATTTATTTTCCAGGCTACTGTGGTAAGCAAATTGTTCTTTGATGTAACGGGCTGTTCACCTGTATTCATTAACATAAAGCAACCGGTACCGTATGTATTTTTTACCATGCCGGGTTGTGTGCAGAGCTGCCCGAATAAAGCGCTTTGCTGATCGCCGGCAATACCGGCTACAGGAATTTTTGCATTGCTGAAATTCCCTGAAGTATAACCAAACACTTCGCTGCTGCTTTTTATTTCAGGTAAAACGCTGCCAGGGATATCTAATAGTTGCAGTAATTCATCATCCCATTGCAGGGTATGTATGTTACAAAGCATGGTACGGCTGGCATTGCTTACATCGGTTGCATGTGCGGCACCGTTAGTAAGTTTCCATAACAGCCAGGTATCAATGGTGCCAAAACACAGTTCTCCTTTTGCTGCTTTTTCCCTGGCGCCGGCTACATTATCAAGTATCCATTTTATCTTGGTGCCGCTGAAGTAGGCATCTATCACCAATCCCGTTTTTTGCTGTAACAGTTGTTGTTTGCCTGCAGCTTTTAATTCATCACAAAAGGATGCAGTTCTTCTGTCCTGCCAAACAATAGCATTATATACAGGTTTGCCGGTTGCCCGTTCCCAAACCACTGTGGTTTCACGCTGGTTGGTAATGCCAATGGCAGCAATATCTGAAGGCGTTAACCCGGCCTTGCTGATGGCTTCTGCGGCCACACCCAGTTGAGTACTCCATATCTCCACAGGGTTATGCTCCACCCAGCCCGGCTGCGGAAATATTTGCGTAAACTCTTTTTGTGCCGTGGTAATAATTTTTCCTTCGGGGTTAAAGATAATAGCCCTTGAACTGGTGGTTCCCTGGTCAAGCGCAAGGATGTATTTTGACATGCAAGCAATTTTGTTTTGAAGTTAACTGAAAAAAAGGAATTGTTTTAATGCTTTTGTAACAACATAGGTTTAAATAAATCTGTATTTTCATTTTACTAAAACGATGCTTTATGAATAAACTGTTTTTCCTTATTATTATCCTTGCTGCAAACTTTAAGTCAATTTCCCAGGGCCGCACTTATGATTTTGAGATAAGCTTACCTGAAACAAAAATTCCAAACAGTTTATACAATAAAATTAATTTTCTTGATTCCAGGGAAGATACTTCGCAAATGGGTATTGTTCAGCTGGGCGCATTTAATAAAAAAGCAACCGTTGTTTTAAAAACACCATTTTCACAACAACTTACAACTGTATTGAACGCTTTAATTGACAGTACCTCGAAAGATGGTGAACTATTGTTGCAGCTGAGGCAACTTAGTTTTGCGGAAGTAACAGGCGCTATGAGTGAAAAAGGTTATTGTTATGTAAGAGCAGTATTATATGCAAGAGAAAATGATGGTTATAAGAGGGCCGGGGCGGTGGATACGGTGATATTGGTTAAGGCAATGGATGTAACAAAGGCCTTGTTTCGTAACGGGAGTAAGATCATTAACACGCTGATTGCTGACAATCTTCTGAAAGCGCCAACTGATACAAAGGCTATCCCGATGGAAGATGTGAAGGCAATCAACAGTATTGAAAAAACAGCAATAAAAGTTTATACCGATACAGGCTGGAAGGATGGCATTTATATAAACTGGTATTCATTCAAAAATCAGCAGCCGGATAAGCCTGTATTTGCAGAGATAAAAAATGGTGAACTTAATTCAGTAAAGGCGCCGGGTGAGGATAATAAAATAGAAAAAGTAAAATCGAAAAACTTATATGCTGTTGTTTACAATGGTAAGCCTTTTATTGCCACCAGGTATGGTTATTATCCGCTGGAAAGAAAGGACAATGATTTGTTTTTTACCGGTAAAGCTGAAGTTTCTGCCAATGCTGGTGATGTAATTGCAGCCAGTTTTTTCTTCGGTATTATCGGGGGCTTGCTGGCATCTGACGCCGAAGCAATGTTTGATATGAAAATAGACTACAGCAATGGCGGTTTTATCAGGTTAAGGGAGATTAAAACGACGGCTGCTTCCACTGAATAGTTTATTCATTTTCCTTCTTGCATTTTTTATTACAGCATTGCTGTTATATGCGTTACTAAACTTTTCGTTTAACAAAATCTTACACTGTTTACCCATACAAGTAATTTGTATGGCTATTTTATTTGTGCTGCGTCTTTACTCTTTTAACCTAAACCTCCCTGTTATGTTAACTTACAAAAGATTACCAGCAATTTTATTTCTTTTGCTTATTTTTTATTCCTGCAGTAACGAAAAAAGCAGACCCGCAGCAAATAGTGCCCGTCCTCCGGCAGCTTCGCAGAAAGACACACTTGAGTTAAAGCCGGAGGCACCGCTCAGTTTGTATGGTTACACTAAGCTCTATGAACAATCTGCCACACAAACCTTTACTGCAGCGCCAGGAAAAGTATCAGTCATCAGAGGCCAAAAAGGTTTGAAGGTTACTGTTAATCCTTCAAGCCTGGAGAAAGAAGATGGTTCACCCATAACCGGAAACCTTACTGTAAAAGTAATTGAACTAACTACCGGCGAAGAGTTATTTAAAAGCAATGCAGCAACAGTAAGTAATGGAAAGTTACTTGCATCAGGGGGCAGTTATTTTATCGGTATGGAAAGTGATGGTCAGAAGGTAAAGATCAGGGCAACTCAAAACCTGCAGGTGGAGTTCCCTCAAATAAAGGAAAATGAAATGGAGCTGTTCTATGGAAACAGGGATATACAGGGGAATATGAACTGGGTAAGGGCGGGCGAAGCTTTGCGGTTTGCCTCTGCCGTTTATTCTGACTATAACCCACCTTACCCGTTTGTAGCAGAAGAAAAAAGTTACAGGGGTAAACACAGGCTGTATGATTCTCTTGAAACGAGAGTGAATTTTATTGACCGTTCAACAACAATAAAAGAAATGGTTGATATACTTCAGCAACGTGGTGTTGATAAACAAATTGATTCATTGTATGTATGGCTGCCTGTATTCAGTTCTTGTTGCTCCGGTCCTGTTAGTTATGCGGAATTTAAAAAATACCGTATTGTTTCATCAAAGGACCTGAAGGATGAAAAGGATTCGCTTGAAAAAGTGAGTAAAATAAAGCGGCAGCAGGAGCTTGCCAACGATAAGTATTACGAAGCATGGAAAAAAACGAATGAAGAAAGATCATTGACCGGTCAGCTGAAAAAATATTATGCACCTGCAGCCATAACACAGTTGGGATGGATAAACTGCGACCGGTTTTACAACGCACCACTTACAGAACAACTCCTGGAAATACCTTATACATTCAATAAAAGCAGGATACAGTATTTCCTTATTTATAAGTCATTTAATGGCCTGATGAGTGGTGTGCTTGACAGTACAGGTGAACAGCAGGTTTTAAAAGGGCTGCCTAAAGGTGAAAATGTGTTATTTGTAGCTTTTGTGAAAACTGGTGGCCGCTTATTCCATTGCAGGGAACCCTTTGGGGCAGGTGTAAAAAAAATTGTAAAACCGAAATTTGAAAAAATTACTGCAGAAGAGTTTTCAGCAATGTTTGGCAAAAATGCGATTATATAATTTGACGATTTTTAAAATCATGTATTCATATACGTTACTAAGGGCTTTCTTAAACTTGTGTTAATCGGGAAAAAAGCCGCAGCTTAATTTTTGAATGGATTGTCTTCGCATTAAAATTAAAAACAACTTTATGAAAAAGACAATCCTTATTACTTTTGCAATTATTTCCCTGAACTATGTTCATGCGCAGGTTGAAAAAGGCAGTACACTGATTGGTGGCTCTGTTAATTTTAATACTAATAAGTCCGAGATTTCTGCAAACAATTACACAAAAAGCAGTTCCTGGAATATATCTCCGCAGGTTGGCAAAGCCATTAAAACAAATGCGATTGTAGGTATCCAGTTAAATGCCGGCGCAATAATAAATGACTACAGGCCACTTGGCGTGCCTTTAAGTACTAAAACCACTGTCAATAATTATGGACTAGGTGTTTTTTACAGGCAGTATTACCCGCTTAGTGGAAAATGGATGTTGTTTGGAGACGGCAGTATTGGTGGTACTATCAGTAATGGTAATACCAAATCTAATGACATAAAGGCCGCTAATATAAAAGGGTGGTCTGCAAGTTTGAATATTATGCCGGGCATTACCTATCGTGTGGGCAAAAAGGTGTGGCTGGAAGCAGCCTTAAACAACCTGGCTAATATCAGTTACAGTTCACAAAAAACAGAAAATCTTTCTACAACAGGTGAGGTGCAAAGTACCAATAAACAAACTTCCTTTGGAGCCAATGCCAGCATCAGCGGTTTGAAAGATATTGCAATAGGCCTGCGTTGGATACTATAGAAGAAATTTTCCGGTTACCTGCTGGTTAAAGTTTTTTGAAACCGGATTTACTGGCATGGTTTTGTAATAAATTATAGTGACAGGATATTTTCTAACACTAAAATTTATCACTATGTCAGTAAACCTTTTAGAAAAAGTTCAGCAAAATCTTGGATATCCTCCCCTGCATAAGATAGATCCGAATACACAGCAATTTACGATGCTCAAAGATGGTATTGCAGAGGACAAATTCAGCCAGGCTGCTATACCTGCCGTGCTTACTGCTATGTATAAATATATGCAGTCAGATAAGGGAGCAGAAAGTTTTTTACGTGGAATAAATTCCCCGGATTGGGTGGCCCAGATATTTGCAGGACATATAGCGGATGTGATCAGGAAAGTGGCAGAATATGCAGACGTTCCTTTGAGCAAAGGCATTGTTCCAAAATTGAATCAAATTGCCAATGAAGCAGAAAGAGTGGCAAAGGAAAATCTTCCTGCGAATGCAGGTGTACAAGATGTAAAAACATTTTTTCACGGGCAACGGAATAATATTCTTTTATATCTGCCCCCAGCTTTGAATATTGGTGATATGTTGAATGATGACACCCTGGATGATAACACCAATAAAATGGAAGGGCCGGTTTCAAACCTGATGAAAACGATTGGATCGGTATTTTCCACTCCTGTAAGCGGAGAAAAAGAGCATCATCATTAGTAGGTATAGTAATCCCATCCCTTTGGATAGTAGCCAAAAAGCTTCACGATAAACATTGTGAAGCTTTTTAATTTATATACTAGTTTTTTGATTACTTAATATTTTATCCTGAAGCTGCCGTCTCTGATTTTTATAACTTCATTTTTATAGTTTAGTATATCATACGAAAAGATGCCTGTAACAACCCGGCCTGTTCTGTCATGACTGCTGACGGTAATGCTGCCGTTATAACCTTTATAACGGCCATCCATATCCGCAAAAAAACAGGTAAAATTCATGTTTGACACGATTAATACGGATGAGTAAGAAACTGAACCGTCTGGCTGTACAATTTTTATGCGGTAAAAACTGTCATACAATCCAAAGCTTAAACTGTCTGTAAATTGATAACTGGTGATACCGGCAGTCCTGTTTATTTGTGCAATGGCAGTAAAACTTACCGCATCCAGTGATCTTTCTATTATAAAATGCCGGGTATCGCTTTCATCACTTATTGTCCAGGTTAATGTGTGCAGAAAATTATTCCATTCGCATTTATAGCTGATAAACCCGGTACCTGTGGGCGCCGCAGGCCGGAACGCATAAGTGCCGGGCGCAAAGGATGGTGTTATGGGTACGGTTGACAGGCCGATTGAAACACTGTCTTTGTCAACGGAGTAAAAATATCCCAATTCATCAAACCTTGTTTCTGCTGTAATAATATTATTGCTGCTGTATGCTTTACCATTTATGGTAGCTTTAATATAATAACCAGAATTATCTGCCGGCGTATCTTTTTTGCAGCTTATCAGGTAAAAGGGCAGTGCCAGATAAATAAGGTACTTTTTCATTTGAGGTATCTATTAGCAGCGAATATAGTATAAAAATATATAACGTATGTGGTGCTAATAATAAAGGCAGGGACGGCGGTAACGGGTAAATACTGTTGAATGAAGCGTTGCCAATGCAGCTCAACGAGTGCCCCAAAGCCTGTTTAAAAAAATCCCCAACCTGATTTTCATTTTCAAACCTCAACCCTTACCTTTGCCGCCGAATTAAATATCCCTCCCCGGGGTTTAAAATAAACCATATATGGCCAATAAAGGTAAAATCAAATCGGTAATCGGCGCTGTGGTAGACGTTCAGTTCGACAGCGGCAGCAAACTTCCTGAAATTTTAAACGCTCTTGAGCTGAAACGTGAAAACGGTGATACGCTTGTACTTGAAGTGCAGCAACACCTTGGTGAAGACAGCGTTCGTACCATTGCGATGGACGGTACAGAAGGTTTAGTAAGAGGAACCGAAGTGATCGATACCGGCAAAGCAATAGCAATGCCAACAGGCGATGCTATCAAAGGCCGTCTTTTTAATGTAACTGGTGATGCTATTGACGGTTTGCCACAGGTAAGCAAAGCCAATGGCCGTCCAATCCATGCCAAGCCTCCGATTTTTGAAGAGTTGAGCACGGCTTCTGAGGTTTTATTTACTGGTATTAAAGTAATTGACCTGATCGAACCTTACGCAAAGGGTGGTAAAATCGGTCTGTTTGGTGGTGCCGGTGTGGGTAAAACAGTATTGATCCAGGAATTGATCAACAATATTGCGAAAGCGTACAGTGGTTTATCAGTATTTGCCGGTGTGGGTGAACGTACACGTGAAGGTAATGACCTGATGAGAGAGATGATTGAAGCCGGTATCATGAACTATGGCGATAAATTCAAACATAGTCTTGAAGAAGGTGGTTGGGATTTGAGCGCTGTGGATGTAAAAGGTCTTGAAGACAGTAAGGCAACTTTCGTTTTCGGCCAGATGAATGAACCACCGGGTGCAAGGGCACGTGTGGCACTGAGCGGTTTAACTATTGCTGAATATTTCCGTGATGGTGACGGCACTGGGCAGGGTAAAGACATTCTTTTCTTCGTAGATAATATCTTCCGTTTTACACAGGCGGGTTCTGAAGTATCAGCGTTGTTGGGCCGTATGCCTTCAGCGGTGGGTTACCAGCCTACACTGGCTACCGAAATGGGCCTGATGCAGGAGAGGATCACTTCAACTAAAAATGGTTCTATCACTTCAGTGCAGGCGGTGTATGTACCTGCGGATGACTTGACAGATCCGGCGCCTGCAACAACATTTGCTCACCTTGATGCCACTACGGTATTGAGCCGTAAGATTGCGGATCTTGGTATCTATCCTGCGGTGGATCCACTGGATTCCACTTCAAGGATTCTTACTCCTGCAATTGTGGGTGATGAACATTATAACTGTGCTAACAGGGTTAAATTAATCCTGCAACGTTATAAAGAATTACAGGATATTATTGCAATCCTTGGCCTGGATGAATTAAGTGACGATGATAAACAGACAGTGGCCAGGGCCCGTAAAGTACAACGTTTCTTATCGCAGCCATTCCATGTGGCAGAAGCATTCACCGGTTTGAAAGGTGTACTTGTTCCAATTGAAGAAACGATCCGTGGCTTTAATATGATCATGGACGGTGAAGTGGACGAATGGCCGGAAGCAGCCTTTAACCTGGTTGGTACTATTGACGATGCTATCGAAAAAGGTAAAAAACTGCTGGCACAGGCGCAGGCTTAATTTGAAAATTTGGTAATGAATAACGTTATCAAATGTTCAGATTACCAGATCAACAAACTGATAAAAAATGACTTTAGAAATATTAACACCAGAGCGTAAAATTTTCAGCGGCGATGTATATGGTGTGCAGTTGCCGGGTATTGCGGGTTTATTCGAAGTACTGGACAAGCATGCTCCAATGGTAAGCGCATTAAAAGCGGGTAAGCTGAAAATTTTGAATGATAAATCAAATACCACTTCTTACACTATACAGAGTGGATTTGCTGAAGTGCTGGACAATAAGACAACTGTGCTGGTGGAAGGTGCTGAAGAAATTTAATAAAGATATTTGCTTTGAGAAATTGACCCATCGTTTATACGGTGGGTTTTTATTTGTGCCTGGAGGATTAAACCTGTGGCTTTAATTGTACACAGCTCCATGCAAAGAATGGCAATAATACAAATACACTCATCCAAAGCCATCCGCCCAAAGCCAGGTACGCAATTATAGCAAATAACAAAAGGTAGACGGGGTATGTCACCATCAGGCAGCCCACCATCATCGAATCAAAGTGTGCATTATGAATATTGCTTTTCTTTACGATTTTTTTTACCAGGAAAAATAAAGGAAAATGCAGTATAAATCCAGCGAGTGCTGGTATACATAAAAGGATCTTTTTTACTAAAGGGAGTTTAGTATTAAACAGCGCTCTTCTAGTTTCAATGTCGTCTTCCTTTATTTCAAGTACAAGCTCCTGCATTGCTGCCGTCAGGTTTTCTTTTATTCTTGAAATATTCTTTCCGTGTGTATCAGCGAGGGCGGTATTCTCTTTTGAAAGTGGCTCACCGATATTCAGCTGTACATTTTTTCCGAAACTGGCAAAAGCATCATAGTTAATACCAACCGGCATTGCTTTCAATGGTATATTGTTTTCCCAGGCTTGTATCAGCAGCCTTGCCGGCCCTTTTTTCAAAGGCCGTAAATGCCATTCATTTACACAGTAACCTTCACAAAAGATCAGTACCGTACCATTCTTTTTAAAGATTTCTTTACAGGCATCAAAAGTTTTAAAATTATGTTCAATATTGGCTGCGCCTTCCGTAATGCGGTACACAGGCATTATATTAAGTGCCTTCAATGCAATACTTACCAGCTTGCTGCCAAAAACATCACCTCTTGCAAGTGAAAATACCGGGTATTTAAAAACGGTGGCGATGATCACTGCATCTAAAAAGGAGTTGGGGTGATTCATCGATATGAGTAAGGGACCTTTTGTATTAAGCAGTGCTTTATTCTTAATACGGACATCCCTGCAATAAATTTTTATTGCGAGTCTAGCATATATTTTTAAAATGGAGTAAAGCAAATGCCGGTTTTAATTAACTATCAGGTCTAAATTTATTTATACTGCGGCGAATTTAAAAAACAAATTATTTACCGGTGTATTTTAATGTTTGAAACCTGGAACCAGCCATTATATTAAAACTGGGATAAATAAAAAGACCAGCAGTAACCGGAACAGCTGTATTACCAGCTTCATAAAAATTACTGACTATATTTGACGCAATTCAAATGCATGATATGTCAAAGGAATTAATTCAGCAGCTGCAGGAAACAGCAAAATGGTTAAAAAATAAAATGGGCAATGAGCCTGCTGTTGGTATTGTACTTGGAACAGGACTCGGCAGTTTAATAAAACATATTGCTGTTTCAGAGAAAATTCCTTATTCCCTTATCCCGAATTTTCCGTTATCAACGGTTGAATCCCACCAGGGCAATCTTGTTGTTGGAACTATTGGCGCAGTGCCTGTAGTAGCAATGCAGGGACGGTTTCATTATTATGAAGGTTATACCATGCAACAGGTAACTTTTCCCATACGGGTAATGAAAATGCTCGGCATAAAGTACCTGTTACTCAGCAATGCTGCCGGTGGTATCAATCTTTCTTTTAAGAAAGGCGAACTTGTTTTGCTTGATGACCATATCAATATGCAAACAGAAAATCCATTGCGTGGCTTAACAGATGATTTTTTCGGCAGCCGTTTTCCGGATATGAGTTGCCCTTATGATACAGCGTTAGCAGCGTTGTTTGGTGATGAAGCAGAACGGGTAGGTGTTACGCTTAAAAAAGGTGTGTATGTATCGGTAAATGGACCCAATCTTGAAACAAGAGCGGAATACAGGTTTTTAAAAGCTGTTGGCGCTGATATAGTGGGAATGAGTACAGTGCCGGAAGTAATTGTAGCAAATCAATTGAGCCTGCCCTGTGCAGCTATTAGTGTAATAACTGATGAATGTAACCCGGATGATTTAAAAGCAGTGGATATAAAAGAGATTATTGAAGTGGCAGGCAGGGCTGATGAAAAACTGAGTGAATTGTTTGCAGCAGTAGTTAAAAGACTGGCTGATTAATTCAGCCGTGGGTCAATGGGAAAATTGATCATCATTTCGTAGTCACCACCAAGTTCTTTCAGGCTTTCCTTCCACACTTCATCAGGCTGGTTATGAAAGATCAATTTTCGGGTAGCCTCTACAGTTAGCCATGTTTTTTCATCCAGTTCTTCTCCAAGCTGTCCCTCACCCCAACCGCTGTAGCCTATAAAAAAGCGGATCTTGCTCATGTCTACTTCATTATTTTTTACAAGATTGGTCAACACTTCAAAATCACCACCCCAGTATACACCTTTCATTACTTCCATTCCGCCGGGAACCAGGTCAGGATATTGGTGGAGGAAGTGAATGGTATCCATCTGAACGGGGCCGCCATAGTAAACAGGCACAGGGAAACCTTCAAAATCGGTGATCAGCTCATCCATGGTTTGTTCAAATTGCCTGTTCAGCACAAAACCCATACTGCCTTCCTGCTGGTGCTCGCAGATAAACACCACCGTACGCATAAAATTGGGATCCTTTAAAAAAGGATCGGCAATTAAAAGCACGCCTGGAGCCGGAGTAATCATATACCTAAAGTAGTTGATTATTTTATGTAAAGTTACTAATGCAGAAAGTTTTTTAAGGTATTCCCAGTTGTTCTAAACCTTAGTTAAATTTTATGTTTCAATTGTTTCCTTTAATTTAGGGCGTATTAACTGGTTTACTTTTGCAGCATGAAGAGAATTTTCCCCATCATTACCATACTGATCTTGCTTTCCCTGCTGGGGATCATATTCTTCCAGGTGCTCTGGATAAAGGGAGCGCTGGAATCACAGGAGCAAAAATTTAATGACCATATTAATATTGCCACTTCACAGGCGGCAGAAGACCTGATGCAGGAGAAGGGTAACCTGATGCCGATGCGGAGGATGAATGAACCTGTTTTTCCCAATGATAAACTGCAGCTTGAATTTTTCAGACCCACCATCGCACAAAAATATTCAAGAGATGACATAAAGGAAATAATACGAAAAGCATTCGACAGGCAAAACCTTCATAAAATCCCTTTTGAATTTGCAATCAGTCCAACATCGATTATCGGAGATGAAATACAGTCGGAAAATTTTTATAAACTATTTGTTGATTCAGCCAATAACCGGCCACATGTAATTCCATTGGAATCTCCCACCGGAAGTCTGTCAGAAGGTATTTCGCCACAGGAATTACTGATCATCATTGTACCGCATGCCCAGAATTTTATCTGGAAGTCGATGACCTGGCTCATTATAGGAGCAACCCTTTTTACACTGATTATTATTGCTGCATTTTTTATTACTGTCAGGGCATTGATCAAACAAAAAAAATTGAGTGAGATAAAATCTGACTTTATCAATAATATGACGCATGAATTTAAAACACCGCTGGCTACTATTTCACTGGCGGTGGATGCATTAAAGAATGATAAAGTACTGCAGGATAAACAAAAGATGGATTATTTCACCGGGATCATAAAGGAAGAAAATAAGCGGATGAACAAGCAGGTGGAAACCATATTGCAGGCGGCCCTGCTGGATAAACAGGAAGTGCAGCTGAATCTTAAAAAACTGCATGCACATGAAATGATCAACAGCTCCATCAATAATATAAAACTGCAGGTGGAAGAGAAAGGCGGTAATATGGAAGTAAGTATGCAGGCTGCAAAAGATATAGTGCTGGCAGATGAAGTTCATTTTACCAACCTGGTAAGTAACCTGCTGGATAATGCCGTAAAATATTCAAAGGAAAACCTGCTGATAAAGCTGAGTACACAAAACGGGGGAAATCAGTTTCGTATAAAGATTGAAGACAATGGCATTGGTATGAATAAGGAAACACTGTCACGTATATTCGAAAAATTTTACCGTGCACATACCGGCAATCTTCATAATGTAAAAGGCTTTGGTCTTGGACTGAGTTATGTAAAAACAATTGTAGATGCACACCACGGTACCATCAAGGCTGAAAGTGTACCAGGAAAAGGAAGCACGTTTACCATTAGTTTCCCCTTGGTTAAATAGTTTTTCTTTTGGCTACAGGTACCACTAATTTCAAACCGCTCCATTCATCGGTTACTGCACATACCTTTACATCCACTAAGCTATTCTTTAATGCGTAATCCCGTATATGCGTTTCAGTGATGTCGGTTGGTATGCCTGAGCTTTTCTTGTACCAGGATACCCAGGTGACTGTTGTTGGTTTTATCTGGGATAATATCTTTTGCATTGCACTTTCAAAAGATTTGATATCCTTTACAAACAGGTGTACAAAATCTGGTTTTTCTTTTTTGCTGCATAATTGTGCAGCAAGGTCCTTTTCTATCCATTTATAATAGGCTGCCGGGGCATTTACTAACTGTACCCTGTCCGTTTCTTTTATCCCCAGTTTTTTTATTAGCGGTGTTCCGGAATAGCCTGCAGGCATAGTAGTAGAATTTAAGCAATAAACGGTAATCCACAGCTTTCCACAGCAATTCACATCCAATTCACAGGGGGTAGAACCAAAAACAGCTTACAATCCACAATGGTACGGCTACACAGGGGTGTGGATAAAACTTTTTTTCGCAAATTTGATTGCGAAGTGGGAAAAAGTGTTATTTTGTGTCAAATAGTGTTATTTTTCATCAAATTTTTGCTTAATGCTGGAGCTTCTTGGGGATTTTGAGGTTACGCTTGATGCCAAGGGCAGGTTTCTCTTACCGGCAGCTATCAAAAAAGAGCTGGAGGGAGAAACTGCAAACCAGTTTGTTATAAACAAGGGACTTGATATGGAACCCTGTTTAACACTCTGGCCCAAGCAAACATGGACACCCATTTACTCAAAGCTTATAAGCATGAATGATTTTGAGCCTAAAGTTAGGCATTTCAAGTACAAATTTCTGGACGGTATTACCAACACAGAGCTGGACAGTGCCGGCAGGATATTGGTCCCGAAGTTTTTGATTGACCATGCAAAACTTGAAAAGGATCTGATACTGAAAGCCTTAGGAGATAAGATACAGATATGGGATAAGAATGGTTTTAGAAAGTTCATTGACTCTATAACGGATGATACCAGTGAGCTTGGCAGGGAAGTGATGGGTGATAAAAGATTTAACCCACAACCACCACTGCCGGGTTTTGGCGGGTAAACCCTATGAAACAGCATTTTAAGAAAAAGAAACCGGGTTCAGAAAAGATTGATGCGGAGGTAGGCTATCATATACCGGTTTTACTGCATGAGACTATCAGCCTCCTTGATATTAAACCGGATGGCATATACGTGGATTGCACTTTTGGTGGCGGGGGACACAGCAGGGTAATACTGCAGCAACTGAATGAGAACGGAATGCTGGTGGCCTTTGACCAGGATGATGATGCAAGAAAAAACCTGCCGGAAGATAAACGGGTGGTTTTTGTTCCGCAAAATTTCCGGCACCTGCAGCGTTTTTTAAGGTTGCACAAAATAACAGCTGTGGATGGGATACTGGCAGATTTGGGTGTATCAAGTCACCAGTTTGATGAAGCAGAGCGGGGTTTTTCCATACGATTTGATGCAGCACTGGACATGCGGATGGACCGGCGGCAGGAACTAACGGCGGCGGATATAATAAAAGAATATACAGAAGAACAACTGCATAAGTTATTTGAACAGTACGGAGAGGTAACCAACGCAAGGACACTTGCTAAAACAATTGTACAGCAAAGGCAGCTGACAGCTATTGCCACCATCAATGGTTTTAAGGAAGCGGTGAGGCCGGTGGTAAAAGGCAATCCTCATAAATATTTTGCCCAGGTGTTCCAGGCGTTACGAATAGAAGTGAATGATGAACTGGGCGCTTTGAAAGATCTGTTACAACAATCCCCAACCCTGTTAAAACCTTTTGGCCGGCTTGCTGTGATCACCTTTCATTCGCTCGAAGACAGGATGGTAAAAAACTTTTTTAAATCAGGCTCATTCTCTGAAACAGAAACCAACGACTTGTATGGCAATAAGCCTGAATCTCCTTTTACAATAATTACAAAGAAGCCGGTGGTAGCAGCTGCTGCAGAGATCAACAGGAATACAAGAGCAAGAAGTGCAAAACTGCGGGTGGCGGAAAAGAGATAAGCAAGGGATTAATAAAACTGATTGTATCATAATACTAAATAAAAAGAGGCAAAGAAAGCTGGTAAATGGAAGCATTAAAGACCACACAGCAGGAAGAGCAGCCGGCTCAAAAATTTGACTGGCGCCGTTTGTTCAGCTATAAAATAGTGGTGAAGAATATTCCATTTTTTCTTTTCCTGGCGATGCTGGCTGTGTTATATATATACAATGGACACCTGTCTGATAAATTAACACGAAAGATAAGCTCAACAGAAAAGCATATTAAAGAACTGGAGTACGAGTATAAAACGATAAAGAGTGAAGTGATCTTCAGAAGCAAAGCAAGTGAACTGGCAAAAGTGGTGGAACCCCTGGGATTAAAACAACTAACAGTTCCGCCGGTGGTGCTGGAACCTGCAAAGAAAGCTGAATAAAGAGTTGCCTGCATAAGAGAGTGACACAACGATGATGAAATAAGATTCAACTGCCCGTAACATAATCCGGATCTTGAAAATTTTAACTGCCTAACCTGGCCCTGAAACCTGGGGTAATAATGGATATAAAACGTGACATATTATGGAGAGTGTATTTATGCTTTATCGGCATTGCCGTGCTGGGCGTAATGGTGATGGGCAGGGCTTTTTATATACAGCAGTTTGAAGGAACCTACTGGCAAAGTATGGGTGACAGCCTGCATCAAAAATTTGTACCGCTTGAAGCAGAACGTGGATCAATCTACAGTGAAGATGGAAATATACTCAGTACATCGGTGCCCATTTTTGATGTGTACATCGACTTTGGTGCTGAAGGTTTGAGAGATAAAGAAGGCAAGCGGTTTAAAGACAATATTGATTCGCTTTGTATTTCATTAACAGGTTTATTTCATGATAAAACAGTAAGTGAATACAGGAAAGAAATGCAGCTGGCTTATAAGAACAGCGACAGGTATTATCCATTGAAAAAGAAGATATCATTTACTGAATATAAATCATTGCGTGATTTTCCGCTGGTAAGGCTGGGCAGGAACAAGAGCGGGTTTATAATAACGCCAAGGGATAAACGCATTAATCCGTATGTGTTGCTTGCTAACAGAACGATTGGGCTTTCAAGAGATAATGCAAAGAAAAATGTTGGTATTGAGCAGAGCTACGACAGCCTGCTGAGAGGTACAAAAGGACAACGGCTGATGCGCTATATGGCAGGGGCCTATATGCCGGTGGAAGGTGTGGAAGTAGACCCGGAAAATGGTAAGGATATAGTGACAACGCTGGATACTTATATACAGGATGTGGCTGAAAGTGCTTTGTACAATATGTTATATAATAATAACTCTGTGCATGGTACGGCGATCGTAATGGAAACGGCAACCGGTAAGATAAAAGCAATTGCCAACCTGGGTAAACAGGAGGATGGTACTTATGCAGAGGATCTGAACTATGGCATCGGTAAAGCAACAGAACCTGGTTCTATTTTTAAACTGGCCACTACTATGGCTTTAATGGACGATAAATATGTTGACAAAAATACAATAGTGAACTGTGAAGGCGGTAAGAAAATTTTTTATGGCCTGCGTATTAAAGATTCTCATCTTGGTGCGGAAGACATCACTGTAAAAGAAGCATTCATGCGAAGCAGTAATGTGGCGTTTGCTAAACTGGCCGACCAGTATTATCACACACAACCTTCAAAATTTATTAATCACCTGCATCATTACAGGCTGGATACATTGACTGGCATTGATATTACCGCAACTTCAGGTAAGCCTACTATCAAAAGACCAACCAACAGGAGCTGGGCCAATACCACCATCCCGTTTATGGCGCATGGTTATGAGGAACTGGTAACACCCCTGCATATGCTGATGCTGTATAATGCAGTTGCTAACAATGGTAAAATGATGAAACCATACCTGGTGAATTCAGTAAAAGAGTATGGTGTGGATGTAAAAACCATTCAGCCAACGGTGCTGGTTGACAAGGTTTGCAGTGATGAAACACTGGCCCAGTTAAAGGAATGCCTGGCTGCGGTGGTGGACAGTGTGCATGGAACAGGTCATAAAGTTTTATTTGACAGTACTTACTCAATTGCCGGTAAAACAGGAACTGCTGTAACAGCGCTGGATAACAAAGGTTATAATAAGGGAAATAAAATTTACCAGGCTTCTTTTATTGGTTATTTCCCTGCTAATCAGCCTAAGTATACCATTGCCGTGGTGATACAAAACAGTAAAGAATCTAAACTGATTTACGGTGCTGATGTTTCCGGTACCGTATTTAAAAATATCAGTGACAGGATATACAGCCGCTATTTAAGTACAAAGAAGTATACATCACCTGCAGCAGACACATTGCAGTATAACTATTATGGTTTAAAAAATGAACTGAATTCAATATTCAGTACACTTAAAATGCCTTTTGTTGATTCTGCACTGAGTGGCTACTGGAGACAAATGAGCCTGAAGAATAACAGTGCGGTGCTTGAAACACCCATAAATAAAAGAGTGCAGGGAGCAGCAGCGCCTGACCTGGGGGGGCTGGGTTTAAAAGATGCGGTTTACCTGGCAGAGAATATTGGATTAAAAGTAACGGCAACGGGTAGAGGTAAAGTGATCAGCCAGTCGATACTGCCAGGAACAGCATTCAGGAAAGGACAAACAATAACCTTGTTTTTAAATTGATTTTACAAGATATACTATATAAAGTAAGCATACGCTCGGTAAAGGGTAATACCAATGCTGAAGTAAAGGACTTGCAGATCGACTCCCGGAAAGTTACTGCCGGTACCTGCTTTATTGCAATAAAAGGAAGTGCTGCAGACGGCCACCAGTATATTGAAACTGCCATTGCCAATGGGGCTGTTGCCGTGGTATGTGAAATGTTACCAGGCACTGAAAATGACCAGGTAATATTTATCCAGGTGGAAAACAGTGCTGCCGCAGCGGGTTTAATGGCGCATAATTTTTATGGCTCACCGTCTGCCTCTTTTAAACTGGTTGGCGTTACGGGCACCAATGGTAAAACAACCATTGCAACACTTTTATGGAAATTGTTTTCAGCGCTTGGTTATAAATGTGGTTTGATAAGCACAGTGCAAAACCAGTCCGGCAATACAATTATACCTGCAACACATACAACACCCGACGCCGTTAGTTTAAATGCGTTGCTCAGGCAGATGAAAGATGATGGTTGTGCATATGTATTTATGGAATGCAGCAGTCATGCCATACACCAGCAGCGTATCAGCGGTTTGCAGTTTGCCGGCGCCCTGTTCAGTAATATAACTCATGATCACCTGGATTATCATAAAACATTTGATGAATACATCAGGGTTAAAAAATCATGGTTTGACAGTTTGCCTGCTTCTGCATTTGCCATCAGTAATATGGATGATAAAAGAGGAGTGGTAATGCTGCAAAATACGGCAGCTAAAAAAATGTATTACAGCCTTAAAACAATGGCTGACTTTAAAGGCAAAATACTGGAGAACAGTCTCACCGGTCTGCATATGATGGTAAATGAACAGGAAGTGTATTTCCGGCTGATCGGTGAGTTCAATGCATATAACCTGCTGGCGGTATATGGCGCAGCGGTTAGCCTTGGTAAAGATAAACAGGAAGTGCTTCTGGCGTTGAGCAGCCTTGATGGTGCGGAGGGCAGGTTTGATTACACAGTTAGTAAAAATGAGCAAGTGATCGGCATAGTTGATTATGCTCATACACCGGATGCATTGCTGAATGTGCTGGCAACAATAAAAAACCTGAAACAGGGCAATGAGCATGTGATCACCGTAGTGGGTTGTGGTGGTGACAGGGATAAAACCAAACGCCCGGTAATGGCTGAAGTTGCCTGTGAACACAGCGACAGGGTTGTGTTTACGTCTGATAATCCACGCAGTGAAGATGCAGCGCAGATAATAAAAGATATGGAAGCAGGGGTAAGCGTGGTGGCACGAAAAAAATACATCTCTATTGCTGACAGGAAAGAGGCGATCAAAACGGCGGTGAGCCTTGCGCAGAAACAGGATATCGTACTGGTGGCGGGAAAGGGACATGAAAAATACCAGGAGATACAGGGAGTGAAGTATGACTTTGATGATAAAAAAGTATTGAGCGAAATGTTTGAATTGCTGGAGAAATGATTGGCTGATTAGCTAATTAATAAACTGATTTTATGCTGTATCACATTTTTGATTGGTTAACGGATAACTGGAACAACTCGGTGTTCCCCGGCAGCGGCCTGTTTAAGTTTATCACTTTCAGGGTATTGCTTGCTGTGTTGCTCAGCCTTGTGATCACAACTGTGTATGGCAAAAAACTGATCGTATACCTTCAGAAAAAACAGTTAGGAGAAACCGTTAGGGATCTTGGCCTGGCAGGTGAAACACAAAAGAAAGGTACACCAACAATGGGTGGTATCATCATTATCCTGGCGATCATTATACCAACCCTGTTGCTTGCAAACCTGAATAAAACATATATCCGCCTGATGCTGCTCTGCACTGTATGGCTGGGCATGATCGGTTTTATCGATGACTATTTAAAAATAAGAGCAAAGCGTATTGCACAGCAAAAAGGTATTGCTTACAAAAAAAGTGATAGTGATGGTTTGGCGGGGAGGTTTAAAATATTTGGACAGGTAATGCTTGGGATCATTGTTGGTGTAACACTTTATTTCAGCCCTAATGTAACAGTTAAAAGGGAAGTAATAGCAGATGCGGTAATAAAGCCGGGAGAAAGAAAAATTAATGAAGATACGGTGATGATCGATGGGAAAGCGCATCGTTTTGTTACAGTAAAAACACCTATTACCACTATTCCTTTTGTGAAAACCCATGAGTTCAATTATGCCAAACTGTTGCCACAAAGCTGGGAAAAGTACACTTACATCATTTACGTGATCATCGTAATATTCATAGTAACAGCAGTGAGCAATGGTGCTAATATAACAGATGGGCTGGATGGTTTGGCAACAGGCGTGAGCGCCATTATAGGAATTTGTTTGGGCATATTCGCTTACGTTAGTGGTAATGTAAAGTTTGCGGAATACCTGAACATTATGTATATCCCTAACCTGGCGGAGCTGTCAATTTTTATTGCGGCATTCGTGGGTGCCTGTATCGGGTTTCTTTGGTATAATGCTTACCCGGCACAGGTGTTTATGGGTGATACCGGCAGCCTTGCATTAGGTGGTATCATCGCAGCACTGGCTATCATTGTTCGCAAGGAATTGCTGATACCTATTTTCTGTTTCGTGTTTTTTGTTGAACTGCTGAGTGTAACACTGCAGGTGAGTTATTTCAAATACACAAAGAAAAAGTATGGTGAAGGGCGACGGATCTTTTTAATGAGCCCGCTGCATCATCACTACCAGAAGCTTGGTTACCATGAAAGCAAGATCGCTGTAAGATTCTGGATTGTTACAATACTGAGCGTGGTAATGGCAATTGTAACATTGAAACTGAGATAAGGAATTTAAGGATATGGTTAATAACGTACCCCGTGAAATCCCATACCATTGAAAAACTGGTGAAACCCTGTACAAAATGATTACTGGCCTGTTAAATTCTATGCTCGTGAAAAACCATCTTTTTAAAAAAGATTCATTGAGCAAAAAAAGGCATTGGGAAAATCAGATGCCGTTGAAAAACCAATACCCAATGATATTGGGCTGTACAAAGTGGATGCTAACCTGTTAAATTCAATCTTTTGAAAAACCCTTTTTATTAACAGGAAACCATTTTAAGGAGCAGTGGCAAAACGCATGGTGATACTAGGGGCCGGTGAAAGCGGCGTGGGAGCAGCTTTGCTTGCAAAGCAAAAGGGATATGATGTGTTTGTAAGTGACGGTGGGACCGTGAAGCCGGTTTTTAAAGATGAGCTAACCGGCAATGGGATTGATTACGAAGAAGGGCAGCATACTGAATCTGCTGTTTTGAATGCAGATGAAGTAATGAAAAGCCCGGGCATACCGGAGAAGAATGAGCTCGTAAAAAAGATCAGGGCGAAAGGAATACCGGTGATAAGTGAAATAGAACTGGCGTACAGGTATAAAGGAAGCAGTAAGATCATTGGCATTACCGGAACAAATGGAAAAACAACCACCACTTCGCTTATATACCATATATGTAAGCATGGTGGCGCCGATTGTGCACTGGTTGGAAATATTGGTTACTCGTTTGCAAAACAGGTGGCCGTGGATCCAAAAGCATTGTACGTGGTGGAGATAAGTTCTTTCCAGCTGGATGATATTAAAACATTTCGCCCTGATGTGGCTGTCCTCACCAACATTACAGAGGATCACCTGGACAGGTACGAATACAAAATGGAGAATTATATCAGCAGTAAGTTTCGTATAGCAATGAACCAGCAGGCAGGTGATGTTTTTATTTATTGTATGGATGATGAGGTCACGATGAAGAACATAACTAAGTATCCCATTAAATCAACATTATATCCAACTACCATGTCAAAAGAACTGCCAAGAGGAGCATACATGCGGAACGCAGAGCTGCACCTGAAATGGAAAACAGAAGAAGTACAAATGAACATAAAAGATTTTGCAATTAAAGGAAAACACAATTATTACAACAGTATGGCAGCAGGATTAGCAGCAGCAGCAGTAGAAATTAAAAAAGAAAGGATCAGGGAAGCGTTACAAACCTTCCAGAGCCTGGAACACCGCATGGAACCGGTGGCGACCATCAAGGGCGTAGAATTTATCAACGACAGTAAGGGAACCAATGTAAACAGCACCTGGTTTGCATTAGAGAGTATGGAAAAACCAACCATTCTTATTCTTGGTGGTGTTGATAAGGGTAATGATTATTCAGTATTAAAAGACCTGGTGAAGGATAAAGTAAAAGCCATTGTATGTATGGGGCTTGATAACCGCAAGATCCATGAAGCTTTTGGTGATACTGTTTCATTGATGGTGAACACAGCATCTGCAGAAGAAGCGGTAAAAGCAGCATTTCATTTTGCAACAAAAGGCGATGTGGTTTTATTAAGCCCGGCCTGTGCAAGCTTTGATCTGTTTAAAAATTATGAAGACAGGGGTAACCAGTTTAAAAAAGCAGTAAAAGAATTATAAGCGCATTGGTGAATGGATTTTAAAACAACGATATCAGATGCATTGTTTGCTCCCTTTAAAGAACTGGGAGAAATGAATGTGAGTGACAGCCTGGTCAGCAAAACAAAAGGTGACCGGGTGATATGGGCCATTGCAGTAATGCTCACTGTTGTAAGCTTACTGGCAGTGTACAGCAGTACAGGGTCGCTTGCATTCAGGTACAGCAAAAGCAATGAGAGCTTTTTGTTTAAACAGTTTGCTTTTATTATACTGGGTGTACTGGTGATATACTTTGCCCACCGGGTTAATTATATTATCTATTCAAGAATAGCACTGATACTGTTTTTAATATCTATACCGCTCTTATTATATACTTTGTTCTTTGGTGTACAGCTGAATGCAGGCAGCCGCTGGATCAGACTACCGGTCATCAATATGACATTCCAGACATCTGATCTTGCAAAGCTTGCTCTCTTTATGTACCTGAGCCGTATGCTCAGCCGTAAACAGGCTGTTATTAAAGATTTCAGGAAAGGTTTTCTCCCGGTGATTATACCTGTTGGACTTATTTGCCTGCTCATTGCCCCGGCAAATTTATCTACCGCAATATTGGTGGGGGGTACCAGCGTGGTATTGATGTTTATTGGCCGTGTAAATGCAAAGCATATTCTTGTCACCATTGGTATTGCATTGATACCTGTGTTGTTACTGATAGGTATTGCGGTTCATTATTATGATGAACAAACGCATAAGACAAAAGATCTGCCAGCTATTCTTGAGGCTGGCCGTATTCCAACCTGGATCGGGCGGATACAGACATTCAAATACGGCAGCAAGGAAGACCAGAGTGAAAAGATGTACCAGATAAACCAGGCTAAGATCGCCATTGCAAGCGGCGGCTGGTTTGGCCTTGGCCCCGGTAACAGCAAAGCAAGGAATTACCTGCCACACTCTTATAGTGATTTCATATTTGCGATTATACTGGAAGAGTATGGTTTTTTCGGTGGTGCGTTCCTGTTATTTATTTACCTGCTGTTGCTGTACCGCTGTATCAGGTTATACCGCAAATGCCCGTTTGCGTTTGGCGCATTCCTGGCGCTGGCATTGGGTTTCACGCTGGCGATTCAGGCGCTGGCGAATATGGGGGTTAATGTAAATCTCTTTCCAAATACAGGTGTTACGTTACCCCTGGTGAGCATGGGCGGCAGCAGTTTTCTTTTTACCTGTCTTTCCATCGGTATACTCTTAAGTGTGTCAAGAAATGTGGAGCAGTCAGAAGGAGAAGCAGCAGTTAAAGCAACGGTAGAGGAAGAAAACAAAGAAGCTATTGCAGCATAAATTTTGAAATAAATACTGGTTACGGAAAGCATAAACAGCAACTGTTCAAATTGAGTACTGAAAAAGAAATAAAAGATGCGGTAATTCCCGGTAGTGGTTTAAATATAATTATTGCTGGTGGCGGAACAGGCGGTCATATTTTTCCTGCAATTGCCATAGCAAATGCCATTAAGAAAGAAAGGCCGCAAGCAAACATATTATTTGTGGGTGCAAAGGGAAAGATGGAAATGGAGAAGGTGCCACAGGCGGGTTATAAAATAAAAGGGCTGGATATAGCAGGATTTAACAGGAGTTCTTTGATCAAAAATATCGGGTTGCCTTTTAAGCTGCTGAAAAGCTTGTTGCAGGTGCGGACCATTTTTAAAGAGTTTAAACCTGCAGCTGCAATCGGTGTGGGTGGTTATTCAAGTTTCCCCGTGCTGCGCTTTGCCCAATCAAGAGGTATAAAAACGTTTATACACGAAAGCAATTCTTTTGCGGGCAAGAGCAATATTATGCTGGGCAAAAACGCCACCAGGATTTTTGTGGCAATTGATGGTATGGAACAATTTTTCCCGGCAAATAAAATTATTATTTCGGGTAACCCTGTACGGGAGAGTATTACACATAATACGGTTGGCAGGGAAGAAGCGATCCGTTTTTTCAATCTTGACCCGGCTAAAAAAACGGTGTTGTCTATCGGTGGCAGCCTTGGTGCAAAAAGTATTAATGAAGCACTGGATAAGAGTATCAGCAAATTTGAAGAGAATGACCTGCAGCTTATCTGGCAAACAGGAAAGCCTTATGCAGCAAAAGGAAAAGAAAGCGGTGCCGGCAGGAAAAATATTTGGGTGGATGAGTTTATCAATAAAATGGACTATGCCTTTGCTGCTGCGGATGTGATCATCAGCCGCAGTGGTGCCATGAGTGTGGCTGAATTGTGTGTAATGAAAAAGCCGGTGTTGTTTGTGCCTTATCCATATGCGGCAGAAGATCACCAGACGGTGAACGCAAAAAAACTGGTGGACAGGCATGCAGCAACGATGATTAAAGATAGTGAGGCAGGAGAAAAACTGGTGACTTCGATCATCGCACTGGCAAAAGATGACCAAAAACAAACTGAATTGAAAAAAAATATCGCATCGCTGGGTATGCTGAATGCTGACCAAGTAATTGCAACGGAAATATTAAAAAGCCTGGGTGTTTAGAAAATGAAGAGTGTTAATGACATAGTGGCCTCATTAAAACAGGGAGAAGATAGTGTTTATTTTCTTGGTATAGGCGGCATCGGTATGAGTGCACTGGCAAGATATTTTAATTCGAAAAATATTGCGGTAAGCGGTTATGATAAAACAGAGACCGCACTCTGCAAGCAACTGGTTTCAGAAGGTGTGTCCGTACACTATGAAGACAACATTGAGCTCATTGACAAAAATGCAAAGCTGGTAATTTATACACCGGCTGTTCCAAAAGATCACAGGGAACTGAATTATTACCGGGATAATAATTACCCGGTAGTTAAACGCAGTGATGTGCTGGGTGCTGTTACTGCAGGTACTTTGAGTATCTGCGTGGCAGGCACACATGGAAAAACCACCACCAGCACTATGGTGGCGCATATCCTGCGGCACAGTGGTTATGGTTGCAATGCTTTCCTGGGTGGTATCTCTGTTAATTACGATACCAACTTCTGGAGCAGTGATAAAAATGTTTCTGTTGCTGAAGCAGACGAATACGACAGGAGTTTTTTAAAGCTGAGTCCTGACGTTGCTATCATCAGTTCTATGGATGCAGATCACCTGGATATTTATGGAACGGCGGAAAACATGGAACACGCATTTATTGATTTTGCTGCAAGGGTAAAACTCGGCGGTTTGCTTATCAGCAACTATGGCTTAAAACGCAGCAGTGATTTAAAAGCACCACAGCAGCTCAGCTATGATGTGCAGGATGACAAAGCTGATATAAATGCCTGCAATATCCGAATGAACAATGGCAGCTACCTCTTTGATGTAAAAATTAAAGACAGGTTACTAAAAGATATAGAGCTGAATATGGGTGGTATGCACAATATTGAAAATGCCACGGCAGCCATTGCAGTGGCAGCGCATATTGGTATTGAAGAAGAAAAGATCAAAGCGGCTGTTGCTGCTTTCAGGGGAGTAAAAAGAAGATTTGAGTATATAGTAAAGAATGAACAGATGGTGATGATCGATGACTATGCTCATCACCCCGAAGAATTGAGAGCATTGATAACGGGTGCAAAGGATTTGTTTCCTGGTAAAAAATGTACAGTAGTTTTTCAGCCACACTTGTTCAGCAGGACAAAAGACCATGCGGATGGTTTTGCTGAAGTACTGGATATAGCAGATGAAGTAATACTGTTGCCAATTTATCCAGCAAGAGAACTACCGATGGAGGGAGTGAACAGTGAAATGATCTTGACAAGAATGAAAAATAAAAACGCACAGGTGTTATCAAAAGAAGAATTGATGAAGTGGGTGAAGCAAAAGAGTGTTGAATTATTGATAACGTCCGGTGCAGGCGACATAGATACATTGGTTGAACCAATAAAGCAAATAATAGAAAAGAAGTAAGATTAGTTGGCAAAAAAGAAAACCATAGTAAGATGGATCATCACCAGTCTCTGGGTATTAACAGGGGCAGGTGTTATCGTACTGCTGGCTGCTGCTATGCATAAAGAGGATAAACAGGTATGCACAGGGCTGAATGTAACCATACATGGTGTAAGCAATAACTTTTTTGTTGATAAGAACGATATACTAAAAGCTATCAACGAATACGTGGATGGGTCACCGGTAGGACAGCCTGTTTCGTTTTTCAAACTGCAGTCACTGGAGGGGGAATTGAAAAAAAATGTTTGGGTAAAAAAAGCAAAACTGTTCTTTGATAATAACCTGGTAATGCAGGTGGATATTCTGGAGAGGGAACCGATCGTACGGCTGTTTACAACAAGTGGTAATACTTTTTATGCCGATACAGCCTGTGCAATGCTGCCGCTGAGCGAAAAATTTTCAGCAAGGTTGCCGGTATTCACCAATTTTCCTTCTGATAAAAAAGTGCTGAGTAAGGCTGACAGCAGTTTGTTAAGAAATGTGGTGATCTTAAGTGAGGCTATACAAAAGGATTCTTTTGCAATGGCAATGATCGACCAGGTGGATATTACGCCACACCGCATGTTTGAAATGGTGCCAAAGATCGGTAATACACTTATTTCTTTTGGCGATGCAACGGATGTTGAAAAGAAACTGGAAAAACTAAAGTTGTTCTATACTGATGTAATGATGAAATCCGGCTGGAACTATTATACAAAAGTAGATGTGCAGTATGCCGGACAAATAGTGGCTAAAAGAAAAAATGCAGAAGATAAAACAGCAGACTCGTTGCGTTCACTTCAGATAATGCAGCTGATAGCAATGGACGCAGAAATGAGGGCAAGTGATTCCCTGCAAACGATCCTGCAGGACAACGAACATAATACAACGAATGTAAACCTTATCCAGGAGTCGTTCCAGCGGGACGATGAAGGACTTGAATTCAATTCCAATGAAGAACCGAAACCACAAGGGATCCCTGTAGTAAACAATCCTGTAGTGGCAAATCCAAAACCTGTTGAAAAAAAGAAAGCAGCGACTGCTAAGCCAAAACTAACTGCTGCTACGCCCAAGAAAACCACCAGCAATGTTCCTGTGAAGAAACCGGTTGTAACGAAACCGGCTGCAGCAAAGCCTGTTGTCAAAGTGATGACAAAGCCACCTGCAGCCAGTAAAGTTCCGGCCAAACCTGTTACCCAGCTAAAACCCAAACCAGCGGCAGCAAAACCGGCGCCGCAGAAACCAAAGGCAGTGATGCAGAAGAAGAACGACTATTAGACGTGAAGACGGTTTAGATGAGGAGATTTTGCTTATGATAGTTAATTGATGAATAAAGGAACAACAGTACAAGTGAGTGACACAACGATGATGAGCAAGGAACAACAGCTAAGCATAAACGAAAATAATTCAAACAAAAATATTCAGCTCAATTGCTGAACACACAACACAAACACAATAATTATGGTCAACGAACAAAACACAAACCCGCTGGATAACGGTGTTGCCAACAGCAACCCTGTTATTGTAGGCCTCGACATCGGCACTACAAAAATTGCAGCCATTGCCGGGCGCAAAAATGAATTCGGCAAGCTGGAGATCCTTGGCTTTGGCAGGGCCAACAGTAACGGCGTACAACATGGTATGGTACTAAACATCGACCAGACCATCAAAGCTATCCAGACCGCCCTTGAAAACTGCTATACTTCAAATCCAAACCTGGTTTTGAGTGAAGTGTATGTAGGCATTGCAGGTCACCACATCAAAAGCCTGCAAACACGTGGTGATATTGTTCGCCAGAGTACGGAAGAAGAGATCACACAGGAGGAGATAGACCGGCTGATCGCTGATCAGTACCGTACTTACATTCCTGCCGGTGACCAGATCATTGATGTAATTCCGCAGGAATTCACCGTTGATAATTTTCAAAACATTCCTAACCCGATCGGGTATAGTGGTGTAAAAGTGGGAGCCAACTTCCACATCATCACCGGGGATAAAAATGCTATCCGCAATATCAACCGGAGTGTTGAAAAAGCGGCACTGGTTACAAAAGATCTCGTGTTACAGCCACTGGCGTCTGCTGCTGCTGTAATGTGCGACCAGGACCTGGAAGCCGGTGTTGCCATTGTTGATATTGGTGGCGGCACTACTGACCTCGCTGTATTTTATGAAGGCATCTTAAAACATACGGCTGTAATACCATTTGGCGGTGAGAACATCACCAATGATATTAAAAACGGCCTGGGTGTTTTAAAAACGCAGGCTGAGCAAATGAAGGTTCAGTTTGGCAGTGCCCTGGCTGATGAAGCAAAAGCCAATGCATTTATTACTATCCCTGGTTTGCGTGGTATGCAGCCCAAAGAGATCAGCGTTAAAAACCTGGCAGGTATT
The DNA here is from genome assembly GCA_047600665.1 of Ferruginibacter sp. Taxonomy (GTDB): domain Bacteria; phylum Bacteroidota; class Bacteroidia; order Chitinophagales; family Chitinophagaceae; genus Ferruginibacter. The sequence goes on from JASGKJ010000002.1 coordinate 177,260, forward strand.
ATACAGGCACGTATGAGTGAGATCATGGATTTTGTTGCGTATCACCTGAAACAGATCGGGCTGGATGCACGCCTTTTAAATGGTGGCATCATCTTGACCGGTGGTGGTTCTCAACTGAAACACCTGATACAGCTTACTGAATATGTAACTGGCTTAAATGCACGTATCGGTTACCCGAACGAACATCTTGCCGGTGGTCATATTGAAGAACTGGCCAAGCCAATGTACAGCACCTGTATTGGTTTAATATTAAAAGGATACAACGACTACGAAAATAAACGCAAGCAGTTTGATGACCAGTTCCGTAAGGTGGAAGTACCTGCTTCATTGCAACAGTTACCAGTAGACGAAACTGAGTTGCTGGCAGAAGAAACAGCAGTGGTAACATCTAGCGGTGATATCAAAATGCAAAAGACAAAAGAACGCAAATCACTTAAAAATTTTATGGACTCTTTCAAGAACGGGTTGATCGACCTGTTCAAGGAAGAAGGGGATGCACATTTGTAGGGGCCTCCCCAAACCCCTCCCAAAGAGGGGTTTAAGAAGTAATAAAATACTTTAAAGTTCTTTTACACAACTAACCAATTAAATTAACCTGCTTCTAAATTTTTTATTGGAAACAATAGTAAAATAAGGAAGCATCAATCCGTGGACTCTTTAAAAGTCTCCCTTGGGGAGATTTAGAGGGGCCGCTTCTAAAACTCATTTATATGATACACTTTGATTTGCCTAAGGAACAATCATCCATCATCAAGGTAATTGGTGTGGGTGGTGGCGGCAGCAATGCAGTTAATCACATGTATTCACTCAATATTGACGGGGTGGATTTTATTATTTGTAATACAGATGCACAGGCTATTGCACTCAGTCGTGTGCCAAACAAAATTCAGCTTGGGCCGCATTTAACACAGGGCCTGGGCGCCGGTGCCAATCCTTCCATTGGCAGGCAGGCTACTGAAGAAAGCCTGGAAGAAATAAAACGCATACTGGAAGTAAATACCAAGATGGCTTTTATCACTGCCGGTATGGGTGGTGGTACAGGTACAGGTGGTGCGCCGATCGTTGCAAAAATCTGTAAGGATCTGGGCATACTTACTGTTGGTATTGTTACCACACCTTTTGCATACGAAGGAAAGAAAAGACTGGCACAGGCAGAAGAAGGTATCAGTCTTTTGAAAGATCATGTTGATACATTACTTGTTATCAGCAATGACAAGCTTCGTCACCAGTTTGGTAATTTAAAAATGAAAGAAGCTTTTGCAAAAGCTGATAATGTATTATCAACTGCTGCAAAATGTATCACGGATGTGATCAACAGTACCGGCCAGATAAATGTGGACTTTGCGGATGTATGCACTGTAATGAAAAACGGTGGTGTTGCCATCCTCGGCAGCGCAGAAGCAGAAGGTGAAAACAGGGCACAGCTGGCGATTGAAAATGCACTTAATTCTCCATTGCTGAATGATAATGATATCCGTGGTGCTAAATGGATACTCATCAATATCAACTCTTCAGAAGGTGAACACGAGTTTACTATGGACGAAGTGGAAGTGGTGCAGGATTATTTACTGCGCCAGGCGGGTGAAGATACAGATGTGATACTTGGTTTGGGTTATGATAATTCACTTGGTTCTTCTATTGGTATTACGCTGATTGCAACCGGTTTTGAACACAAAGATCCGTTTGCAAAAACGATCAACCAGCCAAAAGTAGAAAAGAAAGAAGATAAAATTGTGATGGCGCTTGAAATGCCTGTAAAAGAAGAGTCAAAAGCAAAGCCTGCAGTACAGCTTGAAATAAAAGAAGAAAAAGTTGAACAGGCTCCTGTAGTGGCAGTGCAACCTGAAGCACCGGCAGAAGAAGAGAAGATAGTAATGCAGCTGGAAACACCTGTAAAGGAAGAAACAAGCAAACCCGTTTTCTTTGAAATATCATCAGCTGTTGACCAGGCACCGGTAATAGAATTTGATATGCCGGTTACCATCACGCCTGCTCCTGTTGAAACACCAAAAGAAGAAGAACCAAAACAACAATTGGTTGAAGATAAAAACACGGAAATATTCTTTGAATTGAAAGAAGCTGGCAGCCCGTCTGTTTCGTCGGCAGGCGGTTACCTGGCGAAACCTCTGAACATATATGCGGAGGACAAATCGCCGAAACAAGAATCCAAAACTAAAGAAGAACTAACCCCATTGCAGACTACGGCGGGGAAAGACGAAGCCCTTCCCGAAATGCAGTTGGTGGTTAAAGAAACCCATCAGGCGGCGGAGGAAAAGCCTGTACAACCAAACCAGCCCGTATTAAAGTCACCTGTTGAGGAACCTGCGCTGCAGGACGAAACAGAAGAACTTAGGCGCCGGGCAGCGGATAGAATTGCCAAGCTGAGGAACCTTTCGTTCAACATCAATGCAACCGATCCGAATAATGAGTTTGATACGGTACCAGCCTACCTTCGCCGCAATATGGAACTGCACAATTCCATTGCCGACGTTGAAACATTTTACAGCAACTATACTGTTAAGTCAGATGAAAATAACCAGGCCGAGATCAGCACCATCAATACTTTCCTCGATGGTGAAAAACCAGATTAGGCCAAGCTTTGTTTGTTCCTGAATTATAGTTTGTGAAAGCCCCTGCGTAAAGCGGGGGCTTTGTGTTTTGTCCATAGATTACACTGATAATACAAATTGTACAAAGCATTGTTTGGAAAAAAATATAACTAACATAGACGGGTATATTATTTTTAAATCACAGCTTCAGTTTTTCATGACCGTATTTTTACCATCGTTCTTGTTGAAAATTCTCTACTCTGCAATCTTTTCTTTTTAGTAATAAAGTTTTGCGCTCTTATTTTTTAAATTGTTAAAAACTTATATAAAATATTTTTAGTAAAAGTATTTTGAGGAGCCGGTATTGCAGATGACTGGGCGAGTTTCAGATTGGCATATCAAATTGTTAGATTTGCACGAGCATTATAAATGTAAAATATGACAGGTCTTTTTTGCGATAAGATAGTAACACCAGCTACAATTGTAGCAAGTTTTAAAAGAAGATTTAATGTTGTTGTATCAGAACAGTTTATTAGCTGCTGCGATAGTCAGCTAACAGAAATTTTTATTAAGAAAACAGGCATCCGGCCAGGGAAAAACGTGTCTGTTTCGCTTTCTAATTCTGGCGGAACTGATGAACTTGAGTATATAAATAGCATACTGTCTTAAAAACAACTGTACCCTGATACAAGGCTTCCTTTTAAATTGAAAGATCTTTCTTTTGTTTTAAAGATAACCCGTATTAATCTTGATTGTACAGTACGTATGCAGTTAAAACCAGCTGCAGAAAAATCAGCACAGGCTGTCACTGAAGAATTGTATGCCTTTATTGGTGATTATAATGCAAAGTCAGAAAAGAAGAACAGGAAAGAAGGCGTTATCCATAATACAACAATAGCTGCCGGTGAAAATGACGGTGAGCTGGTAATGGATATAGACCTGGGATCGGTGGGTCCATTGTTTTTTAAAAAGCTGTTGACTTTTATGTCTGTCATGGATTGTTTTAAGGAAGTGGAGTTAGAATAAACAGCTTTGTAGATATTTTTAGATTGTCACATGGCCCAGCATTTAGCGGGCCATGTGATTAAATTTACAAGTCGTAAAAAGAAGTTGGGTGATTATTGTTTAAGTCTCTTTGCTTAAATGCAGTCACTACCTTAGATCGTTGGTCGTTGAGAAACGTTGCTTAAAGTGTAAGAAACGTATTTATCTTGATTTATGAGTAAAATAACAATTGTCGCAATCTTTATGGTAGCTGTTATCATACAGTTTGGTTGCCACACTTCCAAACCTGCAACTAAGAGTGCAGGGTCAAGCGTAAATAGCCAAGCAAGTATCCTGGATTCAGGTAAGCCAGCGATTGAAGATGTGCTGTTAAAAGAATTTGATACTGCAAACTGGCAACAATATGTAAAAGAATTAGAAATAAGCCCAGATTCCATTGCTTATTTACGTAAGTTTTTCGTAAAAGATATATGCAGGCCTAATGATCAGAAAAATGCCAGATACACCAATTATATTAAAACTGCCAATAAAGAAATCGACAGCGTAAAAATTGAGTTAAAGAGAAGATTGGAAGGCCCGGTTGATAAATTAGGCACCAGGGATAGGGAGTTTTTAAATAGGATTAATGGCATTCAAAATTTGAATAATTGTATTTTTCAACCAATGCTTGTGTATTACCTCACTTACAATGTTGCGGAAATAAAAGAAGGGGGGAGCGTGTTAAACTATTTTAACTTAGATGACAATGTAAAAAATCTTAAGTACCTGGTTTTCCTGGATAACAAACATGTAGGTTTTGTAAAGTATACTATTGCAGATATACCGGCTCAGAATGTAAGCTATAGAAGTTGTTCTCCGACGGATTTTTTCCTGGAAGATTCCGGGAGCTATTCAATAGCAGCACGCCACAGCAGTAAACCTATTGCTCTTTTAACCACTATACCGTTTGATGGAATTATGACAGTGAAAAACTTTAATAGGTTTGGATTTGTTGAAGGAGCCGATATAAGGGAGTGTTTTTATTCAGAGGGGACTTCATTTTCGAGAGAGACAACGTCCGGTAAATTAACAAATACTCAAAATGTGAAAGAAGAAAATATAACGTCTCTGAATAAGCTTTTCTTTGACATCAAGTATGGAAATGAAAAGAATAATTCGATAAAACTGTTAGAGATTATTAGAAGAAGGCTTGCATCGAATTGAGATTTGTAAATGTTTTTGTATGAATACCCTTTTTTGTAATGGTCCAAATGTGAAATATTCCCTTATTATTGACTTGTTTAAACGAAGGTTTGATGTAAATGTGTCTGAGCAATTTATTAGTTGTGCTGACAGACGGCTTACTGATTTTTTTGTTTTAGATACAGGAATCAAACCTGGGAAAAATGTTGGGTTAACAATAGGAAATTCAACAGGAGCAGGAGAATTGGAAGTTGTCATTGGAGAATTGTCTTATTGCGAGTTATCCCTGTTTGTAAATCATGATTGGTTTCCTGTTATCATTAAATGGGTATCTAAATCAGGGAGAATTTATAAGATGGAGGATGCGGATATTGATTGCAATGACATTGTATTTTCTTTTGAATCCCTGGATACAGATGCTTACTTAAAGCAACTGTACCCCGATACGAGGCTTCCTTTTAAATTGAAAGATCTTTCTTTTGTTTTGAAGGTAACCCGTATTAACCTTGATTGTACAATACGTATGCAGTTAAAACCAGGTGCGGAAAAATCAGCACAAGCTGTCATTGAAAAATTGTATGCATTTATTGGGGATTATAATGTAAAGTCAGAAAAGGAGAACAGGAAAGAAGGTGTTATCCATAATGCAACAATAGCTACCGGTGAAAATGACGATGAGCTGGTAATGGATATCGACCTGGGATCGGTGGGTGCATTGTTTTTTAAAAAGCTGTTAACTTTTATGTCTGACATGGATTGTTTTGAGGAAGTGGAGTTAGAATAAATATTTTGCCTGGAACGGCATATCATCAAGCGCTGGACAATTGTAACAGGCCACGGTAAAACCGTGGCCTGTTAATTTAATAAGTGTGGATATATTCATTAACTGTTGTAAACACACCCGAACTTTCTTTCTGTTGAGTGAGCAGGAATGATTTTTCCAGAAAATAGAATTTCTTTACAGGCAGCGGTTGGCACGTTCTTGGCTTCTATAATTGCACCACCTTAGTAATTCTTTATAATACCGGCATTTAACCATTAAACTTAATCCTTTATGCGCCGGGAAGCCATCATTTTTATCGTACTGTCAGTGGGCATTGTTTTACTCACTTTGTCACAGTCCAGCCAGATCAGTGCTGTATTCGGGTTTATTCAGCTGGTCTTATACCTTGCTTTTTTCTTTACAATTATTTATGCTATTTACCGGTTGGTGCATGATCACCGCCCGATACCGGATTTCGACAAAGCCAAGCCATTGATGCTGGGCTGTATCCTCGGTTGTGCTTTCTTCTTTATGTCTTATATCCTGGATACAGACGGTGGCAAAAAGCGTTTATACGTAGCCGGTGTCAATAATAAAACAGGATTTATTCATTTCCAGTTATTTGATGACAACACTTTTAAATTGCTGGATGCAGGTGCATTTGGCGGTAAAATTTACCGGGGTAATTATTCACTGGTAAATGATACGCTTATATTGAATAACCCTGGTCTGAAAACTATTTATCCAACTTTGAGGATGGTATTGAAGGACGGGGCAAACGGCAGTAAATATTTTGAACCTATAGGCGGGGATCTCCTGAAAAATATGCTTTTTGTGGAACCTGAACGCCGCAGCAAACAGCAGCAATGGGACAATATCATGGTAACAAAACGATAGCTGCGGTAAAATTTATTGGATAAAGCAACGGTTTAACTGTCCGGGTTGTCAGCATTGTATATAATAGACAACTTATGGTAAAGCTTGCACCTGTTTTGATGTTGATAACGCTGCTGGCCGGCAGTTGTAAAAAAGAAAACGTTACTACAGCAGACTGTGCCCGGCTGCAGGATGCAATGACAAAAAATGATATACCTGCTGTACAAAACATTGTCAATACATTAATAGGTCAGCTGGCTTCAAAAACACACACAGCCGGTAATTTAAACAGTCTCGTTTCTTCCATAAACAGTAAATGTAATTTCAATGCAAAAGTTTTGTGCTTTGCCTGCATTGAAACATTACCGGAACAATCTGAAATTGAAATATCATTCCTGCAGGGTTTTACTGAATCAAAAAGGATCATTGATATAACAGAGAAGGATAATCAAATGGCTTTCCAAAACATGCATGAATAACCTGTTTATTCTTTTTTCCCTTTCAGCAGTGCATAAATAGCCATAGCGTGCCCGTGCCCAAGACTGAAATCATCTTTCAGCCATTGTACAATTTCACCTGCTTTTACGGTTGCTTTTAAAACACCTTTTTGTGTAAATCCTTTTTGTTCTGCCAGTTTTTTAAAATCTTCCGGTCCTTTACCGGTTTTTGCTTTGATATTATCCAGGTAGGCTTGAAATGACATTTGCTTTCATTTTGATTTGATAATATTATTTAAGCAGCGTGACAAAATCATCACCCAGGTTTTTTGCAGCATCTGACCTGTAGTTCAATCCTGCGGTGGTGCCTGCTGTTAAGTCAATTGTAATGCCTGTTATTTTTGCTGCCATCGAAGATGCAACAAAGACAGCTGTATTGGCAATATCCTCCATCAATGGTAATTTTTTCAGCATGGTATCAGCTTTCATTTTGCCAAGCACAGTTTCCATCACTTCCGGATAATTGTCAATAGCTTCTTTAAATATTCTTGAATCAGGGGAGCCACCTGAACGGATATTGACCACACGTATATTATGTGTGCCCAGTTCTATAGCCAGGTTTCTTGTAAAGCTTTCCAGCGCACAGCAGGCGGCTGCAAAACCACCGGTGTAAGGGTAACCAATGCCGCCCGGGGTAGCCGTAAGTGTTAGTATCACGCCGGATTGCTGCTGCAGCATTATTCTTCCGGCGGCGGTGGCAGTTAAAAATTGCGTCTGCAAGGTAAGTGTTACCGGCCTTACAAAATCGTCCATGGATAGTTTAACCAGCGGAACATCCTGCACTACCGGGATGCCTGTGGCATTAAATGAAATATCAACCGTACCCGCAGTTTGTTTTACTTTTATTAAATGTTCATTGATGGCTTTTTCATCAAATGCATCTACAATGTCAATAGTGGCTTTACCACCGGCTGCTGTAATTGTATCTGCCGTTTTTTGAACGGATTCTTTTTTGTGGCCGGTTAAAAAAACAGTGGCCCCGGCTGCTGCCAGTGCTTTTGCCACGGCTCCACCCATCGAACCACCTGCACCATAGATAACGGCATTTTTATTTTTCAGTAACATTTTCTTCTTTTTTTAATTGTATGTTTTTCTTCCAGCGGAATTTGGATGCCAGGCTGAACATCGGTAATCTCGTAAACAAAATTAGGAACGCTGCCAGCGGGCTGATAAATGAAATGCCTGCAGCAAGCAAAGCATTCAGCATTGCAATATTGCAGGAAATACGAAAGTTACGTATCAACTCAGGATCGGTGTTCTCTTTTAAGTAGGCAGGTCTTACTGCCACATAATCCCATATCTGGTTTTGAAAAAGTGTTACCATCAGCACATTGATGCAGTAAGAAAAGATAGCCGCTTCATCAAACAGGTGAGCGCTGACGAGCGTGGTGGTGAACGGCAGGATAACAATGAACATGAGCCAGGCGATATTATACCAGAGCAACCTGTTGTTTATTTTCCGGATATAGAAGTAAAACTCGTGGTGAATCTTCCAGAATATGGCGATGATGAAAAAGGATAAAAAAAAGGAAAGGAATTTTTGCCAGGCATTGGCGATATCAGCAAACCTGAGATGGCCATCTGCTGGCTGAATTTTCAGATCGAATACCAGTAAAGTAATGGCAATGGCAACAATCGCATCCGAGAAAAATACCAGTCTTTCCAGTTCTAAGTTCTTTTCTTTCATGAATGTTTACGTGGTTATAAATTTACAAAGGTTAATTATTATATATAGTAATGCCTGGCAAAAACCAGCAGCTCAAAAAGATCCTGTTTTTTTTCACAGGATTAAACGATCAAATACCAGCTGGGTTTAGAATGGAATGCTGAAGGGCTGCCGGATGGAACGGATGCCCCGGTGAAGCTATGCGGAAGGGTGATGCCGGAGCAGCAGTAACAGCCGGAACAGGTGCCGGAATGCGAACTTCCGCTTGTAGCCCCGGATAAAAACTGTTGATTATCAATAGGAAAACAAGGGGCTAAACGTTATCTTGCACTGGTTTAAAAAAACTTGCCTTTCAAAGCCTTCCGCCAGAAATTTTGCCTTACCTTCGCCGCTCAAAATTTTTTAAACAATGAAGACAATTACAATCGAAGGACAACTCAGGACCGAATATGGCAAAACAGCCACCCGCCAGCTTCGCTCTGAGGAAAAAGTGCCAGCTGTAATTTACGGGGGTGCTACCGAAGTTAATTTTTCGGCTCCTGCAGCGGCTTTCAAAAACCTGGTGTATACACCTGATTTTAACGTAGTGGAAATTAAAGTGGATGGCAAATCTTACCGCTGCGTATTAAAAGACCTGCAGTTTGACAAAGTTGAAGACAGCCTTATTCATGTTGACCTGCTGGAGTTGGTAGATGACAAACAGGTAACTGTTACCCTGCCTTTAAAATTTATTGGTACACCTGCTGGTGTTAAAGCCGGTGGTAAACTGGTTACCAAGATCAAAAGCCTGAAGGTAAAAGCGTATCCAAAATATTTACGTGAAAATATTGAACTGGACATTACCAACCTGGAACTGAATGGTAATATCAGGGTGGAAGATGTGAAAGTGGAAAATATGGAGCTGATGAACTCTCCCCGTATTCCCATTGCATCTATTACAATGACCCGCCAGTTGAAACAGGAAGAAGCCGCTGCTGCTGCCCCGGCTGCAAAAGGTGCTGCTGCACCAGCCGCTGCAAAAGCCGCTCCTGCCAAAAAATAAGCTTACAAGCACAAGTGATAAATGCCCTGCCAAGTGCGGGGCATTTTTATTTTTGGCAGCATATAATTGGGGTTAAAGTTTAATTACCTTTGCCCACTCAAAAAAGAAACTATGGGTATGGACAGAAATACGGTGATTGGTTTTGTGCTTATCGGCGTGCTGATGATGGGGATGTTTTACTTTAACAGTAAAAGCAGCCAGGCGCACCAGGCGGAGGTAAGAGCTAATGAAAAGAGGATGGCCGATTCATTGGAAAGGTTAAATCCTAAAAAAGATCCTGCTGTTGCTGCTAAGGATTCTGCCAGTGCTGAACAATTAAGAAAAGAACACGCCGCAGGTGGTTTTAAAGCAGCTACCGGCCCTGAGGAATTAACTGTTCTTGAAAACGAAGTGCTGAAAATAACTTTTACAAATAAAGGCGCCCAGCCAAAAGAAGTTGTTTTAAAAAAGTACAATGCGCATGATGGCCAGCCCGTGGTGCTGCAAAAGGGAGACTTTAATAAAATTTCTTACGGATTTAATTCCGGTGCTGCCACAGCGCAAACCGCTGATATGGCTTTTGCGAAATTATCACAGACAAATAATGTTTTAACCTACAGCCTTAAAGACAGTACCGGCAAAGAGATCATCCATGAATTTACGATAAGGCCAAATGATTACCAGGTTGATTTTAATATTAAAATGGCTGGTGCTGATAAGCTGGTAACCCAGAATTCGCTGCTGCTGCAATGGCAAACCCAAACTGAAAAACTGGAGAATGACCTGGCTTACGAAAGACAGCAAACGCATATCTGTTATGTGCAGGAGGAAAAATATGATTTTGAAATATTGGGTCATGGTTCAGATTTAAACTTGGCCAAGCCTGTTAACTGGGTGGCAGTAAAGCAGCAGTTTTTTATAAGCGCACTTGCAGATAAAAATAAATTTCAGAATGCAGATATCTTAACAAAAGTTCCTGCCGATACAAGCATTAAAATGATAGGACAGACCACTACCAGTTTCAGGCTGAATGTGGCTGCTGATGGTACCGTTCCCCTGCAATTATATTATGGTCCCAGCGACTACAACGTGCTGAAAGGATACAATAATAAAATGGAAAATATCGTGCCTTACGGCAGTGGCATTTTTGCTTTTGTAAAATACATTAACCGGCATTTCCTGCTGCCGGTGTTCGATTTCCTGCGGGGGCATGTGGCAAGTATGGGTATCGTTATCCTGCTGCTTACATTGTTTATCCGCCTGCTTACATCGCCTATTTTGTATAAAAGCTATTTGAGCGGTGCTAAAATGAAGGTGCTAAAACCTGAGGTGGATGCGCTGAAAGCAAAACTGACGGATAAGAACGGCAATTTTGACCAGCAGGCTTTCAGTATGGAGCAGATGAAACTCTGGCGCTCTGCGGGTGTAAATCCATTGGGAGGCTGTTTGCCTGCTTTATTACAGATCCCGATCTTTATGTCGCTCTATTATTTCTTCCAGTCAAATATATCATTGCGGGGGGAGAATTTTTTATGGGCAAAAGACCTGGCAGCCTATGATTCTATTTACCACCTGCCATTTAACATTCCTTTTTACGGGGATCATGTAAGTCTTTTTACGCTTACAGCCACACTTACCAGCCTTTTGATCTCTATATACAGCATGTCCAACATGCAGGATAATTCAAACCCTGTAATGAAGTATATGCCATACATTTTCCCGGTATTATTGCTGGGTGTGTTTAATAACCTGCCTTCAGCTCTTACCTGGTATTACACGGTCTCCAATACCATTACACTTATACTGCAGATCGTAATACAGAAATATATTATCAACCATGAGAAAATACTGGCGCAAATAGAGGAGAATAAGAAGAAACCGGTTAAGCAAAGTAAGCTGGCTTTGAAGATGCAGGAAATGCAGGAGGCCAACAAAAAGATCCAGGATCTGAAGAACAAGACACAGAAGAAGTAAATATTTTATGAAAATATTAAAGACCTGCAACTTATTTGATACGTTGCAGGTCTTTATTGTTTGTGGAATGAAATGAAGTTTGGCATGGGTTTTTATTAACTTTATCCAATCATAACAATATCAAATGAAACAGTTAAGATTTACAGTACCCGTAATTTTACTTCTGCTGGCAGGTATTTCTTCGTTTGCACAGAAAACCATTTCAGAAGGAACCATCACTTACGATATTACTGTAGTAACTGGCAATAAAGAACCACAGATGGCCGACGCTTTTGACGGCGCCACCAGCACGGTATACCTGAAAGGCAACCTCAGCAGGACCGATATGGTAAGTGCTTTGGGTAGTGAAAGAACCATCCATGATTCAAGAAAAGGCGATGCCGTGGTGCTGAAAGAATACAGCGGGCAAAAACTGATGATCACCCTTACAAAGGAAAACTGGATAGATAAGAATAAAAAATACGATGGTGTAAAGTTTGCTTACAGCAACGAAAAGAAAACTATTTCAGGCTACGAGTGCACCAAGGCCACAGCAACACTCCAGGACGGCAGAACCATTGTTGTTTATTATGCACCTGGTTTGAGTGTGATGAACAAGGAATATGATAACATGTTTAAGGATCTGCCCGGTTTGCCAATGGAATATGTGTTTGAGTCCGGTAAATTGAAATTTACCTATACTGTTTCTAAGATCGATTTCAGCCCGGTACCGGTATCAAAATTTGATTATCCCAAAACCGGCTACAGGGTAATGACTTATGCCGACAGCCAGGCAGGAAAGAAAGAATAAGCTTATAGCATTACTCTCAGCAGCAGCGCAAACCCATCATCTTTTTTAGGGTTGTCTTTTATGGATACGATATGAAGCCCTGCTTTTGTCCATACTTTGAATATTTCTCCTTTTTTACGTGTACCAATTTCTTTATCCAGCTGCGGTAACATGATACCACGTACAAACCATCCTAAATCACCGCCATTTGCGGAAGTATTATAATCTGCACTGTAAGTAGCCGCCATTGTTTCAAAGGTGGATGCACCTGATTCTATTTTTCGGATGATATTATTTGCAAGCGAGTCGGCAAATTTTGCTTTAAAAACACCGGTATCCAATACAATATGGCTTACATGGTAGTAGGTATTGGGTAACTTGCCCAGCACTTTTATTAAGATATTTTGTTTCTTAAAAGGACCATACACTTTTCCAACCTTGCCCTTGTATGCAATACTGTCTGCAAGCCCTACAAACGAAGTACTACTGTATACGGCAACTGTATCGATGGAGAACTTCTTTTTTAATTTGAATTTTACATAACCGATTGGGTCGGGCGTGGTTTCCAGTTCTTTCTTTATTTGTGCAAGTGTTTGTGCTGAACTAATATATGCTGTTAAAACGAGGGCAACAATAATGAATATTTTTTTCAAAAAGTTATTTTTTTCAAATGTACTAAATGCTGTTCAGCTATGTCATTTCTGCTTTTTTACCATCGGGATCTTCAATCTTTTTGCTTCTTCGTTCCAGTAAGCAGCAGCAGTGATCATATCTGCGATTTTATGTTGTGCAATATCTTTTTTCGACCCGAGGGTGATACAGGCAATAATGGCCCTGTTTTTTATCTCCAGTTCAGGAAAGGCATCCAACAGGTCTTTGCCCCGGCAGAAACACAGCGCAATACCACCAGGTACTTTATTGATATAGCAAAACATACCAAAATAGTGGTAGAACGGAATCTTAAAGCTCAGTTTTTCCTGCACGCCCGGCACCAGTGATAAAATGAGCTGGCGCAGCGTTGCTGCAATTTGCTGCTGTTCATCGGGCAGTGATTCTATATACGCATCTACAGCAGCAGCCATTATAATTTTAATTTCCGGCTTACAGATTTTACCTGCTTTTTCATATTGTCAAGTGCAGCAGCCTGGTCCTGTATAAAAGCGTTGTCTTCAAGCCTGCCGATCACCTGGTTCATTTCCTCGGTACTGTCATATACCATTTTACGGAACGGGTTTGAATAATCTTTGGCCCTTGATCCGTAAATGTTCTTATACATCCATTCCTTGGTGGTGATGGCTTGCTGCAATAATTGTTTTAATAAAGCGGCTGTAAACTGTCTTGGTGTAATATTTAATATTTCAAGCAAAGCCGTATAAGCATGGTTCAGTTTATCTTTTTCATAAGTTTTGCCGGCCGTTATGTAATAATCATGTACTTCGTACCAGCTGTTAACTTTCCCTGCTTTTATCTGGCTGATCAGTTTTTTTGCATCTTCTTCCTGCATCAGTTGCCCGCCAATATTGAGCCAGTTGCTTCGTTGAATTTTTGCAGATAAAGTTTTTTTAAGTTCTTCAAAACTCTCAAACTTGTTCTTTTGTATATATCCAAAAAGCTGCATTACACCATAATACTGTATCAGTTCTTTAAATAATGCAATTGACTGCGGCACCTTTATCAATTCCGTGGTGCGGTTGGTATTTTCAAAACCCTGTACAACGGCTGCACCTTTTTCATCAGTTTTTAATGATTGCAGCAACTCCAGGGAATTAAAGATTTCGTTAATGGTGTCCGGTGCCAGGTAATCGTATTCCAGTCTTTGTATCTTGGTGGTACGCCTGTCCCGGTCAGTATATTTCCATGCATTACGTTCCAGTGCATACATATTGTACATAAACCAATAGGCAGGCATTACCGTTAGTTTATCTGCTGCCACATCATTAATTACAAGACTAAAAGGAATTGGAATATTGAGTTCTGCAGGATAATCGCCTTTTGCAATAATGGTGAATGATGCAAATTTTGAATTGTGTTTAAGACTCACACAAAGCCCCGGCCAGAAGCCACGCCCGGCAATGATCTCGCCATCCGGGCTGCGGCTGTTGTGATTGCTGCCGATAGTGGCGCCTGCAGCAATATTGCTTTGTCCCATTACCATGGCGGCGCATAAGAATGAGTTATTATGATGCTGCTCGTGTGCAGGAAAAATCAGTGAGTTTAACACTTCGCAGCAGGAGATAGTGGCATTGTTGCCAAGGTAAGAGTTAATAAGCCTGGCACCATATTTTAACTGCGAATGCGAAGCCATTACAAACCTTACCGCTTTTACTCCATAAAATATCCTGCAGCCGTAACCAATGATGCCGTTAACTATTTCACAACCTTCACCGATTTGCGAAGTTCTTTTTTCATCACTCTTAATAGTGAGGTTTTTCAGTTTATTAGCGCCCTTTAAATATGCATCTGTACCAATCAGTACATCCTTTATGATCTTACAGTTTTTAATTACGGTGCGGTCGCCAATTTTCCCATAGGAACCCCGCTTGCGGTTAAATTTATTTTCGGTAAACTCTTTGAATTTTTTCATCAATCCGGTATCCGCCCTGTATTTACTCCAGAGATAAGCGTCACCGGGAAGCATACCATCGAATGGCATTACAGCCCTGCCACCGTTTTCATTATTCAATTCCAGCCAAACCCTTACTTTCTCATCTTCTCCTTCAAAGATGATACCGTTGCCAAATTTTGTTTTATCTGTTGTCGCCATTTCATTTACGTTCGCAATCATTACCTCGTTGCCGATAATGTAATGGCTTAAATAGTTAACATGATCAATACTAACATTATCTCCAAAATCGCAGCTGATAATAGTACTGTTGTAAAGCCCTACAGGCATTCTCAGGTTATGAAACTCGAGGTAATAAGGTTCCAGTTTGCCGATCCGCACCAGCCCGTGGAACTTGCAGTTCTTTACAAGCTCCGCCTTAAAAAAATTAGTTACATGAATTTTATTCCAGTCATCGGATGTATTACGGTTTTGAACCAGTATCTCAATTTCAGCAGACGTGAGGTTACGGTATTCTTTCCCGTTAGGCTTTTGTTCAAACCGGAGATAATATTCGTCTTTACCTTCAGGAATATATTTTGCCTCTACGAAGTTATAGCCCAGCTCTTGTACCGGGTGCTTTTTAATGATGTTCATGCAAACAATTGATAATTGATAAATTGATAATGGATGTTCATCCATTCAATTACGGTAATAGCAGCACAGCCAATTTAATGACTGAAGATAATTAATTATCAAATTAAACGGAAAGATTCAGGCAATATAGCACTTACTCATTTATTCTACGGTAACGCTTTTTGCAAGGTTCCGCGGCTTGTCCACATCATACCCTTTTGCAACACCCACGTAGTAGGAGAGCAGTTGTAATGGGATAACACTGAGCATTGGTGCAATGATCTCGTCTGCCGGCGGCACAAAAAATACATCATCTGCCATACCGGGGATAATCTCATCACCTTCGCTGATCACCGCAATCACTTTCCCCTTACGGGCTTTTATTTCCTGCATATTACTTACGATCTTTTCGTAGTAACTGTCTTTTGTAGCCACAAAAACCACCGGCAGTGTTTCGGTAACCAGGGCGATGGGCCCGTGTTTCATTTCTGCAGCGGGGTAGCCCTCTGCGTGTATGTAAGAGATCTCTTTTAATTTTAATGCACCTTCCAGTGCTATCGGGAAGTTATACCCACGGCCAAGGAACAGGGCATCTGCAGCGTCTTTATACTTCAATCCTATTTCCCTTATACCATCTGCATTTTTCAATATGGCGTCCACTTTTTCAGGTACTGCATCCAGCTCAACCAGCAGCTTGCTGTAGCGGTCATCAGTGATGGTGCCTTTTTCTTTGGCTACCTTTAAAGCAATCATGGTAAGCACCGCCAGCTGTCCTGTAAACGCCTTTGTGCTTGCCACCCCAATTTCAGGGCCTGCATGCGTATAGGCTCCACCGTGACTCAATCTTGCAATAGATGAACCTACAGCATTTACAATACCAAATATAATAGCACCCTGTTCTTTTGCTTTTTCCAATGCTACAAGTGTATCTGCCGTTTCGCCACTTTGTGAAATGGCAATAATGATATCTCCTTTATTGATGATCGGGTTGCGGTAGCGGAATTCAGAAGCATATTCCACTTCCACAGGGATACGACACAATTCTTCAATGATGTATTCTGCCACAAGACCAGCATGCCAGCTGGTACCACAGGCCACGATCATGATACGCTGTGCATTTTTAAAAGCCTCAATATTATCCTGTACACCACTCATGGTAATGGTACCTGCAGCTGCGTCTAAACGGCCACGTAAGCAATCGTGTATGGTGCTTGGCTGTTCAAATATCTCTTTGATCATGAAATGATCATAACCGCCTTTTTCAATAGCGGCCAGTTCCATATCCAGTTTGGTTACATATGGTGTGATCTTTTCGTTGCCAAGATTTTTCAGTATCAGTTCATTCGGCTTTACAATGGCCAGTTCGTAGTCATTTACATATACCACCTGTTTGGTGTATTCAAGCATAGGAGAGGCATCGCTTCCAAGGAAATGTTCCCCTTTACCCACACCAATCACCAGTGGGCTGCCTTTACGGGCGGCAATAATGGTTTCGGGGTCGGCTTCATCAATTAACAGTATACAATAAGCGCCGATGATTCTTTTGAGGGCCACCCTTACAGCTTCTTCAAGATCGCAATTATTATTTTTTTGGATGTCTTCTATAAAGTTCAGCAACACCTCCGTATCGGTATCGCTGCTAAATGTATAGCCTTTATTTAGCAGTTCTTTTTTTAACTGGGCATAATTTTCTATGATACCATTGTGTATCATCGCCAGTTTGCCACTGGCGGAGCGGTGCGGATGTGCATTACGGTCGTTCGGTTCGCCATGTGTGGCCCATCTTGTATGACCGATCCCGATATGAGAGTGCAGGTCAGCACCCACAACGGATTCTTCCAGGTCTGCCACCTTGCCTTTCTTCTTATAAACCTTTAGCCCGCCATTGAGGAGTGCCACGCCGGCGCTGTCATACCCACGGTATTCAAGCCTTTTTAAGCCTTTAATTACTACTGGGTAAGCCTCTCTCGGCCCTGTATAACCAACAATTCCACACATAATTTTAAAATTTTATGTTTTTAAAGACCCGGATTTTGAGCTTTTTACCGCTTGATCCTGAAAACCAGGGCAAAAAGAAGGGTGATTATCCTTAAAAAGTCTGCAAAATAACGAAAATGTGGCGATTGTGGTATGTTAAACAGTTACCGGCAAATAGTTTATAATGCCCTGAAGGAGCAATTGACTAAATAATTGCTCTATATGCTATTGTAACTGGACCGGCAGTATTATTTGCTTGTTGCCTGGCTGTGTTATTTTTAACTGGTAGGTCCCGTTTGCACGTATTCCCGGCAGGATGATTTTTATTGTAACATCATTACCTGTATGCGTCCATTTTTCGCTGCATACAACCTGCCCGCTTGCAGTTGTAATGATTGCACTATAATAACCTGCCGGCATTTTATTTATCCGTAATTGCAGGTCAGCGCCGGTAACCGGGTTAGGATAAATGTATATACCCGGCCTGCTATTGACAACTGCTGCTTTTGCAATATTGCTGTAAACAGGTACGCCATTTTGGGTTATACATTTTATACGGTAGTAATATTCTCCTGCGGGCAGGTCATTATCAGGCCATGCATAATTATTTTGCGTTTGCCCGTTTTGGTTAGCCGCTGTAGTACCTGTTCTGTAAAAGTCAATGCCGTTTACAGATCTTTCAATTACATATTCTTTTATGTTCCATTCATTTTCTGCCTGCCATTGTACATTAATATTATTTTCAACATTAGTAGTAGTAATATTGCTCAGTAAAATTGTTTTTTTGAACAGTAATTTAAACCTGTTCACAAGAGCGCCTGCATCTGCACTGTAGATAAAGTCATACCGGTTGGTATCCTGTACTTTTAGCGAAGAAACGGTTTGAAAGTATTCATCTCGTAAAAGAGGTACGAGGTTACCGGGTAACTGCAGGTCATGCATTGTTATCTCAAGCGTATATTTTTTTGCCTGCATTTGTTTCATGTAAAAGACAACAGAATCATTTTCATTCAAAATTTTCCTGCTTTCAATAGCAAAAACTTTTTCATTCCGCTGTATCCCAAAATTTTCATTGAAGTTTTTATTTTTTAAAACATCATTCCCTTCCGCTGTGTCAGATTCATTAAAAACAATCGTTGCTCCATCGGTTAATGTGGGAGATTCGGCTGTGTTGTGTACGTAAAGATTTGCATTGATCTGTTTGGATGGCCTGAATAAAGCATTATTAATACCGGTTGTTTTATCCGTTTCATTAATCGTAATGGTGCCTGTATAGTTAACCATAAAGGCTGAGCCCGAAGGGATATCACCGGCAGTATTGGCTGTACTGGCTGAAGGCGATATTGTATAAGATGATGATCCAATATTATAAGCACCATAACTTACCCATCCGCCAACACCAAAATTTTGTGAGCCGGCAAGATTGGGATCCCACAAATAAAATATATCCGGCAGGCCGGGATTGTTAGCAGCAATTTTGTGAAAATTTATGGAGGATGCATATGGATTGCCTATCACTGTCCATCCGTTACAGGTGATCAATTGTGGTCCTGTTTTTAATTGCCCTTTAGGTCTCAATGTAGTGTTGGTGGGAGTTACACTTGTGCTGGCAACCTGTATATCCCTGTTGCCACGTACAAACAACATGTATCCCTGCTGGTCATTAATAAGGCCATTGTTTGCACCGGCAGTGGTGCCATTGGTGGCGGATGGCACACCGCCCCAGTTAACGCCATTGTAATAGCGGATAGAAGGATTGTTAGTAGAACCCTGGTCGTAACCGTCTGAAGGGTTATAGGCTGTGCTTTTGGTAATCGTAGTGCCGAAACCCGGGTAGAGATTTATGGGTGATAACCGGTTGGCATTTGACAGACCTTCCTGCCAGGCCTGGTTGATGCTGAGACTGGAAGCTGTACTAACGGGTGCTGTAAGTAAACGCCAGGAACGTTTTGCAGGTATATATCTTTCTATAGCAAATTGACCGGTGCCCGTGTAACTGAAAGATGAACCACTTTGAACGGTTGCTACCCGGGCGGTGGAAGTTGCATCCGAGTTTAAGGTGATCAATACATTATTATTTACATTGATGTTGCCACTTGTTGGGCTAAGCGTTCCTGTTAGTTCAAAAGATTTGTCAAAAGCTATACCGCCGGGATTGTTTATTTCAAGGTTATTCATGGCGTTAACAGTGGCGTTGGTGCCGGGGAAAGTTTGGCTTGCAGCGTTGCCTGCCATTACCCATGAGCCATTGTTACTGATAGTACAGCCATTGTTAGTGTATATCCCGTTGATGATTAAATGGCCTGCGGCATCTGTGGTAATGGAGGAGCCATTATTTAAAGTAATGTTTTTTGTTGAACCCGGAGCTGAAAGTACAGGGTAATTGGTTAATGCAGCTGGTATTGTTGCATCAATAGCTGCCGTTGGAATAAAACCTCCGCACCAGTTTATTTTATTGTGCCAGTTTGTATTTACACCTTTCCAGGTAGTGTATTTGCCGTCAATATATTCGTTCGTTTGTTGTTCGTAAGCGCCTAAGTCCACATCTGTATAAGCAATACGGGTGTTCTTGTCTAAATCCAACGTAATGCCAGCGGGAATAGCTGTATTATCGCCTATGTTAAGGGCCGGGCTGCAGGATTGTAAGCGGTAATCCCCCGTTAGCGTTGGTGCAGCAGCAGCAGGTTGTGGTGCAATAAAAAGAGGGTTTACATCTTCAATATTGCTGCCGCCGGTATATCCTCCCTGTATGATACAATTTGATGGCTGAACCTGGCCCGTTACAGGATAAATCTCGTTGCCGGCTGCAGCTCCATTGCCCCAAAAAACGCAGTTCTTAATTATATACGACGCTAAATTATAAGGAGATGTTGTCATGATATTGAATGCACCTCCATTAATGCTGGCCCTGTTTCCACCGAAAGTACAATTAGTGATAAGGGGAGAACCTGCGGCTGTACAGTAATTGAAAATAGCGCCCCCTGATTTTGTTGTTACATTACCAGAGAAAATACAGTTGGCAATAACAGGAGAACTGGTACCTGCGTTGCAAATGGCACCACCACCTTCTGCAGCAGAATTAGCAAGAAAACTGCAGTTCGTTATTATTGATGAAGACGAAAAATTGCCTATGCCACCCCCTACATCAATGGGAGATGAATTTTCCCGGAAAGTACATTTATCAATAGTGGGGGAGGAGTTGCTGTTCATTATACCTCCAACAAAACCAATATTGCCTGAAAAAAGGCAATTGGTAATAACAGGAGAAGAGGCTGAAACATTACGCATACCTCCACCTCCATTCACAAAATTGTGGCACTCATTATCCAGGAAAGAACAATTGCTGATTACTGGTGATGAATTTGTATTGAGCATTCCGCCTCCTCCAGTATTGAGCGCAAGGTTTGAAGAGAAAACACAATAGCTGATTGCCGGAGAAGAATTTTCATTATACATGCCTCCTCCCTGGCCTGTGGAATTACTATTGCTTGAATAAGTGCAACCGGTTATTGTTGAAAAAGAAGATAAGTTGTACTGGCCTGCGGCCGAAATAGCTATATTATTTTTTACAGAGCAACTGGTTAAATATGGAGAGCTGTTCCGGCTATATATACCTGCGCCAAAATTCCGGGTAATCGTTTGTGTATTCACGGTTATGTTGCCGGACCCATTTGCATTGCCCCTTGTTATAGAAAAACCATTACACTCCGCTGAGTTTACGCTTCCTGCACTAATAAGTATATGGTAACAATTATCTGAAGTAGTATTTATTATGCCAACATCCCCGCTTAATATTGTTTCATTTATTACAAGATTTCTCCCTGCTGTATCTGTCTCTCCACCTGCAAAACCTCCGATCATTTTTACATTGTTTACTGTTACAAAAGCATTATCCCTGTCCGTTAGGTTTGGACAATCGGTGATGTTATTGGTAGTAAAGTCGGCCCGCCATATTGGTTTGTACATTCCTTTGGCCACCCATATTTGTTGTATATCTGTGTTGAATTTTGCTGCCTTTAATGCATCTCCCAGTTGTGTAATGGCTTTTGCCCAACTGCTGCCGTCACCTTCGTTGGTTGTATTGCTGCTGTTTACATAAACAATACCAGCTGCGGATGGAACAGCGAGTACTTTTTCATAAGCACCCATATCGACTGTGGTAAATGCCGTCCGGTTGCTGTTGTCTAAATCTTTTGTAACGCCTGCCGGTATCAACGGATTGCTGCCTGTATTAATGGCAGGACTGCATTTTTGTAAACGATAATTGCCGGCTGCGGTTGGTGCTGCAGTAACTGCCTGTGGGCTTATAAATAAGGGATCACTGTTCAGGTTACCGGCACCTGCAAATCCGCCTTCAATAAGGCTGTAAGTAACAGTTGCGGTTCCTGTGCTAACGAGGATAGGCAAAGCGCCGGCAACTGTTCCCTGGTTCCCCCAAACAACACTGTTATGGAGCGTAAGCGAAGGAGATGCACCGTCTATGACAATACCGCTGCCTGTGGTGCCGGATTGTTTTTTATTGCCAGCGATAGTGGAGTTGATAACAGTACCTGTGCTGCCTTCTAAATGCAGTGCAGGCCTGTCATTATTTGATTTGTTTCCACTAAGCAGGGAATTGTATAAAAAAATTGTGCTGCCATTTGCATAGATGCCACTCGTTGCAGCGGCCGTATTACCGGAAACAGTACATTTATCCATTAACAGATCGCCGCTTAGGTTATATATTCCTCCACCCACGCTGGATGTAATATTTTCATCGATATGTGAATCGTATATTTTAATATCAGCACTGCCGCCTGTATTATACATACCGCCTCCTGTGGCATTGGCCTGGTTATTTGTAATACTGCTATTCTTGATAGTAAGTTTTGCATTGCTATTATAAATTGCCCCGCCTCCGCCGCCGGAAACAGCCGTGTTGCCGGAAAAGACACAGTCAGTAACAGAGGAACCAATCACTGTTTGGTTATTGGATATAGCGCCGCCATTGCCTGCACTGCTGTTATTTGTAAAAGTGCAACCTGTTATGATGGCTGTGCAGGTATTGTTATGAATAGCCCCGCCAATATTTGCCTGGTTAGCAATAAAAACAGAGTTGCTGATATTGGCTATTGAGGCAACAGAATTCAATATTGCCCCGCCATAACCCGGTGTTGAAGTGATGGATGTATTTGAAGTAAAAGAACAATTGCTAACGGTTACGTTTGTGTTGGTTTCATTATAAATAGCAGCGCCGCCATTGCCGGTATTAGAAACACTGTTACTGGTGAAAGAACAAGTTTTTATAACAGCCACACTGACCGCCCTGCTGAAGAAACCACCAGCTTCCACATTGGCAGTGTTGTGGTGTATGTTGCAAAGTTCCACTGTAAGTAAACCGGCAGAAGAAGCATTGAATATTGCTGCCCCGTTTTGTCTTTCTATATTAATTGAATTTACAGTAACGTTACCTGTGCTATTGGCCATTCCCCCGGTTATGCTAAAGCCGTTTACCAATGCTGTTCCGATATTGCCTGCACTTATGAGTATGTGATAACAATTGTCTGTGCTGGCCGGCGTTGCTAAATCCCCGCTTAAAATAGTTTCATTAGTAACAAAATTTCTCCCGGCTGTATCAGCTTCACCTCCGGCAAAGCCACCAATTAATTTTACATCTTTTACCAGTACAAAAGCGTTGTCCCTGTTTGTATTCAGGCAATACAGGGAATTGTTTACCGGGCTGTATTTAGGTTTGTAGGTACCTTTGGCCACCCATATTTGTTGTATGCTGGTATTATACTTTGCAGCAACCAGTGCATCAGCAAGTTCTGTGACAGCGTTTACCCAACTGTTGCCATTGCCCGCTTTTGTATAATCAACATATACAATACCGTTAGCATCCGGTACTGCCAGCGTAAGCTGCAATTCATAAGCGCCCATATCAACAGTGCCATAATTTATTCTTGTATTATAAAGAAAGTCGTTGCTGATACCGGCTGTAAAACTGTTATTACCACCATTTACTGCTGCACCACATTTTTGTATCTGGTAATCGCCTGCAGTGGTTGGCGCCGATGTTGCCGGTTGTGCATTTACGAAGAGAGGGTTTCCTGCTGTATTGCCTGTTCCTGCATAGCCTCCCTGGATAGCCGAATAGGTGATATTGATAGTTGAAGCCGAGTTATAAACAGCATTAGTACCGGCAGTGCCTGCTGCATTGCCATATATAATTGAATTCAGGATATCAATAGCTGAAGACCCGGTTCCTATGCCGCCACCCTGGTTGATTGAGTAATTACCTGCAATAGTTGTTTGTATTATATTAGCGTCTGAAAAAGAATTCCAGATTGCACCTCCTGCATCTGCTGCATTACCGGAGAAAACACAATTAAGAATATTAATGGTACTACTATTATTATTAAACATGCCTCCACCGCTGCCACCTGATTCATTGCCAGAAAACAAACAATGCGTTGTCAGGCTTGTGTGATTTGAGTAATTAGAAAAGCCACCTCCGTTGCTTACTGCCTGGTTGCCGGTAAATTCGCAGCGATAATATTCGGTAATGGAAGCCGGTGTAATAAATATACCGCCACCTTCACCAGATGCAACATTATTGCTGAAAATTGCTTCAAAAAGTGTAAAATCGGAACCGGAGACATATAAGCCGGCACCATCATCGCTTGTATTTTGTGTGATAGTAAAATAGCCATGCGCAAAAGTGTATACAGAGGCCGAGTCATACATGCCACCACCCAGGGCCGCAGCATTATTTCTTTTTATGATGACATCCGAAACACCTGACTGTACATCAATATTAAAAACACCACCTCCCCTGCGGGGATTAATACTGTACCCATTTACGGTTATACTGGGGGTAATAACTAATGTGCCGTTTGCGTTTCCTTCCTGTATTGTTACACCCTGCAGGCTTGTGCTGCTGTTGGTGCCTGCATTTATCACTACATGGTAGCAATTATCTGTTGTAACGCCGGCCGTTCCAATATCTCCGCTTAGTATTACTACATTGGCATCGTAGTCACGCTGGTTCAATAGTGTTTCTGTTCCTGTAAATCCTCCATACACCCTCACCCCGCTTTTCAGCACAAAGGCATTGTTACGATTGGTGGCAGTTATTACTGTTAGTGCATCTGCCCTTCGGTTGGGTTTGTAGGTTCCTGCGGCTATCCAGATTTCATCGCCTGCCACACATTGGTTTATTACTGCCTGCAAATCATTACTGGCAGTGGCCCAGGTAGTATAAGGCGCTGTTCCGGCACTGCCTGTTTTTACATACCTGGTAGCCGCATAGCTATTGCTGCAGCAGAAACCAAATACAATAAATACCATCCTTAAATAAGCGGAGCAAAGAATTTGTAAATGTTTTTTCATACCCTGTTTATTTAGTGGGCAAATGCCATGAGTTTTCAAAGGACTTTAAAGAAGAGAAATGGTTCTTACCATGTACAAATTTGCGATCAGTAGCTACCGCCCGAAATACCACATTGGGTGATTTTCTGGATATGTTAAGTAGAAGGTTTTTACTCAGCAAAGACAATACAGGGCTGAATGATTTTAAATTTTACTATTGCTCTTAAGTAAGTGATATGGCTAAAAGCATTAAAAAATTCCGTGGATATTTAATGCCCGGATATTTTCACTGCAACGCCTGGTCTTACAGTAACAGTTGCTCCGGGTTGTATCCTGAGACTGCGGCAGCTGCAACTGTACCTCACTGCAGGAAAACGGGTGGCAGCAGATGGAATTACTACATCTGTGTTTTGGTTAGGCGCAATATTGCAATTGTAGTTAACTGGATTTAAAAATTCATTATCAGTATTACCGTTCCATATTACCTGGAACCGCAGGAACTGTGGAAGGCTGTTATTGATAACAGCACCATCGGTTGCCACACACCTGTATAAGTATCCATAATAATTGTCAGGCGGAGATATCAGCGTAAGCATAGTGGTGGTGCAGCCGGAGTACACAGCATCATTTTGTATGTCAACATAACCGTTACCGTTATTTACCTGCCAGTGATAAGTATACCCGGCGCCTGCATTTTTTATGGAAAAAGAAACATTGTTTCCCGGGCAAACCACCGCTGTATCCGGCTGCTGGTACAGGGCTGCATTGCCTCCATGCAGGTAATACGTTGCAAGCCCAGGCGAAATAAAACTCACATACGCAGCGGAAGATTCGTATGCTGTATTTGACTGCTGTGGAATAAAACTGGTAGCACCTGGTACAGCGCTGCTGGCGCATGACTGTGCAGATTGTGTGATATTCAGGCTGGCAGCATCAGTTGCATCTGCAATACCATCATCCGGCTCGTTTGCCAGCGTTTGCATTTCAGCATTAGTAAAAAACATTTTTACTTTTACAGGACCCGGGATATTTTCTGTTGAAGAAACAGTAAGGCTCTTGTTGAGGTACTCCCGGTTGCTGTTATCTCTTCTTATAGCACCATTATTTACAAAGTAGCTTACTGAAACAGTGCCGGGTTTTTTATCGCAGCTGCTGAAATCAAGAGAAGCGATAACATTGCTGGCCGAATCAAGCACATATTCTTCTTTAGAACTGAACGCCGGGATTTTTGTATTAAGCGGCAAAGTACCAATGCACCGGTTAAATGCCGAAGGCGCTGCAACATTTGCCCTGCATATTTTAAAAGTTTGTGAACCTGCAGTGACAGACTCCCTGTCGAGTAAAAAATAATACGTAGTTCCGCCGGTTAACATACCAACGGCTGTTTTATTTCCATACGGGATTCTGCCAACAGGTATCCAGTTATTGTTGTTACAATTGCCAGGTACTTTGTAGTAATAGTTAACGGGGCTTCCTGCGCCACTTGTCGTTTCAATATAGTATACACCAGTAGATGCTGGTGTAAAACTGTATATAAGTTCTTTACCTGGTGCAAGAAAACCAGTTGAATTATCAGGGTATGGTCCTTCAAAATCAATAACACCATTGCCGGCAGTAAAGCTTGCTACGGTGTTTGTACAGGCTGCCAGAACTGTTGCAGCCCCACAACCAATAAAAGTATTCATTGTTAGTTTACTGCTGTTGGTACTGTAGCTGAATGCCCCGCAATTCTGCCGGATGTAAATATCATAAGAGGTCGCAGCAGAGAGTCCATTAATAAGAGCGGGACTGGTTGCATTACTGATAACAGTACCGCCAAGGCCTGCATTTGAACCGGTACCCGGCGTAAACCCCGCCAGCCCATATTCGAGTATAAAATTGCCCGTGCCTTTCCAGTTTACCAGCAGGCTCGTATTATTCGATCTTTCAGGTGATACAAAAGAAGGCCCGGGACAGGAGGGAATAGTTTCAACACGGATATCATCTAATAAAATAATTCCTCCTTCACTTCCCTCAAAGGCCAGGTAAATATCGCCACTGTAAGCGCTGAGGTCAATTGATCTTTCAAGATAGTTTCCTGTTGTAACCGTATCCGTTAGTAGCAAGGTTGAAAAAGATGAGAATGCATTGTTGGTTGAAGAAAGCCTGACCCTGCACACAGCGGGGGCGCCTGTTGCTTTTGCAAAATACCTGAGCCTTCGGTTTCCGGATAAAGTCATTTTCGGCAGCATCATCCAATCGGGACCATCCAGGAAACCGCACCTGCTGCCGGTTCTTGTATTGGTTGACTGGATACCTGCATCAGTAATACCATCCCCGTTATAATCCAGCGCCTTGATGCAAACCGGGAGCGAAGTGGTTGTGCCTGATTCAAAACCTTCACTGTACGGAAATGAACTGATGGTGCTGCAGTCTGTAGAGAATGATGTAACAATGGAATTGGAAGTAAAATTACCGGAACCACAGGATTGGCGGATATAAACAGCATACCTGGTGCCTGCGGACAGGCCTGTGATAGTATAATTTTGAGAGGCAGTATTGATAACTGTTCCGTTAGGGCCTGCAGTGGCACCGGTACCCGGCACGAATCCTGCCAGGCCATATTCAATAATGTAGTTGCCGGAGCCTGGCCAGGTAAAGTTAACAGTAGTGGTGGTGGAATAATTTATTATTGGTACAGGCGTTGACGTTACTATTTCGTTTCCAAAAATGATAAAGCTGTTCCCTGAGCAATCTGTTTTTTGTGCTCGTACGGTGTATGTTCCGGGAATAAATGCAGTTCCCAATACCATAGCACTGCCTGTTCCGGTTACTGCACTGCCAATGTTTGAGGTAACATTGCGAATTAACTGGTAAGAAACATCCGTTTCAGAAGAAGAAAGAGACATAGTGCGCTGGCCATTACAAAGAATACCACCCCCTGTTAGTGTTGGTGTAACCGGCAGTGGCACCAGTATTACGTTGGTATTAAAAACACAAATAATTGTTCCATCTTCCCTTCTTCTCTCAATTGTATATTGACCTGCCTGTTCTGACTCATATACGTTAAATCCAAAGCTGATTGATCCTCCATTGCCGGATAATGGACCTTCCACAAGGTCTTCATTCCTGTACCATGTGTAAGTAGAACCAATTTCTGTTTGAGTGCCTGCGAATACTTGATTGTTTTCGCAAACAAGTAAATCAGCAGCATTGGCAACAGGGCAGGCCTCCTGTGCCTGGCATCTGTACTGTAAGCACAAAGTATATATCAATAAGCAAAAAAAGCGACCGCATGCTATTCTTTGTAATTCGAACGGGTTTTTTATCCAGAGAATTATTACGCTCATTGCTTTGATTTATAAAATAATCAATCATCCATCCTCCGAAGCATATCGGTTGCTGCACGTCTCACAGTGAGGCTGCTGTCTTTTCTTTCGGCTTCCTGTAAAATTTCCTGTATTAATTTTTTTTCGGAGCTCTTTATATCAATTGTACTCAGCAGTGATTCCCTTATTGAACTGTCATTTTCCGACTGCAGCATCTCCCTTATATAATTCAGGGGCATGCTTTCAGACAGTTGACCTGATAATGCTCTTGCAGCATTACTTCGTATACTCATTACTGTGTCATTCCTGACCACATCCAGTAAAAAAGGAATTTTACCTGCAAATGAAAACTGTCCTGTACATACTACAGCCACAGATCTCAGTTCTTCATTAGTACTTTTTATAAATTTCGTTACGGAGTCGAAAGCTGCCGGTTGGTTACTGTTTCCCCAAACCAGCAGTTTAATTCTTATTGCTCCATTGTATGTATCCAGCGTTTGCAGGCTGTCACATATCCATTTCCAGAGCGCCTCGCCGGCTGTAGCATCCTGTTTATAAATATTATCTGTCATTGTACCCAAAGCCATCCAGGCAGCTCTTGATGTTTTTGACATTGGATTGAATAAAGCGATCGATTTAAAAAATGCTACTGCGGAATCTGTTACCTGTGCATTGAGTCCTGTATTAGTAATAAGCCCTTTTGCATACTCCCAGTCTTCCCTGTGTTTCCAGGCGAGTTGCGAAAGCGCATTTATTGAATTGTCTGTCTCTGCATCAAACAGGGCAGCCGTAATTATTTTATATATCCTGCTTTTGGAAGTGGTGGTGTCTAGTATTGCTGCAAGTGGATAAGCGGTGGTTGGGTGTACCGTTGCAAGCGACTTTAATTTCAGCACCATGCTGTCCGTTTCATCTTCGGCAAAAGTGCTGTGTAATTTTTCAACAAGTGCCTGCAGGCTGTCTGTACCCAAAATGTCCTTGCGTATATTTTTCCGGAACTCCCTTGAGCTTGTGTACACGTAAATTGACACCGGACTGTAATTGCTGCCGGTATCCATTTTTTTAGTAAGCTGTTCTGTTGTTAATTGGTTGGTTGTTGTTTCTTTATTTTGTATCCTGATGATGGTCTCCGATTGGCCTATAATTTTTTGAGAAAGCCTGGTGGTAATTTTCTCAGTGCCGTCAACGAGCAGCGGAAATATATTTTGCTTTTGTATAACAATACTGACAGCGCCTTCAGGTGTGTATGTCGTTTTCAACTCGTTAAAATCATATTCTCCCTTTTTCTGCAGGTAATATTTTTTTTCTTTCACTGCACTGTCCGATCCATTTAGCATATGGTAAAATTTATAGAGGATAGTACAATGCCCGTTAGGATCATCTTCAACCGTTTCAGCTATGTTGGTGCCGTAAGGTTGTTGCTGGTACTGCAGGTAGCTCATCAACGTCCTGATAGCAGCAGCAGTAGCGGCAGATGTTGTATGGTGCAGCCAGATACGTTCAATTTTTCCGCTGTTCCAGCTGATAAAAAACGGCTGGTTCATGCCTGCCGTATCAGAAAAAATATTGTTTCCAGCCCCACTTATTTCATACCTGGAGGCATCAATGGCAGCAGTGAAAAAAATAGAGTTACCCTGTGTATTAACCTGGCGCAGGTAAACATCGCCTTCAAAGTAAAATGCAGCTTCCCGGTGAGCAAATGACTGCTGACTTTGTCCTGTTACAAAAAGATTATCGGAATAGTTAATTCCCTTTGTGATCATTCCAAATGAATACCGTAGCAATTTTTGCTGGCAAATACCCTTTGCAGAAAACAACAATAACAGAAACACAATAAATATCCCTGTTATTATTTTAGATAATGATAAACGGATAGCCATTTGTTTGAATTCCTCGTTCTGACAAATACTTTATAGTGCCTTTAAGGTCTTTACAGCAAGATCTTTGTTCCAGTTAGGGAAAGAAATGGTTTTGTTTATATTAATGAGCGTTTTAGTATAGTTTAAGCCTTCAAGATTTGCAAAATCCACTTCCCATCTTTTGGTATCTATGTAGTAATCGATTTCAGCAAAAGCATACAATCTTCCTTTAAGAAAAGTGGCTTTAAAGGTCCAGTCGCTTACATTTTCCAATTTCCAGCTTTCAGAGCTCCAGGTAAGCATCGATTTTACAGATGCCGGCGCCTGCAGATCGAAAATAGTAAGCGTGCCACCCACGCCGGCTTTGGCAACGCTGCAGATGTCAATTGCCCCTTCAAAATTGGCACTTGACTTAGCGAAAGGAGTTACAGCTGCATAGAGGCCATACCTGTTTAATGAAGTTAAGTACCTGATGCCCACACTGCCACCCACTTTGAATGTTGTTCTTACTGATACCGGCCCGGCAATAGGAATTACTATATCCGCCAGCGTTAGTGAAAAGCTTTCCTGGTCTGTTCTGTCAAGTGTTTTGGAATCTTCACTAAATTCTTCCACATCATCTACAATAGTTTTCCCAATACGCATTACCAGCTCTTTTTTCGATAGTTTTTTTGTTGGGTCTGATGGGGTATTAATAGAAATACTGGCTTCTGCAATTTTAAACTCCCGGTTCAGTACAAATATGTGAGCGCCTGCACCTACATAAAAAGAAAATTCTGATTGGGTATTTTTTATTGCATTGGTTACACTGGCGGGTGTTGCCGTCCAGTAGCATAAGCCGTTCAGTGGTTCTGATTTTCCTTTTAGCTCATATTTGGCAAAAATGCCTGCATACAGGCTTGACTTATCGCCAAAATTTAAATCCACCGGTGTAAAATTATAAGAAGCTGTTTTTGTTTCAGAAGGCATCATTTGAATGGCGCCAACACATGGTTTGTTTGGAGCCGGCGGTGTTGATCCATCTGAGTAAGCAACAACAGCTGCAGCAGATGTGGTAACTTTTGACAATTGCGCTGCTTCTGACGGATAGGCCACTGTAGGTGTGGCTGCCAGGCTTTGGAGTGCTGCACTTGACACCTTCACATTTTTTACGGTGCCGTATGATACTGTTGTCCGGGTAAGGTTGGCTGTTCTTGTGCCCGTACGCAGACTATAACCTTTCGAGTTAAGGTCTTTCTCCATTTGATTCAGTTTATCTAGGTATTCAGTTGCACTCATGGTGCTGACTGTTCCATCTGCATTTGTTACTGAAGGTAATTTTGCTCCTTTAATATCAGCCATTGTATAAGGCACGTATGTTTTTGGAAGAAGTGCTGATTTGGAGACTTGTGACTTATTAACCTGCAAAGTGTCCTTGTAGATATTACCGGAAGATGTTGGCAATTGAGCACTGGCAGTAAAGAATGAACACATCATGGTGAACATAAAAAGTACTTGCTTTTTCATCGTTGCTTTTTTAGGCGTTAAAAAACTTTTACAGTTAACAAAAAAGGGCAGGAATATCTTATGTACAGAATACAGGTTGATGCCCTGTAATAAAACAGGCTTTAGAACTAAATTCTGTAAATTTTGATGTAATAGGAGTTTGTTACGGGAAAAGCCCCAGGAGATTTACATATTGTTTAGTCCTGTGAACTTATGTGATGTGCAAGTTCATGCGATCTTATTTTTTTCCTGTAACAATACTGTTAAGGTTCAAACTTAAAGCGATGAATCCGCCTATGCTATACCCCAATGTGGTAATTTTTGAAACATCTGTTTCTGTGGTGCTGTCACCGGATTTATAACCACCAAGGAGTTTATTTACTTTGGCACCGGCTATACCGGCGGTTAGCATGATGGCTTCGTTTCTCCCAAGTACAGCTGAAAGGCCCAGCATAAAATTCACATCCTTTCTTTCCCCCTGCAGCGGAATGCCAAAACCAAAAGCGCCACCCCATTTAAAACTGGTGGATTTGCCGGTATAAAAATGGATGAAAGTGGAAAGTACCGGTGTGAAAATATCTTTAGGGCCGGATTTGAGTGTAGCGTTTTCAATATAGTAAGCCTGGTTATTGGCACTGAAATGAGTAAATGCAACACCCAGCGAATTACGGATACGGATACCCTTTTTTTTATTTACCTCAAAGTATTGCACCAATGTATCCTGTTTGGCAGGAGTGACCTGGTCTTTAGCATACATCTGCAGCTTTACACCGCTTATATCATCATTGAATGCCACTGCATAGGCAAACTGAAAGCTTGCCGCATTTATTTCACGGTAAAGATTGGTAACAGACTCGGCTTCATCTGTAAACGGATGTGGATGCTGCTTCCTGCTTTCCTCCAGGCTGCTGAGTGCTGTAAAACTGATCGCCGCGGCATCTCCCAGTTCCTTAAATGTTTTGTCTTCAAATTCTTTTTCGGGGTTTATAATTGTGCTTTGTTGTTTAATATCCTGTGCCAGCAGACTGGCTTCACTGACCAGGTTATTAAAGCTGTTATCGTTTTCTCTTCCTATTGCCAGTACTGTTGTAAGCCCTGGGTTATCCGTAAGCAAAACCTTTTTCGTTACTGAACTGGCTGTTGTTTTTATTTCTGCCGCCGGAAGAGCTGCATTTAGTTTTAATTCCTGCAGCTGAAGGCGAGCCAGCTGTAAGGCTTCCAGCTTACCTGTTAACTTTTGTAAACCTCCATATACTTCAGTGTACCTGTTAAGGGTGGATAAATACCTGTAAGAAACGGCATCATAATCATCCCTGTTTATGCTTCCCCTGTTTTTTGGCATATCCAGCAACGGTAGTCCGCCCATCAGTTCTCCCATACCACCTGCAAGCACGCTGAAGGGATTAAATGCATCAGAAAATGACTGCTCGTTTTCGGAAATATCTTTTATGGAAGTTACTCTTGCGTTCCAGTAAAATGGATTATAATTTTCTACCTGCAGCAGCAGTTGCCCACTTCCGGGTAAATCTACCTGCTTCACTGCCACTGTGTCTTTTTGCTTTATCCTGTAGTAAGTTGTTTCATGTTTTAATATGTCGTAGCGGATAAGGTATTGCTGCGCTAAACCAGGCGCCGAAGCAAAAAGTATTGAAATTGAAAGCAAAAATTTCATAACAAATTTTTTAGTTGAAGCCTGTATAAAAGAGTGTGGAGTTGGGGATAAAGGTATTTTGGATTTTTCAATGCAGTATGCCTGAAATGCAATATCACACATAAATCACCCATTGGAAAATAGCAGTAGTAATTTTATTTAATGTCCTTTGTATACAGACAGACTATCCTGATTTATGCCGTCAAGATTTACGAGGTATTATATTTTGTTTCCTGCATTGCTCATGTGCCTGTTTGCAGGTGCACAAATAAAGAAGTATGCACTTATAATTGGTATAGACACTTACCGGCCGGCGGCTTCTTCACCATTATATACCCGAAACTGGAGTGATCTTGAGGGCTGTGTAAATGATGCCACGGCTATCAAAGATTTTTGTACAGCCACATTTGGTTTCAGTGAGAGTAATATTATAACTCTCTTTAACCAGTCAGCAGAAAGAGACAGTATTATCAATGCACTTGAACAGATTATAGCCAAAGCGGTGAAAGGGGATGTGGTATTTGTGTATTATGCTGGCCATGGCAGCCAGGTAAAAAATTCTCTCAGCAGTGAAAAAGATAAAAAAGATGAAACAATAGTACCTGCTGATCACTGGAAAAGCGGGGTGGCAGATATAAGAGATAAAGAGCTCGCTGTTTATTTCAACAGGCTTAGTGATAAAGGGGTATTACTTACCGTGATATTCGACAGTTGCCACAGTGGTTCCATAGGGCGTGGCGGGGCAGGGTTACTTGCAGGTGAAGTAAAAGCAAGATATATGGAAGACGGAAACGCAGATGCAATGGATGCTACTGTTCCACTACGGCCCGAAGAAAGAGGCGCCCTTATTATTTCTGCGGCACAGGATTTTGAGTTTGCAAAAGAACAAAAAGATGAAAATAATATTTCACATGGTGCCTTTACCCTTGCATTACTGAAGGCTTTACAGCAGCAGCCTGCTGAAACTGCGGCAGGTGATATTTTCAAGAGTCTTACAGCTATTATGAAATATTATGGTAAAACACAGGAGCCGGTGCTGGCGGGTAATAATGAAAGAAAAAGAAGCCCTTTGTTTGGTAGTAGTAAACAAACTAATGGCAAACTGTATATCGCATCAGGAAGAAGGGAATCAAAAGGACTTGAATTGATGGGAGGCTTTGCATTTGGTCTTTCAGAAGGATCAAGACTTGCAGCGGGTGCCGATACCCTGGAGATAATTGAAATGAAAGGCGCCAACCGTTCAGTTGCAAAAGCTGTTGCCGGTGACATTGATTTGATTTTGCCAGGCACTTTATTTGAGCCGGTAAATTGGGTGAACAGCCGGCAGCCTGCGCTCAGGCTGTTTATACCGGTTGCTGTCAGCAAAGAAATACTTGGTCAGTACATTAAAGCTTATCAGCAGCTTAAAAGCAATAAACAAGTAAAATGGATCACGGATATTTCTAAAGAAACACCCGATCATTACATTTATTTTGAAAAAGATAAATGGTATTCCCGTGATAAAAAAGCAGGTATAAAGGAACTGGGTGATGGCGTGCAGGCTTTACAATCTTTAAGTGATAATGGCACATATTATATTCAGCTTCCTCCAACCAGCGAATTGACTGACTTACTTAAAGAAAATTTTACAACGTACAATAATGTGGTAATAAACACTGATGCCGCTGCAGCCCAGTACATACTTACCGGAACAGTGAACAATGCTGGAAAAATAGTATATGCTTTTACAAAAAATACTACTGCTCCGGCATCGGCTAGTACCGGGCTGCCCGCCCGGACTGATTTTGTGGATGCTGAAAATAGCAATAACGCAGCTGCTCAATTAGGTGAAGCCGCCTTTAAAATTGCAAGGATCAGGGACTGGCTGCTGCTTACAGCGCCGGGTGGCGAAAACAGGTTTCCCTTTGTGCTTGATTTTAATTATTACCGTACAGGCAGGCCCGTGGTAAAGCAGAAAGTAAAAACGGGTGACACACTTACTATCAGCCTGCGGGAAGATACCTCCAACGGCGGCTGGCAAACCAGCTTTAAAAAAAGGTATGTATATGTTTTCTCTATCGACAGCCGGGGTGCTATGAACCTGCTGTTCCCTTCAACCGAAAGTGGTAATACAGAAAACCGGCTGCCCGTAACTGTTAGTGAAGATAGTCATCAGCAAAAAATAGTGCTTACTGATATTGAGATAACGCCACCTGCGGGTTCAGATCATTACTTTATGTTATCATCTGAACAGGCTATCAGTGATCTTTCTGTTTTTAACCAGGAGGCAGTAATGAGCCGTGGGCCCAATAAAAAAAATACTGGTGATTACAATCCTGTTGAAGCCGTTCTGTACACTGGCAGTAAAACCCGGGGACAGGTGATAACGCCTGTGAATTGGTCCTTATACAAGACAGAGCTTATTTCAACTAAATAGTGCAGGTAAGCAATCTTTTATGCACTTTTTTAAATTTAGCTCCACCAATAATTTTTGTATTAACAGGTTACTGTGCTGTTAAAATCACCCAATGTGGTATCTGACCATCCGTAATAGCAGGCTATTTTCCGGGAGTATTTACTATGAGTAAATGATTCGATTAAAAACTGTAAATTTTTTTATCATGAAACGCCTGTTGCAGCTATCATTTTTTTTGCTGTCAAGTACCAGCTTGTATTGCCAGCAATTTATTGATGAAATAAAAATTAAAGAATATTATCCTGAAAAATCAATGAAGTCTGTAAGCGTTTTGGGAAATGCCGGTAACAGCGTTTTATTTAAAGCCGGTTACTTTATTAGTTTAAACGCAGGCAGTTACTCATCATTTTTACTAACTGGTGGGAACAGCAATAATGATTTTTTAATAAAAAAAGATATGTCC
Organism: Ferruginibacter sp.; assembly: GCA_047600665.1. Lineage (GTDB taxonomy): Bacteria > Bacteroidota > Bacteroidia > Chitinophagales > Chitinophagaceae > Ferruginibacter. Next base: position 213,228 of record JASGKJ010000002.1, read on the forward strand.
GTATCAAGCGACAATTTTATTTATGCATCCCCTTATTTATATTTTAGTGCTGGAGGCCGCATTATTTATAAGACAGATTTGATTGCCGGCACAACATCAGTTTTAAAAGAATCGGAAGGTGGTTTGTATTGTCCTGTAAAAGCCGGTAACAATATTTTTTACTGGGAATCAGATTATGACTTTCAGCCCATGGATAATGGAACCAAAGTTTTATACAAAACAGATGGAAGCTCAGCAGGCACAGGATTAGTTAAAGATCTTAATGGCAACAGGTATTCTTACATGTCTAAACAAATGGTGGCTCACAATGCTAATGTATATTTCCTGGAAAACGACAGTACGGGCACCAGGTTATGGCGCAGTGACGGTACCGCTGCAGGCACTGTAGTTGCAGCAGAGGTGTATTGCAACTTTAATAATAGTCTGAAACAAAACCCGGTATTGATGAATGGCAGTATTTATTTTGTAGTGGATTATGCTAACAAAGAGACTTATCTATGGAAGTATAACATTGCCAGTAATACTAAGCTTGCGGTTAAATTAATAAATAACCAGGAACAAAGATTAGATGCATGGAAGCCGATTACGCCGGAGAACAGGTACCCCGTTTCAAGATATGGATTTACTGTATGGGGTAATTCTTTATACTTCAGGGGAAATATTACTGGTCAAACGGGATTATGGAAAAGTGATGGAACAAATGCAGGCACCCTGTTAATTAAGAATATTACCGGTGAGTTAGATGAATTTACAGTAGTAAACGACAAGCTTTATTTTGTAAGAACGCAAGTTACTCATCCCTTGCCTCCTCAACTTGGAGGTCCGGGCGGCAGACCAAAAACATTGAGGCAACTGTGGGTATCTGATGGTACACCGGCCGGTACGAATAGTGTAAAAGATTATCCTGATTATGAAACATGTGATCCGAATCCACGCAACCTGGTCAACTGTAACAATCAATTGTTTTTCCTGGTAAACGACAGCCTGAATAGGGATCAGAAGAACAGCGTGTGGATTGCTACGTCAAACGGTACCAGCAACGGAACAAAAAAACTTGCCAATAAAGACGGCATAGGCAGGCTTTCGTATAATAAAGATATCGGTGCACTATTCTACTCAGCCAATGGTGGTATCCTTTCTAAAGGCATAATATGTAAGGATGCTAATATCCCCGTAAATAATTATACTGTTACACAAAGTGCTATGCTGGATCAAAGTTTCAATAAGCCTGGTACCTGCGACAGCTTAATAGCACTTGTTTCTCCATACTATAGCGATCGTGACAGTAACACTACCGCCACGGTATGGATAGAAAAAAAGCAACCGGTAAATTTTGTTAAGCGGCATTACCAGGTTACACCGCTTACCAGTGGTTATGATGGAGAAGATATTGGAGGCCGGGTGAAATTATATTTTAAACAGGCGGAATTTGACGCTTTTAATGCGCTGTACACTCCTGCATTACCATCTTTCCTTTCCCCAAAATCGGGCCGTCAAAATATACGCATAGCATGGTATCCCGGTATAAGCAATGATAAATCAGGTTTGCCTGCATCTTACCAGGGCAACGCAACTATAATTGACCCTGATGACGAGGATATTATTTACAATAGTGCAATGGGCTGCTGGGAGGTAAGTTTTAATTGCAAAGGCTTTGGTGGATTTATTTTGCAAACGCAAACAGCCCCACTTAAGCCTTAGGCTGTGCTACAGGAGCATAAAGTTCACTGTTGGCGAAAGAGATAAAGAAATAAAAGTGAAACCTGCTGTTATAATGATCGCCTGCATATTGTGTTTTTATCAAGCAAAAGCACAGCAGTGGAAACTGTATTATGATTCTGCTTCACAGGCAGAAAAAAGCCGACATTTTCAACAGGCTCAAATTTATTATAGCCATGCAGAAGAAAATCTTCCCCCAGACTCTGCTAATACAATAACTGCTGTTGCCATTGTTAAAGGAATTGGAGAAGCAAATCTGCGCCTGGGTAATTACTCCGGTGCCAGGATAAAATTGGAACAGGCATTTAAGCTGTCAGAAAAAAATGGTTTTATAACACAGCCGCTGCATGCAATCATTTGCGAAAGACTCGCCAGGGTATATGAACAGGAGGATCCGGGTAAAGCAGAACCGTTTTATTTAAAAGCTGCTGAATTAACAAAGAAAATATATTCGGACAGTGCTGCAGAATATGCTGCCAGTTGCAACAGTCTTGGCAATTATTATTACACTAGTGCCCGGTATACGAGAGCAATCGCCATGCACACGCTGGCAAAAAAAATACGGGCTAAGATGCTGGGTATTTCAAATGCAGAGTATGCAAGAAGTTGCAACAATCTTGGAGCCGTGTATTTAGCCATGGGCGAATACGAAAAAGCAGAAGCAGCAGTATTGGAAGCAAAAAAAATACGTGCCGGGTTACAGCCGGTAAATGCACACCCTGATTATGCGATATCCTGTACAAACCTTGCCAACATATACAGGGATATGGGACAGTATCAAAAAGCAGCGCAGTTTTATACTGAGGCAAAAAATATTCGTGCAGGTATAGAACCATTGTTGCTCCACCCGGATTATGCTTCCAGTTGCAATATATTGGCAGACCTGTATGCACAAACAGGCAGGGCAGGAGAAGCTGAAGAGCTGTATAAAGAAGCCATGCAGGTAAGAGAAAAAAGTAATGGGAAAGAAAGTCTTGCTTATGCTGAAAGCTGTAATAACCTGGCAGCCCTGTACATCGGAATGAAAAGATATACAGAAGCCGAAACACTTGCATTAACAGCTAAAAATATCTGGGATAAAAAAGCCCCGCCACAAAATCCGAACCACGCCATTAACAGGAACAGCCTTGGGGAGCTTTATTTTAAAATGAACGATTACGTAAGATCACTTGCCTGTTTTACTGAAGCTGCAAATAGCTGGAAAAAATTATTAGGGGAAAAGCATCCTTATTATACCGGTAATATGTACGGCCAGGCAAGAGTTTATAATGGAATGCAACAACTTGCCCTGGCAGACAGCCTTTATAAAAAAACGATGATTGCACAGGCAGAGCAGGCCAATCGTATTTTCCTGTTTACAAGCGAAAATGAAAAACAGGCTTACCTGCAAAAGATAAGCAATGTAGCAGATGAGTATTTTTCATTTTGCCTTAATAATCCTGCGCAGGCAGATGCAGGTGTTTTGTATGATCATGTGCTGTTAAAAAAAGGGCTTATTCTTTCTTCATTGTTGCAGGTACGGCAGTCCGTATACAACAGCGCTGATACAGCATTATTAAATAAATATGAAACATGGCTGGAGATGAAAAAGCAGCTTGCTGTATTATACAGCGGTCTTTCCACAAATACAGAAAAGATAACTAACCTGGAAGAAGAAACCAACACAGTTGAAAAATGGCTGGCAAAACAATCGGTAACTTTCAGGAAAACACAACAGGCTCCCCGCTGGCAACAGGTAAAAAAACAAATTGATGAAAAAGATGCTGCAATAGAATTTGTATCATTCCGGTATTACAACGGGAAAGAATGGACGGATAGTGTGATGTATGGAGCACTGGTAATAAGGAAAAACTACCGCTCACCTTTGTTTTTGACACTGTTTGAAAAAAAGCAGCTTGATAGTATTATTGGTGAAAGCAATACTGCAGCGGCTATAAATAAAGTGTACAGCCGTGGTGCAAAAGGGATAAGAGTTTTACACAATACACGCCCGTTATATGATATTGTATGGAAACCACTTGAAAAAAAATTAGAAAACATAACACGGATATTTTATACGCCGGCCGGCCAGTTGTTCAGGGTTTCCTTTGCAGCACTGGCATTGGATAAACAAAAGGTATTATGTGACAACATTAAATTATTGCAGTGTAACACTACCGCCAATGCAGGTGCCAACAACATTTCGTTAACTGCTAAAGATGATCTCTGCCTGTTTGGCGGTATAGAATATGATGCGGATACAAACTCGCTCAGGAAAAATATCAGCAGGCATAATAACAGCGGTAGTGAATTTCATTCGCAATTATTTAAAGGAGATTACAAGTATCCTTTTTTACCTGGCACTCTTGCTGAAGTAAAGAATATCGGCAACATGGCTAAACGCTTTGCTATAAATGCACGTGTTATTTCAGGAAGCAAAGCCACAGAACAATCATTTAAAAATATCAGCAGTAATAAGAGCCCTTCGGTAATACATATTGCTACGCATGGTTTTTTTGATGAAACGACAAATGACAGCGGTTCGCAAGTGAAAAGGATAAATCCGTTATTAAAGGCCGGTTTATTATTTGCCGGGGCTCAACATAGTATTAATGGAGACAGGTTGCCCGGTAATGAAGACGGTATTGTCACGGCCCTGGAAATATCAAACATGCAGCTGCCTGCCACCAGGCTGGTAGTATTATCTGCCTGCAAAACAGCGTTAGGTGATATACAGGGTGATGAAGGTGTCTATGGACTTCAGCGTGCCTTCCGGATAGCAGGTGCCGGCAATCTTATTATGAGTCTTTGGGAAGTGCCGGATAAGGAAACTGCAGATTTTATGGAACTTTTTTACAAACTCCTGTTTAGCAAGAAAACAATACAACAGGCTTTTTTATCTGCGCAGAACGGGATGAAAAGAAGATACCGTCAGTGGCCGGAAAAATGGGCGGCCTGGGTGCTGGTGAAATAACCTGGCAAACATTTCCGGAAGTTATCTTAATCATTTGCCTCACGCCATCGTGAATATTGTAGTCCTGCTCAAAACAATGGTGCAGCAATGGTATCACAACACCGCAGGTGATTTTAATACATGTGCAGGTATTAATGCTGTCAAAAATATATCTATGATGAAAAGCCGGCTATACCCCATTGGATGATTTCAGGGTTTATACCAAACCCTGTTGTATTGCCTTCATGCTGGCTTCGCTGCGGCTGGCTACCTGCAGTTTTTTGTAGATGTGTTTACTGTGGGTACGGATGGTATCGTAGCTGATGAATAAAGCAGCGGCAATTTCCTTTAGCGATTTACCTGTAACAATGTGTTTTAAAATTTCCTGTTCTCTTGTGCTCAGGTTATAATCTTCGCCTGAAGGAGCTGCCATGATCACATTTTTATTAGAAAAAAAACCAATTACTTTTTTTGCAATACTGGCATTGATGGAAGCTTTGCCTTCATATACTTCTGTAATAGCTTCCAGGTATTTATTTGGAGGGTCGTTTTTTAAAATATAACCGGCGGCCCCGGCACACAGGGCTTTAAAAATTTTTTCGCTGTCGTCAAAAACAGTTTGGATTAAGATCCTTGCGTCAGGATATTGCTCCACTATAAGTTTGGTTAAAGTAATGCCATCAGGGCCGGGCATTTCAATATCCATTAATATTACATCCGGTTTGCTTTTTGCAATATCTGTTTTCCAGTTAGTGCCGCTGGAAAATGCACCGGTGCAGTTATAACCAGGCGTGCCGTTTAAAATAGCTTCCAGGGCATCCCGTACCAGCTTATTATCTTCAAAAATGGCAACCTTTATTTCCATGTTTTCAAATATGGCGAAATTAAATTGAAAATTGCATCACCTATTGGGTGATTTTTATTGAGAGTTTTATGGTTGTACCGGTACCTTTAGCTGAATGTAATTGCATCTGCCCGTTGATTGCAGCCGCCCGTTTTTGCATATTAGTGAACCCGTTGCCATTGGAGGATTGCGATATCTCAAAACCAACACCATTATCAGACACCGTTATCTGAAGGATGCCACTGCTTTCCTCAATAAAAAAGTTGAGTGTTGTGGCATTGCTGTATTTTACGGCATTATTAATGGCTTCTTTGCAAAAAAGATAAATGTTGCGGCGTGTTTCAGCATGTATAGAGCTGTTGGAAATTTTATCCGGTATTTTAATGTTTACTTTTATATCTTTTATCGCCGCCATCTTAATGGCATAATCTTCCAGGCGGCTGATAAGCTGCTGCAGCGAATCCTTTTCCGGGTTGATAAACCATACAATGTCATTTAGTTTGTCCACCATCTGCGTGCTGCTTTGCTGCATTACCTGCAACGAATTTTCAATGCCGGCTATATTGTTTGATCTTAATTGTTCTTTTACCAGGTGGCTGTACATGGATATACCGCTGAGGGTGGCACCCACTTCATCGTGCAGATCACTGCTGATACGCAGGCGTTCATTCGTCATGGCCTGTTTATTTTGTAAGCGTTTTTTTCTTGTATACCTGTAAAAGCCATAGCCACCCAGCAACAGCACCGCACCAATGCCTGCATAGGCTATCTTTTTTTGCTGGCTTTCTTTTTGTGCCTGTACGGTTTTAAGTTTATTTTCTGTTGACAGTAATTTTAACTGGTCTTCTTTTTTTCCTACCTCGTAGTTTATTTTTTCCTGTGCAGCTTTTTGAATGGTTTCATTATTGATGAGGCTGTCCCTGTATTGGATGCAGGACTTGTAATACCCGTATGCCTGCTTATAATCACCGGTTTTATTGTATAGTTCAGCTAAATGGCAATAGCCGTTTTTTATGTTTTCATTCATTTTTACCTTCACAGAAAGATCAAGTCCGCGTTTCAGGTGTTTTTCTGCCTCATGCTCTTTACCTATATGAAGGTATAATTCGCCGATAGCATAAGAAGCTTCTGCTGTGTAATTATCGTTTTTGAATTTTTCTGCAATAGAAAGGAATGTATTATATTTTTCAAGGGCCGCACTATATCTCTCTGTTGCTTCCTTTGGCAGGTTTCTTGCTTCTGCTATTTTTCCAAGCTTTACATATGAGTTCCCAAAAGGATGGCAAACCTCCATTATACCATACTCATTTTCTATTTCGGAATACATGCTGATAGCGGCTTTGTATTTAAGTATGGAGGCATTCAATTTATGGGTTGCATTTGTTGTATCTCCTGCGGCCAGTAGTTTTTCAGCCTGGATAAAGTAGATGACGCCAATGTTTTTTTCTCCAAAGGCAATGTTTACTTTATCATTTGTTTTCCTGGAAAGAACTAATGAATTATTGAAGTTTTTCAGCGCTTCGTCGTAGTCCTGCTGGTAATAGTTAATCACCCCGACTCTCATCGTAAGGTATCCCTGCATATTGATATCCCCGAGCTTTTCAAAAATTTTCAGCGCCTTGTAAACGATTTTTAGTGCCTCTGAAAAATTCCCTTTCATATACGTGATGCCCGCCATTCCATAATAACATTTTCCAATACCATGTTCATCGCCGGCTTCTGTACAGGCTGCCAGGGCTGAATCATAGTATTTCGATGCTTCCCCGAAATTTATCTGTGCATAGAATACCCTGCCCATTTGCCAGTAGGAGCCACCGATACCTTTTTTATAATTTATTTTTTTTGAAAGAGACATGGCGCTGTTGGCATAAGTTGTCGCCATCGGGTAGTTAGGTACATCCAGGTAGGCAGCGCTTACATCATTTAATAGCCTGACCTTTGTGGTGTCTTCCTGTTTTGTTTTAAGCATGTTTAGTAATGAATCAAGTGTATCATTTTGGGCAATAAGCCATATTGCCGGTAATTGCAAACAAAATAGAAGCGCCAGTTTTTTGTATCTATGATTCATGCGTGGTTAATAACTGCAAATATTTAATTAACAGTGATGCGGTAAATACCTCAATGAGTGATTTTATACTGAAGGCTTATAAGCGTGCCCCGGTTGCATACAGATTCTAATGATAGAATGCCTTTTATATCATCCGCTCTTTTTTGCAGGTTGAACAGCCCGTTTCCCTTTTTTATTTTATCAGGATCATATCCCTTCCCGTTATCTGCTATGCAAAATTCCAGCAGCGGGGTGTTGTATTTTATAGTCAATTCCAGCAGCGAAGCATTGCTGTGCTTTACTGCATTGTTGATTGCTTCTTTACAAAACAGGTAAATGTTTTTTCTTGTTTCAACAGTCAGGTGTATGTTTTCTGTGTTTTTTGGGAAAAGAATTTTTGTTTCTATATTTTTTGCAGCTGCCATTGTCATGGTGTATTCCTCCAGTTTTTCGGTTAGTTTTTGAAAACTGTCCTGCCCGGGATGCATGCACCATACCAGGTCACTGAGGTTTTGGCTCATTTCACCGGCAGATTTTTGAATAATGTTTACAGATTGTTTCGCCTCTTCGTATTTGCCAGCCTTCAGCAGATCATCAATCATATAACTGTACATGGATATGCCGCTGAGATTACTGCCCAGATCATCATGCAGTTCACCGGATATTTTATTTCTTAATTTTTCCACCGCCAGCTGTGACTGCAATTTTTCCACGGCCAACTGTTTTTCCTGGTAATTCCATTTTTTTAAAATGGCAGCCAGGTACAATATCATATCAGCCAGTATGCCAAGTCTTATAAAAAAGAAAGGATAAGTAGTGGCAAAAATGGAGGTGCCGGTACCATTACTGTACTGGATATCCATCCAGGTGGTAAGTGAAGTGCCTATAACAGTGCAAATTAACCCTGCTGCCACCAGCCCGGAGAAGGGAAGCCGTTTTTTCAAAATGATAATGGCCACTATCATAGCAGGTAAAATGGTTATCAGTTTTACGGTGTAATAAATAAACTGCCTGTCCGAATGAAAAATAGTAAGGATTATAAATGATAGAAATAGAATGGACATTATCCATAATAAGATGCGGAACATCCTGGTTACCGAAACATTGCTGGTAAGATCAGAAAAGAAGGCCTGTAAAAACAGCATATAAAAAAGGTTTGCCACAATGATTACCGGTGTATTCAGGTAATCATACCAATTGGAATTCCAGGCCACATCTGCGGGTATTCCAAAGAAAGTATCTATTGCATTCATAAAAAAATAACCTGCTATTGTAATGAGGAAGAGGCTGTAGAACAGGATATCTTTTTTGTATGTAAGAAAATAGATCACCCCGAAAATGAGTGCCTGGAAGATAAGTGCGCCCTGGAAAAAAAGGTAAAAAAGTTCAATTGCCCTGTTTTGCATTACGCTGTTTAATTTCCTCTAATATATCGATTAACAGGCTAAAAATGAAAAACCCTCCTTTAGAAAAAGGAGGGCATTTTACCAAACTAGCTTTTATGGCTATGCTTCTGTTGTTTTCTTTTTCTTTTCTTTATTCTTGTCTTTCATGTCATCTGCAGTGGCTTCACCAATAATGATGGTGCCAAAACTTGATTTTATGTCCACTTTTGCGGAACCTGAGCCGGAACGCCCTTCATAATTTTTATCACTGTCCGGGCCATACTCATCCGGTTCATCTGTTCTTTTAAGATTTGCATTGCTCCTGTCTTTTACAGACCCAAAACTTGTTTTAACTGAATAAGTGGCAGAAAAATCAGGCGATGTTTTCAGGTTTACTGTGCTGTATGATTCATTTAAAGTAAGCGCCGTAAGACTGTTGTCAACAGCAATTTTACTGTTACCGCAAAATTCTATTTTGATCTTATTGGAGCCAGACAGTTTATCAATAGTGATAGTGGAGAATTTAAACACTGCATCAATATTACCGGTGCTCTTAATTTTTGCTGAGCCAAATTCCACAGCAATGTCTTCTGTTTTTGAAAGTACACCGGTGGTAAGGGAGCCGAATTTGCTGGTTAATGAAATAGGACCGCTGTAATCCGGCACATTAATGCTGCCAAAGGAGTTTTCTATGGATAATGCATTGGAAGCCGGCATTTGTATAGTATAGTTTATTTCCATGCTGCTGCTGCAGTTCTTGCAATTGCTTTTTTTATCGTTGCTTTCTACGTTGGTTTTAAAACTGATGGTCTTGCCGTTTTGTTTCTCCGTTACCTCGATGGCATTAAAAAGGCTTTCTGCGTGTTCTTTGTCGGTAGCGCTGGCTTCAATATGCACATCCACCTTTATTTCATTTTTGTCCCAGGTGGTAACGGTTACATCACCAAAGCTGTTGTCAATTTTTAAAGTATTACCACTGGCGGTATATGTTTTTGAGATATTTCGTTCCCTGAAATTGTCATACCTTTTTTTGTCTTCTTTCTGTGCAAACAGCTGCCCAGCAAATAACAGTAGTGATATAGTAAAAATGTGTCTAAATAGTTTTTTCATTTTGTTGTGTTTTTTTGTTTTTAATTTCATTCATGATCATCAGCTGCCTTCCAAGCAATTCCATCTGCAGTTGCAGGTTTTGCAGCATGGCTTTTACAATAACATCCTGGTTGGGTGTTTGTAATGCCTGGTTTTGCAGCATGCGGTACGAACTGTCCAGTACACGCAGGTCTCCTAAAAACTGCTGGTACAGTGCAGGCTGGTCAGCAGTTACAGCTTTTAGCTCCTGTTGTTTTACTTCAATGGCTTTGTACACCTGTTTTGCTTCGGCAGCATATTCCGGACTGATGCCTTCGAGGTCATTCGCAGGTTCTGTACTATTGGTTGATGGTTTTTCACCTCTTGAAATGTCAGGTTTGCCCTTATGGATATAAATAAAATAAACAGATGTAAGTGCAATGCATATCACAGCGGCTGCAGCCACCCATTTGTATACCTGCTTTAAGGAAAACAGTTTTGCATTTTTTGCCTGCGGCAATTTGCTCTCTATGGTTTTCCATACCGCTTCAGCAGGTTCTTCCGTATCAAACTGTCCCCTGTTCTTATTGACGAATTTTTCAAGCTCACTGTTCATATAATGTCTCTTTTTTTAATAGGTGAACTAATTTTTGCCTGGCCCTGATGTATTGTGTTCTTACTGTCGACTGCGCCACCTGCAGGATCTCGGCAATTTCCTCGTGATCATACCCTTCAAACAGGTACAGCAGCAATACAGTACGGTAACCGTCGGGCAACTGTTGAATATTCCGTTTTACTGCATCAATGGTGTAATTGATCTCTTCTTCATTCAGCTGCGGTTCATCCGCTATGTTCTCCATCACATTTATTTCCATATCAGCCAGGAAGAGCCGCTGCTTTTTTAAAACGGTAATACTTTTGTTTACCACTATTTGCTTAAGCCAGGCGCCAAAGGTTGACCTGCCCTGGAAATCTTTCAGCTTTGCAAATGCATCTGAGAACGATTCCTGCAAAACATCCTCTGCATCGGCTGTATGGTTCAGTATCCGCAGCGCTGTATTGAACATTGCTTTTGAATACCGGTTGTATAATACCCTGCAGGCAGCCATATCGCCATCGATGCACTGCTGTACAAGCACATCTGCCGGGGGTATAAAGGTTGACAGGTTCAATCCGTTGGTTTATTATTAATAAAGTAACTGGTTTTTGTAAAATGTTGCATCTGCTGCAAAATTTTTTTTTAAACGCCGGAACTTTAGAAAAGTTACAACCTGTTTGCCGGTATTTTACTATTAAAATGAAAGTATCTTCGCAGGATAAGCATTTGCTATGAACTATCTAAAAATTTTCAGCACCGTTGTTTTATTAACAGGTATCAATATTTCCATGGCACAAACGGCTGGTCCGTTCAGTAAAGGCACTACAATTTATATTGTACGCCATGCCGAGAAATTAAGTGGTAAAGATCCTTTGCTTACTGAAGCTGGAAATACCAGGGCCGGCGATCTTATGCGTACCTTAAAAGATAAAAAGGTCGACCGTATTTATGTAACAGAATATAAGCGTACGCAAAATACCGCAGACAGCCTTCGGATTCAGCTGGATATCGATACAGTACAGATCAATGCGGATACAACCTGCAGCAGCTTGTTTACAGCAATCAGCAGTAAAAATGACTGGAGTAAAAAGATATTGATAGTTACGCACAGCAATATCATCCCTAAAATAATTTATAAGCTGGGCATCACCAGTTTTCCCCAGGAAAATATTCCCGATACAGAATTTGATAATTTATACATCATCAGTATAAAGAATAAAAAACCTGTGCTCGGCCATGTTAAATATGGAAAATCATCAGCGGCTTCTGCTGCAATGCAGAAAATGCAATAATTATAGAAATTGCTTTGCTCGGATAGTAAATTCTTCCTGCTTCTCAATGTTGCTATTACGACAAATAAACTTCCTTTAATACGTCGATTATAACATTGAGCAAAATAATCCGCATTTGCAAAACCCGTTCCACAATCTTCCTTTCATTGCGAATACTCTCATTTAGTAAGAATTTTTTTTCTTCTTAAAATGATTTATAAAAATTAAATCCGCCCTGATTTAAATATCGTAGTTGCAGATAGTACCCCTTCATCCGGCAATATTTTTCACTTACTAAATCAAATTAAGTATGCAAACAAACAATTCATCAGGCAATCCTATGATTGCCGGGCAGGAAACTCATACCATTAAGCCAGTGTCAAGGAGAAATTTTCTTGGATATATTGGTGGTGCTTCTGCATTACTGCTTGCAGCGCAGGCTTGTAAAAAGGATGAGGCTCCTTCAAATAACGGTGGCGTTGATCTTGGAAGCGATGATATCGGCATATTAAATTATGCTTATGCGCTTGAACAAATAGAAGCCGCTTTTTACAAGAAGATTTCTGACACACCATACAGCGGTATTGCAGATGCAGAGAAAGCGTTGCTTGCAGATATACGTGATCATGAAATTGCACACAGGGAGTTCTTTAAAAATGCACTTGGCGCAAAAGCCATCCCTTCACTTGAACTGGATTTCAGTTCTATTAATTTCAGCAGCAGGGACAGTGTGCTGGCAGCTGCAAAAGCATTTGAAGATTTGGGCGTGACAGCTTACAATGGTGCAGGGAAATTAATTACCACGCCAGACTATCTCACGCTTGCAGGTAAGATTGTTTCCGTAGAAGCAAGACATGCTGCCTATATAAGAGACCTTATCAGCAACGGCACATTTGCTGACAGTTCAGCCATTGATGCCAATGGTCTTGATATGGCCCGTACACCTGCACAGGTATTGGCCATTGCGGGGACCTATATAAAAACAAAGATCAACGCAAGTAATTTACCAACCTCTTAAATTAAAATTTATGAACATCAAGAATATAATCTCAGAGATAGAAAAAGCAGATCCGGAAGTACATGAAAGACTTGATACAAGACGGGGTGCCATGAAAAGCTTTGCAAGGTTTTCAGGCAAAGTGGCACTAGCGTCTTTACCTTTTGCAATAGGCTCCATGTTTAAAAAAGCATACGGAACTCCTCCTGCACCAACTGTGATTGATGTATTGAATTTTGCATTAACACTGGAATACCTGGAGGCAAACTTTTATGCAAAAGGAGTGGCAACGCCAGGTTTAATTCCTGCAGCACCTGCCATTGCAGCGCTTACAACCATCCGGGATCATGAAAATGCACACGTAAATTTTTTACGTACTGCTATTACCGCAAGTGGTGGTACGCCTGTAACATTTACAGCAGCTCAGTTTGATTTTACAGCTAAAGGGTTGTTCCCGGATGTATTTACAAATTATGATACCTTTTTGGCAGTGGCACAAGCCTTTGAAGACACAGGCGTGAGAGCTTACAAAGGACAGGCAGGCAACCTGATGACAAACAATGATGTGCTTACGGCAGCTTTAAATATTCATTCTGTAGAAGCAAGACATGCATCACATATACGGCAGATGCGTAAGGCAAGAGGAGCCGCTGTTAAACCATGGATCTCCGGTAAAAGTACAGGTATAGGTGCTGTAGTGCAGCCAAACTATGATGGAGAGGAATTAACTACGCAGGCTACCATCAATATTGTTAATATCAATGGATTCAGCATAAGTGCAGATGCTGCATCTGAGGCATTTGATGAACCATTGACACAAGAGCAGGTTACAGCATTGGTTACGCCATTCTTTGCCTAAATAAAAAATTGAAATCATGATTATACCTGTAATCATGATTTCAATTAATGAGTGCGATTCTTAAATATTTTTCTTAAAATTTATTTTATGATTTATTCAAATTGTGCAGCTGCTCTTTTATTTGGAATGCCCGGTGGATCAGAATGGATATTCATTTTGCTCGCCGTATTGCTCCTGTTCGGTGGAAGAAAAATTCCTGAACTGATGAAAGGACTTGGTAAAGGAGTTCGTGATTTTAATGATGCAAAAAATAGCATAAAAGATGAGATGGAAGAAGAAATGAAAGGAAAGGATCTTGTAAACATCAGGAAAGCTTCAGCAACTACTGACAAATAAACTTAGCCAAAACTAAAAAATATGCCAACAGCTTCCCTGCAGCGTAAACATTTCTTTCAGCATATACTTCAAAAGAAAGAAAAAAAGCCACCGGTGATGGATTTCTTCGGCCATGTAGAAGCATTAAGGTGGCACCTGGTCCGCAGTGTGATAGCGTGGCTGGTAATGGTTTTACTCATTTTTATTAACATGGACTGGGTTTATGATAATATAATTTTAGCACCGGCAAGTCAGCATTTTATCAGTTATGGAGCATTGTGTAACCAGGGGCATTGGTTTCATCTTGGCGATGCATTTTGTATGCCGCCGGTACTGATCAATTTCCAGGTAACCGAGGTGAACGGAACATTTACTTCCGCTATCAATATTGCTATGATTGGCGGGCTCATTGCAGCCTTTCCATATATCTGTTGGGAAATATGGAGGTTTATAAAACCCGGCCTTTCTGAAAAGGAAGTGCGGTACAGCCGGAATGGTGTTTTTTGGATATCTTTTTTCTTTTTTACCGGAGCAATATTTGGATATTATTTGCTTGCACCCTTTACATTTAATTTTCTTGCATCATTTAGCCTGAGTAAGTCTGGTATTATACAATACCGCCCATCTGTTAACGATTATATTGACAGCCTGACTAATCTTATTCTGGGTTGCGGCATTGCGTTTGAGCTGCCTGTTTTGTGTTTAGTGCTTACAAGGATTGGAATTATCTCCGGCAACTTTCTAAAAAAGAATTTCAAATTTGCGTTTGTAGTAATTCTGATAGTCGCCGCTGTTATTACACCTTCCCCGGACTGGACGAGCCAATTTTTAGTTGCTGTACCACTGTTATTTTTATACGGTGTCAGTGTTCTTCTTGCAACACGTGTGGAGCGACAAAAGATAAAAGAAATTCGGTAAGGATATTAATTACCCGGCAAACCAGGCATGCTTTCATATTGAAAGCATGTTTTGTTTTCTGCTGTTTTATCAAACAGTTTAAATCATTATTTTGCAAAAAAATAAGAGCGATGGCAACGGAAATAACCTGTCCGAGTTGCGGACACCAGTTTGAGCTGAATGAAAGCCTTAAAAGCGAGGTGGAGAAAGAATTGCGTGGCAAAATGATCGACTGGCAAAAGAAAAAAGAAGAAGAATTTGAAAGGCAAAAGAACCTGCTGGTGGCAGATGCTCAAAAGAAAGCCGCCGAGTCAGCTGCCTTGCAGTTAAAAGCAGCACAGGAAGAAACAAAGATAAAATCGCAGCAACTGCAGGAATTACAGAAAAAGGAACTTGATCTCCTGCGGGATAAGACAGCACTGGAAGAAAAGCAGAAGAATATGGAAGTGGAGATAGAGAAACGTTTTCTGCAAAAGAAAAAGGAAATAGAAGAGATCACTATCAGGAAAGAACAGGAGCTTTTTGACCTGCGGATGAAAGAGAAAGATACACAGATGGAAAGCATGAAGAAGACGATTGAAGAACTGAAAAGGAAAAGTGAGCAGGGGAGCATGCAGCTGCAGGGAGAAGCACAGGAATTATTGCTGGAAGAAATTTTAAAAGAACATTTTCCTTTTGATGTGGTGGAAGAAGTAGGCAAAGGCGTGGAAGGAGCTGATTGCATACAAGTCGTACGAAACAATACCGGTAAGGAATGTGGCAAGATCATTTATGAAAGCAAACGTACCAAGGCATGGCAGAATATATGGGTGGATAAGCTGAAAACCGATATGCGTAATAAAGGCGCTGATGTTGCCATCCTGGTAACACAGGTGTTCCCAAAAGAGATGGACCGCTTTGGTGAAAGGGATGGTGTATGGATATGTAATTTTAATGAAGTGGGCGCAGTGGCACACCTGCTGCGGAGTGGCATTATCAAGATAAATGATGTACTGCGTAGCCAGGAAAATAGAGGCGATAAGATGCAGTTATTATATGATTATTTAACGGGCAATGAATTCCGTGGACAGATTGAAGCCATCGTGGAAGGTTTTATGTCAATGAAAAGCGGCATCATGAAAGAACGGGTGCAGATGGAAAAAATATGGAAGGAAAGAGAAAAACAACTTGAGAAAGTATTGATCAATACAAGCGGTATGTTTGGTTCAATAAAGGGAATTGCCGGGTCCTCTGTTGCTGATATTCCATTACTGGAAGGGGATGATGCTACTGAAAGTTAAGAACAGCATGTTGTTCACTGTACCAATAAATAAATTAAAAAGGGAAATTGAAATTATTTAACCACCTGGAATTTTCCTGAATCGATGATCTGGCCGAATTTATCCCTGAGCTGGTAAATGTATACACCACGGAAAAAGCCATCCAGCGATACGATCATGCGTTCCTGTGTGCCTGGAACTGCTTCGTATACTTTTTTACCCATGAAGTTGAATAACTGCAGGGTGGCTGATTTATCAGCACTGCGTTGTAATTCAAAATTGATAACGGAAGTAGCGGGGTTGGGATAAAACTTAACCACTTTTGCAGTGTTCGGATTTTGAACGGCGCTTCTTACCTGTGCATCAGCAGATACAATTGCAAAGACCAGTAAAGCGGCAATTATGGTAAAAATTTTTTTCAGTGCAGTAAAGATAAGGTTAAGTTTTTAAAAAACAGTCTTTGATTTTCGTTAAAAAACCAGGGAATGTTCTTCCCTAAAACTATAGGAAACGCAAACTTTCTCCTAATTATTGCGGAGCCGGCAAAATTTTTAACCCAGTGAAGTTAAAACTTGCTGAATAGATTGAAAATCAGGCATATCGCCAGCTGAAGCGCATACCTCGGCATACCTTATAATGCCCTTTTTATCTATTATAAATGCCGCTCTTTTGCTCACCCCTATGTAATCGAAGGATGGAAAATGCTGGTAAAGTGCTCCATAGGCGGCAGAAACTTCTTTATTGAAATCACTCAGCAACAGGAAGTTCAATCCCTGCTCTTCCCTGAATTTTTTTAATACATACAATGAGTCAACAGAGATACCAAAAACCTGTGCTGCGGCACTATTATAGAAGCTGATATTATCTCTTATACTGCAGAGCTCTTTTGTACACACGCTGGTAAAAGCAAAGGGGAAGAACAGCAGCAATACATTTTTACCTTTGTAGTCTTCAAGATTTATTTTGTTCTTATCACTGTCGTACAATGAAAATAAAGGGGCAGTTTCTCCTGTATTAGGCTGTGTCATTTTAATCGTTATTTTAATTGGGAAATTATATTTTAACCACGTTCTCTTTTTTGTTGAGTAATATTTTTTGAGGGAGGGCTGTGGTGATCTCTGATTTCAGTACATCCACCAGTTTTTTCTTTATAAAGTTCCGGTGTGTTACCAGGCTTACTTCTCTCACCGGCGCCGGTGCTTTAAAGTGACGTATCATGTTCAGCTGTTTTGCCGAAAAGTCAAAAGTAGCCATCTCCGGTAAAATAGTAATACCATGATGAAGCTCCACCATTTTACGCAGGGTTTCTATACTGCCGGCTTCATATTCAAAATGCATGAGTTCTTTATGTTGCTTTTTCAGTTCACAGAGGTTCATTGTCTGGTCTCGGAAGCAATGGCCTTCTTCCAGCAGCCAGAGCTCCTTCAGGTCCATATCTGCCGGTAATACATATGTTTTTTTATATGCAGCATTCGATCTGGAAACGTAGGCTACCAGTTCTTCGTAAAAAAGCGGGTATTCAATAACACTGTTATCCTGTATAGGCGTCACCATCAGTCCTGCATCGATGCGGCCTGCCTTTAGTTTTTCAATGATCAGGTCAGTTGTCATTTCTTTAACCTTCAGTTTTATATCAGGATATTTTGTAAGGAACTGTTGCAGGAAAACAGGCAGCAGGTAAGGGGCAAGTGTTGGTATAATGCCTACACGCAGTTCACCCTGCAGCAGGCCCTGCCTGTCTTTTACCATTTGATCGATCATTTTTACTTCATGCACCACCACTCTTGCCTGTTTAATGATCTCTTCCCCGATCTCTGTTGGTATAACGGGTTGCTTGCTCCGGTCAAATATTTTTATGCCAAGATCATCTTCCAGCTTCTGTATTTGCATGCTCAGCGTTGGCTGGGTTACAAAACAGTGTTCTGCAGCGAGGGAAAAATGTCTGTAAGTGTCTACCGCAATAATGTATTCGAGCTGGGTAACTGTCATATCATAAAAATAGACAAATTTGATATGATATTAATAACGATCAATAAAAATTATAATGGCGGTGGTGAATTGTTGCCAGGGATCAGGGCCTGTTTTCTTTTGCATCCCATACGATGCCCCCGTGCATACTTTTGAATTTTAACCTGGTGGTTGCGCCTGAACGGTAGTGTTCGATCGTAATGTTTTTCTCTAAGTTTTTATTGATCTTATTATATACAAGACATTGACCGTTCTGGAGCAGTTCTGTAATGCTATGTAAAAGCTGTTGTTTGTAAGGGGCTTTTATAATATCGTCAGCAGAAGTTACAGGCTGTTTATTTTTTTTTACCTGTTTTAAGAATAACCGGTAGCCGCTTTTATTGTTTTTAAAAGACAAAGCCATACTGTTTGTAAGCAGCGGCAAACTTGTTACGATAGTAAAGGAGTCGTTTTCTTTCAGGATAACTGTTTGCTGATTTGCTACCGCAGCAGAATCCAGCAGGGATTTTGAGTGAAAATATCCCTGGCCGCTGGCCAATACTGCTACAGCAGTTAAGAGGCCGGTTAAAAAAAACTTTGGTGATAGAAGCACCGCTGGAAAATCAATTTTAGTATCAAAGCAAAATGACCATTCTTATGACTGCTCCCGTTGTAAAAATGCTGCCTGTCGGCCGGAAACATCATAGCTGGTCTTTATAGCGCTGACAAAATAATAATATTGTTGCCCATAAGGAAAATATTTTTAAAACTGATGACCTTTTATGCTGCTTGTCTATACTAATATGCAGGCAGGTCTTAAGTGGTTGCTGGTACTGAAAGATGTTTAAGCTTGCTGTGTTAAACAATTCCCTGTTCAAAATGGCAAAGTATGAACCTTTACATGTATTTTAGGGTACATAAAGGGTAAATGCAGCAAAACACGGAAAACCAACAAGATGTGCATGGGCAGGTAGCTGCGGTACTGGCAAATGATGAAAAAACGCTGGAGGCATTATACACAGCCAATTTTTATAAGACCGAGTCCTATATAATTGCCAACAGCGGCACTTCAGAAGAAGCAAAAGACATTTACCAGGAAGCATTTATAGCATCATGGCAAAATATAAAGGCAGGACGGTTTGTGCCCCGGCACGAAACCTCCCTGGAAGCTTATATTTTCCAGGTGGCAAAATATAAATGGCTTGATCATCTGAAAAGCACCAAAAGAAACCGTGTGGTGCCGGTGGAAGATAATTTTGTGGCAACCGCAGATGACCGCAGCGGGGAAGAAGAAAAATATATCAGGCAAGTGCAACATCACTTTACCAGCATGGGTGAACCCTGCAAACAGGTGCTGACACTTTTTTATTTTATGAAAAAAAGCATGAACGAGATCGCAATTGCATTTTCATGGACTGAAGCAACTGCAAAAAATAATAAATACCGTTGTCTGCAACGGCTCCGCAATATGGTGGTGGGTAATAATAAATGATACCGTTTTGAATACTGAATATACAATATCAACTGAAGAATTTGAAAGCATAGAGCAATACCTGTTGGGTAACCTGCCGCAGCAAGAAAAGCTTGCTTTTGATAACAGGCTGCAACAGGATATTGAATGGGCTGCGAAGGTGAAAGAGGTAAGTTTACTGACAGTGGGAATAGAAGCAGCTGTTCTGAAAGAAAAACTCAATACTTACCATGCAAAGCTCCCCAACAATACACAGGAAAAAAAAGGTGGCAGGATAATATCCTTTAATTTTAAAATGCTGCTGGCGGCATCTGTTGTATTATTTGCTGCGGTGGGGGTATGGCTGTTTTTTGCCAGGGGCAACAGTTACGAAAGAATGTATGCTGATTATTATAAACCTGACCCAGGCCTGGTAACGGCCATGGGTACCACCGATAATTATCTTTTTAATAAAGCGATGGTTGATTACAAGACCGGTAATTATAAAAAAGCGATTGGTGCATGGAGTGAATTAAAAGCAGGTCTTCCACCAAACGACACGCTGAATTATTTCCTCGGTGCTGCACAACAGGCAGACGGCAACAGCACTGCGGCACTTACCCTTTTAAAACAGGCAGCAGCTGATACTGCTAATCCTTTTTATAAAGATGCCTGCTGGTACACAGGGCTGGCATTGCTAAAAGAAGGCCATGTGCAGGAAGCCGTTCCGTACCTCGAAAAATCCGGCCACGCCGGTAACACAGAATTGATCAATAAGCTAAAATAACAGGCATGCGTTTTATGAAATACAGCATGGCGGGAATCTTTGTCATTCTCCTGCTGGTACCGCTTTTTGCACAGGATGGACCCAAAGGCGCTGGTGAAATAGAAAAAGCTATTGAAGCCAAAGATTTTAAACTGGCCCAACAGTTATTGGAAGAACAAATACAGTTTTTTATCAAAGAAAGAAATACGGATACACTTGCCAGTTATGTAGCATTGGCGGGTAAAATAGGTATGGAAGATGAAGGTCCCGAAAAAGCTGCAACGCTTATCAATTCATTGGCAAAACGTATTGCTGAAAAAAATCCTGCAGCAAGGACCATGCGGAAGGTGTATATAGAAACAGGTGAGTTTTTCGGGGTGGCGGGTGAAAATAAAAAAGCATATGATGCCTGTACAGAAGCATTGAAATATTCTTCCGCACCGCTTGAAATTGCAAAGGTTGAAAATAACCTGGGTGTATATGCACAGCGCATGGGTAATGCAGCCTTATCAAATAAGCACCACAGGAAGGCTCTTGCTATACGGGAAGCAGAAAGTGGCGCAGATAGTGAGGAACTGTACATGTCCTATAACTCGATGGCAGGATTGATGTGGTATGCATCAAAAAATGACAGTGCCGCCTATTTTTTCAGTAAAGCACTGGGTGCGCTTTCAAAAACAAAGCCAACGGACCGTAATAAATATTACCGGCCCGCCATGCTGCAAAATAATATATCTGCTATTTACAGTGCTGATGGAAAGATCACCGATGCTATCCGGGCGCAACAGGATGCCATCAGCAATATCCAGTTATATATAGCCGGCAATGATCCGGCGCAAAAAAGAGAGGATGCTAAATCATTTTTGTTTGAGGCTACAGATAACCTTGCTGGTTTTTATAAAGAGATAGGCGATTATAAAAAGGCAAAAGAATTGCTGGTATATTCTTACCAGCAGAAGCAACAGCAGTTAAAGCCCGGTCACCCTGGTATATTTATTTCAGAGATACTGATCGGTCAGTTGTACAATTCTTTACATGATTATAAAGAGGCATTGCAATTTCTCGATAAAGGCTTGTTAAGGTTAAAAGATGCAGAAGGTGATTATATCTTTTGGGAAGCAGACGCAAAATATGCACAAGCCATTGCGAATGCCAATCTTGGAAATATTGCAGCAGCAGATGCCTGTTATGAAAAAAGTGATTCGTTGTATGAGACCTCTTACCAGGGTGAATACAGTAATATGTACCTGGAGTTTTTAAGTAATGCGGCTTTGTTTTATGCAAAGAATGGAAATGCAGTAAAGGGAACAGCCAAGGCAAAAAAGGCATATGATTATATCACCAAAGTACAGCAGGAAAATACATTGCCTGTTTTTTTCCAATTGCTGAATCTTTCCGAAGTGTATTTTATTACAGGCCGTTACAATGAAGCGCAGGCTTTTGGTAAACAGGGGCTGGCTGTTGTGAATGAAAAAATTAAAGGCAGCACTTCGGCACTTGATTCAGTAAAGATGGAAGTGAATAAGCCCCGGGCTATTTTAATGATTGAAAAAGCGGGTTACCAGCTCCAGCAAAAAAAAGATACCATTTACCTGCGCCATACATTAAATGAACTGGATATAGCCCTGCAGCTGCTGGAAAAAAGAAAATTCCTTATTGATGATGATGAAAGTATTAACATACTGATAGCAGACAATAATGAACTGATCAGCTTTGCAAAAAAAATAGCGCTTGAATTATACCAGCTCACTAACGACCAGGCATACCTGGACCGTGTAATCAATCTTCATGAATCCGGTATATACAACCGCCTGCGTGCAAGACTGGATAAACAAAAGGCACTCGAATTTTCCGGTCTGCCGGCGAATGTATATGAAGAAGAGAAAAAGTTAAAAGCTGCCATTCCTGCATCACTGGCAGCAGACCGGCCGAATGACATTTTGATGGATGATTATGTTGATGCTGTAAATAAATGGCAGCAGCACCTGGAGAAAATAAGAGTGCAGTATCCTGTCTATTTTAAAATGCGGTATGAGTCTATTTTCAAATCCCTGCCGCAATTGCAGGCCAGCCTGCCCGGGGCCACCACGGTGGTTCGCTATTTTTTTATAGACAGCAGCCTGCATGCACTGGTACTGGATAAAAGCAACAAAAAGATCATTGACCTGGATGCGTCCGGCATTGGCAAAAAAATAAATGAATTGCTGAGTCCATCTGTTAATGCAGAAGGAGAGCAGGCCACCCTTCTGTTTGAATTGCATGAAAGTTTGTGGAAGCCTTTTGCAAATGATATTCGTACCAAAAATATTATTGTGATACCGGATGGTATATTATATAACCTGAGTTTTGAATTACTTACGCCAACTCCCATACAAAATTACAGCGGGCTTGCTGCGGCAGGTTTGCTCGCAAAACATACCATTACCTATCATTACAGTTTGTTCATGACAGGGGCTGGCACCGCTCCGGAAGCAAAAAATAATTATGTTGCTTTTGCACCTGGCTTCTCCGACGAAAATAAAGCAGCTTACAAGCAGTCTGTAAAGGATAGCAGCCGGCTTGACAGGCAGTATATGACTTTGTTGCCCCAGCCTTATACACAAACACTGGTTAAAAAAATGCAGGATAAATTTGGTGGTGATGTATTCCTGGGTAATGGCTCAACACAGGCTTCTTTTAAAGAGAATGCCGGTAACAGCAGGATCGTACACATTGGTACACATGCTGAGTTTAATAATGAAAAACCGGAGCTCTCCCGGCTGATATTTTCAAAAAGCGGTGACAGTTCAGGATATGATAATTCTTTATTTCTCTATGATGTTTATAACTGCAATATCAATACAGACCTTACTATTTTAACAGCCTGTGAATCGGGGCGTCCGGGTTACGAGGACGGGGAAGGAATGGTTTCGCTGGCACACGCATTTAATTATGCAGGCAGTAAAACCATTTTAACAAGCCTGTGGCAGGCAGATGAGCAATCAGCCAGCTTTATAACAGAAAAATTTATAGAAAACCTGGCTGCAAAAATACCAGCAGGTGAAGCGCTGCAGCAGGCAAAACTGCAGTACCTGCAGCAGGCTGATGGCCGTATGAAATCACCCGTTTACTGGGCCGGGCTGGTACTGATGGGTGATACAGGTACGGTGTTGCTGGAGCCAAAAACTAACGTTAAGATATGGTTGCTTTTAGCAACAGCTGTACTGGCCGGCGGATTCGTTGTTTACTTCAATGGTAAAAGAAAGGCTGTATAAATTAATAAATATTTAAATAGCTGGTATCTCCGCAGGTAAACCTTATGGTGGTGTCTTTCCTCGTAGTTGTATCTCCTGTTATTTCAGTCCGGATCTTATAGTTGCCTGTTTTATGATAAACAATAAAAGAGGTGTCTGCCTTTATCGTTGTACTAAAAACGGAATCTGATATTTTATAAGCACCCGTTGAATTATTGCTGATCTTTAATGCTGCTGTTTCGGTGAGTACAGAATAGCCATACATCACGGTATTGGGTATAAGTGCCCGGTTCAGGGTTGTCTGGCTTATCCTGTTTGTTTTACAATCTTTTTGTGCCCACCAGTAATATATTACAGGATCAAGGTTATAAAATATTACATTGCCACTTGTGTCAGAGAGCTTCGTGCTGCCGGGGTCTGCGCTGTCTTTGTATATTCTTACGGGCACACCTTCAATGCCTGTTCCTTTTTCATCTTTTACAGAAATAAAAAGCCGGGGTTTTACAGTTGGTTCAACTGTTTTGGTGCACTTTGTAAATACAATCGATGCAGACAAGAGTATGATTAAAAGTGGGAGATATTTCTTCATACAAAACGAAACCGGGTTTTTATATGTTGCAAATTTACTTACTAATAATGATGAAGAAAGATTGTTTGTATAAAGGCCGCCGGGAAATGAACTGCTGCTGGCAGCCCATTATTTATAACAGTACGCCCTGTAAAAAAATATAGGCTACAGAAAAGTAAATGATCAGCCCGGTTACATCCACCAGCGTAGCAACAAAAGGCGCAGAGCTAACGGCAGGATCGGCGCCCAGTCTTTTCAGGATGAGTGGCAGCATACTGCCTGTGAGTGTACCCCAGAGCACCACACCGAGCAATGAAAACCCAACAGTGAGTCCAATGAATATTTCGTGTCCGCCGTACACCTGCGGTACAATTTTGGCCCAGATAAGTACCCGGGTAAAACCAATGATACCAAGAACAGAGCCAAGCATCAGTCCCTGGATAATTTCACGGCGCATTACCCGCCACCAGTTTTTAATGGTGATCTCGCCAACCGCCATCGCCTGTATGATAAGCGTGGACGCCTGCGAACCGGTATTGCCACCGCTCGAAATGATCAATGGGATAAACAAGGCCAGCACCACGGCTTTTTGAATTTCATCTTCAAAATAACCCATGGCCGTGGCAGTGAACATTTCACCCAAAAAAAGTATGATAAGCCAGCCCACCCGTTTACGGAATAATTTTACCAGTGGCATATCAAGATAAGGTTCATCGAGTGCTTCGGTACCACCTATCTTCTGCATGTCTTCGCTGAACTCTTCGCTCGCCACCCACAGTACGTCATCGATGGTTACAATACCCAGCAGTTTATTGCTTTTGCTTACAACGGGCAGGGCTACACGATTATTCATTTTAAAAGCTTCATGTGCCACTTCCTGGTCATCTTCTGCATGCAGGGTAATGGTGCGGCCATCCATCAGCTCATTTACTTTTTTGTCAGGTGATGCCAGGATGAAGTCTTTTATCCTGATATCATCCAGCAGCTCGCCTTTATCATTGATGACATAGATCACATCGATGGTCTCGCTGCTCTTGGCCTGTTTGCGAACGGTATTTAAAACTTCTTCCACAGTGTTGTTCTCATACACGTACACATAATCCGGCGTCATCAGCCTGCCCACACTGCCTTCGGGGTAACCCAGCAGGGAAAGTGTTACCTTTCTTTCGTCCGGGTTTAAAGTTTTGATCAGTTCTCTTACAGCATTGCTGGGGAGTTCACTTAAAAATGAAGTACGGTCATCTGCAGGAAGTTCGTTCAATAATTCTGCCGTGGTGAAAGCAGGCAGGTCTTTTATAATGCGTTTTTGCACCGGCAGGTCCAGTATTTTAAATACACCCACGGCCCGGTGCATGGAAAGATTACCGATGATCTGGGTCTCATAATCTTCATTTTCATACATGAGCTCCGCCACATCACTGATGTTCTGGTGATTTAAAAAATCCCTTATCCTCAGTTTATCTTCTGAAGCGATTACTTCAAGAAATTTTTCCTGTAATGATGATTCTTCCGGCTCTAACGACATTTGAATAATTGAAAATTGACAGTTGAAAATTGAAAGTGGCTCTCGATTTTCAATTAATTTGCAAATTACTTCATTCGCTTTAATAAAATGTTATGTTGAAACCATTCCTGTATATTGATGATACGGCCACAATGGGCAGGGGTGTTTTTACAAGTGAAAAAATTGAAGCGGATACTGTTATTGAAATTTCACCAGCGATCGTAATGAGCAAGGATGACCGGCAGCACCTGGATAAAACCCTGCTGCATGATTATATTTTTGAATGGGGTAAGAACAACGAACGGTGCTGTATGGCGCTGGGGCTGGTACCAATGTATAACCACAGCTATGCCAGCAACTGCGAATATTTTATGGATTTTGATGAAGCTACTATCATGGTTAAAACTGTAAGGGCGGTAGAGCCCGGCGAAGAACTAACCATTAATTATAACGGCGACTGGGATGATCAAACCAAAGTTTGGTTTGATAAAAATGTTTAAACCGTTTCACCGTTCAAACGTTTGGAACATTTACATTTCCTTCATCAGTACCTGTATCGTTTCCCTGGTTTTTTGTATCAACAACTGGTCTTTTCCTGCGGTAAGTTTCTCAACAGTTGCATTTGTATAATGACGTACTGTAAGTAATGTCAGCTCTTTTTCCACCTGTACATCAAAATACTCTTCTGCAGCCAGCGCCAGCTTTTCAATTTTTTCCGGCCGGTCATCCAGGCAGCATAATAAGCTGATGGCGCCATTCTGCGAAAGATTGGGCCTTATCTTGATATTATTTAACAGGTGATGCAGTTTACTTACGAGTGTGTCTTCAACAAAGGAATAGTCTTTTGAACTAAGCTGCAACAAAACCTGTTTACTTTTTACAACAATAACAGGCGGCAGGTTATGCACATGTTTTGTGGTGATAATGGTACCTGTTAGTTCCGGTTTTAAAAAACAGCGTACATGCAATGGAATATTTTTATTCTGTAATGGCTTAATTGTTTTTGGATGTATTACCTGTGCGCCGTAATAAGCCATTTCAATCACCTCGTCATAACTCAGTTCACTGATAAAAACTGCATCCGGGAACAATTTAGGATCAGCATTCATTACACCTTCCACATCTTTCCAGATGGTCTGGCTTTTTGCATCCAGCATATTGGCAAAAATGGCGGCGCTGTAATCACTGCCCTCACGGCCAAGCGTGGTGCTTTCATTCTCATCAGTGGAGCCGATAAAGCCCTGTGCAATGATGATGTCGGTATTTGCAAAAGATGGCTTTATTATTTCATTTACTTTTTGCTGGGTGTATGCCCAGTCGATACCGGCATCACGGAAGTTATCATCTGTACGCATGATATCCCGTACATCTGTCCATATATTATTTACGCTGATGGAATTGAGGTATTCGCTTACAATGATGGTGCTGAGCAGTTCGCCGGTGCAAACCACCTGGTCATAATAATAATCAAAATCCCTTACCGGCTTATCATGCAGCAGCCATTCCACTTCTGTAAAAATATCGGTGAAGCCTTTTGGGGTATTACCGGTAAGTTTCCTGGCAGTATTGATATGGTCTTCTTTAATGGCAGTGAACAAGGTCAGCGCTTCTTCTTTTTTTCCTTCAAAAAATGCTTCCACCACTTTTTCCAGCGCATTGGTTGTTTTACCCATGGCAGAAATAATGATAAATAATTTTTCACCTGCAAATGACCGGATGATAGCGGCAACATTTTCTATTCTTTCTGTACTGTTGATGCTGGCGCCGCCGAATTTAAAAACTTTCATAATGATGATATGCTGGTAAAAATCAGCAGTGTGCAAATGTAATAACAGGCTTTATTTTGATAAGGTAAAAGCCGATTTATTTTTCGAAACATCTTTAGGAAATCAACAAATAGCTGCATCATCAAATGCTCAAATTTATTCCTCCGGGTACGTTTGCGTTATTTGCCCGGTACATCTGAAAGCATTTATTTACTTTTGAATTGCCATATTATTATTTACCGGTTGCATAAACCAACACTACTACTATTTTATGAGTCTGATCAACCGCAGGGTGCAAACCCTTGACGAATTCACCATCCAGCAGATGAGGGATTTTCCAAATGCCACAGGCGAACTTTCCGGGTTATTGAGGGATATGGGACTTGCCGCAAAACGGGTAAACGTTGAAGTAAACAAAGCCGGCCTGGTGGATATACTGGGTGATGCCGGTTCTGTAAATGTACAGGGTGAGGAAGTAAAGAAACTGGACATTTACGCTAATGAACAGTTCATGGGTGTGCTGCGGCATGGTATCAGCTGCGCCGGTATCGGTAGTGAAGAACTGGATGATATCGTTGTGTTTGATGACGAGATCAGTAATAACAGCAAATACGTTTGTTTGTTTGATCCGCTGGATGGGAGTGCCAATATTGATGTGAATGTATCGATCGGTACCATTTTCAGTGTATACAGGCGGGTAAGCCCCAAAGGCTCTCCTGCAACAAAAGAGGATTTTTTACAGCCGGGTGTTAAACAGGTGGCAGCCGGTTATGTTATCTACGGCTCGTCCACCATATTGGTATATGCAACAAGAAGAGGCGTGAATGGTTTTACACTGGATCCATCCATTGGGGAATTCACCCTTAGCCATCCAAATATCATCTGCCCGCCAACGGGCAGGATATTTTCTGTTAACCATGGTAACTTTTTTAAGTACGATGAAGGCGTAAGAAAATACATCAACTGCTGCCAGAAAAAAGAGAAGACTGACGGTGGCCCCTATACGCAGCGTTATATTGGCAGTATGGTGAGTGATGTACACCGTAATCTTATCAAGGGTGGCATCTTCATGTATCCACGAACAACAGATAAACCGGGTGGTAAGCTGCGGCTGATGTATGAATGCAATCCTTTTGCATTTATTGTGGAAGTGGCCGGCGGTCTTGCTACAGACGGCAAACAACGGGTGCTTGAAATTCAGCCTACAGATATACACCAGCGTACATCTTTCTTTGTCGGCAGTAAGCTGATGATGGAGGAACTGCAGTCGTATTACAATGGGGAAGGGTAGGAGCGAACTAAGCATGCAGAATTATGAATCAGGAGTTATGAATGATGTATGGGCGGTTTGAATTGTTGTACATTAGCTCATGGAAATTTCTATTATTGATTTTGATCCCAGGTATGCAGCAGATTTTAAGAACCTGAACGTGGCATGGCTGGATAAATACAATCTTACAGAACCGGCAGATATTGAAATGCTGGAAAATTATCAAAAAGGTATACTGGATACAGGAGGCGCCATCTGGCTTGCAAAAGCTGGTGATGAAATTGTTGGTACTGCAGCACTGATCAATGAAGGCAATGGCTTGTTTGAGCTCGCCAAAATGGCCGTTGCACCTGCTTACCAGGGCAGGGGTATCAGTAAAATGCTGATAGAAAAATGTCTTGACAATGCCCCGCCGCTTGGTGCTGTAAAAATTTATCTTTTATCAAACAGCCAGCTCACTACCGCCATCTCCCTGTACGAAAAGTATGGATTTAAACATGTACCGGTTACCAATGCACACTATGCCAATGCTGATGTAATGATGGAAAAAATGTGTTAAGAAAGATTTGCAAAGCCCCTTTTTTTCAACCGTAAGCTATCTCCGTTTAAAGTGTACTATCTTTGGCATCCGTTAAAACCGGCGGTATGCGTATGCAAAAAACGATCATCTCCGTTAAAGACCTTAAAAAAAATTATGGCGCATTTGAGGCTGTAAAAGGCATCTCTTTTGAAGTATATGAAGGAGAAATATTTGGCCTGCTTGGACCAAACGGTGCCGGCAAATCCACCACGCTGGAAATTATAGAAACACTGCGTGAAAAAACGAGTGGGGAAGTAGTTGTTGATGGGTTAAACCTGGACAGGAATGCAGAAGATATCAAGAAGATCATCGGGGTGCAGTTGCAGACATCCGGTTTTTATCCCGGTCTTAATTTGCTTGAGCTGGTGGAACTTTTTTCAGGACTTTATAATAAGAAAGTAGATGGTAAGGAATTATTGCGGCTGGTAAACCTGGAGGATAAAGCAAAGAATAAATTCAAAGAGATGAGTGGCGGGCAGAAACAGCGTTTTTCCATCGCCACCACGCTCATCAACCAGCCAAAGATCGTTTTCCTGGATGAGCCAACTACCGGCCTTGATCCGCAGGCAAGAAGAAACTTGTGGGATTTGATAAAAGATATACGTGCCAAGGGAACTACTGTAATCCTGACAACACATTATATGGATGAAGCGGAGCAACTCTGCGACCGTATTGCGATAATGGATGAAGGAAAAATAATTGCCTTAGCTTCGCCGGATAAAATGATCGATGACCTGGTGGCTTCCGGTTTTGAAAGACCAAAGCAGGTGAAGGCAGCTAACCTGGAAGATGTATTTATTCATCTTACGGGAAAAGAAATGAGAGAGGATTAATGGTTTGCAGCTGAAGTGAGATTATTCTTTCCCTTTACTAAAAGGAAAGAATAACAGAACAAGTTCACAACGATGCTGAATAAAGTGATGTTATTGCAATTAAAATTTTACTAAACTTTACATTTAATAATTAAAAAGAAGAACGCTCAATGAAGTATTTAATTTCTGCACTTACAGTATCAGTAATAATGAGTGCGCCTGCAGCAGCGCAGGTAAAAGGTAAAACTACCACCACCAAACCAAAAACAACAGCAGGTGTTAAGCCAGCGCCTTCCAATTTAAAATCTGGCCTGGATTCATTCAGCTATGCACTGGGTATAAATATTGCCAGCAACTTAAAACAAAGCAGCATTGATGTATTGAGTTATGCAGCGTTGCAGAAAGGTATGGAAGATATCTTTAAAGGCCGGGCTGTTTCATTAACCGAACAGCAGACCAATGAAATTGTACAAAAGAACATCCAGAAAAATGCAATGAAGAAAGTGGATGCTGAAAAAGCAAAAGGAAAAGCTTTCCTCGAGGCAAATAAAAAACGCAGCGGTGTAACCACGCTGCCTAATGGTTTGCAGTATGAAGTACTGGTAAAAGGTGACCAAACCTCTGCTATGCCAAAAGCACAGGATACTTTTGTGGCACATTATGCAGGCACACTGATCGACGGAAAAGAATTTGATAACTCATACAAAAGAGGTGAACCACTTCAATTACCAGTAGGCAGTGTGATCCCCGGCTGGACACAGGCTTTGCAGCTGATGCATATTGGTGATAAATGGAAAGTATATATCCCTAGTGACCTGGGTTATGGCGACAGGGGAGCAGGTGCTGATATTCCAGGTGGCGCCACGCTCGTTTTTGAAATGGAGCTGGTGGGTATTAAACCAGTTGCTGCACCCGCTGCACCGGTTGAAGAGCCTAAGAAAGAAAATTGATAATGTTTAAATGATAGCAGGATGGATAACCTGAGTTTCCCGATTGGCAAATATGAACCAAAGCCTTTTTCTGAGCAACAGTTAAAGGAATGGATAATTGATATACAGTTTTTACCACAGCACATCGAAAACGCTATTACCAACCTGGATGAAACACAGCTGGATACGCCTTACCGCCCTGGTGGCTGGACGGTGAAACAACTGGTGCATCATGTGGCAGACAGCCATATGAATGCATTCATCCGTTTCAAACTGGGATTGACAGAAGACAACCCAACAATAAAGCCATACGAACAGGATGAATGGGTAAAGATGGCTGATGTGCAAAATATTCCTGTAAACGTTTCTGTAACCCTGCTGCATGCACTGCATACACGCTGGACGGCTGTTGTAAAGAACATTAGTGGTGCCGAATGGGACAGGACCGTGGTGCATCCTGAGCATGGCCGGCAAATGACGCTGTGGTTCCTGCTGGGAATGTATGCATGGCATAGCCGGCATCATACTGCACACATTACATCGCTCAGGGAAAGAATGAAATGGTAACATAAAATTTTTAAAAGTTGATAAGTTGGTAAACAATGCCGGCTTATCAACTTTTAATTTATAAACAGTTCAATTGATCAGCTATGCAGTGGAAAACACTTTCTTCAAAATACATTTCACAGCATCCTTACTTTACGGCAAGGGTTGATAAATGCGAAATGCCCGATGGCAAAATAGTGGAAGAATATTACGTGGTGGAATTGCCAACGTCTGTGTGTGCGCTTGCTATTACAGAAGATAATAAAGCCATCCTTGTAAAGCAATACAGGCTGCCGCTGAATGAAACACTGTATGAAATACCCGGTGGTTTTATTGATGAGGGAGAAAACCCGGCAAAAGCTGTTGCAAGAGAACTGTTAGAAGAAACAGGCTATGAGTTTGCGGCAGTTCATCATGTGGGTAAGGTGGCTGCCAATCCCGGCTTGCTCACCAATTACACAGAGTTGTTTTTAGCAACCGGTGGTAAAAAAGTGGCGACCCAAAGTCTTGATCACAATGAAGAGATCGAAGTACATTTAATTCCTGTTGAAGAAATAAGAGCCATGATGAAACGGAATGAATTTGCACAGGCATTGCACGTATGCTGTATGATGTATGCTTTTGAAAAATGGGATGAACTTAATGGGCTGTAATGGTAATAAGTAAAATTTTGAAACTGCTTTACCCGGCATTTGTAATAACCGGTATAGCTGCTTCTTATATTTTACTGCAAAATTTATTAATCCTGTTGTTGTTTTGTTTTGTACCTCCCTCGCTGGCTGAAGTATCTCTTCTCCTGTTTATAACACTTAAGGTTGTATTACTTCCACTGGCCGCAATAGTCGTCTATCGTACTGCCCGTCACAATACGGGAAGAATTATTACACTTGCCTTGCTGTTGTGCTGGATAGTAATTGTTTTTGACCTGGTGCTCAAAGGTAATTAAATAAAAAGAGCCGTATCTACCTCGCCAACGAGGAATACGCTGCCACATACTAATATGAGGTCTTCTTTATCTGCATGTTTTTTTGCCGCAGTGATTGCATTATTTACATTTTCGTAAGTTGTTCCGTGCAGGTTATACTGTGTTGCTTTTTCTTTTAATTCTGCTGCAGCCAAAGCCCTTGGAATATGTGCATTGGTAAAATAATAAATTGCTTTACGTGGGAGTATTGATAATACTTTATCGATGTCTTTATCTTTTACCATACCTGTAATAATGTGAAGCGCTTTGTATTGGCCCGCTGTAGCCGCCAAATGCTCATTTATTTCCCTGATGCCGTCTTCATTATGACCAACATCCAGCACAATTACCGGGTTGTCAGCAATTACTTCCCAGCGGCCATGGAGACCGGTTAGTTTTTTTACGTTCAATAGCGCATGGTATGTAACATCGTCATCAATTTTAAAACCTTGCGCCACCAGTATATCCTTTGCCGTTAGTACGGTGCAAAGATTTTTTAATTGGTATAAGCCGGTAAGATCCAGCAGGTAATTGGAAGCACGGTGCTTATTTTTATTTGTAATGCTGCAGGCCAATGCCCGGAGTGTTAAATTAATACCGGATACAGCATAGTGATGATCTGCAAGGTGAAGGACAGAGCCCGTTTCAGTTGCTTTCTGAATAAATATTTCTTTGGTATCCTCCGTGTATTCTCCAATCACTGCCGGTACGCCGGGTTTTATAATGCCAGCTTTTTCAAAAGCAATTTTATCCAGTGTGTCACCAAGGATATTCATATGGTCATACCCGATATTGGTTATGACTGAAAGAACAGGAGTAATAATATTGGTACTGTCCAGCCTGCCGCCCAGCCCTGTTTCAATTATTGCCACATCCACTTCTTCCTGTGCAAAATATTCAAATGCCATTGCAACCGTCAGCTCAAAAAAGGAAGGTTCGACCTGTGCAGTTATCTCCATCATTCTTGCTGTGAAATCAACCACGAACTCTTTACTCACCATTTCACCATTTATCTTAATCCTTTCCCTGAAATCTTTTAAATGTGGTGATGTATACAGCCCCGTTTTGTAACCCGCCTGTTGTAAGATGGCGGCAAGCATATGGCTCGTACTGCCTTTACCGTTAGTGCCTGCAATATGTACGCTTTTGAATTTTTTTTGCGGATCGTCCAGCACTTTACAAAGCTCTATTGTATTGTGCAGGTCCTTTTTTATTGCAGCAGCGCCAATGCGGCTGAACATGGGAAGCTGTGAGTATAAATAGTCGATGGTCTGCTGATAATTCATCAGCACAAATATAAAACCCTGCAATAGTTAAACTGCAGGGTTCTGCTAATATTTCGTTTAGATTAATTTACCCTGAAATTAAAGGGTACTGTTACAATTGATTCATGGTCTGATTTATCAAACTGTATATTGGGCAAATATGATCTGATAGCGCTGGCATACCTTGAATCTGTACTGGTGGAACCTTTATCAATAGATACAAAGGTACCCCTGCCATCGGGTGATACTTTTATAATAGCATTGATAGTAGCTTTTGGCAGATCACCCATGAAAATATAATTGTTAACGATCCGTCTGTCGCCTTTAGATACCCTCAATGCACCGCCTGCCACCTTACCCCCGGGATTATTACCATAGCTGTCCGGTTTACCTGCAGGATCACCTGCATCACCTTTGCCACCGGGTTTATTGCCCTGCATGGTATAACCATTATCCTGTGTGGCGCCATTACCGTTGCCATTACCGGGACCATTATAACTGTATTTTGGTTTTTGCGGTTTGGGCGCCGGGGGCGTTGTTACAGGATTATTAGTATTTGTTGTCTTCGAAGGTTTGGCTGTATTTTCTTTAACGGCAGTCGTCTTTGGAACTACTTTTTCCGGTTTCTTTACCGGTGCTGCCTCTTCATCAGCATTGTCATCTGGCTCAATATCTTTTGAAGGTTCATCCTTGGCTGTTGTGGCAGCGGTATGTTGTGCAGGTGCAGGTACAGGTACTGAAGGCGACATTTCTCCTTTTATCAGCGGTTGCTCTTCTCCATAGCCTTCATCATTATTGCCCAGGTTTACCTCTATCAGGTCCTGTACAACAGGCGGGATCACTTTATCGATCCTGAATTTTATAAGAAAAGCCAGTAATAAAATGATGGCGCAAATAATTACGGTGTATATAAACGCCTTCCTGTTTTTTTCTGCTTCAAATGCTGCCTGTGCCTGCATGGTGGTTGAATAATACATCGTAAAGATATTTGATTAAAGCCAAACGATGCAATACTATGCCAAATTACATAGCTGTTGTTAAAGCTTTAACAATGTTTTGAATAAGGTCATTTGAAAAATATATCATAACCGAAGCGGATAATGGTGCCAATCACTACCAGCAGGAAAAAAGCTCTTATAAAAACATTGCCTCTTAATAAGGCCGTCCTGGCACCAAGAAATGACCCGGTAAGATTAAAGATCGCCATTGGGATGGCATAGTGAAAGAGGATATGCCCGCTGCTGCCAAAATAGATAATGGAACCGGCATTGGTGGCAAGGTTTACAAATTTTGCATGGGCACTCGCTTTTAAAAAGTCAAAACCAAGCATACTTATAAAAAAGAGCACTAAAAAACTGCCGGCTCCCGGACCTATAAAACCATCATAAAACCCAATGATCAATGCAAACAGAAAACCATAGAGCATTTCTTTTTTAGGATGAAAATTCTTTTTTGCAGCAGTACCGAAATCTTTCTTCGTATAGGTGTAAAGGGCTACCAAAATAAGGATACAAAAAATAACCGGTTTCATAAATCGGTTACTGATGATCGTTACTGTATAAGAACCGGTGATGGCTGCCAGCAATGCTACAGCGCACATTAATACAAGCAGTCTTTTTTGTACTGCCACTCTTTTGGCATATTGGTAAGAAGCAATAGATGTACCGCAGAAGGAAGGTATTTTGGTGGTGCCGAGTAAAGTGGCAACCGGATGCTGCGGCAAGGTCACCAGCACGGCTGGTGTTTGTACCAGTCCGCCGCCACCCACCACCGCATCAATAAAGCCGGCAGCAAAAGCAGCAATACAAAGAATGATGATCTCGCTGCTCATTTATTATAATTTCTTTCACCAAATAATAAACTGCCGATACGGACCATAGTAGAACCTTCTTCAATAGCTATCTTGTAATCACTGCTCATACCCATGGAAAGAGTTGAAAGTTGAGCGTTGAGGGTTGAGAGTTCGGTGTAGAGTTTTTTGAGCTGTTTAAATTCAGTTCTTACGAGATTCATATTATCACTAAAGCTGGCCATTCCCATCAGCCCTTTTATTCTTATATTGTCATACTGCGCTATTTTTATATCGAGGATTTCTTTTTCATC
Source organism: Ferruginibacter sp. (assembly GCA_047600665.1). Classification (GTDB taxonomy): domain Bacteria; phylum Bacteroidota; class Bacteroidia; order Chitinophagales; family Chitinophagaceae; genus Ferruginibacter. The sequence goes on from JASGKJ010000002.1 coordinate 249,122, forward strand.
AAAGCCAAATTTGGTTTCTTCAGTTGCTATATGCACCTGAAGCAAACAATCAATTAGTCTGTTATTCTTTGCAGCCTGCTTATTAATTTCTTTCAGCAGGCTCTCACTGTCCACACCATGAATGAGGTGAACAAAAGGCGCAATATATTTTACTTTGTTGCTTTGCAGGTGCCCGATAAAATGCCAGCGGATATCTTTTGGCAATACGGCTTCCTTATCCACCAGTTCCTGTACATAATTTTCTCCAAAATCTCTTTGTCCTAAATCGTACAGTGCCTGTATAGCTTCAACGGGTTTTGTTTTGCTTACTGCTACTAATATCGCTTTGTCTTTTAATTCTTCAACTATCTCGTTGTATTTTACTTTATTAATGCTCATTTTTTTTCATGCTAAGTTGCTAAGTTACGCAAAGAATGGTGGGCATAAAAAACGCAAACCATCTTCATATATTAAAAAGACGATTTGCGTTAATGCTCTTTCTTGTTCTCACTTCATGAAGCAAGGGTAAGCTGTTTACTTTAAAATACTCCTGCTTATCACAATCCTTTGCACTTCGCTGGTACCTTCATATATCTGTGTGATCTTGGCGTCCCTCATCATTCTTTCCACATGGTATTCTTTTACAAAACCATACCCGCCGTGTATCTGTACCGCTTCTGTTGCTGTCCACATGGCTGTTTCGCTGGCATACACTTTTGCCATACTGCCGCTCAAAGTATAATCCAGGTGCTGGTCTTTTTCATAGGCAGCTTTTAAACACAGGAGCCGGGCACATTCAATACGGGTGGCCATATCTGCCAGTTTAAACTGTATGGCCTGGTGATGCATGATCTCTTTACCGAATGCTTTTCTTTCTTTACTGTATGCCAGTGACCGTTCATACGCACCACTGGCTATACCAAGCGCCTGCGATGCGATACCGATGCGGCCGCCGGCCAGCGTTTTCATGGCAAACTTAAACCCAAAGCCATCGGCACCAATACGGTTTTCTTTTGGCACTTTTACATCATTAAATAAAATGGAATGTGTATCACTGCCACGGATACCCATTTTATTTTCTTTGGCACCCACCACCACACCAGGCCATTTTTTTTCAACGATAAATGCATTGATGCCATGACTGCCTTTACTTACATCAGTTTGTGCAATTACCAGGTAAACTGAAGCACTGTTACCATTGGTGATCCAGTTCTTTGTTCCATTCAGTAAATAATGATCACCTTTATCTTCCGCCGTTGTTCTTTGGGAAGTGGCATCACTGCCAGCTTCCGGTTCACTTAATAAAAAAGCGCCGATATACAGTTCTCCATCTTTTTTACCATGTGCCAGTGGGGTTAAATATTTTTGTTTTTGTTCTTCGTTGCCATATTCCTGCAGGCCATAGCACACAAGGCTGTTGTTTACACTCATACAAACACTTACACTTGCATCCACTTTGCTTATTTCTTCCATGGCAAGCACATAGCTGATGGTATCCATACCGCTGCCACCATATTCAGGTTTTACCATCATACCCATAAAACCAAGGTCAGCTAATTTCTCTATCTGCTCTTTTGGAAATTTTTGTTGATCGTCCCTTTCAATTACGCCGGGCAGGCATTCGTTCACAGCAAAATCCCTTGCTGCTTTTTGTATCATCAGGTGTTCTTCTGAAAGCTGAAAGTTCATGGGTAAATCATTTTATTGCAGCAAAAATAAGGGAAGAAAATTAAAAAACTAATGAGCGTTAGTATTGGATAAACTTATTTTTTACCTTGATTAAACCTTTCGTAAAGCATTATATCAAATGCAGGCTCTAACTTAGAGCAGTATAAAATATTCCTGATGAAAAAAATCATGAAACCGCTTGCCGTATTATTCCTGATGGGCAGTTTGGGCATCATTTCCTCATCATTTTACAAAAAAACAATACCTAAAGACAAATTTTCAATGCCTTACAGGCAGGCAGGCTTAACACCCGGGCAGGCAGCCGCTCATTTGCTGGATCGTTTTGCATTTGGACCAACACCCGGTGACGTGGACGCTGTGGTGAATACAGGCCTCGAAAAATGGTTTGAACAGCAACTTGACGGTAAGCAGGATGATACTTACTTAACAGGTCGCTTAAAAGAGTATGACGCCCTGGCCATGAGTAATGAACAGGTATTAAACAGTTTTCCAAGAAATACTAAAATACTTAAATCGGCAGTAGAGGAAGGCGCTATCAGTAAAGAAGCACTGGATAAATCGGAACGAAGTGAGTACAAACAGGCCATTAAAGAATATATGGATAAAAAAGGCTACCGGCCGGAGCCGGAATTGCTGCGCCAGTTTGTAAGCCAGAAAGTTTTATCCGCAGCTTACAGCAAGAATCAATTGCAGCAGGTATTAACAGAGTTTTGGTTTAATCATTTTAATGTATCCGCTACAAAAAATGATTGCTCCCAGTTTATTCCTGCATACGAACGGGATGTAATCAGGCCCAACGCTACTGGTAAATTTTCCGACCTGCTGCTTGCCACAGCTCAGTCACCTGCCATGCTTTTTTATCTTGATAATTTCAACAGCTCCGGGGTAAATGAAGAAATGGATGCAAAGGAAAGGCGCTTTAAAAAACAGGTAAATGATAAAATGGAAAGTGCTATGGAAGGCAGCACTGATGCAGACAAAGCAGCCATGCTGGAGAAGATAAAACAAAATAAAAAAGAACGGGGTTTGAATGAGAACTATGCAAGGGAGATAATGGAGCTTCATACACTGGGTGTGGATGGCGGCTATACACAAAAAGATGTAACAGAAGCAGCCAAAATACTTACCGGATGGACCGTTTTTCCTATTGACGGTTTAGGAAAATCAGGTTTTGCAAAGAAACTGGTTGACAAATTTGGTGAGGATAACCTTACCAGGCGGGGTTTTGTACATAAAGGTGATTTCTTCTTTGCAATGAACCGGCATGATACAAATGAGAAAACAGTGCTGGGTAAAACATTTGCTGCCGGCCGGGGATATGATGAAGGAGTGGAGTTGATCAGTATGCTGGCGAATCACCCCTCCACCGCAAAATTTATTTCACGTAAACTGGCTGTAAAATTTGTTAGTGATAACCCGCCTCAATCATTGATTGATAAAATGGCAGCTTCCTTTACAAAAACTGGTGGAGATATAAAACAGGTGTTGGTCACAATGGTTTCGGCCCCTGAGTTCTGGAGTAAAGATGCTGTCAGGGAAAAAACAAAGTCACCTTTTGAATTAACAATAAGTGCTGTTCGTGCAGTGGATGCGAAAATTGATAAGCCTTTTATGTTGTACCAGTGGATTAGTAAGATGGGGCAAAAATTATATTATTACCAGGCTCCCACGGGCTTTCCGGATAAAGGCGAATACTGGATCAATACTGGTTCGCTGTTAAACAGGATGAAATTCGGGCTTGCATTTGCGGCACAAAAGATACCAGGTGTTTCTTTCAGTCTTGCGGCACTCAATAATAACAAAGAGCCGGAAAGCGCTGCAGCAGCACTTGCTACTTATTGCCGGTTGATTTTACCTGAACGTAACCTGGATGCTACTATAAAAAGGTTGACACCGCTGATCAATGATCCTGCTGTATCACAAAAGATAGACGAAGCTGCCGGGAAACAAAGCAGTAATACAGAAATGAGTACCATGCAGGATGATATGGTAAATGATGATATGATGTTCAGCAGGAACAGCAATAAAAATATGAGTGAAGAAAAACTGGCAAAGCAAATGCTGAACCGGGGAAATGGTGGTAAAGAAACGGCTATGGTTACGGTGGCAGGCGATAACAGTATGCTGGCACAGGTGGTTGGTATTATACTTGGTTCACCTGAATTTCAAAGAAGATAAAATCTATCAATTATCCATTCATAAATAAATTATCAATTAAAAATGTCATCACGGAGAATATTTATGAAAAACGCAGCACTTGCTGCCTTCGGTATAAGCTTTGGCGGCGTGCCTAATTTTATAGCCCGTGCTGCCGGTATGGATAAACTGTCAAGACTTTATAAAAAAAATAAAGTACTGGTATTTATCTTTCAGCGGGGTGCAATGGATGGCTTAATGGCGGTAACACCATTTACTGATAACTATCTTAAAGCAGCCCGTCCAACCTTGTTTATTGATGCTGCAAAAAATAATAGTGATAAACCCTTGATTGATCTGGATGGCAGGTTTGGATTGCACCCGGGGCTTGCTGCATTTGAATCTTTGTATAAAGATAAACGGCTGGCTATTGTGCATGGAATGGGGTCACCCAACAATACAAGAAGTCATTTTGATGCACAGGATTATATGGAGAGTGGAACACCTTTTAATAAGGGTACTGCAAGTGGCTGGCTCAACAGGGCCGTTGGTTTGCTTGGCCATGATGCCACACCCTTCAGGGCGGTGAGTCTTACATCTTCTATGCCACGGTCTTTTTATGGCGATAATGAAACGCTTGCCATCAGCAGCCTGCAGGACTTTGCAGTAAACCTGAAAGGTAGTCCTTCAGTAAATTTTGCCGCTAAAAGTTTTGAAGACTTGTATGATCAGACAAGTTCATCGCTGCTTAATAAAACCGGCAAAGAAAGTTTTGAAGCAGTAAAGATGCTGCAAAAAACAGATGTGAAAAATTACAAGCCTGCTAACGGCGCCGTCTATCCAGTATCTCCGCTGGGTAATTCTTTAAAACAAATTGCCCAATTGATAAAGCTGGATGTGGGCCTTGAAGTGGCATTTGCAGAAAGCGGTGGCTGGGATACACATTTTAACCAGGGTACCGTAAATGGAAATTTCGCCAGGAATATCACAGATTTCGGTAATAGTATTGCTGCTTTCTGGACAGACCTGGGTGTGCTGCAGGACGAGGTTACTGTAATGACTTCAACAGAATTTGGCCGTACAGTAAAACAAAATGGCAGTGGCGGTACCGATCATGGAAGGGCAAGCTGTGCCTTTATTATTGGCAATGATGTAAATGGTGGTAAAGTACATGGAAGTGTAAATCAACTGGCAGTTGAAAATCTCGCCGATGGACGTGACCTGGCTGTTACAACAGATTTCAGGAGTATATTCAGTGAAGTGGCCGATAAGCATTTAGCAATAAACAGTGATGCTTTATTGTTTCCTGAATGGAAAGGAGATAAGATCGGTGTGATGCAATAAATTTATTATGTGATATGAAAGGGTTCATTACCGCAGGTAATGAACCCTTTTTATTTGAAACTCAAAATCGCTTAACTTTCATAAACAAAAACACTGCAGATGAAATATATTATCTCTTTATTATTTTCCTCATTAATGATGTGCGCTGCTTCGGCGCAGAAGAAATCATCATCAAAAGAAGATTTGCTGAAAGCAACGGCCAGTGCAGCCATCCAGGCAAATTATGAACAGTATAAGAATATAGCCCTCCAAATCTGGGATTATGCGGAAGTGGGATACAAAGAAGTAAAAAGCAGCGCAATCTTACAGGAAACATTAAAAGATAACGGTTTTGTAGTGGAAGCCGGCGTGGCGGGTATGCCCACAGCTTTTGTTGCCACTTATGGCAGCGGTAAGCCTGTTATTGGCATCCTCGCAGAGTACGATGCATTACCCGGCCTGTCACAAACAGCGGATCCTGAGAAAAAATCTGCAGGTAAAAATGCCGGTCACGCCTGTGGTCATCATTTATTTGGTGTGGCGTCCATCGCTTCAGGCATTGCTATAAAAAAACTGATAGAAGAGAAGAAACTAACAGGAACCATTAAGGTTTTTGGTTGTCCTGCAGAAGAAGGCGGGAGCGGCAAAGTGTACCTTGTAAGAGAAGGATTATTCAAAGATGTGGATGTGGCTATTCACTGGCATCCCGGCAACAGCAACGGGGTAACAATGACCAGCGCTCTAGCAAATAAATCAGCCAAGTTCCGTTTTTATGGTGTATCGGCACATGCATCAGCATCACCGGAAAAAGGCCGCTCTGCATTGGATGGGGTAGAGGCAATGGATAATATGGTGAACATGATGAGGGAACATATTCCGCAGGAAACAAGAATACATTATGTAATTACAAACGGCGGTAAAGCGCCCAATGTTATACCAGATTTTGCTGAAGTGTATTATTATGTCCGTCATCCTAAAAAAGACCAGGTGCTCAGCATATTTGAGCGGGTGGTAAATGCAGCAAAAGGCGCAGCCCTTGGTACAGATACAAAGATGGATTATGAGATCATTGGCGGTACGCATGATCTTTTGCTAAACAGGACGCTGGCGGAGGTAATGCAGCAAAACCTGGAAAAAACAGGTGGTGTTAATTATACAGAAGAAGAAACAGCATTTGCAAAAAAGATCCAGGCATCGTTTAATGATACTGTACCCGCAATTGAAACAGCTTCTTCCATAAAACCGATAAAGATTGAAATGGATGCTGGTGGCGGCAGTACAGATGTAGGCGATGTAAGTTATGTTGTTCCTGCAGTAGGTATGCGTAGCGCTACCTGGGTGCCTGGTACACCAGCCCACAGCTGGCAGGCAGTGGCTTGCGGTGGTACTGAAATTGGGACAAAAGGGATGATGGTGGCAGCAAAAACAATGGCACTAACGGCAATCGATCTTTTCCTGCATCCTGAAATAATTCAAAAAGCTGCTGCAGAATTTAAGCAGCAAAAAGGAACCTATCAATACAGGGCATTGCTGGGTGACAGGAAGCCTGCTTTAAATTACAGGGACTAAATAAAATTCAGGCTGGGTTTATAAAAATGAAAATGCCCTTAGACAAGGGCACTTTCGTATTCACAAAAACACACTATGAGAAAGCTCTTCTATTTAAAGTTTATATTGTTTTATTTCATCAGCACCTGGATTACTGCAACTGTTTTTTTATCATTCCTGATCTCAAGATTATATGTGCCTGCTGCAATTACCTGTTTGGTGCCGATTGTTTTTGTTACAGTATTACCCTGGTGATTAATTGTTTGCTGTTGTATTAACCGGCCATTAATATCCATTAATCTTACACTGTAAGTGCCGGCAGGTAATGATCCCATTTGCAGACCGATCTGCCCGTTGCGTACAGGATTTGGATATACAAATGGGTTTCCTGTAAAGACATTCTTTTCCACGCTGGCGGTATTGCTGTATTTTGTTTCTCCGTCCTCGCTTGTATACCGTATCCTGTACAGGTAGCTTCCTGAAGGTGCTTTCTCATCAATCCAGCTAAACTTATTCTCTGTATTTTCTGATGTATATGCAGCAACTGTTGTAAAGGGCTCTCCGTTTATTGACCTTTCAACATAATATGGAACTTCGTACTCATTATCAGGATTATCCCAGCTCACAGCAATATCGTTTGCATCCTGTGTGGCTGCGGCGGTAACTGGTTTGGCTGGAATAGCTCTTTTAAAGATGATATAAAACCGATTGCTGGCCGCAGAAGCAGGATCAGCTGTTACCTTAAAATTATAAACAGAATTATTTAGCATATCCACCGGCGTTAGTTTACCGGTAAAATTGTCCTGCAGGAATGCAAGGTAGCGGTTATCAAAATCATTTGGCCTGAAACCGAACTGGTAAGAAGCCTGGTTCAGCCTGTACAGGCTAAAGAAGATGGTGTCGTTTACATTTAGCTTCTTTCTTCTTTCAATTGAAAAGGCAAGTCCTTCACGTTTAATAAATAAAAGTTCTGTTGTGTTGAATGAGAAAAGTTTTGATGCATCCATTTCATCAATACCATTAACATAATTCCTGTTGAATACACTTGCTGCGCCATCTGCCAGAACGGGCTCCCCATTTTTTATAACATTCAGGTCTGTGTAGAGTTTGGAGATAGTGCCAAAATCGCCTGTTGTATGTGCATTCGGCCTGCTGGCAACTCCAATGGTACTGCTGTTAAATATTTTATCTGTTTCGTGAAATGTAATGTTGCCACCTGTTGCTTTTACCATAAATGCTCCTGATGATTCAATTACACCCGGTCTTGAATCGTAGCTGCTGGAATTGCCGGTATAAGTATATGTGGTGGGGCTATTGCCATCTCCCTGGCAGGTAATAAACTTGCCCACATTGTTTGAACCAAGGGCTTTGGGATCCCATAAATACACCTGTTTGATATTGCCCAATGTGCCATTAAAATCAATATTATCCAATTTTATAGCAGAAGCATAAGGATTGCCAACAGGTTGAAGCCCGGATGTTTCCATTCCAACAGACACATTTCCCAAATTCAATTCTCCTTTTGGATCCAGCGTGGTTGGTTTGGCGCTTACAAACTGGTCAACAATTACAATACTTCTGTCGCCACGTGCAAAAAGCATGTACACACCTTTGTTATCTGTAATTTTCACACTGTTAGTATTTGCCGGTGCTGACCATGTATTTGATAGGTTGTTGTGAATAAAGATGGATGCATTGTTTCTTGAACCCTGGTCAAACCCATTTGCTGCCACCGTACTAACGGTTATATGTGTGCCATAACCTGGTTTGGGATCCGGGGTGCTTGGGCTTGGGTACAACGGGCTTGGATTAAGCCTGTCAGTACATACTGCACCTTCCTGCCATGCTGCACTGATGGTAGGCGAATTGGTTACTTTGAAAGGAGCTGTCAGCAGGCGCCATCTTCTTGAATCGTAACCTGTACCCATCGGCAGATATCTCTCCACTGCTACTTTTCCATTGATAGTAGCCTGTGCAATACCAGAGCCATCTACAGGCACCCTTGCCATTCTTGCTGTACCATCTATATCAGAACGCAGGATAAGGTTATCATTTGTTGTAAGTGTGGCACCCACGCCAAGACTATCTCTACCCGGGGCTGTACCTGCAGTAATGGATAACTCTGTACCAAGTGTTGCAGAAGAAGAGGCTAATTGTATAAAATCTTTCAGCACCTGGTAACCTGTATAAAATTTAAGCGTACCGGCAGCACCACCAATTGTAAGGTTAGAAGTGGATGAACCGCCAAATAAACCAGTACCGGGCGTGTTATAAGTAACCGCTCCGTTTATAGTCAGCGTGTTTCCATTAATATAAAATACGCCCTGCTTTTGGTCGAAATTATTTGCAATGGCATTGCTAAGGAGGCTTACACCGGTACTTGTGTGGTTGTTTACAAAATCAATATTACCTGCAAAACTGCTGAAACGCAACCACTGGGGTATAGTACCTGTAAAGATTATTTCCGCTACAGAGGGATTTGAAGCTCCTTTGGTGGCTTCCAGGGTTGCACTTAAAAGCACAGGATGCATTTCAACATTCCCCTTGATATACAAACGGCCTTTTATATTATAAGTGCTTCCAGGGTTATTAATAATCTGGAATCTTGCATCACTTGTAATAGAGTCTGCAACATAAAAAGTATTGTTTACCGTAAGTGAGCGTTGTACACCACCTGCATCGGTGTTATAGGTTACTGCTACAATGCCGCCATATTGAATAAAAGAACCACAGGTTAAATCATTCTGGCCACCGGTGGAGGTGAGCTGTAATATCTTTGAATTGGTACGTTTTACAATAAGAGAATCTGTTATTATGATCGGGGAAGCATTCGATACGTTTTGTCCCAGTATAAAATGCGTTTTATTTTGGCCGGGACAATCCCATACAAACTTGCTGAAAGTTTGGGCATGACCGCTTATAGCCTGGGCATCAACAATGGCACTGATCAAACAGGTTGAATTGGTATTCCAGGTAGCAGTAGGAATTGTACCACCGTCAATTTTGTGGTTATAAACAGCACCGGAATTTATGATCAGTTTTGCTGCACTGGACGGAGCCAGTGTGCCGTAGTTAATGATAATACCATCATTCATCAATGGATAAGCAGCATTCGTAACAGTAGTGGATGCATTGGTTGCATTTGTATTTAAAGTTGCTCCGGAGCTTATTTCCAGTGTACCACTTATATCTGCCGTGGTGGCATCAAAAAAAGTTGTTGTGAGCCCGGTGCCGATAGTTAACTTACCACCTGCATATACAGTAAGGTCATCAAGACCAAGACCGCTGACATTCTTTATAGTAAGGATATTGCCTGCTGTTGCCGGGGTTAGTGTGGCATTGCCGGTAACATACAATGCTGAGATGGTTTGGGTTGGTACATTGGTTGAAGTCCATGTGCCCGCAGGAAAAGTAAGCCTGTCTGTTGTTCTCAACGTATTTCTGTTGGGTGTCCAGTTACCAGCAATTGTCCAATTGGTGGAAACGGAACCATTCCATGTGTAATTAGAAGGCGCTATTATTGTTTGTGCACCGGATGCAGTTATAGAACCATTTGTAACAGTTGTGGAGGGGTTCACAAAAGTTAAGTTACCTGCTGCAATATCTGGTGTAATCCTTATCGAATTACCAACAGTTGCATTTGCCACAACACCTACATCTGCTGTAATCCAGAAATAAGTGGACCCGGCATAGGGGATAAGTTTATTAAAACCAGCAAATGTATGCAGGCTTAGGTTTGCGGGTCCTGTGATCGTGGCAATAGGTGCCGCATCCGGGAATGTATTGCTGTTGTTTGCGTAAAGTTCAAACTTCACAAAATCATTGGCGTCGTAAGTTAGATTAGTGGTAGGGAATGTAAGTTGTGTAAGGGCTGCAAATTGTGCAGTTGAGGTAAGGCTGAAACTATAAATGATATCAGTTACAGACGCCTGCGTAATATCTGCGGCCGGTGTACCGGGTATATTAAGTGTTACGGCTGGTGTAACTGCAGCTGTAGTTAATCCACCGAAAGTAATCGGGCTGGGTGAATAGTTAAATGCTTTGTCAACGGTATACACCCTGTAATAGTAAAAGGTATTTGGAGCTAGTCCAGTATTGCTAAAGCTTGTGGCGGTTCCGATGTAGGCTACTGTTCCATCTGTTCCAATTGTGTTACCCACAGCGTAAATACCATTAACATTTGGATTAGGAGATGCTTGGCCCGTGGGGTCAGTGGCATATCTTACCACAAGATAACCTCCGCCGTCCACACCACCTGCAGGAGCTGTCCAGCTTACATTTAGCTGGGTGGTGCTTACATATGCGGTTGATGGTAATGTTACATCACCAGGTGCGACAACATCTGCAGCAGAGCCGGCATAAACACAAAAATCATCAAACTCAAAAGCAGTAGAGATACCACCACCATTACTTGTAAGCCTTATCATTCCATATGTTGTGGCTGTATGGTTACTGGTGGATTTTACCGTGGTAGCCTTTGTCCAGGCTGTAACTCCGTTTACATTTCCAAGTGCAGCAGCCCCTCCCCAGTTGGTACCTCCATTGCAGGTTGCAGCGAAATTAAAATTTCTATTACTTGTACCGGGATATTTAAAGTAGTACTGAATAACATATGACGTGTTTTGAGCTAAACCGGCAGTAGGTGTATAAAAACCTTCACCACTGTTGGCTGTGGCAACAGACATGGATTTCGGACCTGAACGACCTCCTGTTGAATTGATAGTGCCCGTTACCCCTACAAGGTTCCGGCTGTAAGCAGTTTTTGCTGATGTTACCGGTGTGGTAGTGGTGGCAAGTGTACCGCTTTGTCCTTCAAAACCACCATCCATCGAAGGAAAACTCCCAACAACCTGTTGGGCGCTTATAAAATGCACCGATAAAAAACAAAACAGAAATACGGGAATAATTTTTTTTCCGCAGGGTATGCATAATGAAAAATAAGTAGCTTTTGTAGCAGTTTTTTTCATCGTAGTAGTGTTTATTTAGTTTTACCACAGCAGGACTGCAGTAATTATGTTTAACGCATTTTGTAAGGCTTATCAGAGGTAAAAGAGAAATGGAACATTGGCAAACACACACATGGCAATCCAACCCATACCGCCTGCTAATTTATCCAGAGCTTTTCTTCTATATAGATTTCTGAATATATTTATTTACGCAAACGTTACCAGCAGGCTACGCAATCGTTCCCGGGTTTTCGGGTAATGATTGCAGTTAGCCTTGGCCACTGCTTTTCAGCATGTATATTAGCTTTCTGTGTTTAAGGAGGGCTTCAACCTGTAACAAGCGGCTAAAAGAAATACCAGGTAAATAATTAAAAGGACAATGCCCTTAGAAAAGGGCATTGGTATATTCACAAAAACACACTATAAAACTTATTTTAGTAATACACTGGTTGTGGTTATGATTTTACCGGCATCACGTATTTCCAATGTATACATACCTCCTGCAACTGGTTTATTGATGCGGATGGTTTTAGTTGCAGCAGTTCCATTGCTGGTGATCATTTCCCGGTGTATTTGCTGGCCCGCAATATTGATCAGTCTTGCGGTATAATTTCCTGCAGGCAAGTGTGAAAGCTGCATATTTATTTGGTTGTTGTACACAGGGTTTGGATAAACAAAGGCAGTACGGCCGGCATGTTTGGTTATTGCGGCAATATTGCTGAATAACAGGGTTCCTTCATTATTTGCATACTGCAGCCGGTAAGTATATTCACCTGGTGCCGGAGCCAGGTCGGTCCATTTAAAATCTTCCTGCTGGCTGCCTGCAGTAAATTTTGCAATGGCAGAAAAATCTGTTCCATTTACAGAACGTTCCAGGTAAAATGGTTTAAGGTCATAACCAGGTTTGTTCCATTCCACAGCTATATCATCGCCGGTAAGACTGGCCTTTAAAGTAACAGGCTTTTCCTTTGGCTTCTTATGGAATACAATATAAAACCTGTTGGTTGCCGATGAACCGGCATCTGTTGTAACCTGGAAATTGTAGGTACTGTTTTCCTGCAAATGAACCGCTGTATATGTATGCAGGAAATTATCCTTCAGGTAAGCTGTATAATCGCTGCCGAACTGCTCGGGCCTGAAACCAAACTGGTAAGCAGCCTGGTTTAACCTGGATAAATAGAGGAAAACGGTATCTCCCTCCGGCAACGGTTCTTTTCTTCTTTCAATTGAAAAAAGCATATCCGCACGCCTGATGCCTAATTGTTCTCTTGTATTAAATGTAACAGGCTTTACAGCATCCATATCATCCACTATGTTCTTATAATTGTTGTTAAACACTGCAGCAACAGCATCAGCCAGTACAGGTATGTCATTCTTTATTACATACATGTCGGTATAAAGCTTTAGCAGTTTGCCAAAATTGGTGACTGGTACCAGCGGTCTCTGCGGCCTGCTGGCCATACCGATGGTGGTGCTGCTGAAAACTTTATCGCTTTCGTGAAAAATAATATTACCTCCGTTTCCCTTTACCATAAAAGCACCTGATGATTCTATAATGCCCGGTGCATCGCCATAATTGCTGGCGTTACCTGTATAAGTATAAGTAGCCGGGCTGTTACCGTCTCCCTGGCAGGTAATGAATTTTCCAACACCATTGGTGCCCATTACTTTGGGGTCCCAGATATAAATAAATTTCCTGCTTCCCGGAGTGTCATTAAATAGTACATTGTCCAGTTTAATGGCAGAGGCATAGGGATTACCAACAGCCTGGTAGCCTGATGCCACCAGCGATTTACTTACGTTGCCAAGGTTTAGTTCTCCTTTTGGATCAAGCGTGGTGGGTTTTGCATCCACAAACTGGTCCACGATCACAATGCTCCTGTCGCCCCTTGCAAAAAGCATGTACACGCCACCGTTATCCGTGATTTTTGTACTGGTGGTATTGGGCGGAGCCTGCCATGTATTCCCTGCATTGTTATGCCTGAAGATAGATGGGTTGTTCTGTACACCCTGGTCAAATCCATTTACGGCAACAGTACTAACGGTAATGTGTGTGCCATATCCTGGCTTTGGATCAGAAGCTGCCGGATCAAGCCTGTTGGTGGAAACAGCACCTTCCTGCCAGGCCTGGCTTATAGTGGGTGAATTGGTTTCCCTGAAAGGCGCTGTCAGTAAACGCCATCTCCTGGAATCATAAGTTGTTCCCATCGGCAAATATCTTTCAACTGCTACTTTGCCATTGATGGTTGCCAGTGGCAGTCCTGATCCATCTACGGGCACTCTTGCCATTCTTGCAGTACCAAAATTATCGGAACGCAGAATAAGATTATCATTTGTAGTTAGTACCGAACCGGTGCCAAGACTGTCCCTGCCTGGTGCAACGCCTGCAGTGATGGATAATTCTGTACCCAGCGAAGCGGTGGCATTTGTCTCCAGTATAAAATCCTTCAGTACCCTGCTGCCATCATAAAAGTTCAATGTGCCTGCAATACCCTGCAGCACCAGGTTGGATGTACTGGAACCACCAATTGTTCCGGTACCAGGGGGCGGATACAATACATTACTTTTAATGGTAAGCGTGTTCGACCCAATATAGAATGTGCCTTCGAGCAGTTTAAAGAGATTTGCTGTGGCATTACTCAGCAGTGTTACGCCCGGGCCTGTCTGGCTTGTAACAAAATCGATGTTGCCCGAAATTGTATGAAACCTTGCCCATTGCGCTATGTTCCCGTTAAACCATATTTCTGCAAGTGCATTTGCACCACCTACAACTCTTTCAATGATGGCTGCAGAAAGGGTGGGGTGCATTTCTATATCACCTTTTACAAATAAACGGCCAATGATATCCTGTGAAGAAGGGTTATTGATGATCTGGAATTTTGTAATTGCTTCCAGCGAGTCAGTAAGATAAAAGGTATTGTTCACCGTTAGTGAGCGTTGTTCGCCACTGGCTTCTGTATCATAGGTGATTGCCACCCTGCCGCCATACTGGTAATAATTGCCGCAGGTAAAGTCCCGCTGACCACCGCTGGATGAAAGCTGTAATATGATGCCATTTGTGCGTTTTACAATAAAGCTGTCTGTTATGATCATATAAGGACCAGCCGCATTTATGCCGGCGCCCAGTACAAAACGTCCTTCAGGCGAAGAGCCTTTTGCTGAGTTTTGAGCAGCACAGTCCCATACAAATTTGCTGAATGTTTGGGCATGGCTGCCGCTGGAAAACTGGTCTGCAGCAACAACACCTGTAATAAGACAGGTTGAATTAAAGTTCCAGGTGGCGGTAGGTATTACACCTCCATTTATATTATGCGTATATACGCCATCGTTATATACTACCATTCTTGCGGCATTGGTGGAAGTAACTGCCCCGGAGTTATACAATATTCCATAAACATTTGTTACAGACCCTGCATTGTTGGTGTTGTAGGTGCGGCTTGCGTTTACAGTAAGCGTTCCATTGATGTCTGCGGATGAATTTGCATTCAGTGTTATATTCACTGTGCTCATTGTAAGTGACGTGCCTATGCTGATCACAAGGTCACCATTTAATGCACCATTATTGCTTGTAAAAGCAAGTGTAACGGCCGAAGGTGCTTCCAGCGTTACATTACCGGCACTTACCAGCAGTTTTGCAATGGTTTCTCCTATTACGTTGGTGGCGGTCACATTTCCCGGGGTATTAAAAATAAGTACATCAGTGGTCAACCTCGTGTTGCGGTTGGGGGTCCAGTTGGTTGCGGTTGCCCAACTGCTGGATGCACCACCATTCCAGGTATATTCGCTGGCAGCAAGTGTGCTGGTGGTGGTATAAGCGGAGTAAGTATAGGTACCGTCTGAATTTGGGCTACTCATTGCCGTTAGTATCAAAACATAGTAGGTGGTGCCTGCGGAAAGTCCTGTTACGGTAGCGCTGGTGCCGTCTCCATTATATACGCATCTTGCATTGCCATCTCCCTGGTAAGGAGCACCACTTCCAAAAGCAGTACTGGTGCCATAGCCACCCGGGTTCACAGTGGGCGTATTTACAGCAATGGCACTGCTGCTTACAAAAACAAGGGTGTTGTGGTTGCTGTTATTATAACCGCTGCCTGCTGTCCAGGTAATGGTGCCAGTGCCGGTAATAATGGACATGGAAGGAGCTGTTGCTGCGTTTGGTAAGGTTGCTGTATTAAAAGCAGGCCCGGCTGTTTTAAAATTAATACAGGGACCGGAGTTGGTATAGGAATTTATCCTGAAATAATACATGGTGCCGGGATCGAAGCCGGTAAAACTGCTATAGCCGGTCCCACTGGTCTTTACGTTGGCAGTTCCGCCTGCAATATCTGTTTGATCTGCCGGGTCCGAAAAATCTCCCGGGTCGCCGGGTGAACCACTATTGCTGGCGCTGATAAGATAACCTGCGGGGGCTGGAGTACCAGTCGCTGCTGTCCAGGAAAGCGGGATATTACTGGTGGTGACAGTACCTTTTGCAAAACCGGTTGGATTATTCAATGGTTCTCCTGTGCTGCTCAGCGTGGTACCATTTGCCACAGCTCCTGCCGTATAGCCGGAGCTGGCATCTGTAACATTGTAAACCAGCAGGTGGTAAATGGTGCCCGCTGCAAGACCTGTTATTGTGAGGCCATCATGATCGCCTGCAGCATTTATACCGTCTCCTTTATAGATACATCTTGCTGCAGCATCGTTTTGATAACTGGTGCCGGGGGCGGAGAGATCTGTACTGGCAGTATACGTTGATACATTACCGGATGGCGTTCCTTTTGTAACAGCACTGCCGGGTTTCAAAAATGCCAGCAGTGTATTGGTGCCTGCATTATATCCTGCAGGCGGGCCTGACCATGTTATGGTTAATTCACCGGTATTACAACCGGCCGGTGTGGTAAAACTGATGGCATAAGGATCGTTTGCAAATGTTTTTACTTCTATTCTTAAAAGCCCACAGGAGGCACTGCTGGTCTGCAGTATCCTGAACCGCTTTAACTGGTAACCGGTACCGGTGATCGTTCTGTCTGCCTGGTAGATGGTTTTGGAAGCGGCAATGGTTATTTCAGCGCCTTCATCCACCCAGGCCGCCCCATTATAGGACTGCAGTTTTACTTTTTTTGAGGAACTGCCTGCAGCCACCCAAAAAGAAACAGTACCACCATTATACATACCGATATCAGGCATTTGTATATAGGACACACCTGCACTGCCTGAAAATTCTATATAGCCAAAATCGGTGGTGGAATAAGCCGGATCGGTATTACCTGAACCGGTAGTATATAATTTGGAGGAAACCCATGAGTAAGAACTCTGGGTGCCGCTTGCACTGCTGGAGTTCCTTGTGAGTACTGCACCCTGGTTATCAAAACTTTCGTCCAGTACCGTGAGTGTTTGGGCATTTGCAGGTATAACTGCGGCAACTGTCAGCATTAATAATAAAGCGGTGTAAAAATGCTTACAGCAGTTGTTGGCAAGGTAACGGAATGAATAAAGTCCTGGCTGTGTAGGAATCTTTTTCATTGGCGTAACGTTTATGGTTTAGCAGTAACCACAAAGGCAATCGCACCAGTCACTGCATATATTTATTTAAGGTTCGTTGCGGTGGTCGTCAGAGAAGAAAAATGTTTATCAAAGCCTGTATAAACTGTCCAATCGTTGTATTAAATGTACACTTCTGCAACGGCAGCATTTTACAAAACCGCCAAATATATTTACGCAATCGTTGCCATACAAAACGCAATCGTTCCCGGAAGCACGGGCAGTCAGATTGATTAATAAATACAGCAGTTCTTCTATGACATAAACATGTTTGTGGAATGTTATTTGCTAAAGGGATTATTAGATTTTTTTCAAAATGGATCTTCAATGGCATCGTTTGCGTAAAAATTATTCAAAGAACAACTGCAATGATTATTAATTTACATACTTTAGGGCTCAGTTTGCAAAACGTAAGGTTTGCTGTTGATAACTCCTTCCCTGTTGATTGCTGCCTTTTCCTTGAAATAATTATATACGGACGCTAACATATTTTAAAACCACGAACACTGCATGGTGCTGTTTTTTTTGCTTGTCACTTTATCAGCGGGTATACGGCTTTCGTATGTCCATACTCCAGCGGTAAAATTCATTGTCCCGCAAGGGCGATTCCATATACAACTTCAATATTTACAAAACCAAAACACATTCTAACAAAAAGATTAAAATGTCGATTATGAAAAAAATTTGTTACTTACTCTTGATGCAGGTGCTGTTTGTATTTACAGCTTCTGCAGCAGTAAAAACCGCTATTACCAATAATGGTGGTTGGAACTCATCAGGCACATGGTCTGGTAACAGTGTTCCGCAAGCGGGCGATGATGTAATTATTCCTTCTGGCATAAATGTAAACACAAGCGCTACGAGTAATTCATGCACTTCTTTAGATCTTCAGGGATCGCTAACCTTCACCGGTGGCAGTGGAAGAAATATTGTCGTTTCCGGCAACGTTACAATAGGCGGAACTATTCTCATGACAGGTTCCAATGCCTACTACCTTTCATTTGGCGGGACACTTACTATTAGTTCCGGAGCTACTCTTACAATGACATCAAGCGCTACTGAAGCAGGGTTCAGGTATATCGGAACCGGTTCAGGAACTATTACAAATAACTCTTCTCAAACAATCGGAAGTATTAATGTAACTGGTACAGGTTCTTTAACAACAGGCAGCAGCTTTACTATGAGTAAGGCAATAACTGTTGGTACTGCTACAGGAAGTTTTAATGTTGCAACAGGTCACACTGTTACAACAACAGGTGGTGCTACAACAGTTTCAACTTCCGGCGGTAAAATAAATGTTACTGGCATATTGACCAACAGTTCAGCAACAGCATGGGTACTTACTGGAACAGGCGCACTGACTGTTAATAATGGGGGTGTATACCGGCATAATATCAATGGTGGCACGATACCTACAGCAACCTGGAATACTGGATCTACTTGTGAGATCACGGGAAATACAGCCACTGCACCGTCAGCAGGGCTTGGTCAAACCTTTTCAAATTTTACCTGGAACTCTTCGGGGCAAACGACTACAACAAATCTGACTGGAAATTTGACAACTATTAATGGAAATTTTAGTGTGTTAAACACTGGTGCTGCTACTAACGGTCTCAGGCTTACAAATGCAACAGCAACTTTGAACGTTGGTGGAAATTTAATTGTTTCCAGTGGTAATACAGCCAAGTTAGATCTTAATGGAAGCGCTGGTACTTCAACGATTAATGTTACAGGTGATGTTAACATCGGTAGTTCTGGAACACTTTTGTGTAATTCAGCCGCTGGCGCAGTTAAGTTGAAAGGTAACTGGAGTAACAGTGGAACCTTTACTGTTGCGAACACCAGTGTTGAATTCAATAGTACAACGGCTAATCAGAGCATTACAAAAACAGGTGGTGAAACTTTCAACACATTGGTAATAAATAATTCATTTGGTAGTGTTACACTCGCAAACAATGTGTCTGCTGCTACCTTAACATTAACAGCAGGTAAGGTTGCAACTGGTGCTAATTCAATCACAGTTACAGGCACAAGCGGGCTTTCAACAGGTGGTTCAACCAACTATGTTAATGGCACATTGATTCGTGCAGTTGCAGCAGGTGCATCTACAGTAGCTTTTCCAATTGGAACTGCATCAGCTTATTCTCCTGTATCAGTAGCTTTTGCTGCAGGAACCTTAGCTAATAATACAACCGCAAGTGCTGCAATACCTGGAGCTCCTCCTGCATCAGGCAATCCTACTGCGGGGTCAGGCATCAGTCAAACAAATTATATTAACCGTAACTGGACGCTGGCATTTTCTGCAGCTCCTGTTTATTCAGCAACCTTTACTTATATAAATTCAGGAGATGTTGCAGGAAGCCCAACACTCTCTGCACTGAGAACGAGCCAAAATACGGGAGGTTCGTGGACGGTTGTAACTGGTTCAAGCAGTGCTCCAACAGTAACAACTGCGTCCGGGTTAACAACAGGCGGCACTTTCTCTGCTGGAGATATTGCTGCAAACCCTGTTATTAGTCCTGCAACAAATACTTTCTCTAGCGCCTTCACTACAACTTATGGTACTGCTTCTGCAGATCAAACAGTGAGCGTGAGCGGTACAGGGCTTTCAGCAGACATAACTGCTACAGCAGCTACCAACTTTGAAGTATCTAACGGTGGCGCTTATGGCCCAACAACAACATTTACGCAATCAGGTGGTTCTGCAAGCGGTACATTACATGTACGCTTAAAAGCAACTGCACCGGTTAGTGGTTCTTATAACAGTATTACTGCCGTAAGTCTTACAAGCACTGGCGCTACTCAAAGAGATTACGCTACAGCTGCTTCTGGGAACGCAGTAAGCACTGTTAATTTATTGATCACTGGTATCACAGCGGTTAGCAGGGCCTACAATGGTAATAATACGGCCACATTAAGCGGTACAGCTGCTTACAGTGGTTTACAAAATGGTGAAAGCTTCAGCGTAAGCGGAACACCATCAGCAACATTTGATGATGAGAATGTGGGTACAGGTAAAACAGTAACAGTGTCGGGCTATACAGCACCAAGCAGTAACTACACTGTATCGCAGCCATCACTGAGCGCCGACATCAGTCCACGCACACTAACAGTAACGGCTACTGGTATTGATAAAGCATATGATGGTACCACTACAGCCACTGTTACACTGGGTGATAACCGTGTAAGCGGCGATGACATCAGTACGACGTACACCTTTGCTGCTTTTGTAACAGCAGCAGCAGGCACAAACAAGACCGTGAACGTAAGCGGTATCAGTCTTAATGGCGGCAGTGACCAGGGTAACTATACACTTGGTAACAGTACCACCAGCACTACGGCTAATATTACCGGTGTAAGTGAAAGCAGCGCTAACTTCCGCAGCCGTGCAAATGGCAGCTTAAGCAGCGCTTCTACCTGGGAATTTGATGGTGGCGGTGGCGGCTATGTAAATGCCACAGTTAAACCAGGCACTGGTAACAATGTAGAGATCCTGCACAATGTAACCTTTGATGAAGGCTTTACAGTAGGCGCCGGCAAAACATTAAAAGTAACCAGTGGTACAGCGGACTTCAACGGCCAGCTGGTAACGTTTAAATCAACAGCAGCCGGTACAGCGAGCTTTGGCCCGCTGCTGGGTTCATTAACGGGAGAAAACAATGTAACAGTAGAAAGATATATACCAAACGGTAACCGTTCGTGGAGGCTGTTATCAGCGCCAACGCATACCAGCGGTCAAACAGTACGCCAGGCATGGATGGAAGGTGACGCCAATCCAAGTGCAAATCAGAATAACGCTCCTGGTTATGGTACCATCATCACTGCCGTGGCAGCACAGGTTGCCAATGGTTTTGATGCTACCGCAACGAACACCTCTATCCGTACCTACAACGGATCAACCTTTGTGGCAATGAACAGTGTAAATGTTGCACTGGCAAGCACCAGCGGTTACTTCCTGTATATCCGTGGCGACCGCAGTATAACACCAGCAGGTACAAGTACCAGCGCTACCACTTTACGCAGCCATGGTACACTGTACAAAGGATCACAAACCGGTATCACTGTACCAGCCAATACCTTTGGACTGATCGGTAATATCTATGCATCAGAAATAGATTTTGATAATATCACCAAATCCAACGTGGTAAACACCTTGTATGTGTGGGATGCTAAAATGGGTGCTACAGGCGGTTATGAAACCTTCCCTGGTATCGATGACTTTAAAGCTTCTACAGGCGGCGGCAGCTGGGCACTGAATGAAGTGAACAGCAAAGTACAAAGCGGCCAGGCCTTCTTTGTGGCAGCCACCAATGTAAACGGTTCAGTAACCTTAAGCGAAAGCGCCAAATCAACCGGCAGCAGTACCAAAGGTCTTCGTCCTGCAGCACAGTCAGCAGTATCAAAACTTAAAACAAGACTGCTTGCAGGTGACAAAGCTTATGATGGTAACGTGGTGGTGTTTAACAACAAATACCAGAACACGATCGATGCAAATGATGCACCTAAGTTTGATAACCCCGGTGAAAACTTTGCGATCGTAAGCGAAGGCAAACAACTTGCCGCCGAAGCAAGGCAGTTAGCAGGAACAGAAAGTATTGCTTATGCAATGAAGAATATGAAGCAGCAGGATTACGCTTTAGAATTTACAGCTACCAACCTTGGCAGCGGGGAAGCCTACCTTGAAGATAAATTTCTTGGTACCAAAACACCGGTAAGCTTAACAGGTGTAACCAAAGTAAGCTTCAGCGTAACAGCCGATCCACAGTCAGCAGCAGCCGGCAGGTTCCAGTTAGTATTGCGTCCAGCAGCCGCACCAGCAGTTGATAACAGGATCGCTTCCATCAGCGTATATCCAAACCCGGTAGAGACCGGTACAATGAATGTACAGTTTGTTAAACAGGCAAAAGGTAAATACAACCTGAAGCTGGTTGATCTTGCCGGCCGTGTGGTGTACAGCAGTGTACGTGAACACGCAGGTGGCAGTGCAGCACAGTCAGTGCAGTTACCATCAGCCATCGGCAGGGGTTCTTACCAACTGGTGATCACCAATCCTGACAAAACCAAACAGGTACAACAGTTATTCATTAACAAATAAAACAACCAGTAAGTATGCAAAACATAAAGCAAAAAATAAGCAGGGTTGTCACCGCATTTGTACTGGGTATTGTAATACCGGCGATAGGTGTGGCCCAGCCGGGAGCACTCCCCAGTGGTCCTGAAGTGGGTGGTGGTGAAGACCAGAACCCTGATGCGGTACCGTTTGACGGGAATATGAACCTGGTGTTTTTGGGAATAGGAGTACTGTTTGCAGTACTGATCGTGTGGCAGGAGATGAAGAAGCGTAAAAAGCTGCAGGGTACTTCATAAACAGGTCTTTACCTTAAGCATTATAAAATAAATGCACCCCATTTGGGGTGCATTTTTGTTTACAGGGGATAAATCATCGGTTTGGTTAAATATTTTCCCAAAAACTTTGCTCAAAAGCTTTGTTGTTTCGTATCCAGCCCTTACCTTTGCACTCCAATTTCAAAAAAGGGAATTTTAAAGTTCTTTACATATGTCACAACGAATCAGAATCAAACTGCAGTCTTACGACCACAACCTGGTAGATAAATCAGCTGAAAAAATCGTAAAGACTGTACGCAGTACAGGTGCAGTGGTAACAGGTCCTATTCCTTTACCTACGCACAAAAAGATATTTACAGTATTGCGTGCGCCTCACGTAAATAAAAAGGCACGTGAGCAGTTTCAATTGTGTACACACAAGCGTTTATTAGACATTTACACCAGCAGCAGCCGTACAGTGGATGCGTTAAGCAAGTTGGATCTTCCAAGTGGTGTGGATGTTGAGATTAAAGCCTGATGAACCGTCCCGCCGTTGAGGCCGGGACAGGCAGAAGGTTAGTTCTTAAAGTAAAATATTGAACACCTATCTCCGGCGGCTGCCGGAGCGCTGGGTAAAAACATCATACAATGAAAAGTATTATTGGAAAGAAAATTGGTATGACCAGCATCTTTGATGCAACGGGCAAGCAAACGGCCGTTACGATCATTGAAGCGGGACCATGTGTGGTTACACAGAAGAAAACCGTAGAAACCGACGGTTACAATGCACTCCAGATAGCATTTGGCGACAAAAAAGAAAAACACTCCGTTAAGTCTGAAATCAACCACTTCGCCAAAGCACAGACCTCTCCCAAAAAAATAGTTAAAGAAATACGCAATAGCGAAATTGACAAAAATGTTGGCGACAGCATTACTGTAGACATTTTCACCGAAGGTGATAAAGTTGAAGTAGTTGGCACCACCAAGGGTAAAGGTTTCCAGGGTGTTGTTAAACGTCATGGCTTTAGCGGTGTTGGTGAAGCTACCCATGGTCAGCATGACCGCCAGAGAGCACCGGGTTCTATCGGTAACTCATCTGATGCTTCAAGGGTATTCAAAGGCATGAGGATGGCCGGTCGTATGGGACAGGACAGGGTGAAACTGAAAGGCCTGAAAGTGGTGAAGATTTTCCCTGAAAAAAATTACATCCTTATCAGCGGTTCAGTACCGGGTCATAACGGTTCAATCGTTTTAATTCAGAAGTAAGTAACAGTAGTGTTGTAAACACAATAAATAATTGATCATGCAAGTAGATGTTTTAAATATAAAGGGCGCCAAAACAGGAAGGACAGTAGAACTGCCTGAAGAAATTTTTGGTGCAGAACCTAACAGCCATGTTGTTTACCTTGCTGTTAAACAATATTTAGCCGCTCAGCGCCAGGGTACACACAAAGTGAAAACCCGTGCTGAAGTTCATGGTGCTTCAAGAAAACTCCACAAACAAAAAGGAACTGGTGGTGCCCGTAAAGGTAATATCAGGAACCCATTGTATAAAGGTGGTGGTACTATCTTCGGCCCTAAACCTCACGGTTATGATTTTAAATTAAACCGTAAAGTAAAGGATCTTGCCAAAATCAGTGCATTGAGCCAGAAAGCAAAAGACAATGCTATTGTAGTGGTGGAAGATGTAACGCTGAATGCGCCTAAAACAAAAGAGTTTGCAGGTATCTTGAAAAGCATTGATGTAAACAGCAAAAAAGCTTTGTTTGTATTACCTGAATACAATGATAATGTTTACCTGAGCCTGCGGAACATTCCAAGTGTACAGGGAGCTTTATTAAGTGATGTAAATACTTATGATATCGTTAATGCGAACGTACTGGTGTTTACAGAAAGCGCAGCAAAAATTTTCAGCGACGAAACTGCTGAAGCATAATTTTTAAATTTTCAAATTAAGCGACATGAAATTGTCTGAAGTTTTAATAAAGCCGATCTTATCTGAAAAGATAAACAAGCAAACAGAAAAATTGAACCGTTACGGTTTTGTGGTGAACAGGAAAGCCAACAAGCTTGAAATAAAAAAAGCGGTGGAAGAGTTTTACGGTGTTCAGGTGAAAGATGTGAACACTGCTGTTATGCCTGGTAAAGCAAAGTCACGTTACACGAAAGCTGGCTTTATCAATGGCCGCAAGCCTGCAAAAAAGAAAGCAATTGTAACAGTTGCTGAAGGCGAAACAATTGATATCTACGGAACAGTATAAACTGTTTCATTTAAGAAAAAAATGAATGGCAGCAACTGCCGCAAAAGTTGAAATAAAAATTTTAAAACAATGGCATTAAGAAAATACAAACCGGTTACAGCAGGTACACGTTGGAGGATCGGTAATGCATACGCAGAGATCACTACCAATGAACCGGAAAAATCTTTGCTTGAAAGAAAGAACAGCACTGCAGGCCGTAATGCACAGGGAAGAAGGAGTATGAGGTATATGGGCAGCGGTAATAAAGTTAAATACCGTATTGTTGATTTTAAAAGGGATAAAAAGAATGTTCCAGCAGTTGTAAAATCTGTGGAATACGATCCAAACCGTACAGCGTTTATCGCTTTGCTGAGCTATGCTGATGGTGAAAAACGTTACATCATTGCGCCAAACGGATTACAGGTTGGTGCTACAGTATTAAGCGGTGATGCAGTTGCTCCTGAATTGGGTAATGCATTACAGCTTAAAAATATGCCACTGGGTACTATGGTGCACAATATTGAAATGCAGCCTGGACAGGGTGGTAAGCTGGTACGTGGTGCAGGTACAAGTGCACAGCTGACCAACAAGGAAGAAAAGTATGGTGTATTAAAAATGCCAAGTGGTGAATTAAGGAAAATATTGATCAACTGCTTTGCTACAGTAGGTGTGGTAAGTAACAGTGATCATAACCTGGAAAGCATGGGTAAAGCCGGCCGCAACAGGTGGAAAGGTATCAGGCCAAGGAACAGGGCTGTTGCGATGAACCCGGTTGATCACCCGATGGGTGGTGGTGAAGGTAAGGCTTCAGGTGGTCATCCACGCAGCCGTACTGGTAAATATGCTAAAGGCGAAATTACCCGTACAAGAGGAAAAGGATCTGATAAACTGATCATCCAGAGAAGAAACGGAAAAAAATTAGCTAAATAATTTAAAAGTTAAAATATCCCGGCAGGGAGAATAAACGAGATCGGGAATTTGAGATTCAAATCTTAAGTCGCAGATCATAAATCAAAAATAAAATATGCCACGTTCAGTAAAAAAAGGTCCTTATGTAGATGCAAGCCTGGAAGGTAAAGTGCTTGGAATCAATGAAGGCAAAGCAAAGAAAAGTGTGATCAAAACATGGAGCCGCCGTTCTACGATTACTCCTGATTTTGTAGGTCATACCCTGGCAGTACACAACGGTAATAAATTCATCCCTGTGTATGTTACAGAATTTATGGTAGGTCATAAATTAGGTGAATTTGCACCAACAAGAAACTTTAAAGGTCACTCAAGTAAGAAAATAGCATAAGAGAGCTAAGTAATAAGTGATAAGTAATAAGTAAAAACTTACAACTTACAACTTACGACTTACAACTTAAAACTTATAATAAAAATGGAAGCAGTAGCAAAACTCAGAAATTATCCAACATCACCACGCAAGATGCGTTTGCTGGCTGATTTGATCCGTGGTATGGAAGTTGAAAAAGCATTGGGTGTATTGCAGTTCAATACAAAACACCCGGCTGTTCCAATGTACAAGCTTTTAAAAAGCGCTATCAATAACTGGGAACAGAAGAATGAAGGTGCTAAAGTGGAAGACGCCAAACTGGTCGTAAAAACGGTGATGGTAGATGGTGGAAGAGTGATCAAACGTATGCGTCCTGCACCACAGGGCCGTGGATACAAGATCCGCAAACGCAGCAACCACGTAACATTAACTGTTGACAGCAAAAATTAATTAAAACGAATTAACCAATCATATGGGTCAAAAAGCAAATCCTGTAGGTCTGAGATTAGGTGTCATCCGCGGATGGGACAGTAACTGGTATGCCAATAAAAAAGATTTTGGCAGCAAGCTGATTGAAGACAACAAAATCAGGAATTACCTGAATGCACGTATCAACAAAGGTGGTATCTCAAAAATCGTTATTGAGCGTACACTGAACAAACTGATCGTTACCATTCATACTTCCAAACCAGGTATCATCATCGGTAAAGGTGGTGGTGAAGTGGACAGAATCAAAGAAGAGTTGAAGAAACTGACAGGTAAAGATGATGTGCAGATCAACATCCTCGAGATCCGCAGGCCTGAACTGGATGCACAGATCGTTGCTGATACCATTGCACGCCAGATCGAAGGCCGTATCAATTACAAACGTGCTGTAAAAATGTCTATCGCTTCTGCCCTGCGTATGGGTGCTGAAGGTATTAAAGTAAGGTGTGGTGGCCGTTTGGGTGGTGCTGAAATTGCCCGTAGCGAAGAAATTAAACAGGGCCGTACACCATTGCATACACTGCGTATGGATATTGATTATGCAAGTGTTTTCGCACAAACTGTATATGGTAAGATCGGTATAAAAGTATGGATCTGTAAAGGTGAAGTGCTGGCTAAGAGAGACCTGAATCCAAACATTCTTGCCGGTGGTGGTAAAGAAGGTGGTGAAAGAAATGAAAGAGGCGGATTTGAAGGTGGCCGTGGTGACAGGAGAGATGACAGGCGTGGTGGTCATGGCGACAGGAGAGGTGGTGGAGACCGCGGTGGCCGTGGCGGTGGCGGAAGAAGGAACTAAACTGATTCCAGATTGCGGATTTAAGATTTAATATTTTCCGCAGTTAGTTTTAAAAGAATAATTGATTTGGATGAATAGAGATCTTAAATCTTACATCACAAATCTTAAATCGAAATAAGATGTTACAACCAAAAAGATCAAAGCATAGAAAAGCACAGAAAGGCCGTATCAGGGAAGTGGCTAAAAGAGGCACTACCATTTCTTTCGGTTCATTTGGCTTAAAAGCACTGGAACCAATCTGGTTAACCAACAGGCAGATCGAAAGTGCCCGCCAGGCGATGACACGTCACATGAAAAGAGAAGGTAACGTTTGGATCAGGATATTCCCTGATAAACCAATCACTAAAAAGCCTTTGGAAGTGAGGATGGGTAAAGGTAAAGGTAACCCTGAATACTGGGCAGCTGTAGTGGAACCAGGCCGCATCTTGTTTGAAGCTGATGGTGTACCAATGCAGGTGGCGAAAGAAGCATTTGAACTGGCAGCACAGAAATTACCTATCGCTACAAAGTTTGTGGTAAGAAGGGATTACACAGCATAATAAGTTAAAAGAAAAAAGTCAAAAAATAAAATGGCAAAGAAAGCAGATTTTTTAAACAGCGTAAGAGGGCTTGATGTGGAAGCACTCAAAGCTAAAATTGCAGAAGACGAATTACGTTTAAGGAAATTGTCTTTTGCCCACAGTGTAACACCACTGGAAAACCCGGTTAGTGTTCGCCTGTTACGCAAGGATATTGCCCGTTTAAAAACAATCTTAAAAAGTAAAGAAAGCGCTATATAAATTATAAGCTTTAAAAATTTGCAACAATGAGTGAAGCTACTACAGTAACAAGAAACTTACGCAAAACGAGGATCGGTGTTGTGTCGAGCAACAAGATGGATAAGACTATTACAGTAAATGTTGAAAGAAAAGTAAAACACCCGCTGTATGGTAAGTTCTTGAAAAAGACCACCAAATTTCATGCACATGATGAAAAGAACGAGTGCAGTATTGGTGATACAGTAAAGATTATGGAAACCAGGCCAATGAGCAAAACAAAACGCTGGAGGCTGGTGGAAGTGGTTGAAAAAGTGAAGTAAGATTTATGATTTCTGATGCCGGATTTATGACGGCATTCGAATGGTTATAAAATTTAGAAAACTGTTTTGGATTTAGGAAAATCAAACATCATAAATCCCAAATCACAAATAATAAAGAAATGATTCAGCAAGAAAGCAGATTAAATGTAGCAGATAATAGTGGCGCTAAAGAAGTGTTATGTATCCGTGTGCTGGGTAACTCAGGCCAGGATTATGCAAAGATCGGCGACAAAATCGTTGTTACTGTAAAAGATGCAATGCCTGCAGGTGGTATTAAAAAAGGTACCGTTAGCAAAGCAGTAATTGTAAGAACAACCAACAAGCTGCGCCGCAAAGATGGTTCTTATATCCGTTTTGATGACAACGCAGTAGTATTGCTGAATGCATCAGACGAGCCAAGGGGTACACGTATCTTCGGCCCTGTTGCAAGGGAACTGAGGGATAAAGGTTACATGAAAATCATTTCACTGGCACCGGAAGTGCTGTAAGGGCGAATGATGAACAGGTGTACAAGTGAGTGACACAACGATGCTGACAAAGGCTGTAAAAGCCGATAACAAAAGAAAATCAAAAGCTGTAAAAAGCGACTTAATAAAATGAGTACAAGATTTAAACCGAAGTTTAACATTAAAAAAGGTGACACTGTAGTGGTGATCGCAGGTGATGATAAAGACCTGAAAAAACCACGCAAGGTGAAAGAAGTGATCCTGGATAAGGCACGTGTGCTGGTGGAAGGTGTGAACATTGTTACCAAACATACCAAACCAACTTCTCAGAATACCAAAGGCGGTATTGTGAAAGTGGAAGCACCTATCTCTATTTCTAATGTGATGCTTTGGGATGCCAAAGCCGGTGCTCCAGCGAAAGTAAAGAGAACAAGGGAGAACGGTAAATTAGTAAGAACATCTAAAAAATCAGGGGAGGTTATAAAATAATGGCAACAACAACATACACTCCAAGACTGGCAACCAAGTACAGCAAAGAAGTTGTACCGGCGTTGATGAAAAAATTTGGTTACAAAACCATCATGCAGGCTCCCAAGCTTACAAAAATTTGCTTGAACCGCGGCGTGAATGGCGCAGTAGCTGATAAAAAATTAGTTGATATAGCAGTAGAAGAGCTGAGCAATATTACCGGCCAGAAAGCTGTACCAACCATGAGTAAGAAAGATATCTCCAACTTCAAACTGCGTAAGAACATGCCGATTGGTGCAAGGGTTACGCTGCGTGGAGTTAAGATGTACGAATTCCTGGACAGGTTTGTATCAGTATCACTGCCACGTGTACGTGATTTTAAAGGTGTAAATGACAAATCTTTTGATGGCCGTGGTAACTATACACTCGGTATCACAGAACAGATCATTTTCCCTGAAATTGATATCGATAAAGTGAATAAGATCACTGGTATGGATATTACTTTCGTAACCACTGCAGGTACTAACGAAGAAGCATACGAGTTACTGAAAGAACTGGGTATGCCATTCAAAAACATTAAAAAGTAAAAACAAAATAACTAACAGAACATGGCAAAAAAATCTGTAGAAGCCAGGCAAAGAAAGCGTGCAGCACTGAGTGCTAAATATGCTGAAAAAAGAGCGGCGCTTAAAGCAGCTGGTGATTACAAAGCTCTTGATGAGCTTCCAAAGAATGCGAGCCCTGTACGTTTAAGAAACCGTTGCCAGTTAACTGGTCGTCCAAGAGGTTACATGCGTCACTTCGGGATTTCAAGAAACCAGTTCCGTGATATGGCTTCGGCAGGTAAAATTCCGGGAGTAACAAAAGCAAGCTGGTAGTTACTGCTTGACTCCTTTTGAAAAAAGGATATCGCATTGAAATAAATTATTAAAAAACTAATTAGAAATAACAATGGTAACTGATCCTATAGCAGATTTTCTTACAAGAATCCGTAATGCACAGATGGCTAATCACCGTATCGTGGAAATTCCGGCTTCTAACTTAAAAAAACGCATCACTGAAATTTTGTATGATAAAGGTTATATCCTGAAATACAAATTTGAAGAAGATAGTAAACAGGGTGTGATCAAGATCGCATTGAAATATGATGCTGCCACCAAGCTGCCTGTTATACAGAGCCTGGAAAGGGTAAGCCGCCCGGGTTTGCGTACATATGCTAAACCTGAAGAATTCAAAAGGGTTAAAAATGGTTTGGGCATTTCAATCATTTCTACGTCTAAAGGTGTAATGACCGATAAAGAAGCGAAAGCACAGAATGTAGGTGGTGAAGTATTGTGTAACGTTTATTAATAGTTGAAAAATTGGTTTGACAATTAAGCCTTAACCGTGGCTGAACACAACCAAAGATTATAAAACAAATAAATTAAACCGGTTATGTCAAGGATAGGAAAAAAACCAGTAGAGT
The DNA here is from genome assembly GCA_047600665.1 of Ferruginibacter sp. Taxonomy (GTDB): domain Bacteria; phylum Bacteroidota; class Bacteroidia; order Chitinophagales; family Chitinophagaceae; genus Ferruginibacter. Next base: position 279,849 of record JASGKJ010000002.1, read on the forward strand.
TTCCAAAAGGAGTAACAATCACTGTAGGAGCTGACAATGTAATTACAGTTAAAGGGCCAAAAGGTGAATTAAAACAGGCTATCGACCGTGATATTAAAGTAGAGGTAAAAGAATCATCTGTTGAGTTCGGCCGTCCTACTGACCAGATCCGTCACCGTGCCCTGCATGGCTTATACCGTTCTTTGGTAAACAATATGGTGAAAGGTGTTACTGATGGTTACGCAAAAAAACTGGAGCTGGTGGGTGTGGGTTTTAAAGCAGCTAACCAGGGTAATATTCTTGACCTGGCGCTGGGTTACTCTCACAACATCATCTTTGAAGTACCAAAAGAATTAAAAGTGGCTACTTCACAGGAAAAAGGTCAAAACCCAATGATCAGCCTGGAAGGAAGTGATAAACAATTACTCGGCCAGGTATGTGCTAAACTCCGCAGCCTGCGTAAACCAGAACCATACAAAGGTAAAGGTGTGAAATTTGAAGGTGAAGTACTGAGGAGAAAAGCTGGTAAAGCGGCTGGTAAGTAAACTGGTTGATTGGTTTGTTAGTTTACTGGTAAGAACTGGTAAACAGCTAAACAAATAAACGAATAAACATTTTCCTGGCAGAATCAGGAAAGCAAAATAAAAAGTTATGAATTCGAAAGCAACTGCAAGGCAAAAAATCAAATACCGCATCCGCAAAAAAATAAGCGGTGCTGCAGCAAAACCAAGATTAAGTGTATTCAGGAGTAATGCTGATATTTACGCTCAGTTGATCAATGATGAAAGCGGAGCTACCATTGCTTCTGCTTCTTCAAAAGATAAAGATATCCAGGCACAGAAAGTTACCAAAACTGAAAAGGGCAAACTGGTGGGTGCTGCTATAGCAAGAAAAGCATCTGAACTGGGCGTTACTACAGTGGTATTTGACCGTGGTGGTTATATTTATCATGGCCGTGTAAAGGCTGTTGCTGAAGGAGCAAGGGAAGGTGGTTTACAATTCTAAAATTTACAATTCTAATACGAACTATACATGTCAAGAACAAATGATCTCAAGGTAAAGGCTGGCGACCTGGAGTTAAAAGAAAAAGTAGTTTCTATTAACCGTGTGGTAAAAACAACCAAAGGCGGCCGTGCCTTCAGCTTTTCTGCACTGGTAGTGGTGGGAAATGGCAATGGTATTGTTGGACAGGGCCTTGGTAAAGCAAAGGAAGTACAGGAAGCTATTACAAAGGGGATTGAAGATGCCAAGAAAAACCTGATTAAAGTGCCTGTTATGAATGGTACCATACCTCATGATCAGTTCACCAAACAGGGTGCTGCAAAGATCCTGATCAAACCAGCTGCTCATGGTACTGGTGTGATAGCGGGAGGCAGTATGAGGGCGGTGCTTGAAAGTGCAGGTATTACAGACGTACTGGCTAAAAGCCTGGGTTCTGCTAACCCTCATAATGTGGTAAAAGCAACTGTAAAAGCACTGGCTACTTTAAGGGAACCGGTTGCTGTTGCTAAAACAAGAAATATCGCTTTAAAGAAAGTTTTTAACGGATAATAAAGCAATAAGTAATAAGCGGTAAGTAATAAGCACAGTTTACACTTACAACTTATAACTTATAGCTTACAACTTTACAAGTTATGGCAAAGATTAAGATAACACAAGTTAAAAGTGTAATAGACAGGCCGGAGCGCCAGAAAAGAACAATGGTGGCATTGGGTTTGAAAAAGCTGAATGCTTCTGTTGAAGTGGAAGCCACCCCGCAGATCCTGGGTATGGTTACAAAAGTGAACCACCTGATCAAAGTAGAAGAGTTGGCTTAAGTTATTTTAGATTTTTGAATGGTGAATTTTAAAATATTCGCATCTCATTCAAAATTTAGAATTTTTAATTCAAAATAATTTTAAAAGCGAGGGGTTGATGCCCCGTAAGTACAAAATCAATAAATATGAATTTACATTCTTTAAGACCCGCCAAAGGAGCAACGCACAAAGAAAAGCGTCTTGGCCGTGGTGAAGCAAGTGGTAAAGGTGGTACTGCTACCAAAGGTAACAAAGGTGGCCAGAGCCGTGCAGGTTATAAAAGCAAAATGGCTCACGAAGGTGGCCAGATGCCTATCCAGCGCCGTATTCCAAAACGTGGTTTTAAAAATATCAGCCGTGTTGAACATAAAGTGTTCAATGTTGGCCAGGTAGATCACTTTGCAGAAAAATTCAATATTACTGAATTCAGCCTTGAGAACTTATATATCAATGGTTTGATCAGCCGTACAGACAGTGTGAAAATCCTTGGTAAAGGAGAAGTTAAAGGCAAATATGCCTTTAAGGTGAACGCTGTTAGTGCTACCGCAAAAGCTGCTATTGAAGCTGCTGGCGGAAGTGTTGAGATAGTAAAATAATTACCCGATATTTGCAGGCGCATTCCTGCTTGCCTTTTGGGGCAGGTATGATAAGCGCCTTTTTAGTTTAATAAGACAACAATTAAATCATTTTAGTCTGTGAAGAAATTCATTCAAACGCTTAAGAATATCTGGAGCATTGAGGAGTTGAGGAAAAAGATACTCTATACATTACTGTTAGTATTTATTTACCGTGTCGGTTCTTTTATCGTACTGCCTGGTATTGATCCTAATAAACTGTCAAACTTAGAAAACAGTACAAAGTCTGGTATGCTTGGCCTGCTGGATGCATTTGTGGGTGGTGCTTTTCATAAGGCATCCATTTTTGCATTGGGTATTATGCCATATATCTCCGCATCTATCTTTATGCAGCTCGTTACCATCCTGGTACCTCAAATGCAGAAGATACAGAAGGAAGGGGAGAGCGGCCGTAAAAAAATTAACCAGTGGACACGTTACCTCACCGTTATCGTTACTGCCTTCCAGGCTGCAGCTTATATCGGTTATTTAAAAAGCCAGGGTAATGCAGAAGCATTGATCCCGGCATTCCAGAGTTACTTTATTGTATCAACAGTGATAATACTTACAGTGGGTACTTTATTTGTAATGTGGCTGGGTGAAAAAATTACTGACAAAGGTTTGGGTAATGGTACTTCCATCATCATTATGATGGGTATCCTTGCACGTTTACCGGAAGCATTTATGCAGGAGTTCACTTCAAGGTTTACCAGTGGTGCTGCAAAGGGTTTATTATTATTATTGATCGAGATCGGTTTATTGCTGGCAATCATCATGGGTCTTATCATGCTGATCCAGGGCACAAGAAGGGTGCCGGTGAATTATGCAAAACAGATCGTTGGTAACAGGCAGTTTGGTGGCGCAAGAAACTTCCTTCCTTTAAAAGTGAATGCAGCGGGTGTAATGCCAATCATCTTTGCACAGGCTATATTATTCTTACCGACAATTTTCTCTGGTTTTACCGGTGGTGGCTGGGCAAGGCACTTTACAGATCATACCAGCTGGATATACATGGTTGTTTATTCTGTGTGTGTGATCGCCTTTACCTTCCTGTACACAGCGCTTATCTTTAACCCAAAGCAAATGGCGGAAGACCTCAAACGCAACAACGGTTTTATCCCGGGTGTTAAACCAGGTCAGCCTACAGCAGATTACATTGGTACGATCATGGACCGCATTACTTTACCGGGCGCTATCTTACTGGCACTGGTGGGTATTTTACCAGGATTTGTTCAGTTATTGCTGGGAACGCAGCAGGGTTGGTCAACCTTTTATGGTGGTACTTCGTTATTAATTATGGTGGGTGTAATTTTAGATACACTTCAACAAATAGAAACCCAGTTGCTCATGCGCCAGTATGATGGCTTGATGAGCAGTGGCAGGATACAGGGCAGGCAGACTGTAGCGAGTGGTATGTAGCCCCAAGCCCCGAATGGGTTTTTGAAGAGTAAAAATATTGACAGACCCTGGCGATTTCGTCAGGGTTTGTTTTAAGTATAATTTTTCCAAAAGGTATTTCAATGGTTTATTACAAGAATAAAGAAGAAATAGAGCTGATGCGCCAGAGTGCGTTGCTGGTAAGCAAAACACTTGCATTGGTGGCATCACTCATTAAGCCCGGTATTTCCACACTGGAGCTGAATGATATTGCTGATAAATTTATACAGGATAATGGCGCCACTCCATCCTTTAAAGGTTATGGTAAGCCACCTTTTCCATTTGCCTGCTGTATATCGGTAAATGATGCAGTGGTGCATGGTTTCCCTACTGATGCGCCGCTAAAAGATGGGGACCTGGTTTCTGTTGATGTGGGTGTTTTTAAAAATGGTTTTCATGGCGACAGTGCTTATACTTTTGGTATTGGCAATGTAAGTGATGATGTAAAACGTTTGATGAAGGATACAAAAGCTTCTCTGTATAAAGGCATTGAAAAAGCTGTGCATGGCAACCGGGTGGGAGACATCTCTTATGCCATACAGCAATACACAGAACGTGAACGTGGTTATGGTGTGGTGAGAGAGCTGGTGGGACACGGGCTTGGCCGCAGGCTGCATGAGGATCCGCAGGTTCCTAACTATGGTAAAAGGGGTAATGGTGATAAATTAAAAGAAGGGACAGTGATTGCTATTGAACCAATGATCAACCTCGGCAAAAAAGAAGTATTCTATGATGATGATGGCTGGACTGTAAGGACCATCGATGGTAAAGCTGCAGCCCATTATGAACATACCGTTTGTGTACAGCGTGGCAAAGCGGATGTGCTTTCTTCATTCACAGAAATAGAGGCTGCGGAAAGAGCGAATGAAAATTTATATTCGGGTTATTAAGGTAATATCAATTAATTTTTACGGCGCCGGGCTTTGCCCGGCGCCGTATTTTTATAAAGGCTGTTTTTATAAGAGCCACCCAACCAAAAATCGCTTCCTTCCAGTTAAGTATATTATTTATCTTGTACAATCAAAATATTTATGGCTGCAAAAAATAAAAAGTTATACATCAGTTTACCAAAACCCTGCGGAGAAGATTGGGAGCAAATGGAACATAGAAGCAATGGAAGATTTTGTACTAACTGTAAAAAGACAGTTGTTGATTTTACACAGATGACGGATAAAGAACTGTTCAATTATTTTTCCTCAACAACAAGTATTCCCTGCGGCAGGTTTCATACATCTCAACTAAACAGGCAGATCATTGCGCCAGTTGCTAAATACTGTCTGCCTGTATATTTCAAAAATATTGCAGCTGCTGTTGCAACGTTGGTAACACTTAAAGCTTATTCTGGCAAACCAGTAACAAATCATCCCATTATTGAGATGGTGCAAAGCTGTTCAACTGCAGCAAGGATCGTTCCTGCAGAAAAGGATACAATAATTTCCGGCAGCATTAAGGACTGGACCGGCAGACCGCTTACAAATGCAAAAATAAATTCAGCCGTAATCGGTGATATTTATACTGATACCAGTGGTAATTTTTCTGTTAGATTGAATGAAGGAAGAACAATACCTCAAACCATTACCTTTAGCTTTGAGAACCTGGTACCGGTGATAAGAAATTATCACCCTGCCATGGATAATGCGGTATATGATATTGTCCTGTACGAAAGAAAGAAACTGGCGAGTTGTTTTTTAAAAAATGAAATGGGTGGTGCTCCCGTTATTTCTTTTATTGATGATTTTCCAACAGTTTCTTTTGCAAAGAATACAGCAACCCTTGCTGCGAAAGAAAAAGATAAGCTGAATGTATTGGCTGGGAAAATGAAAGAAAATCCTTTTGTAAATATTATTGTAACAGCTTATCCTGCAGGTACAACTCTTCAACAGCAAAAATTGGCAATTAAACGACGGGAAGCAGTTGTGAATTATATGGTATTACATTTGGGGATTTCCCGAAGCAGGCTCATCACTGATAAAATTATTTCCGGCGGTAAACCCGGCACAATTGATTTCAGGAATGAATAGAAGTTGAGAGCCTGTAACATAATTTATAGAATTCTGTATACTACATTTGTACCCCGAAAATAAAAATACATGCAGGTTCCGGCCATGAATGAACGCTTACAGGAAGTAGTAAATGCAAGTTGGTTCACTATTGAAGATGAAGTATATATTTATACAAGTGTAAAGCAATTATTATATCCTGAAAAACATTTGGTAGTAGTGCAGGATAACACAGAAATTACAGTTGTAACTGCAGAAAGTAATCTTCAATATATTGGTGAATATGAAGCTAACAAAGAAAAGTGGCGGTTATTAAATATCCGCTGCGGCAAACCTTTTTACTGCGTTGGTTTTATCGCATACATTACGGGTAAACTTGCGGAAGCAGGTATAGATATTGTGCTGGTATCAAGTTTTTCTAATGACCTGGTGCTGGTAATGGAAAATGATTTTGCAAAAAGTGTTACCCTGCTGCAAAGTATCGGTTTTGAAAAGAGAGGGCATTAAACCTGTTCTTCTTCCGGTCTTGTAACTTGTATATTGTGATCAAAGGGCAGCTTCATCTGGTAAGCAATATTTTCATCCATATTGTCCTCCAGTGTATCAATACCGTACCGGATCTTCTTCGTATCATCATATACAAGCGTACCAAAAAATCTGTCCCATAAAGAAAATGAATTGGCAAAATTCATATCTGTCCATGGCCTTTTGTGATGATGATGGAACTTGTGCATATCAGGTGAAACAAATATTAAACCTATCGTACGGTCAAGCCACTTTGGCAGGCTGATATTGGCATGGTTGAAATAAGTAAATAATGCCTGGAAACTGCGGTGCATGAAATAGAGACCCACCGGTACACCCAGTACGATCACACCAATAATAGTAAAACCTTCTCTTATTATCCATTCACCGGGATGATGTCTTGTTCCCGTGCTAACGTCCACGTGTGTGTCACTATGATGTACCACGTGAAAACGCCACAACGGTTTTACTTTATGCATCAGGTAATGTGGAATGTATTGTGCAAACAGGTCCATTACAAATAATACTGTCAATGTCTTTGCCCAGAGGGGTACAGCCAGCCAGTTCAGCAAACCAATGTTCTTTTGAGTAACCCAATGACATACGGCAACTGTGCCAATACCAAGGATAAGATTCAGGATAAAAGTGGTGCTTAAAAAGACAAGGTTCACACCTGTATGCCTGATTTTTTTATAGCTTTTATCAAAATGAACCAACGGTACTACATATTCAAGCAGCCAGAAGAAGATAAGCGGCGCCATTACACTTAACAACCGCTGACCGGTACTGATATGATCCCAGAAATAAACAAAGCGTTCCATACGGTGCAATTATGTATGAAAAGTTACAGGAATTAAATGAATTACTCTAATTATACAGATCTGTCACAGACGATGTTATCAGTTAATTAAAGTACCCTGTATTTACTTATCACCCGGTCATCTGTCCAGATATTATTGGGGCTTATATAAGTGTCTTTGTATTGAATGATCACGCCTGCTTTGGCAAATACATCTCTTACCAGCTCACTGCATATATAACTACGGTTACGTTCCCGCTTGCTTATTTTAAACAGGATACGGATCATGATCCTGAATATTTCATAGTTATCATATGGTCGTGTAAGCGAATCCAACCCAAAACTGATACCCCTGTTGAGCTGCATTTGTTCAATCGGATCTTTTAACTGGCCGATGACTATTTGTCCTTTGTATTTTCTCTTGCTGCCTTTATAATCTTTTAAATAATTGGATAAAGGTATAAGCCTTATACCGATCTGTGGTTCTGCCTCCAGCATTAATACACGGCCAAGTTCTTCGTCTTTGTATACCACTGCCACATGGCTCCATACACTTTTGGTAAGATTTTGTATAATGCCTGAAAACAAATAGCTGCCGCTGCAAAAAACAATGTCACCGGTTTTCAGGTTCTCTCTTATTTTTTCGTAGGGGATCACCGGCATTTGCTTTATTTCTTTTTTTGTGGTTGCCTTGGCCATAATGGTCGGTATGCTTGTTTATTCGTTTATTAATAATAAAACCTTTAACTCTTTTTATCTCTTCTTAACTCTTTTAACCTCTTAGTCCTTTTATCTTATTTTTGACACTATCTAAGTTACGTTATTGATGAATAAAAAACGACTGGTGGTTATTGGCGGCGGTGCAGCTGGTTTTTTCTGTGCAGTGAATGCAGCACGAATGAACCCGTTGCTGGAAGTATTTATCGTGGAAAAAACCAGTAAGCTGTTAAGCAAAGTGAGGATAAGTGGGGGAGGCAGGTGTAATGTTACACATAACTGTTTCAGCATTGCAGAAATGGTTAGGAAATATCCCCGTGGCGGTAATTTTTTAAAAAAGGCATTTCACCATTTCTTTACAACTGATACTATCAGCTGGTTTAATGAAAGAGGGGTGCAGATTAAAGCAGAGGCTGATGGAAGAATGTTTCCTGCTACCGATTCATCGCAAACAATTATCGACTGCTTAATAAAAGAAGCCAACAAATACAATGTAAATATTTTAATGAACAGGGAGGTTCGTGAATTATCAGCAATGAATGGAGTATGGTCCATCAGTTTTGCAGATAATAAAAATTTGCCGGCAGATTATGTCTGTATAGCAAGCGGTGGTTATCCAAAATCAGCACAGTTTGAATGGCTCAAACAACTGGGGCATGCCATCAGCGAACCCGTACCGTCTTTATTTACATTTAATATGCCCGGTAATGATATTGTTTCACTGATGGGGGTTGTTGCTGAGAATGCAGCAGTAAAGATCAGCGGATCAAAATTATCTTCCGAAGGTCCTTTGCTTATTACCCACTGGGGGATGAGCGGACCAGCAATTTTAAAATTATCTGCCTGGGCTGCAAGAGAACTGTCAGCCTGTAACTGGCATTTTAAAATAGTGGTTAACTGGCTGCCGGCCTTTAATGAAAATACATTACGTGAAAAACTGCAGCAAATCCGTTTTGAAATTGCTGCACAGAAAATTGTAAACCGTAATCCTTTTCACCTGCCACAACGTTTATGGCAGTACCTGCTGCAACAGTCAGGCATACACGAAGATGCAAGATGGGCCGACCTTCCTGCCAAAGAACAAAATAAACTGGTTAAAATTATCTGTGCACAGGAATTTGAGGTAAAAGGCAAAACCACCTATAAAGAAGAATTTGTTACTGCAGGCGGTATTACCCTGGATGAAGTGGATCCGAATACAATGCAAAGCAAAAAAGTCCCTCATTTATTTTTTGCCGGTGAAGTACTGGATGTGGATGGCATTACGGGCGGGTTTAATTTTCAGAATGCGTGGACTACAGCGTGGATTGCAGCCAGGTCTATTGCGGCACTATAGGTATCTTTCCAGCAAGACTTTTTTATGATGATTAAAGTGTCCCACGATAATAAAACCGATACTTTCCACGCTGGTGGTATTGTTATTGGCTGTGCCTGAAAGTGCTAATACTTCATTTGTAAAACTGGCAAACATCAGTTCAATTGATCTCCTGTTGATGATAAATTCTTCCACAATGCTTTTCCAGCTGCGTTCATTTGCATGTGAGTTCGCAGCATAATCATTCTCCTCAAAACCTGGCAAGTTGATTGCTTCACCTCTTGCAAAACATACAGCCCTGTAGGCAAAAATTCTTTCGGCATCAATAATATGCTGCAGCATTTCTTTTATTGTCCATTTGCCATCGGCATAAGCATAAAGAGATTTTTCTTCACTGATACGGTTTAAAAATTCTTCAAAACCGGCAGACTGGTTTTGAAATGCTGTGGCCAGGTCTGTTTCAACCACCTGGTCAGTGTATATTTTAAAATAACCAGGATTGCCTGTTGGAGATGGTTTTGACATATGCAAGAGTTTTAAAAATAGATTGCCGGGCAATTTACCCGGCAATCTAATGATTTATTCAGCAGGAGCGTATTATCCTTTTTTATTTTTAGAAAGCTTTGATTTCGGTAAAACTTCTTTTGTTTTCTTCACTGCTTTGTTCCTGTCGCCTTTTACCGTACTGGCCAGCTTCACTGCTTCGTACGCATTCAATAGTCCGCCTGTTTTACATATTTCAGACAGCTTAACCAATTCTCCGGTACCCGGCGTTTTCACTTCCATATCCGGAGCCTGTGCCGACTTCTCTATTACATATTTTAATTGCTTTGCACTGAGGTTTGGAAAATACTCCAGCAATAATGCTGCCGTGCCGGCTACAACAGGACATGCCATGCTGGTACCGGATTCATTACCATATTTATCTCCCCCGGGCAGTGTTGAATAAATGTTTACGCCAGGTGCAAACAGGTCAACAGTATGCTTACCGTAATTACTGAAATAAGCTGTAAGACCACCGTTGGTTGGGTCCCCGCTGGCGCCCACTTCTATCCAGTTAGAAGCTGTTTTACCATCCAGGTATTTTGGAGAAGGATAATTATCTGTGGTGTCGTTGTTCTTTGCATCATTCCCTGCAGCATGCACCATCAGCACATTTTTGCTTTCAGCATATCTTACTGCATCGTCCACCCATTTTTTCTGTGGGGAAAAATCTTTTCCAAAACTCATACTGATCACTTGTGCCCCGTTATCAACTGCATAACGGATTGCATTGGCAACATCTTTATCATGTTCATCACCATCCGGAACAGCACGTACCATCATAATACTTACATTGTCCGTTATGCCATCCAGTCCTTTGTCATTACCTCTTGCAGCAGCAATAATACCAGAACAGTGGGTGCCATGTAAAGATGTAGCAGCCATCAGGTCATTATTGCCATAATAACGGTCACTGATATCATTTTCATTATCCTTTACAATTTCTTTCCTGAAATCTGTCGGTTCCACTTCCAGTGCTTCAGCCTTTTTAATGTCGGCGCTTAATTGTGAAGTAAGATCGGTGTTTAATATCTGCTCGCCTTTGTTGTTAATACATAATTCATCCATCAGGCTTTTAGATCTTTTTGCATCCGCATTGGTTGGGTAATATTTCTCCAGGTCTTCACAGTTGTATTCGGCCTTTCCCAAATCTTTCTGTATAATGGTATCGCCTTTTTGAAATACAGACAACAGTCTTTTGTAAATAAATACCTGTGCAGGGTTAATATCTCCCAGTAATTTCTGCTGTACTTTTTTATATAGTTCCACTTCATCTTTTTCCTCTGGTTTTACAGAAGATTCATCCGGTATAACACTTCCAAATTTGTCTTTTAGTTTATGATAAAGCCGTACTGCTTCCAGGCTGTTCTCTTTTACATTGCGGCCATCCCTGCCACCTACAAAATTCCAGCCGTGCACATCATCCACATACCCGTTGTTATCATCATCAATACCATTGCCGGGTATTTCTTTTTTATTTACCCAAAGCACCTGCTTCAGGTCTTCATGTGCAGTATCAACACCACTGTCGATAACTGCCACCACCACTTTATTACTTTTTAATTTTTTTGCTTTTACAAAACCATAGGCTTTGTTCAGGCTGATACCATAATAACCGGTACTGTCTTTGTCCATCTGGTACCAGATTTTTGGGGCAGGGAGGATGGATGTTTGGGCAAGGATCGGCAGGCTGAACAGTACGGATGCAATAAATAACGACAAGCTTCTTTTCATTCGGAACATTTAAAGCCGCAAGTTATAAAAATGAAAGCATTAATCGCTTAAAATGCAGTGTTTCCGGGCTATACAGCCCAAAATCTTAACATTTTTTAAAGCAAAGCAATATGGGTGAAATAGTGTTCTGGGAAAGATATAGAAGACGGCTCTTTTTTAAACAGTCCATACAGGGTGCTTCCGCTGCCGCTCATGGCCGTATATACAGCGCCGGCATTGTATAACTGGTCTTTAATTGCTGCAATAACCGGATAATGCGTAACAATGGCTGCTTCAAAATGATTGGTAACAGCATCTTTCCAGTTTTCTACCGGCAGTTCAACAACCGCTTTTAAATTACCTGCCGGCAGCTCATTTTTTATCTTGCTTAATTCGGTAAATGCCCAGCCGGTATTGATATGGATGCCCGGGTTTACCAGCAATAAATAATAGCCTGCGAGGCTTACAGAAACAGGCTCAAATATTTCTCCACGGCCGCTGGCAAAACAGGGCTCATTTTTGATAAAGAATGGACAATCGCTGCCCAGTTGTAAAGCATATTCAATAAGCTGCTCCTGCGATAAACCTAATTGAAATTTTGTGTTGAGCAAGCTGAGTGTAAAGGCTGCATCTGATGAACCACCACCCAGACCTGCACCAACCGGTATGGCCTTATGCAGGTGTATTTGTACAGCCGGCAGTTGAGAAAAATCTTTTTTTAAAAGCCGGTATGCTTTCAGGCAAATATTGTCTTCACTTTTTCCCTGCACCTCAATGCCCGAGGCCGAAAATACTGTTGTGGACTGATCTTTTGTGTGAATTATTTCGAGTGCATCTTTTAAGGGAACAGGATAAAAAACAGTTTCAAGGTTATGAAAACCATCTGCTCTTTTGGTGAGAATGTGCAGGCCAATATTGATCTTGCAATTGGGGAAAACAAGCATTTAATTGATAGTTGATAATGGATTAATTGATAATGCCTGGTGTTTAAAGGGCGCAATTATTGGAAAGAGTTTCAAAATGGAAAGAATTATCCATTATAAAATTATCAATTATCCATTCCTTTATTTCTTTCTTGATTTGATCTCATCCCTGATGGCGATGGCCCTGATATAATCTTCCTGTTCCAGCACTTCATTCAAAAGGGTATCCAGTTCCTGGAGTGACATTGATTTCAGGTCGTCCCTGCTGCCGGATTCGCTGGTTACCGGGGCGGCCGCTTTTTTCTTTTCATCATTTTCCATCAGTATGCCAGCGCTTTCAAGAATATTGTCGTAGGTGTAAATAGGGCAACCAAAACGTACGGCCAGTGCCAGGGCGTCCGAAGTACGGGAGTCTATTTCCACTGTATCGTTCTCGCTGCTGCACACCAGTTTGCTGTAAAAAATACCTTCCTGCAGGTCACTGATGATTACTTCGTGCAGGTCCACGTTAAAGGCCATCATAAAGTTTTTCATCAGGTCGTGGGTAAGAGGGCGGCTGGGGCTCATCCGTTCAAGGGCCACGGCAATAGCCTGTGCTTCAAATCCACCGATTACGATGGGCAGGCGCCTTAACCCGTTCACTTCCCCTAGTACCACGGCATAGGAATGCGTTTGCGTGATACTGTGTGATAAGGCTACTATTTCCAGTTCTATCTTTTTCATAAATGAGGTACGAAACTAAGGTTTTTTTATATATGGAATACTTACTCTTAAGGTTTATTGCTTTGTTTTTAAAATTGGGAAAAAGACTGGCTTTTGAAGCGCTGACCGGGTAATTTCTTACTGAATTATTGATAAGATTCTTATTCTGAAATTATCTTTTTTGCTTTTTCCATCATGCTCTCGGTATATTTTTCCTGCGACATAAGCTTGTAATAGGATGGAATGATAAACAGCGCCGTATCCACAGGTATTTCGTTTATATCTATTGCCTCTATATGCATGTCCTTTATATCCGCATTATCTACATTCAGCAATATTTTTGACCTGAGTGAAACAGTATTCTTTTTTAAAGATATCAAAGGCGGCATGATAAAATTCTGCATTTCACTGACAGGGAAATAAATATCCTTACTAAACCAATATTCAACCTTTTTTAGCTGCTGAAGGATGCCGGTATAAGTGCGGTAAATTTCTCAGCCCTGTAATTAAGTATGTTTATATTTTTTTCTGTACTGTCTGCAACTGCCGCTTCAGCAGAAAAAAAACTGGGCATAAGGTTCATATAAACAGCAGTACTGTCAAAAGAATTGAGCATCCAGGCTTTCCCTTCAGTAAAGTCATACAGCTTAAGACCAGCCTGCATACTATCAGTCGGGTTGGTTTCAAAAAGTAATTTGCCTTTGCCAAAATATACAGCAAAAGTTTTCTTTTTCGATGTATCACCAACGGGATTCATTTTGTAGGTTATCTTTCCTTCAAATGGCTTCTGTGCATATATACCCGGCCAGAACAATACCATCAGCGCTGCAGGTAAAATAATTTTTAATGCATGCATCCCATTCCTTTTTTCAAAAATAAAAAACCACAGTGATAAACCGTGGTTGGTATTAAAAAGTTCAATAAAGAAATTCAGTATAAGTGTGCGACGCCAATGAAGCTGATAAGTGCACAAATGCCCGGTTCAAAAAAAATTACGAGCCTTTTATTTTCTTTATAGCTTCAGTTATTTTTGGCACCACTTCAAATGCATCACCTACAATACCGTAGTCCGCTGCTTTAAAGAAAGGTGCTTCAGGATCTTTATTAATGACAACAATTGTTTTACTGCGGTTGACACCGGCCAGGTGCTGTATGGCACCAGAAATACCAATGGCAATATAAAGATTGGGTGCTATAGCAATACCAGTTTGCCCCACATGCTCATGATGTGGCCGCCAGTGTACATCAGCCACAGGACGGCTGCAGGCTGTAGCTGCACCCAGCACTTTTGCAAGATCTGTTACCAATGCCCAGTTCTCAGGTCCTTTTAATCCACGGCCGCCGCTTACCACAATTTCAGCCTCGGTCAAAGGCACATCGCCTTCTACTTTACTGGTGGCTGATACCTGCACTTTGGACGCATCCACAGTTGCATTAAAAGGAACCACTTCAGCCGTACCGGCTGCTTCTGTTACTGCATATGAGTTGGGGTTGAGTGCAATTATTTTTACAGCACTGCTGATGGCAATATTTGCAAAGGCTTTGCCACTGAATACATTTTTCTTTACCACGAATCCATTGCTGGTATCAGGTAATGCAACTGCTCCTGTTACAAGCCCGGCTTTTAGCCTGGCACTTAATCTCGGCGCCACGGCTTTACCCACAATATTATTGGAGAATATGATCACCGCTGCACCTGTTGCGGTGGCAACCTCGGCTACCAGTTTAGTATAAACCTGTGCATCATGATTGTTTAAAGATGCATCATTTATGGTGTGTACTTTTTTAATCCCGTATTTACCAAGTGCAGCCAGGTCTGCAGCAGTGCTGCCCAGTACAACCGCTTCGGCAGTGGTACCAGTTTGTTCAGCAATTTTAGCACCGTAACAGGCTGCTTCCAGTGAGGCTTTACGTATATGTCCATCAGCATGATCAATAAAAACTAAAACGCTCATATAATGGATAATTTATTAGTGGATAATTGATAATTTATTTGATTTTAAGTTTACTTGTTTTTACGCTGGCGATTAAAAGTTTTAAAAGTTCTTCGCAATCTCTGTTTAAAGACTCGTACATTTTTTCAGTTAGAAAATCTGTAGCAATCAATAAATCAAGCCAGTATTTTGATTCGTTTGCTTCCTTTAATCCTATATTCAGTTTGTGAATAAAATCTTTGATGCTTTCACCGTGCTCAGCCTCTCTTATAAGTACACCAACCGAGGTGCCACTTCTGATCAGCTGCTGCGAAATGATATATTCACCATGTTCTTTCTTTAAATACTTATACAGGTTTATTATTCTCACAGCAAAAGCAAAGCTTTTGTCTTTTAAAATGTTTTGTTTTATGGTTGATATGATTTGAATTTAGATCTTTGTAACACTCTTTAAATTACAAAAATTATCCATTTAATCATTATCAATTATCCATTAAAAAACCTTTGCTTCTTCGTGCAGCAGGCGAACCAGTTCTTCGGGGTTATCCGCAGGCACCAGTTTTACACCTGCTTTTGCTGGCGGCAGGTCGAAACTTACGATTGATGTAAGTGCATCTGCAGCTGCAGGCTCAACCACTTTTAATGGTTTTGTTCTTGCTCCCATAATGCCTTTCATATTGGGAATGCGCTGTTCTGCCACGCCTTTCTGGCAACTAACCACTACGGGTAACTGCACTTTGTTTGTTTCGGCACCGCCATCTACCTCACGTTCCACTACGGCAGTTGTTCCTTCAAGTGTAAACTTTGTTGCCAAAGAGATATAAGGCAGGTCTAATAACTCCGCCACCATACCGCCAATAGAAGAGCCATTATAATCGATGGTTTCTTTACCGGTGAGGATAAGATCGTAACTGCCCTGTTTGGCTATTTCAGCGATCTGTGAAGCAATATAATAACTATCATGGCTTTCTGCATTTACACGGATGGCTTCATCACCGCCCAGTGCCAGGGCTTTCCGGATGATGGGTTCTGTGTCTGCGCCACCAACGGTTACCAGGTGAATAGTGGAGGATGTATCTGCCTCTTTTAGTTCGATGGCCCTTACCAGTGCATACCATTCATCGTATGGATTGATGATCCACTGTACGCCGTCGCCGGCAAATTTCGTGTTGTTATCGCTGAAAGCTATTTTTGCTGTGGTATCGGGTGTTTTACTGATGCAAACCAATATTTTCATGCGGAAAATTTTGAATCGTTAAAAAAGGTTGTTTATGCAACTAATGCAAAGGTAATGGTTTAGCCAAATAGAAAATAAAAAAATTGAAAAATATTTATTGATGGACCGTATAGAGAAATTGAAGGAGTTTTTACAGGCTTCGCCCAATGACAGTTTTTTACAGCATGCACTGGCGCTGGAGTATGTAAAGGCTGGTGATGATACAACTGCCCGGTCTTTGTTTGAAGCAATACTGCAGCGGGAACCGGGTTACACCGGTTCATATTATCACCTGGGAAAACTGCTGGAGCGGAATGGGAAAACGGATGAGGCCATTGCTGTATATAAAAATGGGATGGCTGAAACAAAAAAAGCAGAAGACAGGCATGCTTACAGCGAGTTGCAGGGTGCATTGGAAGAACTGGAAGATCTTTAATTATACAGTATGCAATATGTAAGAATGCCGATAGAAGTGGAAAGCCCCGAAGAGCGGGGATATGAAACGATCGCTTATAATTTAAGTGAAAGTTCGGTGGCTGACCTGTCGCTGCAAGAGATAGGTGGTATTGATACAACTGTTAAGCTTGCTTATACAGATCATAAAGGCAAGCCTGCTTTGCGTAAGCTTATTGCAGACCAATACAGCAATATAAGCGAAGACGATGTTTTACTTTCCTGTGGCGCCGCCGCCGCATTGTTTATGATCAATACATGCCTGCTGAATGCTGTATCCCACCTGGTGGTGGTACGGCCAAATTATGCAACCAATATAGCCGTTCCTGTAGCGGCTGGTTGCGCTATTTCTTATATTGATCTTACAATCGAAAATCAATGGCGGCTGGATATTGCTGCCCTGGAAGCTGCAGTAACCAGTAATACAAAACTCATCAGCATTACATCACCGCATAACCCAACGGGAATGATGCTGGCAGAAGAAGAGTTAAAAAAAATTATTGCTGTTGCTGAGGCAAACAATATTTACCTGCTGGTGGATGAAACTTACAGGGATATTTGCTTTGATGCGCCTTACCCGCTGGCAGCTTCAATGAGTGAAAAAGTTATCAGTATCTCATCTGTATCCAAAGCTTACGGTTTACCTGGTTTAAGGATTGGCTGGGCAATAACAAAAGATAAATGGTTATTTGAAAAATTACTGGCAGCAAAAGAAATGATCCACATCACCAACAGTGTGCTGGATGAAGAACTTTGCTTTTCGTTTTTACAAAAAAGAGCATACTGGAAACAAAAAATAAATAAAAGCGCTGTTGAAAATCTTGCTGTGCTGAAGGAGTGGCTGCAAAAAGAAAACAGGCTTGAATATGTATTGCCGCAGGCGGGTGTGGTATGTTTCCCGGCAATAAAAAAAGAGCTGGATATAGATTATCCTGTATTTTACGAAAAGCTTTTATCAAAATATGGAACAATGGTGGGACCGGGGCATTGGTTTGATATGTCCCAGCGGTTTATGCGGATCGGTTTTGCATGGACAGATAAGGACATCCTGGCAAAGGGACTGGAAAATATCAGCCGTTGTCTCAATGATTTTACCGGATAAATAATATGTATTTGGAATGGATCTGTTAAAACGGTTTAAGGAGTTTATTGCACAGCATCATTTGTTTACTGAAAATGACAGGCTACTGCTTGCCGTTAGTGGCGGTGTGGATTCTGTTGTACTTTGTGAATTGTGCAGGCAGGCAGGTTATGATTTTGTCATTGCACATTGTAATTTCCAGTTGAGGGGAGAAGAGAGTGAAAGAGATGAAGCGTTTGTGAGAAGTCTTGGAAAAAAGTATGGAGTGGAAGTGTTGGTGAAAAAATTTGATACGGAAATTTATGCTGCAGAACGGCGAAAGAGTATACAGGAGGCAGCAAGGGACCTGCGTTACCGGTGGTTTTTAGAAGTAGCAAGAACAGCTATTGATGATAGCTTAACCGGACATGAGAATTTTCAGCCTGGCTGGTGGGTTAATATCGGCCTAACAAAACCCCGGCTTATAATAACAGCTCACCATGCCAATGACAGCGTTGAGACGATGCTTATGAATTTTTTTAAGGGCACAGGTATTAAAGGACTGCAGGGTATTAAGCCCAAACATGAACCATTGTTCTTTATCCAGCGGCCCCTGTTGTTTGCACGAAAAGAAGAGTTGCTTGCGTTTGCAAACGAAAGCAATTTGTCGTTTGTTGAAGATTCATCAAATACATCTGATAAATACACCAGGAATTATTTCCGTAATCAATTATTGCCGACACTTAAAAATGTTTATCCTGATGTGGAGAATAATTTAGTAGATAATTTAGAACGATTTAACGAGATCGCATTATTGTACAACCAGGCACTTGAGTTGCATAAAAAAAAGCTTATAGAAAAAAAAGGAAATGAAATACATATCCCTGTTTTGAAACTGGCTAAAGCACAACCCCTGAAAACAATTTTGTACGAGATCATCAAAGATTTTGGATTCAGTTCACCACAGGCGGAAGAAGTGGTTGCTTTGCTGAAAAGCGAATCAGGTAAATATGTACAGTCACAATCCCACCGTATTATAAAGAACCGTAACTGGCTGATCATTGCACCTGCTGATACAACAGCTGCAAAGCATGTTTTAATTGAAAAAGAAGATAAGAAAATTATTTTTGAGGCGGGTGTATTGAAAATTGAGTGGAATGAAAGCAAGCCGTATAAAATTATGAATGATCCATTGCTGGCACAACTCGATGCAGCGGAAATACAGTTTCCATTATTGTTACGCAAATGGAAACAGGGTGATTATTTCTACCCGCTGGGAATGAAAAAGAAAAAAAAGCTTAGCCGTTTTTTCATCGACCAGAAATTATCACTGACACAAAAAGAAAATGTTTGGGTAATTGAAATGAATAAAAAAATTATATGGATTACAGGCATGCGTATTGATGACCGTTTTAAAATTACCAGTACAACAAAAAATATCCTGAAACTTAGTTTAACGTCCAAACTGGATGATATCACCGGCTCCTAAATTGGTGACCTTCTCCAGGAAAATAGATAATACAGGATATCCTGCCAGCCTGCATGCAGAAAAAAGAAAGACGATGCCATACAATGCACCCCATAAATGTGCTGAATGATTGATGTTGCCATCTCCACGTTTATCAAGGTAATACGTAACAGCAAGGTATATCGCTCCAAAAAGAAAAGACACGAGATAGACAGGTATGAACAGCAGGCCCATATGGCCATCTGGTTTTAAAAGTATGGCTGCAAATACTACTGCAGATACGGCTCCGGATGCACCCAGGCTTTTGTAATAATAATTATCCCGCTGCTTTTGATAGGTAGGAACGAGACAAACAGCAAGCGCACTTATATACATAAGCAGGTAAACAAGCCGGCCTTTATCTCCAAAGATGTCAATAAAATCATACTCAAGCCCGGTCATTTTGCCTGTAAATGGATTTTTCTGTCCTTCGCCGAAAATATAAAGGGCAAACATATTAAACATCAGGTGCCCGATATCTGCATGTATCAGCCCGCAGCTGAAAAAGCGGTACCATTGTTTACGCTCACTTACCGCAGGCGGGTAAAATATCAGTTTGTTCATCAGCTCCTGGTTGCTGAAGCTTACAAAGGATACAATACAGGTTGCAATAATGATCAATAGTGTAATGCTGATATTCATTGTTTCATTTATTGGTGATGATATTTTTCATTTCTTATAATGGTGCAGGCACGGTATACCTGTTCTGCAAGGACTAACCGTACCAGTTGGTGCGGAAAAACCAGTTGTGATAAACCCCATTTATAATTGGCTCTTTTCATCACTTCATCACTTACGCCGTAGGCCCCGCCAATTAAAAAGACAAGGTTTTTTATGCTTTCGTTTGCCCTGGCCTGTATAAATGCTGCCAGCCCTTCACTTGTTAATTGTTTGCCTCTTTCATCCAGCAGCACCAGGTAATCCTCTTTTTTCAAAGCCGCAAGAATCAGCTCTCCTTCTTTTTTTTTCATTTCCGGTTCAGGGAGAGAAGCGGCATTTTTGAGTGGTGCTATAATATTCCATTCCACGGGGTAATAATTACCCAGCCGTTTGGTAAACAGTTCAATACCTTCTTTTACATAAGGTTCATTTGCCTTGCCAACCGACCAGAAATGCAGTTTCATGTATAATATTAATTATGGCAAAAATGCGGAAAGACTTGGGATGAATGAAATAAATCTTTATTTTTGCCGTCCTTTACAGGAATGGCTGCGTAGCTCAACTGAATAGAGCATCTGACTACGGATCAGAAGGTTTTAGGTTTGAATCCTAACGCGGTCACAAATAGGATTTCACTTTACTTCATTACCCCGTAAATTCAATATTTACGGTTTTTTTTTGCTATACCTCACAGAGTTTCATTTTTCGCCAGGCAATGCTTCACTGGCGTTCTGCCAATACGGATAAAAAAATTCAGGCAATGAGAAATTTTAGATGAAAAAACTTTTGTATTATTATAAAAATTAATAAATTGCTGTTAACCTGATTTTACTGCACCCAATAAAGACAAAACGATAACAGCACCTTAGAGAAGACAACCTTTATTAATTCCAGCTTTCAAAATTCTCCAGTAGCATAAGGATTTATCTGTGCTCTCCTCGTATGAGACGAGTTAGTACTGTTTTGAAATATTTCTTTGTAAAAGGACCGTCACCGGTTATAATAGCAGTTAAAAGCAGGCGGCAAAAAATACCGGGTTATTTTATTATGAGGAACATTTAATACCTGTGTTACTGTAAGTAAATTTTGTCAGGAGTAAATAATTAATATCTTTTTATGGGAAAGAGGCGCAATCCAACCAAGGCTACTAAGTTCAACCTTTATGCTGCATCAAAATATCTTTCAACTGCAGCAAGGGATGAATTGGGATTAAGAATTCCGTTTGATGTCTACCTGCAGGATCCATATGTTAATATAAGAGACCCTAAATTTGGATTTGATGATGGTTTTTTTGTGAGCTGGGAACCAGGTATTGCAGATGGCCCTACGAGTGCACGGTTTGCAGTTGTGGATTATAACGGCGATACAGGAGTAATAATTCCAATGGCAACATGGGATGGAAAAAATGAAGTATTCCTGGCACCTGATAAAACAATACTTAACAGGAAAAATGCTGAGCTCCCACAGTTCCATCAGGTAAAT
This sequence comes from Ferruginibacter sp., assembly GCA_047600665.1. Lineage (GTDB taxonomy): Bacteria > Bacteroidota > Bacteroidia > Chitinophagales > Chitinophagaceae > Ferruginibacter. The sequence continues at coordinate 301,224 of JASGKJ010000002.1, forward strand.
GTTTGGGCTGTTTTACAAAGAGCACTTACCTTTTTTGAAGAAGGCAGCGGTCTTGGCAGGAGGATACCATTTGGTTTTGAAGGTAACCGTTTGATCGTTCTGCCACATGCAGGATATGGAAAGAACGCATTTTACGATCGTAAAAGTAAATCCCTGCAATTCTATTACTTTGATGATGGTGAAGAGCGTATATATACTTGTCTTTCTACTGATATTATAAATCATGAGTTTGGTCATGCGGTTCTTGATGGTATCCGTCCTTATTATTTTGAAAGCAGCCTGGTACAAACCGGAGCATTTCACGAATTTATTGGCGATCTAACTGCTATTTTAATCATACTCCGCAATAATAATTTCCGGCGGTCAATAGCAAAACAAACAGAAGGCATCATAGAAGATGCCGTTCAATTAACTTCTTTAGCCGAACAGTTTGGAAGGGCTGTATCCGATAATCCTTATTTACGTACCGCATTGAATAAACTGACTATGGCGGATATCCGTGACAGTTATGAGCCGCATTACGTTTCCCAGGTGCTTACGGGGGCGATGTTTGATATTATTAAAGCAATGGCTCACCAGTACATAGCAGAAAGGGAACATACAGCTGTACAGGGTTTTTGGTTTGCAGCAGACAGGATGCAGCGTACAGCTGTTCAGCCGCTCGACCTGTTGCCGCCTGTGGATGTTACATTCAGGGATTATGCATTGGCTGTTCTGCGGGCAGAGGAATTGTCTAATCCCACTGACCCGTATGACTATTATGAAATCATGCTGGATGTTTTTGTGAAACGTGGAATCCTGGATGAGAAAGATAAGGCAGTATTACTCGAACCAAGATATGTTTATGGTTTACCAGACTTCCCGAGGCCCGATGTATACCATGATATCGGTGATATTTCCAGGTCAAGGGCTACCGCTTACCGTTTTCTGGATGATAACCGGGATAAACTGTTCATCCCGGCAAACTCAGATGTGATCGTGGCTGATTTGTACGATGCCAATAAGTATTCAAGTCATGGCATCCGTCTTCCCCGGCAAATCATTCTTGAATATATCTGGCGGGAAGATGTTTTGCTCAGCGGGAAACAGTTTGAAGAATTTGAAGGACAAAACACCACCATGTTATGCGGCGGAACACTTGTATTTGATGATAAGGGAAATATATTATCATGGTTTCGCAAGCCTGGTTCTATTGGTGGTAAAGGGAAAAAATGGGCGGCAGAAAACGAAGCCGGAAAAAAACGGTTGGCTGATTTCCTGGATGACCTGGCGAAAAGAATACAATCGGGGCAGGTAGGAGCCGTATTAGGCAGCAGTAGAGGAATGGTTGGCCCGCTGGTTCCACCGGTTACAGTAAGTAAACAGGATGGTGTATTAAAATTTGAATTATCTCCCCATTTAAACCTAAATGAGGAGGATCATAAAAATTATAAACGGGGAAAACAATGGCAAGTAAGCTCTTAGTAAGAAGTTATAATGTTGGCTGCGGTGATTGTATGTATGTTCGTATTCCTGATAAAGGAGAACATTTTCATATCCTGATTGATTGCGGCTCCAAAGAAAAGGAAGGTAGTGGTGTAATGGAACGTGCTATAAAAGACCTGGAAACAACGATGTTACCAAAGGGAAGCAAAGCTGGTAAAAAACGCCTGGATCTCCTGGTGGTCACACACCGCCATGAAGATCACATAAAAGGTCTTGATCCCAAATTTTTTAAAAACATTGAAGTAAAGAATATATGGATCACTGCTGCTATGGATCCATCACATACACAGGCAAAAAAGTCACAGGCATTGCATGCGTTTGCAACGGAGCAAATGCAGGCTTTTGCAAAAGCAGGGGTGGCACTCAGTCCCGAACTTACAGATATGATGGGGCTTTACGGTGTTGGCAATGTGCAGGCAACAAAATTTGTTACTGAAACACTGCCGAATGCCAATGGCATTAAACCGAAGTTTGTATACGCTGGCCAAACCTCCGCTGATCACGGAATTAAAATAGCAAATACAAAAATCCATATCCTTGCACCCGAAAAAGATATTGATGGATATTACCTGGGCAAGGCAGCAGATGAAAATCTGCGTGGCCTGCAAGGCGGTGCTGCATTTATCCGTGATCATACTAATAGTGCGGCTTCGCCATCGGCTGTACCTTCCAATATAAGTACCGCTGATTTCAGAAACCTGCAGCCACGTCTTTTATCAAACAGTCTTGCTTTTGCGCTGGATGATACTTCTATTCAGAATAATGTAAGCGTGGTATTATTGATTGAATGGAAGAAAAAAAGATTGTTGTTTGTGGGAGATGCGGAATGGGAAGAGGAGTTTAAAGAAGGGAAGAAGAACGGAAGCTGGAATGTAATGTGGGAGAAAAGAAAAAACCAGTTATTGAAACCACTTGATTTTTTAAAAGTGGGGCATCATGGCAGCATTAATGCCACCCCGTGGAACCGGGAGGCGGATGCTAAACATGAAATGAATAAACTATTTAATGCTATTCTTCCCTTACCAAAATCAGGTAAAAAACCAACTGCCCAATGCATCGTTTCTACCAAACGTAAACAATATGATACCATCCCGGATGCGGAATTACTTACGGAAATTGCCAAAAGAGTAAGTAATACCAAAAATTATTTGCAAGCCTTTAAAAAGGCTGACAGAAACTTTGATCCTGAAACTGGAATTTTTAATTACTCATTGCTGAAAGAATACTCTAAAGAACCCACTCCAAGAGAAGTTGGCGAAAAAGACTGGTTCAATAAACCCCAGCCATTACGGACAGATATGGAGTTTCCCGGGAAAGGTTCTCCAGATGTGGGTACTGCGGTGGAGTTTATAGATATAGAGATAGCAGGCACTGCATAATGGTGTAAATGTTTTCGGCCAGGTTATATTTAATTGCTGAACGGAAAGCGTATATAAAACTTTAACCAGCGAATAGTAATAGTACCGCACAAGTAATTCAGTTTTATTTTTAGAGCGCTTTAAATTATTTAAATATCTACAGTTTAAACTGCAGGGTACAATAGAAATTTCTTTTATCAGCCGGAATTATACCTGGGCCTGGATAACCATCCGCTCTCCGGGTAAAATATTTTTCGTTTGCCAAATTATTAAGCCCTGAATACAGGGTGAAATTTCGCCAGTTATAACTAAGGCTCAGGTCCATTACATTAAATGCAGGGATAGCACCATCAACGGCTGTAGGCGTAATCTCGGTATTGGTGGCATCGGAATATTGTTTTGACTGGTAAGAATACTGGTACGTAATATTGAACCTTGTTGTACCAAATGAAAGACCAGTTCTGAATAAAACCGGTGGTACGTTTTCTACCAGCTTGTCCGCAAACGCTGTATTCTTTGTTTCGATATAACGGGCATCTATCAGCGAAAAATTGGTATACAGGTTCAGGCGATACTTTGAAGTGCCTTTTGTCAAAGCCCTTAGTATATCTCCTTCCAACAGTACTTCCACTCCAAGGTTTCTGCTGTTGGCTACATTGGTACGCAGGCGGTATGTCATAAAATTGGTGTCTCTTGTAAATACAGAGCCGATACGATCATTGTATTTTAAATAAAACAAACTGATGTCTGCATAGAGCCAGCTTCTAAAGTTTCCACGGTAACCCAAATCAATATTATAACCCGTTTCATCTTTTAATGCAGGGTCAACTTTTGCATTAATATTTATTACCCGGATATCATTAAAATTAATGGAGCGGTAATTCTGTGAAATATTTGCATACAATTCTGTCCCTGAATTAAACTTCCATGCTGTACCAATACCAAGCAATACAAAAGAGCGGGGATTTGCTTTTGTTTCTTCTATTTTTTCATCAGGGATAAAAATATTTTGTTTGTAATAATACCCGGATGCTTTTGTATTAATATGCTCAAACCTGAAGCCAGGTGTAATGCTCCATTGTTTGTTTACCTGGAAGATATTTTCTGCAAATGCAGCAATATTAGTTCCCGGGAACCTGAAATTTGACCTGTCAGGTTCAGGTCCGTTAAAGATAAAATCCGGGCCGCTGCCATCATTGCCGTCACCCTGCTTACGAATAGTTAACCCCTTGTATACTCTTGTGCCAACAAGAAAGGTGCTTGTTTTATTATTTATAAATTTATACTGGTGTATCAACCGGAGTTCAGAACCAAAGTTGCTGTACTTATCCGACATATAATCCCGGTTGCCGCCATAATCGGGGCGGTTAATATAAGTAAGCACACCTAATGCATCACGCCCACCCTGCAGGGTATAATTGCGCCAGTTAATTTTCGTATGGTTGTTAATGGTATAATCTGCAGTAAGGCTTATTAAATTCCAGTTTACTTTAAACCAGTTCCTCGGCCTTACAGAAACTGAAGCATCCTGGTTAAACTGTTCATCGGTTAAGCCGCCAGGCTGCTGCGCCAGGTATTTCATTAAAGTATATTCACCTGTTACTTTTAACTTAGAAGTTAAGTTATAGGCAAGATGAACATATGCATTGTGCTGGTCATAATGACTGTTTGGCCGCCAACTGTCGCCTGTTTTAAATTGGTAAAAGCCATAATAATTTAATTTTCCCTTACTAACAGTACCGCCTATGCTGTTAAATGAATTAAAGAAATTGAAAGAGCCGTAAGTTTGTCTTGTTACAAACTCAAAAGGTTTATTTTGTGGACCCTCTTTCATTACAAAATTTACAAGGCCTCCAAATTGAGGACCATATTGCAGGCTGGCAGCTCCCCGGATGATTTCAATCCTCTCCAGTGCTTCTGATGCAGGGGTATAGTAACTTTCCGGATAACCGAGTGCATCCGCACTTATATCATAACCATTCTGCCTGATATTAAAATTAGAAGAACGGTTGGGACTTAGCCCACGGCCGCCAATACCAAGCTGCAACCCACCCCTGTCATACTCCCAAATATTTAAGCCTGGTATCCTGGCATAAATTTGTCTTGTATTATTAGTGGCAAGATTTGCATTAAGATTACGCAGGTAAATTACTTCTGTTTTTTTTCCTGCATAAATTGCTGTACCAACCACATCCTTTAATTTCCCGGATGCTATTTCACTTTTTTGGGAATTAACCAATACATCTTCAAGCGCTACTGCTTTTATAACAACAAGGTTTATATCAAGCGCTACATTTTTATTACTAACCTGGATCTCTCTTACCTGCTCTTCATAACCTATCATTGATACTGTTAGCTTATAATGTCCGGGCAATAATTTTGAAAACCTGAAAAAACCATTATCATTGGTCAGCCGCTGAATGCCGGCTGGTTCAAGTTTAACAGTTGCGTTTACGGCAGCTTCATCGCCACTACGGACTACGCCATTTATACTAAACTCCTGCGACAGCAAAGCCGCCGGGATAAACAAAAAGCAAACAATGATTAAAATTCTCATAAGTGTCTTACTTGTCGGGTAATATCCATTTATAATGTTTCCAGCTTAATTCTTCTGCTGCAAGATCAACCGTTGTATCAATAAATAGCTTTGATCTTTCACCATTCAAGGCAACATATATTTCTCCATATATTTTTGGACTATCAACACCCCGTTTTGAATATTCCTGTGCCAGGTAGTGAGCATACTTCAGTATCATATCTGGTTGGGTGCTCATCATTTTTTCCTGTAATTCTGTTAGAAACTCTTTATTATTTACTTCATAAAACTGTTTCCCGGTTTTATCTTTTACTTTAAAATAAGCGGCACCGGCTTTTTCCATCAGCATTACCCGCCAGGAAAAACGGTATCCTTCTTCGTTCCAAAATAAATTACCCGGATATAATAAGAACCGCAGTGGTATAATAATTTGAGCCAGCATATAAATGGCTAAACCTAGAGCAAGCCATTTAAAGCTGGTAAATTGATATGACAGGTTACTGGCAGCAAGCCGTATCCTGTTTTTATAGAATGGCAGCCGGGACAATAATTTTTCGTGGAATGCTCCGGAGAAAAAAACAAGTGTGCTTACGATCATTACATAAGGAAACATGCCTATGCCCGGAAAAAAGATTGCCGTTGCAATATGAAAAACCAGCACAAGCAAATAAGCAAAGCCCCTTGTTTTTTTATTCAGCAGAAAGAAGACGATAAATAGATCGTACAGTGCACCAAACCATGAGAACAGGTAAGCAACCCACTCTTTATACATAAACGGCCCAACTAAAGGCAAATGACTTTTGGAAGGCAGCCAGGTACGCATTGGTTCAGCATGCAGTAACCATTCAGTATTCACTTTGGCCAGGCCTGCAAAAACATACACCACTGCCATTTGAAATTTAAGAATATCAATTGTCCAGGAAGGAGTGTGTACTCTTCTTATACCAGGATTAAGTCTTGCATCAAGTGAATAGTCCCTGTTTGCAGGCAACCATATCAGTATAAAAGCTACCAGGCTTATGAAATAGTAGTGGTTGAGATAGGTTGTAACATCAATCAGTTCTACATAAGTGAATCCCAAAAAGAAAATTACAATTGCGATGCGGTAAAAAAGTCCAACCGCAACTAATAAAGCTGCAAGTATAATAGCAATAAACAACAAATGCATACCTGTATTACCGGGTGGTTTTACCCATTCAAAACCCATATAAGTGAAATGAAATGTGGGTTGTACATACACACTGGTAACCCATCCCCTCCACCAAAAACGCAGCAGGCTGAAAAACATCAGCAAACCGAAGGTAATCCTGAATGTTACTAAAGGAGCGATTGAAACCGGGTAATTAAACTGTAGTTTTTTAATCGCCGTCATTATCCATATAAGTTATCTGCACTGCAGTGGCAGAAGCCACATCTGTTTTTATAAGTGTAAGCAGTTTCTGTACTTGTTTATAAGCCTCGTCAACGAGGGCAGCATTTCCTGTAAAAGCTTCAGACATGGGAGCAGGAATTGCATTTAGTGCATTTAAAGCCACGTCAAACTGAGCCAGTACATCATTATTTAATTGGGTTTTGTTGAGTAATACCAGGTAGTCTGAAATCCCTTTGCCGGCACCTCCTGTAAAATAATTTTTTAGGCTTGTAAGATTTGCAACAGCAAGCTCTTTGGAAAATCCGGCATAGTAACCCTCACATTTATCCGCAAATACAATTCCATTGGACTGCTTACCAAAGGGCCAGCCGATACGTGGGCCTTTCATTGCATCCATTTCTGATGCAAAGCGGTTTACCAGTGATCCGATAGAACTTCCAACATCGGTTTTGAGAGAAGCAATAAATACACTCCTGTAGCTACCGTTCCATTGTGAAAGAACAGCTAGTGTTAATGATTTTACTCTTGCAATCAGATCCTGGACGTATTTTTTACGGTTGCCGGCATCAGGCGCTGAAAATTTGGTTACAGCGTCAGGAGAAAACAGCAAATAGTCAAGCGCTGGCAATCCCTGTATACTGTCATTAATTACCGGTACAGTTAAATCGTACAGACCGCTTTGTATTGCCGCCTCTATTTTTGAAGGTACAGCAGGAAAAGTATTGATATAATTATTGGCTGAAGTTGAACTGGCCGGACCTAAATACGGCATGGAAATTTTTTCAAAAGCTGCGTATGCATCTTTAAAAACCGGTTTTACAGCAGCAAGCGTTGTTGTGGAAGGTGCATTTAAAAAGTTATTAACCGTAACTTCCAGTCCATTTATTTTGGATTGAAAATCCTGGTATGCAGGTATGATCAAATTATCCGCATAATTTGTAAGCATTTCCGTTTTGAAGGCGTCATTTCCTGCATCGGTATTTCCATTTCCGCTACTGCTTTTGCTGCAACCATAAACCACGGCAATTAAAGCAATAACAACAATCCATACAGTTTTCATCTTTATAGTATTTATATCATTTAAAACACAACAGCAGATTTCTTTTTTAAGAAACCTGCCGAAGTTAAATTATTTTGAAAAAGCAATTAATCAAGCTTTCCATAAGCGGCTACAAGTTTTGCCTGTGCTTCAGTAACCTTACTGTTCAGCAAACTGGCATCACTCAATGTCCAGAAATCAACATTTAAAATATTCAGCAGATCGGTATAAGCCTGTGCAGAAAGTTTTGTTGTAGGCCTGTATTTCAGTGCCAACAAAAATCCCGTTGCCTCAGAAAAATCATGAAACCTGTCTGCGTCAGCAGTTCTTATTTTTGAAAGTGACAGGTAAGCGTAAGCAGAAGCAGCGAGTGTTTTTTCCAAATATTCTTTAATAGTTGCTGCGGCAGCATCACGGCCTGCATTATCCTTTGCACCAATTGCAGCACGTCCTTTCAGGAAAGCTGCAAATACAGTTCCGCCGGCTTTAATTGGTCTTGCTCTTTCAAAGAAATAAACGCCAATACCCAGCGGTCTTTCCGGGTTTGTATTATTAGGAGCCTGTGTGTAGTTAATAGAAGAATCATAAGTTTTAGGCAAGCCAACATAACCGAAGGCCAAATCCCATGTATGCTGCATGGCTGTTCCTGAACCGGGAACTACAGTATTATTGTCTTCAGATGCAGCTTTATTGAGTAAAGCAACTATATTGTTTAAACTCAGGGCTCCAAAAAGACCTTTTGCAACCAACTGGTTAAATTCTAATCCCCTGTGGTTTACAAGACGTGTACCTACTTTCCCGGCTACACCTTGTGAACCTGTTACAGTTCTTTTCTGACTCATTGTAACCATAGAATCTGCATAAGCTTTCAATACAGCAGCATCAGCAACTTTGCCGGACAGGTTATAGATTAAGCCATTCAGTTCTCCAAAAGGATAAGGCTGGTTAACCACTAGTTCGGCAGTAAAGTTGGCATTTGTATTATTCCACAAATTATTAATAGTATCCTGGCTCAGTTCACGTGAAGTAGCCCTGCCTAAATATGTACCAACTGCAAGAGACATACTGATACGTGTTGTAGCTTCTTTATAATCTACATTATCAAAATTGTAAGTATCAGGAACAGTATAGTTTGGAATTGAAGCATCATCTTTTTTACACGATGCCATTAAAAGAAGTGCTGAAAAACACGATAGAGAGAGAATTTGCTTCATGATTACAGTTATTTTTTTTGCAAAACTATTTTTAAGACTAACCCCTGCGCTTACGCAAAAAGGAATTCCATTTATATATTCGGGAAAACAACCTGTTGCTTTATAAAGAAATATATATATTGTTTTTTGTGTAGTTAAAAACTCTGTTTTCTGCAAAATCTTCAAAATATTAAAAAATAACATAACGGGTGGAAAGGGGTATTTTAGAATAAAACATTCCACATTTTACTTGTAACAGCCAATATTCAGAAAGTGCACAGAATTCAACAGTAATTTTTCGCTTCAATTCTGCCACTGATGACCAACAAGGAATTTGAAGTTTATATTGAAAAAGTAGAAAAATATGTCCGGCATCTTTTTTATAACCATTGTGACAGGAAACTGGTATATCACAACCTGGTCCATACAGAGCATGTTATTAAAAGAATTAAAGAGATTGCAGCACACTACTCCCTTAGCCTACAAGACGAATTTATTCTTTACTGTGCAGGCTGGTTTCATGATACCGGGCATTTGTTTGTACCTGCCGGCCAGCATGAGCGAAAGGGAATTGAACTGATGGAAGAGTTTTTATCCCCTTATAATATTGATGAAGTCACAATAACACTGGTTGCCCGCTGCATTTTTGTTACAAAATTTCCTGGTCAGCCTTTATCGCTGCCCGAAAAGATCATCTGTGATGCAGATTTATATCATTTGGGTACTCCGGCATTTATTACTATTGATAAACTGGTTAAAAAAGAGTTTGAGTTAAGGAATAATTTTGTACCCGCCAACTGGAATGAATTGACACTGTCGTTCCTGCAGGCACATCATTATTACACGGGCTACTGTCAAAATTTGCTCAATGATGGTAAAAAAAAGAATATTGCACTGGTGTCTGCTATGGTAATGAAGGATAAGAGCGAGAGCTAAATGAATGTTTGATAATTTTAAAAGCATGGCATTTGAAAATACTAATTATTGAGGACGAACCTGCACTGAATAAAGGCATTGTGGATTATCTTACCGGCAGGCAATACCTGTGTGAGTCAGTGAACAATTATGCTGATGCCCTGGAAAAAATTGAACGTTACCAATACGATTGCATTGTGCTTGATATAATGCTGCCGGATGGCAATGGGCTTAAGTTATTAGAACAGGTGAAAGCCAATAGTAAAACAGACGGGATAATAATCATTTCTGCCAGGAATGAGCTGGATGATAAAATTACAGGTATAGAATCGGGTGCGGATGACTATCTTACCAAACCATTTCATTTACCGGAACTGGCTGCAAGGATAGCAGCTATTATCCGCCGCAAAAGTTTACTTGGAAGCAGCACACTAACTTTTGAAGAAATTGAGATTGATGTTACGGCTAAAGTAGTTACTATAAATAAAACACCTGTAACGCTGACAAAAAAAGAGTACGATCTTTTATTGTATTTTATAATTAACAAAAACCGCATCTTGTCCAAGAATGCAATTGCTGAGCACCTTTGGGGAGATGATATGGATATGGTGGACAACCATGATTTTCTTTATACACATATAAAGAATCTCCGGAAAAAAATGCAGCAGGTAGGCGCCGGAGACTATGTAAAAAGTATTTATGGAATGGGTTATAAATTTTCAATTTAATGAAACTGTTTGCCCGGCACAACCGTATTAATATTATTACTTCCATTCTTATTTTTATAGGTGGTTGTATTGTTTTTTATTTCCTTGTTCATTATATATTAATTCACCAGCTTGATGAAAGGCTTGACACGGAAAGGGAAGAGATTGAACAATACGCCCTACATTACCAGAAGCTGCCTCATATAATGAACACGAGCGACCAGCAGGTTTATTATTCAGAAATTAATGAGCCTTTAGTAAAAGCCCATTTCCTGTCGGAGAAAACATGGAACGAAGTTGAGAATGAAAAAGAGTTGATGCGTAAACTTTTATTTGGTGTTACAGTTTCCGGAAAAAATTACGAAGTAAAAGTTCAGATAACGCAGGAATACCAGGATGCCCTGTTAAAACTGATCATACTGGTGACATTTATAATGATCGCTGCAATATTGCTGGCCGGGTATATTATAAACAGGATCGTGCTGAAGAATTTATGGAAGCCTTTTTATAAAAGCATTCATGAGATAGCCGCTTATAATTTGCACAAGCAGGAACGCCTCCAGTTGCCTGTTGCTGATATTGATGAGTTTAATTTATTAAATAAAAGCCTGAATGATATGACAGCGAGGGTGGAAACGGATTATCAGACATTGAAGGAATTTACAGCGAATGCTGCTCATGAAATGCAAACACCGCTTGCTGTAATTTCTGCCAATACAGAATCAATAATGCAGGATGAAACAATGCTGGGTATTCATCATGAATCCATTCTTTCGATTGAGGATGCGGTGAAGCGACTCTCAAGGTTAAACCAATCATTACTTTTGCTTACTAAAATTGAGAACCGCCGCTTTGTATTAACTGACCAGGTTGAGTGGGAAGTATTGATAAAGGAAAGATTACACGAATTGCAGGAGTTAATCACAATCAACAAAATAAGTGTTACTGAAAATACAACGGCTGTTTCAACTGTTTTTCACATACACCTAGCTGAAATACTTATAACCAACCTGCTTAGCAATGCTACCAGGTATAATGTTGAAGGTGGTATAATTAATATTAAGTTAGACAGTGCCGGGCTGATGATAAGTAACACCTCCGTTTTGCCGGCACTTGATACTGACAGGGTTTTTGACCGGTTTTACAGGCACCCAAAAACAAAACTGGATGGTAACGGGCTGGGCTTGTCCATTGTGCAACAAATTTGCAAACTGGCAGGTTATGCTGTTTTTTACAAGTACGAAAACGGCATGCATTTCTTTATAGTTAAGTTTTAAAGAATTCCTCTTTTTTTAAATGCTGCTTCAAGCCTGGGAGGAAGATGATATTCAATACAATTTTAAAATCTAAAAGTATGTGGTGGATATATGCTTTGCTTTCAGCTTTGTTTGCTTCCTTAACTGCTATTTTTTCAAAGATGGGTGTAACTGCAGTCAATTCAAATTTAGCAACGGCACTCAGAACGGTGGTTATACTTGTGATCGCCTGGGCCATAGTAATTGCCCGTGGGGAAACGAAAGGATTGACAAGTATTTCGAAACACAACCTGTTTTTTCTTATAATATCCGGGGCTGCTACCGGGCTTTCCTGGTTGTTTTATTTTAAGGCATTACAGCTTGGTAAAGTTTCGGCGGTGGCACCGGTTGATAAGCTGAGTGTGGCGCTTACGATTGTTTTATCAGTTATTTTTTTGAATGAAGCAATATCTCTTAAAATGGCAATCGGTGCGGCATTTATTATTGCAGGCACTGTTATTTTAATTTGGTAAAAACGGCAAGGTTTGTTCTAGTCCATTGCGACCTTGATCATTTTGGGATGTATCAGTATATTATAATGTCCATATTGCTCTTCATAACCTTTGATCATAAGAAACTGTCCGGGCAGGTAGCTGAATATATTCTCCCAGGCCTGCAATACTGCCGGTAACCCGGCTATTTCGGCCTGTTCAGCTTCAATATAAATGGTATCCATTGGAAGATACTCTGAACCTATTTCCACTTTTGCATCAAGTTTTTGAATTCCAGCCATACCGGAGCAGTTTAAAACTGCAGTAAAGGAGATCTTAACCTCATCACCAGTTTTAAGATTAAAAAATGATATAAAATCAACCACAGGTGCCACCGGCATACCTGATTTTAAACCAGGGGTCCTATACATATTATGCTTAGTAAAATTTCAGGTAAAATTCTTTTGCCTTTCTGTAGGAAAACTGAAGAAAAGCAGGAATGGTTGCTTTCTTGCTAAAGACTTAGATAAAAATCAAATTTGGTACAGAATTTATCACCAATTTGCACTGTTTCAAAACTTATTGATGAAAAAAATAATTGCACTGGTATTTATTATTACGATGGCAAGATTTGCAGCGGCCCAGGGGAAAGGTGGGAATAGTATAACAGGTATTGTTGTAAATGCAGACACAAAACAGCCACTGGAATATGCTACTATCACATTATTTATACAGGGAGATAAAAAGCCATTAACCGGGACTACTACGGATAACACAGGAAATTTTACTTTAACAGAAATACCTGCGGGTGTTTACTCTCTTGTTGTTGAGAATATTGGTTTTGATCCTTTAATAAAAAACAATCTCCTGCTTGATAAAAAGGAAGCAATCATAGATTTAAAACGGGTGTTGCTTACTGTACAAAAAAAGACCCTGCAGGATGTAACCATAGTGGCCAGGAATAAACTTGTTGAGAATAAGATAGACAAAATTGTTTTTAACGCAGAGAAAGATGTGAGTTCAACAGGCGGTGTAGCAGCTGATGTGCTCAAAAAAGTGCCGCAGGTATCTGTGGATGCAGATGGGAATGTACAGCTTGCCGGTAATTCAGGTATCAGATTTCTCATCAATGGTAAACCATCCGCTGCTTTCGGCAGTAATATAGCGGATGTACTGCAATCAATTCCTGCAAGCCAGGTAAAAAGTATTGAAGTAATCACCAATCCCGGTGCTAAGTATGATGCACAGGGTATGGGGGGTATTATAAATATCATCTTAAAAAGCAATAACACCAGGGGATATAACGGCACTACATCTGTTACAGCAGGAACCAGGATTGTAAATGGTTCCGTTAACCTTAATGTCAGGAAAAATAACTTTGGAATTAATGGGTTTTTCAGTGGTAATAAAAGATTAAAGGTTAAAAGCATAAATAAAAATTACCGTGAAACAACGGATAGCGGGATTATAAGTACGCTCAGCCAGGAGAGCGCCGGTAATATAACACGGCAGGGATACCAAAGTGGAATTGGATTTGACTGGACGTATAAAAAATTCAATAATTTTTCAGGCAACATCGCCTATAATTATTTTAATGCCGATAACAATGGAAGAACCAGCCAGGTATTGCAACCCAGCAAAGGTGGTAATATTGCCAGCATTCTTTCTTTATTCAACGCCGGAAATAAATATACTTATCATTCAATGGACGTTTCTTTTACTTACAAAAGAACCTTTGTAAAAGAAGACCAGGAACTGGAGGTGAGTGTAAATGCTGAAAACGGCAATAACCATGGTTACTCGTATACAGAGCAATTTTTACTGCCGCAAGATTCGCTGTATTATGGTACCAATGCCTATAATCCTGCTAAAACAAAAGAGACAGTTTTTGCTGTTGATTATACACAGCCACTAAAAGAAGATATAAAATGGGGAATAGGAACCAAGGCCACTTTTTACGATATTCAAAGCAGTGCAGATGTAACAAGTTATCAGCCTTTATCTCAAAAATATCAGCCTGATATTTTCTTATCCAGCAGTCTTAATTATAAGCAAAAAGTATATGCTGCCTATACAGAAGTAAATTTTCCAGTCGGAAAATTATTTGATGTTAAACTTGGTGCCAGGTATGAGCGCACCCAGCTTAACGCATATTATTCTAATGCCGGAGAGGTGTTATTACCTGGTTATAACACCTGGGTTCCTTCCGTGTTTTTATCGAAAAAAATTAAGGAAGGAAAAACAATCAAATTAAGCTTTTCAAAAAGAATTGAACGCCCGGATTATGAAGATTTAAATCCATTTGTAAATACAAGTGATCCGAAAAATCTTTCTACCGGTAATCCATATCTTAAACCGGAAATAGGGTACCGGACAGAATTGGGCTATAGCATGGATCTTGGAAAACAGGGTTCATTGGTAGTAAATTTATTTTACCGCATCAACGATAATGACATACAGCCATACATTGTCTACTATCCTGCTTATGCAGTTGGAGATTCCCTGTATAAAAATGTATCTGTAAATACCAGGAGTAATATTGGCCGTGAAAATAATATGGGGTTTAATTTATTTGCAGACCTGCATGTAACTGCGAAGTTGAATATAAGAGGTAATCTTTTCCTGTTTTACAGGCATACTGTTAATGAGATCGATAAAGGATATAATACCAACAGTTTTAATTATCGTACAAATGTCAATGCCAATTACCAGTTTACCAACAGTCTTGTAGCAGAATTCTTCAGCAATTTTAATTCTCCCCGAAATGAAGCGCAAGGGAAATATCCTTCTTTTACTTCTTATACTATTGCAATACGTAAACAGTTTTGGCAAAAGAAAGGAAGCATTGCGCTGACAGCCACCAATCCTTTTAGTGAAAATCTTACGCAGCGAACTATATTGTTTGGTCCAAACTTCCGGTCTGATTCAGACCGCACTTTCCCATTCCGGTCAATCGGTATCAATTTTACCTGGAAATTTGGAAAGCTTGAATTTAAAAAGCATCCCGGCGAAAACAATGAACCGGTTTCAAATATTCCAATACAGTAACTGCGTTTCTGCGGAATAAAAATGGCTAATCTGTCTACAAGTCTAGTATGATCGTTTCGGGAAGTAAGATTTATTCTAATTCCGGCTTTGACCACCCGGGCAACATTAGTCCCGTAAAGACATATGCATAACCACCGTTACAGCAGGCGGATTATATTGTCGGCGGCAGGGAAGAAAAAAATCAACTTTTTAGTCTATTAATTTGGTGGACTAAAAAAGTTCTTTATATTTGCCCCGGAATTCACATTTCCAGATTTAGAAAACCAAAATACATGCAACCAACTTTTTTTAAAAATCTTACATCAATGCGGCTGCCAATGTGCTGCCATTGTTGTAATGCCTGTTGTTGCTGATATCTCCGTTTGCCTGCCTGCTTTTAATTCTTTTTTTTACATTACTTATTTAACAAACCTTATAATGACAACTGATACATCATAGTATATTATGAAAAAAAATGGCCGGATGCTGTTGGAGCAGCTCCGGCCTTAACAAGGCTTGGGAAAATCAGCAGCTGTGCAATGCACTGCCGCCGGCCTCATTGTGTTCGCAAATATAAGAAAAGAACTATGCTTGTTTTCTTAAAGTTTACGCAATAGGCTGAAGTTAAAATATTATAAACCATTCAACCATGCGTAAAATTTATTATTACAAAATCTTTCATCTTCTTTCAGTAACAGGAATATTTTTCCTCGGATTTATTTCACCATCCATTGCACAGGATGTAACAACGATACATGGACAAATTATAGAGGCCAGGACGAAAAGCCCGCTGGCCGGGGCTTCCATTGGTATAAAGGGTACAACCAATGATGTGCTTTCAGAAAACAACGGCAACTTTAAACTGGTAACAGCTAAAAAGATTCCCTTTACCATCATCGTAAGTTTTGTTGGTTACGAAACACAGGAGGTTGCTGTAATCAATACAGAAAACCTATCTGTACAACTCGCCGAATCTGCCTCTAAATTAAATGAAGTGGTGGTGGTTGGTTACGGATCACAGAAGAGGAGCCAGTTAACAGGCTCTGTTGCATCAATCCCAAAGGCGGTATTGAACCAGCCTGCAGTTTCTTTTGATAACTTTTTGCAGGGTTCTGTGGCAGGTGTTGCTGTTACACAAAACTCCAGCCAGCCGGGGGCTACGGCCACTATACGTGTACGTGGCGGTAACTCCTTATTGTTTGGCAACGACCCTTTATATGTTATTGATGGATTTATCACATACAATAACAATAATTATATTAATACTGGTGCAGCAACCGGCCCAAGTGTCAATGCGCTCTCCACCATCAACCCAAGTGATATTGAATCCATTGAAGTACTGAAAGATGCTGCCGCTACTGCTATCTATGGCAGCCGTGGTGCCAATGGTGTGGTGCTGATTACCACCCGAAGAGGAAAAAAAGGCAGCAGTACAGTTAACTATAACGTTTACGCAGGTACGCAACGCATCAGCCGTAAGCTTGAATTGTTGAATGGCGGAGAATGGGCCTCACTTGTAAATGATATAAGCACCAGTACAGGCGGTGCCAAATTATGGACAGACGCACAGATCGATTCAATCGGCGCCGGCTCTGATTGGCAGGATGCAGCTTTGAAGAATGGCTCTATCCAGAATCATGACCTGTCAATTACCGGTGGTGATGAAAAATCCAGGTATCTTATTTCAGGAAATTATTTTACACAGGATGGTACTATACTGAAAACCGGTTTCAAAAGATATTCTGCGAGGATCAATTACGAAAGAAATGTTTCAGAAAAATTAAAAGTAAATTTAAATGTTTTTGGCAGCAGGAGCAGTGAGGATAAATTATTTGGTGCAGCTTATAACAGCATCAACTTTAGTGGCGCATTTCCATCTTTAATACTGACTTCTCCTGTAGCGGCTATCTATAATGGAGACGGTTCTTACAATGTAAACAGTGCTTACTTTACTACGCCAACAAATCCTTTGCAGGATATTACCAGCACCATTAACCACACAAATCTTAACAGGCTGATCGGTAATTTTTCTGCTGAATATAAACTGCTGAAAGACCTGACCTTTAAAATCACTGCCGGCGGTAACCTGCTTTCGACCAAGCAAAATTTTTACGGGCCTTCTTATGCATCTACCGGATATGCAAATGGTGGTCTTGCCTCAGTGGGTACTTCTGATGTGAGTGGCTGGCTTAATGAGAATACACTTACTTATGAACATACTTTCGATAACAAACATTTCCTGAATGTACTGGTTGGTTATACTGTTCAGAGTGAAAAAGTGGAGTATGCGGTAGCATCTTCACAAAAATTTCCGAACGATCTTACCACGTATAACAACCTTTCATTTGCAAGTGTTGCGGCAAATACCTCAGATGAATCTTACAGGGGTTTAAGATCATGGCTTGGCAGGGTTAATTACAGCTTTGCAAAAAAATATAATTTCACTTTCTCCGGAAGGGCAGATGCATCTTCCGCATTGGGTGCAAATAAAAAATGGGGCTTCTTCCCAGCAGCAGGTTTCTCCTGGAATATTTCTGAAGAAAGTTTTTATACGCCATTGGCAAATACAGTAAAGAACCTGAAACTAAGGCTCAGCGCAGGTATTACAGGAAATGCAGAAGTGCCTCCATACAGCTCTTTAAGAAAACTTACTGCGGTGAATTATTATTTCGGCGGCCCGGCTCCTGCGCTGGTAACAGGTATTGCACCCACTTCATTGGCTAACCCTAATTTACAATGGGAGCCAACCACGCAGTATAATGCAGGTATTGACGCAGGCCTTTTCAATAACAGGATAAACGTTACTGTGGATGCGTATTACAAAAAGACCAATGATCTGTTAATAAATCTTCCGTTGCCGATCTACACGGGTTATACAAGTGCATTGGTGAACGTAGGTTCAATAGAAAACAAAGGTTTTGAGATTGCCATCAACTCCGACAATATTAAAACAAAGGACTTCTTGTGGCGCTCGGTTTTAGTATTTGCAAAAAATAATAATAAAGTGACAGACATCGGGGAAATACCTTATTTCTTTCCAACGGCCCCAACCGGGCAGGTGTCACCTGTGATTGTAAAAGAAGGGTTGCCTGTAGGTACGTTCTGGGGTTATACCACCAATGGTTTATTAACTGCTGATGATATTTCAAAAGGTGCTCCTTTCTTAACGGGTGTTTCACAGCAGGTGGGAGACCGGAAATATGTTGACATCAATGGAGATGGTAAAGTAACAACAGATGACAAACATGATCTTGGCAGTTCACAACCAAAATTCACTTATGGCTTTTCAAATAATCTAAGTTATAAAAATTTCGACCTTGCATTTTTCTTCCAGGGTTCACAGGGAAATAAAATATTTAACCTGCTGAAACAATCACTGGAAAGAACAACCCTGTCAACCAATGCACCAAAAGAGTTAGTGAACAGGTGGTCGGCTACTAACCCCAACGGCACCCTGCCAAAAGCTACTAATGCACCGGTGGCACAGGTTACAGACAGGTATATTGAGGATGCTTCTTATTTAAAATTGAAAAATGTTTCTCTTGGATATAGTTTTTCGAAGGGCGTATTATCAAAGCTGCATGCAAAACAGTTAAGACTGTATGTATCTGCACAAAACCTGTTTACTGTAACAAAGTATACTGGTCTTGATCCTGAAGCAAATTTTTATGACCAGGATAATCTCCGCCAGGGCGTTGATTATGGTGCGTACCCAGCATCAAGAACATTTATCGTGGGTGCAAATATTTCATTCTAAAATGATTTAAAAGAATAATGATCATGAAAAAAATATCAATAAAAATACCGGCAATCTTATTAGTGGCAGCAAGTACATTCGTTTCCTGCTCCAAGTTAAAAGAAGAGCCGAAGTCAATAATAGTTGAAGAGAATTTTTACAATACACAGGCGGATGCAATAGCTGCAGTAACAGCAGTATATAATACTCTAAACAGTGACCCGCTTGCAGATTTTCCCATCTATGGAAGAAACCTGAACCTCCTGATAGGAAATGGCAGTGATGACCAGGTGTTCAGCCCGTCTAATACAAACCCGGATGTAAGAGCATTGGGAACCACCACTTATATTGCTGCAAACGACCGTGTAAAGAAAATCTGGACACAACATTATTTTGGTATCAGCAGGGCCAATGTTGCGATTGATAAAATTCCATTAATAGATTTTACGCCAGTACTTCGTTCCCGTTTGACAAACGAGGCAAAATACATCCGGGCATTATTGTATTTCAACCTGGTTCGTTTACATGGAGCTGTTCCTTTAATACTGCATGATCCAACAACAGTGAATGTGGAGGAACTAAAAGTTGGCCGTACGCCCGTTGACAGTGTTTATAAACAGATCATTGCAGATCTTACAGATGCAACAACATTACCCAATTCTTATGCTGCTGCCGCAGACAGGGGAAGGGTAACAAGCGGTGCGGCACATGCATTGCTTGCAAAAGTATATGTTACACGGCAAGACTGGCCGAATGCACTATCAGAGTTGCAAAAAGTAATTACTGCCGGCACATTGCCGGGAGCGACAGGTGTGTATAATTATGACCTTTTTGATAAATTCACAGATGCGTTTCAAAAAGCCACCAAGAATGGCAAGGAACATATCTTCTCTGTCCAGTTTGAAACAAACCTCGGAGCAAAGAATACGCAAAATTTTGTGAGCTCAGGTAACTTCAGTTCATTTAATCCATCAGTGTATGCCGGTGATATACCTGACGAAAGACTGGTACAAATATTTGATGATGCGGATACACGCAAAAGTGGAAGCTTCTTCCAGAAGTTATTGAATCCTGCAACTGGCCAGGTGGTTGATTTTGGTTCAACATGGCGCTTTTCTAAATTCATCGATTTTTCTTTAAGCCCACTCGTTAACCAGGCACAAAGCGGTCTTAATTATCCTGTGCAGCGCTATGCCGATGTATTATTGTTATATGCAGAAACAGTGAATGAACTGAATGGCCCAACAGCGGATGCTTATGCGGCCATCAATCTAGTAAGACAAAGGGCATATGGTGTTTACAAAACAGCAAATCATGATCATGATCTCACGGCTGCATTATCACAGTCAGATTTCAGGGATTCAGTTTTCCTGGAAAGAAGAAAAGAGTTTGTACTGGAATCTAACCGCTGGTTCGACCTGGTAAGGAGCCATAAACTGGTGGAGGCTTTAAAGAAGATTCCTGCCAAAGCATCAAACGTAAGTGATAAAAATTACTTGTATCCTGTTCCACAGGTAGAAATAGACCTGAATCCAAAACTCAAACCACAAAACCCGGGTTGGGAATAGTTTCATCATTGCAGGGAAGCGGCTTCATGGTGGCTTCCCTGCATTTTTAATCAAGTTGTATACAGTCATGAAAAAGTTGTTCTTTGTATCGATGCTTTTGCTGTCTGGTTATATGTCGATAGCCCAGCAGGTGGTTGTTGTTAAAGTTACCGGCACCAGGTTTACCTATGATATATTTCACCAGTGGATTGAACAATATGAAAGGGTAAAACCCGGTGTAAAGATTTACCTGGATAGTAAAATACCTGCAGACAGTGCGGATATCGTTATTGCGGCACATGTGATCAGGGAAAGCGATCTTAAAGCAGGGCAAACCTATATTTCGCTTAACAGGTATGTGCAATTACCAATAGTAAATTTTCAGCGGCGGGATCTTGAAGTATTACAGGCAAAAGGTTTTACCAGTAACGACTTTACGAAAATATTCTTTTCAGAAAACAGTAACACAAACGACGAATTGAAGTTTGATGTTTTTAAAAGGGCAAAGAATGCCTGTGCTTCGCAGGCTTTTGCCAATCATTTCGGGAAAGAACAGAAAGATATTAACGGCGTTGGTGTAACAGGCGATGATAAAGATCTTTTAAATGTGGTAAAGCGTAACAAGGAAGCGCTGTCTTACAATAACCTTGGTTTTGTATACAATATTCAAACAAGAAAGGTGACGGACAGTATTTCGGTTATCCCGATCGATCTTAATGAAAACGGGAAGGTGGATAAGGAAGAAAATTTCTATGCTTCCCTGGATGATGTAATAAATTATTCAGAGAATGGCGATAATAATAAACTGCCGGTGGAATTCGTCAATGTTATTTTCAGTAAAACTGCATCAGCTGAACTGAAATCTTTTTTAAGCTGGATCATTATGCCCGGGCAGCAGTACAATCATGCATATGGGTTTTTAAACCTGCCTGGTAAGGAAATATTATCAGCCAGGCAGACACTAGCAGTAAGTGCGCCGGCACATACCTGCTCCACATCATTAAAAAAATTACTATCAAAATAAAAGCGAATGAAAATAAATAAATGGCTCCTGTTACTATTGCCAGCAGTGCCTGTTCAGTTAACACATGCACAAAGCAAGTCAACACAGGAGTGGAAAGGCTCCATTGCCAAATCAACAAAAGAGTCTGTGCCGTATAAAATTGAATACTTAAAAAAGGCCCCGGCAGGCGCACCCAATATTATCTGGATATTACTGGATGACGTTGGCTTCGGCGCTTCCAGTGCTTTTGGGGGACTCATCCATACGCCGGTGATTGAAAGACTTGCCAATAACGGTTTACGTTACACGAATTTTCATACTACCGGTATTTGTTCTCCAACACGTACGGCTTTATTAACGGGTCGTAACCATCATTCCGCACACATGGGTATGTTTCCACATTACCACATGTCTGGTGATTATCCCGGTTATGATGCACATATTCCTTCATCTAAAGGAACCATTGCGGAGATCTTAAAAGTAAATGGCTACAATACTTACCAGGTGGGCAAATGGCACCTTACACCGGATGAAGAAACAACTGACCTTGGCCCGTTTGACCGCTGGCCGTCAGGCAAAGGCTTCGATCATAATTTTGGTTTTCTCGGTGGTGCAACCGATCAGTATAACCCGGACCTGGTGGAAGATAACCAGCATATCAAACCAGATGGACGGCATTTGACCGCACAAATAACAGATAAGGCCATCAGTTATTTGACACGTCAGCAAAAACTGGGTGCAAAAAATCCAAAACCATTTTTTCTTTATTATGCGCCGGGTGCCACGCATGCGCCGCACCAGGTGGATACTTCCTGGAGTAATAAATACAAAGGACAATTTGATGAAGGATGGGATGTGTACCGGGAACGGGTATTCGCCAACCAGAAAAAACTGGGTGTGATACCAGCCTATGCACAGCTGCCGGCACGTAATCCTTATATCAAGGCATGGAAAGATCTGCCTGCAGAAGACAGAAAATTATTTGCCCATTTCTTTGAAGTATACGCAGGTTTCCTGGAATACACTGATTACGAGATCGGCCGTTTGATCAGCTACCTGCAGGAGTCAGGTCAACTGGAGAATACTGCTATCTTCTTAATGATCGGAGATAATGGTGCCAGCAAAGAAGGAACAGAATATGGTGTTACTTCCAAAACGAACCGGTTTGGCCAGGGTAATTTTACAAGAGAAGATTATCATAAACTGGTATTAAGTGAATATGATAAGATCGGAACAAAAGAAGTAACTACCATTGCTAACTATCCATTGGGTTGGGCGCAGGCTGCCAACACGCCTTTTAAATTCTGGAAGAGTGATGCCAATGCTGAAGGCGCAACCCACAATCCGCTGATCGTTTATTATCCCAAACAAATCAAGGAAGCAGGACTGCGTACTCAATACAGTCATCTTACAGACTTGTTGCCAACAACACTGGAAATAACCGGTCTGCAATTACCGCAGGACATAAAAGGTATTTCTCAGGATACATTGCAAGGCACCAGTCTCTGGTTTTCTGTAAATGATAAAAATGCGCCTTCCCGCCACAACCAGCAATATTATTGCATATTTGGTAACAGGGCCATTTACAAGGATGGCTGGAAAGCTGCTGCTGCACACAGACCCAACGCATTGGATGTTTTTACTTATACAGATGAACCAGTCACCACACTTGAAAACAATCCTGATAAAGACGTATGGGAGTTGTATAATTTGAATGACGATTTTAATGAACGCATCAATCTTGCAGAAAAATATCCTGAGAAACTGAAGGAGTTAAAGGCATTGTTTGATGCAGATGCAGCTAAATACAACATTTATCCATTGATAGATATCCAGTATGCTGCTGAAAGATTAAAGAGTGCGCCAAAGAATTAAAAACTAATGTGACCGGCTTTATATGGCTATTCACCATCGTTGTGAACTTATTCTGTTTGTTTTTCTTTTTAGTAAAAAGAAAAATTAATCTCGCTTGAACTATTAAAGGAATGCTGAACTTTTTTAATAAAACATATAGGCTGCTGTTGGCAATAACAGTAATTAGTTCCATGCAATTTGCTTCTGCCCAGACAAAAGCAGCAAGGCCAAATATTGTTTTCATACTCGCAGATGACCTCGGCTATGGTGATATTGGTGTAAATGGGCAGCAACTTATCAATACACCCAATATTGATAAGCTTGCGAAAGACGGCATGCTGTTCACACAGTTTTATTCGGGTGCCACGGTTTGTGCGCCTTCCCGCTCGGCGTTGCTAACAGGTACGCATACAGGGCATACTTATATACGTGGTAATGTAGCCTTGCAGCCGGAAGGGCAGGAGCCATTGGCAGATTCTATTGTCACTATAACCGAGCTCTTGCAACAGTCAGGCTACCGTACTGGTGCTTTTGGTAAATGGGGGCTCGGCCCGGTTGGGTCAACTGGTGATCCTAACAAGCATGGCTTTGATAAATTCTATGGGTACAATTGCCAGGGATTGGCACACCGTTATTACCCGGACCACCTGTGGGATAATGCTACAAGAATTGAACTGCCGGGCAATACTGACTTTTTAGCCAATAAAGAGTATGCACCAGATCTTATACAGCTGAAAGCGCTCGAGTTTATCAATAAGGATAAAGGCAACCAGCCTTTCTTTCTCTTTCTTCCATATATTTTGCCACATGCGGAACTGTTAGTACCTGACGATAGTATATTTCAATATTATAAAGACAGGTTTCCTGAAACGGTTTATGCAGGAAAGGACTATGGCAAGGATGCATCACCTGATGGTTATACATCACAGGGGTACCCACATGCAACTTTCGCTGCTATGGTAACAAGACTTGATCTGTATGTTGGACAGGTGATAGCTGCTTTAAAACAAAAAGGACTTGATAAGAATACGCTTGTTATTTTCACCAGCGATAATGGCTCCCATATTGAAGGTGGGGCTGATCCCGTATTTTTCAACAGCGGCGGCGGCTTCCGTGGCCACAAACGTGATTTATACGAAGGTGGTATTCACACACCATTCATTGCTTCATGGCCGGGTGTTATTAAGTCATCTGTAAGTAATAAGCATATTGGAGCATTCTGGGATATCTATTCAACTTTTGCTGAACTGGCCGGGATAAGGACTATACCTGTGAATGATGGTATTTCAATTGTTCCTTCATTAACAGGAAAACGCACCCAGCCAAAACACCAGTATTTGTATTGGGAGTTTCACGAGCAGGGCGGAAAGCAGGCGTTACGGCAGGGGAAATGGAAAGCCATCCGTTTGAATGTTGATTCACTGCCGGCTGGTCCGGTTGAGCTGTACGATCTGTCGGTAGATATTGCAGAGGAGCATAACCTCGCTGCAAAATATCCCGCCATTGCAAAAACACTGGCAAAACTTATTGACCAGGCACACCAGCGGTCAACTCTCTTCCCTTTTAAAAAAGAAAAATAATTTTAAAAAGATGAAAATAATTGCGGGTATAATTTTGCGGCTACCAAATTAGTCTATAAATTTGGTGGACTAATTGATAGCTGTTGGAGCGGCTTCAGTTATAAAGAATTTTAAGGCTTGGGAAAATTAGTGGCAGGTGCATTTCACTTGTTTGTCGGCTTTTGATTTGCCCTGCTGCTAACAAGCTTATCTGTAACACTTCTAATACAAATTGCATGACAGGGAATGACATCAGCATACTTGCTAAAAAGATCCTCGTTGGTTTTATCATTTTTCTTGTGCCGGTTTCAGTTATCGCCGGGGGATTATGGATACTGCAGCAGGTGCTCGCCAGGTAAATTATCACTTATAAAAATTAATCGCATGAAAATAGAAAAAGAGATTGCAAAAAAAATTGCAAGGGATGTATCCATCAGTGTTTTTATATATGCCTTACCGGTAGCGCTGATGTTTGGCTGGTTTTATATCAAAGGAGAAAAGCCATGGGAAAAGAAAATTACTGCACCGGTAGAAAATACTAAAACTCATTAATTCATTTATAAACCTTAACTGATATGGTAAATTTTATTGAACAAATTTTCAGGAACCTCGGTACATGGGGATTGCCTGTACTGGCACTCATCGTTGGTGTTATTGAATTTTCATTAGGACTGTATGATAAAAAATGGACAAAAAATGAACGGGTACTGGATCTTGTTTGCTTTGCAGCTCCCAAAATATTATTAATACCTGTTACTACTTTTTTTGCGTTAAAATTATTGCCTGCCGTATTGCCGGCAGCAAAAGGCGTGTTTAACTGGGTACCATTCTGGTGGGCTGCTTTTATTATAGCCATTGCAGATGACCTTACACAATACTGGTATCATCGCCTGCATCACCAGGTGCCGTTTCTCTGGCGTTTTCACCGTACACATCATTCTGCACCTTATATGGGTATGGCAATGGCGAGCAGGCAAAATTTTCTCTATACCGTTTTCTTTTCACAAATATATGTTACAGCGGTATTGACTTACCTGGGGCTGGGTTATGCTGCATTGTTTGTTACAGGCGTAAAGTCATTAATAACACTGGCTGCACACTCCAGTATTCCTTGGGACAAACCTTTTTATAAGTATAAAGCTTTAAATCCAGTTGCATGGGTTTTAGAAAGGCTGATCTCCACACCTGCAACACACCATGCCCATCATGCTGATACAACAGATGACGGTGTGGGCTATTACAAAGGCAACTTTGGTAATATGTTCTTTATATGGGATGTGATCTTTAAAACGGGCATCATCACAAGACAGTATCCATCCACTTTTGGCTATAAAGAATACAAACAGGAGGAATGGTATGCACAATTCCTGTGGCCGATATTCAAATCAAAAAAAGAAGGTAGCGAATTGTCGGCCAACGGCCCGGTAGTAGGTGATGCAGCGGTAAAGCCTGGTAAACCTGAACTGCATGAAACAATCATTTTTACAACGCCTGGTGAAAAAGAATTCGGGCAACTGGCAAATTAAGTGATAGCATAATTAAAAACTTATTCTTTAAATCGATCAAATCATCTCTCAATAAAAAATTAAATGATACAAAAGAAACTTTCTATAACAACAGTGCTGCTGGCGGGCGGGCTGGTACTTGCTGGCAATACTTACGCACAAACAACTTACAAGGGGCAGATGGGTAAAACCCTGGCAGATTCAAAAGAATGGTGGCCAGACCCCGTAAAGGCACCCGCTAATGCACCCAACGTGGTATGGATCTTACTGGATGATGTTGGGTTTGGCGCCAGCAGTGCCTTTGGTGGTCTTATCAATACACCTGTGTTTGATTCATTGGCCAATAACGGTCTCCGGTATACGAATTTTCATACAGCGGCTATTTGTGCCCCAACACGGGCGGCATTGCTCACTGGCCGCAACCAGCATGCAGTGCATGTTGGAGGCTTCTCCCATACTATTTTATCCGCAGGCTTCCCGGGCTGGGATGGAAGGATACCTTCTTCTGCAGGCACCGTTGCAGAAGTCTTGCGTGAAAACGGGTACAATACTTTTGCTGTTGGTAAATATGGTGTAACACCCGATGAAGATGCTACAGATGCAGGGCCTTTTGACCGCTGGCCAACCGGTAAAGGGTTTGATCATTTTTATGGCTTTCTTGGTTCTGAAACCGATCAGTACAAACCTGATCTCGTGGAAGACCAGGCACATATTATTCCTAATGGAAAACATTTAAGTGAACTGATCACAGACAAAGCCATCGATTATATTTCAAAACAGAAAAAAGCTGCACCAAATAAACCTTTCTTTCTTTACTATGCGCCGGGTGCCACACATTCACCACACCAGGTGGCAGAAGAGTGGAGTAATAAATACCGTGGCAAGTTTGATGGAGGCTGGGATGTGTACAGGGAAAGGGTACTGGCCAACCAAAAAAAGCTTGGTATCATTCCTGCAGACGCACAGTTGCCAGACCGTAACCAGTTGATAAAAGCATGGAGTGCTTTGTCTGCAGATGAAAAAAGATTGTATGCACGTTTCATGGAAGTGTATGCAGGTTTTCTTGAATACACTGATTATGAAGTGGGCAGGCTGGTAAGTCATTTAAAAAAGATCAACCAGCTTGATAATACGATCTTCTTTGTAATACTTGGCGATAACGGCGCCAGCAAAGAAGGTGATATACGTGGTACGGTTGATGTGCCGCTTGGAAAAAAATTCTTTGTGCCATCTAATGACAGCATTGAATTTAAAAACAACCTGGCAAAGATCGACCTGATAGGTAAACCAGGTGGCATTGAAGCAAACTATCCATTGGGCTGGGCTCAGGCAGCGAATACACCTTTCCGTTACTGGAAGCAGGATGCACACTCTGAAGGCGGTACAAGAAACCCGCTGATCGTATTTTATCCAAAAGGAATAAAAGAAAAAGGTGGTATACGGAACCAGTATGGCTATGTATCTGATGTATTGCCCACCACGCTTGAGTTTATTGGTATCAAAGCACCGCAGGTGATCAAGGGTATTCCGCAGGATGCGATTACCGGCGCTTCGCTTGCTGCTTCTTTTGATAATGCGGGGGAGCCTACAAAGCACACTATTCAGTATTACTATATTTTTGGTTCAAGATCCATTTATAAGGATGGCTGGAAAGCCTCTGCTGAGCATCATCCTGATTTTATTGACATCACCAGCTCATCCGTTCCCAAAAAAGCAAACCTCACCAGGGATTTTGATAAAGATGAATGGCGGTTATACAATCTTACCACTGATTTTAATGAAAGGATTGACCTGGCGAAAAAGAATCCTGAGAAACTTGCTGAATTGAAAGCATTGTTCGAGGAAGAAGCAAAGAAGAATAACATCTACCCGCTGATTGATTGGGATGATGTACTAAAATTAAGATTACATAAAAATACGAATACAGCAGCAGCTTCGCCAGGTGCTGTCACTACTCCTGCAGGTGCAGGTAACTAAGGGTTTTAGTTTTAAGTAAATTGATAAGAACGGTTACAGGCAGGGAATACAACTGTGATTCTATCGGTCAGCTGCCTGTAACTGTTTCTAAATTTAAAAAAATCATTAGTATGCAAACATTAAAGGCAACCACATTCCTGGTTAAGAAAATTGTGCTGGGAGTTATCATCTTCCTGGTACCGCTCCTTATAGTTTCTGTTGGTCTGTTGCTGCTCAGGAGTATTCATCACTAGTGTTTGTGGTATTGATATAAAATTTATTCCAGTCACTAAATAAAACTACACATGACATCATTTATCACAGCTATACAGTTTCATGATGCAAATGAAACGGATTATGCAATATTTTTTGAAGCATTGGAAAAGCTTTCCTTTATTGGTAAGCGGAGGGTTATAAATATCCAGCCGGCTGGTAAAAAACCAGGCGAATTTAACCTGGACGGTAATATCAGTTTGCCACAGGCTGTCGACCTTGTTCAAAAATCAGCAGTAAAGACCGGCAGGCAGTATTCTTTTACCATCATGAAAAATAAACTGGCAGCTTAAAGGCGGTTTACAGGAAATTAAATATAATGAAATTAACCCTACTGGTTTCAGTTAGTATTGTGGCTGGTTTGCTGGCTTTATTGAGCAATGTTGCTGGGTTAAAAACGGCAGAAGCACAGGCATATATAGTGAAAGATTCTCCCATTCTTTGCAAACCTCCATCCCGTTTGCCGGCAAAAAAAGTGAAGCCCCCCGGTTCAATTACTGCTTCCACCGGTCACCAGGCAATGATACTGGTTACAGGTGGAAATTTTGAAATGGGCTCCAATGAATTTGCTGATTCAAAACCCGTTCATACGGTTGCTGTAAACAATTTCTGGATGGATGAACATGAAGTGACCAATGCACAATTTGCCGCTTTTGTAAAAGCAACCAATTATATAACACTTGCTGAACGTCCACTGCAACAGGAGGATTTTCCTGGCGTGCCTGCTGATAGACTGGTGGCCGGTTCTGCAGTATTTGTGCCGCCTGCACGACCGGTTTCGCTGGATGATTATATGCAGTGGTGGCATTATACACCGGGCGCAAACTGGCGGCAGCCACAGGGTCCATCAAGTTCAATAGAAGGAAAAGATAATGAACCCGTGGTGCAGGTGAGTTATGAAGATGCTGCAGCGTATGCAAAATGGGCAGGAAAAAGATTACCAACAGAAGCCGAATGGGAATATGCTGCGAGGGCGGGCCAACCCAATTCAAAATTTTATTGGGGTAATGAACTGGAACCTGGTGGCAAGTGGGTTGCTAATATTTTCCAGGGACATTTTCCTGATCATAATCTTACAGAAGATGGCTATACTGCAACAGCACCTGTAAAAAGTTTTCCTGCAAATAAGTTTGGGCTGTATGATATGGATGGTAATGTTTGGGAATGGTGCAGTGACCTGTACAGGCCGGATTATTACAACAGCAGTCCTTCAAAAGATCCAAAGGGACCAGCTGACAGTTATGATCCAGAAGAGCCCGGTGTTGAGAAACATGTACAACGGGGCGGTTCTTTTTTATGCAGTGATGAATATTGTATCCGTTATAAAGCAGGCAGCCGTGGCAAAGGTGAAACAGGGAGCGCCAGTAATAACCTTGGCTTTCGTTGCGTAAAAGACAAGTAAGGAAGCTGTTCTATTTTACCAGGATAATTTTCACTCCTTCCTGTACACCTGTTTCATTAAAGCTGTCCACAGTAAAGTAATAAGATCTGTTTTTATCCAGGTTGCGGATTGTTATTGCATTTTTTTCAAAAACCTGGTAGTGTTGGTATAGTTTACCCGGTGCGGTTCCATAGCGGATAACATAACCAGTTGCATTTTTAATTTTATCCCACTGAATAACAGCGACACAACCATCACTGTCAGCACGTTTCACTTTTATTTTTGAAACCTGTGCAGGTATGCTGCCGTTACTTTTTCCGAAAACTCGCAAACCTGACAGGGCAAAATTCCCGCCTGGTGTGTACAGGTTGGTCAAGCGGATATACCTTGCTTTTACTGCTGCAGCTAACTGAAGATAATCATGCGGTGCATCAATATTGTTCAATGATTTATCTGCAAGCATTCTCCAGTTTTTCTTATCGTTGCTGTATTCCAGTTTATAACGGTAATAAATACCCGCTGTACGGCCATAGAGGTTAGTGCCTTGTTCTGCAAAATTCAGCTGTACAGCATTAACCGTCTTTTGCTGCTCCAGGTCAATCATGATCCATTCTCCTGTGTTACCGGACGCCGCACTCCAGTAAGTACGTATCTCTTCATCCGCTGCGTTTGCTGCAGGATAACCATCCAGCGTGGAAGAAACAGACACTGGCTTTTTATAGGAAAGCAACATCCACCCCGGCCATAGTCCGGCGGGGGAGATGATCTTCTTTTTAGGTAGATATAAAGGGAAGTCTCCAAATTTCGTATAAGCATATGCGTTACCATCCGGTTCAAAGAAGGCCGGAAAGATGCCTATACGCCGCTCAAACATATGTTTTACGGAAACGGTCATGGTGGATACCTGCCAGTAATTACCAAACCTGTCTTTGAACACGCTGCTGTGACCGGCACCGGCAATAAAACCTTCCGGTTTAGCAGAAAAAGGGTTATTGACAGCAAGCTTAAATGGACCGAGTGGTTTATCAGCAACGTACATACCATCTGCATAGCTTTTGAATTCTGTTCCGGGCGCTGCGTATTGCAGGTAGTATTTGCCGTTATGCTTTGTCATCCAGGAGCCTTCTATCCAGGGAGCATCAGGTTTGTCATTGTAATTGCCTGATCTTTCCCATCCATATTTTTCCCTGTTGCTGTTGAAGCAATGGACCGGTTCGCCAACCGGCATGAGAGTTGTTTTGTTCAGCTCTACTGCATATACCGGGTTTACATTAGAACAACCATAATATAAATACAAACGGCCATCATCATCCAAAAAAAGATCAGGGTCAGCCATAGCGATCGGGAATTTGTCATTAGCCAGTTGCCATTTGCCGCTTAGGGGATCAGCGGTTTTATAGATGGGGCTGCCATTCTTACCTGACGATGCCATAAAATAAACGGTATCACCAATTACAACGGCTGCAGGTGCATAATCTTCCAATGGTAAATCAGCTGAAGTAATAAAATCCCACTGGACCATATCCGCTGAATGCCAGTACCCGCCTGATTTTGAGGCAAACAAAAAATAGTCATTCTTGAAATTTATTACTGCAGGATCTGCTGCCTCCCTGCGTGATGGTGTATCAAGACAAAACCGGTAACTCAAGTTTACCGGGTTACAAATAGTTGTTTGTTTGGAGGGTGGTAGTACCTGCGCTTTTATATTGCTGTTAAGAATAATCATTATTAAAATGATACAGCAAAATTTGCGGGTGAATTTGTTTGATACAGTCTGCATTTTGAAATGGAAAAATATTTTAAACTTAAGTTTGATTGAAATTTGGAATACTAAATTGCTGATATTTTTTTTAATAAATCATTTTTCTCTGCAAAGAATATTTAAGTTTACAGTTGAACGAAATGGTTAAAGTAAATAACCCTTACTCTTTTATGAAAAATTTTCCTGCTTTGGCCGCTGTTGTATTTTGCTTCTTTTTAATAGCCGCAGGCGTTAGCCCAAAACAGAAACCACGTATACTGGTATTCAGTAAAACGGCTGGCTATTATCATCAATCCATACCCAAAGGGATCGTTACCATTCAAAAGTTGGGTGCTGAAAATAATTTTGTAATTGATACCACTTCAAACGCAGCTTATTTCAATGATGACAATCTCTCAAAGTATGCAGCAGTTATTTTTCTCAATACAACGGGAAAATTTTTTAATGACTCACAGCGTGTGGCACTTGAGCGGTATATGCAGGCTGGTGGCGGATTTGCCGGTATTCATGCAGCAGCGGATGCGGAATATGAATGGCCCTGGTATAATAAACTGGTAGGCGCCTATTTTTTAAGTCACCCGGAGCAGCAGGAAGCTGAATTGCATATAAAAGACGCACATCACCTTGCTACAAGAACTTTACCTCCTGTTTGGAAACGGAAAGATGAGTGGTATAACTTTAAACAGGTCGTGCCGGGTATAAAAATATTGATAACGGTTGATGAGAAAACATATACCGGTGGTAAGAATGGTGATGTACATCCAATAGCATGGTATCATGCTGTAGAAGCCGGCCGTTCTTTTTACACAGCACTTGGGCATACAACAGAGTCATATGATGAGTCAATCTTTCAACAGCATTTATTGGGTGGTATACAATACGTGATCGGGAAGAATAAAAAACTGAATTATAAAAAAGTAATAGCTCAATATCCTGCTGCAGTCCAATAGGATCAGGCACCTGAAGATTCTCTTACGATCAATGCAGATGGAATAGTAATTGTTTTACTCCTGGCATTACTGCTGCCGGATTTCAGTTGTTTAAATAATTCTTTAGCCGCCACTTCGCCCATTTGCATACCCGGGTAATCAATTGTGGAGAGCTTAGGTGTTACAAGGTCGCCCAGCACATCATTGTTAAAACCAACTACGGCAACGTCTTGTGGTACTTTTATTTTCTTTTCATGCAGCAGGTTCATGCAGACAGCTGCGGCAAAATCATTGGTGATAAAAAAAGCATCCGGCTTTTCTTTCAATAATGTTTCAACAGCCAGTATTGTTTCTTCTTTGTCAAGGCTGCAGATCTTTACCAGCTCTTCCCTGAAAGAGATCTTTTTATCCTGTAATGCTTTTTTATATCCTTCAAAACGGTCGTTGTATACATTTCGGGTAAGGTTGGCTGTTATATGTGCAATTTTCCTGTAACCCTGTTTCAGCAGGTGTTTGGTGGCATCATAACCACTGGAAAAATTATCGATCACCACTTTGCTGCATTTTGCTTCGGTGATCACACGGTCAAAAAACACCACGGGAATATTTCTTTCAAAAAATGCGTCAAAGTGCTGTATATCTTTTGTGTTAAGTGCAAGTGATACAATTAAGCCATCCACTCTTTTGTGCAGCAGGTTTTTGGCGTTGGCCTTTTCTTTTGCTTCATCTTCAGCAGAGTGTGTAATTAACAGGTCATAAGCTTCTGCTGACGCTATCTTTTCAATACCGGTGAGTACAGAAGTGGAAAAATTACTGTTTACCTCATGTAGTAACACACCAATGGTTTTTGACTGGCTCTTCCTGAGGTTGCTGGCAATCGTATTATGCCGGTATCCCAGCTCCTTTGCCACCTGCTGTATCTTTTCCCTTGTTTTGGCATTAATAACAGGGTTGTCATTCAACCCACGGCTCACTGTGGCCGCTGATATCTTTAATTTCTCTGCAATATCATATATCGTTACTTCCCTCTCCATACTCAAATGTATCTAAGTTTTGTTAACCATAAAATTTGTTATGGTACCGGCTGTAGTTTTTCATGGCAATAGTGTTGTGTCACTCCCTTGTACAGTAACACATCCTGCATCGCCTTTTTTTAGCTGCAGCTTCTTCACCGTACAGTGTCAAAAACCGGTATCTCAATAAAAAAATTGCAATCGATTACAATTTTAAAGAAAAAACACTACTTTAGCCAAATAATATTGCTTGATCAACAGAATTACTTCCAATGAACACAGCCGGAAATTCAACCCAGTCAAGGCTTTTGCTGGGAATTGATATAGGAACATCCTCCGTTAAAGTATCCGTGGTGGATGCGCTTTCACAAAAAAGCATCGTGTCGGTGAACAGCCCGGCAGATACAGAAAGGGAGATCAAATCTCCGCAGCCCGGCTGGGCAGAGCAATCTCCGCTGCAATGGTGGGACGATGTAAAAGACGCCATCAAAAAAGCACATGCCAGCAACAAATATGATCCTTCATCAATAGTTGCGGTCGGTATTACTTACCAGATGCACGGCCTGGTGCTGGTTGATAAAGATCAGCAGGTATTAAGAGATGCCATCATCTGGTGCGACAGCCGCACAGCAGCACAGGCTGAAAAAGGGCTTGCTGCAATCGGTGTTGAAAAATGCTTATCCCATTTATTAAACTTCCCCGGAAATTTTACTGCTTCCAAACTGGCATGGATAAAGGATAACGAGCCTGCTGTGTACGATAAGATAGATAAGATGATGCTGCCTGGTGATTTTATAGCAATGAAGATGACAGGCGTAATTACTTCCACTATCTCCATGTTATCCGAAGGCGTATTCTGGGATTTTAAGAACAAAGAATTATCTGGAGATATACTAAGTGTTTTTGGTTTTGATAAAAAATTATTACCTGGAATAAAAACATTGTTTTCATCACATGGAAATATTACAGGTGAAATTGCAAAGGAACTCAACTTGCCCGAAGGTATTCCCGTAACTTATAAGGCAGGTGATCAGCCTAATAATGCTTTATCATTAGGGGTGCTGGAGCCAGGTGAAATAGCCACCACGGCCGGTACAAGCGGCGTGATCTATGCAGTGGCAGATGACCTTGCTTATGATAAACTTTCCCGTGTCAATACTTTCGCTCATGTTAATCATACCAACCAGGATAACAGGCTGGGAGTATTGCTTTGCATTAATGGAACGGGTATCAGTAACCGCTGGGTTAAAAACCTGGGAGATGAAGAATTGTCTTATGCCCGGATGAATGAACTGGCAGCGGCTGTACCCATCGGGTCAGAAGAACTACTGTTCCTCCCTTTTGGAAATGGCGCTGAGCGTATGTTGTGTAACAAGGAGATCGGTGCACATTTTTCCGGTATCAATTTAAACAAGCATACAAATGCTCATTTATTCAGGGCGGTACAGGAGGGCATAGCTTTTTCATTCAGGTATGGTTTGGATATAATGCGGTCTAACAATATGCAGACAAAAGTTGTAAAGGCAGGGAAGACAAATATGTTTTTAAGTGAAGTGTTTGCAGAAGCATTTGTAAACAGCACCGGGCTTACACTGGAACTGTATAATACAGACGGGAGTGTGGGGGCGGCACTTGGCGCAGGTATCGGTCTTGGTTTATATGAAAAACCAAAAGATGCTTTTGAAAAATTGGAATTGCTGGAGACAATACATCCCAATAGCGAAAAAGTTGCTGCTTATAACAAAGCATATGAAAGCTGGAAACAACTGCTGGAATCGAAAATAAAATGATGCGGTAAATAAATTTTATACAACAAAAAATATCAAAACAATGTCAACTATTATCACAGGCGAAAAAGAATACTTTAAAGGTATTGGCCAGATCAAGTATGAAGGACGTGAAACAAGTAACCCGCTGGCTTTCCGCTGGTATGATGAGAATAAAGTGGTGGCGGGTAAAACGATGAAAGACTGGTTTCGTTTTGCCTGTGCTTACTGGCATTCTTTTAATGGCAGTGGTGCAGATCCTTTTGGCGGCCCAACACACTTTTTCCCCTGGGATGCAAGCTCTGATGTGCTGCAGCGTGCAAAAGACAAAATGGATGCTGCATTTGAATTTATGACCAAGCTGTCATTGCCTTTTTACTGTTTTCATGATGTTGATATAATTGATTATGGGAATGATGTAGCTGAAAATGAAAAAAGATTAAGTGACATCACTGATTATGCCCTGGAAAAGCAAAAAGTAAGCGGTATAAAATTATTATGGGGAACGGCCAATCTTTTTTCGCATGTACGCTATATGAATGGTGCTGCCACCAGTCCTGATTTTCATGTACTGGCACATGCAGGCGCACAGGTAAAAGCGGCGCTGGATGCCACAATAAAATTGGGTGGTGAAAATTATGTGTTCTGGGGTGGACGGGAAGGTTATATGTCCTTGCTGAATACGAATATGAAGAAGGAACAGGAGCACCTGGCAAAATTCTTACACACTGCAAAAGATTATGCCCGTAAAAATGGTTTTAAGGGTACCTTCTTCATAGAACCAAAACCATGTGAGCCATCCAAACACCAGTATGATTATGATGCAGCTACGGTGATCAGTTTCCTTCGCCAGTTTGGTTTAATGGATGATTTTAAACTGAATCTTGAAGTGAACCACGCAACACTGGCCGGTCATACATTCCAGCATGAAGTGCAGGTGGCGGTTGATGCCGGTTTATTAGGATCAATGGATGCTAACAGGGGCGATTACCAGAACGGTTGGGATACAGACCAGTTCCCGAATAACCTGAATGAACTGGTGGAAACATTATTGCTGATCGTGGAAGCGGGTGGTTTCAAAGGCGGCGGTATCAACTTCGATGCAAAGATCAGGCGTAACTCAACAGATGCTGCAGATCTCTTCTATGCTCATATTGGCGGTATGGACGCTTTTGCCCGTTCGCTGGTGATTGCGGACAATATCCTGCAGCAATCTGATTATAAAAAATTGAGGAAAGAAAGATATGCTTCGTTTGAAACCGGTGCTGGTAAGGACTTTGAGGATGGGAAACTGTCGCTGGAAGACCTGAGAAATTATGCTGTTCAGAACGGTGAACCAAAACTGATCAGCGGCAAACAGGAATACTACGAGAATATCATCAACAATTATATATAGGGCTGGTACCAAAGGTCAGACCCGGAAACAGAACTAAAAATAATAACATGGCATTTATTGATACTGGCAGCCAGGGCAGTGGCATACAGAAAAGTAATAATTTTTATATCGTATTGCTGACGCTGGTGGCAACACTGGGTGGTTTATTGTTTGGTTATGATACAGCAGTGGTGAACGGTGCAGAGAAATCACTGGTGGAATTTTTTATCGCACCAATGTTATTGCCTCAGAATTACAGTGCTGTTGCAGTGCCGTTGGTAACTCAATACCGCTGGCTGCTGGTAATCGTTTTGTTTGTAGTGGTGATAATTGTTTGTATACTGCTGGCAAGGTTATTTGGCGGAAAAAAAGGCATAGGCATAAACGTGATGATACTTGGAGCACTGCTCCTGTGGTCATACTTTTTCCTCGGACAGGAAATCCCTTCAGTGGCGGATGCAATAAAGGATGCTGCGGATTCCATCAAAGGTTTTGTGATCGCAAGCGCACTCATCGGTTGTATCATTGGTGGTGCGGCGGCTGGCATGGTGTCAAAAAGTTTAGGCAGAAAAAAAGGATTATTCATTGCTTCAGTCGCCTTTATCATTTCGGCCATTGGCTCATGGAAGCCGGAATCATTTAATGTATTTGGTGTACTGGATGTTTACTCTTTTGTAATATACCGCATCATTGGAGGCATCGGTGTGGGGCTTGCTTCCATGATCTCACCTATGTATATAGCAGAAATCGCACCCGCAAAGATCCGTGGCAAGCTCGTTTCATTTAACCAGTTCGCCATCATCTTTGGCATGCTGGTGATCTATTTTGTGAATTATGTGATAGCCGGGAAAGGTGATGAACAATGGCTGGTAACAGATGGCTGGAGATGGATGTTCTTTTCTGGTGTGATACCTGCATTAATATTTTTTATCTTATTGTTCGTGGTGCCTGAAACGCCCCGCTATCTTGCTATGAAAGGAGAAGATGAAAAAGCATTGAAGGTGCTGGAGAAAATTGGTGGTAAGGAAAATGCAGCCGCTGTATTAAATTCTATTAAAAGCACTTTGCATGAAACCAGCCGTCCATGGCTGTCTTATGGTTCCCTTGTTATCATTATCGGTGTATTGCTTTCCGTATTCCAGCAGTTCGTTGGTATAAACGTAGTCCTGTACTATGCCGGTAATATTTTCAGGAACATGGGCGCTTCCACCGACTCTTCTTTACTGCAAACAATTATTGTTGGCGTGGTGAATCTTGTGTTCACCGTGATCGCCATTTTTACTGTAGATAAATTTGGCCGCAAGCCTTTAATGATCATCGGTTCTGTTGGCATGGCAGTAAGTATGATCGCATTGGGTTTTGCATTTTATTCTCAAAATATTGGAATGGCGGCATTAATATGCATGCTGGTATACACGGCAGCTTTTGCATTAAGCTGGGGGCCGGTATGCTGGGTGTTACTGGCAGAAATTTTCCCAAACAGTATCCGTGGCGCCATGTCTATTGCTGTGGCAGCACAATGGATCGCCAACTGGGTAGTATCATTCACCTTCCCAATCATGAATGACAACGCAGCACTCACAGAAAAATTCAATCACGGGTTTGCTTATTGGATCTATGGTGTCATGTCCATACTCTCTGCCATCTTTATGTGGAAGATGGTACCTGAGACAAAAGGCAAGTCACTCGAGGAAATTGAAGGGCTGTGGGAAAAAGAACCAACCGGCATCGCTGAACCAACCTTATCATAGTTTAATGAAACAGTTGTTTAAAATTGTTAGCCATTTTTTTTATGCATCGTTGCTGTTACTCACCAGCTTGCATATTGCAGCGCAGGATGACAGCAGGTTAAAAGTAACACGCTGGGAAAAGAAAAATAATATACTATCAGTTTATACGAACGGCGGCATACTGCAGCTGGTACCCTATCTTGATAAAACCGTACAGGTAAAATTCGGTACAGCACAGGGATTATCTGCACTTACAAACTGGGGCGTGGTTAATACAGCACAGTTGTCAGCAGGGTTTGCTGTGGACGAGACTGGCGACGTTATTACTGCAACCACTGCTTTATATTCCATACGGATCAGTAAATTGAACAGCGCACTGTCATTTATCGACAAAACGGGTAATTGTATTTTAAAAGAATCGATAAATAATGGCCGTGTGGCGGTTGATGGCAGGCAGCCTGTTATTAAAAGTAATTTTATACTTTCTCCGGGAGAAGGGTTATATGGCCTGGGACAATACCGGGATAATTTTTTTAATCTCCGGGGTAAAACAAGAGAACTGGTACAGTTTAATACGCAGGTATGCGTTCCTGTTGTATTGTCAACAAACGGCTGGGGTATTTTTTGGGATAACGCTTCCCGGACAATTTTCAAAGATGATACAACCGGTATGTCCTTTCATTCTGATGAAGGCAGGGCTACCAATTTCTTTGTATTTATTGGAGAACGGCTTGATGATCTTGTTCAGCAATACCGCAAGCATACAGGCGATGCACCGCTGATGCCAAAGTGGGCGCTGGGTTATCACCAGAGCCGCAACCGTTATGTAACACAGCAGGATGCCATTGATGTGGTTAAAAGAATGCGTACAGAAAAAATACCGGTGAACTCCATCTTCATTGATTACTTTTTTTGGGGCAAATATGGAATGGGTTCTCATCATTTTGATGAAGCATTTTTTCCTGAACCTAAAAAAATGATGGATACTTTTCATAAGTACAATACTAAATCCGTTGTTACTATTTGGGCAGCTTTTGATTCGGGCAGCCGCAATTACCAGGTATTAAAAGAAAATAATTATTTGCTGAAAGGCGCTACCATCTTTAATGGCGCCACCATCTATGATCCTTTTAATCCCAAAGCCGCAGCCATGTACTGGAGGCTGGCAAAGGACAGCCTGATGCATCTTGGTATTGATGGCTGGTTCCTGGACGGCCCGGAGCCTGATATCGTTGAAACATTTTTGAAAACAAATACTTACCTGGGCCCGGCGCCAACAGTCCGCAATCTTTATTCATTATATCATTCTTCCAATTTTTACAAAGGACTTCTACAGGTTCATCCGGGTAAACGGCCTTACATTATTACCCGTTCCGGTTGGGCATCACAGCAGTATTATGGAACAGTGGTTTGGTCAGGTGATATAAAAACAACATTTGATGAATTGAAGACACAGGTTACTGCAGGGCTAAATTTTACTGCAACCGGTATTCCTTACTGGACAACAGATATCGGAGGCTATGATGGTGGCGATCCGGAGAACCCGGCGTACAGGGAATTGTTTGTACGCTGGTGGCAGTACGGAATGTTTTGCCCCATCTTCCGTTCACATGGTCATCGTGTAAGAGGTAATGTGGGAGAATTACCAAATGAGTTGTGGGCTTATGGTGACACGGTGCAAAAGATATGTACAGCATATGATAACTTTCGTTACAGGCTGATGCCATATATCTATTCACTGGCGGCTGCTGTTACCAATAAACAGTATACACCCATGCGGTTGCTGGCATTTGATTTTGCAAAAGATAAAAATGTATTTGATATAAAAGACCAGTTCATGTACGGACCGGCTTTTTTAGTGAACCCGGTTACTGATGCCGGCATTACTAAGAGAGAGGTGTATTTACCAAAAGGCAGCAACTGGTTTGATTTCTGGACAGCAAAATTCTTTGAAGGCGGGCAAATCATTCATGCCGATGCGCCTATTGAAAATATCCCGGTGTTTGTTCGTGCAGGCAGTATTATCCCTTTTGGCCCGGTGCAGCAATTTGTTGATGAGAAAGCAGCAAACCCGGTGGATATAAGTGTCTATGCAGGGGCCGATGGGAAATTTTCATTGTATGAAGATGAGGGCGAATCATTCAATTACAAAAAAGGCGCTTATAGCATAATTGATCTTACATGGAATAATGCAACAAAAGAACTAACCATCGGTAAAAGAAAAGGTTCGTTTGCAGGGATGCTGAAAACAAGGAAGTTCAATGTTGTATTATTTGATAATGGTAATAAAACTGGTCAGCAGACTAAAACGATCACTTATAATGGTAACAAGACGGTTGTGCGTTTGTAAGTGAAACACCGCCTGCTGGTTTGCGCTTTTTTGTCTACATTTATGCCTTTATTATACTAAGGGATCGACTGGCTGCTTAAAACTGTACTACTCACTCACCGGTACGCCGGCTGCTGCATAGCACCTGCTTTTAATGTATTCAATCTTCCCTTTATTGCAACCAGTTAAAAAACTAATAAGAATTATTTTAAGGAAGTCCAGGAAAACAAGGTATGCGTACGGTCGAAAAATTCAGAATGTTTATATGCAAAAGAGCAGCCTGCCTCGTTATTCTTTTTCATTTATGCGTCATTACTGCTCATGCCCAGGAAAATTATGGCCTGGCTTTTAATTCTTTTAATGTACCGCAGGAAAACAGGACCGGTTTGCAGGTGGGTACTGATAACCCGCTTTGTTTTTCAGATCAAACAGATTTCAGTTTCGAATTTTATTTTACGCCCAACCGTACTATCTATTTTGGCTATGTATTCCGGATGGTCAATAACAGCGGGCAGAATATTGACCTGTTGTACAATGAAAAAAATAAAGTATTTAACACTATTGCGGGTGGTGTGTTCACCAATATTAATTTTTCACTCAGCGGTGATACGCTTTTTAAACAATGGACAAAGATCCGTTACCGGTTTTCAGCTGATTCGCTTTCCTGTTATATTAATGAAGTATTATACAATACAGTGAAAGTTTCCTTAAAGGATAAGTGTTTTAAAATATTATTCGGCTCCAATAATTCGCAGGAGTTTTCCACTACTGATGAACCGCCGATGGTGGTACGCAATATTTCCATTAAAGAAAACAACCGCTTGAAATACCTGTGGACACTGCGTAGTGGCTCCGGTAATATCGTTTATGATTCGGTTAGTAATAAAGAAGCACTCGTTACAAACCCTGTGTGGTCAGAAGACCTGCATAAGAACTGGCAGTTTTTACGGTCACTAACAGTAAAGGGTAATGCCAGCGTGGCGTATGATAATGATTCTGCAAGATTGTTTATTGTGGGGGATGATTCAGTTTATCATTTCACAATTAGTGATGTGGCGCCGGCAATTACGGCAGCACCTTCAAGGGGATACCGGCTTTACCAGGGGAACCAGTCGATTTATAATACTGCTGAAAATAAGCTATATAATTTTTATATAGATATACAGTCCATCGCAGGCTATTCTCCTGCTGATCTCAGCTGGGATAAAAAGGTGGATACAGTAGCAAATACAGAGTACGGGCATACCAACCGCATCTATGTAAAAGAAGAGAATGCGCTTTATATTTTTGGCGGATATGGCCAGATGAAATACAAGAACCTGGTTCAGCGGTATGATTTTGCAACAAAAAAGTGGGAGCATATTGAAGTAAAAGGAGATTATTTTATTCCAAGATATCTTGGAACAGCAGGAAAATCCGGAAACCATATTTATATACTGGGTGGTTATGGCAGCACGAGCGGCGACCAGGTGCTGAACCCAGGCTACCTGTATGATCTTGTTGACTTTGATTTAACAACCCGGACATTTAAAAAAATATATACGTTTAAGGAGCCGGATACATCCTTTGTATTTGCAGGTGCTATGGCGATAGACGTAGCCAATAACTGTTATTACGCACTTTGTTTTGATAAAAGTAAATATGATACAAAGCTGCGGCTGATGAAAGGATCGTTAAGCGCTCCGTCTTATGAATTTTTGGCAACAACCATTCCTTTTGCTTTTCATGATGTGGTATCTGATGCAGACCTCTTCTACAGTGCAGGTACAAAACAACTGATTGCAGTAACCCAACTGGTGGAACTTGGCAAACAAAGCCATATTAAAGTTTACAATATTGCATTCCCGCCATTGCCGGTAACCACAGATGCAGTACCTGCGGCCACAGGGTTTTCAAAAAAAATGGTCACAGGGATATTGTTTGCTTTATTCTTTGCCGGCCTGCTGCTTTATCTTTTTTACAGGAAAAGAAAAAAGCTGGCAAAAGTTCCCCAACCTGCTTTATCAAAAAATGAAGCGGTTGCCGATATTGATAAATCAACGCCTGCAACAGAATTACCGGTTGCAGCAGAACCTGCAGCCGGTGGTAATAACCGTGTTTTTATAGAATTGGGCGAAAAGCGCATGTTCGAGGCGCCTGTTTTTTTAACCGAAAGAGAGAACAGTGTTTACATTAACCTGTTTGGAAATTTCGAGATCATTGACCAGGAAGGAAATGAAATAAGCAAACAGCTTTCGCCGCTATTAAAAGAAATGTTCCTGGTGATCCTGCTTAATACGCTTCGTAGTGGTAAAGGCATCAGTTCAGAAAAGCTCAATGATATTTTCTGGGAAAATAAGACGGGAAAAAATGCAAAGAACAACCTTTCAGTAAATATTGTAAGACTTAAAAGTATTTTAAGCAAGGTAGATGCTGTTCATATTGTGAAAAATGGCGAAAGATGGGAATGTGAGTATGATGATAAAAAAGTAAGTATTGACCTGGCCGATTTTTTAAGACTAAGGCAGATCTATCCAAATGAGCATGGCCGGGAATACCTGTCAAAAGCACTTTACTTTGTGTCAAAAGGTGCCTTTCTTAAACAGGCTGAGTATGTTTGGCTGGATGATATCAAAGCGGACATCAGTAACAAGATCATCGACGACCTGCTGGAAGAAGGCAAAAAATTAAACCCGGAAAAAGATGCCGAATATATTATAGAAGTGGCTAATGCCATTTTCAATTTTGATTCGCTGAATGAAGATGCCCTGCAGTTAAAATGCCGTACACTCGACAGGCTGGGCCGTCATTCTATTGCAAAGACAACTTATG
Organism: Ferruginibacter sp.; assembly: GCA_047600665.1. GTDB lineage: Bacteria > Bacteroidota > Bacteroidia > Chitinophagales > Chitinophagaceae > Ferruginibacter. The sequence goes on from JASGKJ010000002.1 coordinate 345,111, forward strand.
AACGCTTTGTAAAAGAATATAAAAAATCCTATGGCGAAGACTTTTCACTCTCTTTTAATGATATTTTAAAATAAGATCCCACTTTTTTACTGTTATCTTAAAATTAATGCCCTCATTAATGATAATTTATACAGTTTATTAGCCTCTGTTTTGTTATTTGTTGCGCTGATTAATGATTGTTTGTTTGCCGTTTGGTCTTGCCAAATTTTTCATTAAGCATTACTAAAAAGTTTAATTACTAAATTTTTCACCGCAACATGAAATTTACAGGTTGGGTTTGCTTGCTTGTTATCGTACTGAATGTACCAGTGAATAAAACCTTTTGCCAGTCTTTGAACGCTGTTCAGCCACCTGCGCTGCCATACAAGAACAGGTTACTCCCGGTAAATGAACGGGTATTGGACCTGTTATCCCGTATGACCAACACAGAAAAGATCAAACAACTGGACATGTACCGTGGCTGGGATATCTCCCCCATGGGCCAGGCACATGAGGCATCTTTATATGATGCAAAATTAATTGCCAAAACCCTGGGCAGTTATTCTGTCGGTTCCATCCATGATTTTTATCCTTTATATGCATCATTACCCAACAGAGTGCAGCAGTATATAATGGATAACTCACGGTTGGGTATACCTGTAATGTTTATTGAAGAAGGCCTGCATGGTTATTCGGGCAAGGGCAGCACCAGCTTCCCCATACCGCTGGCACTGGCTGCCACCTGGGACACTTCTCTGATTTATAAAGTAGGCCGTTCTATTGCCACTGAAACAAGGGCCAATGGTACCCATATGATACTGGGGCCCCTGCTGGACATTGCAAGAGACCCACGTTGGGGCAGGATGGAAGAGACTTATGGTGAAGACACTTACCTTGTTTCGGAGATCGGGCTTTCAATGGTAAAAGGTTTACAGGGTGGTGATATCAGCCGGCCGGATGCAGTGATAAGCGAACCAAAACATTTTGCTGTACATGGCATACCCGAGGCCGGTAGTAACACCACACCGGTAAATATCGGGGTACGTGAAATAAGAAGTTCCTACCTGCCAGCATTTGAAAAAGCTGTAAAAAAAGGCGGCGCATTTGGTATTATGGCAGCTTATCATGAAATAGATGGTCTGCCGATGGTGGATAACAAATGGTTACTGACTGATGTACTCCGTAAGGAATGGGGTTTTAATGGTTTTGTTTTGTCTGATCTTGGTGCTATAAAGTTATCACTGGAAAATCACCAGGTGGCTAAAAGCCCTTCAGATGCACTGGCGCAAACCTTTAATGCCGGTATGAATATGCAGTTCTACGATTTTGACCACGGTATATTTGAAAAAGCTATTGATTCTGCATTAAAAAATAAAGCGATCACACAAGCCCGGCTGGACAGTACTGTTGCTGATGTTTTAAGGGTGAAATTTTTATTGGGCCTTTTTGATAAACCTTATATTGATACTACCCTTTGGGCCAAAGTAAAAAACTGTAAAGCGCACCAGGAGACGGCTTTAAAAGCAGCACAGCAAAGTATTTGTCTTTTAAAGAATGATAAGAATGTTTTGCCGCTGACCAATATAAGTTCATTGGCAGTGATCGGGCCGATGGCACAAAGCAATTACCTCGGCGGTTATTCCAATACAGAAGATACGGCAGTGTCACTATTAACAGGACTGCGTGAACGGGCAGGAAAAAATATACTGATCAATTACGCTGCAGGTATATCTAAAACAGATAGTGTGCTGGCAATAAACAATGCAGTTGAACTGGTAAAAAGATCTGATGTGGCGGTTGTTGCCCTTGGTGAAGACCTGCAGGAAATTGGCGAAGGCAAAGACAGGGCAAGCCTGCAGTTAAGTGCTGCACAACTTGACCTGGTAAAAGCAATACAGCAAACAGGGAAACCTGTGGTGGTGGTGCTGATGAATGGCCGTGCATTGTGTATCAACTGGGTTGCAGAGAATGCAACAGCTATTGTTGAAGGCTGGTTCAATGGAGAAAAGAGTGGCCTGGCAATGGCAGATGTTTTACTGGGCAATATAAATCCTTCGGGTAAGCTGCCGGTAACCTTTCCACGGTCCATCGGGCAGATACCTTTCTATTATAGTCATAAACCAACATCGTATCACCGTTATGTTGATGAAAAAGATACACCACTGTATGCTTTTGGTCATGGACTGAGTTACACAACATTTATGTATTCAAACCTTCAGCTGCCATCTGTTCCTGTTAGTGTACCGGGTGATGTTGAAATTAAAATGGATATCGTCAATACAGGAAAATTATACGGAGAAGAAGTGGTGCAATTATATATAAGAGATGTTGTGTCCAGTGTAACAACGCCTGACAAAGCTTTGAAAGCCTTTACCCGTGTGGGGTTAAAGCCGGGTGAATCAAAAACTGTTTCATTTAAGCTGAATGTGAAAGAAGCGCTTTCCCTCTGGAACAGGGATATGCAACAGGTGGTGGAGCCGGGCCAGTTTAGAATTATGATCGGCAGCGCTTCAAACGATATCCGTTTGAGTGGAATGGTGGAAGTTAAATAGCAAGTTGTTTTGGTAGTATAAATAAACCTTATCCCGTTTATCTCCGATGAGCCCTTCTCTTTGAAAAAAGAGAAGGGCCGGCGATAAGGTGTAATTTGTAAACCATATGATACAAAAACATTACATCAGGAAATTTTTATTTGCAGCAGCATTGTTGCTGCCTGTTATTTTATTAAAGGCACAGCAATATCCTTTTCGGGATGAATCGCTTTCGTTTGACCAAAGAGTAAGCGACCTGGTAAGCCGGCTTACATTGAAAGAAAAAATTGCATTGATGCAAAATGATGCAGCTGCAGTACCACGGCTAGGGATACCTGCATATAACTGGTGGAACGAATGCCTGCATGGAGTGGCCAGGGATGGGGTTGCCACAGTGTTTCCACAGGCAATTGGTTTGGCTGCTATGTGGAACCTGCCATTGATGAACCAGGTAGCAACTACGATTTCTACAGAAGCAAGGGCCAAACACGAAGAACATCTTCGTAAAGGCGAAAGAAATATTTACCAGGGATTAACTTTCTGGACACCCAATATCAATATTTTCCGTGATCCACGCTGGGGCAGGGGGCAGGAAACATACGGTGAAGATCCTTTCCTTACTGCACAAACAGGTGTGGCATTTGTAAAAGGTCTGCAGGGAAATGACCCGAAGTATTTTAAAGCAATTGCCACAGCCAAACATTTTGCTGTACACAGCGGCAGTGAATACAACCGGCATTGGTTTGATGCAGTCATCAGCAAACAGGATCTCTTTGATACCTACCTGCCTGCTTTTGAACATTTGGTAAAAGATGCAAAAGTATATTCCATCATGGGCGCCTATAACAGGGTGCTGGGTATTCCTGCATGTGCCAGTTCTTTTTTACTGGATACTGTACTTCGTAAAAAATGGGGCTTTAAAGGATATGTTGTTTCTGATTGCGGTGCTATCACAGATATTTACCATGGTCATAAATATGCAGTAACCGCATCGCAGGCAGCAGCGGTGGCGGTAAAAGCCGGTTGTGATCTTACCTGTGGTGCTGAATATATTTCACTGGAAGATGCTGTTGCAAAAAATGAGATAACAGAAAAAGAGATCAATACTTCTGTTTCAAGATTATTGCTGGCATTATTTAAACTGGGCATGTTTGATGATAAAAGCAAAGTGCCTTATAAGAATATTCCATTTAGTGAAAATAACAGCAGCAAACATGACCAGTTGTCTAAAAAAACTGCACTGGAAAGTATTGTGTTACTTCAAAACAAAAGCCGCTTACTTCCGCTGTCAAAATCAACCAGCACCATTGCAGTGGTTGGCCCTTTTGCAAATGACACGGCTGTATTACTGGGTAATTACAATGGTGATCCAACCAACCCGGTAACTTTTTTAGCAGGCATTAGAAAATTAGCTGGTAGCAAAATAAATGTTACAACGGGCAATACCATGTATGGCCCGGAAAAAGATTATGTCAATGAAGTAAATGAAAAAGACAGTATTAACCTGATGCTGAAAGATTGCGGAACTGCAGATGTGGTTATCTTCTGCGGTGGCTTAACACCCAACATTGAAGGCGAAGAGAGCCCGGTTGATAAGAAAGGTTTTTTTCACGGAGACAGGACCACGCTGGGTTTACCGGCTGTTCAACTGGCTGCATTAAAGGCATTAAAAGAAGCTGGTAAAAAAGTAATACTTGTTTTGACAAATGGCAGTGCGCTTTCGCTGAACTGGGAAAATGAAAACCTTGATGCGATAGTGGAGGCATGGTACCCCGGGCAGAATGGTGGTGTTGCTGTTGCTGATATACTATTCGGTAACTATAACCCGGCCGGCCGGTTGCCGCTAACATTTTATAAATCATTGGATGACCTGCCACCTTTTGAAGACTATGATATGAAAGGCAGGACCTACCGTTATTTTACCGGTACACCCTTATACCCATTTGGCTATGGTTTAAGTTATTCAACATTTAAGTATCAAAAAATTTCACTGGCTGCAAACAGGGTGAAACAAAATGACTCCGTTACGGTAAACATTACTATAAAAAACAATAGTGCTGTTGATGGCGACGAAGTGGTCCAGTTGTATGCAGCAGCTGACCGTATCCGGCAGTTCCGGCCCATTAAAACTTTAGTAGGATTTAAACGGGTGTTTTTAAAAGCAAATGAAACAAGAACGGTTATGGTCCGTATTGACGTAAACAGCCTGCGGCAATTCAGTGTGGAAAAAAATGATTACGAAGTATATAAAGGAATTTACTCGCTAAGGGCCGGTGGTTCAAGCAGTGATACACCCGTTGAAATAAAATTATTAATTGAATGATCTTAATGTCTAAAACAGCTGGTAATTGATATATGAATAACAGGATAAAACAGGCACTCATTTTTTTTACATGCATTTGTATTGCCGGAAAAATATTTTCTCAAACTAACGGTTACAGGTACACTACTTACAAGGGACTTGTGATGGCTGGCTACCAGGGCTGGTTCAATACGGCAGAAGATGGTGCAGACAGGAAATGGCATCATTACCAGCGTCGTGGTTTGTTTGCGCCGGGCTCCTGCGAAATAGACCTGTGGCCGGATATGACAGAATATACAAAACAATATCCCACCCCATTTAAATTCAATGATGGAACAGTGGCAAATGTTTTCAGTGCTTATGATAAAAGTACAGTCGACCTGCATTTTAAGTGGATGAAGCAATATGGTATCGACGGTGTGTTCATGCAAAGATTTGTGGCGGAAATAAGAAATGCAAGTGGCAAGCAGCATTTTAATACGGTAATGAAGAATGCAATGGAGGCTGCAAAGAAAGAGAACAGGGCTATTTGTATTATGTACGACCTGAGTGGTATGAATCCCGTAGATGTACCGCTGGTATTAAGTGATATTGATGAACTGAATCAAACATATGGCTTACTTGAAAAAGAAAATATAAAATCTCCCACTTACCTGCAGCACAACGGTAAACCACTGGTAACCGTATGGGGTGTTGGTTTTGATGACAACCGTAAATATGGTTTTAAAGAAGCCAATATTATTATAGATGAACTGAACAGGAAAGGCTATAGCGTAATGCTGGGTGTACCCACTTACTGGCGTGACTTTGGTTTTGATACTATCAAAAGCGACAGTCTGCATGCATTGATAAAAAAATGTGCCATCGTTGCGCCATGGTTTGTCGGCCGGTATGATATGGCTGCTTATCCTGCTTTTCAGCAGCATGTAAAAGATGATATGGACTGGTGCAAAGAAAATAATATAGACTATGTGCCATTGGCCTTTCCTGGTTTTTCATGGAGAAATATGAATGGGCCAAAAGCAAGGACCATCGACAGGGAAAATGGGAATTTTTTCTGGCAACAGGTAGCTGGTGCAAAGCAGGCGGGAGCAGAAATGTTGTACATCGCCATGTTTGATGAAATGAATGAAGGCACTTCTATTTTTAAATGTGCAACAAAAACAAAATTGCCGTTGAATCCAAATGGTGTGTGGGTGGAGATCGATGATGATTTAGGGAGCGATTATTATTTATGGCTGGCTGGCCAGGCTGCCAACTGGTTTCATGGAAAAAAAGGATACAGCAGTTTAAAGCCGGCACGTAATCAAAAAGAAAAATGAAAAACCACATATTCAATTTCATTATTTTTTTACTGGTCATTTTTTTGCCGGTATGTACGGTGGCACAAAAGCATGCAATTGATACAGGTAAGTACGATCACGTAATACGTGTAGCCTGTATTGGTGCAAGCACAACCTGGGGCGGCAATATTGAAAAACAGGAGATCAATTCTTACCCGGCGCAACTGGGAACTATGCTTGGTCAAAAATGGGAAGTAAAAAATTTTGGTGTGGATGCAGCAGGCATTATAAAAAAAGGCAGCCTTCCTTACTGGAACACAACCGCATTCAAAGATGCACAGTCATTTCTCCCCGATGTGGTGATTTTTAACATAGGCGTTAACGATACCCAGCCACAGAACTGGCAATACAAAAGCGATCTTATACCTGACTATGAAGAAATGATCATCGTTTTTCAAAACCTGTCATCGCATCCCATCATATATATCTGCAGGGAGATACCTGTGTTCGAAGACAGGTGGGGTATAAAAGCTGAAACTGTTAATAAAGAACTTGATCCGATGAAACGAAAGATCGCAAAAAAGAAAAGTTTACCTGTTATTGATCTATATGAACCATTAAAAAAGCATCCTGAATTTTTCAGTGATGGTATTCATCCCGATGCTGCTGGAGCCCGTATCATGGCATTAACTGTGGCAAAGGTATTAACCGGTAAATAAGCTATTAACTGTCTGTATGAAACTGAACCTGCTTTTTTTTCTTTTACTAACAGTGTATCTGCCGGGCTTTGGCCAGGGAGCAACCGTTGCTTCGCAGTTAAATAAATATAATGTAAGCTGGAGCGAACCGGGGCCGTCTTCACAGCAATCAATGCCTATTGGCAATGGCGATATTGGTTTGAATGTATGGGTGGAAGAAAATGGCGATTGCTGTTTTTATATTTCAAAAACGGATGCCTGGGGCGAAGAAATAAAAGACCGTGGCCCCTGGATGAAAGAAGGTGCTGTGTTGATGAAATTGGGCCTGGTGCGGCTTTCTTTTTCTCCAAATCCCTTTAAAAAAGGAGATAATTTTCAGCAAAACCTGCAATTGCATGATGGCGAAATAAATATTGCAGAAGGCAACAACAATGCATTGCAATTAAAGATATGGGTGGATGCCAATAACCCGGTGATACATGTTGAATCAAAAAGCAGCCAACCTGTTTCTGTAAAAGTTGCATTAGAGAACTGGCGCACTAACGGTGGAGGTGATACGATATTAAATAACCCCGGCAGTATAGAGTGGTATCATCAAAACTCAGCAGGTGCAGACAGTCATATCCGTGATTTAATATTCGGCGCTTACGTTGCAGGTAAAGGTTTTTCAGACCTGGATGATAAAACACTTCATTCAAAACAACCATCATTAAGCCAGTCTGTTTCCATTTACCCTTACACACAAAGAGTAAAGTATGCTGGTGAATGGCGAAGCAAGTTAAAAGAACAGGTAAATCAAATAAATAAGATACCGGTAGAAACTGCCCGGGCAGCACACCGTAGCTGGTGGCACCGGTTCTGGCAACGCAGCTGGGTATTTGTAACAGGCAACAGTGCAGCAGAAAAAGTAACACAGGGGTATATACTGCAGCGCTTTGTTACTGCCTGTGCCGGGCGTGGTGCATATCCAATAAAATTCAATGGTTCCATATTTACTGTAGATAACCCGGTCTATAAAAAAGACGGACAACTGTTGCCAATGGATGCTGATTTCAGGGAGTGGGGAGGACAGTACTGGTTCCAGAATACAAGGGCTATGTACTGGCCAAGACTGATGGCGGGTGATTTTGATATGATGCAGGCTTTGTTTAAAATGTACCTGGATATGTTGCCGGCGAACCTGCAACAGGTAAAGCAATACTATGATCATGCCGGTGCCTACTTTGCTGAAACATCTCCTTTCTGGGGCGGACTTTTATACATGGGGCCCGAAGTAAAAGAGAACTGGACCGGTCATTATTTTTTACCCATACTCGAGTTGAGTATGATGCTCCTGGATTACTACGAATATACCGGTGATGAACAATTTGCAAAAGACATTTTGATCCCAATTGCTTCCAACGGTGTACTCTTTTATTATAAACATTTTGACAGGGATTCCACAGGTAAGTTATTGCTTGACCCGGTTAACTCTATCGAGATGTTCTGGAAAGTGCATAACCCTGCTCCGGATATTGCAGCACTGCATGCCGTATTACCAAGGCTGATCAGTTTACCAGCAGTTATTGCGGATGCCGGTTTGCGAAAAGAGTGGGGCAGGTTATTATCAACATTACCGGAACTGCCGGTTGGATTAAAAAATGATCAGCCCGTATTATTGCCTTATACCGGTCCGCAAGTAATACCCTCACATAATTCCGAAAACCCGGAATTGTATTCCGTGTACCCGTTCCGGTTATATGGCCTGGGTAAACCAAACCTGGCACTGGCAAGAAATACTTTTGACACCCGCCGCTTTAAGGATAAGGGATGCTGGGTACAGGACCCCATCCAGGCAGCCATGCTTGGTTATACAGCCGTTGCAAAGGAATATGTGACTTTTAATTTTTCACGGAAAGATGCCGGCTTAAAATTTCCTGCCTTTTGGGCAAGGGGGAACGATTATATGCCGGATGAAGATAATGGCGGCAATGGAGAGAATGGCTTACAGCAAATGTTGCTGCAGGCAGATGGCAAAAAAATAATATTACTGCCTGCCTGGCCGGAAGAATGGAATGCCGATTTTAAACTGAACGCTCCTTTTAAAACCACCGTGCAGGGAAAAGTGCGGAATGGGAAACTGGTTGACCTGCTGGTATTGCCTGCTGAAAGAAAGAGAGATGTCGTACTGGCATCTTCATTAAACTGATCTTAATGCAGCAATTTAATAGAAAATTAAAAGGAGATCAGTTATATAAACAGGTGAAAGATTGATTTATGAGCGGTAATAAAAATGAAAAGTATATAAAGGAAGTTGCTTTGGTTTTATTTATATCAATTAATAAGTGGCGGCTGCATTGAGTTTAAAGAGGTTAATTGAAAAAACTTAAAGAAAATCCCGGATTAATTTGATTTTAATTGTGTTTTAATAAGATTATTAACAATTTGCTGCTTTTTTTGCTATGCTGACTGCTTACTGTAAACTGGAAATGTAACGAATTGCTTAAGTGGTTTTTATTTATAATATAACCACAAAAAACGGGGTCAGCCAAAAATCAGCCGTCAATCTTCTGTATGCCATATGCTCTGCTCATAAGCCCGGTTATTAAAAAGGACACTGCAATATTGTCCGGGCACACTCATTTTAAAACAAAACAAACATCATATCATCTAAAATAAAACTGCAATATGAAAAGGTTCTACCATGTGTTATTAGTTATTGTTTGTTGCTTTCCTCTTTGTTCGCTTGCGCAAAAAACAATTAGTGGTAAGGTGACCAGTGCAAAAGACGGCACACCTTTAACCGGGGTTACCGTTATGGCAGGGTCAGCCAAAAATGCCACCGCTACAAATGAGGCTGGTGAATTCAAGATCACTGTACCCAACAATACAAAAGCGATCAGGTTTTCTTACGTGGGTTTTGCAGATGTGGAAGAAAAATTGAACGGCCGGGATGTGGTTAATGTTCGTATGGCGGTGAGTGATAAAGACCTTGGCGAAGTAGTGGTGGTGGGTTATGGTACGCAGAAAAAGACCACGCTGACCGGTTCGGTATCTACTTTAAAAAGTGCCGAAGTGGTGGTGACAAAAAATGAAAGCGTGGTGAATATGCTTACCGGTAAAGTACCCGGTCTGCGTATGGTGCAAAAAACTTCCGAGCCCGGCGGGTACGAAAATGCTTTTGATATCCGTGGTTATGGTTCTGCACCATTGATCGTAATTGATGGGGTGCCAAGGGCTGGGTTTGAGAAAATGGATCCAAACGAAATTGAAAGTATTTCTATATTAAAAGATGCGGCTGCCGCTATCTATGGTGTGCGTGCCTCCAATGGCGTGGTACTCATCACCACTAAAAAAGGCAATAACCGTGATGGTAAGTTTGATATCAGTTATTCAGTGAACCAGGCATGGCAACAGTTTTTGGGAATGCCTGAAGGTGTGGGTGCGGTTGATTATATGATGCTGACAAATGAAAAAGCAAAAAGAGATTTCGGCCGCAACTTCATGGGTAATGATGCACCGGCTTATTCTTACGGTGATATTCTTCCATGGATAGAAGGAAGAAAAGGGGCAGACTGGATCGACGCTGCTTTCAAAACAACCTCACCACAAATTCAGCATAACCTCAATATTATGGGCGGTACTGATAAAGTAAGTGCCTTCTTTAACATAGGTTATATGAAACAGGATGGGTTATTAAAATCCGGCGATCTCGATTACAGCAGGTGGAACCTCCGCTCCAATGTAAATATCAAAATAACCAACAGGCTGCGGGCACAGGTATTATTATCAGGCCATCTTGATGAAAAGAACCAGCCCTTCCAGGACCTGTGGACAATATTCAAATATACCTGGAACCAGATACCCATTAACCAGATCTATGCAAATGATAACAAGGATTACTTAAATGTAATGCCTGATAATGCAAACCCTGTTGGTATCACTGACGCATCAAAAGTTGGTTACAGGAAAAGAAAACAGAAAAATTTACAGGGACAGGCTAACCTTGAATATGATATACCTGGCATAAAAGGTCTGAAAGCAAAAGCAATGTTCAACTATGGTTATAATGTAGATGATAATACGGATTACCGTAAAGCCTATAACCTGTACACATACAATGCTGATGAAGACAAATACCTTGTTTCCAATGTAAATGGTCCTTCAAATCTTAACCGTTCTTATGGCAACTCCATTTCAACCATCAGCCAGTTGTCTTTAAGCTACAATCATTCTTTCTTAGGCGCTCATAATGTTGGAGCATTGTTCCTGTATGAACAAAGTCACTACAAAACAGATAACTTTTTTGCAAACAGGAATATGCTGTTCAGCACCGATTATCTTTTTGGTGGTGAAACGGCCGGACAGCTGGGTAACACAGCATTGAATGCTTTGGCGGAAGTAGCCACCAAGGCACTAACGGGCAGGGTTACCTACGATTACCGTGGAAAATACCTGGCTGAATTTACCATACGCCGTGATGGTTCCAATAAGTATAAACCAGGTCCGAGCCAGTGGGGTACTTTCCCTGCAGGATCTGTTGGCTGGAGAATAAGTGAAGAGCCATTCTTCCGCAATACAATTCCATCTAATCTTATCAGCAATTTGAAGATAAGGGCTTCTTATGGTGTGCTTGGTTACGATGGTGGTACAGCATTCCAATACCTGCCTGGCTATATTTATCCAACTGTTGACCGTGCAAATGGTGATGTTACAGTGGGTACTATTTTCAACGGCACATTGGTAAATGGCGCAGTAACACGTGGTCTGGTAAATGAAGACCTTACCTGGTATACCTCTCATACAAAAAATATCGGTCTGGACTTTACGATCCTGAAAAACCTGGAAGGCACTTTTGATATATTCAGGAGAGATCAGAAAGGATTAACTGCAAAAAGAATTGGTGATCTGCCGGGTACAGCAGGTGTTTCATTGCCGGATGAAAACCTGAACTCCGACAGGTCGGAAGGATGGGAATTAAGTCTTAACTATAAAAACAGGATCGGAGATATCGGTTACATGATTGGCGGAAACTTTTCTTCTGCACGCCGTATCAACAGGACCGTAGTGCAGGCACCATTCGGTAATGCTTATGATCAATGGAGAAATGGTGCGTCCAACCGTTACACCAATATCTGGTGGGGTGTTGATTATGCAGGACAGTTCACCAGCTATGACCAGATATATAATTATAAAACAAATGCCGGTGGTGGTAATAACAATGTAATACCCGGTGATTATTATTTCAGCGACTGGAACGAAGATGGTGTGATTGATGGTAATGACTATCACCCGATCGCAACTTTTGATCTTCCATTAATGAACTTCGGTTTTAATATTGGTGTAACATACAAGGGCATTGACCTTACTGCGCTGTTCGCAGGCGCCACTGGTGTGTACACACAATATGCAGAACAATACGCAGAACCATTGATGTATGGAAGAAGCGCTCTTACCAAATTCCTCGACAGCTGGCATACAGTTAACCCGGATGATAATGTATTTGATCCGCATACGCAATGGATTCCTGGTAACTATCCTGCAATGGGTTACAACTATGGTAACATCAATAACTCCACCAAAGCAGTATTGAATGCAAGTTATGTAAGGTTAAAAACACTGGAGCTGGGTTACACTTTACCACAAAGCCTTTTAAAAAGAGCAGGTATCAAAAACTTCAGGGCGTATGTGAACAGCTACAACCTGTTTACCATTACTGGTCTTGAAGGTGTGGATCCTGAACATCCCGGCCAGATACCAACAGGTGATTTTCAATATGGCCTTGGTGGTTATAAATATCCATTGAACAGAACATTTAATGTAGGTGCTACCATTTCTTTCTAAAAAATCATGAATCAAAAAAATATGAAAAGATTATCTATAGGTTTAATAAGCGGGTTGCTGCTGCTTTTTGTTTCCTGTCAAAAACTGGATATCAAACCTGTAAACCAGTTGTCCGATGACCAGATATTTACAAGCGAAGCAGGTATCAGTGTTTATATGGCCAATTTGTACAGGAACCTTCCCATAGAAGATTTCAGGTATGGCCCTGCAAATACCGATGGACTTGAAGGAAGTGAAACAGGTTTTAACCCAACACACTCCTGGAAACATTTTTACCATGCAGGCGCTGCCTGTGGTGAAATGGTTGGTCCATGGGGTGGTATGAATATCGGTGGTGGCTTTGGTTACTGGCCTTACGCCGATATACGGGCAGTGAATTATTTTTTAGAAACATTACCTAAGTATGCATCTAATTACAATGGCAACCGTGTAAATGAATTACTGGGTGAAGCACATTTTCTCCGTGCTTATTATTATTTCGGTCTTGCAAAAAGATATGGTGGTGTACCCATCGTAGCAAGAGTACAGAACTATCCACAGGAAACAATCGATGAATTAAAAGTGCCACGCAATACAGAAGAAGAAACATGGAATTTTATTGGCGATGACCTCGATTCAGCTTTTAACATGATGACGGATGTAAAAACTGCCGGTCGTGGTAATAAATATGTTGCTGCTGCTTTGCAGTCAAGGGCAATGGTATATGCAGGCAGTATTGCAAAATATGGTTCTGAAAATTTTGTTGATGGTGATGCACGTGCCTTGGGTTATGTAGGAATACCCGCTGAAAAAGCAGCGGGTTACTATAACAGGGCGATCGATGCTGCAAAAAAACTGGAAGCAAGCTACTCCTTGTACCAGGCCAGTGCAAATCTTGAACAGAACTATGTTGATCTTTTCCTGGATGGGTATAACAAAGACAATCCTGAAATTATTTTTTCAAAAGGCTATAACCCAACACTGGATGTACAGAGTCCGCACAGCTGGGATGCTACTTTCTGCCCAAGATATTTTACCGGTGGTGGTTTGTCAAGGTCTTATCCAACGCTTGACCTGGTGGAACGTTTTGGAATATTGAATGTAACCAATGCAGACGGTACACCTAAGCGTTATAACAGTTTATCAGAAGTAGGCCGGGGGCTTGAACCAAGATTAAAAGCAACCATATTCTTCCCGGGTGATACATTAAAAGGCCGTGCATTTGATGATCAGAATAACAACGGCATATTTGATGTTCGCCGAGGCATTTATAAATCTTTCACAGGCACGGCAGTGGATGAAGCTTATATCACAGCGCCAACAAGCCCAAGTGATCCTGGTACACCAAGGCCAATGGATCAGCGTTTGGCAGGTGGCCGTTTATTGCTGGCTGATGATCCAAATACACAGGACGATGGTAAAACGATCATCGGTCGGGTGGGTGTAAAAACAGGCAGCGATGATATGACACGTACTGGTTTTTATGTACGCAAATACATTAACTACAAAACAGCACAGAATAAGATTGATCTCTTTACCAGCAGCACTGCATGGATAGAATTAAGATATGCAGAAGTGTTACTGAACAGGGCAGAGGCAGATATTGAAACAGGCCAGTTTGCGGATGCGCTTGAATGTTTGAAAAAGATAAGAAAAAGAGCTGGTGCTGCAGAACCAACAATGGCAGATATGACACCGGAGTTTGTACAAAATGAAAGATGTAAAGAACTGGCTTTTGAAAACCACTACTGGTGGGATATCAAACGCTGGAGAGTGGCTGACAAGATATTGAACAATGCACGTTTCAGGGCACTGCTCCCATACTTTGTAAAAGATGAGAACAAATACATTTTTATAAAAGAACGTGAAACATTCGACAGGAACTATTATTTCGACAAACGCTTTTATTATGAACCGATACCGCAGGGTGAGATAAACAAGAATTCAAATTTAGCACCCCAAAACCCCGGTTATTAATCCTGACAACGTAATAAAACTTATAAAATGACAATGAAAAATTTAAATATTAAACCCGGAATAATCAATCTCCTGTTTGGTTGCTGCCTGTTGCTCAGCTTTTCTTCCTGTCTTAAAAAGGATAATTACAGTGGACCGAATGCTTCGCTTGAAGGCACAGTGTTCAATGAAGGGAGTAATAAAACAGCAGTGCAAACCTGTACAGGTAATTTCAGCATCCGCCTGGAACAAATCGACTGGAGTGATGCGCCTGCACCACAAAGTATTCCCATTAAAATAGACGGCACTTATAAAAACACCAAACTTTTTGCAGGTCATTACAGGGTTTCCATTTTTGGTGGTGCTTTCTGGCCTTCTGTTCCCGAAGAGATCGATATCGCATCCGGCACACGCCATGATTTTGCTGTAACACCTTACCTGTACCTGACAAACTTTACAACAGAGCTGATCGGTGATTCATTAAAACTCAATTTCAATTTAGAAGCACCAATTGAAGGTATTCCTGATATCCTGGACATACAGCCTTATGTAAACACTACCAGCATTGTTGGTCCTGGTGCATCCATTAACCAGTATTCTGATGCAAGGAAATTAAAACCAGCGGATGCTCCATCATGGAAATGGGCGGAGATGAGTGCAGAACAAAAAACACCACAGATCATTATCCCTGACCTGTTAAGGGGAAGAACTTTTTTTGTAAGGGTGGGTGTAAGGTTTGACGATGCACAGAAGAATTCCAATTTATCTGAAGTGATTAAAATAGAAGTACCCCAGTAATCAAATAACTACCGAGTAAATGATCCATTGTAAAAAATATTTTTTTATCCTGTCCTTGTGTGTCCTTGTTACTGCCTGTTCAAAAAAGAATGGCGGTAACGGCACGGAGAACCCACCGGTAGAACCGCCTGATAACGGTTACGTGTATGATACGACAGGTTTGTTGTATAAATCTTATACCAATCTTGTAATGGCGGGTTACCAGGGCTGGTTTGCTGCGGATGGTGATGAATCACAGCGTGGCTGGTACCATTACCAGGGGCCAGGTGGTGTATTTGCACCAGGCACCACCAATGTTGACTTCTGGCCGGATATAACGGAGTATACAAAGAAATATAAATCGCCTTTTAAATTCAGTGATGGCTCTGATGCTTACCTGTACAGCCCTTATGATGAAGAAAGTGTGGACCTGCATTTTAAATGGATGAAAGACTACGGTATAGATGGTGTGCACATGCAGCGTTTTTTGGGAGAGGTAAAACCAACCAATGCAAAAGGCAAAAGGCATTTTAATAAAGTGCTGGCAAATGCATTGAAAGCTGCAAAAAAATATGGACGGGCTATCAGTGTGATGTATGACCTAAGCGGCAGCAGCAGCGCAGAGATCAATTCATACCTGGAAGCAGACTGGAAAGAACTGCAAACACTTTTTAAGTTGTCAGATAACAAAGAAAATCCAACCTACCTCTATCACAATGGTAAACCATTGGTCACCATCTGGGGTGTTGGCTTTAATGACAGCAGGAATTATACCATGAGTGATGTAAGCAAATTTGTAGATAAGATAAAAGGCGATGATAACCGGTATTCCGTGATGCTTGGTGTGCCTTACTACTGGCGCACGGGTGGTGGGGATACAAGAGTGAGTGATACAGCAGCTCTTCATGCATTGATCAGGAAATGTGATGTGGTGATGCCATGGGCCGTGGGAAGATATGGCGCCTCCAACTACAATTTCATGAACGTGTATAACGATGTGCAATGGTGCAAGAAGAATAAAGTGAGTTATGTGCCATTGGTATTTCCTGGTTTTACCTGGGGCAATATGCACAAGGATCCTTCAAAGTATGATGAGATACCAAGACAGAAAGGCAATTTCTTATGGCAGCAGATCGGTGGCGCAAAAGAAGCAGGTGCACAGGCATTGTACGTGGCCATGTTTGATGAGATAGATGAAGGCACGGCGATCTATAAAACAGCATTGCAGAAGAATACACCGCTCAATGGTGGTGGCGGTTTCCGCTTTGTTGGAATTGAAGATGATCTTACCAGTGATTATTACCTGTGGCTGACAGGACAGGGTACCAACTGGTTTCATGGACAGGCAGGCTACAGCAGGAGCAAGCCAGTACGGTAATGAAAATAAAACAACCTATATAAAACACAAACACACACCAATTAACTAAGTAATAATCTTAAAAGCAACAAAAAATGAATTCACCAAAATCGATTTTTATAAGCTTTATCTTTTTGTTGGGGCTGGTAACAGCCGGTTGTAAAAAAGAAGATTTTAAATCACGGGATACAAGTGGTTTAAGACCACCAGTAGACCCACCACCAGTAGTAGACCCAACTGTTGTGGTATTTGATGTGGCTGATGCGCTGGATGACTGGGAAATTTCTGGTGGCCAGCCACGCAACGTGGAAGTGCCTGGTAAAAAAGAGGGAGAAGGATGGCTCAAATCTTCTATTCCTAACGGTGAAGACTATATCCATTATATTAAAAGAAGACCGGCTCCCGTTAATCCGAATTTGACCGTGGAAAATGGGCAGTTTGTTTTCTGGTTTTATGTTTCAAAAGTTTCTGACCTGAAAGAAGATGGCCAGATAGAATTAACAAGTTCCGGTGAATCCGATAAAAAAGAATATTCATGGAACCTGGCCGGTATCATTCCAACATTGGTTGATGGCTGGAATGAAATTGCACTTGATTTTAAAACAGCCGCTTCATCAAATGATGGTGGCCCCGATATCACTGCCTTTAATTTCTTCCGTATTTATTTCTGGACAAAGAGCAAAGATCATCCTGATTTAATTACGGGTGTTGATTTCTTACGGTTCAGGGTTTCTCCAACACCGCCGTTGCCAACTGTTTCGTTTGATCCTGCTGAAGCATTGGATGATTGGGAAATTTCCGGCGACAAGCCAAGGGTGATCGATAACGTTGGTAAAAAAGAAGGTGCCGGCTGGTTAAAAGCTGATCTCCCCAATGGTACTGATTATATTCATTTGATCAAACGCAGGCCAACAGCGCTCAATCCAAATTTCACAATGGATAATGGCCAGTTTGTTTTCTGGTTCTATGTTTCAAAAGTTTCCGAACTAAAAGAAGACGGACAAATAGAAATGACCAGCTCGGGTGAATCGGATAAAAAGGAATTCTCCTGGAACCTGGCACCAATCATTCCAACATTGCATGACGGATGGAATGAACTGGTTTTAGATTTTAATAAAGCAGCGGTATCCGCAGATGGTGGCCCGGATATTCATGCATTCAATTTCTTCCGTATCTATTTCTGGACAAAAGCAGGCGCACATGAAGACATGGTTGTGGGCGTGGATGATTTGAAATTCAGGGGAGGTGCCACGCCACCGCCACCTGTAACAGTGGAAAAAACAAGGTTGTTCGATCCTGCCGATGCACTCGCAGACTGGGATATTGCCGGCGGCCAGGCCAAAACAGTGGAAACAGCTGATCAGAAAGAAGGAACAGGCTGGATAAAATCTGCCATCACTAACGGGCAAGACTATATTCATTTTATAAAACACCGTCCTTTAAAAGTAGATCCTGAATTAACAGAAGACAATGGGCAGTTCACTTTCTGGTGGTACGTGGCAGATGCTTCGGCATTGAAAAATGATGACGGGCAGATAGAACTGACCAGTTCAAATGAAGCAGACAAGAACGAATATGCATGGAACCTGTCAACCATTATTCCAACACTGCAAAACGGGTGGAATGAAATAAAACTGAATTTCTCTGATGCTGTAAAATCAGGTGACGGCGGCCCGGATATTCATGGCTTCAATTTCTTCAGGATATTCTTCTGGACAAAAAATACAGCGCATGCTGATGTGGCGGTAGGGCTTGATGGGCTTAAGTTCCAGGTAAAAGCTTCCGGTCCCGTTGATCCCGTTTCTTTATCATTCAACAATGCTGATGCACTGGATAACTGGGAAATTTCCGGTGATAAACCAAAAGTAATTGATGGAACAGATCCGAAAGAGGGAACAGGCTGGATAAAAGCTGATTTCTTAAATGGTACCGATTACCTGCACTTTATTTACCGCCGCCCAACAGGGGTGGATGCGGCTTCCAAAGGCATCGCAGAAGATAATGGTCAATTCAAATTCTGGTGGTATATACCAGACGTGTCCTTGATAAAAATGGACGGACAAATAGAATTAACAAGTTCAGGCCAGTCTGATGCAGACGAATATTCCTGGAACCTGGATGCTGTATTGCCAACATTACACAATGGATGGAATGAAGTGAAACTCGATTTTTCTGCCAACAACGGAAGGAACGGAAATCCTGACTTTTCAAAATTCAATTTCTTCCGTGTCTACTTCTGGGCAAAAGATGGAGCAACACATCCTGACTGGCAGATTGGTATCGATGACCTGCGGATCCAGACAAAATAACAAGAGCCCGTTTTTATAAACTATGAATTAAACAGCTGGTGGTAAAAAGCAGTAATGCTTTTTACCACCTCTTACCTCAATAAAATATTTACAATGCGTATATGTGGTCGTGTTAGCAGCCCAGGCAGGATAGCTGCAATCAATGGGCTGGCGGTTTTAATGTTTACAGCACT
This sequence comes from Ferruginibacter sp., assembly GCA_047600665.1. GTDB lineage: Bacteria > Bacteroidota > Bacteroidia > Chitinophagales > Chitinophagaceae > Ferruginibacter. The sequence goes on from JASGKJ010000002.1 coordinate 364,278, forward strand.
TATGTCTGCTGCTGTTGCACAAACAAAAAAAGATACTGCAGTAAAAGGCAATCCCTTTATCAGGCATATGTATACTGCAGATCCATCTGCACATGTGTGGGCAGACGGCAGGTTGTATGTATATGCTTCGCATGATGTGGCACCACCACGTGGTTGCGACCTGATGGACCAGTATCATGTATTTTCAACTGCTGATATGGTACACTGGAAAGATCATGGGGAGATACTCCGCTCGAGCCAGGTAGCATGGGGCAGACCTGAAGGTGGTTTTATGTGGGCGCCTGATTGTGCTTTTAAGAATGGTACTTATTATTTCTACTTTCCTCATCCAAGTGGAACCGAATGGAATAAAACATGGAAGATCGGCGTAGCCACGAGTAAAAAACCTGCCAGCGATTTTACAGTGCAGGGTTATATACAGGGGCTTGAATCTATGATCGATCCTTGTGTATTCATTGATGATGATGGTCAGCCATATTTCTATTATGGCGGTGGCGGCACCTGCAAGGGTGGTAAATTAAAAGATAATATGACGGAGATAGACGGCGAGATGAAACCCATGGAAGGGCTCGTGGATTTTCATGAAGCCAGTTGGGTTCATAAGAAGAATGGTCTTTATTATTTGTCTTATTCAGATAATCATGATAAAGATGGCAAACATAACAGGATGTGTTATGCCGTAAGTAAAAGCCCGCTGGGACCATGGGAATATAAAGGTATTTATATGGAACCAACAGACAGTTATACCAACCATGGTTCAATAGTAAAATTCAAAGGACAATGGTATTCTTTTTACCATAACAGTGCTTTATCTAACGAAGATTGGTTAAGATCGATCTGTGTTGATAAATTATATTATAATAAAGACGGTACCATCAAAACTGTTGTGCAGACTTCGGGGCTGCAACATAATACAACTGTAAATAAATAAAGTATACCCATGAAAAATATACAATGGATCAGTGTGGTGTTCGTGTTACTTGTATTGAGTGCCTGCTCCAAAAAAAAGGAAGCAGTACAACCACCCGCTGGTCCCTCTCTTTTTGATACCGAACATAAAAATCCATTTATCACCAGCATGTACACTGCTGATCCATCGGCACACGTTTGGGCCGATGGCCGTTTGTACGTTTATCCATCACATGACATTGACCCGCCACGTGGCTGCGACCTGATGGATCAATACCATGTATTCTCCACAACAGATATGGTGAACTGGATGGATCATGGTGAGATACTCCGTGCAAGCGAAGTGCCCTGGAGCACACCAGATGGTAATTTTATGTGGGCGCCTGATTGTGCTTATAAAAACGGTAAGTACTATTTTTATTTTCCTCATCCAAGTGGTTCTCCATGGAACAACAACTGGAAGATCGGTGTGGCCACCAGTAATAATCCCGCCAGCGATTTTACCGTGCAGGGCTATATAGAAGGGCTGGAATCATTGATAGATCCCTGTGTATTTGTGGATGATGATGGTCAGGCATATTTCTATTATGGCGGTGGCGGTAAATGCAGGGGTGGCAAATTAAAGGATAATATGATGGAGATCGACGGGACAATGAGACCCATGACCGGTCTCGTGGATTTTCATGAAGCCTCCTGGGTGCATAAGCGTAATGGAATATATTATCTCTCTTATTCCGATAATTATAATGCGAACAGTAAGGGCAACCAGATGCGGTATGCAACCAGTACCAGCCCGCTGGGGCCGTGGACACATAAAGGTATTTATATGAACCAGACCGGCAGCGAAACAAATCATGGTTCTATTGTTGAATACAAAGGACAATGGTATGCATTCTATCATAACTCTGCGTTATCAAAAGGGCATGACTGGCTGCGTTCTATTTGTGCCGATACACTTTCATACACACCGAACGGCAATATTAAAATGGTCATTCAAACAACAGGGAAATAATAATATGCTTACAAATAAAATCATGTATAAATATTCATATCGTTCTTTCATTGCTTCACTAACAATCATTGCAGGTATATCATTGCTGTTAAGCTGCTCTAAAAAAAATAGTGGCGGCGGCGGTACTCCACCACCCGAAGAACCACCTGTTACCTGGCCATCACCTGCAGGTGATGTGGTGGGTAAGATCACGGTGGGTTACCAGGGATGGTTTGCATGCAATGGAGATGGTTCGCCTATTAACGCCTGGTGGCACTGGACACAAGACTGGGCAAAGAAACCGTCACCAACAAACAAAGGCATGAAATCATGGCCGGATGTCAGGGATTACACCAATACCTATGCAACAGATTTTCCTAACCTGAATAACGGAGAACCGGCAAAAGTTTTCTCTTCGTTCAGCGACCAGTCAGTAGATATCCAGTTTAAATGGATGAAAGATTATAACCTGGATGTGGCCGCCCTGCAACGCTTCAATCCAAATGGTATTGAAGGGCCTGTAAGAAATGCCATTACAGCAAAAGTAAAAACAGCTGCAGAAAAGTACGACCGCAAGTTTTACATTATGTATGATGTAAGCGGCTGGACAAATATGCAGGCGGAAGTAAAAAGCGACTGGACAAATAAAATGAAGACCTACACTTCTTCTCCAGCATATGCAAAGCAAAATGGCAAACCGGTGGTATGTATCTGGGGTTTTGGCTTTAATGATAATAATCACCCCTGGAAAGCTGATATATGCATCGACGTTATTAAGTGGTTTAAAGACCAGGGCTGTTATGTAATTGGTGGCGTACCTGCTCAATGGCGCAGCCAGAACAGTGATTCTAAGCCAAATTTTATTGAAGTGTATAAGTCATTCAATATGCTTTCTCCCTGGATGGTGGGCCGTATAGGTAACAGCGTGGATTCAGACAGGTTCTACGCCCAGGTAAACAGGCTGGATGTTGATTACTGTAAAAAGAATGGTATCGACTACCAACCATGTGTATTGCCTGGCGACCTGCAGGAGAAACAGCGTGCACACGGTGATTTTATGTGGCGCCAGTTCTATAATATGATCCGTGCCAACAGCCAGGGAATTTATATTTCAATGTTTGATGAATACAATGAAGGCAACCAGATAGCAAAGACAGCAGAAGACCAGTCGATGATACCGGCAGGTTCAGGATTTTATACGCTGGATGAAGATGGTACGGCCTGCTCATCTGATTATTATATGCGCCTTGCCGGTGATGGCGGTAAGATGCTGAAAAAAATTATACCACTGACAGACAAACGTCCAACACAACCAAAGTAAATAATTTTTACCTCCTGGATATAGTAAAAGCAGTTTTGATTATTTAGTAAGTTGGATCGTTAAGGGCATCTCCGGGTGCCCATTTTTAAAAAAAAGTTGCAGGTAAATTGATCACTTAAAAAAACTAAGTATGTTTTTTAATTCAAAAAATATCAGGGGTTGTATAGGGGCGGCGGGTTGTTTAATGATCTCATTGCTGCCAGGTAAATATGCAGCTGCACAAAATAAGGCACAGGTATTATCTTATTTATCTCCCGAGATTGGTGGTGTTGGTCAAATGCTGGAACCCACCCGTCCTGCAATGCAGCTGCCAAACGAAATGATGCGTATGACACCTATCCGCAAAGATTATCTCGATGACCAGATCAGCAGTTTTCCACTCTTGCTGGTTTCACACAGGCTGGGACAGGTGTTTTCCATGCTGCCAAATACAGACAAGGATATAACAGAGAAAAGCTGGAGTAAAAAGGTGGCCTACGACCAGGGAAGTGAACAGCGGGCGCCATGGCATTATTCAACCTATTTACTGGATGATGATGTGACGGTTGAATATACCGTTGGAAAAAAAGCAGGGATCTTCCGTTTTACATTTCCAAAAGGCAGCGCAAAGAATTTATTATACAACGTATACAGTGGCGGCAGTAACTGGTATCATTTTATAAATGACAGTACAGTGTCAGCAATGCAGGTGTATGCAGTGGATGAAGGACATCAGTCTATTCCTGTTTATTTATACGGGCAATACAGCCGTGCTGCAAGCAATGGCACCATTAAAGATGGGGCATTGGTTTCTGAAAAAAATATTGAAGGTGAATCTGCAAAAGCATTCAGCCGTTTTGAAGGTGCAGGTAATATCATCGAATTCCGGTATGCTGTTTCTTTTATTAACGAAGAACAGGCAAAGAAGAATTATGAGGCTGAAGTAAAGAAGATTTCATTTGAACAGTTATCAGCAGCAGCGGCCAATACCTGGGCAAATGCCCTGGGGCAAATACAGGTACAGGGTGGAACAGAAGCAGAGAAGCGGAGTTTTTATACAGCATTGTATCGCTGTTATGAAAGAATGGTGAATATAACCGAAGATGGAAAATATTACAGCGGCTATGATAATAAAATTCACACCGACAACAGGCCGTTTTATGTTGATGACTGGGCCTGGGATACTTATTTGGCGCTGCACCCCCTCAGAACAATTTTAAATCCTGCACGGGAAGAAGATATGCTGCAATCATACGTGCGCATGTATGAGCAGAGTGGGTGGATGCCTACATTCCCTGTGCTGTTTGGCGATCATGCCTGTATGAATGGTTTTCATTCTTCCGTTTTATTACTGGATGCTTACAGGAAAGGTTTGCGCAATTTTGATTTTAATAAAGCATACGAAGGTATCAGGAAAAATGCAACTGCTGCCACCATGTTACCATGGCGCAATGGCCCGGCAGTATCGCTTGATTCTTTTTATTATGCAAACGGGTATTTCCCTGCGCTTCGTAAGGACGAAACAGAAACCGTAAAGCAGGTGCATTCTTTTGAAAAACGCCAGGCAGTGGCAGTTACACTTGGTGGCAGTTATGATGATTGGGCTGTGGCAGAATTCGCAAACGATCTTGGTAAACAAAATGACCATGATCTTTTTTCAAAGCGTGCCGGTAATTATAAAAATTTATGGAATGCTGACCGGCAATTCTTTTTGCCAAAAGACGATAATGGTAAATGGATCAATATCGATCCAAAATTTGATGGTGGTATGGGTGGCCGTGAGTATTATGATGAGAATAATGGCTGGACCTATATGTGGCAGGTACAGCATGATATAACAGGGCTCATTGATTTAATGGGTGGAAAAATACCATTTGAACAAAGGCTTGATCAATTGTTCAGGGAAGACCTTGGGCGCAGCCGCTATGAATTCTGGGCAAAATTCCCCGATGCAAGCGGCCTGGTGGGACAATACTCCATGGGTAATGAACCAAGTTTCTTTATCCCATACTTATACAACTATACAGGCGCACCATGGAAAACACAGCAGCGTGTCCGCTTGTTATTAAAAACATGGTTTGATGATAATATTTTTGGAATACCCGGCGATGAAGATGGTGGTGGTATGTCTGCATTTGTTGTTTTTTCTTCTATGGGTTTTTATCCTGTTACGCCGGGCAAACCCGAATACAGTATCGGCAGCCCTGTGTTTACAAATGTTTCTATCAGCCTGCCCAATGGCAAAACATTTAAAGTGATTGCCAGCAAAGCTTCTGAAATAAATAAATACGTACAGTCAGCAAAGCTAAATGGCGTTGTTTTAACTACACCATTGTTTACACATACGCAATTGGTAAACGGTGGTGTGCTTGAACTGGAAATGGGTGCAAAGCCAAACAAAAGCTGGGGCGTAACAAAATGAGTGTTTTTTTTGAATATAGCAGCAATCGAAAAGGGCCCGGTTTTCCGGGCCTTTCACATTTAAAGAAGTTGTACTGAATTATGCAGGCTTCTTTTTTAAATTTTTTAATTCACCCAGCAGTAATTCATTTATCCTGAGTTTGCTGTCTTCAAACCCGTGTGCGTTCAGCCAGATGTTAATGCCGATATTGTAACTGTCTGCGCTGATATCTGTAATACCGATCCTTGCTGCAGGTTCTTTTAAAATATCATTGCTGGAACTGATCACCGCCAGGATATTTTTTTTGATCTGCTGGAAATCATTTTCCAGCCCGGTCTTTAAGCTGATGTCATACCGCCTTGTATTGTTCAGTGTAAGGTTAAATATCACTTCGTTGGATAATTTTCCATTAGGTACGATCAGGGTAGTGTTGCTGAATGTAACGATCGTGGTATAGAACAGGCGTATTGATCTTACGGTGCCTTCTTCACCCTGTGTTTTAATATTATCCCCGATCTTAAAAGGCCTTAGCAAAATAATAAGCACACCGCTGGTGAAATTTTGCAGCGTGCCGGATAAAGCAAGACCGGCCGCCACACCCAAAGCGCCTATAACGGTGGCGAATAGCGTCATTTTTACGCCCAGTAACTGGAGTATTACAAAAAGCAATATTAACTGCAGTATAAATTTTAAAAGATTTGAAAGAAATGGTTTTATGGTAGCCGGTAATTTCCGGTTTGCAAGAAACTTACTTACCGCTTTCATCAGCATGTTAATCAGCCACATGCCAATAAAGAGTATGACAATGGCTATCACCAGGCGTGGACCGTATAATGATACCCAGCTATAAAATCTTTCTGTAAAGCGGTTTGTAATTTCATTCATAGTATTTCGTTTTCATCATGCTTTGCTATATGTCCGGCATTGTATTTACTTCTTTTTGGATACTTTGCCATAAAACTATCTCAGCTTAGATAATACAGTCGTTTAATACAAATCCATGCCATAATTATACCGAATGCCACTGCCCTGGTACAGCGTTATTAATAAGAACTTTGAATTAATTTTAATTTTGTAAACTGCAGTACAGGATGACCAAATTTTGCCTCACTTTTCTTCTTTCTTTAATGTCATTACCTGGCTTAAGACTTTTAGCGCAGGATACACTCTCTCTTGACGAATTAACCATTAAAACATACCCGGGCGCTGTACAGCAATTGTTGTATAGCCCTTCAGCAGCAGCTGTTATAGATACGGGACGGCTGGCAGTCCAATCACCTGTTTCACTCTTGCCTGTATTGAATAGTGTGCCGGGTGTAAGAATGGAGGAACGGTCTCCTGGCAGTTACCGGCTCTCACTGCGTGGCAGCCTTCTCCGTTCTCCGTTCGGTATTCGCAATGTGAAAGTTTATATGGATGATTACCCCTTAACAGATGCTGGTGGTAATACTTATTTGAATGTGATCGCACTCAATGCCATCAATAAAATAGAAATACTTAAAGGACCTGATGGAAGCCTGTTTGGTGCTAACGCTGGCGGGGTAGTTACTTTGAATACATTTACCGGTACAAAAAAAGTAAATGCAGACGTTGCCGGAGGTTCTTATGGATTATTTAAACAAAGTGCTGCTGTTACGGTAAATAAAGGAAAACATATAGGGAGTTTTAAAGAGAGTTATCAAAGATCGGGTGGGTATAGGGAAAACAGCGGGCTGAAAAAAATCTATATGCAGGTAAATCATCAATGGCAGTATAACTCAAAAGCTGAGATAAGGTTGTTTGCATTTTACAGCGATCTTTTTTATCAAACACCCGGCGGGCTTACATTGGCACAGTTTGAAACGGATCCAAAACAGGCAAGACCTTCCACTGCAACTTTACCCGGAGCCCTGGAGCAAAAAGCGGCGGTATATAATAAAATACTTTTTGGAGGACTAACGCATGAATTGAATGTTACGAAGAAGATACGGTATGTTATTGCAGTATTTGGTTCATCAGTAGATTTTAAAAATCCTTTTATCACCAATTATGAAGTGCGGAAAGAAAAAACGGTTGGTACAAGAACCCATCTTATTTTCAATTTTAATGAAGATAGAAAAGTAAGATGGGAATATGTTGCCGGAGCGGAATGGCAGCAAACAAATTCAGCTATCAGTAATTATGATAACAATGCAGGTGATAAGGGTATATTACAGGCAGCGGGTGATATCAGCACTAAACAGTATTTCTTTTTCAACAGGATAAGATTTTCCATTGCTAAAAAGTTTTTAGTAGAATCAGGGCTTAGCCTTAATTATTATAAGTATAATTTCAAAGATTCTGCCCGGCTCGCCAGTGCATTTCATCCTCAATGGATGCCGAGAATTGCCGCCAGTTATTCACCTGTGCAATATCTCACGCTGCGTTCTTCCATCAGCCGTGGCTATTCGCCGCCTTCAACAGCTGAAATACGGCCGTCAGACAATAATATTTATACAAAGCTCCGGGCTGAAACAGGAATGAATATAGAAATAGGCGCAAGGTATTATTTGTCAACAGCAGGTTTAAAAGTTGATTTGTCTGTTTTTCAATATAAGCTGAAGGATGCTGTTGTGCGGCAGCAAAATGATAATGGTGCGGAGTTTTTTGTAAATGCCGGCGGTACTGATCAAAGAGGGGTCGAACTGCAGTCTTCATGGATGCTGATTTCTCCCTTAAAGAATAATGGGATGGTAAATAAAGTACAACTGACTAACGGAATCACATACAGTATTTTTAAATTCACTAATTATATAAATACAGGTGTTGATTATTCCGGCAGGTATATAACCGGTGTGCCCAAATTTATTTCAAACACGGATCTACTTTTTGAATTTAAGAACGGGCTCAGCTTTTTTATACAGCATAACCATGTTTCTTCTCTTCCTTTAAATGACGGCAATACTGTATTTGCCGCAGCCTATGAACTGCTGCAGGCCAGGGTGGGCTATAGTTTTCATGCAGGAAAAAACGCCTTCGAAATATTTGCCGGGGCCGATAATGTTTTAAACCAACACTACAGCCTTGGTAATGATCTTAATGCTGTTGGTGGCCGGTATTATAATGCGGCGCCATTGCGTAATTATTTTGCAGGTATCCGTTTTATGCATTGATGTATTGCGGCAGAATTATAACTGCTCCTATTGTGATCTATAGATGTGCTGCATATTTCTCCTGTAGTAATTGCAATCGCTGTTTCCATTTCTTTACAGGCTCGTGTTCAAAAATATTTTCGCCCTTACTGGTAAGCAGCCCTGTTGACTTAAGGATATTATTGCTGAGTGTCCTGATCTGCTTATTGGCTTTTGCTCTTCCTTTATACAGGTTGCTGAAATATTTAATGCCTGCTCTTAATACCGCTACTTCCTTTTTATACATTTTTTGTTTACGGTATAGTATCATCAGCCTGTTATAGCAGATCTCCCTGCCGGGCCTCAACCTTATGCAGCGCTGGTAGAGTTCAGCCGCTTTTTTTACTTCTTTTGAAGTTTCATGACTACGGGCCTCTTTCAGCAGGTCCATAAAGGATTGTTCGGCAGACTTGTTAATGTGAACTGCTTTCATCTGCAGTAATGTATTTTGAAATGATACTTTCAATTTTTTCTTTAAGGCTTTCGGGGCAGTTGGTATTGTATAAAACATGCAACGGGTTATAGCCAATATAATAGCAACTGCCGGCCCTTAAATTTTTACCATCAATATCAATACTGCACTCATCCAGTTGTGACAGCTCTTTTTTAAGCATTTCCAGTGTTGTTCCTGTTATGGTAGCTTCCATACTATTTTTTAAGTAAAGAGACAAAATGAATGCCTTGTTTACGGTATACGTTTTATTCTGGAATGCCATTTGCATTTTTGATAACTATAGTATGGATACAAAATAAAAACTACAGTTTATGGAATGGATACTCTTTATCATTACAGTTGCAGCAGTTAGTATGATCGTAAAATTTATTGCAGACCTGAGGGTGGAGAAGAAGAGAACCCCGCCGGGCAGTTAAAAATCACAGGGAAAATTTTTCCTGTTTAGGGTATAAATATCAATAATAAAAAGTTTACCAGTAATGGTTTTAGAAATTTGAATCGTTGCCTTTTTGTTATGGTAACGGCAAGACCTGAGCTTATTTTAAAGGTATAAAATTGACATCGCTCTTTGAGCGGCATTTATAATTTCTTCGAAATATATTGAAGTAAATCGCCAGGTCGTCATCAGTAGATCATTTCATGATCGCTGCCGATACTGCGGTGGCCAACGAGTTTAGTCCACCATTTTGTAAATGATTTTAAGGCGGCCTTATTAACCGAGGTCAGTACACTTTCTTTAGAAGCTTTTTGTGCAGGCTGAAAGGTTATAAAACTTTGATAAGATCCTGTTATTTTGTTTTTCATAATATGGTTGTTTTGGGGTTGGTTGTTCTTCAGGAATAATTATTAAAAATTATGCCACCTCCTCTTTTATGCAGATACACGTATTATTTTTTAAAATCTCCCATTATTTGTGCCCTTTCGCCGAATAACATTTAATAACCTGTAGTGGGACAGGGCTTTCGCCGGGTACATATTTCCTCAATACGGGATTTTACTAGTCTTAATTTAAAACTGGTGGCCGGTATTATTCTAATTTTTTTAGCTTTTCCTTTGGCATAGTGGCACTGTTTTTTCGGCTCTTGTACTTTTCATTTTAAAAACATTACACTATGAAATTGATGAATTCAGGAAAATGGAGGATCACCGCTGTTGTTTTTTCACTGGCATTATTTTTTGCTGCCTGTAAAAAAGATGATACGCCGGAGGGGCGTGTGCCAGCAGCAGGATTTATGGCTTTTAATCTTGCCACTGACCAGGATGCTGTTGGTTTTTCCTTGTCAGGTAATAAACTTGGGAATACGCCACTCGGTTTTAATAATTATACCGGGGCATACCTGCCCATTAATATTGGATCAAGGGAAGTGCGGACTTTTAATTTCAGCAATGATTCAACGCTTTCGGCAGTAACCGGGGATTTTAAAGACAGTATGTATTATTCTGCGTTCCTTGTGGGCACAAATGGTAATTACCAGAATATTATTGTAAAGGATGAACTTGATTCGCTTACTGCCGGGGCCGGCACAGCATGGGTGCGGTGTATTAATGCAATAAGGGATACAGCAGGAGCACCGCAACTTACCCTGGCTGCAAATGGTGAAAATATTTTGAATGAAGCATTTTCTTATACTACTGTTTCTCCTTTTAAAAGAGTGCCTGCAGGTACGCTGGGTGTAAAGATCAGCAATGAAAGTACGTACAATACAACAAGGGATATTGCGCTGGAAGAAAATAAAGTATATACGTTACTGTTAATTGGAGCGCCCGGTGAAACAGATACGGCGAAAACAGTGCAGGTGAAATATGTACTGAACGGTACAGTTACTCCATAAAAACCAAGTGTCTTTTGCTTGTTTAGTTTTATATCAGCCCCGGTTGTATTATGCCGGGGCTGATTTTTAGTTTAATCAATTTCGATCTGTCTTGTTTCTCTCCATCCCGATTCGTCCTGCACGGTGATGTAATATTTACCCCTGCGGAGTTTGCTTACATCTATCCTGTCAGCATTGTCTTTATTGTGATAAAAGCTTTGCGAAGAAACAAAATAAGGATTTGTGAATGTAACAGTATACCTGCCTTCAGGCGCATCATCGTCCAGTAACAGGTTTACATAATCCCCACGTACAGGATTTGGATATACCCTTATGTTGTCGTTCCTGCGTGGAGGCCTGCGGTCATCATCCCGTTTGCAATCCTTTGTAACGGGCGGTTCAGTTGGTTGCTGTTCAAACAACAGCCTGAAACGTACTGCTGAATCTTTTGGACTGCCGGCAATGGTATTCGTAAACTTATACCGGAGCGTATCAGTTAATGTAAAATACTGTTTTGTATTGGTTGCCACATCTTCCAGTGCGGCATAAGGAATATTTCTCAAGATGATCTCCAGTTCATAATCTCTTTGCTGCAGGTTCCATAATGTAAGCGGTATCGTATCATAATTTGTCCTGTGTTCGCCTGCCAGCAAGATACCTTCTCTTACGATGGCAATATTCTCCAGCGGGTTAGTTAATTTTCTCAGGTCAAAAAGATCCACCGTATCACTATAGCCACTGAAGAATACGGCTATGCCATCTTCCAGCGCTCTTTCGTTATTATTTTCTTCGAGATAGGTGAAAAGATTTACAGACACTGCGGTTAATTGCTGGCTGCTGGCTTTAAGGAAAAGAAAAGACACAATACAGAGCAGTAATGGTTTTTTCATAATGGACTTTTTTGCTGGTGAACAAATGGATTTTAAAAAAATTACAGTAATCCAGCAACAATTAGTCCAAACTTTTATGAAAAACTACGTAAAGGTCAGGTAGTATTACGTTTCGTTTGCTGAAACCCTTTCCTGTATTGGTTTTTATAACAATGAAAATTTTTTACCCATAGTGCAATATCAGGTGTGGATATCCTCCGGCAGCGCTTGCCACAACGCTGGCGGGTATATCTTTTCCTGTACCAATGTATCTATGCAGGCTTGTACAAGGGGTTTATCTTCTTTATAAGTAACGCCAAACCATTTGGCTGCTGTGGTAATGGCTTTTAGTTTTCCTTTTTGCTGTTTAATAAATTCATCTGCAACCAGGGGAATAAAAAATTCCGACTTTGGTTCATTGATATGGCCCTGTAAAAAGACTTTAAATAATTGCTCTGCAAAAGCAAATATATTTGGAGCAAAGCACCAAAAATTCATTGATACTTTTGTTGCTGCATCCAGTGTATTCAGTTGACCATCTTCTTCAAATATGGTGATGTTATCCTGCCGGTACACTTTCGTTCTTTCGGTTACAGCTATAATAAAATCGTTTGCATCTGTATCACATACGCCACGGCTTACAGAACCATAATCGGATAATGTATTGGATAATTCATAACAGATATTTGCCCATAAAGAACCAGCGGCCTCAGTAGTTAGAAACTGGTATGCTTTTATAAACGCATCTCTTCCGTAAAAATCATCTGCATTGATCACAGCAAAAGGCTCATTGATAAATTCCTTTGCACAAAGTACAGCATGTGCAGTGCCCCACGGTTTTGTTCTTTCTGCAGGAATGTTGTATCCACCTGTGAATGCATCCAGTTGCTGGTATGCATAATCCACTTCTATTTTCCCTTTTAAACGTTCATCAAACAGGTTCCTGAAATCATCTTCAAATTCCTGCCGTATAATAAATACAATTTTTGTAAATCCTGCATCAATCGCATCATAGATCGAATAGTCAATAATGCTTTCACCTGATGGTCCGAACTTGTCAATTTGTTTTAAACTTCCATAACGGCTGGCCATCCCGGCTGCCAGTACCAACAATGTTGCACTCATATTATGCTGCTGTTTGTAATTGTAATTTTTTTGTTTTGCCTGCGGCGTAGCCTTTTACCGCATAGTACAGGATATACAGGTAAGAAGGCAGTGTACAAATAAGAAAGGCACTATGGTTGGACGCAAGCCCTTTATCTTTTAAAGAGGTATAAAGCAACGGCAGCAGGGCACCGCCTGCAATACCCATCACCAAGAATGCAGCGCCTGTTTTTGTGAACTTGCCAAGCCCGTCAATGGCTAATGGAAAGATAGCGGGCCACATCAGTGCATTGGCAAGACCCAGCATTGAAATAAACATAATAGCGGTATAACCACTGCTGCAGAACACACCAATGCTGAATATACCACCGAGTATGGCAGAAACCGCCAGCGCTTTTTGCTGAGAAATATATTTTGGTATGGTGATGATACCAACGATATAACCAACAAGCATAAACGCCAGTGTGTAAATCGTAAAGTTCTTTGTTTTATCCAGGGGCATGCCCAGTTCCCTGCCATAGGCTCCAATGGCATCGCCTGCCAGCACTTCCACACCCACATACAGGAACAAACACAACACACCCAGCATTAAGTGCGGATACTGCAGGGCGCTTGTTTTAGCAACAGTTACTTCATTGGTGTTTGTTTCCTCTTTATCGATATCGATCTCCGGCAATGAAGACCTTTTTATCATTAGCGCAAGCAGCACCAGTACAACCGCCATAATAATATACGGTGTGATCACCCTTGAAGCCAGCTGGTTCAGCAGGTCGGTTTTTGTTGCAGCATCTGTTGCAGTATTCACCTGCTCTTCAATGGCGCTTGCATTTTTTAATACCAGTGCACCAAGTATCCAGGGGCTGAGCATACCGGCGGTCTTATTGCAGATGCCCATAATACTGATACGTTTGGCAGCACTTTCAATGGGGCCAACAATGCTGATATATGGATTGGATGCTGTCTGTAATAAAGCCAGGCCTGTACCCTGTATAAATAAACCGGTAAGGAATAAACCAAAACTTCTTGTATTGGCAGCAGGAATAAATATCAGTGAACCGGCAGCCATCACCAGCAGGCCAAGCGCCATACCGTTTTTAAAACCTGTCTTTTTTAAAATAGCTGAAGAGGGGATGGCAAGAAAAAAGTAAGCCATATAGAAGGCAAAGGTTACAAAGAATGCCTGTACATCTGTTTCCAGCTGGCAGGCCAGTTTTAAAAAGGGAATCAATGTGCCGTTGAGCCAGGTAACAAATCCAAACACAAAGAATAGGATACCGATGATAATGATGGCATAGCTGTTGTTTTTTCCCTGCATAAAAATGTTTTAGTAATGGAAAAATACAACGGCACCGGCAGTTTTATACTGTCAAACGTTTGCGTAAAATCTACCGTGTGCAAGCGTTTGCGCTATTTTTAGTTTTTGCAAGCGTTTGCGTTGGGTTTGCATTTTTTTGTTTGTTAAGTTTGATACTGTATTCTTTACGATTGCAAGCAACTAAACTGTATAAACGAAAAAATAAACGTCTATGATCATCTACCACAAACGGAGAGCATTTATAAAACAATCACTGATGGCCGGTGCAGGTATTGCACTGATGAATACGCCGGCAGCAGCATTTGCACCTGTTACAAAAGATAAAGTACGGCTCGGCATGATCGCCGTGGGCATGCGTGGCCAGGTGCACCTGGTGGAAATGCTCAAGCGAAAAGATGTGGAAGTTGTTGCCATGGCTGACCCTGATAAAGGCATGATGGCGAAAGCCCAGTCGCTGGTAAAAAAATATGGCGGTAAACCACCGGCTGAATACACTAACGGTAACGAAGATTATAAAAATTTACTAAAGCGGGATGATATAGATGCGGTGATCATCGCATCGCCGTGGGAATGGCATGCACCGCAGGGTATTGATGCAATGAAGGCAGGTAAGATCGTTGGTATGGAAGTATGTGGCGCCATCAAACTGCAGGACTGCTGGGATTTTGTAAACACATCTGAGGAAACAAAGATTCCCATCATGCCGCTGGAAAATGTTTGTTACCGCAGGGACATCATGGCCGTACACAATATGGTAAAGCAGGGTTTGTTTGGTGAAGTACTGCACCTGCAGGGCGGTTACCAGCACGACCTTCGTGGCGTATTGTTTAATGATGGGGTTACACCTTATAACAGTGGTGTGGAGTTTGGCGCCAAAGGATACAGCGAAGCCAAATGGCGTACGCAACATTATATTGACCGCAATGGAGAGAACTACCCAACGCACAGTCTTGGACCCGTGGGCACCATGATCGACCTGAACCGTGGTAACCGGCTGACGGCCTTATCATCTGTTGCTACAAAAGCGAAGGGGCTTCACCGTTATATAGTTAATCATCCTAAAGGAGGACCGAATCATCCCAATGCGAATATCAAATTCAAGCAGGGAGATATTGTTACCACGCAGATACAGACCGCCAATGGCGAAACCATCATACTGTCGCTGGACACCTGCTCTCCACGGCCGTATAACCTTGGTTTTCGTGTACAGGGCACCGATGGTATCTGGCAGGATCACCACGAAGGTGAATTTGACAAGGGCATGATCTACTTTGAAAATAAAGGCAAGTATGACGAATGGGACAACCCCAATGCTTTTATGCAGCAGTATGACCATCCGTTATGGAAGCGTTTTGAGAAAGATGCTGCAGATTCCGGTCATGGCGGTATGGACTTTTTTGTTGACAATGATTTTATTGAATGCATCAAACGTAAAGTGGAATTCCCGCTGGATGTATATGACCTGGCCACCTGGTATGCCATCACGCCATTGAGTGAAAAATCAATTGCGGAAGGCGGCACATTGCAGCAGGTGCCGGATTTTACAAGAGGCAAGTGGCAGTCACGTAAGGCAATATTTGGTAAAGCCGATATTTAATGATGCCGGGTGCTGGTAAAAAATGAAAGCAGTCGTTAGGTTATAATAAGTGTTCCGGTATCTCTATGCCGGAACTTTCGAAAGCGCCCCCTCTAAATCTCCCCCATGGGGAGACTTGGAAGAACTCATCTATTTATAGCAGCACACGCTGAGTAAAGGGATGACCGCACAAGTGAGTGACACAAGGATGCTGCCGGCAGCACCACAGCTCACAACAAAAAAAGAATTATGTTAACAGAAATACTTATCCCGCAAAAAACAGTCTCGTTTGAAAAAATACCCACCAATATTTTTTCAACAGAAGACGAAGCCTGCAATGCAGTGGCCGCTGAAATAGCCGCCCTCATCAAACAGAAGAACCGCAATGGCCAGATCACCGTGCTTGGCCTCGCCACCGGCGCCACACCAAAAAAGGTATATGCGTCACTGGTAGCCCTGCACAAACAGCAAGGCCTCAGCTTTAAGAACGTGGTGGTGTTCAACCTGGATGAATATTATCCATTGCAGCCGGATGCCATACAGAGCTACCGCCGCTTTATGGAAGAAAATTTATTCAGCCATATTGATATTGACAGGAACAATTGTTTTATACCGCAGGGCGCCATTAATGCTGAATTACTGAAGATGCACTGCGAGGATTATGAAAGAAAGATAGAAGAATATGGTGGCATCGATTTCCAGTTGCTTGGTATTGGCCGCAACGGTCATATTGGTTTTAATGAACCGGGCAGCCATGTTGCTTCTGCCACAAGACTGATCACGCTGGATCACCTGACCCGTTTTGACGCCGCCTATGAATTCGGCAGTTTGACAAATGTGCCACGCAAGGCCATCACGATGGGTATTGGCACCATACTGCGATCCAAACGCATTGTGCTGCTGGCCTGGGGAGAAAGAAAAGCCGCCATCACCAAGCAGGCCGTGGAAGGGCCGGTGACAGAATTTGTACCGGCCAGTTATTTACAAGGCCACTCCAACGTGGAGTTTGTGCTGGATGAAAGCTGTGCTGCTGAACTCACCCGTTTTAAGACACCCTGGCTTACGGATGATGTGCAGTGGACCAACGGCATGATAAAAAAAGCAGTCACACACCTGGCGCTTGCCATCAACAAACCGATCTTAAAACTAACCAATAACGATTATAATCAAAATGGCCTGAGTGATTTGCTGGCGCTGTATGGACAGGCATATGATATCAATATTGAAGTGTTCAACCAGTTGCAGCGCACCATTACGGGCTGGCCCGGCGGCAAACCCAATGCCGACGATACGCACAGGCCGGAACGTGCAACACCTGCCAGCAAGAGGGTGATCATTTTCAGTCCGCACCCCGATGATGATATCATCAGCATGGGCGGTACTTTCCAGCGGCTGGTGGACCAGGGACATGAAGTGCATGTGGCTTACCAGACCAGTGGCAATATTGCCGTAGCAGATGATGAGGCACTGCGTTTTATTGAATTTGTAAAAGATTATAACCAGCAGTTTGGTATACAAAGCCCGGCCGCCAATAATATCTATGATGAGGCGCTGGCATTTTTAAAAATAAAAAAGAATGGTGAACGGGACAGTGATGCACTGCGACAGGTAAAGGGTATCATCCGTCGTGGTGAGGCAAAGAATACCTGCCGCTACGTGGGTGTGCCGCAGGAAAGGGTGCATTTTTTAAACCTGCCTTTTTATGAAACAGGGCTCGTGGAAAAGAACCCGATCGGGGAAGCGGATTTTAAAATTATTGCTGACTTAATTGAACAGGTGCAGCCGCACCAGATTTATGCTGCGGGTGACCTGGCTGATCCGCATGGCACCCACAAGGTTTGCCTTGATGGTATTTTTGAAGCGGTGAAACGGCTGCATTCAAAAGCGTTTATGCATGACTGTTGGCTCTGGCTCTACAAGGGTGCCTGGGCAGAATGGGATATTGACCTGATTGAGATGGCCGTGCCCATGAGCCCGGGCCAGGTGCTGCAGAAACGCCATGGCATCTTTAAGCACCAGAGCCAGAAGGATGGCGTGGTGTTCCAGGGGGCCGACAGCAGGGAGTTCTGGCAGCGTGCAGAAGACCGCAACAGGGGTACGGCTGAATTGTACAATAAACTTGGCCTGGCCGAATACGCCGCCATGGAGGCTTTTGTACGCTGGCATTTTTAAGTTTTTTTCTTTTTATACAGTTTTGGTTTAAACAAGAGCATCACCGGCAGGTGGTGCTTTTTTGTTTTTATCGTGCAGGCTTTTACTCATTGGTATACATTGTAACCATCTGTTTACGCAATTTAATTTGTACAGAAACGTGGTGATTACCAGCAGGAATTTGTACAAGGAGTTGCGTATATTTGAGAGTTGTATGCCATTCACTCAGCTATGGAATTTAACTCATCGACAGGATATCAAATCATCAAGAAAGAAATCAAAAACCTTTTGGTAGATTTTGATTTCATAGCTTATAAGTCTTCAATACTTTATAGAGTGACCGAAGAAGATATTCTTCAATTTATATCCTTTCAAAAAGGCGTTCAATCTCTTAGTCAGCAAATGACAATAAACGTTGTCTTACAAGGACTTTTTTGTCCGACATGTTCTTTCGACCTAATACAGCCTGGTGGACGAATAGGCAGCTTCTTTAATAGCAAATCAGACAAATGGTGGGCTTGTAATAACAAAGAAAATACGGAACAAAGCGTAACTGAAATAAAAGAATGTATTTTAAAATACTTGCTTCCTTTCTTTGACAAAACAGCGACAGTGCAAAACTTATGTGATTTAATTGACAGTAAAGAACTCAACTTTATTTGGACTAATCCTTACACATTTATTGATAAAGGTTTCTTTTATTTAAAAGGTAATCATTTTGACAAAGCACTTGCAACTTTCCAATCAAACCAACCGAGTAAAGTTGCCAAATTCAAGACAATAAAAAGACTGATTGAGGAACATGACTATGCCGCAATTGAAGGAATTTTATTAGACAACACAAATCACTCAAAAGCCAAATGGACGATATAAACGGCATACAACATTCAGTTTTGCGTCAGCAGGGGCGACGAATATATCATCATCATAGTGCAACTATCAGCTATATATTCGGCTGACCGAACTCTAATGAGCAATCAAATATATTTTCATCTTTTGTATCTTACACGGGCAGCAGTACCGGCTGGACGTTTTTCAAATGCTCTGCCGAACGCAAAGCTGTTAACCGTTGTACGCAAACTATGCAAGTCTCTAAAATATCAAGAGAAAAAATTAAAAAGTTTTGTCGTTATGCTGCGATTACTATCGTGGTAGGCATGATAGTTCTTTACTTTGGAGGCTATTGGTATTTCAGAAATGCATACAAATTTGAATACTATGACCCTTCCTTTGTTTTAGCTATTGCAAAAGATATTAAAACAACACCGAAGCTTCCTGCTAATTTTAAAAATATCGAAAGCAGAATAAACAAAGAACGGGTGACTTATAAAAGTCAGTATAAAAATTACTTCTGTACGAATGTGTTTTTCATTTCCAATGATAGACCAGCTAATTTCCCTGGCAACTTTTCTAAGGAAGTATTTGAAATTCAAAAAAAGAAACATACCAGGCAATACACATGGAGATTATTTGTTGACGAGTCGTTAGTGTATTCATTTGGGCTCGAAAAAGAGTTTGGTGTTGAAAGCCTCAATAACTTTTATTATAACAACTGTGAGTTTCAAGCATCAATTGACAGTAATAAAATTATTAGCCTGCATGGGATACAAGCGATCTCAAAATATAAGTTTGACAGACCTGTTGACAGTTTAACCACCGACCAATTGATTGAATTATATTTACTTTCTGGCGACAAATCGAGAGATCATTTTTTGAGTGACACAATCAAGTATCAAGCTCGTTTAAAAGTGTTAAAGTCACTTTATGTAAATAATTTTTAGCAGCAAATGATGCGTACAACAAAAGCGCTATGGCGAAACCCCGGCGCATAAAAACACTTCCATTTATTTACTGTCATCCCTTCCAGATTATATAACTTCATACTATGACCATGAAGATGGGGGTGCTGATTATGGATATTTCAAGCCAGTATACTATTTTCATTTGTAATAATTTGTTTTTCCATGACTAACAGTTTTTTTAATTAAAAAGTATTTTGCGCCGGGGTTACGCAGGAAGCATATTTAACTTGAAGTATATTATTGCGAAAACCCCGGCGGGACAAAAAGAGCAAGTGGACACAGTACACGGTTTGACAATCACTACAACCTTGACCAAAAAAACTTTTGTACAGCACGACACATAACAAGTAACAAAGTAATCAACAATGCCAATTTATCCACCAAGGTCAGAGCCGGTTAAAAAGCAGGAAGAGCTAACAAAAAGAGAAATGGAGTTAGTGTTTGCAATTAAAAAAAATGTTGCGGCTGACAAACTTATAAAAGCCGTAGACAAATACCGACAAGCACAACTATCAATGCTAAAAGCGAAAATTCATACGTTTAAGGAAAATGAGTATCAGAAAAAGCCTAACAATGTAAAACTTGAAAAGCTCGAAAAATTGACAGTTGAGTGGACGGACAAAACCAATGATGAAATTATTAACGAAGTAAAAAAATCTAACAATCTTTAATGCTGACAGACAGAAGTACGGCCCATAACAAAAGGTTTGCCGCAAGGCTTTTGTCCCGCCGGGGTTTTCGCCGCCTGCTATACAAATAACAAAAGCGCTATGGCGAAACCCCGGCGCATAAAAACACTTCCATTTATTTACTGTCACCCCTTCCAGATTATATAACTTCATACTATGACCATGAAGATGGAGGTGCTGATTATGGATATTTCAAGTCAGTATGCTATTTTTATTTGTAATAATTTGTTTTTCCATGACTAACAGTTTTTTTAATTAAAAAGTATTTTGCGCCGGGGTTACGCAGGAAGCATATTTAACTTGAAGTATATTATTGCGAAAACCCCGGCGGGACAAAAAAAAGCCAACATTGGTTTTATGCAAGTTGGGCATGACCAGCAAACATCAACCAATAGCAAATCCAGGCAGTGGTTCGGGCAGGACAAACAACTTTGGGCGGACGAATAACAATTCCAAACCTGCATAAAGCCCCGCCCGTAGGCCGCAAGCATAAAGAAACCCTGACAATTTCAAAATGAAACATTTACAAGACGCTTCAAAAGATTTAATGGACAACTTAATTTTTGCATTAAATCATAGTATGGATTTAAAAAAGGACGGAGTTGATCCAATGATACCATTCGCTGTAGTGGTAAAGGGTTCTGAGAAAACGATAAAAACATTTGTTGGAGATACGCCGGAATATGCTGATCATATGTTTGAACGAACAATTAAAGAGGAAAAACCCGACTATGTTGTTTACACCGCAGACAGCTACCTAACAACTAATGGTATAAAGTATGATGCGGTAGTATTCAAAGCTTATGACAAAAATGATTCTGAGATTTACATAGTGGGGCAAAAATTCAGACCCAAAACGGACGCTGAAGATTTTGAACAAATCGGAAATCCCGGCTTCCTTGGGACAGAATTAAATAGCTTCAATTTTCCAGGCATTTCGACAAATAATAATTATAAGAAGCCTTGGTGGAAAATTTGGTAACCCAACTCTTCATTGGAAAATGCCTGCCGCCAGCATGTGGTTTTATGCAAGTTGGACATAACCGGCAAACATCCGCAAATTGCAAACACAGGCTGTGGTTCGGGCAGGACAAACAACTTTGGGCTTTAGTTCTTAATTTCAACTTCAGTTTTTTAAATCAGCAACAGCTGTGGGCGGACGAATAACAATTCCAAACCTGCATAAAGCCCCGCCCGTAAGGCGTAATTCTAATGGACATCCTACACACTTTTGAAGTATATCAGAAACAGCTTGACAACCTTCGTAAGAACAATTGCCATGGACGACCGCAAGTGTTGAGACAGTTTCGTTTGCAATTCAAAGGTTTCAGTGACAATGACATTTCATTGCTAAAATCTTTTTTATTTGACAATGACAAAAAATGGTTCGTTGCTCATTTGCTTGACAACCTTGACACATTTCCTGTTGACTTATTAAAGCCCATGCTTCAAGCAGCAGTCAATGAGCCAGATCCAAGTTTCAGTAATGACTTTGTAAAACCCTGCCGCCGGGTTTTTGATTATGTTGAGGTCCTAAATATTTTACTTGACAGGTTTCGTGGTGGCGACAAAGACGAAATGATTGGAGTTCTAAAAGTTCTGTATTGGGTAAGGCCAACAGTTTATTCAAGGACTGTACATGAAGGGGACAAGATTTATCATCAACAAGGCTATGACACATTCTTTTGGGACTATGAATTGAAATCATTTAACGGGGACTTTAAGGTTGACCAGAATGTTTTTGAGCAAGAACATCCACGACAAGTGACTATTTATAAAGAACAACTTGAAGCTATTCTCGATGAGTTTTATAAGACGACTGACATTGACTTAAAATATCAGATTGCATTGCGAATGCCAAAAGAACTAAAAGACTATCCAGATGAATTGCAAGCTAAAGCAAAGGCTTTTCTGCATGACAAAGAGAAACAAGGCATACTAAGCAATATGTCAGGGTTGGACAAAGTTCAAAATATTGACAACTCTTTCTTACGCAGACTTTTTTAAAGACAAAAAGATGCAGGTATAAATTACAAACATTTCAGCCAATAAATTATACGAAGACTTGTGTATATTTAGGAGTTAGCGGTTATTTTACAGGACGTTTATTAGCTACAACAATTAACTTACTTGATGAAAATATATTTAACACCAAGGACAGCAGGAACCGGTGGCGGCGGACTGAAGGGAAATCTTCAATACTTTGACAGGTTGATTCAAAGTGAATTGGATAAAGCAAATTTTCAATCTTCTTTTAATGAGTTTAGCCTGGGCCTGTTTTATCCGGCAATGTACATTGTACCCGGCATTTCCGGGATGGAAGTTGCCTTTAATCAATACTATGAGACGCTTCCCTATTCGAGAATGAACAGGAAATTTAAAACTATTGATGTAATACTAAAGGCCCCGGAGTTTTCAGAACACTTTCAAAAAGAAGAGCAGGTAAATTACCAGGACAGGGTTGATATTGCAGATGAATACAAAAATATAACTGAACCTGAACTTGCTAAAATCTTAATTGATAAATTTTTTGAGGCTTTACAAATTGTAAAGTCAAAACTAAAGAAAGAGGACTCCTTTGATTTTGAAACTTTCGAGAGTATTTTAACTGTTATCCGGAAAAAAATTACACTTGATTTTTTGATAACAACCTCGGGAGAAGAAAAAAGTAATTCAGAGAAGGCACAAATTGAAAATGTTGAAATAAAGAGACAGGAACGGAAAAGCAGGCATTTGGTCAGTGATACATTGATAAGAGATATCAGGGTGTATTATGCTTACAGGCTTCCAGGAGCTTTATTTTACCTGAACCGCTATGCGGATATTGTGTTACGGCAATTAATACAGAAAGGATTCAAATGTCCCAACTATCATCATCTTTATATTTCCATTGCAGACACAAGAGATGAAGCGCTGAAGAGAGCTGTTATCATAGAGGACTGGTTTACTTACGGAGTTGCAGTTTTAAAGGAAGAAACATTGCTTACAGCTGGTCACCATGAGCAACAGGCACTGGTTTTAAATGCACTGCAGGAAGGACTACTGGATATTGCAGAATTGGACAAGCTTGATAAATCAAAAATCCTGGATGCCATAAGTGAAGCAAAAGAAATTGGTGTATTATCTGAAATTCTTTACAAGGCGAAGGAGAATAATAAAATTGCATTCACAATTTCTACAAAAACAATAGTAGGTCAGAATGAGGAAGAAATTTATTTTACAATTGTTGACAAAGCCACAGACAGAATAGCGAGGTGGCAATTTGGACAGGAAAATATTTTTCTGATAGGCGGCTGGTTTGGAACAATAAATGTGACTAATAAAAAAATCACCATTAAGCCAAGAGCAAATATGGATTTAGTGCTTGAAGGGAAGCAGAAAATCATTGAACTCAATGTTGAAAAAGAATTAGCCGACCCAACTAAAACCGCTCCCAACAGTCGCCAGTAAAAATATTGCTTCAATTGAGGCTGGATAACGTAGTATCAGCAGGTTGCTGGCAAACAGAATTTTACCTTCGATAAATACTTGCAACAATGCAAATTCAAAACCTAAAATTTAAAATATGACACTGAAAGCTTTTATTGCCTTTTTATGTATCTCATTTATTTCATCCTATGCTGTTGGCCAAACTTCATTTACAAATAAGCTGACCGGAAAATGGGAAGCAACAGACGGCGACGGTGTAACCGGGAGCTTGAATTTTATAGACAGTGTTCATGTTATTGTTACAATCCCGGGGAGATCATTACCGACCGGCAATTATGTGGTTGATACAACAAAAACACCCATGTGGTTCGACATAACATTCAGGCAGGGAAATGTTATTGAAACGATGACTGGATTAATGAAACTTATCAGTGATACCAGGTTAAAATGGCAGATATCTACAACAGGAACACGGTCAGAAACATTCAATAAAGAAAAGACCGATAATTCAATTATACTAACAAGGAGCACTTCACTTAAAAAATAAACAATAGAAGCACATTCAAACAATATAATACCTGGAAAAGCGTAGTTCGGGCCAGGCAAATAAACCGGGTATAATATGTATTGCAGCGCATTTTTGGCCTGCAAAATATTTTCCAGTAATGACAGCGCCAGGTTAAAAACCAATGCCTCAATTTTAAAACCCTTATCCTATCTTTAATTATAGTTTGGCTGTCAGGTTTTTCAACTGCCTTTATAAATACCCTGGCTGTTGGCTGCAGTTCGAATGAGTTAATTATTCAGTACATTACTGGATTACCCATTTATGAAAAAACAGCTGTTTATATTTATCATTTTTTTATCGTTCAGATGTGTTGGCCAAAATCTTGTGCCTAATCCAAGTTTTGATTTTTTTTCAGCCTGCCCGGTTGGTCAGGCTGAACTTGCTGTAGCTTTTCCGTGGGTTAACCCTGCAACAAACATCCCGCCAACCTCGGGAACACCGGACTATTTCAATAAGTGTGCGGCTTCGTCTTCGCCTACCTGGCCTGGAGTTCCATGGAGCGTTGTCACATATCAAATGCCACATACAGGATCGGGTTTTGCCGGAATTTATTTGTGGTCAAAAAGAGAGGTTGTTCGTGAATATATTGAAGTACCATTGG
The DNA here is from genome assembly GCA_047600665.1 of Ferruginibacter sp. GTDB lineage: Bacteria > Bacteroidota > Bacteroidia > Chitinophagales > Chitinophagaceae > Ferruginibacter. The sequence continues at coordinate 389,397 of JASGKJ010000002.1, forward strand.
TTTCCACACTGGTTCAAAATCGATGTTATCATTTTGAAATGTATGTAAACCTCTCTAATAATTCTTCATACACGATGCATAATATTGGCGTTTATTTTTCAAATGCATTGGTATCCGGAATAGATAATTTTAAACCCCTGCCGTTCGTTCCGCAAATAACAAATGCGCCAAATAATACTTTTGATACACTAAGCTGGAAACTGGTTAGCGGAGATTATACGGCTGCGGGTGGTGAAAAATTTATTCTTATTGGGAATTTTAATACCGATTCTCAAACTGACACAGTACGCTTACAAACATGGTTTGATTTTACTTATTGTTTAATTGACGATGTTTCATTGACAGCATGCTTATCTGCCACCCCGGTGCATTTATCAGATTTTAAAATTTCTGTCCGGGAAAACCTGGTCAACCTGAAATGGGCATCTTCCGATGAACTTAGCTTTAACAAATATGTAATTGAATATAGTAAGGATGGATTAAACTTTACTCCAATTAAAAGTATAGCGGGCAGCGGTTCATATTCCCTGTATCAATATAACCATATGCCCTCTCCAGGTAATGCGTTTTACAGGTTGAAAATGATAGATGATGACAACTCCGCCAGGTATTCGGAAGTAAGACAAGTAAAAATAGGGACTGCAGAATCGCTGACAATTTCGCCCAATCCTGTAAAAGACATAGCTACCATATCATATAAAAGCGGAATAAAATCTAATTCGGTACAGATATTTTCAACAAATGGTACGCTGCTGAAGATTATTAAAAACGTTACTTCTCCTGTGCAAATACCGGTTGATGAGCTTCCTGATGGCATTTATTTATTAAAATTTTCTACAGGAGACGGGGAAGTTCAACATAAAAAATTTATTAAATTTTGACAGCCTGGTGGTAACAGGTTCTATTCATAAATCCTTTAGGCCTCCCCGGTATGGCCGCAGTGTTTTGCCTGTTCGGAACGCCGCTGTTGGTGTTCTCACCAACAACGGCTTTAAATTTTTGAGAAAATAAACTTAGGCGACACGATCAAAATACCGTTCAGCAGACAATACAGGTATGACGGGACCAACAGGACTACTTTGGTTGCTTATTCGGCCTTCCCCGGTTACACAACTTATGGTTGTATAATAAAAGGAGTTGTAGTTGATAAAAATAAAAACCATAAAGGCTGTAATTTAATATACAGGGTGGTTGATTGCGGCCTGTGTGAACCTTCAGGCATTTACAACGGCAGGACAATGAAAGCCGGTGGGGTGTTTGAACATAATATGAAATATTTCAAATTGCTCCTTGACTGAAAACACCAGCGTATTATTTATTTTGTTATCTTGGCGCCCTTATCCTCATCAGCCCGTACGTAAAAATACTCATCAGCTGATACTATTAATTCCTTGTCATTTTAATTAAAGAAACCAGTATGAAAAAAATTAGCCTCTTTTCCGGCCTTATGATCTGTTGTAGTGTTTCCTTTTGTCAAAAAGTAGGTATCGGCACTACCACTCCCCAAACAACCCTGCATATACTCAGTGCAACAGACAGCACACTGCTGACACTTGAGTCTTCAACAGCACTTGCTGCTGACAAAAGCATGGGAATGCTGTTTAAAAAAGGTAACTTCTATGTTGCAGGTATCCGTAGTACCGGCACCAGTGCCACTGCTGCCCGCCTGGGATTTTTTACAATGTCACCAGGATTTGGACCGGCAGAGATGACGGAAAGACTAACCATTGGTAATACTGGTAATGTGGGGATCGGCACCACCACACCCTCTGCTTTACTGCATGTAGGCAATTACAATGGCAATAAAACTACTGCTCTTGCCATATCAACCGAAGGTGCCTATTCATCCACTACCGGTGACCGGTATGCTTTATTAAAACTGAGGCATGCGACTGACAACTGGGGCTTTTCGCTGGAAAGCCATGATGCACCCACTGCATCAGGCTTAAGTTTTAAAACCCACAATAATGATTCTGCAGGCGTAACCCGTATGTATATTGACAGGACTTCAGGCAATGTGGGGATTGGCACCACAAGCCCCGCTGCTTTATTGCATGTAGGCAATTACAATGGCAACAAAATATCAACATTTACTATATCAACCGAAGGCGCTTATTCTTCCACTACCGGTGACCGGTATGCTTTATTAAAACTGAGGCATGCAACTGACAACTGGGGCTTCTCATTGGAAAGCTACGACGGGCCTGCTACTGCAGGCTTGAGTTTTAAAACCCACAGTGGTGATTCTGCAGGTGTAACCCGTATGTATATTGACAGGAATTCGGGCAATGTGGGTATTGGTTTTACTAATCCCACTTCTAAGTTTGCCGTAAATGGTGTTGGTTATTTCCTGAATAGCACTGAAACTGCTTCGCCTGCTGTAAGAGCTGTTTCTACGGTTGACAACCGTTTTGCTCCTGGTGTAACGGGTACAGGAGCAAGTATTGGTGTACTGGCTAATTCCAACAGCGCTGCAGGTATCGGTTTGTTCGGGTACAATAACCTTAGTAACGCAACCATTACGTTTATAGGAGGTGCCGGGGTAAATGGTTTCAGCAGTGCAGGTCATGGTGTGGCAGGCGCCACCGTTAAAACTGGCAGTGCAGCAATCTATGGTACCAGCTCCACACAGGGCGCCTATGGCGGACAATTTATAGGTACAGGAGGAGCGCTGGCGCTGCTTACTGTTGGCTCTGTACGGCTTACCGGTATCAGCGAAGGGGCAGGCAAGGTGCTTACCAGCGACGCCAGCGGCAATGCCACCTGGCAAACACCTGCTGTTTCGGGTACTGCAAATAATGTCTCCTTCTCTGCTCATCTTACTAATTCTTTTATAGACGTTGCTTCGGGTAGTACAAATACACTCTCCGGTTTAACAACGGACTACCAGTTAGGAGAAGGATTTAACAGTGCTGAAGGTCTTTTTATAGCTCCCGCTGATGGTATTTACCAGTTCACTTTCAGTATCAGTTTCCTGGTTAGGGACAATAATCCATTTTATTCAACAGTGGCACTTAAAGTAAATGGAAGTACGGTTGCTGGCGGAGAGTTTAACGATGTAACCCCGTCATTTAACAACCCGCTGTATAAAACGCTTAATTATACCAAAACGATGAACCTTTCTGTCGGATCAAATGTGGCCCTGACTTATAAGATAGCACAGGAAGCATCCAACGCAATAGTTATAGCCGGTGGCACCGGGAATACCAGCAGTTTCTTTTCGGGTATTAAGTTGCAGTAAAAAGTTTCACCGCCGCCAGCGTTCAATCATTCGCTTTGGTTCCTGGTGCCAGGGACCAGGGCGAAACATACATTACCGGCAACCGGTTTGCGCAATTTTGTTTGTACAGAAGTTGATTGATTATCAATTAAAATTTGTATAAGGGGTTGCGTATATTTGAGAGTTAGCGGTAATAATATGACGACACAGCCGACACATAACATCACAACCGAAAGAGCGACTAACTTATTAATAGACGGACAGCCTCTGACTGACATTTATGTTGACGGAGAACTAAAAATTGAAACGTCTGACACTTGGGACAAAGAAGTTGTATTTGAAAACTGTATCATCGAATATTTTTCAGGTAGTGTTACACAGTTTGACAAACCCGTAAGGCTAATAAACTGCCATTTCAAAAAATGTCAATTCGTCTTCACTTACTTTTTAGGCGGACTGACGATAGACAACTGCACTTTTGACAACTACTTAGACTTTCAAGCAGGCGGACATAACAAGACAGGAAATCCAGTTATCATAAAAAACAATGACTTCAACGGCTTTGTAAACTTCTTTGACTGTTGGTATGAGAATGAAGTGACTATTAGCAATAACAAATTTAACAAAGGGACAAACCTGTTCGGCAAACCTCATAATATTCCAGTGACATTTGACAAAGAGCCAATAATAAAAGACAACTTTGGACAACTAAACTTTGACCACGAAGGAGAAAAAAGTGAGTAACGAAACAACAAACATATTGACGAGTGAAAGAATTACTACCACTAATATCGGTTTGGCAATATGGCGGCTGGAGTAATTCTATTGAACTTTTGTGCTAAAATTCCGCCACATCGCCAAGCCGAAAAACGTTACCTGCAAGTTTACCGACCAACCATATATGACAGAACCTGTAAAATATCAAGGGACATATACTGACGACTTTGGGACGACTGATATTATTATCATCAATGACTTTAAAAATATATCGCTAAAAATTGATGATGTAGAATTCAAAGGTTCTGAATTTACTGCATTGGAAATTGTTGACAAGAACACTCATTCCATAAAACAGCTTGAAAGGTTTACATTATACGCAACCAGAATTTATGGAACTGATGATTTTGTCGAGGAAATTTGTAATTGCACATTTGATTTTACGGTTCCTCAATATATAATTGACTTGCAGACCCAGGAACATTTTTTGGCAGACTTTAAACTTAAATATGTAATTGGTAAAGCAAGACCAAAACCTTCAGGTGGAATTGAATTTGAGAAAATTTATCTCAAAGTTAAAATTTATGACAATTTATTTGAATCACAAGGGGACCTTTTTGAGTTTATTTTTGAAAACATTCAAAATCAGTTTGACGGCAAGTATAAACTCAAAAACTGCTTTGGCTGCTTGTATTCGGACTACAGTGTTTATGGACAAAGTGCATTAGGTTCAATGATGTGTTTTATAAATCAAAAAGAAAAATACCTTGATGTAAAAAGCAAGACAGAGTATATAGGCAATTTGACGAATGACTATGAAGTTGTTCAAGAAATATATTGTTGCGACAAATTTGAGATTAGACATAAAGGAACAGGCTATCGTGGCTGACCAAAGCCAGCTGGCAACATTGGTTTTTTTTATGCAAGTTGGGCATGACCAGCAAACATCAGCCAATTGCAAATCCAGGCTGTGCTTCGGGCAGGACAAACAACTTTGAATTTTAGTTCTTAATTTCAACATCAGTTTTTCAATCAGCAGCGGTTGTGGGCGGACTAATAACAATTCCCAACCTGCATAAAGCCCTCAACGTTCGCTGCCAGCTGCAGACTTTAAAAATGAGGAGTATAAACAAAATATTATTATTCTGTATTTTTTCATTTTTTGTTCTTGATTCACAGGGGCAGGAAAATATTTGTGGAAAGTATACTAGCGATATAGATGGTAATTTAAACTTGGTTTCAGATCTAACCTATTATTGGTCTCCTGGTCCTGGCTGCACTCATAGCCGCATAATAGAAAGAGATAGTGGAATTTTTAAAATAGAAGCTGACACAATCTTTACATTTTCAAAGCAATGGCCACAACTGGCAGAAAGAAAATACTTGATTGTTAAACTTGATAAAATTATTTATTTGCGACTTATTAATCGCTCTGATAAAATTTTATCTAAAGCGTATCCGGGCAGGCTCAATGACTTTGAATTTGCAGATGGAAATTTCAGGAAGTTGAGATTATAAATAAATAAAGACGCCAGCAGCCAACAGGCGGTTTTAATCAAGTGTGGCGGGACGTAAGTACAATCGGCAGTTTTGCTACTGTCAGCTAATAGCAGGGTTGACCGAATTCTATTTGGCTTTTAGTTGTTAAATTCAACATCATTTTTTTAATCGGCTTCAGTTGCCGGGCGGACAGTTATAAAATACCAACCCTGCGGCAAGCCTCGAATGTTGGTGCAATACAATGACAGTAAAATTGATGAAATACCCTCTTTTACCCTTGATCATTTTATTGGATTGTAAAGCACCGGATAAATGGAAACTTGAGGCCTGAGAAAAGAACGACAGAATACAAGCGAAGCTTCCAGTTAAAAGATGATACATTGTTTCTCATGAGTACGGATCCTGCCCAGCGATGGAGGACAGTCTGGGTCAGGAGATAAAAGCTGCTTTTTCAGCTGGTATGTGTTTTTTGACGTTGTTGCTCCAGGTGTTTAATGTTCAGCTTTTGTACATAACTTCAGCAATATATTTAATAAGCAACGGTTATCGGCAGACAGGTACTGCTTCGCAATCTTTTAAAGACTTTGCCGATGGCTATAATGCACATCAACTTTCAATCATAGATGAAATTATTTTCAGGCTTCAAAAGCAAAAAATTTAAAACGCTTGATATCGGTGGTGGTGAATACCAAATTTCTATCCCGGCAAAATACATGTCGGAGTACGATGAGGAAGACACCTTGTTATTTTACCTGGAAGGAGAAGAAATTATTACCATCCGGGTGACGGTATTAAGTTTTGACCGGAAGGATGGAGCGCCGGCATCTGCTGCAGAAATAGTCAGGAAAGATGCCATATCGAGAAACCTGGATTGTGAAACTTTAGAAAATGGTGTGGTTATGTTTGAAACAGCACCTGATTATTCAAATGAAGATGGTACAGACCTGGTAATGCAATTTTGGTATATGGGACTTAATAATAGTGTGATCATATTTTCTGCAACAACTATTTTAAAGCATGCTGAGAGGGAAGAGGTTGCAGAAATGAAAAATGATCTGCAAGCTATATTCAGATCAATTCAACCGGCGTAGCAGTTCACTTTTTTAAAATGAATCAATAGGTCTATGGAAAAAAACAGGTTAATGCGAATGGATAATACCGGCATCGTGGTGGAATCTCTTGATGATGCCATTGTCTTTTTTACCGAACTTGGTTTACAGCTGGAAGGACGGGCAATGATAGAGGGGGAATGGGCCGGGCGTGTTACCGGGCTGGGCAACCAGCAGGTGGAGATCGCCATGATGGTAACACCAGATGGTCACAGCCGGCTTGAGCTGTCTCGGTTTCTTAGCCCATCAACCATCGCAGACCATCGTAATGCGCCGGTGAATGCACTCGGTTATTTACGGGTAATGTTTACTGTGAGTGACATCGATGATACACTTGCCAGGCTTCAGAAATTAGGCGCCACACTTGTTGGTGAAGTGGTGAAATACCAGGAATTGTACCGGCTTTGTTATATACGTGGCCCCGAAGGAATTCTTATCGGGCTTGCAGAACAACTTACAGCAAACAGGAATGCTTTGTAAAACGATTACGCCTGTCCCGGCCGTGCTAACACGAACGGGCACAGGAATTCAAACCATATAAAAAAATAAAATGAAAAAGAGAACCATTACTTGCCTTTTTGCAATAGTGCTGTCACTATTTATTTCCACTACGGTAACTGCTCAAAAGCTGGAATCAGAATTATTGTACAAAATTACCCTGACACTGGATTCTGCTATGGATATTGGCAAGGTACCTGTTGGTAAAAGAGTTGTCTATCCTATAAAAGGCGGCAGCTTTGAAGGACCGAACATTAAAGGTAAAGTGCGGGCATTTGGAGCAGACTGGGTATTGCGGCTGGATTCTGTTACAACTAAACTGGATGTGCGGATCGTTCTTGAAACAGACGATGGTCAATTGATCTCCAATACCTATCCAGGCATTGTTCATAAAAATCCTGACGGTACTTCTTACTGGAGAACCACACCGGTATTTGAAACAAGTTCAAAAAAATATGAGTGGCTTAATTATTTGCTGGCGGTAGGAGTAGGCAGTTTTACTAAAGGTGGTGTTTACTACGAAGTATTTGCAATAAAGTAAACAGCAGGTGTATGGTGGGAATAAATAAAAATATTTTAAACAATACGGAATTTATTTATGGGACTATTCTCTTTATTCAAAAAGAACAGCAAACAAAAGGACACTGGTAAAAATAAAATCGTATTAGGCATGGTGTTGCTGGAAGAAACGGATTCTATGAATATAGAATCGGTAGTGGATGAATTAAGAATAAAATGGCAATTAACTGTTGATGATACTGAGGCAGGAAAAGAAACGTCAGTCCTTACGATTGAAGGATATATGGTTGCAGTTGGCAATATGCCTGTCCCAATTCCGGGTAAGGAAGTAGAAGAAGCGGCTGACTACAATTACTACTGGGAGAATGGTGCCGCTGAAGCTGCTGCTCATAAAGGACATATTATTGTATCAGTAATGAATGGCGGTAAAGACCCGGTAAAAGAAAATCTTTTATTCAGCAAGGTGGTTTCTTCTGTTTTAAACAACAGCAGTTCTGTTGGTGTGTATATCGGCGGCAGAACTTTATTGTTAAAGAAGGATTTTTTCCAGGAGAATATGGAAGATGTTTCGGAGGATAATTTGCCGGTTAACAACCTGGTATATTTTGGCATCAGGCGGGCTGAAGGCAAAAATTCAGTTTATACATATGGGCTGGAAGATTTTGAAAAGCTGGAGATGGAAATAGTGGACTCCGCTCATCCCATGGAAGAGCTGATGGAAATGATGTATAACGTGACATGCTACGTTCTTGAAAATAATATTGAATTCAGGGATGGAGAAACTGTTGGTATGTCAGCCGAGCAGAAATTAAAATTAAAGATATCGGCAGGAAAATACCTGGAGGGTAAAACTTTAAAAATTGATTATTAAATAAACCTGCTTTACTAGTGTTGACCTGTAGCAGGAAAGCAAATATGTATGGTGTTTTTTAAACAATGTTTATAATTACCAGCAACCTCAATCAATTTTTCCTGTACATAAAAAAATACCGCTTCAGCGAAGTTTCAATATAGTCTGGTGAACCATTCGCCGGGTCAAACCTGAAGCCTGTATTATTGGTCCAGGAGCCGGCCTGCACTACAAACTGGTTGTTCAGCCATCCAACTGCCGGTGATATTTTGGGATTGTAACCTGGAAATGGGTTGAACAATCTCCATGAATCTGTTGCCGGGTTATAAGCTCTTACGATTGTAAGTCCAAGGCTTGCGAAAGAATTACTTCCACCTGCAATGATCATTTCTGTACCGGTCCATACTGCACTGTGGTTTTCGGAAGTAAAGCTGGTAGCAGAAGCTCCGGGGCTGGTGGCTGCCAAACTCCATGCATCGCCGGTAATATTATAACGGCAGCAGGAGAAAGTGGTGCCGTATTGATTTCTTCCTCCAAAAACGATGATCTCAGTTCCGGTGAATATAGCGGTATGATTGTAAGTGGGCGAAGTAAGTGTTTCTGCTGCGATCGATGTCCATGTATTGGTGACAGGATCATAAGCGGCACCATCATTAAATATGGTTGTACCGTTGGTGCCACCCCAGATGATCATCCTGTTGCCGGTCCAGGTGGCAGTATGTCCCCATCTTGCTGCAAGCGGTGATGCTGCCATTGCAGCCCAGTTGCCTGTGGCAGGATTATAAACTGCACCATCACCCAGCGCCGTGCCGGAACCATTACTGCCTCCCCATATGATCACTTTATTGCCGGTGCCTGTCCATACAGCCGCATGCCACACTCTGGCACTTAATGGACTTGCGCCCATGCCTATCCAGCCATTTGTAATGAGATCATAAACACCGCCCGTGTTGGTAACAACAGGTACAGATCCTGCGCCGGTCATAGAGGTTACGCCGCCCCATACATACATCCAGCCTCCGGAAGAGAAAGTGTCTGCCACTGTAATATTCCCCCAGCGTCCTGCAGGTGCGTTCGTGGTTGACATGGATGTCCATGTATCTGTGCCGGGATTATAGGATGCTCCTGTCTGTTCATAATTTGCATAGGAATTATCCTGTCCCGACCAAACAAAAAGTTTATTATTAAAAACACAGTAGCTGGTGGAGATCACATTATTGCTGTAGGGAAATGCAGGCAGTGATATCCAGGAACCCGAACCCATACCAATAAATACATTATAATCTTCGCTTACAGAACCAATGTATGTAAAGCCGGGTCTTTCTGTTCTTGATTCAAACAAGATAATTCCATCCTTTGGTATACTGCTGTTTGCACTATTACTCACCGGTTGCCATGCAGTACCGGTCCAGTAATAAAAGCCCTGTTTAAGTTCTGTATTATCCGTCGTGTTATATACCAGCAGACCGGTAGCTGGACTGGTAACAGGGGAAGCAGTCGAAGTACTGGAAAGTGCCACCCTTGGAATAAGTACACCTTTGCTGGATGAATGAATATCCAGTAAAGCACTTGCATCAGGTGTATTGGTGCCAATACCTACATTTTGAGAAAAACACAAGAATGGGAATAAAACAGCAGCGAGTAATAAACCTTTCATGATGTTTAATTTTTGTATTTTAAAATACGGGCGGGAAAAAGCTTATCTAAAGCTAATGAATTTTATTTCCTTCACACAGTCCTAGCCGGTGATTTAGATGCCGGTCTTCTCAACAAAGCAACTTAGGTCTTTTCAACAAAGCTACAGGGGAGCAGCCGGTCTACTTTTGTTTCATCAAAATAAAACGGTTAACAATGAAACAAAACAATTACCAGGGAGCGTTACAACATCCACTCAATACAGGGTTCAACGCAACCTCAACAACAAGTGATGTAATCAAAGACATTTGTTTAACAGGAAAGACAGCCATCGTCACAGGCGGCAACACAGGTATTGGGTTAGAAACTGTAAAGACACTGGCAGCGGCAGGCGCAACCGTGATCGTTCCTGCACGGGATATTGAAAAAGCAAAAAGAAATTTAAACGGCATTGCCAATATTGAGCTGGAGTGTATGAACCTGTCCGATCCAGATTCAATTGACAGTTTTGCAGAAAAATTTCTTGCCTCGGGCAGACCGTTGCACCTGCTTATCAACAATGCCGGTATTATGTGGGTACCATTACGCAGGGATGACCGTGGCATTGAATCACAGTTAGCGATTAATTACCTGGCGCAGTTCCGGCTTACAGAGAGGCTTTGGCCTGCGCTTAAAAAAGCCAAGGGTGCCAGGATGATCAATGTGTCTTCCCGTGGTCACCAGTTTGCAAACTTCAATTTTGAAGATCCAAATTTCCTGCACCGGCAATATGAAACACTGCAGGCTTACGGGCAATCAAAAACTGCCAGCAATTTATTTGCACTTGAACTGGATAACCGTGGTAAAGCATTTAATGTAAGGGCTTATTCACTGCATCCCGGTTCTGTTGGCGGAACCGAGTTGGCCAGGGAAGCGCCACTGGAGTTGTTCATCAAGATGGGTTTTTGTGATGTGGATGGTAACATTTTGCCTGAAGTGGCAGCATCGCTAAAGACAGTTGAGCAGGGAGCTGCAACAACGGTATGGTGTGCGGTGAGTCCGTTGCTTGATACTATTGGTGGTGTATATTGCGAAGATGCAGACATTGCTGTATTAACAGGAGATACTTCAGCGCTTAAAGGTGTAAATCCTTATTCGCTGGATGAAACCAGTGCAAAGCGGTTATGGAAGTGGAGTGAAGAAATAACAGGTATATCATTCCTCATTAATTGATCATGATTCTTTCTATTTTTATATTGCTGATTTCATTGAGGAAGAAAAGAGCAGCAAAGGCAAACCATGGAGTATAAAGCAAAATATATAACGGAGGATATTAAGCTTTCCTGCTACGAGGATAAATTTTTTAAGTCGGATATCCTGTTCGATCATCATATGCTAGTCTGGTTTATATCGGGTGAAACAAAGATCGTACAGGCAGATGCCAGTTATTATTTTAAGAAAGGCGACATTTTTTTGATACCGAGAAATCAACTGGCCACCATCATTAATTATCCCAAAGACGGGCAACCACATAAAACAGTGGTAATGCATTTGTCAACAGAAAGGCTGAGGGCTTTTTACGCAAAGCTGGATGCAAAACCAAAAGCTTCGGTATCACATAGAATTCTCTGTTACAATGATCACCCGTTACTGGAAAGCTGCCTGTCTTCTTTGATACCGTATTTTGATATGAAAGACATACCGGAAGATATTGCTTCGCTGAAGATAACAGAAGCAATCAGTATTCTCAGGGCTATTGATAAAGGAATAGATGATGTGCTGGCAAATTTTGAAGTGCCTGGTAAAATTGACCTGGCAGGTTATATGGAAAAGAATTTTATGTTCAACCTGCCATTGGAAAAATTTGGTTACCTCACGGGAAGAAGCCTCACCACATTCAAAAGGGATTTTAGTAAAGCTTTTAATACAACCCCACAAAGATGGCTTACAAAAAAGCGGCTGGAGCTGGCGCATTACCAGTTCGTGGAAAAGAGAAGGAAGCCCATTGATGTTTGCTACGAAGTCGGGTTTGAGAATTTGTCGCATTTTTCTTATGCGTTTAAAAAACGGTTTGGTTATACGCCAACAACATTACTGGAACAAATAAAAAACTAAACAGGAATATTATGCCATGGGATCCCGGAGTATATAACCAGTTTAAAGCTATCCGTTATAAACCTTTCTTTGACCTGGTTGATTTGATCACAGCAAAGGATATGAAGAGTTGTGTTGACATTGGTTGTGGTACCGGTGAACAAACGGCAATACTTGCTGAAAGGTTTAAACCCGCCAATTTTACGGGGTTTGATGCTTCAAAAGAAATGCTTGCTGAATCAAAAAAAATGGAACACGAAAACCTCCATTTCGAATTAAGCACTATTGAAGATTTCAGTAATTCGGTCTCAAACTGGGACCTGGTTTTCAGCAATGCAGCATTGCAGTGGAGTGATGATCATCCTGTGCTGGTTCCAAAACTTATTGCAAAGTTAAACCCCGGCGGGCAGTTTGCTGTTCAAATGCCTTTTCAGAAAGAGAACGTTTTAAATAAACTGCTGCTGGAACTGGTACAAGGCAAACCCTTTGTTGATATGCTGGATGGATTTGCCCGTCATTCGCCGTTGCTGGAGATGGATGATTATGCAAGCATCCTTTTTAAGAGCGGGCTGCATGACCTGGATATTTCACTCAGGGTTTACCCGATCATTGCACAAAATGCACAGGAGCTTTATAATTTTATTGCAGGTTCAGCACTTATACCTTATATGGAAAGACTGGATACAGGCGGACAGCAATTACTGGAAGCGGCATTTATAAAAAGAATAGAAGCTTATTTTGTTTCTTTCCCGGCTATTTATTCTTTTAAAAGGATCTTGCTGTATGGTGTGAAACTATGATCACAGCCAGTCTTTTATTATATTTGGATCAACGGTATAATTGGAATCCCTTTTTCTCCATTTTAAAATCAATACAATGAAAAGTAAACTGTTAATGACAGGAGCATTTGTTGCAACTTTCCTGCTCGGCTTTGCTTTAAGGGCAATAACAGCCAGGGATAACAGTGCAGCATCCACGAAGAAAGTGACCGGTATCGGCGGTATATTTTTTAAATGTAAGGATACAAAAAAAGTGAGGAGCTGGTATGAAAAACATCTTGGTTTTGCTGTTAACCAGTATGGGGCCGTGTTTGAATGGAGACAGGGTGCAGACAGTTCAAAAAAGGGATTTAGCCAATGGAGCCCGTTTAACGAAAAAACAAAATACTTTGAACCTTCGGTAAAAGATTTTATGATCAATTACAGGGTTGAAAATATTGAAGCGCTTGTGGAACAGCTTAAAAAAGACAGCGTAATGGTTACAGATAAAATTGATACGGTTGAATACGGAAAATTTGTTCATATCATGGACATAGAAGGCAACAAAATTGAATTGTGGGAACCCAATGATATTGAATTTGAGAAACTGGGTATCCAGCTGAATGCAAAAACAATTAAGTAATACTGGTTAATGATCTTTTAATGCGATACCCATTTTAAACCAATGATGGAACCTATCAGCGTGCAGATAAAAAATAATCTCCAGAATGTGGCAGGATCTTTAAAAATAAAGATACCGATCAGGGCGGTTCCCACTGCTCCAATACCGGTCCATACAGCATAGGCTGTACCTATTGGCAAAGTTTGTGTGGCCTTAATTAGTAAAAGCATGCTGGCTGACAGCGCTAATAAAAAACCGGCATACCACCAGTAAGCAGTACTGCCTGTTGTTTCTTTTGCTTTGCCCAAACAAGCTGCAAACGCTACTTCAAATAACCCGGCTATGATCAATATTATCCAGTTCATTGTACCTGATTTAAAATGCGAAGTTAGCGGATGATACCTGACACTGTTCTGAAATTCTTAACAGTTGGTTTGTTATCTTTAAATAATGTCTTTCTAATTCAAATCATCAACTGACCGCTATGTTATTTTTTAAATACAGCTCCGTTTCTTTAATTTTCTTTTTGATCCATAATCGTGTTGCATCACAGTCAACCATTGACAGCGTAAGAAAAGCGCATGCGGGTAAAAAGATTGCATTAAAAGAACTTGCAGGAAACTGGTATACAGTGAAGGAGCCACAATATAAGATCTGTTTTATAACGGATGGTGTCCTGGGTGTTCATTTGGAAGGTATCCAGGATGGTGTTGATCATTACCGGTTTTCAATAAAACAGGACAGTATTGATGTAAATGGTATAGCTGCCAACTGGCCACCGTATGATTGTATACTGAATAAAATAAATGCTGATACGCTCGAGATTAAATTTTATCAATATTTTTCTGATAAAACGCATGATGTGGTTTTCAGGCGTGATTAAACTTGTATCGATTTAATCCTGTATCTTCAGAGTGAAAGGTTCCATTGCAACGGAACTGTGTAAACCTTATTATGCCGGCAATCACTAAACCCAGGATAGAATCTATTGACTTTTTAAAAGGCCTGGTGATGGTGATCATGGCACTCGACCATGTGAGGGATTATTTTCACTATGCCGCTTATATGTTCGATGCGTCGGATCCTGCAAAGACCACCCTGCCAATCTTTTTTACACGGTTTATAACTAACTTTTGTGCACCGGCTTTTAGTTTCCTTGCCGGTCTTTCGGCTTTCATGATCGGTAAAAAAAAGTCGCCTGCACAGTTATCGGCCTTCCTGCTCAAACGTGGCCTGTGGCTGGTTTTTGTTGAAATCGTCATCATCAGTTTGGGCTGGAAATTCGATGTGCAGTTCCGCCATATCGGTTTACAAACCATCTGGCAATTAGGTATTAGTATGATCGTCCTGGCGGGGTTGATACATCTTCCAAAAAAACTCATCCTGCTCTTTAGCTGTGCTGTTATTTTTGGTCACAACCTGTTAGACAATGTACATTTTAACGGCAGCTATCTATGGGCCATATTACATGAGCGCCAGCTTTTTGAATGGACACCCGGGCATTATTTACGTACGGCCTATCCTTTACTGCCATGGATTGCCGTGATGTCGCTGGGCTATTGTTTCGGCCAGCTGTATGATACTTCTTTTGATGCCACCCGGAGAAAAAAAATATTAAATGTACTGGGGTATACCAGCCTGTTAGTTTTTATTGTTTTAGTCAGTATCAATAAATATGGTGATCCGCATCCCTGGATAAATTATGGCGATCTTTCCAAAACACTGATGTCAATTCTTGATGTAAATAAATACCCGCCTTCACTCTTATACCTGCTGATCACGCTGGGTGCAACGTTCCTGTTTCTGGCAAATACAGAAACAGTGAAAGGTAAAATAGTTGATTTCTTTTGTGTATTTGGAAGAGTGCCTTTTTTCTATTACATCATCCATATTTATCTTATCCATCTATTGGCAGCTTTTGCCGCTTACTTTACCGGGTTTGGCTGGCATGCATTGGTTTTGCCCACATTCGTTACAAGTGTGCCGGAATTAAAAGGTTATGGTTTTAACCTGGTGACCGTATATTTTATATGGGGAGCAATCGTATTACTGCTGTTTCCTTTGTGCAAAAAGTTTGACAGGTATAAGCGGAACAATAAAGACAAATGGTGGCTGAGTTATTTGTAAGAAAATAAATTACTGGTAACCGGAACGACTATTCTATTAATGTAACATTCACTGCTACAGGGCCCCTTGGACCATCCTGCAGTTCAAACTTTACTTTATTTCCCTCCTGCACCATTTCAGTAAGGTCATTCACATGTACAAAAACTTTCATGCCATTTTTTTGATCATTTATAAACCCGAATCCCTTCGCCATATTAAAAAAAGAAACCGTACCGGTTCTTACCAGGTCTTCAGGACTGAGTGGCTGCTGCCGGGGAACACTGATAACTATATCTTCAACATTCAACTCTTTTTTCTTTAATGGATCTGGTGGCCTGGATGAAAGGTTACCATTTTCGTCAATATAGGCGATCATGCTATCAATGTCATTGCCATCTTTTTTGCTTTCACTCCGCTGCAATTTTTTTTGTTCCTTATTTTTCTTCTTCTGTTGTTTTTTATTTTCACGCTCTTTTTTTTGCCAGTTATCCGCCATGATAATTATTTAGAAGG
Source organism: Ferruginibacter sp. (assembly GCA_047600665.1). Taxonomy (GTDB): domain Bacteria; phylum Bacteroidota; class Bacteroidia; order Chitinophagales; family Chitinophagaceae; genus Ferruginibacter. The sequence continues at coordinate 405,517 of JASGKJ010000002.1, forward strand.
TTACTATTTGTTTTTCATGCCTGCGTTGCCGGGATGAACATATTTTCTTAAAAAATCCTTTTTATTATCCCGGTACCAGGATACAAGACCCAGTTTGTATAATACAAAAATGTATATCCATGCAAGATCAAGTTGCAACGGGAGAAACCCGGCACGTGCACTGCCTGGATACAAGTGATGATTATTATGCCATTCGCCGGAAAATAATCCTGGTCTTACCTGGTTAATAGAAAGATTACGCCTGTCATAATCGACGCCGTCAATATGCCTGGCTTTTCCTTTCCCATGCCCGGTATAATTAAACGCCCGGACAAAAATGAACCAGAACATTGCGGCGCTGAATAAAGCGCAGGCCAGGGCGTGATCGCCGAAGAGGAAAAAAATAATGTACCAGCAGGACCAGTTTAGCAGCCAAAGGGATATTGTATAAAAGGGAGAAGCCACAGACCCCCAACGCTTGTATTGCTCATAACTATTTATCCATATACCGGTATGTTCTAAAAAACCACTTGCTTTTTTATATTCATCTTCATTCAGTTCCCTGTTGAGGCCCTGGTGATTTACATCACTCAGCATACAGTACAGCAGGCCTGCTCTTGAGTTATACGGATCCCCTGGTTCATCTGATTTTGCATGATGCACATGGTGTGATATCACGTAAATTTCTTCAGGAAAAGTTCTCAGTACAAGATTTTGAGTAATAAAGCGCCAAACAGGATGACTGAATGAATAGGATTTATGAGTGCTGTAGCGGTGAAACCAGATGGTGCCATGCGTGCTCATAATAACCATACTGTATAAAATAAAAAAACCCAGCAGTTTCCATGAAAAATATTTAAAAATGAACACCATAAAAAAAGGAAACATACACAGGGCCATCAGCCAGCTGATCATGGTAATCCAGTTTTTCCTGTTCTGGAAAATATTGATTTTTGAAAAGGCTTCTGTATATAATTGTTTAGTGGTGGGTATAATTAATTCCCCTTCGGCATTGCTCCATCCATAGGAGGGTTTATGAAGAATTTTATCAAGAAGCGCCATTTATATACTTATAAGTAAAACATAGAAGTTTTATAAGCGATTGGGTTTGCTCTTTCTCATACTGGAAAGATAAATTACAAAGGGAATTTCACCCTTTGTAATTTATAAGATTACCATCTTTTGCGGTTAGATCCTCCGCCAAAACCAGTCTTTTCTTTTTCTCTTGCAACAGAAACCGACATAGCCCTGCCTTCCACTTCTTTGTTATTGAGCCCTGCAATGGCATTCTTGCCTTCTTCATCTGAGTCCATCTCAACAAAGCCAAACCCACGGGGGCGCCCTGTTTCCCTGTCAGTAATGATTTTAGCGGACGATACCCTGCCGTACACAGAAAATAACTCCTTCAGTTCTTCTTCGTTAGTATTGAAACTGAGATTTGAAACATAAATGTTCATACAAAAAATTTAAAGTAAAAAATAAAATGAAGGTGATGATGTTGTTATGGGCAGATATAAAGGAAGAATAAATTGTTACAGGGAAGAAAGCGTAAAAATATAAACTGACTGTACAGGATGCCTAAAAGATCACTATCACTTAATGAAGATAGGTGAATTTATTTAGATGCTTCGTTAATTTTTGTCAGCCTGTGTGTTGAGTTGAAGTACGGTTATGCCTGGGTATTGTAGCGGAAAATAAAGTCTGGATAGTAATAAATAAAGGATACCTTTGCGCAGCTACATTAAGTATAAGGTTAAAAAAGCATTCCAGTCTTCATCTGTAAGCCTTCGATCAGTCTTTCGCCAGATTTTATGCCGGAATTAAAAAGAATAACTTAAGTAAGGTTTTCCCTTTAACGATAAAAATACTTATTATAGCCATTATTAACTTGTTTTAAAAAAGTATTGGTATGACAAATGAGATGATTGAAAAATATATTGAGTCAAAGGACGTTAGCGGAAAGCCTGTAAATATATCATTCAGGCAACGCAATGCAATTGTGGGATTGTTTATTCAAAGCAAGGATTATGAAGAATTGAAAGCGAAAAATTTCTGGCGTATTGTTTCAGAATCAAAAATTGAGGAATGGAACAACACCAGGAACATTGAACTTGCAAGACTTTACAGCGGGAGTGATTTTACCAGGTTAAAATAAAGCGCTGCATATTGGCCTGTGTATTGAGTTTACTGCAAGCAAAAACCATGTTTATATTTGCTAATTACTTTCCGGGTTAGCGGTTCTGCAGATACAGATTTTTTTATAAAGCTTGCCATGCTAAAAAGTAAGCAAAGGATATCCCTGGTATTATTTTCAGTTGCTTACTGGATGCTGGTAGCTTTTTATTTTATCACGGTAAGGTATGCCGGTCTTGGAGCATATGCACCGCCTGATCTGCATTATACTGTTGTGATAACGTATGGCGCTGTTGTTGGTTTTTTTATCGGCCTGCTATTTGGTTTATTTCCTTTAAATCATTTCCTGCACTTTAAAAAACGGAGATCTTTCCTGGCAGTGGTACTCACCGGTACCTGTTGCTATATTGTTTTTTTTATGGCGGTTATTTTCTGTGCCAGCCTGTATGATAATACGCCCCGTTTTGCATTGCGCTATCTTTTTTCTGCCAATGGGATGACGGTGCTGTTTCATCTTTTTGCTGCGAGTTTATTGTATCATTTCATCCTGCAGGCAAACAAAAAGTTTGGGCCGGGTATATTACTGGAATATACATTCGGAAAATATTTCACACCCAAAGAAGAAGAACGTGCATTTATGTTCCTTGATCTTAAATCGTCCACCCGGCTGGCAGAAACACTGGAGCATGTTGCTTACAGCCGTATGATACAGGATTGCTATGCGGAGTTAACAGTACCACTTATACAATACAGGGCGCAGGTGTACCAGTACGTAGGTGATGAAGTGGTATTATCCTGGAAAATAGATCAATTTTTTTCAGGGGCATCCTGTTATGGATTTTTCTATGATTTTAACAGGCGGCTTGAAATAAAAAAAGATCACTTCCTGCAACAATATGGTATAAGGCCGGTATTTAAAGCCGGTCTGCATTGTGGCCGGGTAACCGTTGCAGAAGTGGGGGAGATCAAGACCGAGATCGCATACCATGGTGATGTGCTGAATACAGCTTCCCGTATACAAAGTTTGTGTAATGAATTTCAAAAGGAATTGTTGGTTTCCGAAGCGTTTACTGAATATGTACCAGCCACGGACCGCCGCAGGATAGGGTTTGTTAGCGGTGTTACACTCAGGGGTAAGGAAGCGGTTACTAAAATTTATACAATAACGGAGCCAATGACCAGGTAGGCCCATTTCTGTTTAATGAATTTTTCAAAAAGCATCGCTAACGTTATACGGTATGTTAATTTTTTAAATACGGGCTAACAAATCCTACAGCTGCATACAAACCTTTTTTCAGCTATCTTTATCATCTCTCAAATTCTCCGGTTGTATGAAGAAATCGCTCCAGCTGATCATGGGCCTGCTATTGGTATTGGCAATAGTGTTGGTCGCCGCATTTGCTTTTATTAATTATAATAACAACAAGAAAACAAAAACCAGTAATAATTGGCTGGTACATACCAATAAGATATTGTACAGGTCGGAAAAGCTTATCTCCGAACTGAAAGATGCAGAAACCGGTACCAGGGGGTTTATTATTTCGGGTGACAGTGTTTTTTTACAACCTTACTTTGATGCAAAGAATAATATACCTGCCAACATTACAGCATTAAAAGAACTAACTGGCGATAACCCTGTTCAGCAGCGAAGGATGGATACGCTTTCAGGGTTGTCTTATTCAAGACTGGATATTTGTAAAGCTGTACAGGCTTTCCGGAGAAGAAATGATTACACTACTACAGGCATCATACCATTGCTGCAGGACGGAAAAAAAATAATGGACCAGGTAAGGGAAGTTACCGGCAGGCTGCAGCAGGAAGAATCAAGACTGCTTGCCATAAGGGAAAAGGAAAATATAGAAAATGTAAGAAATGCTGAACAGGATTTCTTCGTGTTCCTGGGCAGCGTTGCCCTGTTGCTGATCACCGGTCTTATTGCAGCAAAATACCTGGGCTTTTTGCGTAAGACGGAGACCACTGCGATGACACAAATGGATTCAAAACTTATTTTTTTCAGCAAGCGGCTGGATGATGTAATAAAGGGCATTGCGGATCCTTTTTTTGCGCTGGATAAAAATTTCAACTTTATCTTTTTTAATGAGGCGGTGCAAACAAGGATGGCCTATGGCAAGGGAAAGCTTTTCGGGAAAAATTTCTTTGATGTGTTTCCGCAGTATGCATCCAATATCATGGGTAATAAAATAAGGGAAGTAATGCATACAGGAAGGACTGAGTCCTTTGAAACTTATGACGATTTCCTGGATCAATGGCAGGATGTTACCATTTATCTTACATCAGAAGGTGTGTCGGTGTATATAAAAAATGCTGACAGGCGCAAGGATTATGAAAAAGAACTGATCGCCACACGCCAGTTGCTGGAGGAAACAAGTGAAGTAGCGCTGGTAGGCGGTTGGGAAGTGGATATGCTGGAGAACAGGGTAACCTGGACAGCGGTTACCTCGTTGATACATGAAACCGATGCCACTTTCAGACCTGACCTGAAGAACGGGCTTCTTTTTTATAAAGAAGGTGTTAACAGGGATACCATTATAAAACTGGTGGATGATGCAGTAGCAGATGGAAAGACATGGGATGCAGAGCTGCAGATCATTACTGCAAAAGGAAAAGAAAAATGGGTACGGACAAAAGGAAGGGCCGTAATGGAAAAAGGAGTATGCGTACGTTTGCTGGGCACTTTCCAGGATATTGATGAACAGAAAAAAATGGCCGATCACCTGAAGGAAGAGAAACGGTTGCTGAAAACGATCATCGATAATATTCCTGTGAACGTTTACATAAAAGACATGCAGTCAAGAAAAATACTGGTAAACAAATCTGAAATGGAATATGCAGGTGCCAGTAATGAACGTGACATACTGGGTAAAAGCGACCTGGATCTTTACCCGGGTGAATATGCAGCTATTTCAATAGAAGAAGATAAAAAAGTGTTTGCTACAAGAGAAGCATTGCTGCACCAGGAAACGACTTCGGTAAGACATGATGGAAAGCAAACAAGATTCTTAACGTCCAAAATTCCTTTTATGAATGAGCAGGATGAAGTGGTTGGGCTTATTGGGATCAGTTATAATATTACTGAAATGGGAGCATAACGGGTACACATTCACTGCTTTTATTTTAATGTTGGCCTGTATTCTGATACCTGTCATTCATTTATATATTGTATGAAAAGACAAACCCGGTTATTATTAATTGCAGTTGTTCTTTTTCAAGATTGTTTTTCGCAGGTAAATCCCGATCTTAATATAGCCAGGCTGAAAGACAGCCTTGAAACAGTGATTTACAAATTGAAAGACAGTTTGAGAAAACAGCAGTATGAAAATATTTTTTTATCAAACTGCTATTCGGCAGATTCAACACTTTTTGGTCATGATTCTGTAGTAATAAATTACCGGGCCCGGGATAGTAAGCTGGTAAAAAGAATTAAGAAAACAAATTTTGATATCAGTGATAAATCCTGGATATATGAGAAAGTGGAATATTATAATAAATTTCAATTACCGGAGTTTGTGCAGCAATGGCAATATGCAGGCTCATCCGCCTGCGACACCTGCCCGGTATTCAACTGGAAAATATATTCATTTGAACGGATTGAGTATGATCTTTCAGGAAGGGTAAGTACAAAAATAATATTTAATCCACCCATTTCCAGGACAAGGGTAAAGCGGAATCGTTTTGTTTACGGTACGGATGGAAAGGTTGAGGTAACCCAGCAAAGTATAGCGCTGGAAAAATTCTGGGACTGACTTTAAAGGATAAAACAAACCCTGGTGGTTTGGTATAGTTAATTGCGACAGCTATGACCAATATCGAAATAGCAAATCTTTACGAACGGGATATCCGGAAACTGGTTGATGAGCTGAATGCTTTTAAAAATGAAGCAGATCTCTGGAAAACATATGGTACAATAAAAAATCCGGCGGGCAACATTGCATTACACATCATTGGAGGGTTAAATCATTTGATCGGCGCCACGCTGGCCCATTCCGGTTATACCCGTAACCGTGACCAGGAGTTTACTGGCAAAGGGATTAACAGGCATATCCTGGCAGGAAAGCTGGAAGCACTGGTACCGCTGATCAATGAAACAGTGAGTAAAATGACGCCAGAACAAATGCAATCACCCTATCCACAATTTTTTGATAAAGAAGGCGCTACTAACAGTTATGTACTAACGCAGTTATTACTTCACCTGAATTATCACCTGGGGCAGGTGAATTATCTTCGCAGGATGTTTTATGAAATACCCCATCACCAGTAAAAAATACCATAAAACCTCTCAAAAACACTGCTTTGCCCGGTACTAAGCTTATAACTTTGTACCACAATCATCAACATGGCAAAGCAGCATTTACCGGTTTACAGTATACAGACCTTAAAGGATGAAGCGCCTTCTCCCAAAGACTTTTTGGCGGACCGTTTTGCACATTACCTGGATGAACACCGGAACCTGCGCTTTCCACATAAACATTCATTTTACCAGCTGGTATATTTTAATTCAGGTGCCGGCTCACATGCAATTGATTTTACCAATTTTAAATTGCAAAAGGGGCAGATCTACTTTATGATACCGGGCCAGGTGCATTCCTGGAGTTTTACCACGCAGCCTGATGGCTACATTGTAAATTTTTCTGAAGCTTACCTGCAGGCATTATTAGCCAATCCACGTTATCTTGATCAATTTGGTTTCTTTTCCGGGATAGCTGAACAGCAGGTGATCAACCTGCCAAAGCAGGCATGGGAAAAAACAGGAACCTTATTAGAAACGATCGTTACAGAAGCAACCGGCGGCGATCATTTAAAAGATGATTATATAAGAACAGCCTTGTTGCAGTTGTTTATTGTGATAAGCCGTTTTTCAGGAGCGGTGAGTAGGGCACAACCAAATCAATATAACTCAGTCCTGCTGCGGAATTTTCAGCAGCTGATAGAGCAACACTATAAAAATAAAAGACTCACCAAAGAGTATGCAGCCATGCTGTATATAACACCCAACCACCTGAATGCATTGTGCAGGGATGTGGCTGGGTTATCTGCAGGCGAACTGATCAGGAACAGGGTACTGCTGGAGGCAAAACGGTTGTTGGTAAACGCTGGTATGACCATTGCCGAAATAGCAGCCGCACTCAACTTTGATGATAACTCTTACTTCACAAAATTTTTTAAAAAGTATGAAGGGGTTACACCTGAAAATTTCAGGAAGGAAATAATAAAACATTGATTATGGAAACAGGAATAAGCCTGCAGATAAATGCTGCAGCAAACGCAACAGAAAAAAAGCCGGGTGTACTTAATTTATTGCAATGCAAATGCCCCCGCTGCCGCCGTGGCGATATGTTTTCAGTAAAGAATCCATGGAAGTTAAAAACAACCATGCGGATGAATAAAGATTGCCCTGTATGTACACAGCCGTTGAATATTGAAGTTGGTTTTTATTATGGTACCGGCTATGTGTCTTATGCGTTGTCTATCGCTTTGAGTGTGGCGAGTTTTATTGCCTGGTGGATGCTCATTGGATTTTCTGTGGATGATAACCGGGTATTCTGGTGGCTGGGCGTTAACAGTATTTTGTTGCTGTTGTCACAGCCATACATGATGCGTCTGTCAAGAACCTTGTGGCTGGCATTTTTTGTTTGGTATGATAAAGACTGGAAAACCATGCCGCCAAAAAAACTGGAACGGGTAAACGAAGCAGAAGAAAATAACTGGTGATCTTTATATGTATGGGTACTTACCTTTACAAAAATAACTTTCATACATGAGCCTGCTCTTCTCTCCTTTAACAATAAAAGATATTACGCTTAAGAACCGCATCGTTGTTTCGCCCATGTGCCAGTACTCCTGCGTGGATGGTTTTGCAAAGGACTGGCACCTGGTACACCTTGGCAGCCGGGCTGTTGGTGGCGCTTCACTCATTATACAGGAGGCAACTGCGGTAACAGCTGGAGGCCGTATCACGTATGGTGATATGGGTATCTGGAAGGAGGAGCATATTGCCCCGTTGCAGCGGATCACAGCGTTTATTGAGGCAAACGGTGCTGTACCCGGTATCCAGCTGGCGCATGCAGGCAGGAAAGCCAGTTGCGAATTGCCCTGGCTTGGTGGTGCCCAGCTAAAAGAAGGCCCCAACCACTGGCAAACGGTGGCGCCCTCTGCCATTCCCTTTTATGAAACAGATATTCCGCCTGTTTCCCTTACCATAAATGAAATAGCCGGTACCGTTAGTTCCTTTAAAGCGGCAGCAGCCCGGGCATTAAAAGCCGGTTATAAACTGGTCGAGCTACATGCGGCACATGGTTATTTGATAAATGAATTTCTCTCTCCATTAACCAACCGGCGCACAGATGAATACGGTGGCAGCTTTGAGAACAGGATTCGTTTTTTATTGGAGGTTATCGACGCTGTGCAAACAGTATGGCCGGCAACGCTTCCCATTTTTGTCCGCATCAGCGCCAGCGACTGGGTGGAAGGCGGCTGGACGATTGAAGACTCGGTGCAATTGGCCTGTATTTTAAAGACAAAAAATATTGACCTCGTGGATGCTTCTTCCGGTGGCACTGTTCCAACAGCAAAGATCCCCGCCGGCCCGGGTTACCAGGTACAGTTTGCTGCGGCTGTAAAAAAGCGGACCGGTATGCTTACTGGTGCTGTTGGTATTATTACCAGCGCAGCGCAGGCAGAAGCTATTTTACAGGAGCAGGATGCTGATCTTATCATCATGGCAAGAGAATTTTTACGGGATCCTTATTTTCCCCTGCATGCGGCCAAAGACCTGGGTGAAGATGTGCCATGGCCAAACCAGTATTTGAGGGCGAAGCGGTAAATTTGTTTTTGAAGCAGATGTACAATACAGGCCCATCTGTTCGCCAATAATTACCTTAAATTTTTCAAACATGAAAGCTGTTCTCCTTTTAATATTGTTAAGCCCATCACTCCTGCAAAATGTTTTTTCGCAGGATGCAAAAACTTTTTACGACCAGGGCATGGAAAAAGCACGTGCAGGAAAACTGGAAGAGGCGCTTGTATTCCTTGACAAATCCATTGAACTAAACCAAACGGAATGGGTGGCCTGGTATAACCGGGGCCTGGTAAAAGCAATGCTGAATGATTATGAAGGGGCATTGCCGGATTATGAGCAGGTAGTAAAATTAAATCCGGATAATAAAAAAGGTTATTTGAACAGGGGAACAGCCAAAAAGCATTTAACAGATTATACAGGAGCGATCAATGATTTTACACTGGCAATAGGAATTGACCCGGCTTATTCAGATGCCTTTTTCAACCGTGGCCTGGTATATGAAATGCTGGATAAAAAAGATTCTGCCTGTACCGATTTTAAAAAAGCACAGGCTTTTGGCGATAAATATGCCGATAAAAAAATAGAGCGTTGTAATGATAATTCACCAAGAGGAAATAGTTATTATTCAATATTGCGTCTTACCAAACAAGCGGAAAATAAAAATTATGGTTTTACGCAGGAAGATCCAATAAAGGTTGGCACAGGGCCAAACGGTGGCCCGGCCAATCAAAGGGCATTTCTTGACCTGCTCCGGGATCCCAATGGGAAACCGCTAAAGTATACGAGATTGGGAAGTTGCTGCATGTACGATTCTCCAAATGGTTTGATGGGTAAAGGAGTGCTTGATAAATACGAGATCACTTACAAAAATGAAAAAGGCGAAACAGAAAAATCCATTCTCTATATTTCTTTTGATGATTACGAAGAGTTGAAGATACCTTATGGTTTAAAGACTTTGCCACAAAAATAAATTACAGGATAGCCTTCCTGGATTTATTTTAGTAATCGTCCCATTGCGCAAGCGTTTGCGTTTTGTTTAGGTTCTTTTCTTAGTTATGTTTGATAGTAATTATCATTTAGCAGTATGAAAAGAATCAACCTCATCCTCCTTTTTATTTTATGTGTTACTTCACATAGTGGTGCTCAGTCCAATAATATAAAATTGATCATACAGGAAAATGAAATGTGGTGGTGCGGCATCATCAATCATGGGCAATTAATGCCATTTACTGCTGCCACAAAATATTCCAATGACATGCTGGGTAATAATGAAGGTAACCAGGCACAACCAGTATTGCTTTCCAGCAAAGGAAGATATGCATGGAGTGAAGAGCCGTTTAAATTTTCAATAGAAGGAGGGGTGATCACTTTGGATGGCACCGGAACAATTGATACAGGCAATACTGGTTCAACGCTTAAAGAAGTACAGCAATATGTGCGTAAAAAATATTTTCCTGCTTCCGGGAAAATGCCGGATTCGCTTTTAATCACCAAACCACAGTACAATACCTGGATAGAACTGAATTACAATCAGAATCAGGCTGATGTTTTAAAATACGCACATGCTATCATTGATAATGGACTGGAACCCGGCGTACTGATGATCGATGATACCTGGCAGGAGAATTATGGTGTATGGGAATTTAATCCACGCACATTTCCATCACCAAAGAAAATGATGGATGAACTGCATGCAATGGGATTTAAAGTCATGTTGTGGATCTGCCCCTTTGTAAGTGCAGACAGTAAGGAATACCGGGAGCTTGAAGGCAAAGGCGCTTTATTAAAAGACAGCCGTAACAATGGTGAATCGTTACTGATAAAATGGTGGAATGGTTTTTCTGCAGAACTTGACCTTAGCAATCCTGCAGCAGTCAGCTGGTTCCAGGGCCGGCTTGATTATTTGCAGAATACTTATGGAGTGGATGGTTATAAACTGGACGCAGGTGATTTTGAATACTACCCGTCCAATATGATCTCCATGAAAAAAATTACGGCAAATGAACACAGCCGTTTATTCGCAACCATTGGATTAAAATATCCATTGAATGAATACAGGGCCTGCTGGAAAATGGGTGGGCAGCCGCTGGTGCAGCGCTTACGTGATAAGGGACATAGCTGGGAGGATATGAAAAAACTTGTACCGGATATTTTATTGCAGGGTTTGGTTGGTTATACTTTTACCTGTCCTGATATGATCGGTGGTGGCGAACTTGGTTCATTCTGGGGTAACAAAAATAATCTTGACCAGGACCTGGTGGTACGCTCTGCCCAGTGTCATGCACTGGTACCGATGATGCAGTTTTCCGTAGCGCCCTGGCGTGTACTGGACAGTGCTCATTTTGCTGCAGTAAAAAAAGCGGTTGACACGAGAAATAAATTTATACCTGTTATTATGAATCTTGCCCGTGCTGCTTCGGTTACAGGCGAGCCCATTGTAAAATACCTGGATTATGTATTTCCCAACCAGGGTTTTGCTGCCGTTAACGACCAGTTTTTATTAGGTGATAATATTATGGTTACACCCATGCTGGATAAAAAGACCAAGCGTCTTGTAAAGTTTCCAAAACTTGCTAAAGGCAAATGGACCGGCGATGATGGAAAAGTATACAAAGGTGGTACAACAGTTGAAATAGATGTACCACTGGAACGCTTACCCTATTTTATTATAAAGTAACAAGGCGGGCAGGGCCTGGTATTAATTTGGTTTTTTGTTGGTATCTTGGATGATAGTTTTTTCTCCTGCTTTGTTGCAGGCCAAATCAAAAAAAATTATACCATGAGTAACCAGCAAAGTGGCACAGACCTGAAACGTACCATTGGTGTTTTTGGACTTGCCTGCGGTGTGGTTAACATCACCATTGGTACAGGCATATTTGTATTACCGGCCCTTGCAGCGGAACACCTTGGAGCAGCAGCTATTATTTGTTTTTTGGTTTGCGGTCTGCTGATCTTTTTAATTGCACTTTGCTTTGGAGAAGTAGGTGGTAAGGTTACAGAAAGCGGCGGCACTTATGCTTATATTGAAACGGCCTTCGGTCCCTTTGCCGGTTTCCTTGCAAACAATCTTTTTCTTTTTGGTTCCTGTGTTTTATCAGATGCTGCTGTAGCCAATGCATTATCAAAAACATTGGCTAACTTTTTTCCTGTTATCGATTCATCAACTGTACGGCCTTTCTTTTTTTTAATACTCTTTGGCGGGCTGGCCTTTATCAATATCCGCAGTACAAAAGCCGGCGTACGGTTTATCATCTTTACAACAGTGGCTAAGCTGATCCCGCTGCTGCTGATCATTTTTTTCGGGGTTAGCCAAATTTCAGCAGCTAACCTCGAATGGAAGACCGCATTCAGTTTTCATGATATCGGCGCCACATCACTGGTATTGTTTTATGCATTTCTTGGTATTGAAACAGTGGTTACCAACAGCGGCGAATTTAAAAATCCTGGCAAGACAGTGCCGCTTGGTATATTATCCGGGCTTTCCTTTGTGCTGCTGGTGTATATAGTTGTCCAGCTTATTACGCAGGGTATTTTAGGCGACCAGTTATTATCATTTAAAGAAGCACCGCTAACAGAAGTTTCAAAAAGATTATTTGGATATACAGGTATCACACTGGTAACAGCAGGCGTGGCGCTTTCAATGCTGGGCAATATCAGTGGCGAGATACTGGCGGTACCAAGGGTGCTTTTTGCCGGTGCAAGAGACGGCATTTTCCCCGCCTTCCTGGCAAAAGTACATCCCAAATACGTTACACCACATTTCTCTGTCATTGTATATTCGGCGCTTGGTTATATTGTGGCCGTATTTGGTGCGTTTAAACAATTAATTATTTTATCAAGTGCGGCCACACTGCTGATCTACCTGGGCGTGGTGCTTGCAGCCATCAGGCTGCGTTATAAAAAAATTACTGTGGAAGGAAAAACATTCATCATACCCGGTGGTATAACGGTTCCTGTACTGGCAGCAGCTATTATCATCTGGATACTTTCTAATTTATCAAAACAGGAAATGATTGGGATCGTTATTGCAATACTTGCACTTTCCCTAATATATTTTATAATGAGATGGTATAAGAATAAACAGGTGCAGTTAACTGCTGCAAAGCCTGGCGGAAACCAGCCCGGTTAATTATCTTGTCCTGCATTAAAATTTTATGTATGAAGCACAGAAAAAAAATGATCATTCTATCGGCGCTTACAATAATAATTGCGGTATGCACTGCGGCGAATGTAAAAAAAGCCGGAAAATTTAAAAACCTGAAAGTATTGCCGGCTGATATCAGCGAACAAAAACTCGACAGCCTGATGGATGCTTATAATAAAGCGCTTAAAGTTTCCTGTGATTTTTGCCACAGTAAGCCTAAGAACCTTTTGCTGAACAATGCAGGTGATGGCAATGAACTTGATTTTGCATTGGATAATCAAATGAAGGAGGATGCAAGAAGGATGATAAAGCTTACCATTGATATCAATAAAACTTATTTCAATTTTGATTCAACAAAAACCGGTATTGATATGAATGTGGTGAGTTGTAATACCTGTCACCGGGGAAATCCTTATCCTGCACATGAATAAGCAGGAGTGCCGTTTACTTTTAAAACTATTTTCTTTATAAACAAACAACAGCCGGTAATAATCTAATGATGCATTACCGGCTGTTACAATTAATTCAATTGTTTTAAAAAATATAATCCAGTCTTAAATAATTACTCAGGTGCTCGCCCACAATGGTTTGAACGATCTCTTTGTTCCTGCTGTTATCTTTCGTGCTGATCAGTATGCGGATACTGAATGCCCTTAATGCGTCTTTCACACTCAAAGTACCTTCGGCACTGTCTTTCCTGCCGTTGAACGGATACACATCAGGTCCACGCTGGCATTGTGCATTAATGTTGATACGGCCCACCTGGTTGGCAAGTTCATCCACCAAATGCCCGATCACTTTAGGATCATTGCCGAATATGCTTAACTGTTGCCCGAAATTTGACTGCACCACATAATTGATCACTTCATCTAAGTTTTTATATGGTACGATGGGAACAACGGGGCCAAACTGTTCTTCCGTGTACACCCTCATTTTGTCATTTACAGGGTACAGTACTGCAGGGTAAAAGAATGTATCGTTTACTTCGCCACCATTTTCATTGATTACGGATGCACCATGCTGTTTGGCATCTTCCACCAGTGCAGTTAGATAATTTGTCTTGCCCGGTTCTGGCAGCGGTGTGATCTTAACACCTTCATCCCATGGCATGCCGGTCTTTAATTTTGCAACAGCATCTGTAAACTTCTTTATAAAACTGCCGGCGATATTTTCATGTACAAATAAAACTTTTAATGCAGTACAACGCTGACCATTATACGAAAGTGAACCAGCCACGCATTCATTTACTGCTGTATCCATATCCGCATCTGCCAATACAATGGCGGGGTTCTTGGCATCCAGCCCCAGCACAGCTCTCAGGCGGTGTGGCTTAGGATGCAGTTTTTTAATATCACTGGCGCCTTTGTTGGTGCCGATAAAGGCAAACACATCTATCTTGCCCGATTCCATCAGTACACCTACCGTTTCTCTTCCTTTGCCATAGATGATATTGATAACACCTTTTGGAAAACAATCTTTAAAAACATTCAGCAGTGGCTTTATCAGCAGCACACCATATTTGGCCGGTTTAAATACCACTGTGTTGCCCATGATAAGTGCAGGTATGAGCGTGGAGAAAGTTTCATTCAGCGGGTAGTTATAAGGGCCCATGCAAAGTGAAACCCCCAGCGGCACACGCCTTGTTTGTGCTATTATGCCTTCTTCATTATCAAATTTTGAATTATCACGGTCAAACTTTTTAAGTTCACGGATCGTATCATCCATATAAATAACCGTACGGTCAAATTCTTTTTCACTATCGGGTAAATTTTTTCCTATCTCCCACATCAGCAGCTTCACCACCTGCTGGCGCTGCTTTTTCATTTCAATTAAAAATTTTTCAACGTGTGCAATGCGTTTGGTGATGCCCATGGTTGGCCATTCGCCTGTACCATTGTTATAGGCATTCACTGCTGCATCCAGGGCTTCCAGTGATTCTTTTTCTGTCAGCAGCGGTGTGCTGCCGATGATATTCTTTTTTACTGTATCACCATCCTGTAAAGAAACGGGTGATATGATCTCGTTCATGGCACCGCTCCATATTTTCAGTTCGCCATTTACAAGGTATTCTCTTTGTTCTATTGGTTCATCCAGCTGCCATTGTGCAGGGATATCGCTTTTTGCCGGGAAAATTTTATCCAGTATTGCCATATACAATATTTTATAATGCTGAAAAAAGGACTGCAAACTATGCAGTAATCTTGATTTTGCGGTTACGAAATAAGCAATTGTTATGATAAATGTCTTTATTAATAACGGCAACGTTCCCGGTTTGGTGGTTTGTTGCAAATAAGTTTTATTTTCATGCAGCAGCAATACAATGGAACAGCTACTATCTTATTTTACCGCCAATGGTTTCAAGGAGACTGATATCGCATCAATAGCCGCAGTATTCACTCATAAAAAAATAGCAAAAGGAAGTTTGTTCGCACAGGAAGGAAAAACAAGCAAACACCTTGCTTATATCAGTAAAGGATTGTTCCAGTATTATTATTTGAAAGATGGTAAAGAACTCACCACTTACATCACCGGGGAAAATACTTTTTTAGCATCAGTGTATAGTTTTTTTAAGCAAAAGCCCGGACGGGAATTTATAAGAGCACTGACTGATAGTGAAGTATGGACTATACATTATAATGACCTGCAGCAACTGAAGACAAATAATGAGGCTTTCCGTACTTTTTATATTGGTGCCATTGAAGATATACTGACAGGTATGGATGAAACCCGTGCCAACCTGATGGTGCTTACAGCAGAAGAACGCTATGCACTTATGCTGAAAGAAGAGCCACAACTGCTGCAGCAGATACCGTTACAATATTTAGCTTCCATACTGGCTGTTACACCAAGGCACCTGAGCCGCATCCGCAATAATACGAGGTAAACCAATTTATGGACATTTGTCCAGTGCCAGCCTTTTTTAAGGACGGAGTTTTGTGTTATCAAAAAACAAATAAAAAAGATAACATGAAACAGTTTATTTTCTCTTCACTCTTCATCATCATCACCGCTGCGGCAACTGCTCAAAGCAAGTTTCCTAAAAATCAAATCAGCATCAATGGCTTCCGTAATCCATCCATTGGCCTGGAATACCAGCGCAACCAGTTTTCTGTGCATGCAGGTTATTATACCACGGCATTTAAAAAAGGCGAGTACACCAATTTCGTTAAAGCCGGTGTTACGTACTGGTTCCTGCCCTCAGGTGATAAAACAATTCCTTCTTCTTTTTATGCAGGCGCCTCTTTTATGCATGGGCTCACCCGGGACTATAAAAATGTGAACGCTTATGCAGTGGAAGCCGGTTACCGCTGGATGGTATGGAAAGGATTGAACCTTCGGCTGGGTGCCATTGCGGTAATGGCCAATGGAAAAAGTTTAAAAGTTAATCCAACACCAGGTATCAGTTATTCATTCAGTTTTTAAACCAGTATCATTCACTCAAAAAAGCATTTATCATGAAAAAAGAAAGATCGATCGGCTGGTTGTTATTAATTGGTGCGGCAGGTGTACTGGTACCTTATACCATCCTCACTGTCATATTTGAATACCCTGTTATCCTGCGGCAGGATACAGGAACTATACTTACAAAATTTTACAATGGCGGCGGCAGGCTTATTGCCACATGGTTTGCCTTTGCAGCTACAGGGGCTATACTGATACCTGCATATATATTCATCGGTCAGAAACTGGAAAGAAACTCTTCACTTGCCCGTTTTGCAACAACCATCGGCGTTATTGGTTTGCTGGTACAATTGATTGGCTTATTGCGCTGGGTTTTTGTAGTACCTGTTTTATCAAATGCGTATGTACATGCCGGTGATGAAGCAACAAAAGCTGCAGCGGTGATCGCATTCAAAACCATTCACCAGTTTGCAGGCGTATTGCTGGGTGAGCACCTGGGCCAGTTGTTTACCATTGTATGGACAGTCATTATTTCAATAATACTGTTCAGGATAAAATTTATCCCAAAATGGCTGAGTATGTTTGGTATTATAAGTTCATTCATCTATTTGCTGGCACAGGCTGAGTTGTTTGCCACCGTGATACCGGGTTTTCCTGCGTGGGATATGGCAGGATTTATTGGAAGTACACTGTGGTTAGTATGGCTGATCATTTTGGGAATACGTTTTTTTAAAATACAAATGACTTAACCTTTGTTTCATGTGCATGCTTTTTGTAAAAGCCACTCTCCAGGGAGTGGCTTTATTTTTTGTGTTATGTAGAATTAATAATAGTTATTTTGTAAGTCTTATTTTGAATTATACCAATTAGACACACTAATTCCAACCAGTAATGAAACTTAACAGGATCAGCAACCATATTTTTATCATTGAAAGTTTCTGGACAAAAGAGGCCTGCGAAAGTTTTATCTTAAAAAGCGAAAAAGTGGGTTATGAAGCGGCAACGGTTGAAACAGAAATGGGTATGAAGGTTTTAGAATCTGTACGGAATAATAACCGTGTTATTTATAAAGATTTTGAATTGGCAGAAACCCTCTGGAGCCAGTTGAAACCGTTTGCCCCGCAACAGATCGGTAACAGTATTCCTGTTGGATTAAATGAATTGTTCCGCTTTTACAAATACCAGCCGGGGCAGCTGTTTAAAAAACATATCGATCAGAGCTATATCAGGAATGACCTTGAGGCAAGCTATTATACTTTTATGATCTACCTGAATGATGGTTATAAAGGTGGTGAAACAACATTTGCAGAAACGATCATACAGCCCAGCCAGGGAACAGCATTGGTATTCCTGCACAGTCTTGAACATGAGGGAAGCGAAGTGACAGAAGGAACAAAGTATGTATTGCGGACAGATATTATGTACAGGCTAACAGGAACTAGTGATTGATTTTTTTATAATGAAAACAAGTTTTTTATGACCTATCGTGCTGCAACCTCTGAAGACCTTAAGCGATTACAGCAATTGGCCATCCTTTCCTGGAGCAGGTTTAAAGATGTACTTACGGCTGATAACTGGCAAAAGTTATACAGTAATATAAGTAATGTCAATACTTATACAACATTGCTGGAACAATCTGAATGTATTGTATGCATTGCCGCTGAACAAGTTATTGGCATGGCGTTTTTAATGTCCAGTGGAAACCCTACGGATATTTATGAAGCAGGCTGGTGTTCTATACGTTTTGTTACGGTTCACCCTCATCATAATGGTAAGGGTATAGGTAAAAAGCTTACACAATTATGTATCGAAAAGGCAACGAAAAATGGAGAGAAGACAATCGCATTGCATACATCAGAATTTATGAATAATGCAAGGCATATTTATGAGAGTCTCGGCTTTACTGTACTCAAAGAAATACCACCCCGGTTTGATAAAAAATATTGGCTTTATACACTTGAGATTTGAAATCTTAATTCTTTGTAAACATGCTTATCATTCCAATAACCGATTCAGCCTGCTTATTCAGCAGGGAAAGCCTGTCAAGCATCAATGCCCTTGTTTCAAGCAGCTGGATATAATAAGGGTGTTTGCTGTCCTGCGTTATTAATACTTTAGCATAGCCCTTTGTTTTTATCAGTTGCTGCAGTTTTACCTGTTGCTGCCGTATAATGTTTATAAAAACAGGTAATTCCTCCCTGTAAATTTTAATAGCCTGTTCTGCCTGTCCAGTGGGGTTACTCATTTTCCATACTGAATCAAGCCTGCTATTGATGCGGCGCTGGTAATCATCCAGCGATGCAAAGAAAGCTGTGTTGGCATCTTCCTGTGCAGTTTTTAAAATTGGGTCTTCGGCTGTATTTATCTTGCTGAAATCATAATAGCGGCCATCTTCGTCCACTTTACCTGCCAGCATGGAGAGTATCCTGCTCTTATGATCAGACTGTGTATAAAGTATTGCTATTTGCTGTTTAATCTCCTTTTCAAAAAGAGCAGTTGCTGCATTTTTCCCTGCTGCAGCCATTTGTTTAGCTTCTGCAATAGTTGCAGGAACCGCCGGTAATCTTTTAAATAAAGCCGTGCTGCTTGTATCAATAGCCTGCTGAGCTCCTGCAGCAAGGCTTGTTATTGTTGTTAAAAATAAAAACAGGTAGTGCATACAGTTATTTTAAAGTAAAGCTGCGGCAGTATTTTTTAATTACCTGCTGCAGCCTGTATGAACTGCCTGTTTTATGTGCTGAATTGCACCCGGGCTTAATTCTGTACTGCTGCTTTGTCCGCAAGAGGCTTCATTCTCGTACTCACACCGATCCTGTTCCAGGCATTGATAGAAACAATAGCCATGATGATCTGTGATAAAGTATGTTCATCGAATAACGCTGCTGCTTTTTCATAAGTTTCATCAGATACCCCATGCTGGCTGATATTGGTGATTTCTTCTGTCAGTGCCAGTATACTGCGTTCTTCTTCTGTATAGAGGTCCGTTTCTCTCCAGGCATTCAGCAAATAAATGCGCTGTTCTGTTTCACCATATTTACGGGCATCTTTTGTATGGATGTTGATACAGTAACTACAGCCATTAATTTGTGAAGCTCTTATTTTTATCAGTTCTTTCTGGATCGGTGTAAGGGTAGATGACTGTAAATATTTGTCAATTGAAAGTAAAGCCCTGTAAGCTTCCGGTTCGGTCTTGCCGATGTTGATCCTGTTTTCCATTTGTTTAAGTTTTTAATGATAACACAAAGCTACCGGCGTGCTTTTCCAAAAAACTTAAACTGGTTTAAGAAAGTGCTTATTGGATTTTTTTTCTCAGTTCACTTAAATATTCGGGTGTAAAGCCAAGATAGGAGGCAAGCATATATTGGGGGATACGCTGTACAAAACCGGGAAAGGCATTTACAAAATGATGATAGCTTTCTTCCTTGGAGAAATCATGTAAAAATTTTAGCCGTACCTGTGCCGCCGCATAAGCTTTCTGCAGCACCAGCCTGAAATACCTTTCAAGCGCAGGTACGGCCTTTAGTAATTCTTCCTGTTCTGTTTGATCAAGCGCATACAACTCCGTGTTTTCAATGGCTTGTATATAAAATTGTGAGGGGTTCCGGGTTGTATAACTCATGTAATCTGTCAGCCACCAGTCCTCAATCGCAAACTGGGTTATTTGTTCAATGCCTTTATCATTAATAAAATAAAGGCGCAGGCAGCCTTTTTCAACAAAGAATAATCTTTTGGATACATGTCCCTCTTTCAGCAAAACCGATTTTTTCTTTGCGCTCACCCGGCTGGTATGGTTTAGTACAGCCCTTATATCGTCATCATCCAGTGGTACAAACCTGCTGATATGCTGTATAAGATTGGGCTGCATACTGTAAAGATAATCCCTGTGACTATTTATAACAAAGGCTGGTTGCGATCAACAACCAGCCTTTTCTTGTGTATTATCCCTTATTTATTTCTTGTCATTTTAATCTCCATATTCTTAAATTCTTTTCCTGTCTGCATATCGGGGCCATACATTTCCATTTTATAATTGTTGTCATCGGTAAATGTACATACTTCTCTCATTGTACATTCCTTACCGTTGGCAGGGCAAAACATTTTGCCTTTGAAAGTGATGCTTTTGGTAGCATCATCCCAGGTACCTTCCATATTCATGATCATGGTGCTCATATTATCCATCCAGGTGGTAAAAAACACTTTACGGCTGTTGTCATAGCCGGTAACCCCGCCACCTTCATAAGGCATGCCCATAAAATCACCTTTAAAACTTGTTTGCTGGTAACGGCCGCCGTACAGCATTTTATTTTCTGCGGTGGCCTTTCCTGTTACAGGCGGGGCACCGGGGGCCATCCACATAGTTGTTTCAGCCTTCCATTTTCCATCTGATTTTGCAAGCATGGCGTGCTGGGGGCCGGGCGTACCTGCTTCCATCATGCTTTTCATGGCAGTAGCAGAGTCCACCGGTACCCATTCTTCAGATTTGGTGGTAGCGGTTGTTGTAACGGTGGTATCCGTTTTTACTTCTTCTTTTTTGTCTGCTGCATTTTCCCCGCTGTTGCAGGAAAAAAATAAAGGGGCAATACAGAATGCAATCATTAGTCTTTTCATAAACTGATTTTTAATGTAAAAAGTTATGGTATTGAAATATACAAAAACACCTGTTCTTTTCAAAAGGTATTACTGCATAAGTAGTATTTACAAAAAAGATACCAGCCGGGCTGTTTTGATAAACGGGGAAAAGATATCCCGGCATTCGGCTACATTTGCGGTAATTTTTAAACCATGGTTCTTACAGAACGGAGCAGGAGACAAAACTTCTTTTTAATACTTATTCTTGGGGCACTTAATACGGTTACACCTTTTTCTATAGATATGTACCTGCCGGCTTTTCCACGTATAGCGGCAGATTTTAAAACAGGTATCGATGAAGTGGCATTGTCCGTTTCAACTTATTTTTTGGGGTTTGCACTGGGGCAAATTCTGTACGGTCCGTTGCTGGACAGGTTTGGAAGAAAGCCGCCATTGTACACCGGGCTTATATTGTATCTTATCACCACGGTTGGTTGTGCTGTAACCAATAGCATTGAGGTGTTATGGGTGATGCGTTTCTTGCAGGCATTGGGCGGTTGTGTGGCCTCTGTTGCTGCAATGGCAATGGTAAGGGATTTTTTCCCTGTTGAAAAAAGTGCAGGGGTTATTTCATTGCTGGTGCTGATACTGGGCGCTTCTCCCTTATTGGCTCCCACAACAGGCAGTTTTATCATTGAATGGTGGGGATGGCATGCGGTGTTTATTATATTGGCACTGATCACTTTCCTGATCCTGCTGGCTGTATTCTTTTTTTTACCCGAAGGGCACCAGCCGGATACATCCATTTCTCTTAAACCCGGCCCGATCATAAAAGGATTTACGGATGTTTTAAAAGAGCCAAGGTTTTATGTGTTTGCCCTGGCCGGCAGTTTGTCTTTCTCGGGCTTGTTTGTGTATGTGGCACATTCACCTTCTATATTCATGGAGCATTTTAAACTGGATGGAAAAGTGTATGGTGGCATTTTTGCCTTGCTTTCGGTTGGTTTTATCGGAGGCAGCCAGCTGAATCATATCCTGACAAAATACTATAGCAACCAGCAGATATTAAAAGCGATATTGATCATACAGACTGCGGCTGCTGTATTGTTCCTGCTTGGTGCATTGAATAATTGGTATGGTCTTGCTGCTGTTATTGTATTCCTGTTTATTATACTGGGCTGTTCCGGTATTACTTACCCTAACGCAGCAGCGCTTTGCATGGCACCGTTCTCAAAAAATGCCGGTGCTGCCGCAGCATTGCTTGGATTTATACAGATCGGTTGTGGCGCATTAATGTCTGCCGCTGCAGGATGGCTGGGGTTTGAGCCGGTGTTAACAATGGCTGCTGTAATGTCTGCCACCGTATTGCTGGCATTGATCATCCTGTTACGGGGAGCAAGGAATTTGGATAAAGCGGGATTGAGTAAATAAGGATATGCGATCAGTGTACGATAGATTTGTTAAGGGTCGATTCTTTTTCGATCAGCCGTTCCAGTAGTACAGCCTGGTTCTTTGCACGCAGCAGGTTATGTCCTTCATATTTGGAACCGTAATAAATATCATTGATAAGATAATCGCTTAAGAAACGCAACGCCTGCATATAGATCATGAATTTGCCGGCATATACAAAATGGTCCTTCTCTTCTGCACTTAATTCATCTTTCATTTCCCCGAGGTATCCTTCAGCAATGGCTTTGAAATAATCTTCTCTTATAGTTATTTTACCAAGGTCTTTTTCTTCTTCGCTTACTGGTGACAGGTAGGTACGCAGCATATCGCCTACATCACTTATAAAATAACCGGGCATAACTGTATCCAGGTCAATGATACAAAGCCCTTTATCCTGGTCATCAAAAAGTACATTGCTTATCTTGGTGTCATGGTGCGTTACTCTTTTTTTAAATGCAGGATTCTGATAGATCTGTTCGCTTATCGTAACAATATTCCTGTGCTGTTTTAAAAAATTGATCGTATCCGCAGCTTCCTGTATCCTTTCTTTATTGCCGTTTTCCATAGCCAGTTCAAATTGCTGGTAACGCAATGGCAGGTTATGAAAATCAGGTAAGGTAATATTGAGTTTTTCGATAGGGAATGCTGATAGTAACTTGGTGAACCTGGCAAACTGGCTGGCCGCTTCAAAAGCCTGTGCTGTATTGCTCACCACATCAATGGTATGAGAGTTTTTTACAAAAGGGAAAAGACGGAAATAACCTTCTTTGGCAATGTGTACAATATCCTGTTGCTGCAGTGTTTTTTCGGGTGCAGTAAATAAATAGTCCGGGTATTGTTTTGATAAATAGTTCCCGATCCTGCGGATATTATTTGCAATGTCGTTTGGTTCTTTAAAAATATTATGATTGATACGTTGCAGTATAAATTTATTAATACCGGCAGTAACGGCCCAGGTATTATTGATAAGACCTGTTCCAAAGGGTTTTACATCAACACCAGCACCGGTTAATCCATATATGCCCAACACAGGCTGCAGCATGGTATGTATCTCAGTCATGGTATAAAAGTATTAAATGATGTTATTCAAATCATGCGCAAACGCTTGCGGAATCTCTGCATATATTCAAGACTGTATTGCTGTATCACTAAATTTGATAAAATGCCGCATGGTTACATGCTGAATAAGGCTGTAAAAGATAAAGTGAGTGACACAAGGATGTTGATTAAAATTGTTGATGCCGGTTACAACAATTTATTTTCCGTCGTGCAGTACCAGCTGAGATTCAAGAATGATCTTGTAGTAAGTACCATTGGCATTGTTCTCATTTTCTTCTCCGGATTTTTTCTGCAATAGTTCGATCAGGGTCTCTGCAGCTTTTTGCCCCTGCAGGTAAGGAAACTGTTCAACAGAAGCCAGCGGCGGGTAGGCGGTATAGTTACTGATGGGCAGGTTAGCATAGCTCACAAAGCAAACATCCTTATTTATTTTCAGTTTCATGTTCCTTGCCTGCTGCACTGCATCCAGCGCTACATAATCATTAAAGGCAACAATAGCGGTGGGCCTGCGTTTGCCGCTGAGCAGCTTGGCTGTGGCCGTATACACGCTTTCTTTTGTAAGGTCACAATTCACCACCATATTAGGGTCATACTTCAGGCGGCTTTTTGTCATAGCCTGTATGTACCCATCGAGTCTTTCCTTTGATGCAGGCAGCTTTTCAGGGCCATTGATCATACCAATGATGCGGTGCCCTTTTTTAAATAAAAAGTTTACAGCCTGTATGGTGCCATTGATCATGTTGCAGGCCACGTAATGTATATTGGGTATCTTCGGAATACGGTCAAAAAAAACGATCGGGATATTATACCGCTGCAATGCTTCAAAATGACTGTAGTCGCTGGTGTTCTTGGAAATGGATACCAGCAGGCCATCCACCCGGTGTTTTTTTATGGTGTCAAGCAGTTTCTTTTCTTTCTCTATGCTGTCATGACTCTGCCCGAGAAGTACAGTATAATTTGATTTGTGCGCTGTGTCCTCAATGCCACTGATGGCGGCAGAAAAAAATGCTTCACTCAGTTCCGGCAGTATCACACCAATGGTAAATGTTTTTCCCTGCTGAAAAAAAATAGCGGTCTGGTTAGGCTCATACTGGAGCTGTTTTGCAAGCTCTTTCACTTTCATCTTTGTGCGCATACCAATACTCTTGTGATCATGTAGTGCACGTGAAACGGTCGAGATAGAGATGTTTAGCTGCTTCGCTATTTCCTTGATGGTAGGCAATTGATTTTTCATGCAAATAAGGTAATGTAAGTTAAATAAAATTACACAAACGTTTGACTTAAAAAATCAAACGTTTGCGTGGCTGTAACAAATATTTGCAGCATTGCAGAACGGATAAGTATTTATAATTTTCCACCTATGACTGCTGCAGCAACCACCACCATATCCAAACGTTTATTATCCCTTGATGTAATGCGGGGTTTGATAATGATCCTGCTGGCTGCAGAAAGCTGCATGCTGTATGAATCGCTGCATGCGTTGCAATTCACCGGTGCAGCCGGCGGACTGGTGGAACAGTTTTTTCATCACCCCTGGCACGGCCTGCGTTTCTGGGACCTGGTGCAGCCTGCCTTTATGACGATGGCCGGCGCAGCTTTATATATTGCTTATTATTATAAAACTGAAAAAGCCATAAGCTGGCAACAGCAATTTTCGCATATTGCTGCCCGTTGCTTAAAACTTTTTATCTGCGGTACAGCATTGCATTGTGTATATGCCGGTAAACTGGTATGGGAACTGTGGAATGTTTTAACACAGCTTTCCATTACCACATTGATCGCTTATTTTATTATCCGGCAAAGCCAGGCAGTACAGGTGGCCGTTTCTGTTGCGTTACTTGCGTTAACAGAGGTTTTGTACAGGTTTGTTTTAATGCCCGGCTATGATCAGCCGTTTACAGACCAGCATAATTTTGGTAACTGGATGGACCTGGTGTTTATGGGCAAGATCAATTCAGATGGTTGGGTGGCCATTAATATCATTCCCACAGCGGCACATACCATCTGGGGCGTACTGGCCGGTAAATTATTGATCAGTTCAAAAACCGGTAATGAAAAAATAAAACTGCTGGTAACCGCCGCCCTCATTTGCCTGGTTGCCGGTTTTACACTGGACTGGCTGCATATAACACCTATCATTAAACGCATTGCGACATCTTCTTTTGTACTGGCTTCCGCAGGATGGGTGCTGCTCCTGCTGGCATTCCTGTACTGGCTTACTGATATTAAACAATGGAATAAGTATGCATGGATATTTGTAGTGGTGGGTATGAATGCCATTTTTATTTATCTCTTTTTTGAAACACTGGGGCACCAATGGCTGAACGGCGTGGTGGCAATTTTTGTAAAAGGGTTTATTGGTTTCACGGGTATGAGCGATGGCTGGTTAAATGTTCTGTCTGCATTGGCTACTTTGCTAGCGGAGTGGAGTTTGTGTTATTTCCTTTATAAAAAGAAAATATTTTTTAAATTATAATAATGAAGAAGCTCGCTGTTTTTTTATTGCCTAGTATAATCTTTCTCTCTCATTTGCAGGCGCAAACTTTAAAAGTCGAATACAAAGAGAGTGATGAAGATTTTCGTAACCCCGAAAGAGGTTTTTATATTCCGCTTTCAACAAAGGCCAGCCATTTTAATTTGCTGGATATTGAAAAACTAAAAGCGTTCAGAACCAAACCACACCAGCAAGGCAGTGCAAAGTACCCGGTTAATGTGTCATTAATATACCGGGCTTATGAGCTGGATATCTTCAAGGATAAGCCTTTGTCCGATGACTTTTTAAAAGAGCTGCAAAAAGATTTTGATGCAATAAGAAATTCAGGGTTAAAAATAATTCTCCGCTTTGCTTATACCAATGAGTCACACGGTGGCGATTGCAAGGATGAATATAAAATATGCCCGCCTTACGGCGATGCACCAAGACATATAGTGATGAAGCATGTGCAGCAGTTAAAACCATTGCTGCAGAAAAATGCAGATATAATCGCTGTGTTGCAACAGGGCTTTATCGGTATCTGGGGTGAGAATTATTTTACTGACTATTTTGGTTGTGCCACTGATGACGGGCAGGGCAGGATACTGGACAGCAGCTGGATTCACCGGAACCAGTTTTTAAAAGCACTGCTGGATGCAATACCAAAGGACAGGATGGTGCAGGTGCGTACACCACAGATAAAGCAGCGGTTTGTATATGGCCCACGCTCAAAACTAACTGCAGCGCCACTTACAATCAAAGAAGCGTTTACAAAAAAAGATAAGGCGAGGATCGGTTTACACAATGACTGTTTCCTGGCAAGCTGGGATGATTATGGAACATTTCATGATTATGGTAATGATGTTGCGAAAAGAGACACAGCCAATACCGTTTTCAGGAAATATTTTGAAGCAGACAGCCGCTACGTGGCAGTGGGTGGCGAAACATGCGATGATGCTTTCAGCCCCCAGAATGATTGTGCTCCGTATGGTCATGCAGAAGAAGAAATGCGTGCTATGCATTACAGTTATTTAAATGCGGCTTACAACAACCAGGTGAATAATGACTGGGATTCGCTGGGTTGCATGAAAAGTATCAAGCAAAAACTGGGATACCGTTTTGTTTTACGTACCGCAGTGATAGACCGGGTGGTAAAAAGCGGTGGTGTTTTTAAAGTTTCGGTGCAACTTGAAAATATCGGGTACACTTCTCCCTATAATCCCAGGCCGGTACAATTAGTGCTGCGTAACAGGCAAACAAAAAAAATAATTGCCCTTCCTTTTAAAACCAGTATCCAGCACTGGTTCAGTGGTGAAATTAATTTGCAGCAGTCATTTGCATTGCCTGCATCCATACAAAAAGGAATGTATGAAGTGCTGCTCAATTTACCCGATGCATACAAGTCATTGCAACAAAACCCTGCTTACAGTATCCGCCTTGCAAACGATAATATTTGGGAAGAAGCCACAGGATATAATAGTTTACTGCATGTGCTGGAAGTACAATAACAAAGTTGTTTTTAGATGATAAAAGACCACCGTAAATGCGGTGGTTTTTTTTATGTTGCTGCTCCCGGAATATTGTATAAAATCATCAAAGTGGTTTAATACACTCCTTTTTGCACAATATTGCAAATTTTTCAAAAAATTACGCAACCGTTTGTGTAGGTTAAGCAAGCGTTTGCGTAAGCAGTTTGCGTAATAAGCGTAATTGTATGTTGCATCTTTTTCAAAAAAAAGTTGTCATCTTAGAGGTATCAATTTTTACTTCAAAACTTATCCAAAACAAACATTGCATGAGAGTCCCATTAATTAAAAAGTGCATTTCATTTTTATTGCTGCTTGCATTTTTTACACATGCAGCCAATGCACAAAAAACAATCGCCGGCAAGGTTACGGATGCGGATGGCAACCCGCTTGCTGATGTAAGTGTGCATGTAAAAGGAAGCACAAAGACAACTGCCACTAACCGTAAGGGTGATTATTCAATTGAAGCAGCCAGTTCTGATTCAGTGGTATTCACTTCTGTTGGTTACCTTGTTCAAACAGTAGCTGTTGGCAGCCGTTCTTCAATAAGCCTGAAACTGACGCAGGAAAATAAAGCAATGGATGAAGTGGTGGTGGTTGGATATGGTACGCAAAAGAAGAAAGACTTAACTGGTGCTGTTTCATCGGTAAAAGCAAGAGACCTGGCAGTATCATCCGGTCCTGAAGTGGGTACGATGCTGAAAGGTAAGGCTGCAGGTCTTACCATCAGGCAAAACAGCGCACAGCCCGGCGGTGGTTTTGATATCCTGATCCGTGGTGGTGGTTCATCCCTCCGTTCAGTCAATACACCATTATACGTAGTGGATGGCTTTCCGCTTACTGATTTATTGCAACCGGCAACCGGTAACCGGTATGACGGAGGTACACAAAGTGTTCTGAATTCTTTCAACCCGAACGATATTGAGTCAATAGAAATATTGAAAGATGCAAGCGCCACGGCAATTTATGGTACAAGGGCGGCCAACGGTGTGGTACTTATTACTACTAAAAAAGGTAATGAGGGTGTGGCACGGGTACAATATTCTAATAATTTTTCAGTACAAAAATACAATGACCCTTTTGATGTATTGCCATTAAATGAATGGATGCAGGTGCGGAATGATGCTGCGTACGAACAATGGATGTTTGACAATGGTGTGGCGCCTTATGGTACAAAAACGCTGGAAGAGGCGCAGGCCAACCCCATCAATGGACCTTACAGGAAGCTGTATACGCAAAATGCTATCAACAATGTAGGCCGTGGTACAGATTGGTTTGATCTTATATCAAGAGATGGCTCCACTGCACAGCATAATATATCGGTTACCGGCGGTAATAAACTTACCAAGTATTTTTTATCAGGTAACTTTTATGATCAAAAAGGTATTGTAAAGAATTCTGAGTTAAAAAGATATTCTGTAAGGGCCAACGTAGACCAGGAAATAAGCAAGTATATTAAAACCGGTATTAACTTAACCTTTAGCAGGATCGATAATACAAATTCACAAACAGGTGCCACGTTTGATGAGAATGGTAATAATGTGAGCCAGTATGAAAACTCAGGTATCATAAGGGCTGCTATGCAACAAGGGCCACACATACCGGCTATCGATGAAGAAGGTAATTACCCCATCAACCCGCAACTGGCAACACAGCCCAATCCATATTCCTTATTAACCATCAGTGACCAGGGAAGGATTGAAAGATTGCTGGGTAATTTTTATGTAGACATAACGCCAATAAAAGACCTGACAGTAAAATTAAAAGCAGGCATGGACAGGGGCTATACCACCCGTCAGGGTTATTTACCTAAAACTACCTTGTGGGGCGCTTTAGAAAAAGGCAGGGCAAATATTGGAAAATCTGATAATGATCATTACCTGCTGGAAGCCACAGGTACCTACAGCAAGCAATTAACAGCAGATCATAAGTTTGATGTGTTGCTGGGTGTATCGCAGGAAAAATTTGTAACCCGTGGAAGTACAGTAGGTGCTTCAGGGTTTGTTACTGACGCATTTTTATGGAATAACCTGAATGCAGCAACGCTCCAGCTGGCCAGCACTTCTTACCAGGCAAAAAGCACACTGATATCTTATTTCGGCAGGCTGAATTATAATTACAAAGGAAAATACCTGCTTACTTTCAATGCCCGCCGTGATGGAGCCGGTGTATTTGCTGTAAATAATAAATGGGGTTTTTTCCCTTCTGTAGCAGTAGGCTGGAATGTAGCCGAGGAATCTTTTTTCAGTGGACTCAGAGGAACCATCTCTCAATTGAAATTCAGGATTAGCTACGGCCAAACCGGTAATGCAACACTTGTAAATAACAGCAACGCTTTTGCTGCATACAGTGCTTACCCAGCATGGTTATCTTCAACTGACACAAGGCTTATCGGTGTTTCTTTATCAAGGTTAGAAAACCCGGACCTGAAATGGGAAACAACCACAGGTCTCAACTTTGGTCTTGATTTCTCCCTGTTTAATGGTAAAGTAGATGGTGCTATAGAAGTGTACAATAATGTTGTGTCAGACCTGTTGGATACTAGATTGCTTAATTCTTACCAGGTGGTGCCTGAGGTAATTTATAACGTAGGTAAAACACAAAGCAAAGGTTTTGAAATCACCATTAATACCAGGAACGTACAAACAAGAGATTTTCAATGGAGAACGGGTTTTGTTGTATCTCATTTCAGAACAAACTGGAAAGAAAGAGCGGACGGATGGTTGCCCAGGGTTTATCAAAATGACACAGATCCTTTAAGGGCTGTGTACAGCGCTATTGCCGATGGTATCATGCAGATAGGAGAAAATAAACCTACAGCTCAGCCAAACCTGATGCCGGGCCAGGTTAAAATAAAAGACATTGACGGTTTTAAACGTGATGAAAACGGCAACCCTGTAACAGATGCGAACGGAAGATTTTTACGCACCGGCGCAGCAGATGGAAGAATTGATGAGGCGGATACAAAACTGATGGGTACATCTGATCCAAGTTTTATGGCAGGTATTTCTAATACGCTTACGTATAAAAATTTCAGTTTTGGTTTTGATTTCAATGGATTGTTTGGCCGCCGTATGGTGGACCCCAACTATGTTGCGTATGGTTTTAGTGCGTATGGTATAAATGCCAATGGATATAACGGGTTACGTTCTGTTAAAGATCGTTGGACACCCACCAACCCATCTACTACTGTACCAAGTTCGTACTGGGGTTTCTCCAATGATGGTGTAGGCGATTTCTTTATGCAGGATGCATGGTTTGTGAGGTTGCAAAATGTGTCCTTGGGTTACACCATTCCTGGTACAGTGTTTAAGAAAATATTCAGTTCTGTAAAAGTTCATTTTGATGCACAAAACCTTTTTACCATCACACCGTATAAAGGTATTGACCCGGAAACAGACTCTTACACGGCAGCTTATCCTTATATCAGGACTTACACTGTTGGCTTAAACCTCAACTTTTAATTTTTAAAAGAACTAATATGAAACGTTATATAATAATATTTTTTCTTCCGGCAGCACTGTTGATGAACAGTTGTACAAAAGACCTTACTGCAACGGAATATTCTGAGATCAACCCAAATATATTTCCGAAGTCTGCCGATGACCTGGAGGCAATGGTAAATGCCTGTTATTATCCAGTAAGAGGTTCCTGGTGGGATGGGTTCTTCTCTACTTCTGAAAGAGGCTCCCAGTTTATAAATGATGCAAGCACAGAAATTTTATTTGGAAAATTTGGTGAACAGCAACTGGCATCATTGCAGAGTTACCAGCCAAGTAATGGCGGCATTACCCGTTTTTATGATGATTTCTATAATAAGATAAGCCGTATGACAATAACGATCGACCTTATTCAAAACTCAACAGTTGGTGAAGAGTTAAAGAAGAAGGCGATTGCAGAAGTCAGGTGTGCAAGAGGTTTGCTGGCGTATTCATTATTTGATATGTATGGCCCGATAGTGATCGCACCGCTGGAAGTTTTAAAAAATCCATTGCAGGAAAAGCCATTGGCAAGATTGACAAATGATGAAATGGTTGCTTTTATAGATGCAGATTCTTGAAGCCGCAATACCAGACCTGCCTGCTCCTGAAGATGTTGAATATGGAAGGTTCAGCAAAGCTTTGGCAAAAATGATACAGATCCGTTTATGGTTGCATGAAAAGAACTGGAGCAAGGTAAATACGCTTTGCGATGATATCATTGGTATGAATTTCTTTTCGCTTCATCCAGATTATAAATCAATGTGGGATCTCGAAGGCGGAAAAAACAGCAAGGATGAAGTGATATGGGCAATCCCCTGCGATTATGCCGGTACAAGCGAAAATCAATGGCAGATGATGGTGTTGCCTTCTAACTATCCTGTGATGGGCGGATGGCAAACCATTACCAGTACCTGGTGGTTTTACGACAGGTTTGAACCTACTGATAAAAGAAGGGAAATGCTGATTGCAGAATATACCGGCACGGATGGTATTACTTATAACCGTGCCAATCCCGGCCAGATACTTGACCGTGGTCCGCTTGCACTTAAAATAAATGAAGATAACCAGCGGACGACAAGTCTTACCACGGTGGATATAATTATGTACCGTTATGCCGATGTATTGTTGAGTAAAGCAGAAGCAATTGCCAATGCAGGTGCACCAACACAGGAAGCAATGGACCTAATTAACCTGGTAAGAAAAAGAGCTGGTCTTGGCAATAAACAATTAGCAGATTACAGTTCACTTGCTGCATTCAATGATTTGGTTCTTCTGGAAAGAAGTCATGAGTTCTGGTGTGAGAATGGTCAATACAGGGCAGACCTTATCCGTCATGGTAAGTTTACCAGCCGCTGCAAGGAAGTAACAGGATCAACTTTTACAACACCTGATAAAGTACGTTATCCTTTTTCTTTGAGTGTAGTAAGTGAAGGCAAAGGATTATTTATCCAAAACCCCGGTTATAATTAATAGTTAAGGTTGCTTATTAAAACGAAATAATGAAAACAACGATTCTATATAAACTATTTTTTTCAGCGGTATTACTTGCTACTGTTGGTTGTAAAAAAACGCAATCAACTGTTACCCCTCCGCCTGTTGATGAAGGGGTAACCTATGAGCTTTCAAATGCCATCTTTCCAAATCCTGAACGTGGGTTTGTAAGAATGATGGATGTTCATTCAGAAGGCACTTCTTTAAATGCTGCACAGATAAATACATTCAGGAACCAGAATGTATCTATGCTGATCCGCTTCTTTTACCTGGAAGCATTCAGGGATAAAGAGCTTAGTGCAGCAGAACTTACATTGATACAGGATGATCTTGATAAAATAAGAAATGCTGGTTTAAAAGTAGTACTTCGTTTTGCGTATTCAGATAATATTGGAGTGGATGATGCACCGCTTACAACAGTGGAGCAGCACCTTGATCAATTAAAACCCATTTTTGAAAGCAATAAAGATGTGATTGCTTTTGTGCAGGCTGGTTTTATAGGAGCCTGGGGCGAATGGCATAGTTCAAGCAATGGGCTGGCCACCACAGAAAATGAAACAAAAGTGCTGAATAAGCTGTTGAGTGTACTGCCTGCAGAAATTATGGTGCAGGTTCGTACACCCGGTGCAAAACAAAGCATTTTTAGTACGACTGATGCAATAACAGCAGCTATTGCTTATACGGCTGAAGCTAAAGCAAGGGTTGGCCATCACAATGATTGTTTTTTAACCGGTGGTGATGATTATGGTACATATACCGACATTCTTGCACAAAAGAAATACATCAGTAACGAAGCATTGTATGTGCCAACAGGCGGTGAAACCTGCCCGCCCACACCAGGCTATGATCCAAGTTGCAACGAAGGCAGGAATGAAATGAAGTTGCTAAAGTGGACCTACCTGAACTTGGACTGGTACCAGCCTACTGTGAATGCCTGGAGGTCATCTGGCTGCTTTGATGAATTCCAGCGGAATTTAGGTTACCGGTTAGCGTTAGTGAATGCCAAATTCCCCGGAACGGCAACCGTTAACGGAAGCATCACACCCACTATCAATATCATCAATAAAGGATATGCTCCTTTGTATCATAAAAAAGATGTGTCCCTGGTTTTTAAAAACAAAACCTCGGGGACTTATTATGAAAAAGCACTTGCTGCTGACCTTCGCCTTTGTAAACCGGAAGTAAAACTGTCCATAGGCGAAGCAGTCAGTTTATCGGGTATGCCTGCAGGTGAGTATGACCTGTACCTGCGGATTGCAGATAAAGCAGCAAACCTTAAATCAAAAATAGAGTATGCCGTTCAGCTGGGCAATACCAATGTATGGGTAACGGAAAATGGCGGCATGAACAACCTTAAACAAGTATTAAAAATTAACTAACAACTTATCAGAAATAAAAACCAAAAGCATGAAAAGGAATATTTATGTAATAGCTGTATTAGTGCTGTCGCTGGCAGGCACATCCTGTAAAAAAGAGAATGCAGGCAGTGGTCTTAAAGCGGTATTCAGTTATGTGGCTGATGGGTACAAAGTAAACTTCACCAATTTCTCCACCAATGCAAAAGAATACTCATGGGAATTTGGTGATGGCAGCGGTGAAACTTCGGTATTAAAAGGGCCTCAGCATATTTTCAGAAGTAAAGGAGATTTTCTTGTAACACTAACTGCAAAGAGTGGTTCAGAAACAAGTACGTTTACTGATACTGTTAGTATCCTTGGGCCCAATATCAGGATAGACGGTGATTTTACAGACTGGACCTATGTAGGTTATGCTGCGGAAAATTCAGTGGAGCTTACCAGCAGTATCCGGGGTATAAAAACTTTTGCTTCCTCTGACCTCATAAATATATACCTGGAAGGTACCGCAGATATGAACCTGGATGTAATAGATATTTACATAGATGCTGATAATAAACCGGCAACAGGCTATGCCAGCTGGCTGTATCCTGCTGGCTCTGGTGCTGATTTCCTTGCAGAAGGAAGTCCCTACGGCGGATGGGGTGATGTAATGGCGCATACAGATCCCGGTACCGGCTGGGGCTGGACTGCTGTTACTCCATTTGCAGATGCACTTTCTTTCTCCGCATTAAAAACAGAATCGGGTAAAAAAGTAGTGGAGTTTTCTATAAAGAAAAGCGCACTTGGTACTGTCAGCCAGTTTATCAATTTAGCGATACTGGAAAACAATTCCAGCTGGACACAGGTTGGTATCATTCCTGAAGCACCACTGGCGGATGCAAAATTTCTTGCAATACCATTGTAAATGGTGCCAGCGACGGGTATATGCTTACGCACCTGGCATTGTAAAAAATCAGCTGTAAGAAAACTTGTGGCAGTATATTAAGTTTGGGTAATTAAAATAAAATAGATACAACAATGTTAACCGGGGAACCATCAACCCAAAACAGTAATACGGATATTGCTGATGAAATAAAACTGTTTACCATTGAAAATAATGCTGGTACAAAATTGATCGTATCAAATTATGGTGCCGCCGTACAATCCTTATTTGTAAAAGACAATTCAGGTAAAATGGGTGATGTTGTGCTGGGTTACGATGATGTGAATGAGTACACAACAGACGATTATTATATTGGTACAGTAGTAGGCCGCTTTGCCAACCGCATTGCCGGTGGTAAAGTAAACATAGACGGAGAGATTTACCAGCTCTCTGTAAAACCCGGAGGCTTTCATCACCATGGAGGTTTTGTTGGGTTTAATAAAAAACTATTTACTGCGGCGCCATTCAGCAGTATAAGTAAACGTGGTGTGACATTCAGTTATACCAGTCCGCACCTGGAAGAGGGATTTCCCGGGGAATTACAACTGGAAGTAGTTTATACACTGGATGATGATGACGCATGGACCGTTGATTATAAAGCATACACTGACAGGTCAACGCTTATCAATCTCACACAACATGCTTATTTTAACTTATCGGCAGATCATGGGGCAACAATTGATGCACATGAATTAAGATTATTGGGTGATTTTTATCTGCCTGTAAGTGAAATGCAGGTGCCTACAGGAGAAATTGCGCCAGTTGCAGGCACACCATTCGATTTTACCGCTTTTAAAACGATCGGAAAAGATATTCATGATGATCACAAACAATTAGTGTTAAGCAATGGGTATGATCACAGTTTTGTATTCGAAAAAGAACATACCAGCAGTCTAAAGCATGTGGCTATTGTAAGGGAAAGTACAAGTGGCAGGCAAATGGATGTTTATACAACCGAACCATCGCTGCATTTCTATACAGGTAACTTTTTGGAAAATATCAGTGGAAAGCAGGGAACTGTTTATAACAAACGTTCCGGCTTCTGCCTGGAAACACAGCATTTTCCGGATGCACCCAATCATCCGCATTTTCCATCCACTTTATTAAAAGCAGGAGAAGAATATACCAGCAGGACCGCTTTTAAATTTTCAACTTTCTAATTTTTACTGATGCAGCATACCATCCTGGTAACTGGTGGCACGGGCTACATAGGTTCTCACACATGCGTTGAGTTATTAAAAGCCGGTTATAATATCGTCATTGCAGATGATCTCAGCAATTCAGAATATTTTATAGTAGAACGAATAAAGCATATAACAGGGAAGCCTGTGTTATTTTTTAATGCAGACATTACCGACAGGGCTGCAACCCGTAAGGCTTTTGCTGAACACAGGATCGATGCTGTAATTCATTTTGCTGCTTATAAGTCGGTGGGTGAATCGGCAAAGGAGCCGTTAAAGTATTTTCATAACAACTTATATTCCCTTGTGAACCTGCTGGAAGTAATGCAGGAATATAATGTGCATGACATGGTGTTTTCCTCTTCCGCTACCGTGTATGGCGACCCGGATCATTTACCCGTTACCGAAGCAACAACTTTTAAAAAAGCACTTTCCGCTTATGGCAGTACTAAACAAATGGGCGAGGAGATATTAGCAAAAGCAGCAGCGACCGGTAAAATAAATGCAGTTGCATTACGGTATTTTAATCCTGTTGGCGCACATGCATCCGCTTTGATAGGAGAGTTGCCCAAGGGGATTCCCAATAATCTTTTTCCTTATGTGATGCAGGTCGCTGCTGGTAAGCTGGATAAACTTACTGTTTTTGGTAATGATTATAATACGCCGGATGGAAGCTGCATCCGTGATTATATTCATGTGGTTGACCTGGCAAAGGCACATGTGCTGGCATGTAAAAGACTCATTGAAAAGCAAAACACCCATTCTTTTGAAGTGTTTAATCTTGGCACCGGTAAAGGCACATCAGTACTTGAAATTATTAACGCATTTGAAAAAATAACCGGTCAAAAATTAAATTATACTATTGGTAAAAAAAGAGAGGGAGATGCTGCAGTGATCTACGCAGATGCATCAAAGGCTGCAAAACTTTTACAATGGAAAGCGCAACTTCAACTTGATGAAATGATCCGTTCAGCCTGGGCGTGGGAAAAACAACTGTAACTGCTTAATTAAATAATACCATTCGGGTTTGGTATAAAGCGCAGGAATTTATGAAAGTTCTTCTTGTAATGTTTTTTATCCAGCTTATAATAGAATGCGCCTTTCTTTGAATTTTCTTTATCCTTCTCTTTTTGTTTCAGCAGCAGGCTGGTTGACATAATCTTGCGGCTGAAGTTCCTTGTATCAAAACTTGTTTCAAATACATCTTCAAAAAGACTTTGCAGCAATGGTAGTGTAAACTGTGGTGGCAGCAGTTCAAACAATATCGGGTGAAGCGATGCTTTATAGCGGAGTTTTTCTTTTGCCATCGCCACCATTTCTTTGTGATCAAAGATCAGGTCAGGAATTTTATCCAGCGGGAACCATTCTGCATGGTATTCATCTGTTATCTGCTTTTCATACTGTTGTGTATCCACCAATGCAAAATAGGCAATGGAAATCGTTCTTTCTATCGGGTCCCTGCCTGGTTCAGAATAACTGTGCAGCTGCTCCAGGTAAATGCCGGAAAGGCCGGTAAGCTTTGTCAAAACCCGGGCAGCAGCCTGGTCAGCACTTTCTTCCGGTTGTATAAAACCTCCCATCAAACTCCAGTTGTCTTTCTCGGGTTCAAAGGCCCGTTGTATCAGTAATATCTTTAGTTTCTGGCCATCAAAGCCAAATACAATACAATCGACTGCTGCAAGTAACCGTGTCTGTTTTTGATATTTAGTCATACGGCTTAGTGGTTATAGATGAAAGTACAGGGATAATTATATAGTAAAAGTAAAGGGAAAAAATTTTTTTAAAAAATAAATGTTGAAATGACAATTATTCAAAAAAATTATTATTTTCGTTTTGAAAACGATTATTTGGTCTTGTTACTGGATGGAGCCTGGCGGCTTCCTTAAACGATTGCTGTATGAAAGTATCTGCTTTTTTTACAAATACCGGAGATGAATTAATGATGCAAAATATTCCTGCGGCAGCAGGGATAAGCCCGGTTCATACAGTTGGTATCTTCTCTTTTTTTTATAGGGTTTTCCGTTGTGGTTTGCACGGCACCACAAAATGTAATAGCATACTTTAAGGCAAGCAATTTTTTTTGCCCGGAATAATAAATGTAAAAATGACGCTTATTAATAAACCTAAAACAACTGTTATGAAAGGGAACATTTCCTTCCTGCAAAAAGGGATGATCCGCCTGGTCATCTTCTTTTTTGTTACCATTTTTTCAGGCAGCCTCTTTGCACAAAACCCGGTAACGGGAAAAGTAACGGATAACAAGGGCGCACCGCTTAAGGGTGTTTCTGTTATTATAAAAGGATCCACCAATGGTTCCAATACAGGTGATGATGGAAGCTACAGCATCATTGCACCACAAAATTCAACCCTGGTTTATTCCTTTGTTGGCTTTGCAACAAAAGAAATTTCAATAGGTAAAAAAACAGTCGTGGATGTATCGCTGGAGGTTTACTCTGCTGCACTGGACGAAGTGGTGGTGATCGGTTATGGCAGCCAGAAGAAAAGAATATCACAGGCGCCATCTCAAGCGTTAATATAAAAGAGACAAAAAAATATTCAGCAAGTGACGTGTCGCAGTTGCTGCAGGGCCGTGCAACCGGTGTTGCCGTTAATAGTGATGGTCAGCCGGGCGCTTCACCCAGTGTTCGTATAAGGGGTTTCAGCACTTTTGGTGATGCACAGCCTTATTATGTAGTGGATGGAGTACCCGGTTCTGCGATCAGGGATTTCAGTCCGAATGATATAGAATCCATCACGGTTTTAAAAGACGCATCAGCCGCTGCCATTTATGGTGCCGCCGCTGCAAATGGTGTGGTGATCATAAATACAAAAAAAGGTGCAAGAAATTCACCCATGCGTATTGAATACAATGGTTACTATGGGTGGGATAAAGTATGGCAGCGCCAGAAAGTAACCAACAGGGAACAATACCAGTTACTGAATAATGAATCCCGTACCAATGCAGGTAAACCTTTGTTTCCTGCGAACGATCCAACCAACCCGGGTTTTGTGGATGACATAGACACAGACTGGCAAACAGCGGGTTTAAAAACTGGCACCCGCCAGAATCATAATGTAAGTTTTTCAGGAGGTGGTGCTAACAGCACCTATAATGTTGGCCTTGATTATTTTAACCAGAAAGGTACGTATGTGGGTAACGGCCCTGATTATAAGCGTTACTCCGTAAGGGTAAATACAACAGGTGAAAAAGGTATATTTAAATTTGGCCAGTCATTTAACTACACGCATTCATTTGAGAACTCACTCACTTTCCGTGATGACATATTATTAGGCGGTATTCCTCCGTTGATCGGTACACTGGTGGTAGCCATTCCAACAATGCCGGTGTATGATACTGCTACACTCAATGGTTTTGGCGGATCCAATTCAGAATACAACGGGGCTAATTCATTAAATGGTATTGGCATCAACAGTATCCTGGTAAACAATGTTACAGTTGACAGGACATTTGCCAATGTATTTGGTGAATTACAATTATTAAAGAATAATGGACACAGTTTGAAATTCAGGACCAGTTTAAGTTATGATAAGACGGAGGTGAGGGATTATATCTGGCAGCCTGCATTTCATCTTGGTAACTTCTTCAGCAGTGCTACCGCAAAACTGAATGACAACTCCAGGATTTATACGAACGCTTCTGTTGAGAACACACTTACCTATGAAAAATCTTTTGGTGAGCATTCAGTAGATGTGCTTGCCGGGCAGGCATACCGTTATGGAGACCAGTTATTGCGTGAAGCAAGAGCAGAAGGTTTTGCATTTCCATACCATCCCGTGATCAATGCGGGTGAAGTAAAATCATCCAAAGGCGCAGAGTATGAAAACGCACTGGCCTCTTATTTTGGAAGGGTGAATTATTCTTATGGCGACAAGTATTTGTTATCGGCATCTATCCGCCGTGATGGTTCTTCGAGGTTTGCTCCAACAAAAAAATTCGGTTATTTCCCTGCAGCATCTGTTGGCTGGAGGATCAGCAACGAAGGTTTCTGGAACGTTCCGAAAACTTCCGTTTCTTCTCTTAAACTAAGAGCGAGCTATGGTAAACTGGGTAACCAGCAGATAGCAGATTACCAGTTCCAGGGTACGATCAATTCTGGAGTTGTTTATACGTTTAATGGTTTACGTTATGTTGGCGGCCTGCAGACACTGGTTGCTTCCCCCGGTATCCAGTGGGAAACAAAAACGATCACCAATGCAGGCTTTGATGCAACTTTCCTGAATGGCAAGCTTGACTTCTCTGCAGAGTATTACAATGCAAAAAGTACAGATATCCTGGTGGGCATCATTATTCCTGCCAGTACCGGTTATACCAACCTGAATCCTGTTGCCAATGCAGCCTCACTGCAAAACTCAGGTTTTGAATTTCTGGTCGGTTATCATAAAACAAAAGGAAAATTCACTTATGATATCTCTGCTAATTTTTCTACTGTAAAAAATAAAGTTCTGTCACTCGGTAATGGTAATGATGCATTGTTAGGTGTTGGTGCAAGAACCGTGGTTGGTCGTGAAGTGGGCGAACATTATGGTTTCGTGTATGATGGTATTTTCCAGAACCAGGCTGAGATCGGGACCCGTGTTCAGTTTGGCGCCACACCAAAGCCAGGAGATATCAGGTATAAAGACCTTAGCGGTCCTGATGGAAAACCAGACGGCGTGATCGATGAAGCCAATGACCGGACCTACCTCGGCAGCGGCATCCCTAAATTCAATTACGGTCTAAATATTGCAGCGGCCTATAAAAACTTCGACTTCTCAGTATTTGCTTCAGGCAGTGGAAAATTTTTGATCAACAGCAGGCTGTACAGGGACCTGCATCATACAGCAGGTGCCATCAACTACAGTACCGATATGCTGAACAGGTGGACACCAACCAATACCAATACTGATATTCCAAGGTTAAATGATGATGATGTTAATAATAATAAAGATTCCAACAGACCGGGCTGGTTGCAGAACGGAACATACCTAAGGATCAATACAGTTTCTGTTGGCTATACTTTACCTGAAAAACTGATCAAGGGATTGACAAAGTCAAGAGTATATGTTACTGTACAAAATCTTTATTCATTCCAGGGATATAAAGGTTATAACCCGGACTTTACTTCCGGCACTTTAAATCCCGGTTTTGATTTTGGATCTTATCCAAAACCAAGAACAATCATGGCTGGCGTACAGTTGGTATTCTAAGATCAAAAAAATTAAAAACTACATCATGAAAAAAATATTATATCTCTTATCCGGTTTTTGCTTAACCACGATAGGCGGAGGCTGCGATAAAAAATTGGATATGGTAAACCCGAACCTGGCTACCTCGGCCAGCTACTGGACCACAAAAGAACAGGCTTTCGGCGGTGCTACAGCCATTTATAATGCATTAACAGTGGATGGCTCTTATATGCGTTCTTTCCCGGGTCTTACAGACAGCCGCGGCGATGATTTTACAGGCGACAGTCCATGGCTGGATCTTGTGTTAACAGGCGAATTCATCATCCCCACCACTTCTGATCCTGTATTCTGGATATGGCGTGATTTTTATATGGTGGTGAACAGGGCTAACCAGGTATTGGCAAATGTTGTTAATTACAACGAAAGTGTTTTGCCTGCGGAACAAAAGAAAAGAATACTGGGACAGGCATATTTTCTCCGTGGTCTTGCATTTTATAATCTTGCCACTTCTTTTAAAATAATACCGATCATCACACAGCCCATCGCCAATCAAAGCGAATATTTTGCTGCCACCAATACTGAAGAAGAAGTATGGAACCAGATATTTTCTGACCTGGCTGCTGCAGAAGCAAACCTGCCCATATCTTATGAAAATGTGGATGGGCCAGATAAAGGTCAGAAAGGAAGGGCAACAAAAGGAGCTGCTGCAGGCTTGCTGGGAAAATCCTATCTCTACAGGAAAGATTATACAAATGCTAAACTGCAGTTCGAAAAATTCTTCACCGGTGATTTTAAAGATGTATACAGGTTAGTGGATGATTACAGGGATAACTTTACAGATGCAGTGGCAAAAGAAAATAATGTTGAATCACTTTTTGAAGTGCAGTTTACTGAAGGCGGAGGGACTGATATCAACTGGACCTTTGATCCAACCACTTCCTGGAAACAGGTGCAGGCGATCTCTGTAACTTATGGTATGGAAGGCGCAGGCTTCTCAGACTACCTGCCTACAAGATGGATTTATGATGAATACAAAAAAGAAAAAACAGTCGATGGAAAATCTGATCCACGCTTGCTTGTAACAATCGCCTCATATGAGCCCGCCGATAATTCAACACAGGCTTATGGCCGTGAATGGTTTAACCCAACCGACAGGATCTATCCTAGAAAATATACCAATGATGGTTTGGGTAATGGCAAAACATTTGAAGGCGCTGCAGAATCCGGCATCAATTACAGGGTACTCCGCTATGCAGATATTTTGCTGATGTATGCTGAAGTATTAAACGAAACAAATAATACTGCAGGTGCTTATCCATATATCCAGCAGGTGAGAACAAGGGCTAAACTGCCTGACCTTGCAACAGTGAAACCCAATATGACACAGGCTCAAATGCGTGACCAGATTGCACATGAAAGAGCGCTTGAGTTTGCGATAGAAGGGCAGCGCATCAATGATATTATACGCTGGGGATGGTTATATGATGCAACCAAACTGGCAGAACTGAAAACACATGACGCAGATTTTAATACCTGGACTCCCGGTAATGAATACCTGCCGGTACCACAGGTGGAACTGGATGTGAACAAGAACCTGAAACCAAATCCGGCGAACTGATAATTGATTATGTTTTGGTAAACATGGAATTCCTGCTCATATGATCGTTTATGGGTGGGAATTTTCATATAGCAGGTTAAAAAGATTTCCTGTCTTTTTATGGGCTTTGAAAGTAAATAATTAAATTCTGGGAAATAAAAACCGTTTTATAAAAAACACTGTACAAATATCAAAAGCTCTTGTAATTACACAAGCAATCATCAGCTGTTGTGTGATACTCCTGTTTGCCTTCGGTTGTAAAAATAATACAGCAACAAAAAATCAATTACGTTTTACCATGCTGGATGCAGCTTACACCAATATTGACTTTAATAACCATGTCACTGAATCTGATTCCATCAATGTATTTACAAATGAATACATGTACAACGGCAGCGGTGTGGGTATTGGCGATTTTAATAATGATGGCCTGCAGGATGTTTTCTTTACCGGCAGTATGGTGAGCAGTAAATTATATATCAATAAAGGCAATATGCAGTTTGAAGACATAACCGGGAAAGCGGGTGTTCAAACCGGCCGGTGGTGCACCGGTGTAAGTATCATTGATATAAATGGTGACGGCTTCATGGATATCTACGTTTGTGCCTCTCATGCTGCTGATAAGGAAAAAAGAAAGAATTATTTATTCATCAATGATGGCAAACTGCATTTTTCAGACCAGGCAGCGGCTTATGGCCTCGCAGATACCGGTTATGCCACGCAGGCTGCTTTTCTTGATTATGATAAAGATGGCGACCTGGATGTATACTTATTGAATCACCGGCTCTACAGCCATACCGCAAATAACCTGCAGCCAAAGGATACAAGCGGAACCTCTCCCGCACAGGACAGGCTTTACAGGAATGAAGGTGTACCGGCCGGTAGTACGCATCCGGTATTTCAGGATGTTTCAGCAGTTACCGGTATAAAGGAAGATGGGTATGGTTTGGGCATAACCGTTACCGATATCAACAATGATGGCTGGCCTGATATCTATGTTGCAAATGATTATATTGCTAACGACCTGCTTTGGCTCAATAACAAGAACGGAACTTTTTCAAACATCATCTCTGCTGCATTACGGCACCAGTCTTATAACAGCATGGGGGTGGATGCAGCCGATATCAACAATGACCTGTTGCCTGATATTACCACGCTGGACATGCTGCCCGAAACCAATGAGCGGAAAAAAATGATGTTCAATGCCACCAACCAGGAAAAATTTGATTTGCAGTTACGGTATGGCTATGAGCCATCCTTTGTAAGGAACATGTTGCAGTTAAACAATGGGAACAGGATGGTGGATAACAAAGAACAGCCATTTTACAGCGAGATAGGAGAACTGGCGGGTATATTCGAAACCGACTGGAGCTGGAGCGTATTGATGGCCGATTTTGATAATGATGGCTGGAAGGATATTCATATCACCAACGGGCTTGCAAAAGATGTAACCAATAATGATTATGTTTCATTCAGGAATGGAGAAGCACATACGAACAATTATACTTTTGGTGCCGGCGACCCCGGTAAAAAACTCGATGCACCTTCCATGGGATCGCT
This sequence comes from Ferruginibacter sp., assembly GCA_047600665.1. Taxonomy (GTDB): domain Bacteria; phylum Bacteroidota; class Bacteroidia; order Chitinophagales; family Chitinophagaceae; genus Ferruginibacter. The sequence continues at coordinate 449,846 of JASGKJ010000002.1, forward strand.
CCGTAAGAATATTGATCAGTATGGGACGGTAAAGATGGATAACTATCTTTTTCATAATAACGGTAATCTTACTTTCAGTGACGTTACCGGGCAGGCTGGTCTTGCACTTCCTTCCATATCTAACGGTGCCGCCTATGCTGACCTTGATAATGACGGCGACCTGGATCTTATTGTAAATAATATGAACCAGCAGGCATTTATCTGCCGGAATGAGATACGGCAGGCTGTAACCGACACCACACAAAATTTCATCCGTGTCGTTTTGCAGGGAGATAAGAACAATTCGACCGGGATCGGCAGCAGGGTGATAGTATTCAATGGAGACAGTAAACAAGTGCTGGAGCAATCACCCGTACGTGGTTTTTGTTCAAGCGTCGATCAGCGTTTATTATTTGGTATTGGAAGATCTTCCGGTATCGACTCTTTACAAATTGAATGGCCCGGTAATAAAGTACAGTCAATTAAGAATATAAAAGCTAACCAGCAATTACTGGTTAAGCAGGCAGATGCAACAGTAATTATGATGGCTTCTCACACTCTGCCTGTTACTGTCTTTTCAGACATCACTGTTTCAGCTGGTATAGATTTTAAACATGCCGAATCACAGCATTTTGATTTTGGTTATCACCAGCCGCTTCTTCAAAAGTATTCGCAGCTTGGCCCTTGTATCGCTGTGGGTGATGTTAATGGGGACGGACTGGAGGATTTCTTCGCAGGTGGTGCGGCAAACCAACCCGGTGAAATTTTTATACAGCAACCCAATGGTGGCTTTATTGCATCCGGTATCAATAAAGAAAATAAACCGGCTGAAGATGCAGGCGCTTTATTCTTTGATGCAGATGGCGACGAGGACCTTGATCTTGTTGTAACGGGCGGCAGTTTTGAATTTACATTGCCACAATACAACCAGCCAAGATTATACCTGAATAATGGGAAAGGAAATTTTAAAGAAGATGCAACAGCCTTACCGTCCATAACGGATATTACAAAAGCAGTTGCTGTGGCTGATTATGACGATGATGGTGACCTGGACCTGTTCATCGGCGGCAGGCTGTCGCCTCAAAAATACCCGCAATCCCCACGCAGTTATTTGCTACAGAACAACAATGGAAAATTTACTGATATTACTAAACAGGTTTGCCCATCGCTTGAATTTGCAGGCATGGTGGATGCTGCTTTGTTTGTTGACCTGGACAACGATCATATGCCTGACCTGGTAACAGGTGGGGAATGGACGCCATTACGTTTCTTCAAAAATAAAAACAGTCAACTGTTGGAGATAACAGGCGGAACAGGTCTTGCCGGTACAAGCGGTTTCTGGCGCTCTTTACAGCAGGCAGACATAGATACAGATGGAGATATGGATATTGTAGCAGGTAATTTGGGGTTGAATAACAGGTTCCATATTGCGGCGGGCACTCCTATGAAGTTATATGCGAAGGATATAGATAAGAATGGTTTCACAGAAATAATCCCTGCAGCTTATACCAAAGATAACAGTGGCGCCTATACTTTATTTCCCCTGCCTGACCGGAACCAGCTTTCAGAGCAATTGCCTTCGGTAAAAAAGCAATACCTGCTGCATGCTGATTATGCAAAACGTACGATGGAGCAGATCAAAAAGGATTACGGAGCAGATAGCTGGAGTGAGTTGACCTGCGAAACATCCGCTTCTGTATGGATCGAGAATAAAGGCAACGGGCAGTTCAAATTGCACCAGCTGCCGTTAGAAGCCCAGTTTGCGCCTGTGAACAGTATAGTGGCGGATGATATCAATAATGATGGGCATATCGATTTAGTCATTGCCGGTAATGAATACCAGGCGTCGGCGAGCATCGGCAGGTACGATGCTTCTTATGGGCTGTTGATGACCGGAGATGGTAAAGGCAATTTCACACCTGTAAGTCCTGCTAGGTCGGGCCTGGTACTGGATGGCGACATAAAAGGGATGAAGCTGCTGACTGTTAAGCATAAGGGAAAAATGCTGCTGGCAAGCCCCAACGATAGTAAATTAAAAATATTTCAACTGAACGCAGCGCTTAAAAAAGGCGCTTAAAAACTGATGATCATGATAAAGAAATTTTCATTGTTGTTTTTCACTGGACTGTTGTTGATGAGCACGTCATCAGCGCAGCAAAACCTGGTAACGCTGGATGCTGCCGGCGGAAAGTTTGTGATCAATAAAAATATTTACGGCCATTTTGCTGAGCATCTTGGACATTGCATCTATGATGGATTTTATGTTGGCGACAGCAATAAGGTCATCCCCAATACCGATGGTGTACGCAACGATATCATCGAAGCACTCAGAAAATTAAAAGTGGCCAACCTGCGCTGGCCGGGCGGCTGCTTTGCGGATACTTACCACTGGAAAGATGGTGTTGGACCCAGGAGCAAACGTCCTGCTATTGTGAACCGCTGGTGGGGTGGTGTTACGGAGGATAACAGTTTTGGTACGCATGATTTTTTAAATCTCTGTGAAAGGATCGGTGCACAGCCGTATATGGCGGGCAATGTAGGCAGTGGTACGGTACAGGATCTTACTGACTGGATACAGTATGTGAACTATGATGGTAAAGCCAGCCCGATGAGTAAGTGGCGTGTGCAGAATGGAAGAGATAAACCATGGAATGTAAAAATATGGGGTGTGGGTAATGAAGCATGGGGCTGTGGGGGTAATATGAAACCGGAGTATTATGCCAATATCTACCGGCAGTATGCAACATTTATGACAGACTGGGTGAACAGTGACAGCCTTTTCCGGGTGGCTTCAGGCGCTAACGTTGACGACTATAACTGGACGGAGGTGCTGATGAGGGATATTCCGCATAATATGCTGGAAGGTGTGGCATTGCATCACTATTCTTTTGTAAAATGGAGTGAAAAAGGCTCTGCTACTGATTTCAGTGAAGAACAATATTTTGCCACTATGAAGACTGCACTGCGGATGGAAGAGCTTGTAACAAAGCACAGTTCTATCATGGATAAGTATGATCCCAGGAAAAAAGTAGCACTGGTGGTGGATGAATGGGGCGGATGGTACAACGTGGAGCCCGGCACCAATCCCGGTTTTTTATACCAGCAAAATACAATGAGGGATGCCATGATCGCCGGCATTACCCTGAATGTTTTTCATAACCATTGTGAAAGGGTGCGTATGGCCAACCTTGCACAGGCCGTAAATGTGCTGCAGTCTGTTATCCTTACCCAAAAGGAAAAAATGATTCTCACGCCAACTTACCATGTGCTGGAAATGTACAATGTGCACCAGGACGCCACGATGCTGCCGGTGAAGATCATTTCAAATGATTATATTTTTAATGGTGACAAGCTGCCTGCTGTTTCCGTATCGGCATCAAAAGATAAAAATGGTATCACACATATATCACTCGTTAATATCGATGCACAAAAGATACAGGATATCAGCATCCAGGTAAGTGGTGCAAAATATACTGCTGTTACGGGAAGGATCATCACCTCAAAAAAATTACAGGAGTATAATTCCTTTGATGATCCCAATAAAATTCACCCGGTTGATTTTAGCGGGGCAAAATTAGCGGCTGATGGTTTACAGGTAAAACTGCCACCTTTTTCTGTAGTGGTGCTTACACTTAAATAAAACTTATGAGAACATACTTTTTAAAGAATTGCTTTTTTGTTTTGGCTGCAACAGTATTGTTTGCAGCATGCAAAAAGCAGGGCGGCGATGGAACAACACCGCCGCCAACACCACCGGTAGATACATCTTCCATAAAAGATACTTTCCCGGGGCCAACTTATGCGGATAATTATATACCCATTTCTGGCTGGGCCAGCCGCTCTGCATGGAACCTTGCCAATGTACACGACCCCACGGTGGCAAAGAGCGGTGATTATTATTATATGTATCAAACCGATGCTTCTTATGGGAATGTACACGATGGTCATGGGCATTATCCTTACAGGCGGTCAAAGGACTTGGTGAACTGGGAATTTATGGGAGCAGCTTTTGCTGATGTGCCGGCATGGGTAAAAGATTCTTTGAATAACAAACGGGCCCGTATGAACCCGGTATTACCTCCGATCACAAATCCAACATATGGTTTTTGGGCGCCCTGTATACGAAAGGTGGGTGATAAATACAGGCTGTATTACAGCGTGGTGGTAACGGATCCAATTGTGGGCACTGATTTTAATACTTCCTGGACAGAGCGGGCATTTATTGGTCTTGCAGAATCAGATGACCTTGCTTCTAATGTTTGGACAGATAAAGGAATGGTGGTTTGCTCTGAACCGGACGGCGTGGAAAGCTATGTAAGAAGTGGTGCAGGTGACTGGAATGCTTATTTTAAATTTAATGCGATCGATCCAAGTTTTATTGTTACGCCTGGAGGCGAACACTGGTTGATCTATGGATCATGGCATACCGGTATTGCAGCATTGAAAGTGGATCCTGCTACCGGTAAACCTTCCAAACTTGAAAGCATTAATGATTATGGTGTGCGTATTGCCGGTCGTGGAAATATCAGCAATAACCGCTGGCAGGCACTGGAGGCGCCTGAAATCATTTATAACGAAGCTACCGGGTACTACTATCTTTTTATGGCTTACGACGAATTATCTGTTGCGTATAATACAAGAGTTGCCCGTTCAAAAAATATTACCGGTCCCTATACCGGCATCGACGGAGGCGATGTGACTAACGGTGCCGAATGCTGGCCTGTGTTAACGCATCCTTACGGTTTCAACAATCATACAGGTTGGGTGGGTATTGCTCACTGTGCTGTATTTCAAAATCCCGTTACAAAAGAATGGTTTTATGCTTCGCAGGCAAGGCTTCCAAAAGATGTGCCGGGTATCAATGCATCCAATGCCTTAATGATGGGGCAGATCAGGAAAATAGAATGGACAGAAGATGGCTGGCCCTTGGTGATGCCGGAACGGTATGCTGGAGTGCCAACATCTTCAATAACTGCACAGTCACTGGTTGGTAATTGGGAACAGATCACTTTACAATATCAATACCAGGTGATACAGCATTCAGTAAACATCAAACTCACGGCTGATTATAAAGTGAGCGGTGCTGTTACTGGCGGATGGTCTTTTGACAGTGCAAAGAAAATACTCGATATCAACGGCAATAAATACAAAGTATCGGATGCATGGGATTGGGAAGCCGCAACAAGAAAGGTAACCCTTACCTATGCCGGTCTTACACCTTCGGGTGTATCTGTATGGGCAAAAAAATTACGTTGATCTAAATACGATTGAGTGAAAGTATTCTTATTGATAGTGTCTTTTTTACTGGCGGGAGACTGTGTGGCCCAGCAGAAAAAAGATTTTCACCAGTGGGCAGCCACACCACCGATGGGCTGGAACAGTTGGGATTGCTATGGACCTACCGTAACAGAAGCCGAAGTGAAGGCAAATGCTGATTATATGTCAGCGCATCTTAAAGCTTTTGGATGGGAATACATCATCGTTGATATAAGGTGGTTTGTTGCCAATGACAGGGCTAACGGTTACAATCAAACGAATCCTGATTATTCCATCGATCAGTACGGAAGGTTCAGGCCTGCAGAGAACAGGTTTCCTTCTGCAGCAGGGGGGAAGGGTTTTAAACCCCTGGCAGACTACATACACGCAAAAGGTCTCAAATTCGGCATTCATATCATGCGGGGTGTGCCGGTAACGGCTGTAAAAAATAATTTGCCTGTACTGAATACAACGGTTACTGCAAAAGATATTTACTCAGAAAAAGATCAGTGCACCTGGCTGAGAGATATGTATACCATCTTGCCGGGTAAAAAAGGAGCGCAGGAGTATTATAATTCTATCTTTCAATTGTATGCAGACTGGGGTGTTGATTTTGTAAAAGTGGATGATCTTTCATCACCCATTTATTTTGAAGAAGAGATCGGTATGATCAGGCGGGCCATTGAAAAAACCGGCAGAAAGATCGTACTAAGCACATCCCCGGGTGAAACACCTGTTGCAAATGCATCACATGTGCAACAGCATGCCAATATGTGGCGTACTGTTGGTGATTTTTGGGATAGCTGGCTGCAACTGAAAGAACATTTCGCCGTGTTTGAAAGATGGAACCAATACCGTATGGAAGGGGCGTGGCCTGACGGTGATATGCTGCCGCTGGGGCATATTGGTATACGTGCAGAAAGAGGCGCTGACCGTATGAGCAACTTTACAGCAGACGAACAGCAAACATTAATGACCTTATGGACGATCTTCCGTTCTCCATTGATGTTTGGCGGCGATCTGCCCGGTAATGATTCTTTCACCAATGCATTACTTACAAACAGGCATGTATTGAAAGTTTTAAAGAACAGCAAGAATAACAGGCAGCTGTTCAGAACAGCAAATACAGCTGCCTGGACGGCAGACGATAAAACAACGGGTGATAAATACCTGGCGGTATTTAATATAGCTGACCAGGAAATGGCGGTGGAAAGTAAAGCGATCTGGAAGAGTAATATCATCAGCCGGCAAACACCGGGTAAAATTGAAACGGTGGATGTAAATATCAGCAGCGCAAAAAAATTATTTCTCGTTGTAAAAGATGGTGGTGATAATATTGACTGGGATCATGCAGACTGGCTCAACCCCATGTTGTATAATGAAAAAGATTCCTTGTCACTCACATCACTTACATGGACAAGGGCTGGCTCCGGCTGGGGGCATGTACAAATGAACCAAGCCGTGTCCGGCAGTAAGCTGAACATAAATGGTCAATTGTATGATAAAGGAATTGGAACACATTCCAATTCTGTTATTGAATTTGACCTGCCGGATGGTTTTACAAAATTCAGGGCAATGGTGGGTATTGATGAAGCAGCAGCAATGCAAAACACTGGTGCCACTGTTCAATGCCTTGTCTTTACAGAAGAACCGGCAGGCCCCGCTGTTCCAACTGCCAAAAAGATCATAATTGATCTTAAGGCGCTTGGTTTTAACAGCACTGTTTCGATAACAGACCTGTGGACAGGACAACACATTGGTTCTTTTAAAGACACATTTGCGCCATTGATCAAACAACATGGTTCAGGATTTTACAGGATTACAAAAAAATAACGCTCACTATAAAAACAGGATGTATGAAGTGTATAAAAAAATATTTGCTGGCCTTTTGTGCGCTATTGCTGTCAGGCATCGGCAAAACACAAACTGGTAAAACGTTGGTGATACAAGCCAATAAACCCGTGGCTGATATACAGCCAACCATGTGGGGTGTCTTCTTTGAAGATATTAATCTCGGGGCTGATGGTGGTATTTATGCAGAACTTGTAAAGAACCGTTCGTTTGAATTCTTTAAACCACTGATGGGCTGGAAAGTAGAGCAGGCGCCTTTTATTGAAGGTGCTGTTACAGTACAGAACCGGCAGGGTAATAACCAGGCTAACCCACGTTTTTTGAGAGTGAAAATAAACAATGCTTCAAAAGAAGCACTCAGTATTACGAACGAAGGTTTCCGTGGTATGGGTATTAAAAAAGACCTTGGGTATGACTTCTCTTTTCTATACCGGCAGGCGTCTCCTGGTGTTAAGCTGCATGCAGCATTAATGAATGCTGCAGGTACAGTGATCGGCAGTACTGTTGCATCGCCTGAAAAATCGGGAGAAGCATGGCATAAATACAACATCAGTTTTAATGCAACGGCAACAGAATTAAAAGGCCAGTTGAAGATATGGTTTGAAGGACCCGGTGCGATCGATCTCGATATGATCTCGTTATTTCCGCAGGACACCTGGAAGAAAAGACCCGGTGGCATGCGGGCGGATATGATACAGCTGCTGGCAGACATGAAGCCCGGCTTTATCCGTTTCCCCGGTGGTTGTATTGTAGAGGGCTTCGACCTGTCGCAGCGCTACCAGTGGAAAAAAACACTGGGACCAATCGAGGAGCGTCAATTACTGATCAACCGCTGGAACTTTGAGTTTGCCCACCGCCCTGCACCAGATTATTTTCAAACATTCGGACTTGGCTTTTATGAATACTTTCAACTGGCAGAAGATATTGGGGCCGAACCGCTGCCAATCCTCAATTGTGGTATGGCCTGCCAGTTCAATTCCGCAGAGTTGGTCCCCCTCGACCAGTTGGATCCCTATGTGCAGGATGCGCTGGATCTGATAGAGTTTGCTAACGGTGCTGCTGACACGAAATGGGGTAAGGTGAGGGCCGGCATGGGACATCCGGAACCTTTTAACTTAAAAATGATGGGTGTGGGCAACGAGAACTGGGGACCCCAATATATTGAACGGTTAAAGATCTTTCAAACAGCCATCAAGTCAAGATACCCGCAATTCAAGCTGGTTACCAGTTCCGGTACAGATCCAAATGGTGAAAGATTTGATTCGCTTAATACTGCCCTTCGAAAAATGAATGCTGATATCATTGATGAACATTATTACCGCAGGCCGGAGTGGTTTTTCAGCAATGCAAGACGGTATGATAACTATCCACGCAATGAATCAAAAATATTTGGTGGTGAATATGCAGCACAAAGCGACAAGACCGTAAGTGTTGACAATAAAAATAACTGGCTGACGGCCCTGAGCGAGGCAGCTTTTATGACGGGGCTGGAGAGGAATGCCGGCGTAGTGAGTATGGCTTCTTATGCGCCGCTGTTTGCGCATGCTGATGGCTGGCAGTGGACACCTGACCTGATTTGGGTGAATAACCTGGAGGCCTATGGCACTACAGATTACCAGGTTCAAAAAATATTTTCCCTGAATAAAGGAACAAAAGTGGTGCCCATCACTTTAAATAATAATGTGGTGGCAGGGCAGGATAGTCTTTATGCGTCCGCCTGTATTGATGCCGCTGCAAGTGAGCTGGTCATAAAAATTGTAAATGCCTCGGGTAAAGAGCAAACCAGTACCCTTGCGGTAAAAGGGAATAAACTGGCCGGCTCAGGAAAACTTATCCTCTTGCAGAGTAGTGACCTGGACGCAATGAATACGTTTGATCAACCAGTGCTGGTTGCGCCAAAAGAATCAGCCGTGAAGGCAAATGCGGGTAAAATAGGCTACAAAGCTCCTCCGTATTCAGTAGGAGTGGTCAGGATAAAAATATTTTAATTGTCAATTTGACAATTAAAAACAAAACCCCTATCTTTGGCAAACAGGGTTTGAATGAAGGCTGTTTTGTTCATTTAACATATTCCAGGTAGCTGTCATTATGAAAAAATGGTTGACCTTATTATTGGTGGTGGGTGTGTGCACACTTCATGCGCAACATAAACAGGATACTGTTGGAACCATTACCAGCACCCGGCAGACAACTGTACATGATCCAGTCATGATCAAACAGGGCAGCAACTATTATCTTTTCTGTACTGGCTGGGGTATTTCTATTTATTCGTCAAAAGATCTAAAAAGCTGGAGAAAAGAGAAGCCTGTTTTCGAAGCAGCCCCCCAATGGGCGGTCAATGCTGTTCCGGGTTTTAAAGGCCATATATGGGCGCCTGATATCAGTTACCATAATGGCAAATATTACCTGTATTATGCGGTGTCTGCATTCGGAAAAAATACTTCCTGCATCGGACTTGCAATAAATAAAACACTTGATCCTGCTTCACCGGATTATAAATGGGAAGACAGGGGCAAAGTGATCCAGTCGGTTCCCGGCAGGGATATGTGGAATGCGATCGATGCGAATGAAATTGATGATGAAAAAGGAGATCACTGGCTTGTGTTTGGCTCATTCTGGAACGGGATGAAACTGGTGAAACTGAACAGTGAGCTTACTGCCGTTGCCCAGCCGGAAGAATGGTATACTGTTGCAGCAAGACCCAGGGATTTTAAACTGCCGGATTCTTCTGCCGGTGATGCTGCTATTGAAGCACCCTTTATCATAAAAAAAGATAAGTACTATTATCTCTTCGTTTCATGGGATTATTGCTGCCGTGGCGAAAAAAGTGACTATAAGGTGGTGATGGGGAGAAGTGATAAATTGATTGGTCCGTACCTCGATAAGAACGGGACATCACTTACGCAAAACGGCGGCTCCCTCATTGTACAGGGTGATAATAGAGAATGGTTTGGTGCAGGACACAATTCTGTATACAACTTTGATGGAAAATATTACATCATTTACCATGGGTATGATGCAAAAGATAAAGGCAGGCCAAAACTGATCATTGATGAACTGGAGTGGGATAGGGATGGTTGGCCCGCTATAAAAAAATAAAAACAACAGCTGCTATATGAACAATCTAAAAAGACTAATAACAGGTACAGTAATGGTGTCAGCAATATTGGTTGCATGTAATAATGCAGAACAGAAAAATGAAGCGTCACAGGCAGCAATAGCAAAGAGCGAAAAAGTGGCAAGACAGGAGTGGGGTGAAGCAGATGGGAAAAAAGTATACCTGTATACGCTTACCAATAAAAATGGGGAACAGGTAAAGATATCCAATTATGGCGGTACAGTAACTGCATGGACCAGTGCTGATAAACATGGTAATAAAAGCAGCATCGTATTAGGCTTCGACAGTTTAAGTGGTTACCTCGCCAAGCCGCCTTTTTTCGGTGCGGTCATTGGCCGCTATGGTAACCGCATAGCAAAAGGCTCCTTCAAAATAGATACAGCCGCTTATACGCTTGTAAAAAATAATGGCGAAAATCATTTACATGGAGGTAATAAAGGGTATGATAAAGTAGTGTGGGATGCTGCGGCTGCTGCAGACAGCAGTGCTTCACTCGTTCTTACTTATTTGAGTAAAGATGGGGAAGAGGGTTATCCCGGTAATTTGAACGTAACGGTAAAGTATACATTGACAGATGATAATGAGTTGCTGATCGACTATACTGCCAAAACAGATAAACCCACCATTGTTAACCTCACCAACCACAGTTATTTTAACCTAACAGGCGACGCAGCTAAAAATATCCTTGATCATACACTCCAGGTAAATGCGGATAAATATACCCCTGTAGACAAAGGATTGATACCAACCGGCGAGTTAAAAGATGTAAAGGGTACGCCTTTTGATTTTTCAGAACCACATAAGATAGGCGAACGTATTGGTAAAGTAGAGGGCGGTTATGATCATAATTTTGTTTTGTCAAGAAAGACAAAAGAGCTGGAACTGGTGGCAACCCTTGCTGATTCCGTAAGCGGCCGCTCCTTACAGGTGTACACAACAGAGCCCGGGCTTCAGTTCTATTCCGGTAATTTTTTAGACGGTTCTATAAAGACCAGCGATGGTAAGGCGATCAATAAATATGCGGCACTCTGCCTGGAAACACAGCATTTTCCCGATTCGCCCAATAAACCTGCATTTCCTTCCACTTTATTAAAGCCGGGAGAGGAATATCATACCGTAACAAAATATAAAATAACAACCGCCCAATAAGTATTCACAAAAACATAACTAATTACCACCAATGAAATTTTTTATCGATACCGCTAATCTTGCACAGATAAAAGAAGCAAATGAACTGGGTATACTCAATGGTGTTACCACCAATCCATCGCTGATGGCGAAGGAGGGTATTTCAGGTAAAGAAGCCATATTTAAACATTATGCAGCGATTTGTAATATGGTGGATGGTGATATCAGTGCAGAAGTACTGGGAACAACTTTTGAGGGTATCATCGAAGAAGGAAAAGAACTGGCTGCCATTCATCCCAACATCGTGGTGAAAGTACCCATGATAAAAGATGGTGTTAAAGCCATTAAATGGTTTACCGATAATGGTATACGGACCAATTGCACGCTGATATTTTCTGCAGGCCAGGCAATACTGGCTGCAAAAGCAGGTGCCACCTATGTTTCGCCGTTTGTGGGCAGGATCGATGACAGTGGTTGGGACGGTATGCAGTTAATTCAGCAGCTGGCAAATATTTTTTCTGTGCAGCAGTATAATACAGAGATACTGGCAGCCTCTATCAGGAATGTAAATCATATAATAACTGCTGCCGAAATGGGCGCCCACGTTTGTACATGCCCGCTAGATTCTATACTGGGTTTGTTAAAACACCCGCTGACAGATATTGGCCTCGCTAAATTCCTGGAAGATTCAAAGAAAATGCAGCAGTAATAGCTGAAGTGTGATAAAAAGTTAATATAGTTTTTATGGCAATAAATAATCGATATGTAATAGGAGTTGATTACGGTTCTGATTCTGTAAGAACGATCATTGCAGATGCAGGCAATGGGAAGGAAGTTGCAGCTGCTGTATTTTATTATCCACGCTGGAAAAAGCAATTGTATTGTAATGCCACTGAAAACCAGTTCAGGCAACACCCGCTGGATTATGTAGAAGGACTGGAACAAACTATAAAAGAGTGTCTTGCAAAAGCGGGTCCGGCTGTTGCCGCTAATATTAAAGCAATTTCAGTTGATACAACAGGGTCCACACCGGTAGCAGTCGATAAAACGGGCACGCCGCTTTCATTGCTGTCCGGGTTCGAAGAAAATCCCAATGCAATGTTTGTTTTATGGAAAGATCATACTGCTGTAAAAGAAGCTGCTGAAATAAATACACACGCAGAAAAATTTGATACAAACTATTTGCAGTTTGTTGGTGGTATCTATTCTTCAGAATGGTTTTGGGCTAAACTGTTGCATGTGTTAAGGGAAGATGAAACAGTCCGCAACAACATTTATTCCTTTGTGGAGCACTGCGACTGGATACCTTTTTTATTAACCGGCGGTACAGATGTGCATGCAATGAAAAGAGGTGTTTGTTCAGCAGGACATAAAATATTATGGGCGAAAGAATGGAATGGTCTTCCTCCCAATGAATTTTTTTTAACACTGGATCCACTACTGGATGGATTTGTTTCAAAACTTTTTAAAGATACTTATACTTCAGACAAACCCGCTGGTATTATCAGCGCAGCTTGGGCCGAACGTTTAGGCTTGCCAAAAGATACAGTGATTGGTGTTGGTGCATTTGATTGCCACATGGGTGCTGTTGGCGGACAGATAGAACCCTACTACCTGAGCAAGGTAATGGGTACTTCCACCTGTGATATGCTGGTGGCACCAGTAAGTGAAGTGGGAGATAAACTCGTACAGGGCATTTGCGGCCAGGTGCCCGGATCTATCATTCCCGGTATGCTGGGCATGGAAGCCGGCCAATCAGCTTTCGGTGACGCCTATGCCTGGTTTAAAAATATTTTATCATGGCCATTGCAACAGATTTTATCTAACACTTCAGTGGTGGATACAGCGACCCGTGATAGACTTATAAAAGAAACAGAAGAATCCATCATACCCCTATTAAGCAAACAGGCAGCTGCATTAACTGTTACTGAAGAAAGCGAATATGCAGTGGATTGGTTCAATGGCCGCCGGACACCGGACGCCAACCAGTTGCTGACCGCTTCTATATCCGGTCTTGCACTGGGCAGTGATGCAGCAGCTGTATTCAGGGCAATAGTGGAAGCTACCTGTTTTGGTGCTAAAGCCATTGCCGACAGGTTTGTGGAACAGGGTATTCCTGTAAAAGGTTTGATCGGTCTTGGAGGAGTTGCGAGAAAATCTCCTTTTATTATGCAGATGATGGCTGATGTAATGAACATGCCTATACGTATCCACCGTTCCGAACAAACCTGCGCACTAGGTGCAGCTATGTTTGCTGCAACAGCTGCAGGCTTGTATACTAAAGTGGAGGATGCGATGGATGCAATGGGCCAGGGATTTGATATGGAGTACACACCCAATACCGGGCTGGTGAAAATTTATAAACAACGGTACGAAAGATATAAAGAGAACGGTGCCTTTACCGAAGCTCAAACAAAAACAATAACCTCACAGGAACCTGTGCTTGCAACAGTATAATAATATGAGTCAGTACAAACATATACGCCAGCAGGCTTATGAAGCCAATATGCAATTACCCTTACTGGGGCTTGTGCTGTTTACATTTGGCAATGTAAGTGCAGCAGACAGGAGCATGGGTGTATTTGCAATAAAACCAAGTGGAGTTCCTTACGAAGAGCTTACACCTGATAAAATGGTGATCGTGGATTTTGATGGTAACGTGGTTGAAGGCGGTCTGCGCCCTTCCTCTGATACAAAAACACATGCAGTGTTATACAAGCACTGGAAAAATATTGCTGGTATTGTACATACACATTCCACTTATGCTACAGCATGGGCGCAGGCGCAAAGAGATATTCCCATTTTTGGCACCACGCATGCCGATCATCTGACTGTTGATATTCCCTGTGCCCCACCGATGGGTGATGATATGATCAAAGGTAATTATGAATATGAAACAGGTTTTCAAATTATCAACTGTTTCAACGAACGGGAACTGAATTATGAAGAAGTGGAGATGGTGCTCGTTGGTAACCATGCGCCATTTACATGGGCCAAAACAGCTGCAAAAGCGGTCTACAACAGTGCGGTGCTTGAATCGGTGGCACAGATGGCCCTGCTCACAGAGCAGATCAATTCCAATGCACCACGACTAAAGGACGCATTGATAAAGAAACATTTTGAACGTAAGCATGGCCCTGACAGCTATTATGGCCAGCAATAAAACCTGTAAGATGAAAAGTATATTACTGATACTAACGCTCACCTGTACTGCAACTATTTTTGCACAGCAAACGGATTATACGTATAAAGCTGTTCCGTTTACGAGTGTTCATCTTACAGATAGTTTCTGGCTGCCAAGATTAAAGACCAATCACACAGTAACTATACCAGCATCTTTTGAGCGCTGCGAAAAAACCGGCCGGGTGAAGAACTTCGAAATGGCCGCTGCTAAAAGCGGAAAATTTTGTACGGTATATACTTTTGATGATACCGATATTTATAAAACGATTGAAGGTGCTTCTTTCTCATTGAGCATATTCCCGGATAAAAAACTGGAGTTATACATCGATACTTTAATTGATAAAGTGGCAAAGGCGCAGGAACCCGATGGCTACCTGTACACAGCCAGGACCATCGACCCGCTGAATCCACCAAAATGGGCCGGTAAAAAAAGGTGGGAAAATGAAAGAGAGATGAGCCATGAGTTGTATAACTCCGGTCATTTGTATGAAGCTGCTGCCGCACATTTTGAAGCAACAGGTAAAAAGAATTTACTTGATATCGCTTTAAAAAATGCGGACCTCGTTTGTTCTGTATTTGGTAAGGACAAAATGCACATGGCCCCTGGTCACGAAGTGGTGGAGATGGGGCTGGTAAAATTATATCGTATTACAGGAAAGAAAGAATACCTGGAAACAGCGAAGTATTTCATTGAAGAGCGTGGACATTATAAGGGATACGATTCCACCAGTACGGACCTTTTCAAAAATGGCGCTTACTGGCAGGATCATATACCAGTAGTGGACCAGCGGGAAGCAGTTGGGCATGCGGTACGTGCAGGTTACCTGTATGCTGCTGTTGCAGATGTGGCGGCACTCACCGGTGACAAGGCTTTGCTGGCTGCGATCGATTCTATCTGGAGCAATGTCGTTTCAAAAAAAATGTATGTGCAGGGCGGTGCAGGCGCTATCGGTGCAGGCGAGCGCTATGGTGTTAACTATGAATTGCCGAATGGTACAGCATACAATGAAACCTGTGCAGCAATTGCAAATGTGTACTGGAACCAGCGCATGTTCCAGCTGCATGGCGATTCAAAATATATTGATGTGCTGGAAAAGATCTTATACAATGGTTTGATATCAGGCGTTGGGCTGGATGGAAAATCTTTCTTTTATACTAATGCCATGCAGGTAAAAAATCATTTTCATCAAACAGACCTGGAAGCGGAGCGTTCCGGCTGGTTTACCTGCTCCTGCTGTCCCACGAATATTACAAGACTGCTGCCTTCTGTTCCCGGTTATGTGTATGCTCAAAACGGGAATACCCTCTTCGTGAATTTATTTATGAACAGTAATGCAACAGTAAACATCTCCGGTAAGGCAATTGATGTTGTTCAGCAGAATAATTATCCCTGGGATGGCGACCTCAAATTTACTGTGTCACCTAAAAAAGGCGAATTGCCTTTTACATTAAAGATCCGTATCCCGGGCTGGGCTGAAAATACGGCTATCCCCTCCGATCTGTATTATTTCAATACAAGGCGTGAGTTCTCCTTACCAATTACTGTTAATGGAAAAATGATTGATTATAAAATTGAAAATGGCTATGCCGTGCTTGACAGGAACTGGAAGAAAGGAGATGTGGTGGAAATGAATCTTGATATGAGTGTGCGTAAAGTATATGCCAGCCAGAAGCTAACTGATGACATTGGCAAGGTGGCGCTCCAGCGTGGCCCGCTGATGTATTGTGCCGAATGGCCGGATAATAACGGCAGCGTATCCACGATTGTGTTGCCGGCTTCTGCCAGCTTTACAACAGAGTATAAACCAGCATTACTAAATGGTGTAATGGTTTTAAGATCTGAAGCAGATAAGTTGTTGGTGACAGATAATAAAGTGAGTATGGCAAAAGAACCTTTTACAGCGATACCTTACTATGCATGGGCTAACAGGGGTAAAGGAGAGATGATGATCTGGTTTCCTGAAAAAATAAATGCAGTGGATATTATTTCACAGTAAAAATGATGCAGGTGGAGATGTGGTGGAAAGTAATGCGACGCAACGGTGCTGCCATGAAAAACGAATGCCGGTAATAAAATAATAAAGAGAAAAATTCACAATAAATACTTTAAAGATGAAGTCATTAAAAGAACTGGAAGTTTGGTTTGTAACAGGCAGCCAGCATTTATACGGGGAAGAAACATTGAAACAGGTGGCAGCGCATTCGCAGGAGATTGCAGCGTCGTTGAATAATGCGGCAGCCATACCGGTTACTGTTGTGTTTAAACCTACGGTAAAATCCACGGAAGAGATATATGCGGTGTGCGCCGAAGCCAATGCTTCAAAAAAATGTATTGGTATTATTGCATGGATGCATACTTTTTCCCCGGCTAAAATGTGGATCAACGGGCTGAAGATATTACAGAAACCATTGCTTCACCTGCATACACAGTTTAACCGTGATATTCCGTGGAATGATATTGATATGGATTTTATGAACCTGAACCAGAGCGCTCATGGCGACAGGGAGTTTGGTTTTATAATGAGCCGCATGCGTTTAAAAAGAAAAGTGGTGGTGGGGCATTGGCAGGACCCTGTCGTTATCGAACGCATCAATGCATGGGTAAGGGCTGCTGCCGGCTGGAACGACTGGCAGGGTGCAAGGTTTGTACGCTTTGGTGACAACATGCGCTTTGTGGCTGTGACCGATGGTGACAAAGTAGAGGCTGAAATGCAGTTTGGTTTTAGTGTAAATACCCACGGCATTGGTGATTTGGTAAAAGTGATAAACGAGACCAGCGATGCTGATGTTGATAAACTGGTACAGGAATATTTTGATACATACGCTGTAGTTAGTTCACTGAAAAAGGATGGCAAACAATACCAGGCACTCCGAGATGCAGCAAGGATTGAATTGGGGCTGCAGTCATTTATGGAAGATGGAAACTTCAGGGGCTTTAGCGATACGTTTGAAGACCTGCATGGTATGATACAATTACCGGGCATCGGTGCACAGCGCATGATGGCAAAGGGCTATGGCTTTGCCGGTGAGGGCGACTGGAAAACATCAGCACTTGTAAGAGCTATGAAAATAATGGGAACCGGTTTGCCGGGTGGCAACAGTTTCATGGAAGATTATACTTATCACTTTGACCCGGCCAATCCATTAGTGTTAGGTTCACATATGCTGGAGATATGTCCAAGTATAGCCAGCGGTAAACCATCCTGTGAGGTACACCCGCTGGGTATTGGCGGTAAAGCAGATCCTGTGCGGCTGGTATTTAATGCGCCTGCAGGACCGGCTATTAATGCATCGGTGATTGATATGGGGAACCGTTTTCGTCTACTCGTAAACGAGGTGGAAGCAGTGGCACCGGTTGCAGACCTGCCCAAACTGCCTGTGGCAAGGGTGCTCTGGAAACCTTATCCAAATATGAATGACGGTTGTGCTGCATGGATCCTGGCAGGCGGTGCACATCATACAGGTTACAGCCAGAATTTGACGGCAGAACATATGGAAGATTTTGCTGAAATGGCGGGTATCGAGTTTGTAAAAATTGGAAAACAGACAGATTTATACCAATTTAAAAATGAACTTCGCTGGAGTGAAGTATATTACAGGTAATTTAATAATGATTGTTTCATAATATTTAAACCCACTTAGCTTGCTATGAGTAATCTATCGTCTCTGGATATACTGATCTTTATTATTTATTTTATACTGGTTGCCGGTTATGGCTACTGGGTGTATCATAAAAAGAAGAAAGCTACCATCACTGCATCCCATGATTATTTTCTTGCAGAAGGTTCATTGACCTGGTGGGCCATCGGCGCTTCACTTATTGCGTCCAACATTTCTGCTGAGCAATTTATTGGCATGAGCGGTAATGGATATTTTGTTGGGATTGCGGTAGCAGCGTATGAATGGATCGCTGCACTGGCTTTAATTATAATTGCGGTTTGGTTTATACCGATCTATCTTAAGAATAAGATCTACACGATGCCCCAGTTTTTAAAAACGAGGTATAATGAAACGGTATCACTGATCATGGCAATTTTCTGGTTATTACTGTACGTTTTTGTAAACCTTACCTCTATTTTGTATCTCGGTGCTATTGCCATCAGTGGTTTGATTGGACCGGAATACCTGCATATTGTAATGATCGGGCTTGCGGTATTCTCACTTATCATTACGCTGGGCGGCATGAAAGTGATTGGCTATACAGATGTAATACAGGTGGCTGTTTTGATAGTAGGCGGTTTTGCTACTATTTATTTTGCATTGACCATTGTGAGTGAAAAATTTGGTTTGGGAAAAGATGCCCTGGCCGGGTTTAAAACATTGATGACCCAGGCACCAGATCATTTTCATATGATTTTAAAGAAACCAACAGAAGCTTCTTCACAGGCGGATATAAATAAATATTTAATCCTGCCGGGTATTGCCATGTATTTTGCAGGCCAGTGGATTGTAAACCTGAATTACTGGGGCTGCAATCAATATATAACCCAGCGTGCACTTGGTGCAGACCTGCAAACGGCACGTAAAGGAATTTTATTTGCAGGGTTCTTAAAACTGATGATGCCAATTATTGTAATGCTGCCGGGTATTGCTGCATATGTATTACATACAAACGGCCACCTGCCAGGTTTAAGTGGTATGGATGGGGCTTATTCAGCAATACTTGGATTCCTGCCATCAGGTTTAAAAGGACTGGCGATCGCTGCATTAACCGCTGCAATAGTAGCATCGCTTGCCGGTAAACTAAACAGTATTGCAACAATTTTTACACTGGATATTTATGTAAAGTATTTCAGGAAAAAACCTGCGGCTGATGCTGGTAATGTTTCCAGTGGCGACGAAGAAAAAAGCATGGTTTGGATAGGAAGAGTAGCTGCTTTCGCTGCCATTTTACTCGCAGTAATTTTTGAGTGGAAAGATCTTTTAGGCATCAGTGGAGAAGGTGGTTTTACATTCATACAAAAATATACCGGTTTTATAAGCCCCGGCGTATTCGCTATGTTTATACTGGGTATGTTCTGGAAACGCACCACTGGCACTGCTGCAGTGGCTGGTTTAATTACAGGTTTTGCTATGGCAATCTTCTTTAACAGTTTTGCTGTAGGCGTTTTTGGGCATGAAAATATTTTGTTTACAGCATTTAAGAATAATGATGGTGTTTATGAGATACCCTTCCTGATCAATATGGGCTGGGCTTTTGTTATTACGATGCTGGTGATGATAGGCATAAGTCTTGCAGGACCAAAAGTTAATCCTAAAGCATTTATCCTTGACAAAACAATGTTTAAATTAAGCCCTGCGGTAACTGCCATGATAGTGGCAACATTACTGATATTGGTAGCGCTGTATGTTAAGTTCTGGTAAAAAATTACCGGTAGTATAACCGAATAAATAAACGCTCATGTGATTTTTATAAATTGCATGGGCGTTTTTAATATCCCTTTATTAAACTATAAGAAGAATGAGTATACGAAGAGCGTTTTTATTTGACCTGAATGGCACGATGATAGATGATATGCACTACCACATCAAAGCCTGGCACCGGATCATGAATGATAATGGTGCCGGTATTTCAATAGAGCGGATGAAAGAAGAGTGTTATGGGAAGAATGAAGAAGTGATTGAAAGAATATTGCCCGGTAAATTTACCTACGAAGAAAAAAGCCGGATGGGTTATGCAAAGGAAGAGCAATACCAGCGGGAATTCAGGCCATACCTGCAGTTGCTGCCCGGGCTGCAGGATTTTTTAAAAAATGCAAAACAACATGATATCAAAATGGCAATTGGTACTGCGGCCATCATGTTTAATGTTGATTTTGTACTGGATGGTTTAAACATCCGTTCTTTTTTTGATGCATTGATCAGTGCGGATGAAGTAAAGAAAAGCAAGCCTGACCCCGAAACATATCTTTTATGTGCTGAAAAATTAAAAATAGCTCCGGCCGATTGTATCGTATTTGAAGATGCTCCAAAAGGAATTGAATCCGCACTTAATGCAGGGATGAAATGCGTGGCGCTTACCACCATGCACGAAGCCTGGGAATTTGAAAAGTATAATAACGTTTTACTGGTTATAAAAGATTATACAGACAGCAGGCTGAATGCTTTGTTTACAGGTCAGGGCAGTTTATAAAACCGCCACTGTGTTTGATAATCTTTTTTTAGTGGCAGGTTCAGTAAAATATTCCGCAGCATCTCCACCGGCATCGAGTTCTCTTTCATCACTGCATCATGAAACTGTTTCAGTGTCATTTTTCCATTAGCGGTCATTTCATTTTTTAATGCCATAAACTCAAGGCCACCGATCATATAACCAACCTGGTACAGCGAGCTGTAATCTGCAACAAAGGAACGCCGTACTTCGCCTTCTGCATTTGCCCTTTCATGACCAACACGGTCTACCAGGAAGTCAATACATTGTTGTGGCGACCATTTACCCATATGATAATTCAGTGAAAAGATAATTCTTGCACAACGGTGCATGCGCCAGAACAGCATACCAACCCGGTCTTCAGGAGAACGGGGAAAATTTTCATTCCATAAGATCATTTCCCAGTATAAGGCCCAGCCTTCCGTCCAGAAAGCGGTTTCGTAGTGCCGGTATGCTTTTTCTCTTTCATTCATAAATTGCTGCATGTAATGCCCGGCAATTAATTCATGGTGTACAGTAGCTCTTGAAAAGTGAGGATTGTTACCACGCATGCTCATCATCCTGTCATTAAATTCCATTGTGTTGGTTGGATAGGACACTGCAAATTCCTCACCACCATAAAAGAAAGGATTTAATAACTGTTGTGCAGGTGTCATCATTACAATGCGCCAGGTTTCTTCGGCCAATGGCGGAATGGTAAGAAGATCTTTGCCTTTTAAAAATGCCACAGATTCATTGTAGAGCTTTACCATTGCCGCTGCCTGTTCGCCGGCAGGTACATAACTTTGTTTTACTTTCTCCATCGCTTTTTTCCAGTCATTACCAAAGCCCATTTCCTGCGATGCTTTCAGCATCTCCTTATCACACCAGGCAAATTCTTTGTTGGCAATTTCAATGAGTTCTTCCGGTGTATAGTTAATTAATTCATATTTTAACTGGCGTATAATTTCATTCCTGCCGATGGGGTAACCAACAATACCGCTTGAATCTTTATTAGGCGCATTTTTTTCCGAAGCAATTTTGAATGCAGTTTTATAAACAGCCAGCGATGAATCCAGTTTTTTATACAGGTCAGGTACCCACCAGCTGAAAGATGGGTCATAACCGTTATAAAATTCATATACATTTTTTAAACCAGCCTGTATGCCGCTGATGATAAAAGCTGCACGGCGGCTATTGCTGACCGTTATGTTTTTTTCATTTGTAAGTTTTGACTGCAATACCTGTATCTGCTTAATAGAAGCTGAAAAATTAGCTGCCACATTTTTGCCATCTGCTGTACCGCCACGCCTGCGTAATTTCTCCAGTGCATACAGGGAATCAGCAAAAGGAAACCATTGTTTCACTTCGTTGTATTCATTTGCCTCTTCGTTTGCCTGGTGAATAATTTCATCGAGGTCTCTTTTAAATAAAATATAATCGGCTTTACATTCCTGGTTGAGTGTGTTGAAATCGACTGTATTTAACCTGGTGGCGTAGTCAGCTGCCAGTTGCTTATACCTTTCTCTTTTTTCTGGTGAACCGGTTACTATGTATACCCTGTTAAGCGACTTTATATCTGTATAGTAACCCTGTATCAATACCGGCATTTCATTACAGGGCACATACGGTTCGTTCGGTTGTGCAAAAACATTGGCAGCAATAAAAAATACTGTAACGAGGACAAGAAATTTGTATTTCATAAGCGGTGGTTGGTTTATCGTTATTATTTAGCCGGCATTGGTACTTTTTCAGCATTGTTGTGTCACAGCAGATAGCTAACGACTCCTGTACTTTTCTGCATTACTCATCATGAAAATCTACCGGGATTGAAAATACTCATATTAATGGATGTTTTCCTGTTATTAGCCAGTTCACTTATAAGTTTACCGGTGGCTGGCCCCAGGCTTAAGCCGCTCATGGCGTGACCACCTACGATCAGTAAATTTTTTATTTGTTTAGAAAAGCCGATATAAGGTACGCCATCCGGGGTACATGGCCTGAAGCCATACCATACATCTTTTTCAGCCGGCATATTTAGCCGGATGCCCGGAAAATATTCAGGCACAGAATGGATAATGCCTTCCACTCTTTTCATATTTATCTTATTGTTTACAGGTGCAATTTCCATAGTGCCACCATAACGCATATACCCATTCATTGGCGTAATGGCAACACGGGCTTCACAAAGTATAGCAGGAATGTTCAGTTTTTTTACAGGATCCTTATAAGTAACAGAATAACCTTTTCCTGGCATCAATGGAAGATGAATACCGGCCATCTTTGTTAGTTGTGGCAACCAGGCTCCGGCAGCAAACAATACAATATCTCCTTCAAATGCTTTTTCACCACAATTTATTTTCTTAATCAGGCCATCAACAGTTGTTATGCTTTCAACTGTAGAGTTTGTTTCAATATGAACACCAGCTTTTTTTAAATGAGTAAGTAATTGCTGCATTAAAAAGTTGGGATAAAGATGGGCATCACAACGGTAATGGATACCACCTAAAACATCCAGTGCAGTTTCCGGCTCTAATGCCTGCAATTCTTTTTGATCCAGCGCTGCTGCATCCAGCCCCATAGACCGGGCCTTTTCAGCAAGATGTATTTCTTCTTCTCCCGTCTTTGCAGTTTTGAAATACATGATGATGCCTTTCTTTTCCATTGCAAAATCAAAACCGGGTTGTGAAGAAAGTTCTTCATACAAAGTTTTACTCAGCAGGTTAATGTCACGGAGCGGCAAGGCCGCCTGTTCTGTATTTTTTACGGTGGCGCTTTTTAAAAATTTTAACCCCCAGGAAATAAGATTTGAATTTAATGACGGCTTTACATAAAAGGGACTACGGCTGTTGAACATCCATTTGATACCCTGCGACACCATGCCCGGTGCCGCCAGCGGAACAAAATGACTTGGTACAATCATACCGAGATTTCCATAAGAGCAGTTATCCGACAGGTCAGTTTTGTCAATTACCGTTACATTCCAGCCTGTTTGCTGAAGGTAATATGCAGAACACAAACCGGTAATGCCGCCGCCAATTATCAATGCCTTCATAAATGATCAGCTTAAAAAATTATACCACCTGGAACCCATGCGCATAGGGATCGTCATCTTCATCGATGGTGATGGTATTATATCCATAGATCCTTGCCCAGCCTTCAATGCCCGGCCTGATGGCGGGTTTTCCTGCAACAAAGATTTCTTCTTCGATAGTGCCGGTAAATTTTGAACCAATGATACTTTCATGTATAAAAAGATCACCTTTCTTTAATTTCCCTTTTGCATACCATTGTGCCATTCTTGCAGAGGTGCCGGTACCGCAGGGACTGCGGTCGATCGCCTTATCACCATAAAACACTGCATTACGTGCAGTAGATGTTTTATCCATTACTGCACCAGTCCACAAAATATGAGAGCAGCCATTAATGGTTGGGTTTTCAGGATGCACAAATTCATATTTTTCATTGATGTTTTTTCTTAGCACTCTTGCCCATGCAATTAATTTATCTGCGGCGTAATACTCAATGCCTTTAAAATTTTTTTGTACATCAACGATCGCATAAAAATTACCACCATAAGAAACGTCGATCACTAATTCTCCCAATTCAGGACATGCAGCAGTCAATCCTTCTGCAGCAAGGTAAGACGGGACATTCGTCAATTTAACGGTCTTTACTTTTTTCCCTTCCTGTTTGTAGCTGATCAAAACAAGCCCGGCAGGCGCTTCCATACGTATAATACCGGGTGTCTTTGGCGTGATCAATCCTTCTTCAATAGCGATGGTAATTGTGCCAATGGTGCCATGACCACACATGGGCAGGCAACCGCTTGTTTCAATAAACAATACAGCCACATCATTTGCCGGATCATGCGGTGGATAAAGGATACTGCCACTCATCATGTCATGCCCACGTGGTTCAAACATCAGGCCCTTTCTTATCCAGTCATATTCTTTTAAAAAATGCTGCCGTTTTTCACTCATGTTGTTGCCCTCTAAAAATGGCCCACCGCCTGCAACCAGCCGCACGGGGTTGCCGCAGGTATGAGCATCAATACAAAAGAATTTTTTTGCAGGCATATTGTTATAAAACTTTGTTTGTGTACTGCCCGTTTATTTTACGCATAATATTTAACGGGTTATCGTTTTGTAATGCAGCCGGCAGAAATTCCATCGGGCAATCCTGCCAGCACAGCGGGCGTGCAAATCTTTTAATGGCATCAGCACCCACAGAAGTACTACGGCTGTCAGTTGTGGCAGGGTAGGGGCCTCCATGCACCATCGCATGACAAACCTCCACACCGGTTGGAACAGCATTGTATATTAGTCTGCCAGTTTTGGAAGATAACACATCAATACAGGTACGGAACGCTTTAATATCATCAATGGTTCCGATAACGGTGCCGGTTAGTTGCCCGTGCAATATTTCCAGGGCATGCTGCATTTCGGTTTTATCATCGCACAGTACAAGCAAAGAAGCCGGACCAAATATTTCTGTTTGCAGCGCTGTATTGGAAATAAAATTGGCAGCAGTTGTTTGCAGCAAGGCAGGTGTACCTTTCGTAGCAGTCTCTTCATTACTCCCTTCATACACGATGCTGATGCCTGCCTGACTTGTTACCGATGCTTTATTCCTGTAATAATTGGTACAAACATTTTTGTTAAGCATTGAGCCTGCAGGTATTGCAGCTAATTTTTCTGACAGCTGCTGAATAAATATGCCTGTATTTTCATCTTTTATTAAAAAAAGCAGACCAGGGTTGGTACAAAATTGTCCAACACCTAAACTAATAGAGCCAGCAAGCATGGCTGCAATGCCGGTGGTATCTGATCTTAATTTCCCTGGTAATAGTATAACAGGATTGATGCTGCTCATTTCTGCATATACAGGAATAGGTGTTGCTCTTTCCACTGCTGCCGTTTTGTAGATCGACATACCTGCATTGTATGAACCGGTAAACCCAACTGCACAGATACCGGGTTGTTTTACAAGTTGCAGGCTGATGGCAGGATCATTGCCTATAATGAATGAGAAAACACCATCCGGCATGTTGCATTTAATGGCTGCATTTTTTACAGCGGTTGCCATTAATTCGTTTGTGCCTAAATGTGATTCATGTGCTTTAACAATTACAGGGTTGCCCGAAGCAAGCGCTGCAGCAGTATCTCCGCCGGCAGTAGAAAATGCAAACGGAAAATTGCTGGCTCCGAATATAGCCACAGGTCCAAGTGGTACCAGCATCTTCCTGATATCAGCCCTTGGCAATGGTTGACGCCCTGGCAAGGCTTCATCAATCACTGCTTCCACCCAGGAACCTTCTCTCAATACGGCTGCAAATAATTTTAATTGACCTGTTGTTCTTCCACGTTCATTGATCAGCCTGGCTTCAGGTAAACCTGTTTCAAGCATTGCTCTTTTGATCAATCCATCATCCAGCAGCAGTATTTCTGCTGCAATGGTTTCCAGGAACAGTGCTCTTGCTTCCGGTGATACAGATCTGTATATTTCAAATGCTTTTGAAGCCAGCGCAACGGCCTTATCAATTTCCTGCGTTGTGGCAATAAAAAATTTCTCCGGCAGATCTTTTTGTTCTGTTGTACTGTATGATTGAATGAACTGATCGCCTTCATTACTCTCAGTAAATCCGGCGAGGTTAAAACCTTTAAGCATTTTCCAGCATTTCTAATTTTAGATAATCGGGCAGTACAGGTCTTGTTTCTATCGCTTTATTGATAGTGGCAAGCACCTTTGCTTTTTCTTCGCCCTCAAGCCTTAATCTTGGCGCTCTTACATATTCACTTCCAATGCCCGTTTGAGTGGCTGCCAGTTTAATATATTGAACCAGTTTGGGATGAATGTCCAATTCCAGTACAGGCAGGAACCAGCGATAAATTTTTAATGCTTCATGATAGTGCCCTGCTTTCATTAACCGGTAGATGGCCACTGTTTCCGCAGGGAAAGCATCCACCAGCCCGGCTACAAGGCCGTCTGCACCTATAGCGAGCGCTTCTAACGTCAGCGTATCCACGCCGCAAAGAATTTTAAAACGGTTTCCAAAAGCATTTTTCATCCTGGTGATATTTGATATATCTCTGGAGGATTCTTTCACCGCTTCTATATTAGGATGCCTGGCCAGTTCTTCGAACATGGTAAGTGTTACATTGATGCCGTAATCATGAGGATTGTTATAGATCATGATTGGTAATGATGTATTAGCCGCAACAGTTTTTAAATATTCAGTGGTTTCCCTGTCATCAGCTTTATACCGCATCGGTGGTAACAGCATCAGCCCATCCGCACCGTTCTGTTCGGCACTTTGGGCCAGTTTTACTGCTTCCCGTGTAGCCTGCTCGGCAATGTTTATAATCACAGGAGCTTTTGCATTTGCTTCTTCCTTTCCGTATAATAATAAATGTTTTAATTCTTCCTTTGTCAGCGTACTGGCTTCACCCAATGAACCACCAATGATCAATCCTTCCACACCTGCATCCAGTTGTGCTTTCAAATTCTTACCGAATAACTCAAAATCAACAGTGTCATTTTCTGTAAATGGTGTCAGCAGGGCAGGGTAGACACCTTTCCATTTTACATTGCTCATTGTTTCTGCTTTAAAAGTTTAAATAATAATTACGAATGTGCCGCTTTGTGCATCCGCATATTTTTCTTTGATTTATAGAATGCCATAAAGAGTTGAAATATGCCCAGTGCAACATAGCAGGCCGGCAGGGCTTTTTTACCTACATGAAAATACTCATATGCCACTACAAAGGATAGTGAACTTTCTATCAAAAAGAAAACACCATCAACCCAGGGTAATTTTTTTTCAATTTTAGAATGCAGGGCCGCAATCAGTGTAAATGCAATACCAGCGACTGTAAAATACACCCAGGAATGATGACCACTTTCATACTTTTCATAAGCATGAATCAATATGACCAGGCCGGCAAGAAAGTGTGCGATCTTTTTTCTTTTTTCCCTGTTTTTAAAAAAATTACGGAATGACATAAGGAGCAGGTTGGTTATAGGTATACAATTTACAAACCGGTAGATTCCCGGCAAAAAATAAATATGGATAGATCAATAAAAAATGCCCCGGTAACCCGGGGCATTGGCATGCAAACATTTATTTAGTTATTCCACCATTACTTTTATCACTTTGGCAGATGTATTGTTGTTGCTTATTTCAAGGTGATATATTCCCCTTGTCAGCTTTTCAGGTGTGTCCAGTTCTTTTGTATTGTTTCCACCTGCATGGTTGATAGTTGTTGCTATAACTGTTTGTCCGAGGGCATTTAAAAGTTTTACATTGTAAGTGCCTTTTTCCATATTGGTGAACTTCAGTTTGATCACACCATTGGTTACAGGATTTGGATATACATTGATATTACCTGCTATGCTGCCCATATTTACTTTCACCACCTGGCTGTAAAGCAGTTTACCGCTGGCTTCCCTGCTGACGATACGGTAGTAGTTGTTACCAGCTGCCGCCGTTTCATCCAGCCAGTTGTAAGTGTTGCTTTGCGTGGCTGTTGTAGAGCCTGCTTTGGTGAAATGCTGGCCGTCTGATGATTTTTCTATTTCGTACTGTTCTATGTTCAATTCATTTTCCACGTTCCATTGAACAGCTACATTGTTATTTTGCGGCCACGCTTTTACGTTAGTAAATGTTACTGGCAGTGAATAGTTAATCGAATTTTTAAATACCACCCTGAACCTGTTCTCCGCTTTTGAAGCCGCATCAGCGGTAATATTGAAATCCACCGTAGTAATGCCGGCTGTGCTCAGTGTTGTACGCTTGCCCGTATAGCTGTCTTCCAGCCATGCCTGCATACCTGTGGCAAAGCCGCTTGCATTAAACCTGAACTGGTAAGGCAATTCATTAAACCTGGCCATAGTAAAGAAGATGGTATCAGCAGACTGCACATCCATTCTTTTTTCAATAGCCATTTTTACAGAATCCCTCAATATACTCAGGCTTTCTTTTGTATTGAAGCTGATCAGTTTTTTGGCATCTGCCGCATTCGCTTTATTATCATACGAACTATTGAAGATATTCAGTACGCCGTCTGTTAGCGTGAATTTACCTTCATTGCCTGCCAGGATATCTGAACGGAACAGGCCATACTGGTTGGAACCTGGTCTTGCGGCCACACCACTTGAAATACCGATAAGACTGCTGCTGAGTGCTTTTTTATCTGACTCATGGAATATGATGTTACCTGCAGTTGGTACATCCAGTACAAATGCCTGCCCGGATTCTATAGTGCCATCCGAAGCATAGCTGCTTTCACTGCTGGTTTGTACAAACGAATTACCAACACCAGTAAATGCTACCCACTTACCCGGTTGTGTATACGAAGTGTACATTTTCGGATCCCATTGATAATAGCTGCTGTTTTTACCGGCTGTACCTGCCACATCAATATTCAATAAGCTGATGGAAGACGCATAAGGATTACCCATCACTATCTTACCTGAATTAGCATGTACACTCACATTGCCAGTATTGATACGTCCTTTAGGTTCCAGGATCGTATTTTGTGAAGCTACATACTGGCTGCCGATCACAAAGCTCCTGTCACCTCTCACAAACAACATCCATCCCTGCTGGTCAGTAACTTTTGTAGTTATGTTGGAAGCAGGGCTTATCCATCCCGACGAGTTTGCATACAGGATTGATGCGCTGTTTGTACCCTGGTCAAAACCGTTTGTACTATCATAGGTACCACCAGGCCCTGTAATATGGGTGCCATACCCGGGCCATGGGTTGTATATACCGCCGCTGCCATTTGGAGTTGTTTTATCCGGGTTGGTAACACCTTCCTGCCATGCTTCATTGATCGATGGAGCACCGGTACTTTGTAATGGTGCAGTAAGCAACCTCCATGCACGGGTACCTGTAGGATTATGTATGAAGCGTTGCACCACAAATTTACCAGTACCGCCATAACGTATATCAACATTCGCTGTATTGGTGATAGGGGCCACATCAGCTGTGCGGCTGCTGTTTGATACAATGGTTACATCATTATTACCAAGGCTGAAGGTGCCTCTTGTGAAACCTATTTCCCTGTTTACCGTAATGTTTGAAAGCAATACAACTGAGTCTGCAGTGCTGGATTTATTTATCCAGATGTGCGCAAAAGTTTCACCACCAAAGCCACCTTCATTATCTTTTGCAGAAGATGCCGGTGCCGAAATGGTACTCATAGATGTTCCGTTACCACTGAAATTAGATGGTCCTTCAAAGATCACCATACGGTTGTTTGCATTGAACACACCGCTGCTGTTTCTTGTCCAGCTGCCACCCACATAAATATCACCACCAGTGTTGGTGCCCAGTTCCAGCGTACCGGTTATGGTAACATTTCTGCCTATATGCAGGCTGGAACTTCCGCCGGAATAATTCTGTAATAATGATGATCCATTGTCTATCTGGAGATCATAGCATACATATCCATCACCTGCGGCAGGGAAATTGATTGTTGTATTATTTTGAACAAGCACGTTTGCAGGGTATCCTGCACCAGAACTGCTGTTTGTCCATTCAAGACCTCTTGTATAAGTACTGCCCGGCTTGTATAATAATGTTGATGATGGGCAGGTATATGTAGGAGAGTGTCCTGTAACACTGCCACCTGTTTGTAAACTGAAAGTGCCGTTGATGGTGCTGGCTGTGCCAAAATCCAGGGCGCCATATGTATCAATGTTCTTAAAGGTAGTGGTGCCGCTTACAGTGCCATTACCTGCAAAAGAAACTGTACCTGTGCTGGATGATGCATTAAATGTACCATTGTTGCTGAAGGATCCGCCCGATGTAATACCAAGGTTATAAGCGCCTGTCATTACAAGGCTGGCCGTACCGGCAATCGTTACAGAATTGGCAACTGCGTTGGCCGACTGTATATTTACAGTAACGCCTGCAGGTATGATTACATTGGTGCCGGTGGTAGGAATGCCGCCACACCAGTTGGATGCATTGTTCCAGTCACCTGATGTTCCCCCGATCCATTGTCCGCCAGGATTAACAGTGACCAATACTGCATTTGAGTTTGCTGTTGCACAAGAACCGTTTTGTACCACAGCCCTGAAGTAACGGTTAGCAGTAAGCGTACCCATTAATGCACTTGTTAAAGTAGTGGAAGCACTTGATGAGATATCATTGGTACTGCTTACAAAGTTATCTGTAGAATACTGCCATTTAACCACGCTGCCAGTATTGCTTGCCAGTGTCAGGTTAGCAGGGCTGTTACCTGAACAAATCGTTTGAACAGAAGATGCTGTACCACCCACTGATGTATTAACGGTAATTAAAATTGCATTTGAATAAGCCACCGCACAAGGACTGTTTTGTACCTGTGCCCTGAAGTAACGGTTAGCAGTCAATGTGCCCATTAATGCACTTGTTAAAGTGGTTGATGCACTCGATGCGATATCATTTATGTCGCTTACAAAGTTATCAGTAGAGTATTGCCATTTAACCACGCTGCCGTTATTGCTTGCCAGTGTTATATTAGCCGGGCTGCTTCCAGAACAGATCGTTTGAGCAGAAGAAGCCGTACCGCCTGCAGATGCTGAACTCACGGTGATCAATACCACAGAAGAATAAGCTACAGTACAAGAACCATTTTGTACCTGTGCCCTGAAGTAACGGTTGGCAGTAAGTGTACCCATTAATGCACTTGTTAAAGTGGTGGATGCACTTGATCCAATATTATTGATGCTGCTTACAAAATTATCAGTTGAATATTGCCATCTTACCACGCTGCCAGTGTTACTTGCCAG
This sequence comes from Ferruginibacter sp., assembly GCA_047600665.1. Lineage (GTDB taxonomy): Bacteria > Bacteroidota > Bacteroidia > Chitinophagales > Chitinophagaceae > Ferruginibacter. Next base: position 481,276 of record JASGKJ010000002.1, read on the forward strand.
TGTCAGGTTAGCGGGGCTGCTGCCAGAACAGATCGTTTGAGCAGAAGAAGCCGTGCCACCCACCGATGTATTAACAGTGATTAATACTGCATTAGAGTAAGCCACCGCACAAGGACTGTTTTGAACCTGTGCCCTGTAATAACGGTTGGCAGTAAGCGTACCCATTAACGCACTTGTTAAAGTGGTTGATGCACTGGATGCAATGTCATTAATATCGCTTACAAAATTATCAGTAGAGTATTGCCATTTAACCACGCTGCCGTTATTGCTTGCCAGTGTTATATTAGCCGGGCTGCTGCCAGAACAGATCGTTTGAGCAGAAGAAGCCGTGCCGCCGGCAGATGCTGTACTCACGGTGATCAGTACCACAGAAGAGTAAGCAACCGTACAAGAGCCATTTTGTACCTGTGCCCTGAAGTAACGGTTAGCAGTAAGCGTACCCATTTGTGCGCTTGTAAGTGTAGTGGAAGCACTTGATGATATATCATTGATGCTGCTTACAAAGTTATCAGTAGAGTATTGCCATTTAACCACGCTGCCAGTATTGCTAGCCAGTGTCAGGTTAGCGGGGCTGCTGCCGGAACAGATCGTTTGAGCAGAAGAAGCTGTGCCACCTACAGATGTATTAACAGTAATTAAAACTGCATTTGAGTAAGCCACCGCACAAGGACTGTTTTGTACTTGAGCCCTGTAATAACGGTTAGCAGTAAGCGTACCCATTAATGCACTTGTTAAAGTGGTTGACGCACTTGAAGCAATATCATTGATGTCGCTTACAAAGTTATCAGTAGAGTATTGCCACTTAACCACGCTGCCGTTATTGCTTGCCAGGGTTAAGTTAGCTGGGCTGTTACCAGAACAGATTGTTTGCGCAGAAGAAGCCGTGCCGCCGGCAGATGCTGTACTCACGGTGATCAGTACCACAGAAGAATAAGCTACAGTGCAGGAACCATTCTGTACCTGTGCCCTGAAATAACGGTTAGCAGTAAGCGTACCCATTTGTGCGCTTGTTAAAGTGGTTGATGCGCTTGAAGCAATATCATTGATGCTGCTTACAAAATTATCAGTAGAATATTGCCATTTAACCACGCTGCCTGTATTACTTGCCAGCGTTAAGTTAGCCGGGCTGCTGCCGGAACAGATCGTTTGCGCAGAAGAAGCTGTGCCACCCACTGATGTATTAACAGTGATCAATACTGCATTAGAGTAAGCCACTGCACAAGGGCTGTTTTGTACCTGTGCCCTGAAGTAGCGGTTAGCAGTAAGCGTACCCATCAATGCACTTGTAAGTGTGGTGGATGCACTTGAAGCTATATCGTTAATGTCGCTTACAAAGTTGTCAGTAGAATATTGCCATTTAACCACGCTGCCAGTATTGCTTGCCAGTGTTAAGTTAGCCGGGCTGTTGCCTGAACAGATCGTTTGAGCAGAAGAGGCCGTACCACCTGCAGATGCTGAACTTACAGTGATCAGCACCACAGAAGAGTAAGCAACCGTACAAGAGCCATTTTGTACCTGTGCCCTGTAGTAACGGTTAGCAGTAAGTGTACCCATTTGTGCACTTGTTAATGTAGTGGATGCACTTGAAGAAATATCGTTAATGCTGCTTACAAAGTTATCAGTAGAGTATTGCCATTTAACCACGCTGCCTGTATTACTTGCGAGCGTTAAGTTGGTGGGGCTGCTGCCGGAACAGATCGTTTGAGCAGAAGAAGCCGTACCACCCACCGAAGTATTAACAGTAATTAATACTGCATTTGAGTAAGCCACTGCACAAGGGCTGTTTTGTACCTGTGCCCTGTAATAACGGTTGGCAGTAAGCGTACCCATTAACGCACTTGTTAAAGTAGTGGATGCACTGGATGCGATGTCATTAATATCACTTACGAAGTTGTCGGTAGAATATTGCCACTTAACCACGCTGCCATTATTGCTTGCCAGGGTTATATTAGCCGGGCTGCTGCCGGAACAAATCGTTTGAGCAGAAGAAGCTGTACCACCTGCAGATGCTGTACTCACGGTGATCAGTACCACAGAAGAATAAGCTACAGTACAGGAACCATTTTGTACCTGCGCCCTGTAGTAGCGGTTGCCAGTAAGCGTACCCATTTGTGCGCTTGTTAATGTAGTGGATGCACTTGATGCAATATCATTAATACTGCTTACAAAATTATCAGTAGAATACTGCCATTTAACCACGCTGCCTGTATTGCTTGCCAGTGTTAAGTTAGCTGGGCTGCTGCCAGAACAGATCGTTTGAGCAGAAGAAGCCGTACCACCCACCGATGTATTAACAGTAATTAATACTGCATTTGAGTAAGCCACCGCACAAGGGCTGTTTTGTACCTGTGCCCTGTAATAACGGTTAGCAGTCAATGTGCCCATCAATGCACTTGTTAAAGTAGTTGATGCACTTGATGCGATATCATTGATGTCACTTACAAAGTTGTCAGTAGAATATTGCCATTTAACCACACTGCCTGTATTGCTTGCAAGCGTTAAGTTAGCCGGGCTGCTGCCGGAACAGATCGTTTGCGCAGAAGAGGCTGTGCCACCAGCAGATGCCTGACTAACAGTGATCAATACTGCATTTGAATAAGCTACCGCACAAGGGCTGCTTTGTACCTGTGCCCTGAAGTAACGGTTGCCGGAAAGCGTACCCATCTGTGCACTTGTTAAAGTAGTTGATGCACTTGACGCAATATCATTAATGCTGCTTACAAAGTTATCAGTAGAATATTGCCATTTAACCACGTTGCCTGTATTGCTCGCCAGTGTAAGGTCGGCCGGGCTGCTGCCGGAACAGATCGTTTGTGCAGAAGAAGCTGTGCCACCCACAGATGCAGGACTTACATCTATGAATATAGTATTTGAATAGGCTACCGTACAGGAACCATTTTGCACCTGCGCCCTGTAATAACGGTCGCCGGAGAGCGTGCCCATTTGTGCACTGGTTAGTGTTGCTGATGCACTGGCTGCAATATTATTAGTACTGCTTACAAAGTTATCGGTAGAATACTGCCACCTTACAATACTTCCTGCATAACCGCTCAGTGTCAGGTTAGCCGGGCTGCTGCCTGAACAGATCGTTTGATCAGAAGAAGCTGTTCCGCCCACTGATGCATTAACAGTGATCAATACCGCATTTGAATAAGCCACTGCACAAGGGCTGTTTTGTACCTGTGCCCTGAAATAACGGTTGGCAGTCAATGTGCCCATTAATGCACTTGTTAAAGTAGTTGATGCACTTGATGCAATATCATTGATATCACTAACGAAGTTATCAGTAGAATACTGCCATTTAACCACGCCGCCTGTATTACTTGCCAGTGTTAAATTAGCCGGGCTGCTGCCAGAACAGATAGTTTGTGCAGAAGAGGCCGTACCACCTGCTGATGCAGCGCTTACAGTTATCAATATAATATTTGAATAAGCTACTGCACAAGGGCTGTTTTGTACCTGTGCCCTGTAATAACGGTTGCCTGTAAGTGTGCCCATTTGTGCACTGGTTAAAGTAGTTGATGCACTTGAAGAAATATCGGTACTTGTTGAAAAATTATTGGTGGAATACTGCCATTTCACCACGCTGCCGGTATTACCAGACAATGTAAGGTTAGCCGGGCTGCTGCCTGAACAAATCGTTTGATCAGAAGAAGCCGTACCACCTGCTGATGCCGGGTTAACGGTTATCAGTATGGTATTTGAATACGCCACCGCACAAGGACTGTTTTGCACCTGTGCCCTGTAATATCGGTTGCCGGTAAGCGAGCCCATTGATGCACTTGTTAATGTAGTGGAAGCACTTGAAGCAATATCATTAATGCTGCTTACAAAGTTATCAGTAGAATATTGCCATTTAACCACGCTGCCTGTATTACCCGCCAGTGTTAAGTTAACGGGGCTGCTGCCTGAACAGATCGTTTGAGCAGAAGAGGCAGTGCCACCAACCGATGCCTGGCTAACAGTTACCAGTATAGTATTTGAATAAGCTACTGCACATGGGCTGCTTTGTACCTGCGCCCTGAAATAGCGGTTAGCAGTAAGCGTTCCCATCTGTGCACTTGTAAGTGTGGTAGATGCACTTGAAGCAATATCATTAATACTGCTTACAAAATTATCAGTAGAGTATTGCCATTTAACCACGCTGCCGGTATTACCGGTTAGTGTAAGATCAGCAGGGCTGCTGCCAGAACAGATCGTTTGTGCAGAAGCTGCTGTGCCACCGGCAGAAGCAGGTATCACAGTAATAGTTACCGTCTGCGGGCTGCCTGCACAACTTCCTGTGGTGGAAGTAGGCGTTACAGTATAAACTACATTTTCTGATCCTGAAGTGGCATTGGTTAATGTGTTATTTATTGTACTGCCTGACTGGCTGGTTGTACTTTCTCCTCCAACATTTCCGTTGCTTGCAGCTATCCATGAATAGTTTGAGGAAACATCACTTGTAAGTGATAATGCCACAGAACTTCCGGTACAAATCGTTTTAGAAGATGCACTTGTCATGGATGGCGTCTGGTTTACTGTTACTGCAGTATTCGCATTAGTGGTACATCCATATGTATCCGTTACTGTCAGGTAATAAGTACCGGTTGCCGCTGTTGTTGCATTGGCTATAGAAGGATTTTGTAAAGAAGATGTAAATGAATTGGGGCCAGTCCATGCATAAGTTAATGGATAAGTTCCATTAGTTACATTGGCCAGCAGGTTTAAAGTATTGCCTGAACACAGCGGGCTACCGCCATTTCCTGTAGGTGCGGCAGAAGTGGCACCAGGAGATAAGGTACTGAATGAAATATCATCAATACCAAAATCATTACCGCCGGCGGCTGTTTGCAGATCAAGAATATTTAATATTGCTGAAGTACTGGCTCCTGAATTCCATTGCCCATAAAAACGTACCCAGGTAAATGGTCCTGCTGTACTTGAAGCGCCTGATACCAGGTTGGCTGTAGATCCTACCTGCACGCCATTTATTGAGAACTGGAGCTGGGCAAAGGGACTGCCATTATTAACGCTCATTGCGTATGCAGAAAAATAGTAAGTTGTGTTAGGCGTAACCGTGAGTGTTTGTTGCCATACATTTTGCGTAGTGGGGCTGCCATTCACCACCATAAAATTACCTGTGCCCGGCTTTTTCTTTTCTGTTCCAAAGAAATTGCTATGGTAGGTATTTGCATTTGGTCCAACTGCATAGTACCCTTCGGGGTATAAGTTTGTTGTTGTGTAAGAATAGCCGGTGGAAAATCCTGTATTGCCTGCAGAAAAATTTCCGTTTGTAACCATTTCTGTTGCAAGATTATACGTTGCTGAATTACTGCAACCAGCCGCATTTGTAACAGTAACACTGTATGCGCCCGCCATATCCACATCAATATACTGTGTTGTTTCATCAGTGCTCCATAAGTATGAAGTTGCTGATGTTGAAGTGAGCCGTACGAGCCCTGCGCCGATACAATAGTTAGCGCTGATGCTTGGTGTTGGTAATGCATTAATGGTTACAGTAGCTGTGGCACTCATTTGTGCGGAACATCCGGCTGAAACTGTACCCAGTACATTAAAGGTGGTGGCACTTGTTAAATTGCCTGTTGGCAGGCTAATAGTACCGCCATTACCTGTTACAACACTTCCAATCAAACTGTTATCGGCATTATTTCTTAATTGGTAGTCAACGCCGGTTTGTGATGAAGCTACTGTGATATTAGTACCGGTTCCGTAACAAACAGCAGATGCTGCTGCCGCAACAGTTTTATTTACCACGCTGTTTACTGTAACATTCGTGGTGGTGCTGTTGCTGCAGGTGCCGTTTGTGAAACTGTATGTAACAGTATAAGTTCCGGGGGTGGTGCTTGCAAGCGTAATATCACCGGTAGAACTATTTATACTTAACCCTGCTGTTGAAGAGTAAGTACCGCCGGTCTGTCCACTACGGGTTACTGTTGCAGTACCGCCAGTTATACAATAAGGGCTTCCTGTGTAAGAAATACTTGCTGAAGGCAGTGTATAAATCGTTAGCGTAGCACCCGATGATGTTCCAGAACCATTTATATTAGTAAACACTGCACGGTATAAATAGCCAGTCATTGATGCTGTTGCTGCCGTTATAGAAAGTGTTGTACTTGTGTAACCGCCATAAGTAGCTGTTCCGTCCTGGTTAGCAGATGTAATATTCACATAACCGGAACCTGCATTGCGCTGCCATTGCACCGTAGCTGCTGGTGAAGCAGTTGCTGTACTTGTAAAAGATGTATTGGCTGCCGGGCAAATTGAACTATTGGAAGGGTTTGCAGAAACGCTTGGAGCAGGGTTGGCAACACCTGCTTCAAACTCACCAAAAGTTGTTAAAGATGCCCCACGTATTGTAGTTGACGTGGGTAAGGTTACCGTACCCGAAGTAGCCCAGGCCGATGAGTAATTTCTTAAAGTATAACTGGAAGTCGTTCCGGTATTGGTTGTATTGGAAAAATCAAAAGTGGCAGTATAATTTGTAAGTGTACCGCTTATGTTTGTCAGTGTCCAGTAATTACCGGCTTTCTGGCTTTGATTTATTCCTGATGAATTGGTAACAGGGTTATTTTCGTTTGTTGGTGTACCGGTAGTGGTGGATGCCAGTATGTTTAAACTGCTGGCTGCGCCTGTAACCGAAATGGTAACCGGCGCATATACAGAAGTTGTTCCAATCGGGTATACCAAACTGGTGGTTGTACCTGCTGGGTAAGCAAATTGGAGATTACCTGCAATATACTTTGTTGAGCTGGCACCAGTGATCGCCGTTAATGGTGTTGTTTTGGTAAGGATCAGTTTGTATGATCCTGTTGTTATTTTACCATTTGATGCAGATGATAAAGTCAGGTTGTTACTAACCGTTATATTATTACCTAAAGAAACACCAGTGGCGTTTGTATTTGTATTGGTTAAATTATAAAAAGTGGTAGCCGTAGTACCTCCAATGCTTAAAGCGCTGCTGCCGTTTGTAGTAACTGTGCCGGTAGCTGCTGTAAAAGTGCCATTGTTGGTAAAGTTTCCACCAAGATTTATTGCAGGGGAATTACTGCAGGTATAAGAGCAGGAGCCATTTATCGTTAAAGCGCCGCTGATATTGGCTGTGCCGCCTGACTGGGCAACTGTTCCTGTACGGGTTCCGTCTCCCACATTTACAAAATCTGCATTTAAAGTGCCTGAACTGAAATTGACACTGCCATTACTGGACGCATAGCCTATATACAGCCCGCCTGAAACATTGAGTGTTCCGCCATCTATATATAACGTTCCGCCGGAATTTAAAAGAGCACCATTGGCATTAACCGTTTGACCATTGGTATGAAAACTGCCGGTGCTGCCAAATGTAGCCCAGAAGTTATCATTTATAGTAACCGTTCCGTTTGCTGAGATATTGCCAGTAAGTAATGTAAGGATACCAATGGCTGAAGTTCCCGTACTGATAGTTTTATTGTTACCAGTCATTTGTATATGAGAACGGTTGCTGTAAGTAAAAGTGCCGGCAATATCAATATTACCAGCTACAGAGATCAGCTTGCCGTAGGTATCCCAGCTTACATTATGCGTAAGTGTTCCATTGGATGCCACAGTTAAATTATTAGAAATGCTGTAATCGTTATCTGTTGCGGCCAACGTTAAATTGCCCTGTGTTACAGTAAGATTATTTGAAACAGTAAAGGCACTCCCATTGCTGGTTACCGTATTGGCTGCCGCAGTTTTATTTACTGTAAAATTGTAGAAGGCAGTCGGCGAGGTACTCCCAAATACCTGTGCCGTGGCACCATTACAGTTTACTGTACCTGTTCCTGCGGCAAAAGTACCCCCCGTCATATTTCCACCAAGATTCAATGTGCCTGCGCCTGTACATGTAAAATAGTTATTGGTACTCATGGAAATATTCCCGGTCACATTCACAGTACCACCCGCAAGCGTTACCTGTGCGGTCCTCGATGCAGCGCCTGTTGCACTCATTGTTATAGAAGTACAGGTTAGTGTGCCTCCGCCTACCGCAATAATCTTATCCCTGTTATTAGATGTAGGTGCATTGATCGTTACAGCGCCGCTTACGGTAAGCGTATTAGTTCCACTAATAGTAATTGTATTATCCCTGTTACCGCCATTTATTGTCAATGTTTTGCAGGCAGCAGCAGCTACATTCACAACCACATCATCATCATTCGGAATAATTACATCATCTGATGAAGTTGGAACACCTGTTGGATTCCAGTTGGAGCCAGTTCCCCAGTTACCGCCTGAGGCGCCATTCCAGGTCTTCTGGCCAAAAGATACGTTTACCAAAGCCAGGAAGGCAACAATAAATAATACTTTTAATGATGGTAGGGATGATTTAATAGGTGTGCTGTTACAATTCTTTGTAACAAAATGCAATTGCATTGCCGGCACAATGTGTTTTACCAGGTTTCTCATGGTATCAGAGGTTCATTGAATGTTTGGATTACTACATAAAACGAATGATGCCTATGTTTATTATTGATTTTTAACCAGATAGGAATTGTCTGTTTGACAATAATTGTGTCCGCTTTTTACTTTTTGGCGTTTAAGTGATTGATTTTCAGTACCCGTTTGTGTAGTACACAAAGGTGTACCGATTGAAAAATTTCAATAAGTTTTTTTCTGCAAACCTTTGCAGAGGATAAATGGAATAATTTAAACCCAACTAATTGATAAAGAAATTCTTAGTGAATATTATGCTGTAGTAATGCCCTTAACAAAGCTTTTTGACTGAAATTTTAAACCACTGCAATAATGGATGGTCTGAATAGCAAAATTTAATAAACATGAAGAAAATAGTTATGACGCTGGTTGCTGTTGTGACACTATTTGCAACAGTAAGTGCTCAAAAGCAAAAAGAGTTTAAAAAAGGAAAACGTGGCCATCATCATGGTATGATGATGAAAAATCTTAACCTGTCTGAAACCCAGAAAAAGCAATTGAAGGAGGACAATGAAGCTTTCAAAAAGCAAATGAAGGAACTAAACAGTAACGAAAAGATTACTGTAAAAGAACAGCGTGACAGAAAACAGGCATTGCTGAAAGAACGTAAGGCAAAATTTGAGGGAATGCTTACCCCGGAACAAAAGACAAAAATGGCTGAACAGAAAAAGCTGGGAGAAGAAAAGCAACGGGAAAGAGCTGCCAAACGGATGGATAAAATGAAAACAAACCTGGGGTTATCAGATGAACAGGTGCAGCGCCTGAAAGCAAATCGTGAAAATATTCATTCAAAAATGAAAGCCATTAAGGAAAATGATAACCTTGGAAGGGAAGAGAAGAAAGCGCAGTTGATGGCTTTAAAGGAAGAACACAAGGCTTCTTTTGAGAAAGTACTTACGCAGGAACAGTTAAATAAACTGGGTGAAATGAAAAAAAGTAAAAGTTATAAAAGACCGGCTAAATAATTTTTGAGTTTTGCAGGTTGAAGGCACACATGACCGTGTGCCTTTTTTATTTTATATTTTTTAATTTCGCTTTGAAAAAAATACAGTAATGGGTATCCGCATTTTTATAACAGGTGGCACATTTGATAAAGAATATAATGAATTAAATGGAAAGCTTTTTTTCAAAGACACACACCTGCATGACCTGCTTGAAATGGGCCGCAATAAACTGCCGGTTGAAATACGTACCCTGATGATGATCGACAGTCTTGAAATGACGGACGAAGACAGAAGCCTGATTGTTCACCAGTGCAGGAACTGCGAGGAGGACCAGATCGTTATTACACATGGTACAGATACCATGGCTGAGACTGCAAGGGTAATTGCTGCAGCCATCACCAATAAGACCATCATCCTTACAGGCGCCATGATCCCGATAAAATTTGGCAGTTCGGATGGCCTGTTTAACCTGGGCAGTGCTCTTGCTTTTGCGCAAAGTCTTCCCCCGGGTGTATATGTGGCCATGAATGGCAGGTATTTTAACTGGGATAATGTACGTAAGAATAAACTCACCGGTGTTTTCGAGGAATTAAAATGAGGTTCACTTATCACATATCATCAACCCTATGCTAAAAGTGTTTAATTTCGCCTGCCAATAAAATTGCCTTACACTGATGACCAATAAGCTGAAAGCATTAGCAGCAACTTTAGACGGGGATCTATATTACGACGATACAATGCGGATACTGTATGCAACCGATGCCTCAGCATACCGTGAAATGCCGCTGGCAGTAGCTATTCCAAAATCAAAGACAGATATAAAGAAATTAATTGCTTTTGCAAAAGAGCAGCAAACTTCTTTGATACCAAGAACAGCCGGCACATCACTGGCCGGCCAGGTGGTTGGTGATGGTATCATCGTGGATGTCTCTAAATATTTTACGGGTATTATCGAACTCAATAAAGAAGAGAAATGGATAAGGGTGCAACCGGGTGTGGTGAGAGATGAACTGAATATGTACCTGAAACCGCATAATCTGTTTTTTGGTCCTGAAACATCCACAGCCAACAGGGCGATGATAGGAGGGATGGTTGGTAATAACTCCTGTGGGTCAAACTCAGTTGTATACAGGAGCACAAGAGAACATCTGCTGGAAGTAAATGCAATACTGAGCGATGGTACTGAAGCTGTTTTTGCAGCAATGGATACGGAAACATTTCATAAGAAATGTGAGGGTGATACACTTGAAGCAAATATTTATAAAGCTACAAGAAGCCTGCTGAGTAATTACGATAACCAGGTTGAGATAAGAAAAGAATTTCCAAAAAGATCTGTTGAAAGAAGAAATACCGGTTATGCCATTGATGAATTACTCGAAACAGACCCGTTTACGGCAGGTGAGACTGATTTTAATTTTTGTAAACTGATCGCCGGCTCTGAAGGTACACTTGCATTTATTACCGAAATAAAACTGAACGTGGTAGACCTGCCTCCAAAAGAAGTGGGGTTGCTCTGCGTTCATTTCAACAGTATTGATGAATCACTGAAGGCAAATATTATTGCGATGCAGTTTAAGCCAAGCGCCAGTGAACTGATCGATCATTATATTTTAGAGTGTACCAAAAATAATATTGAACAAAGTAAGAACCGTTTTTTTGTACAAGGCGACCCGGGTGCAATTCTTGTAATTGAATTTTGCAGGAATACAAAAGAAGAAATAACTGCAATGGCTGGCGCAGTTGAAACCGCTATGCGTTCAGCAGGGCTGGGGTATCATTTCCCATTATTGTTTGGCAATGATTCAAAAAAAATATGGGCATTGCGGAAAGCAGGACTTGGCCTGCTCAGTAATTTACCCGGTGATGAAAAGGCTGTTCCTGTAATTGAAGATACAGCCGTGGATGTGCATGACCTGCCTGCTTATATAGCAGATTTTAATGAGATACTAAAAAAGCACGGGTTATACTCTGTGCATTATGCGCATGCCGGCAGTGGTGAAATTCATTTGCGCCCCATCATCAATTTAAAAACAGCAGAGGGTAACCGTTTGTTCAGGGTGATCGCAGAAGAGATTGCAACACTTGTAAAGAAATATAATGGTTCATTAAGTGGGGAGCATGGTGACGGCAGATTGCGTGGTGAATTCATAAAACAAATGGTGGGTCAAAAAAATTATGAATTGCTGAAACAGGTAAAGCGTACCTGGGATCCTGCCAATATTTTTAATCCCAATAAAATTGTTGATACGCCTTCCATGAATACGATGCTCCGGTATACACCGGGGCAGCAAACGCCAGCATTTAAAACGGTGTTCCGTTATCATAACCAGGATGTACTGCAGCATGCAGAGCAATGCAATGGAAGTGGTGATTGCCGCAAGTCGCATTTAAGTGGCGGAACAATGTGCCCTTCCTTTATGGCAACAAAAGACGAAAAGGATACAACAAGGGCAAGGGCAAATATTTTGCGGGAGTTTCTTACTAATTCAAATAAGATAAACCGGTTTGATCATAAAGAGATATATGAAGTGATGGATCTGTGTCTCAGCTGCAAAGGATGTAAATCAGAATGCCCGAGTAATGTGGATATAGCAAAGCTGAAAGCAGAATTCATGCAGCATTATTATGATGCAAATGGAGTGCCCTTCAGGTCGAAGCTCATCGCTAATTTCAGCAGGTCGGCAAAGCTGGGCGCAATAGCACCGGGTATATATAATTTTATGATGACGACTACTGCAGTGAGCAACATTATAAAAAAAATAAGTGGTTTTGCTGTAAAGCGGTCGATGCCCACCATGTATAAAATCACTTTACATAAATGGTATGCGAAACATAAAAGTGCAAATAAGAGTGGTGGTAATAAAAAAGTATTTCTCTTTTGTGATGAGTTTACTAATTATAATGATACAGAAATCGGTATTAAAGCAATCATGCTGCTGGAGAGATTAGGTTATGATGTGGTGATACCTGCACACGAAGAGAGCGGGCGTGCATGGTTAAGTAAGGGTTTGATACGTGCTGCACAAAAGATCGCTAACAAAAATATTGAAGCATTATCCGGCTTAATAACTGCTGATACTCCTTTAATAGGTATTGAGCCATCTGCCATACTTACTTTTAAAGATGAGTACATCGATCTTGCCAGTGATGCAAATCTTGAAAAGGCAAAAGCGCTTGCTGCCAATGTTTTTTTGATAGATGAATTTATTGCGGCTGAAATTGAGAAGGGTAATATATCAAAAGAGCTGTTTACAAAAGAAGAACGAAAAATAAAACTGCACGGGCATTGCCAGCAGAAAGCATTGTCTTCTGTTGCGCCTTCTGTAAAAGCATTATCACTGCCGGAGAATTATTCCGTAGAAGTAATACCATCCGGTTGCTGCGGTATGGCCGGTTCATTTGGTTATGAAAAAGAACATTACGATATCTCTATGAAGATAGGAGAGCTTGTATTATTTCCAACAGTGAGAAAGCAGCCTGCAGAAACAATCATTGCTGCACCTGGTACCAGTTGCCGTCACCAGGTAAAAGATGGTACTGGTAAACATGCAATGCATCCTGTGGAAATTTTGTATGCCGCACTGGTTTAAAATATTTGCTGCTTTTACTTTTCCCAATTACTAAAAATACTACACAAACGGGTACCATGGCCCGTTTCAGCGCTTGTGTTTTTTCTATAATGCACTCGTATTTTTACTAACCTGCTGCATAGTTTTACTCGATTTTGTAAAAAAAATAAGTTAGTCAATAATATTTTTTTTCGTTTTTTGTTTAGTTATCGTGTTCTTGACGATAGATTTTTTTTAAGAGCATAATAATCCGTACTAATAACTCAATCACATAACAGTCATGCTGTTTGTGATTACAAAATTTTAAAATGGAAACTCAATTTCCCTCTTCATTTTTAAGTTGTCCAGGCTTTTAATTCGTGCAATCGTAAAAATTCTGTAACAGAGTTTTGGCACAATTTTGGCGAGTGTTGAGTGTCCAATATTTTTAATCCGATAACCCAAATTGAGAACCTATGAAACGCCTAACGTTAGCATTATCTGTATTGCTATGCTATTCTGCAAGTGCTACAAATTATTACGTTTCTTCCACTGGCAATGATGCGAATGCGGGTACCAGCCCAACTGCTCCATGGAAAACTATTTCAAAAGTAAATTCATCATTCAGCAGTATCGCCGCAGGTGATAGCGTGTTGTTTAAACGTGGTGAAACTTTTTATGGCCAGCTGCTTCCGAATAAATCGGGTACAGCTACCAGTAAGATCACCATCAGTGCTTATGGCACAGGTGCCAAACCGATCATCTCTGCATTAACAGATGTAACAGGATGGACATCGCTTGGCGGCAACTTATGGAAAAGTGCTGCTGTATCAAATGTAAAAAACACGCTGGATGTTGTAACCATTAATGGTGTATCTGTGCCAATGGGCCGTTATCCAAATTCAAATGCAGCCAGCAAAGGCTATTTGTATTTTGAAGCGGTAACTGGTAAGACAGGTATTACTGATAATGAGCTTCCTTCAAGTCCAAGCTGGACTGGTGCTGAAATTGTTATCAAGCCCAATCCATGGACGATCGGTTCATATCCTGTCTCAGCTCATTCCGGTACTTCAATTACATTTACGGGTAACAGTACTGCTATCAGGAATAACTATGGATATTTTATACAGAACCATATTTCCACGCTCGACCAGCAGAATGAATGGTTTCTTGATAAATCAACCAAGCAGTTGGTAATATACAGCACAACAACGCCAGCGAATGTAAAAGTGAGCACCGTTGATACTTTGTGCTATGTTTATAACAGGAGTTATATCAATATTAAAGATTCTTGAATTTGTAGGCGCAAACAGCGAAGGCATCAGCTTAAGCATTACAACCGGTGTTACCATCGAAGATTGTTTTATTCATTATTCAGGTACAAATGGAGTAAGGGCAAGGGCATCTGTTTCACCTACAGTACTGAACTGCACTTTGTGGGATAACTTTAATAGTGCTGCTTCTTTTGATGACAGCGGTAATTCAAATGCCGTGATCAAAGGAAATAAAATTGCAAGAACAGGTGCCATACCGGGTATGGGTAATGACTTAGTTGGCATTAACCTTACAGGTTCTGGCCACCTGGTGGAAGCCAATACAATTGACAGCACTGGTTTTAACCCGATCTATTTTGCTTACGGCAGCAACATCACCATCAAGAATAATGTGATCAATACATACTGTTATGTAAAATCAGATGGCGGTGGTATTTATACATGGAACAATACTTCTAACCCTACTAATTACACAAACAGGAAGATCATTGGTAATATCATTTTAAATGGTGTAGGTGCTCCTGAAGGAACTGCAGGTTCAACACCAGATGTGGATGGTATTTATATGGATGACAATACTGGTAATGTTGATATACTGGATAATACAGTAAGTAACGTGGCAGGGGCCGGTATGTACATTCACAATAACTACAACATGAATGTACAGCGCAATACATTGTATGCAAACCACAGGGAGCAGATGAACTTTACGCATAACCTGGCTTATATCAATGGGGCGCTTTCTCCTTATACCACGCCATTGCGTAATATCACTGTAAAGAATAATGTTCTTTTTTCAAAATATTCAGACCAGACAGTATTTACTGCTTACAGCATAAGGAATGACCTGGACAGCACCGGTACAACAGACAGCAATTATTATGCAAGACCAATCGATGATACCTGGACCATTGATGCAACAAGAAACGTGAGTGGTACTTATGTAAGCGGTGATTATACACTGAGCACATGGAAGACAACTTTTAAAAAGGATGCAGCTTCTAAAAAAGCACCTTTGTCAATCCCTCAGTACACTATTTCAGGTTTTGCTACAGCTAACCTTTACACAAACGGTCAGTATACAAGCAACATTTCAGGAACAAGTATATACAGCTCTAATGGTAACCATACCTTATCATGGGATAATACAGGAAAAATTAGTGGTGGCGCCCTTAAATTGAGTTTCCCAACAATTAACAGTACTACCTATACTTCATTGTATGCATCTGTTGGTTCTATCAGCAGCACGAAAACCTATGTATTAAGATTTACAACAGTTGGTACTACTGATAGCGGTTCTGCAAGGATCTATTTAAGAAAAACAGGTTCACCTTACAGTGCGCTTTCTGCAAGTATTATAAAAACTTTTGGAACAGCAAAAACAGATCATGAAATTATGTTTGCCGCACCAACAACAGAAGCTGCAGCAAGTATCCTGATCGAATTCAAGCAAAACTCCGGTACACTTTATCTTGATAATGTAGAATTTTATGAAGCCAATATTGCAATGACCAATATAGATGACAATGTGAAATTTGTTTATAATGCAACTGCAGCACCTGTAACGGTACCGTTGGCTTATAAATACCTGAGCGTGGACAGTATTGAGTATAACGGCAGCATTACATTACAGCCTTATACTTCAAAAGTATTACTTAAAAAAGGCGCATTGTCTGGTACATTGCCTGTTAAGCTTGTAAACTTTGGTGCAGCTAACGTAAACGATAAAATTAAAGTAGAGTGGAAAACCACGGCGGAAGTTAAAAGCAGCCACTATATAGTTCAGCGGAGCAGCAATGGTAAAGATTTTGAAAATGCCGGTAGTATAAACTCAAAAAATAATGTGGAAGGACAAAGCGTGTACAACTTTACAGATGCAACACCTTTCAAAGGTACCAGTTACTACAGGCTTGCAATGGTTGATAAAGACGGTATGACTGAATACAGTAATGTAGTGCCTGTAAGTGTTAAATCACGTAATGGTTTACAGGTTGATAATATAGTATTGTCTGCTGCCAGCGCCACACTGAAAATGACACTTACAAGCGATAAAAAGCAACCCGTGAATGTTGCAGTTATTGATGCATCGGGCAGGGCTTTGTTAACAACACAGGTTTTAACGCAGCAGGGTTCAGCCAGGATTGAAAAGAATATTCCTGCAATAAGCACAGGTGTTTATTATGTGAAAGTGTTTACAGAGGAAGATTCTTACACAAAAACATTACTTAGCAGTAAATAACAAGTCACACCTTGAGCATAAACCACAACAAATCCTTCCATGAAACACTGGAGGGATTTGTTATTTTAGTTATTTGCCTGCAGTGCATTGCTGCCTGATGAATTTATTTTTCCGATTTCATCCGCCACGATATTAGAAAATATTTTAGCCCCGTCATCATTCAGGTGCATAGAGTCTGAAAAAAGAGCCGGTTGTTTTATAAGGAAAGTATCTTTTGAAAGATCGATAAAATCAACTTTATATTTCTGTGCTATTGATTTGCCCAAAGCGATAGAGGTATCAGTAAAAGGCGATAGTTCATAATAAGGTGAGCAAACAATGTACAATTTTACGTTTGCATCCACACAATCTTTTATAAAAGATTCATACGTATTTAAGAAGACTGTGTCAAAATCATATTTTTCCGGTTGTGTCACTGTTTTTAGTGGCCGGTCCCATACGTTATCAAATATTACATAGCCCTTAATGTCATTGTGGCGTTTTTTATTAAATTCCATATTGCCTATAAGCGTATTGAACATGGTGGAATTATATGGATAAGTGTTTGATAAAAGTTTGAATTTTTCAAACTCGCTTCTCCTGTTCACCACTTCTCTTATTTCCGGATGAGTTTTATAATACGGCAAGAGGATTGCCAGCCTTTCATATTCAGATGGATTTTCTTTAAACTGCCCTTTTATAAAATCAAAAATGATCATTTTAGGTTTGTGGCGTTTTAAAACCGATTTCAACACTGCATAATTATACAACATAAAGTTGCCGTCCCTGCCACAGTTATAGTAGGAGAGGTTGAGCCTGTCCTGCAGTATTTCCGGGTGATACTGCTGTACCGCACGGGATGAACCAAAGATCAGCAGGCTGTCTGTTGTATTTTCCATTGCATAGGTGGTACGGTAGTTCCAGCCGGAGCTTTGTTTAAAATAGAAATACTGCAACAGCTTTCCGCATGCAAAATCAAGTGCAAAAACAATTATAAATAATGTAAGCAGTTTAAGAGTGAATCGTTTGTATTTATTCATCTTGGTTCCGAATGTATTTTTATTAAGCATCCCGGGTACATTTAAAATTGAAAGTAAATAAATTGACCGCCATCAAAAACACCTATCAGCAGGATCAGCAAAACAATAATGGCGTAAGAGATGTTTCTTACCAGGCTGCTTTTGTTGTTAAAAAATGAAAAGCTTCCTTTGAAGTATTGAACTTTATATTCCATCAAAAATAAAAATCCAATTGCCATAAAAGAATATAAAAGCATAGAAGGATTCTCGTAGTATAAAGGACCTTTTAATGTGGCGATCTTCTTAATGATAAGCCATGCATCACCCACTGTATTGGCACGGAAAAAGATCCAGGTAAGACATATAAGTGCAAACGTGGTAACTACCTGGATAAATGTTTTTATCCTTGGTACTTTATTTAACCCTGTTACAGCACTTATTTTCTTATTAAAATCATTAAAAATAATGGCCAGCACAAGGTAAATGCCATTTAATGCACCCCAAATTATAAAGGTCCAGTTAGCACCATGCCATAAACCACTTATCAGGAAAACAAAAAATAAATTGAAGTACCACCTGGGCACCGACACACGGTTGCCACCCATAGAGATATATAAATAATCTTTGAACCAGGTAGAAAGAGAAATATGCCAGCGTTTCCAGAACTCTGCAATATCCCTGGAGAAATATGGCCGGTTAAAATTGGTCATTAGTTTAAAGCCCATCACACGGGCAGCGCCGATCGCAATTTCTGAATAGGCGGAAAAATCACAGTATATCTGCACCGCAAAAAATATGGTTGCCAGTAATAAACTCATACCCGAGTGCTGATCGGCATGATTATACACAACATTCACATAGATGGCGAGCCTGTCTGCCACCACCAGTTTTTTAAAAAACCCCCACAGCATCATTTTAAGACCTGCTACAGTGTTGTCGTACTCAAATGTGTGTTTTTCATAAAACTGGTGCAGTAAATTCTGGGGTCTCTCTATGGGCCCTGCCACCAGCTGCGGATAAAACATCACATACAATGAATAGATACCAAAATTTCTTTCCGCTTTCTGGTTGCCACGGTATACCTCAATAGTATAACTCATTGCCTGGAAAGTATGGAAAGAAAGACCTATTGGTAAAAGGATAGATAAATAAGGGATTGGGTTAGTATAACCGGCGCCGTGCAATAAAGCGGTGAGATTATCATTTAAAAAATTATAGTATTTAAAAAATGCCAGTACGCCAATATTGGCAATAAGGCTTGCAATGAGCCACATGCGGCGTTTCTTACCAACGGCATCTTCAAGGAAAATACCGGCGAAGTAGTCGATCACGATAGTAAACCCAAGTATTAATATATAGATGGGCACAAATACCATGTAGAAATAACAGCTGGCAGCCAGCAGCCAGAACCAGCGGTACTTATGATCGAGCAAAAAATAACCGGCGGTTACAATTACAAAAAAGATTAAAAACTGTACAGAATTGAAAAGCATCTTACTCCAATTAAAAAAATAAAATTTGTTTTAAACAGGATATTCCCCGGTGGGGAGCGTTTTCAATGCAAATACTATAGTATCAGCAGTTCAGGTAGGATGTTGGTTTGAATTTCCGCCAGGAAAACTCAAAATAGCTTAACGTTTTTTACAAAGGATAAATTATGCCGGGGGAGAAATTTTCTGCCGGCATATATGATTGGATCTTAATGTTTTTCAAGTGAATCAATGATCATATTCGACATGATCTTGGCTCCCTCGTTATTCAGGTGGATCGGGTCAAAAAATAACTCACGCCTGTTTACCAGTGATGGTTCATGTGAATAATCAATAAACATCACCTGTTTCTTTTGTGCTATTTCTTTTGCCAGGGTAACAGTAGGGCTTACCCTGTCCAGCATATTGAGGTAGGGCGTGGTTACTATTACCAGGTTTATATTTTTTTCCTTACAGGCATCAATAAAATTTTCATACGATCTTACAAAATTGCTGTCAAGTGTATAGGTCTCGTAGTTCTTTGCCGGTTTGATGGGTTTCTTCCATATCTCATCGTACCGCTCATATCCTTTAATAACTTCACGCTCTTCTTTTTTAAACCCGTTATTGGCTGCAATTTTAAAAAGCAGGGAATTGAACGGGTAAATGCTGGATATTAATTTCAATCTTTCATATTTACCCCGCAGGTCCAGTATGGGTCTTATTTCAGGATGATCACGGTAAAAGGGCAGCAGCACAGAAAGCTTGTCGTAGTTCTGTTTGCTGTCTAAAAATTCATTGGTTCTTATATCAAGTACAACGAGTTTTGGGGTATGTCTTTTTAAAACACAGCGTAATACTGCTTCGTAATACAGCATAAAAAATCCTTCCCGGCTGGTATTGTAATAAGACATATTAAGCCTTTTTTCAAATACCTCCGGGTGATACTGGCGTACACCTTTGGATGAACCAAATATAAGTACGTCGGCATCTGCCTTTTCTATAGAATAAAGTGTATTATAATCCCAGCCGGTTTTTTGTTTAAAATAAAAGTGGCGCAGCAGGGCACCTGCTGTAAAGTCCACTATCCAGATGATCAGCAGCACGCTGGCAAGCTGTATAAAGAAATGCCCATATGCATTCCTGTTAGCCTTTCCTGTAATTTTTTTCAGCATGCGTTGTTAAAATTGAAAGTAAATAAATTGACCGCCATCAAACACGCCCAGTAATAAGATGAGTATTACCATGGTTGCATAAGCAAGTCTTCTTATTATTACATTATTGTTGTTTAATATGGTAAAATTGCCTTTGTAAAATTCCTGTTTCCATTCCACTGCCACCAGCACAAAAATTCCAAAGAAGGAGAACAAAGCCATCGACGGGTTTTCGAACCACACACTGCCGGAGAAGGTGAATATTTTCTTAAGTACAAATATTGCCTGGCTAACATCCTCGGCCCTGAAGAAAACCCTTACAAGGAATACTAGTATAAATACAATGACAATATCGATACAGGTCATAAGTGCAGGGAATTTATCCAGGCCGATCAGCTTGTTGAATTTCCCCCTGTATTTTTTTGTCATGATGCCGATAATAACATACAGGCCATTCAATGCACCCCATACCGCAAAGGTCCAGTTAGCACCATGCCATAGCCCGCTCACAAGAAACACCACCATCAGGTTAAAATACCACCTTGATACTTTTACCCTGTTGCCACCCAGCGGAAAATAGAGATAATCTTTAAACCAGGTGGAAAGCGATATGTGCCAGCGCTGCCAGAATTCAGATGTGGTACGGGCAAACATGGGGCGCCTGAAGTTGGTCATCAGTTTAAAGCCCATCACCCTTGCCGAACCGATCGCAATATCTGAGTAAGCAGAAAAATCACAATACATCTGTATAGAGAAAAAGATAGCGGCCATCAGGAGTGTCATACCGCTGGCGCTTTCATATTTATCAAAGGCATAGTTTACGTAAATGGCCAGCCTGTCGGCGATCACAATCTTTTTAAAGAAGCCCCACAACATCAGCTTTAATCCATCCGCCACCCGGTTATAATCAAACTGGTGTTTTTCATAAAACTGGTGCAGCAGGTTTTGCGGTCTTTCAATGGGGCCGGCCACCAGCTGTGGATAAAACATTACATACAGTGCGTAAATACCAAAATGCCTTTCTGCTTTCTGTTTGCCACGGTACACTTCTATTGTATAACTCATGGCCTGGAAAGTATGAAAGGATAATCCTATCGGTAGTAAGATAGACAGGTAAGGTATTGGATTTTTATAGCCAACGCCATGCAGTAATGCGGTAAGGTTATCGTTTAAAAAATTGTAGTATTTAAAAATGGCAAGCACACCAATATTGGCAACAAGGCTTGCAATAAGAAAATATTTTCTTCTCTTTCCCTCCGATTCCTCCAGGTATATGCCGGCGAAATAATCAACAACAATAGTAAAGCCAAGAATAAGAATATAAATGGGAACAAAGGCCATGTAAAACCAGCAGCTTGCTGCCAGAAGGAGCATCCACCGGTATTTATGCGGCAGCATAAAATAGCTGATGGTCACTATTACAAAAAAGAATAAAAAGTCAATAGAATTAAACAGCATCCCTTGTTGTTTATAATTAAGTCAATAAAAGAAATAGCCGGAAGGCACTTCTCTCATCGCAGTTTTTCATTAAAAAATTGAAAATTAAAGTAAGCCAGGCGGGCTTTTGCCGGGTAAGCAAAGGATGCCTGTACTTAATTGCCGGTTTATACTGTTTTATTTAATAGGCTTTTTCATCGCCTTTAAATACTTTATAAACAGTAAGAAACATAATTCGTATATCCAGCCAGATATTCCAGTTTTCGAGGTACCAAAGGTCGTCATTTACACGGTTTATCAATTGTGAATCTTCGGTAATCTCTCCCCTGTAACCATTTATCTGGGCCCAGCCGGTGATACCCGGTTTTAAGAACTGGCGTATCATGAACTGGTCAAATATCTTTGAATAATCTGTCGTATGTTTTACCATGTGCGGTCTTGGACCCACCAGGCTCATTTCCCCTTTCAGTACATTCAGGAACTGTGGAAATTCATCCAGACTGGTCTTGCGTATAAAACTCCCTATCCTGGTAATACGTTTGTCATTCTTAGTTGCCTGTTTGGTGTCAGATTCCTTATTCACCTTCATGCTTCGGAACTTGTAGCAATTAAAGGTTTTATTATTTCTGCCAGAACGCACCTGTGAAAAGAAAATAGGTCCCTTGGACTCCAGGATAATTAAAAGACCCAGCAGCGGTACCAGCCAGGACAGCACAAAAATTACCACGAACAGGCTTACAGCCACATCCAGTACTCTCTTTTTAATTCGGTTCCCCACATCATCCAGCGGTTCGCTTCTTAAGGTAAGTATCGGCAGCTCCCGGATATAATTTATAACAACGGGCTTATTAATGAATACAGAAAGATCTGGCACCACTTTAAAGCGGATACATTCCATTTCGGCCTTGTTCATTAAGGTGTATATATAATTATTCTGTTCCGGTGTAATGGTGGAGTAGATCTCCTGTACATCCATGTCAATGGCCGTCTGGATGGTATGGCGCAGGTCGGCTATTATGGGATGTCTTGATAATTCGGTTACATTCCCGGAGTCTTCTATGAACCCGAGCAGGTGTACATTAATACCGTCTTCTTCAAAATATTGTTCCAGCTTTTTGGCCGTGTCGTTGTACCCGATGATGAGTATTTTATTAAATAGCTGGTTCCGGCTTTTGAAATAATTATTGATACCAACGTATAAAAAACGGTTGAGCAGCAGCCCCAGCGCAAAAAGTGAGAATGTTGATATAATGAAGAAACGGGATACGATTAACTGGCGGGCAAAGAACAGGTAGAACAACTGTGCGATCACCCATAAGAGGTAAACCTGTACGGTTCTTTTTGTAAAGGATTCAAAGTTTACAATATTGGCGTCAGAATAAGTACGGCAGATCAATGAGAGAATTACCCAGGAGCCATTCAGTATTAACAGGAATTCCAGGTAGGCAGAGGAAGCCCCGGAAGCTATTCTGTCGGAGAAAAGCAACCGGCAGATAGCAAACACGATGTTCAGCAGCAGCAGATCCAAAAATATCAGCGATCGCTGTAAATAATGCTTAAGTTGATTCTTCATACTAACTTTCGCTGTTATCCTTTAGTCTTTTGAAAATAAAATCTGTTTAAGATCAGTGTAAATGAGTAAATTATAGGGTTTGCCCGTTTTTGCAAATATTAACGCAAATGTAAACCATTTATTATAGTCGTAAAACTACGTAGTAAAAGGCGCATATCAAGCAGTAAAGGTTGTCTCGTTTTATAAAATTCCCCACTTACTAAATGGAGAAAAAAAAATTTTAAAAAAAATAAAAAGCATAGAGAAAAAGAAACCAGAAAGCATAAGTATTTTATATATGTGTACAGGGTTGTTTTTAAATATTTTTTTCCAGCCAGGCTCAAAATAATGTTGTGCCATTGAAAGGAAAACTGATCAGCTTTCGAGGTTTTCAACATGGGTGTGGAAAAAATGAAAATTTGTGGCATGGTCATTTTTGCAACAGGCATGGTTTTTGCAAATTTCTGAAAACGTTTTTACGGTGGGTATAAAAGCCTGCCAAGAGATAAAATAGAATTGCTGTACACCTGGAAGTCTCCCCTATGGCAGATATACAAAGGAAAAACCAGCCGGCTGTGTGAGAATGAGTTACTTTATCTGATTAATCCCAACCCTGTACCAGATCCAAACCTATCTTGCAAAACTCCCATTATTTCATAGGACATGTTTGCGTGTTTTACCTATTGGTTAAGCAGTAAGAATTCTTGTGTTTTAGTTTAACCAATGGCAGGGCATGTACCGTCTTGTGTGTACCCTTTTGATCATTTAATAAGCAGATTGGTTTTTCGCCAGCCAGTTGCATTATTATTCACAATTATTGTCCAATGTCAAAAAAAACCGGGGTCCAGACATGGTGAAAGTAAAATTTGTTCCTTACCAAACTTTAAAAACCAGCTTGTATAAAAACCTGCTAGGCTTTTTATTTCTCCTTTGTATTACATCTGTACAGGCTAAAACGTATTACTTTTCCAGTACAGGCAGTGATACTTATTCTTCCACGCAGGCACAGAGTGCATCAACTCCCTGGAAGTCCATTTCAAAATTAAATTCCTATTTCAGCAGCCTTGCTGCCGGAGACAGTGTATTATTTAAAAGAGGAGAAACTTTTTATGGTTCCATCACACCTGTTGTTTCCGGTGTGATCTTTTCTGCTTACGGAACAGGCTCAGTCAAACCTGTATTAACAGGGTTAACTGCAATTACCTCCTGGACCTCAGCCGGTACAAATCTTTGGAAGAGCAGCGCCATCAGTGCTTCAAAAGTACCTTGCATACTTACTGTTAATGGCAACACAGTTGCCTATGGACGGTATCCAAACAGGGGGTACAACTATTTTGAAAGCCATATAGGGACTGTTTCAATAATAGATAATGAATTGCCTGCGCTGCCGCTTTTCACAGGCGGCGAACTGGTGTTAAGGTTAAATGGATACGAACTCAACCGTCATCCTATAACATTACAGGCCGCAACCACCATTACTTTTTCTGGTAACTCAAAAACGATTAAAGACAATTACGGTTATTTTATACAGAACCACCTCAGTACACTCGATCTGCAAAATGAATGGTGTTACGACAATACTGCAAAAACTGTTACCATTTACAGTACCACATCTCCTGTAAATGTTAAGGTGAGTACGCTGGAAAATATCATTAATATAAATGGCATCAACAGCCTTACCTTCAAAGACCTTGCCTTTGAAGGTGCCAATAATAATGCCTTCAGCATAAAAGATGCTTCCAATATTATTATAGACGGGTGTGAGATCCGTCATTCAGGTGTGGATGCAGTTGCGGCAGTGTCTGTAACAAATTCACTTTTTCAGAATTGTAAAGTTTACAACAGCTACAATAATGCTTTTGACCTGGATGATGCAGGCAACAGCAGTATCATTGTAAGAAGTAATACAATTAATAAATCCGGTGCTGTACCGGGAATGGGTATGAGCGGAAGTGGCTCTGTGATGCATGGGGTGGCTATAGCAGGTAATGGTCATACAGTGGAATATAATACCATCGACAGCTCGGGTTCTTCAGGCATTATTTTTAAGAAAGGCAATAACCAGACCCTTAAGAACAATGTAATAAACACGTATTGTTTTGTAAAGCATGATGGTGGCGGTATTTATACATGGAATAATGATATGCAGCCCACCACTTACACAAATAATAAGATCATTGGTAATATCATTTTAAATGGTATCGGGGCAGGAGAGGGTACACCTAACGTTAATAACCTGGATGTGGATGGTATCATGATGGATGATAATGCAGGCAATGTTACTATTACTGATAATACTGTTGCGAATATTCCTGGTAAAGGCATGTATATCCACAACAGTTTTAACATGACCGTGTTAAGGAATACCCTGTTTAACAATGGTTCTTCCCAGATTGATTTTACACATAATCTTGCTTACATAAATGGTACACTTTCTCCATATACAACACCGTTAAGGAATGTAACTTTTAAAAATAATATCCTGTGTTCAAAAACGGCTGATCAGAATGTAATGAATATTTATTCCATCAGGAATGATCTTGATAGCATGGGTACTTCTGACAGCAACTATTATGCAAGGCCAATTTATGATGACTGGACAATAACTGCAACAAGAAGTATCAGCGGTACCAGCACTAATTCTTCCTACAATGTTGCCAGTTGGAAAACTTCTTTTAAAAGAGACCAGGCATCCAAAAAAACTGCAAGAAATATTGCGGCATATACTATAAACAGTTTAACGGGTTCCAACCTTATTACCTATGGACAGTTTGTGAGTGATATATCCGGATTAAGGGCCTACAGTTCAAATAATAATCAAACGGTTTCTTGGGATAACACGAGTAAAATATCTGGAACAGGCTCATTAAAGCTTGTGTTCAACACGGTTGTTAGTAACGTTTATTCATTGCTGTATTCATCTATTGGGGCAGTTAGCAATGAAAAGAATTATATACTGCGTTTTACAACAATTGGCTCTACCGATACAGGTATGCTGCGTGTATATTTAAGATTGACAAATTCCCCGTACAGCAGTCTTACGCCTGTACAGATGAAATCCTTTGGTAAAACAAAAACCACGCATGAATTTTTATTTGCTTCTCCGGCTGAAGCTGCTGATGCCGTATATGCAATAGAAGTAAAACAAAGCTCCGGAACAACTTATATAGATAATATTGAGTTGTATGAAGCAAATGTATCCATCACAGAACCTGATGACAACATTCTTTTTGAATACAACCCGACCAATGTTGTAAAAACAATTGCCCTTGATGGTAATTATATCGGTGTCGACAGTGTATTATATTCTAATTCACTTACACTGCAGCCTTACAGTTCAAAGATCCTGATAAAGGATACGGCAAGGAGGAGTGTGAATAATATGGCTGTTTCACTGTCTAAATCTGCTGTAGGCTGTTTTGGTGGTAATGCTACTGTAACCATTGCTGCTACAGGTGGCACCGCACCTTATACCGGTACAGGCAGCTATACCGTAAATGCTGGCAGGGGTACTTTTAAGTTATCTTTCCCAACATCTACAACCAAGTATAGTTTCTTAACAGCAGCAGTTGGTACGGTTACCGCCACCAAAACTTACGCATTCAGGTTTACCACACTGGGCAGCACTGATACCGGCGCTATGCGTTGTTACCTGCGTCAAACAGCGTCACCGTATGCAAACATGACGGCGCTTCAGACAAAGTCTTTTGGCAAAACGAGAACTGATCATGAATTTATTTTTACAGCTGCCACATCTGAAGCTGCAACATTTGTTATAGAAGTTAAACAAACATCCGGCACCACCTACATCGATAATATCGAGTTTTATGAACTGGGCTCCGGCGGGGTGCTTGTTGGTTCAAACCTGTTCACCAATGGTTTGTTCACTTCTAATATCAGCGGCCTTACTGTATGGAGCGAAAACAGTAACCAGGCAGCAGCATGGGACAGTACCAGTAAGATCACCAACAACTATACTTACATTATTAAAGATGCAGCAGGTGCCAGTATTGATACAACCATTACTGTAACGCAGCCTGCAGCTCCACTGGCTGTTACTGCAGTAGCAGGAACGATCAGTGTATACGGTGGAACTACCACTGTTACCGTTTCTGCAACAGGGGGTACAGCTCCTTATACCAATACCGGAAGTTTTACCGTAAGGGCGGGTACTTATACATATACTGTTACTGATGCCAATGGTTGTTATTCAAGTGCAGTGGTTACAGTAACACAGCCTGCGGCTACGCTTACCGCTTCGGTTTTGGGTAACACGATCAATTGCTTTGGTGAATCTGCAAGTGTTGTGGTAAATGCATCGGGCGGTACGGCGCCATATACCGGTACAGGTTCTTATGAGATCGAGGCAGGTGTGGGTTCTTTAAAACTTTCTTTCACCTCACCGGTTGCCGGAAGCTATACAAAAATCTATGCGAATGTTGGAGCATTAACAGCCGGAAAAAATTATTTGTTGAAGTTTACAACACTGGGTACTGCAGCCGGTAACCTGAGGGCGGGTATAAGAATGACCAATTCACCATGGACAAACCTTACAACATTACAAACAGCAACGTTTGGTACAACAAGAACAGAACACCAGTTTATTTTTACTGGCGTGGCTGCTCAATCTGCTGCCAGCTACCTGATAGAAGTGGACCAGGCTTCAGGTACTACTTACTTTGATAACATTGTATTCTTTGAATGTACTTCAACAGGAACAATCATTGGAAGTAATACTTACACCAACAGCCAGTTCTTATCTGATGTTTCGGGTGTGGCAGGATACAGTGCAACAAATAACCACACCATCGCATGGGATAATACCAGTAAAATAAACGATACTTATTATTTTACTGTGAAGGATGCAATTGGTTCCACCAATACCGTTTCAGTTGTTGCGACACAACCTGCTGCTAAGCTTGCAGCAACAGCAACAGCCGGTACTATCACGGTTGCAGGGGGAACAACATCTGTTACTGTTGCAGCAACAGGCGGCACTGCTCCTTATTCAGGTGCAGGTACTTTCACTAACGTGGCTGCAGGTACTTATAATTATACAGTTACAGATGCTAATGGTTGTACAACCACTGCACCTGTAACGATAACGCAACCTTCGTCTGCATATACGCTTACAACAACGGCTACACCAACAGCAGGCGGCACTATCACCAGGAATCCAAATACAACCAGTTATACAGCAGGAACAATTGTAACCCTTACAGCAGCCCCTGCAGCAGGTTATGTATTTACCGGGTGGAGTGGGGATGTTACAGGTACTTCTTCTTCTGTGTCTGTTACAATGAACAGTAACAAAACAGTTACGGCCAACTTCCAGGCGGTTACTTATACTTTAACAACTGTTGCCACGCCAACAGCGGGCGGTACTGTGGCCAAAAGCCCCAGCACAACCAGTTATGCACAGGGTGCTGTTGTAACATTAACGGCGACACCTACTTCAGGTTATGTATTTACCGGCTGGAGCGGTGATGCAACCGGTACTGCCACTATGGTTACCGTAACGATGAACAGCAGTAAAACAGTTACAGCTAATTTCCAGGCAGCTACTTATACCTTAACAACAACGGCTACCCCAACAGCTGGTGGCACAATAGCAAAAAGTCCTTCAGCAACAAGTTATGCTGCAGGAACTGTAGTAACCTTAACAGCAACTGCTGCCAGCGGTTACATTTTTACCGGCTGGAGCGGCGATGTAACAGCAACAACAACATCCGTTACTGTTACCATGAGCAGCAACAAATCAGTTACAGCTAATTTTGCACCAGCTTATACACTCACTACCACGGCTACCCCAACAGCAGGCGGTACGGTAGCAAAAAGCCCTTCCGCAACCACTTATGCGTCCGGTACAGTTGTTACATTAACTGCTACAGCTGCTTCAGGGTATGTGTTCACCGGCTGGAGTGGTGATGTAACAGGCACGGCTACGTCGGTATCTGTTACTATGAGCAGCAATAAGTCAGTTACAGCTAATTTTGCACCTGCTTATACACTCACCACCACAGTTACACCCAATACCGGCGGTACTATAACAAGAAGTCCTAATGCTGCCAGCTACAGGTCAGGCACAGTAGTTACGCTTACAGCTACAGCAGCCAGTGGTTATGTATTCACCGGGTGGAGCGGAGATGTAACTGGTACTTCGGCTTCTATTACTGTTACAATGAACAGTAATAAATCTGTTACGGCTAATTTCCAGGCAATAACTTATACATTAACAACAACTGTTACACCAACTGCCGGCGGCAGCGTAAGCAAAAGCCCAAGTGCCACCAGCTATTCGTTTGGAACCGTGGTGACTTTAACAGCAACAGCAGCCAGTGGTTATATATTTACAGGCTGGAGTGGGGATGTAACCGGTACCGCAACATCCGTTACTGTTACAATGAGCAGCAATATGTCCGTTACAGCTAATTTTGCACCTGCTTATACATTAACTACCACGGCTACCCCAACAGCAGGCGGCAGTGTGAGCAAGAGCCCAAGTGCCACCACTTATGCTTCTGGTACAGCAGTAACTTTAACGGCAACCCCGGCAGCAGGTTACGTATTTACCGGCTGGAGCGGTGATGCAACTGGTACAGCAACCAGCGTGACTGTAACAATGAACAGTAATAAAAATGTTACAGCTAACTTCCAGTCAGCGGCATATACACTTACTACATCTTCCACACCTTCTGCAGGCGGTACTATTGCCAAAAGCCCTAGTGCCACCAGTTATGCAGCTGGCACAGTAGTTACTGTGACTGTAACGCCGGCAGCAGGCTATGTGTTTACCGGCTGGAGTGGGGCAGCTTCAGGCACTGCCACCAGTGCATCTATTACGATGAGCACCAATAAAACAGTGATAGCAAATTTTGCTGTGGCTTATGCACTGACGACAACAGCCAGTCCTTCAACAGGCGGCACAATCACGAGAAGTCCGAATGCAACATCATATGCAACAGGCAGCACGGTTAGTTTAACGGCCACGCCAGCAGCTGGCTATGTATTTACCGGCTGGAGCAACGGCGCTACCGGAACTACTAATCCTGTAACCGTTACCATGAATGCAGCTAAAACAGTAACGGCAAATTTTGCACCTGTATACACACTAACTACCACGGCTACCCCAGCAGATGGTGGAACTATTGCAGCAAGCCCTGCAGCCGCCAGTTATACTTCAGGAACAGTGGTTACACTTACGGCAACTGCAGCGAGCGGTTATACTTTTACGGGCTGGAGTGGTGATGCTACCGGAACAACAACTTCGGTTACAGTTACCATGAACAGTAATAAAAATGTGACCGCTAACTTCCAGGCGTCCAATACCACTGTCCGTATTGAAGATGATGTAATTGGTACAGCCGGGCTTTGCAGTTTTGAAGGTACAACAAGTGCAAACTCAGGCGCTACCAATGGCAGAAGCCTTAACCTGACCAATTCTGCTTTGAAAGGAATTAACTGGCGTATAAATGCAGGCGCCACAGGTACATATAACCTGAACTGGCGTTATGCAAACGGCAGCACTTCCAATTCTTTTGTAATGCGGTTAATTATAAACGGTGTTACGGTAAATGATGCGGTGCCTTTCCCGAAAACGACGGGCAGTTCAAGTTTTGTTACAACCAATATAAATGTTACACTTACTGCGGGAACAAACGAGATCAGGCTTGAAAGCGTGGCTAATTCGGCTACTGCTGATGTTGACTGGATGGAAGTAACAGGCTTTAACCCTTCTGCGGCCACCTGTGCGGCTGCAAGAACTGCGGCTGCAGCAACAACAACTGATGAAAGCGCCAGCAGCACTACCAGCAGGACAGCTTTACAAAATACATCTGTTGTAAAAGCTGGAGTATATCCTAATCCAACAAGCGGCGCTGTAAATATTAAATTTAATGTTGCTGCTGCAGGTAAGATAAATATCGGGTTATATTCTGCTGACGGCCGTTTATTAAAGGACTTCGGTACAAATACCTTTGTTGAAGGCAGCCAGGTGATTCAGCAAAATCTTGCATCCCTTAAACTTAAACCAGGCCTGTATAATATTGTTGTGAGAAATGCAAAAGCAGAAAGCCAGGTATTTAAGGTGGTAATTCAGAATTGATAAAATCACACAGAGAATAAAAAAATCCCGGTTAGTTTCTACTACCGGGATTCTTTATTCTGCGATACTTAAATTTTATAGTGCGGCGATATCACTTGCCACCATCTCTTTTACAAGAGCGGGTAAGTCATATTTTGGAGTCCAGCCCAACTTCGTCTTGGCTTTACTGGCATCACCAATCAAAAGTTCCACCTCTGTTGGCCTGAAATATTCAGGGTCAACGGCTACTACTTCCTTACCTGCAGCTAATTGATATGCAGGATTTGAACATGATTTTACAATACCTTTTTCATTTACACCTTCTCCTTTAAATTCCAGTTCAATACCTGTTTCAGCAAATGCCATTTTAATAAAATCACGTACGGTTGTTGTGATACCGGTTGCGATAACGTAATCTTCAGGCGTATCCTGTTGCAGTATGCGCCACATGGCTTCCACGTAATCCTTTGCATGACCCCAGTCCCTTTTTGCATCAAGATTACCCATATACAATTTTTCCTGTTTGCCTTTTACAATGGCAGCTACTGCACGGGTAATTTTCCTTGTTACAAAAGTTTCGCCACGCAGCGGGCTTTCATGGTTAAACAAAATACCATTGCAGGCATACATATTATATGCTTCACGGTAGTTGATAGTAATCCAGTATGCATATAACTTAGCAACAGCATAAGGGCTTCTTGGATAGAAAGGGGTTGTTTCGCTTTGCGGAACAGCCTGAACCAAACCATACAGTTCAGAAGTACTTGCCTGGTATATCCTTGTCTTCTTTTCAAGACCCAGTATCCTGATAGCCTCCAGTAAACGGAGTGTGCCAATACCGTCTGCATTAGCAGTATATTCAGGTTCATCAAAACTTACTTTTACATGGCTCATTGCCGCCAGGTTGTAGATCTCGTCCGGTTGTGTTTCCTGTATGATGCGAATAAGATTGGTGCTGTCTGTCATATCACCATAGTGTAACTGGAACCGTACATTTTTTTCATGCGGATCCTGGTACAGGTGGTCGATCCTTTGTGTATTTATGAGTGATGATCTTCTTTTAATACCATGCACTTTATATCCTTTTTCCAGGAGCAGATCAGAGAGATATGCGCCATCCTGCCCCGTAACACCGGTTATAAGCGCTGTTTTGCCGTTGCCTGTGTTTTTGTTTGTACTCATGCTACTATTGTTGGTTGATTTAATTTTTTATTTGCGTCAATATTATCCTGCTACTGCGCTGGCCTGTTTTTTTAAAAAATCAGCATAAGCAAGCTGTATCCCTTCTTCCAGTTCCACTTTATGTTTCCATCCGAGATTATGTAATTTAGAAACGTCCATCAGCTTACGTGGTGTGCCGTCTGGTTTCGAAGAATCAAAAACGATCTTTCCGTCAAAGCCAACAATCTTTTTGATCAGCATGGCAAGATCAGCAATGCTGAGGTCTTCACCGCTGCCTATGTTTATTAATTCAGCTTCATTGTAATTATTCATTAAGAAGATGCAGGCTTCTGCCAGGTCATCTGCAAAGAGGAATTCCCGTTTGGGTGTACCGGTACCCCAAACCACCACTTCAGCAGCATTGTTTATTTTGGCTTCATGCATTTTACGGATCAGTGCAGGCAGCACATGTGAATTGTTCAGGTCATAATTATCACCAATACCATACATATTGGTGGGCATTACACTGATAAAATTACAGTCATACTGGCTTCTGAATGATTCACATAGTTTAATGCCGGCGATCTTTGCAATAGCATAAGGCTCATTGGTACTTTCAAGTAATCCTGTCAGCAGGTATTCTTCCTTAAGCGGCTGGGGTGCCATTTTAGGATAAATACAGGAGCTGCCAAGGAACATCAGTTTTGTAACATTATTTTTTGCCGCAGCATTGATAATGTTGCATTCGATCATCAGGTTATCATAAATAAAATCGGCCCTGTAGGTATTATTTGCGTGGATTCCACCAACTTTTGCCGCGGCTAAAAAAACATATTCCGGTTTTTCAGCTTCAAAAAAGTCATTTACAGCCTGCTGGTTACGTAAATCCAGTTCCTTCGATATACGTGTTATTATATTAGTGTAGCCCTTTTGCAACAGGTGGCGGTAAATAGCTCCGCCTACCATTCCACGATGTCCTGCTATGTATATTTTACTGTTCTGCTGCATTTTTTACCGTTTATTTTTTACAGGCTGCAAAAATAGTCATATTCAGCCAGTATTTTTCTATGCCTTCTTTTTATAGTAATCGAGGTACCAGTCAATAAAATTACTAACTCCCTGTTCTATAGATGTTGAAGGATTATAGCCAAGATTGTCTTTCAGATCACTTACATCTGCATAAGTACGGTGTACATCCCCGGGTTGCATCGGCATCATCAGCTTTTCGGCTGTTTTATTAAGCTTTTTTTCAATGGCTTCAATAAATGCAGTCAGTTTTACCGGGCTGCTGTTGCCAATATTATACACATGGTAAGGTGCAACAGAGGAGGAGGGTTCCGGGTTGGCACCGCTCCAGTCCGGGTTTGAACTTGCCGGGTTATTTATTACTCTTACCACACCATCTACTATATCATCGATGTATGTAAAGTCACGCTGCATCTCTCCATTGTTAAAAACCTGTATCGGCTGGTTGTCAATAATGGCTTTTGTAAACAGGAACATGGCCATGTCCGGCCGGCCCCAGGGGCCATACACGGTGAAAAAGCGGAGTCCTGTTGTGGGAACTTTAAAAAGATGACTGTATACATGAGCCATCAATTCATTACTTTTTTTGGTGGCCGCATATAAACTTATCGGGTGATCAACTGAATCATTTGTTGAAAAAGGGATGGACTCATTCAGTCCATACACACTACTGCTGCTTGCATACACCAGGTGTTTGATGTTATAATGCCTGCAGCATTCCAGTAAATTGGCAAAGCCGATAATGTTACTGTCAATATATGCTGATGGATTGGTAATGCTGTAGCGTACGCCTGCCTGTGCCGCAAGGTTTACAACAGCATCAAACCCGTATTGCTTAAATATATTTTCAAGATTAGCTTTATCTTCTAATTGTAATTGTATAAAAATGTAACCTTTCTTTGTTGTACTCTGAACAGGTTTATTGAATGTTATTTCGTTTGTCGCAATTCCTGCATCCGCAAGCCGGTCGTATTTAAGGCTTACCTGGTAATAATCATTGATGGAATCAATACCGGTTACTTCATGACCGTCGGCAATAAGCCGGTTGGTTAAATGGTAACCGATAAAACCTGCAGAACCCGTAACAAGAATTTTCATAATGATATTGCTTTAAGCACTGTATTAAGCAGATGCTTTTTGACTGTCAAAGTAATGGATATTAGAAACGGTATTTTCTATATTGCCTTTTGACGAGGCTCCAAATAAGATTGATTCAATATTCGGCAGGCTGCAAACATATTCCATCGCTTCTTTGGGATGGATAGCACCACCACCTAACACCTGCATCGCTATTGCCCTGAATTTTTTTGTCTTTAATGTTTCTTCGTAAATTTCTTTTCCGCCCGACATCCTGAAACCTGCTTTGTTAATAGAGGCGCATACAATTGGATTCTCGATACCTGCTTTGTGCAATACCTCCACCAGCTTGGGCATATTCATTGTAATAAAGCCGGCTTCTGCATTGTGCTTCTTTTTTACATACGCATGAAAAGCCGCCAGTATATCATAGGCCCTTAAGCCCAATAAAAGATCTGTAATTACATTTTGTACAAATATTACCGGGGTGTCGATGCCTTTAAACATTTTCATTTCGGCATCGATCATCAGTTCCATAATAGATTCATAATCTTTGGAGATATATGCCATGCCTCCCTTAAACAAAGAACCAAAGAAATTACCCGGAACATATTGTTTTAATGTACCTGCTATGCCCAGCTCTGTTACAGCATTCGCATATTTGTGTGCATACGGCATGCATGGGAATATTTTAAAGTCTTTGTATTTTTCCGGGTTTGCCCTGATGATATCGCAGATATTAGCGATCCTGTCATGCGTGGTGCACATAAAAGTATTGATGCCGCAGCTTCTTGCATCATCCAGTACTTTAATGATAGCACTGTCATCTTTAAATTTTATTGATTGAGCTCTTGACTTTTCGTCTGAAATATGATTTACAGCAAAAAACTGGTTATCTCCAAATAGTATTCTTTCCATCATTAATTATTTTGAACTGTTCCTGATAATTGAAATTGCTTTGTCTGTATTGGCGGCGCTTGCAAACGTGTTGATATTATTGGGCACTTTGCCTTCCACAGCTTTTATAAAATAATCCATCTGCGCAGAGTATTCCTCACCACGTAAGTAAAAGT
Organism: Ferruginibacter sp.; assembly: GCA_047600665.1. Lineage (GTDB taxonomy): Bacteria > Bacteroidota > Bacteroidia > Chitinophagales > Chitinophagaceae > Ferruginibacter. The sequence goes on from JASGKJ010000002.1 coordinate 516,762, forward strand.
CAACACCTTCCTGCAGGTCAGTTATATATTTTACATTCCAGCCTTTTGAATAACCGGCCGGAGTCTCTTCTCTGAAGAATACTTTTAACTCGTTTGCATCAGTGATCAGTTTTCCTTTGGTGCCAACAAGCGTAATAGAGGTTGACATTTTTCGGTAAGTATCATCACTCCAGTTTACTGAAAGCAAACCCGTTTGACCGGATTGCATTTCGAGTAATGAATAAACAGCATCTTCCACCTTGCCGGAAAAAACTGATTTCAGTAAAGAGCCTTTGGCAGCTTTTACTGGTGAAACAATATCATTCAGCAGGTCAATCACATGCGATGCATAATCCAGTAAGCAGCCACCACCTTCGGAAGGATCAGAACGCCAGGTGTCAGCTTTTTTTCTTACCACTACCGGTCCATATGATTCGCCGATAAAATGATAGATATCACCCAGGGCGCCGCTGGCCACTATCTTCTTAACTTCCCTGAACGTACCGATAAATTTATTGTGATAACCAACCTGTGTTTTAAGGCCATTTGAAGCGGCGAGTTTTACAAGTTCTTCACTTTGCTCGTAATTAAGACAGAATGGCTTTTCAGCAAAAACATGCACGTTTCTTTCCAGCAGATCTTTTATGATACTGTAATGGAATTTTGTAGGCACTGCCACCACCACTGCATCAGGCTTGGTTTCGGCCAGCATTTTTTTATAATCAGAAAAGCAATTGAAACCACTGTATTTACCCAGGAAATCTGTAACCATTTTAGATGTATCACATACGCCAACAATTTCAGCATTGGCATAGCCTCCTAAAATTGAAAGATGGGATATCCCCATTTTTCCGGCGCCAATTAAAGCAACTCTTACCATAATCTTTTCTTCTTTTATTTTTTTAATAATTCTATATACTGGTCAGTTATCTTGTCCCAGTTAAAGCGGTCCTTAATATCTTTTTGTCCATCGGCTGCCTTGTTTGCAATTGCAGAAGGATGCTCTAACGCAAACTGCAGTTTAACTGACAGGTCATTCGCATCTCCTGATTTAAAAGTAGTTGCATTTTGCCCGCAGATAAAAGTGTTTTCTGCTATATCGGAACAGATCAATGGAGTTCCTAAACCCATTACGGTGAGTATAACAGGCGAAAGACCTTCAATTAATGAAGCCTGCACATATGCATAAGCGTTAGACATTAAAATATTGGTATCATCGCCATAAACGTACCCGGGGAAAATGATCCTTTTATCCGTTGTGCTTTTTACTTTCGATTCATATTCATTTGGGTTAGGAGAGCCACCGATCAAAACAAGCTTTTTATCTGTGTCTGTTTTTTCAAATGCTTCTACTAAAAGATGCAATCCTTTATCAGGAATAAAGCGGCCTACAAATAAAAAATATTCTCCTTTTACTAAGCCGAGCTTATTTAAAATATCAATATTGTCAGGTGGTGTTTTTACTTCTGACCCGTAAGGAATAAAAGTAAACTGCTTTTTAAATTTCTTTTCAAAAAACTCTTTTGTAAAAACATTATCAAATGCCACTGCATTGGGGCAGTAAGCAGTGAGGTAGTTTGATACCATATAAAACAGCTTGCCATACCAGGGCCACTTATCTCTTTTCCAATCCATCGCAAACTGGCTTACCACCACCCGTTTGCCGGCAATACGTAAAAGCATTGCCCAAATACTATTAGCACCGCTGTGCAGGTGTACCACATCGGCGGTGTTTTTAAATATCACGTCAAAAGTCGCTTTGGCAGAATGCACCAAGGTATCAAAGCCTGCCTTTTGCACCGTTTTAAAATACTTGATTTGTACACCTTCGTATTCATTATGCAGTGCATCTGTATCATTGGGGTATATCCTGCTGTAGGCTACTAAGCTGTGCCCTTTCTTCACAATTCTTGGATATAACTCCAAAGCAATCTTATCCGAGCCGGCACCACCTGGTTTTGGTGGTATGGAACGGAAGCCGCCAAATGCAGCTATACGTAATTTTTCCATTGCACTATTAATCTAAATAGCCTTGATAATATTGATCCAGGTATTGTTTTAAAGCTGTACGCCAGTCCTGCATCAGGTTAAGCTGGCGCAGTTCAAGCTTGCGGTTTACGAGCCTTTCGCAGGGAGGTCTTTCGGCAAAATAAGTTTCTTTAAAATAATCAGAATTCACACTGGTGATCTTGATCTTATCAGTAAGTCCAAGCAGCTGCAGTAACTCTCCGGCTACTTCAAGCCTGCTGGTCTGGCCGCCGCAAACCATATTATACAAGCCCCAGTATTCGTTTTGAATAAGTGCTTTTGTATTTTTTGCAAAGTCGTGGGTATAAGTAGGGGTACCGTCTTTATCATCCACGATGAACAGTTCTTTCTTTCCATCTTTTAACTGTTTCATCAGTTTCTGGATGAATTTCTTATCCTTCTTGGGACCAGCGCCCATCATCCAGCCTGCCCGGCAGATTAAAAAGCGCTTGGCATTTTCAGCAACATATCTTTCACCCATGTATTTTGAACGGGCATATACACCAAGCGGGTTGGGCAGGTCCCAGTCATCATACAATTCTTTTGCACCATCAAAAATACCGGCAGTGCAGATATATAAAAGAGGAATATCTAACTCGTTTGCGATATACACGGCGTTTTCAACCGACATGGTATTGGTTGCATAAGTATCTTCTGCATTTTCTTCGCAATATTCAAGATTTGTATAAGCTCCCAGGTGAAACAGGTAATCGGGTTTAAATGCCTGTACATCTTTACGGTAAGCATCCAGGTCCCTGAAATCAAGGAAGGAGAGCCAGGTATCATTTACATCTTTATCTGTACACTTCAGTTCATATTCATCTTTGTATTCCAGATAAAAGGCTTCGCCAAGCATTCCGCCGCTACCAGCCATGTAAATTTTCTTTTTAGGAGCCATATTTCATTTTTTAAGGGTTAAAAAAGATTATAATTTTTAAAAAGTTATGCGAAAATAGCCTTTTTGTAAATAAAGCGCCTGCAACTGCTTAAAGCAGGAGATTGCAGCAGCTATTAAATATTTCAAAGGGAAATCTTATTGTTTGGCAGAATACCGTAAACCATGGTAAACCAGTGGTTAACATACGGTTTCGACTCATAAACGAAAAAAAACTACTATTAGTATCTTTTAAACTGTTCTTTCCTCCTTCTAATCAGTCAATTGTTGCCAATTCCGTTGCCGTGCCGGGCACTTGTTTTCTTTTTAAAACGCTGTCAAAAATCGTTTCCAGCTTTTTATAGTGTGCTTCTTCGCTGTATTCATTTAATATTTTCCCGTATCCATTCTCTCCCAGTTCCCTGCACAATGCTTCATTTTTAAATAGCATTGCTGCTTTTTGTTGCAGTGCCTGATGATTTTTCGTTTCAAACAGGAAGCCGCTTTTACCATCTTCCACTATGTCGGTAAGACTGCCGAGATTGGTTGCCAGCACCGCTTTTTTAAATGCATAACTTTCCAAAACAGTGTTTGGAAAATTGTCATAACACTCAGATGGTACAATGGTAAAGGCGCAGGATGAAAGATAGGGTGTTATTTCACTAAAATTCTTTTTGCCTAAAAATTCAATGTTATGTTGTTTATCCTCCAGGTATTTTTTTAATTCTTCATCCAATCCATTGGTTGAAAAACCGATTATTTTAAGACTAAAGCCGGTATTTATAAATGCATTTACCATTGTGCGAATGCCCTTCTCTTCCTCGATCCTTCCAATATATAAGGCATAAGGCTGGTACGAAATATTACCTGCAGCATAATTATTGATGTTGAAAAACGTGGGGACATGGTTCAGCTTTTCTTTTGGAAAGCCATACTCTGCCAGTTTCTTAAGTGTAAAGGCAGAAGGAACCACAAATGCATCGATCTTCTTTTTTACATGCAGTATATGTTCTGCCACCGCCATGGAGCCCGCTTTGAGCGCTGAATATATGTACGAGTTATAAACACATTTATTAGCAACAGCATTCCATTTGGTTCCATGCATACATCTTTCGCAAACATCTTTTTCAGCCGGTCTGAAAAAAAGTGCATTGGCACATATTTGCCCAAAATCAGAAATGCGGTGTACTACCGGCAGGTTATATTGTTTTGCTGTGTCAAAGATGCTTGCAGAAATTTTGTTCTGGTAATACAAAACATATAACAGGTCCGGCTGCACATCTTCTATCAGCTTTGAAAGTTTTTTCTTTGCTTCTGTTGAATAATACATCCTGCTGAAAGACTGCAGTATGGTTTTTACATTTGATTTTTCCTGGTCGCTGAAATACACTTCATCTCCTTTACCTACGGGATCAAGAAAATATTTTTCATATTCAGTGGGAGAGTTGTGTTTGCTTTTGATGCTGAAAGGAATTACTTCATGTCCTTTTTTCTGCAGCAGGTCGATAATGTTAAACATATACCGCTCCGGTCCGCCCGATACAAAAAACCTGTAGTTAACAAGTATGATTTTTAATTTTCTTCCTGTCATTTCAAATTTGTGCTAGCTGTTCAGGCTTTTTTGATCCTGCAATATTATGCTGACCTTTTTTTTTACTGAGTTTTTCATAGATACTCATAAAGCTGCTGCACATAGCTTCGATAGAGAAGTTTTCTTTGATGCGCTGGTGACCTTTTTCGCCCATGGCTTTTGCTTCTGCAGGATGTTCCATCAGGTAAATGATCTTTTCTTCCAGTGCCTGTGGGTTCTTGGGTTTGATAAGAAAACCTGTTTCATTATCCACCACTATTTCATTGGTGCCGCCACCTTCTGTTGCAATGGCCGGTTTGCCAATAGCCATGTATTCAAGTATGGAATTTGATATGCCTTCGCCATGTACATCACTGTTAGTGCACAATACACCCACATCAAAAATATTTACATATTGTTCCACGATATTACAAATGCCGGTAAAGATGATATCTTTCTGCAGGTGTTCACCGGCCTGTTTCATCCTGTCTTCCTGGTAAATGCCATAACCGATCAGGATAAATGCGATCTTACCCGGGTATTTTTTTAATAAAGAAAGCGCTGCTGTTACAAATGTTTCCTGGTCTTTTCTTTCTGCAAAAGCCGCCACCATGCCTACCACATATTTACCTTCCAGGTTATGCTGTTTAACCAGTATTTCGCTTTTATCAAGATTTTTTAAGCGGTCGAAATTAAAGCCGTTATAAATGCATATACTTTTTTTAGCCGGTGCATTATAACTGGCAATGCCTGCCTTTGTATTGGCGGTTATTACATCTGTAAAAGGGAAAACATATAAGGAACGCCTGTATTCTTTATCCTTAAGGCTGCGGAAAGGAACAGCCCTTGCGATCATGCTGGAGATAAATTTTTTACGGGTGTAAAATTTTAAAAACAGTCCAACCACATCTGTCATACTGGACCAGGAGTGGATGATATCAGGTTGGAAAGATTTTGTTATTGCAATGATTTTTTTAAAGTTACCAAGCGTACCATGCTCTCCCCACTTCATCAGGTGAACTTTAAAACCGGTGTCGTATACATCTTTATATTCAACATCATTGTGCATGATCACAATTTCAAAAACCACATTATAATGTTGATGGCAATATTTTACCAATTCCACTATCCGGCGTTCTTTTCCGCCCCTGGTCAGCTGGTCATTAAGTATTAAAACTTTTATCATTAAACTTACTTAATTAAATATTCTGCTATGATGCAGTAGTTGCCAATTCAATAGTTTTTTTACCGATGTTTTTTTTACAAAGCATTTCAAAAAAACCTTTCAATGGTATTATATTAGCCTGGTAGTGAAAATTATTTCTTCCTACCTGGTAACCATTTTCTCCTATTTTTTTGAGCTTACCTTCTTCTTTCAGGGCTTTTTCAAGGCACTGTATGTAAGCATCCATTGTATACTCGTTTGCAAGGATGGCTGAATTATTATCCTCAAAATAATATTTCAGTTCGCCGATATTTGTTGATATCAGCGGTTTTCCTGCGGCAGTATATTCACTGATCTTATGCGGAAACCTGGCTGTATCCTGTATTGTATCCCTTAATGGTATCAGCAGCAGGTCGGCTCCTTTGTAATTTGCTATAAGATCGGTGTAAGGAATACCACTTAGTAATACAATATTGCTCCCATACTTATTAGCGGCAATAGTATCCCTGATCGAATTTAAATTCTCAGGATCACTTGTGCCAATAATTAATTTGAGGTAGCCGCTGTATAAGTTCTTATCCCTTATTTTTTCATAAAGCTCAATAATGAAATTGATCACCGGTTTATATTCGGTAGTGCCACAATAAAGAAAATAAGGATGTAAGGGCGCTTCCGAACGCATACTGTTGAATTCATCAAAATCACAAATTGCGGGATCTTGATTAATGGAAGTTTGCTGTTCCTTTTACGTATTTCATTTCGCAGGTATTCACTGATCACAATTACGCCATCAGTAAATCTATTGCTATAGTTATCAAACAGGTAATTATTTATTTTCCTGCCAGCAGAGCTGCCAACAAATGAAGAACGGAATTCTACATATTGAAAAACGAGTTTAAAATTCAGCAGCCACGATAATAAACGGTAATATAACAGCTCAGAAAAAGAGGATGTATTATAAAGAATGACAGATCCAATCTTTCTCCGCAGTTTAAAAAGCAGTTTTAATTCGCCCACTATGCCTGTAAGCCTGTTAAACCTGGAGGCTATCCATGATTTGGGCCTTGAAACCGCAGCTGTAGTATATACATATGGGATGCCTTCAAACCTGTTCACCCTTTTCATGTTATTTTCACTTCTGTGGGTTTCCTTATTGATGATCAGGGTGGAAAACCCGGCTTCATTAAGCGCACGGTAGGTAACCCTTATTCTCTGCACTGCAGCATTTCCTTTGGGAAAATAAGATGATCCTACGTGGACGATATACATGATTTTTTAAATATTTTAAGATGTATTGATTCTAACAAATTTTATGCTAAAAAATTGTATTTCAATACATATTGTATTTTTTTATGCCTTTAAAATTTCTTTTTTGCACCCTTCTGCGCAAATTATGCAAACTTTATTTGTTTAAACATTGTTTTCTGACCCTCTTTTATCATGGGTAACACCCATTAGACCAATTTTGCTGCGGTAGCTTTTTGATAAAAATTCTTATAGTAATAATAATAAAGACAGCCAAAATATACGGCAGAACCTATAATTTTAGCCACCATTGCTCCCGTGGAGGAATACCACCTTATAAAGAAAAGGGATGCAACTATTTGCACCGTTCCAACCACTATGGCTACTTTTTTAATATAAGGCGATCTTCCCTTTGCACTTAAAAATTTATTAGTAAAATCACCAAATCCCTGTAAGATGGCGCCAATAGCCCCAAATTTTACAAGAAAGCCGACTGAACTGAACTTTTCACCGAGGAAAAGATCTATTACAAAATCAATACACAGCCAGGTGGCCAGCAATAAACCTGCTGATGCCAGTAAAACTTTCTTAAAAGCGTCTGCCGGAATTGTTTCTAAATTAATGAACTGCTTAAAATACGAAGTACCTACTATCCCCGGCAAAAAACTGAAAGGAATAATAAAGCTTGCAGCCAGGCTGTAAGGTCCAACATCTACATTGTTCATGCCAAAAAAGCCAATGAGGATGGGTAACAGATAAGATGCTCCTACGTTCCAGAGGCTTCCATAATAAAGATGAACACCAAAGGTTTTATTTTCATTAACCAACTCGGTAAGCTCAGGCGATCTCTTTTTAAACACCTGTTTATCTTTCAGGATAAAGACAGCAAACACTATAAAATAGGTTGCATAATACAACATGGCATTATAGTAAATGCTGCCGGTAGACAATGTTTGAAACAGGTACAGCGCAGCAACATATAAAAGCGGTGGCAATATCTTGTATATGGAATAATCTATCAGTCTTCTTTCGGACTGGAAAATAGATTCAAAATAAAACATCAGCGGGTGGATAATAAAAAGCGGGAACATGATAAGGCACAGCTTAAATAATTGCGGGCTTAACAGTTTCGGGAAAAAGAAACCCGTTATAAGCGTTGCCAAAAACATGATGACCAGGCCTGCTGTGCAACTCATCAGCATGTATCCTTTAAAGATACTTATGCGTTGTTTATCGTCGGTGGAGGCTATCAGCCTGCCGCCTGAATAATAAAAACCAAAGTTTACAAAATAACTGATCATCATCAGGTAGTTCTGTATATATTTCCAGTCACCGAATAATTCTTTCGAAAGCATTTTAGAGTTTAACACACTCCCTAAAAAACTAAATCCCACACCAATAATAGTGGCTACATACAGGATTATTACGCCATATTTTTCAAGCTTCTTCAGGTTCAAAATTTGGAATTTTAGTAAATTGACAAAGGTGATAACCCATTAATATATCCAGGAAAAAGTAGTAAAGACTTGAACTGATGGTTATATAAATAGCAAAGCCCAGGCAGGCCAGTATCCATAATCCCACCAATAGTTTTATTCCTTTAACATCCTTGTATAATTGTATCTCGGGTTTAGTAAAATAAGCTCTTATCAGCAGGTAGATATAAACAAAAAGAGCAGGCAGTCCTGCCCACCAGCCCATCAGCAGGAACTGGTTATCCAGGAAGTAATAATTGTCGCCAATGCCGCTCCAGTACCATGTTTTGAAAGGACCTACACCCTGCAAATAATAATCAGGCTCCCATTGTCTCATGAATTCAATCAGCTGGCCGCTCCTTGAATCTTCAGACGATCTTTCCGAAAGATTGGTGAAGGCACCTTCGAGTGTTTTACTGAGATCACTGTTGGCAACAAAAAAATAACCGCCAATAGCAAGTATAACAGTTGCTGCTATAACAAGCAGCCCGTTTTTGCTGCGGAGCTGGTTTCTGAATTTAAGAATAAGATAAAAGACATAAATGATCAGGTAAGTACGGGCGCCGGTACATAAAACAAAAATAAAGATGATAAAGAAAATAGCCGTATTGATCATGTTCAGCCGTTTGTCTTTTTGCTCCTGTACAAAAAAGAAGGGAAATACCCAAATCAGCACTACTGTAAGATCACGTATTGCGTACAGGTATTGCTGCCTGCCTGCCCCAATACCAACTTTGCCAAGGTTTACAATGCCGGCAATTATAAAGAAGATGCAAATACCGTAAAAGACTTTTAATGTTTTTTCAAAATACTTTGTATTGGCTGCAAAAAAGATAAGCCCGAAGTTTATAAATGTGCCAATACCCCTGATGGTAAAAAAGAAGTTGGGCTTGTTAATGATTTTTGTAATATCCCTGAGAGAACAAAGTGTGATAAGCAAAACCAGCGATACATAGCACACGGATACAAAGAGCGGGAAATACCTGCGGTACAGGAAAAAAGACATTACCGCTGCAAATGAGATAAGCAGGTTGCCCACAAACTCCAGCTTATAATACCATCCGAACGCCTGCCCGGTATAAGTATCTTCCATATCCGCCTGGGCAAAATAAGTTTTTACCGCAAGGCAGCAGAGCCCTGCAGCTATAAGCAGGTAAACTATTCTATTAATTGAAGGCGGCTTCATTGGTTATATAAAATCCCCGTATTAAAATTTAAAAATTACTTTAATCAGTTTCATTCAAAAATTATATTTATCAACGGGGTCTTAAAAACTGTATTTTACAATTTCCGGCTGCAATTAAAATTGTTGCCGGCGCAATTGTTTTGGTACATGTTTTAATATTCAACTAAACGAATACAACAATAAAAAATTGCCGCTGTACATGGGGTTTTATGGGTAAAATTACCTCCTGGGAGATAAGTCTGCTGCTTAGGCCGTAAACGGTGCCTGAAAGCTTTTAACCTATTGGTTTACCGTTTCTTTTTTTAAAGAATAACTTCAGTTTTGTAATTGGGTCAAAAACCATTCTGATACCATCCACCACAATAATATTGTCACTTACATTAATGGTGTGAATGCCGCCATTAAACCTGCTTTCACGCTGCTGGGTAAGTTCAAGATGCATTTCTTCCTCAAATTCCGTTTCACTTAATTTTTTTATTTTATTAATCACAAGTGATTTTCCATAGTAGTCCTCGCAATTCTGTGCCGGCCTGTACAATTCCCCATCAACTGTTATAAAACTTCCTCCTGGCCTGGATCCGTTCAGGTTATATTTTACAGGATTTTTTTTATGCGGTTGAAAAGGTCCGAAAAGGTCATCAGCGTAATAGATATACAGTTTACTGTGCTCAAACTTGTGATCGCCATAAGTGGCAAACAGCCAGTATTTATTATTATATTTTAATATGGTTGAATCAAGCAGGGGAAGGTTATCTATTATTATTTTCCTGTTTACGAGCGAACTTGTTTCAAAGTCATATTCATAACAAACCACCTTACCAATTTGCCTTGATTCAGGTATCACATATGTTTTATTGTTTTCTGTAAAAACGAAAGGATAGGAGAGGTGACTTTTTGTATCAAGTACCTGCTCGTTGGAGATCACTTCCAGGTCTTTGTTCAGTTTTACCAGCCTTATTGTGCCGTATTTGGCAGGGTCAACCATGGAAAAATCCTCGTAAAGGATATTCAGCCCGCCATTTTCAGCTTTAAATATAAATGGATCTGCAACTGATGTAACTGCATCGCTTACAGGAAGCCAGTTGATGGATAAATTATTTTTTTTGCCCCTGATAATATTTTCAATATCACCTTCTGCAAGCCCAATATTCCATTGCATTACACGGAAAAACTTATTGTAAAGCTTACTAAAAAAATTCATGTAAAACGTTTTTTGAAATCAAACCGGGATACTTTATCAGCTACAATCAGGTTTATTCCAGATGTTGGTATATTAAGGTATGGCAAAATAAACTGAATTCCTGTCTCTGCCAATATTATTTTAAGTATTAATTTTTTTTATACTTCGGCAGACATACCCAGTTTTGCCGATAATTTCTTAAACAACCAGTAATTATAAGAGTAAAAATTGATACAGGGTACCACTTTTCCACCAAACATCATTTTAAACCTGTTAATTCCCTGTAAACCCTCGTCGGTAGTATTGGCGGCATAACCGCCCATATCAAATATTTTAAAGCCCTGGCTTTTATAATGCAGGATGTTCTTAACAAGCATGTATTTGTTTGCACGTCCTATCAGGTTTTTATCAATGTTCTCATCAAGCCGTGTGGTGGCCGAATGATGATGTCTTACAATGCCTGCTTCTTTATCAACAAGGTAGGTATGCGCTACCAGTACCTGGTCATCCTTTTGAGCAAAGCATAATTCCAGGCTGTCACCTAACTCCAATAGCCTTTCCCTGCTGGTGGTAAATGTGCCACGCTTTTTTGCGAAATCATTAAAAAAGTCAACGAATGTATCGATGTCTTTACTGAAGTGCGTTTTTATTCCTTCAGTTTCCGAGATCCTGTATTGCTGTCTTATCTGTTTTGATACATTATTGAAAAGTGTTTCTTCATCCTGTTCAAGGTCTATCTCTATCGTATGTGAGTCCTGCCGGATCCCGGGAATCTTTACGCTGCCATAATTTTTAATGTGAAAACAGGAATTGAAGGAAAAAATATCCCACAATTTGAATTTATACCCAAACCAGGAAATATGTATCTTGAAAAAACGGTTCTTTTTAGTATAAGTTATCATCAGTTTTAATTGTTCTCTGCTCTTTTTAATTGGGTTACAGGCATTAACGGTCAAATTATGCCAATTATTTGCTTCAAAATAAAATTAATTTAATATTAAGCATGGTTTAAATAAACCCGGAGAGTTTTACGGCAGTTTTAATCATAAAATTAAGTAACTGTTTTTGAAACGGGCCGCATTTAGTTTTTTAAACTGGCAACATTTTAATTCCATTGCCGTTTATCTTTACGTTAATATAATACGAAACATAGTGTATTTATGGTTTTGAAAGGATATGCCGGCGAGGCAAAATTTTTAAAGAAATATATTATCAGTGTTATCCTGGTAATGGCAGTCAGCTATTCTGTCTATCTTTTCCTGGATGATGATGCGATAATGGATCTTGCCTGGGATGAAAATGGGGTGGTAGAGTCAGGCACTGCCATTTTTTTTATAGCCGCCAGCATTGTTTTTTTTCTTTGTTTTAAAGCTAATAAAAACCTTTTATTGCTGGGTTTGGGTTTGTTGATGTTTGTGGCAGCAGGTGAGGAGCTCAGCTGGGGGCAGCATATTTTCAATTTTCATACCCCCGAATCAATAGATAAAATGAATGTGCAGCATGAATTTAACTTTCATAACCTGGAGTTTTTTAATGGCGTATATAAAGGCGGTATAAAAAAACTGTGGTACCAGCGGTTATTTGAAATTAATATGCTTTTCCGCCTGTTCTCTGTTGGTTTTGGAATTGCATTGCCATTATATTTTTACTACATACAATGGCGTATTAAAATGCCTGCAAAATTGCGGATGCCTGTAATGCCTGTAACCGTTGGTGTTTTCTTCCTGCTGAACTGGATCGTTTTTTACTGCATAAAATATTACCTGCTGCCAAAAGGCAAAATCAAAGACTTTTATTCAACCCCGGCGGAAATTTTTGAGATGGTGGCTGCTTTTATATTCTTTATTGCAAGTCTTTATTTTTACAGGATGCGCAAGCTTGATTTTGGGGGTAAGGATATAAAACAAATCCAGCTATGAGGCTGGATTTGAATAAGAACTTGAAAGATATTTTTATTTAAGACACCATTTTGCTGGCGCCATAGGCATAATCATACATCTCTGCATTTTCAGTTTCAGCCACCAGTATATATCCCAAAGAAGGCAGCGAAAGCTTAATATTTACAGCATTGATATCTGTTGTCAGGTCTTCTTTTTCAGCAGGGACAGGTTCATTGATCGTTCTCATCATTGCACCAGGATTTACCAGCGTTTTTTCCAGCGATATATTTGAATAAGTACTGGTGAAATACTGTATACCTTTTATTTCTGCTTCTTTAATAAGTGCAGGCTTGCCTAACCAGTACACACAGTTAATAACATCGTGTGTTTGGCGTACCAGTGATAACTGGGCATCAGTAATGTACACGAAAACAAAAGAAGGGAACAATGGCTGGTAAACTAGCTTCTTCCTTCCAAGATGAGCACCTTCAACCCTGTTAACGGGGCAATAATTATCGATTTTTTTTCTCGACAGCAGCGCTGCTACTTTAAGTTCGCAATGCGGTTTTGTATAAACTGCATACCAATTTTTTTTCATCTTTAATTGTTTGGATAAAAAATATGCAGTCTTTCAATGGAATTGTACTAAGTTTTCATAAGACACCCCTTAAGGCGTTAGCGTTGCATTTATAAAAAAATTACTAATGGATCCGGTTACTGGTAGGCAGAAACTTTCTTTCCTTCTTTATTCTTTATCTTTTTGCCATACACGTAATCGTATCCGTAGCCGTAATTGTTTTTAAAGAAACCCCTTGTTTTAACACCATTAAATATAATAGCGGGATTTTTCAGTGGATTAACTTTATTATTTTCATCGATACGCTTTACAACCATTTTCGGGGTGTATTTGTGGCGTACCACGTATAGGGTTGCGTCGCAGCAGGCGGATAACATATATGCATCGGTGATCAGTACAACCGGGGCCGTATCAATGATTACCAGGTCATAAACGCCCTCAAGATACGAAATTAATTGTTGCACCTTGCCATTTTCCAATAATTCTGAAGCATCGGGCTGTAAATTACCTGAACTTATAAAGGAAAGGTTCTCGTTTGCCGGTACATCATATATAATATCTTCTATCTTTTTTTCACCGATCAGGTAGTCACTTACCCCGGCATGCTCTTCCAGCCCGAAGGTGCTGCTGAGCGATGGGTTGTGAAGGTCCATATCCACCAGTGCCACTTTTTTACCTGTCATGGCCAGGCTAAGGGCAAGGTTGGCTGCCACAAAGCTCTTGCCTTCTTCCGGCAGGCTGGAGGTAACCAATATCTTTTTATGGTAGGCGTCAATACCCAGGAACAGCAGTGACACCCTTATTTTTCTGAATTCTTCAGCAATAAAGCTTCTTTTTCCCGGTTCCACCACCAGTTGCTTGTCTGATTTATTATGAGCAATTTCCCCAATTACCGGTATTTCAGTAAGCTCTTCAATTTCTTTACGGTACAGGATCTTACTGTTAAACATTTCTTTACCTGTAATAGCCAAAACAGGTACTAATAAACCTAGGAAACCAGCCACCAGGTAGATCAGCATTTTTTTAGGACTCACCGGCAACCGGTTTGACAGGGCATTACTTACCGTTTTGCTGTCAGAAAGCGCATTAGCGTATGATAATTCACTTTCTTCTCTTTTCTTTAAAAGGAAAGAATAGATACCTCTTTTTATATCTTCATCCCTGCTTATTTCCACCAGTTCCTTTTCTTTCTGCGGAATTACATTCAGCATGGAGCCAAGCCTGTTTGTTGTGCTGGAAAGGTTATTACGGCTTAGTTCCAGCACTTTGCGCTGGTTGCGTATATTGGTTAAAATATTAGGTTTTAACTTGGTTATTTGTTCTCTTAAACTGGCCAGCATTGGATTGTTTTCAGCCACCGTTCTTTTCAACCGGTCATATTCCATTTGCGACCTGTTCAGGTTTTCCACCAAACTGGTAAGCGATTGGTCTTCTATACCCAGGTGTGAAGGAGCCAGTACTTCATTACTGTTACTGGAAGCTACGTAGTTTTCCAGTTGGTCCAGTGCAGACAACTGCACATTTACTTCTCCCATTTTTTGACCGGTGGTGCTGATACCCTCCAGGTAAAGATTGCTTTGGGTACTCAGGTCTGTAGCATTGCTTCTCGCCTTATACAGCTGTACATTTCTTTCAATTGAATCAAGGTCAGCTTTTACAGAAACAAGGCGCCTGTCTATCGAAGCAATCGTATTCCTGATCAGGACATTTTTTTCAGCCACACTTCCTTCATTATAATAATAGATTATAGCATTCAGAATGTCTTCTGCTTTTTCAGGCAAATCGGACCGGTAGCTCAGGTTTAAAACACTTGCCAGTTTACCGGTGGTTTCCACTTTAAGGGCACCAAGCATTTGATCTGTTACAAATTTGGTTTTCCTCAGCCCGAAATAAAATGGTTTTGTGTTGTAAGAGGCCCGGTATCTTGGATTAGGTACAAATCTCAATACACCATAGGGTGTTTTTGTCCATTCATTCAATTTACAGCTGAAATTATTATCCAGGATAACTGTTTTGTTACTGGCATTATATTTCATGTACACCTTATCTGCAGCCTGTACACTGTCAGGATTAGGCGCTTCCACCAGTACGGGGGAGCTTACATACCCAGGTTCGCTTTTTATTTTTCCTTCCTGCGATATAGGGGCATAAAATCTTAATCTCTTAACAACACTGTCCATTATAGACCTGCCCTGTAACACTTCTATCTCATTTTCTATAATTTTGGTGGTGCTGATCTCGTTCACTTCTTCCACGCCTTTTGTATACCCTTCTCCCTTTTTACCATCCTTTATAAGCAAAGTGGCATTCGCCTCATACTTCACGGTAGCATATCGTACATAAAAATAGGCTCCTGTAAAAGCCACCAATAGAAAGGCAAGAAAAACCGGCCAGTAAGCAAGATAGCCTGCGACCATCTGCGTAATCTGGGTATCTTCACCCGGTCTTACCTGTTTGTTTACTTTATTATTTTGTATTCTGCTCATGTATGTACAGATTGTAATTTACTTATAACGTATGAAAGTTACAACAACTAATGCCACGATCGACATTGCACTCAATACCGATGGAAGCACAACTTTATTACGGTTTACACTGGCCACCCTGTTTTTATCAGATTCAATATATAGAACGTCATTGGGCTGCAGGTAATAGAAGGGAGAAGAAACAAGAAAAGTGCCTGAATTCAGGTTTATCCTGCGAACGATCTTTTTTCCTTCCACTTCCCGTATCAGCATTACATTTTCCCGGTTGCCATAAATGGTGATATCACCTGCAAGGCCAAGGGCTTTGATAAGTGATATTTTTTCGCTGGGTACTGTTACTACAGTAGGGCGGGCTACTTCTCCCAAAATGGTTACCTCAAAGTTCAGGTGTCTTATGGTTACAATAGGGTCAAGCAGTAATTTTTTATCCACCAGCATTTTGGTGATATTATCCCTCAGCTGCCTTTTTGTATAGCCGGCGGCTTTTATATTACCAAGTAATGGCATCTGGATATTGCCATCTGCATTTACAAGATACCCGGCATACTGTGCACTGCTGCCTGAAGAAGTCGTGCTTGAAATGGTAAAAGTATTATTTACATTAAATATTTTGGTGGCATCATCATTCAGGCTGGTAACCTGTATACTTAAAATGGCGTTTTTAGGGATGATATTATCATTATCGTCACCACCGGTATTTATAATGGTGGTATCCTTCATATTATAAAAATAAGTGGCTTTTTCAGTGGTGTTACAGGACATAATACCAAGTAAAGAGACTACAAGCAGAAAGAAAAACAAGTTTTTGAAGTTAGCCATATTGCTGTTTTTATAGATATTTCTTACCGTATAATTACTATCCGGATTAGATTAATTCCGATAGTATTTATATATGAACGAAAAAACTTTTATAATATTTCAGTATATTCAAACGGAGACCAGCAGGAGGTTGTAAAAACCGTATTTTATCCCATTGCCGGGGATCATTCTCAGGAGCGAAACCGGTAGTAAATAACGTTCGCAAATTGGTATTAATTTATTTTCAAAGCAACGGGATAAAACTGCAAAATCACCAACACTATAAATACGCCGGTTGTAAAAGTAGCCCTTTGAAATCAAATCTCCAAGTTACTGTTTTGACAGCAGTTCAACCGCTCTTTTTACAGCCCTGTCATCGGTATTTATTACTTCATAAAAGCCCTGGTTGCGCCAAAGCTGCCTGGCAATAGAAGCCTTTGTCCAGCGCACAAGATTTTCTTTTTGTACAGCGCTTACATTTTCTATTTTTACAGAATCTTTAGCGGCTGATTCAACAAAACGCTTCCAGTAATCTTCTGTAAATACAAAACGATGTGAAAAATCTTCCGGTGATTTGAACGTATTAAGAAAGTCCTGGTTTTGTAATTGAAATTTATAAGCAAAATTGCTGAATGCGCTCTTTAAATACAATTTTGCTGTGAGTTTATCATACTCGTTTGTATCGAGGGGAATATAGATATCTGGGGTTATACCGCCATTTCCATATACTTTTCTTTTCTTTACAATAGTTTCATATAATTTGGAAGTATCATTTCTTATTGAATCAGCACTCATCACTTCCCCGTCATGAAAACGGTTAGTAATCTCGTTATAATAAGCTTTTTCTCCATTTGTATAAGGGCGCTGGATGCTTCTGCCTACAGGTGTATAATACCGGGCAATGGTTAATCTTAAAGCACTGCCGTCGCTCAGGTCGTATTGTTCCTGTACGAGTCCTTTGCCAAAACTGCGGCGGCCAACAATGGTTGCCCTGTCCCAATCCTGTAAAGCCCCCAGCAATACCTCGCTGGCGCTTGCACTTCCATCATCAGCCAGTAATATAAGATCACCTTTTTCAAAAAGCCCGGGTCTTTTACAGCGGTATTCTTTTTTAGGAAAATGTTTTCCTTCCGTATAAGTGATCAGCTTGTCTCCATCTAAAAATTCATCCGCAATGGATGTTGCTTCATCCAGCACACCACCGCCATTATCCCTCAGGTCAAGGATCAATTTCTTTAATCCTTTTTTCTGTAATTCTTCCAGTGCCTGCATAAACTCACGGTAAGCCACCTGCGTAAATTTATTAATACGGATATAGCCAATATCATTGCTGATCATGTAACCGGCATCAATACTTTTCATGGGTATCATGCCCCTCACCACGGGTATTTTCTTTATTTCAGTTTTGCGTAAAACAGTAAGCACCACATTCGTCCCGTTATCGCCTCTCAATATTTTTTTTATCCGCTTTACCACCATCTTTTTGCCGGCTACCACAGAATCATTTACCTGTATCAGTTTATCACCTGTTTTAAGACCCGCCCTGTAGCTGGGGCCATCCGGCATTACATTCAGTACATTGATGGTGTCATCCAAAATATCAAATTCCACCCCGATGCCGAAAAATCCACCTGCCAGTTCTTCGTTGGCAGCTTCCAGTTCATCGGCAGCAATAAATACCGAGTGAGGGTCCAGTTTTTTCAGCATGGCTGTAATGGCAGTATCGCTTATATCCTGCAACTTTACATCGTCCACATACTTGTTTTTTACAAGGGATAATACTTCATCCACGGGATTGGATCTTTCAATAGAAAAGAAATTTCGCCCGGGAATGCCATCCCTTAATTTATAACCAAGCAGCATACCAAGGATAAGGGTTATACTGAAGAGCAGGGGCATCCAGACCTGGAATTTCTTCTTGTGCGTAAGCTCACTCATGCCACGAAAGTAAATGAATTATACCTAACCCGCTGTTTAGTTTTATTACTGGTTATATAACTGGTTTAATGACCTAAAACAATGTTAAACATCACTGCTGAACAGCATCGTTTGATACAGGCGCTGTATTTGTTTTGCCCGTGCTGAATTGTTCTTTATCTTCAGGTATATAAAAAAACAGCATGGCACTTAAATTAATTGCAGACAGCGGCTCTACCAAGGCAGAGTGGTGTTTGCTGGATGGAAATAAAAAGAAAAAGATCATCACACAGGGTATAAGCCCTTATTTTTTGGGCCAGTCAGAAATACAGGCCATTTTTGAAAAAGAAGTAAGACCCAAAATAAAAAATACGGAACCAGAGGAAATCTACTATTACGGAACAGGCTGCAGTAATCCTGCCAATGCTACTATTATAAAAAAAGCCCTGCAAAAGGTTTTTCCTGCTGCAGCGGTGGTGGTTAATCATGACCTGATGGGGGCTGCAAGGGCTTTATGTGGTAATGAGAAAGGAATTGCCTGTATTCTTGGTACCGGTTCTAATTCCTGTTATTATAATGGGAAAAAAATTGTTAAGAACAGCCCTGGGCTTGGTTTTGTTTTAGGTGATGAAGGCAGTGGCGCAAATCTCGGTATAAAGACTATCCAGTACTATCTCTATAATACATTTGACCCCGACCTGATAGAACGCTTTAATGCTAAATATAATACCACAGCAGCAGAAATCCTGGACGCTGTATACAAAAAGCCGTTACCCAACCGTTATCTGGCCGGGTATGCAGAATTTTTAGCGGAGAACCGGGGACATTTTATGATTGAAAACATTATTGAAGACAGCTTTAATGATTTTTTCTTTAATCATATCTGCAAATACAATGAAAGCTGGAAAATGCCCATCCATTTTATCGGCAGTGTTGCTTACGGATTTAAAGATGTATTAAAAGACCTCTGCCATTCCTATGAACTGGAGCTGGGAAAGGTAATGAAGAACCCAATAGATGGACTGGTGCATTATCATGCAGGCTGATTTTAATAAGTACTGCGTATCCTGTTTAAATATGTCATTTAAAAAAATTACAGAATCGCCGTCGGCTTATCATCACCTGGAAAAAATGCGGGTGGCCGAACTGCTGCTCCATATAAATAACGAGGATCAGCAGGTACCCCTGGCTGTGCAGAAAGCGCTTCCTCAAATTGAACCGTTGATCAAAGCGATTGTTGACAAAATGCTTGCCGGTGGCAGGCTGTTTTATATTGGAGCAGGAACCAGCGGCAGGCTCGGGGTGCTGGATGCAAGTGAATGTCCGCCTACCTATGGTGTACCGCAGGGACTCGTAATCGGTATCATTGCCGGGGGCGAAAAAGCACTCACTGCTGCCATTGAAAATGCCGAAGATGACCTGGAACAGGGTTGGAAGGACCTGCAGCAATACCAGGTTTGTACTAAAGATCTTGTAATTGGTATCGCAGCCAGTGGTACAACAGCCTACGTGATCGGTGCACTGAAAAAATGCCGGGAGCAAGGTATTGTTACGGCAGGCATAAGCTGTAACCCGGGCGCTCCATTAAGCAACGTTGCGGATTACCCGGTGGAAGTTATTGTGGGGCCCGAATTTGTAACCGGCAGTACAAGAATGAAAAGCGGTACCGCACAAAAACTTGTATTGAATATGATCTCCACGTCTGTTATGATACAGCTCGGCAGGGTGGAGGATAACAGGATGGTAAATATGCAGCTCAGCAATGAAAAACTGGTGGACCGGGGCGTAAAAATGCTGATGGAAAAATCGGGTATGGCAGATTACAATGCAGCAAAAAAAATATTGCTTGAAAATGGAAGTGTTAAAAAATCCTTAGATAGTCTTTTAAAGTGAAAAATACTTGGTTTTTGCTTTCAGTTTTCCTAATTTACAAATTCTAAAACTCTACTGATATGAAATACACTTTTATCCTCCTAGGTTCCCTGTGTGCTTTTACCCTTTCATCCAACGCCCAGCAAGGCCGTACTTATGCGATCACCGGCAAACAAAACAATAATTTTTTATGGGCAGATATAAAGCAAGTGGATATTACAACGGGTAAGGTAACAAAGACTTTATTCGAATCTGAAAAGACAACATTTAAAACAAAAAGTCTTGATGCAACACCACAGGCGAAACAGCAGCCCATTAATCCCACAGCCTTTGGTGTGGCAGCCTGTGCGCTGGATGTAAGGCATAACAGGCTTTACTTTGCCCCGATGCACTATTCAAACATCCAGTACCTCGACCTGGATGAAGCGACACCCAATTTCGTAACCATTAAAAGAAATGTACTGCCTCTTTCAAAAAACGGGCTGGTTGCTGAAGAATCGCAACTAACGAGGATGGTGATAGCCGCTGACGGTTATGGGTATGCGATAACAAATGACGGCAACCACCTTATACGCTTCTCCACCGGTAAAACACCTGAAGTGACCGACCTTGGTAACCTGGTAGATGCTGAAAGTAATAATGGCATTTCTATTCACAATAAATGCTCCAGCTGGGGAGGTGATATGCTGGCCGATGCTTTTGGAGAACTGGTTGTAATAACTGCAGCGCATAATGTTTTTTCTGTAAATGTTAATTCAAGGGTGGCTACTTATAAAGGAACCATTACCGGCCTGCCGGCTAACTATACAACCAACGGGGCTGTAGTTGATAATGATGGCGATATTATTGTAAGCAGCGCAAACGTATTTGATGGAATCTTTAAACTGAACTATAAAGATTTGAAAGCTGTTAAGGTAGCTGGTTCTGAAAATGGTTTTAATGCCTCTGACCTTGCAAACAGCAATTTGCTTTTGCAAAAAGAAAAGGCAGCGGCAGATAAATACAATGACACAAAAATTATCTCATCACCATTTGATGTGGCTAAAACAAGGATATTCCCAAATCCTGTTACAACCAACCAGTTTAATGTGTCATTCGAAAAACAACAGGCCGGAAAATATACTATTGTATTTACAGACCTGAGTGGCAGAACGCTCCAGTCAAAAGTGGTGGCTGTTTCAAACAGCAGCCAGGTTGAATCTTTAAAAGTTGCAAGGAAATTATTGCCAGGCACCTATATGGTAAAAGTATTGGATCAGAATAAAAGGGTGACCTTCTCTGATAAAGTAGTTGTACTATAATGGTTATATGGGTTGATAAGTAAGGGCTGCACGTGGTGCAGCCTTTTTTTATATTTTGATTTAGATATGCATCACTTAATTTTGAAGAAAAATATACAGGTGATTTTTAATCCTTGAAAAACCGGCAACTGGATGCAGGACATTGAACCATATTATAACTGGCGGCATTTATACACAGCAGAAGAGGATGAGCGCTCGCCTTTTTATGGCCGCACATACAGCGAATTTGAATTTTCCCAAACTGTTTATAATTATTATATACATCCCCAGTGGGACGAATTTGGCAGCCGTACGCTGTACATGAAAATTTTATTTGCTGATTACGACCAGGGATATGCTGTTATAGAACTGATAGGAGAGTGGAATGATGCCATTGAGAATGATATTATGACCCTGCGCCGGGACATAACAGATGTAATGTTTGCAGAAGGTATTTCTAAATTTATACTTATTGCAGAAAATGTACTCAACTTTCACGGCAGCGATGACAGCTACTATGAAGAATGGCATGAACAATTGGAAGATAAAGGCGGCTGGGTGGTGGTTATAGGTATGCCGGAGCAAAGCCAGTATGATTTTAAGAGAACAAGACTTACCAACTATGTTCCTTTACTGGACTTTCCTCAATGGCGTACACTAAAACCAGAGGTTGTATTTCAGCAGGTAGATAACTGGATGCTGAAACAATTAAGATAATATTTCCAGGAGTGTAAAACGTGCCTGTTGTTAGTCAGCGAATATGGTATCTTCCTCAATTACAATGGCACCCGTTATAAATTCATCGTTAGGAATAATTACCTGTAACGTGCAGCTTCCTTCTGCCGTGTAAAGTTCAGCATTCCCATTCAGTGCTTTAACTTCTTCCTGCAGTTTTTGCATATACAGCCGGCGCTTTTTCGTATCGGGCTTATTGTTATCGTTCCGTATAATTACTTCGAGCAGCGAATTAAATTTTAAAGTCAGCCATACATTCTTTATTGAAGCAGCTTTAAATGCACCTTCAAAATATTCTTCTACAAGCCGGTAAATAAACAGTCTTGTGTTTTCCGGTACAGCTGCTTCATCTCCTTCTATATTGCAGTGAACATTAAAAGACCGCAGGAGTTCATATTTAAGCGCCAATTGTTCTATAGCTTCTTTCAGGTAATCTTCTTCACTGGCAATATTTACTGACCTGTAAAGCTTCTTTATTTCTGCTATGGCTGTTTGAATGTTATTACGGCTCTTGTCTATCAGTTCCAGCCGGATCTTCTCATCTGCTTTCGCTATTCCAAGGTAAAGGTTGGTGCAGGCAAGTATCTGGTTAATGTTTTCCCTCAACGCATCAACAATGTTGTCTTTTTCTTTTTGCTTTACTTTTAAAGCCGCTTCAATAATCTTCCTGTCCGTTTCCTGCCTGCCTTGTTTTATTTTGTCAGATAATATTTTCCTGTCGCTTATATCCGTAATATCGGCCAGCCGTGCAGGATGCCCGTTGTAAGTGATAGTGGAAAAATTAAGCATTACCTGCAGCGGGCTTCCATCTTTCCGTACATGTTTTCCCCTGAGCGTTACTGCCGCATTACTGCTTTCCACTTTGTTGATCCTGCGCTGCATCAGGTCTTTTGATTTATTCATTCGTATATCCAGTGCCGTGAGCTGCAAAAATTCATTTCTTTCATACCCGTATAGTTTCAAGGCTGCCTCATTTGCATCGATGATATTATAGCCGCCTGCACTGAAAATGATCTTTGGAAAACTGCTTTGCATGAAAAGCGTTTCAAAATTGCTTTTACTTTCCGCTGCCACCGCAGAAAGAGCCTGTTGTTTTTTTATATCGATCATCCTGGATACCTGTGAAGCGATTTTCTTCAGGGTTTCCTTTTGCTCTTCGTTTAATACCCGGGGTTCGTTGTCAATTACACATACAGTCCCTAAATTAAAGCCGCTTTTCGATACGATCTGTGCACCTGCATAAAACCTGATATTAAAATCCCCTGTTACATTTGGATTATCAAAGAAACGTTCATCCTTTGTTGCATCTTCCACCACGAAGATCTCGTTCTGTGCAATGGCATGCCCGCAAAAAGAAGTATCTCTTGGTAATTCATTTTGCAGCACATTAATTTTTGATTTGAACCATTGCCTGTCCCTGTCCACAATACTGATAAGGGCAGTGGGGCAACCACAGATATGGGCAGCGATATCAAGCAATTCATTGAATGCTTCTTCGTCGCCTGAGTCAAGTATATGATGGGATACTAAGTCATTTAAACGTAACAGTTCATCCTGGAGAATGGGAGCCTTTTGCATGTTTTTACAGATATTGAATAAATAAAACAATAAAACTGCATCAATATTGTGTATAACATACACAGCATCAGCCGTATAATTTCCACTGCAAAGGTTTGCAAGTTCAGTTCCGGGTGGTAATAACACAAGCTTATAAAGAAATAGAGGCATGCATTATTAAATGCAGCAGTAAGGTTTTGGATATAAACAACGATTGCGTAAAAATTTACTTAAAAATGACATTTTGAACTTTGATGCCGTACTTTTGCGGCAACTCAATAAACAATATCTTCTTTATGACCTGGAATTCCTTCTTCACCTCGTCGATTGGGAAAAAATTTACAATGGGGCTTACCGGTTTCTTTCTGATAACTTTTTTGATCGTTCACTGTGCTATAAATGCCATGATATTCTTTAATGATGGCGGTGAAACCTTTAATCACTGGGGGCATTTCATGGGTTCAAACCTCATTATACGAACAATGGAGATCGGCTTATTCGTTGGTTTTTTTATCCATATCATCCAGGGTTTGATATTGTGGAAACAAAATAAGAGCGCCAGGCCTGTAAACTATGCCAAATCTGCTGCAAATACCAACAGCAAATGGTACAGCAGGAGCATGGGTCTTTTGGGCACATTAATCTTATTGTTTCTGATCTTACACATTTATCATTTCTGGACACCTTCAAGACTTGGTGGTATCGGCAGCATTCATTCATTGGAAGAAACTACTTTAATCGAATATAATAATCAGCCGGTACATAACCTGTATAAGGAAATGCAGGTTGTATTTGAAAATAATTTACTCATAGTGATAATATACATACTGGGTGTAATTGCATTGGCATGGCACCTGCTGCATGGTTTCCAGAGTGCGTTTCAAACTTTTGGGTTAAATCATAAACGTTATACGCCCATCATTAAAACCTTGGGCACAGCTTTTTCAATAATCGTACCCCTGATCTTTGCGTTAATGCCACTGGCATTTTATCTTAAATGGATTGAGTAAACTTTTTACAGCTACAAGAGTTATTATTATATAAAAATATTCAACTGCAAATTCCTTCTATATGGCTTTAGATTCAAAGATACCGGCTGGTGAAATGAATGAAAAGTGGGAAGATTATAAAGGACATGTACAATTAGTAAATCCTGCCAATAAGCGTAAACTGGAAGTGATCGTGGTGGGCACAGGTCTTGCCGGTGGTGCCGCTGCCGCATCGCTGGGTGAAATGGGGTATAAAGTAAAAGCATTTTGCTTCCAGGACAGTCCACGCCGTGCACACAGTATCGCTGCGCAGGGTGGTATCAATGCTGCAAAAAATTATCAAAATGATGGGGACTCTGTTTTCCGTCTTTTTTATGATACAGTAAAAGGCGGTGATTACCGTGCCCGGGAGGCCAATGTACATCGCCTGGCTGAAGTAAGCGCCAATATTATTGACCAGTGCGTGGCACAGGGCGTACCTTTTGCAAGGGAATACGGCGGCTTGCTAAGCAACCGTTCTTTTGGTGGTACGCAGGTGCAAAGAACATTCTATGCTGCAGGTCAAACAGGCCAGCAGTTATTGCTCGGAGCTTACAGCGCCCTTGAAAGACAGGTGGCATTGGGTAATGTAACCATGTACAGCCGGCATGAAATGCTGGAAGTGGTAATTGTTGATGGCAAGGCAAGGGGTATCATTACCAGGAATTTGATAACAGGAAAAACAGAACGTCATTTCGGGCATGCAGTACTGTTATGCACGGGCGGTTATGGCAATGTATTCTATTTAAGTACCAATGCTATGGGCAGTAATGTAACAGCTGCCTGGAAAGCACACCGCAAAGGCGCTTATTTTGGTAACCCATGTTTTACACAAATTCACCCTACATGCATACCTGTTAGTGGTGATTATCAGAGTAAGCTTACATTAATGAGTGAGAGTTTACGTAATGATGGCCGTATATGGGTACCGAAGAAACAAAATGACAACCGCAAGCCTAAAGATATACCTGAAGAAGAAAGGGATTATTACCTGGAAAGAAGGTATCCTGCTTTTGGTAACCTGGTGCCAAGAGATGTGGCCTCAAGAGCCGCTAAAGAAAGATGCGATGCCGGTTATGGAGTAGGTACCACCAAACTGGCTGTTTACCTGGATTATGCAGATGCTATAAAGCGTTACGGTAAGATAGAAGCGGGTAAACAGGGTAATAGCAGTGCAACAGAAGCCGATATTATTAAAATGGGTAAGGAAGTGGTAAAGGAAAAATATGGTAATCTCTTTGATATGTATGCAAAGATCACCGGGGAAGATCCTTATGAAACACCCATGCGTATTTATCCTGCAGTGCATTATACCATGGGCGGGCTTTGGGTGGATTATGAACTGATGACAACGGTAAAAGGTTTGTATGCACTGGGTGAGGCCAATTTCAGTGATCATGGTGCCAACAGGCTGGGCGCTTCTGCTTTAATGCAGGGGCTGGCTGATGGTTATTTTGTAATACCCTACACATTGGGTAATTACCTGGCAAACGAAATACGCACAGCAGCAATCCCAACAAACCATCCTGCATTTGAAGAAGCAGAGAAGAATGTAAACGACCGCATCAATACTTTAATGAATATTAAAGGAAAACAAACGGTGGAAAGTTTTCACAAGCGTCTTGGCAAGATCATGTGGGATAAATGTGGTATGGCAAGAAATGAAAATGGACTGAAAGAAGCCATCAGCGAAATACAGCAGTTGAAAAAAGAATTCTGGAGTGATCTAAGAATACCGGGAGAAATAAATGAAATGAATCCTGAACTGGATAAAGCAGGCCGTGTGGCTGACTTTATTGAGCTGGGTGAATTGATGTGCAGGGATGCACTCAACCGCAAGGAAAGCTGTGGTGGTCACTTCCGTGAAGAAAGCCAGACAGAAGACGGAGAAGCAAAACGGGATGATGAAAACTTTAGTTATGTGGCAGCATGGGAGTTTAAGGGTGAAAGTGAGTGGGAGCTGCATAAAGAAGCTTTGAATTTTGAAGTGGTGAAGCAAACACAGCGCAGCTACAAGTAAACTTATGAAAGTAAGCGGTTTCACTTTTGTAAAAAATGCAGTGAAGTATGGTTATCCTGTTGAAGCATCCATACGATCTGTGTTACCGCTGGTGGATGAGATGATCGTTTGCCTTGGTGATTCGGAGGATGAAACGGAAGCGCTTATTAAAAACATAGTAAGTGATAAGATAAAGATCATTCATTCCGTTTGGGATAAAACTTTATCAAAAGGAGGCGAAGTGCTGGCAGTTGAAACTAATAAAGCACTTGATGCTACTGCAGTAGATGCCGACTGGCTCTTTTACATACAGGCTGATGAAGCCATTCATGAAAAAGATCATTCCGTTATTAAGGCTGCTATGCTGCAATACCTTAATAATAAACCGGTGGATGGATTATTATTCCGCTATAATCATTTTTACGGCAGTTACCGCTACACCGGCGATGGACGCAGCTGGTACACTAAAGAAATAAGGGTTATCAGGAATAATAAACAGATCAGGTCTTACAGGGACGCACAGGGATTCAGGTGGGATGATAACCGCAAACTGAAAGTAAAAGAGATCAATGCAGCCGTTTATCATTATGGTTGGGTAAGAAGCCCCAGGGTGATGATAAAAAAGATAAACAATTTTAACAGGCTGTATATACCTGGGTTTGAAAAGACTGCTGAAGCTGAAAAGCTGGATAAAGTAGAGCAGTTTGATTATTCAAATGTGGATACACTGTCTGAATTTAAAGGTACACACCCGGCAGTAATGAAAAGCTGGGTTGATAAAGAAGACTGGGGTTTTGAAAGGGATACAGCAGTAAAGAAATTTAAAAATGCAAAACACCGCCTGCTTTATTTCCTGAATAAACAGTTTGGATGGCGGCCATTTGAATACAGGAATTATATAAAGATTTAAAATTTTACAACATACCTAAACTGAAACAATGGAGCACTACAGCATGAACCTCACCATTAAAGTGTGGAGGCAGAAAAACAGTAACGACAGTGGCAGTTTTGAAACATACCAGGTAAAAGATATTTCTTCTGAAATGTCATTTCTTGAAATGTTTGATGTGCTGAACGAACAACTGATTGCTGAAGGCAAAGACCCGATAGCATTTGATCATGACTGCCGTGAAGGTATTTGCGGCGCCTGCAGTATGTACATTGATGGAAAAGCGCATGGACCGTGGAGTGCCAATACTACCTGCCAATTACACATGCGTGCCTTTAAAGATGGTGATACTATTGTGGTGGAACCATGGCGCAGCCAGGCCTTTCCCGTTATAAAAGACCTTATGGTTGACCGCACTGCATTTGACAGGATTATACAGGCAGGTGGTTATATTTCTGTAAATACAGGTAATGCAGTGGATGCAAATGCATTGCCTATCGAAAAGAAAAAGGCGGATGAAGCATTTATGGCAGCAGCCTGTATTGGTTGCGGCGCCTGTGTGGCAACCTGTGTAAATGGCAGTGCTATGCTGTTTGTAAGTGCAAAGGTTTCCCAGCTTGCCCTGTTACCACAGGGAGAGCCGGAAAGAAAAACGAGGGTGCTGAATATGGTGGCACAAATGGATAAAGAAGGATTTGGTAATTGCACTAACACCTATGCATGCGAAGCAGAATGTCCAAAAGAAATCTCTGTGGCCAATATTGCCAGGCTGAACAGGGAATATATCGGCGCTGCGCTTTCAAATGAAGAATAAACACTGTTGTATAAAAATACTATAAACCTCCTCCGGGAGGTTTTTTATTTGCAGCAACCTGCTCCTGCCAAAGGTCTTACACAATAAATACTAACTTTAGTCATTCTATTTTAAACACTCCATTGAAACGAAGAGGGATACTGTTGCTGTTTATGAACCTATGGATTGTGCAGGCTATGCTTGCACAGCAGCCAGCATCCCCGTTAAGCAACCTGCGCAGTAAATATATTTCTACAAAAGCACCAGTGGTAAAACTGGATACCATCAGTATTTTCCCCAACACAATAAATATTGCCAACGTGCAGCCTGGTCAATACAGTATTGATGCTGTAAATGCAATCCTGACCTGGAAGATACCTCCCGTACAGGACAGTGTGCTGATAAGCTACCGCATCTTTCCTTATAAGCTCAACAGTGTATCACAGCATTTTAATTTTGACAGTGTACGGAATAATTTTCTTGCTGAAAAGCCCTTTGTTTACCGCTTTAATAATAAACAAAGTACCGGGGGAATTTTTGATTTTGGAAACATCAACTACAACGGGAGTTTTGGCCGTGGTATTTCCTTTGGTAACAGCCAGGATGCTGTTTTAAATTCAAGTCTTAACCTGCAGCTGAATGGTTTTATTGGCGACAGCCTTGAACTGACTGCTGCAGTTACAGATAATAATATTCCCATACAGCCCGATGGCAACACACAGGACCTGCGTGACTTTGACCGTATTTATATGCAGGTAAAAAAGAAGAACTGGCAGGTAAACTTTGGTGATATTGATATACGCCAGAGCAAAAATTATTTTCTCAATTTCTATAAACGTCTGCAAGGTGTTTCTTTTATCACAGATAATAAGATCGGGAAAAAAATAAACAACTCCTTGCTGCTGAGCGGATCGGTTGCCAAAGGTAAATTTAACCGGAATATAGTAACGCCTTCAGAAGGAAACCAGGGGCCATACAGGCTGCAGGGCGCCAACAATGAATTATTCTTTACAGTACTTGCCGGAACAGAAAGGGTATGGATGGATGGGGAATTGCTGCAGCGGGGCGAAGATCAGGACTATGTAATTAATTATAATACCGCCGAGGTAACGTTTACGCCCAAACGCATGGTGACAAAAGATAAAAGGATACAGGTGGAGTTTGAATATGCAGACCGTAATTATCTTAATTCAAACCTTTACGTAAATGATGAGATCGGCTTCAGTAAAAAATTCAGTTTGAGTATTGCGGCTTTTTCAAACCAGGATGCAAAGAATTCACCCATTAATCAAACACTGGATGCCGATCAAAAACAATTCCTGGCAAATGTTGGTGACGGCATAGATACGGCGTTTTATTCAGGCGCAGTGAAGGACACGTTTGCCACTGATAAAATATTGTACCGGAAACAGGATACGCTTTATAACGGTACCCTGTATCCCATTTATGTATATGATTCTTCCCGTACCATCGACCTGTATAATCTTTCCTTTACTTACCTGGGTCCGGGTAAAGGAAATTATACCCAGGTACTCAATGCAGCCAATGGCAAGGTTTTTCAATGGGCTGGTCCCGGTACAGATAATACAAAGCGGGGTGATTGGGAACCGGTAATATTACTGGTTACGCCAAAGAAATTACAAATGGCAACGGTGGCGGGTGAATATAGTATTAATGAAAAGACAAGGGTAAAAGCAGAGATAGCTTTTAGCAAATATGATATCAACCTGTTTTCATCAAAAGACAAAGGCAATGATAATGCCCTGGCTGCAAAACTCCAGTTCTTTAATGATGGCAGAAATGTACAGCTGTTTAAGAAAACATTGCAACTCCAGAATACAATTGGTTACGAGTTTGTACAAAAAACGTTTAAACCACTTGAACGGTTGCGTAATATAGAGTTTAACAGGGATTGGGGATTACCATACGTGGTGCAGGCGGCAGACGAGCGGCTTGTGAATGCAGATGTAAAGCTGAGCGATAAAGCCGGTAACAGGATACGATATGAAGTAATCAATTACAACAGGAGCGATGGGTATAATGGTTTCCGGCATACATTTGATCAGTTCAGTGAAATAAAGGGCTGGAGAATTACCAATTATATAAGTCTTACATCAACTTCAATGACGGGACAGGATGGAACATACCTGCGGCCGGCAATCGATGTAAACAAGCTGTTTAAAAAAATAGCCAACCTGCAGGCAGGGGCTAATTACACGGGTGAATTTAACCGGCAGCGTATCAAAGTTGCTGATACGTTATCCCCGCTAAGTTTTGGGTTTAATGTTTGGCGGGCTTATGTCAAATCAGATGAAAACAAACTGAACAAATGGAGCCTTACTTATTTTACAAGAAATGATTTGTATCCTGTTGCTGATAAATTATTAAAAGCTGACAGGAGCGACAATTTTAACTTCTCAAGCGAATTGCTAAAAAATGAACGGCACCAGTTTCGTTTTAATATTACTTACCGCAAGCTGGAAGTTATTAATGCAGCCATTTCAAGATTAAAGCCGGAAGAGAGTCTTTTAGGCAGGGCGGAGTATTTTATAAATGAATGGAAAGGGCTTGTAACAGGTAATGTTTTGTATGAAGTGGGGGCAGGGCAGGAGCAAAAAAGGGAATTCAGCTACCTGGAAGTGCCTGCAGGGCAGGGTGAATATACCTGGATCGATTATAATAATAATGGTCTTAAAGAATTGAATGAATTTGAGATCGCTTTATTCCAGGACCAGCGAAAATATATACGGGTATTTACACCAACCAACCAGTATGTAAAAGCAAATTATATCCAGTTCAATTACAGCATTGACATAAACCCACGGCTGGTGATAAATGCTTCAAAAGCCGCCGGGTTTAAAAAAATGCTTGCCAAACTGAGCACCAGTTCTTCTTTGCAGATAAATAAGAAAAATATATCTACAGGAAAATTTGAGTTCAATCCATTCACAAAACAACTGGTGGATACAACCCTGCTTACTTTAAATTCATATTTATCCAACACCCTTTTCTTTAACCGTATTGATCCTGTTTGGGGAATGGATGTAACGCATATATTAAGCAGCGGCAAATCGTTGCTTACCTATGGCGTGGAAAGCCGCAAGC
Source organism: Ferruginibacter sp. (assembly GCA_047600665.1). GTDB lineage: Bacteria > Bacteroidota > Bacteroidia > Chitinophagales > Chitinophagaceae > Ferruginibacter. Next base: position 548,380 of record JASGKJ010000002.1, read on the forward strand.
AACGCAACCTTACTTTAAAGGGAAGATGGAATATCAGTAAAATAATTGCTACTAACCTGACACTACGTTCTAATACAAATGAGCTGAACACTCCTAAATTTGGTAACCGTAATTACAATGTTCTTCAAAAAGTGGTACAGCCCTCCGTTAGTTATATCAGCGGAACAAAAATGCGTGTAACCCTTGAGTATGGCTATGACAGTAAAAAGAATACAGGTGGATATGATGAAAAGGCGGTTAGCAATAACCTCGTCACAGAAGTAAAATACAATGTATTATCAAGCGGTACTGTAAATGCAAAATTTACATTTAATAATATTGACTTTACTTATACCACCGGCGGTTCTCCCAATTCAACAGTAGGGTATATCATGCTGGATGGTTTATTACCGGGCAAGAACTATTTGTGGAACCTTGACTTTACAAAACGTTTATCAGGTAATATAGAAATGAACCTGCAGTACGAAGGCCGCAAGCCGGGCGAAGCAAGAACTGTTCATATCGGCAGGGCTACGGTGAGGGCAATATTTTAAAAATATACCGGGTAATAAAAAAGCGTCTTTTCAAGAAAGACGCTTTTTTATTGATATTATTTGATAAGTCAATTATCCAAACAAACCACCTTTCTTAAATTCTCTCACACCTTCACCAATTTTAAACCCGTTGTGGTATACTTCTATTTTGTAATTACCGATCTGGTAGTCGGTATTTTGTTTCCAGTCAAAACTAACTGTCTGGCGTTGTCCCTGGCTGTATTGTACCTGTACTTTTTGTGTGTAGGTTTTTTCACCATCTTCTCTTGTTGTAAACATGCCTGAACCAAGCGCTTCCACAGCTACCGGTTTTCCATCAGGCGCTGTAATACATACATAAAGGTCTTTAACACCTGAAGTGGCGATCCTGTTCTCATCCAGTGTAAAAGAAATACGGAGCACATCTACTTTTTTTGCTTTAGTTGTTTCTTTTTCTTTACCGCTTTTTTTAACCTGCACACCAACAATATTAAAATTAGATGCATGCAATGTGGAACCAACATCAATTACATCTTCCCGCTGCTTAATGACAGATTTAGCCGAATCAAAGTTTTTCTGCACAGCATCCCGTTCCTGTGTTACCACTGCTTTTTCCTGGGTAAGCTGGGCATTTTCACCTTTTAAAACTTCTACCTGTTGCTTATAGGTTTCAATATCTGTGTTAAGTGAGGCGATCAGTGATTTTGCCTGAGCCAGTTCTTCGGCAGTGGCATTTGATTTTGCAAGTATGCTTTGAATACGTTGTCTTTTTTCAGCAATATCCCTGTCTTTTGCAGTGATGATGCTGTCTTTTTTTGCATTGGATGTTTTTAAAAGATCATAACGCATGGTGGCTTCATCCAGCAGGCTTTTCAGGGTATCTTTTTCTGATACTACTGAAGCGTATTGTGTATCTTTTATCTGTATTGTTTCTTTTACCTTGCTTTTATCCCAGATGATATAACCCCAGGTGCCCAGCAGTGCAATGATCAACCCGATAGTTGAAAAAAAGCGCCAGTCAGTTTTTGGAGGTTGTGGTGGGGTAGGGGGCGTACTTGTTGCAGATGGGAAATTTTCAAATGCCATGGTTGTTGGTTTATTCTTAAGTTAGTGAATGAAAGTTAAATCCTTTTGTTATCGATTTGGGCTGAAAAGTAGGGAAAAACTTTCAAAAATACCAGTTTAGTTTTCCCAAAATCATGCCAGTTGTGCATTGTTTGTCTTTCCAGGAATATTATTTAAGTTCTGTAATTGTACATTTACTTTTTAAAACCTTTTTATGATCCGCACAATTTTATTACTGGTTTTTTCGAATGTGTTTATGACAATTGCCTGGTATGGTCACTTAAAACAATCGGATGTGCCGCTCTGGAAAGCCATCCTGGTAAGCTGGTGTATTGCTTTTTTTGAATACTGCCTGATGGTGCCGGCTAACAGGCTCGGGTACACGGCCGGGTTTAGCGGCTTCCAGCTGAAACTGGTGCAGGAAGTAATAACACTGGTGGTGTTTTCCGTGTTTGCCGTATTATATTTAAAAGAACCATTCCAGCTTAAATACCTTATCAGCTTTGCATTTTTACTCGGCGCTGTTTATTTTATGTTTAAGAAATAGGCCTATTTTTTAGTGTTGACCGTAAAAAAATCAAGTCTGGCAACCCTTCCACCGCTGCCGGCAAAAAAGATGGCTTTACCTTTCTTTGCTTTACGGCATACATGAAAGCTTTCCTTACTTATAAGCTCCCAGTTACTGCCATCATCAGTGCTGTAATCAACGCCGGTTAAACCACAGCATATCCAGTTTTTTTTGTCAATATACTCCACGCAGCTGCGGTAACCGTGTGGCCCCGCCTGTGGTGCAGACCAGTTATTACCTGCATCTGTTGTGATAAAACAATTTTTGATGCTGTCTTCTTTATTGTTAAAGTCGCCTCCCACCACGATCATTGTCTTTTCTTTTTTTATAGCAATGGAATTGGCCCCGGCAGTTTCTTTGCCTGTAACAAATGGCAGGTCAATTTTTTTATCCCTTATAAATAACCTGCTTTTTTTACCACCTGTTATAAATACAGCCTCCTGTTTGTTTTGCTTTGTAATGTTGGTGCCGCTGCTGGCAAACATTGCTTCCCCTTCATCAGCCACTGGATAATTTTTTTCAGGTATACCACGCCAGCTGTAGCCACCATCAAAGGTTCGGGCAATGAAGATCTTGCCATTAACGGGATCACCAATTACAATACCACTCTGTTCGTTCCAGAACTCCATTGCATCCAGGAACATGCCTTTTGTTTCATCTTTAAAAACAAGCCGCCAGTGCTCACCGCTGTCTGTTGTCTTTAAAATATAAGCTGGTTCACCAATACCCATTATCACGGCCTGCTTGCCATCAAAAGCTTCAATATCCCTGAAGTCAACTTTCTCATAACCCCTTACTGTCATCCATTTCCATGTGTGACCACCGTCGAGACTGCGGCCCACTGTACCACTGCTGCCACTTACCCAAACGGTATTGTCATCCACTACGCTTAATCCACGCAGCGAAGCATTGGGGCCCGTTGTTACAAGTGTTACGGACTGTGCAGGTGCAGCATAACAAAATAAAATGACACAGGTAATAAGAGAAGCAGTAGTTTTTAAATTGATCACGTAGTGGCTTTTAATGAATAAAAAGATGTCAATGATATATAATCAATCGTTAACAAACTTATAATAATGACCTGTCGCTGTCATTCCATCCTTCATTGTTAAAGTGCCTTGCTGACAGCTCCTGGTGTTTCTTAATAGCTTTTCGTGAAAGCCTGATGGCAATATAAAATGATACCAATGTGCCCATCATATAAAATATGTTTTTGCCAACAAAAAGAAAGAAATCAAAAGCACCATGAAAAATGACAGGTCCTGCGATGGACAGTATGATATGCATCATTCTTTTACTTCTGTCAAATTTTGCAAGACCAAGGTAGTAGCCCATGATCACCCCAAAAGTAGCATGTGCAGGTACTGAAAGAAACATTCTTACTATGCCTGTGCTTACGCCATGCTGCATTACGTAGCCGATATTTTCAAGGGTGGCAAACCCCATACTCACCATTACGGCATACACGATGCCATCAAAAGGTTCATCAAATGCCTTTTTAGGATATAAAAACAACCGTACCATTGCAAACTTGCTCAGCTCTTCGCTTAAGGCCACCACCAGAAAAGCAAAGTGGGCTATATCAGACAGTTGCTTTCCCTGTAAGCTCTCAATACTGATACCACTCATTACCTGGAAAATGATGGCAGGTATTGTGCTCAGCATGCCAAGAAAAAAACTCAGCAGCAACAGGTGCAATGGTTCCTTATTGTACCTGTCTTTACAATAGATGTATATGCAAATGGCAATACCGGGTGCAATGGCGAGGGCAAGTAAATTCATGAATTCTTTTTGTACTACTTTTGACCAATTTATAAATATTTTTTTTACGATTGCTAATCATTCTTATTATTTATGGCAAATGAACAATTGCTGATCGATAACTCCTATACCGGCTTTGAAAAAATAAAATACCTCGTAGCAAAAGATCCTGCTATCAGCATAGCGCCGGAACTGCTCCGGCTGATTGAAGATTGCCGCAATTATCTTGATAAAAAGCTTGACAGCGGCGATGAATTGTTTTACGGCATCAATACCGGTTTTGGATACCTGCAGAATGTAAAAATTGATAAAGACCAATTAGAGGAACTGCAGGCCAACCTTATAAAATCACATGCCTGTGGACTTGGAGAAGAAGTGCCGCAGGCCATTGTTAAACTGATGATTGTTCTAAAGATCAAGTCACTTAGCTATGGCAACTCGGGCGTGCAGGTGCAAACTGTTACCCGCCTGGTAGAGATGTATAACAACAATGTATTGCCGGTTATATATACGCAGGGATCATTGGGGGCTTCCGGCGACCTGGCCCCACTAAGTCATTTAAGCTTACCGCTTATTGGTCTTGGAGAGGTATACTATACAGGTAAAAAATCAACTACGGCTACGGTGTGGAATGCTCTTGGGTGGCAGCCGGTACAGTTACAGAGCAAAGAAGGCTTGGCATTGATCAATGGTACACAGTTTATGAGTGCTTATGGATTGCATTGTCTCATTAACGCCGACCGGCTGATAAAATGGGCAGACATTATTGCCGCCATTTCCTTTGATGCTTTTGATTGTGTGGAAGAACCATTACATGAAAAAATACATTCGGTAAGACCACATAAAGGGCAGGTACATACTGCTGCAAGATTACGGGAACTGCTTGCTGGCAGTGAAATATTAAAACAGCAGAAAGAGCAGGTGCAGGATCCTTATTCGTTCCGCTGTATACCGCAGGTGCACGGCGCTACAAAGGATGCATTTGATTATGTGCAGGATGTTTTTATACGGGAAATAAATTCTGTAACAGATAACCCCAATATTTTTCCTAATGATGACCTGATCGTAAGTGGCGGTAATTTTCATGGGCAACCACTTGCGCTGTCACTTGATTTTTTGGCCATTGCTATGAGTGAGCTGGCCAATATTTCAGAGAGACGCACCTACCAGCTTATCAGTGGTCAGCACAAATTACCGCTGTTCCTGGTAAAACAGCCGGGTCTTCATTCCGGCTTTATGATACCGCAGTATACGGCTGCGTCGATTGTAAGTGAGAACAAGCAGTTAAGCACGCCTTCAAGCGTAGATTCAATTTCATCCAGCAATAACCAGGAAGATCATGTAAGTATGGGCGCCAATGCTGCCACTAAATGTAAAAGAGTGGTGGATAATGTTGAACGGGTACTGGCCATCGAACTGCTCACGGCGGTGCAGGCGCTGGAATTCAGGCGGCCTTTAAAAAGTTCTTCAGCGATTGAAACAATTGTTGCGGCCTTCCGGCAACAGGTAAGTTTTAATACTGCTGACAGGGTATTGCATGATGACATGCAGGAAGCCATTCGTTTTTTAAATAATTATCCTGTTTAAAGGCGGTGTTTTTTGATGTTTAAACAATCATTTCCGCACTGTTTTACCCTTATCTTTGTGGCTGGAATAAAAAATTATTTATCCGAAACACACTTTACCTTAACCACACCCAATCAGTATTTTGAAATTCACAGAATTTAATTTTGACAGCCGGCTGGCAGAAGGAATTGATGCATCAGGTTATGAAAATGCCACTCCTGTGCAGGAACAGGTAATTCCCCTTGTACTGGAAGGAAGAGACCTGATTGCTTCAGCACAAACAGGCACGGGCAAAACTGCTGCTTTCTTGCTACCACTCATTAATAATATTATCTCTCAGCCCGTAAATCATCATAGTATTACAGCGTTGGTGATCGTACCAACCAGGGAGCTGGCGGTACAAATAGCACAGCACCTGGAAGGGCTTTCCTATTTTACTTCAGTAAGTTCTATTGCAGTATATGGAGGCGGGGATGGAAATGTATTTGTGCAGGAAAAGAAAGCCCTGAGTGCAGGAGCGGATGTGGTGGTATGTACGCCCGGGAAAATGATCGGCCATATTAACATGGGTTATGTAAAACTGAAAGGACTTAAATACCTGGTGCTGGATGAAGCAGACCGTATGCTTGATATGGGATTTTATGATGATATCATGCGTATCATACAGGCATTGCCGCAAAAGCGGCAAACTTTGTTATTCTCTGCCACCATGCCTGTAAAGATCAGGGAGCTGGCGAGAAAAATACTCCATAACCCGGCAGAAATAAATATTGCTGTAAGCAAGCCCAATGAAAAGATACAGCAACTGGCTTACGTGGTGTATGATAAACAAAAGATCCAGTTGGTGAAATGGATGCTTGGCGAAAATAAGTTTGAGTCAGTGTTGATCTTTTGCAGCAGCAAAGCCAGTGTGCGGCAGTTGGCTTACGAGTTAAAAAAAGCAAAACTACCTGCAGGTGAAATACACAGTGATCTGGAACAGCAGCAGCGGGAAGAAGTGTTGATGTTCTTTAAAAGCGGCCGGATAAAAATTTTAGTGGCAACAGATATATTAAGCCGTGGTATTGACATAGACAATATCGGTCTTGTAATTAACTATGATGTACCCCACGATGGTGAAGATTATATCCACCGCATAGGCCGTACGGCCAGGGCTGCCGCAGATGGTACGGCTGTAACGTTCGTCAATGAAAAAGAACAAAGAAAATTTGCAGCTATAGAAAGATTGCTGGGCAAAGAAGTGCCAAAGGCAATATTACCTGAACAGTTGGGTGAAGGACCGGTTTACAATCCTGTTACCAGATCCGCCGGGAAAAACCGGCCTGGTAAACCTGGTAAGCGCTATCATGGAAATGACAGGCGCAGGACAAAGCCTGAATAAAACTTTTGTTGCTTAAGCCTCCGGCATTGCTGATGAAATATATTTGTAAAAAATATTGCTATCTCTGCTGTTGCCAACATATTACAAAGCCCTGTTGAATACCTCAAAGGAGTGGGGCCCATTAAAGGTGACCTGCTGAAAAAAGAATTAAGCATTTTCAGCTTTAAAGACCTGCTTGAACATTTTCCATTAAGGCATATCGATAAAACATCTGTACAAAAGATCGGTGAACTATCACCTGCAATGGAATATGTACAGGTAACCGGTAAACTTACAGGGGTAACGGTGATGGGTGAACGAAGAGCAAAGCGGCTGGTGGCTTACCTGGAAGATAACAGCGGGGAAATAGAGTTGACCTGGTTCCAGGGAATGAACTGGATTGAAAAATCACTGCATACAGGGCATCACTACCTGGTATTTGGAAAACTGGGCTATTTTAACGGCCGGCCTCAAATTGTTCACCCGGAACTGGAGCCTTACACGCAGGAAAAGGCTGGTGGAAAAGCTTTCCTTGATCCCATTTATCCATCAACAGAAAAATTGAAAGTAAGAGGCTTAAATGGGAGGGCCATTGCCAAACTTACTTATACATTACTGCAGCAACTGTCAGAAAAAGACCTGCCCGAAAATCTGCCGGAAAATATTTTAAAGCAATACCGTTTTATTTCAAGGTGGGAGGCTTTTAAGAATATACACTTTCCTTCATCGGAAGAAATGTATGTACACGCTGTACGGCGGCTCAAATTTGAAGAATTCTTTTTTGCCCAATTAAGACTGGCACTTATACGGAGTGCCCGCCACCGTTTCAGCAAAGGCTGGGTATTTGATAAAGTTGGAACATTGTTTAATTCATTTTATAATGAATGCCTTCCTTTTGAGTTAACGAATTCACAAAAAAGGGTTTTAAGGGAAATACGGAAAGACCTAGGCAGCGGCAGGCAAATGAACCGGCTCTTGCAGGGAGATGTGGGTAGTGGAAAGACGATTGTGGCGTTGCTGAGCATGCTGATTGCTGCGGATAATAATTTTCAAAGTGTGCTGATGGCCCCGACAGAGATATTGGCACAGCAGCATTATAACAGCATCAGTTCGGTAATGAAAGAACTGCCGGTTACAGTAAGACTGCTTACCGGTTCCACAAAAACAAAAGAGCGTAATCAAATTATTGAAAGCTGTACAGATGGTTCTTTGCAGGTATTGATAGGTACACATGCGGTGATTGAAGAAAAAGTACAGTTCAAAAACCTTGGGCTGGCTGTGGTAGATGAACAACATAAGTTTGGCGTGGCACAGAGAGCGGCGTTGTGGCAAAAAAATTCTTTGCCGCCACATGTACTGGTGATGACCGCAACACCTATTCCACGTACGCTTGCGTTAACAGCCTATGGTGATCTTGATTACAGTGTGATAGATGAACTGCCACCGGGAAGGCAACCGATAGTAACCACTCACCGTTATGAGAACAAGCGGCCACAGGTGATGGATTTTTTAAAGGAGGAAATCGCAAAAGGAAGACAGGCATATGTTGTTTATCCGTTGATAGAGGAATCATCCAAGATGGACTATGAAAACCTGATGAAAGGATATGAAGAAGTAAAATCTTTTTTTCCTGAACCTAAATACTGGATCAGTATGGTTCATGGAAAACAACCGGCAGACCAGAAGCAAACCAATATGGAAAGGTTTGTAAAGAATGACACACAGATCATGGTAAGCACTACCGTTATCGAAGTGGGCGTGAATGTTCCCAATGCTTCTGTGATGGTTATTGAAAGTGCGGAAAAATTTGGTCTCTCACAGCTTCACCAGTTAAGAGGCCGGGTGGGAAGAGGGAGTGAAAAAAGTTTTTGCATATTATTAACAGGAAGCAAAGTTTCTAATGACGCAAGAGAAAGATTGAAGGTATTATGTGCAACAAATGATGGTTTTAAAGTGGCGGAGAAAGATCTTGAAATACGTGGCCCGGGTGATATTGAGGGCACAAGACAGAGCGGCGAGCTAAGCTTTAAGCTGGCCAGTATCGTACAGGATAAAGCGATGCTGGAAGCAGCAAAAAATGTAGTGGCTTCGATACTGGATGATGACCCGGATCTTAATTCGGCAGAAAATTTGCCGGTGAAAGGCCACCTTCATTTACAAAAAGGCAAAACGGCCTGGAGCAAAATATCGTAACTGATCCTGTTACCCATGGTTAAAACCCACAGGCCCGTCAGAACTATTTTATTTTCAGGATGTATTTAATTGTGTAAATTGTATAAAATAAAATTCCAGGATTGGAAATGTTCAGAAAAATAAGTACCAATTTTTTAATCTCAGGAGCCCTTCTTTTTATTGTCACTTCAGCATCTGCCCAACTGCAGTTTACAGAGAACAAGGGACAATGGGGAAGCCAGTTTGATTTTAAAACAGATTTCAGAACTGGTTCGTTTTATTTACAGAAATCAGGATTCAGTGTTTTATTATATAATGAAAGTGACCTGGAAAATTTTTCGTACCAGATGCATGGGCATATGCACACAGATGATGCAGCCTTGCCAAATGCAAACAGCAATACTGCAGCGAGGGTAGCCACACCCACCTTGCCGCCCCTTACGGAAAAATTAAGGTTACGTTCTCATGCCTACAGGGTGAATTTTTTGGGCGCTTCCGGCAACGTTGCCGCTATGCCAGACAAGGCATTGCCAACATACAGCAATTATTTTATCGGGAAAGATAAATCAAAATGGCAATCCAATTGCCGTATTTACCAGGGTGTAACTTACGGGAACATGTACCCGAATATTGATGTTCGTTATTATACTGACCAGGGTACATTAAAATATGACCTGATAGTTCACCCCGGCGGAAACATTGATGATATAACCCTGCAGTATGAAGGGATTGACAAACTTGAAGTACGCAATAAAGAGCTTGTTGCAACCACATCTGTTGGCGAAGTAAAAGAGTTATATCCCTATACATACCAGGTGCTGGACAAAGGACGTGAAGTACTGGATTGTAAATACGTGGTGAAGGGGAATACAGTGAAATTTAAAGTAAAGAACTACGATCCTAAGGCAACGATCATTATAGATCCAACGCTGATATTTTGTTCCTTTGCAGGAAGTTCAACTGATAACTGGGGTTACACTGCCACACCTGGCCCGGATGGAAGTTTTTTTGCCGGTGGCATTTCTTTCGGAGATGGATTTCCTGTTTCTCCCGGTGCTTTCGACCGTACTTATAATGGTGGTATAAATGAAGATGGTAATGGCCCTTATGATATTGCCATCATCAAGTTAAGTTCGAATGGCTCTTCACGATTGTATGCAACTTATCTTGGTGGTAGTGGTAATGAACAGCCACATAGTATGATATGCGATGGCCAGGGTAATTTGATTGTGGCTGGAAGATCGAATTCTGCCAATTATCCAACCACCACCACTATCGGTGGGGGCGGTGCTTATGATATCGTTGTTACCAAACTGAATGCCGCAGGTTCAGCATTGATCGGCTCTGTTGAAATAGGTGGTAAAGCAGATGATGGTGTAAATATCAAACCTAAATATACTCCTGTAAATCCCCCCAATCAGAACGACGGCGCCTTTGATACAAGACGTAATTATGGCGATGATGCCCGCAGTGAAGTGATCCTGGATGGCGTGGGCAATATTTACCTTGCCTCCTGTACACAATCCTCCGACTTTCCCGTTACAACAGGCGTTTTGCAGAGTTCGTTTGGTGGAGGCCCTGCTAATGGCCCGGTACAGCAGGATGGTGTAATATTAAAATTTGATGCAGCACTGACCACAGAGATATTCGGAACTTATTTTGGTGGTTCTGGTAATGATGCCTGCTTTGTATTGGCATTAAGCCCTGTCAACGGCGCCTTGTATGTGGCAGGAGGAACAACAAGCCAGAACCTGCCTGGCAACAGAACAGGAGTGTTAGGTCCCACTTATTCTGGTGGTGCTACTGATGGTTTTGTTACCCAGATAGCTACCGATGGTTCTGCTATTATAAAAACAACCTATATAGGCACCGGCGGCAATGATCTTGTGTATGGTATCAAGTTCGACAAATTTGGTTACCCATATATAAATGGCACCACCACGGGAACCTGGGTTGCAAGGAATGCGGCATACAGTAATCCCGGCGGAAAGCAGTTCATCGGCAAACTGGAAACAGATCTTTCTTCCTATGTGTACACAACCATGTTTGGTAAAAATTCTGATGTGCCAAGCATATCTCCCACCGCTTTCCTGGTAGACCGTTGCCAGAATGTATATGTATCGGGCTGGGGTGGAAGCTTTAATAACGGCAAAGGATACCCGAATTCTGGCACACTTAATTTGCCGGTTACGGCTAATGCGGTTCAGTCCACAACCGATGGCAATGATTTTTACTTTTTTGTGCTTGAAAAAGATGCCAAGAGCCAGTTGTTCGGAAGTTTTTTCGGCCAGCGGGGTGGTTTTAATGATCACGTAGACGGGGGTACCAGCCGCTTTGATGAAAATGGAATTATCTACCAGGCCATCTGCGCCAATTGTGGTAATACACCGGGTGTGTTTTTCCCGACTACGCCGGGTGTGTTCGCTTCTGTCAACCGCTCCGTTAATTGTGCCGAGGCTGCTGTAAAAATTGAAATGAATTTTGGCGGTATTGGCGCCAGTGTAAAAGCAACGATCAATGGTGTGGTGGATACGGTTGGTTGCCTTCCTTTAACGATCGATTTTACAGATACGCTTGCAAAGGGTAAACGGTATATCTGGGATTTTGGGGATGGTTCAGCAAGGGTAACAACTGTTGCACCCAACAACTCAACCAGTCATACCTATACTGCGGAAGGCCGTTACCGGCTGATGCTGATATCAATTGATTCCAGCACCTGTAATATTTCAGATACAGCCTATGTTACTGTACGTGTTGGTAATAACCTGGTGCGGCCGGCATTTACACCGGTGAAACAGCCACCCTGCACCAATCTTACTTTTAATTTTATTAATAATACCACTGCTGCCAGGCCAGTCTATACCAATACTACATTCACATGGGATTTTGGTGATGGCAGCCCAAGACAAAAAGCAGGCTTCACAACTGTGTCTCATACATATGCTTCAGTTGGTAATTATAAAGTTACACTCCTGGTGGATGACAGCACTTTCTGTAATTCACCTGATTCAGTGTCTTCTAATATTCGTTTAGCCATTAACGTTACTGCTAATATTACGGCACCGGACAAAGCCTGCGTGAACAAGCCGGTTCTTTTTGAAAACACTTCTGCAGGTGGCCTGTCCTTTATCTGGGATTTTGGCGATGGTTCGCCAGTTTCATCTGATGTAAGCCCTGCACATATTTATACAAGACCCGGCACCTATACTGTGCGCCTGATAGCAAACGACAGCAGTACCTGTAATAAAACCGATACAGCAATTTTAACGCTTGTGATCTTTGATCTGCCAACAGCAGGGTTTGAATTTGCACCAAAGCCTGCGGAAGAAAATAAACCCACGCTGTTCAGTAACACATCTGTTGGAGCAAGTTCTTATCAATGGATTTTTGGGGATGGTGAGTTTTCGACCCTGCCAAATCCTACGCACCAGTTTAATGCGACCGGCATGTATAATGTTTGCCTTGTGGCAACCAATGATGCCGGCTGCAGCGATACAATATGCAAGCAGGTTGAGGCTAAGATCAAACCACTCTTCGATATACCCAATGCATTTACCCCGGGAAAATTCGGTGTGAATAGCGTAATTTCAGTAATGGGTTTTGGAATAGGAAAAATGGACTGGAGAATATATAACCGCTATGGGCAAATGATCTTTCATACCAACAGCAGGAAAGACAGCTGGGATGGTACTTTTAAAGGCGTATTGCAACCGATGGATGTATATACTTATACACTGGACGTAGAATTAACAGACGGGAAAAAGGTCAGGAAAACAGGTGATATTACACTGTTACGCTGATGATAAATCTAAAGGCAGGCTGTTTTACGAAGATTAGTTAACAGATAAAACTCAGGCAGGATGAAAACAAGCAGGACACTATTTCTAATTGTATGCTGCAGTATACTTGCAGGCACGCAATTACAGGCACAGGATCTTCATTTCTCTCAATTTTTTAATTCACCTCTTACAACAAATCCTGCCAATACGGGATTTTTACCCGATGCTGATTACAGGCTGGGTGCTAATTTCCGTAACCAGTGGTCTTCGATTCTTGCAGATCCCTATAAAACGTTCAGTGTGTATGGTGATGCTCAATTATTCCGTGACCGTTTGGAAAATGGATGGCTTGGTGTGGGTGCTGTATTGCTAAGTGATGTGGCGGGCAGCGGCAGTTTAAGGTCTACAAAAATTTATGGTTCATTGGCTTACCACCAGATGCTGGGCAGCAGCAGCCTTGTTTCTGCCGGCTTTAATTTAGGCTGGGCCAATAAACGGGTAGATCCCAGTAAACTCACATTCCCAAGCCAGTTCAACGGGCAATTTTTTGATAATACACTGGACCCGGGTGTTGTGTTCATTAACAACAGCGTAAGTTATTTTGATATGCAGGTGGGTATGAACTATGCTTATTTTCCCAATGAGAATACCTATATCAATGCAGGCTATTCCATTCACCATGTGAACAGGCCAAGAGAGACTTTCTTTTCTGATGTGGCCGACAGCAGCCGGATACCGATGCGGCATATTGGATTTATAAATGCCTTGCTGAAAGTAAACGACCGGGTGATCATCAACCCCAATGCATATTATACACTCCAGGCAAAATCAAGCGAATTTCTTGTTGGGTTGAATGCAAATTATAATCTTTCAAGTGACGGGGAAAAGCAACTGATCGCAGGTGCTTATTACCGTTCGGGTGATGCCATCATTCCAATGCTTGGATTTGAAATAAAGAATATCCGCTTCCTCTTCAGCTATGATGTTACAGGTTCTTCACTCAGGAACTTTAATAATGGTAACGGGGCACAGGAATTTGGCTTAATTAAAAAAGGTTTTTATTCTGAAGCCAGCAGTACCAGGAGCGTACTTTGTCCTAAATTCTGATCATCTTATTATTTGTTGTGGAAATAATCGCCTGTTGCATCTTAATGCAACCGGCGCCGGTTTTGAGTTTTTTCTAATAATCAAAACCAACAACAATGAATACCGATATCATTTTAAAAAGCGATCTGCTTGATATTCTTTTTGACAAAAGAAATAAATCGTATGGTGCTTATACACTGCGTAAATTTTATTCTGAACGTGTAAAGACTTCTTTACTGATCATGCTTTCTGCTGCAGGCTTATTTTGCATTGCTGCACTGGTTAAAAAAACTACCGGAAAAGAGTACCTCACTGTAATGGAAGGACCAGTACTCGTAAATGTAGTCTCAGACCCGCAGGCTGAAAAAAAGAAAACGGTAAACCCTGTAAAGAAAGCAATGGGCAACGCTGATAAATTTGTCAGCAACATTGCCCTGGTGGCTGAAAAAGATACTACTGATAAATTAAAGGATATCAGTTTTTCCCAGATCGGAAGCGTAACTATTACAAACGGTACCGATATTCCATTGGCAGGTGAAGAAACAGGTAGTGACGGTGGTGGCGGTATTGTCGAAAAAACTGTGGAAGAACCGGCGGTAATTAATCCGGAAATACCTGTTGATAATGCCGAGATAGCGCCGGAATATCCCGGTGGTTTAAAAGCATTGAGGACTTTTTTGGAAAGAAACCTTACAAACCCCGAGGAAATTGGACAGGGCGAAATAAAAGTACAGGTGAAATTTGTAGTGGGTTATGATGGTGCTTTAAAGGGATTTGAAATTGTGCAGGATGGAGGAACCGCATTTAATAATGAAGTAATACGTGTGTTGAAAAAAATGCCCAAATGGATACCAGGTAAAACAGATGGAAGAAATGTATCAGTATATCATGTGATACCTGTAAAGTTTGTTCAAAATGAGTAAAAAAATCTGATAAATTACTTAATTTGGCTGCCGGCACATTATTACCGGCTGCAGCAGTCAATGAATAAATTATTTGAGCCGGTAAAAATTGATAAACCGTTTTGATCATGGCTTTGGAAGAATTTGAAAAAGAAGAATTAGGTGTAAGGGAAAAAGGAATTGTCCGTATGCGAACCATTACCAACTATGGTATGGGGATATTTTTAATAATTGCCGGTTGTTTTTTTATGTTCCCGACAAAATATACAGCAGCTTTTCTGAGCCAGTACGACCCTGTACTGATCAAGATATTTGCCGCTGTTTGTTTTTTGTATGGTTTCTTCCGGATCTACAGGGGATACAAAAAAAATTATTTCAGGAACTGATGCTGATGAAAAAACGATCCCTGCACTTTGTTGTTTTGTTTTTGCTGTCTGCATTTTTAATCCAGTCCTGCAACAATGATACGAAAACAATACCCACAGATACTGCCACCAGCGGTACCATTAACATCAGCGTTGATGAATCTTTTAAACCGGTAATTGACGAAGAGATAAAGATGTACGAAGCTTCATTTCCCGGAACAAAGATCATAGCACATTACAAACCCGAAGCAGAATGTATCAAAGACCTGTTGTGGGATACAAGCAACAGGCTGGTGATCGTAACCAGGAACCTGAAGCCAAAAGAAGAAGATTATCTTAAAGATTCACTTGGCTATAAACCTATCTGGGATAAGTTAGTCACAGATGCGATGGCAGTAGTATTAAATAAGGATAACCCGGACTCAGCTTTTACAAAAGAAGAGTTGAGGCAAATACTAAACGGAAAGTTAAAAAATGGAGCCACCGTTGTTTTCGATGGGTTGAATGCAACCAGTAACATACGTTATGCCATCGATAGTATTTTAAAAGGCGACCAGTTTGACTCGTCCGTGGTAAGGGCAGTGAGGAGTAACCAGGAGGTATTGGATTATGTGGCAGCAAATCCTTCAGCTATCGGGATGGTGGGTATCAGCTGGATAGGTAACCCTGAAGTAAAGGAGCAGGTGAAAATGCTGGAGAAAGTAAAGCTGGCATACATAAAGTGTGAGTGGTGCCCTGATTCAGCGTATGTAAAACCAACGCAGTTGGGCATCATGAGCAGGCGTTACCCACTGGTACGGGGTTTGTATTATATCCTGAAAGAAAATTATGCAGGTCTTGGCTCAGGGTTTGTTAGCTTTATGCGGTACGAGCGGGGACAGCTTATTTTCAGGAGAGCTTATCTCTCCCCGGCCAAAATAGGATTTAATGTGAGGGATGTAAAAATAAACGAACATTTGCAAAAAGATTAGCAGCCATTTTAAGGTTGTTATTATAGAAATTAATAACATTGTACAGACAAAACCATACGTAAAATGAACAGGTTCAAAACAGGTTTACTATTATTTGCCGCTTTGCTTTTTTCAGTTTATACAAAGGCTCAAAGTTTGGAGGAAGGACGCAAGTTTATGTATTATGAGCGCTATAAAAGCGCTAAATCCGTGCTGGAAAAAGTAGTGGCTGCAAATCCCAATAATATTGATGCGGTTTACTGGCTGGGGCAGGCAATGATTGCCCCGGATGAAAATAAAGACATCGCAGGTGCAAAAGCATTGTACCAGAAAACATTGATGGCAAACAGCAACAGCCCGCTATTATTAGTTGGTATGGGACATATTGAGCTGCTGGAAGGTAAAGCTGCTGATGCAAAGAACCGTTTTGAAACAGCCATCAGCCTCAGCCAGGGAAAAAATGCTGCTGTGCTGAGTGCCATCGGCCTGGCGAATGTTGCATCTAAAGATGGTGACCTGAATTATGCAGTTGATAAATTAAAACTTGCTACCGGTATTAAAAAAATGAATGACCCTGAGGTATATATCAACCTGGGTGATGCCTATAAAAAACTGGGTGAAGGCGGTCCTGCACAATCAGCGTATGAGAATGCATTAACACTGGTTCCAAATTATGCAAGGGCATCTTATAAAATTGGTAAGATATACCAGACACAGGGTATACAGCAACAGGAGATTTATATGAGGTATTTTAATGAAGCAATTGCAAAAGATCCTGCTTATGCACCAGTATATCAAAACCTGTATGAATTGCTTTATACCACAAATGTGGGTGAATCTGCCAGAAATCTTGAATTGTATCTTGCAAATGCGGATGATGATCCAAAAAACTGTTACTACCAGGCTTCTATGAAATATGCACAGGGTTTGTTTGATGAAACCATCACCAAGGCAAACCAGTGTTTAGCAGCCCCGGATGCATATGTAAAGTTGCATGGTCTGATCGCTTATGCTTATAACAGGAAAGGTGATTCATTGAATGCAAAGAAATTTTTTGAGACTTATTTCCAAAAAGCTTCTCCTGATGTGATCGGTGCAGGCGATTATTCAACCTATGCAAGTGTATTGCTTAAATTTCCCGGCTCAGATTCAATTGCCGGTTTAAATGTAGATAAAGCCATTGCGCTGGACAGCGTGGAAGCCAATAAGTTGAATTATGCAAAAACAATGACGGCTTATTATGATGCTCAAAAAAAGTATAAGCAGTTAGCTGACTGGTATAAAAAAGTGATCGGCTTTAAAAAAGATGTAAGGAAAACAGATCTCTACAACGCAGGTTACAATTACTTCCGTGCAGGAGAATACCAGTCATCAATAGACGTTTTCAGCACTTACAGCCAAAAATTTGCTGATGATCCGTTTGGCTATTATATGTCAGGTAAATCAAAATGGGCAATCGATTCTACATTAGACCAGGGCCTTGCTAACAGTGATTTTGAAAAAGCCATTGAAGTGGGATTAAAAGACAGTGTGAAATATAAAGCTCAACTGATTGGAAGCTACAAATACTTTATAGTGTACTCTGTTACTAAAAAGGATAAGGCTGCAGCACTGGCTTATTGCGATAAAGTGTTGTCATTGGACCCCAATGACGCCGAAACCATCGGTAATAAGACAACTATTGCTGCAATGAACTTTAATGCGCCTGCCAACAGGCCCAGGACACAGGGTGTAAAGGCAAATGGTACCAGGTAGCTAATGGAAATTTATAATAATAAAATATATGTTTATCCCCGGTTTTTTAACCGGGGATTTTGTTTTGAAAAATTAGGGCGGTAATTTGATACCACTGCCTTATTTTTGCCGCATGCAATTCTTTATCCTTCAGGCTGCTAACAATGCAGAAAATTATTTACCTATTGGCATACAATTGTTTTTTGCCATAGGATTTATTGCTACCATGATGGGGCTTACCCATTTTTTTGGCCCTAAAAGGAAGACAGCTGATAAACTTCAGAACTTTGAGAGTGGTATTGAAATAAAAGGTAATGCGAGGCAACCCATGGCTATCAAGTACTTTCTGGTGGCTATCCTCTTCGTATTATTTGATGTGGAAGTAATATTCTTTTATCCATATGCGGTAAACTTCAGGGAGCTTGGCTGGGAAGGCTTTGCAGCAGTAGCAATGTTTGTCGGGTTGTTTATCTCCGGGTTTATCTATATTATTAAGAAAGGTGCGTTAGACTGGGAAGATTAACGATTATTGTAAATGCTGAATTATAAATTTTAAATTAACAGTCTTGCAGGGAACTTTAGAAAGTGTGAGCTGTTTTAATAATTCAACATTTAGCATTTAAAATTTAAAATTAATTATGGCACGTCCCGTACAATATAACATAAAAGAAAAATCAGTTGAAATACCCGATGGGTATTTTGGCGAAGGCTTTATGGCCACCAAGTTCGATTCCGTGATCGGGCTGGCAAGGCAGAACTCCATATGGCCCCTGCCTTTTGCAACTTCCTGCTGCGGTATCGAATTTATGGCCACTGCTGCCAGCCACTACGATATAGCCCGGTTTGGTGCAGAACGTATGAGTTTTTCCCCACGCCAGTGCGACCTGCTGATGGTAATGGGCACTATTTCTAAAAAAATGGGACCGGTACTAAGACAGGTATATTTACAGATGGCAGAACCACGCTGGGTGCTTTCTGTGGGCGCCTGCGCCTGCAGCGGTGGGATATTTGATACCTATTCCGTATTGCAGGGCATCGACCAGGTAATACCCGTGGATGTATATGTGCCGGGTTGTCCGCCGAGACCAGAAGCTATTTTAGATGGTTTTATGAAGATACAGGAACTGGTGGGGCAGGAAGGTTTAAGAAGAAGACACAGCGATCAATATAAGGGGTTACTGGAAAGCTACGGCATACAATAAATCTTGCCGGCAGAGTATTTCTGTTAGTATTGATTTTTAATAAAGATCTTTTAAATGCGGCTGAATAAGCTTTTTGTATATGGTACCTTACGCAGCAGCAGTATACATACTGTGATGCCTGCAGTGGCGCTTTATATGAAAAAGAAAAACAGCGGCTATGTTAAGGCAAGATTGTTTGATACAGGAGAATACCCCGGGGCAGTAAATACTGGCAGTACAGGTAAAGTGTATGGAGAAGTGATCGAGATCGAGCGGAGTAAATTGAGTTTTGTACTGGAAGCTCTGGATGAATATGAAGAAATTGACAGCGATGATTCCAGGTCATTATTCCGGCGTGAACGAACGGATGTACATACAACGGAAGGAAAAACAATAAAAGCCTGGATCTACTGGTATAATAAAGAGGTGAATGGATTGAAGGAGATCAAAAGCGGTAATTACAAATAAGAAAAACACAAGCGTAGTTTAATAATGTCTCTAACCAAGGAAACCATACAACAAAAACTAACTGAGAAATTTGGTGATGTACTTACAGAATGGCAGGAACCTTACGGGATGCTTACCTTTACTGCTCCCAAAGATCTTAACCTGAAAATACTGCAGTTCTTATTTGATGATGCTGAACTGCGTTTCCAGTTTCTTACCGATGTACAGGCTGTGCACTATCCTGAAAGAAAAGGAGAAGAGCTGGCTGTGGTTTATCATTTACACAACCTCCGGGATAATGTGCGGATAAGAATGAAAGTATTTGCGCCTGTTGAAAAACCGGATGTGTTTAGTGCAACCTCCTTGTATGCCGGTGCTAACTGGATGGAAAGGGAAACCTACGATTTTTTTGGGGTGAACTTTATTGGTCATCCTAACCTGATAAGGGTATTAAACGTGGATGAGATGGATTATTTCCCCATGCGTAAAGAATTCCCGCTGGAAGACCAGACAAGGATTGATAAAGACGACGAGATGTTCGGTCGTGGTGGTACGCTTGGTTTTGGTACGGAAAAAAGAAAAGAAGGCGGTACACTGGTGGAAGAAGATAAACACAACGAAGGCAGCAAAATCCTCTGATAAAATAAAGGATCAGTAACAAGGAGAAAGAGTGATGATTGGGTCGGTACCGGAGGTCAGACCCTGTTTGTGGTGGCTGAATAACCATATATTGTAAAAGAGTGCGACGCAACCGGTGTTGAATAAAGATTAAATGTTGGTAACAAAATAAAAATATTAATGTCTCAGTCGGAACATATATTATTACCGGAAGGCTCACTGGAGAAACAAACCACCACGCTCAACCTGGGTCCAACGCACCCGGCCACGCATGGTGTATTCCAGAATATACTGGAACTGGATGGCGAAAGGATTTTGTCTGCGGTTTCAACAGTAGGCTATATTCACCGTGCTTTTGAAAAGCTGGCAGAGCGCAGGCCTTTATACCAGATAACGCCTATTACAGACAGGCTGAACTATTGTTCTTCCCCCATCAACAATATGGGTTGGCATATTACCTGTGAAAGGTTATTGGGCGTAAAAACACCCAAACGGGTTGATTATTTACGCATCATCATCATGGAACTGGCGAGGATCGCAGATCACCTTATCTGCAACTCAATCGTTGGTGTGGATACAGGCGCTTTCTCCGGCTTTTTATACCTGATGCAATACCGGGAACTGATATACGAAATTTATGAAGAAGTATGTGGTTCCCGTCTTACTACAAATATTGGCCGTATTGGTGGCTTTGAAAGAAATTTTACCAATGCTGCTTTTGAAAAACTGGAAAAATTTCTGGCTGAATATCCCGATACATTAAGAGAATTTGAAAAGCTCTTTAACCGTAACCGCATTTTTATGGAACGCACCATTGGCTGCGGTCCCATTAGTGCAGAAAGGGCGTTGAGTTATGGTTTTACCGGTCCTAATTTAAGGGCAGCCGGTGTTGATTATGATGTAAGGGTACACACACCTTATTCTTCTTACGAAGATTTTGACTTCAGTGTGCCGGTAGGCACTACAGGTGACTGTTATGACAGGTTCCTGGTACGTAATGAGGAAATGTGGCAGAGCATTAAACTGGTTGGTGACGCTTATAAAAAGGTACAGGAATTTAAAGGTGCAGAAGCTGATGTTTTCCATGCCGATGCGCCTGCTTATTACCTGCCCGAAAAGAAAGATGTGTATACCAAGATGGAAGCACTTATCTATCACTTTAAAATTGTGATGGGTGAAACGGAAATTCCTGCTGGTGAACTTTACAGCGCTGTGGAAGGTGCTAATGGGGAGCTAGGTTATTATTTAATAAGTGATGGCGGCAGAACGCCTTACAGGCTTCATTTCCGCAGGCCATGTTTTATTTATTACCAGGCATATCCTGAGCTGGTGAAAAATGGTTTGTTAAGTGATGCGGTAATTACAATGAGCAGTTTGAATTTGATAGCAGGGGAACTGGACGCATAAAAATTATGAGTTAAGAATTTTGAATTATGAGTGTTGCATTTTCAAAAGAAAAGTTAGATAAGGTAGCAGAGATCATTGCACGTTACCCGCAGGGCAGGCAGAAAAGTGCTTTGCTTCCTGTATTGCATTTGGCACAGGAAGAATTCGGCGGCTGGCTGGATGTACCCGTGATGGATTACGTGGCTGCCTTATTAAGTATTGAGCCAATTGAAGTATATGAAGTGGCAAGCTTCTATACCATGTATAATTTAAAACCGGTTGGTAAATACGTATTTGAAGTTTGCCAAACGGGGCCCTGTATGTTAAGAGGCAGCGATGATATTATTAAATACATCAAAGAAAAATTGGGCATTGGTCCCGGTGAAACAACAGCTGACGGATTGTTTACTTTAAAACCTGCTGAATGCCTGGGAGCCTGTGGTTATGCACCCATGATGCAGCTGGGCAAATTTTTCAGGGAGCATTTGACAAAAGAAAAGGTGGATGCGATTATAGAGGAGTGCAGGAGCAATGCAGTGAGAAATAATTAAAAAAATTATGGAAGCAATAGTACCATATCTCAATTTTAATGGCAATGCTGCAGAGGCGCTGGACTTTTATGCAAAGGCTTTAAATGGTGCAATTCTATTTAAACAAAGTTTTGGGGAATCACCCATGCCGCATACAGCAGACATGAAAGATAAAATTATGCATGCCACTTTCCAGGCTGATAAGTTAACGTTGATGGTAAGCGATTGTCCACCGCAAATGGAGGCAACAGCAGGTACTAATGTAAGCCTTAGCTTAAACTTTCATGATATCGGTTCTATTGAAAAAACTTTTGCAGCTTTTTCGGAAGGCGCAAAAATAACCATGGAATTACAGGATACTTTTTGGGGTGCCCGTTTTGGTATGCTTACAGATAAGTTTGGTATCAACTGGATGTTTAATCATGATAAAACACCTGCAGATAAATAGATGAAATTTGTCTTATTGGTATTGTGCTCTTTTTCATTTGCTGTTGTATGTGCACAGCCGGCAGCTGAAGAAAAACTAATAGCTACTGTAAAAGAATTTCACCAGGCGCTGGTTGATAAGAATACGGTTTCAATCAACCAGCAAACAGATAAGGCGCTGAGTTATGGACACAGCAATGGCTGGGTTGAAACAAAAAAGGATTTAATAAGCGATTTAGAAACTGGATTTATCAGTTACCAGGGTTTTAAGGAAGACAGTGTAACGGTTAATATAAATGGCAATGTGGCGAATGTGCGGTTTAAAGCGGAGATAGATGCGACGATGAAAGGAGTGAGCAACAGTTTTAAATTAAGGGTGCTGGAAGTTTGGGTGAAGAAAACAAAAAGATGGGTATTGTTTGCAAGACAGGCGGTAAAAGCATAAAGACTAAAAATGGGCTACGATCTTTCTTTAGAGTTTTTTGTACATGCGGCGCCGGACGAAGTAATGATGTTGCTGACTGATACAAACTTTGTAAATGACTGGAGTGGTGCAGAGTCTTTAATCGAAAAGAAAGTGGGCGGACAACTTGTGATGTTTGATGGCTGGGTGGAAGGAAAGATATTGGTGATAACCAGTGATGAACTGGCTTATACCTGGAAGCCGAATAACTGGGGAGCAGATACAGCAGCATCAGAAGTTCATTATAAACTGAAAGCAGTTGATCATGGAACGGAAGTCTTTGTAACACATACAAACCTTCCAACAAAAGAAGAAATGGAAGGACACAGAACAGGCTGGGATAAAAATTTTTTTGGATTAATAGGTGAATATTTAGCGAACAGGAATCAATCATAAAACCGGTAGGTTTTTAAATATGGGTAAAAAATTATTATTAGCAAATGCACATGTGCCGGGTATCCGCAGTTTTGAGGTGTATCGTCGTGAAGGTGGTTACCGCAGCGTGGAGAAAGCATTAAAAATGCAGCCGGCAGAAATTGTGGAAGAAGTAAAGAAGAGCGGCTTAAGAGGCCGCGGCGGCGCTGGTTTTCCTGCAGGTTTAAAATGGAGTTTTATTGCAAAACCGGAAGGCGTGCCACGTCACTTAGTGGTGAATGCAGATGAAAGTGAACCCGGTACTTTTAAAGACAGGTACCTGATGGAGTATATACCTCATTACCTGATCGAAGGCATGATCGTTTCTTCTTTTGCCTTAGGCAGCAACGTTAGTTATATCTATATCCGGGGTGAATATGCCTGGATACCGGATATCCTGGAAGAAGCGATTGCAGAAGCAAAACAAAATGGCTTTCTTGGGAAAAATATTTTAGGCAGCGGTTTTGATTGTGAAATTTATGTGCAGCGTGGTGGCGGTGCTTATATATGTGGTGAAGAAACTGCATTAATAGAATCACTGGAAGGTAAAAGAGGTAATCCAAGAATTAAACCGCCGTTCCCGGCTGTAAAAGGGGTGTGGGAAAGACCAACAGTGGTGAACAATGTTGAAACCATTGCTGCAGTAGTGCCCATTATCAATGATGGTGGAGACGAATATGCAAAGATCGGTATTGGTAAATCCACTGGGACTAAATTAATATCAGCCTGCGGTAATATCAATAAACCGGGCGTATATGAAATTGACATGACCATCTCTGTGGAAGAGTTTATCTTCAGCGATGAGTATTGTGGTGGTATCCCCAATGGAAAAAAATTAAAAGCCTGCATACCGGGTGGTTCATCTGTTCCTATCCTGCCTGCTAATTTGCTACTGACAACAGCAAAAGGTGAAAAAAGATTGATGAACTATGAAAGCCTTGCTGATGGCGGTTTTGCAACCGGTACCATGATGGGTAGTGGCGGTTTCATTGTACTGGATGAAGACCAGTGCGTGGTAAGGCATACGCTTACACTGGCACATTTTTATCATCATGAAAGTTGCGGCCAATGTAGTCCCTGCCGTGAGGGAACAGGCTGGATGGAAAGAATATTAAAGAAGATTGAGTACGGAAAAGGTGATATGAAGGATATTGACCTGTTGTGGGATATTCAAAGAAAGATTGAAGGAAATACGATTTGCCCGTTAGGTGATGCAGCAGCATGGCCGGTGGCAGCAGCTATCCGTCATTTCCGTGATGAGTTTGAATGGCATGTGCTGAACCCCGAAGAATCACAAAGAAGGAATTACGGTTTGGCGCATTATGCGGATCCGATCCATGTCCCCGTTTCTGCGTAGTTGTTTCACACAACGGAACAAAGAAAACAAAGGAACAACGTTTGTTTGAATGAGTGACCAAAATATACAAAGAGAGAATGAACTTGCTAAGTTAGTTTTAGATGTATGTTTCAGGATACATAAACTATATGGTCCGGGGTTATTTGAAAGTGTGTATGAAGAAATTTTCTGTTTTGAATGGGCAAAAGAAAATATCCCATTTGAAAGACAAAAAGGTATTCCGCTGGTTCATGAAACAATAAAGCTGGATGCAGGTTTTAGGGCAGACATGATCATCGAGAATAAATTGCTGGTGGAGTTTAAGTCGATAGAAACATTGGCTGATATACATTATAAACAAGTTCAGACTTACCTTAAGTTGACTAATTGTAGACTTGGGTTGCTGATAAATTTCAATGTGGTGTATCTGAAAGATGGGATAAAAAGAATAATAAATACGTATTAGTTTTTCGTTGTGTACGTAGTATTCGTTGTTACGTTGTGTGAAATAAAAAAATATGGCTGAAGAAGTAAAAGCACCCCCTGCGAACTTTAGAGTAACGATCGATAATATTACGATCGAGGTTCCGCCGGGTACAACAATATTAAATGCTGCCCGCCAGATCGGCGGGGATGTAACACCGCCTGCAATGTGCTACTACAGCAAGCTGCAGGGCAGTGGTGGTAAATGCCGTACCTGCCTGGTGGAAGTGGCTGCCGGTTCTACTGCAGACCCAAGACCAATGCCCAAGCTGGTGGCCAGTTGCCGCACTACGGTAATGGATGGCATGATCGTAAAAAATATCACCAGCGAAAAAGTGCCGGACGCAAGAGCGGGCGTGGTGGAGTTTTTATTGTTGAATCATCCACTCGATTGCCCTATCTGCGACCAGGCTGGCGAATGTCATTTACAGGACCTCGGTTATGAGCATGGCAAAGAAGGTACCCGCTATGAATTTGCAAGAAGAACATTTGAGAAAGAAGATATCGGGCCTTACATACAACTGCATATGACACGCTGCATACTTTGCTATCGTTGTACCTATGTGGCTGACCAGCTCACCAATAAAAGGGTGCATGGTATTCTCGACCGTGGTGAGCATGCTGAGATATCAACTTATATTTCCAAAGCGATTGATAATGATTTCAGTGGAAATATGATCGATGTATGCCCGGTGGGTGCATTGACAGATAAAACATTCCGCTTTAAGAACAGGGTATGGTTTACAAAACCCGTGGAAGCTCACCGTGAATGCACCACACCCGGTTGTTGCGGTAAAACCACTTTATGGTTAAGGGGTGATGAAGTATTTCGTGTTACGGTGAGAAAAGATACCTGGGGTGAAGTGCAGAGTTATGATGGTAAACCTGGCTGGATATGCAATACGTGCCGTTTTGATAAAAAGCAAACAAGCGACTGGGTAATAGAAGGACCAACAAAAGTCAATCGTCACTCGGTGATTGCACAGGGACATTATGTGGGTGTGGTAAAACCACCGGAAACAGTGGAAAAGGTTTTGGACGGAAGAAAGCCAAAATTATTAATGGATATTCATGATGTGAGCCAGGTAAACAAACCGGGTATTGAATTGAGTAAAATAAACGGGCCGGCTCATTCGGATACTTTTAAAAAATAAAACCGGGTAGGTACCGCAGGTCAGACCCGAATAACCATAAAGGAATTATGTTATTAGCAATAGATATTGCAGTATTATTAGAAAAACTGGCACTCATCATAGTGGTGGTAATGTCATCACTGGTGGTAGCTATGTACACAACTTTTGCAGAACGTAAAGTGGCTGCTGTATTGCAGGACAGGCGTGGCCCCAACCGTGCTGGTCCCTTTGGTTTATTACAGCCGCTGGCAGATGGGTTGAAATTGTTTTTTAAAGAAGAGATCATCCCTAATTTTTCTTCCAAATTCTTATTCATTCTTGGTCCCTGCCTGGCCATGCTTACAGCAATGATGACAGGAGCGGTGGTGCCCTGGGGTGATAAAGTACATTTCTTTGACAGGGATATTCCCCTGCAGATCGCAGACGTAAATATTGGTATCCTGTACATCTTTGGTGTGGTGAGTATGGGCGTATATGGTATCATGATCGGCAGTTGGGCCAGTAATAATAAATATTCCCTGATGGGTGGGCTCAGGGCTGCTTCACAAATCATCAGTTATGAGCTGGCAATGGGTATCGCATTGATCGCCTTACTGATGGTAACGGGAACGCTTAGCCTGAAAGAAATGGTGGGCCAGCAACTGGATGGTTACTGGAATATCATTAAACAACCGTTGGGCTTTTTAATTTTCATCATCTGCGTTTTTGCGGAATGTAACCGTACACCATTTGACCTTGCTGAAGCGGAGAACGAACTAATTGGTGGTTACCATACAGAATATTCCTCCATGAAGCTTGGCTTTTATTTATTTGCTGAATACATCAACATGTTTATCAGCAGTGCGGTAATGGCAAGTCTTTTCTTTGGCGGGTATGATATTCCATTTGTAAATGATGCAGCCCTGCTGGAAAAAGTCGGCACTAACTGGATGGCATTGATACATGTTGGTATGCTGATGGCAAAAATTGTATTCTTCCTGTTCCTGTTTATGTGGGTACGCTGGACGATACCAAGGTTCCGCTATGACCAGCTGATGCGTTTAGGCTGGAAGATATTGATACCGCTGGCATTGTTTAATATGCTGGTGACAGGGGCGCTGATATTATTAAAACAAAACGGGTGGCATTTTTAAGCCCGTCCAAACCTCCTCCCAAGGGGAGGCTTATGAAGGAGTCTTAAACAATAAGTAGTTCTTTATATTTGCAGCCCTTAAGGGTCGGTACCGAAGGTCAGACCCAAATAGAGGGAATACAGAATGGCGATGGGTAGAAGATAGATGAAGTGAGGTTATTCTTTTCTTTCCCCGGAAGAAAAGAATAACAGAACAAGTTCGCAACGATGTTGAATAAAGATTAAATGTTTGTAACAAAAAAGAATAAATGCAACCATTAACAAACAGGGTAAAACAAGTTGACCGCAGACCAATGAGTTTGCTGGAGAAAGCTTATCTGCCGGCTATTTTTAAAGGTATGTCCATCACTTTTGGCCATATGTTTAAAAAGAAGCCTACCATTAACTATCCTGAAAAAACAAGACCGTTCAGCCCTGTATTTCGTGGACTGCACATTTTGAACCGTGACGAAGAAGGACGTGAAAACTGTACTGCCTGCGGGTTGTGCGCTGTTGCCTGTCCTGCTGAAGCGATAACCATGGAAGCGGCTGAGCGTAAGAGTGGGGAAGAAAATTTATACCGTGAGGAAAAATATGCAGCTAAATACGAGATCAATATGCTGCGTTGTATATTTTGTGGTTTGTGTGAAGAGGCCTGCCCGAAAGATGCTGTTTATCTGAGTGAAACTTTTGCGCCATCAAATTACCAGCGCAAAGGATTTATTTATGGCAAAGAAGATCTATTGATACCAAACCCAAAAACTGAACCGGAAGCTTATGCAAAAGCGAAGGGCGGCAGGGTGAGGCCAAACAAAAACTAATATCTAATCAATTGCTTTGGCAATTGCAGCGACTGACTTTTTATGAGTGTTACACAAATCTTATTTTGGTTCCTGAGTTTTCTTGCTGTGGGCAGCGCTATTATGGTGGTGGCCAGCAAGAACCCGGTTCACAGTATTTTATTCCTGATCGTTACTTTCTTTGCTATATCCGGTCATTATATTTTGCTGAATGCACAGTTTATTGCCATTGTAAATATTATAGTGTACGCAGGTGCTATTATGGTGCTCTTTCTCTTTGTGGTGATGCTGATGAATTTGAATGCAGATTCAGAGCCCCCCAATAAAAGCAAATACCTGCTGTATGGCGGCACCATCGCTGGCGCCAGCCTGATGCTTGTATTGGTGGCCGCAGTAAAACAGAGTGCTGCAGGTACACTGGAACTGAAGACCGGCAACACCGGGTTGATCGAAAACCTTGGTAAAACTTTATTTACAGATTTTGTTTTTCCTTTTGAAATAAGCAGTGTGTTATTCTTAAGCGCCATGATCGGCGCCGTGGTTATTTCAAAAAAAGAAGCATAAAATAATCTTAACTCTCAAGAATGAAAAAAATAATCCTCGCCGCTTTGATAACAATTATCAGCGTTAATGCAGCTTCGGCACAAATTGACCTGAATAAAATTATTAACCTGGGTGATATTGTTGGTAAAGCATTGCAGGTGAAGAAGGGCTTTGCGCCAAAATTTTCACTGGGTAATGTAGAGATACCCAAGATCACCAAAGTAGCAGAGATCTTTAATGTAAAGGGAAATGCTCAGGCAACAAAGCTCTTTAATACATTTAAAACAGGCAGGACCATTTACCGTGTGGCAGCATTCGCCGGCAGTGCAGTGGTATTATACGGCGCTGTAAGGGCGGCAGGAAAATCTGCGGTGGAAAAAGATTATAAAGGTGCACTGATAGGAGGGTTGACATCCATTGGAACAGGTTTAATCACAAAGTTCCTGACAAAGGCAGCGGCCTATAAAGCAGTGGATGTATTCAATGGTGTGATAACAAGAAAGGTTAAAGATATTTTTTCAGTGGAACCGGCATCCAGTACATTGGGCGTTGGGTTATATGTAAAATTATAAAAGCACTATGCCAATAAACTATTACATTTTTTTATCACTTGCACTATTCTGTGTTGGTATTATTGGGGTACTTACACGCCGCAATGCGATCATCATTTTTATGTGCATTGAATTAATGCTGAATGCAACCAACCTGCTGCTGGTGGCTTTCGCAAAAATGCACAACCTGCAGCTGGGCCTTGATTTTCCAAACATGGGGAGTGATGCGCAGGTATTTGTATTCTTTGTAATGGTGGTGGCAGCAGCAGAAGTAAGCGTGGGGCTGGCCATTATTGTAATGCTGTACAGGAACACACATTCGGTAGATGTAAACTTTTTAAACAGATTAAAGAACTAATGCTCTAAAAGAGCCGGCTTATGAGTAATACGTTGCAAATAGTTTGGTTGATACCATTTTTGCCATTGATCGGTTTTTTGATCAATGGGCTGTTCAGGAAACAATTATCAAAATCACTGGTGGGAATTATTGGAAGCGGCGTTATCCTTGCTTCTTTTATTATCAGTCTTTTTGTTTTCTTCCAGGTTAAGGGAGGCAATACACATCTTGCACATTATTTTAATTTTGTTAATACAGAAGCATTAAAGGTTGGATTTGATTTCCAGATCGACCAGTTATCATCTGTATTCCTGCTGATCATTACCGGCGTTGGTTTCCTCATCCATATGTATTCAGCTGCTTACATGCATGAAGAGGAATCAAAAGATTTTGCAAAGTATTTTGCATATCTCAACCTCTTCGTATTTTCTATGCTGCTGCTGGTGATGGGCGGCAATTATATCATTATGTTCATCGGCTGGGAAGGTGTGGGTCTTTGCTCTTACCTGCTGATCGGTTACTGGTTTAAAAACAATAATTATAATAATGCAGCCAAGAAAGCCTTTGTGATGAACCGCATTGGTGATCTTGGATTTTTACTGGCAGTATTTTGGCTATTAAATAAGATTGGCAGCGCAGACTATCATACCGTATTTGCCAATCTTTCAAAATTATCTGCAACAGATATCACCGGCATCACCTTATTATTGTTTGTTGGGGCCACGGGTAAAAGTGCCCAGCTGCCTTTATATACCTGGCTGCCTGATGCGATGGCGGGGCCAACACCGGTGAGTGCGCTGATACATGCCGCCACGATGGTTACAGCAGGTGTGTATATGATCGCAAGAAGTAATGCACTGTTTTCACTGGCGCATCTTACGCAGGATGTGGTAATGTGGGTTGGGCTTGCAACGGCGTTGTTTGCTGCCACCATAGCAACCAAGCAATACGATATTAAAAAAGTATTGGCCTATTCAACCGTGAGCCAGCTTGGTTTTATGTTTATTGCACTGGGCACAGGCAATTATGTTGCTGCAGTGTTCCATGTAATGACACATGCTTTCTTTAAAGCCCTGTTGTTCCTTGGCTCAGGTTCTGTTATACATGGTATGCACCATGAGCAGGATATCCGCAACATGGGGGGGCTTTCAAAAAAAATGAAGATTACCTATATCACTTTCGTGATCGGGTGTTTGGCAATAGCAGGCTGTCCCTTATTCAGCGGATTCTTTTCAAAAGACTCAATTTTAATTGGCGCATTTGAACATAATAAAGCTGTCTACGCAATAGCCTTGTTTACTGCCTGCCTGACCGGTTATTATATGTTCCGGTTGCTCTTTATAACGTTCTCGGGTAAGTTCAGGGGCACAGAAGATCAATGGCATCATGTGCACGAGAGTCCTTCGTTAATGACGATACCGCTGATCGTCCTGGCAATTTTATCTGTGATCGGTGGTTTTGTAAATGTACCTGAAGTATTAGGCGGACATGCTGAATTAACAGAATTCCTGTCGCCAGTTATTCCCAAAGGCGAAGCATCACACCTGGATCATACAACAGAATATATGCTGATGGGTGGTGCGGTTGTGCTGATAGCAATTGCTGTTTTTATTGCATATTCAAAAACAAAGAACTACCAGTTCAAAGAGTCTGTTGGCCTTGGCAAAATACTTGAGAACAAATGGTACGTGGATGAGATCTATGATGCTGTTATTGTACGTCCATTAAATGCACTCGGTGCTTTTTTTAATAACCTTGTTGAGAAAAAAGGCATCGATGGTTTTGTAAACGGGGTGGGCCGTGCGGTGAATTATGGCAGCCGCCAGATAAGGTTGCTGCAGAGTGGACAGGTGGGTATTTATGTATTGCTCATGGTGCTTGGTATTTTGGTTTTATTTATAATTCAATTGTTTTAGTAAAATACTTTTTTAATGTTTGGTAATTATATCACCATTCCGCATTTGCTGATCTTCTTCCCGCTGATAACGGGCATGCTTACTTTTTTTATTAAGAAAGAAGGCGCAGCAAAAGCATGGGTGCTGTTTTCGTCTCTTATTACTTTGTGTATTTCAATAGCGGGCGTTTATTATAGCAAAGACAATGCTTTAAGCGGTTATACTTTTAATTATGAATGGATGAAGTATATCGGCGCCAGTTTTTCTGTAATTCTTGATGGTACCGGCAGGCTGCTTACCTTGCTTACAGGCATTGCATTCCCGGTTATATTTATTGCCACCTGGAATAACTCTTATAAAAATCCCGCTGTTTATTACGGGTTGATGCTGCTGGCACAAACAGGCCTGATGGGTGTGTTTGTTGCTGCGGATGCATTATTATTTTATTTCTTCTGGGAACTGGCTTTAATACCTGTTTACTTCCTGTGCAGCAAGTGGGGTGGAGAAAAAAGGATACAGGCCACCTTTAAATTTTTTATTTACACGTTTGCAGGCTCCTTATTGATGCTGATCGGCATTATTTATATTTACCTGCATACACAGTCAATACCCGGTACAAATGCAGCACATAGTTTTTCCATGTATGCATTTTACACATCGCTGATCACACCACAGGAAGAGCAATGGCTGTTCTGGTTGTTCTTTATAGCATTTGCCATCAAGATGCCCATCTTTCCTTTCCATACGTGGCAGCCGCTGGCTTATGAACAATCACCCACTGCTGTAACGATGGTGTTAAGCGGTGTAATGGTAAAGATGGGACTCTTTGGTTTGATCCGCTGGTTGCTGCCCATTTTCCCGGGTGCAGCAGCCCATTTTGACAACGTGGTGATCGGGCTTTCTGTCGTCGGGATCATCTATGCCAGTTTGATCGCAATACAACAGGACGACCTGAAAAGACTGGTCGCTTATTCATCTATTGCACATATTGGTTTAATGTGTGCCGGTTTATTCACCGCAAAGCAAATTGCAGTGGAAGGTGTAATGATCCAGATGTTTAACCACGGTATTAATATCATCGGTTTATGGATCGTAATAGAGTTACTCGAAAAGCAACTGGGTGTACGCAAAATATCCCAACTGGGTGGCATAGCACATAAGGCACCGGTTCTTACCATCATGCTGGTGGTGATCGCTTTTGCAAATATTGCATTACCGCTTACCAACGCTTTTGTCGGCGAGTTCATGATGTTTGCAGGGTTGTTTAAATTTAATGTCTGGTACACCGTGGTGGCAGGTTTAAGCATCATCTTTGCTGCTGTGTACACATTAACAATGGTTCAAAAGGTTTTTTATGGTGAGACAAACGAACTGACCATTAGTACAAGGGAGGTTACATTGAATGAAAAATTGGCTTTAGGAATATTGGTGGTGATGATATTTGTGGTGGGAGTATATCCGCAACCATTTTTTGACCTGACAAAAGATGCCGTTTCCGGTTTATTAACAAGATTTAAGTAACAAAATATTTTTCCTGCTTAAACAGGAACAGGCTGGTTTTATGAACGCAATTATACTGACAGCAATCTGGGGCGTAATTATGATGTTTGGAGGGGTTTTCTTCAAAAGTAAATCCACGCCCAAGTATTGGGCCATTGCCGGGCTGTTGCTGGCACTGGTTTTCAATTTCCTGGAACTAAAAAACCAGCAACCTTTTTTTGATATTGATGTGCGGAACATGCTTCACTTCAACAGTTTCAATCTTACTTTCATCAATATAGCTTTCGTTTGCACATTGCTTTTTTTCCTGCTGAACGGCAGGGATATTGAAAAAGTGGGTAAGAATGTTTCAGAATATTTTGCGCTGATATTTTTCATCCTGTGCGGTGTATCGCTTGCTGCCACTTTTAACAGCCTGCTTACTTTATTCCTTGGTATCGAGATTATTTCTATTCCTTTATACATACTAACAGGAAGTGATAAACGAAATTTGAAAAGTAATGAAGCTGCCCTGAAGTATTTCCTGATGGGCGCTTTCTCCACCGGCATCATGCTCATGGGTATTGCATTTGTATATGGTGGAAATATGTCAGGCTCTTTCCTGATAGATGATATTCATTTTGGGGAGGGCAAAATGCCGGTGCTGATCGCCGTGGGTATGGTATTCCTGCTGATCGCCATGTCATTCAAAGTATCTGCTGCGCCTTTTCATTTCTGGACGCCGGATGTATATGATGGGGCACCTACAGTATTTACTTCTTTTATGGCAACCATTGTAAAAGCTGCGGTGTTTATTGCTTTTATCAGGTTATTTGAAAATGCTTTTGGATCTGTACATGTGCAGTGGCTTTCGCTTGTGGCTGTAATAACGGCTGCCACCTTGTTCATTGGCAATCTTACGGCCGTTTTCCAGCAAAGCGTAAAGCGTATGCTGGCTTATTCAAGTATTGCACAGGCAGGATTTATGATGCTGGCCATATTTGCACTGAACCAGACTGCCAAAGAAGGTATTATTCTTTATGCTGCTGCTTACAGTATTGCCACCATCGGCATTTTTGCCATACTGATAAAAATGAGCGACTACAGCATTGATGGTTTTAACGGCCTGGCAAAACACCAGCCGGTACTGGCGCTTACGGGAACAATATTCCTGCTTTCTCTTACAGGTATTCCTTCAACAGCCGGTTTCCAGAGCAAATTCTTTATGCTGATGGCAGCTTTGCAAAACAAGCAGCATAAATGGCTGGCCGTATTTGCAGTATTATGTGCTGCTGTAAGTGCGTACTATTATTTCAGGGTGATACAGGCCATCTATTTTAAAGAAAGGACAGACGAATCTGTTAACAGTACTATGGATATTACGCCTGGTTTTAAAGCACTGCTTATTATTACAGCAGCACTTGTAATTATACTCGGGCTTTTCCCCAACCTGGTTACCGACTGGTTATACTATTAATACTTTTTTATCAATTTCTTGCGTGTACCGGTCTTTATTAAGTCTGTGCATTTTTTAAACAAATTCTATTGTTTTACTGGTTAACTTTATACTTCTCAAATCCAGGATGAAGTTAAACGACACCATATCATTATCCTACAGCACCATCAGGAATAACCGGCTTCGTACAGTCATTACTGTTATTATTATAGCGCTTGGTATCATGGCGCTTATCTCCATTATTACAGCGGTTGAAGCCGTTAACCAGAGTCTTACAAAAAGTTTTTCCACCATGGGAGCCAATGCCTTCAGCATCCGTTTCAGGGAACGTACGGTACGTTTTGGTGGCGGGCCGCAGGGTGAAACAAAAAAGACCAGCAGGAATGCTTTGCGTACCCGAAAATCAAGTGAAGGTAAAATGATCACCTATGATGAGGCAAGGGCCTTTAAAAAGAATTATAGTTTCCCTGCCCAGGTTGGTATTGCTTTATCTGGTCCCGGCAATATTATTGTAAATACCGGTTCAAAAAAGACTAATCCGGATGTACGTATCACCGGCGGTGATGAAAATTACCTGGCGCTAAATGGTTATGAACTGGCCTACGGGAGAAACTTCAGTGAGATGGACGTGGAAACAGGAAGGGGAGTATGTATTGTAGGGAATGCCGTAGCAGAAAAGCTATATGGCGAGAATACAGATAAGGCTATAGACAAGATCATCAGCACAGGCAGCAATAAATACCGTATCATCGGTGTATTAAAAGACAAAGGCAGCAGCGCATTTATGAATGCCGACAAGATCATTATCACAAGCTATAATAACATCCGCCGTATCTATGGTTCTACGGGCAAGTCTTATAATATTGCCGTGATGGTGCCAGACCTGAAAATGATGGATGTGGCCATAGGAGAAGCGAAGGGTATATTCAGACCGGTGCGTAAACTTGATATCAAGGAGGAAGATAATTTCTATATTGATAAAAGTGATAGTATAGCACAGAAGCTGCTGACCAACCTTGGTTTTTTAAAATATGCCACACTCGCCATTGCATTAATCACCCTGGTGGGCGCTGCTATCGGTTTAATGAATATCATGCTGGTGGCTGTAAATGAAAGAACAAAGGAGATCGGGCTGATCAAATCACTGGGCGGCAGGGCAGCGGAGATAAGGGCGCAGTTTTTGTGGGAGTCCATACTGATCTCCCTTATGGGGGCTGCTGCAGGTATTTTTGCCGGTATACTGCTTGGTAATATTGTGGCGCTGCTGGTGAAGACAGGTTTTGTTGTGCCCTGGGGCTGGGTGGTGGTGGGTGTGCTGGTTTGTACAGCGGTGGGTTTGCTGGCTGGTCTTTACCCGGCACAAAAAGCATCAAGGCTTGACCCGATTGCGGCACTGCGATATGAATGATTTTATGCAAACGTTAGCATGTTTTTATTATGAAAATCATGCTATTTTCAGGGTAAAAAAATATTTTCATGCGTGGTTGTTTCTTCAATTATTTATTTAACTTGTGCCACACCTTATGGAAAAATACTTCAAAATATATCCTTTTGTTAAACCTCAACCAGTAAGAAAAAATATATTTTTAACGAAAAGCTTTTAATTCACCAAAAAACGAATGTTATGGCAGAGACAAAACCAACTGCAACCGTAAAACCTTCAACTTCAGTACAGGTAAAAAAATCAGGTAATGCAATCTCTTTATTGGCCCCGGTAATTTGTATCATCGCCGGTTATCTTATCTGGAGATTTGTATTAGGTAATCCCAATGGATTTACAAAACCAGGTCATGGCTTCTTCTGGCCTGAACATGATGGTCCCAAAAATGCACTTAACAAAATGTACCTCGGTGGTATCATCGTACCAATCCTGATTGGTTGCTTTT
The DNA here is from genome assembly GCA_047600665.1 of Ferruginibacter sp. Lineage (GTDB taxonomy): Bacteria > Bacteroidota > Bacteroidia > Chitinophagales > Chitinophagaceae > Ferruginibacter. The sequence goes on from JASGKJ010000002.1 coordinate 584,675, forward strand.
TAACCATGCTTACGTTCGTGATTGAACGTTTCTTAACCATCGGCAAAGCTACTGGTACAGGTAACAATGCAGATTTTATCCGTAAAGTACAATATCACCTGGCTAACAAAAATGTAGACGCTGCACTGGCTGAATGTGATAAACAAAAAGGTTCTGTTGGTAATGTAATGAAAGCTGGTTTACACCGCTACAAAGACATGATCACCAACAATGAACTGTCAACTGAACAAAAAGTACTGGCAATACAAAAAGAAGTAGAAGAAGCTACAGCGCTTGAACTGCCAATGCTGGAAAAGAACCTTGTATTCCTGTCAACGATTGCTTCTGTGGCAACCCTGTTGGGTCTGTTGGGTACGGTATTGGGTATGATCCGTTCATTCTCTGCTCTTGGTGAAGGCGAAGGCGGTGGTGATGCTGCGAGCAAGCTTTCCGTAGGTATCTCGGAAGCCTTGTATAACACAGCACTTGGTATCGGTACATCTGCTTTTGCAATTATATTCTATAACATATTTACCACAAAAATTGATGGTATCACTTATGGTATAGATGAAAGTGGTTTTACGCTTACCCAAAGTTTCGCTTCTCTTTATAAATAAGAGCAGCCCGCTTTTTTATGGAATAGTTCCTATTGTGAATCTAAAAAGCTAAACAAAAAAATATGGGAAGAGCCAAATTACCCCGAAAGAGTACCAATATAGATATGACAGCAATGTGTGACGTGGCATTTTTGCTGCTCTCTTTCTTCATATTGGCTACCAAGCAAAAGCCACCGGAGGCTGTTGCCGTAATTGCGCCTACTTCAGTATCATCCAAAGCAGCTCCTGAAAAGTCGATATTAATAACATTGACCAAAGAAGGAAAATGTTTTTTACTGCTGGGAGAAGATACTGACAAGAAGGACATCGTAAAAGATATTAATACTACAAAAGGGCTGGGATTATCAGATGCTGAAGTGGCCAAAATAAGCAAGCTGAGTTTTATTGGTGTACCACTGGGCCAGCTGAAAAGCCTTGCCGGGATGGAGGAAAATCTGCCTGCGGAAAGGATGGCTGGTATACCTATAACCGACAGTACCAACAATGAAATGGTGGACTGGATTAGAAGTATCACTAATGTGTATGCAGCCAATGGAACAAACCAGCGTGAACTGGAAGAGAAACTGCTCGTTAAAGGCGACAATCTTGCAAAGTATCCTGCTTTTAAAAATATAAAGTATGCACTTAAAAAGAATAATATTTTTAAGTTCAAGATTGTTACTAACAACGAAACTGTTCCACCCGGTTCCGAACTGTACATACGAAACCAGGAATCGAAGAAGTAATTACTATTACACTCACTAACAAAAAATATTTTTTATGGCAGAAATGGATACCTCGTCGGGTGGCGGACATAAGAAAGGGCCCGGCGTCAAAAAAAGTAAAAAACTATCCACCAGGATCGATCTTACTCCAATGGTTGATCTCGGTTTCCTGCTCATAACATTCTTTGTGTTTACCACCACCATGAGTAAACCAACAGCAATGGCGATGAATGAGCCAAAGGATGACCCGGATCAGCAGTTGAAAGTAAAGAACTCGGGTGCCATGACGATTTTATTGGGGAAGGCCGACCAGGTATATTACTACATGGGCGAGCTTGCACCAGAAACTGCTTCACAGCAATTTAAAAGTTCTAATTTCAAAGATATCAGGCAGATAATACTGGATAAAAAGAAAGCGACGCCTATAGGCGATTTGATGTATATTATTAAATCGGACAAGGATGCTACTTTTAAAAATGCCATTGATATTCTTGATGAAATGGCGATCAATGATGTACCACCCGGTCACTATGCCGAAGTGGACATGAGTGATACAGAAGCACAACTGATAAAATTAACAGAACAGGCAAACGGGATACAATAAAATTTATGGAATCCTATCCGATTCTGAATCTGATTAAACAAAGCATTAAAGATGGAAGTAAATAAAATTTTAAACGCAGATATCCTCGATATCATTTTCGACGGAAGAAATAAGCAGTATGGTGCTTATGATCTGCGTAAAACTTACAGCAACAGGCTTTCTAAAGCATTGATGCTTACAGCAGCGCTGGCCCTGCTTATCTTTCTTACATCTTTTTTAGGAGGTAAAAAGAAAGATAAAGGGGATGAGCTGGATGTATTGGAAACGCAGATGGCTGAGGTGAAACAAAATGAACCACCACCGCCACCACCACCACCACCGCCACCAAAAGCACCGCCGCCACCGGAGATCAACCAGATCAAATTCACACCTCCAAAAATCGTAAAAGATGAGGAAGTGAAAGAAGATGAAAAGATCGAAGAGATCAAGGAAGATCAAACCATCAGTACTAAAACGGTGGAAAGTGATATAAAGGATGCTGTGGTACAGGCCCCGATAGAAGATAAGGGCACACAGGTAGTGGAAGCTCCTAAAGGGGATGATGAGGACAAGATCTTTACCAAGGTGGAAAACGAAGCAGAATTCCCTGGTGGCAATGCTGCATGGACACGTTATCTCCAGAAAAAGCTGGACGGTTTTAACCCTGCTGATAATGGTGCTCCTCCCGGCAAATACCAGGTAATTGTAAAATTCATCGTAAGTAAAGATGGAAGCATCAGTGCGGTGGAAGCAGAAACAAACCATGGTTATGGAATGGAAGAGCAGGCAATAAAATGTATTAAAAGCGGTCCTAACTGGAAACCCGCTTTACAGAATGGCCGTAACGTAAACGCTTACCGCCGCCAGCCTGTTACCTTTATCGTGGAAGAACAATAAGAGCTGTTAATTCAGGATATTAAATCCCCCTGTTTATAACGGGGGGATTTTTTATTGAGATATTTTCCGTTTTGATAAAAAAGTAACTTGCAATCAATAAAGGAAAATGAAATATTACATTATAGCGGGAGAAGCAAGTGGAGACCTGCATGGCAGCAATCTTATGAAAGCATTAAAAAAGCTGGACACCAATGCAGCCGTACGCTGCTGGGGCGGCGATAAGATGCAGGCGGAAGGTGCTGAACTGGTGAAGCATTACCGTGAACTTGCCTTTATGGGTTTTGCAGAAGTGGTCGCTAACCTCCGTACCATTTTAAATAACATCAGTCTCTGTAAAAAAGATATAGCTGCATATAAGCCGGATGCGCTTATACTGATCGATTATCCCGGCTTTAACCTGCGGATAGCACAATGGGCAAAAAAAGCAGGTTTAAGGGTGATCTATTATATATCTCCGCAGGTATGGGCATGGAAGGAGAGCCGGGTAAAAGCTATTAAAAGAGACGTGGATAAGATGCTGGTGATATTACCTTTTGAAAAAGATTTTTACAAACGCTGGAATTATGAAGTGGAATATGTCGGCCATCCATTGGTGGAGGTAATTGAAAATTTTAAAAAAAATGAAACTGGTCTGCCTTCCGGGAAAATTATTGCATTACTGCCGGGTAGCCGCAAACAGGAGATACTAAAAAAACTGCCTGTAATGCTGCAGGCAACAAAAAATTTCCCCGGCTACCGGTTTGTTGTGGCCAAGGCACCCGGTATGGATGAATCTTTTTATGATGGTCTTTTAGCAGGTTATAGTAATGTGTCATCTATCGTAAACAGGACCTACGACCTGCTCTCTGTTGCAGAAGCAGCCGTGGTTACCAGTGGTACGGCCACTTTAGAAACAGCCCTCTTCGGCGTACCTGAAATAATCTGCTACAAAAGCAGTAATATTTCTTACCAGATCGCCAAACGCCTGGTGAAGATCAAGTATATCTGTCTTGTGAATTTAATAATGGATAAAGAAGTGGTGAAAGAATTGATACAGGATGAGTGTAATGCTGCCAATATCACAAGAGAGTTGCAGTCGCTTTTACAGGATACAGGAAAAAAAGGGCAATTAAAAAAGGACTATCATACATTAAAAGAATTACTGAAACAGGGAGGGAATGCTTCATTCAATGCAGCAAAAAGTATGGTCAGTTTTTTGCTGGAAAAATAATATTACCGCCTGAGTAATTTAATCACCAGTATAATCAGTCCCGCCAGGAAAAGAATGATCGAGATCCTGTTAATGCCATGCATATACTTTACCCATTGACTTTTGGGTGCATTGGGGTCTTTTTTCTTAAGATATAAATACTCAGCTATCTGGTTAAAAAATCCCATACTGTTACTTTTTATACTTAACAAGATACAGGTAGAATTGTTAGCTCCTGCTGTAAAGAAAATTAAAAATATTTCTTCTTCTCATTACTCACCTGCTTTCAAATAACCAGGGAAATGGTTTTCTTGGTTTTTCCGGTTGCAGGTGGTATTTGGCAATTGTATTCTGCTGGATAAATGTTACCGCTTCCTCCACTGAATCTGTCACCAGGTAAAGCCTGTTGTCATCTTCAGAAATAGTGGCTTTTGCTTTCATCAATTCTATATGATCCAGTAATTCTTTATGAAATTCCTTATCAAAAATCACCACAGGAAACTGTTCAATCTTTTTTGTCTGTATCAATGTAAGTGATTCAAAAAATTCATCAAGCGTGCCAAAGCCACCTGGCATAACCACAAATGCATAGGAGTATTTTATCAGCAATGTTTTGCGTACAAAAAAGAATTTGATATTTACCCATTTGTCAAGGTAATCATTGTGTTTTTGTTCATGTGGTAATACAATATTGCAGCCCACGCTTCTGCCGCCCACTGCCTTTGCTCCCTTATTGGCCGCTTCCATAATGCCCGGTCCGCCACCAGTCATTATGGTAAAGCCCAGCTGTGCAATCTTAGCAGCGATCTCTTCCGTTTTTTCGTAATAAGGATGACCATCTTTAAATCTTGCTGAGCCAAATATGGTAACACAGGGCCCGGCAAAATGTAATGCCCTGAACCCCTTAATAAATTCTATTAAAACCTGTACAGAGAACTTAAAATCCTTCCACCGGCTTTGTGGTCCTTCCAGGAATTTTATTTCAGATTTCACCTTGTTCATATTTTTTTCTTTTTCATAAAGCAAATGATCGTTACTGACTTATCATATTGGTACACAATACTTAGTATATGGGTCTTGTCTTATTTCCCGAATGTATTTCATAAAGGGTTACCAGCCTCTATTTTTTACAATTTTAAATAATAAAGCTGGTTATTAAGCGTTTACAATTGAAGGTTATAGTGTAAAACTATAGCGCTCACTAATCCCAATATGCCCTTATGAAAGATTTTAAGTACTACCTGATTATTATTAAATACACTGTTTCCGGGCTTTTACTTGGCGCCATGCTGATGATAAACGGCATTTTGCTTAACTACCAGAATGGTTTCCGTGGTCCATGGTTTCATATTTTTGATTACTCACCGGATTTTTCTGTTATTGTTTTGTCTCCAATATTGCTTGGCCTGCTGTTTTGTTTTATTGGTACAAAAAGAGCGCAGCTTGTTTTGTTTAATACACAGATAAAAGAAAACTTAACAAAGGAGCAAATATTCAGTTCTGTTGCAGACCAGCAGGTAAAATTACTTGGTAAAGTAGTTGCACAAATTAATGAAGCGGTTATTATTTCTGATAAGACAGGTTTGGTGCAGTGGGTGAATGAAGGTTTTACAAAAATGACCGGCTACAATATGAATGAAGTGATTGGTAAAAAGCCGGGCGAATTTTTGCAGGGTGCAAAAACAGATGTTGAAACTGTAAAAAGGATCAGTGAAAAAATAAAAAATGAAGAGGCCGCAGTGGAAGAATTATTGAATTACCGGAAAGACGGAAGTACTTACTGGGTAATGATCAGTATCAAACCAATTTATGATGATGCCGGTAAGCTGAGTAATTATATTGCCATTGAAAATGATATCACCAGCCGTAAAGAAAAAGAACTTGCTATTGAAAATCTTTATAAAGAAGTAGCCGACTACAAGTTTGCACTGGATGAATCTGCGATTGTAAGTGTGTTTAATACTGCAGGTAAAATTGTGCATGTAAATAAAAAATTCTGTGAAATAAACGGCCAGGCAGAAAAAGAATTAATAGGAAAAGATTACCGGTTTATCAGTATCAGCATGCGTGATAAAACAACCCTCAAACCAATTTGGGATAATCTTGAAAATGGTAAGATATGGAGAGGGGAACTGATCAACAGGAATCCATTTGGTAAAACATACTGGGCGGATACCACCATTGTGCCATTACTGGATAATGAAAATAAACCACATCATTTTTTAGCAATACAAAATGATATAACAGAAAGAAAAGAACTGGAGAACGAACTGGTCACTAGTAAAAATAAGCTGGAACAGGCTATGCAGATCGCAAGGTTTGGTACCTGGGAAATTGATTTTGAAAATAACAGTATTGTTCTTTCAAAAGAATTGAGACATACTTTGAATTTTGCAGAATCCGGAAGGATCACAACAGAAGAATTCTTCTGCAATATTTATGAAGATGATGTTGAGCATGTAAGAAATTCTATGTTGTTTAATGGCATTGCACCTCAAAAAACAGAAGCCGAATACCGTTTTATGGTGGATGGCCAGTTGCGGTACATGTCTTCCAATATAGCTCCCCGTACAGACGAAAAAGGAGAAGTGGTTGGTTCATTTGGAACAGTAAAAGATATTACACAGCGTAAACTGGTTGAACTGGCGCTTAAGAAAAGTGAAGAAGAAAAAGCGGTTGTTATCAATAATACGCAAACTATTATTTGTGTGCATGACATGAATGGGGTGATACTGGATGTGAATGCGGCAGTAGAGAAAATGAGCGGTTATAAAAAGAAAGAGATTATTGGTCTTAATCTTAAATTGCTTGTATCTCCTGATTACAGGGAAAAGTTTTCAGAATACCTGAATGAAATCAGGACAAATAAAACAGCGGTTGGCTCTTTGCAGATCGTTACCAAATCAGGTAAGAAAAGGGCATGGCTTTACCAGAATACGGTATATGATAACAATGGTAATGCACCATACGTAATAGCAAGTGCTATTGATATTACCGAATCTGTAAAGGCACAAAATGAAATAGAAAGACAACAGCAGCTTATCCGCCAGATCATCGATAACAGTCCTAATGTGATCTTTGTATTGAACGAACACCAGCAGATAGTGCTTGCCAATAAGGCTTTCAACCTGTATTATAACAGTGATGAAAAAGATACACCATTTGCACCTGCTTTGTCAAAGGGCCCCGAGGATATTTTCCTGGGTGATGTGGATTCACTGATGGACCTGGAAGACGGTGAAAAAATGAGGCTGGAAGGTTCTGTTGAAAATCCCGGCGACAACAGCGTAAGCTGGTACAATATTATTAAAACATGTTTTGTTGAAAAGACAGGACGTAAATATGTGCTTTGTTTTGGTATGGATATCACCGGCCGTCACCAGGTGGAATCCGACCTGCTGGCAGCAAATGAAATGGTTGAACGTTCATTAAAGATCAAAGACCAGTTCATATCTAACATGAGCCACGAGATACGTACACCATTGAATGCGGTGATCGGGTTTACTGACCTGCTTGCCAATACACCAATGAATAAAGAACAGGGTGAATATGTGCAGATCGTAAAGACGGCATCACAAAACTTATTGGCACTTATCAATAACATCCTCGATCTGTCAAAGATAGAATCAGGTAATTTATCACTTGAATGCCAGCCGATCAATATTGCACAGGTGGTAAGTGATGCAGTGAAGATATTGGAACCAAAGGCAAAAAGAAAGGGAGTTGAATTAAGATTAGAACTGTCTGAAGATATACCGCAATTGGTAATGGGAGACCAGCTGCGTCTTTCACAGATATTGTTTAACCTGATGGGTAATGCGGTTAAGTTTACTGATATTGGTTATGTTGAGATCGGCTGCCGGCCCGTAAAAGGATCGGATGAAAACAAGCATTATATCGCCTTCACTGTAAAAGATACGGGTATTGGTGTACCGCAGGAAAAACAAAAAGATATTTTTGAGCGGTTTACACAGGCAAATGTTGATACACAAAGATTGTATGGTGGTACAGGTCTTGGTTTGAATATCGCTAAAAGTATTGTGGACATGCATGGTGGTACGCTTACCATGGAAAGTACACAGGATGTGGGTACCACGTTCCACTTTATACTCACCTACCAGCCATCGGAAGAATCACTCGACCTGGTGGAAGTAAAATCAGATAATGGTGCAACCATTCTTTCTGTAAACTCCAAACGCTCTGTACATATCCTGCTGGCAGAAGATAACATGATCAATGCGATGCTGGCCATACAGGTATTGACCAATGGTGGTTTTACCGTGGAGCATGTGGTGAATGGTGCCCTGGCAGTGGAGGAAGTGCAAAAGAAAAATTATGATGTGGTACTGATGGATATACAAATGCCGATCATGAATGGTATTGAAGCTACAAAAACCATCCGCCAGCTGGAAAGTGCAGTTTCTAAAATACCAATCGTGGCAATGACGGCGCACTCGATGTACGGTGAAATGCAGAACTGTTACAGTTCCGGTATGTCAGGTTATATTTCAAAGCCATTTAAACCCGAAAATCTTTATAAGGTGATCGTGGACTCAATGCGGTCAGAAAACGAACGCCGTATGTTCAACAGCGAATATGCCGAAACATTATCAAACGTATAAGAATAGACATGAAACTAAAAGGCCGGTATTTTACCGGCCTTTGTTTTTGAATCTAATGGGTTAAAATTTATTCTTCCACATCATACTTTCAACGGGTTTGTTATGCTGCCCGCTGTATTTGGCATTTTTTTTCTGGTTGTATTTTATTTCAATTTCGCCATCCACGGGAAAGTAGATCAGTTGCCCGATGGGCATGCCCTTATATACACGTACCGGTTGCTTAACTGAAATTTCCAGTGTCCAGTTGCCGCAAAAGCCAACATCTCCCTTCCCGGCTGTTGCATGTATATCAATACCCAGCCTGCCGGTAGATGATTTACCTTCCAGGAAGGGTACATGTGCATGTGTTTCTGTATATTCTTCTGTCACGCCCAGGTAAAACTTGTGAGGATATAATACAATACCTTCATCCGGAATCTCAAATTGTTCTATCTCGTTGTGTTTTTTTGCATCCAGTTCTTCATCTTTATAAGTAGCCAGGAATTTACCCAGGTGTACATCATAGCTGTTGCTGCCAAGGCAATCCCTGTCATATGGTGTTATTTTGATGGTCCCTTTTTCTATTTCCTGCAGGATTCTTTTATCACTTAAGATCATATTGCGGTGTAAGTTTTTATTTAAAGTTATAATTTGTGACTTATAACCCGGAAACTGAGCCGGCAATTTGAAAAAATAATTTTTTATCAAAATGATTTATGCCACTGGTTTATCAACAAAATATTAACCTAACCACCAGGTTGGGTGTATGGCATATTACGGAAGAAGAAGCATTTTTTATGGAGAGGGTTTTCCTGCAGCGGGAGATCACCCATCCGCATAAAAGGCTGCAGCATCTTGCAGGCCGGTATTTACTTACAGAAATGTTCCCCGGTTTCCCGGCGCAATTGATCAGGGTGGCTGATACAAGAAAACCCTTTCTTGAAAACGATGCCTATCATTTTTCTATTTCGCATTGCGGAGAGTATGCGGCGGTGATGGTAAGTACTGTTAACAGGGTGGGGGTGGATATAGAAAAGATCACTGCCAAGGTGGAGAAAGTAAAACATAAATTTCTATCTCCTGCAGAATTGTCAATACTTTCCAGTGCGGCAACCAGTAATAATACAGCGATATTAGATTTACTAACAGCCGCATGGGGAATTAAGGAAGCTTTATTTAAATGGTTTGGCAGCGGCGAAATTGATTTTATTGCCCATCTTAAAATTGCTCATGTAGAGTTCAACGGGAATGAAGGCATCGCTTCCTGTATTGTTCAAAAAGAAGATGCCATTCACTTGCCGGTTCACTTTCTCTTTTTTAATGGTAATTGCATCTCCTGGACGGAGAGTCACTGACCTTAATCAGATAATTCCCCACCGGCATTGATCCATGCGGTAATAATGTCTTTTTCGGCCTGTGGCAAAGTGCCTGTTGGCGGCATTGTTCCTTCCACTACGGCCCGTTGGTTTATCCTGCCTTTGTTTGCTACAATATTACAGGGGATGGTCCAGTTCATACCGCCATTCTGTACAGTGCTGTTATGGCACGACTGGCATCTTGTAGCCACCAGGTTTTTTACGGCTGTAAATAAAGGCCCTTCTGTTGCATTTGAACTAACAGTAACGGATGATGATTTTTCACAACCTGCAGCATCTTTTGCAAATACGGTGTACGTGCCGGCTGCAAGATTTGCAAAATCGCCTGATGCCTGGTAGCTGCCACCACTGTTAAGCTTATACGAAAATCCTGTACTGCCCGTGGCGCTTGTTGCAATGCTGCCGTTGTTGCTGCAGCCGGAAGCTGCTGTTGGTGTTGCTGTAATCTCAATGGTTTTGCCATCACATGGACCAGGTGCCGGTGGTGTCGGCCCGGCAGAATCACTTTTGCTGCATGATATAAAAAAAGACACAGCAAAAATTGCTGTAAACAGCAGCGGGGTAACAGAATTATTTTTTTTCATAAAGGAGGCTTTTAATTTGAATCGGGAACAGTTAAAAGAAGGTTGCTTTTAAAACAATAAATAAAAGATCATAAATAAAAAAGGTTGCCCGTAATGAGCAACCCTAACCCGTAATAATAGATACCTGGTACAAATTATTTTTTTGATGGAGGCTGAAAGCGGATGCCGGCATGTAGACCTGCAGAAAATAATTTTATACTTCCTTCACCAACACCCGAAATAGGTATACCAATTGTTGGTCCTGCCCGTAAAGCGAATTTTTTCGATATTGATTTTTCAAACCCGGCTGCCAATGTGATTACAGAGAATAAGTTTTTATTTCCTGTATAATTATACGCTCCTGAATACGGCGTATAGTTTCTCATGTATTCATACTTGTATTGTTCCTTTTTCATTATGTATGATGAAATGCCTCCTGTAACAAACCATGATGTGGTTGATCTTTGAAGAAAAGAATAGTTTACTGCAATTGGTATTTCAAATACCATGCAATTGGCATCTACTTTCTTTATATATACCTGACTCCAGTAAGAGCCTGCTTTGGGATGATAATCACCATGGCCTGCAATATATTTTTTAGGTCCGGCATAAAATCCTGTTTGAACACTCAAGTGTTTTGAAAGCTGGTACCCGATACCAATGCCGTATGAAGGTGCAAGCTTGCTGTTTTCAAATGAAAGAAATTTTACTGAAGCCGCTTCAGCACCCAGCGTAGCAATAAAATAAAACCTGGACAACTTACTGTTTTCATTTGTTTTTTTCGAAGCCTGCTTTTTGGTTTCAACAGGTTTTTCATTTTTCTTTTCAGTAACAGCGATCGTATTGGGTGTAATTATATTTTTATTACTGTTTGAAAGAGAATCAGTCTTTTTATTAACTGTATTATTTATTTCGTTTTTATTACCGGGCTTATTAATTGCAGTCGTGATATCAGGTTGTTCATTATTTTCTTTTGATTCATCCATTTCATCCTGGAGTGTTTCTATGTTAGTAACTGCTTGTGATGTGAGTTTGCCTTTATGCTGTACACGTTTGGCTGCTGACCTGCCAGTTTTTGCAGAAGGGTTAATGGTTGATCCCTTTATTGTGCTTCCTGCACCAGTTATGGGTGTAGCAGTATTTGCAGGCGTGTTATCAGCCATACGGCTTTGCCCGGAACTGGCAGGCAAATGTTTTTGTGTCTGTGATGAACTTGTGCCCGGGCTTTCGCTGCCGCCGGAAGTAGTTGTACCTGTTGCGTTTTGTTTTACAGGAGCCGATGCAATATTTTCTTTTTTATGATCTTTATTAAAATACCAATATCCACCCCCTGCTAACAATAGCAGCAGTACTGGCATCCACCAGAATATCACCCTGCGTTTTTTGCCTTCCTCTTTATCCAGCAATGCATTCATTTTATCCCACGCCTCTTCCTGGTAGGGAGGTTGGTAGCTTTCGGCAGCTTCCTTTATTTTATCTTCAATATGTTCAAACGGCTTTTTGTTCATAGTAATTCATTGAGTATTCTTCCAGCATTTTCCGGATGTTAGCCCGGGCCTTTGCCAGGTTGGATTTTGATGTACCAGTTGAAATATTTAAGAGACTGGCGATCTCTTCATGTTTATATCCTTCCATTACAAACAGGTTAAAAACAGTCCTGTAAACAGGAGAAAGCTTTTGTATCATGCCGGCTATTTCTTTGTATGACATTTTATCGATGGCAGATTGCTCAGTCTCGGTTATTTCAACAGTTGTTTCATTTATATCCGCAGTATAATAATTCTTATTGTGTTTCCTGAAATGATCAATAGCTGTATTTACGAGGATACTCCTCATCCATCCTTTTAACGATGCTTCATAATTATCATAGCGTGGGCTGAAATGGTGCAGTTCCCTGAATATCTTAACAAACCCGTCATTTACCACTTCCATGGCGTCATCATTGCTGTTGCAGTAGCGGCTGCAAATACCCATGGCAAAGCCGTAGAACAGTTTATAAAACTCCTTCTGGCTTTCCCTTTTTGCATCAACGCAACCCTTTACTATATCATCAATACCCGGGTTATTCTGCAAGTGGTACTTTTTAAAAATTGTGATTGATTTAAGGGGTCAACCTGTATTCGGCTTATTGGCATCAATGGTTGCCTTATCATAAAAAATATTGACCCTCTCTTATAAATTTACGGTTTATTGACTGTAAATGGACGGGCTGCAATAAAAAAGGGCATATAACCCAGTATATGCCCTTAGAAATATCTTGTTAACGAATCAGCGCTTTCCCGGCATGCCCGGCATCCTGCCCATCGGCATTTTATTCATCATCTTCATCATACTTTTCATCTGTTCAAACTGTTTTATGAACTGGTTTACTTCAGCAATGTCTTTACCACTGCCTTTTGCAATACGCTGCTTGCGCCCCGGGTTGATGATATCAGGATTTCTTCTTTCTTCCAGTGTCATGGAATTGATAATGGCCTCAATACCTTTAAAAGCATCATCTTTTATGTCGATATCTTTTATCTGTTTGCCCACACCTGGTATCATACCCATCAGGTCTTTCAGGTTACCCATCTTTTTGATTTGCTGTAACTGGGTTTTAAAATCTTCAAAGTCAAACTGGTTTTTGCGGATCTTTTTTTCCAGCTTGGCAGCTTCTGCAGCATCAAACTGTTCCTGTGCTTTTTCCACCAGGCTTACAATATCACCCATGCCGAGTATACGCTGGGCCATACGTTCAGGGTAAAAAACATCCAGTGTATCCAGTTTTTCGCCACTGCTTGCAAACTTGATGGGTTTCTTTACAGTGTATTTGATTGACAAGGCAGCACCGCCTCTTGTATCACCATCGAGTTTTGTAAGTACTACACCGGTAAAATCGAGCCGCTCATTAAAGGCAGCAGCGGTGTTTACAGCATCTTGGCCCGTCATACTGTCCACCACGAATAATATCTCCTGCGGATTTACCGCAGCTTTTACATTCGCCACCTCCGTCATCATCTGTTCATCAATGGCAAGACGGCCTGCAGTATCTATAATAACTACATTTTTGTTTTTAGACCTGGCTTCTTTTATGGCATTCTGCGCAATAGACACCGCATCTTTATTTTCTCTTTCTGAAAATACATCCACGCCTATTTGTCCACCGAGCACTTCCAACTGGTCGATCGCTGCCGGCCTGTAGATATCGGCCGCCACCAGTAAAGGAGATTTTCCTTTTTTAGTTTTTAAGTAATTGGCAAGTTTGCCGCTGAAGGTGGTTTTACCGCTACCCTGTAAGCCTGCGATCAGTATTACTGCAGGATTGCCCGTAATAACAAAATCGCTTTCCTTTCCACCCATCAGTTCTGTCAGTTCGTCCTGTACGATCTTGACCATTTGTTGCCCCGGGCTAACAGAGGTAAGTACTTTTTCGCCCATTGCTTTGGACTTGATACTGTCTGTAAACTCCTTTGCTATCTTATAGTTCACATCAGCATCCACCAGGGCCCTGCGGATATCTTTTACCGTATTGGCAATATTGAGTTCTGTTATCCTTGACTGGCCTTTTATATTTTTAAAGGCGGCTTCTAATTTTTCACTTAATGAATTAAACACGTTGTACCTGTTTTAATAATGCTGCAATAAAAAAAGTGAACCCAAGTTCACTTTATTAAAAGATGTGCAAATGTAGTAAAACTTTATGCTCCGAGAAAGGAACGGAGGTGTTTACAGCGGGAAACTGTCCGGAGTTTTGTGATGGCTTTGTCCTTTATCTGTCTTACCCGTTCCCTGGTAAGGTTATATTTCTCTCCAATATCTTCCAGGCTGAGCGCATGATCCACGCCAATACCGAAGAAAAATCGTATTACATCCTTTTGCCTCTCGGTAAGGGTGCTGAGTGACCTGTTTATTTCTGTTGAAAGAGAATCGTTAAAAGCCAGTGCTTTATCCGTGCTTTCAGAATTGGGGTTTTCCAGCACATCTATCAGGGTGGCATCTTCTGCTTCACCAATGGGCTGGTCCATGCTTACATGCCTTACAGCAGCGCCGATAGTAGCGGCTACTTCTGCTGTATCCACTTCCAGCAGGGTGGCTATTTCATCGGCTGTAGGCTCCCGCTCATATTCCTGCTCCAGTTGCGAATAAGCCTTGCTGATGCGGTTGGTAAGCCCCACTTTATTAAGCGGCAGCCTTACGATCCTGGATTGTTCGGCTAATGCCTGTAAGATACTTTGCCTGATCCACCATACCGCATAAGAAATAAATTTAAAGCCACGGGTTTCATCAAAACGTTGTGCGGCCTTTATAAGACCAACATTGCCTTCATTGATCAGGTCAGGTAAACTTAATCCCTGGTTCTGGTATTGTTTGGCAACAGATACAACAAACCGCAAATTAGCCCTGGTCAATTTATCCAAAGCTCTTTGATCGCCTTCTTTGATACGTACGGCAAGTTTTACTTCTTCTTCGGGTGCTATCAACTCCACTTTTCCTATTTCCTGCAGGTATTTCTCTAAACTCTGGCTTTCACGGTTAGTAATCGACTTCGTGATTTTCAGCTGACGCATACTCATAAGCCATTTTTAAGGGTTATTGTAGATATTTTGGACGGTGTGTGGGGTTAGTAAAAAGTAAAAGAATTTACTTTTCGCTTAGTCTAACTAAATGTAAGCATATTTACATATATCACCCAAATATAATTTTAAGGGGGAGATTTATGAGTAAAGACGGAGCAAATATTGTGGAGTTGTTAATGGCGGATCATTAAACAAAAATAGTTGAGAAATTATTTTGCCGCCAAGTTTTATTTATTATTATTGCATTATTGAAAGAGTTTTTTAATTTATATGGATGAGTAAAAAAGTTTTATATACGCTGGAATATCCAGTGCGTTGTTCACCCCGGATACTGTATGAATTTTTAAGTACGCCAGCAGGATTACAGGAATGGTTTGCCGACAAAGTTGATGAACGTGATGGAGTATTCAGTTTTTCATGGAACGGTACTGTTGATAAAGCAGAATTGCTGGAAGGCGAAGAAGACAAGTTTGTAAAGTTTCACTGGCTGCATGCACCCAAGGAAGAATATTTTGAGTTCAGTATTGATAAATCTGAAGTAACTAACCAAACGATACTGGTGATAAAAGATTTTGCGGATAAGAAAGAAGTGAAAGACCAGAGCCAGTTGTGGGAATACCAGGTGAAAGAATTATTTCACAGGCTGGGAGCCTGATGCTTTGCCATCTCAAGCATTTCTTCAAAAGTTTTTTCAGCAAACCCCGGCGCCGATTGCCACTCGGTGAGGGAAAGTTTTCTTGCGATCTTTATAAAATACTCACGGTTAAGTATAGTAGTAAATTGACCCCGGTCAATTTTTTTTATTTCTGTATAATTATCATGCTCAAAATGATGCTGCCATGGATCATCATTTGTACAGATCCAGTAATTATTTTCCTGTAAAAAAGAAAACCGCTCATTTAACTGCGGTAGCAGCATGGCTTTGTAACTGCCGGAAACCTGCAGTGTAATACTGAAGAAATTTCCCCACCAGAAAAAGGTGCGTATAGCCAGTGTGTCGTTCTTGTCAAAGTGTCTTGGATAGTCAAGCATCACATAAGGGAGCTGCTGATAATTTTCGCCTTTTGAAATTTTCGGTGAACTGTTAACCATCACTTCCGGTAAATCCTTTTTATTTTTGCTTATCGTATTTTGCATAGAAACAGCAACAGCACCAAACAGCCTGTAAACTTTGTCGATCACTGCATGTTTTGTTAAAAGCCATTCAGTATTACAAACAAGTTCCATTTCAGCCGGCGAAAGGTTTATTTTTGTTGCTTCGTTCATAAACTGCCAAGATACTAAACTTGTAACAGCATTACCGGCAACAGGTATGATAAAAAAACTAGACAAACTTATTTTAAAAGCATTTGCCGGGCCTTTTATTGCCACTTTCTTTATTGCATTGTTTGTACTGATGATGCAAACACTCTGGAAATATATTGATGATCTTGTTGGTAAAGACCTGGACCTGCTGGTAATTGCACAGTTTACCTGGTATGCAAGTGCTTCCCTGTTGATCCTTGCCATTCCTATTGCTATCCTTATTTCTTCTATCATGACGTTTGGCAACCTGGGCGAATCATTTGAGCTGGTTGCCATTAAATCCTCGGGTATTTCGTTGTTGCGTTTTATGCGGCCGCTGGTGTATGTATGCCTCCTGCTCTGCGGTATCAGTTTTGTTTTTGCAAACAACGTTATTCCTTATGCCAATCTTAAGTTTAAAACATTGTATTATGATATAGCGTATAAAAAGCCGGCGCTTAACCTGAAGGAAGGCGCCTTTTACACACAGATACCCGGCTATGCTATTAAAGTGGGAAAAAAAGACAAGGACCAGAAGACGATCTATAATATTGTGATCTATGAGCAGGAAAGCCAGCTGCAGGATAACGGGATCATTGCTGAGAAAGGAACCATGGGGCTGTCTGCTGATAAAAAATACCTTGAATTTGTGCTGCAGAATGGGTTCCGTTACCAGGAACGGGGCAACCGGGTACAAACTGCTACAGAGTTTATACGGATGAATTTTAAAGAATACCGGAAGCTGTTTGATATATCATCTCTTAAGATGAATAAAACATCTGATACGGTATTTAAGAATGATTCCAAGATGTACACTATCCGCCAGCTGAACAAGTCGATCGATTCATTAAAAGTAGTAGAGAAGAATTTTGAAGATAAGATAGACAAAGAAATAGGTTACCAGATGCATTACACCAAAACGCCTGACACTGTATGGAAAAAGGCGATTGCTGTACTGGCAGCAGCAAAAGCTGTAAAAGCAAAAACGTTTGAGGACATACTGCCGGACTCTGCCAGATTCAATGTTTTTGATGGTGCAGCCAATATTGCTTCCAATATGAAGAGTACTTATATGTATTCTGGCAACGACCTGGAGAATAAAAGACAGGATCTGCGGAACAGCAATATAGAATGGCACAGGAAATTCTCTTATTCGCTGGCCTGCCTGGTTTTGTTTTTTATTGGAGCACCATTGGGCTCTATTATCCGTAAAGGTGGTCTTGGTATGCCATTGGTGGTGGCGGTTATCTTTTTTATATTGTTTCACCTGCTGAATATTTTCGGGGAAAAATTTGCCAAGGAGAATGTAACCTCTGCCTGGTTTGGTATGTGGATGCCCATTTTTGTACTGGTACCTGTCGGTATTTTTCTTACCTATAAGGCCATGCACGACTCACAATTATTCAACAAAGAATTCTATCACCGCCTGTTTAAACGTATAAGAAAGATGATGAAGATGGAACGGGAAGTTAAAACGGCACAGATTTAGTTAACTTTATTCATCGTAAACGAATTTTATGGAACCTACTTCAAGAAGGAACTTTATCCTCCAGTCAACAAAAGCCGGGATGGCTGCCATTGCTATATCATCAGCTGCCGGCACACTGCTTGAATCATGCAGTGGAACGAAAGGTGCGGCAGGCGGCGGCTATAAAACAGGTTTTGACCAGCAGCCATTGCCATATAAATACGATGCACTCGAAAATGTGATCGATGCCCTCACGATGGAAATACATTATACCAAACATGCAGCTGCTTATGCAAAGAATTTAAAAGATGCTGCCGCTGCAGAAGGAGTGGATACCAGTAAGCCACTGGAGGAAGTGCTTGCAAAGGTTTCAAAGTTTTCTGCCAAAATGAGGAACAATGGCGGCGGGCATTACAACCATGAATTATTCTGGCAAAGTATGCGGCCAAAGAGGGAAGACAACAAACCTTCTGGTAAATTATTAACTGCTATTGAAAGTACATTTACTTCTTTTGCTGATTTTAAGAAACAGTTTTCTGATGCAGGTAAGAACCGTTTTGGAAGTGGTTGGGCATGGTTGTATACGGATAAAGACAAAGCGCTGAAGATCGGTTCCACTCCAAACCAGGATAACCCCTTAATGGATGTGAGTGAAATAAAAGGGTTTCCCCTGCTTGGGTTAGATGTGTGGGAACATGCTTACTACCTGAAATATCAAAACAAAAGAGCCGATTATATTGACAATTGGTGGAACGTGGTTAACTGGGATCATGTACAGAAAAGGTTTGAATCTGTATAGAAAGAAACTCAGTGATTTTACCAATGATAAACTTCAGCTGCCCAGTAAAGCAAATACTGCTTGTTGTTTTTTTTAAATACAGAGAGCATATATGAGTTCGCTGGTTTTGAAACAGAGTC
The DNA here is from genome assembly GCA_047600665.1 of Ferruginibacter sp. Lineage (GTDB taxonomy): Bacteria > Bacteroidota > Bacteroidia > Chitinophagales > Chitinophagaceae > Ferruginibacter. The sequence continues at coordinate 603,410 of JASGKJ010000002.1, forward strand.
GCCTTTATCCAGGTTATCATAAATAGATAATATACCTCCATAAGAATATCTTATTGAGTCATGTTTAACTGTTTGCAGGTACAAAATGACTGACCCCCTGCTTCCTTTTTTCTTGTTCAAGAGTATGCCTTTAACTTCTTGCCTGTAAACTCTCTTATCAATCAGGAGACCATTAATAAAAATTCCTGTAAATAATAACAAAACGATTGTAATAAATATGGAATCTCTTTTTTGCCGACTCATAAGCAGAAAAAATAAAATTAAATTTAAGCATTGGCAATTACTCTAAATGATTTGATCTATTGAGCTCTATTCTTTTGATACCCACTCACAATAAGTAATTGTGCCGCACAGTAGGTAAGCATGATGAGTGTACCAGCTCCGGAAAATGGTTGATAGAATTTATTAACTGCAAGCATTGAATCAGACAAGGCAAACAGTAAGGCTCCGCATATAAATAAAATGCAGGCCGGTTTCTTCACTTTATAAAATACGTGCAGGCTGCCCATGAGCATAGTGCATATTACAACGGCATACACCAGCACCGGTAACTTCATTTCACCCAGGTATGGCCAAAGAAAAAATAAAAGGCCAATACCATAACCCGCCACCAATACCGGCAGTAATGGCTTTGTTTTTAGTAATGATGGTTGGCTGGATTTTATCAGTACAAAAAAATAAATGATGTACAGGACATGTGTTATTAAAAAGCATACCAGCCCGAGAATAAAAAATAAAGGGTTCTTATCATCAAATAATAATAATATATCTCCGCCCCAGGAAAAGATCAAAGCTGCAGTGATGAGCTTTTTCCCGGTTTGGCCGCCTGTAAAAAACAATTGCAGCAGTAATGCAGGCATTAATAAAGACTTAACGATACTAAAGAGTAAACCCGGTACGCATAACGCAGCAAGGATGGAGAGGGTAATAAAGATCAGTAAAAAATAACCAGCTGGTTGCTTTCTCATTATTGGTAATGTATAAATAGACTCAGCCCCTGCACAGAGATACGGAATTAAAAATGTACAACTGTTACAGAGGCTGATAAATTGGCAATCAATCTGGCACAAAGGTATAGGACCATTTATTTTATGACAAAGAAGTTTTACACTTTTTGCAAATCTTTTTGTTTTAAAATGTGCACAATTGATTGCTGTAAAAATCCCTATTTTCGTTTTCCTTTCATTATTTAATTTATTCAAACTTTTTTTATGCAGGCATGGAAAGATTACCAGGAAAAAAATAAAGACCGCTTTTTAAATGAATTGCTTGATCTGCTCCGCATACCGAGTGTAAGCGCAAAGAGTGAACATAAAGATGATATGTTAAAATGTGCAGAGGCAATAAAACAGCGTCTCGTGGAAGCTGGTGCAGATAAGGTGGAGATCTATCCAACAGAAGGACATCCTGTAGTATATGCAGAAAAGGTAATTGACCCGGCAAAGCCAACGGTATTGGTGTATGGTCATTATGATGTGCAGCCTGCAGAACCACTTGAATTATGGAAAAGCGGTCCTTTTGATCCGGTAATAGTTGATGGTAAAATATTTGCCCGGGGCAGCTGTGATGACAAGGGCCAGGTGTATATGCATGTAAAGGCATTGGAAACTTTGGTTAAAACAAACACACTTCAGAACAATATAAAATTCTGTATAGAAGGCGAGGAAGAAGTTGGTTCACCCAATCTTGGAAAATTTGTTGCATCACATACAGAATTGTTAAAAGCTGATTGCGTATTAATAAGCGACAGTGCAATGATCAGTATGGATAACCCAAGTATTGATATTGGTGTACGTGGTCTTAGTTATATAGAAGTGGAAATAACAGGACCAAACCGTGACCTGCATAGTGGCGTGTATGGCGGTGCTGTAGCCAATCCCATTACAATCTTATCAAAGATGATCGCTTCCTGCCATGATGAAAATAACCATATAACCATTCCTGGTTTTTATGATGATGTGGTGGTGGCTACTGCAGAAGAAAGAAAACTGATGGCTGCAGCACCTTATGATGAGCAGGAATACAAAGATGACCTGGGGGTGAAAGAACTCTGGGGCGAAAAAGGTTTTACAACAAATGAAAGAACAGGTATCAGGCCAACACTTGAGCTGAATGGCATTTGGGGCGGTTACCAGGGCGAAGGTGCCAAGACTGTATTGCCATCAAAAGCAACTGCAAAAATATCTGCGAGGCTGGTACCCAATCAATCCTCCGAAAAGATCACGGCAAAATTGCTGGAATATTTTAAAAAGATCGCACCACCGAATGTAACTGTAAATGCATTTGAACACCACGGTGGTGAACCTTACATGACACCGATTGACAGTAAAGCTTACCAGGCTGCAGCAAAAGCAATGGAAGCAACATTTGGAAAAAAGCCGATCCCCGTAAGAGGTGGCGGCAGCATTCCCATCTGTTCTTTATTTGAAAAAGAACTGGGTATAAAGATCGTATTCATGGGTTTTGGTCTTGACAGTGATAACCTGCACAGTCCTAATGAGAAATTTAACCTGGAGAATTTTTATAAAGGCATTGAGACCATTCCTTATTTCCACCAGTACTTTTCGGAAATGAGCTGATCATTTAATATCAAGATTGCCTGTTACACGGAATAGCTTTCCCTCTTTAATAAGCAGGGTGGCGCCACCTGTGATATGTTGTTCCACATTCATGATGCATTCTGCACCTGCAGGCGGATCGATGATGATCGTTGTACTGCTGCCTGTAATGGTTGATGGTGGAATGGTATTATTGCTCCAGTTGGCCGGGTCATTCCAGTTACCACTGCCTGTGAATGTATAGGTTTGGGAAACGGGGAGGTCTGTTACTATCGTAGAAGCATAGATGTAATCACCGGAAGAACCATTATTGCCATTGGCTGCATTGCCGGTAAAATAAAATGTTATGTGCCTGTCTGCTTCTGATGGGTTGGCTGGCGCTGTCCATTTAAGATCAGTGTAGGTAAATGATTGTTGTGTCAGCGCAAAATTTACTGCATCCAGGTGCGAAAGCTCATTGCCATTTATTGCTGCGTTGGGGTTGGAGCTGGAAAAACTGCCTACTTTCTGTCCAAGACTGTTTAATGCAATGATGGAAAACCCCCAGCGCTTTCTTGTGGCAGTGCTGTGGTTGATGGTAAGACTGAAATTATAAGCAGTGCCTGCAATGTAATTTTCTCCAGGCAATCCTGTTGCTGTAATGCTTCCACCGGGGCTGTTAAGCGGGTTAGTTGAATGGCATTGCGTACAGTACACGCCGGTGGCGCCGGTATGTCCCTGTGGCGGCTGGTCACTGTGCAGCAGGGTGGAGAATGAACATAATAGGCCTGTTAACAACAGGAGCACTGTTGTTTTTTTCGTGTATATATACATGTTAGATAATGATGGTGCGGTTAAATGCCTGCTGCCGGCAGGCACCAATGTGTTTTGTTTGAAATAATGTATACGTGGCCGGTAGAAAGAAGGTTGCTTTGACAGATTTATTTATATGCTTATCCTGTAACATAATAAAAAAGCGCCGGCAATTGCCGGCGCTTTTTCTATTGGAGGAGAACGGTATTAGAAATTGTAACGGAGACCCAATTGCATGCTCCAGGTGTTACCAAAGCCAAACCAGTTACGATATGGAGTGGTTGGCAGTTCTCTTGTACCTGCTGCATTGGTGATATTGTTCATGTTAAATGTAGGAACACCCTGCGGTGTTACACTTGCCACATTCAATAATGCATAGTTGTATATGCCACCATTGTTTAATTCTTTTTTAAGACCCCAGCTGCTGTTTAATAAATTAGCAAAGTTGAGGATGTCAACACTGAATTGTAAAGAGTGACGGTATTTGCCGATGTTGGTAAAGATGTCCTGCAAAATTCTTACATCAAAACGGCTGTTCCATGGCAGTAAGCCGGAGTTACGTTCAACGTAACCACCCCTTGCTTTTTTCAATTCAGGAACGTTGTTGATGAATGTTTCGAAAGCAGCAGCCTGTTGTTCTTTAGAGAAAGTAACGCCGCCACTTGTGTAAGCTGCAAAGTTGATCTCTGATGCACTTTTTGGAACATAAAGCAGGTCAAGACTCACACCATCTTTGTTGATGTCGCCTCCGTAAGTATAGGCAAACCTTCCTGCTTTGGAACCCTGGTAAAATAAAGAGAAGGTAGTGGCAAGATGCCTGGCATACTCAACCCTGTAAGATATGTTACCAACAACCCTGTGCGGTATTGCGTATTGAGATTGCCCCATTAACAGTTCATTGGGATCATTGATCGAGTAGTTGTTTGACCAGGCAGAGTTAGCTGAAGAACCAGGGTTGCCTGTTACATCTTTTGCTGCGGTATAAGTATAGAATAATGAACCCGACAAACCCTTCCAGTTAGGCACTGTAACACCTGCAGAAATGGCCATTGAATGTCCTTTGCTGGTATTGCTTAACACGGCAGCAATTGCCCCTGTGCCCGGGTTGTAAGTTGCATCAGCAACATTCACCCAATATTCACGATTGTCCCCGGAATAATTCAATTTGGAAGTGGCTGCTTTACGGTTTGCATTAAACTGGTAAATAGCATTTATATCCTTTGTGTACAGGATGTCGAGACTTGCAATGAAAGGTGTGTTTGGTATTTTGTAATCAGCACCAATATTGGTTCTCCATACCTGTGGCATTTTAAAATCATCATCAACTAAAGCCAGGCTGCTTGGCGCTTTGCTGCTTGGAGTTTTGGGAAAACTGTTTGGTAACTGGTTAACCCAGTAATAAGGATCTTTATTAAATCCTGTGATAAGCGCCAGTGTTGAATTACTTACCGGCTCTAATGTATTTTGCAGTACACCTGAATTGGTTGGCTGGTTGGTTAACCATACAAAAGGCATTAAGCCTGTAAAGATGCCGGTTCCGCCACGCAGTTGCAGGCTCCTGTCACCAAATACATCGTAGTTAACACCAATTCTTGGTGAAAATAATGGGCGTGATTTTGGCCATTTTGCAGTAGAATAAGTTTTTTGATTGCCATCCTGATCAAGCAGTTTCAATGTATCCACTGTTGGATTGTGTAGTGGTTTATCCATATACAATGGCATGTCAACCCTTAAGCCAGCTGTAATATTCAGCTTGTTATTTACGGTTATTTTGTCCTGTACATATATACCTGCCATGCCAAATCTTACTTTAGCCCATGTATCGTTCTGGTAAGGATATGTTACACCAAATACGGATGGTGCTTTTTTGTCAAGAAAATCCTGTACAGAGTTATAGCGGTAGTAAGAAGTACCCATGCGGACAAAGCTGTTGTCGTAACCCATCGTTTCAAAGCTGGCACCGGTAGTGATACTGTGTTTTCCTTTGGTAATGGTCACATTATCTATAAAAGAAAAGTTATTATTCTTTAAGCCATTATTGAGCGAGAATAATTCAGTACCAAAACTCATATAGTTTTTGCCATCCTGCCAGATATCAACAAAAGGAAATAATTCACCTGGTGTGGAACGTATACTTTCAATATAGCTGTATGTGGCCAGGAACTGGTTAGAGATTTTTGATGATAAAATACTGTTCAGCTCAAGTGTGGCTGATCTTACTTTGTTTGACAGCTTATAGTTTGCATTTTCAAATGCGATCGATTCAGAGCTGATACGTGCAGTGGCTGATCTTGGGTTCGGCCCCGACATAGCATTTGTTCCCTGGTCACTTGTACCCACCACCTGGTTATACCTTACCGTTAGTTTGTGTTTCTGGCTGATATTAAAATCAAAACGGATCAGGAATTTAGTATCCTTATTCGCATACTGGTCTGCGTAACCTTCATATTTCCCCGGGTCATAGTTGTATTCACTTTTCAGGAAATTGCTTACTGCATCCAGGTCAGCGGCTGTTGTTCTTGCGATATCAGGTCCTGCAGTACCGCGGTTGGCTTTCCATGTATTACCAGGATAAACATAATTTGATTTTTCAAAATTGGCAAAGAAGAACAATTTATTCTTGATGATCGGTCCGCCGATACGGGCACCGTACACTTTATTGGAGAGATCTACCTTAGTAAGTTTTGCCTTATCAACATTCACACCGGCAAAATCCTGGTTCCTGTAAAAGCCATATACAGAGCCTGTAAATTTATTAGTACCGCTACGGGTTACTGCATTTACACCAGCACCGGTAAAACCTGTTTGTCTTACATCATATGGCGCAACATTTACCTGTACTTCCTGGATTGCATCCAGTGAAATGGGTTGTGCATCACCACCGGGAAGCAGGTCAGAGCTCAGGCCAAAGCCATTATTTAAAATAGCACCATCGATCTTTACAGCATTCATACGGTTGTCCCTTCCGCCAAACGAGGTTCCGTTGGCCTGGGGCGTAAGCCTTGTAAAATCAGTAAGGCTGCGGCTGATGGTGGCGAGTGAGTTTAATTGTTTGTTACTGATATTGGTGGATGCGCCCGTCCTGTCACTATTCAGGATGGTATTTTTACCACGGGTGCCCACCACCACAACAGTAGTCAGCTCTTTGCCTGCTTCGGCGAGGGCTTCATTCACCACGTAGGTATCACCCAGTGTCAGGTTGATGTCAGTTACTTCTCTTTTGCCATAACCAACAAAACTTATTTCAACGGTGTATGGTCCGCCGGCACGCATACCCTGGATCAAATAGTTCCCGTCTTTTTGCGTAACCGTAGTATATTTTGTGCCCGAAGCTGTATGGGTAGCTGTAACGGTGGCGCCTACAAGTGGCTTTTTGTCTGAAGATGTTACCACACCCGCAAGACTGCTCGTAGTAACCTGGGCCTTGGAGACGAAGCCCAAAACAATAAAAATTGATAACAGTAGCCTGATCTTTGTTCTCATATTGTTAGTTTTAGTTTTTGCAAAGTTGTTGTTGCGGTTGTTAATTCAATAACCCCTTTGTGTTATTAAATCATTACCCGCCTTTCTCATATATGCCTGCGTATCGTTGTTGCTGAAGTGATTTCGGGGTATAGCCATTGCCGGCTTATCGCTGATATTTGTATCGACATCCAAATGACAACATTTTGAAGGCAAAAGTTGCTTTGTCAGCTTTTTATGATCGTTTTGCCTGTCTGCAGCACAAAAGAAAAGCATTTTTTTTAAACAAATAATTTTTTTAAAACAGGTGTGTATAATCTGGTTATAAGTTAATGTTTCCTTATTAAGCAAATCATATAGGCCAAAACCTCTGTAACTTTGCGGAAATTTTTTTAAATGCTGAACAGTATTGAAAGTGCCATTGAGGATATAAAGAACGGCAAACTGGTAATAGTGGTGGATGACGAAGACCGTGAAAATGAAGGTGATTTTATAACGGCTGCCGAAAATGTAACGCCGGAGGTCATCAACTTTATGAGTATACATGGGCGTGGGTTGATCTGTGCACCTATTTCCGAGGAACTGTGCGACCGCTTTAAACTGCAGCCAATGGTGATGGATAATACCTCCCTGCATGCCACGCCCTTTACCGTGAGTATTGACCTGCTGGGGCATGGCTGTACCACGGGTATATCAGCCAAGGACAGGTCTAAAACTGTACAGGCATTGGTGGATCCCAAGACCAAGCCGGAGGATTTTGGCAGGCCGGGGCATATTTTCCCCTTAAGGGCTAAACGAGGCGGTGTATTAAGAAGGGCAGGCCATACAGAAGCAACCGTTGACCTTGCAAGACTGGCTGGTTTTAAAGAAGCCGGTGTACTGGTGGAGATCATGAACGAAGACGGAACTATGGCAAGATTGCCTGAATTAAGAGAAATAGCTGCAAAATTTGATCTGAAGCTTATCAGCATAAAAGACCTGATCGCTTACCGGCTGGATAAAGAAACCCTGATCCGGGAAGAAGAAAGAGTGCATATGCCTACCAAGTACGGTATGTTTGAGTTGATTGCATTTACCCAATTAAATACGGGTGATGTACATCTTGCTATAAAAAAAGGTGAATGGCATGATGAAGAACCGGTGATGGTAAGGGTGCACAGCAGTTGTATCACGGGGGATATATTGGGATCCTTACGCTGTGACTGCGGAGACCAGTTACATAAAGCCATGCAGATGATAGAAGCAGAAGGGAAGGGACTTGTGTTGTATATGAACCAGGAAGGTCGTGGTATTGGTCTGCTGAATAAATTAAAAGCTTACAAATTACAGGAGCAGGGCCTGGATACCGTGGAAGCCAATCTTCAACTGGGTTTTGGTATGGATGAAAGAGATTATGGGGTTGGCGCACAGATACTCCGCCACCTGGGTATCAGTAAAATGAAACTGATGAGCAACAATCCACGCAAACGGGCTGGTATGCTTGGTTACGGGCTGGAAGTGGTTGATACGATCCCCATCGAGATAAAACCAAATGTGCACAACGAAAAATACCTAACTACCAAGAGGGATAAGCTGGGGCATACGATTCTGAATGATCACTAGAGGAATTTGTTTTCGGAAGCAGCGGGTTGATCAAACTTTGAAAATCGCTTAAGATTTTTCGTTTATCAAGATCAATATTCCAGCTGTAATAAATTTTGTTATTCGAAACCGCCGGCAGTAATCTTATTGTTTTATATAATACTGCGTTGAAAATATCGGCACTCGCTGTTGGTTCGATCCACAATGAAACATAAATCCCTTTTGATTCAAGCTCTTTGTTTTTTTTCTTGTATTCTTCCTGGCGCTCAAGAAGACTTTCTGCCTGGCTGATTAAAAATTCCATGCTGTCAGCTTTTGATTCAAGTGTTTTCTCCCAATCTGCACCAAACTCCTTTTCCAATTGTGCTGATACAAGGCTGTTAAGTTTGTCAAGACTGTCCATAAACTCCTGTGATTCTGTACAACCTCCTACTATTTCATATATTACTCCATATTCTCTGCCAATAATATTAGAAGCATGTAGAGCATCCAGATCACACAGGCCAGCACCGAGTATTCTTAGAACAGGCCTTTTTTCGGGGCTTATTTTTGGCACATTATTTTTACAGCAAACAATGCCGGTAAGGATTATTAAAAAAATGAAGAGCCTTATCACTTTTTGTATTATTTAATTTGCTGCAACTACTAAATAATAGTTCCTTCTTCCTCTTTGAACTAGCAGGTATTTATTATGCAGTAATAAATTATTGCCTATTGTAAAATCAATGCCATCCACTTTTCTCCTGTTGATACTGATGCCACCATTTTGTACCATTTTTCTTGCTTCCCCTTTACTTGGTAAAATGGCGGTTTCTGCCAGGAATGAAACAATATCAACACCAGCTTCTATTTTTTCGCCTGGGTAATTTATTTTAACCACACCTTCAAGGTTGTTTAAATCATCTTCACTCAGATCTTCTGCCGCAGCATTTTGATTACTAAATAATTTTTCTGTTGTTGCAATGGCCTGCTGCAGTTCTTCTTCACCATGAACAAACCTGGTCACTTCTTCAGCCAGCCTTTTTTGTAAACCAAATAAATGTTCATTGCCTTTATGTGCTGCTATCAATGCATCAATTTCTTCTTTTTGTAAAAACGTAAATATCTTGATGTACTTCTCCGCATCTGCGTCAGCCGTTCTTAACCAGAACTGGTAAAATTCATATGGAGATGTTTTTGCAGGATCAAGCCATACATTGCCTTTTTCACTTTTGCCAAACTTGCTGCCGTCGGCTTTTGTAATTAAAGGGCAGGTGCAGGCAAAGGCTTCGCCACTACCTTTTCTTCTTACCAGTTCGGTACCGGTTACAATATTTCCCCATTGGTCGCTGCCACCCATCTGCAGTTTGCAGTTCTTATTTTTGTTGAGCCAGTAAAAATCATAGCCCTGCACCAATTGGTAGGTGAATTCTGTAAAACTCATACCGGTTTCGCCTTCCAGCCTTTTACGAACACTATCCTTCGCCATCATGTAGTTCACCGTAATATGTTTACCCACATCCCGGATAAAGTCAAGGAACGTGAAATTCTTAAACCAGTCGTAGTTATTGGCCATTTCAGCCGCATTCGGGATGCCTGTATTAAAGTCCAGGTATTTTTCCAGTTGTTTTTTTACACAGGCCAGGTTATGATTCAGTATCTCTTCACTAAGCAGGTTTCTTTCTTCACTCTTGCCGCTTGGATCACCCACCATACCTGTAGCCCCACCAACAAGTGCAATTGGCTTGTGGCCACAGCGCTGTAAATGATTTAAAAGTATAATGGGTACGAGGTTGCCAATATGCAGGCTGTCGGCAGTGGGATCAAAACCGATATAGGCGGTGGTCATTTCCTTGTTAAGCTGTTCTTCGGTACCGGGCATAATATCCTGTATCATTCCTCTCCACTGCAGTTCTGCTATTAGATTTTTCATTTATAAATGATTTGAAGCCTGAGGCAGGCTGTATAAAAATTTTTGCAAATGTGCTTACAAAAATTGATAAAAAGGCTAAGTTTGTAACACTTTTCGCCTGAAATAGCCAGACTCATTGCTTGGCCGGTTTTTCTGCCGGATATTGCTGGTTTTCGATACTAAAATAATTCTGCAGGCGTTATTCTTTCTTAATATTAATACTATTCAATAACTAAAGCCTTTGAATTAAACCAAACTAACTTCCTGATACATGAAAAAACTGCTCTTCGTAATTCTTGCGGCTTTCAGCTTTTTACAAGGTTCTGCTCAAACATATAACAACGAATGGATCGACTATTCAAAGACCTATTACAGGTTTAAAGTGGGTGCCACCGGGTTATACCGCATTCCTTATTCTGCTTTGAATAACATTGGTCTTGCGGCCACGCCGGTACAAAATTTCCAGCTTTGGTTCAACGGGGTGGAAGTGCCTATGTACACAACTGTTGCCAGCGGCGCAATGGGCGCTTCTGACTACCTGGAGTTTTACGGGCAGATCAACGATGGCAGCCTGGATAAAAAATTATACAAATATGATTCGCTGCAGATGAGTGACAAATGGAGCCTGTATACAGATACGGCTGCTTATTTTCTTACGGTAAATGCAGCATCTGCCAATAAACGGTATACAAACCCGGGTAATGACGTTGCCAATAATTCTTTATCGCCTGAGCCATACTTTATGTATACACTCAGCCGCTATTTTAAAGATGCATTAAACCCTGGTTATGCGGTGAACCTGGGAGAACTGATTCATTCTTCTTCGTATGAAACAGGTGAGGGCTGGAGCAGTACTGAACTCGGTTTCGGTAAAACATCCACTACAAAGAATACCGGCCTGTATGTTTATGGAAGCGGCCCGGCAGCCAACTTTACAGCAATAGTGGCCGGTAATACAGCTTCTAACAGAACTGTTACAGTAAGACTTAATACGAATGTTTCCGCTGCTGCAGCAGTAAACAGTTACAGTATTGCTTCAATAAAAAATAACACGATATCATTATCTGTATTGTCAGCTGACTCCGCAACATTTGCCATCAATCACAATGGTTCGTTCGAAGACAATATTGTAATAGCCAGTTATCACCTTACCTACCCAAGGCAATTTAACTTTGCAAATACCACGCAGTTTTATTTTGAAATGCCAGCCGGTGCTTCAAAGTATATTGAAATAAGCAACTTTAATGCTGGTGTTGCCAGCCCGGTGTTATTTGATATTGCCAATAATTTAAGAATTACCGGTGTGGTGGCGGGTGGTGTTGCAAAGTTTGTATTACCTGCTGCAACGGCCGCACGCAAAATGGTGTTGTTTAATGCGAATGCAGTAAACACCTATGCAGTAAACAGTTTTACACAAAGAAATTTTGTTAATTATTCACTGGTTGCAAACCAGGGCGATTATCTTATCATATCTCACAGCAGCCTGCTGAATGATGGAAGTGGCAATGACTATGTAGAACAATACAGGCAGTACAGGGCTTCTGTAAATGGTGGCAGCTACAATGCAAAAACCATTATGATCGACCAGTTGATCGACCAGTTTGCATTTGGTGTAAAACATCACCCAATGGCGCTGAGAAATTTTGCAGCTTATTCGCTTGCAAAATTTACAATTCAACCAAAGCTTTTGTTCCTGGTGGGTAAGGGCATTACTTACTTTGACCTGCGCCGAAATGAAAAAAATACATTAATAGAGAAATATGCACTGGTACCTACTTTTGGATATCCAGCTTCGGATAATTTATTAACCGCCACCAGGACCGGGGAATATGCCACTATTCCTATTGGCCGCCTTTCTGCGGTAAATGGTACAGAGGTCGGGGTATATCTTAACAAGGTAAAAGAATTTGAAACTACCCAACGGAATTCAGCACAAACTATTGAAGGAAAGAAGTGGATGAAGAACGTAGCTCATATTACAGGTGGTCTTACTGATGCAGGCCTTGCTGCATTGATCGGCTACTATATGGGTGGTTATAAAGCTACTGCTTCGGATTCTTTATTTGGCGCTGATGTATATAACTTCAGTAAGAACTCAGGTCTTACAACGGCGGCAGGTTCAGGAAAAACACTTGAAAAGCTTTTCGAGGAAGGGCTGAGTATGGTAACTTATTTCGGGCATTCATCACCCAATGCTATTGAGTTTAATCTTGATAACCCGGGCAGCTATAACAATACCGGTAAATATCCTTTGATCATTATTAACGGGTGTAACAGCGGTAACCTTTACACTTTTGATACATTAAGGCCTTATTCGGGTGGTGCATTGTCAGAAAAATTTGTTTTAGCTGACAGAAAAGGAAGTATTGCCTATATAGCCACCACGCATTTTGGATTACCCACACAGCTTGATTATGTAAATACATCCTTTTATAAAAACATATCAAAGGAAATGTACGGACAGCCATTGGGTAACCTGATGAAGACCACGATGCAGCAGGTATACACAGGTCATCCAAGCGACTTTCTTGCACAGACACACGTGGAAGAGATCAACCTGCATGGTGATCCTGCCATCAGGATGAACCCCCAGGAAAAGCCAGATTTTTTAACACAGGATTCATTACTGAATTTTTCTCCATCAGAGATAAGTCTTGCAGATACAAAGGTGAAAATTACGGCAGGCCTGGTTAATATCGGCCGGGGCATTAAAGACTCACTAACGGTAAGGGTACAGCGAAAATTACCGGATAATACAATTGTGCTGCTGGGAGATTACAGGATAAAAACACCTGCTTATTCAGACAGCATCAGTCTTACACTGAACTTAAACCCGGCTGTGGACAGGGGAACAAACCAGATCATTGTTACCCTTGACCCGGAAAATGAAGTGCCTGAACTTTCTGAGTTGAATAATACGGTTACAAAAAGTTTTACCATCATCGAAGATGAGATAAGACCTGTTTGGCCATATAATTTCTCCATAACAGATAACAGCAACCCTGTTTTATATGGTTCTGTTGCTAATGCCAATGCTGATATCAAAGAATATGTGATGCAGTTTGATACAACTGAATTGTTTAACTCTCCATTTAAAATAACTAAAACGGTTTTATCAAGAGGGGGGGTGCTGCAGTTTGTGCCGGGTGCTGTATTAAAAGACAGCAGTGTTTATTACTGGCGGTTGGCGGTGGGGCCTGCAAATGCAAACTCCCGCTGGCTGAGTAGTTCATTCACTTATATAAAAGGCGGCCAGGATGGCTTTAGCCAGTCGCATTTTTATCAGTATAAAAAGAATGCTTTATCCGGCATAAGTATTGACAGTAATACCCGGCGTTTTGGTTTTGATAATATTACAAGACAACTGATCGTCCGCACAGGTTTATATCCTTATTATAACTGGGACCAGATCAACATCAATATTGACCAGGAACAGGTGAACGCATACGGCTGTATGTACAGTACTTTACAGTTTGCAGTATATGACCCTGTAACATTGGTTCCTTGGAAAAATTATCCTGTTGGAAACAGGGGCCTGTATAACAGCTGGGAGGTATGTAATCCTGAAAATGGTTCAAGAAATATTTTTGAATTCCTGTACACCGATTCTGCTTACAGGCGGGCGGCGATGGATTTTATTGATGCGATCCCGGATGGTTATTATGTATCCGTAACAAATCTTGGTTATACAGGTAATACCGGGTTTGTTAACCAATGGAAATCGGATACAAGCCGCCTGGGTTCCGGTAAGTCGCTCTGGCATAAGTTTCACCAGAATGGTCTTCATCAAATTGATTCTTTTTATAAAAACCTTCCATTCCTTTTTGTATTTAAAAAAGGCGACACAACAGGTTTCCCTGTAAAACAATATGTGGGCAGTACTTATACCCAGCAGGTGATAGGAATCAATAATATGCCAGGCAATAGTGTTACTGGTTCAATGGTCTCAAAATGGTTTGGCCCTGTTAATTTCTGGAACCGGTTCAAGTGGAAAGAAAAAGTAGAAGGCGTTTCCACAACGGCAAGATCTTTTGATATAATCGGGCTTAATACTTCGGGCAACGAGGTGCAGCTGGCAAAAGTGTTTAATTCAAAGGATACAACAATTGACTTTATAGATGCCACCGTGTATCCATACCTTAAGATAAGGATGAATAACAGTGATCCGCAGCAGGTAAAAACAACCCAGCTTAATAACTGGATGCTTACTTCAGATAATGTTCCGGAAGGTGCTATATCCCTGCATAACCTGCAAAGTCCTGCTGATACACTTACACAGGAAGACACCCTGCATTTGCAGGCCAGGTTTGTGAATCTAAGCAATATCCTGTTTGACAGTATTAAAGTAAAGCTCAGGATCACCAATGTTGATGGAGGTGTTACCGTATATAATAACCTGCCCAATGGAGCCAGGTACGATCAGTTGCTTGGAGGCGACAGTATGCTGGTGAATTTTGATATTCCACTGTCAGCTTATTTCGGACCATTAGAAGTAATGCTTGAAATAAATCCTGATAATGACCAGCCGGAAATGTTCCATTTCAACAATTATATTTTTAAAGAAATATATGTTTTGAACGGCCCCGTATGCAGCGGCAGCAGTCCTCATTACACTGCCGGAAACAGTAAGCCCGGTAATACTTACCAATGGCAGGTGAACACGGGCAATGGCTATACAGATGTAAGCGATGGAGAATTGTATGCAGGTGCGGCGGTAAGCAACTTCCAGGTTAAAGACATACCCAGCATCATGTATGGAACTAAGCTGCGTTGTAAAATAACCAACAATAGCCTGGTTACCTATTCTCCTGAATATATTATCCAGTTTAAATCTACCTGGACGGGTGTTGTAAGCAGTGCCTGGGATAACCCGGGTAACTGGAGTTGTAATAAAGTGCCGGATGAAAACACAGATGTGGTGTTGCCAACAGTTTCTGTGCAACCCCCGGTAATAGAGAATGGGGTGAATGCTGTGAGCCGCAGTATAAAAGCTGCTCCTGGGTCATCATTACAACTTAATACAGGCGGAAAGCTTGATATAAAAGGACCACCGGTCAACTAAAGTTATCTTTTACCGTAATGTGTAAATAAACTACGTGGGCTGCATATAAAAATATGCAGCCTTTTTTCATAACGCAGGGTCTTATCTGTGAGCCGGCATAAAACGATGCTTTTAACCCGGCTTTTAGTGTCATTATTCATAAATTTGCGCAGCTGATGAGTAGCCCCCGCTCCCGTCTGATGCACAATTTACCAGGGATTTATACGTTGTATGGGTTGATCACTAATATCCATACAAAAACATTACAAACCGCAACTATTATTATGTTCAATACCAAGATTCCTGCTTTTATACTGGGTGTTCTGCTGATTCCTGCATTGTCATTTGCCCAGTTCAGGAAATATTCAAATGAATTTTTAAATATAGGTACCGGCGCACGAGGGCTTGGAATGGGCGGCGCCCAGGTGGCTTCCGTGGAAGACGGAACTGCCGGGTACTGGAATCCTGCCGGGCTTACCGGTGTAAAGGATCATCCGTCTGTTAACGTGATGCACGCAGAATATTTTGCCGGAATCGGTAAATTCGATTATGCTTCACTGGCGTTGCCGCTGCAGGATAATAAAAGAACCATTGCCGTTTCATTATTACGTTTTGCAGTAGATGATCTGCCTAATACTTTATTCCTGGTGGATGCTGACGGAAGTTTAAACTTTAATAATATTCAGACCTTTTCTTCTGCTGATTATGCATTGCTTTTTTCGTTTGCTCAGTCAGTAATTGATACAGATGATGAAAAGTTAAGTTTTGGTGCCAATGCAAAGATCATACACCGTAAAGTGGGCAGCTTTGCAACAGCCTGGGGTTTTGGCGTGGATGCAGGTGTGCAATACCGCAAAGGCAGGCTGCGCCTTGGTGCAGTGGCCCGTGATCTTACCAGTACTTTCAATGCATGGTCATTTAAGTTTACAGAAAGAGAAAAAGAAAAACTATACCTCACTAAAAATGATATACCTGTTAAGTCAACCGAACTTACTGCACCAAGGTTGGTGCTGGGTGGCGGGTACGATTTCAGGATCAGCAATGCTGTAAACCTGCTGGCAGAAGCAAACTTAAATATGAGTTTCGATGGCAAAGGCAATTCTCTTATATCAAGCAAGGCTGTAAACGTTGATCCTAATATTGGTCTTGAAGCTTCTGTTAACAATGTGTTTTTTGTTAGAGCCGGTATTACCAATTTTCAACGGGCACTGGCAGATGGCGATACATTAAACCAGAAAAAAGTTTGGATATACCAGCCAAGCTTAGGAGCCGGTGTTAAATTAAATAATGTTACACTGGATTACTCTTATGTAAATCTTGCCAACCAGTCAAACCCGTTGTACACGCATGTGTTTTCACTGAAGCTGAATTTTGTTAGAAAAGAAAATAATTAAAAACGTATAAGTTTTCAATACAACCCAAATGAGAAAATTTTTAATTCCGCTTTTTTTACTGCTTGCTTACACAGCATCTGCACAGTTAAATAACAGCTGGATAGATTATAGCAAACCTTATTATAAATTCAGGGTTGGTAAAAATGGTCTTTACCGCATACCCGCCACTGCACTAAATAATGCCGGCCTTGGTAATGTGCCGGCAGAAAATTTCCAGCTGTGGAGGAACGGCGAACAGGTTCGTATATATACAACCGTTAGCACGGGTTTGTTTGGAGCAGGCGATTACATTGAATTTTTGGGAAGAGTAAATGATGGTGTGCCGGATAATGCCCTGTACAGGGAGCCGGGTTACCAGTTATGCGACAGCTTTAGTTTATTCTCGGATACGTCAGCCTATTTTTTAACAGTGTATGCCGGTGCCGGGAATTTAAGGTATGCCAACAGGCCAAACAATGTTGCCGGTAATACGCTGGCACCAGATGCTTATTATATGCGCCGGTATGCCAATCCATTCAAATCGCAGTATAACCGTGGTTATGCAGCGGTGGTGGGGGAGTATGTGTATTCATCCTCTTATGATATGGGTGAAGGCTGGACCAGCGGTGATGCAGGTCCGTGCTGCGATCTCTTTAAAACCTTGGATGAAATGAATATCTACACTGCCGGGCCGCCCAATAGTGTATCGATGCATATCGCCGCATTTGGTAACGCATTAAACACAAGATCGTTCAGGGTAAAATTCTTTAATAACACGGTGCTTGAAGCGCCGATGAATTTCTTTGATAAACTGGTAACAGATGTTCATAACATTCCTTTGTCGTATTTGGGAAACTCCAATTCACTGCAGCTTGCTATGAATGGTACTTCCGTTGTTCCCACCGACAGGATAGTGGTTGCTGAAATAGCAATTACTTACCCGGCTACTTTTAATTTTAATAATGCACGTAATTTTAATTTCAGCCTGCAGCCATCTGCACAGGGTAATTTTATTGTAATTGAAAATTTCAATACCGGTAATGTTGCTCCAGTTTTATACAGCCTTAATGACGGTAACAGGTACACCGGTGATATTTCAGAAGCAGGAAAAGTAAAATTTGTTTTACCACCTTCGCTTGATGCAGAAAGAAAATTCCAGCTTATCAGTGAAGAGAATCTGAATGTAAATAACGTATCGGCTTTAACTAAACGCCAGTTTGTAGATTATACACAGCAGGCAAACCAGGGTAATTATATTATTATATCCAACCCTGTTTTATACAATGATGGAGGAGGAACAAACTATGTAGATAAGTACAGGGAGTACAGGGCATCAGCAGATGGCGGTTCTTTCAATCCAATAGTTTTATCTATTGACGAACTTACTGACCAGTTTGCTTTTGGTATAAAAAAGCATCCGTCAGCCATCCGTGATTTTATCCGCCTTGCCTATAATTCATTTGTAGAAAAGCCACAGTATGTTTTTCTTATCGGGCGTGGTATGACGTCGCTTGAGTACAGGCAGAATGAATCCAATCCCATCGCTGACCGGATAGACCTTGTACCGACTTTTGGCTGGCCGGCATCCGATATATTATTGGCCTGTGAACCGGGAAAGAATGTGCCGCTTGTTCCTATTGGCCGTCTTGGTGCAGTTACCGGCACTGAAATAAAGAACTACTACGACAAGATAAGGGATTACGAAGTGCAGCAGGCTTCCAGCAACCAGAGTATAGCCAGCAAAGGCTGGATGAAAAATATCATCCATGTAATTGGTGGATCCGACAGTGCTGAAAATAAGCAGTTCCGTGGATACATGGATGCTTATAAGAAAGTGGTGGAAGACAGTATTTATTTTGGTGGACGGGTAGAAACTTTTGAAAAATCTTCCACCTCTTCAGTAGAACAGGCAAGTGGTGAGAGGATAGAACAGCTTATTCACGAAGGTGTAAGTGAAATATCTTATTTCGGGCACTCTTCAGCAAATACGCTTGCATTCAATCTTACCAACCCTGAATTTTTTAACAACGAAGGCAAATACACTTTCTTTAACGTAAGCGGTTGCAGTGCCGGTAATTTCTTTGGTTTTGAACCGCTCCGCTTTGATGGTAATTTGTCCATCTCGGAAAAATATGTACTGGCAGACAGGAGAGGAAGCATTGGTTTTTTGGCGAGCACTCACCTTGGTATTCCTCCGTTTCTTAATTTTTACAACACACAATTGTATAATGTTGTTTCCAAAACAATGTATGGCAATACAATTGGTAACCAGATGCACA
Organism: Ferruginibacter sp.; assembly: GCA_047600665.1. Classification (GTDB taxonomy): domain Bacteria; phylum Bacteroidota; class Bacteroidia; order Chitinophagales; family Chitinophagaceae; genus Ferruginibacter. The sequence goes on from JASGKJ010000002.1 coordinate 622,387, forward strand.
GCGTGCTGCAAACACTGGGTTCCAATACATCGTCGCTGGATTTTTACACCCGTATGCACCTGGAAGAACTCAATCTTCACGGAGACCCGGCGCTGCGCCTGAACTATTTTGCAAAGCCGGATTATTTAATTGAGGATCAGCTGGTGAAAATAACACCAAGTGTTATCAGCGTGGCGGATAATTATTTCCAGATACGTTATAAGATACAGAACATCGGCAAAACTGTAAAGGATTCTATCCGTATCTTAATAAAACGGACACTGGAAGATAATACAGTGGACATTTTATACGATCAGAAAATTCCTGCTACAGTTAATGCTGACTCAGTTGTACTGCCTGTGGCGATCAATCCTATTACAGATAAAGGGTTGAATAAAATCACTATAATGGTTGATGCTGATAATGCGGTGGATGAACTTTCAGAAAGTAACAATACCGTAACCAAGGAATTTTATATTTATGAAGAAGAAACCAAACCGGTTTATCCCTATAACTATTCCATCATAAATGCACCGGTTGCTACATTCATGGCTTCCACCGCTAACCCGCTGGGCGAGCAAAGGCAGTATGTGATGGAGATCGATACAACTGAACTCTTCAATTCTCCTTTTAAAAAGCAATTCTCGGCAAGTGGAAAGGGTGGGATAGTACAGTTTACCGCATCGGGCATTAATTACACCGATAATAAAGTGTATTACTGGCGTACTTCACAAACACCGCTTAACAACCAGCCTCCTGTATGGAATGGTGCATCATTTGTTTACCTTGTTTCTGGTGGTTCAGGTTTTAACCAGTCTCACTATTACCAGCATTTAAAAAGTACATTCGGCAGTACTATCAAACTTGATAATGATGGTATCTTCCGCTATACATCCATCAACAGGAATTTGCAGATCAAAACCGGTTTATGGCCGTATACAAATTATGACAGGATCAGTGTAACACTTGATTTTGACCAGTTTGAACAATACGGTTGCCAGTATAATGTACTCCAGTTTTTAGTGTATGATTCTGCAACATTAAAACCATGGGAAAATTATAGCGTAGCCTCAGGCGTTGGCCGGTTTGGAAGTTCTTATTTATGTCCTGAACCAACCAGGAAAATATTTGAATTCTCCTTCCAGGATCCTGTATCAAGGAAAAAAGCAATGGACTTTATTGACAGCATTCCAGATGGCATGTACATTTCTATCACCAGTCTTGGTACTGATGATACTTACAACAAGGTATTTATCGGTGACTGGAAGGCTGATACAGCATTGTATGGTGCAGGTAATTCACTGTATCATAAATTGAAATCGATCGGGTTTACAAAGATTGACAGCTTTACCCGTAACCTGCCATTTATTTATTTCTACAGGAAGAACAGTAATCAATATGAACCACAGCAGGTAATGGGTGCGCTTGTATCCGACCAGCTTTCAGCAACATTCCCTGTGCCTGTTAAATTTAAATCAGGTGAAATAGAATCACCTGCTTTTGGCCCTGCAAAATCATGGAGTGCATTACACTGGAGAGGAACTTCCGGCGATAAAACACCGGCAGACGATGTTCGTATAAATGTGATTGGTGTAAAGGCTGATGGAACAAGGCAGTTTATAACTACCGTGGATCCTGCAACAGACACCACGCTTGCGTTCATAGATGCAAAAACATATCCTTACCTGAAATTGAATATGTTGAGCTCAGACGAATTGTATGCCACCCCTAACCAGTTACAGTACTGGAGAGTAAACGCTGATTATTTACCAGAAGGTGCAGTGGCGCCTAACATATTATTTGATATAAAAGATTCAGTGGAACAGGGTGCTGGTATTAAAGTATTACTGGCGTTTAAAAATATAGGCAGTGTGGCATTCGACAGTATAAAAGTGAAATATGTTATCACAAACAAGAACAATGTTTCTGAAACATTTTATTTGCCAAAATTCCACCCGGTAGCACCAGGTGATACGGTAACAATAAACTTTACCATTGATACAAAGAACTATGCAGGTGTTAATACACTTAACATCGTTGTAAATCCTGATAATGATCAGCCGGAACAATACCTCGGCAATAACTTTATTTTTAAAGACTTTAATGTTATATATGATAATACAAGACCATCACTGGATGTGACTTTTGATGGTACGCATATTTTAAATAAGGACATCGTATCAGCAAAACCTCACATTATTATTAAGCTTAAGGACGAAAATCTTTTTGTGGCGCTCACAGATTCTTCTCTTGTAAAAGTATCTGTAAAGAGATTGTCAGATGGAAGTATAGTAAACTTTGACAACAATAATATAATCTTTACAAAAGCTGATTTAAGTACAGGTGAAAATACTGCCACTATTGATTTCAGGCCTTCTTTTGAAGATGGCGATTATGAACTGATCGTAACTGGTAAGGACGCTGTTGGTAACAAAGCCGGCAATATTGAGTACAGGGTGGGCTTTACGGTCATTAACAAGCCAATGATCAGTAATATGCTGAATTATCCTAATCCTTTTACCACTTCAACAGCATTTGTATTTACTGTTACAGGTTCTGAAGTACCTCAAAACCTGCGTATACAGATCATGACAATAACCGGTAAAATAGTACGGGAAATAACAAAGGCTGAATTGGGTACAATCCGTATTGGCCGTAATATCACCGACTTTAAATGGGATGGAACCGACATGTATGGACAAAAGCTGGCTAATGGTGTGTACCTGTACAGGGTGATAACCAACCTGAATGGTAAATCACTGGATAAATACAAGAGCAGTGCGGATGATACAGACAAGTATTTTAAAGCAGGGTATGGTAAAATGTATTTAATGCGGTAAACAGGAAAAAATACAGATAGTTTGCTCCTTTGTATTTAATATTTAATTTTGCCCGTTTAAACCCTAAAGGTTAAGCATACTTCCGCTGCCGGTTATAAAACTAAAACTGGCCGGGGTAGCAAAAAACAAATAATGAAGCAAAAAATAATTTCATTTCTCCTGATATATGTGCTGGTGCCATTGATAGTGACATACCTGACTGTAAAATCTGGTAACTATTTTGGCCTGTTTGGAATCGCCTGCTATTATCTTGGTGTTTTTATCGTTCAGTTCCGGCTCTGGTTATTTTTTCCTATACCTGTATTTTTCTGTTTATGGTATTGGTATACCTATGGATTTGCTTTGCGTGATTATGTGGCTATCTATTTTTTATGTATGGCCGCTGGATTGGCAGTGTACATGCTTTACAATACATACCTGCGCTATACACAAAATGTTTTGCCGGAAACAGAAGAAAACCTGAAATACAATGATAAGCTGGAAGAAATGGAAAGAAGGATATTACGGTATCAGAAAGAACATCCCGGTGAAAAAATAACCCAGGAAATTATTGACAGGATTAAGACCGACGTATTTTTTCATTAATATGTATTCCTGCACAGCTTACTAAACAAGCACTCTCTTTTTCAGTTTGATACAATCCAACGGTGTTTAAGAGACTCTGTCTAAACTCTTAACTAAAATTATACAATGCTTTATAAGCAAAAATGATCCAGCTTAATAATCATTTGCTTTTTCCTTCGGCTTATCTGTCTTCTTCTTATCATCTGTTTTAGCAGGTGTGTTTGCCGGTGTAGCCTTTACATCTTTTTTATCGGAAGGTTTGGCTGGCGCCGGTGTTTCCGTTTTTACTTTTGCAACAGTATCTTTTTTGATACTGGTAGATGCAGCCGGCACATTTGTTTTTATTTCGCTTTCAATCGGTGTTTCCGGTGTGCCATAATCCGATAAAGGTGTTTCCATAAAGTCCTGTGCATCGGGATTTCCCTGGTCTATATTTTCCTCCTCGCCCTTGTTAACCAGGTTGTCAAAATTCACATCTGCATATACCGGGTCGTTCATGAATGAAGAAGGCTCTTCAAATTTTAAAGCAGTGCCATAGGGGAGAGATTTATCAGCATATACCCTCTTCATAAAATAGCCCCACTTTGGCAGCGCCATTTCGTTACCCCCGGATGTACCTGCATAGATGCGGATGAACGGATCATCGCAGCCAACCCATGTGCCTGCAAGCAGCTCTGGCGTATAGCCAATAAACCAACCATCAGTATTATCGTTGGTCGTACCGGTTTTACCTGCTTTCTCTGCAGGAATATCATAACTGTTTAATGAGCGCCCGGTGCCGATTTTTACAACCCCCTGCATCAGTTTAACCATAGTATAAGCATCCTGCTCTGTTATCACCTGTTTGGTTTCTGTAGCAAATTCCTGCAGCAGGTTACCATTCTTGTCTTCAATACGTGAAATAAACACCGGTTCAGTATCGTATCCTTTATTTGGGAAAATGGTATAGCCCTGCAGCATTTCCAGCATTGGTATTTCTGCTGAGCCAAGACCAATAGAATAATAAGGAGGCAGTTTTGTTTTAATGCCACAGTTCTGCACAAACTCAATAGTACGCTTTACACCGATTAACCCGATCAGGCGCCAGGCGGCAAGATTCTTTGAAAATGCAAGACAATTGGCCAGGGTTCCGCCTTTCCCGGAAATTGTTTTACCGCCCAGTGTTAGTGCACCTGCAGGTAAATAAGTGTCGGGTGTATAGCCGGCTTCCTGTACGGCCAGTGTGTATATAAATGGTTTGAATGTAGAACCTACCTGCCTTTTGGTGGTAACATGGTCAAATTTAAACCACCTGAAATCAATACCACCCACCCAGCATTTAACTTCACCGCTTTTGGGATCCATTGCTACAAAAGATGTTTGTAAAAGTTGTTTGTGGTATTTAATAGAATCTAACGGAGACATTATTGTATCCAGTTCCCTTTTTGCGTTCCACGCAAACACTTTCATTTTTACCGGTTTCAAAAATGTTTTCCGGATATCTTTTTCGTCTACTTCTTCCTCTTTCAATGCCCGCCACCTTTCACTGCTTTTCATAGCATTTTCAAGCACATTTGTTCCTTTTTCTTTCCAGAGTTTGTCGCCGTTTACTTTCAACAGGCTGTTCAGCTTTCGTTGTATGACAGGCATGTGCTGCACAACAGATTCTTCAGCAAATTGCTGCATTTTAGAATCGATGGTGGTGTAAATTTTTAAGCCATCCCTGTACAGGTCGTAGTTTTCTCCTGTTTTTAAATTTTTATGTGTCTTGCACCAGTCTTTTAATTTGTCTGCAAGTACAGCCCGGAAATAAGGTGCGATACCCACTGATTCATCCGGTTTTTTATAATTGGTGATTAGAGGTTTTGCTTTCAGCTTTACAGCCTGTTCAGCAGTTACATAACCGGCATTTTCCATCTGGTCAATTACGGTGTTACGCCTGTCAACAGATGCTTTTGGATGCCGCACCGGGTCGTAAATAAATCCTTTAAGCATGCCAACCAGTACAGCCGCTTCTTCAATATTTAATTCTGAAGGCTCTTTTTGATAATAAGTACGGGAAGCGTTGCGTATACCATAATTACTGCCCCAGGGGGCCCTGTTCAGGTAGAGCGTAACAATTTCTTCTTTTGTAAAATTGCGTTCCAGTTTTACAGCAACGATCCATTCTTTTATTTTTTGAACACCTCTTGTAAGAATATTACCCCTGCCTTGCCCAAGCATCATTTTGGCAAGCTGCTGTGTAATGGTACTGCCGCCACCCTGTTTTCCAAGAGAAATCAATGCACGGGCCACTGCTCTTCCGTCAATGCCTGAATGTTCTTTAAAACGTTCATCTTCGGTTGCTATTAGTGCATTAATAATGTTGGGAGAGATCTCATGATATTTTACCTCGCTGCGGTTTTCTGAATAGTACTTTCCCATCAGCTTGCCATCAGCTGTATATACTTCACTTGCCAAATCTGCTTCAGGATTTTCCAGTTCTTTCAGTGACGGCATTTTACCAAACAGACCAAAATTGGCGCAGGTAAATAACAGCACCACGATGGCCATTCCCCAAAAAAACACCTTCCATAATATGCTTACTGATCTTTTCACTTGCATACTTAAATTTTTAATTCATCTGAATAATCTCAATGCAGGCTGATGGTAATTACCGGGTTTATTTAAACTGTTCAGGATATTGTTTCTTCAGCAAATTCCTGTAACCGTTCACATCTTTTGTAATCCTGAGTCTTTCAAGATTATCGTTATCAATTAATACAAAAGAATATTTATTGGCAGGCAGCCAGGATACTTCATCAGGCGCCGCTTTGGTTAATTTTTTTAAGAAGGCCATCGCTTCTTCTGCATTGGTGAATGATGTAAACACCACAAGACTCAGGTCCTTGTCCAGTACTTCTTTTGCAACTTTTATATCGACGCCCCTGTAATTATCCGATACATACCTCGCAAACGCATTCTTTGATTCATTTACATACGTAGCATCTACTTTATCCAGCAGCATTACCACGTTGTGCACTGCGGCAGCATTAAATACATAAGGACCACTTACAACCGGTGCTGCTTTAACTACAGTGTCCTTTATTACAGGTGGTGTAACCGGTGCTGCAGTAATAGCTTTAACTGAATCATATAATTTAGGTGATACAATCAGGTTGGAATCATTTCTTACAAGCTTTTGTCTCTCTTCTTTTATCACAATGGTATCTTCAGGATATCTTGTAATGTTCAGTTTGGTTAAATACTCTTCTATCTCTTTTCTTCTGCCCAGTACATCAATCATTCTTTGTGCTTTGGGAACCAACGGTGAATTTGGGTAGAGGCTCGCAATGGTATCAAGTACGCTGATGGCAGCGCTGTCTTCTTTTTGTTTTACATGATAAACAGCTTCTATGTAAAGCAACTGGGGTGACCAGTAATTGGTGCCATACATGCTATCAGCTTTTTTCTTTTCTGCAAGCGCCTCATCAAATTTACCTTCTATGAAAAGCGTATAAATATTTTCATAGCGTTTAGTGCCTTCCGGATTTTTCTGATCAGGGTGTGCTGCAGCAGGATTGGTTAAAATTTTTGCAGCATGGCTGTTGGCAAATTTTGAGCTGGTTAAATTTTTGTAGTAAGCGGCCTTTTCATTATTACCCAGCTTGCTGTAGCAATAAAATAAACCGAGATATAACTCTCCGTCATATAAAGAATCCGGAAAACGCTTTAAAGATGAATCATACGTTGTAATTGCCTGGCGGTAATCTTCCAGTTTATTTTGATACAGCTTTCCAAGTTCAAATAGATTAACCGCAATAAGATTATTGCTTGCGTCTAACCTTTCGGGTGAGATTGGCAGGTTTGACATCAAACCCTCGTAACTGATATCTTCTGACTGTGGCGATGTACCCGTTGACGGATCGGCTTTACTAACCTTGTTGCCGCTGTTTGATGGATCTGCCACGGCTGCAGCATCTGCATCCGGCCCATCAGGATTAGAGGATGCCATATCGGGCACACTGTTATTATTCAATGCTGCTGTTACTGCTGCACTTTTTCTCCGCCAGTTATCAGTATTGGTTCTTGTGCCCCATTTTCTTTTAAACTCACCAAAGCCTTTTGACTTTAATGAACTGTTATAAAAGTACCAGTCACCATTTTTTGTTGAAGAAGCAAACAGGTCAACAGGTTCACTTTTCTGGCTGTCAAAAGTGATGAGGTCAGTGGCGCCGCTGTTGTCTTCTTCTTTGATGCCACGTTCTTTACGCAGCTTTTTAGATAATTTTTTTACAAAAGCATCTCTTTCCACAGCAGGTAATGCAGCAATACGTTGCAGGCTGTCTTCACGTTCCAATATCACAATTTTCTGAACGATCTCCGAGAGGGAATTTTTCCTGGCTATCAACTCTTCCATCCGGTCATTCAGCGAAGTATCGCCGGATTGTAAACTGTCGTAGAATATATAAGCCTGTTTATATTCTTTGCGGTTAAATGCAATATCACCCAGCCGTACAAAAGCTTTGTTCTTGTAGCTTACGCTTCCTTCGTTTGCAAGTTTGATGCATTTGTTAAAATACCCGATAGCCTCAGTGGTATCAGGTTTCTGCATAGCAAGATCGCCTGCTGAATAAAAAATAATATCCCGGTAGTTTTCAAACTTATCTTTCTTTGATAGTCTCGTTAAATTATCAATGCCCAGCTGTAATTCTTTTTCATTATTGCCTTTCCGCATTTTTGCATTGTTTAGCTGGGCATGAATATCCATTAATGCATTGGTGGTATGCGCTGAAGATTTGTTATAATACAAAGAGGCCTTATCAAAATTGCCGGTAAACTCATACAGCTGTGCCAGCAGGAACTCTGATCTTGCCAGGTCGTGTTTGTTTTCTGAATTGCTCAGCGCCCTCTCAAGATAGGCGGCAGCACTGTCGTAATTATTTTCTTTATAAAACCAGTAGGCATTTACATCATTCAGGTCATCCTTTAATCTTTTTGGAAGATTAGGGTCGTTTTGCAGTGTGTTGATCAGGCCGGCCGCTTCACCCATTTCCCCCTGTTCAGTTAAGGTAAGGGCCAGCCATATAAGGGCATCATTCCTGCTGGGTGGTTTCGACACTATTTTTTGAACAAAGTTTTGTTTTTCTTTATTCGCAATGCTGATGGTGCTGCCGGTTGCTTCCTCATTCTCATTAGTACCAACCACACGGCTGTCATCTTCATCTTTTTTGCGTGGAAAAAGATTATAGTTGATGAACTGGAAAGTGGCAGCGGCAGAATCAAAATCTTTTCTCAAAAAATAAGCCTTGCCCATCAGCAGGTACATATTGTCGATCCAGTCGTTCCTCAGGTCATGCAGCAATATGCCGGCCGTAGCTTTGTAGATCACTGAATCCAATTCTGTTTTTTGAGCAGCAGTATTTTCAAGAGAGTATGGAAAGTAGGGGAGCAGCTTGGTAAAATCATCCGCTTGATTTTCCTTGGCTCTTTCCAGCACCGCATTTATCTTGTTGTTGGCATTAAAAAAATAATTATAACGGGTATAATTGTTTTGAAAAAAACGGCGGACAATGGTAAATTTTTTCTCAGCCATTCTTTCGGACCCCAATTTTCTTTCCTCAAATTTTTCAGGCTTTTTTTCTTTGCCAAGCAGATCGATGGTCCAGCCAGGTTGCTGGGCATGGCAAAGGCTTGTAAAACCGGTGGTTACAGTAATCAGCAGGGATAGTAATAAAGTGCTGTTCTTCATGTGTAATTGGGGTGCAAAAATGCGGCTAAATATCGGATAATTTTGCCAAATAGCAGGTATAATCAGGGTGGTTTCTTAATTTTAACATGTAATACTAAAATATGCCCAAATTAGATGCTAACAGTACACTCAAACGCCTCCGGAACCGGTACCGGCTGGTGGTGATGAATGAGGATACTTACGAGGAGGTGGTAAAGTTCAGGCTCAGCAGGTTAAGTGTGTATATAGTGCTCAGCAGCATATTTGTTGTGCTTACTTTTCTTACCGTGGCACTTATTATTTTTACCCCTATCAAATACTATTTGCCGGGAGTGGGTTACGGTGATGCTAAGCAGGTAAGAGAATATAAGGACCTTAAAATAAGGACAGATTCAATGGAAACAGCACTGAAATACAGGCAGCAATACCTGGATGACCTGAAAAAAGTGCTGCAGGGTAATGTACCCAAGCTGGATACAAATAAACTCAACCTGCCCAAACCGGAGAATTATGACGAGTAAGAAAGCTGTTTAAGGTTTAAAACTGTTTAAAAGTTTAGTGTTGTTGGACTGCATAGAATACAACATCGAGTTCTAACTTTAACCACCATTTGCCATATAAAAAACTATAACTAAAATTCAACACTATGTTTAACGCAAAACAAAAACCAAATGACACGCCGGTTGGCAGTACAACCATTATTGGCGCAGGTACTGTAATAAGAGGTAATATTTCCAGCGATGGTGATATCCGGATTGACGGAACATTGATTGGCAACCTGGATGCCAAAGCAAAAGTACTCATTGGAACAGACGGAATGGTGGAGGGAGATATAAAAGGGCAGGATGCAGATATTTTAGGTAAGGTTACAGGCCAGTTGAGGATAAATGAACTGCTCCAGTTACGTGGCAGAAGCAATGTAACCGGCGAAATATTTGCAGGTAAACTGGAAGTGGAACCAACAGCAACTTTTAACGGCAATTGTCATATGGGCGCCAATGTGGTGGAATTAAATAAAGAAATAAGCAACGCAGTAAACCAGTAATTTTTTGATGGCAAGTCATTTCAGGCAGTTAAGACCCGTGATCATATTGTTCCTCGTTTTTAATATCCTCTTTATGCAGGGCAAAAATTTGTTTGCAAAATGGGATGTCAACAGCTATGTATTACTCTGGGCCAACCTTTTGTTTTTTGTTCTAACCGTGATAACATTTTTGTTACAGAAAAGAGGCGTATCTAATAAAAATCCCAATGTGTTTGTCCGCAGTGTAATGGGTAGCCTGATGATTAAAATGTTCGTTGTTATTGTAGCAATGGCACTCTATGCATTTGTCTGGAAACAGTATTTTACAAAATTCTCCGTACTGGCAGCCATGTTCCTGTACCTGGTTTACCTGGTGGTGGAAGTGGCGGTGGCAACAAAAATGAATAAGCAAGCCAATGCCTAAGCAGGAAGCCCCACTGCAGCAGTTGAGAACATACCTGCCAGAGGGCAGTTTTGAAGAAGTCGTTTATTACCTTCAGCATTATAAAGTACACCTTACCATTACACGTGAACGCCAGTCGGTACTGGGTGATTACCGCAATGCTTACGGCGGCAATAACCACCGTATCAGTGTAAATGGCAACCTGAATAAATTTTCTTTCCTGATAACCTTATTGCACGAGCTGGCCCATCTTTTTACTTATGAAAGATTTGGTCACCGGGTGCAGGCGCATGGTACGGAATGGAAAAACGAATACAGTAAGATACTGGCGCAATTCCTTCTTAAAAAGGTATTTCCTGCTGATATAGAAAAAACACTGCTTAAAACCCTGGGTAATCCTGCAGCCAGCAGTTGTGCAGATGTTTCCCTGCTGCGGGTGCTGCACCGCTATGATGAAAAGAGGGACGGTGTGATCTTGATTGAAAACTTACCCGAAGGAAGTTTATTCAGTATAAAAGATAACCGTGTCTTTAAAAAAGGAGAACGGGTGCGTAAACGCTACCGTTGTGTGGAAGTGGCTACGGGAAAAATTTACCTGTTCAGCCCGGTGTACGAAGTAACTGCAGGAATAGAATAAATATAAATCTATCAGATCGCTCCGTATATTTTCAACCCGTGATATCAAATTATATCTTCAGCCCAATAAGGAAAAAGATATACATTTGAAATGAACTGAATTTCAATGCTTCAATTTAGAAATATGATAAAGATCCCGCTATTCCTTCTTTTTACAATCATTTTTATTTCACCTGGATATACACAAACTGCTGCAACTGAGAAAAAAGTAAAAGAATTGCTTGATCTCACCGGTGCTGGTAAAATGGGCGAGCAGGTGGCAGAGCAGGTGCTGACAGTTTTCCAGAAAGATTCTAAGTCGGTCCCCGCTGAATTTTGGGATAAAATGAAAAGTGAAATAAAAGCGGAGGATGTTGTAAATATGGTGGTGCCAGTGTATTTGAAGTATTATTCAGCAGAAGAAATCGAACAGTTGATAGCGTTTTATAAAACACCACTTGGTAAAAAAATAATTGCTGTCACACCTGCTATAATACAGGAATCAATGAAAATTGGCCAGGAATGGGGTAAGGGTATTGCTGAAAAAGTTGTTGATGAATTGTATAAAAATGGTTACGGTAAAGATGCACCGAAAGAATAGTAGTAAATGCAGCCTTCTGAATTTTGTTTTCTTCATTTATATAAATGGACATGACGCACCTGGTAAGAACAGATTCCACCAATACAGATTTTATTGAACTGGTAAGGCAACTGGATGCATTGCTTGCAGCACTTGATGGCGAGGAGCATGCTTTTTATAATAAGCTCAATAAGATTGATGCCATTAAACATGTGGTGGTGGCGTATGAAAATAATATAGCTGTTGGCTGTGGCGCTATCAGGGAGTTTGAACCCGGTATAAGTATGGAAGTAAAACGCATGTACACGTTACCTTCAGCACGTGGAAAAGGTGTTGCCTCTAAAGTGCTTTATGAACTGGAGCAATGGGCAGGTGAGATGCGGTATAAAAAATGTGTACTGGAAACAGGTAAACGGCAGCCTGAAGCAATTGCCCTGTATAAAAAGAGCGGTTATACTACTATGCCAAACTATGGCAAGTATATCAATATGGATAACAGTGTTTGTTTTGAAAAACAATTGGGTTGACCTGCTTCGATCATTTTACTGTTTAAAAAAGTCTTGATTTTTCAATCTCTTCGTTGAACAAGGCCTGGCCAGCAATCCGTATTTATGGATGGAAGGACAGCGCTGATGAAAATTTGCTGCCGGTATAAAAATTGTTTTCATTTATTTTACAATACATTTACAATCATAAATAAACCTTTTGAGCAGTTTGTATAAATACAGTGAGGAAGAACTGGTGCTGCACCTGCAGCAAAAAAACCAGGATGCTTTTTCATACCTGTATGATAATTATGCTGCTGCGCTTAATGCGGTTATATTCCGTCTCGTAAATGACAAAACACTTGCAGAGGATATTTTGCAGGAAGCTTTTGTAAAGATCTGGAACAACTTTAACAGCTACGATAAATCCAAAGGCAGGCTTTTTACATGGATGCTGAATCTCACAAAAAACCTCGCCATCGATACCTTACGAAGCAAGGGTTATAAGAAACAGGCAAAAATCTCGGGGGATGAAAATTCCGTATCTAATGTGCAGGACAGCAACGCCGGCACCGATAAATTTGATACGGTGGGGTTAAGAAAACAACTGTCTGGCTTAAAACCCGAACAACGTACCATTATTGATATGGCTTATTTTAACGGCTATACTCAGGAAGAGATTTCCAAAGCGCTGGATATTCCGCTGGGCACGGTTAAGACGAGGATGAGAGCAGCTATTTTAGAATTACGAAAAAATTTGCAAGACACTTAGTGGACGCACAAGACATCATATTATCAGGAATACTTGAACTGTATGCAGCCGGGTTAACCACACCGGAAGAGAACCTGCAGGTACAGCAGTATTTACAGCAATACCCCGAAGTGGCAGCAGAATTGGCTGCCATAGAGGCAAGTATTGAATCGTATGCCGGTGGTATGGAGCTTAAACCGGACGCTGCTGTGAAAGAAAAAATATTTACACAGATCAACAAAGATGATGACAGCAGTGCAAAAGTGATTCCGTTAAATACTGCCAGTGCAAAACCGGTTTCGGTTAACAGCTTCTGGAAAAATGTGGCAGCAGCAGCTATATTGTTATTACTTGCGAGCGGTGTATTGAATCTTGTTTTCTATAATAAGAACACGCAGATAAATGATGAACTGCAGCAAAGCCGTGCCACAGCAAGTGAACTGGAAGCGAAGAATAAAGAAATGGATGGTTACCTTGAAATGGTAAGAAGCAAATACAGCACCCCTGTTTCTGTAGCAGGTTTAAAAGAGCCGGCTGCCGGTGCAAAAGTTTTCTGGATGAAGAACAGCGGTGAAGTATATGTGGATCCATCTAACCTGCCGGCTGCACCACAGGGAAAACAATACGAGCTGTGGGCAATTGTAGATGGTAAGCCTGTTAATGCCGGTATCATCATCACAACAAAACAGGGCAACCGCTACCAGATACAGAAAATGAAATCATTTGGCGCAGTACAGGCCTTTGCTGTATCTGTAGAAAAAGAAAATCCTCTGCCTGCTGCTGCACCAACAGAAGTGTATGCTATGGGCAAAATGTAAATACCCGCCAAAATTTTTACAGGCCGGGTCAGGCAATTCGGCTTTTTTTATTACCCCATAGTCTTTCGTATTAAGAGAAGCTAATATTTTATGAGAGTTTTATTCTTACTGATGTTTTTTATTGCAGCAAAAAATACAAATGCACAAGATGCAAAGCAGGCAGTAAATGTATTGGGAGCAGAATGTATTAATAATCTTCTTATAACGCAGCCTGAAAACCAATCAGCCTGTGAAGGAGATATCGTTTATTTTGGAATGCGAACAGCATATGGCCCTGGAATGAAAGGATTTGAACAGTGGCAGTTAAGTGCAGACAATGGTATTACATGGAAGGATACGGTCTCAGAAAATGAAAATTTAGATACGCTGATAATTCAAAATGTTTTTTCAGGATATAATAATTACAGTTTCAGGAGAAAGATAAGAAGCTGCCAGAGCAGTATAATTTTTTACGGTTACTCTGATGTTGTAAAACTGAAAATACATGTTTGCTGGACAGGAAAGCACAACACAGACTGGCAAAGTGATTTAAACTGGTCCGGAGGCAAAGCCCCCAAAAATATTTCGGACGTGAATATACCTGCAGGTTTGCAAAACTATCCTTCTATTAATAAAGAAATTTATTGTAACAGCTTAAATGTAAGTCCCGGCGCCACAGTGAATGTACTGGAAGGCGGTAATATTATTATCACCGGTAAATAAATGACGCCCTTCTTATTATTTTTAATCCTTAACTTTTAACTGCACTGCATTAAGCAGCACCGTTGTTAGTACAATCTTCTTTTTTGTAATTTTTTTTCATTATCAAAACCTTGTTGTTCCTTCTTCCGTAACTGAATAAAACAACCAATCAAAAACAACAAAAAAGATCACCAATGAAAAAGATGAAAATTGTGTTGCTGTTTGCAGCAGGTGTATTCAGTGCAGGTGTGTCATTTGCACAGGCGGAAACAATGTCAAAAGAAAAAACAGTTGAAGTGGGCGGGGCAATGATGTATCCATCCAAAGATATTGTATCAAATGCAATGAACAGTAAGGATCATACAACGCTGGTGGCTGCTGTAAAAGCTGCCGGTTTGGTGGAAACATTACAATCACCTGGCCCGTTTACCGTATTCGCTCCCACTAACGAAGCATTTAATATGTTGCCGCAGGGTACTGTACCTGCTTTATTAAAACCGGAAAATAAAGCAACGCTTACAGGTGTGCTTACGTATCATGTAGTGGCTGGTAAATATACCGCAGGTGATATTGCAGCGCTGATCAAAAAAGGGAATGGCACAGCATCCTTAAAAACAGTAGCTGGAGGCACACTCTGGCTAACTATGAAAGGAAAGAAGCTGGCGATAAAAGATGAAAAAGGCGGCTGGGCTTTTGTAACAATCAAAGATGTAAATCAAAGTAACGGAGTAATACATGTAATTGATCATGTGCTGATGCCTGCACAAAAGATGTGACCAGGTTATGTGCTGTGTAAGGGAGCGGCGCTGATTTATCAGCGCCGCTTGTTATTAATGCTGCCGGCAATTGCTTTTTATTTGAGTTGTTTTATCTTCACCTCTTTACATCAAATAAAACCGGGTGAGTCAATCATTTCATTATACAACAACTGTTCTTATTGCCGGCGCCGGCCCGGCAGGTGCCAGCACTTCTGTTTTTTTATCAAAGGAAAAAATAAAACATATCATCATTGATAAAGCGGTGTTTCCAAGGGATAAGATCTGCGGGGATGCACTGAGTGCAAAATCTGTTGGGATGCTGAAGCGGTTATCACCGGCATGGAAAGAACATTTTTTGAATAATGAAAGCAAGGCGGTGGTAAGTACCGGTATGCAGTTTATTGCACCGGATGATACCTGCCTGGAGATTCCTTTTTTATTAAAGAACATACAGCAGGACGATCCGCCGGGTTTTGTAAGCAGGCGCATGGATTTTGATAATTCGCTGGTAAACCTGGTTGATCAGGAGTATGCCACTTTTTTGCAAGACACTTCTTTAGAGCATATTGAACAGACCGATGACGGGTTACACATAAAAATAAAAACGAAGGGAGAAGAGAAACTGGTCTTTGCAAAAATGATTGTTGGCGCCGAAGGCCGCAGCAGCATTGTTGCAAAGAAAATGGCACAGCATAAAGTAGAGCCTGCACATTACAGCGCAGGTATAAGGGCCTACTATAAAAACGTTACCGGGCTGCATGATAAAAATTATATTGAACTACATTTTTTAAAGGAACTGCAACCGGGTTATTTCTGGATATTTCCTTTGCCCGGCGGCAGCGCCAATGTGGGTGTGGGTATGCTGAGTAAATCAGTGTCAGCAAAAAAAGCCAACCTTAAACAACTGATGGAGGATGTGATTCAAAAACACCCCGGGATAAAAAAACGTTTTACCGGTGCCGTTATTGAAGGAGATATAGAAGGCTGGGGCCTGCCGCTTGGTTCCAAAAAAAGAAGATTGAGCGGGGAGCGTTTTTTGTTGACTGGTGATGCCGGCTCTCTTATCGATCCATTTACCGGCGAAGGTATCGGTAATGCCATGGTATCAGGTTTGGTTGCCGCAAGAGTAATTAAGAAAGCAGTGGAAGCCAATGATTTTTCTGCAGCCTTTTTACAGCAATATGACCGGGATCTCTACAGGAAATTATGGACAGAATTAAAGCTCAGCCATTATTTGCAAATACTAACCAGTAAACCACGTTTGTTCAATTTTGTGATCGGCAAAGCCAGTAAGAGTAAAGAACTGAGAGAAACCATCAGTTGTATGTTTGAGAACGTGGATATAAGGAAGAAGTTTACCAATCCATTGTTCTATTTAAAGATACTGCTCAATAAATAATACCCGATTTTCACCTGGATACTGCTAACAAAAAAAACCGCCCATTGCTGAGCGGTTCTTATTGTTGACCATTATTTTTCGTGTTATACTTTCCTTGCTTCTGCAACAGGTTTTGCTGCTGCCTTTGTTTCTGTACTCACTATTTCAGCTTCGCCCAGTGGTTTATCTTTTGCAAAATCAACCAGTATTGGTGCTGCCACAAAGATAGAAGAATAAGTACCTGTAATTACACCGATCAGCATTGCAAATGCAAAACCTCTTGTTACCTCACCACCAAATACAAAGAGGATCAGTAAGGTTAAGAATACAGTGAGTGATGTCATAATGGTACGGCTGAGCGTATCATTGATGGCACGGTTAATAATGCTGCCTTTTTCACTGTTCTTGCTTCCTTTGCTGTATTCACGCACACGGTCAAATACAATCACCGTATCGTTCATACTGAAACCGATCACCGTTAGTACCGCAGCAATAAAATGCTGATCAATTTCCAGCGGGAATGGCACCACGTTCTTGAGGAAGGAGAATACAGCAAGTGTAATAAATACGTCATGCAATAACGCCACGATCGTACCCAGCGAATACCTCCAGTCACGGAAACGGAGCAGGATATAAAGGAAGATGATCAGGATAGAGAATACTGTAGCCTTGATCGCACCTTTTTTCAGATCTGCGGAAATAGTCGGTTGTACTGTCTGGCGTCCCTGTATGTTTTTATTAGAGAAGTCTTCAAAAGAAACACCGGGCAATTCTTTCTTCAGGCCTTCATATAATTTCTGTTCAACAGTTCTGTCTGCATTGTCAACACCTTTCATATACGAAGTAGTGATGTTCAGATGCCTGTTGTCTCCAACTGTTTTTATTACAGGAAAATCACCTTCAAAGGCGGCTTTAAGGTCGTCCTGTACATCTGTATTTTTTACAGCTTTTGGAAATTCAACCACGTAGCTGCGGCCACCTTTAAATTCCACACCTTCATGAAAACCGTTAAAGAAGGAGCCGATACCGAGTAAAGCCACCACGATAGAAATACCATAAGCCACTTTCCTGTATTCAATAAACTTAAAGCTTGCATGCTTGAATATCTTTTTAGAAATAGCTGTAAAGTAGTTGAAGTGACGGTTTTTGTTTGTCCAGAAATCACTGATCAATCTTGATACCAGGATACCACAGAACAATGATAAAAGGATACCGATGATCTGTGTAGTGGCAAAACCTAATACAGGGCCCAGACCAAAGTAAGCAAGCATGATGGCGGTTAATAAAGTTGTAACGTGGGCATCAATAACGGGTGCCATTGAACGTTTGTAACCATCATTCACCGCAGCCTGGTAAGATTTACCTTTTGTGAGTTCTTCTTTTATCCTTTCAAAAATAATTACGTTGGTATCCACTGCCATACCGATCGTTAATACCAGGCCGGCAATACCGGCAGCGGTTAATGTAAAGCCCAGTGCGCTTAAAACACCAATGGTAAAGAGCAGGTTTAATATCAGGGAGATATTGGCAACCCATCCACCGGTATTATAATAAATAAGCATTAAAGCGAAGATCACGATGAATGAAATGGTGAAAGCTTTAGCGCCGCCATTTACAGCTTCCTGTCCAAGTGTAGGTCCTATCACCTGTTCTGCTACAATCTTAGCAGGAGCATTTGTTTTACCCGATTTTAAAATATTAGCAAGATCCTGGGCCTGTTCTACAGTGAAGTTGCCGCTGATCTCAGAATTACCTCCTTCAATCGGGCCATTTACATTTGGAGCAGAATAAACAACATCATCCAGTGTGATGGCAATTGGCCTGTTCACATTGTCTGTTGTCATCCTTGCCCATGCCTTTGATCCCTGTGGCGTCATCTGCATTTTAATAGAAGGCCTTCCTTTATCATCATAACCCTGTCCTGATTCTTCCACGCCTTCGCCTTCCAGTTTTGCTTTTTCAGTGCCAGGTACAGTTTTGATAGCATATAATGGATAAAAACGCTGACCACCTTTTTCTGCTTTTTCTTCAGCGCCCAGTAAGAATTTTACATCAGCAGGGAAATTGTTTTTAACTACATCCAGGCTGATATAACTGTTGAAAACACCTGTATCTTTCAATAAGATGTTACCGATAGCAGAAGCAAACACCTGCCTGCCGCTCTTATCCTGCTGTGGACCTATCGGGTTAATGATCTTTAATAAGGCATTTTGATTTGCTTTTATCTTTTGTGAATCAGCCACACTTTTCTGAACGGTGTCTGGCGTAATGCCACTTAAATAACTGCTTAATGCATTGTCAGCAGCTTCCAGCGGTTTTGATAGTTCACCAATATTGTATACTTCCCAGAACTGCAGGTTAGCACTTGCCTGTAAGTATTTTCTTACCCTTTCTTTGTCCGTTACACCAGCCAGCTCCACGTTGATGATGCCTTTTGGTTTATCCAGGTTGATATTAGGTTGTGCCACACCGAATTTATCAATACGTTTCAGCAGTATCTTGTAAGTTTCTTCAATAGCACCATCTGCTACGGTATTTATTTTTGAAACAACATCGGCATCACTGTCCTGTGGTTTGATGTTACTTCCTGCTTTTGCAAATATGTCAGACAATTTTGCATTTGGGTTTTGCTGTTTGTAAGCATTTGCAAAAAGGGTGATATAGTTAGCGTCGCTTCCTGTTTTTTGTGCAGTAGCTGTTTGCAGTGCTTTTACAAAGCCGGCATCTTTTGGATTATTGCTGAGTGATTTGAGCAAACCATCCAAACTAACGTTCATGGTTACACTCATACCGCCCTGCAGGTCAAGACCCAGGTTCAGTTCCTGTTCTTTACATTTCTGGTAAGTGGTGCCCAGCAGCGGGTAAATCTCTTTATCCCTGGTGCTGTCCAGTATATGTTGCTGCCTGCTTTTTACCAGCAGTTCAAATTCTTCGCTTTTTGCAGGAACATTTGGATACTGGCTTTTTACGATTCTTTCAGCTTGTGTTTTTATTTTGCTTTCATAGCTGCGTACCACCCAGGTGTAGGAGAGTTCCCAAACAGAGATGATGATTAAAGCAATCGCAAAAAACCAAACTATACCTTTCAGTTTCATAATTTGTTACTTTTTAAGTAGCTGTGTTGTTTTTTTTAAGAAGTGTGCAAAGATAGGGGAAAAACCTTTCGGTGCAGCCCCGTATTTTCAGGCTTTTTTCAGGCTTTTTAAGGCTAAATTGCCGCCATGTTTTCAGGTAAAATATCTCCCGCTCTTACGTGTTTTTTAATATTGGTTCTTATGGGCTTTGCCAGTCAAAAGTCATTTTCCCAGTTCGGGCCACCGGTTGCCGGCGCCGCAACCACGGGAGGAGAAAACATCAAAACGGATGCTTTTATGGAGCAGCTCCTGGCTGCTTACCCCCAATTTTTTGATGCTGCCCTGAAGAACAGGAAGGGCCTGAACCTGCAGGTTATCTATACGCAGGTGGACAAGGGTGCCAATGGTATTCCTGCACTTAAAACGCATTATTTTAACGTAAACCCGGCCAGCTATTTTTACCCGGCATCCACAGTAAAACTACCGGTTGCCATGCTGGCGCTTCAACGGCTCAACGAACTGAAAGACAAGGGTATCGATAAAAATACTACCATGCTTACGGAAAGTGCTTACAGCGGGCAGACTGCTGTGCTGAATGAGCCAACCATACCGGGTGGCCGGCCTTCCATTGCTCATTATATAAAGAAAATATTAATGGTGAGTGATAACGACGCTTATAACCGGCTGTATGAATTTTTAGGCCAGGAATATATTAATGAGCAGCTACACCAAAAAGGGTATGATAACGTACAACTGCTGCACCGCCTCCAGTTACCTTTATCCGCAGACGAGAACCGCCACACCAACCCGGTGCGTTTTTTAAATTCAGCCAATGAACTGCTGTATTATCAGCCGGCACGATTTAATACAAAAGAATATGGCGCAAGACAGGATACACTCGGCCGTGCCTGGTACAAAAATGACAGCCTTGTAAATGAGCCAATGGATTTTTCAGGCAAAAACAGGATAGGGCTGGAAGACCTGCATAATATATTGATCAGTCTTGTTTTTCCAAGTAAAGTACGTTCTGTACAGCGGTTCAATCTGGCTGAGCAGGACAGGAATTTCCTGTTAAAATATATGAGCCAGCTGCCAACGGAAAGTACATACCCCCCTTACTCCGATGATACGGCCACCTACTTTCCTGCATATTGTAAATTTTTGATGTTTGGGGCTGAGAAAGGGGAATTGCCAAAAAATATCCGCATTTTTAATAAGGTGGGTGATGCCTACGGCCAGTTACTTGATATCGCCTACATTGTGGATTTTGATAAAAAGATCGAGTTCTTTTTATCGGCGGTGATCTATTGTAACAGCGATGGTGTTTTAAATGATGATGAGTATGACTACGATACGGTTGGCTATCCTTTTATGAAACACCTGGGCGAAGTCATCTATGACTATGAAATAAAACGGGAAAGAAAAATACAACCAGATTTAAGTGAACTGAAATTTGAGTATGATAAAAAATAAGGTAGGGCCTGCAGCAAGCTTTACCCGGCATCGTTGTGTCACTCTCTTGTGCTGCATGTTTTTAGTAAGCTTTAAAAACTGTAGCGGTATTTTTGAGCGCTGCTAATAAAATCTTCCTTCTTTTTTCATTCCCTCAACTATCTTACTTTTACCGCCAAAATAAAACAGCTATGTCATACAACTTACTTAAAGGAAAAAAAGGGATCATCTTTGGCGCACTGGACGAAAAATCAATTGCATGGAAAACAGCTTTGCGTTGTTATGAAGAAGGCGCCCAACTGGTACTTACAAATGCGCCTGTTGCCATGCGTATGGGGGAGATCAATAAACTGGCTGCACTGGTGGGTAATGCGCCGGTAATACCCTGCGATGTAAGCAGTAATGATGATGTGACAAATTTAATCACCAAAACCATGGAACATTTCGGTGGTGGTGTTGATTTTATCCTGCACTCTATCGGTATGAGCCTGAATGTGCGCAAGGGTAAATCTTATACAGAAATTGATTATGGTTTTAATGCAAAAACACTGGATATATCAGCCACCAGCCTGCACCGTGTACTGGCCACTGCTCTCAAGATGGATGCCATCAACGAATGGGGCAGCGTGGTGGCACTTACTTATATTGCTGCACAGCGTGTATTTCCTGACTATAATGAAATGGCAGATGCCAAATCATTGCTGGAAAGCATTACAAGAAGTTTCGGTTATCATTATGGTGTAAAGAAACATGTTCGTGTAAATACCATTTCACAGTCACCCACTAAAACAACAGCAGGCAGTGGTGTAAAAGGTTTTGATGGCTTCATTAACTACGCAGAAAAAATGAGTCCCCTCGGTAATGCAACAGCAGACCAGTGTGCGGATTATTGCGTAACGCTTTTCAGTGATCTCACCAGGATGGTTACCATGCAGAATCTTTTCCATGACGGTGGTTTTTCATTTACCGGTGTTACGCAGGCGGTGATTGAACAGATGGAGAAATAGGTTATAACACTTTGGACAGTTTAAACCTCTTAAACGTTTTTAATAATATCCGTAAAACATTAAAGCCATCAGTTAGCTGATGGCTTTTATAATTTTAAGGTCAGTGGTTTAATAGTACCTGTTAATACTCATCTTCATTAAAGAAGAAGTCTTCCTGGCTCGGATAATCGGGCCAGATGTCTTCCAGGCTTTCGTAAACCTCGCCACCCTCATCTTCCAGCTCCTGGAGATTTTCTATTACCTCAATGGGTGCACCACTGCGGATAGAGTAATCAATCAGTTCATCTTTAGTTGCCGGCCAGGGTGCGTCTTCAAGGTGTGAAGCAAGTTCCAGAGTCCAAAACATAGGCTGATTAGTTGTTTAATTTTGTGCAAATGTAAAAGTTTACCCGAAATCACCAAATGTGTTTTTTAACAGTCGATTTTATTACGCAAATCGTAAAAAATTATTGTACAGCGGCAGGGATTTTGGCTTTTCGTTGATGGAATTAACTATTTTAGCCAGATGCTGACAGCCAGAGGAATTACTAAGAATTATGGTGCCCTGCCGGTACTGCGTGGTGTGGATGTGGATATTAAGAAAGGTGAGATCGTAAGCATCGTGGGGTCATCAGGGGCAGGAAAAAGCACCCTGCTGCATATACTGGGCACGCTTGATAAAGCTGACAGCGGCCAGATTTTCCTCGAAGGAAACAGGGTGGATGAACTTGGGGGTAAAAAACTTGCCGCTTTCCGTAATAAAAATATTGGCTTTGTTTTCCAGTTTCATCACCTGCTGCCTGAGTTTACAGCAGTGGAAAACGTGTCTATTCCCGGTTGGATAGCTGGTACAAAGAAAAAGCAGGTAACCGACAGGGCGGTTGAACTATTAAATACACTTGGCCTTGGCGGCAGGCTGGATAATAAGCCCCAGCAGCTTTCGGGGGGGGAGCAGCAGCGGGTAGCCGTGGCACGTGCACTTATTAATAATCCTTCGGTTGTAATGGCGGATGAACCTACGGGCAACCTCGACAGTGCCAATGCCAAAGACCTGCATGAATTATTTATAGACCTGCGGAATAAATTAAACCAGACATTTTTGATAGTAACACATAATGAAGAACTGGCCCAGATGAGCGACCGTATTTTACATATGAAAGATGGGCTGATAGTGTAGCCGGAAGCAGCGTTAGCCTATGAAGACGGCCGGATGACGGAGCGGAAAAACTGGAATGCCTGGGGTGAGTTTGTAAACCACGAAGTATATGATGAAGCGTTGAATAAACTGGTGAGCAAAGAAATACCCCGCCATAAAAAATATGATTACTTATCTGTCAATTACCATACGAGAAAAAAAGAAGAACGGAAAACTTTAAATGAGATGCGTGGCCCGGGATATTACAACACTGGCTTTTGGTATTATTTAAAAATGGGCGCTATCCTGTTGATGCTGTTAATTGCGATGATCCGGTCCTGCCAGTGATCATTTTACTTTTAAAAATATTCCGTCAATGGTGGCGTTATGACCAAACTGGCCATCACAAAAGCCACGGGTATAATTTATATAAGCAAAGCTTTTATAAAATTTCACCTTGAATTCGCAACTGTCCGTTCCCGGTATCTTGTAGATAAATGAATTACTTTTAATATCGATGGTATCACCGGGTACATCAGCTAAATTTCTTGCAGGTGCGCTGGTTACAGATGACACTGCAAAAACAGCACGTCCGTTGGATAACTGCTTAATATCAAGATCACCCATGGAACCTTCTTCACTGTACTGATAATGATAATTACCAGCTATATCAGCCAGGTCTGCGGCTGTATTTTCAACGGCAACCGTTGTGTCTTTTTTTACTGCAGCAAATTCAAGCTCTTTCCTGGTTTTGGGCGAAAACCATGCGCCGTTAAAACTGTCAACGCCAGGTTTACCGGTGATGATACCGGTTATATTTCCTGTTGATTCAAACTCCAGCAGGCGGAATGACCTGTCATCTTCAATTGTACCAATAAGTTTTATTGGCTTTTTATCCTTTGTATTCAAATAAGTGATCTGCCCTGTAATGATACTCTCGTTTATGTTATAAGTTAGAAATACAGGAACTTTTTTATTTATAGTGCCGGCCCATGAAATTTGATGTGCCGGGGCGGGTATAGCCTCTTCAGTTTTTACTGTATCCGGTATTGGTTCTTTTACTGTTTCAGTTGGTTTGCTTTCATTGTTATTACAGGAAAAAAGAAACAGGATGAATACAAAAAAAATATTTTTCATACAGTAAAAATATCGATTGCTTTTTTTATCCAGCTTTATTTATCTTCATTTTAATTTGAATAGCGTAAATGAATGCTGCCATTATAGATGCAGCTGAAGAGATTGCGATGCAACGATGCTGCCATGAAAACCGGAGCTGGTATCAAATAAATTTTAAAAGAATCATAAGTATGAGAATTAACGCAAGCCGCCTGCAGGAACACTTTGAAGCAATGAGTGAAATTGGAAAGATAGGGGAAACTGGTACCTGCAGACCAACAATGACTGTATTGGAGAAACAGGGATTTGAACTGGCTGCTTCCTGGATGCAGGATGCCGGGATGAAAACCCATATAGACAATTTTGGCAACCTTATTGGCAGGCTGGAAGGTAAAGATCCTTCACTGCCTGTTTTAATGATGGGCTCTCACCTGGATTCACAACCCTATGGCGGCCGCTTTGATGGGGTGGCCGGTGTACTATGTGCCATTGAAGCCGTTAAAACATTATCGGAAAATGGTATTGTACCCGCAAGAAGTATTGAAGTGATCTCCTTTGCTGATGAAGAAGGCTGGCGTTTTAATAAAGGCTTGTTTGGTTCACGGGGTATTTTGGGTAAACTGGAAGGGGGCGAACTGGAAAGGAAAGATAAGGACGGCATTACCCGTAAACAGGCGCTGCTTGATTTTGGATGTGACCCGGAAAAATTCAAGGAGTCGGAATATAAACCCGGGAGCATCTTTTGTTTTTTGGAACTGCATATTGAACAGGGACCAGTACTGGATATTGGTAAAAAACCAATTGGCGTGGTGTCGGGTATTTCTGGTCCGCTATGGCTTACTGTAAAATTAAAAGGCATGGCAGGCCATGCTGGTTCGGTGCCAATGCCATTGCGCAAAGATGCATTACTGGGTGCTGCGGAAATTGCAGTAGCCCTGCATGAGATAGTAACACAAATACCCGGAGCGCCTACAGTGGGTACAGTGGCTACGATGAACGTATTTCCTGCCAGCAGGAATATCATTGCTGAAGAAGTTAGTTTTACCATCGACCTGCGTGATATAGATTTGGACAGGCGTAACCGTTATGAAAAGCAGCTGATGGATAAAATTGAAGCGATCACAAAAAAGCACCAGTTGACCTATTCTATCTCTGAAGACACCAACAGTGAACCCCGTTATTGTGCCGACTGGATAAAAGAGATCATTCACTCAGAATGTAAAACGAATAACCTGGATGCGCCTGAACTTATGAGCGGTCCCTTCCATGATGCGCTGGCACTTTCGTATGCCTGTGATTACGGGATGATATTTGTACGCTGTAAAGATGGCATCAGCCACAATCCACTGGAATATTCTTCTTATGAAGACCTTGCGCTGGGTACAGAAGTGCTGTATGGAACAGTCTTGCAGGTGTTGGGGAAATAATGGGCTTAATTCATGTGATTAGTAATAATGCCGTGTAGCAGAAATTTATTAACTTCATACTGTACAAACGAAGTACAGATTTGCTCACCATATACCTTTAAAACAAATATGAAAGTATCAAACATTTTACAGTCAAAGGGAAGTAATGTTTTTTCAATTGGCAGCGATGCTACGGTGCTGGATGCTTTAAAAATCATGGGTGAAAAAAACATTGGTGCTCTGCCCGTGATCGACAATGGCAACCTGAGTGGTATCCTCTCTGAACGGGATTATGCCCGTAAAGTGGTATTGAAAGGAAAGACATCCAGTGAAACACTTGTAAAAGAGATCATGACAGCCTCACCAATAGTGGTGAGTCCTGATGATACGATCGAGACCTGTATGGAAAAGATGAGCGGTAAAAAAATCCGTCACCTGCCCGTAGTGAAAGATGGCGTGGTAACAGGGATGATTTCTATAGGTGATGTGGTAACATCGATCATCAATTCACAAAAAGAAACCATCGATCACCTGAAGAATTATATTTCACAGTAGTACATCTTTTCAATAATAAAAAAGCTGGTTGTTCAAACATCCAGCTTTTTTATTATCAATTCTCCCACTTTTAATTTTCCACTTTCAATTATTTATACAACACCGGCCAACTCCAGGCTCCGCTTACTTATTTTTTTATAATCCACATCTTCTGCAATGGCATCCGGGCAGGTAATTAATGAAATACCTTCCTGTTTCCACCAGTCATCATTCAGTAATTTCTGAGCATGAACAATGCCTATCAGCCAGCTGTGTTTAAATTCATTGTGCCATTCTTCTATCCATTCAAATTCGTCCCGTTTAATTTTATTGATATCGTCCACGCTTACAAAAACCTTAAGGTAATAATCATGGGTGAGTTCTGTATCATTGTGCTGTTGCAGTTTTTTATACTCGTATTTATAATCGTAACGTAAAGCAGAAATATCGCTTAATACTGCCGATGCAGTGGGGAAGGAACCGGCACCACGGCCTTTAAAGAAGTGTTTATCTGCAAAACTGCTTTCGGTGATCAGGCCGTTAAATTCATTTTGCACATGGAATAAATCATCCGCCTCTGTTACAAACTGCGGCAACACAAAAGCCGCCAGCTTGCCATTTTTTAATTTCTGTGCAGTGCCCACTAATTTTATTTTATAGCCCTTGGCTCTTGCAACATTGGCATCCTGCAAAGAAATATTTTCAATGCCATTAAAAATGAATGCATCCGTTTTAGCGATCACCCCAAAAGAATGTGCCAGTAAAATGCAAAGCTTATTGGCTGCATCAAATCCACCCACATCCAGTTTGGGATTGCTTTCAGCAAAACCTGATTGCTGTGCCAGCAGCAGCGCTTTATCAAATGACAGTTGTTCATCAAATATTTTTGTAAGGATATAATTAGTACTGCCATTGATAATGCCACGGAATGAAAACAGCAGGTCGTTATCATAATATTCTTCCAGGTTGCGGATAATGGGCATACTGGCACAGCAGGCGGCTTCGTATAAAAAAGGCACATTGTGCTGTTGCTGCAGTGCAAGCAATTCTTCAAAATTTTCAGCAATCATTTTTTTATTGGCGCTTACTACTGCTTTACCATTTTGCAGCGCTTTTTTCACAATGGCATAAGCAGCTGCAGCATCATCTATCAATTCTACAATTACATTGATGTCTTTATCCTCAAGGAGTTCATCACCTTTCGTTGTAAAATTTTCTGCAGCAATGCTCCTGGGCTTGTCAATATTTTTGATACATATTTTTTTGATGGAAGACTGCAGCCCCGGGGTATGATGCAATACATCATATAAACCTTTACCCACCACTCCAAAACCAAAGAGACCAATTGTAAGTTTGTTGTTTGACATTGAATTATTTTTTTGTTACACGAATTATACTGTCTGTACGAATTCTTCTCAAGAAGGAGGAATGAAAAAGCCCACCTGCTGTCAGATGGGCTTTAAATATTTTTTGTAAGTATTGTAAGCTTTGGATCTGACTTATCTGTCACGCCTGCGGCGTGATGGAATTGGCACCTTTCCCTGCTGGGGAGGTTGTCAAGGCTTCAGCGGGCCATTACCCTCTGCCTTTCTTGATAAGTAATTTGTAAGAACTGGCGCAAAGGTATAATGAGCGCTGTGAAATTTCCAAAATAATTTTGTGCAAGCGTTTTCATTACAGCCAGCCTGACTTCCGGAAACGGAAAAAGATAAACAGGCAAATGCCTATGGTAACAACAGCCACGATGGGGTAGCTGTAGTGCCATTCCAGCTCGGGCATAAAACGGAAGTTCATTCCATAATAACCGGCGATCATCGTGGGTACGGCTGCAATGGCAGCCCATGCTGCAAACTTTTTTGACACTTCGCCATGTGAGATCGATATCAAAGAAAAATTAGCTTCCAGCGCTGTATTCAGCAACTCACGTGTGTTATCGATCATTTCGTTTATCCTCAGTGAATGATCATATATATCACGGAAATATGGCTGTGTTTCTTCCGAGATGAGTTTGATGTCAAAACGCATCAGCCTGTTACAAATATCTATCAGTGGAGATACAGCATGCTTTGCATCCAGCAGCTGTCTTTTTAAATGATAAATATGTTCTGTCGTTTCCCTGCTTGGTTTGTCTTTAAATATCCTGTCTTCAATTTTCTGCATTTCTTCTTCGAGGGCTTCCACCACGGGGAAATACTGGTCAACGATCGAATCCATGATGGCATATAAAGCAAATCCCTGTCCCTTACGCAGCAGGTGTGGCGTTCCCTCACACCTTGTTCTTACATCTGCATACGAAATGGAAGAACCATGACGGACATTTACCAGGAAGTTTTGCCCTACAAAAAAATGTGTTTCACCAAATTCGATGCTGGTGTTTTCTTTATTCAACTGTGCTGTACGTAAAACTATAAAAAGCGTATCTCCATAATTTTCCAGCTTTGGACGCTGGTGTGCATTGTGAGCATCCTCTATGGCAAGTTCATGCAGGTTAAATTGCTCTTTGATGGTTTGCAAGGTTGCTTCACTGGGTTCATGCAGCCCCAGCCAAACAAACTGGTCAGGATGTTTTAATGTTTCATGCACTTCATTTAATGAAACATTGGCAATACGCCGGCCATCAAGGTAGGAGGCGCTGTTTATAACTTCACTCATAACCGGTATTTGAAATAAGCAAGCATGTAAGGGCAACCGTTCATCTCTATAAATATAATTATTATTTTACTGATGGCAATGTGCAGTTTTTCGTTAATTTTTTGTAACAGGCAGCGGTATTTTCTTCAGCATCGTTGCGTCGCACACTTCAGCATGTTTATTCATTTCAGCCGAACTTTCAGACCTCCCTGAACTATAAGGCATTTTACTGAGGCTGATTGTCTTTATTACTTAACTTTATTCAATGCACAGTACACAAAAAAAGGTCTTTATTTTCTGCTGCCTTTGCCTGCCCAGTTTTCTGTTTGCCCAAAATTTTGGTGGTAACCCTGCTTCAGTTAAATGGATGCAGGTAAATACACCTGCTGCCAGGGTGATCTTTCCAAAGGGAATGGACAGCCAGGCTATCCGTATCAGTAATATAACTGCAATGCTGGATACAGCAACACTGCATTCAATAGGCGATAAAGTCCGTAAGTGGAATATCGTATTGCAAAATCAAAATACAGAAGGGAATGCCTATGTGCGGCTGGCTCCTGTTATTAGTGAACTCTACATGATACCGCCGCAGAATAATTTTAATACGGGCAGTTTACGCTGGGATGATAACCTGGTTATTCATGAGAACCGTCATATGCAGCAACTGGGTAATTTTAATCACGGGCTAACAAAACTGTTTTCTTTTTTCCTGGGCCAGGAAGGACAACTGCTGGCCAATGGCATGACCATCCCTGATTATTTTTTTGAGGGTGATGCTGTATGGCAGGAAACACTGGTGAGCAAACAGGGCAGGGGGCGTATGCCTTCTTTCTTTAATGGAATGCGGTCATTATGGCTTGCAGATAAAAAGTATTCATGGATGAAACTCAGAAGTGGCTCTCTCCGTCACTATACACCGGATCATTATGAACTGGGTTATCAACTGGTGGCTTATGGCTATGAAAAATATGGAGCTGATTTCTGGCGCATGGTAACAGGAGACGCTGTCCGTTTTAAAGGCCTGTTCTATTCTTTTAATAAAGCTATCGAAAAGTATTCGGGTAAAACGTATACACAGTTCTGCCAGGATGCATTAAATTATTTTAAAACGCAAACCCTTAATACCGCAGGTGTAAAAAAATATGAACCATCTTTTATTACAGGCCTGCAGAAAAACAATGTGGTGGATTATTTATATCCGCAGTATGTAAGTGATGATACGTTGATCGTAACAAAACAATCCTATAAAGAGCTGAACGCTTTTTATTTTTTAATACATGGTAAAGAAAAAAAGATCCGGGTGAAGGATTTTGTGACGGATGATTATTTCAGTTACAGGAACGGGAAGCTGGTTTATGCAGCTTACCAGTCGGACCCAAGATGGGGAAACAGGAATTACAGTGTAATACAGTTGCTCGATGTACACTCAAATGAACAAAGACAATTAAGTTTTAAGTCAAGGTATTTTTCACCTGATATAAATGCTGCAGGAACAGAAGTAATAGCGGTGAATGTTAATACAGACGGCAGTAATTATTTACATAGATTAGATGCAACGACCGGGGAGCTGATCAGCCAGTTGCCAAATCCTTTTAATTATTTCTTCACGCAAACAAAGTATGTCGACAACAATACAGCAGTATCAGCGGTACGGCACCCTGATGGCAGGATGGCTTTGATAAAGGTTAATCTGCAGGAGGGCAGCAGTGAGCCGCTTACTAATTTTACCTATAATGTACTTGGCTATCCTTCAGTAAAAGGCGATACGGTTTTTTTCAGCATGTCAGACGCAAAAGAAAAACCTTCCTTAGATAAAGTTTTTGCACTGAATTTAAAAACTAAAAAGCTCTTTACCGTAAGCAATAACCTGAATGGCGTTTACAGTCCTTCCGTTAATGGTAAAGGAGATATTGTTGTATCCTCTTTTACGGCAGGTGGTTCAAGGCTGGAGCAAATAACAGCGGGAACACAGCAGTGGGTGGAAGCAGAGCTGGAGGAAGATGCCCAATTTACGGGTATTGCAGCCGCAGCATCACAAAAGGGAGCTTTGTCTTTATATTCCCTGAAAAATACTGAACAGGAAGTAAAGCCTTACCGTAAATCATTTCAGCTTTTTAATTTCCACAGTGCACGCCCCTTTGCTGATGATCCTGAATATGGTTACACTTTTTACAGCGATAATATCCTGACTAGTTTTTATAACACACTTACGTACACGTATAACCGGAATGAACAAAGCCATGCTATCGCATGGGATATTCTCTATGCAGGAGCCTTTCCTTACCTGCGGGCTGGTGCTGAGCAATTTTTTAACCGTAAAATTGATACCGGTGCTGGCGGCACATCATTTAGTTATAAATCAACCAAATTAAGAGCAGGCTTTTTAATACCACTTAATTTTATCAATGGACGCACTTTTAAATATGTAAACATAGGCGCTGATTTCAATACGGAATACGTTCCTTACCGGCTTGTAAACAGGAAAACAATTGAAACAAAGGCATTGAATTATGCAGATGCATTTTTTGTTTTTAGTAACAAGGCAAGAATGGCCCGGCAGCATATTAACCCGGCCTGGGCTCAAACGCTTACGGTGACCTACAGGAACGCATTTAATATTATTGACAATAAAAAACTGGTTGCAGACGGTTCTTTATTTTTCCCGGGTTTATTTACAAACCATAGTTTGGTCATTGATGGCGCTTTCCAGAAAAGGGACACACTCGCCGGGGACTTCTTCAGTAAAACTTTTGCATTCTCCCGTGGTTACCAGGACCTGAACCAGCGGCGCATGTATAAAGTCGGTGTCAACTATCATTTTCCTTTGTGCTATCCCGATTGGGGTTTTGGTAATATCGTTTTCTTTCAGCGTATCAGGGCAAATGCTTTTTATGACTACACAAGCTCGCTTACAAAATTCAGGAGTGGACAATTGCTGGATATCAAAAGCCGGAGTACAGGTGCCGAAATTTATTTTGATACCAAAATATGGAATGCATTACCCGTAACCGTTGGTGTTCGTTACAGCCGGTTGCTGGACACCGATCTTTTAAATCCAGGTGCCGTCAACCGCTGGGAGGTAACCATTCCTTTTAGCATCATTCCTGATTAATCTATCTGACTAACCATTGGGCATATACTAAAAACAAGAAGGCCGTTTAAGCTGGTGATCCAAACCAGGTTAAACGGCCGATACTTGATAAAAACACTGAAAGAGCCCTGTATAAGAAGTTTAAATTATCGTTTTAGGTAAGAACTTCAGCACCACTTTTCGTTTCTTCATTTCCGTTGCTGGTATAGTTAATTCCTAATCTGTGCCAGAAAATAAGTGATTGATATTTAACTGGTTACAGGACGGATAAAAGCTGTTTTTTCCGAAATACGGACAGGATTTTCATTTTATGGAAAATCAACCAGGAGATGGTGGTAGAAAGCTTTATTTAAGAAGTTTGCCAAGCCACAAAGCACCATATTGCTTGGTAAAATAAACGGCAGCAAAAATATACCAGCGGAAATCCGGGTAAAATTTCTTCATAAATGCTGCATGGTTTTTAATAGAGGTGGTTCTTATTTTGATCCATTTGTCTTTACTCACACTGCCTTTATGAACGTGCATTACTTTGGCCTGTGGCAGGAAATGAATTTTATATCCGAGCTGTTTAAAATCCCAGCACCATAAAGTGTCTTCGCAGTACATGAAGAAATCATCTGATAATTTCTTTTTGGGTAGTTGCTGTATGATACTCCTTGGGAAAAGCATATAAGCGCCCCAGACCCAATCACAATCAGCAAAACTTTGATGATCAAAATAATGATGCAGCATCAAAGCTGCACGTTTTGCCCTGGGCAGTAATTTATAAAAAGGAAATACTTCAAGCAACTCCCAGCCAATAGTACGGAAGCGCCTGCAGTTGTATTGTATTTTTCCATCAGGATATAATAGCTGGCAGGTAACCATGCCCACTTCTTTATGCTCTTTTATATAATCAAGACAGATCTTTGGTGCATTGTTGATTAATTCTGTGTCGCTGTTTAATAATAAAAGATACTCACCTGTTGCCGCAGCAACACCCATATTATTGCCACCCGTAAATCCTGTATTAACAGCACTTTTTATAAGATTGACAAAAGGAAATCTTTCTTTAAACAGATCAGGATCACATTCGGAAGAGGCGTTATCGACCAATATAATTTCATACTCAACATTCAGCAGCTTTTCTTTAATTGACGCAATGCAATTAGAAGTAAGCTGGAAGGTGTTGTAATTAATTATGACGATTGATAACTCCATATCAGGCTACCTTGTAAAAATATTTTTTATTGATTACTATTTTGAAAAAATATTGCAGCAGTACAGCAATATTAGAAACATAATCCTTTACATTTTTCCACGAGTATTTTGTTTTGCTGCCATTAAGAAGCTTATCAAACAACAGGCAAATCGCAAAGATGGGTATTTCAAAAACATAGGCAGCACATATAACGAGGAACCAAAAAACACCAAACTGTTTTCTTATCCGCAGCATATTTGATACCATGATCTGTCTGCCCTTCCTGTTCCAAAGGTTTTTGCCATTCTCCGCTTCCTCGGTACTGTAATATTCACTGCTGGTGCCACCGCCAATATGTATCACTTTAGGTTCAGCAAATAGCACCAGTTTACCATATTTGCGTATCCTTGCACACCATTCTATCTCTTCTGCATACATAAAAAAATCTTCATCAAATAAACCAGCTTTTTCAAGCACCTCTTTTTGAACCAGGATATAAGCACCCACGATCCAGTCCACTTCCACATCTTCCTGTACATGCTGTACACTTGGCACAGTAGTTTTAAAACGGTAGCCAAGATAGCGAACCAGCCGGCCAAAATAGGGGAGCGGTAATAAAGTATTTAATCCGCCTGTTTTAAAATGAGCACCGCTTATCTGTGTGGTGCCATCTGTATTTAACAACTGCACGCCGCCGCCAACAGCACCCGGGTAACTTTTCAGTAATGCAATACTTTTTGTTATGGCGCCTTCTTTAATCACAGTGTCAGAATTCAGGATCAGGATATACTCTCCTGTGGCGATACGCATACCAGCATTATTGGCCCTTGAAAAACCTGCATTATATCCCATTTCGATCCAGCGTACGCCGGGATATGAAGATAGGATAATTGCTTTGGCACCGTCCTGTGAGTCGTTATCCACCACGATGATCTCATAACTGCCTGCAGCGGTTTCCTGCACTATACTTTTAATGCAGTCCATCACCAGTGAACAGGATTTATAATTTATTATGATGATTGATGCATCCATATTTAATTATATGCCACCACATTTACAAAAGGAGACAGCAACACAGCTTTGTTTTTACCAAGCAATGATATAGCAGCATTAAAGAATTTCCCTGCCAGGTTTTTTAAGGTAGATGAATAATGGGTATCCCAGTACCCGCCAGTGTATAACATTTTAAAGCCAGCACCAGCAGTTATTATTTCATATTCTTTTTTTGTCAGCAGGTGTTCACACCACACTCCGGTAATACAATCGCAGGTGTTAGTGCGTAAACTGCTGTCGGGGTTAACAGTCATATTCCCAATAAAATTATTTACAGCTTCGCTGAAATCATGTTGTCCTTTTCCCCTTGTTAGTTCAACAAGCTGTATCAACTTATTTGTTTCAATCGAAGGATGCAGTTTTTGTATTTCGTTTATACGTTGTGGTTTGTAATACAGCCGCTCATTTTTTTTATGGATATGCCTGTGATAAAAATGCATGGCTGGGTTATGGTAATTAGCAGTAGTGGTTGAATATATGACCGTTTTAGGGTTGTGAGCAAATATAACCTCATAAAATTCCTGCAGGCTGTATATGTGCTCAATCACATTTCTTGACAGGATAATGTCATACCGGAAATCTTTCGCTTTTGAGAAAGATGATACCGCATTGATATCGCCAATCACAAAATCGGTAATTACACTGCCGGCCTTATTACATACTACCACAGCCGTATCTTTCCATTCGGGAAGGTGGTCGTTGTAATCAAATCTTTTAAAACCCAGCATGCCCCCCAGCATAAATAAAGTACCCAGCCCTGCACCATAATCAATTGCATTGATCTCGTTAACAGGTTTATTGCACAGTTTTACTGATTCATATAATATGTGTGCACTGTTTTGTATAGAAAAAAAAAGACGATGACCCAGATGATGATCAAGGAAATACTGATTGTAATTATCTGTGGTTGCGAAAGCTGAACTGTTTATACTTTTTAAAGTATAAAATAATTCATTGGCTTTATTATTGATCAAAAGGCCAAGGCTATCACCAGCTTTTAAAAAATATCTTTTTTCCTGCTATGGCCCATTCATTATTTTTTTTCTGTGCTTTTTTTATAACTGTAGTAAGCAAACCAAAGCAGCAGCACCAGTATTAACCAGCCGCCGATCATGGTAATGGTATAACTGGTATTGAAAACAGAAGGTTCAAATTTAAAATCGATCGTGTGCTTTCCTGCTGGTATAACCAGTGCACGCAGCACATAATTAGCTTTGGTTACAGGAACTTTATTGCCATCGATATATGCATTCCAGTCCTTGTAAAATATTTCACTGAAAACAGCCAGGTGTGCTGCATTGCTGTTGCTTTCATATTTTATCTGCATATTGTCAAACGCCACCTGCTTAATGCTGGAAGCGCTGTCTGCCGGCGTGAAAGCTGTAATGTTATTTTTAAAGGATTCATCAATGACAGCAGTATCGGCAGGATTAAAGTTATCCAGCGCTTTCATTTCTTCAACAGGCCCTTTTACATACTTAACTCCTTTTACAAACCAGCAATTGCCGAGCGCCCCGGGATTGGGTATTGCTATGGAGCTTTTGCCATCAGACCCCTGCTGTATGATATACTTTGTATTAAGCATATTGATCACAGAAGCATTAGGCTGGCCGCTAAGCTGGTGTGTTGCAAGATCATCATAAATACCAATCTTGGCAGGGTGGTACCCGCCTATGGATTTATGGAAGTACGATGTCCGTGCATCCTGGAATGGATCACCCACCGTTAAATTAAATACACGGTAATTTGGGTCTTTGTCTTCCAGTATCTTCTTATCTGCTTCCGAGGCAGAGAATTCATTTTGCTGGTATTTCTCTGCCGTATCAACACTTTTTTCATTGATATAATGCATGTCAAATGGCAAAAGATCTATTAATACAAGCAGGGCCAAACCAGCCACCGCAATAGTGCCATTGATCTTTTTATATGCAAGCAGGCCAACAAGCAATACAGATAACAATACAAAAACCAACGCCCTGATAATATCAGCACCAAGAAAAGCCTGCCTGTCCTGGCGGACAGCAGACAAAATGCCCTTTGCAATCTGGGCATCACCTTTACTTTGGTATAATAATTCTTCGTAAATACGGTTATCTGTTTCTGCTTCAAACCTGCTGTTTACGTCCTGCAATTTTGCATTTACACTTCCATCTGTTGCTGCAAATGCAGTTGTAACAGCAGCTGTACGCTGTTTATTCTCTTTGCTGTAGTCAGATGTTAAGTAAATTCCCGCTGCAAGCACAAAAACTGCACCCATTGCAATAGCAGCAAATTTTAATTTTTTTACTGCTTCTTTACTGTCTGTATCAATTAATTTGTCAATAGCGAGTACAGCTGCAATTGGAAAAAGGAACTGCGGTATTACGAGGGCCATTTCCGGAGTGCGGAACTTATTGTAAAATGGCAGGTGATCAAAAATGAAATTATTGAATGCAGGAAAATATTTTCCAAGAGACATGGCAATACCAACCAGGCTGGCAGTAAGTATCCACCATTTATGTTTATTATCCAGTACGAACAAGCTTAGTACAAATAAAAAACAAATTACAGCGCCCAAATAAGCAGGTCCTGAAGTAAAAGGTTTACCGCCCCAATAAACCCTGCCCGACATATTAGCAGCTATATTAGATGCCTGGTCTTCGGGCATATTCAGCTTTTCCATCAGGTAATTGGATACATGTGATGTTTCGGAAAGCTTTGGAAAAATATTGTATTCTCCGTCTCTTTGAGAAAAATAACTTCCATATCCTGCAACACCGGGAAACATTAATGTGAGCGCTTCTTTGGGTTCATTGCTCCACTGAAATGCATAGTCCCTCGATAAACCGGTTGTTTTATTGTTCTCTACCTTGTCATTGCTTTTATTATCTTTCTTCGCATCCATTACCAACTGCCCCCCACGCTTGGAATCTTTCGCATAATCGAATACAGGAAATATGAGGAGAGCGTTCATCAGGATACCTATGGCCGCAGCCACACCTGCAAGACCAATAGCTTTTGCTCCATGCACCAATTCTTTTTCCTTTATCCACCTGGCAATAAAAAATAGCGTCATGATGCCAATAATGATAAACACGTAGTAGGTTATCTGCTGGTGATTCTGCATCAGTTGAAGGCCAGCAAACAATGTGGTCAATACAAAACCAGGGATATATTTTTTATCAAATAACAACAGTACACCCCCAATAAGTGCCGGGGCATAGGCCATTGCAAGCAGCTTGGTGTCATGGCCGGCAACTACTAGTATTGGGTTGTAGGCAGCATAAGCGAAAGCAAGACTGGCAAAAATGCCGGCGTAAGGCCGCACCCGCACACAGAGACAAAGAATATAGAAACAAATACAGGAAAGGAAAAAGAAGTTGACAGGTTTAGGAAGCCCCAGCTGAAATACCTTATTGATATAAATCAATGGGGTAACAGGTCCGTCATAAATGATATTATAGGCTGGCATACCGCTGAACATGCTGGTAACCCATAATGGATATACCCCATGCTGTTCCCTGTACAGGTCACTCTGGCGTTTCATACTTTCCACGGCAGTTACATCACTTTGCTGTACTACCACACCACTTTCAAGCGTAGGTTTACAGAAAATTACAGAAACAATAAGGAAAATAGCGATGGCTATAATGTGTGGCAGCAGGTTTTTAAAACTAAATTGCTTCATCAGGCTGTAGAAATTTAAGGCGGCAAATTAATTGAAATATATGTAGTAAAAAAGCCGGTAATATTTTACCGGCTTAATTTATAAACTTATTGCCCTAAACATTCTAAACGCTAAACCTGTTCCACTAATTTACTCCCTGCATACTGTTTTGAATACTTTCAGATTCACTGCGGGTATTTTTGCGTTTGAATAGTGATACATCCAGCTTGCCAAAACGCCAGTTAAAATTGAGGCGGAATACCTGAGGATCACGGCGGCGTTCCACATCCTGTATAAAATAAACTGACTCGGAATGCACACTGTTAAGCCTGGTCCGGAATATATCATTTACCTGCAGTGTAATGGATGCGGCATTATTTTTCAGGAATTCTTTCCGGATAGCGATATCAACACTATACAAAGGTCTTATAAATCCCTGCGCTGAAGGTGTATTAAAACCGCCTCCAAAACCCATACCGCCACCACGGCCGCCTCTTCCCCCTCCGCCGCCACCATCACCAGCCTGTACCAATGTTTTAGCCTGGTAATCGCCGCTTAACTGTATCGAAAAGTTTTTGGGCAGCTTAAAGTTGTTGTTCATTTTGGCAAACCAGCTAAACTGGCTGTTATCCACGCCACCAGGCAAATTGCCGGCGTTCAATGTTACCTCAAAAAAATTAAGGTTAGTGGTAACATCCCACCAGGCTGCAATTTTATTTCTGCTGGTTAATTCAAGCCCATAGCTGTATGTTTTGTCCGCATTGGCATAAGTTGTCATCACTACTGAATCGGGCTTGGCGCCAGGGTTCGGGTTGATCGTTTTAAACTGGTACCTGGTAATGAGATTGGTCGTGTTTTTAAAATAAACAGAAGCCAGCAGGTTATGACCGTTTGCAACCTGGTTCTGGTAAGATAATTCCAGCAGGTTGGTAAATTCAGGAATAAGATCGGGGTTGCCACGAGTAAGGTTTAATGAATCACTGTAATCAATGAAGGGTATAAGCTGGAAAAAATTCGGGCGGTTTATTTTACGTGAATAATTCAACTGTAAGTCCTGCTTATCCGTTAGTGAATAAGTAAGGAATGCGCTCGGAAAAAGTTCAAAAGGAAATTCATTGGAGAAGCCCTGGTTTTTTGATATCAGTGTTCCATCATATTTTGAGCTTTCCACTCTTAAACCAAGCTGGTAATTCAGCTTCTTTAATTTTTGGCTGAAAGTGGCATAGGCAGCCAGTACCCTGTCTTTAAATTTATATTGATTGTTTAATACATCAATGGTAACATAATCTCCTGTAGAAGGATTTTTTATAAAGTTGTTATTAAAGCTGTAAAAATCCCTGATGGATATCCGTGCACCAGATTCTATTTTTATTTTATCCGTGATAGGATCTTCATAATCTACCTGCGATGTAAAAAATTTCGTGGTGCCTCCACCGGTAGATTTTTCGAAAAGCAACGGAGTTTTCGGATCTGTATTTGTAAAGAAGTATTGTGTGCCGAACTCATTGGTGTTGTCATTTTTGCTGTAGTTATAATTCAGGTCCGCTGTAATATTCTTATTTGCTTTTGCAAAATTGTGCCTGAAGCTCACCATAGTTCCATAATTGCGAAAGTTATTCTGGCTGTTGCTTGTTCTGCTGCCCAATTCTGCAATGCTGCTGTCCTGTTCGTTTACATTTTTAAAAATACTGTCTCTTGTAATAGCGATAAGGTCTTTGTTTTTAAATTGCCCACGGCTCATGTTGCCGGAGACTGTAATGGTATTCCTGTTGTCAAGAAAATAATCAAATCCCAGTCTCCCAAAGCCAAATACACCTCTCCCCACGGGGCCGTTTTCCTGGTTCAGTTTTACGATGCCTTCATTGTTTAAAAAGTCAGTACGTTCCGTACTAACATTGCTGATCGATTTTCTAAAACCGACCTGTCCGCTTGCAAACAGGTTTATTTTTCCCTGTTTTAAATTAATATCGCCGCCAAAACCCGGCCGGGCCCTGCTGTCAATACTTGCACGAACACTGCCGTTATAACCAGCCTTGCGGTTTTTCTTAAGCACTACGTTCAGTATACCACCTCCACCACCGGATGCATCAAATTTTGCAGAAGGATTGGTGATAAGTTCTATAGTTGCAATAGCGTCAGCCGGTATCTGTTCCAGCGTCATCGTAGTAGGTCTTCCATCCACGAAAATTTGTGGCGATGCATTCCTCATGGTTACATTTCCATCAATATCTACATTCAGGCCCGGTACATTTTTCATCACATCCACTGCGGTACCGCCCACGCTGGTCAGGTTCTTCTCTACATTAAAAATCTTCCTGTCAATACCCATCGTAAGCATGGGTTTGGTATTGGTAATGGTTACTTCCTGCAGTTGTTGTGCATCCAGCTGCATTTTTATATTGCCCAGGTCTTTGTCCACTGCATTCAGCATGCTGCTCATATCGCTGCCTTTGCCACTGGCACCCGCCACATCAAAAAAAGCTTTTTGTTCTATTGTTTTGTAACCAATGGCGGTGATCTGGAGTTTATAAGTTACCATTACCGGCAGATTTTCCAGGCTGAACTCTCCTTTTTTATTGGTGAGCATGCCGGATACAACAAAGTCTTTTCTTTTTTTTGTGCTGGAATCAAGCTTTGTTTGTAATAGTTGTACTGATGCCGCCTCAATAGCTTTGTTAGTTGCTCCATCTACTATCTTTCCATAAAAATGCCCGGCATTCATTGCCTGTCCCGCTCTTGAACCGGCGCCGGGGAACTGGGCAAAAGAAGCGTTTGAAAAAAGTATAAGCAGGAAGAATTGTAGAAAAGACACTTTTTGCATTGGTACAAGTTTTTGAACTAAAGGCAGCAAAATACCGGCCGGAGGCAAAAATCAGTTAATATGATTACTCTGAATGTTAATTTCTGATAAGCGGTTATATCGAAGTTCAGATTATCGCCATCCTGAAAATCATGAGCAGGAAAAGATTACTCCTGCCTGTATAAGACCCATAAGCAGACCGAAAAGAGCTGCGGCAATTTTAAAAAATCGTAATTCTTTTTTTGCTGCCTGTAGCAGCATTTGTTCCAGGGTTTCGGGTGAGAGGCTGGTTACTTTTTCAATAACCAGTTTTTCAAGGTTCAGGTCCTCCTGTAATTTGCCAACATAATTTTTCATTAATACAGGAAAAAGGGTCTCCAGTTCCGATAAAAAGGCGCCTTTAAACTGGCTAATGGTTTTTTCGCCAATAAACATCGACAACATAGGGAACACCTCTTTTAATTTATGATTGAGAAAATTGTCTACATGAGATTCGATCTCCGGTTTTAATTTTTCAAAAATGTCCGGATTGGTAACTTTTTCTTCAATTTTTGCAGACGACAGGAATTCTTTACTAACTATTCCTGCCAGGCTTTCAGCTATTCTCTGCTGGTTTTTAGGATATATGCCCTGCAGGTTGAAGCCAAATAGGTTTAAGGGTTTTCGTGGATGAAATATGATTTTTATGGTGAGCCATGCAATGCCCCAACCGGTAAGTACAGATAATAAAATGATGAGAATATAAATGGAAATATGCATGCGCTTTTTTTGAAGCTGCAAAGAAAATGAATAAAACATTCAGGCCGGTTAATTAATTTTTTTAATCTTCTTTTTTGACGGAGTAATGATTTTTATTACTTTTGCCGTCCACTTAAAAACGGTAGCTGTAGCTCAGTTGGTTAGAGCATCAGATTGTGGTTCTGAGGGTCGCCGGTTCGAGCCCGGTTAGCTACCCAAAACGCCTTTCAAATTTGAAAGGCGTTTTTATTTGCCCGAAATCTTATTTACTTGCTATATTCATTGCTTCTCATACTATTGGTCAATGAAAGCAACCAAACTTTTTAAGGATTTTTTTGACAGTGAAAAAGCCGGAGGCGTGGTATTGATCGCCTGTACGGTGCTGTCAATGCTGCTTGCTAATTCCGGCTATCGGCAAACCTACCTTGATTTCTGGCATCTAAATTTTGGCGGGCATGGTCTTTCTCACTGGATAAATGATGGGTTGATGGCCATCTTTTTCCTGCTTATCGGGCTAGAGCTGGAAAGGGAAATCTATATTGGCGAACTTTCAAACATAAAAAATGCCTTATTGCCTGTTTCAGCAGCGATTGGTGGTATGCTTGTACCTGCTTTGATTTATTTATTCTTTAATGTAAATACTTCCACGCAACCGGGTATTGGTATTCCAATGGCAACGGATATTGCGTTTGCATTAGGCGTTTTATCATTATTAGGAAACAGAATTCCCACTTCATTAAAAGTTTTTCTTACCGCCCTGGCAGTAATTGATGACCTGGGAGCAATCACAGTTATCGCCATTTTTTATACAAAATCACTCGTTTTGATAAACCTGGCAATAGCATTGGGCATATGGCTCGTGCTTTTTGTTTTAAACCGTTTAAAAGTGTATAACCTTATTCCATATATCATTGGTGGCGTGGTCATGTGGTATTTTATGCTTCAGTCAGGCGTTCATGCCACTATCAGTGGTGTGATACTTGCTTTTGCATTACCATTTAAAGATGGGGCGGATACATCCCCGTCATACCTTTTACAACATTGGTTACACAAGCCTGTGGCATTCATTATCCTTCCGCTTTTTGCCCTGGCAAATACTGCCATTGTTATTAATGATGGATGGCAGCAAAACCTGGCAAAACCACTTGGTCTCGGCATTTTAGCCGGGTTGGTTGTTGGAAAGCCACTTGGGGTAATGCTGGTAAGTTTTATAGCTGTAAAATCAGGTATTTGCAGGCTTCCGGGTGATGTAAACTGGAAACAGGTACTGGGCGTTGGTTTTCTTGCCGGTATTGGTTTCACTATGTCGATCTTTATTACGCTGCTGGCATTTGATGCTGCAGAAATGATCAATGATGCTAAATTCTTTATTTTACTTGCCTCCCTAATTTCAGGCATACTGGGATTTTTATGGCTGAAAAATACCTTTCGTAAAACAAACCCATCTTTAACTACGGAAAAATAGGGCAACCCGGAATGGTTTTTGCCCGGTTAGTTACTGCGGTTTCCGCTTATCAAATTTTATGAAAACATTAGGCCGGGCGGGCGCTTTTTTGAAATAATCGACCATCTTTTCCGTTAATTTTACAGCATGCATAAAATCAGGCAGATAATTATGAATAAAAAATTTTTACCGGTTTTACTGGTAGTTACCATTGGCAGCTTCTTTTTTGCTTTTAAGTCGCAGGGTAGTGGCGGTAACGATAATCCGAAATCCAGGAATGAAAAGATTCTACGTAATGTAGGTTTATTATTAGAACAGGGACATTACAGTCCAAAAAAAATAGATGACGAATATTCAAAGGCTGTTTTAAAAAGTTTTATTAAGGACCTCGATGATGATAAAACTATTTTCCTCCAGGCGGATATAGACAGCTTTAAAAAATTTGAAACATCTATAGATGATGAGATCCATGGCGCAAGATTAGAATCTTATTATGCTGTCAGTGAATCTTATACCAGGCGTTTAAACGAGGTTTCAAAACTGTATACTGATCTTTTAAGCAAGCCATTTGATTTTAGTAAGGAAGAAGAAGTAATGCTTGATGGCGATAAGGTAAATTATGCCGCAACTGAAGCAGCAAGAAAAGAGGTATGGCGTAAGAGAGTAAAATACATGGTGCTTTCCAAATACAGCGATATGCTGGATGACAGGGAAAAGAATAAAAATAAAAAAGCTTCAGACGACACAAGTGCAGCTGCAGCCGGTTTAAAATTTGTTTATAAGGCAGACAGTACACTTGAAAGAGAATCAAGAGACCAGGTACGCAGGCAGCTTGGCCGTTATTTTACAACGCTCAAAAATCATAATACCACGGAGGAATTGTTCAGCTCATTTGTAAATGCTATTACAAATGAAATGGATCCGCATACAAGTTATTTTGCACCTATTGAAAGTCGTGGTTTTAATGAGATGATGAGTGGTAAATTTTATGGTATTGGTGCTCAGCTGAAGGAAGAAGATGGTAAGATCAAAGTTGCCAGCCTTGTAACAGGGGGGCCTGCCTGGAAATCGGGAGATCTTAACCTCAATGATGAGATTGTAAAAATTGGGCAGTCTGCAGGTGAACCAGTGGATGTAACGGGATATGCAGTAACAGATGCTGTAAAACTGATCCGTGGTGCACAACCAGGTACAGAAGTAAAATTAACCGTACGTAAAGTTGATGGCAGCGTAAAGATCATTACTTTAAAAAGGGATGAAATAAAACTGGATGATACATTTGCGAAGAGTGCGATCATCAATGGAGAACGCAAGATCGGGTATATCTATTTACCGGAATTTTATATCGATTTTGAAAAGGTGGATGGCGCACGTTGCTCAGAAGATGTTGCAAAGGAAATTGAAAAACTAAAAGCAGAAAATGTAGAAGGAATTGTGATGGATCTTCGGGGTAATGGTGGTGGTTCATTACCTGAAGTGGTTAAAATGGTGGGCCTGTTTATAGAAGATGGCCCTGTTTGCCAGGTAAAGGGCAGGGAACAGGTGCAGCCACAACAATTAAAGGACCGTGATAAAAGCGTTTTATATAATGGACCGCTTACTGTATTAGTAGATGAGAATAGCGCTTCTGCTTCTGAAATTTTTGCGGCAGCTATACAGGATTACAAACGTGGTGTTATACTTGGCAGTACTTCTACCTATGGAAAGGGTACAGTACAACGTACTATTCCTTTAAGCCCTGAAACGGAATTCCAGTTCCCCGGGAAAAAACAGGAAGATCTTGGTACAGTGAAATTAACCCTGCAGAAATTTTATCGTATCAATGGTG
This sequence comes from Ferruginibacter sp., assembly GCA_047600665.1. Lineage (GTDB taxonomy): Bacteria > Bacteroidota > Bacteroidia > Chitinophagales > Chitinophagaceae > Ferruginibacter. The sequence goes on from JASGKJ010000002.1 coordinate 667,066, forward strand.
GTGCCACTCAGTTAAAAGGCGTTACACCCGATATAGTGATACCCGACAGGTATGAATTATTGAAATCAAGGGAAAAAGATAATCCATCTTCTTTAAGCTGGGATGAAATATCCAAGGCTGATTTTACGCCGTGGGATGCTATTTATAACTATAATTCTGTAGTGGCTTCAGCAAATGACCAGGTTAAAATAAATACAACCTTCTCTACCATGCGTAAGCAAATCGAATGGATAGATCAGCAGAATGATAAAGCTTATTCATTGAATCTTGCTAAATACAAGGAAGAACAGAAAGAATTAAAAGTTGCTTATAAACAACTTGACAGCCTCTATAAATTACCTTATGATTTGAAAGTGAGCAACACTCAACCTGATGTTACAAAAATTGCAAACGATAAGGAAAAAACGGAAAGGAACAAACAATTCATCAACAGGATAAAGAATGATGTCTATATTGATGAATCTGTAAAAGTGCTCAACAATATGATCAGCCAGGCTAATATGGCACTGAATAATAATTCGGTTGAGCCGTCAAAGAAGAATTAAATCATTGTATAGTTATGAGAGAAGCCGCTTGTTTCAGGCGGCTTTCTCTTTTGAACGATTTCTTAATAAAATATACAATGAATGTTTAAATAATTAGATTTGTAGCTAAAGCAAGGCAATATGCAGAAGTTGTTATACCTGGTTTCTTTTTTATTCATTGTGGTAAGTGTGAAGGCGCAGCAAAATCACTTTATTTACATCCAGACAGAAAATAAACAACCTTTTTATGTTCGGATGGATAAAAAAGTGATCAGTTCCTCTGTGTCCGGCTATTTAATTATTCCCCGGCTTATTGATGGAACTTACAATTTTACGGTTGGATTTCCTCAGAATGAATGGCCGGAGCAGGCTTTTAATTGCGTGGTTGATAAAAAAGACCAGGGCTTTTTGCTTAAAAACTTTGGAGACAGGGGATGGGGATTTTTCAATCTTCAAACCCTTGATGTAACAATGAACATCGCAAAAGACAGTAAAGGCAAATCTTCTGAAACAAAGACAGATGAATTTTCAACGATGCTCTCCACTGTCGTAAATGACCCTTCTATAAAGCAGGTGGAACAAGTTGAAGAAAAGAAACCGGTGATTGAAGAAAAAAAGCCCGAAATAAAAGAAGAAAAAAGCAATACCCCGGAAATAGTAACAACAATCCCTCCTCCAGTTGAAAAATCAACGCAATCATTTATTAAAAAGGACAGGGTTGATATAGGAACAGCAGGGCAGGAAATAGTTTATATCGATATTGAAGGGGATAAAAGGGACACCATTACTGTTTTTATCCCTTGGGAGACGCAACCGCCAGCTCCGAAAACTACTGCTACCGATACAAAAGAAAGCGAAAAGCAGCCGGAAATAAAAGCTCTCCAGGGGGATGCCAGTAGCAAGACACAAGAAACCACGGAAATTCAAAAGCCTGCAACTGAAATAGGAGCAAGTGAGGATAACAAAAAGACGGAACAGGAAAAAGAAACTAAGTTTCTAAACATAGAAGTAGTGCCGCCTGTTCAAAAAGATTCCGTCTCAATAGAGGAGGCCTCTGTTCCCAAAAAGCCTGTAATGATCAATTCAGATTGTAAAAATTATGCTACCGAAGAAGATTTTCTGAAACTCCGGAAAAAAATGGTATCTGCAGGGGAAGAAGATAAAATGATAGAAGTCGCTAAAAAAGCTTTTAAAACACGGTGTTTTACTACAGACCAGGTAAAAAACCTGGGCGTGCTATTTTTAAATGATGCAGGTAAATACAATTTTTTTGACGCAGCTTATCCCTTTGTTTCAGATTCTCATAATTACAGCTCTTTAGCAGGCCAGTTAAGTGATCCTTACTATATCAACCGGTTTAAAGTTATGATCAGGCAATAATCCTGCATGCTCCACTATACTTAACTTAAGCATAATGCCCAGGTACTTTATTGAGATTGCATATAAAGGAACAAATTACGCAGGTGTTCAAATTCAGCAAAATGCCAACTCTGTACAGGCTGAAATAGAAAAGGCGCTGAGTATTTATTTTAAAGGCACATTCGTATTAACCTGCTCATCCCGTACAGATGCAGGAGTACACGCTTTGCAGAATTATTTTCATTTTGATTCGGCGATACTTCCAGGCCAGGAAAAACTGGATAGGATAATTTATAACCTGAATGCCATTCTTCCTTTTGATATTGTAATAAAACGGCTTTTAAGGGTAAAAGACGAGGCTCATAGCCGCTTTGATGCAATTTCAAGAGAGTATAAATATTTTATTTACACAGAAAAGGATCCTTTTTTAACGGACCGGGCCTATTATTTTCCTTATAAGCTTGCCGTAGACCAGTTACAGGAAGCCGCCAACCTGCTCTTTAGTTATAATGACTTTACCAGTTTTTCAAAACGTAATACTCAGGTAAAAACTTTTCAGTGTAGCATAATACATAGTGAATGGATAGTATCTGGAAATCAATTGATTTATAATGTTATTGCCAACCGTTTTTTGAGGGGAATGGTTCGTGGACTGGTTGGAACGATGCTGAAAGTGGGAACTGGAAAAATTTCTGTAAAAGATTTTGCAGCAATAATTGAAAGTAAAGATTGTTCAAATGCAGATTTTTCTGTGCCTCCACAAGGACTTTTTCTGGTAAACATAAATTTCCCCCCTTTTTAACTGCTGTGTTTATCCACATACCTGTTTTTTACGTAAGTGAGTGCCATAGCTAGTTTCGGAAGAAAGCAAGCTCATTTTTCGCCAAAAAAAACCTGCTTTCGTTAATAAGTCTGACAAAAAAAGTAAAAATAATTTTGTTGATATTCCAAAGGCATATACCTTTGCACTCCCAAATCAAAAAGGGGTAGTTCTTAACAACATTACAACCATTCATTTTCAAACTTCTGCGAAAAATTTTTAAAGAAAATTG
>JASGKJ010000002.1:672500-1104357 GCA_047600665.1 Ferruginibacter sp.
CCTCCTGAACTGAAACATCTAAGTAGGGAGAGGAAAAGAAAACAATAGTGATTCCCCCAGTAGTGGCGAGCGAAAAGGGAATAGCCCAAACTTGAGCGGCGTGCCGCTCAAGGGTTGTAGGACTGCATTTAGAAACTGTTATCAAACTGAACCTTCTGGAAAGTTGGGCCATAGCGTGTGATAGCCACGTAAGTATAAAGTAACAGGGACGAGCAGTATCCTGAGTAAGGCGGGACCGGAGAAATCCTGCCTGAATCTGCCGGCACCATCCGGTAAGGCTAAATACTCCTCAAAGACCGATAGTGAACCAGTACCGTAAGGGAAAGGTGAAAAGTACCCCAAACAGGGGAGTGAAATAGTACCTGAAACCGTGCGCCTACAAGCGGTCGGAGTCCAGCAATGGATGACGGCGTGCCTTTTGCATAATGAGCCTACGAGTTACTCCTCACTGGCGAGGTTAAGTTCTTTAGTAACGGAGCCGCAGCGAAAGCAAGTCCAAATAGGGCGATTAGTCAGTGGGGGTAGACGCGAAACTTTGTGATCTATCCATGGGCAGGTTGAAGGTGTGGTAACACACACTGGAGGACCGAACTCATTGACGTTGAAAAGTCTCGGGATGACCTGTGGATAGGGGTGAAAGGCCAATCAAACTGAGAGATAGCTCGTTCTCCCCGAAATGTTTTTAGGAACAGCGTTGCATATAGAAGTTTATTAGAGGTAGAGCTACTGATTGGGCTAGGGGGCTTCACCGCCTACCAAACCCTGACAAACTCCGAATGCTAATAAATATCTGCAGCAGTGAGGCTGTGGGCGCTAAGGTCCATGGCCGAGAGGGAAATAACCCAGATTAGCAACTAAGGTCCCTAATACACAGTTAAGTTGATCAAACGAGGTGGGATTTCTATAACAGCCAGGATGTTGGCTTGGAAGCAGCCATTCATTTAAAGAGTGCGTAACAGCTCACTGGTCGAGAGATCCTGCACGGAAAATAATCGGGCATCAAACTGTGAACCGAAGTTCTAAACCGCATCTTTGAGATGTGTGTGGTAGGGGAGCATTGAAACTGCGGCGAAGGTGTGTGGTAATGCATGCTGGAGCGGTTTCAAAAGAAAATGTAGGCATAAGTAACGATAATTGAAGTGAAAAACTTCAACGCCGTAAACCCAAGGTTTCCTGATCAATGTTAATCAGATCAGGGTTAGTCGGGTCCTTAGGCAAACCCGAAAGGGGCAGCTGATGGCAAGTTGGTTAATATTCCAACACCTGCTACGATTTCGATGGGGTGACGAGGTAGTGAAAGATCTGCGTTCTTACGGAATAGAACGTTAAAGGGTGTAGTTATAGATTGTGCAGGTAAATCCGCACGATTTGGCGAACCTGATAGTACAGCAAAGCTTCGGCAGCGCTGATAATGATCCTAATCAAACCTCCGAGAAAAACCTCTAAGGCATGGTTGTAGCAGCCCGTACCGTAAACCGACACAGGTGGGTGGGATGAATATTCTAAGGCGCTCGGGTGAGCCGTGGAGAAGGAACTAGGCAAATTGACGCTGTAACTTCGGGATAAAGCGTACCATCTTCGGATGGTCTCAGTAAAATGGTTCAACCAACTGTTTAGCAAAAACACAGGGCCCTGCAAAATCGAAAGATGACGTATAGAGCCTGATACCTGCCCGGTGCTGGAAGGTTAAGGAAGGATGTTCGGCGCAAGCCAAAGCTTCTGACTGAAGCCCCAGTAAACGGCGGCCGTAACTATAACGGTCCTAAGGTAGCGAAATTCCTTGTCGGGTAAGTTCCGACCTGCACGAATGGTCTAATGAGTTGAACACTGTCTCCTCCACGAGCCCGGTGAAATTGTAGTATCGGTGAAGATGCCGGTTACCCGTCACGGGACGGAAAGACCCCATGAACCTTCACTACAACTTTGCATTGATTTTGAATTTTTGATGTGTAGGATAGTTGGGAGACTTTGAAGTGGTGTCGCTAGGCATCATGGAGTCGTCGTTGAAATACCAACCTTTAAACATTTAGAATCTAATCCCTAACGGGAAACAGTGCATGGTGGGTAGTTTGACTGGGGTGGTCGCCTCCTAAAATGTAACGGAGGCTTGCAAAGGTTCCCTCAGTACGGTTGGTAATCGTACATAGAGCGTATTAGTATAAGGGAGCTTGACTGTGAGACTTACAAGTCGATCAGGGACGAAAGTCGGCTAAAGTGATCCGGCGGTTCTGTATGGAAGGGCCGTCGCTCAAAGGATAAAAGGTACTCTGGGGATAACAGGCTGATCTTACCCAAGAGCTCATATCGACGGTAAGGTTTGGCACCTCGATGTCGGTTCGTCACATCCTGGGGCTGGAGAAGGTCCCAAGGGTTCGGCTGTTCGCCGATTAAAGTGGCACGTGAACTGGGTTCAGAACGTCGCAAGACAGTTCGGTCCCTATCTGTGATGGGCGTTAGTAAATTGAGTGGACATGACCTTAGTACGAGAGGACCGGGTCGTATGTGCCGCTGGTGTATCTGTTGTGCCGCCAGGTGCAATGCAGAGTAGCTATGCACAGCCAGGATAAACGCTGAAAGCATCTAAGCGTGAAACCTTCCACAAGATGAGTTTACTTTTAAGGGCCGTCAAAGACTATGACGTTGATAGGCTACAGGTGTAAAAGTGGTAACACTAAAGCCGAGTAGTACTAATTACCCGTAAGCTTTATTTTTTATTTTTTAGTTACAACTTTTCCAATATGATCTTTTTAAAGGGATAAGTTGAAAGTGATAAGTTATAAGTTGAACAACTGTAACAATTGCACTTCTGCTTTGAACTTGTAAATTCTTATGGTGATTTTTCCAAGGGTGTTCACCTCTTCCCATACCGAACAGAGAAGTTAAGCCCCTTATGGCCGATGGTACTGGTATTCCAACCGGGAGAGTAGGTAGTTGCCATATTCTTTGAGCCTCACGATTTATCGTGGGGCTTTTTTATTTTTTGCTATCCTTGCCTATTATACCCCTGCATCGCATGCCCTATTTCTTCTCTATAATTCTTTCCTGGATTTAAAATAAAACGTTAAAGCCATTTACCTGGCGGTGGATTTGTGTAAAATCAGCCAGATATTACATCTGTTATCCTAAACAGTTTTTGTAATAACCGCTTTAAAGATGTTTAATAGTAATTCAATTGATGAACGGAGTGCGACGCCACTGAAGTTGGTCATGGATATCCAGCCGGTATTATCATTTTGTAAGAAAGCGAAAGCGGATTTTATATACAACCACTCTGCAACAAATTGTATCTTGTAATTAAATAAAAACGACTATGTTTTTCAGAAGATTATTACTGTTCTTTTTCGTAACAATTGTATCCGGAAAATTAATGGCACAAACTGACAAGAACTATACTAAGCAATGGCAAAAGGTAGAGGCCCTTGAAAAGCAGGGACTCACCAAATCTGCACTAAATGAAGTATTAAATATTTTTAAACTGGCTGCTATCTCGAATAATGATGTGCAGCAGATAAAGAGCAGCATGTACCTGGTGAAATACCGGAATATGCTTGCTGAGGATAGCGAAGAGAAAAATATTTTTTATGTAGATACTCTTGTGGCAAATGCAAAATCGCCGGCTAAGAATATTTTGCAAAGTATGCAGGCTGAAATGTTCTGGCAGTATTTTCAGAATAACCGCTGGAAGTTTTATAACCGGACTGAACTGGAGAATGAAAAGAGTAATGATATTGCTACCTGGAGCCTTGATAAACTGCATGGAACTATTTCGGCATTATATAAAGCATCGCTTTTGAATGAAGCTGTTTTAAAGGATACCAAACTGGACGGACTTGATGCTATCATCATTAAGGGTGTTAACACCAGGCACTTACGGCCAACCCTATACGATTTCCTGGCTCACAGGGCATTGCAATACTTTATAAATGATGAAAGAAGCATTACAAAGCCTGCCTATTATTTTACTATCAGTGATGCAAAAGTTTTTTTGCCTGCTTCTGAATTTGTAAAAACATCTTTCTTAACGAAGGATACAGCTTCTCTTCAATATAAAGCAATAGCGCTGCTGCAGAATATTTTGAAGTTTCATTTGAAAGACAGCAAACCGGAAGCCTTGCTGGATGCAGATTTGATAAGGCTGAATTTTGTTCATACACATTCTGTAAGCACTGATAAAGATAAGTTGTATGAAGTGGCACTTAGAAATATTGAGGAGACCTATGCCGGTAATGAATTTGTTGCTCAGGCAATGTATTTAAGAGCAAATATATATTACACTAAAGGGCTGGAATTTGAGCCTTATGTAAAAATAGATAACCAGTATGAAGTAAAGAGGGCAAAGGAATTATGCGAAGCGGCAGTAACAAAGTATCCAAAAAGTGAAGGCGGTATAAATGCTCAGAACTTGCTAAACCAGATTACTACCCCTTCATTAAATATGGAAACCGAGAAGGTAAATTTACCGGAACAGCCTTTCAGATCACTGGTGACCTACAAGAACGCAAAAACAGTTTATTTCAGGATCATAAGAACCTCAAGGGATCAAATTAAAAAGCTTGGCCGCAACTACGAAATGCAATGGAAGGAGATCGTTGCATTACCTGCTGTTAAAAGCTGGTCTGTAAATATGCCGGATCCGCAGGATTACCAGCAACATGCAGCTGAAATTAAAGTAGATGCTTTACCTGCAGGTGTTTATTACCTGATAGGCAGCCTGGATGAAAAATTTTCCCTGCAAAAAAATATTATTGCCAGGCAGATAGTGTATGTAAGCAATATCAGCTATGTACATAATAATAACAGTGATTATTATGTATTGAACAGGGATAATGGCAACCCGCTGACGAAAGCTGCTGTGCAATTGTGGGAAAGAAAATATGATTCTCAAAAGGGAGATTATATTGATGTAAAAGGAGAATCCTATGCTGCTGATAAAAATGGCTATTTTAAAGTAAAGCAAACAAAAGATTACAGGCCGTACACACTGCAGATCAGTATAGATAAAGATGAATTGTTCATGGATGACTATAATGAAAGCAGGGTGTATGATACTTACAAGGAACCGATAAAACCTGTTACATATTTATTTACTGACAGGTCTATTTACAGGCCAGGACAGGTTGTTTATTTCAAGGGCATTGTATTTAAAAAAGGTAAAACCACAGGGGAAACTGCTGTGTTGCCTATGTTTAAAACAAGTGTGCAACTGACAGATGCAAATGGGCAAAAGGTTGGTGAATTAGCAGTAACAACAAACGAGTATGGGTCTTATCATGGATCATTTAAATTACCGGAAGGCTTGCTGAATGGTCAATTTGGTTTAATCGATACTGCTACTGACGGCTCACAATATATCAGCGTGGAAGAATACAAACGACCTAAATTCCAGGTGGAGGTGCAAAAACCAAAAGGCACTTACCGGGTAAATGACAGTATAACAGTAACGGGTACAGCAAAAGCATATGCAGGTAATAATATAGATGGCGCCAAAGTAAAATACCGTGTGGTACGTAAAGTTAGGTATCCCATCTGGTGGGGCTGGGGTGGCTATGTCCGGAAAGGCGGGCGCATTCTGCCCTATGGGAGAAATGAACAAGTGGAAATCATGACTGGAGAATCTATAACCGATACAAAAGGAGAATTCAGCATAAAGTTTAATGCCATCCCTGATGAGAGTATCGATAGAAAGAATCAACCTACTTTTTATTATGAGGTGAGTGCTGATATCACCGACCTGAATGGAGAAACAAGAAGTGGTGAAACTTCAGTGGCAGTTGCTTACCAGGCGCTGCAGTTAAATATTGATATGCCTGATAAAATTCAAGCAGACAGTTTGCAAAAAATAAAAGTTCGTTCAGCCAACCTGAATGATCTTTTTGAAAAGACAAACGTTACAGTTGCTATTTATAAACTGGATCAACCGGCTAAAATTTTCAGGGAGCGCTACTGGAATGTGCCTGACCAGTTTGTAATGAGTAAAGATGAATACTATAGCCAGTTTCCCTACGACGTGTATAAGGACGAGGATAAAATGAATAACTGGAAATTGCTTGACAGGGTGGTTGAAGTAACAGATTCAACGAAAGAGTATGATGGAATAAAACTGCCTGCTGCTTCAACAAAATTTTTAGCTGGCTGGTACAAAGTAACAGTTACTGCAAAGGATAAGTATGGAGAAGACGTTAAGGCTGAAAAATTTATCCGGTTAATAGATTATAAGCAGGATGCTATTATTAAAGAAGCTGTGGAAGTGAATGTAAAAAAATCAGCTGCAGAGCCCGGCGAGAAAATTAATTACACTATTAAAACGGGCTTTGATAATGTTTGGTTGATCCATTCCCTGTTAAAAACGGAACAGGATACTATTACAACTTATCCTATAGTGAAATCATCAGCGCCGTTTTCAAGTGAAATTATTGTAACAGAAGCTGACAGGGGTGGTATTGGTGTTAGTTACATTTTTGTGCAGCATAACAGGATATACAAAGGCGCTGAAAACTTTGATGTACCCTGGAGTAATAAAGAACTAAATATCTCTTATCAAACTTTCCGTGATAAATTATTACCAGGTGCAAATGAAAAATGGAGTGTAAAGATCAGTGGTGTAAAAGGAGATAAAAAGGCGGCAGAGATGCTGGCAACTATGTATGATGCAAGTCTTGACCAGTTTAAGCCGCATAACTGGACCAGCATCAATATATGGCCAATGCTGTACAATTCTATCATGTGGAGTGAAGATGGGTTTGCTTCAATTAATTCGGAGGAATATAACCGGGTTTACAGGGATGCAGTAGTGTATAACAAATCGTATGATGAATTGGGGGCATGGAAAGAAGACCCTTCTGCTTACGGCGATTGGGTTACAGGTAAAATTAACCGGCGGTATATGAAACTTGCAAAAGCTGCACCGCAAGCATCGATGGGAGTTGTTGGCAATGCGGATATGATGGCTGAGAGATCAGAAGGCGGAAGTCTAAAAATTCCTAAACCTGTTTTTGATGACAGCGATGGAGATGGAGTTCCTGATCAATCTGATACAACTACTGCAGGAACTAATTCAAATAAAAGTAATGATATTCAAATCCGGAAAAACTTTAATGAAACAGCCTTCTTCTTTCCTGACTTAACAACCGATGCTGAAGGCAATATTTCTTTTAATACCACTATGCCCGAAGCTTTAACCCAGTGGAAGCTGATGACACTTGCTCATACAAAAGATCTATCCAGCGGGTATGCAGAAAAATTAGTGGTTACACAAAAGCCATTAATGATCCAGCCAAACGCACCAAGGTTTATGAGGGAAGGTGATAAAATGGAATTCACCGCAAAAGTGGTAAACCTCAGCGACAGTGAAGTAACAGGAACGGCTGTGCTTGAACTGCTGGATGCTGTAACTAATAAGCCGGTGGATGGATGGTTTAAAAATATATTTCCTTCTCAATATTTTACAGTGGCGGCCGGACAAAGTGCTGCTGTGAAATTTCCAATGGAGATACCGGTAAATTTCAACTCAGCATTAACTTATCGTATAGTAGCAAAAACAAAAGATTTTTCTGATGGAGAAGAAATGTCTTTCCCGGTTTTAATTAACCGTATGCTGGTTACAGAAAGCCTGCCATTGAATTTGCGTAACGCCAGCGAAAAGACATTCAAATTTGATAAATTACTAAACAGCGGCAGCAGTAATACGATCAGTAATCATGCACTAACGGTTGAGTATACAAATAATCCTGCATGGTATGCTGTACAGGCTTTGCCATACCTGATGGAATATCCTTACGATTGTGCTGAACAGACATTTAACCGTTATTATGCCAATACGCTGGCAAATTTTATCAGTAACAGCATTCCTAAAATAAAGTCAGTATTTGAAAAATGGAAAAATGTTGATACGGCTGCATTATTAAGTAATCTCGATAAGAGCCAAGAATTAAAATCAGCATTACTGCAGGAAACACCATGGGTGCTGGCTGCTCAAAATGAAGCACAGCAAAAAAAGAATATTGCTTTATTATTCGACATGGTTAAAATGAGTGGAGAAGCTGATAAAGCAATTGCTAAACTGAAAGAAATGCAAAGTTCCGGCGGTGGCTTTGTTTGGTTTAAAGGAGGACCTGATGACAGGTATATTACACAATATATTATTACGGGCATCGGCCATTTAAAAAAACTGAATGCCTTAACTGTGAATCAAAGTAGCCAGGTAAAAGATATCATGGGGATTGTAAAAATGGCATTACCTTATCTTGATAAAAAGGTAAAAGAAGATTATGATTACCTGGTAAAACATAAAATTGATCTGGCAAAAAACAATCTTGGTTATACGGGTGTACAGTATTTGTACATGCGGAGTTTCTTTACTGAAATACCTGTTGCTGCTGCTTCACAAAAAGCATATACTTACTATTTGGGCCAGGCAAAAAAATATTGGTTGAAGCAATCAAAATATATGCAGGCCATGATAGCCCTGGCTCTGCATCGTAACAGTGACGTAAAAACACCTGTGGCCATAATAAAATCATTGAAAGAAAATGCCATAGATCATGCTGAACTGGGTATGTACTGGAAGGAATGGACTTCTGGTGGCTGGTACTGGCACCAGGCTCCCATTGAAAGCCAGGCGCTGATGGTGGAAGCTTTTACCGATATCGACAAAAATAAAAGTGTGATTGATGATCTGAAAACATGGTTGCTGAAACAAAAACAAACACAGAACTGGAAAACAACAAAAGCTACTGCAGAGGCCTGTTATGCATTATTGCTAAATGGTGGTAATTGGTTAAGTGAAGAAAAAGAAGTGGTGATAAACCTTGGCAATACAACCATTAAAACAACGAAGGACGCAGCTGAAGCAGGTACAGGATATTTCAAAAAAGAGATTACAGGAAAAGAAGTAAAACCTGAAATGGGGAATATAACCGTATCTGTTAAATCAACAGGTAGCCAAACTGCTTCTTCAACTACAAGCTGGGGCAGTGTATATTGGCAGTATTTTGAAGATTTAGACAAAATAACGGGCTCGGCAACTCCTTTGAAGCTGAGTAAAAAGTTATTCATTGAAAGAAATACGGATAAAGGGCCAGTATTGCAAAGTTTGGAAGATGGTGCTGTTTTAAAGGTGGGAGATAAGGTAAAAGTCAGGATAGAATTACGTGTTGACAGGGATATGGAATATGTGCACATGAAAGATATGAGGGCTGCCTGTATGGAACCGGTAAACGTTATTAGTAATTATAAATACCAGGATGGACTTGGATACTATGAAAGTACAAAAGATGCCAGCACCAATTTCTTTTTTGGCTGGTTGAACAGGGGAACTTACGTTTTTGAATACCCGCTTTTTGTAACACATGCAGGTAATTTCAGTAATGGTATTACAAGTATTCAATGTATGTACGCCCCGGAATTCAGCAGCCACAGCGAAGGTATCCGGATAAACGTTGAGTAATTTATTTATTATTGTATATTCAGGGAGCCCGGGAGAACAAAGTTTTTTCCGGGCTTTATTATTATAGCTCCACCGGCTGCTACAAGTTGCGGAACATTCAGTAAGCATTGCCCACCATCTGCATGATCTATAACAATAGTACTAAATACAGGGAGTATAAGCGGTGGTATCCGCTGACTGCTCCAGTTACCGGCATCATCCCAATTGCCATTACCAATAAATGTGTAGGTGATCTTTTGTGCTGTGGCGCCGTTGATAAACACAGTGGCATCATCAGTAATTTTTTCGCCGGTTCCTGATTTCGCATTTACACGTGCTACATTTACTATCGGAGGGGCTATACCATTTGCAACCGGGTTAAAGGTTACTTTGAATTCCACTTCGAAAGAATCTGATGGTTGCAAAATACCTCCGTTAATATTGTCAGCGTTGTTGCCCAACCGGAATGTAATGGTTTTGGTATTACTGTTATATTCTGCAACATCATCGTTGGTGGTATCTGTTTTAATGCCTGAGTCAATACCGGGACAATAGTTGACCTTTAATGAATTGGGAACATAGATCATCGTGTTAACCAATGAATCTGCAACAACAACAGCAGATACATTCCCTGTACCGTAATTCTTTCCTCTTATTTTATAGGAAAGTACTTCTCCAATACTGGCTATTTGATTATTATTAGCATCAGTAACTGCTTTGGTGATCTTTATATCAGATTCTTTCATTTTAACCACGGCAGTAATTACACTCGAAAAATACTGATCCTGGGTGGTTCCAAACTTAAGCACTATATTGGAAGTGCCTGGCTGTATACCATAACTTCCTCCTATATAGTACTCATCAATATCAATACTCATTTGGTCTGTATAATTGGGGTTTTTAGTAGTTACATGTTCACCATTAATAGTCACCGTACCATTCCAGGTGTTATTAGAAGGGTTCAGCGCATTACTCAAGAGTGAATCATTTACCCTGAAAGAGTCTCCATTAAACCTTGCATCGCCTTCCCAGGTTACAATACCAAGCTTTGCATCGGCAGGAATAATTGGACCATCTGGTATATTTAGACCGGTTACTGTGATAGAATAAGAAGTACCGCTGCCGCCATTATAAACTTCCTGGAAACCATCAATCACCCGAACGCTGTTAAAATCTAATGCCGGGTTTTCATATACTACTACAATGCACCAGCCTCCATAGTTTCCAAAATCTCCAAACTTACCAGTGGAAAGCGCAGCATTACCAACAGTGTAGGTGCCGGATCCCTGTTGTTTTACCAGCTCTGTAATATCAGCAAAAGCCTGGTAACGGGAATATTCTGTTTCAAGGCCCGGGTTAATTACTGATTTGTCAATTTGTGCAGCCGGGTACTCTGTATATGCACCACTCATTCCTTTACGAACTTTTATTTTTTGATTTGCTTCGTCGGCCATATTAAAATCATTGCTGGCAGCCCGGCCACCCCAATATACCCTGGCGAGTTTTATTGTATTTATACCTGATGGCAATATTAAATCTGCGGAAGAAGAATTTCTTGTGCTGGTCCCTTCACCCACGTTTCCGTCAATGTCTATAAATTGCATACTGGTATTACCATAATTACCATTATCATACTTGCTGTTGCCGTCCAGTTGATTGCCATTCATGGCTGTATCATTAACAGAGCCATCAGGATTGGCCCAATACATCAGCGTATTCCCAAATGTTGCTGTACCGCCACGCATATTTTCTGAGTATAAGAAACCAAGTTTACGCAGTTGAGCCTTGGCCATATGCGAACTTAAAAATGCCGCAATGAAAAATATGCTTACTGGAATGATTTGCTTTAGGCGAAATCCATCATAGGGGTTAAACATAAGCAAGGTTTATTGGTTTTAAAAAATAAAGTATTGAAAATTAATAAATTAAATAGATATTTCTATAAAAAGGGCACCGGAATATTGCAGATAAGGGTATTTTCCAGGGTTTAAATCAGCTACAAATTATAACGATGAATTATAGTAAGTTCAAAACTGGTGCCGAAGTGGAGACACTTAAAAAAAACGGTTACACACCTTGATTTGTGGGCTAAAAGTGCTACCTTCGCTGCCCCGTTAGAAATACGGGTACTTAAATCAATTTTTTAACAACAAAATCAGGGAAATGAACAATTACGAATTGATGGTGATTTTTACCCCTGTGCTCTCTGAAGAGGAATTTAAAGCTGCTCAGAGCAAATATGCTTCTATCGTTACAGATAACGGTGGTGAAGTAGTGCACACCAATCCCTGGGGATTAAAATCACTGGCGTATCCAATTGCCAAAAAGACAACTGGTCTTTACTGGGTAATGGAATACAAAGCGCCATCCAGCTTCAATGAAAAGTTGAAAACCCAACTTTTACGTGACGAAAGCGTAATGCGTCACATGTACACTGTACTCGACAAATACGCCGTTGAGTACAATGCGAAAAAGAGAAGTGGCGTAAAATCTTCAGTAAACGAAACAGTGGAGGCTTAAACAATGGCAAAAGCGAACGAGATTAAATACCTCACAGCTATTAAAGCTGATAAGCGGCCTAAAAAATATTGCCGCTTTAAAAAACTGGGTATCCACTATATCGATTATAAGGATGCCGACTTTTTAAAGAAGTTTTTAAATGAACAAGGTAAGTTATTACCACGCCGTCTTACAGGTAACTCTTTAAAGTATCAGCGTAAAGTGTCTGATGCTATTAAGAAAGCCCGTCAAATGGCAATCTTGCCTTATGTAACAGATCTTTTAAAATAATTTTCTAACCACCCTAATTCAGGAACTTATTTTGGGCATAGAATTCCCCAATTTGAGTACTGATGAAAGTTGTAAAAAAGTTCAACTGGGTAAAAATGCAAAAAAATGCAGGTAATATTAATTCAGGATGTAAATAATCTTGGTGGTGCAAATGAACTTGTAACTGTTAAAAACGGTTATGGTCGTAATTTTTTGATCCCACGCAGGCTGGCAGTTGAAGCTAATCCGGGTAATCTGAAGCAATTGGAAGAAAGGATTAAACAGCAACAGAAGAAAGAAGCTAAATTATTGGCTGAAATCAACAGTGTAATTGCCAAACTGAATGAGGGAGCGATTAAAATAGGCGCTAAAACAGGTACCAGTGGTAAAATATTCGGTAGCGTAACTTCAGTTCAGATTGCACGTGCTATCCGTGAACAGAAGGGTTATGAAATTGACCGTCGCCGTATCCAGATTCTTGAAGATGTTAAAGAACTGGGTAATCACAAAGCAAAAATCGACTTCGGTAACGGTCACGAAACTGAACTGGAATTTGAAGTGGTTGCAGAGTAAATACATTATTAAAGATTCCATTAAAAAAACCATAGCCTTTTAGCTATGGTTTTTTTATTTAATACTACCTATTATATCTCATCTAAAAAAGAAAAGAAAGTTTAGAAAAATTTCAGTGAAATAGGGTATAAGGGGGAATATGAAGCTAATTGTCAATCAATATAAGTTTTTTCAAATAAGTTGACTTTTATTTGGATAATCCCTTACATTTGTGTAACTCTAATGGTTTTAGTATTTCGTCGTTAGCTGATTGGTTTCTGTAAAGATCCCCCGTTTCAGTTCATTGTACCAGCTAAGTCATTACAGTTTTTTTTCACTAAAAATTTTTATTACAATGAACATTTATGTTGGGAACCTCAGTTGGACAATGACTGATGATGACTTAAGCAACCTTTTTACACCGTATGGTGAAGTAAAAAGCGCCAAGATTCTTAAAGACAAAGTTACAGGCCGCAGCCGTGGTTTTGGCTTTGTTGAAATGGATGATGAAGAAGCTGCAAAATCTGCTATCTCCAGTTTGCACGAAAGTGAAATTGGCGGTCGTAAATTAGTAGTTAACGAATCTCAACCACGCCAAGACAATGGCGGCAGTGGTGGAGGTGGTGGATTCAAGAAACGCAGCTTTGGTGGCGGCGGCGGTGGTGGATTTAAGAAAGGTGGTGGCGGCGGTGGCGGCTACCGCGGTGGCGGAGGCGGAAGCCGTGGTGGCTACGGCGGAGGCGGAAGAGATTATTAATTAATAATTCTGCTAAATTTTAAATAGTAAGGCATACAGTTTATACTGTATGCTTTTTTCATGTTGATACCTAATTAAAGATTTCTTTTAAATATTAGATCAACCATACCAGAATACATTCTTGGTATACCTGGTATATGTATGGAGTATCATCGGAGATAAATGTTAGTAAAGCATTTAGAAAAACTAACTATTCTTTATCCGAGAAGGTAAGGGACAATTTAATAATGAAAGTATGGTATGTAAAAAATAAGCCCCGCAAATTTGCGGGGCTTATTTTTTACAATATAAAAGCGATTTAGTTAATCTTCGCTACACTAATGGTTTTGATTTCTTTTCCAGCCTGAACTTTCAAAGAATAATTACCGCTTGCATATTTGCTAAGGTCAACATCTTTAAAGTTAGTTCCTTTTACGCCCCTGAACTGTATACTTCCCAATTGTTGTCCTGCAGTATTAGTTAAAGAAATTACCACTTCAGCAGCCTGTTCCAGGTCAATAGTAAGCTTGGTTGAATTTTTTACCGGGTTTGGATAAGCTGATACACCAAATTCTTTACCATCTATACGCAGATTCCTGATTTCTGTGAAGATGAAAGCGCCATCTTTATCAATCTGTTTAATACGATAGTAAACAGCACCTGCAGCAGAAGGAATAGCTGCTACATTGTTTTCTGTTAATTCGTAAGTGTTGGCAGTAAGACCATTGTTTTTAGGTAATACTGTTGCTACTTTTACGAAGTCACGGCCATTAGAGCTTCTTAAAACTTCATACCTGTCAGTTATTGAAGATTCGTTTTCCACAGCCCATTTGATTTGTGCATTGCCGTCTTTTTTAATTACAGAGAATGAAGCAAATTTAACTGGAACGGGAACATCAGTTAAAGGAACTGTTCTAACCCCTCCGTTATTTTGGAAACCAGGTCCATATAATTCATCTCCGGTAGGAGTTAATAAGTTACCTGTGCCATCAACCACACCAAAAGCAGTAGAACCATTTTGATCGCTTACTAATTCAAGTAATGGAGCTACATCCGGATTGCCAATAAAAGCCAGAGTACAAATAGTATATTCTGTTCCGGATACAAATGCTTTATCTCCAGTGCTTGGAGCTGAACCTGTATTATGAACAAAATTGATATAGTTATAAGTACCATCACTTGTATATGGAAGCGTATCCACTTTCATACCAGCAAATTCTGCTGTATTTGTTGCAATATCTATTTTGAATGCAGGTGTAGTGGCAATAGGATAACGCAATGTAAACTGGATATAAGAAATCTGACCAGTAATATTTGCTGTTGGCTTTATTTTAACCGCCACCTGATTTAAAGTTGGGTTAGTTATTGTAGCCTGGAAATATTGAGAAAAGGCTGAGAAACTAAGGGCCATACTAAAAGTAAAAAATAATATTCTTTTCATGTTTATATTTTTATAGCTATTGATAAAGTTAGTATTGGTTATGTGTAAATTAATCTAAATGCTGGTTAAATGTAACAGTACTTTTTCCTAAAGTATTTAACAGGCGGGTATAGTCATTGGCTGTTACACCTAAGCCACTCATTGTAGCTTTACCATCCATGTTTAAATCTTCTTTCAAATACTGGTTGTTTATTGTAATTGTGCTCTTTGTTAATTTATTCAATAACCTTGTGTAGTCATTATTAGCAGCACCCAAACCACTCATTGTTACTTTTCCGTCATCATTAGCATTGCCAGAATACAAAGCATAAACGGTTGTAGCAGGGCTGCCATATGTTATAGTAGCCATCTGTGGATTAGTAGTCACTGAAGCTTTATTGTAAGCTTTAGCTAAACCAGTTGTAAAATCGTATGCTGTAGTAGCTGTTTTGGAAAGAGCAATAGTAGCAGCACTTCTTACACCCATGTGATTCCTGTGTTTTACTGAAACGAAATAAGAACCGGCTGCATTACCAGCAAGATTAACAGGAGATACACCATCAAGATCAACTACATTGCCATTTCTTTGCAACAAAGCCGCTCTCTGTGAAATAACGGCACCGGCAGCACTGTGTAACTGCACAAGAACCCAGTCAACAACGGTAGTATTTGTAGAAACACCTGCAGTAGGGCCAACAATATTAGCAGCAGATAACTCTCCGCCGCCACTGCCTCTTACTGTATTTGTTGCAGACAGCATATTTGGTAATGCAGAATATGGTTCACCAACTGGTACCAGATTATTTGCATTAGTACGTAAAGCATCATTCATTAAGCCTGTACCTGTATTAAATGAACCTTGTAAAAAAACCTTTGGAGAAACCAGCAAGGCAGAAAGTACCGGTCTTGTTCCAACAGCAAATGATCCAACACCAGTGAAACCACTTCTTGAAACACTATAAAGTGAGTTAGCCAATGTTGCTGCTGCTGCCTGGCTGTTCAGCAGGTCCCAGCCCTGTGTGGCACCCGCCGTTGGGATATAATAGGAAATACCAGTTCTTGTTCTGTCTAAGTTTGGCAACTCATCACCTGTAGCCCAGCTTGCTGTTAAAGCAAGGTTGCTTCCACCCGCTACTGCTTCACTTATATCCCAGGTACTGTTTACCACTTCTTTTGTAAAAGCTGTACCTGTGGTACCACCACCTGAATAAACTTTATCGAAAGCCCTTACACCAATATCGTCAGATGCGCCTGTATTGGCAACAGCAAGCGGCGTATAAGATGTTGCTGATTTACCAACAGGATATGTAAAGGCTGTAGCGCCTGTAAGTGCAGTCTTGATTAATTTGCCAGCACCATCAGTAACTACAAATTTTGTAGCAGTTGCGCCTGCAATAGCGGTAGCCGGCGTAGTTGTTGTAAGAGAAAGATTATTAGCTCCCAGCAGGATGCTGCCATTTGTAAAAGTAAGTGTACCACTTACTTTGGCTGCTCCCTGGAGCGTTACATTCGCAACATTGTCAACCTCAAGGTTGGGAACTGTAAAACCACCCATATTAAGCTTCTGGTTAGCACTTCCTTTCATGATCACCTTGCCGGCTCCCTGAATATCAGTGTTGCTGGTTACATCGCCCTGTACCGTAACAGTAGCGCCAGATTGAATTGTAAAAGTGGCCTGATCAATAAAAAGTTGTGCTGATGCTAGGTTGGCAGTGGCCATTCCGCCTGCCAGTAACAATAGGTGTAAGTTTTTGCGCTTCATGGAGCAATAGTTTATGAAATAATAGAATGATGGTTAATAATTAACGATTAATTGCGATAAAAATACATATTGTATCATTATCAACAAAAACTAATTTAGTAAACGGGGTCGAATTTTTTGCAAGTGGTTTTAAATAAGTGATATTTAGATGTGAATACAGCTGTGAAGATAAATAAACATTTCTGAAATTAAATACCCCTTTTGGGGGATTTTTAGGGTTTTTATTAACATGATATTGTATAAAAAACTGATTTCGTTTATCCTGTAAATTAACCGAGATTTGCAGTCTCCTGACAAACACACATCATGGCAACAGATATTAAAGTCCCTGCAGTGGGGGAAAGTATAACAGAAGTAACACTCGTAAAATGGATTAAAAAGGATGGAGAGTGGGTGGAACGAGACGAGGTGATTGCGGAACTGGAAAGTGAGAAAGCCACATTCGAGATAAATGCTGAGCAGGCCGGTGTATTAAAAACCGCTACTGCAGAAGGTGATACCCTTAAAATAGGCGATATAGCAGGAAGTATTGATACTGCTGCCCCAAGGCCGGAAGGTAAAGTTCCGCTTGAAACAGCGCCGGCAAAGGTGGAAAATGTAAAAAAAGAAGAGACCAAACCGCAAGCTGCTGCCACGCCCGTGGAATCAGTAAAAGCCACCCCGGTGGCTTCCGCAATTATCGCAGATAAAAAAATTGACCCTAAAACCGTTACACCAAGCGGCAGCAATGGAAAAATATTTAAACAGGATGTACTGGATGTGCTGAATAACCCTGGCAGGAAGCCTGGCCTGGAGTCATTTGGAAGGAATGACCGTCCTGAAAAAATGAGTGCCCTGCGTAAAACTATCAGCCGGCGCCTGGTGGAAGCCAAAAATACTACAGCAATGCTCACCACTTTCAACGAAGTGGATATGAGCGCTATCATGGAAACGAGGGCAAAGCATAAAGATAAATTCAAAGAAATGCATGGGGTCAACCTGGGCTTTATGAGTTTTTTTGCAAAAGCCTGCTGCTTTGCTTTACAGGAATGGCCGGCAGTTAATGCAATGATCGATGGAGAAAATATTATCTATCATGATTATTGTGATATTTCCATTGCTGTTTCTGCTCCCAAGGGCCTGGTGGTGCCGGTAATACGTAATGCAGAAAGCCTTGGTATGGCTGATATAGAAAAAAAAGTAGTTGAATTGGCTGCAAAGGCAAGGGATAACAAACTGACTGTAGAAGAAATGAGCGGGGGAACATTTACGATTACTAATGGGGGTGTTTTTGGTTCACTGATGAGTACGCCTATCATTAATATTCCACAGAGTGCTATTCTTGGCATGCATAAAATACAAGAGCGTCCGGTGGCGATAAATGGTCAGGTGGTAATAAAACCGATGATGTACGTGGCGCTCAGTTATGATCACCGTATCATTGACGGAAGAGAGTCTGTAAGTTTTTTGGTAAGAGTTAAAGAATTACTTGAAAACCCTGCTTTGTTATTATTTGGAAAAGATCCGGTGAAAACATTGCTGGAAGTATAAACACAATAATATTTAGAATTAGCTGGCTGGAATTTTTTCCAGCCTTTTAGTTTATTGAATCTATGAGCCGCTATCATTCCTATTTAAATACTGCTGTAAAAATTATCGATTCATTCAAAGGAGAAATCCCTTTTTCAATTTTTATAAAGCAATTTTTTGCGGGAGAAAAAAAATATGGATCAAATGACAGGCGGCAAATAATTGGTCTTTGTTATAACTACTACAGGCTTGGTTTTGCGGCAGCACAAACCAGTACAGAAGAAAGAATTGTACTTGCATACTTTTTGTGTAACAATCAGCCTTCTCCTTTTATGGCACAGGTGAATGCGGTATGGAATAACCAAATAATACAACCACTCAATGAAAAATTAAAACTGCTGAATAACAGTTTTTCTGTTGAAAATATTTTCCCTTTTAAGAATGAACTGGGTGAGTTCATTGATGCAGGTGCTCTCGGCCGCTCATTTTTAGTTCAGCCCAGCTTATATTTAAGGGTAAGACCCGGGCAAAGAAATATGGTGATGGATAAACTGGCAATGAATGGTGTTGAATATCTTGTAGGGGATGATTGTTTTGAACTTGCCCCGGCAACCCGGATTGAAACTTTCCTGGAGCTTGATAAGGAAGTGGTGGTGCAGGATTATAACTCTCAAAAAGTATTAAACTATTTTAAAGAGATTAAATATCCTGGAGCCCTTTCTGTTTGGGACTGCTGTGCTGCAAGCGGCGGAAAGTCAATACTGGCCTGGGACCTGTTCAATAGTAATATAGAACTAACGGTATCTGATATACGTGAAAGTATTCTTGCTAACCTTCATGCACGTTTTAAAAGAGCGGGTATAAAAAAATACAAATCTTTTGTTGCAGATATAGCGAATGAAAACCTGCAGTATAAAGCATCCATATATGATATCATTATCTGTGATGCACCCTGCACAGGCAGCGGCACCTGGGGGCGTACTCCCGAACAATTATGTTTTTTTAGTGCCGGCCAGGTAGATTTTTTTAGTGAAAGACAAAAAAGAATAGTGGATGGTGTTATTCCTCATTTAAAGAATGGCGGTATGTTTTTTTATATTACATGCTCTGTTTTTAAAAAAGAGAATGAAGTAATTGCTGAATATATACAAAAACAAAAAAATCTTGAGTTACTGTATATGCAGCTCCTGGAAGGTTACAATAAAAAGGCCGATAGTATGTTTGTAGCTGTATTCAGGAAATGAAGTGATCCTCAAAAATACAACCAGTGAAATTTAGCTGTACTGTCCTGTCTGAATTCAATTGCAGGTGCAGGTATCTTAAAGATGTTAGGCAGATTTAATAAGGCCTGGGGTTTGTAATTACCCTTGTCAATTCTTTTGAGGTCTGCATCCAGCGAAAGATAGAATTGCCTGTATCTTTTAAAATCAGGAATGCTTTTATCCCCGATTTTTGAAGGATTTGTTCTTGCGCCGATCATCCCTTCAGCACCATAACCAAGATTTAAATTCAGCCAGGCCGGAAATGACGTATTGGATTTCATAAAGGAGTATGGATTTACAGAGAGCCAGTAAGTTTGCCCGTTGTAGTCTTTGATCCACCGTTGCCATATATTCGAGCCAAGATCTTTGGGATTATATTTTGCAAAAATTGTTTTGTGAAAAGAAAATTTCAGCTTCACCCGCTGGTCTCCCCATGCAATTTGCTGTGCGGTGAATATGGCGCTCCCTGCAATATTTGCCAGCATATCACCTTTTGAAAAACCCCAGTGGGTGGAAAAGCCATCAAATATTTCCACGATTGTCTGCATGCCCAGCGCAGTAAGGCCGCCAATCCAGGCAGCTTTTTTATTTTCCACACCACTCCAGCGCATCAGGTCGCACTGGATAGCACTTACGTTATAGGCGGTTACGGCATGTCCAACTTTATCCATGGCCAGCCATTCACCGTTATCATTAAAAAGGTGAAACCTGCTCCGGGGAAATTTTTTATACCACAGGAAATGAAGTCCTATCATTACTGCAGTGCTTACAGCTGCCTCAGAAATGATAACTGTTTTGAGTCTTTTTTCGTTGTAAGGCAAAGGAGACACCTGACCTTTCACAGGCAGCACATTACATATGAGCATGGAAAGCAGCAAAGAGGGGAGGATGATCTTTTTTGCAATCAGAAAGGCTAAACCGTTTTTTGCCATACGCAATGTTATTGATTTTTGCCAAACCTTTTCCTCTGTTAAAAAAATAAATACAACTGGTACACAATAAAAGATAAGCCGCTTCGTTTTTATGTTGTTGTTAAAGGATAAATATCATTTACAACACCCTATTTTAAACAATTAAATCCGTACATTATTATGAAGACAACTTCGGCCAGTGTGCCATCAGTATCTTTTTTCCAGTCTTTTCAGGTAAAATTTATGCGTTTTGTAAAATGGGCAATGGTTCCATAAAATGATTTACAAAAATCGTAATGTGTCATAGTCAGGCGACACCTGCGGTTTACCAATTTCAAAAAACAAAACCACTATACAGTTCTGCCCATGGCAGAACTTTTTTTATTTTGACCGTATACTAAACAACTTTGTTTGAAAAAATACCGTATCTGAAATTGCAGGAGATTTTACTTAGCCCATTTCTATTATCTTCACGCCCTTATGTCTAAATATTTAATTGTGGGCCTGGGTAATATTGGAAACGAGTATGCAAATACCCGTCATAATATAGGGTTTGATGTGGTAAATGCATTTGTGTTAAAACATGGCGGAGCTTTCCGGAACGACCGGCTTGCTTACGTTGCTGAAGTAAAATGGAAGGGTAAACCATTTGTATGTATTTGCCCGACCACTTACATGAATTTGAGTGGTAAAGCTTTTAAATACTGGATGGATAAAGAAAAAATACCGCTTGAAAATACACTGACGATACTGGATGATCTTTCATTACCATTGGATAAGCTCAGGTTACGGGCTGCAGGCAGTGCCGGCGGACACAATGGCTTAAAAGATATAGAGAGTACTTTGGGAACTGATAAATATGCAAGACTGCGTTTTGGTATTGGTAATAATTATCCTAAAGGAATGCAGGCTGACTTTGTGCTTGGTAAATGGCTGGCGGCCGAAATACCTGCGGTACAATTAAAGATTGAAAAATGCGTTGATATAATCAGTTGGTTTGCCACTATGGGTATTGAACAAACGATGACAGAAGTTAACAGGTTATCAATCAAATAAAAATAATTGCTTAACCATATTTTTTCTATTTGATTTATATATATTCGCTCTAGTAATCCAGCATCCTCTAAACAACAAAAGAAAATGAAGATAATTTGTGTTGGCCGTAATTATGCGGATCATGCCAAAGAATTAGGCAACGACATACCCACTGAACCAGTGATTTTCATGAAGCCCAAAAGTGCGCTTTTGCAAAGTCATACCCCTTTTTACTATCCCGAATTTACAAATGAGCTCCACTACGAATGTGAACTGGTGCTCCGTATATCAAAGAACGGTAAATATATACAGGCACGGCATGCACCCAATTATTACAATGGCATAACTGTGGGTATCGATTTTACTGCCAGGGACCTGCAGAACGAACTCCGTGAAAAAGGCTTACCCTGGGAAAAAGCAAAGGCATTTGACAATTCCGCGGCAGTAGGTAAATTCCTCGATATTACACCGGCAATCAATAAAAAGAATATCAATTTCAGTTTTTATAAAAATAAGGAACTTGCCCAGCAGGGTAATTCCGGCAGTATGCTTTTTAATTTTGATAATATTATTGAACACATATCTAATTATTTTTCATTGAATATTGGGGACCTGATATTTACCGGAACACCGGCGGGTGTGGGTGAATGCGTGGTGGGAGATGAGCTGGAAGCTTTTATCGAAAATGAAATGCTCCTGAAAATGGATGTGAAATAATCTTGAGATTTTTTGATTTAAAAAGCCTTCGTATTGCACGAGGGCTTTTTTATGCCCCACCGTTGTGTTTCATTTGGCAATAGGCTACTTTTGATACATGTTAACGAACGATGTCTTGCTGAAAGCGTACGAATTGATGTGCGCTGTTAAAGCCATGGCTTCCACGTATGAATCCAACAGGCAGGTTTGCAAATATGTGCATGCTACTTCAAGAGGACACGAGGCCATACAACTGGCGATGGCATTTAATTTACTACCATGCGATTTTGTAAGTCCTTATTACCGTGATGAAAGTTTGTTGCTGGGGCTTGGGTTTACACCTTACCAGCTTATGCTACAGTTACTCGCAAAAAGAGATGATATATTTTCCGGTGGCAGGTCTTATTACGCTCATCCAAGTTACAGGGGAAATGACAAAGCAAATATTATTCATCAAAGCAGCGCTACCGGTATGCAGGCAATACCAACTACAGGTATTGCACAGGGAATACAATACCTGAATACTATTGGCAAAAATATTTTACCCAATGGAACGGATGCTGCTCACGCAGTGGTGGTTTGTTCACTGGGTGATGCATCTGTAACGGAAGGTGAGGTAAGCGAAGCTTTCCAGTTTGCAGCACTGCACCAGTTGCCCATCATTTACCTGGTGCAGGATAATGACTGGGGTATTAGCGTATCATCAAAAGAGGCGAGAACATCTAACGCTTACGAATATGTGCAGGGAGTAAAAGGTATAGAAACCATCAGTATAGACGGAAGTGATTTTGAAGAAAGTTATAATGCTGTGTATGCTGTGGTAAAAGAAGTAAGGGAGAATAGACGCCCTTATTTAATTCATGCAAAAGTGCCGTTGCTGGGCCATCACACAAGTGGTGTACGAAAAGAATTTTACCGTACAAAGGAAGACCTGACTGAAGATGCTGCAGATGATCCTGTAATTAAATTACGGGCTAAGCTGGTGCAGGCTGGTATTTCAGAAAATGAATTGCAGCACATAGAGCACAAGGCAAATGAAATGGTAGCTGATCAGTTTACAGATGCGGTGAATGCACCTGAGCCAGATGCCACTGCTGTGGAAAATTTTGTTTTTGCACCGGCTGCTGTTACGTCAGAAAGTGGTGAACGAAATCCTGCCGGCAATGAAAAAATATTGATGGTGGATGCTGCATTGTTTGCCATAAGAGAAATAATGGAGCAATATCCTGAGGCTGTATTGTATGGACAGGATGTGGGATTAAGACTGGGCGGTGTTTTCAGGGAAGCAGCCACTTTAGCGGAGAAATTTGGCAATCACCGGGTATTTAATACTGCTATACAGGAAGCTTATATAATTGGCTCTACAGCAGGGATGAGTGCCGTTGGAGTAAAGCCGATTGTGGAAGTGCAATTTGCTGATTATATATACCCGGGATTTAACCAGTTGGTTTCTGAAATTGCCAAAAGCTGTTACCTTACCACTGGAAAATTTCCTGTACAGGCAGTGATACGTGTGCCGGTTGGTGCTTATGGCGGCGGCGGTCCATACCACAGCGGTTGTGTGGAGAGCACACTGCTGAGCATTAAAGGAATAAAGATTGTTTATCCTTCCAATGCTGCGGATATGAAAGGTTTATTCAAGGCTGCTTTTCTTGATCCTAATCCCGTGGTAATGCTGGAGCATAAAGGGTTGTATTGGGGTAAGGTGCCTGGCACAGAGGATGCAAAAACAATTGAGCCCGCTACGGACTATATTATTCCGCTCGGTAAAGCAAATGTTGTTTTGCATGCCAGTGAAAAAAATATTGAAGCAGGAGAAAGTTGCTGTGTTATTACGTATGGTATGGGTGTTTACTGGGCAAAAGCAGCAGCAAAGCATTTTGCTGACAGGGTGGAAATCATTGATCTTAGAACTCTATATCCGTTAGACGAAACATTGATATTTGAAACTGTAAAAAAACATGGGCGCTGTATCATCGTAACAGAGGAGCAACAAAACAATTCTTTTGCAGAAGCACTGGCTGGACGTATATCAAAAGCCTGTTTTAAATATTTAGATGCTGCAGTGGAAGTGCTGGGGGCATTAAATGTTCCGGCGGTGCCAATTAATGTGAGCCTGGAGCAAGCCATGCTGCCTGCTCCGGAGAAACTCACCATGCGTCTCAGAGTATTACTGAATAACTGAAAAGCAACATTTTCACAAAATATAAGATTGGGAACGGGAATAATGTAACGGGCCAACAGGCTATTTAGTAGCATTATTGCTGGTATCGGTTGCATATACCAAATGATTCTCCTTAGAATATGGATAAAATAAGGAATTGGGAAGTTTTTCATTCATTTGTTTTTAGTAAAAACGCCTATATTTGCAGCCCAAAATGACCAGCCCATTCCAATGAGCACAGGATTCATAACCCTGAAGTCGTTTTTAAGAAGCCGGGGTAGCTCAGCTGGTTAGAGCACAGGATTCATAACCCTGAGGTCGGCAGTTCAAGTCTGCTCCCCGGTACAAATAAAAAAGCCCTTTTAAAAGGGCTTTTTTATTTGTCATTTTTTATCGTCTTCTACACTGTTATTACAGGCGTTTTCTTCCTGCTTCCATCCATCAGCTCCACACTGCGGTTGATAAAATTGGTAAGATCATTACCTTTTAGCAGATCCTGTGATAATAAAGCCAGGTCAGCAAGATTTCGTACCAGCTTTTGTTGTGTTTCAGTATCTGCTTCTGCCAGCACATTGGTATAGATCGGGTGATTACCATTCACTGTCAGCGTTACTTCATCCGGCATGTTTGCATAAAAAGCAGTCATACCGCCACCTGCAGCAGCCATATCTTTCATGCGGCGCATAAACTCCGGCCTGGTGGCAATTACAGGTGCAGATTCCGGGCTTAATCCTTTTACTTCTACAGTTAGATGCAAGTTTGTTTTCTGTTCTTCAAACAATGATTTTAATTTATCTGACTGTTCATTGCTCAATACACTTTCATTGCTGTCTGATTTATCAATAAGATTATCCGTTATATCAGCATCCACACGGGTGAACTGTACGTTCTCCCATTTCATTTCCATCGTATTTATAAAAGCAGCATCCACCAGGGTTTCCATCTTTATTACTTTATATCCTTTGGCTGCGGCTGCCTGTATATATGCATCCTGCTGCACAGGGTTGGTTGTATAAAGAATGACCTGTTTTCCTTCTTTATTCTTCTGTATGGCCTCCGTAGCCAGTTTATATTCCTCCAGTGTAAAGAATTTGCCGGCTTCAGCCGCATCCTCCATTACTAAAAATTTATTTGCCTTTTCCAGGAATTTGTCATCGGTCATCATGCCGTATTTAACAAACAGGCCAAGGCTTTCCCATTTTTCTTCAAATGATTTACGGTCGTTCCTGAAAATTTCTTCAAGTTTGTCTGCCACTTTTTTAGTAATGTGGGAATTGATCTTACGGACATTTGGATCTCCCTGCAAATAGCTGCGGCTTACATTTAAAGGGATGTCCGGGCTGTCGATCACACCCTGCAGCAACATTAAAAATTCCGGTACGATGTCTTTTACTTCATCCGTTACAAAAACCTGGTTGCTGTACAACTGTATCTTATCTTTTTGTATCTCGTAGCTGTGCTTTATTTTGGGGAAATACAAAATACCAGTGAGATTAAAAGGATAGTCAACATTTAAATGTATCCAGAACAGGGGAGCTTCATTCATTGGATACAGGTCCTTGTAAAATTGCTGGTAATCTTCTGTTGTTAAGTCAGACGGCTTCTTTGTCCAGGCTGGCGTGGTATTATTGATCTGTTTGTCTTCAAAGAAAACAGGCACCGGTAAAAAGCGGCAGAATTTTTCGAGTATACTTTGTATCCTGTGTGTATCCAGGAATTCCTGGCTTTCTTCATTCAGGTGAAGGATGATATCAGTACCACGCAATTCTTTACTGGTTTCTTCCAGCGTAAACTCAGGGCTGCCATCACATTCCCATTTTACCGCCGCTGCGTTTTCTTTATAAGATCTTGTAACAACTTCCACTTTATCGCTTACCATAAAAGAAGAGTAGAAGCCAAGCCCGAAATGACCGATGATATTATTTTCATTCTGCCCCTTGTATTTATTAAGAAATTCTTCGGCACCACTAAAGGCGACCTGGTTCAGGTATTTATCCACTTCTTCTGCCGTCATTCCAATACCACGGTCGGCAATGGTCAGCGTCTTGTTCTCTGCGTCTATCTTTATATCGATCCTGAGTTCACCCAGTTCTCCCTTTGCCTCACCGAGAGAGGACAGGGTTTTCAACTTTTGGGTAGCATCCACTGCATTGCTTACCAATTCCCTTAAAAAAATATCATGTTCACTGTAAAGGAACTTCTTAATAATGGGGAATATATTTTCCGTTTGTACACGTATGTTGCCTTTTTGCATAATAGAAATTTTAACGGTGCAAAACAAAGACAATACCAGCAAATAAAAAACTGACAGGTTGGCAATAAAAAAACCGGCTTTAAGCCGGTTTTTTTATTCTATCAAAAGATATGTAGTTTATTTTATGAACTCAACATCATCCACGTTTATACGAACACGGTTGTTTGTAGAACGTAAGAACGAGGTATTGATGATCTGGATCCTTACGTTTTCCGCAGCTGCTGCATTGATATCCCATGAAACCGCTGTAAAAGTTCCTCTTACACCATTTGTTTTCTTACCTGCAGAGGTCCAGGTTGCACCACCGTCCTTAGAGTATTTCAGTTCTACGCTGATCTCTTTATCAGTGTCTGTGCCTTCACTGAAGTTGGTGCCGGCAAAATTTAATTTAACTGTCTTAAGACCTGTTACATCAAAGTTTGTCTGGATATAACCTTCTTTTGCATTTGTACCCCTCAGCCTTGCAGACTTGGTACCTGTTTTTATATCATTGGTTTCACCAAATGTACCTGCATCAGCCATAAACCATTCACCGGTAGCAAGTGCAGCAGTTCCATCAGTATAACCATTTTTTGTTCCTGTTTCAAAATCTTCCTTATCACCCGTTGGAGGTTCAACAACGCCACCACCCGTAACATCAGTTGTACTTCTGAGGCTCAACTGCTGGGTAGAGGTGCTGCCACCCTGGCTTAAATAAGCAACTACATCAACAGAACCTGTTGGTTTGGTAGTACCTGCAAAGCTGGCTGCAGCGGCTGTAAACAATACAATCGTGTTACCGCTCTGTGTTACTGTTGTATTGCCAGACCATGTTCCGGCAGGCGAAAGTTCTGCTGCTGTGATCTTAACCAGCGTGCTTTCCCATGTTTCAAAGTTTGTATTGATGTCTGCAACGGTAGCTGCACGTGGTGTTATTGATTTTCCGGTTGATATTAATGTAGCATTTGCCAACGGTACATTATTTAACTGTAGCAGGCCATTGAATTCTGACAATTCAACACCTGAGATCACCACTTCAATTTCATCTCCCAGGTTAAATGTATGATCACCGTCAAAACGCACGAGGATACCGGCGAGGCCATTACCCTGCTGGATCACCAGGTTTCTTGTATTTATGTTATTAGTTGATTTATCACTGATAACAATACCGGAGATCTTTCTTGATGCAGGAGCAGTAGTTGTTGTTCCTGTATAAAGCGCCCTTACATCAGCAATATTCATCAGTGTTGCAGGGTCAACAGGGCCGCCGCCGCCTGTAACGTCGGTGGAGCTTCTTAAACTTAATTGTTTTGTTTTGGCTGTACCGCCCTGTCCTGTATAAGCTACGATGTCAACAGAACCTGTTGGTTTGGTTTCACCAGCAAAAGTAGCCGCCGCTAATGTGTAAATAACAATTGTGTTGGCACTTTGTGTTACGTTGGTGTTACCAAAGTTACCACCCCATGTTCCTGAAGAAACTGTTGCTCCTTTGATCTTTATCAAAGTACTTTCCCATGCTTCAAAATTAGTATTGATCTCTGCTACTGTAGCTTCTCTTGGTGTAATGCTTCTGCCTTCGCCTAATTTAATCGCAGCATCAGGCGCTACATTGTTCACCTGTAACAATCCGTTAAATTCAGATAATTCCTGTCCTGAAACATTCACATCAATTGTATCGCCCAGGTTGAAGGCATGGTCAGCAGAAAATCTTACCAATACACCAGCAAGACCAGTGCCCTGTTGTAACACAATATTGCGTGAATTGATATTAGCAGTTGTCCTGTCACTTATCACCACACCTGTAATTCTTTTACCTGAAGGAACAGTAGTGGTGGTA
This sequence comes from Ferruginibacter sp., assembly GCA_047600665.1. Classification (GTDB taxonomy): domain Bacteria; phylum Bacteroidota; class Bacteroidia; order Chitinophagales; family Chitinophagaceae; genus Ferruginibacter. The sequence goes on from JASGKJ010000002.1 coordinate 700,811, forward strand.
CCTGTAAACAATGCTCTAAGGTCTGCAGTTGGTAAAAGTTCAGTTGGACCGCTGCCGCACCTGAATTGAGTAAACTGCACATCAGATGTATCCCTGATCAATAATTGCCTTGCCGGCCTGCTGGTTGCAGTAAATACAGTATAAATAGCAGTTAAGTTACCATTTCCATTTGGAAGGCTTACACCTGCAAAACTTGCATAAGCACTGTTTCTTACGATCAGTGTATCACCATCACAATTTTTAATACCCAGGTTTACTGTCCTTTTGTAGTTAGATGTATCAGAATAAGTGGTAGCAGGATAGTTGAACTGGTAACCTTCTACCTGGATTAACCTGCCTATGTTTTCATCCTGTAAGTCAAAACCAAGATCATCATAGTTAACTATTTTAGGCGTTACAGGATTGTTTATTGAACCACCAATAAGGTATTCACGGATCCTTTGTGGTTCTATACCGCCCATTTGGGGAACACCATTTAAAACTGTTTTTATACCTAATACCATTACACCTCCATCATCACTTAAATAAAGGCCATCACATTTTACCCATAGCTTTCTGCCTACAGGGTAGGGGCCATACAAACCAGCCATATCAAGCAAAAGCTGGATACCGCCTGTTTCATCCTGCACAAATATTTGTTTGTAGAGGTTGCCGCTTTTATCATTGGCTGATACCACTACGGATAAAGCAACTTTATCTCCAATCAACTCATAGGTGCCTGTTGTAGTATGTCTTGCTTTTAAATCCTTTACACTGATCTGTGTATAACCTGCCGGTATTGGCTGGTCGGCCGGCCCGGGAGGAGCATCAAATTCTTTATTACATGATGAAATTCCGACAAAGGCAGCGAGTATCACTATCATACTGCCGATCCACGATAAAGTTTTGTTCTTTTGCATTTTGCTATAGTTAATTGATGATTTCATTTATGATATTGTTAGATACGTTTTAGAACCGGATTGTTGCACTGGCGAAATAATTCAGGCCCCATGCATAAAAATATTTTGGTGGAAATTTATCTACATTCCTGTTCTCGTCGTCAAAACGTAACTGTTCAAAGCCGCCTGTTACAGCATCTTTATTATTCAGGATATTATTTACGCCCAAATTAAATACCAAAAACGTTGAACGGCCTTTGATGTTAAAGCTCTTGGGTAGTTTGTATGACCATCCGCCAAAAAAGTTCAGCATAAACTGGTCATCAAATTTTTGCTGTGCAAGGATATCATTCCTGAGTTTGCTGCCTTCTTCAAGACCATCCACTGCAACTGCAGTGCGACGGATAGGGCTGAAGCTTAACCAGGCCTGGCGGTAATAGTTACCAGTAAGACTTACAAACCAGAATTTAGGAGAACGGTAAGTAAGACCAAGGCTGTAAGCTTCCTGCGGAGTGGATGGCACCCTGTAGTTTTGAGAGTAAACAGTCACATCTTTATTGATCACTTCAGCAGTATTATCAACAGTAAGTGTGTACTGCTGGCGGCTGTCGTAATAGTAACGGCCAATAGCTGCAGCAGCATTTGCTGTAAGACCCCTGCCAAGATTTCCTTCAATACCAAACTCGCCACCAAAATGAACTTTATCAATATTGGTTATTGAGATATTACCAAATGAGTTATAAAAATCATCGTAGTATGTTATTACATCCATGCCATCTTCAAAACGGGTATAGTAACCATTTATCCTTATTTTTATTTTAGGAGCGTTCATGATATAACCTGCTTCAACAGATTTGATCTTTTCGCTTGTAATATTATCCACGAGGGTGTTACGTGTGCGTGCAGACTGGTAAACATTTTCAAAGAATGGCGGCTTGGTTTGATAAGTACCATTTGCAAAAAGATAATTACGGCCATTGATTTTATAGGTTGCACCAGCTTTAACTGAATAGTTATTCAGTATAACCCTGTCAGCACCACCACCAGATTCATCAGGATATAAACCATTCCTGTTAAATCCAATTCTCCAGAACCTTGTGTGTGACCACTGGCCTGCTGCAAAAAGATCTACTTTATTGAATTTGAAAACTGATTGAGCCCATCCGCCTACTTTATCAAATATCATCATGTAGTCATACCCGAATTTATCACCTACATGAAGAATACGGTTAGGACGTGAAATATCGTTTTGATTTTTTATATCATCACCACTGAAATCTCTTTCAGCAAACTGGTTTACGTTTACGTAAAAATCACCACCCAGTAAGTCTTCTACTTTTTTGTAGTAATGATTTTCCTGTACCTGCAGGAAAGCACCCACACTAAGATCGATGTTCTTCCCTAATAATGTATTGTAAACTGAGTTTGCGTTAAAACGTTTTGTATTTACGATACGGTTCTCAACAATATACCTCGACCTTCTTCCGGCCACCGTATTACCAGGTATTCCGTTGGCATTCTGTACCACGTCGTATTGTCCCTGGTTTACTTCATATAATTTATCCCAGTTTACCTGGCGAAGTGTTTCGTCTTTTGACATCACATCTTTCAGGTAATTGTAACGTGCAGAATCAACAAAACCTCCCTGGCCATTATAATATTGCATATAGTAGCTGGGCAGGTAGCGGTAATAATCCGGGCGTGGGTCAGCTGTGTTGTACCAGTCAAGCGCTGTTACACTCCTGTCACCCCATGAATAACCAACAGCTGTTGTTAATTTAGACTTATCACTCAGGCGGGCATCATGTGTAAGTATCACTACAGGCTGGTTTGTTTTACCAATGCTGGAGTTCCTTTTTTTACCATTCTGATAGCCCCAAAGAGGGTTGTAATAATTTGAACCGGCAAGATCCATCATTTCCTGTACCGCTGCTCCCTGGCGGCCATTTTCCGTAGGTGCACCAAATACAGTTAATGATAAAAGGTTGTCATTATTCAATTTTTTATCGATAGCGGCGAAATAACTCCAGCCGTCATAATACGTGCCGGGAACATATCCTTCTCCAGACCACCTGCGGCTTCCGCTAAAGCTGAAGGCCCAGCCGCTTTTCGACATACCGGTTGAGTGCGTCAGCATCCACCTGTGACCATAGTTACGGTTTGAAAAAGCGTATCCAAAACTTGTTTGTTTACGTTGAATGCTGGCTCGTGAATCAATATTGGTATTGCTTCCAATATCTCCGAATGTAAACGGATTGGGACGGAGGCCATAGGAGACGTCCCTGTTACGCATCACATCATTCAGGCCACCCCACAGACCAAAAGGTGTAGCCCCGTTATCCAGGTTATCCATCGGGATACCATTCATGAAGGTGCTGAAATAATCATTGTCGTAGCCACGGATCCTGAAACGCATCTCGCTGAAATTGAATGATGCTGCGTTGTAGTAAGGATCTCTTCCGGCCGCAAGTACCGAGGAAACACTTTGCCCGCTTCCGCCACCGTCACCCAAGTCATTTTCATCAAGCGAAACGGTTGGGATATTATCCTGTACATTGTCTTTCACATCATTAAAAAGGCTGTCAGCTTTTTTTAATGCCAGTGAATCATTTGGCGCTGTAGCCGGGTTTTGGGCGTAAATTACCGGCGTGCTACAAACCATTAACAGCAAAAGTGTACAGAAACTTTTGTTTAATTTTCTCACCATAATTAGTTTTGAATTGAAAGGAACAAATTTAAGCGTAGATTCCGAATTTTGATTAAAAAAAACTAAAAAAACTGTAAATAATAGTTTCTTAACTTACCTATTTTGCAGCTTTTCTTATCTTTACCAATAATTTTTGCAAAAATGAAGCTTTTTTTCTGTCTATTTTTTAGCGCATTTCTTTTGATAACTTCAAAATTATCAGCCCAAAAGCATGATATGTATCCAGTAGTTATAGGGTTTTACAACCTGGAGAACCTGTACGATACCATCAATGACCCTACAAAAAATGATGAAGATTTTACCCCGGAAGGTCTTTATGGGTACAACAGCAGGATCTATTGGGATAAGCTGGGCAGGCTTTCTACTGTATTATCACAGATTGGCACAGAAATATCACCGGATGGTGCTGCGATCATCGGCGTGGCAGAGATTGAAAATGATACGGTGCTGACCGACCTGGTAAAGCAAAAGGAGCTGAAAGACAGGAACCTTAAATTTGTTCATTACAATTCCCCGGATGTAAGGGGTGTGGATGTAGGTTTATTATATAATCCCAAGTATTTTTCTGTTATAAACAGTGAGGCCTTGTACGTTCAATTACCCGGTGGAGCAAAAGATGCATTTTTTACAAGAGATGTGTTATATGTAAAAGGTGTACTGATGGGAGATACAGTGCATGTTTTTGTGAATCACTGGCCATCGAGAAGGGGAGGTGAAGAGCGCTCTGCTCCGGCACGTGCGGCTGCGGCCATGGTGGGTAAACAAAAAATTGATTCATTGATGGCGATCAACCCGGAGACAAAGGTGGTATTGATGGGTGACCTGAATGATGACCCCATTAGTCCAAGCGTTACAAAAGTGCTGAATGCCAAAGGAAAAACAGCAGATGTAAAACCGGGTGGATTATTTAATCCATGGGTTGATTATTATAAAAATGGGATAGGTACGCTGGCCTACCAGGATTCGTGGGGGTTGTTTGACCAGATCATTATTTCTCATGGTTGGCTTAACAGGGAGCAGACAGGTATTTTTTATTATAAGGCCAATATTTTCAACAGGGAATTTATGGTGCAGAAAACTGGCAGGTACAGGGGCTATGCAAGAAGAACATGGGATGGCTCCACTTATAATTACGGATACAGCGATCACTTCCCTACCTATCTTACAATGCTGAAGCGGAAAAATTAAAACTAAAAAGACATTTTTGTGTAGCCTGCAACAGCATGCTTCTTTATACATTTGCAGTGTATTAATTCATACCTGGTATAAACGATTTATAACGATTGCTTCCCAACCCGGGCTGGAATGAGCATGTGCCGATAGATTTTACAGGAGTTTAGTATAATTTTTGATAATAAGTTTTCATTTTAACTCTAAACCTTTTTCTGTTTCACATCAAAACAAACTGTATGAAGAAAATTTTTACCTCATTTTTATTCTGTACGCTATTGATGATACAGGCGAGAAGCCAGTCGGTAGTTATCAGCCAGGTATATGGCGCCGGCGGTAATGCAGGGTCTGTTTATCAAAATGATTTTGTTGAACTTTTTAATGCTTCATCCAGTGCAGTTGATATTGGAGGATGGAGTATACAGTACTCCAATGCCACCAATGCAACAGGCAGCTGGGGTGTTACTGTACTACCGTCATTTACTTTAAACCCCGGTCAGTATTTTTTAATACAACTGGCTGCAGGTGCAAATGGCATTGCTTTGCCAACAGCAGATGCAACCGGTACCACCAATATGGGAAGTGCCGGCGGAAGGCTGGCATTGGTTAATAACAGTACCCAGTTAACGCCGGGTTGTCCTGCAAGCAGCAGTGCTTATGTTGATCTTGTTGGATTTGGAAATGCCACCTGTTTTGAAGGCTCGGGTCCAACACCGGCACCAAGCACAGCCAATGCAATATTCAGGGGAAACAACGGATGTACAGATGTACAAAACAATGCTACTGATTTTACGGCAGCTCCGCCTGCCCCGAGAAACAGTGCTTCTCCGGTAAATCTTTGTGGCGCACCAGTTGCTTATATATCAACCACACCTGGTTCAATTACTTTTAACAGCAACACAGGCACTGCATCAGCAATCCAGTCTTATACATTGCAGGCGGCTAATCTTACACCTGCAGCCGGCAATATTACTGTAACACCATCTGCCAATATTGAAATATCACTGAACGGTGCCGGCCCTTTTGTTACAACTGCTTTAACTGTTCCATATACAGGCGGCAGCCTTGCTGCAACACCTGTATATATTCGTGTATTGTCATCAGCACCACAGGGTGCATTGGCTGCCACACTTACTAACAGTGGCGGCACAGCGCCTAATGCTGTTGTAAATATTTCGGGTGCCGTATTCCAGAATTTTTATAATACAAAAGCAAATCTTGGTCTTCATACTTTAGGAAGCTGGAGCAGTACACTGAATGGCAGTGGTGCATCACCGGCCTCTTTTACAGCAGATTACCAGTTGTTCAATATTGTGAACGCAGCCAATACAGATTATACAGGAACATTTAATGTAAGCAATGCCGGTAATACCACCAGGCTTATTGTAGGTGATGGTGTTAATCCTGTTACATTTATGGTGAAACCAAATGCTGATTCTGTAACAAGTGCAACAAGAGTAGACGTACTTAATAATGGTACACTGGATATTGATAACAGGAGAAGACCATTCTTAAATACAATTGCAGATGGTTCAACGGTAATCTATTCATTAACACAAATTGCAGGACCAACAGATACGATACGGATCACCAATTCGGTTCAGTATTACAACCTCATTTTAAGAAGCGGTATTAAATTCTTACCAACTGGTACCACCACTATTCGTGGAAACTTTACGGTGGATGGAGTAGCAAGTTTTGGCGGTGCCTTTACTTCTGTTTCAAAAGCAAATGTGTTTGGTAATGTAAGCTTCATTAATGGCGCTGCATTTGATGCCGGCGCCAATGCGGATGCAGCAAAAATTTCCATTGGGTTCAATGGTTCCACTGGTGCACAGGCGTTGAATGGTACAGGTATCGATCTGCAGCTCTTCCGTATACAAAGAGACAGCACCACTTCGCCATCTGTTATCACTGTAAGCCCTAATACAACATTAACGCTGGGTGCAGCAACAGGCGGCGGTTTACTGCTTAACCAGAGTGGTGCTAACACAACTGTATTATCTACGGGAGCTAATACGATCAACTTTGTTTCAGGTGGGTCTATGAGTACTTCATCCACCGGGGCATTAAGTACTGCCGCTGGTACAGTGAATGTATTAAGAACCATAGGTACAGGCGATGGTGGTTTACTACGTTTTACTTCTGGTTCAACACTTGCTTCGCTTGTTGTAAACCTTGGTACTGATATAACGAGGGATACATTAACAATTGCAGACAGTGTGATTGTTCAAAACCTCACTTTAACAAAAGGTAAAGTAGTGGTAAGGCCAACAGCTGCTTTAGAGGTTGCGAACGGCGGTACTATAACTGGCGGAAGTGCTAATTCGTTTGTTGATGGAAAATTAAAACGCAGTTCAACACAAAGTTTATTATACCCTGTTGGTAAAGGGAAGAAATATGCACCGGTTACTATTACACAAAGTGATATGAATATCTACACTATTCAGTATTTCAATACGGGTTACAGTAACCTTACCATTGATCCTGCAACAAAAGCCGTTGCACCCAACTATTATGTAAGCCCGTTTGAGTATTGGCAAATTTCACGGGAAAACACTTCGTCAGTTCCAGTTAACCTTACTTTCAGTTATGATACTGCAAGCCACATAAACGACCCGGCTCTTACACGTATGGCATTATTCTATGATGGTGACGACTGGAATGACCTGGGCACCGGTACTCTTGAGCCTGGCAGTACCCCCTCTTCTGGAAAAATTACATTGACTGGCATAAATGTTTTTAACCTGTTTACTTTTTCAGCAGAATTAGGTGGCGTTATACCCATCCGCCTGGAATATGTAAATGGGCAGAAACAAAATAATGCAAATATTATTAACTGGAAAATCACTTGTCTTAGTACACGTGTAACAATGGAAGTACTGAGGTCTGCTGATGGCAGCCATTTCAATACAATACAAACAATTGAAGCAAGCCAGGAAAGATGCAACCAGCCTTTTGCTTATACAGATGCGTCGCCATTTACAGGTAAAAGTTACTATCGTATAAAGATGATCGATGTGGATGGTAAAATTTCTTATTCACCGATCATTGCGGTGCTCAATGGTGGCCGTGGTTTTGAATTTGTTGGAGTGTTCCCAACCTATACAAACAACGAAACAAAACTGAGTGTGTCATCTGTAAAAGCTGTAAGTGTTGAAACAAGGATTACAGATATGAGCGGAAGGCTTGTTCAGTCATTTAAATCTGCAGTGCCTGCAGGCAGCAGTCTTATCAAGATAGATTGTGGTAAGCTGGCGCCTGGTATGTACACCATTACAAGCGTGGCTGATAAAACAACATCTGCTGCATTGAGGTTTGTGAAGTATTAATACTATTTCCAGGTAAAAATAAAAAAAAGCTGTTCCGTTGAGGAGCGGCTTTTTTTGTAAAAGCTATTATCATCAACTTTATAAATGATCTTTTAGTTTAGGGAAAATATACCTGTTCTTTTCTTTATCATAATATGCATCTGTGTTTTCTGTTACTGTTTCATAGTTTTGAGATAACCAGCCATGCATTGCATAATACAGCCCTTCTTCCTGGAAATCCGTATGTGAAAATTCTAGACTATTGATTTCGTAACATACAACCTCTTTTTTTGTAAATACCGGATACCGGTTGTAAAAATCATTTATTGCAAGGGAGAACCAATAAGTGATAACAGGTTGTTCCAGGCTGCTTGTATTGATCCTGCAATAGACATTTTCCAGCAGTTGTATATCGCCTGCTTTTTTACCAACAGTACTTTCCTGCACATCAATAGTTACAACAATACCCCAGCTTGTTTTTAATTCCCGGAATGTATATTTCATTTACTGAATATTGGGGGCACTTATGTATGGATAGAAAACTTATTCCTCTTCCTTCTTCACCACGGCGGCGCCGCTGGTCTTTTGCTGTACATTGGCTGCACCACGGTAATAAATATTGGCTGCACCGCTTGCTTCGGCCGATAAGTTTACACTTGCATGTAAATGTATACTGGAGGCTCCGGAAGCATCTGCTTCTGTTCTTTCACTCAGGAGGTCGCTGCTTTTGATATCAGCACTGCCACTTGTACTGGCATTGTATTCACGGGTACGGCCTTTTATTTTAATATTGCTGGCGCCTGATGATTCAGCTTTTACTTCTGGCGCATCCACTTCTGCTTCAATACTGGCCGACCCGGAGCTTTCCAGCGTTATTTTACCATCACTTTTCAAAAGGTCCCTTGCTTTAATGGTGGCAGCGCCACTGCTTTTCAATAATTTTATTTCAGGCGCCGCAACATATATTTTGGTATGGGCATTGTTAAAATGGTAACCGCTTTTTGTCCTTATTTCAAGTACACCGTTTTCCACTTCTGTTGAAATAAATTTCATGATATTATCATCCGCTTCCACCTCCACGGCATACGGGCCATTGGTCAGTTCCACCTCAAATGCTCCGCCGGCTGCCACACCTTTAAAATCATCAACGTTTCTTTTCTCAGTAATAATATTACCACTGCCGTTAACACCGGTGCAGGAAACAAAAAACAGGAAGGCTATGGTAACAAAAAACAAATTTCTCATACAGGTAATTTTTTATAAAGATTTAAAAATTAATTACGTTCTGCAAATCTTTTTGAAAACTTTCTTTATGCCCGTTAAAAAATATGCAGCTGGCTGTCTTTCTTAAAGCATTACCCGGCTAATCGTTACCTTCGCAGCCATGACGGAAAAAATTCTTATCCTCGACTTCGGCTCACAGTACACGCAACTGATAGCCCGTGCCGTAAGAGAGGCAAATGTTTACTGCGAAATTGTTCCTTACAATAAGCCAATAGACTATACTCCCGGGTTGAAAGGGATCATCCTTTCGGGGTCTCCTTTTTCGGTAAACCAGTCTAACGCCCTGCAGGCTGATGTGAAAGCGATGGCTGATAAACTACCGGTGCTGGGTGTGTGTTATGGCGCACAGCTTACCGCTAAGGTTTTTGGCGGCCGGGTGGATAAAAGTGATAAAAGAGAATATGGCCGTGCCATGCTGCAGGTATTGAAACAGGATGTGTTGTTCACAAATGTTGCAGGCAGCTCGCAGGTATGGATGAGCCATAGTGATACTATTAAAGAACTGCCGCAGGATTTTGAATTGTTGGGCAATACTGACAGTATTCCCATTGCAGCGTTTAAACGTAACAGTGGGTTGCCGTTATACGGTTTACAATTTCACCCGGAAGTATACCATTCTGCCGAAGGCAAAACAATTATTAAGAATTTCCTGGTTGAAATATGCGGCTGTTCGCAGAACTGGACACCGGCACATTTTATCAGTGATACAGTCGCCGCATTAAAAGAGCAGATCGGCGATAAAAGGGTTATTATGGCACTCAGCGGCGGGGTGGACAGCACCGTTGCCGCCACATTGATCCATAAAGCGATCGGCAAAAACCTTTTTGGGATTTTTGTTGATAACGGCGTACTCCGCAAGGATGAATTTGAAGAAGTGCTTGTAATGTATGGCCAGCTTGGACTTAATGTAAAAGGCGTGGATGCAAGAGAGCATTTTTATACAAAGCTTGCAGGGAAAACAGACCCAGAAGAAAAAAGAAAGATCATCGGCGGTACTTTTATAGAAGTGTTCGACAGGGAAGCACATCTTATTGAAAATATAGATTATCTCGGCCAGGGGACTATTTACCCTGATGTGATAGAGTCGCTTTCGGTACATGGCCCTTCGGCAACGATAAAATCCCATCACAATGTGGGAGGGTTACCCGATACGATGAAACTTTCCCTGGTGGAACCGCTCCGTATGCTCTTTAAAGATGAAGTAAGAAAAGTGGGCGTTGAACTCGGCATTCCGCATGATATATTGTTCCGTCATCCTTTCCCCGGTCCGGGTCTTGGTATAAGAATTTTAGGAGAAGTTACTGAAGAAAAGGTACGGTTATTGCAGGATGCAGATGCCATATATACTAAAGGTTTGAAAAAATCAGGTTTGTATGCAACTGTATGGCAGGCGGGTACTATCTTACTGCCTGTAAAAAGTGTTGGGGTAATGGGCGATGAAAGAACATATGAATATACAGTTGCGCTGAGGGCCGTAACATCGGTTGATGGTATGACGGCCGACTGGGCACACCTTCCTTATGATTTCCTCGCCAATATTTCCAATGAAATAATAAATAATGTTAAAGGGATTAACCGGGTGGTGTATGATATCAGCAGCAAACCGCCTGCAACAATAGAGTGGGAGTAAATCAGCAGGAATGATGATGCCGGCATTTGTATTTCATAGCGGCATCGTTGTGTCACTCACTTCACCGGCATTTCATAAATGAACAGGATTTTAACCAGGATGAAAAGATATTTTTTAGTAACACTGTTTTTTTTATCAGCAATATTTTCATTGCAGCAGGCAACAGCACAAACTGCGGACAGCACGCCTGTAAAAAGATACCGGGTAGGTGTATTCGCTCCTTTATACCTCGATTCTGTTTTCAGCGTTGCAGGTAACTTTCGTTTTAAAGAAGGTATGCCGAAGTTTATCGTACCTGCCGTTGATTTTATAAACGGTGTACAGGCCGGCCTTGATTCTTTTAAAACAGAACATGAAAATGTAGATGTTTATATCTACGATACAAAATCATATACACAACCATTGTCATCACTTATCAGGAATAAAAAACTTGACAGCCTGGATCTGCTGATCGGGGCTGTACGTGATTTTGAATATAAGTACCTGGCAAACCTGGCGCTTGCAAAACATATTCCTTTTATATCGGCCTCTTATCCCAATGATGGTGGTGTTACAGAAAATCCTTTCGTGGTGATATTGAACTCAACACTAAAAGCTCATTGCGAAGCTATTTACAGCTACCTGTTACAGAACCACGGCACCAATAAAATTTTCCTTTGCAGAAGAACAGGCCAGCAGGAAGACAGGGTGGCGGGTTACTTTAAAGCCATCAACGAGCAGGACGGAAAACCTCTGCTGAACATACAAACCATTAATGTTGACAGCGCTTTTACGGCAGCCACTTTAAAACCAAAACTGGACAGTAACAGGCACACGGTTGTTATTGGTGCTTCGCTTGATGAAGGCTTTGCCAACAGCCTTACTGCCGCTTGTTATGAATTTTATGAGAAATATCCTTTAACCCTGATCGGTATGCCCAACTGGGATGGTTTTAAAAGCCTGGTGAAAAAAGATGCTTACGACGATTTTCCTATCTTTTACACAACGCCTTATTTCAATACTAAGAACGACGAAAACAGCAAAGTGGTAATCAATGCTTTTGCTGCTAAGTTAAAAGGCAAGCCATCTGACATGGCCTTTAAAGGTTTTGAATGTGCACAGGTATTTATAAAAATGCTTACAAAATATCCCGGAGACTTTATGAGTCATCTGAATGATAAAACATTTAAGATGTATTCCGAGTATAATTTAAAACCCGTGATGCTTAAAAAAACAGGTACCGTTCCGGATTATTTTGAGAACAAACATTTGTTTTTTGTGCGGATATTGAACGGCAATTTATTCAAAGCCTGGTAAACCATTTCATCAACATATTTAAAAGCCGAACATAACCGTTCGGCTTTTGTTATTGTAGTTGGCTTGCATCTTGCTGTACAGCTTTATAATTATGGCACTCATCGATTTTACAGATAAAGGATTGTATTGTGCTGCCGGTGGCTTTTACATTGATCCATGGAAGCCCGTGGATAAGGCCATCATCACACATGCACATAGTGATCATGCACGCTGGGGCAGCAATAACTATTTGTGTCATCATCAAACAAAACCACTGCTGCAGCTAAGACTTGGGGATAATAATTATCAAACTGTGGATTGGAATGAACCGGTTTACATTGGTGGGGTAAAAGTTTCATTGCACCCGGCCGGGCATATTATTGGCTCGGCACAGGTTAGGCTGGAGTATAACGGTGAAGTATGGGTGTTCAGCGGTGATTACAAAACAGAGAACGATGGAACCTGTACTCCATTGGAGATCGTTCGCTGCAACACATTTATTACAGAGTCTACTTTTGGATTGCCCATTTATAAATGGCAATCACAGGACGAGATCTTTAAAAATATAAGCGAATGGGTATTGCAGAATAATGCAGCACAAAAAACAAGTGTGATCATCGCTTACAGCCTTGGCAAGGCTCAGCGTATTTTAAAGCCATTGGCAGCAACGGGCCTGCCCATTTTTGCACATGGTGCGGTTTACAATGTACATCAGTGTTTAATAAATAATGGATGGGAATTACCAGCGGTGCAACGGGTGGAGCCAGATGCACTGAAGGATATTTTTAAGGGAAATATTGTGATCGCACCACCAAGTGCTGATGGTACGCCATGGATGAAAAGATTTTTTCCTTATAGTGTGGGTGTGTGCAGCGGCTGGATGCAGGTAAGGGGTAATGCAAGAAGAAAAAATGTGGACGCAGGTTTTGCGTTAAGCGATCATGCAGATTGGGAAGGGTTGATCAGTACAGTAAAAGCTACTGGTGCCTCAAAGGTTTTTGTGACGCATGGCTTCCAGTCAGCCTTTACCCGTTACCTCAATGAATCGGGTATTGAGGCGGCTGAAGTAAAAACATATTATGGCAGCGAAGAGGAGGAATCAAAAGAAACAGGAGCCGGTACCGGTACAGAAATAAATTAATTATGCAACAGTTTGCAGAACTGGTAATAAAATTGGGTACAAGCACCAAAACAAATGAAAAGCTGGAAGCGCTGCAGCAATATTTTGCTGCTGCGCCCGGCGAAGATAAGGTTTGGGTAATAGCGATATTCAGTGGCAGGCGTCCAAAGCGAATTGTTAATACGGCACTGCTCCAAAACTGGTGTCTTGAGATCACAGGCTTACAGCAATGGCTATTCGAAGAATGTTATCATACTGTTGGCGACCTGGCTGAAACAATCTCCTTGCTGTTACCCTTTGAATCTGAATATGAAACAAGAGACGAACAAACATTGTCATTTTACATAGAAAAATTTATTGAATTTGAAAAAGCTGATGAAGCAGTTAAAAAAGAATTTGTCACCAGCTGCTGGAAAAAATTTAACCAGCAGGAAAAATTTGTTTTTAATAAATTGATCACGGGAGGTTTTCGAATAGGTGTTTCACAGGCAATGATGGTAAATGCACTTGCCAAAACTGTTAATACACCCTCCTCGGTAATTGCTCATCGTATAAGTGGTAATTGGGATCCGCTCACTACTTCGCTGGAGAACCTGTTGAATGAAGACCAGTCTGCTTTAGATATTTCAAAACCGTATCCTTTTTACCTTGCTTATGCACTGGAAGAGGATGCTGCTGCATTGGGTGATATAAATGAGTGGCAGGCAGAATGGAAATGGGATGGGATCCGTGGACAGATCATCAAACGGAACAATGAATTATTTGTATGGAGCAGGGGAGAGGAATTGGTTACCGATAAGTTTCCTGAATTCCATGTATTAAAAGATTTACTGAAGGAAGATGTGGTGCTGGATGGTGAAATACTTTGTTATACCACAGACCAGGATGGCAACCAGTTTAAGCCATTACCTTTTGCGGTATTACAAACCAGGATCGGCAGGAAGAACGTTACAAAAAAACAATTGACAGAAGCACCCGTTGGTTTTGTGGCGTATGATATAATGGAGCTGAATGGAATGGATCACAGGAATAGCAGCTTACAGGAAAGACGCAGCTTGCTGGAGAAAATAGTAAATGAAGTCAATCATCCATCCTTAAAACTATCGCCGTTGATACATGCTGCAGGCTGGAATGAATTAAAAGATATCCGGCAGTCTTCCAGGGAGATGGGCAGCGAAGGGGTGATGCTGAAAAGAAAAGATTCTGTTTACCAGGTGGGCAGGAAAAGAGGCGACTGGTGGAAATGGAAGATCGACGCATTGACAATTGATGCGGTGATGATCTACGCACAAAAAGGGCATGGCCGCCGGAGTAATCTTTATACTGATTATACTTTTGCTGTAAAAGACGGGGATAAGCTGGTAAGTTTCACTAAAGCATACAGTGGTCTTACTGATAAAGAGTTTAATGAAGTCGATGCCTTTGTAAAAAGAAATTCTATCGAAAAATTTGGCCCGGTGCGAACGGTAAAGCCCGAACTTGTTTTTGAAATTGCGTTTGAAGGGATTGCAGCCAGTAACCGTCATAAAAGTGGTGTGGCGCTGCGGTTTCCCAGGATCAGCCGTTGGCGGAAAGATAAAAAGCCTGGTGAAATAAATACGCTGGAAGATCTGCAGCAATTGTTGCGGCAATATAAATAGCTGGAAGGTCTTATAAAAAACGCAACAAATTTACCCGTACTTGTTTTGTAATTTTAATCTATGAAAAAGCTTTTCATATTATCCGTTATCGCACTGCTTTCCTTTGCATTTATTACACTGGCTCAATTCTCAAAAGATGAACCTGAGCAAATACCACCATCCAAACAGCGAACCGGAGATGCAGCAGCGGGTTATGATTACCTGACCACCGGGGATTATTTAAAAAGTGGTATTCCTTATACCTTGTTTTTTCTCGGTATACCAAAAGACAGTAATAATTATTTACAAAGAACTGGCGCCAACAGGGACCTGCCGCATGATTTTACTGCTGTAAAAGCACCCAACGGTGAACTGGTGGTGGCACCCAACTGCCTGCAGTGTCATGCACAGGTCTTTGATGGAAAATTAATTGTCGGGCTGGGTAATTCATTTAGTGATTTTACAATGAACAGGGGTGCTACGGCATTTATGGCAGAGCGTTTTTTAAAGAATCTTAAAGGTGACCAGGTAAGAAAATATGATGCCGCACGCAATTTTATCACTGCTGTAAAAATGATCTCACCCAAACTGGTTACCAGTACTAAAGGTGTAAACCTGGCAGACGCACTGGCAGCGCTGCTGGTAGCCCACCGTGATCCAAACACCCTGCAGTGGAGTGATGCCCCTTTAATGAAATTACCGGATGAAATTATCCCCACCGATGTGCCGGCATGGTGGTTGCTGAAGAAAAAGAATGGCATGTTCTATAACGGTTTTGGCCGTGGAGATTTCGGACGTTTTTTAATGGCCAGTAACTTACTAACGGTCACCGATACTGCAGAAGCTGCTGAAGTGGACAGCCATTTTAGTGATGTGCTGGCTTACATTAATTCTATACAGCCACCTGCTTACCCTAAGCAGGTGAATACAGCACAGGCTGCGGAAGGTGAAATGATCTTTAAGGTAGCCTGCTCCAAATGTCATGGAACTTATGGTGCAGATGGAAAGTATCCGAACCTGCTGATCCCTGAAAGTATTATCAAAACAGATTCTGCCTTGTATACTTCCAATTACTCAAGCCCGCAGTTTGTAGACTGGTTCAATAAAAGCTGGTTCACTACCGGTGATCACCCCGCACAGTTAATTCCTTACAGGGGATATATAGCGCCGCCGCTGGATGGTATCTGGGTTACAGCGCCCTATTTACACAATGGCTCTGTTCCAAACCTGGAAGCTGTACTTAACAGTAAACTGCGGCCAAAATACTGGCAACGGAGTTTTACAAAGCCATCATACAATTATGATATACCCGGCTGGAATTACGAAATAAAAAATGAACCCGGCGGCAGTGAAGTGTACAATACCACCCTTAAAGGTTATAGTAACAGTGGCCATTATTTTGGCGACCGCTTGTCTGATAAAGAAAGAAAGGCTGTGCTTGAATATTTGAAAACACTTTAAAGTACTTAATCTCTTTCAATATTTTTAATCTCTATTCTTTTGATAAAACTTTCCCCGTTGGCTGGCTGTTGCTGTATCTGTTTTACCACATCCATGCCGCTGGTAACTTTTCCAAATGCAGCATAGCCCTGCATATCCGAAACTCCCTCATTGCCGTAATCGTATTGCGTTTGATCACCGATACAAATAAAAAATTCTGTACTGGCTGTACCGGGTTTTGTACGGGCCAGCGATAATGTGCCACTTGTGTGTGATAGCTTTGTTTGTTGCGTGGTTTCATGTTCAATGCCTGGTAAATTGGCAAGCTGTGATTGTGTTTCCCACACACCGCCCTGTATTATGCCCCTGTTTTGGGCAGGTGTCAATCCTTCCTGCATGATCACCCGGTAAAAAGCGGCATTTTTAAAATAACCCTTATCTATATAACTTAAAAAAGCTGCAACAGTTTTAGGGGCTTTATCAGGATACAGTTCAGCTTCCACATCTCCCATAGTGGTGGCTATTACAATATGTGGCAATGTATTTTTTTGCTCACCACAGCCAAACAATAAAATAAACAGGAGTGCAGGTAAATATTTCATGACTGTAAGTTAATGTGTTTAACAAACAGATGTGTCGTATTTTTATAGCCTGTATGATAAAAAATATACATTCATTTATAAAAAATAAACCTGTATTTGCAGTAGGGTTTTTATTTGCTGTTTCCAGCCTTGTATTTGGTACCTGGGTGGCCGCCATTCCCAAGATAAAACGTAACCTCGAATTTACAGATGCCACCCTGGGGCTTTCTTTATTGCTTTCACCACTGGGGGCTGTTACCGGCATGCTGTTATCGAGGAAGATATTTGCAAAGATTCCTGTTGGTAAATGGATGGCAAATGGGTATATACTCATCTGCTGTATCATGATCTTACAACTCAATTCTGTTAACAGGCTTATGTTCTGGCTTTGCCTTTATTTTTATGGACTGGTTAGCTTTTTAAATGGTGTATCTGCAAATGCCACCGTTAATATTCTTGAGAAAAAATACAATGGCTTATTTATGAGCACCTGCCATGCAATGTATAGTCTTGGTGGTGCGGTAAGTGCCGGACTGGCCATATTCTTTTTTTCCATTGGTATAAATTCGGGATGGCAGATAGAAATTGTATCACTTGTATTGATCACTGTTTTGCTGCTGAACAGGAAGACCCTGGTGGCGAATAATGAGATCATTCATGCAAAATCAGATATAAAGCTGCCCTCACTAACGATATTGGGTATATCATTTATCTGCATGGTTACATTTATGGCAGAAGGTTGTGTGGCAGACTGGAGTGGTATTTATTTCAGGGAAGTTTTGGAAACCAGGGGCAGGCTGGTAAGTATCGGTTACGCCGGCTTTGCCATTGCAATGACGATTGGCCGGTTTAACGGGGATACTATTATTGAAAAGACGGGAAGTAAAAAGTTAGTGGTAGGCGGCAGCCTGCTTGCGGCATTTGGTTTCTTACTGGTCTCATTTGCATCTGCTGTTGTACCTGCAGTGACCGGTTATATATTGGTGGGTTTTGGATGTTCCTGTATTGTCCCGGTATTATTCAGGGCATCTGCCAATATCCCGGGCGTAAGTACGGTGGAAGGGTTTTCAATGGTAACAACAGGGGGGCTTATCGGGTTTTTAACTGGCCCGTCTGTTATTGGTTTTATTTCAGAAAAGACAGACCTGTCTAAAGCATTTTTACTGCTCACATTCATGGGGTTACTTGCAGCTGTAATGGGTTGGCGAAATAAATTTTTGGGTAACGAACGGAAAAAGGCCGATACCGAAGGCCATGAAATGTATATAACAGATCAATAAAAATAAGTATGAAAAAAGTAATTTCCTTTTTACTAAGTTGCTTTATCATTGTTAATGCAACAGCGCAAACAAATACAGCAAATGTGGCTGATACAACAGAAAAACTACAGGTGGTGGAAGCATCCTGCGGTGAATGCCAGTTTGGATTAAAAGGAAAAAGTTGTGACCTGGCAGTACGCATAAATGGTAGAGCTTATTTTGTGGATGGTACGGGTATAGACGATCACGGTGATGCTCATGCAAAAGATGGTTTCTGCGAGGCAATACGTAAAGCAGAAGTGAAAGGGAAAGTTGTAAAGGGACGTTTTAAAGCAAGCTATTTTAAATTACTTCCGGAAGATAAAAAAACGAATTGATTTTTATGCCCCGGCAAATTACTTCGCTATATCTGCAGATTTTCTTTCAATAAAAAGAATAGTTGACCAATATTGATTGTGATCTCTTTGGTATAAAAAATAAATACGTACAGGCTGGAGGAACCTTAAAGCAATATTTGTGTGCAGCCTGTACATATTTTGATGAGCTCCTTAATTTGCTACGGCATGCTGCCCAACCTTGTATGATCCTCCTGGTGTACGGAAAGCAATGTTAATACGGTTGTAGCAGTTGATGGTATTTATTGCCAGCGTAAGGTCCACCATTTCTGCTTCCGAAAACTCTTTTCTTGCAGCTTCATATACATCATCTGGCACCTGGCCATTGGTGATCTTTGTTACAGCTTCAGCCCAGCCCAATGCTGCACATTCTCTTTTGCTGTATACAGGTGCCTCCCGCCAGGCATCCAGCATATACAGGCGCTGTTCTGTTTCGCCGGCAGCACGCAGGTCTTTTGAATGCATATCCAGGCAATAAGCACAGCCATTGATCTGTGATACCCTGAAATAAATCAAATGCAGTAATTGCTGTTCAATAGTTGATTTGGCCAGATAGATACCCAAGCCATACATTGCTTTCATTGCGCTTGCTCCTTTTTCAAAAGCGTTCATTCTTTGTGTCATGTTCTTGTTTTAATTGTGTTTATTTACCATATTGACGGAGTGCTTTTTTAAAACCGGACAGAATGCAGAGAAAAATATTTTCAGTAGCAATATAAAAAATCACGGGCCGGTCATTTTATGACCGGCCCGTGAAAAAAGGCTATGATATTTATTTCAGTTTCTTTTTTGTCTTTGCGGCTGCTTTTTCCATATTTTCCTTTACCCTGAATTTTACGATTTTAGTTACAAGCGCCAGCGGCAGGGGTTTGTCCAGCGGAAATTGTACAGATCCTTTCGCTCCTTTATACACAGACAATTCTTTTTTAAAGGCTTCAATGCCTGAAGGAGCTGGGTAAAAACCAATATGGTGGGCATAGCCGGCAAAATGCACCAGGTTGCCATGCAATGTAAATGTGGGCATGGCATAATTAATGGTTTCTTCAGCGTTTGGAGCTGCTTTGCTGATTGTGGATCGCATTTGCTCCAGCAGCCGTTGTGTTTCTTTTGGGAAGCCGGCGATATAAGCATCAATCGTTGCTACCGGTAAAGTTTTATTTGCTTTTTCCATACTGAATAATTTAATGAATAAACAAATATACTTTAACCATGAGGCCGGAGGACTGTACTATTGCGACAATATACAGGGCAAGATGCGGCAAGTATAATTTGAGTAAAGAACGTGTTAACCGTTGCTAGCTGTACCGGTCATTTCTCCACGGGTAAGCTGTATTGGAGTAACCACGCTCTTCCCAGAAACCAGGGCGGTTGGCCGTCATAAACTCGATCCTGTTGATCCACTTGGAGCCTTTCCATGCATACAATTGCGGCGTTATCATTCTTACCGGTCCACCATGTTCTTTTGCCAGCGGTTTATTTTCAGCCGTATGCACCAGCAATACATCTGGTTTAAGTGCTTCTTCAAGCGCAAGATTGGTACTGTAATTATCGTAGCCGTAGCACATAATATGTGTGGCAGCATCCAGTGGTTGCACTATGGCTGCCAGGTCAAGAAAACGTACACCCTTCCAGTCAATATTTAATTTTGACCAGGTGGTAACACAATGAAAGTCGGATTGGTCATCTGTTTGCGGGAGGGCTGTAAAGTCATCCCATGTAAATATGGTGGGATGTTCTACAGCGCCATCAATAGTAAGCCGCCATTCGTTTAAAGGGATGGTTGGCTGTATGCCAAGATCCAGCACTGGCCATTTTACTGTCAGTGATTGCCCCACTGGTATCAGCGGCATGCCATGACGGTTTAAACCGCCTTTACCCATCGGTTTATCATCAGCTACCGAAGGCGTTAACCGCATCTTTTCCCCGAACCTGTTTTTCAGCTTCATTCTTGCTTCAATAATGCGTTCCTGTTTACCGGACGTTTCCATGCTATTAAAGATAAAGAAAAAAGATCAATCCCGGAGATTATCAGCCCTGCCGAAAAATATACCGTTACGTATTCAGCGGTAGGAGATATAAGATAACGGTACAGGGTAAACGCTTTTGATGAACTCAAAGTACCAGGCCGTGTTAAACCTGATCATAACTTATCATAATTGAGTATATTGCTTTTTCAAACTCTGTTGACCGGCATGTTGTTTCTTCATATTCTATGTGGCATATCTCTATTCCTATGGGTAAGATTTTTGTATACCCGGTCATTAAAAAGAACGGGCGACAGGAAACTTTTTTTACAATCAGCAATCCGGGTTGTTTTATTTCTTCCTGCCGGTCTCCAGGCCTTGCTTATACTGGGTTGTATCTTCTTGCATTTTATACCGGTCAGTGAAATTTTTACCGGTTCTTTTCAGTTTGATTTTACCGGTAAAGAAGAGCAGCGGTTCTTTGTTACCAACGATCTTAAAATAATTCTGGCAGCCAGTTTGTTTTTAACAGGAAATCTCTGGCTAATAAAAAAAGCACAGTATTTCAACGGAATTATCAATGTGCTTGTTTTTACAGCAGGTATTGCGATGTTGATTTCTCTTCTGCAGAATTTGCAATGCCAGTTATGGAATGCAGGCAATAATAAGCCTGTATTCGATTACAGCAATAGTGTTGCTTTTACGGGGTGCCTTCTTCTTATAACAGGTTTAAGCTTTATCAAAGGAGCCTGGATTTACAAAAAAGAATCCGACCTGTTAAAATATTATGTACTTTCTTCAAGGTATTTGTTGTGCTATGGTATTGCTATAGCGGTAAAGATGCTTTTTACAATTTTCCTTCTCAGGATCTTTTTTAGCACTTAAGCTATATTTCCTGTTTATAAAGAAATGGCCTATTCTTTCTTATAAATATGTATCGATTGCCCGACAAGTTTCCACTCACCTTCAATTTTTTCCAGCATCCTGAACTCGTATGAATAAGTTTGATTTCCATCAGCAGAAGTGGAAATTTCATCATGACTTACCCATGCGGTATTATTGCTGACATTCATTTTATAATTACTGTTTGCAGACGTGCCGCCTTTACCCATCAGGCCTGCAGGCGGGTTTACCATTAATGCCGGTGGTACATCCAGCGTTTTGCCGTCACCTGTTGAAATGAGTATCCTGCTGTATGGCTTAATGCTCCAGCAGGCGGCGTGTGCAGACATATCACCGGATCGCCAGGTGGCAGATTCTTTTTCAAGTATACGAACAATGGCAACGGAATCATTGACCGTTTGGGCGTGGCTTTTATTAAAAAACAGCAGGAATATACAGGGCATTATTTTCTTCATAATTTTTCGCAATAGTTTAAATGTATTTTTTCTTAAAGTTACAACTATGTTTTGTTCATTGTTTTCATATTTATTGCTGCGGAACTTTATAAAACAGGTATTTTTGAAAAAACATTTTCAGATGCCAGGTCAGTTATTCAGGAGTATATTTTTTGTATCAGTATTGTCAGTAAAAATGATCAGTACAACGGCGCAGGTTGTGCAGGAGCCAAAGACGGCAAATGAGGAGTGGGGCAGGCAATATCAGCCGTTCAGGATTGCAGGTAATCTTTATTATGTTGGCACTTATGACCTGGCCTGTTATTTAATTACTACAGCAGAAGGAAGTATATTGATCAATACGGGGCTTGCAGCTTCTGCTACGCAAATAAAAACTAATATCGAAAAGCTTGGTTTTAATTTAAGCGATATTAAGATATTGCTGACCACGCAGGCACACTATGACCATATGGGTGCGATGGCTGCTATAAAAAAAATAACCGGCGCAAAAATGATGGTGGATGAAAAAGATGCTGCAGTGCTGCAGGATGGCGGCAGTTCTGATTATGCGCTCGGGGGTAACGGCAGCACCTTTCAGCCGGTAACGCCTGACCGGCTGTTAAAAAATGGCGATACGGTTGAATTAGGTGGTATGCAGCTTATCCTGCTTCATCACCCGGGTCATACAAAAGGATCCTGTAGTTTTTTGTTTACTGTAAAAGATGATAACCGCTCATACAAAGTGCTGGTGGCAAACATGCCTACTATTGTAACGGGAAAGAAATTTGCGGAGATAGCTGCTTACCCCGGTATTGCTGAAGATTATGCATACACACTTGCTGCGATGAAAAACATTTCTTTTGATATCTGGCTGGCATCGCATGCCAGCCAGTTTGACCTGCATGAAAAACATAAGACAACAGATGCATATAACCCGGGTGCTTTTATCGACAAGGCTGGCTTTGATGCTGCTTTAGATGATCTGCAAAAAGAATACGAAGCGAAATTGAAGGAATAACTGCCGGATCTGTATAATGTAAAATTGCTTTTGCTGCTGCCGGGATAATATGAAAATAGTTTTCGGTATATTTACTCTCCCGGTTTAATTACCGGCTTAACCAGCAACTATTTTTTAATTACTATATTACTTCTTTGCCCTATCATTTCTACGATACAATTTCCGGTTTGCGCCAGCAGGAAGAGCTAATACTTTACGACAGGATGATCAAATTTTTGCCGGATGACGATCAGCTTGTAACTGATTTCTTGAAAATTGAATACGATGCAGAGTGTATTGGTTATCCATATAGTGCTCCTCCATTTAATGCCGCTGCAGCATTATGGTCTGCAAAGGTGGTGTATACGTTTGGGCAATTGATACTCACACGGGAACAACCGGAAAAAGAGCTGGGACAATTATTGCCGGCCTCTGGTATGGAAGTAACCGCTGGTGCAATACTTTCAGTTGATCTCTGCCTGCGCTTTTTGCCAGCGCTGGTACAGCATATGCAACGTATTGACCCAACCGATGCTGTATTGAATATTGCCCGTCAACACCTGCAGCAATGGCATTATTCGGGTATTGGCTTCGAACTCGATATTGAACAGATCAATATGAATCCGGTAACAGATAACAATTGCCTGCTGCAGTTATATGCAGACAGGACCATTACAAAAAAAGATATTAAAAAAGCCATGCTGCCTGGGTTGCTGCCCGTAATAAAAGCAAGCCTGGGTATACATGCTGCTAAATTTTGGAAAGAATTAAACCTCACTGTTCAAGATGGAAAATAATATAGATAAACTGAATGAAGTTTTAAGGTTTGTAAAAAATGCGTTTATCGGTAAAGATGAAATTGTGGACCTGCTGGGCGTAAGTCTTATCGCAAGGGAAAATACATTTTTGCTTGGACCTCCGGGTACGGCAAAGAGTGCCATCATACGGTTGTTATCGCAGTGCGTGGAAGACGGAAAAAATTTTGAATACCTGCTCACACGTTTTACAGAGCCGAATGAAATATTTGGTCCCTTCGATATCCGTAAACTGAAGGATGGTGAGTTGGTGACGAATACAGAAGGCATGATGCCGGAAGCATCCATGATTTTCCTTGATGAGATATTTAATGCCAACAGTGCCATACTCAACAGCCTGCTGATGGCACTCAATGAAAAAATATTCAGGCGTGGAAAAGAAACAAGAAAGTTGCCTGCATTGATGTTTGTCGGTGCAAGTAATGCATTACCGGAAGAAGAAGCGCTCAATGCTTTGCTGGACCGTTTTCTTATAAGGGTGAAATGTGATTATGTGGACCCTGATAAATTGCACGAGGTTTTACTTGCAGGTTGGAACCTTGAAAATAATATCCAGGTCAATAAGCCGGCGATCACTTCTGAAGCTGTACGTCAGCTGCAGGCAGCATGCCGTACAATAAACCTTTCGGGTATACGAAAACAATTTATTGATGTAGTGCATACTTTAAGAAACACCGGGATCAAAGTATCGGACAGGCGTGCAGTAAAACTGCAAAACCTCATTGCTGCAAGTGCATTGATATGCGGCAGGGAAGAAGCTGTACTGAGCGACTTGTGGGTACTTAAGTATATATGGGATACAGAGGAGCAGGTGGAGATACTGGAAGGCATTATCAATAACATCATTGAAAAAGATACGGCAGAAAAAGCACACCCGCAGGCTGTATTTAATAAAGCGCCCAACCCGGAAGAAATCATTAAAGAGGTACAACTGCTGGCAGATAAATGGAATAGTGGCCAGCTGAATTTTGAAGAACAGAATGTGATCAAGGATAAGCTGCGTTATGTGCAAACACGCTGCGGATGGATAAAGAACGTGGAGAATAAACAGTTCATCCAGGCACAAATTGAAAACTTATGGCAGAAAATACTGCAGACCATCTGATACACCTGCTGGAGATTGATGTTGCACATAAAGACTTTTTATCTCAGGTGCGTCATTGGGATAATCTTAAAATGGCAACGGCAGACAGCAGTATCTGGGTAAAAGATTTTACCGCAGATCAGCTGCAGCATGCCAGCCTTCGTTCAATACCTTTTACCCGGTTGTATTATTTAAAGGATAATCTGTTGTTTCCTGCAGGCAGCCTGTTACCGGAACGTAAATTGCCCTCCCTGCTCTGGACGCCAATAGAACGGGCACTGCCTATTGTAATAGACAATATTCAACATAGCCTCTCTCAACTGCCTGTTAGCATAAAAGTAAAATTGATACCTGTTGAGGAAGAACAAAATGTCAGCATACTCGTAACCGGTATGGAGATGGCCGGTAAATATATTGAAACAGCACCGGCAGTAAGACTGCAACCCCTTGAATGGACCCTGTTAAACAACGGGCGTGTCTTTATAAAAGGGGAACCACTGTTACCACTTGATGGTGATGTGTATTGGCAAAAGGACCGGTTTATTTTTCCTGCCGGCTATGCACCTGAATTCTCAGTGCTTGAAAAAGCCATTGCAGAGCGAATCGATGAAACAGGTGAATATTTTATATGGTGGACAGGCGTGTACCAATATTGCCTGCTGCATCCGGGTGTTTTGCAGCCTTTAACAATCGGTTCATGGAGAAATACTTTCAATAGTAATAAAATTGTACAACAAGAGCCATAACAAGCATGAATCTGCAGGATTACTACAGGTGTTATAATGATTACTTCTGGACATGGGAAGAAGAAGGGGGAGTGTTGGCTATACCCGGCGGCAGTACTATTGGCTTCAGTAAGCAGGTTGCTGAAATTCTTGGTGCTATGGCAGAGCAGGGGCTGCCTCCCTTTGGATCTTTTTTGCTTGCCATGATCGCAACCAATAAAACCATGGATGACTCAGTCGGCAGAGCAGAAAGTATCATCAGTGCATGGCTGCAGGTTCATATAAAAACGAATTCCTGGGATGATTCAAAAGCGGAAGCATTTCAATTCCTGCGGATGTTACAAAACATGCCTGCCGAATATAAAGCCGGTAAACGGCGCCGCATATTGTTACAAACCGTCTTTGCACAATCTCATAACCGGTTAAATGGTGCCACATCAAAGGGGATTGCGATAGACCTGTCAGGATATTCAAGGGCAGGAACGATATTTTCGAAGAAGAAAGACCTGCCTCAGTCAGTTTTATATAAAGAATTGCGGGTGGTGGCCCTGCTTAACCGGCAGTTTCCTTCCACGCAATCGGTTATTGATGCAATGGGTGAGTTGCCGGAGCTAGAACCGGAAGAGATGCCAGCGCTGGAAACAATAACGGCTACGGATACTGCTTATGAAGATTTCGTGGATGAATTAATGCAGCATCCTGAAACTTTTCAGACTGCCGCTCTAATAAAACCGGTATGGGCTGGCCTTAAGATACCGATTAACAATGCTCACCCGAGTGAACAGCCATTGGGTGGAGTTTCAGATCTGTCCAATAAAGGGGATTTTGATAAGCTGCTCGTATCTGAGTTTGCGAACGATGAGCTTGTTTTTATAAACAGGGTAGCTAATAATGAAGCACTGTACCTGCACCGTGAAATGCCACCTGTAAAAGATAACCTGCACCGCACTGTATTAATTGATATATCATTAAAATGCTGGGGTACGCCTAAAATACTGGCGTTTGCATCTTATATCGCCATTGCACGGCATCCAAAGGCTGTTACTCAAAGTGATGCTTTTGTTTTGGGTGACCGCTATACACCGGTCAGCTGCTATACAACAGGAGAGATCATTGATGCATTGCAGCAGACTGATGCAGCGCTTAATCCTGGTAATGGCCTGGCAGCATTTATGGAAGCAAATAAACAGGACAGGAACCTGGAGATTTTTTATATCACCACTGCAGCTGCCATACAGTACCCGGCTGTTCAGCAGCAACTGGTGAATTATAATGCTTATATCAGGTATGTCATAACGGTAACGGATACGGGAGAAATAAATTTTTACAGGAATAAGAAAAGCCGGATGCAGCACCTGCAAACCATTTGCCTGTCATTGGAAAAACTATGGCAGAAAAAGCCTGCCCGGCTGTTAACTCCTCCGCCACCTGTTGCAGTGCTGCAGGAATCGTTGCCGTTATTACTGCATATCCAGCATAAAATAAGTAAGCTGATCCCTCTGTTGCCAGACGAAGAATATTGTGTTGCAGGCAGGAGCCTTTTCCGCCGGAAATTTAGTCCGGGCATTGCAAGTCAAAAAGGATGGGAACTGGTATTGCGTAACGTTGCGGGTGGTTCTTTGTATGAAGTGGGCAGGCTACCCAATGGCCAGGTGCATTTTCTTTCTTATAACCCCCAAAATAAGGAAGTGTGTATTACATGTATTGATACATCAGAATCCGCTAAAAGTATATTTGAAAATGGAAATACCCGCATGTACAGGGAGTTCTTATTTGATGGCTACGGTTCTTTTGTAATGCTTTTACAAAACCCGGATGGAATAAGGCTGGCGCCTGATTTTAAAACCGGTACTATTACTTTTGAGCAGTTACTTTTTACGAGTAAAATTTTTTATGTTGATTACCCGGCCAGGCAGGAGGAAGTTAGAAAACATCCTGTGACCTATAATGACGCCAATATCTTAAAGAATATCACCAGTGTTTCTATTACAGGTGATAACCGCCTTGTATTCAACAATCACCAGTTGTACTTTGATCATCACAACCGGGTATTTTTCTCATCACATAATTATATTGACCAGGCCTTTAAAGCAACGGCCAAAAGAAGTGGACATAAGCGGGAATTTATATTTAGTGATGGCAGTATGGTTTCAGTTGATGATAATGGTTATATCCGGTTGATAAGCAGTAACCAGGCGATAGCGGAGGTGTTTATTGTTGCTAACATTACCAGTTTTCCGGGCATGGCCACCAGTACCTTTTTTGCAGGTAATGAGCTGTATTATAACGGGGATATAGGTAAAGTGGGCATATTCATTACAAACGTTGGTGAGGAAGCAATCAGTTGTATTAAGATCATTAAAACATTTACACAACTTGGGCTTGCACAAGTAAAAGAAGTGATAGATACTGCTCCCAGGTTGCTGCCTGGAAAAATGTATTATGAAGAAGCAATGAAGATGAAAGCTGCTCTCGCTGAAAAAGGTTGCATTGTTGTTGTTGAACCTGCAACACAACAACGCCAGACCATCATCAGTGCTGATGCCTTTTACCGGGAAAATATACTTACATTTATAGAACATATTTTAAGTCATGCAGCTGAAGGTTAAACCGCATACAACCAACGTTTTTCCAGGGGATGGGCTCTTCTTAAAAGGGGCTGATCCTGTACGCTGGTTGCAACAACTGGAGCAGCTGGGAGTAAGCCCCGGTCAGTTTCCCGTGTATGCGTTGCCGGTAGCTGAAAGTACTCATGTATGGGGGTGTTTTATTGCGTTGCCAAAAACTGAATGGAAGAACAGGGAACTGGGTGCATGCGAACCCTGCCAGTGTGTGCACAACCTCCTGTATATACCACAAATGAGTATGCTCTCTCCCATACCTGGCAGCAGCGAATTGGTGCGTTTACTTTCGGGAGCACGGCATATTTTACATCCTGAGTGCGGTTTGGTGGCATTGGATACGGTGGTGGACTGGCGAAATCTGCTTTTATTACCTGCACCAGAAAGTGTGCAGTTTATCACACCTGCTCCTGGTGCTTTTATCCCCGCTGCCATACAAAGGGCAGAAGTACAAACACTGCCACCGGATGACCTGCTGAAGTCAATGGAAGAAAGCCGGTTTCCT
The DNA here is from genome assembly GCA_047600665.1 of Ferruginibacter sp. Taxonomy (GTDB): domain Bacteria; phylum Bacteroidota; class Bacteroidia; order Chitinophagales; family Chitinophagaceae; genus Ferruginibacter. The sequence continues at coordinate 729,528 of JASGKJ010000002.1, forward strand.
TCAAAAAAGCAATTTACTGAAGAACCACTCAGCACTGCGGAAAAAATAAAGCTGTCTGTTTTGAAAGCACTTTTTTCAAAAAAGAAAACTGCTGGAGGTGGTGGAAAGGGAGAAGTAAAATTCCCAAAGCTGCTGGAAAAGTTAACAGGCATGTTCCCTTCTTTCATCAACAAATGGATAGATAACCTGGAGGAGGATATGGAGAAGCTTGAAAGACGTAACCAGACAGAAATGCAGAAGTTGCTGGACATGTTTAAGAACAATCCTGATGAAGCACTAAAATATGCAATACCACTTGACAATGGAACAGGCAGGGGTGGCATGACGGGTAATTTACAACTTGAAAGGAACTGGGCTGGCTTTGATTTGTTTGGCAGCTCTTACTCAGGCGGACGGGGAGGAAGTGCGCCATTGCCAATGGATGCATATGCGGCTTTATTGCGGCAATACAGGGAAACTGCCCAGAAACTTATCAATGAAGGCAAGCATGATAAGGCTGCATTTGTGTATATGAAATTACTCAAGGATCATAACAGTGCCGCACAAACGCTTGAAAATGGAAAGCTTTATCCCGAAGCTGCTGCTGTTTATCTCAAAATGCTTCAAAACAAATCCAAAGCAGCAGCCTGTTACGAAAAAGGGCAGATGATAACCAGTGCGATCGGGTTGTATAAGGAAATGAAAGAGTATGAAAAAACAGGCGATCTGTACCGGCAACTGCATAAGGAAAAGGAAGCCATGACCTATTTCCAGGCTGTGGCTGATGAGCATGTGGAAGCAGGCAGGTATGTAAAAGCTGCTGTGCTGATGCGTAATAAAATGTATGACCCCGGGCCTGCACAGGAACTGTTGTTGCACGGGTGGCGGAAAGAGATGGATGCATTTAACTGCATTAATAATTACTTTCAAAATATTGAAGAGCCCGGCTTATTGCTAAAGGCTATCGAGGATGTGTATCAAAAAGATACTACCCTTCATAATAAGCCGGTTTTTTTAACTGCACTCCGGCATGAAGTGGATAAAAATGAGCAGGTAACCGGTCGTGTGCAGGAAATAGCCTACGAAATAGTATCGGGGCTTGCCGTAAACGATCCTGCTATTGTATCTGAATTAAAATATTTTAATAAGGATAAGTCCCTGCTAAAAGATGTACTTCGCTATAAGGAGCAAAGAAGGTCTGCAGGAAAAAGATAGACCTGTATTTCCTGTAATTTTCCATTGATTATGTAAAAATAAAACCTGCAGCATCCATGCTGTAAACAGGTTATTATGACACAAAAATTACAGCTCTCCATTAAACAACCCTGCCACGAAAACTGGCAGCATATGACCATCGCAGAACAGGGCCGTCATTGCAAAGCCTGTGCTAAAACCGTAGTGGATTTTACCACAATGAACGATACCGAGGTATTGAATTACTTTATAAGCAACCGGCAGGAAAATACCTGTGGCCGTTTTTATGCAGACCAGTTAAACAGGCGAATTGAAAAACCTGTTTATGAAAAAAGGAAGATGATGTGGTACTGGCATTATGTTGTTATGCTATTCCTGCTTTTTTTTAAGAATAATGCAGGTAAGGCCCAGGCGGCGACACCTCATCCGCAGGAACAGGTAAAAAGAAACAATGAAACAAAAGCTCAGCAGGACATACAGAAAGAGCAAAATAACCCGTTTGAAATATCCGGGAAGATTACTAATAATGCCGGTATTCCCATTGCTGATGCCCGCATTCAAATAAAGGGTACAGAACGCATTTTTTTGGGTAATTCAGATGGCATTTATCATTTAAATGCAATAAGTAAAAATGATGTATTGGTTGTAAGCTCGGTTGGGTATATCCAAAAGGAAATGAAAGTAAACTATACGGGTGAAAATAATTTTGTATTGGAAGAAAGCGTAGTGAGGGAGGTTATGATAATGGGAAAAGTTGCAGCTGGTTATTATGATAAACATCCTGCTGCAACGGAACATGTAGCAGAAATAGAGGTAAAGGGTGACCGCACAAACAAACCGCCAAAGGCAAAACTGCGTGTGAATAAATTAAACGGAGGAAGGAAAAGGTGACGAATGTCGAAAAATAACCAGGTGAGTGCCGGAAGTTTTGTTATAAAGTGAGAAAAGGCTGATAAAACAAAACCTCCCGTGGAAACGGGAGGTTTTTAACGATTGCTTGCCATATGAAAATTCTTAAAAATATTTTTTGCCTGTGGTACTTTCTTAACAAATAAGTGTATTAAATTTGCCCACTTTCCCACGATTGGTTGTCATCTTCTTCTAATAATCTCAAACGCTCAATTACTTTGTAAAAGTAAGCTGGGCGTTTGTTGTTTTAAAACCAAGTTTTGCCCCGTTTAATGATGCTTAACGGTCATTTTTTCCCCGAAAGCCTTATTGTGTCTGAATTACACGATAAAAGGAAAATGATTGCCAACCCTTTATTTGTAAACAGAAAAAGTAGTTATTCCTGCTTCCCGGAGGATTATTTACAGGATTGTGCTGCTGGTTACGGGCACATTTAAAAAAGAATGAAAATTCATGGAAAAAATCTTTACCTGTATCTCACTGTAAATATTTCATGCCTTTTCTAAAAAGAATACTGCTTTTTGTACTAATCACCTTTTCGTTCCTGCTGGGGTGCAGGTATAATACATTCCCCGGACAGGCTATCGAACGTTTCAATAATAGTAAAATGTATTTGGATGAATTTGTTAGCTCACTCCGGAGTGATCCATCGCTCGATTCCATTTTTCGTTTGACGCATGTTAATAAACTTCCTCCTGTAGAAAATTCGTACCCGGAAATATTCAAACTGCTTAAAGACGTTGGCATTACGGAAGCCGCTTCTCATCAAAATATTTGTAAGATTTGCCCGGGCTGGTATTACTTAAAAACAAATTGGTCCGGTAACGATCCTGTATATCTCATTTATAATTTTTCTGATACGGCAGAGAATGTAAAAGGCTTTTATAAAAAAGATGATTATGGCAACGAGACATGGGGATTGGGTGATCAATGGAAAATGTTTCGTTTTGTAAAAACGATTGATCCTAAATATTGATTCTTACAAGTACAGCTTAAAAATTACTTTAAGTATTCTTTAAAAAAATCTACGGTTCTCTGCCAGGCAAGGATGGCAGCCTCTTTGTCGTACCTGGGTGTTGTGTCATTATGAAAGCCATGGTTAACGTTGGGATATATATAAGCTGTATAAGTTTTATTGTTGGCTTTTAATGCAGCTTCGTAAGCAGGCCAGCCTTCATTCACCCTTGTATCAAGTGCAGCATAATGAAGGAGCAGGGGAGCTTTTATTTTGGGCACATCATCTGCGGCGGGCTGTCCGCCATAAAAGGGAACAGCTGCAGCCAGTTCGGGAATTCGTACTGCCATCATATTAGCTATCCAGCCGCCAAAACAAAAGCCCACCACCGCAACTTTACCATTACAATCTTTGTGCTGTACCAGGTAGCTGTATGCAGCAATAAAGTCTTCCAGCATTTCATTCCTGTCTCTTTTACTTTGTAATTCACGGCCTTTATCATCATCACCCGGGTAACCTCCCAAGGGCGTTAATGCATCGGGCGCCAGCACAATAAAGCCAGCCAGCGCCGCTCTTCTTGCCACATCTTCTATATGTGGATTAAGACCACGGTTCTCATGCACTACTATCACCCCGCCAGGTCTTTCTTTTGTACCAGCCGGCTTTACAAGCAGGGCTTTTATTTTGCCGCCACCTTTTGGAGATTCATAATAAACATATTCAGCTTCCACACCCGGATCATCAGCGGGTACCTGTACAGCATTTTTATAATCAGGCATCAGGAAACTCATCAGCGAAGCAACTGTAATACCACCTACTGCATAAGTGGAAAGCTGTTGCATAAAATCACGCCGGTTGATGCGGTTGTGGGCATAGTCATCATAGAGATCAAATACTTCCTGTTGAACCTGGTCTTTATTAATTGGCTGCATAGTAAAATGTATTGTCTTACTAAGTTAAGCAATCAAAGTGCCGGAAAGATTTTTTTTCAGTATCAATTTAGTATCATGTTATTGCTGCCTTATAACTGTTCCGGCCAGTAAACCGATGAAGCCAATGATATTGGCTATTTGTCTTTTGCAGAAGAAGCTGAACCATTTTTTTCTGTACACCTGCCAGTCGGCGGGATAATCATGCACAGTCCATTTATTGATGATGTTATTGATTGGAACGTTACCTTTTAGTGTAAAAATAATATCTGCAATTAAAGCAAGCAGTGAGATATTGGCTGAAATAAATAGGATGCTGTTTGTTTGTAATGCAGCTAATGTAACAAGTAAGATATTTGAGAAAAGGGTGACATATATCACCGGTTTAAACCGGGCCTGGAATTTTTTATCTGTTGCCTGCCGGAATTTAATGTAACAGGTTACATCCATCTCCTGCTGTATTGCAGTTAGAGAAATAATGTACGAGAAAGACTGGCTTACGACGATGCTGTAAAAAAGCAGGGTGATAAAAAGAATGATCTGTACTTCCATGCTTATGTTATTTTATTGCTGTGAAAATACTTTATCTGTGCACAGCTTTAAATAAATATATGGATGAACTGTTATAAACGCCGGGGAATTGGAAAATTTTACCTATACTTTTCCAATGAGGAAATGAAAGCCACCGGTAGCAAACTTAGGTATATCTGCAGCCGCCGCCTGTCCTTCAGCAGACGTTAAAGCCTGCATCAGTATTTCTTCAGATGAAAAATATAATTCCGCCATCCTGTAAAATACTGGCTGGCTGCCATCGGCCCAGGGCAGGAATTTTGTAAATTCTGAATGACCAACATCCGGGATCTTTTCTGCCAGCGGAAGGTGTATGGCTTTATAGTATTTTTCAAATGCAGCTTCGTCTGTAGGGTGATTGTACAGAACAGTTAGTTTCATCATAACATAAGGTTTGTGAAACAAAGTACACAAAAGCCGGAAAAAATAAAACTGCTTTTTTATTTAAGATACACCTACTCAAAGATCTTTTCTTCTCTTGTCAGTACACCATTCTCATCAATACCCTCCACGGTCACCCTTATTTTTTTACAGTTATCGCTGTTAAAGAAAGGCAACACCACCCGGCGTATCTTTTTGTCAAAATGGACATTCGGATTCCAGTATAAAGTAGTTCGGTAATCTTTTGAACCCTGGTCTGCATCAGTTTCATAATCGGGTGAGTAGAACTGCCTGATTACAGAGTAGCCATAGATATTGGTGGAGGGCAGACCTGTAGCTGCAGGATTGGTGCCGGCACCTTTTTTTGTATAAACAGCAATAGCACCACCGGCGCCACCAGTACTGGCACCAAAAAAAGGAGGCCGGAAGATTTTTATCAGCGCCACATCTGTCATATTCACCGTTTGTATCAAATTAACATCAGCCTGCATCTCGTTCAGGAAAAAACTGGTATTGGTTCCACGCCATATCGCACTGCCGCCACCGTTGGTATTTATCTGCAGACCGGGTACTTTTCCCTGCAGGTAGGCCAGCACACTGGGTGATGATTGGGAAAAAGGATCATCTTCGGTTGTAAAGGTGTAGCCATCATCGCCACTAAAGAAGCCGGATGTATACTCTTTATCCAGCTTTTGTTTTAAAGATACAGTCTTTCGTACAACTTTTACTTCTTCCAGTGTCTGTACTTTTTTCGCATCCAGTTCAATTTTTCTCAATGCGGCAAGGTTCCGGTTTTTTAAAAAAGATGAGGTGTCTGTTCTGTCGGGAACGGGTATACTATTTTTTAGATCATTATTAAATGCAGGCGCTTTTATAAAATTATTATCAAAATTAAAATAAGCAGAAGTGGAAAGAGTTTTGTCTTTGTCATTACTTAGCTGGTAATACAATTTTGCAGTGTCAAAAAAGTAAAGTGAGCCCAGCGAAAACATGCCTTGCTGATCAATTGGTATGCTGTAATATTCAGGTTGGTTATTCTTTGTTTTTAGGATTGCAGTCAGCGGCCTGTTATATAACTGTGCTTTTGTAAGTCCAAGCACTTTCCCCTGTACTGCAATACTTTTTCCTGGTTCATAATGCAGGGCAGGCCATTCGTTTGCCAGCAGTTTTTTCCATTTAAACCTTCTCCAGCCATTCGTCATCATTACCAGGTCAAGATGAGCTTTCACAGAATCTGCATCACTTGAAAAATAATAAGCCGGGTTGAAGATGTAACCTTTAAGATCACAGCTTAATAATAATGCCGAATAAATATTCTCTTCATTTTTACTTACCGGGTTCGCATCTGCATCTGTAACTGAAACAGACAGGTTGGTAAACAAAGCGCCGCCTGCATCGATCTGTATTTCATTGCGGCCACGCTTTGTCATATTTTTTTGCGTAAGATGCAGATCGGTTATAAATGAATAATTATTATTGTTTACAAATACCAGTCTTTCTGCTACTGGCAACAAGGCCGCATTAAAAACAGTGACCTGCATTACACCATCCGGCATACTGTCGGTGGCAATGGGTGCTGATACAGTGTTGCGCTTGCTCAGGTTTATCTGTGCATTGTACATCATGCGTTGCTGTATCTGTGCCACCACAGTAAATTTTGTAAAAACAGCATTTGCCGAATCGGGCCGGGTTAATGTATAATACAACTGGCCTTCTCTTATACTCACACTGAGGGCCACGCCGTCCTGTTTTGCAGCCGGTAAATTATTTTCATGCTGCTGGCCGGCCTTATCTTTCCATACAGCTTTATATGTTTCGCCAGGTAACGGCGTTAATGTAAAATACCCCATACCATCATGTACAGCAGCAAATGCGGTAATGGCTTTGTTCTTGCTGTCAACTATATTGCCTTTGATGTTAAAGGGTGTGCCATCCTGTGCAGCAGCTTTAAAAGCAATTTTTGATTCAATATTCAGAATAAGGTCACCTCCTTCGGGGAAGAAGGTTGCAGTATAGGTATAAGCGGTTACTTTTTTTGAAGACGAAGTGCTCTTAGGAATCACCTGCAGTGCTTTTGTGTACAGCAGCGTACTGTCAAAATTGAGCATCCAGGAGGTATATGCCCTGATATAAAAACGGGAAGCAGCTGCTGAATCGGGCAGTATAAAATCTGATGATGCCCCGGAAAGAATGATGGGCATCATTTTAGTCTGTAATACGGCACCTTTATCATTCAGTAATTCGGCATAGAGCGTTTTGCTCAGCGGCTGCGTCATATTATCAGCGGTGATGTATGCCTTGAACCAAACTGTTTCACCACCGGTGTATACTGATTTGTCCGTCTGGAGGTAAACTTTCTCCTGCGGGTATTTGGAGGCGGCAATATCCAGCAGCTCATCTGGCAGTTGCTGTGCAAATATGTTTAAACGGATGCAGGTAAATACTGATACGAATATGAAGATCTTATACATATAAACTAACAGTGACGTTTATTTGCTTAATACGGGTAAATTATTTTTTTGTTGACCTGTTAAAGATAGCCATAATTTAAGTGGCTTATTTCAGATCTGCCGGTCTTACCTGGTTGCTCATCAGCCAGCTCAGCAATTCCCGTTGTTTACTGGTGTCATTTCCGGCTTTGCTTATAACATAATTTTTTACCAAATCCTTACCATAGTTATAGGTGATAAGATAGCTCCTGTTATCCCTGATAAAATTAATAGCTTTTTTAGCCGCCTCTTTACTCATCAGCGCAAAATTCTCCAGCCAGTATTGCGCCTGTGGCTCTGTCATTGTTTTGTTAAGAAGACCACGGCATGCTTCATTGCGGGCATAGTTCAGTTCGTCTTTTAATTCAAGTGCTTTAAAATAAATGAAGATGCCGGTGGTGTCAAGCCCGGCAAGCGGCAGCAATACATTTTTTGCCAAATTAATTTTTTCATCCCCCGGGAAAGCCAGGGCAATGCCAAAGTTGGCAGTTCCTTCAGCAATTACAGACTGCGGGCTGTATAATGGATACAGTGTTGTTTCAACCCAGCCCTTATCCCTATAGAGGTTTTTTTCCTGCAGCATATTGTACACATGATGACCGGGGTAACTTTCATGACCGCCCACATCGATCACACGGTCTATTAATATTTTAATATCTGTATTTATTTGTATAACACTTTTATACTTGCCCTTATACCAATTATAGCCACTCCATGGTTTGTTGGTTACATATTCCAGTGTAAAGTTTTCTCCTGCAGGCAACTGGTAATGCTGCAGGGTTCGTTTCCTGCATTCTGTAAGAGAAGCCTTTAAAACAGTATCCAGTTTATCAGGTGGTATAATAAAATTTGCTGCAAGCTGTTGAAACCTGTCATTTACACTGCCTTTGCCTTTTAGTAAATGATCGAGACTTGAAATAAGTTTTTTGAAATGATTGGAGTCGTACACCGGTACAGTTACGCCGTACAGGTCTTTTGTTTCGTTTTCAAAAGAGGCAGAATCGCCTCCATATACTTTGATCCTTGTTTCAAATGCCTTCACTTGTGATGACATCCACAGTGCACGTTTGGCAATAGTATCATTGGTACTGGTACTGAATTTTTTTAACTCATTTGCCAAGTTGTCTACCGCGGCCAGGAAACTGTCTTTTGGAAATATGGTTCCTGCGGTACTGTTTGGTTTTAATGAATCAGGTCCATAATAAGCATCTACAAAATCCTTATCATATTCGCCAACTGATAAGCCAAGACGAACATATTTTACCGCAACTGCATTTAATTGAGCTGATTCATTTGCTGCATTTTGTGTTTTATTTTCAGTTTCATTGCATGCGTAAAACAGGGTTAGTATTAGCGGGAGAAATATTTTGGACATAAGTAAGATTATAGCGTATGAAGTTAAGTAAAAGACAGATATGCGAAAAAAGGATTGGCAATACAGTGAAGAAATAATTTCCCCGGTTAAGCGCTCATTTGTTGAATTTATGCAGCAATAATATGATCACAGTACTCATTCTGGCTGAGGTATGGGAATTGCAGTATTCCTGGTGGCAAGCAATTTCTTAATCTCAAAAACAAAATCACGTATTATGAAAAAGATATTTTTAGCATTGCTGGTTACAGGCGGTAGTTTTGCTGCATTGGCGCAAAACCCCAGTGTTATTGATACATCCCGCCAGTACAATAATCCAGATTCTTTAAGGTTGACACCTGATCCTAACCAGGCGATTGATACAAGTGCAAAGCTCACCAACCCGGTGGCAACAGACCCAAGCGCTGTGCCTGTGCCTGCACCTGTAATAGCCGAACCGGCTAATTCAAATGTGAGTAATCCGCCAGATTCAACAGTTGCAAATCCTGCGCCGGTGGCAACAGAGAATCCTGTTACCACTGAAAGTACCGCCGCACCTGTTACAACGCCTGAGGCAACTAACACGCCTGTAGAAAACACAGTGCAGCCAACAGTTCCTGCAACGCAAACGGATATGCAAAATTCAATGAATACGACTAATGCATTGCCCCGTGGCGTTAATGTTGACTGGAGTGCAGCTTCCAGTTCTGGCCTGGGAAAATGGTCCGCCCTGCCGATACTCAATACATGGGTACCACAACCCGTAGTTGACCAGATGAAAAGCCAGTATGGAGATAAGCTGTATGATATAACAACGTTGAAAATAGGAGATAATCAATATGCTTATTCGGCCAGGATACAGGAAAATGGAGTGTATAAGGCTGTAATGGTTAATGATGCTGGTAATAGTACTTCACAGCAATAGTAACTGTAAATAAATAGATAAAAAAAGCCGTCATTTGAGACGGCTTTTTTTATCATAATATTTGCTTTTATTTGTCCATATTGCTCCAGCAGTTCAGGCTTTTTGATTGCATATAAGCATCAAAAGAGGGAACAGGTGAGGAGCGGAGGTTGTTGATGTTTTTCTCATCGATCGTATTGCCACCGGCATTTTTGGAAGATTGTAATCCTGCTGCATCATCGGTAGTGTTTTTTAGTCTTGCTGCTACATCTGACAAATGCCATTTTGTTTCTTCGTCTTTACATTTCAGCAAAGCTTCTGTAATTTTTTTCTGCAGGCGGAGTTTATGCGCTTTTATTACAGATAATAAATCTGTCATTGAAAGATCAGATGTGTAAATGCCGGCACTGCCATTGCTGGCGGTATTTTGCAGGCTCAGCAATTGTGCGATGTATGCTTTTTGCAAATTGCGCCGGTAAAGGTCAACAGGTGCATTTGTCTGCAGTTCCGCCCAGATACCGCTTTCAAGATCATCCAGTAGTTGTGATGGTGCGTATACTTTTGCAGGCTGTAAAGACTGCTGGTATACCAGGCTCTTTAATGTTTGTAAGGACAATATATCATTCAGCACATTTTTCTGAAGCGAAAGCACGGTGCCGTAACCGTTACCTCCTGTAATCGCAGCTAGTTGTTCATTGAATAACCAGCGTGGTGTAGTAAAAAGTTCCTTCTGTAAAAAAGTAACAGCAGCTTTTTGTTTTTCACGGCTTACATATTCAATAACAGGACCTGTTTGTTCTGCTGTTTTAGGTGTGAAATAAGTACCCCCGATATTTTTTGAAGCATTGGTGATGTAACGCTTAAACTGGTAGACCACCTGGTCTTCCATCTTATTTACACCATCATAATTTTCGTTGGGCAATTTTGCCCATTGCAGCAGTTGCGGCATTATTCTTTCCAGGTTGCGTATACCATAAGCGCCAGCCTTCATGGCGTCATCACCCAGGTCTTCGGACTGGCAACGGGCACCACCATATGTAAACAACAACCTTGGATCCTGTAATTTTTTTACCACCCACTGGTTTAAAAATTCTTTTTCATGTGTTGCTGAAGCAAAAGAAGAAAACCAGCGGTAACCCCACTCAATTGCCCATTCATCATAAGGTCCTATTGAAGGGATCAATTCTTTTTCAGTCATACTGTCTTCAGGTTGCGCCACGTAATTAAAACGGGCGTAATCCATAATAGAAGGACAAAGGCCATTGGCTGCCACCCAGTTTTTACTCCGGAGACTATCTACAGGTACGGTGGACGAAGACGCAAAATTATGCGCCAGCCCGAGTGTATGACCTACTTCATGACTGCAGACAAATGTGATGAGTTTACCCATAACGCTGTCATCAAATATCATTTTACGGGCAGCAGGATCACTTGGGGACGCTTGTGTAAAATACCAGTCACGGAGTATTTCTGTTACGTTATGATACCAGTTGATATGCGCTTCAAGAATTTCGCCTGTACGTGGATCATTTACATTGGGCCCGCTTGCATTCTGTACCCAGGATGCTTTGTAAACAATCGCACTGTGTCTTGCATCTTCAAGGCTCCAGGAAGGATCATTTACAGGTGCTTCCAGTGCATAGATGGCATTTTTAAACCCGGCTTTTTCAAAAGCTTTTTGCCAGGCGTTTACACCTTTAATTAAATACGGCACCCATTTTTTGGGAGTAGCCGGATCGATGTAATAAATGATCGGTTTTTGCGGTTCCACCAATTCTCCTTTTTTATACCGTTCTATATCCTCTTCTTTTGGTTCAAGGCGCCAGCGGGTGGCTAACCAGGTACCATTAAAACCCTGTGGATGCGGAATATCAAAGTCAACATAACCACGGCCAAAATAGCCAATACGCTGATCCACCAGCCTTGTTTTCATTGGAGCAGCTGGCAGCAGCACCATCGAAGTGTTTAACTCGTATGTTAAGTAAGGCAATGACAGCGCAAGTGATGAATTGCCATTGCTGTATGTTTTTACAGTTTTTAGTTCAATGTTTACGGGAAATGCAGCCACCTGCTCTATATAAGACCTGTCTTTTTGCAACACACTAAGGTTATATACTTTTTTCTGCTGGCCGCTGAAGAAAAAAAGGTCATTATCCCCACTGATGTATTCGGTCATGTCTATAAGCACACTTGAAGAATCAGGTGCCCAGGCCTGTATGTCGAATGCTGCCATGATAGGAGGCAGGTTGCTTTTTGTAACGGCCCTGTACATGCCATTTTCACTTGAGTCAATTGAACGGCTGCTAGAATATTCTATTTTTTTAATAAATACCTTATTATTAGCGCCTTTGCTGAATTGTATAATATTCTCACCGATCTGGTCTGCACCATAACCAGCATATTCATTATCGGGCCGCACCTGTGCCGCTGCCTTAACGATCCTGTTTACCACGAGGATGTCTTTGTCAAAAACAGAATCCGGTATTTCAAAATAATATTTGTTATCAGCTTTGTGAAACCTGCAAAAGCCTGCACTGCCGCTGCCACTTCCTTTTTTTATGATGTTTTCGTAAAATGATTTGGGCTTAAGTTTATAAGCAGAGTCTGTTTTTATCCCGACTGAAACGGGAACAGGGCTTACCACTATTGCGGACTTCTTACTGGTAGAACATGATACAATACTGCAGGAAATAACAGCAGCAACGGTGAATTTCAAACACAGGTTCTTCATTTCTCTCATCATATTGGTTGGTTTCGCACTTAAATATGGACAGCAATTGCTGGTAAAAGCTCTTTATGGGTTGATAACGTTTCCGGGTGATCTTTAGTCCACTGTTGTGGATAAGTTGCGGATTTGGGCAGAAATATCAAGGTGTTAAAACGTTAGCATGACAAATTTAATAAGCCCATGGGAGATACTGCGTAGTTTATGTTATTGTTAACGTATAGTAGTTATTCTATAAGCCGCATTAAATGTATTGTAAACCATATAGTTTTACTTTAAGATTAATTAAAAAATAAGTGGCCCGGTATATGAGCCACTTATTTTGTTTGTTCCTCTTATTTTTCTTTTGTTTAAACTGCAGGTTCTGCAATTTTATCAAGCTGGTTATCCTTTACAAACTTATCTCTCAGGTCTGTAAAAGATGCAGCTACTTCGTTCACTTCAATTAACCCATCATCAATTTTTTCATGGATTGATGGCAATTTTTTATCCAGTAATCCATTGTTTAAATTTATGTTGTCTGCTTCCAGCTGAGCTATCTTCTTCAATAAAGAAGTCTGGCTGTTGGCAATATCTTCGAGCTCACGGATCATTTTATCCATCAGGTTCTTTTTCTCCATTTTATTCATAATAAAAAATTTTGGTTATTAACTAAGCCGCCAAAATAATGCCCTGTCTCTTCACAAAACTGATGAAAATGTTAAACAATATTTATTGTGGAATGCATTCTACAAGATGATACTAAAAAGTTTTTTCATCAGCCGAAGGTCCATAAATGGATGGCACCAAAATATCATTCAGCCGCATGTACACTGTAAGCTGTCCACGGTGATGCACCCAGTGATTGATGCTTGAGCTGACGCATTCTTTTCTTGTTTGCCTCATCAATACCTTTCCATTATCCTGCAGCAGAAATGGTTCTTCCATTAATTTGTCATCGTTGTTTTGCAAAGCCACTACAGCACCTTCAAAGCAATTTTCAAAATGTTCTGTAAGTGCCTGTCCTGTCGTTAACTGGTAGCGTTCATAAGTGGCAAAGTCAACTGCGCCCTTCTCAATTGCTGTACTTATCCATAATGGAATTTCAGCCACCAGCAGGCTCAGGTATCCCATATTCATTGATTTGGGATGAGGCTTATATTCAAATAGATTTTGCGGTATTCGTTCAAGACACCTTTTAGTGGCGTTGTATTCAGTCTGCAGCTCCTGTATAAACGCATCGGCAAATATTCTGTTACTCATAATAAATGTTTTTATTTTCTGCTTCAAACACAGTGCCTTAATTTTTTGGCATAAAGCGCTTTTTGTCTGTATAAAGCCGTTCCGATTAAAATTCTGCCGTTGATAACTTATTCTGAATTTAATTCTGTTATTAAGTATATTTACAGAAAATAAATCGGATGGATATTAAGCTGGACGAAACCGATCTTCAGATACTGAACCTGATGCAGAATAATGCCCGCATTTCTAATGCCGACCTGGCGAAGGAACTGGATATGGCACCTTCTGCCATGTTGGAAAGGGTGAAGAAACTGGAACAGCGTAAAGTGATACGCCAGTACAATACGGTGATAGACCCGGCAGCTGTTCAACAAAAACTGCTGGCTTTTATATTCATCAAATCAAAGGAAGGATTTACCTGCTCCTCTGAAACAGCAAAACTACTTTCAAAATTAACAGCCGTGCAGGAAGTGCATCATATAGCAGGGGAGGATTGCTTTTTGGTAAAAGTGCGTACTGCAGATTCTGCCTCTTTGATGGAATTTATGAGGACCTCATTGCAAAAGATTCCCAATATACTTTCCACCAAAACCACTATTGTGCTGGAAACGGTGAAAGAAGAACAACAACTGTTGCTGCCTGTTGAAAAGAAGCCTGCTAAAACAAAACAGGCTGTAAAGAAGAAATAAAGTTTTAAAGATTAAATGTAAGAAGCAATGGAAACAAAACAACTCACAAAGCAGGCTTCCACTACCATGGTTGCGCTGGCTTTTGCAACGGTGTACCTGGCCTGGGGTTCTACTTATTTTTTTATTCAGAAAGCACTGCAGGGCATTCCGCCTTTTTTAATGGGTGCCATACGCTTTGCTGCGTCCGGTCTTATATTGCTGGGCTGGTGTTTGTATAAAAAGGAAGATATCTGGAATCCAAAAATCATTAAGCCTGCCGTAATTACCGGTTTACTGTTGCTGTTTGTGGGTAACGGTGCCGTAATATGGGTGGAACAGGAACTACCAAGTTCGCTGGTGGCCATTTTCGTGTCTGCGGCACCGTTATGGTTCGTGGTGCTGGATAAACCAAAGTGGAAAGAAAACTTTGGTAACCGATCCATTATTATAAGTCTTGTAATTGGTTTTGCAGGTGTGTTGTTATTGTTCAGCCAGAAAGTATCAGAAGCTTTTTCTTCAGGCGGCGGTGGTGCAAAATTGATAGCATTGATAGCAATCATCCTGGGATGTATCAGTTGGGTGGCTGGTTCCCTTTATTCAAAATACAATGGCACCGGCTCGGCTACTGCAAACACCATGTGGCAAATGCTGGCTGCATCGCTGGCGTTCTTTATTATAAGCGCAGGTGGTAATGAATTAAAAACTTTTCAATGGCAGGCGGTGAGCAGTGAAGCCTGGTGGTCAGTAATATATTTAATTACAATGGGGTCGCTTGCGGGCTACAGCGCTTATGTATGGTTGCTTCAGGTTAGACCGGCAACGCAGGTAAGCACCTATGCTTATGTAAATCCTGTTGTTGCAGTATTACTGGGTGTGTTTTTTGCAGGAGAGCAACTCGTTTTGCTGCAGGGAGTGGGGCTTGCAATCATTCTTTTTAGTGTGCTATTGATCAATCTTAGCAAACAACGTAAGGAGAAACAGGAAAAGCAAAAATCAGTTCAGTCAATGATTAGCAGGGAAGTAAATATTAAACAGGCAGAAAAAACAAAGGAAAAAGAATTGTTGCAATAAACAATTTAATGTTTGTGATAAAAACAGGGATGGCTTTATAAACCATCCCTGTTTAAATTGAAGCAATCAAACATGTGAATTTTCCCGCTTTAAATTTCTTTTATGAATATACGTATGTAATGGTGTAATTAACAGGGTTTATAAAGTTCATGCAACACGTTGCATAAACTTTGCAAGCAAGTCCCAGGCTATTGTTTTTCTGGAATAATAGTGGTATACTATTAAAAATGCAGCGGTTATTTGGGCACACTATATTCTTTCAGGTAAAGCCTGAACGTGGTGCCTTTGCCTTTTTCACTTTCCACTTCGATGCGGCCATCATTTTTCTCAACCATTTTTTTTATGATATACAGGCCAATGCCCTTTCCTTCTGTTTGAGTATTAAAGCGGTTGAATGGAGTAAAAAGCCTCGTTCCATTTTTTGCAAGATCAATACCCTCTGCATTGTCGGTTATAGTGAACAATACCATGCCTTCTTTCCTTCGGCTTGTTACAGATATTTTCAATGTTTGATCTGGTTGACGGTACTTGATAGAATTACTCAGCAGGTTTGTTAAAATGCTGTTGAGATAAGCTTCTAAAAAACAAAGCTCGTTTACCATAAAGCTGTGTTCAATTAAAATGTTTTTACCATCTATCTGCGGTTTAAATTCTTCCAGCAGGTCGGTAAAGAATTCTTCCAGGTTTATTTTTTTAGCAAGGTTCTTATTTTGTGTCTGTACATCAATTATTTCAACCAGCCCCTGTACCGTTCTTTCAAGCCGCTTGGCAGCACGGGCAATGATATCTATGTAAACGATCTTTGATTCCGGATCATTTACTTCATCAAGAAAATGAAGCGACAGGTTAATGCTCGTCAGTGGTGTTTTAAGATCATGCGATACGGTATAGGCGAACTCTTCGAGGTATTCATTCGTTTTTTGCAGTTTGTCATTCAGTTTCGCAATTTGTGATAAATGATGTTCTGTATTTAGTTTTTCCTGCCTTAATTCTTCTGTTAACTGCATCAGGTTGGCATTTCTTATTTTTAATTCTTCATACGCATTTAAGGGTTGTTCTTTTTTTAAATGATTTATCCAGCTTTGTATGATGAGGTTATTGATTGGTGTGCCATTTACCGGAACATCAATGCCTAAAAAAACCTTTGTGCCTTTATCATTTGACGTTATCTTAAATACATCCACCAGCTTTTTTGAAAAGGCTATACCACGCCCTTTGCCAACATGTGTCTGCAGGTTTCTTTTAAGAATGTTGTCAAGATCTTTAATCCCGTTGCCACAATCCGAAATGAGTGCATCAATAGTATACTCCCCTTCCACTAATGATGAAATCCCGTATTCAGCAGTACCTGCACCACAGTTTTCCAGTGCATTCCTGCTTATCTCTGATATGGCTGTGGCGAACCTTGTCTGGTCAGGAATACCAATGCCAGCAAACTTAGCGATCTGCATAGCTCTTTTATGCGCCAGTACAAGATCCATCTCATTTTCTATTTCCAGTTTGCTGATAACTGTCCTCATTTGGTTGCCTGTTTTTGTGTGATGGCTAAAATTGTTACGTCATCATTACCACGGTTATGGTCTTTATACAAAGCAGCAACAATGATGCTGCAATCATGTTTTGTAATAGAAGGATATTTTTGCAGGTCCCACCTCGTTGAAAGACCATCACTGTGTATAATAAGCAGGTCGTTTTTTGCCCACTGGTACATATGATTGTGTATGGTGCTGGGTACAGAATGCCCCACGATGCCATTATAGGAAATACAGGATCTTTGTTTATGATCAATCCCTACAAGTTTAGCTGTTATATTTCCAATGCCACAATACGAGAATTGTTTATTATTAAAATCTATATCGGTAATACTCATTACCACACCTCTTGTTTTCCTGATTTCTGTATGGATCAGCTTTAATAACTCATTCGCTTTGGTCTTATAATTATTTCTGAATGCAAGCAAGCTGGCTGTTGCGGCAATACTGGCATCTTCTCCATGTCCAAGCCCGTCACTCACTACAATCTTTACCTGGTTGCCTTTAATGATGTATTCGTAATTATCACCGCAACTGGTTTCGCCTTCTTTGGCTATCATTACAGTTCGGATATCAACTGTTTTTTTAGGGAAAGCGGCAGGTTTATGTACGTATATACGTGACAGTAATATGGTGCCCCAGTCTTTCTGGGAATAAATATCAAAATCATCTGAGAGACGTTTGATAGCACCCAGCCCGTGCCCCATGGTATTGGTAGTGGAGATGCCATCTTCCATCATTTTGGCGACGGCTGACATACCAGGCCCATCATCAATACTGATCATTTCAATTCCCGGATTGTCTTCAGGCAATTGTTTAACAAGTATATGACCGCCCTTGCTTGCATGCTTCACAAGGTTAGTGGTGATCTCTGCCACCACTATTTCAAGTTCAGCCATTCTTTTTTTTGAGAAGCCTGTTGCAGCTGCGATCTTCTTTATTTCTGACCGGGCCATGGCCTGGTACGACCGGTTGGGAAGGCTAACAAGTTTATGTGGAGTATTAGCCATTTTTCCATTTTAATATAATGACGGTGGTTCCTTTTCCCAGCTGGCTTTTGATATCAAAAAAATTGACGAGCCTTTTAGCGCCGGGCAAACCAAGACCAAGTGTTTTACCCGTGGTAAAACCGTCTTTCATGGCGTCATTCACATTTGCTATCCCCGGCCCTTTATCTGAAAATGTTAATCGTATACCTGTTTTTAATGCTGACTCAGAAACTATTTCACATAAAACCTTTCCGCCCCCGGCGTAGTTCAGCATATTCCGCACAAGCTCGCTGGCCGCTGTAAGTAATTTGGTTTTATTTACAAGGCCCATCTGTATCTTATCCGCATACTGCGACACCCTGTTGCGTAAAAACACAACATCATTTTCCCGCTGTACCGGTATCTGTTCTTTATTCAGGACTATCATCGGCATCCGGGTTTACATCATCAATTGCAATTTTGTTTCTCAACAGCTCCATTCCCTTTTCAACATTCAATGATGTGTGAACCCCGTTCATTGGCATGCCCAGTTCTATTAATGTAATGGCAACAGCCGGCTGCATGCCTGATACAACTGTATGTGCGTCTAAAATTTTTGACATCTGCGCTATATTGCCCAGTATCCTTCCCATGAATGAATCAACAATATTCACCGCAGAAATATCAATGAGCACACCTTTTGATTTGTGCTTACTGATCATACTTACCAGGTCGGCCTCCAGGTTTAGCGCCAGCCGGTCATACAGGTCCACCTGTATGGTTACCAGTAAAAACTCACCCATTTTAAGAATAGGTATCTTCTCCATAGTTAAAGTGCAGCTTTTGGTTTATCATTTTTTTGTACTGTTAATTTCAGCATGTTGAATGCAGTGCGTAAAGCATGTGCCAGCGACGATTTTGTATTGATCTGCGAAAGATCGATGCCGAGATGTACTATTGTTTGTGCAATTTCAGGACGGATGCCACTGATAATACATTCAGCGCCCATCAGCCTGGTGGCACTTACTGTTTTTATTAAATGCTGGGCAACGAGTGAGTCCACCGCTGGTACACCTGAAATATCTAGAATGGCGATGGTGCTTTCTGTTTCCACGATCTTCATCAGCAGGCTCTCCATTACTACTTGTGTTCTTGCACTGTCAAGTGTGCCGATGATCGGAAGTGCCACTATGCCATCCCATACCTGTATCACCGGCGTGGATATTTCTGATATCTCGTTTGTTTGTCTTAAGATCACATCCTCACGGCCACGGATAAACGATTCAAAAGTATAAATAGCAAGACTGTCCATCAGTTTATTAACTTTCAGGGTTTCTTTGTACAATACCTGCAGGTCTGTAACTTCTTTTTCAAGTGTCTTTGTAAGAGCATCTTTCAGGCTCAGTACAAATATGCCTGTTTCCCTTGGTGAATAGCCCTGCTGGGCTCTTGAGGTGGAAATGCCTGACAGTATCTCCAGTGCTTTCTCATATTCGGAAGCGTCTATGTCTGTAAAATTATCTTTCTTCATTGCATCCAGGATCGAGTGGAGCAGCTCTTCAGACTGGTGCCGGAGATCTTCGTTGCTCATCAGGTCTTCTCTTAGAGAGTCATCCTGCAATTGCTGTCTTATCCAGGTGTCAAGAATTTCTTTATGTTTTTTTTGCAGTAAAGTCCCGGTAGGTGATTTCATTTTATTTGTTTGAATGATAAAAAGTATGTTGTAGGAAATGTCTGTTAGAACATGATATGTATTTGCAGGTATTGATCATATAGAATAATCAAAGAGACGAATGGGTTTGAAAAGCAAGAATAGGTCATGTTGATGTATGATAATTTCATGCCAAGGGATTGGCAAAAGAAAAACCGGTTTAAATCAGCATTTTAAAATAAATACTTCTCAGTTCGGGGAAATTTTTGCCCGGACTGTTCTGTTGTTTAACGTTTTTATGCTTGTCATTTATTAAACTGGAACAAGAAATACAGAGACCGATACACTTACATTTGTGTCAAAATATTACATATGGAATTAGGCGTAGGTATGTTTGGGGACCTGCACATCAGTAAAAACGGGATACAACCGGCAGGGCAGAGACTAAAAGAGATCATTGAAGAAATAAAGCTGATGGATGAATTGGGACTGGATTTTTATGGGATAGGCGAACACCACCGGCCGGATTATGCAGTGTCTGCACCGGAGATCATTTTAGCTGCAGCAGCTACTGTTACTAAAAATATAAAACTGGGTAGTGCAGTATCAGTTTTAAGTTCAGCCGATCCTGTGAAACTGTATCAAAGCTTTGCCACGATTGATCTTATTTCTGGCGGAAGGGCTGAACTGGTGGCAGGCCGTGGCAGTTTTACAGAATCATTCCCGCTGTATGGTTACAGCTTGGCAGATTACGATGCATTGTTCGAAGAAAAGCTTGATCTCCTGCAAAAAATAAATAAAGAGCCGAAACTTTCCTGGAAAGGTAAATTCAGACCTGCGTTAAATAACCAGGAAATATTACCAAGGGCAGTAAACGATCACTTAAATATTTGGGTGGCTGTTGGTGGTACACCTGAATCTGTATTAAGAGCAGGCAAAGCTGGGTTGCCTGTAATTTTTGCCATCATTGGCGGCAATCCTGTTCAGTTTAAGCCACTGTTCGAATATTATAAAGAGGTGTACCAGCATTTCGGTCATGATATGAATAAGTTTGAGGTGGGAGTGCATATGCATGCATTTTTTGGAGAAGAAAGTAAGCAGGTTGCAGATGACTACTATCCAATATATGCAGCACAGATGGACAGGGTTGGCCGCAGCAGGGGCTGGTCGCCTTATCAAAAACAACAGTTTGATTTTGGCAGGAGTGAACAGGGGGCTTTGATTATTGGCGATGCAAATGAAGCTGTTGACAAAATATTAAAAATGCAGGAACTGTTTGGATTAACCAGATTCTCTGCACATATGGATGTGGGTGGCCCTTCTCATGCATCCTTAATGAGATCAATAGAAATTTATGGAACCAGGATAGCGCCGAAAGTGAGGGAAGCGTTGAAGAAGTAATACTGTATTTAACTTTTCCTGGATAAAGGGTCTGCAATAGTGTGTTATCTTTAAGTGCTCTGAAAGATACTGTATGAAAAAGATCACAGCTTTCCTGTTTATTTCCTGTATGTTGTTACAACAGGCAATTGCAT
Source organism: Ferruginibacter sp. (assembly GCA_047600665.1). GTDB lineage: Bacteria > Bacteroidota > Bacteroidia > Chitinophagales > Chitinophagaceae > Ferruginibacter. Next base: position 750,560 of record JASGKJ010000002.1, read on the forward strand.
GCACCACTTTTTTTATAAATAAAGATGGGGAGTTTGTTTTTGGTCGTAACTACGACTGGATAACCGGTGCCGGTATGGTATGTACGAACTTAAAAGGTTTGTATAAAACTTCCCTCAGTAAGGAACAAACGATTGACTGGATATCAAAGTATGGTAGCATAACTTTTAACCAGTATGGAAAAGAATTTCCAACAGGCGGCATGAATGAAAAAGGGTTAGTGGTGGAGCTGATGTGGCTGAATGGTTCAGTATATCCTGCGGCAGATAAGCGGCCTGCCCTGAATCTTTTGCAATGGATACAATACCAGCTTGATAACAATGCTACTGTTGAAGAAATTATCAAAACAGATAAAAAAATACGGATAGCCATAGATAACCCTCCCTGTCATTTTTTGGTGGCAGATGTTTTTGGAAACGCTGCCACCATTGAATTTATCAATGGTAAGCTGGTGGTGCATACCGGTAAGGATTTAAGATTTCCTGTTTTAACTAATAATACATACAAAGAATCTGTAAGGGCAGCAGATAGTGTTGCGGTTACAAAAGGCAGTGATTTTGCTTTCGAGGATTATTCGCTGCAGCGTTTTGCCACAGCCTGTACCATGGTTAATGATTTTCAGCAAAGCAAAATAAACAAACCCGTCATCACTTATGCCTTTGATATTTTAAAAAAGGTGGAAGCACCCCGTTATACCAAGTGGAGTATTGTATATGATATGAAAAATTTGAAAGTATATTTTAAAACAGACAGCCATCCGGATATAAAATCTTTTTCATTCAGTGCATTTGATCTCACTTGTTCTTCAGCTGCAATGGCAGTCAATATGAATCAAAAAGGAAAGGCAGACATCTCCGCAAGCTTCAAACCATTTACCAGTGATCTTAACCGCAGTATTATTGAAAAAGCAGCATCCGAAAGCAGAGCGCTGGTACAGGTAAGTAAAGAAGAAAAAGAATCGTTGATCAGTTACACTAAAACTGTTCAGTGTAAAAACTAATGCGGTAATTTATTTTGCAAATTCCGCCACTGCACAAAACCTGTATTCAAAATGCGGATTTATTTTTACCGCTATTTTACGGTTGGCGGGTGACAGGCATATCTTGCGGTGACCAAGACTTTCAACACCGCTGTCAATCAGCCATTGCATGGCCACATGCATACCTTCGCCACTTCCAAAATAAATACATTCAGCGTAGTTGCGTTTCATGCAGTCAATACGCTGGTGCGGTTTCCTTTTATTTTTTGATATTTCATTGCCGTAACATTTGGCATCATCAAATAAAAGTTCGTCGGGTTTTAATGGCTCGCAGGGTTTCATGGTGGCCAGCGCCGCAGCAAGACTGGCTTTGTATTTTGCAAGATTTTTATCCCTTACATTTGGCAGGCCATCATAGTCTTTCAGTTCTATTGCTGCAAAATCAGCAGGGTAGAGCCTGCACAGGTTGATGTATAGTATTGCTTCTTTTTCTGACTCACTTAAATAACTTTCGTCATAGGCCGTATTGGCTTTTTCCAATTGTTCATCAGTCCATTCCTGGCAAAAAACATTGCTGATATGTAACAGTACTATACAAAAGGATAAGATCAGTTTCATAGCCCAATTTACAGGACTTATGGCGGAGAGCAAGTTAATTTTTGTTAATCCCCGGTATAAAATTTTATTTTCCTGTTAGGGTTAATTTTTGATTTGTACTTACGGCCATTGTTGCACCATTCTGCAGGTGTATGCTTCTTACAGACCGGGTGGAATTTACAGCCGGAGCATTTGGTTTGCCAGGTGTGATATATACATCCGTATTTGCATCAGGTACAGCTCCGCAGCTCCAATTACTGATTGTTTCCCATGCGGTACTTGTTGCACCTGTCCAGTTGCTGGCAAATTTTAAGGTGAATACAGCACTGTTTGTATTGCCGTTTACAACGCAACGGTATTTATAACCATACAACGAAGTGGCCGGGGCAGTAAGCGTTAGTGTGGCAGTTGTTACTGTACTGTAAGGTGCTGCATTGCTTAGGTTCGTGTATGTACCACTACCGTTATCCACCTGCCATTGATAAGAGGAGCCGCTAACATTACTTGTAAAACTTGTATTGCTGCCAGGACAAATACCATTATTATTTGTAACTGTTAAGTAGGCAAGGTTACCTGCATTACCATACGGCACGCTGCCGAACTGCATGTACAACTTATCATTGAAAATGATGGGCTGCCCCAGGTATCCATTATTGCCTGCAGAACTATTATAAATGCCCGATGGATTTGGAATAAGTTGTATGGTACTGCCATCAAAACTGGCTAATTGAGTTATATTTTGTGCATTAAAATATCTGATATAAAGTTTATCACCCAGCACTATTGGTAATTCCGAATAACCACCTGCATCAGGATTTGGAAAGACCTGTATACCACCTGTACTTGATTTATATTGTGCCAGGTGTCTTTTTGCGTCTGCCGTTTGATAAAGGATGTACAGCCCATTGTTATAAATAACAGGTTTCCACCAGTAACCATAAGTAGTGGCATCAGGGTTTGGTACCAGGCTTACTGTTGTGCCATCAAATTTAGCCAGCCTGTATACATTATTAATATCATAGTACTGGTAGAACATGGTGTCATTATACACCAGGGAAAAACCATCAGTAATAGTAGCGCCACCAGCATTGACACCCGAATTTTGCGGGTTGGCAATAAGTTTTGGATTAGAACTCCCATCGTATTCCATTAGCTGTCTTTGCCCGGTTACGCTCAGGTAAACAAAGTATAATTTGTTTTTGTACAAGGTTGGAAAAACAGGTTGCACACCCCTGTCAGGTGTATTGTCGGGGTTCGGTAATATGGTCCATTGTGTTCCATCAAAAGAAGCCAGCCTTTTTGGCCCGGCTGAAGTGGTTACATATCTTCCCACCAGTTTGTTATTAAACACTACGGAGTAATTATTAAAAAAACCAACATTACCATTGTCAGGATTTGGAATAAGCGTGATGCCTGTTCCGGTGAACCTGCCAAACTGTGTTACACCCGCTGCATTTACATATGCAACATACAGTGTGTTGTTCAAAATTCTTGGCGAACCAATAAAACCTACTGTTGACGCATCAGGATTGGGATAAAGTGTAATGGATGTACCGTTAAAAGAGGCGAGGCGCTGCACACCTGCCGCATCATTATAAATAAAAAAGAGTTTGTTGTCGAAGGCGATCTGCAGGGTTTGGAAATATACACCCTGGCCTGCATCCGGGTTAGGGATAAGATGAAGACTGTCTCCCGTTTTGTATACTGCCAGTTGTTGTTTTATCTGGTTAAGATCGGAAGTGCCGCTGGTATTATAACCCAGCACAAGTGAATTGTTATATACTGCAAGCACACCTGTATAACCTGCAACAGCACCCACATTACCGGCCGGAGTTACCCATGCAAAAATATCCGGGGCCGTGGGATTAGGCACCACAGTTATTGTCTGGGCTTTTACCGTGCCCAAACAAATGTATGTGTATATGAACAAAACAAGATTGCTGTTGAAAAAGAATTTTTTCAATTGAATGAAAGTTTAAAGGATGTATTCAGTTTATATACTGTAAACTAACTTCATATCGATGAGTAAAAAAATACTGAATATGTAGTAGTACTGGCTGTTTGGCCGGGATAAATTATGTTGCGGACTACGTTAAATGAAATTTAGGTTTAACTTTAATAGCGGTCTTACATCATACCAAAATAATTGCATGAAGAAATACCTGCTTGTTTCCCTTTTTTGTTGTCCCCTAGTGCATATACTAAATGCACAGTCACCCGGTTTGCATGCTGTACGTAAGTACAGTAGTGATAATGCCGGCATGATCATCAGCGAGTTTGCAACATTCTTATCCATTCCCAATGTTGCCAAAGACACGGTGAATATTATAAAGAATGCCCGGTTCATTATGGAAATGATGAACAAACGGGGTATACAGCAGGTGCAGCTTTTACAACCTTCAACAGCAGGAACACCGCCAGCTGTGTATGGAGAAATAAACGTACCTGGAGCTACAAAAACAATCATATTTTATGCCCACTATGACGGGCAGCCGGTGAACCCGGCACAATGGGCCAAAGGATTGCAGCCCTTCGAAGCAAAACTTTTTACAAACTCACTTGAAAAAGGTGGGAGTAACATTGCTTTTCCTGCGGATAATAATTATGACCTGGCCTGGCGCATCTATGCCCGTGGTGCTTCAGATGATAAAGGTGGTGTGGCCGCAATACTGAATGCATTTGAAGCGATACAGCAAAACGGGTTGAAGCCGGGCTGTAATATCAAATTCTTTTTTGAGGGTGAAGAAGAAGCCGGTTCCACACACCTGCATGAGATCATGCAGCAGTATACAAATTTGCTGCAATCGGATCTCTGGATCATTTGCGATGGACCTGTTCATCAAACAGGAAAAAAGCAAATTGTATTTGGTGTGAGGGGAGATGCACATGTTGAATTAACTGTATATGCTTCCAAACGTCCATTGCACAGCGGCCATTATGGTAACTGGGCACCCAATCCTGCCATGATGCTGTCAAAGCTGCTGGCTTCTATGAAAGATGATAACGGGCGTGTTACTGTAAAAGGGTTTTATGATGATGTGGTTCCTCTAACTGATTCGGAAAAGAAAGCTTTGAAAGAAGTGCCGGCAGTGGATGAACAAATGAAAACTGAATTGGGAATAAGTGAGCCGGAAACACCCGGTTTATCCTTGAGTGAATCTGTAACCATTCCTTCGCTTAATATTAATGGTATGCAGAGCGGTAATGTTGGTAAGATGGCCTCCAATCAAATACCAACCTATGCTACTGCTGTAATTGACCTCCGGCTTGTATTGGGGAATGACTGGAGAAGGCAGCAACAAAAAATAATTGATCATATAAAAGGCCAGGGATATTTTGTAACAGATAGAGAACCTACGGATGAAGAAAGAAGAAAATATGCAAAGATCATACAGGTAAACCCCGGTGATAATGGTTACAATGCACAGCGCACATCCATGGACCTGCCCGTTTCAAAAAAAATAATTGAAGCAGTGCGGTCAACCGGCAGTGATGTGGTGCTGCAACCAACGCTGGGTGGCAGCCTGCCGCTTTTTCTTTTTGAAAAATATTTAAAAGCCACCTGTATTACGATACCCATTGCCAATCATGATAATAACCAGCATGCTGAGAACGAAAACATCCGCCTGCAGAATTTATTTGATGGAATAGAAACAATGGCTGCTGTTATGCTGATGAAATGGTGATAATATTCCAACAGAAATAAAATAGTTACAATGAAATACAAAATGGAGCAACCGGTGCATGGCACCATTGAAAAAACAAAGTACCAGTGTACCATTGAATGGCGTAATGGAAAGTTTGTTTCAGATGAACCGGTAAGTTCGGGCGGGCAGGATACAGGCCCTGATCCTTTCACGTTGTTGTTATCATCGCTGGCCTCCTGCACGCTGATCACACTCCGTATGTATATCGACCGGAAGGGATGGGATGTGCCATCTATTGCAGTAAATACAAATCTCTACCAGGAAACAAAGGATGAAAAATTGACAACCTTTATCGACAGGGATATTATTTTTAATAGTCCTGTTCCTGATGAACAAAAACTGCGCCTGCAGGAAATTGCAAAGCTTTGCCCCATTTCAAAAATTTTAGAGAACGATATAAAAGTGCGGACATTTGTTTTCAGGGATGGTGAAACAAAGCAGATCAAATATGCGAACGATGAAATAACTGTATTGTGGCGGCCGGAACTTTGCCAGCATTCCACCCGTTGCTGGACGCAAATGCCATTGGTATTTAATCCACGTATAAAAAAATGGATAAACCCGGATGGAGCACCGGCAGGCAGGATTGAAAAACAAGTAAAGGAATGCCCTTCAGGTGCACTGGGTTTTTATTACAATAAGGATAAGCCAGCTGAAAATGCCTGATGCCTGTTTTATAAAATTTCTTCCACCGTAAAATGATTGTTATTGACGGCTGCTGTGTCATTTACTTTCAGCATTAATAATTTTTTGCCTAGAGGCGATTGAGGCGACAATGCTGTAATGGTTATGCCATCTATTGTTTGTTTGCCCAATGCAACACTCAGGTATAGCCAGCCATGATTTGTTTTAACAAGGCTGCCAGTGCTGATGTGTTTTGTTTGTAATGAAGTATCTATTTTTTCAAGTGCTGTTTTTTGTTCCAGCAGTTCTCTCAACTGTAAGCGGGTATTTTCCTGCTCTATCTGTATCATCGCTAGCGCTGTTTCATATTTGTCACCTGCGGTGCTCTTTGTTTCATTGGCGCCCATTTCTTTCAGCTCTGCCAGTTTTTGCTGCAGTGCATGAATTTTATTTTCCAGCAATTGCAGGTAATGGAGGTGTATCTTTTGTTTAGAAATCATTATTGCAAAAATAAGCTGGCTATAGCGCTAATGCCTTCTTATTTATCAAGATTAAAAATGACCTTATATTAGCAGGATAATTTGTCTACTTTAAAACCACGAAATTGGAGAATTATAAATTCCAGGTGAACCTGGCGGGGATCATAGATATTTTAGCCAACCATCTGTACAGTGATGAAGCCGTTTTTGTGAGGGAATTGTTACAGAATGCAACCGATGCCATCACCGCAAGAAAAAAACTGGGTGATGAATTTGAACCGTCAGTAGAATTTGAATTGCTGTCTGAAAAAGGCTCGCCGCTGCAGATCATTATAAGCGATAATGGTATCGGGTTGTCAGTCGAAGAAGTGCACGCATTTCTTTCTGTGATCGGTGCCAGCTCAAAAAAAGATGAGCTGCTGCGGAAGAAAGATGATTTTATCGGGCAGTTTGGTATCGGGTTGCTAAGTTGTTTCGTGATAGCTGATGAGATCATTATGATCTCACAATCAGCAAAGCAATCAAAAGCTGTTGAATGGACTGGCAAAGCGGATGGTACATATACCATCCAGGAGCTGGAGAAACAGCATGCTGTTGGTACCCGTATTTTTCTTACTGTAAAAGAAGCACAGCAGGAATTTTTTGAGAATAACAGTTTAAAAGGATTATTGATCCGTTATGGTAACTTCCTGAAGTATCCCATCTTTTTTTCTGATAAAGGAAGCAAGCCCCGTAAAATAAATAAAGCAGCGTTTCCATGGGAGTCAAAAAAAACTTCGAAGGCAGAACTGATAAAATTTGCAGAAACTTTTTTTGAAATGGAAGTGATAGACTGTATACCACTGGAGGCTGCTGCTTCGGGTACAACAGGTTATGCATTTATTTCAGCTGCGCCTTATGCTTTGGGCCAGGAACAGCATCATTCTGTTTATTTGCACCGGATGTTTTTATCAGACAACGTAAACAACCTGTTACCAGAATGGGTGTTCTTTGCAAAATGTATCATCAATTCCACCGGGTTGAGACCCACGGCTTCAAGAGAATCTTTTTTCGAGGATGATATTTTAAAACAAACAAGGGAACAACTGGGCAGGAGTATCATTGATTATTTTTATTCACTTAAGATCAACAATCCTGCGTTATTAAATAATATCATCAACCGGCATCATATTGCGATGAAGCTGGCAGCCATCAGCAATGATAACTTCTTTGAAAATATTTACAGCTTTATTCCTTTTGAAACCAATTATGGAAATAAAACGATACAGGATCTCCTGGATGCCGGAGAGTGTATTAAATATGTTACCGATACAGATGAGTTCAGTAAGATTGCGCCGGTTGCGCTGAACCAGGCAATAGAAGTGGTAAATGCCGGTTATGTTTATGAAGCGCCTTTTTTTGAAAAACTGGAGGAATTATTCCCGGAGTTTGATATTGAAGCATTTGATGCGGAAGAACTTATTTCAGAACTGAAAGAACTTGAGCTGGATGAACAGGATGCCACTTTTGATTTCCTGCAGTATGCGGATAAAGTATTAAAAGAATATTCCTGTAAAACCGAGATCAGGAGTTTTCAGCCGGCTAACCTGTCTGCGATCTATTTTAAAAATGAAGAAATGGATTTTATCCGGAAGATAGAAAAGACAAAAGATGTATCGGATGAATTATGGGGTAGTATATTAGATAATATTGCCGGGCAGGAAACAGAAAATGCTGTTGCAAGAATTTGTTTTAATTACAACAGCCCGGTAATAAAGAAAGCAGTGGGATTGCAGGAAGGGGAGCTGTTGACCGTATTGGTAAAAATGCTGTATGTGCAGGCTTTATTAACAGGCAGGCACCCGCTGCATCAAAAAGAAATGAATGTACTTACAGGCGGCTTATATTATTTACTGGAAAAAATAACAGGTACTGATGAAAAACAATGATTACAGTGATTATGATTCGCTCAACAGGATGGCGGAAAAACTGGGTTATAGTAAAGAGCGCTCCCTGCTGAGGGAAAAAGCAATGAATATTGCTGATACACTCAATGATGAAAGAAAGCAATTTGATGCAAGGATCACTTATGTAAATGATGTATGCATGGAAGGTAGTTTCCCTGAAAAATACCTGGCTGTATTTCCATGGTTGCTGGCTTATGCCGGTAAAAGCAAATCCGGGTTTGATAAGATGCAGGTGCTCTGGTATTACAAATGGGTCATCACGCTGATGCCTGAATTTCCAACTGTTTCAAAAAGACAGATAGAAGCAGCCCTGGACGATCTGCGTGTTAAATACAGGGAGTATGGCAGTACCGATAAGGTTTTTCATGATTACAGCCGGGAAATAAATATTCTTATGGGTGACCTGGATAAAAGCACCGTACATCATCAGCAGCATATTGCATTTAAAAGAAAAGACAAGCTGGATGATTGTGATGCCTGTGTAGTGAACCGGGTGGTTTACTACCATATAGCGACCGGCAATATCGAAGAAGCTTTAAAAAAGGCAAAGATCATTTTCAACGGCAAAAAAAATTGCACGCATGTGCCAAAGGACACCTATGCTAACTTCATCGTTCCATTTCTTATAAGAAAAGAATATGATAAGGCGGAAGAATTTTCAGAAAACCTGGAAGCAGAATTAAAAAAAGTAAAGCATGGTGCAAATTATAAGGCTGCCTGTCCATTAATGCTAAATCATCTTGTTCATAAAAGAACAGCCAATGCTGTAAAGTTGTTTGATAAATATTTTGCCAATGCGTTTGATGCAAAAGCAATGGATGGAAAATTCAGGTTTTATGTTGCAGGGGCGGCATTGTTCACGAATATTGAGAGGGAAACCATTAAATTAAAACTCAGTAAGAATTTTCCTCACTATAATACACAAAACACTTACAACGTTAAATTTTTAACAGACTGGCTGGATACAGAATCCGGTAAAATTGCCGCCTTGTTTGATAAACGAAATGGTAATGATAAATACAAAAGCGATAAGGCTTCTTTCTTATCGCTTTTGTCCTGATTAAGATATAATAGTATTCTATTGCGGGCAGGTGATCTGCGTTCGTACCAAATTGCCGTTATTATCAATCGTAACTCTCCAGCAATTACCATTGGGTGATTTCATGATAATGCCTGATCCTACATCAGTAATATATACATCGCCTCCACCCACTGTAAGTTTTGAGGGCGCACTGTTAATGCCAATACCAATATTGCCGGAGTTGGTATTGTAGCCAAAACCACCCAGTGTGGCAGTATTGCATACAGTTGTAACTGACACTGCGCCGGCAGCGCCCTGGCCAACGGTGGCCACAATGCTTGTGGATGAAAGCACACTAAACGATGCAGCCGGCGTTCCGCCAAAACTAACAGCTGTGGCGCCGGTGAAATTTGTTCCGGTGATCACCACTGCCTGGCCCTGGGCACCTGCAGCAGGTGTAAAGGAAGTAATGGTGGTGATTGGTCTTACTGTAAGATTTAATGTTGCTACAGAATCACAACCGGCATGCGGAAAGGCTGCAGTATATGTACCTGTGCCCGTATAGCTTTTCCCGTTCCACAGGTATGGTAACTGGTTAGCGCATATAGTTACATTAGTACTGCTGGTGGTATTCGGTAATATGGTGAGATTTATAACGGCAAATGAATCACAATAAGCGCCATTCTTAATTTTTGCAGTGTGAGGGCCTTCTTCTGTGATGGATTGGCCGTTCCATAAAAATGGCAGCTTGTTTGCACAAACAGCCGTATCCTTATAACTTTCTCCTGCAAAATAAATAGTAAGGTGTAGTTCTTCAGTATAACATAAACTGTCTGCACCTACATTTACAGTGTATACACCAGATCCATCCAGGTTTTGATTATGCCATTGATAAGGATAACCTCCCCAGCATACCGTATCATATGTCCTTATGGTATCATTGGGAATAACTTTGAGTGTTAGATAGTCCATACGGTAACCACATTCGGGGCTGCCCCAGGGCCAGGCACAATTATAATTGCCGGCTTCATAAATATCCTGGCATTTCCAGTAGAAAGGTAGCTGACATTTTTTTAAAGTCAGGTTGGTATAAGTGGTCGGGGGATCAGGAATGTTTATCACCAGTGTTACGATCGAATCGCAGCCTTTATAGTTTAACAAAGTAACCGTATAGGTACCTTCGTAATAATAAGCTGTGTTGTTGTAATAGTAAGGCATCTGCTCACAGGTTCTTGTTACGTTTACCGTACTGCTGGTGCTTTGGCAGGTTTGGCCAATTGCCGTTGCAAATGAGAGAGAAAATAGTAAGACAAAGAAATACTTTTTCATTGCTCAAGGGTTTAAATAAAAGCAAAAAATATCAGGGTGTGGGTAAGGAGCTAAAGCGTCGTTTTGTAAGGATAAGTCTGTTAGTTATGGCCATGCAATATAATAAAAAAAATAAATTAGTTTTAATTAATATTCTATAAAAATCAGTTTCAAACAATAACTATGAGTGCAGACAATTTTGTTTTTGGCGGAAGCATCCCGGCAAAATATGACCGCTATCTCGGGCCTTTTATTTTTGAGCCCTATGCAGTACATATTGCGGGCATGATAAAGAACAATCCTTTAAAATTACTGGAGATTGCAGCGGGCACAGGCAGGGTAACAAAGCATATTCTGCAGCAAATGGAGAAGGAGGCGTTGCTTGCCGCAACTGATCTGAATCCTGATATGCTTGCGATCGCCAAAGAAAAAGTAACAGCACATAATGTAGAGTGGATGGTGGCAGATGCACAGGAGCTTCCGTTTGCTGATAACAGTTTTGATTGTGTTGTTTGCCAGTTTGGATTTATGTTCTTTCCTGATAAGCAAAAAGCATTTGACGAGGTTTTTCGTGTATTAAAACCCGGCGGGCAGTTTCTCCTGAATACATGGGACAGGATTGAAAATAACAGGGCTACTTATGTATGCCAGCAAACTGCAGCAAGCTTCTTTCAAAATGATCCACCGGCTTTTTATAAAATTCCTTTTTCAATGTTCGACCCTGGAGAAATACAGCATTATTTAACGGTTACCGGTTTTAAAAATGTGCAGGTTGACAAGGTTACATTAACAGGCAAAGGTAATGCCGCAGATATTGCTGCCGGGTTTATAGAAGGCAATCCCATCATTGCGGAAATAACAAAAGAAAACCCCTCCCAGGTAGAAACAATAAAAACAGCTGCGGTAGCAGCTATCAGTAAAAATTTTGGTATCGACCCGGTTCAATGTGAGTTAAATGCATGGGTGGCGGAAGCATTTAAATAGCAGGCTGATCAAATCCATCTTTTACAAGCAACCAGAATTTATCTAAGGCAATGATCCTCGGTTTAAGAAATGCAATGATGGCCGGCCAGTCTGCCTCATTCATAAGGTTTACATTATTGAGTGTTTGACTGATGCGGCTTACTGGCTTCCCATTTTCATCTGTTGTATTTTGCTCCCAGTTCCATTTATACCCGGTTTCTTCTTCCAGTAATAATTTCAATGAAATAAATTGGTCATAATAGTATGCCCTTTCCGCATCCAGTGGATTTTTTATTTCTATACTGATAACCGCTTGCTGCCTGTCTGCGTCCATGCGGAAATAAACATGCTTTATGCCTGTCTTATAATTCAGCCAGTTCACCGGTTCCCCTTCAGCGCCTGTAACAGGTTTCATGTACTGGCCAAAGCTGGTCCAGAATTTTATTCGAAGCTTTGATGCCTGTTCTTTGGTATACATGCTGAAATAATATCTGCAATGTTAATGCAGTTAAAAAAATATGTGGGAAAATTTTGAGCAACCAAAAGGTTGCATATATTTGCAACTGAATGGTTGCTCAAAAAATTAATTATGAGAAGAGATGTATTCCAGGCAATAGCTGACCCCACAAGAAGGGCCATCCTAAGCCTTATAGCATTACAGGCTATGACACCCAATGCACTGGCTGAACATTTTGACAGCAGCCGGCAGGCTGTATCAAAGCATATTAAAATATTAACCGAATGCCAGCTTGTAAAACAGGAGTATACAGGAAGGGAAATTTATTACCATTTCAATCCTAAAAAAATGAGAGAGATAGCTGACTGGCTGGATCCGTTCCGCCAATTGTGGGACAGCCGGTTCAATAATTTAGATCATGTTTTAAAAAACTTAAAAACAAAAAAAGATGGAAAATAACAAAACGCAGTACACGCAGGATCTGCAGAACAATATGCTGCTGGTGATAAGGGAGTTTGATGCACCACTTGAAAATGTATGGAGAGCATGGACAGAAAGTGATTTACTGGAGCAGTGGTGGGCGCCCAAGCCATGGAAGGCAGAAACAAAATCAATGAATTTTACTGAAGGTGGTTCCTGGTTATACAGCATGGTAGGCCCGGAAGGGGAGCGGCATTGGTGCCGGGTGGATTTTAAAGCCATTCAAAAGCAGCAGAGCTTTACTGTAACAAATTATTTCTGCGATGAGCATGGTGTAAAAAATACCGATATGCCTGTGATGGAATGGAAGAATATTTTTACTTCAGCAGGTGATAAGACCAGGGTAAACGTTGAAGTTAAATTCGGCTCGAAAGAAGACCTGGATAAGATCGTTGCAATGGGCTTCAAAGAAGGATTCAGTATGGCACTGGATAACCTGGATGGAGTGTTTGCTAAATAATAAACAGGTGTTTGAACAGGAATTGAAAAGGCTTAACTTAGTTAAGCCTTTTTTATTTGTAATAGAAGCTTATCCTGGTACTCACCCTATTTCGCTATTGCTGTTTTGTGCTGTCATTTTCAATTTTGGAAAAAATCTTTTAATGAAAATACTTATAGCATTCGTTTTTTTGTTCCAGGTAGTTGTTGTAAAAGCGCAACTGGAAATGGCGGAACAGGTACAATGGACAAAGATCGGGGAGCTGAAAACACTTGGTATTACAAAAGCAAAACTGGAATATCATGCAGAAACAACTGATACGGTTTATTTCCTGTTGATGAGAGATTTCCGTAAGCAGCAGGAAACAAATTATTTCTCTGTAAAATTCAGGGGCGAAGGCAATACACTGGCTGTTTTTTATGAATTACTGGTATCCTTTTTCACCGATGAAAATAAGAAAGATAAGGATTACATGAAAACCTTCCGGCTGGGGAAAGAACCAGTAAACCTGCAGCATTGTTCGCTTATTGGCACACATGGGGTAAGACTCACTACCAATGACGGCTATATTAATTTATCAAAGAAGGATATTGATAAGCTTTTTGGTAAGCGGTGATTTAGTTGAACGGTGACTGTTTCTCCCGGCGCTTCATTTAAATTTGAAAATGCCATTTTAGTAAGAAAAATACTCCTGCATTTCTTTATGAATATTGATAAAGTAAAGCTCCTGGAATGTATTGAAAGGAGTAACTTGATCGGCGTAAAAGCCGGCAGCAACCGGGACAAATTCCTGGATATATGGATGGTGGTGGTGGATGACCGGATCTTTGCCCGGTCATGGGGCCTAAGTGAAAAAAGCTGGTATACTGTTTTCTTACAGGAGCCTTTTGGAGCAATCAGGTGTGGAGATAAAATTGTACAGGTTAAAGCTGTTATTCCGGCACGAACACCAGGCCTTGATGAATCCATCAGTTCTGCTTACCTGGCAAAATATGATCATGGCGATAACTCGTTTTATGCACAGGGCATTATAAAACCAGCACATGTGGAGCGGACGATGGAATTTATTTTATTATAATAAGACAGCGTTTAATGAACCTGGATCTGTTTCAACAAAGTATAAAAGCCAACGATTTGCCAGCGGGCATAAGTATTTATCTCCAGGCTTTGTGGTATGATGGTGCAGGAGACTGGCATAAAGCCCATCACCTGGTGGATAGTCTTGATGACAAATCCGCCTGTTGGGTGCACGCCTACCTGCACCGGAAAGAGGGCGACTTGGGTAATGCAGATTACTGGTACAGGCGGGCGGTTAAAAAACGGCCTGACATTTCTCTTTTAGAAGAATGGGAGCAATTGGTAAATTCATTTTTATCTTCCTGATACCACCACTGGTTTTTACGATTACTCCCTGTTTTTTCCTGCAATTTTACATTATATATTTTAAAATTAAATTTGTTCTAATATTATTGATTATCAATTAATAATATTGCTGAGTGCTTTTGTATCTGTAAATATTTTCTATATATCCCCAATATTAGTTGCCCCGTTTTATCAGCTTTGTAAATTTGTTTTGTTACCTCTAATAAAGCCCTTTTTTTATTTTATTTCTAACAGAGCTGCCATGTACGAAAAATAGAAGCCAATTGAATCTGCTTCTGATTTATCATCTTTTTTTTACAGGCAGCTCATTTTAAAACCCTGGAATCAAACTCCCTGGTTTGCTAAAGTCCATTGACGTATGAAAAGAAGACAAGGAACCATTGCTCATTTTGTCCGTATGAAAAACCGGGTGCTTTATAACAAAACGATTAACTGCGATCTTATGATTAAAACTGCTTTTTTTCCAGGCAGGCCTGTATTTAATGGCTTACCACTGCTATTTTTCTTCTTGCTTGTTTTCGTTAAAAATGATCTGAATGCTCAAACCCCCTGTAACCAACGGGTAATCGATGAGATCGATTTCAAGTATACCGGAGCGGCGCCAGCACCAGCCCGGTGGAGTGCTAATGATATATATAAAGGTGGTTTTCTTATTGACCAGGCAGCTTTTGCCTATGTCCCAACAGGAAATTTTTCAAATGTAAATACCAATTTTGCCAATACAAATGCCGGTAACAATACTACCCGCCAATATGCAGTTACAGCTAATCCAAACACTTTAAGCCCGCAGTATGCAAATATTCCAACTGACGGCATGCTTGTAATAAATCCACTGCAGGGTAA
Organism: Ferruginibacter sp.; assembly: GCA_047600665.1. Lineage (GTDB taxonomy): Bacteria > Bacteroidota > Bacteroidia > Chitinophagales > Chitinophagaceae > Ferruginibacter. The sequence continues at coordinate 765,784 of JASGKJ010000002.1, forward strand.
TACTGATCAGTATCTTACTTATACCATTGCAGGACTTGTTCCTGGGAATGTTTACAACATTGAGATAAAAGTATGGAATGTACTTGACATGGCCATGCCCGGCAGCTGCCAGTCATGGTGCAACTGGAACGACCAGTTATATATCGATATGGCTAATAACCAGCCTGGTGCTGAACATGCCAACCAGAATAATCAGAACTGGAATGGAACAAATGGTAATGGTGGCTGGTCGCAGGGTACTAACCAGGTGGACAGGATCCTAAAACTGGCTCCAGGCGGTGGAGGTGCTTTTGCAGTTATAACCGGCACCATGACCATGCCAAATGCAGGCAATACACTTACTATCAAATTAGCCAAGGGAAATTCAAGTAACCCGGTAGTGCTGGGTGTTGATTATATTAAAATTTTTGGTTGCCAGGCGGAAGCCATCAATGTATCAGGGGGCTCTACCAGCGTTTGCGAGGCCACGGAATTAACTTTAACAGCACAGGGACTCGGTTCCATAGGCTCTGTATATAAATGGTATAAAGACGGTCAACTTATTCCCGGGAGTACAAAAGATACCATCAATGTTATCACTCCTATAGGCCCGGGCACATCTGTAGTATATAAAGCAGAAGGTATCTGGAGCAGCAAGGATGTTACACTTACTTCAAAGCTTTGTTGCAGCAGTACAGGCGGAACAAGCGATGAAGTGATAAGGCAAAGTTTTAACGGGCTTACTTATACATGTGCCAACGGCAGATCCGGCGGGTATGCTGATATTCCTGATAAGGGTACAAAAAATTTTATCGATGCGGCTTATTTATATGCAGGTGCCACCTGCAACAGCCTGAATGACGGGCAGTATGCGGTTGTACAAAGTTCTTTTGCCGGAGACTACTGGCGCAACAGGCCTGAAGTAAAAGATCATACCGGCTTGGCAAACAGCGGAGCCCTTTTTATCAATGCTGCCGGACCAATAGGGCAGGTGTTTTATAAGTTTGACCTGACCCAGGATCTTTGCAAAGGTACCACGTACGAGTTTTCTGTATGGTATGCTTCGCTGGCAGGGCCTGGAGAAATAAAGCCAAAGATTGAATTCAATGTAATGGATGGAAACACCAAGATCGCATCAGTAAATACGGGTGTTATTCCTATTGATGAACATTGGTACCAGGCAACTGTAACATTTTTTACACCGGCAACCGGAACAACACCAGTTTATACACTGCAGGTGGTAAATCTTGTAAGTGGTTCCAGCGGTAATGATCTTATGCTGGATGATATCGTTGTAAAAAAATGTACACCATTTATCAATTTATACCAGGATGGAACAAAAGATACTGCCGTATCTGTGTGCAGCACCACACCTGTAAATTTAAAGGTTACTACTTATTATGATCTTCCATTGGCTATCACATTAAGTTCTACTGGTACAGTTTATTATCAATGGATGAGTTCCACTTCTCCGAATGGCCCATGGACATTAATTGGAACACCCGTTACAACCGGAACTTTTGCGGCTACTCCAACATCAACACCCACCTATTACAGGGCCAAAGTATCTGCAGATGCCACAAGAGCTGCAAATGGAATACCGCCTGTAGCGAAAGACTGTGGTAATGATGGTATAACCACTTCATTTAAACTAAGCCAGAGCGGTAACTTTACTGTTCCCCCGGTAACAGGAACACTGGCATATTGTGCCGGCGACCAGCTAAAATTAACGGGTGACCCGGGTACAGGTGACCAGTGGGAATGGAGGAAAGGTGCAACATATAATGCAGCCACAGTTATACCAGGTTACCAGTTTAGTAATGATAATGCAAAAAAGGAATTTATAAAAACAGCAGCTGCTGCTGATGCAGGCAATTATTATTTTGTTTCCCAGCAGGCATCAGGCTGCACTGGTTATGCAACAGCAGCTGTAACTGTTAATCCTATCCCAACCATTTCCGGGAAAGACAGTGTATGTGTTGGTAATACGATTACCTTATCAGGTAGCGGAACACCGGCAACAACAGGTGCCTGGGTATCTGCCAGCCCCGCCATTGCAACTGTTGATGCAACAGGTAAAGTAACAGGGGTGACTGCCGGTAATGCTAAAATAACCTTTAAAAACTCCGGCGGTTGTATAAAAGATACCACCATAAAAGTAAGTGCCAAACCAACAGTTACGGGTACCCCAAATGTATGCGTAAATGGTTCGGTAAAACTTTCAAGTACCGATGCGCCTGCAGCGTCCAATCCATGGGTGTCGGCTGATGCAACAGTTGCAACGGTAGACGCCACTGGTAATGTAACTGGTAAAAAAGCAGGTACGGTTAAAATAACCTTTACAAACAACAATGGCTGCTCTGTTGACTTTACCGTTACGGTAAATGACAATCCAACTGTAACCAGTAATACAAACAGTGTGAAAGTTTGTATGGCCAGCACCATAACATTAACTGGTTCTCCAACAGCAGCCGCTTCCAATGCCTGGATATCTGCAGACCCAACTGTTGCTACGATCAGCAACGCAGGTGCAGTTGCTCCTTTAAAAGCCGGCAACACAAAAATTACCTATACTAACAGCAACGGTTGTACTAAGGATACTGTAATTACAGTAAATGATCTGCCAACCATTAATAATACTATCAATGGCTCAGCTTCCCTGAGTACCGGAAGCATACTGCAGTTAACCGGTTCGGGCACAGCAGCCACCAGCAATGCCTGGGTATCAGCGGATCCATCTGTAGCCACTGTAAGTGCTACCGGCCAGGTAAAAGGTATTAAAGAAGGAACAACAACAATTACGTATACTAACAGTAACGGTTGTAGCTCAAAAATAACTATTACCGTAAGCGACCTCCCGGTTATTTCCGGTGATCTCACCGTTTGTATCGGTAGTGAGTCGCAATTGACAGGTACAGGAACGGCAGCAGCGGCCAATCCATGGACATCAAGCAATCCTGGTGTGGCAACTGTGAATACAACAGGGTTGGTTACAGGGATTACTGTTGGATCAACCAATATTACTTATACAGATAACAATGGTAAAAGTGTTGATACGCTTTTAACTGTTAACGGAAAACCATTTATAACAGGTGCATCAGCAAAAGTGTGCAATGGAAATACAATACAATTGAATGGAACAGGCACAGCGGCGGCTGCCAATGCCTGGGTCTCTGCTGATCCATCCAAAGCAACTGTAGATGCAACAGGGTTGGTGAAAGGTATTGCCGGCGGAAATGTTGGTATCACCTATACAGATAATAATGGCTGTACGAAGGATACAACAATTACGGTTAATGATCTGCCTGTGATCAGCACAACAGGCTCAACAACCATTTGTCAAAATGCAACCGTACAATTAAGCGGTTTGCCGGCAGCGGCGGCATCCAATGCCTGGGTATCTGCAGATGTAACAAAAGCAACCGTGGATGCAGGCGGATTGGTAAAAGGTATTGCAGCCGGTACTGTTGCTGTTACTTATACTGATGTGAACGGTTGTAAAAAAGATCAGAATATAGTTGTTAATGGTTTGCCTTCTGTGCCAACAGCCAATAATGCTGCAAGATGCGGAACGGGCACTGTTAACCTGAGTGTTACTGCAACAGCTACTGATGTAATTAAATGGTACAGCGATGCAGCTTTAACAACACAGCTTACAACGCCAACACCAACAACTTATACCACACCAAGTATAAGTGCCACCACAAATTATTATGTAACTGCAACATCGCCGGATGGTTGTGTAAGTGCAAGTGCCACCACAGTAACGGCTACGGTTAACCCCGGACCAAATGCGCCAACAGGAATAGGAGACAAGCGATGCGGTCCCGGTTCTGTAACATTAACCGCAACGATCAATGGCAATGCCACTGATGTGGTAAAATGGTACAGCGATCAAAACCTGGCAACATTGGTATTTACAGGTCTCAGTTTCCAAACGCCTTCACTCAGCGATACAACTGACTATTATATTGTTGAAGAAAATGCAGCAGGTTGTGCAAGCACACCTGTAAAAGTAACTGCCTTGATAAATGCTGTGCCCCTGGCCCCGTCTGTTATAAATGCAGGTATTTGTGGTACAGGTTCTGTTTCCTTAAATGCTGCCGCCAGCTTTACCGGCAGCACATTGACCTGGTACAGCGACCAGGCGCTCACAACAGCTGTGGGTACACTTGCGGTCTTTAATACACCGGTGATTACAGCCACGACTAATTACTATGTAAACGAAACAACTGCGGCTGGTTGTGCAGGTCCGGCAGCAACGGCAACGGCAACAATAAATGAGGTGCCTGTTTCAAGTTTTACGGCAACAGCAGACTGCGCCAACAAATCAGTAACGTTCACCAATATTGGTACTGCTTCTATCAGTGAATGGACCTGGAATTTTGATGATGGCAGCGGTGTGCATGTAAAAAATAATGCAAGTTCATTTGACTGGCCTTATCCAGCAGGCGGCACACATACAGTAACGCTTGAGGTAAAAACGGCAGCCGGTTGTACCAATACAGCTCCTTTCTCCCAAATAATTGTTTTTGGTGCAATACCGGTGGCTGATTTCACAATAGGCGATCTGTGCCTGGCAGATAAAACAGCAACATTCACCAACACATCCTCTATCAGTGATGGTACGCTGATGAGTTATACATGGGAATTTGGTGATAATTCAATTCCGGAGAACATACCGCCTGCAGCCCCGGCACAACGTCCGTATACATATGCAACCAGTGGAACTTATATTGTAAAATTAACAGCCACTTCATCCGGCGGCTGTGTGGATACAACTGCTAAACAGGTTATTATTGTAAGCATACCGGTAGCGGCAGACAGCGTACGCAACAGCAGCAGCCTTTGCAGCAACCAGGAAGTGAAAGTGGTGAATATTACTGCAGCAAGCGGGCAGGGCAGTGTTTCAAAGATTGATGTATTCTGGCAGTATCCTGATCTTGGTAATAAAACAAGCGATAACCAGCCGGCACCGGGAAGTGAATATGGCAACAGGTATCCTGAATTTGGTACGCCACTCACAAAAACTTATACGATCCTGGTAAGGGCTTACAACGCAAATGGCTGCTTTGATGATTCACTGCAAACCATTACTATAAATGCATCACCAAAACTGCAATTAACACCACTTGCAAATATCTGCCTGTCAGCGGCTCCGCTGGATGTTAGTTTAAGCGCAACAGATATTTTTGGATTGGGTGGCACTGTTTCTGTACAGGGTAATGGCGTAAACGGTAATATATTTTCACCTGCAACGGCGGGCGTGGGCACACATAAACTGAACTACACTATTGCAACAAGTAATGGTTGTACTTCAACCGGCGAGCAGGATATTACTGTAACAGCACTGCCTGTAAATAATTTCAAAAGTTCTTATGCGGTGATGGAGAATGAATCGCTTAAGATCCTGCCGGTTACACCGATGAACCCGGGCTTAACTTATCAATGGTCACCGGCCACCTACCTGGACAACCCTGCTTCAGCAACGCCAACTGTTTCAAATGCAGCTGCGGATATTACGTATTCACTCAGGCTAACGGCAGCGGATAACTGTAGTCTTGATACGACTGTACAGGTGGTGGTGCTCTCTGATTTTGTAGTTACAAATACCTTTACACCAAACAATGATGGATATCATGACAGGTGGGTTTTAAGTAAGCTCAGCAAATACCCCAATCACAGGGTACAGGTTTTCAACAGGAGCGGTCAGCTGGTATATGAAACCAGGAATTTCCCGCCGGATGGTTGGGATGGAACATACAAAGGAAAAGTGTTACCATTCGGTACTTATTATTATATCATCGAACTGGGTGGCGTGCAGTATCCTAAAAAAGGATATATAACGATCATCAAGTAAGCCTTAATAAAAACTAAAGAAGAGGAGACAGCTGTTGCAGTAATGCAGCAGCTTTTTCTTTTAGCACTTAAATAAAATTTTTTATGTTAGTGCAATGATGCGTCTGCTATTTTTCATTCCTGTATTTTATGTATTAGCAGGCTGCGGGCAGCGTAAAAAAAATATTGTAAAAAGAGGAGGCTTTGGATCTTCAACGGGTCAATGAAGATAAGTTTGGCTTTCTTGTTTTTGATAAGAGGCAGGTAGACAGCTTTTTTATAATGTATGAACCAATTTCCTTTTCGAATACAAAATTAAAAGCAGCTTTCGGGGAATTGACCAGGACCGGAAAGGCCAGTGGAGATACAAGCAGTTTACATCAGGTCTATTCCCAATCGCCATCATCAGATCAATATAAAACAGCATTGTATGCTCTTAAGCTAACAGCAGCCAGGAAAAACATTTTCGTAGCGCTGCCCTGTACTTTTTCTTCTTCAAATGCCTTCCGGCAGGTTTTCAGAATAAATGGGTGCAGACCACTCTTGGTGATTTTAAACTCAGTGCAACTTTTTTTGAACTGCTCAGGTCACGGTGTAAAATTTTTTCAGATCATATTTATGGGAGTGAAGGCTATTGGGATAAGAGACTACAACTGGTATTTGGAAATGATATTAATAATGAAGTAAGAGCAGATGCAGCGGAACAAATCAGGGCTTGTGTATTAGCTGATACTATTTTCAACCGCAAAAGCCTCCAGCCTTCCAAAGATAATTTTATACTGTTACTGGATAATGTTATTAAGGGAGAGTGGAGGATGCTGCTGCATGATAGCAATTAACAGCTGACTGTATTCAACAATCAAACGGGTCGCTGTGCAACAGCGACCCGTTTATTAAATAATTTATTAAATAATTAGAAGTACCAGGATATCCAGGCTTTTCCATCCGCCGCACTTACCATATCATATTGTGTTTCGTTTACCTGTACAAAGTAATAGCCGGTTGCAAGCAGCATCTGGTTTCTTGTTAAACGTGCAGGATTGGTGCCTGTTGGAAACGGAGGATTATTAGAGCCTCCCCTTAACCTGAAACGTGCAATACCGTTTGCATCCGTGGTAAAGGATATAAATGAATAATAAGTAAAGTCAAGACCTGCATCTGTTAAGATGATGGGCGTAAATACAGGATATTGTGTTCCGAAATAACTGGGTGGAAAATAAGCCAGGAAATAATATTGTGGTAACGTCATTATTTTAAAAGCATCATCTTCTCCATTCACATGAAAACCTGTGATGGATATCCAGTAGTTCTCATTATCATCGGCGTAGCTGAGCCACCTGTTTGGGGCATCTTTATCAAGTGCACCTTCTAACGGAAATACCGTTTCTTTAATGGTAGAACTTTGAGAGCCTATTTTTATATTCAGTGTATTGGTTGAGGCATCCCAGCTATCCACATCAATGGCACTTACGGGGCCTGCTGATGTTGGAAGCGGATCATATAAAATAATTCCACTGATCGTATTATAATAACCGGTTGTATGCTGCAGTACTGTAGTGCCCTGCATATACTGGAACGTAATGCTTTTATTGATAGGGTCATTATAAATATCATAATCGGTACCGTTGATAGTAGTCCTTTTGTAATAGGTGAGGAGTTTTTTAGTTAAATAACTTTCAAGCAACACCCAGCGGCCACCAAGAAATATTGCAGACTCTTCAGCTGTAGCCTTGGTCATTACCAGTCTTGCACCATTTACCTTACCTGTAAGTTTTAACGTGTCAGAAGCAATGTCATCGGGCTTGATGATGAATTCAAAATCAGAGAGCAAACCCTGGCCCACTTCGCCATGGTTTACGTCAGAGAATATAACCACGTTTTCATTCGGATCTGCAAGAATGTGTACATAAGAGTAGGTATCGAAAATAAGCGTGGGCTGCTGCTGCTGTCTTAAACGGTAGCTGCTTGCTTTGGGTGTAACGGCAAAGGCTGTATCAAAATCTGATACCATCGTTACCCTGTTCGAATCGTTGAACTTCATGTAAAAAGCATAAGTGCCGCCATTACCATTGTCGGTTGTAATAAATGCTTTCCAGCCATATTGAGCGCCGGAAAGTACAGACTGGTATTTGGCAAGTGAACCATTGATCCGCTCGTCAAACGATTCCTTGAAAACACGGTCATTATCCTTTTTACAGGACAAGAGGATAAGTGATGCTGATAATAATGATAATAATATTTTTTTCATACCGATGGTTGCTTACTTAATAATTTAAAATTCATTTTCCACTGCTGCCCTTACTCTTGTCTGCAGGCTTATAAAATCAATATTCCAGAAATCTTTAAAATATTTTATGATGATCTCTCTTTTCTGCCAGATAGCATCCTGTGCTTCTGTACTGCTGATATTATTAACGATCTCGGCAAATCCTGCTTCACCATTTACCAGCATGTAAGAGATCATTTCTGCCCAGTCCTCACCAGCCTGGCTGGAAGCATAAGCTGTAATGAATCCTTTTTCCCTTGCTTCATCGTCATACAGGTTGATCCAGTCTGTTGAATAACTGCTTTGCGAAACATTGTTAAATTCATCAGGACGTTGCCTTGTCTGGTCAAAAATGTGGGAGAACTCGTGGTGAATAGTCAGGTAAGATTCTTTTTGTACAATTGTGTCCTGGTCAGTATGGCCTTCAACTCCACGTGGCCTGAAATAATTCAGCTGGAATAAAGTGATCTGCCTGCCGCCACCTGCAACACCCAGCAACGCACTACCATCCCTGTTATAAGCAGCACTTCCCGCCAGTACAAAATATTTAGGCGCATATTGTTTTAAAAAGAGCTCGTTTGTTTCAGCAATGTAAGGACCAGCCCACACATGCAGCAAAGCAGATTTTAAAACAGGTATTACCACTTCTTCTTTGCAGGGCACTACATTCTTTTCAATTTGTGCAACCGTGAACTGGTTCCATTTATACTTTACATCTATGTTGTACGGCAAGGTAAGACTGTCATGGATAAAGCTGTCAATCGGTCCCTTAGCCCATGTATCTCCACCCAGGCCGGGTATATTACTGGTATCACCCAGCTTCTCTTCCTTGCGGCATGATGCAGCCACAAGTACTACGAGCAGGAATGCGGTTAGTTGTTTTAATGTATTGTTCATAATATCTTTTTTATAAGTATAATTATCTGTTGCCTTGTAAACCTGCCTGGCTTATTGCCGCTGCAGGTAACTGGAATACCCGGTGTACATTTCCTGGATCCAGTGTATGCGTATCTGTTAGTGCCCCATTCTCATCATATTGATTGTGCTGTACGGTTACACCATAACGCAGGATATCAAACCAGCGCATGCCTTCTTCCACAAACTCAAGTTGTTTGTAATCCATGATAATATTAATGAGCTGTTTGGTAACCCCTGTTGGCTGTACAAAGGGCGTGAATTTCAGTTTGTCAGGATTGGCGTCGTAGAATGCTGCAAGTTTTTCAGCCGTAACAGCATTGTCTGTTGCATCATACCCGTCAATACGAGTACTGAGGTAGGTATCCAGCAAACGCATTGCACGCTCATCCTGTCCTTTGTAAGCATAAGCTTCAGCAAGGTTAAACAATACTTCTTCTGCACTAAGCAGGGTTACCATTTGCCAGCCGTCACCAATGCCGCTGCCAATAGACGTTTCAACAAAATATTCATCAATCTTTGGAATAAAATTATGTCCCTGTAAAAAGAATACCACACGGTACGACCAAACACCGCCGGCAGCATGCACTTCGTCTGATGCATAATTTGACAGTTCATCTGATACACCATAACGGCCGGTACCGAATAACCTTAACCACCATGACCTGGACTCTGCCAGCAATAAATTAGCATTTTCAGTTGCTTTGCCATATACCTGGCTCAGGTTACCATTACCATTCAGGTCAAGATTGGTATAGATGGTATTCCACGGACGCAGGTAATTTTTAAAGCTGGTTTCAGGGATAGCGGCAGTGGCATATTTAATGACACTGTCCATTTCTTTTTTATGCAGGTAATACCTTGATGCAAAAGCATTGGCGGCTGTCCTGTTAAAATGATATTTTGGAACCTTGTAATTATTATCATCAATTAAAGGAAGACCCTGTTGCAGATCCTGTTCTATCATATCATAGACATACTGAACAGTTTTGCGTTCATATTTTTTTATAGATACTTCTTCGGGTTCGGTAACATAGGGAATGCCCGGATCTGTACCGGCAGTGGCCGGGTTGTAAAATTTTGCAAAGAAGTTTACCAGCATAAAATGAGAATAAGCTCTTGCAACAAGTGCCTCTCCCTTTTGTGCACGGTAGCTGCGTTGCTCAGTTTCCGGTACTTTGGCAATAGCGCTTAGTGCCAGGTTGCTGGCAGCGATCGCCCTGTAGCACGCAAACCAGTAGCCTTCGGGTGTATCTTCACTGGTGGCACTTCCTGTATTGTCGTTGTATGTATACAGGTCAGAAGTAAGCCTCAACCAGTCTGGTGCATCCAGGCTTTGAGTGATAAGGTCATCCACGTTGTCAGATGCCAGCTCAGCCATTGGCTGGTAGTTCAATTGCGGGTATGCTGAACCCAGCAACTGGGATATTTTTTCTGGAGAATCCAGTTTTGTCCTGTTATCCGGTTCTTTTTCAAGCAGCTTGCCGCAGCTTGTAAATACTGTAATTAAAACAACCGGTATGATAAATAATTTTTTCATCAACAATAATTTTTTAAAAACCTGCTTTTATTGATAAGGTAACTTGTTTCTGTAATGGCTGTGCCACACCACCTGCGTTAAAAAATTCAGGGTCCTGGCCTTTTAACTTCTTATCGGAATAGATCAGGTAAGGGTTGGTTACAGCTGCTGTAAATGATAAACTTTTTACAAAGCTTGCTTTGCTCAAAGCTTTCTGTGTAAAGTTGTAAGAAAGTGATACGCTCTTCAATCGTATAAAATCTCCTTTTGCAACACGTACATCTGAGTAATTGTAAGCATTGTAAGGGAACAACGACTGGCTGGTATATTGTTGTAAATAATAACGGTCGCTTATTACAGGAATATCAGTTACTTTTTCATCACCGGCATGTAACCAGCTGTCAGCAAATTCTTTTGGCATGGCATCCAGGTCGATATAGCCACCTCTGAAAGAAGGATAAAGCCTGATCTTATTACCACCCTGGAAGCTGATAAATACATTCAGTGATAAATTTTTGTAATTGAATGTATTGTTAAAGCCGCCTGAAAATTTAGGATCTATCTGGCCTGAATAAACAAGATTCTTGATTTTTTCAGATTGTACATCCACACCGGCTGCCACCAGGCTGTCTTCATTTAAGAAATAGGGGATACCATTTTCAGCGGAAAGTCCCATATACTTAATAGAGAAAAGACTGTTTACAGGATAGCCTTCCAGGTTACCACCTTCTTGTTTAACCAGGTCATAAATAATGGGCAGGTTCCTTGCATTGGTGATCTTGTTTACATTGTAGCCATAGGTAAGGGTTGTTTTCCATCCCCAGTTCCTGGTTTTGAAAACAGTGGCGCTTACCATGATGTCAATACCATGCGCTTTCATATCTGCGTAGTTGATGGCTTTATATGATTCACCGCCGATACCCGCAGTTTTAATAAGGCTGATCAGGTCAAAGCTGTTTCTTTTATACCAGTCAAGACTGAATTCAATACGGTTATCAAGTAAACCACCATCCAGACCAATATTCAGCTGGTGGTTCTTTTCCCATGTAAGATCAGAGTTCTTTAAACCGGAGATCTGTAGTACAGTTTCCCTTTCTGTTGGGAAGGTCCTGTTGGGGATAGCACTTGTAAGCACCACATCAGAGTTAGTAACAGGACCAAGGCTTGCAGTAAGACCATAGCTGCCCCTTAGTTTCAGGTAGCTGAAAGTGCTGGCTGCTCCTTCAAAGAATTTTTCTTCATCAATGTTCCATGATCCGCCAAAGCTCCACGTAGGTAACCAGCGGGCTGTTTTGGAAGAACCCAATTTATTGGAACCATCGTAACGAACGGTACCGTATATGTTATATTTCTTATCGAAAGTATACTGGGTATTCAGGTAAAAGGCAGCAAACCTGTCGTATGTTTTACCCATGCCAAAGGTGGAGAAATTTGCTTCGATCGTTTTTTTGTAATACTGGTAAACAGGATTGGCAACACCCCCATTCTCATATTGGTAACCAGGGTGGATTGCATAATAATTCTGCCTGTCGGTATATTTTACCTGCTGACCCACCAGCACATTAATGTTGTGCTTGTCACCAAATGTATTGTTGTAAGTGATACTGTTCCTGATATCGTAGTTCACAAAATAATCCTGGCTGATATTGTAGAAACCGCCATAAGGCAATACAGATACACGGCGGGTGGCATTAGGATCATCCGGGTCCTGGTAGAGGTATTTATTACCTTCAATAACAGTTGAGTTGGGACCTGTCTGACCGATCCTGCTGAACTGCCTGTATGCCTGCGACATGTTGGAGTTTTCAGTGATCTGGTGTTCCAAAGTAGATTTTACATAACGCAGTGCACCAACAAAATCATACTTCAGGTGGTTATTGAATTTGTATCCCAGTTCGCCCTGCAGCTTCATATCAATTACATTGATGTCGATATAATTGTTCTTTGTTTCATGTATGATATTAAAAGGAGACCAGTTTCTTTTGAAGAATTCGAGGTTACCGTCTTCGTCATAGGCTGTTAACGCCCTGCTGGTGTTAATAGCGTAGCTGAATGGATTGATATCAAACTCACGTTCGTACTGGCCCTGGTACACATTGCTGGTACGCCTTAAAGTACCTGGTGCCCTCTGCATACGTACAGAACCTGCGGCAATAAAGCCGGCGGTGAGTTTATTGCTGATCATATAGTTGTTGCGGAAATTCAGCGTATAACGCTTAACGTTATCAGCAATGGTCCATCCATTATCTTTATAAAAGCTGGTGGAGAAGAAAGATTGTGACTTATCTGTACCTGTTGAGATACTGAGGGAGTGTTCCTGTACTAATGAATTTTTGAACAGGATATCAAACCAGTCGGTATTAGCTTTTGCGTAGCGTTGCAGGAATGCATTCCGGCCTTCCTGTGTGTTGATAACACCAAACTCACCATTCACATCCGCATCCAGCAGGTCGTACATTTTGCCATACACACCATTATCTGCATAAGTTGTAATACCCGGGGCTTCAAGGAAACCATTACGCTCTAATGCCGCTAAAACCGACATCTGTTCTGCAGAGTTCATGATATTATAATCGCCGTAAGATGGCTTCAGCTGGGTACTTAAATTAGCGGTATAAGTGATAGAAGGTTTACCTGTACGGCCTTTCTTTGTGGTAATAACAACCACGCCGTTCATCGCCCTTGCACCATACAAAGCAGTTGCAGCGGCATCTTTTAAGATATCAAAGCTTTCAATATCGTTTACGTTGATACCTGCAACGGAAGAGCCCAGCAGGGTGGTGGGGTCGCCGCTTGAAAGCTGGTCGTTGGAAATGTTTACAAGATCTTCCAGTACTACTCCATCCACCACCCACAGTGGTTTGTTATCACCATTGATGGAAGTGGCGCCACGGATCCTTACTTTGGGAGCAGCACCAAATGTGCTGGACACATTCTGTACAGTTACCCCGGCAGCACGTCCTTCGAGCATACGGGTGGCATCCACGGTACCGGCCATTTTAATATCATCTGATTTGATCTTAACCCCGGCACCGGTAAATTTCTTTTTATTGATTTCCTGGAAACCTGTTACCACCACATCTTTCATCAGGGTAACATCATCCCTTAAAACAAGGTTGATCTCTTTACCAGGGGTGAATTTGATTTCTTTGGTTTCAAACCCGATGCTGCTTACAACCAGGGTGGCGCCTGCAGGCACATTACTGATCTGGAATTCGCCGTTAGCATTGGTGGTGGCACCATTTTTTGTGCCTTTTATCACAACAGATACACCTGCAAGCGGTTTGGCGGTGCTGTCCACAATTTTACCCTTTGCCCCATCCTGTGCAAAGGAGCGCATGCTGAAAAAAGCAAAAAAACAAAAAGCGGCAAGTTGGTAAAGCACCGCTCTGCTGAAAAAACCGGAAGGTCGTTTCGTCATAAGATTCGTTAGTTTATTGATATACAAAAATGGTGATGTTATGATCACTTTAATTTTTCTCTTAACCTATTTGATTGGTGATGTTTATATGGCACTTAAGAAAGTGTGTGTCAACATATTCTCCAGCCGGATAAAACAGCGCACAAAATAACTTAAAAAAAGCCAAATACAAAAAATGCATTTTTAGACATCGATTTCTGCGTTTTTTGCAGCAAAATTTATATATGTTAGTTATTGGGCTACTAAGTTATTATATATGTACCGGTTTCTAAATAAGCCTATTTACTCATAAATAAAAATGAGTATTTCCACCTAACATCACCGGGGCCGGAAACGCCAGGAATATGACCTGTAAATACACGGTATCGCTGCAACCAGTCAAATAATGTTATACACTTAATCTTTAAAACAGGCAATTTCGAGTTCATAAACAGCGGGAGCCAGTAATAACATCCTCCTGTTTTAATTTTAGATGAAGGGTAGCCATATACAATAAGTTTTATCCTACATTGCTTTATATTTCCCGCTAATAAAAATAGTACAATGATGAGACCGCTTTCCTTTCTTAACCTCCTGTTGATATTTTGTATTGCCGGCACCACAGTTATTGCACAGGAACGTATTAATATGGATGAGAATTGGAAATTCAGCCTTGGGCATGCGGCAGATCCCTCAAAAGATTTTAATTATAGTATTGCTACTATATTTTCAAAATCAGGAGGAGCAGCGGGTACAGCCATCGACCCAAAATTTAAAGACAGCAGCTGGCGCATATTAAACCTGCCACACGACTGGGCGGTGGAACTGCCTTTTGTAAAAGTGGACAATTTTGATGTGATGGCGCATGGTTATAAACCGGTTGGAGGCTTGTTTCCTGCTGGCAGTATTGGCTGGTACCGTAAACATTTCAGGGTGGCGGCTGCAGATTCAGGAAAGCGTTTTCAATTTCAGTTCGATGGTATCTTCCGCAATGCCAGTATTTGGATAAACGGATTTTTTGTGGGTAATAACATAAGTGGTTATGTTGGCAATGTGTATGATGTTACAGATTATATCAACTTTGAAAAAGATAATGTAATTGTTGTAAGAGCGGATGCAACACAATACGAAGGCTGGTTTTATGAGGGGGCAGGTATTTACCGGCATGTATGGCTGAATAAATACAGCAACCTTCATGTTTCAAATGATGGGGTATTTGCTTATGCTGATGTAAAAGAAAATAATGCGTCAATAAACATCGAAACCAGGGTTGAAAACAATGATATTACCCTAAATGCCGGCATCGTTACTGCTTATTTATTAAACAGGGATGGAGATGTACTGTCAAAAACAAAAGAACTGCCTGTTTCCCTTACTGCAAACGGAACCACCACGGTAAAACAAAATATTGTTGTAAAAAACCCAAGGCTATGGTCACTGGACGATCCTTACCTGCACAGGATAGTTGTTGAAGTAAAATCAAATGGAAAAATTATTGATAAAAAAGAGTTACGTTTTGGTATCCGTACAATTGAAGTAAAACCCAATGGTGTTTTTTTAAATGGAAAGCATATAAAACTGCAGGGCACCAACAATCACCAGGATCATGCAGGGGTGGGCAGTGCACTTCCTGATTATTTACAGTACTACCGCATCCGTTTATTGAAAAATATGGGTGTAAATGCTTACCGAACCAGTCATCATGCACCCACGCCTGAACTGCTGGATGCCTGCGACAGCCTGGGTATGCTGGTGATGGATGAACAGCGGTTGCTGAACAGCAGTCCTGAATACATCAGCCAGTTTGAAAGATTGATAAAAAGGGACAGGAGCCGTACCTGTGTTTTTATGTGGTCCATTGGTAATGAAGAAGGCTGGATACATACCACTTCTGCAGGTAAAAGAATTGCACAAACACTTATTGCAAAACAAAAAGAACTTGATCCCACCCGTACTTGTACCTATGCAGCAGATTTGGCAAATGTTTACAAAGGTGTAAATGAAGTAATACCTGCCCGCAGTTTTAATTACCGGCAGTTTGCCGTGGCAGATTATCACAGGGACCATCCGCTGCAACCAATTATCGGAACGGAAATGGGCAGTACAGTAACAACAAGGGGTATTTATGAAAAAGATTCCATAAGAGGTTATTTGCCTGACCAGGATATTACAGCTCCATGGTGGGCCAGCAGGGCAGAGGAGTGGTGGTCGCTGGCGGCTCCCAATGATTTCTGGCTGGGTGGTTTTATCTGGACCGGTTTTGATTACCGCGGTGAACCCACACCTTTTGAATGGCCAAATATCAATTCACATTTTGGTATTATGGATATGTGCGGCTTTCCAAAAAATCTTTACTACTATTATCAAAGCTGGTGGACAGACAAAGATGTGCTGCATATTTCTCCACATTGGAACTGGCGCAATGAATGGGGGCAGCCTAAAAAACAGGTGGACGTATGGGTAAACAGTAATGCAGATGATGTTGAATTATTCCTGAACGGAAAAAGCCTGGGTAAAAAAATAATGCCACGCAACAGCCACCTGCAATGGAAGGTTGAGTTTGAACCGGGTAAGCTGGAAGCAGTTGCCTATAAAAAAGGGAAGCGTTTAACAACGAAGGTTGAAACGACCGGGCCTGCAGCTGAAGTAATGCTTACCCCCTATAAAACAACCATGCTGGCAGATGGTAAGGATGTAACGGTGATGAATATATCATTAATTGACAGGGAGGGGCGTGAGGTACCGGATGCTGACAATATGATTAAATTTTTTATTGAGGGTGATGCAAAGATCATCGGTGTGGGTAATGGCAACCCCAGCAGTCATGAACCGGATAAATGTACGGATGGTGCCTGGCAACGCAGTGCTTTTAATGGGAAATGCCAGGTAATAGTACAGGCAGGTAAAACACCCGGTATTATTAAGTTTGAAGCAAAAGCTGCTGGTTTATGGAGTGGCTCAACAGATATTATTACAGTTGCACCAGTTGCCACAATGGTAGTAACTATCGATAAAAAGTATGAGTTGAATGGCGAAGCTGCAAAATCGAGAACGGTTGATAAAATGATTGGAGCCGATATTTCTTACTTACCTGAACTGGAAAGTAAGGGAATAAAATTTTCTGATAATGGCACAGAAAAAGATGCGATAGAAATTCTAAAAGCACATGGATTTAATTATGTGCGCCTGCGGCTGTTTAATAATCCTGCAACAGATAGCGGCTATTCACCAGGTAAAGGCTTTTGTGACCTGCAGCATACGTTGCAAATGGCTAAAAGGGTAAAAGCTGCAGGATTAAAATTGTTACTTGATTTTCATTACAGTGATTATTGGGCCGATCCTGGTAAACAATTTAAGCCCGCTGCGTGGAAGGGTTTGAATTTTACTGAGCTCAAACAGGCCCTGTATGATTACACAAGAAAAGTAATGCTTGCTTTAAAAGAACAAAACACCATACCGGATATGGTACAGGTTGGTAATGAAATCAATCATGGTATTGTATGGCCGGATGGTAATATAAGTAATATAGATCAGCTGGCGCAATTGCTGAACGCCGGCACTGCTGCAGTAAAATCAGTAGACCCATTTGTTGTAATGATGCTGCACGTTGCGCTGGGCGGACAAAATGATGAATCCGTTTTTTTTATTGACGAAATGGTGAGGCGTAAGGTGCATTTTGATGTAATTGGTGAATCTTATTACCCTAAATGGCACGGTACTTTAAGCGACCTGGAAAATAATTTAAATGACCTGGCAAGGCGCTATGGAAAAGATGTAATCGTAGTTGAATATTCACAACGTAAGGAAGAAGTGAATAAAATTGGTTTTGAAGTAATCAATGGAAAAGGAAAGGGCGCCTGTATCTGGGAACCACTTAGTACCTGGGAATCTGTTTTTGATAAACAGGGCAAATCAAATGAACTGCTGAAGCTGTATGATGAACTAAGTAAAAAGTATTTACAGTAATGCTGTTTATATTTTTTCTTTTTTGCCCGATGCAATACTGCGGTAAACAGCTTCAACCACTTTCATGTCCAGTCTGCCCATTTCGCCGGGTACACGGGTTGATTTATTTTGCATAACGCAGTTTGCAAAATCATCCATTTGTGCTGCCTGTTGGTTTATTTGCGGGTATTGCATAATGCCATCCGGTGTTTTACCTTCCATACCGCCATAGCGGTAAGCGGCTGTTAATTCAAAATTGCCTTTGGCTGCTTTTGCTTTTAAATAATTCAGGTTCTTATTATAACTTGATACGGCTTTTGCAATACAGCCCGAAGGAAATTCCAGTTCAAAAAAAATAGTTTCATCCACTTCTTTAAAAAGATCCGGCATTGTTTTTTCTTCTGTTGCGGTTACATATAAGGGTTCTTCACCTGTGGTGTAACGGGCGCCCTGTATGGCATACACACCCATATCCATCAGTCCGCCACCACCGGCAAGCACTTTTTTCACCCGCCAGTTTTCAGGATCACCACGGTAAGTAAATCCGTTGCCGCATTCTATTTGCTGCAGTTGTCCATACACTTTCTGTTGCCCAAGCCGCATCATTTCCATATTGTATGGTTCAAAATGTAATCTGTAACCGATCGACAACATTTTATTTGCCTGTTTACAGGCATTGATCATTTCATCACATTCCTGCACACTTAGTGCCATTGGCTTTTCGCAGATCACATGTTTGCCTGCTCTTGCTGCTCTTATTGTAAACTCCTTATGCATAAAGATGGGCAGTACCACGTACACAATATCTATATCCGCATTGCTGGCAATGCTGTCAAAGTTTTGGTAGTTATAAATATTTTTTTGTGGAATGTTGTATTTCTCAGCCCATGTTTTTTCTTTGGCAGGCGTTCCAGTAACAATACCAGCCAGGTAACAGTTTTTTGTTTCCTGCAGGGCAGGCGCTAACTGGTAGGTACTGTAACCACCGAGGCCAACCAGTGCAATGCCAAGCTTTGTTTTGTTGTTTTCGTATATACATGCCTGCAAGCTTCCAACAGCCGGTGACAATGTTGCAGATGCAAGCGATATATTACGTATAAAGCGCCGGCGGGAAAAATTATTCTCCATCACATTTAAATTTATTGAGCAGTAACAAAGAGCAGCCGTGGAGCAGGACGTGGCTGCTCCATTGGTGCCGCAGCATTTTTCTTTATTACCTGTTCCTGCATACCGGTCCTGCGTTCCGGTGTTGCATTTGAATTGCAGTTTCCAAGCAAATAGTAAATAACAAAGAAAATAATGATAGTGCTGAAGCAACCGCCACCCAGTTTTTTGGCGCCATAGCCGGCAATAAGCGCTCTGAAAAATTTATTCATCGTAGTCTTTTTTCTGAAGCGTTAAAAGAATCATGCCAATCCATCTTCGTACAAGAATCCCATTAACTTCATTAAGTTATAAAATTCTCCTGAAAAAATGTGTAATAAATTTCCCGTTTCTATCATTGTCAGGCAGAAGCAGGTGCAATTTTTCTTTAAGCCTGGTTCAGCCATTTGTTATATCCGGGAGTATTAGTACACTGTTGTTGTCATCAATTCAATATATTTGAGAAAACCAGTTTATGGAAGCTGTTTTACCAACACGGCCAAAAGCAAATATAACAGTGGAGATACTCGCAGGAATATCATCTTTTCTTGCCACGGCGTATATCATTGTTGTAAACCCATCTATACTAAGCCAGGCAGGGATGCCTTTTTCAGCCGTATTAACAGCTACGATACTGGTATCTTTTTCCAGCAGCCTTGCGATGGGATTATATGCCCGTAACCCAATATTGGTGGCACCTGGAATGGGATTAAATGCCTTCTTTACTTTTACTGCCGTGCTTACGCTTAAGATAAGCTGGCAGGTCGCCCTGGGGGCAGTGTTTTGGTCGGGCATTGTTTTTTTATTACTCTCTGTTTTGAATGTGCGTACTTATATTGTAAAAGCTATTCCCAAAACATTGCGCTATGCTATTGCTGCCGGTATCGGGTTATTCATTACGCTGATCGGTTTTATTAATGCAAAATTTATTGTGGCCAACCCGGCCACATTAACCGGTATTGGTAAACTCAATGCACCGGTAATCACATTTATTACAGGGCTGGTAATTACGGCATTACTGTTAATCAGAAAGATCCGTGGGGCCATACTTATTGGTATTATCATTACCAGCTTGCTGGCATGGCCTATCGGCAGGTGGTGGGGTGGAAGCGAAGTATTGGTCTCAGTAAATGCTGTTGCAGCGATGCCCGATTTCAGTTTGCTTTTCAAGCTTGATCTTATTCACTCACTGCAGTGGAGTATGATTCCGGTGATATTCGCTTTTGTATTTACAGATATGTTTGACAGCCTTTCCACCTTGGTTGGCTTATCAGAAGCAGCAGGTCTTACTGATGAAAATGGTGAGCCGAAAAATATAAAAAGGTCATTAATAGTAGACGCTTTTTCAACCACCATTGCCGGCTTAACAGGCAGCAGCCCGGGCACGGCTTATATTGAATCCGCTGTTGGTATTGAACAGGGCGGCCGCACCGGTATAACCGCTGTTACAGCCGCCATCTTATTTTTGCCATTTCTTTTTTTATCTCCATTGATCAGCGCTGTACCCGCTATTGCAACGGCACCGGCACTGGTATTAGTGGGCGTGTTTATGATGAGGCCTGTTGTTAAGATCAACTGGTTGCAGCTGGATGAAGCCATACCTGCATTTACAGCGATGGTGCTGATCCCTTTCACATATTCTATTACACAGGGAATTATATGGGGCTTCTTAAGCTGGACCGTATTGCAGGTTGCAGCCGGCAAAGCAAAACAAATAAGTATTGCTTTGTGGATCATTGACCTGTTTGCATTGCTTGCATTGATACGCTGAACAGCCTGTATTTAGTAAATAAGCCTGCAACATAACGTGCAGGGCTACCCGCTGATCAAAAACTGGTAAGTTTTAGTTTTTTTCCATTTACTTTTAAACTCCGGCCATTATTCTCCAGCATCTTATCCTGGTTCTCTTCAGAGCTTAATAAATTATCCAGGTATTGAGCAACTGCAGTATCCGGCAGGGTCACCTCTTTGCCATCATATACTGCTTCGGAGATATAGGAATTAAGTAAGTTGGCTGCATTGCTCCTGAATAACTGTGGCGTTAAATAAATATCACAGCCGATAATTTTATCACCGGTAACGGCCACCACACCAACAATGCTTGTGTCTGACATAAGGTCTTTTGCAAATACCTCCTTATATTCTTTTACTTCTTCATTGTATTTGGATGATTGTGTAACGGCGGTGTAAGTACCCGTGCTGGTGGCTGTTCCGTTCACCCGGTTTATATCGGCTACTTTTTCCCATACCTTCGACTGGCTTTTTTCTTTTACAATACTCTTTCTTACGGTATTATTGATATTGCTGTGATAGCCATAGAAGGCAGCACCGGAATTTCCTCCACGAACATTGCCGGTACCCGCTGACCACCTGCCATGCTCCACGCAATACACTGAAAGCGTTATTTCCTGCCCCGGGTAGATCAAGGTGTCTTTTTCAACAACCCTGTCCTGTTTACCGCCTTTAACAATATCTCCCATACCAATGATAATGGTGTCTTTGGATGTATTGTTAAAGCGGAGTGTATTAACGGTGCCGCCGGATGATAATTCCCGTACACTGATCTTGGATTGTTTGATGGCATTTTCCAGCGTGGTGAATTTGCCCACATCTTTCATCTCTTTATACAAAGACGGCTTTGCTTTTATATAATACAATTTAACTTTTTTATGTTGCTTGGAGAACCCACTTTTGGCTGCATTGGCTGATTCGCCAACAGGAACATCCAAATTGCTTTTTTTAAACTGGGCATAGGTGCTGGTTGCTGCAGTGATAAATACTAAACAGCAAATGGCTTTTACTTTTTTCATACTGGTGATTTTTATGCAATGAAAATAGTATTGGCATGGCCCGTTTTATGGCCAAACTTGGTGAAAGGGGGCTTTCACTTGGTGGAGATAAATGCTGTAATTTTAAAATACTGTTATTTTGTATCAACTGTAAATAAGCCTTTTGACACGATATCATTTTTATAAGATCATCTTATTGCTGCTGCTGGTAAATACCAGCATGCAACTGGCTGCACAGGAAAAGAAAAGTTTTGATAAAGTAAAAAAAGCTTCCAAAAAAATTGAACGGGGGTTCCAGACTGAAAATAAGGATACACTGGCGCAGGGGTATTTTGAACTGGGTGAAAGCTTTTATCAAAAAGGAGAGCTGCAAAAAAGTGAAGAATACTACCAGAAATCAAAAGACCTGTACGAGAAAGTACCAGATGCGGAAGGTGTGGCAAAAAGCAGCCGTGCATTGGCGAAAGTGCAGGAAGACCTGAATAAGAATAAAGAAGCTGTTGGCAATTATAATACAGCAAGATTAAATAATATAAAAACGGGTGATGTCAACAGTAATTTATTAAATACAAATGATGCCGGGAGGCTGAATGCCGCTGATTCAACAAGGGAAAGATTATTGCAGGAGAATATAAAGCTGGGTTTAAAGAACAAGGATACGACCGAGATCATTTCTTCTTATTCAAGGGCAGGCACCTATAGTCTTCAAACGAATAATCCCAACGGGGCAGTAGGCGCATTTCAGAATGCTTATAAATATTCAGTCAATCTGCCTGTACAACAACAAATGTATAACCAGGCCATTACCGATGTTTACCTGAAGCAGAAAGATTTCTCAAAAGCGATTGCAACAAAAAAGGAAATATTCAAGGAAGGGTTTGTGCAGCAGTCAACACAAATAAAAGCCAAGGAGATCGTTTCACTGGCAGATATTTATATACAAAAAAATGAATCAGATGAAGCAATGCGCCTCCTGAATGAATCATATGAACTGTCGGTGAGAAACGGGCATACAATAGAGGCAAAGGAGTGTATTGAGAAGCTTGACAGTATTTTCAGCAGTACTGGTCAAAAAGATCAGCGGCTTGCTTTATATAAAAGGTTTTTGGCTGAATTGCCTTCAGTTATACGTAAAGACAGCTCATTAACAGATAACCGGCTGGTCGCTGAAACTGAAATGAAGATCAAAGAACTTGAAACAGAGAAAGCGCTCAAGGATGACCTGATAAGACGTAAGAATATTTTTAACTACTGGCTTACAGGTTCAGTTATTGCACTGGTCTTTTTTATTGCGTTTATTTTATACATACTCCGTAAGCTTCGTATAAAAAATAAAAAGATTGCACTGCAGTCGTTGAGGCGTGAAATGAACCCTCATTTTATTTTCAACAGCCTGAACAGCATCAACCAGTTTATTTCAAATAATAATGAACTCGCAGCAAACCAGTACCTCACCAAATTTTCGACGCTGATGCGGCGGGTAATGGAAAACTCAAAAGAAGATTTTGTGCTGTTTGCAAAAGAGCTGGAACTGCTGCAGCATTACCTGGAGCTGGAGAAAAGCAGGTTCCCCGATAAGTTTGATTTTGATGTTAAGATAGATGAAGAGCTGCTGGTTGATGAACAACTGTATATTCCGGGCATGCTGGTACAGCCGCACCTGGAAAATGCAGTATGGCATGGCCTGCGGTATATGGATGAAAAAGGATTGCTGCAATTGAGTTTTACCAAACTCGGGCAATCAATAGCAATTGTTATTGAAGATAACGGTATTGGCATCGCTGAAAGTAAAAAAAACAAAACCGTCAACCAGAAAAAACATTCAGGCCGTGGTATCACCAATACCTTTGAACGCATAAAAATACTGAATGAATTATACCATGAAAATATTACCTGTACAGTAGAAGATAAACAGACTCCGGGGCACGGTGTAAAAGTGAAAATTATTGTTCCGCTTTTAAAAACAATTAAACATGAAAATTAAAAGCATTATTGTGGATGATGAATTGGTGGCAAGAAGTGTATTGCAGAACTACCTGGAAAAATATTGTCCCTTGGTGGAAGTGGTGGGGCAGGCGCAACATATAAAAGAAGCAGTGCCTATGATACAGTCATTGCAGCCGCAGTTGGTTTTTCTTGATGTGGAAATGCCTTTTGGTAATGCCTTTGACATTTTAGAAGCCTGCCAGGAACAGCAGTTTGAAACGATTTTTATTACTGCCTATACAGAATATGCTTTAAAGGCACTTAACCTGAGCGCTGCATACTATATCCTTAAGCCCATTGATATTACAGAACTGGTGACCGCCGTAAACAAAGTACAGGTTTCATTGCTTAAGTCAGATGAATTGAACAGGAACAGGGTGCTGCTGCAGAATATGAAATTAAAACCTGAACAACAGCAAATCGTTTTGCCCACACTGCATGGATTTGATGTAATTAAAACAGCTTCGATAACAAAGCTGCAGGCTAAAGGTAACTTTACAGAAGTCTATTTTACAGATGGTTCTTTTAAATTGATCTGTAAATTTTTAAAACATTTTGATGAACTGCTTGATGCGCCTTTTGTTCGTATACACCGCTCGTTTATTGTTAACCTTAATTTTATTAAATCATATTCCAAAGCTTCCGGTGGGTATGTAACGCTGCAGGATGGTTCAGAGATCGAAGTTTCTTCTACGTACAAAGAGCAATTGTTCAGCCTGCTGGGCGTATAATTATCAGCGCCATTTAAAAGCAAAATAAGTACAGCCTTTACCTGATGCATTACTGATGCCGTGCATTTTACCGCTTTCAATGATGTACAGGTCTCCCGGACCTGCTGCATAGTTGATGCCATCAATCATCATCTCCGTTTCTCCATCTATCATTAAAATAACTTCCGTGTCAACATGCTGGTGTGGTGTATGGCTGGCGCCTTTGTTATTCAGGTGTGTTATATGCATCTCATAATTTTCACACATGGCAGTGGGCCGGTCAAAATATTTTATTGTATAGCCTTTGGCAGTTTCCTTAACAGGTAAGGAATCTTTATTCAGCATCAATCCACCACCGGAACTTGCACTTCTTTCAATATCCATTCCCTTTTTAGAACGGAACAGCAGTACGTAATAGGTAAGCGGCGTGTCGGCTGCATTCTCTATGTTTTGTTTTTCAAGCGGCGGTATAAGTGCCACACTACCGGGACCGAGCAGGGCAGTATTGTTTCCAATGGTACATTTCATTTGCCCTGATTTTACGATCACCAATTCTTCAAGATCATTCTTAACATGTGCCGGTTTAAGCACTCCTTTTTTATTTACAGTAACAGCATAAAAATCAAAAACCTTAAACTCGTTTGTAATGCCTGCCGCAATTCTCAGCTTTTCCCTGCCAAGCTCATCTTTTTTTGCAGGCAGATCAGCCCAATGATATACGCCGGACTTAACTGGTTTAGGCTTAGGTTGGGCAAATAAGTTAACTGCAACCACCTGCAACAGGAGTATCCATATCAGTTTGATCGTATTGTGCATATATACACCAATTATTAACCAGTATCTGCCTTTAAATAAGTACGCTTGGCTATGGGTGCGGATCTTCGTTGCTTTGTTTTGCCAGTTAAAAATATAAACCACTCATTAAATGAACAAATACAATTTTAATAAGTTGCTCAACTACCTTGAACGGATACCCGCCATTGAGGAGCCTATTGCTTCCGGTAAAGAAGAGAATGGTTCCTGGTGGATAAAATTCAGCATTGACACAGAACACCCGCTTTCGTGGCACGTGATACAGGAGATAGCACACGTGGTCAATTATCTTTCAGTGAATGAGCGGCTGCCATCTGTTTTTTACCCGGTATCACCACCGCCATACCTGAATGGTGGCCCGGATGAATTCTTATCCTGGGTAATCGAATCAAAAGATGCAGAATTTACACCCGACCTGTTACAGGAATGGCTGGAAGGCAGGCTGCCAAACCCGGTAGAAAATATGGAAGAATGGGCTGTGGAGGAATGACTATGGTAAATTATCTCTATTATATTCTTACAGCTGGATATGGTATTTTTTTACTGTACATGTTGTTTTATTATACCACCAGGAAAAAACCGGGTGGGGATGCCGGAGTGGGATGGGCGCTGGGCATCATGTATTCATTCGGGGTGCTGGCATTTCTTGCCATTGCTTTATTGCTCTGGCAGTATAAGATTGCAGGGCTCATCCTGTTGCTGATTCCTGCCTTGTTGTTAATAAAACCGGTCTTAAAGCGGTTCTTGACGCTCCTGTATTCCAACGGTCCTTCTTCACGAAGAATAGCACCACTTGCATTTACTGTCCGTAATAATACAGCAGCCACGGTGCATGTTCAGCTTAATTGCTGGTTCACCAGGGGTGGAAAAGGGGAGGTTTTTCTTTTTAAAAGTTTTGATTATTATTCAGAACCATTTAATACAACTACACATCGTTTAACGAAGAAGCAAACAAAATTACTTGCTGTAAAATCAGCTTATGTATCGGTGGTAACGTTTGAATGTATCAACGTAAATACGGGTGAAACAAATTATTTAAGGGAAATACAACCCTGCATGCATTTTTTTGATGAAAGCAAGGATGTGTTTGGCAGGGGAGTTTACGATCATTATATCGATGCGTCCCATAATAGTGACACTTTCAAAAAGGAAATACAATTGCTGAAACAGCAGGGAAACTACACCGGGGGAAAATTTTGAATTCATTCAGAAATGCGGCAACAATACCACCAATAAGGATTTATAATCCCATAATAAAAAGAATAAAGCCCGCTATAATATGAATTAACAAGATGTATATTCTTGAATAGTCTTTTATGCTGACCACCTGAATAAAATTTTTAAATACAAGAGCAACACAATAGAGACAACCCAGGAACCACGACAGAATATCGAAATTCGGAGTGCAGGGACCCGTCTTAAAATTAATTTTGCAAATCACTATAATGGCAAACAGTAAAGCATATACAATGATGTTTGCCGTTATGCTTTTTATGCAGGGTTTTGGCAGGGTCAATATTTGAGTCTTTGGTTATACAATAGCTGAAGCGGATCACATATTTTCAATTACCATCGCACTGGCACCTCCGCCGCCATTACAAATACCTGCTGCGCCATATTTTGCATTGTTTTGTTTTAAAACACTGATGAGCGTGACAATGATACGGGCTCCACTGCAGCCCAACGGATGACCAAGAGAAACAGCGCCCCCGTTTACATTTACTTTGGATGGATCAAGTTTCATGCGGCGGCTGTTTTCAACACCCACCACAGCAAATGCTTCATTCAGTTCCCAGTACTGGATATCTTCCATTTTCAAGCCTGCTTTTTCAACAGCTTTTGGCACTGCTACAGAAGGCGTAACGGTGAACCATTCAGGTGCCTGCTCAGCATCAGCATACGATAAAATTTTTGCAATGGGTTTCAGTCCAAGTTCTGTTGCTTTTTCCTTGCTCATCAAAACCAATGCAGCTGCACCATCATTCATTGTTGATGCGTTGGCAGCGGTAACAGTACCATCTTTTGAAAAAGCGCCTTTCAGTTCCGGTATCTTATCAAACTTAACATTAAACGGCTCTTCATCTTTTGAAAACAGAACAGGATCTCCCTTACGCTGCGGAATGGGCACAGGCACTATTTCATTATCAAATCTGCCCCCGTTTACAGCAGCCTGTGAACGTTTATAACTTTCAATGGCAAATGCATCCTGGTCTTCTCTTGACACGCCACAAGTGGAAGCACACATATCTGCAGCATTACCCATTGCCTTGCCATCATACACATCTGTAAGACCATCTTTGGCAAGACCATCGGTCAACTGCGTATTTCCATATTTGTTTCCCCAGCGCATGCTGTCTGCATAAAAAGGCACATTACTCATGCTTTCCATACCGCCAGCCAGCACTATATCGGCATCTCCGAGCATAATACTTTGTGCCGCCTGTGCAATGGCTTTCATACCACTGGCACAAACTTTATTAACAGTGGTGCAGTTTACCTCGTTGGGCAGCCCGGCAAATTTTGCAGCCTGTCTTGCAGGCGCCTGGCCAAGCCCGGCCTGGATCACACAACCCATCAAAACGTCGTTTACATCCGCCGGTTTGATACCGGCTTTTTCCACGGCGCCTTTAATAGCCACGGCGCCCAGTTGTGTCGCAGAAAAACCTTTCAACGATCCGCCAAAACTTCCCATTGGTGTACGTACTGCGGAAATGATATATACTTCTTTCATATGCAGGAATCTTTATTATGCAAAGTTAAAGGTATTGGCGGTGGAATTATCCCGGTTGTGTAGCCGTTTCTTTCCTGAATGAAAGGATAAAGTCCCTTACCTGTTTTGAAAATTTTTCAGCTCCTTCAAACAAAAAGGAATGCTGGATAGGTATCACATAAATGGGTAACCCGGATAATTCAGCCTCAAATTTCTGCAGGCGTACACCATCTTTTTCAGTTGTAAGAATAATCTTGTCCGATGATGCGGTCTTTTCGAATTGTTTTTTTATGTCCTTCAGGTCATCACTGTCAAAAATGTGGTGGTCGGGGTAACGGAGCATGTCATAAGTATGTACATGGTGCGTAAGAAAATCTTTCAAAGGTTTTGGATTGGCAATGCCTGTTACCAGTAATACATCTGTACTGTTACTCATACTGGCGGGCAGTTTGGTAAACAGGTGGTAGGGCCTGGCATATATTATTTCGGTGAAATAAATAGCCTGGTGGGGCAGGGGGGCCAGTTCTTTAATGATATCGGCCTTTTTTTCTTCTGTTATGCTGTGCCTGCATTTTGTTACCACGATGATATCAGCCCTGGCAGCACTTTTCCGGTTATCCCTCAGGTCACCGGCAGGCAATAAAAAGTCCCTGGTGTACAGGTCGTCACATTCAGTTAGCAAAATATTTAATCCCGCTTTTACCGCCCTGTGCTGGAAAGCATCATCCAGTATAATGACATTTGTCTCCGGCTTGTCCTGCAGCAGCTGTGGAATGGCTACCAGTCTTTCTTCACCAACGGCAACGGATATGTCAGGAAATTTTTTATGAAATTGCATGGGTTCGTCACCGATATCAAGGGCGGAAGTATTTTCATCTGCAAGTCCATATCCCTTTGTTTTTCTTTTATAACCCCTGCTGATGGTGGCTGTTTTAAATTCATCTTTCAGCAGGCGGATGAGGTATTCGGCCATCGGCGTTTTACCGGTACCACCCACGGCAAGGTTGCCAACACATATGATGGGAAAGTTAAACGAAGCAGGCTTCAGGTAATTTTTATCATACAGCCAGTTGCGTACCCAGATAACAGCGCCGTATATAAATGAAAAGGGAAAAAGTAAATACCTGAAACTTCTCAGCAAGGGAATTATTTTAAAAATTAAAATTCGTATATGCGTTCATGTGTGATGCAGTAGTCCAGTTTTATATCATGGGTGCCTGCGTCTTCTATGTTATCCACGGCATCAAAATAACTGAAACCAATTTTAATGCAGTCCTCCCGGCATCTCGGTAAAAAGCGGTCGTAATAGCCTTTACCATATCCTACCCGGTAACCACGGGTGTCAAATGCCAGTAAGGGCACTATCACCATATCGATCTCTGAAGGGTATATATCCTTACCATTCACCGGTTCATCCACCCCGAAAGGACCAGGTTCAAAAGCCGTGTTGTCATCCACGAGCACCGATAAAATTTCATCGTGGCCCTCCAGGTTAACCACCACGGGGTACAGTAAATGCTGGTCGGGATTTTTAAAATAGCAATAATCAGTGATGAACTGCGGATTAAATTCTTTTGTTTTTTCAAGGGGTGCATAGGTCATGATCAGCGAAGGAACCTGTATACTCAGTTTTTGAAACTGTATCAGCATAAGGTCATCCAGTTTCGCAACCTGCGAAGCGGTGAGCTGTTTGCGTTTTTCCCTGTAGATATTGCGGATATCTTTTTTTTTCATTTGTCCTGTTGCAGGGTTAAAGCTTTACAGGGTGGGTGAATATTGCAATCATTTATTAACGAAACCTGTAAACCATCAGCTGTTCACTTATGGCATTATAAAGATAGAAAAGATTGTGGTGCCGTAGCTGCGTTCTGTTTTATAAAAATCAAATTTCCTGTAGTCGTTTCTTGGCGTATGCTCCAGCACGAACCACCCTTTTGAATTGAGTAAACCTTTTTCAAAAATTTTCAGCGGCAATTCATCGATCGTACCGAGTGCATAGGGCGGGCCGGCAAAAATAAAATCAAATTTTTCGTTGCAGGTATCTATGAATTTAAATACCTCTGCTTTCACCAGTTTAAAATTGTCAAATGCCAGCTCTTTCGATGTTTTCTTTATAAAATCGTACATAGCATTATCTTTTTCAACGATTGTAAGATCTGCTGCACCCCGGCTGGCAAGTTCATAACTGATACAGCCGGTACCACCGAACAGGTCAAGTGTTTTAAGGGCAGGAATATCCAGGTTGTTTTGTAAAATATTGAACAGGCCTTCTTTGGCAATATCGGTAGTGGGCCTGGTATGCGGCATGCTTGCAGGCGGGTTTACCTTTCTGCCACCATGTGTACCACTGATTATACGCATAAGCCCATTGTAAATAAATGACTGAAAAAATGAGCAGGATATTCCTGTATTGCTTCAGGATAACTGTAATCATCCGGCAGGCTGCCAAATTTTATCTCCAGGAAATATTTACTTATTTCATGATAAAGTGAAGAAGACAGATCAATCATACCGTTCAGGTATAACTGTATTGAAGCCGGCTTTACACCAAAACTTTCGCAAAGCTGGAGCATATAATAAGCCGCATCTTCCGGGGTTTTGTAACTGTAAGTTTGCAACAGTTGCAGTTTGCCTTCCTTCTGCAGCATTACTGTAAAATAACTATTGTTAAAGATACAGTAAAGGTTATTGTTATTGTCTTTTAAGATATCCGGCAGCAAAGAATACTGGTGCTGGCAATTATCAGCAGAAAGCAGGTAAGCCACTGTTGCATCCACCTGTTTTGGTACACTATACACATTGTACAACTGGTGCCTGTACATATAGTCTGTTTTTATCGTCACATCCTGTGCATCGCCATAAACCATTTCCAGGATGTTCTTTTTCAGCTCATGTTTCATGTATTCATATGGAACCAGTACCGCAGAAGGATAGGCGTAGATGATATTGATTTTGTCAAAAGGTTCCTGCAAAACCGGGTTAGCTGATACGACCTCTTTCAGGTAATTGGCTGCAGCATCATAAGGAGCGTTGGCCGGGAAATGATATACCACCAGTTCCATGCACTCCATATTATTTATAACCCAGTACGAAACGCCATGCTGGCCAATTTCAACAAAAAGACTGGCACCTGCAGTATCAGTAATGGATGAACGTATTTCAAAAGACGGGTTCAATGTGACTATTTAGGTTGGCAAAATAAGATATTTTTGCTGACTTATGGAAGGCGTTGCTTCATTAAAAGATTTAAGGGTTCAGGTTACGAATAAACAAGTGCTGTCAATTGCACTGCCCATTTCCTTTGCTATTCTTATCCCTCAGTTGAATATGCTTACCAACAGTGTATTCCTTGGTCACCTGGATACAGAATCACTTGGCAATGCCGGTATTACCGGTGTATTCTACCTGATATTTGCCGTGGTGGGTAATGGTATGAATAATGGCGTGCAGTCAGTTTTGTCAAGGTATGCCGGTGCAGGAAATCCTGCAGCTTTTAAAATTATCCTGTCACAGGGCATCCGGGTGAGCCTGCAACTGGCTGTAGCCGGTATCCTGGTTACCTGGTTTATTGCCCCATTTATACTGCAACAGGTAGCCGACCCGGTGGCTTATCCAAAAGAAATGGACTTTTTGCGGATAAGGATCTTTGGTCTTCCCTTTCTTTATCTCTTCCAGATGGGTAATGCATTCCTGGTGGCTTCGCTTAACAGCCGTTACCTGGTAATTGGTTTTATTGCTGAAGCCGGTGTAAATATCCTGCTTGATTACCTCCTGATATTTGGCAACTGGGGTTTTCCTCAAATGGGCTTTAATGGAGCTGCTGTAGCTTCTGTAATTGCAGAAGCCTGTGGTTTAATCGTTGTATTTGCAGTGCTGTCAAAAACAGGATTAAAAAAGCAGTATGCATTATTACAGGATCTTAAATATGATAAGACCACTTCACGGGAGATCATTCATATTGCCACACCGCTGGTGCTCCAGTATGTGATTAGTGTAACCACCTGGCTTGCCTTTTTTATACTGATTGAATCAAGACATGATGAAACGGCCAAAGCCATCAGTAATACCATGCGGAATGTTTTCGGGTTGGGGGGTGTATTTGTGTGGGCATTCTCCGGCACCTGCAATACGATGGTGAGTAACCTGCGTGGACAGGGCAGGCAGGACAGGGTGGTGGATGCGATCAATAAAGTAACGTTGTGGAGTATGTTGTTTTGCTTTGTTGTTTGTCTTGCCGCTAATATTTTTCCCGGTGCTTTCTTCGGGCTTTTTGGCCAGGGAGAGGGCTTTATAAATGAAGGCAGGCCGGTTTTAAGAATTGTAACGGTGGGAATGATGATAATGAGTGTGGCCAGTGTATGGCTAAATGCAGTAACGGGAACGGGTAAAACAAAAATAAACCTGGCAATTGAGATCGTGGCGATCGTGGTGTATTTTATTTACACCTGGATATTTATGAAGATACATTACATTTCACTCCCTATGGCATGGAGTAACGAGATCATTTACTGGAGTACGATCTTAATACTTGCTTTTGCATTTATAAAGAGTGGAAAATGGAAAACACCAGCGGGGAATGATCCGGCTTGATTATTTTCTTTTCAGCCATCTTTCAGGATCCATCTCGCTTTGTTCATTGCTGATCTGCAGGTCAACTGCACCCACACCATCGAGGTTGGCAGCCACCCGGCCAATGGTTTGTCCTACTTTTACTGTTTGCCCTTTTGATACGCTTACACCATTCAGGTTGCTGTAACCTGTAAAGTAACGGCCATGTTTTATCACCACCATCTGCAGGTCATCATAATTATTTACAAGCATTACTTCCCCATCAAAAATGGCTTTTACAGCTGTGCCCACATCGGAACCAATAGAGATACCCTGGCTGTTTACTTCCACGCCGCTTTCCAGTTTATTGGCGCCGAAGTGGAGTAATAAATAACCGCTGCTGACAGGCCATGGAAGATTTCCCCTGTTCCTTTCAAAGTTAGCATTAAGGGTCACGTCTTCTGGTTTTGCAAGCAGTACACTTTCCTGTTTGGTCACGGCATTTGTCTTCTTTACTGTTGTGGAAGGCTTGGTAGTGGATGTTGTATTTTTACTGGTTTCTTTTGCTTCATTTTCTTTTCTTCTTTTTTCTTCATTGGCTTTTGCAACAGCTGCTCTTTTTGCTTCTTCCACGGCACGTTTAATAGCAGCGGCTATAGCATTGTTTACCTTCTGCATCTGTTTCTTTTTCGCCGCCACCTGGTTGTTGAGCTCTTTTCCCTGTGCCTTAAGTTTGGTAACAATTTTATTTTTTTCATCCTGCTGCACTTTTAGTGCATCCACTTCCTTGCTTTGTATTTGCAACACCACGTTCTTTTTTTGTTTGCTGCTGCCGAGGTCAATGATCTTTCCTTTCAGCAAGGCCTGTGTACGCAGGATGTTTTCGCCCTGCATTTCACGGTAGCTGCGGTAGCTTTTTAAATAAGTGATACGTTTTATGGCATCATTAAAACCATTGGCAGAAAAAATAAAATTCAAAAAATCTGCATTGCTCCTGTTCTTGTAAGCATATACCATGCTTTTTGCATATTCCTGCTTGAGCGTATCTAATAACAACTGCAGCTTATTTACATCTCTTTGCGATTTGTAAATAGTATTATCCATCAGGTTGATCTCTTTATTGATGTTGTCAACCATGCGGCCCTGTATATTGAGCTTATGATTTATTTGCTGGAGATATGTAAGGTTTTCTTTGGTCGATTTTTTATTCTTGTCCAGCAGGTCCTGCGCCTGCTCCAGCTCTTTCTTTAATTGCTGGCGCTGTTTTTCCAGGTCCTGCTGCTCTTTAGAGGCCGGTGTTTGTGCATGCGTGCTTACTGCTACAATAAATAAACTTACTATTACTGCAATAATTTTTTTCATGAGATATATTTGCCGGTTAGTCAAAAATACAATGGGTGTTGTATTTTAAAAGAGCTTAAAAACTAACACCTGTGTATAAGTAAAAAAAAATCATGCAGTAAAATGGCGGTTGGCTGATTTAATTACTGCTGAAATTAACGATTACTGACCTTATAATTTTTTGGAATACTGAAAACCACCTGTAAATCTTTGTTAAACTCGTATTGCTTGTATTTAAGCTGTATATCCAGTTTATTTTTTTCTGATACAGTTATTTCACGGAAAGTGGAAAATACCAGGCCATTATTATTTTCAAAATCAGAATAAGTAATATCTGCGGTCCGGTTTCGGTTAATATCCACGTCATCCAGTTTGCTGTGCAAAATATTCCTGTCTGATTTGTTTAATGTAAGCAGGTGTTTAAAGGATTTTCCCAGTGTTGCCAATACGATCTTTGATTCAGTTTCTTTATAGGAAACCACGCTGTCGCTGAAAAAAACAGGATTACCCACCAGGAGGTCCTGCAGTGTTTTGAAGTCAAACGGTATCTGTGTTACTTCCTGTAAATAATCAATAGAACGCATCTGCACTTCCTTGTTTATTTTATCCACTACGTACACACTGTCCTTATTGATCAGTACCCGAAATGCTTCTATATTAAAAACGGTGGCATAGCCCGACATCCATATCAGGCTGTCTTTAAACATGCGTACATACACCGTGATATTTGGTTGCTTTCCCTTTGCATCTTCATACTCTGCTTTTATTTTAGCAGAGAACGTTTTGTAATCCGGGATTCTTTTATGCACATCGGTCAGTACATTTTTTATGGTCATTACAGAATCAATCTCCGCCTGGTTGGTTATATGTACCGAGGTGGTATCCTTCTTGGCAATAGCAGCCTGTATCTTTTTTGTTGACTTACAACTGGTGCCTGCAATCATTAAGAACACAGTAACTGTTGTAATCCAAACGTTCAAATGATTATTAAAAAATCTCATCCTGCTTTTAAATTATTGTTTACCTGTATGCCCAAAACCGCCAACACCTCTTTTGGTATCATTCAATTCAAGTGCCGGTTCCAGTTCTGCCAGGGCTACTTTATTAAAAACCATCTGTGCTATCCTGTCACCATTTTGTATAGAGTGTTGTTCATTGCTCAGGTTTATTAATATCACTTTTATTTCTCCCCTGTAATCGCTGTCAATAGTGCCGGGAGTATTCAGGCAGGTAATACCATGATTCACCGCAAGGCCGCTCCTGGGTCTTATCTGCGCTTCATATCCTTCTGGTAATTCAATATGTAAACCGGTTGGAACCAGTTTGCGTTCCAGTGGCTGCAGTACTACTGGTTCTGTGATATTCGCTCTCAGGTCCATACCTGCAGAACCGGTGGTGGCATAGGCCGGCAGTTCATTACCTGAATTATTTACAACCTTTACTGTAATTTTTTGCATGGCAGCAAAGGTAATCATCTGCACCACATTACCTGCTTCCTTAAAAAAAATTGGGAATTATTTTCAGCCGGTCTTTTGCAGCAGCACTGTTGCATAGGCAACAATGCCTTCTTCACGGCCCACAAACCCCATCTTTTCAGTGGTGGTTGCTTTTATGGAAACATCTTTTACCGTTAAAGAAAGAATACCTGCAATGGTTTCCTGCATCTGCGGTACATATATTTTTATCTTGGGCGACTGAAGACAAATAGTACTGTCGATATTGCCGAGCGTATAGCCTTCTTGTTTTATAAGATCATAAGTCTTTGCAAGCAATATTTTACTGTCGGCATTTTTATAAGTATTGTCCGTATCCGGAAAATGCACACCGATATCACCGAGGCAGGCTGCACCCAGCATTGCATCGCATATTGCATGCAGTAACACATCTGCATCACTGTGGCCAAGCGCTCCTTTATGATGATCTATCTTTATTCCGCCCAGCCAAAAATCACGGCCTGTAACCAGTTGGTGATAGTCAACACCCATTCCAATCCTTATATTCATTTGCCAGTATAGTTTTAAATTACAACAAATATAGTCGCTTAAAAAAGAAAAGCGCTTCAACAAAGGAAGCGCTTGATTTTATTTGTAAGATTATCTAACAGTATTGTTATATTCTACCACTATAGTTGCTAATTAAAAAGAAAAGCGCTTCAACAATGGAAGCGCCTGATTTATTTGTAAGATCATTTTATTCTTTTGTTCCGCCGCTGGCGCCACCGCTGTCACTGCCGTCAAAATCAAACAGCAGACTAAAGCGCAGTGTATTTGATAATGGATTCCTGTTAACACCGGCTCCGGAAGGGATCAGGTAAGAAAAATTCAGTCCAAATGTTTCATATTTTAAACCAGCACCAACTGTAAAATATTTCCTGTTACCTTTTAAAGGGTTTTCATAAAAATAACCGGCCCTGAAAGCAAACTGGTCGTTGTACCAGAATTCACCGCCTGCAGAGATCTGGATCTCTTTTAATTCTTCAGAAAAACCACCCGGCGCATCACCAAAAGATTTGAACCAGCTGCTTACCACACCTGTGCTGCGGTATTTGGCCAGGTCGTCTGCATCATCCAGGATGGGTGGAGTAGGCACCAGCAGTTTATGAAGATCAACTGCAAAAGTTAATTTACTGGTGGCATCAACGGCTTTAGTATAAGCAACGCCCAGTCCCAGGTTTGCAGGAATATAATCTTTCTGGTTGGCGTCATTTGTGTAAGAAATCTTTGTACCCAGGTTGGTTAACGCCACACCATAGCTCCAGCCAGAACCATCGGCTTTGATACCGTTGTGGTATAAGCTCAGGTCAGCCGCAATAGAAGTACCTGCTTTATAATTATTACCACTGTTGTTGGGATCGCCTTTTGCAAGGCTTGAGTTGATATATCTTAATGCAAAGCCAAGACCGAGCTTATCTGATAATTTTCTTGAATAACCGGCGTCAAATGAAAACTCACGTGGCCTGAAATCACCCCGCAGGTCACCATTGATATCTGTAAACTGTATATTACCAAGGCTGAAATACCTGAGTGATGCAGAAACAGCCTGCATTTCGTCCAGTTTATAATAACCGGCAAGAGAAGCAAGGTATACATCATTTAAGCCGAGGTCTTTTAACCAGGGAGTATAAGTAATAGCAGCCCCGCCCACATTGGTATTAAAAGGCGTTTTAGCAAGATTCCAGAAAGAAGAATTGGCATCGGGTGCTGTGGCAATACCCACATCTCCCATACCACCACTGCGTGCATCTGGTGAGATACGTAAAAAAGGAACCGCTGAAGTAACAACGTTAATGGTGCCTGCCTGGCCTTTCACAATATTTATCGTACCTCCAAGCAAAAATGCTAAGGCAGAAAGCTTAACAATAGTTTTTTTCATCTGTGAGTTTAATCTTGATTAGGTAGAGCTGGTGTCTATAAGATTATGTTTTCTTTGATTATGAGGTGCCAAAAATAGGCTTTTTGTTAAAATGATTGTTCAATACTGTTCTTATACATTAAAAATTTCCGGATTAAGTAACAGAAGTGGGTAAAAAAGAAATCATTAAGACTCTTTTTACCCACCTGATTAGCTAAACTACTATCGCTAAAACGCAAGCGGATTTTCTTTATTGCCTTACATAAGTAAGTCCGGCCCGGTAAAGCAAAAGCCTTGCCATTAAAGAGACCATGTGGAAAGTTGAGATGCCGCAAATAAAGATTTAAGACAATAATTCTGTAAAAGAAGTGTTATAGTATAAATACGGTAAAACGAAATTCATTTAAGAAAGGAGGGTTATCCACATTTACATTAACAGGATAAGCTAATTTTTTTAAAATTTAAGTATCAAACAGCTGATTTTCATTTAATCTGTATATATTCGCATTTGTGCCCCCGCACAATATAAAAGAAAACCTTTCGTTAAACAACTTGCAAAACGAATGCACATGCAAAGAATACTCTCATTGAAAAATCTCCTGGTCCTTACTGCGGTAGCTTTTACCTTAG
Source organism: Ferruginibacter sp. (assembly GCA_047600665.1). Classification (GTDB taxonomy): domain Bacteria; phylum Bacteroidota; class Bacteroidia; order Chitinophagales; family Chitinophagaceae; genus Ferruginibacter. The sequence continues at coordinate 803,667 of JASGKJ010000002.1, forward strand.
GCTCGTGTAAGAGCGGTAAGAAAGGTGGTAAGTCGTCTGTAACCGGATGGAACTACGATGACAAGAACATGGGTAATTACCATGTAAACAAAATGAAATATCCCAAAGCTGGTCCGGGCCTTGTTTTTGTACAGGGTGGTACTTTTGTTATGGGTGCCAAAGATGAAGACGTAATGGGTGACTGGAACAATGTTCCCCGCCGTGTTACAGTTCCTTCATTTTTTATTGATGAAACAGAAGTAGCCAATGTTCACTACCGTGAATATATTTATTGGCTTGAAAATACATTCAGCGGGGATTCAAACGTAATGAAAAGAGCCTTGCCTGATACGCTTTGCTGGCGTGAAGAGCTGGCTTATAACGAGCCTTACGTTGAGTATTACTTCCGTTATCCTGCCTATAACTTTTATCCTGTAGTGGGTGTTACCTGGGAACAGGCACATGATTTCTGCGTGTGGAGAACCGACAGGGTGAACGAATTAAACCTTGTTCAGAAAGGTTACCTGAAAAAAGATTTCACTAAAAAAGAAATGAAAGGTGGTGGTGCTGACGCATCATTTAATACAGATTCTTATATCATGAATCCTGAACTGATCCAGGGCAGGGCAAAACCTAAAAAATCTGAGTTCCTGGATGTAAGTGGTAAACCAAGGTCAACAGTTAAAATGGAAGATGGTATCCTGAATATGGCTTACCGCCTGCCAACAGAAGCTGAATGGGAATATGCAGCTTATGGCCTGCTTGATCAAAACCCCAATCCAAGAAAGAAAGAAGGAAGAAGCGGTGAGGAGTTGATCTCTAACCAGCAAATATATGCCTGGAGCAAAAACCCGAACGGTTTACGTGATAACCGCAGGGGAAGCTGGCAGGGCAGGTTCCTGGCCAACTTTAAACGTGGTACAGGTGATAACATGGGTGTTGCCGGTGGTCTGAATGACCGTTCTGCCATCCCTGGTCATATCAAGGCATTTTATCCAAACTCATTCGGTTTGTATAACATGAGTGGTAACGTATCAGAATGGGTACAGGACGTTTACAGGCCGCTTACGCCTTCTGATGGTGAAGACTTTAACTACTTCCGTGGTAATAAATTCCAGCGTTTCTATAAAAACAGTGCCGGCGAATACGAAAGAGATTCAATGGGCCATTTAAAGAAAACAGATATCAGCGATGAAGAAGTTAAAAACCGCCGTAACTACCAGCACAATACTTTGATGGGCCACCTGGATGGTGATTCTTCAAGTGGTGCAAGTTACCAGTATGGTGTAACTACTTTGATCAGCGATAAATCAAGGGTATTTAAAGGCGGCAGCTGGAACGACAGGGCTTATTGGTTATCACCAGGGGCCAGGAGATTCCTCGAAGAAGACCAGTCTTCAAGCACTATTGGTTTCCGTTGCGCCCAAACTTACATGGGTTCACCTGAAGGACCTGGCTTTAAAGAAGGTAACATCTTCGGTAAACGCAAACAGAATTCAAGAAAGAAAAAGTAACATATTCTTTATAAACAAAACCCTTCAATGCAAATTGAAGGGTTTTTTGTTTTGTGTTATTGCTGAAATGAAAGCGTTCTGTTTTATTTTTGATTTATGCAAATAGAAGAGCTGTATAAAATATTTACTCAATATCCATCTGTACAAACTGATACAAGAAAACTGCAGGGAGGCGATATTTTCTTTGCGCTGAAGGGACCCAGTTTTAATGGCAACCACTTTGCAAAGCAGGCGCTGGAGGCAGGCGCTGTGTATGCTGTAATTGATGAGGATGCCGATTTTGAAGATACAAGACTTATTAAAACCGCCGATGTATTACAAACACTGCAGGACCTGGCTAAATACCACCGTCAGCAGTTCAATATACCATTTGTCGCCATTACCGGCAGCAATGGCAAGACCACCACAAAAGAACTGGTGCATGAAGTGTTGTCTTCATCTTTTAAAACGTACACTACAAAAGGCAACCTCAATAATCATATTGGTGTTCCGCTTACGATTTTATCAGTAAAGAAAGATGCGGAGATGGCTGTTATTGAAATGGGTGCCAATCACCAGAAAGAAATAGCCAGTTATTGCACTTATACTTTACCCACCCATGGCATTATTACAAACTGCGGTAAGGCACATTTAGAAGGCTTTGGTGGTATTGAAGGTGTGCGGAAAGGGAAGGGCGAATTATATGATTACCTGCGTGCAAATGACGGTACGGTGTTTTTAATGAAGGATTATGATTACTTAATAGAAATGAGTAAAGGTATCAGTCATATCATTACCTACGGTACAAAGGAGGCAGACATAACCGGTATTACCGAAAGCAGTACTGAAATGCTCACCGTGAATATGACAAAAGGTACAGGCATTAAAACCATCAAAACAAACCTGGTGGGGGAGTACAATTTGCCCAATGTACTGGTGGCTGTTTGTGTTGGTAAATATTTTAATGTGGCTGATGATATGATCAAAACGGCACTTGAAAATTATGTGCCTTCCAACAGCCGCTCACAACTTGTGCTGCGTGGCACCAACCGCATCATACTGGATGCGTACAATGCAAACCCGAGCAGTATGAAAGCTGCTATAGAGAACCTGGCGAAAATGGAAGGAGATAGTAAAGTATTGATGCTCGGCGGTATGATGGAAATGGGTAATGAAAGTATTGCGGAACACAAAGCACTGGTTAATGCCATAAAGAAATATGACTGGAAAGAAGTAGTGCTGGTGGGCGGAGATTTTAGTAAAACAGATCACCCGTATCATTATTTTGCCAATGCTGCTGCAGCAAAAGAATGGCTCCGGCAGCAGCATTTTGAGCATAGCCTCATACTCGTGAAAGGTTCACGAAGCATGCAGATGGAAAAAGTATTGGAATAAAATTAGCCGGGATTAATATATACCGGTTCCTGAAAATAATTAACACCAGAATGACTCCTGAAAGAAATGAACGGCTTACATCCGTTTTACATAAACGCCAGCCTGATCTTACGGTGGTGCTGGAAAATGTTTTTGATCCGCACAATATCTCAGCCGTAATGCGTACATGCGATGCCGTTGGTATACAGGATATTTATATTCTTAACAACAAGATACCAAAACATAAGAAATGGGGTGCCAGGAGTTCTTCCAGTGCAGCCAAGTGGTTAACCATACACCAGTTTACGGATGCAGAAGAATGTTTTGCTGCATTAAGAAAACGCTATAAAAAGATATATACCACTCACCTCAGTTCAGATGCAGTAAGCCTGCATGAACTGAATTTGACCGAACCAGTGGCACTGGTATTTGGTAATGAGCACAGCGGGGTAAGTGATGAAATCATCAGTATGGCGGATGGCAATTTTATTATCCCACAGGTAGGTATCATCCGGTCCCTGAATATTTCTGTAGCCTGTGCAGTGACACTTTACGAGGCTTTCAGGCAAAAAAATAATGCCGGTCATTATGAGCAGCCAAAACTGGAAGGAGAGCAGTTATCCACTCTCCGTACTGAATGGGGCTTTTTCGAAGAGTGATGACCGGTGCTGTTATTATTTTCATTTCAAATAACTTTAGTTCTCCAAAATTCTTCCTATGCAGCAGTTATTGCTCCCGTTTTTTATCTTTTTTTCTGTAACAGGCATTGCACAGAAAAAGGCCCTCGATCATTCCGTATACGACAACTGGAAAAGCATTGGCGAAAAAATGATCAGCAATAATGGCCAGTTTGTTGTTTATGCTGTTAATCCCCAGGAAGGCGATGGAGAGCTCATCATACAAAATCCCACAACAAAATATAAAAAGGTAATACCGAGAGGCTATTCCGCCACTATTACAGAAGACAGCAGGTTTGTTGTTTTTAAAATAAAGCCGCTTTTTAAAGATACCCGGCAGGCTAAAATAAAAAAGAAGAAAGGCGAAGAATTGCCAAAGGATAGTCTTGGTATTATAGAACTTGGCCAGGATAGTGTTGTAAAGATTGCCCAGGTCAAATCATATAAAACACCGGAGAAGGGTGCCGGCTGGCTGGTATATGAAATGGAGAAGAATGCCGATACTGTTGTTATCCGTTCAAAAGCATCCAAAGATTCTTTAAAACAAAAAAAGGATATGCTGCTGAAACTCGCTGATTCTGTTTTAAAGAAAGCGATCGATTCACTCAATGGTGATATTAAGAAAGAAGATGTGCTTGCGGCGGCCCGGAAAGCTGCAAAAGAAATGCTCAATACAAAAGATGCTGCATATTTATATACCGATGCTGAAGGGGATGATGCTGCCGGTGGCTCATCAAAAGACGGCTCGCAAATAGTGATAAGAAAATTAGGAGATACACTCGAAAAACGTTTTACAAAAGTCAGTGATTACCTCCTGGATAATAAGGGAACAAAGCTGTTAATTGAGACAGTAAAGAATGGAAAAGACAGTAACAGTAAGGCATACGTGTTATTATATGATCTTGCCGGTGGAAATACAGATACAGTCATGAATGGTTTCAATGACTGTAAAAATTTCTCATTTGATGAAGAAGGCAGGCAACTTGCATTTACGGCTGAAAGGGACAGCAGTGAAAAAGCATTGCAGAAATTTTATAAGCTCTGGTATTATAAATCAGGGCTTGACAGTGCTATACTGATCGCAGATAAGAATACAGCCGGTATGCAATTGGGATATACAGTGAGTGAAAACTCAAAAACACAATTCAGTAAAAATGGCACGAAACTTTTTTTTGGGAATGCACCTATTCGTTCACCAAAAGATACCACGCTGGTAGATTTTGAAACAGCAAAGCTGGATATATGGAACTATAAGGATGATTACCTCCAGACACAGCAGTTAAAGAACCTGGACGCTGAACTGAAAAGAACCTTTACGGCTGTATACAATATCGCTGAAGATAAAATAATGCAGCTTGGTGCGGAAGATGCAGAAAAAATCACGCTGGTAAATGAAGGGAATGCCAACTGGGTATTGGCAGAAAGTAATAAAGGAAACCGGGTGGAAATGCAATGGGATGGCAAAACAAAAAACACCGCATATATTATTAATGTTGTAACGGGTGAGAAAAAGCCTGTTTTTAAAAATCTGTATGCAAATGCAGAGCCTTCACCTGCAGGTAAATTTGTTTACTGGTACAACCTGGAAGCAAAGAATTATTTCACGTACGAGGTTGCTACAGGCATTACAAGAAATGTTACAGAAAAAATAAAAGTACCGTTGTATGATGAGGAAAATGATGTGCCTGATTTTGCAGATCCTTATGGCGTGATGGGTTGGTATGAAGACGATAACATTCTGTATGTTTATGATAAATATGGGGTATGGAACCTGGACCCGGTTAACGATAAGCCACCTTACCCGCTGCTTGAAAATGCTGCGTACAACTTTAGAAAAGAAAAAACAATATGCCGTTATATAAACACTGATAAAGAGAGCCGGTTTATAAAGCAGGGGAAAGAGCTGGCAGTCCGTTTTTTTAATACCGAAAACAAACAATCAGGTTATGGTTTCCTTGTTTTGTCAAATGTTTTACACAGTGAAAAGCTATTTCATCTTTTTACTAAAATTGATATGATTGAAGCTTCCCTGAATGGCTTACTTAAGGCAAAGGATAGCTTGAGATTTGTATATACTAAAGAAACGTTTTCTGACCCGGCAAATATTTATTATGATTCAGCGTTGAGCAGCCCTGTTCAACTCTCTGACATCAATCTCCAGCAAAAAAACTACAATTGGGGTACAGCTGAGTTGTTTAAATGGAAAACGTACAATGGAAAAGAAACAACCGGTATCCTGTACAAACCGGAAGATTTTGATCCTAAAAAGAAATACCCGCTCATCTGTTATTTCTATGAAAAGTATTCTGATAATTTATACAGCTATGTACCACCGGCTCCAACACCCAGCCGTTTAAATATTTCATTCTTTGTAAGCCGTGGTTATATCGTATTGGCGCCTGATATTTCTTATACCATCGGATACCCTGGCAAAAGCGCTTATGATTATATTGTAAGTGGTGCAAGGGCCGTGGTTAAAAAAGGTTTTATAGACAGTACTAAAATTGGCCTGCAGGGACAAAGCTGGGGTGGTTACCAGGTAGCTTATCTTATTACAAAAACAAAACTCTTTAAAGCTGCCTGGGCTGGCGCTCCTGTTGCAAATATGACAAGTGCCTATGGCGGCATCCGTTGGGAGAGTGGTTTAAACCGGCAGTTCCAGTATGAAAAATCGCAGAGCCGCATTGGTGCTACACTATGGGAGAAGCCGCAGCTGTATATTGAAAACTCGCCTTTGTTTCATTTACCAAAAGTACAAACACCGCTTGTGATCATGAGCAATGATGCTGATGGTGCTGTTCCCTGGTACCAGGGCATTGAATTGTTTACAGCACTAAGAAGGCTGGGTAAACCTGTATGGATGCTGAACTATAATGGTGAAGCACATAACCTTGTTGAAAGAAGGAACAGGAAAGACATTCAAATAAGAGAGCAGCAATTTTTTGACTGGTTGTTAAAAGGAGAAAAACCGCCTAAATGGATCACCGAAGGTGTACCTGCAACTGAAAAGGGAAAAGACTGGGGGCTCGGACTGGATTAAACTTTTGCAACAGGTTGTTTAATGCCCATGTTCCATGGAAAAGAAAAGCAGGCTTCATCATACAAAAAATAATCGGCAGGGCCGTTTACTGCAAAAGTTTTTACAAGTGCTGCACCAGAAAGCAACTGCTTTGCATATTGTAATGTAGCGCCGGTTTTTACACGGTCTTCCACTAAAAGGATCGTTTTACCGGTGATGTCAAAATCTATTTCAGTTAAAAGCTGTGGGCTTTCATAAATTGGCCGCTGGTTAATATCCCTGTAATTGATTTTAAGCAGTTCCAATTTTACCTGTAAAAAGTTACTCAGCATAGTAGCCGGGATGATACCACCATTTGCAATAGCAACGATCAGGTCAAAAGATTCTTTAAAATCCATTGACCGGATCTTATCCTTTACTTCCTCCATCGGCTTAGAATTCATATTGTGCCAGTTTTCTGAGTATTAAATAGCCAGCCACCACCTGCAGCGTCATACCAGGCAATCCTGTTGTAAAATCCTGTATGGCTGCATCCATTTTTTTTGTAATAGCCCATTCGATAAGTGAACCGATCACCTGGTAACCTGCAACCACTGCTAATAACAACAATGGAGAAACTCTTTTAGATTTCACGGCAATATAGCTTGCAATAAAAGCAAGCAGGCAGGATTTTATTAGAATGATGGGCAGCACAAATGCAGGCGGCATTCCGAACAGCAAATTATTTACAACGGGTGAAAGTACTGCAGTAACGAGACCGGTAGTGATACCAAATTTGTAAGCAGCAATAAGTGTAAAGAAATAGATAGGTAAAAATATTAGGCCACCCCGTGGAATAAGATGTGTAAACTGCGGCAATAATAAATTGCCTGCAATAAATATGATAGCAAAAAGATAAGTGGCAGACTTATAGACAGGCATTCGCAGCGGAATAAATGTTAAGTTCAAATTCATAAGATTGATTTTAAAACACTGGGTTGTATAAAAATAGATCAAACTCCGGCAAAGTTATCCCGGATTTGGGAAAAGCCTGTTATTATATTTTTATTATGGTAAGTTTTTTAACATCGGTTTGAGGCAGATCATTTATTAAATAAAGGCGCCCGGTTAACCGGGCGCCTTATACTATAGTTAGTTTTGTTTTGTAAACTATTGTACATCACTCAGGCTCCTGATCTGGAATTCAGTGGCCGGAACACCTGCTGTAACAAAATTGAAACAGTATCCTGTAAAATTAGCCGCTGCAGTGGGATAAGCGGTTGCTGCAAATGTTGCCTGAGATCTTGTAAAAATGATCATACTGCCGGATGCATCCGTAAAAGTATTGTTACCGCTGTAATTGGCAGTGGTGCCGGTAATGGATGCACTTTTTATTGTTACCAGCGTATATTCAGTATTACCTGCGTTACCAAGTGGAAGCGCCAGTGCTGCGTTCATCTGAGCAATGGTTCTTTCTTTCGGAACAATCACTTTGTTTTTAGCAATTGGAGCTGCTAACGTGCCTGCAGTATTCTTTTTTAATTCAAGTGCACCCCTGAAACTGATCAGTGAATCACCTGTAATATCTATCAGCACGGAGTCGCCAAGATTATAAGTAGTCGGTACAAGATTGCCGTAAAATACGTTTACACCTGCATTACCCTGTTGTAAAATTACCGTGCCTCTTGATACACTCCTGGTAGCTGAATCGGAGATTACCACGCCCGTTATCTGGGTGCTGCTGGTAATTTTTATATCAGTTCCCTGGTACAGGGCACGCAGTTGAGCAAGCGTAATAATATTGGACGTAGTGGCTGCAAAGCTTACATCCACATCGTTGGTACTGCTGCCGCAACCTGTACTGATGCTCCATCTTAAAGTATAAAGCTGACCGGCCACACCATTGAAGGTGGTGGTAGGCGAAGTTGCGTTTCCAAAGCTGCCGCCGGTACCACTTACGATGGTCCAGGTGCCTGCGCCGCTATTTGGAGCGTTGGCTGCAAGGGTGGCTGTAGTTCCTGCAAGGTTGATCTGGTCGGGACCAGCATTAGCCTGTGTTGGCTGGGGGGCGCAGGTACCGCAAACTTCCCACCAGGCTGTCTGGCGCCAGTAGTTTAAACAGCCTGTAGTGGTATTATAAATAACCAGGCCGGTAGCAGGGTTTGTAATGGCATCTCTTTGTGCAGTGGTCATCCTTGGCAGCAGGAAGCCTTTTGCTGTTGAATTTACTTCAAGCATGGCGCTTGCATCAGGTACAGTGTTTCCCGTTCCCACAGCAACACCCTGCGCAAATGAGCCAGCAGTGCCCAGGAGCAGTGCAATCAGTGGTAAAAAATACTTCTTCATACAGAATTGTTTTGTTTGGACTAAGTTTTATTTATAATTTTTGTAAGTCTGCAAACATAGATATTTTTTGTAAACAATTGGTTATTTCACTGCCCCGGTACTTGCGGGAAACCCTGGGGTAGGGGCAGGTAAAAATTGTTTTAATATTCGCTTTTTGAAATTTATATTTAGTATATAAAGAAAACTATATGCGGTTGCTTAAAATAATACTGAAAGTTGTTGCTGTCCTGTTCATAATTGCGTTGATCATTACCAGCTGGATCGCATGGAAAGTATTCCCGGCAGTAAGTGGTTATGGTGCAAAGAACATGTGTTCGGCAGTTTTTATCCAGCACAGGAAGCCGGCAGATATAATTAACGAGGATCTTGATTTTTTTCCTATGACACTGGGCTCCTTTACACTTAATGAAAAGGATTCTTCTGTTACAGGTACCGTATGGGGTTTTGCAAAACGGAAAGCTATCTACAGGGAGCGGATCGGGTGCACATTGATCAATGACCTTACAGAGGACGAAATAAGGAAACAGCAGTTTGCCATTCCATCTCAACCAGTGGTAAGCAAGGATACAATTGCGTGGCCATATGGTGATAAGATAATGGATACGGTACCACCGAACATTGACCGGGTGGTATTGAATACTGCCATCGACAGTGCAATGACTGCATACAGGGATGGCAAGCCGGGCTATACACGTGCCATGCTGGTATTGTATGATGGAAAGATCATTGCTGAAAAATATGCACCGGGCTTCGATATCAATACACGTTTGCTTGGCTGGTCCATGTCAAAAAGCCTGACCGCGGCAATGATCGGTGTTCTGGTGAAGCAGGGCAAACTAACTGTAGATGCCCCTGCGCCGGTAGCTGAATGGAAGGGCACTGATAAAGAAAAGATCACTTTAAAAAATTTGTTGCAACAAAGTACAGGGCTCGATTTTACAGAGATATACGACCGCCCGAGTGATGTTACAAAAATGCTTTTCAGCACCGGTGATATGGCAGCGTATACAGCTTCCCGGCCGCTGGCAGCTGAACCCGGCACTGTTTTTAATTACTCAAGCGGCAACAGTAATATTCTTAGCCGGATCATCCGTAAAACAGCAGGAGAAAATGATTACGCTGGTTTTCCTTTTAAAGAACTCTTTTACAAAATCAATGCGTATAGTTTTATCCTGGAGCCGGATGCATCCGGCACTTATATTGGTTCATCCTACAGCTATGGTACTGCGAGGGATTTTGCAAGGTTTGGATTGTTATATTACAACAATGGTGTATGGAATGGTGAGCAATTATTGCCTGAAAACTGGGTAAAAGATACAAGAGAACCCTGTGCTGCAAATAAATTCAGGCGCTATGGCTACCAGTTTTGGTTAAATGGATTGAACGAGAAAGAGCCAACCAGCCTTCGTTTTCCGGATGCCCCGGCTGATATGTACTTCTGTAACGGTTTTGGTGGTCAAAGCGTTTTTATTATTCCTTCAAAAAAATTAATTGTCGTGCGGTTGGGTATAAGGGAGATAGACCGGAATAAGTTTTTAAAAGAAATTATCGCAGCAGTAAAATAGCCTCATGCATATGTTCAAGTATAAGTTCCAATTGTTGTTTTGTCTTGTTACAGGATTATTATCCAATATATCCGCCCAGCCTGCTGCAGATATTATAATTACAAATGGAACTATTATAAATATTGAAACAGGGAGGTTGGAAAAAGGAAAGGCCATTGTACTTAAAAATGGAAAGATCAAAGCAGTAATAAATCAGCCCAAAATAAAAATGCTGAAAAATTACGTTACGATCAATGCTGCAGGAAAATTTATCATGCCCGGTCTGTGGGATATGCATGTACATTTTGGTGGTGGAGATACATTGCTGGAAGAAAATAAAAACTTACTGCCATTGTATATTGCAAATGGCATTACTGCTGTACGGGATGCTGCAGCAGATATAAGCCCGGCTGTACTGGAGTGGCGCAGGCAAGTCAATGAAGGGATACTCACCGGCCCAACCATTTTTACATCGGGTCCAAAAATAGAAGGCATCAATTCCATCTGGATTGGTGACCTGGAAGTAGGCAGCGTGGAAGAAATGAAAAAAGCAATGGATTCATTGCAGCAGCTGAAAGTGGATTTTATAAAGATCACAGACAATACGCTCAGGCCATCACTTTATCTTGAAACTGTAAAAGAAGCAAGAAAAAGAGGGTTACCGGTTTCGGGTCATATACCTTATGCACTTACCATGAAGGAGGTTGTGGATGCAGGATTGTCTTCTGTTGAGCACATGGCTTATGCTTTAAAGGCAGGAGCAGCCAATGATGAAGAGATAGCTGCAGCAGTATTATCCGGTAAGCTTGCCAATAAAGAAGTGATGCCGCTGGTACTGAAGAATTTTGATGAGGCCTATGCAATGAAAGTATACAGGTATATGGCCCAAAAAGGAACAGCTGTTGTGCCAACACTTTCTATCAGCCGCATCACTGCTTACCTGGATAAAGAAGATCACTGGCAGGATGATTATCTAAAGTATATTGGCGAAGGCTTAAAAAATACTTATCACTGGCGGGTGCAGCGTGCTGCCGGCGATTCAAAAGAAGCCGTTGAACTACGGCACCAGGTATTTGAAAAAGCAGCCTCCCTGTTACCCTTGCTGCATAAGGCAGGTGTTACTATTATTGCGGGTACAGATGCCGGTTATCTTAATTCGTTTGATTATCCCGGGCAGGGGCTTCATACAGAGCTGGCATTGCTGGTTAAATATGGATTAACGCCTTTGCAGGCGCTGCAATCTTCTGCTATCAATGGCCCACGCTATTTCGGACTGCAGCAAACATATGGCCGGGTAGCCGGTGGTTATGCTGCAGACCTGCTTATCCTTGATAAAAATCCTCTTGTTGATATAAGCGCCACACAAACAATAGCTGCCGTATTTGTAAAAGGAAAATACTTTTCAAGAATTGTTCTGGACTCTATGCTCACTGAAATTCAGGCAAGGGCTGCCACCCCGGTAAACAGGCGTAAATAATCTCCCCAAGGGGAAAATATTTGCCGTTATTCTGCGTTTACTACGGGAGGCTCATGCTGGCTGCTGGTCTCCCTGTCCATTATAAATTTTACTGAAAAACCCATTGAATGCTTCACCTGTTGAAAACATTGCTGCATAGGATTAGCATAATTGCTGTATTCCTGCTGTCTGTACAGGTGGCTGTCTCCCAAAACTTCAGTTTTAATAACCTGCTTGATATGACCAATATGCCATCAGTAAAATTTGATGCATATGCCATAAAGAAAAATTATTTACCATCAGGTATCACCCGTTTTGCAGATACCGCATTTACACTCTATAAATATTCACCTGTTGTTAAAAAAAATAAACAAACGGATTCTGTAGTAAGAAGGCTGTCAAAAGCTGTTTTTAAAGAGGAGTGCTACATAGTATATCAAACAAGTTCTTATGATGAGTATGTTCGTATTGGGGAGGAGATGAACACCCGTGGATTTTATTGTAATGAAACAGCCGACTCTGCTGTATTGCCCACACTGCTTTATCAAAAGGATGATATAACTGTTAATAAATATTTTACGGAAATTGATTCTTTAAAATACTATTGTCTTAAACTATACAGGAAGAACTTTCCTGACCCCGGTGAAATTTCTTATGCGGATGATCTCACTGCATTTACTTCACATGAATACCTGCAATATTATTTTGGAGAACCCAATGTAAAAAAAGATATGTATTATCTTTCTGGAGAGGATATGGTAAGGTGTTCTGTATTATTTTCCAACTCTCCGAGGCAGGTGGTTTTTATATGGGCTGATGAAAAGAACCGTACAGGTATTGCCAATATGCTTTTTGGTGGTCAGCAAAGATTAAAAAGCAGCGTGGAAAGTTCCACTGCATTTGTTGGTGAAAGCAACTGGATGTTAAAGAGCGGTGTGCATGCCGGTATGACTTTATACGAATTAAGAAGACTGAACGGTAGTAACTTCCAGTTCTATGGTGGAAACTCAGCAAATGCAGGAGCCGTGGTGCCTGGTAACAGGGGGAAAATTAATTTTAAGAAAGAAGATATTATTCTTGGATGTGTGAATTGTAAAGACAACCAATTTTATTCTTCCGCTGTGCTGGATGCCGATGAAGCAATAGATGACGGAAGGATCCTGTTTGTTTTATCAGTCATACTGAATCCTTCCGTCAATGAAGAGGTTGTTACTAAGCTTAATTAGATTATCAGCCTTTCCGTCCACCACCTTTCTGCCTGGTGGCCAATATATCACGGTCAAATAAATACAGCCCGCTTTTATCATCACCGATCAGTTCCAGTTTATCATTTAAAACCCTTGCTGATTTTTCTTCTTCAATTTGCTCACTCACGTACCATTGAAGGAAATTATGAGTGGCATAATCTCTTTCCTTTAATGCCAGGTCAACGAGTTCGTTGATGCTGTTGGATACGGTGATTTCGTGATGAAGGAATTCTTCAAAAAGGCTTTTAAGCCCTTTGTAAGTAACAATTGGCTGTTCCAGCGGGGGGATAATACCAAAACCACCACGCTCATTTATAAAACGGATAAGTTTAAGCATGTGAACCCTTTCTTCTTCACTTTGCATGAAGAAAAACTCTGCCACGCCGTCCAGGCCCGGCTGTATTTCACACCAGCTTGCCATAGCAAGATAGGCCTGTGATGAGGCCGCTTCTAATTTTACCTGGTTATTAAGTGCTTCCTGCATTGATTGTGATAGCATAATGAATATCTTTTTTTATAAAAATAAATACTTTTTCAAAAAGTTGCAATAAAATAAAATTATCAGCCGGCCTTTTTTTCAAATTTGTTATGGCTGGATAAAAACAGTAAAAAAGCAGCAAGAAAAATAGCAGGCGGAATGATTAAATACCAGCCTGTTTTCTGGAAGAAGAAAAGCAGGATAAACAGGATAAATAATTTGAGAAGATAATCATCCATGTCAAGATTGCCGGTATATATTACTGCTGTAAATAAAAACAGGGAAGCCACCGCCATGCTGTAAAAGCAAATGATCTCGCTGACCAGGAGATTGCCATGGTTGTTTACGAGCATGAATAAAAGCTCAGGTACTAACAGGATGGCATAAGTTAGAATGTATAAGAGTGCAGTCTTGCTGAGCGCCACCGGCAGGTTCCTGCTGAATGACAGGTTTAGTTCTTTAAACTGTACACAGTAATAAACGATCATGGCATGCCCGATAATAATCAGCTGGAAGAAAATGCCAAAAAGATCTATATCAAAACTGTTGCTGTTTAATATAAAAGAAACAGAAAGCAGCAGCAGTGCAAAGACCTTTGTGATGATCAATGCTTTTTTCCTTGAATGAATGATGTGACCAAAAAGAAATAACATATGCCCAATTTCTATCCTGGACAGGCGGGTCAGTTTCCCGGCCAGCTTTTGTAAAAAATATTGCCTGTTGTTATGATTGATGGAAACAAAGAGCGTGTAAGCGCCGAGTATGATCATTAATAACTGCCATAAAAGAACCGCAATAGCCAGTAGTGGTGTATTAAGCGCCATGTAAATTACAAAACCGGAATAAATGAGCACGGGCGCATACAGCTGTAAAGCAATCGTACTGTACAAAATGTATTGTGATGTTACAGGCAATATTTTCAGGTTAAATAAATAATGATTCTCACCCGCTTTAACTGTATCCATACAAAAGCCAATGCATTTTAAATTATAGAGGAACCAAACCATCATTACTGCCACTAAGAAGAAAGGGGAGGAGAGCATGGACAGGATAAGTGACTTATGATAAGTAACCAGTTGGTCTCCACTCACAATGCCGAAAAAGAACAGGAAGCAAAATAGGAAAAAGCCTGTATGGATGATGTAAAATTGTTTTACAAAGACCTTTAACAGGAAAGTAAAAATTTGCCTCATGCAGTAATTGATAAGGTTTTGTTTTTTATAAAAAGGCTTTGTGTTCCTGTCAGCAACGCTGTTGACAGGTCCTGGTGTGAAGTAAGCAGGAAGCCAATGCCTTTACCATAACAGGTGTTGATATGCTGCTGCAGGATTACTGTTGATGCGCTGTCGAGTGCAATAAGCGGCTCATCCAGTAAAATAAGCGAAGGCTCGCCAATAAATGCCAGTACCAGCGATAGTTTTTTCATCATGCCACTGGAGTAAGTGCTTGTTTTTTGAGCAGCAAATTTGTCCACACCCAGCTTTATATAAAGTTCTTCAGGAAACAGTTCTCCTTTAGTAGCCCGGTAAAACCTTATCAATTCATTCCCTGTCAGGAAAGGCGGATAGAGTGGTTCGGCTTCAGCATAGTTAACAGCTTTTGTGTACTCCAGCCGGTGCCTGAAGATATTTTTGCCATATACTTCAATGTTACCTTCAAAAGGCACCAGGCCGGCCATTGATTTTATAAGAGAGGTTTTGCCTGAACCATTACTGCCATGCAGCCAGTAAATTCCTTTACTGATTTCAAAATGGTCTATATGAAGCACGGGGTCTGTATTGCCGGGATAAATCTTTTTAAACTGTAAAATTTTTATCATCAGGAATGGTAACTGGTAAAGGGAACAAATTTTTTTTAAAAATATCGTCTTTATCCTGATCAGGTATATAAATAATGTTAAAAGGCCTGATTGCAGTTGGTAATGGTTGTTTACCTATTTTTGCCGGCAATTAATTAAACCAGTCCAGATGTACAAAGCGGTTTTTATCGATATGGATGGCACGTTGCTGCAAAGCAATCATACAGTAAGTGTTGCAACCAAACATGTTATTCACCAGCTTACTTCCAATGGTATACTGGTGGTACCGGTATCTGCACGACCGCTGCATGGCATGCTGCCCATTACCGGTCATGTTTTCCCTGCTCACAATCCTATTGTAAGCCTGAACGGAAGCTATATACTGCAAAATGATAAAATAGTTTTTGATGCAGCAGTGCAGCCGGCTGATGCTTTGGCCATACATGATGAAATAAAAGGAGAGGATGTGAGTGTGATGTATTACAGCCGTATGGAATGGTTTGCTGATGTTGAAACCACATTAGTAAAAAAAGAACAAAAGATTACTCCCGTAAAGATTATTATTCAGCCTTTTGAACAAACCGTTGAATACTGGCGGCAGCACAATGGCGGTGTAAATAAAATTTTAATTGCAGGTGACAAGGATCTCATCCTTGAAGTGGAAGAAAAATTATTGCAGCAGCACAAGGGTAAACTGAATATTTATAAATCCCAGCCACGTTATCTTGAAGTAATGAATCCCGGGGCATCCAAAACAAAAGCCATACAATTTTTATTGAACCAGTATAATATCACTCCCGATGAAATTATAGCAATAGGCGATAACTACAATGATAAGGAGATGATTGCTTTTGCAGGGAAAGGTATTGCAATGGGCAATGCCCCGGATGATATAAAATCAGTAGCCGGTTATGTTACTGATACAAATAATAATGATGGTGTGGCAAAAGCACTGAAGCACTTCTTCTCCCTCTAAACTTTCTTTTTCAATATTCAATATAAAAAATCCCACCTGCTTTTCAGCAAGTGGGATACGGTGCCTGTTAAAAACGGGCAATCGTGTTTAACTTGTGTTATTTGGTTTTTATGAGCTTCATTGTTTGTACATCTGTACCCTGCATTACTTTCACAATATAGGTGCCGGCAGTAAAGTTGTTACCAAATGCAAACCTGTTGGTCTTGTTGCCGGAAGTCGTATAAACAACTTTTCCTTCCATGTTATACACCACGATGTTTACATTTTCAGTTGATTTAGCCTGTGTTGTTAATACAAACCCGTCTGGTGATGGGTTAGGGAAACAGTTGATCTTTAATTTCTCTGTTGCCAGGGTAGCGTCTTCAACTGGTTTTGCAGCTGCAGCTATCTCTTCTTCAGTTACAACAGTTTCAGGTTGAGCCATTGGTCTTGCAGCAGTAGCCGCAGTAAGTGAACCTGTCCTTAATAAGATCTTTGATGAATAAGGCGCCAGTACGATACTGCCACTGTTATATGCTGTGCCTTCTACAGATGTGTACTTGGCATCCAGTGTTACAGTTTTTGATGAAGCTGTTGCATTGTATTCAAACCTGATATTGTCTTCAATCGTACCTGTACCGCCACCGGAAGTTACTTCATATAATTCTACATCATCAATATAAGTAGTGCCTGAGTTTTGTTTTAACTCGATCATAAAGCAGGCAGCTGCTTCTGAAGTAGGTGCATTGAAAGTAAACTCATGTGTTGTTACAGTAGTGCCATATGTTCTTGACTGCACCGGTGTAAGCGTATTGAATGGTGATGCCAGTTTTCTTAAGTAAACCCTTACAGTACCCGCAGAAGTTGTGCCCAGTGTTTTAAACCTGAACAGGTAATTTTTTGAAGAACTTACAGCTCCAATACCAGAATACAAAGATGTATAGGTAGAGCTGTTGGAAGTTGGGAAAGCAACTTTCATTGAACCGGTGCCGGTTATTTTACTTGTAAGATCCAGGCCTACTGTCTGGTTCTTGTTTGGGCTGTAAATAGAAATACCTGTAATGCTAGTTAAGAACTGGCCAATGGTTACAAGGTTTGTACCCAGTGTTGATGCAGCACCTGTTAGAGATACCGTAACTGCAGCCTTAGCAGAGGCTTTGTCTATCGATGAATAAGCGCTTTTCCAGCCGGCAAGATCATAACTTGTACTGGTGGCTTTACCGCTTACAGTTCTTGTTGCATTGATGATCTTTGATTCGTTTGCAGGACGGCAGTAGTAGTTACTGTCTCTTGTGCCTGTGCTTGCAATATCATCCAGGATGGTATAATGCGTATAAACGATACTGGTTGATTTTTTTGCAAAAAGAATATTCTTTTTAAAAGTGATATTTCTTAATGGAGTGGTATAGGGAGACTGTGATCCATTTACCATTGCAATATTGTGTGTAAAATTCACCTGCTCACGGCCATTATTAAAGAATGTATTGCGCAGTATGGTCATGTTGAAATTGTTATGCACATATAAGCCTGCGCCGGCAACATCAAATACAGAGTTGTCTGAAATTTCTATATTGCTTGCATTGTCATCCATAAACAAACCATCTGCATCCGGTGTGGTTGATGATGTACCATAAGTAACGCCCACGCCATTCCGGATAATATTACCCAGTATTTTGATATTGGTATATGTTGTTGCAGGTACGTAGTTGTTCCATGTATAGATACCACCACCATCTGACTTTACAAAGCAGTAAGTGCTGATAACATTGTTTTTGATAGTAAGGTTACTGCCACGCTGAAATTCAATACCTGCATAGCCACTGCTGTCGATCACATTGTTCTGTATAGTATGACCTGAACCTGTTGTGCCAAGACCGCTCATGCTGCCACCTGCTAAACCGGGATCAGCACCTGATCTCCTGATGGTGTTGTTTCTTACAATACCATTGGCATTGTTGATGTCTTCCAGGTCTACACCAATATCATAGCTGTTATAGATATAACAATTTTGTATTACAGGTGATTTAGAATTTCTTGCAGATACACCTGCTTCACCTGAATTGTAGATTTCACATCCATCAACTGTAATACCCGTTGTTGTATTTAAAAGAATTGCATCTTTACCGGCGCCCTGGAACTGTATTCCTTTAATAGTAATGTAGCTCCTGTTGTAAACAGAACATAAAGTATCTGCAGTGCTCACTTTTACACCTGTTGGTGAAGAAGTGCTGTACATTGTTACCTGTTTTGCAGATGTATTATAATACCATTCATACTGCTGGTCGAGTGTAGAGAGATGATCCTGCACAAAATAACCATAGTTATTCCTGATAGAAGTTTTATTGCCAGAAAAAGTGAGCGTACCGCCAGAATGAGCGGTAATGGGGAAGCGGCCGATCGTCCATGGATTTGGTTTGATCACAATAGTGCCGCCAACCCAGCTGGGTGATGAACTCAACTGGTTATCGGTAACAGCAGTTGTTCCTGATACAGCCTCAAAATTTAAATACCCGCCGTTTGCTGCATCAGCATTTGGATACCTTCCTTTTCCTTTCAGGTTATCATTTACTGTAAGGAGGGTTAATGCTTTGTTTGAAATAGCATTGCTTTTCCAAAGATTGGTGCCGGCAGATGTCCAGCTCGTAATGGCTGTCATACCTGTGATCACCGGCATTGTACCAGTACCGTAGGCGCTGATCACAATAGGGCTGCCGCTTGTACCGGATTTGTTTACACGGATGGTGCCGTAAAAGGTTTCGCCTCTTTTAAATAAGATAGAATCACCGGCAGCAATACTGCTGAAGAAAGAATTCACTTTGTTAATGGATTTCCACGGAGCAGTAATACTTGTACCTGCATTGGCATCATTACCGCTTGCAGATACATAATAGTTTTTTGCGTCAGCAAAATGTGACAGGAGGATTGTTGTTAAGAATAAAAAGTAACGCATCGTTTTTCGCATTGGTTATTGAACTGTTTAAAAAATAGTTTTTCATCCCCGGGTTATAACCCGGCAGTACTCTTGAGTTGTGTTCTCGGTTTGGTTAAAGGGAAATTATGCGCTATGAACGTTGTGTAAGTATAAACAGGATTGGTGCAGATACAGGATATAAATTGGACCTTATCATAAAGTATCTGTCTGCTTATAGATAACAACAGCAGCTTTTGGTAATTATTTTTTCATAAAGTTTGAACTCGTATGACTTTACTGTGTCCGGCTACAGCTTGTCATCTAATTATTGATCTTCAGTTATTCATTTAGTTTAAGCAGCAACATTCAATTGTTATGTTACATACTATTTCCACTGCCAAATAAATGGCACACTTATCCTTGCTATAACTATATGAAAAGGAGTTCTGCCCAATGGCTGAATTTTCTTGCTCTCCCTTAAGAAATTTAGTTCTTCATAGTTTTTATTCAGAGGTCATTTCTCGGATCATCAAGTTTGCAATTACTATGCCATCACTAAAAATATGTGAATAACTACGGTAGGTAAATTATACACATTGACGGTATTTTTTTATTGCTGCATATTGGTTATCAGCTGCTTCAATGTTTTAACATTTGTTTTTACCTGTTGATAATACATTTAAAAAATAAGTCCTGCATTTGCAGGACTTATAAATAGAAAGTTAATTTTTATTAAACCTTTTGTAGCTTCCATTTTCCTTTTTTGAAAAGAATAAAGGCAGCGATGCTGATGGCTGTTTCTGCAACAGGTATGGCAATAAAAACACCCATAGCACCAAGGTTAAAAGTTTTTGCCAGTATCCATGCCAGTGGTATTTGAAAACACCAGAAGCCAATAAGGTTAATAATGGTTGGCGTGCGGGTATCACCTGCACCATTGAATGCATTGGCCATTACCATACCGATACCATAAAAAATATAACCACAACTTACTATGCGTACGGCAAGCACAGCATATGCCGCAACAGTTTCTTCTTTCGTAAAAAATGAAATGATGGGTGATGCAAATACAAACATGATCAATGACACCGTACCCATAAATATCGCATTGTATTTAGCTGTTTTGATCACCGACTCTTCCGCACGTTCCGGTTGCTTTGCACCCAGGTTTTGCCCGGTTAAAGTAGCCGCAGCATTGCTCAGCCCCCAGGCAGGCAGTAAAAAGAATAATACAATACGGATGGCAATCTGGTAACCGGCAGATGCATCACTATGCCCTGTTTGTACAACAAGACTTGCCAGTACGATCCAGCTGCCTGAGCCTATCAAAAATTGCAGGGTAGCCGGCCAGGCAATCTTTACGATGGAACGTATATTTTCCCAATCGGGTTTTAAATGCTTTAGTGCAAATTGTACCATCTTCTGTCCATTGAACAAATGATACAACTGGTAACACACGCCCATACCTCTGCCGATGGTGGTGGCCATGGCTGCACCAGTTAAGCCAAAAGCCGGTATGGGACCAAAGCCTCTTATCAATACCGGGCACAGGATAATGTTGCAGATATTAGCGATCCAGAGACTTTTCATCGCCATCATTGCATCACCTGCTCCCCGAAAAATGCCATTGATCAGGAACAGCATCATGATCACCACGCTGCCGCCCATTATAATATGTGTATAATTCTTGCCTGCCTGTACAGCCTGCTCTTCTGCTCCCATCAATCTCAAAATATCTGCAGAATAGATAAAGCCCGGGATACTTACAGCAATTGTAATGGCAAGAGCAATAAGAACGGATTGCATACCGGCTTTAGAGGCCGCTTCCATATTCTTTTCACCTACCCGTCTTGCAACGATGGCAGTGGCGGCCATACTGATACCAATGGCAAGTGAATACACAATGGTGATCACTGATTCAGTAAGACCTACGGTGGAAGTAGCATGTTTACCAAGATGGCTTACAAAAAAGATATCTACAACGGCAAATACGCTCTCCATGCACATTTCAAGTATCATGGGTATTGCCAGTAATATCACTGCCCTGCGGATACTGCCAGTGGTATAATCCTGCTGTTCGCCCCTGAGCGATTGTTTTATAATAGAAATAAATGTAGCTATACGGCTGCTTTGTACCTGTGTTGACATGATAGAAAATATTTTGAAAGATAATAGTAAAAATGAAAACCGGCAGCATATTGCTGCTCAGAAATTGGTATGAAGATGGCTGCTGTTAAACAGGAGCCCTTATAAGATGTCCATCGTTCCTGTAATTGAAGAAAGCAAAGATTAAGAAAAAAATCTGCCTGTGATAAAAAAGTTGATGGGCGGTTGAATTCGGGGTATGATGAACAGGCTCATAAAAAGCCGGGCCATTCTTTTACTTTAAATTTGATCAATTACTATACTGCCTAAAAAAATGTTTATGACAAGAATTTTATTGGTTGCGTCAGCCTGTATTATGTCGGTTAGTTTATCAGCACAAAGTTCTGCTGTTGCAGGTTTTGGTAATGCTGCAGCAGAAGCGGAATTGCAGACTGAGAAAAAATTTGACAGTTACCTGGATGCAAAAAACGTGGATCGATATATAAAAGATCTGTCTGCTGTACCGCACCATATGTCTTCCCCTGGTGGAAAAGCGAACGCCCGGTATATACTGGATAAATTCAAAAGCTGGGGTTATGATGCCCAGATCGAAACATTTTATGTGCTGTTCCCAACTCCTGTTACAAGATTGCTAGAAATGACCGGTTCAAAATATTTTAAGGCTGCATTAAAAGAACCTGCGCTGGCAGCAGATGCTACGTCGGGGCAGGATGGGCAATTGCCGGTATACAATTGCTGGAGTCCTGATGGGGATGTAACGGCTGAACTGGTTTTTGTAAACTATGGTGTGCCGGATGATTATGAAATGCTGGCCAGGATGGGGGTGGATGTAAAAGGAAAAATAGTGATCGCAAAATATGGCCACAGCTGGCGGGGTATAAAGCCTAAAGTAGCGCAGGAGCATGGGGCTGTCGGCTGTATTATTTACAGCGATCCAAAAGAAGACGGCTATTTTAACGGTGACGTATACCCGAAGGGGCCGTACAGGCCGGAATTGGGCGCACAGCGTGGTTCTGTGCTGGATATGCCTATCTATCCCGGTGATCCGTTAACCCCCGGCACGGGTTCCACGAAAGATGCAAAACGTATTGAACAAAAAGATGCGGAAAATCTTTTGAAGATCCCTGTGATACCAATTGGATATGCAGATGCACTGCCCTTGCTGCAAAGCCTGGAAGGAGCGGTGGTGCCGGAAGCCTGGCGGGGTGCTTTACCCATAACATATCATGCTGGTCCTTCAAAAAATAAAGTGCATTTGAAATTGTCATTTGACTGGCAGATAAAACCCATTGAAAATATTATTGCAAAGTTGAAAGGAAGTGAATTGCCCGATGAGTGGGTTATAAGGGGCAATCACCACGATGCATGGGTAAACGGAGCCGGCGATCCCGTGAGTGGATTGGCGGCGATGATGGAGGAGGCAAGGGCAGTTGCTGAAATGGTTAAAACAGGCTGGAAGCCCAGGCGCACAATTGTATACTGTGCATGGGATGGGGAGGAGCCCAGCCTGCTTGGATCAACAGAATGGGTGGAGACACATGCGGATGAACTGAAGCAAAAAGTGGTATTGTATATAAATTCTGACGGAAACGGCAGGGGCTTTTTGTATGCAAGTGGGTCGCATGCACTGGAGAATGCCTTTACCGAGATCACCAAGGAAGTAAAAGATCCTCAAACAGGGATAAGTATTTTTGAAAGAAAGCGTTCAGCCGATATCGTTAGTGCCGGCTCTGCAAAAACAAAAAAAGAACTGCTTGTTAAAAACACATTCACACTGGAGGCTTTGGGTGCAGGGTCCGATTATTCTCCCTTTATCCAGCACCTCGGTATCCCAAGTTTAAACCTTGGTTTTGGTGGTGAGGATGATGGCGGCGAGTATCACTCTGTTTACGACTCTTATGACATGTACAAACGGTTTAAAGACCCCGCATTTGAATATGGCGTTACCCTTGCGAAAACAGCAGGACGTACCACCCTGCGTTTTGCCAATGCAGCTGTACTGCCTTTTAATTTTACCAGTTTGCAGAAAATAATTTCGGGTTATACAACAGAAGTGATGAAGCTTGCTGATGATATGAGAGAAAGCACATTGGTTGAAAACGAGATTATCAATAAGAAACATTATGAATATGCAAATAAAATAAATGAACCTTTGTTGTCGCCTGCTTCAAAATCTGAAGTGCCGTTTCTTTCTTTTGCATCATTGCAAAACGCCGTGGTATTGCTTGAAAAAGTTACTGCTGATTTGAATGCAGCATTAAATGACAATAGTATTGCCGCTGAAAAGAAAGCAGCTGTTAATCAAAAATTATACACGGCAGAACAGCAGTTGCTCACACAAAACGGGCTGCCAAGAAGAAGCTGGTACAGGCATTCTGTTTATGCACCGGGCTTTTATACGGGTTATGGTGTAAAAACACTACCGGGAGTAAGGGAAGCTATTGAACAGCGTAACTGGAAAGAAGCACAGGAGCAGATAGAGTTGACAGCAGCATCAATTGATCAGTTGTCTAACTGGCTGACGGGCATACAGGCTGATTTAAAAAAATAAACGGGCTATAAAAAAGGATGGGCCGGCTTCGCCGGCCCATCCTTTTTTATAGCAAAAAAATTTATCGCAGATCAATTACTTCTGTACCGGGAAACTGTTTTGCATCAAATACAAATTGTGTATCGTTAATGTTTGCATTCGTATTCATGTTGCCCATGGAATATGTATAGCGGTTGCCGGTTTTTTCAAACAATTTTGAACTGGTGATCGTGTTAGTGGCTTTGTCAACAAACAATAACACCTTAAAAAAGGGTTTTGATTTGTCGATTGGAGTAAGCTCAATTTCCTGGATGGTTTTATTACCGGTTTTTTTCTCCCCGTTCAGTTTGTATAAAAAGTCTTTGTCGTAAAAATTAGTAAATAATTTCTGCGGTGTGATCGTATTGGCTGTCGGATCAATTTTCGTAATAGTAACCTCTTTTGCTGCTTTATCATAAGTAGATACATTGGCTCCATCACAAAATATTTCCTGGCCGGTTACACTGATACGGTATTTGCTTCCTTTCATATAAACTGTACCATTTTTGCTGGCTATGGCCTTACCGGCAGCATTTTCTATCTTTAAAGTGAATTTTGCCTGTACAGCTTTAAAGGTTTTGAATTTTGAACTTACTGCATCCAGTACCTTTTTAGCATCCGGATCACTGCTTCCGATACCTTTAGGCTGGGCGTGCATGGTTATAAAACTGGTGGTTAAAATTGCAAATAGTGCGAAAAATTTCTTCATCGATTTTCTTTTAGTATAAAAATTTTGCGGCGCAAAGATAGCATAATAGACGGTTTTTGATAATAAACGGTTTAAAGTCATATTTTAACGAACTGTTAATGTACTGCCGGAAACAGCTATTTAGGTAATATAATGCTGGTGGTTTGACGGCATTTTGTATTTTGCACTCACTTCAAAAACTCAACAGCATACCTTCTCTCTACTATTGATTCAACTATTTTGAACCGTTTAATTTTTTAGCCATGGCTGAAAACAGTACCGTGTATTCCGGGGAAGACGCATATACACCTTCCGCATCAACGAAATTCTTTTGGTGGCTTTCTACGGGGGAAGAAGAATTATTGAAAGGGGCTGTGGTGGATGGTAACCGCTACCGTATTATCGGGATGACCGTACTGGCCACCTGGGCTTTTGCAACCTTAGCCTGGACTTATTTCTTTATAACAGTAACGGCGTCTGTATGGGTTGCTGTGGCAATGGGGCTTTTCATGGGCTTTATCATTTTAACGATTGACAGGGCATTGATAAAAGGGATCAATAAGTCAAATAAGAACCGGTTATTACCCCTCCTTTTCAGGGGACTGCTCGCCGCTGCCATTGGTGTGTTCATGGCACAACCAGCCCTGTTGTTTATGTTCAGGAAAGAAGTGGCCATGCAGGTGTCGCTGGATAACGAAGGAAGGAAAATGGTCAAACGCCATGAACTGGACAGCTTGTATAAGAACAGGAAAACAGAATTGCAGGCTGAGAAAAATACAATACAGCAGGAAACAGTAAATAAATATGCAGATGTTTCAAAAGCAAGGGATAATTTTTTAGCAGAGGCAGACGGCAGCGGCGGTACAGGAAAAGTTGGTATCAAAGACATCGCACTGGCTAAAAAAGCGGAATATGAAAAGCTGAATGAAAGCTACCTGCAATTGCAACAAAGCAGTCAATCAAGGATAACAGCTATTGATAAAGAGTTAAATGATATTGAAATCAATATTAAGAGAGAGGAGCTGGCATTTACCCAATACCTCAATGGCGGTTTTCTTACCCAGGTAGAAGCGCTTAATAATTTGATCAGTAATAATAATGCTTTAAAAATGCGCTATTACCTGCTGGTGGCTATCCTGTTATTAATAGAACTGATGCCTGTTATTTCCAAAACATTGCTTCCGTCCGGTACTTATGACGAACGGGCTTTTTTAAGAGAAGCGATGGAAAAAGAAATGGCAAACAGCAGCATTAGTAAAGAACAAAAATTAAAAGAACTGTATAATGAACAGGCACTGCAGCATGACAGTGAAGTCATCACTGCTTTCTTTCAACTTACCAAAGATGACCGAACCGAAAAGATGAAGTCATTCAGTAAAAAATGGAAAGATGAGAATCATCAAACCTATGATGGCCTCTGGCAAAAAATGAAAAAAGAGATCCTTACCAGGCAGGAGGGCTAAATATAAGTTATGCTTTAAATTATATCATCTCACTTTCCAGCAAAGGATTGTTAATAGTACTTTTCTTTTCAGCAAATTCTTTTGCGGCCTTAACAAAATGAACAAAAACAGGTTGGGGATTTTCCACCGTGCTTTTTAATTCAGGGTGATATTGCACACCAATAAAGAATGGATGATCTTCCAGTTCAATGATCTCAACAAGCCCGGTGGCGGGGTTTTTACCGCTTGCTTTCATGCCGGCTTTTTCAAAACGGTCCAGGTATGCATTGTTGAACTCCCAGCGGTGACGGTGTCTTTCATTGATTTGCTCCTGTCCATATATGGTATAGGCGAGGCTGTCTTTCTTTATTATACACGGGTAACTGCCCAAGCGCATCGTACCACCTTTGGCGGTAATTTTCTTTTGCTCTTCCATCAGGTCTATCACCGGGTTCTTTGTATCAGGATTCATTTCGGTAGAGTGGGCATCTGTTAATCCCAGCACATTTCTTGCATATTCAATAGATGCCATCTGCATACCAAGGCAGATACCAAAGAAGGGGAGTTTGTTCTCTCTTGCATATTTTACAGCAATGATCTTTCCTTCCACGCCCCTCATACCAAAACCAGGCGCTACCAGCAGGCCATCCAGGCCACCTAATTTTTCAGCAACATTTTCTGCAGTGATAAATTCACTGTGCACATTTACGATCTGCACCTTGCAGTCATTCATGGCGCCTGCATGTACAAAAGCTTCCAGGATGGATTTATAAGCATCCTGCAGCTCAATATATTTACCGATCAGCCCGATACTTACTTTGCTGGTTGGGTTTTTAAGTTTATCAAGAAATTGTTTCCATTTATTTAATTGCGGTGCGGCGTAGCCGTTATAGTGTAATTTTTTAAGTACAGTAATATCCAGGCCTTCCTGCAGCATCTTTAATGGTACTTCGTAGATAGAGCTGGCATCCATTGCCTCAATTACCGCTTCTGTTTTTACATTACAGAAAAGGGCGATCTTCTTTCTTATATCAATCGTAAGCGGTCTTTCCGTACGGCATACTATAATATCAGGATGCACACCATTTTCACTCATCATTTTCACGCTGTGCTGGGTGGGTTTGGTCTTAAGCTCTTTGGCTGCTTTCAGGTAAGGGATGAAAGTAAGGTGTATCACCAGGCAATCTTCATCTTCCATTTCCCATTGCAACTGGCGCACTGCTTCCACAAAAGGAAGACTTTCAATATCACCAATGGTACCGCCGATCTCTGTTATTACAATATCATACTCACCGGTCTGTCCTATTTGAAGCATCCGGCGTTTGATCTCATCTGTTATATGCGGTACCACCTGTACTGTTTTACCAAGATAAGCGCCTTCCCGTTCTTTATTAATAACGGTTTGGTATATACGCCCGGTGGTTACATTATTTGCCTGCGATGTATATATATTAAGGAACCTTTCATAATGACCAAGATCAAGATCGGTTTCTGCACCATCTTCTGTTACATAACATTCCCCGTGTTCGTAGGGATTCAGGGTGCCGGGGTCAACATTAATGTAGGGATCAAATTTCTGTATGGTTACTTTTAATCCTCTTGACTGGAGCAGTTTTGCAAGTGATGCGGCAATGATGCCTTTACCCAATGAGGAAGTAACGCCGCCGGTTACGAATATATATTTGGCCATAAAATAATTTTAAATGTAAAATGCCGGAACACAAACATCCACCACTCATTGACAAAACAAAAAACAGTTTTCTTCAATGACCAGCAATAAACCACAAAAAACAATGAAAGTTGTCCGGTACAATATGACCAAAAGGAAACAAAAAATTATCCGTGAGGTCATGCAAAAATAAAGTGATTTTTCCGGAGGATAAAATTTTAAATTCATTATTGTGGAAAAAAACGGGAAACATTTTTTTGACTGCTCAAAATGGTGTTTTTACACCCTTTCGCACATGAAAAAACCGCCCTGGATTTTATGAAAACGTTCCCGGAAACTGTCAGTCCCAATATTTTTACAATATGATTACAGTTTTGCTATATTAGTTTTGTTTTGCAAACATGCACAACGTAATTTCACAGCGCATTTTAAAAACCGGCTATTTTTCTCTAAATAATATAATAATACATTGTTTTTATGGGTGTAATTAAGAGTAGTTTCAAGGCGAAGGCTGAAGTGGTAAGTGCGGAGATCAAGGAATTGCTGAAACAGCACGGTAACAAGAAAATAGGAGAGGTAACGCTGAGCCAGATCTACCAGGGCATGCGTGGAATAACCGGTTTAGTTTCTGAAACTTCTTTGCTGGATGCCCAGGAAGGTATCCGGTTCAGGGGGTACACCATCCCTGAATTACAGGAAAAATTGCCCAAAGCGCCAGGCGGTTCAGAACCCTTACCCGAAGGCTTGTTTCACCTGATGCTGATGGGAGAATTGCCAACCGAGGAAAATGTAAATCATATTACTTCTGTATGGCAGCGCCGGAGCCATGTACCTACTCACGTTTTTCAAACTATTGAAGCTTTACCCCTTTCCACACACCCAATGACACAGTTTGTGGTTGCCATCATGGCGCTTCAGACTGAAAGCAGTTTTGCAAAACGCTATGCTGAAGGCATGAGTAAAAAGGATTACTGGGAAGCGGTGTTTGATGATTCAATGGACCTGATAGCCCGTCTTCCAAGAGTGGCTGCATATATCTACAGGCGTAAATATAAATTCGGCGATCATATACAACCAAATGGCTTACTCGACTGGGCTGGCAACTTTGCTCATATGCTCGGTTACGAAGATGATGGCTTTAAAGAGTTGATGCGTCTCTATATGACAATACATGCCGATCATGAAGGCGGTAATGTTTCGGCACATACCACCCACCTTGTTGGTTCTGCTTTAAGCGACCCATACCAGTCATTTGCAGCAGGTATGAATGGTTTAGCCGGACCGCTGCACGGACTTGCAAACCAGGAAGTGATAAAATGGATATTTGAAATGAGGGAAGAGCTGGGTGTGGAAGAACCATCAAAAGAACAGATAACTGAATATGTAAAGAAGACTTTGAGTGAAGGGAAGGTGGTGCCCGGTTATGGTCATGCTGTACTTCGTAAAACAGATCCACGCTTTACAGCCCAGATGGAGTTTGGTAAAAAGCACCTGCCGGATGATCCGCTGGTAAAAACAGTTTGGAATATTTATGAAGCTGTACCGCCTGTTTTACAATCCCTGGGTAAAATAAAGAACCCATGGCCAAATGTGGATGCTCACAGTGGCGCCCTGCTGGTACATTATGGAATGGTGGAATACGAATTTTATACTGTATTGTTTGGTGTATCAAGAGCACTCGGTGTATTGGCAAGCCTTTGCTGGGACAGGGCACTTGGTCTGCCGATAGAAAGACCGAAATCAGTAACCACAGACCTGGTAAAGCTTTGGCTGGAAGGGAAGGATGAAATATGGGGTGAATAAGGTTTGTAAATTTTTAAAATATATCAACCCCGGTTATTCCGGGGTTTTTTTATTACTTTGCCGCACTAAAATTTAAACCGTAGTGAAACAAATCATTCTTTCTGCATTTTCGGTTCTTTGCGTGACTGGTGCCATAGCACAGGTGAAAAAACAAACAACTGCTGCTCCTGCCAAAATCAATAATGTTCATCTTAAAGTATTTAACCAGGCAATGATGAGTGGCGATGGCGTGACTGCTGTATTGTCGCTTAATTATTATGTAGCTGAGCAGGGGAGTAATAATGTATATGCTGATACACTGGCCATGCTGTATATGCAGCAGGGCGAATTCGGACAGGCGTACTATTGGGCAAATCTTCGTTTGCAGGCTAAACCGGATGATAATACACTGCTGGAAGTAAAAGGGGTGAGCCTTGAAAAACTGCAGCAGCCAAAAGAAGCAATTGAGGTTTTTGAAAAATTGGTTACAAGAACAAAGAGTCCATACCATGCTTATAAATTAATGGAACTGCAATACAGTATTAAGCGCCTGGCCGAGTGCCTCGTTACTGCAGAAGCAGCAGAAAGAATGGAATACAAACAGAATTTCCTGATGACATATAATGTTGGACAGCAGGCTGGCCGTACTTACCTGCAGGCGGGTGTTTATAATATTCATGGCCTGGCATTATATGACCTGGATAAAAAGGCTGAAGCCAAGGCATATTTTGAAAAAGCACTGGCACTTGATTCTACTTTTTTGCTTGCAAAGCAAAATTTAGAAGCAATGAAATCACTGGAAACAGGCGCAGCTCCCAAAACTGTACCTGCTGCCAACGATACCAAGGCATCGCCGGCTAACAAACAAAATTAAATTTCATTTTGTATCAATAAGGATTGCCTCTATATTTGCAGTCCTTTAAAAAAGGGGAATTAGCTCAGTTGGCTAGAGCGCTTGCATGGCATGCAAGAGGTCACCGGTTCGACTCCGGTATTCTCCACTGAAAAAATCCATAATTAATTTGTGATAATTAATTATGGATTTCTTTTTTCTGCACCAGTCTTCATTTGTCTCCATTGTTTCTAAATTTTTAATCTGTATTAAAGGCAAGCACTTTTCAATCATTAAAAAACTAAATCATTACATTTGGTTACTATCATTAAAACGCCTTCAGCAAAACCTGCTATGAAAAAATTATACCTGTGTATTTTTATCTGTACGTTATCCTGCGGCACTTTGTTATCTCAATCTCCCCATGCCGCCCGTTTGTATGGAATGACGCAATTTGGCGGTACCGACCACAGGGGAACTATTTTTCATTACACTCCCGAAATACACGCCATACAGGTAGATTATGAAATGAAAGTAACAGTAAAAGGCGCTGTGCCTAAGTGCGAAATTGTAAGTGGCAACAATGGTAAATATTACGGCACTACTACAAAGGGCGGTATGTATGAAGCCGGTGTTATTTTTCAGTGGGATTCGGCAACAAAGGTTTACAGCGAACCTTACAATTTTACGGGTATTGATGGACGTGATGCCCGTGGCGCTATGGTATTGTACAATGGTAAGTTTTATGGTATGACAAACAGCGGTGGTGCAAATGATGCTGGTGTTATTTATGAATGGGATCCGGCCACAAATATTTATACAAAAAAAGTTGACATGGATGGTCTCAATGGCAGCAATCCTGACGGATCACTTACATTAGCAGGCAATAAATTTTATGGGTTTACGCATAATGGCGGCATCAATGATAAAGGTGCTTTATTTGAATGGGATCCTGCAACAAATATCTACACTAAAAGGTATGATTTTGCCGATGCAGCCGGTAGCTATCCTGTGGGCAAATTATCTGCATTCAATAACAAGCTGTATGCAATGACCAACCTTGGCGGCAGCAACAACCAGGGCGTTATTTACGAATGGGACTATACTAATAATACCTACACAAAGAAGTTTGATTTTGACAGTATAAGAGGGCAGCACCCGCTGGGATATTTAACGCTGTACAACAATAAGTTTTACGGGTTAACTTTTGAGGGAGGTATATATGAAACATCTGTAGGTACCAGCTTTGGTGTTTTATTTGAATGGAATCCTGCTACCAATGCTTTTGTTAAGAAAAAAGACTTAGGTGCAACAGACTATACCGGCAGGGCGCCTTTAGGTTCATTGGCAGTAAAGGGCACGCAGCTTTGGGGCATAACTACCCAGGGGGCATCGGGAGCAGGTACGATATTTTCCTGGTCGCCTGCAACCAATGTTTTTAAAGACCTGTACCAGAATTTCAACGGTGGCTATGGGTTAAATATTTTTCAACACAAGGATATGTACCAGGCCCCGGCTGCTGTTTCTTATGAAGCCATGTTTTTAAGTGGCGATAAGTTTTTTTGTACTGCTGCTGAATATGCCGGTGAAACAGCGGGTTGTATTTATGAGTACTGGCCCGATTCAAATCAAATACGCCGTTCGGTTCACATGCTGGCTTCTGATGGTGCTTATCCCAAAGGCTCCTTTAACCGCTTTGGCAATAAACTTATAGGTATTACCAGGCTTGGCGGCAGTAATCACTTTGGTAATATTTTCGAGTGGGATTTATCCACCAGCCAGTATACTTCAAAATTTGAATTTGATGGATATAAAACCGGCGGCTACCCCGGCAGTACTTTAAGCTGGTACAATGGTAAGTATTATGGTTACCGGGCTTATAAAAATTCAATGGCTAATACCGGGGGGCAATGGTTTGCTAACAGGCAGGGCAGTAATATTTTTTCCTGGGATCCTGTAAGCAACGAGTTTCATGCTAATGACCAGGACCAGCTTGCAGATCCACAAACAACTCCCTTAACCCTGCACAACGGAAAATTTTATGGCACAGGCAACGGCGGCTATTGGGGAACACTTATAGAGTATGACCCTGCTACTGATAAAACCAAGGACAGAATTTTACTGGAAGGAACCAACGGTGCCTTTAAGCTGTACCAGGATTTGTTCCAGGAATGTGGGCTCACTTATTATAATGGCAAATTTTATGGCATGACCCCATCATTACAATATGACATGAAGGGTGGAATTTACGAATGGGATCCTGTAACTAATATTATTACAAACAAAATAAGTTTTAATGATAGTACAACCGGTGTAATGCCGCTGGGCAACCTCTTGTTAGTGGGTAATGTTTTTTATGGGCTTACATCAGGGGCGGCTGTAAACTCCGGCACTTTATTTAAATGGGATCCTGCAACCAATATTTTTGAAAAGAAATCTGATCTCGGCTATATTAATGAAGCACAAACTAATATTTATAGCCCTGCCGGCACACTTACTTATTCAAAAGGCAAATTATATGGCTTGGGTTATGGTATTGATTTGCCTTTATGCTTAAAGAACTCAGGCGGTAGAAGCCCGAATGGTGCAGCCGTTCTTCCGGGTTGTGTATTTGAGTTTGATCCTGCAACAGACAGCATCACCGATGTAAAAGTATTTGATTATTATGGAGGCCGGCCTAATTCAGGCGTAAACCCTGCTTTTACACAACTGCTGGAGGTAATTCCTAATGCAGCACCAGTTTTACTAAGCAGCCCGGCTGCACAAAATATTTGTGTAAACAAAACCGATTCCACCACTTTTACTATTAACGATGCAGATTTGGATACGATGCATTTTAAGATCAGCAGCAACAATACTGCTTTGCTCCCTCTTACAAATATTGCCGTAACCAATACCGGCAATCTTTACACTATAACTTATTTTGGTAATGCCAATCAAACTGGTACCACAACCATATCGCTTACTGCAAATGACGGGTATGGTGACAGTGTCAGTTTTTCTTTTCCTGTAAACATAACAGCAGGAGACAACTGCATTGTTGTACCGGTTAACTGGTTATCTTTTTCCGCCGTTTTGCAAAATGGGAAAATAATGTTGAACTGGTCTGTAGCATCAGAAGTGAACAATAAAGAATTTGTGATTGAAAGAAGTACTGATGGCATTCACTGGTTAGAAATTTTTGCTGTTGCAAGCAAAGGAAATGGATCCCTGCAAAATAATTACAGCGCTGCCGATCCTGTACCCGTAACCGGCATTAATTTTTACAGGATAAAACAGGTGGATATTGACGGAAGATTTACTTACTCGGTAACATCGGGCGTTAGATTTGCTAAAAGCAATGCTTCATTTATTATATATCCCAACCCTTTGCATACTATGGTAAATTATGAATTACAGGGTGCCGGCAATGCAGTAAAAGTGGATTTGGAATTGTCTGCTGTTGATGGAAAACTGCTGAAACAATTCCATGTAAGAGGCCCCCGTGGAAGCTTTTCTGTACAGGATTTTCCTGCAGGGATATATGTACTCACGGTAAGGAGTAACACAGGAATGGTTGAGAATAAAAAGCTGGTAATTCAGAAGTAAACTATACTTGCATGTTGCCTGGTCGTATTTTTTTAAATGATCTTCAGTTTGACACTTTTTTAAAATCCTTCGGTGAAATATTAAACTTCGATTTGAAAACGGTTGAGAAATAACCGGGTGAAGCAAAGCCTACTTTATAGGAAACTTCGCTGACACTAAGTTTTTCATTTTGTAAAAGATACCGTGCTTTTTTTAACCTGGCCTGGAGAATGTAATCATTTATATTAACATTCAATAGCGACTTTACTTTACGGTACAATTGCATTTTTGACATCCCCAATGATTTGCAGATTTCATCTATTCCCAAATCTTCGTTGGAAATGTTTGCTTCAACATAAGTTGTAAACTCATTCAGGAATTTTTTATCTGTTTTGCCAATCAAATTGCCTTTAAATGCGCCTGATACATCACTGGAGAAATGTTCTCTTAAACTTTCACGGTTTATTAATAAAGAATGAATGGTTTCTTCAAGAAAGTTTGCGTTAAAAGGCTTCGTAATATAGGCATCGGCCCTGTATTTCATTCCCTGTACCTGTTGCTCGAGGTTTGCTTTGGCAGTTAAAAGGATAATGGGGATATGTGCAGTTTTGATATCCGATTTAAATATCCTGGTAAGTTCAAGGCCATCTGTAAATGGTAGTGCTATGTCGCAAATTATAATGTCCGGCACATTAGCGAAACATTGGTGGATGGCTGTTTTTCCATCTTCAGCCTCAAATATTTCAAATGACGCTGAAAGTTTACTTTTCAAAAAACTTCTTAAATCTGCATTGTCGTCTATGATCAGGGCCGAATAGTTTTTTTCATGTTTTCTAAGCTGTTCTTCCTCTTCAAAACTGGATTCATGCTCGGGTAAGTAAAATGCACTGTTTTTATTATTGATGACTGGCAGTTCATCGGCGGCTATTTGTGCTGATTCAAAATGCGTGTTGCCAAGGGGTAACTCAATTGTAAATACTGAACCCTTCCATTTTTCGCTTTTAACAGAAATATTGCCTTTATGTAATTGAATAAACTTTAATGAAAGGGCCAGTCCAATACCGGATGAAGAGGGTTGATGGGAGTTGTGCGCCTGGTAGAATAAATCAAAAATGTGTTCCTGGTCTTCCGGGGTCATACCAATACCATTGTCTTCAATTTTAAGCAATACTTTATTTTCTACTGGTTCTTTCTCCAGGAAAATATTGATATAGCCATTGTCTGCTGTAAACTTGAAAGCATTTGAAAGCAGGTTGAAAATGGCTTTACCAAACAAATCAGCATCAAACCAAACATTCAGCATCCTTTCCCGGGTTACCAGCCTGATATCAATATTTTTTTTAGTTGCAATGGATTCAAAAGACTTAATGGTCTCTGATAAAAAACTTACAATGTCGTGTTCAGCAACGCTTAGTTTCATCTTATCTATTTCAGTTTTCCTGAAATCAATTAGCTGGTTTACGACGGTTAGCAGGCGGGCAGCATTTTTGTATACCAGCCGAAGGCCCTCTCTTGTTACAGCTTTTGGATTGGCGATCATATCTTCCAGCGGGCTCATGATCAGTGTTAAAGGTGTTCTGAATTCATGCGAGATGACTGTAAAGAAATTTACTTTTGCTTCGCTGGCTTCTTTAGCCTTTACAGACATTTCAATTAATTGGTTCCGGTTGTTTAGTATCTCGGTATTTTGAATATTCAGTTTCTTTATCACTTTCCGGTATCCACGCAGGGAAAAAAAGGCAATCCCCCCAAAAACGATCGCTAACGTAAGCGTGGTTAATAAAATATAAAGAAATGTACGCTGGTTATTATAAATGCGTAACAGGTTAGATACTTTATCCTGCTGCCGTTCTATCTGGTTTTGCTGATCTGACAGCTTTTCTGCCTGGAGTTGAAACATTCTTACATTAGTTGAATCAACAACCGAGGTTTGTAAGTAAGTGTCTCTTTTGTATTCTTCATGGTTTAATATTTTGCTGGCAGTACGGATTGATTCTTCCCCGCCGGTAAGGTACAGCATCGTGGCAGTAAGTATCCTGTCCGATACAAATTCCATCCCGCCATTCTTGCCCGGTAAACCATCTACACCAATAATCTTTGGTGCGGCAAGGTGCATTGATTGGTACAACTCATAGGCAGCAAGTCCCATTTCATCATTGTGGGCATAAATCAGGTCATACTGCTCATTCCTGGTAAGTTCTTTTTTTAGTTGCTTTTGAGCTTCCTGTTTATCCCATAATCCATTCAGTGACTGAACAACCTGCAGGCCAGGGTAATTTTTGATTGAGTAATTAAACCCATTGTGTCTTTCAATGGCAGGAGAGGAAGTTGGCAAGCCGGTTATCTCAAGTATCTTTCCACTTGTACCCAGGATTTTTACGGCATAGTTCCCTGCCTGCCGGCCTATTTCAAAGTTGTCTGAGCCAATAAATGCAGAATAAAGTTTTGAATTGATTTTCCTGTCAAGCACAATTACCGGTATCCCTTTGGTATATACATCCTCTACCAGTGTAGTGAGTGGCTCCACTTCATTCGGTGATACAATCAATAAGTCAATACCTTCATTGATAAGTTCTTTAATTTGTTCCCCCTGCCTGGCACTGCTCGCCTTTGCCTGCTTTAAAATAAATTTCATTTCCGGGTGAAATGATAATTCTCTTTTCATCCCTTCCACCATAGCTTTTCGCCAGCTGTCATCTGTGCACTGCGAAAACCCAATAGTAAAAGATTCCTTTTTCTCTTTTTCAGAACAGGCATTGAATGTACAAATACATACAAGGAGGCAAAGCAAACGGACAAGCATGAAGAGGTGATTTAGATAAAGTTAGATGTTTGCGTGATTCGCAGGGTTTTAAAATTGTAACTAAAATATCTAAAATCGCTCGTTTTTTGCTTTTCACGCCGCAGCCCCGTTCATTATTAAAAAACTGGATTCAAAATTATAGATCGGGGCTAGCCAGGATTTATAAGTCATTATTTAATTTGCCTGCAAATCAATTGTTTATCAAAAAAAACAGTTTTGATGCTTAATTGAATGAATTTGGTAGTAATTCAGAGATATGAGGGGCCTTTGCGGTGATAGATTTGCTGAAAATGATCGCTGTTATATGAATAAAAAACTGGTTTTATGGAGTGTTGTAATTGCACTCGGCGGATTTCTTTTTGGATTTGATACTGCTGTTATCTCAGGTGCAGAACAGAAGATTAAGGAAGTTTGGGGACTTAGCAGTGTAACACATGGTATTGCCATTGCAATTGCTTTATATGGTACTGTTATAGGAGCAATGGCGGGTGGTTCACCAGCCACAAAATTTGGAAGAAAAAAAACCTTATTCGTCATTGGTATCATTTACCTGGTGTCTGCACTGGGATCTGCCATTGCCAATACTGTAGGCGTATTTATGGTGTTCAGAATGCTGGGGGGACTTGCTATTGGAGCCTCCTCTGTTGTTGCACCTATGTATATATCAGAAATTGCTCCTGCAAGAAACCGGGGCATGCTCGTTGCCACCTTCCAGTTCAACATAGTTTTTGGAATACTCATCGCTTACTTTTCAAATTACTTACTCCGCAATACCGGTGAGAATGATTGGCGCTTCATGCTGGGCATAGTAGCAGTTCCATCATTGATATATTGTTTGTTATTATATTTTGTACCTGAAAGTCCACGCTGGTTGTTAATTCAAAAAAACGATTTGATACAGGCAAAAAAAATACTCCAGATCACGGATCCCCAGGGCGCTGATCAAACGATCGCATCAATATTAGATTCAAAGAAGTTAGAAAATAACGCTGTTGGTATCGGTGAATTTTTTACAAAGAAACTTTCAAGACAGATACTGCTTGCATTACTCATTGCCTTTTTTAACCAGCTCTCCGGCATCAATGCCATCATATATTTTGCTCCGAGGGTTTTTGAACTGGCAGGACTTGGAAAGGATACCGCCTTTTTACAAAGTGCCGGAATCGGGGTGGTAAATGTGATTTTCACCATGCTTGGTTTATACCTGATAGACAAATTGGGAAGAAAGAAATTGATGATCGCCGGGTCTATCGGGTACATCGTTTCACTGGCTGCAGTTGCAGCAGCCTTTTATTTTGAAAGAACCGGCGGTTTTGTTGTGCCTGTTCTGCTTTTTGTGTTCATTGCTTCACACGCCATCGGGCAGGGGGCTGTTATCTGGGTTTTTATTTCGGAGATATTTCCCAATAATGTAAGAGCTTACGGACAATCACTTGGCAGCTCAACCCATTGGGTGCTGGCAGCTGTGATCACGACTGTTTTTCCAATCATTGCAGACCGCTGGGGGCCTGCTCCCATCTTTACTTTTTTTGCTGCGATGATGATCCTGCAATTGATATGGGTGATCTTCATTATGCCCGAAACGAAAGGGCTGGCCCTTGAACAAATTGTTTCACGCCTTAATAAAACCAAACATGAGTACGAACAAACGGCATGATATTGTAACTTTTGGAGAAGTGCTGTGGGATATATTGCCCTCTTCATACTTGCCTGGCGGAGCGCCTGCCAATGTTGCCTACCACCTGACCAAACTTGGAATGAATCCTGCCGTGGTGAGCCGGGTAGGTGATGATGAATTGGGAAAGCAGTTGTGCAACGAGTTTACTAACCGGGGCGTATGTACTAAATATTTCCAGCTGGATACTGAGTATGCCACAGGGAAGGTCTTTGCTGAAGTACAGGCTTCCGGCGATATTTCTTATGAGATAGTGGAACCTGTTTCATGGGACAATATTATTCATGATGATGACCTGGAGTTGCTGGTGAAAAACAGCGATTATTTCGTTTTCGGATCTTTAGCTGTACGCAGGCAGGAAAGCCGGGAAACACTTTTCAAATTGCTGGAGATCGCACCCTTTTGTATTTGTGATATTAATTTACGAACACCTCACTATGATCAGCAAATTATTGAAACACTGCTTTACAAAACAGATCTTTTAAAACTGAATCTCGATGAAATAAATATACTGGCGGGTATGTTTGCCCTTCCGTTAAATAACCGGGATACCCTGGTGGCACTTGCCAAACAATTTGATATAAAAGAAATATTATTAACACAGGGCGAAAACGGAAGTGTTTATTTTGATGGTAATGCTGTTTATGATCAGCCCGCCTATAAAATAGAACTGGTTGACCCGATCGGGGCCGGTGATGCATTTCTTGCCGGTTTTATATGGTCAAAATGTTTTAACCTGATGCCGTCAGAATCACTTAAATATGCTGCAGCGCTGGGAGGGCTCGTTGCAGGCAGGGCTGGAGCATGCCCTGATTACACGACCAGGGATATTGAAAAATTGATTCGCTGTTCTCAAAGCCAAAACTAAAATTTTTAAATTCTAAACTTGCTAACAATGCCAAAAATGAAAAATCTAACGGGTGCTTTATGTTATAAAAAACCTGTTCTTTTTATTGCACTCATATTTTTAACAACCATTGCCTGGTCGCAACAGGGAAATGTAACCGGTAAAGTGATCAATGGAGAGAATAATCAACCGTTGGTTGGAGCAACTATTATCATAAAAGGCCAGGCCGGCGCAACAATAACAACTGCTGACGGAAAATTTTCCATTCCCCTTTCACACGATTCATCTGTAGCAGAAATCACCAGTACAGGTATGTATTCCATGCAAATGATCTTTCGCACCGGGCAGGATATTACCATCCGTTTAAACCCATCTGCATCAAGTCTTGATGAAGTAATTGTTACCGGTTACACACAGGAACGGAAAAAAGATATCAAGGGTGCGGTGGCTGTTGTAAAAATGAGTGATGTTTTAAAGGAAACAAATGCAAATCTTATAACCTCATTGCAGGGCAGGGTACCGGGCCTTGATATATCAACAAATGGAGCGCCCGGTTCAAATATTTTTGTAAACCTGCGTGGATTGGGAAGCTTTAATAATAATACACCACCACTTTTAATTATTGACGGGGTGCCTACATATGATTTTAATGGCCTGAGTCCAAACGATATTGAATCTATACAGGTATTAAAGGATGCTGCTTCTGCTGCAGTGTATGGCGCCCGTGCTTCAAGTGGTGTATTAGTAATAACAACAAAGAAAGGAAAGTCGAGGGATGTACAGGTTAACTTCAATGCGTTTTATGGTATAAAAACACTCCGGAAAAAATTAGACCTGTTGAACGCTGAAGAATATGGACAGGTATTATGGCAGGGATTTAAGAATGATAATAATGGCAACACGCCTAATGATCCAATCTATGGCAACGGGCCGCAGCCAGTAATACCTGAATTTATAGACCCGGCAAAAAATACGCCGTCAGGCAATACCGACTGGCAAAAGGAAGTTTTTAAACCTGCGGCTAACATGAGCATGGACATCGGTCTTTCGAAGGCAGCTGACCGTTCTAATTTTTATTTTGGCGTTAATTATTTCAAAGAAGAGGGATTGGCCCAGCAAACTTTTTATGAAAGATTGACCACGAGAATCAACTCTTCCTTTAAAGTAAGTAACAAAATTACTATTGGTGAAAATTTAAATATTGGTTTCTTAAGAGGCAACCGTGAAAATGAAGGACGTGTGCTGGAAGCAGCTTTACTGCAGCAGGCAATTGTACCACTTAAAGATAATTTAGGTAACTGGGCTGGTCCATTCTCAAGTCTTGGTGATTACAGAAATCCCGTAGGTGATCTCAATTTATTTAAAGATAATATACGTACCGGCTGGCGCACCTTTGGGAATGTATTTACAGATATAGAACTCATTAAAGGATTGGTTTACCACGGAAGCTTTGCAGTAAATCATTACGTGTCGGGTTTAAAGGCTTTTACTCCCACTTATGTAATGGGAAGTTTTAGTAATAACGAGAACTCACTTACCGAATTCAGGGACGAAACATTGGATCTGACCTCAAGTCATACGCTTACCTATGCTTTAAAAAGAGGCAAACATAACCTCCAGTTGCTGGCAGGTTATGAATGGATCAATAATAAATTCTCCACCATTTCAGCTTCAGCAAGGAATTTTTTTCTTGAAACGCCCAGCTTTCTTTACCTGTCTGCAGGATTACCAACCACCAACCGTGGTTTTGGAAGTGAGTACGGCCTGATTGGCCAGTTTGGCCGGCTGGATTATGTTTTCAATGATAGATATTTAATAGGGGGATCACTCCGCCGGGATGGTTCTTCTCGTTTTGGTAAAGTAAACCGTTACGGAAATTTTGCGGCAGCATCTGCAGCCTGGAGGATCAGCGAGGAAGCATTTTTTAAAAATTTGAAAAGCAGTGTAAGTGATCTTAAACTGCGTGTATCATGGGGGCAAAATGGAAATGATAACATAAAAGATTACAACTATGCTACCTTCTACGGTCCTAATATTGATTATGCAAACTATGATGTATTGGGATCCAATAATGGCGCTGCAACCGGTTTCATTGTATCAAGCCTGGGCAACCCATCAACGAAATGGGAAGCGGTGCAGCAAACCAATATCGGTCTTGATCTCGGGCTGTTCAACAACCGGTTAACAGTAAGCGCCGATTATTATATCAAAAACTCTAAAGACCTGTTGTACCAGGCGCCAATACCGGCAACAGTAGGGGAGGGTACTGCGCCTTTTATCAATGTTGGTAATATCCGTAATAACGGGCTTGAAGTGTTAATCAGTTACCGGAGTATTGGGCAGAAGAAAATCAACTATGTTTTTGATCTTTCATTTACTTCAAATAAGAACCGGGTGCTGAGTGTGGGTAAGGATGGGAATGATGTGATCTATCCCGGCAATGGTATTTTAAAGAAAGGTTTACCGATCGGGGAATTTTATGGTTATATAGTGGATGGCCTTTTCCAGTCGCAGGCAGAGCTTGATGCAGCGGTGCAGGATGGAAAACATTTGGGTGGGTTAAAGTTCAGGGATGTGAATGGTGATAAAAAAGTAACAGCAGATGACCGTACCACCATTGGTTCTCCATTGCCAAAAGTTATGCTGGGGCTTAATGGTAATTTATCCTACAAAAGGATCAGCCTTAACTTTTTTATTGATTCCAAACTGGGTAATAAAATTTTTGATGCTACAAAATGGAATACTGATTTTCTGGGTTATGCTTCCAATCACGGAAAAATATTGTTAGATGCCTGGTCGCCTGAAAATACGGACTCAAAAGTGCCTGCCCTGTCAAACAATTTCTCACAGTTTGATAAAGCAAATTCAACTTACTTCATCAGCGATGCATCTTATGTGCGTTTAAAATCGGCCACGCTCGGTTACGACCTGCCGGTGGATAAACTTAAATCAGTGAAGATCCGCAAGCTCAGCATTTTTGTGCAGGTTCAGAATATGCTGACGATCACTTCATTCAAAGGATATGATTTTGAACCATTAAATGCAAGCATTGGAGAAACGGGTGTTATCAGGCCAACTGCCTATCCGCATTCAAAATCTGTATCCTTTGGTTTAAACCTCGGCCTCTAATTATAAACCTTTCAAAATCGTTTTATGAAGAAAATATTTTTTGCTTATATCTTTTTACTTGCAGTGAGCCTGGGCTGTACTAAAATTCTGAACCAGGAACCACAGGGTTCTTTTAATTCAGAGACTTTAAAGAACAGGAAAGGTGCTGAAGCATTAGTGG
Organism: Ferruginibacter sp.; assembly: GCA_047600665.1. Classification (GTDB taxonomy): domain Bacteria; phylum Bacteroidota; class Bacteroidia; order Chitinophagales; family Chitinophagaceae; genus Ferruginibacter. The sequence goes on from JASGKJ010000002.1 coordinate 846,192, forward strand.
TGGCGTGTTATTCCATTCTTGACAATAAAAATCCACAGCCGGCATGGGGTGGTATCGTTGGAAGTAATTTTCTAAACAATGCCAGCCTTTGGCAAAGCGGCGACCTGCGTTCAGATGATGCATACAAAGGCGGTGGCGGTCCTGATGATGGAGCCCAGTATAACAGTATCGAACAGGGTATTGTTGACCCTTCCAATGAAGCTTTCCCTATTATCTGGAAGAGTTACTTCTTTGCAGTATCAAGATGTAACAAAGCATTACAAATATTACTGCAGTTAGGTGATGATGGTTATCCTGAACGTACAAGGCGTGTGGCAGAGGTGAAAGTGCTCAGGGGCTGGTATTACATGCAGTTAAAAAAATTATTCAGGAAGTTTCCTTATATAGATGAAAACATCGAAGTTGGTAAGGAAGGAGAGATCACTAATGATCTTTCTGAACAGGATCTTTGGCAAAAGATCATCGCCGATTTCCAGGCAGGTACTTCAATTGAGTACGACGGGCAGGATATTGGAAGGATAAATAAATATGTTGCCTATTCGCTGCTCACAAAATCGTATATGTTCACCAAAGATTATGCTGCAGCCATCAATGCAGCCGACCAGGTATTGTTATCAGGCAAGTATCACCTGCAGGATAATTTAGAGGAACTTTATTCTGACCCTCATGCAGAGCATGATGGTGAAAATATTTTTGCACTCGAAGCAAATCTTGGCGGAGGCGCAGAGGCTAATGTAAGATATAACTGGGCCGACAGCTGGACCATCCCAACCAACGGGCCTTACGGCGGTGGCGATGGATTTCAGCGGCCATCGCAAAATCTTGTGAATGCTTTTAAAACAGATGCAGTAACGGGCTTACCATTGCTGGATAATTTTAATGATGCTGATCTTGAAGCAGGAAGTACAACAACACCGGTTGATCCACGGCTTGATATTGCTATCGGCAGGCCCGGCATTCCATGGAAAGATTATAAACAATCAGTACAAACGCTGGCCTGGGCAAGAAGTGAAAGCGTTTATGGGCCATACGTAAAAAAGAAAAATACCATTTATGTTTTTTCTGACCTGCGGTCTGGTGGAACCACTTCTTTCCCCTGGGCAGGTGGCGCATTGAATTTTCCTTTTATCAAGATATCTGATATCATGCTTTTAAAAGCGGAAGCGCTTGTTGAGTTAAATCAAAATCTTGATGCTGCAAGAGATTTGGTAAACGAAATACGGCTGAGGGCAAAGAACACACCACATGTAAAAAAGCTGGATGATCCAACACAGGATGCAGCCAACTACAAAGTAGAACCTTATCCTGCGACAGGCTGGACACAGGACTATGCAAGAAAAGCAGTTCGCTTTGAAAGACGACTTGAATTATGCCTGGAAGGACAGCGTTATTTCGACCTGCTGCGGTATGGAAATGCAGAGCCGGTATTGCTGGAATATTTACGGGTAGAAAAGACAAAGCGGAGTTATTTATCCGGCGCCACATATTCTATCCGGACAGAATTTTACCCCATACCACAATCAGAGATCGACCTGGGCAGGGGTGTATTAAAGCAGGATCCAAACTATTAATAAAGTATGGTGATGAAGAATTGCAAATTGCTTTTTTGTTGTTACCTGGTCCTTGGGTGGCTTGTGTCATGCAGGGATCAGGATCATCTTTTTAAAAAGATATCACCAGCTCAATCAGGTATTTTATTTAATAATGAGATAAGGGAAAGTGATTCTTTCAACATCATTGATAAGGAAAATCTTTATAATGGTGGCGGAGTGGGTATTGGCGACTTTAATAATGACGGTCTGCAGGATATCTTTTTCACCGGTAACATGGTTTCCTGCAAACTTTACCTGAATAAAGGAAAAATGCAATTCCAGGATGTTACATCCACCGCAGGTGTTGATGGAATGGGCAGGTGGGCAAGGGGCGTTGCTGTTGTGGACATCAACAATGATGGGCTGCTTGATATATATGTATCGAATACTTTTTTAGATGATTCTGCAAGCCGCAGCAATATCCTCTATATAAACCAGGGTAACGACAGTAATGGTGTTCCGAAATTTCTTGACAAGGCCGGTGAATACAATCTCGACAGCAGATCCTATACAACACAATCTGCATTTTTCGACTATGATAATGACGGAGACCTGGATGTATTTTGTGCAACCAATGTTTTTGTGGCAAATGAAAATGCCAGTGCATTCCGCCGGAAATGGGTCAATGGAGAACACCCCAGTACAGATCTTTTATTGCGGAATGACTGGGATTCGGCATTGGGTCATCCTGTGTTTACAGATGTTTCCAGGGAGGCGGGCATCAGGTATGAAGGATTTTCACATGGCGTAGTTATATGCGATATCAATACAGATGGCTGGAAAGATATTTTTGTAACCAATGATTACCTGTCTGAAAATTTGCTGTATATCAATAATGGCAACGGCACTTTTACAAACGACTGCAGGTCTTATTTTAAACACACAGCGCTGAATGCAATGGGTGCCGATGTGATTGATATAAACAACGATGGGCTTAGTGATGTGGTGGAACTGGATATGAATCCTGAAGATAATTTCAGGAAAAAGACAATGATGAGGGGCGGTAACTACCAGTACTATATAAACGCTGATTATTACGACTACCAATACCAGTACATCCGCAACTGTATCCATTTAAACCGTGGTGCGCTGCAGCAGGAAGGAAGAAGACCCAACCCGGTCTTTTCTGATATTTCCTTTATGACACAGCTTTCAGAAACAGACTGGAGCTGGACGCCGCTTGTGGCAGACTTTGATAATGATGGTTTCCGGGATGTACTCATTACAAATGGTTTTCCACGAGACGTGACAGATCTTGATTTTATGGCATACCGCAATACAGCCTTTGCTATGAATGATAAGCAGAAGCTGGTCTCTAAAATCCCTTCTGTAAAAATCTCAAACTATGTTTTTCAAAATAAACATGATCTCAGCTTTGCAGATGTAACCGATTCATGGGGGTTGAATGACATCAGTTATTCAAACGGTGCGGCAACAGCGGATCTTGACAATGACGGTGATCTGGATGTGGTGATAAATAACATCAACGACTATGCGTTTGTATATGAGAACACCAGCCGCAGCCGTGACGCACAAAAAAATAATTACCTGCATATCACACTGGAAGGTCTCCCGGGAAATAAAGATGCTTTTGGCTCCATCGTTACTGTTTATTATGATCATGGAAAATTACAGCGGTATGAAACAAACCCGGTACGGGGTTATCTTTCATCAATAGAGAATGCCATCTTCTTTGGTCTTGGTTCAAATAAAGTAATTGACTCATTGATCGTTCAGTGGCCTGATAATACATACCAGAAATTAATTGATATGCCGGCTAACAGGCAAATATCACTGCGGCAAAGCGAAGCAAGCGGTGCTGTTGTAAAAAATAACATGGCGAATGATGCCGCCTGGTTTAAAGATATCAGTGAGGTGCTTCCTGCTGGTATCAAAGATTCTGTGTACGATTTTAATGACTTCAGCATTCAGCCTTTATTGCCGCATAAGCTGGATGGCAGCGGCCCTGCTGTAGCAGCAGGTGATGTTAATGCTGATGGAATTGATGACTTATTGATTGGAAAAACGTCGGGAGGTACAATAGATATTTGTGTACAGGGGCCTGATGGGAAATTTAAAATACAGCAGGTAATATCAGATTCACTGGAAACGCATATGCAGGTTCGGGCACTGGAGTTACTCGATATAGATAAGGATGGTGATCTTGACCTGTATGTGGCTGTTGGAGGATATTACCAGGCTGCCGGCTCAAAAGATTATGCTGATAAATTGTACATCAATGATGGAAAGGGTAATTTTAAATATGCTGTAAATGCACTCCCGGCGCTCCAGGTAAATGTTGCCTGCATACGCAGTTGTGATTTTGATAAAGATGGTGATATCGATATTTTTATTGGCAGCAGGTGTAAACCACGTGAATACCCTGCACCTGTTTCGGGTTATATTCTCCGGAATGATATAAAAAATGGAATACCCCAATTTACTGATATTACTAACCAGGTGGCGCCTTCACTGGTCAATATGGGATTGATCTGTGATGGGCAATGGGTGGATATTGACAAGGATGGCTGGGCAGATCTTGTAATTGCAGGCGAATGGATGCCCATCACAATATTAAAGAACGATAAAGGGAGATTCATCAAAAAAGAAAACACCGGTTTGGAGAATAAGAAGGGCTGGTGGAATACACTTGCTGTTTTTGACGTGGATAATGATGGCGATATGGACCTGGTGGCGGGTAATTTGGGACTGAATAGTTTTTTTGGTAACTCCCTCCACCCGGTTAAAGCCTACTATAATGATTTTGATAATAATGGAACAAAAGAAGTGATCCTTACAAAATATTTCAGGGACCGGAAAGGTGACTATAACGAATACACGATTCACAGCAGGGATGAAGTGCTGGAGCAATTGCCTTTCATTAAAAAGAAATTTTTGTTGTATACTGATTTTGCAAAAGCAGGTATGAACCAGTTGTTTGGAGAACAGCTTGTAAAAGCAGCTGTGCAACTGGAAGCAAATTATTTTGAGAGCAGTATTATACGTAATAATGGTAATGGCAATTTTCAAATGATCCCACTAGCTGCTCTTGCGCAAATAGCACCGGTTAATAGTATTATTGTCCGGGATTTTAATGGAGATAACCAGCCTGATATTTTTTTGGCGGGCAATGATTATGGCTCAGAAGTTTCCAATGGCAGACTGGATGCCTCGTATGGACTTTTATTGAAAGGAACAGGTAAGGGTGACTTTGTACCGGTTGCTTTAAATGACTGTGGGATCGTTTTACCCGGACAGGTTAATTCGATGAAATTATTTCGTACTGCAAAGAAAGCCACTGCCATGATTGCATTGCAACGGGGAGGCCCCGCCAAAATTTATGAAGAGCTCGTTCCTTTAACTAATAAAAAAAACAGTAAATGAAGTTAAGCGGCTTCACAGGATTAGTGCTTGTATATTGTATGTGTGGATGCGCCGGCATAAAAGCACAAACCTGGTCGCTGGCATTAACAGATTCTGCGCAGGTGGTTGCGAGGGTTACCGGGTCACCATCGGAAAATGAGCAACTGCCTGACCCTAATAAAACCTTTAAAAATTATGTGATCGAAACAACCGACCTGGGAATTATGTGGGAAACCAACCGGCAAGAAATTATGATGGCTTTTGGTGACAATTTTGGAAAAGGATTGACCTTTTGGAAATCAAATGCGCTTGCAATTTCAGGCGATAAAGAACCTGCAGACGGTATTAGTTTCAGCAGTATGGTAATGAATAAGGATTCTGTACAGGAGCTAATTGTTGCAGGAAAGAAAAAAGGACAAACAGAAGGCCAGGCTGGCTATGAACATACCTGCATCCCGACAGCGGGTGTTTGTATCGGCAACAGGCAGTTCATCAATTTTATGAGTATTCACAAATGGCAACTGGGTGGCGACAATGATCAATGGCTGATCAATTTTAGTGAGATAGCTTATTCTGATGACTATGGAAAAACATGGACACGCTCTGGAACCCAATGGCGTGGCGATGGAAAGTTTGCACAAACATCTTATTTGAAAAAAGATGGCTACCTCTATATGTTTGGAACACCTGCCGGCAGGTATGGAAATATTTTTCTTTCAAGGGTGGAAGAAGATAAAATACTGGATAAAGCTTCTTACAGTTACTGGAACGGCAGCGATTGGTTGAAAGGAAATGAGAACCTGGCAGAACCTGTTGCATATGGCGCCACAGGAGAAATGTCTGTATGTTATAATGAAAAAGAAAATAAATTTTTACTTACTTATCTCTCTGTTACACGAAGGGCAATCGTTTACCGTGAAGCAGACCAGGTAACAGGGGATTGGTCTGGCGAAAAAGTTTTAGTGGAAGACAAAGGCAACGCCGTTTATGCGCCAGCATTTCATCCATGGTTCAGTTCAGGTAAAGAGCTTTATTTTGCTGTATCACATGCACACCCCATCTGGAATATTTTTTTATACCGTGCAAATTTTGTTTCCGTGAAGGGCAAGGCAGATCTTATTGCCGAAGGAGGCTTCGAAGATTTTCCCGTTGAAAAATTAAGTTACAGGAGCCAATGGAAATTTAATCCTGGAGCAACTGCAACAGCCGATGCACACAGTGGTAAGATTGCATGCCAGTTTAAAGGTACCGCAAGCAGTGCTGCAGATACGATCATCGCTCAAAAGATAGCTGTGCAGCCACAACACAAATATATACTAACAGGATGGGTTAAGTCAAATTTAAATGACCGGGATTTTACGATTGGTGTTAAAGGAGATAAAGCGCAGGATGAAATGTACATGAAACAGAAAGCCGGTATGAACTGGACAAAATTTGAACAGCTAATTGAAGCCGGCATCAATAACGTAATGGATATTTTTTTTACTGGCGGCAATTCGGCAGGTTTTACAATTATCCTTGACGATATCGAACTTAAATCATTTTAATAAAATTAATTTCTTGCTGTATGATCAAATCTATTTCTTGTTGCTGCCTGTTGTTTGCCCTGTGTCCATTTATATCTGCTGGCCAGAAAGATCAGCAGAACATTAGCTATACAGATCTTATTAAACGGGTGTATGATCTTCAAATGCTTGCCACGCCACCTGTTGAAGGTGAGCAGGCTGGAACATTTACAAGCTTTGACCGGAATGCTACATATGATTCTGCTACCGGCAATTATATTAACTGGAATGCCAATGCTGATGGAACCGGGTTTATCCGGGAGGAACAGGGTGGACTGGTGGTTTTTGAAAAAGATGGCCCGGGTGTCATCTGGCGGGTATGGAGTGCATTGGCGAAAGAAGGGAAAGTGAAAATATTTTTAGATAACTCCGAGACGCCGGTTATTGATCGTCCTTTCCGGGAACTGTTTGAAAACTTCGATAATACTATTCCGCCCGCTAATTTCACCAGTTTTATAACCACTTTGTCAAGAGGCCGTAACAGGTACCTGCCTGTTCCTTATAATAAACATTGTAAGATCATATTTGAGAAGGGCTGGGGTGAATATTATCATATCACTTATTCAACTTTCCCTAAAGGAACCGCATTGCCGGTTTTTACAGGTACTTATTCAAAAGAAGAATCTATTATGTTGGCGAAGGCTGACAGGTTTTTGTATAACCGTGGTTTTATAAGGGAAGAGCGTAAAGGCGAAAAGGTAAATGCTGTTGCTGTAAAATTAAATCCAAATTCAAAGGTCAGTCCTGTTTTATTAAAAGGAGAGGGTGCTGTCACACATTTTGAAATTACAATGAGTGAAAGTGATCTGAAGGATTCAGTTAAAAGAGCAGACTTCCTGGAAAATGTTTGGCTTAGTATAACCTGGGACGGGAGTAAACAACCGGCTGTGATGGTGCCAACAGGATTGTATTTTGGCGCAGCCACTGATGTTCAGCCTTACCGTACTTATCCAATTGGTACAGCAGACGGTAAAACATTTTACTCCAATTGGTATATGCCGTTTTCAAACGGTGCTAAAATAGAACTGATCAACAAGGGATCAAAAGGTCATCAGCTTATACTTTCCGTTGTTCATACACCTGCAACATCCGCAAAAGACTTGTTACGGTTTCATGCTGAATGGAACAATGGAAAATTGTTTGATTCAATTAATGTAAAAGGCCGTACTATCGACTGGCCATTGCTTGTCGCCGGAGGAAAAGGACGGTATTGCGGAATGACACTGCATGTGTTTAACTCCTGGACTGATCCAAAGGAAATACCACAGACATGGTGGTATGGGCAATGGGATAAAAAAACAATTGACTGGTGGTGGGGTGAGGGTGACGAGAAATTTTTTGTTGATGGTGAAAAATTTCCATCATCGTTTGGTACAGGCAGCGAAGATTATATTGGTTATGCATGGTCTGCAGAACCGCCTTTCCCTTTATTTGATGGTGCGTTTGCTGCTCAGCCACAGGCGCCGATTACAGGAAAAGGGCACACGATCGTTTCAAGGTTTCAAATAGCAGACAATGTTCCTTTCTTTAAAAGATTTGAGGGCGTTTTAGAAAAATATAAACCTAACAGGTGGGGTGATAAAGGTGAAAATATCTGTGAATATGAATCTGTGAGTTATTGGTACCTGCAGGCGAAGTAGTTTATACACGGGAAAAAACTTTTCAATACATCAATAAATAATTCAATGTAACCTGGTTTAAAAGCGGGCAGCCAGTGGTATGCCTGTACCGGAAGGAATCATTTTATAAATCTCTTAAAAGTGAATTTTATGAAATCAACATGTTGTTTAATTAGTGTATGCATTTTGCTTTTTAATTGTTTTGTTTTTCAAAGTTGTGTAAAACACGAATTTTATGAACGTCCTGATGAAATGCCACTGGATACAGGATCGACGGGTTTACGGCCTATCCAGCTGCTGGAAGAAACAGGTCTGCGGCCAATTAACACGCAGATCATTGCAAGGGTAACGGGACCTACACCGTTTGGAGAAACATTGCCCAACCCAAACAACACGCAGGCAAACTATGGATTGAATGAAACAGATATTGGCGTGATGTGGGAGACAAATGCCCACGAGATCATGATGGTGTTTGGAGATAATTTTGATATTGGCAGGGGAGACAGCTGGAAATCTAATTGTCTGGCATTTTCTTCTGACAGAGACCTGCGTAACGGGATGAGTTTTTCAAGCATGTTAATGAACGGTGGTCAGCTGGAAGAATTATTAGATCCCTCTCCTGATGACGATACTAATATCCCACTTGGTGGAGTTGCCGTTGGTGACCGCAACTATATTTTTTATAAAGCTGTTGATGAGTGGGAAGAAGTTGGTCCACAGGATCATGATATGTGGACTGTTCGGTACGGGGAGCTCGCCTATTCAGATGATTATGGCTGGAACTGGAAACGTTCCGGTGTACAATGGAACGGCAATGGTCATTTTGCACAAGCCTTCCTGTTGAAAAAAGGTCGTGATGTATATTTTTTTGGTACTCCCGGGGGGCGAAGAGGCGATCTTTACCTGGCAAAGGTTGACCAGGACAGTATGTTAACGCCATCTTCTTATCATTACTGGAATGGTATTGGCTGGAACAATAATAATGAAAGCGAAGCCAAACCCATCGTGTTAGGACCAGTGAGCGCCGAGATGTCTGTGATCTATAATACAAGGTATGACCGTTTTTTTATGATGTACCTTTCAGTAGAACGCAGGGCAATTGTTTTCCGTGATGCAAAAGATATTACAGGTGAATGGTCGCAGGAGCATGTGGTGATGGAAGATAATGGCAATGCTGTTTATGCTCCTTATTTTCATCCATGGTTTGCAGGAAGTGATGATCTGTATTATTGTGTTTCTTATGCTCATGAAAATGTTGTTACTGAAAAATGGAATGTCTTCCTGTATCATTCACGGCTGGATTCCTCTCTTGCATTCAATTTACTTTCTGAGCCCGGGTTTGAGGAACTGCCCGGCCTTGCGCTGGGTGATTCAACAAAATGGACGGTTACCAATTCTGTTGCAGATGCGGATACACATACGGGTAATGTTTCCTGTAAATTAACCAATACAGCTTCGGGTGTCTTTAAAGATGCAGCTGTACAGACAGTAGCGGTAAAGCCTGGCAAAACATACAAATTGTCGGCCTGGGTTAAATCTTCCCAGGCAGGGATAACAGACACTTATCTCGGTGCCCGTACAGTTGGTGGAGGTGCTGTGCTTCATGATGAACATCCAACGATCGGAACCGGCTGGTCCAAAATTTCTACAACCTTTGACTCCGGCACTAATACGCAGGTGGAAATTTTTTGTGGGGCCTGGGGGCACTCCGGCCTGTCGATATGGGTGGATGATTTTTTACTGAGCCCGTAACGTTTTTACTTTTTATAAAAAGATACTGGAAGAACATAAGCAGTCGTTTGGTAATAAAAGGCCGGTCATTATTCTATGACTGGCCTTTCTTATAAAAGGATTTGCTGAAGCCGAATTTTTAAGGCATTTATTTTCGCTTATAATTACCAGTTGCAACCCGAACGAATAAATATCTGTAATGATTTATAATTTTATGAACCGTGCAGTGAAATGAATGTTTTCTCCTTCAAGCCTTATTAAATATTCTCCCTTCGGGAAGTTATTTACAGGAAATATCATTTTGTTATACCCTGTAATTATTTGTATTTTTTTAGTAGCCAGGCTCCTGCCAGTATGGTCAAATATAACCGCAGTAATCACTTCCCTTCGTGCTGCATTTAAGTCTACATTTAAGTTGTTGGTGGCAATCACAGGATAAGCTTTGATAGGGGCGTTTCCGATGAAACTCAGGTATGTAACAGGGGAGTATGTAAAACTGCCATTTGCATCAATTATTTTTAACCTGTAAAAATTGTTGTACTTCGGGATACTCTTATCCAGGAATAAATAATTTCTTACTTCACTGGAATTCTCAGCAGCTAATACAGTGCCGATAGTTCTAAAATGATTTCCGTCGGTTGACAACTCTACCTGGTATTCTTTTGTATTTAACTCGCTGGCAGTTTGCCAGGATAAAAGTGCATTCTCCCCTTTTTTAGCGGCATTAAATGAGACCAGTTTTACGGGTGTTACGATTACTGAGCAACCATTATTGGGAAATGAAATATTGTTCTGGTCGTCCCATGCCAGGGAGTTCCCTTCTGCTTCGGGCCCATTGCCCGGCTTGGCCCATAATGCATCATAACTTCTTATATTTCCCGTACATGTGTTACCGTTATATTCTAACTGGATGTGCCTTGCTGTGGTGGCACTATTTGCTAACGTACCACCGGGAAGCCATTTACTGGCAGTCGTAGTCGCTGTGTTTATATTAATATATACAATATACAGATCGCCATTTTTGCAGAGCGCAGACAAATCATACAATTGATCAAAATTATTGGGAATGAACACTACGCTGCTGTTGGCGGGAATGATGGCGGATGAAGAAGTGATCTCATGTATTGTGCATCCCGGCTGTACTATGATGGAGCCAGGGCCGGTTTTTAATGAAGCATCAGCCCCTGCCAGGTAGCCGGTTGGTGATTGCGATGCAGGCGGGTTTCTTGAGCCATAACTTAATTTGTATAACGAAACTGTGCCGGAAGCGCCTGTGGTAAAATAAATAAATTCATTTATACCTTCTGTAACACCGTCAATTGCACATGCATTTACTAATGCGCCATTGATAACCGGGCATTGTGCATCAGAGAATAGAACAGTATAAGCCGATAGAATAACCAAATAAATTTTTCTCATGTATTTTTTTGAAGTTTGATAAATAATCAACTTTAAATTTAAGACGGGCAGTTAAAACGGCTGCAGCAAAACGGCTGATTTCTAAAAAATAAACTTAATTTAATAATACAGTGCTTTCAACTGGCAGTCATCATTTTTTATTTGCCGGCAATAAATAAAATCGGGAGAAACAATATTGTTTCTCCCGGAACACACTAAGAAGTTCATTAGACTTTACAAAGAAACTTCTTGCTCACGTTTAAAAACGAAGGGTTAGAACCCGCCGGGAAATTAGTAAAGTATTCATCACGTTTTTCCGCTTAAGAAAAAGATAACCTAAAAAAATTATCACTTCAATTAGTAAAGGCTTTATGATCTTTTTAAATATTTTAAATTAAATATTTTTAAATAATTGAATTTATAAAATTCGTCTATGTGTTAATGTTATCTTTTTAATTCATCACAATTCCTTAATATCTGCATAACATTGGTCTTTTAGTTTTGTGTCATCCCAGCCCTTCAGAAAATAAAATTCAACCATCCTTTTTTCAAAGACCTGTAACACACTAATCACTCATTCTAATAGTCAGTGGAAATTTTTGTCTGATTTCGCTGCTGAGCATCTGAATTTGTATGCCCGTGATTTGATTTAGATCACGCAAGGGATTTCATGTGCCTGCAAAGACGGTGTTTTAAATTCTCTTTTTAAAAGAGTTACCAGGGGAAACGTTTTGTCTAATTAGATGTTTAAACATTAATCACTTTAAAGAATAATAATATAAAAACAAAGTATGATGCAATTTGCTACAAAAAAACTGAAACCCAGGTTTTCTCTCAGAAGAGGGGGCCAACTGCTTTGCGCATTATTAAGTATCTTTTTAATGCACAAGGGCCAGGCGCAAGTAACATTAACCACCTCACCCTATACCCAAAATTTTTCCGGGGTGGCTACAGCATTACCGGCTGGATGGACTGTAAGAACCAGCGCCACTGCCACTTCTGCCGGGTCTGTAGCTGCTTTCAACACAACTGCTACAGCAGCAACTCAAACAACAGGTGCCTTTTATAATGTAACAGGTGCTTCAGACAGGGCGCCGGGTGTAAGGCAATCTGGTAGTTTTGGAGATCCTGGAGCAGCTTTTGTACTGCAACTGGCAAATACAAGCGACAAAACAAATTTTTCTCTTTCTTTTAAATTAATGCAGATAGCTTCCGGGGTTGGGCGAACTACAACCTGGAATGTTGACTATGGTTTTGGTGCTGCACCATCATCTTTTACAAATGCTGCAACTAATCCAGCTACTCTCACAACAGCTGCAACGGTTGGTACCACTAACGTAACTGTAAATTTTAGCAGCTCCCTGAATGATAAAGACGAAAATGTTTGGATAAGAATCGTTACCAAGGGTGCTACTTCAGGTTCCGGTGCCCGGGCTTTTTCTGCTATTGATGACGTATCACTAAGCTGGGATGTTCCAAGCCCCGCCTTAAGTGCAGTAACACTTGGCAGTGCATTGACAAATGTTTATGGAACTGCTTCCACTCCGGGTGTGGGTTTTACAGCTTCTGGTTCTAACTTGACAACAACAATTACTGCAACACCCCAATCAGGTTACCAGGTTTCCACTACAAGTGCTACTGCCGGTTTCCAAAGTGCTGCTATTACTGGTATCGCATCAGGAACAACCGTATATGTTCGTAATGCTGCTACAAAAAATGCAGGTACTACAAATGGTGCCACTGCTGTTGTTTTATCCAGTGATGGTGCAACAAATGTAAATGTAACGACATCGGCCAGTGGTAATACAGTGAGTCCTGCAAATTCAACAATAAGCGTTACCGGTAGTAATAGCTTTGTTTATACTGGTGCGGCACAGGGACCTAGTACATCCAGTGTTACAGGATCCGGTGGTGCAGTTACTTACAGCTATTCGGGCACAAGCGGTACAATCTATGGCCCAAGCGCAACAAGACCGACTAATGCAGGCACTTATACAGCTACCGCTTCTGTTGCTGCAAGCGGTAACTATAATGGCGCATCATCATCAGCCTTTGCCTTTGCTATTAATAAAGTAAGTCTGACAGTAACAGCTCAGAACAAGAGCAAAGCTTATGATGGCAGCATTTACTCAGCTGGTTACACATCAGTAATAACAGGTTTTGTAAACAGTGAAAATTCAGGTGTTGTAACTGGTTCTGCAACTTATGCTGGTTCAGCTATTGCAGCTACAGCGGCAGGTTCTTACACCATTACACCGCAGTTGGGTACGCTTACTGCAACCAACTACAGCTTTGGTTCTTTTGTAAATGGTACACTTACTATTAGCGGTATAAACGAAACAACAGCTGACTTCCGCTCTAAACAGGCAGGCAATTTAAGCAGTGCTTCTACATGGGAATACAATGGCGGCGGTGGCGGCTATGTAAATGCCAGCGCTAAACCAGGTACAGGTAATAATGTAGAGATCCTGCACAATGTAACCTTTGATGAAGGCTTTACAGTAGGTGCCGGCAAAACTTTAAAAGTTTCAGCAGGCACTGCAAATTTCAATGGCCAGCTGGTAACGTTTAAATCAACATCTGCCGGTACAGCGAGCTTTGGCCAGCTCACCGGTTCTGTAACAGGTGACAACAATGTAACTGTAGAAAGATATATACCAAACGGTAACCGTTCGTGGAGGCTGTTATCAGCGCCAACCCATACCAGCGGTCAAACAGTGCGCCAGGCATGGATGGAGGGTGATGTTAATGCGGCTAATCAAAATAACCTCCCTGGTTATGGTACCATTATATCAGCAGTGACTTCACAAGTAGCCAATGGGTTTGATGCTGTTTCACCAAGTACATCTATCCGCACCTACAACGGATCAACATTCGTGGCAATGAACAGTGTAAATGTTGCACTGGCAAGCACCGGCGGTTACTTCCTGTATATCCGTGGCGATCGTAGTCTTGGTGTAAATGCTGCGGCCAGTAGCGCTTCTAGTACCACACTGCGCAGTAACGGTACATTGTATAAAGGGACACAAACTTCAATCAATATACCAACCAATACATTCGGACTGATTGGTAACATCTATGCCTCAGAAATAGATTTCCAGAACATCAGCAAATCCAACGTGGTAAACACATTGTATGTGTGGGATGCAAAGATGGGTGTTACTGGTGGTTATGAAATCTTCCCAGGTATTGATAACTATGCGGCTTCTACAGGTGGTGGTAGTTGGGCAAAAGATGAGATCAACAGCAAAATACAAAGCGGCCAGGCCTTCTTTGTGGCAGCTACGAATGCAGTAGCCGGCGGTACAATAACCTTAACAGAAAGCAGCAAGACAACAACCAGTAATACCAAAGGTCTTCGTCCTGCAGCACCGGCAGTTGTATCAAAACTTAAAACAAGACTGCTTGCAGGTGACAAAGCTTATGACGGTAACGTGGTGGTGTTTGATAGTAAATACCAGAACACGATCGATGCAAACGACGCACCTAAGTTTGATAACCCAGGTGAAAACTTTGCGATTGTATGCGAAGGCAAACAGCTTGCCGCCGAAGCAAGACAACTGGCAGGAACAGAAAGCATTGCTTATGCAATGAAAAATATGAAGCAACAGGATTATGCTTTAGAATTTACAGCTACCAACCTTGGCAGTGGGGAAGCCTACCTTGAAGATAAATTCCTTGGTACCAAAACACCGGTAAGCTTAAGCGGTGTTACCAAAGTAAGCTTCAGCGTAACAGCCGATCCACAGTCAGCAGCAGCCGGCAGGTTCCAACTGGTATTACGTCCTGCAGCAGCGCTCGCAGTTGATAACAGGATCGCTTCAATCAGCGTATATCCAAACCCGGTAGAGACCGGTACAATGAATGTACAGTTTGTTAAACAGGCAAAAGGTAAATACAACCTGAAGCTGGTTGATCTTGCCGGCCGTGTGGTGTACAGCAGTGTACGTGAACACGCAGGTGGCAGTGCAGCACAGTCAGTGCAGTTACCATCAGCCATCGGCAGGGGTTCTTACCAGCTGGTGATCACTAACCCTGATAAAACCAAACAGGTACAACAGTTATTCATTAACAAGTAAAACAACCAGTAAGTATGAAAAACATAAAGCAAAAAATAAGCAGGGTTGTCACCGCATTTGTACTGGGTATTGTAATACCGGCAATCGGCCTTGCCCAGCCGGGAGCGCTCCCCAGTGGTCCTGAAGTGGGTGGTGGCGAAGACCAGAACCCTGATGCGGTACCGTTTGACGGGAATATGAACCTGGTGTTTTTGGGACTAGGGGTACTGTTTGCAGTACTGATCGTGTGGCAGGAAGTGAAGAAGCACCAGCTTCTTAAAAAATAATCATACCCCTATTAATAATAAAAACGGTTCAACACAAAGTTCAAAATTGTTGCACACCCTTGCAACTAATAAAACCCTTATACCTGTACCATTAAACTAAATCTTTTTGAAATGTCAAAAAAGTATTCACGTATTCTATTGTCAAACTGGCTAAATTTTTTTTTAGCCAGTTTGTTATTAAGTAATATAGCAGGCGCACAAATAAGTGTTAATCCTTTGCCTTATTCTTACTCACAGAGTTTTAACAGCTATGCAGGCAGCGCCGCATCAATGCCAACGGGCTGGACAGCAGCATCAACCAATTTTCGTGGTGCCGGTACTGGTATCAGTAATGCAGGCGGTGCGTATGCTTATGGCTCAGGCGGTGATTTTGCATTGGGTGCATTGTGTTCCGGTTCGAACACAAGTGTTACATATACTGTATCCTTTGTAAACGGTTCATCACAAACGATCACGTCTATAACATTTTCCTGGAATTATGAGCAATGGCGTTACGCCAGCAGCACGCCTGGTTTTAATTGTACAGGTACAGGAGCACTTGCTGCCAACGCTGTATTGAATGCAAAAGATTTTAATGGCAATACATCGGGAACATCTGGTACGGTAACAACTACTGCTGTTGCATCCTTTACACTTACCGGCTTAAGTATCGCACCTGGTGGTACTTTTGGAATTACATGGAATGCTACTGATCAGTCGGGGAATGATAACGGCATTGCTGTTGATGATTTTACAATGGATATTACGGCACCATGTACAGTTCCATCTATTTCAACGCCGGTTGCACCAGCATCTCAATCCGTATGTCAAAACCTGTCGCCTGCTAATCTCACCGTTGGCGCAGCTGGTACAAGCCCGATTACTTACCAGTGGTATAGTAATTTTGCTAACTCAAATTCAGGTGGTACTTCTGTTGGCGCTGCTAATGGCGGACAAACCACTTCTTATACTCCTTCCTCAACAATTGTTGGAACCACTTATTATTATTGCGTGGCAAGTGGTTGCAGCGGCAGTACCGCTGCTTCAGCCGCTGTAGCGGTTACGGTAAATGCACCGCCTTCCGCTACTATCTCTTATCCTGGTACACCATTTTGCAGTGATGCCGGTTTGCAGATTGTCACCAGGACGGGTACGATTGGAGGTGCTTATTCTAATTTGCCTGCTACAGGTTTAAGTATTAATGCTTCCACTGGTGAAATTGATCCTGCTTTGAGTACGGCAGGCACTCACACGGTAAGGTATACCATGGCTGCTTCTGGTGGTTGTGCTTCCCAATTCACAACCACCTCTGTTACGATTACACAATTACCTGCAGCATCTATATCTTACACCCGCCCTTTATGTAAAACGGCAGGATCACAAAACGTGACATTCTCAGGTACAGGCGGTGGTTTATTTACAGCTGCACCTGCGGGGCTTTCTATTAGCAGCGGATCAGGAGCTGTTTTGCCATCATCCAGTACAGAAGGAACATACATTGTAACTTACACAATGACCGCTCCCGGTAACGGATGTACGGTTAATCAAACAGCAATTGCAACCGTGGCAATAAAAAGCACTGCCACATCAATAACGCCGGCTGCAATACAGGATCTGTCTGTAAATAATGATGGTACAGTGCTCACTGTAAATGAAGGGGATATTCCTGTAAGCCGCCAATGGAAGTATGGCATTACTCCCGGTGGCCCATATACGATAAATCTTGGCACCAGTGAAACACAAATACCAAATTTTTCATCTACTGGCACTTATTATATAGTATGCGTATCAACTTACCCTGCTACACCTTGTGGTGGTGGCACTATTACCAGCAATGAAGTGCGTATCAATGTTTCCAACAACATTGTTGCCACCACGCCATCAGCATACGGCCCTTTCTGTAACAATACGATTAATCCTGTTACAGTTAACTTTACTTATTCTCCTTCAGTCAATTTTACTGCTGGTGTAACAACTTTTACAGCCCAGCTTTCGAATGGAGCCGGTTCATTTGCATCGCCAACAAATATTGGCAACGTAGCATCCAATGCAAGCGGCGCACAGGCGATAGCTGCAGTTATTCCTGCAGGTATTGTTGGCGGAACAGCATTCAGGATAAGAGTGATCAGTACGGGGCCCAACAGCATAGGAACGGATAATGACAATGATTTTGCAATTGGAGAATATCCAACAGCAACAATTTCATACCCCGGTTCACCTTATTGTACCTCAGCTGGCATACAAAGTGTGAACCACACAGGGGTGTCAGGAGGTACTTATTCTTCTACCGCAGGTTTGGTAATTGATCCCTTAACAGCGAGTATTACACCAGCTACCAGTACTCCGGGAACTTATACGGTAACTTACAGTATGCCGGCAGCAGGCACTTGCCCTGCACAGAATACCACAGCTACTGTTGCCATTACTGCATTGCCTGCAGCATCTATATCTTATACAGCTTCGCCATTTTGCAGCAACAGCGGTGTGCAGACGGTTACAAGAACAGGCACAGCTGGTGGTACATATACTTCTGCATCTGGTCTCTCTATCAACAGCAGTACAGGAAGCATAACACCTGCTTCAAGTACAGCAGGAACTTACATTGTTACTTACACAATGCCTGCTGCCGGGGGATGTGCATTGCAAACAGAAGCGGCTTCTGTAACAATAACACAAGCGCCTTCCGCAAATATTTCATATACAGGCAATCCCTTCTGCAGTAATGATTTTACTGTAAAAACTATAACGCAAACCGGAACAACGGGTGGCACATACACTGCTTCCCCGGCCGGGCTTTCCCTTAATGCATCAACAGGGCAGGTTTCAATTTTTGCAAGTACCACCGGTACTTATACAGTTACTTATTCCCTGAACCCCGTAGGCGGATGCCCTGTGCAAACTGCAACTGCAAATTTTACTATAAATGCAGCGCCGGTTGTTGCAGATATATCGGGTACAACCACAATCGCACTTTCCGGTACCTCCAGTCTTTCTGATATAACGCCTGGTGGTATATGGAGCAGCACTAATACAACTATTGCAACTGTAAGTGCTTCCGGCCTGGTAACAGCAAGTAATTCCAATGCCGGTACTACTATTATAAAGTACACCGTTACCTCGGGAGCATGCTCCAATGCAGCGAGTACAGCAATCAATGTGATAAATACCAGCACCGGGGTTGATCTCTGGACCAATCCCATCACAAATGGAAATCCAAGCGCAACCAATCCTTATACGACCGGAGACGTAGTGAACGGTAATCTTACTGTATCCGGTATTACTTATGCAGGCGTTAGCTCAAATGCCGGAAGCGACAGGTTCAATACGACGAACTGGGATGTCTCGCCAACTGTTAACACGGGAAAATATATATCATTTACATTAACACCCGATGCAGGTTATGCAATTGATTTTATCAGTTTCATTTATACCGGGCAGGCATCTGGAACAGGGCCTGCAGCAATTACAATAAGATCCAGTGTTAATGGTTATGGCAGTGATATTGGATCACCAACAGTTGGAGGAACAACGATTAGCCTGGGAGCTGCGGCTTATCAGAATATTACATCTCCCATTACTTTCAGGGTATATGGGTCAGGGGCAAGCGGAGCTTCGGGAACTTTTAGTATCAATGATTTTACTTTCCGGGGCAATATGCGTGTGTTGTGTACAGCACCAACTGCTATCGAATTTTTAACACAGCCGACTGATGTGGCGCAGGATGCTTCAATGGCTCCTGTATATGTGAGAGCAAAATGCAGCAGTGGTATCACCGCTGCCGCATACACGGGACCGGTAGTGTTATCTGTATTGAATGGCTGCGGTTATGTAACGCAAACTGTCAATGCGGTGGATGGTATAGCTAAATTTGAGAACATCGTTTTTACAAGAAGTGCACAGTCAAATGTAAAGTTGCAGGCATTTGCTGCCGGTTTTACTTCAGTTCAGAGTAATACATTTAATGTAACTGCCCCGGGTGGCACACCTGCCACCACAACTATAGCCAGTGAGAACTTTGAAAGCGGAGCAACCTGGGCATATACAACAGGAACACCTGTAGTGGTTGGCTCCGGCGGTTCTTCAGGTTCGGATGTGATCAGTATTAAAACTTTTTCAGGCAATAAATCGCTGGTAAAATCTTATTCAGTTGATAACAGTTCCGGTGACCTCGGCACCACCAATACCATCACTTTTGCCAACCAGGTTATTGCATCGTCGTATAATCATGCCACCTTCAGTTTCCAGCTTGCATCTCTAGGCAGCGGGGTGGGGGCAGGCCACGATAACGGGGATCAGCTGTTTATCGAAATAAGTCTTGATGGCGGAACGCAGTGGAGCAAACTTTTAACGTATACCGGCAATTCTGATCATCTATTCTCCTTTGCATCATCACCCGTGGAAACACTTGCTTACAATGCCAATGCCAGTTATGCAAAGCCTTCTGCCCAGAGTGCATTCAGCGTTTCATTACCTTCGGGTACTCCTCAATTCCGGTTTAGAATAACGGCTACGAATAACCGCAGTAATGAGAACTGGGCAATAGATAATATTTTACTAACCGGTACAGCCAATGCAGCAGCAGGTATTACAAACTCATTGCCGGTAGTAACCAATGATAACATCATTGCATGCCCGAACAGTAACAGCACTATCACGCTCGTTACAGCGAATACTGTGGGTGTGGTAAGTTATGTTTGGTCGCCGGCCACATTTATATCCAGCACTGTAATTTCTAACCCTGTTGTTAATCCACCCGCAGGTGCTGTTTATACTGCCACCATTACAGATGCGGAAGGTTGCTCTGCCAACGGAACATATACCATTGCAATGCCGGGAGGAACAGCAGGTACATGGTATGGAACAAATAACAGTGACTGGTTCCAGTGTGGTAACTGGGGGGCCGGCATTGTGCCAACGAATGCAACCGATGTTACGATCCCGGCAGCGGCAGTTAATGTGGCTGAAATTGATCCGTTGTCTGCTTACGCTGCCACTTACAGCGGTATTGCCAGGGCAAATAATATAACGGTTGATAATAACACGCTTCGGTTGCAGTCAAATGCAAATTTGAACATTGCAGGCAATCTGGTTATACAAAACAGCGGGCTTCTCGATATGAGCAATGGCGGACAGGTGGACCTGGCAGGCAGCTGGTTAAACAGTGTTGGTGCTGCAGGTTTCGTTTCAGGTACCGGTACTGTTAACTATGCTGCCGGAACTCCGCAAACCATTGCTGCAGAAAATTATTACAACCTGGTTTCTTCGTCTACAGGTTCCCGTTTGATGGTGGCAGGCGGAACAGTTGGTGTTGCAGGCGCTTTTACAAAAGGAACAAATACTTACAGCTTTGGAACGAATAATACCGTGAATTATAATGGTACGGCAGCCCAGGCGATAGCCCCTTTTACCGCAGGAACAACTACTGGTGTTACTTACCAGAATCTTACGGTATCCAATACGGGTGTTAAATCCTTAACCGGCGCTACAGATGTGGAAGGTGATCTTTCTTTAAATAACAGTATCCAACTGGCGTTGGGTAATAATTACCTTACCTTAAAGTCAACAGCAGGAAAAACTGCAAGGGTTGCGCCGGTATCTGGAACTTCAACTATTAGTTACGGCACGGGCAGGTTTGTTATAGAAAGATATTATCCCGGCAAAAGGGTATGGCGGTTGGTAACGGCACCGGTTACGGTAGATGCAGGCAGATCATTTTTCAGTTCATGGCAGGTAGGTGCTGCATCGCCAGTGGCAAGCGGCACTTATATAACAGGTCCTTCTGAGACAGCAGCAAACGGGCTTGATGTTTCGCCTCAACATAATTTCTCTTTAAAAACATTTAATCAAATAACCGGCCAGTTTGACGGAGTGACAAATACAAAATCTAATTTAATATCCGGCACTGCAGGCATAGCAGGCATACCTGACAATGTTGGTTATTTTATGTTTGTACGGGGCGACAGGACGCCGGCAAATGTTAATGCATTTAATCCATATGGTGCTGTAACAGAAACTACATTGAGAGATACGGGCCGTATACAGACACAGTCTTATACCTTCCCGGTAAGTTATAATGCAGCAGGCAGTAAGTATATACTTATTGGAAACCCATATGCGTCGCCGGTAGATTTTGCATTGCTTTCAAAGAGTGGAATAGCGAACAGGTTCCGTGCATGGGATCCTTCTTTAAATAGTGTGGGTGGTTATGCAACTGTGGATCTTTCGGCTGGTGTAACCGTTGTGCCCGTTGGGGCAGTGCAGACACAGATCATTCAATCCAAACAGGCTTTTCTGGTTGAAGCAACCAATGCATCGCCTGCGGTTCAGTTCAATGAGAACTCAAAATCTTCAGTAAACAACCTTGCTGTTTTCAGACCGGGCATTAATCCTGTTGTTTCTTTAGCTGTTAACCTGCACACGGTAAATGCAGATGGTACTGCTGTATTGGCTGATGGTATGCTGGTACAATACGACAACGGGTTTTCTGACAAGATTGATCAGCTTGATGCAATAAAATTCAGTAACATCAATGAAACTTTCAGTATAAAAAAGAGCAACGGTACATTGATGCTTGAAAGAAGAAAGCAATTAGCAGAAAATGATACCATCTTCCTGGATATGAAAAAGATGAGGCAGGTAAAATACCGTTTAAACTTTATCCCGGGTAATTTTATTCAAACAGGATTGACTGCTTACCTGGAAGATTCATATTTAAATACGAGCACTCCAGTGAATGTTAATGGTGATTCCTGGGTTGATTTTGAAGTGACAGCAGAAGCTGCTTCTGCCGCAACCGGCCGCTTTTATATCATATTCAAAAAAGCATTTGCATACACACTTGTAAAAGCGGGTGCTGTTAAAGATAATGTTGCTGTTGCATGGCATGTATCCAATGAAAAAGAAATAAAAAGATATGAGATTGAACGCTCTGCTGATGGTATTCATTTTGCCCAAATAGGCAAAGTTGATATCATCGGTGCTGCTGCTTATAGCTGGCTGGATGTTTCTCCTGCAGCCGGCGTTAATTATTATCGCATTAAAGGAATCGGGTTATCCGGAACTATCAGCTATAGTGACCCGGTAAAAGTTAAAGTCGCAAAAGAAAATCCTGCTTATGCTGTTTTTCCTAATCCTGTAAGAGGAAGAATACTACGGGTTCACCTTGCAGATAAACCGGCTGGACCCTATACATTCAAACTTGTGAGTAATCTTGGACAGGTATTGGTATCAAAAAAGCTGCAACATCCAGGCGGTACCGCTACTTACAGTGTGGATGGCGGCAATAATTTTATAAGTGGTTTATATGATCTTGAGATAACTGAACCTGGAAATAAAATTAATACCCTTAAAATAATGGCAGACAGGTAATAGAAAGTGTAACCCCCGGGTTTTGGTAAGGCTCCTGCTTTTGCAGGGGCTTTTTTACTAATTGACAAATTGCCGTGAAATGTATCCGTGGTAGTATAATTGATGTGTTAACTGGAAAAAAGGAAATGACGGAAAACGTAAGCGTAGACAGGTGGAGCAGAGAGGATGATAGCGGGTTGTTCAATCGATTAAATAAACTGGAATAGAAAACAAGGGCAACTTGCTTTGGCTGGTAAGCTATTATCTTATTAAGGTTATATTTCCTTTCTTTATTCTTCTCAACGAACCACGTAATAAGTAGCTGGCCTGCCAGACAAAATTCCCCAGGTTTACAGGGCGTCCTTTGTACAACCCGTTCCATTTTTGAAAAGGATCATTGCTTGAAAAAACAAGTTCGCCCCACCTGTTGTACACCTGTAACGAATAGTTTTTCAGTAAAGACCTGTTTCCAACTGGTCCGAAACCATTATTTCCATAATTGCTGAGAGGATTAAATGCGGAGGGAAAATAGATGTCATCTCCCGGTTGGTTTACAGTCAGCAATAATGAAGCACTGCTGGTGCATCCGTCAGTGGATTTCGCCGTAACGGTGATATGCATTGTTGTGTCGGCGATAATATTTTGTATTGTCGCTGTCTGTAAGGAAAAAGTAGTTGATGGATACCATGCAATCACTGAATAGTTTGTTGCTGCGGTTGTATGCAGTGTAACCGGCATTTGGGGTTCAATATTACCAGGAGGGCCAGTAAGCTGTAGCACAAAATTATTTGGAATGATAATTAAACTAACCTTACGGTAAATGCTGTCACAGCCACCAGCACTTTTTATTGTATCTGTAAAATTTGCAGAAGATATATAGTTTTTGCCATTGTATTCAAGACTGCTGCAGCCTTTTAGCATTGTATCTTTTGTTCCGGGTGTAACGGGGTTGATATAGATATTTGTTATTCTGTATAAACTGTCACATCCCTGGTAGCTTCTGACAGTATCTTTCAGCGCTACTGAATTTTCATATGTAATGCCGTTAAATGTAATGGTACTGCAACTGTACAGGACTCTTGTTTGCTGTACAGGAACCAGTGTTCTTATAGTAATAGAAGTTATTTTATAAATGCTGTCACATCCATAGTAGCTTGTCAGTGTATCTTTTATTATAACTGATGCAGTATAAGTAGTTCCATTAAATAAAACCTTATTGCAGCTTTCGATGTTACTTGTTTGTATAACAGGCATAACCGGGTTGATGGTTATGTTTGTGACTTTGTAGACACTGTCACATCCCAGGTAACTTTTTAAAGTGTCTCTTACTATTGCAGATGTAGTATAAGTTGTCCCGTTAAATATCACCTTATCGCAGCTTTCCAGGTTGCTTGTTTGTACTACAGGTGTAACTGGTTTGATCGTTATGTTTGTGATATTGTACACACTGTCACATCCTAAATAACTTTTCAAAGTGTCTCTTACTATTGCAGATGTAGTGTAAGTTGTTCCGTTGAATATGATCTTGTCACAGCTTTCCAGGTTACTTGTTTGAATTACAGGTGTAACTGTTTTGATCGTTATGTTTGTTATGCTGTAAACACTGTCGCATCCTAAGTAGCTTTTCAAAGTGTCTCTTATTATTGCAGATGTAGTATAAGTTATCCCGTTAAATATCACCTTATCGCAGCTTTCCAGGTTGCTTGTTTGTATTACAGGTGTAACTGGTTTGATCGTTACGTTTGTGATATTGTACACACTGTCACATCCTAAATAACTTTTCAAAGTGTCTCTTACTATTGCAGATGTAGTATAAGTTATTCCGTTGAATATGATCTTGTCACAGCTTTCCAGGTTGCTTGTTTGTATTACAGGTGTAACTGTTTTGATCGTTATGTTTGTTATGCTGTAAACACTGTCGCATCCTAAGTAGCTTTTCAAAGTGTCTCTTATTATTGCAGATGTAGTATAAGTTGTCCCGTTAAATATCACCTTATCGCAGCTTTCCAGGTTGCTTGTTTGTATTACAGGTGTAACTGGTTTGATCGTTACGTTTGTGATATTGTACACACTGTCACATCCTAAATAACTTTTCAAAGTGTCTCTTATTATTGCAGATGTAGTATAAGTTATCCCGTTAAATATCACCTTATCGCAGCTTTCCAGGGTGCTTGTTTGTACTACAGGTGTAACTGGTTTGATCGTTACGTTTGTGGTATTGTACACACTGTCACATCCTAAATAACTTTTCAAAGTGTCTCTTACTATTGCGGATGTAGTATAAGTTGTTCCGTCGAATATGATCTTGTCACAGCTTTCCAGGTTACTTGTTTGAATTACAGGTGTAACTGTTTTGATCGTTATGTTTGTTATGCTGTAAACACTGTCGCATCCTAAGTAACTTTTCAGGGTATCTCGTACTATTGCAGACGTAGTATAAGTTGTTCCATTGAATATGATCTTGTCACAGCTTTCCAGGTTGCTTGTTTGTACTACAGGTGTAACTGTTTTGATCGTTATGTTTGTTATGTTGCAAACACTGTCGCATCCCTGGTGATCTCTCAAAGTATCTTTCAATGATACGGAAGATGTATATATTTTATTATTAAAGAGGATGCTGTTACAACTGCTTGTATCTTTTGTTTGTGTTGAAACTGAAGGACTGGCTTTTGTAATGGTGCCGGCTGCAGACAGGTTTGTGCAAATGTTTTTTACAGTGTAATGGTAAACTCCGTCTGACAAAGGAGTTCCTGTAATAGTAACAATTCCGGCTGTGTAAGTATACATTACGCCGGGTGGCAAGCCAGTTACATCAACAACGCCGGGTCCGGCATTGTAGATAATACTGCTGATTGCCACAGGTAAGCATGCGTTTAAATATTGTGCATCTGTTCCGGGTGCTGAAGTAAGTATTACAGGCGACAGTGGGGTAGTGGTTGTTATTTGGATATCATCAATGTAAAAACCTTCATCGCTCCTGTCATAAAGGTTGGGTGTGGCATTTGACATGGCTGTATTGAAAGCATTGCAACTACCAGCTTTCACACTTAACACTTTTACCCTCACAGATGTTGTTCCATCCGGTACAGTCAGCACCAGCGGGTTGGGCATTGAATAGATGGTACAGCCCGGTGATGCTGTTACTGCGCCACCTGTTGCTGTATTAAATCCCCAGTTAGCATCATCATACCCGCTGACAGATCCAATTGTAACATAGGGCTTATTGTCTATGCTAACTTGTATTATCGCACCCTCTCTTGTATCCATTCCCGGTCCCTGGCCCGTATTCACTGAATGATAGATTTTTAATATAAGCCCTGCATACCCGCTTACATCTGCTGCAGAAAAAACAAGTGAATTACTCTGGAACCCGATTCTTCCCGAATGACTGCCACTATGCTGGGTACCCTGGCTAACCACGCCTCCTGCAAATCCCCAGTTCTCACACGGATCACCCTCAAAGCCCTGTTGATATAACAGGTTCTGGGCATTTAAATCCATGGTTGCAGCGCACAGTATTATAATGATCAGTCTTTTAAAAAAGGATAAGTTCATAGTAAATAGCCGGCAGGATAGGTCTGTCAATGCTGAAAAATCACAATGGATTCGATCATTCACCCGGTCTGCAAACCTACCTGTTGAACTTAACCAAATTGCTATGTAATTGTTATGGTTTGCAAGATTTCGTTTGTGGCAGACCGTTATATGTAAGAGTTTTCATACAGGCAAAGTGGCTTGTTGTGTCCAGTTTGAAAAACTTAACATTGACACAGGCCTGGTTGTATTATTTTTGCGTTAAATAATCATTTCCATTTATAAACCAGGACATTTATGAGCATAAAGAAGGATGCCGCTAAAAAAACGCTTAAAGAAGAAATCGGGGCAATACTTATGGTATCTGTTGCATCGTTGAAAGATAAACTCGGTGAAAAGAAGTTCGAAAAGCGGATCAAAAAAGCGGCAAAGCTTTTAACAGAGGGAATAAAAGACACTTCATCAAAGAAGAAAGAAGCCGTAAAGAAAAAAGCAACAAAAAGAAAACCTGTAACTGCCAAATAATAGCTTCTTATTCTTACATCTCTTTCAATAGAATTATAGTGTATTTCCAGGCCTTTTGGCCGGGACAAAATATTATTTGCACATTCAGAAATATGGGCCTTTTTGGTTCTGGATGTCAGTGAATACCCTGCGTTTTTCAGCCGTGCAGTACAATGCAGCCGGTCTGCTTTTGAAAGATCATCCATACAGTTAAGCGTAAATAAAGGGATAATATCTTATCCATGACAAAAAGTATAAATGAAATTTTTGTATTATCATAAAAATTAATAAATTGCTTATACTCTGGTACTGCTCCCTATAAAGACAAAACCATTACTCCACCTTAGCGGAAACCGCTTTTATTTACGCCAGCAGTTTAATTCTCCAGCTACATAAGTTTTATTCATGGTTCTCCTTTTTGTGAGTGAGACAGGCGAAGCTTTAGCGCTCTCTAAATTTAGTTGTTTAAAGAACAGATGCAGGAAGCAAGTAATTGCAAGAAGCTCGTATCCGGAAGATCAGGTTCATTACACGATCACTATTCAGACGGAAAGAAGACGGGAGCAATGCCAATATTCCATACATTAATTCAGAGACTGGTTTGCTGCTCGGCTATACTCCCGAGTAAACTGATCCCTGGGCAGCCTGCTTAAGTAAATGTATAGTTGGGGTTTGTAAATACCAGGCTGATTTAGTATATAGTTTCGAAAAATTACTAATATTACATTGAGATATAAAGTTTCTGGTCTCTGAATAATTTTATTAAGTATTTGGAGAACAAAAATGAAAAATAGCCGGTTGGATATTTTTAAATTCAGGAAATTCAATACTTGAATAAGTAATATGACAAAAAATGGACTGATGAATAATCCAGGTGAACTCAACGAACTAAGAGAGTTAATGAATGTAATATCTAAATCAAAAACTACAAAGGAAGTGTTTGATAGTTGTTTAATTCACCTTACCCAATCTCAGATTTTTCGGTTTCAATTTGCCGTTATAAATTTAATAGATCCTTTCAGTAAAACCGTTAATTCCTGGATTCCCTCACCAAATCATATTCCTGAATTAGGGCATGAGCATTGGAGAGATGCTGAAGTTAGCGGTGAATCTATATATAAACTTTATGATAAGGATATCGTTTTAATTGTAGCTAAGAACAATTGTATAATAGAGGTGGTCGGAAACTCAATTAATTTTATTGAAGGTAGTTCTGATGATTCTCCAATACTTGATCACAGGTTATATAACTCCTTTAATCATGACAGGTTGACCCGGATATTCATGCCGTTGTTGGATACTTCTGCAGAGGGTGAATTTTTTTCATTTGGGGTTATTGAAATGGGCTTTATAACTGCACAGTCGCAATTTGAAATTAATAGCGATTTAATAACCAAAATTAAAATTTACCTTAATCATTGTGTTCAGATATACCATCATATTTATGTCGTTGAAGAAACAAAAAGAATTGAAGATCAGGTAATCAAGCCATTACGGTCTATTAAAGATCATCAAAATTATCTTAAAAGGATTATTGAAGGACTTGTCCGGTATTTTAATTGTGACAGGGGGGAAATCGATATTATTTCTCTTGATGAAAACGAGCATGATTGGTTGTCAAGTAAATCGGAGTCAAAAAAGTATGACATTAAAGATAATGATGTTGATCAAATTACCTTTTTGCATGGTTCAAATGAAAAGGCTTTAACCCAGGAAGAAGTCAGGCGAAAAGTCTTTGAAGAAAAGGAGCCATTTTATGCACCAGTTTTACAAGCTAACAGCGATTATGATAACACAAAGTTGGCGTCACAATTTTTTATTCCCTTTTCAAATAATGATAAGACAATAGGAGTACTGAATCTGTATTCGGAATATCCTAATTATTTTGATAAATTAAAGAGAGCAAGTATAATTGGCATTACCACGCAAATCTGTGATATATATTTTCGTAAGAAAACACTTTATTTATTAGGAAAATTAGTGCTTCCCCTGAATATTTTCGGCGAAAAAAAGGAAGTATTTAAAAATACAATTGAAATTATAAATGAATATTTTGTTGGTGGAAATATAGCTGTGTATATAGAAAGGAGTGAAAAGGAGTCTCAGGGCATAAAGTATCAGTTGGATGAGCATAATAAAATAATACAAAAGAAAGTAGCTGTAAACCAAAAATGGAATGCCACCGATGATATACGAATTGAAAAAAAAGGAAAAGTATTGTCTGTGAAGGCAGTTTTGTCAATAGGAAAAAAGCAGAAAAAGAACTATGGTTATATAGAGATAAGCACTTCCAGGCTTGTTGAGATTTCAGATGATGATAAAATATTTCTTTCTCAATGCTCCTCAAAACTTGCAATCACATTGTATTTTATTGATCTTTTCCAGGCTTTTTTTGCTATGCCTACATCCCTGGCTATGGGTAAGATTGAAGAAGTTTACCGGGCAATAGAAGAAAGTGCAAAAGATTTATTTGATGCCAAGCCTGTGTCAATAATACAATTTGATAATGAAAATAAATTCAGTTTGCAAAGGCTGACAGGATCGGAAGATTTATATTTTTCTATTGAGGGTGAAGAAGCAAGGGGAAATAAGGATGATCCAAATATGGCGGTTGAGGTTTTAAAACATAAAGAAATTTATGTGACAAACCCCGATGAATATTTGGAAAAATGGAGAGCTGAAAAGAGGGGTTGGAGAACAGGATATTTTTCTGAAGATTTTTATGTGCGGGAAGAAATTGTATCATTTGCATCTGTTTTATTAGAGCACAATGGGGAGCCATTGGGAGCGATTTTTTTAAATTACCGTGATGAAAGATTTGTATCAGGCTTTGATGAAGATTTTAAATCACAACTGAAAACATTTGGTATTCTTTCTTCCCAGGCAATTGCGTATGCTAAGTTGCTGGCAGAAAACAGGTCAATCCGGAGTAAGAATTTTTTGGCTAATAAACCTTTTGTAGACAGTCTTATTTTGCTGGGTTTAATTCATGGAATCGAAAATGAGGCGCAGGCATCCAAGGATGTGCTGGATGATTTTATTAACAGGGTTTCAAGCCGGAAATTACCCGATGAACTCCGGAAGGAGGAACTAAAAAAATGGCTGGAAGAAGAATTATTGGTTGTACAAAAGCCAATTAATGCACTACATAAATCATTAGCTAACTTCCGTTCGTTTAGAAATTCAAAAGGGGAGAAATTTGTTTTCGTTGATAAGTTATTGAGTGATCTGATTGATGAGACAGTGTCGCTGGTAAGGTCAAAAATTGAACTTGAAGAAATCAGGATTGATTGGAAAAGCGAGCTAAATAAAAAACTAGTAGTGAATGTTGATACGAACTCTGTCAAACACATCCTGGTTAATTTATTATATAATGCAATTGAAGCAATAAGCGATCAAAAAAACTGGCGGCGAAGAGAAATTAGAATCGAAAGTGAAGTGAAAGGGGACTTTGTTTACATAAAAGTATCTGATAGCGGCCCGGGTATTTCAGAGCAAGTTCGCAGTACTTTGTTTGAATCCTATGTTACTACTAAGAAATATGGTACAGGGATGGGATTGGGTATCAGTAAATATTTAGCAGAAATCAATAAAGGGAAGATTGATTTTGAAGAAAGACCAAGCGAAAAAGGAGGGGTATGGACAAGTTTTATATTAAAGCTGCCTGTAAAAAATAATTAGTAAACTTAAATGATCACTGGATGAATCCATTTGCACCAGAGAAACCTGCAACACTAATCAGAAAAGTTTTAGTGGTGGAAGATAACTTATCAATGAGGGATAATTTTAGCAGAAAGTTGCGAAATTGTAATTGTATACCTTCTTTGATCGAGGACCCTAAATCTTTTACAGAAATAATTGCTGCTGCGGTTTTCGAACCCTTTACCGATATTTTGATTGATGTTAATCTAAGTGATTATGAGGATTGTGAACCTATTAATTCTATTTCTAACGGAATTGATATTGCAAATATTCTCCGGAGATTTTTACCGCCCAATGTAAGCATATCTATCATTACTACAAATATTGATTCTCCCGGTTTTCAGAAAAGTATTGAAGAAATGGAATATGGCATTAACATATTTGATAAAAAAGAACCTAAAATATATGAGGCATTCTTTGATAGTGAGGCATTGCCTGTTAAGCCGGCATCTCTTTGGAATAATTGTATAAACAGAAATCCTAAAGATATTTTTTCACTGTTTGGAGATTTTGCATGGTTTACAGTCACTGATAATGTCATACGGAAAGACGGTTTTGGCCCTTTGTTAAAACAAATTGATGAAGGATTTTTAAGTCAATACAAAATTGAGATATCCAGGAGCAGCGATCAGCCGGTAATTGAAGAAAACAGCGATTCTTATGTTTTCTGGAATTTTAGCAGTTTGTCAAATATTGATCTGTTATTTGGAGATTTCTTTTGGAAAAAAGAATACCAGGTAAGTGAAAATCCAATTGGACGAATGTTCAATATACAAGCCGGCATCAGCTTAGCACAATATTACGTGGAGGCGGTAGATAGAGACTTGACAAAATACTTAGCAAAGCTTTCTGATGAAGGGCTTTTTAATTTTCAAAAATTTTGCTTATTGAATATGTATAAGCAATTCAAAAATGATACTGTTTCATTAGAAATGTATGAATTTAAAATTCGAAGTTTTCGTACACTGGTAAAAAAGTGGTCTTCTGAAATAAAGGATTTATACATCGGAACCATTCAGAATATAGAATTAGAATCACAGTCGGTTTGGACAAACTTATACAATATTACTGATGGTACCTCAAAATCTGAGCCTCTCTGGAAAAATCTGCTTGATGATTCTAATATAGATGTATATCCGGGAGCTTCATTTTATTACATAATATCAAAGCATGAAGTGTATGGACTGGCAAGAAAAATTGAAGCCATCTGAAAATTATAAACAATGGAAAAATTTCAAGTGATTGTATTTAATGTAGGAGCCGGAGATAACTTATTAATCCGGCTTCCAAGTGGGGAATTTGGCTTAATCGACTTTTATTATCAGGCAAATTTAAATCAGCACAAACCACCTTCAATCGCTTATCTCGAAGCCCTTAGTGAAACAGAGAATATTGTTATTGCTTTCTGCTGTATTACTCATTATGATTTTGATCATATTAAGGGGGTCGAATATTTATGGGATTTTTCCAGGAGAAAAAATATTCCGATAAAAAATTTATGGTTTTCAGGGTCCGATAGTAAAATTAAGCTATTAAAAGTTTTTCAAAAGATAGTTGATACCCGTGCTTTTCAAAACAAGCTGCAATTTGAAAAAGAAAGGGTGCATAAGCTTTTATCAAATATCAGGAAGAATTTAGAGGAACTGTCGTCCTTTTCAAACCTATGGCAAAAAAAAATGGACAGAAGGATCAAGCATATAAAGAATGTGGCAACTATTGATAATTCACTTTCTCCTAATATAAAATCTTTTTCAATAGGTCCCCTTGATCATCATATAGAGAAGTATGAATTGAGAAACTTCGAAGAAATTATTTTGCATTTACTGCCGTCAGAATTGAAATTGGGTTCCGTTGACAATAATTTGATTTCATGCATTATTTTTTTTCAATCAGACAATTTTTCGTGTGTTTTTGGAGGTGATGCGCCTTTAGAGGTTTGGCATGATGGGATCGATGAAAATGAAAGTAAAAATCTTGGATTTAATTTGTCTTCTGATTTTATAAAGGTTAGTCATCATGGAAGTAAAAATTCATCCAGTCTTAAGATATGGAACGAACTTATTAAAGGGAAAAAGGAAGTGCATTTTGGGATATCAGCAGGTGATAAACATAATCATCCTAACCTGGAAACACTTAGCCAAATTAAGGATTGTTGCCAGGGTATTAAATTTAATATATGGTCTACAAATATTTGCGAAATGTGTTCGATTTCTGCGGGTGAAGATTATGATTTATTTAATGGGAGAAATGGGTACGAGGGAATGCTGTTTAATTCAGATCGAAGTCCCAGGTATAAGTACCAGGCAGAAAGCCAGCATGGCTTTTTAGGATTCAAATTTGAATTTGAGCCGGGGACAGATAAAGTGGATGTTTTTAGATTGAGGGACAAGAAAATTCCTCTAAAAGAAAATTGTCTTCCTGAAGAAAATGCTTCAGATGTAAAGGCACTCTGTAAATTTGGATTGTCCAAATAGAAAAATCGGTAACAGGTATATTGTACTCTTAGAAGGTAAATCTTTTATACTGAACTTCATCACCGGATCAGCCAAAAATTTTGTTTTCGTTTTACAGGATAATGATTGAGTGAGCCGCATGGAGGAAAATGTATTTACTGCAAAAAATCCATTAAAAAACTTCTTTCAGCATTAAAGTAATTAATAAAGTGCTGTAACCCTAACACCACACGCTGTTAAAACAGGATAACTCCTCCTTCGAAATGTCATAACCCGCTTTTGTTTCCCCTGATGCATAAGGTTTTTAATTTTCCTTACATGTGAGTGAGGTAAGCGGAGCGTATCATATTTGTGAATATGTATTAGGCCTTTATTTCTTAACTTCAACATCAGTTTCTAAACCGGCTTCAGTTACTGGCAGGCAATTATAAAAAATGTAATCCTGTGGCAAACCTGGTTCGGTAAGCATACCAAAACTTTGACAAAATACTTATAAGTAAATGACCAATATAAATTTTACGCCTTTTCCTGTTTTAATAACAGAAAGATTAACGCTTAGACAATTATCAACTGATGACCAGCAAGACATTTTTACCTTACGTTCAGACGGTGAGATAAACAGGTATCTTGGCAGGCAGCCTGCAAAGTCAATGGAAGACGCTGTGACTTTTATCAATAAGATTAATGATAGTATTAACAGTAATAACTCAATTTATTGGGTAATAACTTTGACAAAGACAAGAACATTTGCCGGAACGATTTGCTTATTTGATTTTGCAGACGGGAACAGTAGTTGCGAAATTGGGTATGAACTGATGACGAAATTTCAAGGGCAAGGAATAATGAAAGAAGCAGCAGAAAGAGTGATTGACTATGCATTTCAGGTATTACAGTTTAAAAAAATAGTCGCATTTACTCATAACGGCAATCAGCATTCTACCAGGCTATTGACAAAACTTAACTTTATCAAATCCGCAGCGCCGGATAAAGAAAACACTGATTTTAATATTTACAACCTATTTAAATTGGCAACGGCGGGGAAAAGCTGAATCGCTGACAGGTTGAACTTGACGGATAAATACCAGTTTTTGCAGATAACTTCAACAATGTAACTTCAACCGGCAACTGTACAAAGTACTGCCCGGCGTAAAAAATAATTTAAGATGTTTCGGGTTTTCAAATTAGCTATTATTTGTGTAATATTTTTCAATAATGTTACAGAGGCTCAATGTGTCGACTCAATTATGTCTAAAATATTTTTTTCTGCAAATTTGTCTAACGGTGATAGTTCCCTGGTTAATTTTTTTAAGGCCTGTTCAAAGTTCAGTTCGATAGATGACGGTAAGGCAGCAAAATTTACAACACAGTATGAATTTGATACAACAAAAACTTATTATAACTACACATTCACATCACTGCCCATCAGCAAAGCTGTTTTTCCCAGGGGAGAGCTCACTGTCGTTACAACTAAGAATAACCATAAAGATGCTGTTGACTGGATTGAACTAAAAATTGGATTTGATTCCAAAAAGTCCAGGGACTCTTTGTGTAATGAATTAGCAAATTTGCTCAGGAAATGTTCACTGGTTGATTTCAGCTCATTAGAAAATGCTCCAGCTGAATTTTATGTAGGGATACATAATAATACAACTGATCGTTCAATTATAATAGCAGAAACCCCGGAAGAGTTTTATCATGTCGCCCTGGTCCTTTATTATTTTCATTGAACCGCAGACATAAGCTGTGCAAAAAATAAATAAAAACTGCTTTTTTCTCCTGTTTCAAAGCTGTTTAACGAATTAGAAACTCCAAAAGGTTTAATGTAAGGTGACATTGTTATAAGGCATCCTTTGTGCTTAAGGAACGGTAAGCGGAACATTTACAAGCGTAAAAATTTTAAAAAAATTTTTACGTTATCATTTTAATAAATAAATTGCTGTAGCCCCGGTGCCGAACCCTATCAAAACAGCGGCAATACCAGCACCCTGAGAAAACCAGCGTCTCTTCCAGCTTTTAAAAATTCTCCAGTCGTTTAGAAACCTTATACATTCTCTTCATTTTTAAGAGCAATGCGATGTTTTT
The DNA here is from genome assembly GCA_047600665.1 of Ferruginibacter sp. Lineage (GTDB taxonomy): Bacteria > Bacteroidota > Bacteroidia > Chitinophagales > Chitinophagaceae > Ferruginibacter. Next base: position 881,406 of record JASGKJ010000002.1, read on the forward strand.
TTTTAATATTAATGAATATATGATACAGTTATGAGTAAAACAGATAGTGAAAGACAGGCGATAGTGATAATCCATGGTATTGGGGAACAGGAGCCTATGCAAACACTGCGGGGGTTCGCTGAATCGGTAATTCCGGATGTCAATCCGGCTGATGATCCGATGGGTGTAAAAGAAAAGTTTTATGTAAAGCCGGATGAACTGTCACGGTTATTTGATCTCCGCAGGCTGACAGTGCCACAGGACAAAAAGAAAACGAGGATTAAAACTGATTTCTATGAGTATTATTGGGCTCACCAGCTACGGGATACACAGTTAAGCGATGTGCTGAGCTGGATTGCCGGTATCTTTTTAGCCGGTAAATATGTTCCACCAAGGCTGAAGACGCTGCACAGAACGCTGCTGTTAATAGTCATACTCGTTCCTGTTGCAGTATTTGCATTGCTTTATTTTTTTCCTGCTGTAAAGCAACACTGGGCAGCGTTTACAGCCGCAAGTGCCGGCATGGTATATTTTATTGCAAAATTGATCCGGCATTTTATCAATTCCATTTCCATCAACTTTATCGGCGATGCAGCCCGTTACTTTACGCCTAAGCCGGGCAATATCATTAACCGGCAACAGATACGTAAAGAAGGGCTGGACCTGTTAAAGAAACTGCACGACGAGCATATGGGTGATAAAGAAAAAACACCCAGGTATAAAAGGATCGTTGTGGTATCCCACAGTCTTGGGTCAGTAATTGCATATGATCTGCTGGCACTGCTTTGGGCAAATTATCATTCCACTTTAACCCATGAAGACGAAAAGCAACAGGAGAAGTTAAAAGAGATGCAGGATAAAGTAATTGCATTTAGTAAACTCACTGTTATAACGGACCAGGAACTGGCAGCCTATAAACAATTACAGGCTGAATTGCTGGAAGCTTCGGCTGCTGCAGGTAATCCCTGGCGTGTAACAGACTTCCTTACATTGGGCAGCCCGCTTGCTCATGCCCAGTTATTAATGGCGAAGGGGAAGACCGCACTGGAGAAAATGCAGGAAGAAAGACAGTATCCCACCAGCCCGCCGGCGCTGGAAGCACAGCAGGTGATCAGTTACAGGCAGTCATTTGTTTTTGATGACGGAAAGAAAGCGGAACTCAAAGTACCTCATCATGGAGCGCTGTTTGCTTTTACGCACTGGACCAACGTTTGGTTTGAAAATGATTATGTGGGTGGCCCGATGCCTCCTGTTTTTGGTAAGTGTATTACCGATAAAAAATTAGTATCTGTTACAAATCCAAAAATCCCTTTTATGTCGCATACACATTACTGGGATGAAAAGGAAGCAGCGAGTGTGCAAATCATAAAAGATATTGTTTTTAAACCCAGGTGAGATCAACAATAATCAATGTTGCAGCGGAATCTGCAGGGTGTTTAAGCACAATGCAGCTGCATAAAAATTTTATACATGTGTCAACAACAGGAAAATACACAGGATGAGAGCGAAAAAACGAAAGCTCCCATTATCAATTGCCATACTCATATTTTTACGGGAGATCATGTGGCACCTTTGCTTGCAAAATCGATATTGAAATGCCCGTTTTATTATCTCGTAAATTTCAAATGGGTATTTTGTCTTTTCAGGAAGTATTATAAAAAATCGGATAAACAGAGATTTGACGGTACCGATAACCTGGAGAACCAAAAAAAGTTTGTGGCGAAAATGAAATTTGAAAAGAATTATTTCCTGTACGGATTATATGTTGTTGCAGGAACTTTCCTTACAGTGCAGTCAATTGATATTTTCTGTCATTATTTTTTTTCTGCCCCGGATAAGGATACCGGCTGGTTTATGAATCTGTTACACGGCCTTCATAAACTGCTGCGTCATGAAAGTTTACCCTTCCCGCTGCTCATAGATACAGGTAGTAAGTGGCTGCAGGCGGGTATTATTTTGGTAGTGTTACTTTTTTACAAGTCGGGCCGGAACCTGTTATTGTTTATTGCAAAAAACGCCTTTTCCATACTACGCAGGCTGCCCGGTAAAGAAACTAAAAAACTGATCGAACGTTATCTTACCATTGGCCGGTTTGCTTTTCATACAACACAAAGCAGTACGCTGGGTTACCTGAAAGATCAATACCCGGATGACAGTGGTTTTGTTGTTCTTCCAATGGATATGGAATTTATGGATGCAGGTACGCCATCTGTTGATTATAGAAAGCAAATGGATGACCTGGTCGCACTAAAAAATAATAACCATATTTACCCATTTATATTTGTGGATCCCCGGCGGATAGAAAAAGAAGGCACTGGTTATTTTGATTATGATGTGGTAGATGGAAAAGTTGTTTTAAAAGAGTGCTTTATCAAGACGTATATTGAAAAGGAGATGTTCAGCGGGTTCAAAATATACCCGGCCCTGGGTTATTACCCCTTTGATCCTTTACTGCTTCCCTTATGGAAATATGCTGAACAAAAACAGATCCCGGTTCTTACGCATTGTGTAAGAGGTCCCATGTACTACCGGGGTACTAAAAAAGAAGAATGGAACTATCACCCTGTGTTTGAAGAAGTGATCGGAAAGGGAAGTAAAGACTGGAAAGACAAGCCCGGTACCGATACCTGCGATGAAATTAATAAAGAAGATATTTATGCGCCTCTGCTGCTGCCCGAAACAAAGAACAGCGAATACACGGCTAATTTTACACACCCGCTTAATTTTATTTGTCTGCTGAAAAAACGCTTCCTTGCCAAAGCGGTTGAAATAGCTTATAACAAAACAACTGATGCTGCTGTAAAACAAAAGCTGGTTGATCTTTTTGGTTTCATCCCCTCAGAAGGGAAAAAATCAGCCACAGTAGAACACGGACTGGATGATCTGAAAATATGCCTGGGTCATTATGGAGGTGGTGATGAATGGAAACGCTTTTTTGAAAAGGACAGGTTTAAGCACAGTGCCCAATTATTAAAACATCCTGACCGGGGAATTGATTTTTTATATATAGCCAATTCGAAACCGCCAAAATGCTCTTTTGGCAAACCTGAACAGCTCTGGAAATATACGGACTGGTATTCCATTATCAGCAGTATGATGCTGCAGCATGATAATGTATATGCAGATATCAGTTATATCCTGCATGATGATGCCGCCATTTTGCCCCTGCTTAAACAAACATTGCAAAATAAAAAACTTCGAAAGAAAATTTTGTATGGCACCGATTTTTACGTGGTGCGTAATCACAAAAGTGACAAGAACATGCTGGCTGATATGATGGGAGGCCTTGCGGAAACAGATTTTGACCAGATAGCAAGGGAAAATCCACGTAAATTTTTAAATCTGCCGGAAATAGCAAAGGCGTAAAACGACCAGTTCAAAATGGCTTCAATGGATGATTTGTATTGTGAGTATGAGATATACTGATGATCAGAAATTGATGCAAAAGCTTTTGCTTTTTCAAGTAATAATATTAAAAAAAATGGCTGAACGGAATAATAAATTATTAATACAATGATCTCGATTAAACGTACTGCTCCTGATCCGGGTACATTTTTAAATGACCCGGCAACTCAAAAATTGCAATCAGATCTTTCAAAGTTTTACAGCAGAAGTAAAACGCCAAATTTTGCTCAATCACGTTTTGATTTTGAAAAAATAAGATATCACTTATATAAAGCCCTTTCCGGGGAATTAAAAAAGGATTTTAATTCCAAGTGCTGTTATTGTGAATCGAAGATTTTAAAAGACAGTCCTGAAAATATAGAGCACTTCAGGCCTAATTTTTCTGCTGAAGGATTTGTGAAAAAAGATTTTGCGCCTTTACATTACTGGTGGCTCACATTTGAATGGGGTAATATTTATTATGCCTGCCAGGAGTGCAGGAGATATAAGGGACAATGGTTCCCCGTTCTTAATCAACGGGCGCCGCCTGGGGCTTCAATGGAAATAGTGAAGAAGGAAAGAAATGTTATCATCGATCCCTGTAATGATATTAATGTTGAATGGAAATTTGGATATTATCCTGATGGACGGGTATTTTCTGCTCCTACAAGAACGAGACAGACAATTGATATATTAAACTTAAACCGCCCCGGTTTATTAAAAAACAGGAAAAAGCATTATGAAAAATTTAAAGAAGAATTCGATGGATGGGTCGGGTTCTTTACCAGGCCTGGAAAATTAGGAGAGTTTGAAAGAACAGATTTCTTTTTTCGTACAGACCGGTTAAACGCTGTACTTTTTGGAGTTTCTCCTGATGAATACCTTGGAATAAAGCAATACTTTTTTTTCAAATGGATCACTGATGATAAACATAAAGAGATATTAAACTTTATCATCAGCGAAGCTGTACCCAAAAAATTTTATTTCGCTGGTGAAAAGCTTGTTGCATTGTTTACATATATTAATACTACACGTAATCGCATAACAGCAAACCGTAAACAATTTGAAAAGATCAAATCTCTCGGGAAAAAAGAGACCGTACATGTTGTGAGAAAAGAATATTATATTAAGTCAATAGAAATAAAAAATTTTAAATCCATCACAAGTCTTAAATATGACATACCTCCTAATGCATCACGAACATCTTGGCTGATGCTGTTAGGAGAGAACGGTGTTGGGAAAAGTTCTTCACTCCAGGCAATTGCACTTGCATTAACCGACCCTGCTTATCAAAAGGAAATACTGGAGCGAACACCGTCCTCTTATTTGAAACACAATACAAGGTCAGGCTCCATAAAAATTGACTTTGAAGGTGAACAAAAGCCGGTTCGGGTAGATTTTACCGCAAGCTCAGTACGCCGGTCTGCACCGGAAGGTTTCAGGTTTCCCGCTACAACACTCCTGGGATACGGATCTACAAGGTTGCTTCCTGATCCTGCTTTAAAGTGGGAAAAGGATTTTATCGGATCAGATCCGGATATACAGGGAAGGGTAAGGAATTTATTTGTTCCCAGTTGTGCTTTGTACAACAGCGAGGAGTGGTTGCTGGAAATATATAAAGCCAACCGGCAGGATTTTAATTTTGCTGCACTGGCAATAAAGAGCCTTATTGATTTTGATACGGAGATCGACCTGTATGATAAAACCAGGAAAAGTAAGTCAAAGAAAAGTGGCCTGCTGCTGGTCCGGGCAAAAGATGAACAAAATAAATACAGGGTTTATGTGCAAAGAAATGAACACCGGTATTTACTAAGCGAACTGAGTGACGGGTACCAGTCTGTCATTGCGTTATGTGTCGACATCATGCGGTCGCTTTTTAAACTGAATACGGATATGAATAATGCGAATGCCATCGTGCTGGTTGATGAGATCGGTACGCATTTGCATCCCCGCTGGAGAATGCGTGTGGTAAACAGTTTGCGCCGGGCATTTCCCAAAGTCCAGTTTATTGTTACTACGCATGACCCGCTTTGCCTGAAAGGGATGTATGATAAAGAGGTGGCGGTGCTGAGGCTTGATAACGAAAATAATATCCAGGCAATAACTAACCTGCCCGATCCGAACAGCTTCAGGGCAGACCAGTTGCTGACATCAGAATTTTTTGGGTTAAGCAGCACATTAGATCCGGATACTGAAAAGATATTTAACCGCTATTATTATTTAAAAGCATTGCCTGATGTTAAAAGAAAGAAGATGGAAGCAGAGCCTAATGAAATGGAAAGACTGGAGGCAAAGATCAGGATACAGCAGGCAGACTCCACACATTTGGGTGATAGTTTAAGAGAGGAGATTGTATACCATGTGATAGATGAATTATTGGCAAAGAATTTACGGAAAGCAAAACCTGTTTCCCGTAAAGAACTGAAATCAGCAGCAGTTAAAAGAGTACAGGATCTTTGGAATAAAATTGAAAAAGGAAATTCATGATCAAAATAAACCGTGGTGCGGACAAGTCGAAATCCCTTACTGGAAAAGGCATCCAGGAAAGAGATAAAGCTATTTTGTATTATAAAAGAAAGAAGATTTTAAAGCCATTCAATTTTCAAGCATATAAAAAGTCCGATGTTAAAAAAAATATTTTAATCGCATTCAATAATAAATGTGCTTATTGCGAAACAAAATTTTTAGCGGTATATCCCGGTGATATCGAACATTTCCGTCCTAAAGGCGGTGTAATTGATAAAGTGCTTGACCCGGCATCAAAAAAATTTAAAAATAAGATACGTTCCGAAAAGGGTTATTACTGGCTGGCTGCTGAATGGGAGAATTTGTTATTGTCCTGTAAATTATGCAACCAGGAGCAAACCTATGAATTGCCAGGTGGCAAATCCATGGTGCTGGGTAAGAAAAATCAATTTCCGCTGAAGAATGAAAAGTACAGGCTTATAATACCTGTTCCTGATGTAAATAAAATCAAAGATCAGCTGGCAGGAGAGGAAAGGTACCGTTTGCTTGTAGATCCCTGTAAAGATGATCCTGCGGAATATTTTACTTACGATGAAAGAGATGGCTATATCAAACCATTGTTTTCATCGGGGGATAAATTTGAAAAGGCCGAATGTTCTATCCGTGTGTATGCTTTACAGCGGATGCCGCTGGTACTGGCACGAAAAGAAGTATTGCTGGATATACAGGCCCAGCAGCAGCGGATACTTGAGTTGTCAGACGAACTGAAGAAAGTGATTGATGGTAAAGATGACCTTTCTGTGGCTAAGAAATTATTTTTTGAAAAACGTTTGGATAAAGAGCTGCGTTTTTTGAATGAACGTTACCTGGCGCCTGATAAACCTTACCTGGCAATGGCGCATTATGTGATAGGAAAATTTTTAAAGGATTTTTTCGGTATCGAAATAAAACCGCTTGCTTAAAACTACTCCACAACCATTGTACTCCTTGAACAGCATTCAGGCTATTTAAGCTTTTAAAGGATCATTCGCCATTATGCTAACAGAGCCAGCAGCAGGTTTTTGCTCTGCTACGAAAATTGTGGCAAGGGAATTCATTCATTGAACAAGCGAAAACTTATAAGACCAGGAAAATTTTGAACCAAACAAGTTCATAAGCTATGTACGATAAAAATAATTGTTGTAATATAGCTTCCTCAAAAAAACTAAAATTTAAATCCAGGTTTGAAGAAGAAAAAATTAATATTACTGGTTTTGCTGGCTATTAATTTGTTTTGTTATTCGCAGGATTTCAAATTGCATGTTAAAGTATCTCTGCTGCCGGAATTGAAAGAAATTCTTTCAAAGGAAGAAATTCAATTAAATATTTATAATCCTGGTTCTCCCTTTGCCGTGAAATCAGTGATTATATCTGACTTAACAGATACGATAATTGAATATTCGAAGAAAAATACGCCATTTAATCTTGATACAATATACATATCGATTTCCTGCAATGTCAGGAAGGCGTCTTTCGACAAAGATTATTCATTGAATCTTCATTATATTTTGGAAACAAATATCATAAAAGAAGTTTTTACTGAATTTCCAGAGAACTGTCTGTACAACAGGCAGTCAGCATCCAGTTTTTGTACCAGGTGCAAAAAGTCTGATGAAGTAATTCCAATTATTTATAGTGACCGGCAGCCTATCGTTGATAGAAATGGAAATGTTGCTACTGTATATCCGAAAGAGTATATGATGGGTGATGATTTTTCTGACTGTCATCCAACATGGTATTGCAAAAGAGATAAGTTTAAGTTTTAACTGCTTCATCATATGTATAATATCTGCTGCATCGGTCATATTACCCTCGACAGGATCATTACTCCTGAAGCCGATGTATTTATGCCTGGCGGCACTGCCTGGTATTTTTCAAAAGCCCTCAGTAACCTGGATGTAAAGTATGTATTGATCACTTCGCTTGCAGCAACAGAAAAAAACTTCGTTCAGCAACTGGCTGATGAGGGTATAAAGGTTAAGCTGTTCACTTCCACTCATACTTTGTACTTTGAAAATATTTATGGTGCGGATACCAACCAGCGCACACAAAGAGTATTGCAGGTTGCAGATATATTTACAACGGAACAGGTAAGTGATATAACCGCAGGTATCTTTCACCTGGGCACATTAATGGCCAATGATATTCCGCTGGAGGTGATAAAAGAACTGGCGAAAAAAGGAAAAGTAGCTGCAGATATACAGGGGTACCTGCGCAAGTTAAATGGACAGCAGGTAGAAGCAACAGACTGGAAAGATAAAATGGAGGCGCTGCCATACATTGATATTTTAAAAGTAAATGAACAGGAGATGGAAGCACTTACTGGCACCAGTGATGTAAAACAGGCAGCAAGACAATTAAATGATTGGGGTGCAAAAGAGATCGTAATTACATTGGGCAGTATGGGATCTGTCATTTATTATGAGAAACAATTTTATACGATACCGGCCTATGTACCGGCAGCAGTAGTGGATGCAACAGGCTGCGGCGATACTTATATGGCAGGGTATTTATATTGCCGTGCAAAAGGCCAGGTGCCGGGAACTGCCGGCAAATTTGCTGCGGCAATGGCTACTTTGAAGATCGGAAAACAGGGCCCGTTCAACGGAACAGAAGAGGATGTATTCAATATAATAAAACAGGAGGCATAAGCAACTGGTCATATTATTTAAAAAGCCAAAGCATACGCTTTGGCTTTTTACTTATATTTATTGTTCAAGCCAATAAAACCTGCAGTTAAATAAATTGTATGCCTGATAAAAAAAGATCCTTTCCTGGCCCAATATCCATTTTAATGATCGTAATCATACTGGCTGCCATCAGCACCTGGCTGTTACCGGCCGGGCAGTATAATAAACTATCTGCAAATGATAAAACCTTTTCGCTGGTTACAGGCAATGGGGAAGTACAACTGCCGCTTGAGCAAAAAACACTGGACAGTCTTGGTATCCATATAAAAGTTGAAAAATTTATTAATGGCGAAATAAGAAAACCTGTATCGGTACCCGGTAGTTTTACCCGGATGGAAAGAAACGGGCAGGGATTTCTCCAGGTGCTGCAGGCGCCCATTAAAGGCATCATCGACAGTATCGATATAATCCTGTTTGTCCTCATTATCGGCGGTTTCATGTTTGTGTTTAACGAAACCGGTGCCATGGTAAAAGGTGTAGCCTGGCTGGCCCATACCATGAAGGGCAGGGAACACTGGCTGATCGCCATCCTCACCAGTTTATTTTCTTTTTTTGGTGCAGCCTATGGTATGGCAGAAGAAGCTTTTGTTTTTTATTCTATACTGGTGCCATTGTTTGTTGCAGCGGGCTACGATCTGCTGGTACCCCTGGCCGTTATTTTTGGAGGTACTTCGCTTGGATGCCTGCCTGCATTCTCTAATCCTTTTTCCACCATCATTGCATCTAATGCAGCAGGTATTAACTGGATGGATGGAATTGGTATGCGCCTCGTTTTGTGGGTGATCGTTACAGCCTTACTGGTATGGTATATTTTGCGCTATGCTGCCAAAGTAAAAAAGGACCCAACCGCATCGCTTGTATATAAAATTGACGGGCCTGTAACAAGTGTGTATGAAGTGAATGTAGATGTGACGGGGGAGGCACCCACGCTGGAAGGAAAAACTAAATTACTCCTGCTTATTTATATACTTAGTTTTCTGTGCATGATAGCCGGTGTGGTGTTTCTTGGGTGGTGGACAACGGAGATGTCAGCCCTGTTCCTGGGTGCTGCTATTCTCATTGCGGTTATCTGCCGTATCAATGAAAAGATATTTACCCGTGAATTTATCAAAGGTGCTGAAAGTTTATTGTCCGTGGCATTTATTGTAGGGGTGGCACGGGGTGTTACCATTGTTTTAAATGAAGGACATGTAAGTGATTCTATTTTGTATTATACGGCCAGCATGGTGCAGGGTATACAGCCTGTTTTTTTTATCCTGCTGCTGTTATTATTTTATATTGTCTTTTCTATTTTTATCCAGTCTTCTTCCGGTATGGCGGTATTAACCATGCCCATTATCGGTGCATTGGCGATATTAATAAATGTACCGGGGAGAGAAGTGATCAATGCATATATGTATGGCATGTGTCTCATGTCATTTATTGCACCAACAGGTCTTATACTGCCATCACTGGCGATGGTAAATATCAGCCTGAAAACCTGGTTTAAATTTATTATGCCGCTGTTACTTGTATTTACACTGATAAGTGTAGCGGCACTTGTGATCGGGATCTACATGAAATAACTGTTTATTTAAATGATACAGATCAACCATCAATTATTGTGGAAGAGATTTGCTGGTAATGAGCTGAAATTTTTCTTCGGCAATGATAAAAAAACAGCTGTAAAGGTACTTGTATTGAAAGAGGTGGCAGCCTTCATCGAAACCACATTTCCTCCCGGACATTCTTATGTTTTGGACATACATGAAGGTGTAAGTGTGTATGGACTGGATATGGCCATGCGCTTTAAAAAACCAGCATATGAGACCTTTAAGGAAGTTTATTTATTTGTTGAAAAGGCGGGGCCTGATGTTGCATTACGTGCACTTGCCCGGGAAGTAAAATGGTGCGGCATAAGTGAATTGACAACTGATGAGTTAAACTATTGAAGGCACCGTCTCCTCAAGTTTGCCTGTAAAATCCTGCCCCGGTTATCGTCCTGTATTCCACTTCGTGGAAATTATGATACAATAACTGGACAAAAATCATATAATAACACCACGTTTACACTCAATATGTTGTTGGCATACCGTTTGGGCTATATAAATTGTCAAAAGGTAGAGTGGTAAAAGTGATTTCATATCTCCGCTACCAACAGTTGTAACGGTTAATACCATACAAAGAAATACCTGGAGGCACGAGGGGTTTTGGCAAGGCTGTCAAAACCTCTTTTTTACACTAATCTTACTAAATGAAACTTGTTATGCAGCAACAAAATTTTACTACCTACAGCTTCACACTCGGTAAAGAAAAGAAAAACAACAACAGCCGTCCTGCGGCTAAAAGAAGGAAACAGTTCAACTACATTGAAACAAGGTATGCTGTAAGAAATGCAGGCGAAAACCCATCCCGGGATATCAGCAAAAGAGCCTGATAGCTTTTAAATCATTTTGGCTTAAGTAAAAGGCGGCTTAATATTCATTCACTGCCACAATATCTTTTTTCAGCAGCCAGCCCTTAGTGACCTTGCCGTCGGCACTCCGGTGAGATACGAATACAAAATCATTTTTTTCATTTAACACCAATAACGTGGCATTGCCTCTTGTTAAAAAAACATTGCGCCTTGTATATTTGTCCGGCTGGTTATAAAAATAGGCAATGCTCCGGATCTCGTATTCATTACCGCTTGTTGCAGTATGGCCGTCCAAAGAATCTTTTGCGGCAGCTGTTGCTTTGGGGTATTCTTTGGCGTTACTGTCAGCTGTTTTCTTTTTTAGAATTTTTGGAGAGAATTTTTTGTTTGGTTTTACAGGAGTTGCGGCGAGTGAATCTGCATTTGTAGTAGGGGCACTGGCCGCTGCAGTAAACTTATTTGTTTTTGCAGCTGCAGAAGGTTTGTAAAAGTTATTATAACCGGCATAGCCTGCCATTCCGAGCGCAAGGATCAGCAACAGGGTAAAGGATGTTTTCGAAACACCCCTTGGTTTTGACTGTGCATATTGCCCTGCATATCTTGCTTCGTACAATTCTTTGTCTTTAATACGTACCTGCTCCTGAAGGTCTGCCAGCAGTTCTTCGTTTTTTATAAGCTGTAACTGCAGTTGTTTTATTGCTGCCTCCTGTGCCGGATCATGACTATTATTCACAAGCGCTGCTGACGGGTTTGTGATAACCTGCCCCGGATAGTCCATACTGATGGCATGGTGAACAAATTCCTGTAAGACTGTTCCATTACTAAAACGTTTTGATGGTACTTTCTCCAGGCATTTGCAGATCATTCCCACCAGCCATACCGGTACCTGCATCTCCCTTTCTTTTTTATGATCGCTCCACGAATCGGGCAGCATGCTCCTCCGGAGTGTGATAATATCCGGGGGCGCTTTTTCAAGATGTGCCAGCATTACCGAGTTGCGTGCCATTTCACCTTTGCTGGCTAAAGGAAAAGGAACAGTGCCGGTCAGCAACTCAAATAAAATAATGCCCAGGCTGTAGATATCTGTTTCAAAAAGCATTTCGCCATTACTTTGTTCGGGGGCCATAAACTCAATGGCACCTGCATAGCGGATACTGGTACGCCGCTGTTCATCAGACATTACGGAAAGACCAAAATCAAGCAATACATAATTACCTGTATGGCGGTTGAATTTTACATTATTACTTTTTATATCACCATGTTTAATACCGGCTCCGTGACAGTGGGCGAGGGCATTGGCTAAATGCTCAGCCACTTTAATGGTTTCCTTAATAGTAAAAACAGGATCGAATGGCGGCTTCAGTAATTCACCAAGGTCTGGTCCTTCAATATATTCCATTTCGATGTATGGAAAATTACCCGAGCTGGTGATGCCTGAATCGATAATGCTTACAATATTCGGGTTTGGTTCCTCATTTACTTTTTTCAGTTTCTCCACTTCATTCTGAAAAGAAGCAAAGTTTTTATCATGTTCTGTGTCGCCTGAAAGAGGGGTGGGCAATATTTTTATTGCAGTAATGATTTCACCTTTTTTTCTTGTTTTATAAACAGAACCCTGCCCCCCGGATTTTATAGCGCCGAGGTTTTCAAGCCCTTCCGTTATGGTAAATACTTTTGCCATATTATCCTTCATTGCCCGGGTAACTGAATTCGAGTACTGCTGAATCACCCAGTATGATCTGGTCACCTTCCTGTAAACGGTGCCCCACTTCAACCGCCTGCATTTTTATCAATGCGCCATTCGTTGTTCTTATTTTCATTTTATTGTAAGGAGGAATACCGCCTTCATCTGCAAATACCACGAATGAATTATTATCTGTTTGCCATTCAATATGAGCATGCTGGCGGCTGATGGCCCTGTTTGTTTCATCCGGAGTAAATGCAATATTGTTTTGTCGCATGTAATTACCCGCTGCCTGCACCTTTGCTTCACGGCCAATATTTATCCGGCTGCTGCCGGATTCAATATTGTATACTTCTTTTTCAGCACGTCCGTTGAGTATCTTAATAACAGCACGCTTTTGCCCGTTATTCAGGCCTGCTTTTTTTGTTGAGATAAAAACGGCTGTATGCGTTCCCTGCACCTGTTCTGCCTGTGACGGGTATTTGTCAGTGAAGTTTATTTCCAGTTTCCATGAAGGGTTTAAAGAAATGTCATAATCATCAGCAATACGCTGTACTTCTTCTGTTTTAAACCTGCCCGGTGTATTGGCAAATAATGCCGCTTCATATAATTGCTTTTCGTTTTCACTGCAATTGATAAACAGGTAGATGCCCGTTATATTATTTCCTTCGCCACCCTGTGAAAGCTGCAATTTTTCTTTTATAAACTGTAATAAAGTATTCCGGATACTTTTTACATCATGGGAGCGGTCTTTAAACAAACTGAACATATCCTGTAATTTTAAAAATTAAATAGTAATGCTTACAGCCGGTCAACAGCAATGGTTGACTTTGCCGGTGGATCAAAACTTTTTATGTACTGTTGTTCACGTAACAATGGAATGATATGATCACCGGCAAGTTTCACAGCTTCACTTGATCCTTTGGCGCCTTCAATTCTTATACACACAACCAGGTGATTGTTACCTGCAGCTTCTGGCGCAAAGAATACATACCAGCCATCATTGATTTGTTCACCTTTGAAAATTCTTTCAGGTGTGCCTGTTTTGCCTGCCACCAAAATACCCAGTCTTGCTTTCTTGGGTGCGCTTTGTTTCTTCATGTACCCGGCCACATATTTTGCATAAGAAGAATCTTTTGTAATGGCAACAGCCGCTTGCACTGCAACAGGTTTTCCATTTATATCCATCACATACCGGTTAGGAACAAGCATCCCATTGTGTGCAATACCTGCTGCAACCCTGGCAACAGCAGCTGGTGTTGCCACCAGTTCCCCCTGTCCCCACGACATGCCGGATATACCGATAGCCCTTGTACGTTTTATATTGTCAGGGTTGTACCGTTTTAAACTTTTAAATTCTGTTTCTCTCCAGAGTGTTCTCCACTTTTCCTGCTGTGCCGTATTGTTATTATCATTTTCAAAATAATACCCGCCAACACCATGCAGGAACATACCTGCCTGCATGTAGAGTGTAACCATTTCTTCCTGCAGCTGTGCCTCATTTGCCAATCTTATAAAGAAAGAGTTATTTGATCTTACGATCGCCTTTTCAATGGTGATCAGCCCGGCTTCATCCGGTTCGGGGCCATTTAAACGGATCAGGTCTTTTGGATACACCCTGATGGTTTTTTCTGCTGCGGCTTTACCGAGTTTGTTAAATGCTGCAAGTGCAGTTACCAATTTTGCCGTGGAGCCGGGTTGTGTGGCATGTGTAAACCCAATATCGGTATTTACATTCCAGCCGGGTAATTTATTGATATCGCTTTCACTGAGGTTTAGTCTTTCCCAATCATTTACTGCGGGCAGTGGCCAGCAGGCGGAAGCCACCACATCACCCGTGCCGTCTTCCATAACAACTACGGATACACGTTTTTTACGCAGGCTGTCATCTCCCTGTATGGCCAGTTGCATTTTTGTTTGCAGTGCAGCATCCATGGTAAGTTTCACATCCCGGTTACGTTTTTTAAAATCTTCCACGGCATTGCTGTTAATACCGGATTCCAGCAGGTCTGCAAGCGCACTGTAATCTCTTTTTACAACAGTCATTTCAGTTGACACCGCCGGTAAAAATTTTTCTTCCCGCAGGCGGCTGGCGCTTACTTCGTATTTAACGGCAGGTGCCGGAAAGCCTCTTAATTCAGCTGCATGGGCATATTCAGCAAAATAACCATTGCTGCCACCTGCAAAAATGCCCGTGTTGGCATCTCCTGTCCAGAAGAACATGTGTTCTCCAAATGGGTAGTACCTGTCAAGTCTTTTATAAGTAAGCGATTCAATATTTTCTGCCGGAATGCCTATTGCAATTAATGAGTCTCTTTCTTTTAATGCTGATTGCAGGTTGCTTGATGCAAGCAGTTTGCCATTCCTGTCGTATATATTGCCGGCCTGCAGCTTGTTCATCAAAATATTTATCCGTGGATTATAACTATACATCCGTACACCATTCCTGTCCGCCACCAGCGCCGGTTCCACTATCCATTTCTTTACATTGAATGTGTAACCGGTAATGTTCAGCACTAGTAAAAGAATAGCAGCACAGGCAGCTAAGAGCGCAGGCATTAAATTTTTATCCTGTCTTTTGGCGATATAATTCATTTGTACGGCGGTACCTCTTAGCCTTGATGTACTTAATAAAAAGCCGGCAGCAGCCATACTGCATAACAATGAAGTGCCGCCATAACTGATAAATGGTAATGCCACTCCTGATAATGGCAGTGCACCAGTGGAGCCGCCGGCAATTAATAAAAATTGTACAAAAGTACCCACGCCAATACCGGCACAGGTATAAAATAAAAAGGGTGCACCGGCATGTCTCCCGATTACAATGGATCGGTGGAGATAAATAAGAAACAGGATAAAAATGCAGGTGATTCCTGCCCATCCAAATTCTTCACCGATAGCCGGCAATATCATGTCTGTATGTGCTTCAGGAATTGTTTTTGCAAATCCTTCGCCTGCACCCTGGCCTGTAATACCGCCGGATGAAATAGCCCAGATGCCATTGGCCACCTGGTCGCCGCCAAATACCTGGTTATTCCAGGCGTCTGTCCAGATCGATTTACGGTCAGTAAGCCGCTGCATCGGGCCGGGAATAATTGTTGAGAGCACCTGTATCTTATCCAGTAATAAAAAACCGCTTACCACGAGCAGCGACATGATGGCTGATTCGCTTAATTTCTTTTTTGCAAGCAGCATGTACAGCAACAAAACACCGGCTGTAACAGCAGTTGCCAGCCAGGTATTTTTTAATATCCACACCGCCGCAACATACAATATCATCGATGCCACCACAGGTAAAAAATCACCTCTTGAAAAAGAAAAAAGAATGATGAATGTAAAACAGCATACAATAGCAGGTCCCAGGTCTCCCAATATTAGAAACAACAGAATAGTGGTAACAATGCCGATCACTGCGATTGCAAAAAAAGATAAGCGTTTTGCAAAGGATGGATACTCTGAAATGAATTTTTCATTCATGGTAAAAAAGCCTGCCAAAAAAAAGATAGTCATATATTTTACCACTTCGCTGGGCTGAAATCCAAACAGGTTTACTTTAACCCCACTGCCTTCCGGTCCTGTACCAAATAAAACAGTGAGGGCCAGCAGGCCTGCTGCAGCTGCGATCCAGGGCCATCCATTGGCAGCACTGCTGCGCTGGTTAAAAATAAAGAGACGGTACAAGGGAGAATCGGTGGTAAACTTTTTAAGGTTTACAAACTGCAGCAATGCTATGATACAGGTACCTGCACAGAAATAAATAAAAGTACTTTTTGCAAGAAAACGGTCTCTTAACGGATCTTGCAGGCTGAATAATGTAATAAACGAAAGCCCGGTAAGGATCATGATCACGGGAAGCAATAACTGGTCTGTATTGGGGGATTTTATGGTAAAAAGGATATGAAGAAAAATGAATGCTGCCAGGAAGCCGGCGCCGATGATCATAAACCATTCATTTACTTCTGCAGGTGTTCTTACAATAAAGGCTTTTTCTTTTTTGAAAGTGCTGAATTCTTTTGAAGAAAATAATTTCAGCATATGTGGTGAACGGGTAAAATTAAAGACTGCATTCTCCTGCAAAGTTTCTGTTCCCTGTGATCGCCCAAATTCAAAACCTGGCTTCAATGGAAGCACCTCGTACGATTTGTTTTCAGGGAGGCCGGCAAATACGCAACGGCCGTCATCACCAGTACGTGCATACATATTAAAGGACAATAACTGCAGGTTACCGGCAGAGTCATGCGTGTATACTTTTCTTAACCCATTTTTAAATTCAACGATATTGTTTTCTTCTTCCTGTTTGTCGCCGGTACTGGTATTTTGCGGCACCAGTAATTTTAGTCTTACCAGCACACCTGCTGCAGCCTGGCCATCGTGGTCTTTTATTACAGTTGCAATATTGTAACCCCCCAGGTCGGCATTTGTTTGTGCAGGTACCGCAAGCGCTTGTGTTTTTTCTTTTTCAAATGTTATTGAATCTGACTCAGAGAAACCAACAAGGTTTCTTGATAGTAGTACACGTTTCTTAAAAGCTTTCCCACCTTTTGAGAATGCTTCATCTGCATTTGCAAAATATTTTTTCTTATTCAGCTCACCAATATTATCAATGTAACTGCCGGTGTCACCAGATGCGGCAAGGGTGGAACTGATCAGCTCAATATCTTTTGGATCTTCATAGTAACGCCCTTTTTTCAACAGCTCCTTCATGTTTGCGTTAAGACTGCCGCTGTTCAGGTTGATCATCGTGCCATTTTCCAGGCGCTTATTCACTTCATCAAAGTCACGTTGTAAAACAGTATGCAGCTTCCATGCAAGTAATCCCATGATTGTACCGATAAGAAGGATGCAGAGCCGCTCCAGTTTTCTTTTACTTAACCATTGAATGAAGATGGACATTGAAACTTATTTACGGGTTGAGTTATTTATAAATACAGAATCTTTAAATCTTCCTGTGAGCGTGGTGTCAGGTAACAGCATTGAATATTGTACCGGGATACGACAACTATTAAACCTCAGATTTTTTAAACTGGTATTGTTTTTTTCAATTGCAATGCCCACATCAAAACCTTGCAATACCAGGCTGTCCAGTACAATATTCTTTGCTGTTGATTGGATTATGAAAGCAGGGCCCTTATACGTGCTGTCAGCAATAATATGAATGCCATTACCGTGCAGTAGAAAACTGTCTTTTGTAATGATGATGGGTTTTGTCAGTATTATTGCTGCGGCTTTTTTTGGGAATGTTAATTGTTTACCTGTACCGGTGATACTGTCTTCCAGTTCAGCCAGTTCTTTGCTTTTAAACAGAACAGGGCGGGCCGCCGGAATGGTTTCTTTTCCTGCAGTATTCTTGTTTTGCCAGGATGTTATCATCAGCAGGGCGGATGCCGTTGCAACAAAGAATAGTATCAATAACAGGAGGCTGTGGTTTTTCTTTTTTGTATTCTTTCCTTCAGAAGCTGATGAATTATTCTTCGTATCAGCAGTTGCCCGTTTTTCTTTTTTCCTTTCAACCGGTACGGGTACTGTTTTTTCTTTTCGTTGTTTTTTGTTTTCAACCAGTACTGCCGTAACGTTGTCATTGCCACCTGCATCATTGGCTGCATCTATCAGTTGTTTTGCTTTTTCAGCAATAGCTGTGTTACTACTTAAAATATCACTGATACTGGCCGTGCTGATCATGTCAGTGAGGCCATCGCTGCACAGCAACAGCATATCCCCGGGCAAAAAAGGAGAGGAGCCTGTTTCTATAAAATCATCATCAATAACAGCAATGTCTGTTTCAAATCCCAGGGCCTTATCGATCTCGTTGCGTTTGGGGTGCCGCATGGCTTCTTCTTCTGATATTTTTCCTGACTCTTCCAAAAAACCAACTGCAGAATGATCCCTGGATATTTTGATAAGTGAATTATCCCTGAAAAGATACAGCCTGGTGTCACCAATATGTACATACCAGCATGTATTGGCTTTTACATCCACCACGGCACAGGTGAGTACACAGGCCATCTGTTCATTACTGCCTGCTTCTTTTTTTTCTTCATTAATCCTTGCATTGGCTGCAATCACTGCCTCCCTTAATGTGAGGGTGATATCATTTTGCATATCCCTTACATATTCCAGTATGGCAGAGCGGGCTATGGCAGCCGCCACGTCACCGCCTTTGTAGCCGCCCACACCGTCAATCACGCAGGCAACCACGTATCTCTTGTTGAGCATTTCACGGGCAATAAATGTATCTTCATTTTTTTGCCGGCGTTTGCCCTTGTCCGTTATGCCAAAAAAATAGTCAGCCATTTTTTTTATGCGTTTGCCTGATTTCAGTAAAATGAGCTACCAGCAATACAATACTGGTGATCAATAAGCCTATTGCCAGTAACCTGTCCATATTATATTTTGAATATGTTTATTGAAACAATGCCATTTAATACTACTCTTGAATTTAAGGGCAGCTCTGTCCATTCAGGTGATTGAACTGTGCCGGTTTTCACCTCATTTTCATTCAGCAAAGTTTTTTCACCAAAGGCTGCAAGGAAAAATTTGTCAGCATTCTTGTCATACCGTACGGCAATATGCGGCGTGGAGACCCATTCTGATGGGATGCGGAAAACACCCCGTTTATCGGGCATTTCATCCACGCCGCATATTTGTATATCATTATCTTTTATAAAATATTCCAATTTTTTTCCGGCAAATTCTTTCCCGGGTAAAGTCGCTTCCAGGCGGGCCAGGTATTTGGGGGCAGTTACGGTATTTGTATCTTCCAGTACCAGCGTGTCATGAAACGGAATTTCGTAGTATCCGTCACTGTAGAAAGTAAAATCTTTCAGCAGCTCATCTGCTATATCAAATTTTTGTGCAATGCCGGTTTGCCTCGGAATAAAAGTAACCCGCAGGTTATCGTCTTTCTGTTGTGTATGACCAGGTATGAGTTTGCCGATAAAACTTTTATCGCCTTTATCATAATCAGGGTGAGAAACAAAACGGAAAACCCATTTGTTGGCTGAAGCTGTTACATGTTTTCCTTTCTTTTTGTACTGCTGCAGTATGTCATAGAAAGCTTTCACTGATTCTTTGATAACAAGCGCAAAAATGCCCCTGTTATTATCCATGAACTTGTTGTAATCGGGCGGACTGAAACAGATAATATATTCATGGTAAAAAATGATCCTGTTGGCAAACGACAGTTCACTGATGGATTCTTTGAATTTTTCCACGACATATTTATAAACAATGTCCGGGGTTAGTAAAGAAGCATCACTGAGGTGCTCTTCTTTTTTCAGGAACCAGTTTTGCAGGCCGGAGCGCTGCCAGAAAGTTTGTTTTGCAATCATATCGACTAGTTATATGGTGGCCAGGCGGAACCTGGGTTATTTTGCTATGGGCTAACCAGGGCTGCTGTTGTTACAGCAGTATTTTGTCAAAAGCGGTTAATGTATGGGGTAGATATGAATCGATATGACTTATTGGAATACAGCAGTGAAATTAGGGGCCTGTTTCTTAAAGGAATGTCAAAGCCGGTGGTGATTTAGTGAAGAAAAATATAAAATGCAGTTTTAAAATAAAAGACATGGGAGAGCCAGCATTCTTATATAATTTAATTTTTGCTGTTTTCGGGTTTGCAGCTAATCTTGCAGCAAATTAAACGGGCATATAGTATGGTATCCTCTTTTGAAGCAATATTTAAACAACTTTCTATACATAAAGTGGGTAACAGGCAGCTGGATCAAACAATGAGCCTGAGTGAACAGCCTTTACAATTAATTGACGGGGTGCTGGGTAGCCTGTTGATGCAGTTTTTTGTACAACCCTTTGAAAAAATAAATGAAATATACCGGTTGCAGCACAGCAGTGGTAATCTTGAGCTGAACGAAGTATATCATTTTGTACAGCGGATATTTGATGATGCTGCCAGTTTTCATGAATGCAGCCAGCTTCTTGCAAAACATTTGTATGAAGTAAGCAATCACCCCAAAATAAAAAGTGGTGAATTGTACGTGGTGCATTTTTCTAACCTTCAAATAGAAGGAGAATTGCAGGAGGCCATAGGTATTTTTAAATCTGAACATAAAGAACCCTACCTGACCGTACTGCAGCAGGAGCAGGCTTTTGAACTGGGTTACCAGCAGGAAGCAGTCAATATAAAAAAACTGGATAAAGGTTGTATTATATTTAACACAGATGCTGCGGAAGGCTATAAAGTGGCCGTTGTTGATCATACAAGTAAGAATGAAACCGTTTACTGGATGGATGAATTTTTAAAACTGAAAGTGCGGAATGATAACTATAACCAGACCAGCAATGTAATGACGGTATACAAAACTTTTGTTACAGAAAAGATCGAAGAAGCATTTGACATCAGCAAGGCCGATAAGATAGACCTGCTCAACCGGTCTATAAAATATTTTAAAGAAAAGGATCATTTTGATATGGAGGAATTTGGCAGCGAGGTGATCGGCAATGAAGCAGGGATAGCACTCTTCAATGATTATAAACAGCAGTATGAGCAGGACTTTGGTGCTCCCATTGATCATTCATTCGCTATTAATAATAATGCGGTAAAGAAACAGGCAAGGGTATATAAAAGTGTACTTAAATTAGACAGGAACTTTCATATTTATATCCATGGTGACAGGGAACTGATTGAAAAGGGTTTTGATGAAGAAAGAAATATGAATTACTATAAAGTGTACTTTAGGGAGGAGAATTAGTATTAGGACTGGTTTCAGCCATTCCCCGGAAAGTATATCTATCCATCTTTTCCTGGAACCCCGTTTATGAGGCCAAATCCACCTCCGGAAAACTCTTCTTTTTAAGTTTGATATAAGCCGTATTTTTGCAGCCTAAATTTTATAGCTATGCCAGGAACGGAATTGTTTGGTGCCGAAGAAAGAAAAGAAGTAAATGATGTAATGGAAACCGGTATCTTTTTCCGGTACAACCATGATACACAGCGTAACGGCATCTGGAAAGCAAGAGAGTTTGAAGCAGAAGTAAAGAAAGTAACAGGAGCCGAATACGCTCATGCTGTATCCAGCGGTTCTACTGCAGTGGCGGCGGCATTGGCAAGTGCAGGCATTGGCGCCGGTGATGAGGTTATTGTACCTCCTTTTACCTATGCTGCCAGCGTGGAAGCAGTTTTGTTTGTTGGAGCCCTGCCGGTATTTGCCGAGATTGATGAAACACTTTGTTTAAGTGCTGCAGGTATTAAAAAAGCCATCACGCCAAAAACAAAAGCAGTATGCCTGGTGCATATGTGTGGCGGTATGGCTGATATGGACAGCATTATGCCGGTGATTAAAGAACATAACTTAATACTGGTGGAAGATGCCGGCCAGGCTTTTGGCGCTTCTCATAAAGGAACCCACGTTGGTTTATTTGGAAAGACCGGCTGCTATTCATTCGACTTTTTTAAGATAGCCACCGCAGGCGAAGGCGGTGTGATGGTAACCAATGATGAAACGGCATATAAACTGGCCGATTCTTATTGTGACCATGGTCACGATCATGTGGGCAGCAACCGTGGTATGGAGCAGCATCCCATCATTGGGTTTAATTACCGCATCAGCGAAATACATGCCGCTATCGGTAAGGTACAAACGCAAAGAGTACCTGAAATCATCCGGCTGAATAATAAAAACAAAAAACTGTTAACTGAATTATTATCCAGAACTGAAGGTGTTTCATTTGCAACATTAGCAGACCCTGCCGGAGACTCAGCTACTTTTTTAAATCTTTTCCTGCCGGATACTGCAACAGCAAAAGCCGTGGTGGATGAATTGAACAAAGCAGGCGTGGGTGGCTTTAATTACTGGTTCATCAATATGTATCATTTTATCAACCAGTGGGAACATATCAGGGGATTAAAAACGGCTTCTAAACTGGCGATTGAATTATTGGGTGCACCACAGGATTATAATAATCTTGATCTGCCCAAATCGCAGGAAGTGATCGGGCGGTTGATATCATTTGGTATCCGCTGTACCTGGACAGAAGAAGAAGTAAAAAAGCTGGCAGCAAATATTTCAGCCTGTGTTGAAAAGGTTTTGCAAAAAGAAACCGCATAGGTTTTATGTGCAGGCAGCAGCGTACATGCATTATCATCGTTGTGAACTTGTTCTGATATTTTTTCTTTTGGGGAAAGAAAAGAATAATTTCACTTGTACTGTTAAATCAATATTGATCATTCACAATTGACTATTCACCATTCACAATGCTTCATAAGAATTTTAAGAACATAGAAAAGATAGTTTTCGGCCGGGGCAGTTTTGATAATATGGCCGGCATACTGGCCGAAAGAAGAAATGATAATGATGGTTTTTTCTTATTTGTTGTAGATAATTATTTCAAAGGAAAAGAGCTGCTGAAAAGAATTCCTGCTGAAGCAAAGGATGTGGTAAAACTGATTGATGTGGATCCGCATGAACCCACAACCGACCAGATAGATAATTTAAGAGACGAAGTTTTAAAGAACAATGGTCTGCCTGCAGGCGTGGTGGGTATCGGCGGTGGCAGCATTATGGATATTGCAAAAGCGGTATCATTGATGTTCACCAATGAAGGCTCTTCCACTTTATACCAGGGACTGAACCTTATCAAAAAGCCGGGTATTTATCACCTGGGGGTACCAACCATCTCCGGTACCGGTGCCGAAGTATCTATGACAGCCGTATTGACCGGCCCCGAAAAAAAGCTGGGTTTAAAATGCGACTGGACCGTATTCAACCAGGTAATCCTCGATCCTGAATTAATAGCAAGCGTTCCAACCGATAAATGGTTTTATACCGGTATGGACACTTATATACATTGCATAGAAAGTGAAAATGGCACACTCAATAATGCTTACAGTCATGCCTATGCGGAGCAGTCACTAAAACTTTGCCGGGATATTTACCTGGGTGAAAAAGCGGGCCAGACTGCTGATAATGATGATAAGCTGATGGTGGCAAGTATCATGGGCGGTTTAAGTCTTACTTATTCCGAAGTCGGCATCTGCCATGCATTATCATATGGTCTTTCAAAGATCCTGCACGAAAAACATTGCTTTGCCAACTGTGTTGCCTTTCAGCACCTGGATGATTATTATGCAGAAGGGGTAAAGGAATTCAAACAGATGCTGCAGCAGCATAAAATAAGTTTGCCGCAGGGGCTCAGTAAAAACTGGAATGATGAAACCATTACTGCCATGGCACAGGTGGCTTATAATTTACCACATATGTGGAATCACGCCATCGGCCCCGACTGGAAAGAAAAGATTACACTGGAAACAATTAAAGATTTATACAAAAGATTATAATCATGAGTTCAAAAAAAGTATTTGTTGGAGATATTGAATGTGGTGCCGACCAGTTGTTCTTAATCTCTGGTCCCTGTGTTATTGAAGAAGAGTCTATCATGATGAAGACTGCTGAAAAATTGAAGGAAGTAAGTGCAAAGCTGAACATTCCCATCATCTATAAATCTTCTTTTTCAAAAGATAACCGGAGCAGTTTAAAATATTACAATGGCCCCGGTCTCGCTGAAGGCATGCGTATTTTAGCAAAAGTGAAAGAACAGTTTGGTTTTACTTTATTAACAGATATACATTATCCTGACCAGGCTGCACCTGTAGCAGAAGTATGTGATGTGCTGCAAATTCCTGCTTACCTGTGTATGCAGACGGGTTTGATGGTGGCTGCTGCAAAAACAGGCAGGGTGATCAATATCAAGCACGGACAATTTTTAGCGCCGGATAATATGAAGCATCCTGTTGGTAAATGTGTGGATTCCGGTAACGATAAGATCATTTTGACCGAAAGAGGCTATACAATGGGGTATAATGACCTGGTGGTTGACCCAAGAAGCTTTTACCATATGGGTAAACTGGGATATCCTGTAGTATTTGATATAACCCATTGCGTTCGCAAATATGGTATCCCCAGTTCTGATGCAAAAGGTGGTAACAGGGAGTTTTTACCGGTACTGAGCAGGGCAGGGGTAGCCGCCGGTGTGGACGGTATCTTTATAGAAACCCATCCTGACCCAACACATGCGTTGTGTGATGCGGCAAGCCAGTTATCTGTTTATGATTTGGAGGAATTCCTGAAACCTTTGATCGAATTACATGCAGTGGAGTTAAAATACAGGGTTAGTTCATAGTTCATTGTTCATCGTAAAAAGATTGGTCAGCTATCGGCCATGAACTATGAATCCCTGGCTAACTTTCACCAATAAATAACTATTTTCGCCGCACAATAAAATAAAGAACATGGAACTGTATCTTGATTCAGCCAACCTGAAAGAGATTGAAGAAGGATTTAAACTCGGATTTTTAGACGGTCTTACCACCACGCCCACTTTCATGCAGCGGGAAGGTATTACTGATATTGATGGCATGATCGTAAAGCTGAGTAAAATAGTGCCGGTGCTGCAGATAGAAGCATTGGGGAATACAGCAGAAGATGTGGTGAAGGAAGCTCACCGCCAGCTTGATCTTGGTCTTGATCCGAAGAAAACAGTTTTTAAGATACCGGTTTCGCTGGAAGGTGTGCGTGCCTGTAAGCTGCTCCGCAACGATGGCTTACTGGTAAATGTACACCTTGTATATACTTTGCAACAGGCTTATATGGCCATGCATGCCGGTGCCAGCTATGTGTGCCCGCTGGTGGGCCGCCTGCAGGACCAGGGGCATGATGCACTGGGCCTGGTGGAACAATGTGTGGATGCTGTGGATCATTATGGTTATGATACAAAAATTATGTTTAGTTCGGTGCGTAATGCTGAGCATATACGCAATGCATTAAATATCGGTGTACATACCATTACCGTTCCGCTGAAGGTATTAAAAGGTCTTACAGAAAATCACTTTACGCAATTGGGAACAGAGCAGTTCTTAAGGGATACCAAACTGATGACGGTAAGGGTGAGTGATGCTATCAATGGTGTGAACCCTGTAGTAGGTGAAGCAACCAGTGTAAAAGATGCTATCGTTAAAATGACTGAATATGGTTTTGGCGCTATCATTGTTGCAGATGATAACCTGCAGGTAAAAGGAGTGTTTACAGATGGTGATTTAAGGAGGTATCTTCAGAAAGACGGTTCTGCCATCCTTGACAAAAAATTAGGTTCGCTTGAATATAAAACACCCATCAGTATTGAAAGCAGTATGCTTTTAAATGATGCGGCCGCAGTTTTTAAGAAAACCAATGTGGATACCATTATGGTTACTGACAACGGTAAGCCAATCGGTATGATAGATATACAGGACCTTGAAGCGAATTAAAAAAGAAGGCCATCGATATGATGGCTTTCTTTTTATCCGTATTTTAGATACCTTAACCATCACCCCTTATTAAACATTATGCAGGCCAATTTTGAACTGGAAGATTTTTTTAAAGGCGATTTTGTAAGCAGCCCTGTGGTAATACGCCAGAAAATGCGGCAGGTAAAGGCTTTTATTTTCGATTGGGATGGTGTATTTAATGATGGCCGCAAAAACCTGGAAGGACACAGCAGTTTTAGCGAAGTGGATTCAATGGGTGTGAACATGATGCGGTTTAGTCATTTCCTGCTGAATAAAACATTGCCTATTATGGCGATCATCACCGGTGAAAACAACCAGCTGGCATATTCTTTTGCAAAGCGGGAGCATTTTCATTTTGTATATCACAAAGTGTTACATAAAGAAACGGCGTTGCAGCATTTATGTAAACAGCATAATATATCTCCGGCTGATGTAATGTTTGTATATGATGATATACTTGATCTTTCTGTTGCTAAACTCGCCGGTGTAAAATTTATGATAGGCCGTTCTTCCAACCCCATGCTGCTGCAGTATGCAACAGAAAACAGGCTGGTGGACTACATAACGGATAACGATGGCAGCATGAATGCTGTAAGGGAAGTATCGGAACTTATCATGGCATTCTACAATAACTTTAACCTGGCAGTGGATAACCGTACAAAATTCAGTGAAGTGTACAAAGCTTACCTGGAGTTAAAGAATAAAGAAACCACGCAATTTTTTACTTCAAAGGATAACGAAATAATTCAGTCCTGATATGATCGTTGGAATAATACCAGCCCGTTACGCCAGTACAAGATTTCCTGGCAAACCATTGATTGATATACAGGGAAAATCAATGCTGCAGCGGGTGTACGGGCAGGCTTCCAAAAGCAGGCTGCTGCATAAAGTAGTGGTGGCTACCGATGATGAAAGGATATTCAATCATGTAAAAGATTTTGGCGGGGCAGTTGTAATGACTGCCGGACACCACCCAAGCGGTACCGACCGTTGCTGGGATGCATTGCAGCAGCTGGAAGAAGATTTTAAATATGTTATCAATATCCAGGGAGACGAACCCTTTATCGAACCGGAACAAATTGATGAGCTGGCTGCAGTACTTGCTGATGGAAGAACAGAGCTTGCCACGCAAATGATCGAAGTCGATAATTATGAAATACTTTTTGACAGGGGAGAAGTAAAGATCGTACTGAACACAAATAACGAAGCACTTTACTTCAGCCGTATGGTGATCCCTTTTATAAAAGGCGTGGATGAAAAAGAATGGCATAAGCATCACCGCTATTACAGGCATGTGGGCATGTATGCATACCGTAAAGATGTGCTGGAAAAAATTACAAAACTTCCTGTTTCTGCACTGGAAAAAGCGGAGTCACTGGAACAACTGCGCTGGCTTGAAAATGGCTTTAAAATAAAATGCGTAGTTACTACGTATGACAGTCATTGTATTGACACACCCGAAGATGTTGAGAAAGTGCTGAAGCTTATGAAGGTTTAATCAGTGTCCAATTATCCGCATAAATTCTTCTTTTTTTCTTCTTGCTATATCTACATAAGCACCGGATTGCAGTTCTACCTGGCCGCCATCGCCTTTTATATATTTTTTAATGTAGTTAAGGTTAATGAGATAAGAATGATGAACCCTGAAAAATTTATCAACAGGTAATAGCTCTTCAAATTCCTTAAGCGTTTTAGATGCAATAATTTTTGATTTGTTATTGAAGTAGATATTAGTGTAATTGCTTTGCGCTTCTAAATATTCTATATCGTTGATGTCAAAAAAAAGCAATCCTTCCAGGGTTGGAATGGCCAGTTTATTCATTAGTTTTTTAGGATGGTTAATATTCTGCTGCAGTAATTCTGCCTGTTTTTTAGTATGGGAAACCCCGGTATTTGTGAGCTTGTGAATGGTGTTTATCAGCTCTTCCACATCCACGGGTTTCAGCAGGTAATCAAACGCCGCATATTTAATTGCCCTGATGGCGTATTGGTCGTATGCAGTAGTGAATATCAGGTGAAAATTTTTTTCTGCCAGGTTGTTAAGCATTTCAAACCCGTTCATGCGGGGCATTTCAATGTCAAGAAACAGTATGTCGGGGGTATGTTTGTTGATTAATAAAATACCTTCCTGTCCACTGTCAGCTTCTGCCACTATGGTCACTTCGGGGCAATAATCTGTCAGCTTCTGTCTTAATGCCAGCCTGCCTTTGGCTTCGTCATCAATAATTATAGCTGTTTGCATTTATACAAGATTTAGATTAACCAAAATATGGGTACCGTTCGCTTTTTCATTTTCATAAAGGTCAGTTATGGTAACGGAAGCCTTTTCTTCCTTGTTAAATAATTTTATCCTGTCGAAACTCATTTGCATACCGTATGATTTTTCTTTTCCTGTATTTATTGTTTTGGCTGTCTCTCTTCCAACACCGTTATCTTTAATTGAATAAATGATGTGCCGGTTGTTTTTGGATATGTTTAATTCAAGCTTGCCATCATTTGTTTCTTTATTCCGCAGACCGTGAATAATGGCGTTTTCAACAAAGGGTTGTATAATTAATGGAGGCACTTTATAATCACTGTTTATAAGCTCCTGGTCAATGTTTATTTGTGTGGAAAATTTATTATCACTCCGCAGTTCTTCCAGTTCTATGTACAGTTTAAGTGTTTCAATATCTTTTGATAAATAAACGGTATTCTCTTTGCTGCTGTCTAAAATATTACGGATCAGTTTAGCAAATTTATTCAGGTAGAGTGTGGCGTTGTATTTATCATTACTTTGAATAAAAGCATCTATACTGTTAATGCAGTTGAACATGAAGTGGGGATTCATTTGAGCTTTCAGGGCGGCCATTTCTGTTTCAGTTATCTTTTGTTTCATGGCTGCCCTGTAATGTATTATTTTAACCCGCTGATTGAAAAGCCATGCAAAAAATATAAAACTGCTGAAGAATGTTAATAAGTAAAACCACCATGTTTTATACCAGGGCGGTATAATTTTGATCTGCATTTCTGTAACATCCCGGCTCCAGTAATAATTTGTATTTGCCGCTTTTACCATAAAGGTATAGTTGCCGGGTTTTAGCTGGGTATAGTTTACATAGTTTCGGGTACCGTTTTTTATCCAGCCGGTATCAATGCCCTTCATCATGTATTCGTAAATGATGTTTTCACTTTGAGAAAAATTCGGTGACTTAAATTCAAAGCTTATAAAGTTTTTTGTGTGCGGTAATGTAATTGTATGAATATACGGTGTGGCAGAATCTGTACTGTACGGACTGTTCATTACATTCACATTCGTGATGAGAGGCGCAGGAGAAAAATTATTCTCTTTATTTAATTGCGGGTTTACTTTATTCAGCCCGTTAATGCCACCAAACCATAAATAACCGTTGCTGTCCTTAAAACAGGAGGCTGTATTAAATTCCATTCCCTGTAATCCATCATTTTCTGTAAATTTTTTGCATAATCCTGTTGTATAATCCAGTGAAGCCAGCCCGGCATTTGAGCTCAGCCAGATATGACCATTGTCAGCCGGCAATGCTGCATAAATGTAATTATTGGGCAGGCCATTGCTGCTGTTCCAGGTTTTAATTATCTGCATGGTGTTTTCATCAACCTGTATCAGGCCATCTGTAGTCGCAACCCATATATTATTGTCTTTAAAACAAAAATGGCGGCAATCGCATGAGATTTGCTGTAATGCTGGAAAAAATGTAAACGTTCCTGTTAGATAGTCGTAAATCACCAGGTTTTGAGCTTCGGTAGCCATATAAACCTTCCCATCTTTTTCTTCCATATACCGCACCCTCAACGGTTTGTTTTTGTTTAATACTTTTTGTACATCGTTAATGGGTTCCCAATTTTGTTTGTCGGGGTTAAACAGACACAGGCCGCCTTTATACCCACCTGCAAGTATTTTATTTTGTCTTTTTAGTTTTACAACCGCACATAACTGGGTGGTTTGTATATTTCCTGTATCCGAATAAAGTTTAAAATGCTGTGTTACCCTGTTAAAGCTGTATAACCCTCCCCACGTTGCCATCCACAGCATATTCTTACTGCCGCTTATTACCTGGTATATATTTTTCGATTCAGGATTCTTGTTTAAATATTTGTCCGGCTGGTAGTATTGGTATAATCCATTTTTTATATTTAAGTGTAACAATCCGCCATTTAAAGTGCCCATATAAAAATCTTCATCATTATCCGAGAAAACACTCAGCAGCTTATTATCCGGCACTGGTTTTCCTGTTACAGGCTCATTTCTCCATAAACCAAACTGTGTTTTTTGTTCATCATATTTTGCAATACCTCCGCTCAACCCGATCCAGGTAATTTTTTGAGGGTTAGTGAAGAAGCTTAGCACAAACTGGCTTTTTAAAGAATAGGAGGTTCCAAGGGCAGCTGCATTTTCAAACGTTTTTGTACGGGTATCTACTTTTACCAGCCCATCGCTCCTGCTGCCTATCCAGACAGTATTACTGTCACTTTGATATATAAGCCGTGGATCTGATAAAAAAGTATTACCCTTAAATTGTTTTGAGAAATAGTTTACAGTATAATTGTTTGCTGCATTATTGCTGAGTATAATAATTTCAGCACTGCCTGTTATAAACCATAGCTGGTTATTAATAATTGCTGTTTCAAAAATTGATAGTTTTTTCCTTGGAAGCAACTTTTGAATGCCGATGGGAATAAAAACGCCGGCAGTTAGTTTGTATATTTCTGTTTTGCTGCTGGCATAAATATCTCCTTTGTTACCACAGGTAAATGATACTGCATTATCGGGAATATTATATGGAATCATTTTTTTTAACTGGTTACTATAACAGAACAACCCATCGTTCTGTGTAAGTAACCAAATATTGTGCTTTGTATCTTCCGTTATTTTTTGCACAAACACACCTTTGGGCAATGAAAAGCCTTTGTACACTACTGCAGGAAAAATGTATTTATTCAAATACCTGTTATATAGTGCTACTTCCTGCGTGGTGCCAACCCAAAGCCAGTCATTACGATCGGCATACAATGCTGTTATCATTTTGGAGTACCTGCCAAAACCTTCGCTTTGCAGGCTGTCTGATACGGGCTGGATAATGAAAAAATTTTTTCCATCAAACCTGTTAAGACCATCCTGTGTTCCAAACCACATGAAGCCTTCTTTTGTTTGTGCAATACTGTACACACTGTTTTGTGAAAGACCCTGTTCGGAGGAGTATGACTGGAAATAAAGTACCTGTCCGTGTGCCTGGAAAAAATATGCAAAGCAGCTCAGTAATAATATAAGCGCTTTTTGAAACATATAATTAAGTACCTGTTCTGTTTTTGCTAAAATGATTTATTCGTAAATGCAGGTGGTGTTGGTTTTAAATATAAACAGGCAGGGTATTAGTTTACCGCTGCCTGTTTATAATAATTTTATTAGTGTGATAGTATTTCTGGCAAAGCAGCATCAAATAAAGTAACAAATTGTCTGCTTCCCATCAGGTTACCTCTGCGCCACCACCTGTTTATTAAGTTATACGCCCACTCAGCTGCTGCCATTCTTTGATCAGGCGTACCATGATGGGCAAGATCTGTTGTGGCACAATCGCCAATATTATAGTACACCTGGAAGTATTCTTTAGTTCTTTTCCATTGCATGAATGCGCCACGGCTGTGTGAAAGAAAGAAAGATGAAAATGCATCAGCCATCAACTCCAGCCGCCGCGTTGATTCAGGCGTTGCTGCATCATTAAATATCCCCAGTGCAAATTGTATCTGGTGCCCAAACTCATGGGCGATGATAGCCTGTGTGGCCACATCATCATAACCGATGGCAGTGAAGGCCTGCTGTATACCATCGCCCATGCATATTTTAGGTGGTGTATCACCGTAGGAAGTAGTGATAGATACAGATGCAAATGCATTAAAGGTGAAAATAGGGTGGTTGCCTTTACGATACTGCGGTACATTGTTAACGATATAAATTACATAGTCTGCGTAAAGTTCCGCATCTTCCCTGGTGAGACCATACACTTCCATGTAAGTTAGTATAAGTTTATACCTGTCCCTGAGTACATTGCCATGAAACGCTGCCAGCACAATTTTAGAAGATGGAATATCCCAGAATTGTTTTAAATCCCGGAATGTTTTGATGGAGCGGAATGTGTATTCTCCTTTCGGCCCAAAGTATTGCCCGGCAGATTTGTTTTCAAAAACATAAGCATAATAAAATGGGATGTCAAGCATGCCGGTAGCCAGCACATCGTTAATGACCTCGTCATCCCAGTCTGACAGTTGTTGGTCTAACCATTGGTATAAGGGCGTGTAGTCATCGCATTCTTTGGCTGCCCCGGTTGCTTTTAATGCCTTCAGTGCGATATCCCTGAACTCAGCGTTCAGCCGCTCCTGTAGTGCTGCCGGGGGCTGGTGCTGTTGCAGGTTTACCTTTGCCAGGGCTTTACGCATGCCGGCAAGTTTTGACTTTACTTCTTTTGAGAGTAAACCTGCTGAGTTAACAGAAATATCTGAACTGTTTTGTACCGGATCACTAGCAGTCCGGGGTATTTCTTTTTTACAGGAAGCAAGGAAAAATGAAATGATCAGTAACCCGGCTGCAATTTTTTTTAAATGTTTCATAAGCAGAAATTTTATTGTTTTAGGTTTGATGAATATGGTTTTACTATATGTATATATCTACTGCGGGAGGGGTCAAAGTAATGTTTTGGTATTTCAATTTACATTTTTTTTTAATAAATAGCAAACCTGCAATCTCCATCTATATATGCCCTGAATTTGCTTCCGGATTCTGCTTTGAATCCAGGATAGATATGAATACTTGTACCTGCTTTTACAGATACCTGGTTGCCTGTGCCGCCAACCACAAAAAAACAGTTGCTGGATATGTTTTGAATGCCGGGATTGGTAAACGAGGTTGGAACACCACCCCATAAACCACAAATATTAGTGGTGCTGGTACTTGGAGCCGGAGCCCTTAATCCAACTGCATCCCATGCTTTACCGGTTTGAATTGCTTCAAATGAACATTCTCCGTATAAGTTTACTGCGGCATATACCCAGGCATTTCGGGCATCTTTATAATCGGAGGTGGATGTAAGGTAATCGCATAATACTTTATAGGCGATGGTAATGGCTTTATCAATACCTATGCCTGTTATGGACCAGTCATAAGGGTTGTACAGGGTTGAAAAACCTGCATTGGAAGTACTGTCATTTGTTCTGCCGGTTCCTCCTGCGCATAAAAGATAGAACATCCTGTTCTGTACATTGGAATTGGTGTGCACACCACATTGGTCATTTGTTTCACCAGGTGAACAACCATTGGTAGTCTTCCAGAATTTTCCGCTGTACCTGTCCGGATCACTCAGCCTGTTGGGCGTAATATAATCCCTGAGCGGATCATGGTTACCGCCATTCATTAAATCCCATCCCATTAACCAGTTGTTTGTGCCAAATTCTTTGTACTCCACCCATTCTCCAAAGATGTCTGAAAAAGATTCATTCAACGCACCGGATTCAGATTCATACGCAAGGTCCGCCTCATATTTTGTTATACCATGTGTAAATTCATGTGCCAGTATGTCCAGTGCATTATAATCATCATTCAGCGCCGATGTTCTGCCATAGCCAACTTTTATGTCGTCTACACTAAGAGGAGTGGGGTCATAAAAGTAGGCAGCATTCCTCCCGCCGGTAGTACCACCAAAATCCACCCCGTTTAAAATGTCCAGGTCTTCATCATCATTTCCATGCCCGTTCCTGTTAAATACATTTTTAAACCAGGTATAAGTTGTTTTAATGCTGTATAGACATGTGGCTGCCGAACGTAATGCATCACTTTTGTTCCAGTCATTATCAGCAGTATTGTAAATTACTGAAACCGGGTTATACACACCAAATACTGATCCCTGGCAATCATCCTGCAGATCATAACTATGGCCAAATACGGCAACGTCGTTTGTATAAATTGCTTTTGCGCCATAGTAGGCAGTAACCACACTACCAAAATCACAATTGTATTCTGTAGTAGAAAATTTTTCAATATTGCCATTTTGGGTATTTACATAATAGTAGCCTGATTTGCCATACTCGGCTGTTGCAATAAAAAAATTATAGCACAATATCATCAACTGAAAGTCCTTTGAAGGAAGATACACCAGTGTTGCAGCAGGATAGTACGTTGCAGCAGCGTTCCTGGTTTTAATCTTTTTTTCTTTTTCATTGTTCCAGTAAAGCGCTGTTGGCTTTAACCGGGAAATAATTTTTTTCAATGCGGCTGCTTCATTTATAGTCCTGCCAGATACAATATTTTGAGGTGTTAATATACTTCCGTTGCCGCTGTTAAGTACCCCGTTTTTTGTATGAATTATATATTCAGCCCCGGCTATTTCAATGCCATCATACGTTTGCCTGAATTTATAATGCGCATAACCTTGCACGTCGGTATTAGTTTTTGTTAATTTCATTTGGTACCTGTCGCTCAGACCGAAAACCGTTTTAGCATCTGTGAAAATTGTTTTTTCAGTGTATTTAATACCAGCCTGGAATCTTACCCATCCATTGGCACTGGCTTCATTGATTATTTTGTTATCCGGTTTTCTAACAAAAGAGTTCTTTTGAGCAGATAATATCACCGGCTTTAACAAACAAAAAGCAATCAATACCACAGCATGATTTATTATTCTTTTCATCAGTTCATTTTTTGTTTTTCAGCAATTCAATTTCTTTTTTCAGTTCAATTACGTAAAGAGTCAGTTCTTCTATTTTCTCCATCATTTTTGTTTGTAACTGTCCTACCTGCAGGCCATTGTTTTGTATTTCTGTTGCCGAAGGCACCCCTGGTAAATGATTGTTTTGCTTAATAAAATCTTCAACTTCTTCCAGTTTTTTTAATTGATAATGGTCGTCAAAAACATAATCGGCCCAGCCGGTTTCTACTATGATCTCTTTAGCCCTGATATTTCCATTTACACATAATCTTTGCGTGGGGTTGTTGGTGCCAATGCCAACGTTATTTGTAGTGCCATTCACCATTAAGGCAGGTTGCCATCCCAGGGCAGAGAGGTATATATCACCTCCACCGGTTCCAATTTCAATGCCTGCTCTGGAAAACTGCGGTGTTTGGGTATTGTCACTTACTGCTTTGATATAACCATAATCCGCACCATTCTGATCCGAAAAAATCGCCATCGCATTTTTACCTGCTACCTGCAGTACTTCTGTATTTCCATTACTGAGTGGAGCAGTGTTTAAAACAGTTAACCGGCACCGTGGGTTAGGCAGGCCAATACCAACATTGCCCAGCGCACCATCATTTATAATGACTTTGCTTCCATCTTTACCACCACGTATATAAGTGTCTTCAGTAGTGCCAAAATGAAAGTAACTTCCATAAGTGGTTCCAAAGCAGGCAAATGATCCTTCTGGCGATTGACTGTTGGTGCCTTTAAGCACAAATAACCTGGCCTGTGGCGTGCTATAATTAATACCTACATTTCCGCCGTAAGGATTTATTAAAAAAGGGGCGGCTGAACTGCCGGATACCTGCAGGTTGGGTTTTGCTGTTTGAATTTTCGACCCATCAATTTTTAGAAAAAGGTTGTCCGAATTATTCGATAATAGTAACCCTCCATTGTCTGTAAGATTACCGGAAAAACCCGGGGAAGTTATAGGTGTACATTTAATTCTTTGATCTCCGGTAATATCAAGTTTAAAGCCTGGTGAATTATTTCCAATACCTACATTGCCTGTATTGGTATTAAATATATCTGTTCCTGTTATATTCCAGGAAGAAGCGCCTCCGCCACCGAAATAATCAAGACTGTTATTATGCACAGACCTGATTAGCCATCGCTTTTCTGCAGCATCGTATTGCAGGGTGACAGTACCGTTATTATAAACAGCAAGTGTGCTGCCTGTACCTGTTTGTATCCGGTTAGCCGCAGTTGCTGTAGCATCTTCATTATATATTTCCATAGAATTACCGGAGCGGTTTGTCAGGCTGATTATTCGGCCTTCCACAGCACCTGTAATGCCGGCAATTATAAAATTACCCAGACCTGCTTGTGCTTTGATCTTGTAGCTGCCCTGCTTCACTGTATTCACATCCAGCGCATAGGTATAAACGTTATTGATCAAAATATCAGCACTTCTAATGGCTATATCACCATTAATATCCAGCCTGGCTGCAGGGTTTGTATTGCCAATACCTACATTTTGTGCTGCAGCAGTTCTATGAACGAGTAGCGTGAACAAAAAAATAATTGCTTTCCTTTTCATGTATCAGTGAGTTTAGGAAAACAAAGTCAGCAAATACCCGGCTATTTAAAAGTGGGAATGAGCCGGTAACGCATTTGATTTAGCCGTTAGCAGGAAATTTTAGTGAGCAGCTACTTGCATTAATTGAAAACACAAATAAGCCGGTAGCCAGGCAGGTTTAATCCAGGTTAATCAGGATAGAAAGACCAGGGAGGTGTATATTGAGATTATACGACAGTTAGGTTAATACAGCGTTTTATCGCCCTTATTTTTCCATTCTTCGAATACTTTTAAAGCAGCATCACGGCCAAGGGAAAGGATTGGAATTTTACGGTTATTTAAATCAGCACTCATTTCATCATAAATCATGGAGTCATCAAAACCGATATCAGCAGCATCCTGGCGGTTATTGGCAAAATAAACAGCTTTCGGCCTTGCCCAGTAAATAGCGCCAAGACACATAGGGCAGGGTTCGCAGGACGTGTATACTTCACAGCCATCCAGTTGAAAAGTTCCCAGGTTGTTACAGGCATCCCGTATCGCCGTTACTTCCGCATGAGCAGTAGGGTCATTGCTGGAGGTTACCTTGTTATTACCCCGGCCTACGATCACATCATCTTTCACTATTACACAACCAAAAGGTCCCCCCTCGTTATTCTGCACACCTTTACGTGATAACTCAATGGCTTCCAGCATAAACTTTTCTTCTCTTGTCATATATACTGCAGTTTATTCGTGCCTGTAAATATACTAATAGCGCTAAAACAACCGGCTTTTATAAAAATATTTTAATAATCCGGCATTCTGACCTATTTTTGTCCATCATTCGGGTAGACTTAACAGACTTGTACGATTTTATGGATAACTTATCCCAATACTCAACAATATGTTGTTGTTCCTGCTGTTGCAGTGAGGAACTATTTTTCTTCGTATAAGCAAAATTTCCAGTAACAAACTTTAAAAAACGAACATGAGCGATATACAAAATGATCTTTCTGACTTACTCCACCAACTTGGTGGACTAAAGATTGGCGACTTTATAAAACTGCTGGCAGAGAAGTATCCGGGTAAGGTTACATTCTCCACCAGTTTCAGTTACGAAGACCAGGTGATTGCTCATGAAATACTCAGCCACAAACTGCCGGTGAAAATTTTTACATTGGATACTGGCAGGCTTTTCCCGGAAACTTATTCTGTGTGGAGCAGCACCAATGCTACTTATGAAACGCAGGTGCAGGCTTATTATCCTGATGCAGCAGCCTTACAGGATTTTGTTGGTAAAAAAGGGCCTAACTCTTTTTATGAATCAGTGGACAACAGGAAACAATGCTGTTATATCCGCAAAGTAGAACCTTTACAAAGAGCGCTGGCCGGTAATGCAGTCTGGATAACCGGCTTAAGGGCAGAACATTCAAAAGACAGGGATCATTTGCCTGTTATTGAATGGGATGAAAGCAATAAAATAATAAAATATCATCCCATCTTACATTGGACAACGGATGAAGTAAAAGCATACATTTCAAAAAATCATGTGCCTTATAACCCGCTGCATGACCGTGGTTTTGTAAGTATTGGTTGTGCACCCTGTACAAGGGCTATCCGCCCGGGTGAAGATTTCAGGGCCGGCCGCTGGTGGTGGGAGAGCAGTGCGAATAAAGAATGTGGTTTACACGTACATGCATCCGCAGATGGACAAACATCTGCCTG
Source organism: Ferruginibacter sp. (assembly GCA_047600665.1). Taxonomy (GTDB): domain Bacteria; phylum Bacteroidota; class Bacteroidia; order Chitinophagales; family Chitinophagaceae; genus Ferruginibacter. The sequence continues at coordinate 919,286 of JASGKJ010000002.1, forward strand.
ATTATAAGAATATTACGAAATATTACAATAAAAAGTCGTTACAGACGATTATAGTTAAATGAAAAAATAATGGCAGAAAGAACGCTTGATTATCTGGACCAGCTGGAATCAGAGTCCATACATATTATGAGGGAAGTGGCAGGACAGTTTGAACGTCCTGCATTGCTGTTTTCAGGCGGCAAAGATTCTATCGTACTCATACATCTTGCATTAAAGGCCTTCCGCCCCGGCAGGCTGCCTTTTCCAATGGTGCATATTGATACAGGGCATAATTTCCAGGAAGCGCTTGACTTCCGGGATAACTTGGTGAGCTCTATTGGAGAAAGACTGGTTGTAAGAAAAGTGGAAGATACTATTAAAGAAAAAGGGCTGACCGAACCAAAAGGTAAGTTTGCCAGCCGTAATGCTTTACAAACTTTTACCCTGCTGGATACCATCGAAGAGTTTAAGTTTGATGCCTGTATTGGCGGTGCCCGCCGGGATGAAGAAAAAGCAAGAGCTAAAGAAAGGATATTTTCTGTAAGGGATGAATTTGGCCAGTGGGATCCCAAACTGCAAAGACCTGAATTATGGAACACGTACAATGGCCGTATTCACAAAGGCGAAAATGTACGTGTGTTCCCAATCAGTAACTGGACCGAGCTGGATGTGTGGAACTATATCCGCCGCAACAATATCGAATTACCTTCTATTTATTTTGCTCATGACCGTGAGGTATTGGAATACGAAGGACAACTGGTGGCAACTTCTGAATTTATACAATTGGAACCTACGGATAAAGTTTCAGTAAAGAAAGTACGTTACAGAACCGTTGGTGATATGACCTGCACCGCTGCAGTGGAATCAGGTGCTTCCACACTGGATGATATCATCCGTGAGATCATCGCAACTAAAACCAGCGAACGTGGTGAAACACGTATAGACGACCGAGTGAGCGAAGCCGCAATGGAAGACAGGAAGAAGGGTGGATATTTTTAAAAAGTGATAAGTTGTAAGTGATAAGTAATAAAGCTTATTCACTCACAACAATCAACTTATTACTTAAAACTTATAACATACAACTTTAATGGATTTATTAAGATTTATAACAGCAGGAAGTGTTGATGATGGCAAGAGTACTTTGATTGGCCGTTTATTATACGACAGCAAATCAATTATGATCGATCAGCTGGAAGCTATTGAAAAACAAACCAAAAACAGGGAAGATGGTGAAATCGACCTGGCTTTACTAACGGATGGTCTCCGTGCAGAAAGAGAGCAGGGTATCACTATTGATGTGGCTTATAAATATTTCAGCACACCCAAACGTAAGTTCATTATTGCGGATGCACCAGGCCATATACAATATACCAGGAATATGGTTACAGGCGCTTCTAATGCAGACCTGGCCATTATTTTGGTGGATGCCCGTAACGGTGTGGTGGAGCAAACAAGAAGGCATTCCATTATTGCATCATTGCTGAACATACCGCATGTGGTGGTGGCAGTAAATAAAATGGATTTGGTAAACAACTCACAGGATGTTTACAATAATATCGTAATAGATTATTCTAATGTTGCGGCCAAGCTGGGATTAAAAGATGTAACTTATATCCCCATCAGCGCTATTAATGGAGACAATATTGTGGAGAAAGCAGCAAACTTTCCGTGGTATGAGGGCGAATCTTTATTACACATTCTTGAAAATGTGGAAGTACAGCAGGATATTAATTTGTCCGATGCAAGGTTCCCGGTGCAGTATGTTATTCGTCCGCAGACAGATGATTTGCATGATTATCGTGGCTATGCAGGTAAAGTGGTAAGTGGTGTTTACAGGAAAGGTGAAAAGATAACTGTATTGCCATCTGGTTTAACAAGCACCATTAAAGAAATTGAAATTGCCGGTAAACCGGTGGAGGAAGCATTTGCACCGCAGAGTGCCATCATACATTTGGAAGATGATATTGACATCAGCCGTGGTGATGTGATTGTACATAATGGCAACCAGCCAAAGGTGGAAAGCGAGCTGGAAGTATTGCTTTGCTGGATGGGTAATAAACCATTAAAGCCCGGTAATAAATACTGGTTGCAGATAAACAGCAGGCTGGTAAGGGCTTCTGTAAGGGATATACAATACAAGCTCAATGTAAATTCGCTGGAACAGGAAGAAGCACCTGAGCAGGCTGTATTAAATGATGTGGTGAAGGCAACGATCAAAACCGCATCACCGGTTCCTTTTGATTCATATAAAGAACTAAGGGTGAACGGCGGCGCTATTTTAATTGATGAAACAAGTAATGTAACCGTGGGTGCCTGTATGATTGAATAAGGAAGGGTCGGTACCGCAGGTCAGACCCGGTCCGACGAGATAGTAGATTGAAAAGTTATTTTAAACGGATGAATGATTAGATAAAAATTGATGAAAATGTATTTACAATTCATCACCCATAATTATCATCCACGAAATAAAACAACAGATGAGTGCAGCATTTATAAGTAAGCTGTATAACCAGCATCAGAAATCAAGTTCCACCTTTCCTGATAAGGCATTGGCAGCGGAATTTATTGATGGGTTCTTTGAATTTTTATTTATACCGGAAAGACAGAAAAAGCATACCGAATTTGAGCTGTCAAAAGAATTTGAATCTTATAAAAGCCATTTATCTACTTTGATATATGATGTGCTGGGCAATGGCGAAGAAACACAGAAAGTAACAGACAAGTTCTTTATTGAAGTGCCGCAGATATATGATGCCTTGCTGAAAGATGCAGAAGCCATCATAAAATTTGACCCTGCCGCAGAATCAATAGAAGAAGTGCTGGTGGCTTATCCTGGTTTTTATGCAACAGCCGTTTACCGCTTTTCTCACCAGTTGTGGGAGCAGGGCGTAAAGCTTTTGCCAAGAGTTTTTGCCGAATATGCACATGGTAAAACAGGTATTGACATTCATCCCGGGGCAACCATTGGCGAATCATTTTTTATTGACCATGGTACCGGTATTGTAATTGGCGAAACAACAGTGATCGGTAACAATGTAAAAATATACCAGGGTGTAACGTTGGGCGCATTGAGCGTAAGCAAGAGCGAAGCAAATAACAAACGTCACCCAACCATTGAAGATAATGTAGTGATCTATTCAGGCGCAACGATACTGGGCGGTAATACGGTGGTGGGACAAGACAGTGTAATCGGTGGTAATGTATGGCTTACCAACAGTGTATTGCCAAGATCAATTGTATATCATAAAAGTGAAAGCACGGTAAAAGATATTAACCAGCCTTTGCCGGATGTGCTCAATTTTGTGATATAGTTGAAATAACCTGGTAATTGCCGGGTGATACAACTAAGCTGGAAAATAAACTATTAAACTAAATAGCTAATAAACCAATAACGATAAAACTTTTCGCATGAAAGCAAATAACATTCTCGAAACAATTGGCAATACGCCGCATGTACGCATCAATAAATTATTTGGTGATAAGCACGAGGTCTGGATCAAGTTGGAACGAACCAATCCCGGTGCAAGTATTAAGGATCGTATTGCATTGTCGATGATCGAAGATGCAGAAAAGAAAGGATTACTGAATAAAGACAGCGTGATCATAGAGCCAACATCCGGTAATACAGGTATTGGCCTGGCGCTGGTGGCAGCTGTAAAAGGGTATAAAATTATTTTGGTGATGCCTGAAAGCATGAGCATTGAGCGCCGCCGCTTAATGGCGATCTACGGTGCTGAATTTGTGTTGACACCAAGAGAAAAAGGAATGAAAGGTGCTATTGAAAAAGCAACGGAACTGGTTGGCTCCACACCAAATGCATGGATGCCGCAGCAGTTTGATAACCCTGCCAATACGGAGATACACCGCAAAACAAGTGCACTTGAAATAGCAAATGATTTTCCTGAAGGGCTTGATTATTTAATTACAGGTGTTGGTACCGGCGGTCATATTACAGGTGTGGCGGAAGTATTAAAACAAAAATTTCCAAACCTGAAAGTATTTGCAGTGGAACCTGAATTATCGCCTGTATTAAGTGGCGGTGCTCCGGGACCTCACCCGATACAGGGTATTGGTGCTGGGTTTATTCCATCTATTGTTAACAGGGATATACTCGATGGTGTAATACAGGTAAGCAAGGATGATGCTTTTAAATATGCACAGCGCATTGCAAAAGAAGAAGGCATTTTGGTTGGTATCAGTACAGGCGCTGCTTTGTCTGCTGTGGCAAAAAAATTAACTGAGATACCTGCAGGTGCCAAAGTGCTTACTTATAATTATGATACCGGCGAAAGGTATTTATCAATTGAAGGTCTTTTCGCATAAATAAAAATGATGCAGCAGAATAAACATACAGGAAAAGTAATATTGGCAGGCGCCGGTTGCGGCGATCCTGAACTGATTACTATGAAGGCTGTCCGCTGGCTGCAGCAGGCTGATGTCGTATTGACTGACCGGCTGGTGAGCAAGGATATTCTCAGCAATTATGTAAATAAAAATGCGGAGATCATTTATGTAGGCAAACAATGCCGCCGTGGTTTCAGCACACCGCAGAAAAGCATCAACGAACTGATCGTTCAGTTTGCACAGGAAGGTAAACTGGTGGTGCGTTTAAAAGGTGGTGATGTTTCCATCTTCTCCAATATACTGGATGAACTGGAAGCCGTTGTAGCCAATAATATTCCTTATGAAATTGTGCCGGGTGTAACAGCTGCGACAGGTGCTGCCGCCTATACAGGTATTCCGCTTACAGCAAGAAACAGTTCAACCGCAGTAAGACTGCTTACATTTTATAAAAGTGATGTGGTAACAGATGATAAATGGAAAGAGCTGTCTGCAACAGATGATACGCTGGTTTTTTATATGTCGTCTGAAACACTGGATGGCGTGGTTGAAAACCTGGTAAGAAACAAGGTTGCTGAAGAAAAACTGCTGGCTGTAATAGAACAGGCTACCACGCCAATGCAACAGGCGCATGTTTGCAGTTTGTATGAGTATGATAAAAAATTAAAAGGCAAATTGTTTGCATCGCCCACACTTGTCATTATAGGTAAAGTGGTAGCGCTGCATGAAAAATTTTCCTGGCTTAAAAATGAATCGACAGAAGGTGAATACTTTAAGCCGGTGGAAGATGAACAATATGAATCACTGATTGAGGCCTCCCTAAATCCCTCCCAAGGAGGGACTTGCGACGAGTTTAAATCATTTAGCACTGGCAATGTGAAAATCGATGATTAAAGAAACAGATGATGAAATGCTTAATCACAAATGTTAAATAAATAAACCAAAGCCTGGCCTCCCTCTCAATGGGAGAGGGAAAGAGGGTGAGGCTAATAAACAAAAAAGAAAACCGCAGAAATGTTGCCGGAAACTAAACTTAAAACATTGCTCGATCTTATTAATTCAGCTACCAGAGAAGAATTGGTATGGATGAGTGGATACCTGGAAGGAGTATTGAAAAATGCCCAGCCACAGTCAGCCGTTAGTGCTGCGCCTGTTGCAGTTGCAGCGGCTCCTTCACCTGTTACTGCTGCAGCACCTGCTGTAAGCAAGATCACCATTTTATATGGCACCGAAACAGGTAATTCAAAAAAACTGGCAACTGAATTTGCTGCCAAGGCAAAACAGAATAAGATACATGCCAAAGTGGTTGGTATGGATCAATACAAGTTTGCTGACCTGCAAAAAGAAGAATACCTGCTGGCAGTAGTAAGCACTCACGGTGACGGTGAACCGCCAATAGCCGCAAAAGGTTTTTATGATCATATCCACCTGAATGGGTTTAAGCTGGATAAATTAAAATACAGTGTGCTGGCATTGGGTGATACATCTTATCCGCTGTTTTGTAAAACAGGAGAAGATGTGGACCTGCAGCTGGATAAACTGGGTGGAAAAAGAATTGCTCCCATACAAAAATGTGATGTGGAGTATGATGAGGATGCGGCCAAATGGTTTGAAACAGTATTAAAGAAACTCACTGTTGCTGATGCACCGGCTCCGGCTGCCGCACCTGCAACGCCAACACCTGCTGGTGTGCCTGCTAAAAAAGCGGGTAAGCAATCGCATACAGGCACAGTTACAGCTCATGTGAATTTAAATGACCGTGGCTCTAATAAAGAAACATGGCATATTGAAATAGAAGCGGAAGGTATACAATACCAGTGTGGTGATTCCATCGGAATTGTTCCTGAAAACGATTCACAACTGGTGACAGATATTATTGCTACCGCAAATGTGGATGGTAACAAATCTTTAGAATTTAAAAAGGAAAAAGTTACCATCTATGAATTGCTGAAAAGAAAGATCAACGTTATTCATTTAACAGAAAGGCTGGTGCAGCAATATGCAACTGCCACAGGACATACTATTCCTGCGGGCCGTGCAGACCTGCTTGACCTGCTGAAAAAGTATCCTGTGCAAAGCAGGACACAGTTTGAAGAAATACTGGTTGGATTGAATGCAATGTCGCCACGGTTGTATACGATCGCATCTTCGCCTGCAGCGCATGAAGGTGAAGTGCACGTGATCGTTGCAAAAGATGTGTATGAAGTGGATGACAAAAAGAAAAACGGGCTTTGTTCTGATTACCTGGGTAAATTAACAAAAGGTAAAAAGCAAACCTTCTTTGTACAGCCGAATAAAAGATTCAGGCTGCCTGCAGAAGATAAAGACATCATTATGGTGGGACCGGGAACCGGCATTGCGGCTTTCCGTTCATTTATTGCAGAAAGAGATGCAACAGGCGCCAGCGGCCGTAACTGGCTGTTCTTTGGTGAACAGCAGTTTACCAAAGACTTCCTTTATCAAACAGAATTACAGAATTTTCATGATACCGGTGTGCTGAATAAGATCAGCCTGGCATTCTCGAGAGACCAGAAAGAAAAGATCTATGTACAGCACCGGATGAAGGAACATGCAGCGGAACTGTTTGAATGGCTGGAAGGTGGTGCTTCTTTCTTTGTGTGTGGTAAAAAGGATCCAATGAGTGTGGATGTAGAAAATACTTTGCTGGAAATTATCCAGGAACACGGAAAGAAAACGGTGGAAGAGTCAAAGAAATACCTGGAGCATATGGAAGAACAGGGAAGATATGAGAAGGACGTTTACTAAGTTGAGAGTTGAAAATGAAGAGTTAAGAATTGTTATACTGGAAAATAGTTGATAATTGACGATTCTCCATTCACAATTGACGATAAAGGTTATAAACGTACAAGTGAGTGACACAACGATGCTAATTAAAGAACAACTGTTAGTAACAAAAAATATTTCGTTAGGAGCGATAGTAACAAATGAGCAAATTATCTGCAGTAGAAAAAATTAAGACGGCCAGTGACGGCCTGCGTGGCACCATTAAAGAAAGTCTTAGAGATGAGATCACCGGCGCTATTCGTGAGGATGACCAGGCGGTGATCAAGTTTCATGGTATGTACATGCAGGATGACCGTGACAGGAGAGAGGAACGTGCTGAAAAAAAACTGGAACGTTTATACAGTTATATGATCCGGCTCCGGTTGCCGGGTGGTTTTATTACACCTGAAAAATGGATCGCCTTGAATGAAGTGGCAGAAGATTATACAACAAATGTGATCAAGATCACCACAAGGCAAACTGTGCAGTTACATGGTATTGTAAAATCGCATGTGAAACCAACCATCAGTGCTTTTAATGAAGCAAGACTGGACTCCATTGCCACCTGCGGTGATATTAACCGGAATGTTACCTGTGCATCTCATCCAAAACAATCAAAGGTGCATGCGGAGGTATTCAGCTATGCGGACAAGATCAGCGAACTGCTGATGCCAAAAACAAAAGCTTATTATGAAATATGGCTGGATGAGGAAAAGATCGTTGACAAAAAAGAAGAAGAAGATCCGCTGTACCAGGACAGGTACCTGCCAAGAAAATTTAAAATAGGTATTGCCATTCCGCCGAATAACGACAGTGATGTTTTCACCAATGACCTTGGTTTGATCGCTATCATTGAAGACAACCAGTTGAAGGGTTTTAATATTGCCGTGGGTGGTGGTTTATCTACTACGCATGGTAACCCGGATACATATGCAAGACTGGCTACAGTGATCGGCTATGCCGATACATCAAATGTATTAAGAGCGGTTTATGAAGTGCTGACAGTGCAACGTGATTTTGGTAACCGAAGTGACAGGAAGCTGGCAAGGTTAAAATATACAGTTGACAGAATGGGCATTCCTGCATTCAGGACAGAGCTTGAAAACCGTTGTGGTTTTAAACTGGAGGAAGCAAAGCCATTTACATTTACCACCCGCAGTGATTACTACGGCTGGCAACAGGGTGAAAATGGTTTGTGGTATTATACCGCTTATGTAGAGAGCGGGCGTGTGCTGGATGATGAAAAACTGCCTATGAAAACGGGTTTGCTTGAAATCGCAAAAACAGGAAAAGCAAATTTCCTTTTCACTGCCACACAAAACATTATTGTAGCTGATGTTAAGGAAGAAGATAAAGCAGCCATCAATGCATTACTGGAAGAATTTAAAATTATAGCGCATACAGAAAGTGCTTCACTGATAAGAAAGAATTCTATTGCCTGTGTGGCGTTACCAACCTGTCCTTTAGCATTGGCAGAGGCACAGCGTTATTTGCCAACATTGCTTTCTAAAGTTGAGCCGCTGATTGAAAGGTATGGATTAAAGGAAGAAGAGATTGTGATCCGGATGACAGGCTGTCCGAACGGTTGTGGCAGGCCATATGCAGCAGAGATCGGCTTTGTGGGTACCGGCCCGGGTCATTATAACCTGCATATTGGTGGCGATAACCAGGGGCAGCGCCTGAATAAACTGTATAAGGAAGCACAGGATGAATCAGCCATACTTGCAACACTGGAAGGCTTATTTGCTGTGTTTAAGAACGAAAGAGTGAAAGGAGAGCGTTTTGGAGATTTTGTTGTGAGAAGACAATTGGTAAAACACTAACAGTAAAGGATACTTTATTTTCTGCCGGGTTAATTACCCGGCATTTTTTTGCCCGGGTATTGCTTAAAAATATTTTCCATGAGTGAAAACAGTTCAGGATGTTTCTTTTCGAAAATATCCGGGCGTTCAAAAAAATACTCTGCTGCCACGGCAAAGAATTCAGCTTTGTTGGTGGCGCCATACGGGTTAATGTCTGAGTGATGCTGTATAATAGCATCAATTTCTTTGTGCATCAGGTTTACCCAGGGAATAATGTATTGCTTTTGTAGAAAAATTTCAGGAATGCCGTCTGTGCTGCCATCCATTTTGTCCAGCAGATGAACAAACTCATGGATGGCAGTATTGTTTTTATCTGTTTCGTTTTTAAAGCCTTCTTCCAATGCAGGTTTTGATAGGATCATTTTATCATTCATACTGCCGCTGCCCACCATGCCCATTACAGGTCTTTCATTATCCTGCATGTCAAATTGCTCATTGAAATGTTCGGGGTATAAAAGTATATTGGTAAGGTTTGGGTAATACCAGTCTTTAAATGAGAAGATAGGAATGATGGCGCTGGCGCCGATGAAGACCCTGTCAATATCCTCCACTGTTGTTTTAATGCCTTCAATGGTTACGGTTGAAAGAAATCCTGCCATCCTGTTTTCAAATTCAGTTTTCTGTTCTGTATCCAGGTTACGGTAAAATGCAACATGCTGTTCCAGCAATGGTTTATAGGAAAGGGGTAGTGGAGTGTTTGCCGGGGGTAATTTTTTTCTCCTGCTTCCATAAAAAAGGAATGCAAACAGCGCTATTAAGACAAATACAAAAATAAATTGCATGGATGTTTTGTTTACCTGAACTGTATTGCTTTTACAGGTTTGATTTTCTTTACCAGTAAGGTAGGGATGATAAGTGTGGCAAAACAGATAAGCAGCGTTACCACATCCACCAGCAGCACCTGCCACCACACCACGTCCGCATGTGCAGCGCTCATGTAATAGGCTTCTTCATCCAGTTTTATAAAACCTGTTTTTTCCTGCAGCCAGCAGATGCCCAGCCCCAGCAGGGTGCCGCCGATAATGCCTGTGATGGCAATGATGGAAGTATTGTATAAAAATATTTTCTGGACCAACCAGTCAGAAGCACCCACGGCTTTTAATATACCTGTCATTCTTGTTCTTTCAAGCACAATGATCAACAGGCAGGTAATAAGGTTTACCACTGCCACCACCACCATGATACCGATCAGTATCAACTTTATTTTATTCTGTAGTGCCAGCCAGTCAAATATATTGGGGTTCATTTCCTTTAATGTCTTGCTGTTCCATCCCTGTGGTGTTTCCTCCCTTATTTTCATTGAAACTGAATCAAGGAGCCGGTAATCACTTAAGAAAACTTCGTAGCCACCGATCTGGTCAGGTGTCCAGTCGTTCATCCGTCTTATTAAATTGATGTCACAGATACCAAATTGTTTATCATATTCATCGATCGCAGTTTTAAAAATACCGGCTACTCTTAGTTTACGTGGACGCTTAGTGCCATCCTGCTGTATAAAAAACGACAGCAATGTGTCATTTACTTTCGCTTTTAACTGGTTGGCGATATAAGCAGAAATATTGATGTCCTTACTATAACCACTGTCTGTAAATGAAACCCATTTGCCTTCTACCAGGAACGGGTCAAGCCGTTTATAATTAAAAGAAGAATCAATGCCTTTCAGGAGGATGCTTTCAATGTCTTCGTTATAGGTAAGTATAACAGATTTGGTGGCATAGCGTTCCACTGATCTAACCTGTGGCAGGCTGCGGATATATTGTTCCACTGCATCGTCTTTTTTTATCGGGTAACTTTCTGCAGCGTTTACATTATTTTCAACATCCTGTAATACGTGTATATGTCCCCAAAAGCTGAATACCTTTTCACTGATCACTTTCTGGAACCCATTTACAAAACTCAATGCAACAATCATAACAGCCACACTGATCACGGTGGCAGTAATAGCCAGGCGGATAATAAAGCGGGAAAACGTTTTTTTACTGTTAAAGGCAATACGTTTTGCAATAAAGGCTGATAAGTCCAAATGGTATTATTTTTGGTATCTTTCAAAAATAAAATATTTTAATTACTGCATGGCCCTTTTTAAATCTTTCTCTTTATCAATATTTTTATTGATTGCGTTTACAGCTGCCGGTCAGCTAAATCCAGAAGCTGTTTACCAAAAAAATATAAAAACAGTGCGTTTGCATGTGTATGGCGATCAGCAGACAATGCCTGTTTATAAGCTTAACAGCGGCGACAGGCTTGAGTTGCATTTCGATGACCTGGATGCTAATATGAAGAGTTACTATTATACTTTCCAGTTATGTGATTTTAACTGGCAACCGGTTAACCTGAGTCCTTTTGATTACATAAAAGGATTTACGCAGCAACGCATCACCAATTACAGGTATTCTTCCATTGCCTTTACGAGGTATACCCATTACCAGGTTATCCTGCCGGAAACGAATTGCCTGCCGTCTAAAAGTGGTAATTATTTGCTAAAAGTTTTTTTAGACGGGGATACCAGCAAGCTGGCTTTTACAAGGGCTATGATTGTACTTGATCCTAAAGCTTCCATCAGCGCACAGATCATTCAGCCGTTTACACCGCAATATTTCAAAACACACCAGCGCTTAAAGTTTACGGTAAATACAGAGGGGCTGAGTTTGTTTAATCCCAGCCAGGATATAAAAGTGCGTGTATTGCAGAATAACCGATGGGATATAGCACAGGGAAACGTACCGCCAACTTTTATCCGGGGTAATAACCTGGAGTATAACAGTGAGAATAATTTTATTTTCCCCGGGGGAAAGGAGTGGCGCTGGCTTGACTTGCGGAGCCTGCGTTTGTTGAGTGAACGTATTGACCGGGCGGATAATAAAAAGAACAGCGTGGATATTTACATGAAACCCGATATTGACCTGAATACGCAGAAGTATATCTACTATGCTGATTTGAACGGGCAATACCAGGTTACCACTTATGAAAGCATTAACCCTTACTGGCAGGGAGACTATGCAACCGTGCATTTCAGTTTTTATTCACCCACGCAAACAGCTTATCCCGGCAAGGATCTGTATATGATCGGGCAGTTAACAGATTACAAGTTAGATGAATCTTCTAAAATGGTATTTAATGAAGAAAAGGGCGTATACGAGGGTACTCAGTTTTTAAAACAGGGGTATTACAATTACGGCTATACGCTGGTGGATAAAAATGATCCTTCTAAAAGGACAGATATGGAAGGGAATTACTGGGAAACGGAGAATAGTTATACCATTCTTGTTTACTTTAAAGGGTTTAGTGACCAGTATGACCAGCTTATTGGGGTGGCCACTATTGACAGCAGGACGGATAAGCCGGGGTTTAGTTTTTAATATACTTTGAACAAACCTTAATAATGATTCACGTTTTGTTACTGGTATAGGTTATTGTCAATTTCTTCTCTTTCGGTTTCAATATTTTTCAGGATGGTCAAGAACTTCCTTTTTTGCGTATAGCTTTTTGTAAGCCTGGCTATTGCACCGGCTGACAGCAGAAATCCCCACAATAGAAATATGGCATGAATATTAGGCGAGGCGATCGTAAACATTAATAATAAGCTGCCTATGATCAAAAATATCCAGCCTGCAATGATTCCATTCTCAAGGTCGCCGGCCATTTCTTTTGATTTCGGTTCAATACTTTCAATTAGCATTATTGCATAGTCCGGGTGTATGTTCTTTTTTATTAAACTGTCTAAGATATCCCTATTTGTTTTCCCTTTTTCTTTTTCGTCAAACGCAAATTTCCATATTGTTTCAGTAAACTCCATCAATGTTGTTTGCTCAAACTTATCCTGCTTTGTTTTTTCTGCAGCAAATCGCTGGTTATCCGCTTCGTTGATAATATTCAGATCAAGTCCCCTGGACTCAAATTCTGCTTTTAATGCATAAAAAGAATCCTGCGTCAGGTTGCTGGATTCATTTTTTGCAAACCGCAACAGCTCGCTGTCTGGCATTCGCTGGTACTGCTCTTTAATAACGTTTAAACTAATCATAATTAAAGCTGGCTTCTGGTCAAATACTGTGGGTAAATATATTGAAGTTCCGCATTCATCACAGGGATATAGTTTTTGCAAGTTTCTTTATATTAATTCATTCATTGAAGTTCCAATCCCTTATCTTTGCGCCGGCAAGTCTTATACGACCAGCTCCTGTTGAACTCCCCCAGGGCCGGAAGGCAGCAAGGGTAGATGGTTGAGCGGTGCGATGTAAGTAACTTGCCTTTTTTATTTACCCAATTCCTGAAGGGGTTTTTCCACACGCTAAATATTGAGCCTCCTTTTCTTTTGACAGGAATTAAAGTAATTTTCTCCCAATTAGTTTACTTTTGCGGCGAATCAAATTCTATAACAATTAAAAATAAAATCCCCTTTTGGGGTTTGGGGTATGAAATTTTTTATTGATACAGCAAATCTTGCCCAGATAAAAGAGGCAAATGACTTAGGAATACTGGATGGTGTTACCACCAATCCTTCATTAATGGCAAAAGAAGGTATTAAGGGTGAAGCAGCAGTGATGAACCACTATAAAACCATCTGCGACCTGGTGGATGGTGATATCAGCGCTGAAGTAGTTTCCACCGACTTTAATGGTATTATTGAAGAAGGAAAAAAACTGGCAGCCATTCATCCAAATATTGTAGTGAAAGTGCCAATGATAAAAGAGGGGGTGAAGGCATTGAAATGGTTTACTGACAATGGCATTAAAACCAATTGTACCCTGGTGTTTTCAGCCGGGCAGGCAATCCTTGCTGCAAAAGCAGGTGCTACTTACGTGTCTCCATTTATCGGCCGTATCGATGACAGTGGCTGGGATGGGATGGAACTGATCCACCAGTTGCGCCAGATATATTCAATCCAGGGATATAAAACACAAATACTGGCGGCTTCTATCCGCAATCCGAATCATATTATTAAATGTGCGGAAGCCGGGGCAGATGTTTGTACCTGCCCGCTGGAACCTATTATGGGCCTTTTAAAACATCCGCTTACGGATATTGGCCTTGCCAAGTTCCTGGAAGATGCCAAGAAATTTGCTTAAGAAGATCTTGTTATAAAAGATAAGCCCGGTTGATGAAACCGGGCTTTTATATAGTGTTTGCTCAATGTCAGTTTTTCTTCTTCTTTGGCTTGTTTTGTAGTTCACCCATGATTTCCTCTGTTGTCTTTAACCGTTCATCATCCGGCTTTCTTTTTATATACACTACAAATTCTTTTTGAATAGCGGGGTTTTGCCTCAATACTACTTTAATATTTACTTTTTCTTCTTTAAAATCTTTGTCAATCAGCAGGCTGTTACCATAAAATTCACCGGCCGAAGCAGAAAAAATAATATGCGTACTGTCCAGCGGGAGATAACGGCCATTGGATAAAAGTCCATCAACATTGATATAATTATAAGTGCCCTTTTTTAAACTGTCTGTATAAAGATTTACATAAATGCTGTCTATCTTCTGGGCATTTGCTGTAAGAAAAACAATATTCAGTAAAAGTGTATAAAAAAGTTTCATTACCATTGAAGGTGAAAAATTTATGCCATTCGTTGCATCTTATTTTGTTAAACATACATTAATTGGCCCGAAATCAATATTTTTATGTCCTTACTTCCAAATGAAAAATTACCTGTTGCTTATTTCCCTGCTTTTTGGGGCTCACGCAATCACCGCACAACAAAACTATTATATATCTCCTTCAGGGAATAACAACAGCAATGGCTCACTTGCCACTCCCTGGAAAACCATCCAGTATGGCGTGGATAATATATCAGCCAATGATACCATTAATATCCTGGCAGGCACCTACACGGAAAAGGTGAATATTGAAAAGTCAAATATTTATGTAAGAAATCACCAGGGAGCAGCTGTACTGCTTTCAGGTACTGGTGTTACATCACAGGTGGCGATGCTGCAGATCATTGATGGTTCAAATGTTACTGTTGCCGGGCTGGAAATAGCTAATAACCTGCAAAAAGATGCACAGGGGATACTCGTTGAAGGAAGTGGCCACGATATTTTGATTGAAAACTGTACGCTGCATGATATCCATTTTTCGACCAATCCAAACGCTTCGGTTAACTCCGGCACCAATGCGCAGGGTATTATCGTTTATGGTACAAAAGGTAATACGCCTTTAAAAAATATCCGGATAAAAAGTAACCACCTGTATAACTGCAGGCTGGGTTACAGTGAGGGTATTGCCGTAAATGGTAATGTGGATGGTTTTGAAATATCAGGCAACGAGGTGCATGATCTTACCAATATTGGCATCGATGCGATTGGCCACGAAGGCACTTCTTCATCTGCGGCTACTGACCAGGCAAGGAACGGGCTTATAAAAAACAATAAAGTGTACCGCTGCATCTCTGCTTATGCAACTTCCGCCGGCCTGTATGTGGATGGTGGTAAAAACATTGTTATTGAAAATAACTCTTCCTATCATAACGGGTATGGTGTGGAAGTGGGTTGTGAGAACAAAGGAAAAACAACAGACAGCATTATTGTTCGCAATAATATTTTTTACGATAATGAAGTATGCGCTGTTGCATTGGGTGGCTATGCTTATCCTTCCGGTTCCGGTAAGGTTACTAATTCAACCATCACCAATAACACCTGTTATAAAAATAATTTTAAGAACGACTGGACCGGTGAACTTTACCTTAGTTACAGCGAAAAGTCAGTAATAGAAAACAATATCTTTTATTTATCCGATCATAACACTTTTGCCTACGCTGAGTTAACACAGCCATCTCTCAAATTCAACTATAATCTTTTCTTCAGTAACAACGGCGCTGAAAATTTGCATGCAGACTGGAATGGTGTTTCTTATAATTCTTTTACAGCATTTAAAGGAGGCACATTGTCAAATACCAATTCAAAAATTGGTAACCCGCAGTTTGCGAACGGAAATATCGCAGCACCTGATCTTCATATTACCGCTACTTCTGCAGCTGTAGATGCCGGAGATCCCCTGTTTGTACCTGCACTTTCAGAAAGAGATATAGATAATGAAATGCGTGTAACCGGCACTGTTGACTGCGGTGCGGATGAATATTATGCAGCTTCAACAGGATATATTTTTATCGGGAATGGTTACTGGAGTGAATCTTCCAACTGGAGTAACAGCTTAAAACCTCCTGCATTACTGACAGGCAATGCTAAGATCATTGTTGATCCTGTTATAAACGGCGAATGTATCTTAAATGTAGAGCAGCACATTACCGGTGGTGCACAGCTTACTATACAGCCCGATAAAAAATTTATAGTTAACGGGAGTGTTTCCATCAGTAATTAATTACTGATACCCACCCGCTGGCGCAGGTATTCATTTTTAGTAAGTTCATTCAGCATAAACAATGCAAGGTCACCTGTACTTATCCTGAATTTATTTGGTTTGGGCAAATAATCTGCCTGTGTTGTAAAGATGCCGGTTGGGTCTCCTTCCACGATCATCGGGGGGCATACAAAGGTCCAGTCGAGGGAGCTGCTTTGTAAATAACCCAGGGCTTTTTTATGTTCTTCGGATACGGGTATATATTCTGGCGGAAAATTTTCCTGTTCCATTACCAGCTTATCTTCTGTTGCATTTAAAACACCCAGGCCACCCACAGCAATAATTCTTTTTACACCGGCTTTTTCCATTTGCCCAACGATCTTTTTCATCCCAAGGCTTCGGGTTTTGTCATCAGTATCAGCATTGCCCCCCAAAGCCGATAATATAGCATCGCATCCTTTAATCGCATTCAATAATTGTCCTTCATCAAACAAGGCACCCTGTACCAGTTCCAGGTTTTTATCTTCAGGCAGGTTTTCTGTAAATACATTTCTTCCAAAAGCCTTTACGCTGTATTCCTTAAACAGGGATTGTTTTACCAGTTGCTTGCCCACCATACCAGTTGCGCCAAAGATTACTATTTTCATATGTGCTGTTTTATTGAATCGGGTACAAAAACTATGCAGTTTTTAAAACATCTGCAAACGCTTCTTTCTTTTTATCAAACACTGATTTTGCAAAAGGGCAGAGAGGTATAATTTTTAAACCATTGGCTCTTGCATAGTCCACGCCTTTATTTACAAGCTTTAAGCCAACACCTTTACCGCCCAGGGCATCCGATACCTCGGTATGATCAATGATCATGATAGAATCACCAGCCATGGTATAGGTCATCTCGGCAAGCGTCTGATCACCTTCCTGTATAAAGAAACTGCCTTTTGATCCGTTTTGCTTTTGCTGTATTTCCATTGAAAATTTTTTTACAATTTAGAAAAAAACTTGTTCATTAATTAATTCTTCCCATATATTTGCAATAACGAATGAAATTACAATTTACAAATACAAACAATTGGTGGTGGCAGTCAGTATACTGATTGTGCCGTTATGTGTTTGATATTATATAAATGATCAGCCCCGGCACAATGTGTTGGGGCTTTTTAATTAAATCTACGTTCAGACAATGCCTAAGATACTTATTGAAACCAAAGTAAAAAAAATGCTGGCGGATGTGTATACGCCGGTGGGTATTTACCTCCGCTTGAGGGACCGTTTCAGGGATACCGTGTTGATGGAGAGCACCGATTTTCATGCGGGTGAGAACAGTTATTCGTTTATTGGTGTAAATGCCATCGCCGGCATTGAAATAAGAGATATGCGGACGATCGAGTATAAGCTCCCTGGATTTACACCTGATAAAATAAAGATCACCGATGTGGCTGAAGTACCCGACCAGTTGTGGAGTTTTATGCAACGGTTTGAAATAAAAGAACACGTGGCAAAACCGGCAAATGTTGCCCAGGGCTTGTTTGGTTATACAACCTATGATGCGGTGCAGTTTTTTGATACAGTAAAATTTAAAGAGTCAAAGCTCCCTGCAATAGGTGCTGCAGAACGGCAGCAGATACCGTTAATGAGGTACCGTCTTTATCAATATGTTATTGCTATTGATCATTTCAAAGATGAATTATTCATTTGTGAAAATGTTATCAACGGAATTGAAAGTGAACTGCCCGTAGTGGAGCACCTGATCAAGAGCAAGGATGTGCCGGTATTTCCTTTTAAAACAAAGAATGGGGAAGAGTCTAATCTTACAAATGAAGAATACATACAGATCGTAAAAAAAGGGATTGCCAGCTGCCACCGCGGAGATGTATTCCAGATCGTACTGAGCCGCCGTTTCCAGCAGGCTTTTACAGGTGATGAGTTCAATGTGTACAGGGCCTTACGCAGCATCAATCCAAGCCCTTATTTATTTTATTTTGATTATGGTGATTATAAGCTGATGGGTTCTTCACCCGAAAGCCAGCTGATTGTAAAAGATGAAAAA
This sequence comes from Ferruginibacter sp., assembly GCA_047600665.1. Taxonomy (GTDB): domain Bacteria; phylum Bacteroidota; class Bacteroidia; order Chitinophagales; family Chitinophagaceae; genus Ferruginibacter. The sequence goes on from JASGKJ010000002.1 coordinate 937,593, forward strand.
GCCATCGTACATCCTATTGCGGGTACATTCAGAAGAACAGGTAACGATGAAACGGATAAAGCATTGGCCGTAGCATTGGAAAATGATGCAAAGGAAAATGCGGAACATGTAATGCTGGTTGACCTGGCAAGAAATGACCTGAGCAGGTTATGTACCGAGGTAACTGTAACCGAGTATAAAAAAGTGAATTACTATTCTCATGTGATCCACCTGGTAAGTGAAGTAACGGGAAAGGTAAATCCTGGCACCAATCCATTCAGGCTGATGGCAGTGAGTTTTCCGGCAGGTACGTTAAGTGGTGCTCCAAAATATAAAGCCATGCAGCTGATCGATGAAAATGAGCCCACCAGCAGGAGTTATTATGGCGGCGCTATCGGCAGTATTGGTTTTGACGGAAGCTGTAACCATGCGATCATGATCCGTACTTTTTTGAGTAAGAAGAACACACTCATTTACCAGGCAGGTGCCGGTGTGGTGGCAGCCAGTAAGCCGGAGAGTGAACTGCAGGAGGTAAACAATAAATTGAATGCATTAAAACAGGCGATAGTGCTTGCTCAAAATATCTGACAATCAGTTCATGGCTGTGCTTGCAATGAACTATCAGCCATGAACCATTAACTATTCGAAAGATGAAAATATTAGTATTCGATAACTACGATTCTTTTACGTACAATCTCGTACACCTGGTGGAGAAGATAATTCATGGTAAAGTTGATGTGTACAGGAACGATCAAATTGCATTGGAGAAAGTAAATGAGTATGATAAAATTATTTTATCACCTGGCCCCGGCATTCCGTCTGAAGCAGGCTTGCTCCTGCCATTGATAAAACAATATGCCCCCGTAAAATCTATACTAGGTGTATGTTTAGGCCACCAGGCAATAGGAGAGGTTTTTGGCGCCACACTTGAAAACCTGAGCACCGTATATCATGGCGTGGCCACACCGATCAGGCTGAAAGAAGATAGTAACGCTCAGGTAGTTCTTCACCCGGTACTAAAAGATATGCCTGCAACCATTGAGGTGGGCCGTTATCACAGCTGGGTGGTGTCAAAAGAAAATTTTCCGCATGAAGAACTGGAGATAACTGCAGAAGATGATAATGGGTACATCATGGGGCTGCAGCATAAAAAATATGATGTGCAGGGCGTGCAGTTTCATCCCGAAAGTGTGCTTACGCCGGATGGTGAAAAAATGTTACGGAACTGGCTGGGTTTAAATTAGTATAATTCGTGTTATCAGTATAATTAGTGCAATAAAAATGAAAAAAATACTTCAACAGCTGTTTGAATATAAAACACTGGACCGGCAGCAGTCAAAGGAAATACTGCTCAATATATCCAAAGGTGTTTATAACGAAAGCGAAATAGCTGCTTTCATAACGGTGTACCTTATGCGTACCATCACCATTGATGAACTGCAGGGTTTCAGGGATGCATTACTGGAGCTATGTGTGCCCGTTGATCTGGATGGCCATGAAGTAATAGATATTGTTGGCACAGGTGGTGATGGAAAGAATACATTTAATATATCCACGCTCAGTTGCTTTATAGTGGCGGGTACTGGTAATAAAGTGGCAAAACATGGTAACTACGGAGCCAGTTCTATCAGCGGCAGCAGTAATGTAATGGAGCAATTAGGTTATAAATTCCAGAACAATAGTGACAGTCTTAAAAGAGAAATTGAAGCTACGAATATTTGCTTTTTACATGCACCGGTGTTTCATCCGGCATTAAAAGTGGTGGGACCAATAAGAAAAAATCTCGGTGTCCGTACTTTCTTTAATATGCTTGGACCAATGGTGAATCCTGCCTTTCCAAAATACCAGCTGGTGGGAGTGTACAGTCTTGAAATGGCGAGATTGTATAATTACCTGTTGCAGCAAACGGATAAAAATTTTACCATCATTCACAGCCTGGATGGGTATGATGAGATATCATTGACCAGCGATACAAAAGTGATCACCAATGACGGGGAAAAAGTAATGACACCGGAGACGCTTGGTAAAAGAAGTGTAATGGCTGCAGATATTTATGGTGGAAATTCAGTGGAAGAAGCTGCCAGGATTTTTATTAATATTTTGCGTGGAAATGGCACCTGGTCGCAGAATGCAGTGGTATTGGCCAATTCAGCCATGGCGCTGCAGTGCACCGGTAAATACAGCGATTATGACGAATGTTATATGGCTGCAGTGGAAAGCCTGGAAAGCGGCAGGGCGTATGAAGTGATGAAAAAATTGGTAGGGTAAAAAATTAATAGTTTAAAGTTGAAGGTTGTGATGAATATTCTTGATAAAATAATCGAACATAAAAAAGTTGAAGTGGCAAATGCAAAAGCCGCTGTTTCAATGGAAGCATTGCAGCAAAACCGTCTGTTCAGCAGGAAAACATTTTCACTGAAGCAGTTCCTCCTGGATGAAAGTAAAACCGGCATTATAGCAGAGTATAAAAGAAAGTCGCCGTCAAAAGGAATTATTAATGACAAAGCAACGGTACAGGATGTTACAGTCGCTTATACAAAATATGGTGCCAGCTGCTTATCGGTATTAACAGATGAGAACTTTTTTGGCGGCACTCCGGGTGATTTGATGCAGGCAAGGATAAATGCTATCCCCATCCTGCGCAAAGATTTTATGATTGATGAATATCAAATTGCAGAAGCAAGAGCAATGGGAGCAGATGTGATCCTGCTGATCGCCGCCTGTCTTACACCGCAACGTGTAAAAGAACTGGCACGCTATGCAAAAAGTTTACAACTGGAAGTTTTGCTTGAAATACATACTGAAGAGGAATTACAGCATATTTGTGATGAAACAGAAATAGTGGGTGTAAACAACCGGGACCTGAAAACATTTACTGTAGATATACAGCGCTCGATAGAATTAAGCAAGAAAATACCTGCCGGGAAAATAAAAATTGCCGAAAGTGGTATTCATGATACTCAAACAATTTGTACCTTAAGAGAAGCTGGGTTTCATGGTTTTCTTATTGGAGAAAATTTTATGAAACAGCAGGATCCAACGATTGCTTTTGCTGATTTTGTAACACAATTAAAAGAAGTTTCACACAAAGCACACTAAGTAGACAACGAAACAACGTTGTGCACTTTGTATTCTTTGTTTCGTGGTGTGAAACAAATGCAAAGCATTATGAGAGTAAAAGTTTGCGGTATTACACAGGAAGAGCAGTTTTCAAAACTGCACGGCATTGGCGCAACATTTGGCGGGCTTATTTTTTATCCCAAGTCGCAGCGCTATGTGCTCCGGCACATGACCACGAGCCAGATAAGAAAAGAGAATAACATCAACAAAGTGGGTGTGTTTGTAAATGCAGCCATTGAAGATGTACTGCAGATGGTGGATGAATGCAGGCTGCACATGGTACAGCTGCATGGCGATGAATCTCCACGCTATTGTGAAAAGATTGCTGATTATATTTCCGTGGTCAAAGCTTTCCGTATCAGTGAGACCGATAATATCGGCTGGCGTATCAAAGACTACATGGAAATGTGCGACATGTTCCTGTTTGATACGGAAGGTGCAGGTTACGGAGGCACCGGAAAGAAATTTAACTGGGATAAACTGAAAGATGTGCAGGTGGGTAAGCCTTATTTTTTAAGTGGTGGTATTGAACCGGCTGATGTGGTGCAACTAAAAGAGTTTGCGCAGTCACCTTCCGGTAAGGCATTATTTGCGGTTGATATTAACAGCCGTTTTGAAGTGGCACCAGGTGTAAAGGATATGGATAAAGTGCAGCAGTTTGTAAAGGATCTTACGTGATTGAATATTGTTGCGGTCCTTTCACCGGATACCTCGTGTAACTAAAATAAAAAATGATCGAAGTAAGACAGGCAGCTGAAAAAGATTTACCGGCAATGCTGGAGATTTACAATGACATTATTGTAAACACCACTGCAGTGTGGCATTACGAACAACATACACTTGCCATGCGTGCAGAATGGTTTGAACAAAGAAAGCAGCAAGGCTTTCCTGTTTTTGTTGCCATGGAGAATGGTGTGTTGCTGGGATTCAGCAGTATCGGGCCTTTCAGGCCATGGCCCGGCTACAGTAAAACAGTGGAGAACTCGGTGTATGTAGCAGCAAATGCAAGAGGAAAGGGCGTGGGCAAGTTATTGATGCCCCCACTGATTGACGCAGCAAAATCATTAGGGTTGCACGCCATTGTTGCAGGCATCGATGCAGAAAACGAAACGAGTATAGCCTTGCATAAAAAATTTGGTTTTGAGGAAGTGGCACATTTTAAACAAGTGGGCTGGAAGTTTGACCGGTGGCTGGATTTAAAATTCCTGGAGTTGATTGTTTGAAACCGGGTCGGCACCGAAGGTCAGACCTAATGAAAGTTCTTCTATAAAATGATGATGTAATTGTTGCAGTACAAGTGTGCGACGCAAGAATGCTAAATAGTATTACAAATGATGGAAACAAAAGAAAATAATTACACAGTTAACGAGCAGGGTTACTATGGACAGTTCGGCGGAGCCTATATTCCCGAAATGCTGCACCGCAATGTAGAGGAATTACGCAGCAGGTACCTGGAAATAATATATGATAAAAGTTTTCAGCAGGAATTTCACCAGCTGCTGAAAGATTATGTGGGCAGGCCAACACCATTGTTTTATGCAGCAAGGCTGAGCGAAAAATATAAAACAACTGTTTATCTCAAACGGGAAGACCTTTGCCACACCGGTGCCCATAAGATCAATAACACCATTGGCCAGATATTACTGGCGGGGCGGCTTGGTAAAACAAGGATCATTGCGGAAACCGGTGCCGGTCAGCATGGCGTTGCAACAGCCACTGTATGTGCATTAAAAGGCATGCAGTGTATTGTGTACATGGGCGAAAAAGATATTGAAAGGCAGGCGCCGAATGTAGCAAGAATGAAAATGCTGGGTGCAACCGTAATACCAGCCACCAGCGGTAGTAAAACATTAAAGGATGCCACCAATGAAGCAATAAGGGACTGGATCAATAATCCAGTGGATACGCATTATATCATTGGCAGCGTGGTGGGGCCGCATCCTTATCCTGATATGGTGGCAAGGTTTCAAAGCATCATCAGCGAAGAAATAAGAAAGCAGCTGCTGGAGCAAACAGGCAACGAATTGCCAACTCATGTGATCGCCTGTGTGGGCGGCGGCAGTAATGCAGCCGGTGCTTTTTATCATTTCCTGGATGAGCCAGCCGTGAAAATAGTGGCTGTGGAAGCAGCTGGTTGTGGCATCAACAGCGGCATGAGTGCGGCAACTTCCCAATTAGGTACGCCGGGTATATTACATGGCAGTAAAAGTTTATTGATGCAGACAGCCGACGGCCAGGTTGTAGAACCGCACAGCATTTCAGCCGGTTTGGATTACCCCGGTATTGGTCCTTTGCATGCGCATTTGTTTAAAAGCGGTCGTGGTGTTTTTTTAAGTGCAACAGATGATGAAGCATTGAAGGCCGGCTTTATGGTAAGCAAAACAGAAGGTATTATTCCTGCGCTTGAAACGGCACATGCTTTTGCTGCATTGGAACAATTGCATTTAAATACCGGAGATAGAGTGGTGATCTGCTTAAGCGGCCGTGGAGATAAAGATTTAGCAACCTACATGAAATATTTATAAAATGAAACTGATCCCCGTTTTTCTGTTGATATTGTTTGCATCCTGCAGCGATTCATTTATCAATCACAAACTAAAATATGAAAAGCTCGGCGATTGCAACAGGGCGAAAGAACCGGTTAAAATGCTTTCAAACATTAACGGGGAAAGGTATGAACTGGTCAGTTGTATTGATGATGATTTTAACGGCAGCAATTATACAGTGGAAAGAAAAGGGGATACTATTGTTGTTGATTTTCCCAAAAGAAATGCCGCAAAGGCAGCTTTTAAACTCACACTTGATATAGATGCCAAGCCTGTATATAAATACATTCTTCTTGATGGTGAGGCAATTCCAATAACACAATTGTATTAGTATTGATATCACCACCCCCTCTTCCTCTCTCTTCCGATAGAGGAAGAGGGGGTAAGTAAAGTAAGAAGAGCAGTAAAAAACAAAACAACATGAGCCGCATACAATCCATATTTCAGCAAAAAAATAAAAACGTCCTCAATATTTATTGCACCGCAGGCTACCCGCAGTTAAGCAGTACCCTTGAAATAATAAAAGCGTTGGCGGAGAATGGCGCAGACCTGATAGAACTGGGTATGCCTTACAGTGACCCGCTGGCTGACGGACCTGTTATACAGCAAAGCAGCACCATCGCTATTGCAAATGGGATGAGTATTGAAAAACTGTTTGCGCAATTAAAAGATTTCAGGAAAGAACCGGCACTGGAAAAAACGGGTGTGATACTGATGGGATATATGAATCCTGTATTGCAATATGGTTTTGAAAAATTCTGTGCCGATGCAAAAGCTGTTGGTATTGATGGATTGATCCTCCCGGATCTTCCACAATACGAATTTGAAACAGAATATGGCGCCATTATAAAAAAATACGGGCTTGATTTTATTTTTCTTGTTACACCTGAAACAGCAACAGAAAGAATTAAAAAGCTCGACAGCCTCAGCACAGGTTTTTTATATGCAGTCTCCTCGTCTTCAACCACCGGCAGTGATAAAAACATGACGGATGTGAATGCTTATCTTGAAAAACTGGCAGCTATGAAATTAACTAACCCGGTGCTGGTGGGTTTTGGTATTAAAGATAAAGCCACTTTCAGCGCCGCCTGCGCACATGCAAACGGCGCCATTATTGGCACCGCCTATATAAAAGCACTTGAAGACAGCAATAATGTCGCCATTACTACAAAAGAATTCTTAAAAGGGGTGCTTGATTGATTCATTTTACTAAAACGGGTTAACTTGCAGCCTTAACCAAGTGGCATGAAAAGATTTTTGCTAATCACCTTATTGTTTCCTTTTGTGGCGGTAGCGCAGACAAAACCAAAGTCTAAAACTCCTGCCAAATCGAAAACTGTTGTTAAGCCTGCTGAAAACAAAATACAAGATGGGTTTACTATTGATGCAGTTCTAACTGGATTCCCGGATGGTACATCTGTATCATTATTGAATGGTCAAACAGGCGCTCCCGAAGCTGAAACAAAAATCCAGCAGGGTAAATTCAGTTTTAAAGGTAAGATGGCAGCACCCGATTTCAGGATCATCTTATTTGATAAAAAACCTCCTTACATCACGTTGTTTCTTGATAACAGCAGTGTGAAAATTACTGGCGACAAAAATGCACTGAATGCTGCTGCTGTTACAGGGTCGCCTTCGCACAATGATTTCCAGTCGCTGGGAATGCAGTTGTACCCGTACCAGCATGTGTTTGCTGAGAATGCTCCTTATGATTCTGCTGCAACAGCAGGCGTGATGAAAGTAACTGAAAATTTTATAAAAGAAAAGCCAGCTTCTCACATCGCCGCCCTGGCAGCCATCCGCTATAACCAGGTGGCTGAAAACCCTGCCGCCACTGAACGGTTGTATAATATGCTTACACCGGAAGTACAGGCATCTGGCATGGGTACTTATGTGGCGCAAATTATTGCAGAAGCAAAACGCAACGCCATTGGTACGGTTATGGACGATTTTGAACAGCCTGATACAAGCGGTAAAGCAGTATCGCTGTCTTCTTTCAGGGGTAAATATGTACTGGTGGATTTTTGGGCAAGCTGGTGCAGGCCATGCCGCCAGGAAAATCCAAATGTAGTGGCCAATTACAATAAGTACAAGGATAAAAACTTTACCGTGCTTGGTGTATCATTAGATAAATCAAAGCCAGCCTGGGTTGATGCCATTACGATGGACGGTCTTACCTGGAGCCATATAAGTGACCTGCAGGGATGGGCCAATTCAGTGGCCGGTAAATTTCATGTACAGAGTATTCCCCAGAATTTTCTTATTGACCCGGATGGAAAGATTGTGGCAAAAAACCTCCGTGGCCCGGCGTTGGAAAGAGCATTGGAAAAACTGTTGAAATAATTTTGTTGCCGGCAACAGTGCGTTCTTCAACATTCTTGTGAACCTGCCCTGTTAGTTTTTTATTTTGGTGAAAGAGAAAATTAACCTCACTTGTACTTGCCCGAGCTATATTTAGCTTAGCCTATAGTTCATAATTTACTATAGCTCATTCTCTATTCATCATTCCCCACTACATTTGTACCGAAACAAAAATGAATGGCTTATCAATCACTGGAAGCATGCCTGCTTGATCTGGAAAAGAACGGGCAACTGGTACGTGTAACCGAAGAAGTAGACCCCTTTCTTGAAATGGCTGCTATACACCTGCGTGTGCACGAAGCAAAAGGCCCTGCATTGTTATTTGAAAATGTAAAAGGCAGCAGGTTCAGGGCGGCATCTAACATTTTTGGTACGCTTGAAAGAAGTAAGTTCATATTCCGTGATTCCCTGGCTGTGGTGCAGCAATTAATTGAGCTGAAGAACGACCCGGTTAAAGCACTCAGGCATCCATTCAAAAATTTTTCGGCAGGGCTGGCAGCAATAAAAGCATTGCCATTTAAAAACCCATTCAATAAGCCTGTGCTTTTCCGGGAAATACAGCTGCAGGATATTCCGCAAATACATCACTGGCCAAAAGATGGCGGAGCCTTTATTACATTGCCGCAGGTTTATACAGAAGATATAGATAAGCCCGGGATAATGAACGCAAACCTGGGGATGTACCGGATACAATTATCGGGCAATGAATATATACCCAATAAAGAAGCCGGTTTACATTACCAGCTTCACCGTGGTATTGGAGTCCATCAAACAAAAGCGAATAAAAAGGGAGAGCCGTTGAAGGTAAGTGTATTTGTTGGCGGGCCACCATCACACACCGTTGCTGCGGTAATGCCTTTGCCCGAAGGTATCAGTGAAATGACTTTTGCAGGTGTACTGGGTAACCGCCGGTTCAGGTATGCTTATAAAGATGGTTTTTGTATCAGCACGGATGCTGATTTTGTTATAACTGGTGAAGTGTACCCGGGCGAAAATAAACCGGAGGGCCCTTTTGGCGACCATCTCGGGTATTACAGCCTTGAACACCTTTTTCCGTTGATGAAAATACACAAAGTGTATGCACGGCAAAATGCCATATGGCCATTTACCGTAGTGGGCAGGCCGCCGCAGGAGGATACCAGTTTTGGGCAGCTCATCCATGAAATAGCCGGCAATGCATTACAACAGGAAATACCCGGTCTTAAAGAAGTGCATGCGGTGGATGCTGCCGGCGTTCACCCGTTACTGTTAGCTATCGGCAGTGAAAGATATACACCATATGCTAAAACAAAACAACCGGCAGAGTTACTTACCATAGCCAATCATATCCTGGGTACAGGGCAACTCAGCCTCGCAAAATTTTTATTTATCACAGCAGATGATGAGAACAGGCTGGATACTCATAATATTGAAAACTATTTCCGTTTTGTATTAGAAAGAATTGACATGGAAAGGGATATTCATTTTTACACCAATACCACCATCGATACACTGGATTATTCTGGTACTTCACTTAACAGCGGCAGCAAAGTGGTTTTTGCAGCTTATGGAGATGTGAGAAGGAAACTGGCTGTGGAAGTGCCACAATCTTTAAAAGAACTCAATGGTTTTGAAAATGCCCGGTTAGTAATGCCGGGTGTGATAAGCCTGCAGGGAAAAACATTTGCCGGCTATGGGGAAGCAAAAGACGAATTTGCTTTATTGAATGTACAACTTGCTGGTAAAATAACTGGTAACAATGGGGGAGAAGTGGTACTAATTGTTATATGTGATGATGCAGCTTTTTTAGCCGAAGACCTTCGTAATTTTTTATGGGTTAGTTTCACCCGCTGCAATCCCTCACATGATATTAATGGAATAGATAGTTTTATTGAAAATAAACATTGGGGCTGTAAAGGGCCATTGGTGATAGATGCAAGAATAAAGCCCCACCATGCACCAGCATTAGTGCCGGATGGTGCTGTCAATAAGCGCATTGAGAAATTTTTTGGCAAAGGGGGCAGCCTTGCTCATATTCAATTGTAGCTAGCTGTTTAGTTTTTCTTCACAACAATATGCTGGGTATCATCCTTTATCATCTCATCAAAAAAATCTTTTACTTTTTTATAACCGGCAACAGGGATTTTATTCTTTTTTAAAATGAGTTTGGCAGTGCTGTACAATGCATGTTCATTTTCAACAAACCAATAGTTAGTAATATAACTTGCATAGTCACACTCAATTTTCTTTGCAGGAGGTAACACATCCACTATATAGTTAACAGGGAGTTTGTAAACGGTTGTATCAGACTTTTCAAATGGATACCTGAAATAGAAATCAAGCCGCCTGTTTTCTGCTTTTGGTAACTTTCGCTTAAAAAGTTTGCACAAATGTTTAGTGAGAAAGATTTTGCTGCCTGCACTGAATTCAGGGATTTTTTCAATAGCCACTTCGATAACACCATTAAAGGTTCCATCGCTTTCCTTTTTTGACAGGATAAATTCATCAGGTTGCTTTATACCCAGCCCATCGGTAAGATATGATTTCTGTTCATCGGGCTTTTCATTGATGGCGCTTACAAAATTCTCTTTGTACTCACCTTTTAACCCGATATTGATAACAGCTTTTCCAGACAGGTCATCTGCCAGTGTTACCATTGTATGTGCATTGAAAAGATTATCTGTATACCTGCTTGTCGGCGTCGATACGAGTACACCTCCATTCTCCGTTACCAGCAATGCATTCCTGTTTTCAGTAAAGCTGCCCAAAACTCCAAATTCATTTGTCCGGCTGGTGCATTCAAGCCAGGTGGTGTCTTTTGTACCGGGGGCACAAAGAATTACATGGTTGAACTGGTTACAGGGAAAAGAAGGATCTACGGGTTCCACATTGTAATCCGCATTGATAAGCGCAATGTAGTTTTTTATGCCAAGTTCATTTAATACACAATGGGTATAAAAGCTTAATCCTTTGCAGTCGCCATATTTCTTCTGATCAGTAAAGGATGCAGCAAAAGGTTTATAACCACCTATACCAAGCTGTATACTAACATACCTGAAATTTTTTTGCAGGTAATTATATACAAGCCTCATTTTCTCCTTGTCATTGGTGGCATTCTTAACCAGGTCCTTAAAAAAGCTTTTTCTTTCAGCAGGAAGATCGTAGAGGTCTTTAAGCAGGCTGTAATCCCATAGGCCAAAATTTTTCCAGGAAGTCATATCTCCTTCTGTATCGTATATGTGAAACTTGTTGGGTGCCAGGATCACCTGTGGATACTTGCTTTCATGATCAACAGCTCCCTCCTCGTATTCAGGTGCAGGCAGGTTATTTACCGCCCATTTATAAATTTTGTATTTCCCATCGTTACTGATTTCAGGTGTTAATACAATATTTTTGGGCTTGTAGCGGAGATCAAGTGAAGCCGGAACCCTTGCAGTAAAAGAAGAATATTTTACAGCTTCATCTTCTGTTTGTATTTCATACGGGGGATAATTTAATGTTCCTTTAAATTTTATTTCATATTTCAACTCTACTGTTACAGGATAAGATTTCGAGCCTGCTTCAAAGTAAGTTAGTTTGCCATCCGGAACAAGCCCTTCGCCAACAGCAGAAGAAGACATATCCTTTTCATTATATTTTGCAATTTGCTTTCCCAGTGAATCAAATACTTTTATATCTGCGCTGCTCAGGCTCCTGGATGCATTACTGTAACTGTAAAACTCCAGGGCTTTTTTACCTGATACATTCATTACTGTAAAGATCCTATGAACAGTTAAATAAGCCCTGTCGATGTCGGTCACTTCAAAATTAATGTCTGCTTCATGTGTTATTACAGCAGCACCTTTTTTAAGGCTGTCTGGTATCGAAGCGAGCATTGCCGCAATATCTTGACCGGCAGCGGAAAAGAATGCAATTAAGCAAACCGGGAGTATGAATATTTTTTGTATCATTAAATGGAAAACTTGTTTAGCTTTTTTACGAATTACAAACTGCTCATTTAATAAATTAAACAGCTTCTTATAGAATTCTTTAAATGCCGGGTATTCATCTGCTGCATATACAGGTTTGGCAAACTCAAGTATGATCTTTACTGCCAGGTTATTAACAGGATAAGCAGTGTACTTGTGATTAATTTCATGCCGCTGCGGCTGCTTTTATTTAAAGAACAGGTTGGGTTAACTCTTTTTCTTTATAACAAACTGTTCATTCAGCAGGTCAAACAATTTCTTATAGAACTCCCTGAATTCTGGATATTCCTCCACACTGTAAACAGGTTTTTTGAAATCGAGTGTTATTTTCATTGAGGCGGTATTTTCATTTAGTGCAGCAAGTCTTGTGAAGTTAATGCTTGTATCCGGCATCATCATCCTGATATTTTTTGGCAGCTCTTCAAAAATATAACCATCCGGGGCGGTATAATTGCCTACTATTGTTATCTGCTGGTTATATCCAAAGAAAATATCCGAAAACCGGTTGTCGGCTTCGAAGGGATTTTTTTCAAGCCCGGCAAACATATTTGTATTGAAATACTGGTAATCACCCGATGTATTAACCGGTTTTGAAAAACTGAATTTTTGCACCAGTGGTAAACTGTCTGCGTATTCATTTTCAAAATCTATACTGTCAACTTTCGCACCCCCGTTTTCCTGGCTGTAAAAAGCTTTTAAAAAAGCTGTCTTACCCTCCTTCAGTTTTGGCATTCTTTCAATTCTGGAATAATCATATGACATAACCGAGGCATCGCCTTTCATTATGCCATCTTTGTCTATTTGGCCGTTCACAATAATAAAATCCTTGTAAATATCATCTTCGTTCCAAAGTGTTTGCCAACCCCATTCTTCTGTATCAATTTTTTCAATTACCAGGCCCTGCGTGGCGATCACATCTGTGGGGATCAGTTTTGTAGCGGTAAATTTTTCTGTTCCATCCAGCACATATTTCCTGTCATTCATTTGTATATAGGCCATTACTTTATTGAACTGGCTGACCTCCGGTATAAAAGTATTTACCCTTCCATGATCCTGTGTACTCACCAGTACAGGGTGGGCATTAAGACCTGCATCTTTTAAAAGATTAACCAGTATAAGATTTATCTCACCGCTGGTTCCTTTTTTATCTTTCCACGCAGACTTTACCCCATCCAGCGCCCAGATATTATCATATTCATTCCATTGCATGTTTTTCCTTACATATTCATGAATGATACACATCTTCCTGTAGGGATCAGTCACATCTTTTAAAAGCAGGTCAAGGTCAGCCGTACGTGGGATATTTCTTTTTAACTGCACACCAAAGTCTATATCGTCCATCAGGCTCCTGATAATATTGGGCCATGTAAGGGTAAGGCTGCGCCTGGGCGAGCCTGCAAAATTTACCGCTACCAGTCTTGTTTCAAGCCGCTGCAGGTAATCTTCTTCACAGGTTATATACGATTCATCATGAAGTGATGGAATGTTTTGCATACTAAAAGTTTCCATATCTCTTCCCCGGGAACCTCTTTTCCTTTCATAAGGCAGGCTGCAGTAGGGTGTCGTACGTACCTCGAGCTCAGTCGGAAAGTCAATTGTAAACTGGCTCAAAACAACCGGGATGTTTTTCTGGAAATACCAATTGCTCCTGCCTGATCCTTCTATTGTATATTTATATTCAATAACACTGCCCACTTTTACCTCAGGAAACGAAAAAGCGATCTCGGTGATACGTTTGTTTATTTTTTTCTCAAAGATTGATTTTTTATCAACTTTTGTGGTAATCACATTGCCGGTGGCATCAAGGTTATAAGTAACGGCGGACAAGCCTTTCACTATTTCATTGCCACCAAAGCTGTTGTAACGGATATGTATGTTCGCTTCATCCAGGCCTTTGTCTTTAAGTATTTTTATCCGGATCCTTCTTTCATTCTGTATCATCACAGGATTCATGAGTGAGGGGTAGATATTACAATAAAATTCGCCTACATCAAAAAGAACCATGGCTTTGGCATTTTGCTCAAAACTGCAGTTGGTGATTTCAAGATCAGCTTTTTCTATTTTACCAAAATCCGGTAAGGTTGGCTGGGCTGCCAGTTTGCAAAATGCAAACAGCATTAGGGTGGTGATGAAGGGTTTCACGTAAATGGTTTTAGAGAATGAAGCTAAAAAAAATGGTTGAATTACAAAAAAATAAAATGTGGCAGACCGGTACCTGTTGTACTGGTTAATTTTAAAGTTTCCTGTTCTGATAAGTTTCTATACTTTTAAAAAATGGTTTTAATATAAGTAAGTGACCTATGCGTAAAATATTACTCCTGTCAATTTCAATATTGTTTTTTTTCAACATCAATGCCCAGCAGAAACAGGCATTGATTGAAAATAGTGACAAAAACACGCTTCTTTGGGAAGTAAGCGGTAAGGGGCTTTCCAGGAGTTCTTATCTCTTCGGCACTTTTCACCTGATGTGTAAAGAGGATATACAATTCAGCAGTCAGTTAAAAAAATCTTTGGAAGCTGCAGATGAAATGTACATGGAGCTGGACATGGATGACCCATCGATGTTGTTTGGCGGGCTGCTGATGATGAATATGAAGGGAGGAAAGAAATTGAAAGACCTGCTGCCTGAAAAAGATTATTTAAGAGTGAGCAATTTTTTTAAAGACTCTTTAAAACTGCCTTTCGCCATGATGGAAGGCATGAAACCTTATATGCTGGTGGCAATGTTATACCCCAAAATGATGCCCTGCAAAGTAACCAGTGGGGTGGAAGAGGAACTGATGCGGCTTGCAAAATTGAATAAAAAAGAAATAAAAGGACTGGAGACAATGGCATTTCAGTCTGCTGTATTTGACAGTATTCCTTACGAACAGCAGGCAAAGGAGTTGCTTAAGTCGATTGACAGTATTGATACCTACAAGATTTATTTTGATTCGATGATGAGGGTTTATAAAAGCCAGCAGTTGGATAAGATCGAAACACTTTTTAATGACAAGGAATTTGGAATGGAAGAATACCAGGATGTTTTACTGGATAACAGGAATAAGAACTGGGTGCAAAAGCTTAATGCGATCATGAATAAGGAAAGCGTATTTGTTGCGGTTGGGGCTGGCCACCTGCCTGGTAAAAATGGTTTGATTGCATTGTTGCAAAAAGAAGGCTATACAGTAAAACCGCTGGCGAATAAGTGATCGCTTTAGTTGGTAAGTAAAAAAAAGGGCATCATGTATGATGCCCGGTCTGCTTAATTGGGTTGTATTTCTCTTTATTCTTTTACTATTTTCTGAGTAACAGTACTGTTATCAGCAGCAGTTACTTTTAAGGCGTACACACCTTTCTGAAATGCCTTACTGATATTGGTGGTTTCCTGTTGTGTTTTTGCTGAATAAACAGTTTGTCCCTGCGCATTTACCACTTCAAGTGTGGCCGGCAAGAATTTTTTTGGCAGGCTAACTTTAAAATTATTTACTACCGGGTTAGGGTATACGCTTACAGAAAAATCATTTTGTTTCTTGATCAAGACTGTTTCAGTGTAAGTTATATTGCCGGTTATTTCAACAGCTTTTATCCTGTAATAGTTATTACCTGGCAGTGTTGATTCATCATTAAAAGAATAGGTATGTATGTCTTTACCATTGTTCTCAGGTATAATGGTAGAAAGATCCGAAAAGTTCCTTCCGTCAGCTGCACGCTGTACAATATATTTTATACCTGCTATTTCATTTGAACCAGTCCATTTTAATGAAGATGCCCTGGTAGCGGAAGATACTGCAGCGAACCCGCTGAGTTTAACAGGCACTGTGCCAACATCAGCAATTACACAACCAGAAGTTGCTCCTGTTGCTGAAGAAGCAAATACAAGAGGTACATTACATGGTACACAAACAAATGCGTTACCGGTGGTACCACTGCCCAGTGTGCCGGTAATAACCGCACTTGTAATAATATTTAGTGGAGTACCGCCGTAAATGTTTACAAGTACGCCGGAGGGCCAGCCGATCAGTAATACGCCGCAGCCGCTGCCGCATTGTGCGTAAGTACTTTTAAGCGCAAAAGCGCCGATGGGACATTGTGCTTTTATACCAGAAAAACTGGTTATGGTTATAAATAGCAGTAGTAATAGCTTTTTCATGTCAATATGGATTTTATCAGATCGGGTTACCGAATCAAGCTTTTTCGGAACCTTTCTCAACTATTTATAACGAAAGACTGTAAGTATAATTGTGTGTCAGTCCGTTTTTTGGAAAAAAAATAGGTGTTATGAGGCTCATTCCACAGAATGGATTGAGGATTAATAAGTTGGAAAAATAAATGAATAGCCGTTTTTTTACCGGAAAGCCTGGAAGATTTAATCGGGATGTAGTGGGATGAGTTTAAACTGGCCCCATTTATCAAAAATCAAACCAAAATCATAAAATTTCGTAAAAACCATATCCCTTTTTGAATAATAATTCCTAACTTTGCCATCCTTTAATTTAGGGTTAGTGGCATTCACTTGTTTTCAAGCCCGGAATTAATTAGGACCTTCTCAGTTTTAAAACGTTTTAAATACAATATGGCTGCAACAAAATCACCCTCTGCTCAGCGTTTCAATTTTGGTAAAGTTGAACTCTTAGCAGAAACTCCCGATTTGCTCGGAATCCAGATTCAATCCTTCAAAGATTACTTCCAGTTGGAAACTACGCCCGACAAGCGTAAGAATGAAGGTTTGTTCCGTGTGTTTAAGGAAAACTTCCCTATCACCGATACCCGTAACATATTTGTACTGGAATTCCTTGATTACTTCGTGGATCCCCCACGTTATACGATTGAAGAGTGTATTGAAAGGGGACTTACTTATGCTGTGCCCTTAAAAGCTAAATTGAAACTTAGCTGTAATGATGAAGAGCACGTCGATTTCCAGACCATCGTTCAGGATGTGTTCCTCGGTAATATTCCTTATATGACCCCCCGTGGTACCTTTGTTATCAATGGTGCTGAAAGGGTGGTGGTAAGCCAGCTGCACCGTTCACCCGGTGTATTCTTCGGTCAGTCAATACATCCAAATGGTACCAAGATCTATTCTGCAAGGGTAATTCCTTTTAAAGGAGCCTGGATGGAATTTGCTACTGATATTAATAATGTAATGTATGCTTACATCGACCGTAAGAAAAAATTCCCGGTAACCACGCTGTTGCGTTCTATTGGATACGAAACAGATAAGGATATCCTGGAACTGTTTGGTATGGCTGATGAGGTAAAAGTTGATAAAAAATCCCTGGCTGGTTATGTAGGTAAGCGTCTGGCTGCCCGTGTACTCCGTACTTGGGTGGAAGACTTTGTGGATGAAGATACCGGTGAGGTGGTAAGCCTTGAAAGGAATGAGATCGTTCTTGAAAGGGATACGGTTCTTGATGAAGAAAATATCGGTATGATCATCGATATGGAAGTAAAGAGCGTATTTATACAAAAAGAAGAAGTAAGTGGTGATTACGCAATCATTTACAACACTTTAAATAAAGATACTTCTAACAGTGAACTGGAAGCGGTTCAACATATCTATCGTCAGCTCCGTGGCGCAGATGCTCCTGATAATGAAACTGCTAGAGGTATTATTGATAAATTATTTTTCAGTGACAAACGTTATGACCTTGGTGAAGTGGGACGTTATAAGATTAACCGCCGTCTTGGTCTGAATTTGCCAATTGAGAAAAAGGTGTTGACAAAAGATGATATCATCTCTATCATCAAAACCCTGGTTCAGTTAACCAATGGTAAAAGCGAGGTGGATGACATCGATCACCTTAGCAACCGTCGTGTACGTACAGTAGGGGAACAATTGTACGCACAGTTTGGTGTTGGTCTTGCCCGTATGGCACGTACCATCCGTGAAAGAATGAACGTAAGGGACAACGAGGTATTTACACCGGTTGACCTTATCAACGCCAGGACTTTGTCTTCTGTTATCAACTCATTCTTTGGTACATCACAGTTATCTCAGTTCCTCGACCAGACAAACCCGCTTTCTGAAATTACCCACAAACGCCGTATCTCGGCGCTTGGTCCCGGTGGTTTGAGCAGGGAAAGGGCAGGGTTTGAGGTTCGTGACGTACACTATTCTCACTATGGCCGTCTTTGTACAATTGAAACGCCGGAAGGTCCAAACATTGGTTTGATCTCCACTTTGTGCGTTCATGCCAAGATAAATGAAATGGGCTTCATTGAAACGCCTTACCATAAAGTAACTGATGGTAAAGCTGACATGAAGAAAATTACATTCTTAAGTGCAGAAGAAGAAGATACAGCTAAAATTGCCCAGGCCAATATTGAAATGGACGAAAAAGGCAATTTTGTTGAAGATAAAATTAAGAGTCGCCAAACAGGTGACTTCCCGATCCTGGATAAACAAGAAGTGGAATACATGGACGTTGCACCAAACCAGATCGTTGGTCTGAGTGCTTCGCTCATTCCGTTCCTTGAGCATGATGATGCCAACCGTGCACTGATGGGATCGAACATGCAACGCCAGGCGGTACCGCTGATCAGGATGACTGCACCAATTGTAGGTACAGGTTTGGAAGGTAAAGCTGCCCGTGATGCAAGGATCCAGGTACATGCGGAAGGTAATGGTGTGGTTGAATTTGTGGATGCAAATGAAATTCATGTTCGTTATGACAGGAGCGAAATGCAGCGCCTGGTATCTTTTGAAGAAGATACTGAAAGTGTACAGACTCACCAAATTCGTTCGTACTAATCAGGAAACCTGTATCAACCTGCGTCCTGCGGTAACCAAAGGACAGAAAGTTAAAGAAGGTGACTTCTTAACAGAAGGATATGCTACAAAAGATGGCGAACTGGCATTGGGCCGTAACCTGAAAGTGGCGTTCATGCCATGGAAAGGGTACAACTTCGAGGATGCTATTGTGATCTCTGAAAAAGTGGTAAAAGAAGATCTGTTTACGTCTATCCATATCAGTGAGTTTGAAACAGAGGTTCGTGATACTAAACTGGGTGAAGAAGAACTGACACCAGATATCCCGAACGTAAGTGAAGAAGCTACAAAAGATCTTGACCAGAACGGTATCATCCGTATTGGTGCTCATATTAAAGAAGGCGATATCATTATCGGTAAGATCACTCCTAAAGGTGAAAGTGATCCAACTCCTGAAGAGAAGTTGTTACGTGCCATCTTTGGTGACAAAGCCGGTGATGCAAAAGACGCTTCATTAAAAGCACCAAGCGGAACTGAAGGTGTTGTTATTAATAAAAAATTATTCCAGCGTGCTAAGAAAGACAAGAATGCAAAAGCACGTGAGAAAGCAAGCCTGGAAAAAATTGAAAAAACACATGAAAAGAACGAAGCAGATATTCTTGAACTGGTAGTTAATAAACTGACTACACTGTTGAAAGAAAGGGCTTCTTCTGGTGTGAGCAACAACTTTGGTGAAGTGCTGATTGGTAAAGGTGCCAAATTCAATCAAAAGAATCTTTCTAATATAGATTACCTGAACGTAAATCCATTAGGATGGACAGGTGATGAGAAAACCGATGACCTCATCAACGTATTGTTGCATAACTACAACATTAAATACAATGAAGAGCTGGGCCGTTACAAGAGAGAAAAATTCAACATCAGCATTGGTGATGAATTACCTGCAGGCGTATTAAAACTGGCTAAAGTTTACCTGGCTGTTAAGCGTAAACTGAAAGTGGGAGATAAGATGGCGGGCCGTCACGGTAACAAGGGTATTGTTGCCAAGATCGTTCGTGCAGAAGATATGCCGTTCCTGGAAGACGGGACACCGGTTGACATCGTACTGAACCCGCTGGGTGTACCAAGCCGTATGAACCTCGGACAGATCTATGAAACGGTGCTTGGCTGGGCTGGTGAAAAACTCGGTGTTAAGTTCGCTACGCCAATCTTTGATGGTGCAACTGTTGATGAAATAGATGAAAACATCAGCAAAGCAGGTCTGCCTAAATTCGGTCACACCTATTTATATGATGGTGAAACAGGTGAACGCTTTGACCAGAAAGCAACCGTGGGTGTTATCTACATGATCAAACTGCACCACATGGTGGATGATAAGATGCATGCACGTTCTATCGGGCCATACTCACTCATCACACAGCAGCCGCTTGGTGGTAAAGCACAGTTCGGTGGTCAGCGTTTTGGTGAAATGGAAGTATGGGCACTGGAAGCTTATGGTGCATCCAACATATTGCAGGAACTGTTAACGCTTAAATCTGATGATATCATCGGAAGGGCAAAAACATACGAAGCAATTGTGAAGGGTGAAAATATTCCACGACCAGGTATTCCTGAATCATTCAATGTATTGGTTCATGAATTAAGAGGTTTGGGACTGGATTTGAACTTTGAATAAGTCAATAGTTAATGGTCCATAGTTAATGGTTAAAACCATTGATTATGGACTATCAACGAACCGGCAATTATCAATTAAAAAATTATCAATTAGATAGCAATATGGCATTTAAAAAAGAAAACCGTCCAAAAGCAAGTTTTTCAAAAATTACCATTGGCCTGGCATCGCCAGACAGCATTTTGGAAAAAAGCTTTGGCGAAGTATTAAAGCCTGAAACAATCAACTATCGTACGTACAAACCGGAAAGAGACGGTTTGTTCTGCGAAAGAATTTTCGGACCTGTGAAAGATTACGAATGTGCCTGCGGAAAGTATAAGCGTATCCGTTATAAAGGCATCGTGTGCGACCGTTGCGGTGTGGAAGTAACAGAAAAGAAAGTACGCCGTGAAAGAATGGGCCACATTAAACTGGTGGTGCCGGTTGTACATATCTGGTATTTTAAATCATTACCAAATAAAATTGGTTACCTGCTGGGCATGAGCTCTAAAAAATTAGAGACCATCGTTTACTACGAACGCTTCGTGGTGATACAGCCGGGTATCCGTGCAGATAAAGGCCAGAACTTCGGTGATCTTTTAACTGAAGAAGAATACCTGGATATTCTTGATGCATTGCCAAAAGATAACCAGCACCTGCCTGATGAAGATCCAAATAAATTCATCGCCAAGATGGGTGCAGAAGCAGTACATGATTTACTGCAACGCATCGATCTTGACCAGTTATCATTCGACCTGCGTAATGCGGCAGCAAGCGAAACTTCACAGCAACGTAAAGCAGATGCGTTAAAGCGTTTGAGCGTGGTGGAAAGTTTCCGTGATGCAAACACAAGGATCAACAACCGTCCTGAATGGATGGTAATGCAATACATTCCTGTTATTCCACCGGAACTGCGTCCGCTTGTTCCTCTGGATGGTGGCCGTTTTGCGTCTTCTGATCTGAATGATCTTTACCGTCGTGTAATTATCCGTAATAACCGTTTGAAACGTTTGTTAGAGATTAAAGCGCCTGAAGTGATCTTACGTAACGAAAAACGTATGCTCCAGGAAGCGATAGATTCACTGTTTGATAACAGCCGTAAATCAAATGCTGTAAAAGCAGAAGGTGGCCGTGCTTTAAAATCACTGAGTGATGTACTGAAAGGTAAACAGGGCCGTTTCCGTCAGAACCTGCTTGGTAAACGTGTTGACTATTCTGGCCGTTCTGTAATCGTGGTAGGGCCTGAAATGAAAATGCATGAGTGCGGTCTGCCAAAAGATATGGCGGCAGAACTGTTCAAACCATTTATCATCCGCAAGTTGATTGAAAGAGGTATTGTAAAAACAGTAAAATCAGCAAGGAAACTGGTTGATAAAAAAGAAGCTGTTATTTGGGATATCCTTGAAAATATTTTGAAAGGTCACCCGGTAATGCTGAACAGGGCGCCAACACTTCACCGTTTGTCAATCCAGGCCTTCCAGCCAAAATTGATTGAAGGTAAAGCGATACAACTGCATCCGTTGGTAACAACAGCGTTCAACGCCGACTTTGATGGTGACCAGATGGCGGTCCACGTGCCTTTGAGCAATGCCGCAATCCTGGAAGCCCAGTTACTGATGCTTTCTTCTCACAACATTTTGAACCCGCAGAATGGTACGCCAATCACCCTGCCTTCACAGGACATGGTACTTGGTCTGTATTATATCACCAAGGGTAAAAAATCTACTGATAAAGAAAAAGTAAAAGGAGAAGGTAAAGCTTTCTACTCTGCTGAGGAAGTGGTGATAGCTTACAATGAAAAGCAAATTGACCTTCACGCTCATATAAAAGTGAAAGCCGATTACCGTAATGAAGACGGTACTTTAACAAGGAAATTAATTGAAACAACTGTAGGTCGTGTAATATTTAACCAGTTTGTTCCTAAAAGTGTTGGTTTTATCAATGCGTTGCTGACTAAAAAGTCATTAAGGGAAATCATTGGTGATATTATTAAATGGACAAACGTTCCAACTACAGCCAAATTCCTGGATGATATTAAAACACTCGGTTACCGTATGGCGTTCCGTGGTGGTTTGTCGTTCAGTATTAATGATCTTATCATTCCTGATATTAAGCAGGAACTGATTGGAAATGCAACTGGTGAAGTAGACGAGGTTTGGGATAACTACAACATGGGGCTTATCACAAACAACGAACGTTACAACCAGATTGTAGATATCTGGAGCCGTGTGGATACCAAGATTACAGAAACTTTGATCAGGGAACTGGCAGCAGATAAACAAGGCTTTAACTCTGTTTACATGATGCTTGATTCAGGTGCCCGTGGTAGTAAGCAGCAGATTAAGCAGCTTGCAGGTATCAGGGGATTGATGGCTAAGCCACGTAAATCAGGTTCATCAGGAAGTGAGATCATTGAAAACCCGATCCTTTCAAACTTTAAAGATGGTTTGAACGTATTGGAATACTTTATCTCTACCCACGGTGCCCGTAAAGGTCTTGCGGATACGGCCCTTAAAACAGCGGATGCCGGTTACTTAACACGTAGGCTGGTGGACGTTGCACAGGATGTGGTTATTAATGACGAAGATTGTGGCACTCTCCGTGGTATTGCAACTTCTGCATTAAAAGATAACGAAGATATTATTGAACCATTGAGCGACAGGATCGAGGGCCGTACATCTTTGCATGATGTGTTCCACCCTGTAACGGATGAACTGCTGGTAAACGCTGGCGAAGAAATATCTGAAGATGTAGCTAAGAAAATAGAAGACAGCGGAGTTGAAACAGTTGAAATCCGTTCAGTATTAACCTGCGAAAGCAAACGTGGTGTGTGTGTGAAATGCTATGGTAAAAACCTGGCTACCGGTTATATGGCGCAGAAAGGTGATGCAGTTGGTATCATCGCTGCACAGTCAATCGGTGAACCTGGTACACAGCTTACCCTCCGTACCTTCCACGTGGGTGGTGTGGCTGGTTCAGCTTCGGTTGAATCTACAATGCCAGCAAGGTTTGAAGGTACAATCCAGTTCGATGGTCTGCGTACAGTAACGACTGAAGATAATGAAGGCAAGAAAGTACAGGTTGTAATTGGCCGTACGGGTGAGGTGCGTATCATGGATGTTAAGAATGACCGTTTACTGATCACTAATAACGTTCCTTATGGTGCTACTTTAAATGTAAAAGACGGCCAGAAAGTGAACAAGGGTGATGTGATCTGTACATGGGATCCATTCAACAATGTAATCGTTTCTGAAATTGTTGGTACAGTTAAGTTTGATAACATACTGGAAGGTATTACAGTACGTGAAGAAGCGGATGAACAAACAGGTCACCGTGAAAAAGTGGTTATCGAAACAAAAGATAAAACCAAACTGCCTTCACTGGTTATAGAAGGTAAAGAAAACAAAACATACAACCTGCCTGTAGGCAGCCACATCGTGGTGGAAGAAGGCGACAGCGTAAGAAGCGGACAGGTGCTCGTGAAAATACCAAGGGTGTTGAGCAAACTGAAAGATATCACGGGTGGTCTTCCACGTGTAACCGAATTGTTTGAAGCAAGAAACCCTGCAAACCCTGCTGTGGTTTGTGAAATTGATGGTGTGGTTTCTTTTGGTAACATCAAACGTGGTAACAGGGAGATTGTGGTGGAAGCAAAAGATGGTGTTATCAGGAAATACCTGGTGCCATTAACACGCCAGATCCTGGTACAGGATGGTGACTTTGTAAAAGCCGGTGCTGCATTAAGTGATGGCCAAACAGCTCCTTCTGATATTCTTTCTATTAAAGGCCCTTATGCGGTGCAGGAATACGTGGTGAATGAAATACAGGAAGTTTACCGTTTGCAGGGTGTGAAGATCAATGATAAACACATTGAAGTAATTGTTCGCCAGATGATGCGTAAGGTAACTATTGAAGATGCCGGTGACACAATTTTCCTTGAAGGTGATACGGAAGATAAACTGGACTTTAACACCGAGAACGATAACATCTTTGATAAAAAGGTTGTTACCGAAGCAGGTGAAAGCAGCAAGCTGAAGTCTGGCCAGATTGTTACACTCCGTGACGTTAGGGAAGAAAACTCTATCCTGAGAAGGACTGATAAGAAACTGGTTGAATACCGTGATGCAAGACCTGCTACTTCTTCACCGTTGTTGCTGGGTATTACGAAAGCATCACTGGGTACACAGAGCTGGATATCTGCAGCATCGTTCCAGGAAACAACCAAGGTGTTAAGTTCTGCAGCAATACAGGGTAAATCAGATCTGATGATGGGCTTGAAAGAGAACGTTATCACCGGTCACCCGATACCTGCAGGTACTGGTCTCCGTGAGTTTGAAAATATGATCGTGGGCAGCAAGGAAGAATATGAATTGCTGATGACGACGAAGGAAGCGATGAGCTTTGATGAGGAGGAATAATTGATTTAACGTATTACATTAACTATAAGGAGCAGATTTATCTGCTCCTTTTTTTGTTTTGCTTTTATGTTATACTTCAACGGAGAGCAGAGTGGCTCAATATGTTCAAACCAAAGGCATAATTGTAATTGTGATACCAAAAGAAATAGCTGTTATTTCATCTTCACCGCAAATAACATAACTATTAGGCATGTTCGCAACAAATCCCGGTACAGAACTGCGGCCGGTACCAAAATAAAAACCCCGCAACAGGATAGTTGCGGGGCATTGATCAAATAAATCCGGTCTTATAATGTTTTCAATACATCATTCATGCTTCTTACTGCTGCAGCGCTTTTGTCAAAAGCAGCCTGTTCGTCAGCATTCAGTTTAAAATCAAGGATCTTTTCCCAGCCATTCCTGCCAATAGTAACCGGAACGCCCAAACAGATATCCTTCTGTCCGTATTCACCATCAAGGGCAACACAGCAGGTAAATAATTTTTTCTCATCACGCAGGATACTTTCTACAAGTGCAGCACCGGCAGCACCAGGCGCATACCAGGCAGAAGTACCGATCAGGGCTGTTAAAGTAGCGCCACCCACCATGGTATCTTTTACAATTTTATCCTGTTGTTCTTTGCTTAAGAAATCTGTTACCGGTACACTGTTCCATGTTGCCATCCTTATCAGGGGGATCATTGTGGTATCACCATGACCACCAACCACCACAGCATTCAGGTCAGAAGGGCTGCAGCCAAGGTGCTGGCTGAGCTGGTATTTAAAACGGCTGCTGTCCAGCGTACCGCCCATACCGATGATCCTGTTCTTTGGCAAACCGGTTGCCTGCAGCGCCAGGTAGGTCATAGTATCCATTGGGTTACTGATAACAATGATAATGGTATTGGGAGAGTATTTTAAAATATTCTCAGCCACACTTTTAACAATACCGGCATTTACACCGATCAGTTCTTCCCTTGTCATACCTGGTTTACGGGGCAAACCGCTGGTGATCACCACCACATCACTGTTGGCTGTTTTGCTGTAATCGTTGGTACTGCCAGTAATTTTTGTGTCAAACCCAAGCAGGGTTGCACACTGCATCATATCCTGTGCCTTGCCTTCGGCAACACCTTCTTTAATGTCGAGTAAAACCAGTTCAGAGCAAAGTTCTTTACGGGCAATATTATCAGCACAGGTGGCACCTACGGCTCCTGCACCTACAACGGTTACTTTCATGGTAAAAAATGTTTTATTGGTAATAATAAATTTCGGCGCAAAGGTAAGGGCATAAAAAAGTAAACCGTCAACTAAAAGGGGAAAAAATCAAAACTTTGATCATTTCAGTGCATCAAGCATGGCAGGTACTCCTGCATTGCCGGCAAATACTTTGACCAGGTTGCCTGCAGCATCATAAATAAAGATTCCCGGGTAACGGGTGGGCTGGTATTGGGAACCAAGTATATAATTTAAATCCTGTCCCATTTTTATGTTGGGCATGGACTGTATATTATATTCTGTATAAAAGTCTTTAATAAGCCTGTAGGGCAGGGCAGAAGCCATTACAATGGGGATGTTCTTTAATTCCTCTTTGTAAGCCAGTAATTCTTTTGTTTCTTTTTGGCAGTGGTCGCAATCAGGATTAAAGAATATTACTATCAGTGGTTTGCCTTTTTGCAATTGCTCATTTGTAAAGGCTGTACTGTCGGGTGCTGTATATATAGTAAAGGATGGCACCTGTTGTACCCGTTTTAAAATATCGGCGGAAGCGTCCTGCGCACGGGTAATAAAAAAGCTGCAGCAAAAGAAGAAGAGGAGAAGTGATCTTTTCAAAATATTTTATTTTAAGGGCGTAAAACTACTGCGTTTGGTTCAAATGAGGTGTTAATCTGTTTTATGGCATGGTTTAAAACCAAATTTCCTTTTTTTCAATACTATCACTACTTTCGCAGCCTGTTAATAAAAAATATAAACAAATCAGATGGCAACTACAGCAGACATGAGGACAGGCCTCATCATCAAAATAGATGGCAGTCTTTACAGTGTAATTGAATTTGGGCAGAATAAAACTGCCCGTGCAGCCGCCAAAGTGTGGGCTAAATTAAAAGGGGTGGATAACAGCCGTACAATTGAAGTAACCTGGAATAGTGGTGAAACTATTTTTCCGGTAAGGGTGGAAAAGAAGCCTTACCAGTTTTTGTATAAAGACGACAGTGGTTACAGCTTCATGGATAACGAAACGTTTGAACAGATAACTGTTCCTGAAAATATGGTGGATGCGCCGCAATTTTTAAAAGAAAGCCAAGAGGTATCTGTACTGATTAATGGCGAAACAGAGCAACCGATGGGTGTGGAGCTTCCTGATAAAATTGTATTGCTGGTTACCTACAGTGAGCCGGGTGTAAAAGGTGATACCGCCACGAGGACTTTAAAGCCGGCTACTGTTGAAACTGGTGCAACTGTGAATGTGCCACTTTTTGTTAATGAAGGAGAATTGATTAAAGTAAACACCAAGACAGGTGAATACGTGGAAAGAGTTAAATAATGCAGACTTTAACGATGAAAAACGGGTTAATTTTAAAAATTAGCCCGTTTTTATTTTCTGGCTGTTTTTAATGATTTTTGGCCTGTTTTAAGCCTGTTTTGAGCAATTTATCCCCAATTTTTGCCTTTTTTGTTATTTTTTTATTTTATAAATAGTTGCATAATTGATAAATCATTCCATACCTTAGCTGCCCGATTGCATAAAAACAAATAACTGTTTTAAACATGGACATCAAACAAATCCAGGAGCTGGTAAAGCTCATCAACAAAACCAATATTGGAGAAATCACCATTGAAGAAGAAGGTATCAAAATCACCATAAAACAGAAAAAAGACCCTGCACAGCATATAGTGGCGCATGCTGGAAGTTTTGCAGCGCCAGCACCTGTTGCAGCAGCACCAGTTCCGGCTGCGGCTCCTGCTGCTCCTGCCTCACCTGCAGCAGCCCCCGCTCAAAAAACAGACAATCTTGTTACAATAAAAAGTCCGATGATAGGAACTTTCTATCGCCAGTCTGGTCCGGGTAAACCGGTATTTGCCAGTGTAGGCGATGAAGTAACAGTTGGCAAAGTGGTTTGCATTATTGAGGCGATGAAACTCTTTAATGAAATAGAGAGTGAAGTGAGTGGTAAAATTGTAAAAGTACTCGTGGATGATGCAAGTCCCGTGGAATATGACCAGCCACTGTTCCTGGTGGAACCTGCCTGATAAGTAAAAATTAAAAAGTGAAAAGCCGGTAACGACTTTACACACCCTTTTAATTTTTAATTTTTAACTTTTAACTTATCCAATCGTGTTTAAAAAAATCCTGATTGCTAACCGTGGTGAGATTGCCCTTCGTGTGATAAGGACCTGTAAAGAAATGGGTATTAAAACGGTGGCCATTTATTCTACCGCTGATAAAGACAGTCTTCACGTGAAGTTTGCAGATGAAGCTGTTTGTATTGGCAAACCTGCAAGTGTTGACTCTTACCTGAATATTCCGCACATCATGGCTGCGGCTGAAATTACCAATGCGGATGCTATTCATCCAGGCTATGGTTTTTTGGCTGAGAATGCAAAGTTTGCGCAAATATGTACTGAGACCGGCATTAAGTTTATCGGTCCTACACCAGATATGATCAACGCAATGGGAGATAAGATCACGGCAAAGCAAACCATGATCGCAGCAGGTGTGCCTGTTGTACCTGGCGTGGAAGGCTTGCTGGAAAGTGTTGATCATGCAAAAATAGAAGCAGCCAGGGTGGGTTATCCTGTAATGCTGAAAGCAACTGCCGGAGGTGGCGGTAAAGGTATGCGGGTGGTATGGAGTGAAGCTGAGATCGAAAAAGCATACGATGGCGCTAAAACAGAAGCTGCGGCTGCATTCAAAAATGACGGTATTTACATGGAGAAATTTGTGGAGGAACCCCGCCACATTGAAATACAGGTAGCAGGCGACCAGTTTGGTAATGTTTGCCACCTGAGTGAAAGGGATTGCAGTATCCAGCGCCGGCACCAGAAACTGGTGGAAGAATCGCCTTCTCCTTTTATGACCGACGAACTCCGGAACCAAATGGGTGATGCTGCTATTAAAGCTGCTTCCTCTATCAATTACGAAGGAGTTGGTACCATTGAGTTCCTGGTTGATAAGCACCGCAACTTTTACTTTATGGAAATGAACACCCGTATACAGGTGGAGCATTGCGTAACAGAAGAGGTGATCAATTTTGATTTAATAAAAGAACAGATAAAAATTGCAGCTGGTCATAAAGTAAGTGGCCGCAATTATTTCCCGCAGATGCATGCTATTGAATGCCGTATCAATGCAGAAGACCCTTATAATGATTTCAGGCCAAGCCCTGGTAAAATAACAGTATTGCATACGCCGGGTGGTCATGGTGTTCGTGTGGACAGCCATGTTTATGCAGGTTATGTTATCCCTCCATATTACGACAGTATGATCGGTAAATTGATCACTGTTGCACAGACGAGGGAAGAAGCGATCAATACCATGCACCGTGCATTAAGTGAATATGTAATTGAAGGGGTTAAAACAACTATCCCTTTTCATTTGCAATTGATGGAGAATGAAGATTTCCAGAAAGGTAATTTCAATACAAAGTTTTTGGAATCATTTAAAATGAGATAAAAGAACTTGCTGAATAAAAAAATCCCACCATATCATATGGTGGGATTTTTTTATGTCCTGGTCTTTATATTTATTTGAAATCTGCAGTAACAGAGATCTTTGGTTCTTTTGCTACTTTACCACCAGCATCGCCAATACCAAAATCAGCTGCTTTAATAGTAAAATCAGAAGTGGTTGTAACCGCACCGCCTTTAACAGTAATGATAGCTGTAGTGCTTAATGGTTTTGTTACACCATGCATAGTCAATTCTCCGTCGATCTTTGCTGTATAAGTGCCATCTTTTGCAAAGTTTACATCAGCAAGGTTCGTTATTTTACCTGCAAAACTTGATTTCGGAAATTTTTCAGAATCCATCCATCTTTCACCGTTAAAATGTTCCTGCATCATCGGGTTGCTGAAACTGAAGCTTTTTACAGCAGCTTCAAAAGCAACTGTCCCTTTAGCAGGATCAATTGCAGCGATAACAGTTTTGTTTTCTGCTAAAGGCAATGCATCCAGGCTGGTGGTGGCATCAAATTTTACGGTTGCCGAAGTGGTTGTTTTCTTTTGTGCAAATGCCATTGCTGAAACTACAGTAAGGGCAAACAGAATTGTTGTTTTTTTCATTTGTCTATTTTTGAGCGTTTTGTTGTTTTATTTATTAAGCGAACATCTTTTAAAAGTGATATAACCTGTTTCCAGTATGTCGCTGTAAAGCCCGCCGCTGCACGAACCTTTTACTGATACACTGTCCCCGGTTTTCACCTGCTTTGCCGCAGGCATATCCTGCTGCTGAAATGCAAATATTACATAGTCGCCAGTTGTTGTATCGATCATCTTCAGGTTAATAGTTGTGTCTGCTGCTTCCACTTGTGCAATTCTTCCATTGACCGTCACTATCTTTTCTGTATATTTTTTATTCGCACTGCTTATATCCTTATGAAACTCCTGCATAAATTCAAGTGCATTCACTGTATAGTCAGCTTTCGCAGCGGCTGTATCATCAAACTTTTTTGTAAAAAGATACCATGCCACAGCGCCACCCGCCACCAGGGCAACCAGTACTGCTGTTAAGATCTTTTTACCAACTCCTTTACTTTTAGTATTTGCTGTATTCATAAGTATTATAAAACAAAAATACGATGTTTAAACATTGAATTGTCATACAATCGTCCTATTAACTAAATGTTAAGGAACGGTGGTGGTTTTAAAGGAATAAAGTATACCAATTTAATGGAATAATGCTTTTCTGTCTAAAAAATCGTGCCAATCCAGTCTGCCAGGTGTTTAGATATGGCTTTTGATTCCACCATAAATCCATCATGCCCATAATCGGAACCAATTTCTATAAAGTCGGCATCCGGGATGTTTTTGGCAAGGAACTTTTGTTCAAAAACAGGACAGAGTATATCGCTGCTGATACCAATGATCAGGGTCTTTTGCCTTATTTTTTGCAATACGGAGGGGCATTCACCACCACGCCCACGGGCAATATGATGGCTGTCCATACTTTTTGTAAGTAACCAGTAACTGTAGCTGTTAAACCTGTTTACCAGTTTATCTCCCTGGTAATTGATATAAGAAGAGGCTTTATAATTATCCAGCTTTTCTGAATCGGGATCAGACTGTTGCTGTACCATAATATCATAATTCCGGTAAGTTAGCATACCGATGGCACGGGCTGCTTTGAGACCTTTGGCACCTGCATCGGGGCTGGGTTGTTTCCAGCTGCAGTCGGCCTCTATACATAACCTTTGTGCGGTATGTGTTGCAATACCCCAGGCGCTTTCTGTTGCAGAAGTAGCCAGTAAGAGCAAGTTGGTAACGACCGCAGGTTCCATTACACACCACTCCATTGCCTGGTAGCCACCCATACTGCCCCCCATTAAAAGAAATATTTTTTCAATACCCAGGTGCTGCCTCAGCAGTATATGGGCATTTACCATATCCCTGATAGTTATCATCGGGAAATTATGATAGAAGGGGGCTTTTGTTATTGGGTCAATACTTAACGGACCAGTACTTCCATAGCAGGAGCCAAGTATATTGGCACAAACGATAAAATACTTCTCAGGATCAATAACATGTTCGTTACCTATCACGCCATTCCACCAATCCGCCGCATCCGAATTTGCCGTGAGTGCATGGCATACCCATACCACGTTGCTTTTATCAGCATTCATTTTGCCGTAAGTGGTATAAGCAATATTCAGTTCTGGTAATTCAGCGCCGCTTTCAAGCTTAAACGGGTGGGGGTAATAATAGTACTCCATCAACGAAACATAATAAAGAAGTGCAAAGTAAAGGCTTGCAGCAATTATATTTGTATAAAATTTCGGGAAATGATAGAAATAAATCTAAAAAGAGTGGAAGGCGACTTCGCTTTTGAGGCCGTAGATTCAAAAGGGCATGTTGCCCGGATGGATTCCAGCAGTGAAACAGGTGGTCTTGATTCCGGTATACGCCCAATGCAGATGCTGTTAATGGGGCTTGGAGGCTGCAGTGCTATTGATATAGTGATGATCCTGAAGAAACAGCGCCAGCAGGTAGACGATTTCTCTATCAACATTGCTGGTGAAAGGGAGAAAGGAAAAGAACCTTCGCTTTGGGAAGATATAAAAGTGATCTTCACTATTACGGGGAAAGTAGATGAAGAAAAGGCACAGCGTGCCTGTGAGTTATCTATGAATAAGTACTGTTCGGTAGCTGATACATTAAGGAAAGGTGGTACCAATCTTTCCTGGGAGGTGAAAGTAATTAAGAACTGAACTGTATTATATACTGCCAGCTCATAAATAAACCAAGTTTTATAAGAACCAGATGAAACATCCAATAACAAAGGCGATACGGATACAGACAGACAGGACAAATGAAATGGAGCATTCGGCTCCAATGTTTCTCACCAGCAGCTTTTGCTTTGATAATGCAGAAGACATGCGGGCTGCTTTTGCTGATGAAAGCGACGATAATATTTACAGCCGCTTCAGCAACCCCAATGTACAGGAATTTACAGATAAAATGGTGGCACTCGAAGGTGCTGAAGCCGGTTATGCCACAGCTTCCGGTATGAGCGCTGTATTTGCTTCTTTTATGACCCTGCTTAAAAAAGGAGATCACCTGCTGGTGTGCAGCTCCATTTTCGGCAGTACACAAACAGTTATAAAAAAGTATTTACCCAATTATGGTATTGAATATACATATGTGGATGCTGATAAAACGGAGACCTGGGAGGCCGCAGTCCGGCCGAATACGAAAATGATCTACCTGGAAACTCCGACTAACCCGGGGCTGGCGATCATTGACCTTGAATTTGCAGGTAAACTGGCTAAAAAACACAATCTTCTTTTAAATGTAGATAATTGTTTTGCCACCCCGGTATGCCAGCGCCCAATTGATTTTGGCGCAGACCTGGTGGTGCATTCCGCCACCAAGTGGATTGATGGACAGGGCAGGGTGCTGGGTGGTGTGATCGTTGGTAAAAAGAAACTGATCCATGATATTTATCTTTTTTGCCGCAGCACCGGCCCGGCTTTATCGCCTTTCAATGCATGGATACTAAGTAAAAGCCTCGAAACACTGGATGTACGGATGGAGCGTCATGCAAAAAACGCACTGGCATTAGCAACAGCGCTGGAAAACCACCCAAAGATCAGCAGTGTGAAATATCCCTTTCTCCCAAGCCACCCACAGCATGCTATTGCAATTAAACAGATGAAAAATGGTGGAGGTATTGTTTGCTTTGAGCTGAAAGGTGGTCTCGAAAGCGGCCGTAAATTTTTGGACAGTCTAAAGATGCTTTCCCTTACTGCTAACCTCGGTGATACAAGAAGTATTGCCTCTCACCCGGCAAGCACCACACATGCCAAGCTGACCGAGGAAGAACGTATTGCCACCAATATAACGCCGGGGCTTATACGCATTTCTACCGGTCTTGAACACAGCGAAGATATCCTGGATGATATATCACAGGCGCTGGAGCTATGTTAAAGAGAGTTTAAAGACTAAAGTTCAAGGCTGGTGTATTCTCTAACTTTCAACTTTATAAAGCAAGTAGGCTGCAACCACGGATATCTGTGTTATCAAGCCTTCCCAGTACTTCAAAATTTTCATGCGGATACAATTTGCCTGCATCCTCTGTTGCAATAAAACTGCAGGAATAAATATTGGCCAGGTCGATCACATTAATAGCACCACTGATTGTTTTGCCAGGCTGTGCAGTATATATTGTTAACGGGTCATCTTCTTCTCTTATTAAAACTTTCATCCAGGGCGGGCAATTAAAAAGGCCATTTGCCTTTGAATAAGCCTGGCTCAGGAGTTCAGTCATACCATATTCTGAATGTATATGGTATGAATTGAATGCATTGCTGAGTATTTCATGTACCTGCAGCCTGGTAATTTCTTTTTTCCTGCCTTTCATACCGCCGGTCTCCATTATCAACGTATGTTTTAAATGCATTGGAAATTTTTCTGCAAAATCAAGCAAGGCAAAAGTAACGCCTATCAAAAGGGTGGGTTGCTGCCGTCCTTCCAATTGCAAAAGTGTTTTTGAAAGTTTATCAAAATCATCCAGGTAAAAACCACTTTGCGGATGATGACTGCGTTTTATCAATTCATCCACCATTAAAACCAGTGATGAGTTTTTTCTTTCGAGATAGGAGGGAAGCAGCCCGATGATACACAAGTTGCCAGGATCACCATAAAACAAATCAAATGCTTTTAAAAAGCTCTCTTTATAGACGGAAAGCTCTTTTATAAAATGTTTGCTGTTGATTGTTTGCGTGGTGCCGCTGCTTTCAAATATGGCTTCAGCATCAAACTCCATTGTTTTAATGGTATGTGTTTTAAAAAAGCTGATTGGAAGGAAAGGAATTTGGCTGATCTCCTCAACCCCTGCAGGGGCTGTTTTTAACGTATCGCAGTATTGCCTGTAAACCTTGTTGTGCTCATACTGAAACCTGAATACTTCTATTGAAATATTGTTAAAATCTTCCTGCCGGGCAGCAAAAATTTTGTCCAGGAGACCTTTATTTTTAACGGGGTGATTCAATTTCTATCCCTAAATTTGAATAATCAATACACAAAGATGCGTAACATAGTTTTAATAATACTGGTAAGTCTGCTGATTTTTGGATGTGGCAAAGCTAAATTTAAAACAGAGCCGCAGGTTACATTCAAATCCATCAAACCTACTTACGTGGAAAGCAGCATTGTGAGAGGTGATCCAAGTATTCCAAAACTTACAGTAGGTGTTACGGATGGCAACGGAGATCTTGGTTTTAATGCTGGTAAGGATACTTCTTATATCTATGTAAAGAACCTGCTGACCACAAAGCTTGATTCTTTCCTGCTGCCAAACCTTTCTTCTGCTGCTGGTAAAAATTTCGAGGCAGATATTGAAGTATCACTTTTCAATGTACTGGGTGGCAGTAACAGGCCAAGACCTCATACCGATACTTTGTTTTTTGAAGTATATGTAACTGATTTTGCCAAGAATAAAAGCAACGTGATCGTTACAACTGATACCCCGCTTTATTACTTTTCTCCATGAGACGGCTGTTCAGGTTTATAATTTCTCATGCAATTTTTATCGCCTTGTGTGCAGCTTCGCTTGTTTGTCAAACAGCCCTGCTGCTGAATTTTGAAGTAAGTATTTACCTGGTCATTTTTATTTTTTTCTCCACGCTCTGCAGTTATAATTTTCACTGGTTGTTGGGCAGTATGGCAACCCGCAGGCAGCTTTCAACTGGTTTGATATTAAAGCAGCAGCGCAGCCTGCCTTTTTTTGTGCTGGGCCTCGCCGGACTTATCCTGTTTTATATCCCATCCGGTATCAGCAGCATAAATTTATTGTATGCCTTCCTGCTGACGTTTATTTATTCAATACCATTGATGCCGTTTAAGCATCTTGCTTTTACAAGAAAAGCAGGGTTTTTAAAAACATTGTTACTGGCCTTCACCTGGACATTTGTTACGGCTTACATACCCATACAAACTGCAGGAAGAATAATTGCTTCTGAGGAACTGCTTTTACTGCTCCGACGCTTTTTATTTATGCTGATGCTGTGTATACTTTTTGATAACAGGGATATCTCCACAGATAAAATAAAAGGGCTGCACAGTCTTGCAACCGATCTTTCACCGGGAATGATGCGCTGGTTGATCTATGGCGTTTTTGCTTTGTTATTTATCCTGCCGGTTCTATTAGGTGAACATGGCATTACTGTAAAGCAGTCACTGGCATTGCAACTGGTGGCAGTTATTACATTGGTAACTTATTTTTATTCTCGCAAAAAGCAAGGCTATTTTTTTTATTATTTCTGGGTGGATGGATTAATGCTGTTGTCTGCCCTGTTAACAACTATCGCAAGTATTTAGTTAATTTGTAAAAATTTATTTTAATGGCAAAGGCAAAAACAAAATCCAAAGCAACCAAAAGTTTGCTTACTGACAGTTCCTATACCTTTTTAAGAAATTATATCAACAATGCATCTCCAACCGGTTTTGAGAGCAGCGGTCAGAAGATGTGGCTTGAATACATAAAGCCATTTACAGATACTTTCTTTACTGATCCATACGGCACGGCTGTGGGTGTGATCAACCCAACAGCGCCTTTTAAAGTGGTGATTGAAGCGCATGCGGATGAGATAAGCTGGTTTGTGAATTATATTTCTTCGGATGGACTGATCTACCTTAAACGTAATGGTGGTGTGGATCACCAGATAGCGCCTTCCATGCGTACAATCATTCATGGAAAGAAGGGGCCGGTAAAAGCGGTATTTGGCTGGCCGGCTATTCATACAAGGATGGGTAACGGTGATAAAGAAACCCAACCAAAAGTTGAAAATCTTTTCCTTGATTGTGGTGCTTCTAATAAAAAGGAAGTGGAAGCATTGGGTGTGCATATTGGTGCTGTGGTAACCTATGAGAATGGGTATGATGAGCTTGCTTATGATTACCTGATCGGCCGTGCTTTTGATAACCGTGTTGGTGGTTTTATGATAGCTGAAGTGGCGAGGCTGCTCCAGTTAAATAAAAAGAAATTGCCTTATGCATTATATGTTGTGAATGCCGTGCAGGAAGAGATCGGTCTCCGTGGCGCTGAAATGATAGCACGCCGTATTAAACCTGATATTGCGATCATAACCGATGTAACACATGATACCACTACACCAATGATCAGTAAGATCGTACAGGGAGATACCGCCTGCGGTAAAGGACCTTCTCTTACTTACGGGCCGGCAGTGCATAACAAACTCCTGGATGTGGTACAGTCTGTTGCAGAAAAAAATAAGATACCGGTGCAATTACATACCGTGAGCCGCAGCACGGGTACCGATACGGATTCATTTGCATATGCGAATGATGGCTGTCCAAGTGTATTGATATCTATTCCACTGCGTTACATGCATACTACAGTGGAAATGCTGCATAAAAAAGATGTGGAAGACACGATAAAGCTGATGTATGAAACACTGCTAACACTCACACCAAAAACAAAACTGAGTTACTTCTAAATAAAAGCCCTGTTACAAAACAGGGCTTTTTACTTTTTGATACCAGCCATCACAAAGAAAAAAAATGGTGATAGTCATTTGTTATTTTCATGTATATAAAAATTTACTTCATGAAAATAAAACGCCTGCTTATTTTCTTCATTGTTGCCATTGTTTCCGGTACTGCTACGGCCCAGCTTAGTGCAAAAGAAAAAGCAATTGAAGAAATAAAAAAAACTGAAAATGATTTTTCAGCAATGGCTTCAGAAAAAGGTCTTGAAGCCGCTTTTGCTTTTTATGCTGATGAATCAGCGATTATAAAAAGAGGACGTGACAGCCTTATCAAAGGCAGGGAAGGTATCAGGCATTTTTATTCAGCAGCGGTTTTTAAAAAGGCCAGCCTGGTGTGGTCGCCTGATTTTACAGATGCAGCTGAAAGCGGTGATATAGGATATACCTTTGGCAAATACACCTGGAAATTAAAATCGGCTGATGGAAAGGAAGAAGAAAGCCGGGGCATTTTTCATTCAGTATGGAAAAAACAACGTGATGGGAGCTGGAAATTTGTGTGGGATTAATTAAAAAAGTGTTTGAACGCCATGTTCAAACTTGTTTTCATGTTCAAGCAGCCATCTTTTTCTCCATAGGCCACCACCATAACCTGTAAGATCTCCATTGCTGCCAATAACGCGGTGACAGGGAACAATGATTGCAATACTATTGCTTCCGTTAGTAGTGCCAACTGCCCGGATGGCCTTTACATTATTGATGCGTTTTGATAATTCCAGGTAACTGATGGTTTTACCATAAGGAATAAGTGTGAGCTGGTACCATACCTGTTGCTGAAAATCAGAACCATCCTGTTTCAGTGGCAGATCAAAATCTTTTCTCTGTCCTGCAAAGTATTCATCCAGTTGCTGTATACAATCCTGTAAGAGCAGGCTGGCCGGCTTCGTTATTGTAATGCTGCCATCATCTGCCCGGGCGCCTTTCCAGTCTGTAAAAAGCAGGGTATTAATTGCTGTTCCATCAGTGCTGATGGATAAGAGGCCTACTGGTGATCTGTAATAAGTTAATTCGGTCATTTCAATTGTAAATTTAAATGAAAGCGTTAATCACTGAAAATATCTTGTTCAATTGCATAAAAAGCAATTTCTTTGGGGCTAATAACCAGTATGACAACAGCTGTAAAAAATGAAATGCGGTTTATAGAAAAAGCAATGAATGCTATTGCCGATCCATGCCGTTTATCTATACTGGAAGAGATTTCCCGTAAAGGAAAAATGTGTTGTGGTGATGTGCAGGGATTAACCGGTTTATCGCAGCCAACCTGTTCCCATCATATCAAATTACTTTCCGAGAGTGAATTGATAGAATGCAGTAAAGAAGGACGTAATCATTTTTTTACCATCAAAAAAGATAATTTCCGTAAGCTCAGTATATTTCTTGAAAAGTTCCACCAGGAATGATCTTACCCGATCCTGCAACCATTTTTTACCTGCTGCGATGGTTGTAAAAGCACCACATCATTGTTTTCATTATACACACCCAATATCAAACATTCGCTGAAAAAGTTGGCTATTTGCTTGGGTGGAAAATTTACAACAGCGATCACCTGTTTACCTTCCAGGTCTTCTTTTGAATATAAACCAGTTACCTGAGCAGATGACTTTTTTATTCCCAGCTCACCAAAATCAACTGTAACCTGGTAAGCCGGTTTTCTTGCATTTGGGAAATCGGCAACACTTATAACTGTGCCAACCCGTATATCTATTTTTTCAAAATCAGGCCAGGTGATCATAAGAATGTTTTTAAAAAATAATTAAATGATGTATTATTGAAGGCTAAATTAACCAAAAATGGTACTCGAGATCAGGAAGGCAACGATGAGTGATGTGGCGGCTGTGGCGCTGCTGTTTGACAGCTACCGTGTATTTTATAAACAGGCATCCGATCTGCCTGCCGCATTTGATTTTTTAAGCCAGCGTATTGGTAATAATGAATCTGTTATTTTTATTGCCACCATGGGAGGGGAAACAGTCGGTTTTGTGCAGCTGTATCCCATTTTCTCCTCAGTGAGATTAAAGACTGCGTGGCTGCTGAATGATTTGTTCGTGTCTGAAAAAGCCCGCCGGCAGGGCATTGCAGAGGCTTTGCTTGAGCAGGCAAAAGAATTGGGTGCAGAAACACATGCGGCCTGGATATTACTGCAGACAGGTGATGATAACTACAGGGCCCAATCTGTGTATGAAAAAAATGGCTGGATAAAAGTGAGTGATTTCTTTTATGAATTTCCTTTAGGCGGCGGTCATTAAAAATCAAATAAAGAGGAATTTTAATCAACCGGCGATTCACCAAGTTCCTTCGTATCTGTTACTGCATCCAGGTTAAGTCTTCCATAGATATGCGGAAACGAATCATTTACTGAAGGTGATAGTTCGTATTTTAATTCCGCTGTAAGTTTACTTTCATCAATGTGCAGTAATAATAAATCAGTTTGACCTTTATAATATCTTTCCAGCACTCCCTGCACCTGGTTTGCTTTGCTTGTATGAATAAAGCCTTCTGTTAAAAGTGAAGGTGCTTCATAGTAGCCTTTTTGTAAAGCTTCCTTCCACATTGTTTTTGTAATCACATGGTATATCATTCTTCCAGCAAGTTTACCAGTGACAGGAGTTCCTGCATTTTATAACGGTTGCGGTCGTCATCAAAACACCTGCTTAGCTGGTCAATTAAAAAACAAATAACTGCTTTGTTGTCCAGGGTGCGGAAGTAAGAAGTTGTGGGGGGAACAGAGATCCTTTTGAAATAGCTTTCAATGTCTTTATGCGAATACACCTGCCCGTTTAAAGGGTCGATGTAAAATTTTATTTTTTCTGAATTGTGTGCAACGGGTTTCAACAGCTCATACTGCGGGTCGATATAGGCAAGAATAAATTGTCTTGGTATATTCACCGCTTTAATGGGAATATCCAGCAGCTCTGCCAACACCAGGTAAAGAATACCATTGCTGATGGCATTTCCTTTTTTTGACTCCAGTGTTTTATTGATCAAAAAATCTTCCGGCTGGCTATATGCAGTTTCAACACCTATCAGTTTATAGTAATTGTATAAGATACTGCTGATGATAGAGGCCTGTTCAAGCGGCGTAAGATAGTTGTTCAATTCAAGCCAGATATTGCGGCGTATCTTTTCAATATCCTGCAGTACCTGTGCTTCCTGTATATCGGGGTAATGATACCTGGCCGTTAAAATAGCGCCCTGTAAAAGTTCATTGCTACCGCTTTTCCATCTAGAAAAATCTTCAGTCAGATCCCTGAAATGCAGTTTATGGATCATTAACTCGATGCGTTCCTGCACATCTTCATTGAGGGTATTCTCCCAGAGGTTTTCCAGGTTGGGTATAATGCCCTTACCCAATGAAATGATCTTATCACTCACGGCGCTGTATACTTCCTGATCGGGGTCATCGATAAGCTGTAACAGTGCTGATATTTCTTTATTTTCTACCAGGGTAGTTATATTTAATGAAATGAAATTCGTTAAAGGAACGAAAACAGCAGTGATATTATTTTCCACAGCTGTTGATTATTGTGTTTGTGACTTAAAAAAGAAGCCAGGTTTTTAAAACCTGGCTTACTTTAACTTTATTTTTTCTTCGCTGCCTTTTTTGCGGGCGCTTTTTTCTTCGCTGTTGTTTTCTTATCGAATGCTTTGGGATCCTGGGCAATGATCATTTTCTTTATATCATCCAGTTCCACTGTATCCAGCTCTTCTGCAGTAAATTTTTTCCCCTCTTTATTTAAACCGAGTTTAAGCATTTTCTTTCCAAAGCGTATGAACGGGCCCCAGCGGCCGTTTTCAATGGAGATCTTTTCTTCAGGCCACTGTTTTATATACCTGTTGGCTTCCTTTTCTATTTTCTTTACGATAAGTTCATCACAATCTTTTTGTGTAAGCTCATCAAAATTATAGGCTCTTGGTATATTAATGAACAGGTCGTTCCATTTAATGAATGGGCCAAACCTGCCTTTTCCTTTTGTTACAGGTTTACCATCATAAAATGCAATAGGCGCATCTTCTTTTTGCTTAGCGTTTATGATCTCTACCGCCCTGTCCAGTTCCACTTCAACAGGATCTTCACCTTTTGGAATTGAAATGAATTGTTCACCCCATTTTACATAAGGGCCAAAACGGCCAATGTTTACGCTTACTTCCTGTCCTTCGTATTCACCCAGTACCAGTGGTAATTTAAAAAGATCCATCGCTTCTTCAAAGCTGATGGTCTCGATACTCTGTCCCACTTTTAATTTTGCAAAACGTGGCTTTTCTTCATCATTCTGGGCGCCTATCTGCACCATTGGGCCATAGCGGCCCATTCTTGCCGTAACAGGCTTACCAGTTTCGTCTTCACCCAGTAGTCTTTCGCCTACTGCCCGTTCAGCATTTTCAAGTGTGTGTTCAACACCGCTGTGGAAAGGGTCATAAAAATCTTTCACCATGGCGGGCCAGCGCATTTTACCTTCAGCCACTTCATCAAATTCTTTTTCAATGCTGGCGGTGAAAGAATAATCCATCACCTTATCAAAGTGCATATTTAAAAAGTCAGTTACCACCAGGCCAAGATCTGTGGGAAAAAGTTTTGCCTTTTCGGCGCCGGTGTTTTCCTGTTCCATTATTTTTTGAATGGAATCATTTTTCAATCTTAATATCCGGAAATCTCTTTTTACGCCTTCTTTATCTTTCTTTTCTACATAATTCCTTTTGATGATGGTGGAGATGGTGGGGGCGTAGGTACTGGGTCGGCCGATACCCAATTCTTCCAGTTTTTTTACAAGGGATGCTTCCGTGTACCTGGCGCTATGCTTGGTAAAACGTTCAGTCGCCATCATTTGTTCAAAAGCCAGTTGCTGCCCAACAGTAAGATTAGGCAGGCGGCTGTCACCACCTTCTTCTGTATCCTCATCATCATTGCTTTCGATATATAACTTTAAGAAGCCGTCAAATTTCAATACCTCACCCGTAGCCGTTAGTTCTTCTTTATTTGTACTGATATCAATCTTTGCCGTGGTTTTTTCCAGTTCAGCATCACTCATCTGCGAGGCAATGGTACGTTTCCAGATGAGTTCGTACAACCTGTTAAGATCAGGATCTTTTACAAAGCTGTTTTCCATGTAAGTGGGACGGATAGCTTCGTGTGCTTCCTGTGCACTTTCATTTTTGTTTTTGTATTTACGTATTTGGAGGTAACGGTCGCCAAAATTCTTATTGATAACATTTTTTATATCCTCCATGGCGGTATCACTCAGGTTCACGCTGTCTGTACGCATGTAGGTAATCTTACCGCTTTCATACAGTTTTTGCGCAAGCAACATGGTTTTACTTACCCCATAACCCAGTTTACGGCTGGCTTCCTGCTGAAGGGTGGAAGTGGTAAATGGTGCTGCAGGCGTACGTTTACCGGGTCGTACCTGCACATCTTTTACAGTATATTTTGCGCCGATACAGCTTTGCAGGAATTTTTCTGCGTCTTGCTCATTGCTGTATTTTGCACCTTCTGCTTTAAAGCCGACTGTTTTATTATTAAGATCAGTAGCTGCCAGTATTGCCTCAGTTTTAAAACTGCTTACCGGTACAAACTGGTTAATCTCTCTTTCTTTTTCAACGATAAGTTTTACAGCCACACTTTGCACACGGCCTGCGCTAAGCCCGCCACTCATGCCTATTTTGCGCCAGAGTACGGGGCTCAGTTCAAAACCCACGAGCCTGTCCACCACCCGGCGTGCCTGCTGGGCATCCACCAGGTTCATATCTATCGTACGGGGATTTTTTACTGCCTTTTCAATTGCCGGCTTGGTGATTTCATGAAAAACGATCCGCTTGGTGGTCTTGGGATCAAGGTTCAGCACTTCGGATAAATGCCAGCTGATACTTTCTCCTTCACGGTCCTCATCCGATGCCAGCCATACTTCGCTGCTTTTTTTTGCAAGGGCCTTCAGCTCTTTTACTACTTTTTCTTTTTCTGCCGGAACAATGTATTTGGGTTTAAAGTTGTTTTTTACATCGATACCCATGTCATTTTTTTCCAGGTCACGGATGTGCCCGAAGCAACTTTTCACTTCAAAGTCTTTCCCTAAGATCGCTTCAATTGTCTTCGCTTTCGCCGGGGACTCAACAATTAACAGGTTCTTCGCCATAATCTTTTTATTAATGTTTACAGTTAATACCTGCCCGCTTTTAAATCGTAATTTATTTGAAAAAGGTGGCGTACAGGGCTGTATACTATTTATTTATACAGGCAAACATTTTCTGCAATATTAGTCTAAAATTAAAAAATCAAAATTTTTTGTAACAAATACAGCCTTTAAATAACATTTTTACAGGAAATCAATGATCTCTTTTCTAACGGTTTCGTCCGTATAAATACGGCGGTGACCAAGTCCTTTTGTAATTACGAAACGGATATTTGGGAAGTTTTTCTCCTTTACTTTTAATGCATCGTCCAGCGGTGTGGTATCATCGTTTTCATCGTGGAACCACAACACATTCGCATTGATATTTTTCATGGCCCTTTTTACGGAGAACCAACCAGGATGCTGACCGCTCTTTTCAATCACTATATTATCGAACTCCTTTCTTACCACATCATTTTTCAACCCCAGCATACGGAAAGCACCGTCAATGGCGGATGTTGTTTCTGTGGCGGGTGCTATCAGTACAACCTTGGTGTCTTCGTCATGTTTTGCTTTTTCAAGGGTCAGGGCCAGTGCCAGCCCCCCAAATGAATGGGCAATATACCCGTCAAAAGGGCCGTGCCGCCGGATAGCCTGTGTTATCATGTTGCTGTACTGAAGGGCATTCACCGTTTTACCTGTACTGCTGCCGTGAGCAGGTGCATCAAAAGCCACCACTTCATATCCTTTTTCTATCAGCGGCTCTATATAATTGTAAAACTTGTAGGCGCCGGAACCAAATCCATGCAGAATCAGGATTTTGGTAGCCCGTTTATGGTTCCACCTGAAACCACGGATGATCATCCCATCCATGCGGAACTGGATATCTTCAGCCCATTTAAAAATAGTTGGTTTCCGTTTGGGTTTGTCTGAAAGCGGGGTGCAAAAAAGTTTAAATGCCTGCTCTGCCGTTTGTCTTTTTGATATAAGCGACAGTAATTTAAATTTGGTGCGTATATAACTAAGCGCTGCTTTTTGCTTTAATTTCATCCGGACAAATATAAAACATATCAGGTATAGGGTAAAAGCTGTAAGCTGTAAAGTCAACCGGGAACCGGGCTTTTAAATTATTTTCTAAATCTGGCTGACCAGGACCTTTCGCTCTATATCATCTTATTATTATGAAAA
The DNA here is from genome assembly GCA_047600665.1 of Ferruginibacter sp. Lineage (GTDB taxonomy): Bacteria > Bacteroidota > Bacteroidia > Chitinophagales > Chitinophagaceae > Ferruginibacter. Next base: position 981,796 of record JASGKJ010000002.1, read on the forward strand.
TTGTACTTATTGGTGCAGGAAACGCAGCCACTGTGCTGGGCAGACGGATAAAAACTGCAGGACATGAGATATTGCAGGTATATAACCGTGGAGAGGCTGCAGCCAGGTTACTTGCACAGGAGCTGACCAGTGATTTTACAAACAATTTCGATACTATTACCAGGGATGCAGATATATATATAGCAGCACTGGCAGATTCGGCACTGCCGGCCATCCCGAAGGACTTGCAACTCGGGCAGAGAATAGTTGTTCATACAGCCGGTTCCGTTTCTAAAGATGTATTAAGAGAAATATCGGGTAATTACGGAGTATTGTACCCATTGCAGAGCCTGCGTAAAGAAAATGCGAGTGCAGCAACAGAGATTCCTCTGCTTGTAGACGGTAGTAATGAGGCCGTTGTTAAGCAGCTAGAATCATTTGCCGGAACAATTTCAACAAAAGTGCGCCAGGCTGATGATGAAACAAGGTTAAAATTGCATGCTGCAGCAGTGATTGTAAATAATTTTACTAATCATCTATATTCGTTGACAGAGGATTATTGCAGTAAGGAGCAGCTTGATTTTACGTTACTGCTTCCTTTGATAGATGAAACAGCAAGCCGGCTCCACAGGTATTCAGCAAGGAATATGCAAACAGGCCCCGCTGTAAGGAAAGACATGAGTACAATCAACAGGCACCTTGAACTCCTGTCAGTTCATCCACATTTAAAAGAGATTTACCAGCAGCTGACAACCAGCATTTTTAATAATACGGACTCCTGACCTTTTACTTCCATGGAAAAACAATATCTGTTTGTACCCTGTACGGGTCTTTCATCTTTCCATCTTTCTCCATTGGATCATCTATATAAATTTCATAAGGTTTGCCGCCTGCTTTTTTCTTGCGGTCCTTCATGTAGTCTTTTACTGCATCATAGGCTAATGGCAACATATCATATGGACCATGAAAATGTGCCACTGTCGCACTATCCACCGTTATTTGCCTGGTAAAGCAGCCGGCCGGTAATTTTTTCGGGCCCTTATCAACCGGTACACCTGCTTCAAAAAAGAAAGGTGCTTTTGTTTTAGTATACCATGCCATGGGGGCGCCGGTCATTTTTAAACCATTCTTTTTTAAAACAGCTCCCAATTTATTGCCATAGATCTCACCCAGCTTTAAACCAACTCTTTCAAAGCTGGCAGCACTGTCTTTCATATAAATTACCAGCCTTTTTTCTGAAACGGTATCCATTATATTAATAATAGGAGGTCGTTTTGCTTCTTCTTTTTCCTTTTCTTTCTCCCCTGTTTTGGCTGAGCTGTCCTTTTTCGGCTCCTTCTTTTCTTCTTGTTTTGAATTGTTGCTATTGCAGGCTACTAAAGTACAGATGGCTAAAGAGCCTGCCAGCAGGATAGGTTTAAGACCTTTGATATTCATACAGCAATATTTAGATATTATGTGATTTAAAGATAAGTATGGTTTTTATATTTTTTACGCCGAATTTGTCAAAGGATATGCCAAGTTTTCCAAATATGGTAATTCTGCTGTAGGTTTGCAGCCCGAACTTTGCAATATGTATACGATAACTTATAAATTTGAGCAGAAAGGAATGGAACCGGTTACACTCACCGGTGTTGAGGATGGCCAATCTTTACTGGAAGTAGCTTTAAAAAATGATATTGAACTTCATCATAATTGTGGTGGTGTTTGTGCATGCAGTACCTGTCATTTGTACGTGGAAGCTGGAGAAGATTTCCTGGAAGAATTATCCGATAAGGAAGAAGATTTTATTGACAGGGCTGTTAGTCCAAGGCTGAATTCGAGGCTGGGTTGCCAGTGTGTGTTACTGGAAGGAGAGGGGAACATTGTAGTGAAGCTGCCGGACCAGACACAATTTTTAGGCGAATAATATATTCCCGGTTGCATAATGCCACAGCAGTAACAGCTGTATGGAGCTATTTCAGAATTTTCAAATTTTCAAATTACTATGACTTTTGAACCACCCATTCATTGGAAAGATTACGAAGATATTGCCATGAAACTGTATGAACGTTTTGGGGATGACTTTAATGAAGGTAAGATCTACCGCATACGGTTTACTGATTTGTATAAGTGGGTGCTGGAAATACCCAACTTTGCAGGGAAGCCTGAAGAAAGTAATGAAGGACATCTTGAAATGATCCAGAGTAACTGGGTGTACGAATGGAGAGATAACCAGAAATAATTCCCGGAGCCGTTAACTTTAACAACCGGGGAACTTATTTTTCCTGCTTTTAATGATTACATTAGCGGCTCAATTCCAATCATGAAATTCCTGTCAGCATTCTTTCGCCTTGTCCGGTGGCCGAATCTTGTATTTATTATACTTACACAATTCCTGTTTTACTATTGTATTGTTCTGCCTTCCCTGCCTGGAGCCTATTTTGACCTGCAGAAAAAATTAACGGATAAAGTGATGTGGGTGCTGGTGGCTGCATCTGTACTTATTGCTGCAGGCGGTTATATCATTAATGATTATTTCGATATCAATATCGACAGGGTGAACAAGCCTGATAAAATGGTGGTTGAAAAAATCATTTACCGCCGCTGGGCCATGCTGCTGCATATCTTTATAACCGCTGCCGGGCTGGTATTGAGTTTGATTGTTTCACTAAAAACAAATTACCTGATCCTGGTTGCCAATATCGTTTGTGCGGTACTGTTATGGTATTATTCCACCACTTTTAAAAAGAAGTTATTGACAGGTAATATCATTATCGCCGCATTAATGGCCTGGACGGTAATGGTGATCTATTTTACCTCAAGCGGATTTTTTTATATCAGTATGGGAAGGGATTACGAGATACACAAGGCCATGCAGCGAATTTATAAATTTGCTGTGTTGTATGCCGGCTTTGCTTTTATTATTTCATTAATACGTGAAGTGGTAAAGGATATAGAAGATATGGAAGGTGATGCTAAATACGGTTGCAAAACGATGCCCATTGTTTGGGGAGTGCCGGCAGCAAAGGTGTTTGCTGCTGTTTGGATGGTGGTGCTGATCGGTGCATTGGTAATCCTGCAGTTTTATGTATTACAATTGAGATGGTGGCTGAGTGCATTGTATTGCGCCCTTTTATTGATCGCCCCGCTTTGCTGGATATTGAACCAGTTTTACAAAGCACAAACCACTGTGCAATACCACCGCATCAGTAATATGATAAAAGTGGTGATACTGCTGGGGATTTTATCTATGCTGTTTTTCCGTTTTTATTAATAAAGAACTATGAGTGATAATAATCAAAAGACGATTATACTGGCATCGCAGTCTCCAAGACGGAAAATGCTGCTGGAGTGGGCTGAGGTGCCTTTTGAAGTTGTTGTAAAGGAGACCGATGAATCTTACCCTCCCGAACTTCCTGTAACAGAAATAGCCGTACATATTGCCAGGAATAAAGCACTGGCAGTAAAGCAATCGCTGGAAAAAAGCAATACAAAAACGATCGTTGCTGCAGACACAATAGTTGTGTTAGACAGAGAAGTGATTGGTAAACCCAGGAACAGGGATCATGCCATTGAAACACTTACAAAACTGTCCGGTAAAAAGCACCAGGTAATAACAGGGGTGGTTATACTGGATAATGATAAAGAATTTTCTTTTGCAGATGTTACTGAAGTGGAATTTCACCCGCTTACACAGGAGCAGTTGTCTTTTTATGTAGATAAATACAAGCCTTACGATAAAGCCGGTGCTTATGCAATACAGGAATGGATCGGTGTAGTGGGTATTAAATCTGTGAATGGCGATTTTTATAATGTAATGGGCCTGCCTGTCAGCAAGGTGGTACAGGCACTTGAAAAATAAAGCACAAATTCTTAAAAGATTAAGCTTCCATATATTAAAATGTTTTTATAACTTATCGGTCAGTTAATCCTTACAGTTATGACCGAAAAGCTGCTTCAATATATCTGGCAGTTCCAGTACTTTACAAAAAACGAACTCAGCACTACTGCCGGCGAAACGCTCCACGTTATTAACCCGGGTACATTCAACAGCAACCAGGGCCCCGATTTTCTTGATGCAAAAATAAAAGTGGGAGATACCACCTGGGCTGGCAGTATCGAACTGCATATATCCAGTTCACACTGGCACCTGCATGGCCATAGTGCAGATAAGAATTATAAAAATGTGATACTGCATGTGGTGTGGCAGGATGATGATACTGTTTCCGGATCATTTCCCGTGCTTGAATTGCAGGGAAAGGTTTCCGGGCTGCTCTTAAAGCGTTATGATGAACTGATGCAGTTTGGAAATTTTATTCCCTGTGAAAAAATAATAGCGCAGGTACCTGCTATCACCTGGGCCGCCTGGAAAGAAAGACTGCTGGTGGAAAGATTACTGCAGCGGTCATCCGTGATAACCAATTACCTGCAGCAAAATAATAATCATTGGGAAGAAACTTTCTGGTGGCTGCTGGCAAAGAACTTTGGTGTGGTGGTTAACAGCGATACATTTGAAAAAATTGCACGATCATTACCCATAAGCATATTGGCAAAGCATAAACACCAGTTGCAGCAGACCGAAGCACTAATTTTCGGTCAGGCGTCTATGTTAGCAGGTCATTTTTCCGAAGATTATCCAAAGATGCTGCAGAAGGAATATGCTTTTCTTCAAAAAAAGTACAAGCTGCAGCCTGTAATTGAACCGGTTCATCTTTTACGGATGCGGCCGTCTAATTTTCCTGCAGTGAGACTGGCGCAACTTGCAATGCTCGTACACAACAGCAATCACCTGTTCTCAAAAATCAAAGAGCAGCATTCATTGAAAGAAATGAGAAAATTTTTTGAGATAACAGCAAATGACTACTGGCATTATCATTACTGTTTTGATGAACCAACCGCTTTTAAAAAGAAGACCATTGGAATGCAGATGGTAAATAGTATTATCACTAATACCATTGTGCCGGTATTGTTTGCCTACGGTCATCACCATAAAGAAGCAATTTACAGGGAAAGAGCTTTTAAACTACTGGAAGAAATGATCGCTGAAAAAAATGTGATCACCAATGGCTTTGCGGCGCTGGATGTTGAAAACAAAAATGCGTTTGATTCACAGGCATTGCTGCAGCTTAAGAAGCATTATTGTGATCCCAAGTGCTGTCTTGCATGTGCAATAGGTAACAAATTGCTGAAAACGGGTTAACTATTGTAAACCGGTTGTATCTGTAAGTGTTTTCATAAAAGCAACGATATCTTTCTTTTCCCTATCAGTGAGATTGAGCTTATCAAAGGGTAATGTTTGATTTTCCGGAGCAATATTCAATCCTTTACCGCCACCTTTGTTGTAAAAATCTACTACTTCCTCCAGGGTATTAAATACACCATTGTGCATATACGGTCCTGTAAGTTCTATATTCCTTACTGTAGGTGTTTTAAAAGCAAATTGCTGGAAACCGAGTTTGCTGAAATTATACCTGCCGGAATCTTTATCAAGAAAGGGTTTCTTTTTATCATTATTACCGGGTACGCCCAGTACTTCAAAATCCTGGTAGTAATACCTTGGTGGTCTTGAGCCGTTGAACAATGGCATAAAATGGCAGGTGCCACACTTGCCTTTACCCATAAAAAGATTAAATCCATTTATTTCGCTGTTGTTCATCATGGTTGTATTGCCACGCATGTATTGATCGAATCTTGAGTTAAAACTCAGCAAGGTTCTTTCATAGCAGGCAATTGCATTACAAACATTATACGCTGCTTTTTCTGCACTGGTATTTGGAAATGCTTTGGCATACAGCCCGGCATACTTTCGTTCTTTAATGATCTTTTCTGCTGCCTGCTGTGCAGACCCATGCATTTCTTTTTTATTATTCAATACTGACATTACCTGGTCTTCCAGTGTTCGGCTCCGCCCATCATGAAACATACTGCGCTGTAATGCCGCATTCCACAGCGTGGGTGCGTTACGGCTGAGCGGCGAGTGACCATCCAGCTCCACACTTACGTGTAACCCATCTGTAAAAGCTTTGGATGGCTGATGACAACTGGCGCAACTGCGTTTATTGTTTGCCGATAGTGCAGGATCGGCAAATAACAATTTACCCAATGCTATCTTATAACTGTCAGTGGTATTGTCATCAATATATCTGCCCGGGTTAAAAATATTTTTTTCGTACAGGGAGTTTTGCTTTTTTACCACAGAATAGAACATGGAAGCAGGGTTATCCCTGTATCCTTTGATCAATTTGTATTCGCCTGTGATCTTTGTTGCAGGATCAAGATAGTGGGTGATAAAACCAAGCCGGTCGAACTTATTAAAATCCTTTGCAGCAGCAAGATATTTTTTTGCATCTTCCAGCAAATGATCAAGCTGTTCATATTTTCCGGGCATTGCTTTTTCTATTTCTGCAGCATACCATGAAAATGCCAGCTGTACACCCGACAGCGATGCAGTTGCTTCCTGTACAGATAAAAAGGCGAGGGGAGAGTCCGCCCCGGTTACTGTAAGCGCCTGTATCCTGAATAATTCTTCAATCAGCGCATCAAAAATATTTTCATCAGTTACCTTGAATGTTTCTCCAACTTGCTTACCCTCTTTTACATGCTTCAGCATTTTTGTAATATATGTAATGGCTGTTTCCCTGGATTCCTTTGAAGAGGACGGATACAGGAAACTTTCCACCATCTGTAGTCCCTGTGGCGGTGCAGCAGGCAGTTCTGGTTCTGTTTCATCGGCCACCGGAATTGGCGGTCCATTTATATGATCTGCCTGGTATTTAAAAAAATATTCCATTATCCATTCGATCTTTTTGTAACAAAGTCTTGTTTCTAAAAAAGTCTTGTGAATAGTTTTGTCATTTCCTGTTTCTATTGACGATTGTAATTTTAGCAACTGGGTTTCCAGGCTGTCTAACCCCTGTGCATATGTCTTTCTTACTTTAAATACAGGGCTTTCATCTGGCCGTATAATAAATGAAAGGGTGAAAGAACCTGTAAAAAGTACAAGTAATACAATAATTTTTTTCTGATACATAATAAACAGGTTAAAAAAAACGATTATAACAGTGCTGGTAATACTTAACGTTATTACGCCCAATTTATTTTTATGCTAAAGAGGAATTACGATTAAGAATCGTAGTTCTACGATTGTCTTGTGATAACGATTGCCTTAAAAATTAAAAATCATGATGATATTATGTATTGATCATTCATTTTCGAAGTATAAAAAATAAATAAATTTTTTTATGTCATAGAATTGAATATTTTTACATTTATATAAGGTTATACATTTGATAATTTGTATCCCTAATCAGCATCCTCTGTTTTAAAAACCTTCCCAAACATTCATAAAGTATTTTGACGGTTCTGCCGTGCATGATCTTTATATCCTCAAAAACAAAAGTTGATTCCAATGTTTCCTCTGTTATTAAGACCAGAGTTGGAATAATTGTACCCTTTAATTAAACCTTTAATGAAAATGAAACAGGTTTTTACACAGAAATCAACATTACTTGCAGGCAGGATTGCGGCAGTATTGCTCTTTGCTTTTGCTGCTGTATCAGTATCAGCACAAAGTCTTTCATGCCCCTCCTCTACATCAGCTGGGGCAAACCAGAGTTTGTGTGGTAACAGCTTTACAATGAATGCGTCTGCTCCGCCATTGTTTGGATCCGGTGCATGGACCATAGTAAGCGGTTCGGCTTCCATAGCATCTGCCAGTTCAAGAACAAGCACGGTTACGCTTAGTTCTTCTTCTGTTGTATTGAGGTGGACTGTAAGCCGTGTTGGTTGTACAACCGTTTCAGCAACGGTTACATTAACTAACTTATCACCCACTACTGCTAATGCAGGTGCTGCAAAATCCCAGTGTAATAATGCTGTCTTTACAATGACAGCAAATGCCGTTGCATCAGGCGAAACAGGCACATGGTCAGTAGTAAGTGGTGCCGCAAGTATAACAAGTGTAAATTCACCTTCAAGCAGTGTAACAGTTACGTCCAGCCCGGCTGTATTAAGGTGGACAATGACAAAGGGTAGTTGTTCATCCACTTCAACAGTTACATTAACTAATACCACTTCAACAGTTTCAAATGCAGGTGCTGCTCAAACCAAATGTAATAATGCTTCTTTCACCATGGCGGCTAATGCAGTTGCTTCTGGTGAAACGGGTGCATGGTCTGTAGTAAGCGGCGCTGCTTCTATAGCAAGTTTAAATTCAAGAACAAGTACCGTAACAGTTACTACAAGTCCTGCCGTATTAAGGTGGACTATAACAAAAGGAAGCTGCTCAAACAATTCAACTGTTACGTTAACCAATAATGTTGTAACAACTGCCAGCGCAGGTTCAGCTCAAACAAAATGTAACAATAACTCGTTTACCATGGCGGCAACAGCACCGGGTACGGGTGAAACCGGCGCATGGTCAATAGTAAGTGGTGCTGCAACAATCGCTTCTGTAAATTCAAGAACAAGTACCGTAACAGTTACCACGAGTCCTGCTGTTTTAAGATGGACATTGACAAAGGGTACTTGTACTTCCAGCGCAACTGTTACACTTACCAATAATACTTCTACTACTGCTGCTGCAGGTCCCGCCCAGTCTAATTGTAACAATAATGTTTTCACTATGGCTGCTAACGCAGTAGCCAGTGGAGAAACAGGTGCATGGACCGTAGTAAGCGGTGCTGCAACTATTACAAGTACAAGTTCACCGGTAACAAAAGTTACTGTTACAACAAGCCCTGCTGTATTAAGATGGACAATAACAAAAGGAAGTTGTTCAACTAATGCAACAGTTACTTTAACCAATACAAGCTTAACCGTTGCTAATGCAGGTACTGCTCAAACAAAATGCAGAACAAGCTCATTTACTATGGCAGCCAATGCAGTTGCTACAGGTGAAACGGGTACATGGTCTGTTGTAAGCGGAGCAGCAACTATTTCAGGTGTAAATTCAAGAACAGCGGCTGTAACAGTTACCACAAGTCCTGCTGTATTAAGATGGACAATAACAAAAGGAAGTTGTTCAACTACTTCAACAGTGACATTAACGAATGTTGTTCCAACAACTGCCAATGCAGGTGCTGCACAAACATCTTGTAATACAAGTGTGTTTACACTTGCAGCAAATGCAGCAGCAGCAGGCGAAACAGGTACATGGTCTGTAGTAAGCGGAACTGTTTCAATTGCGAATGTTAATTCTCCGGTAAGTAATGTTACTGTTTCATCTTCAACAGCAACTTTAAGATGGACAATTGCTGTGGGTAGCTGTACAAGTACTTCAACTGTTCTTTTAACAAGAAATACTTTAACTGTTGCCAATGCAGGTACTTCACAAACGCAGTGTAACAACAGTAGCTTTTCTATCACAGGTAATGCGGTTGCTTCAAGCGAAACAGGTAAATGGGCTGTAGTGAGTGGCGCTGCAACTATTGCCAATGTAAACTCAAGAACAACTACTGTAAATGTTACTGCAAGTCCTGCTGTGTTAAGCTGGACGATAACAAAAGCAACTTGTTCAACAACGTCTAATATTACATTAACCAATAACACTTCAGGTACAGCGAACGCAGGTACAAATCAAACACAGTGTAACAGTAATGTATTTACACTTGCAGCAAATGCAGCAGGTGCAAATGCTGTTGGTACCTGGTCTGTTGTAAGTGGCGCAGCAACTATTGCTAATATAAATTCACCAACAAGTACTGCTGCTGTTACTTCAAGTCCTGCTGTATTAAAATGGACGCTGGCAAGCGGTAATTGTTCTACCAGTGCAAATGTTACATTAAGTACAAGCGGTACACTGGTTGCCAATGCAGGTGCAAACCAGGTAAAATGTAATGACAATGAATTCACACTTTCAGCTACAGCCGCTGGTTTAAATGAAAGCGGTGTTTGGTCAGTTGTAAGTGGTGCAGCAGAGATCAGTGATGTAACTTCTCCATCAAGTGATGTGGTGGTTACTGCAAGTCCTGCAGTATTACAATGGAAAATTACAAGCGGTCAGTGTGCTGACAGTGCTTCTATTACTTTAACGAATAAAACAATTGCTTACGCTGATGCAGGTGATGACCAGACCAATTGTGATAACAATGTATTTACAATGGCTGCGACTGTTCCTGCAAATGGTGAAACAGGTGTTTGGTCACTCGTAAGTGGCGAAGCTACCATCGCTGATATTAATTCTCCAACAACCAGCGTAACCGTTACAGAAAGCCCGGCAGTATTGAAATGGAAATTATCAAACGGTGAATGTTCTACTGATATCAATATTGAACTGGTTAATTCATCAGTAACAGCTGCTAATGCAGGCCCTGCCCAATCAGTAACCGGTACAGCAACGCCTGTTGATCTTGCAGCGAACACACCTGCAGAAGGTATCGGTACCTGGTCAGTGGTGAGTGGTCCTTCTGTAAGCAGCAGCCAGTTTAGCGGTGTTAATTCAGCAAATGCAATATTTACCCCTGCGGGTGGTGAAGGCGAGTATGTTTTGCAATGGTCTATAGCGAACGGACCATGTGTGTCTTCATCCACAGTTAACATTACTGTTATTCCGGGTATAACTAATATAGCACCTGTTGCCAATGCAGGAAAAGATACGATCATTATGGCACCTGCCAGCAGTGTAACACTGGATGGTAGTGCCTCTTCGGATGCTGATGGTACTATCAGTAATTATAAATGGAGTTTGATCTCCGGGCCGGCCAATAATTACCAGGTTGTAAGCGATGAGAGTGCTATTACTGCAGTAAATAACCTTACTGATGGTCTTTACCTGTTCCGCTTAAAGGTAACCGATAATTTGGGTGGTGTTGGATATGATACTGTTGCAGTAAGCGTAGGAAACAGGATACTGGTTGATGTTGGATATAATAATTTGACCAATTCACCTGATGAAGATGGTAAATACTGGAACAACCTTACGGATGCAAAAGAAGGCGTTCAAATTGAAGATGCGGTTTCTATTGCTAATATTCCTTCAGGTATAAATCTTGAAGTAGTACACAGGGTGGATGGAACGTATGCAACATCTGCAAATGGCCTGTATACAAACAGTGGCGCAGGTGTTGTTGGTAAAGTTGGTGATTATCCAGCTACTGCCACAGATGACTATGCTTATGTGCACCCGAGTGCAGCAAATGGTCAATGGAAATTGACAGGTCTTGACAGTTCAAAACAATATTCAGTTAAATTCTGGGGTTCTAAATTATCAGATAACCGTTTTGTACAGATAAAATTATCTGATGCTGCAGAATGGAAAGAATATGATGCTGCCAACAACCGTAATTATGATAATGCTGCAGTGATTACTTTCTCTGGTAAAAAAGAAGCAACCTTTGATATCAAAGTAAAAAGCGGCAGTACGTTCGGTTACATCAATGTGGTTGATATAACAAGCTACCCAACCGGCTATTCTAACAATACAGGTGGTGGTAATGATACAACTGTTGTAACCAATCCGCCTGCAACACATGATTCGGATATCTTAAATTGTGGTAAGCCATTTAAGATCGTAATACTTGGTTCATCCACAGCTTACGGTAATGGAGCAACGCCAATTGACAGTTCATGGGCAAGGAAATTTACAGCTTATGTAAAAAGAAAGAATGCTGCAAGCGAAGTGATCAATCTTGCTGTACCGGGATATACTACCTACCAGGCTTTAAATCCTGATGGGTTTACACCGCCTTCAGGCCGTCCTTTACCTGCAGAAGATCATAACATTACTGCGGCACTGGATCTGCATCCTGATGCGATCATCATTAACCTGCCAACCAATGATGCCGCAAATAACTATTCATTGCAGGAACAGAAAGATAATTATGAAAGAGCACTTGCCCTGGCAGACGATTCAAGTGTGTCTGTATGGGTAACCACTACACAGCCAAGGAACGGTTTATCTGATCCTCAGTATGACAACCTGTTTGCAATGAGAGACTGGATATATACAAGGTTTGGAAAAACAGCTATTGATTTCTGGTCAACTGTTGCAACAGCTGACGGCGAAATAAATGATTCATACAATTATGATGGTATACACGTGGTGAATGCCGGTCATGAATTGTTCTATGAAAGAGTGGTATCTGAAAAAATACTGGATTCACTCTGCAGTATCAGCAATGGTTCTTCTAATAATATAGCACCTGTTGCACATGCCGGTAATGATACAACCATTATGCTGCCAACCAACAGCGTGGCTTTAAAAGGAAGCAGCTCCACAGACAGCGATGGTGTGATCACCAGCTATAAATGGATCCAGGTTTCAGGTCCAGAAACATTCACCATTGCAGACGCAAACGCAGCAAACACAACTGTAAGCAACCTGCAGGAAGGTATTTACAGGTTCGAACTGGAAGTAAGGGATAACGGAGGTTTGATGAGCTTTGATACTGTATCGATCACTGTTGGTAACAGGATACTGGTTGATATTGGTTACAGCACGTTAACAACAGGCCCGGATGCATGGGGTAAATACTGGAATAACCTTACCAATGCAACTGCTGGTGTACGTGTGCCGAATGCGGTTAATACAGGTAATGTAGCAACAGGTATAAAAGTGGAAGTGATCAACCGTGTGGATGGTACTTATTCACCAACGGCGAATGGTTTGTTTACAAATGCGAGCAGTGGTACAGTGGGTGATGTGGGTGACTATCCTGCTACCGCTACAGATGATTATGCATATGTACATCCAACTGCTACAAATGGTCAATGGAAAATTTCAGGACTTGACAGTACAAAGCAATACACGATCAAATTCTGGGGTTCAAAACTGGCTGTAACCAACCGTTTTGTACAGATCAAACGTAATGATCAAACGGTATGGCAGGAATATGATGCAAGCGATAACCGTAATTACAATAAGGCGGCTGTGTTCACTTTCACAGGTAAAAAGGAAATGACATTTGATATTGCAGTGAAGAGCGGAAGTACATTTGGCTACATCAATGTGATAGATATCACTGCATTGAAAATTGTAAACGATATTCCAACTGCAGTATTAACAAGAGGTCCATACCTGGCAAGCGGAACACAAACAGGTGTTACGTTCAGGTGGAGAACAAGCAAGGCTACAGACAGTAAGGTAAGTTTTGGTACAAGCGCCGGTAATCTTACACAATCTGTAACTGACAATACATTGTCAACAGAACATACTGTTACGCTTACAGGTTTAACAGCAAATACTTTATACTACTACAATATTGGTTCTTCAGTACAAACGCTACAGGGTGATGCCAATAACTACTTTAAAACATCTCCTGTTACCGGAAGCACAGATAAGATACGTATCCTGGTAATGGGTGATATGGGTAACAATTCAGAAAACCAGGAAAATGTAAGAAATGCTTACCTGGCATTCAATGGAAATAAATACACGGATGGCTGGATATTGCTGGGTGATAATGCTTATAACTCAGGTACGGATAATGAATACCAGTCAACTTTCTTTGATTATTACCAGGGTAATATTTTAAAGAACCATATTTTATGGCCTGCACCGGGTAACCATGATTATGCTAACAACCAGGACAGGCGTCTGGATCATAATATTCCTTACTATGACATCTTTAACCTGCCTAAGAATGGTGAAGCTGGTGGTGTTGCATCAAATACAGAATCATACTATTCTTATAACTATGGTAACATACACTTCGTGTCACTCGATTCTTATGGTAAAGAAGCAGATGGGTCGAGTTTATATGATACATCAGGTATACAGGCTAAATGGATGAAACAGGATCTGGCTGCCAATACACTGCCATGGACAATCGTATTCTTCCACCATCCTCCTTATACAAGAGGTTCTCATAACAGTGATGAAGAAAGTGAACTGGTAAGGATCAGGCAGCGTGTAGTTCCTATCCTGGAAAGATTTAAAGTAGACATGGTACTGAATGGTCACAGCCATTCTTACGAAAGAAGCTTCCTGCTGAATGGCCACTATGGTACTTCTGATACATACAACGCAGCACAGCATGCACTGAATGCATCAAGTGGTAAATATGATGGCAGCAATAACTCCTGTGTATACACGAAAAATGTTGCAGAAGTGCGTAATGGTATTGTATATGCAGTGGTTGGTTCTTCCGGCCAGTTATCAGGTTCATGGGACGAATTAACACATCCTGCGATGTATTATTCAAACTTTACAGAGGGTGGCAGCATGTTCTTTGAAGTTGAAAATAACCGCCTCGATGCTAAATGGATAAGTGATAACGGTGTGGTTCGTGATAACTTCACCATCATGAAAGATGTGAACAATGTAAAGAATATCACAGTTAACCCTGGTACAGATGTTACCCTGACTGCATCATGGGCAGGTCAGTACAACTGGTCAACAGGTGCAACTACTAAATCGATCACGGTTAACCCAACTGTAAATACTTCTTACAGCGTTACAGATGGTTCTGGTTGTATCACCGATATGTTCAATGTAATCACAGGCCAGCAGGCTGCTGCAAGACCAGGTAACGCTGCGGCTAAAACCACAGCGGCAACTACGCCGGTACAGGCTAAAGTTTATCCAACGATGGTACGTCGTGGTCTTCCGGTAACAGTACAAACAGGTGTGCCTGATCAAACTGAAATGTTGCTGACAAATGTGAATGGCGCTGTATTAAAACGTTTCAAATTTGCTTCTTCTGTAAAAGTGGAAACAGGCAATTTATTACCCGGTATCTATTTATTACGTGATGTCAATAACCGTATCAATACAAGGATTGTTGTAACAGACTAAACAGTATTTGTGGTTTTTATTTAAAGGTTGTCTTTAATAAGACAACCTTTTTTATTTGATCTTGAGGAAAAGACTGATTACATCTGAGTGCAGGCTGTTGCTGCGGAGATAATGCCCGTACCTCAGTTCTGCCTGTGTGATACCTTTTAATACAGCAGGTGTAAACCTGATACCGGCTCCAAAAAAATGACTGTCAAATGCTGAAAGATCATAATTGCTTGAATAAAATTGCTCACCCGGCAGATGGGTTTTGTAAGGCGCAAAATATTGAATGCCCTGTTGTGTATAAAAGCGGTAAAAAGAACTGATGGAAAAAAAAGGATTAAGTTTTAAAACAGCTTCAAGGTCTGCCGTATGTGCATTCAATCCCCACCCATCATGATAAAAACGGTAGAATGACCGCAGGATGATCCTGTTGCCTGCAAAATAATTAGCCCTGATGCCTAAAGGAATTTTAAACCTGGATGATGGGAGGTGCTCGGTGGCAAGTGAGCTGTCGGTGAAGTATACCCGGTGAAAAGGCATGCCCAAAAAACCGTGCTGGTAGGCAGGATCCGCCACCAGTGCCAGTTGCAGCGACTTATTGATCACTTTTGAGTAAGAAAGAAAAATACCAAAAGTTGTTCTTGCTTTCCACGGGTAATCATGTTCGTTAGGATAACCATATAAGCCACCAGTCTCCGGGGTTCTCATCTCGTACGGTAAAATGATCTTCACCTGGTCGATATAGCACTGTGCCTTTGCTGTAAAAGTTTGATTGTTGTCTTTTGTGCTTTTTGTAATGCCGGTGCCAATGCCAAATGACAGGTAATCTGTTTCAATCGAAAAGGACAGTGAGTAATTTAATTTTTTCTTTTTGGCCTCATCCTCCACAATATGTTCTATTGAAGGATAAAAACGAAAGTCGTTGGAAGAAGCAGAGGAAACATTCTCCGGGTTAATATTGTCTGTGGACGCCGATGTGTAGAAATCAACCCCAAGGTTTATGTTCCAGTTTTTTTTCCTGTTGGTTTGGTCGTATTTGAATAGTTTTAATTCTGCATTCAGCGAATAGTCCTTCAACTCTTCTGTGCCTATGCCCCCGGTTACGGCAGAGTTATTACCATCCTGCGAATAATAAGCGCTTACAATGTTTATTTCTTCCATTGTAAGTTTTCTTTTTTTATAAACGGATGAATCCTTCTTTTGTGAAAAAGCAGCAAGTATACCGATATAAAACCCAACCACGACGAGGCAGATCTTTTTCATATTTTACCTGTTAGTTACAGCCGCAACCTCCGCCCGTTTTACCCCCGCTGGCACCTGAAGCGCCTTCCCTGTAAGTTTGAAAACTGATTTCTGTCTTTTGTACTTTTCTTGCAGCAAGTTCCATTTCGGAATCATTGATCTTTTGCTTTTGATATTCCTTTACGGTTGTACAGGAAATAGTTGTTGCAGTTATAATAGTAACTGCCGCTGCAATTTTCATTTTCATACCAGCGTGATATTTGAGGAGGTAAAAATTTTATTATTGTCATCGATGATGATACAGGCCAGGCCCTTTAGTTGATTCACCAGGTAAAGACCAGCTTCAATACCCATTATCATTACAGGTGTGGCAATGGCATCGGCCAGTTCTGCACTATGGCTAAGAATAGTTACACTTTTAATACCACTCACCGGCAGCCCGGTTTTTGGATCGATGGTGTGTGAATACTTTTTGCCATTAATGATAGTAAATTTTTCATAATTACCCGAAGTGGCAACTGCCATATTGGTAATGTTAAGTGATGAGAATGCATGCGTTGTCATGTCAGGATTTGCAATGCCGATCGTCCATGGTTTGCCATTGGGCTGAGCACCCCAGGTAATAAGATCGCCGGCAGCATTTACAATACCGCTACTGATGCCAAGTTCTTGTAATATTACTTTTGCCCTGTCGGCAGCATAACCTTTTCCAATACCTCCAAAACCGATCCGCATGCCTTTTTCCTTTAAGAATATTGTGCCGGTTTCTTCATCAGCTATAATATTCCGGTAGTTCACGAGGTAAACCAATTTCTTTGCTTCTGCAGGAGAGGGCAGCTGTTGCATTTCCTGGTTAAAATTCCAGAGATCTTTATCAACGGCGCCATAGCTGATGTCAAAAGCACCTTGTGTAAGCCGGGATATTTTTAAAGAACGTTGAATTAACTGGAAAACTTCTTTATCAACCTTTACAGCTGATATGCCTGCATGTGCATTGATTTGATTGGTTTGACTGTTGTCATTAAATGTGGTCAGCAGCCGTTCTATCCTTTGTATTTCAGCAAAAGCCTGGGTAATACAATTGTTTGCAAATATTTCATCATCACTTACCACGCTTATAGAAAACCTGTTACCCATTAGCCTGGCAACCTTTGTCCAGACTGCTGGTACTGTAACAACGGTTTCACTTGCCTGCATTGGTTATCGTTTTTATTTGCGCAATAAAACCATCTGCACCGGTGGCAGGCAAGCCATCCCATGTCTTCAATATATTTCCTTTTGTATCCAGTAAAACTGTAAAAGGGAATTTTCCCCCGGGATTGTATTTTTCGGCAAGTGATTCGTTGTGTTCAACCTGTTGTTTATCCTGCTGGTTATTTCTTGGGAAATCAGCATTTAGTAATACAAGTATTGAATCGGCAAATTGTTTAAAACTGTCTTTTTCAAAAATTGTTTTTTTGAAATTGATACAGGGAATACACCAGTCCGAACCGGAGAAGTTTAATAGTATATACTTATGTTTTTCGCTTGCTTCAGTTTTGGCTTTTTCAAAATCTGTAAGCCAGCCCTGGTGCGGTATGAGCAATACACTCATGATGCAGGCGAAAATTATCTTCATTTACAAAATTTATATACTCCTGTCGCCATCAAAATTTTCCAGCTCTTTTGAAACAGCATTTAAGAAGGTGGCACCCAGTGCCCCATCAATAATCCGGTGATCATAACTGAGGGAAATATACATCATGTGACGGATTGCAATGCTGTCGCCCTGTGGTGTTTCTATGACCACAGGTCTTTTTTTAATGGCACCAACCGCCATGATCGCCACTTGCGGCTGATTAATGATTGGTGTACCCATGATGCTGCCGAATGTGCCAACATTGGTGAGTGTAAAGGTGCCGCCAACTGTATCGTCAGGGCGCAGTTTACCATTTCTTGCAGCATTGGCAAGCCCGTTCACCTGTTTGGTAAGACCGGCAAGATTTAACTGGTCAGCATTTTTGATAACAGGTACGATCAGGTTGCCGCTCGGGAGGGCAGTAGCCATACCAATGTTGAGGTCTTTTTTTATAATGATCCTGTCCCCATCAACAGAACTGCTGAGCATCGGGTATTTTTTAATACACTTAACTATGGCCTCAATAAAGATGGGCGTATAAGTGATCTTTTCACCTTCCCTTTTTTCAAATTCTTTTTTTACTCTTTCACGCCATAGCACCAGGGTGGTAACATCACATTCTACAAAACTTGTTACATGCGGACTGGTATGCACACTATCCACCATATGTTTTGCAATAAGCTTACGCATACGGTCCATTTCTATGATCTCTACATTGCCTGTATACGTTACCGGTAGTTGCGATGGTTGTGCAACAGGCTCGGCAGTTGTTTGCTGAACCGGGGCTGTAACTACAGGCTGTGTAATTGGCTGGCTTACTTTTACCGCAGGTTCAGCTACAGTGGTGCTGTTTCCGCCTGAAGCCCTTGATGAAACATAAGTAAGTATATCTTTTTTGGTAACCCTGTTATCCTGGCCGGTACCCGGTATTTTTTCCAGTTCCGACATGCTGATACCTTCCTGCTGTGCTATGTTGAGTACCAGCGGGGAGTAGAACCTGATACCATTACCATTGCCGGAAGAAGGCTTGCCGGTTGAAACGGCGCTGGTCGGCTGATAAGGTATCTGTTCAATAACGCTTGCTTCTTCGTATACTGGTTCCTGTGGGACGGGAGAGGTGGGTTGAGCCTGTGTTACTGCTGCAGCAGCGCCGACTCTTATTTTTGCAATGATGGTACCAATGGGCACCACATCATTTTCATTGAATAATATTTCTTCTATTACACCGCTTGTGGTGGAAGGTACTTCACTGTCAACCTTATCAGTGGCAATATCAAGAACAGCTTCATCTTCCTTTACAGTATCTCCCGGTTTCTTATGCCATTTTAAAATGGTAGCCTCCATTATACTTTCGCCCAGTTTTGGCATTACAAGGTCAACTAAAGACATAATTTATAAGGTTTGAAATTATAAATATGAAGATAAGCCGCAAATGGCTAATTTTCATTGCAAACAACCGGCCGTAAAGGTAATTATTTTAAACCAGATGGTATAGCCGGCCTAAATCATGCGCTGTATCCTGTTTGCAGCGGAATTATTTTTTGTTACGGGCATTTGTACTTTGTTCAGCATCGTTGCGTCGTATTTCTTTCAGCGGCTGTGCAGGTGGCATCATTCAGTATCCTCAATTTACCAGGACTTTATATTCTGGCGGTAATAATTTTTAATCAGCATCTGCCAGTATAAATTTCCGTAGCATGTTTAAGGCGGCATTTGCCGTAAGGAAAATATTTCTTTCCCTGTCAAAACGGAAATTCATTTTTTGTGTTTGTATGGATTTGTTGTTACCAACGGCTATCCATACCGTACCTACCGGTTTGTCAGGGGTGCCGCCACCGGGGCCCATGATTCCTGATACGGCGATCGTATAATCTGTTTTAATATTTTTTAAAGCACCTTTTGCCATTTGTATCACCACTTCTTCACTTACAGCGCCCAGTGCTTCAAGCGTTTTATTTTCCACGTCCAGCAAGTCTTCTTTTGCTTTATATGAATAGCTCACCACGCTGCCATGATAGTAAGCCGAAGCGCCTGCTGCTTCTGTAAGTAAATGAGCTATATAACCACCGGTGCAGCTTTCAGCTGTAGATACGGTCTTTTTTCTTTCAACTAAAATCCGGCCTACTGTTTTTTGCAGTGTTTCATCTACATTGGTTACCATAAATTCTTTTACCTGGGATTGCAATGTTTCAAATAGCTGCTGTATTTCTTTTTCCATGACTGTTTTATCATCACCGGCTGCAGATAAACGCAGCCGCACCATGCCATAGTTTGGCAAATAAGCAAGTTTCACATGAGTGGGCAGGGCTGTTTCAAAATCCTTTATTCTTTCCGCCAAAAAAGATTCACCCACACCGGCGGTTAATAAAGTGCGGTGTACAATATGCGGAAACCGGAAGTGTTTTAACAGCCCTGGGATCACATATTCATCCATCATGTTCTTCATTTCAAAAGGTACACCCGGCATACTTACAAAAACTTTTCCTTCCTTTTCAAACCACATACCCGGCGCTGTTCCTTTTTTATTTGGAATAACAGTGCAGCAATCCGGCACTTCAGCCTGCTTCAGGTTCCGCTCTATCATTGGTCTTTTGAAGACCGTTTCAAAAATATATTTCACATTTTGAAGAGCGCCCTCATCCACGATCATATTGCCATCAAAGTATTTACAGAGCAATGGTTTTGTAATATCATCTGCCGTAGGGCCAAGGCCACCTGTTATTAAAATGATGGACGCATGTTTACTTTCCTCATCAAGTGCCTTCCATATTTCATCCCATTCGTCTCCAACAGCCACACGCCTGGCTACACGAATGCCTGCTTTGTTAAGTTGCTGTGCCATCCAGGCACTGTTAGTATCTATAACCTGTCCTATTAATAATTCATCCCCAATGGTGATGATGCTTGCCTGTGTATGTTGCATGAAATAAAAGTATTTTAGAAAGATACCTGGTCATATATATCAGCCAGCGGGATCTGCAGGCCAATGGTGTCAAGTGTAAGTGCAGTATTAATATCACTGCTGTTTTCAAATTTCCAGAGCCCGTCATCTTTTTTAATGATGGTTTGCACCTGCACAGCATTTGAATCAATCAGTATATATTCTTTTAAAGAAGGTATCTGCTGGTAAGTAAAAAACTTATTTCCCCTGTCGTACGATTCTGTAGATGGGCTCAGCACCTCAATAATTGCAGCTGGATTTAATAAGGTATCGAAATGCTCATCCAGTAATTCAGGCTTGCCGCAAACAATGGTAAGATCAGGATAAGTAAATGAATTGGTGGTTGGAATATTTACTCTCAGGTCGCTAGGAAATACAGTACAACTTTTTCCTTTCAAAAAACCTGCAATATCCCTGATAAGATTACTTACGATTTGGTTATGTTTTAAAGAAGCACCTGTCATGGTAACAATAACCCCATTCATTAATTCATGCTTATGCCCGGCTTTTCGTTCTGCTTCCAGGTATTCTTCCGGTGTAAGGTAATTGTACTTTAATGCCGGTTCCGTAATTATATTTTCCATACTCAAATTTACTTCTTTGTTATTTAAAATAAAAGGAGCCGCTGTAAAGCGGCCCCGTTGTCAATCACAAAACTTAGTAAGAGAAAATCTTAATTATAGTGCAGGTTTAATTCAACCCTCCTGTTTTTAGCACGTCCTGCTGCAGTTTTGTTGTCAGCTATTGGCTGATCCTGTCCAAAACCTGCTGATACCAGCCTGCTTGATTCAACACCTTTCTTCACAAGGTAATCATATACCGCCCTGGCCCTGTTCTCACTTAAAGCCTGGTTCTTTTCAGATTTGCCAGTGTTATCTGTATGGCCATTGATATCCAGTTTAAGATTTGGATCTGCCAGTAATATTGCCGCAACCTCGTTCAATGATTTGTTTGATTTTGCAAGCAGTTTAGCACTACCGGTAGCAAAGAATATTTGCTTGGCTGCCACTTCAATGCGTTTTTTAACTTCTGCCTTTATTTCAGGACAACCACTGTTAGCAGCAGTACCTGGTAATAATGGACATTTATCTTCTTCATCATTTACACCATCATTATCACTGTCAGGAATAGGACAGCCATTGTATTTTGCTGTACCAGCTACAGTTGGACACTTATCCTGTTCATCATTAATACCATCATGATCTGTATCAGGAATAGGACAACCGTTGTATTTGGCCAAACCAGCCACATCAGGGCATTTATCATCTTTATCAGCAATGCCATCTGAATCTTTATCAGGGCAACCATTTAATGAAGGTAAACCAGCTACTTCCGGACATGCATCTGTTGAATCAGGTACACCATCATTATCGGTGTCTTTTACAACAGGTACAACTGGGGCAACAACCGGCACTGGTTTAGGAGCTGCAGGTTTCCTGTCTTTTAACGGAACTGTAAAACCTAAAGAATAAAATGTGTTGTTGTCAAGTCTTTTCTTATCAAGACTCAGCCTGTAGTTTCCCTGCAGGAAGATATAACCATCATTGAACATGTTCAATTGAAGTCCAACACCCAGGGGAGCATAGGGAACAACTTTTTTATCATAATAACCACCGCCAATACCTGCAGTGATAAATGGATTCAATAAATGATCATCTGTTAACGCACGTGCATGCAGTGATGCTTCCAGTTCGTTAACATAGTAATTGGTATTGGTGGTTGGGTTTAATTTGCTGTATTCGGTGAACAGGCCATTGTAGCGTACCGAAAGATCGATCCTGTTGGATAATCCTGTCCAGTACATTAACGATACACCCGGGTCTACTTTTCCAATATCGGGTAATGAAGCAGAGAAGTCAACAAGATTGGCGCTGAAACCTATTAAAGAAGGTTTTTTGGGCGAATCAAATTTCTGGGCGAAGGCGCATTGTGATAATGCAATAAAGATAATTCCAGCCTTCAGTTGTTTAAGGATCATAAAAATAAATTTATACCAAGATGAAGGCTTGGGACAATTGGTTGCATATCAGCCGGTGAGAATAGTGTTCAGACTTTAAAATTAATTCCGGCTGTAAACCGTAACAGGCTTATTACAAATGAATAGTGACGGTATATCAGGCCCTTGATTCTTTTTTCTTTTTCAGGAATTGTTCAAGTTGTACAAGGCTGAAACTGCTCAGGTTTTGCTCTTTTGTTACCAGTGCTTTTTGCGCCACCAGCACACCAAAATAAGTATCATTGAATCCTTCAATATAGTGTGCGTCCGGGTTAATGGAAATAAGTACTCCCTTTTCCAGGGCATAATCAATATGCCGCCAGTCAATATCAAGGCGGTTGGGATGAGCATTTAGCTCTATCACCACATTGTTAGCAGCACAGGCATCAACGATCTTTCTATGATCAACAGGATAACCCTTACGGCTGAGAAGCAGCCGGCCGGTCATGTGCCCAAGTACGGTAGTATAGGGATTTTCAATAGCCTTCATTAACCGCATCATCGCTTTTTCTTCTGTCATTTTAAGATTGGAATGTACAGAAGCTATTACCATATCAAAGGTGGAAAGTATGCTATCGCTGTAATCGAGACTGCCATCGTTCAGGATATCACTTTCTATACTTTTGAAAATTTTAAAAGGGGCCAGCTTTGTGTTCAACTCATCTATATATATATGTTGCTCTTTTAACCGCTCTTCTGTAAGGCCATTGGCATAAACGGCTGTTTTGCTGTGATCGCTTATCACCAGGTATTCAAGACCTTTATCGGCAGCTGCTTTGGCCATTTCTTCGATGGTATTACTGCCATCACTCCAGTTACTGTGGCTGTGGATGATCCCTTTGATATCTTCCGGCTGGATAAATGAATCCAGGTTTTGCTGTTTTGCCCTTTTTATAATGGTTGCCGATTCCCGGGCGAAAGGGGGGATGTAATGCAGGCCGGCTGTTTCAAACAGCATTTTATCATCATTGTTGTCAATCTTTTCTGTATCAGCCTGGGAAAATTCCTGCATAAAGGCTTCTATAAATTCGTTGCTTGCAGCGTATTTGAACAGGTGCTTTTTAAAATTTTCTTTGCCGGTATATAAACGCAGCCGCAAACCGTTTGTTAATTTATACAGTAATGTATCTGATTTTTCTTCCAGCAGTTCAGGCGGGTTGGCAGAAATGAATTTTGGTTTTATATTTTCATTGTTGCTGTTCACTGCGTATTCCATCTCATCAATAATTTCCAGCTGCCGTTTATAAGCTCCCGTAACAAAAACATTTCCCGGTGAAAATAATTTTTCTAAGTAAACTTTTATTTGTGGTTCCACTGCATGTACCTGTGAGTATAAAAAACGGCCTTTGTTTCTAAAATAAAATTCGATTGCTTCACTGATACTTTGTTGTGTTTTTTCACCAAAGCCTTTATACAGTTTCAACCTGTTTTCTTCACA
Organism: Ferruginibacter sp.; assembly: GCA_047600665.1. GTDB lineage: Bacteria > Bacteroidota > Bacteroidia > Chitinophagales > Chitinophagaceae > Ferruginibacter. The sequence goes on from JASGKJ010000002.1 coordinate 1,005,711, forward strand.
TGCGTATAAAAGTTCACCAAGTGTTTCTATTTCCATTTCTTTCCATACCGTTGCAATTTTTTTAGGGCCAAGTCCTTTAATGCTTAACATTTCCATTACACCGGCAGGTGTTTTTGCAATGAGCTCACTTAATGTTTTTAATTCCCCAGTTTCAAGCAATTCAATGATTTTTTTGGATGTTGATTCTCCAATTCCTTTTATACCGGCAAGTTTTTCTTTTGGAGTTTCACTTAATTGTTGTGGTAATTTGTCGATAGTGAATGCTGCAATTGAATATGATTTTGATCTGAAACTATTCTCTCCATGTATGTCCATCAGCTTAGATAAGAGCGAAAAATATTCTGCTATCTGTTCGTTATTCATATATCAAATGTAATAAAAACTTATGCTGTAATTTTAAGTTGTGCCGAATAAAGAGACGGGCTGAAAATCTTACTGGCAGCGGGTTTGAAAGATATAAAATCAAAAGTCCCGGCATAATTGCCAGGACTTTCTTATTAATTTCGCCTTGAAAAAACTTATTTTTTCTTAGCAGCTTTTTTTGCAGCTTTTTTAGCTGGTGCTTTTTTAACAGCTTTTTTTACAGCTTTCTTAGCGGCTTTTTTAGCTGGAGCTTTTTTCGCAGCTTTTTTTGCAGTTGCCATGTTTTTAAAATTTAATGGTTAGTTAATAATAATTAAAAATAAAAACATTTTTCAAACCAACAAAAAAAACTTTGAATTTTTTGCAAAGCTTTTAAAGCGCATTTACAGAAACGTAATTTTTATCACCCTTTCCTTTTCTGAATTCAACCACACCATCAGTCAATGCGAAGATTGTAAAGTCTCTTCCAACACCAACATTTTTTCCTGGATGATAAACTGTTCCTCTCTGGCGTACGATGATATTACCTGCAACTGCAGACTGACCACCATAAATTTTTACACCTAATCTTTTGCTTTGTGAATCACGGCCGTTCTTTACCGAACCTTCACCTTTTTTATGTGCCATCTTTTTATAGTTTTAAGTTATAAGTTTTTAAGTTGTAAGTATATGTTTCCAAAACTTACTGCTTTTTACTTATCACTTCATTAAGCAATATCTGTTACTTTAATTTGAGTGTACTGTGTACGGTGACCACGTTTTTTGCGGAAGCCTTTTCTTCTTTTCATTTTAAAGGCGATCACTTTGTCTCCCTGCACAAAATCATTTACGATTTCTGCTTTTACCACAGCCTTTACTGCAGCACCTGCTAAAAGTGTTCCTGCATTGTCTGTAAGTAATACATCAGAGAACTCAACTTTATCTCCGGCTTTGCCAGAAATATGCGGAACATACAGGCTGTCTCCTGCCTTTACTTTAAATTGCTGTCCGGCTATTTTTACTACTGCTAACATATAACCAAAATTTTGGACGGCGAAGGTAGGGTATTCTGACGGATAACAGGCATTTTTTGGAAAGGATTTTTGGCAAAAAGACAGTTTTTCACCTGTTTTGCCCGGTATTTTAGTCCACATTTGTGCAAAACCCTCAAAATGAGGTTGGCCGACGGCCGCTAAAGGTGGTATATTCGCTGTTTCTATGCGTTACCTGGTGTTTCCTTTCCGGCTGGTCTTTACTATTTATGCCCTGGCACTTTTCATTGCTTTTATGCTCATCGTTTTCCCCGTGGTGGTGTTCGTTTCATTTTGGGGCAAGGTAAAAGGCGGTAATATTATATATAAGCTTTGCCAGTTATGGACGGATTGCATCCTGCCGCTCTGGGGCATTTATCATACTAATATATATGAGGCACCACACGATCCCGGCCAGCAATATGTATTTGTGTTCAACCACCTTTCTTTTATTGATATACCGGTTCTGATGAAGGCAATCCGCCGGCAGCATTTCAGGATACTGGGTAAGGCTGAGCTGGCCAAGGTCCCCATCTTTGGTTTTATATACCGGAATGCTGTGGTGCTTGTGGACAGGAGCGACCCGGAAAAGAGGGCGAAAAGTGTAAGGCAGCTGAAATCTGTTATTAATAAAGGGATATCGGTAGTGCTGGCGCCCGAAGGTACATTTAATACAACCCACCGCCCATTGAAGGAGTTTTATGATGGCGCTTTCCGCATTGCAATCGAAACACAAACACCCATTAAACCAATCCTGTTGCTCGATTGTTATGACAGGTTAAGTTATAAGAGTATTTTTTCGCTTACCCCCGGCAGATCCAGGGCTGTATATCTGCCCGAAATAAGCGTGGAGGGATTAACTGCAAACGATATTCCTGCACTAAAGCAAAAAGTGTATGAGTTAATGGAAGAAAAACTAATACAGTACAAGGCAAGCTGGATAGCATGAGCGAAGTCAACAGTATATTATTTGCTGAAACTCAGAAAACAGTTACTTCTTTTGCAGAGGTGATATTGCCACTGGCGTTACCCAAAGTATATACTTATACCATCCCGCCATCATTTGAAGGTAAAATACAAACCGGCTGCAGGGTGGAAGTAGTGTTTGGTAAAAACAAACGTTATGCAGGTATTGTAAGATCCATCAGTACAGAAGAACCTCCTTATGAAACAAAGCCCATCGCCAATATTTTAGACGAGGAGCCAATATTATATCCGCAGCAATTAAAATTATGGGAGTGGCTGGCAGCTTACTATATGTGCAGCGAAGGAGAAGTGATGGCTGCTGCATTGCCTGCACATTTTAAACTGAGCAGTGAAACAATTTTATTATTTGATGAAAGTTATGGCGATGATTTTACAGCTTTAAGCAATGATGAATACCTGGTGGCGGAAGCCCTGCATATAAAAGGGCAATTAAACCTTACGGAAGTTCAGCAGATACTTGATATCACACATGTTTATCCTGTTATAAAAAAGCTGATCGATAAAAAGGTTTGTATTGTATGGGAATCGCTTAGTGAGAAATATAAAAGCAAGAAAGAAAATTATATCATACTGAATCCTGTATTTGACAATGATACAGCGTTGAGTGAATTGCTAAACAGCTGGACAAGGGCTCCAAAGCAAATGGAACTGTTATTAAGCTACCTGCATTTGATGAAAACAGAAGGAGAGGTAACACAACCTGAACTCCTTAAAAAATCAGGCGCCTCTGCAGCACAGTTAAAAGGCCTGGTTGATAAAAATGTTCTGATAGTCGAGAAAAGAAGTGTTGACAGGATCAAATCATTGCCCCGTAAAATAGAGACTGCTTTTGAATTAAGCCGGGCACAGCAAACTGCTTTGGAACAGGTACGGGATTCATTACAACATAAAGATGTTTGTTTGCTGCATGGTGTAACAGGCAGTGGTAAAACACAGGTATATATAAAACTGATAGAGGAGTATTATAATAAAGGAAAGCAGGTATTGTATCTTTTACCTGAAATTGCACTCACTGCACAAATGATCAGGCGGCTGCAGGCGCATTTCGGTGGTAATATTGCCATTTATCATTCCAAGTTTAACAACAATGAGCGGGTGGAACTTTGGAATAAGGTAAAATCCGGCGAGATAAAAATTGTACTCGGCGCAAGAAGTGCATTACTCCTGCCTTTTAAAGAATTGGGTTTTATCATCGTGGATGAAGAACACGATGCATCCTTCAAGCAACAGGACCCTGCACCACGCTATCATGCAAGGGATACCGCCATTTATTATTCGTCTTTTTTTCCTGCGAAGATCTTATTGGGCAGTGCGACACCATCCATCGAAACATACTTTAATGCACAGAGAGGCAAGTATGGATTGGTGGAGCTGAATGAACGCTATGGAAATATTCAACTGCCTTTAATGGAAATAGTGGATACAAGAAAAGTGGCGCAAAAAGGTAAAGTAATGATCTCTCCACAACTGAAAGAAGCGATTGAAAAAAATGTAGCAACTGGTAAACAGGTAATATTGTTCCAGAACAGGCGGGGCTATTCTCCTTATTTGATCTGCGGTGCATGCGGTTATATTCCGCAGTGTAAAAACTGTGATGTTACATTAACGCTGCACAAGTATTCCAATAAACTGCATTGCCACTACTGCGGCACCACCTATCCTAAACTAATAGAATGCCCCCGTTGCGGCAGTGTAAACTGGATGGAGAAAAATTTTGGAACAGAAAAAATTGAAGAGCTGGTGGATACAGAGTTTGCCAATATGAAAGTGGCGAGGATGGATGTGGATTCTGTACGGGGCAAAACGGCACATGATAACCTGGTGAAGCAATTTGAGCAGCAACGGATAGATATACTGATCGGAACACAAATGGTGGTAAAGGGGCTGGACTTTGAAAAAGTGGGGCTGGTGGGGATACTGGATGCAGATGGTTTGTTAAGCTTTGCTGATTTTCGTGTATACGAACGGGCATTTCAATTGATGGAGCAGGTAAGTGGCAGGGCGGGCAGAAAGGAAGAGCAGGGAAGGGTGATGATCCAGGCAACGCAGGTGAACCATCCGGTATTAAAATTTGTTCAGCAGCATGATTATAAAAGTATGTATGAGCTCGAATTACAGAACAGGAAGGAGTTTTTCTATCCGCCTTACAGCCGCATCATACAGATTACGTTGCGGCATAAATATAAAGAAGTGGTGGATGAAGCTGCAAATAAACTGGGTGTTGCTTTAGTCAGAGATTTACATGGTTTCGTAAATGGTCCTGCGGCACCAGTAGTGGGAAGGGTGCGGAACCAGTATCTAATGGAACTGCTCATCAAGCTGCCCCTTGATATGAAACAGATACAGCAGTATAAAAAAATTATCAAAAACCATTTTAACTTGCTGCTGGCAGAAAATAAATTCAAATCAGTAACGATGATCGCTGATGTGGATGCTGTGTGACAAATTTTAAAAGTAAAAAGTCAAAAACAAAAAGTTGCAAATTCAACAAAATATATCGCTGAAACAGTTCAATACTTTTGGCATTGATGTAAGTGCGGCAGCATTTGCTGCTTTTAAAAATGTTGATGAATTAAGCGAACTGCTCGAATTTAATACACCTTACACCTTACACCTTCAGCCCTCGATCCTCATTCTCGGCGGTGGAAGCAATATGCTCTTTACAAAAAATGTTGATGGGCTTGTTTTGAAAAATGAGATCAGTGGTATTGAAAAGATAAATGAAGATGAGGAGCATGTGTATATAAAAGCAGGCGCTGGCGTAGCCTGGCACGGTCTTGTGCTGCATTGCATTAATAATAATTGGGCCGGTATTGAAAACCTCTCCTTGATACCGGGCAATGTAGGCGCCTCACCCATGCAGAATATTGGCGCTTATGGCGTGGAGATAAAAGATGTATTTCATTCGCTGGAAGCCTTTCATATTAATGAAAAAAAGATCGTACGGTTTGATCTGGATGATTGTGCTTTTGGTTACCGGGAAAGTGTATTTAAAAGAAAATATAAGAACCAGTTTGTTATCACCAGTGTAACGTACCGGCTTAATAAAACTCCTGTTTATAACACATCTTATGGAGCTATTGAACAGGAACTGGAGAGAATGGGTGTGAAGGAATTTAGTATACAAGCCATTTCACAAGCCGTTATTAATATCCGCAGCAGCAAATTGCCTAACCCGGCTGAGATCGGTAATGCAGGCAGTTTTTTTAAAAACCCTGAAATTGAAAAAGCGCATTTCGAAAGATTAAAGATCACTTACCCTGCAATAATAGGCTACCCATTGGAGAATGGCAATGTTAAACTGGCTGCCGGCTGGCTCATTGAACAATGTGGCTGGAAGGGTTACCGGAATGGTGATGCCGGCTGCCACAACAAACAGGCATTGGTACTGGTTAACTATGGTAATGCAAAGGGATTCGATATCTATGCATTAAGTGAATCAATATTGCAGAGTGTAAGGGAAAAGTTTGGCGTTCTCTTGGAACGGGAAGTAAATATTATTTGATCACTTTGTTGTGAACAGCAACTATGCCAAACTCAGCAATCTTTCATACAGCTCTTCATATTTAGGCACAATATTATTGATGTCAAATTTCTTTGCCTGTGCCAGTGCATTTGCCTTGAACTGTTTGTGTGTTGCTTCGTCTTTTAATATGAGATAAGCATTCCTGCTCATATCTTCCACATCACCCACATTGCTCATATAACCGGTAACACCATTGATATTGATTTCAGGAATACCACCTGCATTGGTAGATATCACGGGAACCTCCGCAGCCATGGCTTCCAGTGCAGCCAAACCAAAGCTTTCGTATTCACTGGTGAGCAGGAACAGGTCAGCAATAGGCAGGATGTCTTCCATCTGTTCCTGCTTGCCTAAAAATTTAATGTTGTTGGCGGCCACGCAATCCCTGCAGATAGATTCTGCAAAAGGACGCTCAGGGCCATCACCCAGCAATAATAATTTAGAAGGTAATTTATCATTCAATAATAAAAAGGTATTGATCACATCTTCCACTCTTTTTACTTTACGGAAGTTACTGGCATGTACTAAAATTTTTTCGCCATTGGGTGCCACTATCTTTTTGAATGCGTCCACCGGCTTTCTATGAAACCTTTCTACGTCCACGAAGTTGTGGATCACTTCAATGTCTTTGTTTATATCAAAATTCTTATAGGTCTCTTCCCGTAAATTATCAGATACGGCTGTTAGTATTTCACTTTCTTCCATTGAAAAAGTAACAACAGGCCGGTAAGTTTTGTCACGGCCCACCAGTGTAATATCTGTGCCATGCAAAGTGGTGATCACCGGCACATGCCTGCCTTCTTTTGCAAGGATCTGTTTGGTCATATAGGCAGCAGAGGCATGTGGTATAGCATAATGCACATGCATGAGCTGGATATCATTGTTGATGATCACATCCACCATGGTGCTTGCCAGTGCTGTTTCGTAGGGTGGAAAATCAAAAAGAGGGTAGGTGGGCACCCTTACCTCATGGTAAAAAATATTGGCATGGAAACCACTCAGCCGCACCGGCTGCTGGTAGGTTATAAAATGAATGTTATGTCCTTTGTCGGCAAGGGCCTTGCCCAGCTCTGTCGCCAGCACGCCGCTACCGCCAAATGTAGGGTAGCAGACAATCGCAATATTCATGTGAATCGGTTAAGTCTGAAAATGAAGTGCAATTTAATACTTTAAGCAGCTTGGTTCTTGCCGTTTATAATTAAATTACGGTTTGCGTAAATGACTATATTTTACAAAGCAGCAACATAGCATTGGGGCAAAATTTACTTTCCTTTTAATTTCACCACCCCTGTCTTATATAAGTCTATTGCCTTGTGCAAAATAACTTCAATATTTTTTAAAGGCAGGTCTTTGTTTGGATCAAGCAGCAATATCTTCATTCTGGAACGTGCTTCCTGTATTAAAAATGATTCGTTAAAATGTTTGCCCTCCACAATGCCGATATAGGGTTGCTTGTACTTTTTATGTATCCACAAATAGCAAAACATTTTTCCTTTGTAGCAAAAGAAAGGCATGCCGTATTTCCACGCCGCGGTAATATCCTTGTCCTGTTTTAATATGATCGCTTTCAGCCCCAGTAAACAACTTTTTACCGGTTCCCCCTGCTGTTCGTAAAAGTTTTCTAATGCATTCATTCAGTTGGTTGCTGCAGTTTTATTTTTATAAATATCATAAGCGTCTAAAACTGCCGGGATAAAATGAGCCATTAACAACGGGGAATTCCCACCATAAGATTTCATGTTTTCATACAGCCGGTTAACGCTGTCGTTGTTTTCATTTCTTTGTAATTCGCATCTTATATTCCAGGTCCTGTGACATAATTCGTTCAGCCATTTAAATGCTTCAACTTTTTCTGTGTCAGTTGCTTTGTCATCAGACCATATTGCACGGCCGGTTATTGTGAAACAAAACAAGAGTGCTTCAAAGAATTTTATTTTATCTGATGTACTGAGGATATTAAGTTGCTCAAAGACTTCCAGGAAATATGTATGTGATTCTTTTGAACTCATTTTTCGCTATAATTATTTGCAGGTAATCATAAAGCTGATTTTGCCGGAGTAACAGTTTGCCTGTACCTGTAATAATTCCAGCCTAATCCCAGCATAAAGGGTAGATTTAAAATTAGAACATAAATAAAATCGCTGCTAAAAAATCTTTCGCTGTATTTTATTTTAAGAATGATCTCGTGAACAAGAACAGTGATGATAAGGCAGAAAGGAAGTAAAAACCAACTCAAAAAGCTCCAGCTTCTGCTAACCCTCACCTTTTCGAGTTTATTTAAAAAAATTGTTAAGGCAAGGATACTTATAGCTAAGCAATAAAGCAGTGCAATTGTGGTCGCTAAAAAAATTACAGAGTCAGATGTCATCCACTCACTATCGTAATCGTAATTTTCAATTATAGAAAAAGGAATTATTACCGCAATAATAATTATTGAAGGGTATAGTATTGCATTTTTATAGTAACGGGCAAGTTGCAAAATATATTATTTATCCTTCTCCGCCAGTCGCCCCCAGCAGTGCCATCATACCCATACCAATCTCAATGGCGTCCTCATCAATATTAAATCGTGGTGTATGGCCGCCGTGTTTGGTGTCTTTGGCGGGGTTCCCTGTACCAAGCCGGAAAAAGCAGGCAGGTATTTTTTGTGAGTAGTACGCAAAATCTTCAGCGCCCATTCTTAATTCAGTTTCTTCCACGTTGGAAGCGCCTACATAACTTTCTGCAAGCTTTCTTGCTGAAGCGCTCAGTACTTTATTGTTTAATACAAATGGATAACCCACATCGATCTTGATGTCAATTTCAGCACCCATACTTTGAACGGTGTCTGTGGCAATTTTTTTGATCAGTTCATGCGCTTTAAAACGCCACTCTTCATTCATCGCCCTGAAAGTGCCCATTATTTTTATTTCAGAAGGAATCACATTAGTAGTGGTGCCACCCTGGAAAGCAGTAATGGTTAATACAGACGGATTAAAGGGATTGTTGTTCCTGCTGATGACCTGCTGAAGATTTATTATTAAATGAGAACCGATCAAAATAGGATCAGCAGTAAGGTGTGGTTGTGCGGCATGCCCACCTTTTGCTTTGATGGTAATATAAATTTCATCTGCACTGGCCATTACCATGCCACCACGGAAACTGAGTTTACCTGTTGCAAGCGGTGCATGTACATGCATACCAAAGATACTTTGTGGTGCAGGATTCTCCAGTACACCTTCTTTTATCATGATACTGGCACCACCGGGGTTTTTTTCTTCACCCGGCTGAAAGATCAGTTTTACCGTGCCTTCCCATTCATCTTTCAGCTCATTTAAAATTTTTGCAGCACCCAGCAGGCAACTGGTATGCACATCATGACCACAGGCATGCATGATGCCGGGTTTGGTTGACTTATAGGGTATGTCATTCTCTTCTGTGATTGGCAACGCATCCATATCTGCTCTCAATGCAACTATTTTTTTGCCTGGATTTTTTCCTTTAATCAGTCCAACCACACCGGTTACAGCTTTTACTTCAAAAGGAATGTCAAGCGTTTTTAATTTTTGCTGAACAAATTTGGAGGTTTCAAATTCCTGGTAGCTTAATTCAGGATTTGCATGAAGATGGTGACGAACATTTATAAATTCATCAGCGTATTTTTTCGCTAATTGCTTTACCTGTTGTTGTAGGGATTCACTCACTGTAAAGGGGTTTGTTTTATTACACTAATGCTGTCAATTGCCACTAATTACAAGAATTAATAAATGGTGTTTTGGGATTATAAATTAGTGTAATTAGGTTTTAATCTGTGTACAGAAAAATGTATTTTACTGATTTTCTTTTTCCTTATTCTTCTCTGGCTTTATTTCGATCTTTTCCGGAACAGTATAAATATTTGTAGTTACCAGTTTGGCTTTTACAATCTCTTTCCGGTAGTTCTCCGCATCTGCCTTTTCTACAAAATTGCCAAATTTCAGTTTGATATATGGTGGTTGAAAACTCATGTACACTTTTTGCTCGGGGAAACGTTGTAATAACTGTCCACGTACTTTCATCACAAGATTACGGTCATTGCTGCTTAATACCAGCAGGCGGTAACCCTTACCTGCACGGGTGGCATTGGCAAGCAGCTCATTAAACGCCGCTTCTTTTTTGGTGAGTTCATTCAGCCTTGGATCCTTGTAAACTGTTACCTTGCCTGAAGCGCCCGAGTCATTGTCTATAACAGCCGTTTGTGCTTTTACGGCAGACAACGCAGCAGTAAAAAAAATAAATACGAATAATTGTTTCATAATCCTGTCTTTTTCAAAAATTGTTCCGTTTCTAAGATAGAAGACGCAGCAAAAATATAGATTCCTGACCTGTTATAGTGAATATAATGTGAAAGTTAGGGAAGAAGGACAGTTTACTATTCATAAAGAAGTTTTTCCCTTTCAGCAAGGCCAACAGCAAAATATCTTTTTAAAAAGCCCTTTTGTAACTGAACCTTTGCAGAAAGTACATCCAGGTTCAGTTTTAAGCCATCGGTATCATACTGGAAGTTTTCAACTGTTTTTCCGACCTCATCCAGCTTTTTATAGGCAGCCGTCAAAAGGCTGTCCACGGCGTTAAAAAGCCTGTTTACTTCAACATCTGGTCTTGGGGGGCTCATATGATTGTTGCGGTATTGAACAAAATCATTGAACAGGATCTTGGCGCTGTTCAGGTCCCTGACAGAAGCATTGAACCTGTTCATATCTTTTTCCTGCTGTACTATAAATATCTTCATTTCATTATACGCATACCAGGTTCGCAGGTCGTCATTTTCAATGCCGGCTTTTTTCATCCGCCGGGAAAAGCCTTCCATTTGTACAAGCGTATCGGCCTGCAGGAAAGCAGTGATGGAATCCTTATAGTTATAAGCAGGATTGCCTTTTCCTTTTGTATATCCCTGTTTGAATTCTTTTATGGTAACAGGCTGCTCAAGTAATTGCCAAATGGGATCGAAGGGCATATGCGTTGAAACAAAGCTGGCTGGTTCTATTAAAAAATAGTTTGCATCGGTTTTAAAATTATAATCCCAGGTTGGGTCACAAAAAAACCATTCTTTGTTTAATGATACCGCACACCAGCTGTGTCCCATCCAGTTTACAAAACCGTTTACTTTTGTATACCCATTGACCACATAGGCAGGAATGCCGCATTTGCTGGCAATAACCGCCAGCAGTGAAGCAAAATTTTCACAAACCCCTTTTCTTGTTTTTAAAACTGAAGAAAGCTTTCTTTCAGGATCTTCTCCCCAGTAACGGTAAAACATACTGTCACGGTTGTACTGGATATTGTTGGCGATCCAGGTATAAGCAGCACGGAGTTTTTCTCTTTCTGTTGTAAAGTTTGCCTGTATATAAGTTGCAAGTGCAGTAGTGGAATTGGTTTCGGTGAATGGTATCTGCAGGGCCCGGCTGTCAACGAAACCATAGTTCTCACCCTGTGCTGCTGCACAAATGCTGAAAGAACTAAGTATAATTGCGGCCAGCAAGTTTTTCATTCTATAAAATTATTGTAATTGCCGGGAAACTAAAAGCCAAAATTTCAGGCCTTGTTCATTCAAAATGCCTGTTCAAATATTTTTTTATGGAAAAAATTAGTTAGTAAATTGATGTGTGGTAAGCTATAATTGCACCTGTTTACTATTTTTATTCTATATACCGTTCTGTTTATGATAAGATCAAAACTATTGCTGGTTTTGGCAGCTCTCTGCTGCTTTAGCCAATACCTTGCAGCCCAGGTAACTTTCCCTGTAAATGATGTGGATAATCCAAAAGAAGGCTGCTACGCTTTTACCAATGCCACTATTGTAAAAGATGCACAAACCACTTTGCAGAATGCCACGATGGTGATCAGGAAAGGCAAAATAGAAAGTATTGGAACCAGCGTGGTATTACCAAAAGATGCCATACTGGTGGATTGCAAAGGAAAATATATTTACCCATCCTTTATTGACATTTACAGCGATTACGGGATCGAGCCATTAAAACCAGCTGCTGCTGCGGGGAGGTCATTCCAGAATATATCCAGTACAAAAGGCGCTTATGGGTGGAACCAGGCCATCCGGTCAGAGACAGACGCTTCTAATATATTTGCTGTAAATGAATCAAAAGCAAAGGAGTTAAGGACTGCCGGTTTTGGCACCGTGCTTACGCACCAGCAGGATGGTATCTCCCGTGGCACCGGCACAGTTGTAACACTGGCCAATGAAAAGGAAAATAAAGTGATGCTGAAAGAAAGGGCATCTGCGAACTACTCTTTCAGCAAGGGAACCAGCACACAGGATTATCCCAATTCGTTGATGGGGTCTATCGCTTTGCTGCGCCAGAATTTCCTGGATGCACAATGGTATAAAACAAAACCTGAAGCCGAAGGAGTGAATCTTTCCTTACAGGCTTTCCTGGATAACCAGTTATTACCACAGGTTTTTGAAGCAAATGATAAATGGAATGATATAAGGGCTGATAAAGTTGGAGATGAGTTTGGTGTGCAGTATATCATAAAAGGTGGCGGCAACGAATACCAGCGTATCCCCGAAGTAAAAGCAACCAACGCTGCGTTTATAATTCCATTAAGTTTTCCACAGGCAATGGATGTAGAAGACCCTACGGATGCCCGTTATATTTCGCTCGCTGAATTGAAACACTGGGAGCTTGCACCCGCTAACCCGGCCGCAATGGAGAAAGCGGGTATCAACTTTGCACTTACTGCAAGTGGTTTAAAGGATATCAGTTCTTTTCTTTCCAACCTGCGCAAGGCAATAAGTATGGGACTTACAGAGCAACGGGCACTGGAAGCAATCACCAAAATACCGGCGACACTAACGGGTGTGTACGATAAGGTTGGCAGCCTGGAAGCTGGTAAGCTTGCAAATTTTATAATTGTGTCGGGACCATTGTTCAAAGAAAAAACAACCATTTACCAGAACTGGATACAGGGCAGTAAGTATGCGGTGAAGGATGATAACTGGAAAGATATTTCGGGTAAGTATACGCTAACAGCAGGCAATGCAAATTATATACTGGAATTAAAAGAAAGCAGCGGTGGCAGCAGTAATTTAATTACCGGTACCGATACAACCAAAGCAACTGTTGCAATAACTGGCAAATTGGTAAAAATAAATTTTGCATTTAAGAAAGATAGTTCAGCACTTACAAGATTAAGCGGTGTAATAGAAGATGATAACTGGAGTGGCACAGGCCAGTCTGCAACAGGCCAATGGGTAAACTGGGTCGCAGTAAAAAGTAATGCAGCTGCTATCGAGGATACAACCGCTAAGAAGAAAAATAATGAGCCTGGTAAACCACCCGGCATAATAAGTTATCCATTTAACGGGTACGGTTTTACAGAATTGCCTGTGCAGCAAAATGTGCTGATAAAAAATGCCACTATCTGGACAAGCGAGAAGGAAGGAAAATTACTGAATACTGATCTTTTAATAAAAAACGGGAAGATCAGTGCTATCGGGAAAAATCTTCCGGATGCTGGCGTAAAAGTTATTGATGGTACTGGTAAGCATATATCAGCAGGTATCATTGATGAGCATTCACATATTGCCATTGTTGGTGGTGTGAATGAATGTTCGCAAAGCGTAACAGCTGAGACAAGGGTGGGAGATGTACTTGACCCGGAAGATGTTGCTATATACCGTAACCTTGCGGGAGGTGTCACCAGCAGTCACCTGCTGCATGGCAGCTGTAACCCTATTGGTGGACAAACACAACTGGTAAAATTAAGATGGGGCTCTAATGCAGAGCAGCTCAAGTTTACCGGCTGGGACCCATTTATAAAATTTGCCCTTGGAGAAAATGTAAAGCGGACAAGCAACCCGGGCAACAGCCGTTTTCCTGATACCCGTATGGGTGTGGAGCAGGTACTTACCGATGCTTTTACAAGAGCGGTGGCTTATAAAAAACAAGGTGCCGGTAAAAGAAAGGACCTTGAACTGGAAGCGCTTGTTGAGATACTGGATAAAAAAAGATTTATCACCTGTCACTCTTATGTGCAGAGTGAGATCAATGCCATTATGAAAGTGGCCGAAAAATTTGGCTTTACAGTAAACACTTTTACGCATATACTGGAAGGTTATAAAGTGGCGGATAAGATGAAGGCACACGGTGCCGCAGCCTCTACTTTCAGCGACTGGTGGCAATATAAAATGGAAGTGGTGGATGCTATTCCGCAGAATGCATACATCATGCAGAAAGTGGGATTGAACGTGGCGATCAACAGTGATGACGAGGAAATGTCAACACGCCTGAACCAGGAAGCTGCAAAAAGCGTGGGTTATGCAGGTATGGATGAACAGGAAGCGCTGAAGATGGTAACCATCAATCCTGCCATGATGCTGCACATTGCTGATAAAACAGGAAGTATTAAACTTGGCAAGGATGCAGATATTGTATTATGGAGCGATGAACCGCTGAGTATTTATGCAAAAGCAGAAAAAACTTTCGTGGATGGCATCATTTACTTCGACCGGGAAAGAGATGCACAGTTAAGGGAGAATATTGCAAAAGAGAGGACAAGGCTGATACAAAAAATGATCGCTGCAAAAAAGGGTGGCGATAAAGTAATGCCGGCAATTCCTTCCTCCCGGCAAAAGAATTATTGCGAAGATGATAACCATGGTGATAACAGCATCTGGGACAGGATAGAACACAGGACAGGTACAGCGACTGAATAAATATTTTAATAACGACCACAACTCTATTATATGAAAAAGATATGCTTCATTATATTGATTTCAGTAACACTCACTGCAGCTGCACAGGAAAATATGCATCCTTCGCCGCCACAGCAGGGCACCATTGCCATAACTAATGCCGTGGTGCATATAGGCAACGGCCAGGTAATTGAAAACGGTATGATCGTTTTCTCCAATGGTAAAATTGTTGACGTACGGCCATCGGCGCCTATCGCTGATGTAAAACTGTTTGATGCGAAAGGTAAGCACGTATATCCCGGGTTGATCGCAAGCAGCACCAACCTTGGCCTGGTGGAAGTGCCCACGGTACGTGCCACTGCTGATTTTACAGAGATCGGAGATATCAATTCCAATATCCATGCTATTTATGCTTATAATACCGACAGCAAAGTGATCAATACGCTCCGTTCAAATGGTATACTGCTGGCCAATATCGTTCCGTCAGGCGCCAGTATCAGTGGTTCTTCTTCCGTGGTACAACTCGATGCATGGAATTGGGAAGATGCGGCCTATAAACTGGATAATGGTATTCATTATAATATGCCGTTGCTTACCACTACGCCATCAAGAACAGGCCAGGACGAAACACTTAAATATGGTCTTGAAAGAGTGGAGCAGGTAAAGAGATTTTTTTATGAAGCCAAAGCTTACAACAGCGAGCCGCTTCATGCTGCAGTGAATTTAAAATATGAGGCAGTGAAAGGTTTGTTTGATAAATCACAGTCTTTTTTTGTGCATTGCGACCTGGTGAGAGAAATGATGATGGCAATTGATGTAGCAAAAGAATTTGGTTTTAAACTGGTGATCGTAGGTGGCACCGATAGCTGGATCATTGCAGATCTGTTAAAACAAAACAATGTGGCTGTTATTTTAACCAAGCCGCACAGCATACCAGCCTCGGATGATGATGATGTGGACCAGCCTTACAAAACAGGTGCAGCTTTACAAAAGGCCGGCGTGTTATTTACTATTTGTGATGATTCCGGCCGTGGTTATTGGCGCCAGCGTAATTTGCCTTTCCAGGCGGGTACGATGGCAGCGTATGGCTTAACAAAAGAACAGGCACTGGCAACATTGACCAGTAATGCAGCAAAGATCCTCGGTATTGATGATAAAACGGGTACACTTGAAAAAGGAAAGGATGCCAATATTGTGATCAGTGAAGGCGATATTTTAGATATGCGGACAAACAAAGTAACGCAGGCATTTATACAGGGAAGAGAGATTGACCTTGATAACAAACAAAAACAGTTGTTTGAGAAGTATAAGTATAAATATTCTATAAAATGAGTTTTGCCTGTGTAATATCAGTTGCTATGTGGTTTGAATCAAGCAGTGATTGAATTTGTATCAGCCTTGTTCTTGAACCAGTATCAAGCATTTTGTCTTTACTCTTTTTAAATTCAGCGGTTTGTTCCTGGGACCATCCTAACACTTTTTTGAGTGCCAATAAACTGCTCGTATCAATTACGCTATTGGTCAAAGAAAGCAGCCACAGCTTATTTTTTTCTTCATGTTCATCAATCATTCCACGAATGCCAAGGCCTGTTCTGTATGTAGATATTTGCCCGTCTGCCTTGGAAATAAATATTGGCCCATTGCCACCAATAGCGTAATGCATATCTCCTGTTTCCAAAAGTTTCTTTGAAGTATAGGGGAAGATCCAGGCATATTCCTTTTCAATAATTTCTTCTTCAACAATTACCAGGGAGTCGCCGGCTATTATTTGGTTATTTATTTCTGTTTCTGCAATTTTTTTTGCCTCTTCAAATGATATCATGGTTATATAAATTTATACATACATTATCTTTTAAGCATTGAAATTTTAGATGAAGAATTACAATTAAGGTAAACGAAAAGCCCCACTCTTAACCTGCTGTTGAAACGAGCGTGGCAACGATGCTGCTCAATGAACAAATGCGGGTAACATAAAATAACACACCAATAAAAAGCCCCGGTAAAAAACCGGGGCCTGCAATTACATGTAACACCTATTATTTATGCTGTTCAATTTTCTTTACAAAGTTTGCTTTTGGTTGTGCACCCACTAATTTGTCAACCACTTTACCGTCTTTTACAAAAAGTATTGCAGGGATGCTGGTGATGCCATAGTTCATAGATACCTGTGGATTATGGTCAACATTTACTTTACCTACGTTTACTTTGCCGGTATATTCTTTTGACAATTCTTCAATTACGGGACCGATTGCACGGCATGGACCGCACCATTCTGCCCAAAAGTCAATTACGGATAATTTATCTGAATTTAAAACTTCACTCTGGAAGTTTGCATCTGTGAATTCGAGTGCCATAGTTAATATTTTATACTGTTTTAAAAAGTTTATAGACAGGAGGCAAATTTACATCCAAATCTTTAAATGTGTTGTTATGGCATATCCACAAGATGTGCCAAACTAAAAATGGCATATTTTGGCCAGTTTGGCCGGTTTTTGTTAAAGCCGTTTAACATTAGCTGCAGGTTTAATATAAGGAAGGTGAAGAGTGCCGTGCCAGGTGCTTATTTCACAATGGTAACAGTCCCTTTCAGGGTTTGTTCTTTGCCATCTTTATCAATTACAACTACAATGTAGATAAAGCTTTCGTTTCCGCCGGCAGGCTCGCCGTTTACATCTCCGTTCCAGCCAAGTGAAGGATCGTTTGCCGGTACATTTTGTTTTTCAAAAACCTTTTGGCCAAGACGGTTAAAGATGATCATGCTCTTAACAGTAACCAGCCCATAGCCCTTTACATAAAAGAAGTCGTTTAGCCGGTCGTTGTTGGGGCTGAAGGCGGACGGCATATATAAATGCGCTTTTGCCGGCATTACCTTTATAAATATATCATCGCTTGCCGTGCAGCCATAAGTTGTTTTTACAGTAACAGTATAAGTAATATCTTTTACTGCAGTGAAGGAAGGGTTTGAACAATTGCTGCAGCTCAATCCTTCTGAATTTGTCCAGGTAAACTGTACGCTTTCGTTATTGCTGCTTACTGCATTCAGCTGAACAGCGCTATTAGCTTCCACGGTTTTATTTTCACCTGCATTCACCGTAGGAATATTTCCAACAGAAACTTTTATACCGGCAGTATCATTTTTACAGCTGTTGCCGCTGAATGCAATTACCTGGTAAATAGTGGTGGCAGAAGGCTGTGCTACTGGTGCTGCAATGGCTTTGTTATTAAGTGTTGTTTCGTTATTCCATAAATAACCAACAGCATTCGCCGAAGCTTTCAGCTGTACATTACTGCCTGTACATATTGTTTTGTCATTATCCACCACCAGGTTTACCGGTTCATCTGCATTTACATGTACAGTATCTTTTTGAGAACAGCCATACTGGTTAGTAACAGTTACATAAAAATCACCTTCTTTTTGTATTAAGGCAGCGGGTGCAGCTGTATTTGCATTTTGCAGTAAGGTTGCAGGCTGCCACTGGTAAGTTGTTCCATCCTGGCTGTGCAGGTAGATAGTGCTGCCTTTACATACAGTAGTATCGGCAGAAGCATTTGGTACCGGCAATGCATGAATGGTAATTGTTTTTCCTGCTGCTGCGGCGCAACCGGCTGCCGTATTTATTTCAAGTGATAATGTATAAGTACCTGCAGCTTTAAATTCATAGGAGAGGTTATTACCACTACCGGCGACAGCGTTGTTCAGTTTCCAGGTATAATTTGTAACGGCCTCATCTGTTGTAATGGCTGCTTTGAACTGCATGGATGATCCGGCACATTTTTCAGTGTCACCTTCAATAGTGGCTTTTACCGAATATATTTTTATAGTATCTGCAGCAATGAAAGAAGCTGTGCAGCCTTTAGCTGTTGTAACCTGCAGTGTTGGTACATATTTACCGGGGGCAAAGTTGTGCTGTGGTTCTTTTTCATTACTGGTCTTGCCATCATCAAAATTCCAGGTATATGTTTCATTGGCAAAAGCTGCTGCTGATAAATTGCTGAACTGTATTGTGCCATTCTCCCCGCAAACTTTTGTATCACTGCTTTTAAAAGCTGCGGATACCGTATCAACTGTTACTGCCAGTTCACTGGTATCTGTGCAGGTACCGGTTGCAGCAATCAATATGATATTGTATATGCCTGCTGTTGAAAAATTATAGTTTAAAGAGCTTGTGCCGGGATTTAAACTTCCATTTACAGTCCATTGATAGTTTGTTGAAGCCGCATTGCCTGTGGTTACTGCGTTGTATGCAAATGTCCCTGTTTTGCAATGTAATAATTCACCGGTAACAGCTGCTGCAGGTTTACTGCTGATGGTTATGGCTGATACTGCAGTGATGGTATCGGTACAGCCATTGGCTGTGGATACAATTAATGTAACATCATACTGGCCCGGCTGCTGGTAGGTATGAGCAGGATTTTCATCAGAAGCCGTACTGCCATCACCAAATCGCCATTCATACTTTGTTACCAGGCCCGTTGCTGTTGTTGTATTGGTAAATTGTACGGTTGCTTTTTCTGCACAGAATTTGTTTTCTGAAACATTGAACCCGGCTTTTACAGCATCAACTGCTATTTGTTTTACGGTGGAATCTGTACAGCCGTTAACCGAAATTACTTTTAATGAAATGCTGTGACTGCCTGCATTGAAATAATGTTCCAGCGTTCCTGTATTACCGGCAGGGGTTCCATCCACGTACCATTTGAAAATATCAATGTTTTCAATGGCAGCTGAAAGGGCCGTGTATATATACGAGCCAGCTGTACAATGAACACTGTCGCCATCGATGCTGATCTTAGGTTTTGCGGAAATACGGATCGTATCTTTAAAAACAGTACTGTCGGTACAACCATTAGTTGTAACTGCATTTAATTTTAATGAGAATAACCCTGTTGAATTATAATTATGTATGGCTGTTTCTCCTGTAAATGTTGTTCCATCGCCAAACTGCCAGGTGTATGTTGGGGTGGTTCCTGCTTTTGTTTTGTTGACGAAGTTAACCGTTCCGCTGCCGCAGAATTTGTGTGCATCGATTTCAAAAGCTGTTTTTACTGAATCGATTACAATGGCTTTTAAAACCGTTGCTGTACAACCGTTGCTGGTTGTTACGTCAAGACTGAGCGTATGTTTTCCTGCCTGCCTGTAATTAAGATCCAGGTTAGCAGTGGTTGCCACACTATTACCATCAATCGTCCATTTATATTTTGTGATGGCGTCAACGCTGTTAATAGTACTGCTGTATTGCAGTTTGGTGCTGGGTGTAAGACAAACAATACTATCGCCAGCAATAGCAACAACCGGTTTGCTGAATAATTTTATCGTATCAGTAAATACTGTGCTGTCCTTGCACCCATTTACAGTTTCTTCGTACAGCGTTACTGAATAAGAACCTGCTGTTATATAATTATGGGCAGTGTCTTTACCAGTATAACTGGTGCCATCACCAAATGCCCACCTGTAAGTAACCGGTGCAAAGCTTTTTGAAAGGTTGATAAAATCAACGGTGCTTTCACCACAAAGTTTTGCTTTATCTATGGAGAAATTTGTTTTTACCGAATCGATGATGATGGTTTTATATGCAGTAACATCACAGCCACTCGCTGTGTTAACCGTTAATGCAAGTACATGGCTGCCGGACTTCCTGTAATTATAATTCAGGTTGAGCGTATTGGCCACACTGTCATTATCAATTGTCCATTTGTATTTTGTAATAACATCTGTGCTGGTAACACTTCCGTTGTATTGTAATTTGGATAAAGGCCGCAAACATGCGATGGTATTGCCGGTAATAGCAACCGTTACAGGCGCAAACACTTTTATAGTATCAACTAAAACAGTGCTGTCTTTACACCCATTTACACTTTCAGCATACAGTTTTACTGAATAGCTGCCGGGAACAGTATAATCATGTGCTGTTTGATTGCCGGCGAATACAGTTCCATCTCCAAATGACCAGGTATAGCTGGTGGTGGAGGCAACAGCAGAAAGATTTTTAAATTGTATCGTACTGTCACCACAGAGTTTTGTCCTGCTCATTGAAAAGCCTGTTTTCACAGAATCAATAACTATCTTTTTGGTGGCAGTTAATTCACAGCCGATGGCTGAAGTAACAATTAAAGTAAGTGTATGGGTGCCTGCTTTCCTGTAATCATGATCAAGATTTGCAGCATTGCTGACACTGTCTCCATCGATCAGCCATTTATATTTGGCAATGGTTTCGTTTCCGGTGATAATGCTTTTGTATTGCAGTTTTGTACCCGGCGTAAGACAATTGATACTATCACCATTTATGGCTACCGTCCACGGACCGGAAACTTTAATTACCACCCTGGTGCTGTCTTTGCAGCCATTCACTGTTTCGCCATACAATTTTGAAGTATAGATTCCGGGTGCATAGGTGTGGGAAATGGTGTCTTTATTTAAAACTGTTTCACCATCTCCAAACGACCAGGTATAATCAGCGGTTCCGTAGTTTCTTAACGGGTTACCAAACTTTACGATACTGTCTGTACAAAGCAACCTGGCAGATGTGCTAAAAGCAGTCCGGATAGAATCTATCATTATTGTTTTTGTAACAGTTGTTTCACAACCCCTGCTTGATTTGATCGTATAGGCCAGTTCATGTGTGCCCGGTACCCTGTAATCGTAATTCAGGTTGGGGATATTAGCCACCGTGTTTCCGTCAATGGCCCATTTGTATTGCCGTATCACATCCACCGTGGTGATGCTGTTGGTGTACTGCAGGGTGGAGGAGGGCGTAAGACAAACTGTGGAAGGACCATTAATGGTTGCTGTTGGTATGGTTAATACTGTTACCGTATCAACAAAAGTGGTACTGTCCACACAGCCCGACATACTGGTTGCAACAAGCTTTACTGTGTACCTGCCGGGTGCGGTGTACGTATGTGATTCTTCTTTATTGGTGGAAAAAGTGCCGTCACCATAACTCCAGAGATAGCCGGTGAGGGGATAGATATTAATGGAGTAATTGGAGAATGTAACCGTGCCGCTGCCACAATACCTGCCGGTGGTCATGCCAAAATAGGTGGCGATATAGTCCACCACGATCGTTTTAAATGTGCTGTAAACGCAGCCACTTTCCATCCGCACAGAGAACAGCATGGTATGTGTGCCCGGTATTCTGTATTCAATGTCGAGGTCTTTTGTACCGGCCACACTGTCGCCGTCTATCTGCCATTTATAGCCTGCAACAGCTTCAGTTGTTGTTACGTTCCCGGTGTATTGCAGGCGGTTGGTGGCTGTAAGGCAAAAATTATTTTCACCAGTGATACCAAGCATTGGTTCTTCATGAACCATCACACTGTCTGTTTTCGTTTTTACGTCGCCGTTAGCAAATGTTACGGTCAGGCTGATATAATATTTTCCAATTGATAAGTAATCAGAGGTAACCATATCCGGCCCGCTGCTGATAATGGTGCCGTTGCCCAGGTTCCAGTCACGCTGCACCACGGCATCGTCACCTGTACTGTTGTCGTAAAAATTTACATTGTATAAGGCGCCATTGCAGCCATGAATTTCGCTGATGACAAAGCTTGCAGTGTTTTGAGAACGGGCAGCACAAAATGCCAGCATTAAAATAAGGCTGATGAGGAACTGCTTTACTTGAAAGGGTAAACGGCAGTCGGATATTGGCATTTTGTTCAGATAACTCATAGGACGAGACTCCCATTAATAAACCGGCATACGGATCCCGGAGGCTGGTTTATTATCTAGTAAAACGAATTTTTGGAATTATTATTTTAATCCTGGTAATAGAAAAGAAAAGCAGTAATTTTTTGATTTTTAGTTGTTTACAAAAGACATTTATTGTTATGTGATTATTTTGGGGATAAGGGAGGTATATCCTGAAGCTATTGCCCTGCTGTGCCATGGTGAAGGCATTATTAAAATGTAAGGATGAAAACGATGCCGGCTCAGGATAAATAATAAGAAGATCACTATTGGTTGACTTATCCCCATCCTGTTAACAACGCAGCATTTCACCGCACCCTCATTTAATTATATTTGCCACAACCTGAAATACTAAAATCATTAGTATATTTGCAGCTTTTAAAAAATGCACAGTACTGAGTAAACTGTACAAGTGTGCGACGCCAATGCAGCTGATAAAAGAACAATTGTTTGTAACCAAAAGAAAATAAAGCAAACGGGGATCATGGCAGAAAAAGAAATACGCTACGACGAAGACTCGATAAAAAGCCTTGACTGGAAAGAACATATCCGCCTGCGGCCGGGTATGTATATTGGTAAACTGGGTGATGGCAGCAGCCCGGATGATGGTGTGTATGTACTGCTGAAAGAAGTGATCGATAACTGCATTGATGAGCATACCATGGGGTATGGCAAACATGTGGATGTGAATATCGATGGCAAAGAAATTACAGTAAGGGATTATGGCCGTGGTATTCCCCTGGGTAAAGTGGTGGATGTGGTAAGCAAGATCAATACCGGCGCCAAGTACGACAGCAAAGCGTTTCAAAAAAGTGTGGGGCTGAATGGGGTGGGTACAAAAGCGGTGAATGCTTTGAGTAATTATTTTAAAGTATCCAGCTACCGGGATGGTAAAGAAAAAGTGGCTGAATTTGAAAAAGGAAATTTAATAAAAGAACATAAAGAAGTTAACAGCAAAGAAGATAATGGAACCAAAATAGTTTTTATACCGGATGATTCTGTGTTCAAGAATTTTCATTTTGTACAGGAATACCTTGACAACCAGTTCTGGAACTATTGTTACCTGAATGCGGGGCTGGTGATGAACCTGAACGGCAAACGCTTTGTAAGCAAGAATGGTTTACTTGACCTGTTGCAGCGCAAGACCAATATTGATGAGCTCCGTTATCCCATCATTCACCTGAAGGGAGAAGATATTGAGGTGGCCATCACACATGAGAATACTTACGGTGAAGAATACTACAGTTTTGTAAACGGGCAGTTTACCACGCAGGGAGGCACCCACCTGGCAGCCTTCAGGGAAGGGTTTATTAAAACGATCCGTGATTTCTTTAAAAAAGATTATGATGCTGCCGACATACGGGGAAGTATATGCGCTGCCATCAGCGTTCGGGTACAGGAGCCGGTTTTTGAAAGCCAGACAAAAACAAAACTGGGTTCGCTGAATGTATATGAAGGCGGCCCGAGTATGAAAAATTTTGTCGGTGATTTTTTGACGAAAGAACTTGACAATTTTTTACACCGTAACCCGGCAACTGCCGATGCATTAAAGAAGAGAATTGAACAAAGTGAAAGAGAACGTAAAGAACTTAGCGGCATCCGTAAGCTGGCAAATGAAAGAGCGAAGAAAGCCAACCTGCACAATAAGAAACTGCGTGACTGCAAGTATCACTATAATGATGAACCTACAGGCAAGGATAAAGACCTGGTGGCAGAAAAGCAGAAAGAGACAACCATTTTTATTACCGAAGGTGACAGTGCCAGCGGCAGCATTACCAAGGCAAGAAGCGTGGAAACACAGGCTGTATTCAGCCTGCGTGGTAAACCGCTGAACTGTTTCAGCCTTACAAAAAAAGTGGTATATGAAAATGAAGAATTCAATTTACTGCAGCATGCACTGAATATTGAAGAAGGTTATGATGGATTGCGTTATAATAATATTGTAATTGCAACCGATGCCGACGTGGATGGTATGCATATACGTTTGTTGCTGCTCACCTTTTTCCTTCAATTCTTTCCTGACCTTGTAAAGAATGGTCACGTTTACATTTTAGATACCCCGCTTTTCAGGGTGCGTAACAAGCAGGAAACGATCTATTGTTATGACGAAGCGGAAAAGCAGGCTGCTATGAAGAAATTAGGCAGCAAACCGGAGATAACACGGTTTAAAGGTTTGGGGGAAATAAGCCCGGATGAGTTTGCAAAGTTTATCGGTCCTGATATAAAGCTGCAGCCGGTGATGATGCTGCCCGAAACACATATTCAGCAGTTGCTGGAATATTATATGGGTAAGAATACCCCCAGCCGTCAGGATTTTATTATTGATAATCTAAAAATTGAAGTGGACTTGGTGGAAAATTGAAAAAATACCATCGTTTAAGACGTTTAAAGCGTTTCAAACGTATGGGCCACTAACGATATTAAACGACTTAAACGCTTTTAACGTTCCTAACGTTTCTCATGTTTGAATTTCACACCGATAAACAGCGTTACTTCCAGATGCAGGCAGATAATGCCAGGCAGTATGTGGTACCGTTTGTAGAACAATATAAGCCCATTACACACGGAACAAGGGTATTGGAGATTGGTTGTGCGGAAGCTGGTGTACTGAAGGCTTTTATTGAAAAGGGTTGTGTAACTGTGGGAGTGGAGCTGGAAGAATCAAGGCTGGTGCTGGCTAGGGAGTTTATGAAAGAAGAATTGAGTAAAGGCCAGATCAGTTTTGTTTCAAGGGATATTTATAAAGTGGATATTGATACAGAGTTGAAAGGGAAGTTTGATATTATTGTACTGAAGGATGTAATTGAACACATCCATGATCAAAAAAAGCTTATTGCCTGGATGAAGAGTTTTTTAAACCCGGGTGGTGTAATATTCTTTGGTTTTCCTCCCTGGCAAATGCCTTTTGGCGGGCACCAGCAGTTGATGAGCAAAAAGCTGCTGAGTAAAATGCCTTATTATCATTTGTTGCCGATGGCGGTTTACAGGGGCATATTAAAAGCTGGCAAGCAGGATGTGGAAGCTTTTGCAGAGATAAAGGATACCGGCATTTCGATAGAGCGTTTTGAAAGGATTGTAAAAGATACAGGTTATAAAGTGGTGAATAAAACGCATTATTTTCTTAACCCTATCTATACGTATAAGTTTGGCTGGAAACCTAAAAAACAACTGGGTGTTATCAGTGCCATACCCTGGGTTAGAAATTTTTTTACAACCTGTGTATATTATTTAATAGCAGTTTCACACAACGAAACAAAGGAAACAGCGTAACAACGTTTTAGTCTTTGTGTTCTTTGTATACGTTGTTGCGTTGTGTGAAATAAAAACAGAAACATGATTCATATAGTTTTTAACGAAGCAGATGTTAAGGTGTTGCAGCAGGCCATTGAACTGGATGAAACGCTTGCCGGTGAAGTGGTGCAGATCAAAGATGATTATGCTGTAGGGCCACTGGATAACATGTATGTTGGCGAAGGCATCGAAACCCGCAGGCAGTTCTGGCGGGATGTGCTTGCAGGTGGTGATTTGGATGGTAAAGTAGATGAAGGTGACGTGGATGATTACAAAACTGCTGCAGAATTGGTGGGTACCATGCGCCGCAATTCAGAAGAAATTATCTGGATATGGGCCGCACAAAACAAACATGACGTAAGTGGTTATTACTGGCTGCTCAATTATATGAAAGAGTTCCAGGGCAGGGTATTTATTTTATACCTGAATAATCTCCCTTTTATCAATGAAAAAGGAAATATTTTTTATCCTAACTGGCTGCATGAAATTCCTGCAAAAGAATTCTTAAAAGCAAAAAAGCTGGCCCGGGAAATTACCCTCAGTGAATTTGAAGTGGACCCGGATGAGTGGACAAAACTCTGCAATGAAAATAAGGGGGTGCGTTTACTGGAAGGTGGAAAAAAACTGGTACAGCAGGATTACAGTTTTTATGATGCTGAACTGAAAAAGTTTGTAACGCACGACTGGCAGAAAGCTTCCAAAGTGATCCATCATTTTTTAAGCAAGGCAAAGCATACCACGGGTGATATGTATTTACTGTGGCGCTTAAAAACAATGATAGCCCAGGATATGTTTAATGTGCAGGGAAAAATAGCGAATATGAAAGACTTTGAAATAAAGACAAAATTGAAAGTGGAAAATTAATAATTGAAAACTGCAATCACTTTCAACGCTCCACTTTCAATTTTCAACTAGATAAAGAATGGCAAAAGCAAACAAAGAAGATTACATCCACAAAGACACCGGAATCGATGGCCAGTATAAAACCTGGTTCCTCGATTATGCTAGTTATGTGATACTGGAAAGGGCGGTGCCTGCAATAGAAGATGGTTTAAAACCGGTGCAGCGCCGTATCCTTCATGCAATGAAGGAAATGGATGATGGCCGTTTTAATAAAGTGGCCAATATCATCGGGCAAACCATGCAGTATCACCCGCATGGCGATATGAGTATTGGCGATGCGTTGGTAAACCTTGGTCAGAAAGACCTGCTGATTGAAACACAGGGTAACTGGGGCGATGTACGCACCGGTGATGAAGCGGCTGCTTCCAGGTATATCGAAGCAAGGTTAAGCAAGTTTGCACTGGAAGTTGCATTTAATGCAAAGACCACTGAATGGGCATTGAGCTATGATGGCCGTAAAAATGAGCCTGTAACATTGCCGATGAAGTTCCCGCTGCTGCTGGCGCAGGGTGCAGAAGGTATTGCGGTAGGTTTGGCAACAAAAATTTTACCACATAACTTTTGTGAACTTATAGAAGCATCCATCAAGTATTTAAAAGGAAGGAAGTTTGATATTTACCCGGATTTTCAAACAGGTGGCACCATTGATGTAACCAACTATAATGAGGGTAAGCGTGGTGGTAAAATAAGGGTAAGAGCTATCATTGAAGAACAGGATAAAAAAACACTGGTCATAAAAAGTGTACCCTTTGGCGTTACCACCTCCACTTTAATGGAAAGTATTGTAAAAGCCAATGACCAGGGAAAGATAAAGATCAAAAAAGTAACCGATCATACGGCTGCTGATGTGGAGATCATTATTGAACTGGCTGCAGGTATTTCTCCTGATATTACCATTGATGCCCTGTATGCTTTTACCGATTGCGAAGTAAGCATTTCTCCCAATGCCTGCGTGATCGTTGAGGATAAGCCCCAGTTTCTTGGTGTACACCAGTTACTGAAAATTGCAACTGACAATACAAAGGAACTCTTAAAAAGGGAACTGGAGATAAAACTGGGCGAGTTGCAGGAGAAGTGGCATTATACTTCTCTTGAAAAGATATTCTTTGAAGAAAAGATATACAAGGAACTGGAGAAAAAGCATGAAACCTGGGATAAAGTATTGTTAGCAATAGACAAAGCATTTGAACCATTCAAGAAACAGCTGAAAAGGGATATCACCAGGGAAGATATTGTTAAGCTGACAGAGAAGCCTGTACGCCGTATTTATAAACTGGATATTGATGAACTCAACGACCAGATAAAAGGACTGGAAGCAGATATTAAACAGGTAAAACATGACCTGGCTAATCTGGTTGATTTTTCCATTGCTTATTATGAGAACCTGCTGAAGAAATACGGCAAGGGGCGTGAACGAAAAACTGAAATCAAAGAGTTTGATACCATACAGGTAAAACATGTGGCCATTGCCAATACAAAATTGTATATGAATGCCGCCGATGGTTTTATCGGCACCAGTTTAAAGAAAGATGAGCTGGTTGCTGAAGTGTCCGACTTTGACGATATTATTGCGTTTACAAAAGGTGGTATAATGAAGGTGGTGAAAGTGGCGGATAAAACTTTCATTGGAAAAGATATTATCCATGTAGCCGTTTTCCAGAAAAATGATGAACGCACCACCTACAACATGGTGTACGTGGATGGTAAGAGTGGCGTAAGTTTTGCCAAGCGCTTTAATGTAACAGGTGTTACAAGAGATAAAGAATATGACCTGACAAAAGGAGAGGATAAAAGCAAGGTGCATTATTTTACAGCCAATGCCAATGGCGAAGCGGAAGTGGTGAAAGTTGTATTAAGCCCTAATTGCAGCGCCAGGATAAAAGAGTTTGATTTTTATTTTGAAGAGCAGGAAATAAAAGGCCGGGGCAGTATCGGTAACATAGTAACGAAATACCCGGTTAAATCTGTTAAGTTCAAGGAGGCGGGTAAATCTACACTGGATGCAAAAAAACTTTGGTTTGATAATAAGTTTGGCAGGCTGAATACAGAAGAAAAAGGAGAGTACCTTGGTAAGTTTGATGCAGAAGACAGGTTACTGGTAATTTACAGTGATGGTAACTATGAAATAACCGACCAGGAACTGACACAGCGTTTTGATGCAGAGAAAATATTGCTGATAGAAAAGTTCAATGCTGAAAAAGTAATAACCGCTGTTTACCTGGATAATGAAAAGCTGCAGTATAATATCAAACGTTTTAAAATAGAAACTACCACGCTGCATAGTAAATTCTTTTTTATCAAAGAAGGAAAAGATAACCGGCTTGAGATGGTGTCAACAGACGAAGAACCAGTACTGGTGGTGCAGAGCGGCCGTGGACAGATGGTAAGAAGCGCTAAATTTAAAGTGGTGAAACTGGTGGAAGTAATGGGCTGGAAAGCTGTGGGTGCCAAGCTTACAGAATACAGTAAAAGTGTAGAAATGGAATGGGAGAAAAAGAAAGCGGAAGGCGATACGCAGGGGGACTTATTTGAATAAGCATTCCTCCATTAATAAAAAGTCCCGGCATTGCCGGGACTTTTTTTATAGATGCACTTCATTATTTTGTAATCATTGATAAAAGGCGGCTGTCACGGTCATACACATCTTTACAGAAAACAAGGTCACCATCTTTGTCGAAGAATGCAGTAAAATATCCAATGTAAACAGGTATCTCTTTTTTCAGCACAACAGTTTTTTCAACGCCTGCATGCATGGCAGCATCAATTTTTTCCGGTGTCCAGGTTGAATCTTGTTTTAGAACCCGTATTGCAAGATCTCTTGGTTTTGCCACCCTTACACATCCATGACTAAAGGCCCGTTCATTTTGTCCAAACAAACTTTTTGCAGGAGAATCATGCAGGTAAATATTATTAGAGTTGGGGAATAAAAATTTTACAAGACCAAGAGAATTGGATGGACCGGGCTTCTGTCTTACATTGCCGCCATTCCATTCCATGTTGTGTTTGGCAAGATAATTTGGATTACGTGCCATGCCAGGTTTTATTTCGCTCTTGATAATACTGGGCGGCACATTCCAGTAAGGACTCATTACAACATATTTCATATTGCCGGAAAACACCACCGTTTTGGTAAGCGGTTTACCCACCACTACATTACAGCTCCATACTTCTTTTGAGTTTTCAAAATAGTGGAGTACAAACTCGGGAATGTTCACCACTATAAATTCATCTGCTTTAAAAGTTGGCGGCACCCAGGAGAAACGTTCCATATTTACCATGATCTGTTCGATTCTTTTTTTTACCGGTACATTCAGTTCTTCTATCATGGTGTTGGTGATGATGGAATCTGGCTTAAGATTATGAGTTTTCTTAAAGCGGTTTACGGCAGCGATCATTCCTGTTGTATAAATTTTACCACCTGAAGTATCACTTAACAATCCCCAGAAAGAAAGCTTTGTTTTAATAAGTTTTATAGAAACTGCAGAATCACCGGGCTTTGCAACAGCAGGTTTAGAAAGCAAAGGAATTTTTATAGCAGTTTCCTTTTTTTCAAGTTCTGTGTATTGTTTCAGCGCATCTCTCATACCAAGGTATTGCCGGTGGAAAGCTGTTTTCTCCAGGTCCTCCACTGATCTACCCGACAACAATTGTTCAAGAAGATTGGAGTAAGGAAGTTTTTTTGTTGGCAGGTACCACTCAATTTTATCTGTTTGGGCATCAGACCATCCGCCCCATATATTTTTTGCATAATTAAAGTACTGTGCGGTCAGCATCAGCTCCATTTCCGGGTTGGCTTTAACAATAACAGGCGTTTTATCAGAAAGCTCTGCAGGATGCAGTAAAGTATCCAGTTTTTCTTTATATGGTATATTGATAGGCTGCCCCTTGCTGTTAAGTTCTTCCAGGCCATTCCACAATACATTGGTTTGTTCTATCATGCCCGATTTATCAAACCAAGCATAGCTGAATTTGCGCTGGCGGTAAAAATCAAAAAAATCCTTACTGAATTCTTTAAACTGCGGGTAGGCATTTAAAAATTTTGATATCTCTGTGCTGTCAAATTTAATACCTGATTCTGCTGTAAAAATTCCTTTTATGGCAGTATCAACAGCAATCTTTACCGGCTTTGTTACTTTGTTTTCTTTTTTGCTGTCCTGGCAGGATGTAATAAAAAACAAAATGACCACGATGGCCGCAAACAATTTATAAAATCTCATAGTGTATTTTTTAAATGAACCTGATTTTAGAAATTAAGAATATTCCGCTCAAATTTTCGCTGGAATTTATCCGAAAAAAATACTCATTCCATTTTCAGGAATGTTGCAAACGTGTGCATATTT
This sequence comes from Ferruginibacter sp., assembly GCA_047600665.1. GTDB lineage: Bacteria > Bacteroidota > Bacteroidia > Chitinophagales > Chitinophagaceae > Ferruginibacter. Next base: position 1,036,492 of record JASGKJ010000002.1, read on the forward strand.
TCTAACCTTAAAGACTGCATAAAAATTTCCAGTTCACAAATTTATATATATATTTGCCGTCTAACCGATCCTAAAAAAAGACAAATTCGTACATCTCCAGAGAAAATACTAACCAGCTTTCTTTAAACTAAACTGACTATCATGAAGACCAGTATTCTCTTCGCAGCGGCATTGCTGTGTTTCTCTGTATTTGTATCTGGCCAGGTTATTAAAAGCCCTACTGCGTTCCGCACTTTGCAAACGGCCAACACGTTGCTGGAAGCAAAACAACTTTATGCAGCCGAAGATTATTTTAAATCCGGCTTAAAAAAAGCACAGGAAAGAAAAGATACCTATTGCCAGGCACTTGCCAATGAAGGTTTGGGTAACCTCTATACCAAACTTGAAATGAAAGACAAGGCCATTGTTCATTATAAAGAAGCAATCAAGCAATATAAAAGCCTTAACCAGTTTGTGGTGGTGGCTGTATTGGAAAACCTCTTAAAAAGTGTGCAGGGCATTGGTGATCTGTATGCCGGTATCGAGATTGGCGCAAGAGGGATCAAAATGAGTGTGATCGATGTAAAACTCAGCATGGACAGGGAGTATGGCTATACGCTTTTGATGGATACTGCTATTGTTACGGATGCGGCAGCACTTACTTACCAGAGTGAAGTGGAAACATCCCAGGCAATAAAATTGTTATTAAGCCTTATATCAAAACGTTACAATATTCCTTCTTACCAAACCTTTATTGTAATCAGCAGTGGTTTAAAACAAGACCTTGACAAGTATAATAAAGTAGATTATTTTGCCAATGTTATCCGTCCAAAAGGCATGGACTCAACCATTAAAATTAAATATGTAACGGCTGACGAAGAAGCACAATTAAGCGTGCTGGGGGTAGTTCCTGAAAAACACCGTTTTGTTGCCGGTCAGCTGGATGTAGGCAGTGGTAATACAAAAGGCGGTTATTTCACTTCCGGTAAATCATTTGTACCATTTACTTACCCGCTGGGTACAAAATCATTCCAGCGGTTGATCGGTACACAACCAAGCTTATATGGCTATGTAAACAGGGCAGAACAACTGTGGGCTGACAGTCTTGAAAAGTCTGTGCTTACAGAGTTCTCTCAAAAAAGCGAATTAAAGTCAAAAAACATCATTTATCTCTCCGGTGGTATCGTTTGGTCTATTGTTTCTTTACTCTATCCTGAAAGTGTATTGAAAAATTATACGGAACTAACACCCAGGGATATTGCAGAATTCAGGCAGAAAATTGTAACCAACTATGATGAGCTTACCCGTCCGAGCCTGGCTTTCACCAACAATGCCAACGAAGCGGAAGTAGCGGAAAGAAATATCAGCAGCGTTTTAAAAACCTATGATCAAAAGGCAATGGCTGCAGGTGCTATGTGGCTTAATCACCTGGTAAAAGAACTTTCAACTGATAATCCTTCTAAAAAGTTTGTATACTTTAAATATGCCTATGTTGGCTGGATCAGCGGTTACATTATTAATAAAGTAACCAACCAGTACGTAGCGTACAACAGGTAAAATATTTGTTTGCATAAGGCGATGCTGCATACGGATCTATTCTGTGTGCAGCATTTTATTTACTTCCAGTTTGTACATGCGGCTGATGGGTAATTCCTGTTTGCCTATCTCAATGATCTCGTTTGTAAAGGACTCAATTTTATTAAGCGATACAATAAATGAACGGTGTATCCTGATAAACTGCTCCTTTGGTAATATTTCTTCTATGGATGAAATAGATTGTTTTGTAACGATTGTCCTGTTACTGGTCACTACTTTTATATAATCTTTCAGGCTTTCAATATAAAGTATATCATCCAGCGCCACTTTAAGATTTTTCCTGTCTGCACGCAGGTTGATAAAACTATCAGGCAGCCTTACTGCCTGCTCTGGAGGAAGTGCCGTTGGTTCTGTCATTGTCAATGCAGACTCCATTACCTTATTGACGGCTTTTAGAAATCTTTCAAATGAAATTGGTTTTAGTAAATAATCTACTGCGTCCAGTTCAAATCCTTCCACCGCAAACTTCCTGAAGGCAGTGGTGAAGATCACTTTGGGAGGGTTCTTCAATGTTCTTACCAGGTCGGTACCAAACAGCTGCGGCATTTGTATGTCCAGGAATAAAAGGTCCACATTTTTTTGCTGCAGCATGGTCAAAGCCTCCAGTGCATTTGAACAGGTACCAGCCAATTCCAGGTTGGGGATAGCATGTATATATTTTTTCAACACCTCCAGTGCCGGCGGCTCATCATCCACGGCAAGACAGGTTATTTTTTTAAACGCTGGCATGTGTTACTGTTTTATGTTGGATTAAATTATCAGGCACTGCAGGGCTGGGATTTATTTGGAGCGGAACCTGCAGTTGTACTGTATATACATTTTCTGAACTTTTTATATTAAGCGAGTAATTGTTACTGTACAGCAGGTCCAGTCTTTTTTTTACGTTTGAAAGACCGATACCGTTTTTCCCTGTCGCCTCATTTGAAAAGGTTATACTATTGCTTATCGTAAAATACAAAGTATCTTTTCCGGCTTTAATATCAAGGCGTATCCAGGCATTATCTATGGTCTTGCTGATGCCATGTTTGAAACAGTTTTCAACAAAAGGGATCATCAGTAATGGTGCTATCTTTTTATTTTCAAAGTTGCCCTCCGTATTCATGACAATATCCAGCCGGTTGCCATACCTGATCTTTTCCAGGCCAATATAATCTTCCAGCATCTTTACTTCTTTTTCCAGTGGCACCTGTGGTGTATCACATTCATAGGCCATATAGTTGATGGTATCCTTTAATTTCAAAACAAGCCCGGCAGTTTCTGAAGAACGGTTAAGGGTGAAGGAATAGATATTGTTTAGTGTATTAAAAAGAAAGTGAGGATGAATTTGTGCATTCAGCAGCTGCAGTTCTGCATGCGCATTTTCTTTTGTTAACTGTTTGTGTTTTTTTACCTGTATAAAATAATTTTTAAGCATTTTAAAAGTGAGGAACATGCCGCATGCTGCCAGAGGGCCATTAAAAATAAAAGTTGTTGTGAGGTACCAGATGTTCAGTAATTTTTTGCCCTGGCTTTTGAAATAAAAACCATTACTCCATAAGTGAAATCCAACATATAAAATATAGCAGGCTATCGTAAGCAAGAGCAGGTAGGTGCCGGCTTTTACATATTTTCTTTTATCAATAAAAAGCGGCAGCAGCAGGTACGCAACGCCATAAGTGTAAAGAATATCAAAAATAAAATAGCAGTTGATAGCAGTTTTCTCTTTTACATAATCCAGGGTGAATTTGGCTGAGAAACTGGTTGCATAGAATATCCAGAAAGCCAGCTGACATATCCAAAATAATACGTGGCGGGTGAACCGTTGTGATAGTGCATGTCCGTATATCAGTTTATGCATTGTCATAGGCAATGGCAAACTTTGATGACGAATTTTCTTTTTTCTGGATCGTGTTCAATTCAAGCATTAATATCCTGGTATGTTCCTTTGTTATTAATTGTACACGGTAAGCACCGGGATCATAATATTCAGACAGCCTGTTTCTTGCTATTGCCAGCAGCGGCGTCCATTTAATGTCCGGCTGTTTGTTCCTGTTGCTGTCTTCAAATACGAGGCTTCCTGTAATCGTATTTTCTTTTTCAATGATTTGTATAACAAGGTGGCAACTGTTCTTTTCTTTCCGGCAAAGCTGGTTGATAAATTCCTCGAATAATTTTACAAAAAGCATCGGCGGCATGTATTTATTTTTAAAATCACCACTTACAGACAGCTTTATATTGCAGTTGCCTGGAGACAGCTGTTCCATCTCCACGAGGTTAGCAAGCTCTTCGAGTTCTTTTTTAACAGGCACAATTTCTTTGTCACTTTCATATAACGAATAGCTGAGCATATCTGAAAGCTTTAATATCATATCTGCCGAGTGATGAAAATTATTGTTTACCGAATCATACACGTTATCCAGTGAGCGGAGTAACAGGTCAGGGTGTATCCGGCTTTTCTGCAGCTGCATTTCTGATCTTGTTTTTTTCTTCAGCATTTGCAGGTTCTCCTGCTCCTGTACATGCCAGTCTTTAAATAATTTGATGCCGGTTGCAATTACGGCAATGATCATAGCCCAGCGGGTATTGCAACTGCTCAGGCCAAACCTGTTTTTAAAATTGTCGGTTGTGTAATGTGTATAATGAATAAATATACCTGTAGTAAAATAGTTGATGAACATGCCGGCCACATATGCCAGCAGAAAGTAGCCAACAAACTGCAAATACTTTTCCTGTTTGATGGTGGCTGGGGCGATACGGTAAACGAAAAGATAGGTAACTGTTAAATATACCGGTGCATAACAACAGGTATTTACAAAAGCAATAAAGTAAGGCCTTGCAGTAAAAAATTCTTCAAAGGTCTTTGGCGGAATGCTTTGTATATAAAAGTAGAATGAATACACCAGCCAAAAGCTTATATGCCTTACCACCCGGTGCCGGTGCTTTTCTGAAAATATAAATTCATGCAGACTCATTCATGGTAAAGTTATTTCACCTGCCGGTAAAAAATGGATTTCCGTACTCGAAAAAAGCCGGTCGTATAATTTCGTCGACGAGTGTCATTCGTCTTCTATTGAGTGCAAAAAGGCTGCTTGTTGTTACAAGTGTCATTGTAAAGAATGTAACGGGCTGATTTCCGGATACGGCCTTAATTGCTGCCGTAGTTTTGATCCGGCAATAAATTTTTAATAAAAAAGTAAGCAGCATGAAAAAATCAATTTTCGCCCTTGTTATTACCGGGATGGTAATACTGGCAGCAAAAAGTTCTCTTGCACAAACAACCACGGCTAACCTTTTGGTAAATGCTTTGATAACCGCAGATGCCCCGGCTGCTGCAGTTGAAGCAATCAACCAGCGGGCCGTAAGCAATTTTAAAAAGAAGTATGCCGCAGGTGCGGATGCAAACTGGATGGTTTTAAAAGATGGTTACGTAGCAAGTTTTACTAAGGATGGAATCAAACACAAAGTTTATTACCATACCAATGGAAATTTTGCCGGAACGATAAAAGGCTACGAAGGATGTAAATTATCTCAGCAAACAGCCGGGCTGGTTTCAGAATTGTACCCCGGGTACAATATTTCTTATGTAAATGAAGTAAAGGTTGATGGTAATGATAACACTGCAACTTACGTGGTAAACCTGAAGGGCGCTAATGATGAACTGAAAGTTGTAAAGATCTGTGATGGTGAAACAGAACTCGTTTTCGACAGTGCCACCAATGAAAGAGATCCTAAAAGATTCTAAGTTGTAAAAATTTTCTCAATAACACCGTAGCAAGTGTGAAGCCTGGTTTCTACCGGGCTTTTTTATAATAATAATTTTATGATCTCCTGCCAGGAAGAAACCCTTGTATGTCCATTGTCGGGCTGGCTATAATTATGTGGTTGCGTAAACAGTATTGTCTTGCCTTTAAAGTAGTCCAGGTTTTTGTAGTGATCATCAATCATGATGTCTCCCTGAATAACAGTTTTTGAACCGCAGAATACGATCTGTTTCCAGGTGAGAAATGGAAAATGCTCGTTCAGCCATTCATATTTTTCCGGCAGGCTGCGTGGAAATTCCATCGCTGCAGAAACAATAAAGAGCTCATAACTTTTATTCAGTGCTTCCATGGCGGCAATACTCCCTTCCATTACCGGGGCATTCCTGAAAAAACCTGCTGAGTTAACATAGATCCTTTCGTTTTTAAATACTTCGCTTTCCGGTTTGCCCAATAAATTCTCCAGCGGTTGGCGGAAACCAAATTCTTTTTCTTCAAAATCCAGGAACTGGCTGTATACATCAGCCAGCACACCATCCATATCAACGATCAGTCTTTTCATAACCTGTTTATATACCCAGTAATTTTTCCAGGTAATGTTGTTTTATGCCAAAAATTTCTTTCAGTGCTTTTATCTCCGAAAGCTTTTGTTCTTTATTGCCACTTTCATTTTTTCTTTTGGTGCCCGCAATTAAAATATTCTTGGGCGTATGTTCTGTTGCAATAAAATCAAACACTTTTGTTTTATAGCCAAAAGCTTCTAATATAAGTGCCCTTATTGAATCTGTGATCATTTCTGCCTGCCGCTCCAGTAATATGCCATGTCTTGTTATGGACTGCAGGGCATTGGATGGAGCTGTTTGCTTACGTATTTGTTTATGACAGCAGGGCGCACATACGATCACAGCCGCATTTGCCTGTATGCCTTTATAAATAGCGTCGTCTGTAGCGGTGTCACAGGCGTGTAAAGCAATAAGCATATCCACCACCGGCAGTTCAGCAGCTTCTATTGAACCCTGCCGGAAAGATAATTTGCTGAATCCTGCCTTTGCGGCAATTGTATTACACTGCTGTACAAGATCATCTCTTAGCTCAATACCGGTTACGCTTATATTTTTTTTCAACCTGTTGTGGAGATAATCATATAATGCAAAGGTGAGATAACCTTTGCCGCTGCCCATGTCGGCAATGCTGAAATCATCTGTAACAACACTGTCTTTCAGTATGCCTTCAATAATATCAATGTAATGGTTTACCTGTTTGTATTTATCCTGCATTTCCTTTTTTACTTTGCCATCTGCAGTGGTAATGCCAAGTTCATGCAGGTAGGTGTTGTTGGCAGGATCAATAAATCTTTCCTTTTGCCTGTCGTGTTGTAACGCACCAGCTTTTACCTGCTGTGACGGTGTTTTTGTTGCAAGCTTTATTTTACCATTTTTATCAGTAGAAAAAAAATGATCGGCAGTGGCTGTAAAAACATCTGCATTGTAAAAATCATCTTCCAGGTGTTTTTGTATCAGTGATATTGCCTCGTCCTGGTCAAAGTTTTTGGTCAGGTCTTTGGTAGGGTAGCGGTAAACAAATGATAGTTGCAGTTTGTTTTTTATGATCACCGGCTTAATAAGGATATTCTTCAGTTCTGCTTCCTTATTTCTTTTATTCCCAAGTGTGATCTTAATAAGTTGTTGTTGCGCCGCTGCTGTATTAATGTATTCCAGTAAAGAAGAAGTTGTAGCCATTATTAATTGAAAGGTGCAAAATTAACGAATCAGCCGTCAACAAAGCAGCATTTAGGACATTAAAGGCGGATGATCTTTTCAACCACGGTTTTATTTTTATAAATAATCTTAAGCATATAAGTGCCTTTTGCATTATTCTTCAGGTCGATCATAATCTTTCTTTCCGCATTGCCATTGTATTCTTTTTGCCAGATAAGTTGCCCTGTTATGGTATATACCTGTACAGATTTTAGATTTACCGGTGGATCTGTGGCATAATGGTGAATGACAAAGCGGCCGTTATTTGGATTTGGATAAATGAGATAACCCTGTTGTTTTAATAAAGGCGGCAATGTTAGCGAACTGATATTGATGTTATCAAGCCACAGGTTATTTTGTTTATTGCCTCTCATTGCAAAATACAGCTGGAAGTCAATATCACTGGTAAAAGGAGTAAGGTAAATTCTTTCATGCCGCCAGTCGCTGCTCTTTGCCGGCGTAAAAGCTGCTGTGCCTGTGCCGGTAACGGTCTGTAAAGAATTACCCCATTTCTTCCATATGCCCGTAAAGGTTTCACCACAATCCGTGGTGGTAAGTATTTCAAGTGTATCTAATGGCAATATAACTGAACCCGGGTCATTCGGGCCGGCTTTATAAGCCAGGTCAAAATCAACGAAGACAGAATCGGTAAGCCCGTTATTTTTAATAATGGGAGAGATCAAATAATCAATTGCGTTATTAAAGTTTTCAGCATTTGGATTATTGATCTGTATGGAAGCATTGCCGGATTTTGCAGCATTGACCGATCTTTCAAAAGAAGTGCCACCATTTACATTTTGTACACCCCAGTTAGTACCGGGAAACCCTGCATCTTCAAATCCTTCCACCAGGGGCATCGCCGTTGTTGTATAAACAGTAAATGTTTTTGCGAGGGTATCATTTTGCACAGATTCATCCTGCACATCATTTGGGTTTGATAAATATACAAGCAGCCTGTGTGTACCGGGTAGGGTATTTACAGCAGGCAAGTCTGTTATTGCAGAATCACACTTTGCAAGATTTCCCGTCCATTTATAATTGTAAAGTGTGCCATAGTCAATTTGGTAATGAAATAGTACAGACTTTAAATTATCCATTCCTTTATTGCCAAATTTGATCCTGGGAGTAAAACTTTCATTACACAAAGCAGGCAATGGAGCTTCAATTGATAGCAGTGCTGCATTGTTATCAAAAGACCGGTATTCTTTTATTTCAATATTGTCAATAAAAATATTATTGCCATACTGGTTGACTGATTCAAATCCAAGTATTATACTGCCCAGGTCACCTGCACAGAAATTCTTTAACAGCAATTTTTCCTTTCTCCATTCATCAGCACTGGTTGGAAAAAAAGCAGAGTCATTAATTATACTGACCGTGCTGAGTGTTTTGCCGCCTTTTACATAGTCAGTAGGCAGCCAGCTGTTGCCGCAGTCTGTGGAATATACAATTCTCAGGCTGTCATTTGGTACAGCGGTTACATCTGCACCAAAATACTGGCGGTACGCCACGTTAAATTCAACCAGCAACGAATCAAGATGATCTACATTAATTTTTGGTAAGCGGTAAAGATCCCGTTCTCCTTCCTTATCAATTCCATACTCGTACAAATCGATATAAAGACTGGCATTACCAGGATTGCCGGCAGCAGTTGTTCTTGCCCATGTAATATCACCGTCATGATTAACGATAACAGAACCATTTGCAGGAGGAAATGTTTCGGGCTCAAAACTTTCGGTGTAGGGCAGGGGTAATAAAGCGGCTACTTCAAAAGTGATGGAACTCGTATCGTTTGAAATAGCTGCATCAGCGCCATTATTCGGTGCTGACAGCTGGAATTGTAAATGATTGGTACCAAGGGTTGTGGTGATGGTTGGTAATTGTAGTACCTGCGATTTCCCCGTTGCAAGTTTTAATGCAAATGTTTTTGAAACAGGGTTCCCATTATTTACTGTACCCGTCACTGTTATAGAGGTAAGTGTATCTGTTCCCTGGTTTACAATACGGATCTGCGGAGCAAAATCGCCGGGGCAATTCAGGTCAGGATATTTTACCGATCTGCAATTCATGCTGTCGAAGTCAAAGCCGCCGGGGTTAACAATAGAATGAATAGCGGCATCCAGCGCAGGCATATTATCCGGGTATTGGCCGCCGTTGGTGGTAAGATAACTGGGCCTGCAGTTTTCAAGCACCCATTCCATTCTTTTCACTTCTCCCTTTGAGAACATAGAATAGCAGGCATCATAAGTGTAATCCATGTAGTTTTGATACATACGTGGCTGTGAGGGGGTACAGTTATTGGCAAAGCCTGGCTGGGGACATTCCCTTGTTGCATCTGCCTGTATGGGAACATCATCTGCCGGCGCAAGTAATGCTGCAGGTAAAGAACAGCCGGCTGATGTTAACTGGTCAAAATCATCGGAAGCACAACCATCATCAAAAGGATGGTATAAACCAAAGTTGTGTCCTATTTCATGCACCGCTGTCCTGGCTTTATTATAAACAGTAAATCCATAACAGTTACCAATAAGCGATCTGTAATCTATACATACACCGTCTGCATTAACGGCAGTGGCGGGGCCGCCCGGGCCTATTTCGGGAGCAATACCAAGGAGGTTTGCAGCACTTCCGTCGCCTATAAAGATGTTGTAATATTTTGTAACATCCCAGCCAGTGGAACCACCGGTCGGTGTGGATGAATGTTTTATTTCCTGGTCAGTAGTCTGTGTTATTTGCGTGGAGCCGGCTACTCTTACAATACCCGTTGTAAATTTTCCGGCCGGGTCTCTTTTGGCCAATGTAAAACGCAGCAGTGAGTGTCCTCTTACAGGATAGAAAGCTGCCGCATTGGTACTGTCTGCATTTACGCCTGCATAATCTTCGTTCAGCTTATCAATAAAACGCTGTACTGCATCATCCGTAACGAGCCATGGATTGGGTAATACGATATGAACCACCACCGGTATAGTAACAGGCCCGGGCAACGAAACAATTGTTCCCGGCCGGGCGGCAGGGTTTGCAAGCAGCGAATTTTGATAATCTTTTTTTCCCTGTATGATCCTTTGCTTTAATGCAGGATTTCGTTTTATTTCCTCCGCCAGGGCTTCCATTGTACCGCAACGTTTCAATGGCGGCTTGGTATATTTTTTATTTTGAGCAGTGGTATGCAGGCACTGTAAAACAGTAAAAAGCAGGATAAATAATTTTAAACGATTTCTTTTTAAAACAGTCTGGCTTTGGTTAGCAGGAACATCATGTCCTTTTTTCATCATAGGTAAAATATTACTGCAGCATCAATCATCAAATTTAAACTCTTTTGTACTCATCTCAAAAGTTGTTTTAGGGAAGAGAGACTGTGTGTTTTATGTTTAGATTAACGTTTATAAAAAATAAATGATGGTATCCAAACCGATCAACAACTAAATTTGCGCCGGGTTTCAATACCTGATCACCAAATCAATACGCTACGAATGAGACTAACCTTCACATTGTTTTTATTATTTCTTCAATTTATTTCATACGGCCAGGCAAAACGTTATACCGTTAATGGCACAGTACGGGATAAGGAAAGTGGCGAAACGCTGATCGGCGCCAATGTCGTATTCAGTGGCCAGGCGGGGTTGGGGGCTGTTACCAATGCGTATGGTTTCTATTCTTTAAGTGCTGCGGAGGGCAGCTATCAGATGATCGTAAGCTTTTCAGGATACCAACCAGATACTATTACAGTGGCGCTGGATAAAAATATTGAACAGCCGGTAGCATTGGCAAAATTTAAAACACAGCTGGAAGAAGTTACCATTACTTCCAGGAAGAAGAATCCCAATATTGCCCGTGCGGTGATGGGAGTACAAAAACTATCTATTGATGAAATAAAAAATATCCCCGTACTGTTTGGTGAAAAGGATATTTTAAAAACGATACAGTTGCTGCCCGGGATAAAATCAGCCGGCGAAGGCAACAGCGGTTTTTATGTAAGGGGCGGCAGTGCTGACCAGAACCTGGTATTGCTGGATGAAGCGGTTGTGTATAACGCATCACATATGCTTGGTTTTTTTTCCACGTTTAATTCCGATGCAATAAAAGATATTACCGTTTATAAAGGTGGTATGCCGGCTGAATACGGAGGCAGGCTTTCTTCTGTGCTGGATATAAAAATGAATGATGGTAACAGTAAAGATCTTCATGTGGCAGGCGGTATCGGGCTCATTGCTTCCAGGCTGAATGTGGAAGGTCCCATTGTAAAAGAAAAAGGATCTTTCACAGTCAGTGCCAGGAGAACCTATGCAGATGCTTTTTTAAAATTATCTTCTGATACGGCACTTAAAAATAATGTGCTTTATTTCTATGACCTGAATGCAAAGGCAAATTATAAATTGAATGAAAAAAACAGGATTTATCTTTCGGCCTATACCGGCCGTGATAATTTTGGTTTTGGAACTACTTTCGGCATCGATTATGGAAATTTGACCAGTACGTTACGCTGGAATCATATTTTTAATAAACGGCTGTTCTCCAATACTTCACTGATCTATTCAGATTACAGCTACAGGATAAAAATAAAAGCAGGTAATAATGATCTGCTGATCACGTCCAAAATAAGGGATATTAATCTTAAAGAAGACCTGCAGTATTTTATCAATGCCACCAGCAGGCTCAATTTTGGCATTAACGCTATCCGGCATAATATTATACCGGGGCGTGTAACCGTTTCCGAAAGTTCCAGTTTTAATAACCTTGAACTGCAGCAAAAGTACAGCCTGGAGAGTGCTGCCTATGCTTCGCATGAATGGAGTGTAAACAGGAATATCAATATTACTTACGGTATCCGTTTATCCATGTTCAATGTTTTTGGACCCGGCACTTTTTATACCTATAATGCTGATGGAGATGTAAAGGATAGTGTGGTAAAAAGATCTGGACAGGCATTGAGAACCTATTTTTATCCTGAGCCACGTTTTGCGATGAGCTGGTTACTGTCGCCTGATAATTCTTTTAAATTCTCCTATACAAGAAATGTACAGAACCTGCACCTGCTCTCCAACAGCACGGGGGCCAGTCCAACTGATCTTTGGGTGGGCAGCAGCAATAACATCAAACCCCGTATAGCAGACCAGGTATCGGCGGGCTATTTCAGGAATTTTAAGAATAATATGTATGAATTCTCTGCAGAGGTTTATTATAAAAACCTGCAGAATGAAATTGATTATAAGAATGGCGCTGATCTGCGGGCAAATGAAAATATAGAATCGCTGTTACTTTTTGGAAAAGGAAGGACCTACGGTATCGAACTGTTTGCAAAGAAGCGCTATGGCAAGTTCAATGGATGGGTGGGTTATACGCTTTCAAAAGCAGAAAGAAAATTTGATGGCATCAACAATGGCAATTATTACAATGCAACACAGGACAGGACACACGAGATAAGCCTGGTGGGTATCTGGCAGGCAACAAAAAAATGGACCTTCTCTGCCACATTTGTTTATTATACCGGCAATGCTGTTACTTTTCCAAGCGGCAAGTACGATGTAAACGGCGAAACTGTTTTTTATTATACCGGCAGGAATGAATACCGTATGCCAGCTTATCACCGGCTTGATATTGCTGCCACATTGCAGGGTAAAAAAACAAAGAAGTTTGAAAGCAACTGGTCCTTCTCCATTTATAATGCTTATAACAGGGCCAATGCTTTTGCAATAAATTTCAGGGATGATCCCAATGATGCAACAAAAACGCAGGCAGTACAGACAACACTTTTCAAGATCGTTCCGGCAGTTACTTACAACTTTAAATTTTAATCAATGAAAACTAAGTATATAAATATTGCAGTAACAGCCGCCTTGCTTTTATATGGCTGCGAAAAAGTGGTGAAGGTTGATTTGAATAAGGCTGAACCTCAGATAGTGATACAGGGAACCATTACAGATGATCCCGGGCCGCATTATGTTAGTATTTCACGGTCTGTTCCTGTTGATAACAGTAATATATACCCGCCAGTGAGTGGTGCTTCTGTAGTTATTAAGGATATTACAGGCGGCGTTACAGATGTATTAACTGAGTCAACCACCTTGCCTGGTTTGTACAGCACCAGCAATATACAGGGGTACGAAGGACGAAGCTACCAGCTGATCGTGCAGGCAGATGGAAAAGAATATACAGCTGCTGCAACCATGCCGGCTGCTGTTGTTTTTGATTCCGTGACCTTTTATACGAATACATTTTTTGGAACATCTATAACGAACCCTGTACCTAATTTCCGGGATCCGGGTGGTGTCGATAATTATTATTATTTCAGCCAGCGGGTGAATAAAGTGCCGCTGAAGAACTTTTTTACATTTGATGACCGGCTCTCTGACGGCCGGTATATTTCAGCACAGTTATTTAACGACAGCAACTATATAAAAAAGCAGGATACGGTGGAAGTGGAGATGTGGTGTATACAAAAAGATGTGTTTAATTATTTTACCCAGATCATGGAGGCGCAGGGCAGGGGTAATACCGGGCCGGTTGCGGCACCTTCCAACCCGGTAAGCAATATAAGCGGCGGTGCGCTTGGTTTTTTTAGTGCCCACACGGTACGGCGGCGGGAGGCAGTTTTTAAATAATCATATTTAAGACAATAAATTTTTATTTTTACCCACTGCTTATGATCAATAATAAAAAAGTGGTGGTGGTGCTGCCTGCTTACAATGCAGCAAAAACACTTGCCCAAACCTTTAATGAAATTCCTTTTGACATTACGGATGAAGTAGTATTGGTAAATGATCACAGCAGCGATAATACGTTACAGGTGGCGCAAAGCCTGGGCATAAAACATATTATTACGCATGATGTGAATGGTGGCTACGGTGCCAACCAGAAAACCTGTTACAACCATGCGTTATCGTTAGGTGCAGACATTGTTGTAATGCTGCACCCCGATTACCAGTATACGCCTAAACTGCTTCATGCCATGTGCAGCATTATTGCCAGCGATGTTTATAAAGTGGTATTTGGCTCCCGTATTTTAGGTAAGGGTGCTTTAAAAGGTGGTATGCCCCTGTATAAATATATTTCAAACAGGATACTTACTTTTTTACAGAATCTTTTAATGGGCCAAAAGTTAAGCGAATACCATACGGGTTACCGGGCTTTCAGTGCCGAAGTATTGCGTACCATCAATTATGAAAACAACAGCAATGGTTTTGTTTTTGATAACCAGGTGGTGGCGCAGGTATTCAACGCTGGTTATGAAATTGCTGAGATTACCTGTCCTACAAAATATTTTGAAGAATCATCTTCTATTAATTTCAGCAGCAGTGTAAAATATGGTCTTGGTGTGCTTGCTGTATCTGCAGGCTATTTTTTTAAAAGGCTGGGTTTATATAACTCATCTATTTACAAAAAGAAATAACGCCGGGTATAGCCCGGCGTTATGATTACTTTCCACCGGCGATACAGGTGCCGGGTATCAAACTTTAAAGTTATTCCACCACGGTTCCTTTAATGACCAATTGTTTTGTTTCATCACTGGCCAGTTTTACTGTAATTGTTTTGCTGAATGCCCCTACATTAGCCGCATTGTAGGTTACCGAAATTGCGGAGGAAGCTTTTGCTGCAATAGGCGCTTTCGAATAGTCGGCACCGGTACAGCCACAGCTGGTGATCACTTCGCTGATGATAACAGGTGCATCACTGGTATTGGTAAATTCAAACTTTACCTTCATTGGTTTATTGTGCTGAATTTTACCCAGGTCTATTGTTTCTGTTTTCCAGGTGAGTGCTGCCTCGTTTGAAGAACTGAATGACATTAAAAAGATTGCCAGCACAGCGGCTGCGATAAATTTTGTTACTTTCATGATCGATTTTTTTAAAATTGATTAATGGTTTGTTTTTTTTTTGAACCTGCAGGGTTTCAATAAACCAAAAATAGATTGCCTCTGCAGCGAACGGAGTTAACGGAGCGGTAATAATTCTAAACAACTTGTTAATGCAACTGCGTGCATGATTTTTTTGCATAGCATTGCTGCCTGTTATGAAGTTTAATAAACTAAATACCATCATTGCATTGGGTGTGCTGGCAATTGCCGGTTTGCTGGTAATACAATTATTCCTCCTCCGCCAGGCCATCAGCCAGGAAGAAAAAAAATTCCGCCAGAAAACCAGCGTGGCATTGATGGAAGTGGTAAAAAAGATATACAGCAGCAGTCATTTACAATTACCCCAACTCAATCCTGTAAAAGAATTATCAGAAGACTACTACGTGGTAAATGTGAACCAGGAGTTTAATGCAGATGTGCTGGAATTCTACCTTAAATCTGAACTGGGTAAACTTGGGTTGAATACTGATTTTGAATATGCCATGTACAACTGTGAATCAGACAGTATGGTGTATGGTAACTATGTTTCTTTTAACGGTGATGATAAACTCTCCACCATGCAGTATTTTCCCAGGGAAAAAAATATGGTGTATTATTTTGCCATTCATTTCCCTGAAAAAAAATATTCCATCTATGCGTCCCTGTGGGTATGGATCATATTTGCGGTGGTGATGGTTTTTGTGCTGATCATTTATTCCTGGTCGGCCTTCCAGTTGCTGCAGCAAAAAAAATATTCAGCGCTGCAGAAAGATTTTATCAATAACATGACACATGAATTTAAAACGCCACTCTCTTCTATTTTATTATCGGCTAACTTTTTGTCGAAACAGGATACGATACGTGAAGATGAGAAAATGAATAAATACGCCGGTTTAATTATACAGCAGGCAAACAAATTAAACAACCACGTGGAGAAAGTACTTGGTCTTGCAAAAACAGAAAATGA
Source organism: Ferruginibacter sp. (assembly GCA_047600665.1). Taxonomy (GTDB): domain Bacteria; phylum Bacteroidota; class Bacteroidia; order Chitinophagales; family Chitinophagaceae; genus Ferruginibacter. The sequence goes on from JASGKJ010000002.1 coordinate 1,052,360, forward strand.
CCTGTTTAAAATGCATGTGGAAGAAATAGATCCTGCACTTATCATTACTGATATAATTGAAAATACAAGGTTAAAGCATCCGGCTGCTGATATAGGCTTTATGTCAGTGATGCTGCACCCGTTGATAAAGGCAGATCCTTTTCATTTTTCCAACGTGGTGCATAACCTGCTGGACAATGCTGTAAAATATTCTGATGGTACGCCGCATATCAGTGTATCACTTTGGGAAGAGAATAAAATGTTACTGCTGTCGGTAAAAGATGAAGGTATTGGTATTGCAAAAAAGCACCTGGATAATATCTTTGACAGGTTTTACCGCATACCCGGCAAGCAGCAGAATGAAAGCACCGGTTTTGGGCTCGGTCTTTTTTACGTAAAAAAAATATGTGTGGCACATGGATGGAAAATTGCAGCCACCAGTGAAGAAGGTAAGGGAACAACAATAACCATATCAATACCAAAATAAGATGACTGCCTGTACAATTCTTTATGTTGAAGATGATGAAACACTTGCCTTTCTTACAAAGGACAACCTGGAGCTGAATAATTACACGGTGCTGCATTGCAAAACGGGAGAGGAGGCATTGAAAGTATTTGGCAAAAACAAAATTGACATCTGCATCTTTGATATCATGCTGCCAAAGAAAGATGGCTTTGAGTTGGCAACGGCTGTCCGTGCCGTAAACCAGGAAGTACCCATCATTTTTCTTTCTGCCAAAACACTAAAGGAAGACAGGATAAAGGGCCTTAAAACAGGGGCTGATGATTATCTTGTAAAACCTTTTAGTATTGAAGAACTTGTTTTAAAGATCGAGATATTTTTACAGCGCTCCCAAAAACGCAGTACAAAAAAACACAGTTACCAGGTAGGCACACTTACTTTTGAACCGCAGAACTACACCATTCACCTGCCCGGTGAAAAAATAGTACTTACGCAACGGGAGTCAGCCTTGCTCCAGTTATTTTTTGAAAACAAAGACAAAGTGCTTACCCGTGAACAGATACTTACCAATGTTTGGGGACAAAATGATTATTTCCTGGGCAGGAGTATGGATGTATTTATTTCAAGGCTTAGAAAAATAATGTCAAAAGAGCCGTCTGTACAAATTGAAACCTTGCATGGCATTGGCTTTAAATTCCGTGCAGAATAAATCCTAACCCACACTGCGTTAATAATTTGTTTGCCTTTTTTATTCCTTCGGAATATTTATTACAGTACCTTCATCGCTAATAAAATTTTCAATATTTCCAAGCGGAAAAATACGTGATTTTGGAAATAGTAATTTTACTGTAGCTTTAACTCATGAACCAGCTTCTCCTGATAATCCTGGCGGCCCTTCAGTTTGCTGTCTTCCTCATCCTCATGTTGGGAAAACTGTTTATCAGGAGCATTGACCCAAAAGGAAATTTATATTCAATTGATAAGTGGGACAAAGCGCTTATCGGGGGCGTTATTCTGTGCATTGGTGTTACAGCCATGCTTTTTGTAGTTGAAAAAAGTGGTAATTATCCTGCTGCTGACCAAAGTCTGGTGGATACAGGGCTGCAGGCAGATACCCGGGTGCCCGCTGACCTGCTGGCCCAGTATGGCTATGAGCTGGATACGTCTTCATCGGGCATTGCCGGCATTATACGGGATTCACTGCACAGCAATGCGCTGATCATAAAAGAATCACAGGCTGAATTTGGGCTGGACCCAGCTGCCGGCATGCAACTGGACTCCGTAAGCAATGAACGTTGTTTCTTTAAAACTGTTTATATCAGCAAAAATGCGCCTTCAGCCGGCATCACCATACGAACTATTCCGGCGATCTTAACCGATGAAGTGCTCCGGCTGGCGCCTGATCCCGGTAATACTTATTATTATTTTCCCGTGGGTGATACGCTTGCCATGAATGCTAAAAGGACCTTTGCATTAAACATTCCTTACAGCAGCAAAGGCGTAGTGTACTGCCTGCTGACGGGGATCACCAGTAATATAGGCCGTACTCAAAATCATATCATCCGTAAAATTTACTGGCTCGACCCTGAAACAAGGCAGTCCGGCGAGGCAGAAGAGGCGCATTTTAAGCTGGTGGACAACCTGTACCGGAAGCAGGGATTTTAAGGGCTTTTACACCGCAAACCTTTGAAAAATTCCTTATTCGTTAATGCAACTCACTCAGATTGTAAACAAATAAAGTTTTGTTTTGTAGTAATACTGCTACACTGCAGAATTTGTGCGAAAAAACATGCCCAAAAATGCTATACTTGGCACTATTTTTTTATATCTTGCACTGCATATTTTGCAGAAAATATGCTTGAATTCTGTAATAGCTGAACAAGGAAAGAAAGCAGAATTTAATTTTTGTCCTGATAAAGACCTGATCCTCTTGAATAGCTTTAATTCCAAGATTCCTTGTAAAGTCAAAATTTTTATTATGAAAAAAAATTATACTAAAGCATTTTGGGCTTTGTTGTTTCTCCCTTTTACAAGTATTGCGCAATTAGCGACTTTCGATTTCCCTGCAACAAATTCTTTGGTAAGGTCAAGTGCTGCCAGTAATGTAACTGTGAGTGATATGGCACTCTCAACAGGAACAATTGAAACAAACATTGTTATTGCAGGATTCCCGAATCCTCCTTATATCTCGGAAACTGCTGGCTGGACCGGCACTACCCAAGCAGGTGCGAAGTATTTTACTTTTACCATTACTGCAGATCCCCAATATAGATTTACTATCACAAATATTGCTTTCAGAGGTTATGCAACAACGCAGGGACCGGAAAGAATGGGTTTTGCCATCGGAAACACGAACATCTACAGTGTAAGTTCTCCTGATGCAACTTTAGTATATGTTAACCAGGCTGTGACAGGTCAAACCGATATTACGACTGCTACTATCAAAATTCAGGGCTGGTTAGATGGTTCACGAAGTTCCAGTGGTGGAGGGCCGTTCCGTTTAGATGACGTTGTTATTTCAGGAACAGTTAGTGGGCCATGTGCAGGGCCGTCAACACAAGCTTCAGGATTAACGCTGACTTCAGCCACTACAACTCAAATGAACCTCAATTGGACAAGAGGAAACGGTACAGGGGGTATGTTGATGATTGGAAAACTTGCTTCTGCACCTACGGACCCTGCAAGTGGCAATACTTATGGTGCTAATAATACTTTAGGAAGCGGAGCCGCTGTTGGTGGAGGGTATGCTGTAAGTAATGATAATGTATCTACCTCTGCTACAATCAGCGGTCTCACTGCCGAAACAGAGTATTTCTTTAATCTTTATGAATACAATACGCTGAATACATGTTATAATATTTCGGAGCATGCTAACAGCTTTTTTACACTGAGCCCTGAACCAACTGCTCAGCCGGCTTCATTTTCAAGCACAACTTGCGGAAGCAGTACCCTTACTTTAAATTTTCCGGCGGCAAGTGGCATTGCTAATGCCGATGGTTATGTTATTTTGCGGAGACAGGATGGTACCAATCCAACTACTACCGGTATCACTGATGGAATGCAACCTTCGGCATGGACGTTACCAGCCGGAACTACTGTTGCCGGAACTGTAAACAGTACCAGCGCTATCAGTTATCTGGATGCAGGTTTAACAGGTGGACAAGCTTATAATTATTTAATCATTCCGTACAACTGGGATCTTTTTAATAATGGAACTTATAACTATTATATTGGCGGAACACTAAGAACCACTTCAGGAACGACTGGAAATTCATCAGAAGCCTCTGATATAATAGCCAACCCTTCTTTTACTTATAATAGTGATATCAATTATAGTTTGTACCAGGGGAATGGTTCTAATATTATTACAAATACCACTAACAGTGTGGGCGTTTTTGGTTTTAGGATAAGAGATGGTGGCGGTACAACAGACGCAGATGCATTGCCAACAATAGTAAAATCTATTTCATTTACTGTAAACAGTGTGGCGCAAACTTCCGTAAGGCGATATGCTTTATTTGATGGTACGACATTATTGGCAGAAATGGCAAACCCAGGAACTGCAACTGTTACTTTCTCAGGGTTGAGTATTAGTGCTACGGAAGCATTATTGAACAAGGATATTACACTTGCTGTGGCATTTTATAATACTGCCGCTACAATTACAGATAATGCACAAATGTCATTTTCACTTGCAGCAACAGGAGTTGTAACCGAATGTGCTTCTCTGTCTTCCCAAATGTCAGCTTTTACAACGCTGACATCCGTTACTACGCTTGATCAGAATCGTATTGAAGTATTGGCCGACAGGCTGGGTTTTGTTCAACAACCATCGGCAGCCTTAATCAATGTTGCTATGACACCAGCAGTAACAGTAGAAGCAAAGGACATAAACAATATCCGTGATGTTGATTTTGTTGCATCTATAACGATTACATCCACTGGAACCTTGTCAGGAACGCCTGTTACAGCTACAGCAACAGCAGGTTTGGCAACTTTTAGTACCCTAACACATACTGCAGCTGCTACTATCACTTTAAATGCAGAAAGGACTGGTACACTTGATTGGGATGTAACAAGTAATTCAGCTGTTATCAGTAACGTTGGTACAGGAAATTACAGGTCGGCAGGTGGGGGAGTTTGGCTGGGTGCGTCACCAACTGCCACCTGGGAGCGTTTTAATACGCCTATTGCAAATAATACTTGGCAAACTTCGAGCGCTCCTACTGCTGCTACAAGTAATATTGTATATATAAGACATGCTGTTTCTGCAGGAGGGTCTTTTGCAAGCTCAATAAATCTTGTAGTGGAAAATAGCGGGACGTTTACAGTAACAGCATCCAGTACATCAGCATCGATTACTGTTAATAATGGAGGTATCTTACAAATTAATGCGGCACTTACAAATAGTGGAAATTTTACTGTTGAAAGCGGCGGACGGGTTAACCTGAATAATTCCACAACTAATGGGGCTAGTGCCCTATGGAACGGCACTGAGAATTTTAAAACGGGTTCGACTTTTGAAGTACAAAACTGGCAGTATGGAGCTACGAATCCTACCCAAAGACTTATACAAAGTCCAAGTGTTATCTCAACCAACACGGATGGATATTACTTTGGAAACTTAATAATAAGTGGCAGTCCTACAAGTGTGTTTGGTGTTGTTGCTGGTTCACAAACAATTAATTTGTGTGCAAATAATTTTACATCTTCTGCAGGTGGTAGTGGTACTATGTTCACCAATGCTTTATCAAATGTAACGGTAGCCGGAAATTTAATAGTTACAACAGGTACTTTTAGTTTTGCAGCATCTAGTTCCGCTGGTGATATAACTACAACCATCCTTGGAAATATTGTGCCAACAGGCGGAACAATTAACCTTAATTCAACCAGTGCAGGCTCAACTCAATCGATTGTACAACTTAAAGGGAACCTGACCATTCCAGCTGCAACAACTTTAACGAGTGGTGACGCAGGTTGCAAAATTGTATTTTCAGGAACAGCACAGACAGCCAGTGTGGCAAGTACAATGGGGGCAAATGTTGATTTTGAAGTTTTTAATGGCTCTTATACAACTTTAAACACTCCAAATTTGAACCTGGCGAATGCTTCAAATAATTTTGATGTACTTGCAGGTGGAACATTGGATTTTAATGGGTTTAATATTATTGGTGCAGGAGATTTTTCTTTAGCGAGTACGGGTACTTTAAAAATTACTTCTATTGATGGTTTAAATGCATTAGGAACCAACACCGGCAATGTGCAGACTACGGGTGGTACAAGAACAATAAGTCAAACAGGTTATTTTTATTTTACAGGCAACAGTAATCCACAAAGCACAGGCAATGCATTAACTTCCGGTTCAACGGGAAAACGCATTTTTATTGATAAAACTAATGCAACAGATGTAGTAAACCTTACTCAGACAACAGGGACTACAGATCAGCTTACTATTTTGAAAGGAGTATTCCAGGAACCATCTACAGGTGGTATTACAGGATCTGGAGTTTTAAATATATCCGCTACAGGGACCTATAAAACTGCTGTTCCAACTATCACAGTTCCCCAGCTAACAGGCATCTATACACTGGCGGATAATTCAATTATTGAATTAAATGGTACTGCGGATCAAACATTGCGGGGGGCCAGGGATTACAAAAATCTTACTTTCTCAAACAGTGGTACTAAAACAGTTACATCTGCGCCATCATCCATTGTGGGTACTATTACTGTAGCCAACAGTGCCATTCTTGATGCAGAAAACAATACTATGGGCAATGGAAGTACGAATCTTGTGATGACTGGTACAAGTAAATACAAAACTGCTGGTACGGATGTAAAACCCGATGCCGGCGGTACTTATTCGCTCGCCAGCGGCACTACAATTGAATTTAGTAATACTGCAGCAAGCCTTGAGAATATTCGTTTACAAAATCCTATTCCTAACTATTCTAATATTATTGTTTCAGGAACTAGTGTTGGTACCTCTACTCTCACCGGTGGCATACCTTTCTTATCTTCTGGCACCAGGACATTTACTGTAAAAACCGGCGCAACATTTAAACATATAAATACAACAGGGTTTTCTGGTGGCGCAGCAACGGCAATCAATACTACTAATCCTCCAACCATTACATTGGAAAGTAACAGTACTGTTGAGTATAACGGAACCAATCAAACTATCACTAATGTTACAGGTATTGTGTCGGGTAGCGCAACATCAAATTATGCTAATCTCACTTTGTCAGGAACAGGTACATCAACCGCTCCCTCAGGAACTTTGGCTATAAATGGTAATCTATTAAAATCAAATACAGGAACTTTTGCTCACAATACCGGTACAGTTACTTTTAATAATACAACCACCTCTCAAACCTTTAGTAATACCGGTACCACTGCGTTTAAGTTTTATGATCTTACAAACAGTAATACAAACGCTGGCGCAGGTTTAAGCATCCTCAATGATCTGTCAATAGAAAATGGATTAAATCCTTCTGCCAACAGTAAATTAAGTTTGACATCTGGTAATATCATTTTGCTGTCAGACAATTCACGAACTGCTTATATAAACCAGTTGGGAAGTGGTGCTGCTATAGCATATGGTACCGGTAAATTTGAAGTACGCCGTTATCTCCCCATCAATACATCGCCTGATGCAAGAAGATGGCGGCTGCTGACAGCTCCCATAAAATCAACCGGTGCACAAAGCATTAACGCAGCCTGGCAGGAAGCGCAATCCAATACACTAAGGACATCTCCTTCAGACCTGAACCCGGGTTTTGGTACTATTATTACAAGAAATACCTCAGCTACTAACGGGTACGATCAGGGTTCAAGCTCTAATCCATCTATTTTTAAATATGTTGCTGATGTGTGGACGCCGCTTCCTGCAACTACGGCGACTATTACGGACGAGCAGGGTTATATGATATTTGTACGTGGCAACAGGAACATGGTGGTAAGTAACCAGTATGTAGACGGGTCACCCACTACATTACGTGTTGCCGGCGAGGTTTATACAGGTCCGCTGAGCCGCACACTCAGTACAACTAATAATACATTAATTGGTAATCCATATCCATCGGCCATCAGCTTTAATAATGTTACCGTAAATGGTATCAATCCCGGTACAACAGCAGGTGTTACTTTTTATTTATGGGATCCTAAATTCTCTGGTACCCATCAGGTAGGGGGGATTGTCACCTGCACCAGCCTTGGGGGTGGGGTATATTCTGTTAGTGCTAATGGCAGTGGTTTTGTTAGCGGAGTTTACAATGGTCGCATTGAATCCGGATCAGCCTTCGTCATGCCACGGTATGCAGGATCTATAAACTTTGCAGAAGCATCTAAATTGCAAACCAGTTCCACTGTTGGTATTGCAAGCCGCCCGGCCGGTAATGCAGATGAAAAAAATCCTTTAAATAAAACAACTGAATTCCTTACTACTAACTTATATAGTGGCCATGGCGCCAATGCAATTTTGGTGGATGGTGTTGTAAATGCAGGCAGGGATGATTTTGATAATGAACTGAATGAAAAGGATGCTCCTAAACTGATTACTTTCCAGACAAGGGAAAAGATTAGCATCCTCCGTGATAAAAAGCTTATTTCAATTGAACTGCGTAAGCCATTATCACATAATGACACCATCTTCTATGCTTTATCAAGATTAGCTGTTGGTCCTCACCAGTTTGAGTTTAACAGGAAGGATGTTAACCCGTCGCTCACACCTGTACTGGAAGATACTTATACCAATACAAAAACAATTCTTGGTAAATCAGAAACCGAATTTGTTTCATTTAATATTACAGAAGACAGTTTATCTGTACAGCCAGGCAGGTTCCGTTTGGTATTTAAAAGGTCTGCTCAATTCAGCCATATTGATGCAGCGGCTATTCAAACTGCTGTAGCTGTAAAATGGGAGATGGCAAACGAACTGAATACAAAAGAGTACGAAGTGGAAAGGTCTGCTGATGGCGTACATTTTTCAAGCATCGGTAAAAAAGAAGGTAGTGGCAATAGTTTTGATGAAATTTCTTATAGCTGGATTGATCAGTCGCCTGTGGCAGGTGTTAATTATTACAGGATAAAAGCAACAGGTATAAATGCTGCAGTTATGTACAGTGATATAGAAAAAGTGGTATTCAGTAAATCAATTAACAGTATATATGTTTCTCCAAATCCATGCGTAGATAACATTATTAATCTTTATCTCAGTCAGCTGGATGCGGGGGCATATAACATCAGTGTGCTAGACGGAACCGGCAGGATTATGAACAGGTCCGTTCTAAAACATCCCGGTGGCAGCGCTGTTTCAGTTATACGTCCTGTTTCAAAACTTGCAGCAGGTGTATACAGGGTAGAACTTACCAGCAAAGGCATTGGCAAAATTGTTACAACTGCTGTTGTTCAGTAATAGTAATTTTCAACTATAAAAAAGATCCGCCACCTATTGTGGCGGATCTTTTTTATAACATGATACTATCAGTGTTGTTTTATTTATAATATGATTGCATTTTGTGTATTTTATACTTCAATCTTATCCACAATGCAGAAAAACTTTGGGGATTTCCTGCATTTTTTTTAATTCAATATCACTTTCCTGCAATATTTGAATTATATTCGTCTATCCTTTAGTTCAATAAATAACATAAATCTAATATTGGATTAAAGGATGTCAATTCGTTTTAAAGTTATTTTGTGTTTATATTTTTCCAATACTCTGTGTAAGACATCCCTTTAACACTTGTAAGCCTCAAAGTTGCACCAGCAGCAAGCTACCGAACACACTATATAATAACATTTAAATGACCAACATTTACACGTTCTCCGTATGTGCAGGGCATTCTGTTTCTGCCACAAGAAAAAATTTATCCCGGTTATTTTTATTGACTGGTATTTTGTTGATGTCAGTTTGTATCACTCAAGCCCAAATTGCAACCTGGAATACATTTAGTGCATCCGGCACTGTAGCTCCCGGAACATGGCCAGTTACAACTTCCAGTATTAATTTACTGGCTTCTGATATTTCACGTGGAGCAGGGGTTACATCGGCTGCTTTGGCAAATGGATTTAGTGGAACTGATTGGGTGGCAACCACACAGGCAAACGCTCAAACTGCAAATGATTACTATCAATTTTCCGTAGTTGCACAATCAGGATATAAAGCTTCCCTTTCAAGTTTAAGTTTTAAGTTAAGAAGAAGCAGTACGGGTGCTAATAAATATATCTGGCGATATAGCTTGGATGGTACCAATTTTACCGATATTACAGCAAGCCTAAATACTTCCTATACGAGTACTGCCACTAATGGCGATGCATTCGGCCCAGTCGATTTATCAACTATAACAGCGCTTCAAAATGTTGTAAGTACTACAACCATCACTTTCCGCTTATATGCCTGGGGAGGTAGTGCCAGTACAGGATCATTTGCTATAGGCAGAAGTCTTAGCGGCACAGAAAATAGTTTGGTATTAAATGGAACGCTTTCAGCTGTTGCTCCGGAACTTACAGCAACACCAAGTTTATTAACCGGCTTTAATTATATGTTTGGCCTGGGGCCTTCTGCTTACCAGTCCTTTACCCTGAAAGGTACAAGTCTTGCAGGTCCTTATCCCGGTACTGTTACCGTTACAGCCCCTACGGATTATGAAGTTTCACTTTCAAGCGGCTCCGGTTATGGAGCATCCGTGAATGTTTCTTATGCTTCGGCTAATGTATTGAATACACCCATTTATGTAAGATTAGGAGCTGGGCGTATTGTTGGTACTTATGACGGGCAGAATATTACGTGTTCAAGTCCGGCCTCCGGGGCATCAGATGTATCCGTAGTATGTAATGGATCGGTATCTGTCCTTACCAATTCCTCAAGTGATATAGTGCCAGTAGCGAGTTCGGAAGCGGCTTCCATTTCTTCCACCATAACTACAGCGCCGCCGCTTACTTCTGCTACAGGTGTACAGGTATGGAGCTTTACAGTAAGAGATGGTGGTGGTGCTGCTGATGCAGATGCGCTGCCTACTATAATTAAATCCATTTCGTTTACCCAGGAAGTAGCATCAGGTAATGAAGTAACCAGTTGGTCGCAGGCGATCAAGACAATCAGTATTTTTGATGGAACTACTCTTGTAGCGACCGGTACCGTATCTGCCACACAAATTGATTTTACCGGCTTAACATTAACTGTTCCTGATAACACGTCTAAAACATATACAGTAAGGCTGTCACTGAATTGTGGTATTGGTTCTGCCAATAAAGATGGAGATGATTTTGTATTCAGTATTACGAATGCAAATGTTACAACGGATGTGGCTGGTACCAGTTCTCAAAAATCTGGTTTTACCACGATAAACTCTACCAATACAACCAACGTAATTGCCGTTGTTGGTACAAAACTTATATTCAGCCAGCAGCCCCAGTCAAATGTGGCACTCAATGGTAATTTTTCTCCTCCAGTGGCAGTAACAGTTACGGATAACTGTAATAACATCGATAAGGATTTTGTAACCCCCATTAACATTACTTCTACCGGCACGATGATCAGCAGTCCGCAAACTGCCACGCCATCCAACGGTATTGCTTCGTTTTCCGGTATTTCTTTTTCTGCCACCGGCACTGGTTTAACACTTACTGCCACTTCAGGTGCTTTAACTTCTTTGCCCAGTAATACTTTTAATGTAAACACTTCTACTGTACTGGGCCCCGGCGACCTTATGATCGTTGGCTTTGATACCTATGTTTCTACCGGGTCGGATATTGTTTCGATAGCCAATTTTGTTCCTGTACAACCCGGCACTTCTTTTACGCTTGCCAATGTTGTTTATGACTGGAAAGCGGGTGCAGGTATTAAGCAGGACAGGTGGTATTCAGGTAATAATAATCTTACAACACCTGGTTCTTTTACAGCGGGCCCGGCCCTGGCTAACTTTACATACACTGGTGGTTCTGTTATAGGTGCCGGCTCTGTTATTTGTATCAGCCTCGAAAATTCGCCGGTGGGCAGGGTTACTGATATTACAATTAACGGTGGAACATCTGCACTCGGATCCTTTACTGTAACAGATGCAGATGGCAATCCTGCCAAATCACCATCAGGGGTGGGTACCAATGTTGCCTTCAATACATCTCAACCAGATGCTATGTTTTTGATGCAGGGTGTTTGGTCAGCTGATCTTACGGATGCTAATAGTGATAAATACCGCACTTTTACCGGAACCGTTTTTGGCGGTATCCAGACATTCGGATCATTCCAGCCATTTAACCTTGCTGGAAATATCGGTGGTGCAAGGGTGTCAAGAATTCATCCGCAGATGGAATGTGTTGCCATATCAACTGCAGCTGCTGCTGATGGGATGTGGGGTTATTACAGTGGAACACGTACAGGCACACACCGTAATCTTATAAACGCCATCGCTTCTTATGCAGGTGCTAACTGGACTAAAGGTTCCAGTACATCCAATGGCGATAATCTTGGTAGTACCTGTTCCAATACTTTTACTGTAACAACAAATGTATCTCCCGGTTTATGGCGTGGTGATCTTAGTACCGACTGGTATGATTGTCATAACTGGGATGATTTTACCATTCCGACCCTCACAACGGATGTATTAATTACAAACTCCGCTACCAATAATGCCCAGATCAATAACAATTCAACAAAAGCTGCCCAGAACAGTAATGCCGGCAATGCAAAATCTGTTAATATTATTGGCAAGCAGCTTATTCTTAGTTATACAGGTTCCGCTGCAACCAATACCTTAAATATTGCCAGCGATCTGACTATTAATAATAATAACGGTCTTAACATGAGTGATGGCACTGCTGGTGTTGATGGTACCATTAATATTGGTGGAAACTGGATAAACAATTACAGTACAGGTTTTGCTCCCGGCCAGTCATTGATCAATTTTAATGGCTCAGCTGCTCAAACGATTACAAATCCCGAAGGCGAAACTTTTTACAATCTTACAAATGCAAATACCACAGGCGGCTTATCGCTTGTAACCAATACTGCCAATACAACCGTAAGTAACATACTTAGTTTATCCAGCACTACATTCGGTATCAATACAAATACGCTTACTTTGAACGGCACAGTTACTGGTGCCGGAACCATTACAGGTTCAGCTACTTCAAATCTTGCTATTGGTGGTACTGCCGGTGGTGCTATGGGAACATTAAGATTTACTGCCGGTGGTCAAACACTTAATTACCTGACGGTTAACCGTACAGGAGCAGGCGCTTCGGCAACACTCGGTACTAACTTATCAATCAGCAATCTTGCCACAATCACTGCAGGTGTATTCAATACAGATGTTTATACTTTTGGCGGGGCAGGTGGATTGACAATGACAGGCGGAGAGCTGCAATTAGGTAAAACAGGCACCCTGCCTGAGCTAACAGGAGATTATTTGCTGACAGGCGGTACCGTTAATTTCACAGGAACAGGTGCACAAACTATCAAAGCAGTAAATTATTATAACCTCACTTCTTCTGCTGCAGCAGGGCGTACACTTCAGAATAACGTTACCACGGGCATTGCAAATATTTTTACGCCCGGTGCAAGTACGTACACAGTGGGTACAAGTATTGTTGACTTTAATGGTTTAAATACAGCTCAAACAATTCCTGCATTTAATTTTTATAGCGTTGGATTTAAAAATGGCGGCACTAAAACATTGGGTGGCGATATCAGCGTAAGCAAAACGCTCACAATGGGAGAGAATACCATTTTTGCTGTTTCGGCAAATAATGTTACACTCAAATCGATCAGTTCACTAACAGCGAATGTTACAACTGTACCATCTTCTGCAACGATTGACCAGGGTGGAGCAGGCCGCTTTGTTATTGAAAGATATATTGATCCTTTACGGTCATGGAGATTGCTGACAGCGCCAATCACAACGTCTCAAACAATCCACCAGGCATGGCAGGAAAATTCTGCAAGAAGTGTTACAGGTGTGCAGAATCCTGATAACAACCCGGGTTATGGAACACATATTACAGGACCATCTCCTTCAGCCACCAATGGTTTTGATGAAAGTCCGCAGAATAATTACTCCATCAAAAAATGGGATGGCAGTGCATGGACAGGCACAGGTATATTAACGCCCACTACAGATGTAAACAGCGAAAGCGGCTGGATGCTTTTTGTAAGAGGTAACAGGAGTTATAATATAGGTACCACCACGCAGTACACCACACCATTCATTGCCACACTGCGTACTACCGGCAGGATCAATGTGGGAGACATGGCTCCAATCAGCCTTCCGGTAACTCCTTCAGGTTTTTCAGTTGTGGGTAATCCTTATCCATCAGCCATCAATTTCAGCAGCATTGCAAAATCGGGCCCTGGTGATATTTATTATATATGGGATCCAAAGATCAATTCAGGCAAATATGAAACTGCAGTGGGTGGATGGATAGCAATGTCAAGACTCTGCCGGTAATACTTATTCGCCGTCAGTTCCTGTTCAGAGCCAGATAGATGTTACCACCGGTCGTATTGAATCGGGCGTAGCTATTATGGTGAACAGGTCAAATATTACAGGGCTCACCATAAAAGAAGCAGATAAATCAGACCTGAGTGTTACATTTTTCAGACCGGCACCGCAGCAGGCAAAGAACAGTTCTCTCCGTACAGTTCTGTATGCAGTAAATGAAGACAGCACAAAAACTGTTTTTGATGGTGCCCTGCAAATGTTCGACAACGATTTTAATAACCTGGCAGATGGAGCAGATGCTTTAAAGCCATCCAATATAGCAGAAGGCTTTGGAATAAAAACCAACGGAAAAGAGCTGGCAATTGAAAAAAGAAAACAACCCGTGGCAGGCGACACCATTTTTTATAACATGACGAAAATGCGTGTACGAAATTATCTCCTCGAACTGGAGGCTGATAATATTTCAAAAGGAAATCTTACCGGGTACCTTGTAGACAATTACACAAAGTCATCTGTAAAGCTGGACATGAATGGTAAAACACAGCTTCCATTTAATGTGATCAATGAACCTGGCTCTTATGCTTATGGCAGGTTCAGTGTTGTGTTTAAAAAACGGGTGAATTTTGGAGCTGTAAACGCTCTTGCGGATAATGCCGATGCTTTGATCAACTGGGAGGTGACAGATCAAAACGATATTGACCGCTACGAAGTGGAAAGCTCAGCAGATAATATTGAATTTAAACAGGCCTCAACCATACAGGTAAATGGTAAAAGCCAGCAGCCTGCTTACAGCGTAGTTGATCCAAACCTTGCGCCGGGTACTTACTATTACAGGATAAAAGCTGTTGGTACAGATGGTGAAGAGATAAAAAGTGATGTTGTAAAGGTAAAGATCATGAGAGCTGATGCGCCTATGTATGTATTTCCGAACCCGGTAACGGATAACATAATAAGGTTACGTATGAATAAGCAGGAGCCCGGATATTATAGTGTGAAATTACTTGCTTTCAACGGGCAGCTTATTACAGCAAAAGTTATTAATTATGCAGGAGGGTCAGGAAATGTGGATATTCAGCCTGGTCAAAAATTAGCAGCGGGTACTTACCAGGTACAGGTTATTAATCCAGGTAAAAAAAGTACCGTGTTAAAAGCAGCTGTTAAGTAGCATATAAAAGCATACAAAACATTTAATATCCGGCATATTACTGTAAAGTAAATGCCGGATATTTCATTTTACCAACTCATTTCAAAGTAACAGGAAACAGCGGCTGCCGTATTATTACGTAGCTGTTTAAGATATTTTTTCAAAAAGAGTAAATATTTTTCTATTCCCTTTTTTAGCTGCCTTGCCAGCTTTGCTTTGTTCCCAAAATTTTCAGGGATTGATAATCAACGATATTATTGTGAAAAAATACTATCTGACTTGCCTGGCTTGTATTTAAAGCTCATTTTTTACCCCTTTGCGTACCAAAATGGCCGGTGCAATAAATGATACCCGGTTTACGTTGTGAAACAGTGTAATTTATCTTCTCCGGTACCTTAATACTTTATATGTTCATTTAAAGTAGCTTTTCTTACCGGGTTCGTAAATCACAATATCCGTAAAAACAAAAGAACCTAGCAATGACGAAATTTTACTCCAATGTCCTGTTGCTGCTGCTATTCTCAGCAGGCATACACTTAAAAGTGATGGGATGCCCTGTCCCCGGTACATACAGCATTGGCCCCACAGGAAATTATACCTCGATCACGTCAGCAGTTGCTGATTTAAACAGCTGCCCTTCTTTAACAGGAGCGTATATTTTTGAGTTTCAATCTTCCTATAATTCATCTGTAGAAACATTTCCGGTTGCGATACCTTATTTTACCGGTGCAAGCAGTACAAACAATATTACATTCCGTCCTCAATCAGGCACAACAAATATTACTATAACCTCTGCCAACACAACGGGTACTTTACTGTTAAATGGTGCCGGCTATATTAATTTTGACGGACGTGCCGGCGGAGTTGGTGCTACCAGTAACCTGGTTATTGAAAATACAAATGCAGGCGCTTCGTATGCATTACAATTTATAAACGACGCAGGCTATAATACAGTAAGATACTGTAAAATAAAAAGTGCCAATAACAGCACTGCAAGCGGTACAGTTATTTTCAGCACAGCAGGTGCTGGTGCCGGTAATGATAACAACACGATCAGTAATTCGGATATTTTTAATGCTGCCGGCGGCACACCTGTTAATGCGGTCTACCAATCAGGTTCTGCAAGTCCCAATGATAACAGTGGTAATAATATCCTGAATAATAATATTTATAATTTTTTCAGTGCAACGACAGACATGAATGGTATCCTGCTTGCCAATAATGCATCAGGATGGATTATATCTGGTAATAGTTTTTACCAGACCACATCAAGAAACCTGACAGGCATTGGCAATAACTTTTCTGCGATACAGTCTGCTGCTGCTTCAGTAACAGGGCTTACAATATCTGGTAACAACATTGGTGGCACTGCTGCCGCAGCAGCTGGCACAGCACTCACTATAACGGGTAGTGGCCGTTTCAATGGCATCCTGCTTACAACAGGTACAACTTCAGCAACTGAAGTGCAGGGGAATACGATAAAGAATATTTCACTTACCACCAGTGCTGATGGAAGAAACTCATTAATTAATATTGTGAGCGGAAAATTTAATGTTGGTTCTGTTGCAACGCCCAATGTGTTGGGAAGCCAGTCTTCAACAGGCAGCATTGTTGTGTCATTGTCAAGCTCCACTGCTGCCCCTGATAATCCCAGCTTTGAAGGTATCAGCGCAGGTACAGGCGGTTGCGACGTTGTAAATATCACAGCTAATACAATTGGTGGTATTACTGCAGGCGGTACTTCCACCACAGCATATATACTGGGTATATATTTTACAGGCTCTACAGGAAATTTCAATGTTGATAAAAATATTGTAGGCAGTACCACTACTGCCAACAGCTTTGTTTCATCTTTAAATTCGATCCTGATGGGGATCTTTGGATATGTTTCCACCCCGTCAACCACGCAGTTTATTTCCAGTAATAAAGTGGTTAATCTTACTGCTTCCAGTTCATCTGTTAATAACAGGTATTTTTATGGCATACTTGCACAGGGTTCGGCTATATACAATACTGTTTCAAATGAAATATATAACCTGAGTACAGCCAGCGCAAGTAATGCCAATTCGGTGATCGGCTTATATCTGTATGCAACGGTTACACCTGGTCAGAAAGTAACCGGCAATAAAATATACAGCCTGAGTAATACTTCTTCGTCTGGTAATACAAGTCTTATCGGAATCTATTATTTCGGACCAACATCAGGTTCAAATACCGTAGAAGGCAACTTTGTTCATTCATTGAGCTTATCCACAAGCAATGCTACTGCTTACATTTATGGGATTTATATTTCAAGCGGCGCCACTGTTTATAAAAATAATATGATAAGGCTGGGTCTTAAACCAGATGGCACCAGTTTGGTGGTAGGCTATTTTTTGAACGGTATATTTGAAACATCTGGTTCCTCCGGTAACAGTTTTTATCATAACAGTATATACCTTGGAGGAACATGCAGTGCCACTTCTTCCAAATCATATGCTTTTTACAGTACTTATACCGGTGGTACTGCAAGAACCATCAGCAATAATATATTTTTTAATGCACGCTCAAGTTCGGCAGGGGTTGCAAGACATTACGCTTATTATATAAAATCGTTAACAGGTTTAACATCCGATTACAATGATATTGTGGCAACCGGTTCAGATAAAATGTTCGCCAGCTACAATGGCACAGACTACAATTTACTAAGCGCCTGGCGTACTGCTACAGGTAAGGATGCGAATACGGTGAGTTCAAACCCACAATATATTGCTCCTGCTGCCGCTGCTGCTTCTGTTAACCTGCATATTAACAGTGCAGCGTATACTGTTGTGGAAGGTGGAGGTACTTTGGTTGCATCAGTTACAGATGATTACGATGGCCAGGCCAGGGCTTCCTATACTCCAACAGACATCGGGGCTGACGCCATCAGTAATGCTGTGGCCACCAGGATAGATGTAGGTGCTACAGCACTTTCTTCTCCGGCCGTAAGCAGCTGCTATTCAAATGCAGCAGCAATTAAAATCTCCATAAAAAATTATGGTGGCACGCTCATCGATTTTTCAACTACACCCGTTACTGTTAGTGTGGCAGTTACCGGTATTGTAACTCAAAATTTAACAGGTACTCTAAATACAGGCACCCTGGCAGCAGGTAGTTCAACAGATGTTACCATGTCTGCCACTTTGAATATGACCACGGCTGGTACATATACATTTAATGCGACAATACAATCTGTGGCCAATACGGGAGTGGATGCCGATATTACAAACGATGCAATGACCGCAGCAACGAGAACATCGTCTGGTGGGGGTGTTACCTGGCTTGGTGTAAATACTAGCTGGAATGATGCATCTAACTGGTGCGGTGGTATCCCGGATGCATCTACTAACATTACAATTCCCAACCTCGGTGTTGGTGCTAATTACCCTGTTGTTAATGCAGGGGTGAGCGGTACAGTAAATAATATCAGCATAGCAACCAATGCCACCGTTACTGTAAATAACAATGGGTCGCTGGCTATCAGTGGTGTCATCACAAATAATGGCGGCATAGTTGATAATGGAGAGATCATTCTTAATGGAACAGCCAGTACTAATTTCCCCGGGAATGGCAGTATTAATGTGATAAACAACCTTACAGTAAATAAAACAGCAGGCATTGTTACATTTAATAAAGCTTTCCAGGTAAATGGTGTGTTTACACCCACTGCCGGTAATATTTTGCTCGACAATGTCATTACACTCCGCTCAACAGATGATTCAACAGCAAGGGTGGGGCAGTCGGGGGCTGTATTTACCTATGGTGATTCAGGAAGTTTTGAAGTGCAGCGATATATACCTGCAAGACGGGCCTGGCGATTACTGACAGCGCCATTATCAGCTACAGGAGACATAAACAGCAACTGGCAAAATGATGGCTTATATTCAGCCGGGAAGGGTACATTAATTACGGGAACGGCTGCTGATCCAAATACAAATGGACTTGATATTAGCCCGCAGAATAATCCTTCCCTGAAATCGTGGAATGTAAGTTCGCAAAGTTTGGTGCCGGTAGCCAATACTTTATCAACAGACTTATCTAATAATACAAATCCATCGGGCGCTGTTAATACAGGTTATTTCATTTTCATACGTGGCGACAGAAACCCATCTAATACTGCTGTGCCCAATACGAACAATACAACACTGAGCAGCCGTGGTTATTTACAAACAGGCACGCAAATTTTTAATGCAGCGCCTTCAAGTGGCAACCCGTCAGTACACAGGTATACATTGATTGGTAATCCTTACGCATCACCTATAGATTTTAACCAGCTTGTAAAAACCAATTTACTGGATAAATTCTATGTATGGGATCCAATCCCCGCTGACGCAGGTTGCTATGTTACACTTACCAAGTCGGGGGGAACTTACATTGCAGTACCAGACAGGGTGGGTGGGCCCAACCAGTATATACAGTCAGGCCAGGCTTTTTACGTGGAAACAGATGTTAATACAGGCATCACGCCAACATTAACGGTTCAGGAAACGCATAAAGTGAGTAATAATAACCTTACCGTATTCAGGCCGCTTGCAAAAGAAGCCCAGCCTGAAGGCATGCGCATAAATTTATACAGGTTAAATGCTGCAGACAACAGTACATTACTGGCTGATGGGGTGTACGCTCTGTTTGACCAGGCATATGATGCGGCAGTTAAAACCGAGGATGCTGCAAAACTTGCCAATATAAACGAAACATTCGGGCTGGCACGTAATAATAATGTACTGGTGATCGAGAAAAGACCTTTAATAACGGAAACGGATACACTTTTCCTGCAATTAATAAGAGCGACTAAACGGGATTACAGGATGGAATTTAAACCAGGCCAGTTAAATCACAATAACCTGGCGGCTTTCCTGGAAGATAAATTTTTAAATACTTCCACTGCACTGAATATGAACAGTAATACATTGGTCGACTTCAGTATTACAGGGGATGTGTTATCTGCAGCAAAAGACAGGTTCAGGGTGGTATTCAGGCCTTCTGTGGTTTATACAAACGTAAGAGCGTTGATTAATAATGATGATGTAGATATTGAATGGAACCTGCCTGCTGAAATAAATATCAGTAAATATGTGGTGGAAAGATCGTCTGATAACAGTTCTTTTACTGCTGTTGGAGAAGTATCGTCTTCTGGTAACAGCGACAGCGGTGTTCAGTATAAGCTTACTGATATCAGCCCGGTACCCGGCGAATATTATTACAGGATCAAAAGCGTCAGCAAGAATGATGTGATTGGTTACAGCAATACAGTAAATGTAAAAATGGTAAAAACAGGCAGAGGAATGTATGTGTACCCGAATCCTGTAAAAGGCAGCTCGATCAATTTACAGTTGAGTGATATTCCTTCAGGCTTGTACTCAATCCGCCTGGTAAACCAGCTTGGTCAGCCTGTGCTATCCCAAAAAATATTTCACCATGGAGGCACGGCATCAAAAAGATTAACGACAGGAAAAGCCCTTCAGCCAGGTTACTACCAGCTTGAAATAAAAGGAGCTTCCGGGAAAGCAACAATACTTAAAGTGATGGTACAGTAACAGTGTTCATAACCCCCTTTCATATTGGCGGCAGGATTTTATTCCTGCCGTTTTTTATTTCATATTACAATGCAGGCATTAATGACAGAACCGGGTAATAGCTCTCACTTCAGCACAATCAACGTATTTTTGCCGGAATAAAAAGATACAGAAGAGTCATGAAGTTTTTTCCGGCATCGGCACTGATGCAGTTAGAGTTTGATAAAGTAAGATCGTTATTGTCTGATTATTGCCGTACTGAGTATGCAAAAGAGAAGGCAGGGGCACTGCGTATCCATACAAAAAAAGAATTTATTGAAACAGAACTGCAGCAGTCTAATGAGTATAAATTATTGCTGCAGCACGGCCAGTATTTTCCCAATGATTTTGTGGTAAATATCATTAAAGAATTAAAATTGCTTTCAATACCGGGTGCGGTATTAAGCGGTGAGCAATTTTTACTGCTGGATAAACTGGCTGAGAATACCGGGAATATCTTCCGCTGGTTTGATAACGAACGCCGGCTGGCTTACCCGGCACTTACCAAAGTAATTGAAGACAGTTATTATGAGAAAGTGATCCGGGAACTGATACATGATATACTGGATGATAACGGGCAGGTAAAAGACAGTGCCAGTGAAACGCTGGCCGGTATACGGATGAGCCTGTACCGTAAAAGAAATGAATTACGGCGCCAGTTCGACAGGATAGTAAGTAAACTGAATAAACAGGGCTATCTCGCCGATATTGAAGAAAGTTTTATGAACGGGCGGCGTGTACTGGCAGTATTTGCAGAGCAAAAGCGAATGGTAAAGGGGGTAATGCATGGTGAAAGCGACAGCCGCCGCACCACTTTTATTGAGCCTGAAGAAACAACTGAGTTAAATAACGAGATTTTTTCGCTTGAAAACGAGGAGAGCAGGGAAGTATATAAGATATTACGCCAGCTCACCCAACAGGTAAGTGTGTACGCAGCTTTATTAAAATCTTATTTCAATATTGCCGGTGAATTTGATTTTATTTATGCCAAGGCAAAATTTGCCGTGGCTTACAGCGGTAATTATCCCCAGTTGTATGATAAGGCGCATGTTCATCTTATTAATGCTTACCATCCATTATTGTTGTTGTATAATCAAAAAGCAAATAAGCCAACCATACCAGTCAGCCTTACTTTAAATGAAAAGAACAGGATACTGGTAATAAGCGGTCCGAATGCGGGTGGTAAAACGGTTACCTTAAAAACCGTTGGACTCCTGCAACTGATGATACAATCGGGTTTATTGGTACCGGTTCATCCCGATAGCGGGATGGGTATATTTAAACAGGTAATGATCCATATTGGTGATACGCAAAGCCTGGAGTTTGAACTGAGTACCTATTCATCTCACCTGAAGAATATGAAGCATTTTATGGAAAATGCCAGCGGAAAGACGCTGTTCTTTATTGATGAACTTGGCAGCGGGAGTGATCCCAACCTGGGCGGAGCCTTTGCAGAAGTAATAATGGAGGAGCTGGCGCATAAACATTCATTCGGGATTGTGACCACCCATTACCTCAATTTAAAAGTAATGGCGAATAAAGTACCGGGTATTATCAATGGTGCCATGCAGTTTGATGAAAAGAAATTGTTGCCCATGTATAAACTGATCGTTGGTAAACCAGGCAGTTCCTATACTTTTTCTATTGCAGAAAGGATCGGGCTTGACAAGCGGTTGATACAAAAAGCAAGAGCCCTGGTGGATGAAGATCATTTTACGCTGGATAAACTGTTGAACCGTACTGAACAGGATCTGCAAAAAATTGATGCTGATAAGAAAGACCTGCAGCGGTTGCTTAAAGAAAATGAACGGCTGCGGAAAGAAATGGAACAGGTAATGGATAAAGAACGTCACCGGCAGGAGATAGAACGGCTGAGACACCAGAATAAAATATCTGAAGAAAAAATAGCTTACCTGAAAGATATGGAACGGCGCTTAAAAGCGATGGTTATAGAATGGCGCAAAGCCGATGATAAAGACAAAGTGGTAAAAATGATACATGCGTTACTGTTTAACCAAAAGGAAAAGATGGTAACTGAAAAGAAACAGAAAAAACTCGAAGAGAAATTTGTAGAAGTGGGAGGGGAGATAAAAATAGGCGATAAGGTTAAAATGAAACAAAACCGGCAGGTGGGTACGGTTAAAGAGATACGGGGTAAAAAAGCAATTGTTCAGCTCGGTATCATTCCTTTAACAGTGAACCTGGAAGACCTCAGCGTGGTGCTTGAAAAAGAAAACCCGGATACCGCCATCAATACAAACTAAACCTCTCCACCTTTATTCACATCCCTGTTTTCGCCGGGTATCTGTAATACCCATGATCTTCCATTCATTTTCTCTCCTGATAAGTGTAAAAACATTTACACCGCAGTGTGAGAATTTGTCATTGAAATAAAACTTATAGGGTGTCCACGCAATGGCCATGGCCCCGTCAATTTTTATATCATAGCTTAACAGTTGCTCATCAGCCTTATTTCCTTTTAGCTCAATTACCTGCCTGAAGAAATCATTTACACTTTCTTCTTCAAGGATTGTTTTGCCCGACTTTGTTTTCATGACCGAGTATAAAAAGCAGGATGAGTCCAGTGAATGCTTTATGATGTTTGTATCATTTTTTGCCATACCATCAAAAAACAGGGTAATACATTTCTTGATGGCATCATTGTCCTGCGTTTGACCAACGGCATATTCACCCGTTGTTAAAAGTAAAAGAAATGCTATGAACTTCATTTTTATGCTTTTGAAACATAAAGATTGATGTTTTTGTGCAGCTCTTTCAAAAATAATTATCAATGGTGATTTATGCTGGAAGGCCTGTCATTACTGGTGTTCCGGCGGCATTGAAGCAGTGCGGTTAGTAAAAAAACAGCCTATTTTAATTTTTTTTTGGCAGTTAGGTTTCAAGACTATTATTTTGCACCCGGAGAGATGGCAGAGCGGTCGAATGCGGCGGTCTTGAAAACCGTTGACTGTCAAAGGTCCGGGGGTTCGAATCCCTCTCTCTCCGCCAAAACACAATTTAAACGAAGTAAAAAACCCGCAAACGCTTGAGTTTGCGGGTTTTTTCATTTTCGGAACTAATCAAAATGTTCATTTAAACCCGTTTTATTCGTGCGTAATTCGTGCGTCCGACAGAGTTTGAAAAATGACGCACGAATTTGCTTCTAATAGACTGAAAATGAACATATTCAGTCTTTGAACAGGTCTTGTTAAGGCGTATCTGAGGTTCTAATTTTATCACGTAAACATGAGTAATTATGTTAGGTAAGAACTTCAGTGTGCTTTTCTTTTTAAAAAAGCCCAAAAATTATGTGTCAGGTGAGATGCCTGTTTACATGCGTATTACCGTAGATGGTCAGCAAAAGGAAATGACCACTGCACGCCATTGTGATCCTCAATCATGGAATCAAAAAGCAGAGAAAGCGTTTGGAAAAACCGAAAAAGTAAAAGAGCTAAACAATCATCTTACTGCTTTACAAGTAAAGGTATTTGAAGCAAGACGCCTGTTGATTGAAAGCTGTAAAGAGGTAACTGCAGAAGCAATTAAAAATCTGCTAACCGGTCAGGTAGAAAAGTCAAGAATGATCCTGGATGTTTTCAAACATCACAATGAACAGATGCAAGCATTGGTGAATATCGAATTTTCACCCGCTACTTTGGAACGGTATAAGACTTCTTTAGAACACACACGATCCTATATTAAATGGAAGTATAACAAGGAAGATATTGAGCTGCCTAAGCTTGATTTTGAATTTGTAACCGATTATGAGTTTTGGTTAAAGAGTGTCCGCAAGTGTAACCACAACAGCACCATTAAGTATATCAGCAATTTCAGAAAGATCGTCAACAGATGCATTCGTTGTGGCTGGCTCTCAAAAGACCCTTTCCTCGGTTTTAAAATGACCAAACGAGAAGTCGAGAGAACAGCCCTGTCTCAACAAGAGATACAGGCAATTTCGAACAAAACATTCTCTTCTGAACGATTAAGCCAGGTAAGGGATATTTTCTTATTCTGCTGTTATACCGGCCTGGCTTATGCGGATATAAAGAAGTTAAAACGTTCAGAAATTTCAATTGGGATTGATGGTGAGAAATGGATTTTTACCAATCGCCAGAAAACAGAAACAGCTTCTCGAATACCGCTGCTTCCCACATCCTTGGTTATTATGCAGCGATACGATCATCATCCCCAATGCGTAAATGAGGATCGATTGCTTCCGGTATTGAGCAATCAAAAGATGAACTCTTACTTGAAGGAAATCGCTGATTTATGCGGCATAGAAAAGAAGTTTACGTTTCATATTGCCCGGCACACTTTCGCAACAACTGTAACGCTTAGTAATGGCGTGCCTATCGAGACAGTATCAAAAATGCTTGGACATAAAAACCTTCGCACTACGCAGCATTATGCAAAGATTATTGATAGAAAGGTTAGTGATGATATGCAGGCGCTAAAGCAAAGATTGAAAGCAGTTTGATGGTGGATTCCAAATAGTGCCACAAGCTGTGGCACTATTTGGAAATGACTGAAAAGGAGTTAGTCCCACAACTTGTGGGACTAACTATCCAATATAATAATTTAATAATACTACGACGGTGAAAGAGATTGAAAATAGTTTATATAGTTCCATCAGGGATTTAATTGAAGAAGCAAAAAGTAAGATAGTACGGAATGTTAATAGCATAATAGTCTATACCTATTTTGAAATAGGCAGGATCATTGTCCAACACGAACAAAAAGGTAAATACCGGGCTGAGTATGCAAAAAAAGTAATGGAGCAATTGAGCATACAGCTAACCAGGGATTTCGGGAAAGGCTATTCAACCTCGAACCTTGAATATATCCGAAGGTTCTATTCAGTGTATAGCCACCGAATATCCCAGCCAGTGATTGGGAAATCTCAAAAATCCAGTAAAACCGTCAACTCAGCGATTCCCCAATCGCTGATTGGGGAATTTAAAGCCCACTTTATACTTAGCTGGACCCACTATATTCAGCTCGTAAAGATTGAGAATAGCGATGAACGGGATTTCTATGAGATTGAGGCAGAACGAGGAAATTGGTCTGTGCGGGAATTGCAAAGACAGTTTAATTCTTCGCTATATGAACGCTTGGCTCTCAGCAAGGATAAAAAGGCTGTAAGAGATTTGGCCCGAAAAGGTCAAATTATTGAAAAACCGACTGATGCTTTAAAACATCATACCGTTCTTGAATTCCTGGACTTACGGGAAGATGAACGCTATACTGAATCTGATCTGGAAAATGCTATAATTAGCAAGATCGAGCATTTTATGCTGGAGCTTGGCAAAGGTTTTTTGTTTGAAGGCCGACAAAAGCGATTTACGTTCGATGGAGACAGCTTCTTTGTTGATTTGGTTTTATACAATCGTCTTCTAAAATGTTACGTCCTCATTGATTTGAAAATAGGCAGACTGAGCCATCAGGATATTGGACAGATGCAAATGTATGTCAACTATTATGACCGCAGGATAAAGTCACAAGAGGAAAATCCTACTATTGGAATCATTCTTTGTAAAGAAGAAAATAAGGCTGTGGTAGAGTTTACTTTGCCAGAAGACAATAAAACAATTTTTGCTAGAGAATACAAGCTCTATCTTCCGAGTAAAGATGAGTTAAAAAAACAATTGGAATAGCCCGGACAGTTGCCTTTAATAGCCACCTATATTGGTTGGGCATGTGAAATTGAAAACGGATATGTGTCCAAATTCTACGGGAATTACTTTCAAATGCCAACTAAATCTTTAAAAAATCCAAATTTTTCATCAACTAACACTCTTCTATCCAATCCTAAATTCATTTCCTCGCACGCTGTTTCGGAGACAAGTGAACAAGAAAAACAAGCCGCTAAATTCAGATCGAATATTCCTTGTCCATCGGATTCCCAACATAATGGATCTGAAGAACAATCAACAGCTCGATTCAATCCTTTTTTTATGATGTCAAAAAGCTTTTGTGGTTCGCCTTGTGAAACTAAGCCTCCCATGCTTCCTTCTGCCCCTTCCGCAGTATAAATCAATATGCCGCACATTCTTTTATCTGGGTTACGGGAAATGTATAATCGCTCCTTAAGACTGGCTGTTGGGTATCCGCACGAAAACTCAAGTTCCCTCATAAGCATGTGAGAAAAAGAATGAATTAAGAAGTGTTTGATTCCGTCGTTGTAAATCCGTCTTTTTATTCCTGCGCCTTGACTGGTTAAATTAGGCTCAGAATCAAGAAATTTGGAAAACCTATGACTTAAGCTTTCATGATTTCCTTCAAGCCACCTCTCAATTTGGCTTTCTTTGAATTGAAAAAAAAGTCCCTCCCCTAAGGTTTCATTTGCAGGTAAAACATAAAGTTCCTTTGAATCAACTGAAAATATATCTTGGCCGGTTGTAGAGGCAACCGGCTCTCCGTTTACAATAACCCTTTCTTTTGATTTTACCCTTGTGAAATCCAATTGGACGTTCGTGACTTTCAATTCTTCAACCTGCTGGATTTTCGCAAAGAAATTCATCAAATCGCCATGCGCTTCAATGTCGTTAAATTTTAATCCCTTGTTTTTAGGTTCATCTAGAATAGTTGAATTGTTTGAAAAGCATTGGTACTCCTGCCACCTATAATGTTCGTGTAAGTCTATGTTTTCATTATCCTGAGAAGGATTCAAAAACTCCATCTCAACCTGTTTAAGAAAGGCATCATTATCATTATTCGGAATTTGAAAATCATTCTCTACAATCCAAAACTCTTTGTCCAATTTAGTCCAAAACGTTTCTTTTGAGATCGCCTTCGCCTTGAAGTTTTTATACTTTTCTTCCAACTTTTCAATTGCGATTATCAGCAATTGAGATTTGTTTTCCGCCAAGTGCATAGGTATAAATAGACTCGAGAACCCACTTGCATAATAAACATTATTCGCAGTAACTAAGGCTATTTTCATTGTTTCGCTTCTGTTACCTGCATCACCCCTAACATGACATGGTTCAAAGGGTATCGGCCCTTCATTTTCCAAATCAATTTCCCAAGGCTTTTCTCCTCTACAAAATGGTTGGATACTATTGATACCCTCTAGATTAATCTTTGGATTTTCCTTATTAGCTCCATTTCCTAGTCCACAACTTCCGCATTCAATAAAAACACTGGCATATCCTTCCGATTTTGTTTTGCTTTCCGTCCATTTCAATTTCGGGTTTGAACAGCAATTATCAACAGCGAGTAAATTTTCACCCTTATCTTCATCATTTCTTAGTCTCAACTCCTTTTCAGTTTTCCATCTTAAATACTTCGGCCAAGGGATGTCAGATAGATGCCCATTCGGACAGATAAGAATTAAATTTGTTTGCTCTAATGTTCGATACTCCCGGATTTTAATTGGAGTACCATCTTCATTTTTGGAATTTATCTCCCATAAAAAATCATTTCCATCACGAGGTGGGGCAAATTGATCTAATTTAAGTGAGCCTGCATGTTTCCTACATTCCTTCTCCCAAATTTCTAACCAGGAATCAATTCTTTTCAAATCACCTTGTTTATTCTTAAACCACTTTGGAAAGTGTGTCGCTTTTATCATAAAATCACTTGAAGAACCATTATCGCCGCTTCTTTCAAGAGCTAATTTAATGGGATGGTTTTTCCAATTGGGTGTATTAAACGCTTCGTTTAATGTCATGTGAGGAATTCCGATTAAACAAATAAGGTTATCTAATTCCTTTTCGCGTTTCAAAAACTTAACAAATCGTTTATCATCAATGAAATTCAAGCCTCTATTCAAAATCTCAATTTCCGAATTTCTGTATACGACATTGTCATCACTATTATTCGTTCTTATTGACCCCGTTTTGGCATTTGCCCAATGTAGAAACTTCCACTTATTTATATCAGAAATCAAAACGTAATATCCAAGCTTGGAAGTAATGATTGATCCGACACCCGCTGTCGAAGAAAGTAACTTATACTTGCCGATTCCCTGATTGTATTGATTTTGTCTTAATATTTTCATCTTACTTTGGATTAATCTTGACGGCAGCTTCAGGCTCTATTACTCTAAGGGACATTGGCACTTGCCATTTTTCGCTGTGAATATTTCCTTCGTATTCATCAATGTTTACATATAACTGTTCTTGTTGCCTTGCCCCTTTATTGGATTTGTTATTGAACACGAAATCTTTACGTTCAACACTTACTTTATTAGCTTCCTCTTTCCACTCTTCCAAAGCAGTGTGTATCCATTGTCTGATTTGAATTAAATTTTCATCTTTTAGTAGATTACGAATCATAACATCATTCTCAAATCCAAGCCGGTCTTTTCTTTCTGCAAAATAAACTGTCAGATCATTCACTATTTGATTTAATTCTACCTCATTGATACTTGAAATAACCGGAGCTGAATTTCTTTCAGTAAAGCGAGGAATTCGATGGCGAACCATTGTCGCTAAATACAGACCTAAATATCTTTCAACCGCTTTCTGAGTAAAAGGAGTGATTGAAATAGGTTCAACATAACTATACATCTTTTCGTGAAATTCAATGAACTTTTCATAATGAGAAACGTCTCTTGCTCGGAATGGATGATGAACCGTCAACACCATACCATAAGAGTCCCTACCAACGCGACTGCTGGCTTGAATATACTCTGCTGTATTACGAGGCATTGAATTCATTATGATCGTGTTGAATCTGGAGACATCAATCCCAACAGAAATCATATTGGTTGCGACAACAAATTCAGGAGGGATGCTTCCCCTTGTTACTTCTCCGTTCTCATCGTGTGCAAATCTCTTTTTTGCGGACCATCTTGCTTCCACTTTTTTCAATTCGTTTTTCACTTCCTCACCAGATAATCGACCTGTTAATTCCGCCTCATTAATGGGCCCGTAAGTGTATATAGCGTGCATCAATTTTTGAGGACGAACAACTCTATTGAATACCCTTCTTATCTCCTTGAGAATATAAGACTGCACTTGAGATTGTGTCTTACCTACCTCCTTTACGCTGTTGAAATAGGAAAGGATTGTGTGATAATAGTCCATCGCTTTTTCAAAGTCCTTGTAGGACTCAAAATCAATAGGATGGTTTGTTCCAAGTTTTTGCAATTCAAAAACAGCTCGATGGGTCATTATTATAGCTGCGAGCCTCATTTGCATCCATATTTGTGTTCTGCCGGTAGGGATAATCCCAATGTATCTCCTCTTTGATAAATACTTAAATAAGCTTTTATTTTTATCTGAATATTTTCTCTTGTAAAAAGCAAAAAAAGAATCATCACATTCTACGCCAGGCTTTGGGAATAAGTCAACCTTTCTGTCAAAAAGTGCCGCTATTTGAAGCCCAGTATTTCGTGTCGTAGCTGTCGAAGAAATTATTTTTGGCCGAGTACCATCCTCTCTTGTGCAAAGCTGATTAACTGCGGATTCGAACAACGCAACGGCCGAACCAAGCGGTCCAAGCAAAAGATGTAATTCATCTTGAATAATTAGATCAGGAGGTAAATATCCGCCTCTCGGTTTACCTGTTTCCCAATTACCTCTACCGAAAATCCTTCTTGAATCACTATTCCGTCCCTGATCAGTTCCATTTACCTTATGTGCTAATTGTGCGAATTTGTCAACGGTACCGAATAATAAAGCAGGAGGATGCTGATAAATGGTTTCATCAGATAGATTAACCGGAATTGGCCCCTGATCAGGTCTCTTCAGAGAAATTCTTCCAGTCCCAAAAGAGAAAGAACATTTTTTATTTGAGCATTTTAAATGCACTCTGTCTTTTAAAAAGATTTCTGGTGCTTTTAAATCTTCCGCTGTTTCCCCAATTATTTTTGATTTACACCAAGGGCAATCAGTGAACGGTATCTTATTCTCGAGATTATCATTTAATTTTACATACTCCTTGATCAAATCTTCGTTTGTATTTGGTATTGAGTTTTTTCCTACCCACAATCCAATGGTAATCGGTTCGTCACCCAAATTATAAACGCCACCCCAACGCCTAATCAATTCTAAGGCCATAATCAAAAGGGTTGCTCTTTGGAATTGTTGCAAGGTTAAAAGTCGTAGGGTATATCGCATTATTGCCGCGGTTCCGCCACCCTTCTTTTCGTGTAGTCTTCTGCGATTGATAATAGTCAATGCTATTAAGCCCAAATATGCTTCTGTCTTTCCTCCGCCAGTTGGGAACCAAACCAGATCAACCCATCCATTTCTTCTTTCCCACTTTTTATCCTCTTTATCATGAAAAATACCATCGAGATTAAGCAATATAAAAGCCAATTGAAATGCTCTCCAGGAAGCTGGCTCTTTGAAGGGAGAAAAAAGCTTATCATCAGCTTTCTGGCTATAAAAATCAAAATTAAAAGTTTCAAAAGCAGCGTCTTCCATAGCTGAATTCACTTCGTCTCTTTTAGTTTTTACCGAATGCCACAGTTGCATGAACATTGCCGCATTCATTAAACGGAAAGATTCCAAGTTATATCTATTGCTATCTCCAGAAAGAAAGGTTTGGATATTTTTTTTCATCCTTAAAAAATCGCCTTCACATTTATCCAATTCTTGCTTTGCAATACTGTCAGTTAATAGCCCTTTTTCATAATCTTTCCTTTTAATTTCGATCCACTTGCCATAGGCGCCAACAAAATCATTTAGAGCTGAAATAATTTCGATATCTGTGGCGTTTGAAAAAGACGACAACCATTTAAACTCTTGCGCTTTTGAGTTACCCAAAAAATGAACATCTCTAAATTCCTCGTCTTCCACTACTGCTGGTGAGCTTTTGCTTTTATTTCTCGGTACTGGATCAACGTCGGGGGTATCACAATATGGAATATATTCTGTCTCCACGGTTTTCGTATCCTTTTCCCATTTAACAGAGCAACCATGACCGATACCAAAGTCTCTAAATTGCTCGTAAATAAAGTCGGTTGTGGTATCCTCATCATAAAAGGCTTCTTCCTTTTTGAGTGAAAAACTATTATATGGAACAAGATAGTTGCTGGTACATGAAAGTTTCACTCCAAAGAAGCACTTTTGATTAACCAGTTCGTTAAAAGTTGAATAATAGCGGTTATCATCTTGTTTGGATTCATCGAACGGAGTGCTTGTATTGATTAATTGAACTTTGCCGAATATCTTATTGTCAGCCTTTCTTGAATCCCTGCTAATTTGAATATTTAAAGACAGCGATGCAAAGTCATTTTCTTTAGTGTCGATGATATTTTTGAAGACGTCTTTCAGGCCTTGACTTGCTTCAGAGCCATCCAGTAGTAAAACCCTAATGATTTCTGTATAATCATTCCTAAAATACAGATAGGATTTTTTCTTGTTGCTCCCAGGGAATTCAATATTTTCAATTTTAATTATTCTCTCAATTAGTTCTGATTTCCAAAGACCGTATCCTCCAGAGCTAGCATCCAACAGGTTTCTAAAGTGATCTGTAATATTCTCGGCAAGCTCAATTTCTTGAGTTATGTCATACAATAACTTTGTAACATTTGGATCAACCACTGAATTTTTAAATTCGTAAAATATAGTTGACTTCAGATTACTTAAATTACTATTTTCTTTTGTTAGTCTACGTAAAGTAGCAATGGATATTGTCTTATCGTAAAGACTTTCAGCGATCTGCTTTTGTATCGCACGAATTCGAGTTTTTACAATTGAAATCTCTTCCGATGTGACTCTTTTAAGTGTTATGAAAGTATTTTCACCAATCGAAATTATACTGAAGTCCTCCAATTCAAATTGGTTAATAAATTTTTCAATTTCAGCTTTCGCAACTTCACAGAGTAAGGCGTATTTCTTATTAAAATTTCCTTCTTTATCCTTTTTTACTTTTCTATAATACCTCGCCTGCAATTTAATTTCAAGTGTTTTGTCTTTAAGTACACTTTCATCCAGACAAAAGGTAAATCCCATCAATTTTGGAAACATTTGATCAAGCTGGACCGTATCAGGCTCCTCAATGGAGGGAGTGCTAGAATCTTGGGAATCAGCTTCCTCCTCTTCGTTGTCATTTGCAATAATTTCATTGTTGACATTATCTATGTTGGAACCCTCTTGCTCCACAACTTCATCTGGGAATAATACACCTGTTCCGTAAACTGCTGCGGGCACGATGTCAATTATTTCATTTGAATATTCAATAGGGAATAGCTTGGAGATGTCTGACTTTACAAGTGCTTCATTCTCCAAATCGACAAACCTATATCCGTTTATCCCCGGCCCAATAGTTTGCTCACGAATAAACCGCTCCAGCGAATCTCTCTTTGCTTTTATCATTGTTCTATCGTTTCAATTGTTTCTACTTCAAGTAATTTTATTTCAGGTTGAATCAGTTCAACCAATGTAACCAGATTATTCAGCAGATAATTTTCATTAATGCCAATTTCGTCCAAAGGATGCTTTCTCTTATAATGATCCAGTCTTCCTTCCAATATCTCCTTAGCTTTTGCATCCGCATCAAAACAAGTATCATTGAATAAATCTTTTAGAAGGGAATTCATCTGCCTGGTGCTATGTCTAGTCGCTTGTTTAGAGGCATTTTTAAGCCGCTGCATAATTATGAAATATGTTTTCGGTATTTCTAAATACTCACAAAGAGCAATGAAAACCTTTTTGCTTAGAGGGGTTATGGAATCGCTTTCAGGATTGGTCCATGTATGTTGAAAATGGGAAAAAGAAACCATCTTAAGCCCTTTTGATTTAAGGAACACGTCAAGCTCCGCATAAGATTCGCTTTCCCCTTTTTGGCCCGCTTTTTTCTGTAATAGTATCTTCCAAAGCCTTTCTGGTTTTATGTCATCAATTTTGAATTGACTCCGAATAACTTCTAATTCTTGCTCTGGGTTATCTAGGGTATTTAATTTTTCATAAATGTTAATTTTCTCTTGAATTTCATCAAGGTGTTGAATATTGAGTGATTCTTCGGGGAGTTCAATACCCATTAAATCTTCAATACGTTCAATCCTATATGTGTGCTGTCCCTTGTAATTAAGGATAAATAAGTCAGATCTTGTGAAAGTTCTGGAACCTCTTATTCCTTTAAACTTCACTTTCACTACCGTTCGACTTTCGGAATCGGTGTATTGATTCTCCAAATCCCAATCTGTCGTGTCCGATTTTGAAGGTTTTAAGGAAATTATTTTTTTTTCCAGTTTTGACAAATCGAAACGTTCCTGCCTTAACGCGTGATTTAAGAGTTTGCATCTATCTCTTTGTAGATTGTACGAAGCCCATTCATAGTGCGCTTTAAAAAAGACCGATAAAAAAACCGCATTAACCCTTGATGTATTATAAAAAGTGCTTTCCAAAATGTTTGGATAGAAATAATACTGAAATTTTCCTTGATCTCTGTATGCCAAAATCAAAATTGGCTTATCAGAATAAAAATCAATGCTATCCCAAGAAAGCAATTTGTTTCTTCTTGAAAGCTGCAATACATCGATTATTCTATTTCTAATGAAATCATTTTTAAGAACATCTTCTGGGAGTACAATTGTAGAATCATTCTGGACAAATTTCCTGACCTCAACAGCTAAGTTACTTTTGATAACCAACTCCAAAACATTGGAAAGAGCATCGCGGATCATCTTTATGTCTTCGGCTGAGCATTCAAGAAGCGCTTGCCTTGAATCACTTGAAAGAAAATTAGACTGTTTAGCCGGAGAAAAAATATCGTCCAAAATATATTGCTTTATTTCCCTATCAAGCGTAAGGGAATAGATATTGAGCATCTTAATGGATCTTAACTCATACAAGTCTCTAATGCCAGCTTCCAATTCAAACAATTCCCAAAAAGTCGAGTTACAGTGCCCATAAAAATCCACACTTATTAAAGTGTCAGTTTTCTTATTTAATAGGTGAGTACGTTCATCTCTTGTTATAATATAAGTGCTATTTATCGGTATGTGGAAACGATCTTTGATTCGATCGATTGCGGTTTTTAACCTATTGATGTTCGATTCATCTTTATCAAAGGTCAAGATCAAAAGATTTTTAAAAGAAGTCCCATTATCTGCATTCCATTCTTGCAGTAAATTATATCTGTATTCGAGAAAATCCCCCTTCCTTTCACAATCAAAAAGGATAATATTATCAAGGCTATCAACTAAATTTTCAAAGCGATCTAACTGATTAATTCCGCTTTCTGTATTAAGGAGGATATATGAATTTACTCTTGAAAATTCAGGCAGGCTGATCGCATAAGTCTTTGATTTGAATAATTCTGCCAAAGGCCTATGAGTTTTAGCTTGCAAGTTCATTAATGTTTTAGGAAATAAAGTAGCCTTGTCGTTCAATGCCAGATAGAATTTCAGTTTACCTCGCAAATCCTTTCTTTCTTGCCTGATTTTATTTTCCTTTGCTTTAGTTATATCTGTCGGAAGAAATAAGTCTTGATTTACTTCATTGGAGATCCTTGCAATTTCATTTCGCAAATTTTCATTTATTATTTGGCAATTGTCCTTCTCCAGTTCAAGTTGAAATGCTCTGACAATTAGAAATTCTCCGATTAAATTTTTTACACTATCCTCAAGATTCCCTTCAAAATGAAGATGAAGTGCACTTAAGCCAGTTTCGCTATTAGTCTGCGATGTGAGCAATATTTTATGAATGTATAGCAGCAAAGCCCTATAATAGTCTTTGTTACTATTCTGAATTTGATTGAAAACGGTATCAAAAGCAGCATCGTTGCCTGAAATGAAGACATCAATATGTTCATTGATATGCTGCGATGCCTGATTCACGGTTTTACAATATTAATTTCCAGGTTATAAATCGCTCGGGTAATGCCAACAAAAATTTCGTACTTATTCAATTCAGATGGTTCTGTGATCACCATGTAAACATTCTTCTTTTCCAAACCCTTATACTTCAAGATAGAGGTATATCTAAGTTTGTTAGCAGTATCGGCAATATTGTTTTCGTTTAATTCCTCAACATCTTTTATCGTTAATTCGTAATTCATATCAGGTTGCCCTTTGAATGTCCCTTTCAGAAGCGAGGATTCTATTAAAACAATACAGTCCTCACCGCGAAGAGAAGAAGTTTCAGTTCGAATCGAGCTCAAAACCTTTTGAACTAAATGCCGCTTAACGCTTTCAAGGGAACCATGAACTATCACAGGAATATTGGGATAGGTAACTGAAAAATTATCGGCTTCTAAGACTTTTGAAGAATCCCAAAGCTCGCATGAGAGTTTTCTTATATCAGGATTCTGCGCACTACGTTTAACCTCATTCAATTTAAAATGCGAGAAATACTCCGTTAATAAATCCGCAAGTTCCATCACATTCCTGCCGCTTGCCGAATAACTTTGATCAATATCATACAGGACTAAAGCATTACCGTTACTCAACCCATTACCGTTGTAGCCGCAAAATTTATTAATGAATAAGTCCAATCCTCTGTCAAGAATATCCTGTCCCTCGTCAATGACAACGAAGTCATATTGCTTTAAAGAGTTCGCCCTTTCCAATTTACTAATGGTTTGTTTAAGCAAGTCGTAAAATTCGGATTCATTTAAAAGGATTATTTCCTCATATTTATGATCAGGATTATGCTTTAATATGAATCTAAAAAAGGTGGTGACCTCAATTTCAACCCCATTCGACCTGGACTTCAGTAGATGCTTAGTAAAGTGCATCAAAAAATTATTCCAGCATAAATAAATCCCACTTTTCCCGAATTGCTTATCAATAAATGCCTTTGCAATCGTGGTCTTCCCACTACCAGGGGGGCCTTCGATCATCATCCTGGAATTCTTGTAAAGTCCTTCAAGTATTTCGATGTTTTGAATACCAAGCCAGTTTAGGGTGTCGATATTGGTGAATTTATTACGATCACTAATGACCGGGCTTAATATTTTTTTAGCAGCCTCAAGTTGCTTTATAGATAAATCAGGATACGTTCTAAAATGCTTCTTGTGTTTGAGCTTTGTACACGTAAAGACATTTTTAATAAATGTCTCCATTGAATTACTATGATTCGCAGCAGTGTAATTAGTCCATAGGAGATTTTTATCTATAAGTTTGGATTCAAAAGGGTAGTTGACATGAGGGAAAGCAACAGCTTCGCAAAAGAAGCAGCCCTTTATATTGTTGAGTATATTATCTTTTAAGGTATGCTTGTAACCTTCCACCTGTTTGAATGGGTTTTGCCGCATTTCATCTTCGAAATATTTTCCATAAAAAAATTTATTATCTCTCGTGGAAATAAAGCCCCCTTTTACCTCAAGTACCATGACACCTTCCTTCCAGAGAATAAGAAAATCTATTTGAGCGGAAGTTTTCTTATAGTAATTACAGGTATCGGAGTGCTCTGGAAGCTTTAAATCATGCCAAACGTCCCAATCTTCTTTGCTTGCTCCTAAATCCCTGTAAACTTGTCTATACACGTCTATTTCCCCTTGCAATGGCGAGCCATCTTCCTTTAGGATTATTTTCTCTAAAGCGTCGATTGGATTGAAAGGGTGAAATTTTACGGGCATTATTAACTGTTTGCTATGGTGGCAATTTTATTTATAGCGTAAAGTGCAAATAGTTGCTTTAACGGCACAGTTTCCTTATTCTTAAATACAATCGTTTTCTCCTGTTCGAATTTTTCGTTCTCTATTTTGAGTTCGTTAATAATGTCCGCAATTTTTTCAACTAACGTGGTGGGTTCTAAATAAGTTTCTTTCGGCTTTTGAACTTCATACATTTCCTGAAGGATGCTTCCTTTTGCTATTTTCTCTGAGAATCCATTGTTAATTATTTCAAGAAAGGATGGTCCTTGTAGTTCTTTTTTAATAATTTTTTCAATCTTTTTATAAAATCCATCTGTCAAGCTAAATGTCGGGAATCCTTCGCCATTTCCATATTGTATGGAGGTTCTCCACTTGCGTGTATTCTTTCCATTCTTATCAATATCGTAATTTGATAACGTAACTGTAATATTTCCATCTTTAAATGGATGTCGTCTAAATCTTGACCCGGTATTTCTCTTTGGTGGGGTTTGAAAAACTTTTGGCGAATACGAATTCAGATTACCGATATTTTCCAAACGCGGTTCCGAACTTAGAAAGAATTTTTCTAGCTCACTATGTCCTAACTCTAGTCGAACTTGTTTGGCAAATGCTCTTCCTACAGACGGGCATACGGCGTTACCAACAAGGCGCCATTTTGTTGTTTCGCCTCCAAGAAATTGAAAAGTGATTGGAAATCCCATAATGCAAGCTGCTTCCCGAACAGTTGGCGTTCTGAACTCGCCGTTGCCTTTTCGACCAGATTCAGAACGGTAAATTATTGCTTCTCTTGACGTGCCTATTTTCGTAGCTGTGATTGTTCGACTTGGTTTGTCCTCATTTTCTGGAAAGGACATTTTCCCCATGTAAGGATGGTTAACTTTTAAGAACCTCGATTGTTTCCATTCACATTGAAAAAGGCCAGAGTCATAAAAATGATCGGATATCTTATTTTGACTAAGTTCTATTTCCGGATAATTTGGATCAATGACTTTTCTAGTACTAAAATTGGAATAGGGGCTTGGAAGGGCTTTTTTGATGTCTTTAAGAGATCGCCACGATTTCAACGTCTCACTTGTTTGTTCTGGATTTATATGAGTCGTTTTTGGGATAATGAGCTTCTTTTTGTTGATAATCTCACCTGCTATAACTCTTTCTCTACATTGAGCACTACCGTAGTCGGCGGAATTAACTATATGTTGATTTCCTTCGAGCTTTATTGCCACTTTAGTTCTTCCGATTTTATTCTTTGCAGCCCATTCACCTAAACCTAATTCTTCAAACGTATATTCATTTCCCAGATGTTTTATTGAACTTGGGACATTTTCCATGAACCAAGCATTTAAGTTTGAGCTAGGCTTCCATTTTTTTACGGCAACTATCCTTAAGAATATTTGCGTCAATGTTATACCAGAAGTCTTGTCAGCTTTCCCGGAAATATTGGATGACGAAAAAGTCACACAAGGAGGACTGCCTATAATAATGTCTGTATCTGGAAGAGATTCAATCGCTTCAATGCTGTGTTGAAAATCGAGTATATTCTTTACAGAGCAGTTTAACCCAAAGTTGTGATTAAAGGTCTTTATTGCTGGTTCCCAACGATCAATTCCCATTTTTATTTCAAATCCCTCTTGTCTAAATCCTTCGGAAAAACCGCCGGCTCCACAAAAAGATCTATAACAGTTAGTCGGTTCATTACATATTAATTATAAAAATTCATTCGGTAAACTTTATTTCGGTTGATCATTTAGGTATAGTTGTAATTCATTAACGCATTCCGTTATATTGTCTCTTATTTCACATTCCCAAACAACTAATACCTTCCAACCATTTCGTTTTAATAACTCGATTTTTGATTTGTCTCGTTCGATATTCTTTTTAAATTTCTCACCCCAAAAGCTTGAATTCGATTTTGGAACTGGCAGCTTGCATAGGGGACATCTATGCCAAAAACATCCATTAACAAAGACTGCTATTCGCTTACCAGGAAATGCTATGTCTGGCCGACCTGGTGCTTTTTTCCAATGGAGTCTATAGCCTCGAATCCCCAATGACCAAATCAATCTTCTAAAAATTAATTCAGGTTTTGTGTTCTTTGACCTGTTGGCACTCATTACCCAAGATGTCGCAATTTTCGTCGGGATCGGTGCTCTACCATCTCGAATGAATCTTTTTGTTATTAAATTCTCTTCCATGTAACCCGAAAAAAATGTTATTCTCTATTTTTCAATGACAGAAATTTCAAAGTCTAGGTACCATGCAAACTTTACGAGGTAATCTATTGTAATGGAAAATTTGCCAGTTTCAACTTTAGAAATAGTTGAACGGTGAACTTCCATAATTTCTGCTAACTCATCCTGGCTAAATCCTTTTTTTTCACGGAAAGCCCGGATGCTCATGCCGATTGATTCTCTTTGGCCCCGAATGTATTTATCGGTTGGTCTGGGCTTTTTGTTCATAAGTTATAAAATACCTTTTTATTTCTTTATTCAGGCAATACAATCAGGTATTTCGTTGGAACAGGTAATTCCCATCCATCGGGATAAGAAACGGTTGTTAAATTACCAGCTAGCTTTTTGACCATACCGATTTGATCGACTCCACCTAATACCAGTTGCTGGTACTGCCTGATCGCTTTTTCATTACTACTGGTCTCCGATTTGAAAATCTCAATTTTGTCGTTGTCAAAAGTTACCTTGTCACCGACTTTAATTGGCTGGTTTGCTTTACCGGTTTTCATTATTCTTGTACAGTTTGCATAAATTGTAAATAGATTGGAATCCCATAAGTGCAATATATTGAACATTTTACAATTTTTCGCCGATCCCAAATACACAACCTAAAATCAGGAATAAAAGCCGCCTTTCGGGAAAAGGAAATTATTTTCCAAAGGTTGGGAAAAACCTATTGCTTCTTGCCATTACCCGTAATCAACTCTATTTTTTGATAATCAGATCCGTCAGTTCCGGCGTATCCAGCATCCTTTCGATTTCTAATTGGATAATGGTCTGCACATCCCTTTTAATGGCTAAGTGATTTTCCAGTATCTCCTTTTGGCTGACTGAAGAAACCTGTGGTAAATTCCTGTAATTGGCCTGCTCTGTGGCGAGGGCCTCGTGATCGTTCAGGATTTCTGAACAGAACGTTTTTAGTTCAATTTTCTGATCGGGATTGTCTGCTACCATCCCGACAAATTCGCCGGAAGAAAGCGAGGATATTTTGGACTGTGGGATGGCTAATTCAAGCTGTTTGGAGCGGCTGATCGAAGTGTCCCGGCTGTTAATGGAAATGCTCTCCCTGTCCTGCATGATCTTGCCAAAACGTTCCGAAAGCTGCTTGGCAGTTTCGCCGGAAACCTGACCGCTGATCACATTGCCGACAATATTCAAGATTACGTCGGCCTGTTCTTTTCCATAGTGCATTTTTAATTGACTGGAGTCCTGCACGGCCAGCGTCGTAGCAACCTTATTTGACCGGGCGGTGGCAATCAGGTTATCTATACCATTAAAATAGATGGTCGGGAACTCGTCAAAGACCAAGCTGCTCTTATACAAATTTTTTCTGTTCATCATTCTTGTCAGAGCCGTAACATACAGAGAAATCACTGCTCCGTAGGTTGCTGACTTTTGCGGGTTATTGCCCATGCAAACAATTTTCGGTTCATCTGGATTATTAATGTCGAGCGTAAAATCATTGCCTGACAAAACATAATAAAGCTGAGGCGAAGCCAGCTTCGCCAAACTAATCTTGGCGCTGGCAATCTGACCTTCCAACTGCTCCATCGCATCGTTGAGGTAGGCCGATACAAAGGGATTAATTAAAACATCAATTTGAGGATCTGTTCTCAGGATAGAAAACAACTTGCTGTATTCCACCTGCGCCAATTCAATTACATGAGCTAATGTGCAATATTTCCCCTTCTTGTAATTGCACAAGAACCAGGTGAGGGCAGTCACAAAATTGATCGGTGATTCCACGAAGAAATCACCCTGCTTTCTTATCCAGTCCTTATTTAATCCCAGCATGATCGTCCGGGATGATTCCGAAGCATCCGTTATATCCGCCATTGTCGCTGGGTGAATAGGATTACAACGGTTAAAGATTTGATCAAACTGGATGATGTAGAACTTTGGTTTAATCCGATATAGATGTTTGTGTTTTAAAAACTGGTTATACGCATGCTTAGTCAGGTCGTCAAACTTGAAATCATAGACAAACAAACTGAATCCTTTCCGTATATGCTGTGTGATGATATGCTGGATGATAAAATAAGATTTACCACTACCGGGCGAACCCATTACTAACAATCCACGAAACGGATTAATAATATTGATCCAGCTTTTTCGGATACGACCCTTAAGGTTGTATCGTGCAGGCAGATTGATGGAGTATTCATTGTTCAGTAATCGCTCTTCCTGTGGAAAGGTTTCATTCAGCGAATTGAATACGCTGTTATTTAATTTAAGCCGGATTATTCTTGATAATAATGTGCCGCCGGTCAGTATCAATATAAAACCGGTAATAGTGATGGCTATATACACAAAAGCTACTGATTCGATCTCCATCTGCAGGCGCATAAAAAAATAACCAATAAAATATAACAACAGACCGGGTAAGATATACGCCAATGCTGCTTTAAAGCTCAATTTATCATCCTTTCTTCCCTTTGCACCCAATAAAGAAATGATCAACATCGCAAGGGCAATCAACTTCGATTTTTGGAAATGGCTGAACAGTCCTGTATTATAAATATTTTGCAGTAATCTGTCGGTTAATCCTGATCGTAACTCCCATAACTTAAATACACCATAGCAGTAATAATAAAAGTGTAATAACAGAACCACGATGCTTATTAGTCTCGTCAAGTCAAGTATTTTTCTTAGCCCCTGTTCATTCTCCCCAGTTTGCATACACTGCCAGTTTTAATTGTTATTGATTTCTTTTCTTTTTTCTTCTTCGTTTTTTCAATTCATAAGGCAGGTAATGAATCTCCTCTGTTGGCTTCATTATTTCATCTATTACTTTGCCTATATCAATATTATCCGACTTAGTTTTTTCAGTGAACAAATCAGGCTTACTAATGCCCATTGTTTCAGATTCCGTATTTTTTAATTGCTCCAAAACTGGCAGACTAATACCACATTTTTCCTGTATGCCTTTAGCACTGTATTGTTTGCCTATGTCACTGCCATTGAATACGCATCTTGTGTTGTGATCTACATAGGTCAATCCATAAACAACAGCTTGCTCATTCTGTCGGATAACAAGACTTATTTTTTCTTTTTCCAAAGCTTGTTTAAAAGCGGCTAAACTTTTTGGTGGCTTCAATAAAATCCAATCTATAGAAGTCTTTAAACGATTCTTATGCTCATACTTTACTGGTTCGTTTTCTTTAAATTTTGCTTCTAAAAATGAAAGCGTCGGTTTGCTATGAATGGAACTGGCTTTAATAGGAACGCCGATCTTGTTTCCCTTTTCATCCAGAACCCGGTAAACCAGTCCATTCTTTTGATGAATAATGCCACCTTCTTTACCTCTGTCGGCAAGCAGGTTGTATAGCTTCAGCACTGCATTTAGCTCAGCCAGCGAAGTATATTTGTAATGTGGTAATACAGCATCCAGTACATTAGTAATTCCCCTTTTAGTGGGGGATTTCCCATAGTTGACACGTTGCGCATTCATGGGGTTTATTTCGTCGTGTTGCTTTTGTTGACTATCTGCTTTTACCAGGTTGTACGCCGTTTCTATTTCACGCCTGGCTTTAGCAGATGCATTTCTCCCCAAATTGTGCAACGATATTCTTTTGCCATTTGATTGGATATTGGTCGTGACTATATGAATATGCGGGTGGCCGGCATCAAGGTGCTGATAGACTAAATACGGCTGCTCTCCAAACCCGATTTTTTGCATATAGACGGATGCGATTTCCGCTAACTTGTCTTTTTCTAATTTTTCCTGCAAGGCAAAGTTTAAGGAGATATGTACCGTATTCGTAGTGGCTCTTTTGTTTAACGCAATCAACTGCTCAAACCTGTTCAGCTTTTCATAGAAGTTCAACTGCGGTGCTTCTTTTAAAAAGTTATGGGCATAAAGACATTCAGCTTTACCCTCTTTTAGCTTTTGCTCATTATAGTTTAGCGCCCTTTTTATGGTATTCGGCACCGTTATTTTTGCGACCATAGCTCGTAGATTTGATGAACCCTGTTACTGATTTCTTCTACCTTTTCCAGGAAGAATTTTTTTCCTATTTCATTGAGTACGGCCCATGTTTTTATTTCGGGATTATAATCATGTGTATGCAACTTGTGAACGGCCTGGTTAAAGTTGTTGCCAATGGCATTGAGTTCCTTTCTTAACAGGATCATTTCTGCCAAAAAATCATCAGCAGTCTGATTGCGATACAGCACCGTTACGGGTTCCTTTAACAGTACATCTCTTGCGTACTCACTTAGGCTTGCAGAAGTAGTTCGTTCGTGAAATTTTTGCAATTTTTTTTCTTCTTCTTCGTTTAGCCGAATGGTCAGCCATTTGGAGCGGATGGATTTTGTTTCCTTCATCACAATTTCGTTTACACAGTTTCCAATGATTAACCTTAAAATCTCTGTCTCAATTCCCCGAAACGACTCCGGAGTGGAGGGCAAGATGCTCCAAACGTGCCACGTTTGTACATCTTGCCGGTTGCAGACACAGCAACCTGACAGCTTTTATAAAAGTACCATGATTGTGAACGCTGAAAAATACCTGTTCAAATTCTGAATAGGTGAATGTGGGTTTTGAAAAATAGCTTTGTGATTATTAAAATATTTTTTTACACTTTAAAAACGTGAAGTATGAGCAGTGCAGTGAACAAAGAAAAATCAAAGATTTTTGAAACCATTTTGAGCAGTCCGGGCATGACCGAAAAATGCAAGATCGTATTACAGTTAAGCAGGCAAAATGTGCTATTGTTAAGCCGCCTGATTGAAGCAGGGTTGCTGACAAAAGAACAACCTTTTCAAGATGAAATTATCCAAGTCTTACCCAAAGATGCGGCAGAGGAATTCAGAATAGTTCATGAAGAGATTTTGAGGAAGGCGGAGCTAACCGACTTCTACGAAAGAATAAAGCTGCTCTGATTGAAAGATGGCTGTCTTAACAGCATGAGGCAGCCATCTTTTTATACCGGCAAATTTTCATTTACATACT
The DNA here is from genome assembly GCA_047600665.1 of Ferruginibacter sp. GTDB lineage: Bacteria > Bacteroidota > Bacteroidia > Chitinophagales > Chitinophagaceae > Ferruginibacter. Next base: position 1,096,643 of record JASGKJ010000002.1, read on the forward strand.
GATTCGAGATACGTTCCTGTTCCAAGCGCTTATTGTTGGATTGTAGGAAAGAATACAATTGTAATTCGTCATCAGTAAGAAGCCCAAGGGGTAATTTCCGATACGGGGATGCGACAGAAAACCTTTCAAACGTTTTATACGTTTTTTCATTCATCAAAAAGCTTTTTGCTTGTGGATAATAATGCCTCACACTATTAAGCATTTCAAATCCCGCAGCATCCAGGTCAAACCAACAATATAACTCGGTACTGTTCAGCCATGAAATATGTTTGCTCAACCTGCTTTTAAATCCCTCTCCAAATATGGCCACCGCATTTTTGATTTTTGGAAATGACAAAAAGCATGCTTTATTCTCTACAATAAACACTTTCTCAGGTTGCCAGCTTAGTTGCCCGGAGTCTTCCAAGGTCAATGCGACCTCATTAAACCCAACTATGGATTTAAGGGTGTCATCTAATATCCTGATTTGTGTATAAATCGCCGGTTTTTTAATCCCATATCTGCCTAGAAAATCAATTTCATTTGAACTAATCCAATGTGCTGGTAGTAACATGTCCAAAAGTTTCCTGAGCGATGCGCTATTCTCTTCAATAAACTTCGAATGAACTTCAATTGGCAGCTCCCTAAGGAACAGTTCGTGAGGGGGCTCATTTTGCCTGAAATAAACACAAACTTTGATCAGGTCATTAAATACCGGAGCATGATTGAGGAGGAATGAGATGTTTGCCTTTCCCCATGCATATAATTCGGGCAGGTTGTCGCTGAGTAATTGAAGTGAGCGTTGGATGGTTTCGTAGTCCTTTGTTCGCCTGGTGTAGGAAAGAAAATCGTCGAATGTTTCGAAGTAAATTTTATCCGGTATTTTCTGTTTTGTTCCTTCCACGGATTTCTCTCTCCAATCAATGGTATATCCTTTTCCTTTTGCCTGTTTTGATTGCTGATAGAGTGGAACAATTGTTGCTTTCAAATCACTAAAGCTTGTACCACTTAATTTTTTATTAGACGGTATCATTAAAGGGAAGATAGATTCGCCCTTTAGTTCTGCCATAACAACTTTGTTAAACAGCTTGCTGGATTTCTCAAAAAGTTCGTTTGGCGTTATCATTCTTTTGTTTCGGCTAACTGTTTAAAACTTTCTTTTTTCTCATAATACTGCTCCATAGTGAGGTTATACAAAACCGAACTTTTCTTGTTTTTAATTTCTACATAGTGAACAGCATGTATATACGGTTCGGCAATATTGATTTTATCCAATGGGGTTACCACTAAAATTTGCAAGTTCAACTGGTCACAGAATTTCATCAGGAACTGGCTCTTTTCAGGGTCAAGCTTACTGAAAGCTTCATCAACTGTAATAAACCGAAGACTCTTGTGCTGTTTACCTTGTTGAAATATACCAAACTGGTGTGCTATAGCTGCTCCCAAAATAGCGTAGGTAAACTGTGCCTTTTGCCCTCCGGAATAACTCGCAGTATTATCATGGAACTGCCCTGGTTTGTCGTCCACGACTGAATGTTCTCTGGCACTAAATAGCAGCCAATTTCTTACATCTGTGACCTTCTTTCGCCAATTCTCTTCCTTTTGTAATTCAGTTATCAATTCCTTTATTTTATGAAATACCTGTTCCCGGTAATTATCATCTTTTTGCGTTTCAAAATCCAATGCACCAGGAATCGCAGCATTCAACTGGTTTCTGAATATATTGATTTCATTTTCGCCCCGCAATCCACGACATTCTAATTGCAGGTAGGTGTCAGGATTTTGATTGAAGGTTATTTTTTTCAGTGGAACATTGAGTTCCTCAATCATATCTTCAATCTTACTTAGTTCGTTGTTAAGCCAGGCACGGTAGCTTGTAAGTGCATCGAGCATACTTTTATCCATGTAATCCCTGAACCGACGTTTGTGTTCCACCAATCTTTGCGTTTGTATCGTCTTATACAAATCTTCAAGATCACCAAGACCTGTGAGATCCGGTTTGATATTGATTACATCGCCGCTCCAATTTGGAAATTCGGTAGTTATCTTCTCGCCGGGATGAACAAATGCGGCAATCAATACGATCAACTCTTTTTCAAGACTATTCACGGCCTCTGTTGCCGTTTTTTGTTTTGATTTCAGTTTTATTCCGGCCTGTGTAACCATAGAATCAAACTGTGTTATAGATTGGATGTTAGATGGAGAAATTTCTATCTCTTCAAGGAATAGATTAATTGCTTGCTCGCCGTCTGCTTTTAAGTCTTCAAAATTGATTTTAAGCTTGCGCAAGTTTTTGCTATTAAACTCATCTTCCAGTTTGCTTACTGTAATGCCCAATGCCTCTTTCTTGCCTGTTTCTGTTTTTAACTGCTTCTCTACTTCTTCGATCTGTTTAACTATTAAATCATACTTATTAGAAGACTTCTTTAAATCTGCTATCTGTTTATTTAAATCATTAATCCGCTCGGCATGTTGCGACCAGTTTATATCATCATAGCTTTTGATTGCTATGAGATTTGTTATCGTTTGCTCTTTTGATTTTAAAGACGCAATAAGCGGTGCCAGACTCTTTATTTCTTCTGAAAGTTTCGAGTATAATTTTTCCTCACTGTATTTCTGTTCCTGCAGGTATTGAACAATAGCCCTGTTGTCACCGCCAAGCCTGTATTTCGATTTATTCCACCTGCCTGGCCGATCATCTTTTTCATGCCTGTTTACATTACGCATTAAACCATTAGACGTAATTGCTTTTTGTGAACCATAAAACACATCCAGGTCGTCCGTGCAATGGTAATTGAACCGGTCAAGTAATGTGGTTTCAAGCCATGCTTTGTGAATGGATTCTTTTAGCTCAATTTTGTTCACAAGGGCATCATCATCTGTCGGCCATCGAACAATGCTATTCGACGGTCTCCGGTCAATTTTGTGATAGACCAGTTTGGTCTGCATATCGTTATTGTATATAAACTGGTTAGCTGCCTTGCTAAACTTTTCTGGTACCAATAGCTGCATTGAAAAACTATGCAGTAGTTTTTCAATCGAATCTTCCCATAGCTGCTCAGATACTTTTACTTTGATCAACTCGCCTATAAACGGAATTTCATCCTCTGTTGTCTCTAATATGTCAATTAACCTTTTCCGTGCATGTATAAGATCGTCGGGTATGCGATTTTTTCTTGACAAATAGGAAGTAATCTGTTGCTGTAATGCTTCTATTTGCTTAGTCGCAGCATCCTGCTCAATTTTTAACCCGAATCTCTTTTCTGAAAGCTTTTCTGCTTCACCCGGAACTGTGCTGTTCAATTCAAGTATTTTAGTATAATTCTTTCTGAACCCGTCGTCATCTACATCTGTATCGAGGTCTAAAGCGATGCAAAGCGTTTCATAAACAGTAGCAGCTCCTGTTTTGCGATTTCTTTTTTCAGTTTCAGTATCAATGTCCTTATTTAATAGTGATACCTGGCTGTCGATATTAAGCGCTGCCCGCTGGGTGATCAGCTGCTCTTTATCTTTATCCAGTCTTTCAACTGTGGCAGTAACTAACTCTTTATCTTTCTTGTTTGTTTCTATATCCAATTCTAACCGTTCAATATCTTTCTCCAATAATTCATACTCGATCTTCCCCAGGTAAAATGGCATCTGCTCTTCTATGAAATCCAGGTTCTGTTTGTTGTTGCGAAGCGTCTCAAGTTTGCTTTTGTTTGCCATTACAGGTTCCAGTAATTCAAGTTGCTTTTCATCTTTTTGAATTGCTTTATGACTAATAAGCAGATCACTATAATGATTGTATAGGCTTCCAAATTGTTCTTCAGCGTCTGCTTCTTCCAACATTTCCTGTCGAATAAAGTTGGTCAGGTCGCCCAATACTTTAATGCCTACAGTCTGGCTGAATAGTGACAGGGCTTTATCTCTTAATCCAAATAATTCACTGAACCTTGCTGCATATTCTTTAAAGCTGTTATAAATCTCCGTTTTAGGATGTTGCTTAATTAACTTCTTTTTCCATTCTCCTTTCAAATCAAAATGATCTTTCCCAAAATGATCATTTACATTCAGCGGATACGGAGAAACAATAAATATTTTTTGTAACCCGCCATTGCTAAACCAACGGACCTGCGCCAGCGTGATGGTGTGTTGCGTGCCGGAATTTTGAAAACAGGTCAACAGCACAGAATAGGGATTATCTCCCTTTGTTCGTAACTGCTCTGTTTTTGACTTTTCTTCCAGTTCTGAAAATGTTTTGCCATAATACCCCCAGAAATAAGAATTTTCATCCCGTTCTTTTTTAGATTCAGCGCCGGATGACTGGTTATAGAATCTCTTGTTTGTCGGAACTAAAACGGTCAACAGGGCATCTATCAAAGTAGTTTTTCCGCTACCATTGGCACCGGTAAGCAGGGAGGTACGACCATCTGGCTGTAACCTGTACACTTTGCCATTAAACGTACCCCAGTTAAACACCTCCAGGTATCTTAAACGGTAGCCGTTATCTGAATTATTATTACTGAACAGGGTTGACATAGTTGCTTAACTTATTCTTTATTTCTTCCAATTTTTCATTACTGATGAATGCTTTGATAATCCGCTTTATCTCATATTTGTTATTGTCCTTATTGGCTGCATCCTCCCGATTCAATTTCAAAATGCCAATATTTAACAAGCTTGTTATTGGCTTGGACAAGTCTTTCCACAGTTTGCTTTTATTGGATTGCTCTTTATAGAAGAGTTCAATTCTTTCCTTTATTTCTTTTTGGGTCAGGTAGAACTTGCTGCCGTCGCTTTTTATATCAAATTCTTCAAGGCCCTCCCGGAGAATAACAGCCAGTAGTGTTGCTTCATAATTGAGCGTCTGCTTTTTCATCAGGCGAGGCAAGGGATTATCATCATGTTCATCCGCTTCGGGCTGCAATATCCTGGCAAAACCATCCTGCTCATTGATGACTAATTCCATTCCTATTTTACCAAAGTACTCCTGTATGGCAGATTGCCATCCTATGAGTTCCCGCCAAATGTTTTTATCATCTGCATATACCGGCCCCTGCAATAACTTTATAATAACAGCAGCAAAAGGGGCTCTTGCAATCTTTGTTTCCATATTATTTTGTTAATGGCTTAATGTAAATAACGAGGGGGACATTTACCATCCTGTCGCCAATCGAAATGGATTCCTTAGTGCCTTCAATTATTTGATGCGATCCGGATGCGCCGATAGAAAAATATCCCACAATTTCACTTAGGCCATTTTCCAAACCATACTCATCAATCACTTCTTTAAGTGTTACCTGGCCTCTTGCTTCGAGCAAGGCATCAATTCGTTGTTGTAATTTTCTTTTATCAATGGTAAACTGGTCAAACAATGTTTTAAAATCTGCATTCTCATCTTCGGCACTTCCGTCGGGAAAGAGAATATTGGTTATCTCATCTTTTTCATCACCAGGTTCCCATCTGTCGAACAGGTTAATGTAGGGCTCGTCTTCGATAATAAGAAAATCGTCGTCCTTTATTTTAGTATCAATAAGACTATAAGCCATTTGTCGTATCTCACCGATCAGTTCCATAGCTCGTCGCCTTTCCAGCATATTTTTTTCAGAAAGTACACGACTTATTTTTTCACTTAGCTTTCTATTAGAGTCAATCACCTTACGCCCCGACACATGCAGGTAACGTTTAAGATGTTTTAAGAAACGATCGTTGTTATAGTCAATATTCTGCTCATTCAATAGTTTGTATAATCGTTCTGTAAGCTGGGTAAACTCTTGTTGCCGTTTTTCATCCATCAAAAACTCCCAGAATGCTTTGAAACTTTTACCCTGTGGCTTTTGGTCGATTTCGTCGAGCGCATCAAGCGCAAAAACAAGCAGTGTCCCTTTTGCGATATCCTTCTCGGTGTATTTCCGCTGGATATCTTTTCTTATCTGTTCGAAGTTTTGTTCTACTTCACTAAAATCAGAAAGGAGCTCCCTCGCCATTTTATTCAGGTCATAAAACTGTTCTTTGATTTCTGTCTCGTCAAACAGCGAGGGTTTCATACCATTTTTCAGCAGGTTTATTTCATTTTCAATTTCCCACTTTTTCTTGTTGAGTTCTTCAATCCTTGCTTCTACGTTTTCATTTGTTTGTTCAATGATCTTCTGGAGCTTGAAAAAAATATCCCTGAACTTACTGTTCGTTCCAATATGCTCTCGTTTTTCCAAATCTCCCAGCCATTTTAATACTTTCCTCGTGTCAGGAGTTAATTCATGCAGGTCTTCTCCATCATCGTTAGGATACTTACTGAGAAAGCCGTTGTTACTCCATTTGTCTATATACTGTGCTGCTCTTACTGAAAAATCATCAAACAGCGTTTCTGCATCCAGTTCATCGTCTTTTTCCTCATAGGACAGCTCTTCCATGTAACCCTCCAGCTTGCTTCTCAATTCACTGTTGGAGATAGTTGTAACATTCGCATCTGAAAAAACTTTATAGAAAAAGGAAATAATAAACGGCGCATTCTTGGCCCGCAAAAGCAGAAGGGGTTTAGCCGTTTTGAAGTGTAAAAGTATTTCCTCAAATGTCATTCCTCAAAATAGCAATTTTTGAGTAAAAGAATGAAATAGAGTGGTTTAGAGGGACTTATATAAGCCCCTCGTCAGCAAAGCTGTAGTAAGCCTCGCTGGTAATGATAAGATGATCAAGCACTTTTATGTCATGATACCTTGCCGCTTCTTTGATCTTTAAAGTCAGTTCTTCATCAGCCGGGCTTGGTTTTAGGTTTCCGGAGGGATGATTGTGAGATAAAATAATACTTACCGCTAGTGTTTTAATAGCTACGGCGAGTATCAACCTCGGATCTGCTACAGTTCCTGAAATTCCACCGGCAGATGCATCGTACACGCCAATCACCTTATTCCCTCTGTTAAGCAATAACACTTTAAATTCTTCCTGCATTTCAATTTTGTTCTCATTCCATACCTGGCGGAGTATATTGCAGGTATCTTTCGAATCTCTGATCATAGGTCTTTCAGAAGCTTTTACTTTCGTTTTGTAAATCAATTCCACTTCTGCCGCTTTTGTCCATTCCTGCAATTTCATTGTTTGCTGTTCCATAACTCAATGTTTAAAGATTGAAAAATTAATTATGGAACTGTGCCCGGCTTTGGGCTATCAAGGCAAAGAAGCAACGGAATAAATAGTATCTTAACAATGCGGGGCAGCTATTCATTATGCCGGAATTTCTTTGCCGCTCCAGTAGCCCAATAGCCGAACTTTGTGCAGGAATTAATGATGAGAAACTATCTCACGGGTAATTATAACTACGGGGTTATTTTTGGTTAGATAAAAGTGTGTTCACCATGAAGGACACTATTTCCTCTTTTGAAAAATCCATTTCCTTTTTAATGAATTTGATAATATCCTCTTTAGCTGGATAAAGTGAAGAGTTGCTTAGATATGCGGAGGATTGTATATAACCTAAAATAGTATTGGAGTAGTTGTTTTCACATTCTTCTAACCATTCTTTTTCAGGCTTCGATGACGATAAGCTTTTACGGTATTCAGACAATTTCCATATTTCCATCATCATTTTGTAGTAGTCCTCATTGTTTTTGTCAGGAACAACGGTTTTGATATGAATGTCACCTTCAATTTTGTCTAACAATATTTTTTCAGGTGTAATCGGGAGTGGCGTTGAGAAACTCACGTCCTTCCTATCAAGCTGACCGGTCTCCAACTAAGCTGTTGAACCGATCAAAATAGTC
>JASGKJ010000003.1:0-3220026 GCA_047600665.1 Ferruginibacter sp.
CGGCAGTGTAAGATGGATTGAATCGCCAGTATGTTAACCGTAAGCAGCAATATATCAGAGGTCACGCAGCAGGTTCAGGTAGCGATCGACAAGATCAAAAACCCGGATGTGATGCTCCGCACAATAGCCAGTACATTAACCGGCGTCATACGTAAACGTGTACACGAAGATGGGCAGGCAAGCAGCGGTGAACAGATCGGAGTTTATTCGGATGAATATATGAAGGTCCGGACCGGCGACTTTGGCAATAGTAGCAGGGTGACAAGGGGTAAAAACAAAGGCAATTTGAAAGATGCCGGTGTTTATACCAAAGGACCCGACAAAGGAAAGCCTCGGCCAAGGTATAACCGGACAAGTGACACCAAGGTGATCCTTTCACTTACCAGGCAAATGGAAAATGATATGGGCGCCGGCGTTGCAGATCCGATCAAAACTGAAAGTGGTTATGGCATTGGTTTTAAAAATCCTCACAACTACGAAAAGGCGATCGAGAACGAAAAGCGGTACAAAAAACCAATCTGGCAATTGTCAGCCGGGGAGGAACAAATTGTAAATGAAATAGCAAATCAATTCACGCAAGATGCCATTACTGGAGCCAATAGTTGAGTATATCAATAATTACATAAAAAGTTCTTTGAGTACAAAAGATCTGCAGGTAAATAAACTGTTTGGAATCGCTGATAAATGTGTTGCTGATACACCGGAAGCTGGTGTAGCTGTTCCGGTAAGACCATTTGTTTTGGACAATGACGGCTTTGGCGAGTACATCGAATATAATGACACGACAAACCTGACGGTATATCATCGTGTGATCAGTAACCAGTACCTGGATGATCAGGCTGTGACCGGCGGAGACAAAAAGTCAAAACTCTGTATCACTGAAATGATCATGATTGTTTGCGCCAACCGAAAGCGGCTGCAGCTTTCATCATGTAAACTCGAGGCGATCATAAGTTCAGATTTTCCCCAATCGCTCCCTGAGACACTGAGAAAGCAACTGCACCTTTCGAAGTGTTCATTAATACTAACAGGAAGTGTTCTCGATCAACTGCAGGTTTTCGCTGGTGAATACACCAGTGTTCCTTTTTTCATAAAACCGCACCAGGCATATTTCAGCATAAGGTACAGGATACAATCATCCATGCGCCCGGGCTGCCTGAAAGCCTGTTGTGATGACTAAAAATTGTTTCATCATCTCAAAAAAATAAAAATGAAAAGTTTAAAAATTTTAACGGTGGCCATTTTCGCCCTGACCGCCTGTTGTTCAAAAAAGGCGACAGCGCAAGCCACTAAGAAGTGGATACCTACCGAATACCGCCACCAGGCAACGCTCACCACAACCGACAGTGCTTACCAGACAATTGATCTGCTGGAGGTTGCCAGTAATGAAGCTGGTATCATAGAGGTGCAGGTGTTGGGCTACAATGATAGCCTTTCAATTGCAGTGACCGGTAAGCAGATTGTTCGTTATAAAAAAGTAGCCGGTACACTTACTGTAGGCACCGCTTCAAATATCCTTGCGAAGGAAACAGATACTGGTCTAAGCACTGCAACCTGGGACATTAGTACATCCAGTAACAATATCATCATACGGGTAAAGGGGAGACTCAACTACACGGTAAAATGGGAAAGCCGGGTGAAGATCCAAAAGAAACCTGGTTAACAGTTCCGCCCGCCAATATCAATCATTCAAATTCTTAATTCTTTAAAAAATTTTTTATGTCTTACGCAACTCAATATACCTGCGATGAAAATGTAACACCAAGGGAATGCGACCCCTGCGGTGATGACTTCGAGCTCGGTGGTGTCCGCCATGGCGCTCTTGTCCGGGAAGATTTTGAATTCAGCGATCCAAGGGACCCTGCAGAATGGCAAACAGGAATTGCCGGAGGCCAGATCCTTATGCTGAGCAAGATCAAAGGATCGTGCAATGGTGGCGAACCAAAAGTAATACCTGGTTATGGTGATCAGAAAGAACAGGTGATTGGTTATGATTATACCGCAACATTAAAAGATGGCGCATATAAGCAGAACTATCCTTTCTGGAATACTGCCCGCAAGAGTAAACGCTGGAAACTTGCTTATTTCACAAACACCCTTGTGCATATCACCGATGAGGTGGTAACCATCAAGCCAAAAAATCCTGTAGAGGAAGGGCTCGATTCAATTGTTGAATGGACTGCAGATGTGGTATGGTTCCAGAAAGAACTGGTTTCTTTCCATGATGCAACAGGACTGAGCACTATACTCACTTGCGAAAATTTTTAGATGGGGGCAGTGGCATCCCGATAAACGCTATTCTCACTGAGGATGGCGATCCAATCACCACTGAGACTGATATTTTTCTCACACCAGAATAAAAATAAATGAAAAAAAGTTTATTGAGTTGGCTGCTGTTACTAATAGCAGCCAACTCATTTTCGCAAAACATAAAAATCAGCCAGTTACCAACAGCAGTTGGAAAGGCTGAAGGAGGTTATGTTCCGGTTGTTGTTGGAGCAATAACAAAAAAGGTACGTACCGATTCTATTGCACAGCAGGCAATTGATCATTCTGACAGCGTATCAGCAAGCAGGATACAGAGCCTGAGTGGCTTTAATGTTGACAATACCGATCCCTTTAACCCGTGGATCCTCGCCACCCAAGTTGATGGAACAACAATTACCGGCAGCGGGATATCTGGTGATCCATTCAAATCATCACCGGGTTACAAAAAATACACCGTCAGGTTTTACCAAACTTCAACATCCGATCCACAGGTTGCTCACTCATTTCCCGGCGGTGGCTTGCCGTCTGGAGTAACTGTAAGTTTTGTTAGAACCGGCACAGGTGTATATGAGGTAAGAGTTATTTACGATACCAATATTATCACGGTTGACGAGGATGATGTATTCATTCAATTGACAGGCTTTGGTCCTTACAAGATAACCTCTGTCTCGAGTTCTACGGTCTCAACAACCGGCACATTAAAATACGAATTCACTGTTTACAATACATCCGGAGTTGCCACTGATGGCATATACCGGGGATACCTTGAACTAAGATTTTATTAATTATGAAAAAAGTAATTCTTTTCCTGGTGGTAATATTTCCACTGCTTGCATCTGCGCAGGTCCAGGGTGTAAAAATCAGCGAGCTGCCGCAGGCCGATTTTCCGCTATCCGGATCTATTCTTCCGATCGTACAGAATGGTACTACAAAAAAGGCGCCCGTTGATTCCTTGTTGCGGACTACCAGCGTAGATAATACCATGACATACGATCCGCTTACAGTCACGATTGGCGTTGATACTACACATACCGATACAACTGCAACAACCGGATTTAATGTGAAACAAAATTTCATCCCCTTTTCAAATGGATTAAAGATCAGGGGAAGTACACTGAGATCATTCAACGGCCTTGGTGACAGTACAACAATTGGTTCCCTTGGCAGCGGATGGAATTTAACCGGTAACGCAAGTATTGATACGAGCGTGAATTTCATGGGCACTACAGACGATAAAGATGTTCTTTTCAAAAGGAACAGTCTTTATTCGGGTCTGATCAGCTTGTACAATACATCTTTTGGCAGGGAGTCAGGAGTGAATATCAGGCTTGGAGCTGGAACATTGAATACTTCCATCGGCACCGGATCGCTTAAAAATAATTCCTCCGGAAATTCCAATACTGCAATTGGATCAAATGCACTTACCCTCTTAACTAATGGTTCAGGAAACACTGCAGTAGGTTCTGGAGCGATGATACTTACCACAACCGGCGCAAACAATACAGCGCTTGGTACTGATGCGCTTAACAGAAGTAATGCCGGTAATTATAATATCGCTGTAGGATTTCAGTCATTAATGCCAACAGCTGGCACCCTCGGGAATAGCAATATCGGGATAGGGCCATTGGCTGGTGGCAGATCAAATTCTGGTACAAGAAACAATATTATCATAGGAAATAATACTGGTGGGTTAAACAATGCGAACAATATACCAGGCGCCAGTAACATAATTATCGGTGACAGTATTGCCTGCCAAACGAACGGCGGAAATAACCTGATCAATATTGGCAATTTAATATTTGGCACTGATGTGGACGGCCGGAACACAACAGTATCCACCGGGAATATTGGTATCGGCACAATTTCTCCTTCGACAAGACTGCAGGTGAATGGCACAACACAAGCAACTCAGTTTATGGTTTCTGCATTAAACAGCGCACCATCGTCAGCAACAGACACGGGTACCACCGGTGAGATCCGGATCACTGCAACATACATCTACATCTGCACAGCAACCAATACATGGGTGCGAGCAGCATTATCAACTTGGTAAAATTATCAACATGAAAAATATACTTCTTTTTATACTCTTTGTATCCGTAACAAGCTTAAGCAAAGCAACGAACTATTATCTCTCTTCTGCAGGCAGCGATGCGAATGCGGGCACTACTTCCGCAGCACCACTCAAAACCATTGCAAAGCTTAACACTCTTTCATTAAGCAGTGGGGATAGCGTTTTATTCAAACGTGGCGATACTTTTTATGGAAGCATTACAAAGTATAACACCGGCGTAAAATACGATGCGTATGGATCGGGTTCTGACCCGGTGATCACTGCAATGATAGATGTAACCGGATGGACCAGCGCTGGCACAAACCTTTGGCAAAGCAGTCCGCTTTCTTTTAGTTCCAACTACTCGCCCATGGTACTAACAAAAGCAGATATCTTGAAATACAAAGGAAGATGGCCAAATACGGGCTACATGTATTTTGAGGCAAAGTCTGGCACAAGCAGCATCACAGATCTGCAGCTTCCCTCATCTCCCAGCTGGACAGGAGCCAGTCTTGTTTTAAAGCAAAACGCCTGGACTATCAATACCTACCCGATCACGAGCCATGCCGGCACAGTTATTTATTTCGGAGGCAACTCTGCTCCGATCAGGGACAATCACGGTTACTTTATAACTGACGCCGTGGCCACACTTGATCAACAGGATGAGTGGTTTTATAACAAGGTTTCAAAGAGAATTGTAATGTACGGCACTTCCATGCCGGTAGATATACAGGTGAGCGCCATTGATACTATATTCTACATCAAAAACAAGAATAATATCAGCATAAAGAATATTGTTTTTGATGGCGCCAATAAACAGGCGGTTACTCTCGATGGCACCTCGGGCGTAACAATACAAAATGCATCGTTCAAAAATAGCGGTCATGCACATATACGTGTACGAGCGAGCTCAGGAACTGTTATCGCTGGCAACACTCTCCTGGATTCTTACACTGACGGCCTTTCGCTAAGCGATATCGGTAATGCAAATATCACTGCATCAAATAATGTGATAAGGCGCTGCGGTGTCTATCCTGGAATGAACCAGAACGGAGCCAACGCTATGAATGGTATTACAATTGTTGGTAACGGCCATACGATCTCCGGAAATACAATTGACTCTGCAGGTTATAGCGGAATGCGTTTCGACCGGGCGGCGAACCTTAACATACAAAATAATGTGATCAGTAATTACTGCATAACCAGCAGCGATGGCGCCGGCATTTACACCTGGAACAATTATGCATCATACACTGAGTATCAAAACAGGAAGATCTTAAATAATGTAGTTTATAACGGTATAGGAACTACCGAAGGTGTATCAAGCAAGACTCCTGATGCGGATGGGATATACATGGATGACAACACAAGCTTTGTGGAGATAAAAGGCAATACAGTTTATAATGTTGCCGGGGCAGGATTATACATCCACAACAATTATAACATCGATGTGCAGGGGAACACCTTTTATAATAATGGAAGGGAGCAGGTCAATTTTAATCATAACCTGGCACAGATAAATGGACAGCCATCACCATACACGACACCGATCAGGAATATCACCTTTAAAAACAATATTTTGGTTAGCAGATCCGCAAGCCAGGTAGTGATGATCATCTCAACGATCCGGAATGACCTTGACAGCATGTTCACTGTTTCTGATAGCAACGTGTACGCAAGGCCAATCAGCGGTACCGCTGCCCAGATCTTTACTTTAAAGTCTGCCAGCACTTCCTCATTAAAATATTCTCTGGCCAGCTATAAGTCCCTGTTTCCTGGAAGAGATGCGGCGAGCAAAGGACCGCCAAAATCCATCACCAACACCTCGGAAATGCGATTTGATCTGAATGTTTCCGGATCCCCTGTAACCGTAAGTTATGGACGTAATTTTCTTCCAGTTGAGCTCGTGCAAAGCCCGGTCTCCAGTAAAAATCTTGCAGACAAAAAAAGTGCGGTAGCAATTGTGAGCAGTGCTGCAGCGAAAGCTACATTCCTATCAACGAACATTTATAAAAAGCTTTAGCAAAATGGCTCCGGCAAAAGAAAACAAAGCTGTAACCTGGATACAAACAGGAATGCTTGCACTTACATTGACACTGTTGTCATGGATTGGCAACAAGATCAACCAACTGGAGGTGCAGATCGCAAAGATCACTGTTCAAATGGATGTTGATCATGCCTCCGTATCTGAATTCAGGTTAAAAATGGGGTGGATGGAGGATAAAGGAAATGATCATGAGAAGCGGCTTGTGATTGTTGAAGCATTACTACCCGAAGGTATCCGCATCAGGAAGAGAGGCTCTCATTAATTATTTATTCATAAACCCAACTACAATGAACGCAATTACTGAAGCCATGGAGATTATACTTGGCAAAAAATCGGAAGGTTATTACCTCGCCGGATTTTTCTTTTCTTTCCTTGCTATTCTACTGAGCTTGTACATGCACAGTCGTAAAAGAGACAGATCCAGCGAGAAAACACCTGAGGGTTTCAGCTGGAAATTTTTATTGTGGGATAATTTCAAAAGGATCTTCGCCAGCCTCATCTGCATGTTTTTGCTGTTCCGGCTTTTTGATCTAAGCAACCCGGCTGCAATGATTGGCGTGGGCTTCTGTGTTGGGTTTGGTGTAGATAAGCTCATTGAATTTTTAATGGAGCGCACCAATATTATGAACTTCCTTAAGCCAGACCGCAAAAAGGATAGCAGCAATGAATAATCGCCCATCTTGCTTGTTTACAATTCTGGCAATCCTGATGCTCTTAATGGTTGCCCTATTTGGCATGCTCTGGGTATTATCTGGCTGCACGGTATTGAAAACAAAACAGACAGAAGAACAAACCACAACCAGTAAAAATTCCACTGACAGCACCGCAGTAAAGAAAAGTGAAAGCAGGGAGTTGAACGAAAATACCTGGTGGCGGGAAATGGTAATGCGGCCCGGACACAATGATACCACCACGATCATTGAAAGATCTCTACAGCCAATTTACAATAACGGCAAAGATCAGGTTATATACATGCGTGAGGGTGGCACAAGCAAATCCGAAGCCTGGCATTATAATTACGACAGCGCCAACCGTGCAGCATTGGATACTATGGCAGCAATGCTGACCAAGTCACAGAAAACCAAAGAAACGCAAGTCTTCAACGCCTGGCAGATCCTGGCTCTTTGTCTTGGCTCTGTGGTAGTATTCTTTATTCTATCAAAGCTTAAAATTTCTTTTAAATGATTACTCCAGATATCTGCAGCGCCAAATTTGGTCTGCCAAAATCGAAACAATCTGAAAGGTTTGTGCTAATGTGGGATGTGCCCGCAGAACTTGAGATCGGTGTGATACCAAAAAAAATTTATTGTCACCAGTTGATGGTGGCGCCACTTACAAAGGCGTTTAGAAATTTAATTGATCGTGGTTTTGTAAGTGAGCTCAAAACATGGGATGGATGCTATAATCCCCGTCTGCAACGAGGTAGCAGAACACAATGGAGTATTCACAGTTGGGCGCTGGCCATAGATGTAAATGCAGCTTGGAATGGTTTAGGAGCTGAACCGAAATTATCGGCCGGCTTCGTAAAATGTTTCACAGATGCTGGTTTTGACTGGGGTGGTATATGGAAAAGGAAGGATGGAATGCACTTCCAGCTCTCGAGCGTTTAAAGAATTTGTTGCAGTTATTTATACGTTTAAGCCCTTGGTTTCCACCCGGGGCTTTTATATTGCACGCATGTAATAAATTTGGCACTGAATTATACTGCATGCTCAATGTACCTGTAAGCTTTAAAATTGATGGTAAACTGCAAAACGGCACACTGGAGCCGGTGTATGGCGCTGGTGCTAAGGTCTGGCATTTAATGGTAAATAAATTTTACTGGGGCCGCTTAAGATTTACTGATCGCTGGGAATTTGACCCTGCCAAGCATGAAAGCTTGAAAGACCTAGCTGCGTTCTTTGGTGATAGCCTGCTGAATCAATTTTACATCACCCTCCGGCATAATTACAAAAACTATAAGGTCTTGGTCGTGCGCACCAAAGTGACCAAAACTGCGGAACAGTATTCCGTAATTGGCCGAACAAAAACAGTAGTGGTAGAAAACAACAGACCCACCTGGGTAAGTATGATGGTTCGCCACAGAATGGAATGGTCGAAGGTATCCGGTGACCTGCCGTATAATAGCAATTACAACGATATTTACATGGCAATCGAAGATTACATCAAACAGGTGACTGGCAAATAACTACCACGATTTTTTGTCTCTCTGCTCCTCCTGTTTACTTACCCGGTTAGGTTTTTTTAAATAGATCTCCAGCTGTTCGAGTATATCTGTCATCAACTGGGCTTTATCCTGATCCGAAGCACCAAGGCTACCCTCTTTGATCTTCCAGTTTAATCCCTTTTTCCCACCTGCAGCTTTTATCAAAGGGAAGTTATTTTCCAGCAATAGTGTACTGGTTTGGCCATGCACACGGATACGCATTATTTGAGCACTCTCAAATTCCAGAACTGCTTTTAACTTGAATGTCTTTAGCTTGTAGCTGATGTGTAAATCCCATTCCATTATAACGCTATATCTAATGCCGGCAGCTCATTAAATTCAAATTGCTCCAGCGGGTCTTCCAATTGTTTGAAATCTTTCCTGATAGTGTAAGCATTCATTTCTTCGGAGGGGAACTGGAAAGTAGCTAATTCCTTAATTTCCGGCTCTGTCAAATCTTCCATCGTCCACTTCCAGGCAAGATCCTCTGGAAGTATTACCGGCATTCTTTCCTTTTTATTATGCACCTCCGCCATTAATTCATTTGCTTTGGTGGTGACGATAGCAAAGGTGTCCATTGTTTCTCCAGTACTTTTATCGGTCCATTGCTGCCATATCCCAGCCATATAAAAATAATCTGCATCATTCACTTCAATAGCATAAGGAAAAGCGATATCCTTTTTTTCGCCTTCGGGCTTATAGTGACGCCATTCGTAAAAGTGAGAAGCAAGGACAAGGCAGCGGCGCTTCAGTGCGGCATCCCTGAACATTTTACTCTCCAGGAGTGTTTCACCCTTCGCATTAAGCGTGGTAAATTTCTTCCTGAACTCTTTTAGGTCTTCCGAGGAATTCACCCAGGGCGGTAATAATTCCCAGTGTGCAGAAACAATATCAAGATCCTTTTTATCTGCAGTCGATCTTATAATTACGGAATTGCTGTATTTAAACCCATCTTTCATTTTCTCCAGTTCATTCATTGCGGCCAGGGTGCCGAGTTCTTTCTCGATCTGCTTTAATTTTATAAACTGGATACGGTTAACTTTCACACCCATAAAATTGCACATAGAACAAAATTTTTAGGACAATAAATATAGTAAATGAACAAGTCTATCACTAAATTGTTGACAATTAAAACCTTAAAATATGAATGAATTTACCGCTGATATTCATGGTCCTGATGAAGAAGTGGGTATATATGAAGCCAAAGTGCTTTATGATTACAATGATGAACAGGGGCAGCCCGAAGTGATATATTTAAAGGCAATTGTCTCCCAAAAGCTGAAAAGTCAGCAGCTGGAGCAGGGAGAGGTAGAGATAATTTACCACCTAAATACCAGGGAATTTGATCCGCTAAATGATATTCCTGAAAAAATAAAGCCCCTCTATCCATCACTTATCATCATGTTGGAGGAAACCCTTGGTGCATCATGGGGATATGAGGTAAATTAATCATTTGCTGCTTTATTCAATTGCTTTACAAAAGTGTTATTAATCTTCTTTAACCGGTCGTGTTGCCTTTCCTCCTCCCCTTTTGTGTAATGGTTCAATGTAACCACGGGTGTTGTGTGGCCGGCCATCTTCGCTGCAGCCATGATATCCAGGGCTTCTGCAGCTTCATCAATACTTAGGTTTCGCAGGCTGGTAAAATCAGCTTTAATGCCCAGCTGGTGCTTTACATGCTCCCGCCAGCGCCGGGTGATATTGCCTCTTAGTATTTTATTTTTGCCAGGCCGTAAATCAGTGGAAAATAGGTAATCGTTTTCGCTGGCATCCTCCAGGATCTCCTGCCAATACTCCACTGCCACATCTTTAATAGTTTTCCATATTTCACGGGCATTTTTCCCTTTGTGCACAGTGACCTTAAAGCGTTGTCTTGCCAGATCAACATCACTACGCTTCACGGCCAGCAGTTCGGTTATCCTGGGTGTTGAATCAAAATATATAAGAAGAAAGCGCCAGAAGCTGTAATGTTTTTTCTGCAGGTGATCATTAACGAGCATGCGCTCTTCAGGCGTCAATGTGTCCCGGTACTTCCGTTCGGTCTTCTGCAGCTTTAATTCATGTATGAAATTACTTTCAACTATTTCTCTTTCCGCCAGTTCAGCAAAAAGCATAGACAGGTAGGTTCGGTATTTGTTCTGCCGGTAAGCGCTTAATTGCCGGGTAACCGTGCAGTGCTCCATGATATGTTTTATGTGCCGGCGTCGAACTTCGGCTACCGGCATACCTGCAATACCAGTTTCCCTTGCGGCCTGGGCAAAGTATTTCATCATGCTTTTGATATCGGACCGGGTATCCTTGACCACGATAATTTTCTCGAGCGCATACTCCAGTGCTGGTACCAATCCACTACCAGGCATTATTTCAGAAACAGCATTCGGAATTTTAAACATACCGCCGGTCACCGGGTTGTATCCATCTTGTTTTAAAGTACTAAGCAGCGCATCATAAAGTAACCTGGTGGCATCCCGTCGCTCGTTGACTGTGTGGAATTTATTTATCCCTGCTTTGACAATAATCAGTTTGCCTTTAGGCTTGTGAACGGGATCGTAAAAATAGTATTGAATGCGCCAGTCTTTTTTAATAGAGGCGCCTGCAGTCTTCCAGTTTGGAGGGAACACTGTGGGTGTGCTGCATCTGCAGCCGTTGGGAAGTTGTAGCATGTTATTAACGTTTTTATTAACGATGAACACTGCTACAGGGTAAGAGAGTTTTAGACCATCTGCTGAAATCCTTACTGGGTAAGGTTTTCATTTAGTGATCCGGATTGGATTCGAACCAATGACCCTCAGCTTAGAAGGCTGATGCTCTATCCAGCTGAGCTACCGGACCTCTGCTGAAAAATTTTCGCAAATATAAGAGAAATAGAGAACTCAGGAAGATTTATAAACACAGATATAAAAACAAAGCCTGTTTCTGGCAATAAAGTAGCAGGATTTAGCTGTTTAAGCGGCAGAAATGGCCGTTTCAGCTATTAAATCTGCGGCGAGTATTAAGCGCATTTATTTTTGAGCATGCACCTGGTATCTCCTTTCAAAAAGATCATTGTTTTCGCCCTGATCACCAGCCCGCTGTTTGGATTATTCAGTTCCACCCATGGGTGGTTTATGCCCAGCAGTATTAACATTAAAAAAATCATTGAGATATTTTCCATTACCACAGGCTTTGCACTGTATTTATGGGTGGTCAATATTGGCTTGTTGTGGCTGGGGGGCAAGTCGCCGGTTTTTCAAAATAATGTTACCCGGTTTATAGTCAGTGTGCTTATCTGCATAGCATCAGGCTGGATATTATTTACTATTACAAAAAATAATATGTCCCGCCCGGAAGGTATGCATGATCAGTTTATGAAAATGAGGTCCCACCCCGTTGACATAAACAGCACGACAGCATTTCCGCGCCAGTTTTATCCTCCAAAACATCCCGGGGCAAGAATGCTTATATTCCCGTTGCTGCAGGCACTGTCTGCCAACTTTATCATTTTTATCTTACTTGAACTGATCATTTTAAGGGAAACAAAAAATAAAGTTGCACTGGAGAATGAACAATTAAAACTCGCCAATTCTGAAGCAAGGAACAACCAGTTAAAGCAGCAGCTACATCCTCATTTTCTTTTTAATTCGCTCAGCACATTGCGTTCCCTTATCAATAAATCACCAGGACAGGCAGCTGATTATCTTGAAAAATTATCAGACATACTAAGATTTTCCACAAATAATAGCAGGCAGGCACTGGTATCACTAAATGAAGAACTGGAACTCTGCACCAATTACCTGAATATGCAAAAAGTGAGGTTTGGTAATGCACTCAGTTTTACAATCCGCATCTCAGAAACAGCCCGGGTAAACGGCAGGCTGCCTGTATATGCATTACAGTCACTTGCAGAAAATGCGATTAAACACAATATACTCACCAGTGAGCAACCATTACATATTGAAATTATATCGCTTGGAGATGAGCGGGTATTGGTAAAAAATAACTTCCAACCCCGTCCTATTATTGAAGACAGTAGTGGCGTTGGGCTTTCCAACCTGGCAGAAAGATACAGGCTGCTTGCCGGTACTGGTATTGACATAAATAATGAAAACGGATTTTTTACAGTTCAAATAAAAATACTACGTGATGCAGGTAATAATAATTGAGGATGAAATACTAACAGCAGAATATCTTGAATCAATTTTATCAAAAATGCCTTATCAAATAAGCGTTTTGAAAATACTGCCGTCTGTGAAAGACGCAGTAAAATACCTGCAGCAACAGCCGTTCCCCGATTTAATATTCTGTGATATACAATTGGGTGATGGTCACAGCTTTGAAATTTTCAAACAGGTAGATATAGAAACACCCGTTATCTTTTGTACCGCATATAACGAATATGCGCTGAAAGCCTTTGATAATAACGGTATCGGGTACGTGCTGAAACCATTCTCTGAAAATTCTATCAAAGAAGCCATTGATAAATTTATCATGCTCAGGGGTGACAAGCAGGCAACCCCGACAAATATAAACCGGTTGTCAGCTGAACAGTTAAATAATACCCAACCCTCTTCTATACTGGTTAACTGGAAGGACAAGATACTGCCGGTAAAAATTGCCGATACCGCACTTTTTTGTATTGAGTACCGTGCCACAAAAATGATCACCAAGAACAATAATGATTACAGCATCGGGCATAACCTGGACGAGCTCGAACAGATGTGTGGCACCGGCTTTTACCGTGCCAACAGGCAATACCTGATTAACCGGTCTGCCATTGAAGAAGTGCAGCAATACTCCTCCAGGAAGCTCTTTGTAAAGCTGTCTGTAAAAGGTGATTTTGATATTACCATTGCCAAAGCAAAAGTGCCCGAGTTTTTGAACTGGTTAAAAGC
The DNA here is from genome assembly GCA_047600665.1 of Ferruginibacter sp. Taxonomy (GTDB): domain Bacteria; phylum Bacteroidota; class Bacteroidia; order Chitinophagales; family Chitinophagaceae; genus Ferruginibacter. Next base: position 13,446 of record JASGKJ010000003.1, read on the forward strand.
CTGATCAATTTTTATTAAATCCGTTTCAGTTTTCAATTTGTCCGTTTCGGGCATTTTAACATACTCCTTTTAGCATTCTCAAAAATATTTGTGTTGTCAAAAAACAAAACATCTCCCTGCGTCCTGCAGCATGTATTTGTATTTTTTATTTAAAACTAATTGGCAGCATAATTTAATTTATTAAACCGCTCATGAACATGAAACTAAACATCAGGTTATTAAACTCTCAAACAATCATTTTTTTATTTTCCATTACAATACTGGCAACAAGTTGTTCCAAATCGTCGGATGACAGTGATGATGTTATCGGCGACTGGATGCGTTCCTCTGACTTTGAAGGTGTGGCCAGGACAGAGGCTGTAACATTTACCATTAATGAAACGGCTTATGTTGGCAGTGGTTATGATGGTGACAACAGGCTTTCCGACTTCTGGTCATTCGATCACAATACCGGCACCTGGACGCAGCTGGCAGATATGCCCGGAACCGCAAGAAGTTCTGCTGTTTCATTCTCCATCAACAATAAAGCGTATGTGGGTACGGGTTATGATGGCATAGATAAGCTGAAAGATATGTATGAATATGATGCAGCATCAAATACCTGGACCAGGAAAAAAGATTTTGATGGCGCAGCAAGGTATGATGCCGCTGCTTTTTCAATAAATGGCAAAGGATATATTACCTGCGGGTTTGATGGTAATTACCTCAAAGATTTGTGGGAATATGACCCTGACGCAGATACATGGACACAAAAAGCAAGTCTTGGCGGCACCAAGCGGTCAGGTGCCACCGCTTTTGTAATTAATAATATGGCCTATGTTTCAGGCGGTATCAACAATGGCAGTTACCCGAATGATTTCTGGATGTATGATCCATCTTCCAATCAATGGACACAAAAAAGACAAATAACCAATATCAGTGACGAAGAATATGATGATGCTTACAGTGATATAACAAGAACAAATGCAGCTTCATTTGTACTGAACAACAAAGGCTATATCCTGTGTGGAGAAAAAAGCGGCGTATTGAATTCTGTTTGGGAATACGATCCCACCACCGATCTGTGGGAAACAAAAACAGCCCTTGAAGCTTCAGCACGTACAGGAGCAATTGGTTTTTCAATAAATAACGAAGGCTATATCACTACCGGCAGCAACAGTACATACAGGTTTGATGACTTATGGAAATTTAATCCCAATGCAGAAAAAGTTGACAATAATTAAATACAGTACAATCAGCTTCTTCCTTGTATTTGCCGGTTGTTCGCCCGGGCAAAAGAAGGAGGAACAAACAGTAGCGGCCGCAACAGCCTACAAAGTATTTGTAGTACAAAAAAATTTTGCCGACACTTCCTGGGGATATGTAATTGAGCATAATAATCATGTACTGATAAGACAGTTTTCAGTACCGGCGCTGAAGGGAAATTTTCCTTTTAAAAACAGGCAGCAAGCAGCTCTTATCGGTGAATTTGTTGCAGGCAAATTAAACCATGGGCAAAGACCGGCTGTAACAAAGAATGAACTGGATTCTCTAAATATCTTAACAACTGCTGATGATAATCTCTAAAGGAAATATTTTAGTTTTTCTTGCCGCAGTACTTGCTGGTTGTTGCATGAGCTCATGCGACAAAGTACCGGTAACATTTGGAAGCGACGGAACAGCCGGGGATCCCAATGTCATATTAATTGATACATTCACTGTAGCAGTATCAACACTACAGGTTGATTCGTTTGGAACATCAGGCAGCAATTATCTTATTGCGGGTGCACATACTGATCCTGAATTGGGGTATATAGAATCAAGATCATATTTTGAGATCACGCCACCAACACTTGAACTGAGCAATAACTGCATATTTGATTCAATCGTATTGCATGCTGATCTTACATCAGGGTATATGGGAGATACCACTGCGCCATTTACATTAAATGTTCATGAGCTGACCCAGTCCATGCGTGAAACGGATCTGTCTATTGGATACAATACCAGTACAGTGGTATACAATAATGTACCAATGGCATCAAAAACATTTTCCGTAAGGCCTTCAAGACAGGAAGAATTATCAATAAGGTTACCGGACGATTTTGGGAAGAATCTTTTCCGGATGTTCCGTTACAAATCAGATACTATAACCAACATTGATAAATTCAGGCGTTTTTTTAAAGGCATTTGCCTGGCATCTGCTGCCGGTAATAATGCGATGTATTATTTTAATAAAAATGCCGAGGCTATCATACAATTACATTACACCGTGAATGGTATTACGCCTGAATCAAAAACAGCTGCATTTACCATCGGCACTGATGACAAACAATTCAATGGTTTTACCTACGATAAAACAGGCACCCCCCTTGAAGCTTTTACACCAAGAAAACAAATGCTTATAAGCAGCTTCCTCACAAATAACCGGGGCTATATGCATTACAACAGCGGGCTTTTTCCAAAGATCAGTCTGGGTAATTTGTTATCGATTAAAGAACTGCACCCGTATGTCCAGGTAATGAGGGCTGAACTTGAAATAAGACCCACAAAAGGTACCTGGGGCACCGGTACCAACTACCGCCTGCCTGATTCACTTGAATTAAGACTAACAGACGACAATAATTATGTTACTGGCCAGGCGCTCCCCTATGCCTATAATTCCGACACCCAATATGGCAGCCTGAATATTGATAACTTATATGGAGTAAGCACTGCTTATACGTACGATGTAACATCTTTTGTAAATACATTGCTCAGCGAAGGTGTTTTTTCAAGAAGAGCCTTAATACTATATCCATTTTCATCCGGGGCTGCATCCACTGATCAGCGGCTGCTGATAAACAACAGTACGGTAAAAGACAACTTCATCAAACTGAAACTATATGTACTTGGCTTATAAGAAAAATATACAACTGTATAAAGCATTGATCATACTGCAGGCGCTCTTTTTTACAAAAGAATTGCATGCACAAAACACCACTTCACCTTATTCTATTCTCGGCATTGGTGATATTGAAACAAAAGATTTCGGAAGGTGGTACGGTATGGGCAGTACTTCCATTGCGTTGAACAATCCATGGTATATCAATTCATCTAACCCTGCTTCATTAATGGGGCTTACAGAAAGAATGATGAATATAGACCTTGTGAACCGTGGTAAAAATGCCAGCTTCCGGTATGCAGATGCAGATACCTTTACCGCCTCCACAAAAGACATGAGTGTAAGACGTATCTCCATTGCATTTAAGCCAAACAAAAAGAATGCTTTTTCATTTGGATTAAAGCCATTCAGCACAGTAAATTATTTATTAGCAGAAACGAATGCGATATACGACTACTCATCAACACTTGCAAAAACGGTGGATGGCAGCGGCGGGCTTAACCAGGTTTATTTTTCTTATGCCAGGCAGTTGACAAAGAACCTGAGTGCAGGCATTACTTCTTCCTATTATTTTGGCAGCCGTAATATACTTACCACTTATTATGGCCAGAACCTTTCAGTTGCGCTGGAAAAGCAACAATACGATATTATGAATGCATTCCAGTTCCAGGCCGGGCTCCAGTATAAAATTACAACTGCTTCAGGAGTCAATCACCAGTTTGGTTTAACTGTAAGCAATCCTGCCACTATAAAACAACGGACAGAATCAGAATATTTAAGCAACAGTGTTTCCATTAAAGAAGTAAATGAAACAAAAAAAGACTTCACACTACCGCTCTCACTCGGGTTAGGTTATGCCGTTGTGTTTGATGATGATTTGACGATCAGTGCCGATGCAGTGTATAACAACTGGAGCAAACAAAAACTGGCTTATGCAAATTCATATACCACGCCGTCCGGCAGGCTGTCGGCAGGCATTGAATATATAAGCAGGAGAAGATCTGGTAATTACTGGATAGAAAACTGGTACGTGCAGGGAGGTATAAGTGCGGAAAAAAATTATTTTACCGTGGAGGGAAAAGACCTGAACACTTACTCGGTAACCGGGGGCTTTGGTAAAAACCTCTCCCCTTTAATAAGTGTATATGGCGGATATGAAGTTGGCATACGGGGAAACAACGCAAACGGACAGATAAAAGAAAAATTCAGCCAGTATGTAATAGGTTTTACTTTAAAAGAATTTTGGTTCAATTTTAAAAAATATGGCAGGTATCAATAATTAATGCTTTTTTCATGTTCACTGGTTGGTCCCGTCAGCGATGGCGGGGCCTTTTTACTTAAAGACAAAGCCAGAAATCCCGGCAGGAAACATTATTTAACCACCTCCTTTTGTATTTTTATTGCAAATTGATCATTATGGATGTAAAAATGGAAGCCACCTGGAAAGAACATTTAAAAGGAGAATTTACAAAAGCCTATTTCCTTGAGCTGGTTACATTTTTAAAAACAGAAAAACAGGCTGGCAAAACTATTTACCCTCCGGGCCCTCTGATCTTTAACGCTTTTAATCAAACACCTTTTGATAAAGTAAAAGTGGTTATCCTTGGACAGGATCCTTATCATAATCCCGGCCAGGCGCATGGGCTGAGTTTTTCTGTACCGAACGGGGTTAAACCACCACCCTCACTTATCAATATTTATAAAGAGATACAAAATGATATTGGTGTGGCAATGCCTGCAGCCTATGGCAATCTTACTATGTGGGCAGAACAGGGTGTATTACTATTAAATGCTGTACTAACGGTAAGGGCTAATGAACCTGCCAGTCATTCAAAAATTGGCTGGATGAATTTTACAGATGCTGTTATACAAAAAATTTCATCAGAAAAAAAAGGGGTTGTTTTTTTATTGTGGGGTAAGTTTGCACAGGACAAACAGTTACTGATAGACGAAACAAGACACCATGTTTTAAAAGCTGCTCATCCATCGCCGTTCAGTGCAGATAAAGGATTTTTTGGATGCAGGCATTTTTCAAAAACCAATGAGTTTCTTCTAAAAGAAGGTTTAAGTCCGGTTGACTGGAAATTATTAACACCATAAACACCAAAACTGCATGCAGCAAAAAGAAGATCATAAAAATGCAGTAAGGGGAAATTTATTTACTGAAATATTTGGAAGCATCTGGGCCGTATGGGGCATTGTAACTTTTATTACCACCTTTCTTATCTTCTTCTTCCCATCCATGCTTTGTTATTTAATGCCTGAAAAGAAGGGACAGGAGTATTTTTTAGCTGTCGCAAGAATATGGATGCGGATCTGGCTCACCCTGATAGGCTGCCCGCTTAAAGTAAAAGGAAAAGAAAACTTTAAACCAGGTCAAAACTACGTGGTGGTCTTTAATCACAATGCATTACTGGATGTTCCGCTCTCCTGCCCTTTTGTTCCTGGTGCCAACAAGACCATTGCTAAATCATCCTTTGCAAAAGTGCCATTGTTTGGCTTATTTTATAAACGTGGTTCGGTGCTGGTTGACAGGAAAAGCGAAAGGAGCCGCCAGCAGAGTTATATTGAAATGAAAACCGTTTTGGCAAAGGGTATGCACATGTGCCTCTACCCGGAAGGCACCCGCAACCGCACAGGGGAACCATTAAAAGTGTTTTATGATGGCGCTTTTAAGCTGGCTGTAGAATCAAAAAAAAATGTCATTCCTTGTGTACTTGTGGGCACCACGAAAGCGATGCCGATCAATAAAACATTTTATTTATTTCCTACTGCCTTAAAAATGACCTTTCTTCCCGAAATAAGTTCTGCAAATACTGAAGCAAAGGCATTAAAAGAAGAAGTATTTTCAGTAATGTGGGAAAAATATGTAAAAGATTCAAGTTGAATTTTATTTTTTGTAATACGTACTAATTGGAAAGTTTTATTCATCATAATTGCGTATTTTTGACACTAATTTGTTTTTTTTAGAAGATTGATTGAAAATAAAACCAAAAACTAAACAGCTTTTAATGTTTAGGGCTTTTCTTTATTATAACTAAGACATGAAAAAAAAGGTAACTAAGATTGGCGTACTTACTTCGGGAGGCGATTCTCCCGGTATGAATGCCTGTGTAAGGGCCGTGGTTAGAACCGGTCTTTATCATGGGCTGGATGTATTCGGTATCATGCGTGGTTATACCGGCATGGTTGAAAACGATATTTTTAAAATGGAAAGCCGCAGCGTGGCCAACATCATCCAGAGAGGAGGCACTATTTTAAAAACCTCCCGCTGCAAAGAATTTCTCACACCCGAAGGCAGGAAAAAAGCTTACAATAATTTAAAGCAACATGGCATTGATGGCCTCGTGATCATTGGTGGTGACGGCAGTTTCAGGGGCGCTCAAACTTTCAGCAATGAGTTTGACATTCCCTGTATCGGTCTGCCCGGCACCATTGATAAAGATATTGCAGGCACTGATTTTACCATTGGTTTTGATACGGCAGTAAATACTGCAGTGGAAGCCATTGATAAGATCAGGGATACTGCTGATGCCCACGACCGCCTCTTTGTGATTGAAGTAATGGGCCGGGATGCCGGTTATATCGCATTGCACAGTGGTATTGCCACGGGTGCAGAAAATATCTTCATCCCGGAACGCAAAACAGATATAGAAGAGGTGGTACGGCAACTGGCTGAAAAAGAGAGAAGAAAAAAACTGGTAAACCTTATCGTGGTGGCGGAAGGAGATGAATTTGGTGGTGGTAACGAGGTGGCCAAAGCCATTAAAGAACGCCTGCCACAGCAGGATGCAAGGGTTTGTATTTTAGGACATATACAAAGAGGCGGTTCACCAAGCTGTTTCGACAGGCTGATCGCAAGCCGTATGGGTTATTCCGCCGTTGAATGCCTGATAGATGGACGCTTTAATGTATTTGTTGGTATCATTAATAACCGCATGAGTTTTATCCCATTGAATGATGCTGTTAAAAAGAAACAGCGTATCAGCGAAGAGTGGATGAAAATTGTAAAAATATTGGCCAGTTAATTTCACTAATCATCTTACTACAGGTAATTTTGACGATAAGTAATCATTCACAAACACGACTAACTGTAAAGCAAACCTTACAATCAAATGAGTAAAAATATTGGCAAGTACCTGTACAGGCATATGGATAAAGAAGCCGGCACACAGCACAACATCAAAAGAACAAAGATTGTTGCAACCGTAGGTCCTGCCTCCTCCACATATGAAAAGCTGCTCGAACTGGTTAAGGCCGGTGTAAACTGTTTCAGGCTTAATTTTTCGCATGGCAGTTACGAAGACAAAGCGAAGATCATCGAATATATACGTGAAATAAATAAAAAAGAACCTTACAATATTTCTATCCTGGGTGACCTGCAGGGACCGAAATTAAGAGTGGGTGACCTTGCTGATGGAAAAATATTATTAAGCGAAGGCCAGGAAATCATCTTTACTACAGAAAAGATTGTTGGTACTTCTGAAAAAGTATATGTGTCTTACCAAAATCTTGCAAAGGATGTAAAAGTAGGTGAACGTATCTTTTTGGATGATGGTAAAATGGAAGTAAAGGTAAAAGAGATACTGAATGATAAAGAGGTAAAGATCACTGTTACACTGGGCGGTACATTATTACCCAAAAAAGGTGTAAACCTGCCGGATTCTGCGCTTACCATGCCTTCACTAACGGAGAAGGATATAGCTGATTTAGATTTTATTGTTGATAATAATCTTGACTGGGTTGCACTGTCATTTGTACGTAATACAAATGACGTACTGGAATTAAAGGGCCGTGTAAAAGCAAAGAACAGCAAGATCAAGATCATTTCTAAAATAGAAATGCCGGAGGCACTGAATAATATCCGTAATATCATTATAGAAAGCGATGGTATTATGATTGCCCGTGGTGACCTGGGTGTGGAAGTACCTATCGAGCAGGTACCACTGATTCAAAAAGACATCATTCTCAAATGTATGCACAGGGCAAAGCCTGTTATTGTAGCCACGCAGATGATGGAAAGTATGATGGACCGCACCAAACCCAATCGCAGTGAAGTTACGGATGTGGCCAATGCAGTATTGGAAGGAGCGGATGCTGTTATGCTGAGTGGTGAAACAGCAATGGGTCAGTATCCTGCATTGGTGGTGGAAACAATGAGCAAGATCATACTTGAAGTGGAAAGAGAAGCATATGATTATGACAGGGATGACATTCTTACACCACAACCCCACTCTCCTTCTTTATTAAGTGATGCGTTGTGTTACAGCGCCTGTAATATTGCAAAGGATGTAAACGCCAACGCACTCGTTGGTATGACACAGAGTGGTTATACGGCTTTTATGCTGAGCAGCTACCGTCCTAAATCACCCTTGTATATTTTCAGTAAAGAAAGAACACTGATCAACCAGTTAAGTTTAAGCTGGGGCGTAAGGGCATTTTATTATGCAGAAGAAGAAAGTCTCGATGATATTTTCTTTGACCAGTTAAACATCCTGAAAGAAAGAGGATTTGTACAGGCTGGTGATATCGTTGTAAATACAGGCAGCACACCGGTGCATCTTCACTTACCAACTAATATCATCAAGGTTACTAAAGTAGATTAACCAAAGAACTGATTTTATACCTGGCCATTTGCATCTCCCTGATCAAATGGCCATTTTTTTTGCATATTGGCCGAGATAAGATATACCAGCAACCCGCTGCTGAATACAATTACAAAAGATTTGATAACCCCAAGACCGGTTGCCCAAAAGATAAATCCCCACATAAGTACAGCAAGGATTACAGGTAAAGGATACAAAGGCATTTTATAAGGAAGTCCTGTAGTTCCTTTTCGTTTACGCAGCAACGTTACCCCAATGGCCTGGCCAATGAACTGTACAATAATACGCATGGCCAGTATGCCACTGATCACATCCCCCATCTTAAACAGCAGGCTGAATATAAAAGCCAGTGCTGCGATTACTAGCAAAGAAACATAAGGGAAGTTTTTTGTTGGGTGCAGCCTGGCAAAAACGGGAAAGAAAACACCATCTCTTGCAGCTGCAAACGGCACTCTTGAATAACCAAGCATCACAGCAAACAAAGAGGCCAGTGCCACCCATAAGATCATTACGGTTATAATTTTTGCTGCAGTATGACCATAGAGTCTCTCTATAAATGTGCTTACCACGAAAGGATTGGTATTGCTGTCACACCAGTGCTTTATTTCCTGCCATGATATTACACTGCTTACACTGATGTTCATTGCCAGGTATAAAACAGCGATCCCAATAACAGAAATAAACATACTGCGTGGAATATTCTTCCCTGGTTCTTTTATTTCTCCACCGAGGTGGCAAACATTATAATAACCGAGATAACTGTAAACTGTTTTCACACAGGCCTGGCCAAAAGCAAATGATAACAAGTGCTGCCAGGAAAAATCAGTATTAATATTTTGAATGGGCGATAGAAAATTGCCGTTTGAAATGCCGCCAGCTATTATCCACCCAAGTGTTAACACTACTCCTCCCCATAGAAAGACACCAATCTTTCCAATGCTGTCAATTTTACGGTAGAGTAAAAAAGTGATAAAAATAATAACGGCACCCGACAGCATTTTTTGTGCAACTATATCCAGGTGAACCAGGTAACCTGCATACTGGGCAAAACCAATAGCAGCAGAAGCCGCCACCAGGGGTGCCTGTATCACCGTTTGCCAAACGTACAGGAAGCTCATCATCCTGCCCATCTTATCCTTTCCGTATGCTTCCTTTAAAAAATTGTAGCTGCCACCTGCCAGCGGGTAAGCAGCACCCAATTCACTCCATATCATTGCATCTACTAAAGAAAGTAATGCACCTGCCATCCACGCATACAGGTACATGCCGCCTGTAAGTCCTATCACTATCGGTAAAGTAATAAAAGGGCCTATCCCAACCATGTCGATCATGTTGAGCACAGTAGACTGGAATAAGCCAAGGCTGCGTTGTAATTTAGGCGCCGTATCTGTCATTGCAAATAATAAAAAGGAAATTTACAACTAACGGCCGAATTGCATTTACTGTTTCAGGAGTTTATAATTATAAATATGACCACCAGTATCCTGCAGGTGCATAAATAATACTTGTGATGATATTGGCGGGAGATCAAGTTCATTTCTCCCAGGATTTATAACTATATTTTTACGGGCTAATACCCTGCCGGCAGCATCAGTAAAACAAAGCATATACTTACCCGCAGGAGCAGACCGGTTATCCAGGATTAAGTTATTAAGGACCGGGTTTTGCATTAACTTAATAGCCGGAGTATTTATATTTTTTACACGAATGATATTGCTCACGCTTTTTTCACCGCTATTATCAATTGCAATTATCCTGAAATATTCTGCATCCGTATCCAGGATAAAATGATAAAAATCATTTTGCGGTGATGCTGATATTCTTCCAGCGTCAGTGAATATTCTACCATCCAAAGACTGTTGTATAATAAATGCTGAAGTATTACCGGCAGATGCTGCCTGCCACTTCAATTCCACCTTATTAGTATTTCTCTCTCCATTTAAATAGAGAAAGCGAACTGGTAATGTTATATACCGTTGAGATATGCTGCCGGGATTGATCCTTAATTTGGTAAAACCATCTAATGCAGGAGAAAGAAAAATACCATCATTTCTAAGGGCAAGATTAATGGTTTTTCCATCAGCTGACGGGCTGTTAAAATTACAAAGCAATACATACACTCTTATCTTACCGTTTAACGGAATGTTTAAAGCTGTTGAACCAAATATATTATCTCCATTATTTCCATCCCAGTCTCCATTTAAAGAACCTGCATAAGTTTCATTTCCATCACCGTATACTTCTGATCCTGTGGCCGCTTCATAATAAACACTCAATGCACTGTTTGGAATATTTACCTGCTCGGCTGCAGTGCCATTATTTTTTAGTATCAGTGTGGTTAATGATATACCAGTAAAAGCACCCGGGTCCATCATAAAACCTCCTGCTACATTATAAGCATTATTTAACTGGCAAACGCCATTTGTGTTAGGGATATTAGTTGCAGTGGAAATATGCAGGCTTGTATCAACATCTAGCACACGGAAATGTCTTTCATTAAAACCTGTTGCGCCATTCGTTGTGGTTCCATCAAATGAGGAAGGTGCAAAATTGTTATCACAAAATTTTGCACATACAGATACATAACAATCAGTGCCGGCATTCCATTCGGGAGAAAAATCAGTTGCAGTATAATCAGTTGTTCTTTTTGATGGATAATTATCACCTCCACATTGCCAGCCTATCATTGGATCCCAGTCTGGTCCGCCATAGACATGATAAATAAATTCCTTTCCGTTACCGTTTACTGTATTGTTATCGGTGATCCACCACCGGGCACTCAGGTACGCAATATTATCATATGTGTTTCTTTCAAGCCTTGCAAAAGTAACGGCATCCTTTTCCAGGTAACCATACTGTCCCAGGCCATCGCCTCCCTGTACAGCTATGTATGGATCCTGACAATAAGACTCAACAGAAAAAAAACAGAAAACAAACAGAAAGCAGAGATTTTTCATGCAGCAGTGTTTGATAAAATATTTACACCGTAAATATACTGTCTTTCTTATTTTAATTGGTATGGGCATAAAATAAACAGGCTCCTTAACAGGAGCCCGCTAATCAAAAAACATTATAACCTTTAAACCTTATCCTATGAAAAACCATATATATAGTCGATGACTTTTTAGAAAAGGTTGCAGGCTACTAAATTTTTTTTACCAATTATTTGTAAAGGTTTTCATGAATTCAGGAAAGTTTTTTGTTTTATAAGCTCCATCACCAAAATACTTTAAAGGAGCTTCCAGCTCATTCACTTTTAAATATCCTGCCAGTGGTGCCGGCCGGTCAATAAGCGAAGGCATAAAAACAGTAGTTGGGTAACTCATTTGACCGCCTAATAAATAAACAGCAAGGTCGTTTGCCCTGTTATCTGGATTATACCCAAATTTTTTGCCAGCCCATATTATTGAATCCTTGCTTTCTGCATCCAGTTTTAAAGCATAATAGTGTTCATTTATATATGTCACCACCTTGTCATTGCTATATGTTTCCTTGTCCATTACCTTACACCAGCCACACCAGTCTGTATATACATCAATTAATATTGGCCGGGGGTTTTTACTATACTCAGTTTGTAAGTCGGTGATGTTCAGCCATTTTATCTTATCTTTCTTTGAGGGACTAAATGAACTAACAAACAAAACAAGGATAGCTGTTATAAAATAAAGTGTAACTTTTTGCATTCTATATTTGTTTAGTAGTTTAGATAATTATTCAACGACAAAATAATGAACAAAATTGTTGTAGCCATTACAGGTGCCAGTGGTTCTATTTATGCCAAGGTTTTACTGGACAAACTACTTGCCATAAAAGAACAATGGAATGAGTTGTCCGTAGTTTTAACAGACAATGCAAAAACAGTTTGGCAAACTGAACTGGGTGATGAAAGTTACAGCAATTATCCAGTACATTTTTATTCCAAACAGGATTTTAGTGCCCCATTCGCTTCCGGTTCGGCACAATATAATAGTATGATCATTATTCCCTGCAGCATGGGTATGCTTGGAAGAATTGCCGGCGGCACCAGTGATGATCTCATATCGAGGGCGGCAGATGTAATATTAAAAGAGAGAAGAAGGCTGGTATGTGTGATACGTGATACACCTTATAACCTCATCCATATCCGCAACATGGAAACCCTGACATTAGCGGGCGGTGTTATCTGTCCCGCCACGCCTTCATTTTACAGTAAGCCTGCAACAATTGAAGCATTGGCAGCAACAGTGGTGGACAGGGTGATTGATTTAATTGGATTAAAACTGGAGACTTACAGATGGGGTAACCAGTAAACTATTTTTGTTTGGGTTTTTCTTTTGGGATATACTTTTTCATCATCATATTGCTCCTGTTTCGCTCAGTCCTTGCCGTAATACTGTCAATAATTATCTTCATTTCGTCTGGTTGGGCTTTATAATAAGCATAGCTTCTTTCATAATCATCCCTGCTGATACCGTGAAGAGCAAATAACTGCTGCTGCAGTTTTGCGTTTTCAAGTACAGCATTTTTGGATGAATCTTTTTTTATATACTGGTCCGTAAAACTTTCGGCCTGGAAAATATCCCATAATACAACCATCATCTTTTCCTTTGGCAAAATTTTTCCTTTTTTTTCCCCGCAGGAAATAAGAAAAACAGGAAAGAGTAACAGTAAAAAGTAGCGGATCATTTTAATTCGTCTTTATACCTTGATGCATTGGTAAGGTCAAGCTTCTGCAATAATTCTGAAGCCCTTAATTTATCCTGCTGGGGTGCCTTTGAAAACATCTTTATCAACTCTGTTGCCTTACCCTGGAAAAAAAACTGCATGATCATGGTATTGGGGTTATCACTGTTGAAATTGGTAAGCAGGTTCAAGACATTCAGCATTTCGGTCCGGGCTGCCTTCTCATCTTCATACATTTTATCAAACGCAGACCTGTAATAGCCGTAATAGACATCATGCATCAATGCATACCTGCTGTTCAGCATGTTTTCTGTAAGCCAGTAACGGTTACGGATACCATCAAAAGCCTTCCAGCCACTTATACCACGTCCTTCAGGAGCATTGTTTACAATATTCTGTGCCTTTAAAAAATAGGCAGAGCCTCCTTTTGATGAATAAGAATCATAGTCAAAACCAATGATGGTGTAAGCATAATATGCCAGTACAGCAGTAAGATTAGAAACAAGTGCATCATTACCGCTTATCCTGTTGTCATTAAATTCAATTTGCTGAAACTGTACATATTTAAAAATCACATCATTGTCAAGATAGTTAACAAGCGGGGACACATAGGTGGAATTAAAAACCGGCCTGGCAGCCTGCACCGTAAGCGAGGCGCTATAAACATTTTCTTCATCCGTAGGCTGCAGGTTCATAACAAAACTGCAGTCTATCTTTTCGTTGGGGAGAAAATTATCACTTGTCCATTTACGCCCATTCAAAAATGTGGTTAATGCATTTTGCAGCGTGACAAAAGCATTTTTATTTACAGTGGTTCCCACCCTGCTGGCATTGATATTCACCCTGGCATTCAATTCCTGCGCTGTTAATACGTGAACCCGGGTAAGCAACACAAATACTATTAGTAATTTAAAACACTTTCTATTTTTCATAACTGGATTATAATTTGATAATAACATCTACAATATCTGCTGCTACTGCTTTTTTTGATTTCGTTTCAAACGCATATTCATTGCCGCCCTTGTCAAAAATGGTTATTTTATTCGTATCATGACCAAAGCCTGCATTTTTATCCTGCATTGAATTTAATACGATCATGTCAGCATTCTTATTCTGCAATTTCTTAAGCGCATTCTCTCTTTCATTATTTGTTTCAAGTGCAAATCCCACCAGCTTTTGCGAAGCTGTTTTCATTTGCCCAAGTTGCTTTAGTATATCCTTTGTTTTCTCAAGCTCCAGCGTAAGACCTCCATCATCCTTTTTAATTTTTTTATCAGCAACATGCACAGGTGTATAGTCAGCCACCGCTGCACTCATTACTGCAATATCGACCGCTGGAAAAACATCAATACATTCCTGGTACATTTCACGGGCTGATCTTACCCTTATAACATTTATACCGGGTGGAACTGGTTCTGAAGAGGGTCCAAGTACAAGTGTGATATCAGCCCCCCTGCTGTATAATTCGGCCGCAATGGATATACCCATTTTGCCAGAAGAATGATTACCGATGAATCGTACAGGGTCTATAGCTTCGTAAGTAGGGCCGGCAGTAACCAACGCTTTTTTACCTGCTAATTGCCCTGATCTAAAAAAAAAATTGTTCAGCCAGGTTATAATGGTTTCCGGCTCTGCCATACGGCCATCACCTACAAGCCCGCTTGCCAGCTCGCCTGATTCCACCGGAATTATTTTATTGCCATACAATTCCACCTTCTTAAGATTCTCAGCTGTTGATGGGTGGTGCCACATATCTTCATCCATAGCAGGCGCAGCAACAACAGGACAAGTTGCAGAAAGATAAACAGCCATCAATAAATTGTCGCAAAGCCCATGAGCCATTTTTGCCAGTGTGTTACAGCTTAATGGAGCAATCACCATTATATCGGCCCAGCGCCCAAGCATTACATGGTTTGCCCAGGAATCATTTTCTGTGAGCCCTGACAGTACAGGATTTTTTGAAACAGTTGATAAAGTCACCGGTGTAACAAAATCCCTGGCAGCAGCTGTCATAATCACTTTTACCTCTGCGCCCGCCTTTACAAGCAAACGTACCAGTACAGGAATTTTATATGCGGCTATACTGCCAGTAACACCAATCAATATTTTTTTTCCTGTAAGCATAAAAAATCCCCCGGTATCGGGGGACTAAAAATATACATTCCTTATTAAAAATATGCTAATAAAAAAAGAAAATTAGCTGAACAGATCCTCATCGTTCTTACGATGGTATATCTTCTCTTCGCTGAATTCCTGTGTTGCCAGCAAAGCAGGGTTAGGCATACGTTCGTACGCTTTTGATATTTCTATCTGCTCTTTATTTTCATGTATTTCCTCCAGGCTGTCGGTATGACTGGCAAACTCTTCCAGCTTATTATGCAATTCCTCCTTTATGGAAATATTTATCTGGTTAGCACGCTTTGCTATTATAGCAATAGATTCATACAGGTTACCTGTTTTATCTTTCAGGTCAACCAAGTTCTTTGGCTCCACCACGTTACTGGTGCTATAGCTGTGCTGACGTCTTAATTTGCTCATTTTGTATTTCTTTAATATTATTTTTACTTAGAGTGCTGTATTCTTCGGCTTCCTTCAGCAATTTACTTTCCGGAAAACGGTCTGCAAAATCATTATATTCAGTAATTACTTTCTCAAATCTTTCAGTCTGCTTATCAACGATACTGAGTTTTGCAAATTTATAATAAGATTTGATAGCCTGCAACTTGTATTTATCCGCATCTGCCGATTCAGGATAACTGTTCAGCAGGTTATCATAAGATAAAGCTGCTGCCCTGAATTGCCCCACTTTGTAATACAGATCCGCTCCCCTGAGTTCTTTTGCCTCCAGCTTTGACCGGCATTTATCTATGATCTCTGTAGCCTCTGTAATTCTTGAGGAACCGGGATGTGTATTAATAAAAGTTTGCATTACCCCAATTGCTTTTGCAGTATTGGTTTGCTCAAGCTCAAGCTTTGGAGACTGCTTGTAGAAACAAAGGGCATGCATATAATCCACCTCTTCCGCTTTGGGGCTATTAGGAAAAACCTCGAGGAAACCTTTGAAAAAATTTTCGGCATCCCTGTAGTTCTTCATATAATAAAAGCAATAGGCATCCTTATAGTATAATTCTTCAAACTTAGGTGTGCCTTTATAAACAGGATATAATTCCTCGTAAAGCATCTGGGCCTTCTGGTATTTTTTTTCTTCAAAATACTTGTCGGCCATAGAAAGCTGGTAATCAGTGTCCTTGCTCTTAAGTATTTTATTGAATTTGCTGCTGCAGGAGCTCAGCATGATCAATAATAAAGCGGGGATAAAAGTAAAATGTCTAAACTTCATGAAGTCGGCAAAATTAAAGGATTTATCTCAAAAATCCTGTTGAAATTTAAATTGACAAAAAACTAAGCGTTAATTAATTTAAAAAAAGGTAAAAAAGAAAAGCCCTCCCGGAAAACCAGAAGGGCTATCATTGAGCAAAAAGTAAAAAACTTATTTATTTAATATCAATAGTGTTTGCATCACCACCATCGATTACTTTATCAGTTGCAATCCTGTCTGCGCTGATACCTAATTTTTCAACGAGGTAGTTTTTAACTGCTTCCAGTTTTTTATCAGCTAAAGACTGAGAACGTTTGTCAGCTTTAGGATAAGCTGTAAGCGTAATAGTACAGTTAGGATTATCTTTCAATTTAGTAGCTACAGAAGCTAACATTGCTTTAGCATCAGCAGAAAGGCTGGCACCTTTCAGGCTCAGGCTTGGGTAGTCAGTTGGACAGTTTTTGTCTTTACCACCGATACCACCACCTTCTTCGATCATTTTTTTGATCTCAGTGCAGCAAGCAGGATCTGGGCATTTACCAACACCATCAGCATCAACTGGTTGACAATCTGTAGGTGTGATCAATTGTTTGTCTTTGCAATCTGGAACACCATCACCATCTGTATCTTTAGTTACACCATGAGTATCCACTGGGCAACCTGCTGGAGTGTTTGGTTCCCTGTCCAGTTGGTCAGTTACACCGTCACCATCAGAATCATCAAATACTGGTTTTGGCAGTTTCATGTGCTTAGGATTGTTGAGTTCGCTGTAAGCATAATCCAATGGATTCAGCCACCACAATGGTTCAACAGATTTAGCACCCAGGTTAAAGTTTAAACCTAATGATAAGTAGTTATAAGAATCGAAATCGCTGGTCAATACAGCATCACCTGCTGCATGTTCCTGCCACCTTTGTCCGTCCAGTAAGTCTGTTTTAACAAACGTGTGACGGTCTTCAAGCGCTATATTGATCCTTTTGCTGAGCCTGTAAGAAGCACCTGCAAAGATAGTACCTGATGGTTTTAAGGTATTGTTACCGATCCTTGGACGGCGTGTACCTTCAGATTCACCTTCAGTTTCATAAGTATTATCCATACCATTTTTCAGGATCTTCAGGATATCTTTTCTTTTGCCAATATCGCTTGATCCTGCCTGAGCAGCAAAAGCGTCTTTAAAAGCAGTCTGAGAATAGTTGTTACCGTTTGCATCAAGTGCATTTACTTTCACATGGAAGATTGTAGCACCGATACCACCACCGCCATAAAGCGTAAAGCCTGTTTTTTGCTTGTGGAAACGGATGTTATTAAGTGTTACCACACCTTGTAAAGACAGATCCTGGATATGAGTTTTGTAGTTATAGTATACAAAATCAGGAGTACCGTCGCCACTTAAAGTAGTAAGCTGTCCTGCTGGATTACGGTAAATAGCATCATACCCTTTACCTGCTGGCAGGTTACCTGTATGACCATAAGCCTGATCAACCCAAGCAGCATTTTTTGCATAGTTGCCAGTAGCTTGCCAGTTCATACCTTTAGCGCTACCATTAACATATTGCAACCTTAAAGAGAAAATATATCCGATAGCTTTCCTGATGTGAGCTTCAAAACCTAATGCAGGAATTTTAGCAGCAACGTCACCACTAACAGCGATGTTACCTACTGAGGCACCAATTTCCCACATGTTGCGGGGTTTTGCAGGGAAATTGTAAGTATTGTTCCAAAACTCGTTCTGCTGAGGCATGTTTTTGGCCGAAACCACAGAAGAGTCGAATACACTGTAACCTGCACCCTGTTGTGCATAAGTCCCAGTGGACATAAGGGTTATCAGCCCCAATAATAATTTGTACTTTTTGCTTGTCATAACTAAATGGTTATTTAATTTCTGAAATTACGAGTTGATTATATGCAAAAATATTACTTGGGATTTAAAAACCAAATTTTTTTATGATTTATTTAAGTTGTTTCTCAAAAATATTTCGTAGCATAAATCATTGTTAGTTAGGACTTTTTTAATGTACTAAACGCTGCGTTGCCGAAAATATATTTATTTCTGTTATAATACATCCCCGCCTTAACGGGCCTCTGGTAAATATGAAATTATTACTTTGAAGGGCAGCGTTACTTAATTATATTGCTCTTTTTTAGTAAATGGACTTTGTAAAAAATATAATAGGCGAAGAACTCGGCATCTTTGAAAAAAAGTTTGAAAATGCAGTAAACAGCAATATTCCTCTCCTTGACCGGGTAATGAAATATATCATTAAGAGGAAAGGCAAACAGCTGAGACCCATGTTTGTTTTCCTGAGTGCAAAACTGCATGGCACTGTAAATGAAAGCACTTACCGGGCTGCTGCACTGGTAGAATTGCTGCATACAGCTACCCTGGTTCATGATGATGTGGTGGATGAATCAATGGAAAGAAGGGGGTTCTTTTCGATAAATGCCGCCTGGAAAAATAAGGTGGCGGTACTGGTGGGTGATTACCTGCTATCCAAAGGCCTGCTTTTATCCACCACTAACAACGATTTTGAACAACTGCACATCTTATCTGAAGCTGTAAAAAAAATGAGCGAGGGCGAATTGCTCCAGATTGAAAAATCAAGAAACCTTAATCTTAGTGAAGAAGTGTATTTTGAAATTATAAGGAATAAAACAGCCTCCCTCCTCTCATCGGCCTGTGCTGCCGGCGCCTGGAGCACCAGCCAGGACAAAACAGTAACGGAGAAGATGAAATTATTTGGTGAAAAAACAGGTATTGCATTCCAGATAAAAGATGATCTTTTTGATTATGGTAAAGAAAATATAGGAAAGCCAACGGGAAACGATATCAAAGAAAAAAAATTAACCCTCCCCCTGATTTATACACTTAATAAAATAGACAAGAGCAAAAAAAGAGAAATGATCTATATCCTGAAAAATGAAAATAAAAATCCGGAAAAAGTGCAACAAATAATCAGTACTGTTGTAGAACAGGGAGGCATTGCTTATGCTGCAGGAATAATGAACAAGTGCCGGGATGAAGCATTAAGCATCTTATACGAATTTGAAGACAGCCCGGTGCGGAAAGCCATGGAAGAACTTGTGCGTTTTACAACAGACAGAAAATTCTGATCAATCATTTACCAGCCAGATGGAAAAAAGATGGAAAATAAATGAGGTACACAGTGACAATGTAAATACATTACAATCATCCCTGAAAATAAACCCTGCCATTTGCCGTATGCTGGTGCAACGGGGAATAGATACTTTTGAAAAAAGCAAAGACTATTTCCGTCCCTCACTTGATCATCTCCATGATCCTTACCTGATGAAAGATATGGATAAAGCTGTTCAGCGTATCAGCGCAGCTTTTGATACTAAAGAAAAAATTCTGGTGTTTGGAGATTATGATGTGGATGGCACCACGGCAGTAGCGTGTATGTACAGGTTTCTTTGTTCTGTATATGATACAGCACTGCTGGAATTTTATATTCCACACCGTTACCGGGAAGGTTACGGTGTAAGTAAAATGGGGATTGATTATGCAGCTGAAAAAAACTTCTCCCTTATCATTTCACTGGACTGTGGTATAAAATCTGCTGAACTGATTGCATATGCTGCCGGCCTCGGAATTGAATTTATTGTTTGCGATCATCATCTTCCGGATGATGAGTTACCCGTTGCCGCAGCCATTTTAAATCCCAAACAAAAAGATTGCAATTATCCTTATAAGGAACTTTGCGGTTGTGGTGTAGGATTCAAGCTTATTACAGCCCTCGCTCAAAAAAACAATATCAGCCCGGATAAATATCTTATTTATCTTGATCTTGTAGCCACTGCAATTGCAGCAGATATAGTTCCGATAACAGGAGAAAACAGGGTGCTTGCTTTTTTTGGTATGCAACAGATAAACAGTAATCCATGTGCAGGCATAAAAGCATTAATAAAATTGGGCGGTATTCAAAAAAAACTTTCTATAAATAATGTTGTGTTTGTAATAGCCCCAAGGGTAAATGCTGCAGGCAGGATGGATGATGCAAGGAAGGCGGTGGAACTGTTTATCGAAAAAGATTATGCAAAAGCACTCGTATTGGCAGAAATACTTCATAATGATAATAGTGACAGAAAAGAGGCGGATACCATAATTACAGAACAGGCCTTAGCTATGATTGAAGCCGATCAAATATTGCTTAACAGGAAATCAACAGTTTTATTTAAAGAGGACTGGCACAAAGGTGTGGTTGGGATTGTTGCCAGCAGGCTTATAGAAAAATATTACAGGCCAACGGTGGTGCTTACACGCAGTGGGGATGTTGTTGCCGGCAGTGCAAGAAGCGTAAGCGGTTTTAACTTATATGAAGCCATTCACAATTGCAGGGAATACCTGCTGGGATATGGTGGACATTTTGCTGCGGCAGGATTATCATTATTACCTGATAAAGTACAATTGTTCAGCGAAGCTTTTGAACAAACGGTTAATGCTACCATCGAACCGGGTTTACTGATCCCGGAAATTACAATAGATACACCTGTTACGTTTCCTGAGATCACCGCATCCTTTTATAATATCATTTCGCAGATGGAACCTTATGGCCCTGAAAACATGCGGCCGGTCTTTATTGCATATAATGTAACTGATACTGGTTATTCAAAAATTGTAAAAGACCTGCACATACGTTTTGTTTTAAAACAAAATGAAAAGACATTTACAGGAATCGGATTTAATCTTGCTGAAAAATTTTACATGCTCCAGCTAAAGCAACCATTGGATATTGTTTTTACGATAGATGAGAATGAATGGAATGGCGAAACAACTTTACAATTAAAAATAATCGATATCAGGCAGGCACAAGTAAATTCCTGAAAAACCATTTTGAAATTCTTCAACTACATACATTATTTTTTTTACCTGGGCATTAACTGGAACTGGCGACTGGCCTTCACAACAATAATGCAGGAAATAAGAGGTGAACTTAAATATGGTATTGACTCCAGCGGGTTTGATGAATTAAAAAAACTAAAGAAAGATGGTGTAGATATTTCCCATGCTACTATTTACATGCCGGCCAGTTATTTGTTGCTTGAAAAGGTTTTTGATCAGCTCCCGGCTGGCACACGCTCACATTTTCTTGATATCGGCTGTGGAAAAGGACGAGCAATTTGTGTTGCTGCATTTTTTGGCTTTCATAAAATAACTGGCATTGATTTTTACCCTGAACTGTGTCAAAAGGCATTAGATAATATCCGGGTAATACAATCAAAAAATAAAGCAGCAAACTTTGAAATAATAAATACAGATGCGATAAATTATACGATACCTGCAGACGCTGACTGCATCTTTTTATTTAACCCATTTGATGACACAGTACTGAAAAAAGTTTTAGGAAATATACTGGACAGTCATAAAAAACATAAACGACAGGTTTGCGTCATTTATCTTAACCCCATTTATAAGCAGTTATTTACCGATACAGGTTTCAGGGAAATCTGGCATTACAAAAAGCAGCAATATTTTGAGGGTTCTTTGCTACTGCTTGGATAGGCCCAGGTAATTTTGGGAAAACTTGTACAAGATCAGTAACAGACTTAGTATATGGCAATAATTGTAAAAATCGTTGAAGATGAACAGTTATGGCATTTTAAAGCCCGGCTTTTAAGCTTTCGGGCATTTTTTTTACCCCTTTAATGCAAAAAAAAATATAAAATATCGCTTTTCTGATTATCTTGCACCCAAACCTATTCAATCCCTATCATAACCTGACCTCCCCAAGTAAATCAGAAAAGTTCACTCATCCCGGTTTATAGGGATACGTCCATTCCATCATCCTTAGCACAAGACGGTCTTATTAAATTCAATAGTCAATGATAATTGGTTAATACTATTTTATCACTCATTCGGCTATTATGGAAATTTTTACAAACACACTAACCTTAATCCGGCATTTCCAGATTTGTAAATCAATTCGTGCCCTTGTATTGATCTGCTGCATTTTTTATGCCTCTTCCGGCCTGGGACAGGCAGCTTCAGGCGCATGGCCATTAACAACGGATGCAATTGCCGTAAACTCCGGCAATGTAACCGGCAGTAATCAAACCAGCAATGGAGTTGGTACCAACAGTTATACTGCAGACGGCGTAAGCGCTGCAGACTGGGCTACCGCTGCATCGATGGATGCTTCAAAATATTACGAGTTCTCCATTACACCTTCGGCAGGTTATAACCTGCTGATCGATGCTGTAAATATTTCTCATAATACAGATGGCATCAGCGGTACAGCATTAGTAGAATACTCATACAGCCCTTCCTTCAGTTCACCGGTTGCTATAGGTTCAAGCTTTGCCGTTTCAACAGGTGCTTCCACCAATACAGCTTTCACATCCTTGTCAATCCCTGTTAATAATAGCCAAACACTTTATATAAGAGTTTTTGCCTGGGAGATAGAAAATAACACTAAAGTATTTAACGTAAAAGATCTCGCTGTTTCAGGCACTACAGTTTCATGTGCGCCGGATGTGACCAATTTTAGTTTGCCGGCGCTTTCCGCAATATGTGTGGGAAGCGGCACAACAGCCACAGTTAATTCTTCTTCAATGGCTGATGACAATTATACTGTTACATATGATCTGAGTGGTGCTAATACTGCTACAGGTTTAACAGTGTCTATGTCATTTACGGCAGGCAGCGGCACATTTAATATTCCAGCCGGCAGCCTTGTTAACAGCGGAAACACAACGATAACTATTACAACTGTTACAAATACAGCTACCTGCAGCAGTAATCCATCTTCGGGCAATACTGCCAGCTTACTAATAAATGCTAATTCCACTATTAATCTTTCTTCTGTTGCTGGTACAGATGTGCAGGCTGTATGTATCAATACTGCCATTACAGATATTACATACGCAACGGGGGGCGGTGCAACAGGAGCCTTCCTAAGTGCAGGTTCTTTACCAACCGGTGTTACAGGTAATTTTAATTCGGGTGTATTTACTATCAGTGGTACTCCTACAGCTTCAGGCACTTTTAATTATGAGATAACCACCACTGGACCTTGTACAAATAATACCATTACCGGCAGCATTACAGTTACTGCAAATAATATTGCTGATGCGCCTTCATCAACACCAACGCTTTGTATCAATACCGTTCTGACAAATATTACACACAGTACAACAGGCGCTACCGGTATTGGCACACCAACGAATTTACCTGCGGGTGTTACGGCTGCATGGGCTGGCAATACAATTACCATCAGCGGTACACCTACTGCTTCAGGTACATTCAATTACTCAATACCATTAACCGGTGGTTGCGGAACAGTGAATGCTACAGGAGTTATTACTGTTACTGCTGATAATACTGCAGGAGCGGCTTCATCAACACCAACGCTTTGTATCAATACCACATTGACCAATATAACACACAGCACAACAGGTGCTACCGGTATTGGCACACCAACGAATTTACCTGCGGGTGTTACGGCTGCATGGGCTGGCAATACAATTACCATCAGCGGTACACCTACTGCTTCAGGTACATTCAATTACTCAATACCATTAACCGGTGGTTGCGGAACAGTGAATGCAACAGGAGCTATTACTGTTACTGCTGATAATACTGCAGGAGCGGCTTCATCAACACCAACGCTTTGTATCAATACCACATTGACCAATATTACACACAGCACAACAGGCGCTACCGGTATTGGCACACCAACAAATTTACCTGCTGGTGTAAATGCGGCGTGGGCAGGCAATACAATTACCATCAGCGGTACACCTACAGCCTCCGGCACATTCAACTACAGCATCCCATTAACCGGTGGTTGCGGAACAGTAAATACTACAGGAACGATTACTGTTACTGCTGCAAATACAGCAGGAGCAGCTTCATCAACACCAACGCTTTGTATCAATACAGCATTGACCAATATTACACACAGCACAACAGGCGCTACCGCTATTGGCACACCAACAAATTTACCTGCTGGTGTTACTGCGGCGTGGGCAGGCAATACAATTACCATCAGCGGTACACCTACTGTTTCAGGTACATTTAACTACTCAATTCCTTTAACAGGTGGTTGCGGTTCGGTGAATGCTACAGGAACTATTATCGTAACACCTGCTAATACACCGGGTACGGCTTCATCCAATCCAACGCTTTGTATCAATACAGCATTAACAAATATTACCCGTACCACTACTGGTGCTACCGGTATTGGCACACCAACAAATTTACCTGCTGGTGTTACTGCGGCGTGGGCAAGTAATATAATTACCATCAGTGGTACACCTACTGCTTCAGGTACATTTAACTACTTAATTCCTTTAACAGGTGGTTGCGGTTCAGTGAATGCTACAGGAACTATTATCGTAACACCTGCTAATACACCAGGTACGGCTTCATCCAATCCAACACTTTGTATCAATACAGCATTAACCAATATTACACGTACCACTACTGGTGCTACCGGTATTGGCACGCCAACAAATCTACCTGCTGGCGTTACTGCTGCATGGGCTAGTAATACAATTACCATCAGCGGCACACCTACTGCTTCAGGTACATTTAACTACTCAATTCCTTTAACAGGTGGTTGCGGTTCGGTGAATGCTACAGGAACCATTATCGTAACACCTGCTAATACACCGGGTACGGCATCATCCAACCCAACGCTTTGTATCAATACAGCATTGACAAATATTACCCGTACCACTACTGGTGCTACCGGTATTGGCACACCAACAAATTTACCTGCTGGTGTTACTGCGGCGTGGGCAAGTAATATAATTACCATCAGTGGTACACCTACTGCTTCAGGTACATTTAACTACTCAATTCCTTTAACAGGTGGTTGCGGTTCAGTGAATGCAACAGGAACTATTATCGTAACACCTGCTAATACACCAGGTACGGCTTCATCCAATCCAACACTTTGTATCAATACAGCATTAACCAATATTACACGTACCACTACTGGTGCTACCGGTATTGGCACACCAACAAATTTACCTGCTGGTGTTACTGCGGCGTGGGCAAGTAATATAATTACCATCAGTGGTACACCTACTGCTTCAGGTACATTTAACTACTCAATTCCTTTAACAGGTGGTTGCGGTTCAGTGAATGCAACAGGAACTATTATCGTAACACCTGCTAATACACCAGGTACGGCTTCATCCAATCCAACACTTTGTATCAATACAGCATTAACCAATATTACACGTACCACTACTGGTGCTACCGGTATTGGCACACCAACAAATTTACCTGCTGGTGTTACTGCTGCATGGGCAAGTAATACAATTACCATCAGCGGCACACCTACTGCTTCAGGTACATTTAACTACTCAATTCCTTTAACAGGTGGTTGCGGTTCAGTGAATGCTACAGGAACTATTATCGTAACACCTGCTAATACACCAGGTACCGCTTCATCCAATCCAACGCTTTGTATCAATACAGCATTAACAAACATTACACGTACCACTACCGGAGCTACCGGTATTGGCACGCCAACAAATTTACCTGCCGGTGTTACTGCCGCATGGGCAAGCAATACAATTACCATCAGCGGTACGCCTACTGCTTCAGGTACGTTTAACTACAGCATTCCCTTAACAGGCGGCTGTGGTTCTGTTAATGCTACAGGAACTATCATTGTTACGCCTAACAATACCATCACGCTTTCGTCAGCAGCAGGTACTAATGCACAAACCATTTGTACAGGCAGTTCAATCACAAGCATTACATATAACACTACCGGTGCAACCGGCGCCACTTTCAGTGGTCTACCCGCTGGAGTATCGGGCAACTGGGCTTCAAATATTGTAACCATCAGTGGCACTCCTTCTGCGACAGGAACATTTAATTATACAATCAATTTAACAGGCGGTTGTGGTTCTATCAATGCAAATGGGTCTATCACAATAAATACTTTCCCTGCAGCAACAGGTGTTACCATCTGCCAGGGCAGTTCCGGAACACTAACATCATCTGCTGCCTGCGCAGCGGATGTTCCGGGAAGCGCAGGACCAAATTTTGCGGGTACAGGTGCTAACGGTGGCGGACCAGATGCTAACTGGTCAAATGCAACAAGGGTTTCTGCAAATGACGATTCTTATACTACTGTTTCCGGAACAGGTAATTCTTTTTCTGATCCACTTGAAGCCAGCAGTTTTGGCTTTTTAATTCCGGCAAATGCAACGATCACCGGTATACAAGTTTCTATTGGCCGCTACAGGAGCGGCACCGGCGGCAGTGGCGAAATAAGGGATAATTCAGTACGACTGTTTAAAACAGTTGGCAATGTAATTGGCAATGACAACGCAGCTACAGGAACTAACTGGCCTACAACTGAAGCAGCTGCCACTTATGGCAGTTCCAGCGATATGTGGGGAAGCGGCTGGACGCCTGCAGAAATTAATGCTGCTGGCTTTGGTGTTTCATTGGTTGTAAGCAACACCAGCAACTCTAACTCAAGGACAGCAAATGTTGATTATATACAAATAACTGTTTCTTATACAATACCGGGATCATTAAACTGGTATACGGCTTCATCCGGTGGCACTGCCATCGGTAATGGTACACCATTTAACCCGGTAGGTGTTGCAGGTTCCGGCCTGGCAAATACCAATACAGCGGGCACTACTCCGTTCTACGCAGAGTGTGCGGCAGCTGCTGGTTGCCGTACTGCTGCAAATTTTGTTATTACACCAACCACAACAACATCAAATGCAGGACCTGATCAAAGTAATTGTAACAGCGGCAATTTTACACTGGCTGCCAATACACCTGTAAATGGCACTGGTTCATGGAGTGTCGTAACCGGAACAGCAACTATCACTACTCCTTCTTCACCCACTTCAACAGTAACAGGCTTGGCCGCAGGAGCAAGTGTTACTTTAAGATGGACAATCACCAATGCACCGTGTGCAAATTCAACTGACGATGTAATACTAACGAACAGGGCTATCCCAACAACTTCAAATGCAGGCCCTGATCAGAATAAATGCAACAACGGCAGCTTTACCTTAGCAGGTAACACAGCCGTAAATGGTGCAGGCACATGGACAGTTGTTAGTGGCACGGCTACTATTGCAACACCTTCTTCACCCACATCAAACGTTACGGGTGTTCCGGCAGGTGCAAGCGCCACTTTAAGATGGACAATTGCCAACGCACCCTGTACTGCATCTTTTGATGATGTAATACTTACGAACACAGCAAATACCACTACTGCAAACGCAGGAGCAGATCTGAGTAATTGTAATAACGGCAGCTTCACACTGGCTGGTAATACCCCTGGTGGTGCAGGCGCAGGTACCTGGAGTTTAATAGGCGGAACGGCTACTATCACTACGCCTTCTTCACCCACATCTGGTGTAACAGGCATACCTGCAGGTACCAGTGCGACCTTAAGATGGACTATTTCAAACCCACCTTGCGCAAATTCAACTGATGATGTTGTACTGTTGAACAGCGCTCTTCCTACAGTATCGGATGCCGGCCCTGATCAAACCATTTGTTCTTCTGTGGCAAGTGTAACTTTAGCAGGTAATAATCCAACAGCGGGCTCAGGCAACTGGTCGGTTGTTTCAGGTCCAAATACTTCTTCAGCACAGTTTGGCAATACTGCTGTACGTAATACAACTTTTACCCCGGCGGGTGGTACAGGCACCTATGTTTTAAGATGGACAATTTCTAATGCGCCATGTACACCTACAACAGATGATGTAAACATTATCGTTAATCCATTACCAACAATCACCGGTACATTAACAGTATGTGCAGCCGGATCAACAACAACATTAACCGGCTCGCCAACAGCAGCAGCAGTTAATCCATGGGTATCAGCAACAACATCTGTTGCTACTGTAAATTCATCGGGTGTTGTAACCGGCGTTGCAGCAGGCACCAGTGTGATAACTTATACCAACAACAATAATTGCAGCAATACCGTAACTGTTACTGTAACGCCGTTACCAAATGTTACTTTGACAGCTTCAGCCAGTTCGGTATGTATTGGAGGCAACCGTACTTTAACAGCAACTAATTCCGGCGGCACCAATAGTCAAACATACAGCGGAACATCCGGCAACATCAACATGGCAATTGCGGATAACTCACGGGCTGCTTATACATATCCAACCATTACTTTATCCGGTAGTGGTGGAGCCACTTTAACAGCCGCAGATGTTATACAGGTAACAATGAACATCAGTCATAATTTTGATGACGATCTTGATATTTTCCTGGTTGACCCAAGTGGTACACGTGCCCTGCTTTTAAGTTCTGATAATGGAGGAAGCGGTGATGACTATACAAATACCATCCTCAGAACAGATGCTGCTAATGTAATTGGCTCCGCAGGTAATAATAATGCTCCATTTAATGGTACATTCAGACCTGAAGGAACTTTTACAACAGCCCCGGACCGCTCAGATGCAGCATCTAATGGTACAGGGAATTACAACCTGGTTATCCCTGCAAATGCTTTAAACTTTTCTGGTGGTGCCCCCATTGATGGCGCATGGTCATTAAGAGTTTTTGATGATGATAATGGCACATCCGGCACTTTAGTAAACTGGTCTTTATCGATTATTAAAAATATCGGTACAGGCAACTATACTTCTGTTTTCAGCGGCCCTGCCACTATCAGCAGCGTAAGTTATTCAGGCGCCAATAACAGCACTGCCACTGTAACAGTAACACCTCCATTAGGTTCAAATGCTTACACTGTAACCACTACAGACGCAAGCGGATGTTCAAGAACATCTACGCCAGTTACTGTCACAGTAAATCCCCTCCCCGTTGCAAATCCAATTACAGGCCCCTCTGCAGTTTGTGTTTCAAGCACCATTACTTTAACACCAAATGCTAGCGGCGCCGGCTCTTTATCCTACACCTGGTCATCCAGTAATACAGCTGTGGCAACTGTAAGCAATGCCGGTGTTGTAACCGGTGTGGCTGCCGGAACGGTTAATATTACTTATACTGTTACTGATGGAAACACCTGCTCTTCCACATCAGCGACCTATCCTGTAACAGTAAATGCAAGACCGGTTGTTTCATTTACTGCCACTCCAACCAACCCGATCTGTGCAAGTACTAACGCTACTTACACAACACAGGCAGGACAATCCAACTATATTTGGTCAGTACCGGGTACAGCTGGAACAGATTACAATATTATTTCCGGCGGTATTGGCTCAGGAAGCAATACCGTAACATTACAATGGCTTACAACAGGCAGCAAAACTGTAACTGTAAACTACACTAACGGCAATGGATGTACTGGCGCAGCTGCTGCATCTAATACAACTACTGTTAATGCAAGGCCAACGCCAACATTTACAGCACAACCAGGTGCAAATGTGTGTGCTAGCGCTGGTGTAAATACTTACAACATTACTTATACCACACAGGCAGGTCAAAGCAGTTATGTATGGACGATACCAGGTACTGCAGGTACAGATTATTCTATTGTTGGCGGCAGCACTTCCAGTAATACAGTAACCGTACAATGGCTTACAACCGGCAGCAAGACCGTAACTGTAAACTATACTAACGGCAGCGGTTGTACGGCTTTGACTGCAGCCTCCAACACTACTAATGTAAATGCATTACCTGTAGTGAATACTTCTGCAGCGGCTGTTTGTGTTAACAGTACCATTACGGCATCACCTAATACCGGCGGTACATGGGCAAGCAGTAATTCATCGATAGCAACAATTGATAATGCAGGGTTAATAACAGGCGTTGCTGCAGGAACAGTAACATTTACTTACACCAGTACAGCAACAGGTTGCAGCAGAACAACGGCAAACGTTACTGTAAATGCTTTACCTGTAATTGCACCCATTACTGATGGGTCAAGTGCTATTTGCGTAAACGATGTAACACAGTTTACCAATGCAACAACAGGAGGTACCTGGTCAATAACAAATGGCACTGGTACAGCAAGTGTTGATGCCAGCGGCCTTGTTACAGGTTTAGCTGCCGGAAATGTAACCGTTGTATATACTTACAGTGATGGCAACAGTTGTACAAATAGTGTGTCGGTACCATTAACCATTAACATACTCCCATCGGTTTCACCAATTGGTGGCGGTGCAACTTCTGTGTGCGTAAACGCACAAACACCTGCGTTCACCAATGCAACAGCGGGTGGTACCTGGTCCATCATCAACGGAACAGGATCAGCCAGCATCACGAGCGGTGGTGTGGTTACCGGTATATCAGCTGGTGACGTAACTGTTGTTTATACCGTTGGCAACGGAACCTGTACAAATGAAGATGCAATTCCATTAACTATAAATCCATTACCTGTTGTGGCACCAATTGCAGGTGGTACAACAGCAGTGTGCGTAAATGCTCAAACACCGGCATTTACCAATGCAACAGCTGGTGGTTCCTGGTCAATTATAAACGGTACAGGTACTGCCAGCATTACAAGCGGTGGTGTTGTCACTGGTTTATCAGCAGGCGACGTTACAGTAGTGTATACTTATAACAATGGTATTTGCACCAATACATCAACGCAATTATTAACTGTTAATCCATTGCCTGTTATCGCACCAATTGGTGGCGGTGCAGCAACGGTTTGTATCAATGCTGCAACACCGGCATTTACTGATGCAACAGCAGGCGGCACCTGGTCAATTATAAATGGAACAGGTGCAGCCAGCATTACCAGCGGTGGTGTTGTTACCGGTATCACTGCAGGAACAGTGACCGTAGTGTATACAGTGGGCAGCGGCTCTTGTTTTGATAACGTAACAAAACCTTTAACTGTTAATGCGCTCCCTGTTGCCAACGCTATTACAGGTACAAACACTGTTTGCGCCGGCAGCACTATCACACTTACACCAAATGCCACAGGCGCAGGAACTTTAACCTATACATGGCAGTCAGCTAATACACCAGTGGCAACTGTAAATAATGCAGGTGTTGTAACAGGTATAACTGCGGGTACAGCTGGTATAACTTATACTGCAACTGATGCCAATGGTTGTTCATCAACATCACCTTTATTTACTGTAACGGTAAATGCAAGGCCACAGGCAGTAATCACCAGCAGTAATACAACTATCTGTGGTGGTAATACAACGGCTATCACTGGTAATGTAACAGCAACAGGTGCATGGACATTAACACTCAGCAATGGCGCTATTACAAATGGAACAGGTAATGGAACATTTAATATAAATGTAAATCCTGCTTCCAACACAACATATACAATTACATCTTTAACAGATATGAATTGTACAGCTACTGCACCGGATCTTACAGGCTCAACAATTGTTACAGTAAATACACCTGTATCAATCAATACACAACCCGCAATAACGCAAACAGCCTGTTCGGGCGGTTCAGTAAGCTTTACTGTTGCTGCAACAGGCAGCGGTTTAACTTACCAGTGGAGAAAAGGCACTACGCCGATTTCAAATGGTGGTAATATTTCTGGAGCAACCAGCGCCACACTAACCATCAATCCGCTGGCAGTGGGTGATGCCGCTGCAGATTACAATGTGGTGATCAGTGGTGCGGCTCCATGTACAGCTGCAACTTCAAATGACGCTGCATTGATAGTAAACCAGGCAGTGGCGATTACAACATCACCAGCAGGACAAACAATTTGTTCCGGTAATGATGTAAGCTTTACTGTTGCTGCAACCGGCAGTGGTTTAACTTATCAATGGAGGAAAAACGGAGTACCGATCAGTGATGGCGGAAATATATCAGGCACCAACACAGACATTTTATCCATTACAGGTGCTGCAACTACCGATGCAGGCAATTACAGCGTGGTGGTAAATGGTTTAACCCCATGCGTTCCTGTTATATCAGCTAATGCAACACTGGTGGTACGCCAGGAAGTGGAAATTACATCACAACCTGCAGATGCTGCAGTGTGTGCCACCTTCCCTGCTACTTTCACTGTTACAGCAACAGGCAGTGGCCTTACTTACCAATGGTACAAAGGCACATTCCCCGGCACTCCGGTAACCAATAACGCAAATATTTCTGGTGCAACCACAGCAAGTCTTCATTTTAACCAGGCAAATATTCCAAATATAGATGACTACTATGTAGTGGTGAGCGGTTTATCTCCATGCGGACCTGTGCAGTCTGATTATGCTCATTTAAATGTTGACAGGAATATTACGATCATCACACAACCTGTATCACAAACCGTTTGTATCGGTTCTGATGCAACCTTTAGCGTGGTGGCAGATGCCAGTGGCGATCCGTTGGTATACCAGTGGAGAAAGAATGGCGTTGATATCAGTGGCGCTGAAAATGACTCCTATACTATTACCGGTACTACCGCAGGTGATGCCGGCAATTATGATGTGGTGATCACCGGTTTGGCAGGATGTATCACCGCATTCTCGAGTGTGGAAACATTAACGCTGGATGCCACTTCTGTTGGTGGTACTGTTAATTCAAGCGCTGCAGTATGTAATGCTGTAAACAGCGGAACCCTGAATCTTACAGGTAAAACAGGCAACGTAACAAATTGGGAATTCTCAACTGATGGCGGTTCAAACTGGACAACAATTGCGAACACTACCACCTCGCAGAACTACAATAATATAGCAGTTGAAACACAATACAGGGCTGTAGTCCAGAATGGCGTTTGTCCTGCTGATAATTCAGTCCCTGCCACTATATCTATTAAACCTACACCTGATGCTGTTGCAACGCCATCATCACAAACCATCTGTTCCGGTGATGCGATCACAACAATGGTTTTAACTGGCACAATACCATCAACAACGTTTAACTGGACAAGAAATAATACAGGTACTGTAACCGGCACTGCTGCCAGCGGCAGTGGTGATATCAGCGGCTCATTAACCAATACAACTGCTGCCCCCGTTACAGTAACGTTTACCATTACCCCAACAGCAGGCGGTTGCTTTGGCCCCGCCATCACTGCAACTGTTGTTGTGAACCCGAGCCCTGCAGCAACAGCAACACCTTCATCACAAACAATTTGTTCTGGTGATGCGATTGCAACAATAGTTTTAAGCAGCAGCACAAGCGGCGCAACTTATACATGGACAAGAAACAACCTTATAAATGTAACAGGCATTGCTGCCAGTGGCAGTGGTGACATCTCAGGTTCACTGGTAAACACAACCAATATACCGAGAACAGTTACGTTTACCATTACACCATCAGCTAATGGTTGTGATGGTACACCAATTACTGCAACAGTGATTGTAAACCCAACTCCTGGTGCCATTGCAACACCAGCGGCACAAACCGCATGCTCCGGCACACCAATAACAGACATTGTTTTATCAGGCAATGTTCCATCAACCACTTATTCATGGACAAGAAATAATACAGCTACCATCACCGGTATCGCAGCCAGTGGCAACGGGGATATCAGCGGCACATTAAACAATGTATCAGCATCACCGGTAACAGTAACGTTTACCATTACCCCAACAGCCAATGGCTGCGATGGTACCCCGATCACTGCTACAGTAACAGTTGAGCCTGCTGTAACAGCAGTTGCAACACCTTCGTCACAATCTATTTGTTCCGGCAGTGCGATAACAACCATTGCATTAACAGGAGCAACATCCTATACATGGACAAGGAACAGTCTTGCAACCGTAACAGGCATTGCTGCAAGCGGCAGCGGTGACATCAGCGGCTCATTAACCAATACCACCAACATTCCAAGGACAGTTACGTTCACCATTACACCATTTATTGGTGGTTGCCCCGGCACACCAATTACAGCAACTGTAACAGTAAACCCAACGCCGGATGCCATTGCAACACCATCAAGCCAAACAGCCTGTTCGGGAGTGGCAATTACAACAATTGCTTTATCAGGCAATGTGGCTTCTACTACTTTTAACTGGACAAGGAACAATACCGGTACAGTAACGGGTATTGCAAACAGCGGCAGCGGTGATATCAGCGGAACATTAGTTAATACAACTGCATCACCGGTTACAGTAACGTTTACGATTACCCCAACAGCGAATGGCTGTGACGGAACGCCAACAACAGCCACTGTACTTGTAAACCCTGCTGTTGATGCCATTGCAACACCTTCCAGCCAGTCTATCTGCTCCGGCAACAGCATAACCACCATTGCATTAAGCAGCAGCTTTGGTTCAACTACGTATGACTGGACAAGAAATAATACAGCTTCAGCAACAGGTATTGCAGCAAGCGGCAGCGGAAATATCAGTGGGTCACTAACGAACACCACCACATCCCCTGTTACAGTAACGTTTACCATTACACCTGTTTCTGCTGCAGGATGCCCGGGCATACCAACAACTGCTACAGTTACTGTTAATCCAGGACCAGATGTTACGGCAGGTCCACTGACTCAGTCTGTTTGTTCCGGAAGCCCTATCACAACGATAACCATGAGCAGCAGTACCCCTTCGGCCAGCCTTAACTGGGTTAGAAATAATACAGGCAGCGTTACAGGTATTGCAGCGAACGGAAGCGGTGACATCAGTGGCACTTTAACCAATACAACCAATGCGGCTGTTACAGTATCCTTTACTATAACACCATCGGTGAGTGGTTGTACAGGTGCAGCTGTCGTTGCAAATGTTACGGTAAGACCATTGCCAACAGTAAATGCAACGAATACCAGTCAAACATTCTGTTCAGGTTCAAATATTACCAATATTGTTGTTACCAACCCGAACGGTGTGGCATCAACAACTTTAACATGGACAAGAGATAACGGGCCATTAGCTCCAGGAAATATCACTGGCATACCTGCAAGCGGAACAGGTAATATTACAGGTACATTAACCAATATTGCCGCAACACCACAAACAACCAATTTCACTATTACTGCAGCTGCATCCGGATGTTCTTCATCTACCACAGCGGCGATAACAGTTAACCCAAGGCCGGTGATGACAAGCCCTGCAACTGCAACTGTTTGTCACAGGGGTACTGTAAATATTCCATTAACAAGTACCGTAACGGCTGATTATACATGGGTGGCTGCAAACAATGCCAACACCACAGGCGAAAGCATCACAACACAAACAACTTCCACCATTAACAATACATTGGTTAACACATCTGCTGTTCCTGGTGCAGGACCAGCCGGTGTTGCATTAACACCAAGACAAAATGTAGTGTACACTGTAACGCCAACGGCTATTGCAGGATTGGGTGGTTGCGCCGGTGCTCAGCAAACAGTTACAGTTACCGTAAACCCACCATACAATATTTCGTTCTATGAATATCCAAATGATGACAACCATTTCACTATCTGTGATGGTAACCTTGTAGGTGGTGGCGGCCAGAATGATATGGATCTTATTTCAGGTCAATATTCAGGAGCGACTTTACTGTGGCAGTATTCAATTGGCTCAGATGCCGGTCCGTGGACCGCAAACCCGGGGCCGCACTTAAACGGGCTGATTCATGATACGCTACCTGATCCACCGTCCATCTTCTCATCAATGGGAGAATACTATTTCAGGTTATTGGTTGATGGTTGTCCAAGTGATACCATCAATATGACCAAGACCTCCACTATTACAGTAAATGCAGGCACTCCTAATATTACTAATTGCCAGGTAGGTTCACCCGCTCCTATTACTTTAAGCGGCGCCAATGTGAACGGAACAGCCAGCACTACTGTTGGTGGTTATTGGTCAATCACATCACTGAGTCCTTCAAACGGAGGCGTGAATGGCACATTGAGCAATACTGCATTTATTACAAGCGCATCAGGCAATATTGGCAATGTAACCTATACACCGCCTACCAATTATGCAGGTGTGGTAACACTTACATTAACTTCTAATGACCCTGATGGAAATGGCCCATGTGTTCCATTAACTCAAACAAGAACAATTACCATAACACAGGCCCCGATCATTTCTAACCCGCTTGCAATGAATATTTGCAGTGGCTCTAATACAAACATTACACTCACATCAGTAATTCCAAGTACTTATGCATGGACCATTGGAACAATAACCGGCGGTATTACCGGTGCAAGCGCAGGTTCAGGCAATACAATTAACCAGGTATTGACCAACCCGGGCACTACGGCTGGTACAGTTCAATATGTTGTAACGCCTACGCCTGTGAGCCCGGCTGCATGTGCTGCGGTTACATCCACCATAACAGTAACGGTTAATGCATTACCATCTGTTAGTTTGTCAAGAACACCAGCTACTGTATGCCAGGGTTCTACATCCACTTTAACAGCTACAAACTCGGGTGGTACACTTACAAGAACGTACTCAGGTTATTCTGGCTCGTTGAATATGCTGATCGCCGATGATTCAAGAGCAGCCTATGCATACCCAACCATCACCTTATCCGGAAGTGGTGGCGCCACCCTTGCCAATACAGATATTATACAGGTGAAGTTCAGCATCAATCACCCGTATGACCGTGATCTTGATATCTTCCTTGTTGATCCAAGTGGAACAAGAGCGTTATTGCTGTCAACTGATAATGGAGGCGGAAACGGAACCATTAACAGCACCAACAATACAAATTATACAAATACAATTTTAAGAACAGATGCAGCCAATGTGATTGGTTCAACCACGGCTAATAACACTGCGCCATTTACCGGCACTTACCGTCCGGAAGAAACACCTGCAACTGCACCGGACAGATCCGGCGCTTCTACAGGTACTTATAATGCTGTAATACCAGCGAACTCACTGCTTTCATCTGGTGGTGCACCTATTGATGGCGCCTGGTCATTAAGAGTGTTTGATGACAATGCCAATGATTACGGCACATTGATAGACTGGTCGCTTGATATTACAAAAACAGCCGGCAATTACACAACCGTATTTAATGGCCCGGCTACCATCAACGCTGTTTCTTATTCAGGCACAAGTAATACAACAGCCACTGCTACTGTATTGCCACCTGCCGGTGTAAACAGTTATACAGCCACTACTACAGATCTTGCAGGATGTTCAAGAACATCAACTGCAGTGGATGTTACCGTTAACCCTGAACCAACCTTAACGGGTGCTACACAGGCAACAGTATGTTCCGGCTCATCATCAACCATTACTTTAACCGGGTTGATCGCCAACAGCACTTCTACTGTAACATACAGGATTAATGCAGGTGCTCCGCAAAACATAACAGGTGTAACTGCAAATGCGGCTGGTACAGCTACATTCAATCTTACATTAACAAGCGCTAACAACGGACAAACCTTACAGATCACGGGGTTGACTACAACAAGCGCCACACCCAATTGCAGTAAGTCATTTACACAAAATGTGACACTGGTTGTAAATCCATTGCCAACATTAACCGGTGCATCACAAGCCGGCTCAGTTTGCCCTGGCTCTTCTGCACAGATCAATTTAACAGGTCTTGTGCCAAACAGTACAGCCACTATCAGTTACTCAATCGCAGGCGCAGCACAAACCCCGGTAACCGGCATAACTGCAACAGCAGGCGGTACCGGAAGCTTTAACACTGTTGCATTAACAGCTGGTAATAACGGTCAGCAACTGCAGGTAACGGGTATCACTATTACAAGTGCAAGCCCCAGCTGCCCGCAAACATTCACACAAAATGTTACCCTGAGCGTAAATTCAATTCCAACACTGAGCAGCACACTTACACCATCTGCTATCTGCAGCGGTACCACATTCAGCTATACGCCATCCAGTGCAACAGCAGGCTCATCATTCAGCTGGAGCAGGGCAGCAATCGCTGGTATCAGCCAGGCTGCTTCAAGCGGCAATGGTAATGTAAGTGAAGTATTAACAAACACAACCGCGGCACCAATAAATGTGACCTACGTTTATGTAACCACAGCAACTGGTTGCAGCAATGCAGGTCAAAACGTAGTGGTTACAGTTAATCCAACACCAACTGTAACGGGCGCAACATTGTCTGCAGTTGCATGTGCCGGTTCTGCAGGTACCATCAATTTAACCGGCCTGCTGCCATCAACCACTTCTACAATCAATTACTCTATTAATGGTGTTTTACAAACTGCCATTACAGGCGTTACTTCAACTGCAGGTGGTACAGCAAGCTTTAGCACAAGAACACTTACACTTGCTGACAATGGGCAGATATTAAGAATAACGAGTATTGTTACAACAAGCAGTACACCAAGTTGTGCAAGAACAATATCAGGTGTACTGACAGTATTAAATATCAACAGTGTGCCGACATTATCTGCTGCTTCACAAGCTGCGGCGGTTTGTATCAGTGGCCCTGCAACTATCAATCTTACCGGTCTTGTTGCAAACAGCACTAACAATACCATCAACTATACCATTAATGGTGCAGCACAAACACCAATAACAGGTGTAAATGCAAATGCATCCGGTAATGCAAGCTTTAACACCATTTCACTCACCACGGCCAACAATGGTCAAACCTTAACCATTACAGGTATTACCAACGGAACCTGCAGCCAGGCATTCAGCAGCAATGTTACGCTGGCAGTAGGTGCGGCCTACGTATGGCTAGGTGTAAACACCAACTGGTTTGATCCGGCGAACTGGTGCGGCGGTGTACCGACACTGGCATCCGACGTACTGATACCGGGCAGCCTTGCCAATTACCCTTTACTGAATACAGGTACTGGTATGACAAGGAACATCACCATTCAAAACACGGCATCCGTTACTGTTAGTGGTGCCATTATGCAGATAGCCGGCAGCATTACCAATACAGGCACCTTCAATGCCGTGAACGGCACCATCGATTTAAGAGGCAGCGGCACTCCGCAAACCATCAGCGGCAGCACATTTGTTAACAGGACACTGACCAGCCTTATTGTTTCAAATCCTGCAGGTGTGAATGTTTCAGGCACAGCAAATGACACACTCAATATCACTGACTCACTTGCATTTGGTAACGTAAGCAGTACTACGCTGAATACCGGCGATAATATCACGCTGATATCAAGGGCAAACCGAACTGCAAGGGTTGCTGATATTACAAACGGCGGCATCAATAGTGGTAATGCAATCAGTGGCAGGGTTATCGTGGAAAGGTTTATACCGGAAAAACGCTCATGGCGCTTAATGACAGTACCTATCCAGTCAGCAGCCGCTCCTACGTTTAATGCTGCATGGCAGGAAAACGCAGTGAACCCTGACTTTGTATATGCTAACCGTATCGATCCGCATCCGGGATATGGTATGCTGATCACAGGTGCCAATTCAACGGCATTTGGTTTTGATCCATCGCCAATGATGAACCCGTCGGTACAACACTATAACACTGTTACCAATAAGTGGGTGGGTATTCCAAATACAAATTCAGTTAAAGTAACAGACTCTGCAGGGTACATGGTTTTTGTTCGTGGCGACAGGGCTACGCAGATATACCTGAACACCCTGGCACCAACATCCAATACTGTTTTAAGAGCAGGCGGACAATTAAAAACCGGTTTGCAGACAGCAACTGTAGCTGCAGGACTTGGTTCTTATGTAGTGGTGGGCAATCCTTATGCATCGTCAATTGATATGCGTAAGATGACTACTACCGGTGCGATCAGCAGCAACTCATTTGTTGCCTGGGATCCTTCATTAACAGGTTCACAGGGAGTGGGTGCATACCAATACTTCACACAGGTAGGCGGCCCCGGATCAGACTTTGTTGTGTTCCCGGGCAGTAACGGCCCCGGTGGCGGCAGCTATGGCCCTGCATTCTCCGTGAATAATACGGTTCAGTCAAGCCAGGCCTTCCTGGTGCAAAATGCAGGTGCCGGTACAGTTTCATTTAATGAAAATGCAAAAGTGACTACCAGTACAAGTACGGTGTTTAAACCTGGCAAGCCGCATGAAAGACCCAATTATCCTGCCATAGGTTTGCTGAGTACATTGCTTTCGTATGAAAACAATGACAGCACACACAGCACAACACTGGTGGATGGTGGCCTTTGCCTGTACAACGACAATTTTGCAGACGATGTTGACCTGGATGATATAAAGAAACTTTCCAACCTGTCGTCAGAAAACTTTGGTATTGACGGCAAGGGTGGCTGGTTGCAGATTGAAAGAAGAAAAATGATAAGAGAAACAGATACTGTCCTCTACAGGGTACGTAATTACCGCTTACGCAGCTACCAGCTTGCTATTACAGGTAAAAATATAAACACACCTGGTTTAACCGGTTACCTGGAAGACAGGTATCTGAATACAAGTACACCTATCAACCTGGATGGCACTGTTATCTACAAGTTTAAAGTAACCAGCGATTCAGGCGCATGGCACCAGTCAAGGTTCAGGATCGTATTCAAGCAGGCAAGGGCACTGCCGGTAACATTTACTAACGTGAAAGGATACCGTGAAAACAGCAATATCAACGTGGAATGGAACGTGGAAAATGAATCTGCTATCCGTAATTACGATGTTCAAAAATCTGTTGATGGTATTCATTTCTTAAAAGCCGGTACCGT
This sequence comes from Ferruginibacter sp., assembly GCA_047600665.1. Lineage (GTDB taxonomy): Bacteria > Bacteroidota > Bacteroidia > Chitinophagales > Chitinophagaceae > Ferruginibacter. The sequence continues at coordinate 54,309 of JASGKJ010000003.1, forward strand.
AAGCAATGTTTCAAATAACAATGCAAGCGCTGCTTACAAATGGATCGATAAAAATCCACAACCGGGCTATAATTACTACAGGATTCAAAGCAATGGCATTGATGGGAAGAATGAATTTACTTCTGTTGTAAAAGTGTCATTTGATAATCCACGTGCTTATATCACTGTTTACCCGAACCCGCTGACTGATGGAAATATCAATGTTTACTTTATTAACCAGCAGGCAGGCAAGTATATGCTCAGGCTCCTGAACAATGCAGGCCAGTTGATTGCTGTTAAGGAAGTGAAACATATGGGTGGCTCCTTAACAGAACGTTTTGCGCCACGCTATGCTATTCCGCAAGGCAGCTACAGGCTGGAAATAACAAAACCTGGTGGTGAAAAAGAAATGATCTACCTGGTCTACTAATATTCACAACAAGCAAACAGGGAGAATATTGATGTAAATCCTGGAAAACCTGATTTCTTTCGTGTGTTGTAAGCCTGCTGTTTTTTACAGCAGGCTTTTTTATGAACGGGAAGATGAAGGCTACCGATGTTTTCCAGATTACTTACTTTTGAAAATATTTAAATTCGCATGAGCCATATTCCACCCATTTCTTTTGATAACACAGAATACGCTTTCGCTTATAAAAAAGATAAGGAACTGAAAAAAGCACATTTTCTTTTTTCATCTATGGGTAAGCCATGGCTGATAAATACCGGGCTTAAAATAACCCCCCTTGCTATCAAATGGAACCTGCCATTCACCAAAACAATTATCCGTAATACTATTTTCCAACAATTTGTTGGAGGAGAAACCTTAGAAGAAACAGCCAGGGTTGCAGCAAAACTGGGACAATTCAATGTGCAGGTGATACTGGACTATGGCGTGGAAGGTGGCGGAGATGGTGAAACTGCTTTTGATGAATCCACCAATGAATTTATCCGGGTGATCAATTATGCAGCCACACAACCCAATATTCCTTTTATGAGTATCAAGGTAACCGGTTTTTCAAGATTTGAACTGCTGGAAAAAATAGATGCCATGATGAATGCTGAAGAAGGCACCCTGATGAAGCGGTATTTAAAGTCGGTTGATAAATTAGAAACAGCAGAAAAAGAAGAATGGCACAGGATAAGGGTACGCATGCTCCGCATATGTGAATCTGCTTATGAAAAAAACATTGGTGTGCTGGTGGATGCTGAGGAAACCTGGATACAGGACCCGGTTGATGCGCTGACGATATTAATGATGGATACATTCAATAAGGAAAAGATAGTGGTGTATAATACCATCCAGTTATACCGGCACGACAGGCTGCAATTTTTAAAAGATTGCCACGAAGCTGCAGAAGAAAGAAACTTTATCCTTGGCGCCAAATTGGTAAGAGGTGCTTACATGGAAAAAGAAAGGAACAGGGCTGCTGAAATGAATTACCCATCTCCCATACAGCCGGATAAAGCAGCCTGTGATAAAGACTATAATGAAGCATTAACTTTTTCAATACAGCATTTAAAAAGAATTGCATTGATCGTTGCTTCGCATAACGAATACAGCAACCTGCTTGCAACACAATTATTACAGGGAAAAAATATTCCGCTTAACCATCCCCACATACATTTTTCGCAACTATACGGCATGAGTGATAACATCACATTCAATCTTGCAAAAGCCGGTTGCTCGGTAAGCAAATACCTTCCTTTTGGCCCGATAAAAGATGTAATTCCCTACCTGATGAGACGGGCACAGGAAAACAGTTCGGTGGCCGGGCAAACAGGCAGGGAACTGGGTTTGATAAAAAAGGAATTAAAAAGAAGGCATCTGTAAATACCTGTTTGCGCATTATTTCCTGATTATATAACAGCGAAGCAACCCTATCCACTATATTTGCGCTTTCAAAAAAACTGCTTACACCGCTCTTAACCATGAAATTTAACCACAGCCTTTTTGCGCTACTGTTTATTTGCCTTTCTTCATCTGCACAAAAAATTACCGGTATTGTAAAATCAGCATCGGGCCACCGTATTGCATTTGTCAGCATCAGCGTACTGAATACTTTAAAGAATACGGCTACAGACGAGAACGGCAAGTTCTCCCTCGACTTACAAAATGGTCAATATACGATATCAATAAGTGCAACAGGCTTTATTACTGCTGAGAAAAATATTACTGTTAAAGATGACATTACAATAACAGAAGTGGTGCTGAAAGAAAATACAGATCTTTTAAAAGAAGTGGTGGTAACCGGCACTAAAACGGATGTATCAAAAAATTATGTTCCGTTTAATATAAGCGTCGTTAACCGGCAGCAGATAGAAAAAAGCAGTGAGTCCGCTTTACTGCCTGTATTATCCCAGCAGGTTCCGGGATTATTTGTAACGCAGAGAGGCGTTACCGGCTTTGGTGTAAGCGCCGGTGCGGCAGGCACTATTTCTATGAGAGGATTAAGTGGCAGCCCCAACAACAGGGTTTTGGTTTTAATTAACGGCAACCCACAATTCATGGGTATTTTCGGGCATCCGTTACCGGATGCATATGTTGCATCAGATGTGCAAAAGGTAGAAGTATTGCACGGCGCAGGTTCAGTGTTATATGGTACCAATGCAATGGGAGGTGTGATCAACATTATTACAAGGAGCCAGCAGCAGGATGGTTATTCTGTAAATGGCAGGGTGTTGTACGGTTCATTCAACACACAAAAATATTTGCTGAATACAGGTTATAAAAAGAAACGGTTTAACATCATGGCATCTTTTAACCATGATCAAACGGATGGACACCGGCCCAACTCGGCATTTAATATCAATAATGGCTTTGTAAAACTGGGCTACCAGTTATCTGATCATTTTTCAGCAGGAGCTGAATACAATATTGCAAAATATACTGCCACCGATCCGGGTCCGTTAACCGGTCAAAAGGGACTTGATATTGACATCCTCCGTGGTTCAGCTTATGCATATGTTGCAAACAAATACAAGAACAGCTCGGGTAATATCCAGTTCTTTTATAACTATGGCAAGCATAAATTATCTGATGGTTTCCGCTCTTCCGATGCTAATTATGGTGTATCCATCTACCAATCTTTCAACACTTTTAAAAACAATACCAGCACCATTGGTTTTGACTATAAAAAATACGGCGGCAAAGCAGAAAATATTTTTGCTATGAATGGACAAGGTATTGTGTTTGGTGATCGCCGTATTGAAGAATGGGCGCCGTATATTTTTTCGCAGCAAACGATAGGCAAACTGGTCGTAAGTGCAGGTTTCAGGCTTGAAAATAACAGTGTGTATGGTAATGTTGCCGTTCCATCAGGCGGTGTATCATACATTGCTTCGGCCAATACAACTGTCAAAGCCGCTGTATCAAAAGGCTTCAGAAGCCCCACTATGCTTGAACTGTACCTTTTCCCGCCTGCCAATGCAGCTTTAAAAGCAGAAAAGATGATGAACTACGAAGCTTCTTTCAGGCACTTGCTGCTGAACAGGAAAATAGCCCTGGAGTTTACCATATTTAATGTACAGGGAGATAACCTGATTCAAACCGTATTCCAGAACGGAGGCCCAAAAAATGTAAACACCGGCGCATTCAATAATACCGGGCTGGAATTCGCCGGCAGTTATAGTGCATCGGAGAAATTCAGGCTGGGTATCAACTACGCCTATACGCATTTAAAAAATCCGGTACTGGCAGCTCCAAAAAGCCAGCTGGCGATCAACGGTGATTACAGGATAAAGAAATTTACATTTAACGTTATACTGCAGCATATCAGTGGCCTGTATACGCAGGTAACGCCGGCCCTTACCAGCAATTATTTTCTTATAAATGCAAAAGCAGGTTATGCAGTTAATTCTTTTATAGATGTGTTTGTAAAAGGAGAGAATCTTACCGACCAGTCATACCAGATAAATTATGGCTATCCAATGCCCGGCGCCACCATACTGGGTGGCGTTAATTTCCGCCTGGCAAAACTGTATTAATATAACCCGTAAATATCTTTGGCAGCCCGGAATGTATTACAGTGAGCTTCCACGATAACTTTAATATCTGTACTGTATCCTCCGCCCATTGCAACCGCACAGGGCAGCTGGTATTTTCTTAATGTTTCAAAAACAAATTCATCACGCTGGCGGCAGCCGTCCATTGTTACTTTTAATTTGCCATATTTATCAGTATCCAGTATATCAACACCAGATAAGAAAAATACAAAACCCGGTTTTATCTCATTGATGAGTTTTGGCAATGTTTGTTTTAATAACTGCAGGTATTCATCGCTGCCTGTACCATCTTTTAGCGGTATATCCAGGTCGCTTTTTTCTTTATGAAAAGGATAGTTATGTTCTCCATGCATACTGAATGTAAACACCCTGTCTTCTTTTTCAAACAGCTTTGCTGTGCCATTTCCCTGGTGCACATCAAGATCAACGACTAAGATCTGTTGGGCTGAATTTTTCTTTAGCAAATAATTGGCGGCAATTGCCATATCATTTAAAAGGCAAAAGCCTTCTCCCCTGCCTGCAAAAGCATGATGAGTGCCGCCAGCCACATTCAGTGCAACCCCATTTTGTATGGCGTGCAGGCAACAGTCGATGGTACCCTGTGCAATAACAAATTCCCGTTCGGTAAGTGCAGGTGATTGCGGAAAACCAATGTGCCGTTGTTCTTTTTCGGAGAGTTTTTGCTGCTGCAGCCGTTCCATATAATCCTTATCGTGTGTCCAGAGAACAATTTCGTCTGTGCATACCTGTGGTGCAAAAATATTAGAGGATGTAATTGTTCCTTCATGCAGCAACTGTTCTGGTATCAGTTCATATTTAAGCATGGGAAAACGATGACCTTCCGGTAAAGGGTGAGCGTAAAGGGAGTGATAAGCGATCTTCAGTATCCTGTTCAATATCAGAAAATTTTTAAGAGGCCGCCATATTCCTTACGCTGGTGATCCGCAGGCATTACAGCAAAAACATTCTCCCCTTTTTTGGGCCTGACGGTATAAGTACCTGTAAATTTTCCAAACGCCGGCAGCACAGCATAGCTTTTTGTAAAATAAAAACACGGGAACCTTAAAGATTGTTTACTCATGCCATGAATACTCACGGATGGGTGTATATGCCCGCTGAAATAAAAACTTTCTCCAGCATCATCAATATCTTCCATATCATGCACAAAAGAAAAATTATCAACTGAATGTCGTCCCGGCTTTATTTCGATACCTGCCTTTGTATACCATTCCTGCTGCAGTATATCATGGTTACCCTGCACCAGCTGCAGGTTCAAATATGAAAAATCATTCCGCCATTTCAAAAACAACTCATGTTCTTTATTATCATGACTGTGAAACATATCACCTATTACAATTACAGTTGCAGGCTTAAACTGCTGCAGCAGGGAAACAAAACGCTGCAGGTCTTCTTTAAAAACATCTTGTGGTATCGCAATACCAGCTTTACGGAAATGCCCCGTTTTACCAAAGTGAAGATCACTAAGGATAAGTGTTCTTTTTTCTTCCCAAAAAATACACCTGTCTGATGAGAGCACGAAAGTACTACCGTGTATGCTGTAAGGTATGGTTTGATGCATCCGGCTGCGAAGATAAACATGAACCATGAATGAAAATTTTTCAACGGCTTTGCAAAACAGCAATATTTTTCTACATTACAAAAAAATAACAGCTTATGACGGAACAAAATAACCCAAACGACCTGCTCAATTTTAATGACGGACAAAAACAACCCCTGCCCGGTTCGCTGAACGTGCTGACCATTCTCACTTTTATCGGTTGTGCACTTGGTTTTGGCGGAGGCATATGGAATTACATAAGAGCAGAAAAGGCTTACAAAGACATAATGGATGCCCAGGGCAAACTTGATCAAATGCCTGACTGGGCAAAAAAGATGATGGGACCTGAAATGCTGGAGATGGCCCGCAAATCGATGGAATATAAACTGCCAATTTTTATTTTAACTATTCTAGGGTCTGCCTTGTGCCTGTATGGTGCAATGGAAATGCGGAAACTAAAAAAACAAGGATATATTCTTTGGGTGGTGGGTGAATTTTTACCAATCATTTGTGCTTATATCTTTTTGGGCAGCGGCATGTTTTCAGGTTTTGCCCTGATTGGTTTTATATTCCCTGTAATATTCCTGATTCTTTATACTATACAAAAGAAATACCTGGTTAATTAAAAATCTCCGCAGATTGCTCCTGCATTTTATCCTGCCTGCAGCCTGGTTTTTCAGCCGCACAGGCAGGATATTTTTTTAAGAAAACTGGTTGTTAATCCCCGTTAACGCCCAATTAACAATTGAGCCAGTATTGAAACCAGTAAAAGTTTTTACATTAGTAAAAAAACTTTATGAAAGCACAAGGTTATCTGAACAATGCTTTGAATGCAGGAACCCCAAAAAAGACATTACCCAGGCTGTTAAATATTCTTACCATTTTTACTTTTATAGGATGCGGCATCCTGTCGCTTTTATTGCTGGTAATGCCTGTTTTCTTCAGCCTTTTTCCTACAATAATAGATAAGCTTGTAATAGGTGATCAGCATCTTTCCGCAGAACAAATGGATAATATAAAGAAAGAAGAACTGTATGTAAGTATAGCCCAGAATACCATTGTCCCTGAGATGTTCGTAGGCATTATCGGGGTTGTATTATGTTTTACAGGAGCCTTGTGGATGAGAAAATTAAAGAAAGAAGGTTTTTGGTTGTATACAGTGGGTGAGTTACTGCCCATACTTGTTGGATTTACATTACTGACCACACTTCATATCAATGGTATGTTTTCTGTAATTTACTGTATCATCGTTCCTTTGTTATTTGTGCTGCTGTATTCCACCCAAAGAAAATACCTGACAAGGTAGCAACATTATTTATCAAGTTGTGCCTGCATTTTTTTCACCCTGTCTTCCAGTTTTTCAGACGACAGGTTATAACGGCTGAGTCCGTCCACAATTATCGGGAAACAGAATGGTGTAAGTTTCTGCGGAAACATAATTACAATATTGCTTTCATTGATTCGTTGTAACGCATTCCGGAGCCGCACTTCTTCCATCTGCTGATCCAGCACTTCACGGTATGCCTGTTTTAATAAAATATTATCCGGCTCATATTCACTGAATACGTTAAAAAGCAGGCCGGCACTGCTTTGCAAATGTCTTGCCTTAACTTTTTCACCAGGCATACCCTGAAATATCAATCCACCGATCACAGCAATATCCCTGAATTTCCGCCGGGCCATTTCTGTTGAGTTCACACTTTTTTGTATATCTGTTAGCAGGTTGTCCAGAGTAAACAGCTCCTGCACATTCGTATCATCTACCGGTACCGGCTGATCGCTTAATAACTCAAAACCATAATCATTCATTGCAATAGAAAATGTAATGGGTGTGATCTTACTGATACGGTAAGCCAGTATAGCCGCCATCGCTTCATGCACCAGTCTGCCTTCAAAAGGATATACAAAAAGATGGAAGCCATCTTTCGTTTCAATATGTTCCAGCAGCAATTCATTTTCCTTTGGAATAACAGACAATTCTTTTTGCAGGTCAAGCAATGGTTTTAAAGCAACAATCTCGGGCCAGTTCTTTTTTAGGGATGCAGGGTTCATCATTTTCCGCAGCATCAGTCCAAGATTCGCTGTAAGCGACATACGGCCACCCATCCAGCTTGGAACTATAGACTTTTTTGCATTGGAATTTCTCACCAGCACATTCATATCTTTCATCATTACAAACTCAAGCTTCCTGCCGGCCAGTGTAAATACATCACCCGGTTGTAACCTGGATATGAACCACTCTTCTATCACGCCGATATAACCACCGCTTACAAATTTTACCTTCAGCATGGCATCACTTACAATAGTGCCGATATGCAGCCGGTGCCGCATGGCCATCCTGCGGTTAATGATCCTGTAGATGCCATCAGCAATGTCGATCTTTTTATAATCATCATACTGCTGCAATGCTTTACCACCATGTACAATAAAGTATAACAGTTGCAGCCACTCATTGTCATTCATCTCTGCAAAGCAGTACGTGCTTTTAACTTCCTTAAAAATTTCTTCCGGCCTGAACCCATCGCCCACTGCCAGTGTACACAAGTATTGTATCAGCACATCAAAACACAAGAGCATCGGCTCTTTGCTTTCAATATAATTTTCACCGATGGCTGCTTTTAATGCCGCCACTTCCACCAGTTCAAGCGAATGTGTTGGCAGAAAATAAATACGGCTCGTGGCATCCGGCTGATGTCCGCTCCTGCCTGCTCTTTGTAAAAATCTTGAAACTCCTTTTGGCGACCCCACCTGCACCACTGTATCTACCGGGCGGAAATCAACACCCAGGTCAAGGCTGGCGGTACAAACCACGGCTTTTAATTTTCCTGTATGCAAACTATCCTCCACCCATAAACGAAGTTCCTGCTCCATACTGCCATGGTGTAATGCAATGGCACCGGCCAGTTCAGGAGCTGCATTCAGCAGTGTTTGATACCACATTTCGCTCATTCCTCTTGTATTGATAAAAACCAGCGTGGTATTATTCTGGTTGATAACATCCACCACTTTATTTACCAGTTTTATACCCAGGTGCCCGGCCCATGGATATTTCTCAATCTCATCGGGTATAACAGGAATGATGTCGATTTGCTTTTTGATCTTTGCCTTTACAATAACGCCTTCGCTTTTTAAAGGAGAAAGCAATACTTCTTTTGCCTGCTCCAGGTTACCAACTGTTGCCGAAATACCCCATACGCTAACGTTATGTTTTTTTGCCTGTGAATGAATGATCCTTGATATGGCCAGCTCAACCTGCACGCCTCTTTTGCTGCCGAGCAACTCATGCCATTCATCCACGGCTATAATTTTAAGCACTTCAAATAAAGCAGGATTATTTTTCTGCGCAAGCAACAGGTGCAGGCTTTCCGGTGTAATGATGAGCACTTCCGGCATCTGCCTCGTTTGCTTTTGTCTTTCACTTACAGGTGTGTCACCATTGCGGATGCCTACGGTCCATTGCATGCCCAGTTCCTGTATCACTTCTTCCATTGCACGGCCAATATCTTTTGCAAGTGCCCGTAAAGGAGTAATCCATAACAGCTGCAGTCCATTCTTCTTTTTGTTCTTATAATCTTTGCTGTTATGATTAATAAAATCAATAATAGCTCCAATAAAAACAGAAAAAGTTTTACCACAACCAGTAGGTGCATTTACCAAACCACTTTTATGGCGGATGATATACTGCCAGGCCTCTTCCTGGAAAAGAAAAGGCTGGTGACCTTTTGACGCAAGCCACTGCTGAATAATTTTATACCCGGAACTGTTGGTAAGTAACAAAAGAATAATTTAAACCTGGACAACAAATTTGGGGCTAAAAAACAAGAAACGAACAACACAAACTTATAAAAACAAAAAAGCCTGTCCGTATAAGAAGCAGGCAAAAGAACGCTGGGGGTTTATAATGATTTTTGAATTTTAATTTTATCAGCAACGGCCCTGTAAAAAAGGTCGTTGCTGATTGGAAAAGCCTTGGTGTTTCAGAGGAATAACCAGTTAGTGGTCCGGGGTTTTACGATATATTATAAAAGCCAGTAAGTACGTGTTACTCAACATTGATCTTCTTCATCACCACTTCAATAAAACCATCACTTGATACCTGTGCACTTATTGCTGCTGAAAAGGTGGTTCCGTCTATGCGTACCAGCTGACGTTCAGCCAATACAGGATTGATCTTTTTTATTGCAGCGGATTTTAAAGGTAATTCACCTGTATAAGTAACAGGAAGTATATCGGCAAGCCTGATAGAAGGTATTGACCTGGGCGCATAACCAAACATAAGCAGCCCAACAGTATTCGATGAAAGAAATACTCCTTTTTTATCAAACAGCAGTACAGCATATTCACTATCCGAAGTAAAAGTTTCGGTAGCCGGAACATCCTGTTGCACGGCGGGGATATTTTCTGTTTTAATATGCTGGCTGTGGTTCATGGATCAATTTTTTTTTTGCTGCAATGGAATCAATTGCGGCGGGTATTTTTTCGAAGTCAAGGTATTTGTCGAAAATAAAATCTGCCCCCATTAAGTTATACTGCCGTTGTACAACTGTATTTGCATAATTGAACAATATGATAAAGCAGACATTCCTGTTCAATGCTTTGGCCGTATTAAAGAGCACTATTGATTTATTACCGGGCAAACTGGAATCCAGCAGAACAATGTCGGGCTTAACATCATTTAAAATATCCACGGCCCGCTCGTATGATGTGGCTTTATGGATATCACATGCAGCGCCACCTCTTGTTTCACTTACAAGAATCACCAAACGTTCGGCAATTATTTCAGAACCATCAACAATCAGAACATTCATTGAAACACGTTATTCTTCAGGTACAAAGAACTTACTTTTAAGAAAAGAATAATATAGGAGAATGACGGCGTTTTAATAGAAGCATAGCCTGCATCGTGTAGTAGTAATACTACAATTGTATATTCACAGGATAGGTATGGCTCTATTGGCCAATATCACTGATAATATGCTGGGCAATAGCATACCTTGTAAGTTCTGAATTGGTGGACAAACCAAGTTTTTCCATAATGCGGCTGCGGTGGGTGCTTACGGTTGAGAGCGCCAGTGAAAGCATATCAGCAATTTGTGTAATGGTTTTACCAAGGGCCATCAGTTTAAAAATTTCAAACTCCCTGTTTGAAAGCATTTCATGTGGTTTTTTTTCATGATTTACATCAATGAGTTTCTCCGCTATATCTGCCGTAATATATTTTTTGCCAAGCCTTATCCTTTGTATAGCAGTGATCAGTTCTTCGGGAGCAGAATTTTTATTGAGGTAGCCAGAGGCACCTGCTTTTAAAACCCTCACTGCATACAATTCTTCAGGATAGATACTTAAGATCAAAACAGGCAATTCGGGTTTGATGGCCTTTATTTGTTCCAGTGCTTCAAGACCGCTCCTGCCGCCCATATCCAGGTCGGAGATCACCAGGTCCCATTCGTGCAGTGTTGCTTCTTTTACAAGGTCCTCGCCATTACTGACCTCCTTTATTTCCGCAGCCGGGTACTCATCTCTGAGTATTTGCATAAGCCCCAGCCGGATGAAACTATGATCATCCGCTAAAATGATTTTCTCAATTTTCATATATAAGGTTTAAATAGCCTGGTTTTTTACCGGTATTTGTACCGCAATTTTTGTTCCCTTTCCCACTGCCGCTATCAGCCTGAAATCCCCGTTTACTGACAGCACTCTTTCCCTCATACCAAGAATCCCAAATGACCGCTTTGACTGTACCGCAGTTACATCGAAACCCTTCCCATCATCTTCCACAGAAAAGTTAAGCAAACCATCCTCCAGGCTAACCCTTGTAGTAACCTTTGTTGCTTCCGAATATTTGGTCACATTGGTCAGGGCTTCCTGGTAAAGCCTGAATACACAGGTGGTGATCGGCTCCGGCAACCGGAGTTTGTTTTCTGATGTTATAAAATCCACGGGTATTCCTGTATTATCTGTAAACTGTTTACTGAGCCATGTAAGTGCTTCCAGCAATCCCTGGTCGTCCAGTATACTGGGTCTTAATTCACTTAAAATCCTTCTTATTGCCTGGTTGCTTCCATCCAGCAGCTGAATAATATTCCTGAGTTTGTTTCTAAGAATATCGGCGTCTGGTGCTATTTTTTTCTCCAGCCAGGATGCATCCATTTTTATCGCAGTCAATTGCTGCCCAAGCTCATCATGTATCTCTCGGCCTATTCTTTTTCTTTCTTCCTCTCTTACACTTTGAAGATGCGCTGTTAACTGGTGCAGTTTTTCGGTTGCCTGTTTTATTTCTTCCTGCGCCCTTACCAGTTCTGAAAAATCAATACCCACACCCATCAGGCATTCTTCACCTTCATAAGTAATAGCCTTACCGGTAAAAAAATAAGGTATCTTTTGCTTTGACCTGATCAAAAAATTGGCCTGCACACTATCTTCTCCTGTAACAAAAACATTCCCGATCTTTTCTATAAGCAATTCTTTTTCATCTTCATCAAAAAAATGCAACGGATGCATTTGTGCAATCTCTTCACCGCTGTAACCTGTTACAGTTTCAAAATTTTTATTCCAGCGGTAAAATTTGCCTTCTTTATTATACAGGTAAAATACGCCCGGCAATGTATTGATGATAGAATCAGAAAGCTGCTTCTCTTTTAAGGTCGCTTCTTCCGCTTGTGTACGCAGGGCTTCCCGTTCAAAATTCTCCAGTGCGAAGGACACGTCACCTGTTGCTTCCTCAAGCAATGCAATTTCAGCCCTGTCAAAATAATTTTTTTCTCCGGCATAAAAAGTAAATACACCAACCGTTTTCCCAAATTTTTTCAGTGGTAATATCATGTAAGAATGATAGTCGTTTTCGATGGCAGCAGCATGCCAGTGATTGATCTCAGGATCTTTTTCTATGTCGTTACAAATAACGTGTTTGCCGGCAAGCAGGATGGCACCGGTACCGCTTTTTCGTTCGGGCGCTATTGCTACCGCCTTAATAATATTATCAAAGAGATAGTCTTGCTTTTCCCCCGCCCATTCTACTACACTTAACGCATCATCCTTATCCAGTTTTCCTATCCATGCCAGTTTAAATTTACCCAGGTTTACAGCTATCTGGCATGCCTCATGAAAAAGTGTTTTCTCATCCCTTGTCCTTACGATCATCTGGTTGATCTGGCTGATAAAAAAATACAGCCTGTTAGCCTTATATACTTTTGATTCTGATTTTTTCCGTTCACTGATATCCCTGATATAAAGAGAAACACCGTCCGGAGACGGGTACACATGATTTTCCTGCCAGAGATCAAGCGGGGCGAAATAATCTTCGTTCCACATATAACGCTGTTCTTTCATCGCCATGTGCAATATCTGGTAAGTAGCAGAACCAACAGCTTCCGGGAATTCTTTCCATACATTTTTTCCCACCAGTGATTCGGGCTGCCGCTGGATGAGTTCCCCGGCTTTTTTATTCAGGTAGGTATAATTCCAGTCCTTATCAAGTGCTATAAAGGCATCGGTGATCCTTAAAAATGTTTCTTCCAGTTTATCCCTTGACTTTTCCAGCTCTGTTGTTCTTTCAACCACCCGCTGTTCCAGTTCATTATTCATATTCTCCAGTGCCAGTGCCGTTTTTTTTCTTTCAATAAGATCGAGCCTTATCTTCTGGATAAACAAACCCAGCAATACAAGAATTGAAACAACGATGGATAAAAAAATACTGTTCAGTGAATTGGTCTTGCTTTCATTCGATTCCCTCCGTTGTGCCAACAATGCGTTTTCTGTAGCCTGTATTTTATTTACCAGCAATCTTACCTGGTCACCATAATATTTTCCTTCACCGGTTTCAACAACAGCTGTGGCAGCTGCTGCTCCCTTTGCATCATATATGGAAACAAGGTTATTGGTATAATTGATCTTTTTATCTATATAAAATAATAAAGAATCCGTTCTGGGCACCTGGATCACATTATCTGCAGTAAGCTCTTTTAATTTGGCGATCTCGGTATAGATTTCCCTTTGGGATCTTTGTAATGGTTCAAGGAAAGAACGCTGGCCGGTAAGAATATAACCACGGGAACCTGTTTCATTATCAGTGGAAAGGGCCAGTATTTTTTCTGAATGAATGAGTACCTCCTGGGTATGAGAGATCATCTTTGCTGTTTCATCCACTTTTTTTGACTGGAAAAATGAAACTGCAATAACAATAGAAATAGTAAGCATCAACAGTATAATAACTGTTATGAGTACCTTATCTGTTGACAGTTTCGAATTCAAAAGAAACAGCTTTTACGGGGTTAGATGCGGTTGACAGGTAAGCAATTAAACCAGTATGGACTAAATTAAGCATAAAATAAAACCCGGAAAAATTTTATCGGGAGAAAATAGTTTCAAAAAAAATTTAATATAGTGGTAACCGTGATCTATTCGTATAATAAAATAGAAGTTTCTACTATAAAAAGATCCTGGCTTTTGCTTCTCCGGATGTTATAACCGGGAGCACTTCAAAATCAGCAAGATCATCCCGGTAACTTATCCATTCGTCTATGCTTTTCCGTGAATAGCTTTCCATTACCTGGTAGCAAATGGTTAGTTCTTCATTTATCCAGCTGTTCACATAATTAACGCCTTCAGGTAACATACGGCCTTTTTCAGCAAAACGTTCATACAGGGTTTTTACTTTTCCTTCGTGAAATCTTTCGATGATCATGAATAACATAGGCAGTCATTAAAAAATGATAGATCATCCGAAGTTAAGGAACCATTAACTTAATCCCGGAATTCCTGCGTTATCATCAGGCCATTACTGTCAGCATCTAATATCCCGATGCCCACACGGCCGTATAAGTTATTCAGGATATTAGCACGGTGACCGGGCGACTTCATTAAACCCCGGTGAGCAAGTTCAACCGTAGGGGCCATTGCAAGATTCTCGCCTGCTATAGAATAACTGATACCAGCGGCATGCATTCTTTTAAAAGGATCAATACCCTCAGGTGTGTTATGGGAAAAATAACCTCTTCTGAACATATCTGCAGAATGTGACCTGGCTACAGCTGCCATTGCAGTATCTGCAAGCAACGGCGAGAGGCCAGCTCTTATTCTTTCAGCATTTATCATCTGCAACATAACCATTTCCATATCTTTCCTTGTTAAAAAATCATTAGTGGAAAATGAAAGCCTCACCATTTCATTTTCGTGTATTATATTTTCAGTGGCCACAGTAATAAGCGGGGTAACCGGCCTTATAAAAAAAGGATACAGTTTTTCTTCTGCCCACTCTGCCGGCTCACTTGCAAGCGCTGCAATTTGATTGTTATTGATATCCTTTTTTATCTCCTCAGGAACAGGTAAATAAGCGCTTACACGGGCAACATACCCAATAGCAAACAATGCAATAAAAACAGCAGGAATTACACCTGCTATTTTATTTACCAATGCTTTTTCAATTCTATAAAACGAATTGTACACAGGAAGCAACAATAGTGTACCGATCAAAAAAAAGATAAAGAAAGAACCTGCAAGGACAAAAGGAGGCAACAAAGATTCATCCAAAGAAGGAAAAATATGAATCAACTGATCAACCAGCGCCGAGCACAAAACATAAGCGGCTGAAACAGCTACTGCTATTTTGAGTATAAAGCCGGCCATTCTTATAAAACCCTGTATATAGCCAATACAGGCAATCAATAAAAGAATAAACACAACAATAACGTCAATGATGTTCACAGGCCAGTTTATATAATGATGAAAAAATAAGGGCAGGAAATTTCCTGCCCTTGTAATGGATATTTAATTATTGATTGGAACGCTTTTGTTTATTGTCTTTTGCCTTACCAATACCATAACCCACACCGGCACCAACAACACCACCAACAACTGCACCTGCGCCCCTGTTTCTTTTATTGATGATTGCGCCGGCAACAGCTCCTGTTGTACCACCTATCACTGCACCCTTTGCTGCATTACTCCAGCCCTTCTTCTTTTTTTCTTCTGTTGCTACGGCATTTTTTTCTGCTGTTCTCTTCTCAACATATACCACTTCTTTTTTTGCTGCAGCATCTTTTCTTTCTTTTTTCCATTGCACAAATTCTTTATACTGGGCCGAATCGGCAGCAGACAACACCATCGTCTGGTTATCTTTTTTTGCCTTGCATGCTACCATTGTACCCGATATGGCCAATGCAAAGAATGCGCTTTTAATTACTGCTTTCATAACTGTAGTTTTAGATTAAGTAATATTTATTCATTTACATGTTAGAGAGAAAATCTGTGCCATAGTACGTTCTATTTGTTAAAACAGGATCAAACTATAATTCTAAGTATTGTTTTCCAACAATTTAGCCGGGCTACCATTTAACAAATGGCTTTTAAACCTGTGTTTGAATAGCTTATATTTATTGCTGAAATAATTCCTCAATGAAAAAGATATTTGTCTTAATACTGATCAATATTGTATTAAAGGGTAATATAACAGCTCAACAATTTTTCGGGGTAAGTGGAAAAAATGTAACCGGTCCTGATGGCAAACCTTTTTTAATGAAAGGCACTAACCTTGGCAACTGGCTTGTACCCGAAGGCTATATGTTCCAGTTTAAAGATGCCAGTTCTCCACGCCTGATAGATCAAAATTTGAATGAACTGATTGGCCCTGCTGCAACAAGAGGCTTCTGGAAGAAATTCCTGGATGTGTATATTACAGCCGCTGATATCCATTACCTGAAAAGTATTGGCATGAATTCCATACGCATACCATTTAACTACCGGCTCTTTACAAACGAAAGTTATATGGGAGGTAATAATCCCGACAGGGGATTTGTTTACCTGGACAGGGTGATCAACTGGTGCAAAAAAGAAAAATTGTATGTGCTGCTGGATATGCATTGTGCACCCGGCGGGCAAACAGGCGATAACATTGATGACGGCTACGGCTATCCTTTTTTATTTGAAGATAAAGAAAGCCAGCTTCAATGTGCTGCTATATGGAAACGTATTGCTGCACAATATAAGAATGAAACCTTCATTATTGGTTACGACCTGTTAAATGAACCTATTGCCCATTATTTCAACAAAGAACAGCTCAATCCTTTGCTGGAGCCGGTTTATAAGCTGATCGCAAAAGCCATCCGTGAGGTGGATAAAAATCATTTGCTGTTTCTTGGTGGTGCCCAATGGGATTCTGATTTCAGGCCATTTGGAAAACCTTTTGACAGCAAGCTGGTATATACTTTTCATAAATACTGGACCTCACCAGGCAAAGAAGTGATCCAGGATTATATTGATTTCAGCAATAAATACAATGTGCCCATTTATTGCGGCGAAACCGGCGAGAACGATGATGCATGGGTGGAGGCATTCAGGAAAACCTTAGACTCAAATAATATCGGCTGGCATTACTGGCCATATAAAAAACTCAATAATACAAAGGGTATTGTTACGTTCAGCAAAACCGCTTATTATGATTCGGTGATCCAGTATGCAAATACTCCAAGAAAAAACTTTGAAGAGATCCGCAAATACCGGCCATCCAATACTGCTGAAATAAAAAAAGCACTGGATGACTTTTTAGAAAATTGCCGGTTTAAAAATTGTACACAAAATACAGGGTATATAAAAGCGCTTGGGTTTAAACCAACAGAATAAGTTTATAGAACTTTGTAACGAATTTAATTTGCCAGTTTTTTGCTGCCTGCTAAATATTTATCCCCATTTAAATCCTAAAAAATCATCTCTTGTTAATTATGGCATAATTTTTTTGCATTAAAATTCAACTACAAACCCTTTGAATAAATGAATAACGACACATATACGCTTTTAAGGAGCGCTAAAGACATTGTATTGTCTTTTATAAGGGAATTGAATGTGCAGAATTTCAATGCTGCCAAAGAATATGTGGATGAGAACATTCGCTTTGAAGGTGCCATGGGCTCAAGGTATGGCATAGATGCATATTTTACAGGTATCCAGCAAATGCGGCTTGAGTATAATATTAAGAAGATCTTTACAGATGGTGATGACGTATGCCTGATGTATGATTTCACCACATCAGGCATTACCATATTTGGCTGTGGCTGGTACCATGTTAAAGATGAAAAGATCGACGTATTGAAAGTGATCTTCGATCCAAGATCAATATTGTCTGCCACAAGGAGATGATCTTATCAACCCATGTCATCCATTCGCTCATACGCTTCTTTTAAAGCGTCCAGTTGTTTTTTGCCCGCTTTTATAAGTTTCCTTTTTTCACTTTCAATACTGTTATTATCAAACGGCGGAAAATTATGCAGCAATATTTTATTTTTCTTTTCAGTTAGTTTTTTGGCCATCTCCATATATTTTTGAAATAGGTATATCAAATTTTATACCTTTTATTTTTTTGGGCTGGCAGATACTTTTCATGCATGCCGGTCTAATTTGCAAACTAAAACGTAGAGAATTTTTCACAGATGATCAAAGATATCCGGCTTCTTTTTCTATGCCTGGTGGTTGCTCCTGCAGTAACAGCGCAGCATAAAAAGATCGCATATGGCAGCAACCCGTCAGCAGGTAAATATTATTCCATAAGAAATATACAATTGTACTGCGAAATTTATGGAAAGGGCAAGCCACTGCTGTTGATACATGGCAATGGTGGCAGTATCAATGCCTTTGAAAATAACATTGCCTATTTTTCAAAACACTATAAGGTAATAGCTGTGGACAGCCGTGCCCAGGGCAGGTCAACTGACAATGGAGATTCATTAAGTTTTGAAATGATGGCGGATGATTTTGCAGCGTTGCTCGATAAGCTGCACATCGATTCTGCTTATATTATTGGCTGGAGTGATGGGGGCATTAATGCCATAGTAATGGCACTGCGCCACCCGGGAAAAGTAATAAAATTTGCAGCCACCGGCGCCAATCTACGCCCCGATTCAACCGCTTTCGGGTCTGCAGGCTGGAAAGAAATGCAGCAGTATTATGAGGCAAACAGGAATAAAGTACGCTCTTCAGCAAAAGAAAGGAATGACTGGAAACTGTTCCTGCTTGATTGCCTGCAGCCGGATATTTTGCCGGCAGCACTGGAAAAAATAAAATGCCCGGCATTGATCATTGCAGGGGATCATGACGTGATTGCAACAGAACATACGGTTGATATTTACAAACACATTCCTGCTGCAGAATTGTGGATACTGCCTGGCTGCGGACATAGCACTTTAGTTGAACAGCCTGCAATTTTTAACCAAACGGTTGATCATTTTTTCAGCAAATAAAAAGATCAGCGGGCTGTTGCGGGCAAATATTTTGTGATGGTGGCAATCAGCTGATCCATTTCAAAAGGCTTTTCAATAAAATCATCTGCCTTGTAGTCTTTGTAATCCTGTAATAATTCCCTGTTGGCAGAAATAAGTATTACCGGGATATGAGCACTGGCTGGATCATCCTTTATTTCCCGGCAAATTTTATTACCCATATCAAACTGCAGTTTAACATCCAGTAATATCAGGTCGGGGTTAAAAGAAAATAATTCCTGCTCCAGCTTCGCCCTCGAAGCTGCTGTTTTTACTTCAAAGCCTTTGGTCTGGAAAATAAAAGCGAATAACTCAAGCAGGTCGCTTGAATCATCAACCACTAAAATTTTAGACATAAGTAAAGTTGAACAGTTACGTGGTTAGGTTATTGGACTGACTTGTGTTGACTACAAGATAAGAAAGTTATATGACAGGAAATTATATTTTTTAGATTTCCTGTTACAAAATTACGAAGGGGTACAGCAGATCATTCAAAGGCTACCGGTGCAACTGGGTACCCTTTTTCCTGCTGCCGGCCTGCTTATAATCGTGCATTTTAGTTGCCTCATCAATAGAATGAGATTGCTGCAGGCTTTGCTCCTTTTTGGTAAGTTCAGCCAGCTTTTTGTAATATTTCTGAACGACCCTCATTTCTTCCTCGCTCATATCTTCTATATCCACCAGCCGGTTACTTGCCAGTTCATGCGAAGCCACCAGTTCATTTAACTTCAGTTGGATGGCAAGTGAGTCTTTGTTCTGTGCTTTTTGTATCAGGAAAACCATTAAAAAGGTGATAATTGTTGTACCGGTATTGATCACCAGCTGCCATGTTTCCGAATAATTGAAAAAAGGACCTGTTACTGCCCATATTACTACCAGTGATAATGCTATTACAAAAGCTGCACTGCTCCCGGTTGCACGGCTGATGAATGCAGAAAACCTGTCGAAACTATATTTTGTCCCTTTCCGGCTCCTGCTCCTGCCTGTGGTTTTGCTTCTTTTCATAATGATGATTTTTATTTTCATTAATCCTAATTGTATGCCAACCAACCAGCGGCTTTGCCCGATTTTATAATAAGAGTAAATCTTATATGATTGTGGCAGGCTTTTATCCTTTAATTTTACAATGTATCCACTATGAGGTTTCCCGGGATAAAATATTTGTTTGAATACAGTTATAAAAAGATCGCCTGGATCTTTTTCTTCCTGCTTTTATTTCAGTGTGCAGCGGCCCACCATATAAAAGGTGGCTGGATCGGCTATAAATACACGGGGGTTGGCAGTTACCCGGGCACTTCGTTTTACGAGATAACCGTTTACATGTATGGCAGCTGTACCGAAGCCGGCCCCACCGAACAGGTGGTACTTGGCATCTTTGATGGCATAAGCCACCAGTCATTGCTGACACAAACTATCCGCAAAACTTCCAGCCGTACGTTAACGAAGAAATATTTCAGCCCCTGTCTTACCAACCCGCCAGATGTATGTTATGAAGTATATACCTATACAACTACGCTTGAGCTGGCCAATAATGATGCAGGGTATGTACTCAGTGCACAGCAGGCTTTCAGGGTGGACAATATCCTGAATGTCGCCAACTCAGGATCTTCTGGCATTACTTTCACTGCAAGTATACCCGGTATTATTAGTAACGAAGATTACCATACTAACAGCAGCCCGGTATTTATATCAAGGGATACTGCCATCATTTGCAAATCTTCTTTTTTCTCACTGCCCTTTTCGGCAACTGATCTTATTGATGGCGACTCATTATCTTATTCCTTTGGAAATGGTTTAAACGCTATCAACCCTTCAGATAACTCATGGTCCACCACACCAAAGCCGCCACCTTATCCATCGCTTGAATATATAAACGGCTATACCGGAGCATCTCCCATGGGAGATAAGATCACTGTAAATCCCCGGACAGGTTTGATATCCGGTACCACCCCTGCAGATACGGGCGAATATGTAATAGCAGTATATGTAAAAGAATGGCGTAATGGCATCTTGCTTGATTCTGTAAAAAAGGAGTTGCAGATCATTGTTACAGATTGCAGTTTGATCAGCGTTGGTCTAGAACAATCTTACGTGAACTGTACTGACTATTCAGTTTCATTTAAAAATCTTTCTGCTGTAACCGGTGCTGAAAATTTTGACTGGGATTTTGGCGTAAATGGCATCAATTCTGATGTTTCAAAAATTCCTGAACCTACTTATACTTATCCTGATACGGGCACGTACACTGTTAAACTGCATATCATTGACCAGAGCGGCTGTTCTGATTCAGCAAGATCAACAGTAAAAATTTATCCTGGTTTTTCACCCGGCTTCAGGGTTGCAGGCAGCTGCTACCAGTCTCCGTTTATATTTACAGACACCAGTTCAGTACGGTACGGCGTTATCGATACCCGGAGCTGGGATTTTGGGGACCCGTCAACCAGTGCTGATGTATCATCAATGCCATCGCCTGATTATACTTATGCTGCACCCGGTACAGCCAATGTTACCTTAAATGTTACTTCTTCAAAAGGCTGTTCAGCAAGTATCACAAAGACCGTTACCATGAGCGATAAGCCAGATATCATATTGCCTTTTACTGATACGCTTATATGCAGTGCAGACAGTTTAAGGCTTTTTGTAAGCACCACTTCCGCAGCCAGCTTTCAATGGTCGCCCAACTATAATATTTTAAATGCAACCACACCCAGCCCGGTTGTATATCCAAAAGATACTACAGTATATAAAATTGTATTAAGAGACAAAGCCTGTATTGACAGTGCCACCGTTACAGTAAATGTGCTTGATTTTATTGATGTGCAATTACCCGCAGATACAACTATTTGCCGGACAGATACGATACAGCTGTCGCCGGTGAGCAATGCATTAAAATATGTGTGGAGCCCTTCTGCAGGTCTTGCCGATGCGAATGTAAAATATCCAAAAGCAGCGCCATTACAGAATACGCTTTATAATCTTGCAGCGTCCCTTGGCACCTGCAAAGCTTCCGGCTCTATCCTGGTTAAAACGGTTGCTTATCCTGTAGTAAATGCCGGCCCTGACCGTACCATATGCTTTGGAAAATCTGCACAATTGCAGGGCAGCACCAACGGATCATCGTTTACATGGCAGTTGCAAACAGCGTTACAAAACGGCAATACACTTACACCGCTTGCAACACCGGATTCTTCTATTGTTTATATCCTGTCTGCCACTGATACACTGGGTTGTCCCAAACCTGCAACAGATAGTGTATGGGTAACCGTTATCCCAACAATAAAAGTGCAGACATTGACCGATACCATTGCAGTTATCAATCAACCACTGCAATTACAAACAACGGCCACCGCAGATAATCTTAACTACAGCTGGTCTCCTGGTAACTGGCTGAGTTCTTCAAGCGACCAAAGCCCTGTTTTTAAGGCGCAAATATTTACATCGGAATATTTGACTTATGTGGTAACTGCTACAGACGCCAATGGATGCGGCACCACTGATACCATTACTATCCGGCTGTTCAACACAGATGCAGATATATTTATGCCAAGCGCTTTCTCTCCCAATGGAGATGGAAGAAATGATATTTTTAAACCGCTCACAGCTGGTGTTACGTTGCAGTATTTTATAATCTACGACCGCTGGGGTAAAAATTTATTTTACAGCACCAGTGCAACTCAGGGTTGGGACGGCACTTTTAAAGGCAAAGCTCAAACCACGGGCACCTATGTATGGATGGCAAGGGGCATCACTTACGGTGGAAGAGCATTTGTAAAAAAAGGTACCGTGGTACTGGTAAGATGATCATCCTATTTTAATAAAACAGCATCAAACAATTTTAATATCCTTTTATATTCGTCTGTCCAGCTGGAAGGTTCAACAAAACCATGATCTTCCACAGGGTAAGAAGCAAGTTCCCAATTATCTTTTCCAAGTTCAATCAGCCGCTGTGCTAAACGAACCGCATCCTGGTAATGCACATTTACATCCACCATACCATGACAAATGAGTAAATGATTTTTCAATCCTGCAGCAAAGTTTATGGGTGAAGAACGCCGGTAGGATATGCTGTCTTCTGCCGGGCGGTTCAATATCGCTCCAGTATAACCATCATTATAATGTGCCCAGTCAGTAACAGGACGTAATGCTGCACCAGCCTTAAATACATCGGGCTGTGTGAACAAGGCCATCAGTGTCATAAAACCTCCATAACTGCCGCCATACATACCGATACGCCCTGCATCAATACCATATTCCTTAACCAAAAAGCCAGCCGCATCCACCTCATCATTCAGGTCCTTCCCGCCCATATAGCGGTAAATAGCTGTACGCCAGTTACGGCCATATCCTGCACTTGCGCTGTAATCAATATCCAGTACCGTATAACCTTTATCTGCAAGCAGGTTATTGAACATAAACTCCCTGAAATAATAACTCCAGGAGTAAGTAATATTCTGCAGGTAACCGGCACCGTGAACAAATATGACAGCTGCATTATTTTTTTTGCCCGGGGCAGGTTCATACACCCTTGCATATACAGGCAAGCCATCCCTGTTATTAAAGCTGAATATTTTTGTATCCCGCCAGGGGTAAGCTTTCCATTCATTGCTCATAGCCTGGCTGGTTACCTGTACGGGTGTTTTGCCAGGTGCATTCTCCTGTACATACAATTCCCAGGGCTTATTCTGGTATGAGTAACGGTAAGCAATATATTTTCCATCAGGAGAAATACTTACATCATAACCACCGGTCATCGAGGTGATCTTTTGTTTATTACTGCCGTCTGTATTGATGCGGTAGAAATTTTGCTTACCAGGATGCTCTTCATTAGTGATAATATAAAAATATTTTTTATCGTTACTCAGCAAAGCCTGCTGTATCTCGTACTTTCCTTCTGTTATTTGTTTTTTTAGAGCAGTGGCAATATTAAAACTGTATAAATGCGAATAACCACTTCCTTCTCCCTGGAAATAAAAAGTATTGTCATCTATCCAGCCGGCATTACCATCGCCGTACCAGCCAATACCCGGGCCGCCGATCCATGCTTCATCCCGCTGGCGGTCCAGCAACTTCAATTTACCTGTCGCCGGCTCCAGCTGCATCAGCCACCTGTCTTTAAAATCATTGGAGCGGATATCTATTACAGCAACTGTACCAGCCGGGTTCCAGTAAATACCTGTCACAAGAACAGTACGTAAAATTCCGGCACTGTCTTTTGATCCCAGGGAATGATCTTTTAAAAAATCTGCCTTATCCCTGATGCCGGGAAGCATATCCATTTTTACCAGGATAGCCGATCCTGTTAGTTGGTTAAATATGTAAAATGAACTGCTGTCCAGCGGGGCGCCTACTTTTGTACGGGCGGGAATATCGGTTGTGTAACCACTTTCAGTAACATAGCTTGGCACAACAGTTGACTTAGCAGACTGGTTTGGCAGCACAAGATTATAAGTTAAATAATTTCCGGCAGGGCTTAATTTAATATCTTCTACCAGTTTACCACCTGTATAAATAACAGGAACAGTATCTGTATTTCTTATTTTATCAAGATAAGCTTTTGCAGCATCTGCTTTTTCCTTCCGCTGTCTTATAATTTCAGAAGTACTTAATTGTTGCTGTTCCAGGAAACTTGTTTGTGCATCTGCTTTTTTTGAAGCCGGCCTCTCCTTTTGAAAATCTACCAACTGGCGGGTAATACCAGTTGAGCTATTCCATGCAAAAAGATTATTTGTCTTCTGGTATGCCACCCATGCATCATCCATTATAAATACAGCATTGCTTTCCCTGTCTGAAGTTTGTGTAATACGGGTGAAGGAAGCAGACACTACATCCTGCAGGTAAATATCACCTTTATATTCAAAAACAATCTTTGTACGGGCCTTATTGTATTGTCCATTACTGGCAGCCGCGGCAAATTGTGCGTCATTGTATTTTACTTTAACAGGTGCTGCGCCATTGACCAAATAACTGTACACAGAATCGCTGATAGCTTTTTCAGGATTCCAGCTGAACAATACATGTTTGTTGTCATAGCTCCAAAAAACTTTTGAAGGAGAGGTTCCGATCCATTTGGGATCAGCCATGATCTTATCAACTGTAAGCGTTTGTGCATGAACGGTAGCAGAAAAAAGAAACAGGACAAAAAGCATTTTTCTCATAAAATCAATTTTGCAGTATATCACAAGGAATTAAAGTTACGGCTTGCAGTGAATAAACTAACTACCGTTCCCCACTCTTTCCATTTCATCGGCAGCACTGCCCGAAGAACGTTTATTAGCTTTGTAAGCTTTACCAAATCGGTACGTAAATGAAATATTCACCACCCTGGAATCCCGCCGGAGGATAAAATATTCGGTGGCTTTGTCAAATTGCGTGAGTCCCTCCATTGCATTGGTGTAAAACACATCCCTGAAACTGAGTTTCAATGTACCTTTCTTTTTAAATACCGGTCTTGACACACCAAGTGACAGTTGCCCCGTGGGGTATAATAATTCCTGCAGGTCATTCCTTGCCTTCGTTGTATAAAAGCCGGATATCTCACCTGTATATACTTTCGAAAAACTCAGCTGGTTGCTGATATTGATATTAAGCTGGTTTATATCGGTCGTGTAGTTATTACCGTTGTATCCGCTTAATTTCTTGTAATTATAATTAGCCTCAGCAGTTACCGACCACCATTTTAAAGGAGATACGGACAGTGCTGTAGAGACCCCGGCAACATAGGCCTTACCAACATTTCCCTGTGAATAAAACAGTTTACCACTTACAGTGTCGGTTAAAAATAATTGTGAAAAATAGTTTGTAATAACAGCAAATGACAAAGTTGTGGTAAGTAAATTTTTATACTGGTGACTCAACTCTGTATTCCAGCTATACTGTGGTAAGAAGAAGGGATTGCCCGTTTCATAAGTATATTTATTGATGATAAAATAAAACGGGTTCAGCCGCTGGAACGGCGGTCTGTCAATTCTTCTTCCAGCAGTCAGTGTAAAAATATTGATGGAGTCTGCCTCATAACTGAGGTAACCACTTGGAAATAATCCGCCGTAATTACGGGAGAAGGCAGAATCTTTCTGCACGGCATTACCCAACTGGTGGGCATTGTAGCTGGTATATTCATAACGCAGGCCAGCCTGCAGGCTGAATTTTCCTTTTTTTGTTTCGAGGCTGCTGTACACTGCATGAATATTTTCTTTATAAATAAAATGATTGGTCTTACCGAGGTCATCCACCCAGCCTCCATTTTCAAGATTCTGGTAGGAGGCAATGTTATCTGTATTGGTCCTTGATAATTTATAGCCGGCGAGTACCGTATTATTTTTTCCTGTACGAAGTGTATAATCTGCCTTGGCTGAAAATATATCCAAAGAGGAAGGTATGCTACCCCTGGAGGCTTCAGTATAACCACCCTGCTGCTGCAAGGCATTATCAAAACGCTGGTCGCTCCTGATAGAATAACGTAACCAGTCCGCATCAATACTGACATCCTGCATCGATGAAAGTGCATGCCGCATGTTCAGGTTAACAGCAATATTTTTAAACATGTTATCACTGCTGCTTTTGGTGGAAATGGAAGAATCAAAACCACCGGCGGCATCCAGCCAGGTGGCTGTAGCAGTGTTGTCACTTTCCCTGTGAATGGAAGTGCCACTAACGGCAAAGCCTATTGTTGTTTTGGAGGAAAGAAAATAATCCAGCCCTGTTTTCAGCGTATTGTTAAAAACCACCCCCATAAACCTTGTAGGCTGATCCAGTACGGAAGTCACTGTATTATTATCATCATAATATTTACGAAGCGCATAAATAGTGGTAAGATATTTTGTCAGGTTCATGCTGTAAGTAAGAAAAGTATTGATCTTACCGGTACGGTAATTTAATACCAGGCTGTTATTATTCTTGGGGTAAATCCCCTGCCCTGCTGCCACCGTAAATGTGCCATTAAAACCCTTTGTTTTACTCTTCTTTGTTTTGATATTGATAATACCGGCATTACCGCTTGCATCATATTTTGCCGGCGGGTTTGGCATCAGTTCAATCTGCTCCACCTGCGACGAATTCATACTGCTCAGCAGGTTATTCAGGTCGGCACCGGATAAATAAGTCGGCTTATCATCAATCAGCACCAGCACACCAGCTTTTCCTTTTAATGCAATACCTCCATTCCTGTCCACCATCACACCCGGAGATTTCTCCAGCACTTCCAGTACGGTGGTACCCACATTGGTAACAGCTGCTTCCACATTTAATATTACTTTTCCCTGTGTATGCTGAACAAAAGGCTTTCTTGAAACGACATTAACATTCTGTAATGTGCCTGCAGCCGGCTGAAGTGTTACAATTTTTTTACCTGACTTTGCCGGAAGCTGAACTGCAGCAGCCTGTTGCTGGTAGCCGGTATAAGTTACAGCAAATACATAAGTACCAGAATCAATACCAGCAAATGTTGCTTCGCCGCTCCCATCAGTAAGGGCTGCTTTTATTAATTTATCATTCTTTAATAATTCCACAGAAGCAGCTGCTACCGGTTGCGCTTTTTCGTCCAACACCTGTAATACAAGAATCTGCAGTGCCATCTGTAACCTGTGAAAATGTTGTATGTGTAAAAAATAAAGCGAGCAATAAAACAATGGGCTTATACATCCATTTCATACATGCCGAAGATAAAAAATACAGGCTTAGGCCCGCCGGGCTTTGTGTCCAGCGGCTATATATTGATTATGCTGGTTTATAACTCCTGTCTTAATTTTACAGGCCCCATTACTATCTATTACAGGGCAGGTTTATATTTACAGTATGAAATACTTCTCTTTGATTTTTGTCGTCCTTCTGAATGCATTGAATGCAGATGCCCAGCAACATGATTTTACAGCAAGCAAGATCAGGCTGCCGGAAGAGATCAGCGATTATGACAACCAGTTTTCCGGGCTTCAAATCTCCAACGGCGCTCTTTTTATGATGAGCGAAAGCCGCCTGCAGGATAATAAAGAAGCCAAACTATATTCCATAAAACTGGCCGATATTGAACGGCAGTTAAAGGACAGTACTTACGAATTGCCATTTAAGAAGATCACCATCTACGGCCTGCATGTTTTAAGAAATAAGATGAAGGAACAGGAACAGGTGTATGAAGGGCTGGAAGCATTTATAATTGACAATAAAACAGTTTATTTTTCTGTAGAAACCAATACGCCTTCTGCCAACTGCTATTTCATAAAAGGAAAACTTAGTAGCGGCAGCGTATACCTTGATTCATCGCTGCTTGCTGTAACAAAACCAAGACAGGCTGATGGCAGTGCTGTTTACAATGCCGGGTTTGAGGCAATAGCACTTATCAGGAACAGGTTGTATGGCTTTTATGAGTATAATTATTTTGAGCATAATTATGTTTACGGTTACAACCCTTTATTTGAACCAGGCAAGGACTCAGTTTTGACAGACAAGATACCTTTCAGGATAACAGATATTACACCCGCAGGCAACAATCATTTTACTGCGATCAATTTTTTCTTTAAAGGAGGCGGTGCAGATACTGTTTACCGGGTTCCCGCCACTGACAGCAACTATGCTTTAATAAACACCAGTAATAACTTTCATAATTACTGCCGCCTGGTTGATATCGATGCCAGCGGGGAACATTTAACCTGGAAAAACCTCTGGGAGTTTCCGGCAGCATACCAGGATTATAACTGGGAAGGTATGGCCGCATATAAAAAAGGTTATTTTATCATCAATGATAAATATGGGCCGGCCAGGCCATACAGCTCTGTTTTACTATACCTGCACTAAACATTAGCTTTTTATCTTAAATGTTATAATTTTTAAAATAGAAAGATTGTTCTTTAAACTTTCGTAACTTTTCGTTGTCTCGGTAAAGAACCATGTTATTACTCAAATAAAAAATAGCCCAATGAAAAAGAAATGGCTTTATGTTCCCTGTCTTATTGCAACAGGGTTAGTATTGATAAATACAGCTTCGGCACAGCGTGGTGAGCGGAGCAGCAGGAATAATGCACAATTTGAAAACAGGAAACCTGAATTGACCAACAGGAATTTTGACCGGAACCAGCGTCCCTCAACTGTCGAAAGAAGGCAGGTGAACAGGGATGCATTCAGGCAAAATATTAACCGTAATACGGAAAGGCCACGTATAAACAATAATAATAACAACCTCCGGTCACCTTCAAACAACAATATAGCAAACCGCCCGGCTTATAATCCTTCCAGCAGGCCAACTGTTGTGAACAGGCCGGTACGTCCCGTAGTTGTAGGTTCATTAAACAGGCCGGCATACAGACCTGTATATGGTTATAACAGGCATCCTGTTTATAATGCTTATAACCCTAACTGGCAGTATGGTTACCTGCCAAGAAGGAATTCTTATTTTTACAGTCTTCCTTCATCATATATAAGTATAAACTTTGGCGGATTTGGTTACCGCTACTGGGATGGTATTTTCTATCGTCCCTATAATAACCTCTTTACAGTGGTTGCCCCTCCAATTGGTATTTATATAAATACGCTGCCACTTGGATACAGGAGAATAATGGTAAGGGATTATCCTTACTACTACTACAATGGTACATATTATGACCAGAGAGGAGATAATTATTACGTGGTGTCGCCACCGGTAGGTGCTGTTGTGGAAAGTCTCCCTGATGGATATGAAAAAGTGACCATCGACGGTGAAACCTTTTATACCATTGACGGGGCACAATACAAACCAGTGATACAGGAAAACGGTGAAATATGGTACGAGGTGATCAAAGCAAATTAAACCGCAAATAAATAAACTAAACCGGGAAGTTATTTTCCCGGTTTTTTTATGCCGCCTGTATGCTAAATTGAATAATGAAAAAAATCATTCTCTCCATATTGCTGCTGGTATATGTTATTGCCGCCAATGCACAAAAGCAAACAGCATTGTTTAAGGTACTTGCCTTTTATACTGCAAAGAATGACCTGGCGCATATCAGTTTTGTACATGAAGCAAACAGGTGGCTCAGCCTGGCTGCAGAAGAACACCATTTCGTGTATGATTCCACTGATAACTGGGAAAAACTAAATGATTCTGTACTTGCCGGTTACCAGGTGATCCTTTTTTTAGATACAAGACCGGAGAAACAAGTGCAAAGAGAAGCATTTGAAAGATACATGAAACATGGTGGCAGCTGGATAGGCTTTCATTTTGCAGGCTTTGCACTTACACCATCTAATTATCCGCAAAACTGGGACTGGTATCATTATGAATTTTTAGGAGCCGGTCAATACAAAGGAAATACCTGGCGGCCTACCGCCGCATTCTTAAAAAAAGAAGACAGCCTGCATCCTGCAACAAAAAGACTCCCGCCTGTTTTTAAATCATCACCCAATGAATGGTACAGCTGGGAAAAAGACCTGAGAAAAAATCAGGACATCAAGGTTTTATTATCGATAGACAGCAGCAGCTTTCCTGTTGGCACCGGTCCGAAGCCGCATGAAATATGGCACAGCGGTTATTACCCGGTGGCGTGGACAAACAAAAACTACCGGATGATCTATATCAACATGGGACATAATGATATGGATTATGAAACAGGCTCTAATAAAGAATTATCCCATCAATTTAATAATGATATTCAAAACAAATTTATCATTGATGGCCTGCTATGGCTTGGAAATCACCGTTAATATATAATATCAAAGAAAATATAAAAGATTCCGGAAATTATATAACAGTCGTTGACACAGTAAAAACTAATTTGTACCCCGGAGGTCACAATGAACAAATCCAAAACCGAACTGCTGCAGTTTATACAAGATTATGAACTGAAAAGAGCAGATGGCATAATTGCCTTTGATGCTACTGTAAGTTTTTACCACAACGATGAATTGCGCCGCATTCCTTCAATGGTACAGGTGGTTAACCTGCCAAAAGAAATGGTTATTTATATCCATGAGTTCATGAAGGATGAATATCATCAATCGGAGGTTTTCAGCACCGAACTTTTTTCTATCAGTTATTCGGAAGGAACACCGCTGGAAATACGCACCAATTCAAATCACCCGGGCTTTATTATTTCCATCCTGCCCGATAACCGTAAAAGACTTTAATTTTACTGCCCCTTGTATTACAAATTAAATACACTTATATTTAAGACTTAAACCTCTAAACTGTTTATGAAGTTGTATATACGCAACATGGCCTGCGAAAGTTGTAAGATTGTAGTAAAGGAAGAATTGGAAAAAATGGGGCTTCACCCGCTGAAAGTAGATCTTGGTGAAGCTGATGTAAAAGAAAAATTATCCGACAAACAACAGAAACAGTTCAACAACGCCATTCAAAAAGCGGGACTTGAAGTTGTGAAAAACAAAGAAGGCATACTGATCGACCAGGTGAAAGCCGTGATCATCGATTATATAGAAAACAATGACCGGATTAAAAGCAACCTGTCTGATTACCTGAGTAAAAAACTGAACTATGATTATGCTTACCTCTCAAGCTACTTTTCTGCCATGCAGGCAAGTACCATAGAACAGTACATGATCGCACTTAAAATAGAAAAGGTAAAAGAAATGCTGGTACTGGAAGACCTTACACTTACCGAGATCGCTTACAAACTTAATTACAGCAGTGTGGCACATTTATCCAACCAATTCAAAAAGGTTACAGGCTTACCGGCTTCACATTTTAAAAAGCTGAGGGAAATACGCAGAACAACCATCCAGAAACTTTAATTAAAAAGCACCATCCTTTGGGGTATAAAAAAAGGGCTCAATTGAAATTGTGCCCCGGAAGTCCAATATCCTATGAAAAACCTACAGATAAAATATCAAACTGCTTGCCAAAAAAAATAACAGCTGGTTAACAATATTTTGAGGCCGAAAGCGTACAAAAAATTCCCCAATTTTTTATCGAATTCCCCAATTTTCATTTCCCAAACTGAGAATATTTACATAAAAAACCCCGGCTAACCGGGGTCCTGGAAACTGTTCTAAAACTATTAATTAAACCTGATATTATAAGTAGCCCCAATACCCACATGGGCCAGGTTTCCACCATTTTCATTACTGCGGAAAATATTGTTGTAATAAGCAAATACATTCCAGTCATAATTATGGTAACCCAGTTGCGGACGCAGGTAAACGCCGCCCTTGGCATCCTGGATATTGGTGATGATACTATAGCCTCCGTCAAGCCCGGCAAAAAAGCCTTCGCTTTTGGGATACACTCTCACAAAAGCACCCAGCGGCACAATACCAAAACTGCTGAAATTGTTTTTTGCAAAAAAATGGTTGTACCCGGTTGTCAAACCTATTCCAACATGGTTGGTTTCCATCAACTGGCCTTTCAGTTCAACACCCAGCGTAAAACTGCTTACGTCAGCCAGGTCACCTACAGGCACCCCGGCATTAAGCCCCATTTTCAGCCATGAATTTTTCTTTGTGATCTCGTTCGAGGACGGAGCCTGTGCCATCATTTGCATTGATACAAATACAAAAGAAGACAGGATAAATAGCTTTTTCATAAAAAATCATTTTGTTTGGTGTGAATAAGCCAAAGGATATGCCAGTTAAACAATCAATGAAAACTGATTGATACTGGAAATATTCTTAAAGCAAAACGATATGTCTTGTGGAAAAAATTACGCAAGCGGTACCGTTAGTGTACACATTTAAGGAGTGATCCTATAAATTCATTTTCTTCATTTCACTTACTGCATAATTGCAGGCACGTGCAGTTAATGCCATATAAGTTAAAGAAGGGTTTACACAGGAACCGGAGACCATGCAGGAACCATCTGTTATAAAAACATTCGGCACTTCGTGCATTTGATTATAACTGTTAAGCACAGACGTTTTTTTATCCCTTCCCATACGTGCTGTACCCATTTCATGATTGGCATTACCGGGAAAAGACATTTTATTTTGTATGCTGATGTTTTTAAAACCGGCGGTCTCCAATAATTCTTTTGCTTTGTCACTCATATCCCGGTTCATCAGCTTTTCATTTTCCCTGAAATCACAATCAATTGCAATAACAGGCCGGCCCCATTTATCTTTTTTATTACTGTTCAACATTATCCTGTTATCTGCATAAGGCAGGCACTCACCAAAGGCCCACATGTTCATCCGCCAGCTGCCGGGCTCAGTCAACGCTTCTTTTAACGATTCACCAATACCTTCCGCCTGCTGTACCCTGTTCCTGTAAGCGCTGCCGCCAAAATGATAGCCACGGAGAAAAGCCGCATCTTTTTTATTTAGATTACTAAAGCGGGGGATATAGATACTTGTTGGCCTGCGGCCATAATAATACATATCTTCAAAACCATCCACTGCCGCAGAAGCAGATAAGCCTTTATGATGATCCATTAAATTTCTTCCCACCTGGTCACTGCCATTACCAAGGCCACCAGGAAAACGGGAAGAAACAGAATTCAGCAGTATAAAAGCAGTGGCTACCGTAGATGCATTTAAAAAGATCAGTTTAGCATGATATACTGATACAGCATTCGTTTTTGTATTGATAACCTCCACCCCGCTTGCTTTTTGCTTTTTATCATCATACAAAACTTTATTCACGAGTGTATTGGGCAACACTGTCAAATTACCCGTGGCATAAGCTGCTGGAATGGTGCTGGCATTGGTGCTGAAGTAAGCACCATACGGGCAACCACGGTGGCAAAGATCCCTTGCCTGGCATTGTCCCCTGCCCTTTACCGGTTTTGTAAGATTGGCGGTTCTGCCAATGATAACATTTTTGCCCGGGTGAACTGATTCAATTTTTTGTTTGAAACTTTTTTCAACCATATTCATTTCAAAAGGTGGCAGAAAAACACCATCGGGTAAGTGAGGGATGTTATCCGTGTTACCACTTACACCAATAAAAGATTCAACATAGTCATACCAGGGTGCAATATCTTTATAACGGATGGGCCAGTCAACAGCAATACCATCTTTCAGGTTAGCCTCAAAATCTAGGTCACTCCAGCGGTAGCAGGCTCTTGACCATAATAATGATCGGCCACCAACAATATCTCCACGTATCCAGTCGAACCGTTTTATTTCATCGTACGCATTTTCCTGGTCATTTATATAATAATGCTTATTGTCCTCCCTGAAAGACCAGTGACGACTTTGAACGTATTGCTTTTGCTTATCTTCTTCTGACAAATGAAGCCGGTGAGGAAAGTTCCATACATTTTTTGTTGCAGTAAGATAGTTTGGATGTTCAACATTGTCACCCCTGTCCAGCAATAATACCCTCAACCCCTTTTCACAGAGTTCTTTTGCAGCCCACCCACCACTAATACCGGAGCCCACAACTATGGCATCGTACGTGTGCTGTTCTTTTGCTTTATTATTTACATAAAGTGTGTCCTGCGGCATAATAAACGCTTATAACTGGAAATATTTTTTTACTGACACAGGGTAATCTGCCAGTGCGGTTTCAGGCGCTTCAATTTCAGGGTGCCATAATTTTTCCCATTCAAAACTATAGTATCCTTTATACTCATTTTTAATTAGTGTATTGAGCGCTTCCTTTACAGGTACCACACCTTTACCCAGCAAAGTATACTGTGGTTTATTATCAACCATGTTTGCATCCTTTACATGTACATGATGAATATATTGTTTCAGCCGGCTGTAAGCCTGCACCGGCGCTTCTTTTGTAATGGTCCACATATTTGTAAAATCCCAAACAAGACCTGTATGTGCATGCACAGCATTTTGCATGATCCTTTCTACATCATTGATGTAAACCACATCTCCATGTGTTTCCATCAGCACCATCACCCTTGTTTCTTTTGCATGTTCAGCCAGCTCAAGTAATCCTTTGCTGATAAACTCCATTGTCTTTTCTTTTTCCTGGTCTTTCGGAAAATTGTTAGGGAACACACGGATGTTTGGACAATTCAATGCAGCTGCCAAATCAATAAAACGTTTTCCTTCATCAAGCTGTTTTGTTCTTTCAGCTCCTTCAGCAAAATGCAACGTACAGGAAGATCCAAGATTAACAAACCGCAGGTTCCTGTCTGCCATTTTTCTTAATGTATCATTAATATTTCCTGTGCTACTAAATTCCTTACACTTTATAAGATCAAGCTGCCGCTGGATAACCCTTAATTCGATCCCATCATATTTATTGAGTTCTGCAAAATTGATGATTTGCTCAAAACTCCAGTCCGGGCAGCCCAGCGTAGAAAAAGAAAGTAAAGGTTTGCCTTTAAAACTAAAAGAAGAACCTGCAGTTGCAGCAGCCGCCATTACTGCAGCAGATTTTAAAAAACGGCGGCGGGGAATAACAACAGGCATGCAAAAATTTTCTACAATTTAAAACAAAAGCAATGAAAAGAAACATCCTGTTATTTTTCATAACAGGATGCCGGCAACATGTTTACCATTTAATATAAAAGCTATTTATTATCCTTCATACGCTTTCTGCAGATCGGCTATAATGATCTTATTCATCTGCATCATTGCCTGCATCACCCTGCCGGCTTTTGCAGGATCTTTATCAGACAGGTATTGGCCAAGTACCGGCGGTATTATTTGCCAGGAAAGACCATATTTATCTTTAAGCCAGCCGCAACGGCTTTCCTGCCCGCCTTCCAAAAGTTTTTCCCAGAACATATCTATCTCTTCCTGTGTCTCACAATTTACAAACATGGATATGGCCTCTGTAAATTTAAACATGGGGCCTCCGTTCAAACTTTTAAACTCCTGACCATCTAAAACAAAGGATACACCCATCACTGAGCCACCCGGTCCCGGTATGGTGGTTAAAATTTTTGAATTTTTAAACAGAGAGGTGTAAAAGGTAGCGGCTTCCAGTGCATTGTTATCGAACCATAAAAACGGGGTGATCTTTTGCATATAATTTTATTTTATTGTTTTAATAATATTTACAGCACAAACATAGCTGCATTCTTTTGCTGTTACAAGGTGCAGCTGCGACATTAACAGGGCTAATTGCGGCAAACAAAAACACCTGCAGGTTTACTGCAGGTGTTTTTCTATGACAAGGTAAATAAATTATTGTGGTAACCTGCCGATGCGGCTGCTGTTACCATCATAAGCCGTTACACTTCCTTTTCCGTCCACATCAGTTGTAAGATAAAGCATTCTTGTTCCATAATTATTAAACATCTCCAGGCTGCCATCACTTACATTTGTACAGGCGAGTCTTGATACCATTTTTCCTGCATTGTTATATAGTTTAAAATCCGCATTACGCTCCGTTGTTTCTCCAAGCCATAAAAGCGCATTGCCACTGCTATTGTTCACACCAATATGGCCACTGCCTGATGTCATCAAATCCAGCATGATCGCATCTTGTCCATAGGCATTTTTTATGGAAATAGCACCCCCACCGCCTTTCACATTAAATAACTGAATGGTTGCTTTTCCTTTACCATCGTACAAATTCATATTACCATAGCCCGATGTGTTGGACACAATATCAACAAGATAGCCTCCCTGTTTATTAAAAGTACTGATTGCCCCATTACCATTATAGGTGGAAAGACTTACCAGCACTTTCCCTGCTTCATCCACCACCTCAAAAGCTTTTGCCTGCAACTTGTCGGGCACTGACTGGTTTTTATCATCTTTGAATGAAGTGATCATGATGGTCAGTCCAACAAGAATAACCGCAGAAAATGCAAATTGATAAAAGCGGAGTGATTTCTCCAAACTGGTAATGCGTTGCTCTAGATTTGTGTTCATACAAGATAAGTTTGTTTTGGATGTTAAGTTAATAATTTTAACAACTAAAACAAACTGCGACCAGCAAACATGATCAATAATTTTCTTCCATAGGACGGCTAAGCACTTCTTCTGCTGAAATCACTTTACCATCCAGTAAAAGAAAATACTCACTTATAATATGCTCTTTACTTTTCACGGCTTCATCCCTGAATTCTTTCTCCATCTGCTCATCATCTTTAAAGAAATTATTTTCGGGCATCTCGAAATAGCCACATTTACGGTCTGCAGGCAATCCCGGCAAACCTTCTTTAAAATAACTGTTGTGCTGTAACGGCTTCTCATTATTTTGAAGACCACTATCATATAAATAAATGGAAATATCTGTCATATGGCAATGTTTAATAGGAGTATCGAAATATTTATGCCAAAAGACACTATCCACACATCGCTAACAATTAAATAATCAGCAAGGCCGGAATTGTTGATAAGTCATTAAAAAAATAAACTTGGATAAATACCGGGTTATACATAACCGGGGAATTTTCTTCTCATATATATTTATTGCCAGTCTAAAATAAAACCCCGTTGATGTCAACGGGGTTTATTTTATCAAATCATAAACTACCAATTACGGTTGCCGTACCTGTCATCCAGGCGGTCATTATATTTTGCATATACATTTCTTATTTCATCACGGCGTTTATCTTCCAGCTGGTAGATCAGCCGTTCTTTTTTGGAACGTCCCATAAAAACTTTATTTCTTACCATTTGAATTTTACGGTCGTATTCCCGGTTAATTTCAGCCACCTGCATGTCTCTTTCCCGTTTAAGGGCAGTATAATGGTCGTTACGGCGGCGGTCACCATCTTTTTTATACCGGTCACTGTAAACGGCATTTCTTTCTTTTCCATAATCATTGCCGGGGCCATATTGTGCAAAAGCAACAGTGAGGGTAAAGACGGATACGAAGAGTGTAATGATCTTTTTCATAGTCGTAAATTTTTAAAAAAGTGATTAATGATCCTGAGACCATTTTGTATCTCCACCGCTTACAAATAAAACGTTAAGACTATTAAAGCTTCTCCGTAAATTTATTTTCTGATTCAATGCTCATTGTAATGCCTGCCTTTCCGCATTACCTTTTTTGAACCATTAAATATTTTGTATGCAAACAAGAAGAGGTTTTGTAAAGAGTTTGTCCGTAACTGCTGCCGGCACTGTTATGCTGCCCCGCTTTGATGAATTGCCTGTTCATAAAGATCTCAACATTGGATTACAATTATATACTTTCAGGGATGAAATGAGTAAAGATGCAGCAGGCACTTTAGAAAAGATTGCAGCGCTTGGTATAAAACAGGTAGAATCTGCTTCAAGTGATAAAGGACATTATTATGGCCTGTCGCCAAAAGAAATAAAAAAGATCTGTACAGATCACAGGATGACCTTGCGCAGCGGCCACATTCACCTGGATGATCAATGGGAAAAAACAATGGAAGAAGCGGCAGAGAGCGGCCAGGAATACCTTATCTGCGCCAGTATTAATTTTGGCGGACAAACCATTGACAATTACAAAAAGACCGCAGAAAGATTTAATAAGGCCGGGGAGCAGTGTAAAAAGCTGGGGATCAAATTCGGCTATCATAACCATGATTCAGAATTTGACAGTGACAATGGAAAAGTTTTATATGATGTATTGCTCGAAAATACACAACCGGATCTTGTATGTATGGAACTTGACCTTGGTTGGGTAATAACTGCTGGCAAAGACCCGCTGCACTATTTTGAAAAATATCCCGGGCGTTTCCCTTTATGGCATTTAAAAGACATGGATACTGTTAAAAAGAAAAGCGTGGAATTTGGTAAAGGTGCGCTGAATATTAAAGCAATGTTTAAGCACTGGCAACAATCAGGACTACAATATTATTTTATTGAACAGGAAGATTACGCCAACAATCCATTTGACAGCATAAAATACAATGTGAATTATTTAAAACAAATGAAACGGTAAACCCGCCGGGAATAGCTGATAAATCATTTTCTTTGTACCCAAATGGCACTATCCATCGCATCCTTAAATTCGGGCAGTAACGGTAACTGTTATTATATCGGTAACGATACAGAAGCTGTATTGATCGATGCCGGTATCTCCTGCAGGGAAACAGAGAAGCGGATGAAACAGCTTGGTCTCAGTATGCAAAAAGTAAAAGCTGTTTTTGTATCACATGAACATACGGATCATATAAAAGGAGTATCCACATTAGCCAACAGGTACTACCTGCCTGTTTACATTACAAAACAAACAGCTGCTAATGGTCCAATACTGATACGTCATCTTTCAAGAACATTTACTGCCGGCGAACCTGTGTTGATTGATGGCCTAACCGTAACAGCTTTTACAAAACGACATGACGCCAATGACCCACACAGTTTTATTGTAAGCTGCAATGGTATAACAGTCGGCATTTTTACAGATATTGGTGCAACCTGTTCACAGGTGATCCATTACTTTAAGCAATGCCATGCTGTATTTTTAGAATCAAATTATGATGAGGAAATGCTGGAGAAAGGCAGGTATCCTGTTCATTTAAAGAATCGTATCCGTGGCGGCCAGGGGCATTTAAGCAATAAACAGGCACTGGAGTTGTTTCTTGAACACAGGCCGCCATTTATGTCGCATGTGCTGTTATCACATTTATCAAAAGAAAATAATACACCCGAAATTGCTGAAGCGCTTTTCAGGAAACATGCAGGCAATACCAATATCATTGTGGCTTCCCGTTACAAAGCCACAGAAGTATTCAACATCAATAATACAGGCGAAAACAATGAACCGCTCATTGTGAAAAAGCCGGTCCAGCTTGGCTTATTTGTTTAGTCCGCATAATCTTCTATAGAATTCCCCGGGAAATTTTATTTAATTGCAATCATGGCAAACAGTTTAGTAACATTAAAACGAACAGATTTATATTATAAAAATGATGTATTGCTGTCCGGCATCGATCTTTCTATTAATAAAAAAGAAAACACGATAATAACCGGTCCATCCGGCAGTGGCAAAACGCTGCTGGGCAGGATCATTGCCGGGCAGTTACTGGCTTCGGCAGGAGAAAGAATTGCTCATACTTCGTCCATTGTATTTGTCAACCAGCAACAGGATTTTCGTACAGCATTTTCCCAAAGATCTTATTACCAGAGCCGCTATGAGTACAGCAATGATGGAGATATTCCAACAGTAACACATTACCTGGAGAAATATTTTGGCGCATACAATAATTCAATAAAATTGCTGCTCACACAATTTGGCCTGGAATATATACTAACAGAAAAGCTTACGCAGTTATCGAATGGTGAAGGAAAACGTTTACAGTTAATTACCGCACTTGCCAAACAGCCGGAGCTGCTGATACTGGATAACCCTTTCACCGGCGTTGATAAAAAAAGCAGGCAGTTTTTATGTGAAATATTTGACACGCTGAATGAAAAGGGCATCACCTATATCCTGTTATCGAAAACCGATGATATCCCGTTGAGCATTTCAAAAATAATACAGCTTGATAATGGAAGAATAGCAGACGAAACTAACAGGGAAGGATATACAAAAACAGGCGGGCAGTATGCTGCCGGCACAGCAGCAGGGATGGACAGGCTGCTTGAAAAAATAGCAGCGCCTGAAACATATTTCAATACAGTCGTAAAACTTAGCAATGTAACCATACAATATGAAGACAAGGTGGTGCTGAACAATATAAGCTGGCAGGTAAACCGTGGTGAACGCTGGTTACTGAGAGGCTCCAATGGCTCAGGAAAATCCATGCTGCTGAGTTTACTGAATGGCGATAATCCAAAAGCATTTGGAAAAGGCATCCTGCTTTTTGATAAACCAAAAGGCAGCGGTGAAACCATCTGGGAACTGAAAAATAAGATCGGCTATATTTCCCCCGAAATGCATATACATTTTTTAAGAAAACCGGAACATGTAGCTGAACTGGTGGCCCTGCACCCCGAAAAACTGGAAGACGCATACCAGCCCTCCACTACCTGTTTTGAAGTGATCGCATCAGGTTTTAATGAAGAAATCGGTTTTGTTTCAGGCATCACTACTTCACAACAGGAGCTGGTACATGAATGGATAGCGTATTTACAGGTGAACAAATATGCCGGTAAGCCGTTCTACCAAATGCCTATGAGCCTGCAGCGTTTGTCCTTATTGGCAAGGGCGCTTGTACGCAACCCGCCGTTACTCATTTTAGATGAACCCTGCCAGGGGCTGGATGAAGAACAAACAAACCTGTTCAAAGAAACGGTGGAGCATTTTTGTAACCGTTTTGGCAATACACTGATCTATGTATCCCATTATGATATTGACCTGCCTGCTGGCATCAGCAATATGCTGGAACTTGAAAATGGCAATATAAAATACTGTGGCAAATACCCTGTGTGATTTATCATTACAGTTTCATCAGCGAGGGATATATTCTCAGGAATACTTCAAAAGCCATTGGGCTCCTGCCATATAGTGCATCCAGTTTTTTATCTGCTTTATAAACGGTAAGCTGTGTGCCTCCGGCTACATTCGCATTACCAAGTTTGAACAGGTCATAGTTCAAGCCTGCAGTAAATGCATTGACACCAAAAACAGCATCATGTCCATATACCGCATCATCCAGGTTCAGCTCTTCCACAGATTTCTGAACATATTCATAACGGCCATGAATAGCCCATTTATTTTTCCTGAGGGATGCTTCAAGTAAAGCTGCATGTTCAGCATCGTGGCCTTTCACCTTATTCATTCCCCATAAAGCGATGGCGTTAAAAGAGCCAGTGTTTTTTAATGGCCTACTGTAAATAGCTGATGCCGTTGTCCTGTTTACATCTTCAGCAGCATGCAGTTCTTCCGGGCTTTTTATATACCCATGCGACGCCTGCAATGCCCAGTTAGCAGAAGGATTAAAAGAAAGCCGGCCGCTCCAGCTGTCAAAACGGGGTTTGTCGAAATCATATCTTTTTTCATTGGGTTCCCTGCCTGTAAACGATGAACCTTCTATTTTAAATTTTCCCAACCGGGCACCTGCCGTAACCACACCAAAGCTGATATGAGTCGCATCTGTCCAGTGATGTGAAAGCGGTGCATCCGGGTTATATAAAGCAGCAGGGCGGTGCATAAAGG
The DNA here is from genome assembly GCA_047600665.1 of Ferruginibacter sp. Classification (GTDB taxonomy): domain Bacteria; phylum Bacteroidota; class Bacteroidia; order Chitinophagales; family Chitinophagaceae; genus Ferruginibacter. The sequence goes on from JASGKJ010000003.1 coordinate 95,944, forward strand.
CAACCGGGCCTAAAGCAGGCTCACCCGGGTAAGCCAGGTACACAAATACATCTGCTTTTTTCGATAAGGTATGCGCATAACTCACCGATAACTCTGCAAAAAGATCATGCGGATGCTGGCGGTCAACCAACGGTTTTCCCTGGTACGCTTCCCCGCTTTGAAAAAGCAATGGATAACCGTTACCACCTGTTACTGCATCTAAAGAGAACATGGTATTGAAATGAAACAAGCCTTTCTCTCCCACCCTGCGTTGCCCCATCAACATTAACCAATTGGGTGCATCCAGCTTATCACCACCCCTTGAACCTTTATTTGAAAAATCCTGGTTGGTATAATGCAGGAATAAATTTCCATGCAGCATAAACATCCATTTCTTTGAATGATACATATTACCATACATGGGTGATGCATCCGGCAGCCAGCCTGTGCCGGAACCATTACGGGTCATAGGAAGATTGAGCGAAAAGGCATGTGTCATACTACTGATGCTATCATGCCCCTGATGATGCTCCATTTTACCAGGCATTGTATCCGCTTTCATTTCAGCTTCGGGCTTTTTACCTGTGGTATCCATCATATGATGTTCATGCTGGGCATAAGCCATATTCAATGTTAACATCAAAATGATCAAAGTCTTTATCTTTTTCATTGCCGTTTATTTACAAGGTTGTTAATTGTGTTGAAGCAAAAGCATTATACCACTCATAACGATCATCAATGCATCTTCTATAATGGTGACTGTACTCATGGGAAGATTAAATACCGCACCGAGGCAGGCACACTGTATTACTCTTTTATTAAAAAGAGATTGCAATACACCAATGATACTGATGCTCATCACAATAAATGCAATGCTGTTTGTCAATACAGGATCAAAATGAATAGCATAAGCAATACCCAACAGCAGTTCAACAAATGGATAGATATATGCCCACCATCTTATCCTTTTTGCAATAATATCATACATGGTATAGCTATCAGCAAATCCACGCAGGTCAAGCATTTTAAAAAATGAAAAACTGAGAAAGAAACCTGCCATAAACGTGTTCATGGCTGCAGTAAAATAAAATGCCCCATTTTTAAAGGATGTAATTAAACTGACCACTGTTATATATCCAAATAACAGCAGCACCGGCCGGTAGGTGGCAAACCAGCTCTTTGCCAGCTCTGCCATTTCGTGGTGTGCAGGGGCTGAAATATTGTACCTGTTGCCCAGTGCATGTTGCAACACACTTAAAGAAATATGTTTTTCCATTGAAATGATCGCAGACGCTTCTTTTCCTGATATTTCAACAGCTGTTATACCCGGCACTGTCAACAGGCTGCTTTTTATAGTCGCTTCACAGCTGCCGCAGGTCATCCCGGATATTTTGTATGTATGTGTCATAAAAAATTATTTACAACACAAAATTACCCAGGCATACTGGTGCCATTGTTATGGAATTCTTTGCAGGTTTTACGAGATTTACAGTTCTTCTATATTCCTGCGCTTGCGGTCTTTGAGTGATTTGAAGAAAGTAGGTGTAAGGCCGGTAACCTTTTTAAACTGTGCAGAAAGGTACGCCACGCTGCTGTAGCCAAGTTTATCGGCTATCTGTGATAAGTTAAGCTCATCATACATCAGCAGCTCTTTTATTTTTTCCACCCGCTGGGCAATAAAATATTTCTCAATGGTGGTGCCTTCCACTTCGGAGAACAGGTTGCTTAAATAATTATAATCCTGGTGAAGCTGTGATGATATTATTTGAGAGAGATTGTTATTCATTTCACCATCTGAATGGTGTACCTGCTGAACAATGATATTCTTTATTTTTTCTATCAGGCCACTTTTGCGGTTATCGATCATTTCGAATCCGAAAGCCTTTAACCCTGTATTTAATTGCTGCAGCTGTTCCTTTGATAATTCTTCTACGATTGCTGCTTCACCCAACTCTACTGACAGCGGATGCAAACCCTGTCTTTCAAGTTCTGTCTTTACCACCATTTTGCAACGGCTGCATACCATATTCTTTATGTACAGTTTCATTGTACAAAACTATGGCGAAAGGATTTAATTATGAAAGCGACAGCATGAGGTATAATACAACCAGGAAAAGCCCGATCCCATCTATCCATCCTGAATTATCGTGTTTCATTGTGTATGGCAATTTATTTACTGTTGAAAATTCAATAAACATGCCACCCCATCAACTTCCTGACAGGAATAATTTTGCTTCACCAATGCAATCTTTTATCCAGGGATAAACGTTTTTTTGTTCTCCCAGGAAGCCAGCCAGGCCTGTATTCCCTGCATTTATAGCTGACACAACAAATTGCTTTGTAAGGAGCATAACCGTTTCGTAACCGTTCCCCGGGTTGGCAATATTTTTACCCATTAAGCCAGGCACATCCTTTTCAAGCAATCCAAAGCTGGTGAAATAGCCATGCTGCATATTTTTTACAGGAACCAGCAGCCTGTTTGCTTTGCTGATATATTTAAACCAGGAGAGATCGGTATAACTGTCTGCTGCATTATACAAATGGAGTAACGGCATTGTAACAAGTGAATCGCTGTAATAAAGCTGGTTGCTTAGTAAGCCTGCGCCAAAAGCAGAGCCAATACCACCATCAAGACTTACAACTGATTTTATAAATTTATTACGCAACGCCAGCGCCACCGCAGACTGACCTCCAAAACTAAAACCAACGGCTGCAGCTTTATCACTGAACCATGGAAATTCTTTTTGTAAAACACCTATTGCAAACTCATTATCCTTTACCTGTGTTTCAAGGCCCAGCCCTTCATAATCCAGTTCATACTGTGTTGTACCCTTTACTGGCACCTGGAGCACTACGTAACCAAAGGACGACAGGTATTCAGCCATGTATGCATAGTCAGCTGCAAAGCCATGCACCATGATCACCAGCGGCATTTTTTGTTTTATCCAGTCAGCATTCATGAAAGCAAGCATTGGTTGCTGTTTATTCAAAAAAGAAGCGATCAAATTTTTATCAGCCCCAGCAGAAACGGGCCATGCAAAATATTTATCAATGCCTGCCTGCGTCCAGCCAGGCAGTTCACTGCTGTCTAATTCTTTTCCTGCAAGCGCTGCATAATCTGTCATCCGCATTTTCCTTATGCCACCCACCGAGGGATACCACAGGTTGATCTGTATAATCCTTCCTTTATCTTGTACGGCCTGCTCTTTTACAGCAGGTCTCGATGCATCAAAACGTGTTATAGAAATAAAGCCTGGTTTATATTTACCGGGTTTTATTTTATTAAACTGCGCAATAGAAGTATTGCAAAACAAAAGTAAAAGGAGGCTGATATTTTTCATGGTGGTCATTTTACTTCAAGTTATGGATACACTTGTTCTTTTTAGTACCGCTTATAAAAAACCGCATGTGTACAACATGCGGTTACAAAATTGGTGGTTATCATGCTCAATTGTTTTCAACATAGTTCTTAAAATTATCCAGTATTGACTGCCAGCCCGTACGCTGCAGTTCTTCTGAATTCTCTGTTTCCGCTTCAAAGCTTTCCACCAGCGTGGTGGTATCACCGTTGCCACTGAAATATACTTTTACATTCCTACCGTCACCCATGGTATATTCAATATACTTTTCAGGAGTAACAGCATCATATACTCCGCTGAAGTCAAAACCAAAACTACCATCCTTTGCTTCCATCCTGTACGTAAAACTGCCACCAACACGAAGATCGTTTTTTGCACTGGGTGAATGCCAGTCAGGAGAAGCGGTATTCCATTTTGTTACGTGATCAGGCGTATTAAAGTATTCCCACACTTTAGATACGGATGCATTGATCACACTTTCAATCGTGATAACTGTCTTTTCTGCTGTTGCCATTTTTTTTAATTTTTATTTTGATATATTTTATTTTTACTACACAAATGTCTTACATCAATATACAATAAATGCTGTGCAAAAGCGACAATACAAAAGGTAATTTGCGACAGGATATTTATTATTATCAAACCAACAACCTTACCAATAATTCCATCATATGAACAGCCAGCTTTTAACCAGCTTCCTCCAGGTCAACAGGTTTATAAACCCACTTACTGCGGAAGAAATTGCAGCAGGCTTTATTGAAAGAACTGTTGCAAAAAATAACTACCTGCTGGAGGAAGGTAAGATATGTGATACCTATTATTTTCTTGAAAAAGGATTTATGAGAGGTTTTGCACATGATACAAACGGCAATGATGTAACCACCGCTTTTTATTCAGCCGGTCAACTGGTGTTTGAAGCCTCCTCGTTTTTTAACCGCACCCCGTCAAAGGAAAATATACAAGCACTGCAGGACTGCAGTGGCTGCTACATTACGTATGAAGAACTGAACCATCTTTTTCATTCACGGCAGGAATTCCGTGAATTTGGCCGCAGCATACTCGTAAGGGGCCTGAGTTCTTTAAAAACACGTATGCTCTCCATGATAACAGAAACTGCCGAACAACGTTATAATACCTTATTAAAAAATAACCCTGAAATATTCCAGCAGGCTGCATTGAAACATATTGCTTCCTATCTCGGCATTACCGATACATCCCTCAGCCGTATCCGGAAAGAATATTCAAAAAAATGAACTGCGCTTATTTCTTGCCATTTGCCAAGAAGATTATCCATGCTGTGTATTTGTTTTGTATAAAATTTAAAAACAAATGCCATGGAACAATTACCTTCTTACATCAGCATAAGCTTTATGCTCGTTACTTTTTTAACTGTGTTTATTTTTTACAGGGCAACCGGTAACTCAATAAAAGTCCTTATTATACTATGCGCCTGGCTGGTGGTGCAACTGGTAACCGGGCTGGCTGGCTTTTATTTTGTTACCGATACAATACCACCACGGTTTGCATTTACTATAATACCGCCGGTGATCGTTACAGCAGTTTTACTAATCTCTAAAAAGGGGAAAGACTTTATAAACAAACTCGACCTGAAAATGCTGGTATTACTACACTGTATCAGGATACCCGTGGAACTGATCTTATTCAGTCTTTATAAATATAAAACAATACCGGAGTTGATGACATTTGAAGGAAGAAACTTTGATATACTTGCCGGTTTGAGTGCACCGATAATCTATTATTTTGGATTTGTAAAAAACAGTCTTTCCAAAAAAGCGATAATAGCCTGGAATTTTATTTGTCTTGGCCTGCTGACGAATATTGTTATCAATGCAATACTTGCTGCTCCATTCGGGTTCCAGCAATTTGCATTTGAGCAACCAAACGTTGCTATTCTTCATTTCCCGTTTGTATGGTTGCCTGCCTGTGTGGTACCACTGGTATTATTGGCACACCTTGCATCTGTATACAGGTTGATGGAAGAAATTAAAGAAACACGGGAACGAAATAAACTTGTGCCTGATGAAGACCTGTCTGTACTGAAAACATTAAAATAATTAGAAATTAATGAGCATTCTTATCGGCAGTGACCATTTCAGGTTTTTCAGAAGGAGTTAATTCTTTACGCAGGAAATAAATAGTTTCGGTAAACTGGTTCTTGGTCTGCCTGAAAGGACGGTTAAAAAAGTTAGAAACCGCATTGATGACTTTACCCGGTGCTGATGTTTTATTGGACTGAATTTTCATTTTCCTACTTTTTAAAATACACAGAAACTATTGTGCCAAAATGTGATGTATTCCCCTTTTTTGTTCATTCTCCCTGTAAAAAGTGAAAAAAATTACATAAAACGGGATTTTTACGGTACGGAAATCAATACTTAATACAGTATAGGATTTTTTGTAAAGGATTAAGTTTCAGAGACCGAAAGATGATGGATTTGCATGATTGGTTGCATCACCATAAATTTTTGTAACTATTTATGTTTATTAAACAACCGGAAAACAATGGTTAAACTTTAATTAAATCCACTATCTGCTTTTGTTCCTATATTTGCAGCTTCGCAAAATTGAAATCTGCGCCCAGCAAATGAATAGATTTATTACAGGATTTAACATACAACTCCGGGCATTTGTACTCTGCACTTTATTCTTATCCCCTTTTATTTGCTTTTCGCAAAAAGACTGGACTTTAAAAGTGGACAAAGAAGGGATAAAAATTTACACTAAAATAACAGAGAATTCACCGTTCAAAGCAGTAAAAACCACCTGCACCATCGATGCCCCATTGAGCCGGGTGGCAGCAGTACTGATGGATATCAACAGCACGGCCGACTGGGTATATGCCACCAAAAAATGTTCAGTATTGAAACAGGTATCTGCTTCGGAACTGATCTATTATTCCGAAGTGGAGGCACCCTGGCCAGTAAGCAACCGGGATTTTATTGTAAGGCTCTGGATAACACAAGATGCCAAAACAAAAACAGTTTCAGTACTTTCAGAAAACAAACCTGATCATTTACCGGAAAATAAAGGTATTGTCCGTATACGCAAATCACATTCCCAATGGACGATGGAGCCGCTGCCCAATGGCCAGGTAAAAGTGGAGTTTATGCTGCAGGTAGACCCGGGTGGCAGCCTCCCTGCATGGATCATCAACATGTTTGCTACAAAAGGTCCTTTTGAATCATTTAAAAAACTAAGGGAGCAGGTAAAAAAGGATAAGTACAAAACCAGCCTTCCCTTTATAAAAGATTAATAAAACAAGCGATTTGCAAACGTTTGCAGCTTAAAGCATGTAGTAATACTACTACAGCAGCCCTCTTCTTACGTCGATTATATTAGCCTTACAAATACTATTGTACAGGGCCTGTAAAAGTTGGTTCTTTGTGTTGGAAATCAGTTAAAGAAAAGTCCAATTCTTGCTGAGCAATTTTCCCGGAATTTAATATTCTTGAAGAATCTGAACGATCCAATATTTTATAGCGCCGGCAAAGCATTATACCCAAGAAATTTAAGCACTCTGAAATTACTTTAAATGGTGCCTTTGATTTTAAAACTGTACTTACCTCAACTGATCTGAACAGTCCATCTCTGATAAAGATCAAGGCACAAACTGAAGCCATCGGTGAAAACCGGTGGCTTCCGCTTTTGTAACGGCCTCCTTTTGCTCCTGTTATATAATAAAGAAAAAGAGTTATATTGAATCTGCTTATTCCTGCACAACATTATCCCAACTATGAACTGGAAAAAGATCCTGAAAAGAACAGCCATTACTGCGGCCTGTATTACCGGGCTGTACTTACTGATCCTTTTTATTGCAGGGATTTACATTAACAGCAAAAAAGAAAGCATCATCCGGTATGTTACGGAGCAATTAAAAGAAAAACTGGATGGCAAAGCAACCATCAGCGATCTTGATATCAGTGTATGGAAACATTTTCCCTCCATCGGTTTTAGTATCAAAGGCTTTTCGCTTTCTGATTCTGTTTATAATAAACCTATTCTTTCTGTAAAAAGTTTCTCCACCTCGCTCAGCATTTTCCGCTTGCTCAGTTCAAAAAAAACAATCAACAGCATCTATATAGAAGATGGTAGCTTTCATCTTTTTACTGACAGCGCCGGTTACAGTAATCAATATCTTTTAAAACCGAAAAAAAATGAGCAGGCTGGTGCTGTAAAGAAAAACGGCCATGCAATAGCTATTAATAATATTGATATAAAAAACCTTGCAGTAACAATAGAAGACAACAGGGCCAATAAAGAAATATCATTCGTTGTAAATGAAATGAATGCCTCCATCGACCAGCAGGGCAAGATGATGAATATACGAATGGACGAAAAGATATCAATGAAAAAGGGCCTCGGTTTTGTACTTAGCAAAGGGGCTTATCTTGAAAAAATGGATGTGGATGCTGAATGGAATTTACAAATGGACACTGCCACTAAAACACTTTTGTTTGATAAAACAATTGTGCATATCGATAAGCATCCTTATACACTAAATGGAAAATTTGTTTTTGATAAAACCTATCCCGGGTACAGTATCAATATTGATACAAAAGATCTTCCTTTTGAAAAAGCAAAAGCTGTGGTAACGGATGCCATCCGGCAAAAAATAGCATTGGTACAAATGAAAATGCCGCTTGATGTGAATGGCTCCATTGAAGGATCGCTGCTGCCCAACCATGAACCGGCAGTCAATATCAACTGGCAAACAAAAGACAATACACTGGCAACACCATTAGCAAGCTTTTCAAGGTGCAGCTTTGCCGGCAATTTCATGAATAGTGTGAACAGGGATTCTGCACACACAGATAATAATTCAAGGATAAGTTTTTCTTCCTTCAGTGGCGACTGGGATGGCGTTAACCTTACCGGCAAGGACATCAGCATTACCAACCTTATTGAACCTCAGCTTCATTTCATACTTTATTCCGACTGCAAACTGGAGGCGCTCGATAACAAGTTTGCATTAAAAGATATCAGCCTGAAAGGCGGGGATGTAAATCTTGAGTTATTATATGACGGCCCCATTACCAAAGACAATTCGATGCTGGAAGACCTGGAAGGTATATTGCTGATAAAGAACGGTGTGATTGAATACACTCCACGAAATTTTATTTTTACTGATTGCAATGGTGATGTGGCTTTTTATAAAGACAGCATCAGTATGCGGCAATTTACCTGCAGTTATCTTAAGAACAAATTCAATGTACGGGTGGAAGGGAAAAATATACGTAGAAAATTTGTAGTAAATGACCTTTCGCAGGAAGCCATTGTTAAATGCTATGTAAATGCGCCCTACATCAACCTGGAAGATTTTAATCCATTATTTGCAGCGCCAAAACAAACTCAGAGGAAATCGGCACCCACAGCCGGTTTTGCAGCCACCGCACTCAAACTCGATAATATTCTTGCAAACAGTATCATTGAAACAGGTATAAAAGCTGCAGCCGTAAAACATGGGAATATGCAGGCAAAAAATTTTGAAGCAACGATTAAGTTTCTGCCACACCATTGGGAACTTGCCCGGGTGGCCATTGATATTGCCGGCGGAAAAATTGTAACCAATGGCAAACTAATACACAATCCTGGTAATACACATGCTGCCACCATCGCAGCACAGGTAAGTAATGTAGACATCAGGAAACTATTGTACGCCTTTGATAATTTTGGACAGGATGCTATCAAAGCCCAGCACCTGCGTGGTAGCTTTACTTCAAAAGCATCATTAAAAACCAATATCAGCAGCAGGGGCAATATTGTACCAGCAAGTTTATTTGGCACGCTGGACTTTTCTTTAAAGAATGGTGCCCTTGAAAATTTCCCGCCATTCAGCCAGGTTAAATCGTTTGTATTTAAAAACAGGGATATGAGTGATGTACGCTTTGCAGAGATAAAAGACAAGCTGGAAATTAAAGGAACTGAAGTTTTTATAAACCGGATGGAAATTGCCAGCAATGTATGCAGGCTGTTTGTGCAGGGTAATTATGGATTGAAAGGTAAAAATACAGACATGCTGCTGCAGGTACCTTTAAGTAATTTAAATGACAAAAATTTTACTGATGAAGCTGTAAAGAACAAGGGCACCAAAGCAAAGGTCGGCATGAGTGTTTGGCTGAGGGCCATCAATGATGACAGCGGAAAAGTGCAGCTGAAGCTTACCCTGAATAAAAAATTAAAGAACAAAATACTGAATGATAAACTTCAGAAAAGATTAAAAAAATGACCGCTTAATTCCCGGAATACCTGGTATAAGAAGCATTAAATACTGAAAGCTTTTATTGATCTATTCGTTCGTATTCTTCTGTATGTCCCCCATCAATAGCGTAGCACCCCGAAATGAACAGGAGCCTTTCATCACTTTTAAAATGGAAGAATATTTTCGGATTTACATCCTGGTTATTATAAATGATCCGGTCTTCATATTGTCCATCCTGTATATCCAGGCATACATTTTCTTCCACGGAGTTATCCTTTACCGCAACATAATTTCCCGACTCTGTAAAAGTCCTATTCTGGTAGCGTTCGTATTTGTTCCCGGGCAGGAACTTCAACAGGTTACCATTTCCAGGCGGGTGCTGTAAAACACCGGGCATCATAGCAGCTGTTGTAGCCCTTAACTCCCAAACACCTTCCATCTTGTTAACAGCTTTCGTATTGAATTTGGCTTTTACCGGCGCCTTTTCCCGGCTGCAACCGGTTATAAAAAAAATCAGCAGGAGTACAGTGCATATTGAAATCACATATTTCATAAAAGGCATTTTAGTAAGTTGACAACCGTATCTGCAAAAGGGTTGCCCGTTTACACAATTCTTTTCGGTAAGCCTGCAGGCTTTTTTATCTTAGTAAAAATAATTACCTCTTGCAACACATAGAATTTTTCCATAAAGAACACTTTGAAAATAATTATTACCGGGTAAAGCCACTGCCTGCCCTGGAAGCATTCATTGATTTTTTCTGGGAAACAAAATTTGATGAGCTGCTTCAACAGCATCCCAAAGGCTTTTCCGACGCATTGTTCCCGAACATCGGTTACACTTATCTTATCAATCTTGGCACACCTTTTATTATGCAGGTGCAGGATAAAAAGTTCAGCATGAAAACTGATGGCTTTTTACCAAGGAACAATGCCATTGAATGTTACCACTGCCAGGGCAACAGGCTGTTTGGCATCAAATTTAAAATATCACCGGTCATATTTAAAACGAAAGTAAATTTTGCAGAGTACAGGGAGCATATTTACCCGCTCTCCTACCTGATGGAGCAGGATGTAATAGATAATATAAAAAAAGTATCGTCCTTCGGGGAAAGGGTACAACTCCTGAACGGTTATTTCAATTCTATTATACAGGCCTACCATGGCTCATGGGAACCAATCAGGATTGTTTCGGCTATCCTGCAGCATTGCGATAAAAATAATGACTTTGAAACATCGGTGGAAGATTTTGCGAAGCAATACAATATATCTCCAAGAACACTCCACCGGTATTTTGAGTCCACCACCAGCCTGAGCACAAAAAAAGCATTACAGGTGCTACGCATCCGCAAAGCAGTACAGCAACTGGCAAATGCGCCATCAGACTTCAGGTATAAGGATTACGGTTATTACGACTACAGTCATTTTTACAAACACTTGAAAGAGTTTTTGAAAAAAGATACTATTACTAACCTGCAGCCGCATTTAAAACTACTGGAATCCATCCGCAGGAGCTGATGATTATTGTGCTCTTTGCCTTTCTTCTTCTGAAGCGGTGGTTCGGCGGCGTGCAGCCTGCACCTTGTTATTTCCAAAGCGGTAAGTGAATGAAAGATTACCAACCCTTGTCTCCCTGTATGCATGCCACTTCTCAATGTAATTACTAAAAGTAATGATGGCTTTGGGAAGATTGGTCCAGAATATATCGGTTACATTAAAACGGATGGTCCCTTTATTTTTTAAAATTGTTTTTTGCACGCCGGCAGACAATGACCACTGGGGATCGAATACGAGGAAGCCGTATTGGCCGCCGGTATTGAGACTTGCATTCAACTCCGCTGTCCAGCCTTTTTTAAAGGTGAATGTATTATTGGTTCGTATATCTGCAGCAGGCCTTCCGTTACGCAACACTGTGCCGCTGAAATTTCCATTGAATTTTTCGTAATACAGGTTGCCATTATTGATCATGCTCCACCAGTTGTTGATCCTAACCGGTGCCGAAACAGAAACTCCATAATAATCAGAAGACTTTAAATTGATCGGGATCTGTACCGTTACATTTTCAGGAGAAGGCACGTTTGGAAAAACCTCTTTGAATCTCGCCAGTGTAATATTCTGGTTATTTCTTGTATGACTGTAGTTAACGCTGAAGCTCAGGCTTTTTACAGTATAGCTTAATTCGTATGACCAGGTGGTTTGCGGCAGCAGCCCTGGGTTACCGGTGGCATAGGTGGTAACATCAATTAAAAACAAAAACGGGTTCAGCTCTGAATAACCGGGCCTGTCTATACGCCGGCTTACAGATAAGCCTATTGTTTGCTCTTCCTTTAATTTATAATTAAAAAATGCACTGGGAAACAACTGGAAATAACTGGAATCAAATTTTACATTGCCCATCTCCTGCCATGTTTTGATATCAGTTCTTTCACCCCGCAGGCCAAGCTGCATATCAAATTTTTGAAACTCCTTGCTGAAATTGATATAACCGGCATTGTTATACTCTTCGTATAAAAAATGATTCGTTTTGTTTACATCATTCACCGGCGTTCCGCTGCTTACATCAAAGAACTTTGCATCATTGTCTGATGAAACATAGCTTGTTTTAACACCGGCCTCCCATTTAGCAGTTTTACCGAGAGGATTTACATAATCAACTTTTGCTGTTTTAAAACTCAGTTTTCCGTCCTGGTCGCCATTCAGTGTATATTTTGGCTGCAGCGGTGTACCATCCAGTTTATAATAATTGGTTGAGTTTACTGTAAGAGAGGTGGAGCGGTATTCTCCATAATCTGCGTCGGCAGTAAGTTCTTTACCTGTACTGTCGAAGGTATGTTTAAAGTTTACATTCACCAGCCAGTTATTATTGTGATCGTTGTTGGATGCATAAGAATTAAACGTACTGGTGGCCTCTTTTTCTGTATTCAATACAGTCGACTTGTTATCATTCTTACGTGTATAGTGATTGAAGTTGCCGTTTACAACAAACCCAAGTATTGTTTTTTTAGAGGGAAAGAAATCCATTCCAATCCTTGAGGTATGCGTGGAAGAAGGAGACTTGGAATAATTATCTTTCAGGTCTCCGCCGTTATAGACGCCATTCTCATAAAAGTTCCTGTCGAGCAGCAGGTGATTTAAACCCACCCGGTATGCATAATTATAATTACCAAACAGGTTCAGGCTTTTATTCCTGTAATTAAAAGTGGAACCTGCATTTGCCTTTGGATAAACGCCCTGGCCATAACCAGCGGTAGCCGTTCCGTTCACGCCAAAGCGCTGATCTTTCTTCATCCGTATATCAATGATACCGGAATTACCAGCAGCATCGTACCGTGCAGAAGGGTTGGTGATGATATCAATGCGTTCTATAGCAGAAGATGGCAGCCCTTTCAGGTAATTGGCCAGGTCGGTACCGGTCATGGGTGTACGCTTTCCATCGATCATGATGATGACACCTGATTTGCCCCGCAGGCTGATCACATCATTCTGGTCAATATTTATACCGGGCGAACGTTCCAGTACATCCATCGCACTGCTGCCGGCACTTACAATACTGTTCTCCACATTTACCACAATACGGTCTGATAATTTCTGCAGGAATGGTTTCCTTGCCACAACAGTTACATTATCCAGTTGTGCAGTTGCCCGCTGTAATATCACCGTCGGCAATTTTATTTCAGTTTTTTCATCCCCCAGCTCAAAAGGTGCTGAATAACTGCTTGTAAAATTTACAAGTGTTGTCCGTAGTATGTATTGACCAAAGGCCGTATTTTCAAATACAGCATTACCATCCCTGCCTGTAAGTGTTGCTTTTATTAATGAAGAGTCGTTAGCTTTTAATAATTCAACCGTTGCATTCTCAGCAGGGTTTTGTTCAGCTGTTATAACCATAACCGTTATCTTTCCTTTATTTACCTGTTGTGCCGAAACAGTTACTGATAAAAAGAATAAAAAAATACCGAGGGTAATTTTCATACATACTTGTTTGAAACAAATATGCATGAAAAACGAATCTATTCGTATATCTTTTATATCAACTGGTCACTGGGGATTTAAGCGGGTAATACAACAGAAAGGACTGTCTGTTTTTTACATAGACGGGTAAGGCTTTATAAAGTAATTTTATATTTACTGGGAAATAATGGAAAAGCACGGGGAGATCATATTTAAAAAAGCCGCATCAGCAGAGGAATTTGCTGATGCAAAAGTACTGTTTGAGCAGTATGCAGCTTCACTTGACATAGACCTGTGTTTCCAGGGCTTTGCAGATGAGGTGAAGACGGTCAGCATACAATACAATATGCCACAGGGTGCGTTGCTGCTTGCATATGTAAATGAAAAAGCGGTGGGTTGTGCAGCTATCCGCCGCCTGGATGATGACTCGGCAGAATTAAAAAGAATGTTTGTGCAACCGGAATACCGTCAGTATAAACTTGGCCGCAAATTACTGGAACTGGCCATTGCTGTTACAGGAGAGCTCAACTATAAGAATATAAAACTTGATACGCTGCCGACTATGCTGCCGGCACTGAACCTCTACCGTTCAGTTGGTTTTTATGAAATACCGGCTTACCGGTTTAACCCGGTAGCCGGCGCTGTTTATATGGAAAAAAAGTTGGGTACAGATCAATAAGGTAATCTTTAAAATAAAACAATACTGGTACTTTGTATTTGTCTCAACCGGTTATCCGGCCCCAACACTTTCACATCATCAAATACAATGATAGACCCTGGTCCGCAGCGCTGCATCAGTTTTTTAACCGGTTCTAAACTGCCACTTGTAATAGCACCCCGCTGCACAGCGTTAAAATTAGCACCGGAGAAATATACAGTAGCCCCTTTTACTTCAAAATGAACATCAAAGGGGAAGTCAGGAATTTCTGCCCGGAAAAAATCCTGGTTCTTAAATACGGCCGCAGGCATTTTATTCGTAACGGGATCAGCCTGTACGGCTGGCTTCTGCTGGTCGCCAGAACTATTTACAATGGCAGTTTGGTTAAATGAAAGTATACCAATGCTGATCAGCGGAAAAGCAAGCAATGATTTCATGTTATGAAGTTTTATTGGTTTATTAAAGTTTTTTAAAACTAATACTTCATAACTAAAAGGAATGTTAAGTGAGCAGCAGCAGGAAATTTTTAAATGTTAAAATGTTGTGCTCAATCCAAGACCAAAAGACTTTTCATAATTATAAAAAGCTTCTGTTTTACCGGAGCCGGGCAGGTTACGTAAATGAATAAAGAAGGATACAGGAGGCAATTTACCTGCGGCATTCTTTTTAAGCTGGTATCCTATTGCAAAATAATTGAGCACTACTTCTGTGAGCTTCCTGTTTTCTGAGACTGTCGTGGAGCCTACGTTTGTATAAACATACTGCTGGCTGCCAAACATACAATTTGCCTGCACAAAAAAGTCATGGATGCTGAAGACATGCTGCATACCTGCCTGGAAAGTATAGCCTGCATTATCAGTAAAAATTGCGGACTTCAGTTTTGATTTAGGCAACAGGAAATTCAATGATACTCTCCAGGAGAAATCTTTTTGAACAACAGGACTTGCTGAAGCAAGGAATGAAAACCCTGTTATCTCTCGTGTTGTTAATACATAAGTAACGCCGGCATTTGTATTTAAAGCAAGTGCATCTTTGCGGGTGAAGCTGCTCCATTCAACTGTTGTTTGCAGCCTGTTATTTAAAAAGCCGGCTGTTGCGTTTACAGCAAAGATCTTATTACTTACCATGTCCCGTTTTCCATTCTGAGAATAATATTCAAAAAGCGATCCTATCAAAGGAGCAGTATAACCGGGATAATCAGGTAACCAGTAACCCAGTGGTGCGTTCAACACGGTATTTGCATAAGAAGAACCAAGCTCCAGCCGGCTGAATGTATTACCCGCTTTCAGGATTTTTTTAAGATCAAAGTTTATGGCTGCGGCCGGATTTATCTTTCTTCCACTGTAGCTGCCAAACAATGTATTTATTTTAGCAAGCACACCGAGGCTGCCATAAATATTCACCACATCATTTACCGACATATTCACCTCGGGTGAGACAGAAAAAACGCTTCCGCTGTACGAATTCAGTACCACATAATTTACAGGGAAAGGAGACCCAAGCACCACCTGGCTGGTTACACCTGCCCTGTTGTATTCAGCCGTGTGATGAAACCATGATAAATTAACACCTGCTGTTCCTTTTAATTTGCCGCTGGTAAACTGGTATTGCAACCTGTCTTCCACTAACCATCTCCTGTCACCGCCTTTTCGTTTTTCCGCACCATAATATTGCGAAAAGAAAGGACCATTGACAAGTAAAAAACTTGTCGCATAATCTGAACTGGCAGAAACATTGCGGTATTCCACCCTTAACTGGTTAGATAGTTTTGATACCGGTTGCCAGTTGAATGCAAGGCCTCCAGAATAATTATTGATCCTGCCATTTGATACCGCAGGCTGGCCATGAAATATATTATCAAACTCAACATCACTGCCCGTGGAAGCGTGTGTATAACTGCCCAGCAATGCCAGCGAAACTTTTGGAGAAAACTTATATTCAAGGTTTACAAGAGCATGGATATTTTTATACGAAGAATCCGTTTTCCTGTCCAGTGTATCTCTTGCGCCTGAAGAAGTTTGATAAACCGTATGATTACTGAACCGGGGCATATTGCTCAATAACTGCTGCAATGAAACATAATAGCTAAACTTTTTTATTGCGCCTGAAACCGATAGATGGTAAAGCTGGCGGTTACCCAAACTCACTTTACTGTTATCTTCCAGTTTTGTTGAAGTTTCGAAAGGGTCGTATAAATTTTTCTTATCAAGAAAATTATATTGAGCATTGAAACTGATCACTGGTTTTGCGCTACTCACTTTTCTTAATCTAATATAAAATGTACCCAACCTTGACAAAGGAAACACTGCTGCATTTTGCACACCACGAACAAATACCACTTCATCAATATCCTGCAGGCTGATGCCATTGATATCCGGAAGGGCATTACCATTTACCACATACAGGAATAAATTAGGATTTGCATTAAAAGAATACACCCAGGGATACAAAGCGTTTACAGCATCCAAAAAATTAGCAGATGGAAAACGGCGGATATCTTCTCCTTTTATAACCAGTACCGGTTTACTGATGGCCTTTATATTGGTTCCGGGCAGCGAATCGCTTTTATTTACTTGTTGAGCAAAACCTGTGATTGCAGTAAAGGATATAAGCAATCCAAGAAAATATTGTTTCATAAGCGTTTCATTTTGGGTAAATACAGTACTGAGTTTGATCGCTATTCTAAGTTAGTCTTAATTATGAAAAACAATACTGCAGCCAGGGTAATTTATTCCCAATATTTTTTACCCTTATAATCAATATAACCTAAAAATTTTCCTGAAGCATCTATAACTGCAGTAAGCCGGTACACTGAAAGTTCTCCCACCTCGCTGCAGGGTTTGTCGCCCAGCAATACTTCGGTCTTCCAGTCATTTATTAAAACGCCCCAGCGGTTATTTCTTTTTACAGTAAAATTATACCCGTCGCTGGTCCTTCTTATTTCCTGGTAGATGATGGGGGTGCTCTTTTTACCCGGAACAACCAGCCCATAATAGTTTGCTTTCTTTAAAATGAATACATCATTACCGGCTGACCAGACAGTATCATAAACAGGTTTTACCAGGTCCTTTTTATTATTTGACTGGATACCCCATTTACGGTTACGTTGTATAATTATAAAATTATCTTGTCCCCCATTAATGATGGCAGAGGCTTCGTCCACTATTTCAGCAATCCTTTCAAAAGGAGCAGATTCATAAAACAAATTGGGATAACCTGAAAAAGAAGGATCACTGTAAGGCTCTGTTGTACCAGTATGCCCGTTTACTGTATAATAATTGCTGCCCTTTACCGCAACCAGGTGGGCTGTTGTATCGTTCCAGAAACCAATGCGGTCATATTCACATGGCAACAATATTTTTCCCTGCATATTGATTAAGCCGCATAGCTCGCCTGCAGCGTCATTTTTTTTAACAAGTGCTACCTGAACCGGTTCGTGCCACAGGTTAAAATTCACCCATTCCACCAGTGGTGCCACAGAAAACTGCGGTGTAATCACTACTTTCTTATTTGAATCGCAGTACCCCCACAAGCTATCCTTCCGGTAAGGAATAAGGTAGGGTAATCGCCCCTGCGCACTAACATCCTGCAGGAAGTAAATAAACACTACGGTGATTAAAAGCAGTTTTCGCATCTTCATACAATTTACAGGGACAAAAATTATTGTTTCCCCGGGAAAAAAAGAACCGGCAGGCAAAACTGAATAAAAGAGGATAAAAATGTATCACCCATTGTATGGGCAGAATAATTTAGTTATTCTATTTGGGTCCTTCAAACTGGCTGATATCTATCTGCATATGCCGGGTAACTGTATGATTGGCTGCCAGTTTCCTTTTGAGCTCTTCTGCATCTTCTTTTAACCGCTTTCCATCCTTTGTATCAAAATCATTCTGCACCAGCCCTTCAGCTTCTTTGATGGCTTCATCCGGCATGTCCAAAAAAAGATAAATTTTTGCAAGGCCGTAAAATGCAGAATAGCGTAATTTTTTATCTGCCTTCTCATCACCTGTAATTCTTTTTTTCAAGTCATTAAAATAATCAATGGCCGGTTTCATTTTTTCCTTTGCCTCATCCAGGGTACCTTCTGCTGTAACAGTAGCCAATGCTGTTTTTACTGCTGCCAGTGCAGCCTGCTGCCCGTCATATTCAGGATGCTTTTTATTATCAAGTATCCACAAAGCATCACTGTACCAGGAGGACTGGTAGCCGTACGTGTTATTCAAATATTGTTTTAAACTTTTGGCAGTTTCTGTAATATGACCCTGTACAATATTGTCTTTTATCTCACGCTTGTTGTTATAAATAAATTCCTGTGCCAGTTCATAGGTATCGTATTCTTTTCCTTTCCACACTTTAGTATCGCTCCGGGTTGAATAGATAGTATTACCCATGATCGTTTTGCCTTTATGGTCGGTAACATTTGCGGAAGCTTCCCAGGTGTACTGCACTTCAGGATAGTAATAATAAAGCTTACCGGTAACCTTGCCATCTTTATTTTTTATTTCTTCTGTACGCTTCTGGATGGTATTGGATACAACGATCACATCCCTGAAGGTCATGTTGATACTGATATGCGCTTTTGACTCCAGTTGTTTCCATCCATCGATCATCACCATGGAACAAAGCTGGTCTTCCGGGAAGATATCCCTGATATTACTGCTGCTGCTTACCATGCAGCTGTAGGTATGGTATTCCGGCAGGGGTGCATCAGGCAACCGCATATAATTAAATTTTACCCAATAGCGGTCAAGGTCTACTTTTTGGGAGAAAACATTGAAAGAAAAGAGAAGGGCAACAACGAATAACAATTTTCTCATCTTACTTGTTTTGGTTTTAAAAGATGTCAATTCCGGAAAGAACAAATATAACCAAAACAACTAATGAGATTCCAGTTGTTCCCTGCCGCAATTCTATTTAGTAAGATTACACAAAAAAACTTAGCTTGCTGTAAATGTTGCTTCAATGAAAAGAACGATCCTGTTTGCATTATTTATCCTGACCGCAGGCACTGCCTGCTTTGCACAAAAACTACAGCCCAAACTGAACCATATTGCGGTATATGTTCATGACCTTAAAATAAGTACTGGCTTTTACCAAAACATAGTGCAACTGGACACCATACCAGAACCATTTCATGATGGCAGGCATACCTGGTTTGCTGTTGGTGGCGGTGCTCATCTCCACCTGATACAGGGCGCAAAAGAAATAACTGCACATGAAAAGAACAGCCACCTGTGTTTTTCTGTTACTGCTGTAAAAGACATCATCACTATACTTGAAAAAAACAACATTGAGTTTGAGAACTGGGCAGGAGAAAAACATGCTGTAACCACGAGGGTGGATGGCGTTCATCAGATTTATTTTAAAGATCCTGATGGCTACTGGATAGAGATCAATGACGCTAAAGAATAGTTGAGAATTAAGAGTTGAGAGTTGAGAATTGAGAGTTAAGAGTTGAAAGTTAGTCGGTTTCATTACCCATGGCGGCAAGTTTCATTTTCTTAGTAGTTTCTGCACCCAGATATTTTTCAATTAATTTTTCCATACCGTAAATAACAGGTGTGAGTATAATGGCCATACTGAATTTATAAACATAGTTCACCAGGCAAATTGCCAGCACCAGCTGCCAGCTCCAGCCCTTCCCTATTTTAAAAGCAATAAATAAAACAATAAAACTGTCCACCAGTTGCGATATCAAGGTGGAACCGGTTGCCCTCAGCCATATCTTTTTTTCGCCTGTGTGTTTTTTTATTTTATGAAAAACAGTCACGTCCACTATCTGGCTCACTAAAAATGCGATCAGGCTGCCGGCAATGATCCACATCCCCTGTCCAAAAATACCATTAAAGGCTTTGTTCATATCCGGTATGCCATCCTGCACACCCGTGCCATACCAAAAATCAGCCGGCGGCATACCCATTGCCAGGTAAAACATCAGGAAAGCATAACTGATAAGTGCAACAGCTGTATAAGAAATACGTCGTACTGCCTTTGGGCCATAATATTCATTCACAATATCCGTCATGATAAATTCCAGCGGCCATAACAATACACCACAGGTAAGGTTAAAAGAAAGTCCTTTTTGCCCGAACAGGTCAATATTAGCGGGTGTAATACCCAGGAATTTTTCAAGCGAAAATATTTTACCACCAATGCATTCAGCGATCAGCGCATTGGCAACAAAAAATGCAGAGAAGATAACAAACAGCTTGGTCGGTTTGTCGTTCAGTATTTTGTGTATCATCTTATATTAAAAGAAGAAAAAGTAATAAACCTGTGCGATTAAGAACAGGAAGTTAAGCCAAATTAACCATTTGGGAACAGGCAGCTCTTTTTTCGCCAGCAGCAGTGCCAGGATAATACCGTTGAAGATGATATTGATAAAAATGGCACCGTAACCCAGTATGACAATAGTACTCTTGAGCGGTTGCAATTGTATGGCATCGCCTGTATAGCCTTCATGCTTTTTATTGATGATCTCTACCCAGCGCAGGATCACCGATGCAAGGAAGCAAAGATTGCAGATAAAAACTATTTTGGAGAAGAAACGCAAAAGGAATTATGAGTTGTGAATTATGAATTATGAGTTATGAGGCTGCTTTGATAATCGTTTACTTTCTATCACTGAAACATTATCCATTATTACATTATCAATTATCCATTCTTCCCGGTAAGCATCGGCACAAATGAAAAATGTTCAAAAGCTTCTTCGTAAAAAGTACCATCGGCCTGTTTGGTGATACGCAGCATGCGCTGGCTTGCACCTTCATCCACCGGTATTACCATTTTAGCACCTGCTTTCATCTGGTCAAGCAGCTTTGGTGGTACAAACGGTGCTGCTGCGGTAATGATCACTTTATCAAATGGCGCAAAGGTTGGCAGCCCCTCGTAACCATCACCATAAAAAAACTTAATCCCCGGGTATCTTGCTTTCAGCGGGAACTGCTTTGATCTTTCAAACAATACTTTCTGCCGCTCTATTGTATAAACCTGTGCGCCCATCTCTGCCAGCACTGTGGCCTGGTAAATACTGCCGGTACCGATCTCCAGTACTTTTTCAAATGTTTTTACCTGCAGCAACTGTGTTTGGTAGGCCACCGTATAAGGTTGCGAAATGGTTTGCCCTTCAGCAATGGGGAATGCCCTGTCCTCGTAGGCGATTTGCTCAAATGCACTGTCTAAAAAATAATGCCGTGGAATATTATTCAAAGCAGCGAGTACTGCTTCATCTGAAATACCTTTTTCCCTTATTGAATCAATTAATTTTTTCCTTAGTCCTTTATGACGGTAAGTATCTTCATATCTTCTCATACTGCATCCCTTGCAGGGCTGTTTGAATAGTGCCGGTGTTGGTTTAAACGCTGTGCAATGTTACTAAAATCCATCCAGTATGAACAGGATTATTTATACCGTGGTGTGTGTTCATCAAAAAATTCATTCACGGTTTTATTCCAGTTATTGAGCGCTTCAGTGCGCTGGCTGTTCTGGTTATTTACCCGTTGATTGTAGGCATTGGATGCTTTGTTGATCTCATTCACGCCTTTATTATAAGCATCCACTTCTTCTTTTGAATGTTCATCTTTTTTATCAAAATCTTTTTTCAGTTTTTCAAATCTTTCTTTTGCAAGATAATAATCCGTAACAGTTGACATGTCTTCCGCTTCCTTTACATAGAACTGCAGCATTTGCCGGCAGGCACCCACCACGCTTGCATCACCCTGGAATGGTTTTATTGTTTTCAGTTTTTCCAAACCAGCCTGTGAATAATTAAGCATCGCATTTTTTGTCTGTTCGATAGAAGTGATATTGCCCTTACCGCTGGCTTCCACCAATGTTCTTTCCTGCATATAGGGTTTAAAGAAGATCAGGTACACTTCATTGTAATATTCATTCAACTCATGTACCTGCTTTAATTTTTCGCCCAGTTCTGAAGTGGAAGCCACCAGGTTAACATTATTCTTTTTCGCAAACTCCTCTTCTGCCTTGCGCATTCTTTCATTGCCTTCTTCCAGTTTTTTATCGATGCCATCTTTTATCAACAGCAACGCTTCCATTTCATCATAACTGTTCTCCGCAATCTCTTCCATATTCACCACTTTGGTATAATCGTCATTCAGTATATTATAATACAGCTTCATAAAACTAACTGCCGTATCCCGGTAAGTTTTATCTCCTTTAAATGCTGGCATACCACTGATATTCATCCTTACTTCCTGCACTTCATCCAGCAATTTCATACGCAGGTTCTCCACCTTTCTGGCTCTTTTACCATGTGCAGAAGCGCTGGCATAAGCCATAAATTTTTTGGAGATATTACCACGCTGTGTACTGATATAATCCATGTATTGTACAGGTGTTTCAAGATCCTGTGCAGTTAATGCAAAACTGGCACAGGTAAAAATAACAAGGGCAAGAAGCTGTTTCATTTTAGTAGTTGGTTTAGGTAAAAATATATTATTTCAGGTAAATTACTTGTTGAGCCAGTCCATGAATACCCGGTATGCTTCGGCAATTACTTCATCTTTTTTTATGTCGTAGATATAAACATTATTGATCTCCTTACTCCGTTCCCCCGACTGCTGTATCCTGTTCCAGTCGAACTGGTTATTGGTAATGCGTAATAAAGCATCACCTTTTTCATCATCTTCCAGTTGTTCATACATTTTTGAAGCAGCTGTATACTGTGCATAATAACTATTCCATTGTAATGGTATAGAACGGCCTTTATAATACTGTTCCATCCATTGTAACAGTTTGCTCACAGACTTAAAGTAATTATTACCGGCAGTACGCTGGCGGCTTTTTTCTGCCAGCATACTAACAGGTAAGGCCGGCGCTTTCATATACATGCCTTCTTTGTTTTTATCCGGTAGTAAGGCACTGGCGTTTGATCTTTCTTTGAACATATCACTGCTGTACATGCCCGGCAATTCAATATCAGGATGTACACCTTCCCACTGGGTGGTGCCGCCATTTACACGATAAAATTTTTCATCCGTAACCTTTACAAAATCCTCGTACTTTTTATTAGCATCCACTTTACCGGTATCAAGCGGCATCACTTCCTGTGCCGAACCTTTACCATAAGTTTTATCTCCCATGATGATGGCCCTGTTATAATCCTGCAGGGCAGCGCTTACAAATTCACTTGCACTGGCACTGGAGCCGTTTACCAATACGATCAATGGGCCATCGTATATCGTACCACGGTTAGGATCTTTCAGGAACTGCACTTTTCCATCCCTGTCTTTTACTGATGCAACCGGGCCGATATCAATGAAGATACCTGCCAACTGCATGGCCTCCCACATATTGCCACCCCCATTGTTCCGCAGGTCAAGTATCAAGCCTGCAATGGTATCTTTTTTCAACTTAACGATCTCCTTGCTTACATCATTGGCACAACCGTCATACTTCAGGTCAGCCATTGTTTTTACATCCTCTGACTCCCTGCTGTAAAAACCCGGCAGGTTGATATAGCCAATATTTTTTGTTCCGTGCAATACATAACTTTTCACCACGCTTTCATCATCTTCTATTTTTTCTTTGTGCAGTGTAACAGTTTTTGTTTCACCCGCCGCAGTCTTAACAGTAAGGGTTACATCTTCCGGGTTGTTGCCACTGAGAATATTGGCCAGTGCTTCACTGCTGATCTCACTCACATCTTTTTCACTTGAGCCGATCTTTACTTTGGTTATCACATCACCCTTGTGCAACTGGCCACTGCGCCAGGCGCTTCCACCGGGCTGCATAAAATCAATTTTTACATCTCCTTTTTCGTCTTCTTCCAGGTCGATACCGGCACTAAACTCGCTGGCACTTACCGCAGCCTGGAACTCATTTTTTTCCTTCAGGTTCATGTAAGTGCTGTGCGGATCGTAGCACCATGCAATACAGTTCAGGTATTCGTCCTGCAGGTTCTCTATAAAGGTTGCAGGTGTTGACAATAAACCACTGATATAACGAAGCTCAGCTTTTTTATTTTTTTCCCGTACAGCAGGTTCACTGTCCTTAAAAAAAGCCTGCAGTTTGGAAGCTTCCATTGAGTCGGCTGCTGCATCATCGGATATATCTTTCAGCAACTGCCATTTTAAATATTTCTGCCAGCGCTGTTCTCTTTCTGATTCTGTAGCAGCATAGCCTGCATTGGGCCAGGTGAGATTATCCGGTTTAGTAAGATCTACCGGCTTGCTTAAATAAACTTTTATAATACTGTCTGTTTTCTGCAGCCTTGTTTTATACAGTGCAACTGACTTATCAAAAAATTCCCATCCTTTGCCCTTCATTTCATCCGGCAGTTTTGCTTTATATGCAGCCAATGCTGTAATATCCTGGCTGGTAAAAAATAATTTTTCATCATCCAGCCTGTCTATCCATTTATTAAAAAGTAAAGTGGCACTGCTGTCGTTCCATTCAAGCGGTTTGTAATGCTTCAGTTCCATGAATCGGCGCAACAAAACCGCCTTCCGCTGAAAGTCCTGCTGGGCAAAGGATACAGCAGGAAGAAGCAGTAAACAAAAAAGATATTTTTTCATGCCGGGTGGTTTGGGTATAATAAAAAACCTGTAAGGCTGTTGCCTTACAGGTCTAAATATAAAACATTTACTATTTCAACTTCATTTCTTTGGTGATCCTTTCGATCTTGTCATTCAATGTTTGTTCTGTTGCATCAAATTCTGCAGCGCTTGCCAGTTTGGTATTTACACTGAAATAAAATTTGATCTTTGGTTCAGTACCGCTTGGTCTTGCAGAAATGCTGGTACCGTCTCCAAGGATAAACTGCAATACATTACTTTTTGGCAATTCAATTTTCCAGCTTTCGCCTGTCTGCAGGTTTTTGCCAACCTGCAGCTGGTAATCGAGTAAATGCGCCACCGGCATGCCGTCAATTGTTTTGGGCGGGTTGGCACGGTAGCCTTCCATCATATCTGCAATTTCTTTGGCACCGTTCATGCCTTTCTTCACCACGTTCACCAGGCTTTCTTTATAAAACCCATATTGCAGGTACAGGTCGATCAGTTTATCAAACAAACTACGGCCCTTTGATCTTTCATAAGCAGCCATTTCGCAGCAAAGCGCCACAGCACTTACACCATCCTTATCCCTTATCTGGTCACCGATCATCAGGCCGAAACTTTCTTCACCCCCAATGATGTACTTTTCTTTTCCTTCCGACTGCCGGATCTTTTCTGCTATCCATTTAAAACCGGTAAGCACATTATAACAGGCAACATTATTGGCATTGGCAATAGCATCGATCATCTGTGTGGTAACAATGGTTTTTACCACCATATCATTCGGCTGTGCAATACCTTTTGCCTTGCGAGCCTCAATCATATAATTAAATGCGATCATCGCTGTCTGGTTACCATTCAGCAATACCCATTCGCCTTTATGGTTTTTTACACCAATGGCCACCCTGTCTGCATCCGGGTCGGTGCCCATTAAAATATCTGCATCAATTGCCTTTGCTTTTTTTAGACCCAGGCTCATGGCTTCCGTTTCTTCCGGGTTTGGATAGGCCACGGTAGGGAAGTTGCCATCCGGTACCGCCTGCTCTTCCACGATATTGATGTTGGTAAAACCGAAACGTTTTAATACTTCCGGCACCAGTACAATACCGGAGCCATGTATTGGTGTGTACACAATTTTAAGGTCATGCTGGGCGGCACATACTTCAGGGTAAACACTCAATCCCTTCACCATATTCATATAGGCTTCATCCAGCTCTTTACCAATGATGGTGATGTTGGCTTCTCCACCACTCCATTTTACATCATCCACGGAAGCAATTTTTTCCACTTCAATGATTACATTTTTATCATGTGGTGGCACCAGCTGTGAACCATCATCCCAATAAGCCTTATAACCATTGTATTCTTTGGGGTTATGTGAAGCTGTACACACCACACCACCTTTACAGCCCAGGTGACGGATGGCAAAGCTCAGTTCCGGTGTGGGGCGAAGGCTTTCAAATAAATAAACCTTTACACCATTTGCCGCAAATACATTGGCTGTTGTTTCAGCAAAAAAGCGGCTGTTGTTACGGCTGTCATGCGCAATGGCCACTTTTACATCGCCAAAGCATTGCTTTAAATAATTGGCATAACCCTGTGTGGCCATACCCACCGTATATTTATTCATCCGGTTGGTGCCAATGCCCATAATACCTCTTAAACCTCCGGTACCAAACTCCAGGTTTTTATAAAACGCATCTGCCAGTTCATCCGGGTTTTCTTTCTGCAGTTTACTGATCTCATCTTTTACAGCCTGCTCATAATTACCATTAAGCCAGGAATCGATTTTCTGTTGAATAGCAGCGTCCATATCGTTACATTTTTTATTTAAAAAATGAAGATATTATATTTTGATTTTAAAGTGAAAAAATATGTTCATCACCCTGCCGGAACGGGCAAATGGGAATAGTATCTTGCAAACTGTCTGACCAAACTATGCGATTTGACACCTACATACCAACTGACCGTTTAAAACCATGGGTAGAATCTTTTGCTGTGCAGGAAACAGGTGCGGAAAGCCTGTATAAAGTCTTGCCGGGAACAGGGCTGGTCATCGGTTTCCAGTTCAGGGGCAGGCTTTCCCGTATAGAGGATGAAAAAACAATTGCTTTATCTACAGCGGGGATAACAGGATTGAACGACAGCTTCCGTATTTTTAAAAATGAAGCCAATACAGGCACGGTGCTTGTTTTCTTTAAAGAGGCCGGTGCTGCCGCTTTTTTTAAACAGCCGTTGCATGAATTATTTAGAGAAAGTATTTCGCTGGATAATTTTATGCTGCGGTCAGAATTGCTGATCATAGAAGAACAGTTATGTGAGGCGAAGGATGATGCAGGCAGGATAAAAGTGGTGGAACAATTTTTAACGGCAAGATTAATACAGGCAGTGCCTGATACCATGGTACTGAAAGCGCTTGCGCTTATTCATAAAACCAGGGGCATCATTACTATAAAAGAGCTGATGAAAGAACTGCATACCAGTCAAAGCCCGCTGGAAAAACGCTTCCGGCAGGCAGTGGGCACCTCTCCAAAAAAATTTGCTTCGATTGTAAGGTTAAAACATTTAATAGAGCAATATAAACCCGGCGACACCCTCACCGGGCTTGGTTATGAAGCCGGTTTTTACGACCAGGCACATTTTATAAAAGAGTTTAAAATCTTTACCGGCGAAACACCCGGGAACTTTTTTGGATCGATGAAATAAAACGATTTTTTACAATTAAAAAATCGTTTGCTGCAGGAGCTTTGCAGTAACAAATTCAGTCATTAAAACGAATAACATGTTTACGATCGAAGCTATTAAAGCAGCCCATTCAAAAGTTAAAAGCGGTGCAGACTACCCTGCCTATGTACAGGACCTGAAAAAAATGGGCGTTCAATATTACGAGACCTATGTAACAGACGGCAACGCTGTGTATTATGGCGATAATAATTTTATGACCCAATCCGGTTCAAAATATACGCCGTTGAATGTGGCTGATATAAGTGATGCTGATAAATTCCGGGCGTGCCTGAAAGCCCACCAGCAGGGAGGTTCTGACTACCCAATTTTTTGCAGCCAGGCTGCCGCAACAGGTATAGAAAAATGGGTGGCTGATCTTGAAAAAATGACCTGCACGTATTATGACAGGTCTGGCAGGGAAATACTAGTGGAACAAATACCCGGTTAATAATAGCTGTCAATCCAGCAGTCCGTGCAGCTGTAGAATATGCACTCCGGAATTAACATTTCATTCTTGCACAATTTAGGGATAAGTGGTGTTGTACCTGTATGAAAAACTGCGTTCAAACATTTGCATTTTATTATAACTCCACGGCACAGTTTTTACGTTTGTTTTATAAAAAGGAGCATTATGAAACAGTCATCAAAACTGTGGGGATTAGCAGCTGTTACCGCTGTTGTATTGCTGGTTGGATGTGGCCCCTCAGCACACATTGAAAAAGATGAATCAGCAAATTTAAAAGATTATAAAACTTTTGCCTGGGTGGATATGAAAGAACCGCAGCCCGGTGACAAACTGATGGAATCAAAAGTAAAAGATGCCATTACAAATGAGCTGGAAAATAAACTGCACTGGACAGAGAGCAAGCGTAAACCGGATGTATTACTCAGCTATGATGTGCTGGTTGAAAAAAGTGTAAGGAAAGAATCACAGCCGGTGTACTCCAATCCTTTTACGAGAACTTACTTCAACCCGTACAGGAGGCGTTTTTACAACGTATATTATCCATCCCAGTTAATGGGTTATGATAATTACAATGTTCCCGGCCGGGATGGCACCATTACAGTAACGGTAACGGATGCCCGTTCAGAAAAAGCAGTACTCCAGGGATGGGCAACGGAAGAGCTGGATGGCAAAAAGATGAGC
Organism: Ferruginibacter sp.; assembly: GCA_047600665.1. Classification (GTDB taxonomy): domain Bacteria; phylum Bacteroidota; class Bacteroidia; order Chitinophagales; family Chitinophagaceae; genus Ferruginibacter. Next base: position 124,493 of record JASGKJ010000003.1, read on the forward strand.
TCAGATGAGATCGATAAAGTGGTAAAGGCCATCTTTAAAAAGTTTGACATGGCGGTCAAATAAAATTATCAGCCATATGAATAATGAGCCCCTGTTTTGGTGACAGGGGCTTTTTGTTGACAGGTATTTATTCTTTCTTAAATTTAGACAATCCACTTTTCCCTGAATATTTATTCACTACGCTTCCGTTATTCATTACAAAAATTTCACCCCACCCATTACAAACCTCCCCAAATTGCTCTAACTGAAACAGAGATGCCATTATATCAGCATCGATGATAATAATCCTACCGGGATAATCTCTTTTGTAAAGTAAAGCAACCGCTTCAATACAATTTGTTATTGCCGGCCCACTCCAGCTTGTATAAATGATCACAACCCCTTCAGCAATGCTGGTTAATTGAAGTTTTTCTGCACTGTCAATTATAACTGTATTTTCACGGATTACAGGAATCTTTGACAGTAATGATTGTTGAATATTCATTTATATTTTCACCTTAATACACTAAAGGTAAAATAACTTAGAATTCCTAACCCGGCTACCCGGTTCAAACACCAAGTTCCGACGCAAGTACAACTTCCCTGCTTTCTAAATTTGGAACGATCCCGCCAACCACAATTTTTTGAAAATAATCCGCATTACGGTGCTCTTCCACTGCTGCGGTATCAATATAACCTTCGTAAAGCAGCAGTGTATTGGCATCTGTATTACCCTGGTGGATCTTGTAAAACAGGTTTCCTTTTTCTTTTCTTGTAGCTGCCGCCACTTCAGCAAGCAGTTTCAACACCGTTTCTAAATGGCCTTCTTTTACCTGCCATTTGGCAAATGTATAAACTGGCTTTGTGCTCATGATTCTTGTATTTTCTTTATAAATAAGATAAATGTTAGAGAGCACACCGCCTGCATGTGCCAGGCGGCGTGCCCAGGTGATCAGGCTTTAGCTTCCAGGATAGCAACCATCTTTTCACCAACACCTTTTGCAGAAGCAGGGTTCTGGCCGGTCACCAGTTTACCGTCAGCAATACTGTTGGCCGACCATGGAGCAGCAGCATGAAAAATGGCACCCTGGCTGGTCAATGCGGTCTGCAGGTCGAAAGGCACATCCTTTCTTGCATAATTATCTTCTTCCGCAGTTGTGAAAGAAGCGATGTTCCTGCCATTAACCAGGTAAGAACCATCACTTAGTTTTACATTCAGTAAAGACACCGGACCATGACACACGGCACCCACAACAGCTCCACGTTCAAACGTATCTGCAATTACTTTTTTAAGCAGAGGAGCTTCAGGCATATCCACCATTGGTGCAAGACCGCCGGGAACGAATACAGCATCATAAGCACTTACATCAATGCCGTCCAGCTTTTTTGCTTTCTGCATATCTGCCCAGCCGTTACCGGTTAAAAATTTCAGGTTATCGGGATCATCAGCAAGGTTGAGTGCATCCAGGTAAGGCGTGTCACCGGTCAAGCTGGCAAAATCAACCTGGTAGCCGGCTTTGTCAAATTCGGCATAAGGGTGTGCCACTTCGGGTAAAAAATTACCTGTGCGCCTGTTGTTTGGGCCGATCGTATCAGCGTTGGAAACGATGATCAAAATTTTCTTTTTCATTGTAGTAAGTTTTAATGGTTGAAAAATGTTTTGTTTGATTTGCTTTTGTAAAACAAAACTACCACCACCAGATGCCGCCTGGGAAGGATGGAAGTCACAAAAAAAGTGTGACCGAAATCACACTTTTCAACCAGTAAGTTTTTAGCATTATTTAGAATAGAGCCTGCTCAGTGTTTCCCGGCTTACACCAAGGTATTCAGCAATGATCTTTTTGGGTATGCGCTGCATCAGGTCGGGGTATAGTTTAGAAAACTCTTCGTAACGCTGCTGTGGTGTGCTTGAAAGCAGGAGTTTTATTCTTTGCTGCAGGGCTACATAACCATTGGTGAGTTTCACCCGGAAAAAATGTTCCATCTTATGAAGGTCCGCAGATAATTTTTCCCTTGCTTCCAGCGTGGAGAACAGCACCTCTCCTTCTTCAATACATTCAACAAACATGGTTGCCTGCTGCTGTTTAAAAAAAGCACAATAGTCCGACATCCACCAGTTCTCTTTTGCAAACTGCACAATGTACTCCTTCCCCTGTTCATCTACATAAAACACTTTGTATATACCCGAGAGCACCAGGTATTCATATTTTACTTCATCGCCTTCATGAATAAGGTATTGGTTTTTGCGGACTCTTTTTAAAGTAAAAAAGGTTTTTATGTATTCAAATTCATCGTCGGTGACGGGTGTGATCTGTTCTATATGTTTTTTAAGTTGTTGCATTTGAGCGTTTCTCTAAATTAAAAATACAGCAGTATTTTAATATACTGACCTGATCAACAGATAGTCGATAAAAAAATACAGCAAGAGTGCAGTTAATATTCCTGCAGCCGTATAGAGAATATAAATCACGGGTGCATCTACCACCTTACCCGCAATATGAACCGAAAATGTTCTTTGCTTTAAAGATACCCGGTTTTTGCTTTTCAAATTAGCAAATGAGTATAACAAACCGGTTAATCCACCCAAAGGCAAACAATAGCGTAAGTCCGGAAGAAAGCTTCCAGATTGAAATAACAAATACGTCGTCAATAATCCTGCACCAATTGCGGCTAAAAAGAAATAGAAATAAGTATCGCTGCCCGGAGAAAAAGCTAACACGAATACTGAGTGATAGATAATACAACACGCAATAAAAAAAGTCAATAGAGAAAGTATTACAGCTGTAAATATTAAACCCATATTACAAATATATTTTACTTTCCTTAGTATTTTTAACTCATCCATTCTCTCTGTGCAAAGCTTTAAACGGGCATTACTGATGCTGCACTTTTAAATTAATCGCAGTATCCCATCCGGGAAAAATTTTGTCATTACCTTCATCACAATATTCATATCATGCAGGCAAAAAAGAAGATACTTGCAATAAATGGCAGTACAAGAAAAAACTCCGGCAATCATTACTTGATAAAAGCCATTGCGGATATTACAAAAGACAGGTTTGAAATACAGCTGTATGAAAGCATTGCAACACTTCCCCATTTTAATCCTGATGAAGATCATGAAGAAGCAGCTGCTGCTGTAAAAGAATTCAGGCAATTACTCAAAAATGCTGATGGAGTTATTATCTGCACACCGGAATATGCACACGGTGTGCCCGGTTCTTTAAAGAATGCGGTTGACTGGACGGTAGGCACCAACGAATTCCACCAGAAACCAACCCTGCTGATCACTGCTTCCACTGATGGCAGGTACGGACATGCCGCCCTGCTGGAAACATTAAAAGTGATCGAAGCAAAAGATATTGAGCAGCATAATTTACTTATCCAGTTCGTAAAAACAAAAGTGAACGCTGAACATGGCATCACGGATGAACAAACATTCAAAGCTGTACTGGCAATACTGGATTCCTTTGAAAACAGCATTATAACAAACACTACAATATGATACAATTTGGCCATACCAATATCATTACAGGTGACTGGAAAAAACTAGCCCATTTTTACAGTACTGTTTTTGATTGTAAACCATTATTCCCCGAAAGAGATTTAAAAGGCGTATGGCTGGATAAAGCAACTGCCATAAATGATGCCCACTTAACGGGCATTCACCTGGCGCTGCCGGGTTATGGAGAGAATGCACCAACGCTGGAGATATTTCAGTATGAAAATAATATTGAAACCTCACTGCCGCCAGCCAACCGTAAAGGTTTTGGACATATTGCTTTTAAAGTGGATGATGTAAAAGAAATGCTTTATAAAGTGCTGGCCAATGGCGGTGCACAGGTGGGTGAAATAGTGGAAACGATCATCCCCAATGCCGGTATCATAACTTTTGTGTATGCACGTGACCCAGATGGAAATATTATTGAGTTACAGAAATGGAAACGCTAAAATCATTACCATCGATGGTTTATCAAAGCAAATGGATGAAAGAAAGAATCAGCTTTACCTGCATTATAATTTATTATGTATTCCAGTTCCAAAGAATCTTCAAATGTAAACCAATATCCAACCGGCCCGTTATCATCAAGCTTCCCTATCTTCTTTAATAAACCTGCTGCATAAGTTCTGCTGAGCCGGTTATTGTCAATTATCGTTGTATCCTGTAATGAATTTATTCTTCCGTAGGTATTTTTATAACAGGTCTCCTTCCTGGCTAATTTTTCATTTGCATAAATACTTTTTACAGTATGGTTACAGCCTCCTGCCGCAACAAGAAAAAACAATAAGATTACAGTATGGTTTAAAAATCTCATTTCTTCAATTACTTCAGCGCAACTGTTAACCAGTTTTATCCACTTATTAATGCCATGGAACCAGTATGGCCAGTTTGATGAACTTCGATAGTTAATGAATGTCGCATTGAGTTTATATAAAAAACGTAAACGCTCCGTCATTAACATAAGTATTTCAAATTTATGGCATTCGGCAAACATACCGGGTTAATAACTTCTTAAAGGAAGACATGGCTAAAAACCGGGATTTATGCTCTAATTGTATATTTTTACCATAACTAATAAAACGACATATGAAAAAGCTGTTATTACTACTATTAGCTGTACAACTCTTAACATCCTTACAGGCACAGCAAAAAACAACGATTACCCACCACGGTTTTTATTTATCAATGGCAGTTGGCCCTGCTTTTGGCAATGTAAACGGCAAAACAGATGATGGCCAGGTGGTAAAAGTGGAAGGTACAGCTGTGGGCTTTGATGCCCAGATAGGCGGCACTATTGGCGAGAACCTCATCCTGCATGGCACACTGCAGGGCAAATCCATTTTTGCGCCAACCATCAATGGTGTAAAGCTGACCAGCAAGTACACATTTGATGAAAATTTTATTGGTGCCGGCCTAACGAAATATTCAAAGGAGAATTTTTTTGGCACTGTAAATCTCGGAGCCGCTTATTATTCATTCACCATGCAGAATAGTTTTTTTGAAACAGCCAAGTCAAACACGAGGGCGGGTTTTTCATTTAATGTAAGAGCTGGTAAAGAATGGTTGGTATCTCCCAAATGGGGACTCGGCGCTGCATTGTTTTACAGTCGCACATCTTTATCATCGAAAGATGGAACAACGGGCGTAAATGAAAAATGGAACGGCAACAGGTTTGGCATTTATTTCCAGGCAACTTTCAACCGCACAAGACAATAACAGTCCTCAAAAATGCTGGCATTTAGTATCAGTTGTATTGCGATCATCTTACTTGCAGCAGGCATCATTTATTTTGGCATAAAGACAAAAGAATACAACCATATAAAACATACCATCAGCGAACTGGGTGAAACAGGCAGCAGCTATGAGAAAACAGTAAGCTATGGATTGTTTTTACCAACTGGGATATTGTTATGTATTGCAGGATTGCTTTCAAAACATAATGCCAACACAGCAGGTCTTGCACTTGTTCTGGCAGCCGGTTATATTATTGCAGCATTTTTTCCCTGTGATCCCGGCTCACCATCTTCAGGCTCCTGGAAACAACAAGTACATAATATTGGAGGTTTTATTGAATATGCAGGCAGTATTTATTTTATTATGAAGATGGCCAACGATGATGCGGCATTATGGTTCATTCCCTATAAAACCATCGGCATACTGCTTGTTGCAGGCATTGTACTTATTTCAATACCCAATAACCCGGTGAGGGGTTTGGTGCAGCGTGTTATGGAGACATTGCTTTTCAGCTGCCTGCTGCAGCAATTTTATATGGGTTGAATTATTTTGCTTCTTCCATCCACACATTCGCCACTTCTTCATCCTGCACTTCCACGTATATGTGCTCATCCAGTGTTGTGGATACAGAAAGACCCACATAGTCCAATGCTACCGGGTATGATTTATGGGTGCGTTCCACCAGTGCAGCAGTTTGTATCTTTTTAGGATAAGTATCCAGCAAAGGTTTTAATGAATAAAGCATTGTCTTGCCGCTGTTGGCAACATCATCCACCAGTATCACCACTTTACCATTAAAATCAATAGAAGGTTCAATACGAATTACGCCCGGTTGTTTTTTATCGATCGAAAGTGTAGTTACAACCACTTCGCCTTTGTATGATTCCTGCAGGAATGCAGCCAGCTTGGCGGCGATCACAATACCACTCCCCTTTATACCCAGCAACACCAATTGCGGCTCGGCATAATTATTTTCCACGATCTCAAGCGCCATCCGCCGGAGTTTTTTAACGGCTATTTCTTTTGATAAAATATATTTCTTTTTGTCCACGCAGGTTAATTGAGGGCGAAAATTAGCAACAAATCAACAATCGAACAATTAATAATGGAATACCGGTTTGGAAGTTTAGGGGTTTAGATAGTTTAGTGCAGCACTTTATTATTTAACAACGTAAATAATTACCTTAGCTATACAAACATTGCTTATGCATTTGCTTTTACAGGTTGCGTTTATATTATTGCTGGGGGCTGCCGTATGGTTATTTTCAAAAAACATCCTGCAGATACGCCGGAATATTTTACTGGGCAGGGACGAAGATTTTTCTGACAACCCCTCTTTACGCTGGAAGAACCTGGTACTGCTGGCACTCGGCCAGAAAAAAATGTTTAAGAACCCGCTGGTGGCCGTCATGCACCTCGTGATCTATGCAGGTTTTATCATCATCAATATAGAAGTGCTGGAAATTGTATTAGATGGCATCTTTGGCACACACCGTTTATTCTTTCCATACACCGGCGGCTTTTATTCTTTCATGATCAATGTTTTTGAACTGCTGGCTGTTGGTGTTATTACTGTTTGTGTTATTTTTCTTGTAAGAAGAAATATTATCAAATTAAAACGCTTTATCAGTAAAGATTTAAATGGATGGCCACGCAGTGATGCCAATTATATTTTGATCACCGAGATCATCCTGATGTGCCTGTTTCTTACCATGAACGCAACAGACAGGGCACTGCAGCTGCAGGGAGCCGAACACTACCATGACACCGGCGCTTTCATTATTTCAGGTGGCCTGTCCAGTTTATTTTCGGGAATGGGTACCGGTTCTTTAATTGCAATAGAAAGAACAGCCTGGTGGCTGCACATCATCGGTATACTGGCATTTTTAAACTACCTGCCTTACAGTAAACACCTGCACATTATGCTGGCCTTCCCCAATGCATATTATGCAAGATTGCAGCCTGCCGGTAAAATGACCAATATGGAGAATGTGCAGAACGAGGTTAAGTACATGATGCAACCCGAGCTGGCACCTCCTTCTAACGGTGAGGCACAACCGATGAAATTTGGTGCCAGGGATGTATTTGACCTGAGCTGGCGCAACCTGCTGGATGCTTACAGCTGTACAGAATGTGGCCGCTGCAGCACCGCCTGCCCCGCTAATAAAACAGGCAAACTGCTCAGCCCGAGAAAGATCATGATGGATACCCGTGACAGACTGGAAGAAGTGGGAAAGAACATCAATACAAACAAGATTTTTACTGATGACAGCAAATCATTACTCCATAACTATATTTCTGTTGAAGAACTGAGGGCCTGCACCACCTGTAATGCCTGCGTGGAGGAATGCCCGGTAAGCATCAGTCCGCTGGATATTATTTTACAACTGCGCCGCTCACTAGTGATGGAAGAAAGCAATGCACCACAGGAATGGAATATGATGTTTGGCAATATTGAAAATAATTTTGCACCATGGAAATTCTCTCCTGATGACAGGGATAAATGGACACAGGAAATGAGTTAAGAAGGGCCGGCACCACAGGTCAGACCCGTTTTCTTTCAACCAGTGTAATGATTAGGAAAGCAATTATAACACCCACTCCATAACAAACAATATCACTCCACAAAAAACCATAGCCCAGCAACAAACCGCCCAGTCTTGTTTGCCTGATGCTTTCTATCCACGGTGCATGATACAACTGCAGCAATTCATCCGCAGTACCCGCCGCAAATGTGATCAGCGCCAGTTTCCATAACGCAGTCTTTATAAAGAAAACCCTCAGCAGAAAAAGGAACATACCTGCCCAGATGGTATCGCCACCATATTTTACAATAATGGGATGAAACCATGAAGGATGTGAACGGGTGGCGAGTGCCAGCCATGTACAGAAAATAAAAACAAGCAGGTAAGAGATTCGCTTTACTGACATCTGAAATTCAACGCTGTGGATAAAAGACCATGAGTAACATCAATTGTACGCAAAAAAGTAAACACAGGTTATTGCCCATTGATTAAAAACTGCACACCCTGTTTAAAATTTACAGTACTGTTATTTTGCAAGAACAGGCTATGTATTTCTGTATTAGCATTTACTTCAGGATAATGTGGCGCAACGGCAGGAATAATCACGTTGCTGTTCTTACCCGGAACTATACCGCAATCCCAATTGGCAGCATTTTCCCAAGCATTATTTACCTGCCCGTTCCATTGCACATTAGTGGTTAAAGCTGTTATTGTGGGAAGTTCTATATCCACCACTACCGGCAAATGATCACTGGCAAGATAAGTATCACTTGCCTCCAGGCCATACTGCTGCAATCTTTTTTCGCTCATTAATTCAGATTGCAGCACGAATGATTTTTTAACTTCCAGGTTTACATTGGAATGAACAATATAATCCAGCTTACCGGGCAGCCACCTTGCTTTTGCATCTCTTGAACGCCAGGTGTAAGCCATATCCCTTTCGCTCACTTTCGCATACACGCTGCTGATAGGTTGACCGTTCCAGTCCGGCGCATCACTGCTCCCGTATAAATCATGGTGCACAATTTCTCCGGTAAGAATTGTATTTAATGGGCTGTAACTGTTTACCAGGTTAAAATCACCTGCAATAGCAAACGGAGTATTAGCCGGTATTTTATATTCTGTGGTACCTGCTTTCATATCCCGGAGATAAGCGGCTATGATATCGGCTTCTTTTTGGCGTGTTGAATCACCATCATTATAATACATAAGATGAGTGCCGATAAACAAAAAGTCAGTTGCATAGACAGATGGCAAATCAATATATGCAACCGTTGTTTTCCTGAAAGAAATATTCTTTGCATATTTTACAGGGAATCTTGAACAGATAATATTGCCAGGATCAACTTTATAACAATACCAACTGCCTGATGAAAGCGGCAACCATGCATCCAGTTTAGCTTTGGCCTGCTGGTAGGTAGTGTTACCACATTCATTGAATACTATAATATCTGGTGTAACAACCTGCATTATTCGACGGAATTGCTCTGTCCGGGACACATCAATAAGTCCGTCAAAGGCAGTATTATATGTCATTATGCGAAGGTAATTGCTGTTACATTTGCTGAGTTCTATTGGTGCAAAATCCGAGACAAGCTGGTTGTTGAAAACATAAAAACGGGTGCTGCCCTGGTTGGGCATTTGATCTCCCCCCGTTACACCATTCACAAAATTTATTTTGATAGTGTCTTTTGTAAACAGGCTTTGCAATAAGGCTCCAACTTTGGCACTGCGGCTGATGGCTATTTCAAATGTATCGTTCTTGTGCGTGGTAAGTCCCGCCATGCCCAACTGTGCTGCATATACGGTATCCCTGTTACTGCCGTAATAATAAAATCCATATTTAGACCCGAAGCGCCAGGCAAACTCGGAGCCAATGCCATTGGTGGAAAACCCTGTTGCAGGATTATTATCTGCGTCAATATTCATGTACAGGTTATTACTGTCAGACAGGTTAAATTCAGCATTCGTAATGAGCCGGATATATAAATTCTTCTCATCATTGGTAACAGAAAAACCTTTCAGGTCCACCCCGTTACCATCTGCTGCCCCATCAGTATAAGTAGCTATTCCTGCCCAGTCATTAAACCTGCCGTCAATACTGATGCTTTGGGAAAACGATAAAATGGGAACGGCGCAAACAATAAAAACTGCTAATAATCTCTTTCTCATAAAAGTTAAACAGGTTTGATCCAGGATTTCACTGCTGTTATTAAAATTCCGGCAAAGATATGACCTGGAGCCTGTCTGTACAATGATGCAAATCCGGTCTTAAAAGTTGACAGAATCCATTTATTTTTGGATCATTCATGATCACAAGACTGGCACCCACACCCAGCGGCTTTATCCATGCAGGAAATATTTATAATTTCCTGCTCAGCTGGTTATGGGCAAGAAGCAATGGTGGTAAAATATTTTTAAGGATCGATGATATAGATGCGGAAAGAAAAAGACCACAATACGTGGAGGATATTTTCCGTGTGCTGGACTGGCTGGGTCTTGACTGGGATATAGGACCATTAAGCCCGGATGATTTTGAAAAAAACTGGTCCCAGTCTAAACGAACAGATCTGTATAACACTACATTAAATGAGCTGATCACAAAAAACCTGCTCTTCGCCTGCAATTGCAGCCGTAAACAACCGGTGTGCCATTGCATTGAGAAAAAGCTAAATCTTGCAACAGCAGGTACAGCCCTTAAAATAAAACAAGCAGATAATACCCTTATTTCTTTTAATGATAAAGCACTGGGGCCGGTTACTGTTGATGCTTTTGCCGAGGGTTGCTTTATTTTAAAACGAAAAGATGGTATACCCGCCTATCAACTGGCATCGCTTGCGGATGACAGGCATTTTGGCATTACACATATATGCCGTGGAGAAGACCTGCTAACATCAACGGGTATGCAATTATATATTGACAAAAAATTAAGTGATCACTTTTTAATGAGTTGTACATTCTGGCATCATTCAATGATAGCGGATGCAACAGGTGACAAGCTTTCAAAAAGTGCCGGTTCTTTGGGTGAAAGTATTACCGGGCTTGTAAAAAAAGAAGACCTGGTACATTCTTTTGTTAAATGGATGGGGCTGAAAACAGGGACAAGTGATATAAAGGAAATGATTGGCTTGAAACTGTTTACCGGCTAAGATCAGTTATTAATTCTTTTAAATTTTTGTACCCGGTTGCCGAGAATATCAGCGGCATAAATATTACCTTCTTTATCTACAGCAATATCATGGTAGCGGCATTTAGGCCCTTCATAATTACCTGACCGTCCAAATTCCTGCACCATCCAGCCACTACTGTCGAACTCAATGATATTTGATCCTTTTGCGATCACTCCAAATAAAGCGGCATAATCAGCAGCAAATACATGCCCTGTTTGTTTATCCACTGTAACCGCATATAATTTTTCGGGAGCCCCATCTCTCCATTCTTTTATAAATTTCCCTTCTGCACTAAATTCCTGAATACGGTTATTTTCCCTGTCGGCAACGTACACATTACCGTTGGTACCAAGATCGATGGCATGCGGAATATTAAACTGACCAGGCCCTGTTCCCCTGCTACCCCATTCAAAAATATAATTGCCATTGGCAGAAAATTTCAGGATGCGGCTGTTGCCATATCCATCACTTACATAAAAAGAGCCGTCTGTTGCAACAGCAATATCAGTTGGCATATTGAAATGCAGTGAATCATTACCGGCAACTTTCTCCTCACCAAGTGCCCGTAAAAGTTTTCCTTCAGCATTAAATTTTAATACCTGCTGCCGTCCCACATCTGTTACCCAAACATTATTCATTTTATCAACCAGCAATCCATGCGGCATTATAAATAAACCGGCTCCCCAGTTGTTAATAATGCTGCCATTCTTCCTGTCAAGTGTAAGTATTGTATTTTCTTCAATCGGAGTGGCTGGAAATTTGTTATCAAGTAATCCCCATTCCCTTCCGGCACGGTGAAATAAAACAATATTGCCCGAGGTATCAATACCGATTCCTGCAACCTGTCCCAGTTTGTAACTGGCTGGCAGCTGCGGCCAGTCTTTTACCAATTCATACCGTACTGCAGGTAACCCGCCTTGGTTTACAGCAGCGTTGCTGCAGGCAAATAACAGGATGGCTGCTAACGGGGCAAATAACTTCATAATTGAAAATAACTTATAATCATGACCCCGGCAACGGCTTAAAAGATTTAACGGCTTAAACCATCTCTTTTCCCCGGTAAAAAAATTAAAAATACCGTTCACTCATCACTGCCAGTACTTACAGGAAACGCTACATTTCTTTGCAGTAATTACTTTTATTTACAATTTTCAGCAATGATCATCAAACAAACACTCAGCATTCTTTTCTTATCTGCAGCGCTGTTACCTGCAGTATTTGCGCAAAGCAATAAAGCAACAGATTACTTAAACATACCGGGCCCGGTGGTTTTTGATAACAAATCATTTAAACTCGATTGGTCATCACACCCGGCTGATTATTTTTATAAACAGGAGTACCTGCCGGCAGGTGAAAAAACAGGCAAGTATAAAACGATGTTACTGGTAGATGTTCTTACTGGTGATAAAACTATAAAAGAAGTAACCGCTCAGAAAATAGAAGAGCTTAAACAACTAAAGCAAAGCAACCCTGTGGTGAACTATAATATTTTTGATAATCCTTCCAGCGGTGAATACATGATCGATTTTTTATTAAGCGCCAACAACCCGGACGGCAGCATGAGCATCGTGGAAAGAAATGTGTACCGCTATAAAACATTTACGGATAAAAATGGAAAAAAGGGTATTCTGCTGTTTGGAATAAGCACAAGGGCGTATGGGAAAGACATTGATGGTTTCTTTGTTAAATTAAAAGCAAATAAGAATGGATTGGTAAACCAGGTGGCAAAATTTGCAATACCAGCCATCGATATAAAGTAAAATTCATTCAACCAGCTTTTCCTAAAACCCGTTATCGTTAATTATTAAAGTATCGCCTTTAAATACAAATGTTCCGGGCTGGTCAGCATTCTTATACAGAATAATGACCGGCCCTTTACATCATGTGCAATGATCCAGTCAACCACCAGTATCCAATCGTTTTTCCGCCTGTACTTTTTTCCGGGCTTCGTTATGACCCGTTTTTTTTGCCTGTTTAAAACATAACCGCCAGCTGCCAAATGCAGCAGCAATACATAACGCAGCCATACGGCGCTTCTTCACCAGGAAGGTGTTTATTTAGCTAAATGCAGGAAGTGTCAACCACTCAAAACAAAAATATAAATACCAATAAAAATTCATCCGTTTTCAAATTGCTATGCTATACTTTTACAGCTCAAAATACTTAAACGATGAAAAAAATATTTATGATGGCGCTGGCTGTATCATTACTATGCCAGGCTAAAGCTCAGCAATTAAATACGCCACAACCAAGCCCAACACAAACGGTAAAACAAAATTTCAGCACCGGTAATATTGAACTCAGTTACAGCCGCCCTTCAAAAAAAGGACGTACTATCTTCGGTGATCTTGTTCCTTACGGCGCTGTATGGCGTACAGGTGCCAACAGCGCCACCACGCTTACCTTCAGTGATGATGTAACGATCGGTGGTAAAGAAGTGAAAGCTGGTAAATATGGCCTGTTAAGTATTCCGGGCGAAAACAAATGGACGCTGATCATTACAAAAGATCTTAACGTAACAAGTCCTGCTGCGTACAAACAGGAAAACGATGTGGTAAGAGTGGAAGCCGGCGTAACTAAGCTTCCTTTCAGCATCGAAAACTTCACCATCAACTTTTCTGATATTACCGGCAGCAGTTTAAACCTTGAACTGATGTGGGATAAAACATATGTTACACTGCCTGTGAGCACCAATACAGAATCAAGGGTGATGAAACAGATAGATGATGCAATGAATAAAGACAATAAACCTTATTTCAATTCAGCTTATTATTATTTTGAAAATGGCAAAGACCTGGGTAAAGCGCTTGAATGGACAAACAAAGCCATTGACAGCAATAAAGAAGCATTCTGGATGTATATGCTGAAAGCACGTATCCTTGCCAAACAAAACGACAAGGCTGGTGCAAAAGCAGCTGCTAATACAGTAGTTGATCTTGCTACAAAAGCGCAAAACGGCGACTATGTAAAAATGGCAAACGACCTGCTGAAAACATTATAATATCAAATCTATAAATACAGATCGCCCCCTGTTAGAGCAGGGGGCGATTCTTTTTCAATAATTATTTTCTATGCTGTTATTTTGTTTTTATAAGTGATTGCAGCATACCCATCAGCTCGGTTGAATCAGCAGGTGTACAACCCGTTTTAGAAAGATGTACATTCACAAAAATATCTTTATCAAGCATTGTGTAACCATACATATGCTTTTGTGTGAAATGTGCTGACTCCACCACAATATCATTTTGCCTGAACATAAAATCATCTGTGGGCTTACCCCATGAAGAATCATTTTTCTCCATTGATTTTAACTTGGAATAATTTTTAAAATAAGCATATGGATAGGCCGGGCTGTTATCCGGTCCGTTGACAGCTACCCTGGGCACATCAACCAGCGAGGCTTTTTCTTCCTCTGTCAGTTTATAAAATAAAACTGAACAGGTAAACCCATCTGCTTCCGAAAGAAAATAAAGATCTTCACCACGCCACTCCTGTGAAAACTTTTTAAAATGCGCCGCCTTAAAACTAACAGCAGCATTTTCAGCTTTTGGATATTTGAACTCAAACAGCTCAGTATCTGCCATCCTAAATGAAAATAATACTACAACTGTAAGGATAAAAAAGATTTGACTTCCCCTCATTTTAAAATTGTTTAGACTGAATTAAAGGTATGGGAAAAAATTATATAACGCTGGCAACGCTGCCGCCTGTTTAAAACTACTGCTGAAGTGGCTTTTCGGGTTAACCGAACCACACCTGACAGGAGCAGATTTTTATTGGCTTTTGGCAGGCATCGTTTATATTTACAAAGACCTGCAATGACCAAAACAAAACATCTGTTTATATTATTACCGTTCTTATTGATGCTGCTTTGCCTGGATAAAGCAGCAACAGCACAAGCCCCCTGCATACAATGGCAAAAATCATATGGCGGCACATTAGGCGACGGTGAAATAAATGGGGAATACCAGGATAACAGCGCCTATTCAGTCAATATTCATCCTACAAAAGACGGTGGCTACATCATCAGCGCTTTTACCCAATCAAATGATGGTGATGTTACCGGTCAGCATGGCGGCGCCGGTTGGGGCGGTGGTGATTTTTGGGTGATAAAAATTGATGTGGCAGGTAATATACAATGGCAAAAAGCACTCGGCGGAAGCAGCCTGGATTGGGCATTTGAAATAAAACAATGTTCGGACAATGGCTATGTTGTTGTTGGCTGGACCAACTCGCCCACTAGTGGTGATGTTATCAATAATATCCAGGATGATACAGGTTCCAGCGGGTGGATCGTAAAACTGGATGAAAATGGAAATATCCAGTGGCAACGGGTTGCAGGAGGTAAAGACTATGATAATTTCCGGGATGTGGTTGAAACTGCAGATGGCGGTTTTATAGCGGTTGGCGCAGCCACTTCAGGTGATGGCGACCTGCAGGGATTACATTTTCCGGTAAATGAGTATGATGACTGCGGGTGGATCATAAAATTTGATGCTGCAGGCAATATTGTATGGCAAAAGATCCTTGACGGTCCCTTCTCAGAAAATTTCTGTTCTATTATACCAACCAGCGACGGGAATTATATGGTTTGCGGTTCCAGTAATTCAAGCGGGGGAAATATGCCTGTGAACCATGGCGGTTTTGACATGTGGCTGGTAAAGATCAACACAGATGGCGATGTATTGTGGCAAACATTTCAGGGAGGCAGCGGCCATGAAAATTTTATGGATATAAAAGAATTACCGGATCACAGTTTTATAACAACAGGCACCACTATTTTAAATTCAGTTTATACAATGTGGGTATCAAAGCTTGATGCCGCCGGCACTGTGTTATGGCAAAAAAATATCAGTAATCCCAAATACCTGGAATTTCCGCAGGGTATAGAACTGGATACAGACGGCGGGTACATTGTCCCCTCCTACATCGGTTCATTTGACCTGGATTATGATCCCGACTGGACCATCAGCAATGGTATTCATAAACTGGATGCGGATGGAAATGAAGTATGGTTCAAAAGACTAGGCGGCACACAACACGACTATGCAGCTTCCGTAGTTCCTGCACAGGATGGCGGGTATATAATGGCCAGTCTTACTTTTTCAAACGATGGTGATGTTGCCTTTAATCATGGTGGTGCAGATATATGGGTGGTAAAACTCAATAATGAAGACCCTCCAGATACAGCTATTATACAACCTGTATGCGGCGCTACAACCGGCTCAATTACTGTTACTGCCCCGCTAACAGGTTATGAGTTTGGTATTGATGGAAATTACCAGGCCGCCGGGCAGTTCAATGATCTTTTGCCGGGTACTTATAACATAACGGTAAAAAATATTTTATCCGGTTGTATCTCGCCTGCTGTAACAGCAATTATTAATAACCCGGTGCAGAATAATATCAGTGTAGCAGCAGCAGTTACCACGCAGCCCAGTTGTACTGTTACAACAGGCACCATTACTGTCAGCTCGCCAACAGGCAGCAATTACGAATATAATGCTGGAAACGGTTATCAAAGCGCCGCTCTTATTACGGGGCTTGCGCCTGGTAATTACAACATAACGGTAAGGGATATATCAACAGGATGTATTTCAGCGCCACTGAATCTTGTTGTTAATGCATACTCAAATACTTCTCCTAAACCTTCGGCAATTGCAACAGCACAACCTGACTGTATTAACATTACCGGTGCTATCGAAGTAACAACACCCACAGGCAACGACTATCAATACAGTGCCGGCAACGGCTTCCAGACCGGGAATATTTTTCCCGGTCTGGAACCGGGTAACTATAACATCATTGTAAGAGAGATTTCCTCCGGCTGTCTATCGGAACCATCGCCTGTTACAATAAATAATATCCCGGCTTCCCCCGGGCCCGTACAGGCTTCCGTTTTCGCCCAGCCAAGTTGCCAGCTCACAACAGGTACGATCAATGTCTCTTCTCCTGCAGGTAATAATTTTCAATACAGCATTGGCGGCAGCTACCAGACTGCTGCTGTTTTTAGCCAACTGCAACCCGGCGATTATACTATAACAGTAAAAGATGTTACTACAAAATGTATATCGAAACCCGTGACACTCACAGTAACCAATATCCCGGAAGCTCCTGAAACACCAGAGGCAACAGTTACCGATCAGCCAGGCTGCCAGTTATCAACAGGTACTGTTATCATTTCATCCCCGTTGGGTAATAACTTTCAGTACAGCACAGGCGGCGCTTATCAAGCAGGTCCTGTTTTCAGCAGCCTGCAGCCTGGCGACTACAACATAACAGTAAAAGATATTGCGACAGGCTGCATATCACAACCGGCAAGTGTTACGATAAACATTTTTACAGATGTAGTAACAAAACCTGTGGTCAATTCCGGAAGTATATGTGGTAATGGCACGATCCATCTTACTGCAACCGGAACGGGTAATATTGAATGGTACAGTGATGAAAGCCTTACACAATTAGTAACATCGGGCAATAATTTCAACCCGGTATTAAGTGACTCTAAATATTATTATGTAGTTGCAGTAAAGGGCTTGTGTAAAAGTGATACTGCAGTTGCAGCAGCGATAGTATTCCCCATACCTGCCAGGCCTTCCATTGGTAATGATACAAGTATTTGCCCGGGTGATAAACTTATACTCAACGGAGGAACATATGCTGCATACAAGTGGCAGGACGGCAGCAGCAATCAAACGCTGGAGGTAACTAATCCCGGCAATTATAACCTTACAGTTTTTAACAGCGATGGCTGCAGCAACAGTGCAGGCATAAACATTACTGTTATATCAGGCTGTGATGATATCTATTTTCCCAATGCATTTACACCGGCAAACGGAGGGCCCAACAATTATTTCTACCCGTTGGGTAACCTGCAGCTGATAAAAAAGTATTCACTGGAAATTTATAACAGGTACGGCCAGCTGGTATTCAGCACCAATGATCCTTATCAAAAATGGGATGGCACTTTTAAGGGCAAGATGACTGCCAATAATAACTTTGTGTGGTATGCACAGTACCTGTTCAAAAATTTTAACAGGAAAAAGAAAGGAAATCTTTTACTGATCAGGTAAAGGCAAGAATAATTTTAACCCTGTCTTATTAAGATTACAAAATGCTGTACTTGTAGTTACCCGGCTGCCTGAGATCAAGTGTTATGACGTAGCTTTTTGCCTGGGCTACATAAATTGCGTTGCCACCATAATCCGGGGCAGAATCTCCTGTATTATTGTCGCCAAAATTTATATCCCAATTAAAATTGGCCCTGAATTTATAATACCCGGTATTAAGAAACACAGTAGTGCTCCATACACCGGCAGCATTATCGTACGTAAGAAATTTATCAGCAACACCGGTATTATCAACCAAACTCCAGGTATGAATAGAAGCGTAACTCCAGGTAAGATTTGGTATATCAGCTCTCAGCAAAACATAACCCAGGTCGGGACCTGGTATCGTCAGGTCGCCCCCACCCGGTACAAGTGAAAACGCTGTGTTGCCTTTGCCATATTTGGAACTCCAGTCAGGACTGGTTAAAAACAGTAACGTTACCTCCGGGGCTCCGCCCATATAGAAATATCCTTCATACTTACCATCATTTTTTTCTGAAACAAGTTGTGGTGAAGAATCGGGCGACCATGACTGAAAACTTCCCGGCACCCAGAGTTTTTGTGAAGCAGGATAGCTGATCCCGGGTGGTGTAAAAGTAATTTCATTACTATAGGATATCTTGCCAAAAGCATTAACAGCAAAGGCCCGGATATAATTTTTAGAAGACAGGTTTATGGGGATCCTGGTATTGAAAGAGAAAGGCGTAAGACCATGTACCTGTGTGTTTACAAAATTATTCTGCTGCACAGTTGGTAAAGGAGTGGTAGCATAACAAACGCCGGCACCAAGTACAGGGTAGCCATTATCCGGAAAAACGGCATTTACAGTGGCAGTGGTGTCTGTTGTCATTAAAGCTGACCGGGCAGTAATATTAAGACTGCAACCACCCCAAAGAGGTTTGCCAGCGCAAAAAGCCAATGCCAGTTGCTCATTGTTTTCCGGCTTGCTGAGTATCTCCCATTTATTTCCATCCCAATAAAGCATATCACCCTGGTACTGACCAGATGGAATACCATACACCGGACCGCCCATATTTTTCCATACAATACCATCATTGTTCCATACAGATTTGTAATCGGTATCATATACCAGCATCCCTGCAGTGGCAGGAATTGCTTTCCTGTGTAATGAATCCATACGGGGAATAAGCAATCCCTTATCTGTACTCACAATATCAAGTTGGGCATTAATGTTTGGGGTATTGGTTCCGATACCAACATTTTGTGAGAAAACATTTGTACAGGAAAAAATAAACAGGAAGAGCAAACTGTTTCGCATAAGCATAGTTTGTAGAAAAAACTGGTTAAGTGATTGGTTTATGGAAGCTGGCCGGTAACTACCAGTTCTAAAAACTTATACTGGTAATCAAGGTATGCCACAGACGGAGCAGATGGAATAAAGGTTGCTTAACCTCCAGTATTGCATTAGAAAAAACTGCAACAGGTATCTTCTTTATAAACTATGCTGTAAACAGGGCTCTATTCATATTTAAAAGTACCGGTAATGGATAGGTTATAATCAGGGGTGGCAGGAAAAATAATTTTTGTATTCATTTTATTGATCCGTTTACC
This sequence comes from Ferruginibacter sp., assembly GCA_047600665.1. Lineage (GTDB taxonomy): Bacteria > Bacteroidota > Bacteroidia > Chitinophagales > Chitinophagaceae > Ferruginibacter. The sequence continues at coordinate 144,084 of JASGKJ010000003.1, forward strand.
GGTGATTTCGCAAGTATTTTCATCAATCTTATCAATAAAAAGAGGATCATTCCCGGCTTTTACAGCCCGGGTAATTTTTACCGGGTACTTTTTCAGCTGGCTCATAACAGGCAAATTGAAAATGGTATAATTCTCAAAAAGCCCTGTCTCTACAAATATTAACGGATCAAAATCTGCAGGCTCCGAATAACCTACTATTGTATGAATAATGGTTATATCCGGTGTAAGCGTGGTTGCTTTTACCAGGTCGCCGGCCGCATTGTATTCATAGTTCGTTGTTGTTTTAAGCGTTGTTCCTGCTTCAGTGGTTGAAAAATATTTTAAAACAGCCACATACCCATCAGCATTATAAGTATACTCCATTTTAAATGAATTGGATGAAGTGCCTGCTTTAAAAGAATTTATGTAATGTGTTATCCTGTCCCTGCTGTAATAGTAACTGTTTTTGAACAATGAACGGTCATCAAACATTTCTTTTACTTTACTACCCTGCCAGTTTATAACGGTAGCACCGGTAATGTTTCCATGGGTATAAATAATTTTACTCAAATTGTAATTACCATTATACTGCATGGATGCTTTTACGCCATTACTCCATTCAATAGAACGGAGTAATTTATTATCATTAGGATCTCCCGGCGGCCTGGGTTCATCTTTCTTACAACCTGTTATAAAAACTGTAATTACTGTCAATAGAATGAAGCCTGCCTTATACATACTTTTTTACGGCAATTTATTATGCAGGCTTTATCATTTTTTTCCAAAATGTATGAATTGAGGAAAAGAATGAATGAAATTGTTACGGTCAGAAATATTTGACAACATTGTTTTAATTATCCGGTGAAACACCTTCTTTTTTACTGAACAGGTTGGTTTTAAAACCGAACTGGAACTGCGGGTAATTATATTTTCCATTACCAATCTGTGCAAAATGATTGTACCGCAGGTAGATCTTATTATCAGGGTTAGAAAAAGGGTAATAATACAATGTTGCCTGGGGGTTGAATATCCATATCCCTTCCCTGTTAGTGAAAGGAGAATTTTTAGCGACTTCCTGGCGCAGGTAACGAACAGAACACTCAAGACCAAAATTATCAAGCCTGTTTACCTGGTAGTTTAATTCGGGGTAATAATTGATAGAAGTGATATCTTTTTTCAAAAGACTATCTGCATTTGTAAGATTAATATCGGCTCCAAAATTCAGGAAAAATTGCTGGTTATTCCCAATCCCTATTCTCACAAGATTAACTTTTAAACCAGCCTGCAAATATGCAATCTGGTTAAGGTACAAGCGGTTGATGATGGTATCTGTCGGACTATTAAATTTTATATTATCATTGTCTACCTGGCTAAATTTGCTGTCGAATTTTGCAAGCTGTATGTAGGGTTTTATAAAATTATGAAAAGTAATATCCTTATTCCTTACATTACCTGTATTGGTAATAAATGTAGCGGCTATCTGTGTTTGTATAATTCCATTTGCCTTTCTTCCCAGCAGGGCCAGCAGGTCTGAAAAAACACTTACGTCAAGATAATCACTGATGGTATGTCCAACCAGCAGGGAGTCCACCGGTTTATCCGGTGAGATATAGGCAATACCATCTGAAGGATAACTAAACTTACCAAGATATACATAGTTAAACAGGTCTCCCAGCTCGATAAATGGAACTTTCTCTCCACGTTTATCATCTAAAAAAAGCCTGTCACCTTTCCGCTTGTCAAACCTGTAAAGCGTAACAGGAGACTTATCATTCCTGAAAACACGACCATCTTTTAGCAGTACTTTAATCCCTTTCTTTCTTATTGAACCGGCTGAAAGCACTATCTCAATATTGTCAATGTCTGAGATCTTTAACTTCTCAACTTCTTTTAGATTTTCCTGCCCGTTATTTTCGCTTTCTTTTATACTTACAGGTAGATCTTTACCTTTTAGTTTGAAATACCCGATCGCCTTCCTGTTGGCTTTTTCTTTCAGCAATTCTTTAAAGTTGGTAATAAATTCGTCATTTAATTTGCCAAACTCAGATTTTTCTTCCGTTTTCAATTTTGAAAAATCGTACAGCTTCTTACGCTCTTCCTCATAGGCATTTTTTGCAGCTGAATCCGCCATTGCTGCAGCATTGGAAGCATCAAGTGCCTTCATCACCTCATCAAACTGTTCCTCAAAAACTACCTGGTCAAGATCTTTTGAAACTGGCAATGAAAATTGTTTATCGCAGGTGGCGGCACCGGTTTTTTTATCAGTTATAACCCCTTTGCAAATTGAAAACTGAAACTGGCCGTTGGCGGTACTGCCGAATTCATATTCATATTTACTGCCGTTAAAACTGAAGTCTTTCGTTTGGGCCAAACAAATGGAGGCTGATAAAAAGATTACCAGGGTAAAAATTGTCCTTATCATAACAGTTGATTTGGTTTGTTTAAATATTAAGATCGAAATCATTGTCTGTGTAAAGTTTAAAAAAACATTGCAGGTTTACAACAGGTAAATCATCCTTTTTATTGGGGAAAAACACCCTCTCTCCACCTGGTACGTCCTTAGCCTGGTATTAACAGTATACAGTATTCCAGGAAAACAGGTTTCATTCACACTAATATGTTACCATCTTTCCCCCGGGAAGAGTAAAATCAACATACGCTTTCTTTACCGGATTTTAATATATAAATTCTACAGTAATCCATCTTTGGGCGGGAAAGTCATCATTAATTATTACTTTTCCTGTAATTGCATAATAAAAAGCATTTAACATGCATGAACAATTACCTTTTATGCTGGCGCTCGTTGCTGCTATTGTACTGATAGAAATGCTGGCAACCAAACTGCGGATTGCATATCCCGTACTGTTAGTAGTTGCAGGGCTGCTAATTAGTTTTATACCGGCACTGCCGCAGGTGCAGGTAGACCCGGATATGATCTTTTTTATTTTTCTGCCTCCGTTGCTGTTTGAAGCTGCCTGGAGTATTTCATTTAAAGAGATGAAAAAATGGTGGCGGATCATTGGGAGTTTTGCTTTCCTGGTGGTACTTTTTTCTGCACTTACTGTAGCCCTGGTCGCTAATTATATGATACCTGGTTTTACGCTGGCGCTGGGCTTTTTATTGGGTGGTATTGTATCACCGCCTGATGCTGTAAGTACCGGAGCTATTATGCAGTTTGTAAAAATTCCGAGAAGCACCTCCACTATTTTAGAAGGAGAAAGCCTGCTGAATGATGCGTCTTCGCTTATTATTTTCAGGTTTGCGTTAGTTGCTGTTGGCACAGGACAATTTGTTTTCCAGGACGCACTCGGCAGTTTTTCATGGATGGTAATTGGCGGTGTGGGACTGGGTTTGTTGCTTGGATGGTTATTTATGCAGGCACACCGGATCTTACCAACAGATGCATCTTCTGATATTGCCTTTACAATCATTGAGCCCTACTTTTTTTACTGGATCGCAGAGCAGTTGCATGCATCCGGTGTGCTGGCAGTTGTATCCGGGGGATTGTTTTTAGCCAACAGGCGGCATATTTTTTTATCCAGTGCCAGCCGTGTGCAAGGATACAGTTTTTGGGAGGCGTTTATTTTTATTTTAAATGGCATTGTATTTATGCTGATCGGGCTGGATATGCCACAGGTGGTAGAAGGTTTGCATGCTGATGGCATCCCGGTAAGCCAGGCAATTTTATATGGTGCTATCGTAACAGCCATTCTTATAGCAACCAGGATCGCCAGTTCTTATATAGCGCTGTTAGCCACACTGCTGTTCAGGCCCGGTGTGGCACCTCACCAATCCAACCGGCACCGGATGTGGCGGCTACCGTTGTTGCTGGGCTGGACGGGCATGCGTGGCGTGGTATCACTGGCTGCAGCCCTGGCCATACCCATCAATCTGGAAAATGGTGAACCCTTTCCACACAGGAACCTTATTTTGTTTATCACGTTTGTTGTTATACTGCTTACACTCCTTATACAGGGACTTACACTCCCCTATTTTATCAAACGGTCGAAGCTTTTTGACTGGCTGGCAGGTGCTACAGAAGAAGAAACCAAACTAACAGTAAAGAATAAACTGGCCGTTCATACGCTGAAACTGCTGAAAGAAAAACAGGAAAGTGGTTTATATACTGATCCGCATTTACAGCGTATGATCAGCCAGTGGGAACATAAGCTCAGCCAGCCCGAACACATGAAGATGTCTGAAGAATCAAAACGTAATTACCTGGAATTACTGGAAGAACAACGGAGATTTTTAACCAGCCTGAACAATGATCCGGACCTTGATGAAGAGATCATCCGCACACATATGTACCAGATAGATATGGAAGAGGAAAGAGTAAAATTGTTTTAGACCGGAATCTATTATAATCATATATTTTCCTGTTCCATTAAATACAGATCAAGTCCTGGCCCCCAATGATCTTTTTCGGTTAGCACAAGCCGGTAGCCGAACTTTTCAAAAAAACGGTATGCCAGCTGTGATGTTGTAACCACCAGTTTTTCTACTGCGGTGTTCGACCTGAGGATTGACAGGCAATGTTCAACAGCCAGTTTTCCTAATCCATGGCCTGCAGCTGCCGGGTGAAAAAATATCCATGTTATCCGCCCGGAATGATCTTTTTCGTTTACGTAATAACCGGCTCCCCCAACTATATTATTATTCAATTCTACAGTAAAATAGGTGCTGCTATGCTCATCTAAATACGCTGCAAAGTCATTTACTTCTTGTGGATCGAAATATTTTGGCGTATTGAGTTTGAATAACTCAATCAATTGATCTTTATCTGCGGGTTTGAATGACCGTATCATCGGCATGAATTGCTTTAATCCTGTGTCCTTAATATTTTATCCATTTTCTTTCCTTTCGCTAATTCATCAATTAACTTGTCAAGGTAGCGGATCTTCCGCATGAGCTCATCCTCAATCTCCTCTACTCTGTAACCACAGATCACCCCTTTTATTAAAGAAACATTTGGATTGATCCGGGGTGCCTTTTCAAAAAATGTTTTAAAATCAGTTTTATTATCCAGGTGTTTATTCAAACTTTTCTCATCATAGCCGGTCAGCCAGTATATGATCTCATCCACTTCGGCTTTTGTCCGTCCTTTTTTTTCAGCCTTTGTGATATAGTGAGGATAAACACTCGAAAAAGAGGTGGTATAAATCCTGTGAGTTTGCATAATGTTTTCATTAATTGATAAGTAAATCAGGAGTGTTTCTTCCGTTTCCAAAAACGCAACCAGTTTATTACACTTTCAAATCTTTTATAAATAAAATAAAAACTGGCGCAAAACGTAATGCCTGCCGCAAATAAGCTGATTGATATTTCTGCCATTGGCATTACAGGATGTTCATGATCATTTGTAAAATGATATATAAAGGATGTAACCAGGAAAAAAGGAACAAGAGAGACCGATGCAATAAGGCATGCGATTACTGCTGTTACATATACTCTAAATACTTTGTCTATCATTTACTTTCCAGGTTCAAGAGTTTTACCAGTATTTCAATTGTATATCACTAGCAAATCCGTTAGCTGCCAGGCAATCCTTTTACTGTATTCCCATGCCTTTCTTTTAAAACATCAATCAATTTATTATTAAAAATCTCGACTCCCTTTTGATTTAGATGGTCCGGGTCGTAAAAATATAATGAATCAGCAAGGTTCATCATTTCATTAAAGTTGTAGTATGTGGAATAACCAGCCATTACTTTATCAAAATATTTATTATTGGTGGCACTTGAGTAAACACTGTGTGTTACAGGCGCATATACCAGTATCACTTCAATATTTCTTTTTTTTATTTCATACATACATTTTTCAAAAGCTTTTAGTTGATTTTTGGGCAATACTATTTCTTTGGCGGCCATTTCAACAGGCCTGTAATAGGCCATTTTATTTTCTACAAAACCACCTTCAATATATGTATCATTATCTTTTTTTACCGGCTCATTAAATGACTTATTAAGCTTCAACGCATCCCTGTGTATCGAGTATAACAAACTATTGTATGTCTTGATATGATTAATTTTAAAAGCCATTTCATAAGAATATAAATCGTTCTGGTCATTTGCAATAATATCCAGGGAAGATTCTACCCCGTCAAGGGAAAATACCAGGGGATTCACTTCAAATATTACCAGCCCCGGCTTTAACTTATCCAGGTATCTTTCAACAAGGAGTAATGTTTGAAGAGGTGTTTGAGAACTGGATCCTAAATTAAATGTGCGAAGACCGTGGCTTTTAAATATCCTGGTATCAAACCCCCTGTAAGCATGCGATGAACCTAAAAAAAGAATATCAATATTTTCCACTTGTTTAACTTCTTTCAGGCGGGTGAACGTATGCCCGTAGGTACCCACCCTGTAATTAAGGTTAGGCCTTAAGAACTGCGGGGTGTACCGACCCCACAATACGATTGCAAGCAGGTAAAAGAACAATGCAAATACAGCAAATAACGACAACGTGTATATAAACCTTTTCATACCTTTTCTAAAATTGGAAGTAAATGAATGGTGTTTCAGTTGTTCGCATAAACATCCCTATAAAAAAAATTAAAAAAGCATAAAAGCACCACCTGAAAGTTCTTTTCCATTTCAGCCCAATAGTGGCAATAGCATATTGCTGCTCCCTCCCGGCCCATTCAATTAATACAAAAAACACTACAAGCATTATGGTTGCCGAAACACTAATACTCAAACCTGAAAATTTAGGTATTGTAAAAAAAGAATTTGAAAAAATACCTGAAATATAAGACAACGCCTTACCAATACTTTCAGCCCTGAAAAATATCCATGCAAAAACCGTAAGTGTAAAGGTCAGCAGTATTTGTAAAAATTCTTTAAAAGAAGGCAGGAGCTTTCCCTGTGCCACTATCTCCAGGTTACTGCGGTTTGCTTTAGTAAGTAAAAGCGGCATAAAATAAATGGCATTCAATGCCCCCCATGCAATAAATGTCCAGTTTGCACCATGCCAAAATCCACTGACGAGGAAAATAATAAATGTGTTCCTTACTTTCATCCAGGTCTTCCCTTTACTTCCCCCTAAAGGTATATACAGGTAATCCCTGAACCACGAAGAAAGTGATATATGCCAGCGCCTCCAGAATTCAGCTATATCCCTTGAAAAATATGGGAAAGCAAAATTTCTCAACAATTCTATTCCAAATAACCTTGCTGTTCCCAACGCAATGTCTGAATAACCTGAAAAATCCCCATAAATCTGGAAAGTAAAAAACAGGGCACCCAATAGTAACGTACTGCCGGAATAATCGGCCGCATTATTAAAAATATGATTGGCAAATTCTGCACAGTTGTCTGCTATCACTATTTTCTTAAATAAACCCCAAAGTATTTGCCGAAGACCATCCACCGCTTTTTTATAATCAAATGTTCTTTCCTTTTTAATTTGTGGCAGTAAATGTGTTGCCCTTTCTATTGGCCCTGCAACCAGCAAAGGAAAGAAACTGACAAAAACAGCATAATCCACAAAACTTCTTTCAGCCCTGATCCTGTCCTTATAAATGTCTATTACATACGATAAGCCGTGAAAGGTATAAAAGGAAATGCCTACAGGCAGAATTACGTTTAACGTCCAGGGGTTAATTTGTAAACCGGCCTGTGCAAGTGCCGCTGCAAATGAGCCGGCAAAAAAATTATAATATTTGAATATCCCAAGAAATCCAAGATTTACGGTTACGCTCAACCAAAACCAATACCTCTTTTTTGAAGGCGAGATAGCATCCTGCATTTTCAAACCTGTATAATAATCAAGCAGTGTTGAGAACATCAGCAGGAACAAAAAACGCCAGTCCCAGCAGGCATAAAAAAAATAACTGGCTGCAAGCAGCAGAACGTTCTGAAGCCGGAGGTTTTTATTAGTAACAAACCAATAGAGGATAAATACTACCGGTAAAAAAAACGCAAACCCTATCGAATTAAAAAGCATTTCTTTATTCTGTTCTTTGATGTTGGTTCGGGCATTGTACTTACGCAACGTACAATATCCGGGGGCCGGCAGATCAGCTATTAGCTTCACCTGCCATAAATGGTGCTCAATTTATAATTAAAAGTCCATGTTTCTTCTATTACCAGTTGTTATTTGTGAGCCCTGGACGTGGATAAATGTTTACAGCCGGTAACAGGCCTGTGCCTTCACGAAACACTACAGCTACCTGTTAACAGGGAAAACTTTACCCGCCAAACGGAATCAGCCGGTCTTTGCCTGGCTGTTTACAGGTTTACAACAGGTAATTTATTAAACAACAGCTTCAGGTACGGCTTTTGTCTCATTAATGGTATGACAACAAAAAAAACAACAGTTAAAAAAAGTAAGAATAGCGTAAAGAATTCGCTGGTAAATAATATTAATGCACGGAGAAAAAAAGGGATTTCCCGTAGCAAGCGCAAATCAACTGTAACAAAAAAGGCTTACGCAGCTATGCAAAACAACTGGAAATAATTTTTTTTACATTAACAGTAAAGCAAAGCACCGGGTAAATACATCCTGCAATGGCAAGGAGAAAAATATTTATACCCTGTTCTCATCAGGTTGCCAGTCTTTGATTAATTTTTTAATTTCATTACCGCTGAGGCCTTCCTGCAAAGCCCTGGTTAAGAGGATCATAAACTCCTGGTCACTTGCAAATCTTAAAGCAGCCACCTGGCTGAATTGTAATTGCTTTACAATGTCTGCAGCGTTCTTACCAGTCAATTCAAAATACCGGAGCTTAAATTCAAGTAAAATTATCCTGTCCTGGTTTCCAAGTGCATAATGCTGCCGCATCATAACGGATACACATAGTATTAAAAAAACACTGATGCTGAAGAGCCGCCAGGCTAACTCATTTCCGTCATTACAAAAACTCTTCCATACCCCCATACCAAGCAAGATACCCAGTACCGGAAGCAGGATAAAATGATGAGGAATATAATATTTTCTGTGATTAGAGTATTGTTGTTTCATGACAATAAAAGCACAAAAAGCAAACCAGTTTTACATGACTGATATTTAAAACCCGTCACCAGGTATCTCCCTTATATTCATGAAAGAGAATCTTAAACATACCATTTTGACTGGCGGCGATTTGTATTTTTTAAACCATTTTTACCTCATAGTAAAGAAGTATTGCGCCACTGCTGAATGTTTTTGTTTTGCAGAGTTTAAGAGCAGCCTTTTCAGTTACGTTTTTAAATAGTGGCATGCCGCTTCCTGCTATAACAGGATGCACACAAAGCTGGTATTCGTCTATCAAATGAAGTCCTGTTAAAGCTGTGATTAAACCCGGGCTGCCTGCAAAAATATCTTTGCCGGGTTGCTGCTTCAATTCTAATACCTCCTCTTCAAGCGTTTTGTTCGCCAGCCTTGCACTTTCCCAGTCCACATTTTTAAGCGTATGAGAAAAAACAATTTTTGGGGTTTTATCCATTACAGCAGCAAAATCATCCATTGATTTTTCTCCGGAAGGATTTTTTGCCAGGGGTCGCCAGTATTCCATCAACTGGTATGTTATCCTTCCATACAGAAGAGCACCGGCGCCTTTTAATAAATCAGTATAGTGATCGTGTATTTCTTCATCAGGAGAGATTAGTGTGTGGTCGCAAAAACCATCAATTGTCATATTTATTGCGGCTATTACTTTTCTCATATTTAGTTTTTTCAGTAACAGGAATATAAAAAATAAACCGTCTTTGAATGACCGGGATGAACAAGCATCAAAGTTCTTTCATTATTCTTGCAGGCACACCGCCCACCATTACATTCTCCGGAACATCTTTATAAACAAGGCTGCCCGCCATTACAATTGAATTATCCCCTATGCTAACGTCGGGTACAGTTGCGCTTTTAATCCCAAAAAAGCAATTTTTTCCAACCTTTGTTGAACCTCCAAATGTAACACCTGCTGTAACCTGGCTGTTATCACCCAACACACAATCATGATCAACACTTGATAAAGTATTAACGATGGTATTATTTCCAATAACAGCATTAGAACCTATCACACAACCCGGGCAGATCACAACACCACTTCCAATAACAGCATCATGTGCAACGAATGCATTTTCGGCAATACAATTCTTAGGAGTGATATTAAGTGCTTTCAGCTTTTCATAGATCTTTGTCCTTACCTTATTACTGCCAATACCAAGAAATATATCTTCATGCCGGTATTTATCTATGTTGTTGAAAAAAGTTGTTTCACTTATTATGTTGCCGGCTTCCTGGTCCAGGTCAACAAAATAAATGCGTTCATACTTACCATGAACAATAGATGCTATAACATTACTGTGACCACCGGCGCCAAATATATAAGCACACTTCATGATCTTTTCTTTTTAACTGTAAATATCCGGGCTATTAAGGAATTGTCACTTTTACGGTGTAGTGAGCTGTTTAACTGTACCATATCATTTTCAAGAAAACTGAAAGCATGCAACTTGAACAGAACGGTCTCATTCACGTTACAGTTGCCATAATAAAATATATCCCTTGACAAGGTATAATATGCAAGCTCCCACCTGTCGTAATCTTTTTCAAGCGCATTAAAATATTTTGCTTCGCAAACATCGCTTATGATTGGGTAAGCCGCAAAGTAAAGCAACCCCACACCGTTGAGATCGTAATAGGGGTTTAAATTATAAGGTGTTTCAAAAATGCAGTCATTATTTATCTCAAATTGAATATCGCCAATCCTGATCGCATTCAGCTCACCTTTTTTAACCAGCCTGTATTCATTTCCGAATGCAGGATTTATATCAAATTCATGTATCGAATTTTTTACACCGCCGGGCTGGCTCTTAACCAGTTTCGTATTGTCAGATGCATTTCGTATGGAGAAACTGGTCATGAGGTGGGCATCAATAGCAGCTTCGCCTGATTGCAAAATAATATTACTAAAGTACATGCTGTTGCCATAGCGGTTGATCTTGCCGTCAATCGAAAGTGTTTCGTTTTCCTTAAACTTATTTAAAGGAACTGTACTGTTTATACTGATCCGGACAAAAGTTGCATACAACCGGTTGTCAAGTTCATCTTTCAGATCAAATGATTTGGTACCAAGGCCATCACAAAGCATTTGCCAATGAAGATTGCCCAGCTCTTTAAACAACCAGTTTTCCGACAAAGCCTCTATTGCCATTTGTGGCATATCGATCGTTACTTCTTTGAGAATGCTTTTTTGCTCCAGTCCATTTCCATTTGTCGCAATGCTGTTTTCATGGCTGCTGCAGTAACCAATTATCTCATACAGGTTTTCAAAAGTTACCCACTTTGAATCTGGTATATTTTTCCCGATCTCCTTTTCCAGGTCTACCCGTATTGTAACAAGATCAATGCTGTCAATGCCTATATTTTCAAACGGGAGTTTGATGTCTTTTTTATCAATTTCCGGCACTGTATTCTGAATGATCTCAATGTATCTTTTCATAACTACCTGTTAGCAAATAAAATTTTGCAAATATAAACTAATCCTGTATTAAAAAAAGCTTGCTAAAATTGGCGCTGAAGCCAGGATATTGGCATCTCCGGCACTATCATGGAAGAAGTTTTAAGGCCTTGCTGGATAATCATTGAGCCACTGGCTGCCTTTAGCCCTTACCATCAGTGTAGCCATGCTGACAAGATCGGCCAGCAGCTTTTTTAATTTACCACCACTTACATTGATGTCTGCAATTTTTACGTGTTTGTCACTAAACCTGAAAGTCATATTATTTACCGGGTTATTTTTTAAGGTACTGTATGTAAAAACAAAGCCTTTCTCCTGTCCTTCCCGTTCAATTACATAATTCAGGTACAGGCTAACCTCTGCTTCTTCGGTGCTATTTACAATTTGTATATTCTGGTTTGTGCTTAATTGTTTTTTAAGCTGGCTGCTGATACTTACAGGGATCGGCATAAACACAAGAAAATTACTTTTGATTTTACCCGTTATAAAACTATCGGCAGTTTTGCCCGGGTTTAAAACAGGTACGTTATAATAAATATTCCTTGACTCCGAAAGATTACTCCATTTTTCATAATCCATGTAACCGGTAATTTTTGTCAGCGGTAAAATTTTTTGTTCCAGTATACCACTTAAACTTGCCTCAGGAATATTATTGCTGCCAATAAATATTTTCAGCAGCGGCGCAGAAGCTGTATAAGTATCTGTCACAAAAAACGGGTCTCCTTTTTTTACCAGTGCGGCATTACCTTTTTTTATTGCAGCCTGTGCTGCATCTTTTGTTGCGCCGGTTATTACTGCCGTTACTGTATTGGTGCCATACTTTGCTGTAATGGTGTTTCCTGCTGCAAGCCCCTCAAGTGTACCTGAACCTAATGAAATTGTATTGCCTTTTACAGCACTGCAGTAAGTCATATAATTATTGCTGAAGTCTTTTGGCGCAATACCAACCAGGTTTTTATCAATCCTTCCATTATCGTAATGAAAGACCGGTCCCTGGATATACAATTGCTGCTTCATTTCTTCTTTTACTTTTCGCATAAGTTCAGCAACGGGTATATCTGAAGGATTGGTTTTTATCACATGCAGTAATGCTGATGTAAACACACCATGCCGTGTGCCGGTTTCATCCAATGCCTCCACTCCTTTTTCCCGCTCATTGGTGGCGGATAAAGAAAGAAACATGGAACCAGGCCGTTCAGAAGGCCGTGTAATAAATTGTTTATTACTGATAGTAATGTTAGCACCCATATCAAATGCCCGGCTGCTGTCAACCAAAAGCATCTCTTTTATCAAGATACTATCCAGTGACCCTGCCGGGTGGCTGGCCGGATTTTCGGTATAGAATTCATTGTATTCGTAATAAACATTCCTGAACTCTAAGGCCTTTTCTTCGTAAAACTCATACCCGTAATCATACCTGTTCTCACCAAAAGGGCTGATGGCCATTGGCAGGTCGCCACTAAAACAGCAATCAAAAATGGAAGTCAGCACCACCTTCTTATCAACGAACTTGTTAAATGTATTTTTTATCAAAGCATCTGTAAAAAGACAGCCCAGGTTTTCTGCATACAGGTTGCTCATCACCATCGCCTGGTTCATACCATCTTTTACCTTGCTGTCGAGCGGCGACTGATCCGTATTACTCATCCAAACGCCATGGCCGGAAAAATAAAATACCACGGCATCGCCGGTTTTACTTTTTGCCACCACATCCAGTAATGCTGCCAGCACATTTTCCTTTGTTGCCTGGCCGTCAAACAATGTTGTAACAGCACTTTCCTTAAAACCAAAACGCTGAATCAGCATTGCCTTTATAGCCAGTGCGTCATTTACACACCCCTGAAGAACTTTGTAATAAGGCACACCCGGTTTTGTGTAATACTGGTTGATACCCACCAGCACCGCATATTTATTTTGTGCAGAGGCAAAAGAAAATGAAAGAATAAAAAAGACGCAGACAATTAATTGAAGTTTCCTGCTCATATACCCGGCGGTTGTTTTATATTTAATTTCACAGCTAAATATTCTCGGGATGAGGGCAGCAATTTTGTTTACATGGGTATTGATCTTTGCAAAGCCATGCTATAGCCAGCACAATATAGTAGATAGTTTGCAAAAAGAGTTAAGAATTCAAAAGACGGATACTGCAAGGGCGATTATTTTATACAACCTCAGTTCTGTGTACCAGGTGTATAAACCTGACTCTGCATTATTACTGGCGCAGGAAGCTTATAACCTTTCTGTAAAACACCATTTTTTAAAGGGGCAGTCATGGGCGCTTAACCAGATGGCGGGTGCTTTTTCAAGAATGGGCAATAATACAAAAGCACTTGAATATTACCTGCAGCAATTAAAAATTGAAGAAGAAAGAAAAGGCATTGATGCGCTTGCCATCATCAATATGAATATAGCATTGGTATATAACAGTGAAAAAGATAAAGACAAAGCTATTTTTTATATCCTGCAGGCAGATTCTATCGTGAAGGAAAATAAGCTTGGCTATCTTGAATTGTACAGCCTGCTGAATACAGGTGATATTTATGAAAAAGCAGGCATGCTGCCGGAAGCATTGCGCTATACAAACGAATGCTATATCCTTGCTTTAAAAAACAGGGACAGCCTGATGGCCGGCTCAGCGCTTAATAACCTGGGCAATATCTATTCAAAAATGTCCAGGCTGCCGGAAGCCATCAGCAGCTACCAGGCAAGTGTACCCTATTTAAGCAGCCAGAATGATTACCAGACAATTTCAGAAGGTAAACTGGGACTTGCAAAAGCATTTACCCAAAGCAATCTGCCTGATTCAGCATTACAATACGCCAGGGAAGCATACAGCGTCTCAAGCCAGAATGCTTTCCTTAAAAATGCATTTGGCGCAAGTACCCTGTTGGCACAATTGTATAAAAATAAAAACAGGATCGACAGTGCCTTTGTATTCCAGGAGTCCATGATACTGCTGAAAGATTCTATTGAAGGAGTGGAAAAAGCAAAGCTGCTTGAGAGTATGACTATCGGCGAGCAATTGCGTCAAAAACAATTACAGGCACAGGCAGCACAGGAAAAAGAAGACCAGCGCCAGCGGTTACAGCTGCTTGCCATCGGTATTTCAATACCATTGTTCTTTTTCCTCAGCCTTTACCTTAGCAAGCGCAGGGTAAAAAGAAAAGTGATAGAGTTTGCAGGCGTATTATCGTTGCTGATGCTGTTTGAATACATCACCCTGCTGATACATCCCGTTGTAAAAGAAATAACGCATCACACGCCATTACTGGAGATCATCATTTTTGTGGCGATAGCAGCACTGGCGGTACCAGCTCACCATAAAATAGAACACTGGTTTATAAAACACCTGGCCTGGCTGAATGAAAAATACAGTAAACCTAAAGAAACAGTTCCCGTAATAGCGGATGAAATTATTACAGGAGAAAACAGTCCCGGCAATATAGCTGCTGAATCAACAGCAGAGGATGAAAATAAAAATGCCCTGCCGGGAAATGATACTGACAGGGCTCCTTATGCGTAAGTTTATTTATTCCGGGGTGGTGGCGGATTTTGACCAGTTTTGCTGGTATCAATAACCGTTGTTGTATCCGGCGCCGATTTGTTTGTTGAAAGCGTATCAGTTGGTGCCGGGGCAACAGTTGCCGTTGTATCCTTTGGTGTTTCTGCAGTAGTGGAAGCATCGTTGTTACAGCTAAACAATGCCATAACAAACAACAGCGATATGCCCATCAGCACAGCGCCTGCTTTAAACATGTTTGTCTTTTGCATAATGCGGGGATTTTTTGTTTACAGTTAGTTTTATTAAAGGTAAAAGAAAAGTATGTTAAAGCAAAAAACAAGTTCCTATGCAGGCACCAGGTCATTTTAACCAGGAACAATAGCGCAGAGAGTAATATGCCTTAAAAAAAACGAATTGATGTATGTTGATAAAACAGTCGTTTTTATTTAATCAAAGATTAGCAAATAAATCAATACAGTAACAGACAGTATTAATCCTGTTACTAAAATGCCCGGAATAAACTTATTTCTTGGCCGGTTGTCGTTTTTTATTTTTCGCCAGGTAAAAAAACTCACAAGACCAACGGGATATGCAATTACCAGTGCGGCCCAATATGTCCAAACCATACCTGTCCATGCAAACCAAACCGCAGTAACAATTCCTGTCCAAAATAGTATGTCGTTTTTTTTAACTGTCATGGGTTGGTGCATTGTCTGCCAGGTGATTAAAACATAGATTTTCTACATCCCAAAACTAAAAGGTACGTCTATAACTCTTCTCAATGTTGCTATTTGCCCGCAGTGCCACATAGTATGTTTAATATTCCAGGAAACAGCCTGCTCTTTTGTCTTAACAAATGGATGAGGCTTTGGCAGGTTAAAAACACCAGCAGCCAGGTCGATGTCCTGCAGACTGGATAATATTTCGTTTGTCAGCATTTGAACAGCATTCCAGTTGGTAATCAGTTCCTGTACTGTTATCTCCGGGGGCAGTTCTTTTATTCGGTGCCCGTTTGCAAAAAGTCCTGAATATTTTTTTAAGTTAATGTCTTCCGCAAAATCCTTCCTGGGGCCTGTTACCAGCACAACAGTATAATAATACTGGCTTAGCGTTAAGTGCCCGAGCTGCCATGCTAAGTTTGTTTCCACTATTGCAGGGGTTATAACCCATTTTTCAAAAGCTATATTCTCAATAAGTTTATTTGTCCAGTTATAAACGTCTGCCGTTTGGCTTTTTAAAAAGCCTGTTAATTGATTCATGATGATCCCGGGTTTGGATTTATTTGTTACACATTAGCCCATCATTCTAAATTGAGAGAAGCGGTGCATTATTATTTTTCACCTTGTTCCGCTGCAGGGAATTTTGAAATGTCCATATAAAAAACCTCCCAGGTGTGCCCGTCAGGATCTTCAATGGTCCGTTGTTGCATAAAACCATAGTCCCTCATTTCGTTGGGTTCAACGCCTCCTGTTTTAAGCCCGCTTTCCACCAGGCTATTCACTTCATCAATGCTGTCCATCGATAATGAAAAAAGTGCTGCAAGGCTGTTTTTTGTATCCGCAACAGGCTTGGTTGCAAAGCCTGCAAACTTTTCGTGTGTCAAAAGCATCACAAAAATATTTTCACTCCAAACCATACATTTGCCTGTATCATCCGAAAATTGCGGGTTGTTTGTAAAACCAAGTGCTGTATAAAAGTCCAGGGATCTTTGCAGGTCTTTTACTGCTAAATTGATAAAAATTTGCTTTGCCATTTTGTAAATAATAAATTATTAAAAGTTAATTGTCTTTTTAATGTAATACCCACTTAATCGTTGAGCGATTGAATACCTTGCGTTTTTAATTTTTCCAACCCTTCCTTCATTGCTTTAACCTGTTCCATACTGTGTCCCTGCCAAACCGTTACTTCACCTACAATTCTGAAAGGCTGTGCCGAACGGTAAGATTTTGTTGGATTACCCGGAAACTTCCTGTCAGTCAGGTCGGGATCATCTTCAATAGTTCCCGTTGGCTCTACTAAATAAATTCTCTCCTTCCCTTCTCCCCAAGCCAGTTCAGCCCCCCAAACTGCAGCATCTAATGTTGCAGACATGAAAATGTATTTTGCATTTTTTCTCTGCCCATAATTTGAGTTGTACCCAACTTCAATAAGATCTCCAATCTTTAAACCAGCTTTTGTTCCGTGAAAATAAGTTTGGGCAAACGGCGTTGCTCCTTGTGCTTTTGATTGCTGTTCACTGTTGTTTTGTTTCATTATTTCCTTGTCTTTGCCCGGAAATTATATTTTCAATTCTTACTGACTCACTGCAAAGCCCATGCTAAATACAACCCGAATTTAAAAATTGTCACTTGCCATAAATAAAGCAGGGCAACTTAATAGTATTAAAATATTCTATTACCCAAATTTTTAATCATACCAATCATTTCTTTCCTCATTGCAGGAAGCCACTTTTAAATACTGCCTTTCACAAAGGACACAATAGTGGCTATTTCATTATGACTTAAAAATCGCTTTTGGATTGGATGGCATTCTTTATCCATAAACAAATAAATAAATCTTCCAGTTTCTTTGAAACCCGTAAACTGTCTCCAGGACGCTGTATAATTTCTGCCACGGTATATTCTCTCCATTCCCCAGGAGGTAAATTTATATGTATTCCCTTTAAAGACATTTGGATTCAGTCTATACATTATCATCACAATTATAGTTAACAGGCCTCCGAAAAAGAGTAACATAAACAGCGGGACAATAAGAAAACTAAATAAAACTGAAAGCCAACCTTTCGATCCTTTAAAAAGCATAAGTTCCATCACTCCGCCAAGAGCGCTTATAATAATTCCAAAAATAAAAACCCTTTGAATAATTTTCATCCTGGCGGCAATGAATAAAGTAGTTCTTATAGATTCTGCCAGTGTAAAATCCTGTACTATTTGAATGGAGGGCTGCATAAGTATAGTTGCTGTAACACGTAAATTTATAACTATTATATTCCGAACCAGGGTTGAGAATACATTCGTCTCTCTTAATCATCGCCAAATCACCTGCTACCTGCGGTTTATTTTCCAGATGTGGCTGTCAATAAGAAACTAATTAGTGGTTCAAATTTTTTAATGTCATTTGTGGCTGCATGCCACCGGTATTTTTTATCAATATTGTTTATGTTAAGTGTCAAATGATGATCAATTCCATCGAGAACAATACAGGTTTCATCATTCAATGTGTCCGGAGCCTCGGTAATAGAATGAATGATGCTGGCCAATGAATTTTGCTGAGCAGCAGAAATGTCAATGTCCGATCTTTTAATGCACAGCCTGTCTAAGTTGTAAACACCTGATGAAAATCTATTGAGGTCATATTCATTGTCCCATACCTGTTTAATAAGTTTGGTTTGATTGTCTTTTGCCGTTG
This sequence comes from Ferruginibacter sp., assembly GCA_047600665.1. Lineage (GTDB taxonomy): Bacteria > Bacteroidota > Bacteroidia > Chitinophagales > Chitinophagaceae > Ferruginibacter. The sequence continues at coordinate 162,416 of JASGKJ010000003.1, forward strand.
ATATAACCGAAATACAAAATTGTCCACCGGGAAACCAGGGAATCTCTGAATAACTTACTAATAAGCTTTGCCCGTCACCAGGTTTTATCGCCTGAAACTCTTTACCTACCTGGCTTACCAGGTCTTCATAACTATTTGACAGTCGTTCCATATTCTGTATGTATCAATTTGGAGTACTGCAAAAGTCTGGTATATTTTACATTTAAAATCTAAAATAAAAGTCTGCAGGTAAACCCGCCTCACTCTTCTTCTTTACTTTTAAAATCCGTGATGGTTTTTCCATCATAGCGATACACACCGCCCGGCCCCATCGATCCAAACCAGATACTTCCATCTTTAGCTTCCAGTATCCCACAAAGCATTCCCGTTCCTTTTATTGACATTATTTCGGTTACAGCAGGTTCTTTACTATACAAATACCTTTGGTCATAACTGGAAAGGGCCCACACCTTTCCATTTGGAGGATTTACAGCGCCGGTAGTCCATATATTTCCCTTTCTATCCTGGATCATAGCAGCAACACCTCTATCCGATACCTTCGTAATGCTGTTACCGTCATAGCGCCAAAGGCCATATTCTGAGAAAAGCGTATCCCCTTTTCTGTCTTTGAGTATCGACCCGCCTAACCAAATATTACCTTTTTTATCTTCAATTATAGCCCATACGTTATTAAAGGATTCACCATCTTTATTTGTGAAAGCAGTAAATTTTTTTCCATCATAAAGTAAGGTCTCGCCTCTTGTACCAATCCATAATTTCCCGGTTTTGTCTTCCATGATTGTAGTAACCTGGTTATTCCACCTTTCATCGTTCGTTGTAAAATTTTGAAAAGATCTTCCATCATAACGGCTTATTCCACCGCCTGTACTGAACCAGATGTTACCAGCTCTGTCTTCATAAATATCTGTTGCCGCATTATTGGCAAGCCCATCTTTTGTAGTAAAATGCCGGAAGGATTTTCCATTGTAATAATAAACACCCGAATCCCTGGTACCGAACCAAAGATTTCCTTTCCGGTCTTCCAGCACATCCCAGAAGCTGGGAGAAGGTATTGTGCTGGTTATATCCGTAAATGACTTTCCATCGTATCGGAATACGCCAGTGAAGGACGCAATCAAAATATTCCCGTTCCTGTCCTGCTTTACATTCCGCACCATACTGTTAGGCACCTGGGATATAACTGCATCTTTGGCTTCAAGCTTGAAACTATCCCGGGATAAGGTTATTGGGTTTTGTGCAGGGGAGGAATAAAAAACAGAGTCCTGGGAACCATGTTTCTCCTGGGCATGTACAGGAAGGTGCATTAGTCCTCCCAGTAAGATAAGCAGGCTGTGCAAAACGTTTTTTTTATTTTTCATATCCTATCAATGTTTGATTCAGCGAAACTACTTTGATAGCCTTCGGTTCAAGAGATTTGGGTTGTAAAAAAAGATGTAACCATTGTAAATAAATTGCAAACAGGGCGTTTACAATCAAAATTTCTTCGCTGGGAAACATACCTAACGGTACAGTAATGGCCCGTGAGTACACGGGCCAGGGTGGAGAATATTCTGCATACCATGCAGCCTTCGTCCCCGGCACGGGAATCATTAAGTATACGCAGGATTATTTTGTTTCGCATGCCACGAAACTGCAGAAGCAATAATTTAATTCTTTAAGCACCTGACAGACAGCGCATCTGTTTTGTGGCCATTGTACATTGTTCCTAAATCAGAATTATTTCTTACAAGACAGCCCCGTGCTGTACTGCCGGAACCCGTGCCCGACCATATAAACGCAGCAAACCCTATATCTGAAAAACTGGATATTGTGGTATAATACACCCCGCCCGGCAATGCAGTAAACCCGGTGGCATTAGTTGTATTCACAGGGCTTTGCGACTTTGTCCAGTGTGCATACCCTTTTTCTCGCAGTGCACCCATAAAATTAGAGCTGCTGCCGCTAAGTTGTTTTGCACAATTAAATAAGGTGGTGCTGTATTCTGTTTCTGTTGGAATATGCCACCCTGCAGGTGCAATGCCTCTTGCATCATTCACCGCATACCAATTGTACATGCGGCCATAAACAGCTGCATACTTTGCCGAATCATCATCATACCAGCGCCAGGCACCTCTGGTTAACGTATCCCACACTTTATTATCAGTGATATGCAAAATACTGTCGCCATTGTTATAAGTTGTTACGTCAAGATTTTTCAGCATCCACACCTGGCTGCAAACCGGCACTTTTAAAAATGAAACATTCGAAGCTACATTGCCGGTGCTGTTTGTCCAGATAACGCCATTGAATACCTGCAGTTCATTACAATCCGAACACCAGATGATAAGCCCGGCTGCAGGATTTTTTATAGAATCCCGCTGTGCCGCTGTCATCCGGGGAGGCAGAAAACCTTTGGCCTGGCTGTACACTTCCAGTTGGGCTGATGTATCCGGTGTTGCAGTACCCACACCCACCGATTGTGCATTTCCATTTGAAGCACTAATAAAAAAAAGGAATAAAAAAATGTACTGTTTCATGTATAAGCGGTTTGTGCAAAAAGTATTTAAACCTACATAAAAAATTTCACATAGGTGTTTCAATCATTGCCATCGCAGCATTTGCAAATCTGGATTAAAAATAAATTACTGCCGGCAGCTATAATGAATAAATCCTGGCTTACAAACCCAGGACAGCATTTCAACTTTTATTTTTTATCCGGCAATGATGCCGGTAACTTATTGACCAGGGAAGACTAAGGATTGCAGGGATGAGCAACAAAGAAAATTCAAACGCCCTTAATTTTTGTGATTAAGTATATAATTCCAATAATGCATCCAAAGATTGATGCATAAAAAATATAAGAGCCCGTCTTCCTCGACTCATCATTGTACTTAAAAAATTGTTTTCCTGTATATTGACTTATAACCTTCGCATGACTATACTGGTACCCAATATAAAGCCCAATAACTCCAAATATGCAAAGCCAGCCTGCAACGACCCCCGTCATAGAAGCTTCTTTACCTAGTGCCAGCTGTGCTTCAGTTTTCTCAATGATTTCATTCTTCTTGATTTGAAAATCTTCAGGAAGCTGGTTGCGGGTACTAAGTTCGTTCTCACACGCTTTAAGCATTTGAACATCCCATTTATCCAGCTCATAAATCATTTCCAGCAACTCCCGGGTGGATTTCTCCCTGGCGATTTCAATAAATGAATTCATATCAGGTATTATAGTGACTAATAATTATTACTGCCAACAGTTGGCATTCCCGTTTCACCGGCATACTGCTAAAATAAACCAATACAGCAATATTTGTACTTACCGCTTAATATGCACCAGGGTTACCTGCTTTTTTATTTGCAGTATTTATTAAAATTGATACATTCGGGATATAATTTTTTCAATGAATTTTAGAAAAATCTAACGGGTGCTAAGACTGCAATTTTGCATTTTATTATGTAGTTAGGCATTTGGGTGATATTATATTATGAAGACCTCCCTCATTATATTGGTTTTTGTTTTCGCTTTGTCATGCCGCTTCGCCGGAGATGCAGCAAAATCTACCGACAAAGCAAACATACAGGGAACCTGGCTGGCGCAATCAGAAAGCCAAAACGGCATCAAAAAGAATGTCTCTTACCTGTATGTCTTCACTGAAGATAAAGTTACTTTCACAGACGAGACCGGGAAGGAGATAAAGTATTCCTTCAAGCTGGACACTACCGGCAACCCCAGGTTGATGATTATTCAGTCAGACGATACGCTTATCAATCCGGCACCTGTCAGCGTTGCTTATGAGCTGGACGGAGATTCGCTGAAGATAGTAGTCGCACCTCCAGGTTTGCGCCCAACAGAAATATCAGATAAAAACAACCAGGAGTTGATCATCTGTAAGCGAAAGGGTTCATGAAGCCGCTGGTCGGAGACCAGGCGACGGCGCTCACGGATACCGGAAACAAACTTGTATAAAGGAAAACACCCACAGCGGTGGAGACTCACTGGGTATTACCGCGGGCTTGTGTCTTACTTTTCATTCTGAAATAAACCAGGTATGCGACAGCGTTAATTATGACAACTAAACCAATTAGGATAAGCTGAACATTACCTGGAACATTCTCCTGGTATATAACAGGTATTAAATAGCGGGTTATAAAATCTTCTTTATACGTTGTTAGTCCGGCATTGTTTCCAAAATAATTTTCAAGAGTAGTAAGTGGGCAAATTACCCCGGGAGATATTTCTGCATATACTGCCCAAATAACTGATGCTATATGCACAATACGAACCAATTTGCTTTTATATGCCAGAAAACCGCCAGCGATTACAAAAAGAATGAATAAAAAATGAATTATAACGGTTATTAAAGTCAAAAAGTGAAAAAAATATTTCTCCATAGATACTTTTAAAAAAGTTGACTTTTTGTTTGGTTTTTGCACAGATTTCTATGACAAAAACAAATAGTTTTCAAGCTGCTTTTTTCACATATATCTCATTCTTATTCACAACGGCAACAACCCTTGCTAACAACTTAAAACGTACTGCATTTATCACACTCATTTTTGATTTGCCTTCTAACAACTTTCTTTCGTAATATGCTTTTAATTCGGGGTCGCATTTAATTGCTGTCAAAGCAGCCAGGTGCAGATTCGTTTTCAATTTTTTGTTCGCCATATTACTGACCCGGGTTTTACCTTTGATGCTAATACCAGATTGGTAAGGGAATGGCGCTACACCGCAATAACACGCTAACTTTCTGCTGTCACACATTGCATTAAATCCCTGGGTATGGATAAGCAGGTTAATTGCCGTAACAAATCCAATTCCTACAACAGAAGTAATTAATGAAAACAGGTGACTTAAACTACTATCTTCTTTAAGACATTCCATGATTTTCACTTCAATGTTTTTCAAGTCTGATTCTATTGCAGTGATAGACTTTTTTATTGATTTATAAAGAAAGTCAGCCATTTTTGCCTGGCCTGCACTGCGTAATTCTTCAATTGGCACAAGCAATCTCTTTTGCGTTACAACCATTCTTTCTCTCAGTGTTGCAAGATTTTTTATTTTTTCAAGCACAATTCCCGATGGCTTCCAAAGTTTTGCCAACTCTGCGTTTTTAAACGCATACTTTGCAATGCTCATTGAATCAACCTTGTCTGTTTTGCCACGCTTTATTCCTATTGAGCGCTTAATTTGAACCGGATTCTCTACCCAGACATTTGCTTGTTGCTTCTGAAAAAACTCCAGCAGTGCGTTGCAATACAATCCCGTTGCCTCCATACAGAATAATGAGCGGCTAATATCAAATCCTGTTGCTATGCTATTTGCAAATACAATTAACTCATTGAAGCCACTTCTATCATTTGAAAAAGACCTATGCAAAATATTTTCAGCATTATCTACAGAAAATATTGCCGCATCAAAACTATATTTGGAAATATCCATTCCAATAATAAATTGATAACTCATAAAAGCTTTTTTAACAATCAATTACAGGCTGTTCATTGAAACCTTAATAGTAAGCCTTTAAGCTTGAATTTCTATTTGATGCGTCCTGTAAAAACTGTTTGGGTCTTCATCTGTGCATAGCTCTTTAAGCTGGTTCATGTTATAGTTCACCCAAACTGTTTTGATTGTTGGTTATTAACATTTTTTAAATTTTATACAAAGAAAAAGAAGCAAAAAGAAAAGTAATAATAGTAGCAGTTTTATTTATGTAAATATCTAAAAACAAATCTAAAGGTTCATGTTGCCTGCTGTTATTTTTTTAGTTTGTTTATATAGTCAATCCAGAGATTCTTAAATTTTTCAGATTGTTCTTTGGCTAGATCACCGTGAACAACTGCAAATTCTTCTCCTGTCAATTGATTTAATATCCAAGAAGCTCTACCAGCGATTGTAAATATGTCCTCTGTTATAACTCCACCGTGTCCATAAAATGTTAAGTCACCTGAGCCTACTCTATCCCAAATTATTAGATCGGCAGTATTATTCAAACCAATTTTTCTTTTGTCTGAAAGTCTTGCTACTAAATATGGAAATACAATTTGATAATTTTTTATACACCAACTTTTTGCAGAACCAAACGACATTTCTTTTGCTGTGTCAATTAAGGTCAATGCGTCTTGCAAGCCAAATGTGTCTGGATATGAACCACCATACCAATCACCTAACATTCCTTTTCTCTCTTCGTCAGCTTTAAGCCATTTTTTAGTTTTAGTAAATTGTCTTGGCAGTTGATATTTAGAAAAATTTGTGTCAATAATTGAATAATAGCTAAACGTATCTTTGCCTTTTGTCAATTCAATTGTCATTGGCAAACTGTCACTTCCTTTAGTTTTTTGTTTACTCATTTTGGTCTGTCCACACGAGTAAAAGCAAGTAGTAAAAGTCAATATGGTCAGTAGGGATTTTATCATTTGTAGGGTGCTTTTATAATTACACACAACAAGTAAATTTATGCCATTACACCACACATATCCAAATTCTCTCACGTCGGGAATCAGCAACTTAATTATATACATTTTAGATTGTCGTAGCGCCACTACAATTTCCTGGTTACAACGTATTGAATAACGGTATGCTGCTGAAGTGAGTGACACAACAATGCCGATTAAAGACCAATGCGGCTACAAAAAAATCCCTTTACATTGCTGCAAAGGGATTCCATATTAAACTTGTAAACTAATAAATCACACGCTTACTTCACTTCTTCAAACTGTGCATCTTCCACATGGTCGCCGGCATTACCGCCGCCTGTGTTTTGCTGTGCACCGGCATCAGCACCGGGTTGTTCGCCAGCCTGTGCACCGGCAGCCTGCGCTTTGTAAATTTCTTCACTGGCGGCTGTCCATGCAGTATTCATTTCTGCAGTGGCTGCATCAATGGCTGCAATATCCTGTGCCTTGTGAGCATCCTTCAGTTTGTTTAAAGCAGCTTCGATCGGCGCTTTTTTATCAGCAGGTACTTTATCACCATATTCCTTCAGTTGTTTTTCTGTCTGGAATATCATGCTGTCTGCCTGGTTGATCTTATCCACTTTTTCACGGGCTGCTTTATCTTCGGATTCATGCGCTTTGGCTTCGGCTTTCATTTTTTCCACTTCTTCTTTATTTAAGCCGCTGCCACCCTGCACCGTAATTTTTTGTTCTTTACCGGTGCCTTTGTCTTTAGCAGTAACGTGTAGGATACCATTGGCATCAATATCAAATATCACTTCGATCTGCGGTACACCACGTGGTGCTGGTGGAATATTATCGAGGCTGAACATACCAAGACTCTTGTTCTGGTTAGCCATTGGCCTTTCACCCTGCAATATATGTATCTGTACACCCGGCTGGTTATCGCTGGCCGTACTAAACACTTCTGATTTCTTTGTAGGAATGGTGGTATTGCTGTCTATCAGTCTTGTCATTACACCACCCATGGTTTCAATACCAAGGCTCAAAGGCGTAACGTCGAGCAACAATACATCTTTTACTTCACCGGTTAATACAGCACCCTGTATGGCTGCACCTACTGCCACCACTTCATCAGGATTTACACCACGGTTTGGTTTTTTACCAAAGAATTTCTCTACAATTTCCTGCACTTTAGGAATACGTGTACTACCACCCACCAGTATCACTTCATCAATTTGTGAAGTACTGTAGCCTGCATCTTTTAATGCAGCTTCGCATGGGCGGAGACAGCGTTCGAATAATTTATCTGCCAGCTGTTCAAATTTTGCCCTTGTTAATTTCAATACTAAGTGCTTGGGCACACCATCCACTGCAGTAACATAAGGAAGATTGATCTCCGTTTCACTTGAAGAAGACAATTCAACCTTTGCTTTTTCTGCGGCTTCTTTTAAACGCTGTAAAGCCATTGGATCTTTACGCAGGTCGATGGCTTCCTGTGTTTTAAATTCGTCAGCCAGCCAGTCGATGATCACTTTATCAAAGTCATCACCACCCAGGTGCGTATCACCATTGGTTGATTTTACTTCAAATACACCTTCACCCAGTTCAAGGATGGAGATATCGAATGTACCACCACCAAGGTCAAACACGGCGATCTTCTGGTCAGCATGCTTTTTATCCAGGCCATAAGCCAGGGCGGCAGCTGTTGGTTCATTTACAATACGGCGTACATTTAAACCGGCAATTTCACCGGCTTCTTTTGTAGCCTGGCGCTGGCTGTCATTAAAGTAAGCAGGTACGGTAATAACCGCTTCTGTTACTTCCTGGCCAAGGTAGTCTTCAGCTGTTTTCTTCATTTTCTGCAATACCATGGCTGAAATTTCCTGTGGCGTATATAACCTGCCATCTATGTCGATACGAACGGTATTATTGTCACCCTGCACAACTTTATAGCTCCAGTGGCTTTTTTCTTCGTTGATCTCATCAAAGCGGCGGCCCATAAACCTTTTTACGCTCATAATTGTATTATGAGGGTTAGTAATGGCCTGACGTTTGGCCGGGTCACCCACTTTACGTTCGCCGTTTTTAAGAAAAGCCACGATCGACGGGGTTGTACGGCGTCCCTCGTCGTTGGCTATCACCACCGGTTCGTTACCCTCCATTACGGCTACGCAACTGTTGGTGGTACCTAAGTCAATTCCTATGATTTTTCCCATGATTGATTATTTTTTGTTTACTACCTGAAGTCAATGATTGTGCCATGCCATTTTAAGTGAAAAATTGGCAGGTTTTTCGCTGCTAAAACAGAAAATGTGGAAAAACCGTCCATTTGCAACCAAATCAGTGGGTTAAATGGTATAAAAAGCCGGAATTTTTATCCACAGCAAAAAATTATTTTAGTTATTTTACGTTACTTATCAATAAGCCATCGTTGATAATATACTTATCAGGTTGCTTTGCTATTATTCGTCCCTTTTAAAAACGAAGAACCTTATTTAAAACGCATCACTTCAGACCAGGCAAACAGAATGGCAAAAATAGTTTATGTATGTACCAGGGATGTATCGAAGAATCCTTTGATAAAACAAAGGGTTGGTTCCGTTGTGCGCAAGCTGGTGCCTGATAATATACCGGACGCCCCCTGCAAATTTTATGATAACGGCCATATCATTTATGGCATCTCCACTTATTCAGGTAATATTCTTGAATCGCATGACAGTGTGTGCATGGGGCTCGCCTACCCGGCTGCAGAAAACTGGTGGAAACCACTGGGTGAATACCCGGATGGCTCTTTTGCCATTTTCAGGAGCGATGAGAATTATGTAGAAGCACTGACAGATGAAGCTGGTTCAAGATCGATATGGTATTATAAGGATGAAGAAATTTTTGTAACAGGCACTTCACAAAGAGCTATTATATCCGTAATTGGAAAATTTCATTTCGACAAGCGCACTATACCCTGGATGCTGTCTTCCGGTACACTGGGCCCCTCCCTGTCATGGTGTAAAAACCTGCACGTGGTAAAACCCGGCGGCTCCGTAATACTCAACAGGAAGAACTGGAGTGTAACAACCAAGTTAACCGCTCCACCTTTTACTGTGGCATCGCTCAGCGATGAAAAACACAGGGAAGGTATGAAGCAAGCCATCTACGATTCTTTCAGGGATATCAATATAGATTTTTCAAAATGGACATTGCCTATTTCCGGCGGATCAGACAGCAGGGGTATTGTATGCCTGCTGAAAGAAACCGGGAAGGATATCAGCAATATGCCATCGATAACCTGGGGTCTTAAAGCATCACTCAGCGAAAAAAATAATGATGCCTATGTGGCATCGGCTGTTGCAAAAGCTGTTGGCCTGAAACACCGGTATTTTGAAACAGATCACTGTGAGGCTTCTGTTGAAAAAATATTTGACCGCTTTATAAAATGTGGTGAAGGAAGGGTGGATCATGTGCCGGGCTATATGGATGGCTTTGCCACCTGGAAAGCTATTCATGAAAGCGGCAGCTATGGTATTATCCGTGGTGATGAAAGTTTTGGATGGGATAATGCCATCACAGAACACAACAGCCGGCTTATCAATAATCTTACGCTTTGTGACGATTATAATAACCTGGAATATTTTGAAGAATCAGGTTATGAAAAACAATTATTACCGGATTACCTGCAGCGTCGTGAAGGTGAAACAGTAAATACATGGGCAGACAGGTTATATGAAGAGTTTACCATACCTGCCCTGATGGCAGCATTGAACGATCTTAAATTGTCTTACACAGAAGTGATCAACCCCCTGCTCTCCCGTAAAATAATGTTGCAGACACGTACACTGCCCGATCATCTCCGGGAAGACAAAAAGATCTTCAGGGAAATAGTAAACAGTTTTTTACCGGATATAAAATATGCCACCAAGCAGGCTACCATACAGGAACAGGGCCTGTTTACATTCCCGGAAACAATAGCGATTATCACCAATGAGCTGTCGATGCCGTATATGAAGGAGTTGTTCCCGGCCGAATTCCTGCAGAAAGTGATCACTGGTATGCGTAACCCAATTACGCAGAAAAGAAATATGGCTTCTATGCAGACAAAGCTTTTCATTAAAAAACTGATACCTGCTTTTGTAAAAGAAAAGATACGCAACAACATTCCTAAGCCTACCTTAAATACAGGCGTGCTTGCTTTCAGGATATATATGATCGGGAAAACATACCGTATGTTAGCTGAAGATATAAAGACTGCTGAAACGGTTAAATCCCTAACACCTGCTTAAGTTTGGCATAGCCGGCTTTGCTTACCGGCAATTGTGCTCCTGTAGTTAAAAGCACCAGCTGGCTGTCTTTTTCATATGCTGTGATACGGGTTATCAATTGTGCATTTATTATATAAGAACGGTGAATGCGGATAAATTCCTGTGCCGGCAAACTGTCTTCAAAATACTGCATGGTCTTTTTCTTCAGGAAGTTCCCGTCTGCTGTATGAATTTTTACATAATCATCTGCTGCTTCTAAATACTGCACCTGCGCCAGCGGGATGATCTTTATTTTACCATTATCCTTTACAACGATGCGGTTTGTTTGCGGTTGGGCCTGCAGCGCAGTATCAGCAACAGCGGCAGCAATATTTGTTTTTTGCAGCAATGCCTTACTGATGGCTTTGTCAAAACGTTCTTTACTGAAAGGCTTTAATAAATAATCGGCTGCATGTGTATCAAAAGCTTTTATCGCATATTCTTCAAATGCCGTTGTAAAGATCACCAGCGGTGGTTCATCAGCCAGTTCAAGCATTTCGAAACCGGTGATTTTGGGCATTTGTATATCAAGGAAGATCAAATCCGGCTGGTGCTGCTGTATGGCCTTTAATCCCTCAAAACCATCGTTACATTCCTGTAATATGGTGATATTGGGATAAGATTGCAGGTATTCTTTAACAATGGACCTTGCCAATGGTTCATCGTCTATGATGATCACTTTCATTCCGGTAATATTTATTCATCGGTTTTTAATTGCGGTATATTTATAACTGCAGTAAACTGCCCGCCGGTACTGTTTACCGTAAGCAGGTCCTGCCTGGCGAATAACAAAAACAAACGGCGGCGTGTAGACGCTAATCCAAAACCCGTTCCTTTCACGGGTATGGCCGTGGTTTCATCGTATGGATTCTGCACTGATATTTCCAGCATACCGTTATTGTTTCCTGCCTTAATTAAGATCTCCACCTCTCCTATCGTATCATATAAGCCAAATTTAATTGCATTCTCCACCAATGGCTGCAGTAACATAGAAGGCAGTCTCATTTTTAAAGCGTTGTCATCATGTTCCACCTTCGACTGCAACCGGTATCCAAATCTCACTTTCTCAATATCAAGATAAAGCTGGAGGTAATTAAGTTCTTCTTCCAGGCTTACCCACTGCTGTGTTTCGTTTCTTAAAGTTCCCCGTAAAAAATCAGATAGCTGCTGTATCATGTGCCGGGCCTTTTCAGGCTGCTGCCCGGTTAATGCACTGATGGAATTTAGACTGTTGAATAAAAAATGAGGTTGCAGCTGCTGGCGTAATGTATTGAGCTCTGCCTCCCGTGCCAGTCTTTCCGTGTCAGCCTTTCTCTCCTGTTCTTCCTGTTGTTCTTTTTGAGAATACCACGTCATGGAAACCAGCGTGGCACACATGATCATTAAAAAACCAAAAGCCAGCCGGAGTACGGTTGTTTCACCCAGCATGTACTGGTACAGCGTATCATCTTTAAAAATAGTTTTAAGTGTTAGCCGGGTGGTAACCAGCCATACACCACTCAATACGCCCGAAGCAACCACTACATATAAGTAACGCTGCTGTTTGGGCAAATAATAACGCATACTGTTTATTATGAGGAAACAACAGCCTGCCAGTAACAGCGTACTGATACCGCCATCAGTAAGCGCCTGCGAAGAAGACAGGCCGGCGTCCTGCAGCAGCTTGCTGTGAACAGCATTCCACAAACACCACCATACAATAAAAACTATGGTGGCTAAAAACTTAGAATGCCCGTTACCGTTATTGTTTACCTGGGAAGTCAAAACCGGGATAATTTAATTTACAAAACAACAGATGCCCTCCTGCAATAATACCGCTGATTGTTTTTGTGCACTGCGAATATACATTTCTGCATTGGCTTCTTCGTGCATACATGACCATACTTCAGCCCCGTCGGTTGGTTTATCCAGCAAATGTATTTCAGTAACATCAATAAATTTCCACCCGATCGAATTGTTATTTTCAATTATCCCGGCCGCTTCCCTTTCTCCAACTAACCTTGCTTTATGAAATGCGTGCAGTTGATCATCTGCATGGATCAGCCGCAGTTGTTCACTGAATTGTGCTGTGTGCATCCCCTGGTTATAAACAAACCTGTAGACCAACTTTACAATATACCAGTTCATCGCAGTTAGTTTTAAAATTGATGGCTATACTTTATACTTTAATAACTCCTTACTTCCACACCTGCAAATACCGCCGACCCTCTTAATATTAATTTCTTTTCCGGCGCCATGGCAGCAGCAGCGGCATCAAATTTTCTTTTATCATCCACGCCATGAAATACGCCTTCTATATTGTTGAATACCGTCCAGTGCGAAGGCACAATTAATTTTACACCCCCAAACACCACATCCAGCTTAAGATCCACTTCGCCCTGTATATCAGCCTGGCTGAGGTCAATATCCGCTCCGCCAAATACAGCAGCTATTTTCCCTCCCTGGAAATTTTTCGACAGTATCTTACGGTTAACCCCGCTGAAAACGGAATCCACTTTGATTGTTTCTCCACTGTTGGCAAAGGCGCTGTTGCCTTCTTCCTGCCAGGAAATACTATTCATATTGTTGTCGTTTTTTTTTACATCATCCATTTTATCAGTGTTACACATTTTTACACCCGGCCTTACTATAAACAGCACGCCGATCACTATAATAAGCAGCGGCCAGAAATACGGTTGTAACATTATGCCGGGGATGATCCTGTCTACCAGGAAAAAACCACCAACGGAGAGCATAATGATCCAGGTGTTGTTCCGGAAATTGTGTTTTATCCCGCTGTAAATACCAATTAAGATCAGGATCATGGGCCAGCTGAATAACCAGCCCGGAAAAAGAAAGAGGCCTGTGTTCCTCATTAAAAGTGCAGCACCTACGGCTACCAGTATCAGCCCGGCGATCATCCTTCCTTCCTGCCTCTGTTTTCCTTTGAAATTATTATCCATTTTGTTTGCTTTTGTTCCACAAATCTATGGCAGTATTACCTGCGTTAAAAGGCAGTTTAGGCTGGTATATGCAGGAAGTCGGTAAACAGCGGTAAAACGAAGGTGAAATTTCCGGCATTTTTTTACCGACACAAAAAAAGCCTCAAAGAGTATGACTCTTTGAGGCTTTTCAGTTCAAAATTCCATTGGCTGAAGAGCGTTACAATAATTGAATGCCTGTAATTTGAAAACTTAAACTTCAGACTTTAATTTCTTTATTTCACATTAAAATCAACCGCTGTATCTCCCCACAGGATGGATACTTTGCCTTCAGGGCTGACAGTAAAAGTGAGCTTCTCCGAAAACGCTGCTGCTTTTGCAGACTTTACATTTACACGCAGTGCATCATCAGCTTCCTTGTAATCATAGGCCCCCCACTGCTCCCATTTTTTATTGAATATTATCGTCCAGTCGGCACCGTTAGCAATACTAAACAAAGCGTATTTACCTGCAGCAAGCGGTTTACTCTCCACTGTAATATCTTTATTTGTTTCAAATACGGTGGCTTCATTTGCTCCTGTGCGCCATACTTTGCCTGCCATCGGTTCAAGGTCTTTGCCAATAGTCCGGCCTTTTACCGAAGGCTGGCTGTAATCAATTTTTATGGTGGCGGCACCCACATTCTGTGTAACGGTTGCAGGCGGGCTGGGTCTTTTGGATTTATCTTCCTGTGCACAGGAAGCAAGGGAAAACAACATCAAAAGACAGATAATACTACCGGAAAATAACTGTTTCATAATTATGATTTTTGATTCGTGAATTAAACTGACCAATATTCGTATGGCAAAATCATGCCAAATGCCTGAATGCAGCGCCAATAGTATTTGCAATATCACCTGCCAGCATTGCTTCCTGTGATAATCCGGCAGCAGCAATATCTCCAGAAAGTCCATGCAGGTATACACCAAACAATGCAGCATCTGCTGGGGTGTAACCCTGTGCCAATAAACCGGTGAGTATTCCTGTTAACACGTCGCCGCTGCCGGCGGTTGCCATACCGGCATTACCAGTCGTATTAAAATATCCCTTGCCACCAGGAAGAGCAATAAAGCTATGATGTCCTTTCAGGACAATTAGAATATTATAACGAACCGCATTTTCAAGCGCTTTTTCAATTCTTTCAAAATCATCTTTACTGCTGCCAAATAATCTTTCAAATTCTTTTGGATGGGGTGTAAGGACAGAGCCTGCAGGAATTTTATCCAGTAATGATCTTTCCGAAGCGATACAATTTAATGCGTCCGCATCTATCACCATAGGCTTGTTATAAGAAGTAAGAACCGTTTCTAAAAAATCAACAGTCCGTGTATCTGTACCGATACCCGGGCCAATACCCAGGGCATCATATTTTTCCAGGTGATAAAGAAAGCTGGTCAGCATGTTATCATCTGCATCTGTTTCCACCATTGCCTCTGGCAATGCTGTTTGCATAATAGTATAACCACTTCGGGGAATAAAACAGGTGAGCAAGCCTGTTCCACTACGCAGGCAGGCAGTTGCCGCCAGTACCGCTGCCCCCATCTTTCCATAACTGCCGGCCAGCAGCAACGCATGCCCAAAATTTCCTTTATGAGCAAACCGGTTCCTTGGCTTGTAAATTAATTTTAAGCTTTCTTCATCCGCTATAAAAAATTTTTGCTGAAGCAATGATTCAAAACCCGGATGGAGGCCAATATCAAGAATATGAAGGAACCTGGTAAAAGGGGCATTTTCTGCAATAAAAAAGGCAGGTTTATAACATTGAAAACTCAATACATGATCAGCCTTCACAATTGCATTTTCTTTAGATGACCTGTCTGCATACATACCGGCGGGAATATCAATCGAAATAACATTGGAACCGCTTTGGTTAATGCCATCAATAATGGATACCGCAAGCCCTGCAGGTGGTTTTGATAAACCAGCTCCAAATAATGCTTCGATGATAATTTCATTTTTATCAAATACGGGTAAATCTTTTTCCTCTTTTATCCATTGGGTCTTTACAAGTCCCTGCTCTGTCAAACGTGTGAGATTGGTTTCAAAGTCGGGTGTGCTGGTGGCAGCTGCATGATAAGCAAAGACCCTTACGGCATGGTTATCTTTTGCTAACATCCTCGCAAGGGCAAGTCCATCGCCACCATTATTACCATTACCACAAATGATACAACAGGCATTACTATGAGTAAAATTTTCCAGCAGCCATCTGTATATATGTACTGCCGCCCTCTCCATCAGGTCAATGGAAGCGATTGGCTCATGCAGGATCGTATATTGATCCCATTCTTTTATTTGTGCTGCGGTACAAATCTTCATCGGCTGAAAATGCACCTATAAAGTTGGGGAAGTTTTAGGGAATGCAAATAAATAATACCGTCTTAATTTTTACGCAGCATTAATTTTTCTTGCCTTCAAAATATTTTTTGAAGCCGGATTAACAATAAACATATCTCCTGCAGCAGCAGGTTCTTTTGGGGGAATGCAATAATCAAATTTTAATATGGCGCTTTTTGTTTGAGTTTGTTTAGCACCTTCAGCAATTGCATTTACAGTTTTGTTTTCGGGCCTGCTTGTCATTACAAAGCCGGCAAGGTTTTGAATATTTTTCATGACTATACTTTATCTCACAAATTTCAGTCTTACAACGATACAACGCAATCCCATAAACATGTGAAACTGTTAATTATAATTGAA
The DNA here is from genome assembly GCA_047600665.1 of Ferruginibacter sp. Taxonomy (GTDB): domain Bacteria; phylum Bacteroidota; class Bacteroidia; order Chitinophagales; family Chitinophagaceae; genus Ferruginibacter. The sequence goes on from JASGKJ010000003.1 coordinate 178,740, forward strand.
AGTTGATTTGTTACACCACATTCACACGTCCTGTTCTTCAGCAATACAAGAGACATATTCCCTGCAGAATGCTGCACCGGGAATAATATTTGAAATACTTTTCTGTAAACTATTTAATGGACAAGCAGGCGGGCTGATCATCACTTCATCAGAATACAATTATTTAATACCAGGCGTCTTAGCCTGAAATAATGGTGGTAAATGCAAAAGAAAACTTTGATGAAGCAGGAAAATTAACTGATGAAAAAAACAGAGGTTTGATCATTAAGCAAATGACTCACTAAAAGAAATGATCGTACACTCATTCAAACTTAATGAATAAACGCTATCGTTCGGTAAGGAACTGGCTTTCGTTATGAATGATGCGGCTCATGATATCAACATCTTTATTGGTATCATTTTTTATCCATGGTTCCAGTATATCGCCTTCTTTCATATTGGGCAGTGTAAAATAAACGAGCGAATACCTTTCTTTCTGATCAGCATACCGCATGATCCTGTGAATAAGTGGCGGTATCCTGTAACCAGACATCAATGACAATATTGAGCCCGGCATTACAATTAATTCGTTAGGCTTTAATGAAGGCTTATGATACTCATTATCCGGCAGTAAAATTTCAAGGCCGGGGTGTGTACCTTTTGCAAAAGTCATATACAGGCCGTCATCATGCGGATCCTGTAAAAGATCACGGTCGTACAAATGTGGCTGGTAGTACAGCACCTGCATATCAGAATTATTATGACATTCAAATGCAGGCGGAACAGTTTTACAAATACCAAAATATTCCATCAGCATTTTGGTAAGGCTTCGTTCAATATCGTTATATATTGAAATGCAGTGATACATTTTATTATAAAACTCCAGGCCCAATTCAGTATATACAGCAGTTACCGTCTCTTTAGAACTTTGCCTTACCCAAAAAGCTTCATGCAGGTCAGGGCGGTCGGGTGTAATGGAGAATTCTCCGCCAACATCCACCCAGCCTTCATGGAGGGCCGGTACCGAACAAATATTTTTCGCAGATTTATCGCTGTTGTAAAAAACTGCAGCTGTTTCAAAAACTGACCTGATATTGGCTACTACTTCATCTGTTACCTGTATAACAAGGTAACCCTTGTTTTCAAAGTCGGCAATATTGGGCGTTTGTGCTAAATAGCGTGACAGCATCCGTATATGGTTTAGGTTAGGTTTAAAACCTATTAATAACGAATTTAATAAGGATTATTGTTCAAATATGACCTCAAAATAAAAAAGCGAAACCCAAATACTGGGTTCCGCTCTTTCTTTTCAAGATGGCAAATGCGTTTATGCAAACTGCCTGCGGATGATATTTAGTGCTCCGCCGGCTTTAAACCATTCTATCTGTTGTTCATTATAAGTATGATTTGCCTGTATAATTTCACTGTTTCCATCAGCATGGTGCAATGTGATACCAAGCGGTTTACCAGGTTCAAAAGAAGTAAGACCGGTAATATCAATTACATCATCTTCCAGTATCTTATCATAATCTTCTTTGTGAGCAAAGGTTAACCCCAGCATGCCCTGTTTTTTCAGGTTGGTTTCATGTATCCTTGCAAAAGATTTTACCAGTACCGCTCTTACACCCAGGTGGCGTGGTTCCATGGCCGCATGTTCACGGGAAGACCCTTCACCATAGTTTTCATCACCCACTACAATAGAGCCGATACCTGCAGCCTTATAAGCACGCTGTGTGGCAGGAACAGGACCATATTCGCCTGTAACCTGGTTTTTTACAGAATCTGTCTTTTCATTAAAGAAGTTAACAGCCCCGATCAGCATGTTATTACTGATATTATCCAGGTGGCCACGGAATTTCAACCATGGGCCCGCCATACTAATATGATCTGTTGTACATTTTCCTTTTGCTTTGATCAACAGTTTCAACCCTTTCAGGTCTGTACCTTCCCAGGCTGCAAAGGGATCCAGTAACTGGAGACGGTTGCTTGTTGGGGATACAGCCACCTGTATACCGCTGCCATCTTCAGCCGGCTGCTGGTAACCTGCATCTTCTACGGCAAATCCTTTGGGAGGCAGTTCAAAACCTGTTGGGGGATCCAGCGTTACCTGTTCACCTTTCTCATTGGTCAGCGTATCTGTAAGAGGATTAAAAGTAAGATCACCCGCAATTGCCAGTGCAGTTACCAGCTCAGGAGACGCAACAAAAGCCAGGGTATTAGGGTTACCATCCGCACGCTTTGCAAAGTTCCTGTTGAAGGAGTGAACAATGGTATTGCGTTCCTGCTTTTCGGCACCCATCCTTTCCCACATACCGATGCAGGGGCCGCAGGCATTGGCAAATACGGTAGCACCGATCTTATCAAATGTATTTAAAAATCCATCCCTGTCAATGGTATAACGAACCTGTTCGCTGCCCGGGGTAATTGTAAATTGTGCCTTTGTTTTTAAGCCTTTCTCGGCCACCTGCTTGGCTAGGCTCACAGCCCTTGAAATATCTTCATAAGAAGAATTGGTACAGCTGCCGATCAGACCCACTTCCACTTTAGTAGGCCAGTTGTTGGCAGCAGCAGCTTCTTTCATTTTAGAAATAGGTGTTGCCAGGTCCGGCGTGAATGGTCCGTTCAGGTGCGGTTCCAGTTCATCCAGGTTTATTTCAATTAGCTGGTCAAAATATTTTTCAGGTTCGGCATAAACCTCATCATCTGCCCTTAAATGTTCTTTGATGCCATCTGCCAATGCAGCAATTTCTGCACGGCCGGTGGCAGCCAGGTAACGGCTCATACTTTCATCATAACCAAAAGTAGAAGTGGTGGCACCAATCTCAGCACCCATATTACAGATAGTTCCTTTACCCGTACAGCTCATGGCAACAGCACCTTCACCAAAATATTCCACTACAGCACCGGTACCACCCTTTACAGTAAGGATACCAGCCACTTTTAAGATCACATCCTTTGGCGCTGTCCAGCCATTCAATTTACCGCTCAGCTTTACACCGATCAGTTTAGGCATTTTCAGTTCCCATGGCAGGCCAGCCATTACGTCACAGGCATCGGCACCACCCACACCTATAGCGATCATCCCAAGACCACCTGCATTCACGGTATGACTGTCGGTACCAATCATCATCCCACCGGGAAATGCATAGTTTTCCAGCACCACCTGGTGAATAATACCGGCTCCGGGCTTCCAGAAACCAATACCATACTTATCAGAAACAGACGCCAGGAAATCATATACTTCTTTACTTTCATTTACGGCCCTTTCCAGGTCTACTACACTGTTGTCTTTTGCCACGATCAGGTGGTCGCAATGTACAGTAGAAGGCACCGCCACCTTTTTACGGCCCGCCTGCATAAACTGCAGTAGCGCCATTTGAGCCGTTGCATCCTGCATGGCAACACGGTCCGGTGCAAAATCAACATAACTTTTCCCTCTCTCATACACTTCAGTGGCATCACCCTGCCATAAGTGGGCATACAATATTTTTTCGGTAAGGGTCAGGGGTTTGCCCACGATTGTACGGGCTGCTGCAATGCGTCCGCCAAAGCCGGCATACAGCTTTTTAATCATTTCAATGTCAAAGGCCATGATAAAAATTTGAAGATGAGAAAATTGGAAAAACCACAATTTGAAAATGCCGCAATTTGAAAATTTATTCCGGTAAGCCTGTGGGGGTCATCATCACATTTTCATATTTTGAAACTCTCAAATTGGATTTGAGCGCAAAATTACAAAAAAACAATATTGGATTGGCATAAAGCGTTTACTCCTTTTGATTAAATTTTTATCTTTGTGGCATGAACCGCTTTAAGCATTTCATAGAATGGCATGTATTTGGGGTTTGTACCGCCATTGGCGAACGGATGGGTATAGCTACTTCAGTGATCCGTAAATATTTTATTTATATCTCCTTTATGACAATGGGCTCGCCGGTTGTGATCTATTTTTTCATCGCCTTCTGGATGAATATTAAGCGATACATTTTGAATGCAAGGCGCAATCCCCTCAGGTATCTTTAGTTTTTTAATTGACTGCATCATACCTTATCCTTTTTTATGATTGTTTTTGAGATCAATCATACTGACAATAAGACCCTGCTCAAAAGCCTGGCCACTGTAATGAATATTCCTTACAAAGGGGAAGATTTTATTCATATAACAGCCCCTGTCGGCAAAGGCATTATCAAAGTAATGGATATTGCAGAAGAACTGCAGGTGCTGATGGCGGATGCCATGTTCAGCCATCCTATGCTGGCGAAAAGAAAACATTCCGACAAACGCTATTACATCCTTCATTTTGATGATGCCTTTATCAATGATACGGCAGTGTTCAGCGTGGATGGGGAAAAGCTGCAAAAAAGAAAGATTCGTCACTCTGTTGCAAGACTGACAAGCAATGCTTTTTCCAATACCGAAGAGATATCAGCATTCACTGCATTTAAAACGATCAAGATCATTTTCAGTGAAACATGGCTTAAGAAATACCTTGGCCTTGATGCCACAGAAAGTGGTCTTCAGAAGTACATTTCATTAAAAACTGCAGGTAATGATATAGAACCGCTGGATACAGAATACCTTGACCTGATGGAAGAGCTATGGCAGGCAAAACAGGATGATCCTTTACAGCAGGTCTTTCTTCAGAACAGGATCACGCTGCTGATGGAGCGTTTTTTTACACGGCTTACAGAGAAAATGAAATCGCTGGAAGGCCGGCATAACCTGAATGACGACGAAGTACAACGGCTGATAAAAGTGGAACAGCTGCTGATGAAGGATTTTTCGGTTACTCCTCCCACCATTGAAGAATTATCGAAAATTGTGAATGTAAGCAGTACCCGGCTTAAAAAGAATTTCAAAGAAATGTATGGCGACAGTATTTATGCTTATTTCCAGAAAATGCGCCTGCAGAGGGCAAGGGAATTATTATTGAGCGGCCAGTACAATGTAAACGATACCGCTCATCTGGTAGGCTATTCCAATACATCTAATTTTATCCTTGCATTCAAAAAGCAATTCAACCAGTCGCCAGGGGAATTGCTGCAGCAAAAACCATAATTTTACCCAAGGTGTTTGAGTTCAATTATAAATACAGCGATCACCTGCAATACCTGCAGGAACTTGCCAAAGCCCTGAATGTAAGTATTGAAAATAATATGCTTTATCTTCCCGGGCACCTTGGTTCAGGCTATATCCGTGCCACCGAGCTGGCAAATGGCTTACAGGTACTGGTAAACGAAGTTGTAATTAACGAGTCAGTAAAATTTATACGCCAGCCATCCACGCAAAGCAGCTATACCCTCCGTTTTGATGAAATACTTAATGTAGCTGGCCTTACAATAGAAATGGATAAGGATGTGATAGAGGAACAAAGCGAAGTGTATTCGGGTGTTTCCCTCACTAACTCTTTATACGATCTGTCTTATACCGCACCGGCAGGAACGCAGAACCGTTGTGTAAATATTTATTTTACTGAAGAATGGCTCGAAAAAAATTTCGGGATAAAAAGTGACGATGAAACACTGGCAAAATATCTTTCACTCAAAACAGCTGTTTTTGATTTTGAGGTGCTGAACTTTGGCTACAGGGAATTGATGGAAGATATTTTTCTTATCAGGGATGAACTACCCATGCAAAAGGTAGTGCAGCAAAACAGGGTAATGCTGCTGATGGAAAAATTTTTCAAAACCCTGTTTGCAAAAATAGCTGCAGATGAAACCAGGACACTTAGCGAGGATACGGTCAAAAGGATCGTACAGGTAGAATCATTACTGGTGAAAGACCTGTCTATATTACCTCCCACCATTCCCGTACTGGCAAAGGCGGCCATGATGAGTGAAACAAAGCTTAAAAATTCTTTTAAACAGTTATATGGCCACAGCATTTACGAGTATTATCAAAAATGCAGGATGCTCAAAGCCAGGCAGTTATTAAGGTCCCGCCGCCTTTCCATCAAAGAAATAGGGCTGATGCTGGGTTTCCAGAACCTCAGCAATTTCTCTATAGCATATAAAAAGGAATTCAAGATGCTTCCCAGCGATGTTTAAACATTGTTTAGCCCTTTCCAATTAAGATATTGACTGATGTGGTTATGTGTACATAATACGTAAAGGGTAACTTTGTGCCACTTTTGAGGGTTTACAATTCCAAAATTGCATTAGCTCCCGTTTTTAGATCAGCCTATGATATCAAACCAGGCTTACCAATCTGAAATCTGTGATGTTACAAATGCCCCGCTTTACAAGGCGGGGCATCATCTTATTTTCCTTTATCCACAGGGCTATTCGTTTATTACTTTAGCTTCCCCGCTTTGGGTTATATTTTTTGCCGAAGGATTGCCTTTATAATAGATCCTGCTCTGTCCCGAGGCATCTGCTTCCAGTATTTGCGATACTGACAGGTAAGCCCTGGCCTGGCCGGTGGTTGTTACAATTGCTTCCGCAGTTTCTTTTACAGCAAACCCATTATACTGTGCCTTCCCGCTTGATTCAGCATTCAGCTTAACCGCCCTTCCCACGGCTGTTAATTTAGATGTACCTGAAATAAATACATTAAGTTCATTTACATCTGTATCCAGGCTAAAATCGGCAGCACCCGATAGCTTACCAATAACACCTGCCTGCTGAAAGCCGGCCACTGACCCAAAACAATCACCCCTGAAATCGAAGCTGCTGATCAGTGGCATAGTAATATAAATATGTACCCGTTTACGGTTACTGCGGTAAACAGGGTAATCTATCCGCAGATCACCACCGGCCACCTGCATGCGCAACTCGTTTATATCATCCACGCCGCCTTTTGCTTTAATGGAAAAATTGTTACCGCTTGTTATAATTATTTCATGGTCGTCACCGGCAGTTACAGCAGTAAAACCTGTGATATTAAAAACCCTGGTGACCGGGTTATCCGCTTCCTTTTTGCAGGCGATCCCTGCAAACATGACCGCTGTAAACAGCATCATGATGTTTTTGAAATTCATAGACTAAGTTTGGTTTGTTTTTCAGTGCTCTACAAAATTGGACAACTAATTAAAAAAATGCAACCGCATATAAATGTGAAAATGCCTGCCCCCATAAAAAAAAGATGTGATAGGCTATCACATCTTTTTAAAAAAATACCCGCTTTGTGGTATATCAACTTGAAAACCCGGGATTGCAAGTGTCAATAATTTCTTTATATGTCCGGCTACTTTAGAGTCCCCTGCCACCGGTCATAAGCCGGTATAAGCCGGGAACTATCTTTCGTAGAATATTAGCAAGTATGATGCATAATAAAACGACGAATGCCGGCACTAAAATATAACAAAGCAGCCTGTAGTTTGGCAGGTTGTGCGTGTACATAAATGCAAGCCGCATCAGGTAGGCCATTAAAGGAATATGCAAACCATAAATGAAGAATGAAAAAGCACTTGCTTTACTGAACCAGCGTTGATTCATACACCACCGTACAACTGCATTGCTGCCAAACCAAATAGCCATTATGCCAGCCAGTATAGAAAAATTATACAGGATCAGCAATACGACCATTGAAAGTGTGGTATATCCTTCCAGTTCAAAAGCAATAAAGGTTTTAATGATATTAATGCCGATATACAATATCCAGAAGAGTCCCTGCGGAAACCAGCGGGGTGGCCGTTCAATGGAAATATTTTTCTTTTGCAACCAAATACCAAGACTGAAAAAAAGGAGGCCCTGCCCTTCTATGTAAAACACATTAAAATAAGTAAACCATAAAAAGAATGCGAGCGGGAACCAGATGTAAGGAATTTTTAACACCAGCCAGCGCAGCCCGGGATAAACCACGTTGTAAACAAAGAGTGCAAAGATGAACCATAGCTGGAAAGAGATAGGCACCAGTATCCAGCGCTTTAATATGCCAGCCCACCCTATTTCGGCATAAGGCCGGTTGTCATGCAATTGATCAAGATCAGATAACAAGACAGCCTTGGCGGTAATAGGGAATTGCTGGAACAAATAAGTAACCAGCAGGCCAACAGCGCTCCAGATAAGATATGGTATTATTAAAGTGACAAAGCGTTTTTTTGTCCGTTCAATATAAGGCCTGTTATCATAAAAAGCATACAGGTAACCTGAGATAATAAACAGCATGGGTATACGAAAACGAAGCAGTCCATTGGCAAAAAGAAACTCCGTGAAGGTGGTAATGGTCAATGGCTCCTGGACAGAACTAATAGGTGCCAGGTAAGCAACATTCAGGTTATAGCCATGCACATACACCAGCAATGCAATGCAGAAAAAAGTAAAGAACCGCAGTTTCTGGCTTAAAAATCTGTTCATTGTTTTTAATTAGTTACAGGTACTGTTAGTTTTACCGTTGTTCCCATTCCAGGTTGTGATTGTATAACCAGTTTTGCCTTTAATGCATCTGCACGCTTCAGCATGTTACCAAGCCCGTTACCATTGGTAGCTGTTTTTACCTCAAACCCATTACCATCATCTGTAACATCCAGCACCAGTGTTTTTTCTTCCAGTTCCATTTTTATTTTTACGCAGGATGCTTTTGAATATTTGGCGGCATTATTCACTGCTTCTTTAAACACCAAAAAGAAATCCCGTCTTGCTTCCATATCCAGTTTTACATCATACACTTTTTCCTGGAAGATGAATTCAGGTTCAATATCTTTTGCCTCCAGTACATTGGTGGCAAATTCCCTCATCCTGGCTGCTATGCGCTGCATGGTATCATTCATTGGCTTGATGCTCCATACTATATCATCCATGGCTTCCATCATACGCTGGCTGTTCTCACTTATCTTACTGATGTATTCACTTGTTTTAACCGCATCGTTATTGAGTTTGCTTTTAGCCATTGCACTCAGGATATTGATGGTGCTGAGCGTGGAGCCCATATCATCATGCAGGTCCCTCGCAACTTTATTACGTATCTTTTCCACTGCCAGTAATTTATTCACCCGCATTTTATGCAGTACATAAATAAAGATGGCAATAAAAAAAAGAATAGTGCATATGAACCAGTAATTGCGCCAGAAAGGAGGTTTTACAAACAACCTGAATGAGGTTACATGTTCAGAACTAACGCCATTTATGTTTTGCGCCTTTACCTTAAAGGTGTAGCGGCCGGGTGGCAAATAACTGTAAGTTGCCCGCAATAATCCTGCAGTGATCATTCTCCAGTTATCTTCCAGGCCTTCCATTTTATAGTAGTAAACCAGCTTGTCACCCTGCAGGTAACTGAGTGAGGCAAAACTGATAGAGATGGAATTATTTTCAGGACTGCAGGTGATTTCATTAAGCGCCAGCAATGAGTCAACAGGATAATAATCGTTTCCTATTTTAATATCAGTAATGGCCACATCATCAGGTACACTGTTTTTTGTGAGAGAGTCAGGCGCAAAAAGCATCATCATACCTTCCTTACCTGTAAACATCAGCATGCCATTCTTCAGTAAAGCCGAAGGGCCTTCCATCATAGATGGATCAGTAAACCCATCTTTACTGCTGAACTTTGTAAAGAAACCACCTGCAATATTGTAGCGGCACATACCATTGCTGGTCACCAGCCAAACATTACCGGTTTTATCCATTTGCATAGATTGTATGTTACTGCCGGGCATACCTTCTATGATCCCGATATTTTTTACTGCTAGTGTCCTGGTATTAATTAAGCTCAGTTTACCATTGGCCGCCAGCAGCAGGCTATCATTGTACAGCGCCAGGTGCGATACAATATTTGAACTGATGGTCTTGCCTGTTTCACCTGTGTTCAGTATTTGCAATACTTCCCTGCCAGAAAGCAGGTCAATTGCATAAATACCCCTGTTATGTGTGGCTATCCACACTCTTTTGTTTTTATCTGCCACCATTGCATAAATGACGGTACCATAATTACCCAGCACCTGGAATTTATTATCGTGCAGTCTTACAAGGCTGCCACCCTGTGTTCCAAATAATAAATCCCCACCGGGTAATTCAATTACACAACGGATCGTTTTTTTGTCAAATGCACTATCCTGTATCTTCTCAGTTATCCCGGTTTCGGGATCGTAGATACCAAGTACACCGGCTTGTGCACCGATGTACACTTTTTTTGTAAGGCTGTGCTGGTGACTGCACCAGGTCATTCCCAGGCCATCGTATGTGTCATTTGTTTTTGGATAAAGATTTTTTGTATGAATGATAAAGTCATTTATTTCAAATAACCTTGTACCATCTCCCCAGGTATTCAGCAATATTTTTCCATCATCCAGCTGGCTTATATCATTCACCATTGCTTTCATTGGTGTTATGATGTTAAGAATATTATCATTAAGTGGTGGCGAAAAATAAAGCCCCTGGTCAGTACTTACCCAGATACTGCCTTCCCTGTCTTCCATCAGGTGATGGATGCTTTCATACCGGATACCAAAATTCTCTGTATGTGCATCCTTATTATTTTCGAACATACCCGTTACCGGTACCCTGCTGAGTAATCCATTATAGCCATAAGCCCAGATAATACCTCCATTGGTTTCCGTTACTGTTTTTATTTCACGGTAATCGGATTTTGTGGTGGTCCATCCTGTTGTATCTGTAAGGTATTGTCCTGTGCCCCTGTCGTAGCAATGCAGCAACTGGTCTGCATATGATGGCCAGTTTATAATCCAGTATTTTCTTTTGCTGTCGATAAACAATGACCAGTTAGCCTCATTGATCTTTTTATCAGCAAGTATCTGCCAGTTTTGGGGATTGTAGTTACGACTGAACATTTGCCTGCTTATACCACTGTAAACAGCCAACCCGCTATCGCAGCTGAACCAGTAATTATTATCAATCTTGTCATAATACATAGAAGCGATACTCCACCCTGCAGGTACTGTAAAAGGCCGGTATGGAACAAATGCCTTTTGAGTACTGTCAAATTTCAAAACAGCAGCTGCATTTTTAAACACCATAAAAATATCGCTCCCGCAATTATACAGGCTCATGGTTGCACGGGGAGATAAAGTAAGATCTGTGATCACCGGGATCTTTGTATAAACAAGATTGGCCAGGTTGATGATCCCCACTTCTTTTAACTCAGGGAAACAAAGCATCAGTTCAGTTTTTGAAACAGGCAAAATGGAACTGATGGCAGAGAAAGGCATTTGTGCCCTGCGGTCATAATAGTTGAAAAATTTTGTGCCGTCATACCGCATCAGTCCATCGCTTCCGCCGATCCATATAAAACCCTTTGCATCCTGGTAAGTACAGAATACTTTATTACCCGTCATACCATTGCTGGTTGAATAACGGTTGAAAGTAAAGAAACGGCTGTTTTGCGCCACTGCAGTTAGTTGCAGCAGCAGTATAAAGTAAAGAGGACAAAGCAGTTTTTTATACATGATGAAGCTATACAAATATAACCAACTATGCTATTGGCCGTTGTATAACAAGCGAAATCACATCTTTATGTGGGGAAATACAGGCAGCACTGTTCACGCAACCATTACAGGCTTATTGTATTTATTCCTGTACTCGATCGGCGTAAGACCTGTTACTTTTTTAAACAGCAGCCTGAAAGCCTTTGTATCGGTATAACCTACATCATACATTACTTCATTGATGTTCTTACGGCTGTTCTCAAAACTGCGTTTGGCGGCTTCCACCTTTATGCGCTGGATGTATTCTGCCACTGTATTATTGGTTGCCTTTTTAAAACGGCGTTCAAAGCTTCTTCTGCCCACTGCCACCAGGTTGGCCAGCTGATCCACGCTGATCTTATCCTGGTAATTTTTTTCAATAAAATCCTGTGCATTTTTTATCTCAGCATCATTATGATCTTTTTGTCCACGGAACATTGCAAAGGCAGCCTGGCTGCTCCTGTCAATATCAATGGCAAAATATTTGGAAGCAAGAATGGCCGTATCCCGGTCAGTATATTTTTCAACCAGGTGTAATAACAGGTTCCAGTAAGAGCTGGCGCCGCCGCTTGAATAAATGCCCTGTTCTTCGGTAACAATACTTCCATCCACCAGCTGCACATCCGGGAACATCAGCCTGAAATCATTTGCATACAACCAGTGGGTGGAACAATGCTTGCCGGCAAGCAAACCTGTTGATGCAAGCAAAAATGCACCAATACAAAGAGAAGCCACTTCAGCGCCTTTTCTATAGTGACTTACGATCCATGGGATAAATTTTTCATTTGCTTCCAGTGCAGTACGTATATCACCGCTTATTGCCGGTATCACAATAAGGTCTGTATGATCAATATCTTTTATCAATGCGTCTGTATGCACAGAAAACACGCCATCGGTCAATTTTACTTCCTTAGTAATACCCACCAGCTGCACCTTAAATAAAGGGGGCCTGTCTTCCGCTTTTAAAAACTCGTTTACCGCTGTAAACATATAACGGGGATCAGTAACCGCAGCCATCACAGCTGTTTCAGGAACAATTATCGATACGTGTTTCATACAACAAATGTAAGTAAGTTACCTGTCGCAATCAACCCTTTTAAAAGCCGTATTTACACCTTACTAAAACTGTTTACTGTGAGTATGTTTGTATCATCAAACAAATAATTGAACCAGTCATGGAAAAATATTTGATAGAAAAGGATATAAGGGTATTTTGTGTTACTGCCACCGCTTTTCCCGAAGGCATAAAAAAAGCACACGAAACCCTGCATGCAATGTTACCTGCTGTGAAAGACCGGAATTTTTATGGTCTTTCATGGGGAACAGGTAATGGCCGCATTGTATACAAAGCAGCAGTGGAAGAAAGCTATGCCGGGGAAGCTGAGCAACTGGGTTGCGAAGTATTTATCATCCGGAAAGGGGAATACATGAGCGAGCTTTTAAAAGACTGGCAAAAAAATGAGTTGGTGGTTGGAGAAACATTTCAACAACTGCTCGTTCAGCCCAGGCTTGATCCCAATGGCTATTGTGTGGAAGCGTATTTGAATGAAAAGGATATGCGGTGTATGGTTCCTCTTAAATAAATTAATTCCTGATAAAACAACCATTATGAAAAAGTCACTGCCTGCTGCCATTTTAATAAGCGGATTAATTGTTGGAACTGCAGATATCACCTGCGCCTGCCTGAGTGCATGGATACAAAAAGGTATTTCGCCGGAAACAGTTTTACGTTATGTGGCAAGTGGTATATATGGCAGCGAAGCTTTCACAGGAGGCAGCAGCATGCCGGTGATGGGTTTGATCTTCCATTACATCATTGCTTTTTCATTTACCATTTTATTTTTCTTCCTCTATCCAAAGCTGGAATGGATGCGTAAGAATAAAATATTAACCGCCGTGCTGTATGGAATTTTTATGTGGGCAATTACTACCAGGATCGTATTGCCCTTATCCAATGTAAAAACAGGACCATTTAATCTTGTTCAGGCATTGCTGGCCATTGCAATTCTTGTTATTGCCATTGGTATTCCGCTTGGTTACCTGGCAGGCAATTTTTATGAGTCGAAAAAAGAGCAAACTGAGTAGCCCGGCAGTAAATAAAATAATTTAAAACATGCAAACGCTCCGTTTATCTATACTGATTGATGCCGGTAAGCAAGATACCTGGGATGTGCTGCTGCAGGATAAAACCTACCGTATCTGGACATCGGTATTTCATCCCGGTTCGTATGCAGAGACCGACTGGCGTGAAGGCAGCAGTGTGTTATTTAAAACACCGGAAGGTGATGGACTTATTAGCACTATCATCCGTCACCAGCCCTGTAAGGTCATTTCTATGCAGCACCTGGGCGTTTTAAAAAATGGCGTGGAAGATAACACGGGCGTGGATGCAAAGAACTGGCAGGGACTGTACGAGATCTACCGGGTTGATGAGGAGAATAGCAAAACCAGGCTTACGGTCGAGCTCGACATTGCAGATAAATATGCGGAATGGTTCAATAAAACGTGGCTGAAAGCATTGGAAGAAGTGAAGCTGCTTTGCGAAAAAAGACCTGCCGCAGTTATGGAGAACAACCTTAAATAATAACTATGACACAAATAAATGCATATCTTACCTTTAGCGGCAACTGCCGGGAAGCGATGAGTTTTTATAAAGATTGCATTGGTGGTGAGCTGACGCTGCAAACTGCAGGTGAATCACCAATGGCAGCAACAATGCCGGATGAAATGAAAGAATTCATATTGCATGCTGCGCTGGTAAAAGACAATATGATGCTGATGGCAACTGATTGTGTGGGGCCTGACGGCCTGGTAAAAGGCAATGCGGTTTCTCTTTGCATTAACTGCAGCAATGAAAATGAAATAAAAAAACTGTACAATAAATTATCCGCAGATGGTACAGCAACACACCCGCTGCAGCATACTTTCTGGGGCGCTATCTTTGGCGGCCTTACCGATAAATATGGTAACCATTGGTTGCTGAATTACAATAATGAAACAAAACAACAGCTTTAATTTATAAACCCACCAAAACAAGAATGTATGAAGATCATTAAAAACATTTTGCTTGTCATCGTATCATTGATTGTGCTTGCCTTGATCATTGCACTCTTTTTACCAAAAGACATGAGTGCTGAAAGAGAGATCACCATTAACAAACCTAAGAAAGAAGTATTTGATTACATCAAAAACCTGCGTAACCAGCCCAACTACAGCAAATGGGCAATGCTCGACCCGGAAATGAAAAAAGATTTTCGTGGTACAGATGGTGCGGTAGGCTCTGTATTTGCATGGGACAGTGAAAAGGGCGATGTGGGTAAAGGCGAACAGGAAATTAAAAAGATCGCCGAAGGAGAAAGGCTAGATTTTGAACTGCGTTTTATAAAACCATTTGAATCTACAGCAGCTGCATATATGACAACAGAAGCAGTTGACAGCAGCCAGACAAAAGTGAAATGGGGTTTTAATGGCAAGATGAGTTATCCATTTAACATCTTCCGCCTGTTTATGGATCCTGAGAAAGCGGTTGGTGATGATTTTAGCACGGGCCTGGCAAGATTGAAAGATATTTTAGAAAAGTAAAACAAAAATAAAACCCGGTTAATTAACCGGGTTTTATTTTATTTGAAGCGATTATATTCAACCATCAATCACCGTTGCTTACCAGCTACCGCTGGCTCCGCCACCACCAAAGCTGCCACCGCCAAAACCACCAAACCCGCCACCAGAGCCACCTCCGCCACTCCATCCTCCTCCTCCACCACCACCTGTTGGAAAAATGAAAGGACCAGTGAAACCACGGTAACCACGCCGGCTCATAAAAGAACCGCCACGACCGCCACCGCCTAAAAAGGAAAGTATAACTATGATAATTACAATCATAAAGATGATCCTTGCAGGCGTAAGTCCTTTTGTTTTATGATAATCGGCCGGAGCTTTATATTCACCCTGTGTGGCCTGCATAATGGCTGTAACGCCACGATCGATACCACCATAATAATCATTGCCCTTAAAACTGGGCACCACCAGTTCGTCAATGATATGCTTTGCCGTTACATCTGGTAAAGCACCTTCCACTCCATAACCGGTGGAGATATTTAATTTCCTGTCGCCGGTGGAAATAATGAATACAACTCCATTGTTATAATCCTTACCACCCACACCCCAGGCACGGCCAAGCTTTACAGCATAATCAGAAATATCATAGCCGCCAAGATCAGGCACCACCACCACCGCTATCTGCGTGGAAGTACTGTCATCAAATTCCACCAGCTTACTTTCAAGTGCCTGCTGCTGGTCATGCGTTAACACACCGGCAAAATCATTCACCAGTGTTTGTTTACCTGTACGTGGTTTTAATAAACTTTCCGCATTAAACTGGGAAAAAGCAACAACACTTACCAGCAGTAAACAAATTATAGTCAGGAGTTTTTTCATTCAGCGTTGTGCGTTGTTGATACAGGTTTAATGACCGAATACAATATCATCCGGCAATTCATTTTTATCTGTCGTTGCTTCGTAAGGAAATTTCTCTTTTAATGTTTGCCCTATTTGCAGCACACAGTGTTCAATACTGTTACTTAAATTTTCTTTTGAAAACCCTGCAATCATACTGCGTACGGCATTGTTCCAGTAGTCTGCGCCGGTTTTTTCATAAATACCTTCATCAGCAAATAAAGCCAGTTCATGATGGTCCATGGCGATGTAAAGGAGCACCGCATTGCGGTGCTCCGTATGTTCCATTTTCAGTTTAAAGAAAATTTCTTTCGCCCTGTCAAGCGGATCCACAAATGGATTCTTGCCTTCAACGAATATCCTGATCTCCCCGCTTGTTTGTTTTTCGGCCTGGCGTATAGCCTGCACGATCTGCGTATTATCTTCTGCAGAAAAAAACTGTCTTGGCTTTTTTGAAAAAAGAGAAAACAAACCCACGCTGTTGAATTAATTAGTTACCAAAATCAATTTTTGTGTCTTCAGAACCGGGCGGCGCCACATAGTTCTGTTTCTGTTTGTAACCAAATATACCGGCAATGACATTAGCCGGGAATCTTACAACCTTTGTATTAAAAGCCGTGATCGCATTGTTCCAGTCGCCCAGCGCCACGGTTACCCGGTTTTCTGTACCCTCTATCTGCGCCTGCAGGTCCCTGTATAAACCTGTTGCCTGCAAAGTTGGATATGCTTCAATATTTACATTCAATGCGGCACGGCCAATTGCATTCAGTTGCTTGTCTGCTGCAGCCACCTGTTCAGGTGTTGATTCAGGAGAAATATTTGGTACACGGGAACGCATCTGTACAATTTTGATCAGCGTGGTGTCTTCATTTCTTGCAGCTCCTTTGATCGTATTTACAACATTTTCGTACAGTTTGGCTTTACGGTTGTATTGCGTTTGCACAATACCCCATTTGCCATTAATATCTGTTTCAGCAGTTGCCAGCCCGTTACGGACGCTGATGGCCCACAAAACAATGATAGCAACCACCGCTAAAATGATAATACCTGAACGTTTCATATTTGTTTGTTTTAATTGTTATGGTGATAAATAAATTTATTTTTATCCATCTGTAAAACCTTACTCAGCACTGTTGCATCGCACCCTGTACTGTTTGTTCATTATTCACCCTCCACTTATGCTTTCACCGCTGCAATACCCGGCAATACTTTTCCTTCAAAATACTCCAGCATGGCACCACCACCTGTACTTACATAACTCACTTTATCTGCCAGGTTGAACTGGTTCACTGCTGCCACACTGTCGCCGCCACCCACCAGGCTAAATGCGCCATTTGAAGTGGATTCAGCCACTGCCAGCGCTACTGATTTAGTACCATTCTGGAATTTCTCCATTTCAAAAACACCCATTGGCCCGTTCCATAAAATGGTCTTTGACTTGTTGATGATCTCACTAAAGATACCAACAGACTTCGGGCCGATATCCAATCCCATCCAGCCATCTGGTATTGCATCACTGGGACGTATATCCGTATTAGCATTCGCATCAAACTTATTTGCTATGACGGAATCTTCGGGCAAATGGATGCTTACGTTCTTTTGTTTTGCTTTTTCCAGTATTTCAACAGCCGTTTGTAAACGGTCGTCTTCACACAATGAATTACCGATCTTTCCGCCCCTTGCTTTCATAAAGGTATAGGCCATGCCTCCTCCAATGATGATGTCCGTTGCCCTTTCGAGTAAATTTTCAATGATCAGTATCTTATCAGAAACCTTGGCACCTCCAATAATTGCCGTAAATGGCTTCTCACTTTCATGCAGTACTTTCTCTGCACTGCTCACCTCGCCTTCCATCAGCAGGCCAAACATTTTTTTATCTCCTGCAAAAAACTTTGCAATAACCGCAGTGGAAGCATGCGCCCTGTGTGCTGTGCCAAACGCATCATTTACGTATACATCCCCCAGCTTGCTTAATTTTTCTGCAAAAGCCTCATCACCTTTTTCTTCTTCTTTATAAAAGCGCAGGTTTTCCAACAGTAAAACTTCACCGGGCCGCAGCATACTGGCCGTCATGGCAGCCTGTTCGCCAATGCAGTCGTTTGCAAAAAACACTTTTGTTTCATTACCACCGCCGGCGTTCAGCAGTTCGTGCAAATGTTTTACCAAATGCTTTAAAGAGTATTTATCTGCGGGTCCGTCTTTTGGTCTGCCGAGATGACTCATCAAAATGACACTACCGCCATCTGCCAGTATTTTTTTTATGGTTGGGATGGTTGCCCTCATCCTTGTATCGTCAGTAATGGTAAAGTTTGCATCCAGGGGCACATTAAAGTCCACCCGTATCAATGCTTTTTCTCCGGAGAAGTTGTGTGATGTGAATTTGCTCATATGTTATTTGAGTGATTTGTGTTCAAAAGATATACTTACCGCATAAATGGTTGCAATAAGCTACAGTTCCTGTGTGATAAAGATAATGATTGCAACAAAAAAAGCTTCCTGGAATTTCCAGAAAGCTTTTTAAATATTTTGTTCAGTAAAGAACATATTGCTGAAGTGAGTGACACAACTATGATGCCGTGAAACTCAACTGCCGGTTACAAAATTATTTGCTTATTAAGCCTGCAAAAAAATGAACTGTGCGTACCAGCTGGCTTACATAGCTCATTTCATTGTCGTACCAGGATACAGTGCGTACCAATTGCGTATCGCCAACTGTCTGCACCCTTGTTTGAGTTGCATCAAACAAAGAACCATAGCTGATGCCAATGATATCAGTACTTACGATCTCATCTTCAGTATAACCGAAGCTTTCGTTCGCAGCAGCTTTCATTGCAGCATTTACTTCTTCTACAGTTGTTTTTTTACCAAGTACAGCTGTTACTTCTGTTAATGAACCGGTAATGGTTGGTACACGCTGGGCACTACCATCCAGTTTGCCTTTCAGGCTTGGCAGCACGAGGCCGATAGCTTTTGCAGCACCAGTACTGTTCGGAACGATGTTCTGAGCAGCAGCCCTTGCACGGCGCAGGTCACCTTTTGGATGCGGTGCATCCTGCGTGTTCTGGTCGTTCGTATAGGCGTGGATGGTAGTCATCAAACCGTTTACGATACCAAATTTTTCTTCCAGTACCTGTGCCATTGGCGCCAGGCAGTTAGTGGTGCAGCTTGCACAGCTGATCACTTTTTCAGTACCATCAAGAATGCTGTGGTTAACATTGAAAACGATGGTTTTCAGGTCGCCGGTTGCAGGTGCAGAAATTACCACCCTTTTGGCACCGGCAGTTAAGTGAGACTCAGCTTTTGCTTTGTCAGTAAAGAAGCCTGTACATTCCAGTACAACATCCACATCGTGGCTGCCCCATGGAATTTGTGCAGGATCTTTCTGTGCATATATTTTTACGGTATCACCGTTTACTGTAATAGAATCATCGCCTGCCTTTACTTCAGCGTCAAAGCGGCCCTGTGCGCTGTCATATTTCAGGAGGTGGGCTAACACTTTAGGGCTTGTAAGGTCATTGATGGCTACAACATCAATCCCCTGCATGTTGTAGATCTGGCGGTATACCAAACGGCCGATACGTCCAAAACCGTTAATGGCAACTTTTACTGTACTCATGGTTATAATGTTTTATTTTTTTCAGAAACGGTGCAAAGGTAATGATTAGTGAATAAAAAATAATGGAGGTTTTTGTTTTAACGCAAACCAGGCCGTTCAATAAAGACCGCAATCGTTTGATTACTCTGCCAACCAGGTGGATTAATCTATTTTACGCCGGCTTGTACAGCTTTGGATCTACAGGTTTGTTGATCTCAAACAGATCAAAAGTGGTACCACCGCCACCCGGGCCTGTGCCTGCGGGATTTTTCATTTCAATACTGTGTGGAAACAATATACCGCCTTCATCACGGTAATCTTTGTAGAGTGTCAGTATTTCGTTATCACCGCCTCCTCTCCTGCCGCCACCAAACATACCTCCTCCCTTCGTGGAAGATTGTACCAACAGGTAAGTTGTGGCATCGATCCAGTAATGAAATGTTTTGCCAGCTTTGGTAATGAGTTTTATTTTATAACAATCTTTGCCGTCAATTGTTTCTTTTCCTTCGAGTGTTGCGCTGTGTCCTTTTGCTGCATAATCTATCAGCGGACCGGCAATATCCAGTTCTGTCTGCAGGGGGGCCACCGCACTATCGGGCAATTTAGCAGGTTCCGGCGAGCGCATGGGAATAAAATTCCAGGCCTCTTTTTCAGTTACAAGGAAAAAGCCTGTCTTTCCTGCCACTTCAAACTCGGTACGGCTGAGTTTACCCTGCTCCTTTGTGATCTTTACAGTCACTTCATTCCCCATCATTTCACGGCTGCCTTCCATGTAAATACTTTTGATGGAATTGAGTTTTTCTTTTCCGCCCCGGGCATTGGCATATTTTTCCAGTATTTCATCAACAGACTGCGCCCTGCTGAACTGTGCGCTGATAAGAAACAGTAATAATAAGCCGAATACAATAAGTGTTTTCATACATCTGATTTAAACAATAAAGTTAAATGAAAATATTCCCGTTGGTATGGATGACAAAATAATTCCCTGTTATCATTTAACTAAGATTATTAAAAAATTTGCCGGCGAAGGCGCTTACATTTGTAAGAATCAAATTATATCTATGGCACAAAAGATCAGCGGCAAAATTGTTGACATCATTCACAAAAGGATTTATGATGGTGAAGTGTTCTTTGATAATGGAAAAATTGTATCAGTTGGTCCGGCTGAATCACCTGTTGATCAATCTGCAGGTTATATACTGCCGGGGTTTATTGACAGTCACGTACATGTTGAAAGTTCCATGCTGGTACCTTCAGAGTTTGCCAAACTTGCGGTGGTGCATGGCACAGTGGCCACTATCAGTGATCCTCATGAAATTGCCAATGTATGCGGCATGGAAGGAGTTGAGTTTATGATTGAAAATGGCAGGACTGTTCCGTTTAAATTTCATTTTGGCGCACCCAGTTGTGTACCGGCCACTATTTTTGAAACAGCGGGTGCCGCATTAACCGCTGTTGATGTTGACAAACTGCTTCAGAAAAAAGAAATAAAATACCTGAGTGAAATGATGAATTTCCCGGGTGTGCTTTTTGGTGATGAAGAAGTGATGAAGAAAATTGCTTCCGCAAAAAGATATGGTAAGCCTGTAGATGGCCATGCACCCGGACTGAAAGGTGATGATGCAAAAAAATATATTGATGCAGGTATCAGTACCGATCATGAATGCTTTACAGCGGAGGAAGCGCTGGACAAATTAAAATACGGGATGAAAATTTTAATACGGGAGGGAAGCGCTGCCAAAAACTTTGAAGCACTGATTGGTCTCATGCACGAGCACTATGAACAGATGATGTTCTGCAGTGATGACAAACATCCTGACAGTTTGGTGGAAGGACATATTAACCAGTTGTGTGCAAGAGCTGTTGCAAAAGGTATTGATGTGTTTAAAGTACTGAAAGCAGCCTGTATCAATCCTGTACTGCATTACAATATGGATGCCGGCATTATGAGAACAGGTGATGCCGCAGATTTTATCGTGGTGGAAGACCTGGAAAATTTCAATGTATTACAAACCTATATTGATGGCCAGCTGGTGGCCGAAAAAGGAACTTCATTTATAAAAACTTCCCCTTCCGGTTTAATAAACCAGTTTAGCTGTGAAGAGAAAATACCCGCAGACTTTAGCATCCCTTTTAAAAATGAAAGAGAAATTTTTGTGATAGAAGCGTTGGAAGGGCAACTTATAACAAACAAGCTTCAATTAGCCCCCAAGATAGAAAAGGGAAATATTGTAAGTGATACAGCTAATGATGTTTTAAAAATTGTAGTGGTGAATCGTTATAAAAAATCACCGGTTACAAAATCATTTGTAAAAAACTTTGGGATAAAAGAAGGCGCCATTGCATCCACAGTTGCACACGACAGCCACAATATCATTGCTGTTGGCGTGGATGACGAAAGCATTTGCAGGGCTATAAACCTGGTGATAAAGGAAGAAGGTGGCGTTAGCGTGGTAAGTAATACTGCTGAAAAAGTATTGGGCTTGCCTGTAGCAGGATTGATGAGTAATGCTGACGGCTATAAAGTAGCGGAAGATTACACGGCAATTGATAAAATAACTAAAGAAGCATGTGGGTCTTCGCTGGCAGCGCCTTTCATGACGCTTTCATTTATGGCATTGCTTGTAATACCACATTTAAAATTAAGTGACCTGGGGTTATTCGACGGCGACTCATTTTCTTTTGTGCAACCTGTTTAGTTTATTTGCGGGCAAAACAAAAATGCACCCCAAATGGGGTGCATTTATTTTATAATGCTTAAGGTAAAGACCTGTTTACGAAGTACCCTGCAGCTTTTTACGCTTCTTCATCTCCTGCCACACGATCAGTACTGCAAACAGTACCCCTATTCCCAAAAACACCAGGTTCATATTCCCGTCAAACGGTACCGCATCAGGGTTCTGGTCTTCGCCACCACCCACTTCAGGACCACTGGGGAGTGCTCCCGGCTGGGCAAGGCCGATTGCCGGTATTACAATACCCAGTACAAATGCGGTGACAACCCTGCTTATTTTTTGCTTTATGTTTTGCATACTTACTGGTTGTTTTATTTGTTAATGAATAACTGTTGTACCTGTTTGGTTTTGTCAGGATTGGTGATCACCAGTTGGTAAGAACCCCTGCCGATGGCTGATGGTAACTGCACTGACTGTGCTGCACTGCCACCTGCGTGTTCACGTACACTGCTGTACACCACACGGCCGGCAAGATCAACCAGCTTCAGGTTGTATTTACCTTTTGCCTGTTTAACAAACTGTACATTCATTGTACCGGTCTCTACCGGGTTTGGATATACGCTGATGGAAGCGATCCTGTTATCAACTGCTGGTGCGGCTGCTGGACGCAATACTAACTGGAACCTGCCGGCTGCTGCTGACTGTGGATCGGCTGTTACGCTGAAGCTTACTTTGGTTACACCTGTTAAGCTTACCGGTGTTTTGGTACCAAGAAATTTATCTTCAAGGTAGGCTTCCCCGCTGCCAAGGTTGGTAGCTGTAAATTCTAAAGCGTAATCCTGCTGCTTCATATTCTTCATTGCATAAGCAATACTTTCTGTTCCTGCTAACTGCCTTGCTTCGGCGGCAAGTTGTTTGCCTTCGCTTACGATCGCAAAGTTTTCACCGGGGTTATCAAACTTAGGTGCATCATTTGCATCGATCGTGTTCTGGTATTTGTTGTTAAACACCACCACGTTACCATCATAAGCTTTGTCACCTGCAAGCAGTCTTGTTTTAAGTTTTGATACTGCTGACTGTGCTGCAGGACGAAGACCTTTGGTACTGCTGCCGGTTGATTTGGCGCTTTCGCTTAAGGTTACTGAACCGTTTACATTGGTGGCTGCCACAAAGAAGGCCTGGCCGCTTTGTACTTTGCTGTTCACTTCATTCAGTGCCCAGCTGCCGCCGCCTGTAGAAGCTTTAAAGTCATCGATACCAGGGAAGGTTTCATAACCGCCTGTAGCACCCATTTTAGCATCCCACACATACAAGGTGTTTACCACGTTGGATTTGGTGATATTATCAAAATCTATTTCTGATGCATAGATATTACCCACCAGTCCGAAGGTGTTGGCAGGGATAGTGATTGAAGTTTGGGTACCCTTGTACAGTGTACCATGGCTGCGTAAAGTAGTAGCGCTGGTACTTGTACCTGCTGGTGTTATACTGCGGTCGCCACGGATATACAGGAAGTAACCGCTGGTGCTTGCCAGTGCAACATTTACACTGTTCATTGCCACAAAGGTTGATCCGTTGTAGGTACGGATAGAGGTGTTCGTTGCGGTAGCATCAAAACCATTGGCAACCTGTGCTGCCACGGCAGTGATGATGGTACCATAACCAGGAGCGTTATTCTGATTTGCACTTGGATTGGCGTCACCTTCCATCCATGCCTGGCGTACTGTTTGACCGCTGGTATGCGTTGGCGCTGATAACAGCCTCCACGAACGGTTACCGTTTGGTATATATCTTTCTACTGTTACATTGTTTTCTCCCGTTAATGAACCCAGCAGCGGGCCAAAGCTCGCTGTACCGGCTGCTGTTGATTTAAACGTTACCAGCTGGCCGTTGAAGTCCGCTGTACCACTGGTTACTTTTAAAGTTTTACCGGCGCCCACTGTAAAGCCTTCATCAAAAGTTACATTGTGCAGGATCTCTACATTGTTACCAGTGCCTGGTTTAACTGTGGCATTTACATAGCCGCCACCGCCACCATCAAATTCCCAGGTAGAAGCGCTGCTTAAGCTGCCATTTGCACGGCTGCGGAAGTTAGCGCTGCTTTCACTTACGCCAGTGATATTAGCCGTAGTGCTGGTGGTGCTGTTACCAAGTGTATAGTTACCCTGGTCACTGCCGCCATTAAGACTGATACCGCTTACGTTCACGGTCTTGTTAGAGCCTGCTGCTGCTGTTACAAAAGCAGCAAAGGTGTACGTGGTGCTGAGGTCATCGCCGCTTACACGGTCATCACCAAGTGTAACAGTCGCTGTAGTGGTACCATCATAAGCTTTATCAATACCTGTAGCCGTTACTGTTAGTGTGCGTGGACTGATGTCGGCACTCAGTGATGGCTGCGATACAGTGTAGTTACTGCTTGGTGCTGTATAGCCCGACACTGTTACTGTTTTACCTGTACCAACATTTTCATCATCAAATGTTGCGGATGGTGTTCCGCTTACACTGAAGCTTTCACCATTTTGTAAACCACTGTAAGCCGCTGTACCACTTAATGTGGCTGTGTTATTACCATTATAAGGCCTGCTGTCGGCAGTTATCCCGGTGATCAATAAATTAACCGTATTGATATCAGCAGATAAACCAGTTGGTTGCGATACAGTATAGTTACCATTAGGAGCTGTATAGCCTGTTACTGTTACCGTTTTAGCTGTACCTACTGCTGGCGTATTAAAATTAGCAGATGGCGTGCCGCTTACGCTAAAACTTTCGCTGTTTTGTAATCCATTGTAAACCGGCGTACCACTTAAACTTGCCGTAGTGGTACCATCATAAGGTTTATTGCTAGCTGTTACACTTGTAATCGTTAAGGGTGCTGCTGTAATATTTGCTGTCAAGCCTGTTGGCTGTGAAACAGAATAGTTACTGGTTGGAGCTGTATAACCAGCTACCGTTACCGTTTTGCCGTTTCCAACACTTGCATTATTAAAATTGGCAGATGGGGTACCTGTTACACTGAAACTTTCTCCATTTTGTAAACCACTGTAAGCGGCAGTACCACTTAAAGTAGTTGGAGTTAAGCCATTGTAGACCTTATTATTAGCAGTAACACCTGTGATTGTCAAGGGAGCAGTTGTAACAGAAAAAGTCGCCTTGAAATTGTTTCCGAAATTGGAATAATAACTATCTCCATCACTGGTATAAGCCTGGAAGTAAATTTCTACAGTATAGTTCCCAACTGAACGCCCTGATAACAGGTTCACAGATGAAGTGTTGGTCTCCCAGCGCTGATCACCCGGTGTGGCATAGTTTTCAACGAAGGGCAGCTGAATGTAACTGAAGGACGGAACTGCCCCCCCGGTAAGATATACACGGTATGCAATCTGGCCGCCGGTAACATTAGAACCGCCGTTCTTGTAAGTTTTGATTTGTGCCCCCCGTAAGATCAAAGTGGAAGCACCGTAAGTAAAATTCCCGATTGACCATCCCTGAATTGTATTATATCCATGGTAGGTATTCCCAGCATTATTTATATTAAATATAGCATAGGCATCAAAGAGACCGCTCCCTGCAAATCCATTAGTTGATATTCCTATAAATAAAATAGAAATAAGGAAACTTTTAATTGAACGCCGGGCTTTGATCTTTTGAAAAATAAGTAGAAACTTTTGACTCATAAAACAAGCATTTTAGATGAATAGATATTTATAAAAAGACAACAACTCTTATACCAATACAGGAAAATTTTAACAAATTCCTGCGAACCTGTTCTTAATGTGTAAAAAATACACTATTACGGATCAAAGAAAAGTTTAGATAAGTACGCAATCGTCAAAAAAAATTGTAGGAAAGGCTATAACGGGCTGCAAAATATGCAATTCTTCAGAAATAGAAAATATTTGCAGAAGATTTTTTATATGAAAAATACCTGTAAAAGCTTAATAGAGCTGGCTTGCTGTTCTCGCAACAGGCGCCTTAATGAAATCGGCAGGATACTTCCGCAGGTAGCGCCATATAACTCTCATGAACTCCGGGTATTCACTTAAATGAATACCCCGGCTCTTTACAGCCACAATAAAGGCAAGGGTAAAACTTACAGCAAAGTTTAAGAAACCAATAGCCCCCACCCCTGCCAATGTATATAATAACTCTTTTGTGCTGACTGTATGATCCAGTCCAAAGAAACCAATAGCAGTATTAGCCGCAGATATAGTAATATGCCGGATATCAAAAGGTAATCCAAATGTTTTACCAAAGAAACCAGCCATCCCAAGAAAAAAGCCCAATGCAATATTACCAACCAGCGCCCCCAGGTTATTCTCTATATAATGTATGATTTTATACCGCCGTTTTTCGCTGAACCATTTTTTAAAAGAAGAGAGGTTGCGTAAACGTTCGCCTATCTTTCCATACACTACATAATTTTCCATAAAACCGGCAATCAATCCACTGGCAAAAAGAAAGAAGCCGGTAAAACATGCATATAACAGCGCAAGACTGTGAAAAGGCTGTTGATCCACCAGGAGTTTATGTGCAGCATCGCCACTTACGATCTTTGTTCCCGTTATCTCAAAAAACAACAAAGCCAGTAAGTATGCAAGCGGAAATACCACGACCAGGTTCCCCATAAAGGAGGCAATTTGTGTACGGCAAACTTTTGCAATGGTGATGGCCAGGTTACGCAGGTCTGGTTCTTCACCTATTTTATGCACATCAAGTGAACTGGCCACGTTGTTAGCAGTGTAAGCAGGCTGCTTGGTAGCAAGAGTGGAACCGGTGTCCTGTATTAAAATGAAGCCGAGTGAATAATTGGTGCTGTATAAAAATCCCTGCCAGAAAGAAGCTATCTGCATTTTACCCAGCAGGTTTTTAATGATGCCAATAAAGGAAATGATGATACCACCACCTGCCGCACTCCGAAACATACGCCAGAATTCCTTCCGTGTGGTGGTTATAAACTTTTCGCCTGTTCGGCCCCCATGTTCAGCGATCTGGTAAGCAAGGTAACTGGTGTTTTCACTTAAAAATTCTTTGACCGAATTTTTTGTATTCTCATTTTTTACAACTGTTTTAAAATAATCAACAAAACGATCCGTGTTAAAGCTGTTATCCCTGTCAAGTACATCCAGTATAATAAACAGCCTGTCTATCTGCTGCTGTAAACGGGTAATAATAAAGGTTTGTGCAAGACTGGTTCCATGTATCAGCCTTTGTTCCCGTATCCAGTGTATACTCTGGTTGCAGTTATGAAGCGACTCCGTAATATTTGCCAGCAATATACGCCCCCTGCCTGTACCGGTGCTTGTATTATTTAACTGTAAATAATCGTTTACAAGCCTGTTCTGCTCAAGAAAAGGATAAATGGCATCGTCAAAATTTTCATAACGGTGTGTCATTTCTTTCTCTATCCCCAGGCTGGCAACACGGTAACTTAATAACTGCAATGACTGGTTGAGCTGGTTGATCAAAGCCGGCTCTGTAAGATTTACCTGTATACCCAGGATTTCAAAAAATTGTTTCCACAGATCTTTATCAATACCCTGCACCCATATAAAATCCTTTTTGTTATAAAACACTTTATTGATGACATACAAAAAATTACCTGGTGCCTGCAACTCCGGTAATAATTTGTGTTTAAGTTTCCCCATCAGTTCCTGTACAAAACCACGGCTGCTGAGGATACCGCTCTCCGTAAGTGCATTTACAATATTTGTTTTTAAAAAAAGGCTAAGCAGTGCCTTCCGGAGGGAGAAAAGCGAAGACCTGTCCTGGCTTAACTGGTACAAAAAAGCTTTGAACCTGAGTTCCGCCTGTGGTATATCTCTGACATCGTCAGGCCTGATCCTCGCAATAAGATCTGATAAAAATTCGAGGCTGCGGTTGGGTGAATGCAGGGGCAATACGACTGCCTGCTGCTTTTGAGGCAGCTTCCCGCTATTATCCTTCTTTTTAAATAAACGCAGCATATGAATGGTAAACAGTAAAACGAGTACAGAAAATCAATATCCTTTCAACAGGTTATGACAATTATCCTGCAGCGAATGTTGCATGATTTATTTTTTTGTGTTGCGGTTTTTGATATTATTTTTGTGTTATCACATGCAAACGCACTACGATACAAAAATCAATGAGGAGATAACTGTTATGGCTGTAACAGATGAGATATGCTGCCTTATTGTATGGAATGATGATGTAAATACCTTCGACTGGGTGATACAGGCGCTGGTAGAGATTTGCGGCCACACAGAAGAACAGGCTGAGCAATGTGCCATAATCATCGACAGCAGGGGCAAATATGCTGTTAAAGAAGGCAGCTACGATGTTCTTAAACCCATGTGCGATGCCATTACCGACCGGGGCATTAATGCAACCATTGAGGTGATTGCTGAATCATAATAACGCTTACCCCTACTTCATTTTCAAATTAAACTTACCAGTTGCGGCAGCAAGCATGTTCCTATTAAACGAAGAATTGATCTTTCCGCCTGTTGAACTGGCTGACGACGATGGAGTACTGGCCATCGGCGGCGACCTCAGCACAGAACGGCTGATACTGGCATATAAAAATGGCATATTCCCCTGGTATAATGAAGGTGAACCAATAATGTGGTGGAGCCCTGATCCAAGATTTGTTTTGTTTCCTGCTGAGTTAAAAGTGAGCAGGAGTATGCAAAGAATAATAAATGCCGGTCATTTTTCATTTACAGTTAACAAAGCATTCAGTGAAGTTATAGACAGATGCAGCAGCATAAAAAGAAAAGAACAGCCAGGAACATGGATAACCAATGCCGTAAAAACAGCTTACACACAATTACACAAACTGGGCATTGCCCACAGCGCAGAAACATGGCTGGATGGTAAACTGGTGGGTGGCTTATATGGAGTTCGCATGGGTCATGTTTTTTGTGGTGAAAGTATGTTCAGTGAAGTAAGCAATGCAAGTAAGTTTGCGTTTATACAGTATGTACAGCAGCTGGAAAAGGAAGGTATTGCCTTAATTGACTGCCAGGTGTATACTGCTCACCTCGAAAGCCTCGGCGCCTGTATGATTGAAAGAAAAAAATTTTTAGAAATTTTGCAACAACACCGGTAAGTAATCAAACATGCCGGCATAATAAAAGATGAGTGCTTTAAAATCTTTCATAAAAAATGCTTTGACAACAATACGTCTCAGCCTAACTGCAACACCATTCATAACATAAAAAAATATTTACCACGCAATTTTATTTTCTTTGCAATCCGGGTGGTAAACACACCATCTTTTGAGAAAAATATAGCCAAACTAAATTACCTACACATGCTTAAAACTATCTGCAGCCTGTTTACCGCAGTGTTATTACTGCAAACAGCTCAATCACAATCTGTATCAGGAAAAGTAAAATCATCGGAAGGAAAGGAACTTGCAAAAGCCACTGTATCCTTATTAAATGCCAAAGATTCTTCCCTTGCAAAACTGGAAGTATCGGATGGCAACGGCGCTTTTAATTTTCAATCTGTAAAAGCCGGGAAATATTTAACAAGTACCAGCTTTGTTGGTCACAAAACAACTTTTTCACCGGTTTTTGAAGTAGCCGGAGAAGATGTGAAACTCCCGGAGATAACACTGGAGGCAAACAACGCAAAAAACCTGGCCGAAGTACAGGTGGTTGCAAAAAAACCGATGATTGAAGTAAAGGCGGACAAAACAATATTGAACGTGGAAGGCAGCATTAATGCCACCGGCCAGGATGCGCTTGAATTATTGCGCAAATCGCCAGGAGTGCTGCTGGATAAAGATGACAATATCAGCCTGAGTGGCAAGAACGGCGTACAGATCTATGTTGATGGCAAACCATCTCCTTTATCCGGCAATGACCTGACTGCTTACTTAAAGACCATGCAGTCATCGCAGATAGAATCCATTGAGATCATTACCAATCCTTCGGCAAAGTATGAAGCAGCCGGTAACGCA
The DNA here is from genome assembly GCA_047600665.1 of Ferruginibacter sp. Classification (GTDB taxonomy): domain Bacteria; phylum Bacteroidota; class Bacteroidia; order Chitinophagales; family Chitinophagaceae; genus Ferruginibacter. The sequence continues at coordinate 208,751 of JASGKJ010000003.1, forward strand.
GGTATCATCAATATCAAACTAAAGAAAAATAAAACCTTTGGCACCAATGGTTCTGTAAATGCAGGCTTTGCTATTGGGGTTTATCCCAAATACAATGGCGGCGTTTCTATCAACCACCGCAACAAAAATATAAATGCTTTTGCCAGCTACAACTACAATTACAATAAATCAAAAAATGTGTTTAACCTGTACAGGGACCTGCAGGACACCATCTTTGATAACCATACCAATGGTATTTTCAGGAATGAAAGTCATGGTTATAAAGCAGGTATTGATTTCTTTCTTGACAAAACCAGCACACTCGGCTTTATGACCAATGGAAATTTCTCAAAACCCGAGTTCAGTAATTCTTCCCGTACACCGATCATTTATAAACCAACAGGCGCCATTGACCGGATACTGGTGGCAGATAACACCAATGATTCCAAAAGAGATAATGCCAACTTTAATATTAACTACCGTTACGCAGATTCAAAAAGTCATGAACTGAATATTGATGCTGATTACGGACTGTACAGGATAAATGGGGATCAGTACCAGCCGAATTTATATTATGATCCAAGCGGAAGCAATATTATAAACAGCAACATATACAATATGATTGCGCCTTCAAATATTGATATCTACAGTCTTAAATCCGATTATGAAACAAATTTCCAAAAAGGCAAGCTGGGTGTTGGTTTTAAAACTTCATATGTAAAAAGCTTTAACGATTTTCAACGGTATGATGTGTATCCAAATGACAAAATACTTGACCGTGAAAAAAGCAACACTTTTAATTATAAAGAAAACATCAATGCTGCTTACTTAAATTATAACAGGCAGTTCAAGGCGTTTATGATACAGTTTGGTGTAAGGATTGAGAACACCAATATTGAAGGGAAAAGCAATGGCTTTAAATTGTCTAACGGTTCGCTTGTAACTTATGACTCTACTTTTAAGAGACATTACACCAACCCGTTCCCGAGTGCGGCCATAACTTTCAATAAAAACCCGATGAAGCAATGGACACTGAGCTACAGCCGTCGTATTGACCGGCCGGCTTACCAGGACCTGAATCCATTTGAATTTAAACTGGATGCCTATACCTATCAAAAAGGTAATACAGAGCTCCGGCCGCAATACACCAACAGTTTCAGTGTTACCAATATTTATAAATACAAACTCACCACTACCCTAACTTACAGTCATGTATATGATGTTTTTGCACAAATAGTGGATACAATAGAACTCACTAAATCTTTCCTTACAAAGAAGAACCTGGCCACACAGGATATTGTAAGCCTGAACATCAGTTATCCTTTCCAGTATAAATGGTACAGCTTCTTTGCTAATTTCAATGGTTACTATTCGCATTACAAAGCTAACCTGGGTGGTGCCGGCAGGCAGATAGACCTGGATGTATTTGCAGGCAATATTTATATGCAGCATTCAGCCAAACTCGGCAAAGGATTTACTGCTGAATTAAGTGGCTGGTATAATACGCCTTCATTATGGCAGGGTACTTTTAAAAGCAAGGAAATGTGGAGTATTGATGCAGGTATTCAAAAACAATTATGGGATGGAAAAGCTAACCTGAAAGTGGCAGTAAGCGATATATTCTTTTCACAAAAATGGAGAGGCGAAAGTGATTTTGCCGGCCAACTGCTGATAGCCAGTGGTAATTTTGAAAGCCGCCAGTTCAAGCTCAATTTCAGTTACCGTTTTGGTAATACACAGGTAAAAGCAGCAAGACAACGGAAATCAGGACAGGAAGATGAGAATAAACGTGTGGGCAGCCAGGGTGGCGGGTTGAATGGAAATTAAGGAATGAAAGAATAAAGAAATTAAAAAGGGGTTCAAATAATTGAACCCCTTTTTAATTTATCTGTAAGATATTTAAACATTGAAACGGAAATGCATTACGTCTCCATCCTGCACTAAGTATTCCTTTCCCTCAATACGGAGTTTACCACTTTCACGGCAGGCTGCTTCAGATTTGTAAGTAATAAAATCATTGTAAGCAATTACCTCGGCTTTGATAAAACCTTTCTCAAAATCGGTATGAATAACACTGGCAGCCTGTGGTGCTTTCCATCCTTTATGAATCGTCCATGCCCTTACTTCCTGCACACCGGCTGTGAAATAAGTAGAGAGATTTAAAAGCTTATAAGTAGAATGAATCAGCCTGTCCAACGCCGGTTCAACCATTTTATATTCTTCCATGAACATGGCTTTATCATCCGGGTTTTCAAATTCGGCAATCTGCGCTTCAATGGCATTGGTCATCACAATCACTTCATTGCCTTCATCTTTTACTGCGTCTATCAGTGCCTGTGAGAATTTGTTTCCGGTATGCATACTTGCTTCATCAACATTGGCAACATATAAAACAGGTTTATCTGTTAACAGGAAGAGATCAGCAATCGCACCTTTCTCTTCTTTGCTCAATCCAAGCGAAATAATATTTTTTCCTTTTTCAAGATGTGCCTGGCACCTGGTCAATATTTCCAGTTCTGCCTTTGCCTTAGCATCTGTTTTAGCAATCTTTTCTGTGCGCTGGATCTTTTTCTCCAGGCTTTCCAGGTCTTTCAGCTGCAGTTCTGTTTCTATAATTTCTTTATCACTTACGGGATTCACGGGCCCTTCTTCACGTAATATGTTATCATCTTCAAAACAACGGATCACCTGGATAATGGCATCCACTTCACGGATATTGGCAAGAAACTTATTCCCCAGCCCCTCTCCTTTACTGGCGCCCCTTACCAGCCCGGCAATATCCACTATTTCTATCTGCGTTGGCACAATGCGTTGCGGCTGTACCAGTTCTGCCAGCTTATTTAACCTTGGATCTGGCACATTTACCAGGCCCACATTGGGTTCGATGGTACAAAAACGGTAATTACTTGCCTGCGCCTTGGCACTGTTACTTACCGCATTAAATAATGTTGATTTTCCCACGTTGGGCAACCCTACTATACCTGCCTGTAATGCCATCTTATTTTATTTGTTTATTTGTTAACCTGTTTATTTAGGCGGCGCAAAGGTAAGGGTTAGAAAATAATTTTTAACCCCGGCAGATCTAATAAAAACCTGCTATATGTAACCGGTAAGAAATTGTGTAATTTAAAAGACAGTTTTTCGCTTGCCGCTTTCAAAATCCCTGAAGATAAAGGCACCTAATTTATCAAGCGAAGCGAAGAAGGCCTTCCCATTATTGGTTTCAGTAAACTCGGTTACAAAACGCTGCAGGTAAGGATCGCTGGCGATCATAAATGTGGTGATGGGAATTTTTAGTTTTTTGCATTGTGTGGCAAGGCTCATACAACGGTTAAGTATCTTCCTGTCGAACCCAAAGCTGTTCTTATAATATTTTTTCCCGATCTTAAGACAGGTGGGTTTACCATCCGTGATCATAAAGATCTGTTTGTTAGGATTACGTCTTCTCCGCAAAATATCCATGGCCAGTTCCAGCCCGCCAACAGTATTGGTATGGTATGGCCCTACCTGCAGATAAGGCAGGTCTTTTATTTCTATCGTCCAGGCATCATCTCCGAATACCACTATATCCAGTGTGTCTTTGGGATATTTTGTTTTGATGAGTTCACTCAGCGCCATAGCCACTTTCTTTGCCGGGGTTATCCTGTCTTCACCATACAAGATCATGGAATGGCTTATATCGATCATCAATACGGTAGAGGTTTGTGATTTAAAATCAGTTTCCCTTATTTCAAGGTCATCTTCCTGCAGCCGGAAACTTTCCACGCCATGATTGATCTGTGCATTACGGATGGAATTGGTGAAATCGATCTGTTCCAGTGCATCACCAAACTGGAAAGGCCGGGTCTCAGGATTTATTTCATCACCCATGCCTGGTTTAAAAGTTCGGTGGTTACCTTCTTTTGTTTTCTTTAGTTTACCGAAAATTTCTTCCAGGCTTTTGCGGCGGATGCCCTGCTCTGTTTTGGGTGTGATATTTATCTCGCCAGTCTGTTTATTTTCATCGATATATCCCTTCTCCCTCAGTTCGTCGATAAAATCCCCCATGCCATATTCATTATCCGTCAGTTTGTATTCCTTGTCAAGCTGGTTCATCCATTGCAACGCTTCACCCACATCACCATTGGTGTATGTGAGTAATTGCATAAACAAATCGAGCAGTTGCTCAAATTTTGTTTTCCCGTTTTCGTTGGGATTATATCTTGAAAAATGATGACCGATCATAGGAACCAAATAAAAAGTAAGGAATATGCTGCAAGTTAAAAACATTTAAGGATTTCGATTGGTTCGATTTTGGGAATAAAAAACCTCCCGTCAAAGCGGGAGGTCTATAAATTCTTTACAAAAATTAATGTTTGGGAGTATCTGCTTTTTGCTGAACCTGTCCACCATTTATTACCTGTTGAGGAATTTCAGGCAACGCAGGTTTGGGGCCTTTATATTCCTGCTCCATCTGCTCCATCCCTCTTAAGAACTGGTACGCTCTTTCTGCATCATCATAAACCGGCCTTAACTTACGGGTAAGGTTGCCAATAAAATTATCCCTTTCCATCTGGTAACGGATCTGCAGGCTCTGGTTAATACTTTGCTGCAGTTCAGGCACCGACATATTACCCATGGCGGCATAATAATTCATCTGCTGTTCAAGATCTTTTTTAATGCTCTTATTCACTTTGGCGGCCAGCACCGTATCACCTGCTTTATAACAGGCTTCCAGGAACTGCAGTGAAATATAATTCTGCTGCTGGAAACGGGATACCATTCCATATGCAAAGTTTTCATCCAGCATATTCTTATCACATTTCTGCAGCAGTTTTTTAGCATCATCTTTCCGGCCATGGTCTGCCAGGTTAGATGCAGCAGATGCATATGCCAGTCGGATGGTATTCAAATGACGGCGGTTCTCTTCATCAAAATAAACACCTGGTCTTTCGCAGCTGCCAAATACAAATTTATTCATCATCACATCAGCCACCCTTTCCCTGTTTACTTCATCCCCTTCCACCGGTATCAGCCTGTAGGTAAGTCCGTCCTGGCGGATATACCTGTCGAAACCAAGCTGCACTCTTTCTGATGTAAAATAAATAGGGCGTTTCCATTTATTTGCAGCAATGATATTTAAAATAGCGGCATCATTTTTCTGGAGTACATTTTTAGGAATATCAAACTGCAGCTGACTCACTATCACATCTTCAGGATTTACGGTACCATTCTGGCGTACCAGCGCTGTATCAACAGGAACTGTTACTTTTTTTGTTGGATAAGTATTGATCACAAAACCATCTCTTGTCTGTTCTGTTTTGTTTGGATCATCACTGCCTGCATAATCTTTCATCATCGTCATCAGGTCCATTGGCTGGTTTGGATCGATACCTGGTTTCTGCACAAAATAAACACCATCTCTTTTTGCGCCCTCTATCTGGTCGGCACTCCATATCGGATCGATCGGGTCACTCTCATTCAGCCTGTACCGCAATTGGTTTATATACCAGTCAATACCCAGCAGGCTGGAGTTGATCACACGAACATCCCTGCGCACACCTTCCACTTCCTGTGCATACCAAAGCGGGTAAGTATCATTGTCACCAAAAGAGATCACAATCGCATTTTTAGCACAACTTTCAAGGTAATCGGTGGCAAGATCTCTTGCCAGTGTTTTATGACTGCGGTCATGATCATCCCATTCCTGGTTGGCCATCAGTACAGGTACAGCAAGACCACACACTGCTGCAGAAACATAACCTGCAATATTTGCGCTCATCACCTTTGCGAGCAAACGCTGCACAGCCACCACGCCCAAACCAACCCAGATAGCATAGGCATAAAAAGATCCCACAAAAGCATAATCTCTTTCACGTGGCATTGGCCCGGGCATATTCAGGTAGATAACAATTGCCGCACCGGTAAAGAAAAATAATAAACCGGCCACCAGCGTATCCTGCCTGTTCTTTCGGTATTGGTAAAACAACCCCAGCAAACCAAGAATGAAGGGAAGGCCATACAAACTGTTGTTTGCTTTATTGTATTTCATGCTGTCGGGCATGTAAGCCTGGTCGCCAAGAAATATCTTATCAAGAAAACCGATACCAGTTTTCCAGTTACCGTCACGCACATTAGCCATATTTACACCCTGTATGTCGTTTTGCTTACCAACAAAATTCCACATAAAATAGCGCAGGTACATCCAGCCCATTTGGTATTGTGTAAAGAAGCTGATATTATCTCCCATGCTTGGTTTGTTTGACCAGGCACCGGATTTCTGATCCTTGGTTATACCGGCAAAGCTTGCATAATAATCTGCATGCCCCTGTTCATTACCAGCATCCCACATACGGGGGAAGATATGGGTATCTTCGGCATTAAAATGAACATCCTGTTTCCTGCCTTTCTTTTCGTAGCCGTTCTTTGTTTTAATATAAGTATCCTCGTAAGTATATTCAGGCTGGTATTCTTCACCAGCTACATTACTGGCGGTAAAATCCGGTCCTGTAATAATGGGCACATCACCATATTGTTCACGGCTCAGGTACCCCACTAAGCTCACCGGGTTATCCACGTTATACATATCAACAGCCGGGTCGGCACTGGAACGCATCAGCGTGGTGAAATAAGAAGTGTAACCCAGCAGCATAAAAGCAAGGCTCCAGAGACTGAGTTTAAGAAAGTTCCAGTTATTCTTTGCAGCTACTTTCAGTCCAAACCAGATAAGCGCTGCCGTTAGTAAAAAGAAAAATGAAAAACCAACAAAGAAAGGTGTACCAAACCCATTTACAAACATTATATCAAAAGCGCCTGCGGCCTTGATGGTATATTGTATCACCACTTTTTGCACCAGGCCGGTAATGGCACATCCAACAATAAAAGCAAAGAAAGTTCCCTTGGGGGTTACCTTATACCTTTTAAAATAATAGATCATTACAAAGGCCGGGATAGTAAGGAGGTTGAGTAAGTGAACACCAATTGACAATCCCATCAGGTAAAATATCAGGATGATCCACCTGTCTGCACCGGTGAAATGTCCTTTAATACCTTTTTTCTGCTCTTCCGTTACCGCTTCTTCCCATTTAAGCATAGCCCAAAAAACGAGGGCCGTAAAGAAAGATGATAGTGCATATACTTCCGCTTCCACCGCACTGTACCAGGCTGTATCAGAAAAACAGTAAGCCAGTGACCCCACAACGCCAGCAGCCATTGCCACAAAGATTTGTCCGCCTGTTAAGGTATCAGCATCTTTTGGCAACAATATTTTTTTTGCAAAATGTGTAATGCTCCAGAAAAGGAATAACACAGCAAAACCACTCGCAAGCGCACTCATCAGGTTTACACCCGTGGCTGCATGTTTGGGATCGAACGGCGCCATAAAAAGGCGGCCGATCAGCACAAACAAAGGTGCCCCGGGCGGATGGGGAATCTGGAGTTTATAGGCACTCGAAGCAAACTCGCCGCAATCCCAAAGACTGCCGGTGGCTTCCATCGTCATTACATATACGGCACAGGCCACGATACAAACTGCCCAGCCTGTAATGTTGTTGATACGCTTAAAGTTCATGTATAGTTAGTTATATGGGTGGCAAATATAGGCAGTTTGGGCATTGCTGTATTACCGTTTGGGCTTATTTGTGATTTTTTTTGTAGACCGGCAGCGGGTCACCCTGCGGCCACCATTGCGTCGCACACGTGTACGGCATATTTCCATAGCAGCATACAGGAATGAACTCTCTGGCAAAACAAGTGTACATTAGTAGTATTATAAACTTTTTTTATGGCTGCAAAAAACAAGGCAATTGATGCCTACATCGCCAAAGCTGCCGGTTTTGCCAAACCCATTTTAACCCACCTGCGTGAACTGGTGCACAAAGCCTGCCCTGTTGTGGAAGAAAAAATAAAATGGGGCTTTCCGCATTTTGATTATAAAGGAGAAATGATGTGCAGCATGGCCGCTTTTAAACAACATGCCGTATTTGGTTTCTGGAAAGCAACACTGATGAAAGATAAAACCCTGGTTGAAACAGCTAAATCAGAAGTGGCTATGGGGCATCTTGGAAGAATTACCTCTTTGAAAGATCTACCCACGGATAGGAAAATGATCAGCTATATCAAAGAAGCAATGGAGTTAAATGACAAGGGCGTGAAACTGGCATTAAAAACAAAATTTGGGGAGAAGAAAGAATTGATGATCCCGGCCTATTTTACAAAAGCGCTGAACAAAAACAAGGATGCAAAAAAAACATTTGAAGGTTTTTCACCCAGCAATAAAAAAGATTACGTAGAGTGGGTGACCGGCGCCAAAACAGAAGAAACAAAAAATAAAAGACTGGAAACTGCAATAGAATGGATGGCCCAAGGCAAGATCAGGAACTGGAAGTACATGACGAAGAAATGAATAAACCTCACAGCCTGACAAAGACACAAGAAAGAATTACTTTTTCTTTTTATTTACCAGCGCATAAGAATCATCGATCATTGCCAGCAATTGTTTTGAAGTAAGCGTGCCATCTGCAATCACCGTATTCCAGTGTTTCTTGTTCATATGATAGCCGGGCAAAACAGATCCAGGATATTCTTCCCTTAATTCAACGGCTTTTTCAGGATCACATTTTACATTGAACTGAAGAGGCTGCACATCCAGTGGCAGCAATAAAAACATCTTACCATTTACTTTGTACACGATCACAGTATCACCAAAAGGAAATTCTTCTGAAACATCCTGTTTCCGCAATGCATACTCCCTCACTGATTCTATATTGATCATACTGCTTTCTTTACTGTAATATTATACAGGTTACCCAGCTTATACAATACTTCCTGCAACCTGTTCTTAGGGATTCCTGTGGTGATATTGCAAAACAACTGCATCTCCTGCTTTATTATAGTACAGTTGTATTGCTTTAATACCATCATAATGTCATTCACCTGGGTGTAATCAAATTCAATACTATATTTTTCCTCAACCTGCTTTTGCACTACGGGTATCATTTGCAGCGCCAGTGATGCGGTTGTTTTATATGCATTGATCAAGCCCGGCACCCCAAGCAGTGTACCACCCCAATAACGCACCACTATCACCGCAACGTTAATAAGCTGTTTGCTGTCTATCTGTCCCAGTATGGGTTTACCGGCACTGCCTGCAGGCTCACCATCGTCACTGCTCCGGAAATTATTACCATCAGTACCAATCCGGTAAGCAAAACAATGGTGCACTGCTTTGGGATGTTCTTTTTTTATTTCCTGCAAGCGGTTTTTAAACTCTTCGGCCGTCTCTACCGGGAAGGTGTATGCGATGAACTTACTGCCCCTGTCCTTAAATTCAGCAGTGCCTTCCCGTTCAATGGTATGATAAAAATCTTTTACTGTTATATCCTGCATTATAAATTATAATTAGCATTACGGTAATACCGTATATTGTCTGATTGTATATGTTCTTCTGATAAAAAAACTGCTTCGCCCAGAACCGGAGCCGCTTTGCCTGCTGCTGCCTTCATTCCTGTATTGGTTATCACCCTTGCTTCATCCCAATAATTACTGTTAATAAAAGATTGTATCAATGCTGCACCGCCTTCAATAAGTACACTTTGAATTTTCAGCCGGAAGAGCGTTTCCAGTATCTGGCCGAGATCATTTTGTGAATCATCCAGTTTATAATACTGTATTGTGCCGCCTGTTTCTTCTTTCATTTTATTAAATACAATGGTGGGTACTGAGCCATCAAATAAGTGTAAAGAGGCTGGCAGCTTCAGATCATTATCAATTACAATACGCACAGGATTTTTTCCCTGCACCAGCCGTACCGTCAATGATGGATCATCATACATGGCCGTATAGGTGCCCACCATAATAGCAGCTTCTTCACTCCGCCACCTGTGTACAAGCCTGTTTGTAAATTCATTGCTGATCATCAGCCTTGAATGATCTGTATTTCCAATTATTCCGTCAGCTGTTTGTGCCCACTTTAAAATGATATAGGGCCGTTTGTTTTTGTTACAGGTAAAAAAACGAAGGTTCAGATCCCTTGCTTCTTTTTCAAGCACACCCGCTGTTACTTCAACACCTGCTGCACGTAGTTTTTCTATACCCTTACCGTTTACTTCTTCGTAATTATCCTTACAGCCAATAACCACTCTTGGTATTTTTTTTGCAATGATTAAGTCAGCACAGGGTGGCGTTTTGCCAAAATGTGCGCAAGGCTCTAATGAAACATACAATGTACTTTTTTCAATTAAACCTTTATTATGTTCAGCCACGTTATTGATGCAGTTCACTTCAGCATGTGCCATTCCGTACTGCTGGTGAAATCCTTCCCCGATAATTATATTGTTATGCACCAGTACCGCTCCCACCATGGGATTTGGCGCCACCTTACCGGCACCCAGTAATGCCAGTTCCAGGCAACGCTGCATATATGTTTCATGCAAAGTCATTCATCAAAAGTAAGTATCCATTACCAAAATAAACTAAGTTTGCGCCAATGCCCCTCAAAGAATATTACCGGCACTACCTTGAACAACTGCAGCACATCTACAACCTGGATGAAGCATCTGCCATTGCAAAATTGCTGTTTGAAGAACAGGCTTCTTTAAAACGGTCGGATATAGTAAAACACCCGGACTATGTTTTACCTGCACCCGTAACTGAAAGACTGGATAATGCCCTGCAGCGGTTACTGCAAAATGAACCCATTCAGTATATCCTTGGTGAAACTTTCTTTTGTGGTTTGAAAATAAAAGTAAATCATCATGTACTCATCCCAAGACCGGAGACAGAAGAACTGGCTTCCTGGATACTGGAAGAAGAAACAGGAAGATTTGTAAAAGAAAACTACAGTATTCTTGATATTGGCACCGGCAGTGGTTGTATTGCTATTGCACTAAAGAAAAATCTTATAGCTAACGTTTCAGCCATTGATCAAAGCGCAGAAGCGCTGGCAACAGCAAAGGAAAATGCTGCAGCAAATGAAACGGACATTCATTTTATACAGCTTGATTTTTTAAGTGAAGACCAATGGCAAAAACTTCCTTCGTTTGATATCATCGTAAGTAACCCGCCCTATATTCCTGTTAGTGAAGAGGAAAAAATGGATAAGAATGTTACGCTGTTTGAACCCCATGCTGCTCTTTTTGTTCCTGCTGATTCACCGTTATTGTTCTATGAAAAAATTGCAAGGTTTGCAACAGCACATTTAAAACCGGGTGGAAAAATTTTTGCCGAGCTGCATGAAGAATATGCAAACGCAACAGGGCATCTCTTTTCAAAAACATTCAGCAATGTAGAAGTAAAAAAAGATATGAGTGGAAAAAACCGGATGCTGAAAGCTAATCAGTTCCGGTAACAGTAGCGGATGTGGTGGCGCCGAGTTTCCTGGCCACTTTCATTACCCTTACAATTTCGCCCCAGTTAGCAACAGAATCTGCATTGATAACAACAGCAGGCTTTACACTGTCGCCTTCATTGATATATTTTCTTAAAGCCGGCTCCAGTGAATCTATCACAATTTGTTTTGAGCCGACATATACATTTTTGTTTTTGTCTACACTTACCACCACACTCTGCTTTGTCTTGGTATCACTCTTTGCCCTGGGCACACTCATCTTTATCACGTTCGGGTTTGCCAACGTAGAGATCATTAAAAAGAACATCAGGAGGATAAATAAAATATCGTTGAGCGGACCTGCATCCACTTCACTGTGACTTTCTCTTAACCTGTTATTTCTTAAACCCATTTCGAATGACGAATTACGAATGTTGAATGATGAATTTCGAATGACTTAATTCTAAATTCGTCACTCGAAATTCCAAATTATCTTGTCGGTTCCTGTAAAATATCAATAAACTCGCTGCTGGCGCCTTCCATCCTGTTGGCAGTACGGTTGATCTGGGCATCCAAAAAGCTGTAGCCAAGATAAGCCAGCATACCAATGATCAAACCGCTTGCAGAAGTGATCAGTTTTACATACATCGCATCTGCTATCTGGCTAACAGATGGGTTACTGATGGTTGCAAATTCTTTCAGCAATAACACCAGTCCCACAATGGTACCCACAAAACCAAACAATGGTGCAATACGTGCAATCACCGCCAGTATGGAAAGATTCTTTTCCATTTTATACATTTCCAGCTTACCCACATTATCCATGCTTTTTTCAATAGCATCAATGGGTTTGCCAATGCGCTGGATACCTTTATCGATCATCCTTGCAACAGGATTATCCGTATTTTTTGCAAGGCTCCTTGCCGCTGTGATGTTCCCGTTAATGATATGGTCACGGATAATATTCATAAAATTATCATCCGCTTTAGAAACCTTCCGGATCACCAGCAACCGCTCAATAAAAACAAAAACAGCCAGCGCAAATAATATGAAAAGGGGAATCATGAGCGGGCCACCTTTACTAAGAAGATTCCAGACAGATTCTTTTTCTGCAACAGCGGCTGTTACAACCTTGCTTGTAGTATCAATTTGGAGAAGAATATCAAACATTCATTATTGATTTAGGGCAAAAATAATTGTTTCTGCATTTCATTTACGATAATTATGCCAACACATGTGCAATATTATTAAGCAAACGCTAACATGTGCAAACTATGACGAAAAATAATGTTAAAAAGAAGTATTGGTTTAAAACCACTAAGACGCAAATGAACACAAAGAAATGTGCCTTATTGATTCCAAATAAAAAACCGGAGTAACTCCGGTTAATATTTTAAAGTCATTGTACACCATTTTATTGCTTCTTCTCCAGTTGCGTCATTGCCATCAGCTGCGTCATGGTTTTCTGCATACCATCTGCACTGCCATCCAGGAAGATAACGTTGCCTTTACCATATTCAGCAAAGTTCTTGATCGCTTCTGTCCACATACTGAATAAGATCACATTTGTATCCAGGTTAGCCTGTTTCATTTGTTCTGCTGCCTGGCTCATACCCTTCGCCACTTCTTCACGGAAGAGCGCCACACCCTGGCCACGCAATTGAGCGGCCTGCCTTTCTGCTTCTGCAGCAATTTTTATAGCATTACCTTCCGCTTCGGCAGATTTTGTTTTTGTGATCAATAATGCCTGGCCTTCGTTTTCAGCAGCTGCTTTCAGGTTATTACTTGCCACCACTTTACTCATACTGTCAATGATCGCCTGGTCAAAAGTGATATCATTGATCTGCAGGTCCTGTAAATGATACCCCCACTCTTCCAGCGAAGCATCCACGTGTTCTTTTACAAACTCTACGATATCTCTTCTCAACCCTAAAATTTCAGATTGCCTTTTCGTTGCAACAAAAGCACGGATATTACCTTCAATCGTTCTTACCAATGCCTGCATCAGGTCCTTATCGCTTATAAATTTAAATGCCACTTTGCGGATGGTCTCTTCCTGTTCGTTCTGTACCGAATACAGCAGCATTGACTTAAAATAAACATTTGCCTGGTCAACTGTTACCGCCTGGAACTCCAGTTCCACCGAACGGTTCTGGATACTTACTTTTTTGTATATCTGTTCCAGGAAAGGAATTTTAAAATTTAATCCCGGGCGCATGATACGGCGGTATTTACCAAACATAGTTACCACGCCAATTAAGCCCTGGTTGATTGTTACAAAGCCGCTGAGTACTGCCAGCGCCAATAATATGATCCACCAGTTTTGTGCTAATATTTCCATTGTTTAAAAAATTTAAATTGAAGATATATAAATAAACCCTGACTGTTACAATATACTTTCATCGATTTTTATACCCGGCTTTTTAGTAACCAGCACATCCTTTAATTGTCTCCATTTTTTCAGGTCTGCTGAAGAAACCAGGAGTGAAGCCTGCTTTTGGCCTTCATCATCGTTATAATTGATCAGGTATTTAAAATGCATAATACCTCCCGACCTGTAAGATCCGCCGATATCTCTTTCAATCTTTTCTATCTTATCAAATTCTATTCTTAACTGGTTTTTATCATACAGTAAAACAGCATTTTCATCAAATGAAAAAGATGAACGGTTTTTGTTCCGCATGTACAGATAAATACCGCCACACACGATTAGTAATACAAAAAATAACTCCTTCACTTTAGTATAAATTTTAGAAAATTAAATTCCTTTAAAAGCAGATCAGCCTTTCTCCTCCCATATCATGCATAAATGCACAATTGTCTCCGCTGCCTTTGCCATATCTTTTGCTCCAATCCATTCCAGTTTGCTGTGGATATTTTGCATACCGGTAAAAATATTCGGGCAGGGCATGCCCATATAACTGAAGCGGCTGCCATCTGTGCCACCACGGATGCTTTCTTTTTTTATTGCAAAGCCAGCCCGTTGAATAGCTTCTTCTGCGTAAGCAACCACCTGAGGATATTTATCCAGCACTTTTTTCATGTTGCGGTACTGTTCCACTGCAATATATTCCATAGTTGCGCCCGGAAATTTTGCAACAACAACTTCCGCAAGCTGCTTCAACCGCTCATGATGCTTTACCAAACTTTCATCTTCAAAATCCCGTACAATAAATTGTATAGTTGCCTTTTCAGCAATGCCATTCACTGCAACAGGATGTACAAAGCCCTGTTTTTTTTCTGTTGTTTCCGGGCTCCATTCGTTTTTGGGCAATGCATCCAGCACAGCACCTGCAATTTTTAATGCATTCACCAATTTATCTTTTGCATAACCGGGATGGGTTATTACACCATGAATGGTAATGGTGGCGCCGTCAGCGCTGAAGGTTTCATCTTCCAGGCTGCCGGCCTCTCCTCCATCCAGGGTGTAACCAAACTGGGCACCCAGCTTTTTCATATCCACTTTTGCGGTGCCCTGTCCCACTTCTTCATCCGGTGTAAATAAAATTTTTATATCTCCATGTTTTACGGAGGGATTTTGTATAAAAAACAAGGCCGCTTCCATGATAGCAGCCACGCCACTTTTGTCATCAGCACCCAGCAGGGTTAGGCCGCTTGCCGTAATAATACCGCTGTTCAAATGCTCTTTCAAATAAGGATAGTCACTCACCCGGAGTACCTGGGTTGTGTCATCCGGCAGCACAATATCTTTACCATCATAATAACGGTGATGAATGGGTTTTACATTATAGCCACTGCAGTCCGGCGCCGTATCCACGTGGGCACTAAAACAAATGGCAGGAATATTTTTCTTTTCACTGTTGGAAGGAATAGTGGCATATACATACCCATATTCATCTGTAATTGCATTTGTAATACCCATCCCCAGCAGTTCCCGCTGCAGCATTTTGCCCAGGTCTTTTTGCTTTTCTGTTGTCGGGTGTGCATTACTGTTAGGATCGCTTTGTGTATCTACCTGCACATAGCGCATAAACCGTTCGGCTGCATTATCGGGGCTTATATAAATCATTTTACAAGTAATAAGTTTTAAGTAATAAGTAAAAGTATAGAATACTTAACAAAAAAGCAGCCTGCATCGCAGGCTGCCTACTTATTACTTAAAACTTATTACTTAAATCTTACGCAAGTATCTCCACCAGTTCCACATCAAACACCAGTGTTTCACCAGCTAAAAAATGATTGGCATCAAGAACGATCACATCATCTTTTATTGCTGCCACCACTACCGGTACAGGATTACCATTCGGGTCACTTAAAGTAAGCTGCATACCTGGTTCCAGCTTCATATCTGCAGGTACATTTGCTTTTGGAAATTCAATGATCGCCTGAGGATCTTTTTCACCATAACCATCTTCCGGCGCAATATTGATTGTTTTCTTTTCTCCAACGCTCATACCAGGCATGGCCGCATCAAAGCCTTTTATCATCTGGCCTGCACCCACTGTAAATTCGAGGGGTTCCCTGCCCACTGAAGAATCAAATTGTTCACCACTGGTTAATTTACCTGTGTAGTGCACTCTCACCACATCTCCTTGTTTAACTGTTGACATTGTTGTTGTTTTATTTTTTAAGATTTTTTACCCGCCAATAATCATTTATCAGCATCGTTGTGAACATTGTTCTGTTATTCTTTTCTTTCAGTGAAAGAAGAGAATAACCTCTCTTATACTGTTCCGGCTTTTTTCAGCAATAAAAAAGAGGCTACAATAATCGTGCAAGTTAAAGTTTGTGCAGCACACCGCCGAATTAAAAACTTTTGTGGAAATTTGACCCATGAAGAAAATCTTGCTCCTGTTAAATTTTACATTCCTGCTGTTATCGGGCCACGCCGGGTCAACCAATAAACAAATAAACGAATACCCTGTTATTCCCGGTGCTGAAAGAATGGATGTTTACCTGCCCTGGCTCAAAAATAAAGCAGTGGCTGTTTTTGCTAACCAGACCAGCGTGGTAAAAAACACCCACCTGGTGGATGCATTGCTTGACAAAGGAATAAAAATTGTAAAAATATTCGGGCCGGAGCATGGTTTTCGTGGTAAAGCCGATGCAGGAGAACATGTAGACGATACTAAAGATGCAAAGACCGGCATTCCGGTGGTGAGCCTGTATGGTGATCATAAAAAGCCAACCGCAACAGATCTCAAAGATGTTGATATCGTTGTATTTGATGTGCAGGATGTGGGTGTACGCTTTTACACCTATATTTCTTCACTTGAATATCTAATGGAAGCCTGCCTGGAGAACCATAAACCATTGTTGATACTTGACCGCCCCAATCCCAATGGTTTTTATGTAGATGGGCCGGTGCTGGATAAAAAATTCAAAAGCTTTATCGGTATGCAGCCGGTGCCGGTTGTATACGGCATGACCATCGGCGAATATGCCCTGATGCTGGCCGGCGAAAAATGGTTATCGCCGGTGGCCAACAAGATCAATACCTACAATGTTTCAACCAAACCGACTGCAGACACTCCTTTTCATATACAGGTCATCAAATGCAAAAATTACGATCATAACACTAAATATATTTTACCCGTAAATCCCTCTCCCAACCTGAAAGAAATGCAGAGCATTTACTGGTATCCATCCACCTGTTTTTTTGAGGGAACCGTATTCAGCGAAGGCCGGGGTACAGATAAACCTTTCCAGGTTTTCGGGCACCCATCTTTACCAAAAAATTTATACGCTTTTACTCCCAAGCCAAATGAAGGTGCCAAAAGCAGTAAGTGTTTTTACCAGGAGTGCTATGGCTGGAATTTAAGCGGTACTAATGAAGAAGTATTAAAAAAAGTAAACGGCCGTATCCAGCTAAAATATTTTTTGGATGCCTATAAAATATTTCCGGGCAAGGACAGTTTCTTTTTAAAAAATAACTTTATCAATAAACTTACGGGCAATGATATTTTTATGCAACAGGTAAAAGCCGGTAAAACGGAAGCACAGATAAAAAAGAGCTGGGAGCCTGCACTTGTTAAATTTAAAAAAATCCGCAAAAAATACCTTTTATACAAAGACTTTGAATAGTTTTTGAAAGGTTGACAACCTTTTGCGAAAGTATTATATCTTCATGCTTTATTAAAAGCTGACTGCACGATATGCCCGGACAAATTTCTGTACATGAACTTTTACAGCAATATATACCTGCATACAATTCTTACAATGAGCTTTCCCCGGGCAGCCAACAGATAAGGCCGGACTGGGAAGCGTTCTTTTCTTCATTAAAAGAGCTTGGGCCGCAGGAGATTGAAAACCGTACAACCGATATTTTACGTTTACTGAAAGAGAACGGTGTTGCCTATAATATTTACAATGACCCTTCCGGTGAAAACCGCCCATGGGAGTTGGATCCTATCCCGCAATTGATAACAGCCCCTGAATGGGATTATATTAATAAAGGTCTTGTGCAGCGTGCTGAATTGCTGGATCTGCTGCTAAAGGATATTTACGGTTCGCAAACCCTGATAAAGGAAGGCATTATTCCGCAGGAGCTTATTCACATGCATCCCGGCTTTCTGCGTTCCTGTGTAAATATAAACCTGCCCGCAGAGCAGCATCTTATATTATATGCAGCTGACCTGGCCCGTGGTACCGATGGTCATTTATGGGTTATTAGCGACCGTACACAGGCGCCTTCCGGTTATGGCTATGCGCTGGAAAACAGGTTTGCCATGCTGAGCATACTGCCTGAATTATTTTCTAAATTAAGGGTAAGCCGTTTATCCCCTTATTTCGATTTTCTTCAAAAAGCACTGAATAAAATAGCACCTCACGGTAACGATGAGCCGAAAGTGATCATATTAACCCCCGGCCCGGATAATGAAACGTACTTCGAACATTCTTACTTAGCAGCATACCTTGGTCTTACACTGGTGCAGGGCAACGACCTGATGGTAAAAGATAATTTTGTATGGCTGAAAACCATTGAAGGACTTGAAAAAGTGGATGTGATACTGCGCCGCATGGATGACATCTATTGCGATCCGCTTGAATTAAAAAGCGATTCTTTGCTGGGTGTTCCCGGCTTACTGCAGGTAGTGCGTAAAGGCAATGTGGCCATTGCCAACCCGCTCGGCAGCAGCATTGTTGAAAATGCCGGCATGATGCCTTTCCTGAATGCGGCGGCAAAACACCTGCTTGGCCAGGACCTTATTATCCCATCTATTGCCACCTGGTGGTGCGGACAGCCAAAAGAAATGCAGTACGTGATTGATAACCTTGAACACCTGGTTGTAAGAAGAATTTACCGCAACTATGCAGGCACCCGTTCTGCGGTGGACGGCGCTTCACTTTCATCAGCAGAGAAAAAAGAGCTGATCAAAAAAATAGAGGCCAGCCCTTATTTGTATGCAGGACAGGAAAAAGTAAATTTTTCGTCCACGCCCTGCTGGGTAAATGGCAATGTTCAGGCGGGACATTCTCTGATCAGGAATTTTTTAGTAAGAAAAGATGACAGTTTTGTTGCTATGCCCGGCGGTTTAACCAGGACAAGTAATAAAAAGAACAGCTTTATCATCTCCAATCAAACCGGTGATTTCAGTAAAGATACCTGGGTAATGGCATCTGATGAAGATTATGTTCAACCAGCGGTTTTCCAGCTGAAGAGCGATGACCTGCTCACCAATTTTCCAAAAGGGTCGCTGCCAAGTCATACTGCCGAAAATTTATTCTGGGCAGGCCGATATACAGAACGCATCATCAACAATGCCAGGCTAACGAGAACGGTTATGCAATACCTGCTGCAAAGCAGCAACAGCAGAAGTGAGGACACTGCAGTAACAAGGGATATTTTACTACAGGGCGTTACCTGCTGCACCTATACCTACCCCGGTTTTATCCCGGATGAAGAAGCGGAAGAAGAAGAGGGCAATACAGTCCCCAATCCATGGGCAGAGTTTGCAGAGATATTATACAATGAAAACAGGGCCGGCAGCCTGGGGAATAATATCGGGATGTTCAAAAGGGCAGCTTACAGTGTGCGTAATTTCTGGTCGCTTGATAACTGGCGGGTGATCCTGCAAATGGATGAAAACTGGCAGGCTGCAAAAAGTTCTAACCATGATCACCACAGCATGATCAATAATATTGACACACTGAACACATCGATGTTTGCTTTTTTAGGTATGGTACGTGAAAGCGCCAGGCGTGAACAGGAGTGGATGATTATGGATCTTGGAAGAAAATTTGAACAGGCACTGAGTATAACAACGCTGCTGCAAAATATATTTAAACAAAAAACAGGGGAACAAACCGAACATGACCTGCTGGAATCGGTGCTGGTGGCTACACAAAGCATGATCACTTACCGGTACACCTACCGGGATCATTTACAACTGCCGCTGCTGCTGGAACTGCTGATGCTGGACATGAACTATCCAAAATCACTGGCTTATCTTATCAGCAAAATAAAAAACTATATTTCCCAGTTGCCTGAAATCAACAACGGCTCCATGCAGAATAAACAGGAAAAATTAATTACTGCAGCAGCAGCCATCCTGGAAAAAGTAAATGCAATATCACTTGCAAAATATAATGAAGCGACAAAAGAATACGAACTGCTGAATGAAACACTCAGCAAACTGCTTACTTTATTATCGGACGCCAGCATAGTGATATCAAAAACATATTTTAAACATACGCTTTCACAAAAGCAATTATTTGCAATGAGCCCTGCATAATTTCTCAACAGCATGCTTTATTCCATTATACACAATACGACCTACCGCTACCACGAGACAGTACCCCAATGTCATAATATTGCGATACTGACACCAAGGGATACAGCAGTACAAAGCTGTCTTACATTTAGTCTTGATATAAAACCGGAACCGGCCATTATAGACGAGTACATTGATTTTTTTGGTAACAAAGTATTTTATTTTGCCATTGAGCAGGAACATGAATCACTTTCGGTTACAGCCACTTCTATTATAGAAAAAAACGAAGAAGAAGAAAGTAAAGGAAATGTCAATTTGCAAAGTTGGGAGGAAGTAAGAAACTTAATGCATGAGCTGAATGGCAATTATTTGAATGAGAAACAATACACGGTTCCTTCTGACATTACTTTTCCTGACGATGCTATAAGGGCATTTGCGGCCCAGTCATTTACCCCAAACCGGCCATTGTTTGAAACTGTACAGGACCTGATGAACCGTATTTATACAGGTTTTAAATACACAGCTGGTTTTACCACCGTCTCCACTCCTCTTTCTGTGGTAATGAAAGAGCGCAAAGGTGTTTGCCAGGATTTTGCACACCTTGGCATTTCCTGCATGCATGCGATGGGCATCCCGGCAAGATATATCAGTGGCTACCTTGAAACAACGGCACCGGAAGGAAAAGAAAAACTCGTTGGTGCTGATGCATCACACGCCTGGTTCTCTGTATTTATTCCGGGCATGGGATGGGTTGATTTTGATCCCACCAATAACAAAATACCCGGCGAACAATATATCACCATTGGCTGGGGCCGTCATTATTTTGATGTTATACCATTGCGGGGTGTCATTACCAGCAGCCATAGTCATGCACTGTCTGTGTCGGTGGATGTAAAAAAAATAGAAGAGAACGATTTGGATTAACTCCGGATCACTTCATGAATAAATTTCAGTTTCTTTATTACAGCCTCGTTAATGATAAACGGGTAAGAATCTTTCATACCCATGCTGCGGTTCAAACTGTTCATTACAAATGAAAGCGGTACCCAGCGTTTGATTATTTCATCAAATTCTTTTGTGCTGTATGGATCAATATCAAGTGATGCATTCATTTCATCATTGTTTACAACCGGGCGCAGTGTCATACCAAAAGAATAACCGGTTTCGAGTGTGTCTACTATATGTAAATAATGCGCCCATGTTTCTGCCCAGTCTTCCCAGGGATGGGAAGCAGCATAGGCACTGATAAAATTATTCTGCCATACATGTGTTGCATCTTTATCGTAATGCTGTTTTAACGCTTCCTCATAATCCGTTCTTTCATCACCAAAAACATCTCTGAACAACGCCTCCTTCCCTGTTCGCTCTATCAATTGCTCCCAGTAATAATGCCCCACTTCATGCCGGAAGTGCCCAAGCAGGGTCCTGTACACTTCATCCATTTTATTACGGGCCATTTCAATAATGGCATCATCCGCTTCTTCAATATTCAGTGTAATTAATCCATGATCATGGCCCGTCAGCAATCTTTTATCATCTTCTTTATTGTCGTCTTCCATGAAATCAAAAGCCAGCCCGTTCTCTTCATCATTCAACTTACTTATAACAGGCAGGCCCAAACGCAACAATGAATAAACGAGCCGGTGTTTGGCTACTTCTATCCTTGCCCATTTTTCCCAGTGATCTGGCTGTGATAAATTTGGTATGGTACGGTTGAGGCTGCAGGCAACACAAAATTCCGTATCACTTTCAAAAGGAACCAACCAGTTACAAACATTGTATTGCTTATTGGAACAGTACTTATATTTTGGGCCATTATTTTTTTCTCCAGGTGTGGTGTACACTTTTCCTGCAAAAGGCTCGAGGGAGATCAAATCTAACTGTACAGGATCAAAACCCAGCGGGGCATTACACTGCACACAATAATAATTTTCGAAATAAACCGGGTGGCCGCAATTATTACACTCAAACAGTTTCATTTTATTTTATACTGGTACGGCAGCTTTAAAACAACAAGCGTGCCTGTTAGTATTTCTTACAAATTACAAAAACCGTACAGCAACCGTGTATAAAATTCAACATTATTTGTCCAGCCAGCGGTGCAGGCGAAGGTCAAGTGTGCACGGAAATTCACTGTTGATCTCCGGTACCGGTGCATCGTATACAAAGGAAGCCCTGTTATTTTCAACATAATGCTGTGCTCCCGTAACAATACCAGGCGATTTTATAAACTGTTCACCCTGTGTATGACTGGTATTCCCAAACCTGCTGGTGCGTCTTGCTTCTGCTTCGTAACTATTAACAGGAAAAGTATCATAACTCCTGCCGCCGGGATGTGAAACATAATAAGTACAACCACCCACAGAGCGGCCATTCCATGTATCGATGATATCAAAAGTCAGTGGTGTATCAATACCAATGGTAGGATGCAATGCACTTGGCGGTTGCCAGGCACGGTAGCGGATACCGCAAACAAATTCTCCTTTCACACCTGTGGCAGTAAGCGGCACCCTTGACCCATTACATAAAAGAATATGACGGTTATCAGTTATGCCGTTTAATTTTACCTGTACACGTTCCAGTGAGGAATCTACAAATCTTGCCGTACCGGTGCTTGACATTTCTTCTCCCAGCACGTGCCAGGGTTCAATGCCCATCCGGAGTTCCATTTTTATATCACGGATAGTAACCGTACCGTAATGCGGAAATCGGAACTCAAAAAACGAATTGAACCAGTTCACATCAAAGGCATAACCGGCATCTTTTAAAAAATCCACCACATCGCTTATATCCTGTTTTACAAAATGCGGCAGCAGGTATTTGTCGTACAAACTTGTGCCCCATCTTACCAGTTTATGTTTATATGGTTTTTTCCAGAATGCTGCTACCAATGCACGGATAAGCAGCATCTGCAGCAAACTCATCTGTTTATGCGGGGGCATATCAAACCCACGGAATTCAAGTATACCAAGCCTCCCGGATGATGAATCCGGTGAATACAATTTGTCAATACAAAATTCTGAGCGGTGTGTATTACCTGTTAAATCAGTCAGCATATGCCGGAAAAGCCTGTCAGTGATCCAGAAAGGAATAAAACCTTTTTCTGGTACCTGGCTAAAAGCAATCTCCATTTCGTACAGATTATCTTCAAGACCTTCATCAATACGGGGCGCCTGGCTGGTAGGCCCCACAAAAGCACCGGAAAATAAATATGACAATGCAGGATGATGCTGCCAGAATGTAATTAAACTCCGTAACAGGTCAGGCCGCCGCAATAATGGACTGTCAGACGGCGCAGCACCACCAATGGTAATATGATTACCACCCCCTGTTCCGGTATGTCTTCCATCCAGCATAAATTTTTCTGTTCCCAACCTTGACAGCCTTGCTTCTTCATACAGCACGTTTGTGTTTTCCGATAGCTCCTTCCAGCTTTTTGCAGGATGGATATTGACTTCTATCACACCAGGATCAGGCGATACAACCAGGCGCTCCATCCGGTTATCCCTTGGCGGCTCATAACCTTCAATACGCACCGGCATCTGCAGTTTGGAAGCAGTAGCCTCTATTGATGCAACCACATCCAGGTAATGCTCGAGGTATTGCATTGGTGGCAGGAAAACATATAGTATTCCATTTCTGGCTTCAACACTCAACGCTGTTTTGATCGTATCCACTTCATGTGTCAGCGATATTGTTTCCGGCTCAGCCGGTTTTTCTTTTTTCTTTATATCCTTTTTCTTTTTATCCTCTTCTTTCTCCAGCACCTGCGGCATGATCCTTTGTGGCGGGGCTTCATACGCATTTACATGTCCATACCTTGCATGAATGGTTTCGTGAAAATGAACAAGTGCTGGCAATTCGTCAAAAAGGCTGTGTGCCACCTGCT
Organism: Ferruginibacter sp.; assembly: GCA_047600665.1. Taxonomy (GTDB): domain Bacteria; phylum Bacteroidota; class Bacteroidia; order Chitinophagales; family Chitinophagaceae; genus Ferruginibacter. Next base: position 232,599 of record JASGKJ010000003.1, read on the forward strand.
GCGGTGCTTTTGATTTTGACACTGCCGGTAAAGACTCCAGTGGAAGCCGGAGACCGATGGGTGAATTACCAGGAATTAAAAAAAGATGCTCCCGGTTAAAAACCCACTTACAACTTTGCCACCTGTTATTCCAATGGTTCCATTCTAACGGTAACACATACCCCACCGGGTTGCCAAGACCATGATTGAGTAACTGGGCAAGCGTTCTCCGCTCTTCAGAATCCTTCAGGTTTACTTTCTGCGGATCAATATTAACAGGATTCTTTCCTTCTGTCCATAAAAAATAAAACACATCCTCAAATGCAGGACTGATATTATCTGTACCTACTGCAAGATGCCTTGCCAGTTCGGCAGTGAAGAAAGCCGCATCTTCATAAGTATAATTATGGTTTGATTTTTCGTGGGCAACCAGCCTTATATCTTTCCATACCGGGTAGCCGTCTTTACGCCAGTACAAACCATATTGCCAGCGGGGCAAGGGTTCACCAGGATACCATTTCCCCTGTCCGTAATGGATTAGCCCGCCGGGTCCAAATTTTTCACGCAGGCGGAAAATAAGATCATGAGAGAGAATTCGTTTCTGCAAACCATCTGCTGCCGTGTTCCATTGTGCGGATTCCATATCATCAATAGAAACAAAAGTTGGTTCGCCCCCCATTGTTAAACGAACATCACCTGCTTCCAGGTCTTTATCTACCTGGTAACCGATAGCATTGATCGTTTCCCATTGTTCGTCAGTAAACGGTTTTGTTACACGGGGATCTTCATAAAGACGTTTAACCGAATTATCAAATGCAAAACTTGTTTCACATTTATCCATTGTGCCTACTACCGGTGCAGCACTTGCATAATCCGGCGTGCAGGCCAAAGGAATATGCCCTTCGCCTGCAAACAATCCTGATGTTGGGTCAAGACCTATCCAGCCTGCACCGGGAATAAATACCTCGGCCCATGCATGCAAGTCAGTAAAATCCACTTCTGTTCCTGAGGGGCCGTCCAGCGATTTTTCATCCGCCTTTAGCTGCACCAGGTAACCAGATACAAAACGTGCAGCCAAACCTGCGTGCCTTAGTATATGCACCAGTACCCAGGCCGAGTCCCTGCAGGAGCCAATTGCTTTCGTTAATGTTTCTTCAGGTGTTTGCACACCCGGCTCCAAACGGATGGTGTAAGAAATGTCTTTATTAAGCTGCTGGTTTATTTTTACCAGGAACTGTACAATGGGTGTTTCTTTCGAAAGGTCAATATATTTATCAAACCAGGCTTTTAAAGCAGGGCTTTCATCTTTGTTCTGAAGGTAAGGCGCCAGCTCTTTTAAAAGAACAGGTGCATATTTAAAAGGAAACTGTTCTGCATATTCCTCCACGAAAAAATCAAATGGATTAATATTCTGCAGGCTGGCAATCACCTCCACATCAATTTCAAGCTCAGTTGTTTTTTCTGGAAACACCACCCTTGCCTGGTAGTTACCAAAGGGATCCTGCTGCCAGTTAATAAAATGGTCCTTGGGTTTTAATTTAAATGAATAGGCTTCAATGGGTGTTCTTGAGTGCACAGCAGGGCGCAGGCGGAATACATGCGGCGACAGGGAAACGGGCCTGTCATAAGTATAGGTAGTTTTGTGCCTGATTGCTACACGTATTGCCATAAAGCTTTGTTTTTGGTGATGCGGCAATACAATCGATAAATAAATATAGGATGGCAGTTCTATATTTAAAAATTTATTTGACCTTTTGGCTGGATTACCTTCGTTCAGCCGGTTTTTGACATCAATGAAACGTATTCAACTGTTGCTCTTCTTTTTTTCGATAATTATTGCATCCTGTAATGAAAAACCGGCTGGCGGTATTTCATTTTATTACTGGAAAACAAATTTTTCACTATCCCAATATGAATTAAATACACTGGGCAGCAATCATGCAGAAAAACTATACATACGTTATTTTGATATAGATAAAAAGCCAGGTGAAACCGAAGCCATGCCTGTAGCACCTGTTGTACTGGACAGCTTTGCTAAAAAATACAATATAGTTCCTGTAATTTTTATCAAAAAAAGAGTGTTCGAAAATGTTGACAGCCATCATTTGCCACAGCTTGCAAAAAATGTACACTCACTTATACAACAGATCAGCCAATCACAGGAAATAAATAACAGTGAGATCCAGTTTGATTGTGACTGGACAGACAAAACGAAAGAGTTGTACTTTTCTTTTCTCCGGGAGTACCGGGAGCTTTCAAAAAAGGTTATTTCAGCTACTATACGCCTGCACCAGGTAAAATATTTTAACAGAACTGGTATACCGCCGGTTGACAAAGGAGTATTGATGTATTATAATATGGGTGAAATAAATGCCGGCACCATAAACTCCATCTATGATAAAGCCACTGCAGCTAAATATAATACATCACTTGCGGGTTATCCCCTGTTACTGGATATTGCCCTCCCCATATTTTCCTGGGGGCAATTACTAAGGGATGGTAAAGTGGTACAGCTGCTGAATAAAATAAATGATACGCACTTTAATAGAGACAGCAATTTTATTTATAACAATAACAACCAGTTTCTTGTTAAACAATCCTGTTTTAAAGCAGGCTACTACTTTATAAAAAATGACATTGTAAAACTGGAGACAATAAAGCAGGCTGATCTTTTTAATATGGCAGACGACATAAAGAAATACTCAAAAAAATCTTTTCAGCATATTATTTTTTACGACCTTGACAGTATAAACCTTTCACATTATGAAATGGATATTTACCAAAAAATTCTGGATAAGCTTTATTAGTATCCTGCTTACCGGTGCCGGTATTGTACTGGCCTGTGGGGGCGATTGGGGACCAGAATACGGAATTTCTAATTTTACGCCGGAGGCATTTGTTGAAAAAAAATATACTCCCTTTTTTTACTCCCAGCAATTTTATTATGGTATAAACTATGATGGCGACCAAAACAGCCGTTTCAATGAATCCAATAAGAATGACTGGGCTGGCTACCTGGAAAATAAAGTACCGCAGGAAGAATTGAATTTTCTGCTGACAGAAGCATCAAAAGAATTTATTGACAGCCTGGCTGCATACGTAAATGGAACTATAAATACATTGCCTGCGCAGGCAGCCAGTTACCAATGGTTAAAAGCAGGCAGGCAAACAAAAGATTTCATTAATTATCTCTCCCTTGCAAAAGAGGCCGGCATATTTGCCAACAACACGGCAGCCTGGTGGGATTATGAACAAAAGAAGACCACCAGTTATGAAAACGCACCTGCATTAAATAAAGCGCTTCTTGCCGGGCTCAATAAAGCAGGAGATAAATTTCTAAAACAGCGATACTGGTTCCAGTTAGTACGTTCGTATTTCTTTAATGGAGAACTGGCACTGGCAACTGAATTATTTGAAAAGAATGAAGGCAATTTTGAAAAGAATAAAATGTATTACCGTACGCTGGGCTATGCCGCTGGTGCCCTTTACAAACAAAAAGAATATGCAAAGGCAAATTATTATTACAGCCTGGTATTTGATGGTTGTGATGAATTAAAGATGAGTGCCCATTACAGTTTTCACCCGCAGGAAGAAGCAGACTGGCAGGCTACGCTGGCATTATGCAAAAGCAAAGAAGAAAAGATAACACTCTGGCAAATGCTGGGCATTTTTTACGGGGATGAAAAAAGATCTATTAATGAAATTTACAAACTGGATCCTTCCAGCAATAAATCAGACCTGTTACTTGCAAGAGCGATCAACAAGGAAGAGCAAAAAATGAGCGAATACGATGAAAGTACGTATACTAACAAAATTAAAATAGGTCCGCTTAAAATAGATGACAGCCTGCGGGCAATGGTAACAGCAATAGCAGGCAACAATAAAACAGGTAATGCTTTTCTATGGCAAACCGCCGCCGCCTACCTGGAAATGCTTGCCGGCAAATACGCACAGGCGGAGAATTATTATAAACTGGCGGAAAAAAGTATTACAAATGATCCACTGCAAGCATCACAATTAAGATTACTGAAGCTGGTAAATAAAGTTGTTGCTGCACCAAAGGCAGACAGCAAACTGGAAAACGGGGTACTGGCAGATATCCAATGGTTGAATGCACTAACAGCAGATGACGGAACGCCATTTCGTTATAAAGATGCATTTGGCTTTATAAAACAAAGTATGGCAAAAAAATACCGCCGGCAGAACGATCTTGTAAAATCAGAATGCTATATAACCCGGCCGGCTTTTTATTCCAGCAATAAGAATGTGGAAGCGATAAAGGCTTTTTTATTAAAGGACAATAAAACTGCGTATGAAAAGCTATGTGCCAGCCTGTACGTGGATAAAGTGGAAGACCTGTATGAATACCAGGCCATCCGTCTCGCCTTTGATGATAAATTATCTGATGCCATTGCTTTACTGGAAAAAACAGGAGACAAGGCGAATGCCCAGTTAATGGGAAATCCTTTTAATGGCCGTATCAGCGACTGCCATGATTGTGACCACGAAGCTTACAAAGGCACCCCCTATACAAAAATATCCCTGCTCCGCAAGATGAATGAAATGAAAACAAATATCATAGGTGGTAAAGATGTTTACAACAATGCATTATTACTCGGCAATGCCTTTTATAATATGAGCCACTATGGTAATGCCCGCCTGTTTTATGAATCAGCCATTGTGGGCTCCTACCATTATTCTCCTTTTTCAATTGACACGGTATTCAGGGGTTTTATTATTGATACAAGACAGGCTGCAACTTATTACCAGAAAGCACTGGCTGCCGCAACCAATAACGAACAGAAAGCCAAGTGTCATTATATGCTGGCTAAATGTGAACGGAATGAGTGGTACAATAAAAACATGTACAGCGTCAAAGATGACAACTACAGTTCAGGTATGGTGAACCTGAAAGCCATCAGCAATTTTAAAATGCTGAAACAATATGCGGCTACCAAGTATTACCAGGATGTAATAAATGAATGCGGTTATTTTAAAACATATATCAAACAATAACAAACAGCCACCGCTTTCTTACCTTCGCAGCCATGAAGGATTTTAAAGACTTACGGATCATTTTTATGGGTACACCGGAGTTTGCGGTGGCATCACTGGATGCATTGGTAAAAGCAGGTTGTAACATTGTTGGTGTTATTACAGCACCTGATAAAGCGGCCGGGCGGGGCATGCAGTTGCAGCAAAGTGCTGTAAAAAAATATGCAGCGGAACATCATCTTCACATACTGCAGCCTGAAAAATTAAAGAACCCGGATTTTTTAGCTGAGCTGCAATCATTGAATGCAGATCTGCAAATTGTGGTAGCGTTCCGTATGTTGCCCGAAGTGGTTTGGAACATGCCGCACATGGGTTCGGTAAATTTACATGGAAGCCTGCTTCCGCAATACCGGGGTGCTGCTCCAATTAACTGGGCTGTTATAAATGGAGAAAAAGAAACAGGCGTTACTACTTTTAAATTAAAACACGAAATAGATACCGGTGATATTCTGCTCCAGGAATCTTTTCCAATCGGGGAAAATGAAACCGCCGGTGAAGTACATGACAAAATGAAAGAGATTGGTGCACAGCTGCTGGTTAAAACGGTAAAGGGTTTGGCAGACGGCTCACTCAAAGAATCTCCGCAACTCTCATCTTTAAATTCTCAACCCTCTACTTTAAAGCATGCGCCGAAAATTTTTACTGAAACCTGCAAAATAGATTTTACCAAAACAACTGCAGCTGTTCATGACCTCATCCGTGGACTGTCCCCTTTCCCGGGAGCCTTTACTTCTTTAAATGATAAAACATTCAAGATTCTACCGTAGTAAAAAAGAAACTACCGCTGTAACAAAAGCACCGGGAGAGTACCTTACTGATGGTAAAACATTTTTGAAGTTTGCCTGCAGCGATGGCTACGTGCAGGTGGTTGAACTGCAACTGGAAGGCAAAAAGAAAATGCTGGTGGAAGATTTTCTCAGGGGATTCAGGGAAGGCAAATGAAGGAATGAAAGAATGAAGTAATTAAATTACAGAAACAATACCTTCCTCTTTTCATTACTCAATTCCTTAATTTCTTAATTTTAATAAACTTATTTTTGCTCAATGCTAACGATCAGCCAGCGTGGCCAGCATATGCCGCCATCTCCCATACGTAAGCTGGTGCCATATGCAGAAGCTGCTAAGAAAAAAGGCACCAAAGTTTACCACTTAAATATCGGCCAACCCGATATAGAAACGCCTGCGCAGGCGCTGGATGCAGTACGCAAAAGTGATTTTAAAGTACTGGAATACAGCCACAGTGCCGGCAACGAGAGCTATCGTAAAAAGCTGGTACAGTATTATAAAAAAGCGGGCATACATGTAAACCATGAACAGATCATTATCACCACCGGTGGCAGTGAGGCGATCCTCTTTGGTTTTATGGCCTGCATGGATACAGGTGATGAAGTGATCATCCCTGAACCTTTTTATGCAAATTATAATGGCTTTGCCGTAATGGCCGGTGTAAATGTTGTGCCGATTACTTCTTCTATCGAAACAGGTTTTGCATTACCTCCAATTGAAGAATTTGAAAAAGCCATCACCCCAAAAACAAAAGCCATTATTATCTGCAACCCCAATAACCCAACAGGTTATTTATACAGCGCCGGGGAAATGGAAGTGCTTAAGAAGATCATTCTTAAGCACAACATCTATTTATTTGCGGATGAGGCTTACCGTGAGTTTTGTTATGAAGGTAACCATACAAGCGCCATGCATCTTACCGGTGTGGATGACAATGTGATATTGATGGATACCATCAGTAAAAGATACAGTGCCTGCGGTGGCAGGATTGGCGCCTTTGTAACAAAAAATACTGCCTTGTTAAACAGCGTAATGAAATTTGCACAGGCAAGGCTAAGTCCGCCTGGCTTTGCACAGATACTGGGTGAAGCTGCCATTGACCTGCCTGATAATTATTTTGATACTACTAAAGCAGAATATAAAAAAAGAAGGGATACCATTGTATCAAGACTAAATGCAATGAATGGCGTTTTTTGCCCGAATCCTGGTGGTGCCTTTTATGCAATGGCTAAATTACCCATTGATGATGCAGATAAATTCTGCCAATGGCTGCTTGAATCTTTCAGTTACAAAAACCAAACGGTAATGCTGGCACCGGCCACCGGTTTTTATGGGACAAAAGGTCTCGGTAAAAACGAAGTACGCTTAGCTTATGTACTCAATACAGATGCTATTAACCATGCAATGGATTGTCTTGAAAAAGCATTGCAGGAATACCCGGGAAGAACAGCATAATTATTCAACGATATCCTTTCAGAAGATCCATAAGTGAGATAAAAATTTCAATTACGCTAAACAACACCAAAATAAAAATGCTGCTCATGATGAGCAGCATTTTTTATTGCTTATAGTTTCTTTAGTATGGAAATATCAATGAAGCAGTGCCACCATTTGCAGCAGTCCATTCTACTTTAAAGTAAAATAAAAGCGGGCAGTTTGTTACAGCATTACCATCTTTATCCAAACCAAAAGTGGTTGTAATGCTTTTTGTACCAACGGTGTGTTTTACTTTACCACTTACCAGCCGGAATTCACAACTTTGTTTTATCACCAGGTCTGCTAAAATAGAAGTTGTAAAATCAGTACCGAACCTGTTAACACCCCATTCTGCAACACCATTACCAGCAGCACCAATACCTTTTACAGAAATCACAATACCATTATCGTATGTAAATGTTCTGCGTTTTGCAATTTTCCATGTACGGGCAGTACCGTTATTAAATATTACTGATATACCATCGCTTTTTACTTCATGAACAATGGAAGAAAGTCCTGACAAATTGCGGAGTAAACCTCCCGTTACATTTGTATGTGTTATGGTGCCATTGATCGTTATACTCTTATTATCTCTTTTACGGGTAATTTTTAAATTCTGGTAGTTTACGGTAAATGAAGCACCGGCATCATTCCAGCGGAAATTATTTGCGAAGCTTACCACCACAACACCGGTACGGGTACGGTCCCCAAGACAATTACCATTATAAGTAAGTGTGATCGTTTTTGCAGCACTTGCTGTATCAAACACAATATTTACATCGCAGCGGACAGGAAGCAGGTCACCCAATGGTCTCCCTGTGTAAGTACCTCCTTTATTTTCAATAGAAGCATTTACGTCGTTGGTAACATCATCGGTTTCAGCTGCAAATTGTTCCTGGTCGTCTGCCTGGGCAGATACTTCTGTAGCATCAGTTTCAGTGTCGGTTCCCCCTGTTTTTTCTTTTTTACAGGATGTAAGGAAAAGACCTGCGGATAAGATTAAAGCTAAAAAATAGCCTGCATACTTTTTCATAATTATACGTTTCTGGTTATTAATGTAATTGCCCTCTTCTGACCGGGCATGCTGAACCGGGTTTAAAACGAAAAAAAATATTTTTAGTTGTACCATCCATAATCCTTTAACAATCTTTTTGGCTAAAACCAGCATAAAATGCAGGTTTCCAAATGCTGTCAATATATCTTGGTTAAAAATGAGCCGCTAAAAGATCACTATGAAAAACAATCTTATTTTTGCCGCCAACAGACCAAATATGAAAAGATTCTGCTTTACCGCCTCTGCTGCTTTTTTGTTTTTTTTGAGTGCATGTAATAATGATGATGCGAAGAATAAACCTGAAGATATTTCCCCTGTAAATACAAATACAGGCATTCCGGCTCCTGCTGTATTACAGGCTACCGTACTGGCAGAGTACCCGCATGACACCACTGCTTTTACTGAAGGCTTACAGTTCCTGGATGGCAAACTGTACGAAGGCACAGGTCTGGAGAACCGCTCATTTATCAAAATTGTCAATATAAAAACAGGCAAGGCTGAAAAACAGCAAAAGATTGCAGACAGTACCATATTTGGGGAAGGGATCAACGTTTTTGGTGACAAACTTTACCAGCTGACATATCAAAATCATGTGGTGTATGTATATAACCTTTCTGATCTGAGCAAGCCGGTTAAAACATTTCCATGGCAGAGTGAAGGCTGGGGCATGACAAACAACGGAACTGAACTGATTGTAAGCGATGGTCAGCCACAGGGTAATCTTTATTTTATAAACCCGGAAAACTTTAAGATCAACCGTATTGTGCAGGTAACAAGCAATACCGGCGTGGTAGACAGGATTAATGAACTGGAGTATATTGACGGTTACGTATATGCGAATATTTTTGGAGAAACCCGGATTATTAAGATCGACCCGTCCAACGGGCATGTAGCAGGTGTTTTGGAAACCGCAAACATGCTCAGGAGCTTTTATGCATCCTTCCCCCTCAGCAACAACCTGGACAATGTACTCAATGGTATTGCATATGACAGCAACAGTAAAAAAATATACATTACCGGGAAACTTTGGCCTAAACTGTTCGAGATAAAACTGAATTGATTTTTTGAACCACCAAGGCACAAAGCCGCTACAAGGAGCACCAGGAAGAGTGCCTGTGTTATGCCGTAGTGCACCGGTGAACAACAAAGATCAATACCCGAATTGCACACCACTCCTGATCCTGTTCAGCAAAAAGCTATAGCAATTTCTTACCAGTTTATCTGCCACCTGCGCCCTTGTTGGCACAGGTACATTACCACTGTTATTAATCATTTGCAGGTCTTGCTGTGTAAGTGCACGACTGTCGCCTGTATAAGTGGCTGTTTCCACCCGCCAGTTATCATCCCCTGGGAAATTATCATACAGGATATTACTGCCGGATACATAATCATAAATCCGGCATTCAAGGGCAGCCCTGCTTTGCATATACCGGGTGGTAACATACACAGTTGCCCTGACGGTTGTGTATACAGGTTTTGAAGGAATGGATTTTGTACTCCCTGTTTGAATTTGCTTGCTGCGTTGTATCGTATTCCTGTTGGTAAACACCTGCCCGATATACAGATCTGTAAAACGCATTTCCACAATCCTGTCGGGACGTATTCTTTTGGCATTGGCATCCCAGTCAGAATAAAACCGTACATCCCGGTAAGATTGTGCATTCAGGTCGCTGATGATCTGCTGCTGCAGCCAGTCGTTCTGAAAGCCCCAGTAATTCCAGCTCCGGTTATAATAATTGGGTGCCCTTATAATCACTTTGATAGTAGCCCTGTCAAGTGCTTCCTTCATATAAGCGGCGGCATCCTGGTAGCCGGGTATGATATCATTCGCTTTCTTAAAATAATCATAAGCATTCCGGGCAGCCTGCCTGTTATCATAGGTCATATAGTCCAGCCCCTGGTTATAATACTCTTTGGCGGCGCTGTTTTTGGCACCGTCCAATGCACTGGCCGGGTTCCACAAATCAGTTACTACTTTTGCGGCTGCAGGCACAGCACTGATCTTTTCAAACAATTGCTGCATTACGCTCCACTCCTTTACCAACGCCAGGTACCGTTCAGCAGTGGGCAATGCAGCAAAACTGGCGGGTGTTAAAGCCTTCCGTTTGTCCAATACCGCTGTATAGGTTGCCGGTAATTGTTCCTGCGCTTCCTTATCTGCTGCTGACTTTTGTATTCTTTCCACCAGCTCCAGAATTGTTTTATCCTCCGGTGTATAATATTTCTTTAACTGGCTGGCAGTGCTGCAACCCAGCAAAAAAAGCAGGAAAAAATGAAATATTTTTTTCATATCAGATAAGTTTTAAACTAAAACAAACAGCCTATCAATACATAAGATAGGCATAAAAATAACAGGGTATAAAAAATTTTGGATGATGTTTTTAGTAAACTTATCTTCGCAGCCTTATATTAATAAGGAGTTATAACCCTATTTTTTAACAACCCAAAAAAATGTCTATTTTTTTATGGCTGTAAAGATGAGACTGCAACGCCATGGGTCTAAAAAAAGACCATTTTACTTCATCGTTGTAGCAGATGGACGAAGCCCCAGAGACGGTAAATTCATTCAGAAACTTGGTACGTACAATCCCCTGACGGTTCCTGCAACAATACAGATCGACCGCCAGAAGGCATTGGACTGGCTCCATAAAGGTGCCCAGCCTACTGATACTGTACGCCGCATACTTTCCTTTAAGGGAGTATTGTACCTGAAACATTTGCTGAGGGGTGTAAGTTTAGGTCTGTTCGACGAAGCAATGGCCATGCAGAAATTTACTGCCTGGAGTACTGAACATGACGCCCACGTAGCCAAGCGCCAGAGTGCCCATAGAAAAGCACAAAGGGATACACGCAACAGGCCCGTGGTGAGGAAAGTGTCAGAAGCACCGGCAGCACCAAGCACAGAAGAAACAAAAACAGAAGAATAAAAACCTCTGTCCGTTAATTCGTTCAGCAATCTCTTTTGAGATTGCTTTTTTATTTTACACCTATCTTGCAACACATGAGCCAGTATTTTAAAATAGGAAAGCTAGCCGCCAGTTTTGGAGTAAAGGGTGAGTTGATTTTACAGCACAACCTTGGAAAAAAAACATCCCTGAAAGGGCTGGAAACGATTTTTATTGAAGAAAGCAAAGATAGCTTCATGCCCTATTTTATCACTGCAGCAAGGATAAAGAATGATGCAGAAGTTTTTATAAAGCTGGAAGGCATCGATGTAATGGAAGCGGCCCGTAAACTCACCCCAAAAGAAGTATGGCTCACAGCAGAAGATTTTAATAAATATGCAGCCAAATCCTCTCCCATCTCGTTACTTGGTTTTACACTGGTGGATGATGGCAAAGAGATCGGCGAAATAACTGAAGTGATTGAGCAGCCACACCAGTTATTGTGTAAAATAATGCTGGGCGATAACGAAGCACTGATACCTGTACACGAAGCTTCTCTTGAAAAAGTAGATAAGAAAAACAAAAAAGTATTTGTGATCCTGCCCGATGGTCTGCTGGATATTTACCGCTGAATCTTTTTGTAATTTCATGCTGTGAAAAAATCATCACAAAGAATAGTGGCGCATTTTGACCTTGATTCATTTTTTGTATCGGTTGAAGTGCTGAATAACCCTTCGCTTAAAGGGAAACCTGTTATTGTGGGTGGCAGCGAGCGGGGTGTGGTGGCCGCCTGCAGCTATGAAGCAAGAAAGTTTGGTGTACAGTCGGGTATGCCTTCCAAAAAAGCAAAACAACTTTGCCCGGATGCCATCATACTAAAAGGCTCCAGGGGTGAATACAGCCGCTATTCAAGATGGGTAACCGATATTATTGCCGCTAAAGCACCGCTGTTTGAAAAAGCTTCCATTGACGAATTTTACCTTGACCTCACGGGTATGGATACATTTTTTAACCCGCTGCAGTGGACCATTGACCTGAGGAAAGAAATAATGGACAGCACAAAGCTGCCTATTTCTTTCGGCCTGTCCAGCAACAAAATGATGGCCAAGATCGCCACCAACGAGGCCAAACCCAACGGTTACCTCCAGGTGCCTTTTGGAAAAGAAAAAGAGTTTCTGGCACCACTTACAGTAGATAAGATTCCCGGCGTGGGTGGCCATACACATGATATACTTAAATCCATGGGTATTATAACCATCGGCGATGTAAGCGAAAGAACGGCAGATGAACTGGAGGAAAGATTGGGTAAATGGGGCAAAGACCTGTGGCAGAAAAGCTTTGGCATACATAACAGTGCCATTTCACAATACCACGAGGCTAAATCTATTTCATCAGAAAACACTTTTGAAGAAAATAAAACGGATATAAAATTCCTAACAAGTGAGCTTGTCCGGCTAACGGAAAAGATCTCCTTTGAACTGCGCCAGGATGGAAAAGTGGCCGGTTGTATCGCTGTTAAAATCCGTTACCCCGATTTTGAAACGACTTCCCGCCAAACAACCATACCCTATACCTGTGCGGATGATGAGATCATTCCCGTAGTAAAGGACCTGTTTCATAAATTATACCGTAAAGGTGAACCTGTACGCTTGCTAGGCGTACGTTTGAGTGAACTTACCAACGAGGCCGTACAGACAAATCTTTTTGATGATGTAAGCCGCAAATCTGACTTATATAAAGCGATCGATGATGTAAAAAACCGTTTTGGGAAAACCAAGCTTAAAAGGGCCTCATCCGGCTAATCTGCTTCATCTATCAGTTCTGCAACAGTCTTCTTCTCCAGTATTTTCAGGGTGGCATCTCTTGTTTGTTTCATTGCCTTATAAAGCCCGCAGTTGGCTTCATCACAATCTTCACATTTTTCGTAAAAATTCAGGCTTACGCAGGGTAACATCGCAATTGGCCCTCCCACCAGGCGTATTGCTTTAGCGAGTGTGATCTTTTTAGGCGGCAGGGCCAGGAAATAGCCCCCACCCTTACCTTTCTTACTGTCTAATACGCCTTCCTGCTTTAATTCAAGCAGGATTGTTTCAAGAAACTTAATTGGGATCTTCTTCTTCTGTGAGATTTCAGATATCAGTACCGGACCTTCCCCGTATTTGCTGGCAAGATAACCCAGCGCTTTCAGGGCATATTTCGTTTTTTTGGAAAGCATGGCCGTAAGTTAATCAAAAAATAAAAAAAAATTACAAAATCAAGTCTACCCGTTTAATAGACTATTGCTATATTTGTGACCTAAATTTTTAAAAATATGAGCCTACGTCTAGGGGATACCGCTCCCAATTTTAAAGCCAAAACATCTTTGGGTGAAATCGACTTTTATGAATACCTGGGTAATTCCTGGGGCATCCTGTTTTCACATCCGGCAGATTTTACGCCAGTTTGTACAACAGAACTTGGCCGTACAGCTGCATTAAAAGAAGAATTTGCAAAACGTAATGTAAAGGTACTTGCATTAAGCGTTGACCCTGTAGATAAACATTTAAGCTGGATAGGCGACATCAATGAAACACAAAACTGCGAAGTGGATTTCCCAATCATCGCTGATGATGACAGGAAGGTTTCTGAATTATATGATTTTATTCATCCAAATGCATCTGCCACAGCAACAGTGCGTTCACTGGTAGTGATCGGGGCGGATAAACTGGTAAAACTGATCATTACATATCCTGCCTCTACCGGGAGAAATTTTGTAGAAGTATTAAGGGTGGTTGATTCCCTGCAATTGACCGCTAATTACAGCGTGGCAACACCTGCAAACTGGAAACATGGTGAAAATGTGATCGTGGTGCCTGCAGTAAGCACAGAAGATGCAATCAAAAAATTCCCTAAAGGAGTGGAAATAGTAAAGCCTTACCTGCGCTATACCCCGCAACCTAACCTGGACTAATTTTTTTGAAAAAATTATAGAATACCTCCTGTAACAGGAGGTGTTTTTATTTTACGCAGTATATATCTTTACGTAATGAATTGTTTAATTATAGATGATAACAAGATTGCCAGGACAACTATGAAACAACTGGCAAGCCATGTAAAAGATATTGTTGTTGCCGGAGAATGTGCTGATGCTATGGAAGCATACAATCTTTTACAGCAGCAGTCTGTTGATATTTTACTGCTTGATATTGAAATGCCCGGTATGAGCGGCCTGGAGCTAACGAGGAACTTAAGCAATAAAAGGCCGGTCATTATTTTTACCACCTCCAAAAAAGAATATGCGGCCGAAGCATTTGAGCTGAACGTAGCGGATTACATAGTAAAACCTGTAACACCTGCCCGGTTTATACAGGCAATTGATAAGGCAATAGAAATACTGGAAAGCAATAAGGAAGAAGTAAATTTTACGGATGATGAATTTATTTTTATCCGTGATTCCAATATCATACGCCGTTTAAAAACAGACGACATCCTATTTGTTGAAGCAATGGGTGATTATGTAAAGCTCCATACGGTTCAAAAGTTTTATGCCATTCACAATACTTTAAAAAATGTGGAAGAACGACTGAATAAAACAAAATTCATCCGGGTACACCGGTCTTATATTGCTGCTGTAAATAAAATTGACACTATACAGGATGGCGCCCTTATCGTGGCAGGCAAACCCGTACCAGTAGCAGATGCCTACCGGCACAATCTCAATAAAAGGCTGAACATACTGTAATAACCGCCGAAACATTTTACTTTTCCACCGACTTATTTACCGCATCCATCTATTGGCATAGATATGCGCTCACTCCACGGCGTAGCTTTATACCATCAATGAAGAATTGATGTATTGCGCTGAATTTTTTATCACTAGTACAAATATTTCATAATAGTGGCAATACCGTGGTTTTAGGTTAAGGCGCCGCCTCTTTCTTCAGGAGGCGGCTTTTTTAGAAACAAATGAAGATAAAATTCTACATATCATTTTTAACACTCACCGTAGTTATGATGGCCCTTGCCTACCTGCTGCTTTCCCAATTATACAAGCATGAAGGCTGGGCAAAGGAATCAGTATGCGGCGCCGGGCTGATCATTACAGTTTTATTACTGGTAAAAATTTACCAGCAGTTTATGAAAACACCACAGGAAAAACAAAATCGATAAAGTATTATTTATTCTTGTTTAGCTTTGATGTATGCTGCGTAAATATTTCAGGTATCTTTTACTGGCCACTTTTTTTACAGCGATCCTCCTGATCGTTTTTTTACAATTTAACAGTACCCGTAGTATCAACCAGCTTATCCACGGCAATGAAAGCCTTATTGCAGAACTCCGCTTAAAAAATGAACTTCAGCAACTGCAAACTGATATTGTAACAGCAGAAAACAGGGTAAAGGATGCCGTTATTCAAAATGAAATCGGGCAATTAAAAAACCTGCAGCAGGAAGTGGCAGGCATTAATAACATGCTGAACATGCTGGACAGCATGATCAATGATACAGGAACAGATCCGCTGCTTGCAAAACTTCAGCGCCATGTAAAACAAAAGATAGAATTCAACTACCGTGTACTGGATACGTTTTCCATCAAGGGAAAAAATGCAGCGGAACTGCTGATTGATGCACAATCCGACAAACATATTATAGATTCAATACGCATTGCTGCTCTTGAGATAAGCAAACAGCGTCAGGAAACAGTTACCCAGCTTACAAGACAGGCTGATGAGGACGGAACCAGGGCAAAAACGCTGGGTAGTATTCTTGCACTGGTGGCTGCATTGGCGGCTGCATTTGCATTTGGCTATGTATCCAACAGGCTCCGCCAGCAACGCATACTCATCAACCAGTTGAATGAGTCGGAAAAGAAAGCAAGGGATGCGGTAGTGGTAAAGGAAAATTTTATGGCCAATATGAGCCATGAAATAAGAACCCCCATGAATGCCATCCTGGGTTTCACCAACCTGCTTCAGCGCAGGCAGCTGGACAATGAATCTAAAGAATATGTGCAGTCCATACAGCGCTCTGGTGAAAACCTGCTTACCCTTGTAAATGATGTGCTTGATTTTTCCAAGATAGAGGCTGGTATGATGCGGATAGAATCGGCTCCCTTCAGCATCAATGGCCTCGTACATTCAGTGGAAACAATGCTGCAGGGCAAGGCAAAAGAAAAAGGGCTTGAACTAAAAGCATCCATACCTTCCGGTATACCGGATACACTTGAAGGTGATGCAAACCGGCTGACCCAGATACTGGTAAACCTTATCGGCAACGCCATTAAGTTTACCTCACAGGGAAGTGTACACGTAAATATTAAATCTGAAAGAATTCACAACAATACTGTATTCCTGCTCTTTAGTGTTACAGATACAGGCATTGGTATTGAAAAGGAAAAACAGGCTACTGTTTTCGGCCGCTTTCAGCAGGTTGAAAATACTGTTACAAGAAAATATGGTGGAACGGGGCTGGGGCTTTCTATCGTAAAAGAACTGGTGGCGCTGCAGCACGGCGATATTTTTGTAGAAAGTGTACCCGGGAAAGGAAGTACATTTTCTTTTATCATTCCCTACATCATTTCATCAACACAGTTTACCAAATTACCCGCCACAGGCATGCATGAATTTGCCACACACAACAACAAGCATATAAATGTGCTGGTGGTGGAGGATAACGACCTGAATAAAAGCCTTATGAAGCATTTGCTTATGCAGTGGCACCTGTCGTTTAATATTGTAAGCAATGGCAGGGAAGCAGTGGACGACCTGAAAGAAAACAACTATCACCTTGTATTGATGGATATACAAATGCCTGAAATGGATGGGTACACTGCCGCACAGGTAATACGGCATGAATTAAAATCAGATGTTCCCATTATTGCAATGACGGCACATGCACTGGCAGGGGAAAGAGAAAAATGCCTCAGCTTCGGCATGAATGAATACCTGTCGAAGCCGATCATGGAAGAAGATCTGTATAAACTGATCATCCAGTTCACCAGCGCTTCTTTATTTATTGAAAACAAAAATTTACCGCACGGAGTTAATCATTATAAATATATCAATCTCGATTATTTAAAAGCAGTAAGTAACGGCAATATTGAATATGAAAAAGAAGTGACCAATCAATTTATTGAAACTGTTCCGCAGGATACAGCTATACTTACCAGCCTTCTTGAAAAGCATGATTATACCCAGTTGAAAAGAGTGGCACATAATTTAAAAACCACCGTATCGGTAATGGGGCTTACAGAAAAACTGTTGCCACAGCTGGATGCAATTGAATATACTAATATGGGTGATGCCCAGCTTAAACAGGAAATAGACATTATAAAAGACACCTGCGCAAAGGCTGTTGAAGAAGCAAAAACTTTCCTGGGGGATATAGGTATTTCATAAGGAGTGATTTATATTTACAAAAACAGTAGTATGCTGAACTTGAAAAAAGCACTATGGCTTTTACCGGCATGTATTTTTCTTTTTGCATATAACCCGGCGGGCAAACATTTGTCAAAACAATCCTCCCCCCTTCCTTTAAAGTATGTTTACCTGACATTTGATGACGGGCCTTTAAATGGCAGTGAAAACATCGACAGTGTGGTACTGGCCGAAAGGCTTAAAATAAGCGTATTCCTTGTAGGGGAACATGCCGAACAAAGCAAGCTGCTTGGCAACTATTATAAATTGTATGAACAAAATCCGTTTATTGAACCATATAATCACAGCTTTACTCATGCCAATGATAAATATGAACTTTTTTACAGCAACCCGGCGAATGTATTGGCAGACATTCAAAAAAATGAAATGCTCCTTAACCTTAAATATAAAATTGTACGGTTGCCCGGCAGAAATATGTGGAGATTGAACGGCAGAAAGAAAGACGATGGCGTAAGTGGAGCTGCAGCGGCGGACCTGCTTGCTAAAAATGGTTATAAATTATATGGCTGGGATATTGAATGGCAGCATCATTCTAACGGGACGCCTGTGCAAACAGTAGATGAAATGATAAAAGAAATAAATAGCCGTCTTGATAATGGCAGCACTTTTACCAGGGACAATATTGTGATACTGCTGCATGATGAGATGTTCCAGAAGAAATGGGAAGAAAGTGAATTAAAGCAATTGATCGACCAGTTAAGAACACATGAAAATTATGTATTTGAACATGTCCGTTTTTACCCCGGCTCCTAAAAACTATTACCGTGATTAAACAGCATGTAAAACAATTCAGGAAAATATTCTTCAGCACCCGTGTATTTGCTTTTATACTACTCGGCACTGTTATTATTTTCCTTACCTTTTTAACAAACGACAATGCGATGGAAATTGCTATATCCGGAGTGGCTTCTGTATTTATTGGCATTGGTGTAAATAATTTTTCATCGGTTGAAGCAAGCCTGCGTGAACAACAAAAACAAAAAAGTAAACGGCAGCATTTATTATCTATCCTGGAACTGGTGGAATTGAAAGCAAAACGAATTCAATCAGCAGCACTGACCACTGATTCAACAGCCATAAAAGCAGATGCCGCAGAACTTGAAAAACTTGCTGCCTTAACCATTAATCTCTTAAAAGAGAATCCGAAAGACAACAGCTGATAAGTCCCGCCGCCACTGCATATATTTTTTAACCTGCATAAAACAAATGCACTTATGCATACTTTCACAAGTAATATTTCCGGTAATAAATTTCCTGTTTCAGAAAGAGTAAGCGCCAAAACACTTCGTGACGGCATACTGAAAGTAATACAGGAGGAACATCCTTCTTTTGATCATAGCTGCCACCTGTCTGTTGGAGAACTAAATCATTACAGGCAACAGCATATCAGTAATATTCTCAATAAAGAACTCGGCACCTTAAATGAATTAGAAAAAACTGTATTGGACAATATAAACAGTGACGGGCTTATAGCCAATGAAGCAGGCGAGATCACAAAAACCCTTGCCGTTGGTGAGCGCTGGGCTGATAAAATTGCTGCTTTTGGAGGAAGCTGGAAATTTATTGGCATCTTTATGTCTTTTCTTGTTGCCTGGATGCTTGTTAATGTTTTCCTTCTTGCCAACAAAGGTTTTGATCCTTACCCTTTCATATTACTTAACCTTATTCTTTCCTGCGTGGCTGCATTGCAGGCGCCGGTGATTATGATGAGCCAGAACAGGCAGGAAGAAAAAGACAGGGAACGTGCAAAAAACGATTACATGGTAAACCTTAAAAGTGAGCTTGAAATAAGGATGCTGCATGAAAAGATCGATCACCTGATGGTAACACAACAGGAAAGCATGCTTGAGATACAACAGATACAGGTGGATATGATGAAGGAAATGATGGAGAAAATCGACAGGAAAAGCACTCGCTAACCTTTCGCTGTTATTTATTCAACGACTGCAATTGCCGGCTGAACGATTACTGCTGTTACAACCTGTTTCAGCAATATATCTTTATATCACAAAATTATTAATCACAAAAAGTGAAATCATGAAAAAAATTTTGATTGCGGCACTGGCATTGGTTATGTCTGCCACTGCAGTTACTGCCCAAACCAGCACACCTGCCAAAAAAGAACACAACAAAGCAAAAACAACCGCTGTTGCCACAGCCGGTAAAACAAGCGAAACAACAGCAGCGCCGGTTACTAAAAAAGACGGCACACCAGATAAACGTTTTAAAGCAAACAAACACCTGAAAAAAGACGGTACAGCAGATAAAAGATTTAAAGATCACAAGAAAACGAAATAGGAACCGCTGAGTTTGTTTTGTCCGGGCCCCCGCAATAGCGGGGGCCCATTATTTTAAAAAATATGAAATACTCAATCCTGTATCTCACCGACTGATTTTGCCTTGTCGGCGATAAATTAAGCAGCAACGATATCCATGAACGTAAGTTTGCACTACAAGTCTTTCTTAATGAAATTTACTCCTCATTAAGTCTCATAAGACTGTTTTAAGGTGGTTATGGTTTTAGAGCCCGGCAAATTCCTTTGCAGGGCCTTTTTTTATAATCAAATTAAAATTGTCTTTTCACTACAATGAGCAGGATCGTTGAGCAGGCATTAAAGGAAAAGCCTCCCGGGTAGGGAGGCTTTGGTATCAGGGGTATAAATGATTACTGCAGTATTTTATTTGTTAACTAAATAGATGCACTCCAATCCCTGTTATTATCTTCCAGCCAGCGGTTGATGGATTGATTGTTATAAATTGTATTGCCATTTACAATAATTTCCACTCCTTTTAATTTCCAGCCACCTGAAAAACCATCAGGAGATTTATGCACCTGTACAGCATGAATGTCTGATACATAAAAACTGGTGCCGGGATCAAGATCAAACGTATCCGTATTGCCCCTTTCAAAATCATCCTTGCTGGGATTGTCCAGGTTCCAGCTTCGTCCTCCAATAGTAAAACGTATATCATCATCAGTTCCTGCCCATGAAACATCCGCAGTGGTTATCTTCACCCGG
Source organism: Ferruginibacter sp. (assembly GCA_047600665.1). Lineage (GTDB taxonomy): Bacteria > Bacteroidota > Bacteroidia > Chitinophagales > Chitinophagaceae > Ferruginibacter. The sequence continues at coordinate 253,269 of JASGKJ010000003.1, forward strand.
AGCGTATTCACCAGTGCATTCGTCATTACACAGCCAAGCCACCACCGGCGGTCATCTTCCAGCCACCTGTTTGGGCTTTGATCACAAATAATATCTCCCTGGTGAAATACTCTTACCCTTTTTAATTTCCAGCCACCCGCAAAACCATCAGGACTTTTCCTGATCAGTATACGCTTTATCTCATCACGCCGGATACCTCCTGCCCAAAGTGCATATCCAATCCTGCTGCCCCTTTCAAAGTCATCTACATCAGGAGTATCTATATTAAAAGTGCGGTCACCGATATCAATGCTTACATCATCGTCTGTACCTGCCCATAGCTCATCAGCAGTCCACAATTCAATAAACAAATCGGCCCACCCGATTTGCCCTTTGGTATAATTACAAATGCGGTGCTGGTTCTCTGCCATAATACAATCTTGTTTTGGACTTGCACAGGAACCACAATTGCCATTCGGTATTTTATCACAGCCATGCTGTCCTTCACAACTATTGCAGGGCGTACCGCTGCCTGAATATTCATCGGCAGCACCAAATAAGTGAGATACTTCGTGTGAAGTAATGATGTCGATCACACTCTGTCCCCAACCACCCCAGTTGTTATGTTTTGCCAGTGTTAGTCTTGCTCCCCCCGCATAGGCGTGCCAGTTATTGCCATAGGGCGTAACAAATACGGCTATTGCATGCACTGAAAAATTACGCCTGCGCATGTCTTCACGGTATTTTACAACACCGTTCCAGTCGCCGGTATAAGTATTTCCGTGGTAGGTAACCTTAGCCATAGCAGGATCACGCCAATGAGCTTCTCCTCCCGCTATATTTCCTGCATCGCTTACATCCGGGCCATCAGGAACATCAATACCAATAAACTGAAGATCATATACCCATGACAGGTTTCCTGAAGGATGCTGTGAAGAAAGATAGTTGAATCCATCAATTATCTCGGCACAGATCTGAGATCGTTCTGTAGTACCAAATTTTGGACCACCAGCTCTTGTTGATTCAACAAAAACCAAACCTACCGAAATTTCTCCGGTCATTTTCCAGCAGGGTGTTTCCAGCAACAGCACGGCTATTATTTCCGCAAGCAACGTGGCATCAATCAAAAATAACAACACCTGGTACTCCGGGCCCAGGTACGGGAACAACCTGCCAAGGTAAAATTGTTCTGTTTCATCTTTACCATTCTTACGCAGTTTATCTTTTAATAACTCTTTGTCTTTCCCGCTGAGCTTTTGGTCAGGGTTGTGTACCAGCTGTTGTTTGGCTGCTGCCTCTTTCAGTAATTGTTTAAACCTTTCAGGGTCATACCGGGTGTAAGGCGCAGGCTCCTTAAGCTCTTTATCACCCCAGCTTTTCGCATAATTTGTTTTGTCTTTTTTAATCTTCCGGTATTCTTTACTGAAACGTGTATTCCAGATACTGATAATTTGTTCCTGCAGTGCAGAAACCTGTTGTCCCTTTTCCAGCGTAATCTTTTTTGAAGAATAAGCTGAAAAGAGCCCGGTAGTAAACAGCACTTCCGCTTTTGAGGGCGTGCACTTTATTTCTACAGCTTCATCACCATGCTGTGCTGTAATGGAAACATTACTGTCCCGCAGTATCGTGGTGGTTATTTTTCTTGATTCCGCACTTCCATGGCGGAGCAAAAAAATGTACTGGAGTTGTTCATCATTTTTTTTAGATACGCTGATCATACTAATTGATTTTATAGTTTAACATGATGCGAAGATTGAGTTTCTTTTAAACGCAGGCAATCCCTTTTTTCACTGTTTTTGCGCCCCTTAAAACACCGGAACTATACAGGATTTGCCTGGTGCCGTAACAGAAGATATACTGCAGATATTTTTAATAATGACCAGGGAAGGTTATTTACAGGCATTAAATAAAAAGGATATTCACTGGCAATGAAAATCCCGGGAAATAATACAGGGACAAAATAAAGTGTTGATTATTTATCGTGGAGAGCAATAGTTAAACCGCTACAATTTAACCAGGAGCATTAACAGGCGCAGTCAACCCCGTTTAAATCAGGATTCTACCTGTACGATCTTATTTTTTATAGCATACATTACAAGGCCAACACGGCTTTTTACTTCCAGTTTTTCGAACAGGCTGTCCCGGTAGCCGTCAATCGTATGTACGCTCAGGCACATCTTTTCTGCAATCTCTTTATAAGTCATTTCAGAACAGGTAAGTTTTAAAAAGTCGATTTCTCTTGCACTGAGATTACCGGCTGCTTTTGAACCGGAGCTCATATCTTCCGGTCCTTTACTAATATTATGAATGAGTTTGCCCGTTACCATATCAGTGTAATAATACCCTTTAAGTATCAAAGCTGAAAGTGCCTGCTCCAATTCCTTTTTCCTGATATCTTTCAGAATATAACCCTTGGCACCAGCCTTGATCATGCGGATAACAGCATTTTCATTTTCGTACATTGACAACACAAGTATTTTTATTTCCGGGTGATTTTCTTTCAGCCATTCAGCTGTTTCAAATCCATCCATCTCCTTCATATTGATATCCAGAAGCAGTATATCCGGTATACCTTTTATCTTCAATTGCTGCTGCAGATCCTTTCCATTGTCTGCTTCAATGATGACCTCATATTCGGAAAAACCATTGATAAGTCCGGCTATACCGTCCCTGAATAATTTATGATCGTCAGCTATTGCAAGTTTTATTTTTTTCATGGTCAGGCAGCTGTATATGGTATGCTAATGATAATATCTGTTCCTTTTCCTGCAGCAGTGCGGATTTCAAATTCTCCCCCTATTAAACCAATACGCCGCTTCATATTGTTCAGCCCGGCACCTTTTTTACCAATTTCTTTGCCGGCAACTGCAGTCTGATCAAACCCCGTACCGTTATCCGTTATCTCCATGCAAAATGCCAGCGGCTCATAACGCAAATTAATATTAATCCGGTTGGCTTTTGCATGTTTAATGATATTATTAAGACACTCCTGCACCACCCGGTAAAGGATCAATTCTTTTTCCGTATCTATCCTTCTTTCAATGCCGGCATATTGAAAGTTTGTGTGGTAAAAACCGGTCTTACTGATCATATCAAGTTCCATTTTTATTACAGGCAGTAAACCACCGGATATAATATTTTCAGCATCCATCTTTTTGGAAAGATTGCGTAAATCAGCAACTGCTTTTTCCACCAGTTTCATTGTATTCTCAATTTTCTGGTTTGCAGATTCTTTATCATCTGTATCAACCGCACTAAGCGTAAGTACAACAAGGGATAGTACCTGGCCTACATTATCATGGATATCTTCTGCAATATTAGTCAGTGTTTGTTCTTTTATCTCAAGCTGAGCCTTTAATATTTCCTGGCTTACCTGTTCTTTTACAGTTTCAATTTCAAGCTGGTGGCGCAGCTGCCTTTTCTGGTAAATAAACAGAAAAGACACAATGAAAACAATAAGCAGCAGCAATACCACACTGATGCTGATGATCATTATAAAAATGTCGTTCGTGCTCTCCATGCTGTATTACTTTTTTTTGTTGTATTACACAATGCCCCAATAATAAACAACACGAACAGCGCATACTTGATCACATAACTCAACCGGTATAGTTTTCTTGCGGTTTCTATTGAATGGCTGATGAGATAATTCAGCATACCCTCAGTAAGCAAGGTTCCTGTGTAATAAAAAAGGATTCCTACCGTAATCCAGAACATCGGGTAACGGTGAAGTTCTTTTACCTGCTGCAAAAGCAATACTTCTCGTAGAAAATAAAGCGATGTGCAGATTAACAAAACAGATTCAAGTATTGTACTGTAAGAATTATTTGTTACAGGTGGTTGTACAAAAGCGCTGAGAAAAAGACTCAGTATGATAAACGCCGGTATGGACCAGGTTACGAGCCGGAACGCCGTCTTGTTCCTGATATCTGAACGGAATAAAAGCATCATCAGGGTGTACTCAACAGGCACGAGTATATGAAAAATAAAGAGGTTGTTTTTCCACCCTGCCACTGCTGAAAGAAATACCGCTGTGCCACTGGCAATCAGCCATACAGCCAGCAACGCAGCAGTTAACCGCATCTGCAGATGCCGCCGGTTGCCGCTGACCAGGAAAACGATAAGGCTGCTTACCAAAAGCAAAAAGTACATACTATCAAAAATGCTCATCTGCTCTAATAGTTTTTGGAGATGATCTTGTCCATATCTCCTGAAAGAACAAGAAACTTACAGGGCGGACACTTGCCAGCCCCGGAATCACTCACCATACGGAGGCTCATGGTTTGCAAAAGGTTGCATGGACAGGTATCTTTATACGGCTGGTTATACTTAGCATCAACCGGCATTAACCAACTGTGTTCAAATGCTGACTGCCCTGGTGTAACCACCAATGCCAGGCCAATGGCCTCTTTTGCAGTTTCAGGATTGATATACAGGTAATAGCCATCCGGTATATCATCTTTCTGAACATCGTGCTGTTTAAGATAACGCACATACCAGTTTGCATTTTGACGGAATGTTTTGATATCAATTTTTTTTGTTGCAGAGTTAATTCCCTGGCCTTCCTTTACAAAGAGTACCTGCAGCTCAAGATCTTCCTTTTCTTTGCTGCTGCTTTTTTTCACAGGATATATATTCAGGATCAGTTGTTCTCCATCTGCCCTGGCAAAAGCCTGGGCAAGTTCGGTTGCAGTAATAAACCGGTAAATTTTTTTAGGTGGCTGCTTCTTAGTTGTAAAAGCAAATGCTGCAATGATAAATACAATGACAGCAGGTAGTACGAGATTCTTCCTTTGCATAAATTTTGGTTTTAAAAGATTAAAAATAAGAGTATGAAGATCGTTGTTGCTGATTGCCGGGAGAACCGGCAAACCACTGTTTTCCGCCGGTGATTTTCCGGGTATACATTCCTTTTTAAGGGCTTACTCAACATACAAAAAGCTTTATTAAAAAGCAATCATTTCCTTCTTTCCCCGCCCTGGCAGGCAAAATAGCTTTGTTCCCGATAAATCCCGGAAGCCGAAAAGGGAATAGAGTAGGCAATAAAAACAAACAAAACATGAAATACATTTTCAGAGGAAAACTATGTGGCTGGTTTTGCCATGATTGCCATGAACCACTGGCGGGTATCCTCGTCCGCATTTACAGGGCAGAAAAACAACCGGACGTGTTATTACGTGCTGTTGCTGATCCACAACAAACTTTTCATGAACGCCTGCCAGATGAAGTTAAAGGATTAGAGAAATTATTAATTGCTGAAACAACTGCAGACGCAGAAGGTAATTATAGTTTTGAGATTGATGAAAAAAGCGGCTACCAGGGTAGTGCATTTGATATTGATTTTGTTTGCGGTACAGGCTGGGGAAAACCTGTTCCTCCTCCCAAAAAGGAACAATTCTTTCAATATCATATTACCACGATCCAGCCACAATGGAGAGCAGTGGAACAGGTTTCACATTTTATATGGGATTATTGCATTGCTCATAAATGGTGGTGCAGGATACAGCAACGGCTCGACCGCTGGGTGATCTGCGGTACTGTAACTGACTGTGCATCGGGTAAGCCTGCCGCTGGTGTAAAAGTTTTTGCATACGATGTGGACCTTTTACAGGATGATGCACTGGGTGCTGCCTATACTGATGTACTCGGCCATTTCAGGATCATCTATTCTTCTGCAGATTTTTCAAAAACCATTTTCCCCTGGCTTAATGTTGAATGGCCCGCCGGCCCGGATCTTTATTTCAGGGTTGAATCAGCATCCGGTACTGTTTTACTCAAAGAGCCACGAAGCTTTGGGCACCGGCACGACAGGGAAAATGCACACAATTGTTTTTGCGTAAAACTTTGTGTAAAATATGATACACCGGTTGATTTTCCCTGGTTCACTCATGTGGGCAATTATAATATCAGTTCCGACATCAGCCCGGCAGGTCTTACAGTTAACAACCGTTCTTTTGCAACGGGGGTTGACTTTGGATTCTTTGGCTCAGTAAAATTGGGAGGCTTTGTTACAAAGAAAGTTCCCGGAAATCCAGGTATGCCCCTCTTCTATCGTTTCCGTTATTCATTTGATGGTATCAATTTTAATAATATTACTGAACCAAACCTTCGGTCTGCACGGTTAAAGGTGGGTGTCCGTCAAATTACATGGAACGGTACAACAGCATTCCAGGATATCGTAATTGATCCGCTGCAACCTGCTTCTGTCCCGGATGTAATTCCACCAGATGGATTCCCGGGCTCTATTCCTGACCATGTTCTACGTCTTGATCCTAATGGATGGATCAGGGTTGACCAGGCCGGGCTGGATGGAGGTTTCTATGGTCCTTTGCTTTGGGTAAATACGGAAACCATTGTACCCGGAGGTAATGCCCAGGATCCTGGTGATGCTGCAGGTGCTCTCCCGGTAAACCCTAAAACAGGAAAACGGGTGTGGTTTGCTTTTCAAACTACAGATGATCCGGGAAACCCGGGCTCCCCCTTCCTGTATGAACAGCCATTGAAGACTATATTGCATGTAAACAACTGGAATGAATTACGCTTACTAATACTGGATGAACTGACTGCCGGTGCCGGAGCCGGATGTAAGCTGATTACTTCCAATGCACATATACACTACACTGCAGACCATGAACTGTTGGCAACCTGGGAAGTCTATGCATCGTCGAATGCCATTCCCGGAGGTATTACTATCACACAACCTGGATCTTCAGGAAATGTACCACGTGGTAATGCAGACAATTTCGATCTTGCAACACCCGGAGCTGTAACACCAGCCTTTGCCCTATGGCCTTCCTGCGCTTACCGGCTGGGTGTAACAACCAGGCGTAAGCTCACTGATGGCGAATACAATGATCTCGGCAGCGTATCTGAAATAATCTTCTGCAAATAAAGGTTCGTACGCAATCATACAGCCCTGCTTTTAAACAAGCGGGGCTGTTGTTTATGAATCATCTCTTTACGTCATTAAAAAATCTATTCACTCTTTACTGAAATAAAGAACTCTATTCGTAATCAGGAAAGATCAATGATTGTTTTATAAAATTTACTGCAGTTCGCTATACAATCTGGTTCTTTGGGTTTACATCACAATAAAATATTAATACAGGTAATCATATCAATAGAGGAGCTTTTAAAGAAAGGAATAAAATAAAAAAGGAAAAGATATAAAAATCTTTTCCTTTTTTGTGCCCAGGACTGGATTCGAACCAGCACATCCTTGCGGACGCTGCGACCTGAACACAGTGCGTCTACCAATTTCGCCACCTGGGCATTTTTGCATTCAGGGCTGCAAATATAGAAACAAACAAATCTCCTCCAAAATTAAATTACAGGTTCTTCTTTTTTCCATCCAATGAGCAAAACACCAATGATCACGAGAATGGTACCGGTAATTTGCTCTGCAAACATTTTTTCGCCTAATATAAAATGAGCCTGTATAATGGTGCTTACCGGCCCTATACTGGAAATAATAGCCACATTGTTGGTACCAATCCTTTTCATGGCGGCAGAAAGCATAAAGGAGGGTATAACAGTAGCGACTATAGCCAGCAATGCCCCGTACAACCATACGGCCGAAGTTCCTCCCCGATAAAATGCATTCCAGTTATTCCTGATAATAAATTGCAGGAAAATACCTCCAGTTGCCGCCAGCATGGCATAAGTGGTAAAGCGGGTAGCTCCGATCTGCGGAATAAGTTTACCGCTGCCAGCAAGGTAAATGGAATAGGTAACTGCACATAAAAATATCAAAAAGCTGCCCAGTAAAAAATCCGGGTTTGAAAAATCAACTTTCATTTCACCGAAGTAAGCAATACCTATACCGGCATATGTAAGCACAAGTGCTAACTTTTGTACTGGCGCAATTTTTTGCCTGAATAAAAAAGCATTGATAAGCACTACAAAGGTTGGATAAAGAAAAAGTATCAGTCTTTCAAGACCGGCAGTAACAAATTGTAATCCTTCAAAATCGAGCAGGCTGCTTAGGTAATAACCAAATATACCCAGCCATAGTACATGCCACCACTGCTTTGAAGTTAATGGTTTCCTTTCCCTGTTTTTTGTAAGGTAAACAGCCAGTAAGTAAAATGGTAAAGAACAGAACATCCGCAATGTAAGCAGCGAAAGCGCATCAATTTTAATATCTGCAAATGCTTTCTTTACTATAACAGCCTTAGTAGAAAATAAAACAGCACCGGCAAATGCAATGATAAAGCCCGGTGCTGTAATGTTATTTTTCAAAAGATGTGCTTAAAATTCTACAAGTGTTATACACTTACATTAAAATCCCTCAAGGCATCATTGAGGCTCGTTTTCAAATCGGTGCTTGGTTTGCGCTGGCCAATGATCAGGGCACAGCCCACGCCATATTCACCAGCGGGGAATTTCTTTGTATAACTGCCTGGTATCACCACACTTCTTGCCGGCACCCTTCCTTTCATTTCAACTGGTTCGCTGCCGCTTACATCTATAATTTTTGTTGATTGGGTTAATACAACATTTGCTCCCAGTACAGCTTCTTTTTCCACCCGCACACCTTCCACCACAATACAACGGCTGCCGATAAAACAACCGTCTTCTATAATTACCGGCGCAGCCTGCAATGGTTCCAGTACACCACCAATACCAACCCCGCCGCTCAAGTGTACTCCTTTTCCAACCTGGGCACAACTGCCCACCGTGGCCCATGTGTCCACCATCGTACCTTCGTCCACGTATGCCCCAATATTTACATAACTTGGCATCAGCACCACGTTTTTTGCAATATAAGCACCATACCTCGCCACAGCATGCGGCACAGCCCTCACTCCCAGTGACGCATAACCGCTTTTTAATTTCATCTTATCATAAAACTCAAACGGAGGTAATGTGTAAGTTTCCATTTGCTGGATACCAAAATACATGAGTATACCCTGTTTCACCCATTCATTCACCTGCCAGCCATCTTCTGTGGGCGAGGCTGTACGCTGGCGTCCTTTATCCACTTCTTCAATTAATGTTTTTACAGCGTCTGAATATGTTTTCTCTTTCAGTAACTCCCTGTTGGTCCAGGCGGTTTCAATTAGTTCTTTCAATTCCATTTTTAGGTTGCTTTAAAATGATAAGGTTCGCAAGATACAAACTAATGAAACTTAAGAAATGTATTTTTTGATCCTGTACAGGGTGCAAATCCTCTATTTGCGGGCTATTTAATTATCTTGCATTTAAATAAAATCATTTTTAATGAAGATCGGGTATGATGGCAAAAGGGCTTTCCAGAATAAAACAGGCCTTGGCAATTATATCCGTTCCTTACTGGCCATTCTTACCCAATATTACCCGGTTAACCAGTATATTTTATTTGCACCAAAGCAAACAGACCTGTTTGATCCTTCATCATTTAAAAACATTAAAGCTGTCTCACCATCTTCGGCTTTCTATAAAAAATTTGGAGCACTCTGGCGCCGGAGTGGCATGGTAAAAGACATTGCAGCAGCCAGGCTGGATATATTTCATGGTGTAAGCAATGAATTACCAAAAGGAATAAAAAAAAACAATACAAAAACTGTTGTAACCGTACATGACATCATCTTTGAACGCTTTCCCGAAACATATAATTTTGACGAACGCTATGTACACCGCTGGAAAATAAAATATGCCTGCAGGGTGGCAGATGCCGTGATCGCCATCAGTCAACAAACAAAAGAAGATCTCATCAATTATTATAAAGTTCCTGCAGAAAAAATATTTATTTGTTACCAAAGCTGTAATCCTATTTTTCACAGAACTGTTTCTGAAGAAGAAAAGAATGCAGTAAGGAACAGGTATCAATTACCCGGTAAATATTTTTTATTTGTCAGTTCCATTGCACCAAGGAAAAATTTAATTGCTGTTTGTAAAGCAATGGCCCTGCTAAAAGATAAACTGGATGTTCCGCTGGTGGTAATTGGCAATGGAAAAAAAGAAAAGGAAGAAGCAAAACAATTCATGGCGGATAGTGGCATGAGTGAACAGTTAATATTACTAAACGAATTACCGGAGTCAAAGGAACTATCCTTTACAACCGCAGCAGATTTCCCTGCAATTTACCAGCAGGCGCTGGCATTGATCTATCCGTCCATATTTGAAGGCTTTGGAGCCCCCCTGCTGGAAGCACTGCACAGCGGGCTTCCTGTTATAAGCAGTAATACCTCTTCGCTGCCCGAAGTGGCAGGTGATGCTGCATTATACTTTCCGCCACATGATCATAAGATACTTGCGAAGCATATGGAAAATGTAAGTAACGATGAAGTTTTAAGAAATGAAATGCGCAGGAAAGGATTTATACAATCAGAAAAGTTTCTTCCACAGGTATATGCAGAAAGCATAATGGGCGTTTATAAAAAAATTTTATAAACGCCCATCACTATTTTTTCTTTTTTTAAATACTGAATGCTGTATCAATAATTTCAGCCTGCTCTTTTGCATGTACTTTTGCATAGCCTGTTGCAGTCGCTGCACTTGCCGAACGGCTGATGATATAAAAATTGATATTTTTTAAATTCATTCGTAAGAAAGAAGCAGCGCCCATGTTCAATGGTTCTTCCTGCACCCAGTACCAGATAGCTTTACCATATTTTTTATACAGATTATCCAGCTGCAGTTGAGGCAGTGGGTACAACTGTTCTAACCGTATGATCGCCACATCTTCCCTGTTATCTTTTGCCTGCCTTTCTGCCAGGTCAAAATACATTTTACCACTGCAGAGCAATACTTTTTTTACTGCTGCTGCATCTTTTACAAATGCATCATCAATCACTTCCATAAAACCACCCTGAGAAAAAGCAGCAGCAGGGCTGTATGAACCCGGGTGACGGAGGTTTGCCTTAGGTGCAAAATTTATCAATGGTTTACGGAAAGACCATGCCAGCTGGCGGCGCAATCCATGAAAGTAGTTAGCTGAAGTAGTGATATTAGTTACTACCATATTCAGCTCTGCACACATCTGGAGAAAACGTTCCAGCCTGGCGCTGCTGTGTTCTGGTCCCTGCCCTTCATACCCATGTGGCAGCAGCATGGTAACACCATTCATCCTGTTCCATTTTTGTTCACCGGCCGCAATAAACTGATCAATCATGGTTTGAGCACCATTACTGAAGTCACCAAATTGTGCTTCCCACAGAACGAGCGCATCCGGGTTTGCCATTGCATAACCATATTCAAAACCAAGTACACCATATTCACTCAATAAAGAATTATAAATACGGAAACGGCCTGTGGCACCTTCGATATTCCTGAGCCTGCTGTAAGGCTGGTTGGTCACTTCATCCTGCAATACAGCATGGCGGTGAGAAAAGGTACCCCTTCTTACATCCTGGCCACTCATACGAACGCCCTTTCCTTCCAGCAGCAAACTTGCAAAAGCAAGCAGCTCCCCGGTTGCCCAATCCACTTTCTTTTCATCGTTATACAGTTTTATCTTATCCTGTATAATCTTTTCAACTTTCTTCAATGGCTTGAAATCAGCAGGCCAGCGCATGATGGACTGGAAAAGTTTTTCGAAATCATTATTACTGATGGCTGTTACAGGTGATCTCTCAAAATCAGCATCCGTAGCTTTGCGCAGGCTCTTCCACGCAAGCTCAGGTGCCTGGTAGTGATATGGCAAAGGGTGCTGCTTTACTTCATCTAACCGTTCCTGTAAGTCGCTCCAGAATTTCTTCTCCATCTGCTTAGCAAGGTCCTGTGCGTCTGTCTCTCCATTCTGTAATAAATAATTGGTATATACTTCCCTTGGGTTTGGATGCTTATCGATCATAGCATACAACTGGGGCTGTGTAAATTTTGGATCATCCCCTTCGTTATGCCCATGTTTGCGGTAACAAACCATATCTATAAATACATCACAATTAAATTCCTGCCTGTATTTTGTAGCAATCTCCACGCATTTCACCACCGCTTCCGCATCATCGCCGTTTACATGCATCACCGGTGCCTGTACCATCGATGCCAGCGATGTACAATAGTTCGCACTTCTTGCATCATCAAAATCTGTTGTAAAACCTATCTGGTTATTGATAACAAAATGGATGGTACCGCCGGTATAATAACCTTTGAGTTCACTCATCTGCAATACTTCATATACTACACCCTGTCCTGCCACTGATGCATCACCATGTATCAGGATAGGCAAAATTTTATCGTATTCGCTTTTATACAAAACATCTGCTTTGGCCCTGCTGAAACCAACCACCACAGGATCTACTGCCTCCAGGTGCGAAGGATTGGGCATTAACTTCAGGTGGACTGTTTTATCATTGAGGGTTTGCACTTCACTGCCGTAACCCATATGGTATTTTACGTCGCCGCTGCCCATGGTTTGATCCAGTGTTGCAGTTCCTTCAAACTCGCTAAAGATCTGTTCATAGGTTTTACCCATGATATTTGCCAGTACATTTAATCTTCCCCTGTGCGCCATACCAATCACCACTTCCTCCACCCCTTCATCAGCAGCTTTACTGATAATGGCATCCAGCGCAGCAATGGTTGTCTCACCACCTTCCAGTGAAAATCTTTTCTGGCCAATATATTTTGTATGTAAAAATTTTTCAAACATTACACCCTGGTTGAGTTTTTCCAGGATACGTTTTCTTTTTTCCAGAGACAATGGCTGCTGAAATTCTTTCTCCATTGCATTTGTCAAAAAATCAACTTTCTTCTGATCGCTGATGTATTTAAACTCAATGCCAACATGAGAGGCATAACATTTTTCCAGGTGTTCATATATATTACGCAGCGTGGTGGTACCCAGTCCTATAAAACTACCGGCATGAAATGTTTTGTCAAGGTCAGCTTCTGTAAACCCATAAAACGCCAGTTCAATATTTGCACCCCTGTCCTTTCTTTTACGGATGGGATTTGTTTTGGCGAGCAGGTGTCCTTTATTACGATAGCCAAGGATCATCCTGTAAGCCCTCACTTCTTTCATCCAGTCTATTTCTCCGTTGGTTAAAACTTTGGCAGTGCCATTTGCAGGTACAGCCGTTGTACCCGAAGAAACAGCGAAATCAAACCCCTCAAAAAATTTTCGCAGGTCTGCGTCTACGCTTTCCGGGTTATTGACAAAATCTTTGTAAAGGTTTTCTATGTAAGCAGGGTGAGAACTGGTGATATACTGAAAGTCCTTCATTGTAAAATTCGTATTGTGATCTTTATGGCGATTAGAACGCAAATATCGTGGTTTTATGTGCAGCCTGTATATGGAAATATAACAGATCCTGTAAAATTTGCTTCTTCTTAACCCTCTCCGGTTATATTAATCAGGAACAGCCGGGAAAATTCTGTTTAAAAAATTGTTTATTTTTTGATGCAAACCCTTATCTTTGCAGCCCAAATAAAGAATTGACAGAAAATGGCAAATCATTCAGCTACCAAAAAAGATGTTCGTCAGAGCCGCAAACGCAATGAGCGTAACCGTTATTACGGTAAAACAACCCGTAATGCAATACGTGATTTGAAAGCTATTGATAATAAAGCTAAAGCCGGCGAAGAATTACCTGCTGTAGCTGCTATGATCGATAAACTGGCAAAACGTGGCGTAATCCATAAAAATAAAGCAGCAAATTTAAAGAGCAAGCTCACTAAAAAAGTGAATACTTTAGCAAAATAAATAACCTGTTCTAAAATAATTTCTAAACCTGTCAAAAAAATGTTGACAGGTTTTTTTATGTACGGAAACACCGGAAATGAAATATGTTGTAATTTCACGTTCTTAAAAAATTTTCATTAAATACTTCGCCATGCTGAAATATTTACAATTAACCGCTATCCTAACTGCATTTTTATTTTTTTCATCTAAATCGCAGGTTAGTATTACCAGTACAGCCACCCCTTACACGGAAGATTTTAATTCGCTGTCAAATACAGGAGCCAATAATACAACTTTACCGCTTGGCTGGGCATTTTTTGAAACAGGATCAAATGCCAATACGAATTATGCCGCTGATGCAGGAGGCGCTACAGCCGGTAACACTTACAGCTATGGTGCTGCATCTGCCACAGACAGGGCTTTTGGCACTTTACGTTCCGGATCATTACAATCTGTAATTGGAGTAAGTTTTGTAAATAATTCCGGCACCACACTTACATCTCTTGCCATCACTTATAAAGGAGAAGAATGGAGACTGGGGAGTGCCGGCAGGTCTGATACACTTCAGTTCCAGTTCAGCCTGGATGCGACAAGCCTTTCAGATGGCACATGGATAGATGAGAATACACTGGATTTTGTTACCCCGGTAACAACGACCACTGGTGGCAAAGATGGCAATGCCGCAGGTAATAATACAACTGTTACCTCGGTTATAAATGGGTTAAGTGTTCCTGCCGGCGCTGTATTCTGGATCAGGTGGCAGGATTCTGACGCAACGGGTGCTGATGATGGTCTTGCGGTTGATGACCTGAGCATTATGTTCAGCGGTAACCCAATTGCAGTTTGTGCTGCTCCTGCAGCTCAACCCACATCCCTCGTTTTAACACCAGGTTCAAAAGATATTGATGTTTCTTTTACAGCTGCTGCTGCAGATGAATACCTTGTTGTAAGAAGCACCTCTTCCACTCTTTCAGCAACACCTGCCAACGGAACCGTATACACAGAAGGACAAGCGTTTGGCGGTGGTACTGTTGTATCTGCAGGTTCTTCCACCAGCTTTACCGATGCAGGTCTTACTCCACTTACTACTTATTATTATTTTGTTTTTGCTTCCAACTCGGAAGGTTGTACAGGGGGGCCAGCTTACTTAACCGCAACACCATTAAGTGGTAATACCAATACATTGAGCCTGCCTGCGTGTGCAGCCCCGGCTGCCAGTGCAACAGGCCTTATACTTACTCCTTCAAACACCAGTGTTTCAGGAACATTTACAGCTTCAGCATCAGCCAACAGGTATCTTGTTGTAAGAAGCCTGAGCGCTTCACTTGGTGCAAATCCTGTAAACGGTGTTACATATACTGCAGGACAAAGCCTGGGTAATGGAACGGTTATCTCGTATGAAACAGCAAACAGTTTTATTGCCGCAGGTCTTACTGCTGCCACGCAATATTATTTCTTTGTATTTGCCGCCAATGGAGATTGCAGTGGCGAACCATTTTACAGAACGGTGGCGTTGACAGCAAATGTTACAACCACCAATACAAGTACTGGTGTTCCTCCCGGCTATTACAATGGAACAGCCAGCCTCACCTGCGGACCTTTAAAAACCGCATTGAAAAATATTATAAGTGCAAATGCAATAGAGTTGACATATAACCCTGGCACATGGAATGCATTTCAAACAACAGATATTCACCGGAAAGATGACAATTCGGGTGACGCTATCTGGGATATTTACAGTGACAACCCCAATGGACCAGAAGCCTATTACTATGTATTTGGCAATAAACAATGCGGCAGTGTGAACTACGATAGTGAAGGTGATTGCTATAACAGGGAACATACATTCCCGCAGGAATGGTTTGGCAGTAAACAATACCCGATGTATTCAGACCTGCACCACGTATTTCCTGTTGATGGCTGGGTAAATGGCATACATGCAAGCAATCCTTACGGCGAGGTAAGTACTCCATCTGCTACTACTACAAACGGAAGTAAATCCGGGCCCAATAGTTTTGGTTGCTATAATGGTATTGTATTTGAACCGATCAATGCATACAAAGGGGATGTGGCGAGGGCACAACTTTACATCATAACACGCTACGAAGATTCTATGGTTATCTGGAAGAAAAACGGCAATGCAGATAATGTCCTGAATGGCACTTTATATCCGGCATTGGATGACTGGTATATACAATTGCTGTTGAAATGGAATAAGCTTGATCCCGTAAGCCAAAAAGAAATCGACAGGAATAATGCGATCTATGCATTACAAAATAACCGCAATCCTTTTGTTGATAATCCTGATTTTGCTGATTCAATCTTTAAGTGCGCCAGTTACTCCTGCGTGGTGCCTGTTGTACTGATGGACTTCAACGCCAAACTCTTTGGCAGCAATGTGCAGCTTACCTGGAAAGTGAACAGGGAGATCAATTTCAGCAGGTATGAAATTGAGAAGAGTACAGATGGAGTGCATTTCATTTCTATTGGAACTGTACAGGGGAACAATGCAAGCAACTATAATTTTACTGATAATAACCTGGATAATTCAAGGGTATTCTACTACAGACTTAAAATGGTTGATATTGATGGCAAGTTTTCATTCAGTAAAGTAATTCCAATAAGGATAACCAACCAGTTCACAAAAGCACTGGTTTATCCAAACCCCGCCAACAGCACACTGACTGTTGAATTAAAAACAGCACTGAATAAAAAAGGTACATTAACAATTAACGATATCGCAGGCAGGCTGCTGCTTGAAAGAACTGTTAATGCTGCACAAAACAAGATCATTATGAATGTACAGCAATTACCTTCCGGAAGATATTTCCTTACAATACAAAATAATAACGAACTGGTGAACCAATCATTCATTATTGTTAAATAACAGGGCATTGAGCATTAAAAAAGGGCTGCAGTAATGCGGCCCTTCTTTTTTACACAGTTTATACCTCAGTCAATTTATATTTTGTTTCCGTAAATTATATTTGTTAAAAAACAAACCTGTCCGCATTATGAGTGATGAACCCAATTATTCCATTCCGCTCAGGTACCGGAAAATGGAGAACCTGCATATTGTTTTCTGGTTAGTGAAAGACATCAGCTGGTGCCTGATATGGAAACCGCTGGCCATCGCAATGATCTTTCCGACATTGATCATTGCAGGTGTGATAGCTTACCGCACCCGCCAGTTTGTAAGCGAGGTTTGTCATAACCTTGCCATCATGTTCTGGATCAGCGCTAACTCCTATTGGATGATCAGCGAATTCATGGAGATCGATACTAAAATCATTTCAGGCTGGTTTACCTACAAGCACCTTGCATTAATTCCATTTATACTGGGTGTGTTGATGCTGCTGTATTATTATGCCTGGTGGAGACCAAGACATAAGGATACCATTGAAACAATGTAGCTTAAAAACCCAGTACATCTTTCATGGAATAAATGCCTTTTTTCCCTTTCAGGAATTCTGCTGCCAGCACGGCACCAGTTGCAAAGCCCTGCCGGTTGTGAGCAGTATGTATGATTTCAATATCATCAATTGTGGAAGAATATTTAATGGAATGCGTACCCGGAGCAGGATCTATTCTTTTGCTTATGATCGACAGTTCATCTTTCACTGCTGTTTCATCATTCACCCATTTGTTTTTACGGCCTACATTTTCAATAACCTGTTCGGCTAATGTAATAGCAGTGCCGCTGGGTGCATCTTTTTTTTCAGTGTGATGTATTTCCTGCATGCTTACTTCATACTCAGCATATGGCTTCATCAGCTGAGCCAGTTTTTTATTCAGCTCAAAGAAAAGATTAACCCCCACACTGTAATTACTGGCATAGATAAGCGCCCCATTCGAACTTTCACAGGCAGTCTTTACTTCATCCCATTTTGCAAGCCAGCCGGTACTGCCGCTTACCACAGGTACACCAGCATTAATACAGGTGAGTATATTTTGTACAGCACTGTGCGGACTGGTAAACTCAATTGCCACATCACATTTGCCAAGGTTTTCCTTTGTGAAATCGGCTGCATTATTAATATCTATTTTCAATGGAACGGTGTGTCCACGTTGTAATGCAATTGCTTCAATGGCTTTACCCATTTTTCCGTAACCGATTAATGCGATGTTCATCTGTAAATAATTATTAGATAAAATATGTAAATATTTATTTAGCCATTTTCCTTTTACCAATATCCAGTACCAGGCTTATCCCTGTTGTATTTGCCACCGGGCTGTAACCAGGTTTTATTTTAAGACTTAACTCATCGCTTACATCGAATGCTTTTAAGTGAGCATCCACGGTTGCGTCCACTACATTCAATCCCCAAAAGAGAATAAAGAATAAAACGGAGTAGTCAATATTCTGCCGGTAACTGTCACGGTAACTTCGTATAGCCCCCGCCGAGAGATTACTAAACCTTGGATCGATCAGGTTATCATTTGTCTGATCATCGTCTGTCCGGTATATATAAGCCTTTCGTAAAGCTTTATAGGTACCAATGTTATAAAAAAATATACCTGCTGTAGTACCCAGTGCTCCATATACAATGGGAACCTTCCAGTATTTTTTATTGTAGATCTGTCCCCAGCCAGGGATAATAGCAGAACGGATAGTGGCTGTTTTCGGGTTAAACTTTTTCTTTTCGTTTAACTTATTGCTGTCAATAGCGGCAGGGTTGTTATTTGTTGTAACACCCCTGGCAGCAGTTACACTACTGTCTTTCTTTACCTGTGCAGTAACATCAGTAAGAGAAAAAAAGAAAACAAAACATATCAGCAGTTTCTGCAGCATCAGCTTACACGAATATTAAGTTTATCCAGCAGGCTGTTCAGCTCTTCCAGTGAGTAGTAATCGAAAGTTACTGAACCGTATCCTTTTTTATTATGTACCAGTTTTACCTTGGTGGCATAATGTGATGCTAAGGTATCCTCTATTTTTTTAAAAGCCGGTGGCAGCTGTGCTTTTGAAGTATTTTTAACAGCAGCACTGCCTGTGTACATTTTTCTTACCAGGTCTTCTGTCTGCCTAACCGACAGACCTTTATTCTTTATTTCGGCAAAAATAAAAAGCTGCTTATCCACTGCATCCACATTGATCAAAGCCCTTGCATGCCCCATTGAGATAACACCATTACGGACTGCCACCTGGATGTCGGGTGGTAATTTTAATAACCGGATATAATTAGTAACAGTTGATCTTTCCTTACCCATCCGTTCAGCCACCTGCTCCTGTGTATAGGTTAATTCATCCATCAGTCTTTTGTAACTGAGTGCTATTTCAATAGCATTTAAGTTTTCCCTTTGCAGGTTTTCAAGCAGGGCAAGTTCCAGCAGTTCTGTATCGTTTGCCTGGCGAACATATACAGGCACATCTTTTAAACCGGCAATCTTTGCAGCACGGAAACGCCGCTCACCTGCAATCAGCCTGTACTTTCCATCCGCCATCCTGCTAACAGTTAAAGGCTGGATGATATCATGCATTTTTACCGAAGCAGCCAGCTCACTTAATGCCACTTCATCAAAATCACGGCGGGGTTGTTTTGGATTTACTTCTATCTGGTCAAGCGGAATACGGTTGATGGAAACTGTTTTTTCCACCACGTCTGTTTTTAATGTACCTGTTGTTGTTTTAAGATCTGTGTCTATATTCTGGAGCAGGCTGCGGATACCTTTTCCTAAAACATCTTTTTTATTTGGCGTGCTCATAAACTGCTTGGAAATTTTTAAGATATTACCAATAACTCAATTTCACTATTTTAAAATTGGGTCATCTGCACATTATTGTATTATTCTCTCTTCCTGTTTTATTTTGGTAAGATTATTTTTCTGCAAGATCTCCTTTGCAAGATTTAAATAATTTACAGCGCCCTTGCTGTCCGAATCATAAAGGATAACAGGTTTACCTACACTCGGCGCTTCACTCAATTTAGTATTACGATGGATGATGCTGTTGAATACCATTTCTTCGAAATGCCTTCTTACCTCAGCCACCACCTGGTTACACAACCTTAAGCGGCCATCATACATGGTCATTAAAATACCCTCAATCTGCAGATCTGTATTCAACCTGTTCTGAACGATTTTAATTGTATTTAATAATTTACCCAAACCTTCCAGGGCAAAAAATTCTGTTTGAACAGGTATCACCACACTATCTGCTGCCACTAAAGCATTCACCGTAATTAACCCAAGAGAAGGAGAACAATCAATCACTATAAAATCATATTGGTCCTTTACCGGCTCCAGTATTTTTTTCAGCACGCCTTCCCTGTTGGGATAATTGATCATTTCAATTTCAGCACCCACCAGGTCGATATGAGAAGGAATCAGGTCAAGGTTGGGAATATCTGTTTTCAGCAGCACATCTTTTGCTGTGGCTTCATTTACCATACAGTCATACAGGCTCTGTCTTACATTGTGCAGGTCGAACCCCACACCCGTAGTACTGTTTGCCTGGGGATCTGCATCCACCAGTAATGTTTTATACTCCAGCACCGCCATGCTGGCTGCCAGGTTTATGGCTGTTGTGGTCTTACCCACCCCACCCTTTTGATTTGCTATGCCGATTATTCTTGCCATTGAGTTCCGCTCACTTTACGCTTAAATTAAAATCCCGTTCAAAATGCCGCAAAGGTACTGTTTGCATATCATCCACAAATTTTAAATATCAACGGATGGATACATTTGTTCACAGCACCATTATGCCATCCTGACAAAAATAACTATTCGGCATAAAAGTGGGAACTTTGAGTTTTCACACCGGCTAAACCATACCGGCAAACACACAACAAAAAAATATGTATACAATTATAGCCGGAACCAACAGGCCCGGCAGCAATACCCTGAAGGTGGCCAAAGAATACCAGCGTATCCTGCAGGAAAAAGGCACAGAAGTTCCGTTGCTTTCACTGGAAGGGATCAACTTATTACACCGGGATGAGGCATTTCAGCGTTTAGAAACAGAATTGCTTATCCCTGCAGATAAATACATTTTTATTGTACCTGAATACAATGGCAGCTTCCCCGGAGCACTTAAACTCCTGTTCGATAATGTGAAACCTTACAATATGTGGTGGCACAAAAAAGCATTACTTACGGGTATTTCAACCGGGCGGGCAGGTAATACGAGAGGCATGGATCACCTGGCCAGTATTCTAAACTTTTTAAAAATAACAGTACATCCAAACCAGCTACCCATTTCAGTAGTGGATAAACTGATGGATGCAGATGGAAAATTTACAGATGAGCTCACACTGAAACTTATCAGCCAGCAACTGGATTCATTTATGGACTGGAGCAGGTAATTATAACATACCCCTAACCATTTATGATGATTAAATTTCTACCTTCATTATGGTAATAACCAAAATTAATATATGCGTTCCCCTTTAGGCGTTTTCATATTCGTATCCATTATGGTTATAATGGATTCTTACATTTTCCAGGCTATTAAAACAGTATGTGCCAACACTTCACCAAGAACAAAAGCCATCGTTTATACTTCTTACTGGGTGCTGGCCGCTTTGGCAGTGGCAGGCTTTATACTGTTTTCGCTTACTGACCAGAATTTTTTACCCAGGATATTCAGAACATACCTCTTTGCTGTTGTAGTAGGTTTCTTCATTGCAAAACTGGTGGTGGTCTTTTTTCTTTTGATAGATGATATACGCCGGGGGTTCCAGTGGGCGCTTGGAAAATTATTCTATAACAACCCAGAGGTGGATGCTATGACCGGTGATGGCATCAGCCGTTCGGTATTCCTGAGCTGGCTTGGACTGGCAGCTGGTGGTGGCCTATTTTCAAGTTTAGTATATGGGTTTAGCAATAAATACAAATACGATATTAAAAAGCTGCAGTTAAGTTTTGAAAACCTGCCAAAGGCTTTTAAAGGCGTTAAAATACTTCACATCAGTGATATTCATTCGGGCAGCTTTACAGATAAAAAAGCTGTGCACCATGGTATAAATGAAATAATGCAGCAGAAAGCCGATATAATTTTATTTACAGGCGACCTGGTAAATGATATGGCCATTGAAATGGATGACTATGCTGAAATATTCAGCCAGCTAAAAGCACCGATGGGCGTATACTCCACACTCGGCAACCATGACTATGGCGATTATAAACGTTGGCCTATTGATGGCGTAAGCAAGGAACAAAACCTGGAAAATCTAAAACAGGTACATCATAATATGGGCTGGCGTTTATTAATGAATGAACATGTGGTGCTGGAAAAAGACGGTGAACAGATCGCATTGCTGGGCATAGAGAACTGGAGTGCAAAAGCAAGATTTCCGAAACATGGCCGGCTAGACTTAGCGCATAAGGGTACAGAACAATATCCTTTTAAAATTTTAATGAGTCATGATCCCAGCCACTGGGATGCCCAGGTAAAACCAGGTTACAATGACATTGACCTGATGTTAAGCGGACATACACATGGAATGCAATTTGGTGTGGAATTGCCGGGCTTTAAGTGGAGCCCCGTTCAATATATGTATAAACAATGGGCTGGCTTATATGAAGATGGCCCTCAGAAATTATATGTAAACCGGGGCTTTGGTTTTATTGGCTATCCTGGCCGTGTGGGCATTTTGCCCGAAATAACTGTAATTGAATTAGCATAAGCCATCCTGAAATATAGTTATAGAACTTCTATATGAACTTAAACCAGGTTACTGTTCCTTCATTTGATGTTGAAAGATCTATTCAGTTTTATGAAAAGCTTGGTCTGAAGCTGATCGTAAGATCATTGCCGCATTATGCAAGGTTTGAATGCCCTGAAGGCAAGGCTACATTTTCTGTTCACCTGGTTGATAAATTACCAGAGGTAAATGGCATATGGACATATTTTGAAGTAGAGGATTTAGATAACCACATACGAAACCTGGTTCAAAATGGGATTGTATTTGAAGAAATGCCAAACGATAAACCCTGGCTATGGCGGGAAGCAAGATTAAAAGATCCTGATAACAACCAGATAATTCTTTACCATGCCGGGCAAAACAGGTTAGACCCGCCCTGGAAGCTCAGGGATTAACGGGTTGAAACAACAATCTAGATTTGATATAAATAAGAAACCGGGCCTGGGGCCCGGTTCTTAATTTGTGATTGGTTGGATAATATTTTTACTGCTTGGTCACTTGTTTGTAGATCCTGTCAACACCATTATTGAACTGGATTACATAGTTGCCAGCCGGCAGTTTAGCCATTTCATCTATCTGAACATAGTTAGTGCCTTTGATCATTTGCAGGCTTTTAGAAACCAGTTCTCTTCCCGTCATGTTAAATACTTTTACTGTTGCATTTTCATTCCTGCTCCAGTCAATATTAATATTTACATAGCTGTGGAATGGATTTGGAGAAACGGTAAAGTCTGAACTAGATTTTTTGAGTCTTGCAGGTACAATTTTAGAATAGCTTGCCTTGCCGTCAAAATCAACCTGTTTCAGGCGGTAGTAAACTACAGCACCGGTTACTGCCATTACGTTATCATTTACGCTGTAAGAAAGTTCTCTAGAGCTGTTACCTGCACCATCAACAGAAGCCACTTTGGTAAACAACCTGCCATCAGTACTTCTTTCTATTTCATAACCTTTACAGTTAAGTTCCATAGAAGTTACCCATTTAAGCAACACATTATTACCAGAAAGACTTGCAGTGAATGCTTTTAAAGTAACAGGTAACGGGCCGCCTTCAGGATTAATGATAGCAATACCATCATCCTCGTAATCAACATTAGCCTGCGATTTTGTGCTCAGCCTGGCTATATTAATAATTGGAAGGATACTCTCACCAGGAGCAGGTGTGTTTACAGTCACCTGGAATTCCACTTCAAAAGTTTCCTGTGATGCCAGGGAACCACCCACTGCAGCATTTGACCCAACACCTAACCTGAAATGAACAGCTTTAACAGCACCATTCACCGTGTATTCAGCATTATCATCACCTGCAGCATCCGTTAATGAACCGGTAGCCACACCAGGACTGGAAATAACTTTCAGGCTTCCTGGTACATAAGTTACGTTTGATGGCAGTGTATCTGCAACTACAATTGAAGTAGCATCACCTACACCAAGGTTAATGCCGGTTAATTTATAAGTAAGTACTTCACCGGCTTCAGCAGATCCGTTTCCGCTTGCATCAGTTACCGATTTAGAAAGATTTGCAATTGGATCTTTCATTTTAATAACGAAAGCAAAAACGCTTGGGAAATATTGATCCAGCTCAGTACCGAATTCCAGCGTAACACTTTTTGCATTAGGAGCAATACCATAACCGGTACCTACATTGAATTCATCAATGTCCACGCCCATCTGGTTGGTATAATTCGGGTTCTTTGTTGTTACATGTACGCCATTTCTTGTAATGGTACCATTCCATGGGTTATTGGCCGGGTTAACAGCATTGCTGAATGTATTACCATTAATTTTTAAATAATCCTGTGTAAAGTTTGCATCACCTTCCCAGCTTAATACGCTCATTTTTGCATCAGCATCATTCAAAGTTCCTGATGGAACGTCCAGCCCGGTTAAGGTAAATGACGTAGCAAGCGGGTTACCGTTATTGAATACTTCCTGGTAACCATCGTATACACGCACACTGTTGTAATCAACTGCATCGTTCTCATAAACCACCACGATACTCCAGCCACCATAGTTACCGGCAACACCTGCAACACCGCTGGTAATTGCAATATTACCTACAGTATAGGTACCGGTACCCTGCTGTTGTACATAAGAAGTGATATCAGTATAAGCCTGGTACAGCTGAAACTGGTTAGCCGTATTTGGGTTTTTTGTAACCGTGTCAACCTGGATAGCAGCAAATTCCAAATAAGCACCGCTGGTACCTTTCCTGATCTTTACAGTACGGTTAGCCGGCTGGCTAATATTGATAGAAGAAGAAAACACCCTGCCTCCCCAATATAAACGGGCCATTTTAATGGTATTGGTTCCGCCGGGCAATATAAGATCTGCTGATGAAGAATTTTTGGTTCCTGCACCATCACCAGTATTACCATCGATATCAATTGGCTGCATATTAACACCAGCGCTGCTTCCATTTGAGTAAGTACTGTTTCCTGTTGCAGCATTATCATTCATGGCAGTTGTATTAACCGAGCCATCTGTGTTTATAATGTGCATCAGGGTATTACCAAAAATGGTAGCGCCACCTTTGATATTATCTGAATAAATGATGCCATAACTGCGTGGTTGCGCTACTGAAACAAGTGACGCAACAGAAAGCACCGCCATGAGCAGAGGGGCATACAAGGCCTTTTGGGCATAAGCCATAGACAGGTACATTTTTTTCATAATCGAAATTTTGAGGTAAGTAATTAAAATAAAAAATTGATTAAAATCTTGAAGATTTTATCACAGGAGGATGGAATGCCTTTTAGAAAGGAGGCCTGGTATTATCAGGGGATAATTGGGAGATAAGAAAGGGTTAAAAAATTGGCTTTCTTGCGATTGTCAAATATACTACCCTTTTTCTTATTATAGTTTTTTGAACCGTTTTTTTCTCTTTAACAGACGACTTTTTTATTCAAAATGTTGCCAGTAACGTATTTTTTTTTAGGGGTACCGGGTAGTTTCCCGGTACCCCATTCGTACATTTACTGTTTTGTAACCTGTTTGTATATTTTACCATCAGCAGTATTCAGCTGGATGATGTAATTACCCGCTGGTAAAGAAGCCAACTCTTTAACAGGTACATAGTTGGTTCCTTTAATCAATTGTACGTTTTTGGAAATCAATTCCCTGCCTGTCATATTATAAACCTTCACTACCGAGTTTTCATTTTTATTCCAATCAACCGTTATATTAACATGATTTACAAACGGATTAGGATATATATTAAAATCACTTGCTGTTTTTCTTAAGCGAACCGCAATTACTTTTGAATAGCTGTTCTTGCTGTCAATATCCACCTGCTTCAACCTGTAATAAACAACAGCGGTTCCAATACCTGCAATATTATCATCCAGTGTATAAGCACTTTCATATGAAGTATTACCGTTACCACTTACTTTAGCTACTGTGTAAAAAGTTTTACCATCAAGGCTCCTTTCAATATCATACCTGCTGCAGTTGATCTCCATAGTGGTAACCCAGTTTAACTTTACTGCACCGCCATTAAGGTTTGCTACAAACAACTTAAGCGTTACTGGCAATGGACCTGCCAGCGGCTCCAGTATAGCGGTTGCATCATCTGTTGACTTAACGCCTGCATCAGAATAACCAGTGATCCTGGCGATATTTATAATTGGAGGTACCGTACCATGATTAGCCGGTTCTTTTACAGTAACCTGGAATTCGAATTCAAACTCTTCTCCCGGGGCAAGTATACCACCGGCTGTTGCTGTAGCACCTGTTCCAATCCTGCAGATAAGCGCCTGCTGTACATTATCAAAATCACACTGATCGTCGCCTGTAATATCTGTATAGTACGTATTTGCAACCAGGCCTGAACAACTGATCACTTTTAAAGAGCCTGGCACATAAGTTACACTTTCAGGAAGGGTATCAGTGATAAAACACAGGTTCGCATTACCTGCACCAATATTCTTCCCCCGGAGTGTATAAGTAAGTACCTCATTGGGCTCAGCGATATTGTTGAAATTGGCATCCTTTACAAACTTGTTGATGATAACTGTAGGGTCGCTTGTTTTGATCTGGAAGGTAAAGAGGCCCGGAAAATACTGGTCGGCTTCTGTACCAAATTCTAATGACACACTTGTATCCCCCGGTTGTATGCCGTATCCTTCACCAACATAAAACTGGTCGATATCCAGCCCCATCTGGTTAGTATAATTAGGGTTCTTGGTGGTAACATGTGTACCGGCATCGCTGATCGTACCATTCCACGGGTTATCCACTGCATTCAGGTTATCATAAAAATTCGTACCGTTTATCTTTACATAATCCTCTTTTAAATTAGCATCGCCTTCCCAAACCATAGCACCCATTTTAGCATCGCCTGTAGTCAGCGTACCCGATGGCACATTCAAACCTGTAAGAACTGCCGAAGTGATTTTTGGAGCACCATCAGCATATACCATCTGGAAACCATCATACACACGTATGCTGTTATAGCCCGGCAATAATTCATTCTCGTACACCACCACTATACACCAGCCGGCATAGTTACCGCCACTATTTACCGAACCTACTGAAGCAGGTGTATTGGCTACCATATAAGAACCGGCACCATTAGCCTGCACCAGCGAAGTAATGTCAACATATGCCTGGTACTGGTAAACAATACTATTACCTTCTCCGGTAGAATTTTTGTCGATTTGAGCCGCTGTATATTCTGTGTACTTACCGGCACCATATTTAATTTTTACTTTCTTATTAGCATCAGCAGAGAGGCTGAAATCACTTCTTTTCACCCTGCCACCCCAGTAAAGCCTTGCAAGTTTTATATTATTAGTACCCTGTGGCAACACCAGGTCTGAAGAAGACGAATTTCTTGTGGTATTATCGCCATCAATATCCACATACTGAATATTGGAGCCATCATTACCATAAGAACTATTACCATTGGCCCGGTTATTATTCATCTTAGCGGTATCAGCCACATTGTTATTCTTAACAATATGGGTAAGGGTGTTACCAAAAAGAGTAACGCCGCCCTTGATGTTGTCAGAATAAATTTTAGTGTAAGATCTGAACTGAGCCTGTGCCGGGAAGATCAGCAGCATTAAGATAAGGGTGAGCAGTAATAAATAACCGGCATGCCTGCTCCAGGTTGGGTACGAAATACGTTTCATGATTTCAAGGTTTGATGTGTACAATAAAACGGATTGCTCAAACAGAGTAAATCAAAACATATCGGATCTGAAACGGCTATTCGTTCAAATACTGAAATTTAAATGCGGTAAAATCAAGGGGATTGGAGGTACGGTAGAAAGAACTTGGCGTTCTTAAAATCGGGTATTGAAATCAAAGCTATATGATCTTATTGAAATGGACAAATTTATTTTTGATTATTTTTAAAATATCCAGGTATAAAAATGAAAAACGCCTGTTGCCATTTAAACAGCAACAGGCGTTTTAATAATTAAAAATCAATAACTTATTATGGGATTTTACCGTGCAGTAAATCTCTTTCTTCCTTCATCGGAGGGTCTTTTAAACCCACCGTCTGCCTCATTCATTCTTACCATTCTGCCATTATATCTTTTCCCATCAAGGCTTTTTATCATCCTGGAAGCAGCATTGCTGTCCACTTCCACCCAGGTATTCATCTCCCTCATATCAATTTTACCAAGTACATCCTTCTTTAAATTACTTTCATCCAGGATAAACTGCAGGAAACTTGCTTTGTAAAAACCATCTTTTATACCAAGATTGATAAATAACCTGGTGTACCCGCTGTTGCCACGCTGGTAATCTCCCCTCTCCCTTCTGCCACGTTGGTCACCAGTATTATTCCTGTCATTTCTTCCTTCTCTTTGAATACGTGCATTCAGGTCCTCTGCATTCTCGTAGTATTTAAGAAAATGACTAAACTCAAGTGCGGCCACCCGTTGTAAAACCTCTTCTTTACTTACGCTTTCAAACTTCTTTATGAGATCCGGGAGGTAAGTTTCATAATCGCCATGAGATACATCTGCCAGCATCAATTTATCCATAAAGTGAAAGAACTGTTTACGGCATACTTCTTTGCCGCTTGGTGCATCCATTTTATGAAACTGTGCATTTACAATTCTTTCAAGCTGGCGGATTTTATAGATCTCCCTGCTATGGCAGATAGAGATACAAATACCACTTTTACCTGCTCTTGCAGTACGGCCGCTCCGGTGCGTATATACTTCCATATCATCCGGCAGTTCATAATTGATAACATGAGTGATACTGTCTACGTCAATACCTCTTGCCGCCACATCTGTAGCTATTAATAACTGCAGTTGTTTTGAACGGAAACGTCCCATCACTTTATCCCGCTGTTGTTGTGTGAGGTCGCCATGCAGTGCCTCAATATCATATCCTTCCTTTACCAGTTTCTCCGCAATTTCCTGTGCATCTGCCTTCGTACGGGTAAAAATGATCCCATACATGTCTGGATTAAAATCAATATACCTTTTTAAAGCCTCGTACCGGTGATGAGCTGCCACTACAATAAACTGGTGGTCGATATTCGCATTGCTGCTGTTCTTTTTACCAATAGTGATCTCTTTTGGAGATGTCATGTAATTTTTAGAGATGGCCCTTACTTCCGGCGGCATCGTAGCGCTGAACAGCCATATACTTTCCCTGTTGATTGTATTCTTCAATACAAAGTCAATATCATCCCTGAAGCCCATGTTGAGCATTTCATCAGCCTCATCCAGTACAACATACTTTACTTTTTGCAGGTCGATGGCACGGCGCTCAATCAGATCGATCAGGCGGCCGGGAGTGGCTATTACTATGTGCACACCTTTTTTAAGGTTACGCATCTGCATGGTTATGGAAGCTCCTCCATATACAGCTTCTGTGAAAATACCTTTGGAATATTTTGTAAAGAGACTGAGATCGTTTGTTATCTGCAGGCAAAGTTCCCTTGTTGGACACACAATTAATGCCTGTGGATGTCTTTCTGCTTTATTAATAAGATTTAAAAGCGGCAAACCAAAAGCAGCAGTTTTACCAGTGCCGGTTTGTGCCAATCCTACAAAATCTGTTGTACCAGATAATAATACAGGTATCGCCTGTTCCTGGATAGGTGTGGGTGTTTCAAAACCCAGTTCTGTTATAGATTGTACTAATTGTTCGTTTAAGCCTAAGGCTTCAAATGCATTCATGAAATAATTCTTTTTTTATTTACATGATTTGCTATTTGACTGTTATTCCTGGATTAAAAACTAAAATAAAGATTAAACCAAACAGTGCTGGTGCACCTCATGTAATGTCTGATAAATAATAAAAGGCGGCGCAAAAGTAAGCTTTTTAAGGGGATAAAGTGCATTAATGATCAAACATATTGTAATCACCGCCTTTACCTGCTTCTATTTTAAACTACTTTTGCATCTCACAGTCTCACCCAAACTTAACCACGGATATTTCAGCCAATATGTACAAATACCTACTTATTCTTTGCACAACCATGCTGTTTACATTAAAAAATTATGGCCAGGACAGCAGCATTATCAGTAAAACTGATTCGCTGGCACTAACTGAGCTCATGAATATGCTGGACAGTGGCAACACTTCTTTCAGTTATGCCTCCATTAATACCGGTGTGGGAAACAGGCTTTTCAGCGTAAAGAATAATGCCCTTAATTCTAAACAGGCGTCTGTAAACACCATTGTATACAGTGCAGGCGCAGGTTATTTTCATAAAAGCGGGTTTAGTATTTCTGCAGGATTGAATATGCTGAATGATATCAGTAAAGGATTTGAATTAAATCAATATTCAGTTACCCCTGCCTTTGACCTGCTGAATAACAAATCGATTGGGTTCGGTGTTTCCTATTCTCATTACTTTATTGCAGATAAATATTCCCAGTATTCATCGCCGGTACAAAATGACTGGTATGCATACCTGTATTATAAAAATAAAATACTACAGCCTGGCATTTCTGCTGGTTATTCTTCCGGAACATTCCGGGATATAACAAAATTTACCTTACCACTCACCGGCAGGGAGTTTACCGATACAGGAACTTATAACATCAGATCATTCTCCCTTACCGGTTCTTTAAGCCAGGTATTTGACTGGTACGATGTGTTCAGTAAAGAAGATGGGTTATCCTTTACACCAACACTGCAAATAAATTTTTCATCCGATTCCACAGAAACGGTATCTCATACTATCGGGCAAAACCTGCTGAGAAATGTAAAACGCTTAAAAAGGATACGCCGCCCGGGAACAAAAAATGATTTTGCAGTTCAGTCAGCCGGCCTGAGCCTTGATGTAAATTATTCCGTTGGAAAATTCTCGTTTGAACCGCAGGTTTATCTTGATTATTATTTTCCGAAAACAGATGAAAAAAAATTCAGTCAATATTATTCACTGACAGTAACCTATACACTTTATTAATTTTGCACTTAACAAAATATTATTCAGTTGATATAACTACTGGCATGTGGATTGAAATAAAACAGTAAAATTAATTTTATGAAAACAGTCGTCCTATCCGTTGCAACCTTCCTGTTCTTTGCATCAGCTGCAAATGCGCAGGGTATTCATGCTGGCGTAAAACTGGGTGCCAATATGAATAAAATCTCAGGCCAGTCATTTAAAGATAAATTCACCTACGGTTATAATGCCGGGGCCTACCTGCAGGTTGGGCTTGGAAAGAAATGGAGCATACAGCCCGAGGTATTGTTTAACCAGGTAAGTGCTGATACAAGCGATCAATTCAGCGCATTGTATCATATAAATGGTGATAAGCTTTCAAAGGTTAAACTAAACTATATCAGTATACCCATTTTACTGAATTATAAACTTTCTAATTTTATCAGCCTGCAGGCGGGACCGCAGTTTGGCATGCTGATGAGCCAGGATAAGACCTTACTGCAAAATGGTAAAGATGCCTTTAAACAGGGAGATTTCAGTATGGTGGGCGGTGTGCAGCTAACGCTTGTTGGTGTAAAATTGTTTGGCCGTTACCAGGTGGGACTTAATAACATAAATGATATCGACAATAAAGACAAATGGAAGAACCAGGTAATTCAACTGGGTGTTGGATTTAACCTCTTTTAGAATTTAGTATATATGGAATTATCAAAAAGCCCGTTTCTAAACGGGCTTTTCTGTTGCTATGTTTTTCGCTAAAAATTGTATTTGCTTTTCCAGAGTGATTTTAAATACTTTCTTAACTCTTCTTCTCTTGCATTATTACCAGGCGTATAAAAAGCTGTTCCTGCAATTTCCGGCGGCAAATATTCCTGTGCTGAAAAGTTGTTGTCATAGCTGTGGGCATATTGGTAATCTTTCCCGTAATCCAGGTTTTTCATTAGTCTCGTGGGCGCATTCCGGATATGCAGGGGTACCGGCAGATCACCATATTTTCTTACAGCATCAGCAGCGGCAGCTATGGCTGTGGTAGCTGAATTACTTTTAGCACTCGATGCAAGATAAACAGCACATTGAGACAATATCAGGTTTGATTCAGGGTAACCAATTTTATTTACTGCTTCAAATGTTGCATTCGCCAGCAGCAGGGCATTGGGATTTGCATTACCGATGTCCTCACTTGCAAGGATCAGCATGCGTCTCGCTATAAACTTTACATCTTCCCCACCCTCTATCATTCTTGCCAGCCAGTACACGGCAGCGTTAGGATCACTGCCACGGATCGATTTTATAAAAGCAGAGATGATATCATAATGCTGCTCTCCCTTTTTATCATAAACAGCTATCCGCTTTTGCGCTATATCCATCACTTTGGCATCGGTAATTTCGCCGCTGCCCATTGCGTCCACCACCAGCTCTAAAAGATTGAGCAGTTTTCTTGCATCACCTCCTGAAATATTGATCAATGCTGCCGTTTCCTTTAGTTGTACTTCTTTTGTTTTTAAAACTTCATCATGTGCCAGTGCATGCCGGAGCAATTGCACCAGGTCATTTTCATCAAGTGATTTTAATACATATACCTGGCAACGGCTGAGCAAGGCGCTGTTTACTTCAAAGGAAGGATTTTCGGTAGTTGCACCGATCAATGTGATGATTCCTTTTTCAACAGCACCCAGTAAAGCATCCTGCTGCCCTTTATTAAAGCGGTGGATCTCGTCAATGAACAGGATCACGTTTTCCTGCTTCTTAGCAGTATCAATTACCTCCCTTACATCTTTTACGCCACTGCTGATGGCACTTAACTGGTAAAAAGGCACATTTAATGTTTGCGCAATAATATTGGCAATGGTTGTTTTACCCACACCCGGTGGCCCCCATAAGATCATGGAAGGAATTTTTCCATGCTCAATAGCAGTACGCAGGATACTGCCTTTGCCTGTGAGGTGCTGCTGGCCGACCAGCTCATTCAGTGATGTGGGACGAAGGCGTTCCGCCAGCGGAGGAAGATTCATACAGTAAAGATAAATCCTAACAATTTACAAGCAGTGGGATTGTCAATAAGAATGATCATGATTCAGCCCCAATCGTTTCAACCATTTCCAGCTCTTCATTCTTTCCTTGTTTCTTTATTTCCCGGAATAAAACAATCTGGGCAATAAATAAGGCAACGCCATTCATTGCAATAATACCAAGCAACAATAATATCACCAGGTACTCAGTCATCATGTTTTTGCTCATGAGTTTGTCATCCGGTTGAGTGGAAATAACATTGGTGTAGGTTACATAAAAAAGCAGGCCAATTAAACAAATCACCATTAAAAATAAGATACTGATTATCCAGAATGTCCATGCTCTACTACGGGTATTTTTTTGCCTATTGCCCAAGGTGTTAATCAACAATATATTATTTGCGCTGTTGATACAAACAATCGTTGGAAGAGAAAACACCAAAACTATCACCAAATAATCAGAAAGATCTTTTGCTGGCAGAGGATTTAAATATATCCTTGTTGCTATAAGCAAAACAATTAATACCGCCTCAATCACATTGGCTATCCTGAATATTTTAAACCGCTTATTCATCTATACCTGTAATTTGAACCTCACCCGCCCGCCGGAGTTTTTTTACGAATTTGAAACTACTAATTTGAACCAGTGGTATCAGCAAGGTGTTCAACAAAAGAATGCTTAGAATAAAAAAAGGGAATACAGCTTTACTAAAGTTAAGAAACGCAGCTGCCATATACAGCCAGCGGAAACTTTTATACAGTGTATATAAGAGGTCCAGGTGAATCACCAGGCTGAACAATGCCAGGTACACCATGAAAAGATAAGCAAATTGCTTTTTAATGGAAGGCGTTCTGTTCAAACGGGCATCATTGATAAGCTGGAGCACTACTACAGCAAGTAATATATCAATAATGTGCATGGCAATAAAAGATATTACTTCTGCCCTGAATTCAAATCCCCCGGCTTGTAATCCAAAAAACAGAAACAATCCCAGTAAGATGATGCTAATACTAAGTGAGCACCAGCACAATTGCTTTAACCGCCTGGTATCAGGAGAAAAATACAATTCATCATAATTAATTGCCTCTATCATTAATATTAAATTTCTGAAAGAATGACGACTTAGAAAAATAAAATAGCCGCTGTAATACAGCGGCTATTTGCTGAACCTATAAACAAATCATTTTAAATCAAGTTTAATCTGCAGCTCATCAAACTGCTTTGCATCGATTGCCCCCGGCGCATCCAGCATTACATCACGGCCGCTGTTGTTTTTCGGGAATGCGATAAAATCACGGATGCTTTCGCTGCCGCCGATAATAGCACATAGCCGGTCGAAACCAAAGGCCAGGCCGCCATGCGGAGGTGCTCCATATTCAAACGCACCCAGCAGGAAGCCAAACTTGTGCAGCTGTTCTTCTTTATCCATACCCAGTGCTTCAAACATTTTTTCCTGCAGTTCCCGCTGGAAGATACGGATGGAACCACCTCCAATTTCATTCCCGTTCAGCACCATATCATATGCATTGGCTTTAATGCCTGCATAAGGATGTTTTAAATATTCCGCTGCATTTTCAATTTTAGGATTGTTATTGATCATCACCGAAATATGATCCGGCTTTGGCGATGTAAACGGATGATGTCTTGCCACCCAGCGGTTCTCTTCCTCTGCATATTCAAACAATGGAAAATCCAGCACCCACAACAGTTTGAATTCATTATCCTTACGCATACCCAGTTTATCACCCAGGTACATACGCAGGTCGCTGGTTGCCTTTCTTGTTTTTTCTTCGGCGCCGGCGAGTATCAATACCAGGTCGCCTGCTTTTGCGCCGGCTGCATCTGCAATCGCTTTTAATTTTTCTTCGCTGTAAAATTTATCCACACTGCTCTTGTAAGTCCCATCAGCATTGCACTTAATAAATACAAGCCCCTTCATACCCACCTGCGGGCGTTTAACCCACTCCGTTAGTTCGTCTGTTTGTTTGCGGGTGTATTCACTGCAGCCGGGAACAGCAATGGCGATCACTGTTTCTGCACCATCAAATACCTGGAAGTTAGCGCCGTCAACCAGTGGTGCAATACTTTCTTTTGAAGAAAAAGTATGTGATGGAAATTTAAGGTTACACAATTTCATTCCAAAGCGGATATCCGGTTTATCATTGCCGTATTGCCACATCGCTTCTTCCCATGTCATGCGCTCTACCTTCTCTGTATAATCGATGTTCTTCACATCTTTGAAAATACGTTTTACCAAACCTTCGAACATATTCAGGATATCTTCCTGCTCCACGAAACTCATTTCACAGTCTATCTGTGTAAATTCCGGCTGGCGGTCTGCCCGCAGGTCTTCATCCCTGAAGCATTTTACAATCTGGTAATAACGGTCGTAACCGCTTACCATCAGCAATTGCTTAAATGTTTGCGGGCTCTGCGGCAGTGCATAAAACTGCCCCGGGTTCATCCTGGAAGGCACCACAAAATCCCTGGCCCCCTCCGGTGTTGACTTGATCAGGAAGGGCGTTTCAATATCCATGAAATTATTTTCATGGAGATAATTACGGGTACTGCGGCCCACAGCATAGCGCAACTCTATATTTTTCTTTACGGCGTTGCGGCGCAGGTCAAGAAAACGGTATTTCATCCGCAGGTCATCGCCACCATCGGTATCATCCTGTATGGTAAACGGCGGTGTTACTGCTTTGTTCAGTATGGAGAATTCATTTACCAGTATCTCGATATCACCCGTAGGGATATTCGCATTTTTATTGGTGCGTTCGTTTACCTCACCTTTTACCTGCAGCACAAACTCACGGCCCAGCGGGTTAGCATCCAGTTTTGCATTCAAACTTTCAGAAAAAAGCAACTGTGTGATACCATAACGGTCACGGATATCAACAAACGTAATGCTGCCAAACTTACGGATGGTTTGCACCCAGCCGCTGAGGGTTACTTCTTTCTTTACATCGGCAATCCTTAATTCGCCACAGGTATGAGAACGATACATCTTTAATTATGAATTATAAGTTATTATTTTTTGCCGGCAGCATCACCCTGGTTGGACATTGTTGTGAACTTGTTCTGTTATTCTTTTCTTTCGGGGAAAGAAAAGAATAATTTCCCTTCAGCGGCAGTACTGCTATTGAACTTTTTTAAATGGCTGCAAATATAAGGCAGATAGGCTACCGGGCAAAAAGGGGCTTTGGCAATTCAAAATAAAACCCCGGCCCAAAAAATGGACCGGGGTATATACGATTGCTTGCCAGCTATTTTAAGTACTTACGTACAATTGTTTAATTAGCGGAGGAAAAGCATTTCCCTGTACTTGGGCAGCAGCCAGTGGGCATCGTCCACCACCAGTTCCAGTTTATCCACGTGGTACCGTATCTCATCAAAGTACTTACCCTTAATATTATCGCAATAAGCAATGGCCCTGTCCCTTGTATCAGCAATGGCATTTGTTTTCTTACGTTCCTCGATCATTGCTTTTACATTGGTACCCATTGCCGCTATATGCTTGCTGATATCCTGCAGTACATTCAACTGGTTGATATAAGCAGATTCTTCCAGGCCTGCTTCTTTTAATCCCCTGATATTTTCAAGTAAGATATTCTGGTACTTAACCGCAGAAGGTAATATGATAGAAGTTGCCAGTTCGCCCATGATCCTTGCTTCGATTTGTACTTTCTTTATATAGGCTTCCAGCATGATCTCATGACGGGCTTCCAGTTCCGAATGAGAGTAAATAGCATTGCCTTCAAACAGGTGTTTGGCAGCCTCAGAAAGATAAGCATCCAGCGCCAGTGGTGTTGTTTTTACATTTGGCAACCCTCTTTTAGCAGCTTCATTCGCCCATTCTTCACTGTACCCATCCCCTTCAAACAATACAGCTTTGCTTTCAACGATGTATTTCTGTATGATGTGCATGATGGCGATCTCTTTCTTATCACCTTTTTCGATCAGTGCATCCACATCTTTTTTAAAGCCTTTCAATGTTTCAGCAACAATGGCATTTAATACCGTCATTGCATTGGCACAGTTAGCCGCAGACCCTACAGCACGGAATTCAAATTTATTACCGGTGAATGCAAAAGGTGAAGTCCGGTTCCGGTCGGTATTATCCAGCATCAGTTCCGGGATCGTTTTATGAATATCCAGTTTCAGCATGGCCTCATCCTGTTCATCAAACTTACCGCCCACACGGGTTTCAACCTGGTTCAATACTTCCGTAAGGTATTTACCAACAAATATGGAAATGATGGCAGGCGGCGCTTCATTTGCACCCAGGCGGTGATCATTACCGGCGCTTGCAATAGATGCTCGTAATAAAGGCGCATAGTCATGGACTGCTTTAATTACATTCACAAAGAAGGTAAGGAACATCAGGTTTGTTTTGGGTGTTTTACCCGGCGCCAGCAGGTTTACACCTGTATCAGTGGCTATGCTCCAGTTATTGTGCTTACCACTGCCGTTGATGCCGGCAAATGGTTTTTCATGCAGCAATACTTTCAGGCTATGGCGTTTGGAAACCCTGTCCATAATATCCATCAACAGGGTGTTGTGGTCAACAGCCAGGTTGGCTTCTTCAAATATAGGGGCACATTCAAACTGTGAAGGCGCCACTTCATTGTGTCTTGTACGTAAAGGGATACCGAGTTTATAAGATTCTTCTTCAAAATCTCTCATAAAAGCATATATCCTTTCTGGTATTGCACCAAAGTAATGATCCTCCAGCTGCTGTCCTTTCGCAGGCGCATGACCAAACACCGTGCGGCCGGTCATTGTAATATCAGGACGGGCATTCGCCAGTGCTTCATCAATCACAAAATATTCCTGTTCCCAGCCTAATGTAGCAGTTACTTTCGTAACATTTTTATCAAAATACTGGCACACATCCACAGCCGCTTTATCCAAAGCAACCAATGCTTTTATCAGTGGTGTTTTAGCATCCAGTGATTCACCCGTATAAGAAACAAAGATGGTGGGTACACATAATGTTTTACCATGACCAATCTCCATAATAAAAGGAGAAGAAGATGGATCCCAGGCGGTATAACCACGGGCTTCAAAAGTCGCCCTTAAGCCACCGGAAGGAAAAGAAGATGCATCTGGTTCCTGCTGGATCAGCGCACCGCCTTCGAATTCTTCTATTGGCGTACCATCACCTTTTAGTGTAAAAAATGAATCATGTTTTTCAGCAGAGAGATCAGTTAAAGGCTGGAACCAGTGGGTATAGTGGGTAACACCTTTACTTTCTGCCCATGCCCTTAAACCATTGGCAATCTGGTTACCCATGGCACGGTCAATTTTTTTACCACCCTTTATAGAAGCGATCAGGCTTTTATACGCTTCATCGCTCAAAAATTGCCTGGCAACTTTTAAAGTAAATACATTTTCACCAAAAATACCTGTGATCTTGGCTGATCCTTTTACGTCAATTTCCGGGTTTTTGCCCAGGTTGTCAATTGCTTTAAAACGTAGTGATTGCATATCATTCTGATTTAGAAAATGCAAAATAGGTCATTCTTTTCAGAAAAATCAGGTGAAGCTTTGAAAAACATCAATCATTTGCCCGGAAAAACGGGCAAACGCAAATATGTTATTATTTTTTAATCCGGAAGACTTTCTTAATCGTTTCAAAATCGGCATTTAACAGCAGCGGGGTTAAAATAAAAGGAAGGTAAATGGATTTATAACGGACGATAGCCCATAAAACCGGCACTGTATAGCCGATGACCAGCATCACCAGGAAAAAGAAAAAAATACAGAGGCAGTAAAAAGCTGCCGCATCGTTACTGATCCTGTTTTCCTTTTTCCTCGTAACAAATAAAACAATACCCACGAATATGTATGTATACCACTCTGCCGCAAAAAAGATCAGCATCGGCGACAATGTATAATCCGAAAAAAATGGGCGGAGCAAAGTATGAGCAAAAGCAAGGGGGGCGTTTACTGCAAAACTTACAAAACCTGCTTCCATATTTGGAACACCAATAAATGAATGGGTCTTTTCCAGTTGCAGAAATGCAACCTGTTTTTCAAGAACAGCACGGGGCAGGTTAAATGAAGGAACATAAGCGGATATAAAAAAGATAATGACGCAAACAGAAAGGGTCATACTGAAGACAGCCAGTGGAGCATATTTCTTCTTTATACTTATTATCCATGCAAACAGGATCGGGATAAGAATAAAGAAAACATAGATCCGCATGAAAAAAATAAAAGCCAGCGAAAGGATTATTAAAAAAAGTTTTATCAAAGAATAGCGGCCCTCCTGTTTCAATAATGAATAGATACAATATACGATCGTCCCGGTGGCTGCATATATCAATCCTTCCTTATGTACACTGCTGCCGAAAAACAATAAAGAGGGAAGAAGAAAACAAGGAATAACAGCCAGCCTGTTTTTCTCCCCGTAAATACCTGTGAACACCCGGTATAATCCTGCTGCACCCAAAAACACTATAAAGTTGTAAAGGACAACATTTACATAATAATGGTTAAAACTAAAAATATCCAGCACCGATACAACTTTATGCATCAGGTTACTCTTAAGGTCATTCCAGTAAGAGTCGCCGGACGCAAGCACACCTGCATAGGGTTTTGTATAACCACTGTAAAAAATATTAGCGAAGTATTCTTTTGGATTGGTTAAGAGTAAATGATATTCATTGGCGCCTTCCTTATAGTAACTCCAGGTATCGGAATGCATATCCGTAAATAAACCCACTATAACGCCGGCGGCTACCTTAATTGCAAATATTCCTGCAATAAAAGTTACAGGCAGTTTTGTTTTTTTTACAAACTGCATTTTTGTAAGCAACCACCCACACAAAATGAAATAAAAGCAAAAAAGAAGGTAATCCAAACAGTATTTTTTAGACGTGGAAAGTTAGTTAAAATCAGTAATTAAATATGCATTGATAAATGTGGACAGGTTGTACTTTCGCACTTTCTTTTTTAAATTAGTTATGGAAATCACCGCACAAACCGCCAAAGAATTACGTCTTACAGAAGAGGAATTTGAACTTATAAAAACAAAAATCGGCCGTACGCCCAACTTCAATGAGCTCTGCTGCTTCAGTGCCATGTGGAGCGAACACTGCAGTTATAAGAACTCTATTAAGTGGCTGAAGACACTTCCCCGTGAAGGAAAGAAAATGCTGGTGAAGGCAGGCGAGGAAAATGCAGGCCTGATGGATATCGGTGACGGGTATGGCGTAGTTTTTAAAATAGAAAGCCACAATCACCCGAGTGCTATTGAGCCCTTCCAGGGAGCAGCCACCGGCGTGGGCGGTATTCACCGGGATATATTTACGATGGGTGCAAGACCTATTGCTTCCTTAAACTCTTTACGTTTTGGAAAATTGACAGAAGCCAAAACCCAGCACCTGCTGGCTGGCGTGGTGCATGGCATTGGCCATTATGGTAATTGTTTTGGTGTGCCTACCGTAGGTGGTGAAATTTACTTTGAAGAATGCTATCATACAAACCCGCTGGTGAATGCCATGAGCGTGGGTGTATTAAAGAATGGAGAAACTGTTTCAGCCACATCGGGTAATATAAAAGGTAATCCCGTATTTTTTGTTGGAAGTGCAACAGGCAAAGATGGTATTGGCGGGGCTTCATTTGCTTCAGCCAATATAACAGAAGACAGCGTGGAAGATTTACCAGCGGTACAAGTAGGTGATCCATTCCAGGAAAAAAAGTTACTGGAAGCCTGTCTGGAAGTAATTAAAACGAATGCACTGGTTGGTATGCAGGATATGGGTGCAGCAGGCATTATTTGTTCCACCGCAGAAATGAGTGCCAAAGGCAATGCTGGTATGCGTATAGATCTTGATAAAGTACCGATGCGCCAGAAAAATATGAAAGCATGGGAGTTGCTGTTGAGTGAAAGTCAGGAAAGGATGCTGATGGTGGTACAAAAGGGGAAAGAAGATATTGTAAAAAACGTCTTTGAAAAATGGGACCTGCCCTGCAGTGAAATTGGAGAAGTAACGGATGATGGTATGCTCCGTTTTTATATGAATGATGTACTGGAAGCTGAAGTACCTGCTCAGGAACTGGTATTGGGTGGCGGTGCACCGCAATACGAAAGAGAATTTAGTGCGCCGCAATATTTTAATGAAATAAAAAAGTTTGATGCAACTGCTATTGCAATTCCGGGTGACCTGAAAAAAGCAGCTGAAGCAATTATCAGCATACCCAATATTGCAAGTAAACGCTGGATATATGAACAATACGACAGCATGGTTGGCGCAGGCTCTGCCAGCACCAACGCACCGAGTGATGCCGCAGTGGTGATTGCAAAACCAACTAACAAAGGACTGGCATTAACGACAGACTGCAACAGCCGTTATGTATATGCAGATCCTTATAAAGGTGCCATGATCGCTGTGGCTGAAGCCTCCAGGAATATTGTTTGCAGTGGCGGTCATCCGCTGGGTATTACCAATTGTCTCAATTTTGGTAATCCTTATAATCCTGAAGTATATTACCAGTTTGTACATGCCATTAAAGGCATGGGTGATGCCTGCCGTAAATTTGATACACCCGTTACTGGTGGTAACGTAAGTTTTTACAACCAGTCGCCTGACGGTGCCGTATACCCCACTCCTACCATTGGCATGGTGGGTGTGCTGGATGCTGTTGATGCAAAAATGACAATGGACTTTAAAGAAGCCGGCGACAGCATTCTTTTGATCGGCAGCAGCAAAGATGATATCAGCTCATCTGAATACCTGCACAAGATCCATGGTATTGAACACAGCCCTGCCCCTTATTTTGAACTGGAAGAAGAATATGCCCTGCAAAAAGCAATTGGCCAGCTGATCAGTGATAAATTGATCAGTTCGGCACATGATATAAGCGAAGGCGGTTTATTCGTGTCATTGATAGAAAGCTGTTTTAATAAAAATCTTGGATTTGATATTACAACAGACAGCAGTATACGAAAAGACGCTTATCTTTT
The DNA here is from genome assembly GCA_047600665.1 of Ferruginibacter sp. Classification (GTDB taxonomy): domain Bacteria; phylum Bacteroidota; class Bacteroidia; order Chitinophagales; family Chitinophagaceae; genus Ferruginibacter. Next base: position 294,851 of record JASGKJ010000003.1, read on the forward strand.
TGGCGAGGCACAAAGCCGTGTGGTGGTGGCTGTAAAAGATAAACAGCTGGGTACACTGAAAGCCCTGTTATCTTCACTGAATATTCCTTTTGAAGAGCTTGGAAAAGTAACCACAGGCAATATTATGATAGATGGACAAGACTGGGATAATATAAGCAGCTGGAAAAACAAATACGATAATGCCATCGGCAACCTGCTTTCGGCACATGAGGCCGAAGGTGCACTCAGTGCACTGTAAAAAAGACCACCGGTAAGTGTGTAACTATTGCTATATTCAGGTTGTCAAATAAGTTGTGATGATGAAACCTTTACTAAGCAGAACCTTTGCTGCATGCCTGTTTGTTCTTATTTGCGGAGCTTATGCATCATCCCAAACACTCACTTCCTATCCATACGACGGTCTCCTTCAACCGAAACCCGGCTACACGGTTTCTGCTGAAGTGTACCTGGATCTTGTTAATGATAACGATCTTCCCGGCACAGGCAATTACACATGGACTGTGAGCCCAACAACGGGTATAAGCGGTTTAATGCCCACCAGCAATTCCGAAAGCCAGGTTGTAACATTTTCTTCAGCTGCAGCAGGCAAATACACTTTTTCCATATCACGTGGTGGCGTTACTGTTAGTGACAGCATTGTAGTTTGTAACCTGCTGGCATCGCTTAATGGCAATTACTATGGTTATGGACAGTTAATATCAGGGTTCCAGGTTAACCAGGGCGTTTTTACTCCTGGTGCACCAGCCTGGAATATTTTTTTTGGTAATGCAGTCAATGGCAATGTTCCCACACCGGGCATGGGTGTAAACGAACAGGGCTATATTTATTATACCCCTTCGCCACAAGGTGAAAAGGGAATGCTCTATCTCATAGCAGCAAGACCCGATGGCCGGGATTTTAAGATCATCAGCCAGGTTGACCTGAACGGTGCTGACACAAGCGACCTGGGTTATGTGCGGCTTGGAGTGGACGCAGCAGGTGTTGGATGGATACTTGCAGCTGACCGGGAAGCATCAAAAATATACCTTGCAAAATTTATAACCAATGCTGTTGCGCCTGTTAATGTTACACTGGTAAGTACAGACCTGCAGTTTGCAGGCGCAGATGGCTCCGCACAGGATTTTAATAATGGAGATGTTGCAATTGATGGTGAAGGCAGGATGCTGGTACTGGCCAATAACAGCAGTTCCTCAGGCGTCCCTTCTTCTACGGTCATTTACAGTCTTGATACAAAATCAGCCTCACCGGTATTAACAAAAAAATTCCAGGTAAATGATAATAATAACCAGCCATTCACCTCTGCTGTTACGGGTGTTGCATTTGATTCATCCGGGAATGTTTATTTTTCTTCGTTGGGTGATGGGTTGTTTTACATTCCTAAATCAACGATCAACTCCGTTGCCGGAACTGTTAATGGTTCATTAATATGGGCCGGCCCCGGCTTACTTGACCTTGCCACCAATTACTGGCCTGTATCTTCCATTATTCCTGTAAAATTTGGAGAGCTTGTTGCAAGAAAAAATGATGATGATGTGTTGCTGACATGGACAACTTACACAGAAATTAACCTGCATCATTTTGAAATTGAAAAAAGTGTTTCCGGTATTGGCTTTGTAAAGATTGGTGAAAAGACTGCCTATGGCAATACAAGTACGACCTCCACTTACCAGTTTGCCGATGTACAAAATATACATTATTCATCCTGTTATTACAGGATAAAAATGGTGGATGCTGATGGTAAAGTAAGTTACAGTCCTGTGGTGAGGATCAATAATAATTTGATACAGGATATAACAGTTTACCCCAATCCATTTGCAGATGAATTAAACATACAGATCAGCTCAACACTGAAAACCAGCGGGGAATTATTATTGACAGACCTGTCGGGCCGGGGCATTTATAAAAGAAATATCAGGCTGAAGAATGGAGCTAATGTTATCTCACTGTCACGGGAACTGCAGCGTCTTCAACCAGGGGTATTTTATCTAAAAATATGGACCCAGGAAGGAAATACATTCCAAAAGAAAATTATCAGGAAGTAATGAGCATATGATGAACAATAATCTTTAATTAAATTGCAGTCTTCATAAAAAATAAACATGAGCAAAAAGATAGCGATCATTGGTGGCGGCAATTTAGGCACTGCCATAGCGGAAGGATTACTAAAAAGTAAATTCTGCAAAGCAGCAGATATTACCGTAACCAAAAGAAACACAGCCACCTTAAAAGCACTGGCAGATCGTGGCGTGGCAGTAACAAGTGACAACAATGCTGCTATTAAAAACAGTGAGCTGGTGATACTGGCTATAAAACCTTTCCAGGTAAGTGATGTATTGAACAGTGTAAAGAAAGATCTTACAGCAAAACATATTCTTGTTTCCGTTGTAACAGGTATTTCTGTTGCAGATATTGAAGGCGCCGTAAAAAAGAAAATGCCGGTATTTCGTGCCATGCCCAACACTGCTATCGCCATACAGGAAAGTATGACCTGCCTCAGTGCCAGCAATGCCAGTGAAGAGCAGGTAAAATATGTAAAAGGGTTATTTGATACCGTTGGAAAAGTGGCATTGATAGATGAGAAACTGATGGATGCGGCTACAGTACTCGGCGCCTGCGGCACAGCCTATGCCATGCGTTATATAAGAGCAAACATTCAGGGTGGTATTGAAATTGGTTTTGACTCTGCCACCGCCAACCTCATTGCTGCACAAACAGTAAAAGGTGCAGCGGAACTGTTATTACAAAAGGGTTCGCATCCTGAACAGGAAATAGATAAAGTAACAACACCAAAAGGCTGCACTATTGCAGGGCTGAATGAAATGGAACACCAGGGCTTTAGTTCATCGCTGATAAAAGGTATTGCTGCCAGCTATAATAAGATCGTAAAGGGATAATATTTTATACACAGACCTGGCAGCGTACACGGATCAAATTAACCAGGTTGCTAAACTGCCAATCAAATTGTGATGGATGCATTAGAAAGAGAAACGAACCTGATCTCATTGCTTTCTCCTGAAGTGATGCAGGTTTATTTAAATGCGTGGCAGCACTGGACCGTACCCAAAGACCATCATTTACTAAGAGAACATGAAGTATGTGATTATATATTCTTTATAAAAAAAGGGATAGCCAGGATCTATTATCATAAAAACGGCAAAGAAGTATCAGAATGGTTTGCTACAGACGAACAGTTCTTTCTATCCATTACCAGCTTTTTTAACCGTACGCCAAGTAAACTCATCATCCATACACTGGAGCTTGCAGAAGTAATGGGCATTCATCACAACGACCTGATGCGGCTGGCTGGAGAATACCATGAAATAGAAACCATGTTCAGGAAAATGCTGACAGGTTCATTGATCTTATCCCAGCTGAGAATGGACTCCATCCAGTTTGAAACTGCACAGCAACGTTATGAAGGACTTGTAAAAAATTCGCCGGAGATCATTAAAAGAATACCGCTCTCTTATATTGCTTCTTTCCTGGGCATTACACTGGAAACATTAAGCAGGATACGGTCAGGCAGATAAAACGGGTTCAACATCTGTATCGCTTTCGGGTTTAATAACAGGACTTGCAGCTTTTGCTTTTTTTCTTCTACCCCACCATATTATAAAACCGGTAATGGGTAAACTTGCGGCAATAAGGCTTGCAAAAAAAGCCATGATCTTACCCGGTAAGCCCAGCACAGCACCCACATGAATATCATAGTTCATACGACGGATCTTATCAGCAACTTTTGCATCTTTGAACTTACCTGCATATACGCCCGCCACCGGCATTTCTTTACCGGTGTACTGGTCATAATGGTAAGCATCCATATTGTAATAGGTACCTGGCCTGTGATTGATAAAAGCTTCTACTGGTGCCAGGGAGTCACCTGCGAAATAGATAGACAAACCCTCATCAGCCTTTACTTCGTTTTTATGCAGGGCCCATACCAGGTCCGTTACATTTGCAACGGCTCCCATTTTAGTCGTATCAGATTCAGGGTGTTTTTCTTCAATCATTTTCTTTCCGCCACTTGTTGCCCAGTACAATGAATTGGAGAACCATTCAAATCCCCATACAAGACCGGTGATGGCAATAAAGATGGCCACCCATGTCATATAAAAACCCAGTACATTATGCAGGTCGTAATTTTTACGGCGCCATTTGGCAGTCCATTTTATTGAGAAACGCTGTTTGCGTGCTGCTTTATTTTTTGGCCACCATAATATGAGGCCTGTTATCAGCATGACCAAAAAAATAAGTGTGGCTGAGGCTACAATTGGCTGACCAATATTTGGCGGCAGCCATAAATAAAAATGACCATCCAGCACCACCCGGAAAAAATCTGAATTCATGTTCTTATGTTTCAGAAATGCTCCTGTATAAGGATCTAAGAAAACGAGTTCGTAATTATTTTCATCATAATAAGCGGATACAGCTGCTTTACCTGCGCCGGGATATTCAACCCCCAATGATTTTTTTGATGTGAGATGATTTTCTGCCACCTGTTTTAATACAGTTGGTGGCAGGAATGGTTTACTTTGTACAGGCACTTCCCGGTATGTTTCAGTAAGGGCTCTTATCTCGTTTTCAAATGCAAGTATGCAGCCGGTGATACCCAAAAAAACCACCACCAGCCCGGATGCAAGCCCGAGCCAGAGGTGGATTTTACCAATTATTTTTTTGAATCTCATTATTGCTTACGAAAAGACCAATTGAAAATTAAATGTTGAAACGAGCGTGGCAACGATGCACATTCAGTGTGATGAAGCTGGCATCATGACAATTATTTTTTATTTAAAATTTATAGCTCACACTGAATCTTGAATTAATTCCAGCTTCCGACTGCCAGTAATAATAATCTCCGAAAGGCGCACCAGAATACAGGTATTTATTCAGGATATTATTTACCACGAGATTGAACCCAATTTTCTCCCGCTGGTAAGATATACCACCATCAAGACGGAAATAATCCGGAAGGCTGTTCTGAGAACCGTCAAACACATACCAGGGTGAACGTTTTACCTGGTACTGGTAACCAAGCGAAATACCCAGGCCAGTTAATGCACCTTTATCGATCCTGTAAGTAAGCCAGGTATTTTGTACGTGCCTGCTTGAGCCAGGTACCTGTACACCCACATTCTTTTCCTCTGCGTCTTTTGTAACTTTTGCTTCAGTGAACGCATAGTTGATGATCACATCAAGCCCCGGAACAATTTGTCCCTTTATATCCACTTCAACACCTTTTGTTTTTTGCTGGCCGCTTTGACGCTGGTGGTATTCAAGTACCGTACTGTCGGGAGCGTATCTTTTTGGATGGGCAAAATCAGTGGTAAGCACATTATTCCTGGTGATCTGGTATACAGAAACTGCCGTATTCCATTTTCCTTTCATCCAGTCTCTTTTGATACCCACTTCCATATTACCACCGGTGATCGGTTTAAAACTTATTCCCTGCCAGTCAGAGCCATAGTTCTCAATAAATGCTTCGTCCTTCAGGAAATAGAAAGCGGTATTTTTATCAATAGAATAACTTAGCCCCAAACGTGGTGTTACTTTCTTATTGGATGCATCTCCATTGTACACATCGCCTGCTTTCAATTTAGTATACCTGGCGGCTAAAGTTAAACGGAGTCTATTATCCATCAGGCCTACTTCGTCCTGAACATAAAATGCACTATACCCATTGTAATAACGTACACCCCGTTCACGTATATTTTTACTCCTGTCAAAAACAGGTAATGTAACGCCTCCATACACAGGTTTATAAATATTAAAATCAGGGCCACCCAAAGCACCACCCTGGTTCCAGTCGTGGTAATATTCTTTATTGCTCATATCAATGCCCGCAAGCACTTTGTGTGTAACCGCACCTGTTCGCACCTTACCATTTACAAACATCTGTCCTATTTTGCTGATGCCCTGCACATCCCATATACTCATACCCCGCTGCATCAGGCTGTCATTGTTTGCATCAAAACCCCATGGCCACAATGAAGCACCCACCTGCTGGTAATTAAAGTAAGCGGCCTGTGCAGTAAATTTCCAGTCCTCGTTGATCTTATGATCAAAAATGAACAATACGTTTTTATCATTCATTTTTGTTGCCGGCATGTTTGCTTCTGCTGTTGTAAATTCTTTTGGCAGATCAGCATAGCCTCTTTTTGAAAAAACATAGTTAGAGCCGATCACATTCACTTCGGAATACTGGTGCGTATATTCCAGTGTTACTGATGTTTTGTCATCAATTAAATACTTAAGTACCGGTACTATAGAATAACGGTTGTTATAATCAAACTGGCGGTGAGAGCCTTTCAATTGCCCCATTACATTCAGCCTATATAATAATTTTCCGTCTTTTGATAATTTACCATCCAGGTCGACTGTAGCCCTGTACAGGTCAAAACTGCCAAGTGATACGCCTACCTCTCCTTTATTACGGCCGCTTGGCTTTTTTGTAACCACGTTATAAAAACCTGCAGGATCGCCATTGGCCAGCATAAAGCCCGCTGGTCCTTTTACAAATTCAATCCTTTCCACCATGCTCATATCCTCAGTGAGGGGTCCCCAGGCAGTTGCCACATTCATACCATTCCTGAAACCTTCCACATTGCTGCCCCGCATGGTGATCCTTGCATAATTATCCCAATGCTCCACACGGGTGGCGCCGCTTACGTTACGGGTTACACCTTCCAGCATGTCAAATATTTGCTGGTTGCTAATCGTTTTTGCAGTTACAACTTGTATGTTTTGTGGAATCTCTAAAATCGGGCTAAGCAGGCGCAATGAATTAGAAGTACGGTTTGTTTTAAAACTGTTTTTGTTGGCAACCACCACTACTTCATTCAGGTCACGGTCGGATAAAGCGAGTTGAATATCTATCGCTGATGCTTTTGCGTTTTCAACTGTTACATCTTTTTCAATGTCATTATGCCCCACCAGGCTTACAACCAGTGTGTAATTACCTGGTGCGATATTTTTAATTTCAAACACACCATCATTGTCCGCCACCGCATTCTTTGCTGTGTTTTTCAGCAAGATCGTAACGCCTTCAGCAGCTTTGTTGTCAGCAGTTTTTACTTTTCCCTTAATACTTCCTGTGTGTTGTTGTGCCATAACCGAACTTGTTACGGCAATAAGCAGTAATAAAATTGTACTGATTTTCTTCATGTTCCTTTTAGTTTTGATAAGACAGTTTTTTAATTGGGCGGGCATAGCCTAAAAAAACTCTACAACGTTTTGTAAAAGAAAAACCAGTATGCCCTCCGGAAAAGGTTTTTAACTGACGACTGCATAGTGCAGTTATCCATGGTTGTTATAACCAGCGGCAAAATTACCCGCAGTAAAAAGCTTAGTTAAACGGAATCGGGAAAACAGTTTACGGTTACGGGAAAATACCTTTCGGCATAAAAATTTATTTTAATACAACCCACCCGTGTTGTTATTATTTGACAATTATCAAACCGGCGCTTTGAATCAGGATCGAATTTTACAGTACAAACGATTGTAAAATGAAACAACTCTTTCTCCTTTCCATGATTATTCCCACCGTAACTTTTTCTCAGGGCAAAATTTCCAAAGCCAGGGAGCTGGTTAATAAAATGACACTTGAAGAAAAGGTAAACCTGGTGGTGGGTATGGGTATGAAGCTGCCTGGTATGCCAGCTAATAATGATGCGCCTGTTGTTGGACAAACAACAGATAAAGTTCCCGGAGCAGCCGGTACCACCTATGCGATACAAAGACTGGGTATCCCCACCACAGTTGTTGCAGATGGTCCTGCCGGTCTACGTATCAGCCCTACAAGAGAGAATGATAAAAAAACTTATTATGCCACCGCCTGGCCGGTTGCCACCTTACTTGCATCTACCTGGGATACCAAACTGGTACAGGAAGTTGGTAAAGCCATGGGTAACGAGGTAAAAGAATATGGCGTAGATGTTTTACTTGCTCCCGGGATGAATATACACCGTAACCCGCTTGGCGGAAGAAATTTTGAATACTATTCAGAAGACCCGCTGGTATCAGGCAAAATGGCTGCTGCCATGGTGAATGGCATTGAATCAAACGGTGTGGGCACTTCTATTAAACATTTTGCAGCGAATAACCAGGAAAAGAACAGGAATACGGTTAATACGGTTGTGAGTGAAAGAGCATTACGGGAAATTTATTTAAAAGGATTCCAGATAGCCGTGAAGGAATCTAACCCCTGGACTGTGATGAGTTCGTATAATAAAATTGCCGGTGTCTATACTTCTGAAGACCCTGACCTGCTTACCACTATCTTAAGAAAAGAATGGGGTTTTAAAGGCCTGGTAATGACAGACTGGTTTGGCGGTAAAGATGCAGTGGCGCAGATGAAGGCTGGCAACGACCTGCTGATGCCGGGTAAGCCGGCTCAAAAAAAGGAAATACTCGATGCCGTTAGTAACGGTACGCTGGATGAAAAAATATTAAACGAAAATGCTGAGCGTATGGTAAATTATATTTTGCAAACACCAGCTTATAAAAAATATGCCTACAGCAACAAGCCAGACTTGAAAGCCCATGCACAGGTAGCCCGGACTGCTGCTGCAGATGGCATGATCTTGTTGAAAAACAATAACCAGGTACTGCCTGTTGCAAAAGACAAGAGCATTGCTGCCTTTGGTATTACTTCTTATGATTTCATTTCAGGTGGTACGGGCAGTGGTGATGTAAATGAAGAATATACTGTTTCATTGGTACAGGGTTTATCAAATGCAGGTTTCAAATTAGATGCTGACATCAATGAACTGTATACACCTTATGTGGCAGCAGAAAAAGCAAAACAACCAAAGAAAAGTTTTATCGAAGAATTTATGAATCCCACACCCCGTATACCAGAGCTGGAAATAAATGCTGAACTGCTGAATAAAAAAGCTGCTGAAGCAGGTATAGCACTTATTACCATTGGCAGAAACGCAGGTGAAGGCTCTGACAGGAAAGTAGAAAATGATTTTAATTTGAAAGAATCAGAGATCAACCTGGTCAATAACGTCAGCAATGCATTTCATGCACAAAATAAAAAAGTGGTGCTCATCATTAATGCTGGTGGTGTAATAGAAACTGCCAGCTGGAGAGATAAAGTAGATGCCATCCTGCTTACCTGGCAACCGGGCATGGAAGCCGGCAATGCGGTAACAGATGTATTAAGCGGCAAAGTAAATCCATCTGGTAAACTGGCCACCACATTCCCTGTAAAATATGAAGATGATGCTTCCTCAAAAAATTTCCCCGGCAAAGAAATTCCCGGCCAGTTTACCGCAGGCATGATGGGTATGCAGCAGCCACTGGCAGAAGTGGTTTATGAAGAAGGCATCTATGTTGGCTACCGCTATTACAACACATTTAAAGTAAAGCCTGCTTATGAATTTGGGTATGGCTTATCGTACACCAGTTTTGGCTACAGCAATTTAACCCTCGGTAAAGTATTGCCCAATGGCAGTATTACAGCTGCAGTAACGGTAACCAATACTGGAAAAAAAGCCGGCAAGGAAGTAGCCCAGTTATATATTGCCGCACCAGGAAAAAAACTGGACAAACCGGCTGAAGAACTGAAAGCATTTGCAAAAACAAAATTGCTGCAGCCTGGTGAAAAACAAATACTCAGCTTTACGATCACTGCTGCCGATCTTGCTTCTTTTGATACGGGAAGCAGCTCCTGGATCACCGAAGCAGGCAGGTATACATTGAACATCGGCGCTTCTTCGCTGGATATCAAACAAAGTAAAACGTTCAATATTGCAAAAGATATAATTGTATCGAAAGTAAATAAAGTACTGATGCCCCAGGTTGAAATAAACGAATTAAAACCGCCGGTAAATACTACGGGGACCGTTATAAATAATTTAAACAGTTTTGTTATTTCAGGGTTTTAGATTTATGTTTTAAGTTTTAAGTGCAGCTGCATTCCAAAAGAATGCAGCTTTTTTATTGCGGCATCAAAGCGATGCGGCTGCGGCTTCATCAATAAACCAGCAGAGATTACCGGCAGGTTGTACCATCGCAGCAGGCAGTTTTTTTCCTTTAGCGGAGAATATAGTTTTCAGGATATCTTTTTTACCATCTCCACTCACTAAAAAAGCAACATTCTTTGCCCTGTTGATAAGCGGCAAAGTAAAACTGATCCGCCACATGTCTTTTTCTTTTACGAAAACTTCCTTTACCAGTTTCTTTTTCTCCCCTAATAAAGCACTGCCGGGGAAAATAGATGCTGTATGTCCTTCTTCACCGATACCCAGCAGGATCATGTCAAACGGGCGGCGGGCATCCACATACTTTTTTACAGCCTGTTCATAGTATGTTGCTGATTGCGCAGGAGACGTGTCAGCGGTTTTTATGCCAAAAATATTTTTAGGCGGTATGCCCACTTTTGACAGCAATGTATCAAACGCCATTTTATAATTACTTTCCGCACTTGTATGCGGCACAAATCTTTCATCACCAAAAAAGACAAATACTTTTTTCCATTGTATATTTTTTGCAAACGGCGCCGTGGCCAATAGTTCAAATAACAATTTTGGTGTGGAGCCGCCGCTTAAGGCAATGGTAAAATATCCCTTTGTCACGATCGCTTTATTACTTTCAATAACAATTAAATTGGCTGCTGACAATGCCAGTGCTGCCGCATTGGGCCAGGTGGTAACAATATTTTTTTTAGCCTGCATGATTATTATCGTCCAGCAAATACCAGTCGCTGGCATAACCTTTTAATAATTGTTTGGCAGCGGTTGGTCCCCAGCTGCCAGCCTTATAAGTATGTAATCCCTGTTTCGGATATTTTTTCCAGGCATCAATGATTGGCATTACCACCTTCCAGGCGCCTTCCACCTGGTCAGCCCTCATAAACAAGGTGGCATCCCCCTGCATCACATCCAGCAACAGGGCTTCATATGCCTCTGGCACTGCCTCGGTAAAGCTTTCCTTGTAAGTAAAATCCATTTCCGTATTCTTGAATTTCATAACAAGACCAGGCACTTTACTTTCTATCAGGAGGCTGATCTCCTGCTCAGGCTGTATGCTTATGATAAGCCTGTTGGCATGCACATCATTCTTAAATATCTTATGCGGCGTTTCTTTAAACTGGATGATTATAACAGAAGCCTGCCTTGGAAGACATTTGCCTGTACGTAAAAAGAATGGCACATTTTTCCATTTCGCATTATCAATAAATAATTTGGCTGCTACAAAAGTTTCAGTAACCGAATTAGATGCAACATTCGCCTCGCTCTTGTAAGCTACCTGGTCCTGGTCATTCAGTTTTCCTGCTGTGTACTGTCCTCTCACCACATTTTTAAATACCTGTTCCCTGCTGTAAAGTTTAATGCTCTTCAATACTTTATTCTTGGCATTACGTATCGATTCCGCTTCATACACACCCGGGCAATCCATAGCTGTAACACAAAGCAGCTGCAGCAAATGATTCTGGATCATGTCCCTGATAGCGCCGCTGCTGTCGTAATAAGCACCCCGCCTGCCCACACTCACTTCCTCTGACACACTTATCTGCACATGATCGATGTATTTATTATTCCACAGTGGCTCAAATATGCTGTTGGCAAACCTGAATGCCATCATATTCTGTACTGTCTCTTTTCCAAGGTAATGATCGATGCGGTACAATTGTTTTTCGGAAAAACGTTTTCTTAAAAACTGGTTGAGCTTACGTGCAGATTCAAGATCAGTACCGAATGGTTTTTCAATTACAATACGATCGAGGTTATCTTTGTTGCAGATCACATGTTTGTATAAAGCATCAGAAATGATCTCTATAAATTTTGGAGCAACTGCATAATAAAAGGTCCTGCTGCCTCTCTGATTATTTTCCTTTTCAGCTTTATCAAGGATAGCTTTTAAATTACTAAAGGTTTCGGCCTTTAAAAAATCACCCTGCATGTAATGCAGTTTTGCTGAAAAATTCCTCCAGTTTGCTTCATCGGCTTTACCGTTCCTTGAGAATTCATTGATGCCGGAAAGCAGGTCGTTCTTATATTCCTCTTCCACCACAGCAACATAATCCACGCAAAAAATATTGAATGCTGCCGGCAGAAAACCACCCAGGTATAAATTGTACAGAGCAGGCACCAGTTTGCGCCGGGTAAGATCACCCTTGGCGCCAAAAATGATGATGGATGCAGGATAATCCTTTTTCTTAGCCATTAGTCCCAGTTTGTGTGAAATGAACCTTCTTTATCTAATCTTTCATAAGTATGTGCGCCAAACAAATCTCTTTGTGCCTGTATCAAATTGGAAGGCAGCCTGCCGGTGCTGAACATATCAAAATAATGCAGGCTGCTGCTGAGGCATGGAACACCAATGCCATTGTCCATGGCAGCTTTGATCACCTCCACCAATGCACTCCTGTTGGCAGCAATGGCCTGGTAAAAATGTTTATCCAGCAGCAGGTTATTCAGCGTTGGCTCCTGCAGGTACACTTTCCTGATATCATTCAGCATAGCGGAACGGATGATACACCCTCCTTTCCAGATACGTACCACTTCCGCAAGATCAATATCATAATTATAAGCAGCAGATGCTTTGTGTAACTGGTGCAGGCCCTGCACATAACTGATCATCATACCAAAGTATAAAGCATCATGCAGTTGCTGCACAAGCAGTTTTTTATCTTTTACAACAGGTGTATTATTTGCTGAATGGTAAGCATCCACCTGCATCCTTTCTGTTTTATAAACAGAGATATCCCTTGCCGTTACAGCATCATTGATGGTTGGCGTGGGTACATGCAGTTCGAGTGAACTGTTACTGGTCCACATACCGGTACCTTTTTGACCGGCACGGTCCAGTATGGCATCCACCAGTCTTTTTGAAGGATCAGCTTCATCTTTTTGCAAAAAGACCTTTGATGTGATCTCCACCAGGAAGGATTGCAATTTTCCTTTATCCCAGCCTGCAAATACTTCATGCAGTTCATCATTACTTAAGCCCGCCACATTTTTCAGCAAAGCATACACTTCACTGATGAGCTGCATAATGGCATACTCGATGCCGTTATGCACCATCTTTGTATAATGCCCGGCGCTGCCATTTCCAATAAAAGTTACACAAGGGCCTTCGTCACTCTGTGCTGCTATTTTTTCAAGAATATTTTTCAACTCATGGTACCCCCCTGCATTGCCACCCGGCATCATACTTGGGCCAAACCGGGCTCCATCTTCACCACCACTTACACCCATGCCGGTAAAATGAATACCGGTAGGTTTCAGCCTTTCAATTCTTGCATCAGTATCAGTAAAGTGAGAGTTACCGCCATCAATTAAAATATCACCCGGTTGCAGCAATGGTGCCACTTCATTAATCACTGCATCCACAATTTTTCCTGCAGGTACCAGCATCATAATACGGCGGGGAGATTCAAGACTGTCAACAAAGGCCTGCAGGGAGGTTGCGGCCTGCACCGGTTTACCAGCACCTTCTTCCAGCAGTCTTTTCTGCTGGTCAGGATTCTTATCATAACCGCAGGCCGCTATACCATGATCGGCAATGTTCAGCAACAGGTTTCGTCCCATGGTGCCAAGACCGATCATGCCAAATTGAGCTTTTTGCATAAAATATATTCGGTTGAATGGATTGTAAAATGATTATTGCTTCAGATCCCCGGAAGTGAATGTAAGTGGCAGCAGCTGTTTGGCTGTTTGTATCACAAACACCTCTCCTTTCACTCCGCTTAATAACAGGCGGATGGGGTGTTTTGTTCTTTCTTCATATTCTGATAGAGCCTGCCTGCACATACCGCAGGGTGAAATAGGTTTATCACTTTCGCCATTCAGGTTTTTATAACTGATGGCCATGGTTTCAATACTTACGTTGGGATATAACATGGCGGCAGAAGATAGTAAAACTCTTTCTGCACAAATAGCTACAGGATAAGAAGCATTTTCCTGGTTGGTGCCGATCACTTCCTGCCCGTTGCTGAGTTTAGCAACTGCGCTTACCAAAAATTTAGAATAAGGCGCATACGCCATTGATGTTATCTCTCTCGCCTTTGAAACAAGGGCTGCATCTTCAGCGCTAAGTTCTTCAGCATTATTATATACATCAACTGTAAACTGGATATCCTTTTTTGTCATTGTAAAAATTTAAAAAAGTATAAAGCTAAAAAAGACACAATTACTTGTGTCTTTGTAAATATAATGATTTAAATAATCAAAACGATACTCTCGTCTCTTACGCATTAATTAATAGAACGGAACATCCTTTTCCATCTTGGGCCTTTTTCCCAGCTGAACCATATCAGCGAAGCCTTGCCCACCACATGATCTTCCGGTACAAAACCCCAGCTGCGGCTGTCAAGTGAGTTATGGCGGTTATCACCCATCAACCAATAGTAATTCATTTTAAAAGTGTAAGAAGTTGTTTCCTTCCCGTTTAAGATGAACTTTCCATTTTGTACGTCAAGCTGGTTACCTTCATATACCCGGATACAACGTTCGTACTTTATGTAATTATCATCTTTTGACAGGTCGATGGTAGCTCCCTTTGCAGGTATCCACAGAGGTCCAAAGTTGTCGATACTCCAGCCTGAAGCTGCATTGTAGTAAGGAAATACCTGTGAAGAAGGCGCCTCAACTACTCTTTCAAACAAAGCCTTGTTCGACGGGCTCAATTTGTTGTATTCTTCGTTGGTGATATTTACTTTTATCCTTCCGGGTGTTGTCCTTGTATCGATATCACCCTGGTCTTCCCTGACATTTATACCCATTGGTTTTAATGCCTCGGCATCCAGGTAAGTCTGCGGCCCCTTATACCAGTAATACGTTTCTGAATATGGAAAGAAAGATTCCGGGTTGCCGCTGATAAATAATTTACCATTTACAATTTTCACCGTATCACCTGCTATGGCCACACAGCGTTTTATAAAATTCTCTCTTTTATCTACGGGCCTTGTAATAATAAGGTCTCCAAACCTGTTCCACACAGCATCTCTCCCAATCTGGCGTACCGCTTCGTAATAAGTTATTCTTGAACCAAACTCCTGTTCCTCTCCTGAAGGCGGAACATCATTGATCAATGTATCATTAACAGGAAAGTTAAATACCACCGCATCATTTCTTTTTACAGGTGATGCAAACCATCTTGTATAAGGGATATGTATCCATTCCACGTATGATTTTACATTCAGCCCGGGAATGGTATGGTGCATAAACGGCATTGCCAGCGGCGTATTGGGAATACGTGGTCCGTAAGCCGATTTACTCACAAACAAAAAATCATTAACAAGCAATGTCTTTTCTTCCGAAGGTGTGGGTATGGTATAAGCTTCAAATATAAATGTGCGGATGATAGTAGCTGCAACAACTGCAAAAGCTGCCGCATCTATCCATTCCCGCCAAACTGATTTTTTGTAATTGTCCACCACCAGTTTACCAGCATAACGTTCATCCTTTGAAAAGCCTAAATAAGGAAAATAAAGAAAAGGAACCAGCACAGTGAGTGCATGATGCCCCACACCAAAGCGGCCAAAATGCTCTACGAATTTAATAGTGATCCATATAGTGATAAACTGTCCCGCAATAGGAATAAACTGGAGAAAGAACCAGATGCGTTTAAGGTCCATTTTAGTAACCATGCACCAGGTATTATAAAAAGGCACCAACGCTTTCCAGCCTTCAATACCCGCTTTTTTGAACATTCCATACAGTCCAATATGCCATCCAATCGTTGCAAGAATAAAAATGATCCATCCAATACTCATAATTATTTTTTTGTAAGTGGGGCAAAAATACCATAATTAAGGACTTGGCAACTTTCCGTTCAAAAAATCTTGGGAAATGTTTAACGGCGGTAAAGCCATGGTTTTACCACAGATTACACGAATGAACACAAATTTTAAGCAGGTGATTAATATATTACCTGAAGGATTATTTGGCTACCAGCTGCCGCTCCCTGGTTCTACTTCATTGGCGACGCTCCGTTCAGCAGTATTAATGCTATCTTGCATCTCCTCACTTTCACTAAACCACTAAACCACTAAACCACTAAACCACTAAACCACTAAACCACTAAACCACTAAACCACTAAACCACTTACCTTTACTTTATGAGTCTTGAATTCAATAAAAACGAGGATGCACTTAAACTGGCCTGCAGCCAGGTAAGACAGCACCTGGAAAAAATTTATGAGGGTGGTGGCAAGAAAGCAGCCGATAAACAAAAGGAAAGAAACAAACTCACTGCCAGGGAAAGGATCGCCTATCTCTGTGATAAAGGAAAACCTTTTATCGAAATAGCAGCATTCGCCGGTTTTGAAATGTATAAGAACCAAGGTGGTTGCCCGGCCGGTGGTACGGTAGCCGGAGTTGGATATATCAGTGGCCGGCAATGTATAATTGTGGCCAATGATCAAACAGTGAAAGCTGGTGCCTGGTTCCCCATTACCGGCAAAAAGAATTTACGCATGCAGGAGATTGCCATGGAGAATCATCTTCCTGTAGTTTACCTGGTTGACAGTGCCGGTGTATTCCTGCCCATGCAGGATGAAATATTTCCTGACAAAGAACATTTTGGCCGCATCTTCCGCAACAATGCAAAGATGAGCGCCATGGGTATTACACAGATAGCTGCAGTAATGGGCACCTGTGTTGCAGGCGGTGCCTACTTACCCATTATGAGCGATGAAACCCTGATGGTGGAAGGAAACGGGTCTATCTTTTTAGCCGGACCGTACCTTGTAAAAGCAGCCATTGGTGAGGACATCGATATTGAAACACTGGGCGGCGCTGCCACCCATACAGAGATATCGGGTATTGCCGATTATAAATTCAGTACCGAACAGGAATGCTTAGACGAAATAAAAAAACTGGTTGGTAAAATGGGTGCACAGCCTGCTGCGGGTTTTAACCGTATTGAAGCAAAAGAACCAAAGAAAGACCCTTCGGAATTGTATGGTGTATTTCCAGCAAATGGCAAGCCGTATGATGTACTGGAAATAATAGAGCGTATTGTTGATGACAGCGAATTCGACCAGTTTAAACAGGACTATGGTAAAACTATCGTTTGCGGCTATGCCAGGATAGATGGCTGGGCCGTGGGCATTGTTGCCAACCAGCGGCTGATAGTAAAAAATAAAAAAGGGGAAATGCAGCTGGGTGGTGTGATATACAATGACAGCGCTGATAAAGCAGCCCGTTTTATTTTAAACTGTAACCAGAAAAAAATTCCACTGGTGTTTTTGCAGGATGTAACCGGCTTTATGGTAGGCAGCCGTAGTGAACATGCAGGTATTATTAAAGATGGCGCCAAGCTTGTGAATGCAGTTGCCAACTCTGTTGTTCCAAAGATCACCATCATTACAGGCAACAGCTATGGCGCCGGTAATTATGCTATGTGTGGTAAAGCATACGACCCCAGGTTTATTTATGCATGGCCCACCGCTAAAATTGCTGTAATGGGTGGAGAGCAGGCTGCAAAAACTTTACTGCAGATACAGGTGGCGTCTTTAAAATCGCAGGGAAAAGAAATAACACCGGAGGAAGAACAGAAATTATTATCAGAAATAACCAATCGCTATAATACACAAACAACGCCTTACTATGCAGCTGCAAGGTTGTGGGTGGATGCGATCATCGACCCCATTAATACAAGAATGCATATCAGCGAAGCGATCAGCGCAGCCAATCACAATAAAGATATACCCGAATTAAAAACAGGTGTTTTCCAGGTGTAATGACTAGCAATCTATATTCATTGTTCTTAAACCTTAGTCGTTACAGCCGGCTGCAATTTATTTTTACAGGTATTTAAAAAAGAGAATAGTTTAATGGAAGACATTATACTTTATACAGACGGCTCATCCCGTGGAAATCCCGGACCCGGGGGATATGGTGCAATTTTAATGTGGGGCGGACACCGCAAGGAATTAGCACAGGGCTACCAGAATACCACTAATAACCGCATGGAATTAATGGCAGTGATTGCAGGACTGGAATCGATTAAAAAAAGAGAAATACCGGTAACTGTTTACTCCGACAGCCAGTACGTGGTAAATGCAGTCACAAAAGGGTGGCTGGAGAACTGGATAAAAACGGATTTTAAAGGCGACAAAAAAAACCCTGACCTGTGGAAGCGTTTCTACCAGCTTGCCAAAAATTTCAAACTGAAATTTGTATGGGTAAAAGGCCACGCAGATAATCCTTTTAATAACCGCTGTGATGAACTGGCCACCGCAGCTGCAGACGGACCCAATAAAATAAATGATACAGGTTATCCTGGTTAACTGTTATGCAGTAACCGGCCTTTTGGAAAAACTCCTGCTGAAAAGATAATATCCTCCGAACAATACAAAACTGTAAACTAGATCAGCCACAACAGCCGTTCTGAAGAATGGTAAGGCCTGTACATAACAATCAGCAAAGCCCTGCAGGTTTTGCGGGTAAGTGTGATAAACAGGATTATCTATTAAAAAGAAAGAAAGGTTTGACAAAAGAAAGAATATGACAGAAGAAACGAGTGAATAACCTGCGATACGCAGTGGTGTAACTTTTTTAAGTGAAAAAGCGATAATAGTTATCAATGCAAAAATTCCGTAACCCACCACCTGCCCAAAACCCCAAAAACCGGGCGCCACATTAAACACTTCAAACAAAACATCAGATAAAAGCATAGATGCCAGCGGTAATGCAAAGGCCAAACGCTTATCAGTAAAAGTGGCGCCGGCAAAAATAGCCATACCCACCATCGGGCTAAAGTTATGAGGATACATAACCACTCTTGAAACAGCAGCAGCTACTACCAGCAATACCGCAATTAAAACAGATGTATTATTTTGTTTTTGCATTGTAAATGTCTTTGCGGCAAAAATATGTAATAATTATTTCACCTGCTTATTTTTTGCTGCATCCAATCCTGTTTTTTAATAATATCTTTAAGCATGGCAAGGCATATCCATACCGGTAAGGAAGGCGAACTGCTTGCGGCAGCCTATTTTACACAACAGGGTTACCGGCTGCTGGAACAGAACTGGCGGTACAGTCACTGGGAGGTGGATATCATTGCAGAAAAAAACAATGTGCTGCATTTTATAGAAGTAAAGGCAAGGCGTTCAAAAAACTTTGGGCTGCCGGAAGAAAAAGTAAACAATAAAAAAATACAGAACCTGGTAAATGCAGCTGAAGAATATCTTTACCAGCACCCGCACTGGAAAAGAATACAGTTTGATATACTTTCAATCATCATCTTAAAAAATAGCCCTGTTGAATATTTCCTGATAGAAGATATTTC
Source organism: Ferruginibacter sp. (assembly GCA_047600665.1). Classification (GTDB taxonomy): domain Bacteria; phylum Bacteroidota; class Bacteroidia; order Chitinophagales; family Chitinophagaceae; genus Ferruginibacter. Next base: position 314,099 of record JASGKJ010000003.1, read on the forward strand.
TTTATGAGGATTATTTTTTTATCATAAGTTCCCTCATCTTTTCCACGAACTTATAAGTGGCAGGGCAGTATTCGATATTCTGTTTATTGATATGCATATAGTCAACTGCAGGCTTTTTTGTAAGGTGCGGAAAACCCGCACAATCGGAGGGACGTATCGGGTAAATAGAACATTTATTATCTTCTAAATTTAAAAACTGGCAGGGTTGCTTTTTATTTTGCCAGTCGCCATCCGCTTTATCAAACACCAGCCATTTGTCTTTAAACTCGGCAGGTGTCATACTGAAGTGAGCACTGATACGTTTTATATCCTGCACGCTGAAAGTGGGTGTCATTTTTTTACAGCAATTGCCACAACTCAGGCAGTCTGTTTCTTTCCAAACTTCTTTATCCACTTCATCCATCATTTTATGAAGTTTTTTGGGTGGATTATTTTCCAGCCTTGTGATAAAAGAACGGAATGCCCTTTTATTCAGTTTTACTTTTTGTTTGAATGAACGCAGGTTTATTTTCATACCAGTTTTAACGTGTTGCGGACGAAATTAATGAATTATTACTCATTGCGATTTTTAATTGAACTTTGGATTGGCTTTGAACCACGAAGGCGCTAAGACGCAAGACACATAAAGCTGAAATTCACTTAGCGTTTCTCCGGGTATTAAAAACCTTTGGTTAAGAAAGAACTTTAATAATAACTCATGTGGGAAGCATATAAAAAAGGATTCAAATCATACCTGCAGCTTGAAAAATCACTGAGTGATAACTCCGTGGAAGCTTACCTGCAGGATATTGAGAAACTAACAGCTTACCTGCAGGAAACCGGTGACCTGAAAACACCCACGCAAATAAAACTGGCCGACCTGCAAAAATTTACAGAATGGGTAAGCAACCTTGGTATGACGGCTTCATCACAGGCAAGGATCATCTCCGGGCTCAAAAGCTTTTTTAAATATTGTTCTATTGAACAGATCATTACAGATGACCCGACTGTGCTGCTGGAATCACCTAAATTAAAACGCAAGCTCCCGGATGTACTGAGTTTTGATGAAATTGAAAAGATCATCAGCCAGCTGGACTTAAGCAAACCGGAAGGTGGCAGGAACAAAGCCATACTTGAAACCCTCTATAGCTGCGGCTTGCGGGTGAGTGAACTGGTGAACCTGCGGATCAGTTGTCTTTATATGGATGTGGGTTTTATCCGGGTGATCGGTAAAGGTGATAAAGAAAGATTGGTACCTATCGGGAGTGATGCAGTGAAATACATCAGCATTTACAAAAAAGATATTCGTGTACACATCCCTGTTAAACCTGGCAATGAAGATATACTGTTCCTGAACCGCTATGGCGGCCAGCTTAGCCGGGTAATGATCTTTCTAATGATAAAAGAGCTGGCTGAAAAGGCACAGGTAAAAAAATCTATTTCACCACACACCTTCCGGCACTCCTTTGCCACGCATTTGGTGGAAGGTGGTGCAGATCTCCGTGCCGTACAGCAAATGCTGGGGCATGAAAGCATCACCACCACCGAGATCTATACACATCTTGACAGGGATTTTTTAAGAACAACATTGCAGCTGCATCATCCGGCTTACAAATAAACCGAGGTTACTTCACGTTGCTGCTCCAGTCAAAAAAAGCATCAATATCTTTTTTAAACTGCACCAGGTCCGGCTTATTGATATAATACATATGCCCTGCATGGTAGAAATAACGTTTTACATTCTTCTTTAATTCAGAACGAAGAAACATGTGCTCCACATCATAAGAAGCCGTAAAATAAGGTGTGGCAAAATCGTAATAGCCTGAACCAACATATACTTTTAATGCAGGATTCTTGGTCATGGCATCCCGTAGACTTTCTGCAACATTCAGGAACTGGTTTTGTACATTACTGTAATTCCAGGGATACACGTTGCCAAAAATGTTATAGGCCTTTTCATCCTTAAAATTCAGTTCCTTTTCAAAGTAATCATTAAGAGCTGCGGTGAAAGGCCCGTCGATATTGGCAAAGGAAGGATCAAAACTTACACTTTCCCCGGCATCGTCAAGGTCACGGCCCGTAAAGCGGGCATCCAGCCTGCCGATAGTGAGGCCATCTTTGCGGCGCAGCTCTTTGTAAAAATGATCTTCTGTAACCCGCAGGTTTGACTGTAAACAATATTCTTTACTCAGCCCGGTAAAATAACTCATACGGTCTGCGATCCTCTCTTTCTCCTGGTCGCTCAGCCAGCCACCCTTTAGTAACGCCGATGCATATTCGCCAATAGCAAAAGCCTCGCTTTCTTTCAATGCAGCCTGCAGATCACTTTGTAATGCAGGCGCCAGTTTTTTATGATACCAGGCAGCAGCTGTGTAAGAAGGCAGGTACAATGCCCGGGGCAGGTCGTTGCCTATATAATAATCATTGGTGCCAAAGTTGAGCACGGGTGAAATAAGAAAGATGCCATTCAGGAAAATACGGTAACTGTCCTGCAAATATTTTGAAAGCCCTGCTGCCCTTGTGGTACCATAACTTTCACCAGCCAGGAATTTTGGAGAACCCCATCTTTCATACCTTGATAAAAAATGCCGGATAAAAGAGCCCACCGACTGTATGTCTTCCACGTAACCATGAAACTGTTTGGGGTTTTCTCCTGGTGCAGGCCTGCTGTAACCCGTGGCAACAGGGTCAATAAACACAAGATCGGTTTTATCCAGCCAGCTGTATTCATTGTTCACTATTTTATACGGTGGCGCAGTGGCGGTGCCATCATCCTGCAGTAATACACGTTTTGGTGCAAGCCCTCCAATATGCAGCCAAACAGAAGAAGACCCGGGACCACCATTGAATGTAAAACAGATGGGCCTGTTACCAGCATCTTCCCCATCCTTCTTATAATAAGTAAAAAATATTTTTGCAATGAGCTTACCTGTATCATTCTTCAGGTCGAGATAGCCAGTATGAGTAGTGTAAGCAATTGTTTTATTACCCATGCTGTAGCTCCCTTTTGTAACAGTAACCTGCACCCCCGATGGAATAAAATCTTTTGTTTCAACCGAAGGATTTTTTTGTGCACGTGCTGTTAAGTTCACAAACAGTATCATACAAAGGAATAAGCATTGCTTCATAAACAAAGTTTTGATTGAAAAGGGAAGTTAAAGGAATATTTTTATGAAACAAGCGGCTGTTTGTTAAGCGGTTTTTACCATGGTGCTGCCCTGTTACCCGTTCTTTAATTAAAGAAAAAGTTCGCCTGGTTTGTATGCCTGTAACTTTTCCGGCATTCATGCGTATCTTACTAAACTGACAGCTAAAACCATTACAATGAAACAATACTGCTTATTATTTTCACTCCTCTGCACCTGCCTTTTTGTTTCAGCGCAAACAATAAAACAACCGGATGAAATTTTAAAGCCGGCAAATGAAGAAAGACCTACAGTATTTTTAGTGGGTGCCTTTCATTTTGAATACCCCAACCTGGATGCAAATAAAGTAGAGAAGGATAAGCAGATAGATATCCTTAGTGAACAAAAACAGCAGGAACTGAAAGCGCTGCTGGATCATATCGCAAAATTTAAGCCTAACAAAATAGCTATAGAAGCAGGCGACTGGTGGAATGCGATGAAAAAATACCGGGCGTACAGGGATGGCAAACAGCCTTTAAAAAGAGATGAACGATATCAAATTGCGTTCAGGCTGATGGAAAAATTTAACCTGGATACAGTTTATTCAATCGATGCGTCTTCTGCTGCTGATGATATGTTATTGCTCAAAGACTCCGCTGTATTTAAACCTTATGTTGACAGCATTTTTAAAGATTATAATTTCCGGTCGAGCGAAAAATACCTGGCCTTCTTTAATTATTTTACTGAGATGACTACCAAACTTCCGCTGCTGGATTTCTTTAAGTACATCAATTCTCCTGAATATTTTGCAAGAGATTACGGGGCTTACCTGTTGGGAGATTTTAAACTGGACAAATACCGTGGTTCAGACGCACTGGCGATGTACTGGTACAGCAGGAATCTCCGTATTTTCAGGAATATCCAGCAAATAACCACTTCACCCAAAGACCGTATCCTGGTATTATTCGGTGCCGGTCATATTTCCATTCTTCATCAATTGTTCAGTTGCTCCACCGAATATGATTATATAAAGTTCAGCGATCCAAAGTAATTTATATTATCCCGGAGTAAACGAATCATTATCAAACTATTACCGCCTGTCAAAAAACTATTTTTTTTGCAGTAATTCATTGTCCACAATACAAAAAAATAGGGAAACAATCCTTATTTTTACCAATCCTGTTTTTTCCATGTAAGTATTGTATGGTATGCAGGATACCAACACACACTAAACATTTAAACGCTAGATTACTTGCCGGTACATGCTGATAAAGCAGCAGTTTACCTGGTATTGTCATCTTTAGCAGGATGGTTCTTATGAAAAAGATTTTTTCCTTCATCGCTGTTATAGCTTTTTTTCACGGGGCATTGTATGCACAAACTTTTACTGGTACAGGTGGTAGTATTCCAGGTATTGGCACAACACCAACTTGCTTTTCCACAACAGTTTCCGGGGTAGGAGTTATAAACTCGGCAAAGGGGTTGGCACAAGTATGCCTAAGAATTACTCATCCTAATGTTGGCGATCTGGAAATATTATTGAAAGCACCTGATGGCACATACATTCCGCTAAGTATGCAAAATGGTGCAGGTAATGCTAATTTCAATAACACATGCTTTACTGCAACAGCTACAACTGCAATTAAGTTTGGTACGGCACCTTATTCAGGTGATTTTTTACCAGAAGGTCATCTCGGAGCTGTAAATAATGGACAAGATGCTAATGGAAGCTGGAGTATTTGTATTACAGATATTAGGAATAGTGGTAGTTCAGGTGTCTTAAATAGTTTTACGCTTACATTTAATAATACTCCTGCTCCACAACCACCCCCACTACCTCCCTGTGCAAATACTTTACCATTAAATACTGACTGCAATAATGCTACAACTATATGTGATTTCAGCGGCCTCTGTGGAAGTACATCAGGCAACACCAGAATTACTTGGGCAGCATTAACTACAGCAGCTTGTTTTGGAATAGAAAATAATTCATTTGTAAAGTTTACAGCCGCCGCTACTTCGGCTTCATTTTCGATATGGGTTAACAGCAGCACAGGAGGAGTTACGCAAGGAGGGGTGCAAATGCTATTCTTCAGTGGAACTTGTAACGGTCCCGTCACCTCTTATGGGTGTTACAGACATATTTTGCCATCAATTACTGCAGGGAAACCTCTTATAAGTGTGATTACTGCACAAGGTTTAACTATTGGGAATACTTACTACATAATGATTGATGGATATAATGGCGCAACTACTTCTTTTACTATTGAAGCTAACTCAGGGGTAAATTTTTTAGGTATAAATCCGGATAATCCTACTATATGTAATGGAACCAATATTAACCTGACTGCAAGTGGGGGTAATGGTACATTTTCCTGGAGTCCTGCTACAGCACTTAATACTACAAGTGGTGCTACAGTAACAGCTTCGCCAACTTCTACAACCACCTATACAGTTTCAAGCACTACTCCTAATGGTTGCCCAATTACAAAAGATGTAACCGTAACCGTTAATACCCCACCTGTTGCACCTACTGTATCCCCAACACCTGTTGCTTATTGTGTTGGCCAGGCGGCATCTGCGCTAACTGCCACAGGTACTAATCTTTTATGGTATACTGTTGCGTCAGGTGGTACAGGTTCTGCCACAGCGATTACACCGTCTACCGCAGCAACTGGAAGTACAACCTATTACGTAAGTCAAACTGTAAATGGGTGCGAAAGCCCAAGGGCTTCCATTACTGTAAATGTAACACCCGGCACCACACCGGTAACTGGTTTCAGTTATACACCAAATACACTTTGTATTACCGATGCCAATCCAACACTCAATACTAATACTGGCTTTACACCCGGTGGTACTTTTACAGTACTGCCTGCTGCCGGTTTAAGTATCGATCCTTCAACGGGTGCTGTTAATGTAGCAGCAAGCAGTGCCGGGAATTATACTGTAACCTACACTGTACCGGCAACCGGCTGTACAGGATCAGCAAACAGTTCAGCAACAATTGCCATCAGTTCATCTGTTGCACCTGTAACGGGTTTCACATACAGCCCGGCAACGGCATGCACCACGGCTGCAAACCCCACATTAAGTACTTCAGCAGGTTTCACCGCCGGCGGTACATACTCTGCCACTCCTGCGGGCCTGAGCATCAACCCAACAACAGGTGCTATCAATTTAGCAGCAAGCAGTGCAGGTAATTACACCATCACGTATGCGGTAAATGCAAATGGCTGTTCGGCCGCAGGTTCAAGTAATTTTTCATTTAGTGTAACCAATACCGTTAGCCCAATCACCGGGTTTAGCTATACACCAAATGCTATCTGCTTAAGCGGTGCTAACCCAACCTTAAATACTGATGCAGGTTTTGTAACAGGCGGTACATTTAGTGCTTCGCCTGCAGGACTCAGTATCAATGCCTCGACAGGAGCAGTGAATGTAGCGGGGAGCAGCGCCGGCAACTATACCATTACTTATTCAGTAAATGCAAATGGGTGTACAACCGCAGGTACAAATACCACTACGGTCACTATCAACTCTAATATTGTTCCTGTTACAGATTTTTCTTATTCTGCACCCAGTGCCTGTAAGAATGAGACCAACCCTGTATTAACTAAAGCAGCAGGCTTTACAACCGGCGGTACATTCTTTGCCTTCCCCGGGGGATTAAGCCTGAATGCCACCACAGGTGATATCAATCTTGCAACAAGTTCTCCGGGCAATTATACGATCACCTATTCTGTAGATGCCAATGGTTGTTTGCAGCAGGGATCCAGCCAGGCAATTTTTAATGTATACAATAACGTTACCCCGGTAACTGGTTTCAGTTATCAGCCTGCAACACTCTGTACCAGCAGCCCTAACCCGGCTTTAAATAAAAACAACGGGTTTACCGGCGGTGGTACTTATGCGGCTTCACCTGCGGGTTTAAGTATTGATCCAACTACAGGTGAAATTAATGTAGCTGCAAGCACGGCTGGTGTTTATACCATTACGTATACCCTGGCGGCATCAGGCTGTACTTTAGCCGGTTCCAACAGCACTTCTGTTACCATAAATTCGGCGTCCACACCTGTTACAGGTTTTAGCTATGCACCCAATACAGTTTGTGCGAATGAAGCCAACCCAACATTAAATCCTGTTACTGGATTTACAACGGGGGGCACTTATACTGCACCTGCTGGTTTAAGTATAAATGCCAATACAGGAGCCATCAATGTTGCAGCAAGTACAGCAGGCACTTACACTATTACCTATACAGTTGCAGCAACAGGTTGTGCAGGCGCCGGAACAGGCACTGCAACTTTTACAATCAACGCTAATACCAATCCTGTAACAGGATTCAGCTATACACCAAATGCTACCTGCGCCAGCGGTACACTTACTTTACAAACAGACCCCGGCTTTATAACCGGAGGTACATTTTCATCCACGGCTGGTTTGAGTCTAAACGGCTCAACAGGTGCAATAGATCCAGCAACAAGTACAGTTGGTAATTACACTGTTACTTATAACGTACCTGCTTCAGGTTGCAGGCTTGCAGGGCAAGCCACCACGACGGTTTCCATTACAAACATTATAACACCCAATACAACATTCAGCTATACTCCTGCAGCTGTTTGTGCTAATGGCAATGATCCGGCACTTACAACCCCGGTTGATTTTGTAACCGGTGGTAACTTTAGTGCCACGCCTGCAGGTTTAAGCATTAATGCAAACACAGGAGCGATTAACATCGTTGCCAGCACACCCGGGAATTATACAATTACTTATTCAATTGCTGCATCGGGCTGTTATACGGCATCGTCTTCGACCAGCACCCTTACAATTAATTCAATTATTACGCCTGTAACAGGTTTCAGTTACGATGTAAACAGTGTATGTGCCAACGGAACAAATCCTGCCTTAAGTACAGCAGCAGGATTTACAACGGGTGGCGTATTTTCTGCAACACCGGCAGGATTAAGTATTAATGCCTCTACCGGTGCTATCAATGTAGCGGCAAGCACAGCAGGTTCGTATACGATCAGGTATGATATTGCAGCATCCGGGTGTACTATAGCTGGTTTCTCCACAGCAAATTTCACTATTAATGCCAACACAAACCCCGTAACAGGCTTCAGCTATACTCCCGGGAATGTTTGTGCTAACGGCAATAACCCCACGATAAATTCAGATGCCGGGTTTACAACCGGCGGTACTTTTACAGCAACACCTGCAGGATTAAATATCAATCCTTCCACAGGCGCTATCAATGTTGCCACCAGTACCGCAGGCAATTATACTGTTTCTTATGATATAGCAGCATCCGGCTGCCGGTTACCAGGAAATAATACAGCTAATTTTATTATTACTGCTATTCCAGCAGCAGCAGTAACACAATTCAGCTATACAAGTCCTGTATGTAAAAATGATGCTAACCCTGTGCCTGTAACAGCAAATGGCTTTACTAGCGGAGGTGTTTATTCATCAACAAATGGTTTGGTTGTAGATGCGAATACTGGTATAATTAATTTGACATCCAGTACTGCCGGTACTTACACTATTACCTACAGTATTGCTGCAACGCTTTGCAGCCCTTTACAAACCGGTACAACTAACATTACGATCAACCCCACACCAGCTCCGCCAGATGTATCTAATAATAATATATGCGGCCCGGGTGTTGTTGCCCTTAGTGCTAATGGTACTACCGGCACAGTAAGATGGTATGATGACGCAGCGCTTACAAATCTTGTAAACACAGGCACTACTTATAACCCCTCTCTTACCGTTACTACGGTATACCGTGTTACAGAAACGGTTGGACTATGTACCAGCAACCCTGCAATTGTAACAGCAACCATTGGTGTCATACCGGGGTCACCATTTTTAGGAAATGATACTGCTATATGCCAGGGAGACAGGCTTACGCTTGATGCCGGTTCTTATACAAGCTATACCTGGCAGGATGGATCACATGACAGGACTTATGTTGTATCAACACCCGGCTTCTACTCTGTACAGGTAACTAACGGAGATGGTTGTACGAATAGTGGCAGCATTACTGTTAGTCCTGAATCAGACTGCAGTGATATCTATTTCCCGTCAGCATTTGCACCGGATGGAAAAAATAATTTATTTGGACCGGTAAGCCCGAGCGGTACTATTTCCGGCATCACAAAGTATTCACTGACCATTTACAACCGGTACGGCCAGGTTGTATTCATCAGCACCAACCCGCTTGAAAAATGGGACGGCACCTTTAAAGGCAAGAAAATGGGTACAGCAAATTTTGTCTGGTATTCCACTTACCTCTACCGGGGCCGTGCAATGAAGAAACAGAAGGGTTCAATATTATTGATAAGATAAGGGCTTAACCAAGCTCCTGTAAACTCTCTTTTGTTTTAGTGATTGTTTCATCCAGGTCGGCATAGGTGAGTGCATTATTAAGAAACCAGCTTTCAAATGCAGATGGTGGTAAATACACACCTCTTTTCAGCATAGCATGAAAATATTGTTTAAATCTTTCATTATTGGCGGATGCTGCGGAAGCAAAATCTGTAACCGGGTGGTCACTGAAATGCACACTGATCATTGAACCAAAACGGTTGATAACATAAGGTTGTCCCCACGCTTTCAGAACTTCGTCTAACCCTTTGTGTAAGTAAGCCGTTTTTTCATCCAGTTCCGAATAAATGGAAGGATTATCTTTTAACTCTTTCAGCAGGGTATAACCTGCGATCATAGCAATAGGATTACCGCTTAATGTACCTGCCTGGTATACACTACCGAGCGGGGCAATGTGCTGCATAATTTCTTTCCTGCCACCAAAAGCGCCAACCGGCATACCGCCACCGATCACCTTACCATAAGTAACAAGATCAGCTTTAATACTAAGCTTTTCCTGTGCCCCGCCTGCGCACAAACGGAAACCTGTCATTACTTCATCAAAGATCAGCAGGATGCCTTCTTCATCACACAGTTTTCTTAATCCTTCATGAAAACCAGGCTGCGGCAAAATACACCCCATATTACCTGCAACCGGTTCAACAATGATTGCCGCAATCTGTCCCTTATGTGTTTCGGCTAATTTTTTTACTGCCTCCAGGTCATTGTACGCTGCAGTTAATGTGTCATTGGCCACACCGGCAGTTACACCGGGCACAGCCTGTATATTAAAAGTGGCAACGCCGCTACCGGCTTTTACCAAAAATGAATCGGCATGACCATGGTAATGTCCTTCAAATTTTATGATCTTATTCCGGCCGGTATAACCACGGGCCAAACGGATGGCACTCATACAGGCTTCTGTACCACTGCTCACCATTCTTATCAGGTCAACATTGGGTACCATACTAATAATAAGTTCTGCCATTTCAATCTCCAGTTCGGTCGGTGCACCAAAAGAAGTGGAGCCCGCAGCTTTCTCCTGTATCGCTTTTACCACCGGTTCATACGCATGCCCCAATATCATTGGCCCCCAGGAAGCGATATAGTCAATATACTTATTGCCGTCAGCGTCATAGATGTAAGCACCCTTTGCTGATTTCATAAAAACAGGCGTACCTCCAACAGATTTAAATGCTCTCACAGGAGAATTGACACCGCCTGGTATTGATTGCTGGGCCCTTTCGAAAAGTTGAATACTCTTGTTATACATTTTTATTTTTTTGAAGCACAAAGAATACAAATTATACCAAGGACCTTGTATTCCTTCTCGCCTTTGTGCCTTAGTGGTTTAAAATTTTTACTGCATCTTTTGCAAAATAAGTTGCGATCAAATCAGCTCCTGCCCTTTTTATAGATGTAAGTGTTTCAAGAACAGCTTTGTTCTCATCGATCCAGCCCCGGGCTGCCGCTGCTTTTATCATAGCATATTCACCACTGATATTATATACACTCACAGGAACGCTTACTGCATTTTTTACTTCCCTCACAATATCCAGGTAAGGCAGCCCCGGTTTTACCATTACGATATCAGCGCCTTCTTCCACATCCATTAAAGCCTCCTTTACCGCTTCAATGCGGTTACCATAATCCATCTGGTAAGTTTTTTTGTCGCCGAAACCCGGTGCACTGTCCAGCGCATCCCTGAACGGGCCATAAAAACACGATGCATACTTGGCACTGTATGCCATAATACCTGTCTTTATAAAACCATTTTCTTCCAATCCTTTTCTTATCGCACCGATCCGGCCATCCATCATATCACTGGGTGCCACCATATCAGCTCCCGCCTGCGCATGGCTGATACTCATTTGCACCAGCGCCTCTACGGTTTCATCATTTACAATTTCACCAGCTTTCACAATACCATCATGACCATACGAGGAATACGGGTCCAGTGCCACATCTGTCATCACATACATTTCCGGTACCGCATCTTTTATAGCTTTAATACTGCGCTGCATCAGGCCGTTACTGTTCCAGGCTTCTTTGCCGGTATTATCCTTCAGCTCATCTTTGCATTTAATAAAAAGTAAAACACTCTTTAATCCCATGCTCCATAATTCCTTTACTTCCTGTACAGTTATATCCAAACTATTGCGGTAATAACCGGGCATAGAAGGGATTTCTGTTTTTATATTTTCACCCTCATCAATAAATAAGGGAACAATAAAATCATCAGGCGTTAAAACAGTTTCTTTCACCAATGACCTGATCGCCGGTGTTTGTCTTAATATCCTGTTTCTTCTTTGTAAATACATAAGTAATATATGATTTAGGATGTATGATTTAGGATTCTATTGCTTACGTAGATCAGGCTGAAGTCTTTCAGCCTCCATTTAACAAGTGTTCGAACGTTTTGCCCATTCCTGCCGCTCCTCATCTGTAACTTCATGCAGCCAGTCCTTCGGATGTAAGCAAGCTTCCTGTAATTTATACTCTTCCGTTCCGTATGGTGGCTGATAATTATATTCAAACCGCACGGTTGGCGGCAGGCTCATTAATATACTTTCAATACGGCCATTTGTTTTCAGGCCAAATAACGTTCCCCTGTCATGCACTAAATTAAACTCCACATATCGTCCTCTTCTTATTTCCTGCCAGTGTTTATTTGCCTCTGTGTAAAAGGTATTTTTTCTTTTTTCTACAATAGGAACATATGCTTCTACAAACGTGTTACCACAACGCTTCCCAAAGTTCATCCAGAAATTCACGTCCTGTTTTTCATTTGCCCGCTGGTAATCGTAAAAGATACCGCCGATACCACGACGTTCTTTATTGCGGTGCCAGTTTACAAAATAGTTGTCGCACTCTTTTTTAAATTTCGGATAAAAGGATAAATCAAAATCATCACAAGCATTTTTATACATTTGATGAAAGTGTTTTGCATCCTCTTCAAACAAATAATAAGGCGTAAGGTCTGTACCGCCACCAAACCAGCGGTCCATGACTTCGTCTTTTTCATTATACAATTCAAACATGCGGTAATTGCAATGCACAGTTGGTACAAAGGGGTTTACAGGATGTAACACCAGGCTCAAACCGCAGGCAAACCATTTAGCACCATCGATCTTTAACTGAGTTTTCATGGCGTCTGTAACATCCCCAAATACAATTGAAGTATTTACGCCTCCTTTCTCAAATACATTTCCATTTGCAATCACCCTTGTCTTTCCGCCACCACCTTCTGCCCTCTCCCATTTATCTTCAAAAAATGTGGCCTTGCCATCAGCCTGCTCCAGTGCAGTGCAGATGTTATCCTGCAGTTGATGTATATATGATATCCAGTTTTCCTTTATAGTCATTGTCTGCAATTGCTTATTCACTTGAATATTCCTTCACTGCCTCAACAAATGCTTTTGCATGATCAACCGGCACATTTGGGGTGATGCCATGGCCTAAATTGGCAATGTAATTTTGTGCTCCAAATGCGTCAATCATTTCTTTCACACTCTTTTTTATTTCTGCAACAGGTGCCAGCAATTTAGCAGGATCAAAATTCCCCTGTATCGTTATTTTGCCGGCAGTTAATTCACGTGCAAACTGTGGTGTTATGCACCAGTCAATACCCACACCACTGGCACTGCTTTCACTGATCTCTTTTAATGCATACCAGCTTCCTTTCGGAAATAAAATAACTGGTGCATCATCTTTTAATGCATCCGATATCTGGAATAAGTAAGGCTGCGCAAATATTTTAAAATCCGCCGGGCTTAATGACCCTGCCCAGCTGTCAAATACCTGTACAGTATCTGCACCGGCCTTCACCTGCAGTTTTAAATACTGTATTGTTATATCAGTGATCTTTTGCAACAGCGCATGTGCTAGTTGTGGTTGTGTATATGCAAACTGCTTTGCCTTATCCCATGTCTTACTGCCTTTACCTTCCACCATGTAACAAAGTATTGTCCATGGAGCGCCGGCAAACCCGATCAGGGGCACCCTTCCATTCAATTCTTTTTTAGTTAAAGCAAGTGCATCATACACGTATTTTAAACTTTCCTCTGCTCCCGTGGTAATTAATGCTCCAATATCCTGGGATGTTTTAATTGTTTTTGGCAACGATGGGCCCTTACCTTCTTCCAGCAACACTTCCAAGCCCATCGCCTGCGGAATTACCAGTATATCGCTGAAAATAATAGCAGCATCCACACCCACCTGGTCGATGGGCTGTAAGGTAATTTCGGTTGCCAGCTCCGGGGTTTGTACACGGGTGAAGAAATCATATTTCTCTCTAAGCTTTATATAATCCGGCAAGTACCGGCCGGCCTGCCGCATCATCCATACAGGAGGGCGTTCTACTTTTTCTTTTTTTAAAGCACGTAAGAGAAGGTCGTTTTTTAATGTTGGCATCTTACGAACGGTCAATGTTGAATGATCTATAATTTCTTTCATGTAAAATATTCTACTGTCTTTTGAACAAGATTTTCTTTTCCAGGCTCATCACTGATAATAACTTTATTGGCAGTATATTTTTTTATTTCTGCAGCAGTGGTATTTCCAATTGAAAACAATATTGTTTTTTCACTCAACTTGTTCTTCTTAAAAAAACTCTTCACTGCACTGGGACTAAAAAACAGAATACCACCATATTCTTTCTGAATTATATGTGGCAATTCTATTGTTTGGTACACCACAATTTCGTTTACATCAATCGCTGCATCATTTAATATTGAAGGCAATTCATCCCTGCGCTGATCACCACAAAAGAAAACCACTTCATCAGACAGGTCTTCTTCCACGATCATGTCAGCCAGTTCTGATGCATCCGGCGCTGTACCTGCTATAGTATGTTCGCCAAAATATTGTACCACTAATTTTTGTGTGGAAGTACCAATGCAGTAAATACTCCAGTCAGGCTGTTGCCCTTCCAGTTCTGCAGCCACAGCTTCTACTGCATTCATGCTGGTGAACACCACCACTGCTGATTGCAATAAAACATTCTCAATCTCCTGCTGCACTTCTACCGATTGGATGGGTTCTGTTTCAATAAATGATACTGTCTCAATTATAACACCCGATTCAGCAGCTTCATTGATCAGCCATTCCGGCAATGGCCTTGTACAGAGTATTTCTATATTATTTTGCTGCATGGATAGTTTATGATTGTTTCGCCAGGTGAATCCCTTCGATGATTTTCTTCCCGCCGCTGTTCAATATTTCTTCTGCAGCGGTGACACCAACCGATGCGGCATCATTTAAGTTCATTATTTTCTCTATATCCACTTTTTCTTTTCCATCTACAGATAAAATATTACCCCTAAAAAACAGTTTATCTTTTTCAATTAATGCCAGCGCACTGATAGGTGTAGAACAGCCACCCAGCAAGGCTCTTAAAAAATCCCGTTCAATTTTTGCACACAAAGCGGTTTGATTATCATTAAAATTTTTACAGGCTTCAAAACAAAATTCATCCGCTTCCCTGCAAACAATCATAATAGCACCCTGGGCAGGTGCAGGCAGCATCCAGTCAAGTTCTATACTATTTTCCGGCCGCAGGTTTATTCTTTCCAAACCGGCTGCTGCAAAAATGGCTCCCTGCCAGTTACTTTCTTCCACTTTTCTTAACCTGGTATTTACATTGCCACGAAGGTTATCAATTGTGTGTTCAGGATAAAGATTCAGCCACTGTGCTTTACGGCGTATGCTGCTGGTAGCAATGGTGAATGAGGAATGGTCAATTGTCAATGTTTTCCCGGCCGCTAAAGCTGCTTTAATTACTGATGACGATTCATTATTCACACTACTTTTCAAAACCAGCAAATCTTTATAAGATGCCCGTTTTAAAACGGCGGCCTGAGCAATACCTTTTGCCAGCTGTGTGGGTACATCCTTCATGGAATGGACTGCAATATCTATTTTACCCGTAAGCAGGGCAATATCGAGACTCTTTGTAAAGATACCCTGTACGCCCATTTCATACAGGGGCGTTTTCAGGTCTATATCACCTTCGCTTTTTATAAAAACAAGTTCGGAGGAGTAGTCGTTTTGTTCAAGCAATTGCTGAACCTGGGTTGCCTGCCAAACGGCCAACTGGCTCTCCCTGGTCCCGATCCTGATAACCTTATCCATGCCTGTTAGTTTGTGCCTTTGGCGATGAATTCATTAATGGCTTCTATGTAGTTGCAGCCATGCTGGTTTTGTGTACGCATTTTTACTGCCATGCCGTTGATCACTTTCTGAATTTTCACATCAGCATCTTCCGGCTTTGATTGTATGAATTGAGAAGAATAAGAAGTATACATCTGGCAATCGTGCAGTGATTTCAGTTTAGTTTTAACTGCTTTCAGCACTGGTGCATTTTTACGCATTTCATGCCAGTCTAAAAACTCACCGATATGATGTGCAATGATTGATTTTGCTTTTGGTACTTCTGCCCTGCGTTTATCTAAAGTAGCGTCTTTTATTTTTGATAATTCATCCACGTTTACCAATGTAACATTGTCCATTTGTGCTGCGCCGGCTTCCACGTTATAAGGAATGGACAGGTCAATTACCAATTTATCACCGGAATTTTTAAGATGCTGTTTTAGTAATACTGGTTCGGGAGCGTTCGTTGCCACTAAAATGATGTCAGCCTGTTTCACTTCTGCTTCCAACGCCTCATTTACAGCAAACTGCAATCCGAGCTCCGCAGCAAGATGGGCAGCTTTTGTTTCGGTCCGGTTAATCAGTGTGATCTGCGTTGTCTCAAGGTAGTCCACCAGGTTCTTGCAGGTATTACGTCCGATCTTACCCGTTCCAACCAATAAGATTTTCTTCGTGGCTATATCAGCCACATTTTCTTTTATAAACTGTATGGCAGCAAATGAAACAGATACCGTTCCGCCACTCAAACCTGTATTTGTTTTGATCTCCTTAGAACACTGCAGTACTGCATTGATCAACCGTTCAAGGTAAGCACCAATAAAGCTTTTCTCTTTAGAAAATTTTACAGCCTGTTTTATCTGTCCCAAAATTTCATAATCACCCAGTATCTGGGAATCCAAACCGGCAGCTACATTAAAAAGATGACGGATAGCTTCACCGCCTTTTTTGATATAAGCCAGTTCCTGGAAAACATCAGCTGAGCTTTTAGACTGGGAACATAAAAGATGGATCAATGAAGAAGTACTTTCGGCAAAGCCGTAAATTTCAGTACGGTTACAGGTGGATAAAATAAATAATTCTTTTACGCCATACCCCGGAGCAGCTTCAAGCAGTTTTTCATACTGCTCATTGGTAATGGCAAACTGCCCACGGATAGCTGCATCTGTTTTTTTGTAATTAATTCCTGCTATAAAAAAATTCGATATATCTCTCCTGTTTTCAGGCATCCGTTCAGTAATTAAATCAGTTGACGCAAAGTTAATTTCAGCACCCTTTTAAAACTAATTTCTTTGTCATGAAACTGTCATTTTAGTGTATGAATTGTATCATATGGCCCAATGACTGTAATCAGGCGCTTGTTACACCCCGGAAGGAATTATTATTCTTTCTTTGCAAAGCAATAATTATTTTACCTGGCTGAACTTTTACTGGCAGCATCGGTTATTTTTGTAAACTACTTTTTATTATGGCTGTAACAAGAGGAATTATTTTAATGAACCTGGGCTCACCGGATTCAACAGAAGTAAAGGATGTAAAACGCTACCTGGATGAGTTTCTCATGGATAAAAGAGTGATAGACTCTCCGTACCTGCTGCGCTTGCTATTGGTAAAAGGATTGATCACACCCAAAAGGTCACACGAATCCGCAAAAGCTTACCAAACCATTTGGACAAAGGACGGCTCGCCATTAATTGTATTAACAAAGCAGCAGCAGGAAGCGCTGGCACAAAAAATAGATGAGCCGGTGGAAATTGCAATGCGTTACGGCAGCCCTACTCCTGCTGCAGCCTTTGACAATTTATTAAAACGAAATCCCGGCATTAAAGAAGTTGTCGCAATTCCGTTATACCCCCACTATGCAATGGCTTCTTATGAAACAGCTGTTGAATATGCAAAAGAGTTGTATAAAAAAGGTAACTATCCTTTTACCCTCTCTTTTATAAAGCCATTTTATAACGAAGCAAATTATATTCATGCGATGGTTGAAAACATACGGCCATATTTAGAAGCTGAATATGACCATATCCTGTTCAGCTATCATGGCATCCCTGCAAGGCATCTTACAAAAGTTGATTCAACACACAGCCACTGCCTTAAAGTGAATGACTGCTGCAATACAAATTCAGCAGCACAGAAAACCTGTTACCGCCACCAATGCTTTGAAACAACAAGACTGATAACACAGGCATTAAACGTTCCCAAAGAAAAATTCAGTATTTCTTTTCAGTCAAGATTGGGTAAAGGCTGGCTTGAACCATTTACAGATGTGAGACTGGAACAAATGCCGAAAGAGGGTATCAAAAAACTACTGATCATCTCTCCTGCTTTTATCAGTGATTGTTTGGAAACGTTGGAAGAACTGGAGGAACGTGGTAAAGAAACATTTATTGAAGCCGGCGGCACTTCTTATAAAATGATCCCCTGTTTAAATGTTCATCCGCTATGGGTGGATACTTTAGAAAAATGGGTGAAAGGTATAAATGCTGGTGGAAAGGAAATGCTGCTTTAACCGTTCCTAAAGTTAAAGACCTTCCGGCTGCTGAAGCGTTGAAGCTGTCGTTTTTAATCCATGTAATCTATTTAACCTGTGTAAAAAAATTAGTGTCATTCGCTTAATTCGTGTAACAAAATAAAAATGTATTTCTACGTAAAAGCGCTCCATATCATCTTTATTGTAACATGGTTCAGCGGCATGTTTTATATAGTACGCTTATTTATTTACAACACAGAAGCCAGCGAAAAACAGGAGCCTGAAAAAACCATCCTGCAGAAGCAATTTGCTATCATGATCAAAAGACTTTGGTTTGGCATAACCTGGCCTTCTGCCGTACTTACTTTAATTTTTGGAACATGGATGGCTGTTTTATTTGGCAGTATTCCTTCCTGGCTCTGGGTAAAACTTGGTTTTGTTGCAGGCTTATATGCTTACCATTTTACGCTGCATAAAATTTACAGCGATGAGATGAAGGGTGTTTTTAAATACAGTTCAAACCAGTTAAGGATCTGGAATGAAGTAGCCACCATTTTTTTAGTGTCTATTGTAATGATTGTTTCTGTAAAGAACAGCCTGAGCTGGATTTGGGGTGTGATTGGGTTAATAGCTTTTGTAATAATATTGATGAGTGCTATTAAAATTTATAAAGTTGTGAGAAATAAAAAAACTCCATAGCTTAAAAATGTGGCCCTTCAATAAAAAGAAACAGATCCCTGCCGCCATTGGTACCGAAATTACTTCTATAATCTGTATTCCAGGAAGCTGGGATAGTTGGGAAGAATTCGTTGTAAAAATATTCGGGGTAACAAATGGTGAATATATAGTTGCAGGAAGTATCCTGCTTAATATTAAATCCAATAGATCGTATGCAATTGAGTTTTGTGAGAGAGATGAAAAAATGATGGAAACTTTCAGGAATGCAGGATTGGTCAATAATTTAAGTGAATCCTTTCTTGAAGAGATCCACCTGCATAAGTATGTCATTTACATCTCAGGCGTTACCGGCGATCTGGAGAGTGCCGGCCACATTTCCGGAGCTGCTCTAATGATTCTTAACACCGGCGGTATCGGTATTAAAATAGAAACTGCGGGCAAAGCTTTCTCTAAAGAACAATGGATAAATCTTGCCGGCAAAAAAACAGATCAGGACTATTATCAAATGTTTGTAATTGATTCAATTATTAATGAAGGAGGAGAAGTGTATTCATGCGGAATGCATAACCTGGGCTTGATGGATACAAAAGTAACCGGGGAGGATTTTCAGGACGCCGTATGCCTAATTAAAGTATTTAACTATTACCAGGTTATTGATAAGCCTTCGATTCAGAATAATCAAACATTCAGAGCTGACACTGAATCTCCAATTTTCAAAATTACCGAAGAATTGAATCAACCTTATAAAGGGTTAGAACGCTTTGAAAATCCATTTGGCATGTGGAAATTAGAGCGGATATAAATAACCATCAGGCAGAAAACTACTTATTTACAAAATACCCAACCGCCAGCTCATACCCTTTCAATCCCAAGCCGCTGATTACGCCCACGCTCTTGCCAGATACATGTGACAGTTTCCTGAATTCTTCCCTTCCAAAAATATTAGAGATATGTACTTCAATCACCGGAGTCTTAATTGCAGCGATGGCATCACCCAGTGCAACAGAAGTGTGTGTGTAACCACCGGGATTTAAAACGATCGCATCATAGGAATACCCCACCCGTTGTATCTCGTTGATCAGCTCACCTTCCACATTGGATTGATAATAATAAAAATCAATACCGGGGAACTTGGCTTTTAGCGATTCAAAAAAACTTTCAAAAGGCTCGCTGCCGTAAATGTCCGTTTCTCTTTTTCCAAGCAGGTTAAGGTTAGGCCCGTTAATGATTGCGATCTGCATGTTAATTTTTTATTTGTTGGGTAAAGTTACAAACAACCCTGTACCCGAGTGAGGCATAATACTGGCTGAAAATTTCACTGATATGGGCTTTGGCTTTTTCAAGCAAAGCCTTATTAGTGCTGAGTTGTGCGTTAGCTGCCGAATACAGTTGCTGTTCTGCCTGTTTCATATCCGAAACAGTTGTATGCACCAGTAAGCCGGTTTGGTTCATTGTTTCCAGCTGGTCAAGCTGCAGTTGCAGGCTGAGTAATTTACTTTCGGGCAAAGTAATAATCACTGTACTGTCTTTGTGATTTACTGATACGTTTCCGCTCTGTGCCACATCCACGCCATACTTAGCAATATAAGGTATACTTATCTGCAGTGTATTTTCAGCAAAATAATTTTTGATATTGGCCCAGATACCTGTTTCCTCACCCGCATTGGATCTTTTAAGGGTAGTGGTGCCCGTTACTTCCAGCGATGCCAGTTCAGCGATCTGCCTTACCAGCTGGGTATTATTGATGATGGTTGACTTTATTTCTGTACTCCCGTTCTTCTTGCCTAAAAAATACATCGCCGCACATAGGGCAACCAATAAAATAATAATCAGCTTAGAAGACTTCATTCCTAATCCGTGTAATTAGTGTAATTTGTTCAATCCGTGTAACTAAAACTATCCCATCATTCCCACAAAATCGTCAAACAAATACCGGCTGTCATGCGGGCCCGGCGTGGCTTCCGGGTGATACTGCACAGAAAATGCAGGCTTGTCTTTTATCCTGATTCCCTCGATGGACGCATCATTCAGGTTCACATGCGTTATCTCCACGTTGGCTGATGCACGTACAGCATCCGGTTTTACACCAAACCCATGGTTCTGCGTGGTGATCTCACTTTTGCCAGTAATGATATTTTTTACAGGATGGTTCAATCCCCTGTGACCGTGGTGCATTTTAAAAGTAGGTATATCATTGGCCAGTGCCAGCAACTGGTGACCAAGACAGATACCAAACAATGGCTTTCCTTCGGCCAGGATCTCTTTTACCGTTTTCACAGCATAATCCATTGGTTCAGGATCCCCTGGGCCGTTGCTTATAAAATAGCCAGAAGGGTTAAACGATTTCAACTCTTCAAAACTGGTTTTGGCATTGTGCACTTTTACATAAGCACCTCTTTCCACCAGGCAGTTCAAAATATTTTTCTTTACGCCAAAGTCCAGTACAGCCACTCTCAATTTACTGTCGGGGTTGCCAAGAAAATAAGGTTCCTTTGTAGACACCACTGAAGCAAGTTCCAACCCTGCCATAGACGGTACTTTATCCAGTTCCTTTTTTAATGCTGCTTCGTCATTAATTTCAGACGAAATAATACAGTTCATAGCGCCTTCTGTACGTACCAGTGCCACCAGTGCTCTTGTATCAACCCCGTCTATCGCAACAATACCCTGTTTTTCAAAGTAGTCCTGTAATGAGCCTTCTGCAAGTAAACGGGAATATTGTTCTTCCAGGTTACGGCCGATAACCGCCTTTACTTTTACACTGTCACTCTCCACATCCTCGTTCTTTACGCCGTAGTTACCGATATGAACATTGTTCATGATCAGCACCTGCCCGTAATAGCTGGGGTCTGTAAATACTTCCTGGTAGCCAGTCATGCCGGTGTTAAAACAAAGTTCACCTGCAGAGGTACCAATTTTACCAAAAGCAAAACCACGGATGACTGTTCCATCCTGTAGTAATAAAATAGCGGGTTTCCTGAGTGTTTTATCTGCCATATTGCGTATAAAAGTTTTGCAAAGAAAAGTGTTGATTTTTATTTTAGGAGAAATATTTTTTTCACATTAAAACAACATAAGTCCCGTAAGCAGCCGGGTATAAAAAAAACTCCGGTATGATACCGGAGTTTTAATGATTTGGATCCCTTCATTTCAGGTTATTCTTCTGTTTTTGCTTCGGATTCTGTTGCGGTTGTTTCTTCACCTGAAGTTTCAGTTGCTGCAGCGGCTTTTTTACGGCCACCACCGCTCCTTCTTGTTTTCTTCGCAGGCTCAGCAGCTTTAGCTACGGTTTTACCGTATACTTCGTTAAAGTCAACCAATTCGATCAATGCCAGTTCAGCATTGTCACCTGTTCTTGTACCAAGTTTAATGATACGTGTGTAACCACCAGGACGGCCGGCTACTTTTGGAGCCACTACAGTAAACAATTCTTTTACTGCAGATTTATCGTTCAGGTAACTGAACACAACACGGTGGTTGTGCATGATCGATTCTTTACTCGCTGTATTCTTTGTTTTTGTGATCAGCGGTTCAATGTACGTACGCAAAGCCTTTGCTTTGGCCAGTGTAGTAGTGATCTTTTTGTAAGTGATCAGCTGGCTGCCCAGGTTTGCAAGCAGGGCTCTCCTGTGAGAAGCTGTTCTGCTTAAATTGTTTTGTTTGTTTCCGTGACGCATGACGTTTTTGTTTTAATTCACTTACACCGTGTCAGGAATTGTAAGCTACTTGTTATAAAAAAGCCAACCGGTATAGCCGGTTGGCAATTAATTATTCATCATCCAGTTTCAGCTTGCTCAGGTCCATACCAAAGCTTAAGCCTCTTTCCTGTAATACCTGTTCAATTTCACTCAAAGATTTCTGACCAAAGTTCCTGAACTTCATCAGGTCTTCCTGTTCGTACTGTACCAGTTCGCTCAGGGAGTTGATCTTAGCAGCTTTTAAGCAGTTGAAAGCACGTACAGAAAGATCGAGGTCTTCCAGTGGGGTTTTCAATACTTTACGCAGTTGTAAAGTTTGTTCATCCACCAGGTCTTCTTTCTTGTCTTCTTTTGTATCGAAAGTGATATTTTCATCCGTGATGATCATCAGGTGCTGTATCAAAATACGGCTGGCCTGCTTTACGGCTTCTTCTGGGTGAATGGTACCATCGGTAACCACTTCCATGATCAGTTTTTCAAAATCTGTACGCTGTTCAACACGGGTATTTTCAATGTTGTAACGTACGTTTTTGATCGGCGTATAAATAGCATCCACTGCTATATGACCAAAGTGAGAATTTCTTTCTTTATTTTCTTCTGCAGGCACATAACCACGGCCTTTAGAAATAGTGAGTTCAATATCCAGTTTAGCGCTGCTGTCCATTACACAGATCACCAGTTCAGGATTCATCACTTCAAAAGAAGGAGAAGCTTCACCGATCATACCGGCTGTGAACTCAGTTTTGTTTTTAATAGAAAGCGTTACTTTTTCTGAGCTGATATCATGATCCACTTTCTTTTTAAAGCGAACCTGTTTCAGGTTGAGGATAATTTCAGTTACGTCCTCGGTAATACCTTTAATGGTTGCAAACTCGTGGTCAGCACCAGCGATATTAATGCCGGTAATTGCATAACCTTCCAGTGAGTTCAGTAATACCCTGCGGAGTGCGTTACCGATTGTTACACCGTAACCAGGTTCCAGCGGGCGGAATTCAAACAGTGCTTCAAAGTCTGTAGCTTTTTGTAACACTATTTTATCGGGCTTAACAAAATTTAAAATGGCCATATTAAATGTTTGTAGTTTTTATTTTACTTTTTAGTTAACCAGCATTGGCAACCTTTATCATCATCGTTGCGTTGCACCCTTGTACTGTATCCAACCGTGAGCATTGTTTAAGTTGTTTAAAACGTTCTAACGTCTTAAACGTTTTAAACGCTCAGCGTTATTTACTGTACAATTCGACGATCAACTGCTCCTTAATATTCTCAGGAACACTTTCCCTTTCAGGATATGCGATAAAAGTACCTTTCATTTCAGTTTCGTTGTAATCCAGCCAGTTGAATTTGGCGTTTTTACCCCGAATAGCGCTGGTGATAGATGTATTTACAGCACTCTTATTTTTAAACCCGATCGACTGACCCGGTTTTAAAGAATAAGATGGTACGTTTACAACCTCACCATCTACAGTAATGTGTTTGTGGCTTACTAACTGGCGTGCAGCCTGACGGCTTGGTGCAATACCCAAACGGAAAACGGTGTTATCCAGACGGGCTTCCAGTAATTTAATAAGGTTTTCACCTGTTACACCTTTACGTCTTGCAGCTTCCTCAAAAGTTTTGCGGAATTGTTTTTCCAAAACGCCGTAAGTGTATTTGGCCTTTTGTTTTTCACGTAACTGTAAGGCATATTCGCCTAAAGTTTTACGTTTACGGTTAGCACCGTGAATACCGGGAGGGTTACTGTTTTTTGTTAACCACTTTCCGTTGCCTGTAATAGGCTCTCCAAAAATCCTGGAGATCTTTGTTTTAGGTCCTGTGTACCTTGCCATAGTTTTTTTTCATTTCGATTTTTTTTGAAACGGTGAACAGATCGGTAAAAAATCGTAAAAAATTAATCAGTCACCCTTTGTTAAATGAACCGTATGGCGATTCAATATTATGTCGTTCAAACGTTGCAACGTTTGAAACGTTAAAAACGTTCTTAAACCCTGCGCTTTTTAGGCGGACGGCAACCATTGTGTGGCAATGGTGTTACGTCTTTGATCATGTTGATCTCAATACCTGACTGAGATAAAGAACGGATAGCACCTTCACGGCCTGATCCTGGTCCTTTTACAAATACATCCACCCTTTTTAAACCAGCGTCCAGTGCAGTTTTAGCTGCATCCGCTGCTGCCATCTGGGCTGCATAAGGTGTATTTTTCTTACTGCCTTTAAAACCCATTTTACCAGCACTTGACCATGAAATAACCTGGCCGTTTTTGTTGGTTAAACTGATGATGATGTTGTTGAAACTTGCAACAATGTGGGCGTCGCCGTAGGCGTCTACTTTTACCACCCTTTTCTTAGCCGCTGCTTTACCGCTGGCTTGTGCTTTTGCCATAATAATTTAGATAGGTAATCTTTAAAAAATGTTCCCGTTTTACCGGGTCAAATCAACCCTCCTGCCGGCTTTTAGCTATCTGGTGCTGATCTGAAAATTATAAGCCTTTTATAAATGAAGAAATTAAGAAATGAAAAATTAATTACTTCACTCCTTAATTTCTTAATTCACTAATTATTTCTTAGCGACTTTTTTCTTGCCGGCAACTGTCTTACGTTTACCCTTACGTGTACGGCTGTTAGTACGTGTACGCTGACCACGAACAGGCAACCCTTTACGGTGACGCAGACCACGGTAGCAGGCGATATCCAGCAAACGCTTGATGTTCATCTGCACTTCACTACGCAAAGCACCTTCTGTTTTAAACTCGTTGTTGATGATATTACGGATAGCAGCCTGCTCATCATCGTTCCATTCGTTCACTTTTTTGTCAACGCTGATACCAGCTTTGTTCAAAATGTAACGGGCTGTTGAGTTTCCGATACCAAAAATATAGGTAAGACCTATTTCGCCTCTTTTGTGCTTTGGTAAATCTATACCGGCAATACGTGCCATAATGTTTATTTAAGATTTCTTATTTTAGATTTTTGATTCTGATGAGAACTTCGACTTAAGTCTTAAATCGAAAATCATACATCATAAATTGCTTATCCCTGGCGCTGTTTAAAGCGTGGATTTTTTTTGTTGATCACAAACAGTACGCCTTTGCGCCTTACAATCTTGCAATCAGCACTTCTTTTTTTAATTGAAGCTTTAACCTTCATTGTTATAAATTTTTATTGTTTATCTATTGCCGGCGCAAACCAGCGTTGTTTATTATTTGTACCTGAATATGATCCGGCCCCTTGTCAGGTCATACGGGCTCATTTCCACTCCCACTTTATCGCCTGGTAAAATCCTGATATAGTGCATCCGCATTTTACCGGAGATCGTCGCCAGTATCTCATGCCCATTCTCAAGCTTAACCTTGAACATGGCATTGCTGAGCGCCTCTAAAATTGTACCGTCTTGTTTGATAAGTGCTTGCTTAGCCATATTTTTCGGGACGCAAAGATAAGAGGTTATATTTAATTTTTGAGAAAAAAATCTGATATTTACCTGTCAAACCCCTTTTTATGATAAGAAAACTGGTTTACCTCCCCCTTTTCCTGGCTTTCTGGGCCTTTTCCTGCAAAAAAGACGACAGTGGAAACCCGCCCCCAACGCCACCGGAGACAACTTCTTACCTGAAAATTGAAAAAAACAACAAATGGGACTACGAAATTGTGAATAATCCCAGCACTTCCCCCTCCACCAGTACCTACAGCCTCACCTGCACCGAAACGGATACTTCTATCGGCGGCCGTTCGTACCGTATTTTTACCAGGACCGATGCTTTGGGTAAAGAATATTATTATGTAAACGGGAATGATTATTACGAATTCCTCAGCCTGCCGCTGCTGGATGGCTTTAAGTTTGAAAACCTTTTTTTAAAGAGTGGCGCTAATGTGGGCGACAAATGGACCCAGACAATACCACCCATTACCTATAGCGGCATCACGGCCAATTTATCCAAAGCAGATACTATTAAAGAAAAGGGGTTAACAAAAGTTGTAAAGGGTGTTACTTATACAGATGTGATACACGTATCCAGTGGTATAAAAATAGAAAGCATGAGCCTGCCAATCCCCGGGCTGACACTCACCTCTGCTATTCATAATTATTATGCACCGAAGGTTGGGCGTATTTATGCCTCCTACGATATAAAGTTTGCAGTGCCGGCTCCGTTCTCCATTACACAATCGTATGAGAATAAAACAGAACTTATTTCAACTAATTTCTAAAGAACTGCTCAAATAAAAAATCCCCGGCATCAAACCGGGGATTTTTTATTTATTTAAAGAGATCAAAAAACTTCTTCATTCAAATGCACTTTGGTCATTTCCAGGAAATGATTCTGCAACTCATGCACATTAATGGGATGCATAATATGCCGGTGTTCATCCCTGTACCACAGTTCCATTTTTGAAAAATCGCCGGAACCCGGTATCATCATTCTGAAAGCCCCTTTCAAATACTTAACCGTACCGTCACCATTTTCCTGTTTTGCAAACTTTAGTTTTGTCAGCTCATTTTCATTTAAGGGTATAGCGCTCAGCTGGTTCATCTCATACCAGAACTCCTGTGTACCGATATCAAGGCAAACCTGGTGCTCTCCGTACTTAAGATTGGTTACTTCCCCTTTCCGTACATCGCCTTCGTTATCTCCCATTAGATAGTCTCCTACTTTAATGTTTTGAAATTTAAGCATGGCATTTGTTTTTTAGCAATGTTAATTGATGATTTACCTCTTAAATTTAAAAACAAAATCAACACGGGAAAAATAAATTTTACGCTTGAACCACAAAGACACGAGGCCACCATGGATCACAAAGAACACTTAATGTTTTCTTTATGACTTAGTGTTTGGATGGTTCAATGCATTTACTCTGCCCAGCTCATAATATAATTCTCATTCTCTATGTCCAGCGCCTGTTGTGTTAATTGTAGCGGGCGGAAGGTATCCACCATTACAGCCAGTTCTTTTGTTTCTTTTGCCCCAATACTCTTTTCAACAGCACCAGGATGTGGCCCGTGCGGTATACCGGCAGGGTGCAGCGTGATCATTCCTCTTGTCACATTTTTACGGCTCATAAAATCGCCATCCACATAATAGATCACTTCATCACTGTCGATATTGCTGTGGTTATAAGGTGCCGGTATCGCCTGCGGATGATAATCAAATAGCCTGGGCACAAAAGAGCAGACTACAAAAGCATTGGTCTCAAAAGTTTGGTGCACCGGTGGTGGCTGGTGCACCCTACCGGTGATGGGTTCAAAATCATGAATGGAAAAAATATACGGATAACAGCAACCATCCCATCCCACCACATCAAATGGATGCGTACCATAATGCAGGCCGTATAACATACCCTGCTTTTTTGCTTTTATAAGAAAGTCACCCTTTTCATCAAAGGTCTGCAGGTTCTGTGGTTTGCGTATATCCCGTTCGCAATAAGGTGCATGTTCCATCAGCTGCCCATATTTACTCATGTAGCGCTTGGGAAAACGCAATGGTGTAAATGACTCTACAATAAAAAGCCTGTTCTTATCACCATTCAATTCTATTTGATAAATAGTTCCCCTGGGTAAAATAATATAATCGCCGTAACCAAATGGCAATTCGCCATATTGTGTCTTTATTTTACCCGTGCCTTCATGAACAAAGATCAGTTCATCCGCATCTGTATTTTTATAAAAATAACCTGTCATACTTTCTTCAGGGGCAGCCAATACAATATGACAATCACTATTTACCAATACGGGTATCCTGCTGTCTAAAAAATCCTTTACAGGATGTATATTAAATCCTTCAAAGCTCCGGTGCTTCAGCATCTTTTCTTCAGCTATTACAGGGCTTACATTTTTCTGCGGTTCTGTTTTTATGATCTGCGTGGGTGGGTGACTGTGATACAGCAATGAATAGTCATCACTGAAACCTTCTGTGGAAAATAACTGCTCGCTGTATAAATTGCCGTCGGGCTTACGAAACTGTGTATGACGTTTGTGGGGAATAGTACCCAGGGTATGATAATGAGACATCTGAATGAATAATTAATTAATGGATAATTGATAACTCTTGCCGGTGTAGAAAAATCAATTGAGGCAAAGCTCC
Organism: Ferruginibacter sp.; assembly: GCA_047600665.1. Classification (GTDB taxonomy): domain Bacteria; phylum Bacteroidota; class Bacteroidia; order Chitinophagales; family Chitinophagaceae; genus Ferruginibacter. Next base: position 342,648 of record JASGKJ010000003.1, read on the forward strand.
AGTGAAGCCAGCAGGAAAATATACTTCCAGTTACGTTTGTCAATCCAGTATGTAAAATTTCTATGGAAAGGCATCGTTAAAAAATTCGTTATAAAAATACAACTTATCATCCGGATACCGAATTTTGAAAAATGCTATTACATACCACAGGTTTACTTCTTGTTAAGAACAGAAAGCTGTTGCTGGCTTTCAGCAATAACAAACAATGCTATTATTTGCCCGGCGGTAAAATAGATACGGGAGAAACTGCCAGGCAGGCGCTTTGCAGGGAAATTGAAGAAGAGCTGAATGTACTGCTTACTGAAAATGAGCTGGAATTTTATACGCATATAACAGCACCCGCATTTGGTGAAACAACAGGCATTATAATGGAGCAGGATTGTTTCTTTATAAACCGGCCAGTTGAAGTATTATATCCTTCTGCAGAAATTGGTGCCGTAAAATATTTTACCCTTTCTGAATATTTACAGGAAGAGAGGCAGGCACCGGGGGCCGTCATGATCTTACAGCAGTTGGTTGATGACCAATATATCGATTTATAAAACCGCTTTAAGCAAGCTATTTTTTTACCTGCGGCGTTCAGTATTTTTTATTTATATTTGAATATACTTCTTTTCAGCCCCTTCCGGCGTTCATAAAGTCCATTTCCATTTATTTAGTAACAATTATTCTGAGGAATAAAACCTATTGCTATGAGAAAGTTTCTACTTCTTGTTTTTATTGCGGCCAGCCTGGTAACTGGCGCACAAAGTGTGGGTATTGGAACTAATACCCCTAACGGAACATCCATACTGGATGTAAATGCAACCAATAAAGGTATGCTGATGCCACGCCTCACCACACAACAGCGAAAAAACATTTCGAACCCTGCGCTGGGCTTACTGGTATTTGATACGGATAAAGCCACTATTATGTTTTACGATGGCGCCGCCTGGAAAGCACTTTCGGTTTCTGATGAGAATAAAATAGACCCCGTTGACCGGAATGCAACGGATTACAAAACATACGCTGCATTTGGCACAAGGGTATCCATATCCGGCAACTATGCCATCATTGGAGCCCCAAGGTATGGCCCGGACCCTAACAGCAATTATGGAGCTGCCTATATTTTTAATAAAACAACCACCGGCTGGAAACAGCAGGCCCGGTTGATGGCATATGATTCTGCAACGAATGATTATTTTGGTGGTTCTGTTGCCATATCGGGAGATTATGCAGTTGTTGGCGCCAATAACAAAATAGTAGAGGGTCTCCAAAGCCGGGGAAGAGCCTATGTGTACCGCAGAAATGGCAGTAACTGGGTTTTAGATACCGCATTAACAAAACGTGGCGGCACCAGTTATGAATATTTTGGATGGGCAGTGGGTATATCAGCTTTCACAACAGGAGGGCCAAGCATCACTATCGGTATTCCTTATTCTGATGCCGGTGGCGCAGACAAAGGCGAAGCGTATTGTTATAAAAGAACCGCAAACGGCTGGTCTTATACACAAAATATTATTCCCCAGGATTTGGGCGCTTCTGATAATTTTGGCTCTACCATCAGTATGGACAGCGATTATGTTGCCATCAGCGCCCCCAGCCAGGATAATATCACCTACGCATATGCTGATGCAGGTGCCGCCTATGTTTATGTCTTTGGCGGCGGGGTCTGGAATTTCCAGCAAAAACTAAGCGGCTATGTTGCCCGGGGACAATTTGGACTGGCACTGAGTATTTTCTCAAACAAATTGGCGGTAGGCGCTCCCTGGGCCACTACTTACACCAATACCAGCTCCTCCGTATATATCTACAGACGGGATGGTGCCACATGGGCAAGCATTGGTTCACTATTCATATATAATTTTGAAATTGTACCCGGGGCGTCGCAGATAAGCAGCAACAGCACCACTACGAACAAATCAATCAGCATTGCTAACCTTACATTTGGCATGTCACTCTGCCTGTACGGTAACAACCTTTTGGTGGGTGCTTCCGGCGGACTGGATTACCCAAATGGAGGCTCCAGTTATTATTCTGACAACCCGGGCTCCGTCTATTTCTACAAAAATCTTAATGGTGACACTTATACCAGGATACAGATAATAAAATCAGAGTACCCTTCAGGCGCTGACTTGTTTGGTCAATCCGTTGCTATGTCAAATGGAAATTATATTATCTCCAATGCACATGCCATTATAAATGGAATGATATATGCCGGCAATGTTTCTTTCGGGTATTTGTCTGATTAAATAGACAGCCTTATTACTTTTACAAAAAAAGAATTGACAAGAATTGGTTTGATCTCTGATACGCACGGCTTCCTTGATGAAGCCGTTTTTAACTATTTTAAAGACTGTGATGAGGTATGGCACGGCGGCGACTTTGGTGATGGTATAGCCGAACCTTTAAAAATGTTTAAGCCTTTTAAAGCTGTGTACGGGAACATTGATAATGGTGCAATAAGGAACGAATACCCGGAACAGTTAGTCTTTATGTGCGAAGGTGTGAAAGTAATGATACGCCATATCGGCGGTTATCCTCCAAGGTACAATCCTGAAACAAAAAAAGAACTGTTGCTGCACAAACCGCAGCTCTTCATCAGCGGCCATTCCCATATCTTAAAGATCATGTATGATGACAAACTGCAGTGCCTGCATATAAACCCCGGTGCAGCAGGCAAACAGGGCTGGCATAAAGTAAGAACACTGGTACGTTTTGTGATCGATGGAAATGACATTAAAAATTGCGAAGTAATAGAATTGGGAAAGAGGTAACTTTAAATAAAAAAATGATCGCAAGAATCTGGCACGGCTGTACTGAACCTGATAAGGCAGCTGCGTATGAGACACTGCTGAAAACAGAAATATTCCACCATATCAAAAACAAAGAAATACCCGGGTTTATAGATATCCAGTTATTAAGGAATGAAATGGCAACAGAAACGGAGTTCGTAACCATTATGCGGTTTGAGAACATTGAATCTGTAAAACAATTTGCCGGCGAAAATTACACACAGGCAGTAGTACCTGAAACAGCGCAGCAATTATTAAAACGGTATGACAAAGTATCGCAGCATTACGAGATCAAAGAATATCTTGCTGCAGTAAAAAAATAAGCTATGGTTCAGAAAAGTATTCCCGTGCTACGCATATTTGATGTTGCCAAAGCAAAAGAGTTTTACATTGGCTGGCTGGGTTTTGAAATTGAATGGGAACACCAGTTTGAGCCCAATGCACCTTATTATATCGGCATCAAAAAAGATAATATCCAGTTCCATTTATCAGAACATTATGGTGATGCCACTCCTGGCAGCAAAGTCTTTATTATCTGTAGCGAAATTGAAAAATTTTATGCCGAATTGCAAACCAGGCCATATAAATATTACCGGCCGGGGCTTGAAAAAACTTTTTACGGCGCTTTATGCATTGATGTAGCAGATCCTTTTGGCAACAGGCTTTCCTTTAATGAATACATCAAACAGGATGCGGCGCAATAAATTGCCTTTTAAAAAGATGAAGGAATAAAATTGAATCTCCCCGCCGCAGCTTACTTTTGCACTTTCTGTTGATGACATGAATAAAAATATTTTCTGCCTGTTTATTATTGCAAGTGCATTAATCATTTCCTGCAGTAACAATTCAAAGGAAGCCAAAGCCGATGCTGCGATGCCTGCCCAGGAAAAAGAACTGCGGGAGTTGATCGCAAAATATCCTGATTCCGCCCTGCTGAAAGAAAACCTGGTGCAGTACTTCAGGGATAACAGCAATTACAGCCAGGCAATTGAAGAAACAGATAAGATATTGCAGAAAGACAGCCTGAGTGAAAAAGCATGGTACATGAAAGCCATGCTGCATTCTGAAAATGACGATACAACACAAGCCATCAATGCCTGGGAAAAGCTGGTACATATCAATCCCAATCCGGAATACATCATGTCGCTTGGCTCTATGTATGCTACAGCAAAAAATCCACTGGCACTGGGCATGGCCAGCTTGCTCATGAGCAATCCCCAAACAAGATACCAGGCCTTATTTATACAGGGCTTTTATTATAATAATGCCGGCGATAAAGAAAGGGCGATTCCTTTTTTTGATCAATGCATCGCTATTGACTATACCAATATGCTTGCCTACCGTGAAAAAGCCATTGCAGAATATGATGCAGGCAAATACCTGGATGCTTTAAAAACGCTTGAACTGGCTGTAACGGTAAAACAAACTTATGATGAAGCTTACTACTGGATGGGGCGCTGTTATGAAAAACTGCAGCAGAAAGAACAGGCTGTAAAAAGCTATCAACTTGCATTACAATTTAATGCCGGTAATATTGAAGCAAAAGATGCACTGGCGAAGATGGGTGTGGTGCAATAATGAAATGTCAATCGTACTTTACCAAAGCTTAAAACAATTATCAATTATCCATTAAGAAATTATCAATTACTAAAATGCCTATTGTTGCTCCATCACTTTTGTCTGCAAATTTTTTAGAGTTACAGAAAGATTGCGATATGCTGAATGCCAGCCAGGCCGACTGGTTTCACCTGGATATAATGGATGGCCGTTTTGTTCCCAACATCAGCTTTGGGCCAATGATTGTGGAGTTTGTAAGAAAAGCCACCAGCAAAACCTGTGATGTACACTTAATGATAGAGGAACCGGAAAAATATGCAGAGATGTTTAAAAAAGCCGGCGCTGATATTTTAACGGTGCATATAGAAGCCTGCAGGCACCTGCACCGCAACATACAACAAATAAAAAGCCTGGGCATGCAGGCATCCGTTTGTTTAAACCCCCATACACCCGTAAGTTCACTGACAGACATCCTGGGTGATATTGATATGGTATTATTGATGAGTGTGAACCCGGGTTTTGGAGGACAAAGCTTTATACCCAATACGCTGAATAAAATAAGAGAACTCCGTAGAATGATTGATGAACGGTCGCTTAATGTAAAGATCGAAATTGACGGCGGTGTTACGCTTGAAAATGCGAAAGGAATTATTGATGCAGGTGCTGATGTACTGGTTGCTGGCAATACTGTTTTCAGGTCTGCCAACCCAACTGACACCATTGCAAAACTGAAAGCATTATAAGCTTATAGTTTTGCATACATCTGTTCCAGCACGGCTAAATTCTTTTGCACCCAACTGATATTTCCCTTAGGCCACTGGTACTTTTTACCTATAATATCATCCATCATTTTATAGCCTTTCATCGCATTCTCCTTGTTATAAAAACACTTAAACCAGTTTTCTGCAAGGTCAGCTTCTTTTACTATGTAAATGCCCCCTGCATACCATTTTAAACAGGTTGGAAAACCATAAAAAGAAATTTTCTTTTCATCTCTTGCCAGGAAATCCCTGTAAAAAAGAATATGGAAGTGCAGATAATCTTTCATCCGTTGCCTAACCTGCTCTTCTGCTTCTTTTTTTGAAGGCTTTATGCGCCATTGATTATTGCTGATATGAAAAGGATCATCAGCTGGTTCCCTATACCTTTTTGCATCACTTACATATTTTAATTGTGTAATACTTTCAATGCCCGAGTTGATCATCACCAGTTCATCAGCAGCCAGCTTTATTATCTTATACACATCTTTTGTTCCGTCGTGGTATTCCAGTATGATCTTTTTGGATGCCTCATCAAATTCCCAGTTCCCATATTGCATATAATTACGTACATCTTTTGTAAAGCTGCCATCTGAAGAAAGATTAATACTTCTTACCACATACATGCCTTCCGGGTTATCTGAATAGGTCAATGATTCTTTATCATCTTCCAAAATCCAGTCCTGTGCAAGCATTTGTGAAATATTCTTTATACCTGACAGGGTCTGAAGCTGCTGCCGGTAAGTTTCTGTTACAGCCGAAGCACTGTCTGCCTGCGGTGAATCTTTTTTACCGGTGGTCTCATTACTATCGTTACAACTGCTGCAGCAAACAACAACAATCAATAAAATTGAAAGGAAATATTTCACAACAAGCTATTTTTACCAAATGTAAAAAACAATAAATCATTTACCTTCATAATATGAGATTAATTACGGCCTTACTTTTCTCTTTTTTATGCCTGACTGCAGCTGCACAAAAAAAATTTGCTTTTGTAAGTGGCAGGGTAATTGATGACAATGAAAATCCTGTTGTAAAAGGATCCGTTACAATCTTAGGAAGGACTACAGGCATTGCGACTGATTCAGCCGGCGGCTTCCGTATAAAAGTACCGGCAGAAAGAGCTTTTGCGCTTATTTTTTCCCACACAGGTTTTACATCACTTCAAAAGAATTTCTACCTGAGTGAAAACGAAGAAGAGAAAATAACGGTTAGGCTTGAACGCTCCGGTCAAACACTGGAAACGGTAGTGGTAACAGATGAAAAAGAAAGAAAAGAACTTGGCTTAACAAGGATAAATCCAAAAAATGCAGTGGCATCACCAAGTACAGTAGGTGGCATTGAAGGATTGATAAAAATACTGGTAGGCAGCAATAATGAATTAACATCACAGTACAGCGTACGTGGTGGTAACTATGATGAAAACCTTATCTACATAAACGACTTTGAGATATTCCGCCCCTACCTTGTAAGGAGCGGCCAGCAGGAAGGGCTAAGTTTTATTAACCCGGAGATGGCAAAGAATGTAAGTTTTTATAATGGCGGATTCCAGGCAAAATATGGTGATAAGATGAGCAGTGTGCTGGATATACAATATAAAAAACCAAAAACTTTTGGAGGCTCTGTATATGTAAGTTTACTGGAGCAGGGTGTTCACCTGGAAGGCAGCGCCAAAAATGAAAGAATCACCTACCTTTTTGGCGCCCGGAATAAAACAAACCGCAACCTGCTCAGCTCCCAGGAAACAAAAGGGGCTTACATCCCCTCTTCGTCAGACGTGCAGGGTTATATCACCTACAAACTAAACGATCACTGGTTACTGGAAATGCTGGGTAATTATTCCAGCACAAAATTCACCCTTATACCTGAAACCTCTAAAAAAACATCTTCTGTTTTCTCTCCTCTTTTTACTGCCAACCTGGGGCTGGATATATATTTTGACGGGCAGGAAAGAGATGGTTATAAAACAAATCTTATCGGCTTAAGTGCATTGCACCAGCCCAATAAAAATTTAAAGTTGAAATGGATGATCAGCCGTTTCAATAATACGGAAAAAGAAAATTTTGATATCGGCGGTGCCTATCTTTTTGGCGACAGGGATTTTGATAATAACAGCTCCACCTACGGGCAAATTGTAAACCCGCTGGGAGCAGGTTATTATCAAAACTATGGCCGCAATAACCTTTCAATAAATGTTTGGAATGCTGCGTTGAAAGGCAGCCTTGAAAAAGGCAAACATTTTATCCAGTTTGGTAACAGCATCGAACAAACGAATATTAAAGACAAACTGTACGAATGGGAATACCAGGACAGTGCAGGCTATTCATTACCGGTAAACAGCAACAAGCTGAGTACATTCCTGAGTTCAACAGCAGATCTTTCTATACAGAAATACAGTGGCTATGTACAGGACAATATTAATTTTAAGAATGCAAAAAGAGATGTGACCTTACAGGCAGGTGTACGTTATAATTATAATTCACTTAACCGGGAGTTTATAATAAGCCCCAGGGCCCAATTCAGTTTTAAACCTAACTGGAAAAAAAATATTGTTTTTAAAATGGCCGCCGGTCTTTACCAGCAACCGCCTTTTTACCGTGAACTGAGAAAGTTTGATGGCACACTCAACACAGCACTTAAGTCTCAAAAAAGTTTCCAGGTGGTGGCTGGCATGGATTATAACATCCGCAAAGGAGAGTCACCCTTCCGTATAACCGCTGAAGCATATTATAAGAACATGTGGGACATTATTGCTTACGATGTGGACAATGTAAGGATACGCTACCTTGGCAACAATGGCACCAAGGCTTATGCATACGGGCTCGAAACAAGACTGTATGGAGAACTGGTGAAAGATGCTGAAAGCTGGCTCAGCATTGGATTGATGCGGACAAAAGAAGACCTGGCCAATGATTTTTATTACCAGTATAAAAATGCCGCAGGTGAGATCATCAATGCACAAACCCCGGATAAAGTACCGGTTGACAGCAACAGGATCGATGTAGGTTATGTGCGGAGACCGACTGACAGGCTGTTTACCATTGGCTTGTTTTTGCAGGACTATTTATCCACCAATAAAAATTTCAGGGTGCATTTGAATATGCTGTATGGCAGCAACATGCCTTACAATATACCTAACAGTGTACGGTACCGCAATGCCCTTATCATTGAACCATATATAAGAGTGGATATTGGATTCAGCGCTTTGCTGCTGAGTGAAAAAAATAAAAGAAGAAGTCACAGCCCGTTCAGAAGTTTTGATAATATCTGGGCAAGCTTTGAAGTATTCAACCTTATTGACAGGCCCAACATCATTTCTTACCAGTTAATAAAAGATTTTTCAAATACAGTATACAGCATTCCAAACCGGCTTACACCAAGGCTGGTGAACTTTAAAATTGTGGCAAGATTTTAAATACGTCTTGGTTACTAATCAAAAAAGGTTAATACAAAGTGCACGTCTTACTATTTTGGTCAAAGAAAAAAACAGTTGCCCGGCAGGACGATATTGTTGTATCACTGGTTATACAATCGCTTTGCATCACATGGTTCATCACTAAAATAGTTTGCTGGAAATTATGGATGGCTGAAAGGCTTTTCCCACTGGCGCCTCCTGTTGATTTTTTTATTGCGCCGCAGGCTGTGCATCTCCTGTTATTTTGTTTTTCTCTTTGCCTGATGCTGGTACTTATCTTTAAACCACTCCACAAAAAATTACAGGTATTCCTTTTTATTACCGAGGTACTTGCCTGTTTACTTGATCAAAGCCGCTGGCAACCCTGGGAATACCAGTTCATATTTATCCTCTTTATAAATATCAGTACAGCAGGGGATAAAACAAAGATACTTTCAGCAGTTGCATTCATTATGATATGCACCTATGTTTACAGTGGCATAGGCAAATTCAACCAGGGCTTTCTTTATATCATCTGGGACCAGATGTTCCTGAAAAGATTTTTTAAACTAAGCACTGCACTTATCCAAACAAATATTGTACACTACAGTGGCTATATCATGGCCATTACAGAACTGGTGATGGGCACGGCCCTGTTTTTTAAACGAACACAGAAAACGGCAGCCTGGTTACTTATACTGATGCATCTTTTTATCCTTGTGGTGGTGGGGCCATTTCCTTTCAGTCTTCATTACAATACAAGTGTATGGCCCTGGAATATTTTGATGATATTCCATCTCTATATATTATTCATCAACAGGCAGCAGGAAATAAAAATTGAAAGGTTATGGATTGGCTGGACAAAACTGGTAGTGATCTTATGGGGAATAATGCCACTTTTAAATCATACCCTTGGCTGGTGGGATAATTTTTTATCATCAAGATTATTTGCAGGCAACCAGCCGCAAATGGTGCTTTGTATAAAAGATAGCGCTGAACTTAAACAACTGCAACCTTATTTGATCAAAAATGATCCTTACAAATTATGTGATGGCACTGCTTATGTTCACCTGCAGCTTTGGTCCATGAAAGAATTGAACTCTCCCTGCTATATTGAAGAAAGGGTGTATAAAAAAGTAAGTGATAAATGGATCAGCACACATACCGGCTCCTCCACCAAAGCGATATTATATTATATTGATGACAGGGGGAAAATAACAAACAGCCAAAGCAAATGATTTTAATTAACCGGGTCTAATTACTTTTCTGTAAAATCAAGGTCCTTTCCAAAAGTTTCCTTTGTATATAAAACCGAAATAAAGCCAGTGATCATTACTATCAAACCAGTGATCCATGCAGCAGTCACATAATGTGCTGAGTCCGGCGCTTTACCAAAATCATCCAGCGCATAATGCAAAAAATGTAACAGGCCGATGATCAATGGCAAGAAACCTCTCACCAGGTTTGGAATAGAGATGGCTGCAGTAGCACGCAGGTTGGTACCAAACTGTTCAGCACTCATCGTTATATACAAGACAGAAATGCCGGAACCAAAGCCAAGCCCCATGCATATCAAATACATGTTAAATGCATTGTGGCCGCCCTCCAATGCAAAAAACAAAATGATGAACACTGCTGTGATACCATAATAGATCAGTAAGGTTGTTTTCCGGCTTTTAATATAATTACTGAAAAAACCTGCAGCCATATCACCAAAGGCCAGTGCTGCATATTGAAGCATCAGTGCTTTAGGCTGATCAAAACCTGTTATTTTAAACTCTTTTGCAAATGCATCTGAAAAAGAAATCAGTACACCGATGATATACCATACCGGTAAACCGATGAGTATACCACGGAGATAACGCATAAAACGGTCTTTATTATCCAGGAGCATAAAAAAGTTACCCATCTGCACATCTGCTTTCTTTGTGTTATCATACATACCACTTTCCAGTACGCCTATACGTAAAAACAATAATGCAATACCCATACCGCCTCCAATGAAATAACAAAGCCGCCAGTTATCTTCCCCGCTCAGCATAAAAACAAAGTAGGCAGCAATACATCCCATTACACCGCTGGTGGCAATAATTGCTGATGCAATACCTCTTTTTTCTTTTGGGAGCATCTCACTTGTAAGGGTAATACTGGCACCCAGCTCTCCTGCCAGCCCAAGACCCGCAATAAAACGCAGCCAGGTATATTGATCAACGCTTGTTACAAAACCATTGGCAATGGTGGCAGCAGAATACAATAATATTGAAGCAAATAATACACTTTTTCTTCCTTTCTTGTCTCCCATAATACCCCACAATACGCCGCCGATGGTAAGCCCGATCATTTGCCAGCTGATGATACTTTCCCCAATGCCTTTCATGGCTTCGTCGGCCACGCCCAGGGGTTTAAAACTTGCCTTGCGGACAATGCTGAAAAGAAGCAGGTCGTAGATATCAACAAAGAAACCAAGCGCACCCACAATAACGGGCAGGGAAAAAACTCCATATTGCTTTTGCTGCATAAGACTTAGATAAACGGGTAAATTTTAATTGAAAATAAAAGGATAAAATTTAAAAAGGAATTTTTACTGGCATTACTTTTCCCGATCCTGTATAATACCCGGTTGCATCCCAAACTTTGGGCATGGGCAGGTTAAAATCATAAAACAACAGTACTACTTTTCCATTTTTACAGGTAAACTGCCAAATACATTACGGCCATTTACTTCTTCAATATTAACAGGCAAGGTATTACTGATAAGGCTCCGGCCACTCAACTCCTGGAGGTTTACATTCAGTTTACCATAACTGCTGCCGCCTATTTCCTTTATGTTTACATCCATCGTTTGCCCGCTTACCAGTTTTACACTTACTGAACCATCCGGGTTAAGTGGTAAATGCACAAAACTGTTTGGGTTTTTAGGCGGATTGGCTGTAGCAGTGGGCAGAATGCCCGTTACAGCCAGTGTAATAAGAATAAGACAAAGAGCAATTACTGTAAGCACTCCATTCAGGTATTTTGTTGCTGTCATCGTATGGCTTTTAGTTTGTAAAAAAATATTTTGAGGAAGAATATAAACAGCAGCATCGTTTAATACTGTTTACACTTTACTATACCGGTTACTAAAATAAATAAAAAGCGCACATTTATATTTAAATGCTGAAAGTCTTATCCTTTTAAAAAGATTATCTTTAATTTTCACATCAGTTACCGAACAAAACCACACTATTGCCTGTGTTAAATATGAGAGAACAATACGAGTCGCAAGGCTACCTGATACTGGAAAATTTTAATACCCCGGACGAATGCGATGCCGTGATGAAACGTGGCGAAGAGCTGGCCGGTGATTTTAAACTGGATGGCCATCCTTCTGTTTTTCAAACAACAGACCAGGAAAAAACAAGTACCGAGTACTTCTTCAACTCGGGCAACAATATCTCCTTCTTTTTTGAGAAAGATGCATTTGATGAAAAGGGCAACCTGAAAACCGATCTTTTTCACTCAATGAATAAAATCGGGCATGCACTGCATGACCTTGACCCTGTATTCAATGCTTTTTCACGCTCTTCACAAATGAAAGCACTGGCAGCAGCATTAAAGCTGGATGACTATGTGATCATCCAGAGCATGCTTATATTAAAACATGCACGGATCGGGGGCATAGTGGATATACACCAGGATGCCACTTTTTTGTACACTGAACCCGATACCTGTACAGGCTTTTGGTTTGCACTGGAAGATGCTACTACAGAAAATGGCTGTCTCTGGGCAAAGCCCGGCGGGCATCAAACAACATTACGTACCTGGTTCAGGAGAAAAGCAGGCGGCGGAGCCGAAACGGTTGTTTTAGATGATGAACCTTTTACTATGGATGGTATGATACCGCTGGAAGTAAAAAAAGGCACCTGTATTGTACTGCATGGTTTATTACCTCATTGCAGTCTTCCTAACACCAGCGGCCGTTCAAGACAGGCATATTCTATTCATACCATTGACCGTAATGCAAAATACCCCGCAGAAAACTGGCTGCACCGCAATATGAATGAATTAAAAGGATTTTATTAATGGCAGCAATACCAAAAAAACTGGCAGACCAGGAGGAGAATAAAAAGGGGCTTTCGCCCCTGGTTTTATCCTCTGTTTCAGAGGCAGATAAGGTTTAACAGAATATCATAACGCCCCGCATTTATTTATATTATTCAAAAGGGCATTTTTTTAATGTTTCAACATTCTTTTTCCGGACATTAACATATCATTGAAGCAGTGTCAGTTTTACAGCCGGCTCTACCGTACAATTTCCACCCGGTTCAATTGTAATGCTGTTACATATCCTGCTGAAGTTAGCAGAAACAATATGTTTAATAATAATATTTACCCCGGCCGGTGGCACACTGCCACCCACCCATGTAGCAGGCTCACTCCATTTTCCATTGGCCGCAGTTGTATAAGTTTCAACAACGGGTGGTTCATTGGCCGTAAAATTTAAATTATTTTGCAGATACGAAATACTTACAGGGGTTCCCTGTGAGTTTCCGGTTAAAATATCTGTACGTCCATCACCATTCATATCAGCAAGCACTACATCAAATGTACCTGTCCCTGTACTGTAAGTTTGGTATTGAGTACCAAAATCAATTATACCGGAACTGCTGTTGTTTTTAACAATACATACCTGGCTGGAACTGAAATAACTGGCCATTGCCGGTTCAGGTTTACCATCACCATTTAAATCCCCGAGCACAAGGTCAGCCGGTGTACTGGACACATCCTTTACTACAGGACTGGCAAAAGTAATGGCGCCGGATTCAGTTGTATTTCTTAATACGGTAAGCGTATTGGAAACACGGTCTGTTAACAAAACATCCATCTTATTATCACCATCAAAATCGCCGATGGCGGCATCGTATACCCGCTGCGGCACACTGTAAAAACTTGATGTAAAAGAGATAGATCCCGGCGATGATTTGTTTTCAAAAATTCTTGCACCCCTGAAAAGACTATACTGGGTTGTTATTAATTCAGGATAACCGTCCCTGTTGAGATCACCCGCATTAATACGCCATGGCGCATCATCTGTACCAAAACTTTTTTCTGCATCAAATGCGATAGACTCTCCTGAAGCATTCCTGAACACAGAAATTTTATCTGCATCTTCCACCACTGTGGCAATATCTGGTTTGCCATCCTTGTCTATATCCACCACTGCAAGATCATTGGGCGCTCCTTCAGTGGTAGTACAGAGAACAGGGGAATAGCTGAAACTTATACTACCTGCTGTGCTTGTATTTTTATATACAGCAATTATCCTGTTAAGATTTGCTGACACTACCAGGTCGGGCAGCCCGTCGCCGTTCATATCTGCAATCCTGATATCACGTGGGTTTTGAATAGATGAACTCCAGGCACTTTGAACTGAAAATACCTGATTAACTGTCGTATTCCTGTAAACAGCAATACTGCTCTGGTAAAAGCCTGCGTGCGCAAGATCAATTTTACCATCACCATCAAAATCTGCCACAGCAATATTGGAACCTCCGCTTATACTTACAGCCGGGCCAAAGGAACCACTGCTAAAATCCATACCGCCTGCTGATGCCGTCACCCTGAATGGCCGGCTAGCAGCGAGGGTATATCCTCCTGTAGTTACAGTTATTGGCTGAAAACCGGCACCTGCCGGTACTCTTACCAATAATTCATATTGTGTAGCATCCAGTACAATACCCTTTACAGGGCCGAAATAAACAATATTTGAATCTTCATTCCCATTGAAATTGTCACCCATAATGGAGACGGTGGTACCGATGGGGCCCCAGTCAGGGGAAAAAGTGGTAATAAATGGTTTTTGTGCTGTTGTGCTTATTGAAACCAAAGTAACAATCAAAAAAATAAAGATCCGCATCAGGGTAATTTTAAAATGGGCGGCAAAGATAAGCAGCCCTATGGATTCAGGGTAAAATCACGAGACAAACAAATTAAATAAAATACTATATAATAAATTCTAATCGACTATTCATATAATTCATATTAAAATTGTATTCAATTATTAATTCAACTTATAAAAACAATCAAAACACCCATTACTTACAATAAAAAACATAATATTTTAAAAAATATATAAGTTTTTAAGGAATTTTCAATAGTTTCGTCTTGTCAAACTTTAAAACGAACAGGTATTGCTTGCTGTCCCTTTTCGGGGCAAAGGGCAATGCCTGATTTTTTAGAAGAGACTACAAGAAGCAAACTATTTTTTCAACGTATAAATACATTACTATGTCATCAGCAAAATTAGAGTACATCTGGCTGGATGGTTACAAACCAACCCAGAGCCTTCGCAGCAAAACAAAAATTGAAAAAGACTTTAGTGGAAAATTAGAAGATTGCCCAATGTGGAGCTTCGATGGTTCTTCAACAGAACAGGCACCAGGTGGTTCTTCTGACTGCTTATTAAAACCAGTTTATATTATCCCGGATCCTCAGCGTAAAAATGGTTTCCTGGTAATGTGTGAAGTATTGAATGCTGATGGTTCTGCACACGAATCTAACGGACGTGCAACTATTGAAGATGATGATAATGATTTTTGGTTTGGTTTTGAACAGGAATACTTCCTGTGGAATAACGAAACCAACAAACCACTTGGTTTCCCTGCTGCAGGTTTCCCTGCTCCGCAAGGTCCTTACTATTGCTCAGTAGGTGCAAGCAACGCTTATGGCCGTAATATCATTGAAGAACATTTAGATGCTTGCCTCGATGCAGGCCTGAATGTTGAAGGTATCAACGCCGAAGTTGCTGCAGGGCAATGGGAATTCCAGGTTTTTGCAAAAGGTGCAAAAGAAGCTGGCGACCAGATCTGGTTAGGCCGCTACCTGCTGGAAAGGATTGGTGAAAAATACGGCGTATCAATCAACTGGCATTGTAAACCACTGGGTGCATTAGACTGGAATGGTTCTGGTATGCATGCAAACTTCTCTAATACAACTTTAAGAACTGCCGGCAGCAAAGAAATCTTCGACAAAATATGTGAAGCTTTCCGCCCTGTAGTAAAAGAACATATCGCTGTATATGGTGCTGACAACGATAAACGTTTGACTGGCAAACACGAAACAGCTTCTATCCATGATTTCTCTTATGGAGTTTCTGACCGTGGTGCTTCCATCCGTATTCCTGTTGTTGTACCTGCCAAAGGCTGGAAAGGCTACCTGGAAGATCGCCGTCCAAATTCAGCAGCAGATCCTTACAAAGTAGCCGCACGTATCATTAAAACTGTAAAAAGTGCTTCTGTTGAAGCAGCTGCAGGAAAAAATGGTAAAGCAGCGGTAGCTTAATATCAATTGCAGACTTATATAAAAGGGAAGCCAGGTGCTTCCCTTTTTGTTATTCAATCAATCATTGACACCGTTATCTTTTAAAAGCCAAAGTCAGAAATGACTACAATAATAGCAGATACGGCTACATACATTTTTCGGCAGCAGGGGAAATTTGCCGATCAAAAAAATGTATTCAAATGAAAATAATTATCACCGGCTCACTGGGCCATATCAGTAAACCACTTGCTCAGCAGCTGTTACAAAAAGGCAATGATGTAACGATCATCAGCAGTAACGCTGCAAAACAAAAAGACATAGAAGCAATGGGTGCAACGGCAGCAGTGGGTTCAATAGAAGATCCGTCCTTTTTAACAACCATTTTTACCGGAGCAGATATTGTTTACTGCATGGAACCACCTGTAAATTTTTTCGATGCAGGGCTTGACTATATACATTATTATAACAGGATCGGTCTTGCTTATAAAGAAGCCATTTTAAGATCAGGTGTAAAGAAGATCATACATTTAAGCAGCATCGGTGCACATATGCCCCAGGGTAATGGGCTCCTGCAATTTCATTACAATGTGGAGCAGCTTTTTAACAGCCTGCCGGAAGAAGTAGCCATTACATTTATGCGGCCTGTTGGTTTTTATTACAATCTTTTCTCTTTTATTCCTGTCATTAAAGCAACCGGTGCAATAGCAACCAACTATGGTACTGCAAAAGAGCCATGGGTTGCACCCATTGATATTGCCGAAGCCATTACAGAAGAAATGGAATTGATTGATACCGGCAGGAAGATCCGTTATGTGGCAAGTGATGAATTAACAGGTGATGAATTAGCCAGTATACTTGGTAAAGCCATCGGCAAACCGGAACTGCAATGGAAAATTATTCCGGGCGAAGATGTATTAAAGAACTTAACGGCTATTGGCATAAATCCTGGCATTGCAAAAGCAGTGGTGGAGATGAATGCTGCCCGTAATAATGAACTGTATAAAGACTATTTTAATAACCCGCCGGTATTGAGTAAAACAAAAGCAACTGCATTCGCAAAGGAGTTTGCTGCAGTTTACAATCAGCAATAATTAATTTCGCAACATGAGCATTACAGCACCATACAGGATAAAAAGCATACAGGAATTTCACCAGTTGCGTGGGCTGCCAAAACCTGCACACCCCCTTTTAAGCGTGGTAAATTATGCTGATATTAAACACAGCGAAGAAAACAATGCCATTAGCTGGTTGTTTGATTTCTATTCTATTTCATTAAAAAGAAATGCAGGTGCTAAAATAAAATACGGGCAGCAGCAATGTGATTTTGATGAAGGCATCCTGTTTTGTATGGCGCCAGGCCAGGTACTGAAAGTGGAAGTGGATCTTTTATCTACAGCACCCAGGTCGGGGTGGATACTGTTGATCCACCCGGACTTTTTATGGAATACTTCATTAGCAAAAACAATTAAAAAATATGAATACTTTGATTATGCTGTAAACGAAGCATTGTTCCTTTCTGATAAAGAAGAAAACACCATCATCAGTATCATCAAAAACATAGAACAGGAATATCATTCCAATATTGATGCATTCACCCAGGGTATTATCATATCACAAATAGAATCACTGCTGCAGTATGCTGACAGGTATTATCACCGTCAATTCATTACCAGGCAAACAAATAACCATCAAATTCTTGACAGGCTCGAACAATACCTGGATAATTATTTCAATGATGAAGCATTAATAAGCAGGGGATTACCAACGGTACAAATCATTTCAGAGAATCTGAATATTTCTCCTGGTTACCTGAGCCGTTTACTGAAAACATTAACAGGGCAGAGTACGCAACAGCATATTCACGAAAAACTGATTGCAAGAGCAAAGCAAAAACTATCCACCACACAATTATCTGTCAGCGAAATTGCTTACGAATTAGGATTTGAACATCCTCAATCATTCAGCAAATTGTTCAAAAGCCGCACCAATCAATCACCACTGGAGTTCAGGGCTGCATTTAATTGAAAGATCAATCAAATGTTACAAACAACCGCCCGCAGCCAATAATAAATATGGCTGCTAAAAATGCCAGCACCAGTATAACAAGAATAATATTGACAAACCGCTTGTTCATTTTACAAATTGTCCAGGTTTTTTACTGACATATCACCGCTATTTTTTACTCAATTTTTTCTCCAGCAGTTTCATGTAATAACCACCCACCACGCTCCTTGCCTGGAAACCTACCTGCAAACCATCAGTGGTCTCGTGCCAGTCATTTAACGGCACCCTTGAATTTGTTTCAAGAGCGAACCTGTAAACGGGTTCTACTAACGCAGCGAAATCCTTTTCATCACTTGCCAAAACAGCTGTCCATAATATCCAGTCACTTTTTGTGTAGGTCTTCCTGCTGTCGAGCGGCAAACCATATTTATTTTGTTTTGATAAATAGAACTTTACTTCTTTGTCATACACCTCCTGTGGGAACAGATCAAGCCCGAGCACTTTATCCCAAACAAGATTATACTTCTGGCTCCAGCTGTTATTCTTATCAAAAGTCAATGCATAGTGATCCCCTTCATCCGCCATCGTCATCCAGCGTTGCACCATAGTTTCCGCCGTATCCCTATATTGTTTGGCAATATCTTTTTTACCGAGCATATCCGCCAGCATGCTGTAACAGCGGATACCAACAATTGCTTTTAAGGAGAGATTTGCATTACGGGCCAGGTGCCCGGCAAAGTCATCCGTACAAAGCTGGTTGGCCGGATCAAAACCATCCTTCACTAAAAACTCAACCCATCTTGTAAGTGTTGCCCAGTGCTGTTGGGCATACCTTGCATTACCATCCATCTTTGCAATAGCACCAGCCAGGATCATCATATTACCAGACTCCTCCACCGGCATATCTTCTCCATAAGTTTGACCATTTGCCTGGGGATAAGTGCCAAGATCATGTGGCGCAAATGGCTTTGTCCATTTGCCACTTTCGCTGTAATAAAAAATGCCATTCATCATTCCTTTCAGCAGGTCAGTATTATATGCAAGGAAGAGTGGTGCTGATGGATAAGTTATATCCACTGTATTAATAGACCCATTGCTGAAATTTTCTTTTGAAAGATAGAGCAGCTCACCCTGCGGACTTTTTACCAGCTTATGTGCCGCCAGCGATTGCCGGTAAGCAAGTACACAAAGTTTGGCATACTGCTCACCACCCGCAGACAAAGTCTCTTCATATATTTTTTTATCAAGATCATCACAGCGGTCTTTGATAACTTTAAGATCATTGAACGATGACTGTATCATCTCTTCAGCAGAACTGAACTGCTGTTTCCACCAGGGTTTTAAGTTCTGCTGAAAATATTGAATGGAATAAAGATCATCATAGGCCAATAAGATTGTTTTTCTAACCGGTTCATCTCGTACAATACCATAATTCATTTTAAGGCGGCATTGCAAAGCAAGATCAGCATTTCTTTTTCCTGTACCTGGATTGGGTTGAGACAATTCAACACCGGCAGCAGCAGGAACGGCAATATATAAATAGCCCCAGTCAATTCTTACATCATCACCCTTACGTTTTAAAACCGGTTGCTCCTTTGTTCCCGTTTTCTGAAACAATAAGTTATCTTTTTTATAAAAAGAAGTTGTAACCGGTTGACTCACCTTATTTCTTGCAATATCATCCGCACTGTTAAAATAAACTTTTACTGCATGCTGTTTCCCGTCGTTTGATCTTGCTTCAAAGCTTACATAACTGATGGGTCTTGCGTACCAGTTAAGATCATTGATGATCAATGGCGATAAAAATTGTACAGCAAGATCAACACCCCCGCAACTAAAATTGTATTTTGTTTGTGTGGCGGTGATATCAACAGAAGTTTGCGTGGCCTGTAATACAGGTGTTGCCGGCAATACATCATAAAGTCCTGCATCAATAATACCGGGGCCTCCGGTATTTTCACAATACACTGCCAGTACGTTTTGCCCGATCTTTAATTTTTCCTGAACTTCCTTTGACAGCAACAACTCTTTATTAGAAGAACAGCAGCCTGCCCCGTATATTTTTTCACCGTTCAAGTACACCACTACATTATCATCATATTTCAGGCTGAGTAACAACTGGTGAAAGTTTTTTGATGTAAGTGTAAAATTTCGCCTGAACCATATTTCCCTGCTGTTCCATCCTGCCTGGACATCCATATTTTTTGATCCGAACATGCCTTTGCCGGCTGTCCATTTTGTATCATCAAATGATGGTTGATACCAGTTATCCGAAGGTTTTAATTCAGTGTATTTACAGTTATATGCACCCAGGTCACTGTTTGGTAAAAGCGCATTCAGCTTACGGGGCGCTGCTCCTAAAAATTTGTAGGTTTTTCCATCTACATTTACCAGGCCAAGTAATGAATGTTCTGCACCCGTCCAGTGTTTGGTGGTGCTCTCATTCAGCTGATCGCTAAAACTCCAGATACTGAAATAAGGATCATGTGTTACGAGCGGGTAAGCGGGTGCCAGTCTTTGTGCAGAAAGGCTGCCTGCCCAGGTATAAAAAAATAAAACAGCAGTTAGTTTTTTCATTGCAAGCATATCACCCTTTTTAGTATCAGCAATTTAAATAAATGTTTTATGCCTTACTAAAAAACTATTTGTGCGGCCTGTTTGCTGCCCTGGGTTGAATAATAAATTTTATGCATACATAACCGTTATTAAACATTTATGAACTGCCTCTGTATTTTTATTCCTTCCTGTTCAAGAAAAAAGATTTAATTTTCAGCAGCCTTAACCTAAAACCATATATCCTCCGTTTAACCGCCTCAGAAGCCCAATTCTTACATTTTCTAATTTAACCTTTGCCTGTTGTATGAAGAATTGCCTTCTAAAAAAACTGCTTGTCACTACTGGCTCTTTCCTGTTAACGATTGTTGCTTTTGCACAAACAGAAACTGTTTATTATTACTATCAGGGTAAGAAAATAATTGCCCGGCTTGATTACAACCAGCTTGTAGCAGGCATAAAACAGGAACCAGTTTATAAAAAATTCAACAGCATTACAACACTTGCTGAAGATTTGCAATTAAACCGCCAGCAACTAAAGAGAACAAGTACGGCGAGCCAGTACATCATCAATATTGAAAAAGATTCTTTAAAGGCCAAAAAGCTAACGGTAGCTGCAGGGCAAAAAGCATTCATTTCGTATATACGTCCCTGTATTACCGGCCCCGGCGGCAAACTGGCAAGCTATGGAGAAGAGTTTGTTGTAAAGTTAAAAACCGGAATACCCTTTACAAGGTTAAAACAACTATTGACAAAATACAGGTGTGCCATCAAAAGGAAGAGTACAGGAGACATTAATACATATCTTATAAGCGCCGGCAAATACAATAACTATGACGCCCTTACAATGGCAAACCTTTTTTTTGAAACAGGGCTCTTTATATTTTCGCAACCGGATTTTACCAGCTATAATAACCTGGCTGATGCACCTAGCGATCCTTTATATCCTTTACAATGGGCGCATAGAAATGAAGGTACCCCACAACAGCACAATGGTACACCCGGCGCCGATATACAGGCTGACAGTGCATGGCTGGTTACAATGGGAAACAGCAATATAAAAATAGCGGTGCTGGATACTGGTGTGGATACAGCGCAGGCCGATCTTAAAAACAATCTTCTGCAGGGATATGACTGTACTACACAAACAAGCAATGAAGGTGACGGTTCACCAAAGAATATGCAAACCGCACATGGCACCGCCTGCGCCGGTATCATTGCATCCGAAGCTAATAACAATATAGGGACAGCCGGTATTGCGCCACTGTGTAAGATCATTCCAATTAATCTTACCAACGAGTTCAACATCTTTGCCAGTGAATTTGACATCGCTTCCGGCATTGATTATGCATGGCAGCACGGGGCAGATGTACTAAGCAACTCATGGGACCTGAGCTTACCAAGCGCTGTAATTGATGATGCCATCCACAGGGCTGTTACCCTCGGCAGAAGTGGAAAAGGTGCAGCAGTATTTTTTGCTACAGGCAATGAGAACAGCGGTATCTCCTACCCCTCCAGTAACCCGGAAGTAATTGCAGTAGGCGGCACTAATATGTGCAACCAGCGCAAATCACCCTCCAGCTGTGATGGTGAATTCTGGTGGGGCGCCAATTATGGTATTGGCCTGGATGTGGTGGCACCCTGTATTGATATTGCCACGGCAGACAATACCGGTGAATATGGTTACAATAAAACCGCAGGAACTAACGGCGACTATTATAACTTATTTGGAGGAACCTCTTCTGCCTCCCCGCATGCTGCTGCTGTAGCTGCATTGATACTTTCTGTTGATGCTGATTACTCTGCCACTGAAGTAAGAACGATCATTGAAACCACCTGCACCAAAGCAGGCAATTATGATTATAAATTAACAGCTGCCAATATCAACGGCAGTTGGAACAATGAAATGGGTTATGGAAGGATCAATGCTTACAAAGCTGTACTGGCAGCACAGGAGAACAAGTTTTGTAATGTGAGCATCAAATCTCCGGCAGCAACAAGGCTGTGCAAAAACAGTGCTGTAACACTTGAAGTGAATGAACCGACCGCTGCCACTTATACATGGTACCGTGATGGTAATAACTTTGGGCCTGGTAATTCTATTTCAGTAACTGAAGCTGGTGTATACAGTTTAACTGCCGAGTTTACCAATGGTTGCACCGCAGCTGCTGTGCCTGTTACCATTTTGGCGGCAGATACTTTATTGAAAGCTGATGCAGGTAAAGAGGTGCTGATCTGCCAGGGAGCACAAAACATTATCATAGGCGGCGAACCTGCTGCAACCGGCGGTACACCGTTTACAAGCAGTAAAAGAGGATATGGCTACGATATACTGCTTGGTAACATTATTAAATTTAATCTTGACAACCCAAGAGACTATGAAACAATCCCATTTGTTCCATCTCCTGTTGTAGTGGATAATGATTTCAGGGCTGGTGATTTTACACCTTACGGTTATTATGCACTTACACGTTCAGGCAACCTCTTCAGGCTGGATACTGCTACTGGTGAAGCAACACATATAGCATTGCTCGTAACTGAAAATATTGCTACTGCAGGACATGAGTGGTCTGGTTTGTCATGGGATCCTGTGGCAAAAAAGCTATATGCATTAAGTGCCGGTGGTACAATTAATAAATTGTATGAAGTAAATCCTTTTAATGGCAATTCTGTAGCCGGAACAAGAATCAGCAATATCAGCTGGATTGATTTTAGTGATAACGGCAACCTGTATGGTTTTTACACAAACCTCCGCTACCTCAGCAAGATCAATAAAATTACCGGTGAAGTAAACTCCATATCCGACGCCATTGGTATGTCTTCCACCCAATACCTGGATGGCGCCATAGATCCGCTGGATGGCAAAGGTTATATGTCCACCAGTGTTTTCTTTAATGGGAAACTGACACAGGATCTTTATATCATTGACACAATCACACGTAAGTCGTTTGTACAGGGCCATATTGGCTCTTTAAACAATGTATCTTCCCTGGCAATAACCGGTGGCACCTATCTGTATAACTGGTCGCCGGCAGAAGGTTTGTCTGCCACCAATATTGCCAACCCGGTTGCAAACCCGACAGCAGCCACCAACTACACTCTAACAGTTACGGATGCATGCGGGCAAACAGCCACCAGTACAGTGGAAGTGAATCCTGTTACAGCGCTGCCTGCGATCAATATTACTGCTGTTAAAGATTCTATCTGTGTGGGTGAAACAGTCAGGCTTTCAGCAACTGCTGACAGCAATTATAATTATCAATGGTATTTGAATGATATTGGCATACCGGCAGCAGGTGATAGTTTTTATACAGCGCAGCGTATGGGCAATTTCCAGGTAAAAGTAACAACAGCACACAATGGTTGTGAAGGAGTTTCTAATGTTTTTACAGTAAGGGATTGTTCTGTATGGCTAAACAATGACCTGCCTGACACCACCTGTTATGCTTATTTCTATCCTTCGCATGGCTATGGTCAAAATTATTTACCAGGAGAATCTTACGTAAAGACAATATATCCAACAAGAACAGGCGACCTGCTTAAACTCAGGTTTAACAGTTTTAACATGCAAAACTTTAAAGACACGCTGATTGTATACAACGGGGCGGATACAACGGCTCCACTATTGGGACAGTTTAAAGTAAATACACCACCGTCAAAAAATATTGTTTATTATGCTGCAACAGGACCACTCACCTTCCAGTTAAAAACATCTGAGGAATCAACGAGCACAGGCACATGGGAAGCGTTTATTGAATGTTTTACACCCAAAGTGTACCGGAGCAGGAGCAGCGGTGTATTTGAAAGCTCCAGTACATGGGAAGTAAAGACGGAAACAGGCTCTTACACTTTCACCAGCACGGCACCGCAATACCTTGATGACAGTATCATCATACAGGGTGGTCACACTATTACGTTAACACAAAATGTTAGTGTGAATATAGATCAGTTATGGTTGCAAAAAGATGCCCAGTTCATTATAAACGGCAACCTTGGTATTTCAAATGGCGCCGGCACTGATTTTCGTTCTGACGGCATTATATCAGTCGGGCCATTTGCCACCATTAATGGAAGTAACGGTGCCATTATGGAACTGAACGGTAATATATATGGTAACAATTTTTATCTCTACATGCCCTGCTTTGTAAATGGCACAGCACAACAAACTTTCCAGTTTGACAATGCCTTCTTCCGGTCGCTGCATTTGTTAAACAGTAGTGATGTTATTACAAATGGCTTTTTAAGAACAGACTCACTTTATATGAATACAAGCGGCAAACTGCTCATTGACTCAGCAGAGATCAGTTACCTGGTGCGGCTGGACAATGGCATTATCGATGTAAGAAACAATGGTATCATAAAACCCTCTTCCATCATGCGGCTGGCTTCAGAAGGCGGTAATGCAAACAGCTATATCAATGGTCCGCTCATTTTGCCTGTAAGACTTGCAGGAAATTATGAGCTGAATTTTCCTATTGGCAAAAATGGTTATTACAAACCGCTAAAGCTGACTATTGACCAGCATACCTTCCCTTACGATAACCAATACAGGGCTGAAGTATTCAACAGTGCCCCCTTCCCTTTCCCTATGCCGGATGGGATCAACAATGTAAGCACCAACCGGTATTATAAAATAACCGTTGCGAAGCAATCTCCATCCACTTCAGCGAGCATTACATTGCCGTATGATGCAGACGATGGTGTGGGTGATCCTTCTGTTTTACGTATTGTAAGAGATTCTGCCAATAAATGGATCAATGCAGGCGGAAGTGGTACTGCACCGATTACAGGCACGATAACTTCTACCAATCCTTTCAAAACATTCAATACAACCGCTTCTTCCGGTTATTTTGCACTCGCCAATGTAACCACTGCACCATTGCCTGTTAACTGGCTAAGCTTTACTGCAACACAGCAAAACAATAATGTTGACCTGCACTGGACCGTTAGTAACGAGATCAACTGCGATCATTATGTTGTTGAGTACAGTATTGATGGTGTACATTTCATTTCAGTTGCAACAATTGCGGCAGGTAATATATCAGCAGGAACAAAAAACTATACATGGAGGCATGTGCCACGAGCCGCAGGAAAACATTTCTACCGCATCAAACAGGTTGATAGGGATGGACGTTTTTCTTACAGCATTATTAAAACTGCGATGATAACCCTGCCTGCAGCCTTTGCTGTGCAACCAAATCCTGCAAGGGATTTCGTTATCATTACCAGCCCGGGCGTAATAACTGAAATACGTTGTTACAATGCAGCGGGTCAACTGGTGAAAAAAGCAGCGGCATCATCAATACTGTATAAATTGCCCGTAAAGGATCTTAAACCGGGTGTGTACAGTTTGCAGGTAATTACTGCAAGGCAGGTAAATGTTGCCAAAATTTTGAAAGAGTAAGTTTTAAGTAAAAGAAAGTTGCATGCATCCTTCATTGATCAGTTGGTGGCTGGCTGGTATTGTTTGCATTTTGCTGCTACAGCATTTGATTCATTGCATTCATATGATTATACAGGGGAGACAAAACTCCGCAGTCAAGAGGTCTGGGGTTTAGGTCTCCTCCGGTCCGCAACCTTCTCATTACCCATAGACATAAACTATTCCCAATAGACATAAACTATTTATCTCTGAAAATCTTATCCCCTAAGTTTGCAATCCCGGCAAAAGATCACTATCATACATATTCAAACAACAGATCAAATTTTAAAACAATGGAAAACATTTCAGGCGACATCAGCAAATGCCCGTTCTTCAACGGCACCATGAAAAATAACGTAGCCGGTGGCGGCACCCGTAACCGTGACTGGTGGCCCAACCAGCTTAAATTAAATATCCTGCGGCAGCACTCATCCTTGTCCAACCCGATGGATAAAGATTTTGATTATGCGGCCGCTTTTAATAGTCTCGACCTGGAAGCGCTCAAGAAAGACCTGCATGCATTGATGACCGATTCGCAGGACTGGTGGCCTGCGGACTTTGGACATTATGGTGGTCTCTTTATCCGTATGGCCTGGCACAGTGCCGGCACCTACCGTGTGGGCGATGGCCGTGGTGGTGCAGGACAAGGCTTACAGCGCTTTGCTCCCCTCAACAGCTGGCCCGACAATGTGAGCCTTGATAAAGCCCGCCGTTTGCTCTGGCCCATCAAACAGAAATATGGTAATAAAATATCCTGGGCTGACCTGATGATTCTTGCCGGTAATATTGCCCTTGAATCAATGGGCTTTAAAACCTTTGGTTTTGCAGGCGGACGGGAAGATGTATGGGAAGCCGGTGAAGATGTGTACTGGGGTTCCGAAAAAACATGGCTCGGTGGTGATATCCGTTATGCACATGGCTCCGATGGTGTGGACAAAGCAGGCGGCGTGGTATCATCCGATGATGATGCAGACGGCGACAAACATTCACGCAATTTAGAAAAACCACTCGCCGCAGTGCAGATGGGTTTGATATATGTAAACCCCGAAGGACCTGATGGCAACCCCGACCCCATTGCCGCTGCAAAAGATATCCGTGATACATTCGGCCGCATGGCAATGAATGATGAAGAAACTGTGGCACTCATTGCAGGCGGTCACACTTTTGGCAAAACGCATGGTGCTGCGCCTTCATCACATGTTGGTAAAGAACCGGAAGCTGCTGCAATGGAATCACAGGGCTTTGGCTGGAACAGCAGCTATGCCAGTGGTAAAGGTGCTGATACCATTACCAGCGGACTGGAAGTAACCTGGACAAAAACTCCCACTAAATGGAGCAATAACTTTTTTGAAAATCTTTTTGGATACGAATGGCAGTTAACCAAAAGCCCGGCCGGTGCACACCAGTGGGTGGCAAAAAATGCAGATGCCATTATTCCCGATGCGTATGATGCAGGAAAAAAACATTTGCCCACCATGCTCACTACTGATCTATCATTAAGGTTTGATCCTGCATACGAAAAGATCTCCCGGCGCTTTTTGGAAAACCCTGACCAGTTTGCAGACGCATTTGCAAGGGCATGGTACAAACTAACGCACAGGGATATGGGACCACGTGCCCGCTACCTCGGACCAGATGTGCCTGCTGAAGTATTGCTCTGGCAGGATCCTATCCCTGCAGTGGATCATCCATTGATCGATGAAAAAGATATTGCAGCATTAAAAACAACATTATTAGCAGCCGGCTTAACCGTTTCCCAACTGGTGTCTACGGCGTGGGCATCGGCCTCTACCTTCCGTGGTGGTGATAAACGTGGTGGTGCCAATGGTGCCCGTATCCGCCTGGCGCCACAGCGCTACTGGCAGGCCAACAACCCGGCGCAACTGGATAAAGTATTGACTGCTCTCGAAGGTGTACAAAAACAATTCAATGATGCACAAAGCGGTGGTAAAAAAGTTTCACTCGCTGACTTAATTGTACTGGCAGGTTGTGCTGCGGTTGAAAAAGCTGCAGCCGATGCAGGACAGCAACTAACGGTGCCGTTTACCCCGGGACGTATGGATGCCACACAAGAACAGACTGATGTGGATTCTATCGCATACCTGGAACCGTTAGCTGATGGCTTCCGTAACTTCCGCAAAACAAAAGCTTATGTGCGTACGGAAGAGTTTTTAATTGATAAGGCTCAACTCCTCACTCTAACAGCACCGGAATTAACGGTACTCGTAGGTGGCCTGCGTGCACTGAACGCCAACTTTGATGGTTCGGCGTATGGTGTATTTACAAAACGCCCCGGCCAGCTCACCAATGATTTCTTTGTAAACCTGCTGGACATGAACACGGCCTGGAAACCTGCCAGCGACGACCGTGAATTCTTTGAGGGCCATGACCGCAGCAGCGGCGAACTGAAATGGACCGCCACCCGTGCTGACCTGGTGTTTGGTTCCAATGCAGAGCTAAGAGGTATTGCTGAAGTGTATGGCAGTGCCGACGGACAAACAAAATTTGTAACGGATTTTGTTGCAGCCTGGAACAAGGTGATGAACCTTGACCGTTTCGATCTGAAGTAAGAAGAAGATGATCTCTATAACTAAGGGCAGGCTGTAAAAGGCCTGCTTTTTTGTTTATGTTATGGGCAGTTACGCTTTGTTCAACATCGTTGCGTCGCACACTGGAGCAGCATTTCTTTTATTGTGCATTGGGGTGACTACTTGAATTAATTATATTGTTTCTAAGGGCACAATAGCATATATTAGCGCAAATACAACTGTAAGCTGCAGGCATAAATGAACAACTCTAAGATTACAATCATACTGATAGTACTTATCTCAATAGTACTCTTTGTATTGGGTTTGTTTTTATTTGGAAACATTTACGAGATACTACTTCCAAAACCCGACAACGGTTTTTACCAGGAAACAGCATCGGGTGGACAGTTTAAAAGATCCCTGATTTTTGCCGTGGTTTTTGGCTTGACGCCCATTTTCATTTGGGCAACATGGCGACTTGCACCTATAACTTTAAAACTGCAAAAAAATTATACTATTCTTACAGTTATCGTTTGTATTCTACTTGCAGTAGTGTTAAGACAACAACTGCTTAAATTATATTTCAGCAGGTTTACTAACAATATTAATTCAACAACTGCCAACCTGCATGTGGGTTATCCAATTGACAAAGTGTATTTCGAATACTATATGTTTGGCGGGCTTATAATGGGTTGTTTGATTTCATATTTATTATTTCGGCAACGAAAGACTTATTAAACAAGTACCATACAATTTACATTGCATTTGTATTTGCCCCGAACCCAAAACCTAAAAATGACAAAGCAAAAACAACTTTTAACTTTTGTACTTTTGAGGTATTAATAAAAATGACAAAACTTATCAATTTCATAATTCGTGCCGATCATATATCACTTGCAATATCACTTGCATCCTTGATCTTAAGTTGCATATCCATGCTATCCGGCGGGTTCGATAATAAACCTCTTTACGGGTTCATGTGGCTTTCTGTTATTGGCTCTTTTTATTTATTATTTTTTTCCGTGGCGACAATAATTTTCGCATTAATATATTTTAAGAGGCGCAAGGAAAATGCGTGGGCGAGAATCAATAAATTAGTACTTATGTTTTTTACATCAATTTGTTTTCTTTGTTTACTTGGCTTCATTACTAACTATATTATTCAAGAATAACCATCGCATTGCTACGTGTTTCTGTCACTACAGCACATATTCAACTTCAACCACTTCATGAACCCGCCCGTTTCTTTTCATCTTCCACTCCGCCGGTGCGCTGCCTTATTTTAGGCACAGAATTTTTACCAAAACGGTAACTGTAGGATAGCGTTACAAACCGTGAATCCCATGTACGGTCTGTAAACCAATCCTGGTTCTGGTATTTCACTATTACTGCAATATGGTTGGTGGAGAATATATCTGCCACCGCTACTTTATAAACCGACTTTTTGTTGGCCGATGTTTTTTGTATGCCTGCAGATACCTGTGCAAGGTTCCTGATAATAAACTGGCCCCATGCTGACTTTGACTGGTAGAATCCACTCAATTCTGCTGTCCATCCCTTTTTACCAATAACAAATGAATTGGTAACATTTACATCCCAGGAAGTAAAATTATTTTTCAAGAGCCCGCCCTGCAACCGGCTGGTATAAGTATTATGATATATGCTGGAGTTAATATTTGAATTGAACCACTTTCCAATCGTTACAGGAATGTTTACAGAAACACTGTACTGGGCAGACCGGTCCATGTTAGCCGGTATTTGACTTGATATTTTTGTACTGTCATCCTGTACAAACACATCTGTTATCTCATCCCTGCTTTGTGTGTAGCCGAGCGTAATGTTGTAAAGCGACTTATACGTGTAACCAAACTGTAAAGAATGCGTAAGTACCGGTAATAAATAAGGATCACCTAACACATAGGTATAATTGTCAACAAGCAATTTAAAAGGATTCAGCTGGCGGTAAGTTGGCCTGTCTATCCTCCTGCTGTAATTCAATGACAATTCATTATTATCATTCAACTGCTGTGTTAAAAAAAAGCTGGGAAAAAGCTGTACATAATTCCTGTTGAGGTTTTGGCTGGTGGTTACCTGGTCACCCTGTGAATGCGTATGCTCCATTCTTAAACCAGCCTGCAGGCCGGTATGTTTAAATTCACCGGAATAATTTATATAAGCCGCATTCACATTCTCCGTATAAATAAAATGGTTGCTGCGGTTTATATCCAGTTCATCTTTTCCATCAACAACAGTATAGAATTTTACATCATTATCTGTGGTAACAAAACTTGTTTTAATACCGGCTTCAAGCTTAGCTTTGCCTTTTAACGGGTGCACATAATCAGCTTTGAATGATCTTATGGTAATAACACTTTGCTGATCGCTTTTTTGCATGCTGCTGTTTGGCGAAGCAAAACTGTTACCATAAGTATTGATGTTAATATCCTGCAAAGGGCGGGCACTGAACCTGCCCATATCAATATCTGCATTCAGTTCTTTACCCGTGGTATCAAATGTGTGTTTGAGATTAATATTGCCGAGGAGGCTGCTTCTTTTATCCTTAAGATAGTTGGACGTGATGTTTTTAAATTGTAACAAACCATCCGGATCGGTTATCACAGCATTTGATAACCCATCTCTTATTCCTTTGTAAAAATTAGTACTCATCAACACACCTATGATTGTTTTGCTGCCTGCATACCAGTCTACACCTGTACGGAAATTATAGCTTTTTTGCGGTTGCCGTGTAAACGATTTCTGGTCAAAAACGGACTCCACCGGGCCATTGCCATCTTTAAAAAATTTACGGTTAATGTAAAAATTGGTCAGGTTCTTTGGTGAGGCGAACGCACCGGACATAAAATAATTCCATTGCTTTCTCCGCACATTTAAAGAAAGATTCACTGAAGGTTTTGCATAAACACCCTGCCCATAGCTCAGCCCGAAAGTACCATTATAACCCTGCCGTTTATCTTTTTTAAAACGGATATCGATGATACCTGCATTACCCGATGCATCGTATTTCGCTGAAGGGTTTGTAATGATATCAATCCTTTCAATGCTGGAAGATGGAACAGTTTTTAAATAGATAAGCAGGTCAGCACCGGAGAGTGGCGATGGCTTTCCATCGATCATAACGGTAACGCCTGATTTACCTTTCAGGTTAAGACCACTCTCCTGGTTCACCATCACACCCGGTGATCTTTCCAGCACTTCCAGGAGCGTACTGCCCGTACTTACAATACTGCTTTCCACGTTCACCACCAGCCGGTCTATCTTGCGCTCTATAAAAGGCTTTTTCGTTGCTATGGTCACTTCAGCCATTGTTGTGGTGGCCGTTTTTAATGCTATATCCGGCACCGTTACCATGCTGTTTTTTTCATCCAATGAAAAAGCATCGCTGTAGTAATTTGTATAGCCTGTATGTGTTACGTTCAATATGTAATTACCGGGTGTGATGTGCTCAAATTCAAATAAACCATGTTCATCCGGCACAGCAATTTTTACGGTCGCACTGTCCTGCTGTCTTAACAGGTACACGGTGGCATTCTTTGCTGCTGTATTCCCTGTTAAATATATTTTACCGGATATTTTAGTTCCATTGTTTTGCTGTGCATGTAATGCTGCAGCAAAAAGACTGCAGAAAATGAGGAGTATAAAACGTTGCTGTATGATCATGGCTGTATGATTAAAGATGACCAAAGAAAATAAATAAGTAAATGGAGAATAATGAAAGTATATGAATGGCGAAGGCCATTAAAATGCCACATACATTTTTTACATAGACATAAATTACTTTCCTATACATTTGCCCTGGCTGAATATGATCAGCCGGTGTATAGCTTTATATTAAAATGCATCAAATCTTAAAGCCTCATTTATATAATTTTACAGCATGAAAAAAATAGCCGCCTTTCTTTTGTTTTACTGTTTCGCCATGCTGTCCTGGCAACAACTTTTTGCCCAAAACAGGATCTTCCAAAAAATATTAGATGATTATTACGCAGAAAGGATGGCGCTTATCCCGTTAGAAGCAACGCAAAATGGTGATAGTACACAAAATGATAAACTCTATGCAGATTTTACGGATAGTTACCGTGTTAAATTAAAATATTTCTTCAGCCGGTACAGGACAAAAATTTATAAGATACAAAAGAATAAACTGGGTGAAGAGGATCTTACCAGTTATGCCATTTTTGAAAAAGAAATACAGGTTAGCCTGGAAGGACTTGCACTGGGCTATTTTTCAAACCAGGCTTTATATCCTGAACATCAATACATGCCCTTCAACCAGTTTGGTGGTATTCCGCTCTGGCTGGCACAAATGGGCAGTGGTACAGGACAGCAGCCTTTTAACACAGTAAAGGATTATGATAACTGGATAAAAAGAGCGTCGGCTTTCCCGGCATGGGCAGACAGCGCTATTGTTTATTTCCGGAAAGGCATACAAAAAGATATTGTATTACCTGCGGCACTGGTAAAGAAAATGATACCGCAAATGGAATCGATGCTGGCTGATGATGTAACACAAAGTTTGTTCTATGGCCCCATCAATCTTATGCCTCAAAATTTTGACAGTAATAGTAAAGCAAGACTGACCGCAGCATTTGTTCCGCTTATTAAGCAACAGCTGATGCCCGCCTACAAAAAGCTTGCAGACTTTTTAAAAAATGAATACCTGCCAAAAGCAAGATCAACAACCGGTATCAATGCACTGCAGCATGGAAAAGCATATTATACTTATCTCATTCATTTCTGGACAACCACCAACCAAACACCGGAAGATATCTATCAAAAAGGTTTATCAGAAGTAAAAAGGATCCGCTTAAAAATGGATAGTGTAAAAGAGGCCGTGGGTTTCAAAGGCGACCTCAATGCATTTTTTCAATACATGAAAACAGACCCGCAGTTCATGCCTTTTAAAACACCGGAAGATGTATTAAATGCTTACCGTTCCATTCAAAGCCGCATCGAACCTAATTTAAAAAAACTATTTCAGCATGTTCCGAAAAGCAAGTTTGAAGTAAGGCAGACCCAGGCTTTCAGGGCCGCTTCTGCAAGTGCAGAATATAATCCCGGTGCAACAGACGGCAGCCGGCCCGGTATCTTTTATGTACCTATACTTGATGCTGCAACTTTTAATGTAACAACGGGTATGGAAGGTCTCTTCCTGCATGAGGCTATTCCCGGTCATCATTACCAGATCAGCCTGCAGATGGAAAATGAAACATTACCGAAGTTCCGCCGCTTTAGTTTTTACGGTGCTTACGTGGAGGGCTGGGGATTGTATTGTGAAAGTTTGGGAAAAGAATTAGGCGTATATACCGACCCTTATCAGTATATGGGTGCATTGGGCAAAGAGATTCACCGGGCCATCCGTTTGGTGGTGGATGCAGGTATGCACAGCAGGCAAATGACAAGAGAAGATGCTATTAAATACATGATGGATAATATGCCCGTGAGCGAACAAAAAGCAACCGCAGAGATTGAACGCTATATGGCCATGCCGGCACAGGCGTTGAGTTACAAAACCGGTTCTTTAAAAATTATTGAACTCAGGAAAAAATATGAGCAACAATTAGGTACACAATTTAACCTGGCTGCATTCCACGAAGCTTTTTTAAGCAGCGGATCGATGCCACTGGATATACTGGAAAAGAAAATGGAAGCCTGGGCGAAGACACAGAAAAAATAAATATCAATCTTTCACACAACGCACAGAGAAACCGTATGACTTTAATGAAAAGTCCCTGCCGGCACTGGTATTAGAATAAAGCAGGTAGCGGTACCAGGCGGTGGTTGTATTTGTTGATGTAGCACTCCACCACAGTCCACTCACCAGGTCATCAATGAAAAAACCCTGGTCGGCCCTGTTACCACCCGGCAATCCTGCCCAGCCACTGCTGTTATCTGCATCGTTGGGTGCAGCCCATATTCTTGTGCCACTGACCTTCAATTTACCACCAGCTACTGAAGTTCCTCCAAGACAGGTTACCAGTGTTGTCCATTCAGCATCCGTGGATACATGCCAGCCTGCAGGCGCCAGGCCTCTTGCATCAGCAACTGCATACCAGTTATATAATTTGCCATAGATGGCATCGGTGGATGGATCATTGTTATAATAACACCAGGCACCAGTGGTCAATGCTGCCCATGCCGCTGGATCAGTAACATATGGGATCGTATCACCGTTGCGGTAAGTCGTCACATCCAGGTTTTTATCCATCCATTTCTGGCTGCAGATGGTAACAGAAGGATATACTTTTCCCTCGCTTTTCTGCAACGCAGTCCATCCTCCATTAATAAAATAGTAATAGCCTTTTGTACCATCGGTTTGAAAAACCAGCAAACCTTCCGCAGGGGAAGCAATAGCAGCCCGCTGTGCAGCCGTCATGCGTGGCGGCAAAAAACCTTTCGTGGTGGAGCTTACATCCAGCTGTGCTGATGCAACTGGGGCATTTGTACCAATACCTACATTCTGGCACCAGCCCCTCATACTGAAAGACAAAAATGCCAGAAGAATGAATGATTTTTTCATTTCCTGTTTTTTAGTGGTTATGGTTGATATGACCTGGTCCTGAAATTTTGCTGTACCGGGTTAAATACTGGTGCGGTGGTATTTTTCGTAAGGTTTTATTACTGTTATAAATCTAATAAAAAAAGAAGAAAATGCAGGATATTATTTTACTTCCCGCCCTTGGCATACGAACCCCGGTGAAGATGAAAGATGTAATTTTTTTAGCTGCTGATCCGTTGCTGATGCTTAATGATGTGCAGTTGTATGGTGGAAAGCAGGGTATCTAATTCAAATGGTTTTTCTATTGCATCGTCAGCACCGCATTCCTGGTAATCTTCTAATACTTCCCTGTTTGCTGAGATCAATATAACAGGTATGGATGAATGATCTTCATGTGCTTTAAGTTCCCTGCATATATCCCGGCCATTCTCACCAGCTAATTTTACATCCATTAAGATCACATCCGCAGGATAGCCGGGTAATATATCGTATAGCTGTTTACTTCCTGATGCTGTCTTTACATTATATCCTTTTGACCTGAATATATGGGAGAAAAGCTCTACCAGCTCTTGAGCGTCATCAACGACCAGGATATTTGACATTTGGTTGTAGTGTTAGGAAGGGCAATTTACATTTTAATAATAACAGGAAAGGGTATAATTCTACTTGTAAAAGCCGTAAAATTACCATGATGGCTTAGCCCCGGGATTTTCGCCGGGCCGGGAAAAAGTCGCTTACTCTTTCACACAGCGCACAGATCTGCCATGCCGTACATAGCTGGTTATATTGCTGCTATTACCGTAGGATTGAATAAGGCCGTTGGAATTATAGGAAAGCCTCCGGATGAAAAGTGTGGCATACCTGTAGTCGGACCACCATTCCCCAAAGTACCCCTCTCCACCACCGAAATTGGCATCGGGCATACGGAACCCTCCCGGCAATCCAGTAAAACGACTGCTGTTAGTAGCGCCTGTATTAGGCGACATCCATAAAGTGGTGGCTTTCATTTTACCACCGGCGGTACCAAATGCATTACCCAGTACATACACCAGTCCATTCCAGTCCTCCTCATTTGGCAGTCGCCAGCCTGCCGGTGCAAGTCCCCTTGGATCATTTACTGCATACCAGTTATATAATTTACCATATACAGCACCATTAGTACTGTCGTTATTGTAATAACACCAGGCGCCCGTGGTTAAATTGGCCCAGGTGGCAGAGTCTGATACCTGCGGTATCGTATCACCATTACGGTAAGTAACCACATCAAGGTTAACAGGCATCCATGCCCTTATAAGCAAAGTATTGCCATAGCCGGTTCCCACTGCATTGCTGGCATATGGCCTGATGTAATATGTTTTATTGGGAAGAAGGTTTGTGAGTATACTTGAAAAGGCTCCTTCCCCGCTGCCGGCAACTGTGGTGTCTGAAACTGTTATCGTCGGATTGGGCATGGTATCCCAGCAGATACCCCTTACCGTTATCGGAGACCCGTTGCTGCTCGTGTAGCCGCCAGCCGTCACACTGCCATCAATCGAGCCTAACGCATCAATTGATCCTGCCAACTGGTAAGAACTTACGGAAGGCACAGTAAACGAGTCCGTGGTAAATGTATATTCATTACTATATGCTGTGCCCAGACTGCTGGTTGCATAGGCCCTTATAAAATAAGTTGTTTTGGGAAGCAGGTCAGTAATCGGATCCCAGATCCATGAATATGCAGTAGGCCCTTTTACTGTCTTGGTGGTAACTGCAGTTGTAGGCAGGCGGGCTGTATCCCAGCAAAAGCCATGAGCTGTTACAGCAGCAAGATCACTGCTGATAGAACCTGAAGCAGATGCCATTACAGCCCTGATTGTATCAACAACATTCAAGGTAACCACGGGTAAAAGATCACCCGTAGTATTAAAGCTCAGTTCGTTGCCATAGGCAATACCGGCACTGTTGGTGGCCCAGGCTCTTATGTAATACTTTGTATTGGGGAGCAGGTTACGCAGGTAGCTGTTATAACCGGCACTCCCTTTACCATCTGTGGTTACGGCAGCCGTGGCTATTTCCGGGTTAGGGTTAATACTCCAGGTTACTCCTTTCGCAGTAATGGTGCTGCCGCCATCTGAAATGATGTTGCCGCCGGAAAGCGCATAATTGCCGGCGATACCAGAAGGTACAATTGTACTGATGCCGGGAAGTGCGGCGTTAATAACAATACCGTTACGGATAATAAAATTACTGCCGGGTAAAATATTTAAACTGGCGCCGGCAGCAATAACTTGTATCTTATCCAGTACGCAACTGTCGTTTAAAGACGGGTTTACATTGATGATGCTTCCTGCAGGGAGCGTATCAGGGGGAACAGCCGCCAATTGCCAGTTGGCCGGCAGGCTCCAGTAACCGTTACCGTTAAAAGTGTAAGTAGTTTGGGCATGCATGCCTGTATAACAGCACAGCAACAGTATAACAAGGCTCAGCGCCTTTATACGTACTGATAATAAAAAACGGGGTATTACCTTTACTGGTTTAGCATGCGCTGTCATAGTGTTGTGTTAACTTGTTTTGGGCTAATACGTTTCTACCGGGAAAGGATTGCAGTTATAATAACAAGGCAAATTAAACAATTTTATCCCTTAAGTAACTTATGACACAATAAATAGTGAAGGAAGGATGTGTAACTTTACTTTGTATGGCAAAAAGCATAATGAAAAATGTGATCTTATTCCTGTTAATACCGGCCTCCCTGTTAGTAAGCTGTACGGCAGGCCAGGGCAACACACAAGCAAGATTAATGAAGGAGAGAAAGATTTTAATGGACACCCTTAAAATATATGAGACACAAACCAGGGCAATTCTTGATGATAAAGAGATAAGCCAAAATGAGCAGGCAGCAAAATTGAATGACATCGTACTTAGAACAGCAAACATATCGCAACGGTTACTACAAATTGGAGACTCTCTTCAAATCGCTGAATAAGCTTTATTTTCTAACAGGTATATGGTTCCCTGTGCCAAGGCCCAGGCGGAGTATCGAAAGCTTCTTCTCAAAATAAACAAGGGTTGCCTTTTTAAAGCTATTTTTACCAAATGCAACAGGAAAACATTTCCACTAAAAAAATACTGGCTAATTTAAAAATTGAAGCCCTTAACGAAATGCAGCTGGCTTGTATAAAAGCCAATGATGAAAACGATAATGTATTGCTGCTTTCGTCTACAGGTTCCGGTAAGACGATTGCTTTTCTGCTGCCCGTCATCCAGCGGCTTAACCCTGCTGTAAAAACAGTGCAGGCATTGATACTGGCCCCGTCGAGAGAACTGGCGCTGCAGATTGATGAAGTAGCCAGGAAAATTGGCAGCGGCTATAAAATAACCTGCTGTTATGGCGGGCATAAAAGGGAAATAGAAGAAAATAATTTATTGCAATCCCCAGCTCTTATTATCGGCACTGCCGGCCGTATTGCAGATCATATACGCCGCAATAATTTTTCCGTGGACGCTATTACCACACTGGTACTGGACGAATTTGATAAATCACTGGAGTTAGGTTTTAAAGAAGAAATGGAATTTATTATTGGCGCACTGCCTGCGGTTAAAAAAAGAATTTTGACATCTGCCACCAATGCGCCAGCTATTCCCGGCTTTGTTGGTTTTACCAACCCTGCAACAGTTGAATTCCTGTCTCCTATCGTGGAAAAAGAACCGGTGGATGAATTATTGGTGATGAAAGTATTATCACCTGAAAAAGACAAAGTGGAAACGCTTTTTAAATTGATCTGCCAGGTTGGGAATAAGTCGATCATTGTTTTTTGCAATCACCGGGAATCGGTAGAACGCACCAGTGAATTATTAAAAGAGAAAGGCATCGTCAATGTTTTTTACCATGGTGGCATGGAGCAGCATGAAAGGGAAAGCAATATGTCAAAATTTAAAAATGGCACTTCCAATGTTTTAATAACAACGGACCTTGCTTCAAGGGGTCTTGATATTCCAAACATCAAATACGTTATACATTTTCACCTGCCGCCCACACCGGATGTTTATACGCACCGTAATGGCCGCACCGCCCGTATGACGGCGGGCGGGAAAGCAGTATTGCTCTTATCTCCCGGGGAAAAGCTGCCGGAATATATTACGGAAGCAATAACAGAACTCCCTTTGCAGGATACTGTTGAACTGCCCGAAAAACCAAAGTGGACAACGCTTTTTATTGCTGCCGGGAAAAAAGACAAGATCAATAAAATTGACATTGTGGGGTTTTTATCCAAAGCAGGTAATTTAAAACAGGATGATATCGGGCTGGTGGAGGTAAAAGATTTTTCATCTTTTGTTGCTGTAAGAAAACTGAAAGTAAGTGCTTTACTGGAAAAAATAAAAGAAGAAAAAATAAAGGGAAAAAAGGTGAAGATCGCAGTGGCAAAATAATTACAGAGCATTTCTTTTTATGCATTGAAAGCTTTGTCCCTGCAGAGTTTTCGCCACCTGCCTTCGCCGAGGTTCCTGTTCCACGAACCAAGGTGAATGAGAAACTGCATTTAGCAACCTTTTTTATTACATTTGAATTAATGGAACCGTATATAATATATTCTGCCAGTTCCCACATGAAAGATAAAGTCGCTTGGAATGAGTGGGTGTACTGCGGAATAGGAAACGATTTAAAGAAGGATACTATTGCAAATGCGATCAATGAATACTTTGAAGATTCAACATTATATTTTGTAAATGTCCGAAAGAACTCCACTGATATAAAGAAAGAAAATGTTTTAGAGAGAATCGAAACTGAGTTAGAGAAGCATGATTTATTTATTTGGGATAGTCTCTTTGAAAAAGTAATGGAGTTTAACAAGATTGGAGTAATGAGAAAAGGCATTATACGAATGCCAAAGTAATTTTTCACACCCCCGCCTAGGTTCGTGGCACACGAACCATTTCGCTTAGCTTAAAAGAATTTATTTTTTATATTGTTATATGCAACCAGTACAACAGCGAAAATCATATACAGCCATTGGTGAAATATATTTTTGGACAGCTACTGTTCATAAATGGATGCATTTACTGGAAAGTGATTTCAATAAGAAATTAGTCCTTGATTACTTAAAGAAATTGTCGGACGACAAGTTTATAACAGTGTACGCCTTTGTAATTATGCCAAATCATATTCATTTAATTTGGAGACAAGATAAAATGAATGGCAAAGAAACTCCAAAAGGAAGCTTTCTTAAATATACCGGCCATGAATTACTTAAGCTGTTAAAAGCTGAAGGAAGATCACACTACTATGAAGTGAATGCTGCAAATAAAAAACATGAAATATGGCAACGGGATTCACTGGGCATAAAATTATATACACCTGTAGTTGCTTTGCAGAAACTGAATTACATACATCATAACCCTGTAAATGGAAAATGGCAGCTTGCCAATGACTACTTGGAGTACTCCTACTCTTCTGCCCGTTTTTACGAAACTGGCATGGATGAATTTGGCTTTCTCAAAAATGTTTTTACTGAACTATATGGTGATTAAACCCGATTATGGAGAATGGGTTCGTGTGCCACGAACCAAGGCGGAGGTCATGCCCAATCATTTACATGCAATAATGCATTTCGAAAACGATGGTTTCAATCTCAATGAAATTATTTCAAATGGCAAACGTTTTATGGCATATGAAATAATCAACAGGCTTGAGCTGGCGGGCAACAAAATCATGCTGGAAAGGTTAGCCAGCCTTGCATCTGCAAGGGAAAAGAAAAAAGGACAACTTCATAAAGTTTTTAAGGATTCGTTTGATGCAAAAGCAGTTATTACCCACGCATTTCTTTTACAAAAAATAAACTACATCCATTATAATCCTGTGAGTGGAAAATGGATACTGGCAATAGATTTTACAGAATACGGACACAGCAGTGCTTCATTTTATGAACTGCAAATTGTAAAGCATTTCAGACCGGTGCACTATATTGATTTTTCGGGAAGAAGGACATTTTTTTTATTGTGGTGTATTCGACGGCGGGGTTTCGCAGGAACCGCATTTTACTTGAGGTGCGTTATTGCGAAAACCCCGCCGGGACAAGAGTTCACATAACTTGAAGTACATTATTGAACCCTCCACTGGACAAAAGAATCAATGACTCAATCACACACACCCACATTTAATAATAGGTTTACCCGTAACCGGATCATTACCAAAAGACTGGCACACCCAGCTTTTACCTGGCGGGCAACCTGTGTGAGTGGAAAAACTAATCTCCGATATTTGCACATCGGTCAATCCATATTCATCCAATACTTTCTTCTTAATATCAGCCAATATCTGGTCGATATTATTTTTAAGCAGTTTTTTTGATTTAAGTTTCATTTTATTTAACATTGATTGTTACAATATGACTGAGTTGTTTTCCCGATGCATCTTTTGATTCAGCAATAATGCGTAAAACGCCTCTATAGCTGTCGGTGCCAAGTGTAAATTTATTTACGATGCTTCCGCTGGCATCACTCTTATTACTGTAGTTAATAAAGCCGCCTCTTTCAGCATTATCAGCATCCACCACACGCAGCGAAGCCTCATTTCCAATTGTGGGTATACCTATCTGGCGAATCAGGTTAGTAGTTATCTGGAGACTGTTTTCTATGCCAGAGGTGATATATGGTGTAGCTATAACTATTTTTACATCTTCAGGATAGGCTTTTTCAAAATTAACCGGCACCGTCTTTAAGGTTCCCTTTATAGCAACTTCCACTACAACGGTCTCTTCAATTTTACCTGCCGTTAATCTAACCTGGGCCAGCCGCTTATATGTACCATTCAACAGTATGGTGGAAGTGGATTTGGTAATAGTCTTTGTCCCGTTATCAAAAGTTCCATTGGTTGTTGTAAATGTGACAGTGCTGTATTCAGCCGGAATATTCAGGGGTTGCTCCACATTAATAAAAGTGGAACTGGCACCATCAGCCGGAACAGATGGAGCGTCTGCCGTTACTGTTAAAAAATTATCATACGCAAGATTAGAAAAAATAACTTTTATTGATTTTGTAACATTACCGGTTACTGCAAAAACCTCGGCCGTATCGATTTGCACGGTGCCGGTAAGTTTTACTTTTGCAATCCGCCTGTTTACGCCATTATCATTAATTAACGTGGCAAGCTGTGTAATCGTCTTAGTATTATTATCAAAACTCCCTTTGGTAGTTGTAAATACCACGTTGGATTTGCTGTCAATAGCATTTAATGGCAACTCTGCTATAATGTATGTAAAACTTTGTCCGTCTGCAGGAATATTATCTGGCAATGCAGTAAGGCTTACAATCACTTCACCGGCATTTACATTCACTGGCATATAATCATTATCCTTATAACATTTTGTAAATATGCCGCAAATGATGAGTGATAAAAGAAAACGTTTCATTTTCATGGCTTTTTTGTAGGTATCAATGAATAAAAATCGTTCAGAATACTTTTTAGTTTAAGATCAATAGACAAGCCGGCAAAAGGCGTTACTGTTAAACGTTTCCGGTCAATCAAAGGATTAATATCCTCCCGGTTAAACCATATAACGCCTGTTGTTATACGTGTGGCAGATGTAAGGCGTATACCTATCCCTGTAAGTAAAGATTTACCTGAAAAAAAATCCTCCCTCCTGCCATCTCTTTTTAATGATGTGAGTGTTAATCCTGCTGTAAAAGAAAGGTAATGAAACAAAGACTTTGGACGTATCAGGTTAAAGGGAATATTTTTATCGAAATAGCGGAATTCCAGTTGAAATCCCACATAAGGTGTCATAGAACCAAAATCTTTTTGAAAGCCATAATAAACATACCCAAAATCAGGTGTAATGGTATACCCCGTCCTGGTGTCAAAATCCAGTACAGCAGAAGTAGACGATAATGTTTGTCCGAATATAAACATATCATCCGCAAAAGGAAGGCTGCTACCCATTATAAAACTTGCCAGTTTATTTTGAATAGCATTTTTTTTCGTACCATCCGGCTCCAGGTCATATTTATTCAGCAATGCTTGGATTTCACTGTTCTCAGGCTTGTTGTAAAATCCTTTAAGATCACTAATAGCTAGGCTGCCAATATGTGCATTGTCTGCGGTAAAGGGAAAATACCCCTTGTGCATCTCTGCTACTTTCTGGATAGCTGCTGTAAGCGCCTTGTTGTCCCCATCACGGATTGCCCTGAAAACATCAATATATCCAAGAGACTGTGTAAATCCATCTGCAGGCGCACCATATATGATAGCACCTTTGATTTTCGACACTGCAGCGGCAATTTTATTATTATCTGCAGCTGCAAGGGTCAGTTCGGCATACAGTGGCTTAAGAAATGTTTCATAAAATTGTAAAAGATCCGCTGTACGCAATTTCCCGTTTGAAATAGACCGGTGTTCAAACGGCTTTTTCAATTCGTTAATCTGTTTAAGTTTTTTTTCAAATAATGCAATATCGCCTGCAGACTTAAATAGTTCCACATACAAATCAAGTTCTGCACCAACCGGCCGCCGCATTATTTTAATATCATAAAATTTATTGGGTTTTAATGGTGGTATAAAAATGTTCAGTTCAAATTTGCCATCAGCATTAAGTGTGGAAGTGGTTGTAAGAACCTGGTCTTTGATTTCCACTTTGTCATTCCCAAAAGTTGTATTCTGCAGATCATAAAAATCATTTTTTTGGGCAAAATTCCGGTAATACTCGCTAACCTGCCCCCTTTCTATTGTCTGGAGGCCTGCATATTTTACAATTACCTGTTCTTTTGAAACCCATTTAAGTATTATCGGTCTGTCAAACGGAAGCGAACTTGTTACTGCATTCTCACCAG
Organism: Ferruginibacter sp.; assembly: GCA_047600665.1. Classification (GTDB taxonomy): domain Bacteria; phylum Bacteroidota; class Bacteroidia; order Chitinophagales; family Chitinophagaceae; genus Ferruginibacter. Next base: position 386,259 of record JASGKJ010000003.1, read on the forward strand.
GTGTAATTGTAATAACCTTTACAATATTCTGTGCCTGTAATTTATTGAAGCAGAATAATAAATAAAAAATCATTATAGTCTTAACGGCAATATGATATTTTTTCATAATTGTAATTACAATATTAAAATAGAGTAATTCACTATTACCCTTAAAAAAACAATTGAGTTTATAAATATTAAAAGCTGCAGCAATAACCTATATCCTTGCTCTTCATTCTGCATATATCATTACTTCACAGCCATACATTTTCATTTATACTTCATCTCAAATGCATGCCGGAATAATAAATTTGTTCTGCGGGAAAGGATTGCTGGCTGGAGAGACCACCAAATTAAATAATTTTATTACTTGTACAAATATTTTTTCACCTTGCTCTAATAACACAGTAACTGATTAAAATTTGCTTAACAGAAGGCCAATATTATAATCCTCTCATTCTCACTACCCATCCAAGTACCCCTCCCCACCCTACATACCCCCTCCACCCACCTTTAACCTGACAGCACTCACCTCAAACCTGAGCGGACGAACCTTTAAGGTAAACGCACCCACCCTTTACCCTGCGCCGGCTCGGGCTCAAAGCTAAACTGACCCACCCTTATACCCAACCGGTGTTACGTTTAAGGTAACAGCACTCACCTTAAACCTAAACCAAGGTACCCTTTTACCTGAGCTGTGCCAAGTTCAACCTATGTGCTGTCAGCTTACAGCATGGGCAAGTTCAGGTAAAAGCTAACACCGCTCAGGTTAGAGGTGAGTTGGCCGTGTTCAGCACCGGAACAGGTTGCGTATAAAAACGGAGAGTTTGGCTACATATTAACCAGTGATAGTTTGAAGAGAAGTAAGTTATGTTATTTCATCAATCTGTTCAGTAGTATAGCCGGAGCATTCACCTTCAAAAGCATTAGTCATATCATGTAACTGCATTATGGATATTTCAAAGCTTCCGTACGTGCAGCATCCGATAAAGGCCAGCGCCAGGATTGAAATAATGCGGTCAAATTTTTATTAGCAGCACCACAACTTGCGAGGAAGAAATTATCAATGGCATCCTGCTGTGTTACAGCGTCGGGTCTTAAAGCCACCTGCTTCCAGATATTCTTCATAAAATTATCACCTCCATAATCCCGCTGCAGGCGGTAACAAAAAGAAGTAAACAGATCAGCACCGTTTGAATTGGTACCCGGTACACCCTGGTTTACACCAAGCGTGTTATTCCAGTTCAGTGAAGTATCAGCCATATAGAGATCGACCATGCCATCCATCCTCGCCTGTATATCAGCAGCGCTCATGGTACCAAAAGGCGCCAGCGGCAGTCCTGTTCCAAGCCTTGACATATAGCCCATAAAAACAGCAAACCCGCCTGCCACCGGGAATGCAGGCGCCTTGTTCTCTATCTTATTTCCATAGAACCAGTAATTTCTTCCCAGTTCATAAAAAGGAACATGACTTAGTACGCCACTTTTTATATAATTGTATTCCTGGTCGAAATACGGGTTCAGTATTTCAATACCTGTAAAACCAAGGAGCCCGCAGCCTGCACCGCAGGTGGCTGGTACATCGGCAATTGTTGGATGACCGTTTATATAAGTGGGTGTATATGGAATGGGATCACTGCCCGTACAGGCTTTGTAATAATTATAACCTGTGTCAATGGCCCGCAGCCAGGTAAACATGGTGGACCTGTCCAGGTCATTGTTCCTCGACAGCACCATTATTTTTTTCCCTTCCCATGCATACAGGTTTAATACAGTGCCATTATAGGCTGTGTAGGTTTGCGGGTAGGGAGATATTTTCAATTGTTTCGTTATACTGTCGCTGCCCAATTCATTACTTACCACAAGCTTTACATTATAGATACCACCTGATGAAAAGTTATGTACCGGGTTCATTGCAGTGGATACAGTTCCATCTCCAAACGACCATGCATACGAAACATAGGCACCGGTGCCCGTACTTACAAAAGAAGCAGCTACCGGCAACAGCTCCATATTACTGGTGGTAAAACTGAAATTGGCCACCGGCCGGTTATAATTAATAAGATCGCCTGGGATGATCAATTTTTTATTTGCCTGTACAGTAAGTTTTGTATCATGCCTGAATAATTGTTTTTTATCCAGCACTGCCTGGCCATTGTTTACAGGATCAATAACGATCTCTGTTCCTGCAGGGATGGTGTCTGGAGGCATTTTGTTATTGACCCAATTCTGCTGATCACTCCAGTTTCCATTACCTGTAAAAGTGTACAAAGGAAGTACACAGGCCAGGTCATTTTGTACAGCACCGGGGCTTACCCAGTTCGAACTATTACCTGATAAAGCAAAATTCAATAAGGTGCCGTTGATATTATTCCCGGAGGCATCCAGTACAGTAGTCATACCTGTATTGGATGCACCGGCAATGCCCTGGTTAAATTTGTAATAAACGATCAAACCATTTTTCGGCACATTGGATTCACAATACATATCCTGCTTAATATCTTCGCCGGTCAAAGCAATATTCCAGAATTTAAATTCATCGATCGTACCATTAAAAAATTCCTGGCTTCCACCCAGGGAGCCAATAATTGCCGGGGCGCTTCCTGTGGTACCGGCTGTACCGGCTATGTCCTGGTAACCTATCACTTCAGCATTGCGGTAGATCCTCTTTCTTGTTCCGTCGAATGTGGCTGCCAGGTGTATCCATTGTCCTTCGTATGCTGCAGGGGTAATACTTACATCCAGTTCGGAATAAGCACCATTTACTTCAAGACCGAACGATAAAGTATTTCCATGATCCTGGAAGGAGAACAGCTGCCGGGCATTGCCATCTTCTTTCCGGTATATTTCATAATAAGTGTTTGTATGAATATCTACTGGCTTTACCCAAACTTCAATAGTAAGTGCGGCGGCAGGTTTCAGCAATGCAGTGTGAGGGATAAAGAAACAGTCATTAATACCATCAAAATTTAAGGATGAACCCGTTTGCCCAATGGTGCATTCAACTAAAAGAAATGCCAGGGCTGTGAGTAAAAAAAACTTCATGCGTTCCCGTTTTACTAAAGGTATCAAAAAAAATTACCGGTCAATTACGGAAGAACAACAAAATTGCCGGCATGCATAAATAATGTTTGTACATCGTTTGATCACAAAACACCCTATATTTTCCCGTTAGGTCTACCGGCTGTAATAACCCGGCCCGGGAACACCCTCCACCAACCACCCGCTAAAACCGCCAACCACCCATTTTACCCGCCATTTACTCGCCAGCATGGTCAACCTTCAATATAAAACCGGAACTTAGCCAACGGATCATTCAACAGCAGGTTTTTATACCTTTAAGTACAATGATCGATAGCCGGCGGCCATAGCAGCAATGAAAAACAACAGCAAATACAATTTTTGTAAGGGTTTCTTTTTATACCTCTGTGCACTGGGGTTATTTTTCTTTTCATCCCCGGCTAAAGCACAAAATATTTTCTTCAATAAGATATTACCGCCTGCAGGTAAAAATTTTGTTCATATCACCGGCATGGCACAGGACAAGCAGGGCTATATGTGGCTTGCAACCAAGAATGGTTTGTTCCGGTATGATGGCTACCAGGTAAAACAATACCGCAATAACCCGCTTGATCAAAATTCCATCAGCTCGGATGGCCTTGAATCCATTTGTATTGATAAGGACGGCATCATCTGGATCGGTACTTTCAATACAGGGCTTGACAGGTTTGATCCGGCAAATGACAGCTTCACCCATTTTAAACATGATGTGAACGATGAGGGAAGTCTCAGCAGCGATACCGTGAACGTGGTATTCTGTGATAAAGGCGGCACCCTGTGGGTGGGCAGCAATTGCCTGGAACAGTTTGACCCCGCCACCAGCAAGTTTATTCATTACCGTAATAAGCCCGGTGATAACTCGAGCATCAGCAGCAATGATGTAAGAACCATTTACGAGGACCGTACAGGCACCCTTTGGGTCGGCACCGGCAGTGTATACAAAAGAAGTGAACAACCGGATGAAGGCGGGCTGAATAAAATGCATAAACTAAGAGGCACTTTTACAAGGTATATGCATGACCCAAAAGATCCGCACAGTTTGATCGATAATAAAGTGAGGGCCATCTTTGAAGACAGCAAGGGAAATTTTTGGGTGGGTACTTCCGGTGACGGGCTGCATACCATGGACAGGATCACCGGTAAGTTTGAAAGACATTTGTATGACCCAAAGCACCCTGAACAATTAAGCAGGCCGGCTTTTAAAAAAGCACCTTATTTTGATCATATCACTTTTATAACAGAAGATGCAACAGGCGCTATCTGGATCGGCACATCTGAATCAGGTATGAACTACTATAACCCTGCCACCAAACGCATCACTCATTTTGAAAATGAAAAAGACAGTGCAGGCGTTTATACTGATTATACTGCATGGTGTGCCTACACATCAAGGGATAGTATTTTATGGATCAGTACGCTGCATGGGGCATTATACCGTATTAATCCTTCCCGTATATCGGTGCCCTTTTACCAGGTACCTGCCAGGGGCGTGAATGCATTTCTTACCGGTACTGATAATGTGTTGTGGATCGCCACCAATGGCGCCGGCATAATCACGAAAGACGCAGCAGGCAAGGTAATTAAGATATACAAACAAGGTCCCATCGAAAATGGCGGGAGCAGTCCAAACGGGATAAACTGTATGGCCAGCGACAGGGAAGGTAATATATGGCTGGGCGCTTCCGGCAGAGGACTTATCAGGTTTGATAAAAAAAACGAATCTTTTACCAACTACAGGTATGATACTTCGGCAAACCGGGACCCGGACAAGGACGATGTGCTCTGCATTTATCCAGGTTCCCCCGGCATTTTGTGGGTAGGCACCACCAACGGGCTGGACAGGGTAAATGTAAAGACAGGCCAGTTCCGTCATTATTCTTTTTACCCACGTGACAAATCGGAGTTTGGAGCAGATGTTATTACTTCTGTTGTGAGTGACAGCCGTTCGGTATGGTGGGCCAGCTCCTGGCAAAGAGGTGGCATACAGCAGTTTGATCCTGAAACGGGTAATTTTAAAACTTACCTGAAAGGTGCCAACGTGATCAAAGTGTACGAGGATCATGCAAAAGTGCTTTGGGCTGCCGGGTTTGAGGGACTCTTTCGCTATAACAGGGAGAAAGACGTTTTTATCCGGTTTGATGATCTTGGTTTTCTTTCCGAAGAAAACAGGATATCAAACATGACAGAAGATAATGAAGGCAGTTTATGGTTAACAACCTCCAGCGGTATTGTAAGGGTAAATCCGCAGCGGAACGAAAGCTCTCTTTTTGGAAAAAGCTATGGCATCAATGGAAATGATTTTTATTTTTTAGCAGCGCATAAAAGCAGGGAAGGGAAATTATTTTTTGGTTCGCAGGCAGGCTACTATTCCTTTTTTCCCGGTGAGATAACACAACAGAAAAGAGCACCTGAAATAACCATCACTGGTTTTAAAATTTCAAATATTTCGGTGTGGCCCGGCAGCAATGGCCCACTTACAGAGCCGCTGGAATCAGTAAAAGAAATAAGACTGCAGCACAATCAAAATACTTTTTCGTTTGAATTTGTAGGGATCGATTACAGCAATCCCGAAGACAACCGGCATTTGTTCATGCTGGAAAATTATGATGCAGGCTGGAACCTTGCAGGCGCTGAACGCAATGCCACTTATTTTAACGTGCCGCCGGGCAAATATGTTTTCCGTGTAAAAGTGGTAAACAGCTATGGCGTGTGGGCCGAAAGAAATATTGCCATCATCATTACCCCACCCTGGTGGAGCACCTGGTGGTTCAGGATCGGTGCATTATTTTTAATAGCCGGTAGTTTTTATGCTGTGATACGCTGGCGTATAAGAAATAAATTTAACCGGCAGATAGAACAATCAGAAAAAGATAAACAACTGGCCGAACTGAAACAGAAAACCGGTGAGTTGGAGATGCAGGCACTGCGTGCACAAATGAATCCGCATTTTGTTTTTAATTCACTCAACGCCATCAACCGTTTTATACTTGAAAATAATAAAACACAGGCATCGGAATACCTCACCAAATTTTCGAGGCTGGTGCGGATGATCCTGCAAAATTCGCAATCCACCTTAATTACACTGGAAAGCGAACTCGATTCATTAAAGCTATACCTTGAACTGGAAGCTTTGCGGTTTGAAGGCCGCTTTGAATACCAGGTAACAGTACCAAAGGACCTGGACATTGAAATTTTAAAAGTACCGCCCCTCATCATTCAGCCTTATGCTGAAAATGCCATCTGGCATGGATTGATGCACAAAGAAGAAAAAGGCAATTTAAAAATTGATATATCACAACAGGATGACGATCTTGTTTTCAGGATAAAAGACGATGGCATTGGCCGCAAACAGTCGGCTGCCATGGCAAGCAAATCAGCAACCAGGCATAAATCAATGGGACTACAGATCACTGCCGACAGGATCGCTATGCTGCAACGTTCTGCTTCAAAAGATTCACCGGTAGTGATCAACGATCTTGAAAATGCCGATGGCAGCGCCGCCGGCACAGAAGTAATTATTAAAACCCCTGTTATCTATGGTTAAAGCAATATTGGTGGATGATGAAAAACACGGGCTTGAAACATTGGCCATATTGCTGGCTGACTACTGCCCGGATGTAAAAGTGATGGAAAAATGTCCTTCAGCAAAAAAGGCACTGGAAGCCATTGAAGCTATTAAACCTGATCTTGTTTTTCTTGATATTGAAATGCCGGTGATGAATGGTTTTGAACTGCTGGAACAATTTGAGGAGATACCCTTCACCGTTATCTTCACCACCAGCTACGACCAGTATGCCATTAAGGCCATCCGTTTTAGTGCACTGGATTATTTGCTGAAACCTGTTGACCCCAAAGAACTGGTGGCTGCGGTACACAAAGCATCCCGGCAAAAACAATCACCCACCAGCGAGCAGCTGCAGTTATTAATGGACCAGCTGCAGAATAAAGAAAAGCAGTTTACCAAAATTGCTGTTCCTACGTTGGAGGGTTTTGAATTGATCCCTGCCGATGAAGTGGTGAGTTGTGAAGCAGATGACAACTACACCCACTTGTTTTTAAAGAATAAAACAAAGATCACCGCTTCCCGTTCACTAAAAGAAATGGAAGAGCAGCTAAAAGAGTTTCCTGCTTTTGTAAGGGTGCACCACTCCTATATCGTTAACCTGAATGAAGTAATAAAATACATTCGTGGTGAAGGTGGTTACCTGGTGATGACAGACGGCAGCACCATCAATGTATCACGCAGCCGTAAAAATGCCCTGCTGAAACATTTTTAAGAACTGCAACTGCCACCCCATCCCGCCAACCACCCTTTTGTTCCGTCAACTGCTCATTCGCAATAGACATCTTTTTACCGCTATTATACTTTTACTGTGTAATTAATATTAAACATAAAATTTCACAGCCATGAAAAAAGTATCAATCACATCACTGTCTTTTATTTTACTGTTGTTGGCAACTGTTGCAACATCCTGTTCAAAAAACCTTGCATCATTTTCCGATAAGCCAGATGCACCTGTTTGGGAAAACAACCAGCAAACGGGAGAACCCGTTTCTAAAAAAGATGTCAATGCAAAAGTGGTAAAGAGTTTTTACAGGTCGTATGGCGAGCAAACGGCAGCCAACTGGACCCGTACAGCAAGGGGTTTTAATGTCACTTTCAAGAATGACGGGGTGAACACATTGGTTTATTACACACCCGGCGGACGGGAAGAAAGCAAGCTCCGGTTTTATTTTGAAAATAAGCTGCCTGCTGAAGTAAGGCATATTGTAAAATCAAATTTTTACGACTACAGCATCCTGTATGTAACCGAGGTACAAAAAAATGATGCGACTGCCTTTTATATTAAAATGCAGGACAGCAGCACATTAAAAACGATCCGCCTGGTAAATGAAGACTGGGATGTGGTGGAAGACCTGGCAAGGCTTCATTAATAAATACCTCTATTGCCGGAAGCATAGTTATCTTTTTAATCTCCGTCCTGGTTGTCATATTACAACCATGGTAGAGAGGCAGGCTGTAAAAGGCCTGCTTTTTTATTTTAGACTGGTCTGCGGCATTTTTTTATAATAAAATCTCCCTATTAACTTTGCCAATTATTATTGAGCAATGAATGAACGGGTAAAAAGTTTATTGATATACGCAGCAAAATGCATAACTGCCACATTGCTGGTATTTATTATTGCTCATCTTTTGGGGTATAAAGACATTGCCTGGTCTCTTATATCTGTACTATTAGTGCTTTCACCAGAAGGAACAGATGCCGTTACACTTGCTGTTACCCGGATCAAGGCCAATATTGTTGGGGCCAGTGTGGGTCTTTTATGCCTCCTGTTTTCTTCCATGAATATGTGGAATCTCTCCCTGGCGCTGATGGTAACTTTATCGCTTTGTTATCTTTTTAAATTTGATTCAGGTGCTAAATCTGCCCTTGCGGCAACAGTTATCATTATGCTGCACGAAGAGGGCAGACACTTATGGGATGCAGCCATTGAACGTGTTATTGCTGTATTGGCAGGCTGTGTGCTGGGGTTGCTGATCACCTTTATATTCCATTCAAGGATATGGAAAGATAAAAATGACGATGAGCTGCATCATGAAGCATAGCAGCCCAAACATTCATTAACACACAGGTTGTAAGTTCAGATAACTATGCACCCTCCCGGTTGAATTCAATACAAAAGACTTAGTTTATATTTTTTTGATACCACCAAAACCACATTGAAAAATGATCAAAATATTACCACTAATAGTTTCCTTTTATCTTTTTGTAAATTTTCTGGATACCGGTATTCCTAAAACAGCCAGCATTGACACTTATACACAAGATTCAACAGTAAAAACAAAAAGATATTTTAAAGAAGGTTTTGAATACAGGGATGATTACAAATCGGGGAAATTAGTAAGACGAAGGCTTTATATAGGAGATAAACTGATGTATGAATCTCCTCTTTACAAAAAAGACCTGCTACCTTCTGTAATAAAACTAAAAAGTGGAAAAACGTTTTTAAGTAATGCTGCTTTTGATACCCTTGAGATCATTAATCCACAAATTCCGTATATAAATTTTGGTATAGAAGTAAAAAATGTCCAATTAACCAATGCCGGCGAAAAAACATATTTGATCCGGGCGTTTAATAATTCTAAGACCGGGATAGATACTGTAAAAATTTATATCAAAGTTTACCAGGGCCAGTATTCCAGGTTTAATATACCTGTATTCATTGCTGACTCTGTTTCATTTAGTATTCACTAAAGAAGTGCTACAACTCTGAACTACACCTAAGTTGCTTACTTTATTTTCCGGCGTTTGTCGTTTAGCATGTGAACACCTGCCTTTTGTGATTTTTCACTATTGAAACTTGTATATTTTTTATAATAAAAAAGGAGACTGTTCTGTTATGAGCAGCCTCCTTGTCGTGTATTTCCTTTTCTAAAATCCTTATAATTTTATAAAGCTCAAAATCTTTGTATTGCCTTTTTTATTGGTCAACACGGCAAAATATTTTCCAGCCACCAGCCCGTTCAAATCAATAGATAATTTTTTAGTTGCTGAAGCTTTAGAAACAATCCCTGTATTCTTCCCGTCGAAAGAAGTGATGGTTACAGATTCCCAGCCATCATTTAAATCCAGGTTATCAATAGTAAGTGCCCCTGCAACAGGATTCGGATAGCAGCTTACTTTTTTACCAATAACTTCTTCTGCAACCGGGTTTACTGAAGTAGTTGTCATTGGGCGCATAGCGAGCTGTGAACTTGCTTTAAACAAGATGGCACTGGTGTAAGGTTGCAGGGTAATGCTATTGTTGTTATAGGGAATATTTTTAGCATCGACATAATTACCATCAAGGGGAATTAACTGAGGGGTTTGTGTTTTGTTATATTCAAACCGCACATCGGGTGGAATTTGAGAAGCAGTAACCTGCATAAACTTTACCTCATCAATATATTTGATACCAGCCGTTTTTTCCACATTAATGGCAAACTTTGCAGACACTCCAGGTACATTAAAAAATACAAATTCATGATAAAGTGTACCCGTATTATCACTAAATGAATGTATTTGTTCTTCTGTAATTCTATCATCGGTATTAGTTCCAGACCGCAGGGAAGCTCTTATTATATTGTTTTTATCACCATTATTTATACCCCTGGTTTTAAAACTTAAAACATATGTACCTGCAGCAAGGCCTAGGTTTTTAGAGACAGAAAGGGAATACCCGGGAGCACCTGTTGTGGACAGATCAACTTTAAAAGAGCGTGCAGTACCGTTCACCTGGGTAGTATTATCGAGTGATGCCTGCGCATTATAGGTAGATAGCCCGGTAATATCGCCATTAACAACAGGATTAGTTCCCAGGTCAAATTCCGGGTTGCTGAATAAATTAGTACCGGAACTGGTTATTGAATAGGACTGCAGCTGTTTTATTCTTGTGGATAGTGCGTCTTGTGTGCTTGCGCCATTCCATCCGGATAATGACATAGGTGCTGTTGGAATTATTACAGAACTGCCAACAGCATTATACATCAGCAATTCAAAAGGGACCTGGTTTACATGCCCATAATAATTGTAATTGAAAATACCTATACCTGACAAAGCAGCAGTCATTGTTTCCACCGGGGTTGTATTAAGGCCCGCATTCGTGTAATATATATTCCTGTGAGCAGCATTTCTTGAATAGCAGATGTTATTATTTGCGTTAATATTCATTACAGGAATATCTATATTTAAACCATTGGGTACATTAGTGCCTTTCCAACGCATGAAACCAATTGCATTTACATTGTCATAAAGCGTATTACCCACAAGATTTACGTGGTAAGGATTATTACAGTGTATCCCATTTTTACCACTGTATGCTACTGTATTATTTGTTACATTCACCTCCATTGTTTTGCCATCAAGGTAAATACCTGTTACTTTTACTTCCGGGGAGTTTGTTCCATTTGGCTGGCCGAGTGCGTTCAATATAATATTATTCTCGATCGTCCTGTTAGAAAAAGTGAAGCTGTTAGTAGCATACGTATAAATTGCACCGTTATCATTAAAGTGTTTGACCGTATTATTTAAGAAATTTTTGGAAATGGTTACATTATTACCCTGCCATAAAATGCCTGCCTTGCCGGTGTTTTGTATATCATTGTATTGTACCAGGGCATTGTGGTTACCAGAGTGAACCGCATTAAAATCTCCGGCATCAAAGAAACAACCCATACCATTGTAAGGAGCGATATTATTAAATGTACAGCCGGTAATGGTGCAATTTGATGCGAAATAACTGGGGGCCGGGTAATAAACCTGTACTGCATTTGAAAGACACCAGTTAAAAGTACAGTTCTGCACTACAGCATAATTAGTTCTGAAAAGGTTGATTGCCCTTGCACCAATGTTAGTAAAATCACAATTGCTTATTGTTATGTTAGTACAAGGGTCTCCTGATGTATTTCCGTCAGAAGCAATAGCGTTTCTGTTAGCACCGGCAAAAACCAGGTCCTGTATTGTAATATTATCAAAAGAGCCTATATCAAGCAGCACATCCTGTGTGGCTGCCTGTATTACATAATTAGCGGGAGGTGATGCCAAAAAAATACTCAACCGTTTTGTTGGGGCATAAAAATACCATTCGCCATGCGTATCCAGTGTGCTCCTTGCATTCTGGATAAAATAGCCATACCCTGCATGGCCTTCTCTAAGATTGCCAATACCTTCCGGGTTAATAGTGCCGCCTCTTGTAAAAGTGTATGTTACAGGACCTGAACCTGAATAATCACTTATACCTGCTATCTTATTTCTTTCAAGCGTCCAGTCATCCTTGCGAACACAAATTTCTGCATTAGCCCAGTCTGCGGGTATACCATCTATTAAAGGTATATTAATACCAGGGTTATTATCCGTAATGCTTGTTACTGCTGATGATGATTCATAAGTAAGATAACCGCCATTAGCTGCTGAAGAATTAGGATAGCGCCCCATTTCCATAGGTATACCATTAACGTATACCACAAGCAAATTGTTACTAGCTGTAGGCACAGATGTAGTGTATACCTGCCCTTCATTCGTCCAAACAGGTTTCATTAGTGTAAGTCCCGATATTAACGGCTTAACGCCCGTACCGTAAGATTTAAATGTTAGATTATTCATCTTTACTGTAATAGATCCATAAAACCCTTCCCCGCATTTAAAAGCAATTGCATCTCCCTCCACATAGCCAGTAAATGAATTTACTTTGGCAATACTTTTCCAGGGTGTCGTAATAGAACCATTGTTGTTGTCGTTACCGGATATGCTGCTTACATAATAGGTAGTGGCAGCATTAACTGTGCTCACAATAAAGCACAACAGGGAAAGGAATGTAACTCTCATAGTGTTAATTTTTAAGATGATTAAAAAACGGAATCAAGGGAAGAGGTTTAATGAAAGGCGTTCATTCAACAGCAGCAGTGATATAAAACAGGCATGCTACTACAGCACAAGCACCTGTTTTTTCAATGCTTTGTTAGAATAGTAAGATATTTTCAAGGAAAAAGTTTGCTGGCCGGACAGAGAAGCAAATTAAATAATTTTATTTCTTATAAAAATATTTTTATTGCTTTGCTTCAACTTTGCATATAAAATTTAAGACCCGAACATGACAAACATAACCGCAATACTTTTAGAAAAATATAAATCTGGCGAGTTTGAAGAAATTGCCCATTCAGTTTTCAGGAACAAATCAGAAAAAAATTACTGCTTTACTTTTGAAGCAGAACTAAAGGAACATGAAGACCAATATCCGTTAGACGATTTGCTCAGCCAGTATTCGCTGAGCTGCACCGCATATTATAAAGATGAAAAGATCAGTGATGAAATAAAAAGATCTACCATAGAGGTTGAAACCTTATCGGACGGAAAAGACGACCTGATCAAAATCCTTAACTTTTCGACTATTGCCGGAAGAACAATCGAAAATGTTGAATACTGTAAATATGCATTGCTGGTTTTAAAATATGGCATGGGAAAAATAACGGCCGGTGATACAGAAACACTAATACCCCTACTGGCCTGCAGGAATGACAGGGCTGGCATGATGAATTTTGAAATCATATACCCGGAGATGCAATACAAACAAATGTTTGAAGAGGGGATCAATGCCTCAGGCCTGTTGCCTGAAAATTGTAAACCACTGTTTGTATTTTTAAAAAAAGGGAAAGCGGCTGTTGTATTTAAGGATAAGGAAGAAATATACAGGTTAATTTATGGATTAAACGGGTACGAAAAAACTGAAAAGGCGGAATGGGATGAATAAGCAGAAAAATATAACCTCTATACATTTAATAGCAATTACCTGTACAGTTGTCGCAATCCACCCTGATATTGTCGTTACACCGCTTGATAAATCCCGGGGTCAGTTTAATCTTTGCAATCATTCATTATGTAAACAAAATTGAACAACGATGAAAAGCTTATTAAAAGCCAATAATGCGCTCCTGGCAATCTTTATGACTGCCATGTTACTGTTTACTTTCTCTCCGTCAATCGCACAGAAGACCAGGCCTTACAGTAGCGGCTATGCGCCGGTTAACGGTATTAAGGTTTATTATGAGGTATATGGCAAAGGGAAGCCTATCGTTTTGCTGCATGGTGCTTTTTATACTATTGAAATGAACTGGGCACAATTGATCCCTGAATTATCAAAGACCCGAAAGGTGATCGCCATCGAAATGCAGGGGCATGGCCACAGCCCATATACTGACAGGAAACTGGACATGGTGACACTGGCAAGTGATGTGGAACAAGTAATGAATTACTTAAAAGTGGACAGTGCGGATATTGCCGGCTATAGCATGGGCGGCTCCGTAGCATACCAGTTTGCAGTACAATTTCCCAGGCGGTTAAAGAAACTGGTAATCATTTCATCCACATATAAAAGCAGTGGCTGGTTGCCTGTAGTGAATAGTGCGTTAGAAGGTTTTAAGCCTGAGTTTTTTGATAATTCTCCCTTACAAAAAGGATATGAAGCGGCTGCGCCTGACAAAACAAAATGGAGAAGTTTTTTAACGCAGATGATTGCTTTTGCAGGTGAGACTTTTGATATAGGAGACAGCAGTATTGCTCATATTACATCTCCGGTATTACTTATTGCAGGCGATAACGATGGCCTGGATAAAGTTGAACTGGTGAAGACTTACCAGTTGTTGGGAGGTGGTATTGTTGCGGATATGGCACCAATGCCAAAATCACAACTGGCCATTGTTCCATCGCAGGGGCATGTCAGCTTAATGATGCAAACGAAGACAATTTTAAATTACTTAAATAGTTTTTTGAAATAGGCGGAAGCATATTCAGTACTGGCGGGCACAAAACCGGCGAAAGAAAAAATGAAAAGGACAGGTAAGCCTTTGCTGCAGATATACGACCAGTTAGCCAAGTATTTTTACAATTGCAGCCTGATGGAATATAAATTGCACCCCTGTAAACACCGTGGCGCCAGGTGCCATTGTAAATGATAATTTATTCATTTCAGATTTACATCATCATGTAATATTTTGACGCAGATATCCTCTTTTTTGACGCTTTTATACCTTGCATATTTTGCGGTTAAGAGGTACATTTGAAAACACAAAAAATAAAAAATAATGCCACTTATCAATCCTCATGTTAACTTCAACGGCAATGCCGAAGAAGCATTTACATTTTACAAATCAGTATTTGGCGGAGAGTTTGCAAAAATCGTTCGCTTCAAAGACATTGCAAGCCCTGAATTTCCCATAGCGGAAAAAGATGAAAACAAAATTATGCATATAGCCTTGCCTGTAGGAAAAAGCAATGTGCTGATGGCAAATGATGTTCCGGAATTCCTGGGTAAAGTGAACGAGAATGAGAACAGAAGCAAGATTTCAATAAGTACAGAAAGCAAAGAAGAAGCGGATAAATTATTCAACGGACTTTCTGCAGGTGGAAACGTAGAGGTTCCAATGACAGATAGCCCCTGGGGTTCATACTTTGGCATGTTCAGAGACAAATATGGCATTGAGTGGATGGTGGACTTTGACCCAAAATATAATGGAAAAGTGTAGACGGTTGTCAGGTACAAAATTGTGCGGAAAAGAAACTGATCTTTTAAACTGATTCCAGGAAATACAACAGCAAAAAAGCAAAGATCAGCAGGTCGGTCCATAAAGCAAACCGTTCATTTATTCCAACAGGCTTTTTAATTAAATGCTGCAATCCCGCAATGCCGTAATAGAGTCCGCTTGCGGAGGCGCTTACAATTCTCCAGCCTGGCTGAAAAAGTGAAACAATTCCAACAAGTCCAAAACACAGGTTGGCAAAACCCAGTTCACGAACGATAGGAAGAACGTCCGGGTTTTCAATATGAAAAATTTCTTTTGCTGTGAATGCCGGTTTGGTTGACTGCCGTATGCCTGCCAGGAACAAACGCAAACCCACCGCAGAAAAAATAAACCATTTACCAAAGGACTGGATAGTTAACGCTGTTCCATTTGTAAAATATTCAACCGTAAAACAAACAACCGGGAGGATAAAAGTTAGTATTGATACAACAGCGATATAGATCTTATTCATAGAATTATTACCTGTTGCCGCTATGGTTTTGAATATAATTTCTTCCAGGCTGCTTCATATTTATCCCCTTTCATCCAGGAAGGTTGTGCAGGATTATCTGCAATATATTTGGCAGTCAAAATAAATGACTTTATATACTTAACCATATATGAAAGGTCCATATTACCAACCTCATCACCCAACTGGTGATAATATTTAAAAATCGTTTCATCCAGTTTCTTTACCCCCATACCATAGGTTGGTGCCGGTACACCTTTAGCAGCGAGACTTACATTATCACTCCTGTCAAAAAGATTCATCTCCGGCGCAGGATCACCCAGCAGCGTAAGACCATATGCTGTACAGGCCTTTTTCATATCTGCGTCAGCGGATGTTCTTCCCAGCCCTATCACATTGATAAGACTGGTATCATTGTAACCTCCGTTATCAATATTCAAATTGAATACAATTTTCTCCAGGGGAACAGGCGGATGTGCCGCAAAATACTTGCTGCCCAAAAGGCCTTTTTCTTCACCGGTAAAGGCAACAAATAACATAGATCTTTTTGGGGGATGCAATGCGAAATAACGTGCTGCATTAATAACAGCAGTAACACCTACTGCATTGTCCCTGGCGCCATTGAAGATACTGTCCAGCTTACCTTCCACTTCCTTTGGTTCTGCAGCCACACCAACATGATCATAATGTGCCGACAATACGATGAACTGTTTTTTCAATTTGGCATCTGTGCCTTCCACCCACCCCAGTACATTGCGTGCCGGAAACTTCAGCAGCTCACTGCCGGAAATGCTGATGGAGGCATTAGACGCATTTTTGACTGTTGCCATCAAGTCTCCCGCCGGGTCATGTACTGCGAATACTGGTAACAGTGAGTCGTGTGGCATAACGGCCCGTTCACTGCTGTAGGCATGCTTTGGCAACTCCCAGTCTGCCACCGGCTGCCAGTAACGTTCCACCAAAGCAAGCGCCCCTTTTTCCTGGAGTAATTTTTGTTTTACATCTTTAAAGCGGTTGCCAGCCTGTACTTTTGTTGAATCATTTTCTCCCATATTCACCACCACAATTTTGCCTTTTACATCAAGATTTGACAAGTCATTGGCCGTTCCAAAACCTGCAAAGACCACCGGTGCTGTCAGCTGGATGCCGGCACCTCTTGCCTGCAAAAAGTCTTTCCCGATCGTATAAGTTTTGTTACCAACAGAAAAAGAACCCGCATGAGGTGCCGTAATAATTTTTATTTCCAGGTTTTGAAAATAATCGGTTGCTCCCGCCATTTCCTTTAAACCTGCACTCCTGAACAGTTCACTGATATAACGTGCTGCTACCTGAATCTCCGGTCTTGTAACCGACCTGCCCATGAGTTCATCCGAAGCAAGAAAGCGTAAAGGCGCTAAAGCCTGTGCCGGCTGGTTCAGCCGGTTGATTTCGGCAACAACAGACGGTTGTGCAATGGAGAAAAGCATTGCAGCTGATAGTATTAAAGAAAGGCTTAGCTTTTTCATTGAGTTTGACTTAGGTTTTAAAGATGATAATAATGAATTCTTCAGAGATTACTTTAAAGGCAATTTTAAAATTAAAGATTATTCTGTAATTGATCATTGCATGTCGGAACTGTGAAAAAAATCCGTTTACAATTCACAGGAATTTCAGGTAAATTGTATAAAGTAAGCCAGCTACCACCTTCTAAAAACTTTTTTATGAGAATACCATTATCAGTCCTTGCGGCCTGCTTTATTGTTCCCGTTTCCTTATTAGGCCAGAATGTAGGTATTGGCACGAGTACCCCCATGACAAAGCTTACAGTACAAACACCACTTAACACCGCCGGCTATACGCATGTGGGTGGTACGAACGAGATCATCGTTACAGAAGCTGTCGGCACTGTTTCTGCATCTATTGGTACTGCCAGCAATCATCCCTTCCGCATTATGAGCAACAATGCCGGCCTGCTGCATGTTTACCCGGGTGGCGAAGTGGTGATGGGCAGTAATACTTCTCCTGCTTTTGGAAGACTGACCGTGGAAACATTGAACAACAGTTATGGCATATCACACACCGGCGAAAACGGGAATGTACTCGCTACTAGGATCGGTGGTACTTCGGCGGGTATTGGTACTTTTTCCAATACCAACATGCGGTTGTTCTGTAACAGCAGCAGTGCACTCATTATTGATGCTGCCAATGGCAATATTGGTATCGGCACCGATGCACCAACGGCAAGGCTGCATATTGCAGGCGATGCAAAAGTTACCGGCAATACAAACGTGGATGGCAATATCGGTATTGGTGCGGCAGCGATGGCCAATACAGGTCTTTACATAAACCGCAGCCTGGAAGCCATACGCATTACAGGTGACCAGTCCTACATCACATTTTTTAATGGTGCTAACTACAAAGGTTATGTATGGAACAAAGGTGCGGATGATATGGAGTTTGGCACGGCAGGTGTAAATACAAACGGTAAACTTTTACTGAGCGTGAAAGGTACGCCTTATTTACAGGTACAGAACAACGGGCAGGTTTCTGTTAATGGAGGACCAGCACCATATCGAACTCCGGCATTTACTACCAATGGTATATTTACAATTATCAGTCCTATGTCGGAATGGACTATTGAAGCATCGAACGAAGGCTCAGAAAAACCCCGCCTGAACTTTGCCGGCAATGGCTTTTCCAGGGCAGCAATTGATCCTGAAGGAGATTGGCTGGCACTTTCAGACAGAAGTGTAAAAGAAGGAATTGAGTCTTATAAAGAGGTTTTAAGTGGTGTAAAAAAATTACAGGTTGCCTCTTATAATTTTAAACATATCCGAAATCAGAAAAAATCGCTGGGTCTTATAGCTCAGGACGCAGCACAATATTTTCCTGAAATAGTTAGCGAAATGCAGGAAAAAGATGGCAAAAAATTACTGGGTGTTGCGTATGCAAAAACAGGTGTGCTTGCAATTAAAGCCATACAGGAACAGCAGGTAATAATAGAACAGTTGCAGAACAAAGTGGATATGCTGGAAAAAAGGCTTTTATTACTGGAAAACAAATAAGACCTGTAACAGCAATAATATGAGTATTCAAAATGCCGTGTAAGAAAACTGGCACCTTCATTTTCCATTTACAAAAAATCAATGATGTAACTCAATCATTGTTATTACTAATGGTAAAGTTTCATTCCTGTTAATGTGTAACCACCAAACTATACGGCGCCACCACTGTAACCGTTGCCGCCGGGTTTGCATTCAGTGAATAGATGGTAACATTACTGCTCACCACCACGGTCCCGCTATTGATCACCACGTTGGAATGTACACCGGGCACCTGCTGACAGCTCCAGTTGGCAGCATTGTCCCAATTACTATCTCCACCAAGCCCGGTCCAGGTATTGGTTGGGCAAATATCATAAGGCTGCACCATAACAGCATAATCTTCGGTTTCACCATTGATATAGTTGATACAGGCATCTGCCGGGTGTGTGCGTGGATTAACAAGCAGGTCAGCTGTAGTTCGTATACGCATAGTAGTTAGCCCCTTTTTTGCATTGGTTGGGATGCTGATATCATTAAAAATAGTTGTACTGCAACCAGTACCAACCAGCGTAAATTCGTTTCTTTCAAATGTGCCGTCCTGGTTAAAATCAATCCATACACCCACATTCTCTGTATTATTGCCACAACCCACCTGCACATTCAGCGGCACATAGCTGTTAGCCGTAACTGTATTTATTTGTGCTCCATTTGTGAAGTTTCCATAACCGTTAGATGAACAGGTGGTGCTGGTGTCAATATTTCCAAATACCACCCTGCTGATAATATCGCCGTTGTTACAAACTGAGCTGCCGGCTGGAATACAATACTTAGGCCCTGCAATATTTACAAGATAATCCTCTGTTTCGCCTTCGGAACTCAGCCAGTTACAGGCATCCCAGCTGTTGAGTGCACCATCATACCTTTCCCTCACCCGCATCCTTGTCAACCCGGCATTTGCCGCCGCAGGAATATCAATATTCTTTACAAGCGTGGTGTTAGCGCCAATACCGATACTGGTGTATTCACTATTTTCAAATTCACCATTCCTGTTATAATCTATCCATACACCTACATAGTGTGAAAGACCATTGCCTATACTAACAGCAATGGGTACACTGGTTCCGGACTGGAGCAATGGTGCTGCCACGCTGTCTGAATAATTGATATAACCACCGGGTGAACAGAGTGACGGATGGTCCAGTGTTCCAAAAACAACTTTCTTTATTAAATTACTAGGGCTGCTGCAGGACGTACGGTAAAATTTACAATAACAATCGATCAAAGGTTTCATATCCACTTTTACGGGTGTGGTATAAACAAACTGGTCTGCACAGCTTATTTTGGTCCTGTAAAATCGGGGTGCATTCTGGTACATCACACAGGTAGCCGACCTGTATCCTTCAATATCGAGCCATGTATTGCCATCTGCTGATGACTGCCATTGATATATATAATTGGCACCGGCATTGGCACCCAATGTGCTGAGCAGGATGGAATCGGAACTGCATACTGCCGACACACTGGCAAGCGTAATATCATTCACCGGCGGATTGGTGCAGGCGTAAAAATCCAGGATATTAATAAGATAATCCTCTGTTTCTGTAGCACGCCAGGGCATTGGATCGCAAACCGGCGGGTTGGTTGCAAATAAACCTTCCGGGATATACCGCAGCCGCATACGGGTTAGGCCTGTTTGTGCGTCAGCTGGTATTGTAATGGTAGCAGTTATTGTATTGTTGTTGGTAGACAAAAAATAACGGTTATCATTGAACAGCCCGTCGTGGTTGAAATCAATATACATATACAGGTACTGGGTGGAAGTAACCGTTTTACCAAGTGTAATGGTGATAAATTTGCTGGTGGTTAAATAAAAATCAGGGGCTGTAACACTGTCGGAATAGTTAGTATAGATAGCCGGGCTGCATTCAGAACTGTTATCCAGTGTGCCAAGCTGTACCCGGGCTATATAGTTGTAAGGACAGGTATTGTTGTCAAGCGCAGGCACACAAACACATGCTGCATATGGCTTTACAGCAATAAATTTAGCATCCGTTGTATCCGATGCATCACCGCAGGAAATGATACGCCGGTAGTACAGATCATTATATTGGGAAATAATAAGAGAATCATCCGATATCGCTCCAATATTCGTCCATACAAAATTATCTGTTGATGACTGCCATTGATAATTTAATCCCTGTGTACCACTGCTTGAACCACTAACAGAAAGAATAGTATTAACACCTTTGCAAACACTATCTGGTGCCGCAATAAAACCGCCAGCCGGGGGTACCGTGCAATCCGGCTGGGTAGCTTCCAGCGTAAACTGTACCACCGGTCTTGTATCTGTTATATCCCCGGTACTGTCGCCTGCCGGTTTCATTACATCGCTGGCAGTAGGTGCTGCGGTTGCCAGGCCATATATTTTCTTAGAAGTCTTAGTCCTTTGCCACATAAAACTGCTGGTAGTTGGATTACCAGCTACGCCGCTGATATCCCAGTCTACGATCACCTCAAGGTTGCTGCCCGTATAAACAAATGGTGAGATGAAAGGAAATTGTAAAAAGCCCGCTGTGGACGGTATTACTGTATTATCATTGGAATATACTAATGTGGCACCATTGACCAGGTTGTTAAACTGCATGAAAGTATTGGTGTAGCTGGAAACAGTATTGGTGTTCCGCAGGTATATCCTGAATTTGCCGCCGCCGCTTAAGGTGGTGGCGCCGGAATTGGTCTTATTCCATGCGATACTGCTGATCAGTGTACCGGCAGGAATAGAGCCCAGTTCACCGGCAGTATACAAATAGGCATACCGGCTGTAGTCAAGGTTACTGGATGCAGATGGCCTGTATATAGGTCCACTTACAAAGCTCTCAGTGTAAGGCGTACTGGCGTTGATGGTAACTTTTATTTGAGCGTACGAACTAACGGCTGTAAAAAACAGGGCAGATAACAGGGTAAGAAACTGGTGCATCAGGGTTGTTTTTATAAAAGGCTGCAATGATAATGCTTTATTTTGTTTTAGTGCCTGTTATAAATACTTAAATAGCGGGTTCGTTCATTTATAATGAAGTATTTTCATTATAGTATCCTGTAGCTACCCCCCGGGAGAATTATAATCGGTTTTAAAAACAAATTGGATAATTTCGTTTTTATCAAATTATAGAAGAATAATGGAAGTTCATCACCACGCACATCATGGAGGTAAAAAAAACTGGAAATCATACATATGGGAATTCCTGATGCTTTTTTTGGCCGTTTTTTGTGGTTTCCTTGCGGAATGGCGGCTTGAGCACATGATTGAAAATCACCGGGAGGAAGAATATATACATTCAATGGTAGAGGATATCAATGCAGATATTGAACAGACCACCAAATTGTTGACAGACGTAAATAACAGGATAAGCATGACCGATAGTTTATTGGCAGCCTTATCTTCTGAAGATATTAAAGAACATTCGGACAAGGCGTACGGATTATGGCTGACAACCATTGGTTTTCCAGATTTTATTCAAAATGACAGAACGATACAGCAGCTAAAAGGAAGCGGTGCTTTAAGGCTTATCCGCAATAAAGCTGTTTCTGATAAGATCATGGAATATGACCAGGCTGTTCGCCTGCTGTCGGTAACACAAAACAACATGAATGCGATAGCTGCCAACACCACCCTGTTTAATCAAACTTTTGATTTTATCAATCTTAGTAAAAAAACCGGGCAACCGGTACCATTAACCGAGAACGGAAAAAGATCTTTGAATGAAGCTTATGCAAACAGGTCTTTCTGGAAATTCAATCTTACCGGGCTGCGTCAGCGCTTGCTTAATCTGAATAAAAAAGGTACAGAAGTGGCTGAATTTATAAAAAAACAATACCATTTGGAATAAATTACTGATGATGATTCCTGTACTCTTTCTTTCACACACAATAGCCTGTCTTTTTATCAAATTATTTTTTATACCGGTTAAATCCGTTAACTTAAGTGGACAAAATTTAATATTTGATCCGCCTTTTAAAAATCAGTATGTTGATCGTATGCTGGCTTGGCTGTACTAAATCGCCAGGTAATACCGATACAAATACTATTCCCGGTTATCAAACTTTCACGATAAACCAGGGAGAACATTACAGCAAACCCACACTTGCAGAAACTACAAAAAAGAATGAGATACGCTTTAAGGCGATCTTTGACAGTTCCTGCATTTATCATACTGTTGATACCACTAACCAGAGAGACATTAATAAGTTGTACGGCTTCTCAGACTGTAACACTAACCATCTTGAAAACAGTGCAAGGATCGGCTGGCGGTGGTATAATAATGAATTACAGTTGCTTTGTTTTGTACATTCAAACGGTGTGATACAACCCGACCTGCTGATCGGCGCTGTTGCAATTGGCAGTACTATTAATTGCCGCATTACCTGTCTGCCGGCTAAATACCAGTTTGAAGTAAATGGGGTGCAGGCTGAAGTGGCAAGACCCTGCACAGGAAGGGAAAGTGCTTATAAACTTTACCCCTATTTTGGCGGTGATGAAACCGCTCCACACCTGGTCCGGGTTTTTATTGATGAATTATAAAGTTAAAAGACCAGTTCTGTAAACTGGTCTTTTAAAAAACTGGCGGGTATATTATTTCTGATAATACCTTTCTAAAAACGCTGCTGTGGTCTCCGGCTTACGACCAAGCAGTTGCTCAATATCTGAATGAGTATTGTCAAACTCACCTTGTTCCACAGCCTCACCAAAACTGGCGAATATATCCACGTATGTTTCAGGTACACCCGCTGCCGTTAGTGCAGCTTTATATTCAGCAGTTGAAGGGCTAATATAGGTAATTGTTTTGCCGGCTATTTTACCAAGTGCAGTGGCTACTTCCTGCAGGCTGGTGCTCACGGGATTGGCAATGATATATTCCTTTCCTTCATGACCGGCGCCCGTTAAAACATTGGCTGCAGCTTCTGCCATATCTTTTCTTGTTACCACGGAAGCCCGGCCATTTCCTGCAGGCCAGTAAACACCGGTGTCAAATACTTTCTCCCCAATAAAAATGGGCAGGAAATCTGTGTACAACGTGTTACGGAAAATTGTATACGGTATACCTGAGGCCTTTATATCCTGCTCGGTTTCTATATGCGTTTTTGCCAAAAAAGCAATAGGTGAAGAAGCTGTTTCATTCTTCCTGTCAAAACTCGTGTACAAAATATATTTCACACCAGCTTCTTTTGCTGCTTTTACAGCATTCGCCTGCTGTTTTCCCCGGTTAACAATATCATTACCTGACACCAGCAGTAATTTGTCCACGCCGGAAAAAGCATTTACCAGTGAATCATAATCGTCGTAATCCCCTTTACGGACAGCAATACCTTTTTCTTTTAAGCCGGCTGCTTTAGTCTCATCTCTTACCAATGCAGCAATACTGTTGGCAGGAATACCTTTTTGTAATAAAAAATCAATGGCAGCTGAACCAAAATGCCCTGTGGCCCCTGTTACTAAGATCATAGTTGTAATTTTTTAATTGAGTAATGTTTATATCACAAAACTACCGTAGCTTCGCTATATAAAAAGAAGTACTATACTAAAGTATAGTGCCAACAGTCAATTATGGAAAAAATACCTTCACTACGGGAAACCAAAGCCTGCTCAATACAGTTTGTGCTGGCTGTGAACGACACGATGAATGTTATCAGTGGCAAATGGAAGCTGCCCATCATCGGTACATTATTATACAATAAAAAACGTTTCACAGAAATACAGCGGAATATTCCCAAAATAACACCCCGTATGTTGTCAAAGGAGTTAAAGGAGCTGGAACTGAATGGCGTGGTCAACCGAATTGTATATGACACACTGCCTGTAACAGTAGAATATGAATTAACTTCTTCTGCCTTATTGCTCAGCGATGTACTTGATAAGATGGTGGAATGGGGGATTAAGCACCGCAGGAAAATGCTGCTGAAAACAGTTGCATAAAATTTTCTTTATATCTTATCCGTAAATTTAAAACCGTTAATTTGCACTCATCAAAACGGGCTTATGAAAACAAGTGTATTATTTATTATCCTCATTTCGATCCCTTTTTTAGCAAAGCCGCAGGCACGTACCGGTGTTGGCTTAAATGTTGGTGCCATCAAACCCTTCGATGACCGCTGGAAAGGAGGGCAAACAATTTCCCTGAACGCTGACTTTCGTGTTTCCAATAGCTGGGCTGTTAAATTAGGCACGGGTATTAATAAGCTGAGCCGGGGTTACCCATCCTACCCCAACAATGCCATTCATTATACCGGAGGCATGGTCTTTCTTACACTGGAAGGCAAATATTATGTCAAAAGGAACTGGTTCGCAACCGCAGGCCTCCTGAGTTACGTTGCCGGCGACGGTGGTTTTTACGGAGGGAACGCCGCTATATTTTCTTATGGTTACCGTGCTAACCTGGATAAACATTTTTCATTCGACCTCTCTCCTGTTTTATACATAATAAAGGCAAACCATACAGCCGGGGCAATTGCTGCAGCCGGCTTTACTGTATCACTTTACTATTCCAGTGCATTAAAGAATTAATAAAACCGGGATCAATACAGCCAATTGTAATTATTTAGTAAACGATCATCATTTATACTTAAGAAATATAGCTGTATCAAAGGCTGTCCATAAACAGGCTTTTTGTCCACAGCTTTTAAGCCCGGTATTTGCCCAGCTGTTGCAGGTTTTAAAAAGACTGTAGCGGCCGGTTGCTTCATAAAATGCATCTGCATCACTGTAGTTAGCATCTGTAATGATTGGTATCATTTGTCCTGCTGTATCGTATTCAAAACTCTCCTGCAGGTATCTTACCAGTCTTTTATATTGTTCCGTAGTGAGCATGATCTTTTTACAATCAGCATCTTCTTTGATGCTTCTGTAAAAAGTTGTATGCATGGCCGTTGTACTCAATGCAAAAGCTGCTTTAAAAGCAGTACTTAATTTCAGGTCTGACCAAGTGGGTGTTTGAAGATAAAAGCCCTTGTCGCCCCAACCCATAGCCAACCATTGCATATTACCAGTATCTTTTAAATGGGTATTAGAAAAGAGGATCGTTCTACTCCAGTCAATTACATCATTTTTTACAGGAACCACCAGGTCAGTATGTACACCATTTGTTTTGATAAAGATGCTTACATCACCGGCCGGGCTATCTTCTTTATTCACCGTAATCCTTGACAAACAAAAAGCTGCCACCAGGTATAGCAATATGACCGCAACGAAGAAAACAAGGGACCGTGCAATGAAGTGTATTGATTTCTTTAAAAACAGCTGCATAATGGCTGGGTATTATTTAGTGGTATCATTAAGAGAGTCAATATCCAATACCTCCTGCCTGGTTTATGTAACCTTTATCGTCCACGCCTTAACGAAATTTTATGTAATAATAAATGCAAGATCCAATTCAAGACAAGCCGGTTCTGTCTGCAGTTATTATTACTTTGCAGGTAATTAAAATAAAAACCTCCCTGCATGGCATACCAGGTATATGTTGTTGAGTTATCAAAAAAGGTGTTCACAGAAAATGCCAGGTTCCGTGCAGCCAACCCGCAATTCAATGGAGTATTGCAATGCCTGTATGTGGGAATGACCAGTAAAACACCGGCAGAACGTTTCAGGCAGCATAAAACGGGACATATAAGTAAAAAAGGGTACAAAATATCCGCTTATATAGTGGAGAAATATGGTGCTTATCTGCGGCCCAGTCTTTATGAACACATTAATACAAATCCAATGACAAGGCAACAGGCACTCGCCATGGAAAAAAAGCTTGCACTTGACTTACGGAGAAAGGGATACGCAGTTTGGTTCAATTAAGATCACTTATTTATTCCTGCTTAAAAAAATGCAACACCTCTTTTGCAAAAGCTGCAGAATAAGCAGTATTGTTATGATTGCCCGGTACTTCAACATATGTTGAGTTGGGGATCAGTTGCTGCAGATCACTTCCTTTACCATTGTCACTGTCTTCATTACCACAAATGATCAATACACGCTGGGTAAGCGCTGCCAATTCTTCTTTACTGGTACTGGGCTGTTCTTTTTGTTGGCAAGCCAGCACCAATGGGTCAAGTCCTTTGCCTGCGATATATTTCCTGAAACCTTCATAACCCTTAATAGTGTCATTCATTAACGCATTATAAAAACCAATACGTCTTGGCCATTGAGGATTTGTAAAGTCGGCGCCCATACCACCAATAACAGCACGTTTGCAGTTACTATCCTTTACCAATACCCTCGCAAGAATGATAGAACCTCTTGAATAGCCCAACGCATCATAATCTTTTACTTTAAGAAACTTCAGCAGGCCAATGATATCTTTTGCTTCCGCATCATTGGCATAGGCCGCAGGTGTTTTAGGCTGATCGGATTTCCCGTTTCCACGCAGATCAATAATGATCACTTTAAAATGGTTTGCAACAAGACTGTCGAACAGCATTTTATTTTTCCAGTCATTACAGGTTCCGGTAAAGCCATGCACCAGCAATACCGGTCTGCCATTTCCCTTAACTTCATAATAGATCTTGGTATTATCAAAGGAAGTAAAATAACCGGCAGTATCTGCCTGTGCGTGTACAGTAATAAAAATAAATAACAGGAGCTTTACAGCGAATACTTTTTTCATATATGCAATACATTATTTCAGTCCACTACTTGCAGTAAAATCATTTTAACCTGTCCTTATAATCCAGGTCGTTTTTCTGCAAAGTTTCTTTTGCAAGTTCATACCCTGCGTCAGCATGCCTTATCACACCCATCCCCGGGTCATTGCGTAACACACGGCTGAGGCGTTGTGCTGCATCCTCCGTTCCATCTGCCACTATCACCATACCGGCATGTATGCTGTACCCCATACCCACACCACCACCGTGATGTAAAGAAACCCAGGATGCACCACCAGCTGTGTTCACCAGCGCATTTAATAAAGGCCAGTCAGCAACTGCATCACTGCCATCCAGCATGGCTTCCGTTTCCCTGTTGGGAGATGCCACGCTGCCGGTATCCAGATGATCACGGCCAATAACGATGGGTGCTTTTACTTTTCCTGTTCTTACCAGTTCATTAAATGCAAGTCCGGCTTTTTCTCGCTCTCCCTGCCCCAGCCAGCAGATACGTGCCGGCAACCCCTGGAAAGCTATTTTTTCCTTTGCCATTTTCATCCAGCGTATCATACCCTTGTTATGTGGAAACATGTTCATGATGAGTTCATCTGTAACCGCAATATCATTGGGATCACCACTCAGCGCTGCCCAGCGGAAGGGGCCTTTGCCTTCACAAAAGAGCGGACGGATATAGGCTGGTACAAAACCCGGGAAACCAAAACACCTGCCAGGCTGAAAGCTTTGAACACCCTCCATTTTCCATTTGCCATTTTCAACTTCCAGTGCACGTGCTCTTATATTGTTGCCATAATCAAATGTAATGGCGCCCTTATCCATCAGCTGCAGCATCAATTGTACATGCAGGTACATGCTTTCATAACTCCGCTGAAGGTATTGTTCTTTATTTTGTTCACGGAGTATGTTAGCCTGTTTATTCGTTAAAGTATGGGGTACATAACCTATTAAAGGATCATGTGCGCTGGTCTGGTCAGTAAGCGTATCCGGTATTATATTTTTTTCGAGTAACCGTTGTAGTAAGCCGACTGCATTACAAAGCACACCAATGCTTTTACCTGCGCCCTGTGCCTTATACTGTAAGGCTTTCTCTATGGCTTCATCGATATCTGTATATTTTTCATCCAGGTATTTTGTTTCGATCCTCTTATCAATGCGCCATTCTTCCACTTCTGCTACCAGTGCCACGCCTTCATTCATGGTAATGGCGAGCGGCTGGGCACCCCCCATACCACCCAGGCCTGCAGTTACATTCAATGTACCTTTGAGTGTGCCGCCAAAATGTTTATCTGCAGCAGCAGCGTATGTTTCGTATGTACCCTGTACAATACCCTGTGAACCGATGTATATCCAGGAACCAGCTGTCATCTGCCCATACATCATCAGCCCTTTTTTTTCCAGTTCTTCAAAATGCTGCCAGTTGGCCCAGTTGGGTACAAGCTGGGAATTGCTGATCAGCACCCTTGGTGCATCTTTATGTGTTTTGAGTATACCGACAGGCTTACCACTTTGTATTAATAAGGATTCATCATTCTCTAAAATTTTTAAAGCGGCAATGATATTATCCAGCGCTTCAAAATTACGGGCAGCTTTTCCCCGTCCTCCATATACGATCAAATCATCTGGGCGCTCTGCCACTTCCGGGTTTAAATTATTCAGCAACATTCTTAATGCGGCTTCCTGTATCCAGCCCTTGCAGGTTAATTCAGTACCGGTGGGGGTTTTATATTTAACGGGGTCGTAGTTTTTAATTACAGTTCTTGGCATACAATCATTTTTATAATTGTTTTCAAATTACGCAATTCCTTTAAAGCTGGTATACAAATTTATGCGTTTAGGCTCTTTGGAACCGGTCCGTTTTTTAGTATGCCGGCAGGCGCAGGTACTACAAATAGCCAATTCTATCCAAAGCTGTTTTAGAAACCAAAAACGCCTATCTTCACCGCTCTAAAAAATTCAGTTATGAGTGTACACATCAGCGCCAAACCGGGAGAGATTGCAAAGATCGTTTTGTTACCCGGCGATCCATTAAGGGCTAAGTATGTTTCGGAAAAATTTTTGCAGAACGCCAGGCTGGTGAGCCAGACAAGAAATGCATTTTACTTTACCGGCACATATAAAGGCAAAGAAATAACTGTGGGCGCCAGTGGTATGGGCTGCCCTTCCATTGGCATTTATTCATACGAATTATATACAGAATATAAAGTGGACTGTATCATGCGCATTGGTACTTGTGGCGCTTATACAACCGACCTGAAGTTGTTCGACCTTATAAACGTAGATAATGCAGCCAGCGAATCCACTTTTGCAAAATACGCATGGGATATTGATGGCAGTCTTATCCCCCACCAGGGCAATGCATTTAATACCATCAAACAAACGGCTGTTGAAAAAGGATTAACACTGAATAATATTAACATTCATTCCAGCGATATTTTTTACCGTAAAGAAAGTGGTACACCAGCCATTGCAAAAGAGCACAATTGCCTGGCCGTGGAAATGGAAGCCTTTTCTCTATTTGCCAATGCAAAACATTTGGGCAAAACAGCAGGTACATTACTTACTGTAAGTGATATTATTCCAACACACCAGTTTATCAGTGCTGACGAAAGGGAAAAAGCATTGCTGCCCATGATGGAACTGGCACTGGACAGTGCATTTAAACTGGCCTGATTGAACAGTGCTGGTAAAGGGAGATAAATGCTGAAACTGCTGAAATAGTTTTAGCGAAGCAACATCACATATCCTTTTTGTGATATTCTTTTTCCTGACAGTCCCATCATGTCAACTATATACAGGTAAGCGCCTGCACTTAAAGGCTCATTCTTATAAGTACCATCCCAGCCTGCAGCAGCATCACTTGTTTTAAAAACCAGCTTACCCCAGCGGTCATAAATACGAAGACTGATAAGCCGGTTTTTATTGGCAGGCGCTATCCTGAAAACATCATTCAGGTTGTTACTGTTTGGTGTAAATGCTGTTGGCATATATACCGGGTAGTCGCATAGTTCAAAAATTTGTATGCTGTCTGTTTTGCTGCCGCAGGTATTATTTACACTTACAAAATAATTACCCGGCGCTATAATCTTGTATTCGTTGCTGGTTGCCGGTGTATGATTCATCCATAAATATGTTTTAAAGCCGGCAGTAGCTTTTAATGTGATAGCCTGCTGGCCCGTTAAACAGGTATCATTACCTAGTGAAAGTGCGGATACATTTTTATCTGTTTTTACTTTGAAAAACCTGGTGCTGTCGCAACCAAAGGAGGTTTTAAAAGTTACATAATAAAGACCTGAATCCCGTATTACTGAGTTATCAGGCAGCATGAACGATTTTCCTTCGCACATTGTAATATTGATAATATTAGCTGTATCAATTTTATCATAACAACAATTATTTACCTGCGTGCAGATCATATCCTGTTGCATTTGGTATGATTCCTTTTTTAACGGGTGTCCCAATTCTCCAAACCTGTCTGCTGTATAATTAAAATCAAGATCAGTGAATATTTTTTCTTCTGCTGCGGTTAATAAACCTTTTCCAGTAACAACAGATACATCATATGCTGCACAATCTATATTACCCCCTGCATCGGTTATAATGATTTCAGAATTAAAAGAATTGTTTTTAGTAGCATGAATATATAAGCCTTTACTGCCGGCAGCAAGCACTGCCGCAGACATTTCAGCATCATGGTTGTTATATCCTTTAGCCAGCGATATACTCCCGTTGTCACCTGTTTTTATTACTGATCTTTTCCCATTATTGTTTAACAACAGCGCCTGCACGTGCTCTTCATTGGTGGCATCTATTGCATAACAGTTACTCCCGTCAGCAAACCCAAAACTAAATACCTGTTCAACCGTACCGGTATTACTTACTATTACCTGTACTGCTTTTTTCAGCAATGCAGCGCCAGCAGGTACATACAAATTTGTAATAAAAGAAAATTTACCGCCAGGTAATTGTTTTGCGGCCAGCATCTCCGGTGTGTATGCCTCATCACCCGCAGGAACGGGATAAGCATAATTGGTTTCCCACTTTATCTTTCCGGTTATATTGTCAAGTGACAGGAAATGAATATTACCCGGAAGCACAGAGAAACCGGTTGCATATGTTCCTGTTTTATGTATGGCACGTGCGACAACAATACTGTGGTCTGCTGCTTCTGTAATAGCTCTTTTATAATTCAATCCCAGGCCACCTGCATCAAACAATCCGGTAAATAAAAGTGTTTTCCATTTTAATTTGCCTGATGCATCCAGGCAAACGATCTTATCATAACTATGGGTGCCTTCAAATTTTTTTTTGCCATTATCGGTTGCCATATAAGCAACAATGTCACCAGCTGCAGTTTCTATCACTGAAGAGAATGAGATATTAGCGATGGTGGCTACTTCTGTAGCGGCATCGCTCCTGAAAATCCTGGTCCATACTGGTGAACCGTATTTATCTATTTTGGAAAGAAGGGCAAGTGTATCTTTAAACCCGCCTGCCTTATCATTGTATTCACTTACGCTGCCTGCTGCTATAAAACCCCCATCAGCAGTAGTAACAATATCATTGAACCGTACATGATTAAAAAAATCTTTATAATAAAAACTGAAATAGTCCACGCTGTAGAAGTAAGACCATAAAAGATTTCCTTTAGCAGAAAATTTTGCTATATGAGCTGCTTTATTATAATCAGCCAGTTCCCCGGTGGTAATGATTTCATTGCCCTTTGTTGCAACGATCTTTTTTAGTGCTTCATAGGTCTTTCCTTTAATGCCGACCTGTGAATACCTGGTATCACAAACCTGGCCATACAGGTTGTTTGCATGCATTGATATAACAAGCAATAAAAACAGGATGTTATTTTTGTGAAAGATTTTCATTTGGCAGCATAAGCCGGACCAATAAAGGCAACTGCAATGTCATTATGCAGTTTAGTTCTTTACAGGCCGGTTTATTTTCAGCAATTGCGGTTTTAAATTTACTACAATATTATCAACAGGCAATATTTACAGCTGCCCTGCAGATACATAGGTAAAGAACTTAACTTTGTCCTAAAACGATCGCTGATGACAACACTTTCCGTCAATATAAACAAGCTGGCCACACTGCGTAACAGCCGGGGCGGTAATAACCCGGATATCATTAAATCTGCCCTGGATATAGAAAGGTTTGGTGCAGATGGGATTACGGTGCACCCGAGACCTGACGAACGGCATATCCGTTACAATGATGTTTTTGAACTGAAAAAAGTCATTAAGACAGAACTGAATATAGAAGGCAATTGCAGGGAAGACAAATTTGTACAACTCGTACTGGCAAACAAGCCGGCGCAGGTTACGCTGGTACCGGATGCTGTGGGGCAGATCACTTCCAATCATGGCTGGCATACGGTGGAATACAAAGACTATTTAATTGAGATGATCGCTGTATTTAAAAATGCAGGCATCCGCACTTCTATATTCGTGGATCCTGTACTGGAAATGGTGGAAGGCGCTGCTGCAACCGGTACCGACAGGATAGAATTATACACAGAAGAATATGCCCGTGAGTATGCAGGTGGCAACAAGGACGCTATTAAAATGTATACTGCCGCAGCAGAAAGAGCGAATGAATTGGGGCTTGGTATCAATGCCGGGCATGATCTCGACCTTAACAATTTAAAATATTTCGCTGAAAATATCCCTGGCCTGCTGGAAGTCTCCATTGGTCATGCATTGATCTGTGATGCGGTTTACCTCGGTTTAGAGAACACAGTACAATTATACCAGCGGCAGCTGAAGTAAATATTTTATCAAACTAAAGAGACCTGGTATTAACCTATCGCTTTTTCTTCTTTTGATCTTTTTGTTTTGGTTTTGCCGGGGCAGCAACAGGTGTGCGGTTGCTCTCTCCCTCCTCTTCTTCTTCCCCACTTATATAGTCGCCAAATAAATTAGCCATATCCTTTGCATGGTACACGTTTCTTGTAAACTTATTACCAATTACAATGATAGTGGCGTCTTCATCCAGCAGGCGGATAAACGCAGCATTATTACCATGCCACCAGCCATTGTGATAGATCATTTTTTTACCACTGGGATATACATTCATACGCCAGCCAAGCCCGTAATTTCTTACGCCAGGCTTCTCATTACTGTAAGGCATATACGCCTGCTGCAATGTTGAATCTCCGAGAAATTGTTTACTGCTGAGCGCCCTGTCCCAGGTCAATAATTCTTTTGGAGTACTGTAAATATTTTTATCGCCATAAACAGCATCTAAGAAAGTAAAACCGATCTCTGTTCCTTTCCAGTCGTAACTGGGGGTTACCGTTTGAACCATACTGGTATCAAATACAAAAGTGTTTTTCATATGCAGCGGTGAAAAGATGTTTTCCTGCATAAAGGCGGCGTATTTTTTACCACTTACTTTTTCTATCAGCAAAGCCAGCAGTGCATAATTAGTATTACAGTAACTGAAATGTGTTTCAGGTCTTGCAATATTGGGAATCTCTCCCTTTCTTGTTACTAAATAATTCAGCACATCTTCATTGGTAACATATTTCTTTTTATCCCATCCCATCTTTTCCATAAAATGCACATAGTTGGGAAGCCCGCTGCGGTGATTCAGCAGGTTACGGATGGTAACACCGGGATAATTGAAATTTGGAAAATATTTTACCAGTTCGTCATCCATGTTCAGCTTTCCCTCCTGCCACAACTTTAGTACAGCCATGGCAGTAAATGTTTTTGAAACAGAAGCAATGTGGAAAGGGGTGTTTTCTGTAATGGTATCTTTTCCATTTAAATGCGCCGTACCATGATAATCTTCAAAAACGATATTGCCTTTTTTGGCCACTACGATACCACCATTAAAGCCCCTGTTTTTAAGAGAAGAATCGTACCAGGCCCCGCAACCATTGTGCAGGCGCTGCACTTCTTCCTTCGACAATGCTCCGGGGGCAGGCAGATCAATCGCTACAGAATCTTTTTTAGCGTTTTTATCGCCATTGGCACTGCCGCAACCTGCCAGTATTGAAACTGTTGCCAGGCAGGCAAAAGAAAGGGAAATCAGCCTGATCTTACAAAACAAATTATTCACAGGATAAACAAGGTTTACATTCTTCAAAGCCATAAAATATTTTCAGATGGAATATATTTGCAAAATACAACGCTTTAATCATTAAAGTTGGCGTAACACACAGGGTGTGTATAATAAATAAATGCTAAAAATAAACACAGCAAAATAATGCCGGACAAAAAAACAACCAGTTATCCAAAAGAAAAAATCAATATTCTTTTTTTAGAAAATATAAGTGATGTAGCCGTTAAGTTCTTTAATGCTTCGGGCTACAGTAATGTAACGAAACTCAGCGGTGCATTAAGCGAAGAACAATTAATAAAAGAAATTAAAAATGTTCACCTGCTGGGCATCCGCAGTAAAACAAAGATTACGCCGAAGGTATTGGCTGCAGCAGAAAAACTGCAGGCCATTGGTTGTTTTTGTATTGGCGTAAACCAGGTGGATCTGAAAGCCGCCACCAAACAGGGCGTGGCCGTGTTCAATGCTCCATACAGCAATACAAGGAGTGTGGCAGAACTGGTAATTGGCTCTTCCATTATACTCATACGCAGGATCATTGATAAAAACAATGCAGCACACCAGGGTACCTGGTTAAAGGACGCCACCGGCAGTTATGAGCTGCGTGGCAAAACACTGGGCATTATCGGCTATGGCAATATCGGCAGCCAGCTAAGTGTGCTGGCAGAAAGCCTTGGCATGAAGGTGATTTTTTATGATACAGAAACAAAACTGCCACTGGGTAATGCTGTTGCCAAAAAAACAATGAAAGAAGTGTTGAGCAATGCAGACGTGATCTCCCTGCATGTACCGGAATTACCATCTACTAAAAACCTGATCAACAAAGGCAATATCAAACATTTTAAAAAGGGAAGTATTCTTATCAATTACGCCCGTGGCGAAGTGGTTGACCTGGATGTGCTGGCAAAAGCATTATCTGCAGGGCAGTTGAGCGGGGCAGCCATTGATGTGTTTCCGTGGGAGCCTGAAAAGAACGGCGATAAATTCACCTCTCCGCTGCAGGGATTACCGAATGTACTGCTCACGCCACATATCGGCGGCAGCACGCAGGAAGCCCAGCAGAACATCGGCGATGATGTAAGCGCCAAGCTTTTCAATTATCTCGAAAAGGGTGTAAGCTTTGGCTCACATACCATACCTGCGCTGAGTTTACCACCGCAGGAAAACACCCACCGCATTTTGCATGTACACAACAATGTGCCCGGTGTGCTCAGTGAGATCAATACCAGGTTATCAAAACATAAAATAAATATACTTGGACAGTATCTAAAGACAAACGATAATATCGGTTACGTGGTGCTGGATGTGGACAAGGGTTTAAGCAGGAATGCACTTGAGTTATTAAAAGAAGTAAAAGGGACGATTAAAGTAAGGATGCTGTATTGATATTTTGATACCAGCCATAGTAAGCGGTTCAGCATTGTTGCGTTGCATTACTTTTAAACAGTTGTACTGCTATTTAGCTTTTCCCTCCATATATTTTTATGATGGGGGCGCCTGCGGCGCCCCCATCATTTTTTATTCTATTTACTTTTGAATGCGGTAGCAGCTACAGGTGCTTGTACCGGGCATGGGCTTTTTATAAGCTGCAGCTCCTTACCGGATGAATCTGAAGGATTTTCGTAAATGATCTTTTCAACCACCGGCTTTTCTTTGTCGATCCTCACTTTATCGATCTCGTTTTTCTTTATAGCCTCATTTATCTTTTCCTTTGTCGTTGCTTTTAATTCAATAATAATATGCTGCTCATCCTTTACCATAAAAGTTGATACCCCATAATAAAAACTATCCTTCTCCTTATCTTTTCCCACAGCAAATACAATTACTTCGGCACCTTTTATAAGCCTTGTTTTACCATCCGGTTCATCAAAAGTATATACAGAATCCCGTTCATATCCCGGCGTCAGTAATTTTTTAGAAGGCATACATAAATACACATCCAGCCATTTATCATCAGCATTTTTTACTGAAACGCTTAATTGTACAGTGCTTATATTATTGGAATTTTCGACAGCAAAACAATCTATATTATACCAGCCTGAGTAATTTATATCAAAAGAATAGGTTGGTGTTTCCTGGAAAGCAACAGCTATCGTTAAAGTATCTTCAGTAACTGAACTGGCTTCACCATACGTTACTGCTTTATCATCAATAATTGCAATTACACCCGGCACTGTCAAAGTATCGTAACCACAATCAGCGTACAATGAATCGCCATATGTATTATCAGTTGCAGCTTGAAGCAACTCAGGCTTATATAAAGCGGCTTCATTATCGCAATAATCAAGTATCGCTTTTATATCCTCTTTGTGAAGATTGAACTGTGTCATTTTAGAACCATATTTTGCAAACAGGCCTTTTGCATATGCATCGTATTCCAGCATTGCATTAACATTATTGATAAACTTATAGGCCCATTCTATGTTTGGTCCACGGTTTCTTGCACCACCTAACGGTGGCCCTGTAAAATCATCCAGCGGTTTATGGCAATTGGCGCAATTGGCTTTGAACAATGCCTCTCCATCCGGCAAATACTTCAATGCAGCTGGAGTGTCCAGCTTTTTTGGTTCAACCCAGTTAATACTGCTGTCCTTCAGTATTTCACCCCGGAAAACATTCATTTTATCATTGTAATTTTTAGAAGGGATTGTAATACCGACAGGCTTCAGGTAATTGACCGGTTTATTGCCAGCTGTTACATTAAAGTAAATCATCCCGCCGCTGTTAAGTAATTTTCCATTACTCGTGGTAGTAAGCCCTGCAGCGAGTATATCCTGCATACTGTAAGCTTCTTTTATTTCTATATCCAGCTTCGTTCCAGCAGGTATATCAAAGCTGCCGGCATCAATTTTAATAACAGCGCCTTTGGGCGTTCGCAAATGATAATCTTTGTTGTTATCGATTTTGATAAAACTGCTTCTTAAATTAGAAACATCCAGGATACCGGTTTTGTTGGTGCAGGACACAACAAGCAATGAAAGAATGACCGGCAGGGTAAATAACCGTTTCATAAAAAATAAGTAAAAGTGTGGCAAAAAGAACTTCACTTATTAATACCAAAAACAAAACGAGGTAACCTGCAAAAACAATAATTATTAAAGGTGACGGAAAAATAAAAGCGCTTATATTTAACTGCCGGCCAAGCAGGCCTGTTTGCAGCAACCATGCTTTTTAATTCATTACATTTTCTTTGTTTTTTTATTGCTGTTACCACAGCCTATTTTGCTGTTCCGCACAAGTGGCGCTGGCAGTTGCTGCTGGGCGCCAGCTGTTATTTTTATATGGCATTTGTGCCTGTGTACCTGCTGATACTGGCTTTCACTATTATCACGGATTACTTTGCCGGTATTTATATCGAAAGAGCCACAGGCCGTAAAAGAAAATTTTTCCTGCTTATCAGTCTTGCAGCTAACATAAGCGTACTGGCAGTATTTAAATACTACAATTTTCTTACAGGAAATATTGCTGCCGTTTTAAGCAGCATTGGTTACCAGAGTACCATTCATAAGCTTTCTATACTGTTGCCGATCGGCCTTTCTTTTCACACTTTCCAGGCCATGAGCTATTCCATAGAAGTTTACAGGGGAAAACAAAAAGCAGAAAAACATTTTGGGATCTTTTCATTATATATAATGTTTTATCCGCAGCTGGTAGCAGGACCCATTGAACGGCCACAAAATTTATTACACCAGTTCTACGAAAAACATACTTTTGATTACACATGTGTAACAGGCGGGCTAAAGTTAATGGCCTGGGGATTTTTTAAAAAACTGGTTATTGCCGACAGGCTGGCTGCTGCTGTAGACATGGTTTATAACCAGCCGCATGCTTACCAGGGCTCGCTGCTTATCCTGGCCACCGTTTGCTTTGCCTTCCAGGTATATTGTGATTTTTCGGGTTATTCAGATATTGCCGTGGGTGCTGCACGTGTAATGGGCTTTAACCTTACAAAAAACTTTAACAGCCCTTATTCAGCACTATCAGTAACTGAATTCTGGAGAAGATGGCATATTTCCCTGTCCACCTGGTTCAGGGATTATGTGTATATACCACTGGGTGGCAGCAAAGTTGGTAATGCAAAAATTTGTTTTAATATCCTGCTTACATTTTTACTAAGTGGACTGTGGCATGGCGCCAACTGGACGTTTATAGTATGGGGACTGTTCAATGGCCTGCTGGTGATTGGTGAAAAAGGATTTTTCAAAACCGGTTTAAAAGAAAAATTGCCGGGCACTATAAAAACAAACCTGTTATTTGATCTTTTCAGGTGGCTAATTACTTTTTCACTCATTTGTATTGGATGGATATTTTTCAGGGCAAAGGATCTGAATGAAGCGTTGTATATTATGCAGCATTTATTTACCCGGGCAACTAATGATACAGGTACGGTTATTTCATCACAGAATATTTTATCCTGGTACAATGCGGTTGTGGCAACAGTAGCATTGGTTGTATTATTTATGGTGGAAAGAAAACAACGGGCCACACCGGTTACAATATGGCTTATGGCAAAACCTCCCATGGTGCGCTGGGGAATATACTGGGGTTTACTGATGTCGATCATATTGCTGGGGGTATTCCAGCACAACAGGCAATTTATTTATTTCCAGTTCTGACAAATGGTAAAAAAATTTTTGATAAAAGCTTTTGCACTATCGGCAGCCGTTGTCATCAGCTGTGCAATATTTTTATATACCCTTAAACCAATTGTACGGGATAACAACAGCTATCTTGCAGCTTCCATCGACAAAGAAAAAAGGCTGGATACCTTATCATCACCAAGGATCATTTTTACAGGTGGTTCTAATCTTTGTTTCGGCCTGGATGCTGAAAAAATCAGTAATACTTTCCAGCTACCTGTAGTGGACATGTCCCTGCATGCAGGCCTGGGTCTTTTCTTTATCTTAAATGAAACAAAAGCGGGTATCCGGGAAGGTGATGTCATTATACTCTCAACAGAATATTTTCTTGCAGGCACTGATAAAAAACTGGCTGTACAACTGGTGGATGTGAATCCTGCAGCAGCAACTTATTTTAAAGCTAACGGGAAGCAAAATTTTTTAAAAGAAACCAAGGCTTTTCTTGAATTAAGTATCAATGATTGCCAGCGTTGCAACAGCGGCCTTTTTTATAAGGCATTTCCCTTCTTTCTTACTGAAACAAATGGAAGTGTTTATCACCGGGATCAATTTGATGCTAATGGAAGCATGACTGGCCATCTTAAACTTCCCCAACCCACGCTGGTGCTGAACAGGAAGATGGAAATAATCAGTTATCATTCCCAACTGGAAGAACTAAACAGCTTTATTGATTATGCCAAAGAAAAAGGAGCAACCGTATATTACGCTTATCCTAACTACCCGCAAACAGCCTATACGATCAATCAGGCTGCCATTGAAAGTTTCAGCCAGAAAATGAATAACTCGCTGCATTGTGAGATCATCAATACACCCCAAACATTTCTTTATCCTGATAAATATTTCTTCGATCTTACCTACCACTTGAATAAAACCGGCCGGGAACTGAGAACAGGCACGATGATTGATCTGCTGAAAAGGAAGATCCGGCAGCTCACCGCAATGCCATAGATTTTCTTAATTTTCAAAATTTATTGAAAATATCATATCTTTGTCCTGTTAAATTCATACAAGATGAAACTTATTATACTGGGTGGCGGGTTTGGAGGTTTAAGACTGGCGAGAAAACTCAGCAATAAACCCGGCGTGGAGATCACCCTTATCGACAGGCATAATTATCACCAGTTTCAACCATTATTTTACCAGGTGGCTACGGCCGGCCTGGATGCAAGTAATATTTCGTTCCCGCTACGCAAGGTTTTTCACAAAACCAGTAATGTAAAAATAAAGCTGGCAGAGGTGAAGCAAATTTTACCGGAACAGGGACAGGTTGTTACAACTGCCGGCGCTTTTGATTATGATAACCTGGTGATCGCCACCGGGGCAGATACAAATTTTTTTGGCAATGCAGACTTGATGACACATGCTTTTCCCATGAAAAGCACGGTGGAAGCTTTACAGATACGCAACCACCTGCTGCAGAATTTTGAAGATGCTGTAAACATAACGGATGAGCAGGCGCTTCAGTCATACATGAATATTGTAGTGGTAGGTGGTGGACCTACGGGTGTGGAACTCAGCGGCGCTATTGCGGATATGAAACGATTCCAGTTGCCAAAGGATTTTCCTGAGATTGATTTCAGCAAAATGAAGATCTATTTACTGGAAGGTTCCGGTAAAACGCTGGCAGCAATGAGTGAAAAATCTGCAGCAGATTCTCAAAAATACCTGGAGCGTTTAGGCGTAACCGTTTTAACCAATTCTCTACTGAAAAATTATGATGGCAAAACCGTAACGCTTCAAAATGGTGATACCATCAGCAGCAATATTGTGATATGGGCCGCAGGCATCAAAGGCAATATACCGGAAGGAATCAGCAAGGAGCTTATAGCCAGGGGTAACCGTATAAAAGTGGACAGGCAGTGCCGTGTACAGGGAATGCGAAATATTTATGCCATTGGGGATGTGGCCTATATGGAAGAGCCGGCCTGGCCCAATGGTCACCCGCAGGTGGCCCCGGTAGCCATGCAGCAGGCAGATATGCTGTCAAAGAATCTTACAGGTAAAGCAAACACCGAATTTGTATACAACGATAAAGGCAGCATGGCCACCGTTGGCCGCAACCTGGCCGTAGTGGACGTACCCAAACCCAAATTGCATTTCCGTGGCTTTTTTGCATGGATGATCTGGATGGGACTTCACCTGATGCTGATACTCGGCGTAAAGAACAGGTTTTTTGTATTCTCTAACTGGTTGTACAATTACTTTACTTACGACCAAAACCTGCGGCTTATTTTCCGCACTTTTCAAAAAGAAAAAAAATAACAATGCAACGGGTATTCTTAACAGCAACATGGGAAAACCTGGTGATGGTCAATTATATTGTTGATGCCGCTCTCCTGTTGCCTTACGTACCAGCAAAAACAACTATTGATACTTATAACGGCAATGTATATATCAGCCTTGTTGGTTTTAATTTTTTAAATACAAAACTTGCCGGCATAAAAATCCCTTTTCATTCAGATTTTGAAGAAGTAAACCTTCGTTTTTATGTACAGCAGGAGACGGATAATATTGTAAAAAGAGGGGTTGTCTTTATAAAAGAGATCGTACCTAAGCCGGCCATCAGCTTTGTTGCAAATGTATTTTACCGGGAGAAATACAGTGCCATGCCGATGAAACATAGTATAGAAACAAATGACGATGATTTAAAATTTGGTTATTACTGGAAAAACAAAAATAAATGGAACAGCCTGGAAGCAGTGACACATAAAGAAGCTGTTGCCATCAACCCCGGATCAGAAGCCGAATTTATTGCTGAACATTACTGGGGTTATTCAAAACACCGGGAAAGAACCTATGAATATGAAGTACAACATCCGAAGTGGAATATCTACCCGGTAAAAGCATATACTATCAAATGTGATTTTGAAAAATTATACGGGAAGCATTTTTCTTTTCTTGAAAATGCCGAACCGGCATCTGTATTCGTAGCGAAAGGCTCCGGTATAAAGGTTTTATCAAAAACACTATTATAATTTCCCTAATCCCTTTAATACCTTTTTTGCCCTGCTTTTAAAGGCTGCTGTCTGGTTGGGTAACTGGTCTTCTATAAGCAATTTTATTTCAGGTACGATTTCAGGATATTGTTTTGATAAATTTCCAAGCACGGTTAAAGCAAATGCCTTTATTGCAACTGCCTCCGTGGGAGATGCTACATAATCAAAACAAATATTCATTACATCTCCCTGGTACTTTTCCGGGATATCTACATATTGCAGCAACCGGACAGAATTGCGTTTGATAGCGTCATGCAGGCCGGGCTGTTGAAGATTCTTTATAAACTTTGAAAAATTGCTTTTTATAAACCCCGGCTGAGCAGCCACGCAGTAGCTTACCGGCCATGCTGCCCGTTGTGTAACCCTGTATTCTTCATTTAAAAACAATCTAAACAGTTCATTAAACCGTTGCTGTGAATCCCCCACCCATTGAACGATCAAATCACATTGTGCTTTTGAATGCTCTTTTAAAATTTCATCCCGCAAATTCATATTATTCCTGGTAAAGCAGCAGAGAGCTTACACCGGCAAGCTCAGTTTTGCCCGTAAAAATATTTTTATCAACTCCCAATGCAGTCTTCCATTTACCTGCGGGAAGATCAATTGATTTTACTTTGTTACTGCCGTTAAAAGCTACAAATATTTTCTTCCATGCATCCTTAACGGCTAATCCATTAATAGTATAAACAATAACACCGTTGCCTGTTTGCTTCTCATCAAAACGTATATATTTTTTTATTTGTTCATTACTGGTGAACCTGAAAGCAGGATGCGCCTTCCGCATTTGGATCAGCGATCTTACATACTCATTTACATCTTTATTTTCTTCTTTTAAAGCCCAGTTAATTTCGTTGATACTGTCACCTGCATTATAAGAATTTTCTACACCCTTTTTATTACGCAGGAACTCAGTACCTGCATGTAAAAAAGGAACACCCTGGGAAGTAAGTATAATGGTCAATGCCAGCTGGTGCATCTTTTTTATTTCCTGTCGTTGTAAATGATCCAGCTGGAGCAATGCGTCATTGATCTCGTGTTTACCTTCTGTAATTTCAGGAGCTGCATTTTTCCAGCTCAGTGAAAGCTTATCCCAAAGTGTATTATTATCATGGCACTCACAATAAGAAATTACATTCCACGGTGCCGCTGCATAACCTTTCTTTGAGTAATTTACATTAGTCATTTTTACCTGCGGATGTTCTGATGCTGCCACGATACCAAATTTCACGCTT
This sequence comes from Ferruginibacter sp., assembly GCA_047600665.1. Lineage (GTDB taxonomy): Bacteria > Bacteroidota > Bacteroidia > Chitinophagales > Chitinophagaceae > Ferruginibacter. Next base: position 429,466 of record JASGKJ010000003.1, read on the forward strand.
TCTTCCATACCTGCTTTACCACTTACAAATCCCCTGTCTTTTATGTCAAACACACTTCCCTTTATACCATCCCGGATATCATCGCTAAAAACAGCAATGTGATCCAGCTTGTATGCATTAGCTTTTAATGCCCTTAAAGAATCAGGTAACGGAGAAGCACCGGCTGTCCAGCCTTCACCATATAATAAAATACCGGGTTTTATTTTGCGCAATTCTTTTGAAATGATGTTCATTGTTTTGATATCATGCACACCCATCAGGTCAAAACGAAAACCGTCAATATGATATTCCTTTACCCAGTACAATACACTCTCCAGTATAAACTTCTGCATCATGGGCATCTCACTGGCTGTTTCATTTCCGCAGGCAGTGGCGTCGGAAAAACTACCGTCCTTTTTATGCCGGAAATAATAGCCCGGCACCAATTGATTAAAATTAGATTTGCCTGCATCTGCCACATGATTGTACACTACATCCATTACCACACGCAAACCATTTTTATGAAAGGCTGCGATCATTTCTTTTAATTCCTTTATACGAACAGCGCCATCGTATGGATCGGTACTGTAACTGCCTTCGGGAATATTGTAATTCAATGGATCGTACCCCCAGTTATATTGAGGCTTGTCCAGTTTACTTTCATCGACAGAATTGTAATCAAAAAAAGGCAGCAGGTGTACATGCGTAACGCCCAACTCTTTAATATGTGAAAGCCCTGTTGACAACCCTCCGGTACTTTTAGTATTAAGCTCAGCAAGACCAGTAAATTTTCCTTTATTGATAATGCCTGAATTTGTATCAATACTGGCATCCCGTATGTGCAGTTCATAAATAACTGCGTCTGTTGCTAAATTATTCTTTGAGAATGCAGGACTTTTATCACTCGTCCACCCGGCGGGGTCAGTGCTTTTAAGGTCCAGTATCATGGCCCGTTTGCCATTTACGCCGGCTGCTTTTGCATAAGGATCGGGCACCTCGTTGCCCCATTCACCATTTATCTTAACACGGAACGTGTAATACATCCCTTTAAGATCACCAGGCAGTTTTTTCATCCATGTGCCGGCTGTTGACTTTACAAGCGAAGCTCGTTGGAGTACATCGCTGCCATCTCCATCTTTATACAAAATAATTTCTGCTTCTTCTGCAACAGGACTCCATATACGAAAGGAAGAAGCCTGTTTGCTGTAAGTTAAACCAAGGTCTTTCCCTTTGTACACAGGATAACTGCTGTAATCTATTTGTGAACGTGCCTGGGTCATTGCTAAAATAAAAAACAGGAAGAATAATAATTGTTTCATTACAGGTGAAAATTTATGCTGTATTCTTTTATGACTTTTCAAAAACAAAATAGTCCCAGCCCTTCATGTTAAAATGCCGGTGCTCATTCATGTTTATTACTTCATTTGTAAATATATTTTTAAAATGACCGCCAGCTTTTTCATCATACAACATGCAATCTATTTCCTGGTCGCTGAAGTTTAATAGAACCAATACTTCGTCCTGATTATTTTTTCGCAGGTAGGCAAGCACGTTATGATCCGCATTTGTTTGCAGCAGGTAAGTGGTAACAGCAGGGTCACCACCCCGTAATGCAGGATTATTCGTATGCAGGTTTGTAAGCGTTTTATAAAAATCATGCAGCAGGTATTTGCCGGTCCACTCAATAGGGTCTTTATCAAAAAACTGCAGGCGTTTGTTATTGGGTAATTCCTGCCCGCTGTAAATGAGCGGCATGCCATTCCACGTAAAACTGTGTATGGCAAAAGCCTTTGCAGCAGCACCATATTTTTCGTACTCGGTACCATTCCAGCTGTTCTCATCATGATTGCTGGTGTACCAGAGTACCTGGTCTGTGTCATTGGTTACATGGCTGTAATGCTGCAAAATACCATCCAGCATCTTCTTATCCCTGTTGTGATTATAAAATTCAAATGTTTTATGCATCCATGTCCAGCAATAGCATGCATCAAATGCAGCATAATAATTTGCATTTTCTATACCATCACACTCCGCCAGCCAGAACAATGTTTTTGTTTGTTCCAGTGCTGTTCTGGCCTGTATCCAGAAATCAAGCTGCACCCAGGCGGCAAGGTCGCAGCGGAAACCATCTATATCACATTCATTGATCCAGAAACGCATTGCTTCTATCATTGCTGTACGCATGCCGGGATTGGTGTAATCCAGTTCAATGATATCATCCATACCACTGGCTATCTTAAAATCATTTGTTTCAAAATCATGTTTATAATAGCCGGGGTTCGCCTGTGTCCACACATGGTCCCAGCCGGTATGATTGGCCACCCAGTCGATGATCACCTTAAATCCCATTTCATGTGCCAGTTGAACAAATGACCTGAAATCACTTAACGTTCCAAATTCTTCACTCACTGCTGTATAATCACTGCAGGCATAATAACTGCCCATGCTGCCTTTTTTATTTTTTTGTGCAATGGGTGTTATGGGCATAAACCACAACACAGCCACACCCATATCTTTCAAACGGGGCAGTTCTTTTTCAAACGCTTTAAGCGTCCCTTCTTTTGTGTATTGCCGGAGGTTTACTTCGTATACATTCGTATTATGGATCCAGTCTGCTTTTTTAAAGATCATTTTCGTTTGGTTTTTCGTAATTACTAAGGCAGTAAGAATTATAAATATAGTACAGCTATATAAGTTACGTACATTCAAAAATAAGGGTGATTTGTTAAAATATATCAACTGTAATTTTAAGCTTCAACCCTGTACCTTTGCATTTGTTATATAACCGATGAAACAATTTAATGTTCCTTTAATTTACCGCAGCCCGCTTATAACTGCCATTAAAGCAAAACGCAGGGAAGCTGATAAGATGAAAAAAGATTTCAGCCCCACCCTGCTTGATTTTGGCCCTTTACAGATCTACCTGGCAAGACATTTTGGTTTTTGTTATGGTGTGGAGAATGCAATTGATATTGCCTTTAAAACCGTGGACGAAAACCCGGGCAAAAGAATTTTTCTTTTAAGTGAAATGATCCATAACCCGCATGTGAATGCCGACCTGAAAGAAAGAGGTGTGGAGTTTTTACAGGATACCTATGGTAAACAGCTGGTGCCGTTTGAGGCTTTAACTGCAGATGATGTTGTGATCATTCCTGCTTTTGGAACCACACTGGCTATAGAGGAAAAATTGAACAGGCTGGGTATACAGACAGAAAAATATAATACCACCTGTCCTTTTGTAGAAAAAGTATGGAACCGCAGTGAACAGATCGCCGGTAAAGGCTATACTATCATTATTCATGGAAAACCTTCCCATGAAGAGACCAGGGCCACATTTTCCCATGCAGCCAGCAATGCGCCATCTGTTGTTGTTAATGATATGAAAGAAACCGTGGCCCTTAGTAAATACATTACCGGGGAAAAAGATACGGCGGGGTTCTATGATGAATTCAGGGGACGTTTTTCAGAAGGTTTTGATGCCGGCAAAGACCTGCAGCGTATTGGTGTGGTTAACCAAACCACCATGCTTGCCAGCGATACACAGGCTATCGCAGATTTTTTAAAGAATATCATGATCGCTACCTACCAGCCGGCCCCTGCCAATATTGACAAATATTTTGCTGATACGAGAGATACCCTTTGTTATGCAACGAATGACAATCAAACGGCAGTATATGGCATGTTAAATACGGAGGCTGATCTTGCAATTGTGGTAGGTGGCTATAACAGCAGTAACACATCACATCTTGTAGAACTTTGCGAAGAAAAGTTACCTACTTATTATATTAGTTCTGAAGAAAAAATAATTTCTGGAACCAGTATAGCCCACTTTAATTTTCATACAAAAGAAGAAATGATAACCCATAATTACCTCCCGGCCGTCAACCCGCTGAAAATACTTATAACAAGCGGCGCCAGTTGCCCGGATGCTTTAGTGGAAGGTGTGATTGAAAAATTGCTTTCATTTTTTACTCCTAAACTTACGGCCGAATCGCTTTTACAACAGTTTTTGTAGTTAACAACAACACAAAATGCACCATTTTAGGTGCATTTTAAAGAATTATATAAGAAAGGAACTTAAGCTGTTGCTTTTGCCTTACGTGCTCTCCTTATCATTACAACTGCTACAAACGCCAGTGCAATACCAAGGAATACAAGCGTCATGTTGCTGTCAAATGGTACAGCATCCGGGTTCTGGTCTTCACCTCCACCCACTTCAGGACCACTTGGAAGTGCTCCCGGCTGGCTGAAACCGATAAATGGAAGAGCCATTAAAAAAGCTGTTGCCAACACGTGCTGTAATTTTTCCTTTACTGCTGTCTGAAACTTCATTTTCATTTTATTTTTTAATGAACAATTACTTTTTGAACAATTTTTGTTTTGTCAGGTGCTATGGAAACCGCCTGGTAAACTCCCTGTTTAACGGATTCCGGGAGTGTATATGAACGTACCGTGGTACCTCCTGTATGGTCTCCATTAACTTTATATACAACCTGACCTGAAATATTAACTAGATTTAGCTCGTACCTGCCTTTTGTTTCACTAACCACCTGGAGATTCATAAGACCGTTCTCTATTAAATTAGGTATAACGGTTATTTCCTGCCTGATATTGTGTGCGAAATTTTTTGCAATATTAGTAAATTTTACCTTACCATCCGCATCTATACTTTTAATTCTGTAAAAAGAATTACCATTTATTGAATTTTTGTCAATCCAGCTGTAATCTGCAGCCCGTGTAGCTGATACGGATCCCACAGTTTGAAAAAACCTGCCATCCGGCGAACGCTCTATTTCATAACGCACAATACCGCTTTCATGCTCCACCTGCCAGTTCACTTTAACCCCTTCTGCTATTCTTTGCGTATTAATACCTGTAAATATCACCGGTAAGGCCGGGTTATGTGCCAGGATAACTGTAAATCTTCTTTTTACCACTCCTCCACCACCCGAATTAGGGTCTGCAGTTACTGTAAAATTTTTAGAAACCAGCCCGGAATGTAATTCAAGCACCTCTCCTGTTGGGTTAGCAAAACTGTCTATAAAGAGCCCGTATAACCCTGCATCGAGGTTTTGCGGTGTAAAATCCAGCCGGTAAGTACTGTCTGCACGCATACCCCATATCATAAACCTGAGTGTATCCCCGGTAACAATAGTTGGTCTTCCTTCGGAAACCAGCAATGTGTCACGCCTTATCATTGCTATGTTCTCCCCGGAATTGGCAATAGCAGGCCCGTCATTCTCATCAATGTATTCACTATAAGTATTATTATACACCACCACCATACCACGTATTGGTGAGGAAGAATTCTGAAGATATAACCTGGTATTAATCTTTACTAAAGAGGATTGAGCCTGTAAGTCATTTGAAAAACCCTGGAATATGCCTGCCAATAGTAAAAAAAATAAACATAACCGTACAGCCTCCCTTTTTCCAGCAGTGTTTTTAGACGGTCTTAAAGGCAAAATTTCCATTTTATATATTTAAAACAAGAACCTCCATCCAGGCTACACCAGGATTTTTAAAACATACTGTAATGTATCAGGAAGACTGCTTTAAGGTTAAATAATTTGAACTGTAGTTTTCAAATACGAAGGATACATAACCAACAACACAAAATTTATCTTTTTTTTTCATTTTGACAAAAAAAACAAGCTTTTTTTTCCAATTATATTATTGAATTATAATCTTTTCCAGTTATAAAAAAGGGCTGTCTTTTTTTACAAAGACAGCCCTTAATCTATTTATAACAGCTTACTTATTTGAGTTAATGAATAACTGCTGTACCTGTTTTGTTTTGTCAGGGTTGGTGATCACCAACTGGTAAGATCCCTGCTGATTGTTGATGGCAACAACACTGACTGTGCTGCACTGCCGCCTGCGTGTTCACGTACACTGCTGTACACCACACGGCCGGCAAGGTCAACCAGTTTCAGGTTGTATTTACCTTTTGCCTGTTTAACAAACTGTACTGTCATGCTGCCTGTTTCTACAGGATTAGGATATACACTGATAGCTGCGATCCTGTTATCAACTGCCGGTACGGCTGCAGGACGTAATACCAACTGGAACCTGCCTGCTGCTGCTGACTGTGGATCGGCTGTTACGCTGAAGCTTACTTTGGTTACACCGCTTAAGCTTACCGGTGTTTTGGTACCAAGGTATTTATCTTCAAGGTAGGCTTCTCCGCTGCCAAGGTTGGTAGCTGTAAATTCTAAAGCATAATCCCGTTGTTTCATATTCTTCATTGCATACGCTATAGAAGTAGCTTCTGTTCCGATTGGCTGTCTTGCCTCGGCTGCAAGCTGTTTGCCTTCGCTTACGATCGCAAAGTTTTCTCCGGGGTTATCAAACTTAGGAGCATCATTTGCATCGATCGTGTTCTGGTATTTATTGTCAAACACCACCAGGTTACCATCATAAGCTTTATCACCTGCAAACAGTCTTGTTTTAAGTTTAGAAACAACTGCTGGTGCAGCAGGACGAAGCCCTTTGGTGCTGCTGGTAGTTGTTTTGCTGCTTTCTGTTAAGGTTATTGTACCGCCAGCTACTGCATTCGTAGCGGCAGCAAAGAAGGCCTGGCCACTTTGTATTTTGCTGTTGATCTCATCTTTAGCCCAGCTACCACCACCTGTAGAAGCTGCATAGTTATCGATACCAGGGAAGGTTTCATAACCACCTGTAGCACCCATTTTAGCATCCCAGATGTACAGTGTATTAACAATATTGGATTTACCAATAGTAGCAAAATCTATCTCTGATGCATACACGTTACCGATCAGTCCGAATGTATTAGCCGGAACAGTGATACCGGTCTGGTCTCCTTTGTACAGGGTACCATGGTTGCGTAAAGTGGTTGAGCTGGTATTTGTACCGGCTGGTGTTACACTACGGTCACCACGGATATACATGAAGTAACCACTCGTGCTTGCCAGTGGAACATTTACACTGAGCAGAGATACGAACACTGAACCATTGTAATTACGGATAGAAGTGCTCGGTGATACCGCATCAAAACCATTGGCTACCTGTGCAGCTACAGCAGTAATTATAGTACCATAGCCCGGAGCGTTGTTCTGGTTTGCTGATGGATTAGCATCACCTTCCATCCATGCCTGGCGGATAGTTTGACCGCTGGTATGGGTTGATGATGATAACAGCCTCCAGGAACGGTTACCATTTGGTATATATCTTTCAACAGTTACATTGTTGTCGCCTGTTACGGAACCGGTGAGCTGGCCAAAGCTGGCTGTACCGGATGCCGTTGATTTAAAGGTTACCAGCTGACTGTTGAAGTTAGCTGTACCTGCTGAAACTTTTAAAGTTTTACCGGCGCCTACTGTAAAGCCTTCATCAAAAGTTACATTGTGACGGATATCTACATTGTTACCGGTACCTGGTTTAGCTGTGGCATTTACATAGCCACCGCCACCACCATTGTATTCCCATGTAGCAGCACTGCTTAAGTTACCGGCCTGTTTAGTACGGAAATCTGCGGTCGTTTCATTTACACCGGTGATAGTGAGCGTACCATTTACTGGAGCGAAAGTATAGTTAGCAGCGCTTAAACCACTTGTAACTGGTGTAATAGTATAAGAACCGGCTGCTGTAGCTGCTATTGCAGTACCACTATACGTTACTGAACCCGTTACAACACCTGAATTTTCTCCGTTTACATAACCGGTTATCTGTGAACTGTAACCACCCGAATAAGTATTACCGTCGTATCCTTTGCTCTTGTTATCGGCAGTTACAGTTAATACAGCTGCGCTTATTGCGTTACCAGTGGCGGCTGTTGTATATGTTCTTGTTGTAGCACCCGTGCTTGTCAGCGTTACTGCTGTGATTCCATTATAAGAACCACTCACAGGCGCATCAGATTTTAAGCGTACATGCAATGTACCACTTGCTGAACCGCCTGATTGTGTAAAGGTGGTGGTTGGGCCATAAGCGCCACCGTTAGATACCTCAAAATTAGTAGCTGCAGTAGCTGTGATATCTGCTGATAAACCACTACCGGTTACACTTACTGTCTGGTCTGCGGATGCAGTTCCATAAGTTGTAGTGAAAGCAGTAAAGGTGTTAGTAGCAGGTAAGATCGAAGGACTAGTCGTAACCACTGTAACTACGTTTGAATTTGCTGTAGTAGTATTTGCATCTTCCCCACGTACACGATAATAGTATGTGGTGTTAGCAGTCAAACCACTAACATTTTGAGTAGTTCCACCTACTGAAAGATTATTATAACCACTTACGAACGTACCGGTTCCTAAAGCGATATTATCAATATAAACTCTTCTTGTCGCACTGGCGTTTGTAAAAGCTGTATAGACACCAAAATAAGATGAGGTGCTATGTGTGGCATCGGTTATTGTACCAGCACTCGTTGTCGGTGTTGATGCATAAGTAAATCCAGCAGCATAAAACAGCTCAAATACACCGCTGCTGTTTCTTGTTACACGAAGATTTACGCCATTTTGCAGCCCGCCTGTTTGATAGTCTGCAGTGCTAAAACTTCCAAGTTTGGTTTTAGTTGTATTGCTACTTCTCCATAATTCGATATTATTCGCACCGGAATTTAGACCAACCCGGAGATAATAGCCATTAAAACTGCTTGTAATGTCAGATACTGCAGCACTCGACATTAGTATAGCTCCAAAATTATTAGATGAGGAAGGATCATAAGTTGTAGATCCAAGAGAGAATTTCCATTCATTTACTTCAGTTGATGGTGTAGTAAGTGCTGAAGATCCAACACTTGCATTGGAGCCTAAATAAGATCCATCGGTAGAGGCTAAACCTGAAGGCAGTGTTGACGCAGTTTGAATTGCATAGCTGCTTGTGCTTCCACTCCAAACGGGATTGGCCGTAAAGTTACCATCGTTAAAATCTTCTTCAGCAGTACTCAATGCAGTCAATACATCCAGCCTGTATCCGGTAGCCCCGGTTACGGCACTCCAATTAGCAGTAAAGCTTGTTGGATTCACATTTGTTGTTTGAGGCGAAGTGTTACTATTGGCAACTGGAGCAGTTAATGTTCCTGTACCAGTTAGCGCAACTGTTGGGGGTGAAGCGGCACCACCACCACTGAATGTAACATTACCTGATTTCGCCCCGGATGATTGTGGCGTGAAACGCACATATACCGGAGTGGCAGCTAATGTAGAAGAAGAATATGCTATAGTAGTTGTTGGTCCCCAACTGCTGTTATTGTTAGAAACCTGAAAATCTGTACTTGGAGCTGTTACAGTTATATTTCCTGGAGCGCCAGTTAAAAACGAACCAGATAAATTAACGCTTTGGCTTGTTGAAGTTGTAGTACTGGCCAAACTACCAAACGCAAGGCTGGAACCACTGGTAGATAAAGTAGCTGAAGGAGGATCTACTTTAATTGTAAAAGTAGTGGTTGCGGGTGTTGTATAATAATCATAAACCCTTACATAATAAGTTGTGCTAGCTGACAGGCTAGATGACAATGTTTCTATACCATCAGCAAGTGTTCCATCAATACAAGTTACATATGTACCATTACAAGCTCCTGAACGTAATTCTACAACAGCGTCGTAAGATGTTGAACCGTCTACAGTAATGGTATAAGTACCTGCAGAAGTGGTAGTAAATGAATACCACAAGTCATCATTTGGATCACCGTTACATGAACCTGCAGCTATTGATTGTGTTGCAGTTGCACCATCACCACTAATTGCAGCGGCACCTAATGTTAATGCAGTTGCTCCAGAACAGTTATCATTAGATGGAGCCGCAGCTGTTACACTGCCACTGACATTTATCGTTAAATTCGACGACACACCTCCACCCGAAACAACAAGGGATTCTGAACTGTAAGTTCCAACTGCCAAACCTGCTTTTAAACGTACCTGATAACCCGTTGCGCTAAACGAAGCACTCGAATATGGCTTTGTAAAGTTTGCTGTTTGCCATGTAGAGCCATCATACACTTCAATATTGTTTGACTTTGTAAAAGTTATATTACCAGGCGCTCCTGTTAAATTACTACCTGTTATATCAAATGAAGATGATGCAGCTGATGGCCCAGAGCCGAATGTATATGTTAAATTAGAAATAGAAGTAGAAGTAGAACTTAAACTTGGTCCTGTTTGTAAAGGTTGGTTTGCGCCTGTCAGTGCGATCGAACTAAATTGTGTTGTTCCACCAGATGATGCACCATATCCAGAAATTCTTATCGTCAAAAGTGTTGTGGTGGTATTGCCGGGTGCAGGAATTGTAGCAGTGTTGGATGTCGCACCTGTTCCAAGGTTTGTCACAGTTCCATTTGTTGCATTTGCAAATGTTGGAGAAGCCCCCCATCCATAACGTACTTGATAATTACGTGAAGCTGTACCCGTATTACTAACTAAAGCTGAGATAGCCAAGCTTAATGTTGAATTCTGGAAAGTCTGCCCAGATCCCAACGTTACTGAAAATTCGATATATTTTGTTACATCCAACGAGCTTGGCCAACCTGATGAACGATGATTGGTGTTTGCCGTTTGACACGTTGCACCAGTCATACTAATTGTAGACAAAGTAACATTACTCAAATCTGTAGTTTTCACCGTATTCTGATTTGTAGTGCTGGTGCAATAATTCGCACTACTAATACTTGTTGCGAAATTCCAGCTCACATAATTTACTTGTCCCATACTCACCTGTCCAAATGCCAGGCAAACAAGAATAAGCATTGTGCTTATTAAATTTCTTTTCATTTTCAAACTTTGTAAAAAGCCTTTCATAAAAATGTAATTGTGTGTTTTGTAAAATGATAATGGAGAATATATGTTAAGTTAAGATTGTTAGCAGTTTGCAATTGTAAGGTAACGGACAGCTGCGGTGCTTAGGGGTATATAAACGGGAGCGTTGTAAAAACGTTTACTCATCATAGTTAGTTTTGTGTGTTCCTGTTGCTGTCTTTAAAAAATCGAACAATATTATTGCTTCAACCCGTTAAAATGCTTAAACCGGTATTATCAATTCGTTACCTTATTACGATCTAATAATAAAAATCATAAAACGGTTCTATACCAACATGTTTAAGGCTTAATAACGGCAGGCAGCAGTTTTACAGTTTTCTATTTGGTACAGGGGTAAAAATATATGCCTGGAATAAGTGAACACAGGAGATATATTTTGAACCGGAAAGATATTTCGATTTCCTGAAAAAACAATAACTATTTTTCCTCCAGTCAAATTTTTTTTAGCAATCCCCCCAAATTTTGACAGATTTTACAGTAAAAACACGTTTTGTTGCAGTAAAAACAATAAATGTGGCGACAATGTATAAACAAAACACCCCGCCTGGGCGGGGTGTTTTACATTTTATAAGTGCTTTTTTATTTATTAATAAATATTTGCTGTACCTGTTTGGTTTTGTCAGGGTTGGTGATCACCAGCTGGTAAGATCCCCTGCCGATGGCTGATGGTAACTGCACTGACTGTGCTGCACTGCCACCTGCGTGTTCACGTACACTGCTGTACACCACACGGCCGCTGAGGTCAACCAGCTTCAGGTTGTATTTACCTTTTGCCTGTTTAACAAACTGTACATTCATTGTACCGGTCTCTACCGGGTTAGGATATACGCTGATAGCTGCGATCCTGTTATCAACTGCTGGCGCTGCTGCCGGACGTAATACCAGCTGGAACCTTGTTGCTGCGGCTGACTGCGGATCGGCTGTTACGCTGAAGCTTACTTTGGTTACTCCGCTTAAGCTTACCGGTGTTTTGGTACCAAGGTATTTATCTTCAAGGTAAGCTTCACCACTGCCAAGGTTGGTAGCTGTAAATTCCAGGCTGTAGTCACGCTGCTGCATGTTCTTCATGCTGTAAACAATAGAAGTTGCTTCTGTTCCGATTGGCTGTCTTGCCTCGGCTGCAAGCTGTTTGCCTTCGCTTACGATCGCAAAGTTTTCACCCGGGTTATCAAATTTAGGTGCATCATTTGCATCGATCGTGTTCTGGTATTTGTTGTCAAACACCACCACGTTGGCATCATAAGCTTTATCACCTGCAAAGAGTCTTGTTTTAAGTTTAGCTACAGTTGACTGTGCTGCAGGACGAAGACCTTTGGTGCTGCTGGTTGTTGTTTTGCTGTTTTCTGCCAAAGTCACAGAGCCTGCCGAGCCTGTAGCTGAAACAAAGAAGGCCTGGCCACTTTGTATTTTGCTGTTTACTTCACCTGATGCCCAGCTTCCACCACCCGTAGAAGCTGCAAAGTCATCTATTCCAGGGAAGGTTTCATAACCACCTGTAGCACCCATTTTAGCATCCCAGATATACAGCGTGTTTACAATATTGGATTTACCAATATTAGCGAAGTCTATTTCTGATGCAAAAACATTACCGATCAACCCAAAAGTATTGGCTGGTACATCAATAGCCGGCAGTGTGCCTTTGTACAGTGTACCATTACTGCGGAGCGTAGTAGCTGTAGTGCTGCTGGCCGTAGCATTTACACCAAGGCTGCGGTCGCCGCGGATGTACAGGAAGTAACCACTGGTTGTTTCTATCGGCACATTCACACTCAGCAGGGACATAAAGGCTGAACCTGTATAACTGCGTATTGAAGTACTTGGTGATACCGCATCAAATCCATTAGCTACTTGTGAAGCCACTGCAGAGATGATGGTACCATAACCAGGAAGATTGTTCTGGTTTGCTGAAGGGTTGGCATCACCTTCCATCCATGCCTGGCGGATAGTTTGACCGCTGGTATGGGTTGGTGCTGATAACAGCCTCCATGAACGTTTACCATTATCCGGTATATATCTTTCTACTGTTACGTTATTATCTCCGATCACATTGCCGATCAGCTGGCCAAAGCTGGCTGTACCGCTTGCATCTGATTTAAAAGTTACTGACTGTCCATTGAAATCGGCAGTATTGCTGCTTACTTTTAATGTTTTACCGGCACCAACTGTAAAGCCTTCATCAAAAGTTACGTTGTGACGGATATCCACATTATTACCGGTACCTGGTTTTTGTGTGGCTGCAATATAGCCTCCACCGCCGCCGTCATACTCCCATGTAGCAGTGCTGCTTAAGTTACCAGCCTGTTTACTGCGGAAATCAGCTGTTGTCTGGTTGGTTGTACCATTAATGGTAAGTGTGCCATTAACCGGTGTGAATGAATAGTTGGTAGCACTTAATCCGCTAACAACAGGTACGATTGTATAAGAACCGGCTGCAGTAGCTGCTATTGCTGTACCGCTATAAGTTACTGAACCCGTTACAACACTTGAGTTTTCACTGTTCACATAACCGGTAGTTTGTGAAGTATAACCACCAGAATAGATTGAACCGTCATAGTTCTTGCTCTTATTATCTGCTGTTACAGTTAATTCAGCAGGTGTTATTACAACTGATCCATTCAAGCCTGCGAGGGTATAGTTGCCAGCAGCTGAGCCACCCAGTGTAAGTGAAGAAGCTATAGTTGCTTTAAAAGTTGCGATAGCACCAACCCATTGAACGCTGTTATTACTTATTGTTCCACCTGCGGATGCCGTTGAGGTAGCACTAACTGAACGTTCAAGTGCATATACACGAAGATCATTACCTGTTCCGGCTATTGCAATATCTCCAGGAGAACTAAAAGAATTTTGGATAGAACCAAGAGTAGGTGCGTCATCCAGCATACCAATTGCACCAATCCATAATTCGTTTGCCTGAGTAGTAGCTGCTGTTGTACCAGTAGTACCTCCATTTGTATTACCACTGTTGGTAGCAGTCCTGTCAAGCGGGCTTACAGCCAATACTCCACTATATTCCATTACAACCGCCCCCATCTTAAGTGTTGTTGCTCCATTTACAGTAACAGTAGTTCCTGCACCACTAACACCTGGCGCATACCATATTTCTGTTTCAACGCCATTCGTATTTGCAACATTTGCCGCCTTTACCCAGGTAGCGCCGGTTTGAGTTATACTGCTTATCCTGTTAGTAGTAGTACCGGAAGTTACAATAACTGCAACCATGGTATTACCATTGGTTGGCGCACTCACCGTTACATTAAATGAAGTGCCTGAAACAGTACTGTTGGTACCCAAAGTACCTACCCTTACAGGAGCAGTATTTGAAAGCACTCTTGTACCTACATCTTTTGATGATAAGGCACCTGTTCCGGAAAGTGTAAGGTTACCAGCATCCACATTATTATCAATAGAAAGAATGGCAGCTGAAGCAAGTGCTGTTCCATCATATGGACGTGTGCCCGAAATATCCACTATTCTTCCTGTAACATTCGCTGTTAAACCTGTTGGCTGTGTTACAGTATAGTTGGCAGTTGGCGGCAAATAACCTGTTACAGTAATGGCTTTGCCTGTACCAATTGCTGCTGTTGCAAAATTTGCGGATGGTGTACCAGACACAGAGAAGGTTTCACTGTTAGCCAGTCCACCATAAGCCGGTGTACCGGAGAGCGTTGCTACTGTTGTACCATCATATTCCCTGTTTACACCACTTAAACCACTAATGGTTAAAGATTTTGTGTTGATGGTTAACGTTCCCGTATTATAAGTAACAGAGTAATTCGCTGCTGTACCACTTGAGAAGGTTACGTTTGATGGTGTAATGGTATAAGTTCCAACAGACGCTGTACCAAGGTTACCCGCAGGGCTGCCGCTGTAACCCAGAGTGGCGCCATTTACCACATCACCTGATTGCACACCACTTTGAGTAAAGTTTGTATTAAGTGTGCCTGCAGTTGGTGAGGTTGAGCCATATGTTTTGCTTTGTGCAGATGCAGTAATTGTTAAATTGGCTGCAGTAATATTTGCACTGAGCGTTGGTTGTGTTATTGAATAATTTGAATTTGGAGCAGTATAACCTGTTACGTTCACTGTTTTACCAGTGCCCACATTCTTATCTGAGAAAACAGCCACCGGCGTACCTGATACGCTGAACGATTCACCATTTTGCAGGCCGCTGTAAGCAGCTGTACCATTCAGCGTGGCTGCCGTAGTTCCATTATACACTTTGTTATTGGCTGTTATGCCTGTAATCGTTAATGGTGCTGCAGTAATAGAAGCTGTTAGCGTTGGCTGCGTTACTGTATAGTTTGAAGATGGGGCACTGAAAGTACCTGTTTGCGTAATTGGTTTATTGGTGCCTACAGTTGCAGTTGAGAATGCAAACGTTGGTGATCCAACCACGCTGAAAGTTTCTCCATTTTGCAAATTACCATAAGCCGGCGTGCCTGTTACTGACACGGCGGTAGTTCCATCATACGTTTTACCTGCAGCACTTAAACCGGTGATGGTTAAAGCGGCAGTTGTAATATTAGCAGAACTTGAAGGTTGTGTTACAGTATAGTTAGCACTTGGTGCAGTATAACCTGAAATGGTTACACCGATACCAGTACCAACATTAGCCTGTGCAAAATTTGCAGTAGGCGTACCCGTTACTGAGAAGGATTCGCCATTTGCAAGACCAACATAAGAAGCCGTACCCAAAGTCGCATTGGTAAGGCCGTTATAAGTTTTATTTTGTGCAGTTACGGTTATGGTCAAATTCTTCTGACCAATTACCAGGCTTGTTCCGCCTGACACAACGGATGGCGGTGTGCTAACCGTTATACCCGAAGTGGTTCCTGCCGCTGTTGTACCTAATGTATTTATAGTAAGTGTTACATTAATCGGTGTTGCACTTGACGCCGGCAACGTTACAGGATTGGTGCTGAAAGAAGCAGTAGCACCTGCGGGTAATGAAGTACCGGAAATAGACAAGGATGCGCTACCTGCTGCCGATCCGGCACCTGATGGTGTGATCGTAACTGTATAAGTAACACTGCCGGCTGTTCCGTAAGTAAGGCTGCCTGTTTGCGATGCTGATACAGATAATGAAGCCACGGTGTTATTTGCATTGGAAGCCATTACAAAAAAGCCGAGTGTCGTAATTGAATTAGAAGTATTAATAGAGGGAGAAGCGGCTGTACCACCTATTGAGCTGTACGCCCCGGTTTGTGCTGCACTCTGTGCAATAAAATTTAATGCCCCTAGTGCTGTTTGGCGGGTAAGCGATACCCTGCCGGTAAATGTACCGGATACAAGCTGTGCCTGCCAGTATTCTGTATGGCTGATACCGGTAAGCGGGCTGTTATAGGTTGCAGTAGCAGAAGCATCGGCATTAAAAGCCTGCACTTGTACTACCGGTGTTGATGCTGCAGTTGTAACCAATGTATATGGCAGGTAATTGCCTGAGCCATTACCTACAGGGAACACATAAGTACCTGCGGTATTGCTTAAAGACCATCTTACCGGTCCGTCAATAAACTTAGTGGTGGAACCTGCTGAAATAGCGGTGGTGGCAGTAGCCGTAACCGTTAGCAGGTTGGTGGTGGTGGTTATTAAACGGCCATTGGTAAGTACCACTGTGCCGGACACTGTTGTGGCGCCACTTAATGTTACACCACTTGTATTATCAACCGTTAAACTGGATGGCGTGTTTTGATTAAGACCATCACCTGTAACCTGTGCGACTGCACCATCATAAATATATTTAGCGCCGCTTGTATAAGTTCTCGTACCTGTAACAACAATAGAACCGCCGGCTGTTCCGGTAGTTGTTCTTGTGATACCGTTCGCATGTGCTGTTATAATGGTACCTGTACTGCTTACGTTAAATGTACCAGTAGACCCATCAATCTGTGAAGTACCAAAGTCAACAACCGCATTTGCGCCGATTGCAAAGTTTACTGCACCGGAAATTGTACCGGAGGTTTTTGAATAAGTTTGCGTGGCAGAGCCATTAAAATTGACCGCCCCGGTTGTACCGCTTGCTGTGCTTGACTTGCTGAGGGTACCGCCACTAATCGTAAAATCTCCTCCCACATTAAGTGTATAAGTAGTTCCGGATGTTGCTGAAGTACCCGGCAATAAATTAAAAGTACCACCACTTAATGAAAAGCTGCCGGTTACATTTAATGTTCTGTTAGAACCTGCATTATCTGCACCAACATAAACAGTTCCACCTGTTTGAGAAAAACTTCCAACAGTAACTGCTACCTGTTCTGTTATCAATGGTAAACGCAATTCACCAGCAGTACCACCTGTACCCGTACTTGTTACGGTGAGTAAGCCTGCAATTTGGAATGCGCCTCCGCCATTTGTTGCTAATATAAATTCACTTGTTTGTGAAGTTGAATTCCAGGTAAAATTACCAAAGGTCTGGCCTATGCCGCCATCAAATTCAGCTGCACTTGTTGTTCCTGTAATGTTACAGGCAGATGTTGCTGCCCATGCAGCAGTTGGGATAGTACCGCCATTTTGTGCATGCTGGTAAACTGATGTGCTTGCATTAAAAAGTAATTTTGCCGATGAAGTACAGGTAACTGTTCCTGAATTAACCAGCGTTCCTGTAACAGTGGTGGCAACAGTGGTTCCATTGGTGTTATATGTACGGCCACTATTAACAGTCAAAGTTCCTGCAATGCTGGCTGTTGCACTTGTGGCCAGGGTCATACCAGCATTTGTGCCGATAGTAAGGGAAGAACCACTTGGCACATCCAGGTCAGTCCCTGTGCCATTACTAATTGTTAATGTAGTGCCTCCTGATGAACCCTGTAAAGTAATAATGGTATTATTTGAGAAAACCATCCGGCCAACTGTTTGTGATGGCACAGCGGTTATCGTACGTGTATTACCTGCGCTGAACTGCAATATATCGGTAGTGCTGGGAGAGCTCCTTGTCGGGCTCCAGTTGGAGCCGGTTGCCCATGATGCATTGTTTGCACCATTCCAGGTATAGGTTGTTTGTCCGATTGATGACATACTTACAAAAAAGAAATTAGCTATCAGCAATGTGATGGCTAATAACCCGGGTTTGTGTATCATTTTTTTCATAAATAAAAATTGAGGTGATGATGTGGGGTCATGCAGCGTTTTGCCCACCCCGGCGTTTTTAATGAGTTGCAGATTTCGATCCATAGTGGAAATGTTTATGTTTGTTTGATAAGTTTCAACTGGCAAGAAAACAGGAATGAGCGAAGACGGCTGATCAGCAGCCCCCCGCCTCCATAACCTTAGAAAAAAAAGAAAGATGCTTTTGATCAACACCCTGGCATTACACACGAAATCGTTAATGGCTTGTGGCATAATCAGGCTCATGGTTAATGGTTTAGATTATAAATTGTACGGGCATACGATGCCTGCAACATCTATGTTCAATTTTTTTAACTGGGAGTTTACTCTAACTGGCTTCCTGATAAGATATAACGACTTAGGGCGCTTTAATTACAAAGCTGATTAAATTTTCCTGTGGAGGTGTAATAAAAAATTGGAAATAAGTAGGAGATTCTTACAAAGGTTAGTGGACAAAGTCGCCCCGAAGATATAATTTTTTTTAAATTAACAAATAAAAAAATTAAAATACCACAAATTAAGTAGACTATACACTGCATGCTGCGGTAAAAAACGGTCACGGCAATACGGATTTATTTCAGACCAAAGCTTGTGCATCGTTTAAAATAAAAAATACTGCAGCAGGTTAAATGAATTAACTTTAAAAGAGAATTAGCGGATATGGGTTTGGGTTAATGTCTTAGCGCTGAGACACCCTTTCACAAAAAATCTGGTAATTGAAAACAATCAACCTGATACTACTGCTTGCAATGCTGCAGGGCGGCGCATTTTCCCAATACTACTTCAGGGGAACGGTTACAGACAACCACGGCGACAAACTTCAATATGTAAAGATCAGGGTAAAATCAACCGGCACTGTTTTCCGTACTGATGTGTATGGGGGTTTCGGTTTCACCTCCAAAATTATATCAGATACACTGCTGTTTTCGTATGACGGTTATGAAACAGTTATGAAACCAGTAAAAGCAACAGAATTTATTACAGCTGTATTAAATGCACTGCCGGCAACAGTAATACTTAAGAGAAATCACCTTGCTTCGCTTGCGCTGAATAAAAAAGACAGTTCTTATATTCATACCATCAACAACGAAACCTATAGCAGTATCAATGAGAACAGTTTTTTGTATACAGCAGAATCCCCCGTTATTTCTTTTTCTGCCAGCAGCAACAGGGCTTCTTACAGTAATGTGCGGCGTTTTATAAATGATAATGACGGACCTGTACCACCCGAAGCAGTACGGATTGAAGAGATGCTTAACTATTTCAATTTCCAGTATCATGAACCGGCAAAGGACAGCGTATTCAGTGTTTCATCTGTAATTACAAATTGCCCGTGGAACCAGCAAACCAATTTGCTGTTATTAAATATCAGTGCAAAAAAGATCAGCATGGAACATTTACCGCCCAACAATATTGTGTTACTGGTGGATGTATCCGGTTCAATGGATATGCCTAATAAACTGCCGCTGCTAAAATCAGGTTTTCGCATGCTTGTAAAAAATTTACGCAGTACCGACACTGTATCTATTGTAACATATGGAGAAACAGTGGAGGTGAAACTGGACGGAATAGCCGGCTCTGAAAAAGAAATAATCATAAAAGCGATCGATGCGCTGAGTGCCGATGGGCCGACACCGGGTGAATCCGGTATAAAACTGGCGTACAGTATTGCCCGTAAACATTACCTGAAAAATGGCAACAACCGCATATTCCTTGGTGCTGACGGAGACTTTAATGTTGGACTGAATACAGAGAAAGAACTGCAATCCATGATAGCATACCAGAAGCAAACAGGCATATACCTAACCTGTCTTGGCGTAGGCATGGGTAACTATAAAGATTCAAAACTTTCCATACTATCACAAACCGGCAATGGCAATTTTGCCTATATAGATAATGAGCAGGAGGCGGAGAAAGTGCTGGTATCTGAATTAACCCAAACATTATTTACTGTAGCAGATAATGTATCCGTTACCGTTAGTTTTGACCCGGCACAGGTTATAGCTTACAGGCTTACAGGATATGATAACGACAGAACTTCCGTAGCAGACAGCACCATACAACTGGAAGGAGGTGAAATTGGATCAGGGCATTCACTGACAGCCTTGTTTGAACTGATGCAAAACAACGACAGTGTTATTGCAGGCACGGCGGGTGTACTTGCCACCGCCAGGATACAATACAACCTGCCAGGTCTGCGTAGCAATTACACTGTTTCTTATAATTGCAGCAATGAAATAACCCTGTTTAAAAATGTAAACACCGGAGTTAAAAAAACGGCCTGTGTAGCTTTATTCGGCATGAAACTTAAACAATCAAAATATGTGTCAGACATGAACTGGCGAAAAATAAAGATGCTCTGCAATGCTAATTTTTCACGGGATAATTTTATAGAAAATGAATTCCTGGAACTCGTAGCGAAGGCTGAAAAGATTTACAGGCACCACAAAGAAGGGAGAAGAAAAAATTAATTAATAATATACTGGCCTTTTTTATCAACCAGTATCACCGGCAGCTGTTTCTTTTCTTCAAAGTAATCATATACAGTTTTAAGGGTTACAGCAAATTTTTGAAGAGACTGGTTATCCTTCGTTGACTGTGCCAGGTATTCGAAAGATTTTTTTACATTAAACTTAACCGGGAATACATGAACGGGAATAAAATCCTGCCCCTGTTCCTTTACAAAAGATGCCAGCATATACAATTCTTCAATGGGTTTGTCATTAATGGCGATACAGCCTGTTGACACACAGCCCCCATGAATATAAATAGCACCACCCGGGTGTGATGCATCACTTAAGACCTGGTCGGACGAATTGGGATAGTTAAGCCCTAATGCCAAATGATAATTGCTGTTTGGATTAAATTCATTGATATAATAAAATCCTTCGGGCATCTGGTAATCACCTTCCATTCTTTTGGGGCCAATAGAACCACTCTGCATACAAACCCGGTAAGTTTTAAACAATTTAAAAGGATCTTTTTGTTCTCCTTTTACCCATATTTCCAGCTGGCGGTCAAATTTAAAACTGCGGATATAAATTTCTTCAGGAGGCCACTTGAGTTTTTTTTCTTCAAATTGTTTTTTCAGGGTATCCTCCACCTTACTGTATTTTGTATCTGCTTTGGCTGAGAGCCGCATCAGGTTAACAGAGGTTTGGGCATAAGCAAAACCACCACCCGCAAGGGTGAGCATAAAAATTGCAATAACATATACTGCTGTACGCTTCATTGATAATAGTGTGTTTTGAAAACGCTGGCCTGTAAAATTAAATGCTATGGGTATAGTTAATTGTTAAAATAATTGGTCCGGATATTTTAGGTTGATTTTTCCTGAATAGCGGTATAAGGTGCAAAAATAAGGCCAGTAAGCTTAAAAAAGCATACCGGCCTTAAAAATTTTATGCCTGTATTATAAATTTCCCCTGGCTTCCTGCTCCCTTTCAATGGCTTCAAACAGTGCTTTAAAATTTCCTTTCCCAAAACTTTTAGCGCCCTTACGCTGAATGATCTCGAAGAATAAGGTGGGCCTGTCTTCCAGCGGCTTGGTAAATATTTGTAACAGGTATCCTTCATCATCCCTGTCAACTAAAATTCCCAGTTCTTTTAAAGGCTGCAGGTCTTCATCTATTTTTCCCACCCGGCTTAACAGGTCATCATAATAACTGGTTGGCACCTGTAAAAACTCCACGCCCCTGCTTTGTAATTCAGTTACAGTTTTAACGATGTCGTTGGTGGCAATGGCCACATGCTGCACGCCCTCACCATTGTAATAATCCAGGTATTCTTCCACCTGGCTTTTCTTCTTTCCTTCGGCCGGTTCATTGATAGGGAATTTTACAAAGCCATTGCCATTACTCATTACCTTACTCATCAATGCTGAGTATTCCGTGGAGATATCATTATCATCAAAGCTTAAAATATTTTTAAAGCCCATTACGTCTTCATAAAAGTTCACCCATGGATTCATCTGGTTCCAGCCAACATTGCCCACACAATGATCCACGTACTGCAATCCTGTATCAGCAGGGTTGTAAACCGTTTTCCATTCTCTAAATCCCGGCAGGAAAATGCCATTGTAATTTTTTCTTTCAACAAATAAATGAACCGTATCACCATAGGTATGAATGCCACTTAGCACTACTTCCCCGTGCTCATCTTTCAATGTTACCGGCTCCAGGTAATTTTTTGCTCCACGTTTGGTGGTTTCTATCCAGGCGCTGTTTGCATCATCTACTTTTAAAGCCAGTATGCGTACACCATCACCATGTTTGTAGATATGATCTGCTATTGGATTGTCGGTACGCAATGGTGTAGTTAATACGAACGTGAGTTTGTTTTGCCTCAATACATAACTTACTTTTTCTTTCTGTCCAGTTTCCGGACCGGCATAAGCCAATGACTGAAAACCAAATGCTGTTTTATAAAAATGTGCGGCCTGCTTTGCATTGCCTACATAAAATTCTACGTAGTCTGTTCCCTGCAATGGTAAAAAATCAATACCAGCAGTTTGTTTGCCTGCTGTTTTTTGTTTTACTGTTTCCATAAAAAAAATTTAATTAAAAAATAAACTCAACCCGGTATATAGCGGAAGTGTTTACCGAATCCATTGCAAGCGCAAGCATGAGCAAGGAGTAATTATTGCGTTTATCTGGAAACAATTTATGAGGATAATCCGGCTGCATCGTTGACGCAAAGGTAAATTTATTTTTTAAACAGGATAAAGAATGAATGTTGCCGGTTATTAAAATCAATGGCGCCGGCAAAGCCGGCGCCATTATATACGGGAAGTCCATTACCTATTTCTGCACGCTTACCTTAACACCTGTATTTACGGTTACCTTACCGGGTTTATTTACCATGATACCTTTGCAATCCGCATTGGCTGTTACGGTAACATTATGGGTGATGTAAACACTGTTGGCAGCAGCAGGAACCGCATTTTTATTCCAGGTGGCAGCAGTATTCCAGTTGCCATCTTTTACACTGAAAAACTTTTGAGGATCCTGCACCACAAGCGTTCCGTATACATCTTTATAATTACCATTATCCGCCATTACATCTATAAAATAACAACCAAGGCTGTCTGTGGAAGGTGATACAAAATTAAAGCTGACGGTTTTTGTTGCACCAGCAGCAATACTGCCCACGTTTACAGAATCGGCACCAGCAATTGCATAACCGCCTGACAGCATTTTTATTTTAAACCGGACATTGTTTTGTGCTTCTGCTCCATAGTTTGTAAAATAAAAACGCAATGTGCCCCCGGAACCCGGCGCATGGCTGTGTGTCATACGGAGACTGTCTTCCACCAGGTAGGCAGGTGAACCAATACCATTGTTGTTAATAGAAGTGACTAAACTCATGATACCGGCAACAGAAGAATCATTCAGCAGCCTGATATCTTTTGTAAGACTGTCCAACCCGGCGCTGTGATTTGTTTTTACAGGATCGTAGACGTAAGCAAGGTTCCTGTAAAAAAGTGCATGCCGCATGGTGTATTGCTGTGTAATGAATGAATCCATTATCTTATCGAATCGTCCAGTAAAGCCCGGCACATTTGCATTGGCATTACCTGCAGAAGATGCCAGCTTATGCAGCGTACGGTTCAGCTCAATGCTGTACAATGAATCTGCTTTTATAAAGGCATTGTATTTTGTTTTATAATTATCAACATTGTAAGCTGCACTATATACAGCCTGCAATTCGGTCAGTTTTAAATTATAATCATCTTTTAATACGACCAGTTGCGTGGGAATATCCTGCAACGGCGCAGCAGGTCTTTGTTGTATCTCCTTTACAGCCGGGCGTTTTAATGTTGTCTTCTGTAATACCTGGTCCGACATCTCTTCAATTTCCATACAACCCACGGCACCAAAATAAGTAGCTGTAGCCAGTGCAAAAGTGCGGGTGGCTTTTGCTAAAATTGAAAGCCCGGTAAATACAGCGGCTGCCTGTTGGGCGCCCGGTATTACTGCGATGGTTCTTGCCCCGTCAAATACCTGGCCTGTTGCTTCTGCATATTTTGATATACGGCTTGCAGTTTCAATAATTGATTTGCGGTTGGCCAATGTATCAGTACTGTTTTTTCCAAGTGAATTAGCTGTCTGGCTATACAGCATATCAAAGGTTTCGGCATAAGTTTTTCCTGAATCATCCGGCCATACATTGATGCTGGCTGTAGGAACAAAATACTTATGACGTTCTCCCGTATAATCGTCACCGTAATATTGAACAGATACTGCCAGCGCCACTACTTTCTTCAGGTTATCCATAAAGAAATTTACAGCAAGACCTTCTTTACCATCTTCTAAAAAATAAATACACAGGTCCGCAGCATCGTTCACCAGGCCAACACATTTGTCAAGCATTTTTTTCTTTTCCGGGTCATCAATCTTTTGCGATAGTTTTGAAATACCATGGTTAACCCCTTCTTTAATAAACTTAACCTGCCCCATCAATGCTTTTATAAGACCGGCTGTTTCAATACCTGATTTCTCCAGCGGATCATCAGGCAATTTCGATTCGTTTTTTATCTGTGTGCCCAGGTCGACAAAAGCTGCCAGAGATTGCACCGCATCAATAGCATTTGCGATCATATCAGTAAACAGGTCAGTAGCATCGCCGCCCAGCTTATATACCGTTTTCATGGCAAGGAAATAAGACGCCAATCTTTCTACTTTCTTTGTATGATCAGCATTGATGCCATCTGTTTTATAAAACTCATCAAACGGGTTTTCATACAGGCTTGTATTAAATCCTTTGGCACAGAAGAAGTCAAGGTTAAGTTCAGCACCAAAAGTTACCTTTAATGGAAAGCAGCGTTTTTCCATACTTTCCCTGAAGGCTTTTATTTCTTCAATCAACCCGTCTGGTATTAATACCGGTTGCATCAATGTGTGGTTGCGGATATTATTATACAGGTATTTGATGGTGCGGTTGTTTCTTGTAAATTTTATTTCAACCGTGTACACCACGTCATCTTTTGCCTTAGTAAATTCAAATACACCATCAAGGCCCGGGTATGCATAGTCTTCTTCAACACCATCTTTTAACAACACAGCAGTGATCAATCCGCCACGCAATGGTTTTTTCTGCAGGCCTGGGTAAGGATTGGCACTATCCGGCCATGCTTTTGCATCATAAACAACACCCCTGATATGCGGTTCTCTTTTTTTGATGAAGGTGACACCGCCACTCGATGTAACCAGCAGTCTTCCTTTGCCTTTATCATAAGCGATACCGGTTACATTATTATCCGGCAAGCCATCAATTGTTGTATACAGTTTATAAGAAGGTAAATAATCGGGGCTGGAAGAAGCGTTATAATCAGGAGACATATATTCGATCAGTCCATTGCTGGTGCCGATGTAAACATTTCCGAATTCATCTTCCGCAATAGCATTGTAGTTTATTTGCGAACCAGATGGCAGCAAACTGGACGCATTCATGGTTACCCATTTTTCCGGGGTTTTAATTACAAGTCCGCCGGCTTTCAGACCAACCCAGCGGTTACCTCTTGAGTCAAAGAAAATTGCCTGCGGGGTAAAATTGAGTGGCAACGTAGTTTTAGTCGTATCATATAAACCGATATACTCGCCGGTTGGCTTATACCTTAATATTTGCGTACTGGTCTTGCTGTCGTTTACAGTATTCATCCTTACTCCTGCCCACACTTCATCCCTGTTGCCGCCAACCACTTCACAATAAGGCGTGGCGTTTTGAAGAGAAGAAAAGCCAGTGCTTATATTGGTAAAAAAAGGAGACAATGATTTTACGCCAAGACCTAAGCCACCTTTTTTAGTATTATAAGAAGTAATGAATGTACCCTGGGCGGCCCACACCCTTGGCAATTGATTGTTTACCACCTTGAAATTAGGATCAACATATAATGAACGGACGTTCCTGCTCAAAAGATCAGCGCTGGTGGTAGTGCCTTGTACACTATAAAACTCCATACTTAAATCGCTGCCCACACGAAAATAGTTTACCCCCCCGGCAATATTAGAGTTACCTCCCTGTGATGCGGTACCGGATTGAGCAATCCAGATACCACTGTCGGGATCAGATTTAATATCATTGATAAATACGTTGGTCAGCCGGGTTGATTTACGCCAGATATTGTAATCATCGCTGTACATATACAAACCGCCATATTGTGTGCCCGCCCAAATTACATTACCCTTGCCTATGTTGATGCACTTAAAATTGTCGGTAGTGAACTCTTCAGAATTAACACCACCCATTTTGTATGTAGTGATCTCTGTTATTGGCTGTGCCGGAACCACAAAAGGCAAGGCGGCAAAAAGCAATATGAGTTTAAGGGCTTGCTTCATACTAGTTATTTTTAAAAATTTAAAACAGCTGTTCCTTTTTATTTACTTCAAAATATTCAGTACAACACCTGTACTAACGGTTACGGATGACCCCACAGCACAATTGATACTTTTTATTGTTGTGGCGGTATTTATCACCGGGTATCTTGGTCTTCCTGCAGGTATGACCACTGCGGAAGTGGCGCCTGGCACAATATTACCTCCCCAGTTACCTGCTGTTTCCCAGGCAGTACTAATATTTCCCGTCCAGTTAAAGTTGGTGGCGGCCGGTGTTGTTTCCAGCTTAAATACTTCACTGCCTTTTACAATGTCACTGGCACCAAAAATGAGTGTAGTATTAATTTTACTAAAGCCGGCAGGAAAGGAAGAATTTTCACCCGGGTAAAGATCAAAAACAGTGGTGCCGGCCGCAGTACCATCGCTTTTCCATAATTCATATCCATGTGCATCTGTAAATGCCCGGAAATATAAAAGCCCGTTGAAACCTGTAAACTCCTGGAAAATAACCACGGTTGAACTAAAGTCTTTGACCAGCACAGTGCCTGCTGCTGTTCCATCTGTTTTCCATAACTGCCGTTGGTTTGCAACTGTACCAATGGTGAAGAAAACCGTATTATCCACTGCTGTAAAATCTGCCGGTGATGCATTGCCTGTTGCACCTGCGGCAATGTCTTTTAATAAAGCAGTGCCGGCAACTGTACCATCGCTTTTATACAGTTCCCTGCCGGTGTTTGTTTCGGATGCGGCAAAATACATACTGTTGCCTATTACTTTCATTCCTGCCGGTGAAGAACCGCTGGCACCCGTAGTAAATTCTTTAAAAAGAATAGTGCCGGCTTCTGTGCCATCGCTTTTCCATAGCTCCATCCCATTTACACCATCAGTGGCAGAAAAGAAAAGTGTACCATTAAAATTCACCAGGTCAGCAGGTATTGAAGGAAAGACACCAACACGGATATCTTTCACCAAAACAGTACCAGCCTCCGTACCATCACTTTTCCAGAGCTCTTCATCATTGGCATTGCCGGTGGTGCCATTCTGCGCTGTAAAAAACAGGGTGCCGTTCACGTTAGTAAGTTTTAAAGGGTTTGAACTTGCCGTACCTGCAACAATATCCTTCACCCTTACTGTACCGGCATCCGTACCATTGCTCTTCCATAACTCACGGCCAAAACCTGTGCTGGTGGCAGAAAAATAAAGAGTGCCGTTCACATCCGTCAAGTTGATGGGATCTGAATTTGCCGTATTGGCAACAATATCTTTTACCATTACTGTACCCGCAGCCGTTCCATCGCTTTTCCATAATTCACGGCCAAAACCTGTGGAAGCTGCCACGAAATAAAGTATTCCATTTACATTGGTAAGATTAGCAGGTGATGAGCTGCCTGCACCGGTAATAATATCTTTGACCAAAACAGTACCGGCTTCTGTACCGTCTGTTTTCCATAATTCAGTACCCACCAGGCCATTATCGGCTGTAAAGAAAACAGTGTTACCTGCTGTACAAAAATTGGCAGCTGATGAGCCTGTATTGGTTGTATTGATATCTTTTACGAGCACAGTACCGGCATCTGTACCGTTTGTCTTCCAGGTTTCATAACCCGTGGCTGTGGCAGGAATACCTGCTTTATAACCGGAAAACCTGAAATACAAAGTGCTGCCGGCTGCATAGAGTTCTGTAATAGTACCATTATTTAATACAGCCGGATTTATTTCTACTGTGCCTGCTTCTGTACCATTGCTTTTCCACAGACCAACCGTAGTGGAAGTGGTTATAAAGTACAGGGTGCCGTTCACATTAGTAAGCATATTGGGCGTACTGCCGCTTGCCCCTGCAGCAATATCTTTTACCATAACCGTTCCGGCTTCTGTTCCGTTGGTTTTCCATAACTCAAAGCCCGTTGTACCATTACTGGCTACAAAATAAAGTGTGCCGTTTATAGCCGCCATATTGTAAGACGATGTAACACCAATGCCAGTACCGCTGTTTATATCTTTTACCATTACAGTGCCGGCATCGGTACCATCGCTCTTCCATAATTCAAATCCATTGGTGCCATTGGTTGCTGCAAAAAAAAGCTGGCTACCCATTACCGTAAAACCTGAAGGATTAGACGCAACCGTACCCGGGTTAATATCTTTTACCATCACCGTACCGGCATCAGTACCATTACTTTTCCATAGTTCAATGCCGTTTACATTCACGCCATTGGTTGCTGAAAAAAACAGGGTGCCGTTCACGTTAGTAAGATTAACAGGATTAGATGCAGTATTGCCGGTAACCATTTCTTTTACCAGCATCGTTCCATCGCTGCTGCCGTCGCTTTTCCATAACTCATAGTTAGAAGAACTGCCGCTGCCGGCCGCATTGAAAAAAAGTGTGCCATTTACATTAGTAAGGTATTTGGGACCGGAAGAGGTGGACCCTGTAAAAATATCCTTTACCATTATAGTACCAGCTTCTGTACCATCACTCTTCCATAATTCAGTACCCGAACCCAGGGCGGTTGCAGCAAAATAAAGTGTGCCATTCATGTTTACCAGGTAATTGGGATTAGAACCAATAGCGGCATTGGTATGAATATTCTTTACCATTACAGTACCGGCTTCTGTACCATCGCTCTTCCACAGTTCAACACCATCGGTTCCGTTATTGGCAACAAAATAAAGGGCGCCGTTCACGTTGGTGAAATAAGCAGGTATAGAGGAGTTTTGCCCCGGGTTGATGTCTTTCACTATTACCGTGCCTGCCTCCGATCCATCAGTTTTCCATAACTCCAGCCCGGTTAACCCGTCTGAAGCAGTAAAATATATGGAACTTCCAATCAGCAGGTAATTGGCCGGATCGCCGGTACCACTGTTAGTTGTATAATTATAAATATCCTTTAGTATTACCGGTGTTTGACCCCGGCTGCAAAAACTTAATATGACCGCAGCGAATAAGGTAAAAATTTTTCTCATACGTTCTTTTTAAATGCCGGCAATAAGCAGTATAAATGCCTATATCGCCGGAGAATCAAAAAAGTCATCAGTTTTAAAAAAAATCCTGCCGTATTATTTGAACATGCCACTGTTCTTGTACGATTGCCTATATATTTGTTCCATGAAAAAAATCGGCATTCTTGGAGGCGGTCAGCTTGGTCGCATGCTGTTACAGGCCGCTGCCAATTACCCAGTGGAAACATACATAATGGAAAATGACCCGGAATGCCCTTCGGCTACCCTTTGTCATCATTTTATAAAAGGAGATATCAGGAGCTACGATGATGTGTATAATTTCGGGAAAGGACTGGATGCCATCACTATTGAAATTGAAAGTGTAAATACAGATGCGCTGGAGAAACTGGAAGCCGCAGGTGTAAAAGTATATCCCTCTCCTGCTGCATTAAAGATCATCAAGAATAAAATTCAGCAAAAAGATTTTTATAAAAAGAACCAGATTCCAACCAGTGATTTTGTTATTACCAACAGCAAAACCGAACTGGAACAATTAAAAGACTTTTTACCTGCAGTGCATAAATTGGGAGAAGGCGGTTATGATGGCAGGGGTGTACAGTTAATACAATCGGAAAAAGATATTGATCTTGGATTTGATGCACCGTCAGTACTGGAAAAAATGGTTTCCATACAAAAAGAGATCGCTATGATCGTGGCAGTGGATAAAGAAGGCGAAACTATTTTGTACCCCCCGGTGGACATGGTTTTTGATCCTGACCTGAACCTGCTGAGTCACCAGTTAAGCCCCGCTGAAGTAGCTGAAAAAATATTATGGCGGCTGGAAGCTATTGCCATTGCGGTTGTAAAGGCCTTAAAGAGTCCCGGCATTTTTGCAGTGGAAATGTTTATTGATAAAGAAGGCGAAGTTTATGTGAATGAAACAGCACCCCGTGTCCACAACAGCGGGCACCACACTATTGAAGCAAATTATTCTTCACAGTTTGATATGCTATGGCGCATTATGCTCAGTTATCCCCTGGGGAATACTGAACATATTTTACCTGCCGCTATTGTAAACCTGCTGGGTGCCGATGGCCATAGTGGTGATGCGTATTACGAAGGACTTGAAAAAGTATTGGAAATCCCCAATGTATTCGTACATATTTACGGTAAAAAGCAAACCAAGCCCGGCCGTAAAATGGGGCATGTAACTGTATTGAGTAAAGAAAAGCAGGAACTGATTCACCAGGTGAACAGGATCAAGAATACATTGAAGGTGATATCAAAAAAAGTTTAGAAGTTTAGTGAGTTTAGAAATTTAGTTTGCAAGCATACTTGCCAGTCTTTTCAACTCTGTTTCTGCAAACTTGGCTGCATAGCGTAAGTTCGTTAAACGGTAGCCCGACTCTTCAAAACTCTGCTGTGCATTTTTTACTTCTACGATGGTAGCCTGGCGTAGTTGAAAACGCTGCAATACCAAATCAAGTAACTGGGAAGAAAGTTTATACGTATTTTCCTCTGTATTTAATTGCAGCAAGGTGCTTTTATATGCCTGGTACGATTTTACAGCCTGTGCTGTATAATCACGGAGCAATACATCCCGTTGCACACCAGCCGTGTTCACATCAATACCAGCCGCTTTTTGCTGACGCTTGAATGATGAGCCGCTGTAAATAGGCACGCCTACGCTTACGCCTATAGTGGGTCCATAGTTTTGATTGATCACCACCTGCCCTGCACCCGAGTTATTACGGCTAAAGCTGTAACCGGTATTAGCACGTATGGAAGGATAACGCAATGCAGCTGTTTCTTTAACGATCTGTTCATTGATAAACACCTGGTCCTGTGCAGCCATAATATCCGGATTTTTTTCAAGCCTTGTTAATATGGATGAAAAATCAATTGACCTGTCAACAATGATTGAATCACTGATAACAACAGCACTGTCTGCTTTTAAAGTGAGCAGGCGCAGAAGTTCTGCTTTTGCCTGGTCAATCACCAGTTGTTGTGCCTGCTGCTGCTGCAACAGGGAATTCAGATCTATCTGCGATTGAAACAAATCTGCATTATTTGCCAAACCCACCTGCTGACTGGCTTTTACAATATCGAGCCGCTGCTTTGCGGCATCGATCGATCTTTCAATTGTTTTGATATAACTCTGCTGGCGCACCACATCATAATAGGCGTTGCTTACATCTGCAATGATATTCTGCACCTGTGAATTGAGCAGTTTCATACTCTGCTGCTGGAGCTGCGCCAGTCTTTTTTTCGTGGCCACTATCCTGCCGCCATTGTATAACAAAATACTGCCGGTAACATTTGTTGATAATGTATTTGCCGCCACGTTATCCCTGGTGATCACATCTCCCGAATTGAGCTTCTGGTACACACTTGTTATTTGCTCATTATCATTCAGCGTAGCCGTAACCGTTGGTAACCCGCCGGCATAGCCATAATTATTAAAAAGACTGTCAACACTTACCCTGTTTTGTGCAAGCTGTACATCCAGGCTGTTTTTTAAAGCAGTATTTATTGCTTCCGGCAATTGCAGGGGTTGTTGGGCCTTTACAAACAAGGCTGGAAGCAGTGATAGTATCAAAAAAAAATTCTTCATTCGTTAAGTTTAAACAAACTCTTTATTCAGCGAGTTCAATCTTTTCTGCCTTATGTTTTCCCGAAAGGAATATATAAACAGCAGGGATTACAAGTAAAGTTAAAATTAAAGAAAAGAGAATTCCTCCAACAATTACAATACCCAATGGGATACGGCTTGTGGAAGCAGCACCCAAACTCAATGCAATCGGCAAAGCGCCAAGTGATGTGGCAAGGCTTGTCATTAATATCGGCCGCAACCTTTGCGAAGCCGCTTCGGTAACCGCTTTTATTTTATCCATACCTTTCTCTCTTTTTTGATTCGCAAATTCAACGATCAAAATACCATTCTTTGTAACAAGACCGATCAGCATGATCATCCCGATCTCAGAGAAAATATTCAGTGTTTGCCCAAATATAGAAAGGCTTAACAATGCACCTGCCAATGCCAGCGGTACAGTAAACATAATAATAAAGGGGTCTACAAAACTTTCAAACTGTGCGGCCAATACCAGGTAGATCAGTATCAGGGCAAGAATAAAAGCAAACATAATATTAGAAGAACTTTCCTGGTAATCTCTTGAAGGGCCTGATAAAGCTGTCTGGTAACTTTCATCCAGTAATTTATTGGAGATAGCCTGCATGGCTTTAATGCCATCACCCACCGTATTGCCTTCCGACAGCGAGGCTGAAATGGTGGCGCTCTTATACCTGTTGTAGTGAAACAATGTTGATGGACTGCTGCTTTCTTCCAGTTTAACTACTGCACTTAATGGTATGTTTTGTCCCTTACTGTTGCGAACATACAGCCTCGTTATATCATCCGGCTGGTTACGTTCTGTTCTGTCTACCTGGGCAATTACCGAATACTGGTGCCCGTTCATGATATAATAAGCCAGCCTGCCACCGCTGAAAGCAGCCTGTATGGCTGACACCACATCCTGCGATGATAAACCGAGGTCCTTTATTTTCATCCTGTCCAGTACAAGCTGTAATTCCGGCTTGTTGAACTTCAGGTTTACATCCACGTTTGAAAACGTTTTATCTTTTCTTGCTTCATCCAAAAATTTTGGAATCACATCCTTCAGTTTTGCCAGGTCCTGGTTCTGTAATACAAACTGTACCGGTAAGCTCGCCCTTGAGCCTGCACCCACTGCAATGGTTTGTTCCTGCACTGCAAATATCCTGGCATTGTTAAACCGCTGTAGCTTCCTGTTCAGTTCATTTGCTATCTGGTCCTGCGAACGCTCCCGTTCATTAGCCGGTATTAACGCAAGCCTTGGCTGCGATGTGTTAACGCCACTACCTGCGGGAGTTCGTGCAAACACAAAATCACGTTCAGGTATGGAATCGTAGAGATAATTAGTGATATTATCCGTGATGGTTTGCATACGGCTGTAGCTGGTGCCTTCAGGTGCAGTAACGGTAAAGCGTACACTGTTCCTGTCTTCCATCGGCGCTATCTCACTCTGCATGCCTTTCATGATGAAAAATATCAGGCCAACACAAATACCAATAATCACCCATGCCACCCGGCGAATTTTTAAAAAGCCGTTCAGCAAACGGAGATATCCATTTTCCATTCCTACAAAAAATGGTTCTGTCTTTACATAAAACTTGCTGTGATGACCGCTTTTACGGGACAACAGTACATTTAATACAGGCGTAATGGTAAGAGAAACAAATGCAGAGATCAATACTGCTGCCGCAAGCGTTACACCAAACTCACGGAAAAGCCGGCCTATAAATCCTTCCAGGAATATCACCGGTAAAAAAACGATGGCCAGTGTAATGGAAGTGGATATAACAGCAAAGAATATCTCTTTACTGCCCTCAAGCGCCGCCTTTCGTATTGGAAAACCCTGCTCCAGCTTTCGAAAGATATTTTCCGTAACAACAATACCGTCATCCACCACAAGCCCCGTTGCCAGTACAATACCCAGCAGTGTAAGAATATTGATGGAGAAGCCTGACACATACATGATAAAGAATGTAGCCACCAGCGATATCGGGATATCGATCAGTGGCCGTATCGCTATCAGCCAGTCACGGAAAAAGAAGAATATTACCAGTACCACCAGCGCAAATGCAATGGCGAGTGTTTCTTTTACTTCTGCAATCGAATGCCGGATATTCACTGTATTATCCAGCAATACATTCATTTCAATATCCGACCGGTTAGATTTTTTGATTGCTTCCAGTTTTTTATAAAAATTATCAGCGATCTCGATGTTATTGGCGCCTGGCTGGGGAATAATTACAATCCCTACTGCATTCACCCCATTGTATTTCCAGCTTTGCTCCAATACTTCGGGACCTATTTCAACCCTGGCTATATCATTCAACCGGACAATACCGGCGCTGTCTTCTCTTATAATCAGATCACGGAATTGTTTTTCATTCGTAAGCCTGCCCAGGGTTTTAATGGTTAACTCTGTATTGTTACCATAAATTTTACCCGGTGGCAGATCTATATTTTCGTTGTTGAGTGAATTGCGGATATCTGTATAGCTAACATTGTACGCATTCATCTTATCCGGGTTGATCCAGATACGCATGGCATATCTTTTTTGCCCGAAGATGTTTACCGAACTTACCTGGTTTATGGTTTGAAATTGCTGCTGCAATACATTTTCTGCATAGTCGCTCAGTTCCATCAAACCTTTGCTGCGGCTTTGCACGGCCAGTATCAAAATAAAATCACTGTTGGCATCTGCTTTTGTTACAACCGGCGGTGCATCTATATCCTGCGGCAGCGACCTGGATGCCTGGCTTACTTTATCACGAACATCGCTGGCGGCCGTTTCAAGATCAACACCGAGATCAAATTCAACTGTAATATTACTGCTGCCGAGAGCACTGGAAGAAGATATCGTCCGGATACCGGGAATACCATTGATCTGTTTCTCCAATGGTTCGGTTACCTGGCTCTCAATGATATCGGGGTTGGCACCTGTGTATGAAGTGGAAACGGTAACAATGGCGGGGTCAATTGCAGGATAATCTCTCACAGCAAGAAACGTGTAACCCACCACACCAAACAAAATGATCATAAGGTTCAGCACTGTTGCCAGTACCGGCCGCTTCAACGATAATTCGGATATATTCATGCAATTAATCTAAGCCTGTGTTATCTAATCTTTATCCAGGTTTTTCAAAAAAAATTATTCAGAGCTCAGCGTGTTATCCTTGCTTTGCTCTTCTATCAGTTGGGCTTCCGTTTTTACACTTCTTACTTTTACAGGGCTTTTTGGCCGTACAAACAATACGCCTGACACCACTACTGAATCGCCGGTATTTACACCCTGTGTTATTTCGATCATATCAGATTCTCTTACGCCTGTACGCACATTTACAAAATTTGCCTTACCATCTTTTACCAGCACCAGCTGGTTATTTTTATCATCAGGAATGATACTGCTTGCAGGCACTTTAACAGATGATCTTGTTTTACCCTCATCAATAAATACTTTTACAAAACCACCGGGATTCGACTTTGCACCCTGCAGTATAGCCCTTACTTTTAAATTCCTTGTATCAGTATTTGCACCAGGCTCTATCGCCACCACCATTGCATGACCACGCTGTTCGGTGGCAGCATCTGTTTCCACATCCACCAGCATGCCTTTTTTAATAATATTGCCATATAACTCCGGCAAGGTAAAATCCACTTTTACCTGGTTGGTTTGCTGTATTGTGGCAAGGATAGTGGAAGGAGTAACATAGGCACCCGGGCTTACCTGCCGCAACCCTATCACACCACTGAATGGTGCTCTTACAATGGTTTTATCGATCAGTGTTTGTGTATAGGCCATATCTGCTTTCAGGCTGCTTACCTGGCTCACGGCAGCATCATAATCACTTTCATTCATACCATTAATGGCAAGTAACTGTTTATAACGTTCAACAGTTTTTTCTGCAATATCCAGCTGCACTTTACTTTTTGCCAGCTGGGCATACAGGTCTGCAGCATTTATTTTTGCCAATACAGTACCCTGGGCAACGCTGCCACCTTCAGGTATATTCAGGTAGGTAAGACGGCCGCTTATTTCAGGACGAAGCTCAGTATACTCTCCCGCCACTACTGTTCCATTTGCCTCTATAATACTGTTTACGGGTTTGGGTTGCGCTATCAGCACATCCACTATTACCGGGGCATTGCTTTTGGGCTTATCGTTCTCCTTTGTTTTCTTTTTACTGCAGGCTGTAAGAGAAATAAAAATTACAGTGAATACACGGAAATAAAAACGGGGCTGGAAGAGGTATTTATTTACCATCATGATAATGCAACAGCTTTTAAAAGTTTAAAGGTAAGGCCATTCATATTAATCCTGTTACCGTTTAAACATTGAGAGGCCTTTCCATCATATTCAAATCAATAAGGATGCCACATAATTGACAAAAATACACCCGGTATTATTTTCAAAAAAGTTAATACCTAAATGCAAAAATTACAGCAGCCTGCTATTTGCTTTTTTTACCTTTTCTTTGTGCAAAATTAAAAAACATGCAACCACTGGTAGGTATAATCATGGGGAGCGAAAGCGACCTGGAAGTAATGAAAGGCGCTGCAGAGATATTGCGGCAGTTTGAAGTAGAACCTGAACTGACGATCGTATCGGCACACCGCACACCTGAACGCCTGAAAGAATATGCAACCAAGGCAAAGGCAAGAGGGTTAAAAGCGATTATTGCCGGCGCCGGTGGAGCTGCACATTTACCCGGTATGGTGGCTGCTCATACCATCCTGCCTGTTATTGGTGTGCCGGTAAAGTCATCGAATTCTATTGATGGCTGGGACTCTGTATTATCTATTTTGCAGATGCCCTATGGTGTACCGGTTGCCACCGTAGCACTGAATGGCGCTAAAAATGCAGGTATACTGGCCGCACAAATACTGGCCCTGCATGATACATCCATTGCAGGCAAACTGGAAGCGTATAAAGAATACCAGAATGATATTGTAATGGAAAGCGTGAAAAATGTACAGCAGCTTGGATATACCAATGCCTTTGACGTGGTAAAAACAAACGGAATATAAATCTTAAATAAAGAAGTCAAGTTTAAAAACTTGACTTCTTTATTTATACAGTATAGATAATGCAAAACTGCTGTTCCAGCGTAAGCGATCTTTCATACAGCATGTCAATAAAATCCTCTCCCCATTTTGCATAGAAGGCCATAAAATTTTCCACTCTTTCCTGGAGGCTGTTGTTTGGGAAAAGTTGTTGCTTTATTTTTTCAATCTGTCTTTGTTCTGCTTCAAATTTTTGTTTTTCTGCTTTCAGCAATTTCTTTTCAAGCTGTTCTATCTTCTTTGTGGCTTTTACCTGCAGCGCTTCCGTATGTTGCGCCAATGTTTTATCCACTTCACCCGCAGCTTTCTTTAGCTGGATATACACTGCAGCTAATTGTTCTTTTTCCTTTGCAAGATCCAGCTGCAGCTTGGTTTCCCTTTTTACAAAATGATTGATGATGTCTAAAGCTGGTTTAAAAAGATCGGTTTCACTCAATTGCAGCGCATCCACCAATCCTTTATATTTTTTTTCAATCAGGAGAAAAGAATTGCGGGTAACCAAAACCGGATAAGAAACATTTACTGTTTCAAACACTTTTTTCAATTCCAGCCAGTAAGCAATTTCACCACCACCACCGATAAAAGCAACATTTGGCAGAATGGTTTCCTGGAAAACCGGCCGCAATATTACATTCGGGCTAAAGCGCTCCGGATGATCCCTTAATTCATTCAATATGGTTTCCTTTGAAAACTCAATACCTGTATTATTCACTAAATATTTTCCATCCTGGAGGATGATACGTTCTCTTGCATTATCCGTCAAATAAAATAAGTTGATCTCTCTTCCTGCAGCCTGTACCTTGTATTCCGCAGGAAAAGCAGCCATGGTTTCTGTCACCGCTTTGTGAGAAAATCCCGTAAGCAACTCTTTTTCAATAACAGGAATGAATGTACTTTTTAAAGCAGTATTATCAGGCAAAATAACGAGCAATCCAAATTTTGAGAACAAGGCATTTACCAGCTTAAAAGTGGCAACTGCAATTGTTTCTCCTTCTTTGTAACAATTCCGCATTACATCTATAATAGTATTGCCGTTTGGTAATACAGCTATTTGCCCGCTTACCTGCTCCAGCAACTGCAATAGAGCTTTATCCACTTTCATCCTGCCAACAGCGCCCGTTTGCTTTGTATTCCATACCCGCTTTTCACCTTCGGTATAAATATGTCCCAGTTCATCAAGGTCTGCATCTTCACTCCCCATATAATACACAGGAACAAACTGTGCACCCGGTATTTCAGTATTTAAATGATCAGCGAGTTTTACAGCGTGCAGTATCTTATAAATAAAGTATAATGGCCCTGTAAAAATATTTGGCTGGTGAGCTGTGCAAACTGTATAAGTATTGGTGTTTGAAAGGCTGCTGATATTATCTTTCTGCTTTGGGGTAAGAACAATACCGCTGTACTGTTCATTCAATACCTGCACCAGTAAACTCCTGTCAGTACTGATCTTTTTCCTGTTCTCCATCACTGCTTTTACACCTTCAACAGAAACAGGCTGATCGTAAAAAGGTTTGAGCTTTTTATCCTGCTGGATATAATCAGTGAGCATTGCTGAAAAGAAATTGGTGGAAGCGTAAGAAAGATAAGTAGCAGCGTGGTCCATTCAAAATTATTTATCGTAAACGGGAACAAACTTACAGCAAACCTGCCTATTAAAAACAATGCGTTATGTTAAAGCAATACCATTCACACATTTTTTCAAAATTCGTAAACTGCTTTTACAGCGCTGTACACATATTTATGTGATGCCATTTTATGGTATGGCGGCTATTGGGGTGTATGAGCGGTTTTTAATGCTGACAATTGCCTTTTGCTGTTAATATCTGTTAAGGCTTAACACAGCTGCTTCATTATATTTCACATCAATGTGGGATTGCAGCAATGCCATTTTGATTAGACATTTGCACTGTAAAACATTTGAAACAATTAAACTTATTACAGCCATGACAAAACAAATTTTATCAGCACTTGTACTCTTGGGTACAGTCACCGGCACGGTCAGTGCAGAAAAGCAGAACAATGCAGCAACCACCTCTAAAATGGTTACAGTGCAGCAGCACTCTAAAAAATTAAAAGTAGAGGGTAATGTTGATGTTGTATTGTATGAAAACAACTCCTCCACCATCAGCATTTTTGGCAACGAAAGCAATATCAACAACACTGTTGTTACAGAATGCGACGGAACGCTTGTGATCAGCAATAAAGCGGGTGGAGAAAAAACACTGGTATATGTTCCTGTAAAAAACCTTGGCGCTATTGAAGCGGCAGGAAATGCAAAAATAACATCCGGTACCGTATTGAATTCAAAAGAAATCACCCTGGTGGCAAACGGAGACTGTAAGATCAACATCACCACTTCAGGTAAGATAGATGTTATCAACGGTGAGGAAACAGAAACCGTGGTTGAAACAAGCAATTACAAATTTCAGCCAGATAGTAAATCCTGATGAGTGTATTGCAGCAATCAGTTTGCAGCAAGATTACAGCTTTCAAAAAATAATGCCGGTAAGATCAAGGTCTTAACCGGCATTTTACATTACACTAATATTAGTTAATTCAGGTCTGTATCGTTAAAATCATCTTCGTCTGTAAGCGATTGCGACCCCATATTAAACATACTGCCCACCAAATCTTTAAACTCTATTTTTCCATCCAGTATTTTTTTGCTGATCAGGGAATGAGCAGCAAGTCCATGCAGTACAAACTCCATCAGTAAAGCATTCTCTTTTTCATTATCCGTCTTATAGAATTTTTTTACTACTGCATGCAGGCCATCTACTTTATACAGCAGCTGAATTTTATCATCATCTTTTGTTTCAAGAAAAAGATTCAAATGATTGCCATTATCAAACCACCTTGTAATTGCCTTGTAAGGATTTTCTTCAGCCGCTTCCTTGCCTTTTCGCTTTCTCAATTTTTCGGGGTTGGGAAAATATTTTTCAAAAGTGCTCCGCACCGATTTTTCAACCAGATTAATAGCTACCTGGTAAGGTCCCTCCTGTTCACCTTCATATACCAGTTCTATTTTACCTGTGATAGAAGGAATGATACCCACCAGGTCACTTATCCAAACCTGCGTATTTTTTTCATCATTCATAATAGCCCGGCGTTCTGCGGCACTGATGGCATTTTCAAATGCTGCGATACTAAGCCTGGCACTTACACCGCTTTTCTTATCTACAAATTCGCTGCCTCTTGCTTCAAAAGCTACCTGTTCTATCAGCCGCTTCACCATATCGCTGATGGTTACCCTGCCAAGCTGCTCCTCACCAATGGCGGCTTCCTGCTCTGTAATAGCAAGTGCTGTATCCACTGTTTTTGGGTAATGAGTAAGTATCTGGCTTTCAATCCTGTCTTTAAGCGGTGTAACAATGCTGCCGCGGTTGGTATAATCTTCGGGGTTCGCAGTAAATACAAACAGTACATCTAATGGCAGCCGCAACTTAAATCCACGGATCTGCAGGTCTCCTTCTTCCAGTATATTGAACAGGGATACCTGTATCCTTGCCTGAAGGTCAGGTAATTCATTTATTACAAAAATACTGCGGTTACTTCTCGGGATGATACCATAATGCAGTACTCTTTCATCAGCAAAACTCAGTTTAAGGTTAGCTGCTTTAATAGGATCGATATCACCGATAAGATCAGCCACGCTCACATCGGGTGTTGCCAGTTTTTCGCCATACCGCTGGCTGCGGTGCAACCAGTCAACCGGGGTGTCATCTCCTTTTTCTTTTATAAGGTCTTCAGCATATTTTGAAACCGGCCGCAGGGGGTCATCGTTTATTTCGCTGCCGGCTACTACAGGAATATATTCATCCAGCAGGTCAATCATCTGCCTGGCCATCCTTGTTTTTGCCTGTCCCCTCAAACCCAGGAACAAAATATTATGTTTTGATAAAAGCGCACGTTCAGTGTCCGGTATTACCGAATCTTCATAACCCAGGATACCCGGGAAAGGATTTTCTTTTGCTTTTATCTTTCGGATCAAATTCTGCCTGATCTCGTCTTTAATACTTTTTGAAACATAACCATGTTGCTTCAGTTCACCTAAGGTTTTAATTTTCGTACTGTCCATGTTACTTTATTTATTCTTCTTATATATAATAATTGACTTATACTAAGCCAGCCTGCTTCGTGTTGTGTAAATAGGAATGATTAGTCAAACTGATTCCCGGGCAGAAACCAAGGCATGTAAATTTCACAGTTCTCATCCGTAGATTGAAGAAAGGATTTTCAATTATAAAATTAGTATGAGTCAGCCAGATTCCACGATTATTTTAAGTTTCATCCTTAATAATCAACAAACAATATTTTATGTGTTTTGTTTCCCCAAACTTGCTTTCTATAAAATATAGTGGTTTTAACTCCAGTTCACTTGCTTTTCAACCTTAAAAAAGATTATATTTTAAATTATATAATTTGAATACAATGTACTGATAATAAATATTTTAAAACAAGCATATAAATAATCAGGCGCTTATTTTTTATATATGATGTATATAAGTTGGTTCACCCCTGCTTCATTTCTTTATTTTGATTAAAAGGAAAGGCTTTAATACCTGTTTTTAACGATTGCAGTGTGATAACATAGCCGGTCTCTTTAACCTTTAACGATTCATCTTTTCAAATTTTTAAACGGCTGAGAGTTTGCTTTATATGGAATTACTCTTATTAACGTCAACTTACTGCTTATCCCAATGTATACCGGAAATCCATTACAAGTCCAGAAATAACCCGTCGCAACACTCAATATCCCTTTTAATTCCCACCCTGCCCTATTTTTTATTGATTCCCTTTTTTAATAATCGATATAATCCCGGTTAAAAGCCTGTTCATGAAAAAACGATTACTGCCTTTAATCATTTTCCTGTTATGTTTTAAAGCTTTTACAAGTTTTGGGCAGCCGGCTGCTGTTCAAAAAACCAACCCGGTAAAAGTGTACATGCATTACATGCCATGGTATGAAGCACCCCAAAACCCGGTAGCAGGGGGCACTTACAGCTGGGGCTGGCACTGGACCATGAACAACAAAAACCCCAATATTATTGACGGGTCAGGAAAAAGACAAATTGCTTCCCATTATTACCCACTTGTGGGGCCTTACGCCAGCGTTGATCCCGCCGTAGTGGAATACCACCTGCTGCTGATGAAACTATCGGGTATCGATGGAGTACTTGTAGACTGGTACGGTTCAGAGGGTTCGAATGGTGATGTGGCAAGCCTGCTCACCAATTCCAATGCATTGATCAATAAAACATCCTCAGCAGGCATCCAGTTTGGTTTGATACTGGAAGACCGCTTCTGGAGCAATATTCAGAATGCCCGCAACAGTATTGCCTATGCTAAAAATAATTACTTCAATAAATCAAATTATATAAAGAGCAGCAGCAGCCCGTTAGTGGGTGTGTTTGGTCCCATTACTTATCAAACACCTGCCCAATGGACAGATATACTTTCTAATGCAGGCCAGGACGTGGAGTTTTTGCCTTTATGGTATGAGAATACGGATGCCGGCACCAATGCCGATGGTGAATATGCCTGGATCTACAGTGATTATTTAACCGGGCTTACTAATTTTTATTCTAACAGGGCGCCGGGTTTAAAAACAGCGATGGGTGTGGCTTACCCGGGCTTTAATGATTTTTATGAAGAAGGTGGCGCCGGCAGCGGCTACTTTTTTATACCTGAAAATAATGGTGCTACTTTAAATGAAACACTGGCCAAATACGAACAGTATAAAAACAACCTAGACTTTTTACAACTGGCCACCTGGAATGACTTTGGTGAAGGAACTATTTTTGAACCCACCCTTGAAAACGGTTATAAATATCTTGTAAGGATACAGCAATACACCGGGGTGCCTTATACCCAAACCGACCTGGAACAGGTGTACAGGTTTTATACACTCAGGAAGAAGTACCTGAATGACGCAACTAAGCAATCACAGCTGAACCAGGTTTATAATTATTTTGCAGCGCTGCAAATTGCCAATGCTGTTGGCCTGATGAACAGTATTGATGGTGTAAGTACGGGTACTACGATCTCTGTATCTTCAGCAGGCTCACCTTCAGAAAACGGTGCTACCGGAAATTTTACAATCAGCGGAACTAATATTACATCCAATGTTACTGTTGGCTATACAATTGGTGGTTCCGCTGCATCTTCAGATTATACTGCCAACCCTTCACTTTCCGGCACTGTTACACTTACAGCAGCCACGCCATCAGTAACGGTAACGATTACCCCAATTGCCGATGCACTGGTTGAAGGAAATGAAACCTTACAATTAACCCTGAATGCAGGAGCAGGATATACAGTTGGTACATCCACGGCAGCATTGACCATTGCTGATGTGGTGGCTCAATCACCTTATGGTGGCTCACCTGCAACTATACCAGGCAAAATAGAAGCTGAAAATTTCGATAATGGAGGCCAGGGTATTGCCTACAATGACAATGATGCGGTTAACAGTGGCGGACAATACCGCACTTCTGAAAGAGTGGATATTGAAACATGCTCAGAAGGTGGTTACAATGTTGGCTGGACCAACCCCGGCGAATGGCTTAAGTACACTGTAAATGTTACCACAGCCGGAACCTATACACTGCAGGCAAGGGTAGCAAGTGGCGCCGGGAATAAAAATTTTTATGTTGAACTGGATGGTGTAAATATTTCGGGCACGCTTACAGTACCCAATACCGGCGGCTGGCAAACATGGCAGACCTTGACTGTTACAACCC
This sequence comes from Ferruginibacter sp., assembly GCA_047600665.1. Taxonomy (GTDB): domain Bacteria; phylum Bacteroidota; class Bacteroidia; order Chitinophagales; family Chitinophagaceae; genus Ferruginibacter. The sequence goes on from JASGKJ010000003.1 coordinate 473,006, forward strand.
CTGCTATTACAACCGGCCAAAAAGTTTTACGCCTGGTTTTTTCCGCAAACGATTTCAATATCAACAATGTAAATTTTGTTTTGAATGCTGTACCATCGGCACCTGCGGTATCAAGTGCAGGAACAGCATCCGGCACCGTTGGCACCGCATTTAATTATGCAATAACAGCTACGAATACCCCAACAAGTTATAATGCAACAGGATTACCAGCAGGTTTAACTGTCAATACATCAACAGGCATTATCAATGGCACGCCTACCACTGCAGGAACATTTAATGCAACAGTAAGTGCAACCAATGCTGGCGGTACAGGAACAAAGGCGCTTGCTGTTACTATAGCACCACAGCAACCGGTAACAAGTGATGTGGTTGGAAAGATCTCCGTAGGTTACCAGGGCTGGTTTGCCGCCATTGGCGATGGTTCACCCATCAATGCATGGTGGCATTATACCCAGAACTGGAGCCAGGCACCTTCTGCAAATAATAATGGCATTAAGTCATGGCCTGATGTTCGTGATTATACAACTACTTTCCAGACCGGTTGGCCCAACCTTAACAATGGACAACCTGCAAAACTTTTCTCTTCATTTACTGACCAGAGTATAAACACTCATTTTCTATGGATGCAGCAGAATAACCTTGATGTGGCTGCATTGCAACGTTTTAATCCAAACGGACAGGAAGGCCCGGTAAGAGATGCAATAACAGCCAAAGTAAGAACAGCAGCAGAAACATACAGCAGGAAGTTTTACATTATGTATGATGTAAGCGGCTGGACGAATATGCAGGCTGAAGTAAAAGCTGACTGGACAAACAAAATGTCGGCATATACTTCATCTGCTGCCTATGCCAAACACAATGGCAAGCCCGTGGTTTGTATCTGGGGATTTGGTTTTAATGACAGCAATCATCCATGGTCTGCCGACGTATGTCTTGATGTGATCAATTGGTTCAAGAACCAGGGCTGCTATGTAATTGGTGGTGTACCTACTTATTGGCGCACTCAAACAAGTGATTCAAGACCCAACTTCATCAATACATACAAAGCATTTAATATGCTGTCACCCTGGATGGTTGGCCGTATTGGATCAATAACAGATGTCGACAATTTTTATACCAATGTACAAACGCCTGACCAGGCTTACTGCACAGCTAACAGCATCGACTACCAGCCTTGTGTTTTACCCGGAGATCTGCAGGAAAGACAACGGGTGCACGGTGATTTTATGTGGAGGCAGTTTTATAATATGAAGCGGGTGGGTTGCCAGGCTATTTATATTTCCATGTTTGATGAATACAATGAAGGCAACCAGATAGCTGAAACTGCAGAAAACGCCTCTTTCATTCCTGCAGGTTCTTCATTCCTTACATTAGATGAAGACGGCACGGCTGTTTCATCTGATTATTATCTCAGGTTATCAGGCGATGGCAGTAAGATGTTCAAAGGACAAATTGCTTTAACTGCTTCAAGACCCACACCTTACTTTGTAACAACCACCACTCAAACACCATATGGTGGCACTGCAAGAAATATTCCGGGCACCATACAGGCTGAGGATTATGATAATGGCGGGCAAAACATTGCCTACAGTGATAACGATGCAGCAAACAGCGGTGGGCAATACAGGACTGCTGAAGGCGTGGATATTGAAACCTGTTCAGAAGGAGGCTATAATGTAGGCTGGACAAGTACCGGCGAATGGATAGAATATACAATAAATGTAGTAACAGCCGGCACTTATACTTTACAGGTAAGAGTGGCAACGCCCAATGCAGGGAAAACAATTCATTTTGAACTGGATGGTATAAATATTTCCGGCACTATCAATATACCAAACACCGGTAGCTGGCAAACATGGCAAACAGTAAATATTACCACACCTGCTCTTACAACAGGCCAGAAAGTACTAAAACTGGTAATGGATACGTATGATTTCAACATCAACTATTTTACGTTTGCATTAAACACTGCACCCGCTGTGCCCGTAGTTAGCAGTGCAGCAACTGCAACTGGTACGATTGGCAGTGCATTTAATTACACTATAACAGCTACGAATACCCCAACAAGTTACAGTGCTGCAGGATTACCTGCTGGCTTAACGGTGAATACATCTACAGGTGTTATCAGTGGCACACCAACTGCTGCAGGTTCATTCAATGCAGTGATAAGCGCCACTAATGCAGGTGGTACAGGTACAAAAAATATAACCATTACAATAAATCCGGCGGCGCCCATTGTATCCAGCCCAGCAACAGCCAGTGGAACAACAGGTACTGCATTCTCATATACAATCACCGCTGGTAATAACCCTACTAGCTTTGGTGCAACTGGGTTGCCCACCGGATTAAATGTAAACACAGCTACTGGTGTTATCAGTGGCACACCAACCACGGCAGGTTCATTCAGCAGCACCGTAAGTGCAACCAATGCCGGCGGTACGGGAACAAAAGTAGTAGCTATCACTATAAGTCCGGCGGCACCCGTTGTATCGGGCCCAGCAACAGCAAGTGGAACGGCAGGCACCGCATTCACTTATACAATCACCGCCTCTAATAACCCTACCAGCTTTGGTGCAACAGGGTTGCCCACCGGATTAAATGTAAATGCATCTACAGGCATTATTAGTGGCACCCCCACTACTGCAGGCACTTACAATACAACTGTAAGTGCAACAAATACTGCAGGTACAGGAACAAAAGTTGTTGCAATAACAATCAGCCCGGCAGGAGATCCTGCAGGTGTTATTACCTGCTATAAAGCTCCGGCGGCAATAACCATTGATGGTAACCCGAGTGAAAATGGCTGGAATATCACCAGGGCATTTTCAAAGAACGTAACAGGCACCACGAATAATACGGCAACATTTGGTGTGATGTGGGATAATAACAATCTCTATGTGGCAATGAAAGTAATTGATGCTAACCTGTACAGCGAATCACCTGCCAACATGTGGGAAGATGATGCAGTGGAAGTTTATTTTGATGCAAATTTTAACCGCTCCACCACGTATGACGGCAAAGACAACCAGATAATAAAAGGTTATAACAAAAGCACCGTATTTACAAAATCAGCTATCACAGGTTTGCAGCATGCATGGGCACCTGTGGCAGGTGGTTACACCGTGGAAATGGCCATTCCATGGAGCCAGCTGGGTATAACAGCACCGGCTGCCGGAACGAATATTGGTTTTGATGTTGCCTATGATGACGATGATAACGGAGGCACAAGAGATGGCCAGGCTGTATGGAATGGGACCATCGACAATTACCAGAATACGGCAGGCTTTGGAAGACTTACGTTGAGTGCATCTGTTGCAGGCGCAAGTGCAAGACCCGGCATTGCAATTACTTCGGTGGAGGAACCAGTTAAAGATGCTTCCTTAAAACTGATACCCAATCCCGTTACCGGCGGTAACCTTACGGTAATAACACCCGGCATGAAAGGTAATGTGATGGCAGAGATAAAAGATTATAATGGTGCGCTGCTGCAGAAAGAAGTAAAAAAAGTGCAAAATGAAAAACTAAATATTAATGTGGCACATCTTAAAGGTGGTGTGTACATCCTGCAGCTCAGCAACCATGATAAGATCATTACCGGCAAATTCATTGTAAAATAACAGACGCAAAAACACCCTTAACCCCCAACCAAGACAAGAATGCCCTGCAAAGGGCATTTTTTATTGCCAGTATATTTTTTATTTGCAGCTTATTACGGAAATTGAATATTAAATATTATTTGCACCCAAATTATAATACCAATGGATGCTGTATTAATCAAATCAATAGAGCTGTACCAGTCAAGGATAAAACTAAAAGAGCCTTTTAAAATTTCACTGGGCATATTGACACACGCAGAGAACGTTATTGTTATCATTCATACAGATAGAGGAATAACAGGTACAGGTGAGTGCAGCCCGTTTATGTCTATCAACGGGGAGAGTAATGAAACCGGTATGGTGGTAGGAAAATACCTTGCACAAATATTAAAGGGCAAAAATGCACTGGATATTGAAGGCGCTGCACATGCAATGGACAAAGTGATTTTTGCCAATACAAGTATCAAAAGCGCTTTTGATATGGCGCTCCATGATATTGCAGCACAACATGCAGACAAACCACTCTATTCATTTTTAGGCGGTAGTAACAATAAGATACTATTTACTGATTATACAGTGAGTATTGACATACCGGAAAAAATGGCTGCTGATGCATTAAAAATAAAACAGGCAGGCTTCCAGGTAATAAAAGTAAAGCTGGGCGGTACAAAGGAGCAGGATGTTGAACGCATACGATTAATAAGAGAAGCGGTTGGTATGGATATACCTGTAAGAATAGATGCCAACCAGGGATGGAATGCAGCTACCACACTGGATATTCTTAATGCACTTGCTGTTTATAACATACAGCATTGTGAAGAGCCAATACCAAGATGGGATTTTATGAACCTCCCGGCCATCAAGAAAAACAGTCCAGTAAAGATCATGGCAGATGAATCCTGTTGTGATGAACATGATGCCAAAAGGTTATTAGAACTGGATGCCTGTGATTACTTTAATATAAAACTGGGCAAATCATCAGGCATATACAGGGCAAAAAAAATAACCGCACTTGCTGAAGCAAACAATATAAAAGTTCAAACCGGCGGCTTTCTTGAATCAAGATTAGGTTTTACAGCAGCGGCGCATTTTTCACTGACCAGCGATATGATCATTCATTGCGACTTTGATACACCATTGATGTTTGAGGAAGATCCTGTTAAAGATGGCATTACCTATAATAATACCGGAGAGATCGCAATGCCAGAAGGGAATGGATTGGGTGCCACTTTTAAGCAATCCTATCTTGCTGCATTACCGAGGATCGTTATTGATTAACTGCCGCCTAACAGCCCGCCTGCCTCTGTTCTTTTTTTCTCTTCATCACTGCCGGTGGCTCTTTGCCGGGCCTGCTTCACCTGGTTATTACCAAAACGATAAGTAAGGTTTAATTTTACCTGCCTGCTTTCCCAGCGTCCCATTGCTGTAATATCAGCACCACTGTAAGTACTTCTGCCCTGCCAGCGGAGTGTATGCAATATATCTGTAAAGCTAAGCTTTACACTTACTTTTTTATCAATCAATAATTTTTGAAATCCTATATCCATGCCACCCATACCAATACTGCGGAATGTACCGGACCAAACAGCGGGAGCATTATAAAATCCCGTGAGTTCAGCTGCGCAATCATCACCCAGTGAAAAACTGTTTTGTGCATAAAAACTGCCGGAGGTAACTTTTATATCCACCATTTTACCGGGGCCAAGATCAGCGAGGTAGTGGCTGTGAAATAAATTTATGCTGGTGTAAAGGCTCCACCAGTCTTTAATTTGAAAAGGCAGAGAAAAATTAATATTCACTATATCCTGGCTGGCAAGGTTTCGCTTTGTTATAAAACTTCTTTTCTCTTCTATTGTATCAATGATCTGTGCAGTGAAATCACTTACGTGTGAATATCCAAGTGTGGTAATAAATCTTCCTTTAAAACTATGCACCAGTTGTATATTATTTGCATATTGTGGTTTTAAAAAAGCATTGCCTTTCTGGTAAGTTAATTCATCCAGTTTATTTTCAAAAGGATTCAGATCCTGGTAAACCGGCCGGTCAATCCTGCGATTAGATGAAAGGCTGAACGAATTATTTTCATTCATGTCATACGTCAGCGTAATACTATGGAACAGGTCGGTATACTTCCTTTCCACCTTATCGTCTGAGCGTATTATTCCATCTGCTCTTTTCAGCACACCTGTACTGGACGTTTGCTCCACCCTGATGCCTGCCTGCAGTTTCCATTTTTTACTGAATGCTGTATTATAATTTACATAGGCCGCATTTACATTTTCCCTGTACGAAAAATTATTACTCCTGGAAAGATCCCTTATTTGTAATCCATTGATCACATCAAAAAAATCAAATGAATTATCGGTCCTTACATTCGCCGTTTTTAACCCCACTCCTATTTTAGACTTTCCAAAAGACTGCTCAAAGTCTGTTTTAAAAGTAAGTATTCTTACATTATTGGGTGTTTTATTACAGTAGATGTTTGAATCCTGCAACACTCCGGCGGGTGAGTAATAGTAGTTGGGCTGGTAACTGCTCCGGCGGCTTTTATATTTTCCATAATCGGCATCAAAATTAAACTCAGTGCCGGTTGTATCAGCGTATCGGTAATTAAAATTGTAATTCATATTCCGTACGCTGAGCGGCAGAATATTCTGTGCATACAGCAATTGCCCCAGCTTACCATCGTTCAATGAACTGATCGGTGTACGGGTATCTGTATAAGCCGTGTTCTCATTAAAATTACCTGTGGCAATAACACCCAGCGTATGTTTATCGGCTACAAAAAAATCAACTCCCGTTTTTACATTATGCGACCAGCCCTCTGTTATTTGTATATTACGCTGGTCGTACAAACTGTCATTCTGTTTACGGTGCATGTCGAAATTAAACTGGTTTTTTGCCCATGCGTTACTGTAGTTACTAAAAAAGTTCAGTTTATTGTTCCTGTAATTAAAACTAAAACCGCTGTTTGTTTTATAATTTTTTCCCTTTGCAGCACCTGCTGTTACAGAACCATTATACCCCAGTTTTTTATTTTTCTTAAACCGTATGTTTATAATGCCTGCATTACCTGATGCATCATATCTTGCTGAAGGATTGGTGATAATCTCTATTGCTTCAATATCTGCTGAATTGATTGATTTAAGGTAAGCAGCCAGGTCTGCCGTCTCCATCTGCACCAGCCTCCCGTCAATATAAATACGTACACCGCTTCTTCCTTTCACAACAATGTTATCATCTTTATCAGTGATCACACCGGGTGATTTCTGCAGGAGTTCAAAAGCATTGCTCCCTGTAGCATTAATACTGTTTTCTACATTAAAAATAGTTCTGTCAGCCACTACTTCCACCAGTGGTTTCTTACCGGTAACCGTTATACCAACCAGTGTTTTTTCAACCGCTGTTAATTGTATTGAAGGCAATTTCAATTCCTGTTCTGGATTCACAGAAAAAATCGATGTGCTTTTATTTTTGTGCCCTGAATGGGTAACGATAACAAAATAATTACCAGGCATTACTTCCTCCAGCTCAAACTGGCCATCCGAAGTGCTGAGTGCAGTTTTAACAAGTGCTGAATCCGGGAAACTGTACAATAAAATGGTTGAAGTACCAAGCGGCGCTTCGTCGGCTCCCTTAATGACCCCGTTTATTTTTCCTTGTGCATGCAGTACCGAACACGCCAGTATACACAGGAGTACAGATAAAGAGGATTTAAGGAGCATTAACAGGTAAAATTTTGGAGGCCGAAATTAGCAAATCAGGGTTGAATAAAAATATTATGTGAATAAAATTTAGCATGTGAAAAATACGATGTTTTATACGTGGAAATACGCATGAGCAGTGGCTAACTGCAAACAACTCGTTAACTTCGCCTTTTAATATGAAGACAAAAACAATACAACGGGATAAAGTAAATATTATTACGCTGGGATGCAGTAAGAATATGGTGGACAGCGAAGTGCTCAGTGGCCAGCTTGCCGCAAACGAAATTGATGTGGTGCATGAAAGCCGGAAGAAGGACCACAACATTGTTATTGTAAATACCTGTGGCTTTATAGAAAAAGCGAAAGAAGAAAGCATTAATACCATTCTGCAGCAGGTGGAACTGAAACGCAGGGGAAAACTGGACAAAGTGTATGTGACCGGCTGTCTGAGCGAACGTTATAAAAACAACCTTGAAACAGAAATACCTGAAGTGGATGCCTATTTCGGCACCATGGAACTTCCCTTGATCTTAAAAAAATTTGAAGCAGATTATAAAAGTGAACTGGTTGGAGAAAGGTTATTAAGCACTCCCAGTCACTATGCTTATTTAAAAATCAGTGAAGGCTGCAACCGTACCTGTACGTTTTGCGCCATACCGTTAATGCGTGGGCAGCATGTAAGTAAACCAATCGAAGCACTGGTGGATGAAGCCAAAAGACTGGTTGACCGGGGTGTGAAAGAAGTGATGCTGATAGCACAGGAACTTACTTATTACGGCCTTGACATTTATAAAAAAAGAGAATTACCCAAACTGCTGCATGCCCTGGCCGATGTAAAAGGGCTTGAATGGATTCGCCTCCATTATGCCTATCCATCCAAATTTCCCATCGAGATCATAGACGTGATGAAGGAAAGGGAAAACATCTGCAATTACCTTGATATGCCTTTGCAGCATGCCGCCAATAATGTACTGCAGTTAATGAAGAGACAGATCACAAGAGAAGAGATGGAAGACCTGGTGGGAGAAATCCGTTTACGCATTCCAGGTATATGCCTGCGCACAACGCTTATTGCAGGCTTCCCCGGTGAAACACCAGGCGATGTGGAAGAACTGAAGACTTTTTTACAGAAAATGCGCTTCGACCGTGTTGGTACATTTACTTACAGTCATGAGGAAGGCACTGGTGCTTACAGCATGAATGACGATATTTCTGCAGAAGAAAAGGAAGCAAGGGCGCAGGAAATAATGGAAGTACAGCAGGAAATAAGCTTTGCAAAAAACCAGGAAAAAGTAGGGAAGGTATTTAAAACGATCGTAGATAAAAAAGAAGCAGGCCGCTATCTCGGCCGGACTGAGTTTGACAGCGTGGAAGTAGACAATGAAGTGATCATCAATACCGATAAAAAATTAACCCCCGGTGATTTTGTGAATATAAAAATCACGAAGGCATATGATTATGATATAGAAGGAGAAGTTGTTTAGCAGCTCCCTATTCATTGCTGAATGATAAGCCCGCCTCCTTCAATGCACTGCGTAATTTTGGAATGCTGGCAGGCCCCATACCATGTAATTTTAAAACAGCAGCTTCTGATTTTTTTGACAATTGCTTTAATGTTGTGATACCGGCATTCTCGAGGGCACGTCTTGCGGGTGCAGAGAGTGCTGACAAAAAACTTTCACCCGTAGTACGTTCCTTTTCGCAAACCGGGCATACAGGACAATCACTGCTCTTATAATATTGATGGCCTTTAGAGCAGGTCCTTAATGTTCCTTTTTTTGCTTTCATTCAAGCTTTATTTAAATGCTGCAATTTCCGTGAAATAATATTCTTTTCGGCTGGTGAGTTTGAAAGTATTTGTGCCATATTGAAATGTTCAGCAGTCTTATCGTTGTCAATACCGGTATAAAGTTCACCCAAAAGAAGATGATAGAGATGATTATTTTCAAGCCTTAATTTTTCAGCTTCCCTGATGGCTTCTTCCTTATTTCTTGCTTTCGAAAGCGCATAAGCTCTGTTAAGTGCCGCAACCGGTGAATATTCAATTACAAGCAAGTGATTATATAATTGCAATATTGTTTCCCATTTTTCGGTGCTGCTTTCTTTTTTGGTATACCACCAGGCTATACTTGCTTCAAGGTGATATTTTGAAAGTGTATTTCCCTGTGAAGCGGCATTAAGAAAATAAGCACCTTTTTCTATCAATTCATAACTCCATAAATGTTCATCCTGGTCTTCGTACAAAATGATCTCACCACTGCTGTTCATTCTTGCTTTAAAACGGGATGCATGAAAACACATGAGTGCCATCAACGCATTTACAGCAGGTGTATTGGTTGCTTCATTCTCAGTTAAAAACCAGGTGAGCCGCATAGCCTCTTTGCAAAACTCCTCCCGCAAAACAGTTTCGTTGCTTTCAGAATAATACCCCTCGCTGAAAAGTAAATACAATGTTCTTAAGACTGCTTCCAGCCTGTTATTAATTTCAGCACCTGGAGGGAATTCTATTTTAATATGCTCCGTCTTTATTTTTTCTTTTGCACGGGTGAGCCGCTTACTGATGGCTTCTTTATTCGTTAAAAAAGCAGCCGCTATCTCATCAATACCAAAACCACAAAGAATACGCAATGCCAATCCCGTTTGTGCCTCTGCAGACAATGCCGGGTGGCAAATGGCAAACAGCATCTGCAACTGGCTGTCCGTGATATTTTCTTCTGAAAGATCAATTTCCAATTCCTCTGCAGAAAGAGAAGATGCAGCAAGCACTTTTGTAATTTTTCCAGCAAACAGCTGCTGCCTTTGAAGATGATTTTTTGTTTTATTTTTTGCAACAGTGTACAGCCAGGCAGTTGGATTCGCTGGTATTCCCCGGTACGGCCATACCTCAAGCGCAGATAAAAACGTTTCTGAAGCAATATCTTCAGCAACCTGCATATTCTCTGCACCCAGGAATTTGCAAAGAACAGCTGTTATTTTCCTGAATTCGGTTCTGAATAAATGCGGTATCAATTCCTTTTGCTCCATACATAAAAAAGCCTTCCGCTTTTATAAAACGGAAGGCATCGCTTTTTAATGAACACCATCTCCTTTGGCTATTTTTCTTACTTCAACTGTATTTCCATCGCCCTGTAATACAGGACATCCTTTGGCAAATTCCACTGCCTCATCCACCGATGTTGCTTTTACAGTAATATAGCCGCCAATAGTTTCCTTGATATCACCAAAAGGTCCGTTGGTAACAACTCCTTTGTGATGCACCACTTTTGCATCTGCAAAAGGTAAACCATTGCCTACAACAAATTTATTTTGTGCTGCAATACCGCCGATCCAGTCCATCGTTTGTTTCATCCATACCTGGATCTGTTCGGGTGATGCTACTTTCTGTCCATCCTCGTGCCGGAAAATTAACATGTACTCTTCCATCTTTTTAGATTTTAGTTGTTATTAAATGTATTGATTTATACACTTATAACAAACAGGAAGAATAAAACAGGACAACAAACAGGAAATATTTTTTACAACTGCCAAATTAAACAAGCATCACTTATTCTCTCCATTTATTATTGTCAAAATTCATATCCGGGAAAATTTTATCCGGGTCAATTTCGACAGTCTTTAATTTCTCTTTAACCGGCAGGTTTACTTTAAAGACCTTTGTATTATTCCATATCTCAACAGGAAGTTTAATGACTCCTTTATCACCATTAACCGTTTCATAAGATAATATGATTGGCATTGCCATCTGGTCAAGGTTAGCCAGCAATACTTCTGCTCCATTTTTTTCTGAACCATTTTTGTAAGCCACTGATACAATAGCCTGGTCCAGTTTATAATTTTCTAAAAACATGGATCGCCAGAACCAGCACAGGTCTTCGCCTGCAACATTCTCCATCGTTCTGAAAAAATCCCATGGCGTCGGATGTTTATATGCCCAGCGCTGTATATACGTTTTGAATGCATAATCAAACCGTACAGGCCCGATAATTTCACTTCTCAATAATTCAAGTGCATATTCAGGTTTGAAGTAAAGCATGCGGCCAATATTGGCTTCTTTCATTGCATCTGGTGTATTCATAACGGCCTCTGTACTTTCACCAAACATATATGGTGCCATGTAATCCATCTTCACCCTTGCTTCATTGTATTCCCCATTATTAAAATCGTCATCAGATAAAGAATTGATGAACTGGTTAAAACCTTCATCCATCCAGCCATATTTACGTTCATTACTGCCCACGATCATAGGGAACCAGGTGTGACCAAATTCATGATCTGTAGTACCAAACAGGTCGCCTCTTTTTGATTGCATACCACAAAAAACAATACCAGGATATTCCATACCGCTGATATTTGAAGCTACGTTTGTTGCAACCGGGTATGGGTATTCCATCCAGCGTTTGCTGTAATTTTCTATACTTCCCTTGGTATATTCTGTAGATCTTCCCCAGGCTGCAGTACCTGCACTTTCTGCAGGATACACACTCATAGCGAGTGCCGCTTTTCCACTGGGCAAATTTATTTTTGCAGCATCCCAGATAAACGCCTTTGAAGCCGCCCATGACACATCTCTTGCGTTGGTCATTTTATAATGCCAGCTCAATGTTTTTGCTGTTGGTCTTGAAGCAGGATCATTTACTTCTGACTCTGTACGCAGCATAACTGTCTTATCACTTTTCTTTGCATCTTCCAGTCTTTTTTGCTGTATAGGAGTTAAAACCTCTGACGGATTTTGTAACTCCCCACTTGCCACCACAATATGTGTCGCAGGTGCTGTAATGGTAAAATCAAAATCCCCGTACTCCAGGTAAAACTCGCTCGGACCCAGGTATGGGTTCGTGTTCCAGCCACTTACATCATCAAACACACACATACGGGGATACCATTGAGCTACCGCAAATATTTCTCCATTCTTTGTTTTTACAATACCACACCTGTCTGCTCCATATCCAGGTAACACAAACGAATACTCGATCTTTATTTTTACCACATCGCCTTGGGGCTTCATAGGTAACGGAAGCCGCAACTGCAATCTTGTATCACTTACCACATAATCGACAGCACCGTCATTCAGCAATACTTTGCTTAATTTATAACCGCCTTCAAAATGACTCTTTGAATCACCATAACGGCTGCGGCTGTCAACCGGCATACGTTTTTGACCACGGCTGTCTTTGGTAAATAAATTCTGGTCCAGTTGCAGCCATAAAAACGGAAGACTTAAAGGACTATTATTAGTATAAGTGATAACAACCGTTGCAGTTATTTCATGGTTTACATCATTCAATGCAGCATCAATTTTATAATCGGCTTTGTTCTGCCAGTACCCTACATTGGGTTCACCTGTGGCTGCTCTTGTTTCAGTAGCGCCTGCAGGATAAAACAATGGGGAAAACAAAACATGAGGATCATACTTGGATTCAACGGCATCTTCTGTCTGGGCAACTGAAAAAAGGAAGGCTACGGATGATAACACACAGGAGAAAAACAACTTCAGCATATCTTGGAAATTTGCTGCCGAAGATAAGGCAAAACCGTTGCCCTGTAATGTTAAAAGGGTGAGCGGTAACAGCAGGTTTTACTGCCATTCTTCCAGCAATTTTCTCCCCTCCTTTTTAATGATGGGATCATCCTCTGTCTGGCTAGGAAGCTGGAGCAGGGTGGTTAGTGCAGCAATTGCCTTGTCATTCTGGTCGTTCTCTTTATATGCCTTTGACATTTCAAGATAATTAAGCAAGAAACCGGCAGACAGGTTTTTTGCTTTTTCAAATGCAGCAATGGATTCTTTTAATGAAGCAGGTGGCAGGCCCCCAAAAACAACTTTAACGATAGTCCTTTCAAAAAAGTTAAGGGTACTCAATTCGTAATGCCATTTACCTAATACATGCCATGCTTTAAAATTGGCAGGATCATATTTCAAAGCCGCATCGGTATACCGTTTTATTTCTTTTGCACTGTTAAGTTTTTCTTTACCACTTTTTGATAATGCGATCCTGCCCAATGCAATTGCCATTACACAATTGGCATCAGAATTTGCAGGGTTTATTTTTAAAGCTGCAGTTGCATAATTCTTGGCGGTGAGATAGTAATTCTCGGCTGACTTTTCACTGGCCTCTCTCTTCCCGATACGGCTGCAGAGCTCGCTGCATTTGGTTAATGCTAACAGGTTCGTGGGCTGAAGTTTCAATACTTCTTTAAATTTTTCAAGAGACGCCTTTTCGTTTGGAAGCGTTTCAAGGCGGGCAGCTTCTTTAAGCAATGCATTGATATCCTGTGCAGCTGCAATAAAAAGAAGAAAAGATAATATTGCAGTGAGCAGGATCTTCATTGCTAATATGTTTTTTTAAGACTTACGCTTACTGAACCCCTGAAGTTTGGTATTGGCGGAGTTAATTTCTTTATAGTAACGGCAATACTTTTGATACGGTTGTCAGCAAGGTGCATTTCTTCAGCCAAATCCTGTGCCACGGTTTCAAGCAATTTGGTGGCCCGTTGCATTCGTTTGTGAATGATCTCATACAGAATGACGTAATCAACCGTTTGCGATAAAGCGGTGATCTTTTCATCCGCATCAATTTCAACAGTCACATCCACGATAAAATTATTACCTACTTTTTTTTCATCTTCATACAGGCCATGATAGGCAAAAAACTCTAAAGCATGTAAGTGTATAGTAAGCATGCGTAAATAGTGAATGGTGAATCGTCAATAATGAATATCTTAAAACACTATCCATTATCAATTATAAAATTATCTGTTAATGCAATCCTTTTGCACTCAGGTAACGTTCTGCATCCAGTGCTGCCATACAACCGCTGCCGGCAGCCGTTACAGCCTGCCTGTAAATTTTATCCTGCACGTCACCTGAAGCAAACACACCTTCTATATTTGTTTTACTTGTACCTGGTATTGTTTTGATATAACCGGCTTCATCCATATCGATCCAGCCTTTAAAAATATCACTGTTGGGCTGGTGACCAATGGCAACAAAAAATGCACTTACCGGTATTTCTTTTGTCTCACCGGTTTGGTTATTCTTAATTCTTACGCCATGCACTTTTCCATCCCCCAAAACTTCGTCTGTTTCATGATGCCAGTAAACAGTAATATTGGAGGTATTTTTAACTCTTTCCTGCATTACTTTACTTGCCCTCATTTCTCCCTTTCTAACGATCATGTGTACATGCGAGCATATCTTTGACAGGTACAAGGCTTCCTCGGCTGCTGTATCACCGGCGCCAACAATGGCAACTTCTTTTCCTTTAAAGAAAAAGCCATCACACACGGCGCAGGCACTCACACCATAACCATTTAAACGCTGTTCACTTTCGATGCCCAGCCATTTGGCAGAAGCACCGGTTGAGATAATAATTGAGTCCGCTTCAATCCATTTTTCTTCATCAATTTCTACTTTATAGGGCCGGGCAGAAAGGTCAACCTTTGTAGCAAGACCATAACGGATATCCGCTCCCATACGCCTTGCCTGGTTTTCAAAATTCACCATCATATCCGGTCCCTGTATACCTTCCGGGTAACCAGGATAGTTTTCCACTTCTGTTGTAATAGTAAGCTGGCCTCCGGGCTGAATGCCCTGGTATAAAACGGGATTTAAACCTGCACGGCTTGCATAAATAGCGGCAGTATATCCTGCCGGGCCTGAACCAATAATTAAACAATGTACTTTTTCTGTAGTATTCTTTTCCATATCTGTCTGCTGAGTATAATCTGCGAATTTACGTGATAAATCGTTATAGATTTTATAAGGAAAGGTTACAGAAGCTCCATAACAGGCAATCTGGATTGAATGTTATTAAATCCTGCAGTAAATAAATGGAATTACAATTTGGTAAGCGTAAAGACGCCCTGCTGAAAATCAACAGTGATCTTATAATTACCGGTTACCGGTGGGGCTTTCAGGTCAGTGCCGGCCTGTTTGAAATAATCTGCGGCAGTATTATTGGTATTAATAGCTCCAACACCACCATACCTTCCCAGCCAACTGCCATATACGGGCACCAATGCATAAGATCCATTACCAGTTAAAGCAATAGAAATTTCATACAATGTGTTACTGATCTTTGTGAACTTTTGGGCGGGTAAAGGTGCTGCCCCAACAGCCATAACGCCACCGGGAGTTGCATTGCCGGTTATATATAATTCGCCTGAAGTTGGTAAGAAAACTTTGGCAAGAGCCGGGATAACAAAAAAACGTGCACGCTGAAAATCTACAGCAATGTGATAAAAACCACTTGCGGCAGGAGCCTTTAGATCGGTTCCATTTATTTTGAATGCATCGCCTGCTGTGGCATTTGCCAGCGCAGTCCCGGTAAAACCATATTTACTGCTCCAGTCACCATATTGCGGTACAAATGAATAGGAAGCCCCGCCGGTTAAGTAAAGCGAGGGTATTTCAAACAGTGTATTGGTGACCCGGGCAAATTTTTGTGACAATACAATTGCATCACCTGCATTCATCACACCTGCGGGTGTGGCGGCGCCTGTGATATATAGATCGCCGAGGGTGGGCGGTGTAATGAGTGGCTGACTAACCTGGGATCCAATTACAAAACTGGCACCCGTTTTTATTTTTATATCTGCACCTGGCAGCATATTTAGTTTACGGCAAACAGCACTGCCGGTTACAACAGGAAAATTAGGAACACCCGCCTGTATAGTAACATCAGTGGAGGAATTAGGTAAAATACCACAACTCCAGTTGGCGGCTTTTGACCAAAGACTATCTGTACTGCCTGTCCAAAATGTATTTGAAACCAGGCAGGAGGATAAAGAAACCCTGCCCCTGATCTTAGCTTGGGGCAATGGACCAAAGCCTTGTGATAAATCTATACCTATATTACTTTTCAGGTGGCAATAACTCATTACTGTACCCTTCCAGCCTGCAGGCAACGCATTTATATCTGTTGTGGATGAACAACTGGAACATCCGCTATTGGCCGTTTCCAGCGTTACACAATTATCAATTGCGCCACAAGTTCCGCCGGCGCCTGTGTTCCAGCCACACCATTGAGTATGGCGGGAGCCCATATTATGACCGATCTCATGTGTAAGCACTTCCACGTCCCACGAATAAGTTGGATAAGACTTATAAGTTCCTTTCACATTGCTGTATCCATAAGCGGAACTCCGGATGCACAAGACATCTACATAAGCGATACCGCCATTACCACCCGAACCACTGGGTATTCCTCCCGTGATCAAATGAGCCAGGTCGCCGTTATAGCTTTGGCCAAGTGCATTCCAGCGACTCCTGAAATCAGAAAGCGCATGAGAAGAACTGTCTGTTCTGTATGGATCCTGCACGGTCCACACATAAGTTTCGGATAGTTCCACTGCAATACCTTCATTCTGGTACATGGTAGCCACCTGGTTAAAAAGTCCAACTGCATAATTTTGAACATTAACAAGGTTGCTGTTAAAATTATTCCGGTAAAGATTATAATCCAGCTCCCAGTAAAATCTTACTTTTTTACAAAGAATGGATGGAGTTATTGCAAGGGTGCCTGCCTCTTTAGCATAATCGATATCTTCCTGCCCTTCAACCAATGATTCATCCGTAGCACAGTCAATACCTCCCGGGATTTTTAATTCATCGCTGTTATATAAAACATATGAACTGTCGCCCTGTTTTTTTCCAAAAACAAAATTTCCTTCGCTGTTCGAAAATAAGCCCATTACATCCCCATTCTCAAAAAAGCTGAATGCGGCAAAGGAAGAACTGTCACCAGATACACAGCCCCTGTAATGAAGTCCTGCATCCGAAGAAAGTTTAGTTCTTTTACCGTTATTGCTAATTTCACCAAAGGCAAAATCACTGGCGGTGTTAATTTTTTGTTCTATTAACTCCAGGTTGTATGTCTTTCCATCCACAAAAGGCAGCGAAAGGCTGATAGCCGCAGCTCTTTTTTTGAGAATCGTTTTAACAGCAGTATTAATCAGCCGGAACCGGCGGGCATTTTTAAGGGATGAATCCAGTGTTCCCTTTTTCAGGTTGTATTGCTGAAAAAGATTAACCGGGCTGATAGTTCTTCCCTTTTGCTTATAGTCTTTTGTTAAGTCAAATAAGGATGAATGTTTCCTGGTTTGAGCCACAGGTTTTAATGCAATCGTAAGCAGTAATGAAACCAGGATAAGTTTTTTCATATTAAGGTTCAAAGCCGGCAAATTGCCAACCTCCCTTAATAACGAAAAAATCCCCAGTGAAGTATCACTGGGGACAACATACTAACTCATAATATTTTTAACCAAGGTAGGCTTTTAAAGCGCCGCTGTACCTTGCTTTTTGTAAACGCTTGATAGCCCTTTCTTTAATCTGGCGGATACGTTCTTTTGTAAGGTCATATTTCTGACCGATCTGTTCAATTGTTACGCCATTTTCACCATCAAGACCAAAGTAGGCGTTTACAATTTCAGCTTCTCTCGGGCTTAAAGACTTAAGCACCCGGCGGATCTCGTTCCGTAAGGAATCATGCATAACATCCTCATCGGTTTCATCTCCACCTTTAAGAAGATCTCCCATCGCCACATCTTCCGCTTCATGCACTGGTGCATCCAGTGAAGTATGGCGGGTATTGCTCTGGAATATATTGTTGATCTCTGTCTCGCTCATTTCAAGCAACTCGGCCAGTTCCTCTGTTGAAGGCTCCCTTTCATGTTCCTGCTCAAAAGCCATGTAGGCTTTATTTGCTTTATTGTAAGTACCGATTTTATTTTGAGGCAAACGAACCAGCCTGCCCTGCTCAGCTAAAGCCTGCAGTATTGACTGACGGATCCACCAAACGGCATATGAGATAAATTTAAACCCCTTTGTTTCATCAAAACGCTGGGCAGCTTTTATCAACCCAAGGTTACCTTCATTGATAAGATCACTCAAGGATAAACCCTGGTGCTGGTATTGTTTAGCAACAGATACCACGAAACGAAGGTTCGCCTGAACGAGTTTATCAAGTGCCCTTTGATCGTTCATTTTAATTTTCTGGGCAAGGATAGTTTCCTCTTCGGGTGTGATCATTGAAATCTTCGAAATCTCCTGCAGATATTTCTCAACCGCCTGGGAATCACGGTTGGTTATCTGGGTTGCGATCTTAAGTTGCCTCATTTGCTAGATTTAAGTTCAGAATTGATTGCCAATTATAAAGACAGCTGGCTAAGGTAAAATGTTGCAGAAAATAAACTATTTATTCAACAAAAACCCTTAAAACAGCGTACAAAGGTACATTGAGAAAATTGAATTTCATAGCCTTAGATTAAAAAACGTTGAAAACTGGTGGATTATTGAGTAAAAGGAACAGCCGCTACTATACCGACATCACTGGAAATCAACACTTATATTTGTTCTATGATAATTGATTTACGGTCAGATACAGTAACAAAACCCTCAGCCGGTATGCTGGAAGCGATGATGAAAGCACCGGTAGGCGATGATGTTTTTGGAGAAGATGAATCTATAAATAAATTAGAGATAATAGCCGCTAATATATTTGATAAACAGTCTTCTATATTTTGTCCAAGCGGCACAATGACCAACCAGATAGCTATTAAATGTCATACCCAACCCGGGGATGAAGTAATCTGTGATAAGCTGAGCCATGTATACCAGTATGAAGGTGGCGGGATAGCTTTTAACAGTGGTTGCCAGGTAAAACTCATTGATGGAGAGAGAGGTATGATAACAGCCGCACAGGTGCAGACGGGTATTAATCCCGATGCTGATTATAAAGCAAATTCAAGTCTTGTATGTCTTGAAAATACGACCAACAGAGGCGGTGGTTCTTGTTATAAATTTAATGATATTCAGGAAATTAAAGAAGTTTGCCTACAAAATAATTTGAAGCTTCATTTGGATGGTGCCAGGCTATTTAATGCCATCGTGGCAAACAAAGAAGATCCTAAAATATATGGACAGCTTTTTGATACCATTTCAATTTGCCTGAGCAAGGGATTAGGTACCCCGGTTGGAAGCCTTCTGCTGGGGGATATGGCTTTTATTAAAAAAGCAAGGAGGGTAAGAAAAGTTTTGGGAGGCGGTATGCGGCAGGCTGGTTATTTAGCAGCTGCCGGTATTTATGCCCTGGAGCATAATATTGAGCGATTGGCAGACGACCATGAACATGCC
This sequence comes from Ferruginibacter sp., assembly GCA_047600665.1. Taxonomy (GTDB): domain Bacteria; phylum Bacteroidota; class Bacteroidia; order Chitinophagales; family Chitinophagaceae; genus Ferruginibacter. Next base: position 492,439 of record JASGKJ010000003.1, read on the forward strand.
CGCCTGATTGCAGCCGCCCTGCAAAAAAAATCTTTTGTAAAAAGCATGCTGCCGGTTGAAACAAATATTGTCGTCTTTGAAGTTACTGGCGATTATACCGCTAAAACTTTGGTTGATAAATTGGCTCAATACAATATACTTGCGATTGATATATCACCCACCCAAATAAGACTTGTGACACACCTTGATATTACAAGGATTATGGTGGACAGGTTTATTGAATTGGTAGAAACTCTGTAGAATTATAGGCTTTCAAGAGAATTAGTTAGCAGCAGGAAAAGTTAACAGGTTACCTGATTGCTATACTTTCCAGTTCTTTTCCTACCTTTTCCATCCATGCCAATTGCTTGTCCTCCAGTTGTCCATTCATTGTTTCTGAGTCATATTGATCCTGTTTTGCCTGGAGTTCGTTTACTGATTCCCTGTAAATTTTTTGTACGACCTGGTTGTAATTACTGGTGGTAAATTTTGCCTGCTTTAATTTTTGAATGAACCGCATAGTGGTCAGGTAACTGATGTCAAAATGCAGCTGCTCGTGCCCGAGAATATATTTGTTCTTGCCCTTTTCCTTCATCCAGGATTTTGACTTATTAAAATTGCAGTACACGTCAATGTTGAGTACGGCTTCATCTTCATTTCCCCGGAAGCCTGCACTAAAGGCAAACCCCGATGAAGTAATGGCCACTGCCCTGCTGTTGCTTTCCGGGTCGGCCTGGAAATCACCAATAGCCAGTTTTTCACCGGGTGAATAAAAGATATAAGAACTGCCGGTAAGCGAGGCTGGTTTCGTGGTATAGGTGATATTTACTTTAAATGCCTGTGCACTGCTTGTGATAACGGAGAATATAAGTGCGGGAAGAAGGAAAATGCTTTTTGTCATGTTGCTTTAAAACATAAAACAACAAAAAATATTGCCCCTGCGATTTACAGGAAGAAGAGTTTAAAATTTAATTAACTATTCCTCAATATAGTTAAGGTCTTTGCCAAAGGTTTCTTCAGTAAACCAGGCAGCCAGTACACTCACTGCCATTACGATAATACCCGTTACCCAGGCCGCTGTTACATAATTGCTTAATGGCTGTAATGCATTGAACAAAATAAGTATCAGCGGAAGTGAACCTCTCACCATGTTAGGCACCGTGGTGGCGGCAGTTCCCCGCAGGTTTGTACCAAACTGTTCTGCAGCCATTGTAACGAATATAGCCCAGAAACCGGTACCAAAACCCAGGGCAGCACAGATCACATACATTCCTGCTGCTGTTCCGTTTTGCTGGTTAAAGAAGAATCCTATCGCTATTACGGTGAGCGTATAAAAAATGAAGAGCGCTTTCTTCCTGCTCTGCAACCAATGGCTTACAAAACCGATCAACACATCAGCCACTGCAATGGCAGCATAAGCATACATGGTGGCTTTCTTGGGGAGAACCGGCTCGCTGATACCAAATTCCTTTGCAAAGTTGTTGGAGAATGCGATCAGCACCCCGATCACATACCAGGATGGGAGACCAATTAAAATAGCAAGTATATATTTCCTGAATCTTTTCCGGTTTGTAAAGAACATAAAAAAATTACCCCGGCTGATATTTTGTTCTTTAACCTGCTTGAACATGCCACTTTCAAACACAGATATACGCAGTAATAATAAACAGAACCCAAGGCCCCCACCTATAAAATAGCAGATGCGCCAATCGAAATTCTGGGAAATAAAATAGGCCACTACTGCGCCGGTTAAACCTATCCCCGCTACCAATGATGTACTTAAACCACGTTTCTCCTTGCTGATCAGTTCAGACACCAGTGTTATACCGGCACCCAGTTCACCAGCCAGGCCAACGCCAGCAATAAAACGTACCAACGCATACTGGTTGGGTGTTTGTACAAATCCATTGACGATATTGGCAACAGAATACAAAATGATGGAACCAAAAAGTACACTCAGCCTTCCTTTTTTATCGGCCATAATACCCCAGATGATACCACCCACAAGTAATCCCAGCATTTGTATACTGATGATAAACTCGCCTTCGGTCTTTACCTGTGCCTCATTCAGTCCCATACTCTGCAGGCTGTCGATGCGGACTATATTAAAAAGAAGCAGGTCATAAATATCAACGAAATAACCAAGTGCTGCCACCAACACAGCAATGTTGAAAATAGAAGAAGATTTTTGTTGCATGCAATCCTATGCGTTTGTTTTTTTCTTACCTGTAAACAGTTTTATAAGAACAGGGGCAGTCGTTACGAGTACTATACCAATTACAATTACTTCAAGATGGTTCCTTAAATCGAAATTGAAATACTTTAATACCAGTGCCTGCAGGTAATGCCCCGCAAACAGCATGGAAAATACCCAGGCAATAGAACCGACAATGTTATAATAAGTAAATTTCTTTTTATCCATACTAACGATGCCGGCAACGATAGGTGCAAAGGTTCTTACAATGGGTAAAAACCTGGCCATCACAATGGCACCCCCTCCATGCTTTTCATAAAATTCATGCGCCTGTTCCAGGTATTTCTTTTTAAATAACAGGTTATCCTTCCAGGAATACATGGCAGGACCAACTTTTTTACCAAACCAGTAACCAACCATATTACCAATGACACCTGTAAGAGATATGATAACACAAAGTATCAGGAGGTTTACAAAAGTTCCCGTTCCTGTAATACCCAGTCCCTTACTCACAAGGTCGTTACTGTAAATACCTGTTACAAACAGCAGCGAATCGCCGGGAAAGAAAAAGCCGGCAAACAGGCCGGTTTCGGCAAATACAGCAAACAGTATAAACCAGATGCCACCGTTTTCAATATACCATTGTGGTTGTAATAATTGTGTCCAGTGAAAATCCAGCAAAATAAAATCAGGCATAATATTATTTCTTTCGGTACTCTTTCATTAAGGCTTGTAATCCTGCAAATTTATCCGTAAAACTTGTCAAGTTGAGTTGATAGTTAATTATATTTTTACCCATGATGGTGTGAATCATGATGATGACCATGGTCGTGTATATGTTCGTGACCATGCCCGTGCCCAAGTTCACCTTCCCATTTGCTCACTACTGCCGTAGCAATGCTGTTACCCACCACATTGGTAGCACTCCGGCCCATATCCAGCAACGGATCGATACCCAGCAGCAATGCAATACCAGCCTCCGGGATATTGAATGTTGCCAGGGTGCCCGCAATTACCACCAGTGATGCCCTTGGCACACCGGCAATACCCTTACTTGTAAGCATCAGTACGAGCAGCATGGTTATTTGCGTTGGAACAGGTATATGCATCCCGTAGCTCTGCGCAATGAACAGGGAAGCAAAAGTCATGTACAGCATGCTGCCATCCAGGTTAAATGAATAACCCAGCGGCAATACAAAACTTACGATCTTATCCTTGCAGCCGAACCGTTCCAGCTCCAGCATCGTTTTTGGAAAAGCAGCTTCACTGCTCGCTGTACTGAATGCAAGCAGGATTGGTTCACGTATACGCTTAACCAAGTTGAATACACGCTTTTTTATAAATAAATAACCGGCTAAGATCAGGAGCAACCAAAGGATGAGCATACTGAAATAAAATTCACCAATAAATATGGAATAGGTTTTTAAAATGCCAATACCCTGCTTGGCTATAATGGCAGTCATAGCGCCAAATACTGCCAGCGGTGCAAAATTCATTACATAGCCGGTTACCTTTAAAATGATATGCGCCATGGCATCCAGTGCTTTTACCACGGGCTTTGAAACATCGCCCAATGCCGCAGCCGCCACACCAAAAAATAAGGAAAACACCACTATCTGGAGTATTTCATTTTTGGCCATGGCATCCACCACGCTGGCTGGAAATACGTGGTAGAAGAAATCTTTTACGGTAAGCGCTGCTTTATCTATCCCCGTATTTACATGACTGTCCGGGAGCATTAAGTGCATTGTCCTGCCCGGTTCAAAAATATTCACGAGTATCATTCCAAGTAAAAGACTCATTAATGAAGCGCCCACAAACCAAAGCAGGGTCTTACCTCCGATCCTGCCCACCGCTTTTATGTCCCCGAGCTTGGCAACCCCCACCACCAGCGTGGTAAATACCAACGGTGCCACGATCATTTTTATTAAACGGAGAAATATATCTGCCAGGATGGTAAACCATTCCAGCTTTTTATCCCTTGCTTTTATGTTGTCGCTTTTTTGTCCCTGGATAAACTGTACCTGCTTTTGCAGTGACCTGTAACCGGCAGCAGTGGTATCGGTAAGTCCTGCAAATTTTGAGGCAATACTTTTAAGTGAGTCAGATAATGCGTTTATACTGTTATAAGCTGTCGTACCATCACCTGTATTAAGTATGCTTAATTCAATTTGCTTTTTTTGTTCTTCTATGCTTTTTTGCTGTGCAACAAAATTATTATAAGCCACTGTGTCTTTAATAATTTCATATGGCTTCATTTGTGCCTGCAGCTTGAGCACCTGGGCTTCGGCATTGGCGATCTTTTTATTTTCTATCCCTACATATGTCTTATTGAATATAAAACCAGCAACAATACCCGCCAGCAGGGCAATGCCTATATATAATGTAAGCCTGTTGGACTTTTTAGGTTGTGCTTCCATACAGTTAGTCTTTACAAAGTTTTTACGCAGGTCGGTAAATTAGTTTCGCAATATAGTATTTAAAAACGCTACGCCACCACTCACCACAAAAAACAGCAGCCGGTTACGGGGATTTGATTTTATTGCTTATTTTTCCATTCCGATAATTATCGGAACATTACCAACAAAACCAACTATTATTTATGAGTCTATTTGTTAAGAAGCCTATTAGAGCCTTACTTGCAGAAGCTGCAGAATCAGAAAAGGGGTTGAAGAAAACGCTGGGTGCAAAAGCTTTAGTGGGACTGGGCATTGGTGCAATCATTGGGGCTGGTTTATTCTCTATTACAGGCGGTGCTGCAGCTAACCAGGCAGGCCCGGCCATTACCATATCATTTATAGTAGCTGCCCTGGGTTGTGCATTTGCAGGCTTGTGTTATGCTGAGTTTGCATCCATGATACCGGTTGCAGGCAGTGCTTACACTTATTCATATGCCACCATGGGTGAGTTTATTGCATGGATCATTGGGTGGGACTTGGTGCTGGAATATGCAGTAGGTGCTGCAACAGTGGGCATCAGTTGGAGCAGGTACCTTGTAAAATTCCTGCACTTATATGAAGTTGACTTACCTGTAAGCCTTACAGCAGGGCCATGGGATGGCGGCATTATTAACCTCCCTGCAGTTTTTATTGTTTCATTAATGAGTTTGCTCCTTATTAAGGGCACATCCGAATCCGCAAAAGTAAATGCGGTGATAGTGGCAGTTAAAGTAACCGTGGTACTTATATTTATCGTTCTTGGCTTTAATTATATCAATGCGGAAAACTACAAACCTTATATACCGGAAAATACCGGCACTTTTGGTGAATATGGTTTCAGTGGTATTATAAGGGCCGCAGCGATCGTATTCTTTGCCTACATAGGTTTTGATGCAGTTTCAACGGCAGCCCAGGAAGCAAAGAATCCCAAAAAAGATATGCCGATTGGTATCCTCGGCTCATTGGTGATCTGTACTATATTATACATCCTGTTTGCACATGTAATGACAGGTGTTACCAGCTATACTGCCTTTAAAGGACAGGATGGTATTGCACCTGTTGCGGTTGCCATTGAACATATGGGCAAGCCGGATGCAAGTGGTGTTATCCACGCAGATTACCCCTGGCTCAACAAAGCCATCATCATTGCGATCCTGGGCGGTTATGCTTCGGTAATACTGGTGATGCTGATGGGCCAGAGCCGTGTATTTTACAGTATGAGTAAAGATGGGCTGTTACCAAAGGTATTCAGCGAAGTACATCCTAAGTTCAGGACACCTGCTAAAAACAATTTATTATTCCTTGTTTTTGTAAGTCTTTTTGCTGCGTTCATCCCTGCCCGTGTGGTGGGTGAAATGACAAGTATCGGCACCCTGTTTGCATTTATACTGGTATGTATTGGTGTTATGGTTTTGCGTAAAGCAGAACCCGATCTGCCAAGGGCGTTTAAAACACCATTGGTTCCTTTGGTGCCTATCCTTGGCATCTTTACCTGTTTATTCATGATGGTTTTCTTACCTGCAGATACATGGATACGTTTGATCGTATGGATGCTGATCGGTTTGGATGTATATATGTTTTATGGCGTAAAGAAAAGCATATATGCCAATGGAGAAGTAAACCGTAGTGGCATCTCCTGGATCAGCAAGACAGGTGTTGTTTTAAGCCTGGCTCTTATTGCAATAGCTTACCTGCACAAAGCTTCATTAAAAGAGGGCCATGACGATAGCCTGTTTATGATCTCCACTGTACTGGCGGCTGTACACATTATTATTTTTGGCGCAAAAATGTTCCAGAAAAAGCCTGCATAAAAACATAACTTAATCATATAATAAAGAGCATTCATTATCGAATGCTCTTTATTTTTACAGCAATGAAAAACGCCTTTATCCAGTTACATATCGCTGTTTTTCTTGCCGGGTTTACTGCCATACTTGGAAAGCTTATTGGATTGAATGAAGGTCTGCTGGTTTGGTACCGGATGTTTCTCACAGTAGCAGCGCTTCTTATATTATTATACTACCGGAAAGAATTGCACCGGCTTTCTTTTAAAGAGTTACTGATCATCTTTTCTGTAGGATGTATCATTGCCATTCACTGGGTAACTTTTTACGGCAGTGTGAAATATGGTAATATCTCAATAGCACTGGTTTGTTTCTCGGCATCTGGCTTTTTTACCGCCTTTCTTGATCCGCTGCTTACAGGCAAAAGGTTTCAATTGACTGAGGTTATACTGGGTGCGCTGGCCGTTGCAGGTATCTATATCATTTTTGACTTTCATCCTCAATACAAAACAGGGATCATTTTTGGGATCATCGCAGCCGTTGGAAGTTCATTGTTCCCCATCTTTAACAAACAACTGGTAGATAAATATCCTGCCGGCCTGCTCACCCTTTATGAAATGGCCGGAGGGTTTATTATGCTCACACTCTTATTGCCAATTTATATAATATTTTTTCCAGCCAAGTATTATGTACCCACACCAGGCGACCTAATCTGGTTATTGATACTGGCATTGGTTTGTACGGTTTACTGTTTTTACCTCCAATTAAATGCCCTGAAAAAGATATCTCCGTTTACAGCTAACCTTGCTTACAACCTGGAACCGGTGTATGGCATCCTGCTGGCTTTTGTCTTTTTTGGAGAAAACAAAATGTTCAATGGCCATTTTTATACCGGGCTGGCGCTGATCATTCTTTCGGTAGCATTGCAAACCGGGCAGGTTTTATATCAAAAGCGGGTAAAAAACCGGTAAACCAGCTAATTTTATGCTCCCTTGGATAAAATAGAAAAAAAGTACTGCCTCTGCACCCGGAAATCCAAAATCTTTACATACCTTCGCCGTCCAAAAAAATAGCAATATGGCAAGAGTATGTCAGGTTACAGGTAAAAAGCCAATTACTGGTAACAAAGTATCACATTCAAATATTAAGACAAAACGCAGGTTTTTGCCAAACTTGCAGACAAAACGTTATTTCCTGGCTGAAGAAAACAAATGGATCACCCTGAAAGTTTCTTCTGAAGCCATCCGTACAATCAATAAAAACGGTTTGTTGTCAGTTGTAAAACAACTGAGACTGGCTGGTGAGAAGATCTAAGTTGATACGGGTAAACAAACAATAATAAACTACTTAACTATACAACAATGGCAAAGAAAGGAAACAGGGTACAGGTAATCCTGGAATGCACGGAGCATAAGACCAGCGGTCAGCCCGGTACAAGCCGTTATATCAGTACAAAAAATAAAAAGAACACTCCTGAAAGGCTGGAACTGAAAAAGTACAACCCCATCCTGAAAAAGGTAACTGTTCACAAAGAAATCAAGTAATTAACTTTTTAACGTAATACAATGGCAAAAGCAGCAAAAACGGCGATTAAGACCAAAGACCAAAAGGCAGCCGCTGAAGCTAAAAACTGGAGCAAAGTGATTAAAGCTGTACGCAGCCCGAAAACAGGTGCTTACACTTTTAAAGAGGCGATCGTTCACAAAGACAAAGTGAAAGAATTTTTAGCACAGTAATCTTCCTGTTGGAATTGAAATAATTCAGCTGTCCTGGTTAACTTCGGGACAGCATTTTTTATTTAATACAGTATAGCAAAATGGGATTATTTGATAAACTTTTTGGTAAGAAGCAACAGCAGGAAAGCCTGGAACAGGGGCTGCAAAAGACCAAGGAAGGCTTCTTCAGCAAGATAACAAAAGCCATTGCCGGCAAAAGCACGGTGGATACAGAAGTGCTGGATAACCTGGAGGATGCTCTTGTAAGCGCAGATGTGGGTATTGAAACCACTGTTGAAATTATTGAAAGGATTGAGAAACGTGTTGCAAAGGACAAATACCTCAATACCTCAGAACTCAATGGCATCCTGAAAGAAGAAATTCAAAACATGCTCGTGGCAGCACCGCAGGATACCAGTTACGCCAGTTATGAATTGCCATCAGGACATAAACCGCATGTTATTTTGGTGGTGGGTGTAAATGGCGTTGGCAAAACAACCACTATTGGCAAACTGGCACATAATTTTTCATTGGCAGGTAAATCGGTATTACTGGGTGCTGCAGATACCTTCAGGGCTGCGGCTGTTGACCAGCTAACAATATGGAGTGAACGCACTAATGTGCCGATCGTAAAAAGAGAAATGGGCAGCGACCCGGCATCTGTAGCTTATGATACAGTGGTAAGCGGTGTTGCCAGGAATTCAGATGTAATTATAATTGACACAGCCGGCAGGCTGCACAATAAGGCGCACCTGATGGAAGAACTGAGTAAAATAAAAAGGGTAATCCAGAAAGTAATACCCGAAGCTCCACACGAAGTAATGCTGGTACTCGATGGAAGCACTGGCCAGAATGCGCTGGAACAGGCAAAACATTTTACGGCTGCAACAGATGTATCGGCGCTTACCATTACCAAACTGGATGGTACGGCAAAAGGAGGCGTGGTGCTGGCTATTGCCCACCAGTTTAAGATACCGGTTAAGTTCATTGGCGTGGGTGAAAAAGCAACGGACCTGCTGGTGTTTGACAAAAAAGATTTTGTAAACGGCCTCTTCAACGCAGAAAGCGTAACCGGATAAGATATACCATGGTAAAAGTTGGCGAATATAACCTGCTGAAAGTATTGCGTACAGTGGATTTCGGCATTTTTCTCGATGACGGGGGTAAAGGTATTTTATTGCCGAAACGTTTTGTACCACCAGGTACAAAGGATGGTGATGAATTGAAAGTATTTGTTTACCATGATGGGGAAGAAAGACTGATCGCAACCACGCTGAAACCCAAAGGTGCAGTGGGTGATATCGTAAAACTGAGGGTACTATCGGTAACGAACCAGGGTGCTTTTTTGGATAATGGATTGATGAAGGATTTGTTTGTACCCAAAAGCAAGCAGCTTTCCTTAATGAGGGTTGGCGGGGATTATCTTGTCCGCATTTATTTGGATGAACAAACAGGCCGCCTTACCGCTACTGAAAAAATTGCGCCTTTCCTGGATAATGAGACCTTAACTGTAAAAGAACTGGATGTAGTGAACCTGGTTGTTTACCGCCGTACTGATATTGGTTACACCTGCATCATTAATAACAAACACACCGGTGTGCTGCATTTTAATGAAATATACCGTAACATACAGGTAGGCGATCATTTCCAGGGATTTATTAAAAAGATTACACCGGATAATAAGATAGATATTGCAGCCGGCAAGCCTGGTTATAACCGGGTGGAAGACGAATCTTCCAAAGTCCTGCGTTTATTAAAGGAAAATAACGGTTATCTCCCCTACAATGACAAAAGTGATCCTGAAGAGATTTACGATTACTTTGGTATGAGTAAAAAAACTTTTAAAATGGCAACCGGCAGCCTGTACAAGCAACGGAAAATATCCTTTGAAAAAACTGGCATTAAACTCATATAGGCAAAGGTTAACAAAAGGTGCATAAAGCAGTTATCCCTTACATTCCTGCACATTAAAATTATTTTTACATTGCATATACCCTTTGGAACAAATCCATCGTTCTTACTCCCCTTACACATAACCTGATCTGATATCGCTGAAATGTACTTTTACACATACTTAATAAAGTTGTAAAAGAACATTTCATTTTAGCCAAACTGTGTTATTAAATCATTAAACAAGATCAGTTTTTGTAAGTTTGCACACAAATTTTATAAGTAATGTCCGAAGAAAAGAGCCTGAATTTTATAGAAGAGATAATTGAAGAAGACCTGAAGAACGGAAAATATAAAACAATTCTTACCCGTTTTCCACCAGAACCTAATGGCTACCTGCATATCGGCCATGCAAAAAGTATTTGCCTGAATTTCGGTTTAGGTATAAAATATGGCGGTAAAACCAACCTGCGCTTTGATGATACTAACCCGGCAAAGGAAGAAACAGAATACGTGGAAAGCATTAAGGAGGATGTGAAATGGCTGGGGTTTGAATGGGCGAATGAATATTATGCAAGTGATTATTTTGACCAGTTATATGAGTTTGCTGTTAAGCTGATAAAAAAAGGACTGGCATACGTGGATGATTCCACTGCAGAAGAAATTGCACAACAGAAAGGCACTCCTACCCAGGCAGGTACAGACAGTCCCTATAAAAGCAGGTCTGTTGAAGAAAACCTGCAGTTGTTTGAAGAAATGAAAGCAGGTAAATACCAGGATGGAGAAAAAGTATTAAGGGCAAATGTTGATATGGCATCTCCCAACATGCATATGAGAGATCCCATTATCTACCGCATTAAAGATGCCCACCACCACCGCACCGGTGCCGACTGGCGCATCTACCCTATGTATGATTTTGCACACGGGCAAAGCGACAGTATAGAAGAGATCACACACAGCATTTGCACACTTGAATTTGTTCCACACCGGGAATTGTATGACTGGCTGATTGAAAAGCTGGAAATATTCCCTTCCAGGCAATACGAATTTGCAAGACTCAATATGACCTATACGGTAATGAGTAAACGAAAATTACTGCAGTTGGTGGAAGAAAAACACGTGGATGGTTGGGATGACCCCCGGATGCCAACGATCAGTGGTATGCGCCGCCGGGGCTTTATGCCGGAAAGCATCCGTAATTTTTGCGAACGTATTGGTGTGGCTAAAAGAGAAAACCTGATTGACTACAGCCTGTTGGAATTCTGTGTAAGGGAAGATTTAAATAAATCAGCAATGAGGGTAATGGCTGTGCTTGACCCTGTAAAACTGATCATCACTAATTATCCCGATGGACAAACAGAAGAATTGGTAAGTGAAAACGGCCCTGACGAATCATTTGGTTCAAGAACAGTTCCTTTCAGTAAAGAGCTATGGATAGAGCGGGAAGACTTTATGGAAGTGCCTGCGAAAAAATGGTTCAGGCTGGCACCGGGGGCCATGGTACGACTAAAGAGTGCGTATATTGTAAACTGCGAAAACTTTATAAAAGACAGTAATGGCAATATTACTGAAATACACTGCACCTATATTCCGGAAAGCAAGAGTGGTGGCAGCAGTACGATCAGTGTGAAAGGGACTATTCACTGGGTGAGCATACCACATGCCGTAAAAGCACAGGCTAACTTATACGATCGTTTGTTTAAAGTAGAAAACCCTTCATCTGAAGAAGGAGATTTTAAAGATTATATTAACCCGGATTCCCTGCAGGTAATTGATTGTTATCTTGAACCTTCTTTAAAAAATGCGTCTGCTGATGCCCGTTACCAGTTTATAAGAAAAGGATATTTCAGTATTGATAAATATTCAACACCTGGCAAACTTATATTTAACAGGACAGCTACATTAAAAGATGCCTGGGCTAAAGAAGCAGGTAAGAAGTAGCTTTTAATTACACGAATCATTTTTACAATATTACCCTATTCGTGTAATGAGTGTAATTTACTTAATTCGTGGTATCGGCTTTCTTTTCTTCCATCTTCATATCGGGAAAAATTGAAGCAGCCAGCATTAAAATAGCTGATACCAGCATAATGAAAAGTGCCGGTTTTTGTTCCGGGCAATAAGCGTTGTAGCAGGAAGAAAAAAGTATATAGGTTTTGATGGCATATCCCAAACCCAAGGCACACAAAAAAAGATTTACCCTTTTGGCCCAAACCTTTGGCAGCAGCATTTGTATAAATACAGCCACAGCAACAAATGTCAAAAATTTTCCCGGCCGCCCATACTCATTTTTATAAGAATAAAAACCGGTAAAGGTTTGATTGATATCAGCAAAATAAGCCCAGGGCAGGAAACAGGCTATCACGAGGGCGATACAGGCTGCGAGCCCCGTATAATGCAGTACTTTTGATAACATATTAAAGTAAAATTCCCCCCGGTTAAGGAGGGAACTGTTGTTGGAGGTTCCGAGCAGATTCGAACTGCTGTACGAGCTTTTGCAGAGCTCTGCCTAGCCACTCGGCCACAGAACCGGAACTCAAAATAAGTTTTGCTTAAAACGATTTTACTCAAAAATTATTTTGGAGGGGCAAAAATAAGGGAAATTTGTTTTTTGTTCCAAATTATAAATTCTAAATACGAAATTCGGTTTTTAAAACCCCGAAAACAGCCAGGAATCCCTGGAAAAGCAAAAATAATTAACAGTTATAACCAGTGATTAAAAATGAAAATTGAATTTTATAAATACCAGGGTACAGGTAATGACTTTGTAATTCTTGATAACTACAATAACCAGGCGCCCAAATTAACCACCAAACAGATCAAATTTCTTTGCGACCGGCATTTTGGTATAGGCGCCGATGGTTTGATGTTTTTGTCAAAAAAAGAGGGGTATGATTTTGCCATGGAATATTTTAATGCGGATGGAAATGAAAGCAGCATGTGTGGCAACGGTGGCAGGTGCCTTGTAAAGTTTGCCCATCACCAGGGAATACATAAGGCAAGGTATCGTTTTATAGCCACAGACGGCGAGCATGAAGCAGAATTGGAAACAGATGGCCGGGTAAGCTTAAAAATGAAAGATGTATCAGAAGTTGATATACATGCCTCTCATGCGATCCTGAATACAGGTTCGCCGCATTTTGTAAAATTTGCTGTTGATGTAAATGAAATTGATGTACTGGCTACAGCCCGTGAAATACGCTACAGCGATGCCTTTAAAAAAGAAGGCATCAACGTAAATTTTGTAGAATCAGTGGATGAAGACACCATTTACATGCGCACCTATGAACGTGGTGTGGAAGATGAAACACTAAGTTGCGGCACTGGTGTTACAGCGGCAGCTTTGTTATCTGCACACAATGACAATGGCTTTAACACTGTGGAAGTAAAGACAAGGGGTGGCAGGCTGAGTGTTGAATTTGAAAAAGTGGATGATGAACATTTTAAAAACATCTGGCTTCGTGGACCTGCAGAGTTAGTATTTAAAGGTGAAATAGAAATAGCAGAACCATAATGCAGTACATGGCCAAAGAAGAAATCATCACAGCCGCTGAAAAGGCCTTTGCAGATTTTTCAGCAGCCAGTTACGCTGCTGATGAAGGCATCTTTTTTAATCATGAAGATGGAAAATGGTCTGTTGCTGAAAATATAAAGCATCTTGTCATTTCAACCAATATTTCACGTCTTGCATTTATATTGCCTCCTTTTATTGTAAGATGGATTGCCGGTAAGCCTAACCGTAATTCAAGAAGCTATGAACAGCTGGTGGAAAAATACAGGACGAGATTGGCAGAAGGCGGTAAAGCAAAAGGAAGATTTGTACCCAAAAAGCTGGAAGTGCAATATGGGAAACAAAAATTACTGCAGCAATGGGACCAGGCCGCTTTAAAATTTATCAGCGCCCTAAAAAAGAAAAGAACATCCGAAACAAAACTGGATGATTACCTTGTGCGGCATCCATTATTGGGACGAATCACCTTAAGAGAACTTTGTTATTTTACCATTTACCATACAGAACACCACCTGGCAATAATTAAAAAAATGATCTGAACCCTTAAAACATATAAACCAATCCATGATTCAGTATTTTAAGAACATCAATTATAAAACGGTAGCAATAGACAAACCTGAAGCAGGTGCCTGGGTAAATGTATTGCCTCCGTTAAAGCAGGAAGAGTTTAATGAACTGAGTGAAAAACTGGAGATTCCCATCGATTTCTTGCAGGACTCGCTGGATATTGATGAAAGAAGCCGTTACGAGATTGAAGATAACGTAAAGCTCATTGTGATAAAAACACCTACGGAAAACAATTCTTTTAACGAGAGTGATGCGTATTATATCACCATTCCTATATGTATCATCCTTACACATACACAAATTGTAACGGTTAATTCTTTTGAGAATGAAGCCATAAAAAAATTCCTGAACACTTTCCAGAACCGCAGTCCCGATAAAAAGAATATGATGGTGCTGAAAATATTTGAAAAAGTGGTTACCAATTTCCAGGATTTTCTGAAAGAAATAAACCAGCGCAGGAATATACTGGAGCAAAAATTATATGACTCTAACAGGAATGAAGAGTTGCTCGAACTGGTGAGGATACAAAAAAGCCTCGTATATTTTGTTACTGCACTCCGCAGTAATGAATTACTAATGATGAAAATTGAACGTACTAATTTTTTGCAGCTGAATGAAGAAGAAAAGGAATTTTTGGATGACCTGATTGTGGAGACCAGCCAGGCGCTTGAAATGGCCAATACTTACACAAACATCCTCAGTAGTACACTGGATGCTTTTGCCAGTATCATTTCAAACAACCTGAACAATGTATTAAAAAGACTTACCTCCATTACTATCATCCTTTCATTACCGGCATTGGTGGCAAGTGTGTACGGGATGAACGTTCCGATACCCGGGCAAAACTGGCCGCACTCCTTTTATGTACCATTGATCATCTCTGTTGGTATATCAGTTGTGATCAGTGCCTATTTTTATAAGAAAAAATGGTTTTAATTTTTATTACACGAATACTGTCAGCAGTATAATTATCAATAAGGGAACTTTATACGTGCAAGTGCCATAACCAGTTAAATTCATACAATAAAATAAAATTTGTGCAATCAATTTCAATAAGAGTTTACGGCATATTAATAAACGATGCTAAACAGGTACTGGTAAGCGATGAATACATACGTGGTAATTACTACACCAAGTTTCCCGGTGGCGGGCTTGAAGTGGGTGAGGGTACAAGGGATTGTCTCAAAAGGGAATTCATTGAAGAAATGAGTTTAAAAGTGGAACCAGGAGATCATATTTACACCACGGATATTTACCAGCAAAGTGCATTTAATACAGCCCACCAGATCTTTTCGGTTTATTATTTTGTAAAAGCCCTCGAAGAAATTATGGTACCGCTCAGGGATACACCTTATGCTTTTGATGCACAGCAATTGCGTATCTATGAAGAAACAAAACAAATAGAAACTTTTCGTTTCATCGACTGGAATGATTTTTCAGCAGACTCAGTAACATTACCGCTTGATAAAATTGCTGCAAGGCTTGTAAAAGAAAGGCTATGAACATTACTTACAATAATTTTTTTGACCAGGACATTATCTTAGAAAATGAAATTGTAAGAATTGAGCCGTTGCAGCAAAAACATTTTGAACCATTGTTGCCTGTTGCAGTGAATGACGATATCTGGCGGTACAAATCTGTACAGATCAGGTCTGCAGCAGATTTTAAAAAATATTTCGATACAGCCATAACAGAAAAGCAAACAAAAAAAGCTTACCCTTTTGCTTTTTACGATAAAATAAATAATAAATATGCCGGCAGCACACGCTTTGGCAATATCGACTTCAACAACAAACGGCTTGAGATTGGCTGGACATGGATCGACCAGCCACTGCATGGAACCGGGTTTAATAAAAACTGCAAATACCTGCTGTTAAATTTCGGTTTTGATACCCTTAATCTCAACCGCATTGAACTTAAAACAAGTTTAACCAACCTGCGTTCACAAAAAGCCATGCTAAAAATAGGCGCTGTAAAAGAAGGCGTATTCCGTTCTCATTCCATCAATGAAGATGGCAGCATACGGAATTCGGTTTTCTTCAGTTTTATAAAACCGGAATGGGAGCAAACAAAACAGGATTTCTTCCCGGATTATATTAATAGAAAATAAAAACCCGCCAGCTTATGAAACTGGCAGGTTAATAATAGTATCAGCCTGTAAGCCGGATTCTGTCGTGGGTTATCATTTATCTGGCTGCAACATTACTGTTACAGTCTTGCTGCCTACCCTCCCCGATAGTTAAAAACATTTTGCCGGGCCGGCAAAAAATCGGGGTGTACATGGCATTACAGCACACAAGGTTTACCCATTATGCCAGTTACCCGGCACAATCGTGAGCTCTTACCTCACGTTTTCACCCTCATCACACCAAAGCATGACAGTTATTTTCTGTGGCACTTTCTCTTATCTTTTAAGATAGCCGGCTGTTAGCCGGTGTGCTGCCCTGTGCTGTCCGGACTTTCCTCCCCTATTACTAAGAGCGATAACCTGGCTGACAACACTGCAAAGGTAGTTTTATTTACTATGAGTTCTTTTAAGATAATTATGGATGAAGATCTATATCAATATCATATTTCCCCAGGAGACCAGCTATACCTGGAAAAGAAAACCTCGCTTTTCTTATACGGTTCATCTCCGGATTAATAGAATAATTGCCGGAAGTACGGAAATCAGCTTTTTCAAGTATGGTATTTTCAAATTTCGCTTTTGTAAAATCACAGCGCAAAAAAACTGCTTCTGTAAGGTCACAACTGGTAAAATCAGTCTCCTGCAACTGCGAATCAGAAAAACCTGTACCCTTCAGTTTAGCCTGGTAAAAGGAAGAATGATTGAGCACACAATTTTGAAAACTCACGGAAAGACCATACTCGCTGCAGTCTTCAAAATGAAGACCAAGCATTTTGCAATCTTTGAACAATACATCCCGGAACACTGTTTTTCCAAGTTTTACCAGACTGAGATTACAATATGAAAAACTGCAGTCAATAAATTTTATTTCAGAGAGATTATAGTTAGAAAAATCGCAGTGAGTGAAATCACAATTTTCATATTCACCTTTTGGCAAGGACTCTTTTGTAAAATCTTTCTTCTCAAAATGTTCGTTTTCGATATATATTGTTTCCATTTGTATAATATTAATTTAAAAATAAAAAAGCAGGTTTTTAACCTGCTTCTCAAAAATGTATTACTTAATTATTTTCGTTCGAGTAATATTTCCTGTGGCGGAAAACTATTTACTTCAACAGGATAATTTTTTACATTACTCCGGTAATTTTTAAACATACTCATCCAACGCAGTTTTAATACACCCAGTATGCCCTCTTTCACAATGCCTTTATTCATTTTACTGTCACCAAATCTCCGGTCGATAAAAGTGATGGGAACCTCTGCTATAAGAAAATCCAGCTTCCATACAGCAAACTTCATCTCTATCTGGAAGGCATACCCAACAAAACGTATACCTGCAAAATTCATCGTTTCAAGTACTTCACGACGGTAACAAACAAATCCCGCTGTTGGATCCTTTACCGGCATCCAGGTAATGATCCGAGTATATAAAGATGCTCCTTTTGATAATAATATCCTGTTGTACGGCCAGTTCTCTACAGCACCGCCTCTTACATACCTTGAACCCACCGCCATGCCTGCTCCCTGCTTACAAACCATATATAATCTTTCAAGGTCCTTTGGATTATGAGAAAAATCCGCATCCATCTCAAATATGAACTGATAGCCATGCTTGAGTGCCCAGCGAAAACCATGAATATACGCAGTACCTAAACCTGATTTGCCTTTTCTTTCTTCGATGAATATCTTGTCCGGATGCTTTTCCATCATCGTTTTTACAATAGCAGCCGTACCATCGGGAGAACCGTCATCAATTACAAGTACATGGTAATCCTTTTGCAGGTTGATTACCGCATTGATAATATTTTCAATATTATCTTTTTCATTATACGTTGGTATGATTACAATTTTCTCCAAATTTGTAAACAATAGTTATTCACGAATTTACAAAATACGTGCAATTTGTTAAAAAGATATTCTGCAGGCCGGGTATTAGTTATTTTTTAACAGGGTACGATTTAGTATTTCGGTAAGTTTTTGTTTGGTGTGTAACGGGAAATCCCCCCTCATCATCCAGTCATAATACTGGGGCTCAGCTTTTAACACTTCGGTAACCCGGCGTCCTTTGTGTTTGCCAAAATTAAAGATTTCCTGGCCTTTTTCATCAAAACTAAAACGGCGGGCATAATCCACTATCTTATCCTCTCCTATAAGTTTAAGAATAGAGTCTACAGAATTGCCCAGGTTGGGGTATCTTTTCAATTGGGAAAAAAGCACATCGATGGTAGCGTTTATATCAACTTCTGCGCTGTGCGCTGATTCCAGTTCTTTTTCGCAATAATATTTATAAGCCGCTGATAATGTACGGGGTTCCATTGTATAAAAGATATGCTGCACATCCACCATGCGGCGGTTACTCAGGTCAACAACAATACCTGCTCTAAGAAATTCTTCCATCAGCAGGGGAATGTCAAACCGGTTACTGTTATAACCAGCCAGGTCGCAACTCTCAATAAACTGTTTCAGTTCATTGCTGGCCTGCTTGAATGTAGGCGCATCTTTTACCATTTCATCTGTAATCCCATGTATTTCAGTTGAACTAGGGGGGATGGGCATTTCAGGGTTGATCAGCTTTCTTTTCTTTTGGCGGCTTTCATCCGGCATTATTTTTACAATAGCTATTTCTACAATACGATCTGTACTGAGACTAACGCCAGTAGTTTCTAAATCGATAAAAGCAATAGGCCGGTTAAGTTGTAAAGACATTTCAATAATTAAAAAATTTAAATAAGGTTTAATTGTTGCAATCGTTTGGATAATAAAAAGGCAATTATCCTGAATCAAACACAAGTTAATGTATTTAAAACACTTCTTTATATACCCCTTTGTACGATCGGTATAATAAGCATTTAAACCTGTAAAATGTTGGAAAAATGTTAATTGAAAACGTGTTTATACTATAAGCGTCCATGCAGCGTTTACAAGTTAACCCCCAAAGTCTGAGCCGCAAAGAAACAATCCGTATCTTTGCCCAATACTTATAAAAAACCACTTTTAAATTTAAAACACTACAAACATGAAAAAAGTAATCACAGTTGTTCTCATTGTCATTACTTCTGTTTTTATCTTCAGTTCCTGCAGCCCGAGCAGAAGAGGTACCGGTTGTCCTATGACCGATAATATTGTTCATTAATCCCAGCATTAAGAATGAATTGGATTGACCTGAACCGGGAGGAGCAACTTACTGACATAAAAGAAAGATCGAATACAAAATGCCAGTTGATCTTTAAATTCAGTAACCGCTGTTCTTTAAGTACGCTAATAAAAAACCGGCTGGAAAGAAGTGATATTCCGGGCAACATTGACTTTTACTTTCTTGATCTCATCAGTTATAGAAATCTTTCCAATAAGATCGCTGAAGATTTTGCAGTATACCATGAGTCACCGCAGGTATTACTTATTAAAAATGGCGAATGCATTTATGATGAAAGTCATACAGGCATTGATATGAACGAGATCATACAGCAGGCAGCTTAGCTATTATTCTACTTCCCGCAATTGCTTTTAGCTATTGAAACAATGCTCCAGTAAGGAGGCCTGTATCCATTTGCAGAAACAAATGCCTGGATTCCTGTCTCTGTATCTTTTTTTAATTTACCAAACATGGATACATACTGCTGGTTCTTTAAAGCCTGCGTGGCACTCATCCCCTCCGGTATCATTCCCACTTTACCAAAAAGGTTCTGCAGCATACACCAGCCTTTTAACACCCTTACAAAGGGCAGCATCCAGTAATTGTAGGTTATTTGTTTTCCTTTATCTGCCGCTTCCAGCAATGCGTCCGTTACCGCGTTATCGATATGATCTTTGAATAATGTTTCCATATCACGCCATTCAGCCACCACGCTTAATTGCGGATCGTATTCCAGATCACCGGGCATTTGTGTTACAAAGTTTTCCACCCCAAACGCATTTAACCAGTTTACTGCTCCCTGCGAAGAAATAGTGGAAACCGCCTTCCATAATATCATTCCGTTTTTCCTGTAAGCATAGGAGCCAACTTCCGAACAAAACATGGCAGTTGAATCATAAAAATTCATTTTAAAATCATAAGGAATATGGCGCCGTTGTGCTTCTTCGTAAGCGAATACAGCAGCCCGTTGCGGCAACATCTTATCCCTTTGCAGTTCCCGCAAATCCGCCCTGGGTCTTAAAACCATAAAACGGAGTTTTTTATCTGCCTCATACTGTTGCACTGTAGCAAGAGCCACTCCTTTTTCTATATGCGATTCAATGAGATAAGGTGTGTTTGTTTTTTCATCCACATACACCAATGCCACATGAGAAAAATTAGCCGGATAGTCGTTTGCCCTTGCGATAAAAGCAGAAACTTCTGCTCCACCCCGTGATACAAGCAGATCGCCGCTGTGTACTTTTATTCCGAAGACACTGGTTGATGGTGTAACAGATGGCTCATCTTTACAAAACATAGCAGGTTTAAATGACTTAATATCCTGCTGCAGTAATACTTCTTCTACTGCTGCCCTCATACCATATAACAGGCTGTATAATGTGTTACGTACCGCAATATCATGCATGCTCCATTGGCAGGATTGCTGTTTTACTGCATTACGGGTTTTTATATAAAAATTAACCAGGCTGTCACAATACACAGGCCGTGCGGCAACAAGCGGGGCAAGTGAAAAAAAATCTGATAATAATAAATTGAAGTTGCTGTCTGTGGCAGGAAGTGTTTTTGCCGTTATATTTTTATAGAACTTCCCTGCTGTAGAAAACAAGAGATGAATAGAAGAGTCCAGTTTTACTGCAGGTTGTATCCTGGCTTCTCTGAAATCATTTTCCAGCTCTTGCCATATGCTATCCCTGTTCCATGCAAATGGTTTGGCCGTCGGTCTTACTATAGTTCCATCTTCTTTACCGGGAATGAGAAGTGCAACATACAGCAGCAGCAATGCTGCCAGTATGCGGTATAATATCCTGAGCATTTTTTTCACAACAGAATTGTTGATTTACATAGCCAGCAAAAACGCTTTCAACAAAGCACTGTCTGCATTTATTTTTGTGCTTTTCTTTTCCAGCTTTAGCTGTTCCTGCACGGTTTGTGGAATTGGAACAGCTTCACCAATAACAGGCTCCACCACGTCATAAAATTTTACCGGGTGTGCTGTTTCCAAAACAATACCTTTATCAGCAGTATGCCCTTTTAAATAACGCTCCAATGCAAGAAAACCAACAGCGCCATGCGGATCCGGCAGGTAATGATATTTATTATAAAAAGACTTTAAAGTATCTTTTGTTTCTGCATCCGAAATACTGGAACTGCTTAATACTTTTTCCAGGTCAACAAACTGGTTATTGAATATCTCCAGTATCCTTACAAAGTTGCTGGGGTTACCTACATCCATTGCATTTGAGATGGTGGCAACTGCTTTCTTTGGTTCGTATTTTTGTGTTTCCATAAAAACAGGCACCACATCATTTGCATTACAGGCTGCAATAAAATGTTTAACCGGCATACCCGAAACATGTGCCAGTATACCGGCACAAATATTTCCGAAGTTACCGCTCGGCACTGTTATCACCGGCGGATTTTTCTTGTCCGGCCATTGCTGGTATGCAAACAAATAATAAAACTGCTGCGGCAACCAACGGGCCACATTTATAGAGTTGGCCGAAGTGAGGAATAGTTTTTTATTCAGGTCAGCATCGGTGAATGCCTGCTTAACCATTTGCTGACAGTCGTCAAAAGTACCGTTTACCTCCAGCGCATGAATATTTTTACCAAGGGTAGTCAATTGTTTTTCCTGTACAGAACTCACTTTACCGGAAGGATATAATATCACCACTTCCACACCATCCACATCATAAAATCCATTGGCAACTGCACCACCTGTATCACCTGATGTTGCAACCAGCACTGTTACTTTCTGCTCTTGTCCTTTTACAAAATAACCCAGGCAGCGGCTCATAAACCTTGCACCCACATCCTTAAAAGCTAATGTCGGACCATGATATAATTCAAGCGAGTAAATATCACCGGTAACTTTTATCAATGGTATGTCAAAATTCACTGTTTCACTTACAATACGGCGCAGATCAGCTTCAGGTATTGTATTGGCCACATACGGGGCAATCACCTGGTATGCAATTTCTTCTTTCGTATATGCTTCTATGTTAGCAATGACATCTTTTGGAAAAACAGGAATATGTTCAGGAAAATACAAACCTTTATCCGGCGCCTGGCCCTGTATGGTGGCTTCCCTGAAACTTACTTTTGGAGAGGTATGGCTGGTACTGTAGAATTGCATTTTTAATTTTTATTACTAGAATCTTATATCATAAATACTTTCAATGCTCAAATCTTAAACGATCTTCACCCCTTCCATGTTTATTGTTGTTACGTGCGTATGAAAATCTAAGCCAATCTTATTGTAAATATCTTTCATCACATCTTCCACTGCATGTGCCGCAGATTCATCTTTACTCAACATAAACAAAGATGGACCGGAACCGGATATACCGCCACCCAAAGCACCTGCTTCTTTACAACGGTTTTTTACCTCATCAAAACCGGGTATTAAAATGCTTCTCACCGGTTCAATGATCACATCTTCAAGTGAACGGCCGATAAGATCCAGGTCGTTTTTGATAAACCCTGCCACGAGGCCTGCTATATTACCCCATTGTTTAATAGCGTCTTTCAGTAAGACTTCTTTACGCAATATCTGTCTTGCATCCTTGGTTTTTACTTCTATCTGCGGGTGCACCACTGTTACATAAAGCGCAGGAGCAGGAATTGAAACGATATCCAGCGGGAAAATACTCCTGATCAGTGTAATGCCGCCATAGATACCCGGTGCAATATTATCCGCATGCTTAACACCCGTTGCCACCTTTTCACCAAACATGGCAAAACGCACCAGGTCTTCCTTGCTGAAAATATTTCCCAGTAAATGGTTGGCAGCAACCACAGCACCGGCTGCACTCGCAGCACTGGAACCAATACCACTACCCGGTTTTATCTTTTTATGTATAGTTACCTCAAAACCTACATTGCCTTCCACTTCCTCAATCATTTCAATTAAAGGAGCACCGGCAGTATTCTGGGCAGGATCTGATGGCAAAGGATAACCATCCGCACTGTGAATGATGATCTTTTTCTCATCCAGCAATTTTACTTCCATGAGGTCATTCGGATCATTTAAACACAATCCTAATATATCAAAGCCGCAAACCAAATTAGCAACAGTGCCGGGTGCATGTACTTTTACATATCCACCCGGAAGTAAATTTGGTTTTTTAATATCTAAAGCCATACCGGAGTTATTAAATCTTAAATAATAAATCTTACAACAATCGCTACACTCTTGCTGCCCTGATAATATCTGCAAATACACCCGATGCAGTTACATCTGCACCGGCGCCAGCTCCTTTTATTACCAGGGGCTGATCTTTATACCTGTCTGTGTAAAATAATACAATATTATCCTTTCCATATAAATGATAAAAATCATGCTGTGGATTAATATGCTGCAAACCTACAGAAGCCTTTCCGTCAGCAAATTTTGCTACAAATTTCAATTTGCAACCCGCTGCTGCAGCTTCGTCATATAACTTCTTAAAATGTGCTTCCTGCTTTTCCATGGCCTTATAAAAATCATCCACTGATCCTTTCATGCATTCCTCCGGCATGAATGAATTATTAGTGATATCATCCATTTCAATTTTTATCCCTGCCTCACGGATCAGTATCATTATTTTACGCATCACATCCTTACCACTCAGGTCAAGGCGTGGATCCGGCTCTGTATAACCTTCATCTTGTGCCTGTTTTACAACAGAGGCAAATGATGTCTTACCATCATAATTATTAAACACAAAATTTAGTGTACCGCTTAATACTGCCTCCATACGGTGAATATTATCTCCGCTGCGAAGCAGGTCATTCAGCGTGGAGATGATCGGTAAGCTTGCACCCACATTTGTTTCAAATAAGAACTGGGCATTAAATTCTCCCGAATGATTTTTCAGTTTTTTATAGTACTCATATTTTGATGAAGCAGCAACCTTATTACAGGCCACCACTGAAATACCTTTTTCCAGTAACTGATCATATACTGTTGCCACGTCATCATTTGCGGTAACATCTGCAAATACCGTATTACGGAGATTTTTCGACTGTACTGTTTTAACAAAACCATCCAGGTCCATTGCATCAGCATTTTCCAGTTGCTCCTTCCACAGGTTTAAATTTGCACCCTGCTCCGCAAAGAGCATTTTTTTACTGTTTGCAATACCCACCACATTTATCTTCAGTCTTAAATGATCGGAAAGATATTGTTGCTGTTGTTGTAGCTGCGCCACCAGCTTTGCTCCCACATTACCCACGCCAACAATAAAAAGGTTTATTTCTTTAAATGTTGTTTCAAAGAATTCTTCGTGCAGTACATTGATCGCTTTCTTTACATCATGAACAGATATAACAGCAGAAATATTCCTTTCTGATGAACCCTGTGCAATGGCCCTTACGTTTACACCATTACGGCCAAGGTTACCAAACATTTTACCGCTGATACCGGGATGACTCTTCATATTATCGCCAACCAGCGCAACAATCGCCAGTTCGTCTTCGATAATGATCGGATCCACTTTCCCTGTCTGTATTTCGTAGTCAAACATTTCATCAATTGCTTTTTTTGCCGCAGCGGCATTGGCTGCATCAATGCCAACACAGATGGAATGTTCTGATGAACCTTGTGTAATGAGGATCACGTTTACTTTTTTTGCAGCAAGGGATTCGAACAAACGTTTTGAAAACCCGGGTATACCAACCATACCGCTTCCTTCAAGACTTAACAATGCAATATTATTGATACTTGAAATTCCCCTGATAGCACTGCCGTTTAATGCGGACTCTTTCTGTATGATGGTTCCTTCATCTTCAGGTGCAAAGGTGTTTTTTATCCATGTGGGAATACCTTTGCTGCTTACCGGCTGAATAGTGGGCGGGTAAATCACTTTGGCTCCAAAATGCGATAATTCCATTGCTTCCTGGTAAGAAATCTGCGGAATGATCTTTACGTTTGATACCAGTCTTGGATCAGCTGTCATCATACCGGATACATCCGTCCATATTTCGAGTAAGGCCGCATCAAGCGCAGCTGCAAGAATAGCACCTGTATAATCAGAGCCACCCCTGCCCAGCGTGGTGTTGACGCCGTTAGCATCGCTGGCAATGAAACCCGGCATCATAAAAAGTGAAGCTGGTGAAGCAGCAAAAAAATCTTTTATCTTTTGATTGGTTGCAGCAAAATCAACAGCTGCAGAACCAAAATTTGAATTGGTGGTGATCAATTCTCTTGAATCCTTCCATTCGCAGGCACCCAGTTCAGCTTTTAATTTTTCGGCAATGATCTGTGAAGACAATATTTCACCATAACTCACCACACGGTCCTTTGTTTTCTCAGACAATTCTTTTAATAAAAAAATACCATTACAGATGTCCTCTATCTCATTGCACAAGGTTTTAACAGCACTCAATACACTGCTTTGCTGGGTAACGGGTATCAGTTCTTTGGCCGTTTGCAAATGACGCTGCTCTGCTTCTTTCAGTTTGTCTTTGTAAGATTCATCATTTTCAGATGCCAGCTTACAGCATTGCAATAACAGGTCCGTGATACCACCCAATGCTGACACCACCACCACTGTTTTATCTTTTTTTATTTTTTCCTTTACAATAGCGACCACCTTACTGATATTCTCCGCATTTTTTACCGAACTCCCGCCAAACTTTAAAACCTGCATATTATTCCTGTTGTATGATTATTAAAATGTATAAATATATTGTTCTGTTAGAAAAAGCAAATGCCCAAATATAATATGAAAAAGTGCAACCCTTAACGGGTTGTGGTAGCAGAAGACGTAGTGGTGCTTACTGCAGGCGCAGCAGCAATAGATGTTTGTAAGCTGATATGTAATTTCACTTGTACCACTATTTGGGGCGCTAAAATAGTAAAATAATTGAAAAACAAGCCAATTATTTACCTTTTTTAAAGTATTTTCACGGCACGATATATTGCTGCCAGCATTATTACACTTTTTTTAAAAAATTTTTAATATGGACCACAAGTCTACAAGGGGCTTGCAGCAATTTAAAAACCTGGTTGGTATTAAATTCCAGCTTTACAACAGTCTTTTTACTTCGCTGCCTTTTCACCGGATTGAGAAAACGGGTATTCTCCTGTCATTATTGTTGAACAATTGCGAGGAGGGGTATAAGAAAAAACAAAGCCCGG
Organism: Ferruginibacter sp.; assembly: GCA_047600665.1. Taxonomy (GTDB): domain Bacteria; phylum Bacteroidota; class Bacteroidia; order Chitinophagales; family Chitinophagaceae; genus Ferruginibacter. The sequence continues at coordinate 518,901 of JASGKJ010000003.1, forward strand.
TAGAAATTATTGAAGATTTTTTTGCAAAACATACCACGTACAGGCAGCCACAGGAAAAGCTGGACCTGCTTTTCCGTTTTATACAATACATAGAAAGACAGGTAGTGCTTTTTGATGCCCTGGAAGACGCCTCTTTTAAAGAGGTGAATGACCTGGGTGGCGTGGGTACACTCAAGCACCTGGAAAGCGAAGTACTGCAGAACAGCCAGCAGCAGGAGCTGAAAGAAAAACTAAAAGACTTTGCGATAAGGCTTGTGCTGACTGCACATCCAACACAATTCTATCCAGGTACCGTACTTGGCATCATCAATGACCTGTCCAAGGCGCTGGCGGAAAATAATACGGTGCAAATAAATATGTACCTGCAGCAATTGGGTAAAACACCTTTCTTTAAAAAACAAAAACCAACACCATACGATGAGGCAATGAACCTTATCTGGTACCTGGAAAATGTTTTTTATCCGGCAGCCGGCAGAATTTTTTCTTTCCTCAAAACACAGTTCCCGGATGCAGTCAGCAGCAATAATCCTGTTATCTGCATGGGCTTCTGGCCTGGTGGCGACAGAGATGGCAATCCTTTTGTAAAGGCAGACACCACTTTAAAAGTTGCGGATGCATTACGTGGCGGTATCATTAAATCCTATTACCTGGAAATAAGAAAAATAAAACGCAGGCTCACATTTGAAGGAGTAGATGTTATCCTGAACACACTGGAAAGAGACCTGTACAATAACATTTTCATTCCCGGCCAGCGTACCAATATCAGCAAAGAAGCGATCCTGGATGCGCTGAATAAAATAAGGGAGATCATCATTTACAAGCATAACAATCTTTTTCTGCACCTGGTGGATGGCCTTATCAATAAAGTGCATGTATTCGGCCTGCACTTTGCCTCGCTGGATGTAAGGCAGGAAAGTACAGTACACAACAAAGTGCTTGAACTGGTAGCATCATCGTCTGATGCATTACCTGCTGGCTATGCCGGTCTTTCAGAAGATGAGAAAATAAATGCAATTACAAATATTTCGGGTAAAGCAGGTGAGTTAAAAACGGATGATGGCGTACTGGCCGACAGTCTTGCGGTAATAAAAGCAATACAGGACATACAACAGTTCAACGGGGAAGCTGGCTGTAACCGTTACATCATCAGTCAGTGCACCAGCGCCCTGAATGTGCTTGAAGTATATGGCCTGTTTTTATTAGGCGGCTGGGAAAAAGAAAACCTGAGCATTGACATTGTTCCATTGTTTGAAACGATCGATGACCTGCAAAATGCTGCAGGTGTAATGGAGAAATTGTACAGCAATAAAACCTATTCGGCTCATTTAAGCAAGCGAAACAACCGCCAAACCATTATGCTTGGCTTTAGTGATGGCACAAAAGATGGTGGCTATTTTATGGCCAACTGGAGCATATACAAAGCCAAAGAAGAGTTAACAGCCATTTCTAAAAAATATGATATTGAGGTCGTATTCTTTGACGGTCGTGGCGGCCCGCCATCAAGAGGTGGTGGTAAAACGCACAAGTTCTATGCTTCCATGGGACAGAATATTTCCAACAAAGAAATACAGTTAACTGTACAGGGTCAAACAGTAAGTTCCAACTTTGGAACTATTGATGCTGCACAGTATAATATTGAACAATTACTGCATGCAGGTATATCAAATGATCTTTTTAACAGCCGTGAAATAACGCTTAAAGAAGAAGAGGAAAACCTGCTGCAGCAATTAGCGGATGCCAGTTACAATAAATACCGCTCACTGAAAGAGCATCCCTATTTTGCTGATTATTTATCACAGGTAAGCCCGCTTAAATTTTACAGCGAAACAAATATAGGCAGCCGGCCAGCCAAGCGAACAGCCAGTTCCAAGCTTACATTAAAAGATCTCAGGGCTATCCCCTATGTAGGCTCATGGGCACAAATGAAACAAAATGTAACAGGCTACTTCGGCGTGGGCAGTGCTTTGTTTGAACTGGAAAAGCAGGGTAAGTTTGCCGAGTTAAAAAAACTATACAAAAGTTCGCTATTCTTTAAAACATTGCTGGATAATTCAGAAATGGCGATGAAGAAATGTTTCTTCCCGCTAACAGAGTATCTTTCCCGTGACCAGAAATATGCAGAGATATGGAACACCATCCATGATGAATACCAGCTGACAAGGCAATATGTATTGAAGCTTTCTGACAAATCAGACCTGATGAATGATTACCCAGTAGAACAATTATCCATCAGCATGCGGGAAAGAATCGTAATGCCGTTGCTTACGATACAGCAATTTGCTATCTGTAATATTCGTGAAATAGAAGACAACCTGATTGATTCACCGCTGAAAGAGACTTATCAGAAGCTGGTAATGCGTTCATCATTTGGTATCATCAATGCAGGCAGGAACTCGGCTTAGCTATCTGGCAGCACGCCTGTAAAAGTAATAAGCAATTATTCCAAAGATGATGTTGGGCACCCATGCGGCAAGCAATGGATGAAAGCTGCCTTTAATGGAAAATATAGAAGAGAACCTGCCGAACAGGATATACAGTACACTGAAGATAATACCGATGGCGAGGTGCAGCCCGCTGCCGCCCCTTACTTTTTTAGAGGCAAGTATGGCGCCAATAAGGGTAAGTATAAGAACAGACACCGGGATAGCATCCCTGTTATACCGTTCCACCAGTAATGAATTAATACCTTCATTGCCCCTTAAACGTTCCAGTTTTATTTTTTTATCAAGCTCAGGTGTGCTTAATCCATCTTTTAAAAATTCGCCCCGGCGTAAATCAGAAGGATAAAAATTGTATTGCTTGTATACGGTACGGTTATATTTCATATCTTCTTTATCTCCTGTAAAATGGCGTTCCATTACGCTGACAAGTTTCCATTTCTTCTGAGCTGTATCCCAGGAAATATTATCCGCCCGCAGGTTATAAACAAGCTGGTTGTTCCGTACTTCCTGTATAAAAAAATCGTTCCCTATTTTAGAAGATGTATCGTAGGTGTGCATACCTGCATAAGAATTAGAATCAAGCCGGAAATAATAATTACGCTGATAAGCGCCCCCCATCTGCAGCGTGGTGGATCCAGGTATATATTTATTCTCAAAAATAACCCACTTGGTATTGGCGGCCGGCAGCACAAAATGATTCACACTCCACAAAAGCATCATTAGAAATATGCCGCCAATCCAGTAAGGCAGCAGGAAGCGCCGGAAACTTACACCACTGCTGATAATAGCCACCACTTCAGTACGGGCTGCCATTTTTGATGTAAAAAATATTACCCCCAAAAAAACAAAGAGGGGAAAAAGCATAGCATCAATGCGTGGGATGAATGCTGTGTAGTACTGCGTAAATATTTCCCATGCTGACAGCTTGGATTGTACAAAATCATCCGTCTTTTCACTGATGTCTATTACCACCGCAATTACCGTCATCAGTAATATGGAAAAGAAAAAGGTAGTGAGGAATTTTTTCAGTATATAGCTGTCGATCTTCTTCATTGAATAATGGCTGCAAAACTAACTGAAAAGAATGTAACCATCGCTTTTGAAAAGTTAATGAATTAATTCATGTTTCTCCTTAGGATTAGCTTAAAAAAGCAATCCCCGCAAATAGCGGGGATCATATCTACTGGAAATGTATGTATTCACTAAAGTATCTTAACCTCGGTACGCCTGTTTAATCCCCTGCCCTCATCCGTATCATTTTCTGCGATGGGCATGGTCATTCCGTATCCTTTTGCAGTAACCCTGTCCGGCGCAATACCTTTCATTAAGAGATAAGCCCTTACCGTGTTGGCCCTGTTTTGAGACAGGATCATATTTGCATCTGCCTTACCAACATTATCTGTATGACCACCTATTTCTATTTTCTCATCATCTTTCCGCTGAAGATAAGCTACGAGTTCATCAAGTACTGCATAGGCTTCAGGTTTCAGCTCAGCTTTGCCTGTTTCAAATGTACAGTTATCGAGTACGAATGATCCAGGCGGATCAAATTGTATGTTTTGCTGGATCGGCTTGCTGATATACTGGTTTGGTTTCAGGGCGGGTATCTCCAGTGTATTATAACTGGCTGAATCATGAAAACCAAGAATAAAAATTTCGTATTTGGCTCCCGTTGGCAGCCTTACTGAAAATTTACCTTCCGGGTCAGTAAGCCCCTGGAATTCGGTGCCGTTGGCCATACTGCGGAACACAACAATTTCACTTGGCAGGCGCTGGCCGGTCCGCATATTAGAAACAGTTACATCCACCGGTGCGTCCTTGGGAATATTACCTGCAGTAGGTGCAGGGCCCTGTGCAAACAAAAGCGCCGGGAGAAAAGCCCAAAGAGAAAGAAGAAGTTTTTTCATCTGGATTTTATATTTAATTCGGGTTAAAGATAAACAAAAAACCAACCTGTGTTTTCAATTACCGTGCCATACAAGATGGCGGTTTAATTTTAAAAGTTGCATGGAACATTTTTGATAAAATGATTTTAACAATTACAGCCGCTGCTGCAGGGTGATCACCATTTCCTCCTTCCAGCTTTTAAAATCGCCGGCCAGTATATGTTTTCTTGCTTCGGTAACCAGCCATAGATAAAAGGCAAGATTATGTACACTTGCAATAGTAAGCCCGAGTATTTCCTTGGACTTAACCAGGTGCCGCACATAGGCTTTACTGTAATAATTGCTGGTAACACTGTCAATGCCATCATCAATGGGTGAAAAATCCCTTTCCCATTTTTTGTTATCAATATTGATAACACCTTTTGATGTAAACAACATTGCATTACGTCCGTTACGGGTAGGCATTACGCAATCGAACATATCCACACCAAGGGCAATACATTCAAGAATATTCCAGGGTGTACCCACACCCATAAGATAACGGGGTTTTTGCACCGGTAATATATCACAACAAAGTTCCGTAAACTCATACATCATTTCAGTAGGTTCCCCCACACTTAAACCGCCAATGGCATTGCCAACAGCATTTTTAGAAGCAATGTATTCAGCAGATGCTGTCCGAAGGTCTTTGTATGTACTGCCCTGTACTATCGGAAATAAATTTTGCGTATAGCCGTACTTGTCAGGTGTATTACTAAATTGTGTTAAACAACGGTCGAGCCAGCGGTGCGTAAGCTCCATGCTGTTCTTTGAATACTTATAATCGCTTGGATGCGGCGGGCATTCATCAAAAGCCATAATGATATCACCGCCAATGGTACGCTGTATATCCATTACCCTTTCAGGTGTAAACAAATGTTTGCTGCCATCAATATGTGACTGGAAGGTAACACCCTCTTCCTTTATCTTTCTTGTTCCTGCCAATGAAAAAACCTGGTAACCACCGCTGTCAGTAAGGATTGGTTTGGGCCACCCATTAAAACGGTGCAGGCCACCGGCGGCTTCCAGTGTTTCCAAACCGGGTCTTAAATATAAATGATAGGTATTGCCTAAAATGATCTGTGCTTTTACATCATCCATTAATTGCTGCTTCGTTACTGCCTTTACACTACCCACTGTACCGACGGGCATAAAGATGGGCGTAAGTATTTCCCCATGATCAGTTTTAACTATCCCTGCCCTTGCTTTTGTACTTGTATCTGTATACTTAAGATCAAAATCTAATGCTGCCATAAAAATTCTCCGGCTTATTACCGGATGCAAATATAAATTCCAAATAATTAACAGTAGCCAGTAGGTTATTTTGCCGTTTCGGCCAACATCTTTTACCCAAATTAATCACCTGCAGGCGGCATTTTTGCCGATACCTTATTTTTGCACCGATGAACCTGAACGAACTCTTATTACACTGGCATGGTATTGTATTTATTGTATTCTGTACTGTTACTGTTATCCAGCTATTTTATTTCCTGTTTTTATTTTTAAGACTGGCTTTGTATAAGCAGAAGGAAAAAAATATTTCACAAACACATGCCGTATCCGTTATTATCTGTGCCAGGGATGAAGCCGCCAATCTTGCAAAAAATCTTCCCGGGTCTTTACTTCAACATTATCCCACCACGCATGAAGTGATCGTTGTTAATGATAATTCATTTGATGACAGTAAATATCTGCTGGAAGAAATGCATAAACAATTCCGTCAACTGCAGGTAGTGGAGTTAAAACAGGAAGCCAAACTGATACCCGGTAAAAAATTTCCGCTGAGCGTGGGCATAAAAACAGCCAAACATGAAATTGTTTTACTAACCGATGCAGATTGTGTACCGGCAACAGAACACTGGATACAAAAGATGCAGGAGGCTTATGATGAAAACACAGAGATTGTGCTGGGCTATGGTGCTTATTACAAGAAAACTGGTTTCCTGAATAAGCTTGTGCGCTGGGAAACATTTCACACAGCACTGCAATACTTTTCTTATGCTTTGGCAGGTATTGCATATATGGGTGTGGGCCGCAACCTCAGTTATAAGAAATCAGTTTTTTTCAGGCATAAAGGGTTTTCTGCACACAATCATGTACCAAGTGGTGATGATGACCTGTTTATTAACAAAGCTGCCACCAGGCACAACACAAAGATCAATATTGATAAGAACAGCTTTACTTTAAGTGAACCTGCAAAAAGCTGGAGTGAATGGACAAGGCAGAAGAACCGTCACTACAGTACCGGTAAATATTACAGGCCGCTGCATAAATTCCTGCTGGGGTTGTATTCTTTATCACATTTTCTTTTTTACCCATTATTTATAACCAGCCTGCTGTTTTTTAGCTGGCAGTTTGCGTTAATCGTTTTTGGAGTACGTTTTCTTGCACAGGCATTTATTTTTTATCCTGTGATGAAGAAGCTGGATGAAAAAGACCTTTACCCATGGTTCTTATTTTTTGATATCTGGATGTTCTGTCACTATTTTATTTTTGTGTCAGCATTGTTCAGGAAGCCACGTGCCACATGGAAATGAATGATCTATCATAATTTAAAGCATGGAAATTTTATTAAAATATTTTTCAGATTTTACGGATGTACAGTTGAAACAGTTTGCTGCGCTGAAAGACCTGTATACGGAATGGAATGAAAAGATCAACGTGATATCCCGTAAAGACATGGAAAATTTTTATGAACACCATGTACTGCATTCACTAGCGATGGCCACCCAATTTGAGTTTGAAGCCGGCAGTGAAGTAATGGATCTTGGTTGTGGCGGTGGTTTCCCGGGGGTACCGTTGGCCATCTTTTTTCCAAATACACATTTTCACCTGGTGGATAGTATCAATAAAAAATTAAAAGTGGTAAGCGAGGTTGCCGCAGCAGCCGGTATCAGCAATATCACCACCCAACATACAAGAGCTGAAGATATCAAAGACAAAAAATTTGATGCAGTCATCTCACGAGCGGTGGCACCACTGGGAGATCTGTGGCGCTGGAGCAAACCTCTTTTAAAGAAAAGCAAAACGCCCGGCGGGCTTATTTGCCTTAAAGGTGGCGACCTGACCCAGGAGATTGCTGCAAGTAACTGCAAACCATTGGTGTGGGAGATTGAAAAAATATTTAATGAATCTTTTTTCAAAGAGAAGTACCTGCTCCAGGTTCGTTATTAATTCCTCCTTCTTCCTGCCCACCCTGTTTACCGTTTATATTTATTACCACTTTGTGGTATTGCCTGTAAACATAAATTAATCCACCTTTGCAATATGGATACAGTAAAAGTGGCGATAGTAGAAGATAATAATGACCTGCGCCAGGCACTGGAGCAGATCGTTAGTATGTCGGAAGAGTTTACCCTTACAGGCTCCTGTATCAATGGGGAAGAGGCGCTTGTAAAAATACCCATACTTGCACCACAGGTTGTGCTTATTGATATTAACCTGGGCGGCATTACAGGGATTGAGTGTGTGGAGATACTGAAATCCCAATACCCGGACATGCTATTTATGATGTGTACGGTACTTGAAGAAGATGAAAAAATATTCGAAGCATTAAAAGCTGGCGCCAGTGGCTATATTCTTAAAAAGACAGCACCGGCAAAATTACTGGAAGCAATAAAAGAACTAAGTGAAGGTGGTGCTCCCATGAGCAGCCTGATCGCAAGAAAAGTGGTTTCAGCATTCCAGCAAAAACCTGCTGATACCCTTGCTTCAAATACTTCAGAAACGCTGGACGCATTAAGCAAAAGAGAAAAAGAAATTCTTGAAATGATCGCAAAAGGGCTGATCTATAAAGAAATTGCCGAACAATTATTTATCAGTACCGAAACGGTGCGTAAACATGTGTATCATATTTACGAGAAACTGCATGTAAATAACCGGATAGAAGCGGTGAATAAATATTACGGCAGGTAAAGGTTATTCAGGAAGAAATTTCCAGAGCCAGTTATCTGTTTGCGGCGTGGTGCCAATAGGAAAATCGTGAGTATAGCCAGAATCGACAAAGCCGCTTTTTTCGTAAAAGCGCTTTGCCTTATAATTATGTTCCCATACACCCAACCAGAGTAATCCGTACCCTCTTTTTTTTGCAAACGTTTCCACAAAACTGATCAGTTGCTGTGCAATGCCTTTTCCATGAAATGGTTGTGTTACATAAATTCTTTTCAATTCAATCGATTTCCATTTTTTTACTTCGGGAAAACTGTCATGTTCTTCCTTAAAACGAACATAACCTGCAATGGCCCCATCCACTTCCGCAAAAAAATAATAATCATTTTCATCTGCCAGCTCCTTTGCAACCTGTTCCACATTAAAGTAAGTTTCAAGAAAATACTGCATATCATCTTCTGTGCAGGTGCCTGAAAATGTTTCAGCAAAAGTTGTTTTGCTCAATGAAGACAGTTCTTCCGCATCGTTTAGTGTAGCCCTTCTTATTGTTGCAATCATAATTAAATTTAAAGGATTTTCGCCTTCATACTGCCCCGTATTGCTATTACCACTTTAATTCAAGTATATTATTGCGGCGGTCAATATCAGCCAGCCGTTTACCCGGATCAATTTCCACTTTTGTTATGCCTGATAATTTTTGTTTAAATGACACAGTAAAAGTGGGATCAGTCCATCTCCATGCTTCATGCACTTCTGTTGCTATTGTATTATCTTCTGCAGGCTTTGCACCATACATCAGGTCGAGGGGCACATAATGCATTTGCGTAGTACCATCCTTAAATGTTAATTGCAGGTCTATTGGCATTGGCATCTGCCCGATCTTTTTCAATCTTATTTTTGTTTGACCGCCTTCTTCCCATAAACTGTCAATGGCATAGTCAACTGTTTTGGTTGTATTCACCATGTAATCCTTATACCACTTGAGCTGCATATTACTTATTTTTTCTGCGATCCGTATAAGATCATCCGGCACCGGGTGATGGAATGCCCATTTGTTATAGTATTCCAACAAAATTTTCTCTAAATTCTTTTCACCTGTTATATAACCCAGCTGGTATAAAAACAAAGCTCCTTTATAATAAGAATTGGTATTGTAAGCATAATTAGTGTTATAATAATTTGAAGGAGTACACATCGCTTCATCAAACCTGCTTTTAGCCAACCGGTAATACGCTTCGTAATCATCTGCCATTGGAATAAAAGTCTTTTTTCTTACCCAGGCCAGTGCTTTTGCTTCTGCATAATCGGTAAAACCTTCATCCATCCAGCCATACAGGTTCTCATTTGTACCAAGCATCATCTGGTACCAACTGTGACACAACTCATGTATGGCTGTTTCCAGGGAACCATTTTTTATTAAAGTAGCCATTGGATACTCCGTACCGCCGCCGCCGCCATGTAAAAAAGAATAAACCGGATAGGGATATTTGCCAAATGTCTTACTCAAATATGGCAATATCATGGCGCAGGTATCAGCAGTGGTATTCCACAATGCATCAATAGCAGCATTATCCTTATAAATAAAATGAAGCAATGGGCCACCAGGAATTTTTCTTGTGGTATGCTTATAATCAGGATCAGCAGCCCATACAAAATCATGAATGTTTTTACCCGAAAATTTCCAGGTGCGTAAAGGTCCTGCAATACTCTTCAGTGCTGTACCATCTTTATCATAGCCCCAACCTATCGCTTCTTTATTTTGTAATTCACCTGTAGCACCTACTTTATAATTTTTATCAAGTGTTAAGTTTACATCATAGTCACCCCATATACCATAAAACTCCATACCGATGTATTGATCAGCGTGCCAGCCTGTTTGGTCATACTCTGCAATTTTAGGATACCATTGTCCCATACTGTAACGAACGCCTTCCGCATTATCTCTTCCTGCACGTCTTGATAATTTAGGTACCTGGCACTCAAATTCTGTATTGAATGAAACTGTAGTATTTGGTAATATCGGGTTATCCAAATTCACCAGTAAAATTGTTTCGTATGATTTGGTTTGCTGCGGCTTGCCGTTATATAAAAACTTGGTAACGATACAGCTCCCCTGCTCTTCCGGCGTCATATCGCTTATCTTTATACGGAAACGCCTGTCATAATCATTTCTGGTGCTGCCATCTGCTGCTGTGCCAATAATGGTCTTCTCTGCATTCTTACAGCTCATATCCATCATGCTGCCCGGCTTAAAAGCGTTCCAGAATAAATGAATAAATATTTGATGCAGTGTATCAGGTGAATTATTGGTATAAGCAATGGTTTGCTTACCGGTCAGTTTATTTGAAACAACATCAAGATTCACATCCATTGCGTATTTGATCCGCTGTTGCCAATGAAAGGACTGTGCTGTTGAAATAAGGAATAAGAAATGGGAAACAAGAAATAAAAAACTGTATTTGCGCATTCATAAACTTTTAAGGCGCCAAAATTCGGGAAAATGACCGAAGAAAAGAGCGGAAGAATGTTAAATGGTATGTGCTCAGATAGTTTTTTCTTCTTTCCAGAATTCACGCCTAATGCCATTCAGCAGGTCTGCGCCTGTGAGCTGCCCATCGTTCCGGTAAAGTGATTTTAAGGATGCATACTGCACCACGTTTAAAATGGAGGCACCACTTAATTCAAACTGGTCTGCAATGGCGTTGATATTAACCTCGGGGGCCAGCGTCATATTCGACGGCACCGATTTTTTCCAGAGCAGGAGCCGCTCCCCTGCATTGGGCATGGGAAAATGGACCATTGCATGAAACCGTCGTGTAAAAGCCTTGTCAAGATTATTTTTAAAATTAGATGCCAGTATCAAGAGCCCGGGGTAATCTTCTACCCGTTGCAGCAGGTAAGATACTTCCTGGTTGGCATAACGGTCATGTGCATTGCCCACATTGGTTCTCTTACCAAACAACGCATCGGCTTCATCAAAAAACAAGATCCAGTCTTTATTTACAGCCCGGCTGAAAACTTTTTCAAGATTCTTTTCTGTTTCGCCGATATATTTTGATACCACCTGGGAAAGGTCGATGCGATAAACATCTTTGTTAAATTCTTTGCCAAGCAGGTTGGCAGTAAGTGTTTTACCGGTTCCCGGCGGGCCATAAAACAGCGCCCTGTAACCGGGTTTGAGTTTACGGGACAGGTTATCGTCTTTCATTAAAGACGCATTATGTGACAACCATATCTTTATGTGATCTATTTCATCCATTGTTTGCACTGGCAAAACCAGGTCATCCCACATCATGGCGCCGTTTAATTTTTTTGCTGGAAATTCAGCACTGAATTTTGGCGTTGTTTCCCTGCTAAATAAAAATTTATCCACCCATTCCTGTGCCATGATGAGCCTGCCGCTCATAACAGCTTCACCTTCTTTAACCTCATCCAGCCATAAGATATGCTGTTTGTAGAAAAAATGATCTGCATGAAACAGTTGCTGTAAATGCAAACGTTGCTGTATATCACTGCCCGTTAAAACAAATAACACTGTTTCACCGGTGGGGATGATGCTGCGCTGGTTATTTGCCTTAACGGCGCCAAACTCTGTAAGCTCTCCTCCCTGCGGCAAAATTTCATGAATACAATTTTCAAAGAAAGCAGGCTGAACATGTGGCACCAGCGCAATCAGTAACGTAATATATTCTTCAATTGTTAATTCATTCTTTATTACAAAATTGCTGAGTACAGAACCGTCATCTCCAATTTTTACCGGCGGAATAATTTCATCCACCCGTTTTTCATCTTTTTTAAAATGAGACTGCAGGCGGCTATAAATAACCTGTTGAAGAAAATTCAAAGAAGAAGTTATGTTATTTTTCATTGCCTGATTTAATAACTGTATATCATCATAAAGTCAAAAATGCGTTAATCATCAACCTGCTAAAAATTATATGACCGTGCCGCATTAAGATAAGCCATTAGCTGGTACTTTTAAAAATTATCAGCAAAGTGGCTCTATTGAAAAAACATCCAGTTTTGACAACCTGAAATTCCTCACTCTTTTAAGCACCGCATTACCATTACTTGATCCTCCGTTGTTGGTATTTCCTTCAATGGTTTCAAAAATATCATCCCCGATGGCAGTAATGATACCGGTATGAATCCAGTCATGCGGTGTTTTTTGCAAAAGGAATATATCCCCCGGCTTAACCAAAGAAGGATTATTACGTACAGCGGTATAACGCATTAGCAGGTTCTTCTGTAACCCTGTAGTACCGACAGTATCACAACTATATGTAAGCGGCATTAATGTCTTAAAGTTTTTTCCCTGTACAGAAGCGGCCTGGTCAATAATAGACTGCACAAAACCCATGCACCAAAACCAGGGTGTTCCTTCATTACCATCCATATAAGCCCGTACCCATGGCCCTGTGTTCGACTGATTGTTTATAACTAATTCGAATGGCTTGTTCTTTACATGGTTTAAGGCCATATTTACTACAAGCTGCCGTAAATTATTTCCACTTACACTTCCTTCAAATGCATTTTTCATTGGTTCACATAAAACTGCAAATACCTCTTGTGTTACCATGCCGGTTTGTGTAATGCTTTTTGCTTTTTGGAAATTAATGACTGCTTTTTCAGTAGCAGGTCCAAAATCGCCATCGATACCTGTAGCTGTACCAGCCATTGGGTTTATCATTGAAAATAAAGTAAGCCAGGACTGTATTTTCATCACGTCTTTTTTGGTATTGCTTGTGCCATTTCTTTTTTGAGCAGCACTTATAAGCAATTCTTTTTGATAGGTTGTTTTTTGCATGATAAATATTTTTAGTTTAAATGCCAGGTTTTATAAAAAAGCAAATACATGTTTTAGCTAAACATCAGGGGTTTGACTGCGAGCTGACTGCAGGCATCGTAACCGGAACAGTTTCTAAGTTGGCATTACGCCCGGTAAGAGGTGCCAACACCATATCTTTACGCAGGTTCTCTAATAACTCTATACGGCAGGCTTCCCTGCTGGCTGCTGTTCCTGACTGCGTGACAATTGTAACAGGTGCTGTGCTGCCTGCACGTTCTAAACGGATCCTGCCAGTCTGCTGGTCAATTTTGATATTGATAGTTAAAGTACCCGTTATACCGTGCTTTAATCTTATAGGTCCGGCAATCCTTCTAACTTCAGTTACATAATCTGGTAAGCTACGCCCACCTGCCTGCGCCCTGTCTGCAGGATTAGAAAAATTAAGTTTAACTGCCGGCCGTATTATATCATTTGGAACAGGATCCTGTAGTTGCATCTGACTATTATCTGCAGACGCCGATGATTGCAAATTAGCTATACCCGAGCCCTTGCCACCTGTAAAATCAGCATTCACATCCAGGGTCCATATACCACCTTGTAAAAAATGTGTCGAAAATCTGTCAAGCGGAGCATCATTGCGTCTTGCTACCACCCAAGTATGGAAAACATAATGAAAAGCAGCACGGTTAATAGGGTTATTATTCTGAGACACTCTTCTTGCTCTAACTCTGCTTGTTGCATCCTCTGATATATTCATAGACTCCAAAACAGAATGAGGGACATCTATATTAAATCGTGGGGCAAAAGAATTGGGCGCATCCAGGATAATAAACTCAGTGTCATTACTACTTGCAGGATGGACAGTAGCGGGATGAAACCATGGCCGGGGAGAACCCAGGCTTCGTTGCGGACCATCCAAAAGAGGTACCGGCAGGTCTATACTTAATTGATGGCCTGATACATAATCTTCGGTTTCAGATTGCTCAACTAAAGTTTGAATAAAGCCTACCTGGTAATTGGCAATATCAGCAGTATTTCCTGCAGCACGAACCTTTGCCTTGCCACTTAAAAACTTCCTGGGAGTGCTAATATGAACAGCTTCGTCATCTGCATTTATCAATGCAGGCTTAACATCACTATTTAAATCGAAATCTGTAACAATAAAATTGGGGACAGGGTGAATACCAGCTGCGCTTGCCGTACCTAAAGGCCCGGGCAAAGCTTGACCATTACAAGGATGTGGCATATCCTGGCGTGGATCAACTGATGGCGGAATTGTACTTGCGAAAGGAGCTCCTGCCACTCTTGTAATTTGCCCGTTTACTATTGTAGGGTTTGTTGTAAGACAAGCACCAAAACCAGCTAAATGCACAATATACATACCAGCATCGTGGGCATCACCATGGAGTGGAATATTGGAACGAACAGCATGGTGAACAGCTAAGTCTATAATACGGGCTGTAATACATTCCAAAGTATTAAAAGTATCATCGAACATTTCATTCGGCAGTATGATCGTATTTAATCCTTCTACCTTGGGGTTGCCAATAGCATCTTGTCCTAATTTTCTGCCCACGGCAGGTGTATTGGGCTCTCCTTCAATCATAATTGTTGTGCGTTCCACAGCTCTTGCCAAAGAAGGCACATGTCCGCAAGTCCAAAAAGATAAATAGGCATCGGCGCCTAAATTATATTCTCCACGCAGTATCCTGTTCCTGGCTAAATCTACAATGTCCCTGCGGTTGGAAGGCAAAGCAGTTGGTGCTGATTGTGGTGGCGTACTTTCAACCTGTATAACAACCACCCTGTTTTTTCTTAAAGCCTGCTCCCGGTTACCAGTACCAAAACGTTCTGTTACGCCCCGGTTAACTACATGCAGTCTTTCTGAACGAACGCCTGCATTCATCAAAATACGTGCTGTCCGTTTAGCTCTATGGCAGGATAAATTAAAATTTTGTACTGCATTACCCTCTTTGCTTGCATAGCCTGCTACATTGAAAGTAGAAAAAGCAGGTTGTTGACGGGCAAACGTAATCATATCAGATAATTGATCATTCGGACTTAAAATATCTGAGTTTTCACAGAACGTAAATACCCTGCCGTCAAAATCTTCTTCACCCACTTCACATTCAGGACTGGGCTCCACAGCTCCTAAATTTGCACGACGGGGGCAATCAGCATCAAAACTCATATGTGTGGCATCCTGTGCATCAAATGTTAATGGATTGCCTGCCATCTCAGGAAATGGATCTTCAAGTGGTCCTTCTGGATTAGGTTGCCTGGGATCAAAAGGTGGTAATTCATCATCGGGAATACTTTGTCTTTGAATTGTACTAACTGCATTTTGCTGAATGGTATGTGTCAGCTCATGTCCCAACAATCTTTTTCCGCTATCAGTACCGGGAGAATATTGCCCTTCATTAAAAACAATATTGTTTCCAGATGTGTATGCCAATGCATTTATTGATTGTGCTGATTTTGCTGCAACACTATCACTATGAATTTTTACATTACTAAAATCGTAACCAAACCTGGGCTCATAAAAACTGCGTACTTCATTTGGCAAAGTTTGTCCTGCCCCATTTAAACCTCCAACATAACTTTCAAAAAAATCATCCACACCCACTTCATCACCATTCATTTCTTTTCGTTGCGCCTTTTTTTCTTCTTCTTCGCAATGTGCACATTTACGTTGTATGCCGGAAACGGGTAAAGGCTTTGCCTGTACAAAAGGTTGCTCCATCCGCATTACTTTATCGGCCATTGCATCGGCTTCCTGTTCGTATGCATCATTTGGCTGATTGACAGTTAATTTAGGTTGAAAGAAATTGCCCGGTCCGTTTTGCACAACCTGTTCAGATGAACCCTGGCCAATATGACATTTATGTACTCTATTCATTTTTGCATCTGCTTTTATTCCTGATGTTTTTTAATTTCTTTTAATTTTTTAGGGTCTGAAAAGTTTAAAATTATAAAGGTCCCCTGC
Source organism: Ferruginibacter sp. (assembly GCA_047600665.1). Taxonomy (GTDB): domain Bacteria; phylum Bacteroidota; class Bacteroidia; order Chitinophagales; family Chitinophagaceae; genus Ferruginibacter. The sequence continues at coordinate 534,930 of JASGKJ010000003.1, forward strand.
TATCATTTTAGAATTATCCCCGTGAATATTTGCATTGGGGAAATCATTTTCAGCGGAATTTGCAGCCATTATTATTTTAGGTGAGTTATAGGCACCAGTAATTAATTTTGAAAGATTTGTTTCTTTTTGCAATTGTGTTGTACCTGCTATATCATTGTATATTGACTGAGCATCGTTAGGCGCAACTATTCCCTTATGAGTAAACCCAAACCTGCTTTGCCAATCGGCTCCTGTGTTTGCCATCATTTGATTTAATAAATGTCTTATTTCTCTTGCAGCTGCTTCGATAGAATATTGCGGTATTTGCAGGCGCCTGTTTACAGCCATTCGTTTCTCTTTATCGCTAGTCTGCATAAGTCTTGCAAACAATTTGCCCATCCCGGAGTATTGAGGGTGTACAACCATTGAATCATACGCTGCTTTTCCTTCTTCATCGGTTATATCATCAAACAGGTTATCCTTAATAGCCGTCTCAATTTGGATTTGCGACATTCCGAGTGAACCTTTGTCAACTGAAAGTCCGGATTGCACAATGTCTTTCCAATCAATATCAGCAAGTTCATTTAAAATTACTACCGCCAGCAATTGAACAGGTACCAGGTTTTTGTTCGCACTTTCCCTGAGTTGATTTTCATACGGACCCAGCTTATCAATATACCATTGTTTCCTTTCTGCATCAGACATACCCGCCAAAGTATTTACATCCATTTTAGTTAAAGACTTTGTGTTGAGTTTGGTGCCTGTTTTTTTTGCCTCAGCCAGCGTGGGTTCCTGTGCCACACGATGAATTACAGCTGAGGGCTTATTTATATTTCTTACAAAATCGCCGGAATGCTTATAGGCATCTCCTGAACCCTGCTGCACCACATGCGTCAGTTCATGCCCCAATAATCTTTTGCCATTACTCGTAGAGGGTGAATATTGCCCTTCATTAAATACAATATTATTTTTTGAAGTGTATGCTAAGGCATTAATTGACTGAGCAGACTTTGCTGCAATTGTGTCTGTATGAATTTTTACATTACTAAAATCATGACCAAACCTTGGCTCATAAAAATTGCGAACTTCATTTGACAAAGCTTGTCCTATCCCATTCAAACTTCCAACATAGCTTTCAAAAAAACTATCCACACCTGCTTCTTCCCCGTTCATCTCTTTTCGTTGCGCCTTTTTTTCTTCTTCTTCACAATGATCACATTTACGCTGTATGCCGGAAATAAACAAAGGATTTGCATGTATAAAAGACTGCTCCATCCGCATTACTTTATCTGATATTGCATCTGCTTCCTGTTCATATACATCATTAGGTGAATTAATGGCAAGCTTTGGCTGAATAAAAGGAGTAGCGTCCACAGAAGCGCTTTTTCTGAAAAAAACAGTATGGTTTAATATAGATGGGCTGCTATTCATGAACTATTAAACAGTTAACATTATATCTTAAAAATGCCAGGTTCCTGTTACGCCTATATACGAAGAAGGCGAATTAATACCCCCCGGTGAAAATGCGCCAGAGGATGGTGGCACCAGTGGCGTACGCATTCCTAAATCTATTGACCACAAAGGCTGCAGGTAACAGCGCTGTGTTGCAGCATTGGCCGCATCATATAATCTGTAAATGGCGGAGCCAAGCGACACTACGGTTTGAACATTACCGGAATCAAAAGATTGCGCTGCTGTTTTCAAATTACTTGTAAGTTCATTCAATCTTGCCTTTGTAACATCCGGATCTCTCATTGTACAAACCTGCTGCATGCTTGCAACTGAAAAACCGGCAGTACCAACACCTGTATCACTGTTGAATGCAACATTACCCGCAATGCGTATATGACTGTTTGTATCTAACTGTATGGACAAACCAAATTGAGAGGGAATGGTGCTGCTTGCTGAAAAAGTTAATACACCAACATTTCTCAATTGTACCGGTAATGACAGGCGTATGCTGTTTGGCAGAAAAAGTCTTGCATTAAAATCTCCATAGCTAAAGATAAATGTAGTAAATCCATCCATACTCAACGATGGCGAAGATGGTGCAGGATCCCGCTGGATTAATTTAGGCTGAATAGTTCCGGAATTTTGCTGAACCACATGCGTTAATTCATGCGCAAGCAATCTTTTACCACTCGCTGTGCCCGGAGAATATTGTCCTTCATTAAACACAATATTATTTCCATTTGTATATGCCAGTGCATTTATACTTTGTGCTGATTTTGCAGCAATATTGCCTGTATGCACTCTTACATTACGAAAGTCATATCCAAACCGGGAGTCATAAAAACTTCTCACTTCACTTGATAAAGCTTCACCGGTGCCGTTTAAACTTCCAATATAATTTTCCAGTTTATTGTCAGCAGTTGTTTCATTGCTACTTGCTTCCTTTCGTTGTATTTTTTCCTCTTCTCCGTAATGAGTAGATTTACGTTGTATGCCGGAAACCGGCAAAGACTTTGCGTTTATAAAAGGCTGTTCCATCCGCATTACTTTATCGGCCATTGTATCTGCTTCCTGTTCATATATATCATTCGGCTGGTTAATTGTAAGTTTTGGCTGAAAAAATAATTTATCTGTATTTTGCTCAGGCTTTAAAGAAACTCCTGGTGTTTTGTATGTTATTTCTTTGTTCATTTTCTGTCTAAATCAAATTGAAAATTTATTCCAACCATATGTGTATAACCACTACTGCTTAATATATCAGTAGAAAGGTCTTTGAGTACAGTATAGTTAATGCCTGCACTAAAACCATCACCGCGTAAACCGGCAGTAAGAGATGCAGGCAGGTTTACCGATGCAGGCCGACCGGGATCTTCCGGATCGTACAGCAAACCTGTACCGATATTGAGGTAAAGGGGATGTGCAAGCCGATTAAGACTTAGTGAGACTGTTGGCCCTGCCATAACATTCCCGTTAGCGGTATTAAGCAATGCTGAAAATCCAAGCCTTGGTGTAAACAATCCAAGTATATCCCTGTTACCCAGGTGGCGGTCAATATTAAGGTCAAGCACAAACTCTGCATCGTTTGTAACGGCGCCGGTTACACCAAAACTTACAAGAGGGTTTGCAAGTGACCTTAAAGAAAAACCTTCCGGCTGGTAAGAACAACCTTCAATTTCATTACTGATAAGATCGGCGAAATGCTGGTAATGCCGTGGTCTCACCTGGTCGCCATGGTGCATCAGCGAACTGCGATCGTTATGACCAATTGCATTCCAAAATGCTGCCCATGCATGATATTCATCGGTGATACCCAGTGTATGTCCAAATTCGTGTGCGATTACCGGCTGGTAAAGACCATCTCCTTTAAATTCAGGCACATCCTGTGTTTGAGAGACCGTTACACTATTAGAAGGTTGCGAAGTAACGCCAGACCATTCTTTTGTTACTTCCACATCATAACCACTCCTGTCATTTCTTGGTTCGTTAAATGTATTCAGGTTTACATCGACATCCACTCCCGGGCTTGAACATGGGCAACCTGCTGACAGCGGGATTAAATGATGTTTATGAGACCATGTATTTTCCACCTGGCTTTCGGCACTTGCGAGGTAAGCTGCCTGTTGTGCTGCGGTCATGCCTGAATGAAAACTAAAATACCAATCCTGGTTATATTTGAGTGTACATGCCCGGTCATCAAACTCATAGTTACCGGCATAGTCCTGCCCGGAATGAACTGCCCGCTGTATACGCCCGGACTGCTGCTGTACCACATGTGTAAGTTCATGACCCAGCAATCTTTTGCCACTATCTGTACCAGGAGAATACTGGCCATCGTTAAAAACAATATTATTCCCGTTTGTATATGCAAGCGCATTTATACTTTGTGCAGATTTTGCAGCAGTGGTGCCGGTATGTATTCTTACATTACTAAAATCGTATCCAAAACGTGGCTCATAAAAATTCCTTACTTCATTTGATAAAGCTTCCCCGCTGCCGTTTAAACTGTCTATATAACTCTCCGGTGCATTACCAGCTGTTATTTGATTATTTTTTATTTCCTTTCTTTGAATATTTTTTTTCTCTTCTTCGCAATGAGCACACTTGCGTTGAATGCCGGAGATTGTCAGTGGCTTTGCCTGTATAAAGGGCTGCTTCATCCGCATTACTTTATCGGCCATTGCATCTGCTTCTTTTTCATATTCATCGCCTGGCTGGTTAACCGTACGCTTTGGTTGTACCATTAACCCCCAAAAAGTACCACTGCTGTTTAAAGCAGCAGTACCTGATTTTTCCGGCAGTGAAAATGAAACTGTTCTCATACCCTGGATTTAAACAGGTGTAAATAATTTTAAAACTCAATAGCTGCACCCTTTTTCACCTGGTTCTTTTTATAAGTTACAGAATCAATCACTTTTCCATGGCCATCAACCAGGTTTATGGTAGCGCCATTGTTAGCCAGTTTTGCTTTATTACCAGCAAGTGTAATTGTTGCGGCTTCGCCACCAGATAAAATGATAGAAAGATTCTCCTTTTTGCCTTTTACTTCGATATACCAGCTGCTCATATCTACAATTCCTGCTGTGGTATTGAGGAAAGATATTTTCTCATTCGCAGTATCCACTCCTGCAGGATCTACCAGCGCTGAAATTATTTTTACATTTCGTGTAACGGCAAGTGGCGGTGCAAGTAACGACTGGGCTTTTTTTACTGCTTTTTCAGCATCTACTTTTCCATACCCGTAAAATTTGCTGTGTCCCTGTGCATCATACTGTCCGTTTATTGCATCAACCTTTTCGCAGCATTCCCTCAGGATATCTTTTACCTGGAGCCTTGTAAGACCAGGATTTACAGAAAGTATTAAAGCAGCCACGCCGGCCACACCGGGACAGGCACTTGATGTGCCGCCAAAATCATCTGTATAATCACCTGCTGTATTATAACCGGCAGCGCCCATCCTGTCTGTTGTAAAAATTCCGGGTGTGAGGGCTTCCGCATGATTGAATGGAGCAAAACCAAAATCGCTGCTTGGGAAAGCACACCATACAGCATCTCCAAAATCACTGTACACACTTCTTTTGTTTGTATCATTACTGGCGGCTACTGCAATTACATTGTCGCTGCTGGCATAGCCGTCGAATTTCGTATCTTCGTTACCGTTACCTGCTGCAAAAGTAATAATACAGCCCTTACCGCCCCGGCCGTTTTTTACCGCATTTTCCATGGCTAACCGGGTACTGTCGGGCAGGGCAACCATATTGGTATGTACCGGGTCTGCAGGATCCGACCAGTCACCATCAGCCGGCCCCCAGCTGCAGGATATTATATCTGCACCATGATCAACCGCCCATTTAAAAGCATTCGCTTCCTGGATAGAACCCAGTTCGGAAGAAAGCCTTATTGGGAGCAGTTTGGCCTGGGGAGCCACACCCGAAGCACCAATACCGGAAGCAGTGGCCACACCTGCACAGGCTGTACCATGCCGTTCACCGGAACGTTTCGGTCTTGGATCATTGGTGTTTAGTGAAGCGTCTTTTGAATGCACCACTTTGCCGGGCATATTAAACTCTGTATGATCTATATCCACGCCATCATCAATAATTGCGATTGTAATATTTTCACCCCGGGAAATTAAATGTGCCTTATCTGCATTTACACCGGCATTTACCTCTGCGCCATTTATTACCGCCGGTATTAAATGCCATTGAGCAGGGTTAATATTCTTAGCGGCTCTTTTCCGTATCAACTCAGGGTGACATAATTCCACTTCTGCTTTTGTCAGCATTGCATTGGCTATATCAAATATTTTAAGTCCCGTATCGTCAGGTGCGCTTACAAAATAGGCGTTGGTTGCATAGTTTTGCTTTTGTTTAATTACCAGGTTATTTTCTTTCAGAATCTTTTCGCAAATTTCCTGCTTTACATTATCGTGAAATTTTATAAAAAGGTTTTCAGTGTAGATTACCGGCTTGGTGGTATTAGGATCAATAAGCACCCTGCCGGCAAACCGCAATTCTTCTTCATTTTTCAATACCTGGCGGCCTTCATCTCTTAATTCCACTCCTTTACCTTTGTAATCAGTCTTTGGCTTTAATACTGTAACATCCGATTCCGGGAACTCGGTATCCGTTTCAAAATTTTCAAGTACCCGCTTACCTTCCTGGGTAAATACGGCATCTTTCAAGAGCCTTGCATTTTTAGTTCTTACCACTACTTTATTGTCACTTTCCACAAGACTTTGTGTGGCACCGCCTTTTCCACCAAACTTATACGTGTACATAAAATTTGTTTTAAAAAATTAAAAATTATTGTTTCATTGCTCTTCAAATGATACGGCTCACTCCCAATCAGTAATCAAAGGATATTCCATCCACGGCAACTTTATATAAGCATAGCCCCAGGGGAGTTTATTCAACAAAATATCAACTGCTTTTTTTTCCACCTGCAGCTTCCAGTATTTATCTGTGCTGTTAAAACTTAATTTTGCTCTGCGCTGCAAAAAAGTTTCCTGCAATGCCGCAGCAGAAGTGTTCTTTAATGCAGGCCAATGCTCAATTACAGCCTCCAGTAACACAAGTGCTTCTTTTATTTCCTGTTCGTTCAGCTCTGTAAAACGGTTGATATGCATCTCAGCATTAACACCACACAGAATCTTATTTAACTGCAGCATATATTCAGGCATTTGCTGCCTGCCAAGCACCAGGAACTGCAACAGGTGTACAGCTCTTTCCCGTGAACCATTGTCTGTAAAATTTCCTTTATCCATCAATCCCGCTGCAGTAAAAAATGCCTCCAGAAACGGATGCAGCAAAATGACACCAGCATTATCAATAAACATTGAGCTGTTTTCCTCATTTACTGCAGGCTCTTTTGTGCTTGCCCGCAGTAATACTTCTTCTGCATTTATAGCCGGTTTTTCTTTATAATACTGTTCATCATTTCCTTGCATACTGGTGGTAATGCCAATTTGATCAGCAACAGCAATCAACATTTCTTTTATGATTCCTTTGTGCCGTACTTTATTTAACAGTTGCCGTATTTCATCATGCTGGTATTGAGGGCTAAATGAAGTTCCTGGATTAATGCCTGTTTTATATTCCTGCTGCATTACTATTAATGAAAATAATTTGGTTTTTAAATGCAAGGCTTCAGTAAATGACATTTCCTTTTTGATTAGTGCCAGCAATTTTTCAAATGCAGTTTTTACTCCGGGATCCAGTATAGCCACCAGTTCACTTATAAAATTATCATCAAACTGTAGCAATAATCTGTCGAGGCTTCCCGCCTCTTTCATTATTAACTGAGCAAGCCGCTGCTGAAAAATTCCAATTTTATTTTTTATTGATTGTAATATTTGCTGTTCCCATTCTTCAAAATCAACTGCAGTACTGCTGTATTCTATTCTTCCTTCGGACATAAAATAAAACAGCTGCCCGATCAAGTATTCATCCCTGTCAATTTTCTTTATTTCACCCAGTGGCTGTACGGGTTGTTCTATTCTTCCATTTTGTTTAAGTGTCTTTATAAAAGCTTCCATACATTTTGCAACAAAATTCTTTTCAATGTCTGCCGCAGTTATATCACCAAGTTCAATTTCAATTTTTGGTATGCGGTATATTTCTCCGGCAGGGAAGCTTGTATCCAGGAAATTATCCATACTTTTTACAAGATCATTCTTTATTAGCCCGGCACATTGCTGTTGCAGGCTCAGGGCATTTTGAGCATGCCTGAGCTGCAGTTCAAGTGAAATTTTTTGTACTATATGCCTGTTGCCCAGCATCGGTTAAAACATCGGTTTATAAAAGTTGTTTTGCCTGTTCAATCCAATCAGGTCTTACAAATGAAACCCGCTTTCCCATTTTCCAGCTCAGGGTATGCATTTCATCTTCGTTTTCGATTTTACTTAACTGCCGGTATGTCGTAATACCGGCATTATTAAGCAGGTCTTCTGTTATTTTACTGATTCCTTTTATCTTTTTGAGGTCATCGGCCCCTTCATCAATACCAATTTTAGCATTGAGCAAGTCCCATTTCTCCTGCATTACACTATCATCAGGCGGCGGTAAAATAGCAGTCCTGTCTGCAGAAATTAAAGGCAGATGATCCCCACTTATATAAGGCATAGAAAAGTCCGCTACAATTTTATCATCTGTTTTGTACACAAGGATTAAAACACCGCCCTTTAGCACGCCGCCTTTATGTTCTGCACCTTTATCCAGCCAGAGGTGTAAATCTGCAAGCCGTACAGTTTCTACATAAAAATTCAACCTGTATTTATTCCGCAGGTGTTCAATTTTCGCTGTTACCTCGTTGATATTTTCACCTGTGTGGCCTTCAATACGGTAAAATGGATATTTATCAATAGAATAAACAAAGGGGTGAATAATTACATCTAAATCTGTATAACCAGGTTCCTCTTTCCTGAAAAAAGATAACTGGCGGTTTTCCCTGTTGTGTTTGGTTGAAAAATTATCCCAGTAATATTGTAATGAATAAGGACTGTTGGAAAGATTATAATAAAAGGGGATGGCTCTTTTTCCTAAAGCTTCATCATACATCCGGCTGGGGGTGATACGTACCGGCAGCCGGGCATCCTGGTCTAATTTTGTTTCACCTTTGATCTGTAAAACATCGTAATAACTTTCATCACTAAAATCATCTGTTTCCCAATCAGGAATAAAAAAGCATTTCATCATTATAACCATACGCCAGTGTAAAAACCTGATTTGCTGAAGGCGGTTGGCATTATTGTTATAAACAGGCGGTTGCTCATATCCCTGCCTGAAAAGTGATGGCTGAAAACTTACCTCTTCCTTTATACGGCCGATCATTAAATGGCGGGGAAAACAGGAAGTATCACTACAGCAATCATTCACCAGTTCACACAATTCATCCAGCAGTTCATTGTAAGTAGCTGTAAGGTCATTTATAAAGTCATAAAAGTATTGAACACTTCCTGCCGGGCTGCGTCTTTTTTTATAAAGGCCCCATTTGATATTTATATAGGTAAAATATTTTTTAAAAATTTTGATATTGTGAGTCTGTAAACCCGTTTCTGTCTTGTTACTGCTGCTGACAGGATTGCAGGGAGAACCGGAGTCCTCTGTGGTTTCTTTACCACCGCAATGGCATGCATCTATCATACAGCCAAAATATCCATGCAGTTTGTCAATTTCATCATCAAATTTTCTGAGCGCCTCATCGATGATCCGTTCGTATTCCTGGAAATATTTCTCATCTGTTGAAAAATCACTTTCAGGAACAAGGTTTACTTCATCATTATCTCCCGGGATTAAATCCCCCACATCAACACTGCCATACCCAAAGCGACGTACATATAGAGGCTGCAGCATATACTTTTTGTGCACCGCATTATACAGGCTTTCATCGTTTATACTGCCGGCTGCATCTTTATCAAAAATTGATAGCTCGTTGTCATCCGCCTGGCCGGTTTCAAAGCAGTAATTGTCCTTAACACAACATTTCACAATACTCCACATTTCTTTTTCATCGATTAAAAGAATGCGTATAACATTGTCGTTTTCGAGATAAAGCAATACGACTTTCCCTTCAAGAAACGGTTTTTCCACACTATTAATATTTTGCGGAACAATTGAAACTGCATTCCCATCGCTATGCTCCAGTAATTCGTACAACGTACATTTTTTATCATCCCCCTGCCCGCAATTCATTAATTTTCTGAAATAATCCGATGGGTCTTTATATTCCCTGTAATATTTCAGTTTTTTATCTGCCATGCAGATGATATGTCCTTCAGATGTAACACCAATACCCTGGGTAATACTTATAAAGCACTGGGTATCCCTGAACACTTCAAAGCCACACACAATGCCTTTTCCAAGTAATTTTATTCTTGTCAGCTGCTCCTGGGAAAAACTGGAAATATTATCACATGCTGTCATACCAAATAAGTTTATTCATAAAAATTTTATACCCGTTGTTCCATTCACGGTTTTATTTCTTCAGAAAAACATGGGTCTTTCAGTTGGCGCAAACTGAAACCGCAGCTTCTCACAAGCTTAACAAGGTTGTTTACATGCCCGGTGAGCTTTCTTTCATTTGGATGTTCAAGTGCATTTTCATGCATCCATTTAAGACAGGCTGTTTCAAACTTATACATCTGTTCAGGTGCAAGCCAGCAAAACTTTACCGCAATATGCGCTGGCGTTTCTCTTCTTACAAGCTGCTCAAACTGGTATTGAATGTTGGGGTTGTCTTTAAAGGAAGGCAGCCAGTTTGGCACAGCTACAGTTATCCAGAAAGAATATGCATCGGTCAGCAGCAATTGATGAACGCCTTCTTTACTGATATCAACAGGATCAAACAATTCAATATAATCATCATCTTTCGGTCTTAAAAGAATATGTTCCACTATATGAAAACCCTCTGCTGAGCAACATTCAGGAAAAGCAAGTTTTTTTATCTTACCCAGTAACGCATTTGCCTCCTCTGCACTCATTAACTCACTTTGTAATGCATGTTTTTCTTCCCGGTCCTTTACGACTACACGCCCCGGCGAACTTTCATCAGGACGATCTATATAAATATTGCCCTGCAACACCCGTTCTTTAAGCATTTTTGCATCGTTCAATGCATCCTGTTCTTTATAATAATCTTTTATGCCTTTTAGCAACTCCATTTTTTGTTTATCAACCAGGCATAAATAGCGTTCCTGCACCTGCCCATTTGTAATGATGTTTTTAGGTTTAATTTCAAACTCGGGCGGACATGAAAGACGTTTACGCCTGTAGTCAGTATAGCCCCAGTAAGCACAAACTCTTTTCTTTAATCCTTCCACATTAAGTGTGTCCCTTACATCAGGCACACCACAATTAAGCGCCTTGTAGTTAAATGATTTACCTCTTTCACTGCTGAGTGCAGGAATATTTTTTAAAAAGTTTGCTTTATTGTTCAATACATGTTCCGGGATTGGCGTCCATTCATTCGTAACAGTACAATTACACTGTTCTTCATGTATCTTAAGCACATAACCGGTAAATGATTCTCCAAACCGGGCAAGCAGATGGTTCAAAAAAATATCCCTGCGTTGTTTTTGCTTTGTGGGAGATTCTATTATTTCTTTGAGGCTTTTTATATACTCATTGTCATCATCTCCTACAAATTCATCCCAGTTCTTTTTATGGGTATTAATCAATTCTTTTACACCCGGAACAGTATATAAATCATGGTAAAAATAACTGTGTTCTTCCGGCTGACTTATAGAAAGCAAGTCCTTTACACGGGATAACTGCAGTAAATAATTGGCCAGTAATTCATCAAACAGTAACAGGAAACCTTTTAACTGTTTCGACTGTGCTACTCTTTCTGCAGTATCTGTGCTGGTTAACTGGCCTTCGGCAATTTTATATGTTGCAGGAAATTCATCCTGGATGCTGTAGTAATCTCCCAGGTGCCTGTCCATACCCTGCTCAAGTGCAGGCATTTCCTTTGATTTCTTTTGCGGGCTATGCAATTGCTTTTGCAGCTCAATACGATCCTTTACTTTTCTTTCGTCAGGCGCCACGCATTCAAACTCTTTTTGAAAAGAAATTTTTGAGCAATCTGCAATCAGTTTTGGCTTATGATTTTCAGAAATTTCCATACACCATTCCTGGAGGCTGTCGTCATCGCAATTTTTCAGTTGCAGGCTTTTTATACCGGACACGCCACATACGTCCATTACCACCTGCCATAAATCGGAAACATAAATTGCATTTTTTAATTGTGCTTTTTCCAGCTCATCATCATCAATAAATCCATTACATAATAACGGGCCCTCAAAAATCTCCTCGCATGATTTGTTTTTTTGTTCATGCATTTCTTTAAAACTGTAAAAGGAAATAGTTGGCGTAAGATATTCCTGTATAAAATAATAAATATCGCCGGCCACTTTATTTACATCGGCACCGGGGCATAATTCAATTTTTGCTTCAATACCAAAATTTATCTCTTCCACCACTTTTACTGCAACAAAATCTTCACACAGGTTACGATGCTTCCATAATGCCCGCCAGGCACATTGTGTAATATCATCTACTTTATCAATATCCTGTAATACAACCTTGTCATCTAAGTCTATGTACACATCGTACAGCCCATTCAGTTCAATATTTTTTTTCTTTTCAGCAGAAGGGCCAAGTATTGTTTTCCATTTACCACCTTCCCCTTCTATCACCGACAATTCTATTTCCTGTTTCGCCGTTTTTTTTAGCCACGCATTTTTTATACCGTTAAGGTCAATTAATATTTTCCTGAAGTCATTTACTGTAACCGGGTTACAGGTTAAAATTTCCGGTGCGGTAAAAAATTGTTTTTTATCCGGGTGGTTGCCGGGTGCCGCCAGTATATCCTGTAATGGAAAACTGGTCCGGTATCCTAAATCCGTTATTGCATAACACAAAACTTCAAGTATGGTAATACCAGGATCATGCAAATTATAATCAGTCCATAATTTACTGCCAAGCTTTTCCAGGTGTTGTATGCCTGCAGCCCGTAGTGCGGCAAAGTCCATACTGGTAAATGGAGGCGGCGCTTTTGATATGGTAATATTTTCAGTCATTACAGGTATTTTAATTTATTCAGGGCAACTGATACAGGGATGCTTCCCGTCATACAGCAGGTCGTTGATATCATGATCAAATCCGGGATCAGCCGGGTTTGCCTTGGTAAATGATGTAAGTATGGAACGGGAGGTGGTGGGTATTATCTGCGATGCTGCGTCACTGCCAGGAATGACTTCCACGCTGTCCCTGTAATGTGTTGCACTAAAATCAAGCACCACATCCACGTATTTTCTTTCTTCAATAAAATTGAGTATGGAGGATTTCTGATATACTGAGCCAAAACTTATTTCTTTACCGTCATCATAAGCCCAGGGAGAAAGAAACTTCTTTAAATCTTCATTCAGCACATATTTATAATACAACCTGTCCAACCCGGTATGAAAACGAACGCATGCTTTTACTCTTACCTGTTCATACAGGGGGTTCAACACCTGCAGGTAATCCAGTTCATTTGTATAAGCAGACGCAACAAAAAGATTGGTATGTTTTTTCAGGAACAACTTTATCTCATCCAGCAATCCTAATGGAGCCCTCGGTTCCAGCTTATTGGCAGTATTCTTATTTTGTATATCCGGAATTACAGCAACAGTTACAAAACCCGGTGCTATTTCCCTTAATTTAAACAGGTCAGGCTCCAGCAGGCTTTCGTTGATGCCTGTGTGATTGAGACATTTTGCTTTATATAATTGCGGGAATTGCTGCAACACCAGTCTTTCATAATCCCATATACAAATGGCACGGTTTTTATGCCTGAGCCTTTCACTTATTCTTGTATAAAATTGTAAATCATTTTCAGGCAGGCGGCCATCAAAAGAATAAAATGGCTGTTCTGATTTTTTTATAGCCGCCCTGCTATCAATAAACTTTGAAATAGTTTTAGCAGGAAGTGGTGCTGCAAGATGGCTGAGTGAATTATGATGATTCTCAAACCGGGCTACAGCTGCCTGTGCGATAACCGCCGTAAGATCAGGTAAAACAACAATGCGGTGTTCGGACAACATTGCATCACTATTGGTCGTATCACTTGTATCTTCCTGTGCTGCCGCCCGCAGCCATAAGAGCTGGTCATTTAAGATGGTAGTACCGTTGCTGGTAATTTCTTTGGGCAGGCTGAATTCGATTATTCCTGATTTTAAAAGACTTTTTCTTGTGCTTTCGTCTGCCCTTGTATGATCCTGCATTTCAAAAGCTTTAAATGGCAACCATTTATTGTTTACAAGGTAGCTCCACTCTATATCCGGTGGAGAAAAACGGTTGTCGCCTGTGCCATCAGATACCTGGAACAGAATATTTACTTTCTGTTCGGGCAATGCATCTTTAAGGCCGATATAAAGGTTGCCGTGGGCCAGGTAATCTTCCCTGTTTAAATGCGCTTCAAAAATTTTGGTTTCAGATGGCGCTGCTGCTTTAAGAAACTGCGGCAATAAATAGAAAGTATCCTGGCTGGCAATTTCAGTTCTTTGATAACCAAAAGGCGTGATATGATAAAACTGCTCAATTGCTGAATTTGTATTTTCACCACCAAACTGTACAGACTCCGATGAAAAATAAAACAGGGTAATGTTTTTAAGCTTGGGTGTATAAGGCACATTTACAAGCTTGCCCGGATCCGTTATAGGCTCCTTAAGACCGGCCACGAGTTTCAGCAGTGCTTTGGGATACTCATCATGCAAAAAATCCCTTCGGAGGTTCAGGCGTATAAATCCTCTTTTGGCAGATACATCATATTCTGTAAAATCATCCAGGTAAGGATTACGTTCAAAAGAACTTATAGTTTTAAGATTGAAAGCCTTATCATTTGCTTTAATTATGTCCAATACTTCGGTGCCGTTTTCTGCTGCAGTCGCTTCAACCGTTTCATTCCCTGCTGTGGCTGCAACGTTTAGTGTGCCTGTAATATTTGGTGTGGTTGTATTGTTTGGCGTGGTTGTGTCGTTCGGTGAAGATGCTTCAACAGTTGAAGCCACTGCTTCTTCAAAATCTTTAATATATTGATTGTATGTGTCATTGCTGTAGCCTAAAATCAACCGGTCTGTTTTCCTGTTTTTCCATAAAATGGGTAATATACCCCTGGAAAGCCGCTGAAAGCCTTTATTATACAACAACTGTCCTTCAGTATAAAAAGAATTATTTGTAACCTTTGTAATATAGTTTTTATAATAGTTGGCAAAATCACCAGGTGCTCCTGCCCATTCCAGTTCCATTCCAACAAAATCAAGTTTCTTTCCAAAAACTTCTTTATTACCAACCAGGAAAGAAGAGCCAGTATATGGTTTTGCGCTAAAAAGTGTAATCTCCTTTGATGGATCAAGGATTGCGTTATCATTTTGAACAATCACTTCTTTTATTCCATAAACGCCCACCTTAATATCCACACCAGTGATTTCCATATTCCTGGTATCAGTATATTTTGCGGCTGGATTGCTATCAGCATTATTAAGTAAAACTTTTACCTGCGGCCATTCGGATTTTATTTCCGGCTTCTTATCCGTAGCCAGTGCAGTAACCGGTGCCGCCGTTATGTTTGCAAGCCACAAAAAATCCAGCTGATCTTCTTCCCCTGTATTAAAGCACTGAAGAAAAATGCTCTTAAAATCCAGGAATTCCCGCAGTGCCTTTTCAAATTGTGGTGCTTCAGCGTCCAGCCGGAAAATGTCTGACTCAAAAGCATTCTTTACTAAATCGGAAAAAGATTTTGTTCCATTTATATAGGCTATAATTGTATCCCAATAATTATTATACGCTTTTTCTGCTTCTTTCAGTTCAATAATTATTTTATTAATGATAGCAATAAATTTATCCTTGTTATCATCATATAATTTTTTTACTGCCGCATACTCTTTTTTATTCAGTATAAGATCAATTCTTCCAAAAAAATCCTCTGCCTGTATCCATTTATCTTCCGAAGAGTAATAAAACCGGAAAGTGCCGGTCGGTTTTAAGAGTGTACCATTTTTTTTCAACCTCGCTGTTAAAAGTGCTGCCCGGTAACCCTCCTTTAAACTCAGCATTGGAGAAGCCAATGCAAAACCGATTTCGGCTGGATAAGCTTCGTTAGTACCCAGGGGCCTCCAGTTAGCCACCTCATCTTTATCAAAAGTTTCTCCCCTGCTTTTTTTACTGTCAGCCTTTGCTGCAGCATGTACAAAACCGGTAAACTCATCAATATAAACAGTTTTTAATTCCTGCACGCTTGCCCGGTTCACTACAATTTCTTCCACCAGCGCATATGCCATCTGAATACCAGTGTTATCTTTTCCTGCGTCCAGCAGCGTACCTTCTTCTATTAAATGAGTGGTGAAATTTTTTGCCAGCTCAAAAATGACGTGTACTTTATCCGGTACCTCTTTCTGTTTGTGCAGGCATAATACTTTTTCGTAGTAATAAAGTAAATGTGCACGTGTTAATGTATTCAGATGATCGATAGCGAACCGGAACAGGTAGAGAAAAGTCAGGAACAGGGTAATATGAGGCTGGTGACCGTCACTGCCTGCCACGCATTCTTCAAAATAAATTTTTGCCCTGCTTTTTATTCGTACAAGTACTGCAAAGAATAAATAAAACAGCGTTTTTAAAGTGCCGGGGGTAAAACTGTTATCAGGAAAAATGCAATCGAACGCCTCCTTGCTAAGCTGCCATGCTTTTGTACAGTCGCATGCAGCGGTTTCGTCGGCAGGAATAAAAATCATGTATTTGTTAACGTCCCCAATACTTCCCTTATCGTACCCAATCAGCTTTACCAGGGCATCCTCCAGTTTGCTGTCAATAATGGAAAGATGGAGATCATGCTTAATCATCACTATTATTTCCTGCCTGAGTAAACTGCCGGCTGGCAATTTCATACAGGCTTTTTGTATCATTACAGCCACACTGTAAATGAGATCAATTATTTCATCACAATAAACCGGGATAGGATTTTTTATCTTTCCGGCACCATCATCACAACCAATGCCATTGAGGTAATTATTTATTTTTTCTTCCAGCTTTTTATAGGCTGTCTCTATGCTGTCCGTATCTGTTCCTGCCAGCAGGGCCAGTAAAACACAGGGATCTTCCTTATAAAAACAAGCCCAGTTTCCCTGCACCTCATTATTAAGATTATAATAGTTTATGAGGCGGCTGTATTCAACTGCAAACGAAAGTATTTCTTCTATTTTACGATCATCGATTTTTGCGTTTTCCGGCAGCAATGCTTTCAGCAGCCTTTCCTGCTGACTGGTACCGTCTCTTTGTAATGGGTTTTTTATTACTGCATCCATAGCAAATTATTTTGGCTGTTGTTCTGCCTCCTTCAAATAAAAAGGATAAACAAGATTGTAACGGGAATTGGTGGTTCGTATCACATACTCCAATTCTATCAGCAATAAACCTTCCGTAGCCCTGTCTGTTTGTATATCAAGTTTTTTCATTTCAATTCTTGGTTCGTGGTAGAGCACCGCTTTTTCTATTAAATCTTTTACAAATGCTATAAGAGAATTGCTGATGGGTTCAAAAAGCAGTACATCCAGGTTGCAGCCATATTCAGGCTGCATAACACGTTCGCCATGTCTTGTGGATAAGAGTATCTTAAGACTCTGCTCAATATCTTCTTCGTCGGCTACCATTTTTACCACACATGGCCGCTTGCAGAATGTTGGCGGAAAAGACCATCCAACACCCAGAAAAGGAATTTTTGCTTCCATAATTTATCATTTACAATCACAAGAGTTTATAATTATCCTCCTATCATTACCGTAAAACTTCCCTGTATAATTGTTCCGCCATGTGCTGTTGAATCTCCCATACGTGCTGCCGGCTGTCCGCCAATAAGCACAGATGAAGAACCTTTTACAATACTGTCTGGCGGGCCCGAGCAGGTAAGCATATCTCCCATACGTGCCGCCGGTTGCCCTTCAATCAATACAGTGGGGCAGCCCGGGGGTAATACCGGTCCTCCAACATGCGGAGATCCGACAGGATTAACCATTGGGCACAAATGCATATCGTTTACTCTTGCTGCCGGTGGCATATCATTTAGTTTTAATTAATCATTACTGTTCCACCCTTTACTTCTGTTTGTCCGCTGCTTTGCAAGGATGCTTTTACAGCGCCCTTGGCCGTAAATTCATTATTGGCCTCTGCATTTATTTTAATACCTGTAATACTGACATTATTGGTTGCTTTCAGCACCAAATCTTTCACGCTTTCAATAGTGATACCATCACTGCCCATTTTTATTTTATTATTATGCTGATCCTGCAATAAAATACCGCTGTCATCATCACTGATAATGATCTTATTTTCCTCCGGTGTTGACAATGTGATAATTTTCTTATTGTCATCAAAACTGAGCTTAAGCTTGCTCCGTGTTAAGAAACCCTTGATATGGTTTTCATCTTTTTCAGGAAAAACATCAGTAGGCACTGGCTTGGCGCTGCTGTTAAGCATACCAAGCACCACTGCATGCCGGGGGTCATCATTTACAAAACCCACAATTACTTCGTCATTTACTTCGGGGCGGAAATACGAACAGCGTTCATTTCCTGCATCCACGCAGGCAACCCTGGCCCATATACCATCGGCGGTTGCATCAATTACGGGTACCCGTACCTGTATGCGGTGCTCTCCATCCGGGTCATTCTCAAGTTGTGTTACAATCCCTACCTGTAAGCCGGACACTGATGGCAATAAACCTGATGCAGGCTGTGCAGACACATCATCTTCCCGTGAAAACCATTTTGAGGAGAGTCCGACATTTATTTCCGTATACCAGTTAGCACCGTTGATACTGTGTCTTACTGTTGACACAAATGCAGTACCATTAAATCGTTCTCCCACTCCCTGCAGGTTTACAAGGTTACCAGGCTTTATACCGGAGAAACCTAAAAACTTTATACGGCCTTTAATCTTTGAAAGTTTACTCTTTAATAATTGCGTGCTGGCCCAACTCCGCAGTTCCTGGTCATTAATATTTCCGGAATGAAATAATTTATATTGCTTTAATCCAAGCACACCTGTTAAATCATTACTGCTTATATTTCCTTCTTCACGCAAAACGGGTGTTACAGCTTCCTGTTCTGACAGTTGCTGGTTTGAATAATTCCACCCGGAAGCTGTAACTGATGCATACTGGTGCGTTGCATCCATTGCTGCTTCCAGTTCAATAATGTTACCTCCAAACTGTAATATGATAACAGGCTGCTGGGAAAACTCAGGCTTTTTTACTGTAACCTTTCCATCATCCGGTATCACAAGTTTACCCGACACTTCAGCACGGCATACGATAAAATCCCAGTCAGAGCTATAATACTGTACTATCTCTTTATGCTGTGCGTCTGCAGCATCGCTGCTAATATCGCTGGCAATAGAATAAGTATTTAAAATATCCCCGATAGCATCAGTATCTTTTTTATCGTAATAATATTTATTCTTCCTGCCTGCTGTTGTTTTTACTACTTCATCCCGGCATTCCACTTCCAGCAATGAATGCCGTCCTGTTAAAATCCTGATGGCATGCTTTAAGATAATTCCTTTAAAAATGGTTTCTTCTTCAGAATGGTAACCCGCTCTTATTTCAATACTATTACCCGGCTTAAATGTTTGTTGGTTACTGATTGTAAAATCTTCTGCTGCCACGTCTCCATCCTGTATTACTATTTTCGCCCAGGGAATTTTATTCACTTCTTTATTTACCGCAATGGACACCACCCCGATTTCTTTTCCTGCAGGCACACCATTTACCAATATGGTAAAAGTTACCAGGTCGGTATTTTTTTGATTCGGTAATAATCTCAGGTTCGGCATTGGTTGATGTTATTAAACTTTTTCAAGCGGAGGAAAGAAAATGTCACTTCCTGCCCTTAGCCGGCGGAACTGGTGAAGATTATTTACCCTTGCCAGTTCCATATAATATTTTGAATCCTTGTAAATCCTGTAACTCATTAAGTCCAGCTTATCTCCCTCTTTTACTGTTCGCACATGTGTAACATCAGGTGAACTGAGAAAATTTTGCAACTGCTGGAGCTCTGTAGTGGTGTATTCTTCAAAGGAAGCATTAATAGTAGCACGCAATGGAATACCACCTGCATTAAAAAGAGTATAGTTAACCGTTAGTGATTTTAAAACGCACCGTACAATAAAACTTCCCCAGTTCACAATTAAAAAAGTAGTGCGGTGTGTTTGTCCAATATAACCTACAGTCAATTTCAGTAATTTAATATCACTTTCTACTTCTCTTCGTTCACCTGAAGCACCCGTAGCATCAATAACAAATTCAAGGCTGAAAGCTCTTGCAGTAATTTTATCAAAACGTTGTTCACTGCCCGTTTCCCCTTTTGCATCACTGGGCTGGGTATACACGTGCTGTGTGATTGAAAATTTTTCGGGGTTAAACATAACTGTATACTTGCTGAAAGGAATCGTAATGGATGATTCTGTTACTTCAGTAAGCCCGATAATTGTCAGTTTTTCAAAACCTGTCATAAAATTGTTTTAATCTTCATCTTTCCTTTTGATGGCGTAATATTTCCAGCACCTGTTCCACGCATTCCCTTACCAGGTCCTGCCGTTTAATACCAGGATCAGCCACAGCGTGTGCAGGAGCAGTTGTTTGTTGCGGCGTGGCAGCTTCCTGCACAGTAGCCCTTATTACTATTTCCATTATTTCAACTGGCATAATTGTAGATTTTTAACTAACCCTGAAATACTGGTAACTCAGCTCCATTGTTTCCACCACTATTTTACTTTCCTGTGCATTAAAATCAGATACTGCCCATTTTTTAGGCCATGCCTTTACAATGTTGTACGTCTGCAAAGGCGTATTTTTTTCATTAAGCAGTGTAACCGTCACCGTTATTGGCTGGATATCCAGGTTTTCGATGGCAGCCCTGCACCAGCGTACTACTGCAGAATTTGTTATCAATCCCCGCTTTAATACCAGGTCGCTGTATTTTGCACGGGTGGGCAATACCTGGGAAAAGCGGTTTTCTCCTCCCTGTCTTAGCTCTTCGGTAAGCAGTTCGGATGTAAAGCCATTTACTTCCTGGAAAGCTGCATCAGTATCGCCAGCCCCACCCAATTGAAAATTTACCCTGAAGTAAAAGCCCAGCGGCGGATAGTTAATTGCCATAGTTAATCCCCATTTTGCATTACCAATCCTTCATGTACCAGTTCAATTGTTTCTATAGCCACTCCATTATCGTCGCTTTTAAGATCGGTTGACTGCACTTTTGATGGCCACGCATTTTTTATTTTCCACACCGCAACCGGTTCATGATTTTCATTCAGGAGGCTAATCGTTACATCACGTCTTTCAATCGTATTCAGCGCTACCGTTTTCCACCATTTAAAAAATTCATTATCACCCTGGAATATGCCCCGCTTCATAGTGATATTTCCAAACTTTTGCATACCAGGCATTTTTATTTTATGAAATTCGGGGCTGTCGCTGCTGCGGTACTCCGCCACTTCAGTTTCTACAGAAAGACCGGTAACTTCTGAAAAGCCGATTTTTGCTCCACCCCACTCCACACGGAAGTGAAATTTTGGCAAGGGATAGTTAGCCATGATTTTATTTATTTAATTGATGAATAAATGTTTTTATTTTTTATGCTTCCTGCATTTTGTGAGAGAACCTTAGAACGATAAATTCTGCAGGGCGAACAGCAGCCATACCGATTTCAATAATCATCCTGCCTTCAAGGATATCAATCCCTGACATTGTTTGCCCCAGGCCTACTTTTACATAAAATGCCTGTTCAGGTTTGGTTCCTGCCAGTGCACCGCTGCGCCACAACAATGTTAAAAAGTTCTCAATCATTGCCCTTACCCTTACCCATGTATTTGCATCATTGGGTTCAAATACAAACTGGTAGGTAGCTTTCTTTACAGATTCTTCCACCATAATAAATAAACGGCGGACAGGAACATAACGCCAGTCGTTGTTATTTCCATCTAATGTTCTTGCCCCCCATACCAGTGTTCCTTTACCAATAAAAGAACGTATGGCATTAATAGATTTTCCTGATGAAGTATCAACGTTCATATCCTTTTGATCTTCGTCCGTAATTTTTACTGTTGGTTTTACAACATTTGCCAACGAAACATTTGCAGGTGCTTTCCATACACCCCTGTCCCTGTCAACAGAAGCATATATACCGGCAATGGCCGGTGCAGCAGGCAATCTCATTGTATGACTTGTAATCTCTGTTTTTGCCCGTTCGTAAAAAAAGCTGTTCCTTTTTTTCGGGTCTGGATGGTTGATGATATCTCCATTAAGTTTTTGATCGTCATACGCACCTGGATCATCTGGTACCGCAGGCGTTCCATCAAGTTTTATTCTCCTTATTTTATGCACAATACTTACATTCGCTTCCTTAAAATTGAAATCATATATTGTTTCAAGCTCAGGATAATAAGCGCCTCCGTAACGAACTTCTTCAGGATTGGAAGAAATACCGCCCCTGAAACTTTGTGAAATGGCTGATATGGTTGTATCTTCTGCTTTGCCATACACATCCATAATGGCAAACCTGTCCTGCATATATTTACATTGCTTCAACGAAGCTGTTTGTAATGCATAGTAATCATCAACACTAGCGAGGTATTTCGATTCCGGGATAACAATCAGCGTAGGCTCATCTTCTGACTTTAATGCTTCGAGCCCTACCAGGAATCCCGGATACTTCACATTAGTGTGATCAATTATAGACGGATCACCTAATTGTATATCCTTACCGTACTTTCCAACGCTTATAATATAGCAAGGGCCACCACCATTTGCAAAGTATAATTGCAGGCAGAAATACAGGATATATTTGGTTCTTTTATCTTCCTTTACATCTACCGTAATTACTGGCGGTGCAACAGTAACTAGCTCGGGTGCGTCACCATCGGCTGCACCCGGCTTTTTTTGTTCTTTAACCCACTCCCTTATATTTACAGTAATGGCATCAGGCGCTTCATCAGCAGCATCGCCGAAATAAGTAACATAATCATTCATGGAAGAAATTCTCCAGGGAATATTATCAAGTGATCTTCCCAAAACATCTTCAGCCTTTTTTGTATATCCTATAAAAGCGGGTATGCCTGTACCAACTGCTGCAACCGACGGCGGGAAGGTTGGCACTTCATCAATATATACACCGGGTGTTTTTAATTCTGCAATGTTTAACATGATTTATAATTTTTAGTAGTTTAAAAATGTTGTTATTTATCAGGTAACCTGGATATAAATGTTGGATGTGAAAAAACCGGTATCATTCTCCTTTTCAAAAACCAGTTTATCAATGTCAGGATTTCTCAATTTTTTAATTTCCCTGCCACTTGCGGTAACTGTGGCTTTTAGCTTATCATTCACTTCTTCCTTTAATGCAATCGCTTTTTTTGATTTTACCAGGGTGCCGCTTGCAGGCACAAATACCTGGGGCGCTGCAGAATCGTCATTTATACCAATGGCATCCCCGCTTTGAGAGGTGTATTTCCAGATTACTGACCTGTTTTTAAACCAGACTGTAAAAAGTTGCTCTGGTGTTTTAAGATACCTGTTGTCTTCCAGCAGGTTAAAATCAGCCGGGAGTTTTTCATAATGATGAATTTCAATAATACCAAACACGGACTGCCGCAATACAGCAGGATCAACATATATCCATACTTCCGGTTCTCCATTTACTACCAGCCTGTACCTGCCCGGTCTAAATGCAGAGAAATCAACTACAATGGATTCCTGGTTTTGCGGGTAACTTCGCTTAACACTTTTTTCTACAGTTGAATAAACCGCATCCGGACCCGAACGATCCAAAGAGAAAATTTTTATGTCGATATCTTTTGCGGGAGTTTGCAGCTTATAAGAATATACTCCCCCGGTAACACTGATAATACTGTTTACATTTACATAAGGATTATTACCCGGCGTTTGTATCCAATAATCTGTATCCAGCAGATCTTTTGATGCCGGTGTTCCATCGCTTATTCTTACCGATTCAAATAAGTCTCCATCAGCATTTTTCACTATTGCGCCTGGCAAATAAAGCTTTGTTGCATTAAATACCGGGCTGCTGTCCGAAAGTGACAATACAGTGCCTGATTTGTTTTTAGACAGGTTGCTGAAATAAAAAACTTTTCGCTGTTCCTGCGGAGTAACAGCGGTAAAATTGTTAAACGACTTATTGTTTAAAACAAGATAGAACCGCAAAATCATTTCAGCAGGCAGTTTTACAAAAGGTACTTGCCTTGATGCAGGAGGAGGGTTGCTGTTATCTATTTTTTCCGCTCCACACACAACAAACAGTTTGTTGCTGTAGTTTTTATGCAGCATGCGCTGGTTTGTCATTTGCTGCATTGTATCACTTGAAGGTATAATGGAAAAATCGGGACAACGGTTATCATGCATGCTATAATAATCATGCAGCACTTGCAGCGTAAACAAAGATTGAAATTGAATGCCCATAGCTGTTTAGTTGTTGTCAACGTTTACATTTCTTATTACTTCACCAATGCCGGTCACTAAATCCTCTTCCACTACCACCAACCTTATTTTATATAATGCAGAAGGCATGTATTTGCCTCCGAGAACAGCCCATAAATGATTCAACTGTTCAAAACCAAGTGTATAAAGTTCAGTAACCAGCTTTTCTATTTTTATATCAAGTGATGGGGAGTTGGCTTGTGTAAAAAAATTACGGTGCTGAAAAAAGCGTATTACATAAGAGATGTACTGCAATGCTGTTTCATAATGATTCACATTATCATTATCTGCTTCGCCATGATTGTATGCAAACAGGCAATACAGGTTTAAATGCACAGGCGAATTTTTATACACTACCCTGTTGTCATCCGTCCTGTAAAAATTTTCAGGATTTTTTGAGATAGTGTCCTCTTCAATGTTTACCAGTGAAAGAATAATCCTGTTAAGGCTTCCTCCACCCGCATTATCCTGTAGTTTTGCAATATTATCCAGCACCACCAGGTTAGTGGCAGCAGGCACACCCGGCAGCTTTATATGCAGGTAGGCATCCAGCTCATCGGTAAGAAATTGCAATGCTTTATCGATCATTGTAAAGGATATTTATAAATGAACTTCCTCAACGCTTACGAAGAGTAAATCAATAACAGGCCTCCTGACCCGTAGGTCAATAACATGCCACTCATACTTTCAGTATGATTATTCAACTATTTATTAGAGCCGGAGAATGTGCTGACAACCAAATCAACTGGTGCTGTCATTAACAAAAAACTTCCATTCAAAATTTGCGGGTAAGTAAAACAATACACACTTAAGTGCCTTCATTCAATTTCACTGTTTACACAATGCAGGAAAATGCGTAGCTGGAGAAAATTTGACAGTAATTACAAAGGATCCAGGTTATGTCTTAAATAAATTTCATAACTGAACAAAGATTATAAAAAGAAAATGACATTGTCAATACCCCAAAGCGGTATTTTTTATTTTTTCCCGCTTTATTTTTAAAAACAAGACACGGCTAAAAAACAATGTCCTTCAAAACTCAATACTGCAAAGGGTTTCAGCAGCTTCACTTTCAATTATGTTACCGTAAAAAAAATGAGTTGAATCGTAAATCACCGAATACATTGCAGTGATTTTACTAATCTTTTTTTCCAGGATGTAATTATTTCTTTGAAATAACAAAATCATTTTGCAAACTTTAGGCAAGAAAACAACAGCAATAAAATGTTTATAAAAATTTCCTTTCTCACCGTTGTATTATTCTTCGCTACTGTGTTTTCTGCTGTATGCCAGGCGGAATGGGAACTATCAAAAGACGAAGATGGAATAAAAGTGTACACAGGAAAACTAAATGATTCAAAGTTTAAATCAGTAAGAGTGGAATGCACGCTGGAGGGAACGCCGGACAAACTCATAACTATCCTTAAAAACGTGAATAACAATAACCACTGGGTTTATAACACCAAAAGAACATTTCTTGTAAGAAATGTCAGCAACAATGAATTTATTTATTATGCCGAAACTTCTTTGCCATGGCCTTTGCGGAACAGGGACGTAGTAATAAACATGCTGTTTAGTACCGACAGTGCCGGTAAACTTACAATAAAGGCAACCGGTGTAAAAAACGAAACGCCAGAACAGGATGGTATTGTACGTTTATCTTCTTTTGACGGGTTGTGGGAAGTAATAAGTACCGACAGTAATCATATAAATATACGTTACCAGCTTTCTGTTAACCCCGGCGGCAGCATTCCCGGCTGGGCTTACAATATGTTTGTAGCCAAAGGTCCATATAAAACCTTTAGCAATCTTGCAGCACTGCTAAAAAAATAGAGTGCTGTAATTTTTATTTGCTCTTGGAAGAAAACAATCCCGACCCATCTGTAAAAAATTTAAGTGCCAGCGAAATAATTCCCGTAAGACCTGTAAGCAGTGCCGTCACTTTTTGGAAAGCTTCTTCCTGTGTGAGAAATACAAACAGCGCAATTCCAAAAATGGTCAGCAGCAATGGCATTCTGAACAATTGCCAGGTTGCTTCCTGCTTTACATTTTTATTAAGTGCCAGCATTTCATCGCTTGTCTTCTGCTTAAGAATATAAGCCCGGAAGCTTGCGCTGAATAGCTGTACTTCTTCATCATCCACTGTAAGTATGCCAGATTTAAGCAACCTGTATAAAACTTCTGTGTTCTTAAAGTTTGCAAAGGCATTACTTGCAAAATTCATCAGTAAATATTTTTCTTTGTCAGTGCACCTGCTCCACAGGTAAGTATAAAAGCCTTTATACTTATCCACTGCTGCAAACATTGTTTTTTCCAGTTCATAATAATCTTTACTTGCCGGTTTATCTTCAAAAAGAACATGCTCTGTGAGCAGGTCCTGCAGCACAGCATTTTCATTTAATTGCACCGCCTGTCCTTTTGATTCTGCAAATGCTTTGTACTCCCTGAATAATTGTGCTGTTTTCTCCACCCGCTCACCTCCAGGAACCACAGCCGGAACAAACTTGCGCAGGAACAGGCTGTTTGCAATATGCCGCAACATCATATACAGGGTTATCAAAACAATCAATACCAGTATTACAAGAAAAACTATTCCCTGCCATACATTTATAACCTTATATCTTGCCGGAAGATGCGATCTTATAATAAGCGCCTTTTTATCTGACTTAATAAAAGTATCCACCGGGTGCGAATAAATAGAGGAAGTATATTTTAGCACCCTGTCCTGGTTGACCCAGTACCAGGCTGTATCAGCGGCAGTATCTTTTAATGCAGGCATCATCTGGGGATCGTAATAATTATTGGCAATTTCATTTGCTACAGAGAAATACAATTTCTCAAACGTGCTTTTGCAATTACTACTGCTGTTCTTAAAATCTTCTATCGAAAAAGTATCATTATATATTTTATAGATACCGGCTTTTAATTGCAGTGAATCCAGGTAAGCCCTGTCTGCACCAGCCGCATTCAACTGTCTTAAGTGACGGTAATTATTTTCTGCTCTTTTTTCAAGTGCTACCGCCAGCCCGAGCTGGTTCTTTTTTACAGTCTGCGTTATTTCCTGGTTATGTGCATACCACGTAAAAATGCTTACCGGTAATGCTGTAAGGGAAAGTATGACAAGCCCTGCATACATTGTATAATGATGCATATAGGACCAGCTTGTTTTATAGCAAAAGTTAAATGTATTTGCAGGTAGTAAAAACATCACCCACAGCAAGGCATTAAATGAAATACTTACCCAGATAAAATTTTCCTGTACAGGATACCCCGAGGCATAGCAGGCAAACACCAGCAGCATGCTGATGGCAAACTGTACCGATATAGCGTATACAATTCTCTTTCTTGTTCCCGCAAATGCCTCTTTATTTATATCATCCATACCCTGCCGCACTTTATAATTAATTACATAAATACCCGACAGCACATTAACCGGCAGCAGCAGGATCATCATTAATATGGAAAAATTGTTTACTGTAGAAAAATCGAATGAGAATATAACCACCACCTGCAGAAAAAGATAAGCGCCTAAAAAATATTCGCTGAGTATATAAAAGCGCATGTTGGTTTCCTTTGGCACCAGCCATTTAAGGTAGAGCATAGGATGAAAAAGCATTTCATTACCCTGGTATTTGCGCCGGAAGAAAATGAACCAAAGCAGTATACAGGTAAATGTATTAACAAGAAAAAATAATAATGAGAATGCAAGTATCCGCATATTAACCGGGATAATATAACCCTTATCATAAAAACCAATTAAATGAAAGGGCATGGCAGCTACAGGTTTTATTGCCACAGCACTTGTTTTGCCATACAGGTTCACACTCCTGAAAAAATCATCCTGCCTGCTCCTCATCGCTTCGGTCAATGCACGGGATGGGTTAATTTTTTCAATAAAATTTTCCTGCAGGTTCCTGTTTGTTTCTGAGTGAAGCAATACTTTGCCGTCTTCATCAACCAGGCAAAATCCGTAACCGGGCGGAAGTATTGTTTGCACCATTGAATTCATCCGGGTGGAAAGCGTAACAATACTTTCATTACCAAACCGGCTTTTTTTAGATATAATCACTATAAAATCACCATTTGTCCAGCTATTAACCGGTTCCAGGCAAAAAGTTTCTGCTGTACCAGGAAGCGTATATCCATTTCCGTTATGAAGCGTTCTGAAATAGTTGCGTGTTTCCACATTTGTATAAACAGGCGACTCATTATCCATGTTTACTTTTATCTTCTGCCACCCGGCACTGTTCACCCAGCTGATGCGGCTGAAATCGTAATAAATGTTCCCCGGATGGTTGTTTTGCTTCAGGTAATTCTTTACAAGCTGTGGTATTATGGCTGTATCATGACTTCGCTTTTCAATTGGTATAACTGAATCCTGACCTGTTGCAGTTTTGTAAGTACTCACCAGTGAATCAATACTATCAAGTGTAAAATAAGCCTGCCGTAACTCTCTTGTAAAATTATTTTCAACAGAATCCGTAATAGTTACCAGGTTATCTTTTATCCGGACATCTGCAGCCAGCAACAGCAGTACCTGGATAATGATAATGGTAATGATGGCAGCACCGGCAAAAAAAGATACGGCTGCCAGTGCAAAGTCCCGGTAACTTACATACTCATTCTTATCCATAATATAAAACTTAACCATGGGCAGCAGGATGAGTACCAGCAGTAATATTATAATGACGGGATAAATAAATGTAATTGGCACATAATGCAGTTTACCAGTATATGCTCCTGATTTTAAAAAGCCGCATAACTGTACCTGCTCCTTTCCCAGCATAAAAGGATAATAAAACATTTTGTAAGCAATACCTTTTATATCCACATCCCTGATACCCGGGAAAAGCGCTTTTCCATTTTTAAACATGATGCTGTCAGTAAAAGCAGTATTGATGGTGACGGAAGGATCATTGTATACCAGGCCAGATACATTTCCCCTTACCAGGAAGGATTCAAACAATTCCGTTTTTTCGCCATCCAGCAGTGGTGTCATAAAACTGGCAGCTGGCACATACACACCATATTTATTTCCTTTTGGGTTATGAGACAGGTAAAAAAGACTGTCGTGCCGTATTGCTGCAAGAAAAACGGATGTATCATTTACAGCTCTTGCGGTATCAGTTGTTTTAAAGAAATCTTTCGCTAAAAAAATTTTTCCCCCGGTATTATAATTATCCAGTTGTTTTTGCAAATGCGATGTAGCAGCTTTAACAGATGTATCACCTGGTTTCAGAACTGTTTCAAAAGAAGTTTCAAAATAGCGGTTGCGTTCTGTTATATTACGGCTTATATTTTCTAGTATGAGGAAACCATTTTTGTGAACAACATCCCTGTTGCCGGGAATAAAATAAAAATTATAGCTAATAAAAAAAATAGCAATAACGGAGATGATAGCAATTAACCCGGTAATTCTCCGGCCGGATGGTATCAAGCTTTTAGTATTCATGAGACAAACTGCATTTAAGTTTATTTCAGAAAATTGCCGGAGAGTGTGTATTATAAAGATTGAAAAAAATTAAGGAAGATGCAAGCTTTAGGTACGATATTTTTTAAATGAAGAGAATAAAATCAAAACAATGATGATCAACCTTCCGCACCCTGCAGTATAATTACTATCTCCCCTTTAACAGGTTTTGCAGCAAAATATGTATGTACTTCCTGCAATGAGCCACGTTTATTTTCTTCAAATTTTTTTGTGAGCTCCCTGCTTACACAACACATGCGTCCGGGTCCGAAATATTCAATAAAATCCTGCAGGGTGTTTACAAGCCGCATCGGGCTTTCATAAAAAACCATCGTCCGTTCTTCAGCAGCCAGTTTCTTCAAAAATGTTTGCCTTCCTTTTTTCAGGGGAAGGAAACCTTCAAAACAAAAACTGTTGATGGGTAAACCACTGTTTACAAGTGCCGGCACAAAAGCCGTGGCACCGGGCAATGTTTCAACGGGAATATTTTTTCTTACGCATGCTCGTACGAGCAGGAAAGCAGGGTCGCTGATGCCGGGAGTGCCTGCATCTGTAAGCAGGGCCATGGTCTTACCCGCCTGCAGCTGTTCTGCCAGGTGTTCCACAATTTTATGTTCATTGTGCTGGTGATACGGGGTAATGGGCTTCTGAATATTATAATGCTGCAGTAAAACAGATGAGGTACGGGTATCTTCTGCCAGAATAAGATCAGCTGATTTTAATACATCAACAGCCCTGAAAGTAATATCCGCCAGGTTACCTATTGGAGATGGAACGATATACAGCATGACTTGATGATTTGGTGATTTGATGATTTAATAATAAATAATTACCAAATCTTCGAATCATCAAATTAGTTAATTACAACTTCAAACATTTCCATTACCGGGTTGGCCAGCAATTTTTTTGCCGCTTCTTCAGCCATTACTTTAGCAGCATCCGCAGACTCAGCTTCCACCTGCAGTGTGATATTTTTACCAACCCTTACATCGGTGATAGACTTAATTCCAAGGTTACCAAGCCCACCCAGTACAGCTTTTCCCTGTGGATCCAGCAATTCTTTATGCGGCATTACTTTTACCTGTGCAGTATATATCATGCGGTTATTTTATTTTTAAAGGTCAAAGATAACAGAATATAAGCGATGAAGATGACCGGCACTGCCAGCCATTTAAGCAGGATCACCGCAATGATACCTGTTACCAGCAAAACTATTTTTGGCAAATTATTTTTTACAGAAAGATCTTTAAATTTCATTGCGATCAGCGGCAGGTTAGAAACCATCAGCCAGCTTACAAATGCGATCAGCACATATAAGAACCATTTATTAATGAGCCATTCATTGATACTTACAAAAGAACTGCCATAATGTAATATCAGGGGAAATGACGCAATTAATAAACCAACAGCCGGCGTGGGCACACCCCTGAACATATATCCCTGCGTGGTATCAAGATTGAATTTTGCCAGGCGGTAAGCTGCGGCAGCGGTTA
Organism: Ferruginibacter sp.; assembly: GCA_047600665.1. Lineage (GTDB taxonomy): Bacteria > Bacteroidota > Bacteroidia > Chitinophagales > Chitinophagaceae > Ferruginibacter. The sequence goes on from JASGKJ010000003.1 coordinate 565,848, forward strand.
CAATAAATGCCGGCAGTAACCAGGCTATGGAAACATTCAGTCCATTTTCTTCTCTCATAAAACTCATACGCAGCAGCTGGAACAGAATAACACCCGGCGCCACGCCAAAGCTCACCACATCTGCAAGCGAATCCAGTTGTTTACCCATTTCAGAACTTACTTTTAAAAATCTTGCAACGAAACCATCTAAAAAATCAACAGCTGCGGCTGCATAGATCAACAGTGCGGCCACTGATAATTTTTCAGGAATATTAAAACTGCTTGAAAACTCATCGTTGGTATAAATAGCTATATGCTCTGTTTGCAAAGCAAACGTGATAGCAATACATCCAAAAACTAAATTCAGTAAAGTAAACAGGTTGGGGATTTGCTTCATTGCTTTTAGCGGTTTTTCATGATTGATTCTATTTCTTCTGCTTCTATCGGGATATTTTTCATTAAATCCTTATTGCCATTCCGGGTAATCAAAAAATTGTTTTCAATCCGGATGCCCATTTGTTCTTCTTCTATATAAATGCCCGGTTCAATGGTAAATACCATGCCCGCCTTGATGGGAGCTGTCCTGGTTCCAAGGTCATGTACATCAATACCCAGGTGATGCGATATACCATGGTAAAGGTATTTCCTGTAAGCCCTGTTTTCAGGGTCTTCATTTTTTATATCTGTTTTTTTCAGCAAGCCTATTTTTTGAAAGACCGCCGTTGCTTCCTCCCCTACTTTTTCTGTATATTCAATAATACTGATACCGGGATTTAAAATACTCGCTGCATAGCGGTGCAAATGCAAACAGGCATTATATACATTCTTTTGTCTTCTTGTAAACTTACCGCTAACAGGCACCGTACGGGTAAGATCAGCACAATAATTTCCATACTCCGCACCAAAATCCATTAATACCAGTTCACCGTCTTTACATTCCCGGTTGTTCTCCACGTAATGTAAAGTCCTTGCCCTGTCACCACTTGCAATGATAGAATTGTAAGCTGTTCCTGTTGCACGCTGTGATAAAAAGGAATGCACCAGTTCGGCTTCAATTTCATATTCCATCACACCCGGCTTAATAAATTTAAGTAAACGCCTGAAAGCATTTTCAGTAATATCAATAGCTTTCTGCATCACTTCCACTTCCTGTGGTGTTTTAATGGCTCTTAATTCTTTTAAGATTTTTGCGGAGCGCTGGTACTGATGCAGCGGATACTGCTCTTTCATGATTGCTGCATAGCGGTAATCCCTTACAGGAACATGATTTGCCTTACGGTCATTTTCATTAGTGTTAAGATAAATGGTATCTGCCAGGTGGATCCACTGCTGTAGCAACGCTTCAATCGAATCAAGCCATACGATGGTGGTAATACCTGAAATGGCAGTTGCTTCATTTTTTCTCAGCCTGTGTCCATCCCATTTTTCTTTTAGCTCATTTGGTCTCGTTAAAACAAGCACTTCCCTGTACTTCACATCCGGGTTACCGGGAAAAAGAACCAGCATCGTGTCTTCCTGCTCAATACCTGTTAACCAAAACAGGTCTGAATTCTGCTTGAATTTGTGCAGTGCATCACCATTTGCGGGTAATTCATCATTACTGTTAAAAATGGCAATTGAATTGTTAGCCATCCTGCCGGTAAATCGTTGCCTGTTTTGTATAAATATTTCAGGATTGAGCGGAAGATATTTCATAACAAAAATTTTAAGCGGTTGCAATATACAGTTTAAAGCCTTTAAAAACAGGCCAGTTATCAATATCAGTTTTACAATTGGCTGGAAACAAGCCAGGCATGCAAGAAGAAAGGATTCATATGAGCATATTAAGTGTAGGCGGTACACGACAAAATATTAAAATATTTAAGCCATTCAAGTAAGCAGGAGCTTTTTTCAAACTTGTTTTAAAAACAACGGAAACGATTGCGTTTTTACGAAAATTTAACCGAAACGATAAAAAAGGCTACAAAAGACTTCATTTTTTGGATTTTTTTTAAAAACTTCTAAACCCTACTTTTGTTCTGAACTTTAAGATTGCTCATTAAATTGTTAGCCAGCTATGCCAGTTCAAGTAATGCCTGCCCTGTCTGAAAAAGCTTTGTTGAGTTTGGGATTAAGAAATGGTGATGATATCTACTACCAGTTACAGCCCGAAGAACTTATTGCACATACTGTAGAACGTGGCCAGGGCCGGCTCAATGATACAGGTGCGCTTGTAATTAATACAGGTGAATTCTCGGGCCGCTGCCCCGATGATAAGTTTACAGTAAAAGATGAACTGACCACAGGTACAGTTAACTGGAATGATTTTAATATTCCCATCGAACCAAAATATTTTGACCTGTTGTATGCTAAGATGATGGCCTACCTGGAGGATAAAGAAGTGTGGATACGGGATTGTTATGCCTGTGCCGATGCTGTATACAGACTAAACATAAGGGTAATAAATGAGAATCCCTGGAGCAATCTTTTTGCCTACAATATGTTCCTGCGGCCAAAAGAAGAGGAATTGGAAGATTTTACGCCGGACTGGACAATTGTACAGGCACCTGGTTTTAAAGCTGATCCCAAAACAGATGGTACCCGGCATCATAATTTTGCCATTGTAAATTTTACAAAACGCACCATTCTTATTGGCGGTACAGGGTATACCGGTGAAATGAAGAAAGGAATTTTTTCTGTACTCAACTATATTTTACCACACGATAAGAATGTACTGAGTATGCATTGCTCGGCCAATATGGGCAAAGCAGGCGATACAGCTATATTCTTTGGACTGAGCGGAACAGGCAAAACCACCTTAAGTGCAGACCCCGACCGTGAGCTGATCGGCGATGATGAACATGGCTGGACAGAAAATACCATTTTTAATTTTGAAGGCGGTTGCTATGCCAAAACAATTGACCTGACAGTAGAAAAAGAACCTGCTATTTTCCATGCAATAAAAGACGGTGCCTTATTGGAGAACACACCATTTATTGACGGTAGTAATAAAATTGATTTTACTAGTAAAAAGATATCTCCCAATACAAGAGTAAGCTATCCTTTATACCATATCAGTAATGCAAAGGAGCCATCGACTGGCGGCATTCCTAAAAACATCTTTTTTCTTACCTGCGATTCTTATGGGGTATTGCCTCCTATCAGCAGGCTTACACCCGGCCAGGCAATGTACCAGTTCATCAGTGGTTATACAGCAAAGATAGCCGGTACCGAAACCGGCGTGGTTGAACCCAAATCGACTTTCAGTGCCTGTTTCGGCGCTCCTTTCTTACCCTTACACCCAGGAGTATACGCAGAAATGCTTGGTAAAAAAATGAAACAGCATAACGTGAACGTATGGATGATAAATACCGGCTGGAGCGGCGGCGGCTATGGCGTTGGTAAAAGGATGAAACTTGAATACACCAGGGCGATGATAACCGCAGTACTGGAAGGCAAAATGAACGATGCAGAATATACCGAACACCCGGTGTTTGGTATGATGATACCCAGGAACTGTTCAAATGTTCCGGCAGAAATTTTAAACCCACGCAACACATGGGCTGATAAAGTTGCCTATGATGAAGCTGCCAAAAAACTGGCTGCACAGTTTATTAAGAATTTTGAAAAATACCAGGATGGTGTATCGCTTGAAATTTTAGCAGCATCACCCACAGTTTAAAATAGTATCGATTGTTTGCCAAAACAATACCCCTGGCCCAGGCCGGGGGTTCTTTTTTTAACTTGTATTACCCGGTAAAATAAACAACCGCATTGTATGCGGCTGTTTGAATGAAGTGGAAGGCACACAAAAGAAAAATATTATTAATAATCCGGGTTTTGAGACAGCTTCTTATTGATATCAATTTCTTCCTGTGGTACGGGCCATACATAATTTTTACTGCTGAATTGCCTGTCTTCAACCGAAGGCAGGTAATCTCCTGTGATAGTATATTCGCCGGTGCTGGTGTTAACTGTACCTGCTTTGGCTCCGAATACAGGACCGGGCATAACCTGTTCGCCTATTTGCCAGCGCTGGATATCGTACCAGCGCAATCCTTCCATTGCAAATTCCACCCTGCGTTCCCGGCGTACCAGTGTACGCAGTTTATCCTGGGTATTGTAAACTGTTTCATCCACATCGGGCATACCTGCACGTTTTCTTACCTTGTTAATTGCATTGTATACCGAAGCGTCAATTTGCCCAAGTTCAATTTTTGCTTCAGCATAAGAAAGCAATACTTCTGCATACCTTATCAGCATTACATTGAGACCGCTCTGTGTTAAATCCGTAAAATCATTCAGATCTGGTGTAAACTTTTTTACGATATAGCCTGTAGGAGAAGTATTGTTACCACTTGCATAATAATCAGGGGATTCAGGAGAGAACGGATCATAATAGCTTGGTTCAGTACTACCCGGCTGAAAGTATGCACCGCCAGGATACAATATGGTGGCATTAAGCCTTGGATCCCTGTTTGCATACGGATGCTGGGCATCATATCCCGATGAGGGATCTGTAATCAGTTTTCCATTACTCATTTCATAACAGTCTACCAGGTTTTGCAAAGGACAAACCGATGCCTGACCACCCATCGAGTTGGATGGCATTACTGCAAAAACATAAGTAGAATTCGGATATGGGTTTTCAACGTATTGCACACTGATGACAGCCTCCTTATTGATTTCATTTTGTTCACGGAAGAGGTTAGTGTAACTGGGATATAAATCATATCCCATTGCCATTACAGCCTGGTAATCTGTAATACAGGCCGTATAATCTTTATTGTACAATTCCAGTCTTGCTTTTAGCGCAAGTGCGCCACCTTTGGTAATATGCCCGGCATCCGCATCATCATAACTTGCACGTAAATCAGGTATGGCTGCTGTTAATTCATCCAGGATAAATTTATCAACCTCATCTTTGGATGCCCTTACAGTTGCATCTGCTTCGGCAGGTGTTACTGATTTAGTTACGAGCGGAACACCGCCATACAGCTGGTTCATTAAAAAGTAACGGTATGCCCTGATAAATCTTACCTGTGCAATCATTTCTTTTTTCAGGGTTTCATTCATGGGTGTACGATCAACATTTTCTAAAAAGAAATTACACTTTTGTACAGTGATATAGTTCCACAATTTGGCTGCATAGTAACCATTAATACTTGGCGTAATGCTGCCATTACCAAATGCCTGGAATCCCTCCCAGCCATACTGGCTGTAAGCATTATCTGTGAGGCAGTCAAAATATACCACGCTTGTACCATCTGCCCAACCCGGTCCGTTTGACCAGGAATAATTATCATATTCGCCATTATAGACACCCACCAGCGCTGCACGTGCATCTGCTTCAGATGTCCATAAGCTGGAGTTACTGTAAGCGTCCTGAGGCTGCCGATCCAGGAAGTTTTTTTTGCAACCCGGCAAAATCAAGCAAAGCGCAATGCAAAAAATAAAAAGCCTTTTCATGTATCAGTAGTTTTAATAATTAAAAAGTTACGTTTAAACCAATGGTATTCACTTTTACCTGCGGGTACACGGAACCGATAGTTTGTGAAGGAGCTTCAGGATCCACCCATTTGTAAAACTGTGTTGCTGTAAACAGGTTTTGACCGCTGTAATACAACCGCAGTTTTTGCAGGTGTGCTTTTTTCGCAATTTTTTGAGGGAGGGAATAACCAACCTGCAGGTTTTTTAAACGAACATACCCTGCATTCTTTACCCAAAAAGAAGAAGGCGTTTTTGAGGGATCATTTTGCCCATAATTTATCCAGAGCTTAGGGAAAGCTGCATTAACATTACCAGGTGTCCAGCTATCCAGCAAGGCTGAAGTTGGCTTGCCAACTGCATTCCCGTTTTGCCCCAAAATAGGACCTGAGATTATATTTTTTCCGCCGGCAGTTCCCTGGAAGAAACAGGTCAAATCAAAATTTTTCCAGCTTACATCTATATTAAGACCAAATGAAATTTTTGGAAAAGTAGAACCCAGAAATGCTTTGTCATTGCCGTCAATTTTTCCATCGGGCTTACCATCAGGCCCGCTGATATCTTTATAAATAATATCACCAGGTGTGGCAGGCCGGCCCAGGTTTTGCACAATGTTCCGGTCTGTGATTTCTTTCTCTGTTTGAAAAATGCCTTCTGCCACATACCCCCAAAGTGCATTGAGCGGAAGACCTGGTTTTGTAATACCTGCAGCACTGATAACAGGCGAAGAGCTTGGGCCAAGATCTGTTACTTTATTTTTTACAAAAGTTGCATTGGCTGTAATATTATAGGACACCCCTCTTTTTTGATCACGATAAGCTGCTGTAAATTCCCAGCCCTTATTTTGCACGCTGGAGGTATTTTGCGTAGGCGCATTTAAACCATACGGTGCGGAAATCGGCACAGCATATAATATCCCGGTAGTATTTCGTATAAAATACTCAGCGGTAAATGTGAGTTTTTCATTCAGGAATCCAGCATCCAGCCCAAAAGTTTTATCTGTGGTTGTTTCCCAGGTTACATCTGTGTTTACACCATTTACCGGTGCAATGCCGCCATACACATTACCACCAAAAGAATAACTCTGGCCAGTGCTTACAGTTGGTATATAAGGATAATTGGCGCCTATATTCTGGTTACCTAACCGCCCCCATGAGCCACGGAGTTTTAAACTTGAAATAGTTGCTTTCAGTGGTTCAAAAAAGTCTTCCTGCGAAATGCGCCAGCCGGCGGAAGCAGAAGGGAAATAACCCCACCTGTTTTCCGGTGCAAAAATAGAAGATGCATCTGCCCTTAAATTTGCTTCAAGCAGGTAACGGTTTTTATAATCATAATTTACCCTGCCGAAATAGGAACGCTGTGCCCTTTCATAACTTCTCCCTGCAGATGATGCACCATCTGCAGGTGCTACATTTAAATTACTAAGCGAATTATTCAGGTAGTTCTTCCTGCTGCCTTCCAGTTCGTAATACTGTGTATATTCCTGCGAATAGCCTGCCAGCGCCTTAATACTGTGTTCGTTTATTTTAACGGCGTAATCCAGGATAGCCTGTGGCGTAATTATCATTGTACGATCATAATGATCAGTTGAGTTACTGATATTTGCCTGGCCGCTTGGAGAGCCGTCTGCAGTATAATATTGTATGGCCGATATAAAGTTCTTATTACTGTTCTGCAGCATTTTGTAAGACAATGAAGGTCTTAAATGAAGCCCTTTTACAATTTCAATATCTGCGCCTGCCAGCCCCAGCAATGTATGTGCATTCTGATTATTATAAGAAGGTGAGTTTACCCAGGCAATTGGATTGCCATCTGATATACGGCCATAAGCACCATTTGCAAACTTGTATGGTACAATCGGGGAAATTCTGTTAACCTGGCGTATTATCTGGCCGAATGATGCATCGGCAGCAAGTGAACTGCGTGGCTCAGAAAATGGCTGATATGTATAAGACAGGTTGGCATTTACTGTAATCCGTTCTTTTACTTTTGAATTGATATTCATCCTTACCGTGTAACGGTCAGTACTTGTTTTTTTAACAAGTCCTTCCTGGTTAAAATACCCCAATGAAAAAAGATATTGCGTTTTATCATTACCTCCGCTTACACCCAGGTAATGATTTTGCTGAAACCCACTTCCATTATAGAAAAGGCCCAGCCAATCGGTATTGGGATAACGGTATGGGTCAAGTCCTCTTTTAAAGGTATCTATCTGTGCATCGGTATACACAGCACTTGCGCCTTCATTAATGCGTGCCTGGTTGAATAATTGCGCTGCCTGCCAGGAAGGTAAATATTCCGGCAAAGCAGTAACGGACTGTTTACCAAAGTAAGTGCTGTAAGTAATTTGAGCTGTTCCTTTCTTTCCCTTTTTAGTAGTAACCAATATTACACCATTGGCTGCCCTTGAACCATAAATAGAGGCAGAAGCAGCATCTTTTAATACCGAAATATTCTCTATATCATTTGCATTAACAGCATTCATATCATTGGGTGTGGCAATTACACCATCAATAACAATCATCGGATCAGTATTATTAAGGGTGCCTATACCCCGTATATTAATTCTGCCTGCATCTTTACCCGGCTGACCATTGTTTGAAACAACGGTTACACCAGCCATCGTACCTGCCAGTGCATTTGCAACACCTGTTACAGGCCTGTCATCCAGCCTGTCCGCACTGATACTGCTGACCGAACCTGTAAGATTTACCTTTTTTTGGGTACTGTATGCCACTACAACCACATCATTCAGGCTGGTACTTTCAGGTAGTAGTTTAATACCAGCTGCTGCTGATGCTTTTACTGATTGTTTCTTGTAACCAATAAGAGAAAACTCAAGTGTTTCCCTTTCGTCCGCATCAAGTACATATTCACCTTTTGCGTTGGTCATGGTGCCCTTTGCCTTACCTTTTACGGTAACAGACACACCCTGCAAAGCAGTACCGGCCGAATCTGTAACAACACCCTTAACAACATTTTGAGCCAGGGCAGCCTGCACCAGCACACATACAAACATTGTAAGCAAAAGCTTACGTACAATCTTTTTTATGATTTTCATACCGTTAGTTTTCGGTTTAAAGAAGGAGTTTAATAATCCGGGAAAAAATACCAGCGAATCAAAACTATATGTATGAAATCAATAAAAGTTATGCAAACGGTTGTACTGTTTTATTCTAAGGGAAAAGAATAAATTATTCGAATCAGCAAATTAAGATTACGGGAAATTAAACTAACGGATACGAACAAACGAAAAAAAACACTCGCCTTTCGGTTAATTGCACATGAAGCCCGGCAGTATTTAAAATTTAATTTCTATTATATTATCGGCAAGCACCAGCTTACCTGCAGTTTTGCTTATAACTTCCTCCACCGTTACACCCGGTGCTGTCTCCAGCAGCCTGAAACCGCCAGGTGTTATATCAAGCACTGCCAGTTCTGTTACGATCTTCTTTACACACTTTACACCAGTAAGGGGCAATGTGCAGGCGGGTAATAATTTTGATTCTCCCTTAGGATTTGAATGCATCATGGCAACAATAATATTTTTTGCACTGGCCACCAGGTCCATGGCACCACCCATACCCTTTACCATTTTACCTGGTATTTTCCAGTTGGCGATATCCCCCTGCTCACTCACTTCCATTGCACCCAGTATGGTCAGGTCTACCTTACCGGCACGGATCATTCCAAAACTCATGGCACTGTCAAAAAAAGCCGAACCCGGCAATGTGGTAATGGTTTGTTTACCGGCATTAATAAGGTCCGGATCTTCTTCCCCTTCGTATGGAAAAGGGCCCATACCCAGCAAGCCGTTTTCACTTTGCAAAACCACATCCATACCTGCGGGAATATAATTCGCCACCAATGTGGGAATACCAATACCAAGATTTACATAATAGCCGTCCTTGATTTCTTTTGCTATTCTTTGTGCTATCTGGTTTTTGTCTAAAGCCATTTTCTTTCATTTAATAAGATGAACAGTCAATGTTTTAAGCGTACTGTTCTTTGCTCAATGCGCTTTTCATAATTTTTTCCCTGGAAAATGCGGTGAACATAAATGCCCGGGGTATGCACCTGGTCAGGATCCAGTTCGCCCGCAGGCACCAGCTCTTCCACTTCTGCAATGGTTATTTTACCGGCCATTGCCATCATGGGGTTAAAATTCCTGGCTGTTGCTTTATAAATAAGGTTACCGTCAGCATCTCCTTTCCAGGCTTTAACCAATGCAAAATCTGCATCAAAGGCATATTCCATCAGGTATTCTTTATTATTAAAGATCCTCACTTCTTTGCCGCCAGCCACTTCTGTACCAACGCCGGCAGGCGTAAAGATGGCGGGCATACCATACCCGGCAGCCATACAGCGGGTAGCCAGTGTACCCTGGGGAATAAGTTCCACTTCCAGTTCCCCGCTTAAGAGCTGGCGTTCAAACTCCGCATTTTCGCCAACATAGGAGGCGATCATTTTTTTCACCTGTTTTTGCCTGAGCATCAGGCCAATACCAAAATCATCAACCCCTGCATTATTAGAGATGCAGGTAAGGTCTTTAATCCCTGCCTTTACCAGCGAGGCAATACAATTTTCAGGTATTCCACAAAGGCCGAATCCACCCAGCATAAGCACAGCTCCATCCTTTATATCTTTTACTGCTTCATCTGCATTATTGAATGTTTTTTTCATGAATCTGCATTTAAACAAAACTACTCTCAAATTACAGAAAATAACCAAGCCGGCAGTTTACAAGCGTGGCTGTTAAGGCTTTACCTGGTGCTATTTTGACCAGGTAACAAAGTTTTTACTTGTATTTAAAATAAAAGCGATAAATTGCCCACACCAAAAACCATCTGCTATCGACTTAGTTTTACCTATTGATGTTACGCACAGGAAATATGTATAAGATACTCCGAATCCATAACAGGCTAATCGTAGGCGGCCCTTCACACAACGTTACCCTTTTGTCAGCCTATCTTTCACCCGAGTTTGAAACGATGCTGCTTGTTGGTAAAAAAGACCGCACAGAAAAAGATGCCACGTATATAGCTGAACAATTAGGACTTACTCCAATTGAAATACCCGAAATGAGAAGAAGCATTCTTCCTTTCAACGATATTATTGCTTATTTCAAAATAAGGAAAATCATCCGGGAATATAAACCGGATATCGTTCATACGCATGCCTCCAAATCAGGTGCCATAGGCAGGCTTGCGGCACGGTCAGAAAATGTAAAACTGGTAGTACATACTTTTCATGGTCATGTATTTCATTCATACTTTAATAAGTTTCTCTCGTCGGTTATTGTAATGCTGGAGCGGTTTCTTGCTAAAAAAACAGATGCGATCATTGCTATTAGTGATTCACAAAAAACTGAGCTGACAGATATTTATAAAATAGCCCCGGCCAATAAAGTGTTTACTGTACCACTCGGGTTTAATCTTGATAAGTTTTCCGTAGACCAGGAAAGCAAAAGAACAATTTTCAGGAACAAATATGGTTTTCATAAAAATGATTTACTCATTGGTATTATTGGAAGGCTGGTACCTATCAAGAACCATGAAATGTTTTTGGAGGTAGCGGCGCTCATTAAACAAAAAACCAATATCAATGTACGGTTTGCAATAATCGGTGATGGTGAATCAAGAAGTGTTGTTGAAAAAAAATCAGGGGAACTGGGATTATCTTATTCATACTTCATCACATCTCCCAAAAAAAATACAGATATACTGATAACCTCCTGGGAAACAGAAATAGACCAGGCGCTTGCCGGTCTTGATATAGTGTTACTGACCTCCCATAATGAAGGCACGCCAGTTTCGCTTATTGAGGCCCAGGCTGCTGGCAAGCCAGTTGTTTCCACCAATGTAGGCGGAGTGGAAGATGCGGTGGTACATGGTGAAACAGGCTACATCACCGAAGTGGCCGATATAAATACTTTTGTCAATTATGTGCTCGTGCTTATTGAAGACAGCAGTCTCAGGGAAGAAATGGGACATAAAGGTCATGAGTATGTAGTAAAAAGATATTCCAAACAACGCCTGGTAGGTGATATGAAAAGTCTTTATCTGAGTTTTTTTGAGAAAAAAAAAGTAGCCGCCCCGCAAATCCCACAGGCGGTATAGTATAATTTTTGTGCATTTTAAATAATCCATTTAATTGTGGTGTACTTTGCAGTATTGCATAAAAAGCAATACGATCAGTTATGCAAACTATTAAAACGGCATTGCTTTCCTTCGGCATGTCCGGCAAAGTATTTCATGCGCCCTTTATAAACCTGCACCCGGGGTTTGAATTACTTGGGGCATGGGAAAGAAGCAAAAAAGAGATCCAGCACCTGTATCCTCAATCCAGGTCTTATTCATCGCTTGAATCTGTGCTTGCCGATGATAATGTACAACTGGTGGTGGTAAATACCCCCACTATTACGCATTATGATTTTGCAAAACAGGCTATGCTTGCCGGTAAGGATGTGATTGTTGAGAAAGCCTTTACCACCTCCGTGGCTGAGGCCATTGAATTAAAAGAACTATCGGAGAAGCTTAACCGAAAAATAAGTGTATTTCAAAACCGCCGCTGGGACAGTGATTTTAAAACTGTTCAAAAAATAAAAAATGAGGGTGTACTGGGTAATATTATAGATGCAGCCATTCATTTTGACCGGTACAAGGAAACATTAAGCCCCAAACAGCATAAGGAAATACCCCAGCCCGGTGCCGGTACGCTGAATGATCTAGGCCCCCATGTAGCTGACCAGGCCATATGTCTTTTTGGAATGCCGCAGGCCTTATTTGCTGATACCAGGACCACACGAAAAGGCTCACTTGTTGATGACTGGTTTGATATTTATTTATACTACCCTGCCTTACGGGTAAGGTTACGGGCAGGTTTAATGATAAGGGAAGCTGCTGCAGGATTTATACTGCATGGCAGCAAGGGATCATTTATAAAAAGCAGGGCCGATGTGCAGGAGGCCAACCTGCAGGCCGGTATGCTGCCGGGTGGTAAAGACTGGGGCAGTGAACCGGCTGAAGAAAATGGGTTACTTCATACTGAGATCAATGGAAAGATCATAAGAGAAAAAATAGCATCACTCCAGGGAAATTATCTTGACTACTACAATGACATTTACTTTTCCATAGTACATAACAAACCACTACCTGTTACCTGCGAAGATGGGATCAACGTGATGAAAATAATAGAAGCTGCTGTAAAAAGCAGCAATGAAAAAAAAATGATCATGCTTTGATCCCCCATATCAAATGATGTTTTCACCCCAAATTAACGGGGTAAAAAACGGTGTATTTACCGGAAAAATACCCTTGTGCAAGTAAATACGATTGCAGACTTTAGCGGTATCAAACAATTATAAACCTTTAAACTTGCAATCATGGCTAATTTTGGGAAAAGAATTGAACTGTCTGAAGTAACTGTTATGTACCAGGCAGCAATTGAAATAAGGAACCGCTCGTACGAAAAAATAAAAGAAGCGCTTAAAGACGATGAAGAAGCACAGCGCTATTACCTGGAGAGAGAAACTATTTTCTTCTTTAACAGGGACCTGGTGGATCACATGCTTGAAATACTTGGAAAAGATACGGGAGATACCAAAAAAGGAGTTGCCATTTACCCGGGTTCCAAGCAAGACAGTGCCACGGGCAAAAATGGCAGACCCACACTAATGGTGGTGCCTTATAATACAGTAATAAAAGACGGAAAAGAAAAAATAACTGTAGTGGATGTTGAAGGGGATATAATTGTGAGCGAAGAAGGAAAAGAGGGCCTGCATGCAGAAAAAACAACAGCAGATGGATCAAAATCCTTGCTGGCCGCCGGTGCAAGCCTGAGTGCCCAACAGCACCCCGGCAACACCCCACCGCCGCCGCCACCACCGCCACCAACATTAAAATCAATGTCACAACAATTTTTACCCACCTCATTTTCACTGGATGAAATACAGACAGGTGATTAAATATCCAAACCGTACAATATGACAATAAGAACACTATTAGAACATATTTCCATCTGGATAATACTCGTTCCGCTCTTTACAGGGTCATGGCTCATTAAAAAATTGAGCCGTGACTCCTTTATTGTACTGGTGCTTGTTATTGTTGCCACACCTCCGCAACTTCTTACAGCTTTCTTCCGGTTAGACGTTGCCACGCTGAATATTTTTTATAATGTTTACACACCCTGCGAATTCCTGGTACTTTTTATCTTATTTAAGAAAAAATTCCTGAGCCGTAAAAACAACAGGGCTTTCATCGTTAGTTCTTTCATATACGTGGCGGCTTCGCTATATTTTATTTTTTCTTACAACCTTACAACATTCGTCAGTCTATGGACTGCTGTTAATAACATTATTTATATATGCTGGGTACTGATGTATGTAGCAGAAGTATTTTTCTTTGATGAAGAAAAAATCAGCAGTGGTTTTCCTTTCACCTATTTTATGTTAGGCATCTTCTTTTACTCCCAATGCTCTGTACTTTTATTTGTTTTATATTATTATATCGGTCAGAGCTATATATTGGGTAACACCTGGATAATACAAAGTATCAGTAATATCATAATGTACCTTCTCTTTGCTGCAGGATTTATTGTAGATGCCCGGAGTAAATCTCCCAAATTTATTACCCGGGATAAAAGATTTGCGTGTATAGCTTAATTATATCGTCTCCATAACAATATTTAACCCATACTTCAGTATTTTGCAGCATACACTAACTGTATGGAGTCCTCTTATCCTGAAATCGCATTTGCTATTGTGGCTGTAACCATCGTATTCCTGCTGCTGTCCAGCTCGGTGGTGATTTATGCGCTTATTTATCAAAAGCGTAAAAAACAGCATGGAGCCGAGATGACGACACTTAAATATATTTATAACCAGGAACTGCTGCAGACGCAGATAGAGATACAGGAACAAACTTTCAAAAATATTTCACAGGAGATACATGATAACATCGGGCAGGTGCTCAGCCTGGTAAAACTAAACCTGAACACACTGCCGGAAATCAATAATAACACACTCGAAAAAAGACTGGCAGATACAAAACAACTGGTAAGCAAAGCTATTACCGATCTCCGTAATTTGAGCCAATCGCTCCATGGGGATAAAATTGCAGAAACAGGGCTTGAGCAGGCCATCACAAACGAATTAAAGCTGCTTGAAAATACAGGCAAATATCAAACAGGATTGAAAATTTCAGGAACCCCTTTTACCCTTGACCCAAAGAAACAAATGATCATTTTCAGGATAGTGCAGGAGGCACTGAACAATTGTGTAAAGCATGCAGAAGCAAAAAAAATTGATGTACTGATAGAATACCAGGAACAATTATTCACACTCTCGGTCAAAGATGACGGCAGGGGATTTAACAGCACCTTACTTACACCTGAGCAAACTGGTATTGGTCTTAAAAACATGCACAACAGGGCCGGCCTGATCGGTGGTGGATTGCAGCTGGAAGCCAGCCCGGGCAGTGGCACCTCTATTATACTTAAACTTCCCGTAAGAGATGAATAATAACGGTGAGATGTCCTTACTATTACTCATCTTTATATGCATTCAATTAATTCCCTAAATTTAAACAACAAAACTGCAAACCTCTCCAGCTATGGCCAATATTGCATTAACTGACGATCATATATTGCTTCGTACCGGGCTTGCCGGGCTCATAAAAAGTCTTGGGCATACTGTAATATTTGAAGCTGACAATGGCAGAGATCTTATTGAAAAAATAGAAGCCGGGCATGACCCTGATATTATAATCCTGGATATAAATATGCCGGTAATGGATGGATACCAAACGGCGGAATGGCTGAGACAAAACCGGCCAGCAATTAAAATCCTGGCGTTGAGCATGTACAGCAACGAAATTGCCATCTTGCGGATGCTCCGCCATGGCGCCCGGGGATACATTTTAAAAGACTGCCAGCCGGAAGAACTGGAACAGGCCATTACATCACTTATAAATAAAGGCTACCATTATTCAGAAGTGGTTGGCCTCAGGATAATAGATGCCCTCAACCAGCTTGGTCATGAAGGAACAGATATAAAAAATGCTATAGACCTTACAACCCGGGAAATCGATTTTTTAAAGCTTATCTGTACTGAGCTTACTTACAAAGAAATTGCTGATAAAATGATGGTGAGCCCCCGCACTATTGATGGCTACCGGGAAATGATGTTTGAGAAACTCAATCTTAAAACAAGGGTTGGCCTGGCTGTATTTGCAATGAAATATGGCATTGCTGAATCTAATTAGCCGATACTAAAAAGGGAATTCATCGCTGAATTCCCTTTGTGATCTCGCTGGGACTCGAACCCAGGACCCATACATTAAAAGTGTATTGCTCTACCAACTGAGCTACGAAATCTACCTGTTTCCAATATTAAGAATGATTGCCTTTCGGCTGCTTTCTTAAAATTGGAGTGCAAAAATAGGGCAAAAACTTTTTATACCAAAAGTTTTTAAAAAAGTTTTTCCCATGCTATCCACTATTTATTAAAAGTTTATTTAACAACAGCCATTTAAGTCTCTTATTTTTGCCTATAGTATTTCAGTTATGAGTGATTTTTTTAAAGATAAGGTAGTCGTTATCACGGGTGGCAGTGATGGTATTGGAAAGGCCCTCATTGATGCGCTGATCCCACTGGGAGCAAAAATTGCCACCTGTGGCCGTAACCAGGACAAATTATACAACCTGCAGGTTCAATATTCAGGTCACCTGTTGCATACAATGGTGGCAGATGTCAGCCGCTATGCCGATTGCGAACATTTTATTAATTCAACCATCGCTACTTTTGGCGGCATTGATATATTGATCAATAATGCAGGTGTATCAATGAGAGCACCATTACAGGAGGCTGAAATAGATGTGATACAAAAAGTGATGGATATAAATTTTTTTGGTACGGTTTACTGTACCAAGCTGGCCCTTAATTCTATTATGGAGAGAAAAGGAACCATTGTTGGTGTATCATCCATTGCCGGCTACAGGGGGTTGCCAGGCCGCAGTGCTTATTCGGCCTCCAAGTTTGCCGTTAATGGCTGGCTCGAATCCATCCGTACAGAATTGCTCGAAAGCGGTGTGAATGTAATGTGGGTATGCCCTGGTTTTACCTCAAGCAATATACGCAGGGCAGCACTTAATAATAAAGGCGAAGCACATGGAGAAACCCCCATGGATGAAGCCAGCATGATGAGCGCAGAGACCTGTGCTTCCTATATTATAAAAGCAGTTGAAAAACGTAAGCGGACCATCGTACTAACGTTTAATGGTAAACGAACAGTCCTGATGAATAAATTATTTCCATCCATAACAGATAAGCTGGTAAGAAAATTCTTTTATAAAGATGGTAACCTCGTAAAATAAACAGCTTCCCTGTATCTTAAAACGCTATAACACCTTATAAATATTTTCATTTAAAAAAATGCCGATCATAACCCTTACATCTGATATTGGCCAGCATGACTTTCTTGCCGGCGCAATAAAGGGACAGTTATTACAGGCAAATGAAAATTTTACGATCGTTGACATTACACACAGGCTTTCGCCTTTTAACTACCCGCAGGCAGCCTATGTATGCAGGAACGCCATCAAAAGTTTTCCCAAAGGAACTTTCCATCTTATACTGGTAAATCTTTTTGATGAAAAACCAGAACACATGCTGATAGCCGAACACAACGGGCACTACATCGGCTGTGCAGACAATGGCTTGCTTACCATGATACTGGAAGAACTGCCGCAAAAAGTAGCAGGTTTACCGCTGGATAAAACCACGCAAAAAAACACACTTTACTGCACCACTGTATTTGCAAGGGCTTTTAATGAATTACAGGCAGGTAAAACCATACAGGAAGTGGGTGATATATCTGTATCCATACATGTTAAAAATGCGCTGCGGCCAATGCTTGGTAATAACTGGATAGAAGGCCAGATCATTTTCATTGATAACTTTGAAAATGTGATCGTAAATATCACCAGGGAGGAATTTGAAACACAGCGTAAAGGCAGGAGCTTCCAGATCGTTTTTAAAAGAGATGAAGTGATCGACCGGATCAGTGATACTTATGCAGATGTGCAGGAAGGAGAAAAACTGGCCATGTTCAATTCTGCAGGTTATCTAGAAATAGCTGTTAATAAGGGCAATGCTGCCGGCTTATTTGGCCTGCAGGGCTTTTCTGAAAAACAGCAGCAGGGCCAGTACCTGCATAAACGGCTTTTTTATCAAACAGTAAAAGTATTTTTTGAATAGCACTTCCATATTCAATAAGCATTGACCTTCCTGAAAAACATATCAACAGGGCAATTAAGCGACAAGGAGCTGACCGGCGCATACAAAAAGACCGGTGATGCAGTTTATGTAAGTACGTTGTACCAACGCTACATGGATCTTGTATTTGGTGTTTGCCTTAAATACTTAAAGGACCAGGAAAAAAGTAAAGATGCCGTAATGGAGATATACAGCGAACTGTTAAAAAAACTAAAGACCCATGAGGTGGAAAATTTCAGGGGCTGGTTGCATGTACTCAGCCGTAATTATTGCCTGATGCAGCTCAGGAGTCCCCGGAATTTAAAAACAGTGGAATTTGACCCCGGTTTTATGCAAACAAACTCAACAGCGCATCTGGAAAACGGGGCCTTTGAAAAAGAGGAAAATTTCACCAAATTAGAGGGCTGTATTGAAGCGCTCCCCGAAGAACAAAAAGAAACCATCAGGCTCTTCTATTTACAGCAGAAATGCTACAATGAAATAGCGGAGCTAACAGGTTACGAGTGGAATAAAGTAAGAAGCTATATTCAGAATGGCAAACGGAACCTGAAAATATGTATGGAAGAAAAAAATGTATACAGCGCCTGATAAGTGTAAGCAATGAACGAAGAAAATAAAAATATCGTTTATACAGCTGCAGATATTGCAAGATACCTGTCGGGGAAAATGACCGCAGCAGAAATGCATGCGCTGGAAAAAGCAGCGCTGGATGATCCCTTTCTTGAAGAAGCAATAGAAGGTTATGCAGGTGCTGAACAAAAAGACTGGAGTAATGAGCTGGGATTCTTAAAAGATGGTCTTGAAAAAAAAGAAGATACTCCTGTTATCGTCCTTACCAAAAATTCTTCCGCAAAATGGTGGCGGGCAGCAGCGGCCGTACTGGTCATCGGAAGCAGCATTGCTGTTGCTTATTTAACCACATCTAACAAAAATCAGCATAAAACAACTCCTGAACTGGCTAAGGTAACCGATGCAGATTCTGGTTTTATTGCTTATGCTGATTCAGTAACAGCAAATACAGCTATTGCCGATTCCCTTTCCGTTGCTGTTCTTGAAAAAAAGAAATCAGATGCCAGTGCTCCTGCTGCTACTGTTGAAACGGCAAAAGAACAAACTGGCACAAAACAATTGAAAGAAGAAGAACATGTAAAAAGTGTTACTGCAGATGAAATTGCCTCAAAAAAATTACCTGAAGAAACTCCAGGCGTATCAGTTTCTGCAGCAGAACGCCCGTTAAGTGATAATGAAACTGCTTCTAAAAAACAACCTGCGGATGCAAACATGGGTTACAGCAAAAATGGGGCATTTTATGATAAGGCAAAGGCGGAAGAAGGAGTAATATACAGGAATAACAATTTTTCTGCACAGGTTGTTACAGAAGATAATAAACCTGTTGCCTTTGCACAGGTGAATATCCCCAAAAACAAAAGTGCTGTTTACACAGATGCCAATGGAAATTTTACTATAAGCACTGCCGATAGCGTCCTGGATGTAGTGGTACTTTCGTCAGGGTATGATGCTAAAAGATCAAGGCTCGAACCTGCAGGAGGAGGAAGTAAAATAATTCTTGATGCAAACAACCTGCAACTGGCCGAAACCGTAGCCGTAGGAAAGAAAGCAAAAGCACGAAAAGATATGAGGAGGGATACCATTTTAGCAGGAGCTGATATTGATGAAGACGCCGCACCTTTAGTAGGCTGGGATGAATATAATAATTACCTCAGCAACAATCTTGTTTTACCCGGAGAAGCAAAAGCAAAGAACATACATGGCACTGTGGAGGTTTTTGTAAAACTTTCCGGCGATGGTGATATAAAAGAAGTAAAAGTGAGCAAACCACTTTGCACCGGTTGCGATGCTGAAGCGGTAAGGCTTATAAAAGAAGGTCCCAAATGGGATGTAAAAAGCAATAAATCCACCAAGGTAAAAGTAAAAGTGAACTTTTAAAATCTTGCGTTCTATTGCCGCCTGCCTTTAATAATGAAGTAAATATTCCCCACCAGTGTCTTTTTATTTTCTAAAACTATTGTATGAAAAAAAACACTACAATCCTTACTGTTCTTATCTTAATGACCTGCCAGGTTTTTGCCCAGGTAAAAATGCCTGCGCCCTCACCTGTACAAACAATAAAGCAGGATTTTGGAATTGGCAGTATAGAACTTACTTACTCAAGACCTTCAGCCAAAGAAAGAAAAGTATTTGGCGACCTGGTACCCTATGGTAAATTATGGCGAACGGGCGCTAATACTGCCACCAGGATAGCAGTGACTGAACCAATAGAGATTGCAGGGAAAAAACTGGACACAGGCAGTTATGCTTTGTACAGCATCCCGGATGAAGACAGCTGGGAGATCATTTTAAATAAAGGGACAAAAAACTGGGGCACCGATGGATACAAAGAAAATGAAGATGTGGTACGGTTTAAAATAATTTCAGAAAAGAAAAAAACAACTACAGAAACTTTTACTATACAATTTACAGACATAACTACAGAGAGTTGTTACATTGAGATAAGCTGGGAAAAAACTTTTATAAAAATACCGGTAACCGCAAATTTTAAAGACAAAATAAAACAGCAACTGGAAGCAGCCATGCAAACTGACAAGAAACCGTACTGGCAGGCAGCGCAATTCTATAACGAGTATGACAAAAATTTACCTAAAGCGCTTGATAATGTAACAAAGGCTATCACTGCCACCCCCAAAGCATTCTGGATGCTGATTTACAAAGCACGGATACAAAAGGAAATGGGGGATAATGCGGGTGCACTTGAAAGCTCAAAACAGTCGCTTGCCCTGGCGAAAGAAGCTAACAATGATGATTATGTAAGAATGAATGAAAAATTACAGAAAGAGCTGAGACAATAATTCAATCCTGTTGAAATAAAAAAGCTGTTCAACAAATGAACAGCTTTTTTATTATTCCTGTTGAAGTTAAAAGTAGTAACCAATGGCAAAACCCATTGCCCTTATACCACCCCAGCCTCCCTTCGTAATGATGCTGGCGCCATTTTTATTTACTTCATATGTTTTAATAGCAGAAACAGAAGCATTATTTTTCAGGTCTTCCAGTTCCAGCCGCAATGCATCCTGCTCGGTGGCAGACAATACACCAGTATAATTAAAGTCGCCTGATTCAGTCCCATAATTTGGACCGATGGCCCACCAGTCAAGATATCCTTTCTTACCCATCTTGAATTGGGCGCCTATTTGAATACCCGCAGTATAAGTCCTCATTTTACCGGAAAACACCCCTGTTTTCTGTGGGTTACCATAGCTGATCGGCAGATCAGTTTTATAATTGTTATAACTGAAAAAAGGCCCCAGGTAAAAGCCATTAAATACACCCAGCTTGCCGGTGTAAAAACGAAGTTCAGGTGTAATGCCAACATTACCCAGGCGGAATTGGTTGAATGATACCGAAGGCTGGTCCACAATTTCCTCCACTACTTTCTTGACAGGGTTTTTACCAAACGGCATATACCTTCCGTTTAAGGCAAACGATATGCGGTCAGTTAGTTTTCTTTCATACTGGATTGAAATATTTTTAAATACCAGTGCTGATAAGTTTATTTTAATGATATTATTCCTTTCCGGCAGGTCATCCAGGTCTGTTTGAGCTTGTGCACCAGTAAAACCAAAGCCAGCTACAACAAATGCAATAAAAAATTTCATACATTAATTTGATGACCTAATACTCAAAAATGCTGCCAGTAAATCATAAATAGGCGAGAAAAATCCTGGCGCTCCCTAGTAAGTACTCTTATGCCTGGTAAAAGGTTGTATAAGCAGTG
Organism: Ferruginibacter sp.; assembly: GCA_047600665.1. Classification (GTDB taxonomy): domain Bacteria; phylum Bacteroidota; class Bacteroidia; order Chitinophagales; family Chitinophagaceae; genus Ferruginibacter. The sequence goes on from JASGKJ010000003.1 coordinate 587,363, forward strand.
AAAAAAATACGACCAAAAGGGCGCCAATCACATTGAGCCACAAAAAAGAAACGGTATCCGAAATATAAATGCCTATTACCAGGATCTCTGCCAGTACTGCTGCCCAAAATACAGCATTAGACTTTACCTTCTTTACCCAAAACGCCACCAGGAAAATACCAAGTATCACACCATAAAAAAGTGAGCCCAGTATATTTACTGCCTCAATAAGGCTGTTGCCTATATTATGCGCAAACATGGCGATGATAATACAGAATACCCCCCAGCCGAGTGTATAGTTTCTTGATATGCTGTAGTCTTTGTCTTCTGTGCACTCTTTATTAATGAATTTTTTATGAAAATCAACAACAGTGCAGGACGCCAGTGAATTAAGTGCTGCAGCAATGCTGCCCCATGCAGCCAGGAATATCACAGCAATGAGCAAACCCACCAGCCCTTTTGGGAGATGATCAATTACAAAACGCAGGAAGATATAATTGGTATCGTTGGTATCCTGCCCGGGCAATGCTTTTTTCAGCATTGCTTTATATTCATTACGCAGTGTTGCTGCTTTTGAAATATCATGCTGCGCCAACGCCGTATTATACTGGCCGTTGATCGCAGCCAATGAATCTTTATATATTGTTTTTTCTGCGGCAATTATTTTAGCTTCATCAAAATAAACGGGTGCCTTATGATACTGGTAAAAAGAGAACACGAGCACTCCCACCAACAGGATCAAAAACTGCATAGGCACTTTTACGAGCCCGTTCATCAGTAAACCGATCTTACTTTCTTTCTCCCCTTTTGCGGTAAGATAACGACCCACCTGGCTCTGGTCGGTACCAAAATAACTCAGTGCAAGAAAAAAACCGCCGATGACACCGCTCCACATATTGTATTTATCCTTCCAGTCAAAGTGGCCTGCGGTAACCCCATTTGTTATTATATTCATTTTACCCTGGCCGCCTGCCGAACGAAGGGCATCTTTAAAACCCATATCGGCCGGCAGCAATTTCACCACCATATAACCAGCCAGGAACATGCCTGCAATAATGATGATCAATTGTAACTGCTGGGTATACGCCACAGCCTTGGCACCACCCGTCATGGTATAAATAATAAGCAGTCCACCCATTACCAGGTTGGTATAATAAATATTCCAGCCAAGCAATGAACTTAAGATAATAGAGGGTGCATAAATACTGATACCGGTGGAAAGCCCCCTGGATACCAGGAACAATGCAGAAGTAAGTGTTCTTGTTTTAAGATCAAATCTTGTTTCCAGGAACTCGTACGCCGTATATACTTTTAATTTTGAAAAAGCCGGCACGAAAAAAATGCAGATAACGATCATTGCCAGTGGTAATCCAAAATAATACTGCACAAAACGCATCCCGTCAGTATAGGCCTGGCCGGGAGCACTCAAAAAAGTAATGGCACTTGCCTGTGTACCCATAATGCTCAGCAGCACCAGGTACCATGGCAGGCTTTTATCACTAAGAAAATAACCATCCAGGTTTTTTGTATGGGTACTTTTATAAATGCCATAAAGAATAATGACACTAAGTGTGGTTATTAATATGATCCAGTCTAAAATACTCATAAGAAGCAATCAATAAAAGACGGTGGCTGATTTGTTTATTTATTTAAAATGAACTGTAATAAAATAATAGAGGATGACCTGCAGCAGTAAAAATATTATCACAGCTGCATACCATTTACGCCAATATGATCTTTCTTTTTCCATAAGTACCCGTTATCCCTTTTTACCTTTTGGTTGAAATTTTGGTTGCCGCAGTTTATCCAGGTTTGAGGAAGGATCCGGGTATGCGGCAATTAAATTAGCGAACAGGCGGTAAGCACCCGGTACACCGGCAGGCAATTGCCTGAAAAAAACAAGCCCGGTATACACAAATCTCCCTTTGCCGTAGTTAGCCACTATAAGACTTCCGTCCTGTTCACTTTCGCCCGGGTCTTTCATGCTGACGATCCGCTGGTAATTGCTGTCAATTTTTTCTGCATGATAAATGCTGCGTTCCTGTATCCAGCCATCAAAATCTTTTTCTGTTATTTTATTGGGATAATTTAGTACCGGGTGATTGGGAACCAGGAAGTTCACTTTTGCATATTCATCAGTAATACGGTTACGGCTGATCGAAAAATCATAAGGACCGATCTTACTCTTTACACTGCTTATGAAATTATTGGTATTATACTGCACAAGCAGCACGCCTCCTTCTTTCACATATTGCATTAACGCATCATAAACATTGCTCATCCAGTCATTGGTATTGTAAGCCCTTACACCGGTTACTACCGCATCAAACTGCTGCAGGTTACCTATACTTATATCTGCTTCTTTCAATAAGCTGACTTTATATCCCATTTGTTCAATTGCCTGCGGCACCTTATCTCCGGCACCTGTAATGTAGCCTATCTTTTTGCCGCTTATTTTAAGATCAAATGATAAGGAGTTTAATTGCGGCTCCCTGAAATAAACCTGGTGAGGAATATGATCATAATTTATATTCTTTTGTTCTTTCAGTTTTATAAACCTTCCTGTATAAAATTTAAACCCTGACAAATTGCCCAACTTTTTCCGCACGCCCATTGAATCCCTTTGAAATACTAAAGAATTACTGTTAAAGCTTTTTTTAACCACAACATCTTTAGTCACTTTCTGTAACCAGAACGCTTTATCTCCTTCGCTGGTCTCTGCAGTAATATCAGCCGACGGATCATCTTTATTCGGGTAGATTGATACAGAAAAATCATTATGCCCGGGCAGCAATAATTCAGGTTCAACTTTTATAGTAAAAGGCGGAACAATATTTACCGGCTGGTAAATTTCTCCTTTTACCGGATCGGTAAATTTGTACCGGATGGGTTTTACAAATGTAAAATCAGTTCCTTCAATGTTTACTTTAAATACTGCACTTACCGGGTCATTCTCTGCCTTACCGATCAGTTGCTGATCTGTCACATTAAAGCTCCCTTTGTTCATCGGGTTTTCCAGCCAGTAAGGCTGCGTTAACTTTTCATCTTGCTTTATAAACAGTGAAACCGTTTTTGATTTGGTAACATTATTTTTTAAGGAGTCCAGTAAAACTGGCTGATCAAAAACATTTACAGTGATACCAGCAACTGCAGCACCCGTACGGTTGTTGGCAAAAACATTTACCTTAAGACTGTCGCCCTGTACTGCATACTGACTTGTTGTAGATGCTTCCAGGAAAAGACCGCTGCAGCTTTCGATTATGTTCTGTATCTCTTTCAGCTTTTGCAGTTTCCAGTAACTGTCTTTTTGCTGCTGAACGGTGTTATAAAGTTGTAATAATGGTTTTATTGAAGCTGCCGGGTGCTGCAAATTATAGCCAGCAATAATTTGCTGTACCATGGCATGAATTTCCTTTTGTCCTTCCCGTTCCCAGCTGATATCCACCCCATCCATTAAATCATTCACGGGTTTATCGCCTTTGATGGTTTGAAAGTATTCCAGTACAGAGCCCCGTTGCGCCGGTACACCAAAGCCCTGGCTTTTATGCTGGCTGCGGCTCAGGGCTGAAATTTCACCGTATCCTTTACCAAGTAAGGGGTTGTACATGCCTACGTCCACTTTAAACTGCTCATCACTTTGTGTATTACCTGAACCAAAATTGTAGGTGTTCCACAACATCCTTTTCACCTGCCAAACAGTAACACCTTGTGCTAACTGCTCCGGAAATTTTTGTGGATCAGCTGCTGCATCATATGCCTCACGGGCAAGTATACCCGAAGCAGCATGATGACCATGTCCTGCCCTGCTGTCTTCAGGGAAACGGGCAATCACCACATCCGGCCTGAATTTTCTTATTACCCAAACCACGTCACTCAGTATTTTATCATGTCCCCAGGTGGAGAGTGCTTCTTCCGAAGATTTGGAAAAACCAAAATCGTAAGCTCTTGAAAAAAACTGCTCTGCACCATCCGTTCTTCTTGCCGCTAGCAATTCCTGTGTGCGGATCAGGCCAAGATCAACACCCTGTTCATCACCAATTAAATTCTGGCCACCATCGCCTCTCGTTAAACTAAGATAACCGGTACGGTATAATTTTTCATTTGCCAGGTAAGCCAGCAACCTTGTATTTTCATCATCCGGGTGTGCTGCCACATATAGAACGGCACCAAGCACATCCAACTTTTTTATTTGGAGCAATATTTCTGAAGATGTATATGTTTTGGGAGGTTGGGCTTTAGCGCAATAAATAAAAAAGGTAAATAATAAGGCGGTAAAAATTCTTTGCATACAGTTGAATTGAAAGCGAAATTAAAGTTCAGGAAAATTACCATATTACCGTTCATAAAACAAATAACGGTTTACATGGCAGATGATGTAAATGAATTGTTAACATTCAAAATAAAAAGGGTTTGTGCATAAACACAAACCCTTTTTATGTGAAGATTAAATTTTACTGACCCGATAAGAATACCGCATTACTCAATAATAATTTACCGCTTTCCCAAAAATTCCTGAAGATGGGATCATCGGCCAGGTAAACAACAGACCCATTACCCATAGGCTGTTCACCAATCAGCAATACATCTTTAAACTTGTCTTTTATCTTGCTGCCAACAAAACCTGCAACATAATTGCCTGTTTTAAACACGCCCACATTCCAGCCATCTTTTAAAAACTCGTATGCGTTATCATCCTGTCTTAATGTATAATAATACTGGCCAAGCCCAAATGACAGAGGATGTGTTGTATCAAGATCCACCTTGAAAATAGCCCCGGCGATAAAACTTTTAATGCCTTCATGTTCATTTTCTGCAAAGAGTTTAAGATCTGCATAAGTTTGTTTTGCATCTTCCCGCTTATCTTTTTCTTCATCCTGCTTTTTCAGTTTGATGCCCCATTCTCCGCCCAGCATTTGTGCAACTGCATTATCCAGTGCTATTAATTTTCCGCCCTGGCGTACCCAGTTCTTCAGGTCTGCGGCAGCCTCCTTATCACTTAAAAATTTATAATAACCACCCGGAACGATCAATACATCAATATTCTTCCAGCTCACATTATTCACATCATCTGCATTGATCAGTGTAATGGGATAATCCAGTTGCTGGTCAAATAAGTTCCATACTTCACCCGCATTATTAGCAAAAGAGCCTTTGCCGGTGATCATTGCCACTTTTGGTTTTTTGATAAAATGTACTTTTTCACTGCCCAGGTCAAAACCGGTATCCATAAAACCAGATGACAGGGGTGCAACAGCGGCATTAAATTGTGTTGCCAGCTTTTGAAGTATTTCTATCTTATTCTCATTGCCTTTTCTTAATACAACTAAAGTGCCTTTTGAATATTTCGTTCCACCTGCGGTAAAGTCTCTTTCAGCATAACGCAGCTTAACACCTGCACTGAGTAATGCAGCCATTAGTTTTGCATCTTCAAAAGAATTGTACTTTATAAGGTAACCGTAACTATCCGCAGGTATTACACTTACTTCTTTTGCAGGTGCATTTTTGCTGCTGCTGATCTTTTCTTTTACAGCATAAGCCTGCAAGCCATATACATAAGGGAGGGCCCATGCAGTAATATCGTAAGTGGCAGAGTCTAGCAATTTTGACTTTGGTTCGAACAGCACTTTTGCCAGCACACCTTTTGGCTGGTGCGTACTTATTACAAGACTGTTGCTGGTTGTAAAGGCTTCTTCCTTTTGTGAAAAATAATTATATCCACGCAGGGCTGCGCCACTGCTGTAACCGTACTGGATATTATTGGCATCCAGTAATTTTTTTAAGGCTACAATCTTACTATTACTTACCTCTGTTACAACAAAAGACTTGTACTCCCCCACCCCGTTCGTATTGGTATTATCAAAAAATTGTTTAAATGCAGCAAGCAACCGCTCTTTGTTTTTACTTACCACTTCAATAGTGCTGATGCTGGTGGTGTAATGATGAGCAATACGGTCAGCCAGGGTAAGTGTATCCCCTGTATTGGTTATAACAGCCGAACTGGAATGACTGTTACCACCCTGCTCAAAGGTCATACCCACAGCACCACTGTAAATAGGATAGGTGTCACCGTAAGAAGGATAAAACAGGTCAAAAACTTCTTTTGTAAAATACAACCACCCGTTTGCATCAAAATATTTTGCATTGTTCCTGCCGATCTCCACCTGGAAACTCCGCTGGAAGGGCGTGATCACTTCATGGTAAGGTTCTGCAGCAGGGGCAAAATAATATGGATTGTTATATCCCTGTTCATGGTAATCGCTATGCACCTGCGGCATCCACTGGTTATATACTTTTAGGCGTTGCTGCGTTTCCACCTGCGTTTGCCAGGCCCAGTCCCTGTTCAGGTCAAAATTATAATGATTGGTTCTGCCACCTGGCCAGGGTTCAAAATGTTCCCTTGAATCAGGATCAGGATTTGCTTTTTTACCCACCATCTGCATTTGCCAGTTTACATACCTGTCCCTTCCATCCGGGTTGATGCAGGGATCAATAATAACAACCGTGTTCTCCAGGTAATTTTTTGTAGTGGTATTGGCGGGATTAAGTAACTCATATAATACTTTCATCGACACTTCACTGCTGCTGGTTTCATTACCGTGTACATTATAACTTAACCAGATGATGGCAGGCGCATCTTTTATATCACCCGGTTTATCATTCAGCAAACCTGTAAGCCTTAAATTGTTTTTGCGTATATCTTCCAGTTTTGCAATATTAGCTGCTGAAGAAACGAATGCCAGTAACAAAGGCCTTCCTTCATTGGTATTGCCATATTGCTCCAGCTTCATTTGTGCAGCAAGCGTGCCCGCCACATGATTAAAGTAGTTGACAATTTTATAATGAGGTGTATATTTACTCCCCAGCGGATAACCTAAAAACTCATCCGGGCTTTTAAGAGATTGTGCAAAGGAACTGCAGCAGAATAACAGAACAACAGCTAAGGATAACGCAATTTTTTTCATAAATAAAAGCAATTAATTTTTATTGCAAAAAATATTCGACGAATGATGAAACTGACAGCCTGCATCAGTATTTTATTCCTGATAACAACACAAAGTAAGGCACAAATCAATCCCTACCATTACCGCCTGCAAAAAAAAGTGGAAGTAACAAAAGCCGCAGTTGTAAGTGCTCATCCTCTGGCAAGCCAGGCCGGCCTGGAAATGCTGAAACAGGGTGGTAATGCATTTGATGCGGCAATTGCAACGCAGCTGGCACTGGCCGTGGTATACCCTGGTGCCGGCAATATTGGTGGTGGTGGCTTTTTGGTAGGCCACTTAAAAAATGGAAAAAATATCGCCATTGATTACAGGGAAACAGCCCCTGCCAAAGCCAGCAGGGATATGTACCTGGATGCTAACGGTAATGCACAGCTGAATTTATCACAGGATGGCCATTTATCCGCAGGTGTACCCGGTACGGTTGCAGGGCTTTTTGCTGCAATGAAATATGCAAAGCTGCCTTTCAGGAAATTAGCAGGGCCCGCAATTTTGCTTGCAGAAAAAGGTTTTGCACTAACGGCATCGCAGGCAGCAGATTTTAATGAATATAAAAAAGAATTTGAAGCATTTAACAAAGCACCGCTTGCCTTCGTAAAAAATGAAGCATGGAAAGAAGGAGATACCTTAACACAACCGGAGCTTGCAAAAACTTTAAAAAGGATACCGGGATTGGGGCATGAAAGGATTTTATGAAGGGGAAACAGCCAAAATGATTGTGGCTGAAATGAACAAAGGCAATGGCATCATCACAATGGATGATCTTAAAAATTACAAAGCAAAGGAAAGAGTTGCACTCGAGTTTGATTATAAAAAACATCATATTGTTACCATGCCCCTGCCCAGCAGTGGCGGCATCATTTTACAGCAAATGATGGGTATGATAGAAAACAGGAATATTGCCGCCATGAAATTTCAAACAGCCGCCAGTGTACAGCTGATGACAGAAGTGGAACGCAGGGCTTATGCAGACAGGGCCGAATTCCTGGGTGATCCGGATTTTGTAAAGGTGCCTGTACATACATTAACAAGTAAAAAATACCTGGCAGAAAGAATGCAGGATTATAAGCCCGGAACAGCTGGTAACAGTACCGCTACCACTGCCGGGATGATAAAAGAAAGTGAAGAAACCACTCACCTGAGCATAACAGATGCAGAGGGTAATGCTGTAAGTGTTACCACTACATTGAATGGGCATTTCGGCAGCAGGACAGTTGTGGAGGGAGCCGGGTTTATATTAAATAATGAAATGGATGATTTCAGTGTTAAACCCGGCGTACCTAATATGTATGGTGCTGTAGGTAACGAAAATAATGCCATTGCTCCCGGCAAACGTATGCTGAGCAGTATGACGCCAACGATCGTATTAAAAAATAATAAACCTTACCTGGTGGTGGGTACACCCGGCGGCACCACCATACCCACCAGTGTATTTCAAACACTGGTAAATATTATTGAATTTGGTATGAGTGCAACTGATGTCGTGAATAAACCAAAGTTTCATCATCAATGGCTGCCCGACCTGGTATACACCGAAAATGATTTCAATGAAGCAACGGCCACTGCCCTCAAGGCCATGGGTTATATTATTAATAAAAGAGAAGATATTGGCAGGACAGAATTAATACTGGTAAAAGGTAAAAAACTTATAGCCGTTGGTGATAAACGGGGAGATGACAGTGCTGCCGGGTACTAACTGCATATACACAAGATTTATAAACCATTATTTTTGCTTACATTTCGGATAATATGAAAAGATTTTTTTTAGCCGGGGTTTTATGTATTGCTGCTGTTTCCGTATTTGGACAAACAAAGATCGCAGTCAAAGGTGGGTACACCTACAGTACAGCACATGTATCACAGTACGAGATAACAAAACCATCGGGGTATGTGAGCGGGTATGGAATAGGCATACTTTTTAAAACCCCGTTTGACGGCTATTTGCACTTTTCACCATATGCTATGTATAATCGTCGTGGGTTTACCTATCATTCCCAAACTTCAGTGGACACCTTGTTTCATAACACCATTCACTACCTCGATCTTGTTCCTTCATTAAGCATCGACTTTCCCGTAGGAAAGGAAAGCGCATTCGTGATAGCTGGTGGGTTTAACTTAAGCGTGGCATTTGCAGGCACTGAAAAAAGCACCGTAAACGGTGAAACCAGCAGTAAAAAAATGAGGTTTGACATCAGTTCAGATTACGGCATTTTTGACCTTGGACTCAATACCAGCATAGGCTTTCACTGGCAAAAATTCCTGGTGGAAGCAGGTTATAACCTGGGTCTTGCCGATATCAGCAACCAGTATGATAAAGACGGCCGCAATATCCGTAACCGCATGCTGAACTTCTCTTTGGGCTATTATTTCAAATAAGCCCATCTTATTACCGTTTTATCTTCTGAAAATAATCGTAAAATTTGGTACTGAATTTGCCTTACGGGGGCGAATCATTATTTTTACAATTATTATATAACCCGCTGCAAAAGAGCCTCTACATATTAAAATGGTTTTTACTTATACTGTTATTCTGGCTGGCGCTGGGTGTGCTGCTGGTTAGTGTAAGACCTAACTATCCCCTATGGATCTTCCTTATATCATTGGGTGGATGGGCTGTTGGCTGGCTGTTCGTATTTAAAAGAACCCGGCAAAAAAGCTGGTTTCTTGTCTCTTTTATCTTACTCCTCCTGGTGGTTTGGTTTACCCTGCAGGTTCCTTTTGTCCAAAACAGCCTGGTGAAGATGGTGACCGGCAAACTTTCCAAAAGCCTGAATACAACTGTAAAGATCGACCGGATAAGTCTTAGCTTTTTTGATAAGATGGAGATGGAAGGTTTATTAATAAAAGACAGGGCAAAAGACACGTTGCTGTATGCAGGCAGTGCAAAAGTAAAGATCACCGACTGGTTCTTTGTAAGAGAAAAAACTGTTCTTGAATATGTTGGCCTGAGCGATGCAGTTATAAATATGAACAGGAAAGATACTGTCTGGAACTACCAGTTCCTCGTCGATTATTTTTCAGGTCCGCCCAAGAAAGAACAAAAAACCGGGGGTATTGACCTCGACCTGAAAGAAGTAAACCTTAATAATATCCGTTTTAACCAGGTGGATGGATGGAAAGGCAAGAATATGCTGGTGGCCCTGGGAAAATTTGAATTACTGGCAGACAAGATCGACCTCAAAGGAAAGCAGGCAACTATCAATTCTCTTTTATTAGATAAGCTTGTATTTACGCTGGATGATTACACCGGTGAACGGGACAGGCTGAATATTATACCACCACCAGACATTATTGACACCACGCAACCGTACCGCTGGAACAATGATGGCTGGGTGATCAATGTAAAAGATCTTCTACTGCACAACAGCACTTTCAATCATAATTCTGAAACACCCGGCAGGGAAGCCTATAATGATCAGTTCGATGGAAGTCACCTGAGTTTTCAAAACATCAATGCAGAAGCAAAAAACCTGCGTTTTGAAAAAGACACACTGCAAATGGATATGCAGCTTGCCACAAAAGAACGCAGCGGGTTTGAAATAAAACAACTGAAAGCTTTATTTAAGTTTACACCGGTAATGATGGAATTCAACAACCTTGACATCATCACCAATAAAAGCAGGCTGAGGGATTATTATGCCATGCGTTATAATAGTTTTGATGATGACATGGGTCACTTCCTGCACAATGTAAACCTGCTCGGCAATTTTGTAAACAGCGAAATAAACAGTGATGACCTTGCATTTTTTGCACCGGAGTTAAAGTCATGGAAGCGGACATTTCAAATAGAAGGAGTGGCGAAAGGAACGATTGATAATCTCTCTGCAAAAAAAATGAAGATACAATCGGGCAGTTCTTCATTGGATGGCGACATCACCATCAGGGGCCTTCCTGATATTGATGAAACTTTTATTGATTTTAAGTCAAATGACCTGCAGACAAACTATACCGATCTTTCTGCGATCATACCTGCACTAAAAAATATTACACAGCCCCAGTTAAGTAAACTGGGTAATATCCGTTACCAGGGAAATTATACAGGATTTATAAATGATTTTGTTGCCTTTGGCACCATCAGCACCAACCTTGGCACAGTTACAGGTGATATAAACCTGAAATTACCCGAAGGAAAGAATGCAGTTTATCTAGGCAAAATTTCAACAGATAATTTTAAACTCGGGGCTTTTCTTAATACCGGCCAGTTGGGTGCTGTTAGTTTCAATGGTAAAATAAAAGGCAGCGGTTTCTCTGCTTCCACAGTAGATGCAAATTTTGATGGTAATGTCAGGAATATTGAGTTTGGCGGGTATAATTATCAAAACATAACATTAAAAGGAGATTTCAGGAAAAAACTATTCAACGGTACAGCATCTATTGATGATCCCAATTTAAAGGTGGATAATTTAGCCGGCACCATTGACTTTAATGAAAAAGAACCCGGTTTTAAATTTGATGCAGCTTTAAGCAAGGCTGATTTTAAAAAATTAGGTTTCTCAAAAGATGAATATGACCTGAGTGGTAATTTCAGTCTTGATTTTAAAGGAAACAATATTGATAATTTTCTTGGTACAGCCCGTATCGGCAATGCATCCTTACTGCATGCCAAAATGCCTTTGTCCTTTGATTCGCTGATGCTTCGTTCAGAGATAGTGGATGGGAAAAAATATTTGTCGCTCAGCTCAAATGAAATGGATGCAAGTATTGCCGGTAATTTTTCGATACTGGAATTACCCGATGCTTTCACCACTTTCCTTAGCCGCTATTATCCTGCGTATATAAAACGTCCCACAAGAAAGATGGAGCCGCAGGATTTTTCATTTGAAATAAGAACAAAAGAGATCGATCCGTACATTAACCTGGTTGATAAAAAACTGCACGGGTTTAATAACAGCACCATCAGCGGCAACCTGAAACTGAAAGAGAATGAATTAAAAATAAATGCCGATGTGCCTGAATTCAGTTACGATGGAAGATTGTTCACAAATCTCAAACTGGATGGTAAGGGGAATTTTGACTCGCTTTTTACTACGGTAAATGTTGAAGACATTGCCGTGAATGACAGCCTCCATCTTCCATCAACCAACCTTGTATTCTCTTCCCGCAATGATACCTCCTTTATAAACCTGAGTACCAGCGCAAGCAAGACATTAAGTAATGCCACTATCAATACCAACCTCATCACGCTCAGCGATGGTGTAAGGCTGCATTTCTTTCCATCTTCATTTATCATTAATGATAAAAAATGGCAACTGGAAAAAGATGGGGAGATCACCTTCAGCAAATCGCACATGAGTGCCAGCGAAGTAAAGTTTGTACAGGGAGAGCAGCAGATCACTATTGCCACAGAACCTTCTTCAGACGGTAATTCCAACGATGTGCTTGTTGGTCTTACCAAGATCAATGCAGATGAGATCGTTCCGTATTTTTTAAAACAGCCAAGGCTGGAAGGACTTGTAACAGGCAACATCACCATTGAAGATCCTTTTGGTAAACCATTTATAAAATGGGATACGCAAATTGAAAAATTTAAAACAGATGGCGATTCGATCGGGCTTGTAAATGCAGCAGGCAACTATAATATCAATACTGGCCTTATTGCATTTAATGCAGATGCAGAAAATGCCAATAACAATTTTATTGCGCAGGGAAGTATCAACTTAAAAGATTCTACAGAAAACCAGACAAAAATTTCTATAAAATCGAATAAGCTTGACCTGTCGATCCTGAATGCTTATCTCAACTCTATTTTCAGTGATATAAAAGGAACTGCTAACACGAGCGACTTTTCTGTTACGGGCAACAACAAACACCTTGTGGTAACCGGCACAGCCAATATAAACGAAGCATCTCTTAAAGTAATTTATACGCAATGTGTTTACAAATTCAGTAATGAGAGTATCATTTTTAATAAGGATGAAATTGATTTTGGAAAAATAATTCTAAAAGATACACTGAACAATACTGCCACACTCAGCGGCAAAATGTATCACCACTTTTTTAATGATTTTGAATTTGACAATTTAAATTTTGAAACCAACAGGCTGCTGGTACTGAATACAACAAAAAAAGACAACAGCCAGTTTTATGGAAAAGTAATTGGCAAGGCCAATATGACGATCAATGGTTCAGCAGAAGATATACTGATGAATATTGAAGGCGAGCCCACTACTACAGACAGCAGCCATATTTATATAATCAGCGGCAACAGCATTGAAAGCGGTGATATTGATTACATAGACTTTGTGCAGTTTGGTACACAGCAGGATTTCAAATCCAAATCATCCAGCAATATCCTGGTGAATATGGCGCTTACGGCAAATCCTTCCTGTAAAATTGATGTGATACTGGATGAATCGACCGGTGACGTGATAAAAGGAGAAGGCAGTGGCTTATTAAAAATACGGGTGGGTAACAAAGAACCGCTTAGTATAAATGGCAGGTATGATATTGAAAAGGGTGATTATACTTTTAATTTTCAAACCTTCTTTAAGCGGCCATTCAAACTGAATGAAGGTTCTATTGTGTGGAGTGGCGATCCGTTCCAGGCCAAGATCGATATTATTGCTGAGTACCTTGCTACAAAAGTAGATTTCAGGAATTTAAATTATGGTAGCAGTACCAGTGTAAACAATTTTCAGCAGGTGGGTGACCTGATCGTGGAAGCTCACCTGACGGAAACTTTATTAAAACCTGCTATTGATTTCGAATTCCGTTTACCGCCCGGGAGCCCCATCACAGATTTCTTAATTATAAAAAGACTGGAACAATTTAAACAGGATAAAAATGACCTGAACAAACAGGTTACCTCATTGCTTCTTTTTAACTCATTCATCAGTCCTAACCAGGGCATATTGCAAACAGGAAGCGGCTTTAGTGTGTTATCAAACACCATTGGAGGTATTGTATCCGGATGGGTGTCGGGTTTTTTCAACAGCTTTTTACAGAAGTATGTAAAAAATCTCACGTTTAATTTTGATGCCAATACAAGTTATGGTGCAAGCGACTTGCAGGCCAATGTTGCAAGGCTGCAGGCTGCAGCAAAAAGTAATTTTGTTTATACGTTATTAAATGGAAGATTGATTCTTACTGCAGGCGTTAACCTGGATTATAATAATCCCTATGTTACAGCTGGCAGAAATACAAACCTGCTGTTAACGCCGGATATTACAGCTGAATGGATACTGACAAAAGATGGCAAGTTCAGGATAATAGGCTTTAACCGCACCAACTATGATCTTACCGGCCAGCGTAACAGGACGGGTATGAGTCTTTCGTACCGCAGGGATTTTGAAAAATTTCTCCAGCTATTTGGTGGATCCAAAAGTGAAAATAAATAATACTGTTATTTTCTGAATTATATTCTTTACCACCAAACGCAGTAAAGTTTAATTTTGTTTTATGGAAAAAGAGAAGCTCCGGCTTGATAAATATCTTTGGTCAGTAAGACTGTTTAAAACAAGAAGCCTGGCTGCCGATGCTTGTGATAAAGGCAAAGTAAAAATGGATGGCAATTCAGTGAAAGCATCCAGGACAGTACATCCCGGGGAGGAATATGAAGTAAAGACAGAAGTAAAACGCTGGAAGATAAAAGTAACCGGGTTGCTCGATCACCGGGTGCAGTACACTGAAGCAATAAAATATTATGAAGACATTACGCCTGCTGAAGAAATAACAAGGATACAATTCCAGGCAGCCGCTTTTCATACGGGTAAAAGATTAAGTAAGGTGGGCAGGCCAACCAAGAAAAATAAAAGGGATATTGATGAATTTATGAATAACCCGGATGCAGAGTAAGTGCCGGTAAAATGTTTATTATTATAATTACCCTGAACCGTTTTAAAAGACTTATATGAAGATCGATATTATTTCAGTGGTGCCGGGTTTGCTGGAAGGTCCCTTTTCCCATTCTATTATGAAGAGGGCAAGGGATAAAGGCATTCTTGAAGTAAATATCTATAACCTGCGTGATTATACAAATTATGCCCGTGCACAGGTGGACGATTACCAGTTTGGAGGTGGTGCCGGTATGGTACTGATGATAGAACCACTGGTGAACGCCATCGAATCTTTACAAAAACAAACGGCTTACGACGAAATCATTTTCCTTACACCTGATGGTGAAAATTTCAGCCAGCCGATAGCCAACCAGCTTTCTTTAAAAAATAATTTATTGTTGATATGTGGTCATTACAAGGGTATCGACCAGCGGGTAAGAGATCATTTTATTACAAAGGAAATTTCTATTGGTGATTATGTGCTGAGTGGCGGCGAGCTGGCAGCAGCTGTAATAGTGGATGCCGTTGGCAGGCTGATACCCGGCGTATTGAATAATGAGACATCAGCACTTACAGATTCTTTCCAGGACAACCTGTTATCCCCACCCGTTTATACCCGGCCGGAGGAGTTCCGGGGATGGAAAGTGCCGGAAATTTTAATGAGCGGTAACCACGCTAAAATTGAGGCCTGGCGGGAGGAAGAGAGTATAAAAAGGACCAAAGAAAGAAGACCCGGCCTGCTGGATGATAAAGGCTAAATTCCTGGTTTTCCACTTTATTTTAAATGATCTTTAAAAAATTTTGGCTGCATAGGCCCCGGGTATTATCTTTGCCGTCCTTTAACGGAAATGCCGCGTTGGTCAAGGGGTTAAGACGCCTCCCTTTCACGGAGGAATCACGGGTTCGAATCCCGTACGTGGTACAAAAAATCCTTTCAATTTTTGAAAGGATTTTTTATTTACTATAAGTTCATTGCTAACTATCCCAACCCCACCTCATCATGCCTCGCCGGTATTTCAATATCTAAAAAACCTTTTTTAAACAACCGTTGTTTAAATGCCTGCTGCACTTCATACTCGCCATGCACCAGGAACAAACGGCTCACCTGTCTCGGGTCCTGGCAGGCCAGGAACTGGCTGAGGTCTTCGTAGTCGCCATGGGCACTCATGCTCCTTATCTGCCCGATCTCTGCATTTACTTCATGCTCTACGCCATATATTTTTACTTCCTTTCTTCCTTCCAGCAGTTTGCCACCAAGTGAATGTGGTTCGCAGTAGCCGGTAAATAAAATGGTGTTGCGGCTGCTTTCAATATTGTTGCTGATATGATGCTTTACCCTGCCGGCATCTGCCATACCACTGGCTGATATAATCACCAGCGGTCCATTACGGAAATTGAGCATCTTGGATTCATCTACCGTCTTTACAAATTTTAATCCTTTGAAGTCAAAAGGATCACTATCACTTTCCAGTGTTTTCTGTATTGTTTTATTAAAATATTGCGGGTAGCGCTTAATGATCTGGGTTGCGTCTACACTTAGGGGTGAGTCAACAAAATAATCCAGGTCCGGTAACCTTCTTTCGAGTTCAAGCTGGTTCAGTGCATATAAGATTTCCTGTGTACGGCCTACGCTGAAAGCCGGTATGATCAGTTTCCCTTTTTTTTGCAAACAGGCTTTTTCTATCCACTGCAATACCTGGTCAGGTGTGGTCACGGTCATATCATGCAGGCTGTTGCCATAAGTAGATTCCAGTAAAATAACATCTGCCTGTGGAAACTCCTGCGGTGATTTTAAGATAACATCCCTGTACCTGCCTACATCTCCGCTGAATGTAAGCCTGCGGGTATTGCCGTTCTCTTTTATTTTTAAATGTACTGCGGCACTGCCAATGATATGGCCTGCATCTGTATAAAGCACTTCTATATTCTCATCAATGCGAAACCATTCACCATACTCCACTGTTTCAAAATTGATCATGGCTGCAAACGCATCGTCCTTTGTGTAAAGCGGCGTAACATAAGGTGCGCCTTCCTGTGCCCTTCTTTTATTTTCATATTTGGCTTCACTTTCCTGTATACCTGCAGAATCTTCCAGCAATACACCCGATAATTCTTTGGTGGCAGGCGTGCAATATATTTTTCCTTTAAAACCATCCTTCACCAGTTTTGGTATAAGGCCGCTGTGGTCGATATGTGCATGTGACAATATTAAAGCTGTTACTTCCTCCGGTTTAAACCCCCAGTCACGGTTATACGCATCTGTATCCCTGCCCATACCCTGGAACATGCCACAGTCCAATAAATATTTTTTTCCGTTAACAAGTGAGAGTAAATGTTTAGAACCTGTAACCGTTCTTGCGGCACCATGGAAAGCAATCTTCATAGTGAATTATTTTTATTACTGAAGGTAACAAAGAATCTATTACAGCAGGGGTTTATTTTAAAGACAGCAGTTGTTAAAATTGCCCGGGTAAATTGATTGCAACAAAATAAAAGGCGGGCCGCAAGCGGCCCGCCTTTTATTTAAAGGAAATTATTTTTTCTTGGATGGATTCCCGATTGTAAAGGAAAGCCCCACCTGTATCACGCTGTTCTTAAAATCGGGATTATCAAGATCGGCACTGCCAACTTTAGATAAACCCACTATATAACGGGCGCCAAAACCTATGCCTGCAGATGACTGAAAACCAAGCCCAGCCACTACAGAAAGATCCAGACCTTTTGCAAATTTATCGAGAGATTCATCAGGTGTGCTTTCACTTATTTTAAAACCCACCTGCGGACCAGCTTCAAAATAAAATCCGCCATCAGATTTAAATTTTCCAACGATGGGCACATTGATATAAGTGATACTGAGGTTTCTTGTTTCACCTTCAGCTTCTATCCTGGCACCCTGCGTGGAAAGCAGCACTTCCGGCTGTATGGCTAAATTACTGCCCACCCAGAAATCGATAAAGCCACCGATGTAATAGCCTATTTTGGCTTTCTTTTTTACATCAGCAAAGATATCACCGCCGCCGGTGAAATTACTGATGTTCACACCGCCCTTTGCTCCTATAGAATAGGTTTGCGCCTGGGAAGTAATGCTTGCGGCAAGAAATAGCATAAGGAGTAGTTTTTTCATAAATTAAAATTTAGATGAAATATAAAAATGATTAAAAGGCGTGATGAATGAACATAAAAAAACCGGCTTAGTTGTACCGGCTATTATCAATGAAATACAATGCAGGAAAAAATGCGATAACGAAATTTTAAAACCAATAATCGAGATACAGCTTTTATTCATTGCAGTCCGTTAACAGTTAAAGATTCTTATTTGCAATGGTTCAGCGGTAGTACAACTTATGACTTTTTTGAAAGACGACCAAATCGTTTTTAAAAAGAAGAACACTGGGATTATTTCTTTGCTTTGAATGACCAGGTGATGAAAAATTCAGCAACAGGCTCGCCCTGCTCATTCCTGCCAACAGATCTTGCTTTAAAAGTCCTGGCTTCATTTGTATGAACAGCTTCTTCAATCAAAGACTTAATAGCCATTCCCTCCTCACAGGTAAACGTGGTGATACCAGTTGCTTTTTTATGATACACTGCTTCCAGGCTGACCACCAGCATAGATACTGCAGGTTGCCGCCGGTACGTATGCATCATACTTAACAGGCCTGTGCTCATTTCTGCAGCCATAGCAAGACAGGCGAAATAAGTGCTCCTGAACGGGTTTTGAGAAAACCATTTATACGGCACCGTTACCTCAGCTTTACTTTCATCAAAATGCTTTACACGCACACCGGCAAAATAAGCACTGGGCAGTTTTGAAAATAAAAACATCCTGAATTTAACAGGATGTTTTATTAACCGTATAAATTTATCTGTATTGCTCATACAATTAAAGCTATTGTTTATACTGGCCGGGATCCAGCGCTTTCGGGCTCCACATTTCTAAAAATGAAAATACTTTTTCCTTACTATAACTTTTTTTACCGTCTTCCAGGTATTCACTGTTCTGGGTGTGAATTCGTTCTCCTTTATCGTTCAGTATAATAAAAACCGGGAAACCAAAACGCTGTGCATAACCATACTTTGCAAACACTGCTTCATTTTTGTTTTCTTTACTCCAGTTCAGGTGGTAAACAATAAAACTATTCCCGATCAATGAATCAATTTGCTTATCCACTTTGCAAAACCGGGCAAACTCCCTGCACCAGCCACACCAGTTACCCCCACCCTGCAGCAATACAAATTTATTTTCTGCTGCCGCTTTTTTAACCGCTGCATCAATATCATCCTGTGCGTTTGCCGATGGATCATACAATTTTACTTCCTGTGCAAAACATGTACAGGAAATTAAAATAAAGCAACACAACAAAATATTTCTTTTCATTCTTATGACTTGCTTTACCAGGATCATTGCTTATCTATCTCAACAACACAACCCACCACTTTGTTTTGTTCGCCGGCGCCTGCTTTAAAATAAATTGTACCGTTATTGGTGGCGCTGTACTGCACAGTTTTAATGGCAGCGCTGCTGATGGCTTCATTCAGCTTACCGGCATAGGTTGGTTGTGTACTTTTATTGATGGCTGCATTCAATGCATTGTAATCAAGTGCCTGCTTGCTCACCACTACTCCCATAAAATCTTTGTTACCGATATCATCTGCCCTTATGGATTCTTTTCTTGGAAAAAGTCTTACCCCCGTGATACCGCAATATGGTGAGTGGATAGGTTTATACGGGAACAATACAAAACTGCTGCCGCTTGCATTTGGTGTAAATAAATAAATATAACATTCAACAGCATTTTTTATTTCCATTTTAAACTTAGTTCCTTTTTTAACAGGCGATACAGTGGTAAACACGTTACCACTGCCTGTTTTTAAAGGAATGTATTGTTTGTTCTCATTATTTACCAACCCGATATTGCATTCAAAAGCGATGTTCAATGCGGCGCCTCTTTTTGGCATAGGATCCACACCATAAGCTTCCCTTACAAAATGTTTAAAATCGGCATAACGTACATAGCCGATACCATTCTCACCCCATTCAGGTCCCCAACTGTTCATAATCTGGAAAGCACCACCTTCCAGCCGGTCATCATAACCGATCACACACATTGCATGGCCACCAAAACCCATCATGCTGTAATCCTGGTCATCGGGATGCCAAACTTTTTTACCCATCATATCCTGCATAAAACTGCCGCCCACCATCATACCGATCACCACGGGTGCATCTTTTGCAAGATGTTCTTTAATGGCCCGGAAATTAAGACTGCTCACACCATCATCATCGGTTAAGCGGTTAAATCCATGCATACGGTTTTGCGATGCATAGTTCAACAAAGCAGTATTGGGTTGGCGGCTGCAGTCTGTTGGATCGTAAGGAAAATCATTGTAAGGAACAGAACCTTTGTTGGTCATAAAATCCATCGCACGGATAATGTATGAACCCTGGCAACCATCCAGGCCGATCTGGTTATACAGGAACGAGGGGCTGTAAGCAACACTATTGGGATTTTGTGCTGTGCTGGCGCTTTCAATAATAGAACGTGCTGCATATGCACTGCTCCATGCCACGCAACTTCCCTGTTCGCCCTGGCTGCGGCGGTCCGGTGCATAACGCTGTAAAGACACGGCTTCAGGCAATGGATTTTTTGTATTATCATCTTCAAGGCCTTCGTATACACTTGCCTTTTTAAACTGGTTAGGATCCAGCATACCGCCTGTTGCAAACTGCGAAATAGCATTGGTTACAGTAGAAGAACAGGAGTTATTTCTTAAAAGAAAATAACCGGCAGCCAGCAGTACCAGGATAAAAATCCCTCCCTTACCGCCACCCCTGAATAAAGTAAACAGCAAAGGCAGGAAACTGAATATACCACCACCACCGCCGCCGCCGCCACGGCCACCACCACCCCTGTCATCGGTATTCTCGTTATAGTCCTGCTGGTCCTGTGGATCATCCACCATTTCTAAAGGCATAGTAAAAAATTTTGCAGTGAATAATTAAAATAAATGTAAAAAGTTTTTTCAAGATGGTTCAGAAAATTATTCCGTTGCAACAGCAGCATATTTTTTATTAATAATGAGCTGTTGATTGTTGTTTTGCCAGTTGATTGATCCATTTTTTACAGATAAAAAGAGGTACCAGGCCAATCACTCCAAAGCTGCAGTCAATTAAAATATGAAAGACCGGTATATGACGGACAGGCCCGGCAATAAATGCCAATGGAAATATGGCAATACAGGCAAGTATGGCCCAGTTTATTACCCATATATTTCTTACAGGGTCTTTCAACGGACCAATAAACATCATGGCAATTACAATATGGGCAAAAGCCAGCCAGTCGTAACCGTAAGCAAGCATGGGATATTTTGCATTGGTTTCTTTTAATGCATCATATACATCCTGTAACCAGTTTGTTGCAAAAGAAGGTACCAGCGATGGATGGGCCAGCAGCCATTTCAACTCTGTTTCTACTGGAAATGCAGTAGCACCACTTAATATAAGTGCCACCATAAAAAAGATGATCAGAAGGCGGATCTTCGTAAGAAGTTTCATTAATTGAGAGTTGAAAGTTGAGAGTTAAGATTTAAAAACTACGTTTCCTGCATTACTAATTCTTAATTTTTGATTTTTTAACCGGTTTACCTTTTTTAAAGCTCCCGGTTGGTGATGTGTACCAGGGATGAATTTCATAAGCCAGCCGGCCGGCAGCGATGGCAGGGTCGGTATCCAGCAGGTTCTGCACTTCTTCTTTTGTTTCACAATCAAAAATAAAAATACCACGCCAGTTACCGTTATCTCCAAAAGGGCCGGCTACTTTTAATTTGCCTTCATAATAAAGCCGTTCGATATTCGCCATATGACCGGCCTGCAGTTTGGCAACGGTGACAGAATCCTGTGTGCGGCTGGTGCCACTGGTAAGCATTACAAACCAGAATTGCTTCACCATATCTTCAGGCCGTTGTTGTTTTGCTGTTTTCAATTTATTTTGACTGAAGCTTGAAAAACATACAACTAAAAAGCAGGTACATAAAATAATAATCCGTTTCATTGCAAATGTTTTGGTGGTTATCAATACCGTAATTAAATGTACAACATTTTACAGGCCGGTAAAGGAACCATACTATATTTGCGGCAACAAAAACGATTGCTTAACTTGATGTTTTATTGCAATGTTCGATACCACACGCTGCAGTAAAGTTCAGTAAAGATTTACAGTACAGGAGTGCGACGCCAATGAAGCTGAATACAGCCAGGCGGCCGGGCTCAAAAGGAATTAAAAATTAAGAGTTAAGAATTAAAAATACAGGAAATGTAACTTATACCCTTACCGCTTAATTTATAATTCTCAATTCAAAACTCGTAATTAAAATAACTATGGCTGCCAAGACCGACAATTTTCAAAGTCCCGATTATTTTAAAGTGGATGACTTACTAACGGAAGAGCATAAGCTGATCCGGGAGAGTGTCCGCAATTATGTAAAAAAAGAATCTCTCCTATTATTGAAGACTATGCACAACGGGCAGAATTTCCTCAACAGATTGTAAAGCAACTGGGTGAGCTGGGATGCTTTGGGCCAACAGTGCCGGAACAATATGGCGGCGGCGGGCTTGATTATATTGCTTATGGACTGATGATGCAGGAACTGGAACGTGGTGACAGTGGTGTAAGAAGTACCGCTTCTGTTCAGGGCTCACTGGTGATGTTCCCCATTTATCAATATGGCAGCGAAGAACAGCGTAATAAATACTTACCCAAACTGGCAAGTGGTGAATGGCTGGGTTGCTTTGGATTAACAGAACCAAACCATGGCAGTGATCCCAGCAGTATGCTCACCAACATAAAAGATAACGGAGACGGGCATGTTATTTTGAACGGTGCCAAAATGTGGATCAGCAATGCGCCTTTTGCACAGGTGGCGGTGGTATGGGCAAAAGATGAAGCAGGTGACATCCGTGGCCTGGTGGTGGAAAGAGGTATGGAAGGTTTCAGTACACCGACCACGCATGGCAAATGGAGCCTGCGTGCCAGTGCTACCGGTGAACTGGTGTTTGACAATGTAAAAGTGCCAAAAGAAAATATTTTTCCAAATACAAAAGGATTAAAAGGACCGCTGGGTTGTCTTACAAAGGCAAGATATGGTATTGCATGGGGTGCTATTGGTGCTGCCATGGACTGTTATGATATTGCTTTAAACTATGCCAAAGAAAGGGTGCAGTTTGATAAACCCATTGCAGGTTTCCAGCTGCAGCAGAAGAAACTTGCTGAAATGATTACCGAAATCACTAAGGCGCAGCTGCTGAACTGGCGGCTCGGCACTTTGATGAATGAAGGCAAGGTAACACCGCAGCAGGTGAGTATGGCAAAAAGAAATGCCTGCGAAGTGGCTGCAAACATAGCAAGAGATGCCCGGCAAATGCTGGGTGGTATGGGCATTACCGGTGAATACCCCATCATGCGCCACATGATGAACCTGGAGAGCGTGATCACGTATGAAGGCACACATGATATTCACTTACTCATAACAGGCATGGATGTAACAGGAATTAATGCGTTTAAATAATGATGAGTGACGAATTATGAGTTTTGAGTTACAAATGATAAACAGCACTATGAATATAAAGCATGTTTCCGTCATTGGCGCAGGTACTATGGGTAACGGTATAGCACATGTATTTGCTCAAAAGGGCTTTGCAGTAAACCTGGTAGATGTAAATGCAGCCCAGCTGCAGCGGGCTCTTGACACGATCAAAAAAAATCTTGACCGGCAGGTTGCCAAAGCTATCATTACCGAAGAACAAAAAACTTCAACGCTTAATAACATACAGTTAGTTTCAGATATTGCCGCAGGCGTAAAAGAAGCAGACCTCTGCGTGGAAGCCGCTACTGAGAACCTGCAGCTGAAACTGGAAATTTTTAAACAACTGGACACACACAGTCCTGCTGGCTGCATACTGGCAACCAACACTTCTTCTATTTCCATTACACAGATCGCTGCTGTTACAAAAAGACCAGCGCTTGTGATAGGCATGCATTTTATGAATCCTGTGCCGGTAATGAAACTGGTGGAGATCATTAATGGGTATGCTACAAATAAAGAAGTGACTGACACCATTGTCAATATTAGTGAGCAGCTCGGTAAGATACCCTGTGCGGTAAATGATTACCCTGGTTTTATTTCAAACAGGATACTGATGCCGATGATCAATGAAGCGGTCTGCAGTTTGTTTGAAGGTGTTGCAGGCGTTACAGCAATTGACACGGTGATGAAACTGGGTATGGCTCATCCAATGGGGCCATTACAGTTAGCGGACTTTATCGGCCTGGATGTCTGCCTGAATATACTAAGGGTTTTACAGGATGGCTTTGGCAATCCTAAATATGCTCCCTGCCCTTTACTGGTGAACATGGTGGCAGCTGGTAAACTCGGTGTAAAAAGCGGCGAAGGATTTTATAATTATGCCGGCGGAAGCAAAGAGTTAGTGGTAAGCGAACGGTTCAGCTAGTATTTACTTTGATCCAACAGTTAAATAAATCCACAATGCAACTCAAACTTTATATGGTACTGCTGGGCTGTACGCCTAAAGGACGGCATACAGAGCAACATGATATTTTTTTCGGGATAGGTAATTCAATTGCTTCTTTAAAAGATGAAATGGATGCATTCTGGCAGAACAGTGGCGGCTTACACATCGATGCCTGGCGGGAAGTAACGAATGTAAATGGACATTCAATAACCGTTACCAGTAAAAAAGCAGAAGTTTTAAAATCACAGCAATTATTTTTTCTTAACCTCGGTGGTTATAAACAAAACGAGTTTGAAGAGTTTCATTACAAAATGCTTGTTGCAGCTGCCACTAAGGGAGATGCAGTAAAAGCAGGTATGCAAACAGCCTTTTATAAACACGCCAACCTGCCTGGTCCTGGCGCTTCACATATTGATGACCGTTATGGTGTGGACGTGGATGATATCTTTAAAATTGAAGACATATTACCAGCTGCAGTAAAACAGCAATATTCCCTGCAGGTGAGCGAACAGCCCGTTGCAGGTCTCCCGGAAGATGAACTGCACCTCGGTTATCTTAAATGGAGCACACTGGAGAAACAATTAAGAGAAACAGCTTAGTCGCCTTTTATGAACCGAACATTTTGTGCTGCGATAAAATAATTAGGATACCAGGTTAGTTCATCATCTTCTTTTATAAAAAGATCGATGCCTTTAAAACTTAACTGCTGAAGTGATTCATTCAGCTTTACCTCCACGTAAGTAAAATCTTCGTTCTCATCTCTTATAAGCGTGGGAATGTCCGGGTACAGTTCGTGTTTGAGGTAGATCTTTGAAGTATTACCGGCTTCTACTTTGATCAAACCATCTTTGCCGGGATAAAAAGCTTCCTGTTTTTCTCCTGTTACCACAATGGCCATCACATACTTTGCAAGAAATTCATTTGGCTCAATCACTTTCACCGTAAACTGGGTGGGTGCTTTTTCTTTTTTTAAAATGGTAAAATCTTTACCTGGCTCTTTACTGCTTTTTAAAACAATGGTATCACCATTGATCGTAAAAGTCCCTTCGGCAAACCGGTCAACGGCGCCATAATAACAATAGAATTTAAAACTGTCTGCCTGGAACTGGAAACCGGCGGCCATATCCTGTACACCTCTTAAAGCATAATTACCCGTAATACGCTGTGACATTGCTGATGATTGAATGATAAAAACAATTAGTATTTGTAATAAAATTTTCATTTCTCTTTGTATATAGCCTATGATTTATTTAATAGATCAGGTATGTACTTTTCCTGTCAAATAAGTCATTAATGCCGTGGCGGCCTGTATCACAGGGCCGCCCATTGCATCACGGGCAAGCACATCAAAAGGCCCGCTACCAAAATACAATCCATCTGAAACTAAAAAATTCAACCGTATATTACCGTTTGACGGTGGTGGCAGCCGCTCTTTATCCCAGGGCCCGATCTTACTTACCACTTTTATACTTTCAGCAAAAAGATCCCGGATACAGTTTTGAGATGCTTCTGTTTGGGTTTCCCAAACGACCAGTTTTTCCGACTGGTTAATGTAGCGGGCAGTACCATCATGGAAAGCAGCCAGCACATCCAGTCCGCCTTCCAGCCCCACTTCTATTATCACAGCGAGCAATTCCCTGTCGCCGGCTGGTAAGCCTTTTGATCTTATCTCATTATAAGCAAGCAACCTCAACCTTGATTCAAGTTTTTTATCTTCTGCCACTCCTAGGAGTGCCTGCCCTGTATTGTCTTCAGCAAACAGGATACTCCATGGGTAACTTTTTATATCAGCACCGCTATTGTACAAGGATGGAATATCACAAAAGAGCTGGTTATAAATAATATTCAGTGATTCATCGCTGTATGGTTTTATTAACTGCATCATTTTCTATTTTATTAATTCCATTTACCGCCGGTGAGTGTATGCACCAGTACAATAAACAACATCATCAACAGGGGAACGCCCGGTATTATCACCATCAAAACAGAGAGCTTTCCAGACTCAATATTATAACGGATCACCAGCGCTGCCAGCAGGTAAAAAAAACTCAAAAAAGCATAGGGATTAGGTTTTAAATATTGCAGTTTCATTTCGCTGCCAATCCAGAAGAGTGCTGCAAGCATTTCACCCGTCCAAAAGATCCAAAAGATATAATCCATAAAAAAGGTTTTAAAATTTTCAATCAGTGAGCAAAGAAAAAAATATTAGCAGGGACAGGATTTGCTTTTTTATTAAAAGGTGCCTGCCGGCAAGTAAATGGTTTTTGGAATTTTTATTTACAACCGGGATTGCTACCGCTTATCACTTCACTAACTAAAAGATGCCGGGAAATAATTCAAGCAATAAAAAAGAAAAACCTTTATACATCTTTACATCACAAACAAAGTATAACACGAAAAACAAAAAAAATGAAAACATTAAAGATCACCATTGCTGTTTTATTCTTTTCAGCAATTTTTACTGCATGCAAAAAAGAAAAGGCTGCTCCCACTGCACAGGAGTCTGCCATTACCGGTACCTGGGAAGGAAAATATGGCTATGGTACCAATGATTCACAGTTCTTTTACAGCTTTAAAGTAAAGCCGGATGGTACTATGCAGGAAATAGATGCTTTTGGTGATATTGCTGGTGAAGGCACCTGGACGCTCAATGGCAACACATTTACAGCAACCCACCATTTTCTGTCACCCTATAATAAAATATTTATCAGTACTGCCACTTTTGACCCGGCCACAAAAAAATTGGTGAATGGCTCCTGGAAATACAGCGACAAACCTGCTAACGAAGGCAAATGGTTTATGAATAAAAAATAAGAACAGCACAAGGATAAGGAGCGGCTGCGGCCGCTTTTTTATTAATTTCAATGAGGAATGAAAAAATATACTAACATAATAAAGCAGGTATTCCCCTGCATATTCCTGCTTATGTCATTTACAGCATTTACACAAAAGATACAAGCGCCAAAAAACAGTTTTATAAAAAACGGCCCTGTGTATTTTGTTCAAAAAAATAAAGAAGCCGTCATTTTATCTTTTACTGAAATCAAAACGGGGGATAAATACAGCTATTACCTGCAACTGAACGATACCAGTACAGGGGCATTAATAAAAAGAAAAGAGATCGGAATAGCAGGAGGAACTTTTAAGTATGAGCAACTGATAGGAAAAATGGGGAATATTGTATGGCTGCTGACTGACAGCCTCCGGGGTTATGATGTATTTTCTCTTGAAGAAGCGGTGACAGAAACCACTATTACCGCAAATAACCCAATGATGCAGGACAATTTCAGCAGGTTTCCTAATAATTACCTGCTGGATGAATTTGTACCGGTAATGTACATTACCGCAGGCAATGGAGACCAGTATAAATTATACCCTGATCTTTCTATGAAGCCGGACAACAGCAACAGTGACCCGGCCCCGGAAATCTTCAGGTATGAATTTGCAGCTGAGTATAAAGTGAATGATGTATACAAACATGAATATGCTGTTAACTGTGTAGACACAGCAACAGGAAAATTATTTATACTCGGCAGCAAAACTGAAACAAGCCATGTACTGGGTTATTACGGCAGTGCTGTATATCCTGAAAGAGATGAAATGAGGCAACTCACCGTCATCCCTTATACACTGAACGGGGAATCTATAGATTTTAAAAAGAACACACCACATACCGGTGAACGCTCTTATTATAAAGCCGGCTTCCTCCAAAAGAAATTCACAGCTGCAGCCTGGCATGGCATTAACGACGAACATATTATATTGTACACCCACAGCACAAGCAATCCTGCATGCTGTATAGCACTTATTGACAAAAATGGTAAAGAGAAATGGTCAGTCAACACCAGTTTTGCCACCAATAAGATGACAGATTATCTCCTCTCGGCTGACAATATATATTTTTGGTTCAATGTACGCTCACCGAAAGACAATGCAGTACAAACGGTGCTCACCACCATCCGCATTGCCGATGGCAAAATTTCCAGCTACTATTACGAGCCTTAAAAACATTCAATAACTAAGCGCTGCCGCTGGCTCATTATTCAAGGCACAAAATTTTTAATTGTAACAAATTTGTACTGCAATTAAAAACACAACCAAAATTAAAAATGAAAGCCTTGAAATTAATCACAGCTGTTTTACTGGTATCAAAATCATTTACTTCCTGTAAAAAGGAAACGATCAAAGCACCAGATAATAAACCCACAGAAAATGCAGTTTTGCTTGAAGGCAACTGGGTGGGTAAATGGGGTTATACAGGTACAGAGCCAGTAAATTATTTCAGCATCAATATTAAAAATGATGGCACTATTGAAGAGCTGAGCCCGGCAGGCGAAGTGGTGGCAATAGGTTCCTGGATACTGAAAGACAATCTATTTACAGTAACGCATCATTATCTTTTACCTTATTCATCCGTTTTTACAAGCACAGCAACATTTGACCCTGTGAAAAAAACACTGACAGGAAAATGGAAGAATACATCAACAACAGGAGATTCAGGCGGGTGGTACTTGCACGAAAACTAAAAGGGGGAAGAACATTGAAAGGGCAGCAGTGGCTGCTCTTTTTTATTTCCGGGACAGCATGTTTTATTTCACCAGGTTAAATACACTTCAATAACTAACACATACCGTTCGTTAAGTTAAGCCTTCTCAAAAACAAAACAGGCTGCAATTTTGCATCAGCAATCAAACATAAAAACAAGCACTATGATCAAGAATTTTATCTCCGGCCGTTTAGATGCCAAAACACATTTACAGATATTCAAAACCCTGCTCATAATTTGTAACGGCATCGGTTTGCTGTTATATGGTTTTATGCATCTTATCCTTTTTGATTTCCCTTTTGAACCGGCAAACGAGATCACTGTGCTGATGAAATTATTTGCAGTGGCAAGCAGCTTTGCGATCGCCATCAGCGGGCTTTTACTGCTGGCAGAAATTGCGGATTACCTGATCAAAAGAAGAAGGGAAAGATTGATCCCATTGCATGTTAAAACCATTTCACTGGCAGGCCTGATCTTATTGATCATACTTTCATCCTGCAATGGCCCGATCTCCAAGGGCATTAAAAAGGACTTCAACACCGGCATGGTTTCTTCTTATACCAATATGGAACCAGAAAAAGTATCACTGGTAATGAATGATGAAATTCTTAACCACACTGATATTCCTCTCGGTGAAAGTTTCCTGCTGGTAAATGAAAAGATAAAAGGGATGAAAGTTAAAGATGGTAAAATATCTGTTGGTTGTTCGCTGCAGATAACAGACCAGAAAGGAAAAGTATTACTGCAGGAAAAAGATTTGTTTGCCGGGCATGATATTTATGATGAAAAAGATGCCTCTTATTTAAAATGCACCGTATCCACCGGCAAGCCGATGGAATGGGAAGAAAAATATGATGTGGCAGTGACTTTCTGGGATAAATACGGGGATGGCAAAATTGACAACAAAGTTACCATCAGGTGTATCGACATGCCGTAAGCTCTTTCGGAAAGAAGAAAGCATAACTATTTCAATGACTGCATCACTTCTTCTTTTCTTCTCCTGCTCACTTCCACTTTAGTATTATCTTTTAAAATAGCAAAGCCATCGTGGTCAATAAAAGAGATGAATTTTTTATTTACCAGGTGGCTTTTGTGTGTACGGATAAAATTATGAGGAGATAACAATGCGTCGTACTCACCCAGCGTTTTTGAAATAAGGTAGGTCTTGCTGCTCTCCATAAAAAACTTAGTATAGTTACCGATAGATTCGCAGCGGATAATATCAGCAGGATGCAGGAAATGAACGCCTTCCTTTGTTGGTAATGCCAGCCTGAACTCACTGGCAGAAGGAGCCTGTATGTTATGCAGTATATTTTTCAGCAGGTCGTATTGTTGTTTATAATCTTCATTGCTTTCCAGGAAGCGCTGCACCGATCCCTGCAATTCTTCCACATCGATCGGTTTCAGTAAATAATCAAATGCACTAAAGCGGATAGCCTGTATGGCGTACTCGTTATATGCTGTAGTAAAAATGATCTTAAAGTTTTTGTTGGGTATCTTTTCCATCAGTTCAAAGCCATTGAGGTGTGGCATTTGAATGTCAAGAAAAACAAGTGCCGGCTGGTAGGCCGTAATAATTTCGGCGGCTTTCCGTGAGTCATTACAAACCATTACCTGGTTTATTGCCGGGATCGTTTTTTCGATCATCAAACGCAGTGCGTCGGTGGCTCTTTCTTCATCATCTATTAGCAAAACTTTAAGCATAGTATATCAGTTTAGTGTTGGGAAATTAATTTCTATCCTTGTTCCGGCAGCAGAGCCGTCTTCATTACGCAGATCGGTAAAGACAATGTTCCCCTGCTCACCTTCACTATTTTTCATTGAAAGTAACCTTTCGGTAGACACAGCGATACCTTTGCTCTGGTGTGCAGAACCATTTGATGATATCGCTTTTATCTCCTTTGCCTTCTCCCGTCCTACACCATTGTCTTCCACGATGCATTGCAGCCATTCGCCTCTCTCTGTAAATTTTACAACCAGCTCCCGTTTGCCCTCCTTATGCATAAGACCATGCCAGATGGCATTTTCAACAAAAGGCTGCACCAGCAGTGTTGGTATTTTTACTTCATCCGTATCTATATCCTCATCGCAAATTATTTTGTATTTAAACGCTTCTTTAAAACGGATCGATTCCAGTTCGATATACAGGTGCAGGATATCCAGCTCTTCTTTCAATGTGATGGTCTCCTTGTCGCTGTGCACCAATATTGCCCTTAATAATTTAGAGAACCTCGACAAATACTTGGTAGCAATCATTTCTTCATTTGCCAGTATCATCTGCTGCACCGAATTGAGTGCATTAAATAAAAAGTGCGGGTTCATTTGAAGGCGTAAACTCTGCAACCTGCTTTCAAGTGCCTTCTGTTTATTTTTGATCAGTTCTATCTCCGCTTTCTTCTTTTCTTCCTCGGCCTTTACCAGCTGCATTTGTGCAGCACAAAGTGCAGCAATAGTGCTTAGTATTTTCAAATGGCGTGTATTGAAAAAGTTTTTCCGCCGGTGTTCACTGTCAACAATACCCACCACCTTATCATCAATAATTATTGGAACAGTTATTTCAGAATACCTGATCTTGTCATCCACAATATAGCGGCTGTCCAGGGCAGTATTGGAGATGATCTCTGCCTTACCTGTTTTAGCAACAGTGCCTACAATCCCTTTGCCAACAGGTATTTCAATGGGTTCCTTAATATCAAATGCCACAGGGTTTTTAGGACCATAAGCTGCTTTCTGAACAAGCACATCCCTGTGTTCATCCCGCAGATAGATAACACAATCTTCAAAGTGAAGCTGGCTGATACAGTTCTTTGCAATATCCCACAGCAATGAATCAATTTGCGTTTGCTTATTGATCTGCGAAGCAAAATAGGTAACCACCAGTTCTGTTTCCAGTTCGCTTTGCCGTTCCTTTTGTTTTTTGCGGTAAAAATTTATTACAAATGCGATCAGTGATAAACCCAAAAGGATACCCAGTGCCCTGAACCACCATGTTTTCCAGAAAGGTTTTGCAATAACAATTGTTACCGCATTAGATGCATCCTGCCACTCTTTTTTATTACTGCTTACCCTCAGTCTGAAGGTATATTGACCTGGTGGCAGTGAACTGTAATGAACCGAGTTCTGGTTAGTGGCGATTGACCATTCGTGGTCATTACCTTCCAGTTTATACTGGTAAAATGTATTGAGATGATTGGTATAATCGACAGAAGTAAAATTGAACGTTACATAATTATCATCGCTGGCAAGATTATACGTTACAGATCTCGTAATAGATGTTACAATATCTTTTGTTTCAATTCCACTGATCAATGCATTCAGGTTTACTTTTTTCCCAAGCAACGCTTCAGGAAAAAAATACTGGAGCCCCTTAGGGGTGCCAAAAACAAATTCACCCTTCCTGTTATGATAATAGGCATTTACCCGGTACCCGAATATACTCAGCCCGTATCGTTCGTCAAATACAGAAAGACTGCTGTCCGTTACATTATAACAGGCGAGACCAATATCATTCCCGATCCACATATAACCGCTCTTATCCGGTATCAAAGCTTCCGCCCGTGGAATAAGCAGGCCGTCTTTTGTGGTGATAGATTTCACCCGGCCATCATGCATTAAAATATTTACACCAAGATCTGTTCCGATGTAATAATTGTCAGCATTATCTTTTTGAATGCTGAAAATATAATTTGATAAAAGCGGGTTATCTTTTGTATAAGCCACCAGTTTGCCTGTGCTAAAGTTATAGTGCCGTACACCACCATCTGTTAAGCCAAACCATACATTATCTGCATCGGGAAAAAATATAGGGGAAACAAAATTCTTCTCAAACTGGCCTAGTGGCGTATTCCTTAAATAGTCAACAGAAAAATTATTGATGTTTATTTTACAAATACCAAATTCGCCGCCGGCCCACATGAAACCATTACTGTCTTCCTGTAATGTATACGCTCTTTTAAATCTTATACTACCCGGTGCCTCTGTATTATTTTTTAAATATTTCAGCAGCCGCCTGTTTTTATCCAGTACCAGTATGCCTTTACTGATAGTGCTTATCCAAAGCTGACCCTTACTGTCAAAGCAAAGTGTTTGTATATTTTCATCTTCCAGCAGGGAAACAGCACCGCTTTTAAATTCAAGGAATCTTGTTGCATTGATATTTCTTTTCCACTCAATAAGCCCGCTGTTGGTACCCAGGTAATAGGTGTTGTCATCTTCGGTTGCAATACAACTCACAAAGCCGTCATAGATCCTGCCGCTTGCATCCTGGAAAACACTTTGTGTACCTATTACTTCACGTGTATTAAAATAACTGATACCATTGGGATTTGTTACAACAAAAGCCCAGCCATTATTGCCATAGGCAATATTGAAAGTATTATTACTGCTGATAGAAGAAGGGTCGCTCGGGTTATGCCGGTAATTATATAATTCATTTGTCTGCCGGTTGTAGATATAAACACCTGACCTGAGTGTGGTCAATAAATAACGGTTGCTGTTCAGCTTTTCCGCATATACCACATCATCGTTGATGGGTTTGCCAAACTGGTCTTTTAATTCATCATTGAGCGGCTGTATTGCACCTGTGTAAATATTTACCAGCTGCAGTTTCTTTAATGCCACATTGCACATCAGCACGGTTTGCTCATCCCATTTAATAAGGAGGTTACCCAGTGGAATATAAGTGGCCTTCTCTACTTTTCTCGTTTGTAAATTCAGGATATACATTACCGTATCTTCCGAATAGAAAAGGCGGTTCTCATC
Source organism: Ferruginibacter sp. (assembly GCA_047600665.1). Lineage (GTDB taxonomy): Bacteria > Bacteroidota > Bacteroidia > Chitinophagales > Chitinophagaceae > Ferruginibacter. Next base: position 620,951 of record JASGKJ010000003.1, read on the forward strand.
AAATGTAAATCCATTACGGTAGGTCTTTGTCTGCAGCTGAAACTCATCAAAACCTTTTACCGGGTACGGTGTAAAAAATTTATTATCCAGCGAATCATTGGAACCAAAAGGCATTTTATCATTAAAAATATAATGACCTTTTAACGTAAAGAGCAATACCCCGTTACGCCGGGAATTAAATACAGCCCTTGTCTTCAGTAGTTGCCCGCTGTCGTAGAGCGCTACTGTGTGCATATGGCGCTGTTCATCTATCATTACGATATTGCGTTTATCCGTACGAACCCAAATCCTGTTATTCTCATCGCATTCCACCTGGCGGATATTGTTACTCATTAGCTGGGGATAGTCAGCTACATAGTACTTTGTTACTGTTTTACCATTGAACATATTAAGCCCATTCCCGGTGGCGATCCATAAATTGCCGCCCTTATCAAGACACATTTCTCCTATAGAACTATAGGAAAGACCATCGGCTGTGCTTAAATGCTGGAATGAAATGGTGGAAAAATCGCCGGCAGTGGTTCCTGCATTCTGGGCGCAAGCAGCCACCGGCACCAGGCCAATGCTGATGCAGGCTGCAATTTGCAGGGTTTTTATTATCGAAGGCAGTAAATTCATAGCGGTACACAAATATAGCCCTGCTTAACAGTGTTTAAACTTTAGAAGACCTTGCTTTTAGAAGCTACTTACTAAACGGTAGCTGCCGCCGATTCTGCGGTAGCAAATAAGGGATAATATTGCTGCATCTCAGGGCTGTGCCCCTGCAAACCAAAATATTATTTTACATTCAACCAAAACCCTTATTTAATCAACCGTAATCCCGGCGGCGCTGTACCAGTGCCAGTTCACTGTAAAACCCATTATACTGAAATGAGAAAAATCATGGCTATACTTTAAATGAGAATGCTAAACTAACAAGTGATAAAAATTATAATGAAAAAGAATTAGGGGAAGGTAATTGCCAGCTATTATCCGGTAACCGGCAGCCAGGCTTGTATAAATGAACTGCTGTAAAATAAAAAAGGGACCCAGATAGAAATCTAGTCCCGCCCTTAGTCCAATATCCTGTGAAAAACCTGTATCGAAGATATATTGATAAAGGGCGGATGACAATAAATAGTTAACAAACGGTATACGCTGTTTATTTTGCGGCTTTCTGCTTAAAAATACCAGCTTTCTTTTGTAAAAAAGATGATTGGTGCAGTATAAGCACGAAGAGCATTGTATATCTCCCATAAGCAAGCTGGTATGTGGTGAAAGCTTCAGGCAGTATTGAGCAGTCATTATAAACAGGCCAAAATAAAAAAGGGACCCAGATAGAAATCTAGTCCCGCCCTTAGTCCAATATCCTGTGAAAAACCTGTACCGAAGATATATTATCAATACAGTTGTTTGCAAGTATGATTATCGTTCGGTATGCCGTATTTAGCCAGCGGTAAAAGGCGGTATAAAGTATTTTTAAAACAACCGGGAGATAGTAAGTATTATAAAATAAAAAGGGGACCCGGATAGAAATCCAGTCCCGCCCTTAATCCAATATCCTATGAAAAACCTGCAATAAAAGTATATGCAGCAGGCACTCTTTACAACTATTATTATTGAACGGTAAAGGCTGGTTAGTTTCCGGTAAGAAACTTTTCCTGGTTGAAGTTTTTGTTGAACCAGGCCATTGGTATATCGGCTTCATAAGCGCCATTACTGTTAATGCGGCGTTCAAAACGCCCCTCGATCTTGAAACCCAGTTGCTGGTACAATCCAATGGCCCGCTGGTTAGATTCTTTAGCTGCCAGTTCTACTCTTAAAATGTCTGGCCTGTTGTGTTCAATATAAGAAAGCAGGTGAGAAAAGATTAGTTTACCAAGGCCGCTGCCCTGGTGCTGTGGACTTACCAGGATGGTAAGCTCGGATAATACATGGGAGAAAATACCCGGAACCAGAGCATAACAATGTATCTCTGCTATGATCTCTCCGGGGTTTTGCGGATCATCAATTACAAACTGCACCCCGGATTTTTTAGACGCCAGCTGGCAATGTTCTATATAATCCCGGTCAATTTCCTTTATATTTCTTGCAATGCCACCGCCTGTAGCAGCCACAAAATAATACAGCCTTAACAGTGCGTCCGTATCTGCAATATTTGATTCCCGTACCTGGTACATTTTATCAATTACATCTTCTTCTGTTAGCCAAACCATTCTCCGAATTTTGAAAATACACAATTTTATAATAAGCTATACTTAAAATCCCAGCCGTTCTGAATATTGCATTACCAGCATTGATTTTGCCTGCTCCAGGTGGCGCTGTTCATGTGCCACGATTATTTTGAAAGCGTCTTCCAGCCGGTACACCACCAATTTGCTGGCGGGCGAATGTATCACCTGCTGCATCAGGTCTTTGGAAGAAAGTATTAATTGCTTTAATGTATGCTGGTGCATGGCAAAATCAGTCACTACATCATGCCTGGCTTTTTCTGCCTCAGGTTCCCATTGTTTGACTGTTTTTATTTTACCTCCCATGTGCGGCTTTACCATTTCCTGCACTTTTATACCGAAATAATTTACCAGGAATTTAAATTTTGAATACCACGCTGTTTTATATGTATGATTCTTTACTGACTGTATCAGTGGCTTGTAAGAGTCATTCACAGTGATGATGTGACTGATATTTTGTGCGATACTCCATTGAGAGCATTCTCTTTTGTAATTGAGCTGCTGGGCAGAAAGGCTGCCAAAATATTGTATAAACTCAGCTGTTACAGCATCAATGTCGTTGATCAGTTTGTCCATGGCTGTTTGTTGCACAAAGCTTTACCCGCTAAATGCAGCCGCAAGCTAAAAGGAGTATAAAATAGAGGGCAGTATTTCTTCGCCAGTGGCACACGTTGTTTATCCAGCGGCAAAATTGTTGTACAGGATAATGACGGCAGCAGTGCTATTTTATTCCGGCATATTTTATAATATTAAAATTCAGTACCGTTTGATAACAGGCAATTACCAGTAAATAAATGGAACCCCGGCAGGATACTACACGGGCATAGTTTTGTGTTATAAACAAAGTAAATGCAGATGGCTGGCAAAATAAAAGTAAAAAAAGATTTCTGGATCGATGTATTGATGGTAACATTATTATTATCAGCTTTCTTTCTCTTATCCTTAATTATCTGACAACAAAATATTTCAGGGGTAATCAGTGTTAAAAAAAATAACGGTGCCTGTGCACCGTTATTTAATTATAGGAAATTCAAATACTGATCTACAAAATAATTGAACTTCCTTCTTCGATAGATACCACGTAAGCCTTCAATTCCTTTTTCATTTCAGTCGCATAGATCATGGAGACCTGGTTCACCAGCTTTTCCACGCCTTCTTCTTTCACAAGATTGATGGTACAACCGCCAAAACCACCTCCCATCATTCTTGCACCCAATACAAATGGATTAGCTCTTACTATATCCGCTAAAAAATCAAGTTCAGGGCAACTCACTTCGTATAGCTTACTCAGCCCTTCGTGAGAAGCAAACATTTTTTTTCCAAAAGCAATTACATCTCCTTTTTCAATATCCTGCAGCCTTCCAGCACCCGCTCATTTTCTTCCACCACATACCTGCACCTGTTATAAATGAGTTTGTCCTTTGGCAACACATATTCATCCAGCATGGCGATGGTAATATCCCGCAGGTTTTTTTTGCCTGGCTGAAATTCCGCCACCATTGCCACACCTTTTTCACATTGCTGCCTGCGCACATTGTACTCTGTTGATGCAAGTGAATGCTTCACATTACTATCAAGCAGCACAATTTTAAAGCCGTCCATGCGGAGTGGCTTGTACTCATATTCCAGTGAACGGCAGTCGAGGCGTACCACGTGATCTTCTTTTCCAAACATACTGGCAAACTGGTCCATGATACCACATTGCACACCTGCAAATTCATGCTCAGCCTTCTGTGACATCTTCACCAATGTCATCTTATCAAAACCAGCACCGGTGATCTCGTTCAACGCCAGTGCCATGGCGCATTCTACAGCTGCTGAGGAAGACAGGCCTGCGCCAATCGGTACATCACCGGTTGCAGCCACATCCATTCCCGGCAGATCAATACCTGCTTTGATGAACTGTGCCATCACCCCAAGCAAATAATTTGGCCACGACTTTGTTGCACACTGCCGGATGGTATCAACAGTACAGGAGAATGAGTCGTTCAGATCGATGCTGTGCAAATGAACTGCTTTATCATTTCTTGGTGTAAGAGTGATATAAATGCCTTTATCGATGGCAGCAGGTAATACAAAACCATCATTGTAATCTGTATGTTCCCCGATCAGGTTGATCCTTCCCGGCGAACGTACTATCAATGAATCTTTCTTTACAAATTCTTCCAGCTGCGGTGGAAAGGATCTTTTTAATTCGCTTGTTTTCACTTTACTAATTTTATTTAATACGGCTGAAATATTTTACCACCGGCCATTACTTCCTGTGTATTGTCGTCAAAAGTAATTTTTTGTCCGGTAATAGCCGCTGCATTGGTCATAATTGTGGCAATGGAATGGCTGTACCCTGCTTCAACCGGTGCATTGGGTGCCTTACGGTTCCTGACGCATTCCATCCAGTTGCGTATATGGCTGGAGGTAAGTATATCTCCACCGGTATTGGCAGAGGCCACTACTTTTTCACTTGCCGAGAGGTCCATGGAAGGCAATAAAAATGGCTGCATATTCATTGCATCGGCAAAATGTTTGTTAAGACCACCCCTGGGTGATATTTTATTCGTATTCAGGTTTAGTTCTCCACCATTTGAATAATATATCTCCGCAGGATTTTCATCACCATTGTGCATACGGGATGAAAAACTTACCTGGAAACCTGTAGCCGCATCATGGAGCGGACCATAATCAAAAACAGCTGTCATCGTATCCCAGTTCTTCCTTCCATCTTTCCACATATATACGCCACCGTTAGCCACCACGCTTCTCGGGTGCTGCAAACCGGTGAACCAATGCACCGTGTCTATCTGGTGACTCATCCACTGCCCGGGTAAACCCGAAGAATAAGGCCAGAACAACCGGAACTCCAGGTATTTTCTTACATCAAAAGGTACAGCGGGGCGGTTCATCAAAAAACGTTTCCAGTCTGTATCTTCTTCTTTTAACTGTGTAAGCAGGGCCGGTCTTCTCCAGCGGCCCGGCTGGTTTACATTCCAGCTTAATTCAACCATTGTTATGGCACCAAACTTTCCCGATTTGATATATTCATTTGCTGCATGGTAATTCCTGCCGCTTCTTCTTTGTGAACCAACCTGGATAATGCGGTCTGATGCTTTCACGGCCTTCAATGCGGCACGGTTATCTTCCATTGTTTCTGCAAATGGCTTTTCCACGTATGCATCACAACCTGCATTCACTGCCTCCACACAATGAAGGGCATGCTGAAAATCTGCCGTACCAATAAACACAGCATCCACTAATTTTTTACTATATAGCTCTTCATTGTTCCTGCAGCCCGTTATATCATGGCCCATTTTTTCTTTCCACACTGCCACACCTTCTTCCCGGCGTTTGCTCCATATATCGGATACAGCCACCAAATCGAAATTGAATTCTTTATAATGATCCATAAAGCAGGGAAGATGCGATGACTTGTGCCTGTCGGAAAAACCAACCACGCCAACACGTATTCTTTCATTGGCACCCATGATCCTGCTATAGCTTTGTGCAGACCATCCTGTTTTTGAAAACATGATACCTGCGCCTGCAATGGCCGCCTGCTTTACAAATTTTCTTCTTGAAGCCATGATTGAAAATTATGAGTTATAAATGCTGAGATTACTTCAACTCCTGGATCTTGATACTCCGGAATGAAACCTGGTCGCCATGATCCTGCAAAAGAATATGGCCTTTGTCAGCCATGCCAAAGTTGGGCCATATGGCATATTTGCTTCTTGCCACCAGCGCATAAAAGTAAGGAGCACCCCGCTGGTATTCGAGCAGTTTCCATCCATTCAGCCAATGCTCCACCCTGTTGTCCGGGTACACGATGAGCATGCCCCTGTTCCATTCGCCAATTGGTTTTCTCGCCCTTGGCTCTTTTAATGAAGGGATCAGGTCGTACAAAGAAGCGAGGGTACGGTTACCCACCACACCAAGTTTTGCATCAGGATGTCTTTCGTCATCCAATACCTGGTATTCGAGCCCGATGGCAGATCCTGTGCTGGTATCTTTTTCTGTTACAAAATATTTTACACCGCTATTGGCACCTTCACTTAATTTAAATTCAAACTGAAGTATGAAAGCACTATACTCTTTTATTGTTACAATATCACCACCATTCTTTGCTTCTGCACCATCAGATGGTTGTACACTGAGTACACCATCCTTTATCTCCCACCCTGCTTCCGGGAATTTATCCTTATAAGCACCCCGCCATCCATCGGTTGTTTTTCCATCCCACAATAACGAAACATTATTTTTTTCCTCTGCTGCCGAAATGTTATTTACCAAAAAATTTGCAATAAACTGGTTTGAGAGAGGAGCCGGCTGTACATTTTTTACCTGGATGCGGATATTCCGCCAGCGCACTTCTTTTCCTTCTTCGCTTTTATTACCAATTGCATGTACCTGCAAAGCAATGAAACCCTCTTTCGTCATATCATCCACCAGGTAAGCAGCCGGCACTTCGTTGATCCAGGTGCGGATATTATTACCAATGCATTCAATCCGGGCTTTGTTCCATTCGTTTTGTTTAAATGCTTTTTTGGCTGAAGGGTTCAGGTCACCTGTATAAAGCCAGTCCCGTCTTGCTTCATCATAAATACCGGCGGTCCAGTTTCTTTTGGATGGATCTATTTCATACTGGTAACCATGCACCCTGCCATTTTTATAATCTGCTTTGCTTTCGCTGCGGAACTGCACACCTGAATTCATCGTACTGTCTACTTTAAATTCAAACTCCAGGATAAAATCACCATAGTTTTTTTCTGTGGCTAAAAAAGAATTGGGCTCACCAAAAACAGTGGTACCGATAAGTTCGCCATTTTTTACCTCGTACTTTGCTTTCCCGTTTAGTTGTTTCCAACCAGCCAGATCCTTTCCATTAAAAAGCATTTCCCAATTGGCTTTTCCTTTTTGTGCAACGCTGTAAACAGTAAAAAAAAGCAGTCCAATTACCAATAGATTTTTTTTCATAGTATTTATGGTTGATCGTTCTTTTCGTTTAAACTCCGTAATATACCCAGTTCAACACCCCTTATCTCTGCAAGACCACGCAGGCGGCCGATGGCAGAATAGCCGGGGTTTGTTTTCTTATGCAGGTCATCCAGCATCTGGTGACCATGATCCGGTCTTACAGGAATGGAACATTTTCGTTTATCCATTACAGTAACCAGCTCCTTTATTACAGCATACATGTCAGTATCTCCTTCCAGGTGATTGTCTTCGTAAAAATCTCCCTGGTCATTTCTTGTAGTATTCCGCAGGTGAATGAAATGTATCCTGTCGCCAAACTGCTTTACCATAGAAGGAAGATCGTTATCCGGCCGTACCCCAAACGAACCGGTGCAAAAACAAATTCCATTGCTGGATGAGGGGACTGCTGCGATCAATGCTTCGATATCCTGTGCCGTACTTACCACCCGTGGCAAACCGAATAAATGGTATGGTGGATCGTCCGGGTGAATGGCCATTTTTACACCACATGCATCTGCAACTGGTATGATTTGTTGTAAAAAATATATAAGGTGCTGCCGGAGTTTCAATGCGCCGGTATCACTATAAGTATCGAGGGCTTGCTGAAACTTTTCCAGCGTAAAACTTTCTTCACTCCCGGGCAAGCCTGCAATAATATTTTTCTGGAGCAACAACTTTTCATCACTGCTCATTGAAACAAATCTATGTTCGGCTTTTTTTAATGCGTCAGCAGAATAATCCGCTGCAGCATTTTTTCTTTTAAGCATAAAAACATCAAATGCAATAAAAGCTGCCTTTTCAAACCGCAAGGCTTTACTTCCATCGGCAACTGTATAAGCAAGATCTGTTCTTGTCCAGTCGAGCACCGGCATAAAATTATACGTAATGGTATTAATACCGCAACTGCTTAAATTCTTTATTGACTGTTTATAATTTTCGATGTATTCCCGAAAACCTTCAGCCTGCGTTTTAATGGCTTCATGTACCGGTACACTTTCCACCACGCCCCATACCAGACCAGCACGTTCAATTTCGCTTTTTCTTTTATTGATCTCCCCGGTCGTCCATACAGCACCGTTAGGAATATGGTGAAGGGCTGTTACCACACCTGTGCAACCTGCCTGGCGGATATCCTGCAGGCTTACCGGGTCAGCAGGTCCAAACCACCGCATGGTTTGTTCCATTCTCCAGCCACTTTTTTTATACGATGGATAATTACGTTGCATGATCGTTTATAAGCATATAATACAAACTCCGGGGAGGGAAGTTACAAATAAGAACAGTAAAATCCTTAATGATCAGTTATCCACCACGAATGCCGGAACGGCTCCCAGTTTACATGCGCAAGATCTGCTGTGGTATCGATCAGCGGAAGCGGTGCAGCCCGGTTAAGCCGTACGGCACTGATCGCATATATCTTTACACCGGGAAATCCCTTCCCTGCAAAGTCTTTTTTTAACCGCTGGGCATATTGCCAGGTTATATCAGGGGAAATAGCGACCCATCTTACAAAGACAGGTTTAAACTGCGTTGCCGGATCTACTTTCCATACCCGGTTCGACACAGTATCCACCACCTTGAAATAAACGGTACCACTTTTTGACCGCATCATCATCTTCCAGCTCATACGGTATCCCTCTTCATTCCAGAATACATTGCCCGGAAAAAACCAGGAACGCACAGGAAGGATCAACTGGAATAAAAAATAAATACCAAGCGTTAAAGCGATCAGCTGTTTTTTTAGCGCTGGCAGCGGCGGTAATAAATTTGCCTGCCGGTTATTATTCATCAAAATATTTACTGAACCCAGGTTGAGAAAAAACAAATTCAATGCGATGGACAAATACGGGAACACGCCTATCTTAAATGTAAAAGAATTGAACAGGTGAAAAAAACAGGAAACAAAAAATGCAAAGCCTCTTGTTCTGCGCCACAGAAGTAGTGGTACTATGAGCAGGTCGAAGAGAAAGCCTCCATATGTGACCAATAGCTGGAACAGTTTGTTACCATAAACAACACCATAAACAGGATGCACAGCCAGTTTTGTAAACTGTATCCCGATCACCTTCCCGGAAAACCAGTCAGGTGTTAGTTTACTTACCGCCGCAAAAAAATATACAACAGCAACCTGCCCTATAAACAACAGAATACAATAACGTGCACATACGCTTGTATAAATGGTTTTCTTTCTCCATGCATCCACAGAAAGCCTTGTATGTGCAGGTACAAAAACCATTAACCAGCACAACAACAGCACCAGGTAATAATGATTATTATAATTTGCCTTCTGCATCAGGTACATGCCTGACCACAGCACTGCCAGCAAAAATGCAGACACCCGGTAAAATGCCCCGGCCATCACCAATATTGCCAGTATAATTATTGAACCCACATAATAATACATTCCATTGCCGGGCAACGGCTGCAGCCATTCGAAGCCTATAAAGGAAAATGTAAACGGGACATCAATAAAATTGCTGTAGATGATCCCTTTGCTGATATACGAAATACAATGCCAGCATAACAGGAAACCAAACAGTATCCTGAAAATGACCAGTGAAATATTATCAACCGGTTCAAAAAGTTTCTTATACAATTTTGTACACTGAAATGATGTCATTGATCCATTTGCCATAGGTTTCCCTGCTCGTTATACATAACAGGATAAACATGGTTCTTAACCTAAAGATGCACAAAATTTACAATAAGCAACTGCTGGTTTAGTAAAACAATGATTCATTATAACAGTATCATCAAAATGCAATTGCCATATGCAGCATAAACCTGTTCCCTGACCTTACAATACCGTTGGCAAGTTGCTGAGAAATGGGGGTTTGATAATTAGCACCTGCAGCTATTTTACCAACTAACGCTTCAAGCCCTGCAGTACCCAGCAATAGATTACCACCAGATACTGTTACTGCAAAATCTTTATCACTATCCGTTGCCGCCTGCTCGTACTGCATACCGGCATTGGGCGCAACAGTCAATTTATTTTTTATCCTGAACTTATAATAAGCCTGCCCGCTAAGATTAAATTTATTACCATAGCGGTAGCCGTACCTATTTGAAGTATTGATCTTATAACCTGATGAAATATTAAGACCTGCATCCTGCAACCGGATATCATACATGGCGTTTATATTAAAGTCATTACTGCCCGTACCCAGTTGAAAAAGATTGGCGTTATCATTATTAGAAGTTTTATCAAGCGGGTTGTATTGACCGGTTGCCATTTTTACGCCGGCACCTATCCATAAACTCTGTACCAGCAACTTATTTTTAAGAACAGGCCGCTTACTGTTGAGCAATTGATAATAACCTGCAACGCCAATATCCCCAATGCCATTTTTTGAATGGATAACGCCATAATTATTTCTTTCACTAAAATTTAATGGCACAAAAGCCATCAGCCTGAATTTATCACCAATATTAAAACCGGTCCATGCCTCAATCGTTTTATAAGTTTCCCCTGTTGTAAGGTAGGTATATTCACCGCCTGCTCCCACATGCGTCATCACAGCATTGTACCTGTACCTGAAACCAACAATGTGCTTGTGAAATTCAGGCAGAATACCAATATAACTGTTACCAACACCACAACCGCAAATATCACAGGCTGCTGCGACAAATGGTGTTAATAATATTACCAATGAGATCATGTATTTTTTTATCTGCATTTTATTCTTATTTAGAGCGTTTAATCTATTGCTCGGACAATAGTGGATTTGTAATAAAAGAACGGTCATTCAGTGTTTTTAAAAAAGCCTTGAGGCTGGTTCTTTCTGTGGATGACAAAGCAATGCCGGTCCGGTCATCCCGGAGCAGTAACGGGTCAAGATTCTCCGTTTTTTGTACCTGGCCTGTATAATGATCCAGTACCGCATCGATGGAAAAAAATCTCCCGTCGTGCATATAAGGAACAGTATGATCAAGATTACGCAGGCTCGGTACCCGGAATTTATATTTATCTGTTTCCTGCAGTGTAACAGCAAATCTTCCTTTATCATTTCTTGAACTTACTGCAAGACCGTTATTACGGAAAGTATGATCGGTAAACAAAGGCTCTGCGTGACAGCTGTTGCATTTTTGTTTAAACACCACATACCCTTCCTGCTCTGTTGCTGTAAATGATGAGCGCTGCTGCATTACACTGTCGTATTTTGAATTGCTGCTGACACACATCAGCATAAACTGGGACAATGCTTTAAAAAGATCAGCAGAAGTTATTTCAGCAGAACCAAAAGCATTTTGAAAAAGGGCTTTGTATGCCGCACTGCTGCGAAGTTTTACGAGCACATTAGCAACGGTATCTCCCATCTCGGCCGGGTTTGTAATTGGCACAACAGGCTGCAGGTCCAGGTCAAAAACACCACCATCCCACATAAAAGATTTACTCCAGGCAAGATTCATGATCGGCTGGCTGTTACGGTTCCCAAGCCTGTTGAATATGCCATGGCTCACACTATGGCCATGCTGTGTAAAAGCGGCCGTCTGTATATGACAACTGCCGCAACTGATGGTATTGTCTGCTGACAAAATTGGGTCATAAAAAAGTTTACGACCCAGTTCGAATCCCTCTTTTGATACGGGATTGATCTCAAAATGATAAACTGTTTCAGGAAAACCAGGTGGTTTTTGAAACATAGTTGCTGCCTGCTTTACAATTTCCTTGTTGCAGGCATACATACCTGCAACAAGGAATACGATGGTAAAATATTGTTTACGGCTCATTGTATTAATTTTCTGTATGATCATGCCGGAACATGGCAGCATAATTATTGGCGATGGTAACACTGAAAGGATCAAACATCACCATTGAATGGGATGCAATGCTGATAGTAGTGGCACCATCAAACAGTTTCAGGATATCCACCATCAAATGAATATTGGTTTCCTTCCCCTTTTTTACCTGCGGCATACCACGTGCATTAAGATCAAGTGTTACTGTTTTTAAATTATTGATGGTAACAGCATCATAGCCGCCAAAACCACCAACATGATACATAAAGCCCATTGGAGAAGCCGGCGACTCCCCTTCCATTTTAAAGAAAATATACCCGCTGTTCCAGCCCCAGTACATATCACCACCGGCTGCCGTTGGATCGATGGCACCAGTTCGCCGGCTCACACTCATAGTTGAACGAAGGCTGTCGACTCCAATGACAAAACTCAGTGTTTTATATTCTCCTTCCGGCACTTTTAACACTGGTAAAGACGAAGCAGGATCACTTTCATCAATAAGAAAATAACAGCTGTCCTGCGGTACTGTGTACACGGTGCCGTTAGTATTGGTTAAAATAAAATTGCTCACATAATACTTGAGCTTGGTTACCTTAAAAGATTCGCCGGATGCATTTGTGTATGATCCCGTGCCTAATTGAAGATCAGCCGAACCGGCAATATTATCAAACTCCACAGATAACTCTCCGCCAACAGCAGGGTCATATTTTGATGCGTCATCTTTTTTACAGGAAGAAAAAAGGAGAGAAAAGGAAAGTATTAAAAAAAATAAAGACCTCATTTAATGATAGTTTTTTATTGAAAAATATTTACAAAAAGGCTCATCAGCCAGCTATGATTGAGATAAAGCACCAGCAGCAGAACGATACAAAGTATAAAGTTCACACGCAGGCGTATCTTCCTTATCACAGCAGGTTTCAGCCAGGTTTCACGACTGGTCATATACCTGTGATTTAGATGAAAATAAATAATAGAAAACTACTGTTGCATAATACAAACAGCAGTTGCGATGGAGATTGATCAGCAAATGGGGGGACGTAATAAAGAACGGGGCATTTTTACTTCGCTTCCAGTATTAAACAGGGAAAAGCTTTGTTTTAATTCTTTTGTATTAAAAGCGATAACAGGATAAAAAGATTTTGAAGACAACACGTACTCATTTTTATGCTCCGCTTTTCTTTCCGGGCTCTGCTCATCCTTTTTCTCTTCCTGCTTCAGCTTTTTCATCATCTGGCATTTACCATTACAGTGCATTTTAGGTCTTGCTTTGTTCTCGCAATTTTTGGCAAATGACTTTGTATTGGTGAGATAATCAAAAACGATAAAAGCTTTGCTGAACGTTTGTATTGCAAACGCTGTTAATAATACAAATGCTGTTACCTGTTTAAGCAAAAAAGATTTTTTGCAAATGTAGGTGAGAATTATTGTATGGTATAAAAAAGATTAGTCAGCAATCGTGTTATACAAAATGATATTTATAATGATGCAGGCTTGCTAATTCCAAGATTTTCGTTGATATATTGGGCCGGATTCCGGGCAAGTGCAGCCACAAATGCGGCAATACTTTTCCTTGAAATGGCGGTCCCTTTTTCCGGTTGTCCTTTTTTAGTTAAAGCATAATCTATTTCATTGGCATTGGTAAACCAGTCCGGGCGAAGAATGGTATACTGCAATCCTGACCTCTCAATAATATCCGCCAGCTTCCTGTAAGGTATTAATACTGGTTTTAAAGGTGTATCATAGATACCAATAGAGCTGATGGCAATCACTCTTTTTACGCCTGTCTCCTGCATTGCCTTTACAATGTTGCCCGTCATTACTTCCAGGTTACCGGCAAGATTTATATAAACTATATCCTGGTCAGCAACTGCATTTTTCACATCGGCATATTTCATGGCATCACCTTCAATGATAACTGCACTTCCCGGACTTTTAACCCTGTTCTTGTCTCTTGCAAAAAGGGTGAGTGAAACATCACCGGCTTCTTTTAATGCTTGTATTACTGCTGCAGCCAGGCTTCCACTTGCTCCAATAATAATTATTTTTTTCAATGTTATTTCTTTCGTCAATTCTGAATAGTTGCATTAGTTAATTACGACCACCTGTAATACTGATATTATTTATCTTTTCTGTAAAAATTTTCAGTTCTTCCGGGGTGAACACAATATCGGCTGCACCCAGGTTTTCCTGCAGGTGAGAAAGTTTCGTTGTACCGGGTATAGGAACGATCCAGGGCTTTTGCGCCATTAACCATGCAAGCGCCACCTGTGCTGCTGTTAAGCCACGATAGTTTCCAAATTCAGTGAGTGTGTCGATCATGATCCAGTTGGCTTTGATAGCTTCCGGCTGGTAGCGTGGCAGCGTGGGCCTGTTATCGTTATCCGGGTTGTACTTTGTATGTTCATTAATAAAACCGGTGAGAAATGCCCTGCTCAACGGGCTGTATGGTACAAAGCCAATGCCCAGCTCCTCACAAAGTGGCAGCACGTCTTTTTCCCTGTCTCTCGTCATTAAAGAATATTCACTTTGTATTGCTGTGAGCGGTTGCACCGCATGTGCTTTGCGGATATTTGCAGGATCAGCTTCACTTAATCCGAAATGCAACACTTTACCTTGCCGGATCAAATCTTTTACAGCACCGGCGGCCTCTTCTACCGGTACTTCCGGGTCCAGGCGATGCTGGTATAACAGGTCAATGTGATCTGTGCGTAATCTTTTTAATGATTGCTCCACCACTTCTTTTATATGAGCAGGTTTGCTGTTAAAGCCACTATATTTTCCATTCGCAATCTTAAACCCAAATTTGGTACAGATCTGTATCTTATTCCTGGATGATTGTAAGGCTTCGCCTACCAACTCTTCATCGGTAAAAGGACCATACACTTCTGCCGTATCGAAAAAATTTACACCCATATCAACAGCTTTGTGCAACAGACCGGTCATAATTTTTTTGTCGGGAATAAAACTGCGGTGAAAGGTCATGCCCATACAACCAAGACCAAGTCCATAATTGACATCGATGCTATGTTTACCAGTACCTAACTTCCTGGTGCCTGCTAAAGGGTTACCATTGTAAGCTGTCATCACTTTATTACTTTCAGCCGGCATTGCAAATGCAGATGCAGCCATGACTGAAGCACTTGAGAGTAAACTGGTTTTTAAAAACCCTCTCCTGTTGCTATTTTCCATTTGCCTGATCTTTAAAATGAAGAATACTTTTCAAACTATTTACCCACCCTTGCCTGTAATGCCGCCGGGTAACGTTCTCCAACGACCTGTATGTTTTCCAGCGCCATATTGATCCTGCTCAATTCATTTTGTGAGAGTACAATATTTACAGCAGCAGCATTTTCTTCCAGGCGATTGATCTTAGTAGTACCGGGAATAGGAACGATGTAAGGTTTTTGCGCCAGCAACCATGCCAGGGCGATCTGCGCCGGTGTACTGCTTTTATCAATTGCAATTACTTTTAAAAGATCAACCAATACCTGGTTTGCTTTCCTGTTCTCTTCTGAAAAACGTGGTACGATATTCCTGAAATCGCCACTGTCAAATTTGGTATCAGCAGTAATAGCGCCGGTTAAAAACCCTTTACCCAGCGGACTGAAAGGCACAAAGCCAATTTCCAGTTCTTCCAGTAAGGGAATGATCTCTTTCTCCGGTTGCCGCCAATACATGGAATACTCACTCTGCAAAGCAGCAACCGGCTGCACAGCATGTGCCTTCCGTATGCTTTGAACACCCGCTTCGCTCATACCGAAATGCTTTACTTTTCCTTCTTGTATCAGATCCTTCACCGTTCCGGCCACATCTTCCATTGGAACATCCGTGTCAACACGATGCTGGTAAAAGAGGTCGATCACATCAGTCTGTAAATATTTCAGCGAGGCTTCTGCAACAGCCCTTATCCTTTTAGGATGGCTGTCCACCCCTTTTGTTGCATCACCTTCTTTAAACCCAAATTTGGTTGCAATCACAATTTTATTCCTGAATGACCGTACGGCTTTGCCCAATAAGGCTTCATTTATACCCTGGCTGTAAGCTTCTGCCGTATCAAAAAAAGTAATCCCCAGCTCATAAGCTTTTTGAATAAGCGTTATTGCATCTGCTTCATTTGTCGCTGGGCCATAACCAAAAGTTAATCCCATGCAACCCAAACCTAATTCGGATACTTCAAGCCCGCTTTTACCTAATACTCTTGTTTTCATTACTGATATTTTTATATGATCAATTTATTTATTGTTCTAATGCTCTTTTATCTGTCCATGTAAAATTTGACCGGCGTTTAGAGATGAGCCACCTGCCATTCTGTTTTACATATTCATCATGGTAATAGATACCAAAGGTTGTTTTCATCTTTTTACCATTTTCATTACCAATTAATGTAACCTGGCAGTAAGAAATCCCAGACGCACTGTTACCGGCAAGTGCAATGGTTTGCTGGCCGTTGATATGATACACTACTTCAAACAGGTTTAAAAAATTCCTGAAAGCATCACCGATCTGCCGGCGGCCTTTGAGTACATTGCCTGAAGGCTGGCCATCTCTTACACTTTCTACAGTGGCATTTTCCGTGAACAGTAACACTTGCTTATCTATGTCTTTCACATCGGCCAGCACAGAAAAAGTATCAACTAAATTTTTAATAGCGATCCTGTCTTCAATTGCGGTAATCCTTTTTTCAATATCCCCTTTCTTCATTGTTTGCGCCTTTAAAGCTGAGCAAAAACAAATAAGGGTGAAAGCAAACAGTAAATTTTTCATACCTGATTTTTGTGATACAAAATTAGGCAGCCCTGTACAAGATAACTTACCAGTATTACTGGTTTGCCTACCATTATTACTGGTTCTTACCAAAAAGCTGCCGGGAGGACGGGAGAATGTATAAGTTTGTACCAGCAAAACAAGCAATCATGAACGAGGTAGTTTATTTTAACAGTGTAAGCGATTATAACAATGCATGCGAACAGGAAACGCTGCATCCGCTCGTAAGTATACTCGACCTGTCCAAATGTCCTCCGAGAAAATGGGAGGCCGGCACCACAGTAAAGATGAATTTTGGCGTGTATGCCGTTTTTTTGAAAGATATAAAATGCGGTAACATCAAATACGGTTGCAGCTATTATGATTACCAGGAAGGCACGCTTGTTTTTATTAATGCAGGGCAGGTGATGGATGTGGAATATGAAATATCCAATTACCAGCCGCAGGGACATGTATTACTTTTTCATCCGGACCTGGTGCATGGCACTTCGCTTGGTAAGATCATCCATCATTATAAATTCTTTTCTTACAATACAAACGAAGCATTACATCTTTCAGAAAAAGAGAGGCAGATCGTACTTGACTGTTTTGCAAAAATTGAATTTGAACTGCAGCAGGCTATTGATAAGCACAGCAAAAAACTCATTGCCACCAATATTGAATTACTCTTGAATTACTGTGAGCGCTTTTACGACCGGCAATTCATTACAAGAGACATTGCCAACAAAGGCACACTGGAAAAATTTGAAGCTTTGCTGGAAGAATATTTTTCATCTGATAAACCGAGGGAAAATGGTTTGCCCTCTGTTGCGTACTGTGCCGGCGAACTGCATTTATCTGCTAACTATTTCGGCGACCTTGTAAAAAAAGAGACAGGTGTATCTGCACAGGAATATATTCAAACCAAACTTATTGATACAGCTAAAGAAAGAATTTTTGAGATCAATAAATCTTTAAGTGAGGTTGCTTATGAACTGGGCTTTAAATATCCCCAACATTTTACCCGGCTGTTCAAGCAGAAGGTTGGTATGACACCAGTGGAGTACAGGAACATGAATTAGTTTCTAAAAACTTATGTAGAACTTGTCATTTCCCGATACAAAAAAAACAAATGCTGAAAATTAAAGAGTTATGATTTAAGGTACAAATGAGGTACAAGTAACCATATTTACTTTATTTTATTCAACAGTCTTTGTAAATTGTCCTTATGACAATGATTGCCTGTAATATTAATGATGTTGCCCCGATTGTGATAGGAGATTTATTGATATCCCAGAGTATCCGTCCATCAAATTTTAAAATCCCTGTACTTCACGAAGACGTTTTAGAATACCTTTCAGAACCTACAGATTTGCATCCAGTAAGCCTGGATCAAAAACTTTATATTTTAAAACCGAATGTTTGTATAGCTTTTTCAGGAACGGTAGGATTTTTCAAAAAATTTCTTGAAGATATTTCCATCTTTTGTAAAGCAAAAGATATTGTAACAACGAAAGAAATTGCCGTTTTTTTAGATGATTATAATAAAGATGAATGGTCAGAGTTTTCGTTTGTGCTACTTGTCGCAGAAAAGGAAGCCTCTCATTTTTGGGTAGGAAAATTCTTGCATGGACAATGGCTTAAAGGGGAAACTGAAATTTTAGGGGAAGTATTTTCATCTGGATCTGGCTCATTGGATTTTTTAAAGGAGGTAAAAGAAAGTATAAAAGTATTACCTATCAATGCAGAGGGTATCAACTATGTGTTAATGGCTAATATTTTGATGATATGCAAAATATTAGGAAAGGAAAGATTGACCTTGAATACAATTAAAAAACACTGGGGTGCAGGTTTTGAGCTTATTTATTTTGATGGAAATAAATTTAGGAAACTTGATGATATCACTTATGTTGTAAATGCTGGTAGATTTGATTTAAATGGAGAAATAAATGACGTGCCTGTACCGCTAGCAATAATGAATTATAAATACCATAATGAGTTACTTGTTATTACTGTACTCAAACCTAATAAAGGAACTACTGAAACTACGGACACTAAATATATAATTATCAGTGAGGATTTTAAAATTGAGCAATTTATTGTGTCGCCAATTGACTATGATAGCTCGCCAGAAAATATGCAAAACTTGCCAGGCCCATCTTTTGTCAGCAATAGGAATGCAATGGCTTATATAATTGAAACAGAGAGCTCTCACTATTTACCAGTGAGCTTTAATGTAGGTCCTGAATTAGTTGTAAAATATAAGCATCCGCATCAAATCATGATTTCAATGAATAAGCTCTTTAATGATACTATGACTGCAGAATCAAAAGCCTCATATTTAAATTTTAGATATAAACCTACTTAGGGAGAAGCATCCCCTTCCAAAAGCATACTGGATGACAGTTTATGTTTTTGAAATGAGGTTTACTTCCTCAAGTACAATGGCAGATCGTGGATGAAGTTTTCTATCGCTGGAACCTAAAGATTGAACGCCTTTACCGGAAAACATCGCTTTGATTTCCTCCAAGATCGATACGATTTCTTCTGTTGTCTCACCTCCTATATCCAATCCAACAGGACTATAAGAAAGGAAAGTTACTTTCCGATACAAAAAATATAGTGTGCAGTATTATCAAGGGTTTCAGCCGATTGGGCAACAAATAAGCAACAAGATACGCTGAAACAAGTGCAAGCAGTGGGCAAAGAAAGGATAAAATCTTGTTGACCTTAGAGTGTGCTTTACCTTATCACAGCTTCAGCGAAGATAAGAATTGCAGCTTATCTTAATTGACTAACAACCGTCTCCGATTGTAAGCCCATATACTGGCAGAACTCTTCAATAGTAACAACCTGGTGTTGCTGCTTATTGAAATGGTCCTTGATCTTCTTGATAAGCTTTCTGCCATATCTATCGCTTTTGCCTGTGATTATCTGAATGTCTTTCGGATAAATGCACAGTCTATTCATCTTTCAATTAACTATTTCATACACTATCGATACCGAAGGTATGCTGTATATGTAGCAAAGATATTGCTTTGACATGAAGGATAAAAGTGTGTTTGATGGAATAATGTGCAGGAAACGGAACAAACGGCACAGCACATTTGATAAGCCTTTAGAGCCATTCTATTTTTGTTTTCAGATGTAAATGCATCGAAGCAAAATTTGTTTACTAACCCAAAAAATTAAATAAAAATGGCAAGGTTAAAAGGTCTTATTAAAATCGAAGGTACACTTGATGAACTGACGTTTTATAAAACGCAGGATGGACATCTTGTGAAAACAAAAAGTGGTGTGTCTGGTGATCGTATCGCTAACGATCCAACATTTCAAAGAACTCGTGAAAATGGTTCTGAGTTTGGTGCAGCTGCTGCATCCGGTAAGCTGTTAAGAGATGCGGTTCGTACTCTTATGCTGACTGCTGCTGATAATCGTGTTACTGCCAGGGTAACGCAATTAATGACCATCATCAAAAACTATGACACCACTTCCGTAAGAGGTGAAAGAACTGTTGGTATTGGTATTGCTGCTGCTGGTGCAACTGATGAATTGAAAAACTTTGATTTCAATATCAGTGCTGTTCTTTCCTCTATTCTTTACAAGCCTTATGCTGTTGATACCGCAACCGGCGTAATCACTATTGCTGGACTTGTACCAATCAATGATATTGCTGCACCTACGGGTGCTACACATGTAACAATTCGTGGTGCATGGGCAAAAGTTGATTTTACTGCCGGCACATCAAGCGTTGAATACACCAATACTCAAAATCTGCCTGTGGATGGCACTTCAGCCAGTGTAACGTTAACACCTGCTGCCGTTCCTGCTGGCTCTGGCACAAGCTTATTCCTGTTGGCGGTTGAGTTCTTCCAGGAAGTAAATGGTGTACAGTACACTTTGAAAAATGGTGCTTACAATGCACTTTCTATTGTTGAAGTAGCATAATCTCTGTTCATTCTTTCAGTTAAAATGCTTCGCTAATTAGCGGAGCATTTTTCATTTCAGCACTACCCTAAAAGGGCAATGCTGAAAGCTGGCGGCGACCCGAAGGCGAACAGTGAAGATACCAACCAGTGGAACCAACTGCGAAAACCCGAGTGCCACGATAACGATAATAAACAGAACGCCTGCCCAAATGCTTGCCAAAAACCCATGATGGCAAAGCTGGAACAGGACCAAACTGCAAGCTGAATGGACAAACTGCCAAACAACGACTGGTAACGATGCGAAGCTGCTTTTGCATAACTATGATTTTTTATAAGCATCTTCTCCAGCGAAGGCAGATAAAAAACCAAAAGGAAACGGAATAAAAGATGGCTTTGTGTGTCGGGTCTTGTGTTTATGCCGTAGTCTTTTGGCTTTTTTAGTCAGGTCAGTGCGGTGGGCTGCCGTAGCTAACTTTGCTTAATAAAAAACATATCCGCAAAAGTATTGTCGTTGTACAGTTTTAGTAGTTATGTAAAAAGCAGCCGTTGCCGACTGCTTTCATTGTTTAGTATTCCTTCGGCAGCATCAGGCAGTCATTCACTAACCAAATAGTGGCAATGTCATAAGGAAAATCGCAAAAGGGTATTTCCTGGCTTGTAACCCTATTGTGGTTTCCATCGGTACAGAGGATCGAAAATTTGTTATCCTGCTCCCTTTTCAGATCCCACACCTGGAAAGGTTCTTTCTTTACGGTGCTATTTACCTGATGGCTAATAATTAAATCAATCAACCAGTAGGCTTCGCAACCTTCAGCCATTTGCTTTACTCCATCTGTGTACATGATTTTGGCAATGTTGTGTCGATAGAAATTTTCTGAACCGTTGCTGCATCCGAAGTAGTGATTTGCATTTTTCATTTCATTAAAATTTTAATTTTTAAAAGAAAAAAGAGAAAAAAAGAAAGCATCTATATCAGGCGGCGTGGCTGGCTGCAAAGAAGCAACGCAATAAAAGATGGCTCTGTGCGGTGGGCTTTGTGTTTATGGCGGAATTTCTTTGCAGACATAAGTCAAGGGCTGTGGTAGCCGCCTAACTTGCTGCACTTTTTTGATTTTCTTTCAAAAGATATTCTCAATTCAACCTTGTGTTTCTTCATTGCTGAATTGTATTCCCCTGTGCGTTGGCAAAAAAGGTAAAAGCGCCTGCGGCAAAAAGAAGCGTTAGCGCTGCGGCACACTTGTCCGCAGTGAGGCGTGGCAGCGTAGCGAGCCGTCGTAAGACACCGAAGAGAGGAACGAACGAAGGTGGCTGCGAGCGCCTGCCGCAGTGGTGGCTACAGAGCCGTGCAACGGCGGTAGACAGCTACTAAGAATGCAAGGGTTTGGCGTGTGTTTTTGTTTTCGTCAAGCTATGTGTGCATGGACAAAAACCATGACAAACCCGCAGCTGCGGCAGGCACGCAAGGCGAGCAAAATTATTGGCAGCGGGTGGACTGAATGCGACTGAAATGAATGCAGGACGTAGTGTAGCGGAACGAAACCCGGTGAGTATTGTAGCGACAGCTTTGCGGAAAGGTATGTGCATCACTTGTGCTTTGCTTGGTGCGTTGGATAGTGTGCCATGCCTTGTAGCAAATGGTCAGGCTACGAACGTGGTGTAGTGAAGCGAAACGAAGGACGAAATGAATGAAGTGGCATGAAGGACACAGTAGCTGCCGTGACGAATGCCGTATGAGTTGCAAGCAGTGTGACAAACTGCGAAGCGTAGCGGAGCACCCGAAGGGCAGTGCAGGTGCAGCAATACCATAAAAGTTATTTAAACAAACTAATTGCTGCTGCTGCACTGGTTTGGCACATCTGCTTGCCGAATAGGCATGAGGAACACCTATTTACCTTGCAGCGTGGGTCAAGCTGATGTGAGAATTATGGATGATTGATTTTTATCTGAAGATACCAGAATCACACAATGGAGTATAAGAAATGCATAATAACAATGAAAAAACAAATACACTTCATTGCTGAGACATTTATAAAATATTTTATAAATGCTGAAGACGAATAGTGTAAAATTTAGATACTACAAACTTTCCACGACCAAACTTTCTTATCCTGATTATATGTTTTAATTGCATGAGCTTTTAAATGCATCCCATCGGTAAGCTTTAGTTTCGCAACTAAAGATGGATGAACAAACACGTCGCCCAAAAAGCCGAATGATTTACCAGGTGGAATTTTCACAGCCCCTTCCACTTCTTTTAAGAATTGCTTCTTAAATGTTTCATTATTTACTTTGGCAGCTGTGTATAATTGGTACATGCCTTCTTGGGCTCCGCTTTGAAATCGAACTATTAAAGTATCACCTATCGTCACATCTTTTAAAAAGCGATCGTATTTAAAGAATCCAAACTTTAATTCCGAAGCGATGAAATTCAGTATCTTCTTTTCTGCGTTTACAAACTCAACTATAACTGTTTCTTCCGGCGTGTCGCTAAATAAAAGAGCTTCAGCAGTTGGAATAAACTGTTTGTAAAAAGCAAAGTTTGATTTCTGAAATACAGCAGTTTTATACCAATCCTGCGACTGCCAATTAATTACTTCATTTGGTATTTTAAAACCATGAGAGTTTCTTGCTTCCACCAATAATTCTATCTCCGTTTTCGCCTCATTATATAGCTTCTTTGAAATTAATAGCCCTGCCATTTTTTGTCTTAGGCTAACCAACATTTCTTCAGGGCTTTTGCAGGATAATGCTTTGCAATAACAGGCAAACACTTTCCCGGAATCATCTGAAAAGGCTTCCGCCAAAATTTCCCATACCCAAAAGTCATTACGTTTCTTTTTTGCAAATGGTAATAACGCTGACAACATATGATCTTTATCTCCTAATGCTAATAACAACTTTGCGTTAAAATATGCCGGGTACTGAAATTGGGGATAAGTATCAACTATATCGGAAAGTATTGGCAGGAATGCCATTGCTTTTTCCTTATCAAAAACCATCTCACCAAACTGCGTTTGTTTTGGCAGCAAATGTTTCGCATAAGCAATATAAGCCTGCTCTGCAATTGCCATCACCTCCTTCCCATTCGTCATCTTTTCTTTCTGAAAATCACCTGGCATAAAATTTTTGAAATCCCACCAATCAGCAAATTGTACATACCTGTCGGTTTCTTTAAGTGCTTTGTGCAAACCCTTAAATAAAAAACTATACCCTTCACTAGGCTTCGGAAATTGAATAGATTCTATGCTTTCAAACAAAGAAATGATTTTGTGTACTTCAACCGGATTTGCTTTCAATAATCCAAAAGCCATTTTACCGACCTGCCAACAAAGCTGTTCAAACAGCATTTTTTCATCAACAGGTAACTGCAGATGTTTTATTTCATTAAGCCATGAAATAAATGCATCAAAATGCTCCGGCGAGCTACTTTGCTTCAAATAATCGTAGTATACCCAGCTTATGTTGCGTTTAGCCCAAATATTATCCGGCTCAGATTCCAACTCTGCCTTAGCTAAGGTTAAAGCTTCCTCCAACCTGCCCGCCTGACGCAGTTCTTTTATTTCTTTAGCTGGCATATTCTTCTTGTTTAAAGGTTAGCAATGCCGCTTGAATGTCAGCAATCAACACCTGGCTGTTGGTTTGATTTTGAATAGGTACAACTCTGCCAAAGAAACCATTTTTTTTATATTCAAAATCTAAAACAGCTATTTCGTTGTTTCGTTTAAATGCGTATCGCTCTTTGTATTGCTGATGTTCAATACCATCAATTTTAATATCTGTTTCTTCAAACAACAATACTAAGTCGTCAAACAAACTTCTGGTAAAAGGAAACTCTTCTTCTAAATCGAAGTCAAATTCTATTTGGTTAAGAATCGTTTCGGCTGTATTTCGTTTTATGGATACATTTGGCAAATTGTTTAATATGTCAGTAAGGGTGTTATTAAATGTATTGCCCGGTGAAAGGTTTGGCATTGACGAAAGAGGTTTTCTAAACTCATCTTGTCCATTTACATAAGTTCTGAAAACTGCTTTGTCTTGCTCCCTCATAAAAGAGTATCTAATCTCATAGCCAATCTTCTCCCAACCAACAACGTCAATGTATAGCTTTCTTACTGCATGGCGAACCTTTATAAAATGGTCTTGCAAGGGAATTGGTTGTTCCAACAAATTAAATTGTGAAAGCTGTTGTAACAATTCGTTGTCCAGGCTGATTTCTTCTGTTTGAACCTGCTTGCCGGATAATTCATTTAATGCACTCTGTACACTTACATCAACAAATGCCATTGCAGAATAGGAATTGAAATAAGGAGGATTTAATGCATAAAGCCTTTTTGATGCTCGTGTGATTGCCGTATATGCCCAGCGATAAAAATCCTGATTTGTCTTGCCGGATCTGCGTTGCTTGTCCGTTAAGCAATCAAAGCCATCTGTATTGTCATTGTCCCAAATTGTAAATACGCTACCCCACTCTCCACCCTGGGCTTTATGGCATGTAACAGCGTAGCCATATTTCATTAGCAAACAATTAAAATATTCATCCTGCAAAATGGCTTCTTTAAATTCTTCAGTTCTGGGTTTTAGCCCTTTGTGCCGGGTGGTAAAATCTACATATAAAGCCTGCGTTTCTTCCGGCTTTAAATAGTTGTCACCATACAGGAAGTTTTCAAGCATCTTACCTTTTACAACTTTATTATTGCTTTCAGCATCTGGGAAAACCAACTCCACATCACGCCAGTAAAGTGTTACCGGGTTCTTACCTCTTAATGCAATAGTTCTTTGTGTGACTATTTCACTTACTTCATTAATTACAGCAAACTCCCCATTGAAAACACCTTTTCGATAATTGTTGCCACCCATGATGACAATATCACTTTTCTGAACAGGTAAATCCGCATTCCCGAATTTTCTCTCCCTTATTTGCAAATTGAGATCGAGGCAGGTTTTGTTTTTGCTTGCAATAATAATTTTAGGACTTGCTGTAGCTTGCCAGGTATCAAGGAATGTTTCATAAAAAGGATTTAATATGTCATTTCCATTAGAACGTAAATTAAAATCATTGAAGTAGGCGGCAGATATACATGTACGGATTTTAGCTGCCGCCTTCAGTATGCCACTTTCTCCTCCCTGGCGTTTCACTTCTTTCATCTCAGTTTCTTCTGCTGAAAGATTGAATTTATCTTTAAGATAGGTTGCATCAAAGGCTTTTGAACTATTGTCGCCTACCGGTGACAACTGGCAGGGATCTCCAACGAAGATGATTTTAGACTTTACTTTTTCGTGTGCAGCTCTCGTATATGTAATTAAATCTGACAATAAATGACCAGTACCAAACCGAAAGAACTCTCCCTCACTTTTAGCATCAGAAAGCATAGATGCTTCATCCACTATAAATATCTTAGTAGCAACATCCACATTATTTCGGATTTTATAGTAGTAGTAAAATGAATCTCCGTTTTCCACTTCTACCATATCCTCATAACTGTATATAGATTTATGGATCGTGAAAGCCTCCTGACCTGTTTTCTCCCTGATCACTTTTGCGGCTCTTCCTGTAGGTGCCATCAGGGCAAAATCCTTTTCAATTTCGTCGAGGTATTCGACCAAGCCTTTCAAGATTGTTGTTTTACCACTACCGGCATATCCTTTCAGCATAAACACCTGCACCGGACTGGCTAAAAAAGCCTCCAGCTTAGTTAAGGCAGTTTCCTGACCCTGACTTAGGTTTAAATGCTTAAAGTGATTGAATATGCTCATGTTTTTTAATTTCTATACAAAGAACAAACGAACTTGTGCAGCGATGCTTCACCGCTAATTATTTACTTTCAAATCTAAAATCGTATTAATGAGTTCTAAAATTTCCTTGTTTTTCTGGTAAGCCTCATTTATAGCGTTTTCTGTTATAAGTTGCTTGGTGGCGATGTTAAAAACAGAACTATGAATGAAATCATTATCGTTTCTGTATTTATTTAATGGCTTAAACAAAGCACATAATTTCTGAAAGGCATTATCATCATTACTGTAGGCGGCCAAAAGAGAATATACCTGATCACTTAAATTTATTGGTAGGTCTCCGTTATATTTTTTAAACTCAATTGTCGTCTCATCATAAGTTTTGTTATCCCTATAAATGCCGCTACTTTCCCTATAATAATTCAATATGATTGCATCATCTGTTCTTTCAATAAAATATTCAGCGTTTCTAAATTTCCAGTTTGTATTTCGATGGTAACTCGGATTCCAAGTTTCTAAAATATCAGTAAAACCCTTGGTTATCTCCTCCAAAATTGACCAGAAAATAATAAATGAAAAGGATTCATTGTATGCAGGTAAAATACTTTTTTCAAAACCTGTTTGCGCTTTGAATAACTGGGTATAACCTAATTTAATCTTATCAACTATTCGTCCTTTGATATTAGCATACTTCTTATCCTGAGTTTTAAAGTACGAGTGAGTTCCCATTTTGTTAAATATGCAATTGCATAGTTTCCATATTTCACGCCGTTTAGATCCCACCTCCTTTAAGTGTAGAAACGAAGTTTGCAAACTCTCTAAATTTTGTCTAGAGGTTTCTTTATCAAATTTATAGTCCGGGTGTTCCTTAATGTAAAAACCATCGATTCCATTATCACGGAGCGCTTCAATATTCCAAACCTTAGTTGAAGCTGTGATCAATATTATAGGAGTGCAAAAGTTAATTCCCTTGAAATCTTTCCTAATCTCTTTCAATAATTTAAATCCTGAGTATTCTACTACGCTATTCGCATTATGATCCTGTTCAGATAAGCGTAAGTCCAAAAAAATTAACTCCCATGGATATTCAATTTTTTTTAGTGCTGCTTCATAAGAAGTAGCGATATCAAGGCTACCATCTTCTTTAAGGATGGCTTTCTCGAGTATGGATTTCCAGCCGTTCTCTGCCAGATCGTCTATCAGTAAGTATTTCATCTTTTCGTTTTGGGTAATTCAATTTTCCCTAAAATTTTAGGTCCTTCAATTTTTACCAAATATTCCCTTTGTTGTTTCTTTTGCTCTTCGGGTATAGGTTCGTTCAAGTTGTTTTTGGTGATTAGCCACTTAAAATAAAGGCTGTTTATTTTTTCAATATCAAATCCAACTATGTCTTTAATATCGATGTTTGCATTTCTTGCCATTTGGTATATACCCCATTCATTGGCAACGGCGTGATTGTCGTAATAGTTTTGGGGCACATCAAGCTTCAGTTTTGCTAATTCACCCGGCAATTTTTCTTTTGAGAAATGTTCTTGAGGTTTCAGGGCAGCTTCTCCAATTGCTTTTTTTGAAAATGAAATCAGAGAAGTGTTTTTAGTTTTCAAAATATTGAAATAGTCATGATGCAGTAAATAATCTGCACCGACCACTCCGTAAATAAAAATTCGGGTTGTTTGGTTTTTTGTGGTGGAACATCGTATATGAGAGGCTAATCTTAACCCATTATAATCTGACAATGTATTTCCAAAACAAAGAGGAATAAAAATATTGTCATAAACCTTTTCATTTAGCCACTCATTTATTTTCTCGGTAAACTCTTGATCTGTATCACTGAAAATCGTTTGTAATTCGCAGCCGATTAGTGGGTCATTTATATTCCTTTCGGCAGGTTCAATAAGAAAGTTTGCATTTCCTACTTTAGGCGCTTGTTCATTTATCGTACTCAACAACGCAGTATCAATTTTATTATCGAGTTCTTCGGTGATTAACGGATTCTCTCCAAATAAAAGAAACTTAAGATTGATATCGCCTACTCCGACTTTTTGGATAAATGACTCGAGGTTTCTATATAATACAGATACTGGAAGATTAGCGACATTACCTTCTAAATTTCTCGTGTTTTTACTACCGCTAAACAGAACTAAATAACTGCTTCTATTTTTTGAAAAACTATCTAAACGGCTACGTCTGTCAGATGCTTCATTGGCGATATGCGTAGTATCCAGAAAAGACTCATGGTATAGAATAATATTCCCCGCTTGGAAAATATCTGTAGCCTTTTCTTGCACTTCGTCCAACGTATAAATAGGCTTAATTAACGATTTGAACCTTTCAAACCGATCGTCAGTCCAATTATAATCTCGCTCTTGCCTAATCTTTTTATCGTCTATTAAATAAATCATTCTACATATTTGGCTTTACAATTTCAAAAATATGTTCAACGCCCCCAATTGGATTTTCTAATGTGATCGCTGGGATAGGTTTTATATTGCTCCACAAATCAGGTTGATTCCAAACGCCTACTCTATATGATCCTCCAGCTTCGAAATCTGCCTGAACATAAAACTTGCACAACCCATTAATTTGGTTCTTAATCAAACCATAGTACTTGTTTCCTAGCCGCCCTGTGGTGTCCTCAATTGTTTTGCCGTAAACACTTCCTACATGAAAAATGGAAAATTCGACGGAATTTCCAGTCACTTTAAGCGACAACCTAATTACTGGTTTTACCTTTTGACCATTCGATTGTTCGAGTATCAATTCAATAATTCCTTTGTATGCCTGAAGAAGCTTATCGACGTCTGTAAATATTTCAACATTGTTAGGAAATGTTGAATCCGCAATTTCAAAATCTATTTGCGCTTCCCAGCCTCTGGCTCTATTATAGTTTCTTATGATGTTCTTCAGAGAGTTATCACTTCGCACATGAAACAAGCATTTAAAGTAAAGCACCAAGTTGCTAAAGTTGTGTATGCCACTACCGTTTTCAGCAATGAACGGATTACTTAATTGGTATCCTCTTCTATTAAGATGTCCCATAAGTCCTTTATCAACATTGGGTGGTACTCCTTTATTATTACGGCTCCATTGTAACAACTCAGGACTAGACCAATTATGCGAAATTTTCTGCGTTGTCCAACCTTTTATAGGATTTCCTTTAAAATCTTTTCCCGTTAGATAGCCTCTGATTAATGCTTTAACCTTCCCAGGAGCAGGCTTCTTGTCGTGCTCTCTATACGCATCCAGTATTTTTTCCAAATGTTTTTCAAAATCATATTCTGTAGTTTCACAATATTCCAAGATGTTTTCCAGTTCATTGCTATCGATTTCGTGACATGTTGATTTTAAAATTGGATTTTGATTGTAATCGAATAAGTATTTATATAAGTGTGATGGATCAAAATATTTTGGAAGGTTTTGAATATTTTCATTTGAGTTATCTTTTGCAATTGGCTCTTTTATCGCAATAGGTATTTCCTTTACTTTTTCATTTACCAATTTCTCAAGAATTGCTAACCTATCACCCAAACCCTTACCCAGTAAACCTTCCTTTCTAATCTCTTCTTTTGTTAGCAATAAAACCCGTTCTCTTTGAGCCGGGGTTAGCTTTCTATTTTCTAGCAGTTCTTGTATAAAGTCGTATTTGTCCTTTGGCATCAGTGGTCATTTTCATTGTAATAACGATTCATGGCATTATCAATCCCCTCATTTTCCCAAATATCCAATAAAGTATCTATTGGTGCTTTTACACCGGAAAGTTTTGTAAATCGGCTCCTTAACTTTAAATACAGTTCATTCTCATTCCCTTTTACCATTTTCAGGTAATCCAGCTTCCCGGCAATAACATTTGCCATATCGGGCTTGCCTTTCATTATATGTCCCTTATCAGCAAGGTAGTCCTGCAAAAAAAATCCGGAGGCTTTTTCATATCCATATCTTTCCCAGTAATAAAGCCATTTTCTCAATTGCTTAATGTATCGCTGCTGCACATTTGCATTTTCATTTACCAATAAGCCGGTTACTTCTTTTCGATAGCCATCTTTTTGCAAACGGGTTTTACTTTCTTTAATATGAAAACCCTGCTCCATTATTATCCGATGTAGTTCCCTGATGAAATCGCCTTCGGGTTGGTACACATTGTGCATGGAGCTAAATGATATATCATCAGCATAACGACTATATTTTAACCCAAAACGCCTTGCTACACCAGACAGTAAATGATCCAGACGCTGGCAAACTATATTTGTGATAACTGGAGATGTCGGCGCTCCCTGTGGCAGTACATTCCTTTTAACCTTTTCCCAATCGCCAGCTTGATTCTTCCTTTCTACTTCGATCTCTGTACAGCAGATTGAAGCAATTATATTGGCTAAACTTTTACGAGAAGATACAAGGCGGGTTAACGCTGCCATGTTATCGTTAGACAAGATATAGCGTTTGGCATCTTCAAATATTAAATCATTCACCTGGCGGTTATATTCCCGAAGCTTTTCCCTATCGACAGCCTTGATATCTAAAAGAGGACCATTAGGTTTCACCAGATGACCGGTAAGTCGTTGTTTGTATTTTCGATAATTTCCTTTTTTATCAATTACGAGGATTAATGAATTATCCTGAATCTTGTAATAGATAAGCTCCTTATGGTCTGTAATAAATTTCCTTACCCCTGTTTGAACCCTGGGTGTATTTTCTTTTTCAGCAGCCAGTTCCGAATCAGTAAGGTTGAAAGGCTTTAGCTGAAAACATTTCCAAACCCTTGCCTGATCGATAGACGGGAAAAAATCTTTCAGGTCAATATTGTACACATATTTGCTTCCCTGGTGAAGCCTTGCATTATCTACAATAGATTTATCCCTTACAAAACCCATTGCAGCATGATGGGGCTCAAAAACACATTGAAGGACAAAACTCAGTGTTTTCTGCAAAGATTTTAGACCTTCCTTAGGGGCGTGGATGGACCGAGCTGCTCCAGATTTTTTCTTTACCTGGAACTCTGTATAACGTTTGCCTCCCAGTTTTGGATTTGCATACCAAGTGAGTTGCTTTAATTCAAAAGGGAAAACTTTTTCACCATAAACCAAGGGTTTAGCTTCATTCAAAAGACGAAGCAAATCCTCTTTTGATTGCATATTCTTAAAAGCAGTGGTTATTCTGTCTATATGTACTTGTTCCAGCTTCATAATTAAAAAGTCCTTTGAAGCCTGCTGCATTATTCTTTGTATATGAATTCAACTAAAAAAGAAAATAAATAATAATATTTCAGATTATATGCTCGATAAACGATTGAAGCAATGTATAAACAAGTATACAAGTGTACAAGAGCACTTTACAATAACCAAGAAACATTCATCCCGAATTGCTTCGGAACACCAACCGATCTGAAGCCGTCTTTCGAGGGTTTCCAGTTGGCACAAATCAATAAGTTGCAGCAGGCTTTCAAAGAACAGGCACAAACAAAAAGTATTACTGTGCAGTGTATCTGCACAATAATAATTAATTTTAGTCAGAATCGAAGAATTTGACCGATTATGGCTACCAACAAAAATGCACTCGTTCGCTATAAACTGCTGGATAATTGTTTTAGAAACCCGGGTAAAAGGTATTTTATTGACGACCTAATAGAAGAGTGCGAAAAAGTGTTATTGGAAATTGACCCAGATTCCAATGGCATCAGCCGAAGGCAAATACTGGATGATATTGCCTTCATGGAAAGTACGGATGGCTGGAATATTGAGCTTGCCAGGCATCGTGAAGGACGAAAAGTTTTTTACAGATATGCCGATCCGGGATTTTCCATCAACAATATGCCATTGAATGAAGTTGAGATCAATCAATTGCAATCTGCAACTGAGATACTTTCCCAGTTCAAAGGAATGCCGCAGTTTGAATGGGTGAATGAACTGGTGCCCAAGTTAAAACAGGGTATGGCGGTGAAAGAAGCGGCAGAAACCATTATTGAATTTGACAATAACCAATACCTGAAAGGAATTGAACATTTGGGGGTTTTACATAATGCCATTTTCTATAAAAAAGTACTTTCTATTCTCTACCAGCCTTTTGAGAATGATGAACCTTTTGAAGTGGTAATACACCCTTACTTTTTGAAACAATATAACAACCGATGGTTTCTATTTGGTTATAATTCTGAAAAGGAAAAGCTAGATTGGAATCTAGCCATTGACCGTATTGTTTCAATTAAGGAAATAAAAGGCAAGTATCGTAAAAACACTGTAATAGACTGGCAGGAATATTTTGAGGATATTATTGGCGTTACCAAACCCGTTAATGCCGAAATCGAAAGTGTAGTACTCCATTTCTCAGGAAAAACCGGCAACTACATGGAAACAAAACCATTACATGGCTCTCAGAAATCGAAATGGCTAAATGGGCATACACTTGAAGTAACCTTACAGCTTATTCTCAATTATGAACTGGAAAGATTAATCCTTTCTTATGCAGATAGTGTTTCTGTTATGCAACCATTGAGCCTTGCTAAGGCTATTAAAAACAGGTTAGAGGAAGCGTTAAAACAGTATAAATAATAATGCTTGCAAAAGCGCTTGCTATTACTTTAGAAGAAATAGTTGACAGATTGAACTATTTAACGACGGGTAACTCAATGCCAATTTTGAAGAAGTTTACATATTCGCCTATAGCTGAACTGGAATCTTTTATCAGTTCATTGAAGTTAGATAAGTCTTTGTTTTTGCTTTCCTGATTTGGATAGATTATCAGACAGTCAATGATTTTATCCTTTGAATAATTTAATGTATCATAAACCTTGCACATTCGAGAATATCCACTCAACTGTCTGGCATCTTCTAACACAGAAGTATATAAATAACGAGGCTTGTATTTGGCATCAATTACCATCGGAGGACTGAGCAATAAATAATCTAACTCTTTGCTATTGTATGTTGGATGATAAATAACCTGATTCTTAAATTGCTCTTTTAACAAACCTAAAACATACAATTCAAAAAGCTTACTCATGTCAATCCAAAATGGATGAGTATTGATGGTTTGCTTTTCTACATTTGATATATTATATCCATAGCGTTTAAGTATCATTTTAGCCAATTTTATGGCTTCCTCATATTCTTTGTAAAATGGGTTTGTTTTTGTGTATCGAATATCATTGAGATTTACTTCTTCTGAGACCGTTTCAAATGCCGGGGTTATATAATTGAACAGGTTCTGTATATATGCATCTGTGCTCAATTGTGCGTATACATTAAGATAACTTTTGATGAAAGAAAGAGTTCGTTTCAATAATCTATTTTCAAGACCATTCAATCCAAATTCATCATAACTGCAAATGGTATTCAGATTCTTATTCTTGAATATGTTTTCTTTTAAAGTTTTACCCACTAATACCCTGCCTTTTACTCTGCTATTTAAATTGTGCTCAATCTTGTAATATGATTTCTTCAAACCTTTGCGAACAATTATTTTTAATAAGCCGAGAAATTGCACAACTAACAATGGCGTAAGTAAATCTCTTTTTTGTTCAATTTCAATTTTGGGTTGCTCCCATTTCATCTCAAACAATTCATCTAATTCATTGGCAATATCCTGGAACTTTAAACAATGAAACAACATTTTTATAAAGTCAGTTTCTTTAAGAGTACTGCTATCAATGGTTGCCTGGGGGTCTGCAATTTTTGTATTTAATTTTGGAGCAACATAAATTACTTTATCATCACTAATCCAATCTACACCTATGTAATAATGGGTATGCAGTGTACTATCTTTTTTAATTTCAATACATTTCTTTTCCGGATTATTTTGAAATAGAATTACTTTATGCAATAATTCAGCGTCTATTCCTAAAGGGATAGGTTCACCATTTGGATATTTGTGGTGCTCAGTTAATGAATTGAATAAAAAGTTACTCATTGACTTTTAAAGCTTTAATTTCCTTCTCCGCCTCCTGACTAAGAACACCGTCTTTGACATATTCAAATAGAATCGGCTTGATTTCAAATTCTAACTTCATATTTAACTCCGAAAAAGTATCTACTAAAAAGTAGCTGTGCCCCAACTGTACATCCTTTGCTTTAAAATCTGACTGGAGATATACTGGTTTACCCGCAGTCTTTTCTTCATTAAATAACATAGAAACATTTGCATACATTACTTTAGCCTTTCTATTCAAATCAGCATCAGCAATTACCTCATCAATTGCAATATCTGTAGGTGGAACATCGACAAAAGCAAATCGTCTTTTTATAGCATAATCAATATGACCAACACTCCTGTCTGCTGTATTCATTGTGCCGATAATAAATAGATTATTTGGGAGCCTTAACACTCTGTCACCTGTTCCCTCTATTCCTTCCTGCTTTAATGAATACATGCTTTCAACAACATTCTCTTTCGGTTTGTCTGGATTGTACCGATATTCTAAAGCATAAATCAATTCACCGAGTACAGAAGGCAGGTTTGCCCTATTGATTTCATCTATTATCAATACATAGTTGATTGCCTGATTATCCAATGCTTTTTGAGCAAATTCTGCTAATGTTTTGTTTTCTACCTTGTATTCAACTTGACCTTTTGTATTTGTATCCGCTGTAATGCCCCTAACAAAATCTTCATAGGTATATGCAGGATGAAATTGTATCAGCTTCTTTTCACCCAACGTATCCAGCACCTGAACATCATCCAGATTTACGTCATCATTTTTAATTTTAAACTTATCATACAAATGCCCCATAAAGTCGAAGTTTGAAATACTGCTTGAATGCTTTGTTTTCATTTCAAGAAACTTCTCATTTATCTTTTTATTCAATTGTATATCATCTAAGCCAGTTGTATTAATCTCAAAGATTTTAGCAATGATCTTTAGATGATTTTGGCTGAATATCGGGAAGTAATCATTGGGGAAATAAGTGCTAAGTATTTTTAGTACAAAACTTTTCCTGAATATCGTTGCGGCTAGTGCATAGTCCTGAGTGGTTAAAAGTGTACTTAATGCCGCTTTAATATCATCTAATTTTTGTTGTGGCGTTTTATCTGTACTTACATAGGCGTTCTGTTCCTGACTATAATAAACACCATATACTGTTGTGCCGGCTAAGCCGGGAGAAAATCTACCTAAAGAGCCCAACTTTTTTTCAAGCCAATAACAAAAACTGTCCTGGGAACCTCTGCCTAAAGAATATGTGTCCAAAGTTAGATTGGGAATATTGATGATAGGAAACGCAGTTACAAACTCGTTTAATAAAGAAATTCTTTGAGTATTTCTCTCATTCAAATCTTTGGTAGATTTGAAGGTCTTAATGTACCAGTCTACATATTGAAGTGGGGTCAACTTAACTTCAGATTTTATAATTTCATCAGCCATTAATTGAGCCAACCTTGTCTTACCAGTACCGGGAGGACCTTGCAAAATGATTTGCTTTTTATATTTTAAGATGTCTATTTTTTGTTGCATTTGTTTGCTCTTTTTATGGTTGATGTATTCCTCTTTTATTTTATCCCAAACTTCATCGCATATTTCTATTGCACCATCCCCAGAATATTCAATGATAGTGTCCCTGTTTGTATTTGCCTTTGCTTCAAATGATGGATTAAAGTATTTTACCAATTCTGCTTTTCGCCTGTGATAAAACCAGTCTGCTTGTTTATCTCCTTCTTCATTTTCATCATCAAATGGGTCTGATGTAATTTCCACCACGCCAAATACTCGGTTGTAACCTTCGATAACCACAATTAAATCACCGATTTTTATTTTATGCCAACGGGTACTAAATTTTTCTATCTCACCTTCTTCTTTGGTATAGCCAATCAGATTCTTGCATCCTTCTTTAATAAAGAGATTTTCAAAAAACATTTTTGTATTACCCGAACCACCAGGGGTAATCTTCATGATCCACATATCCGGATTATAAATACTCATTAGCTATATCTTTTTATTTACAAAAACCAAAGGTTTTTCTTTCCAAATTCAGGCAGGTTGCCATCGGCAAAATGCGGATAGATTTGTGCTACCATTTCAGGGTAACGAATGGTGACAGGCAAGTTCTGCTGGCTAATGCTTTTCCAATACATGCGGCTGAACTGATACACCTGGTCAACCAACTGACGCAATACTGCCGGATCGTCAATAATTCCTTCCTGCGATGCCCGTATAGATAACTTGATGGGAAAATGATAATCCCTATCTCCTAATTTGCTGTTCCAGTAATAGCGAACATTATTGAACAACAGGTATTTGTTGAAACCAACGCTTACATACCTGCCGCTCATGGGCATTTTACCAGATGCTCTCATATCGAAGCCAATTAGTTCCTGACTGTCTGTTTTATTGATAGTAACAACGATAACAGGAATTTCCCGGTCACAAATTTCTTTGAGCATATCGAGGATGGGCTGTAGTTCTTTCCTCTCTGATATTTCTTTGTAGAAGTGAATGATAATCCTTTTAGGCTCTTCTTTTTTCTCAATGAATTTCTCAACCGCTTCTCTTATTGAACCTGCCAGCATTGTTGTTTCATCTTCCCTGAAACAATCGAAGCCTTCAAAGTTTCCGGTATTGTCAAAACAAAAAGCACTGCCTACAAACCTGTGTTCGGAGTTGATTGGTTTAAATGCTCCGATACCAATAATTACTTCATCTTCCGGCTCTCTGTCTAACCGCCAGGGAATGCCGCCAATCTTTGCCAATAAGGCTACTGATATATTCGGCATGAAATAAAAAAAGTCTTCCCTGCCTAAATGCTCTTTAAAGATCACTTGCGATGTGATACCTTTTTCAAGTAGTAACTCTTTTATCTTGTAGTAGGTATTGTGCTGAGGATGTGTTTTTGCATCCTTTGGTATAGGGCTGAAATAAATCGCCACCCACCTGTTTGCTTCATCTTCTTTTAAAGCACTGAGTACAGGTTCAATTTCTTCAAAAATGGTATCGGTGTTATTAAAGCAAATGCCTTTGTTTTTATCTATACTGTAATCCTGGTTAATAAATCTTTTCAGGCTTTTAGTATGCTTTTGTACACCATCAACAGGCTTGTGCCAGCCATTGGTTATGTAATCGTAGAATGTTTCTTTAATAAAAGTTCCATCGTCTTTATGGTAGATGAAAAAGAACTTCACCGGCTTTTCGGTGTAAGAAGCCAAAGGTTTGCTTTCTATCATTCCCATCAACGGATTAACATTTGTACCATCTTTAAACCGCAGCATGTTTGCATCCTGTGATGTATAGAAAATTTTTGTTTGTGGCACTGAGTAAAAACCTTTGGGCGACAGCTTTATGATCTGGTTAAATTCCTTCGAGTTGAGATATGATTTGTAGAAGGTTTCTATATGACCATAAAAAATGGGATAACGGTTTTCAAATATCCTTTCTTCTTCAATCTCCCAATCTCTTTTGATTTCGTTGTTCAGTATTGGATAAATGTTTTCAATATCCTGCTTTAATTCAGGACACATTTTTTTGTAGTTGTAAAAGACGCCGTTATGTACAACGGAAGTGTATTTATCGCCGTCATAATCTGCTATATCTGCAATGGTTTGTCGCCACACTTTAGATGTGCCATTGTAAGCAAGCATCAATTCATATCCCTCATTTGCTACATTTTTGTACTGCACTTTCAGGGTGAACTTATTGTATAACTTGTAATCAGGGTTTGCAATGTCCTTATCTTCAAACCATACTTCAACATCTTTAGTGAAATTGGGAAATACAATAGAACCTTCGATGCCTTTAAAGTAATTGAGTATGAGGTAGCGGTAGTATTGCTGTGCAAATTTGATGGCATTAAAAACATCAATCTCTTTTATGATTGCATCTTCCCTGGCAGGCTGAAAATCGGAGTAATAACTTTTTGCCTTTGGATCTCTGCCTTCGGGAAATTCTTCAAATAGTTTATCCCATTTGATGGAAGCTGCACCTGGTATTTTATCACCGTAGAATGCGAAGGTTAGCTTATCTTCTAAGGGTGTGAAAGGGATGATATTTAAAAGGATTTGTTCCATTGGCGGATCTATTGAATTAATACTTTAAAAGGAATTTCGACACTTTCCCATTCACCATCTCCATTATCAGTTGGAATATGCTTTGCAACATCCAAAACTGAAACTTCAAACAACTGCTCTTTTTCAATTTGCCATAAATGAAAAATGAAATTCCGGCTGTTTATTGCGGTGTCCCATTCATTTCTGGTGATGTGAATTTTTGCATAATTAATTTCTGAAGTAGTTGCTTTTACTTCAATTTGAAGACTTGTTTGAGATGTGGCATCAGCTACGGATAATATATCAAAACCAGCAAGGTTTGATTCTACAGCTTGCCATATTGGCTTATGACCTGTTCTCCTCCACTCATATTCATAACTTAATTTTTCTCCTGTTCTACCAATTTCAGTCATTCTTTTTTGAGAATAGTTGCGGTAAGCCAGAGCCAGCTTATCCCAAAACTTAATTATCTCCTCATTTAATTCATCAAATAGTCCGCTCTCTTTAAAACATTGTGCAACATCTAATGGCAGAAAGTTTTTAGCATCAGACCTTCCTTTCAGTAAAATTGATCCCCATACTGGATTGAAATTTAAAATCAGATCTTCAAGTTGAAATAGCAACGCCGATTTATAATCAACCGTAGATACGTGCTTGCCTCTTTCGGACAAAACGATAATGCCGTCCTTAGTTAATTTAGACCAACCACATTTAAAAGAAACATCTAATATTTTTTCAGCCGTTGAATATTTGAATGTATTAAAATGGCTTTTGAAATAAGAAGGTGTCATTCCCGATTCAGGAATTAATTTTAAAAAATCATGTGCAGAGTACAATAGACTTACTGAAAACATATTACCCTTTCAAATGTTTTAATAATTGATTTGCATCTTCTTCATCAAAGCCGGCTTCATCTAATTCAACTGTCACTGGTTCTATGTTTAAAGACGGATCCTCCATTATCTCAGACATTCGCTTTACTTTATCTGTCAATCTAATGTCAATTAGATCATCAATAGAATCGGGAGAATGAACAATTTCAATAGTAGTTACTGTTCTTTTTGGAAGACCCAATCGGTGTATCCTATCCATAGATTGAAGAAATTGTGCAGCATTATAATTTCTGTCAAGATAAATTGCATGATGACAAACCATGTGTAAACTTATACCTTCAGAACATGCTGCCGGATTGGCTATTAACACCTGCATATTTGAGTTAGGATCATGAAATTCCTTTACGATACTTTCTCGTGTATTCTCCTCTTCATCAGACCCTGCCTCGACACCACCATGAATACATCTTGCACCTAAGTCAGAAAGCATCTGCGTTAACGTCTCAACGTTTTCTACAAATCCTGACCATATAAGTACCTTTTGTCCATTCTTCACCAATTGCCTCGCTTTTAAGGCAGTATATCTTAACTTGTTACTATCACCGTATTCGATTGCTTCTCGTAATGCATCAGGAAAAGAATAAACAGATTTTAATAATAATGAAGGATTTGTTACTACTTGCAAAAGGCGTATATAGCTTTTTCCAAGCTGCCTGTATAATTTTCTGGTGTTGTTGCTCAAACCAGATACTTGTCTTAATTCTTCTGATCTAATTAAATTGTAGAGATGCCTTTGCGGTTCGTTTAAAGGAATTGGAGTTCGAATAATATTTAATGGAAAATCAGTTGGGTTTAGGAGTTCATTCTTAGTTGTCCTTACATAAACTTTTTGAATTTTATCCTTCACATTATTTACAGAAACGTCTCCATCAGTAGGAAATAAGAAAGAATACTGAGGCAATAAATCCGCAAGACTCTGCGGCATTGGCGTTCCCGACATAATCAATTTACCAATAGGTAAATGTGATATACTCTGTATTTGCCGACCAGTTTCTCTTCTCTCACCTCCCTTCATTCGATGGCTTTCATCAATAAAAACAAATGTTGGGTTATGATGTAAATACTTTGCAATTACGTTTGAGCATTTATTGAACTGTTGATAAGAAATCAAAAAAACATCGTGATGATTATTAACTAAATCGCTTTCAATACGTGAAATACCCTGCGTTAGTCGCTTGACTTTTATATTATGTTCTGGAAGACATATCTCAAATTGTTCTTCCCATGCAGGAAAAGCATTTTTCGGACAGATTACTAGAAGTTTTTGAGTTTCTTTTTTATGCAACAAATAAAAAGAAATCGCTTCAGTTGTTTTACCTGCACCAGGAACAGAAAAAGTGGCACCGAATTGTAGGCGAGAAAGTTTTGAAAGGTTTCTTGCTTGCTCCTTCGTTAGAGTACGACTAAACCCAAAAGAAGTGAGCTTTTGCTGCACTTCACTTTCACTCAACGATTCCATTTCATCTAATGATGAAATTTCTTGCCTAAGTTTTGTAGTTACCTTTAATAAATCATCCGCCTCTTTAGTAAACTTTAGCTCAACATTGAAAAGGCTTACAATATCAGCTAACATTTTCAGATTAGCAATGAAAGAATGCCAAGGCAGCTCAATAGAACCGTCAAAGATTTCTGATTGATCTGAAATCTGATTGTAATAGGACCTAATCCTTTTCCAATCATTATTTACATTATCAGTTTCAAGCCTGCAAAGCTGATCTGTTTCTATGTAGTCAATTATAATCATTGCTTATTAACCCACTCTTTTAACTTGGTTAGTTGCTTTTCAATATTAGTTATTTGCTGAGAAACACCTGATTTATGCGAAACGTCTGAAATGAGCGAATTAGCTTCAATCAAAGCTGTATGAGCTTTGATTACTTTTTCTAACACACTTGATTTTTTCTTTTTCTCCCTATCCAAAGCAAAGTGTTCTTCTATTCGATCAGACACAATTTCTATTACCTTCTCTTCAACTTCAGGATTGTCCAAAAGTTTGGAAATAGAAGTAGCTTCATCAGGGAAAAGTTCCAAAGAAGCTAAACTTAAATTGCTTGCCTGCTGATTTTTAAGTTCTTCTAACTCTTCCTCAAACTCTTCGGCTATGTCATTGTAAATAAGCTGTTGCGATTGATAAATTATAGGTATGTTTTTATACATCCTATCTGCAATTGTACCTTTGTTTTTAATTGAAAGAAAAGAGATTTTTTCAAAAGCATTTTTTCGGGAAACAGGACCTTTATCTTTTTGCAGACACCCTACAATTTTATCAAAGGCGTATTCATCTTTGTCAACTTGATTATAGTCTTTTTGCTTTCCAATCGACTCTAAATACCTATCCGCCATTTCCAGCTTTTCGATAAGCGAATTGATTTGATTTTTCTTTACACCCGTAATATCTGCTATACGCTGATCACTGTAATTATATTTCTGCATTCTACGCCGATAACCCATAGCCCTATTAACCCAAGTGAAAGGCTCTTTTATATCTACTTGTTGTTCAAGAAAATCTTCAATTTGATCTATTTTATCAGCATCTAAATTTGGTAGAACTACAACCCTTACCTGGCTGAAACGTTTAAATTGCTCATAATCTTCTTCAAGCAACTCTCTAAATGCACACAAACGCCTGTTACCCGAGATAACAAAACCATCATGGGTCAAAATCAAAGGTTCTGTTTGGGTTTGATCAGAAAAATATTTGATTAGATCCTTTTCTTTATCAGAAGACCTGATTAAGGTTTTTAGAAGATTATGCTGAATCTCTTGAACTTGATCTGACTCAACCTCATTAAAGAAATCTTCTGAAAGGTTATTTGAGTATATGTATTGCTCTTGCAAAGCCAATGTCCTTGTATTATCAAGGCGATATTTTGGTAATTCAGCTGACACATGAAATACTTCATGTAATTCATTACCATTAACTGTAGGTATATCATACTTTGTTATGGCATTTGCTTGTTTATTTGAGAAAAGCTCATTAAACTTTTGCAATCGTTCTGGTAAAGAATATCCGTATCTCATAATTAATTTATTCCGATTACTAATGTTGGGATTGTAACTATATCTTTAAATAAGTTTAATTCAAAAACAAAGCGGTCAAAATGAGCTATGTTTGAGCCCATTTTTTTTGCAGCCTCTTTCGAAGGAATCAAATAGATGGCAGCTTTAGATTTTTTGTTTTTATACACATACTGCAACTTCAGTAGGTCTGCATAAAACCTGCTCATGTTGCCAGTTTGAAAACATAATACATGATCATCATTGCTTGAGGTTAATGAAATTTGTGAATGTGCGTCAAGTTTAAAATCAGCCGACCACCCAACTTCTTTTAACTGTGATAGGATTGTTTTCCGTAGTTTATCCGCACAGCCTTCATGAATAGAAAACTTCGTTACCTCCAAAATCTGGATAATGCTCTTTTTAATTTTTGGATCAACTGCAGTTTCTGCGTTTTGGTGTGAATATGTTTCTATTATCATAAGCGAAATTCTAATGGGACTTCTGAAAGTTTTGATTGTGTATGATCATAAATTGGTTTGCCTATAGGACGAAATTGAAGTTTACCTTGCAAAAAGTCTTGCACTCTTTGCTGCCCCACATCTCTATATTTTTTTTCTTTTTCTATCCCAACAACATTCCTATTGTTTTTTAAACTTGCTAAAACAGTGGATCCTACACCTGCAAACGGATCTAATACCCAATCATCTTCATTTGTTAAAGCCAAAACACATCTTTCAACAAGTTCAATTGGATATTGACACGGATGTTCTGTTTTTTCAACATGATTTGCTTTTACATTTGGGATATTCCAGATTTCGTTCTCCCAATCATTCAAAACTATCTCCCAAATGTCTGAAGGATTTTTACCTTGCGGATTGCCGGAATATTGTCCTTTTTTAGGACCCTTAAAATGTTTCTTCCCCGGGTATTTAGATGGCACTCTCACATCATTAAGATTAAACGTATAATCATCTTCCTTTGTAAACCATAAAATTGTTTCGTATCTGCCTGAGAAGCGTTTCGACGAATGCAACCCATGTCCGAATTGCCATATGATTCTATTACGGAGCTTTAAGCCGAAGCTTTTAAATATTTCGTAGTAGAAAAAATCAAGAGGAAAAACTTCTCCTTTATCAATATAATTGCCAACTTGCCAGCAAATACTACCAGACGAGTTTAGTACTCTTACAAGTTCTTTAATAATTGTTTTCTGATCATCCAGATAATTTTCGATTGATTTTTTTGTTTCGTACTCCTTGCCAACATTATAAGGTGGAGAAGTCACAATAAGCTTGAACTTTCCATCTTCAATAGTTTGAAGTTTTTTAAACGAATCCCCTAATATATATTGATACTGTGCCATTATTTATGATGTTAAGTCAAATACTATTTTAGATTTTATTAGATAAGTTATTTTAAATTATTTTCTTATCTATCTAACAAATTTATTATTACCGCCTCGGTAGCAAGAACATTCAGAAATCAAGTTATTAACAACACATCATGATCTTGCAAATTGTATCAACGGTTTCATATCTCCATTATCTGCCGCTTTCAATGCACTTAAATATTCTTTTCTCTGGTCACCAAATTTTACCAGGTTAGCCGCACCCCATGTAAACACCGGCAAACTAAAAATCTTTTCAATAATTATGTCTGCCATTAACCTGCTATGCCTGCCGTTGCCATTGGGAAAACAATGAATGCTTACAATGCGGTGTTTAAAGCGTATGGCAATTTCATCCGGCAGATACGTGTTGTGCTCCATCCAATATTTTGCATCGGCTAACAAATGATGCAGGTCTGTTGGTATCTGCCATTTGTCAACACCGATGTTTTTATTGGTCTTTCTAAAATCACCTGCCCATGCCCAAGTATCG
The DNA here is from genome assembly GCA_047600665.1 of Ferruginibacter sp. GTDB lineage: Bacteria > Bacteroidota > Bacteroidia > Chitinophagales > Chitinophagaceae > Ferruginibacter. The sequence goes on from JASGKJ010000003.1 coordinate 665,008, forward strand.
CCGTACATTCTTTTGTGCACATTTCTTACAAAGTCTTTCGTAAAAATTGCCTCCGGCTTAAACTTTCGTTTCAAAGTCCAGAGGATTGCCTGTTCAATATTCTGCTGTTCAAATTCATCCAACTCGCCACGAGTGGCAATGGTGGCAATTTTCAGCCCTTCCTTTTCATCTTCGTCCAGCGGCGTTTGCCCGTCCTGGTATTCCAGGTCTAATCCCATAATGTTTTAGGCATTTCGTTTTTTATTTCAGTTGCTCTTTCCTCTATAGCCTTTTCAATCCTTGCTTTTGAATTTTCCTGGTCTTCCAGCTTCATAGTATTGGAAGTGCGGAGCACAATTTGCTTTGCCAGTTCTTTTGCCTTCCTCTCAATCAATGCATCCAGCGAACCATCTTTAGGGACAAAGCCATATACCAAATGCATATCTAAAGCGGCGGCGGTTTCCCGAAGGGATTTTATGGTAAGGGAACCATCTTTTTCCCGCTGTTCCATTTCCTGCACACTTTGCCGGGTAATAGAAAGACGGCTGCTCAACTGTTGCAGGCTCATGCCAATAGCAGTACGCACCGCTTTAATCCAGCCGGTAGGCGGCGGGGCAATCTTTTGCAAGCTGCTATAAGCCAGCATCTTATCGTTCAGTTGCTGTATTTGTAATGATTTCTTAGCCATATTTGTAAGGTTATGCCCTGACTAAACAAAAACAAATGTAAGGAAATAGCCTGACAAATAAAAGAAAAAAGGAAGGTTTTAGCCTGACAGTGCAACGCCCCCTGTAAGGTGATAACCTGAAATACTAAGGGATGAGGAAATGAGGATTTGGGGAAACAGGGTTTTAGATTGCTGCTTATAGCACAACAGATGAAGTCCTTGCGACGCAACAAAGCTGCTATGAAATATGGCTGCCGGTATTGAAAAACTATCTGCTTTTATCTGCAATGGATTTCCTCATATCCTCAAATCCTCAAAAGAGGGGTTATTGAGGATTTGACGCAGAAGGATTGGTGTAATTGTCTTGCCCATTGTGCAAGATTATGCCTGCATCAGCAAGGTCTTTGATGTATTTCTGGGCGGTTTTGTCAGGAATGGATAGCTGTAAAGCAGTGGCTACATAGGCTTGCCGATTGAAGTTGTAGGGCAGGCTTTCAAGGAACTTTTCTTTCCTGTTCTTGGGTTTAGGTTTGTAACTATCTTGGGCAATTTGTGTAAATACATAGCTGCTATGCTTTACCAGTACTGTAACCATCTGTAAGGTATTGTCGAAGTCCACATCATCGCAAACAAGCCTGTTTGTCACTTCGCCGGTTTCCATGATCCGCAGAGCGGAAAATATCATCATGATGCGGTAAGCAGTTAAACCTAACCTGCGAACTGAACTGATAATATCTTCTTCCTGTATGGCTATATACATGGTTTGTATTTTTTCAAAAAACTGGTTGAACCTGTCTTGCTGTTCTTCAGTCAATGAAAAGTGGATTTCGGGATTAGCCTGCAAGGTTTGATACAGTGCATAGAACTGCTTGCCCAATTGCTCAAAGTGAACATCCAAACCGCTTTCAGTTTTTGAAGCGAACACATTCTTCCACTCGTGTTTCATATTCATTACGTAGAACATGAAACGGCTGAACAAACCATTTTCTGCATTGGGTATGAGGATCTGAATTTGCTTTGGCGTACCGGATAACAATGCAGATAAACATGGACGTGGAATTTCAACATACTCTTTATCTGTACGGCGGTAATAAGAAATTGGTTCATGCTGGAATGCATTGCGGAAACCATCGCTGAAATCGCCGTAATCGCTTTTAAATGCTTTTGAAAGTGTGTCGCCTTCTGTTTCAAAGATTATTCCCCGGCTGTCGCTGTCGCTGAGAATTTCCAAGAAGCCGGTAGCACTATTGTTCGCAGGTATGAATAACATTTTCTGCGGTGGTTTTTGTGGTTTTTCTATGGTGCTGTCTTTGGATTTGTTGGCGTTATAATCCTGCATTTCCAATTCGTACTGCCTTTTCAAAATCTTTGCCTGTTCTCTCAAGTTCAGATGTATGGGTTCTACCAATTTGCGGCAATGAATTAGGATGCCTTTACCTGCTGATGCTTTAGCAGAAACAAAGATGAAAAGGTTTGCGTTTACCGGATTATCGCCATACTTGCCAATGAGTTTGGGGAATGCTACGCTTAATGTAACCAGTGAGCCTAACAATAAAATGTCTCTTTCTTCATTGGTGGTTGCTACGTTGGTTATCTGCTTCAGATATTCAGGAATAGTATTGAAAATTGCGTCCGGTAATGTGGGCATTGCTTCTTCTGGTAATTCCTGTTGCTGCTGCAAGTTTTCTTTTGGTTCAAACTTTTTGAACTCGTGGGTGTGGTGCAGATATGCACTGTTTACCGCCGTTTGAATTTCTCTGCCAGGTAAATCAAAATGTTGAGCAATAAGAGTGCAAGTAACAGATTGAGGTAGCCCTGCACGGTTACAATTGGAAGCCAATAGATATATGTAGTTATTACGGTTGCCATTTTGGTATGAGATTTTTTGATTAGTAAATTGTATTTGCTGATTGAAAATGAAAGAAGCGTTCAGGTCTTCGGGTTCCTCTGGTTCTGGCTGAATTGGATTAATGGCTTGTATAGCAGATTTGATGCTTTCTGTTTTAGGAACATCGCTTACTACTACTTCAAACTTTTTGTTTTGAATGTTCTTGTGAACTTGTGGGTCGTGACTCATAAAGCATAACCGTGTTATGTCTTTACAGCTTGGATCTGCTTTTAAACCTGTTGCATTCTCATAATACTGCTGCACCTGTTGGTAAGCAATATCGTGGTGCTCCATACCTGTGCTAACTTCAAGGAATACCTTTAAGCCATTGCCGCTGGGGCTAACGAAACAAAGGAATGTGTAAGGTATTGCCGCTATTATTTGCCGGGCTTCTTCTAATTGCTCTGGTGTGAGTTTATCAAAGTCCAGGTGAATGAAGCCGCTGTACATTTCAACGTACTGCAGTAGCCTCTTTTCTCTAAAGACCGCTGAGGGTGTGAATGCCAATATTTGCTTCTTTACTTCCTGTGCTTCTTCATTCTTGCCTTCGGCAATTAAGGACCTTAGACGGTCAACCTGCGGCTGGTATTTGCCAGAAGCAATGTCGTTTGCAATAATGATCAGCGATTTATTTTCTACAGGAATAGAAAAATTCCTGAATATGGTACTTGAAGCCATTTGTTCAATCTTTCAGTTAAAAGGAATGGGTTACTTCTTGCGTCTGGTGCGTAGCACATAGTCAGATGCGGTCTGCTCGATTTCATCGGCAGCAGACTGGCGGTTACGTTGTAACCAGTTATCCAATTCTTCCCGTTTGAAGTATAGCTTCTTTCCCTGTGGACAGAAATGCGGAATTTGCTTTGTACTTGTGAGCTTGTACAAATGCGAAGGACTTACATCAAGATACTTGCAGGCTTCATTAAAGTTGAGGACTGTTTTCTGCAAAAGGTTTTGCTCATCCAGCTTGCTCGCTATTTCGGTGAGCTTGTCGAGAATTAAATTGTCTTGTGTCATTTTACAATAATTTTTGTTTGATGACACAAACCTCTAAAATGCAGAAGGGGCAAAGGTTAAGGGGTTAAGGTCTTACTCAGATTTCGGAGTAAGCTTAACCTTTTTTATTGCAGTTGTTTGAAAATGTTGTCAATGTTTGACTGTTTTTGAACATTGATCCTGCCTTTGGAAGCGCTGGCAGAAAGATTATTTTCTGTGATGGGTTTATCCTGTTTTGAAAAGAAACACTGTGATGCTTCTACATTGGCTAAAGTGAGGTGATTGAAATAACTATCCAGCTTGTCAAGCACATACCTGAATTGCTTTGTTTGGCAACCAATGCGAATGTGCTTGCTGCCTGGCACTAATTTTTTTACAGTTAATACGTGGATTATATCATTCACCTGGGAATGATTTTCGTCTAACAATTCAATTTCTCTACATAGATCAGCAATGACAGTTCTTAGTTTCTTGGGGTCGCCATGGAAGCCAAAAGAAAAGGTTTCTTCTGTTATTGCTTCGGCAATTGTCGTTCTTTCAATGGTGTGAATTTGTTTGATGGGAATTACATTATCAATCGTTTCCTGAAGCTCCAGTAAAAAGAAGTTTTCCAAATCAATGACTTCTTCTAATACGGGTTTATGAACTTCCTGAATGCTGAAATAAAATGCAACAAGCTGCCGCTTTAAGTAGTGCAGGACGAAAGCAGTGAGGTTGTTAGCAATTAATGATACATCATCAACTTGCTTGCCTCTGATTTCTTTGTTAAGATGTATCAATAATATTTTGACCTTCTTTAGCAGCCCGTTTGTATGGTAATTCAGGTCAACTACATTTTTCTTGTTCCCAGTAGTTTCAATAAATAGATTGTACAGCCTTTTACATTCGTTAGATATTACCAATGAATAAAACTTTGTGGCAGCGTCGGTATGCTTTGGCAATTCTGTTTCAAAAGAAAGTTCTTGTAATGCTGCATCATTATTTACTTTTTGCTTTTGCAGCCATGCAGCTAATGCCGGATAAGCAGCAAGCAGTATCATCTGTTGTTCTGTTATTTTTGTTAAGGTATCAGGTTTTACCGCAAGTGCTTTTTTAAGACTTTCTTTCAAAGTAGCTTGCTGCTTTTGATCAAAAGACCAGGGCATGAGTTCTGAATGCACTATGCTATGTAAAACTTTTATCTCCATGAACTATAATTTCAATTTGATTTTATTGGCTGCTTCCTGCTTCCTCTGATCAATCACCTTAGCATAAATTTCGGTTGTTTTTAAATGCCTATGACCTAACAGTTTTGATACGGTGTAAATGTCTGTACCCAACGTAAGCTGTAAAGTGGCGTATGTATGACGGGCACAATGGAAAGTAACGTGCTTTGTAATACCTGCTTTCATTACCCACTCCCTTAGCTTTAAATTGTGCCAGGCACTGTAATAAAGGTTTTCAAATACTTTCTCATTCGGTTGCCTTCTATCTCCCAATAATTGAAAGGCTTGTTCTGATATGGGTAATGTTTCTGCTCCTTTGGTTTTCTTCTGCCGGAAACGGATATAATAACCGGACGGCTCTGAATACTGGACTTCTGACCATACCAGTTTTTCTATATCAGACCAACGCAAACCAGTGAGTGCAGAAAAGATGAATGCATTTTTTAGAACCGGCATTTCGCATTCTACTTGGGCGGCTGCCTGTAATTCTTCCAACGTTAAAAACTCTCTGCTTGGATCATCGGGCTTAATGCCTGCAACCTGATTAGCCGGATTGACCTGTATAATGCCTTCCTTAACTGCTTCTTTTAATGCAGCAGTCACTTTGCCGAAGTATGAACATTGCGAATTTTGAGAGAGCTTTTTACCGTTCTTGCTTTTGGCTTCGTATTGCAGATAGTCTTTGAAATCTTCCAACCAGTTTTTATCTACGTCTTTGAATTGTACATTCCCCTTTGCAAACTTTTCCAAATGCTTTTGCACACTATCCCAATTTCCCCAGTTCCCCTGGCTGTTCCTTCGCTTCTCAGTTAAGCGTTCAAAGTAGGATAAGAAACTACCCTTCGCTTTATCAGTATCACGAAAACCATATTCTTCATTCTTGACCTGCAACATCCGTTTAGAACGTATGGCTTCGGCAAGTGCCATCGTTTTACGGTTTTGTTCTTTCTGTTCTTTGGTTAGCTTGCCCTTTTCCGGCTCTGGAACCAAATACAACTGTAGATATTCATAGTCTCGTTTACCGTCTTTGTAGTAGTCCAGGTAAAGGCTTATTCTATCGCCTTTTTTGCGTTGGCGTAGTGTGACCGTCATACTTCAGTTAATTTGAAAAGGTGATTAATTGAGGAACGTGGAATACGGGTAATTCTTCCCAGCTTGGCGGCTTTAATAGTTCCTTTTTCTATAAGCCTGTAGATTGTCCAACGACTGGCATTGATAAGTTGGCAAGCTTCTTCAATGGAAAGAAATTCTTTTTGAGAGATGGCGGGATTGTAGATTGCTTTTTCTGCTTCCTGCTTTACTGCTACTTCTACTTTTTCATCCCGCTTTCTTTTCTTGTAGGCTCTTTTAGCACAATTATCTGAGCAGAACTGAGTAACAGTAGTTTTTGCGGTGAACTTTTCACCGCAGTAATTACAGGTTTTTTGAAGACGAATGTTGCTGCTCATAATGTTGCCTGTTGTAGCTGATTGTAGCAGGATGTAGCTGTATGTAGCATGTTCTCCCTTTGGTGTTGCCTTATTTGTGGGCAACAAATTCGGGCAACAATCAGGCAACAAATATAACTAAAAAAGAAGGGTTAGACAACAAATAAGAGAAGAATAATTATGCACAAATGCATCAATAACAAGCATTTACCAAATAAAGGAAGAATAATTACTTTCCGATACAAAACTTACTGAAAATATAATCCAGCCGGTCTTCATTCGTTACTTCTCCCGTTATTTCACCAAGATAATGCAGGCAGCGGCGGATATCCAGCGCCAGCAGGTCGCCGGGGATATTATTATCAAGGCCGGTTTGTATATCCTGTAATGAATGCTTCACCTCAAGCAACGCAGCATAATGACGGGCATTGGTAACAATGGTACTTTCGGTATGCACTGTTCCCTGCACCACTTTATCCACCAGCCTTTCTTTTAATACTTCAATATGCTGCCTGGATTTAGCAGAGATGAATAATACACCGTCTCCTGAAAATTTTTGTTGTGCTGTTGTTTCACCAGCCACATCGATCTTATTACCGACAGCAATAAAGTTTTTATTTTGCTGCTGCACCTGCAGTAATGCTGCTTCCACATCTGCCTGTGATTCTCCTGCTACATCAAATAAATACAGCACCAGGTCCGACTGCTGCATTTTCTCCATGCTTTTTTCAACACCGATCGATTCAATTACATCCTTGCTCTCACGGATACCCGCCGTATCGATCAGCCGGAATAAAATACCATCGATGTTGATCACCTCTTCAATCGTATCCCTGGTGGTGCCTGCTATCTCACTTACAATGGCCCGGTTCTCATTCAGCAGCGCATTAAGTAATGTTGACTTACCAGCATTGGGTTTACCCACAATAGCAACATTTACACCGTTCTTTATCACGTTACCCAGCTGGAAGGAATCAATCAGTTGGGCTGTGGACTGATTTAGCCGGCTGATGAGTTCATAAAATTTTGTGCGGTCGGCAAATTCCACATCTTCAGTAGCAAAGTCAAGTTCCAGTTCTATTAATGCAGAAAACTGGATCAACTGTTCCCTTAGTTCTTTTAAAATACCGGAGAAGCCACCACGGATATTATGCAGCGCCGTATTGCGGCTGGCTTCTGTATTGCTGGCGATAAGATCGGCTACCGCTTCTGCCTGCGTCAGGTCCAGTTTCCCTTTTAAAAAAGCACGTTGTGTGAATTCACCCGGCTTTGCCAATCTTGCACCTTTAGCTATGCAGGCATTCATCACTTGTTCCTGTATATAAGGTGATCCATGGCAACTGATCTCCACCACGTCTTCACCAGTATAGCTTTTTGGATTCTTAAAGAGAGAGATCACCGCTTCATCTAAAACTTTATCACCATCCTTTAAAAAACCAACATGGATCGTATGCGACGCTTGTTGGTTCAAATCTTTAGAAGGGAACAATGCATTCACGATCGTAATTGCATCAGCACCGCTTAAGCGTATTATACCAATGGCACCAATGCCATGCGGTGTTGCCAGTGCAATGATCGTATCATCCCAGCCTGAAAGTTTATTGAACATTGGGCAAAGATAAACAGGAAAGCTATGGGTTCAGGCCGATCCTTATTTTTTCTATACCATTCACTTCGTCGATATAATAACGCTTAACACAGTTGATAGCGGCTTCATCAGTTATATCCACGAAGTTTTTAAAAGAACTTTCTTCAGTGGGTTTGATGATAAGAATAAACCGGTCTGCATTGCCCACAGCCTGCTGCACTTTTTTCTTCTTTTGCTGTATGATGTCCCGGATGCTGTTGTAATCTGCATCCTGTACCACAGCCGCTCCCAGGTCGCCTTCGTAATATTTTATCTTGTCATCTTTACAAAGCAGGGTTGTCATTACGCAGGAATTACATACATCATCAGTGATATCCGTTTTATCAAAAGGCATTTCCACTTTCATGGCCGTTGCTTTTGACATAGTGGTGGTAAAAACAAAGAAAGTAATAAGCAGGAAACCAAGATCAACCATTGGTGTCAAATCTACCCGGGTTGATTTCTTTATCATTTTTTTGCCGTGTGCATGCCTGTTGCTGCCGGCGTTCTCAATTGCAGCCATAAATATTTTTTCAATGAGATTGCAACAGGAAATTTTTCCATACAAGCATTCAGAAAACTTTGCAGCCGGAAAAACATTTAAACCAGGTTTCAGCATTATGAAAGTTGCTGACTGCAAAATTCATTAAAGACGGCTTCATCCACAGGTTCTTTTATTTCGCAGTAACGTATCTTATTATTTTTAAAATCAAGTGTGAGCAGGGCATCTTTCAATACCACATTATTAAAATCTTTCCAGGGATATATTTTTTTAAATTTCCATTGCGACTGACTTATACCATCCTTACCGACCAGTAAATAAATTTTCTGCCTTGCGATCATATCCATTGCAGCCAGCAGTAAATGCAACAGCAGCATTAAAATATTGGGAGTAATAAAAACCCACCCCATAGCCAAAACAAGGTAATTTATAATAAAAGCATATTGATCACTGTGAGTGATCTTTTTATACAACCATTCGAACAGGAATGACAGGGCGATCAAAAAAAGAAATAATTTACCAGCAAGGGTATTAAGCGGCTGCTGAGCAAGAAATACCTGCCAGGAAAAAAATAAAAAATTAAGTACGGTAATAATATAGGCAATGCGCCTGTATTGCCGCAAACCCGGGTTATTCAGCAAAAAAGAATAGTGCTGCTGCATGCTTATGAGTTAGAAGCCACCAGCATATTGCATAATTTGAAGAGACATCTTGCACCTACATTCTCATCCCACTCCTGCTGGCTTACACCCACTTCATTCAAGTCGAAGCCTATCAGTTTCCTGCCGCTCTGCAATACTTTTTTAAAGAGATAGAATACCTGTTCGGTTTCAAAACCACCCTGCACGGGTGTGCCTGTATGCGGACAAAGTTTCGGATCAAGCCCGTCAATATCAAAGCTGATAAAAACCTGCTGCGGTAAATGACTGACTATTTCATCAGCTACCTGGTTCCAGGTTTGCCCATTGAATTGTTTCTCTTTTATATCCTTATCAAAATAAGTTTCAATACGGCTCCTGTTGCTGTGAATATAATCCCATTCCTCTTCACAATAATCCCTTATACCAACCTGCACCAGTTTCTGCAGCTCAGGAATTTCTTCCAGTGCGTTGTACATGATGGACGCATGTGAATATTTAAAATTCTCGTACCCTTTTCTCAGGTCGCAGTGGGCATCTATCTGGAGTATACCAAAATTGCCATGTTTTTTTGCAATGGCCTTAAAATAACCAAGCGGTGTACTGTGATCACCACCCAGCAGGCCAACCAGTTTGCCGCTGTTCATCAGGTCGGTGGTTTGTTCAAACACCCAGTCATTAAGAAAATTACTGCCCGCATTCACTTCCTTCAGCGTTTTGCACATAAACTTATTATCGTTTACGTCTTCGCCTTCGGATATATAATTAATATATAATTCAGCTTCCCTGCGGAGGTAGTCACTCTTCATCAATATCTTTTTATCACAGTCACGCATGTAAAATCCCTGCTTCCATACATCCCTGTATTCAGGATCAAAAAGATCAACCTGGAGACTGGCTTTGAATACATGTTCCGGCGCCCTTGCAGTACCAGCCCTGTAACTAACTGTAACTTCCCAGGGTATGGGTAATATAACCAGCCGGGCATCTTCTTCTGTAAAAGGTAGGCCGAAAATATTATTATTGGGATTCCCTACTGAATTGGGGTCAAACTGTGAAAGGTCTGTCATTGCTTTAAATTAAATAAAAAACTTAAGCGTTCATCCTTATGGAAAAAACGGCGCAAAGATAATGACTGCCTGCTAAATATCTTTTAAAAAAATAGAGGCGTTCACATTTCATTACACAAAGCTTACCGTTCATGCAAACAAATAAAAAGGTTAAGGCTGTTTTGCGTTACCTTTGCCCGGCAAAAAAGGACGTATGAAAAGAACACATATTGTGATGCTGGTGGCCATTGCTTTTGCAATAGGAGCTTTATTACTTTTATCTGTTGACTTCTCCACTTACGACACGATCAATTCTGCCCGCCAAAAGCAGGGAAAATTTGTTCACCTGATAGCAAAACTGGATAAATCAGCCCCAATTGAATATGATCCTGCCAATAACCCCAATTATCTTTCCTTTACAGCAACCGACAGCCTGGGTGGTGTTACAAAAGTAATATACCACAATACCAAACCTGCTGAACTGGAACACAGTGAGCGGGTGGTACTGAAAGGTAAAATGCAGGGAGATGTTTTTGAATGCAAAGAGATATTATTGAAATGTCCAAGCAAATACAAAGACGACAAAAAGCAGCTGGAGAAAACTGCGGGCACCGAGGCTTATACTACACCAGCTAATACAGCCGGATCGGAACCAGGAACAAAGAATGCTGGCAAATAGCTAACCATTAATAGAAACAAAAGACAGCTACAATTTTTTATTATGCAATTTGAAGGAGAGCATTTATTGGTCGGAAAAATTGGACACTTTTTTGTTTTGATTGCCTTTGTCAGTTCGTTGTTAGCCACCATTGCATATTTTACCGGTTCACGCAAAACTGATCTTGCTGAAAAAAGATCATGGGTCAATTTTGCACGGGTTAGCTTCCTGGTGCAGGTTGCCGCTGTACTGGCCGTGTTCTCCTGTATTTTTTATATCTGCAGTAACCACTATATAGAATACCTCTACGCTTATAAACACACTTCAAAAGAACTTGAATTTAAATATCTGCTTGCCTGTATATGGGAAGACCAGAGCGGCAGTTTTCTATTATGGTCCATCTGGCATTGCCTCATTGGCATATGGCTGATGAAAAAAGCAGGCGAATGGGAAGCACCTGTAATGACCGTTGTCAGTTTTGCACAGGTATTTTTAGCCCTGATGGTCATGGGTGTATATACACTCGGAACAAAATTTGGTAACAGTCCTTTTGTACTTACAAGAGATGAAATAAACGGCCCTATTTTCAGCCGGCCTGATTACCTTGAACTGATCAAAGATGGCGTTGGTTTAAATGTATTGCTCCGTAACTATTGGATGGTAATACATCCACCTATTTTATTTTTAGGTTTTGCCTCCACCATCATTCCTTTTGCCTACGCCTATGCCGGCATGCAGACAAAAAAATACGGCGATTGGATCAAACCTGTTTTGCCTTACACATTGTTCAGTGCGGCTGCATTGGGTGTTGGTATCATGATGGGTGGTAAGTGGGCGTACGAGTCACTGTCATTTGGTGGTTATTGGGCATGGGATCCGGTAGAGAATGCTTCGTTTGTACCATGGCTGATACTGGTAGGTGGCTTGCATACCATGCTGGTATATAAAGCAACGGGACGTTCACTTCGTGCAAGCTATTTATTTTCGATACTTACTTTTGTTTTTGTACTCTACTCTACTTTTCTTACAAGAACAGGCATACTGGGAGATACGTCGGTTCATGCATTTACCGAAGCAGGTAATGCTATGAACAATCTTATAAAATCTTTCCTTTACACTTTCGCTCTTCTGTCACTTATTTACTTTTTTGTTAACTACAGAAAAATTCCTGCGATAAAAACAGAAGAGGCGCTCAACTCAAGAGAATTCTGGATGTTCATTGGAGCCATTGTTTTTTTTCTCACTGCTGTTTTTATTATTGGTCTTACTTCAATACCGGTTTACAATAAGATACCCGGACTTTCAACACTAATTGTTAAACTGAATGACGGTCCGCTGGCAATGCCGGAAGATTCTGAATTTGCCTATAACAAAGTGATGGCAATGATCGCTATCATTATTGGCCTGTTATCAGCCATTACGCAATACCTGAAGTATAAAGCCACACCAGGAAACTACTTATTAAAGAAGATCGCTGTACCAACTATTGTTGCAGCTGTGATCACTTTACTCATCGCTGTATTTTATCCAATCACTTATTATAAACAGGGTGCTGGATTTTTAGGTGCTGTGTATGCTGCTTTATTTGCCTGTACTTATGCCGTAGTTGCCAATGGTGCTTATATCTGGACTATTTTAAAAGGCAATTTTAAAAGTGCCGGTGCATCTGTTGCACACCTTGGCTTTGCACTAATGATCGGCGGTATGCTCATTTCTGCCGGTAATAAAAAAGTGATCAGTGAAGAAAAGTATAAAGCATTTGCGTTACCAACCAGTATCGATCCATTAACGAAGCAACAGGATAACCCTGCAGAAAATATCAACCTGATACGCCAGGTACCCAATAAAATGGGAGATTTTGATGTTACATTTTTAAATGACAGCGCAGGACATGAAAAGGGAAGACGTTTTTATCATTTATTGTTTGAAAGAAAAGATGCTGCAAAAAATGTAAAAGAAAAATTTGTACTGAGCCCGGATGTGTACATGATGAAGGATAATACGATGAGCAGCAACCCGGACACTAAACAATACCTTACTTACGATGTATTCACCTATATCTCTTATGCGCTCAATCCCGAAAAGAATGAGGATACTGCCAGCTTTAAAATACAGGAAGTAAAAGAAGGCGATACCATCTTTTATTCAAAGGGTTTTATGGTGTTCAATGGTGTAATAAAAAACCCGGGAACAAATAAATTCAACATTAAAACCACCGGCCCTGCTGTCGTGGCTGATATTGCCATTACAGGCAAAGACAGTATGCGGTACAGAGCAGCGCCTATGCTGCTGGTGGACAGTTTTGGCATTAACCAGGTGGATGATACCGTGTATGCACAAAACCTTTATATAAGATTTGCCGGCGTAAATGCGGAGCAAAACAAAATAAAGATCGGCGTAAAGGAATCCGACAAGATGATGGAATTTGTTACGCTGAAAGCCTATATTTTCCCCTACATCAACCTCGTATGGCTCGGGCTTGTATTGATGGCAATTGGATTTATCATGAGTATGATCCAGCGGGCAGGTATTGCATCAAAACCAGGCGCTCTCCTCTTAACACTGATCACTATTGGTTTGTTTTACATGTTTTTCCTCGCAGCAAGCTAACGGTTTTGAAATCAATCACTCAAAACTTAAAAGCTGCTTTAATCATGCACACAACGGACAGATAAGGCGAAAAATTTAAATTTATTACTTCTTGTAACAGCACTGCTGGCATTGTTGATTGACCAGGTAACGCCCCAAGATGAGTTGAAATCTGTAGTGGTCCACCAATGGCCGCTGATTCCTATTTCGTCAAAACCTATTACGCCCGCTGCAAGGTTGCGACCTCCGGGCAAGGCAGTAAAACCACTGGTATTAGTAGCGCCTGTATTGGGTTCTGTCCAGTAAGATGTGCCTGCAGCTTTTAAAGCGCCGCCGGCAACATCAGCACCCCCAAGACAATCTGCTAACGCATTCCATTCTGCATCATCGGGTATATGCCAGCCTGCCGGTGCAAGTCCTCTTGGATCATTCACTGCATACCAATTATACAATTTACCATATACAGCTGCATAAGCAGCAGAGTCATTATTATACCAGCACCATGCACCTGTCTTCAGGTTTACCCATTCCTGGTTGTTGGTCACTTGCGGAATAACATCCCCATTCCTGTAAGTACTGACATTGAGATTTTTAACCATCCATGTTTTGTTGCAAACCGATATTGCAGGAGTAGCCGGATCAAAGGTTTTAAAGTTCATCTCATTCCCATAATAGGTTCCATTGCTATTGGTTGCATAAGCCCTTAGGTAGTATGTGGTATTGGGTAATAGCCCTGTAAGTTTGCTTCTGAAACTACCCGTATCACTGCCATTGGTTGTTTTGCTGTCTCCAATTGTTGGATTAGGGTTTACGCTCCAAACCACTCCCCTTGAAGTTATTTGCGGACCTGCATAATTATTACTGATCGCTCCGCCGCATTGTGCAGAATCGTTACCAATAATAAGATGCGATGAGGTGGTTATGATTGGTATGGATGAAGGTAGTGTGGTAAAAGTTTTTTGCAGCCCGTACACAATACCGGCACTGCTAACTGCATATGCCCACACATAGTATTTTGTGTTAGTAGCCAGGCCTGTAATAGTGCTTGTAAATGCACCTGTACCGGCACCGTCAGTTGTTTTATTGCCTGAGCTTAAGTCACCCGGAGTTGGTACAGTATTCCACACAACACCTCTTGCCGTAACAGCGCTGCTGCCGGCATTTATAACATTGCCGCCAGTTGTACAGGAGGCGCTGGTAACAGCAGATATAGCTGTTGTTGTTACAACGGGCAAAATATCGCTGCTGATGGCTGAATCTCTTACACAACGAACCGAATAGCCAACAGTTTTACCTGCAGTATAACTATATGCAATTGTTGGATAGATCACCCACTGCTTGTTTATATCCGAATTATTATCGGGCGCACTCCACCAGTAACCGCCGGCACCTGTATCTATTGAAAAATCTGAAGGCACGCCATTATAAATCGAATACATACGGAATCCACCGGGCAGTGCAGTAAAGCCAGTGCTGTTGGTGGCGCCTGCGTTCGGGCTTTTCCAATGTGCGGTCCCGGCTTCCCGCAGCGCATTTGATGCTGCAGTGCCACCACCTGTACAATTAAATAATGCCGACCATTCTGCGTTTTTAGCAACATGCCACCCTTCGGGTGCTAAACCTCTCGGATCATTTACTGCATACGAATTATACAAACGGCCATAAACAGCTCCGTAAGTGGCCGAATCATTTTTATACCAGCACCAGGCACCCGTTGTTAAACTCTCCCACTCGGTTGTATTGGTTACCTGCGGAATGGGATCACCATTCCTGTACACTGCCACGTCAAGATTTTTCTGCATCCATGTATTACCACAAAGAATAACGCTTGCGGGTAACGTCGCAGCTGTTGTTATCCTGATTTCATTTCCATACCCAATACCGGCGGCGTTGGTAACATAAGCCCGGATATAATAAGTGGTATTAGCAGTTAATCCTTCAATATGACTTTTATAGGTTTCACTTCCTGCACCATCTGTTGTAAAATGATCGGCCACTGTTGGATGCTGTCCCGCACTCCAAACAATTCCTTTTGCAGTAATTGCAGCTCCGCCGTCATTTGTTATTTTACCACCCGAAGTGGCAGTTGATCCACTGTTTTCGATAAACCAGGTTTCAACTGTGGGCAATATTGGAGGGGATGTTTTAAATATAACCTGCCCGCCATATGACGTACCTTTTGAATTAATGGCATAAGCCCGTACATAATATGTTTTGTTACCGGATAAACCTGCCAGGTTTGCGGTAAAATGACCATTACCACTACCACTGGTTATTTTATTATGCTGTACTGTTGGATTAGAAACCGTATCCCACACAAATCCCCTTTCGGTAACAAAATTTGTATTGAGTGAATCCGTAATGTTTCCCCAACCAATTGCAGTATTATGAGTTACTCCTGTAACACTATCAGTAGCTACTGTTGTTGGACCTGTATTACAAACAGGATTTACATCACCTTTTACACAACGAATAGCAAAAGCATCATGCGGTAAAGAAACTGTGCTTGCCAAATACTGGTAACCTTCAAGAAAAAGGTAGTGATATAAATTACTACCCGGGGTCGCAGCTTCTGTTGAACTCCACCAGAAAGCATATTTTTTAAACGTTGGATCATTCACCCAACCCTGGGGGCCAGGACCAAATTCGTAGTGATAATAATCCCATAGAGGTATGTGAATGGGGTCGCTATTATTTGTGGTATATCTTCCTGCACCCAATGCTGTAAACCCGCTGCTGTTATCAAACGAAGGATCAGCCTGAAGCCAATACCTGGTACCTGTGTCCCTCATCTTGGCACCTGCATCGTAGATACCACCCAAACAGTTTATCAGCTTTTTCCATTCAGAGTCACATGGAAGATGCCAGCCTGCTGGGGCTAATCCCCTTGGATCATTTACGGCAGCTGCATTGTAAAACTTCCCTGTATAATAATTTGCAGGGTAAAATCCATAATAACACCAGGCACCTGTTGTCATTGTATCCCATTGAGCCTGGCTGGTAACCTGAGGAATGGTATCGCCATTCCTGTAGGTGACTACATCGAGGTTAGCGGTCGTCCATTCCTGGTCACAAATAACAACGCTTGAAATGGAGGGTGTTGTAAAACTTAACTCGTTGCCATAGCCAATACCAGTACTGTTTTTTGCAAAAGCCCGTACATAATAAGTGGTCGAAGAAGTGATCCCCTGGATATTAATGGTAAAGCTACCCGTACCCGTTCCGTTAACAACTTTATTATCATAAATAGTAGGATTATGGCTTGTACTCCATACAACCCCTCTTTCAAAAACCGGGGTACCACCATCATCAAGCACATTTCCACCCGTAACAGCATCATAAGCTCTTATTGATGAAATGGCGGCGGTTGTTATAAGGGGGACAGAATTATTGATGTCGCCAGATACGATGAATACAGCGCCGGAACTAATTACTAAGCTGGCACCCCCAGAAATTTTTTGTACCACATCCAGCACACAGGTATCACCAACTGCCGGTGAAATATAGATGGAAGAGCCGGCCGACAGTATAACAGGTGGAATTGTATTGCCAGCCCAATTAGCTGCAACACTCCAATAGCCATTACCAGTAAAAGTATAGTTGGTTTGTGAAAAGCCGGTTTTTAATACAAATAAAACGATAATTGCCAGGAAGAATTTTTTCATACAATGGTCGTTACGGTACAATTAAAAGACTGTTAAGGGTGGTTATTTTACACATTGAAATTATTTTATTTTTTTCGCCGGGCAAAGAGAACCGGGTATTTTCATTATGTTTAAAAATATGCAGGCTATAAATATCACCATCCGTAAAGCAACTGCAGCAGATATTCCTGCTGTTTATTCCCTGATAAAAGAGTTTGCAGCTTTTCAAAAAACACCGGAGAAAGTCGTCATCACTCCTGAGCAAATGAAAGGGGACAAAGATCTTTTTCAATGTAATGTTGCAGAAACAGCTGATAAAAAAATAATTGGTTTTGCCAGCTATTTCTTCGCCTATTATTCATGGTCCGGCAAAGCCGTTTACCTGGACGACCTGTATGTACAGCCAGCCTATCGTAAACAGGGTATTGGTAAAAAATTATTACGGCATGTTTTCTCTTTAGCTAAAGAAACACATTGTAAAAAGGTGCGCTGGCAAGTTTCAAAATGGAACAATGCCGCCATAGAGTTTTACAAAAGCATGGGCGCTTCAATTGATGAGGTAGAGATAAATTGCGATTACCCGCTGCAGTGACTAAACGATCCCTATTCTTCTTCAATTTCAGCAGGTATATTTCCGGCAACGTTCCCGGTTTATATTTGACATCGTTTGCGTAGATAGTTTTGTTAAAATACCGCCACAGGCATCATTTTGGCGGTAAATTGAGCAACATTTTTTTATTAAAAAATGGTCAAACTTTAACGGGCTTACACGTATGAAACAAGGATTGTCTTTGCTGCTTATCACAATCAGCATTTTTGCAAACACTAATATTTCCCAGGCAAGAAATTATTATGTATCTGTAACCGGCAGCGATTTAAATGTCGGCTATTTAATTGATGCACCTTTCAGATCAATGAAAAAGGCATTGGGCAAAACGGATATTGATACCATTTTTGTACGTGGTGGTATTCATCAATATACTCTCGATTCCACTATAAGTGTAAGCAAGAGCGGCACTGCCGAGAAACCTCTTGTTATTAAAAATTACCAGGGAGAGACGGTGATATTTGATGGATCAAAATTAAATGCAGGTAAGAAAGGAATGGATCTTAAAGGTAGCTACTGGCATCTTTACGGTTTAAATTTTGTAAAGGCAAGAGACAATGGAATGTTCATCTCAGGGGCATACAATGTTGTTGAGCTTTGTACATTTTCAGAAAATGAAGATTCGGGGTTACAACTATCGGAAGGCGCTTCTAATAATCAAATTATTAACTGTGATTCCTATTTTAACAAAGATGCCACCAGTGAAAATGCAGATGGTTTTGCATGTAAGCTGGATGTGGGTACCGGTAATTTATTCAGGGGATGCCGTGCCTGGCAAAATTCTGATGATGGCTGGGATGGTTATATAAGACCTTCTGCCACTTATAATTCAGATGGTGTTTCTACAACGTTAGAAAATTGCTGGAGTTTCCGTAACGGCTATTTAAAAACTGATGTAATAAGCGGTGCCAATGGTGATGGCAATGGTTTTAAAATGGGTGGTAGTGATAATACAGACATGAGCCATAATATGACACTGACCAATTGTGTTTCTTTTTTTAACCGGAAAAGAGGGTTTGATCAAAATAATAACAGGGGTTCAATGACGCTTTACAACAATACAGCCTATGCAAATGGTGGCGGGAATTTTATTATGAACTCTATTTCGCTTG
The DNA here is from genome assembly GCA_047600665.1 of Ferruginibacter sp. GTDB lineage: Bacteria > Bacteroidota > Bacteroidia > Chitinophagales > Chitinophagaceae > Ferruginibacter. The sequence continues at coordinate 683,593 of JASGKJ010000003.1, forward strand.
ATGCAGGCAGCGTGATGACAGTAAAAAATTGCGTTGCTTTTAATGCCAATGGCAGCGCTGGTTCCAATGCATTTGTAAGTGGTTCCATTGTACAAACCAACAGCTGGCAAAGCCCTGTTTCTACAAGCAGTGCTGATTTTATTTCTTTTGATACTGTTGGCGCCAGGGGCCCACGTAAACCAGATGGCTCTTTACCTGACATCACTTTTATGCACCTGGCAGCCGGCAGTGACCTGATTGATGCCGGACAGGATGTAGGACTTACTTACAGTGGCGCAAAACCAGATCTGGGTGCTTTTGAAACAACATCCATTATCACACTTGCTTATACTTTTACTGGTAATGGTAACTGGACAGATGCAGCCAACTGGCTCAACAACCAGGTTCCTCCATCTACCCCACCGGCAGGTACACAAATCATCATCAATCCTGCTGCAGGTGGAGAGTGTATATTAAATACAGCTTACACTGTTTCCCCTGGTGTAATATTTACCGTGCTGAGTGGTAAAAGCATGCGGGTGGCCCAGTAATATTTTTAAGGATCTTTCCGTTTGATACTTGCCGTACAAAATAACTTCCAGTTATTGAACTCCTCTTTATTTATGGCAGGTGCAAATAACTGCTAACCACAGTAAGAGAACCGGTATTAATTTTTAATGCAGCGCCGGGGTTTACTTTGATAGTTCTGCAATAAGCAATGGAATTTATTTCAGGATAAACAACACTGCCTGCGTTTATATAAACATCGCTCCCGGCATCGGGTATTTTTCCATTGGCCCAGTTTAGTGGATTTTCCCAGGCATTGTTTGCTATGCCCGTCCATACACTTGGTACAGCTGTAAATATAGTAAGGTACGTATTGGTTGGTACCGGTGTATTAAAATCAAAATAAATAGAAGCCCGGTTCGGAATTGTATCACCTGTAACAAATCCCGGTTTGGGTTTTATCCTGTAGCTGATATAGCCCCGGCTAAGTGAATCATTGGTAATGCTGTCGGCCAGGTGGATGTTTTCAAAATTCCAAACAGCATTCTTTCCATATTGCAATGTAAGCTTACAGGGATGACTGCTTGCGATCATTTCAAAACTTTCAGGGTCAAGTTTATCATTGAGCGTATCTCTTATAATAATATTTTGAGCAGCTTCATTTCCCAGGTTTTGAAACCGGATAGTATAAGTAAGGTATTGCTCCTGCATCATTTCCAGTGGTGTTATGTAACTTCCGTGTATCTCTGTAATATCATTAGGATCAAAACTGCCTCTCAAAAGCTGGCGCAGGGTTGCAAGGTTGTTGGCAGGTGCAATATCACCGGTACTGTCAATATATGCTGATGAAGAAAGGGTATCATTAATAGTTAATGATGGTATTGGGTCAAGCTTTATGTAAAATCTTATTGAACCGGAAGTTTCAGGAAGCATATTAGCGATGGTCCATTTTAAAGTATCGCCTGATATGGAAGCAATACCTGGTTCAGCATAACCAAACTGGCTGCGGCTGTCTTTAATAAAATAAACAAGTTTATTAATAAGCGTATCTGTACCCTTATTAGAATAAGTAAGGATGTATTCCTGTGTTTGGCCAGGTCCTGGAAAATCTATTGCAGCGATTGAAACAGCATAATCTTTTTTGCCGGCGATGGGCACTACCGGAAAATCAATTGTATCTGTTAATCCATATGAATTGAATACCGTTGTTTTGCCTGTATTCGTACTGGTATAATAGGCTTTATTAATTTCAATTGTGGTTGTATAACTGCCCGTACCGGTAATATTTTCATAACGCCCGTTCAATGGAACAGCATACTGATTTACCAGGTCCTTTGTTGTTTTTATTACAGCATTATTAAAATCAGTTTCACCGGCATCTCTTATACCATTACCATTTTTATCGATAAAAACTCTTCCAACAATTTTATTTTGATCAGTTACCCACACGACCCAGCAATCAAAACCACCATGGTTACCCGCCACATCTCCATCAGTTGAATTGGTATACCCAACGGTAATAAACTCACGTCCGTTTGGTAAAGGAACAGTTGAGGTAAAATGGTCTTCGCCGTTTCCTCCAAAATAATTTTTAGATGCGGTGATGTAAGCATAATTATTTACATCAGGATAGGATTGATAATCACCTACTGCAATATACCCGGAACCTGCAGCAGGTGTAATACCATGTGTCGTGGAAAAGTTGACAAATTTATTCTGGGGATAAAGGCAGTCAGAATAGGAATTATAAATGTCTTTCCCGGTAATTCCGCCAAAATCAACAGGAAAAAAAGTTACTATACTGTAGTATGTATCACGGCAGGTTTGCCACTGTGGTCCATACTGAATATCGTTGTAGGCAACGTAATAATTTGTTCCATTTGTGCACATGGAAAAGCCATAATCGCCACCCCTGTCATCAGCCCTGCTAACATCCCCTGTTAATTTATCCAGCACGTAAACTATACCTGGTGTATTTGTTATCTTATAAAATTCACCATCGCCGCTTGGATGAGGCTGATAGGTATAAACCGTTGCCTGTACATAAGCTACAATATTTTTATTCCCATCTTCAATAACATTATAGCCCACATCATTTAAAGTATCGCTTAAATAATCCAGGCTTTTTTCCCAAAGTATGTTACCTGTTGCATCCAGTTTAAACACCCAGCCATCCGTGTCTGTTGTGGCATATTTTTTTGACTGCACATAACCGTCATAAGAAGTGGCGGTTCCCACTACAGCATAACCTCCATCAAAAGTTTCCACTGCATCTGCTGCAAGATCATTTAATGAGCCCCCATAGCAATTTTTCCATATAATATCCCCGTCCTTACTGATCTTTACGATAAAACAATCCTGCCCACCAAAATTATAGCCGCCATTATTTGTTATGTCTCCGTCGGTTGATTCACTATACCCAACACACAAGTAAGCGCCATCTTTTGTTGCTATTACAGTATTGAAATAATCATTTCCGGTGCCGCCGATCGATTTTTGCCAAAGCAAATTTCCATAGGTATCCAGTTTTGCTATCCATGCATCCGTAGTGGTCAACCCGCCATGATGCCCGGTTACATCACCATCATTGGATTGTGAGTGTCCGGCAACAACAATTGTCCCGTCGCTGTTTACCAAAACATCTTTTGCAATATCATCTTTACTGCCACCAAGACATTTTTGCCATTTGATACCATTGGGAAGCTGTGCAGAAACACTTTCACAATTAAAGAAGAAAACAAAAAAAACGATTGAGCGGAACAGCAGTTTCATTGTTAAAGTTTTTGGACAAAAGAAGAAAAAATCCTTCCGGCAATAGTTAATAAAATTATTAAATATAATATAAAAATTTTCCCCAAACAAAATAAACAACCTGCGTTTGCGTTTTATTTTATTAGCTAAACCTTCATGCTATGACGATTTCTGCCAATCTCAGCCGTAATATCCGGGTAGCCGCTATTTTTATTTCTGTTACAGCGATCGCTGTGCTGTCAGCAATATGGGTTAACCTAGGTTCTTAGGAAAACTTACAGCCTGCAATTGCTTGTTGCAGCGCCTACTGTTTATGCTAAGCAGCGGCGTCCGGCGTTTTCCTGTCTTATTGTAAAAGCTTTAACGACACTTTCGCTCCATTTAAGCCAGATACCTTAAATTTACAAAGCATGAAAGCTGCCTTTCCTACATATACTGTGGTATTGTTACTGGTAACCCTGTTATCAATAAAAACCGATCCGGCCCGGTCGCAGCATAGTGTTAATGACACCATAAAAACATATGCGGTAATTTATGATGGTGATACAATCGAAGCGAAAACATTACCGGACCTGGCAATTTTCAGGAGGCTGAACGAAGCACAAATGAACGCCTATGCCAAATGGACAAGATTAAGAAATGCTATTTATGTTACCTATCCCTATGCCAAACGGGCCGGGAGAGTATTAAATGATGTGAATGCACACCTGGCCAATATTCCTGAGAAGGAAAAGAGAAAAAAATACATTCATTCCCGTGAGAAAGACCTGAGAAAGGAATTTACCGAGCCGCTTACCAATCTTTCTATTTACCAGGGGAAAGTTCTAATGAAACTTATTAACCGGGAAACCGGTAACAATTGCTACGAGATCATAAAAGAATATAAAGGCGGCCTTGTGGCCAGGTTTTACCAAACAGTTGCATTCTTTTTCAGTACAAGCCTCAAACAACCCTATGATAAAAATGGGGAAGATGCAGAAATGGAAAAAATAGTGCTGGAAGTGGAAAGAATGTATGGCTACAGGAGCTGATGGCCCCAGTTAATTATACTGTACAGCAGTATCTCTTCACTGGTTTTAACCGAACGCTTATCTTTGCCTTTCAATAAAATAACAGCAACTAGCCTGTTTACTTCAACGGCTTAAACGATCCCAACGACTCAAAAGATTTAAAATGAAACTTGATATACTTGCCTTTGCGGTGCATCCTGATGATGTTGAACTTTCCTGCAGCGGCACCCTCCTGGTTGAAAAAATGAATGGTAAAAAAACAGGCGTTATTGATCTTACACTCGGAGAGCTGGGTACAAGAGGTTCTGCTGAAACGAGGAAAAAAGAAGCTGCAGCATCAGCCCAAATCCTCGGACTTGATGTGAGGGAAAATCTTGAAATGGCAGACGGCTTTTTTCAAAATGATGAGACACACCAGCGAAAAATAATTGAAGTGATCAGGAAATACCAGCCCGAAATTGTATGCTGCAATGCCCCGGAAGACAGGCACCCTGACCATGGCCGCAGTGCACGGCTAATAGAAGATGCCGCTTTTCTGTCGGGGCTAAGAAAAATTGAAACCGTTTGCAGTGGAAAACTACAGGAAGCCTGGCGGCCGAAATATGTTTTTAATTATATCCAGGACAGGTTCCTGCAACCTGACTTTGTAATTGATATTTCGGCTGTAATTGATAAAAAAATTGAATCTATAAAAGCCTTTGGTACTCAATTTTATAACCCTGATCACACAGACGAGCCGCAGACATACATTTCCACACCGGATTTCCTGGACAGCGTGATCTACCGCAGCAAAATGATGGGAAAAATGATTGGTGTTCAGTATGGCGAAGGTTTTATAAGCCGTAAAATGATCGGGTTTAACAATTTTGACGCTTTTATTAAAATAAATACGTGAATTGTTGATAAACAATGCTATAATTTTTTTACATAAAGTAGTACCTTGCAGCACAATTCATAAAAGCTAATGTCCACTCCAAAATTTTTACAGGGTACAAACAATTTCCATACAGAACTTAAGAAAAGGGTTAACCAGTATTTTGAAGAAAGAAAAAAGTCGCACAATGGCAACTTTGGTCTTTTTTTTAAAGCTGCTTTTTTCTGCATTTCTTACATTGCACTGTATGTTCACCTGGTTTATTTTACACCACAAACCTGGCTTGCCATTATCGAATGTGTATTATTAGGATGTTTTACTGCAGCTATCGGGTTTAATGTAATGCACGATGGGGCCCATGGCAGTTTTAGCAAGAGTAAAATGGTTAATAAGTTAGCGGCAGTATCCGTCAATTTTTTAGGCGCCAGTCATATCATGTGGACCATGAAGCATAATATTATTCACCACACATATACCAATATTGATGGTGTGGATGATGATATTGAAATAAAGCCTTACCTGCGTATGTGCACTACCCAGAAAAGGTATAAGATCCACCGTTTTCAGCATTACTACGTTTGGTTTCTTTACACCCTCCTGCATCTTATCTGGGTCTTCCTTACAGACTATCAAAAGTATTTCCGCAAAAGGATCGGCTCGGTTCCCATCAAAAAGATGAGCATGAAGGAACATTTTGCTTTTTGGGGCGCAAAATTGGGTTATGCGCTGTTATTTATGATCATCCCTATTATTAAAGTTGGTTTTGTAAAGTGGCTCGTTGGTTTTCTAATAGCCAGCATGGTTACCGGCTTTATTATAAGTATTGTTTTTCAGCTGGCTCATACGGTAGAAGAAACAGCTTTTCCATTACCCGTGGCAGATACGAATAAAATTGAAAATGAATGGGCTATTCACCAGGTGCAGACAACTGCTAATTTTGCCACCAGAAACAGGCTGATCTCCTGGCTTGTTGGTGGTTTGAATTTCCAGATAGAACATCATTTATTCCCAAGGATATCTCACGTACACTATCCCGCTATCAGCAAGATCATTAAACAGACCTGTGATGATTTTAATATCAAATACACTGAGTTTAAACGTATGCGGCATGCAATTTTTTCACATGCCATGTATTTACGTAAAATGGGAAGGGCGGTATAAGCTTAGTTTAAAGAGAATAATAAATTTAATTAAGTAAGATATTTTCCAGGCTGCTATTTCATAGCAGCCTTTTCCTTTTATAGCCCGCTGCCAAATATCAACAATAAATAAATCAGTCCAAAGCAACCGGCCTTCAGCAACCAATAATTTTATACTCTCTACCGCCGACAACAGGTCTGTATAAAACAAAAACTGCAGCTTTGAGACTGCAGTTTCTTATCCGGGTTTCAATAAAGTCGGTACCTGTTATTGCTGGCTTCCCACCACCATAAACACAAAGTCTTCCATTTTCTTTACCTGCTGAACCCTGTCAATGCCTTTCAGGTTATTACCGGCCGGCGTCTTAATTGACTGGGCACTGGTATCAGACCTTTTTAACTGATCTAATAATTTGAAAATATTTTTCGATTTGGTTGCATATACAACTCCATCTGCTTTTGAATCTTTTGCGGTGATAATACCAATGATCTCACCATTTCGGTTAATAACCGGACCACCGCTGTTACCCGGGTTGGCAGATACTGTCAGCTGGTAAGCTGTGGAATCTCCGTCATTACCTGATTTGGCACTTACATAACCTTCACCATACACAATCTCGTTACGTGGAAAACCCAGTGTAAAGAATTGCTCACCAAGATCAGAGTTAGCACGCCTGATACTGTATGGCAGGTTGCTGATCGTTTTATAAGAGGTATCAGTTATTTTAAGGATAGCAAGGTCAACAGTGTTATCTGTATATAAAGCCGTTGCTGCAAAGTATTCGCCTTTATTATTTTCAACGTAGATACTTTTCATCTTGCTTATAACGTGGGCATTTGTAACCAGGTAACCTTTACCATCCAGCAAAAACCCTGTGCCCCTGAAATCTACCTTTGGTTCTGGTTTTGCAGGAACAGTTGGTAAACTGGAGTTATGTTTTAACTGGTTAACAACCCTGTTGGTTTGGTTAATTTTATCAACCAGTACATTATAGTTATCGTCACCATACTTCTTGGTGTAGGTAACCATTAACCCAAGGCTGATAACAGAAATAAATGCTGCAATAGAAGCTGCTACAGCCATATTGCGTTTATACTTATTCCAAAGCTGAACCACTTTTGCCTTACCGGTAACTTTTGGTTCACCTATTACACCCTCAGCCATTAGTTTGGCTTCAGTTTCAATAAGCAGGTGTTTAAAAGAACGGGTATCTCCAAATTTCTCCAGCCCGTGAAGAAAATAAGTATGTTCCACCACCAACTGGTCGATTTCAGGATTCGTTTTGCGAAGCTCCTCGAAAAAAGATTTCTCCTGCGGCGACATTTGGCCGCCGGCATAACGCTCAATCGCCTCCAGCATTATTAATTCATCCATTCCTCAGGCATTTTTATATTGTGCAAAAAATAATTTTTTAAGTCTCATGAGGCATTTGTACTTCTGCGTTTTAGCATTATCCGCATTGGTATATCCAAATTCCCCGGCAATATCCTGCATGCTTTTTTTCTGTAAATAATAAGCATCCAATAAGCTCTTACAGGGCTCCCCTATCTTACCCAGCGCACTTTCCATCATCAAAAAATCTGTATTCCGCTTCTCATGTTCTTCCAGTTCTTCTTCCACGGGCACCGTATCTTCAACACTGTCAACCTGGGCACTGTATCGGCTGAGTTGTTGCAAACGCTTGAGCCACAATCTCCTGCTTACAGAATACAGGTAAGTTTTTATCTGGCAGTTCAACGAAAAGCTTATATCTTTTGACTTCTCGTACAACACAACCATCGCTTCCTGGAAAATATCCCTTGCCTCATCCGCAGAACCACTATTATTCAATATAAATGACTGGATCATGCTGTAATTCTCACGGTAAATTGCTTCAACAGCAGTTTTATCGCTTTGTGCCAATCCTTTAAGCTGTAATTGATCTTTCTCTGAAATACTCACCAGTCTGTATTTAATACGTTATAACCTGCAATTGTAACCCAAAACAACGAAAAAAAAATTTTTTAAAAAAGTTGGGTTACTTTTTCCAGGCTGCAGTATTAAATATCAAAATCACAAATAAAAAACTCAAAAACAATGAAAAAAGTACTTTTCGTTTTCGCTATCGCAGCAGCTTTCACAGCTTGCAACAATGCTTCAGAAACAACTGCTCCTACTGCTGACACAACTGTAAAAGTTGATACAACTGTAAAAGTTGACACAACTGTAAAAGTTGATACTGCAGTTAAAGTTGATACTGCTGCTAAAGTTGATACTGCTGCTAAGCACTAATCACTACTATAACACCGGTAAATTGCTTGTTTAAAATAAAGCCGGTTCTATATAAAGATTTTTCATATGGCAAGCAATCGTTAAAGTCGCCCCTGCTCACAGGGGCGTCTCTATTTTAACTATATCTCCTTTGATTTAAAGTGTTTATTGAAATATTTCAAAAGAAAAGAAAGAATATTTGAAAATATTTATTTGCATTTCCATGTTTCTTTCTTAATTTCGAACCCTGAATGAAAAACGTTACTAAATACACCCGATTTTATTTTGGTTACTACTACTTTAGTGGCAGGCCGGGTGTCTTTTGTTAAATACTGAAATAACTAAAAAGATTTATACAAAAAGATTCCCGGCTAAACGGCCGGGATTTTTATTGCTTAAAAATGGCTAAAGTTTCAATACAGGGTTTCGAAGGCAGCTTCCACCAGGAAGCTGCAAGGCACTTTTATGGCAAAAATGCAGAAGTGATCTGCTGTGCCACTTTCAGGGAGGTAATTAAAATTGCATCCAGCAAAAAAGAGAGTGATGGCGGCATCATGGCTATTGAAAACTCTATCGCCGGCAGCATTTTACCCAATTACAGCCTTTTACAAAAAAGCAACCTGGTAATTGTTGGCGAGGTTTACCTGCAGATAAAGCAAAACCTGATGGTAAATCCTGGTGTAAAACTTACTGATATAAAAGAAGTGCATTCACATCATATGGCCATACAGCAGTGCCTTGATTTTTTGGATAAGCATAACTGGCGGCTGGTGGAAACAGAAGATACAGCTTTAAGTGCTAAGCATATCCATAAACATCACAGTAAACATATTGCTGCCATTGCCAGTAAACTGGCTGCCGAGATTTATGATTTGGAAATTATTGCCCCCAATATCCATACTTTAAAAAATAACTATACAAGGTTCTTAGTATTACAGCGGGCTGAAGCAGCAACTGAAGTAGCGGATGCTAATAAAGCATCAATCAATTTTAATACGGATCATTCCCGGGGCAGTCTTGCAAAAGTACTGGCCGGTATTGCAGATGCAGGGATCAATTTAAGCAAACTGCAAAGCATGCCTATACCCGGCTCTGATTTTAAATACTCCTTTCATGCGGACCTGGAATTCGATTCTAAAGAACAACTGAATGACGCTTTAAAGGAAGCAAAGAATAAAACGGAAGAGTTAAAAGTACTGGGAGTGTATAAGAATGGAAAGATTAAATAAATTTTGATAATACGGATTTGAACGAATTACACTAATTGTGTTGAAATTAAACAGCTGTAATTCGTGTAATTGTTTTTTTTAATTAGTGGAATAAGAGTAAAATGGAAACAGCGAAAAGATTAGAAGGCATTGGCGAATACTACTTCTCTCAAAAACTGAGAGAGATAGATGGTATGAATAAGGCTGGTAAAAATGTTATCAACCTTGGTATCGGCAGCCCGGATCTGCCACCACACCCGGATGTAATTAAAACATTACATGAAGAAGCATTAAAACCGAACCAGCACGCTTACCAGAGTTATAAAGGCAGCCCGGTATTAAGAAACGCTATTGCAAAATGGTACAATAAATGGTACGCTGTTGAATTAAATGCTGATACAGAAATACTACCATTGATCGGCAGCAAGGAAGGTATCATGCATATTTGCATGACTTACCTGGAAGATGGGGCGGCGGTACTGGTACCAAATCCCGGCTATCCAACTTATGCAAGTGCGCTTAAAATTTCAGGTGCGGCTCCTTTATATTACGACCTGAAAAAAGAAAATAGTTATTACCCCGATTTTGATCAGCTGGAGAATTTATTAAGAGAAGGGAATAAAAAATATGCAAAAGGTGTAAAACTGATCTTTGTTAATTATCCTCAAATGCCAACAGGACAGTTACCTTCAAAAGATATGTTTGAACAGCTGGTGGCGTTTGCGAAAAAACATAACATTTTAATTGTTCATGATAATCCGTACAGCTTTATCCTGAATGACAACCCGATGAGTTTATTGAGTGTGCCCGGTGCAAAAGAAGTGGCAATTGAATTAAACTCACTCAGTAAATCGCACAATATGGCAGGATGGAGAGTGGGCATGCTGGTGGGTGCAAAAGAAAAAATTGATGAGATCCTGCGTTTTAAAAGTAATATGGACAGCGGGATGTTCCTTCCATTACAACTGGCTGCTGCAAAAGCACTGGAGCTTGAACAGGATTGGCACGATGAAGTAAATAAAGTATACAGAGCAAGAAGAGAAAAAGTATTTGAATTACTGGAACTGCTGGATTGTGTATTTGATACGACTCAGGCTGGCATGTTCGTATGGGCATCTATTCCTTCCCAGTATAAAGATGGCTTTGAACTAAGTGATAAAGTACTGCATGAAGCGAATGTATTCATAACACCCGGCGGCATCTTTGGCAGTGCAGGCAATGGTTTTATAAGAGTAAGTCTTTGCAGCCCGGAGCAAAAATTTGAAGAATCAATAAAAAGAATAAAAGAAGCAGTAATTACAAAGCAGCATGTTTGATAAGATCACGATAGTAGGTGTTGGCCTTATTGGCGGTTCACTGGCGCTGGCCATGAAGGAAAAAGGATTTGTAAAAAAAGTGATCGGGGTGGGCCGTGCAAAAGCAAGCATTGATAAAGCAATTGAACTTGGGCTGATTGATGAATCATTACCACTTGAAGAAGCTGTAAAACAAAGTGATCTTATATATGTTTCCATCCCGGTGGATGCCACGGTACCGGTAGTGCTGAAGATAATGGATATGATAAATGAAAAGCAGCTGGTGGTGGATGCAGGTTCTACAAAATTTGCATTATGTGATGCATTGAAAGATCACCCTTTGCGAAGGCGCTTCGTGGCAACACACCCCATGTGGGGTACAGAAAACAGCGGACCTGAAGCTGCAGTACAGGGCGCTTTTGCAGGCCGTGCATGTGTGATCTGTGAGAAAGAAAAAACAGATGCGGATGCAGTGCAAGCTGTTGAAAAGATCTATCAATCGCTGGGTATGCACATGGTATACATGGATGCTTATAACCATGATATACATGCAGCCTATGTAAGCCATATTTCGCACATTACATCTTTTGCCCTGGCCAATACTGTATTGGAAAAAGAAAAGGAAGAAGATGCCATTTTTGAACTGGCTGGCGGTGGTTTTGAAAGTACCGTGCGGTTGGCAAAAAGTAACCCGGCCATGTGGGCGCCGATATTTATGCAGAACAGGGAAAATGTGCTGGATGTTTTAAATGAACATATCAGCCAGTTGAGAAAATTTAAGGCAAGCCTTGAAAAAGAAAACCTGGAATACCTGACAGAACTGATGGAAAATGCAAATAAGATTAGAAAAATATTAAAATAAGGTTTTGGTAACAGGCAAAAAATAATTTGCATTCTAAAGTTTAAAAACGTTTGGTAGTTTGTTCTTAAAAAAGTGTTCTATGATATTCAGGGAAGCGGAAAAAAGGGATATACAGCAGATACAGCTTGTAAGAAATGCGGTAAAGGAAAATATGCTGAGTAACCCGGCCCTGGTAACGGATACAGATTGTGAAGCATATATGTTTACAAGAGGAAAAGGATGGGTTTGTGAAGTGAATGAAAATATTGTTGGATTTTCTATTGCTGATCTGCAGGAAAATAATATTTGGGCATTATTTGTGCACCCGGATTTTGAAAAAAAGGGGATTGGTAAAAAGCTGCACGACCTGATGCTTGACTGGTACTTTGAACAAACAAAAGAAAAAGTCTGGCTTGGCACAGCGCCCAACACAAGAGCAGAACAATTTTACAGGCTGCAGGGCTGGAAAGAGAATGGCACCCATGGAAAAGGAGAAATAAAATTTGAGATGAGCTTTGATGACTGGTGCTGAAAAAGTACAAGTGAGTGACACAACGATGAAGAGTAAAAAATAAATGTTCGTAAAATAAAAAGCAGTATAAAAGAATAAATGAACCGGGTTAAACTCCTTTTCTTTTTTATTCTCTTAGCAAAATAAAACACACAACACATAAAAAATTTTGGCAATCAAAAAACGATTATTATGCAAACTCAAACAGTAAATATGAAAGAAGTGACGCAGGAAAAATGGAACAAACGTCCATTGATTATAAGCGGCCCGTGCAGCGCCGAAACGGAAGAACAGGTGTTGGAAACAGCCACCCGCCTGGCTAAAACAGGTAAAGTAGATATGCTTCGTGCAGGTATCTGGAAACCCCGTACCAAACCAGGATTATTTGAAGGTATTGGTACAAAAGGTTTACCCTGGTTACTGCAGGCGAAAAAACTAACGGGCATGCCTACCACCGTGGAAGTAGCCACGGCAAAACACGTGGAAGATGCACTGCAATTTGATGTGGATATGTTATGGATCGGTGCAAGAACCACCGTAAATCCGTTCAGCGTACAGGAAGTGGCTGACGCACTCCGTGGCGTTGATATACCTGTATTGATCAAAAACCCGATTAACCCTGACCTGGAACTCTGGAGCGGTGGTATTGAAAGGGTACAGAAAGCTGGTGTAAAACAAGTAGGCATGATCCATCGTGGTTTTTCCAATTATGGTAATACCGAATACAGGAATGCGCCCATGTGGCACCTGCCGATCGAAATGAAACGCAGGTTCCCTGATATGAAACTGATCTGTGATCCTTCACATATTTGTGGTAACAGGCATATGCTGCAATCTGTAGCTCAAAAAAGTATTGACCTTGATTTTGATGGCGTGATGCTGGAAAGTCATATTGACCCGGATAATGCTTGGAGTGATGCCAAACAGCAGATAACACCTGAAGTGCTGGCAGAAATGATCGATGCACTAAAATGGAGAAATGAAAATACGGATCAGCAGGAATTTTTAAATGCACTGGCAAAACTGAGGGAACAGATCAATCACCTGGATGATGAATTACTGACCCTCCTGAGCCAGCGTATGAAAATTGCAGATAAGATTGGTCAGTACAAAAGGGATAATAATATTACCATCCTTCAAACAAACAGGTGGAACGAGATCCTGGAAAAAGCATTTAAAAAAGGCGATAAGCTTGGTTTAAGCAATGAATTCATCACAAAATACTTTGATGCAGTTCACCTTGAAAGTATCAATCACCAGAACAAAGTGATGAACAGCTAATACTCCCTTCCCAAAGCAGGGACCATGTAAAATATAATTGTTTTAATAGTATTATTTATTGAGGTGGCTATAAAAAAAGTTGATTATAATATTTCAGGCAAGACCGTATCGTATTATTTTGATGCATCGTTTTCATACCTGGAAGAAATTGTTTCAAAAGACAAAACAGTTTTGATTACAGACAGCCATTTGTTTGATAAACATAAAGACAAATTTGATGAATGGCGCACCATCGTAATTAAAGCCGGAGAAGAATACAAACAGCAGGCTGCAGTTGATGAGATCATACAGCAGCTTATAGAACTGGAAGCTGACAGAAGTACTTTTGTTGTAGGTATTGGTGGCGGTGTTGTCACTGATATCACCGGTTATGCTGCCAGTGTGTACATGCGTGGATTAAAGTTTGGGTTCATCCCTACTACAGTTCTATCCATGGTGGATGCTGCTATTGGGGGAAAGAATGGCGTGGACGTTGGCGTATATAAAAACCTGGTTGGTCTAATTAAACAACCTTCTTTTTTATTATTTGATTATTCGTTGCTGGAAACATTGCCCAATGATCAATGGATAAATGGTTTTGCTGAAATAATAAAACATGCCTGCATAAAAGATACTGAACTCTTTTCCCTGCTAGAACAGCATCAGCTGGAAGATTTTCAGAACAACAGGGAACTGATGGCTACGCTGATCGAAAAAAATGTACACATCAAAACAACACTTGTTGTTGCAGACGAATTTGAACAAAATGAAAGAAGATTGTTGAACTTCGGACACACACTTGGCCACGCTATTGAAAATATTTACCTGTTACCGCATGGTCATGCGGTGAGTATTGGTATGGTGGCAGCCTGCAATTTTTCAGAAGAAATAGCTGGTTTCAGCGCTGCGGAAAAACAACGGGTCATCCAGCTGATAGAACAATACCATTTACCAACTTCGCTCACCTTTGATAAACAAAAGGTATGGGAACTGCTGAAGCTTGATAAAAAAAGGGTAAGCAGTGAAATGAATTTTATATTATTAGAACAGATCGGTGTTGGTATCGTTAAGAAAATACCAATGAACCAACTGGAAAATTTAATCACAAACAGTGTAACCAACAATGCTGTAAAGGCATAAAGGAATTATGATAGTTTCTGTAAAACCTTCTGCGCTCGCAGGAAACATAAATGCCCCAACTTCTAAAAGCTCTATGCAAAGAGCATGTGCGGCAGCTTTATTGCATGAAGGAACAACAATAATAAATAACCCCGGCAAAAGCAATGATGATTTAGCAGCATTGGGTGTAATAAAAAGTTTAGGCGCTTCTGTAAAAGAAGAAAGCATGAACGAAGTCGTAGTAGAAAGCAAAGGTGTAAACGCAATTGCGAATGAAATGAATTGCGGCGAAAGTGGTCTTGGTATACGCATGTTCACCCCGCTGGCAGCTTTAAGTAAAAATGAAATTACTATTAACGGCACCGGTAGTCTTGTTACAAGACCGATGAATTTTTTTGATGAGATCTTACCGAAACTGGATGTAAACATTCAGTCAAACGATGGTAAGCTTCCCTTAAAGATCAAAGGTCCGCTTCAGCCAAAAGATATCACCATTGATGGTTCTTTAAGTTCCCAATTTTTAACAGGCCTATTGATGGCTTTTGGTAAAGCTGCAACTGCGCCTGTAACCATTACAGTTAACAACCTTAAGAGCAAACCTTACATTGATTTGACATTGCAGGTGATGAACCATTTTGGTTACAACGTTGCTAACAACAACTTTGAATCATTCGTTATATCACCGGTAAACAATGAAACCAGTAAACTAATAAACTACACCGTAGAAGGCGACTGGAGCGGCGGTGCGTTCCTGTTAGTGGCTGGCGCCATTGCAGGAGATATTATTGTTACAGGCCTGGATGTATTTTCAACACAGGCCGACAAAGCAATTTTACAAGCACTGATGGACAGTGGCTGCAACATATCAATACAGGAAAAGCAGATTGAAATTGGTTTACCTTCCACAGGTTTGAGTGGGTTAAAAGCATTTCATTTTAATGCGACAGATTGCCCTGACCTGTTCCCTCCACTCGTGGCACTAGCCTCGTATTGTAAGGGAACAACAGTGATAGAGGGTGTTAATCGCCTGGCACATAAAGAAAGTAACCGTGGACTAACATTACAGGAGGAATTTGCCAAAATGGGCGTTACAATAAAATTACAGGACGACCTGATGATGGTGGAAGGTGGCAATGGCCTCCATGGCGCAACAGTTCATTCACATCATGATCACCGTATTGCAATGGCATGTGCCGTGGCTGCTTTATGTGCAACTGGTGAAACAACTATTGAAGAAGCAGATGCCATCAATAAATCTTATCCGGATTTTTATGAACACATCAAACAATTAGGTGCAACTGTGCACCAGGTGGAGAGTGTAGTTAAATAATTAAAAGTTTTCAGACAGTTAATATGAACAGTTTCGGAAGAATTTTCAGGGTTTCAATTTTTGGTGAATCACATGGGCATTGTGTTGGGATAAATATTGATGGTTGCCCTGCAGGCTTACCCTTAAGTGTAGACGATTTTACAACAGATATTGAAAGAAGAAAAGCAGGTGCCAAAGGAACCACGCCAAGAAAAGAGGATGACATACCAAAGATAATGAACGGCGTGTTCAATGGCAAAACAACCGGAGCCCCTATCACTATTCTCTTCGATAATAATAATACCAGGAGCACGGATTACGAAAAACAGCGGGCTGTTCCCAGACCCGGGCATGCCGATTTTGTTGCCACTAAAAAGTTTGGCGGACACGAGGACTTCAGGGGTGGCGGACATTTCAGCGGAAGATTAACTGTTTGCCTTGTTGCTGCCGGTGTGATCGCAAAAAAACTTTTAAAAGAAATTGAAATAAAAGCATCCATTCTTGAAATTGGTGGTGAAACGGATATTGAAAAAGGTTTGCAAAAAGCGATTGATGCAAAAGACACTATTGGAGGAATTGTGGAGTGCCGTGTAAACGGGTTACCTATCGGTTTAGGCGAACCATTTTTTGATTCTGCAGAATCCTTACTGAGCCATGCAGCATTTGCCATACCGGCTGTGCGGGGTGTTGAATTTGGTACTGGCTTCGGTGCCGCAAGAATGTTTGGCAGTGAACACAATGACTGGATCGAGAATGCTGCAGGCACAACAAGAACCAATCATGCTGGTGGTGCTGTCGGTGGCATTACCAATGGCAATGAACTTGTTTACCGCATAGCAATAAAGCCAACTTCGTCCACACCAAAAGAACAACAAACATTAAATATTGAAACAGGAGAAACAGAAGCTTTTTCTGTAAAAGGAAGACATGACCTGTGTATTGCATTGAGGGTTCCGGTAGTAATGGAAGCTGTTACGGCATTTGTGCTGGCTGATCTGATGATGCTAGAGCAGAAAATAGGCCGTGTAATAAAATAGCTATTGTACAAGTTTTACTGAAGTATAAATACACAATAACTTTCGGTTTTCAACTTTCCACTCTCAACTATCAACTACGCATTTCTCGGTCTCCAGGGAATTTCTTCGATCCCCATCAGGTGCGCTGTATACCTGGATAAAACAAATAAATAATCACTCAGCCGGTTAAGGTATTTTATCACCAGCGGATCCACGAACAATTCATGCTCCTGCATATTTACACAAAGTCTTTCTGCACGACGGCATACACAACGGGCAACATGCGTTGTTGATACCGCTACATGCCCACCGGGCAGAACAAACGATTTCATTGCAGGCAACACTTCATTCATTTTATCAATTTCATTTTCCAGTAACACCACATCCGTTTCTTTCAGGTCAGGCAAACGCATTAAAGGTTCTTTATCCGGATCGCAGGCAAGGGAAGAGCCAATAGTAAAAAGCCTGTCTTGTATTTCCCGTAAAATTGTCTTTGAATATGCGTCGGGTATTTGATCATTTACCAGGCCGATATAAGAATTGAGTTCATCAACGGTACCGTAAGTTTCAATGCGCAGGTGATTTTTGGGAACTTTTGTTCCACCAATCAGGCTTGTTTTACCGGCATCACCTGTTTTTGTATATATTTTTAAAGCCATCTTTATTCTTTTATAAAATAAAGTTAGCTTAAATCAATTGAGGGGATGGATGAAATTATACAGGTTCTGCAAGAACAAAAGGATTTTCATTGATCTTGTCTGTTTCCACCAGGCCATCTTTCAGGCGGATAATGCGGTGTGCACAACGGGAAATATCATCTTCGTGGGTCACCAGTATAACTGTATTACCATCATCATGAATTTTTTTAAAGATATCCATGATCTCGTAAGAAGTTTTCGAATCAAGGTTACCGGTAGGTTCGTCAGCTAAAATGATAGCAGGATTATTTACAAGTGCCCTGGCAATAGCCACCCGCTGGCATTGCCCACCACTCATCTCATTTGGTTTGTGATGACTCCTGTCTGCCAGCTTTACTTTTTCCAGCACTGCCATTGCCCTTTCTGTTCTTTCCTTTTTTGTAATACCACTGTAAATAAGTGGCAAAGCCACATTATCTGCAGCTGTTAATCTTGGCAATAAATTAAACTGCTGGAATACAAAACCAATTTCTTTATTTCTTACCTCTGCCAGGTCATTATCCGGCATACGGCTCACATCTTTGCCATTTAAAATATAGCTGCCTCTTGATGGAGAGTCAAGACAACCGAGTATATTCATTAAGGTGGATTTACCCGAACCACTTGGGCCCATCAGTGCCACATACTCATTCTTAAAAATATCGAGGTTAATTCCTTTCAATACAGGCAGTTCCTGTTTACCGAGGAAATAGCTTTTACAAATATTTTCTAAATGAATAATACCCTGCATCTGGATTATTTTACAATTACCTTAGGCACTTTAAAAAAAGTCTTGTCATGCAAAGGAGCGTTTTTTAAACCTTCGCTTGTTGGAATACTGCCCTTTACTTCGTCTTCACGCAGCATATTCACATTATCACTCATGTGCAGCATTGGCTGAATACCTGTTGTATCCAGCTCATTGAGTTTTTCTACAAACTGTATCATTTTCTGCAGGTCAGTTTTGATAGCTTGCTTCTCAGCATCACCGTAGTGCAACCTTGCCAGGTGCGCCAGCTTTTCAACCATTGCGTCATTTACTTCCATAAAACAAAAATAAAGGATTAGGGGGAGATAAGGAACCTGCTGTGATAAATGGCTTGCAGCAGTAAAATCATCAATAAACTTTAAGCCTGAAACCTTAAACTTTAAACAATTATCTATCTTCGCCAGCTTATGAGCAGCAAGAAAGAAATAGTCATGAGCGGCATCCGGCCAACAGGTTTTCTTCACCTGGGAAACTACTTTGGTGCTATACGCAATTATGTAAGGATGCAGGAGGAATTTGATTGCTATTTTATGGTGGCGGACCTGCATTCGCTTACCACCCATCCCGACACAAAGGAATTAAAAGAAAATGTACACAGGGTACTGGCAGAAAATATTGCCTGTGGTCTTGACCCTGATAAAGTGGCTTTATATTGCCAGAGCCATGTATATGAAACTGCAGAACTTTACCTGTACCTGAATATGATGGCTTATAAAGGTGAACTGGAAAAAACAGTAACTTTTAAGGAAAAAGCAAGACAGCACCCGGATAATGTAAATGCAGGATTGCTTACCTACCCTGTTTTACAAACAGCAGATATCATTTTACACAGGGCCAAATACGTTCCGGTGGGTAAGGACCAGGAACAACATCTTGAAATGGCAAGAAATTTTGTAAACCGTTTCAATCACCGGTACGGCGAAGTTTTCCCTGAGCCCTATGCTTTTAATTACAATGACGACCTAGTAAAAGTCCCCAGCCTTGATGGTAGTGGCAAAATGAGTAAAAGTGAAAACCAGATGGCAACACTTTACCTGGCAGACGATGATGAACTGATCAGGAAAAAAGTAATGAAAACAAAAACGGATGGGGGTCCTACAGAACCTAATTCTCCCAAACCCGATTACATTGAAAATATCTTTTCCCTGATGAAACTGGTCAGCAAACAGGATACGATTAATAAATTTGAGGCTGATTACAATAATTGTTCGATCCGCTATGGTGATATGAAAAAACAACTGGCGGAAGATATGGTGCAGTTTATTGCACCTGTCAGGAGTAAAGCTCAATCTATTATGCAGGATGAAAGCTACCTGAAACAGATAATGGAACAGGGTGCTGCAAAAGCCAGGGCCAGCGCTGCAGCCACAATGGAACTTGTAAGAAAAGCGATCGGGCTGAATTATTGATCTTATTAAAGCAGAAAATCTTATTTGTGAAGTTTTAAAGATTGCATATTTTCAATCTCCAAAATTTCTTTCATTTTTTAAATAATTCCGTTGATAACGGAAGGGGTATTATGGCGAAGAACAAAAAACCAAAACATATTGCTGTAGCCGGGAATATTGGTGCAGGAAAGACAACACTCACTGAAATGCTCAGCAAACATTATAAATGGATACCCCAGTTTGAAGATGTAGACCATAATCCATACCTGAACGATTTTTATGAAGACATGCCAAGGTGGAGCTTTAACCTCCAGATATTCTTTTTAAACAGCCGCCTGAATCAACTGCTCGAAATTCACCGTGGTACCGAAACAGTAATACAGGACCGTACGATTTATGAAGATGCAAACATCTTTGCGCCCAACCTGCATGATATGGGGCTGATGGGAAAAAGAGATTTTGACAATTATTACCGTTTTTTTGAAACGTTGAAGTCGATGGTACAGCCACCGGACCTGCTTGTATATTTAAAAGCGTCGGTACCCACGCTGGTTGCCCAGATTCAAAAAAGAGGAAGGGAATATGAAGAGAATATCAGGCTTGATTATTTAAAAAAGCTGAACGATTATTACAATAACTTTATTGATAATTATAAAGAAGGTCCGCTTTTAGTTATTGATGCAGACACCAATAAGTTTGCTGAGAATGAAGAACATTTCGGGCAGGTGATTGGTAAAATAGACTCAATGCTTTTTGGTTTGTTCTAAACCATTGCTCCATTCTAATCGATCAACTGGTTCTTCATTGCATAAAAAACAAGTCCAACTGAATTTTTTACGCCAAATCTTTCCATCAGCCTGTCTTTAATGGCTTCCACCGTCCTGGCGCTGATATCCATTTTCTGGGCTATTTCAGCGGCGGTAAATTCCATGCAAACCAGTTTAAGTACTTCTTTTTCCCGGTCACTGATAACGACTTCAGAGGTAAGGCTTGGGTTAAATTTCTGTTTACTGTAATTTTTCTTTATTAAAACTTTATTTACAAAGGAATTGAGGTAGAAGCCATTTGTCATAACATCAGTAATGGCTTTTTTTATTTCGGCAGGCTCCGTACTCTTTAAAAGGTAGCCGGCTGCACCGCAATCCATCAGGTGACCTACAAAACGTTCATCTTCGTACATTGTAAGAATGATCACCCGTATTTTAGGAAATTCCTTTGTAATAAATTTAGTGGTATCGATCCCGTCTTTTACGGGCATTTTAAGGTCACAGAGAATAACATCCGGGTTGGATTCAGGTATTTTAGAAATTAAATCCTCTCCATTATCGGCTTCCATCACAAACTTAATATTCGTATATGACCTCATAGAAAGGATCACACCTTTCCGGAAAATCTGATGGTCATCGGCAATTGCTACTTTTATGGTCTCCATGAATCGGGGTATGCAAATTTAAGGGAAAGAAATTTGTCTGTTTTTCGAGTTAGTAAATGGGTTTAAATTTTTTTAAGCGCCATAAATATACACAAATTCAATAATAATCGTAAAATTACGGTCGTAAAAATACTTATTTTTTGCACTATAACCTGTAAAGGACGCAAAAAAACAAGATATGGATGTATCCAACTGAAAAAAATTTAAAAAATTGTTCCTGTTTTTGCTGATTTAGGAAGTAAGCTGCTTGTGTTTATAAAGTAGCGTCTTTCGGTATTTCGATTGTTACTTTATAATATGTATGGCTGGGGTCTATTTCAAAGAAAATTCTGCCATTAAGAACCCTGATCCTGCTTGTAATATTTTTAAGCCCCAACCCTGCAGAAACATGGCTGAGTCTTTCGAAGTCGGCCTGAACAATGCCCTTTCCATCATGATGCAACCTGAAATAACTATGGGTGGCATTGGCATTTTGTGTGAGATGTATAAATCCGGCGCCACTATGTTTAATAATGTTATTAATAAGTTCCTGCACCACCCTGAAGATAAGTAATTCCTGGTCAAGCTTAAGGCGGGTGCGGTAATCATGAAAGCGTACGCTGGCGTTTAGCGTGCCGCTGCCATTAATTTTCTGGAAAAGATCCCCCATAGCGCTTTCGAGACCAAAGTTTTTTAATGTAGGGGGCATCATACTATGGCTGATATTACGGATCAGCTGGATGGCATCATCAATGATTTGTTTTGCACTGAATATAGACTGAAGCTGACCAGCCGGCTCCTGGTTGATGATATTTTCATTCAGGTAAAGCCTTGCTGTAGCCAGCAGCGGGCCCACATCATCATGGAGATCTGCTGCAATACGGTTCCGTTCTTCTTCCTGGAATTTTATAGAAGCATTCAGGAGTACCTGCTGCTTTTCATCCTCCAGTTTTTTTAATTCAGCATTAAAACGGGTAACTTTTCTTTGATGAAAGATCACAAAAAATACAATGCCCAGGGTAAGACTTACCATGGCCAATGTGCCAAAAAGCATGATATAATTAAAACCGGATGGCGAGCCTGTTGCAACCTGTAAAAAAATCATCTGATGAATTAATGGTTAGTATGATTTGCTAATGGGTTAAATTGTCCAAGGTCAATGTCAATTGGTAAATCAGATTTTTTTTCGTCTTTAATAAGATAAGCGTTCACTCCTACTGCCGTGCATAAAAAGATATTCTTTATAATGGTTACAGTACTGTATATCGTAGTATACTGAATCCTGAAATCCGGGTCTTTGAACATCGTTTTTGAAAACAGAAATAAAAAAAAATTACCGGAAAAATATATCAGGAAAGCAACCGCAATCCAGAACCCCGGGGAAAAATAAATAGGGCTGGATATATGGTATTGAATCTTCTCATAAAAAAAATATATTATAACAAGCAGAAAGAATAAACACTCTATTACCAGCGGTATAAAACTGAATTCGCCAGGCTTACTTACTGCATAATCATAAACCGAATATAGTAAAAATACGGTGACGCTTACAGGAAAAATTACCCTCTTCAGTTCTGTTACAAGCATCTTGTAATAATAAAGAGACAGGAAAGTAAACTCAACAACAAGAAATATCCTGTTGCCAATTAACTGGTGGGTAAAGTCTTTGACAAAAAATTTAAAGTATATTGCCAGGCAAATAAAAACAGCCGTAGAGAGGGTGTAAAAGAAAAAAACCTTTATTTCTGTAGTTTTAATTTTTTTTAAAAATATTAAACCCAGAATTAAAGGCAGTAGTTCAGCTAGGTAAGTAAGGTAAATAAGATTCTGCAAAACGGCGTCTAGTTTGTTCAAATATACCTAACGCCATTTCAAAAATCAAATTTTACTTGAGTTTAAAGATTCCACATAATTTGTTAAGCATTTAGAGGTTTAGCTAATAGTTTCGTGGTGTAAACTTGCGTATAAACCCCTTTTTGGACAATGGGTTAAATGGGGATAAGATGTTACAAAGTCAATGCAAATCAATACCAGTAAGGGTTTCATGAGATTTTTGCCTGTTTATGGATTGAAAAATAAGGTAAAACTACTGGTCGAATATAGTAAATTTACTATGAAAATTGGAGGTAAGAATCCTATCGTAGTTTTACTAATATTTTTTTGAAGGCGGGAAATGCAGTGCTGGCGCAGTTATCGTAGAAATACTAATTAAACTAAACGATTAGTTTAAAAAAGAGAATATAAGAAAAATATTACAAAAAATAAAAAAGTTGATTGGGTGGCGCATCACAAGCACAATTTTTGGTTCTTCACCAGTAATACTGGACCTGGTTACGGGATAAATTGGATTTAACGGAGTTGGATAAAAAATTTACGAAACTATTAGCCAAACTTTTCTGCCCAACACCAATCAACGGGGACAAAGATATTTTTAGAAGATAAGTGAAAAAAGAGCGGTTTTGCCCTTTTTTGAGTGCGGAAATTTTTCACATTTTATCGTAATACACGAAATAAAAACAAGTAAAAAAACGTTCTAGGAAAAGTAGAAATACTAAGCTTGTTTTTTAAATATAGTCATCTGTATATCAATGATTTAATTCACATACAGGTGAATAAATTAAACCTTAAAAATTTATACCAACTAAGTATAAATACCTATTTTTAACCATAAAATTCCAACTAACCCCTTATGCCCGCTACTGACTACTTAATTCGAATAGCCATTGCTGATGATCATAAAATATTTCGTGATGGAATAAAGATGGCACTCTCAGGAAAAGAAAATCTCCGGATGCTTTGGGAAGCAGAGGACGGAAAAGACATGATGCACAAAATAGCCATTAAACGGCCGGAGGTGCTGCTGATGGACATACGTATGCCGGAAATTGATGGCATCAATGGTATTGAGCTGATAAGAAAAGAATACGAGGACATAAAGATCATTGTGCTCACCATGTATGATGACCAGCAGATGATCAGTAAAATGATGGAAATGGGCGCCAATGCGTATTTGACAAAGACAACAGACCCGGAAGAGATTTATAATGCCATACTAACGTGCATGAATGATGATTTTTACTTTAATGAGTTGGTAAACCGGGCGGTGATGGGCAAACTGATGCAGAAAAAAAATGTACGGCAGCATTATGGCACAGCTGCAACAGTTCATTTTAATGAAAAGGAATTAAAAATACTGCAATTGCTGGCAGAGGATAAAACCACCGAAGAAATATCGAAGATCATCTTCCTGAGCCCAAGAACAATTGAAACCATCCGCCAGAATATGAAGGCTAAGGTAAATGCAAAAACTATCGGCGGGCTGATTATGTATGGAATGAGAAATAAATTAATAGAGTAAAAGCTCACTGGTTAATCATATTCATACTCTACATATCCAAGCAGCTGCTTTTCTTTTGAAAAGCATTTTTCGATTATCTTCAAACCCTCGTTATATATATATTTCCAGGTATAGTAATTACTATCTGCCCCATCATCCACTGTAACCATCTGCACCAGCGAGCCATCTTCATCATATTCAAACGAGAAATCCGCCAGCAGCTTTTTCTTAACAACATTGAACCGTACTATATCAGATAAACGGTTAGCAGCATCGTAATAATAGTAATAATGCCTGCCTTTGGCACCCGGCTCTATCTCATCTGTAACATTTCCTTTTTCATCAATAATAAAGTCAACCTGCACTGAATCTGTATTATTTTTAACCTTGACCATTTTAAATGGTATATTCCTTTCATTGTATGAATAACGGTGTACTTCGGTCAATTGTACATGAAAATCATCATCACTTGAAAATGAAACAGAAGTAATACTGGTAATATTTCCAGCCACATCATACACATAAACAGCCCTGTTAACCGCCAGTTCAGAACTATCCGTTGTACTTACCAACTGCCCTTTTCCGTTGTAGACAGAGATAAGAACAGATTTACTATTACTGGAAGCTTCCGTAACAGTTTCCATCTCGCTGTAATCTTTCTTAAACTTCCTTTCACAGAAAAAGCCCTCACTGGCAGTACCATCCGGTTCAAAGCTGTGTACCTTAATGGTGCGTATCTGTTTACCCTGCAGCAGCTTTCTTTCAGCAGCGGCCTGTTTTGTACTCAATATGTCTTTATGGTAGTATTGGGCCGGTGAGATTTTACATAATACGGCACATAAAACGAAAGTCGCAATTAAAGGTTTGATCATTGTGGTATTTTCTGCAGGTAAAATTAAGCCAATGATTCTTTTTGGCAAGAGACTGCAGCAGTTAAAGTTGCAGTAAATTTTTGAAAAGGTTTTTTCGATACTTTTAACAAAATTGCATTATAGTGAGTCACTCAAAGGAAAGAAAGGAAAAAAACTGCCTGAACTGTAATGCACAGGTAATGGGAAGGTATTGTCATATTTGCGGGCAGGAAAATATTGAACCCAAAGAATCCGCCTTTCACCTGGTCAATCATTTTTTTCAGGATATAACACATTTTGACGGAAAATTTTTCAGTACACTCTGGTTGCTGATCTCCAGGCCTGGATTTTTATCTGCCGAATATGCAAGAGGCAGGCGGGCCAGTTATCTCAATCCAGTCAGGATGTATGTTTTTACTTCTGCCTTCTTTTTCCTGGTGTTTTTTACCATATTCAAAATTGATAAAAGTGAGGAGGAGGAAAAGCCTGTAACTGCAGAAGCTGGTATAAAAAAAATGGAGGCCGCTGATTCATTGGTAATTTTTAACATTGGTACTCCCATAAACGGAGAAACTGGTCTACCCGCAGATAAAAAGGGCTTTAAAAAGATATACGACAGCTCCGTTACTGACGATGGGAATATAAAAATCATTACAGAACAGTACCGCTCCCGGGAGGAATATGATTCACTTTTAAAAGCTGGCGTAGTGGATGATAACTGGCTGGAAAGAAAAATAAAATATAAGGAGATCGAGATCAGGGAAAAATATAAAAATAATCCCAGGAAGATATTCTCCATAATGGGTGAAATATTGTTACATAAGTTACCGCAAATGCTCTTTATTTCTCTACCGATACTGGCATTGCTGCTCAAATTATTTTATATACGCAGGAAAGAATTTTATTATGTAAGCCATGGCATATTCAGCCTGCACCTGTATATTTTTATCTTTATAGCCCTACTCTTTTCTTTTGCCCTTGATAAACTATACAGTTACTGGCATATCGGACTTATTAGTGTGCTGAAGTCAGCCGTTATACTACTGATCTTCTTTTACATTTATAAAGCAATGCGTAATTTCTACCGCCAGGGAAGGATAAAAACACTGCTGAAATATTTCCTGCTTTTTTCATCTTTTTCGATAGTGGTTGCCATACTGTTCACCTTTTTCCTTGTATTTTCAATGTTTACAATTTAAAATGATACGATGCAAACAACTGCTTCCTCAGAGTTTGAAAGACTGGTAAAAATTATGGACGACCTGAGAGCGCAGTGTCCATGGGATAAAAAGCAAACCATTCACACACTCCGCCAGTTGACCATTGAAGAAACGTATGAACTGACTGATGCCATAACGGAATCTGACTGGAAAGCGATAAAAGAAGAACTGGGTGACCTGATGCTGCACCTTGTTTTCTATTCAAAAATAGCAACAGAGCAGAAACAATTTACCCTGCAGGATGTTTTACATGGTGTGTGTGAGAAATTAATATTCAGGCACCCTCATATATACGGCGATGTGAAAGTGCATGATGAAGAGGAAGTAAAAAGAAACTGGGAAAAGCTAAAGCTGAAAGAAGGCAAAAAATCCGTATTGGGAGGCGTGCCTAATTCATTACCCGCTACCGTAAAAGCAATGCGCCTGCAGGAAAAAGCAAAACAGGTGGGTTTTGAATGGGAAAATAAAGAGCAGGTGTGGGAGAAAGTGGAAGAGGAAAAAGCCGAATTACTGGAAGCTATCAGCAGCGGGAACAAAGACCAGGTGGAAGAAGAATTAGGAGATCTTTTTTTCTCACTGATCAACTTTGCAAGATTTTTACAGCTGGATGCAGAGAATGCACTGGAAAGAACCAATAAAAAATTTATTTCCAGGTTTAACAAGATGGAAGCCTCCGCCCTTGACACCGGTAAGGCCCTGCAGCAAATGACACTGGAAGAAATGGATGCGATCTGGAATAAAATAAAAAAAGAGCAGCCATAACAATATCCACGGAAAACCATAAACAATTTTTAATTGAACAATAGCAATAATTCTTTTAAAAGATTTTTACTGCGCAAAAGTTATTTGCTGATTGCGGCCGCCTGGCTCGTAACCATTTCATTTATTATTGACAACTACTTATCGGCCAGTTCTTCAGAAGAAGCTGTAAATAAAACCATCTCGGCGTATGTGCACACACATGAGAAAGATTTTGACAAACTGGTAAAAGATAGTGCTGCACTGGCAGCTTTGTCTACAAATATTTACACAGACAAACAGCTACAGGACATCATTGATAAAAAATATTTCTTTTTTATTTATTCACGCAATGAAGCAGGATTATACAATCTTGTTTTCTGGAGTTCGCAGGTGGTGGTACCGGATGGCCTGATACTGGCATCAGCTGATACAAGCGGTTTTATACAATTATCCAATGGCTATTATGTGTGGCGAAAAGCCAATAAACACAGTATTACTGCAGTACAGCTTATTCCCATAAAATGGGATTACTCCATTACAAATGATTACCTGAAGAACACTTTTGCTGTTGGCGAGGGCATTGAAAATGGCTATGAGATAAGTTACCAGCAAAAACCGCTTTCAATCAAATCCATCAATAATAATTTTCTTTTTTCCCTCGAACAGAAGGCATTCACCATTATTCCGCATAATAATACAATTGCAGCGATATTAAAAATAGCTGCGGCATTACTGGTGCTTTTATGCATACATTTAATTGCCACTTACCTGGTTCACCACAATTTTTATAAGGGCGTTTTATTCCTTGTTTCAATGCTGACGGGGCTCCGTATACTCAGTTACTTTTTCCCAATACCACTTAACCTCCGCCAGTTTGAATTATTTGATCCTTCTGTATATGGCTCCAATGCAGTACTCCGTTCATTGGGAGATCTTTTTATCAATGCCATTCTTTTCCTTTGGATCGTTCTGTTTATCCGGCATTATATACAGGAAACAAATGTGCTGATCAGGCTGAAAAACAAACTGATTCAGTGGCTGATCATTCTTACAGGTATTGGGATACTGCTGGCTGCAACATTTGAAGGCGGGCATATTATCCGCTCCATGGTTGCTGACTCGCAAATTTCTTTTGATGTGGTAAACTTTTTTACGCTGAATATTTACAGTGTAATTGGTTTTCTTGTACTTGGCAGTATTGCTATTGGCTATTTTTTTCTTACTCAAATTATCATTTACCTGCTGCAACCATTATTACCTAAAAATATTACCATACTCTTACTGGCCGTTACCATAGCAGGTCTTCTTTTTTTAACGGTCAGGATAAATCACCAGTATGTTGTTTTTGAATTATACCTGCTGATATGGCTGCTGGTATATTTGTTACTATTGAGCAACAGGTATCTTTTTATTCTCACTTCAAAAATCATTTCATCCAGGCTGGTAATATGGCTTTTCTTTTTTTCCATATCTATTACAGCCATTATAAGCAGTGAGAACAGCAGTAAAGAGCTGGAAAGCCGCAAACATTATGCAGAAGCATTATCAACAAAAGCAGACCCTTCCAGCGAAAGACTGATGAATACAGTGCTCACAGATTTCAGGAATGAAGTGCTTGCGCCTTTATTCCCAAGATTTAAAAACGAAGTTGCCAACAAGGTCGTTAAAGACAGTTTATTGAACGAAAACTTTTCCGGGTATCTTAATAAGTATGATACAAGGATATTCACCTTTGACAGTGATGAAAAACCTTTGTACAATGATGACAACAGTTCTTTTAATACGCTATCCACTATTTTAAAGACACAGGGCAAGCCGACAGCCATACCCGGCTTATTTTACTATGATATTTCTTTTGACAGGTTCACTTATATCAGCAAAAAAGACGTTGCAGATTCAACCGGGAAAACACTTGGGTTTGTCTTTATTTTAGCAAGTCCTAAAAAGTACAAAACAGATGCGCTTTACCCTGAATTATTTTTGAAAGGCTACAGCAATTCAATAGAGAACTCTCCTATTTATTCTTTTGCTGTTTACAATAAACTTCAACTGGTTACAAGCCACAATGATTATGCCTTTCCTTCAAAGCTCACGGCCAAACAGGTACCACTAAATGATTTTGCATCTATAAAAAATAAGGGGCATGACGAACTGTGGTATAAAGCAGGTGCTGATAAAGTGGTGATCATTGTAAAAGAAGATAATACTTCAATAGAATCCATTACTTTGTTCTCTTACCTGTTTTGTGCATTTTTGATCGTTACGGGTGTGTTCTGGATACTGAATATGATCATCCGCTCAAGATTACGCTGGAGCCTGATACAGCAATACTGGCAAATGAGTATACGCAGCCAGGTACACGTTACCATTATCTTCATCAGCCTGCTTTCATTTATAGTGGTGGCAGTTGCCACGATCCTGTTCTTTATTGACCGGTACCGGAACAATAACAGGGAAAAGTTAAGCAGCACCATTCACGTAATGCAAAATGAAATGCGGAATTCATTGAATGAGCTCAAAGTATTTGATGATGTAATAAAGATATATGACGTTGGTTACAGGGATAAGCTGGAACAGATCATCGGCCGTATTTCCGAGATACATGCAGTGGATGTAAATGTATACGACCTGGATGGCAACCTGCAGGTATCTTCACTACCCATGCCGTACAATAAAGGTATTGTAAGCAGTAAGATGGAGCCTGTTGCATTTTATCATCTTGCGGAACTACAGGAGATACAATTTTTCAAGGAAGAAAAGATAGGCGCATTGAAATACCTTAGTAACTATGTGCCGGTGATAGATGAAACAGGAAAAGAGTATGCCTTCCTGAATATACCTTATTTTACTTCACAGGCAAAGCTGCGCCAGGAGATTGCATTTTTCCTTGTTGCCATTATAAACCTCAATGCATTTATATTTTTGATAGCAGGTGTGGTAGCCCTGTTTATCACCAACCGGATCACCAGCTCATTTACTTTTATCAGTAATAAAATGAAAGAGGTAAACCTTGGTAAAATGAACGAAGTAATTGTATGGAAACGAAATGATGAGATCGGGGAACTGGTAAAAGAATACAATAAAATGGTGGGTAAACTGGATGAAAGTGCTGCCTCTCTTGCAAAAACAGAAAGGGAAGACGCCTGGCGTGAAATGGCCCGGCAGGTGGCGCATGAAATAAAGAACCCGCTTACACCAATGAAGCTGAGCCTGCAATACCTGCAAAAAGCTATTGACCAGAACAGGGGTAATGTAAACGAACTCAGTAAGAGTGTGGCCCGTACACTGGTGGAACAAATTGACCACCTTAGCCAGATAGCCGGTGAGTTTTCCCAATTTGCAAATATTGGTAATCCCCGTAATGAAGTGTTTGACATTAATGAAACACTGAACCTGGTGATACAGTTGTATTCAGCAGACAGCAATATTGAAATAGAATGGAAACATTCTAATGTTCCTGCTATGATCAGGGCTGATAAAACACATATCAACCGCCTCTTTACCAATCTTGTTCAAAATGCCATCCAGGCAATACCCGAAGACAAAAAAGGTTTTATCATCATTGACCAAAAAATATCAGCTGATAAAATACTGGTAACAGTAGAGGATAATGGTCACGGCATTCCTGCAGACATGCGTTCAAAAATATTCATGCCCAATTTTACTACGAAAACATCGGGAACCGGGCTGGGCCTTGCTATGTGTAAAAGCATAGTGGAACAAAACAAAGGCAATATATGGTTCGACACCAAAGAAGGTGTTGGAACTATATTTTATGTTGAGCTGCCTTTAACCGATTAAAAATATTAAGCCCACAAAGAATTTGGGTATTCGCCATCAGCCACCAGTTTATCTATACTTGCCTGTACTGCCGGTGCATCTTCTTTATAGGTAACGCCAAACCATTGTGCAGAAGTAGGTATTACTTTTACATCCGCCTTGCTGCTTTTTACCAGTTTATCTACAACAAGTGGTATAAAAAATTCCCCCTTGGGGTTATTAATTTCTTTACTAAGAAAGTCGCTGAAATAGCTTTCGCAATGGTCAATGAAATTTGGAGCAAATGCAAAAAAGTTCATACTTACGCTTGAGTTTTCACTTACTTCATGCAAACCGGCTTCGTCCTCGTAAGTTATAATACCTTTATCATTCCTGTATATTTTTGTTCTTTCATTGATATCAACCAGGTGACCGGCTGCATCTACATTGCAAACACCACGGCTCACACTACCGTTATCGCTTAATGTTTTTTTAAGCTCATACCCGATAATAGCATATTTGGAATCCGAAGCTTCGCTTGTTAAGAAGCCATAAGCTTTTGCAAAACCATCCCTTCCATAAAAATCATCCGCATTGATCACTGAAAATGGCTCGTTTACAATACCCTTGCAGCACAGTACAGCATGTGCCGTACCCCATGGCTTTTTTCTTTCTTCAGGAATAGTGAAACCATCCGTGAACATATTTAACTCCTGGAACGCATATTCCACTTTTATCTTTCCTTCCAGTTTATTCCCAAAATTCTCCCTGAACATCTGTTCAAACTCCTTCCTGATAATAAAAACCACTTTTCCAAACCCCGCCCTGATGGCATCATAAATGGAATACTCCATAATTGTTTCGCCGGAAGGTCCAAAACCCTGTGTCTGCTTCATACTTCCATAGCGGCTGGCCATGCCTGCTGCCAAAATCACCAATGTAGGTTGCATATTAAATCTTTTGTTTGCTTATAAATTTCGATATTGCTGCAACGAAAATACTGTAAACGGATAATTATCAGAAAAAATTGCTTTTTAATAAAGAACAAATAATAACCCAGCGGCTGCATGATGAGCTTTTTGATAGAAAAAAGTTAAGCCTGGATATACTAAGGCTGGATAAAATACACCCGGTGGTATCCGGTAATAAATTATTTAAACTTCATTATTTTCTTGAAGAGGCGCAAAAAAAACCAGGCAAACCTATCATAACTTTTGGGGGGGCTTATTCCAATCATCTTGCTGCTACAGCTTTTGCCTGCCAGCAGCTTGGTATTCCCTGCAAAGGCATTGTAAGAGGTGAAAAACGAGCTTTACTTTCGCATACTTTACAGAACTGCCTGCAATGGGGAATGGAATTGCAATTTATCAGCCGTCAATCTTATGCTGAAAAAGATACAGACCATTTTAAAAACAGCCTCAATACTGGTTTTGACGACTGCATTACCATTCCTGAAGGCGGCTATGATACCCGGGGTGCAGCAGGCGCTGCGCTGATCATGAATTATATTGATAAAAAGGCCACTCATATCTGTGCTGCCATTGGCACCGCCACTACCCTTGCCGGTATTTCAGCCGCAGCCGACACCACGCAAAAAACAATTGGCATACCC
Source organism: Ferruginibacter sp. (assembly GCA_047600665.1). Classification (GTDB taxonomy): domain Bacteria; phylum Bacteroidota; class Bacteroidia; order Chitinophagales; family Chitinophagaceae; genus Ferruginibacter. Next base: position 716,428 of record JASGKJ010000003.1, read on the forward strand.
GTATTAAAAGGGATGACAGATATTGAAGACCGGGTACATTTTTTAAACTCAAACAGCGATACGCCACGAATAGAATCCCTAAACGGATATCATTTTGGCGGCTATGCAAAATACAATAATGACCTGATTGATTTTATGAATAAGCTTTACCTCGGGCATGGCTTACCGACAGATTTTGTATATACCGCAAAAATGATGTATGCAGTATTTGATCTTATAAAGAAGGATTATTTTCCACCCGGAAGCAAGATCGTTTGCATTCATACTGGTGGCTTGCAGGGAAACTTATCATTGCCTGCAAATACTTTAACTTTTTAATTCTCTGCAGGCATCTGTATATTTGCCGGCACTATTATGCTCCGCTTCAGTATGCTGAAACCTTTCTTACTTGTTTTATTCTTTGGCTGTGTTTATACAGGCAATCTGCATGCACAGGATACACTGCCACGTATTTTAGTTAAGAATATAAGCGGTAAAATAATCATCAGCTGGAAGAATACTTATGGTGCCAGGATAAATAACATCAATATCCAGCGCTCATACGACAGCCTGCGCAATTTCACAACGATCGGTTCAGTGCTGGAACCAATGAACAGGGAAAATGGGTTTGTAGACAGTAAGCCTCCCACCGATTCAATGTTTTACCGTGTGTTCATTGCATTTGAAGGGGGCCGTTATATTTTCACCAAATCCGCAAGACCTTTTAAAGACACGATCAGCACAATTCCTAAAAATATTGTAGAATACGAGAAGGTGGTGACTCCAAAGGGATTTATACCAAGCAGGTTTGTATATACAGGGAGGGATAATAATGTTGTGCTGAATTTGCCGGATCCCGGATCAAAAAAATATTCAATCAAATTTTTTGATGAAAACGAAAAGCCTGTTTTTGAACTGGCGCAGCTAACAGAACCTTACCTTATTCTTGAAAAAGTAAACTTTAAAAGATCAGGCTGGTATTATTTCGAATTATACAGTAATGGCAAACTGGAGGAGAAGCATAAATTTTTTATACCAAAGGAAGAAAGAAAACAACATTAAACAGTATCCAGCCTTACGCTTTTTTCATCCACTGCATCATATACCAGTTTTGTATTGAATACAAATTCAAAATTTCTTTGCAGTTTTTCCTTTACCTCCTGTATATCTACTTTCCGCTTTAATTCCGCTTCAAGTGATGTGACTTTTTTATTTACTATACCGCAGGGGATGATATTATTAAAGTAAGCAAGGTCTGTATTAATATTCAGTGCAAAGCCATGCATGGTTATCCAGCGGCTGCACCGCACACCCATTGCACAGATCTTTCTTTCCATACCCGGTACATCAGCATCGATCCAAACGCCTGTTTCACCGCTGCTGCGCATGCCTGTAATACCATATTCGCCGAGTGTAAGAATGATCACTTCTTCCAGCTCCCGGAGATACCTGCCAATATCTGTATAAAATTTTTCAAGATCCAGTATCGGGTAACCAACAATTTGCTCCGGACCGTGAAAAGTAATATCTCCTCCCCGGTTGGTTTTATAAAATTCAATACCCCGGCGCTCCATTTCATCTTCCGTGATCAGGATATTTTCGGGATGCCCGCTCTTACCCAGGGTGTATACTGGCGGATGCTCACACACAAGAAAGTAATGGCTGGTAGCACTGGCATCCAAACCTTTAGTAAGTAATAATTTGGACTGTACGTTCTCCTGCAACAGTAGTTCCTGGTAATCCCAGGCATCTTTATACCGTACCTGTCCAAGGTCTTTATATTTTACTTCCTGTTTATCCAAACCATTTGATTTACTTTGCAAAGATAATACGGTTAGACCATCACCAGCTAATTGATGCCCATAAACACAATATCATGAATGAAGAAACCAATGAATTTGATGAAATAGCCGAAGGCGAACAGCTATATGAAAGATTAACGCTGGAAGTAACCTCCGGGCAGGAACCATTACGGATCGATAAATTCCTGATGAGCCGTATTGAAGGTGCCACCAGGAATAAGATACAACAGGGCATTTTAAATGAAATGGTTTTTGTTAATGACAAACCAGTTAAACCCAACTATAAAATAAAACCTTCTGATAAGATCGTTGTATTCGAAAGCCGTAATCCTGAAATAAGTGAGATCATACCGGAAGATTTAGCACTTGATATTGTTTATGAAGATGATGACATAATGGTTGTGAACAAACCGGCAGGCATGGTGGTGCATCCCGGCAGCGGCAATTATTCAGGTACGCTCATTAATGGCGTTGCGTATCATCTTCAGCAACAGAATCCTTCATTAGGAGAAGACACATTGCCCCGTTTTGGTATGGTACACCGCATCGACAAAAACACGACAGGCTTACTGGTGCTTGCAAAAACACCAAAGGCCATGAGTGACCTGGCAAAACAATTTTTCAACCATACGGTACACCGCCGGTATATTGCATTGGTTTGGGGTGATTTTGAAAATGAAGAAGGTACTGTTACAGGTCATGTAGGGAGGCACCAGCGTTTCAGGAAATTGTTTACCACATATCCTGACGGTGAGTATGGTAAGGAAGCCATTACTCATTATAAAGTGCTGGAACGGTTTAATTATGTGACACTGGTTGAATGCCGGCTTGAAACAGGCCGTACACACCAGATACGTGTACATATGCAGTACATCGGCCACCCGCTATTCAATGATGATTTTTATGGTGGTGATACGATTGTAAAGGGCACCGTATTTACCAAGTACAAACAGTTTGTTGATAATTGCTTTGACATCTGTAAAAGACAGGCATTGCACGCAAAAGAACTTGGTTTTATACACCCTGTTACAAGAAAACAATTATTTTTTGAAAGCCCCCTGCCAGAAGATATTGCAGCAGTAATAGAAAAATGGAGGCGTTATACAAAGAGCAGGAATAATATTGATTAATAAGAAGAAAGCCCGGCGTATTTGCACCGGGCTTTCTTCTTATAACAAGGATATATCTTATACAGTTCCCGTTTCAGGCTCCTGTATGTCGTCTTTCTTTTTACCAAAAAACTTTTTAATACCGGCACCAACGGCTACAAGGCCGATCAAAATAAACTTCCAGGCAGCCACAAGAAATTTTACGATCATTGCCCATATACCAACTTTTAAAAGTACTTTACCTGCAACCAAACCTCCAATTGTCCAGGCGGCTACTTTATCTACATTGGAATCAAAATTTTTGTATGCATGCCCTTCATTGAAAGATGCAATTTTTAAAACTTTGTCGATATCTTTTTTTACCATGTCCAGTTCATCCATGGTTGCCACTGCATTCATAGATAGCACACCTTTCCTGCCCAGTATACGCACCTCGTAGTTCAATGTATTTACATCCTGTTTGCCAAACTTGAGATTTTTTGCCCAGTGCAGCACTTTATTATTCTTATCATAAAAAGGTTTGGTTGCCCACCCCACCATATGGATAGGTTCATAACCCTGTGCCACACGGGTTTTATTTTCTTCCGTTTCTTCTTCTTGTATCTGCTTCAGCATATCATCATAGTTGATATCGTCCGCATCATCATCTTTTACATAGCCAATCTCGTCAAAAGTGATAACAAAGGCATAGGACTGGCCATTGAAGGGACCTCCGTCTGCAGGAAATAACATGCCCAGTACGCCCTGCTGAGGAGGGTTTCCCCATAAATCTGTCAACACATAATTACTTTGCTCAGCATTGAGGTATTTAAACCCTGCAGGAACATTCAGGCTGGCAAAACCGCCGGACAAAGCAACTGTACCTGTTTGATACTTAAGTGCACTTTCAACAGAATCGATGATTTTTTGCTGGGCTGCCTGCAATACTGCAAGAGAATCATCTTTCTCTTTGGCAAACAGCGTAACGCCACATAGTACTGCAAAAAGCAGTGTGATAATTTTTTTCATTTTAAGATGGTTTAGGTATAAAAAATTGTTATGGCTTAAAAGGATAAGAAGCTGTAAATATAAAAAAACGGCTGCAATTACTACAGCCGTTCTTCCTGCTCAATATATTAGTGATCGTTGAGGGGTCTTCCTTCTGCCTGCCACATTTTCCAGTTCACATATTCAGGTGCCACACGGTGTTCTTCCATGGTAATGCAATCATTAACCGGGCAAACCAATTGACATAAGTTGCAACCCACACATTCTTCTTCTTTTATTGTGTAAGTATTGTAGGGTTTACCATAAGCCAGGTTGATGGACTGGTGGGAAGTATCTTCACATGCAATATAACATAAACCACAATGAATGCACTTGTCCTGGTTAATTTTTGCAATGTGGTGATAGTTGATGTCGAGATCTTCCCAGTGTGTGATTGTGGGAACTGATTTACCGATAAAATCATAAATGGTTTTAAATCCTTTTTCATCCATCCAGTTGTTCAGCCCTTCGCACATATCTTCTACAATACGGAAACCATGTTTCATAGCTGCTGTACAGACCTGCACACTGGTAGAACCAAGCAACATAAATTCTACTGCATCTCTCCAGGTGCTGATTCCGCCAATACCTGAAATAGGTACATGCATTGTTGCTGGATTGTGTGCTATAGAAGTGAGAAATTTTAACGCAATAGGCTTTACTGCAGGCCCGCAATAACCACCATACACACTCTTACCCGCTACATAAGGATTGGGTACAAATGTATCCAGGTCAACACCGGTTACTGATTGTATGGTATTGATCAATGACAATGCATTGGTGCCTGCTTCCACCACAGCTTTACCTGTTGGCACAACAGAATGCACATTGGGAGTAAGTTTTGTAATAACAGGAATGGTTGCTTTTTCCATCACCCACTCCACCACCATCTTTGCAATTTCAGGATCCTGGCCAACAGCGGCGCCCATACCACGTTCGGTCATACCATGTGGACAACCAAAGTTGAGCTCAAAACCCATTGCACCAGCGTCTTCGCATTTTTTTATCAGTTCATGCCAGCTTTCACGGTTATTATCCGCCATTAAAGAAACGATGGTAGCCCTGTCGGGGAACAACTTCACCACTTCAGTAATTTCCTTCAGGTTAATTTCTAAAGGACGGTCACTGATAAGCTCAATATTGTTTAAACCCATTACACGATGACCACCATAGTTCACCGCAGAATAACGGGAAGAAACATTTTTTACCTGGCTGCCCAATGTTTTCCATACCACACCACCCCAGCCTGCTTCGTAAGCACGGATCACATTGTATTTTTTATCTGTTGGAGGTGCGCTCGCCAGCCAAAATGGATTGGGAGATTTTATGCCGAGGAAATTACAGGATATATCTGCCATAAGATTTTTTTTTAATCGTTAGAATATAAATCATTTAAAGCGTTGAAACCGTTTAAGTCGTCTACGTTTTAAACGACTTAAACCTTGCAACACTATTGAAGCCCTATATATTTAATGATTGCCGCCGCTCCATCTTTACCAGCCTGCACCGCATCCACCACTTCTTTACCACCATTTACGGCATCACCGCCGGCAAACACACCTGTTATATTAGTAGTTGCTTTATCTTTCACCACAATCTTACCGCCTTTATTTTCTATGCTGTTAGTTTTAACCAGCGCTTCATAAGGCATCTGGCCTGCGGCTTTAATGATCATGTCAACATCCAGTGTAAATGTTTCACCAGTGTCAACAGGAGAACGGCGCCCGCTTGCATCAGGTTCACCCAATTTCATTTTGCTGCATACAAGTGCTTTTACTTTTCCATTTTCACCAATCACTTCTTTTGGTGCAGCAAGCCAGATAATTTCACAACCATCAAGCATTGCTATATCCAGTTCAACCTGCGTACAGGGTTTTTCTTTCTCTGTCCGGCGATAAACCATCGTCACTTCTTTTGCGCCGAGGCGTTTTGCCTGTGTAGCTGCATCAATTGCCGTCATACCCATACCGATTACCGCCACTTTATCACCAACAGGGATGGATGGATAACCTTTATCCCGAAGGTCATAAATGAAAGTGATGGCATCTTCCACACCTTGTAAATCTTCACCCGGAATTTCCAGCTGCCTTGCCAAACCAACGCCTATGGCGAGGTACACTGCATCATAATTTTTCTGCAGTTCTTCCAGTGAAATATTTTTACCCAGCTCCTGGTTGTATTTTATATCAATGCCGCCAACAGCAGTAATATAATTTACTTCGTCTTCGCAAAACTGCGGTGTCACTTTGTAAGCTGCGATCCCGTAAGTCATCAGCCCGCCACCCTTTGCTTCTTTTTCATAAATAGTAACATCCACTCCCTCACGGCTAAGCACATGCGCACAACTCAAACCTGCAGGACCTGCACCAACGATGGCAACTTTTTTACCTGCAGATGCCTTACGCTGGAAGAGTTGCCATCCGTTGCTCATTGCTTTTTCTGTGCTGTAACGCTGCAGTTTGGCAATAGGTATTGGCTCTTCATGCATCAGGTTAAACACACAAGAACCTTCACATAATTTTTCAACCGGGCAAACTTTACTACAGCCGGCTCCCATAATATTGCTGCTGAAAATGGTATGTGCGGAGCCTTTTACATTTCCAGATGTGATCTGCTTGATGAATTTAGGCACATCAATACTAGTAGGACAACTTTTTGTACAAGGTGCATCATAACAAAACAAGCAACGGTTTGCTTCCACCAATGCTGCATCCTGTGTTTCAAACGGAGGATGAATATCACTGAAGTTTTGTTCGTACTGTTCCGTGGTAAGTCTTTTTGCAATAATTGCCATATCAGTTGTATTGGTGATTAATTAAATTTTATGCCAGTTTATTTTACAAGGTATTTTTTCAGCCAGTTGTGTACTTCCTGGTAAAAGAACTTGCTGTTCTCTCCTTTTAATATCCAGTGATTTTCTTCAGGGAAAACGATCAGCTTCGAAGGCACTTTCATTCTTTGCAGCACATGCCAGTTCTCAATTGAATTATTCAATGGCACCCTGTAATCCTGTTCACCCACGGTAACGAGTATGGGTGTTTTAAACTTGTCCGCATTACGGATAGGATTCTGCTCTTTCCAGGATTTTGCACCTGACCATGGTGTACCACCATTCATTACTTCACGGCCGTAAATGCCATCGCTTGTTCCCCATTGATCTTCGCTGTTAACCAGGCCTGCATGACTGATCAAACATTTATAATGGGTGGTGGTAGCCTGCATCCAGTTGGTAAGATGCCCACCGTAACTTGCTCCACCGGCAGCTTGTAATGTGCCATCAATAAAAGAATAGTGTTTTACAGCATAAGCTGCTGCTTCATTTATTTCATCTGCTGGTCCTTTAAAGGGATCATTCTGTATATCCTGTGTGAATTTTTCGCCGTAACCTGTAGAGCCTGTATAATCAGTTAATACCAATACATAACCCGGTGCTGACAGCAGGTGATAATTCCATCGGTAGCCAAAATTGTCTTTATAAGAAATAGCCGGGCCACCATGCATCACCACGAACAAAGGATACTTCTTTGAAGGATCAAACCCTGCCGGGCGCACCAGTATATTTTTTATTTTTTTGCCACGGCTGGTGGTAAACCAGAAGCTTTCTATCGGCTGCAGGTCGAGTGTTGCCAGCTTATCTGCATTAAAATTAGAGATGTATTCATGACCGTTAGCATTCGCCTTTACAATTTCTACAGGCGCTGCGGCTGACTCATAATCGGCCACAATTATATTATTGTCTGATACAGCAACGTTTGAATAGCAACCAACCTTTGTACTCATCAATGGCCTTGCTTCTGTTTCATTTGCAGTGATCGTATAAATTTTATCATTCCCTTCTGTTTCCACGCTCAGTACAATGCTGTTATCGCTTAATGCATAATTATTGATTGGCCTGTCCAGTTTATCAGCCAGTACCGTTCTGCCCTGCATAGATGGCCAGTTGTAGCGCACCAGTTTTGAAAGGTTGTATATTTTATAATTATTGGCAGCAGCAGCCTGGCAATACAAATATTTTCCATCGTTGCTCACTGCCACATCACCATAATCAAATGCATCCTTTGTTAACGCAGTTATGGCGCCTCCACCTGCCGGCACAGCATATACCTGAGCTGCAACATCTTTATAAGCTGCTGCAGTGGCTTCTGTAGTGGCAACAAATACTACTTGCTTTCCATCAGCAGACCAGCAGGCATTTCCGTTAAAAGAAAAACCTTCTTTATTTACCATATCAGCTGAACCGGCAAACAGGTCCTGCGCCGGACTGGCACTATCTGCTTTTTGTACAAAAAGATGCGCCTGTTTTTCATCCAGCCAGTGATCCCAGTAACGTATCGGGAAAGTTGTAAATACCCTTGCTTTATATTTCTGTTTCTTTTTTTCTTCAGCAATTTTTTTATTAGATGAATCGGCGAACGTACCGGGATATACATTGCTCGTAAACAAAAGCATGCTTCCATCCGGGCTCCAGTGCGGTGCCGATGCACCAGTGGATAATGTTGTTACCCGTTGTGCTTCTCCCCCGTCTTCTATGTTAATGGTATAAACCTGTGCCACTTCATCACCCTCACGCTTGGCAACAAAAGCAATTGTTTTATTATCCGGGCTCCATGCATACTGGCTTTCGCCGGCTTTTGTACTGGTTATTTTTCTTGGTTTGCCACCATCCACTTTTGCAAGCCACAGGTCGGTATTCTGGTCTTTTTCATCATAAGCAGGATTAAGCACACTGAACACCACCCATTTTCCATCAGCACTTATTTCAGGAGCACCCACTCTTTTTAATGACCACATATCTGCATGGGTAATAGCTTTTTTCTCCTGTGCATATAGGGAAAATGACAACAGCATTAAAACAACTAAATGATACAGCGGCTTTCTTTTCATAGTAAAATATAACAATGATACAGGTTTATAGTTCTGTTATTTTATCATAAGTCTCGGGTCTTCTGTCACGGAAGAACTGCCACTTGCTTCTCACTTCATCAATCATATCCAAATCAAATTCCGCCACCAGCAATTCATCTTTATCTTCGGATGCGCAGGCAAATATTTGTCCACGTGGATCAACAAAATAACTGCTGCCATAAAATTTACCATGATTCCATGGTGCTTCTGTACCCACACGGTTAATACAACCCATAAAGTATCCATTCGCCACTGCGTGTGCCGGCTGCTCCAGTTTCCACAAATATTGCGACTGGCCTACGGTAGTTGCAGAAGGATTGTATACTATTTCAGCGCCATTCAATCCTAAACATCTTGCGCCATCCGGGAAGTGCCGGTCATAACAGATGTACACACCAACCTTTGCATATTTTGTCTGGAACACAGGATAACCCAGATTGCCAGGTTTAAAGAAAAACTTTTCCCAGAAACCACCGGTGTGGGGTATATGATTTTTCCTGTACTTACCCAGGTAGGTTCCATCCGCATCAATCACCGCAGCAGAATTATACAACACCCCTGATTGTTCCTTCTCATAGATCGGAACAATGATCACCATATTGTATTTTTTTGCATACTCCTGCATACGTTCTGTTGTAGGACCGGGAATGGTTTCTGCGCTTGCATACCATTTTGCATCCTGCCCGGGGCAGAAATAAGGCGTATTAAATATTTCCTGGAAACATAGTATCTGCACTCCCTGTTTACCGGCTTCTTCAATATAGGGAATATGCTTTTGCACCATTGCCTCCATTATTTCGGGAATGGTTCCTTCACCTTCTGTCATTGGAAGCGAAACCTGTATAAGCCCTGATTTTATTTTTCTTGCCATAATATGTTTGTTGCCACAGATTGCACGGATTAACACTGATTTGTTTGCCACGAATTTCACAAATCCACACAAATACATTTATTAGTGAAGACTTATATAGTTCGTACTTTTTATTTTGAAATTAGCTTTTGTACTGCTATTAAGCATCGTTGTGTCACTCTCTTGTACTGCTCTCTCTTTATTCATCAGTTAAATCACCTGTTTCACTTTATTCCTTTTGATAAATTTGCCGTAGCCCTTCTGCACTTTACATTCGTTATTATCGATTGCTACCTGCCCTCTTAATAAAACTGTTTTTACTTTTCCGGTAAGCTCCCATCCTTCATAACCGCTGTAATCAACATTCATGTGGTGTGTCTTTGCAGAAATAGTATGCTTTTCGTTTGCATCAATGATCACAATATCTGCATCACTTCCCACAGCAATGGTTCCTTTACGGGGAAACATACCAAATATCTTTGCAGCATTAGTGGATGCCACTTCCACAAATTTATTCAGCGTAATTTTTCCTTTGCTTACGCCTTCGCTGAATAATAGTTCCATCCTGTTCTCAATCGCCGGGTGACCATTGGGTATCTTGCTGAAATCATCTTTGCCCATTAATTTCTGTTCCCACATAAAGGGGCAATGGTCTGTTGCCACCACCTGCACTAAACCCTGGTTGATGCCGGCCCATAAAGTTGCCTGGTCTTTTTTCTCTCTCAATGGCGGGCTCATCACCCATTTGGCACCATCTTCCTGTTCGTATAATGATGCGTCAATGATCAAATATTGAATACATGTTTCAACAAACATGTTTTGATTTCGCTTTGTTGCATTGCGTACAGCATTCAATGCACCTTCGCATGTCAGGTGAACAATATAGCCCGGGCAGCCTGTGTAATTAGCCATATCCACAAAACGTTCTGCCGCTTCTGCTTCTGTAACTTCCGGTTGTGAGAGATAATGATACAATGGCGACAGCTTTCCTTCGTTCCTGTGCTTTTGAACAAGATAATCGATCATATCTCCATTGGTGGCGTGTACATTGATCATCCCGCCATTCTTTTTCACTTCTTCCATCAACCCGATCATCTGCCTGTCATCAATCATCAATGCGCCTTTATAGGCCATAAAGGTTTTAAAAGAAGTGATACCGTGTTCCTCTATAAAAGTTTTAATTTCTTTTTTTGTGTCATCATTAAAATCTGTTACAGCCATATGAAAACTGTAATCACCCACTGCATTGTTATCGCTCCTGCTCTTCCAGTCATTTAATGCCGCCTGTAACGATTTACCCTGTGTTTGCAGGATAAAATCAATAACCATAGTGGTACCGCCATACAAAGCGGCACGGGTTCCTGTTTCATAACTGTCGCTGCTGAAGGTGCCCATAAACGGCATATCCAGGTGTACATGCGGATCAATACCACCGGGCATTACCAGCTTACCGGCAGCATCAATAACAGTATCTGCTTTTACGTTTAAATTCTTACCGATGGTCGAAATAGTATCTCCATCGATAAAAATATCTGCAGTATAATCTGCATCCGCAGTAATGATTCTTCCGTTTTTTATTAGAACACTCATTGTCTTATTTTAAATAATAAAAGATGAATCTTAAATGTACTTTACAATCAGCATTTAAAACTCAAAATTTAAAATAATTATTTCTTTTGCTTCATCAAAAGATAATACAACACCGCACTCACTGCAAAGCCTACGAACCAGGCGTAATTATATAAATGATTCACCCACTCCGGGAATGTATCAGCAGCTATTAATTTAATTTGTACTAAAAATCCCGGGATATTGGGGACTATACCAATAAGCAATGCAATAATTGCTTTTGAATTAAACCCATTGCCGTAAGTGTAGCGGCCATTTTCTTTATACAAATCATCCAATGCAAGTTCTTTCCTCCGGATGAAAAAATAATCGGCGATCATTATGCCGCCAACAGGCCCAAGCAAACTTGAATAGGCAATTAACCACGTGAATATATAACCATTGGGATCGGCGATCAGTTTCCATGGAAATATTAAAACACCAATGATGCCGGTAATATAGCCGCCGGTTCTGAAATTAATTTTTTGAGGAGCAAGATTAGCAAAGTCATTTGCGGGGCTTACAATATTAGCAGCAATATTAGTAGCGAGTGTAGAAATGATGATACCGATCATTGCAATTGATACCATTAATTTATTTTCAAACTTTCCGGCCAATTTTACAATATCCCATTCGGTGCTGCCATAAATGATAGCAGTAGCAGAAGTAACGATCACCCCAACAAATGCAAAGAAAGTCATCGATGGCGGCAGGCCAATGATCTGACCGTTCACCTGTGCTTTTTGTGATTTAGAATACCTTGTAAAATCAGGAATATTTAATGACAATGTTGCCCAGAAACCAACCATGCCTGTTAATGCAGGAAAGAAATACTTCCAGAAATCGTTGCTGGTTTCAAATTTGGATGGCTGGCTTAAGATAGGTCCCAAACCTTTTGCAGCAACGATGGCCCATATTAATAACGCCAGTGCGGCTATGGGTAAAAAGAAGGCTTTAAAGACGAGTAATTTTTTTATACTGTCAACACCCAGGTAAATGATGAACATGTTCAATGCCCAGAAAAGCAAAAAACAAATCATGGGTAATGCCTGCGGAAATAAGGAACTGTTGTCTATTTCAGCAAGAGAGGGATTCCAGGCCCGGAAGATATTATACAGTGATGCACCGCCGATCCATGTTTGGATACCAAACCAGCCGCAGGCTACAATAGCACGGAGCATTGCTGGGATGTTGGCACCTTTTGTTCCAAAACTTGCCCTTACAAAAACAGGAAATGGTATGCCATATTTTGCGCCGGCATGGCCGTTCAATATCATTGGAATTAAAACGATGCAATTGCCAAGAAAGATGGTGAGTATTGCCTGCCACCAGCTCATACCACCGCCGATAAGAGAGCTTGCCAGCATATACGTTGGTATACACAGGCTCATACTTATCCAGAGGGCCGCATAGTTCCAGGTACCCCAGCTTCTTTTGTTTGCGGGCACTGCGGCCAGGTCTTCGTTGGTTAGAGAGTTGCTTTGGTAGTCCGACATATCTAAAATTAAGTAATGAAAAAGTGAAGGAATTAAAAAATGTTTTCATTCTTTCATTTCTTAATTCCTTCACTCCTTAATTAACCAGTATAGTGTTCATCAGCAATTTTTATTGCTTCGCTGATGATTGCCAGCCCTTCATCTATCTGTTCTTTTGTAACGATCAGTGGCGGTGCACAGAAGATGTAATTCCATCTTACAAAAGTGTACATACCCAGTTCTTTAATTTTAGCTGCCACTTTATTCATTACCACCATTTCATCGGGCTTTGCATTGAACGGCGCCATAGGTTCTTTTGTTTTCCTGTTCCTCACCAGTTCTATACAGCCCAATAAACCTGTATTCCTGAAATCACCAATAGAAGGATGTTTTGCTTTTAATTTTTCTATCTGCTGTTCCATGTACCTGCCCATTTCCCTCGCATTTTCCAGCAGGTTATCTTCTTCATACACCTTTAATGTTTCCAAAGCAGCGGCACAGCATACTGCATGCGCTGAATAGGTTAAACCAAGCGGCAACACAGCATCATCAAATTTAGCAGCGATCTTTTCACTTACCTGCAAACAACCAAAAGGTAAATAGCCGCAGGTTAAACCTTTTGCCATGGCGATCATATCCGGTACAATCTCATGATTCTGGAAACCGAACCACTGTCCAGTACGGCCAAAGCCACTCATCACTTCATCCATGATCATTAAAATGCCATGCTTCTTTGTTATTTCCCTTACCGCTTTTAAATAACCTTTTGGATACTGCAAACAACCTGATGTACCTGATTCACCTTCCAGTAAAATAGCAGCAATATTATTCGGACCTTCATAAGCGATCACCCGTTCCAGTTGTGCTACTGATTCTTTCAACAAATTTTCTTCGCCATATTCCCAGCGGTATAAGTTAGGCAGATCAAAATGTACAAAGTTGGGTGCCTGCTGTGCATCCACGGGTAATTTGCGTGGGTCACCGCCTGCTGAGATAACACCCATGGTAGCACCATGGTATGACTGGTAACGGGTTAATATTTTATGCCTGCCGGTGTATAACCTGGCCAGCTTAATACCATTTTCAATAGAAGTGGCACCGCATAAAGTAAAGAATGATTTATTCAGATCGCCGGGACAGATCTCCGCCAGTTTTTTACCGAGGTCTGCACGAACTTTTGTTACGCAGCTTGGTGTTACGTAAGCCACTTCCTGCATTTGCTTTACAACGGCTTCGGTTATCCGCTGGTTACCATGACCAATGTTCATATTGATCAGACCGCTTGAAAAATCGATAATACGGTTACCATCATAATCATATAAGTACACCCCTTCTGCATATTTTACTGCAATAGGATTAGTACCTTTTTGTTTGCTCCAGCTGAACAAGGTATAGTCCTGTGCATCCTGGATTATTTCTTCTGCCTGTGAAATCGTTTGTGTCTGAGACATAATATTGTAAGGTTATAGTTTTTTACAAATCGTTTTTAAAATGCACTGCTTACTTAACTCATCCAGTTCACCCCTGCTTCAGGGTTCCACTTGGTGGTAGATTTCTTCAGCTTGGTCCAGAACTCAATTGAACTTTTACCAGTAATATCACCCACACCAAACTTACTTTCGTTCCAGCCACCAAAACTGAATGGTTCACGTGGTACAGGCACACCTACATTCACACCAATCATACCTGCACTTGCATGGTCAATGATGTAACGGGCAATACCACCATTCTGTGTAAACACACTGGCTGCATTGCCATAAGGATTTGCATTTTCAATTGCCAGCGCTTCATCAACTGTTTTTGTACGTATGATAGAAATAACAGGGCCGAAAATTTCTTCTCTTGCCACACTCATTTCGGGTTTTACATAATCAATTACAGTCGGACCAACATAAGTGCCGTTTTCTTTTCCATCCACTTTTACATTACGGCCATCCACTAAAATTTTAGCGCCGTCTTTTTCAGCTTCGGTAATATATCTTTCAATACGTTCTTTGCTTTCTTTGCTGATAACCGCACCCAGGTTTTTACCAGGCACCACTTTTTGTGCTTCTGCAACAATTTTATTGATGATGTGATCCACATTACCCACACCCACCATGGCGCTGGCAGCCATACAGCGCTGGCCTGCACAACCACTCATACTGGCCACCACGTTGGCAGCAGTCATATCTTCTTTTGCATCCGGCAATACCATCAGGTGATTTTTAGCACCACCCAATGCCAATGCACGTTTGTAGTTTGAAGTTGCTCTCTGGTAAACAATTTTTGCAACTTTTGTTGATCCAACAAATGAAACCGCTTCAATAGAAGGATGGTCACAGATGGCATTTACAATTTCCACATCACCATGTACAATATTCAGTACACCATCAGGCAAGCCCGCTTCTTTTAATAATTCAGCCAGCCGGCCACAGCAGAGGGGCACTTTTTCAGATGGCTTTAATATCATACAGTTTCCTAAAGCAATGGCATTTGGTATCGTCCAATTCGGCACCATTGCCGGAAAGTTAAAAGGAACGATAGAAGCCACCACGCCGAGCGGCACATGTTCTGTACGGCATTCCACGCCACGGCTTACTTCCAGTACTTCACCGGTTATCAATTGTGGTAATGAAGTGGCAAATTCTGTCAGCTCAATACATTTTTCAATTTCAGCAACTGACTCGCCATAGGTTTTACCATTTTCTTCACTGCAGAGCTTCGCCAGCTCGTCCAGGTTCTTCTCCAGCAATGTTTTATACCGGAAGAAAACCTGCACCCTTTCCTTAATAGGCATCTTGCTCCAGATAGGGAAAGCTTTCTTTGCGGCTGCTACTGCGGTATTCAGATCTGTTCCGGCAGACATTGGAACAGTAGATAATAATGTGCCGTCTACCGGGGAGATAACATCTAAAGTCCGGGTAGTGGTGGGCTCAACAAACTGCCCGTTAATGAAGTTTTTTACGGTGGTGTATTTCATAATATTTTTGCTTAACTGTAAATTTTGTAGAAATTAGGGTGTAAAAATAAAAATATTTTATTTCTTTGCAAAATTAAAACTGCGAACCTGAAGGATAATTTGCATATTTGCGTAACTAAACTTATATGCAAAAAGAACATTCATCCTTAGACGACCTGGACTTCTCTATTTTGTCATTCCTGCAGAATGACGGGAGAATGTCTTTCACAGTTATTGCCGAAAAACTCAATGTTTCTATCGGTACTATCCGCACCCGGTTTAATAAACTGATTGATGATGGCACCATCAATATTATTGGCCGTGTAAACCCTGATAAAGTTGGCTTTCGTTCATATGCCCATATTGCTGTGTACGTTAGACCTGCCACCCTAAAAGAAAAAGTGGCCCAGACGATTTCAAAACTGCCGGAAGTAAGCTTCCTGGCAATGACTTCAGGTGACTATGATCTTGAAGTTGATGTGATGTGCCGGGATAATGACCACCTGGTGCAATTTGTAAATGAACTGTCCAATATCAACGGGGTAAATCAAACCAAAACGACTATTTATTTTAAAGTTTATAAATATGCTCAGCCAGATCTTGATTTACTCAAACATAATAATAACAATAAATAAGCATATTTCAAGGTAAAATTTACAGAAAACGATGAGCCGCATTGCCGAATCTGAACTTATTATCACCAGCCGTGGCGCTATTTATCATTTGGACCTGCGCCCGGAAGAATTAGCACCCACCGTTGTTTTAGTGGGTGACCCCGACCGGGTAAAAAAGGTGAGCAAACACTTCGACCGTATTGAACATCAGTTACAGCACAGGGAATTTATCACCCATACCGGCTATATCGGTAATAAAAGATTATCTGTATTGTCAACCGGTATCGGGCCTGATAATATTGATATTGCCCTGAATGAACTCGATGCACTTGTAAACATCGATTTTGAAACAAGGGAAGTAAAACAACAAACCACTTCACTCAATATAGTACGCTTTGGTACTTCAGGTGCCTTACAGGGCGATATACCAGTAGACAGTTTTGTTGCAGGCACCCATGGCCTGGGCTTTGATAATTTATTAAATTATTATGCCTACGATAAGACTACAGAAGAAAATGAATTGATCGATGCCTTTGTAAAGCATACTGGTTTATCTCCAAATATTACTGTTCCTTATATTTCAAAAGGAAGTGAAACTCTGCTTGGTAAATTTCCAAATGAACAATATCATAAAGGTATTACGGTAACCTGCCCGGGTTTTTACGGACCACAGGGAAGGATACTGCGTTTGCCTGTCGCTGCTCCCGGCTTAATTAATAAATTGACGGACTTTAAACACGGCAGCAATAAGATCACAAATTTTGAAATGGAAACTTCAGCAATATACGGGCTGGGTAAATTGCTCGGGCATCATTGCTTAAGCATCAATGTGATCGTGGCAAACCGTGTGGTGCAGCAGTTTTCGAAAGACGGCAATGCAGCAGTGGAGAAGATGATCAAAACTTCATTAGAACATTTGGTTGCTTAATTCTTGGATACTGGCATTTGTGCCTGTGGCAACACTGTTGTATCACCCGATAGCTATTGCATATCTTTATTAAAACCCGTTGAACGCTACAGTCGTTTAAAACGTCTCAACAATTTTAAACAACATTCAACAATTTTCAACGATTAAACGCCTTAAACGATTTTAATATGGCAACAATAACAATTCCTGATTTTTCTTTATCACCACGGGTAGACCAGGTTGGTGTGGAAGAAAGAGCAAGCCGATTTACCAAGCGCAGCATAAAAAATGAGACTAAGCTAAATGGCTTAAAGCTGGCGCTGAACATGATCGACCTGACCACGCTGGAAGGTAAAGACACCGACGGAAAGGTAAAGCAGCTTTGCTACAAGGCACAGCATCTGCATGATTCATATCCCGGCTTACCTACTGTAGCCGCCGTTTGTGTTTATCCAAGCATGGTGAAAGTGGCTAAAAAAGCATTGGGCAATTCGGGTATTAAAGTTGCGTCTGTATCCACGGCCTTTCCAAGCGGGCAGGCACCAAGGGATGTAAAGATCCGGGATACCAAATTTGCTGTAAGCGAAGGCGCTGATGAAATTGATATGGTGATATCAAGGGGCAAATTTCATGAAGGTGAATACGATTTTGTATTTGATGAAATAGCAGCAGTAAAAGAAGCCTGTGGTGATGCCAGGTTAAAAGTGATTTTAGAAACCGGAGAACTGGTTACTTATGATAAAGTAAGAAGGGCCAGTGATATCGCCATGTATGCCGGTGCCGATTTTATCAAAACCTCGACGGGAAAAATTTCTCCTGCGGCAACCATGCCTGTTACACTGGTAATGCTGGAAGCCATCCGTGATTTTTATTATAAAACAGGGAAGAAGATTGCCATGAAACCGGCAGGCGGCATTTCAAAAGCCAAGCTGGCACTGCATTATCTCGTGATGCTGAATGAAGTACTGGGCGAAGACTGGATGAATAATGAGTGGTTCCGTTTTGGCGCCAGCAGTTTGGCAAATGATATACTGATGCAGTTGATGAAACAGAAAACGGGCGTGTATCAATCAGCAGATTATTTTTCAGTGGATTAAAAGTACGTTATACGTTGCAACGTTTAAGTCGTTTAAACGTTTTCAACAACTTAAACCATATTCAACGACTTTAAACGGTTTTAACAATGGCAAAAGCAACAAAAAACAATACAATAAAATTAAAGTTCGACAGTTCAAGAAATTTAGCGCCGGCACCTGAAAGTAAAAGTGCGGCTAAAATAAATGAGCGTTATGAACTTTTTATAAATGGTGAATTTCAAAAACCACAGAGCAAAAAATATTTTGCCACCATCAATCCTGCCACTGAAGAAAAATTATCAGAAGTGGCAGAAGCAAATACCGCTGATGTAAATAAAGCGGTGGATGCTGCACGCAATGCGTACGAAAAAGTGTGGAAGAAAACTTCAGCAAAAGAAAGAGCCAAATACATTTACCGCATTGCAAGAATGGTGCAGGAAAGAGCAAGGGAACTGGCTATCATTGAAACACTGGATGGCGGTAAACCCATCCGGGAGAGCCGTGATTTTGATGTACCGACAGCAGCCAATCATTTCTTTTATTATGCCGGCTGGGCTGATAAACTGGAATATGCCTTTCCTAACAGGAACGCACAACCGGTAGGTGTAGCAGGGCAAATTATTCCATGGAACTTCCCATTACTGATGGCGGCATGGAAAATAGCACCGGCGCTTGCAACAGGCAACACCGTTGTTTTAAAACCTGCAGAAGGCACACCATTAACCGCTTTAAAGCTTGCTGAAATTATCCAGGAGGCTGACCTTCCACCTGGTGTTGTGAACATTATCACCGGCGCTGGTGAAACAGGCGCTGCTATTGTTAATCATCCTGACATCAATAAAATTGCATTTACTGGCTCTACCAATGTTGGCAAGATCATTCAAAAAGCGATTGCAGGCACTCATAAAAAAGCTACACTTGAACTGGGCGGCAAAGCGGCTAATATCATTTTTGATGATGCACCGCTTGACCAGGCGGTGGAAGGTGTGGTAAATGGCATCTTCTTTAACCAGGGACATGTTTGTTGTGCCGGCTCAAGATTATTTGTACAGGAATCTGTTGCTAAAACCGTTATCCAGAAATTAAAGGACAGGATGGAATCACTCATCGTTGGGGATCCGCTGGATAAGAATACGGATATCGGTGCCATCAACTCAAAAGAACAATTAGGCATCATCAATAATTATTTAGCCATCGGGCAAAAAGAAGGTGCAGAAATGTACCAGAGCAGTTGTGCGTTGCCTAAAAAAGGTTTCTTCTGCAGACCAACCATCTTTACAGGTGTGGCTCAAAGCAGCCGTATTGCACAGGAAGAAATTTTCGGACCTGTATTAACTATACAAACATTTCGTACAGAAGATGAGGTACTGGAGAAAGCCAACAATACGCCATTTGGTTTAAGTGCAGGTGTGTGGACTGACAAGGGGTCTAAAATTTTCAATATGACAACAAAATTGAAAGCTGGTGTTGTTTGGGCAAATACATATAATAAGTTTGATCCTACTTCTCCTTTCGGTGGTTACAAAGAAAGTGGTTATGGAAGAGAAGGTGGATTACATGGATTAACTCCTTACCTTAATCTTGTTTAATTTTTAATTAGTAAATCATGGCAAAGACAATTATAAAAAAGGGCACCGAAACATTTAGCGCAAATGGTAACGGTGTTCATACAGCAACTGAAAAAAGATTAGAAGTTTTAAAAACTTATAAGATCTATGTTGGCGGCCAGTTTCCAAGAACTGAATCAGGGAGGTATTATATTGCGTCTAACAGCAAAGGTGATAAGCTTGCCAATATGTGTCTCTGTTCAAGAAAAGATTTCAGGGATGCTGTGGTAAGTGCAAGAGGTGCTTATGGTGGCTGGAGTGCAAGAGCTGCATTTAACCGTGGACAAATACTTTACCGCATTGCAGAAATGCTGGAAGGCAGAAAAGCCCAGTTTATAGATGAATTAATAAAACAGGATGCAACACCTGCACAGGCAGAAGCTGAAGTAAATTTGGCGATTGACCGTTTTATTTATTACAGTGGCTGGTGTGATAAGTTCCAGCAGGTTTTCAGCTCAGTAAATCCCGTTGCTTCTGCACATTTTAATTTTTCTACACCTGAACCAACAGGTGTGGTGGCAGCCATTGCTCCACAAAACAATTCGTTGATCGGCCTGGTTTCCATTGTTGCACCAATCATTGCCGGTGGCAACAGTTGTATTGTATTGGCATCTTCTACAAAACCGTTGTGTGCTGTAACGTTTGCTGAAGTATTAAACAGTTCTGACTTACCTGGTGGTGTTGTAAATATTCTTACCGGTAAAGTAAGTGAACTGCTTCCCTTCTTTGCAGACCACATGGATGTAAACGCAACCGTGTATTGCGAAAATGATGAAGCCAATAAAAAACTCATCAAGGAAAAATCTGCATTAAATGTAAAGCGCATAGTTACTTACAGTGAAGTTAACTGGATGAGTGATGCGGCGCAATCACCTTATTTTATTATGGACTTCCAGGAAATAAAAACCACCTGGCACCCGATTGAAAATATTGGTGGTGCAAAAGCAGGATACTAAGAACTAAAAGTTAAAATAAAAAGGTGAAGAAACGATCTTCACCTTTTTTAGTATCAGGCATATCCTTCTACAAAATACATTTCGATCGATCCTTTGTTTTTTGCTTCAACCTTACCCCTTGGTGTACACGTAAATTTATCCTTTATCAACTCGTATGTACTGCCGCTGATATTTACCTTGCCAATACCGCCGCTGCTTTCCATTCTTGAGGCTGTATTCACCGTATCACCCCAAATATCATAAGCGAATTTTTTTGTACCTACAATACCCGCTACCACCGGGCCGGTGTGAATACCACAACGCAATTCAAAATAAGGCCGCCCCTTTTCTATCCTGTCCTTTTTATTCTCTTCTATGAAATTCACCATTTCCAGCCCGGCCATTACCACATCATGTGTATGCGTAGTATTAGGTACCGGCAAGCCCCCTGCACACATATAAGAGTCGCCAATGGTTTTTATTTTTTCAATACCATATTTTGAGACAATACGGTCAAATTCGCTGTAGCAATAATTGATCTCCGCCACCAGTTCTTCCGGTGTCAATATTTCACTTGCAATGGTAAAATTTTTAAAATCGGTAAACAACACACTTACTGATTCAAAACTCTTTGTCTTTGCGGAGCCGGTTTCCTTCAATTCCTCAGCAGTTTCTTCCGGCAGGATGTTCAGTAATAATTCATCACTTCTTCGCTTGGCATGTTTAATGCGGTTACGTTGGCTAAAGAATACCACTGCGAACAATAATACAATTGCAAAACCGCCAATAAATCCATACTTTACCAAACGCTGTCTTTTTATTTCCTGGTCTCTTATTTCTATGTCTGTTTGTTTTTTATCAAGGTCAAATCCAAACTGAAGTGTACCGAGCTTCTTGTCTGTTTCAGTATTATAAATAGTATCCTTCACTGCTAACAAAAGATTTTGATATTTAAATGCATTGGTAAAATCAGATTCTTTTAAATAAGCTTCTGATAACCCCTGGTAAGCATCTTTCATTTCGGCAAGCAGGTTTAAAGGCATCCCGATCTCAACAGCTTGTTTATAAGCATTAATAGCTGCATCTATATCGCCTTTTGCATAATAAGCTTGCGCCAAGCCTATTAAGGATTGCGTGGTATAAAGACGGGTGTCCAGTTTTTTTGCAGACTCATAGGCTTCCCGGTGAATTTTAATTGCTTCTTCAAATTTTTTTTGTTTTACATATACACGACCGATAACATTTAATGTATAAGAAAGATCTTCAGTTCCCTCACAGGCTTTTCTTGATTCATATAAATATGCCAATGCAGAAGAATCTTTTCCCATTTTAAAGTATGTTTCACCGAGATTTACTGCAGAAACACCGATCGAATAATTATCCCTTATCGCAAGGCTTAGCCTGTAGGCCCGGAGAAAATAATCAGATGCATCCTTGTAAGTAGCCTGTTTATTTAAATATACAGTACCGATATTGATCAGAGAAGTCAATATCCTTAAAGTATCATTTAATTCTTCTGACATTTTTAGAGATTTCAAATCCAGTTCGAGTGCCTTTGCGTCATCACCCTGATTAAAAAACACAGCTCCCTGATTACTCAGCATATTTGCAACACCTTTTTTATCTCCAATCAATTGATAAACATCCTGCGCCTGCTGCCAGCTGACAATTGCATCTTTGTATTTGCTCCCGGTATAATTAGCAAGGCCGATATTTTTTAAGGCCAGAGCCAGGCCGGGTTGGTAATTGATATGTTCAGCAAGGCTTTTAGCAGAATTAGCAATAACAATAGCTGTATCAGGGTTACTGCTTATAAAACTTTTGCTGATGGTATTCAGGAGGTCGACTTTTGCAGAGTCTGTAATGCTTGGAACAGAAAGTAATTTTTGCAGGCTATCTATCTCATTAGATTGGGCTTTTGAGCTAAATGAAAGAAAAAGAAAGATGTTTAATACAAGAAACCTGCAGTTGATCCACATTGGTCCATAGTTAAGGTTCCGTAAATCTAAGAAAATGAAGCGAATAAATATTACCGTGTTACTGTAAAGTATAAAGTTTAAACACGATTTTTTTCACATAGGTAAAAATTCTTATAGAAAATAAATAAAAAAGGAGACTGTAGAACAGTCCCCTTAAGAATAATCATTCAATCCTGTTAATGCGCTTTTATTACTTTCAGTATTCTTCGTTCTGTGCCTTGCAATACTTCCACCAGGTACATACCATTCCTCCAGCTGGCTGAGCCGATCTTTAACGTACTGTTCGCTGTTGTTTTCTGAACAGATAATATCTTACCGTCAATGTTCATTACCCTTACGTGTACAGGTGTCAGGTTATCGTTGCTCGTGATGGCAAGATTACAGATATCAGTAACCGGGTTTGGATTAGCGATCACGTTGAATCCTTGCGGAATAATTACCGGTGCAGTTGCTGCAATGGCCGCAGGACGTGCTACTGCTGTTGTTCCTGTTACTTTCAGGCAGAAGGCATCCATCTTCACATAATTACAACCAATGGAACTTTGCACCCGCACTTTTGCAGTTCCAGCCGGCGCTTTTGCTGTCATTGAGTAGTAAGCCAGTTGTCCGAAGTTTACGTCTACATTCCAGTTCACGGCCACATCTGTCTGGCCTAATACAGTTCCTGATGAATTGCGGAATATCAAACTTAGTTTAGGTGTACAGGACAAACCTGCCGTATGTGTTCCTGCAAACCCTGTGAAGGTAACCGTGGTGCCAGGGGCGATAGTAACATCCTGGTAAACAATTGAATTTTTACTGGAAGCATTATTAAATCCATTTTTGCTTCCACAGGCAACATATCCGGTACCGTTAGTTACTGTGCCGCCGCTGGCTGTCCAGCCTGTAGTGCCACTTTCAAAACTGCCATTGGTGAGCAGGTTGCCTGAAGTATTGATGCAGCTGCAATCCGGCAGCAATCCAAAGTCATAAGAATTATTCGTATTGCTGGTGGTGGTACTTCCGTCAGGCTCTGCACCCTTGGACAAAGTAATTGCATTACCTCTTACTTCTCCACTCACCAATACCTGCCCATTGTCATCGGCATTGATATTATTATCCGGGTCGCCACCATTTACAGCACTGCTTATATAACCGGCAGGGATAACCACACCAACAATATAGTTGCCTGCTGCAAGACTGCTGAACGTATAATAACCATTTGCATCGGTGAGTTTTGTTGCAATGGCAGCACCATCAGCAACATTATCATTGTTATCGTCTTTATACAGTTTTACAGTTATGTTAGCGATACCATTTTCGCTGCTGCCATTGATGCCATCATTATTGGTATCGTACCAAACCCTGTTACCGAGCCCTAATACGGAAGCAATATAACCGGCATCAATGCTGGTATTTGCCTGGTTTGCTGCCAATACAATATTACTTACTGTTCCATTTACGGGGTCGCTGTCTTTTGTATCATCTGCACCCGACACATTACTTAGTGTGGGTGTATAACCGGAAGGCGTGGTAAACGCAACACTGTAAGTACCGGCAGCAAGACCGGTGAAACTATACGCACCACTGGAGCTGGTAGTCGCTGTTGCAAGTACAGTGCCGGCACTGTTTAACAGTTTTACAGTTACGCCTGAAATACCGGCTTCACTCTTATCCTGTATGCCGTTGGCATTGGCATCGTTGAAAACGAAATCACCCATAGAACCGCAATTAGCCGCAACGATAACGGCATTTACTGTAGTTGAAGAACAACCAGATGAGTTTTTAGCAACGACAGTGTAAGTACCCGGCGCAAGACTGGAGAATACACCAGTAGTATTTGTTGAACCTGAAGGGCCGCTGATAGTGAAGCTGAGATTCTTTGTTGTGGATGTAACCGTTATAGTACCTGTTGTTTTAGAGCAGGTAGGCTGTGTGATAGAAATAGTTGGTGCTGATGGTCCTGCAGGCACTGCGTTAACGACAACATTACCCGTTGCATTTGATGTACAGCCTGCAGCGTTCTTCACTGTGAATGTATAAGTACCGGAAGAAAGACCAGTAACGGTTACGGATGTTGTATTTCCCGTAGTGGTTACAACCGTGCTGCCTTGTGTACGGGTCAGTGTCCACGTTCCGGATGGCAATCCACTTAATGCAACAGAACCAGTTGGTGCAGTACAGGTGGGTTGCGTAATAGTACCAACGGTTGGCGCCCCGGGTTTTGCCGGTGCAGCGCTGATAATAACGTTAGCCGTTGCAGGAGAAGTGCAACCTGCAGCATTCTTCACCGTAAAGGTATAAGTGGCTGCAGCAAGACCGCTCACTGTTACAGAAGTGGTACTGCCAGTACTGGTTACTGTTGAACTGCCCTGTATACGGGTCAGTGTCCACGTACCGGAAGGTAAACCACTCAATACAACAGAGCCGGTAGTTAAAGTACAGGTTGGTTGTGTAATAGTGCCAACAACAGGTGCAGTAATAGATGGCTGTGCATTAACTACAACATTCGCCGTAGCTGAAGAGCTGCAACCAGCTGAATTCTTCACGGAGAAAGTGTATGTGCCCGCTGTAAGCCCACTCACGGTTACAGATGTGGTGCTGCCTGTTGTTGTAACCACCGTGCTGCCTTGTGTACGGGTAAGCGTCCAGGTGCCTGAAGGCAAACCACTCAACGCCACAGAGCCAGTAGCCAAAGCACATGTTGGATGTGTGATGGTGCCAACAACCGGTGCAGTAATAGATGGCGGTGCATTCACAACTATATTACCCGTTGTGGCAGAAGTACAACCTGCGGCATTCTTTACACTAAATGTGTAAGTACCGGCTGTAAGACCACTCACTGTTACGGATGTGGTGTTTCCAGTTGTGTTTACAACCGTACTACCCTGTGTACGGGTAAGCGTCCACGTACCGGATGGCAGACCACTCAATGCAACAGATCCTGTTACCAAACTACAGGTCGGCTGTGTAATTGTACCAACCAGCGGTGCACTTAAAACAGCCGGTTGTGTTACTGTTACCGGGCTTGTTGTGATCGTACAATTCGCATCTTTCACAGTGATTACATAAGGTGTTGTTGATGCACTTACAGTAAATATATTACTTGCCTGATATGTTGCACCGTTGCTAATACTGTATTGTTTCGCTCCGGAACCTCCTGTTGCATTCACAGTAAGTGTGGCCGTTCCACCATTGCATGCAATAGTTCCCGGGGTAACAGTCGCCGTTAGTAACGGACCAACGGTGAGTGTTCCATTTTGGTAAACAATAGTATAATCAGGCGAACTTCCTTTGAGCACCACATTTGATGGAACAATTTGATATGCACCATTGGGCAGGTTGCCCGTACCCATATCAACACTACCGTTGTATACTTTAAATGTTGGCCCGCTGGCAATCACGTTACTGTCTGCATCATCATATTTATAAACAGATTTCGTGCTCTTGTAAACGGGTTGTACACCACCGCAACCGGCAACCGTATCTCTTGCCTTTACAATCAGCTGTGCAGGTACAATGTGAAGATTGCCCAGGCCATAACTGATATCAAAGTTCTCAGACATGAGCACACCAGGACCAATCAGCCAGTTTCCAACGGCATATCCTGTTATCATATTCATGGAGTTGAAATCCGATACGGTAAACGGATCCGACTGGTCTCCTGCATTCACATCAGATGAATCGATGATGAGTAATACATTTTCATTTGTTTCCTCGTTAAAGCTGTTGCTGTTTACAGCAGCTCTTCCATTTACAGCAGCACGACCATTCACTGCAGCTCTGCCGTTTACCGCTGCACGGCCATTCACTGCAGCCCTGCCATTTACGGCTGCCCTGCCATTTCGTAAAATTCCATTGGCAGAATCTGTCTCATAATCATAAATGGTTTCTGCTTCCAATGGTATAAAGTAAGTAGTATCATACACAATTCCATTAACAGCGGCACGACCGTTTACAGCCGCTCTTCCATTCACAGCAGCCCTGCCTGATGTCATAAAGCTCATGTTAATAAAATTGGCTGCAGATATTGGATGCTGGTCATCTCCCGAATTAACCAGTACAACTGCATCAGACATCGTTGACTGGTGATAACCACTTAGAGAATCGGTTAAAGCGGACTGGTCACCAGGAGCAATATTTGCTGTATTATAGGTGTAATTAAATTTAAACTGTTTACCCTTTATAGGATCACCATATGTAAGTGTTGTATCCCTTGGTATAATGGTAACAGGCATCCTTTGAATGGTTAAAACACCATCAACAAACTCATAATTATATAATTGAGCCAACACCTGCGATGAAGGCAGAGAGAGATTTGTAACAGCAGATGTGGCACGCCTGTAATACAAACCGATATTGCTTAAATTATTTGCAGAAGAAGAATAAGTGATATCAGTCAATCCCAGATCAGCCATTGTTTTTCCTGTTGCGGCCAATGGCACACCATTGATCGTAACCTCAACCGAATAAACCGGTATCTTCTCACCAAATTTCTTGGTGGCGTCATTTACTTTGATCCTGACATTTTGTGGTGTGGTTGATAAGAAATAGATCGAATCACTCCATCCGCCGTCAGATCCACCATTTGTTAAAGGTGGATTGTAAATGCTCAATGGCGGGTTACCGGGGAAAGCAGGAATGGAAATAATCATTTGTGTTCCTCCGTTTGTAACCACAGCAGGTATTGTATCATACTGGAATACCACCGATGCATTGTTCTCAAAATATTTACCATCTATCACAACTGTTACAGGCTGTTCACCAGGTTCATCTCCTTCCACATGGAAGCTGTCAATTACCGGTGATGGATTGGAGAAAGTCTTCAATGCTTTATCTGCCTGTATCAAGCCATAACCAGTATTTATATCATAACCCGGCACATCCATATTGACCGCACTGCTTTGTAATGTTGATTTCATTTGTGCAGCAGTAAATGTTTCGCCATCGGAATGTTTTTTCTTTGCTTCGATCAGCAATGCTGCTACAGCCGCCGCATGCGGTGCTGCAGCAGATGTTCCAAAGAAGTTAGGGAAAAGATCATTGTCAATATTCACACCACCAAAATCAACCGTGGTGTTTACACCATTCGGCGCAACAATATCTGGTTTATGACGGTCAGTACCATCTGTTACCAGGCCACCTCTTGAAGAGAAGCTTGCAACGGTTGGGGGGTTTGTTCCATAAGCCGGCGTATTACTGTACAATGCAGCTCCAACTGAAATAGCGCCTGCAGCATTGGCTTGTGCAACCACCGTACCTGAACCCGGATAACCATTGATGATACCGTCCCCACGGAAAATAACATACTTGAAACGAACATTATCATTACCGCCTTTGCGTATGATGATAATTTTTGCACTCACCTTCGCTTTTACGACAAATGGCAACACTTCAAATGGATCACCACCAAGATTATCCCTGTTGAATCCAAACAGGCGGTTACCTGTTTCATCAGCCATATATATATCCAGGTCATTTTGTGCGCCACCTGCACCGGTGATGGAATAAAAATCATCGTCCCACTGTAATGCAATCGTGTAAGTACCCGGTGCCAGTGTAAGCGACTGGAAGTAACCATCACCAAAATTATGAGCAGGCCCGCTGAAGCCCGGTGCAGTTACAGGATTAAAAGTTCCTTCATAAGAACTTACACCAAAATTACCTGCAGAAGTAAAATAGCTTACACCACTGGCAGCCACTTCATCCACAGCTTTTGCAACCACACCATCCGTAAAGAATGGTTCTGTGATATAAGTGATATCATCCACAATTACATTACAACCGGAATCCCTGAGTGCCCTGATACCATCTGCAAAATGACCGGCACTAACAAAGCCTGTTCGGAAATACAGGTCAGCTCCTGGTGCTACATCATGTACTATCTGCAGCATGGCCCGTCCTTCGTCTGTTGCTTTACCAAAAGGATATTCTTCCGAAACTTTTACCGCTGCTGGATAATCACTTGTTCCACCGGGAAGATCACCATTGGTAACATCTCTTGATGCCGGATCACCAAACTTGGTATTATAACTGTCTGACATCACCCCTATCTTAACACCCTTACCGGAAACTTTCCATCCTTTTCTTGCATTATCAGACAACATGGCTTTATCACCCTGCGTGGTGGTTAAACCCGTAAGCCCTGAAGCAATAGGTGTATAATAAGGCCGTACATAATTGATGTATTGCGGTAATAAATTAAGCTTTGGTAAGTTGGCGATCGGGATATAACCACTTATGATCAAAGTGGAATCGCCATTGTCTACAAAATCATGCATGGCATATCCAGGCGTTTGCAGTAATGCTAACAGGTCGTCGTATGACTCTTCTGTTGCGATCACCTCCACCAGCACTTCACTGGTTAATGTATCAATGAGGAAGATGTTCCTGGATGTTGTTGTATCTACGGGGAAAGACTGCGGGTAATAATACAACTGTGTTAATTCAGAACCAATAAGACTATCGGTTACGCCTGTAACAGGTGGCTGATAGTATGGAACGATACAACTGCCTGTACGTACACTCAGTTTTACAGAATCAGTACAACCGGTTGCATCGGTAATATAGAATGTATAATCTCCGGGTGTAAGATTAGTAGTATCTGCTCCTGAATAAATAAAGGGTGCTGTACCATTTGTGATCAGCAGGTTGATGCTCCCGCTTGTCTGGCTGCTTTCTGTACAAAGGATCAAAGTATCACCTACTGAACTTACAACATTCATATTGCAGGTAACACAACCTGTATGAAGAGCTGCATTATAGTCGTTGCAATCTGTATGCTCTAAAATAAAGCCCGTTGGTTGTGTGCAAGCGTATACTGGATACTGTGGGTTACCATATCCATCAGCATCCCTGTCACGGTAATAAATTGTACCGGGCGTAACAGTTACATTTTGTATACAGGTTGTTGTGTTATTACTTGAATCTTTTGCTGTCCAAGTTACCTGGGTTGTACCAAGAGGAAAACAAGTTGGTGCATTATTAATAATACTTACACCAATATTTCCTCCACCTCCAATTGCGTAAGGAGTTCCAACAATCAACACACCAATAGCAGAGTCCACTTTGTTAGGGAACCTGAATTCCTGGCAGAAAAAATCGAGTGAACCGGCCTCTGTGAGGTAATAAACACCCGGTGTTGATGGTGCTGTAAAGTTTACTGATGGACTTACAGTATAACCGCCGTTGATACTTGATTCGCAACGAACAGTTTGGAAGGTTGAACCAATACCGATTGAGGTTTGCACTACACAACCGGGACAATAAAAAGGTGAAACAAAAGCAACAGAAAGATTATAACTCAAATTGACATTTGAACCAGGTGCTACAACTGCACTATTACCGCTACCGTTAATAGATACATTGGAATAAGAAAGCAGCCTGTCAGCAAGATTTATAACAGGGTTTAAAGGAACGGGCTGTGCACTGAATTTATAAGTACATGCACCTGTTGGTCCATCCTGGCAAATACTAATATCAGCAGGACACGTAATAGCCGGAGGACAGCTTAAACTGAATGTGGCACTTGCATCTTTTAAAACATTAGGATTGCCGCTCATTACGGCTACATTATCAACCTGGATACAACTTAATGCAGGATTATTAGTTGAATTAAAGTTTACAAAATTGGCATTATTGCCATTTTTAGCATTCAAGCTTAAAAGCTGGTTACCATAACAGAACAATGTTGTTAGTGCAGGCAAACCTGATACATCGAGATGTTTGATGGAATTTGTTGCACATTGTAAATACGTTAACCCTGTATTATTTGAAAATTTGAGCTCAGTTAAATTGTTATTATTACAGATAAGCGTATTGAGTGACGTAAGACCTGCAACATTAATACTGTAAATAGTATTCCAGTCGCATTGCAATCTTGTAAGCGCTGTATTAGTAGTAACATTTAAAGAAGTAAGCAGGTTAAAACTTACATCCATATACGTTAGACTAGTGAGGTTATTAGTATTTACACCAGTCAATGAAAGATTATTAGCAGCATCTAAGTAAACAAGATTTGTAAGTGTGGTTAAATTTAGTACACCACTTAAATGATTAGAGCGGCAGTTTAGCGTATCAATATTTACGAAGGCTGCAATACCGGTCAAGTCATAGATGTTTAAATTATTCACATCAATTTTACCGTTGTAAGCTGCAGCTTCAGTACATTCAATTTCACTGTTTGCATTAGTATTGATAGCAGCATTTGCAAGCAATGCATTTTTAAAATTTACGTCAGGAATATTTACATAACATGGCGCTGGACAGGCTGTTCCTGTTACAACTCCACCTTGTTCAATCCAGTTAGAAGCAGTGCCCGTTAACGCAAAATTGAACATTGCTCCATTGTTGCTGTATCCGCTTTGATCCACCAATGAGTTTTGTGAAGAATTGTTACCGGATGCTATTCCCTGGTTGAAAGGATAATAAGCTTCCAGGTTCAGGTAATTGGGGATAGGAAGTTCACAATTCATTGATGCCTGAATTTCTGACTGGGTTCTTACCACACCCCAAATCCTTAATTCATCAATGCTGCCATCGAACTTATTATCATTAAACATCTCACCATAAGATGCATCGCCAATGTATAAATTATTATCGCCGCCATAACCTATAAATCCAACAGTAGCTGTATTCTGGCCTATTAATACTCCATCCCTGTACACTTTTTTCTCCTTGGTTACATAATCATACGTACAGGCCCAGTGGTGCCAGTTAGCATCATTTGTTATGGGCACATACAGATCATCATTATAGAAATTGAATATAAAACTATTACCTGTACCAAACCCGATATGCAGTACAGTATTGTTTGCAGGAAATCCTGGGTCACCCTGACTAAATGCAATGTCATTAGTATTCGTACTGTTTCTCTTCAGCCACATTTCAACTGAGAATGACCTGTTAGCGAGGTTTACATTGGAGGCACCGACAACCACCCTGTCGTCAACTCCATCAAAATTTAATGCAGCACCAGGAGTTGATGCACCAGCTTCGCCAATTTGAAATTCACTGAAGGAATCTAAATCAAGCACAGATAATTCTCCTGAAGTAGCACTTAATACAGTGGGATATGTCCATGTACTGCCATCTAATTTTGCCAAAATAAAACTACCAGGAGTGGCGGTTATGCTCTGATCATCTACATCCCAGTTGAATACCACATCGCATTCACTGAAGGTCATTCCATTGTTGTTGATTTTCCAGTGGCGGTTAACACTCTTTGATGCATTAATACCCGAGTTGATAATATCCGGATGGTAGTTATCATCTGTACGCACTGTAATACCACCACCAACAGTAAAGCTTGGTCCAAGCGTTACTGGTGCGTATCTGGAACCACCAACAGGGTAAAACCGTGAACCGGGCGTTCCAAGCGTCCATGTCCATTCAAGATTGCCAATTACCCAGGTAGAAGGCGCATTGGATAATAAAACATTTGCGCCCAACACAAGGGTATTAGTATTTGTGTTAAGCTTTCCAGATGCAAGGGTAAATGAATTGTTTACAAACTGGTTACCACCGGTGAGCTGTACCCCAAGATTATTTTCAATGTTTAATTTTTCAAATGCGCCCCCATTGCCATTAATGGTTTGTGCACTTGCACCGGCAGCCAATACAAAAGGTTCCCCGGTTATGTGCCCATCATTATTAATAGTAGTACCCTCATACAGCAATGAGTTAAAGGTTCTGTTTAATGTACCATTCACATTAACAGTATAAATACCTTTATGAACAACCCCGTTATTTGAATTAAGGGTAAATGTTCCCTGGTCTATAACCAGCGTACCAAGATTTTCCCATTTAATGGCAGGATGGATAACCGTTTCCAGCATACTGGATTTAGTGATCTCACCGCCGGCTAAATTATGAAGTTCACCACCTGAAGAAGTACTGATATCGCCTCCATTCGTAATATCAACAGTACTGGTATTGAAGATAGCAGCGCCATTATTGAGGTTGATATTCTGCTGTGTATTGAAAGTAATAGCACCATCATTATTAATCACAATCCCGTTGTCCAGTTCAAGATCTTGTGTAGTGCTGTTGTCTGTCCAATCAGCATCAGTAAGATTGATTGTTCCGGGGCCATTAATAGTTGTAAAATTATCAGTAATAAGACTTGCTCCATCTCCAAAATCTGCCACAGCGCCGGATGCAATACTGATACTGCCTGTATTGATCTCCATATGGCCCTCACACACCACATCCACTCCCGGGCCATCATGTATATTAATACCTGCTTCTACAATGGATAAATTTCCCCCTGGATTAATTTTTAGCTGATCGATATCTGCACTGGTATTATCAATGGTAACGGTATGACCATTTAATATTGTAACATCATTACTGTTATCACCGTTCGGTTCTTCTGTAGCTGTTATCCAGTTACCGCCGCTGAGTATTTTCCATGTAGAAGCATTATGCCATGAACCATTTCCTGCCGACTGGTAAGAATAGGTTGTTGATGCTGCAAGTTCACCCACCTGGAAATCCTTAGTGTATTGCGTAAACGGAACATTTGTAGCGGTGATGAAAGTAGTGCCGGGGTTAGAGACAGTAAGTGGAGCATTCCATATATTTAGAAAAAAATCGTATTGTGCCGCTGTAAAATTGGATGTATTGGCTGTAAGATCAGTATCACTTCCCGCCCACATTAAAGTAGCGTCATAATCAGTAAAAGACTGGCCGCTCGTCTCTATAGTCCAGATGCGGTTTACTGTTTTGTTTTGATCAAAAACAGATGTGTTTATATGCTGGTGATCACCCGCCGTGGTCCCAACTGTAAATCCAAGCAGTGCAGGTGTAACCCCACGCATATCAATACTAACAGGAGCGAATATACCAGGATCACCCACCGGAAAAAAAACTGTACTGTTACCAACTGGGAAAGCCCTCGTCAATTTACCCACTACATAACCAGCTGCAGAACCGCCGGTTAAATTTGTTCCCACGTTTAGTTTGGAACCGTTGTCCATAGTAAGATTACCAAAGCTGAGGTTTAAAAAAGATACAAGCAGATCGTTGCTAACGGTAACCCCATTTGCGTTGTTGATTGTGAGCGTGGAAATATACCCGCCGGAACCCGTGATGGTTTGAGCTGAAGAACCCACCATTCTTAATAAACCATCGATAGTTCCATTATTATTAATAGTATTTCCAATAAAATCAAATTGATTGGTTGAAGCAAATAATGTAGCACCGGGTGCTATATTAAAAGTACCACGGTAAGTTCCTGAAGGATAAAAGAATAAAGTACCTGAGTTTACATTAACAACTGAAGTGTCTGCATTAGTGAATGTAGTAGGTATGCCCTGGCCTATATAGGAATAGCCGCTGCCAGCCGATTTTGTGATCCTGCCTTCGTTATTAAGTATAGCGCCACTGCCGGTATTTTGGGTAATATTAAAATTATCTCCGGCTATATCGATGATACCGGCATTATTGATAAAACCATTATCATCTATATAAATTGTATTAGTTAAAGTAAAATTATTGGAGTTGTTATACAATGCTCTTGGACCGGCTAATGTAACCGGGCTGCCACTACTGACCGTTGCAGTAACTCCTTGCTGGATAGTGGTTATACCGGTTCCTCCCATAGTGCCACCGCTCCAAATGAATTGCCCACCCCTGTTTACCTGCACAAAACCAGCCCCTGAAACTGTTCCTCCAGATATATTTAATTCGCCATCTACATTTAGATCTGCTCCTGCACCGTTACTGACCTGCAGCGTATTGCTTACAATATTCAGGTGGCCGCCAGCATCAACAACTGTTTGATCAGTGGTAACAGCACTATTTACAATAACAGTATCACCATTTTTTATTGATATAGTATTGTCTGTTGATGTTGGTGGTAAAACAGCAGCTACCCATGCACTTCCATTATACCTTTCCCAAATTGCAATGCTGGACCAGTTTCCCGAGGCCACAGTACGATAATCTCCGGCAACTGCAGTACAGGAAACACCGGAAACCACCCCGCCCGGTGCAATAAAATTGGAACTGGCTCCAGTAAGAGCAAAATTGTTAAGAGTGCCGGCTCCTGATACATGACCACTGCTCTCTGTTAAACCTGTCTGTCCTGTATTAGTCCCGCCTGCTGTTCCCTGGTTAAAATGATACATGAACTCAAGCCCTGTTTGCGATTCCGCTTCACAATTATAACTTGCTGCAATTTGTGCTGCAGAACGCACAACGTTCCATATTCTTACTTCATCAATATCTCCCGCAAATTCCCTGCCGGCACTGCCTGCCCAGTTACCTATATGGAATGGCTGGTTGGCATTAATGGTTGGTGGAGTTAAGGCCGTACGGGTTTCCTGTGGTGTCCCGTTTACATAAAATTTTACCTGTGCAAGAGATTTGGAATAAGTGACAGCAACATGGTACCATGCAGAGAGCGAGAATACAAAATCCGAATAATAATCACCTGAATTACTAATAGCCAGCATCAGCCTTCCTCCGTCAAACTGAAAATGCACATTGCCTGTACCACTGCCATAACTGTTATTCATTACGATGGCCCTGTAACCGGTACCCAGGGCTGTTGGCCTTATCCAGGCTTCATATGTTATATTATCTGTAGCTGGATAACCAACGGGCACGGATATATAATCATCCGTTCCATCAAAATTTAGTGCAGCGCCTGTTTGTGCAAATACGTTAGCAGGATTGATGCCCAGGAGACAAACGAATAAAATGAAAAGTGAAGTCGCAATTTTTCTTTTGGCTGTGTGCAAGACAAAGAATGACTTAGCTGGAGCACAGCCCGGAACGGTAAAAATAGGCATGTCGAATAGGTTAAGGTTAAAGGCCAATAATGTAAAAAGTAAAAAACTTTTCCTGGGAGATGAAAGCAGTTATTCCAAAAGGTAGGTCAGCTTTAAAAGGGTGGAAATGTATTATGAACTGGACTAAGAAGTGTTTGTCCTACAATTATAGGCTTTTTTTTTGACAATTGAGCTGCTGAACATTAAGGAATAGATAATAAAAAAGAAAAATGTGATTATAATAATAAAATTTAATTTGATAAAACTTCTTAACTTCAGTCCAAACAAACCAAAACGTTTATGAGAAAAATGACCAAATTTATTTTGGTGATGCTGGCTGTGCTTTGCTGCCAGTCAACCTTCGCACAAAAACAAACCATTTCCGGAAAAGTCACAGATGCATCCACCGGTCAGCCGCTGGATGGCGCTTCAGTTAGGGTAAAATCAACTGCTGCAGGAACGACCACTTCATCAGGTGGCAGCTTCAGTATCCAGGCAGAGGCCAACAGCACATTACTCTTCAGCATGATCGGTTATGCTGACCAATCCTACAAAGTAAACGGTGATGCCACTATTGAAATAAAACTACAACCTTCTTTAACTGATCTTACCCAGGTAACGTTAGTGGGTACACGTACGCCGGGCAGGATAAAAACAGAGTCTCCCGTACCAATAGACGTAATCAAGATAAACCAGGTGGGTTTACCTACGGCCAAAATGGATCTTACATCAGTATTGAATGTATCGGCTCCTTCATATAATTATAATAAGCAAAGTGGTGCTGATGGTGCCGATCATATTGATATCGGTACGCTCCGTGGTCTTGGCGCAGATCATACACTGGTTTTAATAAATGGCAAGAGAAGGCACCCGACAGCTTTTGTTGGATTATTCGGTACCCGTGGCCGTGCAGGTTCTGGTGTGGATATGAACGGGTTTCCGCAGGCTTCTGTTGACAGGATCGAAATACTGCGTGATGGTGCCTCAGCCCAATATGGTTCAGATGCCATTGCAGGTGTTGTAAACATCATTCTTAAAAAAGATGTAAACCATTTAGCTGTAAATGCAGGCTGGAGTGGTTACTGGGATAATAAATTCAATGCTGATAAATACAACAGCAACAATGATTATTATACAGGACCCGATATTGATGGCAACACTGTTTCATTGTCACTCAACCATGGCGTATCATTAAATAAATATGGTGGCTTTTTAAATTACTCATTAGACTTCCGCAAACAGGGTAAAACATACAGGCAGGCAAAAGTATCTGACAATTATGCAACAGATAAAGATGCATTGCCTTATGCAAACGGCGGCAGAAGGGCATTTGGTGATGGCTCCATTACAACCGGTGGTTTAATGTACAACCTGGAACTACCAACAAGCGACAGTAAGAAAACCACTTTTTACTCTTTTGGTGGTTATAACAGGAAAGCTTCTGATGCATACGCTTATTCAAGAAACTGGAGTGCAAAACCAGAACGTTTCCCTACTAACGCTGACGGCACCCTCATTTTCGTTCCCGGCATCATGCGCCAGACAAAGGATGGCGAGACCTATTTCAATCCGCATATTCAAACACATATTACAGATGCGGCTGCAGCATTTGGGGTGAGAGGCAGTGCCGGAGACTGGAACTGGGATTTGAGTAACAATACCGGCTACAATGATTTTCATTACTATGGCGATAAAACTTTTAATGCCTCCAATACCGGCAAATCCACTCCAAATCATTTTGATGATGGCGGTTTTAATTTTTTACAGAACACAACCAACCTTGATTTTAGCAAATCAATTAAAACAGTTGCTGAAGGACTTAATTTAGGTTTTGGTGCTGAATTCAGGTATGAGAAATATAAGATCTATGCAGGAGAAGAACAATCTTATAAAGGTTATAATCCTGATGCGATCCTGTATTCCCATTTATTGCCTGAAAATCCTAATGCAGATGATACCGCCAATGCAACCCGTACACCGGCATCCGGTTCACAGGGTTTCCCCGGCTTCAGTAATACGGATGCAGTAAGCGCCAACCGTACTAACGTTGGCGTATATGCTGATGCTGAATTGAATATTACAAAACAATGGTTGGTGGATCTTGCCGCCCGTTTTGAAAACTATTCTGATTTTGGATCAGTTATTACCGGCAAACTGGCAACAAGGTATAAAGTAACCAATGATTTTAATATCCGTGGTTCGGTAAGCACCGGTTTCCGTGCCCCATCGCTGGCGCAAATGCATTTCAGCAATACACTCACTTCTTTTAGTGGTGGCAACCTGGTTCAATCATTGATCGCACCAAATACAAGTGCCATTGCAAGAGCAGCGGGCATCCCGAAATTAAAAGAAGAAAAATCATTGAACACAAGTCTTGGTTTTACCTGGAAACCATCAAGAGCATTTACGTTTACTGTTGACGGTTACTGGGTGAAAGTGAAAGACAGGGTGGTGCTATCCGGTTTGTTCAGTAAAGACGATCCTACACTTGATCCTGCTTTCACTTCGCAGTTCCCTGATGAGGTAAGTACTGCACAGTTCTTTGCCAATGCAGTAAACACAACCAACTACGGTTTGGATATTGTAGTTGACTACACAAAAAAATGGGGAAAGAGCACATTGAAATTGCTACTGGCCGGTAACTTCCAGCATATCAATATTGACAAAATAAATATCCCTGTTCTTTTAAATGACACCAAGCTGCATCAAAAAACTTTTTACAGCGACCGTGAAGAAGCTTTCCTGAAAGCATCAGCACCAAATGGCAAATTTTCTCTTGGTGCTGATTATAGCTGTGGGAAATTGGGTATAAATGCACGATTGACTTCATTTGGCAAAATAGTGTTGATGGGCTTTGGTGACTGGGAAGCTCCTGGCGATGACAATCCAAATGCATCAGGCATAAATCCACGGGTACCAGCAGACGATGAAAGTGGATATGTTCCCGAAATATTTAATTTCAACAGGAAAATAACTACGGATATTTCTTTGTCATACAAGGTGAGTAAACAAATCACTGTATTTGCTGGTGCAGATAATGTATTTAATGTTCATCCTAATCTTGGTGTGAATCCACTTGCCAAAAACTGGTTTGGCGATAATGAATCAGGCGGACCATGGGATTCAGTACAGATGGGCTTTAACGGCCGCAGGCTGTTTACAAAAGTTTCTTTTAACTTTTAATTGCCATCCATTCTCATAGTAAAAGAGCAAACCACGTGGTTTGCTCTTTTTATTTTAATGCGCTTTTAAATTAATCATCCCATCTTCTCTTCCAGCTCCATTACTTTTTCAAACACCACTTCATACTCTTTATTCAGATCATCCAGTTCCTTTGTCAGCTTTTTATAATCTGCTTCAGTCTGCTGAAATTTATCTTTGTTGGCATAGTTAGCAGGATCTGTCATAGAAGCTTCCAGCACAACCTTTTGCTGATTTAATTTTGCCAGCCTTTCTTCAATCTGCTGGAAACGGTTCTTATGCTTCTGGTATTCTTTTTTCAATTCCTTATCAATACCTGTATTCACAACAGCCGGTTTTGGTGTAGCTGCAGGTTCCTGTTTAACAGGTGCTTCTTTTACAGCAGTACTATTTTTTTGTTGCCGCTGTTTTTCCGCCTCCCTTCTTGCTTTCCATTCTTCCCACTCAGCATAGGTTCCTTTGAACTCAACAATTTTATGATCATCTATTTCCCATATTTTATTAGCAATGCGGCTGATGAAATAACGGTCATGGCTTACCAGTACGATGCTGCCTTCGTATTTGTTGAGTGCTTCAATCAGTAACTCAACAGAATGCATATCGAGGTGATTCGTAGGTTCATCCAGCATTAAAAAATTCGCCTTGCTTACAATTGTTTTTGCCAGCGCCACCCTTGCTTTTTCGCCGCCGCTTAATACTTTTATCTTCTTTTCCACATCATCACCGCTAAACAAAAAACAACCCAGCAAACTGCGTAATTCAAGATCCGTTTTTCCGCTGCGGCTCTCCTTCATCTCTTCCAGTATGTCATTATTTACATTGAGTGCTTCCAGCTGGTGCTGTGCATAAAATGACTCTTCCACATTATGCCCCCAAATCCTTTCACCATCTATTTGTTCTGAGCCCGCAATGATCCGCAGCAGGGTTGATTTACCTTTACCATTTGCCCCGATCAATGCAACCTTATCACCCCGGTCAATTTCAGCACCGGTGTTTTCCAGAATTTTTATATCTCCAAAGCTTTTATTTACATGCTTTAATGTACACAGCACACGGCCCGGTTGCTTGTCAATTAAAAAGTTGATACGGATATTGGGTCTTTCCAGCTCCACATTTTCGATCCGCTCAAGCTTATCTAATTTTTTAACAATGCTCTGCGCCATAGCAGCTTTGCTGGCTTTTGCCTTAAAGCGTTCCACCACCCTCTCCTGCTGGCGTATATAATCCTGCTGGTTCTCATAAGCCTTCTGCTGTATATCTATTCTCAGCGCTTTTTCTGTTTGGTAATAAGAATAGTTGCCGGTGTAAAAATGCAGTTGCTGCTGGTACAGCTCTACAATTTTATTTACCATACGGTCAAGGAAATACCGGTCATGACTTACCACCACCACTGCACCCTGGTAGTGCAATAAATATTTTTCCAGCCACTCAATACTTGGTAAATCCAGGTGATTGGTAGGTTCATCCAGCAGGAGCACATCCGGCTTCATCAGTATCATCTTTGCCAACAGCACCCTCATGCGCCAGCCACCACTAAATAATTTGTAAGGTTTGGAAAGACTTTCATTGCTAAATCCAAGCCCCTGTAACACTTCCTCGGTTTTATGGTGAATGCTGTAACCATCCAGTACATCCATTTCGTGTAACAGGTCAGCATACTTCATCGCAAGATCTTCATCACCGGTTTTTTCCAGTTCAACACCAAGTGTTTCTATTTCCTTTTCCAGTTGCTTTACCCGCTCAAAAGCTCCCATTGCCACTTCCAGCACCGAATCATTGGTATCAAAACTCAGGAGGTCCTGGTGTAGAAATCCAATGGTGGTTTCCCTGCCCTGCTCCACCGTGCCCTTGCTTGGTAAATACTGGCGGGTAAGCACTTTTAATAAAGTTGATTTGCCGGTACCATTATAACCGATCAGCCCGATCCTTTCATTGGGTTGAATATGCCAGGTGGCATCTTCCACGATTGTTCTTGCGCCAAATTCGAATGTTACATTCTGTAATCCTAAAAGCATAAATTTATCCTCACTTAAAATAAGTTGCAAAAGTAATTCATCTGTACGATTATAATGGCGCTAAATACAGCTCCTTTTTTATACCCTGGTAACGATCCAAACCAATATTATCCCATAGTTTTGCTGAAAATTTTTCAAAATGAAACGAGTGTTACTCCTGGTTGTTCTGGCACTGATCGGTTTTGGTATTTACTGGTTTAAGTTCAGGGATAGTGGTGAAACACCTGAAGGACCCAAACAGGAAGCAATAAAAACAAACAGGCATTCCGATGCTTTTAATAACAGTTTTGATACACTGATGCGGCATTACCTGGATATAAAGGCCGCTTTTGTGGATGCGGATTCTGTAAAAGCCAAAGATGCGGCAAAGGCATTGATCAATGCGGTTGACAAACTGGATACAGCAGAACTCAAAAAAGACAGCCTGGCCGTATTTGAAAGTATTGTTGCTCAACTGGGTGATGTAAAGGCCAATGCTGAAAGCTTAACAAAGCAAACAGCGCTCACAGAGATGCGGCAGGATTTCAGGATGGTAAGTGAAAGCATGTACCCCTTACTGAAAGCTATCCATTACGAAGGCAAAACATTGTACTGGCAAAACTGCCCCATGGCATTTGGAGAAGACAAAGGTGCCAACTGGATCAGCAATACAGAAGAAATTGTAAACCCTTACCTGGGAAAAAATCATCCTGAATACAAAGGCAGCATGCTGCATTGCGGGGAGGTAAAGGACAGTATTGTGGCTGTCAAGTAAGGCCGCCCTGACCTGACGGTACTGACCCTGCTAAAAACAAAACACCCCGGAAAAAACCGGGGTATGATGTAGTTTCAATAAAGGTAGGGATCAAATCAGCGCACATAACTCTGGTAAATCACAACCGAGCTGGCGCCGGGAAAAGCATTATGCGAATTAACTGTTTTAGCGATGTTGAAATTGGTGGAAGTAAGCAATAATATTTTCCAACGGGTGGTTTCGCCGCCAAAAGCTTTTACCAAATAATCAATACCATCAAGGCGGTTATTATCTCTTCCAAAAGTAATGGTCATGGAATCTGAAAGCGCATCCAGCGAATAGGTTCCAAAACTTTTATAATCTACATTAAAGGAATAATCAAATTTAGAAACACCATCAAACGTAACATTATTACCGATAACAGGTTTCCAGGGAACTGTACTGTCTTTGGTAGCGCCTGCACCATAAGATGCATTAAAGCGGATCGAGTTGATGCTCCATGTACCGGCTGCTTTATCCAGTGTAACCGGATCTTTGACGCCTTTTTTGCAACCAGTCATTAAAGCCACCAGCAAGCAAACTGATAACAATAAGGAAGCAGGTAAATTTTTATTCACGGAGTATTGGTTTTTATACTCCGTAATAACGCAAACAGTTTTTTGTTATTGTGTTTTAGGCTGGTGTACAAAATGAATTGTACCACTGTTCTTCAGATCAGAAGAAATACGCACTTCAAAACGCTGATCTCCATCCTTCACCACCATCAGGGCTGTATTTGGAGGTATCTCCCCAAGGTTCTCAGCATACATAGTAAGCTCATTTACAGCATTATCGGGTTTTACATCGAGTGTTAAAGAGATGGCTTTATCACTCAGGCGTTTATGCGCCAGTAGTAGTTTTCCATTGTAAAATAACGATACAGTATCACCGTCAATATCCCCGTTATCATAGAGTTCTACTTTAAAAGTTTCGTTCTTAATTTCAATTGTTTTTAATACATCATTTCTTCTTTTTTCAAAATTTAATGATGGCGGCGCCACTTTTTCTGCAGGCTTGCTGATCTCTGCCATTTCCACTTTTGCCTTTGGTATTTCTTTTAATTCAGGGGCCACTGCCGGAGGTTTTGCAGCCACATCATTTTGTTTAGGCTGGGTCTTTACTGCAGGCTTTGGTATAACAGGCTTTGGCTTTACAGGCGTATTTTTTACTACCGGCGTCGTTTTGGGTTTTGCAACAGGTTTAGCAACTGTTACCGGCTTTTTAGGTTTCGTAACCAGCGCTGTAGTCTTTTGTGCGCTGTCTTTTTTGGCTTTACCAAAAGAAGCCAGCTCATTGCTTAATGTCCTTCTTGTTAAAGTGGTTTTGCCAACACCACACCCTCCACCGATCTGCTCAGGCACTTCTTCCCACCGGCCTTTTAACAATTCCT
Source organism: Ferruginibacter sp. (assembly GCA_047600665.1). Classification (GTDB taxonomy): domain Bacteria; phylum Bacteroidota; class Bacteroidia; order Chitinophagales; family Chitinophagaceae; genus Ferruginibacter. The sequence continues at coordinate 759,374 of JASGKJ010000003.1, forward strand.
CGTTGCCATTTTTTTCATAGGTAAGATAATGGATCTGCAGGCAGTCGATAAAATCCGGTGGTGTATTGCCCTTTATCCGGGCTGTTTCAATTACTTTAATGCTTTTGGTGGATTTTGTATAAGTACCTTTAATAGAACAGATAACATAGTAACGCCTGCCCTGGAAATATGAATAAGAGTAACCGGAAACCACGGAACCATTTATCTCCAGTTCCAGCACATATTCTGTGTTGTTATTCCCGGTCAGCACAATATCGCCCCGGCTGTCGAAGTGCCCACGCCACTGGCCATTTATTTTTTGGGAAAAACTGCTGAGGGTAATAAAAAAAGAAAGAATAACTACAGCCGCTTTTTTCATTTTTTCCTGTCCTTTTTTGTAAAATCTAACCATTCAAATGTGTTTAGAATTGAGCACAACAAAGATATTCCAGATATATTTTGCCTTCGCAAATACTTCGTTAATTTTGCTGCCTTAAAAATAAGACAGGACAATATAAATTATGATAAAAATTACACTACCGGATGGTGCCGTAAGGGAATACGAAGCAGGGGTTTCATCCATGGATATTGCTAAATCCATCAGCGAGGGGCTGGCAAGGAAAGTACTGGCAGCAAAAGTAAACGGGCAGGTATGGGACGCTTCAAGACCCATTACCAGTGATTCAACCGTGCAATTACTTACCTGGAACGATGAGGATGGCAAGTCCACTTTCTGGCATTCTTCTGCCCACCTGATGGCCGAGGCACTGGAATTTTACTATCCCGGTGTAAAATTCGGCTACGGTCCTCCTGGTGAGAAAGGTTTTTATTATGATGTTGACCTTGGTGGCCAAACCGTTGGCGAAGAAGACCTGAAAAAGATAGAAGCCAAAATGGTTGAGCTGGCTAAAAACAATTCCATTTATACAAGGAAAGAGGTTAGCAAGGCCGATGCTTTAAAATATTTTACAGACAAAGGTGATCCGTATAAATTAGAGATCATCGACAGGCTCAATGATGGCGAGATCACTTTTTACACACAGGGCAATTTTACTGATCTCTGCCGTGGACCCCATATACCCAATACCGGTTTTATAAAAGCCATCAAGCTTACCAATATAGCGGGAGCTTACTGGCTGAATGATGAAAAAAACAAGATGCTTACCCGTATCTATGGTATCACCTTCCCTTCTGCAAAAGAACTGGAGGAATACCTGGTATTGCTGGAAGAAGCAAAAAAACGTGATCACCGCAAACTGGGCCGGGAGCTGGAACTGTTTTCTTTTTCTGAGAAAGTGGGCATGGGACTTCCATTATGGTTGCCAAAAGGCGCCATGCTTAGGGACAGGTTGCAGCAGTTTTTGCAGAAAGCACAAATTGAAAGCGGTTATCTCCCTGTAATTACACCACATATCGGTCATAAGAATTTATATGTAACATCGGGCCACTATGAAAAATATGGTAAGGATAGTTTTCAGCCGATCAAAACCCCGCAGGAAGGAGAAGAGTTCTTTTTAAAGCCAATGAACTGTCCGCATCACTGCGAAATTTATAAAACATCACCCCGCAGTTATAAGGACTTACCCTTACGCTTAGCCGAATTTGGCACTGTGTACCGCTACGAACAGCATGGCGAACTGCATGGACTTACCCGGGTAAGAGGCTTTACCCAGGATGATGCCCACTTATTCTGCACTGCTGAGCAGGTAAAAGATGAGTTCAAAAAAGTGATCGACCTGGTGCTGTATGTGTTTGATGCATTAAGTTTTACTGATTATACTGCACAAATATCTTTACGTGATAAGGTAGACCGCAGTAAATATATTGGTGATGAAAGAAACTGGAACCTGGCGGAACAGGCCATCATTGAAGCTGCTGCTGAAAAGAACCTGAAAACAGTAACTGAATATGGCGAAGCAGCTTTCTATGGTCCGAAACTGGATTTTATGGTAAGAGATGCTATCGGCCGTAAATGGCAGCTGGGCACTATACAGGTGGATTATAATTTACCGGAGCGCTTTGACCTTACTTATATTGGTGAGGATAATGCCAAGCACCGTCCTGTAATGATCCACCGGGCTCCCTTTGGCAGTATGGAACGTTTTGTAGCAGTATTGATCGAACACTGTGCAGGTAAGTTCCCGTTGTGGCTGGCACCGGAACAGGTAAAATTGCTCCCGATCAGTGACAAGTTTATGCCATATGCTGAAGCCGTATTAAAACAACTGAGAGAAGAAGACATCAGGGCCTCCATTGACGACAGGAATGAGAAGATCGGTAAAAAGATCAGGGATACAGAACTGGAAAAAGTGCCGTATATGCTGGTGATCGGTGAAAAAGAAATGAACGAAGGCAAGGTGGCAGTAAGGAGACAGGGCAAGGGAGATGTGGGTGTTTTAAGCGTGGAGGAATTCATCGGCACCGTAAGAAAAGAAGTAAAGAATATGAAACCGCTGGATTAAACCGGGTTCAAAAGAACTGTTTTTCCAGTGACAAAAAACATTATCTTTACAGATATCAAAAACAATTTTATACCCGCAGGAGTTTCCTGCAACAAACAGAATTTTTAACTAAAATCATTTAATGGCATTTCCACAAAGACCCAGGGGCGCATTTAATCCCCGTTTTAGAAAAGAACAACAACAGGAACATCGTACCAACCACATGATAAGGGTACCCGAAGTAAGGCTGGTTGGCGATAACGTTACAGTAGGTGTTTATTCCACACCTGAAGCACTCAAAATTGCACAGGAACAACAGCTGGACCTGGTTGAAATTTCACCCGGCGCAAATCCACCTGTGTGCAAGGTGATCGATTACAATAAATTTTTGTACAACGAGAAGAAGAAAAAGAAAGAGATGAAAGCCAACTCGAAAACGAGTGAGGTGAAGGAAGTTCGTTTTACGCCCAATACAGACGACCATGATTTTGAATTCAAATGCAAGCATGCTGAAAAATTTTTACAGGAAGGCAATAAAGTAAAGGCGCATGTACAGTTTAAAGGCCGTGCTATTATGTTCAAAGAAAGAGGCGAACTGTTACTGCTGAAATTTGCAGACAGGCTGAAAGACATCGGTACACTGGAAGGCTTGCCAAAGATGGAAGGCAAAAGGATGCAGGTTATGTTTGCACCAAAGAGCCAGAAAAAGCCGCCAAAGCCTGCAGCAGAAAAACAATCATAATATCATTACCGGGACGCTGAAGCGTCCTTTTTTATTAAGCAGGATTTTATGCTGAAAAAAAATTGTATCATTTTACTGGGTGTATTTTTCGTATGTGCAACTGGATTAGCCCAGCCTGCATCGCCTTTGTATGTAAAAGATGCATTAAAGGCAAACAGGACAAAACTTTATCAAAGCCTTGTAAAGAATACCATCACAAAAAACTTATCACTGCCTTTATCAGACAGTACGGAAGAGAACTGGATGGATGCTTTTTATGCAATGCAGCTGGTAAAGTATAAATCACCCTGGGCAGATAATTGTGTACGCAGCGCATTTGATTCCATTGAGAAAAGAAACAGCGATTTCCAGTTTGCATTGATGGAACTGGCCTACGCCAACTATCCTGCTATACTTGTAAAAGAAGCCGAACATTTATGGAACATAGCAACAGATAATAAAGTATTTGCATTATGTGGCGAATATTTATTGACCACTAAAACATCACTTGAAACTGAAATTACAGCCAAAGCATTGATACAACTGGATGAGGACAGCAATAATGTTGTGATGGACCAGCTTTATCATCATGGCAATGATGTAAAAAGAAGACCGATGCTGCCGGCATTAACAGCTATACTGCGGCAACCATTCTTTAAAAATGCAACCGTGGTGTACAGTTTTCAAAGAAGGAACAGGAACTATCCAGGTATTGCTGTTATAAGAGATACTGCAGGCAACTTTATAAATGACAGTATCACAGGGAATATTTTTTCTGTACCGCAACTGGCAAGGAGCATCAGCAACCTGCCTTACTATTTTACCGGGGGTAATACACCACAGGGCATTTTCCGGATGAAAGGTTTTGCAGTGAGCAAAAGTAATTTTATTGGCCCCACGCCAAACATACAACTCACCATGCCGTATGAAACCAGCCTGGTTCATTTTATGAATGACAGCAGCATTACTGATTCTGTATGGACAGAAGAATGGTATAAAAAATTATTACCGGAAAGCTGGAAGAGCTACCGCCCATTTTATGAAACCTATTATGCCAGTAAGGTTGGCCGTACAGAGATCATTGCACATGGCACCACGGTAAATCCTGATTACTATAAAGGGCAAACTTATTATCCATTAACGCCAACCTTTGGCTGCTTATGCACAAAAGAAATATGGAGTGAAGAAACGGGTAAAAGAACTATAAGCGATCAGCAGCGCCTGGTAGACTATTTAAAAAAAGCTGGTGGGGCAAATGGTTATTATATCGTTATAGAACTGGATGATAAACAGGCACCGGTGATGATTGCTGAAGTACAGTCATTATTAAATCCTTGATTTTCTCATAAAGTCACAAAGCACACTAAGAAGTACCCTTGTACAGCCTGCTGTGGCAGTGGCTTTGTAGTTTACTTACTTTAAATAGTTTTTAAGAAATAAGTTTCTACATTGAGGACAAACTTAAAACCATGCCAGCGCCTGTAATTAGCTCAACCGGGAAATCAGTCCTCATTCTTTTGTTGATATTATACAGCTGCCAGAATATTGACAAGAAGGACCATATTATTACTTTAGAGACAAAGGAAAGTCTTGAATGGTCAAATATGAAGATCAAGGAATACACAACAGATGTTCTAAAACATCTTGAAGAAAAATCAATCAAACCAGCAACCAGTGAAAAAGCCTTGATACTTCTTTCTAAAGCAAAATACATTCAGTCAAAGATTTTTACTCTGGTTCAATTTATTGAAAGCATAGAAAATGAACTGGAACAAAAAGCCGGGCAGGACAGCAAACTGGTGAAGCATGGAGGAAACAGCCTGGTAGAAGAACTATTAATAAAACAAAAAAAGGGAGCCGATCTGTATAAAAAAATCTCTGATTGCAGAACAGACCTTTTAAAGGAAGATTCAAGCTTCTTAAAAATATATAATGGAGAATTAATACTAATTGCAAATATGGACTTTCAAAATTTATATACTGATGAACAGTCATTCACCAACGTACATTTTAAAAATACAAGTTATTTGAAAGCCATCAATAGCCTGTTAAAATTCAAAAGCGATGCTATAGTTACAGAAAATAACCTGGTCGTTTTTTTAAATAACAATCTTACCAACCATATTGTGTTATACGATGATTTCCCTTCAATCCTGGCAAATCAAAATGCCACTCATTTTAAAGCAGGGGATGAACTAGTCATAAAAGCTGGCATTGGAAGCTATGACGTGGCATATACTGATAAAATATTGATCAATGGGATACAGGTAGAAAAGGAAAACGGTACAGGGACTTTCAAAATGAAAATCAGAGACAAACCTGGAAGATACCAGGTTCCAATCAAAATTGAAATCATTGGCGCCGACACGAAAAGGGGAACGTTCTCAGAAATTGTAGAATATACAGTTGAAGAATGATCTTTTAAAAAAGTTATCTAATCTCAGTAAATTTAATGATATGAGCTTCTTAACGAACATGTTTTTAAAATACCTTCTTATTACATCAATCTTTTTTTTCAGTTGCAAAAACAATGACAAAAACAATACTGTAGCCCTGGAAAAATTAAATAAAAGTTTAGAGCGCTCTGCTAATACCATTAATGAAAACAATGAAATTATATACAGATCATTTGAAGATAAAGCTAAAAGCCCAGGCACTGCTGAAAAAGCTGCAGTATGGCAACCCAGGGCTATCAGGGTAAAGGAAGAAACTAAACAATTTGTTGATTTTCTTGAAAACTTTAAATCGGGAATAAAAAGTAATAGAGAAGCAAATATTAGTTCAGCAGAAATTATACAACTCGCAGAAAATATAGAGACCTACCAAAACTCAATTCTGACAATCAGCCCGGAGATTAAAAAAGAATTTGACAAAAAAATATGGATCAATAACGATGATCCGGCTATTTCTGAACAAGCATTCATAAGGACTTATCTTATTAATAATGACAAGAACATCCTGATCTCAGCACTTTCGAATTTCCAGAACAATGCAAGAGTTATTGAGAACCTGGTAGTTACTTATTGTCACAACCAGACAGGGTCCACAGGCGAAGGATGCGGTTACGGTTCAGGTCCAAGGTTTATGATCACCCAAAATACCCTCGCTTTAAAAAGAGGAGATATCTTAAAAATAAAAGCTGGGATAGGGACTTTCAGCACTCCTTATTCTCCTGCTATTTCCATAAATAATAAAACATTGAAGGGTGAGCATGATATTTTCAGCTACGACTTAAAAATAACCACTTCGCCGGGTAAATACAAAATTCCAGTTCAAATGTCTTATATAAGAGAAGATGGATTAAAAATGTTAATGAAGAATGAGGTTGAATACACAGTACTTCCTGAATAATAAATTGTGAAGCCAGAACTATCATCTTGCCAAATACAGTTTAAATTTGCCTTCTGATCATTTTATTTATATAAATGAAACCCGACATCACCTCCCGAACAGACATCGAAAACCTCATTACCCATTTTTACGAAAAAGTAAAAACAGATAAAACCATCGGGTTTATTTTTACCGATGTGGTGAAGATGGACTGGCCGCATCATATACCCGTTATTGTTGATTTTTGGGAAACCATATTACTGGACAACCCGGTCTATAAAAAGAATGCCATGGAAGTGCATTACAGCCTGAATAAAATAGTACCATTGCAAAAGGAACATTTTGAAAGCTGGCGGCAGCTGTTCAGCACAACCGTGGATGATCTTTTTGAAGGCAAAACAGCCACCCTTGCAAAAACAAGGGCAAAAGGTATTGCAGACATCATGCTTTTAAAAATGGATAATATCAATAATAACCGCTCACTTATATAATATGCAGCTGCACTGGGTTTACAAAAGTTTTGATGAATTAACTGCCAAAGAATTGTATGCCATTATGCACCTGCGCAGCGAAGTATTTGTAGTGGAGCAGAACTGTGTATACCTGGATGCAGATTTTAAAGATGCAGGGTCTTTTCACCTGGCAGGATGGGATGGTGATAACCTGGTGGCTTATTGCCGCCTGCTACCCGCCGGGCTGGCTTTTGAAGAACCCAGTATTGGCCGGGTGGTTACATCTCCCAAATACCGCAAAGGCGGCAGTGGCCGCCAACTGATGCAGCTAGCCATTGAAAAAACATTACAACAGTTTGGAAATCGTACAATCACTATCGGGGCTCAACTATATTTACAGCAATTTTACGGCTCGCTGGGTTTTGTCCAAATAAGTGAAACCTACCTCGAAGACGGCATTCCGCATATACATATGCAGTTTACGCCAGAAAATTAGCCTTTTATACAATATTTATTATCACTGCCCGTTAATCAAAAGCGGTTATGCCATTGTACATACAATTGTCATGAGCATGATCAATCCAGTTTCCTAAATCAGTATTCGAATGAAACATCGTTTACACAAACTTTTAAGGCGGCAGTTCGTACCAATACTCTTCACACTTACTATGTGCAATGCAGCACAGGGTCAGCACCTGATGTTCAATCTTGGCAATGCAGAAGTGGAAGCCGGTTTAAATTTTGGTCCCACATTTTTCCTCGGCGATTTAGGCGGTAAAGTTGGTAAGGGTACCACTTTTATCAAAGATCTCAACTACCAGTTCACCAAATTAATGAAAGGCGCTTTTCTTACAGTATATCCCAATGAATACTGGGGTATCAGGATTGCTGCTCAATATACTTACCTGGAAGGACAGGACAAGATCATCAGCACCAATGGTGTGGACGAACTATGGCGCAAACAGCGTAACCTCGATTTCAGGAGCAATGTATGGGAAGCCTATGGTGCTATTGAATTCTTCCCGCTGCACTTCTTTAACAGGTATGATGAGGATTATGACCCAAGGTTCCGTCCTTATATCTTTGGTGGCATCGGTGCATTTCATTTTAACCCCAAGGGATCTCTTACAGATGCTGCCGGCAATACCACCTGGCATGACCTGCAACCGCTGCATACAGAAGGACAGGGTTTTGCTGAATATCCCAACAAAAGGAATTATTCTCTTACAAAATTGAACCTGCCGTATGGTGCCGGTTTTAAATACATCTTATCAGACAAAGTAAATGTGGGTCTTGAACTGCTGTACAGGAAAACCTTTACTGATTATATCGATGATGTAAGCACAGAATACATCGATCCCAATTATTTTGATAAATATTTATCTGCTTCTGATGCACTTATCGCAAGACAGATACATGACAAAACCGTTGGTATTGTAACCCCCGGTGTAAACCGCTATGAGCCGGGCACCCAGCGTGGTAACCCAAGAAACAATGATGCTTATTTTTCATTCTTATTAAAACTGGGTATCCGCTTTGGTGATGGTGGCTATAGTAACGATAATGGTTATGGTGGCGGCGGTTCCGGCGGTAATGCAAGATCGAAAATGAGGTGCCCGGTAAGATTTTAATAATTATTAAGTTCAATAAATCCATTACAAATGAAAAACGGTTTACACATGAATCCCCTGCTGTTTAAGATGGTAGTACTGGTAACCTGTGTTATGCTTACCATGCTCTATAATAAATCAAAAGCAGCGACAGGCCCCGTACAGCATACTCATACGGCTGCCATCATCAAATAACTGGTACTGATACACGAAGATCTTTCACAATTAATATTGTGCAGGATATTATTATAACCAACAGAAAAAGACTAGGCTTACCTCTGATGATCAATAATAAAATGGCAAAGTGGTAGGGCACGTTGAGCCAGCAAAAAAACAAACCGCTGGTTACCCCTGAAACCACTAATTTTCAACAGCCCTTTATTGCTTTGTCATTTTTTATTCAATGAAAAACCCGGACGACCTCCGGGTTTATTTTTTAGCCATTTTAGCCACAGATTACACGAATCAACACAAATAAGAAAAAGGGAAATTAAACCCCCAGTCAACTTACAATAAGTGTGCACTCATTAAATCTGAGAGCAGCGATACACTGCTGAAACATGGCAGCTTTACACTACTCATAACTTCACTTTTAATTTTTAACTCTTAACTTTTAACTCCCCACTACCCAAGTTCCGCCTTTAAATACAAACCCGTAAAACTCTCCTTTACCTTCACCAATCCTTCCGGTGTTCCTTCAAATAAAACTTCTCCTCCTCCGTCGCCACCTTCAGGACCAATGTCAATGATATGATCCGCCACTTTTATCACATCCATATTATGTTCTATCACCAGTACCGTATTGCCACGGTCAACCAGTTTATTGATCACATCCAGTAAATGTTGTATATCCTGGAAATGCAAACCTGTTGTTGGTTCATCCAAAATATAAAATGTTTTACCTGTATCTTTTTTACCAAGTTCCGTAGAAAGTTTCACCCGCTGTGCCTCGCCACCACTCAGCGTTACAGCGCTCTGGCCAAGTGTGATGTAACCTAATCCCACTTCCTGCAATACTTTTATCTTACGGTAGATGTATGGCACCGGCTGAAAGAATTCCACTGCTTCATCCACTGTCATATCGAGTACATCGCTGATGGATTTTCCTTTATAGCGAATCTCCAAAGTTTCCCTGTTGTATCTTCTTCCATTACATTTTTCACAATGCACGTATACATCCGGCAAAAAATTCATTTCAATCACCCGCATGCCACCACCCTCGCATACTTCGCAACGGCCGCTCTTTACATTAAAAGAAAAACGACCTGCAGCATATCCACGGATCTTTGCTTCCGGTACCGATGCAAACAAGGTTCTTATATCCGTAAAGAAACCGCAATAAGTGGCAGGATTACTCCTCGGTGTTCTGCCAATCGGGCTCTGGTCTATTTCAATTACTTTATCGATCAGCTCCAAACCCTTGATGGATTTATACTCCAGCGGGTTTGCTTTAGAGTTATAACAATACTTGCTTAATAAAGGATACAGCGTTTCATTTATCAGCGTGGATTTACCACTGCCGCTCACACCTGTTACAACCACCATTTTACCCAGCGGAAATTTTACTGATACATTCTTTAAATTATTTCCCTTTACACCAGTGAGCTCAATTGACTTTCCATTTCCTTTCCTTCTTTCTGCAGGCACAGCAATATTTTTTTCACCGCTTAAATATTTTGCCGTCTCTGATGCTGATTGCAATACATCCTGCGGTGTACCCATGGCAACGATCTGCCCGCCATGAAAACCTGCCTTCGGACCAATATCCACCAGGTAATCACTCGCCAGCATAATATCCTTATCATGCTCCACCACCAGCACACTGTTACCAATATCACGTAAGTTTTCCAGTGCCGATATTAAACGATGGTTATCCCGTTGATGCAGACCAATACTCGGTTCATCCAGGATATAAGTAATACCCTGCAGCTGGCTGCCGATCTGTGTTGCAAGCCGTATACGCTGGCTCTCGCCGCCACTCAGTGTCCTGCTCGGGCGGTTCAGTGTTAAATAAGTAAGACCAACATCCAGCAAAAATTGTAAGCGTTCCCTTATCTCTTTCAATACATCTTTTGCAATGGCATTTTGTTTGTTGCTCATCCGCAACTCAATGCCATCAAACCAGGCAGCCAGGTTATCCAGGTTCATTTCTCCCAGTTCGGCAATATTCCTGTCATCCACTTTAAACCACAGGCTTTCTTTTTTCAGCCTTGCGCCATTGCAGGTACCGCATGTTTTCAGGTGCATGTACTTTTCCACCCAGTCTCTCAATACTTCTGTACTGTTGCTGCTGGAGAACCAGCGTTTCAGCATGGGTATTATCCCTTCATAACTTCCCGTGTAGGCGTCGGGGATAGTATCATCGCTAAAGTCCATTTCAAGATCACCGCTGATGCCCTTATCACCATACAGTAATAAATCCACCTGCTCCTGCGACAGATCCTTCAGCGGCTTGCTCAAATTAATTTTATGTTTTCTTGCAAAGGCTTCCACCTGCCGGTACACGCTGGCATCCCGTTCTTCACCCAGTGGTACAATACCACCGTCTTTCACGCTCTTTGTTTTATCCGGCAGTACTGTTTCCATATCTATCGTGTACACGCTGCCGATACCCTTACAGGTGGGGCAGGCGCCATACGGGCTGTTAAAAGAAAATGCATTCGGTGAAGGCTCTTCATAACTCAGGCCGGTGTCGAGGCACATGAGTTGTTTGGAGAACATAACTACGGCCCCCTCCAAACCTCCCCCCACGGGGGAGGCTTCCGAAGATTCTGCCAACTCGAATAACTCTTTATTTTTTTTGGATGCTGTCCCTGTCTTATTTGAAAGACTCTTCAATGTTTTAGAGTCTTTCAAAGTCTCCCCCGTGGGGGGAGATTTAGAGGGGGCTACAAACATCAACCCCTTCCCCATCTGCAGCGTCTTCTGCACGCTCTGGCTCAGGCGGAGTTTCATATCATCTGTTACTGGCAGCCTGTCCACCACCACTTCTATATCATGAATTTTATAGCGGTCCACCTGCATCTTGGGCACCAGGTCCTTTATCTCGCCATCCACCCGCACTTTTAAAAAACCCTTTTTACGGATGTCTTCAAACAGCTCCCGGTAATGTCCTTTACGGCCACGGACCAGTGGCGCCAGCAGGCTTATCTTTTGTTCAAAAAATTTATCAAAGATGTTTTGCACTATTTCCTCTTCGCTGAACTTCACCATTTTTTTGCCCGTGTTGTAGCTGTAGGCTTCTCCCACCCTGGCAAAAAGCAGGCGCAGAAAATCATAGATCTCCGTAATGGTGCCCACGGTACTGCGGGGGTTTTTGTTGGTGGTCTTTTGCTCAATACTGATCACGGGGCTGAGGCCGGTTATCTTGTCCACATCCGGCCGCTCCATATCCCCGATGAACTGGCGGGCATAAGCGCTGAAGCTCTCCATGTAGCGGCGCTGCCCCTCGTTGTAAATGGTGTCGAAAGCCAGGCTGCTTTTACCGCTGCCGCTGACACCTGTAAACACCACCAGCCTGTTCTTGGGAATGTTAATATCTATATCCTTGAGGTTGTGCTCCCTTGCACCAAACACTTCTATAAAATCATTGTCGTTTTGCTCTGCTGTGAGGTTCTTTTTTTCCTTTGCCATTTTTTATACTCTGAGATTTGTAAAGATACAAACAAACAAGGCGGGGTTTGGTTGAAAGCAGTAATGTGGATTTATTTTTTTGGGGCCGGCGGTGGCTTTTTATGGCAGCATCGTTGTGTCACTCGCTTGGGCGGAATGGTGTTATTCAATTTTTATTGAAGCAAAATGGTTCGTAGAGACACAAACCAATATACTAGAAACTTCATTCAAAAAAAGATTTCTAATTGATTATTAGTAAATAAGCTGCAATCCAATTTTCAAATGGCATGTCAAAATAATAAATACCACTTAAGCATTCCTTCGTTTATTTTAAATCTCTCTGGCATTTTTAAAGGAGTATCATACTTTACATTTTTTGAAAGAAATAATTCGCATATTATATTTTCTCCATTTACTAATTGATTCTTTAAGTATTGGACTTCTGATTCAGTTTTTCGCAAAGTATACAGTTCTTGAATTTTGGCAATTGAAATTTTAATATTTCTATTTGAATCAATCAAAGTATTTAATAATTTTTCAAATTGAGTATCGAGAAGTTTAGAATCAAGGATATTAGTATATAAGCTGGCTAATGCAATACCCAATACAACATCTTCACGAAAATTTGGAGCTTCATCGATTAGCTTTCTTATAAATGTCTGAGCGAATTCGAGGGAGATTTCCTTATTTTCAAATTTATTTAAAATTAAAAAAGCAATAAAAATATTCGGGTTTGACACAAGTGAAGCTGCTATCCCTAATTCATTTGATAAATCTAATAAATCTGCGACACTATCTTGAATGAATGTATCTCTAGATATATGTTCAGCCACAAGATATTCCTGAATTGATTTGTGCGAAAACTCATAAGCATCATAACTACACTGTATAAAAAGTCCATTGTGTGATTCTATTTCGGTCAATACATCATGTAATTCATGTGAAGGAAGTCCAAATAAATCATGAATTTTTTCATAACAATATTTCAAATTAGCAATTGTAAAGGTATTTGCTTTAAATTTCACTGTTAACATATGTGCTAGCATTGAAAGAAACTCTAGTTTTCTATCGAATGGAAATTTTTGGTATTTTGAATCTCTTTCCACATCTCTTACCCGGTCCCAATCCTTTAACATTAAATCAAGGAGTCTCTTGTTTAAATTTCTAGGCTTATCCGGGAGCTCTTTGTCAAATTCAAATAAAGCACAAATAACTGCAAGGTTGAGAGGCCTATTTATTAAATCATTAAATGTGGGATTCCAAAGTAATTTCAAAAGTTTTTCTGATAATTGATCATTCTTCAGCCACTTCCTGACAAATACTTTCACCTGTACATCTGAGAGTTGAGCTATTTCAAATGAATTTGAATTTTGTACCTTTTCGAATATAACCATTGTCCTGCTTGTAAGCAACATTCTTGAATTTACCAAAAGGGCTGAAAATTCACTAATATCTTTAATAAACGAATTTTTTAATCCTGTATATGGGATTTCGTCAAAGCCATCAAGTATGATAAACAGATTATTTTTCTGACATAAATCAAACAATATTTTCTTTCCAAGCTCTTTCACATTTTCTATTGTGTTTATATCACTTTTCCTTTTATTGCTTCGGATAATAATTTTAATGCCAAAATAACTCAGAATAAAGTTGTAAAAATTATCATAATGATAGTTTGAGTCTTCCAAGTATTTGAAATCTCTAAATCTTACTACAAACGGGATTTTATATTTTTTACTCCAAGCCTTTTCCTTACGTATGATTTGTACCGTTATAAATTGAGAAATAGTAGTTTTTCCTGCACCAGGTCCTCCCTCTATTATTATATTACTCTTTGTATTGGAAAGAATGTTTTGTATTTTAACAGATGACAAACCGTTCAAATCAACAGATAATCTACGAAGAGTTAAATAAAGATTAAGGTCGACAAAAATTCGTGAAGGATTTTTCTCATCCGCCATTATTCCCCTGTAATAGATACTTGAACTCCACTTTTCGGATGCAGAAAGTATAATAGAAATTCTGCTCGTCAATTCATTTTGGTGGTTAATTTGCAAATCATATACGATTTTGTCTGATAAGCTTTTTTCTATTACCCTAACATCTTCTCTAAATCGTTTATCCAAATCTAGTAGGCCATCCATTTGGTTTTTTTCTAACAATTCTTTACTAAATCCATACTGCCCTTTAGTTTTCCTAATAATTTCCAAGCTTTTTTTATCCTTCTCTTTTTGCAATTCAGAAATTTGAAAATTTAATTCATTTCTCCTTTCGTTATCATTAATTACATTTATTGCATTAATTGCTATTTCGGCAAAATTTTTTGCCACCGCAAGAAAATCATCACTTATATTCATTTTTTTATTTTTGCGTAACTCTCAACCAGTTATTTATGACATCAAAAATCAATATTCCTGTATTAAATATACTGGAGAAATTTGGTGATTACCTAGCAAACATCAATAATGAGAAAATAATCTTTTCAGGAAAATTTGGCACTGGGAAATCATTTTTTCTCAATACATTTTTCCAAAATAATCAATTGATTTACAATACCTTTCGAATTAATCCGGTTGATTACTCAACTGGCGTAAATGAAGATATATTTGAGTGGATTAAAATTGATATTGCTAAAATCCTTATACAAAATTTTATAATACCGGACAAAACTGAGAAATTCAGTAAAAACTTATTAATTCAGACATATTTATATAATAACAACAAGAACCTGTTTAATAAACTAATACTAAATCTTATTGGCAATACCGCTAAAAATATTTCACAGATAGATCTAATTAATGAGATCAAGGAAGGAATTACCGAGTTTAAAAAATTTTCAAAAGAATCTAACTCTTTCTTACAGAGTGATTATGGAAAATTAAGTGATTTTTTAAACATAGTTGAAAACAAATCGGGTTCTATTTTTGAGAATGATTTAATATCAAAAATTATAAAAGGGAATATTGAAATTTTAAAAGAGACCACAAATAAAAAGTCTGTTTTACTAATAGATGATCTTGATCGCTTAGACCCCGAACATATATTTAGGATACTCAACATATTTAGCTCTCACAATGAAAATAATAAATTTGGGTTTGACAAAATTATTATAGTATGTGATATTCATAATATAGAACATATTTATAAACACAAATATGGCCCCCATTCGGATTTTGAGGGATACATAGAAAAGTTCTATTCATTATCTCCGTTTTTGTTCACAATAAAAGATGCACTAATCCAGAATTTATATTCACAGCCAATTTTTTTAGATTTAGAAGACTCGACAAAAAATATAACTATTTTTATTTTGGCCTTATTTGTAAAGTACAACTATTTAAGAATTAGAAATCTTGTCAAAGCTTCATCAAATCCGAATTTAAAAAATCAAAATCTACCAATAAAGAAATATACGATTGAAAAAATCTTAAATTCCAGAGACGACGAAATGCTAATAAATGAGGTTTTTTTTGAAAATTTCACCTTTGAAATTAATTACAATAAGATTGATTGTTTAAAAGGCATTCAGCTTTTAGTAAATATATTTGGTAGCACAGAAAAAGTTATTTTCATAATTAATGAAATATTAAATAACTCAAATATCTCCAATGAGATATTTGAAGAAGAGCTTCTTGAAGATATTTTTGAATCAATTTCCATTCTTTCACATATTTCATCGTATCTAGAAAAAGATTTAGCAAAGGTTTTTTACAGTCTTAAATCTCAAAATAACTATTTTAAAGCAGGGCCTCCGATCGTAAATTTTTGGGGCACAGAATTTCAAATAAAAATAAAATGGGATGATACTAATTTATATCGTTCTGGTCATTATTTTGAAGAAGCAAATTTTAAAAATGGCATAAATTATTTTAGTAGCAGAATAGAAAGATTAGAATCATGCAAAGTTTCAATACTTCTAATAGAGCTAAAAAAAATTTTAGAATTTATCCATTGCATAGATATTCTTCATAGTTCATCAAAAACAAAATAAAAATTATCTCACTCGCACTTGAGAGGTTGATAAAACTGGAGTTGCTCATATTATTGGAGAGTAAAGATACAACGCCTCGGTTCGTGTCACAGGAAACGAAATAGATTGCATTCGTGTGCCACGAACGCAGGCGGAGAGGAATGTGGATTTATTTTTTGAACCAGCCATGTTTTTTTATGGCAGCATCGTTGTGTCACTCACTTGGGCGGTACAGTAGTAATCGGCTTTTATTGAAGCGGTTGGTTTGTACTTTACAGGCACAAGCGGACGCTTGCGCCAAACAGTTTTTATTTATGATTGCACCAGATCGGAGTATTGCGTATTTCAATTGTCGGTGCTGTTAAAAACTTGCGTATATTTAAGAGTTGCCCGCCATTTTCAGGAAAAAGTTTACTACTATGAGTCAATCAGCAACACTCTACAGAATCTCAAAAGACAATTTTGAAAAGTTGAAAGAGTCTGAGCCAAACAGCTACTTTGATATTGGTTCTGTAAAAAGCTATGTAACGTTTCCAGGTTCGTTTATGGGCCTGGAATTTATCTTATCCAAAGGAAGAGATAAATCAACCATTGCCTTAGTAAATGC
Source organism: Ferruginibacter sp. (assembly GCA_047600665.1). Classification (GTDB taxonomy): domain Bacteria; phylum Bacteroidota; class Bacteroidia; order Chitinophagales; family Chitinophagaceae; genus Ferruginibacter. The sequence goes on from JASGKJ010000003.1 coordinate 776,096, forward strand.
TATATTCAATTCAAGAAATATCTTAGGTCAGGAAAAATATGACAGTTTACCGCCAGAACAAAAATTTGAGTTTTATGAAAGTGGACAGCTTATTCCATATATAAACCTTGAAACTATTTCTAAACTTGATAAGCTCCTCAATACAGTGACCGAAAATGAAATACATTTAAACTACAACGCCAAAGAGTTGAATGAAAATGGTATTTATCCTGGGGTTTGGCATAATGACAACACGAAAGATAAAGCATATAATGAACGAGATATTATGGAAGGTGTGGCGGATTTGAAAACAATAATAGGTCAAGCGGCAAGAGAAAATGATTTCATTTTAGTCTTTATTGGCTGATCGTTTATTTTAATTCCCTTGTAAAAAACGGCGTGCAACAGGCTGCTTTCCGCAAGTGTGGCTGAACGGAAGTACAATCAGCAGTTTTGCTATCACCAGTGGTTCGGTCAGACATAATTCTATTCGGCTTTAGTTCTTATCTTCATCATCAGTAATTCTATTAGGCTGCAGTTCCGGGCTGGACATTATAAAATGCCAGCACATACAGTAAGCCCTGTACGTTGTACACAGCATTAACTAACTTCTATCTAATAAGATCACTAATTAATATGCTTACAGACAACAAAGATTTTGAAGCATTTGCAAGTGAATATCACAATGAAGAAAAGGAAATACTTGTATTAACAAGTGATCAAACCGGCGGAGCAGGAAAATTTTATGATTCCTGGGATGCTTCGCAATACTTTTTGGCGTATATCGATTTAAAAACAAATAAACTAAAAAAAGGAGATGGCCGAATCAACTGGCTTTTGTCTGATGAGGAATGCCGTCAATACGGCACTACTTGGCCATTTAATTTTAATAAGGGAACAATATATCGAATAAAAGTCAGAGAATTAATTGACAGGACTGTTCCAGAAGGCAGATTGCCATCTTATTACAATCGATTTATGATTGTTGATGTTCTTGATAAAAATATCCAAAACAATGAATTACTTTCTTTTTTAACAGAGTACAGAACACCCATAGAAATCGTTGATGAAAAACTAGGAAAATTCGAGCTAAATAAAGATTATAAAACACTTCAAGGTCAACTCAACTGGATCAATCATGACGTTTCTGTATCTATTGAAGTAGAGATTGATGATAGAGAAAGTTGGACAAATGGAATTAGAACATTACGCATATTTTTTGAACAGCAGGAGCAGCAAGATTTAGATTTGAGGACTTACGCGGGAGAACAACTTACAGACTTAGCAAACGATTGGCGGGAAGATGGAAGTAAAGAAATTACAAAAAGTGATTTTATTAAAAGAATAAGTCTTTCGGATCTTGTGATATCCTCTACCGGCGACTTTACTGCCTATTATAACGATGATGATATGTTTTATGGACATATAATTGATGTGTCAGGAAATATTAAAACTGGAATTAGTTCGGCCAACATCGCAGGATAAAATGATTGTGTACAAGCAGTTTTATAAAGCCAGCCAGCGGTTCGGACTTCTGTCCGGGCGGGGTTTTCGCCTACTACTCTCAGAAAAATAAATCTACCGCAGCGAAACCCCAACGCATAAAAAAACTTCAACCAGATATTTTTCCTTCTGTCCGGGCGGGGTTTTCGCCTATTACTCTCAATAAATAAAAATACTTCAGCGAAACCTCAACGCATAAAAAAACTTTTGTCCCGTCGGGGTTTTCGCCTACTACTCTCGGAAAAATAAATCTACCGCAGCGAAACCCCGACGCATAAAAAAACTTCAACCAGATATTTTTCCTTTCCGAGTCTTCTAATAAAAAGAACTCCCGCCAGGTATTAACAGTTTTACTGGTACCATATGCTGTAATTTTAAAGCTACCAATTAAAATTTTATGCAAACATTCAACTATAAGAACTGTTTCATATTTCTTGCTGTATTTGCTGCATGCAACCGCCAGCCGTCAACCACAGGAGGTATCAATCAAAACGATACAACGGAGGCTGAAAATCTTCAGTCAATTAAAAATAAATTCCTGAACGCTGATACAGTTTTGTTAACCGGGCACACAGGACGGGCCAACAGAGGCAGAAATGCTGAAGACACCATCCCAGCAATTGTAATTAACGGGAGACTTAACAACTCCATAATCAAAACCAGGTATGTCGCCAGCGCAAAAGAAATTGATTCGTTGTTAGCATTTTTATTAACAACAGAAATACCATACTCAGCAAAAAAATGTGGATTTGACCCACATCATTCAATTATTTTAATTAAAGGAAAATCCTTTTCCTATATTGATCTCTGCTTTCAATGCCAGGAATTCAGAACATCGCCGGATCTGCAATGGCTAAACCAATTTAACCTCAACAATTGGAAAAAATTAGAGCAGTTCTATAAGAACCGAAATGTTCGATATTACCAGTATGGTAACTGATTCTTTAATTAAGTAAACGCTTCACTTTTTGTCAGCCATTTCTCCGCTAACGGGCAGTATACTCTGCCGGGGGATATTGCCTCAAACATAAAAACAGTTTTCTTCATTTTTCAAAAAACATAAAATATTTATTGTTTATCAATAAATATTTATTACTATTGCAGTATAATTTAAAACTCAGCGTTCGTATGAAAAAAGTTTCAATCATATTCCTGCAGGCAGTTGTGGTGCTTATCGGCATTGTGGCGCTTATCATTTTAATCCGGTTTCCCATGCTGGAAGGCAGGGCGGCCAACCTGGACCTGTTCAGCATTTATGCTGATCCGCTCATCCTGTACGGGTATGTAACATCCATTGCTTTTTTTGTTGCCCTTTACAAAGCATTTAAATTACTCGGGTACATCGGGCAAAACAAAGTGTTCTCACCGAATGCAGTTAAAGCTTTACGGGGCATAAAATATTGTGCACTTGTAACCGCTGTTTTAATTGTAATCGCAGGCCTGTATATACGGGTGTCGCACCATAAAGATGATGACCCTGCAGGGTTTATTGCCCTTTGTATCGGGGCCACTTTTGCTGCTGCTGTGGTGGCAACTGCTGCGGCAATATTTGAAAAAATATTGCAGAACGCCATTGACATGAAATCTGAAAATGACTTAACCATTTAAGCTATGCCAATTATTGTAAATTTAGACGTTATGATGGCAAAGCGAAAAATATCGCTGAATGAACTTTCTGAAAGAGTTGACCTGACATTGTCTAATCTTTCTATCTTAAAAACAGGAAAGGCAAAAGCCATTCGTTTTAGCACATTAGAAGCCATCTGCAAAGCATTAGATTGCCAGCCGGCTGATATTTTGGAATATGTAAGTGAGGAAAAGAAATAATGATCTGCCTGTAACCCGAAGAGGGAAATTAGCGAACGGATATAAAAGATTAAAAAATGAATAAATCAACGGTAGAAGAAATTAAAGAACGGTTTGACAACGATGTAGAGCGGTTTTCAAACCTTGACACAGGACAGGTATCAACAATAGACGCAAAAATTTCATTAGAGCTGATTACTGAAGCCTCAAAAAGAATTGTTCCGGGTGCTGAAAACTTACTTGACATTGGTTGCGGTGCCGGGAATTATTCAATAATGATGCTGGCTAAAGCTCCAAATTTAAATTGCACTTTAGTGGATCTAAGCCGGCCCATGCTTGACAAAGCATTTGAAAGAGTGTCAGCAAAAACAAAAGGTACCGTTACCTGTTTGCAAAGCGATATAAGAAAAGCAGAACTAAACGAAAATCACTTTGACATTATCCTGGCTGGTGCTGTGTTGCATCATTTGAGAGATAACAGTGATTGGGAAAAGACTTTTGAAAAACTTTTCAGGTTACTCAAACCCGGCGGCTGCCTAATGATCGCTGACCTTATTACACAAGACACTGAAATACTGAACGACTATACCTGGGAGCGGTACGGCGATTATTTAGAAAGTATAAATGGTAAAGAATACCGTCAAAAGGTGCTGGAGTATGTTGCAAAAGAAGATTCACCGAGGTCAATGAATTACCAACTGGATCTTATGAAGCAGGTTGGCTTCAGCAAAGTAGAGATCTTACATAAGAATATGTGTTTTGGAGCATTTGGTGGAATTAAATAGCATAAAAACCGCTTGACAAGAACCACAACGCTTATTGTATATTTAGACTGCCTGTTACCCTCATCTTTTTATTAGCCACCACAAATAAACCAGCACCAGGTAAAATAGTTTGATTTACGTTCAGCACACATTCACCACTAAGCAAAGGGTAAATAACGATTTGGTCGCCGGCAGGTAATATAAGAGGCGGCACCAGGCCATTGCTCCAGTTAAGCGGGTTATCCCAATTGCCCGTGCCAATAAATGTATAGGTATTTCTTACCGTGCTGCTGCACATTACATAGTTAAGCCGCTGCCAGATATTATCGCATAATAAAAAAGGGACTTCACTCCCGCTCTCCTCACCCATTCTTACAACTACCAGCCCTTGTGACGGTACAATACTAATTATCTGCCCGTTCTTCCCGATGGCCGCATACATGTCCGCAGGTGCTGCAGGCGCATAAGAGCCGGGGATGATTAACTGTGACGACGGCACCATATAAGAACCCTTTGCATTTAACCACCACAGGTAACCATAAGCGTAATTCAATTGCTGGGAAGTGTTCAGCATATCGTGTATATAAACACTGTCGTGCAGCAGTGTATCATTGTTCCAAATACATTTGTTCTGCATAAACAATCCAAACCTTGCCATATTTCTTGCTTTGCTGTAATACACATTGTCGTATCCAACGGTGGCCCATAAGCCGGTAATGCCTGTCCGTGTTTTTAATGCTGATTGCGTATATACGTTTATGTTCTGTGCTGTTGCCTGCTCAATTACTTTTTCCAGCAAGGTATATGGTGCATTGTGATAAGCCCACCTGCTGCCGGCTGTTGCTGCATACAGGAGGCACGAAGGCAAAGTGCAATGATTATCCGGCACAGCATCATCAAGCCCTGTACTCATGGTAAGCTGGTGCCGGATGCTGATGCTGTCTTCCTGCTGCCGGGTACAACTTGTCCAGCCTTCGCCAAGGAATTTTGATGATCTATCACTTATTGACAAATAGCCCTGCTCCTGCGCCTTGCCTATCAGAAAGGAAGTAATTGTTTTGCCTGCGGATGCCCAGTACCAAAGGCTGTCCTGCGTAAAACTGCCGAAATATTTCTCCAGTACAATTTTACCATCTTTTAAAACAATAAAAGCCTTGCTGTTTTGCTGTTGTAAATATTTGTATAAAGAATCTACCCTGTCTGTACACCAGCCTAACGAGGAAGACGACAGTGTATCCCACGTATTACCGGTAAGCGGCGGAAAATACAACGTTTGCGAATGAGTGGTTATGCTGACTAAAATGAATAACGTGGTAAACAGTTTTCTCATTGGTTTATAAAGTTAGCGGATTGTATGACGATGGAAAAACAGGAAAGTTAAACAAGGCCTAATAAAATATTCATACAAGGATCGGATAAAGGCGGTTACAGTTTATCCCAATCCTGCAAAGGATAAAATAACTGTATCATTTGTGCAGAGACAAACAGGAATAATATCATTTAAACTATATGATGACCTGGGCAGGTTAATAAAAAGTGGCACTGCAAAAAACATCATTTCGCAATCCGTCGATACAGGAGATTTGAATACAGGCAGGTATCTGTTACAAATTACAAGTGATTTTCACAGCTATTCAAAAACAATATTTATTTCAAGGTAAAGGCTTTACATTGCAATAGCTAAACCATTATTCATTTTACCCAGTAAGGTCATGAAACTAAGCCTGCTTTTGTTTATCACGATAATGCTGACGATCACCTGCTTCGGCCAGCAAAACACTTCTGCAAAAACATTTAATGATATAGTGCTTGTCAATAAAATTGAGTTTATAAACCCGGCATTTGATCAGCCAAAATTCAGTTGCGGATTTCTTTTAAAATATAAGGATGACACATTTGCGGTTACCGCAAAACATATCATCAAGATCATTAAACCAGATGGCATGACAACCCTGTCATTTGAAAACAATGTTAAGAGCTGGTCTTTATACAGCCTGGATAACAGGACTGGTTTGGTCACCTGTGATAAATTATTAAATGAAAACAATGCCGAATCATTAGATGCCAAATCCACTTATCACAATGACTGGCTTATTTTTTCCATAAAACAAAACTCATCTGCTGTAAAACCCTTGCAAACAAGAACAACTCCATTGGTACCCGGGGAAAAATTATACGTGGCAGGCTGGACCAGGACAATGGAAAGCGGTGCACAAAGAGTGTATGAATTTGAATACTATAAAACAATCGGCAACCGCATTTTATTAAAAGATATCATTGTACCGGAAAAATTCGGCGGATTAAGTGGTGCCCCATTGGTTGATGAAAACGGTTTGCTTGCCGGCATCGTTTCAAATGGCACTGTTGACCCGGATACCAATAGAAAATATTTTTCTCCCTGTTCTGTCACCACCCTTTCAGCTTTTTTAGAAAATATAAAAGCGGGCAAATAAAGACCGGCACTTTTCAAACTTTGTACAATACCCCCAAAATATGGGGTACCCGTGCAGGTTATTTCTTCAAAAAATATTCATTGCTAAAATAAAACCGCAGGACATGCGTTTGTAGCAATTGTATTTCTGCAGCAGAAATCCAACGACTAACTAAAAGCTTTTTCACCTCTCCAAATATCTATATTATGAACACCCAATCCAGCAAATCATTTGAATTTTACAAAGAAAACAATGAAGACAACTTCAGCATATACCAGTTTGAAAAACCAAAAGAACTGGTCTTTGGAAAAGTTTTAATTTCTATCGGATGGCTCACACTCTGCATGACTTTATGGTTTGGATGTGATGTCTTTCTTGAAGAATCTTCCACTACAATTTCCATAAAAGCACTTACGCTTGTCACTGCCTTTACAATGATAACCTCTGTCAGCGCTTTTATTTTTGGGTCATACTTCGGCGTTATTGGCCGCCGTAAAGAATGGCTTTAAGTAAGCCTGCAATGTCTAACTTTCCCAAAGCATTTTTAAGTTGCGGCAAAGAAGAATAACAATTTTCCGCAGATAATTTTTTCAATCTAAACCAGGCTTTGTTGAAAACAGAACAGTCTTTACACGGTATAAATACTGGCACCAACTGAGGTTTTTCCGAATTAATAATAACAGTTGGCAGTAAAATCCACATCATAATTTTTTACCAATAACTTTTTGATAATCAGAACGCTGTCTATAAAATAAAATTAACAGGCATGCGTTTGTAGAAAGTAAAATGCCTGATGGTCATTTACCTGAAGGCAACTACCAAACTAACTAAAAACCTATTTACCTATCCAAAACAATTCAATCTTATGAGTTCCTGCTCCAGCACAAAATGTAAATTTTGCAGAAAAGTTAATGAAGACAATTTCGTCAGGTGTTTCAGATGCGGCAAGCACCGGTACGATATTCACAAAGGACTGTATTATGAAAAGATCCTCATACCTATAAGCAGGATCACCCTTTTTGCTTCTTTATGGTTTAGCTGCGATGTTTTTTTAAAAGAAACATTTACAAGAATTCCTATACACACACTGGCAATAATTACCGTCTTTACCATTATTACCTGTATTGCGTCATTTGCTTTCGGTTCTTACTTTGGGTATATGGCCCGCCGAAAGAAATTTGGGTTTACCAGCTAACACAATTGAATCTCTTTAACAGGGAAAATCTCCTGTGTAAGCGCTGAGAGAATGCCCAGGTTGCAGCAGCTTTATCTTTAAACATAAAATTACATTTAGCACAAGCAGACACTTGTGCAAAATGTGTTTATGATAAGCCCTGGCACCCGCTCTGTTACAGATTGTTCTTTTAATACAGTAAATTTGGATCCCGGAGTAATAATATAATTCCGCCGGCAACATTACCGGCAGGAAGTAAAATTATAATAACCCCGGTACCAGGCGGAAAATGCCTTTGGAATATTATACAGATAATTGAAACAGGAGCAATTTTAAGAGTGGTACCCAATGCCGCTTTTGAAATAACCGGCGAACTGCTTATGCAGTAAAAATAAAATTTTGATTCGGCAACAAGTAGTTTCGTCATCACTGACTTATCATTCAAACTAAAATAAAATTAGCGCAGGCAGTTTATTTCCCGGAACGCTGTGTAATTATAGGAACCGGAACATCCCTGCTAAGAAATGAAAAAACTTTTTTTAATACCACTCCTCTTCTGTACAACAATTTGCCGGGGCCAGGCAAACGTTTCTGCAGATAGCCTGCAAAAGAACCTTACAACTGCATTGAAAAGATTAGACCGGCTGATGGATTCTGCCAAACACCCGGTTAAATATGCCAGGACCCTGGAAGAATTTCTTTTGGCAACTTTTCCGGAAAATTCGGCCGAAGATGGCCGGTGGGTTTATTACAAACAACAGGCAAACCTTCAACGAATTGAAAAGCCTCACATCACGGGGATACTGACAGGATATGATATTTACAGCGTTCGTTTGACGAATTACCTGGGATGGCACGTTAATCATGGCACCTGCTTAATTTTCTTTGACAGTTTAAATGCAAAACTCATATTTACCGAACCACTCTGGTACAGCGGGATCAGTGAGCCATTATTAAAAAAGTTTATCGGGCTTCCATTCAATGACCGGGATACCCTGCTGGCCTTCTTAACAGAATTACATGAGCTGATGCAAATTGGTTCAGGGTACAGATTCAGGCAAACTTCCTGCAGCGACAGCCTGGTGACATACGACCTTGGATACTTTAAAGGAGATAGTTACACAACAGGTGGCAATGGAATAACATCATCTGTAAACTATAATGAAGATGGTGTATGGAGAAAGATAAGGATTGAAATAAATAACCTGTCAATAACCCGGTATATCTCAATAAATCCCAGGATCAATGAGAGGGAAACAGTAGAATGATCTGCGAGTAAAACATCAAACAAGATATCCCTAAGGTAATTTTATTTGTATAACAGAGTATGTATATTCGGCATGGCAACTATTTTAGCTGATCCTTGCAATGAAAAAATTCTTTAAAAAAAATGCAGGCATAATCATTGGAGCGGTGTATGCTTTGATGCTCCGGTTTATTTTTAATATCCATGGCATTAACGAAGCATTTTCCCTTTTCTCTGTTACGTTTATCTGGCTTACACCAATTATTATAGGACTCATCCCGCTTTTTTATGCAACGGATGAACAAATTAAACGATGGGGATTCAGGATCTCCAGCCCTGTTTATACAGTTGCTGTTTTCTTTATCCTTTGTTTTTTAACAAGATTAGAAGACCTGCTTTGCCTATGGATCATCCTTATCCCATACATGCTGAGCGCTTTAATTTCCGGGATCATTGCAGGGGCCATCATTCAAAAGATGAGACGAAAGAAAGCCACCTTTTTAACGATTTTAATTTTGCCGTTCGTGATCTGCCCGATTGAACAGCAATTTCCGGATACAGGTAACAGTTATACAGTTACTACCAGTGTCATAATTAATGCCACCCCGCAAACAATTTGGCAAAATATTATACGTGTAAAACCGATAAGTGAAGCTGAATATAAAAAAGGTTTTTTCAACTACGCAGGTATTCCAAGACCTCTTGATGCAGCGCTGGATAAAGATACAGTTAGAGCAAAAAGAGTTGGGCATTTTGAAGGCGGTTTACAATTTATTGAAACCGTAAAGTATTGGGAAAGAAATAGGCATATCGGGTTTGACATTGTGGTAGTTCCGTCCTCTATCCGCCAAGCCATCTTTGACCAGCACATTTTACGTGGCAACCATTTTAAATTCCTGGATGCAGGTTATACACTAAAATCTCAGCCGGGTGGGCAAACTGAATTAATTTTAAGTTCATCCTACCAATTGAATTCTAAAATAAATGCTTATGCTTCTTATTGCGGCAACCTACTTTTAGCAGATTTCCAGGAAAGGCTGCTGGACGTTATAAAAGCAAGGTGTGAAAGATAATAAAGAAAAATCGCCTGATATAATGAGCAATGACTTTCACTATAGATTTACAAAACCGGCCGGGTCCCTTGCAGATTTTGTAGAAAGTTTTGGCATGTTTCATACTCAAACCGGTGAAGCAAAAGAAGTAGTTGTAATCCCCGATGGAAGAATAGACCTGTTCTTCCAGCGGTCTGCAACAGGATCTTTACAGGTTACACTTACCGGGTTAGAAACTGAGCCGGAGCAAAGAAGTATTCCCCCGCAAACACTTTTTTTTGATATTAACTTTAAACCTCTCGCTGTTGAATATATTTTACATACTTCTATTGCAGACGTATTAAACAGTGCAAAAGAGCTTCCTGGTGATTTCTGGAATTTCACTACCAAAGACCTTGCTGATTTTGATACATTCTGCATGAAAGCATCCCAAAAGATCATATCCCTTTTACCAGCAACCATTGATGAAAGAAAACGAAAGTTGTTTGAGTTGATCTATTCATCCAACGGTGAAATGAGCGTAAAAGAACTTTCTGAAAAAGTATTCTGGAGCAGCAGGCAGATAAACCGCTATTTCAACCAGCAATTCGGACTTTCATTAAAAGCCTACTGCACTATTTTACGTTTCAGGGCGTCGCTGGAACATATTGCACAGGGACAACTTTTTCCCGAACTGAACTTCACTGATCAGAATCATTTTATAAAAGAGATCAAAAAATTTTCCGGTGTGGTGCCGAAGGAATTATCCAAAAACAAGAACGGCCGATTTGTACTATTATCCGTGCTGAAGCAGCAATAGTTTTGCATTTGTAAAACTAAATTTTAAATGATGCTGACAGAAAACAGATCGATCGCCATCGTTGGCGGCGGCCCCGGTGGCCTTACATTAGCAAGGCTTTTACAATTAAAAGGTGCAAATGTAAAAGTGTATGAAAGAGACCTCGATAAGTATGCCCGGGTACAGGGCTCCCCACTTGATATGCATGATGAATCAGGCCTGGCTGCACTGCGCAAGGCAAATTTACTGGATGAGTTCAAACAACATTTTCGCCCGGGTGCAGATAAAAAGATTATAACAAATGAAAATGCAGCAATATTTTTCACTGACCACGAAACAAAAGAAGCAGAAAATTTTGGCAATAAATATTTCCGGCCTGAGATAGACCGTGGCCCGCTGAGAAATATGCTGCTGGACTCTTTGCAACCCGGAACTGTTATATGGGATAGCCACTTTATATCCATGGAAAAACAAGGCGCAGGCTGGTTACTGCATTTTAAAAATAGGTCATCGGCTTATGCAGATCTTGTAATTGCTGCAGAGGGTGCCAACTCCAAAATTCGTCCATACATTACCGGTATCAAAGCTTTTTATTCAGGCATAACAATGCTGGAGGGGAATGTATTTGATTCAAAAGCAGCCATACCGCATATTGATGCGTTACTCAACGGTGGAAAAGTAATGGCCTTTGGTAATTCTAAATGTATATTGGGCGGTCAAAAAGGTGATGGTGCCATTGGCTTTTATGCAAGCTTTAAAACAAATGAACACTGGGCAACAACCAATGGGTTGAATTATGCGGATAATAAACAAATGCTGTCGTGGTTTAAAATAACTTACCCGGAATGGAGCAGCATTTGGTATGAACTGTTTGAAAATGCGGCCACACCTTTTATCCCACGTCCCATTTACTGTATGCCGCTGGATCAAAGCTGGGAAGCATTGCCCAATTTAACGATGCTGGGGGATGCTGCCCATGTAATGCCGCCCTTTGCCGGTGAAGGTGCTAACATGGCAATGCTGGATGCCCTGGAGTTAAGTGAATGCTTAACCGGAGATCAATACCATACTTTACAGGAAGCGATTGCTTATTATGAAATGAACATGCGCAAAAGGGCGGCAGTTGCTGCAAAAGAATCACTCGATAATGGAGAACTGATGCATTCGGAAACAGCTTTAAGTACTTTACTGAATATATTCGAAGGACACTAAAAGGCGAAACAGGTTTCATATATTTACTTTCAGCAGCAACAGCTGCAACCTTATGACGGAAAAAGAATACCAACCTTATTATTTAGAAGCTGTCACAATAATCGGTGATGATCATTTTGTTTTAGATGTTTTACCACGGTATGCCGATGAAGATCATTATTATGAAATACATATCACAGCAGGCAAAAGCACGCTGCAGGCAATTGAGCACACTATTGAAAGCTATATTTTCATTCACCTGGTTTCGTCAACCCAATTAGAAATTTACCAGGGGGAGTTTTATGAAGAAAGCAGTGTGGATGATGCCCTCTATCAAAGGTTCGAATTTAAGACACTGGAGAAAGGCTTAAAACAGGAATGGAAACCAAAGTACAAACAACTTTCTGCCATATTCAAAAAACTATTTGATCAAAAGCTGGTGCCTTACGAAGCAACAAGAAGATGTGTGGTTTCAGCTTACCGGGAATTATATACCCGGCAATTGCGTACAGGCGCTACTTTCGGTTTAAGTAGTGAAGAGATACGTAAAACTTCTTTATTTCCACAACTGTTTCTTCTTTTTGGGGATAATAACCCATCCTGGGCAGGGCTTCATGAATTGATAGATCCTGCTTACCTTACGCCAAAGACAGCAAAAGACTGGCACACGGCTTTTATCAAATTAGAAAAAGTATTTAATAATCTTGAAAAAGCAGTGGTTAGCGACTACAACACGATCCGAAACCATATGACCGAAAGCTACGCAAGAACATTCAACTATATGCTGCCAAACCTGAAATACAACCATCAAAATATTGACGAGGAAAAATACAGGGCACTTTTTAATGATCTTATGTACAGGCTGAAACAAACTGATGAGCAATCCCCGGATATTGTGTGATAACTTTAACATGCACCGGTTATTTTAAAAGTATTACTATTGTGATTCAATAATTCGTATGCTGTATAAAATATTAACAGTGGCGGGTCTTGCCACTTTTGAGATTTACGCCGCCATTCCCGCAGGCTTTGCTTTTGGGCTTTCGCCGTGGGTCATTTTCCTTGCTGCACTTGCAGGCGGTATAGCTGGTGTATTTGTTGCCGCATTTTTAGGAGAGAAGATAGAAAAGTTTGTTTCGAAGTTCCGTAAACCAAAAGAAGCACCCAGGGAGAAGAAGCCTAATCTTGCCCATAAGCTGTGGGAAAAATATGGTATTATTGGCCTTGGAGTAGCAGGCACTTTTACTGTAGGCGCTCCTGTTAGTATAGCTGTGGGTGTTGGGTTTAATGTAAATATGCACAAACTGGCCGCCTGGTGCTGTGTGGGGGTGCTGGCCCGCTGTATTATCTTTACCCTGGTGGGACATTATGGTATGAAGCTTTTGTAATGCTTACCCCTGGCTCTTGTTAATTTATTTTTATAAATCACCTGCATGGATAAAAAAACTTTGTCTGGAAAAATAACCTTCATTCATCATGAGAAGAAGTATGCCACTATTGAATATACAAGCAATGGGAAGATAAAAACCATTAATGGCAATGTGAATGAAGCGGAGCAGCAAAAGCTAAAAGAAAAGAAGCTCATTAAACGGGTGCATGCATTCCGCATTGGTGATGAAGTAAGCTTTGTCATAACCCTCTCTCCCCGTGGTGACCGGATGATCGCTTCCAATATCGAATTCCGTTTTAACAATGCTTATACCAACCTTTTGCATAAGGCAAAAACAGACAACCAGTTTGTGGGCTACTTAAAAAAAGTGGATGAGCAATATTTCGTGAAAGAAACCGGTAGTTATATTCTTTTCCCGCTGCTGCTTTCGCCCTGGGAAAAAATTCCGCATGAAAGCAAGCTGAATGAACCGGTATTTTTCAAACTGGATAATATTGATAAACCCAACGGCATTACAGCTTCCCTGCATAAAAGTCATTTTATTCCTGAATATACTGCAGCCCAAAAATTTTGCCGGGACAAAACACCTGTTGATGCACATGTATACAAAGTGAGCAAATACGGGATATTCTTACATCTTTTTAATAATAAGATACAGGCTAAGCTCACCGTAACAGAAGGACATTCAATAAAAAACGGCGATATCATTAAAGTCATCATCACTTATATCAGCCCATTTAAGATAGTGGTGAAAGAAGCTGGTTAAGATTACAACTGTCTTTTAAAACATACACTTCTGCACTCCCCTCAATTCATGCACAACATTACACAATTCATGCATCACTAAGGGTTAGTCATTTTAGCCCGCTGCTATTTTTGTGGTTCATTATAAAACAAAAAAGTACAGAACCATGAAAAAAATTCTTCTATGTGCAGCCGTATTGGTTGCTTCTGCAGCAACTGTTTCAGCTCAAAATTCAAAAACTGTTAAACAACCCATCTTTAGTGCCGGTGCAGAAATTGCGTTGCCCGTTGGCGATTTTAAAGAAGGCTACAAATTTGGTCTTGGCGCCACTGTGCAGGGTGAATATCCTGCTGCAGAAAACCTGGGCATTACTTTAAATGCAGGGTATCTTTCATTTACCGGTAAAACCTTTGAGTTTATGGGTGATAAATATAAGAACGAAGCACAGGGTGTGATACCCGTACTGGCTGGTGCAAAATATTATTTTAATGACAAGGTGTACGGTCATGCGCAACTGGGTCTTTCTTTCTTTAACCTTGGCGTAGGTTCTGCTTTTACTTATGCACCCGGCATAGGTGTTAAAGCATCAGACAATATTGATGTACTGGTAAAATACCAGGCAGCTTCTAAAAACGGCAGCACTGCTTCATTTATCGGGGCAAGGGTGGCATACAGATTCTAAGAAAACAAGATAAGATAAAGAACCCTGTGCATTACTGCACGGGGTTCTTCAGTAATATCACTCTACTGTTTCCAGCAAAGGCAGTTGGATAGCAAATGCTTTTTGCACATTTAACCCCGATACGTTTTTCTGCCCGGCAAAATTCAAACGAACATTTTAAGGGATAAAATTATAATTGCATTTCAACGACCGAAGTTAAACTACCACTTTAGCTTTCGTCATTTTACTCCACAGGGTGAAAATAATTGTCCCGGTCAATAACGCAGTAATGATCATTGCAATAATATGACCATCAAAAAAATTCATGAAGCTGGCAGCCAGCTTCATACCATTTATACCCTCCTCCATTAATGGAATATCAGTATTGGGCCGTAATGTATGTGCATTGCCAAAAACAGCGCAGGTATTATGAAGTAAAATACTGCTGGTTGTTTCAGGATCAGGGCGGTAATTCTCTACCTCCCATTTACCCAGCACATGGATACTATAAAAAAATGCCATGCTTAGTAAAACACCCATTGCAATGGAGCGTACCAGCATTCTTGCTGAAGATGTGGTCCTGGCTTTCATGCATTAAATATAAGCCATCATTATCATGCAGTGCAAATCCCGGTTTTTAAGACTATCCGTCCGTTGGGAACTTTTGTATATTTACCAGTCTCCACTAAATAGCTTCTCATGAAAAAACATTTAATCATCTTACTTGTTTCAACCTGTCAATGCTTATTTGTACGATCACAAGTAAAAGTAATTGATATGCATGTACACTCATATACAAACAGCGACTTTGGTGAACGGGAACCGGCCAGTGATTATTATGGCAATAAAGGTTCTAAGGATGCGGCTTTACACCGGTCGGCAACATTTGCAGCTTTCAAAAAATTCAACGTGGTGAAAGCAATGGTGAGTGGTAACCTTCAAAGCGTGGAGGAATGGGTGGCAAAGGATAGCAGCCACCTCATCACGAGGGGCATTTTAATGTTTGCACCAACAGATGATGGCATGGACAGCATAAAATTTGAACAGCTGGTGAAAGATAAAAAGATAGAAGTTTTTGGAGAGATCGCACCGTATTACAGTGGTGGCACACTAAGTGACTCAGCCTGGCAACCTTACCTGCGTATTTGTGAAAAATATGATATACCCGTGGCCGTTCATACCGGTGGCGGCGACCCGGGTGGCACTTATTCCTGGGCACCAAAGGCAAGACTTAAATTTGGAGATCCTTACCTGATCGAAGATGTGCTGGTGCAATATCCAAAACTGCGTATTTACATGATGCATGCCGGCGGTGAAGACTGGCCTGAGCATGCCATCCGGCTGATGGCCTACTACCCGCACTTATATACAGACCTGGCTGTAATGCTGTGGGTGGAACCCAATACACAACGTTATATCACGGAATTCCTCAGGAATATTAAAAAAGCCGGTTATCTCGACCGGGTGATGTTTGGTTCTGATCAAATGATATGGCCTTATGCGATAGAAAAATCCATACTGTTTTTAAACAGTCTCCCCTTTCTTACAAAAAAAGAAAAGGAAGATATTCTTTACAATAATGCGGCAAAATTTTTACGATTAAAGGAATAGTGGTCCAATATGTTCGTGCCAGTTAAGATTTAACACTTCTATCATATAAACGCTTTCTGTAATCTCAAAAAAAATTGTAGTTTGCGCTGTTTTTATAAAGCTTCAAAAACCAGCACCAACACAATATGAGACAGTATTTACCCCTGTTTTTTGCATTAATATTTAATGCAACTGCTTCTGCACAAAAAACAGGTTCATCCACACCCACCGGCAGTGTTCCCTGGACAGTAACAGCTATCAATCCTTCATCGGGCACCACCGGCACACTTGTTGAAATAAAAGGCTTTGGGTTTACAAACACCAGTGCAGTAAGATTTGGAGGAGTGCCAGCTGCATCATTTACACAGTCAAGTGACAGCCTGATAAAAGCTGTGGTGGGTGCAGGTGCTACAGGAGAGATCACGATAACAACACCTTTCGGTATCCCGTTTCCTTTTCCTCCACCACCAATATTCACTTTTATAGCATCCTCCAGTTTCCCGGTGATAACTTCGATCGACAAAACAACTGCAGGGCAAGGTGAAGTAATTATGATAACGGGTGAGAATTTCACCAATACTGCGAAAGTGTTTTTCGGGGGTACGCCTGCCAGTTATGAATTTGTTTCTTCCTCTGTGCTGCTGGCAACTGTTGGAGCCGGAAGCTCAGGCAACGTAGCTGTTGTAACAGGAACGGATACCGCATTCTTCCCGGGCTTTGTTTATGACAACAAACCTTTAATAGAATCTTTTACGCCTGCATTGGCCGGTACAGGCGACACCGTAATAATAAAAGGAAAAAGACTTGCAACGGGTGGCAAGCCAGCTGTCAGTTTTGGCAGCGTCATCTCACCATATATAATTACTTATGCAGATACCCTGGTTAGAGCGGCAGTGGGAAATGGCGCCAGTGGCAGTGTGGCAGTAACCACCATAAATGGATTTGGAAGCAAGGCAGGTTTTGTTTACAAGGCTATTCCTGTTATTGATTATTTTACACCAACCGCAGCAACAGGTGGTGCAAACATTTACATAAGCGGAAGAAATTTTACCGGCACCACGGCGGTAAGTTTTGGCGGGGTGCCTGCCGCATCATTTTCAGTTGCATCTGATTCAGGTATTACTGCTTCGGTGGGTGCAGGTGCCAGCGGCAATGTAGTTGTTACAAACAGTTATGGCATTGCTGCAAAGGCAGGATTTATTTTCAGCAATTGCAATCCGCACAGCAGTGTTACAAATATATCTATCTGTGCAGCACAACTGCCATATACCTGGGGTGGTGCTTACCGCTATACAGGTGGCACATACAGCGATACACTAACCACTGCTTCCGGTTGCGATTCTTTTGCTACGCTGAACCTTACGATCCGTAATGTTGACAGCAGCACCACGATTATAAAAACATGCCAGGGGTCTTTACCTTATACATGGAACGGGGTATCATATCCCAATTTCGGCACCTATTCATTGACGTTAATAAACCCTGCCGGCTGCGATTCTATAGCTGTTTTAATACTGGAACCGGGTCCAAAAGCTGGTGACACATTAAAAGCAGCTGTATGCGTAAAATCCTTACCATATACCTGGCATAATAAAAGTTTCACATCAACGGGCATTTACACAGATACTTTGACAAGTTATTCCGGGTGTGATTCACTAACCTATCTCCAGTTAAAAGTTGATGATGCCATACCAGCCCCTGAACCATTTGACAATACAGTTACTTACCCGCAATATGGATTTGCACAGCCATTGTCCGCACTATTTGCTCCTGCTTCCGAATGGCTGGGAACATTTTTGTGGTATACAGGTGAAAGCAATCAATTTTCATTAACATCGCCGCTTCCATCTACAACAACAGCAGGCACATTTATTTATTATGCAAGCCTTAAAGGCATTGCCTGCGAAAGCCCTAAAACAAAGATCACAGTAATAGTTTTACCGGATACTTCGGTAACCAGCATCGATACCGTATATTTTTGTCCTGACCAGGCCAAAGAATTAACTGCCCCGCTAACTGGCAATAGTTATAAATGGGAAGTAAATAAAGGAGCAGGCTACGGCAACATACTTGATAGCCTGCCGGGCAGGTTTGACGGCATTACATCAAAAACACTTTTTATAGAACCAATCCCTTCGTCCTGGGCAGGCTATAAATTCAGGTGCCTGGTGGATGGGATATACAGCAGTGCATTCCTGCTAAAATACCAATCCGTTTATACAGGAGAAACAAATGGCAACTGGCAAAATGCAGTGAGCTGGAGTTGCGGGTCCATACCGGATGCCAATACAGATGTGATCATAAACAGTGGCAGTGTTACAATCAATGTAAATACAACAATACGGAGTTTAAAACTATCATCATCGGCAAGTATAATAGTAAGCCCGGGAGTTAATTTAACGATAGTGCATTAAATAATTAATCTTGCAACATACGATGCAGGACAGAAGACAAATATTTCTTTTTTTAACTGCGGCCATATGTATGACTGTTGTAACTACAAGCTGCAGGCTAACAAGAAAAGACGTAATGGGGAAATGGCAACAGGAATCCGGTGACACAATTATTATTAATGCAAACGACTCGTTTATATTGATTAAAAAAAACAATATACAAAGCAGATCAAAGGAAAACATCAGTGGACACTGGAAATTATCACAGAAATCCATCCATTTCTATTTTGAAGACAGCCTGCAGCATTTTGGTGGTGGCTGCAGTGCTTACTGGTATATGTGGACGAAAGGCTCAAAGAAAAAGCTTGTAAGGCCCGGTACCTGTTACAGCCCGACAAACCGCTTTGTTTCTGCCAGGAAAATTGAATGAGTTACTGCCAATAGTATGGAAAGTTTCAAAACACTTAAGTTGCATGCATAATGATGCACTATAGCAATGAATGAAATAATATCACTGGCTGAAAAAACAATTATCCTCAACAGGAACGAACACCTGAAAACAAAGGGTCATGTTGACACCAATATTTATTACATAGAAAAAGGAAGTGTAAGAATATATGTCCAGGTTGGTGCTGAAGAGCAGGTGATCCGTTTTGGATATAAACAAAATCTCATCGTGGCATTAGATTCTTTTCTTTCACAAAAACCTTCCGTTTTTTTTATACAGGCAATAAAAAAAACCACGGTCAGGGTTATTACCAAAGACCAACTCGAAGCATTTTTGAGATCAGATGAAAATAACACGGCACTGTGGATCGGCATACTGGAGAACCTTGTATTGCAACAAATAGAGAGAGAAATAGACCTGCTTACTCCTTCACCCAAAGAAAGATATAACAGGGTTTTAAAACGCAGCCCGCAATTATTCCAGGAAATACCGAACAGGCATATTGCAAACTATCTCCGCATGAGCCCGGAAACTTTGTCCCGTCTTAAAAAATCTTGACTTCAGTCAATATTTAAAAAAATGTGCAGTGCGATCTTTGCATAAACAAATAAAAGTATATGCAAACAGAAAAACTACTACAATTACTTACAGAACAGTCTGCCGAAGCGATAAACATGGCAACACAATTAAAGACAGCCAGCCTGCAATCATTAACCTGGAGACCGGCACCCGGCAGCTGGAATACGCTGGAATGCTTTGAACATTTGAATCTTTATGGAAACTTTTACATCCCTGCTGTTGAAAAAGCCATTGGAAATGCAAAGCCACAAAAAGACACCGAATTCAGGAGCGGCATTTTAGGCAATTATTTTGCCAACAGTATGATGCCAAAAGAAAAGCTGAACAGGATGAAAACATTTAAAGACAAGGATCCAATACACGCTGATCTTGATATATCAGTGATCGATACATTTATACAACAGCAGTTGACAACAATTGACCTGTTGAAGAAAGCAAAGGAAGTAAGTTTGAATAAAATAAAGATACCTACTTCTATTTCATCGCTGATACGGTTGAAACTGGGAGATACTTTTCGTTTCTTGATAAATCATACCAGCAGGCATATAAAACAAATTAAAAATATACAGGAAGGATATCACCAGCAGGTCAAAGGTCTCAACAGAACAATACAACAATCAGCGACGGGATACAAAACCGCAACAATAAACTAAAGCATCAGTACACCATCCAGTATTTGAGGCCAAGATCTATTTTTGAGAACCCGGCATTATCAGTTCCTTTGATGTACACAAGCCCCACTCCTTTTGCATAATAAAGATGGATCAGTTCATTGGTGGAGACAAAAGGATTGACGGTATTGGCCCTTATCTGCGGCATGAGCAAAATGTGGTACACATTAATAAATGAATTTCCATTAACAGTGATGCCCGTGTTTGATTCAAGACAGGTGAAATAATACTGGAGGTATATTGGTTGCCCCGAAAAAAGATTGCCAAGGTATTCTTCCGACAACCAGGTATCGCCATTAACAAGCGGCTGTTTTAAAAAATTTATTTGCCCCATTACCCGTGGCACATAACTGAGTGCCACAGTTAAAATATCCGCCCGCCCGTATTGCAGGTAGTCCGTACCCGTTCTGCGGAACAGTAACGTTGTATCTCCGCCATATTTATCATATTCATGCATTACCCGGTAAGCCAGGCTGTTTACCGTTGTATCACCTGTAATAATACGCTTGATCGTATCGGTGGGATGAAGCTGGTCATGGTATGTCCAGTAGCTGTTAAGTGTTAGAGGAAAATAATCTGTGCCGGCTACTATTATGGGACTGGATACGGCGACATCAAATGTACAGGAGGAGCCGCCTGCCGTGATTGTAAACCGGTCGGTACCGGCACTAACAGGAGCGCCTATACTTTTTAATACAATAGTTTGTTTGCCTGCAGCCAGTGTACCGCTGCTGGAAAATTTATACCCGTTTACTTCATTGGTGAAAATAGTGTAAGTACCAGGCTGTGTTACCTGCACCGTGATAATAGCTGAGTCATTACTGCCCAATGGCACGCCTGTAATATAACTGCCGCCAACACTTGCAGGATTGCAGGTAGCCGGCGCCCCGAATAAAGTAAATGTTGCCTCCGGATTGGCCGAAGCCACAATAACATCCATTACACAATGACTGTTACCGTACCGGATGGTAAACGAACTGGTATCTTCAGCAGCAGGTGTACCACGCCCGGTTAGTTTTACAAATACAAGCCCGGTATCAGCAAAACTGCCGCTGGCCCTGAACGAAAATCCATTCACCGTATCAGATACAATGGTATAGTCACCTGCCTGGGTAACATGCACCTGCGCCTGTATAAAATTGCTGTCGGCTAAATTTTTGCCAGCAGTATATGTACCTGCAATTGTTTTTGGAAGACAATCACCAGCACTATTAGAAAGAAAACCATCAGATGGTAATACAGGAAAATTAAGTTCCCTTTGACAGGAAAAAAACAGGAAAGAGGTAACAACAAAAGCAAATAGTATAAGGCCCCGGTAAAACATTTTTAAATGTACAAAAAAACCCGAAGAACGAGTTACAACAATCAGTATCTTAGTTAAACAAAATGTATATGTTTAAATTTCTCTTCGTTCTCCTTACCTGCTCAATGTTTAGCTGGAGTAAACCTACGGGCATAGCAACCAGCAGCAGCCAGTCCGGTTGTCTTGCAGGAAGCTGGAGTGCTTTATACCTTACAGACCAGGTAAAACATGAACCAGCCAATATTGATTTTGCTTTTTTTAATGATGGGAAGGTTATTATAAAATCCACAGGCGTAAAACCTGCGCAGGAAACAATCTATGCTGCAGGTGAATGGTCAATTGAGCATAACAGACTTAAGATCACCTGCAAAACCCTGAACTATACAAGTGAACTGGTTCAAAAATATTTATTTACCATTAATAAAGAAGGCCAGCTTATAAATGGCAGTTGGGAAGACATTTCTGATGACCAGGGAATAAAACTAACAGGCAGTTTTATTGAAATGAAAAAACAAACCTGCAAGGAAAATTGTGATAATAATAAAGAGGTGCTGTTTACAAAAGAATAGCCGGGGTAATTAATCTTGTTCGTCTTGAGTTCAACAACAGGGTTAATCCCCGATAAAAAGAATGAATAAAAAATCAACTTTTCGAAATCTTTTTACAATTTCAGCATTGAGCTGGATCATACTTTTTGCATCCTGCAACCAGGAAATAAAAGAAAAAGAGTACGATACAATAAAGGAGGGTAACATATCAACAACAATTTCTACCGATACTGCAATACTTTCAAAGCTGATTGATATTTCGATTCATAAGCCAACAGAAACAAAATTCAAATATACTTTCATTGATAATTCAGGAGGAAACGACCGTTTAACTGTTCCAGGCCCCTCGGATAGCTACTTGGAGGCTATTATCTATTTTGACAGTGTTACTTTCAATCAATTAAAAGCAAGCTATTTCAATGGCTTCTATTCATCACCTGGCTACAATAAAGAGGAATTTAATTATGAATGGCTCAATGAAAATGACAGGAGCGAACTAATGAAAACAGACACAGCTTATCATGGGCATACTGATCACTCTTTTGGTCTGGGTCCTTATGGAAAGTTATGGTTATTGCATAACAAAGTCCTGCTGAAAAAGCCTGCAAACTAATTCTCTTTTAATGAAAGCTTTTAAATGCTAATTTTATTCAAACAACAAATATGAATAAAGACATCAGGGCATATAATAATGCACTGCAGCCGGAAGAAAAAGATATTTGCAACATGCTCGCTGAAGAGATCAGCAAACAGTTACCGGAAGCAGAAAATAAGTATCTGGCATGCACATCCTGTCTGGTTCCTGGATGGTAATCCTGTTGCAGGTTACAGTAAACTAAAAAACTGTATCCGGCTTTTATTCTGGAGCGGACAATCTTTTGAAGAAGAAGGACTCGAAAAAGAAGGCAGTTTTAAAGCAGCGGAAAAGCGTTACACTGCTGTAAAAGAGATCAGCAAAAAAGATCTTAAACGCTGGCTTAAAAAAGCAAGAGACATACAATGGGATTATAAAAATATTGTGAAACGGAAGGGTGTGCTGGAGAGATTAAAATAAGCTGTACAATATTCTTCTGCTATCCCTTTTATTTTTTGCAGATTCATTTTACAAAAATTTATACCATGCCTGCCAAAGTAAACTGGCCTTCTGCCATACAACCGTTACTAAAAAAATATAAAAACAAAAAGCACCCGCTGGATTATAACAATATTTACCAGTTAATGGTAATGGTTGTATTATCCGCACAGGATTCCGACAGGAACATTAACCTGCTGGCACCAAAATTATTCGAAGCATTTCCTGACACGAAAGCACTTTCAAAAGCTACGGAAGAAACATTGTTCCCGTTTATCAGTAAAGTGAGAAATTTCGGCAACAAAACAAAATGGCTGATTGAAATTGCCAATACAGTTAAAACGGATAAAAGCATCCCCCTCACACATGAAGGCCTTACTGCATTAAAAGGTATCGGCAGCAAATCGGCCAATGTTATTTTAAGAGAATCCGGTAAACCGGCAGAAGGTGTGATCGTGGACCTGCATGTTGTTCGTGTGGCGCCAAGGCTTGGTATAGCCAGCGGCACAGATCCTAAAAAGATAGAAAAACAGATCGTAGAAATTTTACCAAAAAAAGATTGGGATGCAGGTATGGCCATGTCGTTTTTGGGAAGGGAAATATGCAGGCCACAACCTAAATGCCCGGAATGCCTGATGAACAAAGTTTGTGCATATTACCTGGCAAATAAATAAATCCATTGAAGGTGGAAGATCAATATTACAAACTGGATAACCCTGCCTGGTATGCTTTAAATGAAAAGCACCAGGCGTTTGCTGTTGGAACTGGTGAGATAAAAAAATACCAGCGGCATATTGCGCCGTGGGTGGGTTATGTAAGCAATAATAAAAATATACTGGAAGAGATAGACCCGTTTACAGAACCCGGGGAAGGCGTTTATATATTTGACCAATTGCCTGCGTTACCCGGTAACTACACGTTGGAAACTGAATTGGTATGCATGCAAATGATCTGTACTAAACCTGTACAAACCAGCACTGCCAATCCTGGTATAAAAAAACAGGAAGATGCAGGGGAGATAGAAACACTTATTAATATGGTACAGCCCGGCTATTACAACCCCGGCACCTGCCTGATGGGTGAATATTATGGCATCCGTGAA
This sequence comes from Ferruginibacter sp., assembly GCA_047600665.1. Lineage (GTDB taxonomy): Bacteria > Bacteroidota > Bacteroidia > Chitinophagales > Chitinophagaceae > Ferruginibacter. The sequence goes on from JASGKJ010000003.1 coordinate 800,523, forward strand.
GATGGGCTACTGGTGGCACTTGCAGGTGAACGCATGCGTATGGATGGACTTACAGAAATAAGTGGCGTGGTGACCCATCCGGCTTACACAGGCCGTGGGTATGCACAACAGTTAGTGGCGTATGTTACTAATAAAAACCTGGCTGCCGGCATTACCGCATTCCTGCACGTGGCAGCCACCAACGAAAGAGCTATTAAGCTGTATGAATACCTGGGTTACACAAACCGCAGGTTTATCACCGTTAGAAAAATAAGAAAATTGCCCGGGTGATCCTTCATCCATGCAGCAACATCTTATTACACAAAGCTGCTGTTATAAATGCTTTAACTAATCCATTTACCACTTATAAAATCCTTCCGCTTTCAATACCGTTCTGGGTTATTTTTACCAACCTTCAGTACAAATTTTTATACTATGAGAAAAATTACCGGCATACTTTGCTTTATCAGCATTTGCAACATTCTTTCAGCACAAACAAAACAGGGCATACAGGTTACGGACCTGGCACAAATAAAAACAGCTGGCAACATTAACATGTCACAGGATGGAAGCAAGGCTGTTTTTACCGTTCAGGCGATTGAACCGGATACTGCCAAATGGGAATATAAATATATAACCCAGTTATGGGCAGTCAATACCGACGGCAGTGCCCCCAGACAAATTACGTTTGCAAAAGAAGGCGCTACCCAGCCTGCACTCAGCCCCGATGGAAAGCAGCTGGCATTTGTAAGAACAGTAGATAGTAAGCCCCAGGTATTCCTGATCGGGTTTAACGGTGGTGAAGCTATGCAGCTTACAAAGCTTAAATACGGGGCAGCCAATCCAACCTGGAGTAAAGATGGGAAGCAGGTTCTTTTTACAGCGACAGTTTCTTTAAAAGAGCTGCTGACAGATACATTACTCAACCCAGGCAAACTCTTGCCAAAATGGCCATTTGAAAAACCCGGCTTTAATAGTAACAGCCATTTAAAACCAGATACAACCAAAGCAGACCCTGATGGCAATATGGAATCCATCAGGAATTATCTTGCCCAGAATGAAAAAGACAATAAAGCGAAAGTACTTGACAGGCTTCGATTCCAGGAAGAGTCCACCACGTCTTCAAATATCAGCTTTACCCACTTGTTTATCGTGGATGCTGTTGCTGGTGCCACTCCAAAGCCTGTAACAAAAGGATTCTATTCATTCAGTAACCCGTATTTTTTAAACGATACAACGATTTTAATGAATGGCAATGTAAATGATGCCATTCACCCCGACAGGATATTTGAATCAGCCATTTTTCGTATATACAAGAACGGTAGCGGACTGCAGCAACTGATGGGTAAAGACAGCATGGCTTATCAACTGGCGGCTGTTTCTGCCTCAGGAAAGTGGATGGCCTTTACAACAGCACAGGTGTACGACCAGGATGTGCCCTTTTTTTACATCATGGCACCAGGCGAAAAAGAAACGGCTAAAATACATATACCACTCGACCGCAACATTACTGCCTGTGAGTGGAGCAGGGATGAGACCACCCTGTATTTTACCGTGCAAACAAATGGTGGCATCATTTTAAAAAGGTATAATCTCAAAACAAAAAATATAGAACCATTAACGGAAGCCAACAGTGGTGTAACAAGTTTTGATATCGCAGAAAATGCTATCCTGTTCTCTAAAACCGCTGTAACAAGTCCATCAGAATTATTTTTAGCAGATACCAAAGGCAATGCAAAGCAGGTTTCTGCTTTTAATACCGGCTGGTTACAGAACAGGCAGTTAAGTATGCCTGAAAAACACAGCTTCACCAACAGTAAAGGAATGATAGTGGAATACTGGGTAATGAAACCCACGAATTACGAAGCAGGTAAAAAATATCCTTTATTGCTGGAGATACATGGTGGTCCTTCTGCCATGTGGGGGCCGGGTGAGAGCAGTATGTGGCACGAATACCAGTATTTCTGCTCCCGTGGTTATGGCGTGGTGTACAGTAATCCAAGGGGTTCATCCGGTTATGGTGTTGATTTTTTAAGAGACAACATGCGTGACTGGGGGGCAGGCCCTGCAGGTGATGTGCTGACAGCACTCGATAAAACAGTTACTGAAGGCTGGGCTGATACAAGTAAATTACTGATCACAGGCGGTTCGTATGCCGGCTACCTTGTATCCTGGATCATTGGGCATGATAAACGTTTTAAAGCGGCCTGCTCACAGCGGGGTGTATACGATTTGAGTACTTTTTTTGGCGAAGGCAATGCATGGCGGCTGGTGCCCGGGCATTTTGGCGGATATCCATGGGAAGAAAAAGTAAAAACCCTGCTGGATAAAGAATCGCCGATCAGTTATGTAAACAATATAACCACACCATATATTATCTTTCATGGAGAAAATGACCTGCGTACCGGTGTAATACAAAGTGAAATGCTGTATAAAAGTCTAAAGGTATTGAACCGGCCGGTGGAATATGTGCGGCATCCCGGCGCAACACATGAAATAACCAGGAGTGGTAATAACCGCCAGCGGATAGACCAGATGTTACGGACCTATGAATTTTTTGAGCGGTTTATACGTTAAATGATTTCTTTAAGATAAAAGCGTTGGGCCGGCTTTGCCGGCCCAACGCTTTTATCCTTGCTCTTTACTCTACAAAAAACAAGTAAAATTCTCCCCGTTACGGTGCAATTTCCTCCGCACATAACTCTGCGCAACTGCGGCATGCTTCTGCACATTTTTCACAATGTTCCATATGCGAATGCCGTTCGCATTCTTCTGCACAGGCAAAACATATCTCCCTGCATTCTGTTAAAAGATGAATACCATGCTGCGATCCCCTCGCCAGCATTCTTGCTGCCAGCGTGCATATATCAGCACAGTCAAGGTCAAGCCTGATACAGGCTGATAACATTTCAACATTCTTCTCCTGCAGGCAGGCGCTGGCACAATGATTACAAACCATTGCACATTCAGATAACTGTTCAATAAGATCCCTGTATTCCATATTACAATAGTTTTATTAATTAAAGGTCATTGATGATATGGAAAATTGTATGCCAGCAATAGTAACAAAAAAAGGATGGCCTACGGGGTCATCCTTTTTTACAGAAACGAATGTTTCATTATAACACGTACAAGATAATAACCCGTTTTGATAAATGCAAGCAAAAAATAAAAAAGGACAGCTGTACCTGCTGTCCCTTTTGTTAATAAACACTATCAGACCAGAGAAATGACTGACCAAATAACCCACAATTAAACAGCCAGTATTTTTCATTTTCCGTCAACCGGTTTAAATAATCGGTGAACAGCTGCATTAAATAAAAAAGGGCAGCATTTGATTGCCACCCTACCATGTTCAGCACGAATTAGTGGTTTTATTCCACGATTTATATAAATCAAACTTTAAACCAACCCTTAAAAACAAAAAGGGATAGCCCCGTTAGCTACCCCTCTATTGTGTTATGATGCACAAGCGTGGATATTACTCCACAAATTATTTAATAAACAAAGGGCAAGCCATTTTTAAACGGGCCGCACAATTGATTTCATTTTTGTATTTCGGAGAGTATTCAACTTATTCATTGTAAGCAGCAACAAACCTGCGGCTGTAAAAAAACCTGCAAAGGCGATCCCGAATTTGAGATAAGTCCTGGCTGTAAAGAAAGGAATGTTTTCATGTAAGCTTCCCGTTTGCAGCCATTGTTCAATCCTGGCATTTTCCCATATATCCAGTACCCATGGCAGTAATTGCAGCACAGCCAGTATCAGCAGCAGTTTTTTCCAGCCGTTTCCACCCGGAGGAAGGTTTATTTGCTTTCTTAATGTATTTATATCCTTTATCCTGCGAATGGCAATTAAACAAAGCAGGAGTATTCCGATGTAGGTGCTTACCATAAATATGTAATCCACGTTCAATTGTTTCGCCACTGCATTTTTGGTTGTTGCAGGCATGCTTGCTATTAATGCTTCTGTCTCCCCATTATCATGTGGAAGTTCAAGTGTCATAATACTGAAGGATGATCCGTTATTCAGCACAAAATCTTTTGCTATCAGCATCATCCATATTGTTGTGACAATTGTTATGGCAAGCTGTACTTTAAACAATGTTCTCATGTATTGCTGGCTTTTTGAAGTGCATCATATAAGTTTTCCCTTTCCTTTTTATACTGCTCCCAGTTAAATGCATTGAGGTACTGGTAAGCGGCTTTTACCCCCTGCAGGAATAAGTTTTTCTGCTCATCCTTGCTCATGGCAAAATTGAGCCAGTTAAATCCACGCACATCAATAGGTGCCACGTACTTTACATAAAAATTATTCTTGCTTAAAAATTCTTTGTCATAATTAAAACGGATAGTGCTGAAAACGGCACCGCCATATGCGCCGATACTCTTAAAAAGATTGGTAGCCGGTCCGCCACCACCCTCAGATAATCTTGCGCCAAAAACAGGCAGCCTCGGTGTGCGGATACTCGGTTTATGAAATACACTGATCGGGAAATTGGAAATGATACCACCGTCAGCAAAATAAGCCTTGCCGGGTATCGGCATATTATAGCTGATATCTTTCCAGGCTTTAATAATTGCAGGGTCATTCTTATTAATGTTATCAAAACACTGTGACTCAAAAAATATTGGAATACTCATACTTGCCCTTACAAATTCAGCAGGATTAGTATTTTCGTCTGTCCTGCCATAGAGTGCTGCCATCCTTGGAAATTCCACTTTCATCTGTGTTGTAATATCGCAGGCGATCATGGTAACATCACTCTCCAAACTGTCTATTTCAGCATCTGCGCCACTGCGGATATCCGTTGCATCTTTTGCAAACTGCAGGTTATTATCAGGCGCTTTTATATAAGCCCTTTTTTTAAGTTCTGCCGTATTACTGATATTATTCTCTGCCAGTTTTTCTTCAAGCCATTTTTTGAAAAAATTACCACGGCATAAACCATAGTTTCTCTTTTTAAAGCGGTTCCACAAAAAGGCAAAATAAGCAGATACACACCCCACCACGATCAGTATCCCGATGATAAACCACATAAGGTAGCTGCTGTGGTGTATATTATTTGCAAATAAGGAAAGTAATAAAATACACACCATACCCACAATAAAAAAGATGGTATTACTGAGATATCTTTTGTTACCTGTCAGTTTGGTGAGCACCCTTGAAATAACAGGGTGTCCGTCTGCAAACTGGAGAAAATTTGTATCAGCAAGGTATTGGAGCACCTTCTCACTCTTGGCATCATTCTTTGTACCAATGGCCGCCAAAAAAATAGTATTGATGGCCCCGGCACTTGTACCGGCCAGGCGCCAGAAACGTATGTTCATCTTTTCTAGTACATAAGTAAATCCAACGAGCGCTATGCCCAGCATACCCCCACCCTCCTGTACCAGGTTTACATACTGGCGCCCCTGTTCATCCACCACATCACTTACTTTAAGATTTTTCCCATCTTTCCCATACCTTGCTTCAAGCTCGGCTATTATTTTTTTTACTTCATCCTGGTTGGTAAATTCTTCGCTGCTGTTTGCCATAGTGTTAAAAATGTATTGAGAAAAATAATATTTATATTTCATGGATACAAGAACTTTTTAAAAAATTTCAGTCCATGGCAAGACAGAACAGGAAAAAGTATTTCTGTTATCTTTACCATAACCCATTTTAATAAAACTGCCCCGAATGGATAATTACAGGAAAGTTTCTTACTCAGAAACAACACTTACAGAGTTGATGATACCTTCTTATTCAAATTTTGGCGGAAAAATACACGGCGGTGTTATTCTTTCGCTGATGGATAAAATAGCGTATGTATGTGCGGCAAAGCATGCTGACGCGTATTGCGTAACCGCTTCAATAGAGGGTGTGGATTTTTTGGCTCCTGTGGAAGTGGGTGAACTGGTATCCCTGCTGGCATCTGTAAATTATGTAGGTAATTCTTCACTGGTAATTGGTATAAAAGTTATTTCGGAAAATATAAAAACCCACCAGGTAAAACATACCAATACCAGCTATTTTACCATGGTTGCTTTTGGAGACGATAATAAACCTACCCGTGTGCCCGGGCTGATACTGGAAACAGCTGATCATGCCCGCCGTTTCTACAAGGCGTATCAGCGCAAGGAATTAAAGAAACAATACCGCAGTGAGGAGAAGCTGCAGGTACCTTCACCTGTTTCAACAGAATACATGCAAACATTAAAGGGAGAAAGATTCAGGTTACAATCCTGACGGTTCCTTGATATAAAAAATCAACTGAAGACAACCATTATAAAAGGTGTAAAAAAACTGAACCCTGCAGCATGTCTTGAGGCAAGCCTGTCCTGCTCGTCAAAACTGGCTTTTATTATCAGCAGGCCTTTCTTCCATTTATACCGCCGCTTGTTATCTTCCAAAAACCGGAAGGCATAATCATCTCCCAACTGCCTGGTAAACGTTTCAAGATCAGTTCCTGTTAATTTTTTCTTTAACCGGATATAGATAAAAAAAGTAACCAGTTTAAAGAATACCCACACAAAAGCGGCAATATACAGGTACACCAAGAGTTTATCATTTGTCATCATCAGAGGTTTGTTCAGGTTAAAGAAAATCAGGTCTCCAGCTTTCAAAAAAGGCATTAAATAAAAACTTATTGCAGGCTACCTGTACTGCGACAAATACATAAATAACCGCTTATGCTTATAACAAATTAAGGTGGATGGGAAACAAAGTTTAAAAAGGATACAGGCTTATTGGACCGGGCAGCAAGTTAAAAAAATATTTTATACTGAAAGGCTTTTTTTTCAATGACCCCGCCCTATACTTTTACTGTTAATAAAAACAACCTTTACACCAGGATGCCGGTGGCTGTAAAAAATGGCAGGAATGTTTACAGATCTTCGCTCCACCTGGTTCTGTCTTTCAATAGTATTTCCCGCAGTCTTACGATAGGCGGCATGCCGTTACCCAGCAATGCATCGTGAAATTTTTGAAGCGAAAAATTTCCACCCTCCTGTTTTTTATAATCGTCCCGGAGCTTTAATACCTGGAGCTTGCCAACCGTATAAAACAAATAACCGGGATCAAAACTGCCACGCAGTGCTTCCTGGTAAGACGGTTTTTCGCCCTGGTGCCAGTTATCCATAAAAAATTTAGTCCCCTCTTCTATTGTCATACCCTGGCAATGCATTTTAACGGAAACGCATAAACGACAAATACGCAGCAGGGCATCACCGCTCATGGCCAGCCTGTGTTTGGCAGCCGTAATACTGTCTGCAGCGCCAAAACCTTCTTCCACCATCATTTTTTCACAATAGTGAGCCCAGCCTTCAACAAAGGCATAACTGCCAAATATCTTTTGAATTTTTGTAGCAGGAGATGCATTTAAGTGCAGCCCCTGCATATAGTGACCAGGGTATGCTTCATGAATACTAACATTATCTGCAGTATAATAATCAAACTGGCGCAGCCAGTCTTCTTTTTGTTTTGCCGTCCAGGCTTGTTCCACAGGTGTAATATAATAATAGGATTCAGTGGCTTTTTTCTCAAATGGACCGGCCATATCCATAGAGGCCGTGCTTGTTGACCTGGCATATTGTGGTGTTTCCTTTACCTGTACCCTTACTTCAGATGGAATGCTGCATATTTTATGGTCAATTAGAAACTGCCTGATGCTTTCCAGGTGCCGGCTTGTTACAGAGATCAAACTATCTGCCGATGGATGATCATTTTGCAGGTCACGGTATACATCTTCAGCTTTTTTCCGGGGATTGATAATTTTAGCTGCTGCAATAAATTCCTTTTGTTCATTTTGTAACTCCTGCATACCTATTGCCAATATCTGCTCAGGTTCCATCGTGATGCTTTCTCCATAAAGCAGCATCTTTTTATAATTGGCTTTACCAATAGCGTAATAATTGTTTGCCCTTGGCAGTTTTTCTTTTGTGAGCCAGCTTACAAAATCATCACAGGCTTTTATGGCACTGTCGTTGGCTTTCCTGAACAGCGCCATTAAGGAATCGTTCTTAATATCTTTTAATACAGTAAGCAGGTCGCCTTTTAGAAAACCAGCATTTCCCTGTGTTATTTCTATGGCTGTTTCAATATAAGGTTTGGGCAAAGAATCATCCAGGTTCAACTTTGCATTTGCAAACAATGCAGGTATTGCATTTTCAGTACTGATGATATATTTTACTCTTTCTTCCAGCGGGGCAAAATTTCTTTTTATATAAATATTCACATCCACTGCACCCGCATAGGTCATTGGATTGTGCGAATAAATACGTTCATCCTCTATATTGTAAATATCTTTTTTAACCGCAGAACTTAGTAATTGATAGTCGCCGGCATTGTGCCCGTGCAATGTGGTTATGTCAATTGTTGCAAGTAATTTATCAAAGGCTTTCAAACGTTCTAATTCGGCAGCCAGTGCTTTTTTACTGAAGTCGGAGGTCTTTCCATCGTATCCATCATGAAACCCCAGTGCCACTGCGGATTGTGGTCTTACTGCTAAATATTCTTTCAAATAATCTTCAGCAATTCTTTGAAAACCCGTGTCAGAAGAAGGATTTGCTGCAGTAGATGCGGTGTTATCGTTACAGCCGGCAATTGCAAAAATTATAATTGCAGCAAAAAAAACATGTTTCATCGGTATGAAATTTTAATGCCGATGAAGATAAGAAAATATACCTGATACTATCTTATAATATATGAGTATTCACTTTAATAAACCTTCCTAAACATTTAAAGGCAGTCACCATTTTCAAAAAAAATTAATTAATATGCAGCGATAATTAACGTTTTCTTATCATTTACGGTAGGAAAATATTTTTGAGAAAAATTTATCCATCCAGGTTTCTTTAACTCTGTTCACTTCAAAACAAACTATTATGTTGAAACGTAAACTATTATTAGTGATGGTTTTTGTTTTGTCTGTACCCGTTCTTTGGGCACAAACAACCATCTCTGGAAAAGTCACTGACCAAAAAACAGGAGCTCCCATTTCAAATGTCTCTGTTATTGTAAAAGGAACAACCACCGGGGCCATAACCGGCACGGATGGTTCTTACACTTTATCGGTACCACAGGAGGGTGCTGTACTTGTTGTAAGCTCATTGGGGTATGCAACAAAAGAAATTAAGGCAAATGGAGCCACCAGCAATATTGCCCTGGAAGTAAGTGCTTCAAAAAGCCTTGAAGAAGTAGTAGTGGTTGGTTATGGAACAAAAATAAAGAAAGAGATCACTTCTTCTATTGCCAAAGTAACCTCGAAAGAATTTAATAACCTGCCATTACCATCTTTTGAACAGGCATTACAGGGCCGGGCAAGCGGCGTATTCATTAACAGCGGCAGCGGAAAACTAGGCCAGGCGCTCAATATCAGGGTCAGGGGTATTTCTTCTATTTCCGCCAACAACCAGCCCTTTGTGGTGGTTGATGGTGTTCCTATCGTAAGCCAGGCTTTGGGCAGTTCTGATGAACCTGATAACCCATTGGCAACACTTAACCCTGATGATATAGAATCAATAGAAGTATTAAAAGATGCTGCTTCTGCTGCTATCTATGGTTCAAGAGCATCCAACGGTGTTCTACTTGTTACCACCAAAAGCGGTAAACAGGGAAAAAGTAAAGTATCTGCAGGTTTTTATACCGGCTGGAGCAGACCCACCCGTTTAAGAAAATTTTTAAATGCAGCACAGTACAGGGAAATATTTGATACTGCCGCCCTGCATTACAGGGATGGAGATTATACAGACGCATCTTCTGAACTGCCGCTGAGTGCTGCAGAAGAATTTGAACTTGAAACAGACACCAAAGACTGGGAAAGCAACAATGATGTAAACTGGGGTAAACTTGCTTTTCAAAATGGCTCTGTAAAACAATACAATGTTTCTTTAACCGGCGGAGATGCCCGTACAAAATTTTTATTGAGCGGAAGTTATAATGACCAGACCGGTATACTGCTGGAGAACAGGCTCACCCGTATGACAGGCCGTATCAATATCGACCATACAATAAACAGCTATTTTAAAGTAGGCACGAATATATCACTGAACCAAACCAACAACTACAGGCTGCCAAGTGATAATGCCTTTAGTAACCCGCTGCAGCTAAATGCACTGCCCCCTATTCAGCCTAAATTAAATGAAGAGGGCTTGTTGAATGAGGCTACCATTTACTATAATGCGCTTATAGATTTTGAAGGCAACAACAAAAACGAAAGTAAAACAATGCGTACTATCAGTAACGCATACCTTGAAGTTAGTTTTAATCCATATTTAAAATTCCGCAGCCAGGCAGGTATCGACTGGAACAACCTGCAGGAAAACCAGTTCCTTGGCAGGCGTACGCTGGATGGAGCGCCTAACGGTTACAGCTACAGCAACCAGGCTACAGCTTCTGTATTTACTTCCACCAATACACTTAATTATAACAACAGCTTTGCCAACAGTTCAACATTAGATGCGTTGGCTGGTATAGAATATCAAAAAGGACAGACAACCGGTTCAGGTGTAACAGGGCTGGCTTTTCCAAATGACAGGTTTACTAAAATCGCCAGTGCAGCCATCATCTCTGCAGGCACTTCATCAGAAACAGGCTTTAAATTTCTTTCGTATTTCGCAAGGGCCAACTATAAACTGATGGACAGGTACCTGCTGGGTGCCAGCTTCAGGATGGATGGCTCCAGCCGTTTTGCTGAAAATAACCGCTATGGCAGTTTCCCGTCCGTGTCTGTAGGATGGATAATAAGTGAAGAGAATTTTATGAAAAACAGCCAGGCTTTCAGTTTCCTGAAATTAAGAAGCAGCTATGGTAAAACAGGTAATGCGGAGATCGGCAACTTTGGATACAGGAGTTTGTATGCTGCATCAGCTTATGCAAGTGTGAGTGGCCTGATAGCATCCCAGATCGGTGATGAAAAACTGCAATGGGAAAACACAAAACAATTTGATGTAGGACTGGATTTTGGCTTGTTTGGAAACCGCATCTCTGGTGAAATTGATTATTTCACCAAGAAAACAACTAACCTGCTGCTGGATGTTCCTGTACCCGCCATCAATGGATATTCAACCATCACCAAAAATATTGGTGATATGTCGAACAAAGGATTTGAAGTGGTGCTGAACGGGGTGATACTAAAAGGAGAGTTTAAATGGAATGCCTCTGTTAATATTTCTACTTACAGGAATAAAGTAACAAGGCTGGTAGCCCCGGTGGCACCAGGCTCAAGAACATTGGGAAGGCTTGCTGTTGGTTCTCCATTCGGAGAATTCTATGGAAAGAAATACCTCGGTGTTGACCCGGCTAATGGAGATGCTTTGTTCCTTGGTCCTGATGGTAAAGCTACAAACGTATATGAAGATGCACCGGACACAGTAGTGGGAAATCCTAACCCTGATTATTATGGCGGCATCAACAACCATTTTGCGTATAAAAACTTTGACCTGGATATACAGTGCCAGTTTGTAAAAGGCGGTGATCTTTATAACATTGCAGGGATCTTCCAAAGTAACAATGCAAACTATTTTGATAACCAGACCCTGGACCAGATGAATTTCTGGAGAAAACCGGGAGATGTAACCAACATACCACAACCCAGGCTATACACAGATAATGGCGGCAATAAAAGCAGCCGCTGGATACAAGATGGTTCTTATTTCAGGGTAAAAAGTGTGAACCTTGGTTACAACCTGCCCAGAAGCATTTTAAAATCTGCTAAAATAGAAGCAGCAAGAGTATATATATCGGGCAATAACCTTTTGACATTTACAAAATATACAGGATATGATCCGGAGGTGAATACACAGTACATCAGCAACGTGAACCTTGGGCATGACTTTTATACGCCGCCACAGGCACGCAGCATTACGATTGGTGTAAACTTAACCCTCTAAATTTCTAAAATGAAAAAACAAATTATTATGAAAAGGATAAATATTCTGATATTATTAATGCTGCTGGTATCGGTTAATGCCTGCAAAAAAGCATTGAACCAGGAACCGCTTCAATCTGTTGATGCATCAGATGCAATAAAAACTGACCAGGACGTAGACGCACTGGCGATAGGATGTTATTCAATTATGGGTGGTGGCAGTTTGTATGGTACTAACCTGCTGCTTATACCTGACCTGCTTGGCAGTGATGATGTTTGTACCTGGAGAGGCACCTTCCAGTCGCCGGATGAAATATCTGAAAAGACGATGACCAGTAATACGGCTGATGCAGCTTTAACATGGACAGCGGCGTATGATGCTATTAATGTAGCCAACACTGTAATTGCCAACTTAGGTGTTGTAAAAGATGCCGATTTGAAAACACAATTGGAGGGAGAGGCACTTTTTGTAAGAGGCATTATGCACTTTGAGCTGGTAAGGCTGTATGCGTTACCGTGGGGCGCCACTGCTGATAATTCACAACCCGGCGTTGTTATAAAAACAGTCTCCACAAAAAATGAAGCCGAAGCATTTAAAAGCTATCCACGCAATACAGTAAAGCAGGTATATGACCAGGTGATAGAAGATCTTACCAAAGCAGTTACTTTATTACCTGAAGAAAATCCAAAGCGTGCAACAAAATATGCAGCGCTTGCCTTTCTTTCAAGAGTGTACCTGCAGCAGGGCGACTATGCAAATGCAAGAGATGCGGCCAACGAGGTGATAGAAAGCCAGTATTATACAATGAACGCTTCGGTGTCTGCTGTATTTACCAATAAGGACACGAAAGAATCTATTTGGGAAATACAACAAAATGAGCAAAACAATGCAGGTACTTCCAACAACGGAATGGCTACATTCTACGCAAGTCTCCCGGGTATTGGCCGCGCAGATGTAAGAATCATGAGAAGCTACGTGGAAGACAATTATCCTGCAGGAGATCTGCGTCAAACGGAATGGTATTATGATGGAACCGGTGCAAGACCCGGTAATCTTTACTGCGGTAAGTGGACATCATTCAGCCAAAATATCCCAATTATACGCCTGGCAGAAATGTATCTCACAAGAGCAGAAGCTAATCTTGAATTAGGCACGCAAACAGGTGACTCTCCTGCCAATGACTTGGCAAAGGTTAAAAACAATTTAAGAACCACTTCTGATGCCCCGGTTAATCCTACACTGGAAGATGTACGCAATGAAAGATTTATTGAACTGGCATTTGAAGGACAGCGTATTCATGATTTAAGAAGACTGCGGATGCCCACAGGCGATTATGAATGGAATGCAGATGAACTTGTAATGCCGATACCGCAAAGAGAAGTAGATGCCACTTCTGGTATCATAGCACAAAATCCCGGTTACTAATAACGGGTGTTTTTAATAAACTTTAGCAAAGGCCGTCTTAAAAGACGGCCTTTGCTATTTACTAAGCTTTATGTATGCAGGTTTTGAAGACTGCCCCAAATACCAAAAACCTTCAACAACCATATTACCACCACGATCACCACTACAGCATTCAGAATGTTTTTAATAGTGCCCTGCATTGGTATATACCGGTTAATGAGCCATAATATAACTCCAACGGCGATCAATACAAGCACAACTGTAAGAATAGGCATAACAAATGATTTTAGATTTAAGACTTAAATACAGTTTTAAAGAATCATTTATCATACCAAGGCTGTATAATCACTAAGTTATTAGGAATGAAGAAAAACACAGGTACAGTAATAAAAAATGAAAGACTGTCCTAACAATTCTGTTGAATAATTTCCCCGGAATCTTATTCCGGCTGCACCAGTTTGATACCAAAACCAATAAACCAGTCCGCTTGCTTTATATTGGGTTTATAATCCACTCCTTTTATATCATAAGCATCTTTGCCGACTGGCCGGTTAGTACCAACCTTTGTAAAAAGTATGATACCTTCTTTGGGGGAAATATTGAAATCAAAACCAACACCGGCAAGATAACCGAACCTTGTAGAAGTAGCGGATACAGATTGATCATTATTAATGATACCTGTCAAATCTGTATAGGCATTATTAATTTGTGCAGGTTTGGAATACTGCAGCTTTGAAAGACGTAAAGACATTCCCCAGTAAGGATAAATGCTCAACAATTTTGAATTCAGCACATCATACCCCCAGGTAAACTGGAGAAAATTTGACAACCTTAGTTTAATCGCCTCCTCTCCTTTTTTTGACTTTTTATTGAACCCGATATTTGCAAGGTAAATGTCCATAATAATCCTGTCAAGCTTAATTGTTGACCCCATGCCAATACGGAAGGCGGGGTTATTAAGCGCCGGAAAACCTGCTCCTGTAATGCTTTTATTAAAATCTCCATAATCATTATGCGCCAGCTCCATAGATATTAATGCACCACCCCAGGAAACAGCTCTTTTCTCCAGTCTTTTTATATTAGTCGTTACATCAACATAGCCGGGCGAATGAAGTAAAGAATCATGCAGCTGTTGTGCTTTGATATTGTATGCGTGGTTTATTGTGTCCAGCTGGCGCAAATAATAGTCAAGGGAATCTGTGGAAGACTTCCTGTTTTTCTGTGCAATTGCCATACAGGGAAGAATAAACAGGGCGATAATTAATATTTTTTTCATTGCAGTTGGTAGTTATGGCCGGGTTAAGGTAGTTTATATAAAAGATACGCTGTTATAAGTTTATTTTAATACGGCACCCTGTAAATTTATTTTCAACCGCAATAATAAGAACAAAAGACTTGGTGAAAAAGGCATTTGAACGGGTGAGATGCTGCTAACAAGCACATGGACGTACTTTTTAAAAAATTGATTCCCTAACTTTAAGACAAATAAAGTATCATGAAAAACAAAACCATTATAACAATTACAATTTTAATGATTGCCTGTATTGAAGCCCGGGCCCAGGAAATATATGTATGTCTTCCCTGCGGCAGCAGTTGTGATACTATTGCCAGCCCCCATAGCGGAACCTGTGCACATTGTAATATGGAGCTTGTAAAAAGATCAACGATTATATTTGATACATTGTCTCCGCAACAACTGTATGCTCATATACAAAAGACCGGCAATAATAATATTATCTTGCTTGATGTACGGACACCAGAAGAATTTAACGGGCAGGCTACTGAAAAATTTGGCCGGCTTAAAAATGCCATCAACATTCCAATACAGGAGTTACAGCAACGGATAAACGAACTGGATCCTTATAAAGACAAAGAAATAATTGTGTATTGCTCCCACAGCCACCGGAGTCCGCAGGCAAGTTACCTGCTTACACAAAATGGTTTTAAAAAAGTAATGAATCTTCAAAGGGGCATGCATGTATGGAAAGCCGAAGTGACAGATAAAGCAAGCAATAATGCCCTGTATGTAAGTCAGGAATAAAATAAGGTCGTAAATTTAAGCTGTATGTGAAAGCTCAATGATCTGGATCAAATAATTTATCTTCAGAGAACTAAGCTCAGGCGTACCGGCATAATTAATATCATTAAAAGTAAGTGATCATTTTAATAACGAATAAACAATGAAAGCTGTTTGGATCGTTTTATTAACCTGCTTTTTTATTTCCTGTAAAAAAGAAGACCTTAATATTACATACCCGTCTCAGCAACCGGTAACCAGCAGGAGCTATTCCGCAGAGGAAATAAAAGCCTTCAGGCAGCTTACAGTTGACGGGCAATTTAATAATGGCACTATCAAAAAACTGATGGGAACAAATGTTGCTGTATTTCTTGCCGACAGTGGATATGAGCATATGAACCGGGAGTTTGAAAGCATACGGAGGGAAATAAATACACTCACTGCCGGCAATCTTGTATTAGAACGTTCTTATAACAAATCTGCAGCACTGATACGGCTCTATCTTACAGATAAAGCAACTTATCTTTCAGAAGAACCTGCGGCTACTAATTCGTTCCAAACATCTTCTTACGAATTGCATGGCCTTGCATATTTAACCTGGGGAAATGATAACCTTATAAGTCACGCCGGTGTATTTATAGATATGCACCGGAATGAAAGCGATACCATGATTGATAAATACCTGCTGCGACATGAGATAACACATGCACTTGGCTTTATGGGGCATATAAATATGACTCAATATTCCGGCAGCGTAATGTACCAGTATATGCTGTCCGCACCACCAAACTGGTACGACCCATTCGACAGAAAAGCCATACAGCTTTTATATAATCCAGCTGTAAAAGCCGGCATGGATGGTGCCGCCCTGAATGCAGTGCTTGCAACTTTGTAGAAATTTTCTATTTCCCAAATTGCTCTTCCATGCCTTTTATCCCTTTAGCATATTGTTGTTCAAGATTGCTCCTGTCCTGCTCCGTTATTCCGCCATTAACGATCATGCTGGTTGTTGCAATATCCTTTTGTAACAGGTGAAATGATATCAGTGCTTCATATGTTTTCTTATTTTTAAACCACCATGAGAGCCAGTTTTCTTTTGTGTAGCCAAGCTGGCCTTTAAAATAATTTATATCCATTGGTTGATCTGCCTGCTGAAGCCCCAGCCGGTAAACCTTCATCATGAGTTCATAAAAATGTCCACCATCAGGGTTATTTACAACAAGTGATTCCGAAAAACCTGCCGCTCTTCTTGTACTGTCTGCTTTTTGCAGGCTGGCTTCCAGCCGCTGTATGAAAAGACTTGCATCCATCATAGCAGCAAAGCCGGAGTCTTTTATGCCTGCTCTTATTTCTTTCAATTCTTTTTCTGCCTGCTCCTTTGAAAGAGGAATGGTATCAGTACTTACAGGAACACCGGAGTTATCTTTTTTCGAC
Source organism: Ferruginibacter sp. (assembly GCA_047600665.1). Taxonomy (GTDB): domain Bacteria; phylum Bacteroidota; class Bacteroidia; order Chitinophagales; family Chitinophagaceae; genus Ferruginibacter. The sequence goes on from JASGKJ010000003.1 coordinate 817,209, forward strand.
TGGCAGGAATAAAGCAGTACGGCCGCAACCAAAATATATTTTAGCATTCTCTGGTTCAATTTAAGTATTGCAAACATAAATAATTATTTGCCATACAGCTTTACCAGCAACCATCGCCTTATTTTATTCATCACTGTTTTCGCCTGGTGTTTCTTCCTTTTTATCAGCAAGTAACCGGGCGCTTTTTACAAGCTGAATAAATTCAGAACGGTAACCTTCTTCATCGCTGCCTTTTGACCTGCCTGCAAGTGCCAATACATTTTCAAAAGATGAACCGGCCTTATAATCAGAATTACGCAGCAATAATCCAAATTCTGCCACGGCTGCTGCAAAGCGGAAATTATCTGAAGTACCAGCCAGGGTAAGTTTGTTATCTTTTACAGGGTATTCAAATAATTTGCTCGTATCACCGTCCGGTTTTTTATAACGGAACTTTACAGTCATTAATTCATCAGTTTGTGCAGACCTGCTGAAAGCAATATTATTATCCTGGTACTTTAATGCATCCACCTTATTTAAAAATTTACTTTTCACACCCACAGGTATAATTTCATAGAGTGCCGTTACCGTATGACCGCTGCCCATTTCCCCCGCATCCTTTTTATCATTATTAAAATCTTCTTTAGCCAGCATCCTGTTTTCGTAACCGATAAGACGGTAAGCCTGTACCCTTGCGGGGTTAAATTCAACCTGCAGTTTTACATCTTTTGCAATAGTAAATAATGTGCCGCCAAATTCATTTACCAACACTTTTTTTGCTTCACTTAATCCATCAATATAAGCATGATTTCCGTTGCCCTTATCTGCCAGCTTTTGCATCTTGCTGTCCTTATAGTTACCAGCACCATAGCCAAGCACTGTAAGGAATACACCGCTTTTCCTTTCATCTTCAATCAGTCTTTCCATTGCATCATCGCTGCTTTCACCCACATTAAAGTCACCATCGGTACAAAGTATTACCCGGTTATTACCATTCTTTAAAAAATTGTCTTTCGCTGTTTTGTATGCCAGTTTTAACCCTGCGCCACCTGCGGTGGAGCCTCCTGCTTCCAGCCTGTCTACAGCATCTTTTAATTTCGTTTTGTCAGCACCACTTGTGGAAGGAAGTACAAGCCCTGCTGCACCTGCATACACGACCATGGCTACCTTATCTTCTGCCCTTAACTGATCAATGAGTAATTTCAAGGAGGCTTTTACAAGTCCAATCCTGTCGGGGCCTTGCATAGAACCGGATACATCAATTAAAAAAACAAGATTGGATGGTGGCAGTTTTCCTGTTTCAATTTTTTTGCCCTGCAAACCGATCAGCACCAGCTTATGTTTTTTGTTCCATGGAGCATCCGCAATTTCTGTATTAACTGAAAAAGGATCTGCATTCACGGGTTGAGCATAAGTATACTTAAAATAATTAACCATCTCTTCTATACGCACAGCACCAGCCGGCGGAAGCTGCCCGGCATTCAGGAAACGGCGGACATTGCTGTAGGAAGCTGCATCTACGTCGATTGAAAATGTAGAAAGCGGGTTATCTTTTACTTTATGGAAATTATTTTCTGTTATCCTGTCATAGCTTTCTGTATTAAAATCTTCGCCACTGTAATTACCATTATAACCAAGTTGATTACTGTTCATGCCCCGTACACTGACCCCTGTTGTATTCCCTGGAACACCAGTTACCTGTACACCGGCAACTTTACCAGAAAGCTCTTCTGATGCAACGGATTGCATTGCATACGACAAACTTTTTCGTTGTATGGTGGCATAACCAACCACCACCACTTCATTCAACATCTGTGCTGCAGGCTCAAGAATAACATTAATGGTTTTTTGCTTCCCTGTTTTTATCTCCTGCTTTATAAACCCAACACCAGTGAAGACAAGCTGTACATTGCTTTCATCAACTGTTAAAGAGTAACTTCCATCTGCAGCAGACGCCACACCTGTTTTTTTACCCTTCACCGCTATGGTTATGCCACTTAACGGCGAGCCATTTTTATCACTTACTTTACCCGAAAGCACAATGCTGGAATCCAGCACAACATCAAACATTATTTTGTCTTTTACTGTTACTTCTTTTGTTTTGAGATCTTTTGCTGAAAATACAAGTACTGAATTTGCTCCTTCAACAGTCAATGTATAGGTGCCTGCCAGCGAAGAAACAGTAGTATTATTTCTTAGCTTTTCTGAAATACTTATCCCTTTCAGCGGATTTCCTTTTTTATCCCTTACAGAACCTGTAATGATGATGCTTTTGTTTTGACCAATAGCTGTAAAAACAAACAGGAAGGAGGTGATGATGATAAGCAGCCGTTTCATGATTGTAGTTTTTAGTAGTGAGTAACCCGGTTATGAATGCTGTTCCTAAAGAACAACTCATAATACGGATGCCCATCAAAAAAAAATTACATAAACAGCAGACAAAATTTTTAATCACAGGTTAGGGGATAACAAAAAACCGGGCAAGCCCGGGATATTATATTTGCTTTCATTCAACACAACTAAATGCTGCGTGCATGCAGGATTACCGCACATCACCTGGATTAGTCTGCAGGTACCAATGCCGGCCTCTTTTTGAGGCAGTTTAAATTTCAAGCCGTTCCAGTACAAGCAATGTCTCCATTAATTTGTTCCAGGCTGCCTCCCACTCTTTCTTTGCCTGGGATATTTTTTCCTCATCATCTTTTGAAACGCCTTTTTTTGCAAGGTAGTCATCAAAAGTAGTGAGTGATTGCTGATGTGCCTTCTCTAATTCTTCCCTCGTCATATAAAATTGTTTATATATAAAGTCCAATTACTATGCCGTACTGGAATCCGGTCATTTCATTTATATGCCATTTATCATTAAAAAACGTTTTATTAAAATAAACAGAAGGGGATGAAGGCTACCTTTGGCATTATTATAGTCTAAGCTGGTATTAAATAATTAATAGAATGAGAACTACTACCCTTTTGACCTTGTTTTTACTGGTGACATGCCTGTCAGTAAAGGCGCAGACAAATACAATAACAGCAAGCCTTGGCGATGATACCGATAAAAAACCTTTGAGAGGCGCTACGGTTTCCCTTCTTCTTCGGAAAGACTCTTCTGTTATCAGCACTACTGTTTCTGATTCTGCCGGCAGCTTCCGGTTCAATAACCTGGCTGCTGACAGCTTTATCATTAAAGCAGAAGCACTGGGTTACCAGGATAATTATTCATTTGTTTTTTTAAAACAGGGTGATACCAGCCTTGGTACCATTACTATGTTCCGGCAGGGAAAAGACCTGGAAAATGTAAATATTGTGGCAAAAACACCACCCGTAACACAAAAGGCCGATACCATACAGTACAGTGCCAGCCAGTATAAGGTAAACCCTGATGCAAATGCAGAAGACCTGATAAAAAAGATGCCGGGCATTACGGTTGACAAAGCAGGTACAGTAACCGCACAGGGCGACCAGGTAAAAAAGGTTACAGTTGATGGCAAAGACTTTTTTGGGGACGATGCCACAGCTGCATTAAAAAACCTGCCCGCCGAGATCATTGATAAGATACAGGTATTTGACAAACTGAGTGACCAGGCTCAATTTACCGGCTTCGATGATGGCAACAGCAGCAAAGCCATTAACATCGTAACTAAAACGGGTACACGAAATGGCCAATTCGGCAGGATATATGCTGGCTACGGAACAGATGAAAGATATGCAGCAGGCGGTAACGTTAGTTTCTTCAACGGCGACAGGCGGATATCTTTGGCCGGCCTGTTCAACAATGTGAACCAGCAAAATTTCAGCAATGAAGACCTGCTGGGTGTTACCAGCAGCAGTGGTGGAAGCAACAGGCAGGGCGGCGGTGGCCGCAGTGGTGGAAACCGTGGTGGTGGTGGCGGCGGGAATTTTGGCAGTACGAATAATTTTTTAGTGGGACAGCAAAATGGTATCAATACCACCAACTCATTTGGTATTAACTATGGTGATAAATGGGGAAAAAAGATAGACGTTACCGGCAGTTATTTTTTTAATAACAGCAAAACAAATAACAACCAGCTGAGCAATGCTGAGTATTTTATTCAGGATACTGCCAACCAGTTGTATGACGAAACTACTTTGTCAGCAGCCAATAATTATAATCACCGCATTAACCTGCGGATGGAATATAAGCTGGACTCTTCCAACTCATTCGTCTTTACTCCATCAGTAAGTTTTCAAAAAAACAGCAGGGATAATAACGTGGATGGTTTACGGTATTACACGCTGAGTGATTTGATCAGCAGTACCAAGTACAACAGCAACAGCAATACTTCCGGTTTTAATACCAACAACAATTTATTATACCGCCATGCCTTTGCAAAAAAAGGCAGAACACTTTCCGTGAACCTGGGGGTTGCTGCCAATCATAAAGAAGGAGATACTTATTTACAGTCAATAAATGAATTTTTCGATGCATCCAATAATAATGATTCAATACAGCAGCATACATCGCAATTGGTAAACGGTACTACTTATTCTGGTAATATTTCTTATACAGAACCGGTGGGTAAGCAGGGGCAATTGCAGCTGAGCTACTCGCCTTCTTTTACAAAAAATAAATCAGACCAGCAGGTGTACCAGTTTGACAGGCTGAGTGATAAATATGCACTGTTTGATACCAGCCTCTCCAATAAATTTGACAATACAGTCAATAGTCATACAGCAGGCGTAAGTTACCGGGTAGGTAACCGTGATAATATGTTTTCAGCCGGGTTATCCTACAAATACACAGAGCTCAACAGCGACCAGCTCTTTCCGCTGCAAACCACGGTAAATAAATCTTTCAATAATCTCTTACCCAATTTAATGTGGAGGAAAAAATTATCAACACGCAGCAGCATCAACCTGATGTACCGTGCCAATACCAATACGCCTTCGGTAACGCAATTGCAGGATGTGATCAACAATAACAATCCTTTGTTCCTGAGTACAGGTAACCCGGATCTGAAACAACAGACATCCAATACACTCAGCGGCCGGTACACCTATACAAACACTTCAAAAGGTCAAAGTTTTTTTGCTAATATTTACCTGCAGCAGGCCAGTAACTATATTGCGAATGCCACTTATATCGCCAATACAGACTCTGCATTAAACAGCAATATTATTCTATACAAAGGTGCACAGCTTACCAAACCGGTAAACCTGGATGGCTATGTAAGTTTGCGCTCTTTCCTTACTTATGCCATGCCGTTAAAATCAATAAAATCCAACATTAATGTTAACGGTGGTTTTGCATGGTCAAAGATCCCGGTGTTGTTAACTATGTTGATACCAGGACAAATAATTATACTTATTCAGCAGGCGCCGTGCTTTCCAGTAACGTAAGCGAGTATGTTGATTTTAATCTTTCATACAATGTAAATTTTAACGTGGCCAACAATCCCCTGCTGGTACAACAGAATAATTACACCATCCAGAATGCAGGCATACAGGTAAACCTGTTGTCGAAAAATGGATGGTTCCTTCAGAATGATGTAAGCAACCAGTCATACAGCGGCTTAAGTTCGGGCTTTAACCAGAATTACTGGTTATGGAATGCAGCTATAGGTAAAAAATTCCTGAACAAACAGGCAGGTGAGCTCAAACTCTCAGTATTTGACCTCCTGAAACAAAACCGCAGCATTTCCCGTACCGTTACTGAAAGTTATATTGAAGATGTACAGAACCAGGTACTGACACAATATTTCATGCTGACCTTTTCTTATAAACTTAAAAATTTTGGCACGGCTAAAACACCCCCTGCAAACAGGAAGGCGAATAATGCAGGATTCTAAAGAAAATGATTACGTAAAAAATGAGACTTGCCAATAGTCTCATTTTTTATATATTTATAACAACTGTAAAAAAATGAAAATAATCCTTACTACTGTCTTTGTCTTTTTTATCAGCTTTTCATTTGCACAAAAAAAGGAAGTTTACTACGATTACAACTGGAAAGAATGTGATGTTTCAGCCGCCCGCTATTTCAGCCTGACAGAACCGGCTGATTCTCTATGGAAACGGCAGGATTTTTTTATCAGGGAAAAAAAATTACAGATGCTGGGTTTTTATAAAGACAAAGCATGTAAAATAAAAAATGGCAGTTTTGAATATTACTACAGTAATGGCAAACTTCAATCAGCAGGTTTATACATCAATAATAAAAAACAAGGCTTATGGCTCAGGTATCATAATAATGGCATGATGAGCGACTCAACACTTTATGAAAATGATGTTCCCGTTGGAACAGGGCTATCATGGCATTCTAATGGTTTGATGTCTGATTCGAATGTGTATAATGCTGCAGGTAAAAGCATACGGGTTTCCTGGTTTGATAATGGCCAGCCTTCTTTTGCTGGGATCATTCTAAATAATAAAGAATTTGGCAAGTGGCGTTTTTACCATAAAAATGGAAAACTAAGCGCTGAAGAAATATACGAAAATGGAAAACTGCTGAGCAGATCGTATTATGCTGAAGATGGCAACAGCATAGATGATACAACAAACCGAGACCGGGAAGCAGAATGCACGGAAAACTGGCAGGAATACCTTTCAAAAAACCTGTACTTCCCTCCTAACATGAAAATTATAAATAGCGATAAGGCTACCGTAGTCGTATCATTTACGGTGAATGAAGACGGTACCATTGAAGATGCTTTTATTTATTCCCCAATCCATCCCCTGCTTGATGAGATAGCTTTGAATACAGTTAAAAACTCTCCGCCATGGAAGCCGGCAATAGACCACAACAGAAGGATAAAAGCTTACAGGCGGCAACCGCTTACCTTTCTGCAGCCGGTAACTGAATGACGGCTGCTTATCTGGCAACAAAATTCCGGCTGCATTTTAACAGGTTTCGGTCATAAAATAAAAGGTTTCGGTCAATTAGAATGCTGTTACGGCTGCAATAAATTTTAGCTTTAATAAAATAACCAGGTATGAAAAAGCTATTATTCTGCGCCTGCATATGTTGCAGCACTGTTCTTATTGCTCAAAAGACAGAACGCATTGCACTAAAAGGATGGGAAGTAAAAGATTTTGTGGCAAAAGAAGGCTACAGGTATCCTTCTTTTAAAAACGCCAGGGTTTTCTTTACAAATGCTGAACCTGCCGGTGGCCGGCTTAATTATAACTACCTGCTGCAAACCATGCAGTTTGTAGGCGACAAAGGTGACACCCTTGTAATTGCGGATGAAACCTATATCAGCCATATTACAATTGATACGGATACTTTTTTTCACCAGGATGGTTACCTTGAAAAGATCGCCGGGAATAATAAAATGCGGCTGGCTGTAAAAAGAATTTTAAAAACAAACGGTGAGGCTAAGAAACTTGGCGCCTATGGTATTGCATCTGCCACCAATAATATTTTAAGTGAAGGAAGAATAAGAAGTCATGCCACGGTGAATGACCTTGGTGTGAACGAGGAATATGATTTCACAAGAGAAACGGCTTATTACATAAGCGTAGACAACAAAACATTTACAGCGATCAGCAAGAAAAATATCTCAAAGCTATTTCCAAAAAGACAGGAACAAATAGAGGCTTATATGCACGAAAACAAAACAAACCTGACAAAGGAAGAGGATGTAAAAAAACTGTTTGATTATATCAGCAGTATAAACTAATAAAATTTACATAATAAAAAGCCCGGCAAAAATGCCGGGCATTTTTATAGATAAGCTTTAATTACCAGCTTTTTGAAAAAGAACGCCTGTTGTTATTACCACCGGCAGGTCTTTCTTCTTTTGGCCTTGCTTCTGTTACACGGAGCGTACGTCCGTCAGCAGAAGAACCATTCAATTCAGCAATTGCTTTTGTTGCAGCTGCATCGTCAGCCATTTCAACAAAACCAAAACCACGGCTGCGTTGAGTAACTTTGTCCATAATTACTTTGGCAGAAGTTACTTCGCCATACTCTTCAAAAAAACCTCTTAAGTCTTCATCCTGTACGTTGAAGCTTAAGTTCGAAACATAAATGTTCATACTAAAAATTAATTAATAAAAAATCTTGAGAAAGCAATAATAACAGGAAGACTTAACAAGTAGCAGATAATGCGTAGCAGATAAAATCATTCAACTAAAAATTGCAAGAACTCAAATTAACGGGACAAAGATAGGGGTTTAATATCAATTGCAAGCTTATTTACAATAATATAACAGTTAGGATCAGTACGTTTTTTGATACTTTAATAAAAAAGAACATGACCGGTATACAACATTTTGAAACCTTTTTCGTTGCGGCCATCCTGCTCAATCTCACACCGGGCAATGACACCATTTTCATCCTGTCCAAAAGCATGGCACAGGGTAAAAAAGCGGGCATTTTGTCTGTATTAGGCATTGCAACAGGCAGCATTATCCATACCCTGGTGGCAGCCTCGGGTCTGTCTCTTCTCATAGCCCAATCCGTACTTATTTTTAGTATTATCAAATATGCAGGCGCCTTATACCTTATTTACAGTGGGATAAAAATCTTTACAGGGAAAGCCATTTTTTATGTAAATAATGCTGCAGGAGAGCAATTAAACTGCACAAAAATTTACGGAGATGCGGTTATTACGAATGTGCTTAACCCGAAAGTAGCCTTGTTCTTTATATCTTTCCTGCCACAGTTTATTGACCCTTCAATAAAAAACGCATTATTCCCTTTCCTGTTGCTGGGTTTTACTTTTACGTGTACAGGTACCGCCTGGTGCATGCTACTGGCAATATTCTCCGCAGCCATTTCCGGTAAACTAAAAAACAGTAAAACCTTTACACTGATAAATAAGATCAGCGGTGCTGCATTGATCGGCCTTGGAATAAAGCTTGCATTCAGCAGCAGGGAATAATACGCTAAAAATCTCCGCTGGCACCTCCACCACCAAAATTACCACCACCAAAACGCTGCTGTGGCTGCTGGGCCGGCGTTAAGGTTTCAGCAATGATGATTGCTTCTATATTACGCAGGCCATCTTCATTTTCACCAGCCTGCTGTGCTGATGTAAAGCCAAACTTAGCCTCCCGGAGGAACTGGGTGAGCAGGTATGCTAACGCCACCAATATAACACCAGCCAGGATCATTGCCAGCTCTGCGGGCAATACAGCATAATAAAAACGAACGGTAAGCACAACAAATACACTCAGTAACAAACCTGTTCTTATTAAAACGATATCTTTTTTAATAACTCCCCATACAATATAAACAAATGGGATGCTGATGGTGAATACCCAGAATACCCATCCGTAAGAAATCGATTCCTCCGGCGCAAGTTCAAGGTTGAAAAGCAAATTACTGGTTTCCCGTACTACGAAATAATTGCCGGCTGTATATAAACTTACCAGCACCGTTACGCTCATTACCGTAAAACAGCCTTTATAATATTTATATGCCTGGTTAGCGGCAAGTTTTTTGGAAACAAAATAAATCACAGCACTGGCAATCATCAATACAAATGGCGCAAGCGCTTTTGCCATTGTTCCTAATTGGGACAGGAACAAAAATATAAAATACAGCAGCGCTGCTGTCATTATAAAGGCCATTAACTTATCCGCATAACGGATAACAGCAAACATTGCAAAAACGAATACAATAAATGCATTGGTTATAAAAGAAATATTACCTGCAATATTTATAGCACTGATGATAAATATTGGCGCCATCATTATCAATGCATCATCCACACCAGAGCGGTAATGATGGTTATTTTTGATCATTAACTCAAGCATGAGATAACAACCGGCTCCGCAAAGGGTTAAGAGTATACTAAATGCGGCTTCGCTTCCACTTGAAAGAAAGAATATTCCTGCCAGCCCACAGGAAAATACTGCAATCACTACAGTAAGCACATACATCCCAATTCTTATAAAAAAGTTGGGTGAGTAAAACCCGCTTTTATAAATGGCAGCGGCGCCTTCTTTTTCCGTCTTTGTGATGCAGCCGGTTTTGAAAGCATCGTCCAGTTGTTCCTGTATTTCATTATTATCAAGCCATTCTTTATTATATGCTATCATAGTGCTTTTATTTTCCTGTTCATATTTATTAAGAATAATATCAGCCCGATTGCTGAGCCAATAAAGTATAACAATGCCAGGTAAACCCCGCCTATTTCTGTGCCTGAGTAAAACAGCAATCTTATTACCGTATAACTTAGGCCGATATAGAAATACAGCGTTAACACCAGTATATAATAAAATGACTTCTTGCTGAAGGCCTGGGCATAAAAGAAGTAACTTATACCTGTTAATACGAGCATCCACAACAGGTAAATATTTTCAAAATAAAACATAGCAGCAAGACACGCAATAAACAACAGGTGCATGCCAAAGTTGACATATGTAAATTCAAAATGTGCCTTTACTTTTTTTCGTGCTGACAGCACCCCTGTTACAACCAACAGTACGCCAAGCAACAAACCTGTAAGGATGATAGTTTCATCATTAAAATTATTTTCACTTAAAATTTTTGCAGGTGTTACAGCAAGACCAGCCCAGGCAGCGAGGTTGGTAATGGCCATGCTTAGTATACCCAGGTGATCAAAATAATAAGCACAAAAAAACAATACCAGCATTGGTATAAATGTAGCAAGCCCGTAGCGGTTACCAAAAACATTATACCGGAACTGCAGGTAACCGATAAAACTCAGGAAGGTTAAACAGCCCAGTAATAAAACATAATCAAAATAGCCGTTTGGAGACTCAACTTTCGCCAGTGAAAACGGCCGTTTATGTTTATTGCAATAATAAAAACAGGCGCCTGTTACCAGGGCTATCAGCGCAAGGATCGTCTGGTGACCGATGGTGTCAATATTTTTATAAATGATTATACCAAGACCGGTACTTAACAACAAAACACCAAGGTAAAGCAGGGTCTTTAATTCCCAGTGAACAGAAACGGGCTTCTTATTATAATGCTGTTTTACTTTTTCCAGCGAAGCATCACTAACGATACCGTCAGCATGCAGCTTCTCGAAAAGGGTTGTATTCATGCCGGAAAAATACAACTATTCACAAAACTGGCTCAGTTGAAGTTTCTATCAGGTATGTATCAGTGAGTGAGCGGAGAAAAATTTAATCGGCGCCTTTAGCCAGTGTTGATTCTGGCTTTACCATTGTACCCGTATTAAAAGTATAACCGGCATTTATACCGGAAAAATCATCTTTCAAATAATGAGACATTACAAACAGCCTGTCCCCTTCCCTTTTTACAGACAGGTAATGAAACATGGGCTTATATTCATTTGCCAGGTCTTCTGGTGCATGCCCAGCATCTTTCAGCCGCTGGTGCAAACCACCACCGCCACCAATCACCAAAAAGTCTTTACCATTCATTTTGAAATGCTCAAAAGCATGTGCATGACCAGTGATAAATAATTGTGCTTTTTTAGAGCTGATATAATCTTTTACAAAATACTCCTGTACTTTATTGGAACATTTTGCCACCTTACTGTTTGTATAAGGTGCATGATGACAGCAAACGATTACCGCTTTTACTGCAGTTGTTGTATCAAGGGCGGTCATTGTTGATCTGTACCATTCCTGCTGCTGCAGCTTTTCCTCGGCTGATAGTTTTTTGAAGTTAGAATTCAGCAATACAACCGCCACTGAATCTGTGATGGATACATAACCTGTCTTGACATTCATTGGAAACCTTTTCTGAAAATTTCTTTCGCCTTTTTTACACCTCGCCATCACTTCATGGTTACCGAGTATGCCACATACGGTTGTTCCCTGTTTACGGCAACTGTCTAAAAAAATATCCACCTTTTTCCATTTCCGGTTGGCATATCCAAGACCAACCACATCGCCCAGCATATAAATATTCCGGGGCTTTTCTTCCAGGAGAGCTGCTAAAATATTAGCCGTAGCTTTTTTATTGTGGTGAGATTTTCTTAACAAAAGTTTTTCAATTACCAGCGGCTGCTGTGTATCACTAACAAAGAAAATATCATTCTCCTGTGAGACATTTGTTGTTTGTGCATTTACTGCACAAAAACCAAGTAATAAGAGTGTGAGAAAAATGGTTATTTGTTTCATGTTGATATTGAACTAATCCCACTGAAAAAGCTTGTACACCATTTGAAACTGCATGCTCAGCGCCGCATCTTTTGATTCAAAGGCATTCATCCACTTTGCTTCCGCCGCTATACCCATCCGCTTTGAAACAGGCAGGGTGTATGACACAGCAAGATTCGAGCCTAAAACCCAGGACCAGGAATCCACCTTGCCGGCATAATCAAGATGGGTATTGAGCCGGTAAGATCCAAACCCCGCAAAAATATTGAGCCGTGGCACCACCTGCATGGACCAAACCACTAACAAAGGAATGGCCTGCAGGTTCACTTTTCCATTAATATTTCCATTTTTTACATTGTAAGAATAAAAGTTTGAAAACCCTGTTTCAATACCAAGCCTTAATCTATACCTCGGGTACCACATTAACCTCGCCGTGCCGGCAAAACTGTTCCGGCTGATGCTGCCCGGCAAACCGATCGACTGAATATTGATGTTACCAGTGTAATGTGACATGCCGCCACCCAGGTGCAGCACAAAGGATGGCTTGCGTCTTGGCAGGCGTTCCCGTTTGGTTTTTTGAGCCAGCAGGCTACCTGTAAACAGGATAAGCAGGAGCGATATGACAATTTTATTAACGTACATAATGATAATAGGCTACGCAGGAAGGGAAGTTTGATAATATGCCGTCAAATTTCCCGTCATGTATAAACTGGTCTATAAACTCTGGCACATCCAGCGTCCATACAAATGCCCGCCTGCCCTGCGAATGTATCAACTCAACATTCGACACCTGTGTACCCTCGGTAAAACGGGGTGCCCATATTTTTGCATTCGTGGCTTCTACATCAGCAATGCTCAATTCGCACAAGGAAGGCGTGTTTGCATAGTCTGGTAGCTGGAGCAGCATGTTTTTCTGTTCAGTGCCTGGGAGACCAATCACAATTTCAAGTGTTCGCCCAAGCGCTGCTGCTTTTTGCGTGAATTCCTGCTGCAGTGTTTGTACTTTTTCAAGTGAGCCGATATACTTTGTATCCAGCCATACAAATGTCAGCTGCGTCTGGTAAACAACTGCGTTTAATGCTTCCCGTAAGGTTGGTATCTTTTCTCCATGCACCAGCCTGACCAATGCAGAAAGCTGGTCATAATTATAATTTTCAATAGCACCCACAAGCCCACACTTCTGCACCAGCCGGAGATTGAGTGTATTATCATGATATAAAATAGGAACACCATCTTTTGTAAAACGGACATCTATCTCGATACCGGTAGAACCGAATTCGGCTGTCTTCAGGATCATCTCTACCGAATTTTCAGAAACAGGCAGCAAGTCGGAATTCCGGCCACCCGAACGGTGTGCCAGTATATTGAAACCAGCAGGTGAGTCATTCAGTTTGCGGGTATAAGTAAACGTTAGTGGTTTTTTGGGTTCTTCCTGGTTATCACCAAAAAAACCATCGATAATTATATCACCTGCTGCAATAGAAGGGTTGGCGCTTAATAATTCAGCCGCACCACTTTCAGCAGGAATAACCAAATGAACAAGCCCTGTTTCAGTGCTTACCATTTTACGCCAGTAACCGTTTAACAGGATAGATCCATTAAGCTGTTTCCCTTCACAAATAAGATAGGCAATGTCTTTACCAAAAAAAGCGGACAGGTGAAAAGTAGTATCGCCGCCTTTAATAACATAGCTCCATTTAAAAGCTGCCTTATCACCGAAAACAGCATTACCTGCTGACAGGTCATATATACCCTCCATCGCACCTCTTGTTACCTGGTTTAATCTTCCAGCAGCAGGCTGGCTAAATACATTCCATTCTCCTGTATCGGGCATTGTAACCTTATACTCTTTTTTGCAGGATACAAAAAACAAGAGTACAGTTAATATCGTTAATACATTTCTCACAGGATAAAACCAACAGTGATTTGCGGGTAAAAAACTTTCCGGTTCGTTTTGTAAAACAGCGACCAGGTTTGCCAGTAAAAATAATTGCTGATGGCTGAGAAAGCCAATGCCAGGTGTTTACGCTGGTAAAATGGTTGTTCCAATGCCAGTGTAAAAGCCTCACCATTGTAATACTTATGTGTGGATACGTATTTATTTTCACCAGTGATGGCTTCGTAATAAAGATTAAACGAAGCTTGTGCTTTAAATGTAATAAGCAGGTCTTTTCTTGTAAGGTATCCAACAGAAAAACCAGGATAAACAAGCCAGCCGGAAGCTTTGCTGTTGAAACCACTCAATTTAAGAAACCCAAACCAAAAGCCCACATCGGTTCCGGTACTGAAATAAAATTTTTTATTAATTGGCTTCACAAATTGCAGCCCGGCCGAAAGATGGTTCTGTAAAAACTGGAAAGCGATCCTTCCATCAGCGATTACATTGTCACTTACCCTTCTCAACACATTAAAATCGCCACAGGGAATTCTCAATCTTATTTCTTCTGTAATATCTTCCGGTGTGGTTAAAAGTGTAAAGCCAAGCGATGTACGCCATTTTTCTTTGTACATAGGATAAGGGAAAAATATTGCCCTGTGTTTTGCATTAAAAGAAGAATCCTGTGCACTGCAATCAGCAGCCACTAGGATGACTAATAATACTGTAAAGATTTTCTTAAGTGTGTTAACCGGCATTCTGATAATTCAGTGTAAAAATATAGCCAAATAATGATATAAAAATTCCGCCTTAGAAAAGGCGGAATTTAAACCCAACTGACCTATGAAACAATTAATACTATCTTATAGCCGGAAACCTACATACAAAGAGGTTACCTGGTTCTTATATTTTGGAATGGTGCTGGTTCCATCACCATTATTATTTTGAAAATCGAGGCTGTACCTTAAACCAAATACAGCGCCACCGGCAGTAGCTTCAACACCCAAGGCACCACCCAGTATATTTTTCCGTAAATTATCATTATCATTCTTCACTTCTGTTTCTACAGAACTGTTTCCTGTACTGAATTTTGTACTGGAAGATGTAAGAAAAGAAAACTGAGGCCCTACCAGTATACTGAAAACAGGCGCTGGTTTTAATTTCAGTAGTAAGGGCACTTCTATAAAATTGGATGTTCTTGAATACTCGTATGGTGATGAAGCAATATTACCGGAGCTTTTATATCCTTTTTGAGAAAATTGCAACTCTGGTTGTACAGCAATCGCTGATGATAATGGCAGGTCTAAAAATACAGCCGCATTTATACCTAATTTGGAATTGCTGGAAAAATCCGCATCACCACTTTTGGTGATATTAGAAAGGTTAACACCGCCTCTTACGCCAAATCCTGCTCCCGTTGCCGTTTGTGCCATCAATGCTCCGGAGAACATTAATGCCGTAATACTTAACAATACAGTTTTCATAATACTTTTTTTGGTTCAGGTATAGTTATAAAAAAGCTGTGCCAAAAACGATTAATACTGTAAATGCAGCAGGTTTACATATTGAAGGATAGCCCCATGGTGAATTGATTCTACAGTATGTGAATATGGTTTCTCGGCTGTAAATAAAAAAGCCGGCAAAGGGAGCCGGCTCACTATAAAAAATTTTAGCAGGAATTAATCCAGCGTGATCTTTTCTATTTTATCGCCACCTTTTATTGCGTCCAGCACATCCATGCTATCAGCGTCGGTTAGCCTTCCAAAAGCTGTATGCACACCATCCAAATGTTTTGTATTACTGCGGTTGTGGCAAATAAAAAATTGCGAGCCGCCTGTATTAGGTCCACGGTGTGCCATTGAAATAACGCCACGGTCATGCTGCTGCTTTGGTGCTTTTGTTTCGCATTGAATGGTATAACCAGGGCCGCCGGCACCTGTTCCATCAGGACAACCGCCCTGTATCATAAAATTGGGTATCACCCGGTGAAATTTTAACCCGTCATAAAAACCCTGGCTGATCAGTTTTTTAAAATTTGCAACAGCAATAGGTGTTGCATCATCATATAATTCAAAATTCATTACACCTTTATCCGTGTGGATCTGCCCGGTGGTCAATTTTACTTCACTCATAGCTTAATTAAAATTTTTGCGAAAGTAGTATTTTAAAATCAAAAGAACTGCAGCCTTGTGGATGCGGGTTTTAAAATTGCTGATGTACACTAAACCTGAATACATTCTGGTCTTCCATGGTATTGATGGCGGGCTGCCACTGGAAGATCTTCAGAAACTGGTATTGCAAAAAAGTGGAAGCAGATATTTTATAATTAACAAAAGCAAAGGTTCTGTTCTGGTCAAAAAAACGATTATCAGCAATATAATTGATGTTGCCCATTACTTCATTTGCAATGTGCAGTTCTGTTTTTTTTGAAAGATGAAAGCCAACTTCTAACCTGTATCTTAACCGTTCACGGTTCTCAAAATCATTTGTTTTTTTACCATTCACCACCTTTTGGAGAAACCGTTCTTCCAGCCTGAGTCGTTGAAGGAATAATCTTTTATTATTGGCTATTTGAAAAGTTAGCTCCTGCCAGGGTCGCCATTCATCCGCAACCAATGGCTCATTATTATAATACCGTACGTTGCCAAACCAGGTAAAGCCTGCTGCCGCAGAAAATTTGGGATTAATTTTATAAGTAATGCCTGTTCTCAAGGCAAACTGGCTCCAGTGGCTGGCCCATTCCCTTGTACGCAACTGGACATCATTTGTGAGACCCCACTTTTTATTTAAGCTGATAGTATTATTATAATTAAACCAAAACATATTGGTATGCACTGTCTTATGCTGAGCATATGCCGTTGTGCACACAAAAAAGATAAAACTGGTTATTAAAATTTTATACATCCCCTATTAAAAAATGCCAGCAAAGGTACTTTGCCGGAGCAATAACAGGAAATACCCGGGGAAAATTGTAATGATAACCGGTTTTATTTGGCTCTTAAATCAACGTTATGGAAGAAGGAAACACGGGCCACATTCATGTTCCTGTACTGGTTACCGGCAGGCAACTGCTGGAAGAGATTCATATAACCAAACTGGAGGTTAGTATGTTTGCCGGCTTGGTATTTAAACCCTAGAAAGAAACGGTTCTGATCAAAGTAGTTGTTGACGATATTCTTTCCAAAATTTATAAATACTTCATCATTGGCAAGAAATGACCAGCTATTGGGATCCGTTCCATTTTTAATAAATGGAATTTCATACCACAAATTATAACGTATCCTGAAATTAAAATTATAACCGTCTGCAAGCTCGTCATCATTTTTTACTTTATGCCGGTAACGTTCTTCCAGCCGTATCCATTGCATCATCCTGTTCTTACCATATTTGGTGTGCCATTGTATTTGCTGCCAGGGCCGGTGTTCCGGTGCAGAAATATTTTTGTGATTATCACCTGGAAAATCATTTACAAATGCATACCCGACTGTAAACTTGGATACATCCGTAATGTAGTAAGTGAGTCCAACACGAAGAATACTCTGGGAGAGGTCTTTTACAAAATCTTCCTTCGTACGCAATTGTCCTTCTGCCCAAAAGCCCCATTTGTTACTCAGTCTTGTCTGATTAAAATAACCCACCCATACCCGGTTAAAGTTTTCAGTGGTTTTTGTTTGTGCAACCAATAGCTGAACTGTAAATAAAAAACATATAAAAATAATTCCTCTTTTCATGGATGGAAGATATTTTATTCTGTCTGCCTGAAAAAATTTTACCTGAATAATAAATAAGCGATCAAAAGTGTGATGAGAATATTAAATGCCTGTGCAATTAAAAATGCATACAATGGTTTACGGTTTTCATTTTTAAACAAGTCGCTGAATTTTGTTTCAAGACCGATGCTTGTAAAGGCCAGTGTGAACCAGAGCGTCTGCAGGTTTTTCAATGACCCTTTTACTTCATTAACTGTATCCACGGGTATGATAAAAGAAAAAACCAGTGAGGCAGCAATAAAAGCCAGTACGAATTTTGGAAAACGATCCCATATCACGGCAAGTGATGGTTTACCTGTTGTTGCAGCCTCGGGATTTTTGCTGTAAGACCAGTAAACAGAAATTACAAAAGCGGCAATGCCCAATAAAACATTTTGAGAGAATTTTACAATGGTGCTTATCTTTAATGCTGTTTCACCAACCAATGTACCCGAAGCAACCACAGCGCCGGTTGTATCAATAGTGCCGCCCAGCCAGGCACCCGTCACTTCCTGTGAAAGTCCCAAAATCTTCGCCAGGTAAGGCATACCGATCATCATAGGTATGGCCGTAATAAGCACCAGCGAAATAACATAAGATAATTTCTTTGCATCCCCTTTAATGGCACCTGCTGTAGCAATAGCTGCCGATACACCACAAATGGATACAGCACTTGCCAGCATCATGGTAAGCTCATTATCTACTTTTAATTTTTTACTTATCCAGTACGCAAAATACCAAACAGATACCACCACAACCAGCGCCTGTATTAAACCAAGTGTTCCTGATTTTAAAATATCACCAAAGATCACGCTGGCGCCCAGCAGCACCAACCCGATCTTTACATACAATTCAGTTGATAAAGCGGACTGCAACCAGCCGGGCACTTTAAAAAAATTACTGATCAGCAATCCCAGTGAAAGACTGATGATAACTGCTTCAAGATTTATACTTCGTATGGCTGCACTGCCTGCAACAATGAGCGCTGTAATGGTTAAAAGATACAGCATGATAAATCCGCCAATAAAAGTTTTGAAAGGTTTTCCTGCAAGCAGGATACCGGCAGATGCGGTTAAAACTACGAATACCAACTGCCATAATATAAGCTGCAGGTTTTTAGTGGAAAGTACTTTTTCAAACAATTCAGTTGTATTGTTCCAGTTATACACCGGTGCAGCTATAACAAGTCCTGAAACAGTTACCGTAATGATCAGCAAACCGAGTATTACCACTACCCAGTCTTCATGGAGGCTTAATTTGTTTTTTACAGCGGCCATATTTATGCTGGTGAAATTTACTGCTTATAATTTATAAAGCAGTTATATCAGGTTGTTTGTAAACAGAAAGAATAAAATATTTTTTTGACGCCACGGATGGATTCGAACCATCGTAAAAAGTTTTGCAGACTTTAACCTCGCCGCTCGGCCACGTGGCTGTAAAAAGCATCCCTGGGAACAGGGATGCTGCAGACTTAAACGATTGCCTTCCTTGTGAAAGCTTATTGCTGTGCTTATGAAAAACTATTAACTGTTATCTCAATGAAGCAAATTAAAAATTGTAACGGAGTGTAACACCATAAGTCCGCTGGTCGCCCAGTACACCTGCATACTGTCCTGTGTTACCACTTGCCACCAGTAATTGCTCATAATAATTTTTATTAGTAAGGTTACGGCTCCATACATAAGCAGATAAACCATTTACAGCCCTGAAACCTATCCTTGCATTCACCAGCGTATAGCCATCGATATTCAAATATTTTGAAGGAGAAGCGCTTGATGAGAAAGAAGAACGGTAGAAACTTTCAGCAGCGATAAAGAAGTTACCGGCTTTTCCTAAGAAAGCTGCAGGTGTAACAAACTCTCCGCCTAAAGATCCTGCCCACTTAGAAATACCAGGCAGTACCTGTCCTGAAATATCTGCAAAATTCACTGCTTTGCCATCCACTACTAAACCTGTGTTCTCAAGCGGCTGAGGTGCATTTATGAATTTTACATATTTAGCATCTGTATATGCTGCACCACCATAGAAAGAGAAATGATTGTTTACTTTGATATTTGTTTCCAGTTCCACTCCTTTTACATTTACTTTTTCTGCATTGGCTATATAACCACGGTTAACACCTAATTCAGGAGACTGAACATTTGTTTGATAGTCTTTAATATCAGTATTATGGAAAGTTACATTTAGTGTAAAATTATCCCTTGGCGTGGTTTTGATACCAAACTGCTGGCTTTTTACATTTTCTGGTTTTATAACTGCCAGTGTGCTGTCTGCACGGCCATTTGAAGCACTTGGCAAACCTGCAACATTCACACCTACTGGCTTATAGCTTGTAGAATAAGTAGCAAAAGCGTTGATTCGTTTTGTTGGCTTGTACGCAACAGTGAATTGGTAAGTAAAGTTTGTTTCATCTGCCTGTGCCACATAAGACTGGTCCGTATACACTAATTTTTTAATGGCGATCAAAGCAGCATCGGTTGTTTGCAAACCACCATAAGTACTCCTGTTGTACACCACATCTTTATTATCATAGTTAAAACGAACACCAGGCAATACATGGAATGCACCGATCTTCCAGTCTACGTTAGCAAACACTGCAGCAGTTTGAGATTTGATAGAAGCTTTGGTACTGATGCCATAACCATCAAGCAGTCCTGGCGTTTTCCAGTTATTACTGGTTGTACTTTGTGCAAAACGCCATTGATCTTTACCAGACTCTTCTGTGCCATTGATCTTAACTTCCTGGTTGATATAAAACAAACCAACCACACCACTAAGGTTATCAGAAATATCACCTGCATAACGAACTTCCTGTGACCAGTTATGATGTTTGGCAGGATTCTGTGATTTTGCCAATGCCTGCAAACCTGTAAAGTCCCTGTCATTGGATGGATCCCAGTTCCAGTAACGGTATGCGGTTGTTGACGTTAATGTACCACGGCCAATTTTAGTATCGATATTAAGTGTTCCACCACCCAGGTCATTACCAGAATTCCAGGGAACATCATGATCTATTTTACGGTCAAATGCATTCAGGCTTGGCAGTTTGTAGTTAAGCGATGCAATGATAGAATCGAACTGGCGGTAACCGGCACGTTTTGTTTGTACCACACCTGCAACCACCTGTGCATAACCATCAGGATTCTGTACGGTAAAATCACCTGCTAAAGTAACAGAGGTTTTATCAGATGGTTTGTAGAGTAATTGTAATTTACCACCAAGGTTATTAATGTCATTTGTTTTCTTTAATGTGCGAACGTTATCGATCAATCCATCACGTTGTGTGCCGGAGAAAGATACACGTGCTGCAAGTTTTTTGCTTAATGCACCTGTTATAGAAGCCTTGGCCTGTACATAACCAAAGTTGCCATAGCTTACTTCAAATGCACCACCCGGCCTGAAGCTTGGTTTACGGGATGTAATACTGATCGCACCTGCTGTAGTGTTCTTACCATACAGCGTACCCTGTGGCCCACGCAATACTTCTATCTGTTCCAGGTCAATAAAATCTAACGTAGCTGCTGCCGGACGTGCATAATACACACCATCAATATAAATACCAACACCGGGATCAAGGCCATCATTGGTAAGACCGAATGGTGAACCAAGTCCACGTATATTAACACCTGTGTTACGTGGGTTTGATGTATATAACTGAACAGAAGGTATCAGCTCTTTTACACGGTTTACATTGAATGCACCAGCGTCATCTACTTGTTTACCACCAATTACAGTAATTGGAATAGGTACATCCTGCAATATCTCCCTGCGGCGGCGTGAGGTGATCACAATAGTGTCTTTGTGGAAAATGGCATCCAGCTGCAGGTATACATCATTCGTGATACCGCTGTTCTTTACTGAAAAACTCTTGGGATTATAACCCACCGAAGATGCAACAACAGTAAAGGGTACTGCCTGGCTGGTTGAAAGCGTGAAGCTGCCGGTTGAGTCGGCTGTAACACCCACAGATGTACCTTTTACAGTAATACTTGCAAAAGGTATTGCAGTGTTACTTTCGTTTACAACACGCCCCGAGAGCGTGGTACCCTGCTGTGCAATAAGGTACACTGGCAGAAAGAGCGCAAATAGTAAAAAAACTTTTTTCATTTTGTCGGTTTATTGTTATGTTATATGGTTTAAAGTCTATTATTTTAGTAGACTATATAGTCAAAAAATTTTTAAGATGGGATTATATGCAACAACAACATCGTTGTGCAGGAAGATTGCTATATGTAATGAAGAGACCCATTTTCATGATTGATGATGCAAAGAAAGGGGATAATTATTAGTCCACCAAAATTATAGGGTAATATTTTTTTGAAAAGTTTATCATGCTATCGTTTTAATAATAACACCAACCAGGCCTGCTACAAGTATTGCAAGCGGCTCCGGTATTTTTTTAATTTTCAGCAATGCTGCAGTAGTGCCCAGTGCAATTAAAGTCGTTGGTATATCCGTAATACTACGTGTGGCGATTACTATAACAGCTCCGGCAAGTGCTCCCACCACAGCAGCTGTAATGCCATCCACAAAAGCTTTTACAGATATATTTCCAGCAATTTTTTTAAAATAGGGAGCTGGTATTACCGTAAATAAATAACAGGGCAGAAAAGTGGCCAGGGCAGCCACTGAAGCACCGGGAAAACCAGCCACGAGGTAACCAATAAAACCAACTGTGATAACAACAGGCCCTGGTGTTATCATAGCCACAGCAACCGAATCAACAAATTGCTGCTCGCTGAGCCAGTTATTTTCCGTTACAACACCCGCATGTAAGAAAGGAACGATAGCAAGCCCGCTGCCGAAGACGAAAGCGCCTGCTTTTGCAAAAAATATTGCTATTTTTCCCAGTGTACTGCTTTCATAATCCCAGAAACCGATTTGTAACAGTGTGAAGGATGTTGCAGTTTTGGCATTAAGCCATTTGGGAGGTGCCTTTATAAACATATACAGTAAACCCGCTGCAACAAATAACAGTACTTGTTCCTTTTGTGTAATAACTGTAACGGCCGCAGCTACTATGTAGAATAACCAAAGCAGCCATTGCTGTTGAAATGAGGGAATGGTAAACTTGCCGATTGATTTTAAAGTGAGTTTATAAGTGCTTATTAAAACTATACCAATAACAGCAGCGCCTACCCCATAAAAAACAGCCTGCATCCAGGATATGCCGCCATATAATTTATAGATCATTCCAAGCAATACAACCATTATAAAAGATGGTATTACAAAAGCAAGTCCAACCAGTGTGGCTCCAATAATACGGTAATGAACAAAACCTATGTAAATAGCCAGCTGTGCTGCCAACGGGCCGGGGGCCAATTGCGCTAGGGCCAACCCCTGTTTATATTCCTCTTCTGTGATCCATTTTTTTTCTTCAACCAGGTCTTTGTGCATATACCCCACTAATGCCACGGGGCCGCCAAAGCCGGTTGTGCCCAGTTTGAGAAAATAAAAAATCAGTTGCTGTAAGGTGTAAGCAGGAAATTTATTCATCATAAAAAGATATAACCAAAATTATCCTGCACAGCAGAAATGAAATAGGATACTATTTACCATTTGTATCCTGTTTACCTTCCCTGTAATTTTTTCTGAAAGAAGAAGGGTTTTTCCCAGTGTGCTGTTTAAAGATTCTTGTAAAATGACTTTGATCTGAAAAGCCTGTGAGATAGGCAATTTCTGTAAGCGAATAATCTGAGCTCCGGATAAGATCAATTGCTTTTTCTATACGTATCTTCCGTATATATTCTCCAAAATTCAGGTCCTCAAAATATTTTGAAAATTCCCGGGAAAGGTAAGATGGATTTAGTTCAAGGTCATTAGAGATCTTTTTGAGATCAAAAGTAAATTGTGTATCGATTTGATCCTGGATAATTTCTTTTAAAGCTTTCACCCAGCCGGGTACTTTCTTTGTTTCACTTTTTGTTTTAAGCAACTTGCTGTATACTTCGTGCAGCAGGTTTTCAAAGGGGCTGTGCTGCAAATGCTTTTGTGTAAATAAATGAGTGGCCCAGCTGTATAGTGCATCATACAAGATCAATCCTGCTTTAAGTAACTCCTGGTCATCGGTGATATTATAAGCAAGGCCTGCGGAAATAGCCCAGAGTCCTGCTGCTTCTTTTGCGACATCATGCCTGTCTGTATCCGCCCCCCTTACTATTGCAGCTATTACCAGTACGGCAGGATCAGTAATTACATATTTTTTTACGATATAATCAAAAGTGCATTGATCACCATAGTGTGTAAACTCAATACCGGGTATATCAAAAGGAATGGCATTTAGTGTGACCGCCTTTTCAATAACCTCATCAAAGGGAACATAAATAAATTCAGCTTCCTTGTCAACAAATTTTTTGATCAGCCAGGGACATGCTATCCTGTCGATTTTAGGCCGTTCTCTTGTTATCCATTTCATGAAGTTTAAAACTTACAGGATGAATGATTGCTGAGTATTGATACAAAAGCTGAAGTGAGATTATTCTTTTCTTTTCCCAAAAGAAAAGAATAACAGAACAAGTTCACAAAAATATTAAGAAATATTACTGCAGCTGTTATAAAAATATTGCACGGTAAACTGTTATCAGGCTCATGGTAATAACCACAATACCCACCACAACGAACATTTTTTTAGTGGGCAGCTTTGCCGTTAACATAGCAGAGAATGGAGCAGTGACGATACCGCCAATCAATAGACCTGCAACAATATTCCAGTGATGAATACCTACTGTAAAAATAAAAGTGACAGCGCTGGCGACGGTTAAAATAAATTTTGCAAAAGTTGAACTGCCGATAACATAACGTGGCGTATGACCGTTTTTTATGAATGTGCCGGTTACTAACGGTCCCCAACCACCACCGCCAAAGGAATCTATAAAACCTCCAATCAATCCAAGTGCAGTAATATTGGTCTTATCATTTTTTGCATTCACTTCTTTTTTCTTAAAAGCATTCTGCAAAATTCTTATTCCAAGATACATGGTGTATACGGCAATAAAAGGCTTGGTCAGCTTTGCATATTTTTCGCCAACATACGTTAACGTTATAGCACCGATAACTGCACCGATAACTGCCGGTATTGCCAGTGCCTTTGTTAGTTTTTTATTGATATTACCCAATTGCCAGTGACTGATAGTGCCTGCTGCACTTGTAAAAGACTCAGCCGAATGAATACTGGCGCTGATAATAGGAGGCGGCACATTTAATATCAGCAATATGGTGGTGCAAATAACGCCATATCCCATACCCATAGAGCCTGCAACGATCTCTGCTAAAAATCCCACCAGCAGCATCCAGTAAAACCGGTGATTATCCTTTCGCAGTGCGGCTTCCAGTGCTTCAACTTTTTCAGGAGATAAAAAAAGGTAAACCGATCCAACTATTGCTGCAATAACAGCTAAGGCCACAAGGTATTTACCGATCATCTTACGGCGGGATGAGGTGATATCATCAGCAGTAAGCACCACTTCTTTTGTATGCGTTATTTCCTGTATGGTTTCTTCAGGGTTCGACATGATTATTTATCCTCTGATAGTTTTTTTGTGATCTCATTCAGCTGTTTCACTTTATCAGCAAAATCGCCGCTGAGTTTGTTTCTTATTTTTTGCATATTGTCCAGCAGCTCGTCTATTTCTGCAGGCAATACATCATTCAGCACTTCTTTCACCCGCTTTGCAATGGTGGGTGATTTACCATTGGTGGAAACAGCAATTTTTAAATTACCCTTCTGCACTACGGATGATAAATAAAAATCGCAGAGTTCGGGTTTGTCTGCTGCATTCACCAAAATATTCTTTGCCTTTGCATCTGCACAAACCTGTTCACTTACTGCCCGGTCATTCAATGCCGCAATTACAATATTGATGCCTTCCATATCTGCAGGCTCGTACCGCTTTTCTGCTAACTGCACAGCTGGATATTGTTGTGCCATGACCCTGATCTCTTCACTTATCGAAAGTGCCACCAGCTTTATACTGGTCGCCGGTGAATTTTGAAGTACTGCAGAAAGCTTTTCCATACCCACGTATCCACCACCTACGATCAGCAACTTTAAATCTTCCAGCTTAAGAAAAATGGGAAACAAATGATTGACATCCGGTCTACCCGGTTCATTGCCGGCTTCTTTGTTAATGATAGCTTTATTTCCAGGCATAAAAGATTCAGCAGGGTACATTTACAGTTGAAAACCAAAAATAAGGGTTTTCCTACTAAATTAGTAGACTAATAAGAAATATTTTTTATTTCAGCGTAAAACCCACTAGCCATATATAAAAAAAGCCCGGGGTTCCCCGGGCTCAACTATTTAATGAGTAAATTATTTTTTCAGGTACATCACTTCCTTCACCAGTTTCACTGTACGTGGAATATCCGGCAGGTAAGCAGCAACCAGGTTAGGTGCGTAGTGCATGGGCGCATCCACAGAAGTTATGCGGCGGACAGGGGCATCCAGGTAATCAAAACCTTCTTTCTGTATACGGTAGGCTATTTCAGAAGATACAGAAGCAAATGGCCACTGTTCTTCCACAATTACCAGTCGGTTGGTCTTTTTCACACTTTCCAGTATGGTAACCCAGTCCAGCGGGCGGATAGTGGCGAGATCGATCACCTCAGCTTCTATCCCTTCCTTCGCCAGTTCTTCCGCGGCACCCAGCGCCACTTTCATCATTTTATTAAAAGAAACAATCGTTACATCCTTACCCGGGCGTTTAATGAATGCCTTGCCGATCGGCAACAGGTATTCTTCTTCAGGCACTTCGCCTTTATCCCCATACATCACTTCACTTTCCATAAACATCACCGGGTCATCATCACGTATAGCGCTTTTTAATAACCCTTTGGCGTCATAAGGATTGCTTACGCTGATCACTTTTAAGCCCGGTATATTAGCATACATTGACTCAAAAGCGGTGGAGTGCTGTGCACCCAGCTGACCGGCGCTGCCATTGGGCCCACGGAATACAATAGGGCAACCTACCTGG
This sequence comes from Ferruginibacter sp., assembly GCA_047600665.1. Taxonomy (GTDB): domain Bacteria; phylum Bacteroidota; class Bacteroidia; order Chitinophagales; family Chitinophagaceae; genus Ferruginibacter. Next base: position 843,797 of record JASGKJ010000003.1, read on the forward strand.
CCGCCGCTCATCGCCAGCATTTTACTGGCGGTATTCAGTATCTGGTCCAGTGGTAACACTGCAAAGTTCCATGTCATAAATTCCACGATAGGGCGCAGGCCATTTTGTGCCGCTCCCACAGCAATACCGGCAAAGCCAAGTTCTGCTATTGGTGTATCAATTATCCTTCTTTCGCCAAATTCATCCAGCATACCCTGGCTCACTTTGTAGGCACCGTTGTATTCGGCTACTTCCTCTCCCATTAAAAACACCCTGTCATCTCTCCTCATTTCTTCCTGCATGGCTTCCCGGAGGGCTTCTCTAAAAGCTATTTGTCGCATGTATTTGTACTTTTTACTTGGTAAAAAAAGCTGGTTAAAAATTGAGAACGCAAATGTATTTCATGGAGGCCAGATAATCAAATTGAGTTGATTTTTTGGGGCTGTCAGCGGCAAATCACAGCCCGGCATCGATTGCGGCTGTACGCTGCTGCTCCGCTACAGGCCAGGCACAGGTCTTCAGCGGTGCATCCGCTTCCATCCGCCAGCCTCTCAGCAGTTAATCATTTATCAGCAGGAAGAAGCATTAGATATTTTGTTTATTTAAACTGGTTATATTTACCCAGCGTAGTTTTTATGAGAACAATTTATTTCATTTCTGTTTTTGCATTTTTATGTTCCTGCCAAAGGGTTATCAAAATTGATACAGCCAAACCAACGCCTTTTCAATACAGGCTTGAAAAAGCTGAATTACAGCTTTTAGCAAAAGATGGCGCTCAGCCCGCTATTGATATTAGCTCACTTGATTCTATATCGAAATTCATCACACTAAAAAAAGCATACTTCGAAAGGCAGCCCAATCCAAAAAAGCCATTGAATATTTTATTCAGCTACCTCGCTGATAGTAATAAAAATTCAAATAAAATTATAATCGAAATTCTTCCAACAGGATACAGCATAATTGCTTCCACCATACCCTCCCATTCATTGTTAATTATTGAAACAGATAATGCGGATACAACATTTTCAATTATTGGAAATGAACAGCAGCGCCAATTTCCGGCAATTAAGTTAAATGAGCCGGTTGAACGGCTTTTTGCAGGTAAACCCGATACTACACAATATGGAGCCAAAGTTGTATGGCTTGTATTTTACAAGGACAATATTAAAATGATTGACACTTACCTGACACAGTTAGCAGCAGGCTACATTAAAGCGCAACACAGAATCTGTATAGAAAAATATCATAAGAAATTAAGTGATGCAACCGCAGCAGAAATTGATGAGTTAAGAAAAACCAATCCTTTAAGGTTTAAAATAATTTTGAAAGAAAAAAAATAAAATAGATTGTAGTAATTCAACAAATCATCCTGTTATCTATTTAGTTACTAAATTGCTTTAAAATGGCGATACGTGACCTCATTGATAAAATTATCCATAAACACACTGCCACAGGCATAGATATATTCACAACCGCCACTCCCATCGAAATACTAAAATTTGAAGATAAAATTGGATTCCCTTTACCAGCAGATTTTATAGATTTTTATACCTGCTGCAATGGATTTGCCTGTAATGAAGACCTGTTCAACATGACACCATTAAATGAAATCACCCTGCATCCTGACAACTATGGTCGCAACTGGTTTTACTTTGCTGAATACCTGATCTATTCAGACATGTGGGGCCTCAGGATGACCGGCGATAACCGTTACGAGATATTCAATGGCAGTTCTCCCCGCCTGATACTTACTTCGTCTTTATTTACATTTCTTGAACGGTTCCTCACCGGCAATGTATTTGACCCGGGTGGTTTATATGACTGGCAAAGTGTACTTGAATCAAACTAACGTTCCGCTTTTAAAGCATCTATGTTTCCTTTCAGCTGATCGCAGTATTGACCAAATGCTTTACGGTTTAAATATTTCCCCAAAAAATAACCGGCCGGTACCAGCAGTATTACCAATACCACCAGGGAAATGATAATTGTGGGCCGCTGCATCAAAACAGCAAGCGGTTTACCGGAGAACAGCAACAGGCCTAGCATAAAACCACCTGCTGCTGCCACCGGGTAAATAAAGATCATGGCTATCTCCTGGTTCTTTATCCATTGACGGATATTGGTGTAATGCCGCAGCATTTCTTCAAGTACACTGTTACCCGCTGCAGACAGGCCAATACTCCTGTACAAGTTTATATTTTGCGCCACACCGGCAAGCGTGAATAAAAACATACTGCCCATACAGAGCGACAGCTGCCAGTAAAAAAAATAATGCAGCAATATAAAGAGGTAACCAGCAGCAATAACAGCAGCCCATACGGTATTAATAAGAATATTCTTTTTAAGTACCTGTAATGGATCTTTTGAAATACTGCTTTTTATAGATGACATATCAAATAATCCCGGTAGCTCATTACCCGTTTCTTCACTCATTTTTTTCCATTGATCATTTATATTCATAGATCGGTTTTTAATAAAGTGGTTAAATGTTTTTTTATACGGTGAAGCTTTACTGCGATATGGCTGGCAGCAATACCTATTACAGCTGCTATTTCTGTATTGTCATAGCCATCCAAGTGCATCGAAATAATAGCCCGGTCTGTTTCTGCCAGCTGGCGGAGCGCCCATTCAAGACTTTTGTTTTCATCATTACTGTTGACCAGCCCGGGAGCAATATCTTCCAGCGACTCCCGGTAATCAATAAACGATATTTTTCTTTTTTGTGTAAGGATGGTGTTTAAACAGATACGGTAGAGCCAGGTACTGAATTTTGCTTCTCCACGGAAGGATGGCAATGCTTTCCAGCATTGCAGCAATACTTCCTGGCACAGGTCTTTTTTTTCCTCGGCACCAGTTGCATACAAACCAACCAGTTTATAAATGATCCCCTGGTTTTCTCTAACCTGTTCCAGGAACTCCTTTTCCGTCATAGTTCTTTATTTTATTAGTAGCAGCAGGCACCCTGAAATTACAGCACAGGAAATTAATTTTTAAAATCACTAAATATCTTTGAAAATGAACTTTCATGCTATACTTTTAGGCAGGTCAAATTATCTTTTTTAAATAAATACAATGGAACATAAAGCGCTTTCAATACGCCCATTCATTGGTGCAGCAGATTTTGAAACCTCCCGTAGCTTTTACCGTGCAATTGGATTTGAAGAAATAGTTTTATCACATGATATGTCGTATTTCAAAACCGGCAGCATGGGGTTTTATTTGCAGGATGCATATGTAAAAGACTGGGTGGATAATACGATGGTGTTTATGGAAGTGGATAGTGCAGACCGTTACTGGAAAGAACTGCAGGCGCTGGACCTTTCTTCAAAATATAAAAATGTAAGACTTACGCCTGTCCGCAATTGGGATTGGGGTAAAGAATGTTACCTGCATGATCCTTCTGGTATACTCTGGCATTTTGGAGAATTCAATAAATAAGCTGTAAATGAAAAAAGCAAAATGTTCAATTACATAACAGCCCCTGTCAATTAAAATACATTCAGTAAGTTTGAAGCCGTATGCACACGGTAAAAAAATTAATTGCTTCAGAACTGGAATATTTTGAACAGTATTTTGAACATGCTTTTACCAGTGATACACTGCTGCTTGATAAAATATTAGCTTACCTGAAAAAGAGAAAGGGAAAACAGGTAAGGCCCATATTTGTATTACTTTGCGCCAAGCTTGGCGGGGAGATTAACGATCGGTCATACCGGGCTGCGCTTTTTGTTGAGATGCTTCACATATCCTCTCTTGTACATGATGACCTGGTGGATGATTCACTGGAACGCAGGGGCGCTCCTTCCGTTAATGCCCTATGGAAAAACAGGATGGCCGTTTTAACTGGTGATAACCTCTTTACAAAAAGCATTTTGCTCCTCCTTCAGCAACAGGATCACCAGGTGTTAAAAATATTTTCTGCTGCCATCGGCAAAGTAATTGAAGGCGAATTGCTGCAAATGGAAAAAGCCCGTAAACTAAATAAAGATGAATCGGTATATTTTGAAATTATAAAAAGTAAAACAGCAACCTTGCTGGCGGCTGCCTGTGCTGCAGGCGGTGCAACCACATTTACTGACGAGGCTTCAGTTGACCTGCTATACAAGTTTGGGGAAAAAGCAGGTATAGCATTTCAAATTAAAGATGACCTGCTTGATTACGGCAGCGCAGATATCGGCAAACCAAGAGGCAATGATATAAAGGAACAAAAAATAACTTTACCGTTGTTATACACTTTAAACAACTGCAGTGTAAAGGAACGCAGAGATCTTGTATACATCATTAAACATAAAAATACTGATCAGCAGTATATAGATCAGCTGATAGATACAGTGAAAGCCAGCGGTGGCATTCACTACGCAGAAGAGAAAATGTTATTATTAAAAAATGAAGCGCTGCAAATGCTGGATCGCTTTTCCCTGCCTCCGGTTCAAGCTGCTTTAGAAGAACTGGTTCACTTTATTACAGAGAGAACTTACTGATACTGTCCCCTAATTCATATTTTTAGGTATGGTAAAATAAAAACTGCTGCCATTTTCCGGTGCAGATTCTATCCATATTTTACCCCGGTGGAGTTCCACAATTTTTTTGCAATGTGCCAGGCCGGTTCCTGTACCGGGGTATTCTGCAACAGGATGTAATTTCTGGAATATGGTAAAGACCCGCTGATAATGTTTTTCATCAATACCAATACCATTGTCTTTTACAACAAACAACCAATCTGTACCATGATCCTGCGAAGTAATACTGATAACGGGTGGTATGCCTTTTTTCCGGAACTTGAGTGCATTGCTCACCAGGTTTTCAAAGAGTAACTTTATTTCAAAGTAACCATTGATGACCGGCAATGTTCCGGTATGTATCTGTGCATCATTATCAGAAATATTTTCAGCCATATCCTCCAGTATATACTTCAGCTCTTTGTTACAATCTATCTGCATCAGTTTTTTATCACTGCCAATCCTTGAATAATCAAGCAGGTCTCTTACCAGCAGCTGCATACGACTGGTGGCTTCCGTTATATAATGCAGGTATTCCCTGGAGTTAGGATCCAGCTGCTGTTTGTACTGCACCTGTAAAAGAGTGGAATAATGTGCAATGGTTTTTAAAGGCTGCTGCAGGTCATGAGAAGCAATATAGGCCACCTGCTGCAATTCCCTGTTGGTAGCAATCAGTTGCTCCGTCATCTGGTTTACTTCCTGCGCCACTTTACCCACTTCATCAGCAGCATGCACATCTGCCCTTGCAGAAAGATCTCCATGTATCACTTTATTAGTTGCCTTTTTTATTGCATTGAGGTCACGGGTAAATCTGCGGGTAACCAGCAGCGTCAGCAGCAGGCCCGTAAATTCTACAGTAACGGCAACGCTTATCAGTATTTTTAAAACCAGCCCCTCCAGCCAGCGGCCCCCTTCACCCAACGTATAAGAGAATTGATCTTCCAGCACTGTCAGTTCCTGGTTCACCATACCAATCTTTGTGCGCCAGTATTCAAATTTTTCATGTGAAGAATTCTTTGCGAGTATTTCAGCATGCAGGCTGTCGGCAATCGGCATAATGCCGGAGATAATGGTATCGCCTTTTGCCCATATATTCATTGCCTTACTGATATACCGGTTATCATGAAACCGCCTGATCAGCTGTATCATCCCGTCAATATCATCAGGATGCACCCTTCCTTTTATGAATCCTTCCCGGGCAATATTCATATCCGGGTCAGGTTTTGCCAGTTCCAGTCTTGTTATATGATCACCCTGCGGTACTTCCATGAATTTTTTATATTCAGCAAAATCCTTTTCATCATGCGTGTAATTATATTTCCTGAGATTAAAAAAGGCATCTTTCTGCGCTTTTGACCATAAGCCTTCGGCACCCACAAAAGCCCTTAATGATGAAAGTGTATGATTGGCAAACCAGAGACAGAATAACTCAAGCAGTATCAGCAATGCCATTACCCCAACAATGAAATAAAGCTTTTTGGCAATGGAAACGTCTTTAAGTTTTTTCAAACGTAAAGATAGAAGCATAAGGATAGGTTTTATCAATTAACCTTTTGTTGATGTGGACGCAGGTAACACTCACCGGCATGTACCCGGCAGTTATAACCAATCAGAAGAATTGCATGATAATTGCAATGTAGTAGTCAGCCAGCTGCAGGTATGGAGATACCTTCACTCAAAGCCATGCTTTCAATCCCCTTTAACGCAAAAAATAAAACTTTCTTGTGCCGGGAGAATAATTTTTTATCCTGTTGCACAGTATCTTGCCTGCGTCTTCCTGTATCTGGCCCCGGATTTGTTTTAATTTCAGGTAAACATTCACCCCTAAATTCAGTAACATGGATATAATAAAATTTTCAATACTGATCAACGCCGGTAAAGAAAAAGTGTGGAACTCCATGCTGGGAGATACTACTTACCGACAATGGACAAAACCATTCAACGAGACTTCATATTTTGAAGGTAACTGGGAAAAGGACACTGAGATCCGCTTTCTTGGAACAGGGAAAGATGGCAAAGCAGAAGGCATGTACAGCAGGATAAAAGAAAATATTCCGCACGAATTTATTTCAATTGAACACCTGGGTATCATCAGCAATGGCGTGGTGGATACCACCAGCGAAGAAGTAAAAAAATGGGCGCCTTCTTTTGAAAATTATACATTCACAGAAACAGATGGTCAGACAGAAGTGATAGTGGAAATGCAGATCTCAGCAGAATATAAAGATGCATTTGAGAAAATGTGGCCCAATGCACTAAAAGAGCTCAAAACAATCTGCGAAAGCTGAGCCAAATAAAAAAGCCGCTCAATACAGTGAGCGGCTTTAAATCTTTTAACCAGTATCAGGAGATCTTTTCCACCTGCATATAGTTCAGTTCCACTGGTGTGGCCCTTCCGAATATTTTTACCTGTACTTTCAGTTTTTTCTTATCATCATTTACTTCTTCCACCATACCATTAAAGTCGTTGAACGGACCATCAATGATCTTGATGGTTTCACCAACGATAAATGGTTCGCTCATGGTAATACCAGTACCCTCACCCATTTCATCCACTTTACCAAGCATCTTGTTTACTTCAGCCTTACGCAGTGAAATGATATTACCCTTACTACCCTTGCCATCAGTAAGAAAGTGCATTACGTTGGTGATATTGCTGATATGCTGTACAATATCATCGCTTAATTTATTATCAGCCACTTCTATCATCACATAACCAGGATAGAAGTTTCTTTCCCTCATTACCTTTTTACCAGCCTGTACCTTATATACTTTTTCTACGGGAAGAAAGATCTGCTTAATAATATCAGACCAGCCATTGCGTATAATGTCTTTATCAAGGTATTCCTTGATCTTACGCTCCTTACCGCTTACAACACGGAGTACGTACCACTTGTTTTCCTTTTCTTTACTATCCTGCTGAACAATTGCTTCGTCTGTCATCATGATTTAAATAAAGAGTATACAAATTTTAATGAACCATTAGCCACAAAATCCATCAGCCACACCATTGCAGTAATAAATAAAGTGGCGCCCAGTACAATCATAGTCGACTGCTGGAGCTGCTGCCATGAAGGCCAGGTCACTTTTTCGATGAGCTCCTTATAGGAATCTCTCAGATATGCAGAAAATTTGTTCATAATTGATAATTGATAATTGAAAGTTGAGAGTTGAAAATGAAATGAGCTTTTCACTTTCAACTTTCCACTAATCAGCTTATTCAGCACGGGCACTAGGATTCGAACCCAGATCAAAGGTTTTGGAGACCCGTATGCTACCGTTGCACCATGCCCGTAAAAAACAGATGTTCAAAATCCCCTGCAGGGACTTACGAACAACCTGGTTATATAAAGAACTTTTTAAAAAGCAAAGTACCCAAGCATGCGCTTAAGTACTTTGCAAATCTATAAAAGCTTTCCTTAAGTCCCCACCAGGAGGATTCAGGATTACTTATTTTAAAATTTCAGTTACCTGACCAGCACCTACTGTACGGCCACCTTCACGAATCGCAAATTTCAAACCTTTTTCCATTGCGATTGGCTGGATCAGCTTTACAGTTAAGTTGGTGTTATCACCAGGCATAACCATTTCAGTACCTGCATTCAAAGTTACTTCACCAGTTACGTCCGTAGTACGGAAGTAGAACTGAGGACGGTATTTGTTGAAGAATGGAGTATGACGGCCACCTTCTTCTTTGCTCAGTACGTAAACTTCGCCTTTGAATTCAGTGTGCGGAGTGATAGAACCTGGTTTGCAAAGCACCATACCACGACGGATCTGGGTCTTTTCAATACCACGTAACAGTAAACCTGCGTTATCACCAGCTTCACCTTCGTCAAGTAATTTTTTGAACATTTCAACACCAGTACAAGTGGTTGACAATGGTTTTTCCATTAAACCAACGATTTCCATTGTTTCACCCACTTTAATTTTACCTCTTTCAATACGGCCGGTAGCAACAGTACCACGACCAGTGATTGAGAATACGTCTTCCACGCTCATCAGGAATGGCTGATCAACCGGACGGGGAGGTAATGGAATATAGCTGTCAACAGCTGCCATTAATTCGTCGATTGCACTTACCCATTTTTCTTCACCAGCTAAAGCGCCAGTTGCAGAACCTTTGATGATTGGGGTATTGTCACCATCGAAACCATAAGAACTTAACAGTTCACGGATTTCCATTTCAACCAGTTCAAGTAATTCAGCATCATCAACAAGATCAACCTTGTTCATGAATACAACTATTTTAGGTACACCTACCTGGCGTGCAAGCAGGATGTGTTCTTTTGTTTGTGGCATCGGACCATCTGTAGCAGCAACCACCAGGATAGCACCGTCCATCTGGGCAGCACCAGTGATCATATTCTTTACATAGTCAGCGTGACCCGGGCAATCCACGTGAGCATAGTGACGGTTAGCCGTCGCATATTCAACGTGCGCTGTATTAATAGTAATACCCCTTTCTTTTTCTTCAGGAGCACCATCAATATCATCATAATTTTTTTTCTCCGCCAAACCTTTTTTTGACAAAACATCGGTTATAGCGGCTGTAAGTGTCGTTTTACCGTGATCTACGTGACCAATCGTGCCAACGTTTACGTGAGGTTTATCCCTCTTAAAGTTCTCTTTTGCCATTTTATTTAATAATTAAAATTTTAAAATTTGGTTTCTATTTTAAGTCTGCAACCAACGACTTGTTTATTTTTTAGTAACAAGCAGTACCACTGTATTCAACATCCTTGTGTCACTCACTTGTACAGTTACAGCTTTTATGAGCTGTTGATGAGAATTGAACTCACGACCTCTTCCTTACCAAGGAAGTGCTCTACCCCTGAGCTACAACAGCTTAACCCAGTTAAGAGTGCAGAATTAAGAATGTTGAACTAATAAATTCTAATTCTTAACTCATAATTCTCAATGAGCGGAAGACCGGGCTCGAACCGGCCACCTGAAGCTTGGAAGGCTACCGCTCTACCAAATGAGCTACTTCCGCATTTAACCGTTTAGATCGTCAGAATCGTTGCAACGCTAAAAACAAACGCTGTAACCATTAAACGTCTTGAACGTTTTAAAAGAACTGTGGGCAGTGGTGGATTCGAACCACCGAAGTCGTAGACAGCGGATTTACAGTCCGCCCCATTTGGCCGCTCTGGAAACTGCCCCTCCTATTTCAGATTGGCGATTTTTGATATAAGATCTTCAAACCTCACGGTTGTCAATCTAAGATCTTAAATCCAATATCTAAAATATTTGAGCCGAAGACGGGAGTCGAACCTGCGACCTACTGATTACAAATCAGTTGCTCTACCAACTGAGCTACTTCGGCTTTTTTTAAAAGAACTTCCCGGAAAAATGAACTGTATTATTATACACCCCGATTTTTTTCGGAAGGCAAAGGTAAGAGAAAAAGGTAAATATCAAAATTTTGAAAAAGTTTTTTTAAAGACAGTTTCATTAATAAAAAAATCCCCCGTTTCCGGGGGACATTTTATGGTGTTTTTTTAAGTGTCAGGCGGTCAGTTTTTCTTTCTTCCGCTTTATCTGCATTATTAATGAATCCAGCGCCACATCAAAGCTTTCTTCAAATGACTTGGAAGAATGCTTTACAAAAAAATCGTAACGGGGAATGTGAACTTTGATTTCTGCGATCTTGTCTTTGATGTTGTGTACCACGTTATCCAACTTAAGGTAGACATCTACTTTCGTTATCCTGTCGTGAAATTGTAAGAGTTTAGAGAGCTTTTTTTCTACATAGGATACTAACTTGGAATCTGCTTCGAAATGCACTGTCTGAATGTTTACGTTCATAGCAATCTTTTTTAAAAAATGAACAATTGTTTGAGAAAAATTCAGGTAAACTTTTAATTCATGGGCAATTTTTTTAGAAAGGTTAAAGAGCGAATTTCATGTTCAAGGTAAATATTACTGCATAAAATTCCAAAAAATAATTTAGCATAAAACTGAAAAAAAGCCCTTTTATTGTACCCTTAAAAATTTTATCCTTTTGGGTGGGCTTTCTGGTAAACCTCCTTTAATTTTTCAATAGTATTATGTGTATAGATCTGCGTGGCGGCCAGGCTGCTGTGGCCAAGCAATTCCTTTACGGCATTGAGATCTGCCCCATTGTTCATGAGGTGGGTGGCAAAAGTATGCCGTAATACGTGTGGGCTTTTTTTCTCAACTGTAGTTACGGAAGAAAGAGATTCCTTTACTACTGTATATACCCGGCGGGGATCTAATTTTTTACCCTTTTCGTTCACCAATACCACCTGGGTATCAAAATGTTCAAGTTCCCGGCGCTTATCAGCCATATAGCTTTCCAGGTGGCTCATCAGTTCTTTATTTACGGGCAGCACCCTTTCCTTATTACCTTTCCCCAGCACTTTAATGGTACAATTGCCCTGATCCACCTGGGTTTCCTTCAAATTGACCAACTCTGCCCGCCGCATACCGGTAGCATAAAATATTTCCAGTATCAGCCGCCGGGTTTTACCCTCCCAGGTATCCGGGAAACTGGTTTCAGCGAATAACTGTACCATATCCTTTTCATTTACAAACTGGGGCAGTCTTTTTTTTACTTTGGGAGAAATAATGGCGCTCATGGGGCTTTTGGCGACCACACCCTGTATCAGCTGGTACTTATAAAATGATTTTAACGCAGATATCTTCCGGTTGATGGATTTGGACTCCATACCCTCATCTTTTAAAGAAGCGAGCCAGCTTCTTACAAAAGAGGTACTGATATCAGCCAGGGCCGTATCTCCAAACTGTATTTGTATATATTCAAAAAATGAACGTAGATCGTTATGGTATGAAATAACGGTATGCTGGGAGTATCTCTTTTGAAACTGGAGATAACTGAGGAAAGATTTTACTAAAGATTCCTGGGTTGGGGACATAAAAAAACTGATAACCAAAGTTACAGGAACCGGTTATCAGTTTAAAATATTATTATGATAGCAGAATTATGATTCGATTTTGCCACTGGCAAGACCCTGCTTGTAAACAGCTTTCAGCACCTGTGTACGGCGGCGTACAGATGGCTTAGTGAAAGACTGCCTTTCCCTTAACTGCAACAGAACTTTGCTTTTTTCAAACTTCTTCTTGTACTTTTTCAGCGCTTTGTCTATGTTTTCGCAGTCTTTAGAATCGATTATCAGCATTTTTATACCTCCTTTGGTAATTTTTTAAGAGCCGCAAAGATAATAGAAATATCCGTATTTCAAAATCAGTGAGGGAAAATAAAGTTAATTTTACCCCATGTTTACAGGTATTGTAGAAACCACCGGTATTATAACTGAAGTTATTGAGGCCGGCACCAATAAGAGTTTCTGGATAAAATCCCCGGTATCAAATGAACTTAAGGTCGACCAGAGCGTATCCCATAACGGGGTTTGCCTTACCGTGGAAGAACTCGGCCAGGGAAGCCATAAACTGACAGCCATAGCGGAAACCCTGGCAAAAACCACCCTTGGTGACTGGCTAACTGGTTCCGAAGTGAATATAGAACGCTGCCTGCACATGAATGGCCGCCTCGATGGGCATATTGTGCAGGGACATGTGGATGCAACCGCTGTTTGTACTGGCATTACAGATAAAAAAGGCAGCTGGGAGTTCAGCTTCCGTTTTGACCCGGCTTTTGCCCATCTTGTAATTGAGAAGGGGTCCATTGCTGTAAATGGCACCAGTCTTACTGTTTTTAACGTGGGGCAACAGGATTTCACGGTAGCGATCATACCGTATACATACGAGCATACCAGCATCAAACATTTAAAGAAAGGTGATAAAGTAAATATCGAATTTGATATCATTGGTAAATATGTAAACCGGATGGTAACTACGGGCAATAAAATAAATGGTTGAAGCAGTTACAAATATTGATACAGGTAATGTGCTGGATGAAAAAAGGTTTCATTCCATTAAAGCTGCCCTGGTAAACAGCGGTGGTATTACATATATTGATTTTAAAAAAACACTGCGCCCTCATTACAGCAAAATTGCTTTTGATATTACAAAAGGCTGGCTTGGTATTGCAGCCTGTATCATTGCAGGCGTATACATTAATACACTGGAAGCAGCCTGGTTAAAGATATTATTAAGCTTTGCGGATGCTGTGCTGCTGGGTTTTACAGTAAATTACCTTGGCAATTTTTTCCATGAGGCATCGCATTATAATATTGCTCCGGCCAAAGAACAAAATGATTTATTGGCCAATTGTTTCCTCGGCATTTTACAGGCCCAGCATATTAAACATTACCGGCAGGTACACTGGCTTCACCATGTACACTTAGGCACACCGGAGGATACTGAACACAGCTACTTTACTGCGCTAACACCCCGGTTCTTTATCGAAAGCCTTACGGGTATCCGTGCTGCCAGGATATTTTTATTCAGGAGTAATACAGCGGGAAACGGCAGTAAAGAAAAAAATACAGCCACAAAAAAGCAAAAACTAGCCATGCTTTTTGCAGGCGCATTGTTTCATTTATCAGCATTAGTTATTGCTGTTATCTCCGGGCAATACTGGCTGGCAGGTATCTGGCTGCTTGGTTTTGGTACTTTCTTCCCTTTTTTTGGTTCACTCAGGCAATTGCTGGAGCACCGGGGCGAATGGGCCAGGCATCAAAACAATTATTTTAAAGAACCGCATGGAAAACTTACCCGTATTTTCAGCGGCACTGCCTTTGCTGCTGCATTTGGAAGCGCTGGCTTTGACAGGCACTTGCTGCATCACCTGGAACCGCAGGTTAGTTATACCAACCTTAAAGAACTGGAAACATTTTTAAGCAACACTGAAGTTGCGGCGCAGTTACAAAAACAAAAAACATCCTATCTTAAAACCTTTATTTCACTCCTCGGAAAATAAAATGCCACAATGCCCCTTTTGTCATAACCAGTCTGTAATAAAATATGCCAGCGCATGTGATGTGGAATATTTCACCAGTGATAAAATGTTTGATTTTTATAATTGCAATGCCTGCGATATAGTCTTTATATCGCCTGTTCCTGTAAATGAGTTAAATATTATTTACCCTGCTAATTACTATTCATTTACTGCAAAAAACAAAAGCATTGCCTTCAGGATAAAAGATTTTATCGACACTATTTTTTACAGGAAGATCTTAAAACAAATAAAGGGCGAAAAATTAAGAGCATTGGATATTGGCGGCGGCACCGGTTCGCTGCTCGACAGTATGCGGAAGGCTGATAAAAGAATCAGCTATACCCAGGTAGTGGATATTGACAGCAATGCAAAAACAGCTGCGGAAAAAAATGGTCATCATTATTTCTGCGGCACCATAGAATCTTTTAACGATACAACAGCATACGATGTTATCCTGATGCTGAACCTGGTGGAACATGTAGCCAACCCCAGGGAGGTGATGCAAAAAGCAGCCTCGCTCTTAAGTGATAATGGCCGTATCATTATTAAAACGCCCAACTTTAAAAGCCTTGATGCAAACCTGTTCAAAAAAAGTTATTGGGGCGGCCTGCATTGCCCCAGGCACTGGGTACTGTTTACAAAAAACAGTTTTGAGCAGCTGGCGGTTGAATGCAACCTGCAGGTGCGGCACTTTACCTATACACAGGGAGCGCCATTCTGGGGCTTTAGTGTACTGCACTGGTTGCATAAGAGAAAATGGATAAGGGCCGGTAAAGACAGGCCGGTTATATATCACCCGCTTTTTGGGATAATAAGTATGGCTGCCGCTGCGTTTGACTTTGTGAGAAAACCATTTGCTCCTTTATCACAAATGTTTTTTGTCCTGTCAAAGAAAACAGGTAAATAAAACCTGCACAAACATCTTTATTATTGCAGAATAATCTTAATGTCTATTACAAACAGCAATATAAAAAAATGGGGCTTTGCATTTTTACTGGCATTGCCCGTTTTTTATTTATACGCCGTTCATTTTATTTACCACGATAAAGATCAACTGCCCACCGGTTTTATTCAATGGGAACATATTATGTATATGTTCACAGCAAAAGAATATGTAAACGGCCATGCTATACTGCTGTACCAGTGGCCAATGCTGAATAATTTTAACGATGGTGCTGTTTTTTTCCAGCCTCAATTTTTGGTGCTCGGTTATTTATGGAAGTGGCTCCAGATACCACCCGCCATATTATTGATGCTCTTCAATTTTGTATTTGCGGTCCTGGCCTTAAAAATGGTGATAGAGGTTATTGAACTGCTGATACCACAATACAGGCACAAAAAATTATTTACCGTATTATTTTGCTGGGGCGGCGGGTTATTGTCAGCAGCAGGTATATTCATTCACTTTTTGTTTTTCCGGGGATCACTATCAAATCTTGGAGACAATATCTTTCATCTTGATCCTGCCAATGGTTTCTGGTGTTTGAATTTTGGCAGAACACTTATTTACCCGCTGGAGGCTTATTATCATTTCCTGTTTGTTACCTGCATTTGGTTTGTTCTCCGTAAAAAATTTGCAGCTGCATTTTTAGTAATGTTATTGCTCACCCTGTCACATCCGTATACCGCAATAGAAATTATTGCGATTGTACTGGCATGGATAACAGCCGAAGTTTTCTACTTCAAAAACAAACAATTTACGATCCGGCAGTTTTACCTGGTGTTGGCTGCCTTTGTCATTTACTTTATTTTTTATGCCGGTATACTGGGCAGCATAAAAATCTACAGGTATATCAACCAGCTTAATTCACTCGACTGGGGCTATAAAATACATCAGTTTTTACCTGCTTACACATTGGTGTGGCTGCTGTCATTCTTATGTGTAAAAAACGTACCGCTGCTGAAAAAGCATTTTGCAGAGCCCTTTAACAGGCTTTTCTTTTGGTGGGGTACCGTTGCTTTTTTATTATCTGTACATGGGTTTGCTATCAAACCTGAACAGCCGATCCATTTTACAAGAGGCTATATCTATGCCGGTTTCTTTTTATTCAGCATACCTGCGCTGCAATGCATCATAAATAAATATGCAGCAAAGGGTATCAAAAACATGGCAATACTGGCTTTACTGATCTTTATTTTCTTATTCGATAATATAACCTGGTTTGGTTACGCTGTAGCCAGTCCTGATAATGCAGGCACGTATCTTAGCAGGAATGAAAAAGAACTGGTCGATTTTTTTAAAGATCGCCAGGACCATGGCATTGTTGCCGGGAATGAAAAGAATTATGTACTGAACTGCGCCATACAGCTCTACAGTAATGAAAAAGCCTGGATACCACATCCACACCTTTGTTTTGAAATTGAAAAAAGAAGGGAGGCAGTGGAGAGATACATAAAGCAAAATATAATGGACAGTAACTGGCATCCATATCCTGTTTATTTATATTTTGATAAAAATGACAGTAATTTGCAACAGCCCGGCTGGCTACAGCAACCGATCTTCGAAAACCAGCAATTCAGGGTGTTTAAAATAAAATAATGCCGGAAGCCATTACCATATTAGTGCCAGTGTACAATGATGAGGAATCGCTGCAAATGATATTTCAGGACATCAATAAGCTGGATGCTGCCATTCTTAAAAATATTTCAATCGTTGTGGTGAATGATTGCTCTGCCAGCTTTAGTATTCAAAAGCTGAATGACAGCAATAAGATAACGGTGATTCACCTCAGCAGGAACCTTGGTCATCAAAAGGCAATTGCGATCGGCCTGTCTTATATTAAAGAACATTTTAACGGCAGCCGGGTAATTGTAATGGATTCCGACGGGGAGGACAGGGTGCAGGATATTCCCCTGTTGCTTGCCGCCAATGCAAAAGAACCGGGGACCGTTTTTTTTGCAGCAAGAAAAAGAAGAACCAATGGCATTGCGTTTAAATTGTTTTATTATCTATATAAATTAAGTTTCTATTTATTTACAGGAAAAAAGATCTCGTTTGGCAATTACTCCATACTCTCCTACCCCACTCTGTGCAGGGCTGTTTATTACAGCGAGATATGGAACAATTACCCGGGCGGCATCATGAAATCAGGATTACCTTACAAAGCATTGCCTACGGACAGGGGTAACCGTTATGCAGGCAAATCAAAAATGAATTTTACCAGTTTACTGCTGCATGGCTTTGGTGCCATTTCTGTTTTCCTGGAGATCATCATTACACGTATTGCGATCATTTCTTTTTTACTGATCCTCTTGTCAGCAGTTTCTATTGCCGGCATCCTGGTAATAAAAACCACCACAGCAATGGCCATACCCGGCTGGGCCTCTACTATAGGCACCTCCATGGTCATCATCCTGCTCATCAGTTTTATCATTTCGCTTATTGCAATATTTATCTACCTGTCCACACAGTCTCAAAGAAAGTTTATTCCCGCCCTTCACTACAGGGATTATATTTTGCAAACAGAAACCATATAAAATGAGCGAAGCATCATTTGAATATATAGGGAATGAACTGGAACTGTTTGCAGCAGCAAAAAACTGGAAACTATACGTGGCAAGCCTGATAAAACCATTTATCAAAGGCGATGTACTGGAAGCAGGTGCAGGTATTGGCACCAATACCAATTTATTTTTTACACCCGCTGTGCAACACTGGACCCTGCTGGAACCTGACAAAAACTTCTGTATTGAAATTGAAAAAAGAATAAGTGATAAAATATTACCGGGTGGTTGTACTGTTTTCAATGGCTATACTAACGAACTTAACGCACAGTTTGATACCATTATTTATATTGACGTACTGGAGCATATCGAAGATGATAAAAAAGAAATTGAAACTGCAGCTGCATTACTCCGGTCCGGCGGGCATTTAATTGCACTTTCGCCGGCATATGATTTTTTAATGAGCCCTTTTGATAAAGCGATCGGTCATTTCAGGAGGTATAATAAAAAGGAGTTGCTCTCAAAAGCAGGAGATCATCTAACAAATGAAAAAATCTTTTACGCTGACAGTATGGGACTTGCCACATCGCTTGCAAACAAATATTTATTAAAACAACAATACCCAACAAAAAAACAAATCAGTTTCTGGGATTCTTTCATCATACCTGTATCAAAAATCACAGACAAACTGATCCTTCATTCAGCAGGGCGATCGGTGATAGGTATATGGAGCAAAAAATAAACTGGTGATATACGTTGAATAAAAAAATAACCAATAAAGTTCTCTGTGGTGTGCCGGTAAAAACCTGGCTGCTGCTGGCTTTTATTTGCCTGTTGGGTTACTGGCCGGTAAGCAGCAATCTTTTCACCCTTAAAAATGATGCTTATATTTATTTTCTCCCCTGCCGTTATTTTATAAGCGAAACATTACAAAGCGGTCACCTGCCTTTATGGAATCCTTATTTCTATATGGGCTTCCCGTTGCATGGTGATATGCAGGCCGGTGTTTGGAACCCTGTTATCTGGCTGTTCTCTTTATTTGGCCGCTACAATATGACCATGCTGCAATATGAAACATTGCTGTACATTTTTATTGGTGGCATAGGCATATACAAATTGCTGAATGAATTTAACATCACTCACCGCAGCAAAGTTATTGTGGCTGTATGCTATATGTTCAGCGGTTATATTATTGATACGGCACAGATAACTGTGTGGACAGGCAGCGCTGCATTTATTCCATTTGTTTTCCTCTACTATTACCGTCTTATAACTTTAAAACCTGCAGCATACAGTAATGCGCTCAAGACTTCATTGGCATTATACATGCTGCTGACAGCCGGTTATCCTTCACACCTGATAATGGCCGGTTATATTTTATGCTTTGCATTTTTATGTACGCTTATTAGCTGTTACCGGAAAAACCCGGATAGAAAAATCAGCATCTTATTTATAAAAGCTTCTTCGCTTGCTGTTATTACTTTTTTATTACTGGCCTTGCCTGCATTCCTTTCTTATGCCGATTACCTGCCTTATTACCAGCGCTCCAGTGCCATAGCCATCAGTGATGCACAGGCTAACCCCTTTAACCCCTTTGCTATTATTTCATATCTTTTTCCACTAAGCGTAACCAAGCAGCATGGCTGGCTTACAACAGATCCAACAGCAAGGAGTGCTTACATGGGTTTGTTTACCTTACTATTACTGGTGTTTATTTTAAAAAAGAAATTCAGCGGAACACAACGGTTCATACTAACGGCCACCATTATTATATTTCTTTTTTCGCTGGGGCCGGCCACACCTGTAAGAAAGATCTTTTATCACCTTGTACCGCTTACTGATCATTTCAGGCATCCTGGCATTATGCGGCTCTTTACAACGCTTGGCCTGCTCATCCTTTCCTCCTTTATGCTGGATGATTTTTTTGAGGCAGTGAAGGACAAGAGCACAAAATTTTACAGCCACCTCGGCATATTTGGCATTATCGCCGTAGTATTGGCAATGCTGGTACATACCGGCAACAGTCCACTATTTAAAAAGATCACGCTTTTTAAAGCAAATTTTTTTCAGGCAGCTGATAAAAGAAGTTTTATCAAACAGTTTTACGACAGTCTTTCATTTGCGGATGCGGTGTTGCTGGAAGGATTGATACAGATCATTTTTCTTGCATTATTTATATACATCTTACGAAAGAAGAATATCCTGC
Organism: Ferruginibacter sp.; assembly: GCA_047600665.1. Taxonomy (GTDB): domain Bacteria; phylum Bacteroidota; class Bacteroidia; order Chitinophagales; family Chitinophagaceae; genus Ferruginibacter. The sequence continues at coordinate 862,812 of JASGKJ010000003.1, forward strand.
AACTAAAATGGCTGGCTTTTCTTTTTATTATCAACCCGGTTTTGCTCGCCCAATTTTCCATACCATCAACATTTGTGGCGCAAAAATCACCGGCCGCCATTAACAACCTGATAAAAGAAAGTCCTGTTGATTTTCCTCTTCCTGACATTAATACAACTATTGAAACAAATAATTTTATTGAAGCCGGCACCAACCGGGAATTTGGCTGTGCCTCTTTCTATACAAAAAAAATAGTACAGGTAAAAGAAGAATTAAATCCTTCCTTTACCCGCAGTCTTTCTGACTTTGACAGTGATTCTCTACTGGCGGAAAAGGTAATGCAATACCCTGTTTGTTACTTTGCGGATACAGTTATACGGTATGGAGAAGCCGGCAAAATTGCGACAGGCAATAAGAAAGTGTTATTTACTGATTCATCCTTACGGATTGACACTGCTTCTGCAGGTCGATCTTCTATCAGCATAAAACAATTTGCCCCGTGGGGTTTATTCTTTGATATAACTATCACACAGCAAAAACCTTTTGTATTATTCCAGAATTATAACAGCAACTGGCAATTACTGGTGGATGGCAGGGAAACGTCTATCCATAAAGGAAATATCTCTTTCATGTATGCCATGATAAATTCAGGCAGGCACCAGCTTGAATTTCGCTATAAACCACCCTACTTGCCACTTTCACTGACAGTGAGCGCTGCAGCATTTTTAACTGTAATTATCTTCTTGTTGATGCAGCGAAAAAAGAGGGAAATATGAATTTTCTAAAGGCATCTTTTATTGTTTTATCCAGGCAAAGAATTTGCCGTCTAAATACCAGTTTTCTTTTTGCGTAAATAATTTTTCCCGCTTGCTATTCCCGTTCCCGGTTTCTTAAATCACTTTTGCAACGCAAAAACTTTTATCACCTAACCGCTTTACAATGAGAAACCTTTTTCTGCTTACAGGCATATTATGCCTTGGTTTGACCATGCAGGCACAAACCAGTACAGAAGACAAGGCCAGTATTACCGGCACTGTAATTACAAGCGATAATAACCCCGCTGCTTCTGTAACAGTTACACTAAAAGAATTAAAAAAATCCACTGTTACCAATGAAAATGGCCAGTTCAATTTTAAAAATATCAATCCCGGTATTTACCAGGTGGAAGTAACCTCTGTTGGTTTTTCAAAAACAACACAAAAAGCAGAAGTAACAGCAGGAAAAACCACTTCACTTAATTTCAGTTTAAGCGAAAATGCAGCACATCTTGCAGAAGTGCTGGTAAGCGCCAATAAAAAATCTTATATAGCAGCAAAAGCATCTACTTCCCTGCGGCTAAATACAGAGTTAATAGAGGTGCCGCAGAATATAACAGTAGCAACAAAGCAAACGCTTACTGATATGGGACTGCTTACCAAGAGTGAAATATTCCGCATATCAAGTGCCATAACAAAAAGCTATGGTTCGGAACTTGATCTTACTTTCCAGATACGGGGCATGGATGCTACTTATGGTACTTACCGCAACGGCGTTGGTGGCCCCATCTGGTGGAATGCACAGGAGGATGGCGCTATGATAGAAAGAATGGAATTTGTAAAAGGCCCGGCTGGTTTTATGCTCTCCAATGCAGAACCAGGCGGTTTGATAAACGTGGTTACAAAGCAACCAACACACCAGCAAATACGGGAAGTAGGTTTTGGGATTGGCAGCTGGCACATGATGCGTACTTATATTGACCTGGGCGGTGAATTTAAAAAAGATGGAAAGCTGACTTACCGTTTGAATGCAGGCGGACAGAAGAGAGAGGATTTTTTCCAGTTTGGTGATTTTTACCGTTATTGGTTTTGCCCTGTATTAAAATATGATTTCAACGAAAATACAAGCCTTACGTTTGAACATAATTATGTAAAAGCAGCAACCCGTGCCAACTCGCAATATGCTGTTTCGGTGAATGGAGAATCTGAATGCTTTACCGGTTGACCTGGCTATTGTTGACCCTAATCTTCCTAAATTTTGGGGTGCAGATGTTTACAACCGTATTCACCTGAAACATAAGCTAAATAACAACTGGGCGTTTAATGCACAGGCAGCTTATATGACCACCGATTGGGACGGCACTACGATGTACCCTGAAGGTATAAGTCCTACAAAAGATACTATTTACCGTTATTTAAGTTATAGTGATTGGGAAGGCCGGCTTACAAACATACAATTATTCACAGACGGGAAATTTTACACTGGAAAAAATGCAGAACATAAAGTATTGATTGGTTTTGACTATGGCAATTCTAAAGATGGCAGTACTTACGATGGTGATTGGGGTGAAAATAAATATCCATTGGCAATAAATAATCCTACGTATTATTTACCAAAGGAGAGCATGGTGTTAAGCGGTGCAAACAGGGGCACATCTTTTGCATACAACAAATGGTACGCATTGTATGTACAGGACCATATTAAATTGTACAATAAATTGATTGTAACAATTGCAGGCCGTTTTACCCATTTAGTGACTGACAACGAAATAGAAGATAACAAGTTTACACCAAGGGTCGGTCTTACTTACCTGATAAATAAAGATCTTTCTGTTTATGCCATGCATGATGAAAGCTTTCTTTCGCAGCGTGGAGCAATTTTTGCCGGGGGGAGGCTGCCGCCACTAACAGGGAGCAATAATGAAATTGGTGTAAAAGCACTGTTGTTTAATAAACAACTGTCCATTACAGCTTCTGTATATGATATGCGCAAGAACGAAGTGGGAACTTCAGATTTTGTTCACCCGGGGTTTTATTTAAAAACAGGCCAGATACGCAGTACAGGTCTTGATATTGATATTGCCGGAAGAATAAATGCCAACTGGTATGTTAATATCAACTATGCGTATGTAAACCCCCGCATTACGAAAGACGAGGATAAAACATTCATTGGACTTCAAAATAATGGCACCTGCAAAAATCTTTCGAATGTGTGGGTAAAATACCAGGTAACTGATGGCTTCTTAAAAGGACTGGGTATTGGTGCAGGATTTCAGTATACAGATAAAAGGAGTGCAGTATGGCCGGGATGGAACAGCACAGAGGGGAACAAATATTTACCTGCTTACACATTACTTGATGCAGCACTCAGCTATTCCACAGGCAATTTCAATATAAGCCTTAATACTTATAATCTTGGTAACATTCGTTATGCAACCGGGGGATCATGGTATCCTGATTTCCAGGAATATCTTTTTTACCAGGGTACACCAAGAAATTTCAGGTTACAAACAACTATAAAATTTTAATTACTTCATACGCAGTTTTGGTAACACGGGGCGCTGCTTTTTGCAGCGCTCTTTTTAAACTGTTCTTCCTTTCATTGCTGTTGCCACTGCTTCATCCATTACTCTCTCTGCATAGGGTCTTGATATTTCATTCAGTTCTTCAATCTTTGTATGGATCAGGTCTTTGTCTTCCATCGTACTTGCCAGTTGGAGTGCCTGCATGGCTGCAGCTGTTCTCATTAACTCATCGGGTGAAAGCCGCTCTGCATTTTTCTGTATAAATTTTTCTGTTGTTGCCAGTAACTGGTCGGCTTCGGTCCTTGCTTCTATCAATGCCCTGGCGGCAATATCTTCTTTGGCATGTGTGATGGAATCCAGTAACATAGTTTCCAGCTGAGTATCGGTCAGGCCATACTGTGGTTTTACTTCGATACTTTGCTCCACACCACTCCGCAATTCTTTTGCCTTTACAGCAAGAATACCATCTGCATTGATCAAAAAACTTACTTCCACTTTTGGTAAACCAGCCGGCATGGCGGGAATGCCGGTCAAATTAAATTCAGCCAGTTTACGGTTATCTTTTACCATATCCCGTTCTCCCTGGTATACGGCGATCTTCATTCCACTTTGTCCATCTTTATAAGTGGTATATTGTCTTCCAACTTTATTCGGAATTTTGGAATTACGTGGGATCAATACGTCCATCAGGCCTCCCATTGTTTCAATACCCAATGAAAGTGGTGTAACATCCAACAGCAATAATTCCCTGTTGTTACCTGCCAGCACATCCGCCTGTATGGCTGCACCCAGCGCCACCACTTCATCAGGATTCACTGTATCATTAACCGGTTTGCCAAAGAAAGCTCCCACAGTTTGTTTTATCAAAGGTACTCTTGTGCTGCCACCCACCATCACCACCACATCAATATCTTCCTTCTTTAACCCGGCATCCTTAAGAGCATTTTTACAGCAGCCGATTGTTTTATCAACCAATGCTTGTATCAAACTTTCAAATACTGTTTTAGTAATAGACAATGGATCACCATTCAGATCAGCTTTATAACTGTCATTGGATGATAAATGAATTTTTGCTTCTTCGGCTTTTAAACGGATGGCCTGTGAAAACTCTTTGTTGATCTTTAATTCATCTTCACTGATACCGGCCTGTTGCAACCAGTATTGCACAATGGCTTTGTCAATATCATCACCACCAAGATAGGTGTCACCGTTAGTTGAGAGCACTTCAAAAATACCATTGGTGATCTTTAAGACAGAAACATCAAAAGTGCCGCCACCGAGATCGTACACTGCAATTGTTTTTTCTTCTTCTTTACTTAAACCCAACCCGTACGCAAGACTTGCTGCTGTAGGTTCATTGATAATTCTTAATACATCCAGCCCGGCAAGCTTACCTGCATCTCTTGTTGCCTGCCGCTGTGCATCATTAAAATAAGCAGGCACGGTTATCACGGCCTTGTTTACTGGTGTTTTTAAAATATGCTCGGCCCGTTGTTTCAATTCTTTTAAAATATAAGAAGACAGGTCGATCGGCGTGTAAAACTTATTACCCACCTGTACCTTTACCAGGCTTTCTGTATTATCATCTATTACTTTGTAAGTAAAGAAAGAAGCATTCTCCTTTATATCATTGTAAGATTTACCCATCAGCCGCTTGGCTGAAAAAATGGTGTTCTGCGGTTCACTGACCAGTTTCTTTTTTGCTTCCTCGCCTACTACAGCATTACCTGACTCATCAAAATGTATTACCGAAGGTACCAGCGAACTGCTGTTGTGCTCCCGTAATGCAACGGGTTGGTTTGTTTCAGGATGAATGATTGCAACAAGGCTGTTGGTGGTGCCAAGGTCTATTCCAACAATGATCTCTTCTTTCTGCAGGCTGCCTGTTGCTATATTGATCGCTATTTTTGCCATAGTGTCTTTTATTTAACCGAACCGCAAAAATAGTGAATATTAAAAGGGGCGCCAATAAAAGGAAGTGAGGAGTGTTTTTCGAATGAGGGAAATTGTATTTAGTAACGCAGGAATGGCATATCCTGTTATTATTTTTGTGAACCATGCCTGTAATAATACATGGCCATTTCTATGCCTTTTTCATCAACATGGGTGAATTCGGGCAATGTTTGCTTTTTAGTACTGTTAATTTTATTACCAGCCACAGCTAAACACAATGCATCTGCTACATCATCAGGCGTTACATCTTTCTTTTTAAATTTCGCCGCATCTTTATATATCTTCTCTATTCTTTTATCATATTTCATTAAAACACCGATCCTCTCCTTTAAGCCATTGCTTGATTTTTTGTTAAACGCCATCGAACGTCCACCGTTTAACCAATGAAACACTATTTCCGGGTGAGATTCTTTCAAAATTGACCTCAGTTCTTTATTCTTATTTAACCACCTGTCTACTTCCCTTATTTTGGGAGTAATTGCCCATGATTGTTTTGACAATCCTTTTGAAAGTATTTTTTTGTTGATCCTGTTTGCTTCTTCAAAACTTTCAACGTACACAGCTTCTCTGCAAGGGACATTAAATACACTAAATTTTCTATGCCCGGTCAGCATCCTTCTTGCTAAAGACTCACAAGTCCTTTCATTGCAGTTAGAACCTGGAAGGCCTATGGGTATATCAATCAGAAATGAATATCCCTTATTATAGTGCTTAAATATTTCTGCGATATTTTTAAAAAGCCTCACTTCTGTATCGTACAGGGATACAGCCACCCAACCAAATTTACATCCGTCAATTCCTACAGCTTTCATTCTATCATTTTGAACGCAGCTTAAATGCTCTCCTAACAATTTACCCGTTTTTGCTGCCTCTTTTCACTAATGTTTAATGGTTAAATTATTTGCTGAATTAACTGTAATGTTTACAGTACTGCCAGCCAGTAAACTTCTTATTGTGGTGGATGAATTTAAAACCGGTGTACCTTTCCTTATCACCACATCGGTATATTCATCCGGTACTGTATTGCACTCCCAGTTACCCGGTATTTCCCAGGCATTGCTGACAGCACCTGTCCAGTTCGCAGTAAACTTTACCGTGTACCCGTTACTGTTACTACCATCACTTACACAGCGGAACCGGTAACCATTAAAACTGGTTGGGATGTTGCTTAACTGGAGCTTTTTTGTATTGGTACCGGAAAAATAATTGTTGTTGGCAATGTTTACATAACAGCCTGTTCCGCAGGTGTCCCACTGCCATTGATAGCTGCCGCCATTTATGTTTGAAGTAAAGGAGCCTGTTGCAGCGTCGGGGCACAGGTTAAGCTCGCTTTTTTGCAATAGCTGGGTAAGATAATACACCGCATTCAATACAATTTTTACACCATCACTGGTAACATTTGCGTACGATGATGAATTGATACCTACCTGTATAAAATCCTGTGGAACTGTGGTGCCATTAATACTGGTTCCCGCAGGCATCTGCAAAATAGAAGATTGGTTCACATTATTTTTTACCGTTGCAACAGAACTAACAGTTCCATTGGCGGGGTTTGCAAACAACAAAGGATTCATATAAGTGATCCCTTTTGATGCAGCAACAGATGAAAGCATTTGCACTTCATTACCATTCACAAAGTTTACACCTGTAAAAATGGGATGGGATTTATCTGAAACAACAATATTGGTTTCTGTTGTATTCTCTCCATAAGCAGTTGTGCTGCCTGCCCATCCCCATGCACCTGAAGCAACTTTATACGCATGCACTTTCATCATCAGGAAAGGTTTATTAATACCACGCAGTGCCAGCACACCTGCGGCTGTTGAACTGGGTACTTCGCTAAATACGATGCAATCATAAGGGCTGTAATCAATACCGGTTTGGTTACCATTGATCTCGGTAACAATCAGATTGGTATCTGCTTTCAACGCAGGCAGTATTTTAGTATCATTGATATAGGTGGCGCCATTGGGATCTGTAACATAAGCGATCTTTTTCCTGGCTACACCTGTTCCGAAAATCGCCGTTACCGATTTGCTGGTATTCATTATAATAGTAGCAGGATTGGAAGCGCCTGTAAGATCACCCGACCATCCTGTAAAGCTGCCTGTCGTTGCATTTGCAGTAACCGTAACTACGGTACCTGGTGTATAAGTTCCACCTGCAGGATTTAGCGTAACAGTACCACTGCCTAAACCTGCTGTACTGATGTTGAGCGCAACGGCATCACTAAGTGACCATGTAAATTTATCCTGCCGGAATTTTTTAAATTCATTGCGTGCTAAACTCTTTGCTTCCTTACCATCATTATAAAAATCCACGGTGCCATTATCGCTGATAAGATAAATATTCAATACATCGTTGATCACATCTGCAATCATTGCTTCAGGATGCCCTTCTGCTTCCCCATCAGCAGATGTTTGTGCAAGATCCTGCAACCCTGGAAGGCTGAGCTTTACCAATTTTGAAGTGCTGCTGCTTGTCGTTATGGGATTAATACCAGGATTGGCGGGCACCACTCCATCCCATAAATACACAGCGGGCGTTCCACCGCCTGTATAAAGACCGGCAACGATCAGGTATTTTCCATTGCCAACACGTTCGATACTTCTTATGCCTAATCCTTCCAGGTCAAATAATATTGGTTCACTTACTGATGGCGAAGTGGCCACTTCGCCACTGCCGTTCATGATCGTTTCAAAATTGGTAATTGGTGCAACCAGGGCATACTTCCTGTTGGTGCTGTTGGGTGCCGTACCTTTTATGGGTACACAGGGAGCCCGGAAACCAATATACGCAGTATCTCCTCCTGTCGTAATAGACAACCCCTCCACGTTAAATCCATCAATTCTTTTTGGAATCATATCTTCCGCCGCAGCAGCAGTAAAGTTCCATCCGTTACCGTTACCCCATGTAATAAGCGCATTCCGCATTTGATTGGAATAACTTTTTACCGTTAATGTGGAAGCTGCACCAGTACCATTTACATCAGTTGCCAGCGCTTTATTCCTGTCCGGTTTCAGGCTGCCACTCTTGCTGTTGCCTAATGAACCGATCCAGTAAATACGTTTACCAGCATTGTATTTAACACTTGCAGAAGACCCTTCCAGGTCACATTCTTCTTCTGCACCGATAGCACTGGTAATATCAAGGGAATATAATTCTTTCCCGGAATGATGCCGGTTGTATAAACGGATAGCATTGCTTTCATCATCTGCCACAAACATATAATCACTATCAACAGCAGAAGCTCCGGATGCATCCGAGGCTGTTGTGTAAAACTGCGTGGCTGGCGGGTTAGCGGAAGCTGCCGAGGCTGCATAACTCACGGTGTACTTTTCAGAGCTTCCTGCAGTATTGGTTGCCGTTAGTGTAAGGGTTGCATACCCAACACCTGCCGGTATGATCTTTACGATCGTTTTACTGCTTGCCTTTGTAATAACAACATTATTCACAGGCACCACGGCCGTATTGTTACTGGTAACCTGTATCACCGCACTGGTGCTTGATACAGTAAAGATCAATCCTTCTGTTGCTGCCGGGTCTGTAGGATCATTGATCACACCGCTTATATAAGCCGTTTGTTTACTGCCGGCAATTACTGACAGGTAAGGTTTGCTTGTACCTGCATAAGAAGGTTGTATTGCATCGGCACTTAATACCGGCTTTTGTATGGTTTGAAAATTGGCTGTTACCGTTTTGTTTGCATTCATCGCCACCGTTGTTACAGCATCATATCCTGTAATGTCACCGCTCCAGTTTACAAATTCGTAGCCCAGGGCTGCAGTGGCTGTAACAGTTACAACACTGTCTGGTGCATAGAGATCGTTATCAGGAGATTTTGAAACAGTACCAGCAGCTGCCGGGGCTATATTTGTTGTTAGTGAATAGATACCGCACCCGCATTTACCAGGTGCTGTCATTGTTGCACCGGCACCACAGGCAGGATTACTAACAACAGTTTTTACCACAGCAACAGGTAAGATAGACAGGCTGTAAGGAGGTGTGAACGAAGTACCGCTGCCGGTTGTATTACCGGATGTACCTGTAAAAATATTATCCCTGGCGGTGATGGCGGTAAAATTATTGGCCATCTTGTCTATCGGCGAACCAACGTTTTCAAACACATTGCTTTCCACCAAGAGATCTGCTTCAAAACCCGCCTGCACGCATTGCGAGGCTGCTGTGCTGTTAAAAAGATTATTTACAATATGCACTTTTCCAAAACGTACTCTTGGCATACGGGCTTTGCAACCCTGTGCCCACCAGCAATTTTGAAATGTTACACTTAGTTTCCCCCTGTCCTCAACAGCATCATCACCAGAGCCCAGTAAGTTACAAAAGCGGTGATCATTTGAACCTCCCGTACCACCCGGAATGGGCGCTTTGTTGTAAATGAATTTACACCAGGTAACAGAAACAAAATCAGAAGCACTTTTAATATCAAGGTTACCATCCATGCCATCCTGGAATTCGCAGTGATCCACCCAGATATTTGTACATGTTTCCAGTGTCATGTTATCATTGCCATCCATATCATAAGCGCCCGGCCCTTCAAAAGTGATATTACGGAAGATAATATTACTGCATCTTTTTACATAGAGTATACCTGAACCGGCAGCTGTAAGATCTGCAGACACCAGCTTTGAGCCCGGTAATCCAAAGATGGTTTTTCCTGAGCGGTCCTGTAAATTGATACGTCCACTGGAAGGAATGGTGATCGTTCCTGAAATGTGTATGACCTTTACAGTGGAAGAAGTGATAGCTGTTTTAAGATCGTTATAGGTACTCACCACCACCGGCGTCACATCGCCGCCACCTGTTACACCGCCATTTTGCGTGGCCCAGCCGACAGGCATACATTGATCTTGTGAAAAAGAAGTAAATGCAATTAACAGGGCAAGGATAGACAGCGCTGTTCTAAGAGATTTTTTCATACAGAATTTTGCCTGTGATCTGACAATTTAATTAAGCAATAAGTTAACAACGTAAACAGGTAATAATAGCGTGGTTACAGGCAAAAAGGCAAGCTTTTTAGCAGCATCTAAGTTAAAAAAAAGCAGTCCGCTGCTGATAAATTTTTATGCAAACGATGCCGGAAAACAGCAATAAAAAAATGCAGTCGTTAGCTGCATTTGGTAAATCAGTTTATTCAAAAGGAACAAAATGGAATCTTGCCTGTTGGGGCAATCAGCGTATACCTGTAAAATAATATATACGCTTATGGTTGTGGTTCTTCCTTGTTATATTTTAACTTTTACAACCAGTTTTTTCACCGGCCCCTCGCCAATCATTGGTCCGTGCACATCTTCCGGAAAGAAGATAGCAAACTGGCCGGCGTGCAGCTGCACGTATGTATCTGGTATAACATTGTAAAAGGTCACATCCTTTTCAGGGTTATAAGCTGTTTTAATGTCTTTGCATTTTTTCCTTGGCGACCAGCCGATCTTTTCACTACCGGTAGGGCATACCTGTATATCGATATAATTATCGTGTGCCTCGTATTTGGCATCCTCTGCTTTTACACCGTCCTTTAATGATACTGCAGCATGCACATCCTTTCCGTCAATTTCGTATTTGCCCACTTCCACTGTATCCAGGTTGGTATGATTTACAAACTGGAATGCCTTTGAAAAGTTCTTGTGCAGGTCACTGTACTTATATGCGTTCTCTAATGAATCGATGATCATGACTGTCTTTTTAAAAATGCCCTTCCCCTAAAAAAAGGAAGGGCCTGATTGAAAATAAAACTCTATAACCAAGACAAAACCCTTTGTTAAATTTCTGTGGGGGTTACAGAAATTACCTTTGTACCCTTCCGCTGCCATCACCCTTCATCAATTCTTTCACATCACTCAGTGTGGCATGATTCAAATCACCCGGAATAGTATGTTTTAATGCTGAAGCTGCCACACCAAATTCTGCCGCATCGTTCATTGGCATACCAGTTACAAGCCCGTATATAAGACCGCTTGCAAAACTGTCCCCGCTACCCACACGGTCAACGATACGTACATTGTACTTTTTGGTGTGATAGAATTCGCTGCCGTCATATACCAGTGCACTCCAGCCATTATCGCTGGCGCTGTAGCTTTCACGTAAAGAAGAAGCGATGAATTTGAAGCCAAATTTTTCTTTCATCTGTTTGAACACATCTTTAAAACCATCCAGGTTGAGCTCACCTTTTGTTACATCGGTGTGTGCTGCTTTAAAACCAAGTGTTGTATCTGCATCTTCTTCGTTACCGATACAAACATCCACGTACTGGCAGAGCTTGCTCATCACTTCACGGGCTTTTTCTTTGCTCCATAATTTTTTACGGTAGTTCAGGTCAATGCTCGTGGTAATGCCCATTGCCTTTGCCGCTTTCAGTGCCGCTTCTGTTAAAGCAGCTGCTTTATCACTTAATGCAGGTGTAATACCGGTTGTATGAAACCAGTCTGCACCATCAAATATTTTATTAAAATCAAATTCACTTGCATCCACATCTGCAATGGAAGCACCAGCACGGTCATAAATAACCTGTGATGCCCTCATGGAAGCACCTGTTTCAAGAAAATAGATACCCAGCCTGTCACCACCCCTGGCAATATGTTGTGTATTCACACCATAACGGCGCAGGTGGTTAATGGCAGACTGACCAATAGCATTATTAGGCACTTTTGTAACAAAGGTTCCGTTCTCACCATAATTACAGATAGCAGCAGCCACGTTGGCTTCACCACCACCATAGGTTACTTCAAAAGTATCGGCCTGTACAAAACGTTTATAATCGGGGGTTGATAAGCGGAGCATGATCTCTCCAAGCGTAACTACTTTCTTCGGCATGATCGTTAAAGATTTTCTGTTGTTTTAAAAAGTGAGGTCAAATCTCTTTCATTATTTTTAAAAAAGCCAAGCTTTTGAAATAAAAACTTACGCCATCGTTTGCGTAGTTTGCAGTAAATGAAGCTCAATATTTTACGTCATCGATTGCGTAAAAAAAGAATGGGCTGCTCCCAATATTAAGTAACATTGTTGCCCAATAAAAAGCTGTATGAACAAGAAAGAAATATTACTGAAACTGGTACCTGAACAGGGCATTTTACCACTCTATTTTTACAAAGACACCGAAGTTACACTGGAAGTATTGCGTGCCATTTACCGTGCAGGGATAAGAACAGTTGAATACACCAACAGGGGCGAAGCTGCTTTAAATAACTTTAAGGCCATGCGTGCATTGTGCGACAGCGAAATGAAAGATATGTACCTGGGTGTTGGTACGATAAAAAATGGCGAACAGGCACAGGCTTTTATTGATGCAGGGGCCGATTATATTATCTCCCCGGGTCTTGTACCATCGGCAGCCGAAGTGGCGGATAAACACAATATGCTGTGGGTACCGGGCTGTATGACACCGTCAGAAATTATTGCAGCAGAAAATTTAGGTGCTAAATTTATAAAACTGTTCCCGGGTAATATGCTGGGCCCGGAGTTCATGAGTACGATAAAAGAATTATTCCCGAATTTGATCTTTATGCCCACAGGTGGTGTTGATACAACAAAAGAAAATATCGGTGCATGGTTTAAAGCCGGTGTGGTGGCAGTTGGCATGGGCAGTAAATTGATCAGCAAACCATTGCTGGAAGCAAAAGACTATGCAAAGATCGAATCGCTGACAAAAGAAGTGCTTGCAACCATTGCTTCATTAAGGGCAAAATAAAAATGGGGGTTACCCATAAATTCATAACGATTGCATTTATAAATTTTACCTGATGTCAACAATACAGACTGAAGCAGCCATAGCAAAACCAGGGGTAACGCAGGCTACCGGCACCATGAGTAAATACCGCTGGAAGATCTGTGCGTTGCTTTTTTTTGCGACCACCATTAACTACCTCGACCGCCAGGTGCTTTCTTTAACATGGAAGGATTACCTGGTGCCTGAGTTTCACTGGACAGATAGTGATTATGGAAGTGTTACAGCTTTGTTCTCTATTTTTTATGCTGTATCCATGTTATTTGCCGGCAGGTTTGTTGACTGGATGGATACAAAGAAAGGTTTTCTCTGGGCAATCGGCATCTGGTCCGCAGGTGCCTGTATCCATGCTTTTTGCGGCATCGCCACTTCGGGCATCCTTACAGGTAACTGGTTCGTGGGTTTTGAAGGTGCCAAAGATGCACTCGCAAAATTTGATAAAGCAGCCATCATCACTTCCACCTCTGTAAGTCTTTTCATCTTTGCCCGTTTTGTGCTCGCTGTTGGTGAAGCCGGTAACTTCCCGGCAGCCATCAAAACAACGGCAGAATATTTTCCTAAAAAAGACAGGGCACTGGCCACCAGCATTTTTAATGCAGGCGCCACTGTTGGTGCTATGGCTGCACCTGTAACCATACCGTACATTGCCGCAGCTTATGGCTGGGAAATGTCTTTCATGATCATTGGCGTGGTGGGCTTTTTATGGATGGGTTTCTGGGTATTCATGTATAAAAAACCAGAAGTTCACCCGGCAGTAAACAATGCTGAACTGGAATATATACAACAGGATACCATAAGCGATGCCGGTAGCAAAGATGCTGTTACAAAGCTGGTCAAAGATCAAAACAAAGTGTCATTTGGAGCCTGCTTTAAATACAAACAAACATGGGCATTTGTATTTGGTAAATTTATGACAGATGGTGTATGGTGGTTCTACCTGTTCTGGACACCGGCTTATCTTAAAGATATATTCGGACTGAAAGGTACTGAAAGCGCTTTCCCTCTTTTCATACTCTATACGATTACTCTTTTGTCTATTATCGGTGGATGGTTACCTACTTTCTTTGTTGAGAAAAAAGGCATGAATCCTTACAATGGCAGAATGAAGGCAATGCTCATTTTTGCATTTTTCCCATTGCTCGCTTTACTGGCGCAGCCCTTAGGCAGTTATAGTGTATGGGTGCCTGTTATCATCATTGGTATTGCAGGCGCTGCCCACCAGTCATGGTCTGCCAATATCTTTTCTACCGTAGGTGATATGTTCCCTAAAAAGGCTATCGCAACCATCACCGGTATTGGCGGTATGGCGGGTGGCATAGGTTCATTTATCATTAATAAAGGTTCAGGCGTACTGTTTGAACATGCAGGAACCACGCAAATGAAATTTGCAGGCTTCGTTGGAAAAGAAGCCGGTTATTTTATCATCTTCTCTATTTGTGCTGTGGCGTATTTAATCGGTTGGATAGTGATGAAGAGCCTGGTTCCGAAATATGAACCAATTACAGATCTGTGAGTTTTTATTTTAGCTATTGATAAGTTAAGGCCATTGAAATATTTCAATGGCTTTTTTGTTATGAGAAAAGATATTTAAAACTTTAGCAATAATCGATTTTTGCTGGTTTATATTAGATTTGCAAGGTATCTATACCAGTAAATATGAATTTGATTCTTCACTTAAAAAGAAAATGGCTACTGATAATAATTGTGTTCACAGTACAGACTTATGCACAGCCTTCAATAAATTCTTTCTCCCCGGTATCCGCTGCCCCACTAACACAGGTAACAATCAACGGAAGCGGTTTTAATATAATACCGGACAGTAATATTGTTTTCTTTGGGGCTGTACGTGGCACCGTTTTAAATGCAGACGTAAATAACCTTACCGTCACCGTTCCTGTTGGCGCCACTTACTCTTTAATATCTGTTACAAATAATGGTCTTATAAGCCACAGCAAGCTACCTTTTATACCTTCATTTCCCGGCAGCATAAGTCTGTTTGACAGCACTTCATTTGCAAAGCCAGTCGTCTTTAAAGTAAGCCCATGGCCTGCTGATATAGGAATCAATGATTTTGATAATGATGGTAAAGCAGACATTATTATTGCAGATTCTTTATCCGAAATTTCTTTATTCCATAATGCCAGTATACCCGGTATAATTAATACCAATTCACTTGCAGTAGATTCCGGCATTAAAGAGAATTACCCCTTTGCGCTGAATGAAATCGAAGATTTTACTGGTGATGGCAGGCAGGATATTTTTTTAGCCAATAGCATTAGCAGCAATCAATATCTCAATGTTAATAATAGTACTCCGGAGAAAATTTTATTTAATGAAACATCTTTCTTTACAGAAAGATATTCAGACAAGTTTGCCTTTGCAGATCTCAATAATGACGGCAAGCAGGATATCCTGAAATTCTTTGCAAAGGGATATGTAATTGTAAGGTTTAGTTTTATCCGTAATGATTGCAATCCTGACGGTACAGTAAGATTTAAGGTAGGTCAGGATATTTCTTCAGGGGGAACGCCTTCAGCGGTATTTCGGAACTCGGATATAAAAATGACAGATATTGATGGTGACCAGAAACCTGATATGGTTATTTTATCAGCCGACAGTAATAAAATATTTATATCACCCAATAACAGCAGTCCACCTAATATATCTTTTGCTACCAATATAGTTTTTGAAACCGGAAGCCAGCCATGGAAAATGCTGTTTAGTGATATTGACGGAGATGGACTTATTGATATCGTTACATCTAACGCCAGTTCAGCTACAATATCAGTATTGAGAAATACAAGCTCCACAGGTAATATTTCTTTTGCGCCAAAAGTTGACTTTACAACCGGTATCTCACTGCTTAGTATGGATGTGGGTGACCTTGATGGTGATGGCCGACCAGATATTGCAATTGCTGCCGGTTACAGCGGGGATAAAAAATTGTCACTGCTAAAAAATAAGAGTACACCAGGTTTTATCAATTTTGAGAACAGGGTTTTGTACGAAGGCGCTGTTGATATGAGGGATATTGCAATTGCAGATATTGACGGAGATAAAAAACAAGATATACTTATTGCTGCACGTGAAAATGGGGGAACACTACTAATTCTGAGAAATTCAATTAGTGAACCAGTTGCACTTAGCGTTTGCCCGCTTTCTGCAGGCAAAGTAATTCAATCGGGGCTTACCGCTTCAAATTATAAATGGCAGGCAAGTACAGACAGCGTTAATTTTAGTGATATAGCCGACAATATAAATTATAGCGGCACCAATACTGCTACCCTTCAAATCAACAACATTTCATCAGCATGGTATGGATATCAATACCGTTGTATTGCCGGTAACACTACAAGCAAAATATTTGAACTGAAGTTCACAAATACGTGGACAGGTGCAGTAAGCGATGCATGGGAAAATGCTGCAAACTGGAGCTGTACTGCAGTGCCTGATGCTAATACTGATGTAATAATTAATACTGGTAACGTAACTGTCAATTCAGATGTTTCATGCAGAAGTATCACTATCAGTCCGCTGGCAAACCTTACTGTAAACACAGGGCATAAATTAACTGTAACGCATTAAGCAACCAACTCAGGCATTTCCAAAAAACAAATAACACAAAGAGATCGCTGTAACAGCCGCCACCAAATCTGCCAGCAGCATTACACCGATCGTATAGCGGGTGTTCTTTACGGCCACGGCACCAAAATAAACAGCAATTACATAGAACGTAGTATCTGATGAACCCTGCAATATACAGCTGAGCCTCCCTGCAAATGAATCGGGTCCAAACGTTTTCATTGTATCCACCATCATACCCCTGGCACCACCACCGCTGAAAGGCTTGATGATCGCTGTAGGCAACCCATCCACAAAGCCGGTATCTGTTCCCAAAGCAGTAAATAAGCTTTTAAAACCGTTTATCACCACATCAAAGGCGCCGCTGGTACGCAGCATACTGATGGCAACCAGCATACCCACCAGGTAAGGAATGATCTTTATAGCCGTATCAAAGCCGCCTTTGGCTCCACTGATAAATGCATCAAAAAGATCGATCTTTTTATAAATACCGCCAAGAACGATCAGGAGAAAGATCAGCAGTATTAATCCATTACTGAGTATGCCTGAAAAGGATTGCACCCCATCTGCGTCTAACCTTGCCAGGTAGATCACCAGCGCTGCAATAATAGCAGAAATGCCCAGCAACCAGCCCATCACTGCCGGCACAAACAAGTTGATCTTTTGTTTAAACGCTACGATACACATGGCGGCCAGCGTGGCAGCGAAGGTGGCGATCATACAGGGAATAAATATGTCCGTGGGATTAGCAGCCCTCGCAGAAGCCCTTACAGCAATGATACTAACGGGAATGAGTACCGGGCCGGAAGCATGCATACACAAAAACATGATCTGCGAATTGGAAGCTGTGTTCTTATCCGGGTTAATTTCCTGCATACTTTCCATGGCTTTTAAACCAAATGGTGTGGCAGCATTGTCCAGCCCCAGCAGGTTGGCAGAAAAGTTCATTACCATATGCCCCAGTGCCGGGTGATCTTTGGGAAGCTCAGGGAATATTTTTGAAAAGAACGGGCCGATAATTCTTGAAAGGAAACGTACGCCACCGGCTTTTTCTGCAATGGCCATAAAGCCCATAAATAAAGCCATGATACCAATCAGTCCAAAACAAATAGTCACAGCCGTTTTGCAGGTTTCAATAATACCATCCACGGGTTTTTGCAGACGGTTCAGTGCCTGTTTGTAAGTAAGCACCCGGAGTGTTTGGAATTTTTCCTTTAAAATTTTTACAGAATCAGCCTGCAGGTTATCCGTAATTAAAGTATTGGCATCTTCAGGCTTGTCTTTTCTTTTAAAAGCAAATGGTTCTGCTTTTTTAAAAAAACTGTCCATGGATTGTATGCCTTCAGCAGAAGGACTTCCAAGTGCATACGCATTGTACACTTCATCCGATTTACCGGAAACCATTCGTGAAAACACATCATCCTGCCCGTCAACAAAAAAGCATTTATACCCGGCCAGCAATATTGCCACCAGGATAAAAGCGCTCCAGATCCTGCTTAAAGCCATTTTAGAAAGTTAAAAGTCAAAAACTAAAAGTAAGCTGTTTGGCCAAACATCGGTGAAATTAAAGATTTGAGGGAAAACTGTTTTACACATATACACAATTATATGCTGCTTGTCTTAAATTTGATACCCGGTGTATGCAATAGTGGACATAGAAACAACAGGCGGTTATGCATCAGCCAACGGCATAACAGAGATCGCCATATACATACATGATGGCACAAGGGTGGTAAAACATTTTGAGACCCTTATCAATCCGCTTCAAAATATCCCCGGTCATATTACAGCGCTTACAGGTATTAACAATGCAATGGTCAGCGATGCGCCAACGTTTGAAGAAGTGGCAGAACTGGTATATGATTTACTGCGTGATAAAATTTTTATAGCACACAATGTAAACTTCGATTACTCATTTATCAACCACCAGTTAAAAGCGGCCGGCTTTGAATTCAATGCAAAAAAATTGTGCACGGTAAGAATGGGTCGCAAAATATTTCCAGGCCTCCCCTCCTACAGTCTTGGTAATTTATGCCGCACACTGCAGATAACTAACAACCACCGGCACCGGGCCGGCGGTGATGCAATGGCAACCGTTAAATTATTTGAACATTACCTGGCACATAATGGTGAAGTTGTCATTCAGCAAATGCTGAAAAAATCTTCCGGCGAGCAATGGATGCCCATGCACCTGAATAAAGCGGATATTGAAAAGCTGCCGCCTGTTCCGGGCGTGTATTATTTTCATGATGTAAAAAATAAAATTGTTTACGTTGGCAAAGCCGTTAACATCCGGAAAAGGGTAAGCAGCCATTTTACACACAATGATGCAGACAGGAAGCGGCAGAATTTTTTACGCAGCATTCATAAAATAACTTTCCGGGAGTGTGCCACCGAACTGGAAGCCATTGTGCTGGAGAGCGCTGAAATAAGAAGACTCTGGCCAAAATACAATGTGAGCCAGAAACAGCCGCAGCAAAAGTTTGCGCTGTATATGTTTGAAGACAACCGTGGTTTTATCCGGCTGGCCATTGATAAAAAGAAAAAGAATATTCCCTGTCTTTACAGTTTTAACTTATTACACGAAGGACTTGTGATGTTAAAAAAAATGGTGGAGGAATATGAGCTGGATGAAAAATTATGTTTTCTTGACAAGACACCGTTTACAGAAAAAGATATTTCCTTTCTTGACCCGCCGGTAAAATACAATGGCAAAATAAAAATGGCACTGGAAGCATTGGATAAACAACTGCCCACTTTTGCCGTGGTGGATGATGGCATTAAAGCAAATGAAAAACTTTGCCTGCTGATAGATAAAGGAAGTTTTTGGGGTATGGGTTATTTGCCGCAGGAGCATATCATCACTTCTTCTCTAGAGTTAAAATCATTGCTGAATCCTTATGCTGATAATGATACCATCCGCAATAGTATTTATTCTTTTGTTGAACAAAACCCTGGTAAGCGGATTTCATTAGTATAATTATTTATCAGACCATCCTTCATTCCCTTGATTGAACTTTATTGGCGATGCTCCGTTCAGCATTGTTGTTTAATTGAACTGTTTCTTCATTTGCTGCAAGAAGTCAATAACAATAACCGCATTTCTTTCGTTTCAAAGTACTGGAAGCATAAGACTCTTTCACTTCTTTTATAGTATGTGTGCATTTATTTAAGCCCCGGCAATATCTATCCTGGTGGTATGCATAAGCCGTACCACTCAAACAAACATAGACTTTAGATTCTCCGCTGGATTGAAATATAAACAGTAGTGAAATGATGATGGTTTTTGCCATAGTCTAAGGTTTTAATCGTAATAAATATAATCATTCTGGCTAAAACTACTGCAGGTTGCTTATGATCATTTTAAAGGCTGATTTATGTGTGCAAATCCTTAATTTTTTATTTCCCCCCACCACCCTATTTTCGCAACCCAAAATAAAAAACAATGTTAACTTTCATACAACCGATTGCATTAAAATTCAACCTTAAGTTACAGCAGGTGGAAGCCGTATTAAGCCTGCTGGAAGAAGGCGCTACCATCCCCTTTATTGCCCGTTACCGCAAAGATAAAACCGGGGCAATGGATGAAGTGCAGGTGCAGCAGGTACAGGATGAGGCCAAATTTTTAAAAGAGTTTACCGAGAGAAAAGCTTTTATTGAAAAGACGATCACCGAACTGGAAAAAATGACACCTGGATTACAGGAAAAGATCAATAAAGCCACCACGATCGCTGAACTGGAAGACATCTACCTGCCATACAAACCAAAAAGAAAAACTAAAGCACAAACAGCAAAAGAAAATGGTTTGCAGCCATTGGCTGACCTGCTACTCGAACAAAATGATGCTGATATCAATGCCGCAGCTGCAAAATTCATTAATGAAAAAGTTGGAGACGCAGAAGCTGCTTTGCAGGGTGCGAGGGATATCATTGCAGAACAGGTAAATGAAGATGCCCAGGTAAGAGCTAAACTGCGGAAGCTGTTTGAAACAGAAGCTACGCTGCAAAGCAAGGTAATGACGGATAAAGAAACAGAAGCGATCAAATTCAAAGATTATTTTGAATTTTCCGAACCGGTTTCAAAAATTCCGTCACACCGCATACTCGCTGTACTGCGTGGTTTTCTGGAAGGTTTTCTACGTATGGAAATTTCTCCGGTTGAAGACAATGCACTTTCGATGATACAGGACCTGTATGTGAAAGGCATGAGCACAGCAAGCCCTCATATCAACAAGGCAATACGGGATGCATATAAAAGATTGTTGCAGCCATCACTGGAAACAGAATTCAGAACAGCACTTAAAACAAAAGCAGATGAAGAAGCCATCAACGTATTTGCTGAAAACCTGCGCCAGCTTTTATTAAGCTCACCTTTGGGCAGTAAAAGAATCTTGGCCATTGACCCGGGTTACCGTACCGGTTGTAAAGTGGTTTGCCTGGATGAAAAAGGTACCCTGCAAAAAACAGATCTCATATTTCCGCATGAAGCCGGGCGGGTGGCTGCTGACGAAATAAAAATCAAAAACCTGGTACAACAATACGGTATTGAAGTATTCGCTGTAGGAGATGGTACTGCCGGCAGGGAAACAGAACAGTTCATCAAAAGACTGAACCTTGGTTTGCCGGTATTCCTGGTAAATGAAGATGGCGCTTCAATCTATTCTGCATCAGAAACAGCAAGAGAGGAATTTCCAAATGAAGATATTACTGTACGTGGCGCTGTTAGTATCGGCAGAAGACTGATGGACCCACTGGCGGAACTCGTAAAGATCGATCCAAAAAGTATTGGCGTGGGTCAATACCAGCATGATGTAAACCAGGCCAGGTTAAAAGAGCGTTTGGACGCCACCGTTATCAGCTGCGTAAATAACGTGGGGGTAAACCTGAATACAGCCAGCAAGCATTTATTAAGTTATGTGAGCGGCATCGGTGGCACCATTGCTGACAATATAATCAAATACAGGAACGAGATTGGCCGCTTCAGCAACCGGCAACAGTTATTAAAAGTACCAAGGCTCGGAGGTAAAGCTTTTGAACAGTGTGCAGGCTTTTTAAGAATAAAAGAAGGCGACAATGTTTTGGATAACAGTGCTGTTCACCCGGAAGCTTATTCTATTGTAGAAACCATTGCAAAAGATTTGGGTATTGCCGTAAATGAAGTAATTGGCAAGGATGACTTACTCCAGAAAGTGGATGCAAAAAAATATGCTACTGAACAGGTGGGTGAACTCACCATAAAAGATATTTTGAATGAATTAAAAAAACCCGGGCTTGATCCACGCCAGGAAGCACAGGCATTTGAGTTTGCAAATATCTACAGCATCGATGATGTAAAAATTGGAATGGAAGTACCGGGCGTGGTAACAAATATTACCAGGTTTGGTGCCTTTATTGATATTGGCGTAAAACAGGATGGACTGGTGCATGTATCTGAAATTGCACACAAGTACATCACTGACCCGGGAGAAGTGTTAAAGCTAAACCAGCAAGTAAATGTAAAAGTGCTGGAAGTGGATACTGTCCGCAAAAGGATCGCTCTCTCCATCAAACAAACAGAACCTGCACCTGCAGCTAAACCATTTATTAAAAACCATAGCGGCAACAGGCAGCAGCCACAGAAAAAATCGTTATCTGATATGCCAATAAATGATGCACTGGCCGCACTCAAGCAACGTTTTGGGAAATAATCTTTGTTAATGATTGGCCCGCCAGAACATTGCTGTGGCTTTTTTCTTTAGCTTTATATAACAAATTGAAAGTTTACAATGATCATTGTAAACTTTTCTATTTTGAAACGAAAATTATCTCCGTGCTGAATTATTTTATAAAGTGTATAAAAACCGGTCTTGTTATTTTGCTGTCTTCAGCACAAGTGCATGCAACCAATTATTACATTTCTGCTGCTGGAAACGATAATGCTGATGGCACTTCCCCGGTTTCTGCATGGAAATCCATAGATAAACTCAATCATTCTTTTTATCGAATCGAAGCAGGTGACAGTATCCTGTTCAGGAGAGGGGATGTATTCTATGGATCAATCGTTGTGAAAAAACAGGGGACAAAAAATAACTCCATTGTAATAAGCGCCTACGGCAACGGAGCTCAACCTGTGATAACAGGTTTTACAACACTGCAGCACTGGCAAACAAAAGCAAATGGTATCTGGGAAGCAGATGCACCCGGTGCATCTCCTGCAGTGAACCTTGTTGTAAAAGACGGGCTTATTCAGCAGGTTGGCCGTTATCCCAACCGAAGCGAAAGCAATGGCGGTTACCTGGTCTACAATGCAGTGGATGGTCCTGTAAAAAATACAGCAACCGCATCTGTTACATCAGCAAGTGCTATTACAAAAAACTGGACCGGCGCAGAGGTTGTTATCAGGAAACGCCGCTGGAATATAGAACGGGATACCGTGGTTGGACAGGAAGGAAATAAAGTTTTATACCGCCAGCCATATAAAGGAAATGTATATCCAGGTGTTGAAAATTTTGGTTTCTTTTTTCAGCGTCATCCTGCCACGCTTGACCAGGATGGTGAATGGTACTTTGACCCGGTGTCAAAAAAGCTGCAACTATATCTCGGTGTTATATCACCCTTTTCATCTTCAATAAAGATCAGCACCATTGATACCCTCATCGATATTGGTAACCATGCGAACATTGTTATTGCTGACTTATCTTTTGAAGGCGCCAATGAAGTGGCCGTATACAGTGAATTCACATCAGGCTGTACTGTTTCCAATTGCAATTTTAATTTAATGGGCCGTGAAGCAGTTACCTTATGGCAAACATCAGAAGCACTGGTCGAATACTGCAATGTGAATAATGTGCTTGGCAGTGGTATTTTCATACGCAATTCGGGCAGTGGCGGTTACAACAATGCCACCGTGCAATACTGCAATGTAAAAAATGTTTGCCTTTTTCCCGGCATGGAAATATCGGGTGATGCTACTGGCAGAACGGGTATTACCGTGGTGGGTGGCAGCAATGTAACCATTCAATATAATACAGTGGACAGTGCTGGTTATGCAGGCATTGAATGGCAGGGCAATGATGTACTGGTTTACAGCAATGTGATCACCAATTGTCTTAGTGTAAGAGATGATGGTGGCGCTATTTATTCATATGTTGGAAAAGGACCAACGCCAAAACAATACCGTAACCGTATCATCCGCAAGAATATTATTTTGAATTGCACCGGTGCCAGCGAAGGTACCAACACAAAGAAATCTTCTGCAAGAGGTATTTATTGTGATGAAGGCAGTAACCATATCCTGATCGACAGCAATACGGTAGCAGACTGCAGCGGATCCGGTTTATACCTGAACAGTTGTGCTGATATCATGATCAGGAAGAATACGGTATATAATAACGGCCAGGCAATATCAATACAGCGTTTTCAAAATGCTCCTTCAGTTAGAAATATAACGGTAAAGCGTAACTGGTTTTTTCCCTATGCAGCTTCTTATGCCAACTCTCAAATTGACAATCCGCCGTTAACACTGGAAGAAGACATGAAAGCACTTGGCTCTATTGACAGCAATTACTATTCCGCACCGCAGGCAGATGCATTATCCTTTGCCACCACCAAAACAGGGAGCAAAGAATACAGGGCGCTCACCAAACCTATGAACTACTGGAAAACGGATATTGGGTTTGATAAAAATTCTGCGGAAGCAGCTGCTGCAAATACAAAAGTAAAATTGATATATAATACCACTGCACAACCAAAAGTTGTAAATTTAAATGGCAGTTATAAAGACCCTGAAGGAAATGTATATGCCACGCAGGTAATACTACAACCATTCAGGTCATTGGTGCTGATCGGCGGCAGGTAATAATATCATTACAACTACACACTACTACAATATGCAAAAGAGATTATTTGGCAAAACGATGACCATTCTTTTATTTTCAGGTCTTCTGAGTTTTTTCGTGTGCTGCGGCAAAACGTCCGGCAATAATGGAGGTACTCCACCACCAACACCACCAAAAGATACGATAGCCTTTGCCAAAGGTGCTGATATAGGCTGGCTCAGCCAGATGGAAGCAGAGGGGAAAAAATTTTATGATAACAATGGTAATGAAAAAGACTGTATTGAATTATTAAAAAGCAAAGGCATTAATTCAATAAGATTACGGGTATGGGTAAACCCCACCAACGGATGGTGTGGCGCTGAAGATGTGGTGAAACAGGCTGTAAGGGCAAAGAACAAGGGAATGAGAATAATGATCGATTTTCATTACAGTGACTGGTGGGCCGACCCGGGCAAACAAAATAAACCTGCCGCCTGGACTGATCTTTCATTTACCAATTTAACCATTGTATTAGCAGCACATACAAAAGAAGTGTTGCAGCAATTGGCAACAGCGGGCGTAACGCCTGAATGGGTACAGGTGGGCAATGAAACAAATGACGGTATGCTTTGGGAAGATGGCCGGGCATCCAAGCATATGGACCAGTTTGCTGCATTGGTAAAAGCCGGTTACAATGCCGTTAAAGAAGTGAACAGCAAAATAAAAGTACTGGTGCATATTTCAAATGGCTGGGACAATAATTTGTTCCGCTGGATATTTGATGGTTTAAAAACAAACGGCGCCAGCTGCGATGTGATCGCTATGTCATTGTATCCTTCCACATCAGACTGGCAGCAAAAAAATAACCAGTGCCTGGCCAATATGAATGATATGATAGCAAGATATGGTAAGGAAGTTATGATCAGCGAAGTGGGCATGCCCTGGGATTCTCCTGATATCAGCAAACAGTTTTTACAGGACATCATTAATAAAACGAGATCAATACCCGGCAACAAAGGCCTCGGTGTTTTTTACTGGGAACCCGAAAGCTATGGCAACTGGCAGGGTTATACATTGGGTGCATTTGACAATAGCGGAAAACCCACGACTGCGATGGATGCCTTTTCTAATTAAATTTCCTGGCTGATCCTGGTCAATTTTTAATGTACAATCGTTAGAAACGGCCATACAATAAATGCCGGCAGCCAAAATAAGGTTTGTATTAAATATATTCGTTAATTTGTACAGAACAGTTCCCTGGTTCAACTCCCCAAGAAAATCCGTTTTTGAAAATAAAACTATTTCCGGTTAAGTATATGGATCGACGTAATAATCTTATCCTTGCTTGTACACTGATTATCATTTGCATGTTTATTCTTTCATGCAATAATTCTTCTGATAAAGAAGATACAAAGATCATTAGCAACCCTAAGCAAATGGATGAAAAAACTGGTGAAAGCATACAGGAACTGTTAAGCTATGCCATAAGCAATGCCGGTAAGATAGATGACAGCATCCGGCTCAAACTGTCTGCCATCACCAATAAATTTTATACCAGCAATGAATATAAAAACATCTGGAGCCATGAAGAAAACTACCAGCCACTGACCGACTCTCTAATAAATTTTATTAAACAGTCTGAACTGTATGGCCTGTTTCCAACTGATTACAATTTGAACAGCCTGCAGCGGATGAAAAAAAGAATTGACTTTGATTCCATTCAAAGAAAGAATGCGGTATCATGGGCCAAACTGGATCTGTTGCTAACAGATGCCTGCCTCAAATTATATAAGGACCTGAAATTTGGCAGGCTCTTTAACGATTCAGTAGCACTGCATCCTGATAGTGGTAATATTGCCAAATATGTGCTGAAGCATCTTGATGACCTTGTAAAACAAAAAGACTTTAACGGATCGATCAATAACACCGAACCTGCAATAAAAGGATACGGAGAATTAAAGAGCGGCATTAAAAATTTCCTGGATAGCATGGACAGGAGAACATATACCTATGTTACCTACCCGTTTAAAAAGAATGATGCCAAAGATTCAACCGCTTTTATTAAAGCATTACAAAAAAGATTAAGTGAAAGCAATTGTATTGACTTTACCAACAAACTCCCCGACTCTGCCCAGCTGGATGCAGCAGTGCGTAAGTACCAGCAGCTGAAATCCATTAAACCAGACGGTAAAATATCTACGTCGCTGGTTAAGATGATGAACACAACAGACGTGGAAAGATTTAAACGTATTGCGATCACGCTTGACCGTTATAAAAAATTTACCGATACGCTGCCCGAAAAATTTATCTGGGTAAACCTGCCCGGCTATTATCTTGAACTATGGGATCATGATACGCTGGCGCTTGAATCAAAAGTAATATGCGGTAAACCTGAAACAAGAACACCGTTACTGAAAAGTGCTATTAACAATATCATCACCTATCCTACCTGGACGGTACCAACCAGCATCATTGCAAAACAATATTTACCCAAGCTGAAAAACAATCCGTATTATTTATCAAGACTTGGATTAAGGCTGGTAAATGAAAAAGGTGAAACGATCAATGCAGGCAGTATCAACTGGGCTAAATATTCAAAGGGCATACCCTATAAAGTAATGCAGGGAAGTGGTGATGACAATGCGCTCGGTGTAATAAAATTTAATTTTGAAAATTCTTATGCAGTTTACCTGCATGATACCAACCAGCGCTACCTCTTTAAAAAATCAGCCCGTGCCCTCAGTCATGGTTGTGTACGGGTACAGGAGTGGGAAAAACTGGCTTACTATATTGCCCGCAATGACAGCCTTAATTTAAAAGTTGGTGATACCCTTCGCTATACTGCAGACTCTATCCGGAACTGGATAGCAGAGAAAAAAACAAAACGCATACAGGTAAAAAACCAGGTGCCGTTGTTTATAAATTATTTCAGCTGCGAAGGAAAAAATGGAAAAATCAAATTTTATGAAGATATTTATGGAGAAGATAAGGCGCTGAGGGAAAAATATTTTTCAAATAAATAGCTCCCAACTGCTTTTCATGAGAAAGACTTTACGTAACCACCTTGCCAAAATTGCTTTTTTATTTTTAAGCATTTCTTTTTATTTTATTGCAGCTGCCACTGCGCAGGATAGTGGCGGATCAAAAACAGCTACAAAAAAAACAGCTAAAAAAACTTTATACGGGCAGGCAAGTTTTTACTCCAATAAATTTAATGGCCGCAAAACAGCCAGTGGCGAAATTTTCAGCCAGAAAAAATTAACCTGTGCCTGTAATGTACTTAAACTTGGCACCTGGATAAAAGTAACCAACCTGCGCAACGGTAATTCAGTAATTGTAAAAGTAAACGACCGCCTGCACCCCTCCATGCGCCGTATCGTTGACCTCACCAGTGCTGCTGCTCATAAACTTGGTTTTGTAAAAGGTGGCCTCACCCGGGTAAGGGTGGATGTAATTGGCAAGAATAAACCATTATAACATTTCTTTTGTAACCTGCAGTGTATCTTTATTCAGCATCGTTGCGTCGCACTCTTTTGCGTCTTACTTTCAATCGCCATAATAAAGCCACTGCTTCATGAGATTATTAAAGCGCCTTCTACTTACCATTGCAGCTATTATCATCATTCTTTTTATATGGGGAAAGATCTATTCAATTGAAACGCCACTCGTTCAAAGAGCAATAGCTGCTGATACAACAAGGATCAGCACTGACCTTCGTTTTCTTACCAAAGAATGTGTATTCCGTAATTACAGGCACATGAATGAACTTAACAAAGCAGCAGGGTATATCAAAAATGAGTTCATTAAAATTACCGGGAATGCAGATTCACAATTATACCATGTAAATGATTTTGAATTTAAAAATGTGCTTTGCACCATCGGTCCAAAAGATGCCAAACGGATCGTTATTGGAGCTCACTATGATGTGTGCAGCGACCAGGAAGGTGCTGATGACAATGCAAGCGGTGTGGCCGGTATGCTTGAGCTGTTAAGACTTTTAAAAAAGGAACAGCTTAAATACAGGATAGACTTTGTTGCTTACTCAACAGAAGAGCCTCCTTTTTTTGGAACACAAAATATGGGCAGCTACATACATGCTAAATCGTTGCATGATGCCGGCACAAAAGTAAAAGGTATGATAAGCCTTGAGATGATCGGCGTATATTATGATGAACCCGGCACACAACATTATCCAGCCTTTTTCCTGGATTGGTTCTATGGCAACAAAGGAAATTTCATTACAGTGGTGCAAAAATTTTCTAATGGTGAATTTGGCGACTATATAAGAAAACGAATGAAAGAAGAGCCCGTAATACCAACCAAATCTTTCACCGGGCCGGCATGGATACCGGGTGTTGATTTTTCTGATCATAAAAACTACTGGAAGTTTGGTTACAGTGCATTGATGATCACCAATACTGCTTTTTACAGGAATAAAAATTATCACACGGCAGATGATACATACGAAAAAATAGATGTAAATAAAATGGCGATGGTAGTGGATGAACTGTTCCACACTTTAAAAGATATTCAATAAAGCAATAATTATGAAGTACACACTATTTTTTATCCTTTTTACAAGTACGCTTTTCTGTGGCTGTGTAATCCCTTGCAATATTTTCTTCAGAAATTTTTCCGATGAAACAGTAAGGCTGAGTGGCAAGATCAGCGACAGGCGCAGGTTTGATAAATTACCAAACAAGGTTAATTTTTATGCTGCTGCAGAAAAGGAAAAAGAAATGTATGGGAACTGGACAAGCGAACATTTGATCAATTGGTTTGATTCAACCAGTTTTTATATTGACGTACCGGCAAAAACTGTTATCAACATAGGGGACATCTCTAATGGCCTTACACTTGGAACAAGATCACCAGATGTACTTTTAATTGCGGTTGGTAATAACAAAACAGATACGGTCACAACCGGGGATTATCCTTCAGTCGCAGCCAAATTCAAAGCAACGAGGCCACTCTTTGCCAAACCCGATTACTACTACGACTTTAAATAATTATCCTGTTGGTTTGTTGCTGTTGGTACTGCCGCTGAAGAGATTGCGATGCAACGGTGCTGTTATAAAAAACAAATGCTGGTACTATAAAAAAATAAACGCCGGCAAAACCGGCGCTCATTTAAAACAAAACCTACGTCTAAGAGATCAAAAAATTCCATTCATGTGTATCCGTTGTCCTGCCTGTCCTTACTAACTCCAGGTTGTTTTTCAATTTATCAAAAAGCCCGTTTGCTGTAAGCGGCAATTCATAATCTTTTCCATCGATACCAATAACAGCAATGGGCGCCACTACTGCTGCTGTACCGGCACCACAGGCTTCAGTGATGGTGCCATTTTTAAATGCATCCACCAGTTCATCAATGCTTACAGGTCTTTCTTCTATTGTGTAGCCAAGATCATTGGCAATGGTAAGCAGCGAGTCCCTTGTAACGCCATCCAGTATTGTATCTGATAATGGTGCCGTTACAATTTTATTATTGATTATAAACATCGCATTCATCATACCCGACTCTTCTATAAATTTATTATCCTTTCCGCCTGTCCATAATACCTGGTCGTATCCTTCATCCTGTGCCAGTTTGGTTGGATAAAAAGCACCGCCATAGTTTCCACCACACTTTGCAAAACCAGTTCCGCCTTTAGCCGCACGTATGTACTCACGTTCCACTTTTACTTTAATGGGTTTTGCAAAAGCCTGTGCCACCGGCCCTGTGAATACGATAAAACGGTATTCGTCCGAAACCTTTACACCAAACTTTGCTTCACTGGCATACATGAACGGGCGCAGGTAAAGTGCACTTCCCCCTGCTTCCGGAATCCAGCCCCTGTCTGTTTCCACCAGTTTCGACAGCCCTTCAATAAAAATATCTTTCGGTATAACGGCCATGCACATACGCTGCAGCGATTTTACAAAACGCTCATAGTGTTTTTCTATCCTGAAAATATTAATGTGCCCGTCTTTTGTTTTAAAGGCCTTCATGCCTTCAAATACAGTTTGACCATAATGCAGCGCCAGCGTGGTGGGGCTGAGTGAAAGGTTGGCAAATGGTACAATTTGCGGGCTGTGCCACCCGCCATCAGCATAATCACATACCAGCATATGATCTGCAATGTATTTTCCAAAACCAAGATCATTAAAGTCTACTTCCTTTAGTTTCGAATGCATTGTGGTACGTACAGAAATTTGTGTTGTTGTCAGTTCCATGGCTTTACTTTTATATAGTACTGTTATTTTTTATTAAGCAGGCTGAAATTCAAAATAAGGGTTAACCTCGTTTGCATACCGGTTGATATAGGCTGTTACATCTATTTCCATTTTTACATCCGCTCTCTCATACACACCTTTTTCAACAGGAATATGTTTAAACCCCGTTTTTTCATACATCATTATTGCTTCTTTATTCTTCCTGTTCGAATAAAGGATCACCTTTTCCACTCCCAGTGCTTTGGCTACTTCAAGGCTGGAGCGGCAGAGTGCATCGCCGATACCTTTACGCCTGAAATTTTCATCAACAGCCATTTTAGTGAATTCATATTCACCGGAATTTAATTTACGCAATGCCACCGTACCTGCAATTACCCCATCATATTCTGCCATTAATATCACACCGCCTTTTTGCAGGATGGCTTCAAACGGGTTTTTCAATACATATTCATCTAAAGGCTCCATTGTAAATAATGCTTCGATCCACTGCCGGTTGAGCCGTTCAAAATCAGGCTGGTGCCTGTTTTCGTATAAGATAATTTTTAAGTTGTTCATGGCTGTTCGTTTTTTGATACTGCAAATTTTGATCATTTTATTTTTTTAAAACAGATTCAGATTTGTTATTTTTGACTATATCAGATTTTTATGAAAAAGACAATAAGTGTAACAGGCGACCATCTTTACCTGCAGGTAGCGGACGGGCTTGAAAAGATGATCGCAGAAGAAGTATTGCGTATTGGCGATAAACTCCCGTCCGTAAGAGTATTGAGTGATGAATACGGGATCAGCATGGGAACTGCATTCCAGGCTTATTACCACCTGGAAGGAAAAGGGTTGATAGAATCAAGACCCAAATCAGGTTACTATGTTCGCTTTAATCATAAACGTGTTCCGGACCTGCCGGAACAGGGTAAGCCTGATGCTGCTTCACATAACGTGAGTGTAAAGGAAATGATCAATTCCATTTACAGTGATATTGCTGCAGCGGATGTCATCAATTTTGCACTGGCAGTGCCCGACCCTGCACTGATACCGGCAGCAAAGATCAACAAGTCGGTAGTGCATGCATTACGTAATTATAAAAATCATTGCATCAGCTATGAGCATACGCAGGGTAATGAAGAGTTGCGCCAGCAGGTGGCGAGGCTTGCATTTAACTGGGGGGGGAAGGTAAAACCAGCTGATGTGGTGATTACCTCCGGTTGCCTTGAGGCCGTTACCATTTGTTTAAAGGCTGTAACAGAACCCGGAGATACTGTTGCAGTGGAATGCCCCACTTATTTCGGTATATACCAGGCCATGGAAAATCTTGGTTTAAAGGTGGTGGAGATCGCTTCCGATCCTGCAACAGGACTTGACCTGGAACAACTGGAAAAAATAACGAAGAAAATTCCCATCAAAGCCTGCGTGGTGTTACCCAACTTTAATAATCCCACCGGCAGTTGTATGTCTGATGAAAAGAAACAACAACTGGTTCAATTCATCACAAAAAACAATTTGCCGCTGATAGAGGATGATATTTATGGAGAACTGTATTTTGGAAAAAACAGGCCAAAGACCTGCAAGAGTTTTGATACAAAAGGTATGGTGATGTATTGTGCCTCCATTTCAAAATCGGCTGCACCAGGTTACCGCATTGGCTGGGCTATACCGGGTAAATTTTTTGAAGAAGTAAAACAGATAAAACGTATCCAGAACATCAGCAGCCCCACTTTAACACAAGCAGCCATGGCTCATTTCCTTAAGAATGGCCGGTATGAATATCATTTAAAAAATTTACGCAAAGCGCTGCATACACAATGCCTGCGTTACCTGCAGGCGATCATTGAATATTTTCCGGCAGGTACAAAAATTTCAAGACCAGCCGGTGGTTTTACCTTCTGGATAGAGCTGGATAAAAAAGTGGATTCTTTTAAGTTGAGGAATGAATTAATGAAACATAAGATATCCATTGTGCCGGGAAAAATATTTTCTGCCGGAACGGATTACTCCAATTATATCCGCCTGAGTTTTGGACGACCCTGGGATGATGATGTAGACTACGGGCTGATGATGGTAGGCAAAACAATTAAAAAGATGATATAACAGTAAAGAATAAACGAAAAGTGACTCACAAAGCCACGGAGACAAAAAGTTTGATCTATACAAAATTTAATTTTAAATGATAACAGCAAGACTTTACATTTCTCTTTTATCAGATGACGACCATGCATTTATTACCGAACTGGTTAACACAAAAGGCTGGATTGAATTTATCGGCGACCGGAACATCCATACAACAGAAGCGGCATTGGCTTATATCAATAAGATCAACAGCAACCCCAATATTACCTATTGGGTTGTACGGCTTGGCAACAATAATGTTCCCATTGGTGTGGTGTCATTTATAAAAAGAGATTATCTGGATTCCCCTGATATTGGCTTTGCGTTCCTGCCGCAATATGCCGGCCATGGCTATGCATTTGAAGCTGCAAGTGCTGTTCTTTCCTCCGTTACAAAAGAAAATCCACGCATATTGGCCACCACCATTCCGCACAATGTAAATTCAATAAAGCTTTTGAAGAAACTGGGTTTTTCTTTTGAGAAAGAAATAGAAGCGGAGAATGAAAAACTGCATGTGTATGCACATACTGTTTAGTGTGAGACTTAAAAAAGATTTCCCCCGACCTGTGAAACAGATAATACATCCTGGCCGGTAGCATCACCAAACTCCTGGAGTTTACCAAAAGCTGCTGCTGTAGCATAGTTCAATATTTCCTGTGGTTCATGCTGGTTATAGAAACCATAGATCAGTCCCCCCATAAAGCAATCACCACTGCCTGAACGGTCGGCTATACCCCTGCAGGAAAATTCGGGAGAAACGTAATGAGCACTATTGTGATGTAAGGTTGTATAATACAGTATATCGTTTTGGTCGCTGTCGAAACGGAAAGTATTGGCAACCGACCTGCAGTTTGGAAAGCGTTTAAGTATTTCGTCTGCTGTTGCTGCCGCATGATCTATGTAAGCCTGTTTGCTCTTCTTATCATGAATAGCAGGATCAACAGCGGTACCAAGTAAGGTATTGGCGCTCCAGATATTACCCATTATAACGTTGCAGTGTTCTGCCAGGGCCGGCATAATATCTAAAGGCTGTTTGCCGTATTTCCAAAGGCGGGAGCGGTAGTTAAGGTCAACTGAAATAGTGATCCCTTTTTTTGACGCTGCCTGTACTGCTTCAAGACACACATCAGCTACATTTTGATTCAATGCAGGACTGATTGCTGAAAAATTGAACCAGGACACATCGGCCAAAACCCTGTCCCAGTCTATCATACCCGGTTTTAATTCAGAAAAAGCAGAACCCGAACGGTCATATACCATGCTGCCTTTAAGGTCTGCACCACGTTCCAGGTAATACAAACCGATACGGCTACCCGAAAATAAAACAGAAGAAGTATAGATGCCTTTGTATTCGAGGTAATGCATCATGTGCCTGCTCATAAAATTATCAGGCAATACAGTACAGTATTTAACCGGTACATTCCAGCCGGCGAGAGCGGTAGCCACATTTGCTTCTGCGCCACCCACGTACAACATCATGGGTTGTTTTTCCACTGCATGGCCTGCAGCAGGTGATATCCGAAGTAATAGTTCTCCAAAGCATAAAACTTTAGACTTTACCAACCGAAATATTTTTTTGCGTTATTAAAGCAAATATCCTGTACAATCTTGCCGATCCATTCAGTATTGTTTGGTATTTCGCCATTCTCTATTTCCTCACCCAAAATATTACAGAGCAGCCGCCTGAAGTACTCGTGGCGTGGATAACTCATAAAGCTCCTGCTGTCTGTAAGCATACCGATGAAACAGCTCAGCAGTCCCATATTGGAGAGTGCATTGATCTGTTTTGTCATGCCATCTTTCTGATCCAGGAACCACCACCCGGAACCAAACTGTATTTTACCTTTTGCCGAGCCATCATTAAAGTTACCGATCATGGTAGCCATTAATTCATTATCTGCCGGGTTAAGGTTGTATAAAATAGTTTTTGCAAGCTGGTCTGTACTATCGAGCCGGTCTAAAAATTTAGCAATGGCTTTTGCATGGGAGAAATCACCGATAGAATCCCAGCCGGTATCAGGACCCAACTGGCGCATCATACGGCTGTTGTTGTTTCTTATTGCACCAAGATGATATTGTTGTACCCATTTTTTCTCATGATCCCATTTTGCAAATTCCACCAGCATGGCTGATTTGAATTTTACATTCTCATCATAACTCAGTGAAGCACCACCACGTATTTTAGAAAAGATACTTTTTACTTCAGCTTCGGTGTAGTCTTCTGCATACACCACTTCAAGCCCGTGATCTGAAACACAACTACCCATTGCAGCAAAGAAATCATGCCTGTTCTTTAATGCCTTTAAATAATCATCGTAAGAAGAAACTGCAATATTTGAAGCAGCTTCTACTTTGCCCACATAAGTGTTGAATGCTTCCACGTTATCAACATTCATTGCTTTATCGGGGCGGTATGCCGGGAGTATCTTTATTTCGAAGCCATCGTCTTTGATCTTTTTGTGATGCTCCAGTGAATCGATCGGGTCATCCGTTGTGCAAAGCACTTTCACATTCATCTTACGCAGCAGGTTGCGTACAGAATATTCCGGCGTTCTCAATTTAGCTGAAGCTTCTTCATAAATATCCCTTGCAGTAGCAGGAGATAATAATTTATCAATTCCGAAATAACGCTGCAGCTCCAGGTGTGTCCAGTGATATAATGGATTACGAACTGTGTACGGAACTGTTTCAGCCCATTTTTCAAATTTTTCCCAATCGGATTTATTACCGGTGCAATAGCTTTCGTCCACACCATTGGTACGCATGGCTCTCCATTTGTAATGGTCGCCATACAACCATACCTGAGTAAGGTTCTGAAAATTTATATCATTTGCTATTTGATCCGGGGGAAGGTGATTGTGATAATCGATGATGGGCATTGGCTTTGCAAAATTATGATACAGTTGCTGTGCCGTGTTGCTGTACAGAATAAAATGTTCGTCTAAAAAATTTCTCATATAGTATGTTTAGGGGCCAGGGCCCATCCTTACGCCATCCAATCTGAGATGGCCAAGCGTTAGTTTAATTTCGTTGTTCAGTTTATAAACTCACCCCTCTCTTCCATGGAATAAAATCATCCTGGTTAAGCAATACCGCTTTGGGTATTACTTCACCACTGGCAGCTTTGATGCAGTATTCAAGAATATCTTCGCCCA
The DNA here is from genome assembly GCA_047600665.1 of Ferruginibacter sp. Classification (GTDB taxonomy): domain Bacteria; phylum Bacteroidota; class Bacteroidia; order Chitinophagales; family Chitinophagaceae; genus Ferruginibacter. Next base: position 898,613 of record JASGKJ010000003.1, read on the forward strand.
TCTGTTCAATGGTTTTATCGCCTTCTATCACCGGGCCTGTATCAATATCAATAATATCATTCATCCTTTTTGTAAGGCTGCTGTTGCTCGATACTTTGATGGTGGGGCAAACAGGGTTTCCGGTTGGTGTTCCCAGCCCGGTTGTAAACAATATTAAAGTAGCGCCACTGGCAGCTTTACCCGTGGTGGCTTCCACATCATTACCAGGTGTGCAAACCAGGTTCAAACCTGGTTTTGTTGCCGGTTCTGTATAATCAAGCACATCCACCACCGGTGAGTTACCACCTTTCTTGGCTGCACCATTACTTTTTATTGCATCAGTGATCAAACCATCTTTTATGTTACCGGGGGAAGGATTCATATGAAAACCCGAGCCGGCGTTTTCAGCCGCATCACTATATGCTTTCATCAGCCGCATAAATTTTCTTGCGGCTGCTTCATCTGCTGTACGGTCAATTAAGTTTTGTTCTGCACCACAGAGCTCAGGAAATTCTGCCAGTAACACTTTTGCGTTCAATGCAACAAGTAAATCACTGCAATAGCCAACTGCAGGGTTTGCAGATATGCCACTGAAACCATCACTGCCACCACATTTTACCCCAACACATAATTTATCAAGCGGCGCCGGTTTACGTTCGATCTTATTGGCTTCGATTAATCCTTTATAGGTTTGCTTAATCGCATCAGCGATCAGTTGTTCTTCGCTTTGTGATTGCTGCTGTTCAAATATAAGCAGTGGCTTATCAAAATTTGGACTGAGCGCTTTCAGGTCATTCTTAAAATCCTGCACCTGCAGGTTTTGGCAACCAAGACTTAAAACAGTAACACCAGCCACATTGGGATGGTTAGAATAAGCTGCCAGTAATTTGCTGAGCACCGCTGCATCCTGGCGGATACCACCACAACCACCCTGGTGGTTTAAAAATTTGATACCGTCAATATTTTTGAAAACACGGTTATGCTGTGTAGGCTGAAGTGCTGTAATATTTACCTCATCAATATTTTTTCCTTCCTGGTAAGCGGCAAGCAGGTGATGGGCAAACTGCTTGTATTTATCAGTTACTGCATAACCAAGTTCATTATGCAATGCTTCTTTTATAACATCCAGGTTCCTGTTCTCACAAAACACAGTGGGGATGAACAACCAGTAATTGGCCGTGCCCACACTACCATCACTGCGGTGATAGCCATTAAATGTTTTGTCTTTAAAACGGGATACATCCGGCGCAGCCCATTGGTAATCTACCTTGCGGTATTCATAAGGGGCTGCAGCGTGTTTTACATTGCCGGTATTCATCCAGCCACCTTTTGGTATTGGCTGTTGTGCTGTACCTACCAGCACGCCATACATGATCACTTTATCACCAGCCTGGATGTCCTGTGTAAAAAACTTATGCTTTGCTTTTACATCATCCTGCAGCGTATACACTTCATTGTTATAAGTGACTGTTTCACCTTTTTGCAGATCTGTGAGTGCCACCAGTACATTATCATCTTCATGTACTTTTAAAACCTTTCTTTTCATTTTATTTTTCCTGTAAAACCTTTTTTGTTTGTAAAACAGCTGGCATACCATCGTTGATCATCATCAACAGTTTTTCAGTCACTTCCTGTTCAAAGCCGGACAGTTTGCCCAGGCTTGTATCCCATAAGTCTGTATTGCGTAATACAAGCGATACAACTTTGGCTGCATCATATCTTTTCCACAGATCGTAATAATAAGCTGCCTTTTCATCATTGATGAAGTAAGGAACGCCATTATTCATGCCATAATATTTTTCATTTTCATTCCGTACCGCTTTCATGAACAGCAGGTAAGCTGCAAAGCAGGTGGCAAAATTTTCCGGGATTGACTGGTATTTTTCATAATACTTCAGTAACACAGGTATTGCCCTTGCTTTCATCTTCTGCGTATAGTTAAGCGTAATGCTTAACCAGTGATGCTGTATAAATGGATTACGGAAACGGTCCAGCACTTTGCTGCCAAAATCTTCTGCCTGCAGCAGGCTTACTTCATAAGGAATGGCGGTGGCGATCTCCTGCATCATCAGGTCTGTAATGAACTGGCTCAGCACGGCATCATCCATTCCGTTCTTCACTGTATCAATACCCGCCAGGTATGCCACACCACAAGTTAATGTATGTGTTGCATTCAGCAAGCGGAGTTTTAATTCTTTAAACAATGTAATATCCGGTGTTATCACCACGCCGTCATCTGCTTTTGCAAATGAAAGCACTTCAGCAATTGATTCATCTCCCTCAATAGCCCAAAGCCTGTACACTTCTGACACGATGAGCAGTTCATCTTTTGAACCCAATGATTTTTCCATTTCTGCAGCCAGCTGCTGGTCAGCACCCGGCACGATCCTGTCCACGAGTGAATTGCAGAAATGATTACAGTTCTCCAGCCACTCAATGAATTTTTCATCCAGGGCATTCAGATGCGCCAGTTCCAGTACGATCGACTCCAGTTTTTTAGCGTTGTTATTGATGAGTTCTGTAGGCACTATCACCATACCGCTTTGTTCGCTGCCGTCAAAAGCAATATATCTTTCGTACAAAAATGCAAGCAATTTACCCGGGAAAGAAACCGGCGGGTGTTTACGCACATCTTCATTCACCAATTGTATACCTACTTCTGTTGTATTGGAAATGATCACCTGCATTTGCGGGTTGTGAGCACACTCCAGTACAGCTGACCATTCCTGGCTGGCTGATAACACACGGCTGATAGCAGAACAAACAATGTTCTCTTCCACTTTAACACCGTGATCGAAACCACGCACACACAATGTGTATAAACCATCCTGTTTGTCAAAGGCATCTGAGCCGCCATTGCTGGTGGATTTCACCACTACGATCCTGCCATTAAAAACACCCTGCCTGTTGGCTTTATCGATAAAATAATCGGGTAAGCCACGAAGCAACACACCTGTACCAAACTGCAGGACTTTCTCCGGCAGATCAAATAAGGCTTCGTTGGGGGTTACAACCTTTTTACTGTGTACGTTTCTTAAATTATATCTTGATAGTAACATATGCTTCGTTTAAAGGTTAAGGCTTTATCAGCTTATGATTCTTTGTTATTAAATATTGTTTGGTTTTTATTTTTTTATCCATTTGCCCGACCACTTCGGGTATTCCTCGCTGATCAGTTTTGCCGGTGTATCATTATACCATGCATACCCGATCCTCCGTTCCAGTTCTATTTCAGCCAGTGTTTTCTTCGGTTTACCATCACGGCCGGTAAAAAAAGGTTCATTGGTTTTAAGATCATAAAATCTTGCCCAGGTAACACTTCCCTCTTCCGGCACCAGCACCCTGTCACGGCCCGCTGTTGTTTTATCTGTTTTTATTTCTATGAACTTATATCCTTTTATTTTCACTTTCTCAAACCATTCCACGCCGCCCTTCACTGCATTTATAATTTTTTTATCCGGGTTGGGCAGCCGCATCAAAAACCGGATGATACCCACTGACTCCTGCCCGCTTAATGACGGCAACTCGTATGTTCTTGCTGTTGCCGGCTTCATGGTTTTTGCATTGTACTGTGCACACCAGGCGGTGAGTTTACCGTTTTGTTTTACCTGTGTTTTCAGTATGCAACTCACACCACGCTTTACTGCTGCCGCACAAATTTTTGAATAGGATGTGCTGATCACCTCCATATCCTTTTCTTTTTCCAGCACATCCAGCAGCACACTCAACGCATTGATCATTGCATTGTCGTTATACGTGATCTCACTGCGGTAACTGCTGAAATCAGGATAGTACTGGGGCCAGCCGCCATTTGGATACTGGGCATCCAGTAAATATTCAATCCCTTTTTCCGCTGCTTTCAAATATCTTTTATCACCCGTACGCTTATACGCTTTTGCCAGGTATCGTATCTCTCTTGTTGTTGCACTGTTATCAATTGTTGCATCGATACCTGTTTCATAACCACTCTTTAATTCATTCAGTTCTTCTGCTGTAAGCGTATGATGATAATCTACTTTCTCTTTATTAAAATGCTTTGGCCATCCACCATTCTTCCGCTGGTACAGCAGCATATTCTCTGCCACCGTATCATAACTGCTTGCTGTTGTCACCGGCTTTTCGTACGTATCATTTGATACTGCAAACTTCACATCAGCCGGTTTCCACTTATAATCAAATGCCCATGCTGCCGTTATATCATTTATCCCTAGCGATGGCGGCAAATTATTCTTATGCCATGCATAATCGCCACCCTGCCTGTGACAGTTATAATAATATACCCTCCTGCCCCACTGTATCACATTTGGCGGATTGGCTGCTTTCTGGTAAACATCTGCATCCGCCATCTCCTTTGAAAAACTGCAGTCCAGTAAATAAAACTGTGCGTCTCTATGATAACGACCCAGTTTAAATCCTTCATCGCCTGAAAAATTGCAATTGAAGAATACTGTTTTTGACCGTTCACTTTTGCTGCCGTCGTGCCATATTGCTGCGTCTTTACTATGACAAATAAATTTACAGTTATCCGCCAGCGCCCAGCCACGTGGACAATACATATCCACCCAGCCTTCCATCACACAGTCTTTGAAATAGAACATCCCATCGTCTGTATTCCATGGACTCACGGTATCGCCACCGCCTGCACGGAAGATGCAGTTCTTTACGATCAGCCTCGTTGTTGTAAAAGATCTTAATGCCATTTGATGGCTTGTTTTCTTTACTGTCTTTGTTTTAGCCACACTATCCGTCTCACACAAAACAGTAACAGAATCCTTTGTTACAAAACCATATTCATTTATAAAAGAAAGATTCTCCAGGTTGATATCACTTCCTTTTAAATTAATCGTCGCCACACCCCAATCATCATTGTTACCGCAGCGGAATATTTCCCTCGCCTGGCTGATGATGATCTTTGTTTCTTCCGGGTTTTCTCCACGCAGGGTGATGAAATTCTTTTCTAAAAAGAGCTTCTCCCTATATTCGCCTTTCTTTATAACAATTACCCTTTGCTGTGTTGCTTCTGCTGGCAAACTGTTGATGGCATCCTGTATGCTTTTATAATTTCCAGAGCCATCCTGTGCCACCACAATATCCTGTGCAGACACTGTTACAACACACAGCATTAAACCGGCAAAAACACAAACAATATTTTTAAAGAACTTTTTCATCTGGCCAGGTGGTTATCATTTCTTTTTAGGAACCTGTTTTAATAACCATTGCACCAGTTCATTTGCTGCAGAAAAATTTTCATACTCCGCAGGTATCTTTCTTCCATCCAAGTATTCATTGTACAACCATGGATCGCCTACAGCGAACACAGAACCCAAGCCATATTTTGCTGTTGCCAGTATCACATCGCCGCCTTCACTTATCAATGGCTTGGCCGGTGATTTTACTTCCAGTACACTGATCTCTTTCAGGTACATTTTTTTTGTTTTCTTAAATACCGGGTTAGCAACATTGTTGTAAACAGCGCCTGTTTCAAACTCGCTGTTCTTTACCATGTTTCTTCCCTTATCAGAAAAATGAATTCCAAATTTTTCAGAGAGCTTGTTAAAATACTTCAGGTCGCAGTTAGAAGTATCGTTTGCCATCAGCAACAACACGCCTCCTTTTTTTACCCACGCTGCAATCTCTGCTGCACTTTTATCGTCCATATAATTGGGCGACTTCGTGTCTTTCCATCCATCAGGGTCAACCATCACATACACGGATGCACTTTTTAAATTTTTTGCAGTGGGTGCTTCTTCCAAATTAGCTGTAGCAGCACCATAGCTGTTAAACACATGCCCCAGTAAACTGAAACCGCCATTCTCAGTATCATCCCATGTATAATGCCTGCGCACATTGATACCGTAACCATTCTTTCTCCATTCATTATTGAAAAAACAATCCAGTACTACTTTTTTTCCTTTACCAGGTTTTGGTAAAGCAGCTTCTTCCATTTCAGCAGCACACATGATAAATGCACCAACCCCTTTCGCATCGTTCACTATCACCGGTTCGCTCATGTAGTAATCAAAGCTGCCATCCCGGTAAGGTTTGCCGCCTAATCCTGATACAGTTACTGTACCTTTTAAGTTTGTCTGACCTGTTGAGTCAACTTCAATGAACTCTTTTATTATTCCACTGTATCCCTTTTTTGCATTAGCGAAATACGTTGCGGGTATATAACCTTTACGTACTGCTTTTGCTATCGTGTACACCAGCATACAGGATGCAGATGCTTCTTTATAATTTTTTGGTTTGGTTGGCATATCCACCACATCATACCATACACCGCTTTTTGCATCCTGTACTTTTACAACAGCTTTTACAAAACGGTTCAGTATGCCGATGATCGAATCTTTACCGGGATGCTTTTCCGGGAAATAATCCAGTGCATCCACCATTGCCACACCATACCAGCCCAACGCCCTTGCCCAAAAATTGGGAGAGCAACCTGTTTCTTTATTGGCCCATTGCTGTTCCCTGCTTTCGTCCCAGCCATGATACAGCAAACCCGTTTTTTTATCCCGTGCATGGCGTTCGATCAGGATGAATTGCTTCGCCACATCATCAAACACACTGTCCTGCTTGTAATGACTTGCATACTCGGCATAAAAAGGCTGCCCCATATACAAACCATCCAGCCATACCTGCCATGGATATATCTTTTTATGCCAGAAACTTCCTTCATGTGTACGTGGATGTTCGTCCAGCTGTGTACGCATGTAGTCAATGGCCTTTTTATATTTTGATTTACCTGTAATGTTGTACAGGGTCATCACCACTTTACCATTGTTTAAATGATCAATGTTAAATTCATCCCGCCTGTAGTCCTTCACACTGCCATCTTCCTGCACATAAAAATCCATGCTGTGCTGTATGTAATCAAAGAACTTGCCGTCACCATATAGTTTCCAGACGGCTTCTATACCCTTTAATATCACACCCTGGTCATAACTCCACCTGGCAGGTTTACCGGGCTTTGCAGCAAATGAATCTTTCCAGAGGTTCATCGCTGTTAGTGCCATTTGCTGCGAATAAGGCAACTGCTGCGCTTCTGTGCTGCCAATAAGAGCACAGGAAAAAATCATCAATACAATTTTTTTCATCACGTTAATACCCTCCAGGCCTTTTTGTCGTATCGGTAGCAGCAACTATTTACCGTCTTTCTTTGTTTCCTTCTTTTTCTTCTTTTTATTCTTATCCTTTATCAATGCTTCTGTTTGTTCCGTCCAGCTTACTGCTGCAGTGGTAGCACCAAAATCTGCCAGCAGTTTTTGTTTTGAACTGTTCACATCACTGTTCCAGAAAGCCACTTCTTTGGAACGGTCACCCTGCACCTGCAGCAATACTTCTGCGCTGTCTTTATATTTGATGTTATCCAGTTTTATCTTGTCGCTGTTCACCACGTACACCAGCGGGTTTGACCTCTTTGTAACAAGGCTGATGTTCTTTAAATTGATCCCGGATGCTTCCTGTATATCGATACCCTCTTCCGCCTGTAATACTGCTTTATCAATATTCACATTCTGTATATGCATTTCAGGGATCCCCCTTACAAATATGCCTTTAGCGGCTCCATTGCAGGTGATATTGCTGAAATAGAAATTGCGGAACTGCGGTGTGCTTTCATCTACTGCTTTAAACTCCACTTTTGGTGGTTCTCTTTTTTCACCACTTAAAGCAACAGGATCTTTTGCCGCATAGTACATGTCGAACAAAATAGCCTCTGCAGGAATATCCTTCATATCCACATTGTTCACGTATATATCTTCCACGATACCACCACGGCCTCTTGTTGTTTTAAACCGAAGACCAATATCGCTGCCGATAAAATTGCAGTTGCTTACATAAAGGTTATTGGCGCCGCCGCTCATCTCGCTGCCCACCACGAAACCACCATGCGAATGATATACCGTGCAGTTATTTACGATCACATCTTTTGTAGGCATGCCTCTTTTTCTTCCTTCTTCATCCCTGCCGCTTTTAATACAGATACCATCATCACCCGTATCAAAAATGCAATCTTCCACCAGGGCATTTTTACAGCTTTCAAGATCAAGTGCGTCTGTATTAGTACCAAACCATGGGTTCTTTACTTTCAATCCTTTTAAAGTAATATGCTCACTCATCATGCAGTGTGTTGTCCATGCCGGGGAGTTCTCAAAAGTCACGCCTTCAATCAGTACATTTTTACACTGGTAAATCCTGATCATATTAGGCCGGAGAAAATCTTTTACACTTTCAAAATCAGACAATGGCTGGCCCGGTTTCAGTTTACCAATGTTATTTTCCTTTAATCCTTTTAATGCCTTTTCCGAAGAGTACCATGTTTTTTTATCTTCTGTCAATACACCACCATATTTTCTTAAATGTTCTTTCCACTCGCTGTCACTCATCTTACCTTTTTTTAATGGCCGCCAGTAATAACCGTTGCCATCAAAAATGCCGTCGCCGGTAATAGCAATGTTTTGCAGGTTCTCTGCTACCACCGGCGACTGACACCTGGCTGCATCCACTCCTTCAAAAGAGGATACCACCAACGGATATTGATTAAAGTCGGGACTAAAAATCACCAATGCACCTTTTGCAAGGTGAAGGTTAATATTGCTTTTCATAATAATGGGACCCGTCACAAAAGAACCACGTGGAATGATAACTGTGCCGCCGCCGTTCTTTTCACAGGCCTCAATTGCTTTGTTGATCGCAATTGTGTTCAGCGTATAACCATCGGCGATAGCGCCGTAATCAAGTATGTTTAAAGTGTCCAGCTTAAAATGAGGCTGGTAGATCTTTGGCAGTTCATATGCATATTTTTCTTTAAACTGCGATGGCCTCAAATATTTTTTCAGCTCCAGGTTCTGTTCATTGACAGCTTTGCAAACCAGCGAAGCAACAGATGCTGCGCCATAAGAGCTGAAATGTGTATTATCCTCTGCCTTTTTCCCTTTGTAATTTTTAAAATGATTTTCAGGAATATGCAGGAAGAATCTTTTTGAATTTTCAACACCTTCTTTTACGATCAGTTCCTTTGAACTCTGGTGCAGGTCGATCAAATCCACATTCATTGCTTTAGCAATTTCTCTCACCACCACAGGATACTCTCCATGCTGGTCAACAAAGTTGCCGTTCTCATCAAATTTCCTGCGCATTACAGGCGTGATCAAAATAGGTTTAGCGCCTTTGGCCCTTACATCGTTTATGAACCGGATCAAATTTTCTTTGTATAATGTTCTTGCCGGTGCATAGCGGGTACTGTCTTCTTCTTTGCTGTCGTTATGCCCGAATTGTATCATTACGTAGTCACCACTGCTTAATTTGCTGATGATAGCATCCCAGCGTTTTTCAGCAATAAAGCTTTTGGTGCTCCTGCCGTTCACAGCATGGTTGTCTATCACAATATCGCCGGTAAAGAAGGTTGGGAGCAACTGACCCCAACCTCTTTCAGGGTTTTCGTCTGTGGGTTTGTCAGACATAGTGCTGTCACCTGCTAAAAACAAGGTTATTTTTTTATCAGGCTGTATAAAAGCGAAGCCGCTTAATACAAGTAGCGTTATGGCAAAATATTTTTTCAACTAAGGTCTTTTATAACAGGGATGGGTACCTGTTTTTATTTTAAATCGTTAATATTTACAACATCCATGTCCGTGTACACATAGTTCTCACCGGCCATACCCCATATAAAGCCATAATTGGAAGTACCACAACCGCTGTGTATACTCCATGGTGGCGAAATAATGGCCTGGTCGTTACCCACCACGAGATGGCGTGTTTCGGATGATTCACCCATCAGGTGGATCACTTTCTGGTTCTCGGCAACATCAAAATAAAAATAGGCTTCCATGCGCCTGTCATGCACATGTGTTGGAATGGTGTTCCAGACACTGCCCGGTTTTAAAAGGGTAAGCCCCATTACCACCTGGCAACTTTTTAATCCTTCTGCATGGATGTATTTATACACCGTACGTTCGTTTGCCGTAACAACCGAACCCAGTTCCACCGGTGATGCTTTTTCTCTTTTCATCAGCTGCACCCGGTATTCCTTGTGTGCCGGTGCTGACAGCAAATAAAATTTTGCCGGGTCATTCCGCTTTACTGATTTGAAAATTACTTTTTCATTGCCCTTACCCACATATAAACAATCCAGTTTGCGGAGTGCATACGCCTTCTCATTCACAATCACTTCACCATCACCTCCCACGTTTATAATCCCTATTTCCCTCCTTTCTAAAAAATAATTTGCTTTTAATGCATCATGCGTTGGTAATGCGATCCTTTTGTACACCGGTACCACACCACCAATGATCACCCTGTCGTAATGGGTGTACAGTAATTTAATTTGATCGGGCAGCATTACCTGCTCCATCAAAAAATTACTGCGCAGCTCATTTGTATTCATGGCTGCTGTTTCTTTTGCACTATGGTGAAATCTTATTTCCATAACTTTTTTTAACGGGACATCCATCCCCCATCCACCACTAAAATGGTTCCGTTTACATAAGCTGCTGCATCTGAACAAAGGAAAACAGCCGGCCCTTTAAAATCGGATGTTTCACCCCATCTGCCGGTTGGTATTCTGTCGAGGATGGCTTTATTCCTTACTTCATCTGCACGCAGTGCGGAAGTATTATCAGTGGAAATATACCCCGGTGCAATACCGTTTACATTTACACCTTTGGAAGCCCACTCATTGGCAAGGGCCTTTACAAGACCGGCAATCGCTGATTTACTGGCTGCATAACCCGGAACAGTAATGCCCCCCTGGAAAGACAGGAGAGAGCATATAAAAACAATTTTTCCATACCCCTTCGCCACCATGTCCCGTCCAAATTCTCTTGCCAGGATAAATTGTGCGTCCAGGTTTACTGACATCACTTTATCCCAGTATTCATCGGGGTGTTCGGCGGCAGGTGTACGTAAAATCATTCCTGCGTTATTAACCAGTATATCAATTAAGGGATGTTGTGCTTTTACTGTTTTGATAAAAGCATACAACGCATCACGGTTGCTGAAATCGGCGCTGTAAGAAGTAAACTTCCTGTTTAAAGCAAGTACTTCTTTTTCTACATCACTGCCGGGTTGTAAAGAGGAGGATACACCAATGATATCAGCACCTGCTTCTGCAAGTGCCACTGCAATCGATTTTCCAATTCCCTTGTTACATCCAGTTACCAGCGCAACTTTTCCGTCAAGGCTAAATAAATTCAGTACACGCATAAAAAGACCCCTTTCTGTTTTACTTTGCCTTATTTCGTCGTAGATAGCCCTAACAATTTTACGCCGATTCCGCTTAGTAATCACCTTGTATATAGGTTTTTATTTATGCAATCGTTCCCGACATCGGTGTCAAAAAATGCCAGATATAAATTAATTTTTATCCGTTGATTTTAAGTGGTTTTTAGCCTGAAAAAAGGGGGTGAAAACGGGTGCGGTTTTGCATGCTTTGGAGGGCAAGAAAACGATCATTTTTTAGAGGGGAAAATGGATGAAAAACCGGGTTGTTTTTTCACAAAGCAGCCAGCCAAATAAACAATTTATCCAGCCAGCTTTCGGTACTGGTTTTATTGTTTAGTCCAAAGCCATGGCCACCCTTTGGGTAGAGGTATAGTTCGGCCGGTATTTTGTTCTTTTTGCAGGCCTGGAAAAAAAGCTGGCTGTTTTGAACCGGTACGCTTTTATCATCTTCAGCATGCACCAAAAAAACGGGCGGGCATTTGGCTGTTACCTGCAGTTCTGTGGAAAAAAAATTCTTTTCATCAGCCGAAGGTTTATTACCCAGCAGGTGTTTCATAGAACCCTTATGTACAAGACTATCTGAAAAGCTGATAACAGGATAAATAAGCACAGCAAAATCGGGGCGGATGCTGGTGCTGTCTGTATTCTTATCAATTTTATAATCAAAATGCACAGTTGCACAGGAAGCCAGGTGACCGCCGGCAGAAAAACCCAGCACGCCTATTTTCCGGCTGTTCAGTTTCCAGGCTGCGGCGTTTTTACGCACCAGCCGTATGGCCTGCTGCACATCCTGTAATGGACCCACAGATTTGTCTTCCATGAGCGTATCATTGGGCAGGCGGTATTTCAGCACAAAGGCCGTATAGCCTTTCTTTACCAGTTCATTTGCTACATCCACTCCTTCTTTATCAATACTCAGGCGCTCGTAACCGCCACCGGGACAAATAATAACCGAAGCACCGTTAGGTTCAGCCGGTTCATATTTCGTTAAAGTGGGTTCGGTAACATCATAAATACGCCGGGTACCTTCAACAAGAATGTAGTGCTCCTGTATTTTTCCAGGTGGTAATTGGCCGGGTATGGATGAAGTGTATAAATTCATTACGGTTTGTGCTCCGCTATTAACGGACAAAAGAAACAAAACAATATATACGGTGAAAAGTTTCAGCATGTTTTATTTCCACGTACTTTCCACGCCGGTATAGCCCAGGATATAAAAACTGTAATTACGGTTCGTTTCCTGTTTATACTGGCCGGTTTTTGTATAAATGGCGATGGCTCCCCCCGGGCTGCCATTTGCGGTAAGCGAAGTGCCCGGTCTGAAGATCTTGATCATGGCGATATCAGAAGGGTTAATCCAAAACGGCACATCAGGATCGAGCCTTATTTCATTCAGGAAGATGTCTGTTTCAGCACCCCGCCAGGTAAAATTGCGGTTACCGGTCTGGTTATCCGTTTCCATCCGCAGCCCGCCCACTTTTATTGTAAGATAAGTAAACAGGTCCGGTGCATTGGCGATCTCGTTTGAGCTGATGCCATCCAATACGATCGCATCAGAATTTGTAAAAGCACCCGTAGTGGTTTCCTTATCAAATTGTTCCAGCCTTGCGTTTGACCTTGACTTAATAACCACTTCTGGCAGGATGATCTTGTATTGTGTATTGCCCGGCTTAAAGGAATAAGAAGATGCTTTAACAGCAGCAGCCTGTGCAGCACTATCTATATTTCCAATGGAAATGATTGCTGAGCTTACCGCTGATGGTACAAAAGCAGAATCAAGTGGTGTTTTGATCTCCACCAGCAGGTCATTCTGTTTATGTTTTGGCTTTGAAAAAATGATGAAGGCCGAATCCTGGAAAAGCAGGTTCTTTATGATAAAAGATTTGGAGTCATCCAATGCAACCATATCCAGCATGGTTTGCTTGTTTTTAGAGATCATCACATAATTGACCTGGTTATCTTTTTTGCCCGCATTCTTTACCTGGCCGCTGATGTTAAAGAATTTTTTCTGCAGCATGAAATTGAAAGCATACACGCCATCCGCAAGCGAACTGTCTACTTTAAGTTTTGCAGAAAGGTAACCATTGATTACAGGATAGCGATATTTCCATTGCCTGCCTGTTTTTACATTTTCTATCCAAAGCTGTACGGTGGCCGTTTTTGCCACTGTTGCATAATTGTAAAGAAACACTTCAAAGCCGATGCTGTCGCCCTGTACAAAAGTATTTTTATTCAATAAAACGGTTATACTGTCTTTTTCCTGTGCAACAGCATTATTACCAAATAAAAAAGTAAAGCCTGTAAATAAACTTATTACTAAAAAGTATTGGGCTGATATTTTTTTCCAGGAAAGCCAGTGCAATTTATCCATCAGCTGAAGCATATTCTCAAAATTAAAAAATAAGGCTGCAAGAAAATATTGCAGCCTTTGATTTAAATAAAAAGGTCCGGGGTTCTAGTAATGCGGGTTTTGAGATAAGTTCCTGTTTGCGCCCCTGGTAGCCTGTGGTATGGGTAATAACTCAGATTTACCGGGTGTAAAATCAATTGCATATCTCGTTAAGATAGATGTTTCAATGCTGGTTCCGATCCAGGATACCTTGCTGGTACTTGGCGGAATATTATCCGTTGATGGTGTTTTCTGGTAAAGCGAAGTGGCCCAAATAGAACCATCATCCGCAGTTGTACCGGTTTTAAGGTACATACTGGTGGGGTAATTCTCATATTTGCTGCCGGCAACACGGTCTTTCATTGTAGCCAGCCCTGCCCTTGTAGCAAGTATCTTTGCACCCAGCAAATTCCAGCGGACAAGATCATACTTTCTTAATCCTTCGCCACCAAATTCAAATGATCTTTCATTAACCAGGGAAGTAAAGAAATCAGCTTTGCTTAAACCGGGTGTAAGATCAATATCAGAAGCTGTTTCGATTGCCTTACCAAATCCACGGCGCCTTACTTTATTAAGTGCTTCATAAGCTGCTGCTGTTGGCCCGTTCAATTCATTTTCTGCCTCAGCAAACATCAGCAATACATCTGAATACCTTATCAACTGCCATTTGAGGCTGAAGTATTGAGCAGCATCATTTGGTGCAATGGTGGGGTTTGTGATCCAGTCTCTCCTGTATTTGCCATCAACAATCGCTGTAATAGAAGTACCAGTTTTTATAGCGCCATCCACACCAACAGTATAAGGAGCACAGGTAACATCACGGCGCAGGTCCATTGAATCAAATGCATAAAAATAAGTTGGCAGTATATTGATGCTTTTATTACCAAGCCCTGCTACTGTAGGACCATTATAATAACCCAGTTTTGTATCAGCTCTTGCACTCAAACCAATAGCACTCACCTGGAACATCAATTCATGCTGGGGATCTATCACTGCACGGCCACATACCTGGTTTTTCCAGAGGTCCCTGAAACTTGCATTAAGACCATGTTCGCCTGAAGCGATGATCTCTTCACATTCTTTCTTTGCTATTTCGTAAAATTTAGTGTAATCATCTTTACGCTCCATCGTTTCTGAAACCTGTCTTAAAGAATATCCACCCCTGAATAATGCGATCCTTGCTCTCAGGGCTTTTACGGTGCCCTTAGTAATTCTTTCATCCGGCTGGTCGCCGATAGTCGACAATTCACTTAACCATGGCACATACTCTTCAGCTGTTTCCAGGTCGGCGATGATATGATCGTATAAACTATCCCTGTCTACTCTTGAAGGGAAAGGATTTTTTAAAACGATGACAGATGCAGGCTCAAACTGAGCAGGCAGGTCACCCCAGTTCCTTATTGCTTCAAGATAAAACTGTGCCCTTAACGTGATCGCTTCACCCAGCATCCTGCGGAATTTCTTTTTTTCTGAATCACTGCCGCTATTGTATACATCCGATTTTTGAATGTTTGCAATAAACACGTTTGCATATTCAATACCCTTGAACAACTGTTCAAAAGGGCGCTGTATTTCGGCGTTACCGGCTGTAACTGTATAACGTGCCACATCACGGCGTGCATTATCAGCAGAACCTGTAGGCCCCATCGTTTCATCATTATCAACCGGGAAGTAGAGACTGAGTACTTTACCATAACCCTGGTCGCCTGTTAACTGTGCATATACACCAGCAAGGCCATGCAATGCCGTTTCAGAATTTTCAAAAACAGCATCAGGGCCAATCTCAGTAATTGGTTGTTTATCTAAAAACTTTTTGCAGGAAGTAAGGCCGGTTACAGCTGCAATGATCAGTAAAGAATATAGAGATAGCTTTTTCATATCAAACAAAAGTTTAAGTCAATTAAAAAGTGGCATTTAAACCAAACATATAAAGCCTGCTTTTGGGATATGCAGAATAGTCAACACCTGGTGTGGTTGGTTGAGATCTTCTTGCATTCACTTCAGGATCGTAACCACTGTAACCCGAAAACACTGCTAAGTTATTACCTGTAACGTATACCCTCAATTTTTTGATACCTACTCTTCTTAAGGCACTTACCGGGAAGTTGTAACCAAGGCTTATGTTATTCACTCTTACAAAAGAACCATCTTCAATAGCCCATGAATGCAGGTAGAATGCGCCGGATGCAGTAGTGGGTTTCCATATCTTGGCGTTAGCATTCAAAGCAGCAAGTTCTGTCGGGTCTTTTACCTGCACACCCTGCTCATTTACTGTACGCCACCTGTCTTTCATAATAGCCAGCAGGTTTGAATTAGGTGTATAACCGTTTGTAAATTCAATTTTGTTGGCATTCATGATATCATTACCATAAACAAAATTCAGGAAGATGCTCATGTCCCAGTTCTTATAAGTAAACTGCTGGTTAAGACCACCCGTAAATTTAGGCTGTGCATAACCGATAATTGTTGCATCATGGTCTGCGTCCACTTTACCATCGTTATTCAGGTCTCTAAACCTGATAGAACCTGGTTGTGGTTTACCAATGATTGCTTCATTGGTTGTTACACCCTGTTTCAATGTGTACGTTTGATTACCCGGATCATAATCAAAATCGCTTACTTTATAAAAACCGTCCGTAACAAGACCGTACATAGCGCCTACCGGCTGACCTACCTGTAATACAAAGTCATTCAGCTGGCCGGTAACACCCCATCCAGAATAAACATTTGTACGCAACTGGTCTTTACCAAGGCTTGTAATTACGTTATTATTACGTGACAGGTTGAATGTAGCATTCCACGTAAAGTTTTTATTTTTTATGATGCCGGCATTTAACTGCAATTCAAAACCCCTGTTCCTTGTATTACCGATATTCTGTAATTGCTGTGTATAACCAAATGTAGATGGTATATCCACTGACAGTAAAAGATCCCTTGTTTTGTTTTCATACATATCGAAGGTCAGGCTGAACCTGTCATTCAACAAAGAAAGATCAAGACCAATATTCTTGCTTACTGTGGTTTCCCATTTTAGCTGGTCGTTTGGCAGGTAGTTGGGTGTATATCCAAAAACTGATTCACCGCCAATACCATAGTAATATGGATTGTTGGCAAAGGTTGGGATATAGAGATAATCGTTTATCCTGTTATTACCCACCGTACCATAACTCAATCTTAATTTAAGATCACTTACAGCACTTGCATTATCCATAAATTTTTCTTTTGACACACGCCATGCAAAAGAAGCTGATGGGAAGTAACCCCAACGCTGGCCCGGTGCAAATTTTGAAGAACCATCTGCACGGAAGTTAAAAGAGAAAATATATTTTTTATCCAGTGTATAGTTCAACCTTGAGAAGAAAGACAACTGGGATGATTCCGCTTTCTTAGAGATAGGATACCCGGTAAAGAATTCGCCCATACCGGTGTTGCTGAATGCATCTTTTGAAGGTGTATAGTTAGGGAAGTAACGCCTCCAGTTAGATGTACCATCTGTTTTAAAAACAACGATCTCCTGGCCTGCCACTACGTCCAGGTCATGCTTCTTTTTAAATGTGTTTTTGTAAGTAAACACATTTGAATTAGTGATCTGCGTTCTGTTTACTGTATCCATTACAGTTACCGGCTGGTTGCTGCCCTGTAATCTAGAAATGGATGTTATAGAATCACTGAACTGGCGGTCAACATAATTTGTACGTTCATAACCCACCGTCGTTCTAAAGCTTAATTTTTTGGTTATGTTATAACTGATGTAACCATTAATATTATAAGACCTGGTGCTTTTACGGCGGTATTCTGCTTTATTTAACTGCAGTGGATTGATAAGGAACAGGCTGTTTCCCGGTTCAGGATCTCCCGGATCAGGATTATCTTCGATTGGATCAGTTATACCTGCTTTCAGGTATGGCTTATATTTAATGGCATTACGCAGCCTGTTGTAGGAAGAGCCTTTATCATCAGAAACACCGGCACCGTCAACGTTCTGGATCGAGTACCTGCCGCTTGCCCCGATTTTTAAATTCTTTACAGGCTTAACATCAAACTTGGCATTAAACAGATGCCTTTTATAATTTGAGCTTTGTACAATCGCTTTCTCGTAGTTATTGGTATAGCCTGCTGTAAAAGTTGTAACGTTGTTGCCGCCGCTTAAAGAAATATTGTTATTGGTTACGATACCTGTACGGCCCATCACTTCTTTCTGCCAGTCAACCACCGGCATGTTTTTATAAACACTCAGCGTATCCCATGTGGTGCCGTATTTTTTCAAAAAGCTTGAAAGTGCTGTAGGCCCCGGGTCGGTCAATGTTCTCTCGTATTCCCACATTACAAATTCGTAAGGATCCAGCACATCCAGTTCTGTTGTAAGTTTTTTCATACCAACAGAAGAATTAAAACTTACTGACAGCTTACCCTGCTTTGCATTTTTTGTTGTTACGATAATTACACCATTGGCTCCTCTTGCGCCATAAATAGCGGTGGCAGCTGCGTCTTTTAATACATCAATGCTTTGTATATCCTGTGGTGAAATAGTAGAAAGACCATTATCCACCTGAACACCATCAACGATGTAAAGGGGATCATTACTTTGTGTAATAGAACCACCGCCACGTACCCTTATTTTAACATCAGCATCAGGTGCACCTTCAGAAGTGGTTACCTGTACACCTGCCAGCCTTCCGGTTAATGCTTCTGCAGCATTATTGATGGGCACATCCTTAATATCTTTTGCAGTGATGGAAGAAACAGCGCTGGATACTTCTCTCTTCTTTAATGTACCATAACCAACATTCACCACCACCTCATCCTGTACGATCACATCCTGTTCCAGTTTAACAGCGATATCACCTTTACCATTTGTTGTAACAATAGTGGATTTATAACCTACTGCAGAAACAATAAGGTCATATTTATCTGCATCCTTTACAGAAATGGAAAAATTTCCGGACGCATCTGTCTGTGCACCTTTTTTACTTCCCTTTGCAAAAACGCTTACACCCTTTATAGGCTTTCCTGCTCCATCAGTTACTGTACCTTTAATGGTCTGGTTTTGTGCAAATGACTGAACTGAAAAAAAGAAAAGAAATAAAAATAAGCCAGTGAGTTTATTCATATAGCAATATTTATAAAACGTAGATTTAGATTAAGCAACCATTCATTCAAAAAAGACAGCTTTTGCTTTTAAAAGCTGCAAAACAGACCTCAATATTAGATTTTTTTCCGCCCCGCTTTTTTGCTTACAGACACAATTTTTATGCAATCGTTCCCGACATCGATAGCCTTTTGGAAATGGCATTCAAATGCAGCAGGCAAGGCCATTTTTCCTGTTTAAATTCATTTGAAAGACACAGATTCAGCATCCTGCCTTTTTACACAAAAAAAATAAAAATTATTGCTGTTTTACCGCCTGCCTTGCCAGCAGCTTCCATTCTTTATTTTCTTTTTGCCAGATGAGCAATACC
This sequence comes from Ferruginibacter sp., assembly GCA_047600665.1. Taxonomy (GTDB): domain Bacteria; phylum Bacteroidota; class Bacteroidia; order Chitinophagales; family Chitinophagaceae; genus Ferruginibacter. The sequence goes on from JASGKJ010000003.1 coordinate 917,663, forward strand.
AACAAATGCACTTCACCCGGTTTACCTTTATCATTGGTGACCGCATCAAGTTTATGCCGCACAACGGCTACCTTACCTGATATCGTAATTGTCTGGTCTGATAATTCAATGGAAACAAAATCACTTTTACCACTGACGATCTTGTTAACAAATGTCGCCTTATCATCTACATGACCACTCGAGTGCCCGTAGCTTAACTGATCATCCGCCAATGCTGCAAGTGTAGCAGAATCCCCATCCACCATTGCTTTCCGTAGTTGTTCCACTTTTGCCGCCACCGCAGTTTCTTTCTTAGACTGTGAAAATACATTTGCAGTGATCGCAAACATACACACAACAAGTATCCATTTTTTACCCATACGATATTCTGTTTAAGTTTATTTTTTTATCCTGAACCAATCAATTTCTGCAAAACCAGCATCATTTGTTTTAATGCTGCGGTTACAGAAAAAACCAATTTTTGCGCCGATCCATTTACCGGGTGCTGCGGTAAAAACTTCCGGCACTTCAGTAAATGAATTTCCATCAATACTGTAAGCAAAACTGCATTTTGCCCCCGGCTCCACTTTTATCCTGAAATAAATATCTTTTCCGGTGAATGTTGTAATAACATTTTCTGTTCCCGGATTTCCTTTGTCTGCGTTGATACAGGTGTTGTACGTGAGCACAGTACCTGCTTCTTTTTTCAGCAGTGAAATATACGCATAACTGGTTCCCATTACCAGCATACCGATCCTTTCTCCTGTTGTTTTTGCTTCAAAAGAAAGTTTAGCAGTTGCAGTAAATTGTTCTGCTGGTAATTTTTGCAATAGCAGGTTCGGTGTCTCCCAAAGATTTTTTAAAGAATCTTTTTGCAAAATACTATTGAGGCGTAACACACCCCTGGAGGGATCAAAAAATGCCCAGTAAGATTTTTTATTGGCATGCCATTGCCATTGCAGCCCCGGCACAGCTTCATTAAATTCATCGCTTTCCTGCATTTCAACCGGTAAGAATTGTCTGGGTGTGAAAGGCATAGTATGATTTGAAACCGGCTCTCCCGTTCCGTCACCGTCAGCATCATTGCCAATTACCGGCCAGTCGTTCTTCCATACCATCGGCTGCAGGTGCACTATTCTGCCATAGGCGTCTTTATCCTGGAAATGCAGGAACCAGCTTTCAGCATTTTGTGTTTGCACCCAGGCTCCCTGGTGTGGGCCATTCACAGGCGACTTTCCCTGCGCCATTACTATTTTTCGTTCATACGGTCCTGTTATACGCCTGCTGCGTAATACTACCTGCCATCCTGTTGACACACCACCTGCAGGCGCAAAAATGTAATAGTATTTATTGCGTTTGTATATTTTGGGGCCTTCGATGGTTGGATCTTTTTCATGACCATCATACAACAACACTGCATCACTGATCACTTTATCTGCTGCAGCATTTAATTCTTTTAAAACAATAATACTTTTAAAACCTGCCCTGCTGCCGGCATAAGCATGCACTAAATAATTTTTACCATTATCATCCCATAGCGGGCATGGATCAATCAATCCTTTGCCTTCTTCCACCAGTATGGGTTCCGTCCATGGCCCGGTTATTTTTTTTGCTTTTACCAGGTAAATCCCCCGGTCAGGATCAGGATAATAAATGTAGAATTCATTGTTATGATACCGGATGGCCGGTGCCCAAACACCATTGCCATGCTGCGGCTGATCAAAAACTTCAGCAGGTTTTAATTCTTTTAATGCATAACCAATAATTTTCCAGTGAACCAGGTCTTTGCTGTGCAGTAAAGGCAAACCGGGAACGGCATTAAAACTTGATGCTGTCATGTAATAATCATCACCCACCTTTATTGCATCCGGGTCACTGTAATCCAGGTGCAGTATGGGGTTTTGATAAGAATTATTATTTACCTGTGCAGCCAGTTTACTGCTGAACAGGCAGCAAAGTACACCACACAAAAACTGCAGCAGGTCCTTCCGGTTTAACATATAATAACTACAATATACTGGTGATCGCTCTTAATAAAAAAATAAGAGGCTACCATAAAACGGCCGCCTCTTTGCTGGTTGGTTGGTTCTATTAGGGTATTACCAGTTCTGCCTTGGGCAGGAATCATCATACCTGTTCCCAATTAAAAAACCGACAATGAATTCATGCGTATTTTTTGAATAGCGGCTCAATGCAGATGGCGCCACATCATATGCATAACCCACATTAAACGTATTACCGATATTGATACCGGCCATAGCTGCAAAGCCACCCAACTGGTCTCCAAAACGGAAACTGCTGCCGATCCATGCCAGGTCACGGAACTGCAATTTTGCATTGGCAGTTACCTGTGGTGGTGTTGGCTGTATGTATTGAATCATCGCTGATGGCATTAAGGTAAGGTCATCATTCAGGAAAAATTTATACCCGGCTGTAAAGAAATAATGTGGTAAAAAGCTTGACCCGTATTTTGAATCCTTTACAAAGCGCATTTTAGCAGGTACGATATTTAATACAGAGATACCTGCAAAATATTCGGCACCATACAGCCATAAGCCGGCGCCAACTTCAGGTTTAATTTTAGAAATATCACCTGAGGCATATCCTACTGCAGGATCATCCTGTTGTGTGGAGCCCCAGTCGATCTTTGTTGCATCAATACTTACCGATGTCATACCAAGCTGTATACCGGCGGATAAAGTTGTTCTTGGATTTAATCCTTTATGATAGGCATAAGTAAGATAAGCACCCCAGCGGTTGATATAACCTGTTTTATCACTAATGATCATACCACCGATACCATGATGTGCCTCGGGTGCGGTGTACTCCTCCATGTAATTACGGCCTCTTGGATTTTCACCAGGCACCTGGTAAGAAGTAGCTGATGTACGATAATCTTTTTTACCAACAGGTCCATGAATGGACATATAGGTAGTAACCGGTGCACCATCAATACCCACCCACTGGTTACGGTAACTGAACTTGAGGTCAGTATAATTTTCTATCCCCGTAATGGCAGGATTAATTACATAGTTGTTAAGTATGTATTGTGTGTAAATTGGTTTCTGCTGGGCATACACAGCGCCTGTTACAAGAACAAAGCAGATAAGCATTAATTTTTTCATACAAGCAATTTTATGATAATTGCAGGCACCACCTAACGGTAGTGCCTGCATGGTTTTTATTTCAGTATGGTTACATAACCCGTTTTAGGTTTGCGGCCACCGCCTGTTTCAATTACATAGTAATATGTTCCGAAAGGCATATCCTTTCCTTTGTAAGTACCATCCCATGGCGTATTGTAACCAAGACTTTCAAACACCAGTTGTCCACTCCTGTTGTAAACCCTCACACGAACACTTGGATAGTATTGAAGATTTTCAATTTCCCACCTGTCATGAATGTTATCATGGTTTGGCGTAAACGTATTGGGAACAATGTATTTTTTAACAACCCTTATAAATACGCTCTTATCTGCAAAACAACCTTTATCTGATGTTACACCAAGGGTATAAGTGATATCCGCAGTTGGCAAACCTGATGGATTAGCCACCCTTGGATTATTCAGGTAAGTCGCAGGGTTCCACAGGTAAGTAGCACCGTATTGTATCTCAGGTTCCAGTTTCATCACATCACCTTCCAGTACGTTGATTTCTGTACCACCGAAATCAATAACAGGTGTTGGGTTAACCACCAGTTGTTTTTCTTCAAAATCAGTACAGCCTGTAGTAGTGGTATAAGTATAGCGGATAGTATGTGAACCAAACCCTGCAGCTTCAGGTGAGAATTCTGGACTGGTTGTAATACCAGTACCGGTATATGCACCAGCACCAGGCAGGTTATAAATATCTGATGCACCTGTAAGGTTAAATGCCTGCGCTTCCTGGCAAACAGCTGCTGGTTGTGCAAACTGTACGCTTGGTGAAGCCAGCAGGTCTACATCCTGTGAGTAATCAGCTGTACAGCCATTGCCACTGAATGCCCTTATTAATATCCTGTATGATTTTGTAGCAGGTGTACCAAACTCAGGATACTGGTGAGGGTAAGAAGCATTTGCCGAAGGCGCATTGATCACTTCTTTAGCAGTTGGGTTATTCAGGTAATCCCAATATATCTCTACTTTACTGATGCTGCCATAACCATTCACCACCGACTGATCAGTAAAGCTCACCGGCAGGTTGCTGCACAATGCTGTTACACCAGTAACATTAAATAAAGGCGTTGGAACATTGTACGCTTTTACACTTCCGGTGTAAACAGCTGCACAACCCTGGTCAGAAGTAGCTGTCAGTTTAACCTGGTATTCGCCACCTGTTGTATAAGTATGCGGAGGTGTTGGACCACTTCCCGGGGTTGGATCATTGGTATCACCAAAATCCCATGCCCATGAAGTAACACTGCCGCTGCTGATCGTAGCTTTTTGTGTAAACTGGGCTGTGCCATTCGGGATACAGATATCAGCTGTTTCAAAATTACTTACAGGGTTTGGATTGATAACCACAGCTGCAGTATAGGCTGCTGCACTTAAACATCCATTGGCATTTTTCAGTTCCAGTGAAACATTGTAGCTCTTTGCTGTATTAAATACATGTGTTGGATTTTGATCGGTGCTTGTACCAGCATCATCAAATTTCCATTTCCATTCTGTGATACCGCCGGTTGCATTGGAAGTGGATGCGTCTGTAAATGTGATCACACTGTCTTCACAACGTATAGCAGAGAATGTAAAGGATGGTACCGGGCTGAGGTTCACATCAAATGACTGCTGAACCGGTGCAGAAGAACAACCTGCTGCAGAGGTAACGGTAAGGGTTACAGTTTTATTTCCTGCAGCCTGGTATACATATACCGGGTTGGGGTCTGTGCTTGTACCGCCATCACCAAAAGCCCATGCCCACCCTGTAACAGAACTTGCAGGCGCTGTACTTTGCGAAGAATTGAATTGTGTATTATTTCCAAGACAAACACCGGCAGGAGCTGTTATTACAGCAGTTGGCTGTGCATATACAGTACTGAATGTTTTTGTTTTATCGCTCTTACAACCCTGGTTGCTGGTTGCAGTTAATTTTACCTGGAATGGCCCAGTTGTAGTAAATGGATTAGACGGGCTGGTTAAGGTGCTGGTATTGCCGTCACCAAATTCCCATGCATACGTAACCTGCGCAAGGGTGCCATCACTGATCGTTGTTTTATTGGTGAATGTTCCGTTTGCATTTGGTAAACACAAATTACCAGGCAGATCAAAATCTACAACTGGTGCTGCAGCAATAGTAACAGGTTTACTTGCAGCAACACTGCTTGTACAACCTTTATCCGTTTTTACAGAAAGGGTAACTGTAAACGTTCCTTCAGCTGCGTACTGGTGTGTTACTGTTGCTCCTGAACCTGCCGCTGAATTATCACCGTAGTTCCATGTCCAGCTATTTACTGTACCTGAATTAGGGGTAGATGCATCTTTAAACTCAACGTTTCTTGTTGTACAATTGACATCAGCTGTAAAGTCTGCTGTTGGCAATGCATTCACCACAGCATTTTTTGTTGCTTCCACAGATGATGTACAACCTGCAGCAGAAGTTACCGTTAATTTAACCGGGTAGCTGCCTGCAGTTGCGTATGTATGTGTTGGGTTCTGATCTGTTGTATTAACCGGGCTGTTATCTCCAAAATCCCAGGTCCATCCTGTAATGGTGCTGCCTGCCGCTGTACTGCCTGCAGAAGAAATGGTAACGCTGCTGCCTGCACATACTTCATTGATATTTGCAATAACAGCAACAGGATCTGCAAAGATGGCGCTGTATTGTTTAGTCACATCATGCACACAGCCTTTTGCACTGGTTGCTGTTAATTTAACTGAATAGTTTCCTGTTGCAGTATAAACATGGGTTGGATCTTTATCAGTACTTGTTCCATTATCACCAAAAGTCCATGCATAGGTTACAGTTCCAATTGTACCATCCGTGATCGTAGTGGTATTGGTAAATTTCGCTGATGCATTTGGCAAGCAAGTGTTGCCTGGCAATGTAAAGTCTGCAACCGGCGACACATCAATGTTAACAATAGTAACAGCTGGTATTAAACTCTTACATCCATTGGCTGTAGTAACCGTGAGTGTAACTGTAAAGGAACCTGTAGTGGCATAGGTATGGCTTTCTGTTTTTTTGTTGCCATGTGTTGAGCCATCACCAAAATCCCAATCCCACGCTGTAATATTTGTGCCAAATCCATTGGAGGTATCAGTAAAGGCAACTGTACGTGTGGTACAATCCGGAACAAAGGAGAACCCGGCTACCGGTGTTGCGTTTACATCTATTTCATGTGTGTCCGTATTAGTGGAAGGACAGTCACCGGCAGACTTTACTGTTAAAGTAGCAGTGTGCTTACCCGCAGTAAGCCATTTGTGTACCGGGTTTTGCGCCGTGCTTGTCGTTCCGTCATCAAATTTCCAGTCCCAGCTGGCAACAGTACCAACTGCAATAGTGCTTGCATCTTTGTAAGTAACATCATCACCCAAACAAACAAATGCCGGATTCGGATCAATCGCAGCCACTGGCGTAGCTTCCACCGTTACCGTGTCTTTAAAAGTTTTTACACAACCAATAGGTGTGCTAACAGTTAAGGCTATTGTTTTTATACCTGGTGCTGACCAGCTTTGTGCAGGAGGGTTCTGTGCAGTGGAAGTCTTGCCATCACCAAAATCCCAATCCCATTTATTTGGAGAACCTGATGTGCCTACACCATAAGATGCATCAGTAAATGTTACATTATCATTTGCACAAACTGCATCATCACTGATGTTAAAGGCAGAAGTTAAGCCACCACCAAAATCGATCTGTACACTGTCAGTAGAATAACAGCCAACTGTATTTTTCGTTGTAAGTTTCACTGTATATACGGTGCCGCCTGTTGAGGGGTATGTATGGCTCTGTGGTGTTAAAGTGCCTGTGGTTACAGGTTGTCCTTCTCCAAATTCCCATTTCCAGCTAAGGATATTGGTGCCCACCATTGGAATAGTATCCGCAGTAAAAGATACTGTTGGATTATTACACTTGGGATCTGCCCTCAGGTTAAGATTATCCTGGCCCACATTCACCAGCATTATTTGCTGGTCTTCACCGGGGCAATCACTTGCAAAAGTGCCATAGGCGGTAGCTTTTACTCTATACAATGCATTTTCACTGAACCTGTACGTTGTTGGTGATGTATAAATGTAATATGTACGGCCTTCCAGTTCCACTGTTCCATCATATTTTGCTTTACCGGCATCAATGGCTCCTTTCATCCTGGCATTAGGCGTTACCCTAGCATCATTAGGTTCCCACATCACCGAATCCACCAGGGAAGGATTATAAGGAAAAGCAATTTTTAATGTAATAGGCAACTCTTTACATGTTCTTACCACCGTGCTGCTGGAGTCGGTGCCTTCAGGGTTTACAGAAATTTTATAAGAAGAAAGGTTTTTGATTGAAGTACCTGCATTGTAACCATAGCTTTCGCCATCACCCATACCATATGCAATAGAATTAAATGGTGATGCAGAACTCAGCACATGCACAGCATCACTCTTCACCCTTAGTTTTGCATACAGGTAATTAGCATCCTGCGGATGTGGTTTAAATGCATCTTTAAGTAAACATAATGACGCATTAAACGGATTTGTCATGCTGCTTGTTCCTGTATCCACCTTGGTGGTACTGTTGTAATCAATACCGTCTATTTTAAAAGAAGTAAGACCTTCTTTTTTAAGTATCACATTTATGTAGCTTACATTCGTTCCGTTATCAGGTGTTGCCCCATTCTTCTGCAGTTTTGCAGAATACACAACGGTTTTTGTTACAGCCTGCTCAATAGGACTTAAAATAATCATTTCAGGATCACCATTGGCACTGTTACCCACATTTGCTCCTTTACATGATCCGGCAAGAATGAACTGTGTTACATTGATGGGTTTATCACTTGTAATAAGTTTTGGAGCATTGCCTTCTGTTTCATAATACAGGTTATTAATTAATGCGCCCGGTGCTGCACCGTTTACTTTTACAACAGTAGCCGGGTCTTTTACATAAATCCTGAAGAGGTTATACTCCATACCTTTGGTTGGTACGGTTAAATACCGGGTACCCCATGCTACCGTTGGGAACATTTGCTGAATAAGGTTATCTGATCCATCTCCTGGGTTACAGGAGTTCACTTTTGTAATTACCCTGCCGTTTCCACAGAAAACAGCAATTTTCTTTTCGCAGGTAGTAGCTCTTACCGTGGTGCCAGATAAATCCAGTGAGGCGCCGCCATTACTTGGATCTCCATTAATAGCGCCCAGTGCTGTAAATACCTGGCCCCTGTTGATTGTTACTTTATACGTCTGCCCTTTTTTATACAGAATATTAGCCGCAGCCGCATTATTAACTGTAAATAAATTGCCGGAGGCATTTGATAAGATATCATTGCTTGGTGTAAACTCTATCTCGGTACCATCTTCATTGGCGATAGCATAAAAGAAAGAGTTACATGGATAAGTATTATTAGTAACACCTGCATAGGATTGTACAGTATAGGATGAGTTCCAGGTATTTGTTGGAAAGATCATACTGCCACCTGCTGAGTTATTATTTGCATAGATATGCTGCCACACAGATACCAATGCTCCATTTGTGCTGTAAACATGTATACCCCTGTTGGTTATACCGGTAAAAAATAACCTTGCGTCATTGGCACTGTTGATATTAATATTTGGAGAAACATCATCACCCGATGGAAAATTTGTAACTGTCCTTACGCTGTTGGCCGGGATGGTCAGTGTTTGTGGTATAAAAGAAGGAACGCCCGGTATTTCAACCACCACGGTTGCCGGCTGATCACCTGCAGAAATATACACAGACATTTTAGTTACCGCAGCATCGGAAGTTTTCCTTTTCATGCTTTCCTGGTAACCAAAGCCCAGCCAGAAATCAGTACCCCTGTTTGTTACATCATCCGGTGATGGTACAATGCTTCCTTTAAGATTTACCACATCAGCATTGGCTGCTGATACACCGCCGCCACTGTGGGTTATTACACCAGTAAAACTTCCATTTGTTCCGGTAGGTAACCTGACAAAGATGGGTGTTTTAGGTAAAGCAGTACCGGTATAGGTAAGCGTTAATGAATTTTTGAAGTCATTATTTTGACCTGTTAATGATATTTGAAAACCAGAAGCAGCCGGCACAGATATAGTAATAGTACCACCTGCTGTAAGTGCTGATCCACTTAAACTGTAAGAAACGGTTATAGCATTTCCGCTGGCAAAGTTTTCTCCAAAATCAAGCGTACCAGGTATTGCCACCAATACTGGCGCCGCAGCAGCGGTGGTAAAGCAAACATCACTACCATAACTGGTACCCAGCGAATTAGTGGCGTAAGCCCTGTAACAATATTTTGTACCCGGATTCAATCCTTTCATTAATTCACTAAAAGCAGCACTACCACCATTTAATACAACTTTGCCGGTATTGGAGGAAAGTGTTGCTCCACCGGACAGGTTCCATACCAAACCTTTGGATGTAATGGCTACACCACCACTGTCAGTAATAGTGCCGCCGCCCGTTGCTTTATTAGATAATATATCAGATGCAGGATCTGTAGTTGTTATAACAGGTGCTGTAGCCGCATTTGTTTTAAAGGGAAGAGCTGCACCATACTGGATTCCAAACTGTGTAATAATATAAGCTTTTGCCCAGTAATCAGTACCTGCTGTAAGACCGGTGATACTGCTGTTGATCACACCCGCACTGCCATCTTTGGTTTTTGTTTTTACAGATGTATCTGCAGCGGCGGCTGCTGCCTGGCTGGTAGCCCATATTACACCACTCTGCTTAACAAGATAGAATTCTGTATTATTAAAATCATATTTCCCGGTAACGGTGCCTGTATATTTACCCGTAGCTGCTGCAGTTAATGTTGAAACATTCACAGGTTTGGCAGGCGGCTGATAAGTGGTGCCCGCAAATACCAGGTTAATTAACCTGAAGTAATCACTTTTGGAATCAGAAGATCCATTACTGCTGTACACGTAAAAACGAATGGTATATTTATGTGTGCTGTAAAATGTTTCATTAATAGTTCCGAAATTAATCGCCTGGTTAATTGAAGTTACTGTTTGAACTGCTGCTAACGGATACCAGGGTCCAGCATTATCCACCTGGAAATATGGGGCAATATAAAAAACGGTTCCGGCAGCGTCCACATCAAAATCACTGTTTCCTGAACCAGTACTTACGGTAATACCAGTGATGCTCATGTCAAACGCACCCTTTGGCGATATCGGAATATCAAATCCATATCCATCAGTTGGGGTGGTTGGCCAGGGGGCTGTACTGCCACTTACATTGGTTCTCATCCTTACACCTGTTCCATTATGATTTGCCTGCTCCATGTTGGTGCCGTAAATCATTTTCAATGCCTCTACGTTGGCATTCGTTAATGAAACCTGTGCTTCACCATTTGGAGTATTATTATTTACTGCATTGGCACTTCGCAGTGGATATACTGCCAATTGGCCAAACAGGTTGTTTTGGGCTGAAAAACCAAAAACACCAAGGGTTAGTAACAGTATAAATTTCGTTGCAATACGCTGTAATGCTATATTTTTCATAATGACAATAATGTTGGGTGGTTTCGTGCAGAGGGCAAATTACCTTTTTTTGCTGCCTGAATTAACAACGATTTATGCAATCGTTGCCGGCATAAAAGGTTTATTATCAATGCTCTTTTATTCAAAATCACATTGATAATACCACTAAGCATTTGCCTTACTAATTATTTTTTTTACAGGTTGTTTTAATAGCTGTCAGCTGTTGCAGGTTTTGTACAGGAGCCAGGTAAAACATAGCGTTGCCGGGAGCAGGTTTTATTAGAGTAAAATCGTGTTTGTTTGCCGTATTATTTTTTGCCAAAGAAATACCTCAATGATATTTCGTGTCCGCCACTTCCATCATCAAATAAACTGATAGGGGTGCTGTATTGATCATAGGCATAACCAATAGCCAGTTTGTGATCGATTTTTACACCAAGGTAAGCCGTATAGCCCTGGCTCCGGTGATAATTAAAACCAATCCATAATAAGTCTTTATGATCCAGCTTTACGCCAGCGGAAATATCAGCAGGCAGACCCGGCTGAAACTGCACCAGGGCATTGGGTATAAGGGTATTCTCATCATCCGTTTTCAGGTTGTAGCTTGACATAATGTAATAATGCCTGTACAATCTTCCTTCAGGGTTTGCGGTTGTTTTGATATAATTAAACTTCGTTTGAATAATGTTCTGTACTGAAAACCCAATATTGAATGTTGGCGATTTATAATAAATACCTGCAGCCGCATCACCTTTTATTGTATTGGCAGAAGCACCCAGTAAAGGATCATTTGGAATGTCGTCAGCAATGGCTGCTTTATTTATCCTGTACTGCAGTACATTGGCACCAAAACCCATCATCAGTTTACGGCCTTTTGCATCCAGCTGCATACTGTAAGATAAATTTATCTGTCCACCGGTACGTGCTGTTGGTCCTGTTTTATCATCATACAGTACTACAGCAAGCCCTGTGTTCTTTTTATCAAAATACATATCCCCGTAAAAGAAGGCTGTCTGCGGACCGCCATCGATACCTGACCACATTTTCCTGTAAGTACCGCCAATAGAAGCCTGGTCATTGGCACCAGCTGCAGCAGGGTTGAATATAAAGTTGTGCTGCATAAACTGGCTGAAAGTAAACTGCTGCTGTGCCTGGGTTTTTGACACCGCACATATTGCAAGCAAAGAAATTATAATCCTGAATTTCATAATAAAAATTTTATAACATTTAAAAACTGTGTTTAGTCCTGTTCTTAAATGATTAGCGCATAATCGTTACGTTTCCTTTAAAGTATTGTACAGCTCCACCAACCAGTCTCGCTTCTATTACAAAATAATAGGTGCCGTCTGGTACCACTTTACCGCCAGCTGTACCTTCCCAATCATTTTTATAATTGGTGCTGCTGAATACTCTTCCACCCCACCGGTTGTATACATCCACTTTTACCTGTTCAGCACAGGCGCCATTACTTACAATCCATTTATCATTAAAGCCATCATGATTTGGTGTAAACGCTTTGGGAGGTTTAACACACTCTCCTTCCACTGTTACTTTTACTTCACCTGTTGTAACACAACCACCACCAAGGCTTACCGAAACCTGGTAAGTAAACTCACCTAACTGCTGCGGCGTAACCACGGGATTTACCACCGTTGCACTGGATAACCATTGTGCAGGACTCCATGAATAAGTAGCACCCTCAACAGGTACAACCTGGAATGGTTTACCTACCCGCAGGTTTGTTGTTATATCAGGCCCAACGTTAACAACAGGTTTATCATTTACTTTAATGGTGAATGTTTTAGGTTGTGAACATGTACCATTGGTATAAGTAATGCTGTGTGTATTAGCACCTGCTGTGGCAGGATTAAACTGGTAAACGCCCTGGTTACTTGTTACACCAGGTCCGCTGAAAGTACCACCAGCCGGTGTTCCCTGCAATGTTATTGCATTATCTGTGATACAAACAGGTCCTACTTCCGGTACACCTAAGTCCTGTGATGGACTCACCACAATTGATTGTTCTTTAACTGTAACACAGGCTACACCAATTGTATAAGTATATTTTAAAGTATGTGTACCAGCGCCTGCTGTGGTTGGGTTGAATTGATTACCTGTTACACCAGGACCGCTAAACACACCTTTTTCATCAGCAGGACTTCCAACGAGTGTAATTGCCTGGGCATTGCTGCACACGGGGTTTGGTGTTGGCGCAGTGAACGTAACATCAGGTATATCATTTCCGGGCAATGGTTTTGTCAGTTCATTGAAACAGCCGATATCATTTACCGTAAGTAATGTAAAATTCTTGTTCCCGTCGGGGTTTTTGAATTTGTTGGTTGAATCCTGGCTGCCTTCAGGTTCAGGAAGTGCTATGCCACCATCATAAGACCATTTGGTACTCACAATTTCATGTCCAAGCCCGTCCGAAACATTTTTCAATATCACTGAATCACTGATACATTTATCATACGTAATATCAAAAGCAGCATTTAATCCCTCAACAACGGTGATACCATAAGAGATGGTTTTATCACCACCACCCAAACAACCATCACTTGCTGTCGGATTAAAAGAGGTTACCTGTATGCTGTAATCACCCGCTGCATCAAAAACATATTTAGTGGAAAGCCTGTACACATAGTAAGTTACCCCATCATTAACAAAAGATGAATCCTCTGCAATGTCTGCACCATTGGCACCTAAAATTGTCGTATCTGCATTTGGAGACACATGAGGATTTGCTCCAAAGCCAAAAGTAATTTTATTGGTTTTATATGGTAAAACAGCTGATACTTTAAAGTCGGTTCCCCTGCAGGTTTTTAATTCTTTATCACCGGAACTCACACCGCCGCCATAAGGGTTTTCAACAACAAGGTTACTTGTCAAATCTTTTACCAGCGTACCTGCATTGTAACCATAACTTTCGCCTGCAGAACCGCCTCTTGTTCCGTAAGCAATAGCAGTAAATTCAGCATCTGACGAAATTATATGCTGTGCATTTGTCTGAACCCTGAATTTGGCCCAAACATAATTACTGTCATAAGGATGTGGGTGGAATGCACTGTCAACAGAACTCATACTTGATGCATCTGTAACATCTGGGTAAGCGCTGCTGCTGGCCACACCTGTATCCACCAGGGCCGTACCGGTTAAACCATCTATCTGGAATGAAGAAAGCCCTTCTTTTTTAAGAACCACATTTATAAAGCTGCCGCCTGTTGATGATTCGCCTGCAGTTGACATGAAAGGAGCTGAATAAACTGTCACCCTTTTAATTCCCTGTTCAACCGGGCTGATGATGATCATTTCCGGGTCTGCAACAATACCATTGTTAACAGATAAATAAGAGCAGGCCCTGTCAAGAATATACTGCGTAACGCTTACTGGCTTATCAGCTTCTATCAAGTTAAGGCTGTCGTTAGCAATGCTGTAGTAAAGACCTTTGATCAATGTAGAAGGATCTAAAACAACATTATTTAATTTAACAACTGTGGCCGGGTCCTGTACAGTTATCCTGAACATGTTAAATTCCATTGTCTTGGTAGGCACTGTTAAGTATCTTTTACCCCATGCAGAACTTGGCAGCATTTGCTGAATTAAGTGATCTGATGTAGGGCTCTGTGCTGTACAGCCTGGTACATCTGTCATACCCAAACGGCCATCACCACCAAACACTGCAATCTTTTTGCTGCAATCATCTGTATAAACTTTTGTGCCGGTTAAGTCAAGTGCACCTAAGCCCGGATCACCGAAGCGTGTATTACCGTCAATATATCCAACAGCATTAAATACCTGTCCCCTGTTTAATGTAACAGAAGCTTCTATATCTGCAGGATATAAAATATCATCCGCAGTGTGATTTTGTTTAAATGCTGCAGATGGTTTGATAATGGGTACAGATGGTTTGAATTTTACTACGGTGTTATCATCCTGTGCAATCACAAAGAAATAACTGTTACCAACATACCCATTATTAACTTTACCGCCGGAGCTTTGCACAAAGTATGATGTGTTCCATGTATTGGTGGGGAACAATAAACTACCACCGGCAGAGTTATCATTTGAATAAGTATGTAACCATGCAGATATCAGTTTACCGTCTGTTGAATAAACATGCACGCCTTTACCACTGATACCGGTAGAATCTAAGAAAGTTGATTTATCAAATATATAATTTGGAACAGTTACAACTGTATTTGCAGGAACAGGGATCGTTTGTGTTTGAAACCCTGGCAATCCCGGCATTTCAACAATAACTTCTGTTGCCTGCTCTGCAGAAATGTAAATATTCATGTATACACGCTGGCTGCTTGCATTCATGTCTTTCTGGTAACCGAATCCTAACCAGAAATCATTACCCTGGTTTGAAGTAATGGCAGGTGTTGGTTGTTTACCGCTGCCTGAAACCAGTGGACTAACAATGTACACACCAGTTGCACCACCACCGCTTTGTGTAATTGCACCTGAAGCAGAACCTAACACAGGAGGTGTAAATGTAACAGTAATAACCTGTGTAAAGCTGTTACCGGAATAAGTAATGGTTGAAGGTTCTACTGTAAACCCGGCTGGCGCAGTTATAGTGATCGGGCTGCCATCAAGCGTGGAGCCGGTAAGTGTATAAGTTAATGAACTGGATGTTCCCACTGTTGTTGCAGGGAAATTTAAATTAGCCACCGAGGCAAAGAGTGATGGTTGAGGTGCAGTAGTTACTACTGTTATCTCGTTGCCATAAGAAGTGCCGATACCATTGGTTGCATATGCCCTTACATAATAAGTGGTGGAAGCTGTTAACCCTGTAATAAGACTGCTGAAGGAGCCGGCTCCCGTTCCATCTGATGTTGAATTTGTGGAAGGCACTGTTGGATTTTGAGTGGTACTCCATACAACACCTCTTGCAGTTACAGCATCACCACCATCGTCTGTAATAGTACCGCCTGTTACTGCACCAAATGATGTAATATTTGTTGCGTCAGTGGTACTGATTGTTGGTGCAACAGCCGGACCGGATGTAAACATTACCGCAGGGTCACCATACACAGTGCCTGCTAACGTTGTGGCATATGCCCGAACGTAATAAACCGTGTTGGCTGCCAGTCCTGTTATATTGCCACCGGTGCCATCTGCAATAGTACCCGATGCTGCAGGTCCGTTGGTTGTAACACTACCACCATCCACTGTTGGAGTTGGATCTGTACTCCAGCAAACACCACTTGCCAAAATGGGTATTGTGCCCGCAGTAAGTGTACCGTTTGCAACAGCAGTTGAATTGGTTATTGTACCAACTGAATTGGTTGTTACGGCTGGAGGTGTACCCGAAATAGCAGTAGTGCCGGAAAATACAACGTTTCTCAAGAACAGGTTTCTTGAGTTACTCATATTAGTGGTGGAACTGTAAGCATACAGGCGAACCACGTAAGTATTACCTGCAAAAAAAGTTTGATTTAGTGAGCCAAAATTGATATCACCGGATCCGCCTGATGTAGCCGGAACCACCGGTCCAAACAATGTCCATGTTCCTGTTCCATTTACCTGGTAAGCCAGTTGTAAAAGATTATCGCCGCTTGAGCCTGAAGTTCTTTTGCGTATTGTTAAGGAAGTAATGGTAAGGTCAGTACCGGCTGAAGGCGATAAAGGGAAATCTACATGATAACCATCTGTTGGCGTACTTGGCCAGGGGCTTGTCTGTATCTTGCATTGAAAGCCGTCATTATTATGTGAACCGTTGGCTGTAAACATATCACCCACCTGCATATCAGCAGCATCTGCACCGGTAACTACTACAGATTTATCAGACGTTAATGCCCAGGTGGCAGTAAACTGTGCATGTGATTTGTGAACAGTGAAGGCAGCCAGTGTTATGATCAATAACAATGCTTTAAAAAGCCATTTGCCTGTTTGCATTAATGAAGATCTTTTCACCGGGAGATTTGACACAGGCGGTTGAGACAGCTTTATTTTCATACAGCTTTTTACAATTAATTATTTAAAAAGAGATTGAATACAATTCGGGTGTTTGGTAACATATCAAACTCATAAGCCTTATTCTATCGTTAGGATTAAATTGAACTTTGTTGCAGTTTACAAGCAACCTGAATCGTTAAACAGGCTTGGAAATTAGTAATTAATTCTCTTCTGCTATGGCATTCATTCATATAATTTTATGCAATCGTTACCGGCAACGTTGCGCAAATGCAGATATTGATCATGAAATATTTAATCCTTCACTGGCTTTGATTTTACGGTACGATCAGCAGCTATCGAAGGATCAGTTTTTATAACTCAGCGACAGGGTATTTAAGCGATGCAATGATAAAAAAACAAAGAGACCGCATTGCTGCGGTCCCTTTTTTTGCTCAACGATCCAGTATTTTTATTCTACTATAATATTTTTTGTGTACCTGCTAACGCTACTGTTTACCTGCAGGCGGTAGATGCCTTTAGAAGAAGCACTTGGCAGGTTTGCGATCAGCGAAGTGATGTTGCCATCATGGTTGATCTGCTTAGTGTACACTTTTTGACCAACAGTGTTGAATATTGATATAGTGTAAACTGCTTTGCTGATACCAGCAAGCTGGATGTTTACTGCTTTATCTTTAACAGGGTTTGGTATTACACTTACACCCGCTGTTTTTGCAATAGTGCTGATGCTTAATACTGCACTGAATTTTACATTACCATTTTTCTCAGTTGCTTTTACCCTGTAATAGTTATTACCATTATAAGGAGCCGCATCTGTAAATGAGTAGCTGTTCAGCAGGCCATTGTTTGTTTTTGGCTGCAGTGTTGTAATAGCAACAAAATGTATACCGTCAGTTGATTTTTCAATTACGTAGTCTTTTACATCCAGTTCTATTGCATTGCCAAAACTTACCTGCAGACCAGCACCCACTTTAGCAACATTTACATCAACAAAATGAACAGGAGTTGGAATGTCAGTATTGGTCAATACATAAGCTGTGGAAACAAACGTACCAACCACTCTTGCAAAATAAGGATCCTCTACAGTTCCTGTACCAGCCATGGTAGCCGGAACAGTTACCCATTTAGAATTGATCGGGTCCCATCCTGCAACATATACTGCAGCAGCAGGATCAAAACCTGAAGCACCAATATCAGCAGTAGTGAAACCAAATCTTAATGTATCAACATTACCACCTGGTACTGCTTCAGCAATACCCCATGCCCTTGGTAAAGTTAATGGTGGTGGTGCAACAACAGGCACATTGGTTAAACCAACTGTATATACTTCTGCAGGACCAGACTCCCCGCTGATGATAAGCGGGTTGTAGCTGCCGCCCACACCTACCGGGAATTCTATTCTTGTACCAGCCACTGCAGGTACTGTTCTTAACAGGGCCGCATTACCATTCATCTGGAAAGAACTGTTTGTAAACCTCATTACTTTGGCAAGGGTAGCATCAACAACTGCGCCATTAGCAACATTTATATGAGCTACACCCGGAGCAACAGGGAATGAGTTAAAAGCAGCGCCGGTTATAATTTTACCATTGATATTTAAATTGATAGTTCCAAGTGTTGGAGAAATAGCTGTAAGCGTAGCGCCTGTCTGCAGGTTCTGAGAAAGGTCCAGCGTTCCATTTATATTATAAGTATATGTACCCGCTGCAGTGGCAGAGCCTAAAGAATTCGTATGAAATGCAGTACTGTCATCAGCAAGCGTTACAGTTCTTCCTGCATTTATAGTTAATGAATAATTATCTGTTGCGGCAGGAAGTGAAGATGATGTGCTGTAAAATGCAGAAAGCGCATAAGCTCCGTCATAAGCGAAAGACAGATTCTGATCAATTACTGTACTTACAACACCACCCAAAGCTGGTCCTTTACCACCAGGCATCCTGAGCCTTTTAACGAAAGTAGTTCCTGTTCCTGATATGGAAACAGATTGACATGCAGTACCTGTTTCTAAAAACATTCCGTCACCAGGGCCACCTAATGTACCATTATTAACGATCACCCCTGATTGAGGATAGGCAAACCCGGTTCCGCCATTTACTACCTGCAAACGCAGATCCGCAGCACCATTTGACCATAATTTTCCACCTGCTTCAATAATAAGATCATGAAATGATCTTCCTGCCGCATTCATGGAAACAGTATGTCCGGCACGGATATATACCACATGCGTTCCGGAAGGTCCGTTTACCTGGCTACCCGCTGCTGCAGGTCCTGTATAAGCGGTTCCAGTTCCCTGTGCACCGGGCGTATTTGTTGCATTTCCGGGGAATGTTTCCCAAATGGTGGCAGCAGGGGATAAATCAGTTGTTTTAGCCCAGTCACCAGATGAAACTGTTGCATAAATTGTAGGAAATGTCTGTGCATTCGCCTTTGCAAAAGCCAGCAAACTCAGCACCGACAAACAGAAAAAACGTGTAACCATCTTTTTCATAAAAGCAGTTTTAAAATTCCAGATTGTATGTATTGTAAAAAATATTTACTACAGTTTGCGGGGATGGATCAATCAGGGAGGTCATTACTGGTATAACATTACAATTAACCGGGCAAATATAATCATCAACCAGGTTTAAAAATTGCAATTTCTATTGCAGTAGCCGACTTATTTTTAAAAATTACCGGCAAGCAGTTAACAGAACGAAGGCTTATATCCAGGAATAGCCAAAACAAATCTACTTGATTCTGCTTTAGCTCAGCAAAAAAAAAGCCATAAAGATGTTTCTGGTATTCAATTTTCTACGCAATCGTTGCCAAAAAAGATCAAAAAAAAGCCCAGAAGAAAGGGCTTTTATTATTTTAAAAATGGATTTTAGCATCAGCGTTTTAAAAACTTCACAAACTCTGTAGCGGGTCCATTTACAAATACAAGGTTATACCCACCCGGTGGCAGGGTGGTGGCAGGAATGGTTGTTTGTGTGGTATCCCTTGGAACGGATGTTTTTAACACCTGTCTTCCATCAAAAGAATACACTTCAATTTTAGCGCCTTCCTTTGCTTTTGCATGAAACACATAAATATTATTGGTTACCAGGTTAGGCATTATCTTAAGGTGGTCCGGCCGGTTAATATTTACTGTACTGATATAACTGTACACAAAGCCACCATTGATATCTTTCATCTTTAACCGGTAAAAAGCAATACCGGAAATTTCTTTATCATCATAAAAACTGTACGCATTCTGACCTGTGGTGTTTTTTGCTGCTACATGACCGATGGTCAAAAATTTCAATCCATCCACGCTTCTTTCCACATCAAATTCTTTGGTATTTTCTTCATTAACTGTACGCCAGTTTAAAGCAACCCTGTTATTGGTATAGGCAGCAGCAAAAGCAATTAATTTAAGTGGCACCGGTGTGGTTACCACTCCTTTTACAGCTACATTTTTCAGTAATGCATAGCGTGGTGTACCCGTACTGCTGCATCCCCAATAAAATCTTACAGTCAGTGTTTCGCCTGCATTCAGCGCAACACCGTTGCTGCCTTTCAGCGAAAGCGCATAATAATCTGAAGGTCCTGAATTATTTTGTGCGATTGCGAATGACTTACTGAATGTACCACTGGCAGCAAAGCTCAAAGAACTGCCCGAAGGACCTACCCCATCCGCAATTTCAGATGAATCGGCTGGTGAAGTAAACCCGTTTTTAGAAAATACCACTGCCATCTTTGTACCACTTGCAGTAGCATAAAAATTACAGTTGAATGTTAAAGAATCAATGCGGACAGCATTACCTGCAGACGCAGTTATTGTAAACTGCTCGTAATAATTACGCTTAATTGTTCCGCCCACAGCCTGCCAGTTATTACCGGCACTGTTGGCCCCCAGCACCTGGCCATATTGGTTTGAATAGGAAGGAATGGTGCCTGCCGGGGCAGGAAGTGTGCCATCAGTTGTATATAAATTATATGAAGAAGCAGTACTGGCAGTTACAGCTGCCGAACGTACATCCACACTGTCATTCATATTTTTTGTAAGCGCCCAGGCTTGCAATACTTCTGATGAAGAGGGTGTAACAGTTTTTCCTTTCACGGGTATGTATATTACATTGATGCCGTCTGAAGCATTGGCAATATTACCTGTATAATTATCCACTGCTGCTGCATTCAACCGGATGTAAACAATGGTTGTATTTACGGTGCCGCCTAATGCCGCAATTACCAGCGGGTTGGTATTGCTGTACCAGTCTGTATTATTAAGCGATACTTCAAAATCAGCAGAAGGTGTGATATTGATATTACCAACCAGGTTGGTACCTGCAATGGTATAAGATTGCGATGGCGATGGTATACCCATTACCTGGGTAAATCCGCAAAGAGAAAGTGTTGGCAATGCATTTACCACTAGAGCCGGCTCTGCAGATACTTTCAGTGTATCCGTTATGTGACTGCTGTACCCATTTTTTGATGCCACAAGATAATAGTAGTATGCACTGCCGGAAGCAGGCACGGCAAAATCAGTGTACTGGAAATTAATTGCTGTATCTGATACAGCTGTTTCCGTGTATACGGGTGCATAACTAACGTTGTCCGATGAACGAAAAAGCTGGTATTGTATTCCATCAACCGGCCAGCTGATATTCCAACGGAAAGAAGACGAAGATGTATTTTTTGTTACCCTGAAATTTGAAACAGCGATGGATGTTTTTGCTGCATTGCAGTTACCATCCAGCAGTGCACAGGGATCCCAGCTCCCTAAAATAGCTGCCATTGTAAAAGCATCTGCTTCCTGCTGCGTTAACTGGCCGGACCATGACACACGGCTGCCGGTATTTACCGGAGTTCCGTCAAAATATTTGCTCTGGTATTCACTATAGCGGAGATTGGCGGTAATAGTATTTGCATTCCAGGTAGCCCATCCTTCCGGATGTATGTTACCACTCATCGTTGCATTAATAAAAGCAACCTGCTGCGATGTTAATGCTTCGCTTGGGCTTGGCCAGGGGCGGCTTAAATAGTATAGTGTAGTACCCGTGTTGTAAGGCAATCTTGCATTTTTAAACACAAAACCATAAGCCTGGCCGGAAGGCGTATTTGGCGCAGTAATATAAGACACACCATTGGCACTGCGTGTTTTTGCATAGACCACACAGGAATCAAAAAGAGCCACACCGCTTCCGAAAATAAAATCGATGTTACCGTCTATGTAGCAGTGACTGAAATAACTTTTTGGAGGGCCGTTGCCTTTTAGGTAAACCGTATCCTGGTTACCGAGGAAACGGCAGTTTTTAAATGCCGCCCTGTCTGCATTTACAACGATGGCTACTGCCTGCGAACCATCCCCGTAACTGTTTTCGAATGTAACATCAACGGCACTGAAGTCTGTTGCATTTACAGTAACTGTTGCCGAGTTTTGGGTACCAAGGGTGGTATTACAGGAAGTGTATTTGCCTGCATAATCATCATACGTGATGATAACATCTGCTACACTTTCTCCTACAAATTTTATAAAAGGTTTATTAGAGGGGACAGTTATTTTTTCTTTATAGACACCTTTCTTAATAAAAATAGTATAAGGTGCGGTAAGACCCGTGGGTGCTGCATTCACCGCATCCTGTACACTTGTAAAATTACCGGAACCATCTTTGGCAACTGTAAGATCATAACCACTGCAATAGGTAGCCAGCAGCATACAAACTGATAATTTTATTAAAATGAGTTTCATAAAAACAGGTATCTCCTCTATGATTTTTTGAAAAACGGGTTAATATAATATGCCGGGTCAGGTTTTTTGTCAAAATTCAAAATGGATATGGGCAAACCGCACTTGCGGAACATCGTTTTCAGAAAGTATTTCATACAGCAAAAGCGGGTACAAAATAACCTGTTGGCATTTAAAAAAAGGAGCTTATATCTTAAATTAATTACGCAATCGTTGCCACAGGGTTGCCGGTTTTGTATCTCCACCCCACCCTTCCGGCATTGCAGGTTATATAAAAACAACTATCTTT
This sequence comes from Ferruginibacter sp., assembly GCA_047600665.1. Classification (GTDB taxonomy): domain Bacteria; phylum Bacteroidota; class Bacteroidia; order Chitinophagales; family Chitinophagaceae; genus Ferruginibacter. Next base: position 940,169 of record JASGKJ010000003.1, read on the forward strand.
ATGCCATTGAATTTCTAAAAGACTTTATCTTTCCTGCTGCTGTATTATAAATAACATAATCCGATGTACGAAGCAATTACCATTAAAGACATAAGCAAGGCGCTTGGTCTGTCCACCTCTACTGTATCAAGAGCACTGAGAGGAAGCTATGAAATCAGCTCAGAAACAAAAAAGCTGGTACTTGAATATGCTGAGAAAATAAATTACCGCCCCAACCCTGTGGCCCTGAGTTTAAAAGGGCGCCGCAACTGCTCTATCGGGGTTATTGTAAGTGAGATTGCCAATAACTTTTTTTCACAGGCCATCAATGGCATCGAATCCATCGCCTATAACAGGGGATACCATATTATCATTTCACAAAGCCATGAATCGTATGAGAGGGAGGTAGTGAATGTACAGCACCTGGCTTCAAGATCTGTGGACGGGCTGCTGGTATCTTTATCAAGCGAAACAAAAGACATCTCGTACCTGCAGAGCATGCACGAAAAAGGAATGCCCATTGTTTTTTTTGACAGGATCTCTGACGAGATTAATACATTTAAAGTAATTGCTGATAATGCCAAGGCTTCTTATGATGCCACCAGCCACCTTATTAAAAAAGGATTTAAGAGAATCGCACACATCACCAATGCGGTCAATCTTTCCATTACAAAAGAACGGCTGGATGGTTATAAAAAAGCACTGACTGAAAAAGGCTTACCATTTAATGAAAAATATGTGCAGTACTGCAACCAGGGCGGCATGGTATCAGAAGAAATTGATGTTGCGTTAAAGGCTTTAATGTCACAAAAACAAAAACCGGATGCAATAGTAACAGCCAGCGACCGGATTACCACCTGCCTCATGTCTGCTGCAAGAAAGATGAAATTGAAGATCCCGACAATATTGCGATCGTTGGATTTACCAATACAAATATCCCGGAACTTTTTAACCCTCCCATCACAACCATCCGCCAGCCGGCATTTGAAATGGGCCAGGTGGCAACAGAATTACTGATCAAGATTATTGAAAGTAAAAGACCTATTACTGAATTTGAAACCCGGGTACTGGATACAGAACTTACTGTAAGGGAATCTGCTTAGTGTTCTTTTACAATTATTAATACCATATTTCATAAAATGCAGAAAGGAGTTTAGTTAACTCCTTTCTGCATTTTATACATTACAGTTACGGTTGACCGAAAAAATATTAAGTAGTGTCGTGAAATCGTTACCGGCATCGATTGCACAAATAAATGAATAATACATGCTAGAAAATACAATAAACAAAATATAGTTTTAACCCAGCAACGATGCTTATTCCATTATTTAAAATGAAAAAAAATGTTAGTAAAAGTTAAAAGCGCTTTCCGTAAATTTTTGAAAGCGATTATCGAAATGTGATTTACGAATCACCCCCAAGGGTCAACTTTTAGTTGGCTTTTTTTATTTTCTGTACTTCCTCTTTAGCCTTATCAATAGAAAAAGAATATTGCCGGTGTTTACACCGGCAATATTTACGATGGACTCCTTAACCAACTTGCAAATGAAAAGAATACTACAACAACTGCTGGTATTATCATTATTCGTACCGGCTTGCCTCAATGTTTTTTCCCAGGATCAATGCAGCCCAGTAGGCTGGGCTACACAAAATGGCGGCACAACGGGCGGTGGTTCTGCAACCCCCATCACTGTAACCACCCTGGCCGACCTGCAAACGCAGGCCAAGGCTTCCGGTGCCAAGGTTATTTATGTTTCCGGTACAATGGGTGCCGGCGTCGGCACCCGTGTATCGGTGGCAGCCAATAAAACTATTATTGGTTTGCCCGGCGCCACACTGTATGGCGGCTTTGATGTAAAAGCATCCAATATTATCATCAGGAATATGACGATTCGTGGACCTGGTGCGGTGGATGTAGATGGTGTGGATTGTATCACCATCGATGGCAGTTCGGCCACCAATATCTGGATTGACCATTGCGATATTTATGATGGGCAGGATGGCAACCTGGATATTTCAAATGGCGCTAACTACATTGCCATTACCTGGTGCAAATTCCGTTATACATCTGCCTCTTCCAATCACCAGTTCTGTAACCTTATCGGAAACTCAGACAGCAAAACGTCTGACAGGGGAAAACTTAAAGTAACCATGATGTACAACTGGTGGGGCACCGGTTGTAAAGAAAGAATGCCCCGCCTGCGTTTTGGACAGGTGCATGTGGTAAATAATTATTTCAACTGTACCGGCAACAATCATTGTGTACGTGCTGCCAAAGAAGCAGACCTGCTGGTTGAAAGCAATTATTTTGACGGTGTAAAAACGCCCATCGATCTTTATGAAAATGATTTTACAGGTGTTACTGCGAGAAACAACACTTTTGTATCCACGAGTGGTAATACTGCCGGCAGCGGCACATCATTTACGCCACCCTATACATTGAGTATTACGCCTTCGGCAAATATAAAATCGGTTGTGATGGCGGGAGCAGGCCCTACTATGGCAAGTCCCACTTCCTGCGGCGGCACCGCACCAACCACTTATACTTTAACAACAGCCAGTGCCCCGGCAGCAGGCGGGTCAGTTACGGGTGCAGGCACCTACAATACCGGCAGCTCAGTAACGGTAACGGCTACCCCCGCAAGCGGTTATGTTTTCAGCAGCTGGAGCGGTGATGCAAGCGGCACTGCAGCAAGTACAACTGTTACGATGAATGCAAACAAATCAGTAACAGCCAACTTCTCCGTGGCACCAAATCTTTTATCAATTGCCTTTAATACAACGGCCACCACTGCTTTATTGCAACCACCTTACGTGAGTGGAGTAATAAGCGACCCTACTGATCCTGCAAGAACAAAAGGTATTACTGTAGATGTAAAAGATAATGGAGCTTCAATCGCTGCAGCTGACTATACGCTTACCGGCAGCAGTAATAACACAACTGTTGTCAGCAATGCAAACATTGCAGTAACAAAATCAAATGGAACAGCCCTGGTTAAAATCACACCGGCAGCTGTTGGTTATGCGACCATCACACTTACGCTCACAAAAGGCGCTAACAGCAAGACGCTTGTGATCAATTATGCAGCTTCTGCCGCTTCTTCCAATCCATCACAAACCACGTGGTTAACGGGGATATCAGACGGCTCTGCCGCTATTGCACTGGATGATGATTATTATGTAGTGGCTGATGATGAACTGAATAATCTTTATGTGCATTCACGCAAGGAATCAGGCCTGCCGCTTAAGACTTATAACTATGCAGGCAGTTTAAGTTTACCCGACGGCACTGCTGAAGAAACAGATATGGAGGCCGGTGTAAGAAGCACTTCGGTTAGCGGACGTGTTTACTGGATAGGATCCATGGGTAATGGTAAGGAACCCAACTATAACAGTAAGCCAAACCGGAACCGCATTTTTGCAACCACCATCAGCGGTACAGGTGCTGCCACTTCGTTTTCAGTTGTGGGTTATTACGCCACCTTAAGAGAAAAAATAATAACATGGGGTGATGCCAATGGATACAATTTTACTTCCAGTGCAGCAGCCGGGCATAATTCCAAAGCAATTGACGGGTTTAATGTAGAAGGCATGACGTTCGGGCCAGACAATACAACATTATATATAGGATTGAGAGCGCCATTGGTACCTACAGGCAACCGGACCAAAGCAGTTATTGTGCCCGTACTCAATTTTGAGAGCTGGTTTAATAATGGTTCGCCTTCAGGAAATCCAACTTTTGGCGCTCCTATTGAATTAAGCCTTGGCACAAGAGGTATAAGAGACCTGGTGCGGTTATCAAACGGCACTTACATTATTGCTGCAGGCGGCAGCGATGAAACCCAAAACAGCGCCCTTTATAAATGGACCGGTAATGCTGCTGATGCACCTGTTGCCCTGGGCAGTTTTATCACCACAGGATTGAATATTGAATCTGTAATGGGCGTGAATGAAAATGGAGTGCTCTCGCTAACAAAACTCCAAACCATCTGCGATAATGGCTCTGTAAATTTTTACAATGATGGAACAGAAGCAAAAGACCTGGCACAAAACAATTTTAAAAAATACAGGTCAGATATATTGACGGGTGATCTCTCTGGTGGTGTTACCAATTACACACTCGCTACTGCAGCAAGTCCCGCTGCAGGCGGCAGCGTAACAGGTGCCGGAACTTATGCTTCAGGTACCGCAGTAACAGTAACGGCTACCCCGGCTGCTGGTTATAGTTTTGTAAGCTGGAGCGGTGATGCAAGTGGTACCAGCACAAGTATTTCCATTACCATGAGCAGTAACAAATCTGTTACGGCCAACTTCCAGGCAATACCGCCAACTACCTATACACTAAGCACAGCTGCAAGCCCTGCTGCCGGTGGCACTGTATCTGGCGCAGGCACCTACAATTCAGGTACAGTGGTAACGGTAACGGCTACGCCGGCTGCCGGATACAGTTTTGTAAACTGGAGCGGTAGTGCAAGTGGTACTACTTCCAGCATTACTGTTACCATGAGCAGTAATAAATCCGTAACGGCCAACTTCCAGGCCATAGCTCCAACCACGTATACACTCGGCACTGTGGCAAGCCCTGCGGCTGGTGGTACAGTTAGTGGAGCAGGCACCTACAATTCAGGCACAGCAGTAACGGTAACGGCTACACCGGCTGCCGGGTACATATTTGTAAACTGGAGTGGCGATGCAAGCGGCACCAATGCCACAACAACAGTAACAATGAGCAGCAACAAATCTGTTACTGCTAACTTCCAGTTATCAGGTGGTGGCGGCACTACAACGATCAGGATCGAGGATAATGCGACGCCTGCCACAGGCCTTTGCCTGTATGAAGGTGCTATCAGCAGTAACAGTGGTGCAAACAACAGCAAAGTGATCAACCTGACCAATACAGCAGGAAAAGCCGTGAGCTGGCGTGTAAATGTACCGTCGGCAGGCACGTATTCTTTAAACTGGCGTTATGCAAACAGCAGCACCAGTAATACATACAGTATGAAATTCCTGCTGAACGGCGTTGTGATCAATGCTGCATTACCATTCCCTAAAACAAGCGGCAGCTCTGTGTTTGCAAACACAACAGCCACTGTTTCATTCAATGCAGGCAATAATGATATCAGGCTGGAAAGCATTACCTCTAATGCAACGGCTGATATTGACTGGATCGAAATTACCGGCAATGCCCCTGTTGCAGGCAATTGCACAGCAGCAAGGCCTTTTGTTGTAAGAGACCAGGAAAATCCAGGCTTGCAAACATTCCAAAGAAATGGGCTGTATCCAAATCCGGTAAGGGGAAAAATAAATATTGGCTTTACGCTCCAGCAGGCAGATAAAGTAAATATAAAAATTGCAGCTGCCAATGGAATGATCGTTGCTGATCTTGGAAGCAGGGCATTTACAAACGGCTATCAAAAAGTGATACATGATTTGTCCGGGTTAAGACCAGGCTTTTACAACGTGATCATTTCAGGAAATAAATCAAACAGGCAGGTATTAAAACTGGTTGTCCAGTAAACGAAATAAATATCCTTTAAAAAAACTACTCTCAAATGAACAGGCCGCATCAATTGATGCGGCTTTTTTATTAAAAAATTATTTACCTTAAAATAATCCTAAAATTGCTTATTGCTTGTTCAATCAATACAGATGAATATCTTTGCAACACTACAATGATATACAGGCTTAAACATATCATCACTGTTTTTTTCTTAAGCATCTTTCTTTTGCAGGGATTGGTTACCGTTATACCCGGCCTTTTAAAATCTTCCATAAATAAAGAAGACACTGAACTAATCGCTGCTGAGAAAGAAGGCAGTAAAGAAACCAGTGAAGAAACCAGTTTTGAAAAGTCTGAGAAAGTATATTTTAATTATTTTACAGATTACGATAACTACAGTATTATACATTCAAAAGGCCTGAAACTGATTGTAGCAGGCTATATAAAAGAGCTAACCGCTTTTATCCCGATATCCACCCCGCCTCCTGAGTTCGCTTAACATACATCTTGCTAAACAACCATATTATTTTACAGCCGTCACCGGCTGCGATTGCCCATTTTTTAAATTCATTAAAACAAACGATCATGATTACGATATACCATATTAAAAAAGCATTCTTATTTGTTACTGTACTTTTTTTAACTGTTGCGGTAAAAGCTCAAAAGATCACCAATACAGAATTAACAAAGACTATCCAGCCAGTTAATAATTCACTGGAAAAACTCGTGAAACTGAACCCTTCCATATTCGAGTATGACACAAAAAAATTTAAACACCTCAATTTAAAACAGGGGATGCAGTATGGCTTTGTAGCTGAAGAAGTGCAGCTTGTTTTCCCTGAACTGGTAAAAGAAAAAAGCATCCCTTTTATGTTTGGGAAGAATACTTACCGGGATGCCAGCATAAAAACGGTGGATGAGTCAAGTCTTATCCCTGTATTAGTGGCTTCGGTAAAAGAGCTTCAATTACAGGTGGAAAGCCTGAAAACTGAACTGGAAAAAATAAAATCCGGCAAAGTGGTAGCAGTTAAATAAACACAGCCGTAAATAATAAAAAAGCTGCTTTTTTTAAAAAAGGCGGCTTTTTTATTACACCGGGCTACTGTTAAATATATCCCTTGCTATAATGGGATGATATTTATCTTTGCCGCATGAAAATTTTAATGGTGTGCCTTGGTAATATTTGCCGCAGCCCGTTGGCGGAAGGAATTTTGCAACACAAAATAAATGAAGCAGGGCTTGACTGGCAGGTGGACAGCGCCGGCACCAACGGTTATCATATCGGTGAAAGACCACATAAACTATCACAAAAAGTAGCCCGGTTAAATGGTATTGATATCAGTTACCAGTTAAGCAGGGCTTTTGTAAAAGAAGATTTTGAGCGCTTTGATAAGATATATGCGATGGCCGGCGATGTGGTGGATGAGATGAAAGATATTGCAGGCAGCAGCTTTGATCCTTCAAAAGTGGATTTGCTGCTGAATGAGCTGTACCCTGGCGAAAACGCAGATATACCGGATCCCTGGTATGGCCCGGAGCCTGGTTACCATATGGTGTTTGACCTGATTGCTAAAGCCTGCGACCGGCTTATAAAAAATCACCTTGAAAAAGAAGGAAGTAAACCTGCAGCGTGATCAACACAACTGCCGGGATTTGATTTAAAAATATTTTTTGAAACTTTTGGATAATAACTGTTTATGCCCAAGCCTTCTATACCCCAGGGTACAAGAGATTTCTCAGCCGACATTGTAAGAAAACGAAATTATATTTTCACTACTATCCGCAATGTGTTCGAGCTATATGGCTATGAGCCGCTGGAAACACCTGCCATGGAAAACCTGGAAACCCTGATCGGTAAATATGGTGAAGAAGGTGACAAGCTGATGTATAAAATTTTAAACAATGGCATCAGCAATCCTAAAAACATAGAAAAGTCAAAGGCTGGTTTTGAAAAAGTGCTACAGGGTAAAAGCAGCAGTGATCTTACTGAACGGGCATTAAAGTATGACCTGACGATCCCTTTTGCAAGATACGTGGCCATGAACCATGGCAAACTTGTTTTTCCTTTTCGCCGTTACCAGGTACAGCCTGTATGGCGGGGCGATAATCCGCAAAAAGGCCGCTACCGGGAGTTTACACAGTGTGATGCTGATGTGGTGGGCAGCACCTCGCTTTTAAATGAAGTGGAGCTAAGCTGTATTTATCATACCGTATTTACAAATCTTAAAATTACCGGTTATGAATTAAGGATCAATAACCGGAAAATTTTATCTGCATTGGCTGAAGTATGTAAAGCAGAAGACAAGGTGGTGGCTATTACAACAGCCATTGACAAACTGGATAAGATCGGTATTGAAAAAGTAAAGGAAGAATTAAAACAAAAAGAACTCACATACGAACAGGTGCTGCTGGTGGAACAATATCTTGCTGTTAATAATGCGCAGGCTGCAACCACTGCAGGGTCTAATAAAGAAAAACTCAGCCTGCTGTCTGCCTTTTTTACATCATCAGCCACAGGACTGCAGGGTATTAAAGAACTTGAATTTATAACCAGTATGATGCCGCAGGAAGTAAATATTATTATTGATACCACGCTGGCAAGGGGTTTAAACTATTATACAGGGACTATTTTTGAAGCCAAAGCACCTTCCACAGTGCAGATAGGCAGCATTGGTGGCGGAGGCCGGTATGATGATCTTACAGGTTTATTTGATGTGCCGGGTATCCCGGGCGTGGGTGTAAGTTTTGGTGTGGACAGGATCTATGATACCATGACGGAGCTAAATCTTTTTCCTGAAAATGTTCAAACCGGTACAAAAGTTATATTTTTTAATATGGGTGAAGCCGAGGCCCGCTTTGCATTTGGTGTAATGCAGGACCTCAGGAATAAAGGCATTGCCTGTGAAATGTACCATGAATCTGCAAAGATCGGCAAACAGTTCACCTATGCTGAAAAAAAGAATATGCTCTATGCAGTTATTATCGGCAGCAGGGAGATAGAACAACAGTATTGCCTTGTAAAAAATCTTTCCACAGGCAACCAGGAGGTAGTGGTATTTGAAAACTTATTTGATTACTTTAACAAATAAAACAGGTTACAAAAAAACCATCTCAGCAATAAAACAAAAAATAATTTTATGCAACCACGCCAACTGAGTTTGCTGCTGATAGCCACGGCAGCGATATTATTTTCTTCCTGCTCTAAAACAAATACCCAGGGTAAACTCATTCCAAAAGAAGCTGCCTTTGTTATGGTGGCCGATGGAAAAGCCCTCGCATCTAAACTGAGCTGGGACCAAATTAAGGCTAACCCGCTGCTGAAAGATATTTATGCAGACAGCACCGTTCCTTCTACTGTAAAATCTGTGTTGGACAATCCTGAAAATGCAGGAATAGAAATTGCCGGCGACCTGATACTTTTTGTTCAGAAAGACAGCACAGGTGGTTACCTTGGCTTTGAAGGTAAAGTGAAGGATGAAGCCAAGTTCAAAAAATTTAATACTGATGCTACCGAAGGTGGTAATGAAAGCGAAGACAATGGCATCCACTATATCAACAAGGCCCCGGTAAGCATCGGTTGGGATAAAGATAAATTTGTGTACGTGGTTGACCTGCCTGATATGCGTAACCAGGATCAATGGGAAAGACTGATGAAAAGAGATTCGATTGACCTGCCACCTTCCACCGCAAAAGCAAGAGATGTATACAGTACCTGTAAAAAGATCTTTGCGCTGTCAGAAGGTAATTCACTTGCAAAAAATGAAAAGTTCACCAAGCTGATGAAACAGGGCGGTGATATCCGCTGCTGGCTTAACACAGAAGAAATATATACAGGCGCCGCATCACTTGCCCCGCTGGCAATGCTTAACCTTGATAAAATTTATAAAGGCAGCCTCACAACCTTTATAGTAAACTTCGATAATGGAAAGATCACACTAAACAGTGAAAGCTATTCCGGGCCTGAGATCACCAATCTTTATAAAAAATATGGTGGTGGCAAAGTAAGCGAAGAGATGCTTAAACGTATGCCTGGAAAAGATGTGGCCGGCGTAATGGCTTTTAATTTTAACCCGAAAGGCCTGGAAGAATTTATAAAACTGCTGGGCGTGGATGGCTTTGTAAATCTAGGTTTAAAAGAGTTAGGTATTACTATGGATGATTTTATAAAAGCTAATAAAGGCGATATCATGGTAGGTGTTGCTGACATCAGCATGAAAACCGATACATTAAAATATCTTATCACCGAAGATCAGCCCGCCCCCGTGGTAACAAAACCTGATGTAAACTACATATTTGCTGCTTCCATTGGCGACGAGGCTGCTTTCAATAAATTGATCAGTGCAGGTAAAGCGCTGGGTGGCAGGTTCGGCATTTCGGAAAAACCTCCATTTGAATACAACAGCAACGGTAAATACTTTGTTATCAGCAATACAAAAGCGAATACAGATAAATACCTTGCCGGTTCCGGTAATAATTTTGATTTTATAAGCAAGATCAGTGGCGAACCATTTGGTGGCTACCTCAATTTACAAACGATCATGAAAACCTTTGGTGCTGAAGCATCCAAAGATTCCACTGCACAGGCAATATATGAAGCCTCTTTAAAAATGTGGGATAATGTATTGTGGAAAGCCGGTAAAATGGAAGGAGATGTAATGACACAAAACGTGGAGATAAACCTGCTGGATAAATCTGTTAACAGTTTAAGACAACTGAACGAATACTCAAATAAACTGAGCCTTTTGTATAAACAGAAAAAACAACAGGAGGAAGCAGCAAGGATAGCTTATGAAGATTTTGAAGAGACCCATCCCGCCGATTCCGTAATCCAGGCAAAATAACAGTTCCATTAACTAACTGCCAACTCAATGAGTTGGCAGTTTTTAATTAGTAAAGAATGAATATTTCTCTCCGGAAAATAGTTCCTGTTTTTTTAGAGGAGGCAAAAATTAAACGCTCCGGTATCTGGAACAACGATATTTTTTTGAACCCGGGTGAAAACGTACATATTATTGCACCAAGTGGCAGCGGCAAAACCTCTCTCATACATTTTTTATATGGTCTTCGCAGGGATTACAACGGCGAAATATTGTACAATAATGAAAACATAAAGGGGTTTGATGCTGAAAAATTTTCACGCTGGCGGCAAAGGCATATCAGTGTTATATTCCAGGACCTGAGGCTTTTTCCTGGACAAACCGTTTTGCAAAATCTCGAAATAAAAAGATCACTGCATCCCTGGCATGAGCAAAGCAGGATAACCGAAATGGCGGAGCGTCTTGGAATACAAAACAAATTGGATAAATTATGCAAAACCTGCAGCTATGGAGAACAGCAGCGTATTGCCATCATCAGGGCACTGCAACAGCCATTTGATTTTTTACTGCTGGATGAACCCTTCAGCCACCTGGATGAAAACAACAGGAGACTGGCAATGGAACTGATGCAGGAAGAAGCAGCTGCAAGAAATGCAGCCGTCATACTCGCCGACTTAAAACAAGTGGAATATTTTAACGCAGAAAAAATTTTATACTTATAACATGCCGCTTTCTTATAAAAACATAGCGCCATTTTTAGTAACAGGTCAAAACAGGTTATCGGGGTGGCTTAGTTATTTTGGATTGGGCGTTGGTGTGCTGCTGCTGTTATGTTCGATGCAGTTATACATCAATATAGACACGCTGCTTAAAGACCGGAACCCAAAGAAGAACGGCTATGATTATATCTCCGTTACAAAAAATATCACCAATGAAAACATGGCTGAAGACCACAGTTTCAGCAGTACTGATATTGAAACTATAAAAAAGCAGCCTTTTATTGATGATGCCACTCCATTGCTTGCCAATAATTTTATAGTGAGGGCGAGCGGGGGCAGTACCCTTCCTTTCAGCACTGATCTTTTTCTCGAATCAATTGATAACAGTTTCCTGGATACGATACCACCCGGTTTTGAGTGGAAAGAAGGACAGGATAATGTTCCATTGATTGTTGCTTCAGATTACCTCGAACTGTATAATACTGTATTTGCACCAGGAAAAGATCTGCCACAGTTCTCTGAAAAAAGTATTTCATCCGTTGTGATACAACTGGAATGCACTGCTTCAAACGGGATGACTACAAACTTCAGGGCGCACGTGGTTGGGTTGAGTGACCGTATCAATTCGGTACTGGTACCCGCAAGTTTTATGTCATGGGCCAATAAAAAATTCAGTGTAAATAATACGCTCACTCCTTCAAGAGTATTTATAAAAACAAAAGATGCCAATAATCCTGAACTGCTGAACTTTCTTGAAAAAAATGATTACCGCATCAATAAGGACAAAACGAAATTTGGCCGTGTAAAACAAATTCTGCAGGCGATCGTAAGTGGCCTTTCTGCGTTTGGTATACTGGTGATCATACTGGCAATGGTGCTTTTTTCATTTTACCTGCAGCTGATGATTGCACGAAGCAGGGATAATCTTCAACTGTTGCTTACACTTGGCTACTCCCCCAACTGGCTGAGCAGTACGGTTACAAAAAAATGGATACCCGTTTACGTTATAATAATAATTACAGCGCTTATTATTACCGGGTTGTTGCAGTGGCTTTTTCAGCAGGTAGCTATGAAAGGAAGGGAAGATCTGCCTGCGATGATCCACTGGAGTATTATTGCTGTAGCTCTTCTTTTAGTTGCCCTATCGATAACAATCAATTTCAGGCTGGTAAAAAAACTGCTGACTAAACTATAGTCCTTCAAATACAATAGCGGCCCCCTGCCCCACCCCGATACACATGGTGGCAAGCCCATATTTAGCACTTCGTTTTTTAAGTTCATGTATCAGCGTGGTGGAGATACGCACACCACTGCATCCCAGCGGATGACCCAATGCGATGGCGCCGCCATTTACATTTACTTTCTGCAGGTCCAGGCCAATATCATGAATACAGGCGATGGACTGCGATGCAAAAGCTTCATTCAATTCTATCAGGTCAAGCTGGCTAACGTTGATGCCTGCCCGCTGTAAGGCCTTGGCCGTAGCCGGCACCGGTCCAATACCCATAATTGAAGGATCCACGCCTGCAACGGCCATACTTACAACCTTTGCCACCGGTTCAAGCCCGTATCGCTGTACTGCATTTTCGCTTGCCAGCAGCATGGCGGCAGCACCATCATTAATACCACTGCTGTTACCGGCTGTTACCGTCCCGTTTTTTATAAAAGCAGGTTTTAAAGATGCCAGCTTTTCAATAGAGGTTTCCCGTGGATGTTCATCTTTATAAAAATCAAACACATCTTTTCCCTGCTGAACTGATACCGGTATTATTTCATCTTCAAACTTCCCATCAGCGTAAGCCGCTGCATACTTTTGCTGGCTCTCAAATGCAAACTCATCCTGTGCATGACGACTGATGTTCCATTGCTTTGCTACATTCTCTGCTGTCTCCCCCATGGAAAACGGGTAATATAATTCAGACAGTTTAGGATTAACAAAACGCCAGCCCATAGTAGTGTCAAACAGTTGCGGTTCCCTCGCAAAAGCGCTGCCGGCCTTGGGTGTTACAAAGGGCGCCCTAGTCATACTTTCCACGCCGCAGGCAATAAACAGGTCGCCATCACCACACATAATGGCACGGGCTGCGTCCATAATGCTTTGCAAACCGGACGCACAAAGCCTGTTTACCGTATTACCACTAACAGTTACGGGTAGCCCCGCTAGCAATGCGGCCATCCGGGCTACATTCCTGTTATCTTCCCCGCTTTGGTTGGCAGCACCCGCTATCACATCTTCAATGGCATTCACATCAATAGTAGTGTTCCTGTTCAGCAGGGCTTTTAACACCAGGGCCAGCAGGTCATCCGGCCTTATATTACTCAGTGCACCGCCATATTTTCCAATGGGTGTACGTACTGCATCAATTATATAAGCTGTTTGCATAATATTTTTTTGTAACCGGCATTATCAATCACTCAACATCCTTGTGTCACACACTTGTACTGATCAGCTTTGATCAGCAATCATTGAAGTATTCAACAGCAGGCAACCGCACGACAGATGCAAGATAATTTAAATATCCTTCCCCTCCGGCAGGTTTTGTATCTTTGCGCCATGGCAGCAGTGAAGCAGAACATACGGCATTTGAGCCAGGAGGAACTGGCAACTTATTTTGCATCGATAGGCGAAAAGAAATTCAGGACCAAACAGGTGCATGAATGGATATGGAAAAAGAATGCCCAGACTTTTGAAGATATGACCGACGTATCCAAGGATCTGAGGCAAAAAATGTCTGAAGAGTTCAGCTTTCCGTCGCTTACTGTGGATGCCACTCAATACAGCAGCGACGGCACCATCAAATCCAGGTTTTCAACCCATGACGGTTATAAAATTGAAGGTGTACTGATCCCAACGGAAAAAAGAAATACCGCTTGTGTTTCTTCGCAGATCGGGTGCAGCCTCACCTGCCGTTTTTGTGCTACCGGCAAAATGGAACGCAAACGCAACCTGGATTATGATGAAATTTATAACCAGGTGGCGTTGATCAACCAGCAGTCGGAAAAAACTTACAATAAAAAATTATCCAACGTGGTTTTTATGGGCATGGGTGAACCATTGCTCAATTATAAAAATGTGCTGAAAGCTGTTGACCATCTTACCTCTAATGATGGCATGGCCATGAGCCCCAAACGCATCACCGTTTCCACCGCAGGTGTGGCCAAAATGATCAAACAACTGGGTGACGATAAAGTAAGGTTTAACCTGGCGCTTTCATTGCATGCAGCGGATGACAAAAAACGGAACGAGATAATGCCCATCAATGAGAGTAATAATATCAAGGCACTGATTGAATCGCTCAATTATTTTTACGATAAGACGAAGAATGATATCACGCTGGAATATATCCTGTTCAAAGACCTGAATGACAGCATCGAAGATGCCAATCATTTAATGAAGATCTACCGGCAGATACCAACACACCTTGTAAATGTGATAGAATATAATCCCATTGACGGTGCTGCTTTTACAAAACCGGATGAAGAAGCCACAAACACTTTTACGGGTTATCTTCTGAATAACCGGGTGAATGTACGTGTACGCCGCAGCCGTGGTAAAGACATTGATGCAGCCTGTGGTCAACTTGCAAATAAATAATGAATTAAACCCCTAAACCTTCTAAACACGCTAAACCAAATTATACATCCTGTTGCAATAACAGTAAACTAAACAAAATGAGTAAAAAGTTCTACCAGAAATTTACAGAACCTAAAAACAGCGCTGTAAAAGAAAAGCACAAACAAGCCAAGAAGAAAGCAAAGAAAGAAAGAGCAGCTGCCATTGACAAGCGCTTTGAAGAAAAAAGAAGACTGCAGGAAGAAGCTAAAAATTTGGCCATCAAACAGAAAGCCGCAGGCCAGGCGGTAAAAACAGAAACCAAAGTTTTATCAGTACCCAATACAACCGCTGCCACCGCCAATAAAAGTTTTGATGAAATGCCGTTGAATAAATACCTGGCACATTGTGGTGTAAGCAGCAGGCGGGATGCAGTTGAGATTATAAAAGAAGGGAAAATAAAAGTTAATGATGCTGTTATTACAGAACCCGCTCACCGCATCGTAAGCACGGATATTGTTAAGTACAATGGTAAACAGATCTTTATTTCAAAGAACCTTGTTTACATCCTGCTGAACAAACCAAAAGATTATATCACCACCACGGATGATCCACAGGGACGTAAAACGGTATTACAGCTGGTAAAAGCTGCCACTACTGACAGGATCTACCCAGTAGGAAGGCTTGACCGGAATACATCCGGGGTATTACTACTGACCAACGATGGTGAGCTCACGCAAAAACTTTCTCATCCAAGCTACCAGGTAAAAAAAGTTTACGAGGCTAAACTGGATAAGCCACTTATAAAAGCAGACTTTGATAAAATTCTTTCAGGTATTACACTGGAAGATGGTGACATCAGCGCCGATTCGCTTGCATATGCAGACGCAAGAGATAAATCAGTAATTGGAATAGAGATACACAGCGGCCGCAACCGTATTGTACGCCGTATTTTTGAATCGCTTGGATATGATGTAAAAGGCCTTGACAGGGTAATGTATGCTACATTGACAAAGAAAAATGTGGAAAGAGGTAAATGGCGTTTCCTGACTGAAAAAGAAATAAGGCTGCTGAAATATATGAATGCAGGCAAGAAAAAAACAAAGACAAAGTAATTCTTTGCTACACGGATTATAACTAATTACACGAATTATATCTTTTATATTGAAAGGCCAGCTTAATATCATTTTTGAGAACGATGCATTTGTTGCGGTAAACAAACCTGCCGGTCTTTTATCTGTACCCGACAGGATGCAAAGTGAAACATCTTTAAAAGACCTGCTGATTGAAAAATATGGCAGCATCTTTACTGTACACCGGCTTGACAGGGAAACCAGCGGCATCATTGTTTTTGCAAAAGACGAAACAACACACAAATACCTGTCGGGATTATTTGAAGGCAGGGAGATTGGTAAATTTTACCTTGCGCTTGTTCATGGAATATTGCAGGAGAAAAGCGGTCTTATTGATGCACCGATAATGGAGCATCCTGTTCAAAAAGGGTTGATGGTGATCAACCGTAACGGCAAAGCTTCTTCCACAGGATATGAAGTACTGGAAGAGCTGGGTAAATACAGTCTTGTAAAATTTCAACTGCATACGGGCCGCACCCACCAGGTAAGGATACACGCAAAAAATATCGGGCACCCGGTTGTTTGCGACCCCTTGTATGGTGACGGGCAACCTGTTTTGCTTTCTTCTATAAAAAAGAAATATAAATTAAGCAAGACAGAAGATGAAGAAAGACCAATGCTTAACAGGGTTGCCTTACATGCACATCAATTAATATTTAAGGATGCAGCAGGGGAACAATTTGAACTGACTGCAGAACTTCCAAAAGATATACGTGCATTGATGCAGCAATTAAAGAAAAATACTTAATCCTGCTTTAAAATTTTTTCTGCGCTCATCCAGTAAATATTATCATAACCATTCAGGTATTGATGCATTTTACCGTAGAAGCTTTTCCTGTCCTGCTTTTTATCAAACGGCGTTTTAAAACCTCCCCTGCCTGCAGTAAAGAAAAAATATTTTTTATCGGGACTTATGTAAGGGCAGTAATTAAGCCCGGGCCGGTTAATAATATCACCCAGGTTTGTAGCGGTCATCCATTCACCATTACTATTCTTCCTGCTGATGTACAGATCACCGGCGCCGAAAGCATCACTTCTTTCATAACCGGTAAAGATGATAAAGTTTTCATCGGGGTCAACAAATGCATTGAACTCATCCCCGATTGAATTAACAGCAGCCGGTAAACTTACAGCAGTATCATAAGTATTGTTTCGAAAAGCACACATCACAATATCTTCTCCTTTTCCATCCATCGCCCTTGTAAAATAGATGTTACCGCTTTTCGCTATTGAAGGATAATATTCATTGGCTGTTGTATTTACTGGTGCACCGATATTGATTGCATTGCCCCAGCTACCCGCAGTTTTTGTAACATACCATATATCATAATCTTTTACCCCAATATTTTTAGAAGTACGGTTTGATACATAATACAAGCGGTTACCATCAGGAGAAAATGCCGGTTCAAGATCATTATAAACACCACAAAAAGATGCCACTTCTGGCTTTGTCCATTTACCATTTACTTTTTTAGTGTGCATGATGGTGCTGAAGCCACGGCCGGACTGGTATTGCAGCGTGAAAAAAATTTCATCACCTGCAGGCGATATTGCCATATCCCTGTTACCATATTCATCGGATATAATACCCGGGGCAAATACAACCGGGGCATTACCAGGCTGCTTTTGATCAAAATAAGCATTGCCTTTTTGTTGTGCTGACACCTGTGAAGAAATAAAGAACAGGAGAATAAGGAACCGCATAATAAATATTTAGAGGATAAATATCTATAAAAAAAAGGCAGGCTAATAGAAAAAAGCCTGCGGTTTTTTGAGAAAAATTGCATTACCGTTCTATTTTCAAATCGCTGCCAGGCTTGAACAGTAACAGGAAGAAGCCTGGCAATATCTTTATAAACTTTAGTTTGGATTTTTTACCGGCGCACTTCCTTCAGCCGGTGGATTCAATTTTGTTTCATCATCCGGTACATCCCAGTAATCAAGAAAATTATAATTGATGGTTGCGTTGGTATTCTTATGACCGGTGCTTTCAATCACCACGCAGCCTGTTCTGCCACCACCTTCTGATACATCATCAATAATACCCCACCGGCGATAGTCATAAAAAGACAATCCCCTGAACACGAGTGCCACTCTTCTTTCTCTTCTTAATTCTTCTTTAGCCTGTGCCGGTGTTAAACCAGTTCCGCTAACAGCAGCTATACCTGCACCCTGGTATTGTCTTACTGCATCTACACTTGTAAGACCAGTATTCAAATTATCGAGGTAAATATTTGCTTCTGCTTTCATCAATTCGTTTTCTTCATAGCTGGCAGCAATGTACAGTTCAAAATCTCCGGGTGTGGAATTAGAAAGTGTAACCACCCCTGCCAATCCGCTACCGCCATCGAGTAATTCGTGTTCAGTACTGAATGTAAATCCACCAACCTGGTTAAGATATGGAGACCCTAATGTTTCAAAATTATTTGCAAGCCGTTTATCACCGGTTTTATACTCCTGTATAAAACGTTCACTCATTTTATAGGTGGAGCCTGCAGGATCTCCTGTCGCCAATATCTGGGCGGAGCCGCCACCAGCTGACATAAACCCGTTTGCATTGGTTGTTCTTCCTGTAAAAACAAAATCGCCTGAAATAACACCATCATTCGCCAGTGCAAGCAACGCATTCCAGTCTGCAGCACTCATATCTTTTGTTCTTTTATTTGCCAGCAGGTTTCTTGCTTTCATTGTATTGATATTTCTTAACCACATAGCAGGTGTTAGCACACCGCCATGGCCAGTTTGACAAAAACTTGGGATCAGTCTGCCTACCACGCTTGTATAATCATCACCTGCAGATAAAGCCGTAAGGATATCTTTTGCTTTATCGAAATTTTTGTTAGACTCTTCAATGATCTTATCATGTGCCTGGTACAATGAAACACGTGAGCCTTCCAATCCAATATCAGTAACAATACCTGCATAATACAGGGAGCCGATCCTCGAATATGCATATCCTTTCCACCAGTAAGCCCATGCTTTCAGCGTATTCTTTTTTATATCTGCATCACCACTAAAACTTGCCTGATCAATCAAATCAAGCAAAACATTCAGGTTTGAATTCATCACATACATATAGGCCCATTCATAATAAACAGGGTTCTGCGGCCTGTTATCCCTTGAATTAACCAGCCTGAATGCATCTTTTGAACTGGCTGTATTATTCTGCCTTGTTCCATTATCATAAATAACATAGTCTGGCAGGTTCACCACGTTGATGCTTTGATTGGCTGCTTCTGCTGCCACCACATCAGCCATTAATTCATGAAAGCCATAGCAAACAGAAAAATAACTATCCCCGAGCCAGTTGAGTGTAACCACATCAACATGATTGAATCCATTTTTATATACCACGCCATTTGCAAACCCCACCACACCTGTTTCAGATTTTGTTACTTCAAGTGTTGGTTCATTTGGATTAATTACATCCAGTTGTTTTTTGCAGGAAAGCAAAACGAGCATACATCCTGCAAAAATGATCGCTGTTGTTTTTATTTTATAAAGTTTCATTGCATGTAGTTTTGGAGTTAAGAAATCAGAATCCCACATTTAAACCAATCTGGTATGTTTTAAGGTTTGGAATGGAGTTGTGATCGATACCTCTTTCCCAGGCTGAGTTATTATTAAGTGCTGAATTGGATTCCGGATCAAAACCGGTGTAATTGGTAATGGTAACCAGGTTACGCCCGGTAAGTACCAGTTGCAGTTTTCTGAAACCTTTTATTTTTATAAACTTCGCAGCATCAAAAGCAATAGAAACATTTCTCAATCTTGCAAAAGAAGCACTTTCATAGAAGTAATCCTTTGTTGTATTCCTGGCACCATTCTGCACACCAAAGAAATCAGCATAGGCACTCCTGTAATAAGCAACGTATGCAGCTGTTGTACCATTGATCGTAACAGGTTTATCAAAATCACCGTGCACACCATCACGGTACATCCATTCTTTTGTTTGGTTATACAGGTGGCTGCCGTAAACCCAATCAACCTGGAAACCAACAGTGAGGAAATCTTTATAAGTAAAGCTGTTGATAAATGACATATTGAATTTTGGATTGGGATCACCAAAGGCATAAAACTCATTGGTGAACTGGATACTTTTAGTTGCAGTATCCACCACGTATCCATTTACTAATTCATATTTTCCATAATCAGCCTTATCTATATAAGCAGAGCCGTCTTTCCTTCTCTGGTCCAGCGAGGTAAATGCTTTTAAACCGAACATCTGTCCAACCTTTTGTCCTGCAGTAAGCACAAGATTGCTATTACCTGCAGTAGTGGTCAGCACCACATCCGGGCCATTTATCCTGTCGATCTTTGAAGTTTGTTTACTGAAGTTGGTGGTAAAATCCCATGAAAAGTTTTTACTGCTGAACACCCCAAGATTAAGTGATGCCTGTATACCTTTTGCCGACATGAATATTGTATTGTCCAGGATTGCATCTGCACCTTCTGATGGAGGAAGATTCACTGTATAGATCACATCATCACTGTTACGTTTCCAGTAAGTAAAACTGAAGTTTGCCCTTGGCAACCAGCTGCCACTTCCTCCTTTAAAAAAGATATCCGTACCTATTTCAAGCTCTTTTGTACGTTCAACTTTTATATCCGGATTTGATTTTATATACTGGGCATTGAATGATGTAATGTTACCAACAATTGCAGAAGGCAATGTTATCTGCCTGTCATAAGCGCCAGGCTGTATGCCTGCTTCACCATATGCAGCCCGTATCTTCCATTCAGTTATAGCATTGCTGATGGTTGAGTTCTTCCAGAAATTAAAACTGGATGGCCTGATGTATGCGTCACCTCTTGGGAATGTAAAAGGTTTTGCACCTTTACCAAATGCCGAGGAATAATCAGTACGGAAACCTGCAGAAAAGCCACCATAATCACCGATATCAAATTTCTGGTTCAGCAGGTAACCGTATGTTACAAATGTTTGCCTGTAATCGCCGGAGTTTAAAAATCCTGCAGTGGCCATCTGGTCTTTTGATGCAACACCCTGCACTGCTGCCTGGTTTAAATTATATACAGGATAGGTAGGCAGTCCAAATCCATAAGTAACGTATTGTGTGTAGTAAGTCTTCCTGTAATCATACGCAAGCTGTGTGCTGGTGGTGATGGGGAGGTTTAAATGAAAATCCTTTTGAAAGTCTGTCCTGATAAATGCACTGCCCAAAAAATTCTGTGTGGTAGTGGTGTAATTAAAATTAGCAATCTCACCCGTATTATCCTGCTGGTTAAACCTTCCTGCCCAGCCGGTATTCAAACCACCGGAGAGCCATCTTTCTGAACTGGCATTTACAGTCTGGTTCATGTACAGTTCATTTACATCATTGCGCTGATAGTTGATACCATATTTTGCATCAAGTTCAACAAACCTGTTCACTTTATAATTCAGCTGCAGGTTTTGTACAAAATCAACTGTCTTATTGTTGGAGCTTGAATATTGAAAATCGTAAAAAGGATTAAAACCATTCACACTAACGGTGCCGGTTGTAAGCCTGTAAGGGAAATTGCCATCTTCTGCACGCTGGTTCAGGTCATAAAAAGGAGAAACATTCAGCATGTTGTACATGTTGTTTCTTCCAAAACTATAAAACGGATTCAGTGTATTTTTTGTATAAATACCCTGTGTAAGTGACCGTATCCTTAATCCTTTAAATATTTCCGTACCTACATTTACTGTAAGATTGGTCCTGTTTACTGAACCATTATTGCGGATATTGCTTTTCTGGTTCAGGTTTGATATGGTAATGGCAAAATCTGATTTTTCTCCGCCACCCGAAATATTCAATGTATTATTTGTTGTAGGAGCGTTTGTAAAGAGCTGTTTAAAGTGATCATAATATTTCAGGTTCTTATCATACGGTTTGTTAGAAACATTCCCCGGGTTACCCATGGCAGATACATAACTGCCTGCAGGAAACTGCCAGGTAACTCCGTCATACGTACCCGTTGGAGAAAGCTGGATGATCTGTCCTGAATTATCCACCACATTACCATTGGCATCTGTTTTAAAGCTATGCAGTTTTGCCTTTGTTAAATGACCGCTGTTGATAAGTGTGCTGCTTGCATAACTGGTGGAGATATCAATCTGCACCTTGCCGTTCTTTCCTTTTTTAGAAAACAATTGTATCACACCATTGGCACCCTGTGCACCATAAATTGTAGCAGCTGCGGCCCCCTGTACCACTTCCACCCGTTCAATATTACTCAGATCAAGCTGGCTGATATCGGTAGCAGCCAGTTCCACACCATCATATAAGATCATGGGCTTGGTACCACCCTGTATGGTATTGATACCACGCAATAAAATATTTGTTTTAGCACCAGGGCTTCCATCTACAGTTGAAATTTGAGCACCGGGAATTTTACCAATGAGCGCCTGGTCAATGGAAGCCGTGGGAGCCTGCGGCAGTTTATCGGCAGAGATAGATTCCACTGCAATACCCAATTTCTTTCTTGTAGTGGCAACACCCGTGCCTGTTACAACCACTTCAGTCAGGCTTCTTGATTCTGCTGAAAGTGTAATGCTGAGGTTACCCGATGCATTCACTTCTTTTGTTTCGTAACCTACAGCCGTAATGATCAATTTAGCCCCAGTTTTTACATCAATAGAAAAAGAGCCACTGGCATCAGCACTGGTACCGTTTGAAGTACCTTTTTCAGTTACGCTGGCACCGGCAAGCGGTGCATTGTTGGCGCCGGAAATTTTGCCGTTTACTTTCACCTGCGCCTGTGTTATCACAGTAACAGATGCAAGCATCAGCATGAGTAAAAATTTTTTCATAACAGTAGTTTTGTTTTAAGGCTGGTGGTAATTATACATGGCTTATACTTTTTACCACCATCGATGCAGTTAGTTAATTAGATTAAGGAATATGTGTAACTGCCTTCAGGACAATGAAATTGTAATTTTATTGATTCAAAAACAGTTTCGTTTTCCCCAATCATGAAATTGCTTTACTGAAACACGGCATATGAAAGATTAAAATATTTTATTCAGTGAACTATTAAGAGAAGATTAACGCATTGGGAAAAAGAAAAGGCCGGTAAGACTACCGGCCCTCTGCAAAAACTGAATACGAGAAAAATGTCTATTCTACTTTCTTTAATTTAATAAGGAAACTTCCAATACTACCTGATTCCACACCAATATGCTCCAGGTTAATGCTGAGCGTACCTTCACATGGACTTACATTGTCATCATCTTTTGGTGTTGCTGCACTTTTAGCAGAGAATGCCTCGCCACCATAACTTCCATATTCCTGTAATGCAACAGAAGTGGCATTGGTTGCCGGATCAATATCAACCAGTATTGGTTTTGGATTTGCCGCTGCATATTCAAATGAAACTGTATTCTCATCCACTTTTGAAACATGTATAATATCGCCTGTTGCATAATCCTGCCACTGGTCGGTTACCACCTGGAAGTCGCCATCATAATCATCTACATTAAACTTGCAGAGCATTACAAACTGGATACCGGTTGAGATACCACCGGCAGCACCGGGAATACCAGCACCATATGCTGTACCAACAGTAGAGAATGCAGGGTATTTTTTTCCTGTGTTGGTTGTTATATCAACGCTCACATCAAATTTATCACCTTCCACTATCGCTGCGCCAAAGAGGTCTGCCAGTTGTGCGCCTGTAATTTCAACTGAAGTAGGGAAACTGGTAACATCAGCTTTCAATGTTTTTACTACTGAAGCGTTGCCATTCTTCATTACCACCACATCAAATTTTTGTGGTTTTACATCTTCGGGATAAAACAATCCAATATTTAATTTTCCATGGAACGAGGCCGGATCAACGGGAGAAATAAACTTATCACTTGTTGCATCCCGCAGTACAGAAGGAAGCGGTACCCGTTCCATATTCTCAGGCAAATTACCTGCTTCTCTTTTTTTACAGCCTGTAACAAACAAGCCGGTTAAAAAAACAACTGCTATTAATTTTTTCATTTTGTTAGTTTTAAATTTCATAAACGGTTAGGGCATCCAGAATACTTTTGCTGTACCCGGGTTCTTCTGTCCTGGTGCATTTGGATTTGTTTCCAATTCTGTCTGGTCCCATGGCAATGAGAGCGGGTATGCTTTTACCAGCTGTACTGCCACAGCTTTCTGAGCGCCGGGAAATGCAGGGTTACCATTAAGCGGCGGCTGCACAATTCCATTCGGTGCCTGTACCGGGTCATTAGGATTGAATATTACAGGAAAACCCGTTCTCCTGTAATCAGTATATGCATCCACTGCGCTGCCAAAACTTGAAATCCATTTTTGTGTCATGATATATTCCAGTTTCTTGTTTGCGTTACCGGCATCGTACCTCGTAAGCACTCCACTGATATAGTTTGTTGCAGTTGTAGTGCCGCTTAATGCAGGAACTGCCTGGGTTGGTTTCACAAAATTTGTGACAACATAGTCCACCTGTTTAAATGATTCGGTTAATGCATCCTGCAGCGTTACTCTTTCATCTCCTGTAATTAAACCAGCGTGTATCAATTCTGCTTTCAGGTATAGCACATCAGCATAGGTGAGAAAACGGTAAGGTGCAGCACCACTACCACTTGCAGCAGAGCCTCTTCCTGCAGAACCATCATCATATTTTCCACCCGCAGGATAAATACCAACAATGGTCATAGAGTTTTGCTGGCTCCTGTCCTTATCAGGTCCAACAGAACCAAAATAGATAGAAACAAATGCACCATCACGGTATTCAGTATCACCATCGGCAACACCTGTTGGCTTTAACTGGTTGTAGAAATAATAAGGGAGCCTCGGGTCTGTTAAACCTGCATTGATATTGATGTTATAGCCTTTCATTATTTCATAAAACCATGGGCTGATATTATTGGTACGCTGACCTGCGATATAATCATAGAATGCAGGGTTCCTGTCATCGGTAGCACCATTAGGACCATAGGGCAGCATAAAGCCTTCACTTGTTTTGCTGATAAGATCATTCTCTGTAACCAACGCCTGCACTTCAGCACCAACATTCTGCACCAGTCTTAACTGTGTATACAATTTCAGCTTGATGCTTTTTGCAGCTCTCACCCATTTTGCCACACTGCCATTGTAGATCAGGTCATCGCTGCCGGGCTTTAATGGATTAGCCGCATCACCATCCTGCAGGTTCTCGATACCTTCATTGATCAGTTGCAATGCTGCAGTATATATCTCTGAGTCTTTATCAAATTTTGGATAATCGATACCGCTTCTTAATTTATTTGCTTCTGAAAAAGGCACATCTCCAAATACATCCACCAATACACTGAACGTATATCCTTTTAGTATTTTGGCAATACCCACATACTGCATATTACCAGCTGCTGTTCCCTGTGTAATAATAGACTCAAGGTTATTCAATTCCTGGTAATAGATTTTATTCCATGTTTGTGCAACATTAAAATCACTGCCCGTAACTTCATACTGGTCTGCATTCACCCTGCCTGAAAAGCGGTGCACATATACTTCCAGTATTTGTGATATACCACCGGCATCTGTTACCTGGTTACCACTGCCGTTGCTCAAACCATCACCCAGTGCCCTTTCCACGGTAGGCAGCAATAATGATACAGGTACAGTACCCGGGTTATTGGGATCCCTGTTTATATCGAAGAAACTTTTCTTACACGATGTTACTGTCAGCAGCAACACCGGTATGATAAAATATTTTAGTTTATGTATCATAAAACTTGTTTTTCTGTTTGATTAAAAAGTAACACTGAGGTTAATACCATAACGTTTGGATGAAGGCGCACTTGACAGCTCAATTCCCTGTGTGCTGCTTGAACCATACGAGCTAACTTCAGGATCGAAGTGCAGGTATTTGGGGAAGTAAGGTGCCAGGTACCACAGGTTACGGCCGGAGATACTGATGCTTGCTGAACCGATCGGCAATTTTTTGAAAAGTGATTTTGGCAATTCATAAGCCAGTGTAATTTCCCTCAGCCTGTACACGGTTGCATCATATACATTCCATTCTGTTGCAGTATTGATGGCAAATGTTTCACCCCCGATGGGTGAGAAATAAAGATCATTGGTAGTGATCCTGGTGGTATTGGCAATTGGATTTTTATTGTTATCCAAAATTGCTTTACCAGTATTTGGGTCACCATATACACCTGGTATTACCCAGGAGGTTTGCCTGTCTTCATTATCTTTTGTAACACCACGACCGATGATGTTTGAAATAGAGTTAGAGAATAAAGCACCGCCTTTGGTCATATCAAACAGCACATTTAATGACAATCCTTTATAAGAAAAACTATTGCTGATACCTAATTTGAAATCAGGATTTGGATTGCCTACATTATAAAGGTCAGAAGGTGAATTGTCAGCAGTAGCACGGATCATACCTCCGGTAGCTGGGTTGATCAGCAGGTTACCGTTTTCATCACGGAGATTTTTAAATCCTCTTAAATAACCAAAAGGTAAACCTGGTTCAAGATAAGGACTTACCGTTGATGTAACCGGGAACAGCAAGAGTCTGTCTACCCCATCGATCAGTTCATCTACGATGTTTTCGTTCTTGGTGAATATACCTTTCACATCCCATGTAAACCCTCTTGTACTGATTGGCCTTACAGTAAGTTCCACTTCTACACCTTTGTTGCTGATCACACCAAAGTTTGAAACTTTTTGCGTGTAGCCGGATGAAGTAGGAACAGAGATTGGCGCAATGAGGTTAGTGGATTTTTTATGATACCAGGTAAAATCCAATGATACCCTTCTTTTGAGGAAACTCAGCTGGGTACCTACTTCTATTTCTTTAGTGAACTCAGGTTTTATCTGGTCGTTATTAGCCTGGAATGGCAAGGTGGCCCTGCCTATACCAAGGAAGTTGCTGATAACATTAAAATTATCAAACAATGAATAAGGATCTGCATCCCTTCCCACTTTGGCCCATGAACCTCTTATCTTACCATAGTCAAAGAAATTGCTCTTTATACCCAATGCATCACTGAATACGATGGAGCCCGAAACAGATGGATAGAAATAAGTGCGGTTATTTTCTGGTAATGTAGATGAGATATCACGGCGTCCTGTTGCGGAAAGAAAAGCAAAATCTTTATAGCCAAGGGTAACTTCACCAAATATACCCATCAGCCTTCTTCTTTCGTACTCGGTCTGGCCTGGGAAACCAAACACCTGCTGTGAAGTGTTACGCAACACATGCACACCACGTACAATAAATATATTACCTGTACTGAAATCCCTCGTAGCAGTTCTTTGATTAAATGAATGACCAAGCGTTGCTCTAAAACTAAAGTCGGGATTGCTCAGTTTAGGATTTAAAGTAAGCAACAGGTTGGATTCAATTTCCTGCATTTTGTATTTGTCAATAACAAGACTACCCTGCCCGGATGCTGCACGGGAACTCACTTCTGTTACTTCAGCCCTGTCAATGCTTGATACATTACTACCAACATTATAAGCAAGATTTGCCCATGGTGTAATATTGAAATCTGCTCTTATACCAAACACCAGTCTTTCATTAACTGTGTTCTGTGTATTGTATTTAGCATCCCAGCGTGGATTATCAAAACCTGCAGGACCAGGATGTAATTCATTACCCAGTTTATCTTCAAAAGGTAAACCGGTAATATCCCATGCCCTGTTCAGGAACAATGATCTTGCAAACTGTGAAGCACCGCCGATCTGCACATCACCAAAATAACCACCATTCTGCACCGATCTTGCGTACGAGAAATTACCACGGATATTAAGACCCATATTCAGTTTTGTACCGGCACCAAGACTCACATTCGTCTTATCAAATTTTGCGCCCGGTACATAACCTTTATGATTCAGTTGAGAAGCAGTTAAGGAAACAGATGTTTTGTCATCACCACCATTAAAACCAACCGAATTTTCAAAAACCATCCCTGTACGGAAAAGATCTTTTACATTATTAGGATAGGCCCTGTATGGAATACTGTCTGAAGGAAATAATTCCGGGTACGCTGCTTTATAATTAGCCCATACAGGAATAGAATCAAATTGTGAGAATGGTGCACCCCACGAACCATTTGAACCAAGCCCCAGGTTCCCCTGGCTGCCGGGTCCGTACAAATTCTGGTATTCGGGAAGGTTAGATATTTTCTCAAAAGAAACCGAAGATTTATAAGATACTTCCAGTCCTTTTCTTGTTCTTGCACCGGCACCTGACTTAGTAGTAATAACTAACACACCATTAGAACCTCTTGAGCCATACAATGCAGAAGCAGATGACCCTTTCAGTACATTGATGGATGCAATATCATTCGGGTCAAGATCAGACAGGCCGGTACCGTAAGCACCGCCGCCGGTAGACTGGCTGGACGAAATAAGGGAGTTGTTACTGTAAGGAATACCATCTACTACTATCAATGGTTCATTTTGCCCAAAGAAAGAAGAGTTACCCCTTATCTGTATACGGGTGGCAGAACCTGGTGTACCCTGTGAGGTACGGATATCCACACCGGCCACTTTTCCCTGCAAGCCTTTTAGTACATCCGGCTCAGATTTTTGCACAAGCACTTTAGGGTCTACCTTACTAACGGAGTAGCCTAATGCTTTTTCTGTACGCCTGATTCCTAGTGATGTTACCACCACTTCATTCAGGCTCTTGGTATCACGGTCAAGGTTGATCGCAATTGTTTGTCCTGGCTGAACTTTTACTGACTTTAATACAAGCCCCACACCTGAAAACTCAAGGGTGGATTCTTTTGCCGGCACATCAATGGTAAATGATCCATCTGTACCTGAGCTGACACCATTATTAGCGCCCTTCACTTTTATTGAAGCGCCTGAAATGGGAGTTCCGTCTTTGTCCGTAATCTTACCCTTTACCTGCGACTGGGCAAATACGGCACAAGTGCTAAAGAGCAGCACTGTAATCAAGAGTGTTACTTTCTTCATATTTCTGGTTTTAAAAAATGCAATAGCGTGTTTCAAAATGTTTTGGTCTTGGTATTACCAGGGAGTATCGATAGCCGGGCGGTAGTTTTTAATTAAGCAGTTTATATTTTGTTTATACCGGTCATTAAAAATCCGGGCCGCATAATGGACAAACAATTTGTAGCTTTTGGGGCGAAGAAAATCTTCTCTTTTACTAACCCGTGAAAAATCGCAACTGAAGTATTGTTATCGGCAACTGAATTAATAGAATTCCATAAGAAAATGTTAAGAGCAGCAAAAAAATAAAAATGGAAATGATATATTTTATCGATAAACGTCATCAAAAATTTTACTTAAAAAAGATTTTTTTGTCATCAAAAAAGAAAACGCTGAAATTTTACGCAAATAACTTACCTATCTTTGAAACATAAGTATAGCCATGCCTGACAAACACTAAACTCGTTTAAGGGCTACCATGTATTCCTTTATATACTCTAATAATATAAAGTACAGGCTGTACAGGCATTTTGCATTCTGGTTATCCTGGTTTGCATACTTCCTTACCATTTACAGCCTTCGCCCGGCTTCGGCTACAATAGGTTACTTTCCATTTTTAAGTTACACTACCATTGAGCTGGCAGTTGTATTATCTACAGATATTATTTTCTGTTATTGCGTAATGTACCTGCTGGTGCCACGATACCTGCTGAAAGGGAAATACCTCCTGTTTATATTACTGGTGATCGTTTTTGCATTACTTGACATTGCAGTGTCTGCATTTTATTACCAGAATATCATTAATCCTTTGAGAAGATACTATGGCCTGCCATTATGGACAGAGATCAGTTTTACACAAATGCTTTCCGGTATGAGTGGTGTATTTATGATGACAGGCTGTGCAACCACTATCAGGTTTTTAAAACTGTGGCACCTGAAAGAGCAGGAAATAGAACTATTAAAATCAGAAAAAATATCAACAGAGCTGCGTTTTATAGATACTTATATACAACCCAGCTTTTTACCGCTGATGCTGAAAAAAATATATTCTTTTTCTGTATCAACGCCGCACCGGGTACCTGAAATGCTTGAATGCCTGCAGCGCATTATGAGTTATTTGATCGATGAATGCAACCAGTCTACAGTAGCGGTAACGAGGGAAGTGGAAGCTGTAAAAGATTTCCTTCAACTGGAGAAACTAACTAATACAGGCAGGCTATCCATTGCATATACCGCCAATATTGAACCCGGCAATAAACGTATTGTACCGTTCATTCTTTTCCCGCTGATAGAAAATAATTTCAGGCAGGTGAATGACAATATTACTGATAACCATTCCGTAAACATCGATTTTAAACTGGATGACTCCACGCTCAACCTGGAAATAAAGAACAGCAAACCTATTGAAACCAGCAACCTGATGAGCTATGAAACCAGCAACCTGCAACAGATCAGGAAACGGCTGGAAATGCTTTATCCTGACAGTCATAAACTAAATATTGTAATAGAAGAACAATTCTTTTGTATTCGCTTACAGATAGAATTGAACAGGGTCGTTATATAGCACTCTTCGTATTACACAGGGAAATATTTCACTTTAAATCAATAGTACAGCGGCTATTTTAAAAAATATTTATCTCTTTCTGGCAGTATTGTTTTTTTACCGAAGCATGAATTTTTAATACTAAAGCATTTTTATAATGCATTAATGCCGCAATACATATCAATTAGAAATACAGCATCTTCAATCACCGTTTTAATTTTTTTTCATTCAAAGCCGCTGTTTGCAATAAATAGTTGTCCTATTTTATTTAAGCGGTAAATGGTTTTACCAAAAGGATACGAATTTTAAACTTGTTAACCACCTTAGCCAACTAACTGTTGCATGCTCTATATTAGTAGCCAATTGAAAGACAGGTATTTCAAGCTATCCGGGATACCTATTACTGTAGCGCTTGTAACAGTGCTGTATAATTTTTTTAATGCAAGGGAAAAAATCAACTGGGCATTCAGTGATTATATTTTCCTGTTGCTGCTCGCCTTTTGCACCTGGTTCAGTAATGTCAGGATCCATTTCCTTTTAAGAAAGCAGTTATACAACATCAAGAAAGTGGTATCCCGGTTATTCACCCGGCATATGATCACAATAGCATTCACGTTTCTTATCACCCTTGTATTACTCAATATATGGAACTATCTTTTGCATGCTGCAGTATATAAATACCATACTATACTTACCCTCCAGGTTATTATTATACTGATAAGCCTGCAGATCGGCAGTATTTATGAAATAATTTACCTGAGTAATGAACGGGAGTCGGATATAGTGATGCTGGAGCGTACAGAAAAATCAAAGGTGCAGGCGCAACTGGATGGGCTTAAAAGCCAGATAGATCCGCATTTTATCTTCAATTCACTTAATACGCTCTCCTATCTTATAAGCCAGAGCCAGGAGAATGCCAAATTGTTTAATGACACACTTGCACGGGTATACCGGTATATTCTTGTGAAAAAAGAAAAAGATCTTGTATTGCTGAAGGAAGAAATAGAATTCACCACCAATTATTTTTACCTGCTTAAAATCAGGTACCAGCAGGGGTTAATTATGAAAATAGAGATCGATGATATTGTGTCCGAAAATTACCTTCTTCCTCCAATGGCCATCCAGATGCTGATCGAAAATGCGATCAAACACAATCACTTTACCGAAAAGCAGCCACTTGTGGTACATATCTTTATTGCAAAAGACCAGGTAACGGTTACCAACAACCGAAATATTAAACAGTTCGAGATACAATCCTCCAAAATCGGCTTAAAAAATCTTACGGAACGGTACAAACTGATTACCAATAACAATATCAGTGTCAACAGCAATAAAGAAATATTTAAAGTAACCCTTCCTATCTTAAAATCATAACAGATGATAAATGCACTTATTATAGAAGATGAGAGGACAGCCGCAGACAGTCTTATACGTATGCTGGAACTAACCCGTGAACCCATCCAGGTGCTTGCAGTAACCGACAGTGTTACAGACAGCGTGGAATGGCTGCGTACACATCCGCAACCAGATATCATTTTTATGGATATACAGCTAAAGGATGGTAATTCATTCAGCATTTTCGACGAAGTAAAAGTAGTGTCACCCATCGTATTCACCACTGCATATGATAATTTTCTTATTAAGGCATTTGAGCAAAACAGCATTGAGTTCCTGCTTAAACCCATTGAGGAAAAAGCAGTACTGCATACCATTCGTAAATATAAAAGCCTGAAAGAACACTTTATGTATAAGTACGAAGAGGTGCTCGGCAAACTAACAGATAAGAACAAACGCAAAAGGCTGATCGCAAAAAAAGGAATTGAATACCAGAGCATACCCCTGGAGGAAGTGGCCTATATTTTTACAGAACATAAAATAACTTTCCTGGTTACCAGGCAGGAAAAAAAATTTATGCTGGACCAAAACCTGAAAGAGCTCGAAGATGAACTGGACCGTGGTGTTTTTTACAGGGCTAACCGGAAATATATAGTGCATGTTGATTGCATCAAAAGCTATAAGACTTTTGATAAAGTAAAGCTCCTGCTGGAACTAACCACACCTGTGAGCGAAGAAATAGTGATCAGCCAGGAGAATGCCCCCGACTTTAAAAAATGGATCAGCGAAATATAGGCCTTAAAACATATCTTTAGAATTATTTAAAGATCATGTTTGAACAGATAAATAAATACGCCGCCCGCTGCAATACTTTTACCCCCGAAGAACTTAGTATTTTTAACGGACTTATGGAACACCGGCTGGTGCCCAAAAAGACCATGCTGCTGCAGGAAGGCGACATCTGCAATTTTGAAGCATATGTTTTGAAAGGATGCATCCGCTCTTATTACATCAATGAAAATGGGTTTGAAGTAATACTCCAGTTTGCTATAGAAGACTGGTGGGTGAGTGATATTGCCAGCTTTTATGAACAAAAACCAAGTAATCTCTTTATTGAAACACTGGAAGACTGCGAACTGCTGACATTTAACCCGGAAACCAAGGAAGAGTTGTTGAAAAGAGTACCGAAATTTGAAAGACTTTTCCGGCTACTGGTACAGCGCAACCTTGCTGCCACCCAAAACCGGCTTATTAATACCATTGCTAAACCTGCCCAGGAGAAATACCTTGATTTTATTGAGCGCTATCCCACTATACCCCAGCGGGTTCCACAGCACTATATTGCCGCCTACCTGGGCATTTCCCCGGAATTTTTGAGCAAGGTGAGGGCACGGCTGGCAAAAAAATAACCATTTATTTAAAAAATCTTGTCTTAGTTCAATGGTTTATGCCATTTCAATGTTGCAACTTTGTGTTCATAAATCACTCAAAAAAATAAAACAAAATGGCAACGACAAAATGGGCAGGAGATCCCTCACACTCAGAAATAGGCTTTAAAGTAAAGCATTTAATGTTTACCAATGTATCTGGTAAATTCAACAAATTTGATATCAGCGCTGAATCCGGCGGCGATAATTTTGAAGACGCTTCTATCAGCTTTTCTGCCGAAGCAGGATCGGTTGATACAGGCAACGAACAACGTGACCAGCACCTGAAAAGCCCCGATTTCTTTGACGCAGAAAAATACCCAACACTTTCGTTTAAATCAACAGGCTATAAAAAACTGGACGATGATGGTAATTATGAATTGCAGGGTGACCTTACTTTACATGGAGTAACAAAACCTGTAAAACTAGCGGTGGAATACGGCGGCCTTGCAAAAGATCCATGGGGCAATGTAAAGGCAGGCTTTACCATCAGTGGCAAAATAAACCGTAAAGACTGGGGACTTAACTGGAATGCTGCACTTGAAACAGGTGGTGTATTGGTAAGTGAAGATGTAAGGATCAATGCAGAGGTGCAGCTGGTTAAACAGGCTTAAGACCTTTTATCTATTTAGTAAAAGCTTATACCGGATGGTATAAGCTTTTTTTATAAATGTTATGTACTTTGCCGGCTGTATCACTTAACTGCCAGATTATTTCACAAGCATGATATTTAAAACTTTAAAAGATATACCGGTTAATGTATTGCTTGAATCATTTAACCTGTCATTTTCCGATTACCTTGTTCCGTTTCATTTATCAAAGGAGCAACTGGAAAATAAAATGGCCAGCGAAAATATTCGACCGGAGTTTTCTTCGGGCGCATTTGATAATGAAAAACTCATTGGATTTATTTTACACGGTTATGATGTTGTAAACAACATTAAAACTGTGTACAATGGCGGCACTGGTGTTATTCCTTCACAAAGAGGACATAAGCTCACGTCAAAACTTTACCAGTTCATTATACCATTACTGCAACGGGAGGATATAAAAAAAGTACAGCTCGAAGTAATTAAAGAAAATACGGCAGCTTTAAAAGTGTATGAAAACACTGGCTTTCATGTGGAAAGAAACTTAAACTGTTACCGGGGAAAAATAGAAATAAAAAGCAGACCGACTGGTTTTGAAATAAAACCGCTAACCGTTTACGATTGGGAAGAACTGCAAAATTTTTGGGATTGGCAACCCGCCTGGCAAAACTCAGCAACTGCGGTTAGTAATTTAAAAGAAACTAATACTGCCGCCGGTGCTTATAAAAATAACCAATTGGTTGGCTACATCATCTATAATCCCGTTACGAAAAGAATACAGCATTTTGCGGTACAAAAGGATCACCGTAATAAAGGCATCGGCCGGCAGCTGTTTGAATACATTGCTTTGCAAAATAACAACGAGCTTACGCTGATTAATATTGACGGCAATGCTAAAGACACCAATGATTTTCTTGCTGCGATAGGATTAAAGACTTTTATCACACAATACGAAATGATAAAATTGCTCTAACAATTTTCAAACAATTCCAAGGAAAAAATATACAGCATAAACGGCGCCGGCTTTTACAAAGCAAACATCGAAGATATAATATTGCAGGTTACTGATTATTTTCGTTTCTAAAACCGGCCATTAAACCCTTGCTGCATGCTTACCGTAACTTTTTAGCTCATTAAAAAGAAAAGACCGCAACAAAAAAGTTCACAACGCTAAACTCTTTGTGCGGTCTTAAATTATTTATCAGTACCTAATCAGAACGGCAGGTCATCTGCAACAGATGCATTACTCATTGCTGCCGTATTAGCTGCCGGGGCCGATGCTGCTGCAGGCTGGCTGTAACCACCACCTCCACTACTTCCTTCACCCGTTCCACCTAGCAGTTGCAGGTTTTGTACCCTCATCCGGAGCGTAGCTGCGGCCTGGTTGTCTTTATTCATATAAGCATCTGCTTCGGGAGTTCCTTCAGCATATACTGTTTTACCTTTTGTAAGATACTGTGCAACGGCCGTCCTGTCGGTCCAGTAGGCACATTCAACCCAGGTCGTGCGCTCTTTCTGGTTGCCCTGGCTGTCTTTAAACCTTTCAGTATGTGCCACACTGAAATTGATCACATTTTTTCCGTTCACTTCTTTCACAATGCAATCCTTACCAAGGTTGCCGATAATTTGTAACTTAATCATAACTGTTGTTTTTAAATATTAAGGGATGTATCTGCGCTCAAGTTATTTATTATTGGTCACTGGTTTTTCAAAAGTTATACACGTAGTTAATTATGAATTATGAGTTATGACTTTGTGCTTAAAATCTTATGATGGTCTATGATTCGTAATACATAACTCATAATTCATAATTAATTCATCTTCTTTTTTAAAGAACTTACCTGGTTCTGCAAATTGCTTACCATGCTTGCCAGCGAATCCATATCCCAGCGTTGCTGCATGCTCACTTTACTGATCACCATCTGCGCCTGCCAGAGTTCAATCACGTCTTCTACATTTACCTGGTAAGGCTGGTATTGCGGGTTATCACTTACCAGCGTGAATTTATTTTTTGCCTTATTACTTTTTACCACTCTTTTATATACTATTCCTTCATTCCTGCTCACTACGATATATGCCTGGTTACTCTTTACATTTTCTGAACTACCCTCCACTTTTTCACCTACAATGATACTGCCGCTGGGTGTGGGCATCATACTGTCTCCAATAATTTCAAAAGCCCTGTAATTACCGCTGCTGAGCATGGGCAGGGTAAATGTATTTAGTTCATCAATAAATTCGCTGTCCGCATACCCGGCCAGGTAACCTGCCGCAGCTTTAACAGGTACAAAATGGATCAGGTTCCTCTCGGCCGTCATCATTTTTTGCTGCCTGCGTTTGGCAAGATAATTACCGCTGTTGTCACCCAGGTCTTTTAATAATAATTCATCCAGGCTTAGCTTGAACATTTCGCTTACCACTTCCAGCACTTCCAGCCGGGGGTCGGCTCTCTCCTCTTCGTATGCACCAATCAATGATCTTTTAATACCAAGCTTAATGGCAAATTCTTCCTGTGTCCATCCACGGAGTTTGCGTAGGTATTTAAGGTTTTGTCCTGCTTGTGACATAATGAACTAATTTGATTAGCACAAATATACTAAACATTTTAGCTTTCCAAAATTTTTTATCAACATTTTTTATTTTCAGCATGGTTTTATTTGAAAGGCTGTGTGAAAAACCTGTATAAAATTCCTGTAGAGAGATTGAGATCATTCTTTTCATCCCCAAAGAAAAGAGGAACAGAACATCAATACCGGGGAAGAACCAGGTGCCGGCGTAATAAATAATTATTACACATCTGTTTAGCAGCCCTTATTTTTGCAAAAAACCTTTATGCAATTTATATTGATCCTTCACAGCATTCTCCGCTGGGGTATATTGATCGTTGGGCTCTGGACCGTTATAAACGCAGTAACCGGTGTAAGCAGTAAAAGAGCCTACACAGCAGCAGATAACCGCAGCAACCTGCTGTTTATGATCTTTTTTGATCTCCAGCTATTGATTGGGTTAATATTATATTTTGTAAATGGCTGGTTTGACAAACTGAAACAATTTTCCGTGTATAAATCTGATGCTCCCACCCGCTTCTTTATGCTGGAACATCTGACCATGATGATACTGGCCTGGATACTGGTACACGTGGGGAGAAGTGCAGTAAAAAAAGCCGGTACAGATGCTGCCAAACATAAAAAGATGCTGATCTTTTTCGGGATCGCCTTTATACTCATACTGGCATCCATACCCTGGCCTTTCAGGAACGCTGTAGCAAGACCGTGGTTTTAATGTGAAACTGGTTTAGAAAGTTTAGATGTTTAGGGTGTAGGAGTTCAGTTAATTTTTATTTTTAATTATATAATGGCTAAAGAAAAAAAGCAACCCACCATACTTATCACCAATGATGATGGTATTACCTCTCCCGGTATTGCCAACCTGGTGGAAGCTGTAAAAGACCTCGGTAAAATAATTGTAGTAGCACCCGATAAAGCACAGAGTGGCATGGGGCATGCCATTACCATTGGTCATTTATTAAGAATGAACAAGGTGGATATATTTGGTGATATTGAGGCCTGGCAAACAACCGGCACACCCGTGGATTGTGTAAAACTGGCGGTCGATAAGATCCTGCATGGTAAACCCGACCTTTGCCTGAGTGGTATTAATCATGGCGCCAATCATTCTATTAATGTAATATACAGCGGTACCATGAGCGCTGCCATGGAAGCAAGTATAGAAAGCATTCCCAGTATTGGTTTTTCCCTGCTGGATTATAATTACGAGGCCGATTTTACAGCAGCCCGCCACTATGTAAGAAAGATCGTAAGCAGCTTATTACAGAAAAAAATGGATAAGCACATGCTGCTGAATGTAAATATTCCTTCTATCCCGCTGGAACTGATAAAAGGGGTAAAAGTATGCAGGCAGGCCTACGCCAAATACGAAGAAGATTTTGAAGAGCGCAAAGATCCCCATGGTAAAAAATACTACTGGCTTACCGGTGAATTTATAAATATGGATAAAGGAAAAGATACCGACGTATGGGCGCTGCAGAATAACTATGTGAGCGTGGTACCGGTGCAGTTCGACCTTACCAATTACAAATTAAAAACACAGCTGGAAAAAAACTGGAAAATAAAATGATATTCAAAAAAGATAATTTTTGGCTGGGACTGGTGATTGGTATTGTAGCGCCGATCGTAGGCATGCTGCTTTTTAAGATGATGCGGCTGGAAAGCTTTTCAATGAGAGAATCTTTCCAGTACATGCTGTATGAACCGGGACATAAAATCCTTTCCGTAAGCCTCAGCCTTTCCCTGCTTTTGAATGCACTGTTCTTTACTATTTATATCAACCAGCATAAAGACAAAACCGCCAAAGGTATTTTTGCTGTAACGGTGGTATATGGTTTGTTTATTTTGATTTTAAAAACATTTGCGTAACAAAAGCGGCGTAAATTATGGAGAATGCCCCCTGGTTCAAAGACTGGTTTAATTCACCTTATTATCACCAGTTATATTTTAACAGGGATGAAAGAGAAGCCGCTGCATTTATTGATAAGCTGATCGATTATCTCCACCCCGCCAGCGGCGCAAGCATGCTGGATGTAGCCTGCGGTAAAGGCCGTCATTCCATTCACCTTGCAGAAAAAAATTTTGATGTAACCGGTATCGACCTGAGTGAAGACAGTATTGCAGAGGCATTACAGCACGAAACCGGTAACCTGCATTTTTACCGCCATGATATGCGGCTGCCTTTCTGGATAAACTATTTCGATTTTGCTTTTAATTTTTTTACCAGCTTTGGTTATTTCAATACCCGCAGGGAACATGACAATGCCATCCGCACCATTGCACAATCACTAAAGAACAATGGTTGCTTCGTAATGGATTACCTGAATGTGCACTACGCCGAAGACCACCTGGTACACCAGTTTGATAAAGAGATTGATGATATAAATTATTTTATCACCAAGTGGTTTGATGAAACACATTTCTATAAAAAGATAGTGGTGGAAGATGAACGCCTGAAAGAACCACTTATATACACTGAAAAAGTAGCTAAATTTTCATTAGGAGATTTTACAGAAATGTTTGCTTACCAGGGGCTGCAGATACAGGAAGTATTTGGCGACTATAACTTCAGCAGTTACGATGTAAAAAAATCGCCCAGACTGTTGATGATTGCAAAAAAAGGCAGGATATAATTTATCTGCTCACCTTGTCTTTTATAACACTTCGCAAATTCAGAATGCCCGTATAGCCCTCACGCAGGCACTATTGTTTTTATAATACATTGCCTGGTTGGGTGCAGAGGCAGCCATATCCACTATCCATGCCTGGTACCTGTCGGTTTCGCTGGAGGTCCAGTAATACGGCATGTTTTCAGCACCATTTTCTGTAAAACCACCAATAACATTACGCTGTGCATACATCTGCAGTAATTCATAAAGAGAAGGCAGGTACCAGTCCGTATACCCGCCACCGTTATAATAAAGCCTGCACGCAGTTGCTGCATAAGATGAATTACCCAATGAATTTATAACAGTGGTTGTGTTTGCGGCGCCGGTACCTATAGCCACGCCTGTATTACCTACCAGTTCAGGATCAGCACCATCATAATTATCCCATGAAAGTGTTCGTGACTGGTCACTTGCAGCAGCAATAAGGCCGTGCTGCCCGGTTGCATCCACGTAAAAAATAACACCCCCACCATAAGTTTGTCCCACCGCAAAATTTGATACAGTAGCAAAGCTTACCTGGTTACCATAAACGGTTCCGTTAGCACTTGTTGCATATGCCCGCACATAATAAGTGGTGGCAGGTGTAAGCCCCGTTATACTGCTAACATAGTTACCAATACCGCTGCCATCATCTGTTTTGGTAGATAAAGCTGTAGTTGGATTTGGGCTGGTACTCCATACCACACCCCTTATTGTAAAAGCTGCACCATTATCAGCAGAAATAGAACCACCGGTTGTTACTGAAGCCGTTCCGATATTGCTTGCGCCTGCCGTACTGATATTGCTGCCATTGCCGGGATTAATACTTACGTTAGCCCATACAGGAGTAAGGCTGCCGGCAGCAAGTGATAAATATTGCCCGGCTTGTCCTGGTGGCAAGCTTATCCATGAAAGACCATTCCAATACAATAAGTCACCATTATTTTTGCCCGCCGGCGGCATGTTCACCCATACGTTACCGTTATTATACCAATAGCTGCTGAAACTTGAATCATACACCAGTAAGCCTTTGGTGGCAGGGATATTTTTTCTTGCAACAGAATCCATCCTTGGTACAAGTATTCCCTTTGAACCATGTTTAATATCCAGCATTGCATTGGCATTGGGAGTATTGGTTCCTATTCCAACACCCTGAGAGAAGGCAATTACTGTAAAAAACAACAGGAGAAGGAGTGTAAAATATTTCTTCATACTGGCTGGTTTTATAAGCAAATATATTGTTTGGTTTAAAAAATTACCTGTTTACTTACAGGTCTGGATAAAGTAGTAAAAGGTTGCGCCGGGGAGCTCTTTGCTCAATAAATTTTACCCGTTTCCATATCAATTTGAAAAGGTTCAGGCGTTTTTTCAGTTACGGGAATATTTAGTTGCCCGAAATTATTATTACCATAGTAAAGTGTTGTGTTTATTGTGTGCCTGTCCGTCCTGGTGGAAAGATATTCAAATGTATCCCCGATGCGGATAATGGGATATTCAAGATCACCGCAATAAATATTCTTACCATCACAATACCCGAAAGGATGTGATATCCTCGATGTATCCGTTCCGCCGGCTTTATATAATACC
The DNA here is from genome assembly GCA_047600665.1 of Ferruginibacter sp. GTDB lineage: Bacteria > Bacteroidota > Bacteroidia > Chitinophagales > Chitinophagaceae > Ferruginibacter. The sequence continues at coordinate 980,460 of JASGKJ010000003.1, forward strand.
TTCCCAATAACCTTTTCCTGACTTATTGTATAGGCAGTAACGGATGGCAGGTTATTCCTGAATTCCTGGAAATTCATATACACGCCCGGGCGCAGGAAACTGTCTTTTAAAATGGGATAATTTCTCTTTTTCTCATAATGAGCATTCAGCTCACTGAATGTCTTTTTATTTTTTACAAGATCAAATTTTCCTGCATGAAATTTATAATCGGGCAGTTCAAATGTCCTGGCAAGCACATATTCAAAAAAATTGTACCCGCCAATCCTGAAACGATTATACTCAATATCATTTTTATTCCGTGTCGCCTGGTAAACAGTATCAATTTTTCTAAAAGGAAAATACAGGCCCCTTCTTTTCAGGAAGAAATCAAATTCTAGGTACAGATTGAGATCAGAATCTCTCTCAAGCTCTTTGTCCTGTTGCTTTCTTTGGCGGTTGGGTGAAGGATCTATCCAAAATTTCTTAATAATGATCAATAAGCCAGTACTGTCACCTGAAAAATTTTGCCGGCAGTAAAAGTTGTAAAAATTATTCACTGAATATTGTAATCCATTCTTAACAGTTATTTTTTTAAAATTAACCCCTTGCTCATACGCATTAAAACCGATCTTAGAGGTATCAGGACGGTAATCTAAAACTTCAATGGCTGAAAAGGGCAACCCCTCCATCCCGGGAAGCGGCTCCTGCATATCCAATGAAACTACCTTTGTTTTTAATTCGCTGGTAGACGTTACTTTTTTCCGCTGACTATATACAATAATGCCCGGCCACAGGCATATTAAAAGGAATATTGACTTCATCTGCATCAAATATTTTAATAAATATTGATACTGCAAAATATGTTCTCTCAAAAAGTCATCCGGGAGCCGACATCGTTCCCGATGAAATATTTAATCAATACAGAATGAGTTTCCTTTTAAAATACATTTTGCCCTATTTTTGCTCACCATTTAAAAATTTACCATGTCAGTTTTAGTAAATAAAAGCTCAAAGATCATTGTACAGGGTTTTACCGGTACAGAAGGCACTTTTCATGCCACGCAAATGTTAGAATATGGAACCAATGTAGTGGGCGGCGTTACCCCGGGTAAAGGCGGCAGCACTCACCTGGACAAGCCTGTATTCAATACAGTGGCGGATGCAGTAAAAGAGACCGGCGCTGATGTAAGTATCATTTTTGTACCCCCGGCTTTTGCAGCTGACGCTATTATGGAATCTGCCGATGCTGGCATTGCACTGGTGGTTTGTATCACAGAAGGCATACCGGTACAGGATATGGTAAAAGTAAAAAATTACCTGCTCAGTAAAAACACAAGACTGATCGGGCCTAACTGTCCCGGTGTTATCACCGCTGACGAATGCAAAGTGGGTATCATGCCAGGCTTTATTTTTAAAAAAGGCAGGATCGGTATTGTATCAAAATCAGGTACACTTACCTACGAAGCGGCCGACCAGGTGGCAAAAGCTGGTCTTGGTATTTCAACAGCCATTGGTATCGGTGGCGACCCGATCATTGGCACCACCACCAAGCAGGCAGTTGAATTATTTATGAATGATCCTGAAACAGACGCTATTGTAATGATCGGGGAAATTGGAGGCGGTATGGAAGCTGAAGCAGCCAATTATATCAAATCAACCGGTAATAAAAAACCGGTGGTGGGCTTTATTGCAGGTCAAACAGCTCCTCCCGGCCGCCGTATGGGCCATGCCGGTGCTATAGTAGGCGGTGCTGATGATACAGCAGCTGCTAAAATGAAGATCATGGAAGAATGCGGTATTCATGTAGTGGCCAGCCCTGCAGATATTGGTAAAACAATGGCGGAAGCAATGAAGAAATAAATCATCTCACTTAATTTTTTAAAACCCGGTTAATTTCTTAACCGGGTTTTTATTTAAGCAGGCCTTATAAATATATTTTTAAAACATGCGTATTATATATATATTTAGTTATTACTCATAACTAAACCTGCGATCCATGGATAAATGCCTGCTATCTCTCCTGGTTATTTTACTATGCTCAAATAATTTATCAGCAAATATCTTCCGTGTAAATAATGCATTAAGCACTGATCCCACCCAGAAGATATACAATACCATTCTTGAAGCCAACAATGCGGCAACAGTTGCAGCAGGCGATACGCTGATGATAGAGGGCTCGACCACAAATTATGGGAACACCACGCTTAGCAAAAGACTGGTGTTGTTTGGCCCCGGTTATTTTCTCACTGCCAACCCGCAAACACAGGCAAGCCCCTTACAGGCTGTATTATACAACCTCACACTTGGTTCCGCCGCAAGCGGAACGGTGATTGCAGGGTTAAGCTTTCATCCTGCCTCTGGCTCCTATACACCTTATATCAATAACGCCAGCAATATTGTTATAATGAGGTGTTACTTACCCAGCCCGGTTGTTATTATAGGAACAGTGAGCAATGTACAGATCATCCAAAATTACTTTGTTGGTACAGCCCTTGATATCAATTCCACTGCATACACCTTCAACAACATTTCTCTGAAAAATAATTATATCGGGGCAGCACTCAGTATCGCTTCAGCTGATACGTACCAACGTATCTTTTCTTCAGTAGAAAATAATATTTTCAATGGTAATGTTGCTTTAACCGCCACTATATTCAGGAGCAATATCATTGTGCCAACCACAGCCACTGTAACAATAAGCTCGGGCAGCATTGAAAATAATCTTGTAAGCAATGGACAGTTGCCCACATCAAATGGCAATCAAACTTATGTTGCTGCAAATCTTTTTGCAGGTGCAGCAGGCAACAGTACCGATGGCCAGTATAAGCTGAAAGCAGGCTCTCCGTATTTAGCCGCAGGATACAATGGAATTCAGCCTGGCATTTTCGGAGGCACTACCGCTTATGTACTTTCAGGCCAACCACCTGTTCCTGCAATTTACCAGTTCACGGCAGATGGTTTTGTAAACAAACAAGACGGACTCCCAATCAATATTAAGGTTAAAGCAAATCAATAACTATGCGGCAGCTCATATGTCTCTTAGTAAGCATTGCGGCCGTATGCAATGCCAACTGCCAGGTAAATGGCGCTGAGTATTTTATTGATACGGATCCCGGCTACAGAAATGGCATAACCCTGGCCGTTACACCCGGTACTGATATCAACCTGGGTATAACGCTCTCTCTTTCGTCTGCGGCTACCGGCTTTCATACCGTTGGTTTGAGGGCAAGAGATGCACAAAACCGCTGGTCTCAAACCTATCTGCATCCTTTTTTTATTGTAGCCGCACCCCCGGCCAGTATAGCTGGCAGCGAATATTTCATTGACACGGATCCTGGTTATGACAACGGCACAGATATAGCCGCCACCGTTGGTACTGACAGTGTTTTAAAATATGCAGTACCGCTTTCATCCCTTACAGCAGGCTTCCATATATTCGGAATGCGCTCAAAAGATAACCGGGGCAACTGGTCACAAACAACACTGCACAGTTTTTATCTCAGCGAAAGAAATATCCCGGTTAATATCACCCGGCTGGAATATTATTTTTCCGGTGATGGGGCTACCAACACTGTTTATACCTACCCGCTTCCTAATCCTTCCATTTTGGCTGATCTCAACTTTACAGCAGATCTCAGCCAATTGGTTGGGGATAAAGAATATAATATGCATGTATGTGCGGTGAATGAGAAAGGGGAAAGAAGCGAGGTATATTTAAAGAAAATAAAAGTTTGCAATGGTGAAGTGCCCGGTGCAAACTTCGATTTTATCCCTCTGGGTACACAGGTGAGTTTTATTGACAGCAGCCGGGGCAAGGTGAAATACCAATGGAATTTTGGAGATGGAAAAATCGATTCGGTTTCCAACCCGGTACATGCTTACGCCTCCGGTGGTAATTACACTGTAAAGCAGATCGTGTCAAATTTCTGCCGTACCGATACGGCAACAAAACTGGTGAGCGTGCTGACCCTCCAAAGCATTTATCCATCCGCAGGCGGCAATAAAGGGTACGTTACCGTAAGTGTAAAAGGGGCAGGTTTCAGCGCCGGCACAGTTATCAGGCTGCTGGGTTCAGGCAGCGAAATAAAAGCCGACTCTGTATTTGTAAACAAAACCGGGAATGTATTAACAGGCATTTTAAACCTGAATGGTAAACAACCCGGCGTATATAATGTGGTGGTGAATACCAATAATGCTTACGATACTTTAAAATCGGCATTTGTGATCCAGGAAGGCGAGCTGCCTGATGTGTTTGTGGATATAATTGGCCGTGATGTTATACGAGGCAATGGTACAGAGCAAAAATATTCCATTCATTTTGGTAATAAAAGCAACAACGATGTGTATGCGATGCCGCTTTGGATAACCGGTCTTCCCAAAAATGCCCGCTGGCATTTATATGCAGCCATAGATACTATGGATGAAAACAACAATGCGACACCAGTTGAAATAATGATGAACGACAGTACTAAAGCCATTACACTTATTATTTCAAGGTTGCCTGCCAAATCTGATTTTACAGTTCAGCTTGGGATAGCTGTTCCTTCCATTGGTGACACACTTCAGCTTGTTAGCTGGCTTTCACAATCTTTATTTTCAGGAACAGCAACCATCGAAGAGGAACCCACTTATGAAAGTGTGCAATCTATAATAAACTATGCCGCAGGAGAGATTACCGGCGCTGCACTTTCATCAAATTGTTTAACAGAATCAGCAAAGGCATTTTATGGTTTTTTAAAAAATACAGCCGTCCGTCAGCCGGTTGTTGACCCGTTGGCTCCCCGGTTTTTTTCAACGTACACCAGGCTTTTGGTGGAGACCGGGAAAGCCATATCGGCCTGTGCCGGAAATGTATTTGGTAATGACTACGAAACATTTTACAAAAATTTCTTACAACCCTTATATGAACTGGAATCTCATTTTGGAGAAAGAAAATGACAGATAATGAAGTAGTGATTTTTTTAATTGGATTTATCAAAGTCACTCATTTACTATTAACAATTTAGTTATACATGAAAAAATTAATTGTCGTTTTTTTAGTTTGCACCGGTTGGCATAGCCTGCTGGCACAAAAGATTTGCGGCACGGACGAAATGATGCGGCAACTGATAAAAAAAGATCCCTCATTAAAAGTGCGGATGGAGCAATATGACGAGAAGATTCGCCTGTACACCAGCAGCCGTTCTAAAAAACAGGTACAAAGAGATGCACAGAATCCTTACATAATACCTGTAGTGGTGCATATTGTGAAAGATGGTACAGGTGGAGTTGTTGACGAAAACAAAATAACCAAACAGGATATTAAAACTGCAATTGCTAACATGAACACCCAGTACGCCGGCACTGGGATACAATTTGGACTGGCGCCAAACGGTGCCAACACAGAAGGAATAGAATACATAGATGCCAGCACCAATGTGAATTACAAGAATAATGGTGTAGGAGGAGCAGGCATTACTGACGTTGCCTTAAAAAATTTAGGACGCTGGCCCCCCGGCACATATTATAATATATGGGTAGTAAATAAAATTGCTGACGATAAAAATCTGCCGCTGAACGGATATTCATTTTCTCCGAAGGTTGGTGGTGGAATTCCACCAGAAGTAATAGATGGTACAGTAATAGACGCCACCAGTATGAAAGATCCTAAAGGCGCCACGTTGTCTCATGAAACAGGTCATTTTTTTGGGCTTGAACATGTATTTGAGGGACAACAAGAAAAAAAAGACGCTAACGGAAATGTTGTATACGACGCTAAAGGAAATGTGGTATATGATTGCCCCCCCCAAGGTGATCCTGGAGACGGGATAGCTGATACCGATCCTGTTACACAGAGTTATGACGTTAGAAGCGGCACAAACCCGTGTACAGGTACTCCATATACCAATTTCACCGAAAATAATATAATGAGTTACACCAATGACAGAACCACGTTTACCCCAGGACAGAAAGATATAATGATGTATATTATTGAGACTTATCGAAGAAGACTTGCAGGTTTACCGCCCCTGCCCGATACGGAGGTGAAAAAAATAGGCCCGGCATTAAGTAAATCCGATAAGCAAATAAGAGGCGTTGCATCTATAGACCCGAATGAAAAAGTAGGGATAACTACCAATACTGCAGCCAACCATGTTAATGCCGCCGCTCCTTTCAGCTACAATATTTATTTTGAAAATAAAAACACCGCCACCGCCCCGGCACAGGAAGTGGTAATTATTGATACGCTGGATAAATCAAAATTCGATTTAGCCACCTTTCAGTTAAATTCTTTTGGCTATAGCGGTTCATCCAAAGCTTATATTCCTGCCGGTTTTACAGCTTATTTTTCTGTTGATACCCTGCGCCGCAGCGGCAAGCCCAACCTGTTGGTAAAAACCGATGCCAAATTAGATACTGTTAACGGCATCCTCACCTGGCGCTTCCTTTCACTTGATCCGCAAACAAGAGAACTGTTAGCAGATCCGTTAGATGGCTTTTTGCCACCTAACATTACTTCTCCGCAGGGAGAAGGTTTTGTGTCTTATTCTATAAGTCCAAAAGCAGGCCTGCCCCACGGCACAGCAATTAAAAACATGGCGACTATTTATTTCGACAATAATGCTCCCATTACCACCAACGTGTTTTTAAATACGCTGGATAAGGTAAGCCCCGTGAGTGCCGTTAATCCCATACCGGCAGAAGTGCACGACCCTGTTTTTACAGTGCAGTGGAGCGGCAATGATAATGGGGCAGGCATAAGAAGCTATGATATTTATTATAAGGTCAACAACGGATCTTATCAATTATGGCAATATGATGTAACGGCAACGGGTAATAGCTTTTTCGGGCAGGTAGATTCTGTATACAGTTTCTTCAGCATTGCAAAAGATTATGCCGGAAATATTGAAGCTGCAAAACAGGCGGCTGATCAAACAGTCGCTATAAAAATACGTGACAGCGCTTACAAAACATGTTCCGGGGCAAATACATCATTCACCATAAACAGTGCCGGAGCTGGTTTTATGTACCAGTGGCAGGTGAACCAGGGCACAGGCTTTACTGATCTGCAAAATGATGGTACCTATTCCGGCACCAAGACTTTACAACTCATATTAAATAACCTCTCCACCCCATACCGCAACTTTAAATACAGGTGCAAAATCTCAAGTGGAAACGCAACTTATTACAGCAGTGTTTATGCAGTAAAATTTGAGAACACCTGGCTTGGCACTTCGGGCAATGCATGGGAAACACCTGCTAACTGGAGTTGCGGAACAATCCCGGATGCCTATACGGATGTTGTAATTCCAAAACTCGTTCCTGCTAACCCTGTAGTGAATCAAACAGCAACCTGTAAAAGCATTACGTTAAGTAAAGAATCCAACTTACAGGTAAAGTCAGGAGTAAATATTATCATTACTGGTAAGCAATAAGTTTAAATGTATATTTGAAAAACTGGCCCGATTACAGCCTTATTGAAAATGGAAAACGATTTTGTAATATTTCACAAGTTCACCGATTATGATACGGTAAAAGAATTTTCAGACCTGCTGAGCAGCATGGGCATTGTAAACCGCATGCAGGATAACAACCAGTCTTATGTGAAATTTGCTGGCTACACCCAGGTTGATTTTGCCTATGGTATCAATATCCGGCAAAAGGATTTTAAAAAAGCAGAAGAGTTACTTGAAGCATATTACAAAGAACAAATCCCGAGGATCGACCGCAGCTACTATTTATTTAATGAACCTGATACAGAATTAATAAAAATAATAAGACAGCCGTACGATTGGGGCAAACTGGATCTTGTATTAAGCAAACATATTCTTGCGGAAAGAGGTATTCCTGTTGAGGATGCACATATAGAAAATTCAAAACAGGAACAGATCAGGAAAGAAAAAGTGATAACCCCTGTCAGTAAATTAAAATTGCTGGCAGGTTATGTGCTGTCATTAACTTTTCCGCTTATTGGTATCTTTATTGGGCTGGATATATTTTATGACCGCAAGCTTTTAGCAAATGGTGAGCGGTTTTATCTTCATACGGAAGCTGACCGGCAACATGGAAGAAATATGATCATTATCTGCATTCTCTGGTACCTGGTCTTTTTTACGCTCTTCTTCTATCAAAGATCTTAAAAAGTATAAACTGGTTACTCTTCTCTTTTAAGAATAACATTTATTTGAAACGTATATATACAAAACTCCCCGGTTTCCCGGGGAGCTTATCATTCACCAAATAACCAAATACTTTTTTAATTACCGCCCTTAATCCTTCTCGATTCACTTTCCAAACCAGTCTTCCTGTCCCTGGCGGCTTTTACCTGGCTGCTGCCAAAGCGCCAGCTCAGGCTCACCCTGAATGTCTGACTTTCCCAGCTGCCTCCACCTTTTACATACAAACCTCCAAAATCGTTGGTGGCTTTCCATGGTGCTGTATGAAAGATATCTGTTGCAGCTAATTTAATAGTGGCGGCTTTCTGCAGGAATTGTTTTTGAACACCAATATCCATGGCACCCTGTGAACTTGTTCTCCAGGTACCACCCCACACACTTGGCCCATTGAACCAGCCGCTTATTTCTGCTGAATAATCTTTACCCAGTGTAAAAGTATGCTGCATGTAAGCACCATACGAGAACACATTCTGGTGTACTTTATTTTCGCCTATTTTACCATCAAACATCTGGTTGTTGGCCCACAGGTTTACATAACCATTCCACCATGGTTTTATTGGCAGCGGCGAGCCTACATTCAAACTGAATATTTGCTGTTTTGCTAAATTCTTCTGTTGCACATAGGTTGCATTCTTGATAGTGTCTGTTGCCTGCGTGGCATAATCACTTACATTGCTGTAACCAAGTGTTGTATTGATCATACCCATTAAAGTATGCGTAAGTTCAATGCTGTGTGTGTACTGTGGCCGTAAAAATGGATTACCTCTTTCATAGGTCAGCTCATCCAGTTTGTTTTCAAATGGATTAAGGTCCTGGTATGTTGGCCTGTCGATCCTCCTGCTGTAGGTTAAATTAAGCGAATGCTTCTGGTTGATGTTCCAGGTAACTGCTGCTGATGGAAACAGGTTAAAATAATGACGTTTAACCCTGTCATTAGGACCCACACTATCGTTCGCTCTTACCAGTTTACCGTCACTGTTTGTTTGCTCTCCCCTTAAACCTGCCTGGATGCTCCATTTTTCATTTAACTGCTGCTGGTAGTTTACATAAGCCGCATTTACATTTTCTTTATAGGTAAAACTGCTGCTCCTGTCTTCATCAAACTCAGGTTTATCATTTATATCCTGGAAGAAATCAAAAGTGTTTTTAGTATTTACAACAGACACTTTAAATCCATAGCCAAATTTGCCTTTACCTAATTTCTGCTCTGCATCTGTTTTTACAGTATAAATATCAATATCGGTTGGGGTATTGTTCCTGTTTACCACCCGGCTGAATGCCGTATTTGGAAATACATATTCGTTCGGCTGAACACTGTTACCCCTGCCCCGGAAGATTCCATAATCAGCATCAAAGTTTATTTCCCTGCCGGTAGTATCAGTATAACGGTAATTTAAATTAAAGTTGGCATTGGTTCTTTTTCCCGGTACTGTATTACCAGCGATCAGGTCATATTGATGAACACCTGTGGGAACATAAGAAACCAATGCTTTACTGTTGCTGGTCCATTCCGTATTCCCAATATTAGTGGTGGCCATTACACCAATTGTATGATTGCTGTTGATGAAATAATCTGCACCAGCTTTTACGTTCACACTTTTATCATCACTGTGCATTACTGTTTTTTGGTTGTACAAAGTATCTTTCTGTATCCTGTACAGGTCAAGCGTATTTTCATACCTGCCGATATTACCGCCCACATTACCAAACAGGTTTATTTTTTTATCCCTGTAGTTAAGATTTAAAGAGCCATTACCCTTAGGTGTAACACCCTGTACAAAACCGGCATTCACGCTGCCATTTGTTCCAAAGCGTTTATTCTTTTTCAGCCTGATATTAATGATCCCGGCATTACCGCTGGCATCGTATTTAGCACTTGGGTTGCTGATCATCTCGATGGCTTCAATATCATTGCTGTTGATGCTTTTTAAATAAGCAGCCAGGTCTTTTGTATCCAGCTGCATCATCTTACCATCCACATACACTTTTACGCCGGTCTTTCCTTTCATGCTGATGTTATCATTATTATCCACCTGTATACCCGGGCTTTTCTGCAGCAATTCCAGTGCATTGCTTCCCTGCGCATTAATGCTGGCTTCCACGTTAAAAACAGTTTTATCTGCTTTTACTTCCAGCAAAGGCTTTTTATTGGTAATGGTTACCCCTTTCAGGTTACCTGTAGTCGGGTCAAGCAGGATTTCCTTTACTGTAACATTATTGCCACTGGTTACAGAAAATACTTCAGAATATTTTTTCTCAAAGCCTACACTTGAATAACTGAGCAGAAAATCGCCTTCTCTGGCTGAATTAATAGAGAATTTTCCTTCCTTATCACTCACATCAATCTTTACAAGACCACTGTCTTTTGCCTGGAGTAAAGAAACTGTTACAGATTGTAATGGCTTGCTGTTGTTATCTTTTACAACGCCATTTACTTTGGATTGAGCATTGGCAGAAAGCTGGACGGTAAACAGGGACACACAGAAAACTGCCGTTTTGGTAAAATTTTTCATTGCTATACTTTTAATTGGGACGCAAAATAGCGGCTAAATGTTACACTACTATTATTAAACAGGATGAAATGTTTATTTAATACGATGAATGGCTTTTGCCATCGCATAAATATGTGAGAAAAGGGATAAAAAGAAAGATTAGAATTATTTCGTATAAATAGAAAAGGCGGCTAATGCCGCCCTTAGTACTCGGGATGGGAGTTGAACCCACACTCCCGTTGCGGGGAACAGGATTTTAAGTCCTGCGTGTCTACCAGTTCCACCACCCGAGTGACACTATGTTTGAAAAAAAATCCCGACAGAGTCGGGAATTTTACTTTGGAGCGGAAGACCGGGCTCGAACCGGCCACCCCGACCTTGGCAAGGTCGTGCTCTACCAAATGAGCTACTTCCGCATACTTTTTAAGAACTTGCCTCTTTTTTTGGGACTGCAAAAATAAGGCTTGTATTTACACTACAAAATTTTTATTTGTATTGCGGATTATAAAGGGTGTTTTCAGGCACTGCCACATCGGGTTTACCCTTGTAGCGGTGTGCATACAAACCATAACAGCCACCCAAAATAAAGGCCACTACCAAAAATACCTGGCAAAAGAAAAGAAAACGGGAAGATGATACCCAGTTATGAGCAAAATCTTTTTCCTTATCATCAATTATTTCTGGTTGCATAGTCATTTTTTTAACGGGGCAAAAATAATGTTTGTGTTTGAAAAAAAATTATTCAGTATCAATAATTTCAGAAAAGTTTTTTTTCTTTTTTATAAAATATTGCCACACAACAGACCCGTGAAACCAGCCCTGCAAAGCGCCTTTACGGGATATGGGAAAGACAGACCGGCTTTTATGAAACAGGAACCAGCCCGCTGCATCGAGGTGCGCTTTTGCCACGGCAAAAAAATAACTGGCATTACCCGCAAATAATTCCTTCCAGGCGGCCACCGCATCCAGCCCCACCCGGAAAGGTATTTTCCATACCGCTGAGTCAAAAGGCAGGTTTTTATACAGCATGATCATGTTATTCCTGAAATTCAGGTACACTTTCCTTTTATTGCCCTTTGGCAAAGTGCCGCCACCTACATGGTACACCACGGATTTGGGCTGAACATATACTTTGTAACCAGCCAGCTGCAGCCGCCAGCAAAAGTCTATTTCTTCCTGGTGAGCAAAAAAATATTCGTCCAGTCCGCCGGTTTCATGGTATTTATCTGCTTTTACAAACAAGGCGGCGCCGCTTGCCCAAAAACAGGGAGCGGCATCATCATACTGTCCTTTATCCTGTTCCACTTCATCAAACACACGGCCACGGGAAAAGGGATAACCTAAATTATCCATCCACCCACCCGACGCACCAGCATATTCAAAAAGATTTTTATTGCTGTATGTAAGCACTTTTGGCTGGCAGGCGGCAATAGCTGCATCAGTTTCCATCAGTTCAATAACGGGCTCTATCCACCGGGTTGTTACTTCCACATCACTGTTAAGGAGAACGTAATAATCGCTTTGTATTTTTTTGAATGCAGAATTATATCCTTTTGCAAAACCTTCATTTGTTTTATTCAGGATGATCTCCACCTGAGGGTATTGCTGCTGCAGCCATTCTACAGAATTATCCGTGGAAGCATTATCAGCAACAATTATTTTTTTATTGGGGTAAGATGATGAAAGTAATGCCGGCAGAAATTTTTCCATGAAGGATTGACCATTCCAGTTCAGGATCACCACTGCCACTGATGGCGTATGATGTATGTTGACTGTTGCTGCTTCCTGCTGCATTATGCTGTATTGCTTGTTTTCAAATTTTACAAACATAGTTATTTATTATGCAAGAGCAGCAGCATGCTTATTGCTGATTGATTTCCCTTTCTTATTTTTAGTGATGCTTACGCAGATCATCAACTGGAGAACAGGACTGGCACTTATTGCAATAGCTATTGTAACAGGCACCGTCTTTTATTCAAATTATCTCGCTAAAAAGATCGAACATGATGAAAGGGAAAAAGTGGATGTATGGGTGCAGTCATTAAAGACAAGAGCTACAGCTACCGAACAATCAGCCATCGATCTTACAAATATCATTACATCACACAATACAGATATACCTATTATTGAAACAGATGAAAATGATAATCCCTCCGGCGCTATGCTGAACCTTGATACCAATCTTATAAAATCAGACAGCAACTATTTACGGCGCAAAGTGGCTGAATTTAAAAAACTGCATGAAGAAATTAAAGTGGAGATAAGCAAGGAGCCGCTGATCGTCAATAAATACTATTATGGTGACTCAAAATTACTGACTGAAGTACGGTATTATCCATTAGTACAATTATTTATTGTGGCGCTGTTTATTATTGTTATCATCACCATGATCTCTGTACGGAACAAATCCACGCAAAACCAGGTATGGGCCGGTATGGCAAAAGAAACAGCACACCAGTTGGGCACCCCGCTCTCCTCCCTGCAGGGCTGGATGGAAATACTGAAAGAAACACCGGGTTCTGAAAAGATGGCCGCAGAAATGAAAAAAGATGTGGACCGCCTGCAACTGGTAAGCGAACGTTTTGGAAAAATCGGCAGTAAGCCGCAGTTGGAAGAAATGAATATCCTGCAGCAGGTGGAAAGCATGGTAACTTATATAAAACGCAGGGCTACTGATAAGGTACTGTTTGGTATCAACAGCAATGGAGATAACAATATTACCGCACAGATCAATGGTCCTTTGTTTGACTGGGTGATTGAGAACCTGCTGAAAAATGCACTGGATGCAATGGAAGGAAAAGGCAGCATCAATATTGATATTAAAAATGAAACAGCCCAGGTACAGATAGACGTGACAGATACCGGCAAAGGCATCAGCGCTCAAAATATAAATAAGGTTTTTAAACCAGGCTTTACCACCAAGAAAAGAGGCTGGGGTCTTGGACTCAGTTTATCAAAAAGGATCATTGAGCAATACCACAAGGGGCAACTCTTTGTTAAGAACTCTGAACCCGGTAAGGGCACCACCTTCCGGATCATACTGAAGAAATAATTTGCTGCTGTTTGTCACTTTCAATCATTCAACTATATTTGCAGCCTGCTAAAATCGTTCAGGTGTTGCAGGCGTTTAAAACGCACTTGCCCAGGTGGCGAAATTGGTAGACGCACCACTTTGAGGTGGTGGCGCCCGAAAGGGTGTGCTGGTTCGAATCCAGTCTTGGGCACAGAAAAAGACCTTTCAGTTTGAAAGGTCTTTTTATTTTATGTTATTGATAAAAAGTCCCCTTCTTAAAAAAGAAGGGGAACAAACCTTAGCAATAAAACCCAAATTTTACATAATGTAAAATGTATTGTGAAGCAGTACCGGCTGGCCCAGGTCTTCCGGTTCGTGTATACCCGCCGGTCTGCTTACTTTTTTATGATCATTTTTTTCAAGACCGTACAACTGTTGCAGGTTGATCTCTATATTTCTTGCAATGGTTGTCATCGGTGTATCGGTTGGTTTATTTTCAAAAGGATCCTGTAAGTGTATCGCCATTTTTTCTATCAGTAAAAAACAGGCGGCTATAGCAACCACCAGCGGCACCTCAAACAAACCAAAATATTCTATTACACCAAAGGGCAGTAAAGCAATAAACAGTAACAAAGCAAGATGAATGTACAGGCTGTACGTGCTTGGGAACACGGTATTCTTGATACGTTCACATTTACCCATCGAATCGCAGAGTCTTGACAATGTTCTGTCCAGTTCCACCTGCTGAAAGCGGTTGATCCATCCTTCTTCGAGTGCCAGTTTAAGGTCCCTGCCCATCAGGTCCATTAATGCAGATGGCACATTATCCACGGCACATGCATACTCTAAATCATCTTTGTCCAGGTATTTTTCCAGTATGCGGTTGCATTTTTGTCCACGCAGGTGTCGCCCCAAACTGTAGGTCCATGCTATCTGCCGGCGGATCATCCTGTCCTGGAAAGCCCGGATGTTCTCACTCTCATAACTGTCATGTGTAAAATTCATTACCTGGCGTGCCAGTGTTCTTGAATCGTTTACAACAGCGCCCCATATATGTCTTGCCTCCCACCAGCGGTCGTAAGCCTGGTTACTGCGAAAGCCCAGCAGCAGCGATATAACGGTGCCGAGTATAGTAGGAACAGCGATCGGGATAGTGATCCTGGTAAAATGATAATTATTATACAGCAATGCGATCAGCGATGCATACAATGTTATCACAACCAGTTCGTATTTGATCTTTCCAAACACATAACTAAAAGGCACATTCTTCTTTAACAACATAATCTTGATTTTAATTTATCCTTTCTTTTAAAAATTATATGGCAGGCAACCGTTTAAAAATTTATTGAGCCGTGAGGAATACTGGTGTAAGTAATTCGCCGGCTTCAAACACCACTTCTTTCCTGCGTGGAGCAAACTCACGGATCACTTTAACACCACTCTTCTTAAACAACGGCCCGGGGTCCACACTTAATTTATGTATGGATACATAATGATAATGATCAGGGAAAATGATGAGGTCGATCTCATTTGCATCTACAAAATTGCGGAACAGGCGGGCGCTGCTGCCTTCCATAAATTTGAAGCATATTTTTTGTACAGCACCCGGGTATTGTTCCTTGAATTGTTTGCATGCCTGCCTGAAACTGTCTGTTACCAGGTCGGCATAAGGTTTTTTTCTTCCGGGGACCAGCAGATCAAATTCAGATGCCGGTAATTCAAAAGCGTGGAATAAAATGATGGTGGCCTTGTTTACCTCAAGTGCCTGTACAGCCTGTTCGGCCAGTTGCAGTGAAGCTGCAGTAAAATCGGTGGGGATGAGTATGTTTGTCATAACGTTTTTGTTTAGAATACAAAAATGCTATGCCCATATTAAGAACTGCTAATAATTAAATGACAATCGTATTAGAATGTTATTAGAACAGGATTAGAAAATTAGAAAGGCATTAGAAAAGCCTCCATCAGCCCAGCGGAAGTGTTATTTGTACCGTAGTTCCTTTATTTACGGCTGAGTTTACATCGATCTTCCCTTTATGCAGCCGGATAATATTTTTTGAGAGCGGCATACCAATACCATACCCTTCGTATTGCTGCACGTTGGAGGCCCTGAAAAAGGGATCATAAATATATTTAAGTTCATCAGGTGGAATACCAATGCCGGTATCCGTTACCGTTATCTTTCCAAATTTCTCATCAAATGATAACTGTAATACCACTTTGGCGTTACCCGAATATTTACAGGCATTCAGCACTATATTACTGATGGCAACCTTCAGCAGGTCGTAACTGCCCGTGATGGTCATTTTATTTTCATCGTCAGGAAAGTTGCTGACAGATACCGATACATTATTACCAGGCAGTATTGCATCTGCATTTTCTTTTACGTCATAGATGAGCTGGTCAAGGCGTATTGTTTGCCATATCAATTTTTTGCCGTCAAAACCAGTTTGCGCCAGGTCCAGCAAACCTTTAATAAGGTGCTGCAGTTTGCCTGACTGGGCAGCGATATGCTGTATGCTCTGCCGGTATTCTGCCGGGCTGCGTTCTTTAGATAGTGCAACATCAGCTTCTGCAGCGATCGCAGTAAGCGGTGTCCGCAATTCATGTGATGCATTGCTGATAAAATTATTCTGTGTTTCAAAAGCCATTTCTATCCTGTCGATCATCTTATTGAATGTTTCAGTAAGTTCAGCGATCTCATCGGTTCCGCCCATCTCTTCCAAACGCAGGTGCAGGTTATTCTCATTTATCTGTTTCACCTTACTGATGATATTGCGGAATGGGCTAAAGGTTCTTTTAGAAAAATATTGCCCGGCCAGGTAGCTCACTGCAACAAAACACAGCAGTGTTATGATCATGATCTTACGCAGGTCTCCCATTACCTCGATGCCGTACTGGTTGGTGGCTGATTTTATAACGATATGATTGACCTTGTCATCCTTGTGCAGTATACCGGCAAAATGCCTGAACTTGGTCTGTTTAAAAACAGTGGCGCCATCTGCCTGTATGATCTCTTTCAGAAAATCATTACTGATCTCTTTTGGCGAATGGTTATTGTAAAGCCCGGTAGTGGAATCCGCTTCGAACACAAATGCTTTTTCCTGCGGCAGTTTTTCAAGGTATTCTCTTTGTAATTGCTGGAAAGCTTCAGCAGAAACTTTGTTTTTTTCAAAGCGGTATTTGGCGGATATCTTTGCCCTCAATTCCACCCTTTTATTAAAATCATTCTGTGCTGCTTCATTAATGAAATAATACACCACGATATCAAGCGCAATAAAAAATATGGCTGTGATAATGGTAAACAGTATGGTGGTCTTGGTTTGTATTTTCACAGGCGGCGCTTTATATTTTCAGCATATATCCCATGCCGATCACAGTTTGAATAAATTTTTGTGCAGGATCCTTATCAATTTTTTTGCGGAGATAATTTACATAAACATCCACTACATTAGTCCCCATATTAAAATCAATGCCCCACACATGCTCAAGTATTTCTATCCTTGACACCACCCTGTTCTTATTTTTCAATAAATACTCAAGCAGCCTGAATTCAGTAGAAGTAAGATTTACTTGCACACTGTTATACGTAACTATCTTGCTGGCAAGGTTCACAGATACATTACCAAATTCCACCGCCTCCTCTTCCTGTAATGGCATCTGCTTACGCCTGTAGAGAGATTTTAACCTTGCCTCCAGTTCTGCAAACTTGAAGGGCTTTACCAGGTAATCATCACCACCGGCATTGAGGCCGGCAACAATATTTTCTGTGGTACCCAGGGCTGTAAGAAAAAGAATGGGTGTTGAGATATTTTTCTGCCGCAGTTGCTTGCAAAGTTCCATACCGCTCATATTGGGCAGCATGATATCCAGTATCATCACGTCAAAAGGATTAGCAGAGGCAAGCTCAAGCCCCAATACACCATCGGGCGCCACTGTAACACTATGCCCCTGCTCGGCCAGGCCTTTGTTTATAATGCCGGCAACATTTGGTTCATCTTCTACTAACAGCACTTTCATTATTTACAATATTACAAAGCAGAACTTAAAATCGCATCAATTTTAACAACAACGAATTTTTAAGGCGCTGTTTATATAAAATAAAAAAGCGAAACATCACTGCTCCGCTCTTTCATGTCCTATGATGATGGGTTAGTAACTTATTGTATCTGGTAATCTGATTTTACTGCTGTTATTACATCTGTGATAACCGCTTCCACTTTTTCAAGCAACCCCGGCAACTGGGAGTTATCGTCTTTTTCTTTTCCCATTTTTTCAATAGCACGGATTGTATCCTTTAATGACAAAATACCCATGCTGTCAATAGTGGGCTTTATAGAATGCGCCAACTCTCCCATACCTGTTAAATCACGGGTTGCATACTTTTCCCTCATCTCTGCAATATTGTTGGGTGTAAAGTCAACAAACATCTTCAGCATCTTCAGCACAAAATCATTATTACCCCTGCTGATAGTTTGTATGTCGGAAATATCGTACAAGTTTAGTGCAGACATAACTGTAAGTTTTAGTTTCTTTTTTAAAAAATTGATGAACATTTTTGATAAACCTGCTGCGGCGGTACTGATCCCGTATATCAAAAATATTTTTCTTCATTTATAAATTTTAAATGACAATTTCTTTTAACTGGATCATTTTATAGATGGTGGATTTACCAATATCCAGTTTCTCTGCCACGAGCAATACATCATCGTCATATTTCTTAAGAAAATGCTTAATGATATCACAGGTGTACTGGCGCAGTGTTTTTTGCTCTAATGTAAATATTTCATCCTGGCGGGTGGAGTTGAACGAAATATCATCAGCCATGATCTCATTATTATTGCACATTACTGCCGACAGTTCGATTGTGGCTTTTAATTCCCTGATATTACCCGGAAAATGATAACCCATCAATTTATCCTTTGCATCCTGTGAAATGGAAATAGTACCCAGCTTATTGTCTTTTGCAAATTCATCTGCAAAGAATTTGGCCAGTATCAATACATCACTGCCCCTATCACGCAGTGGTGGCAGTTCTATCGGTAAACCGATGATACGGTAATAAAGATCTTCCCTGAAGTTGCCTTTCTTTACTTCTTCAGCCAGGTTTCTATGTGTGGCAATCAGAAGCCTGATATCCAGTTTCACTTTTTCATTGCCACCCACCCTTATCACTTCACGTTCCTGCAATACACGCAGCAATTTACTCTGCAGACTCAGGTCAAGTTCTGCTATCTCATCAAGAAAAATAGTTCCGCCATTGGCTTCTTCAAACTTACCGGCCTTTCTTGCCACAGCACCTGTAAAGGCACCTTTTTCATGCCCAAACAATTCACTTTCCACCAGTTCCTTTGGTATAGCAGCCATATTCACTGCCACGAAAGCTTTTTTCTTCCGCTCGCAATTGTAGTGGATGGCCTTTGCCACCACTTCCTTACCTGTACCCGTTTCGCCTGTTATGGAAACATTGATATTTGTTTTGGTTGCCTTTTCCATCAAGGCAAATATTTTGGTAAGTGCCGGGCTCTTGCCCTTGATGCTTTTATCAAATGCGAATTTTTGGCCGAGTTCTTCTTTTAACTGCTCCACCTCTTTTTTAAGGTTGCCCATTTTACGGGCATTAATAACAGCATTCCAGAGCAGGTCCTTGGTGTTATCATCCTTTACGATATAATCAGACACCCCCATTTTAAGCAGGGTAACGGCAACGGCTATATCCTCCTGGCCACTGATGACAATGACAGGAATAGAATCATCCGCTTCTCTTATTTTTTGAAAAAGTTTATCCCCGGTAAAATCAGGCAACGAAAAATCGATGGTGATCAGGTCCGGCTTTTTATGCAGGTTGGCAAGACAATCTTTGCCATTTGTAAAACGGGTAATTACATAATCTTCATTTAGAGAGAGATGATACTCCAGAATTTCTCCATACCAGGGATCATCTTCTACAATAAATATTTTATATGGTTCCATGCGACCGGTTTTATCAGTTCAGGATAAATAGATTTAGCCTTTACCAATAACGGGACATGCTTAAAAAAATTGTCTATTTTCTGGATTTCTTCCAGAATAAGAGCGTTTTTATATAAAAATGGAAGTAAAATTACCGTCAGAGACCGTCATACTCGTATACCGGGTCAATGGGTGTTCCTGCCGGCATTTCAAAAATTGGTTTGATCAGACCATCATGGAGGTCGTACACCCATCCATGCAGGTCGGGCCTGTTGTCGTTCTTCCAGGCCTGCTGTATGATAGCAGTTTTAGAAAGATTAAATACCTGTTCCTGTACATTCAGTTCCACGAGGCGGTTGATGCGGCTTTCTTCATCTTTAATACCATCCAGTTCTGCCCGGTGAATGCGGTAAACGTCCTTTATATTCCGTAACCACATATTCAGCACCTGGTTAAGGTTTACATTGGCAAAAGCAGCCTTAACACCGCCGCAGTTGTAATGGCCGCAAACAACAATATGTTTAACTTTTAAGTGATTAACTGCATAATCCAGTACACTCAATACATTCACATCTGTATTTACCACCAGGTTGGCTACATTGCGGTGAATAAATATTTCACCAGGTTCGGTCTGTGTTATCTGGTCTGGTGGCACCCTGCTGTCGCTGCAGCCTATCCAGAGAAACTCCGGAGTCTGCACGTGCACCAGCCTGTCAAAGAAACCAGGATCTTCCGCCAATTTTTTTTCAGCCCAGCGTTTATTATCGTTTAACAGTACTTCGTATGATTTCATGTAATAAAGTTATACTTCAAATTTAGTTTTAATAGTATTGAAAATAAATATCAGTCTGATTTTTTTCAGGTGGCCATATTATTTTTAAATGTTAAAAAAAACAAAATAGCGTGAATAAAACATTTTCAATCACTTATTACATATGATTAAGCATTATTTTTCCGTTATAAATCAAAATCAATACACAAACGGTTTGGTTTACCGGGAATAAAATTTAATTTTGCGGCATCGATACTGATGAAGAAAAAAAGACTGGCATATAACCTTTTTCAGAAAATAACAGCTGTTTTTTTAATATTAACGCTGGCATGGCTTACTGTAAGCACAGGTTTTATCTGTGCCAGCCAGAAAGAAATAGCCAAACACCAGGGGAAAGCAGCTTCATCAGATATACCCGGCACTGACGGCCAGGAAGAAGAATCCAAACCGCTACCGGGATCAGCCGAAGAAAAAAATCCTGCACCCGGCAGTTCTTTATCAGAAGAATTTTTGCATGAAACCCATGTGAACGAACATTTCTTTTCAATAGTGCAGCAGCATTATACTCACGAAAATGCAGATGCTTATATCGCTTTCCATGGCGAACTGCATGCTCCCCCGCCCAACGAGGCTTAGTACAATCTACTTATCAGTTTAATTTTTTAGGCTCAGGCAGCCTGTATTCATTATTTATTTAATTACTCACGGTAACCAATCCACGAATACGTGTGTTCGTGCTGTTACCAATTATAAAATTTATTACAATGAGAAAGCATTCAAAAGAATATTTACAAACGCTTACACCCGCACAGGGACTTGAATTACTGGTAGAAGGCAACAAACGTTTTATCAATAACCTGCAGGGCAATCATGACCACCTGGAAATGATCAATGAAACAAGGGAAGGACAGTACCCCTTTGCAGTGATATTAAGCTGCATGGATTCCCGTACATCTGTTGAGCTCATCTTTGACCAGGGGCTGGGTGATCTTTTCAGTATCCGTGTGGCCGGCAATATTGTAAACCAGGACATACTGGCAAGTATTGAATATGCAGTAAAATACGTAGGCTCAAAAGTACTGGTGGTACTCGGGCACACAGAATGTGGTGCTATTAAAAGCGCAAAGCATGGCGTAGTGGATGGTAATATCACCGGCTTGCTGAACAGGATACAACCTGCTATCAGCAAAGCAATGCTGAATGAAGATAAAGCGCAGGTATTCCATGATAAAGTAGCGTATGCCAATGTTGAGAACAGCCTGGAAGAAATACTCACCCACAGTGATATTGTAAGGGATATGTTCAAAAAAGGCGAGATCGGTATTGTAGGTGGTGTGTACAATATTGAGAACGGCCAGGTGGACTTCTTTAAAAATTTAACCACCACTGCAACCAAAAAAGAAAAACAACTGGCAGCGGCTCAATAAGCGTTGACCATAAAATGGAAAAACAAAACATAAGATGAAATTGAATTTAAAAACGATAAAGGCAGATCTGCCTTCGGGTCTTGTTGTGTTTCTGGTTGCATTACCTCTTTGCCTGGGTATTGCATCAGCGAGCGGGGCGCCTTTTTTCAGCGGGCTTATTTCCGGTATCATTGGCGGGATAGTGATTGCCAGCTTTAGTAACTCTGCATTAAGTGTGAGTGGCCCTGCTGCAGGTCTCGCCACGCTGGTATTAGGTGCCATCACCACTATTGGTGATTTCAGGTTGTTTCTATGCGCCGTTTTATTGGCAGGTTTATTACAAATACTGCTTGGAATCTCCAAGCTCGGCGGTATTGCCAATTATATCCCCAGCAGTGTGATCAAAGGTATGCTCACGAGTATTGGTATCCTTATCATCGCCAAACAAATTCCAAAGGCGGTTGGATATGATAAAGATGAAAAAGGCAACCTCACAGAATTATTTGAATATGGTAATGAAAACATGCATGAGTTACTGCAGCCATTACATCATATTGAAGTAGGTGTGGTGATCGTTTGTGTCATCTCAATCGTTACAATGATCATCTGGGATAAGCCATTTATTAAAAAACGTATGCCGTTTGTTCCGGGTGCACTGGTAGCTGTAATTATTGCCGTTGTTATTAACCAGGTTTGGCTAAAAACCGGCAGTAAACTGGCGATCGAGAATGAACACCTGGTGGTACTACCCATTGCAAAATCTGCCAATGAATTTTTTAATTTCTTTTCGTTACCGGATTTTAGTGGCTTTATGAATGGAACTGTAATTGTTTACGGTGTGGCTATTGCGCTTATTGCAACACTCGAAACATTGCTGAGCATTGAAGCCGTGGACAATCTTGACCCCCAAAGACGTGTTACCAATACCAACCAGGAGCTGGTGGCACAGGGCATTGGTAATTCTGTTGCAGGCCTGATAGGCGGTTTACCTGTTACCAGTGTAATTGTACGCAGCAGTGCCAATGTTAATGCAGGTGCAAAATCAAAATTCTCCGCAATCATTCATGGGCTGTTGCTGTTACTGTCAATTGTTTTGATTCCGGGTCTGCTCAACCTGATACCGTTGTCAGCACTGGCAGCTGTACTCTTACTGACCGGGTATAAGCTGGCAAAACCAAGCGTGTTTATCAATTTCTGGAAAGCCGGTAAATACCAGTTCATACCATTTATTGTAACCGTTGTTGTTATTATTGCTATTGATCTCTTTGCAGTAATTCCTGCATTAAGCGGCAAAGGATTATTAGTGGGTGTATTTGCAGGTATCATTGCAGCCACAGGCGCCATCCTGCATGGCAACCTCAAAAACTCTTATTTCTTTCATGCGGAGAAACATAATCTTGGCGACACGATTAATATCCGTTTATCTGAAGAAGTTTCATTTTTGAATAAAGCAGCCATCAGGCAAACGCTGGATCATATGCCGGCAAACTCAACCGTGGTGATCGATGCATCCAACACAAAATATATTGATTACGATGTGCTGGAATTAATAAAAGAATTCAGGGATATAAAGGCTCCTTTAAAAAATATAAAATATACCCTGAAAGGCTTCAGGGAAAAATACCAGATGGAGAATGAGCTCCATGTACAGTCCGTACACTAGGAAAACATGTTTCTATATTCACAAAAACAAAACGGCCATCAGCTTCGCTGATGGCCGTTACTATTAAAATAGTTTCTTTATGCCACTGCTTTATTTACAAGCCCGGCTGCTTCACTCAGCAAAATAGCGCTCTGTACTTTTAAACCACTTTGATCTATCAGTTCTTTTGCTACATCGGCATTGGTTCCCTGCAGGCGCACAATGATCGGTATTTCGATGTTGCCTATAGATTTATAAGCATCGATCACACCCTGCGCCACCCTGTCGCAACGTACAATACCGCCAAAAATGTTGATCAGTATCGCTTTTACTTTAGGGTCTTTTAAAATGATACGGAAACCAGCTTCTACTGTTTGTGCATTGGCTGTACCACCCACATCCAAAAAGTTGGCTGGCTCACCACCACTTAATTTGATCATATCCATGGTGGCCATTGCAAGACCGGCACCATTTACCATGCAACCCACATTACCATCCAGCTTTACAAAGTTCAGGTTGTATTTACCTGCTTCCACTTCTGTCGGATCTTCTTCAGTTATATCCCTTAAAGCTGCCACATCCGGGTGACGGATGATCGCATTGTCATCGATATTCATTTTGCAATCCACTGCAATGATTTTATCATCACTTGTTTTAAACAATGGATTTATTTCCAGCATACCGCAATCCAGGCCCACATAAGCATTGTAAAGATTGGTTACAAACTTTACGCAGTTTTTGAAAGCTGCACCAGAAAGCCCCAGGTTGAAAGCGATCTTTCTTGCCTGGAAAGCTTCCAGTCCGCCACCGGGATGCACCCATTCTTTAAATATTTTTTCAGGCGTATCATGTGCCACATCTTCAATGTTCATACCACCTTCAGTGCTGTACATGATTACATTCTGTCCTTTTGTCCTGTCCAGCAGGATAGAAAGATAAAATTCTTTTACCGGGCTTGGACCTTCATAATAAACATCCTGCGCCACCAGTACTTTATTTACCACTTTACCGGCCGGGCCTGTTTGTATGGTAACCAATGTGCCACCTAATATATTCTGTGAAATACGTTTTATATCTTCCGCATTTTTACCTACCGCAACACCACGCTGATCTTTACCAACAATGGTACCTTTACCCCTGCCGCCGGCATGTATCTGCGCTTTTACAACGGCAAATTTGCTTCCGTATTCTACATGTATTTGCCTGTAAGCTTCTTCCGCTTCAGCAGGTGTGGTGCAGGCAATACCTTCCTGTACCGGAACATTGAATTTTTTCAGCAGGCTCTTGGCCTGGTACTCGTGCAGATTCATGAAATAATAAATTTTGGCGAAGATAATAAACCATTTTAAGTTACCGGCTTTAATTCTCGTTTGTTCAAATGATTCACAGAAGCCTGTAAATAAAATTTTTTGATATAGCCGGGAACGTTTGCTTTTAAAAACTTTCTAACAAATACATAGCATACCTTTGCGCAAACCTGTACATGCTGCAGGAGCTTAATTTAGTAAAACAATTCCTGCAATAACTGCTGTGATAGACAGAATAAATACACTGCTGAAGTACACCTGTATACTGATTTTGCTGATAGTCTCTGGTAATATGAATGCCCAGGGGCTGTTAAACAAGTTTGGGAACCTTGGTTCTTCTTCTGGAGGTAATAAAGACAGTATCACCTTTGAACACAGGGATAATTCAAAAGATTCTGTCAATATCAGTTTTAAATACCTCGATTCCATCCGTATAGTAAGGTTTGATGACGATATCAGTGATTATTACAAATATTTCTCTGAACCTGTAACACAACAATACCTTGGTAATAATGGCGCCGCAGGTTATTCCCTGCTTTTTGCTCCTTACGCCAAAGCCGGGTGGGATGCAGGTTTTCATGCATTCGATGCTTACCGTTTCACACTGGAAAACTCCAGGTTTTTTAAAACAACAAAACCTTACACCCGTTTGGGATACCAACTGGCTTCCGGCAAAGAGCAACTGATACAGATCCTGCATACACAAAATCCAAGACCTAATATCAATTTTGGTTTTGAATACCGGCTGATCAATGCACCCGGGCTCTTTGTAACCCAGAACACCAACCATGGCAACCTTCGGTTTTTCAGCAATTACCAGGGCAGGAAAAAAAGATATGCAGCTTATTTTATTTTACTGAACAACAGCATACGTGCATCTGAAAATGGTGGTATACAAAGTGACACTTTTTTAACCAGCCCTAATTTTAAAAGACGCTTTTCCATACCCGTAAACCTGGGTGGTGATGTATTGAACGATCCAAACCCTTTTAATACAAATGTTACAACAGGTAACAGGTACAATAATTTTACTTTCTTCCTGCGCCAATATTATGACCTGGGTAAAAAAGATTCTGTCGCTATCAATGATTCCACAACAGAATATCTTTTTTATTCCAAACTGCGTTTCCAGCACACATTTACCTACAGTGCCAATAAATATCAATACAGGGATTACCTTCCCGATACAGCGCTGTACCGGAGCTGGTACGATACTTCGCTGGCTGCAAAGGATAGTTTTATCCTGACAGATTCATGGAAAATTATCTCCAATGATTTTTCACTGCTGCAGTTTCCAGATACAAAAAATTCAAACCAATACATATTGGCTGGTGCAAAGCTTGAAAACATAAAAGGAACTTTTGTTTCGGGCAGTAAAAATTATTACAATATTATACTCCATGGTGAATACCGGAATAAAACCCGGAATAAGCTATGGGATATACTTGCCAGTGGTGAGCTTTATCTTAATGGGCTCAACAGTGGTGATTATAATGCGTATGTCTCTCTTTCAAGATACCTTAACAGCAAATGGGGCAATATTACCCTGCTTTTTAATAACGTAAACAGGAGCCCTTCGTTTGTGTATGACAAACTCTCTTCTTTTAATTTTAATAATAACGATCCTTATAACAAGGAAAATATTCTTATCCTAAAAGCAACAGCAGAAAATTCTTTTGTAAACCTGTCGGCAGCCAATTATTTGATCACGAACTATATTTACTTTAAGAACTATTACCAGACAGAGCAATATGACAAAGTGATCAACTTGCTGCAGGTAAGCGCCACCAAAAAAATCCCGGTTACTAAAAGATGGAACTGGTATATAGAAGCCACCTTACAACAGCAGGCCAATACAGGATCGCCGGTTAGTGTACCATTATTGTTCACAAGGAACCGGTTGGCTTATGAAGGACTATTTTTCAAAAACCTGAACCTGAGTACCGGGCTTGAAGTAAGATATTATACCCCATACAAGGCTTATAATTACTCCCCTGCAATGGGCCAGTTTATGCCACAGGACAGCGTAACAATCCATAACCGGCCGGATATAAATCTTTTTCTTCACTTCAGGATCAGGTCATTTACCGGTTATATACGTGTGGAAAACCTGAATACGATTGATTTCACAAATGGATTTGGCTTTACACATAATAACTTTGCTGCTCCGCATTATGTTTATCCCGGCATGATAACCCGTTTTGGTATTTCCTGGAATTTTGTGAACTAAGTATTGTTAAAAGTCATTAACTGACAAACATCATACACACCTGTTCAAAAAAGGCTTTATCTTTGCCCCGGAATGAAAAAATTCATCGTTTCCATATTAGCCTTACTATACCTTGGTGTATCATCCGGCGTTGCCATGGAGATACATTACTGTATGGGTAAACAGGCTGGCGTTGAATTGTATGGTTCAGATGATGACCACTGCGGTAAATGTGGCATGAAAGAAAAGAAAGGCGGCTGCTGCAGTGATGAACACAAATTCTACAAACTTGAAGATTCCCATAAGAATGTTTCCAATGACCTTCAGCTGGAAGCACCGGTAGCGATAATAACTACACATTTTCCGGAGTATTATTTTGAAAGAATAAGTGACCCGGTTGCCAGGAGTCTTAAAAGCCATTCTCCCCCACTATATCCAGGCCTTTCAGCCTGCATCTTAAACTGCGTTTTCAGGATTTAAAATTTTAACTGGTATTATTTGCCGCAGCATTGTGCTGTGGTGTTCGTGCATTCAGCACCAATCATTCATTTATTCAGTTAAAAATTAAATTATCATGAAAACATTATCATTCAGCATCGTACTATTATTCGGTGTTTTATTCAGCAACTTCAGTTTTGCCCAAACAAAAAAAGAAACTATTAAAGTGCAGGGTAACTGTGGCATGTGCAAAAAGAAAATTGAAACAGCTGCCAAATCAGCCGGTGCCACGGCTGCCAGCTGGAATGAAGAAACAAAAGAATTAAAAGTTTCGTACGCAGCCAGCAAAACTTCCTCCACAAAAATACAGCAGGCTGTTGCCAATGCCGGTTATGATACACAGGACATTAAAGCTGAAGATGCCGTTTATAATAAACTGCATGGTTGCTGCCAGTATGATAGGAAAGATGCAGCCAGCGATATTAAAAGTTGCTGTACCACAGACGGCTGTGCCGGGCATGACAAATGCAAAGATGAAAATTGCTGCAAAGACAAATCATGCTGCAAAATGTAAACCTTAAAATTTATAAGTATGAAAAAGATATTTGTAATAATGGCTTTACTGTTTGCAACTGCATCGCAGGCACAGGTGCTCAAAGCAACGCTGCAGGCCAGCGGCCTCACCTGCAGTATGTGCAGCAATGCTATTAATAAAGCACTGAAGTCACTCGACTTCGTGGAAAAAGTAGAGCCTAATATTAAAAACTCTTCGTTTGATATATCTTTTAAGCCTGGCAGTCGTGCTGATTTTGATAAGCTCAGGGAAAAAGTGGAGGATGCCGGTTTTTTTGTTGCCAATCTCTCAGCACTCATTCGTTTTAATAATACTGCCGTTGAAAATGATAGTCACCTGCAGGTGGATGGTATTACCTTTCATTTTATGAATGTAAAAGACCAGACCATTAACGGTGATAAAGAGGTTAAGATCATTGATAAAGGCTTTGTTACTTCCAAAGTGTATAAGCAAAATGCAAAATACACTACCATGGAATGTTACAAAACAGGTAAAGCCGCTTCCTGTTGTGCCAAAGATGGGCTACAGGAAGGAAGCCGGATCTATCATGCAACAATTTGATAAAACTTAAATGTAACAACCGGGAAAGAATGATCTGTTCCGGTACCGGTTGTTATTCAACTGTTGCAATTACTCATCACTATCTTAACTGCAATGAAAAAAATAATCATATCAATCATAGTTGTCTTCTGCTGTATGCAAACGAAGGCACAGGAATTATATGTATTTACAGAACCCGCCAGTAATATGGCTGCAAAAAGTATCGGCCTCAGGCTGAACAATTACCTGATGAAAGAACCCGGCAGGTATAATTATCACCTGCTACCTGAGATCATGTGGGGTGTATCAAGAAAGATCATGGTACACGGCGAGGCATTTTTAAGCAACCGTGACAACTCCTTTACTGCGGAGGGCGGCAGTGCTTACCTGAAGTACCGCTTCTTCAGCGAAGATGATGTACACAGTCATTTCAGGATGGCAGCATATGGCAGGTATAGTTTTAACAACAGTGATATACACCAGCCTGCTATTGATTTTTTTGGCCACAGCTCGGGTTACGAAGGTGGGTTGATTGCCACCAAACTGGTAAACAAAGTTGCTGTAAGCGCATCTGCGTCATACCTGCATGCCAAAGATAACAGCAGTGAAAAATTTCCCTACGCTGACCGGCAGCGTAATGCTATCGGGTACACCTTATCTGTTGGAAAACTGATGCTGCCAAAAGAATACACAAACTACAACCAAACCAACCTGAACCTGATGTGTGAATTTCTCGGGCAATACAATACCGGTAACAAAAACTCGTATCTTGATATTGCACCATCTGCCCAGCTCATTTTTGACAGCCGCATGCGTTTTGACCTGGGGTACAGGTTCCCGGTAGTAAAAGACCTTTACAGGACGGCGCCATACGGTTTTCTTATCCGGCTGGAGTATAATATATTTAATGCCTACAAATGATACAGAAAATATTAAAATTCATATTATCATTGTTTCAAAAGAAAAACTGTTGTAAATGAAAAATACAATTGTAACTATTTTATTACTGCTGGCGGTTACTGCAAAAGCCCAAATAAAAGCAGGACAAATTGCACCGGAGATATCACTCCCCAATACAAAAGACAGTGTGATAAGCCTTTCATCTTTTAAAGGCAAAGTGGTGCTGGTTGATTTCTGGGCAAGCTGGTGTGGTCCCTGCAGACAGGCCAATCCAAAAGTGGTAAGGCTCTACAGCAAGTATAAGTCAAAAGGTTTTGAAGTATTTGGCGTTTCTATCGACAGCAAGAAAAATGCCTGGCTCAGGGCCATTAAAACAGATAAAATAAAATACACACAGGTAAATGATAAAGATGGCTGGGCAGCTAAATCTGCAGAACGTTATGGCGTGGAAGCTATCCCCGCTTCTTTTCTTTTAGATAAAACCGGGATGATTGTGGCAGTTGACCTGGAAGGAAAGGAACTGGAAGAAAAGATCAATGAATTACTGAATAATTAAAACTATAACTGCTAAGTCGCTACGGCAATTTTTCTTAGTTAATACAACTTGGCGTCTTAGCAGTTATCATTTACAATACCTGTACTATCAAAAACTTCAAATAATGCGTATACTCCTGTCCCCTTATGATAGGATGATCGGGTGACTGGGCATT
The DNA here is from genome assembly GCA_047600665.1 of Ferruginibacter sp. Taxonomy (GTDB): domain Bacteria; phylum Bacteroidota; class Bacteroidia; order Chitinophagales; family Chitinophagaceae; genus Ferruginibacter. The sequence continues at coordinate 1,010,547 of JASGKJ010000003.1, forward strand.
GAACACCACTTGGCGTAATTTTCTTTTGGCATCTTTTGCAGCTGCGTAGATCGTATCTAAAAATAATTCCGGTTGCACCAGGTTGGTACAACTTGACGTTACTAAAAACCCACCCGGTTTCACCAGTTTGATACCACGCAGGTTAATTTCTTTGTAGCCTGCTACTGCTTTATCGATATTACCACGGCTCTTTGTAAAAGATGGCGGGTCAAGCATTACCACATCCCATTGTTTATCTTCCTTTGTCCATGTTTTTAAAACATCGAAAGCATTCACACAACGGAACTCACATTTATCCTGTACGTTATTCAGTACAGCATTTTTATTACACATATCGATGGCGCTTTGAGAAATATCCAGTCCCAGCACATGTTTGGCACCAAAGCAGGCAGCGCTTATCTCGAACGAACCGGTATAACAAAATGCCCCCAGTACATCAGCTCCTTTTACAATATTCTGTATGGCTTTCCGGTTATCCTGCTGATCCAAAAAGAAGCCCGTCTTTTGCCCGTTCACAATATCAACATGAAACTGCACACCATTCTCTTTAATGATAATATTTGTATCAAACTCCGCTGATAAAAAACCTTTTTGTTGCTGCATGCCCTCCAGTTCTCTCACGGGCACATCATTGCGCTCGTAAATACCTTTGGGTGAAAATATCTTTTCAATGGCCTTTACGATAGCAGGCTTCCACAAGTCAATACCTAATGCCAGTGTCTGTATCACAAAATGATCATTGAATTTATCGATCACCAGTTGAGGCAGCTCATCTGCTTCACCAAATACCAGCCGGCAGTTTTCTGTATAACCGATCTGCTGCCTGTATTGCCATGCTTTTAAAATGCGGTCATAAAAAAATTGCTCATCAATTTTAACATCTTTATCTCTTGTAAGCAACCGCACTATTATCTGTGATTGCGGGTTTACATATCCCCTGCCGACAAAATTTTTATCATGGGCCAGCACATTTACAATTTCACCTGGCTGCGGCGATGCATCCAGCAGTTTGCCCCTGTTCACTTCATTGGCAAAAACCCAGGGATGCCCGAGTTCAATTCTCCTTCCGATATTTTTATTGAGGATAATACTTTTCATGGCGGCAAAGGTAGTAGTAATGAATAAGGTTATCACTTCCTGTTATAACCCTTGTCACCAAATGGCTGCAGCTCTTCTATAAACATCGCAGCCAGTTGCTTTGCCTCTTTAGCATAATCAACCGTTGCATTATCTTCCTGCTCTATCTCACTTAATATTTCAAACTGAAAATTTTCCTCTCCAAATTCTTTCCATTCTTTTTGCAATTTTTCATTACGGTGACCACCAAAATTCAGTTCTACCCGGTGCCGGTTCCATATTTTATCCAGGTTCACGCTGCTGTCGATAAATATTTTGCCGTTAACTGTATTACGTACCTGGAACACCCCTATTTTAGGTTTCAGGAGTTTATACTCATCCTTCAGGTCTTTGTTTGATTTCATATGCTTTAAAGTTTCTTAAAGTTACAAAAGCAACCTGCGTATGAAAGATTTTTTATGTTGCCGGTAAAAAATGCCCCGGGTAAAAAACCGGGGCATATCTCATCTACCAAAACTCTATTACTTAAAACTTATACGCAAAACTGAATGCCAGGTTTCTTGGCTTTTGTGGGTTTACTGTACTCCAGCCACCGCCATAATATTCCTTATTACCCAGGTTATTTAAGTTAAATCCTGCACGGAATTTATCTGTATTATAAAATACGGATGCATTTAATACTGTATATGCCGGTAAGATAAACACGCCGGTCAGTGTATTATTAAGTGTGGCGTTATCACTTGCATAGTTACCACCAAAACCAAAGCCAAGCCCTTTTATAGAACCATTGGTAAAAGTGTAAGTAGCCCATGCATTCAATAAATTTTTCGGCCCTGCCCAAATCGGGCGCTTACCTTCTTCAAACCAGATATTTTCCAGTTCGCCTTTTAATACATTGCTGTAATTGTAAGCATAACCAATTAGGATATTAAACCCAGGGCATGGATGGGCGTTGATATCCACTTCAACACCACGGCTGCGGCTCTTTCCACCCTGGATCGTATTAAATTGGTTTTGCGGATCAGGCATTGTTTGGTTAGCAACTTTTATATCATAATAGCTGATGGTGGAGCTGAGCCTGTCACCAAAAAGATTTGTTTTTACTCCAAACTCCAGCTGATTTGCATGTTCTGGCTCAAAATCTTTCAATTTGGGATTGCTACCATCCGGATCTGCCACCTGTGATGGGCCTATATTCCTGAAGCCATTCATATAATTGGCAAACAGGGAAACCCTGTCGGGTATTGGTTGATATATCAAACCAAATTTTGGTGAAAACGCTGTTTGATTATAACCACCTTCACCTTTTGTTTTAAAATTATCAACCCTTAAGCTTGCCATCGCCAGTAAGTTGGGAGTAATATTCAAAATATCAGAAGCATAAGCACTCAACACCTGGTTCTTTGCTTCGTAATTACCTGTTCCTGTACCGGCCAGCAGGTTATCAACCGATTGTTTGGTCAAGTAAACAGGATCCATTTCTTCCCCTGTTGAAGGATCCTTGTAATTGATCTCACCCTGTGCGTTCACGTTATGAACCCTCGCCCAGCCTGTACCTGCATACACTACATCCCGTTCAAAAAAATCCAGGCCTGCAACAAGGCGGTTACGCATACTGCCCAGTTTAAAATCACCTATAAAATTCTGTTGTATATCAGAAGAAACAGTCCATGAATTTTCCTTTGTTATCCATACACCAAAATCCCGGTTACCATTTTCATTATCGTAGATATAAGAATAATAACCGTCTGAATTAGATTGCCCTCTTGCGATCACTGTCTGTGATGTCCAGCTGTCAGACAATTTGTACATCATTTGTCCCTGCAGGTTATACCTTGGATTTTTAATAGACAAATCATTACTTGTAAGAGATAATTTTGGATTATAGTTCAGGTCTTGCAGGTTATTAAATTGCAGTTTTGAATCCCTGCCCAGGAATACCATGGTTGGGTTTGTCTTTTCTTCCTGCATAAATTCTGTCACAAATAAAAACGACAGCTTATCATTTACTTTATAAGAGACTGTTGGCGAAAAAAAGAATGATTTACGGAATCCCTGGTCCTGGAAGCTGTTCTCACTCTGGTAAGCTGTATTAAATCTTGCAGCGATACCCTTTTCCTTACTAACAGGTACGTTTATGTCAGCAGCGATCCTGTTCAGTCCAAAACTACCGGCAGTATAACTAACCTCACCACCCGTTTCCATGTATGGCTTTTTGGTTACATTATTTACCAGGCCGCCATAACTGATCACACTGCTGCCAAAGAGTGTACCGGAAGGACCTTTCAGCACTTCGATCTTTTCAATATTGGCAGGATCAAGACTACCATTGCTTAAGCCGGGCAAACCATTTACCATAGTCACCTGCGCTTCAAAACCTCTCAATGTAAAGTAAGAACCACCATCACCGCCACGGCCGGTTGATTCCCACAGGCGGAAAATGCCCGGCACATTTTTAAGCGCATCATCATAAGTGGTGATCGCCTGCTGCTTTAATATCTCAGCGGAAACAGTGTTATATACCTGCGGATTCTCTAAATTCTTTAATGGCATTTTTGAAACATAATCACTGGACCTGCCACTGTTTTTGCGTGCAGAGATAACCACTTCCTCCAGCTTACCGGCACTTTCTTTCAGAATAAAATTGATGGTGACAGTTTCTCCGGCTTTTACTCCCACCGTTTGTTCCTGTTTTTCAAGACCAACAAAAGAAGTGGATAAAACATATGTACCCGGTGCAATATTCTTTATTTCATAACTGCCATTCTTATCTGCTACTGCGCCTTTGGAAGTTTTCTTCAAAAGAACCGTTACTGATTCAGCGGGCTTTCCATCCGAGGTCTGGATGTTCCCTTTAATAATTCCATTTTGTGAAAACACAATGCTGGTTGTAAACAGGATGACAGTTAATAAAAATAATTTCATTTCAAGTTGTTATTAAATTGGCCGCAAAATTATTTGCAGTCAAGAGCGCCGGAAGATCGGATTGGGAAAAAAGCTTACGGGATAAGGAAAAACAGCCTTAACAGATGAAAGGAAAAAATAAATTAAACAATCTTTTTATAAAATGGGTAGCGTATAATATGTTTCACTCAGCAAGCTGGTGAACTATTTGCAACTGGTCATTCATGTTGTATAATGAGAGGTAACAGAATCCTGGCCTGTGTAATTGGGACCATGTGTATCATCGGCACCAACGTACGATATTTTAAATGAAACGTTTCCGGCACCTGTATATCGCAAAATCTTACTGCGCTGGTTGTAGTCAATATCCAGTTCTTTAAAAGCCCTTTTTAAATATACCCCTGCATCATTATTATTGATAACAACATTATTAAGATCAAAATTGGCAATAAATAATCCGCCCGGGTTAAGTGCGTTTACTGCAATTTCAACAAGCCCCATCTTGTCCCCGATATAGTGCAGTCCATGTACACACGTAATAAGGTCATAGCGTTGCTCCGGCATCCATTTCAACAGGGACATTGATTGAAACTCAAGACAACTTATATTGCCGGGCACTGAAATAAAACTATCCAGCAGATCAATACCATTTAGTGAAACAACATCCTGTAATTGCTGTTGCTGAAAATAGATTGCGGTCTGCAACAATGCCCTTCCTTCACCACAGCACAGATCCATCCAGGAAGCATGCCCGTTTTCCGTTGCCTTTGTTTCAAGAAAAATTTCCGGCCTGAATTTGAATTCCTGTTCATAACTGTTAATACCACTTGCATTACGCTGCCTGTTCATTCTTGAATTAGCAACAACCGGCGACCAGTCAAGTTCACTTTCTTTTAGCAATTTCATAATCTATATATCCTTTAATACAGGGAGTACTCCAGGTTTTCTTTAACCAAGTTAACTTTTATCTTTCTTTATAACATACAGAATATAGCCTGCAACAATAAATACAGTAAAATAGCATACTGCCATAATGATACTGAAAAGCGGAGGCAACGATTGCATAAATCATGTATTCAAAATACAAGCAATACGATATTTTAGCAGAACATTTACACTAAAACGATTGGTGATGATTCAGCTATATATTTTCCACCTGCGGTTATTTTTAATAATTATTACTGCAGGTTTGCAGTGGCAAACAGCCAATGCCCAGGACTGTACCTGGCTGGGTCAACATGACTCCCTCTGGAGCAATCCGCTTAACTGGAGTTGTAATAAAGTACCTGATGCAAATACCAGCGTGTATATTTTTAAAGGCACTCCCTTTATACCCAATGTTGTTGGACAAACAACTGTGAAGGATCTGCATGTATATGCCGGTTCTGCTATTGATTACGCCTTTGAATACTTACAAAATGCCTACCAGTATCTTTCAGGAGATGCCGGGTATGGCCGTACACTAAGCCTTTACTTTACAGTAGAGAATGATGAAATGGCCGGGCCGGCCGGCACAGCAGATAATGGCAGAAGAGATATTGCCCGTTATACACTTACACCGGAAAACGTTGAACTGGCAAGACCCTACAATAACCTATACACAGGTGTATTAAAAGCAACGCAGTGTATAAAGTTGTTTCCGAGCATGGCGCTTTATACCAGCGGCACACCTGAAGAACAGTCAGCGCTAAAAAAAATGTACGGAGAAGCCCTCGTATTAAAAGCACAATATTATTTTGAACTGATAAGAAACTGGGGAGATGTTCCTTATAGCGAAACGCTTAAAGATAGCGGCGCCCTTTTTAATAGTATTGAATTAGTATTTAATGGTCAAACCAACCGGGACAGCACGTACAAAATTATTTTGAATGATCTTGCAATTGCTGCCAACCTGCTGCCATGGCGTACAGAGGCTATGGCGGGATTACCTGGCGGAGAAAATGAACGCATTACAAAAGGAGCAGCAAAAGCATTACGTGCAAGAATAGCATTGTTTGCCGGTGGGTATTCGCTGCGGCAGGATGCCGTAATGCGCCGCCCGGATAATTATGTTGACTATTACAGGATAACGCAACAGGAATGTGCAGACCTTATACAAAAAAGGGATGAGCATACACTTACTCCTTCATATAAAGATCTTTGGAAAAATACCGTGTGTGCCCATTTAGTAAATAATGCAAGCGGCGAATTAATTTTCCAGGCAGCGATGGATTCTTCCAGCCCTGCCTTTGACAGCAAGCTGGGGTACTATAACGGGCCCAGGGTAAACCAGCTCGGCAATGCAAGCCTTAATATATTACCTACCTACTTTTATACTTTTGACAGTACTGATACAAGACGGGATGTAACATGCGCTCCTTATGATGTACAGGCAGATGGTATAACCAAAAGCGGGCTGGGTGCTGCTGTAATCAGGGATGGAAAATTCAGGCGGGACTGGATAAGCAACCCGGTTGTAGCACCTGATAACCTGCAACAGTATTTTGGATTAAACTGGCCGCTTATCCGCTTTGCAGATGTACTGCTGATGTTTGCAGAAGCAGATAATGAAATTAACGGAACAGCAGGCTCAGCAGCTATTGCAGCCTACGATGAAGTAAGGCTACGTGCTTACGGGTCGCTGCCTTCAGTGGCGCCTGCAGAAAAAGGAGCTTTTTTTAATGCTCTGGTTAAAGAACGTTTATTGGAATTTGGCGGAGAAGGCATACGTAAATATGACCTTATACGATGGAACCTGCTGGGACAAAAAATACAGGAGGCTAAAAATAATTTGAACCTGATGGCTTCTTTTTCTGCTCCGTATGAAAACCTGCCTGTATCGATGTACTATAATACCGGCAGTACAGCTGATGATAGTAAACTTTGGAATACGTCTTTCTATACCCCAACACCAGCATCTGCTCCACCGGGCACAACCAGGACCAACTGGATAAATTCTACCAACCTGCCTGGCCTCAACAGTCGTTTTGCTACAGGGTACACTGCTGGCAAAAGTGAATTGTTGCCTTACCCATTATCAGTTACTGATTTAAATCCATGGATAAATCAAAACCCGAACTACTAGAGCAGGCGTTCTTAAATACCCTACATTTAATTTATTGACCTTGCCAATTTGGCCGCAAAAACCCTATTGGCAGAATGTTTGACATTTGTACCTTTGCAAATTCAAAAAACATACCGCCACTAGCGGATAAATCACTGGTACACAATATGAAAAATAAAGAAATGGGCAACAACGGCACCGGTACTGCCGAGCAGGAACAGAAATTTGAGGGTATTGATATCAATTCGGACTCTGATATCCCCGGGAACAGCCACCTCAGCAACCCGGAAACTGAAAATATTGCAGAAAAATTGACCAAAGAGCTGGATGAACAAAAAGATAAGTACATCCGCCTGTTTGCCGAGTTCGACAATTTTAAAAAACGTACTGCTAAGGAACGCTATGAACTGATGCAAAATGCAGGTAAGGAGATCATTACCTCGCTGCTGGATGTACTCGATGATTGCGAACGTGCTGAAAAACAAATGACCGATGCAGCTGATGTGACGCAGGTAAAACAGGGTGTTCAGTTAGTCTTTAATAAGCTGAGAAGTTTACTCCAGTCGAAAGGATTGAAAGCAATGGAAAGCATCAATACAGCATTCGACGTGGAAAAGCATGAAGCCATCACAGAGATACCGGCACCAACAGCAGAAGCTTCAGGCAAGGTGATCGATGAAATACAGAAGGGCTATTACCTGAATGATAAAATTATAAGACACGCTAAAGTGGTGGTGGGGAAATAGTTTTGAAATATAAATGATGAGTGATGAGACCTGTTAGTGTTTTTACAAGCCAGCAATAAATTATAATGAAAAAGGACTTTTACGAAATATTAGGTGTTTCTAAATCAGCATCAGCTGATGAGATCAAGAAAGCATACCGGAAGGTAGCTATGCAGCACCATCCTGACCGCAATCCCGGCGATAAGGCAGCAGAAGAAAAATTTAAAGAGGCAGCCGAAGCTTACGAAATATTAAGTGATACCGATAAGCGTGCACAGTATGACCGTTTTGGTCACCAGGCATTTAGCCAGGGCCGTGGTGGTGGCGGTGGTTTTAGCGGCGGTGGCATGAACATGGATGATATTTTCAGCCAGTTTGGTGACATCTTTGGTGATGACAGTCCATTCGGTAGTTTCTTTGGCGGCGGTGGCGGCAGGCGTTCTTCGGGCGGCCGTGCCCGTGGTATAAGGGGCAGCAATCTCCGTATCAAAATAAAACTGAATTACGAAGAAATGGCGAAAGGCGCCACTAAAACAGTAAAGGTTAAAAAATATGTACCCTGTACCACCTGTAACGGCAGCGGTGCAAAAGATAAGAACAGTGTACAAACCTGTGGTACCTGCGGTGGCAGTGGCCAGGTAAGAAAAGTGCAGAACACGTTTCTCGGCCAGATGCAAACGGTGACCACCTGCCCTACCTGTAACGGTGAAGGCACCACGATCGCTAATAAATGTACTGCCTGTAAAGGCGATGGCCGTGTGTATGGCGAAGAGACAGTAACCATAGAAATACCTGCAGGGGTGCAGGAAGGTATGCAGCTGAGCATGAGTGGCAAGGGCAATGCAGGTGAACGTGGCGGTGCCAATGGCGACCTGATTATCTTAATAGAAGAAGAAGCGCATACGCAATTGCAGCGGGATGGATTAAACGTGGTATACGACCTGCATATCTCCATACCGGATGCGGTATTTGGCATCCAGGTGGAGGTACCTACCATTGATGGAAAGGCCAAGATAAAGATCCCTGCCGGCACACAAAGCGGCAAAATTTTCAGGCTGAAAGGAAAGGGTTTTCCTGCTGTAAACAGTTATGAAAAAGGCGACCAGCTGATACATGTAAATGTATGGACACCACAGCATCTTACTTCGGAAGAAAAGACCATGCTGGAGAAAATGCAGCACAGCCCTAATTTTCAGCCAAAGCCCGAGAAAGGGGATAAATCGTTCTTTGAGAAAGTGAGAGAAATGTTCAGTTAATTCCTAACAGAGGTATATAAAACAGGTTGGGCGCCGCAAAGCGGCGCCCAACCTGTTTATGGGAGTAACTTTAGTCCGATTTACTCATCTTCCTCATCTTTTTTCTTCTTTTTCTTTTTCTTATCACCGGCATACATTTTTTTGGCAGCATCCACCAACTGCATAAATTCTTTTTGCAGGTACTCGTTGGGGTTATAAGAGCTGGTGGCAAGCAATTCTATATTATCCCAGTTTGTCTTATTGATAAATTTTGACTCTCTCAGTTTCTGCCCGAATAAAGCTACTGCTGCTCCAAACTGCAGATCTTTATGAATGCCTGCAAATGGATAACACATAGCGCTGCAACCATACCGCATTTCCATTTCCTGCTTTGTATCCGCTGCTGTAAAACGCAGTTCAACCTGCGCCAGCTGTGCGTCTGCTTTGCCATCCAGTTTTGTGCTGTCAACCGGTGTTACTTCAAAAATCGCCATCACGCTGTTACCACTGCCGATCTCTCCCCCCTCCAATTTACCACTGCTGTCTGCAATCGCATCTTTTTTATTGTCAAAACCGATCAGGCGGTAGTCTTTTACCAGGTCCGGGTTAAATTTCACATTCAGCGAAACATCATCGGCTACCGCATAGAATGTTTGTGTTACTTCTTTCACCAATACTTTTTCTGCCTCCCGTATATCATCCAGGTATGCGTAATTACCGTTGCCTCTTTTAGCAAGCGTTTCCAGTTTTGAATCTTTAAAATTACCCATGCCCACACCAAGACAGGTGAGGTACACACCGCTCTGCCGCTCCCGTGTGATCAGGTCTTCCAGTGCCTTCTCTGATACTTCGCCCACATTAAAATCCCCGTCAGTAGCCAGTATCACCCGGTTGTTACCATTCCTGATAAAAGTATTTTTTGCAACAGTATATGCCAGCCGGATCGCTGACTCACCCGGTGTATCACCCTGCGCCGCCAGTTCCTCTATTGCTTTAATGATCTTTTCTTTTTCTGCACCGCTGGTTGGCTGCATCCACACTGCCACGGTTCCTCCATAGATGACAATAGAAACAGTGTCTTTGTCCCGCAGGTTTTTCACCAGCATCTGAAAGGCTGCTTTTACCAGTGGCAAGCGGTTAGGCATATCCATACTGCCCGAAGCATCAATTAAGAATACCAGGTTACTTGGCGGTACTTTATCCAGGTCAAGTTTGCGTGCATTGATATTTAAATAGAGCAGCCGGTTCTCCTTATTCCACGGACAGGTGGATAAAGTAGATTCCATTTTGAAGTAATCATTCTTTGGCGGCTCCTTATAATTAAGGTTAAAATAATTAAGCAACTCTTCCACCCGTACTGCATCCGGAGGCACCACGCTTTTCATATTGATAAAGCGCCGGATATTACTATACGATGCCTTATTGATATTTAATGAAAAACCGGTGTTTGGAAATTTCTTTGCGGGTACCAGTTCATTTTCAACGATAGAGAAATAAGACTCCTCAGCAATGCTCCAGGTAAATTTGGAGGTCTTTGTAAGATCCTTTGTAATGGAAATTAACTTGGGCCTGTTCTTGCTTACAATGGCTGCAAGCTTCTTCATCATTATTTCGAGGTATGTACCAGCTTTAATACTTACGGTTTGCTGCTCATAGCCATCCAGTACCAGAGTCAGGGAATCCTGGGCAACACGGCTGGTAATGCCAAAACCACCGGATGAACCGGAATAATAAAGCAATTTGTCTGAATACAGGGTAATCTTTACATTGGCAAGATTTTCACCTTTCTCATCCTTTACCTCACCACGAAGATAATACTGCCCCTTACCGCTGTTGGAGAGGAAGCAAACAAATAAAATAAGTACAGTAAGGTTTTTCAAAAGCATATTTATTAATGGGCATGCCTTTTATAGCAAGATAACGTTTCTGCAAGGAGACCATTGCCTCTACTCTTCCACTAATTGATAAATTTCTGCCAAATTTCTACCGAGTCCATCGTAATCAAGTCCAAAACCAAGCAAAAATTTATTTGGCACACTAAAGCCAAGATAATCAACAGTGATCGGGTGTTCAAGCGCTTCTGGCTTTTGTAATAATGCTGTGATCTTCAAAGATGCAGGCTGCTGTACCAGCAACTGGGGCAAAAATTTATTCAGTGTGTTGCCGGTATCCACTATGTCTTCCAGTATTACCACGTGCCTGCCACTGAGCGGCTCATCCAACCCGATTGAAGTAATAACATTGCCGGTTGATTTTGTCCCTTTGTATGAAGCCAGCTTTATAAAGCATATCTCCGCTTCAATACTGATATATTTAAACAGGTCAGAGGCAAACATAAATGAACCATTCAATATGGCGATAAAGATCGGTTTCAAACCGGCATAGTCTTTATTCATTTGCTCCGCCACCGCTTTAATACGGTCATCAATCTGGTCTGCGCTTATATATGGCTGAAATTTTTTATCGTGTACTTGGATGATAGACATTTGTTACCGGCTTTTATTTATTGGCTAGAATTTATTGATGTTACTTAGACACAACCAGCTTTTGACCAATGCTGAGTGTATCAGTTGTCAAATTATTCCATTCTTTTAATTGCTGTATACTTACCCCATATTTTTTTGAAATAGAATAAAGACCATCTTTAGGTTGTACCTCGTACACTTTGCCGGGTGCTGTTGTTGTCTTAGTTGCAACAGTTTCCTTCGGCAATTGCATTGGACCTTTTCCCTCCTGTAGGGATAACTTTGAGCCTGGATTGATGACTGTGCCCTTTGATATCTGGTTGTATTGTGCCAGGTATTCCAGCTGTACACCGGTTTTTTGAGATACGTCATGTAATGTTTCACCCGGTTGTGCAGTATAAAAATCATTGGTTCCCTTTTTTGCTTTTTTCTGCAGGAAGATCACCTGGTCTTTTCCAAGGATACCATCTGTTTCCATATCATTGAATTCAAGCAAACGGCTCAGCTGTATATCATGATTGGTGGCGATGGCCAGTAAAGAAGTTCCTTTTTTTGCAAACACACATTTTGTTCCATTGATACTGCTTGTACTTTCGGTTACAGTAACATTGTACTCAGTAGCTTTATCCTCTGTGACATTATTGTTCACCGCATTATCAGCCGGCACTTCTTTATCATCTTCATACTTGCTCTTGTCAAATTTTGGTACGTCTTTTAAACCAGCCAGTGTGTACTGTTGCAGGTTATACAGTTCGATATTCCTGATCAGTATTTCAGGATATTTTGGGTTAGTGGCATACCCCGCTTTCTTCAACCCTTTTGCCCATCCTTTGTAATCAGAAGGATCGAGTTGGAAAAGAGGAGCGTAACGATCGCTGCCCCGAAGATAATTGCTGTGATCCCGGTAAGAATCTTCCGCATTTTTATAAGTTCTGAAACATTCACCCGGCGCATCATCATCATGGCTTACACCATCACCCGTCCAGGAGCTTTTACATTTAATACCAAAATGATTATTTGATTTTTTTACCAGTACACTATTACCACTTTCGGTTTCCAGTATGCCCTGTGCAAGCGTAATAGCTGCCGGCACACCCATCCTTTTCATTTCACGTACGGCTATGTCTTTATATTTCTCTATGTACTCCTGCGGGGTGATATTTTGTGCAAATACCACTGCACCTGTAATAACAAATAAAACGATCGTAACAAGAAACCTTTTTATCATAGTATTTTGAATATTGAACATAAACACAACAGGATAATTAAAAACTAGGCCGTTATTGTTTATTTATTTTTTCCTGGCAATTAACAAACCATCTCTTACAGTGAGCATTACCTGCTCCACACGTTCATCATTTAGTACATGCTGGTTAAAAGCATGAATAGCTAATGCATTTTTCCCACTGATGTTGTCTCCCAGCACCTGGCCATGAAACAGTACATTATCTGCAATGATAATACCATTTGTCTTAACAAAAGGCAAAATTAACTCGTAATACTCAATATACCCGGGCTTATCTGCGTCAATAAACACGATATCCCACAATTCTTTGAGATTGGGGATAATTTTTTTTGCATCCCCTGTATGCAGTTTAAGTTGCTGCTGCTGAACGGATTTATTAAAAAATCCCTGTGCGGTTGCTGCATCATCCTCCCTCAATTCCAGGGTATGCAATTCACCATCGGCAGTGAGACCCTTTGCAAGACATAAGGCGCTGTAACCTGTAAATGTACCTACCTCAAGTATTCTTTTGGGTTGCAATAACCTGCTCAGCATTGAAAGAAATGCGCCTTGTACCTGACCGCTCAGCATATGCGCATGCGGATGATTTTTTGTGGTAAAGTCGGCCACTTCTTTTAATAATGCATCTTCCTGTTCAGAAAATTTTGCAGCATAATTTTCGGCAAGCGTATTTACAAGTGCATCCATAACAAGCATTATAAAAATAAAGCCATCCTTCACCGGCTGGTGAGGGATGGCACTTACTTGAACAAATGTAATAATTATTTTCTCATGAAAAAGAAAAGAAAATTTTCATGACCGCTCTTTACAATTTTATGATCGGTTTCATCTGGCGGTTCTTACCATTCTGGAAACGCACATAGTACAACCCTGGTTTGTATGAACCAACATGCACCGTCTTGCTGATCTTCTGGGGTTGATTATAGGTTGCCTCCAGTAAAGTTTGCAATGGCAAGCCTTCCTTACTCATTAACTGGAGCAATGTATGACCTCCTTCTGTATAGAAATTTAACTGTACATCATTCTTAGCAGGGTTGGGATTTGCTGTTATGATATTCCTTTCATTTACTGCAGGCTGGCCCAATGGTGCACAATCAGTATTAATACATACATCCAGCTCTGTAAAATTTTGCAGCATTATCTGCTGCAGGCTGGTGGTGTCCTGGCAAAGCCATCTTTTCATAATACTGTAATACACACTGCGGAAATCGTACTGCATCGGGATATTGTCACTTACGGTAACTGCAGATGGCAATACAGGGTTGGCGCCAATGATACCCGGCGTTACCTGCGAGCCAAATATAAATAACGGTGCCGCATAACCGTGATCAGTTCCATTACTGGTATTGCTTTTTATCCTGCGTCCAAATTCGCTGTAGGTCATCCCCAGCACCCGCTGATCTTTGCCCATTGACTTCAGATCAGCCTGGAATGCTTTTACGGAATCGCTGACTGTAGCCAGCAGGGTGGCGTGGTTACCTGTAGTGGTATCTCCTGTATTTACCTGGAGCGCATGTGTATCAAAGCCCTTCATGCTTACCACGTACACTTTGGTTTGTAAACCTCCATTTATAAGACGGGCAACGGTTCTTAACTGGCTGGCCAGTGTGTTGGATGGATAAGTAACCATGTTATTATTACCCGGCCTGTTAAATGCCGCCTGTATTACGGAGCTGTATACTTCCGCCTGCTTTGATACCCCCCGTACATAAGCCAGCTTCATGCCCATTGGCGTATCGGTTGCCACGGGATCCTGCCCGCCACTGTTACCACTTACTATTGCATTGGGATCACTGATGGTATAGGTCATAGAGGCTGAAGGACCGATCAATGCCAGTGAAGCACTTGTTCCAAACTGTATTGCAAGCGGGTCCGGCATTTGCGTATTGGGATAACCGGCAGGGAAACCGGGGTATTCTGTATTCAGGTAACGGCCCAGCCAGCCATCCTGCAGGAACTGGTCGCTTGCAGATGCTGTATTCCATATATCAGTTGCCCTGAAATGCGAAAAGTTCGGGTTGGGGTAGCCAACGGATTGCACTATACAAAGGTTACCATTATCATACAGGTCTCTCAAACCTGTAAGCGACGGGTGTAAACCTGTGGTAGCCGTTCCCGTTAGTGACAGTATTTTATTTTGTGGAATGGCAATATTGGAACGTGCATTTACATAATTACTGTACTGGTCAATTGGGATTACCGTATTCAGCCCATCATTACCACCGCTTAATTGTATCAGCACCAGTACATGATCATTTGGCGTACCGGATAAAAGCAGCTTTCCTGTAAGACTGTCTTCTGCATGCGCTGTAAGGCTGAACCCGTTTACAAAACTGGGTACAGCTGCTGCAGCAATGGTCGTACTACGTATGAATTTTCTTCTCTTCATTGTCAAATTTTTAGGGCATGATCTTATTCCAGGTGATACTCTTCCAGTATGCTTAAAAAATACTGCAGCAATGATCTCAGCCGGAGATTCACCACGCTGAAATTATTCAGGTCTGCAGGGTTGTTGATATAGGCATTCCATGCTGCTGTCCAGTAATTATTATCCGACAACCCGGTTAACAAGATATCTGTCTTAATAGTATTTCTTAATCCGGCACTCAGTTCACGTCCAAGAAAATATTTATTAAAATCCAGCACCAGTGCATCAGGGTCGGCAGGGTTGCTCATCCTGGATGCTACAGCGATGGCATTGATGCTCATTTTAAAACCACCATTACTGTATCCATCATTTGCCAATAAACCCGTTAATGATTTGCGGCGGGTATACGAATCTGTATTGATCCATAATTCACCAAAGAATGGTGTTTGGTAATAAGCCGGGAAACCGGAAACATTTGGCGGATCTCCAATATTTTGTTCCGCATTTGCAAGAAATGTGGTAACAAAATAATTCAGGTGTTTGTGCAGTAAAAGCGGGTTGCTTTTTGGAGGTAGTTTAATACCGCATTCTCTTACCAGTCCTACTGCAAAATCAACCCCGCTTTTTATGGTGCCGCCATATTGCAGTACATCAAAAAAATGTTCACTTTTTAAAAGCTGCAGCAGCACCGGCTTTATTTCATAATTATTATCCCTGAATGTTTGCGCCAGTGGTGTTATTATGGCTGCTTCTGTTTCAGCTGTAATATCATGGTAAACAAAATAACGGTACAGCCTGCGGCATATATTTTTTGATACTTCTTCTTTTGAAAAGATCATATTGATCAAATCATCCACTTCCAGTTGTGCCTCTGCAGGACTGCGGCTGATAACTGTATTATCATAAAACGCTGAGAACTGTTTTGGATTTGTATCATGTTTATTAATATTGAAATTATAAACACCATAATCAATATCAGCACCATAACCAGTAAGCACCCGTGCAGCGGCTTTTACATCATCTTCTGTATAATGACTGTCAGGTCCCTTACCTACTGTAAATAATTCCTGCAACTCCCGGCCATAATTTTCATCCGGTGCTGTTTTATTATTCACATACCCGTTCAGATAGATCAGCATGGCAGGGTTCAGCGTGATCTCTTTTATAAATACTTTAAAATTACCAAGTGCATATTTCCGCAACAATTGCAGGTACTGGTATGATATCACTGCCCCGCCAACACTGGAGAACTCAATGGTAAGGTGGGTGCTCCAGAATAAGATCATTTTTTCCTCGATACTGCGTGGCTGGTTGATCATATTGTTCAGCCACCATGTTTTTATTGATTCCCTGCGCTGCCTGTTAATAGCAGACAGATAAGTAGGCGTACGAACCCATGTACTTCCTGCAGGTACAGACAGGTCAGGGTCTGACGAAGGCGTGGTTGCATCCGGCGTGTACATTTTTACCGGCTCTCCCAATGCTGACGGGCTGGCAATGGTGTTGACCAGCATATCCACTGCATCACTTATAGTAAGTGTTTTAAAATATTCAATCTCTTCAACGGGTGCACCAAAAGTGGTTCTTTTTAAAAGACGCATAACTTCCTTGTCGGTCCAGCTGCCTGTGTATGTCGCTATCCCTCCTGTAAACACAAATGCATCTTCTTCAGTTGGTTTACCTGCCTGCCGTTTTGCTTTTTTTAGCGCAGAAGGCTTAAACAAAGAAGTTAAAAATTCCTTTCTTTCCATAAATGGTTTCAATATGATCTTAAGATCTTTTTAAAAACGCACAATGCTGCTATATACGTTTTAGTTAGTTACTACTGTTTGATCAGCTGCTCCTTCAATGCATCAATTTCTTTTTGCTGTGCATCTATCAGCTGTTTCATTTCCTGCACTGCTTTTATAAGAGGCACTACAAACTCGGCATATCTTAATGCATAAGGTGTTTGCTCATTGGCAGGCTTATCCACCCCACTGAAATTATAGCCGGATGATTTAGCAGCGGCTTCCACTTCCTGTGCAAACAGGCCCGTAAACCTTGTTGCTTCAATAGTCCTGTCCATGTTTACCCTGCTGCCCTGCATCTTTTGCAAAGAGCCAACATCATAATTGTAAGTAACCGGCCGCAGTTTCTGAATGAATGCCAGCCCGGGCACATCTTCCCTTACATTCTTTTTTATCCTGGCATCACTGAAGGTGGACCAGTTTACCTGGCCTCCAATACTTGTTACTGCAGTATTACCGATCCTTACCTGGTTGCTTGCAGTTAACTGTACTCCCTGGCCCAAAGCACTTGCATTACTTATAACTGTACCACCGGGCAGATCAACGTTTGCACCTATATACGTATTGCCTGTACCACCAGTTTGGCTAATGGCACTTTGATAGCCGATAAAAGTATTGTTGGTATTACCTGTAGCTGAATATGCCAGTCCTGCATTGTGGCCAAGCACCGTATTATTACTGGCCCCTCCAGCAGTACTCAATGCATAATGACCCACTAATACATTTGAAGATGCATTTGTAATACTAAGGGCTGCATTGTAACCTATGGCAATATTTTCAAGACCGGCATCTGCCTGCTGTAATGCATTATTACCAATTGCCAGCTGTGTGGAACCTGTTTTATTATTTGACAATGCGTTTGCTCCAATTGCAAGGATATTATTTCCATTTATATTACCCGTGGCAGCTTTGTTACCTATGGCAATATTTTCAGACACCAGGTTATTTCGTAAAGCCCCGCTTCCTATAGCAATATTACTGACTGCACTGGCCGCAGTAAATAAAGCTGTTGCACCGATCGCAATATTATCTGAACCTGTGAGCACATTAAAGGAAACAGAATCGCCGAGGGCAATGTTTCTTGCACCGGTAGTGAGTTTAGGGAGTGCAGCATAACCGAATACATTATTACCCGGCCCGGCCGCTGTTGCTGAAAATGTTCCGTATCCAATACTGTTATTCCGGGAAGTAACCACAGGGCTGATAAAACCGGAAGGCTGGTTATTTGTTTTTATAACCAATGGCTGGTTATCGGTAGTGCCAATAAAATTTATGTTACTGTTGGTACTGCTGTTACCTGTAACAGACCAGCCAGTAAGCGAAATCGTTACTGCACCTGATCTTTTCCGGAGGACACCAGCTGTATCGACTGTAACCACGCTGTCATCTAAAGAGCCGGGCTGTAAACCTTCAATACGAACCGGGTCGGCCGGGGCCACCACGTGCAGCTGGTTGGTGGGGGTTTCTGTTCCAACACCCACATTTTGTGCAGTTCCTTTAAGACAAAAAAACAATACCAGGGGCGTAAGAATACATTTCATCATAGGGCTATCCTCCGTAAATATTTATGTATGCAATTCAACATAGCTAAAATTTAGCAGTTATAAAAAATTAAACAATGGTCAAGGCGAAGGTTATGGTAGCTTCATACAGGTACTGCAGTATTTAATTCCCAAATGCAATAACAATGCCGGGAATTATTGGTAAAAAGCTTAGTAAAAACACTAGACTTTGTGCAGGACAAGGCGGATCTTTTAAAAGTGAGAAACGAATTCCTCCTTTTGTTATTATATTTATTTACTCTTTAGTCAATTCTTTTTTTCCTGATGCGGTTGATATGGCCAGTAATCCAAGAAAGGTCACAATACCATTCAATATCAAAATCTCAATCCCGATCTTAAAGCCGCCAAAAATTGCTTTTGATGCGTTTTTTAACGTTGCTTCTGATTCAGCAGAAAAACCGAAGCGCTTTACAAACCATTCAGGATTATTCAGCAAATCTATTCCAAAAATAATTAAGGGAGACAATAAACAAACGGCCAGCACATATTTATCCTTTACGGTGCGGTGCGTTAAAATTCCAAAAGCAAACAGGCCGAGCAATGGCCCGTATGTATAACCGGCAACTTTTAATATTACATCAATGATGGATTTATCATCGATCCATTTAAACAGCATCACCAGTATAAAGAAAATAACTGCAAAAGACAAGTGAACAGAAAGTCTTGTTTTTCTTTTCTGCTGTTCGGATAAAGATGTATTTCTTTTCAGCCCCAGGATGTCTATACAAAAAGAAGAAGTAAGTGCGGTGAGTGCTCCATCAGCGCTTGGAAAAAGTGCAGATATCAACCCAATGATAAAGATAACAGAGATGATAGCAGATAATGTACCACCCAATGCTACTGCCGGGAAAAGATCATCCCCCTTTGCTGTAATACCATTTTGTGCAGCGTAGAGATACAACAGCCCGCCCATTAATAAAAAAAGAAAATTTACAAACAGTAATACGGTGCTTAATGTGAGTACATTTTTTTGTGAGCCGCCCAGTGTACGGACACTGATATTTTTTTGCATCATTTCCTGGTCAAGACCAGTCATGGCGATTGTTATAAAAGCCCCACCCAGTATTTGTTTTAGAAAGAAACCGGGTGCATTAATATCTGTATTAATAATTCTTGAAAAATTATTTTGCTCCAATGCAGCCATAGCACTGCCAAAACCCATGTCCAATTTATTCATGATCGTAATAATACAAACGATCAAACCGAGCAGCATAAAGGTTGTTTGCAGTGTATCTGTATAGACGATTGTTTTTACACCACCTTCAAAAGTATAGAGCAGGATCAGTACAAGGATAACCAGCGCTGTAACCCAAAAAGGGACACCCATCTTATTTAAAATAAAAAGCTGGAGTATGTTTACCACCAGGTATAATCTTGCGGTGGCGCCTAATGCCCTTGATACAATAAAAAACAATGCTCCGGTTTTGTAAGATACCGGTCCAAATCTTTTCTCAAGGTATAAATAAATAGAAGTTAAGTTGAGCCTGTAGTATAATGGCAGTAATACAAAAGCAATAACAAGGTAACCAAGAAAATATCCTATTACTACCTGGAAATACTGGAAGCCTGCTGCACCTACAGTACCAGGAACACTTACAAACGTAACGCCACTCAGTGAAGTACCGATCATGCCAAATGCCACCAGCATCCAGTTGCTGTTGCGGTTGCCGATAAAAAAAGAATCATTATTTGAATTGCGGCTGGTAAAATAAGCAACAACAAGAAGCAATAAAAAATACCCGATTACAAATGAGAACAGGAGAAGGGGCGACATGAAATACCGTTTAAATAAAATTAAAGTTGAAAATAGAGAAAATAATTGTGTCTTTGCTGTAATTAAAGTATAAAGTTTATGAAGTTCAAATCCGTGGTGGTTTTTTGTGGCAGTAAAAATGGTGCTAACCCGTTGTTTGCACAACATGCAGCACAATTAGGCACCCTGCTGGCGGCAAATAATATTTATCTTATTTATGGCGGCGGCAATGTTGGGTTAATGGGTACGGTTGCCAATGCTGTTTTGGAAAAAGGCGGTAGCGTTATTGGCATTATCCCGGAATTATTGAACAGCCGTGAAAGACAACATGATGGTATTACAGAACTGATAGTAGTTGAAAACATGCATGTGCGTAAAAGGATGTTGTATGAAAAAGCAGAAGCAGCCATTATATTGCCGGGCGGCTTTGGCACCATGGATGAGTTATTTGAAATACTAACCTGGAACCAGTTAAGTATACATGATAAGCCTGTATATATTCTAAATACCGGTGGATATTATAATGCACTCCTGCAACACCTGCAGGTAATGATGCAGGAAGGATTTCTCTACAATAAACTGGAAGAGGTAGTTAAAATAATTTCAGCACCGGAAGAATTATTTAATTGATCAGTAGCGCCTGCTGCCCTGGAACAACGGAATATTAAACCCTGCATTTACCACGGGGTAAATTTCATTTGCAAAAGTTCTGTATGGCGATCTTGCATCACCCATTACATCTACTGAAACAGACACATAGTAATAAGGCGAATTACGGCCTTCTTTACCACTTGTATAACCAAGCCCCAGCAGTAAGCTGCTTACATTATAAGAATTGCGTTCGGATCCACCGGGATAAATATATTTCTGCTTTATAAAATTTTGTTCAAACTGTGCTGACACAAATAAAAAATCTATAGGAAATACCCTTGCAAATGCGCCTGGCCCAAAAATATTCTGGCGGTATTTGGTGCCAACATCGATACTCTGGCTTGTATAAGTGTAACCCAGTACAATACCGGCATCCAGCCAGTTTGTTATACTATAGCCCAGCTGGGGCGTTGCCCCCAATACTGTAACACCATTAAAATAGCCAATATTAATATTACCCCCTGTAAACAACATATCTTTTTTAAAGCCTCCCCTGGGTGTTTCGCTTTCATCTTTTGCGTCCTGCGCAACTGCGAACATACTGCTGAAAATTATTGCCAGGGTTATTAAGGAACGTTTCATGCTGTAAAATTTATAGGTCAAAAATTTTTCCGCTGTTGAGTATATTATTGGGATCAAATACTTTTTTAATCCCTTTCATAAGCTGCAAATTGGTATCCTTAAAAACAATATCCAAATATTCTTTTTGCAGCAAACCAATCCCGTGCTCTCCACTGATGGTACCGCCGAGTGCATATACCAGTTCAAAGATGGCCCGCAGTGCAGGAACAACAGCAGGATTATCCAGGCTGTAAACACTTCCTTCTTTTTTGATCCGTATATGCAGGTTACCATCACCGGCATGACCATAACAAACAGATTTAAAATCATACTGAACACCCAGCGCTTTTACACCACGTATCAGTGCCGGCAATGCAGCTCTTGGCACCACTGTATCTTCTTCGATTGTATAGCCAACCAGTTTTACAACTTCGGCTACACGGCGCCGTAAGCGCCAAAGTGTTTCTTTCTGCTGTGCATCATCTGCAAAATAAATTTCACCACAATCAAATTCCATTAAAAGATTACTGATGGCTTCCATCTCTCCCATCAGCACATCTATATTATTACCATCTACTTCCACCAGTAAATGCGCTTCCACTTCTTCTCCTACAGGAACGCTGTTATCTACATGAGCACTTACAATTTTTAAAGCATCGATCTCCAGTAACTCCAGCACACTTGGTGTAAAACCTGCCCTGAATATAGCGCTTACGGCTTCCCCTGCTTTTTCCAGCGAGTTAAAAGGCACCAGCATCAGCAGGTCATATTTTGGATGCGGTAATAATTTCAATACAATTTTTGTAACAATGCCAAGTGTGCCTTCACTTCCAACAATTAATTGTGTAAGGTTATAACCGGTTGAATTTTTTAAAACATTGGCGCCTGTCCAGATGATTTCTCCAGACGGCAATACCACTTCAAGATTCAGCACATAGTCTTTTACCACGCCATATTTCACCGCTTTGGGGCCACCGCTGTTCTCAGCAATATTACCCCCGATAAAACAACTGCCGCGGCTGCTTGGATCAGGTGGATAAAACAATCCTTTTTCTTTTACGGCATCCTGCAGCACTTCTGTTATTACGCCAGGCTCGGTAGTTACCTGCAAATTTCTTTCATCTATTTCCAGTATGGAGTTTAAACGTTCTGTTGAAATCAACACACCACCCAGGTGCGGCAGGCAACCGCCGCTAAGCCCTGTGCCTGCGCCTCTTGGTGTCACAGGAATTTTATGTTCATTACAAATTTTAAATACAGCACTGATCTCTGCAGGTGTTCGTGGCTTTATCACCACTGCAGGCAGGAACAATAAATTTTCTGTTTCATCATGTCCGTACGCAGCAAGCGTTTCCTCATCAACCAGCACATTTTGCCCGCCTACAATCTTTATAAATTCTCCGAACTGTTCTTTTGTAATACCTGTCACTGTTATTTATTTCTGTAAAAGTCGTATAAAATAGCGAGCCGGAAAATGTGAAAATGATGTCAGGCCTATAGAATTGTTAATTCTTTTTAAGATTTTTTGAAATAAAATATGGATGCCTACATTTGTTACGAATAACTTCGTATAACATTAAACCAAAAAGCCATGACACAGTTTATTTTAAAACACAAAGCTATTATTGCAGGCGTTGCATGCATTGGATTAATAGCCACTTTAACCTCTTTCAGCAATGATGAATTTGGGCCATTGCAGAAAATTGATTCGCAGGAGTTAAAAAAAGATTCGGTTCCTGAACTGAGTAAAGAAAAGCATTTAAACATGCAGGAATATGATCAACTGGTGGAAGACCTGCAGCAGGAGCTGAAAAAAACACAGGAAAAACTATCAGGTGTGGAAATGGAAAAAGCTATGCAGGAAGCGCAGGCTGCTATCAGTAATATAAATTTCGAAAAAATGCAGGCCGATATTTCAGCAGCACTGAAGGCGGTCGACTTTGCTTCGATAGAAAAAGACCTGGCTGTTGCCATGACCAAAACAGACTGGAAAAAAATAAACACAGAATTAAAAGCTTCGCTTGAAGCTGCACGCAAAGAGATGGATAATATTAAACTGGAAGAAGTAAATAAAGAACTGGAAAAAGCTAAAGCAGAGGTTGAAAAAAGTAAAGAGGCGCTGAAGGCTATTGATTTTGATAAAATAATGGCAGATGCTGCTACAGGAATCACTGCAGCCTCAGAGGAATTAAAACAAACAAAAGTGATGTTCAATGAAATGGAAAAGGACGGCCTTATCAACCGCAAAGAAGGATTCAGCATCGAATACAGGAACAAAACACTTTATATTAATGGCAAAAAGCAAAACGAAGCCACTACAGAAAAATACCGCCGGTACATACATGGGGATGATTTTAAAATTACGATTGATAAGGACTGAAAAACCGGTATGTTTTGATTGTACAACAGCGCCCCGTATTATTGCGGGGTGTTGTGTTTTAAAGCTACCTGAAAAGAAAAAGCCCCTCCATATTTGCTGAAGGGGCTTTTATACTAAGGATGATGTCTAGTTCCTGTTAACTGCAACCTTTATTACAGATACTTTTTTATCCGGGCCTGACACTTCCAGTTGGTAAGTACCGGCTGCCAATACCTGCGTTGGTTTTATCGTTTTAGTGGCAGTACCGCCAGCATGCATAATCACCTGGCTGCTGAGCAGCTGACCTGTAGTGCTTAGCAACCTTGTATTGTATTTACCAGCAGGTGCACTTGTAAGCTGCAGGTGAATTTCACCATCTGTAACCGGGTTAGGGAATACATACAGTTCCAGAGCGCTTCTTACAACCTTCACTTTTACTGCATCACTGTAAACCACCACACCGTCGTTATTTACACTCTTCACACGGTAGTAATATTCACCCGGAACTGGTTTCTCGTCAATAAGACTGTATTCAACTGCTGCAGTAGTATTTCCTTTTGATACAGCTGTACCGATCTTACTAAAATCTTTGTTATCTGTTGATCTTTCTACTTCATATTGCCTGATGTTAAACTCATCGGCAACCGCCCATTTAACTGCAACATCACTATTAAGCACAAACGCATTTAAGTCGTTGTACACTGTAGAGCGTTTGAATACAAGGCGGAACCTGTCGGCCGCTGCGCTTGCTGCATCATCGCTGATTGAAAAGTCTACATTAGTGTTACCCGTTGTACTCACGGACGTTTTGGTCCTGAGATAAGTATCCTCCAGGAATGCAACAATACCAGGTTTAATAGCTATGTCTTCCATCTGGAAACTCAACTGGTAGTTTTTGCGCTGCATCCTGTACATACCATAGAACACGGTATCATTCTCAGCAAAACCCTGGCGTCTTTCAATGGAGAGATAACGTTTATCTTTTGTTACCAGGATATTTTCTGCTGTATTGTACATTTTCCTGGCATCATCCACATCAACGTCATTGTTATAATCATTACTGAATAAAGTAAGCACACCATCCGAAACAAATGTTGTTTTATCTGTTTCCCTTGTATTCAGCAATGTTCTCATCTGGCTTGTTTTACCCGGCCTGAATGCTGTGGTGGTATTGGCACTGTTCTTATCCGTTTCATTTATCTGTAATGTGCCGCCTCCTGTCGGGAAATTCACCATAATAGCTGCACCAGAAGGAATATAACGGTTATCAATAGTGCTTGGAGAAGCCGCTCCTGTTGCTGGAACTGTTCTTACAAATGAAGACCCGTTCCAGGTAAGTGTTACAAAAGCACCGGCTCCATTAGCGCCGCCGAGATATGGATCCCACATATAATAAGTAGGCTGTGCAGGCCATCCTGTACCAGTCCTTGTCATAGTGGTATAATCCACTGCAGATGCATAAGGATTACCCACAACGGTCATACCACTTGAATTGATTGTTTTAGCACCGATAAAAATCTGACCTCTCGGGCGAAGTGTAGTGGTTGTTGGTGTTTTATACTGGTTGGTGATCTCACCAAAATTCTTCCTGTCACCACGTACAAAAAGCATCCAGCCTTCCCTGCTGTTTACTGACAGCACATTTGTATTGGCAGGTCCAACCCATGCGCCTGCACTGTAATACTTGATCGACGGGTTATTTAATGGAGCCTGGTCAAAACCGTCAGAAGCAGCGCCACCGGTAATTTGTGTGCCATAGCTAGCGGCGATCGTATCCAGCCCGATAGAGGTGGTTGTATTTGTTGCGCCTATGTAATTCAGGCCCTGGTATGGGCTACCCCTTTCCTGCCATGCTTCAGCAATGGTATGTGTACCTCCTGCCGGATTCACTGGTGCTGTTACCAGTCTCCATGAACGCCTGTCAGGATAATACCGCTGTACAATAAATTGTCCCTGTTGATCAGAAGCCCCATACACAAAGGCTGTGTTAGCAGCACTGCTCGGTGCAACCCTGGCTGTTTTGCTTGCATTGGAAAGCAGTATCAGGAATTTGTTATTGGTACCAAGATCGGTAGTACCTCTTGTAAAGGTTATTTCATCACTGATGCTTATATGATCAGCTAATGTTACTTTGGTACCAACAGCAGCCTTATTAATGAACACATAAGGGAACTGCTGGCCGCCACTCGCTGTAATGGTTGCATCTGTGCTGCCCTGGAAGAATATAGCTCTGCCATTACCGGTACCGAAATTAACCCAACCGGTTGCTTTTCTTGTCCAGTTACCATTCAGGTACACATCACCACCAGTTGTACTGGATAATGTCATCAGGCCTGTTGCAGTATTGCCGCCTACATTCAGATTGCCGCCAATATACATATCATTTACACCCATTGCAGAAATATCAAGTGCCCCGTTACCGCTTGAGGTAGCGTTACCAATGGTAAGGTCTCCGCCACAGCCTATATCAACTGCCACACCAGTAAAATCAAGGATGGTACCATTATGTATAATAACATGATGAGGGTAGCTGGGCGCAAGAGCAGTGTTAGTTCCCCATTCAGCATTACGTGTATAGGCACCCCCAGTGTTATAAATAAGATATGATCCAACAGCATACCGCGGAGATTTTATTCCACGTACAAATCCTGCTGCATTAATAAGGAATATACCATTGATCCTTGCATTGTTAACGAATTCGATGCCTTTTGTCGGGCTTGGTGTGCTGCCTCCCACAGTTATATTATATAATTCTGGTGTGTTGAATACCTGTCCGTCTGTAAAACGTATGATATTGTCATTTGCAGTTCCTGCCAAATACTGGTTACCACCGTTCCCGTTAATAATACCATCAGCCGCCATGATCAGCGTACCATTTGTACCTGCATTAAACTGGCCGGCATTCAGGTCAAGTCTTGGTACAGTTGTATTATTAGTTGTTAATGTTACAATATTATTTGGAGCCGTACCAGTATTGGCAATGGTTAGAATACTTGCCCCGGTTAATGTTGCAGGCAACCTGTTACCTGTTACCTGGTTTGCAGAACCGGAATAAATAAAGTTACCACCTGTGTTATAGGTAAAAGTTGTACTGCGTATATTACCCACACCTGTGCTGCTGATACCATCAGCACTTTGTATGGATAGAGTACCACCATTGTTCAATGTAACAGTACCGGTTGCTGCACTGGTATTTACATTATTTTCTCCCGTGCAAATAAGTGTACCATTGATGGTAATGAAACTGGCACTGTTCACACCCATATTTTTCTGCAGGCTTACCGTTGTACCTGAAGCAATATTTAACGTTGTTGCTGCATTCACATCGAATGTACCGGCACCACTAATGATTTGTGTGCCACCGCTGTTCATGTTTACTGTACCGGCTGCTGCTGGTGAAAGTGTGATATTAGCGCCTGCGGCAATTGTTATATTACCTCTTATTGCATGACCCGGTGTGCCCTGCAGCCTGAGCACAAGCGTTCCAAGGGTACCGGTAAGGTTATCACAGATAAAAGAACTGGCTGCTGCCGTAGCTGTTAACGCAAAATTTGAATTGTATTCGAAATTAGCATAGGTACGGCCGGAGGTTGAAAGTCCTAAACCTGAGGGAGCTGAATATTTATACAAGCTTCCTGTCTGGAAAGTAATAATATTCACACCCGCCATAGCCGGATCACCAAATGGGTTGCCGCCTTCAAAATGTTCACAAACCGAACCATTCTGGAATATTACGGAACCATTGGTACCGGTACCTCCAAAAGGATAGCCTGTAAAGCCTGTATTGGTAGCGTGCCCATAGCTGAAATAGCTGCCTGATGAAAATACAAGCGCCCCTGCTGTAACAGCTGTAACAGAATGAGCCGCTTTTTGTAAATTCAATGAACCAGCCACACTGCCTGTTGCACTGACAGGTAGATTAAAGTTTACTGGGGTTGTACCTTCCATGGTCATGGCCGAACCTGCTGCAATGCTGAACTGCGGTGCAGCTGTGCCAGGATAGATCATATTCACAGCACCCGCTGTTGCACCGGCCTGCAGCGTGAACGCATTATTATTTGAAACAGTAAACTGCGTAAGACTGATACCTGTTGGCATACTGTTCACAACATAAGGGGCACCGCCAGTTGCATCAAAAACTACTCCATCACCGCTACCCGGAACACCTGTTGGTGTCCATTTGGTAGCATCCAGCCAGGAGCCGGGTACCGTATTTGTCCAGTGATAAATAGCAGGAGGTGTATATGACCGGCCCACCCACTGTGCTGTGGTATTTAATGCACCAGTTGCTTCAGTTAATGTACCACTGTTTAAGGTATTGGTACCTGTATTGACACTGCTGCCTGCATCTTCAACCCATGCGCTTCCGTTCCATTTATTTAAACGGATGGCTGCGGCTGAACCAACAATATCGCCAGTTATATAAGTATAACTTCCAGTATAAGTATACGTACCTGTGGTAACACTCAGGTCAGTATTCCACCAGCGGTTATTGATATAGTTATTTGCTGAAACATCATTTGAATTACGTGGGGTTACTGCCCTTACATGCAGGTTACGGGCTGTACTGTTAGCCGTAAATGTGTAGCTGGCAGGCGTATAGTTGGTTGCGCTGCCTACAGGGAAGTCAATTTGTAATGGCAGACCAGTTGTCGGAACCGGTATCCTTAATTCACCGGTGCTGTTTGTAACCACATACCGTGAAGTGTTAACACCGCTGATAAGACCCGGCGCACCCATTGTAAGGTTATAAATATCCAGCGCAAGTTTACCACTGTTAAACTGTAACGCATTGCTTACTGTAATAGAAACAGCATTAAGTGTTACACCAGCTGCATTATTGATAACAAGATTACGGGCACCAGTAAGACCCGTTCCTGTAACCTGTGCAACAGAGCCGCAATATTCGTAGTTGGCATCTGTTGGAAAAGTTCTTGCAATCGTTGTACGTACACTACCGGTCAGCGTTGCTATTGCAGCTGTTATGCCGGCCTGGTTACCAATTTTCAATGTACCTCTAACTGTTGGATTTGCCACAGTTGGATATAAAATAAATGTTCCGGGACCGGAAATAATTTTATCGCTGCAGAGGTCCAAAGTACCTCTTACAATAAAGAAGGGGTTTACGCTAAGCGTATACTGCAAAGCGAAGTCGCTGTTCATCACTAAGGTTTTACCTTCATCAACAACAACTGAGTCAATTCCAATTATATTAAAAGTAGCAGCATTGTTTGTAAAAGAAGCACTTGCTGAACCACCAATAAATCTTATTACGCTCTGCGAAGAGCCTGTATTTATCGCTGAAAAAGTAGTACCAGCACCTAAATTCATATTTCCTCCGATATTAAGTATCTGGTTTCTACTGCCGCTGCTCGCTCCTGCTGCAATGAACTGAGAGGTTCCTGAAGTTATAAAATCTCCTTTGGTTGTAATTACCAGCCCCGAAGAGAATGGATTGGTCAATATTGCATTTCCGGATAATTCCAATTTTCCTGTGGTTCCTGCTGTGGTTCCCTTAATATTTGCAGTAAATAAAGGACCGGCGGTTGATCCATTTATCATAGTCATTGTACCACCGGATAATATCATATCTCCCTCTACTGTTAAGTTTAATATAGAACTTGAAGATGATGCTGGCAAATATGAACCTGCAGTCATAAGAAATGACCCCGTAGTTCCTACTGCTGTACCATTTATTGCCATTGTAACTGTATTGGAGGGCGCTGTAATACTACCACCAGTTATTGAAAAGTCACCTCCAATAATATAATTTCCTATTCCTGAACCACCGATTGAAATAATACTTGAAGCTTGAGCAAAAATACTTCCCACAAGATTAATTGTTGGTCTGCCACTATTTCTCGCAAATATTAATGTTGCATTATTTACCGTAACGTTTCCGCCTATAGTCATAGAGTAATTTATACTATGACTAAACATAAGTGTGCCCCCAGTTACAGTAACGTTGCCGTCAATAGTTGGAGATGTAGCATAGTTTGAAGTACTGGCAGTTATAAAGAGCCTGGCACCGCCACCACTTTGCAGCACATCTAAATTACCTTTTATAGTACATACATTACCCAAATTATCCCAATCACCGGCGAGACTCGCCACATTGATTTTTAAATTACCCCAGGTAATATTGGCCAATGCTGCGGGTGAAGTTCCATTGTTCGCCCATTTTTTAAACTCTACAGTAGATGCGGCATCAAAGGTCCTCGTTGTACCCGGAAAATCCGTTGCGGCACCATTGCTTGGGCTGGTACCTGTGCCCACCGCATTATGGACATATAAACCATTTGCATTTATATTAAAATTGGTAATACTTACAGCAGTTGCAATACCGCTATTATTGTTAAATATACCTCCGCCTAAAACTGTAACAGTTGTTGACTTAAAGCGGTTGGTACTTGAGAAAACTGGTGTTGTTGCATCAATATTTAAAGTTCCGCTAATATTGGTTGTAGTAAGATTCGTTGTTCCAAGCGTGTAACTATTATTTGCATGTGTAAGGGTTGCAGTAGCATTAATGGTCAATGAACTTGGATCTGCAGAAACATCCAATGTAACAGCATCGCCATTATTAATAACAACAATTGAATTGGCAACCGGCACAGCATTGCCCTGCCAGATGGTGGCAGTATTCCAGTTACCACTGCCGGTGCCACCACCCTTGGTGATATAACCGCCGAATACAAATGGCAATCCATTTGAATAACCACAGGCAACACTGTTACCAACCAGTATATTCCCGGAAGCAGTGGCAATACCACCCGGTATGATCAACTGAACAGATGTTGCAGTAACTGAACCACCCACAATGGTGGCGCTTACACCATTGATCGTTGCAAGCGTTACAGCGCCCAGACCAGTACCATTTACTGTAATCACGTCACCAGCATAATAAGGACCTGTGGCAGGTGTAAAGTTGATTAGATTTGGCGGAGTTCCGCATGAAACAGTATTTGCTTCATCAGCCCCAATATCAGGTGCCGTACCTGTTCCGGAATAACCAGGATAGCCAAAGCGGGTATCTCCATCATAGTCATTACCCATACTGCCCGGATCGGCAGCACCACTTTCCGCAACAGAAGCCACGGCCGGATCAAGATGAAGGAAATTTGCGTTTGATGCCGTTAAGCTTAAGAAGGTTGGCAAACCTGATACAGCAGCTGCATCCCTTGGAGACAAGGTGGCCGGTGTGGTCATTGCCTTATAACCATTAATGGTTTGCTGCGAATTTGTACCATCATAATAGATCAGCCTGTTTGCTGCCGGAACACCTGCGTAAAACAGGTTATTATTAGATGTTGAAGCATAGTTTGCCAGGTTGGTATTGGTACGCCTGAATGCAACAGTAAAACCACCGCTGCCAGGTGTTGACATATTTATAATGAGATTATTGCGCAGGTTAAGTGCTGCAACAGTGGATGTACCGTTTCCGGCATGATAAATACCAGAGCTCCCGCCACCGGCTCCTCCAGTTGCATTCAAATAAATTGAATTATAGTAAACATTATAAGTAGCCGAAGCGGTGGTGGATGAAATATTGATACCATTTATACCGCTTGCAACAGTAGAGGCCGGCGATTTAAGGTCACCGATAATATTATTATAAACAGTAGCACCTGTACCTGCAGTAATGGATATGCCATTTACAAAAAGATTGGCACCAGCGCCGCTTGCATTAAGATCATAAATTTTGTTACGGTATACAGCAATGGCTGTGCCGCCTGATATCACTATACCATTTACAGAAGAACCCGATGCTACAGAAGTAGTTAATGTATTTATGGTATTGGAGAATACATCACTTGTTCCTGCTGTCATTGCTATAGCAGTTACTGCACCAGCGCCAGTCACAGATGTGATTGTATTGGTGTTTACAGAAGAACTGCCACCACCAATATTCATTATTGTAACAGCATTACTGCCTCCTGTGATATTATTAAAAACATTCCCCTGGATAGTTCTTAAGGTTCCCCCTGCATCCTGGTTGCTCCAGCCTGCTATTGTTGTGGCACCTGTAACGCTGATGTTTGAAAAGTTATTACTGTTTTGGTTAATGGTAGCGCCGGCTGCTGAATTTGCTGCTGTTGTGAAGAAGGTTACTGTACCGCCAGCCACTGTTTTTGCAAAGGTGCCGCTTACACTGTTACTGTTGATGGTTTGTGTGCCACCGGCAGGCAGTACAACACTATTTGCTATAAATATAATATTGCCAGAGGTAGCCACACTCAGACTGGTAAATGTATTGCTGCTTATATTTTGCGTAGTTACAGCTGCAGCATTGGTAATATAACTGTGGGCGCTGCTCCCGGTAGCTGTATGTGTAACACCCCTTATGTCATTTGTTTGAATGGAAAGAGTTGCAGCTGCGGCACCTGCACCATTATAAATTCCGTTCATCGAGCCGGAATTTGCTATGCTGTAAGTAAGCAGCCCCCCGCTTGCATTACCAAGCTGGTTATTATCAATATTAATAGCTGTTGTAACAGCAACAGAGTTGTTGATCGCATAAAACCCACCTGTAGCAGAAGTAATGCTGTTGCTGCGGATAATATTAGTAGTGATATTTAATGTGGCAGGTAATGCTGCTCCTGAAACAAGAATACCCATAAAAAAACCAGTACCAGCATTTGTACCTGAAATAATATTATTGGAAGTAATATTTAAGGTACCTGTACCGCCACTCGCAGAAATAGCTGTGAATGCAGCTGAACCCGTACCGGAGGTGGAACAGTTTTGAATTGTATTGCCGGTGACAGAAATTGTGCCAGTGGCTGTATTTCCAATACCGGTAAAATTGGTCGCATTTGTTGAACCAGTTCCTATTTGTATCGAATTAGCAGTGGTGGTACTTCCAATAACGTTACCGGAAATAGTAAAATTGCCGGACGCAGATGTGTAAATACCGTAAAAATTAAACTGTACCGCTCCCGATGCCGAAACAAGAGTAATAGATCCTATATTATTATTTTGAATAGTAACAGCATTGGTGGAAGCGCAGGCAATACCTGCTACAAAGGTTTGAGTTCCCGTAGTGGAAGAGTTAATTGTGATTGAGCCTGTACCGGTGGTGGCACCAATAGTATTGGGAGTTGAAGTGCCAATATTTGCATTACCACTTGAAACATAAATTCCCGTAAATAACCCGGAAGCCGTAGTAGGAGCGCTGGTAGAAGTAAGGGATATACCGCCTACAATATTCCCCTGTATTGAAGAAGACGTCGCATTTCCAGCCAGTTCTATTCCACAAAATCTTGTTGCAAATGCTCCAGTATAAGTAGTTGTTCCGGTAGATGCACTGTTTGCATAGCCTATCACGTTAGTAGAAATCGTGTAACCACCTCCAGAACTAATATAAATACCCCGATGTGTGAATGTACTTGCTGTTGCTGTTCTTGTTGCAGTTTGAAAAAATTTATTCCCGGTAATGGTCCAGGCAGACGGCGTACTATTGAGGTTAATACCTGCTGAACTTGCAGCTGCAGCAAAATAATCCTGGATAATATTAGTGGTAACAGATACACCTGTACTTGCGCCGGATGACAATATACCGTAAGTGGGTAAGTTTGTACCTGCTGGCTTTATTGTATTGAGGTTAATAATATTACCAGAATTGTTTCCTGAACCGAAACTGATCACCCCATCACTGGAACTGGTTGTAGAACCTTCAATTGTACAATTCTGAACTGTATTTGTTATAGCTGCACCATACATCCGTATGGTAGATGTACCTGCAGTGTTGCTTGTACTGGTATTGGAGATCGTTAGTGAATTACCGCCCGTATTCAAACCATTGATGGTTACGTTGTCTGCTCCATTTAAATCAATTAACGGACCGGCAATATTGCCGCTAACCGTTCTTGCAGCACCACCGGATGGCTGTATAGAAACAGATGTATAAGATGCGGCGCCCACGCCACTTGCATTCAATACAGCAGAACCTGTTTCAGTTGTATTACCCAGAATGCTTACTGTTATTATACCCTGGTGAATACCTAAATTAATTTGGCTAAAAGCATCCTGTACGGTAGGGTAAACAGCATCGTTAGCCGGTAAAAGAGTAGAGGCTACATTTACCAAAGCACTAAGAACTGTATAACTGTAATTACCGCCTCCGTTATTATTTAAGTTAATGGTAAAAAAATCTGCATTGGAACCATTGGCAGCTACATTAGAAATACCGGAGGTAAATACGTAATAGCTGATATTGGGCTGTGCCAGTGTGTTAAAGGCCCCTGGTATAGTTGCAGTATAAACAGTTCCTGCGCCAGTCATTTGTACCACCGTTGAAGTAGCATAACCATCTCTTGTGTACCTTATGTATACAGCCTGCCCGGTACTGAGACCGGTATTCAGGTTAGCAGTAATAACCGCAGGTTGCCCTGCCGCTACCCTGCTGTTTACGTAAGATTGTGCCACCGTGTTTACTGAACTGATTGGCCCCTGTACTTCAAAAGCCACTACTGCGCTGGTGCCGGGAGTACCTCCGCCTGTTGTTTTAAAAACCACATTACTGGATGCATTAGCAATAGTGAGGTAATAAGCTTTACCGGAACCAGCTACTTCTAATGCAGAAGAAGTGCTTGATGTTAAAAGTATATCTGAAGCACCATTAGGCTCGTAGGTAGTGCCCCCGGCATTTGCACTGTAAAACCTGAAGTATTTGTCGCCGGTACCATTTGGAGTGGCTGTATGAATATTGGTGCCAACGACTGTACTCATCAGCGAAGCGCTTCCCTGGGCCCAGTTATTGGGATTAGTATAGTCACCGCTTGAAAAATAGACCGGGGACTGGGCAGTTAAATTTCCTGCTCCCAGCACAGTACAAACCAGTAAAATAACAGGCAAACTAATTTTTTTAAAGTGCAGAAGGATTGAATCAACACTTTCAGACAATTGGTCATTTTTCATCAGGGCTAATAACAAGCTGGTAAATCTTTCTTTCATGCGACAATTTTTGATAATCGTATTAAGTAGTAGTGTCTTTTGTTTTTATAAGATCGCCTGCATAAAAAGATAAAAGTTCTATACCCCAGTATAGCCAACTTTATATCACAAACATTATGCAGTTTTTATTCTACAATGTTTAATATCTGCCGTCAATGAACAACCTCTCTAAAAAAGGAACCGCGTTTTTATCAGTTTCTTTTGTTTACTCCAGGGTGTTGCATCGCTGCAAATATTGTCCAGTAAAGGTTTTCGAAGGATTCCCGGCAAACATGATATACAGCTTTTGGTGGATATGGTTTATTTCAAATCATACGATAATTGGAATTACTGCTGTACGGGAAAATTTATTCGGGTTTGTTTTTGCTTAAATAAGAGGGACCACAAGCGTCCATTTTCTGGAATAAATCCTTAAAACAGGAGAGCAATCAGGCAACAGCAATCATGTATTATCCCCCTCAATTCACTTTAATTCACCAGGATGTATAATTCTTTTCAACGGCAGCCCTGGTCAACCCTTTTATTACTTATTAAGTAACAATCATCGTTGCAAATGTCTGCTATTATTGACTTTCCGGGTGCAAATAAAGGCTTTTTTTACGCAATCGATGCCAAATACACAAAGGGTCGGAATATCCTTTCAAAATTACGTTTAAAAAAAGAGGGTATTTAGCCTGGAATCAATGCTGGGTCTTCATTTCCCGGAATGCATTCATAAGGCCATTGGTGGAGGCATCATGTGCATTTACCGGAGCATCACTTTGTATCTCCGGCAATATTTTACCAGCAAGTACCTTACCCAATTCAACCCCCCATTGATCAAAGCTGTAAATATTCCAGATAACCCCCTGTACAAATATCTTGTGTTCGTACAAAGCTATCAGGGCGCCAAGTGTAAATGGTGTTATTTTTTTAATGAGGAAAGAGTTTGTTGGATGGTTACCCTGGAATACCCGGTACACATTATCATGACCGGCACCTTTCATCAGGGCCTCAGTTTGTGCAAAGAAATTACTCAGCAATAACTGGTGATGGTTGCCAATTTTGTTATGGCTGATGGCGGGTGCTATAAAATCACAGGGTATCATTTGCGTACCCTGGTGGATCAACTGGTAAAAAGCGTGCTGCCCGTTGGTACCTGGTTCTCCCCAGATCACCGGCCCGGTCGAATAAGTCGTTTTTTTACCGTTGCGGTCAACATATTTACCATTGCTTTCCATATTACCCTGCTGCAGATAAGCTGCAAAGCGGTGCATGTACTGGTCATAAGGTAATATAGCTTCTGAAGCGGCTCCAAAAAAATTACCATACCATATACCAATCAGCCCCATCAACACCGGTATATTTTTATCGAAAGACGCTGCAGCAAAATGCTTATCCGTTTCGTGGGCACCTTTTAGTAATTCTTCAAAATTATCATAGCCAATGGTAAGGGCGATTGACAAGCCAATGGCTCCCCATAAACTGTAACGTCCCCCTACCCAATCCCAGAAACCAAACATATTTTCCGGGGCAATACCAAATTTTACCACCTCTGCCTGGTTGGTGCTCAATGCTATAAAATGTTTAGCGATATACTCCTCTTTTTTTGCATGCTCCAGGAACCAGTGACGGGCTGAGTAGGCATTGGCCATGGTTTCCTGCGTGGTAAAAGTTTTGGATGCAATGAGGAATAACGTTTCATCTGCATGCAGGTGTTTTAATGTTTCTGCTATATGAGTACCGTCCACATTACTCACAAAATAAGCATGTATACCATCCACCCAGTAATGCTTTAACGCTTCGGTAACCATTACCGGGCCCAGGTCGCTGCCACCAATACCAATGTTTACAATATTTTTTATCCGCTTACCTGTATATCCCTTCCAGTCGTGGCGGTGCACCTTGGTACAAAAGTGTTTCATCTGGAATAATACATCTTTTACCCCAGGCATTACATCTTCGCCATCTACGTATATATGGCTGCCGGAAAAATTCCGGAGTGCCGTATGTAACACGGCCCTGTTTTCTGTTTCATTGATTTTTTCGCCTGCAAACATGGCCTGTATGGCATCAGCCAGTTTACATTCATTTGCCAGCTGCAACAACAGTTTTACCGTTTCTTCTGTTATAATATTTTTTGAGTAATCAAAAAGTATATCTCCCTGTTGCAGGGAAAATTTATCAAACCGGTTTTGATCTTCCGCAAACAGGTCCTTCATATGCACCTGTTTCATTTCGGCATAATGTTGCTGAAGCAACTGCCAGGCAGCGGTAGTAGTGGGATCAACTTTTGGAAACATCAGGTTATTGTTATAAGGTTTTTGTTTTGGTAAGCAACTTCATTTAGCGGCGAAGATATTGTTTATGCCTGATTTTTCATTGTTTAAAGCCGTAAAGCCTGCCCCGCTTATTAAACAAAAACCACATCAGCCTCTGTGAGCAGTGGCAGGTTTTTAAACCGCAGGATAATATTGGCAACGGTGACTACATCTTTACCACAATAAGTAACAATCCGCTGAAGGTCATTCAACTGCCAGTACACATCTCCCACCATACTGCCGTCAATATCATCTTTTGGAGAAGGAACCCCCATGGCTGCTGCCAGTAATTTTAACGAGGTATAATGCTTGTAATCACCAAAACGCCAGTACTGGAAAGTATCCACCATATTGGTTTCCCATGGTTTCATATTCTGGAAATCAAGAAAATTTGGGATGGCAATACTATTGATAAGGAGGCGACGGCAAAGAAAAGGAATATCAAATTCCTTTATATTATGCCCGGTAAAACTCCATTTGTTATTGGCAGTTTCAAACTGCTGCAAGGTTGATACAAATTTTTGCAACAGTTCTTTTTCATCATCCCCGGCAATGGATTTTACCCTGAACTTATAGCTGTTACCTTCTTTTTTAAAATAGCCCATACAGATACATACCACTTTTGCAAACTCTGCCATAATCCCTGCCCTTTGCGGGTAATAATCTGCAGCCGTAATATCTGCCGGCCGGCTATACTGCACTTTTTCTTCCCACAGGTGCTGCCAGTCTTCATTTAGCATGGTAAAATCTTTTTGCCCCGATACGGTCTCAATATCAATAACCAAAAAATTTTCTAAAGGCATCTTTGTTATCATATAAGCAGATTGTATTTAAATATAAAAAAAGGATTGTATTTATCACAATCCTTTTCAACATTTATAAGACTTATTCTTAATTAAAAAGTGACCCCAACAAAAACCTGTATGGACTGGTTCTTCCAGGAACGGCCCGGTTCGATTTCACTTGAGTTCTTTATATCGGTCAATCCAAGTTTATAGCGTGCGCCTAAATTAACAAAAGGTAATTGTATCCATAATCCGCCGATAGCACTCAAATCACTTTTTTTATAAAGAGGCCCGCCTGCCTGCAGGCTGTCAACTGTTTGTTTAAGCATGGTACCATACGCCGGGCCAAACTGCAGTTTGATATGCCTGCTTTCACCAACGTTCATATTTAAAAGCAACGGTATTTCCAGGTAATTTAAAGATGCCTTTTTTTGACCACCGCCCCTGAAAATATCATCATAGATATCACTTACATCGTCCGTAAATTCTGATGAGGATTGCACCAGGTTTACTTCCGGCTGCAGGCCAAAACGCTTGCTAAAATTAAACTGGAAAAAACCTCCCAACTGGTAGTTATAATTAAAACCGGTCTTGTAAGAGCGGCCGGATATCTTGTTGACATTTAGGCCGGCTTTTGCGCCAAAGCGGAAAAAGTTCTCCCTGTCCTGGTCGTTGGGGTTATTACGCTGCGCCATGGCAGAAAGGGAGAGGAATAAAAAAGAAATAACAGCTAAATTTTTCAAATACATAGTTTTACAACGGCGCCAAAATTATGCCATTAGCATTTTATAAAACAATCAAGGCCAAAATTCTTTATTAAGACACAGATTTTTAACAGCCGTTTTACTCTTTTACAAATAATATTGTTTTATTACCGGATGTTGAATGCAGCACTAAGTTATAGAGGCCTTTGGGCAACTGGCTTATATCAACCGGTACTGCTGCGTTAGGCATCAATACAATTTTCTCTTCTTTTGTTTTTCTGCCCATTGCATCAAAAACCTGTACCAGGGCGTTTCCACTCTCTCCTCCCCTGATCAGTAAAAAATCTTTAGCCGGGTTTGGAGACAGTGTTACCTGTATATTTTCCCGGTTGAAATTTACAGTAATGATCTTGCTGTATTTAAATTTACCGTCTTTGCTCCTGATCTTTAACCTGTAAAAGTTCATCCCTGTAAAAGGTAATTCATCGAGCAGGTTATAGTGGGATGCGGTGAAATCATTTCCATTTGCAGCTACATAACTCATAAAATAAAATCTATTATTACCGGCACTTCTTTCAATATCAAACCCGGTAATACCCTCTTCATTACTCACCTGCCATTGCAGCAATACTTTTTTATCCTGCTTCTGTGCATTAAAGTTGAGCACTTCAACCGGTAAAGGGCCACCATGTGTATATAAATACCTTGTTACAATACCCATCTGTGCCGGGAAACTGGCATAACCTGCTGCATACAACCTGTCATCAGCAAATGCCAATGCCTGTAAACGGCTTTCTGTAAGACCAATCTCTTTTATGATGATACCATTATCACCAAATGTGCTGTCGAGTGTGCCATTATCTTTATACTGGATGACCGCAAAATTATTATTAGTACCGCCAAGCGCCACTTTACCCGGCTCTGTTATTACGGCGCTCAGACCAAAATTAAAAGAACCGCCGCCAAAATCTACCGCCTGGCAGCCATCATCACTAAAACTGTTGTCAAGCTGGCCATCAGCTGTATAGCGGGCCATCAGGAAAGACGAATACCCGCCACCGTTACTTTGTGAAAATCCCCCTACTAATATTTTTCCATCGGCCTGTACTGATACTGTTTGAGCAAAACACTCATCCGTACCAAATGCTGTGGTCTGCTTTCCATCCCCGTCAAATGTATTATCGAGCGTTCCGTCCGTGTTGTATCTTGCTATTGCAAAATTGTTACGGCCGTTCAAATAGCAACGACCGGTAACAATGATCTTTCCATCAGGCTGAAATGTAAGTGCTGAAGCAGTATTTGATTCTGCCATAAAATCAGTAACCTGTTTGCCATTATCACCAAATGTATTATCCGGTGTGCCGTCATTATTGAAACGGGCTATTAAAAAATTGAAAAAATAATTGCCGTCGACCATCAGCCCGGCAATAACAATTTTCCCGTCAGCCTGTAAGGATACAGCGCTGCATACTTCAGCCATACCAAATGATGTGGAGGCTACCGCATTTACACCAAAAATATTATCTGGTGTGCCGTCAGCATTATAACGCACCATTTTTATATGGCTGTCATCATTACCGGCAACTATAATTTTTCCGTCGGGCTGTAATACAATGGCTGCGGCATTTTCATTTCCACCCAAATCCCTCAGTGCACTTCCTGTGCCATTAAATTCTGTATCCGGGCTGCCGTCTGCATTATAGCGGGCTATTACAAAATCAAGGTCATGCCCATTCCAGGCCTGGCCTGCAGTAATGATTTTTCCATCAGGTTGTACAGCGATTGTATTAAAAACAGTGTTACCTTCTTTATTCTTATCGGTTTGCTTACCACCAATGCCAAAACTGTTATCCGGTGTGCCATCGTCATTAAATTTTGCAACAGCATAAACGGAACCACCATCTTTTAATGAATAACCGGCTATCAAGATCTTACCATCTCCAGATAGCGTTACAGCACCTGCATAATCATCCGATGCATTAATATCTGTTGTTAAAAATCCATCGGCATCAAACGAATTGTCCGGTGTACCATCTGTATTCAATCTTGCAACAGCAAAATCATTTTGTCCTGCATCCGACAATGTATAACCACCAATAACAATTTTTCCATCAGCCTGTAACACCAGGTCATTACCCAACTGTACATCTGAGTTTGCATCAATAACCTGTATACCTGCAGTACCAAAGAAGTTATCCGGGCTGCCATCTGTATTGAGCCTGGCAACAGCAAAACCATAACCGCTGCTGGCATATGTATATCCTGTAAGAATGACCTTCTGATCCTGCTGGATCTTTACTTTACAATTATACCCGTATGCTTCGATTGTTTGCTTACCATCTGCATCAAATGTATTGTCAGTTGTTCCGTCTGCATTATAACAGGCCAATGCATATTGACTACCTGAAAAACCATTGGTGATGGCAGAACCGGCAGTAATGATACGGCCATCAGCGAGCACAGCAACGGACTGCGATATACCGGAAGTGATTTCAACGGAATCTTCCCCATCCCTTCCCGGCGGCTCTTTATAAATAAATACAGTTTTCACAGATCCTGTCCCGTTGAAGGAATAGTCGGTGCTTCCGTCAGCATTGTACCTTGCTGTTAAAAACCCTTCACCTTCCGGTCCGCCTGTCAATAAAATTTTCCCGTCTGGCTGTACTGCAATTCCCCGGGGAATAAATGCAACAGGCTTTACTCCATTTATACCAAACGAATGATCTCTTGTTCCATCGGTATTTAACCGCAGCATGCCCTGCGGGGGCTGGGCAGATGGCTCATAGCCGGCAATGACGAGTTTCCCATCCGGTTGAAATGCAGCGTTCACTTCTGAAAACGATACTGATCTTGAAAATCCATGATATCCATAAGCAGAATCAATGGAGCCATCGGGCAGAAGCCGGCCGACAATGGCACCGGTAAATTGTTCATGCAAAATGATATATACTTTACCGTCAGGCCCTGTTAAAATATGGCTGGCAGCACTGCGGTACCTGTAAGGTGATCCTAAATTGGCTTTTATCATACCCTCTTTACCAAA
The DNA here is from genome assembly GCA_047600665.1 of Ferruginibacter sp. Classification (GTDB taxonomy): domain Bacteria; phylum Bacteroidota; class Bacteroidia; order Chitinophagales; family Chitinophagaceae; genus Ferruginibacter. Next base: position 1,052,074 of record JASGKJ010000003.1, read on the forward strand.
TAAAAGATCAGGTATGCCAGACTGAGCGTAAACAGTACATGAAATAAATGGCAGGAGCAGGAGCAGTAAATTTTTCCTCATCGTTTTTTTGAATTAGTGACCAAAACCGGCTCAAAGGATATCAAGACTTTACATCCGGCATCCACCAATCAAAAAGCAATGGAAGTTTTTTTTGCCAGGGGTTTATCAAAAAGGAAGCGCAAAGCAGTTATTACTATACAAATTAGCTATTTATTTTAACAGTAAACAAATATTGATATACACATCGGGGTATTTTATCATAACTGGGCTGCACCGGCAACGTTGCCGGAGAAAAACCGGGTGATTATTGAAATCATGCCCTCAAAAAATTACTTTTATGAACCAAAAATTAAACCTGGTAAAGAATTTGACGTCATAATCTTCCAACCAAAAAAATTAAACATGAAACGACTATTTGTTTGCTGTGCTGTTTTTCTTTTTGCTGCTGCCATGAATGTAACCGCACAGGATGCTCCCAAAGTAGAGCTGAGCAAAGAAAAAAAGGCTGAATTGAAAAAAATGAAAGAAGAACATCTTACTGCATCTTTTACTGAAGCCGGGCTTAGTGAAGACCAGGTAAAACAGGCAAGGACTGCCATTGAAGCTGCACAGGAAAAAAGCAACCAGTTAAAGGCAAATAAGGAATTAAGTGATGCAGACAGGGACACCCAGAAAAAAGCTATTAATGATGAAAAAAATGCCAAACTGAAAGAAATACTGGGTGATAAGTACAAACCATGGAACGAAATACGCAAAAAACAAAAAGCAGCTGAAGAAGAATTTACAGCTGCCAATGCCAAAAGCTGATATATTATTCCGGAAGGATAAAAAGAAGCCTTGCTACATGCAGGGCTTTATTTTTTGTAGCCTGTTATGTTTTAATGGCTTGTTCCTTTTACACCGCCGTTTACAACTATAATAAATTCCTTTTTGAAAAAAAGTGACCAAAAACTTTGTGTAACCGAAAGGTTACATATATTTGCGTAACCAAACGGTTACATTTAATTATTACAAGATGAGACGAGATGTATTCCAGGCTATTGCCGATCCAACAAGGAGAAAGATCATCAGCATGGTGGCACAACAGCCGCTTAACCTGAATGCGGTTGCCGAAAACTTTGATGTAAGCAGACCTGCCATTTCAAAACACATAAAAATTTTAACAGAATGCGGCTTGATAGAAATAAAGCAGCAGGGCCGGGAACGCTATTGCGAAGCAAAACTGAAAAAGCTGAATGAAGTATCCGTTTGGGTGGAACAATACCGGCAGTTCTGGGAACAAAAACTGGACGCCCTGGAAAAATACCTGGAAGAACTGCAACGCAAACAACCTAAAAAAAACGTACCCCAAAAAAGAAAACGTTCTTAACTATCTTAAATAAAGCTATATGACAACTCAATCAACAACTGCAGACAGGGAGCTACTGATCAGCCGGGTGCTGAATGCGCCAAGAGAGCTCGTATGGGAAGTATTCACAGATCCTGAACATATAAAAAACTGGTGGGGACCTGATGGTTTTACCAATACCATTTTTAAAATGGAGGTACAAGCCGGTGGAGAGTGGGATTTTGTAATGCATGGGCCCGATGGCACTGATTACAAAAATAAAAGCATATACAAAGAAGTAATAAAACCGGAACGTTTAGTATTTGAGCATGTATCCGGTCCAAAATTTACTGCAACCATAACATTTGAAGAGCAGGGCAACAAAACATTTATCAGCTGGCACATGCTGTTTGAAAGTAAAGAACAATTTGAACAGGTTGTAAGAACATTTAAGGCAGATGAAGGACTCAAACAAAATATTACCAGGCTGGATGAATACCTTAAAGCAAAGTTCAAACTGCGTAACGAGCTTAAAACAAACCCAGGCGCTAGAGTAACTACGTATCTTAATTTTCCCGGCAATACTGAAGAAGCATTTAATTTTTATAAAAAGATATTTGGAACAGCATTCAGTGGTAAAGGTGTGCAACGTTTTGGAGATATACCACCAGCATCCGGTCATCCGCCTGTGCCGGATGAAATAAAGAAAATGATCCTTCATATAGAGCTGCCTATTTTAAACGGTCATGTATTAATGGGTACAGATGCCCCAAAAGAAATGGGCTTTGAATTAAAGCAGGGAAATAACATGCACATCTGCCTTGAACCGGAAACAAGGGAAGAAACAAAAAGAATATTTGATGCACTTTCATCCGGTGGCACAGTTACCATGCCGCTGCAGGATATGTTCTTCGGATCTTACTTTGGTTCCTGTATGGATCAGTTTGGTATTAACTGGATGCTCAATCATACACAGAACAACACTGACTAAAAATAAAATCATGACCCCAAAAACGATCAACATTGTATACTGGATAACCACTATTTTATTTGCTGCATTAATGATCTTGTCAGCCATACCAAACATAATGGTCAATGAAGAATCAGTAAAATTTATGCATGACATGCTTGGATATCCAGTTTATTTTATTCCTTTTATAGGCATCGCAAAACTGGTTGGCTCCATTGTTATCTTAATTCCAGGTTTAAACAAAGTGAAAGAGTGGGCCTATGCCGGTTTGTTTTTTGATCTTGCCGGGGCGGTTTATTCCGGTATTGCAGTTGCAAAAGCAGTGGATCCGCAAATGCTGTTTATGCTGGCGTGGATAATACCTGGTATCCTGTCCTATTATTATTGGAATAAAAGAACGGCCGTTTAAAATAAAATTTATGAACATGAATAATGCAATCCCATTTATAATTGAAAGAATATATGATGCGCCTGTTACTACCGTATGGCATGCGCTTACAGATAAAGATGCCATGAAGCAATGGTATTTTGACCTGGCAGCATTTAAGCCTGAAGTTGGGTTTGAGTTCCGGTTTTACGGGCAGGGAAAGGAAGGCGAACAATATCTTCATTTATGTAAAGTAACAGAAGTTATAAAAGAGAAAAAACTTGCTTACAGCTGGCGATATGATGGATATGAAGGCAATTCTTTTGTAACATTTGAGTTATCTGCCGAAGGCAATAAAACAAAACTGACGCTGACACATACAGGACTGGAAACATTCCCTGTTACAGCCAACAATGCATTTGCAAAAGAAAATTTTGTGGAAGGATGGACTTATATCACGGGGGTTTCGCTGAAAACCTTCGTTGAAAAAGCATGAGCAATAGTCAAAACTAAAAATGCCGGCACAATCTTGTACCGGCATTCTATTTTTGAAGCATCTTACTTACCAGTAACAGTTAGTTTTATGTTAGTCTTAACAAGCAATGAAATACCTGCAGTGGCCCTGATACTGTGGCATAAAACATTGTTATTAATAACAGGCTGGTTGGTTATACCTGCCTGCAAATAAACATCCGTATTAGCATCTGGTACCACGCCGCAATTCCAGTTGGCTGCATTCTGCCAGTCAGTACTGACAGCGCCTGTCCATTTTACATTAAACTTTACCTGCGACTCTGTACTGTAAGTACTACCATTTACAAGACAACGGTATTTATATCCATACATTGAAGTAGGCGCCCCTGTGAGTTGCAATGAGGCTGTATTAACACCTGAATACACGCCGCCATTGCTGATATTCGTATAGCCATTGCCGGTATTTACCTGCCATTGATAGCTGACACCATTTACAGAAGAAGTATACTTAGCACTGCCGCCGGGGCAAATGCTGCTGCCGTCAGTAATAAAAGTGCGTTCGGTATTGGTGATCACCGGCAGGTTGTAATCAAAATAAATAGCAGCCTTATTGCTGAACACATCACCAACTGACAGACCTCTTTTAGGTTTTACCCTGAACATGATATAACCATGACTGCCCGGTTCATCAGTGGTGCTGTCAACCAGCTTTATAAATTTAAAATCAAATGTTACCACATTTTTATCCAGCCTGAAAGTATAAGCATGGCTTGCTGCAAGCACATCGATCGTTGAAAGATCAACACGTGTATCAAAGGTATCTTTTACCGTAATAAAGAAAGCAGTGTCGGTCCCCGTATTCTGGAAACGGATCAAATACTGCAGGGATTCATTATTGCTGTATGCCGTAGGCGTCAGCTGCCCGCCATGAATTTCTGTTTTATCGTTCGGATCATACGAACCACGTACAAGTTCTTTCAACTCCATTACATTATTTGCCGCTGAAGAATCATTCATAACCGGGTTGGCTGTTACCTTAAGTTTTAAAGTATCTCCATTGTTTAATTGCGGTGGTGCTGCATTTGTCAGTATTACATCCACCGTGTCAATATCAAATGCATTCAGCGTAACAGGCCCCCACCAAATTGAATCGCCGGTTGCGCCGGAAGGCGGCCTGCTGGAAGACACATATGTTTGCCTGCTGTCTTTCCGGAAACCGGTTACTGCATTACTAAGTGTGGTGGTACCCACGTTCTTTACAATGATGCGGTAGTGGCTTTCAAAACCTGGCCTTGCTATGGTAAGCGGAATCAACTGCACTTCCAGGTCGTTCATGTTGGGTTTTGGCTTTAATGCAAAATTTACCACGTCAACTTGGTCAGGTATTGTAAATACGGTGTTGTGTGATACAGGCGATATGGTATAATAATTATTAGGTGGCCTGTAAGTAGTTATGTAATTACCTGTATCCACGTTATTTAAAAACTGTCCTTCAAAAATATACCCGTTTACGGTATCCTTAATTTTAGCAGAGCTGATCCTTCCTTCACTGTAAAAGCGTTCGCTTGCATCTTTGATACCGTTATTATTATTATCGATGAATACCTGCCCTTTAATAACATTTGTGATACCAACCTTACACAACACACCACGGAACACATCTCCATATCCATAGCCATATATATCATCATTCTCTGAATCTGTATTGCCCCAAAAAATGATATCATCATTTTTATCTACTATAAGATCATTTATTGCATCGTACTTTTTTCCACCGATTGCTTTTTGCCACAAAATATCTCCTGCAGGATTAAATTTCACAATTACAAAATCAGTGGAGCCATGTTTTGTTTTTATGGAACCATACTTATCCGTAATGACACCGCCGGCAATAAAATTACCATCCTTTGTTTTCTGAAGGCGGGTGGCAAAATGATTGTCATAAATTGAAGTACCGGGAATTTCATAGGGAGAATCGCTGTAACCACGGAACATTTTATGCAGCCGGCTTGATTGAATATTACCGGTATTGGACACCTGTAACAGCCAGAGTGCGGTGGCTCCTTCAGGATAAGCAGGCAGGTCACCATCTTTTGAATTAGTGGAGCCGGCGAGTAAAATACCACCTGCGTTTTCTATTGCACCACTGAAATAGCTGGTACGTGTCCCCCCGTAACACCTGTTCCAGATCATATTACCATTTGCATCAAGGTTAAGCACCCATGCTTCAGGTGCATAATATTTATCCACGTTTCTTTCCTCAATTAATTCATGATTGTGTGCCCCATTCACATTGCCATCTAACGAGGAAGTATATCCCAGTACTAATAAAGAGCCATTTGAAAGAGGCAGTACTGCATTCGCAGCATCATCACGGCTGCCACCCAACACCTTTGTCCATGTAATATCGCCTGTGCTGCCCAGTTTCATTACAAAAAGATTATCACTGAGAGAATCACTTATACTATTTGCAAAAACACCATCATCTGAAGTGCTGGAGCCGGCAATGACAAAGCCTCCATCAGCCGTGGTTGAAAGCGCATTTGCAAACTCATCGCCAGATCCTTCAACCCGTTTGTTCCACTGTTCGTTACCCAGTGAATCAAATTTCATAACAGAAAAACCACTGTACTCAGTCATGTACTCATAACTGTTTATTAAAGCAATAAACCCTCCATCGCCTGTTTGTTTTACTAAACCATTGTATAGTGAACCGGCAGACCCCTCCAGCTTCTTTTCCCAAACAGATAATCCATCTTTATCCAGCCTTGATATAACAGGGTAGAGCAATGATTGTCCAAAACTGTCCGTTTCACTTTTAGTACTCAGCACAAAATAGCCATCATTTGTTTTAACAGTGTCAATACCCATTAAATAGCTGTCAGAAAATTCTTTCCCGTTGTTATATGTCCTCAGCCACTTAATACCTTCTGTAGGACCGGCAGCAGGTGTTTCAGGGAATAGAAAGTTTACCTGTACGCCCTGTACATTTTCAAACCCAACACGGCTTACCGGGATACCCGGAATAAAAGCCGGTTGAAAATTAAAGCCCAGTATGGTATCCCCGGTAACAGGAATATTAAAATCAAGGCTGATCGAATCTGTCACCTGCCCATTCTCCAGGTAATTTCTTACATCAGCAAAGTTCCATTCAAGATGACCAGGTGATGAAACCGTGGGCGCTACAGAAGAAGAGGCCAATGTCACCTTAGGACTAAAATCAAGTTTAACCTTTGCAGGCATGGAAGAAACAAGGCCATAATAGCCAAAATGAAGGGCATAATGTTTTGTATCACCGCCGGTGTACACCTGTTCAGGAAATTCGTCTGCCGGATCAAAGTAAATAAATGTGTATTCGATACTGTCCTTTTTGTGAATCGCAAAATCAATCACCTCCATGGTATCAGAAAAATAATTTTTATCTGCCGAAGGCACATATTCATACTCATCCGTATTATATTCCGATTCAAGATTAACCTGTGTGGAACCGATGTCCACATAATTTGTGTACAGTCCATTTTCATCTGTTGTAATGAGATAATTCGAGATTATATTCTGGGCGCCAGATGCAAAGGTTCTTAACAATGCATAGGGATAAGGAGCATCCCCGCTGTCAAAAATATTATTCCTGTTATTATCATAATAAACACGGCCATGGGTTACTCCTACTGGTGAAAAACCAAAGCCCGGTTTGGGCTGAAAAGCAAAATCCACACTCCATGTATTACCACCATCATCTTTCGGGATGGTAATGTATTTAATAAGGTCATCGTAATAATGCACACTGTCATAATCTGCTAAAAGAGCAACCTTATAAGTACCGGCAGGAAGATCTGGGAACAGGAAAAATCCGTTCTCATCCGCATATTTAAAATCACTAAAAAATTCAGGAAAACCAGGCTGATCCGCAGGCGCTATTACAACAGCCTGCTCCCCAAGCGATTGCTCCCCCGGCTCATAAACACGGTTGCGGTTATCATCATAGTAGAGCCTGCCCGCTATGTAATAATCCTGTGAAAAGGCCTGCAACCCAATAAGGGTAAATAGTAAGGGTAATAATTTTTTCATAAACAGTGGTGGTTTTACCGGGAGAACGAAGATATATAATATTTAAGCCGAATGTCTCTGCGTTCCTTTGGAAGATTTTAACCGGTAAGATTCAGAATGGAGGGGTTTTACACACTTACTTCAAACTTATATCCTTTGCCGTGTATGTTGATGATCTTAAGGGCTGGATCTCCACCGAGTTTTTTCCGCAGTTTTGATATAAACATATCAAGACTTCTTGTAACAATAACGCCTTCATTTTCCCATATTTCTTTCTGCAGGGTTGCTCTTTCGATAATTGTACCAGGTGCAGCTGTTAAAATGGAGAGCAGTTGATTCTCTTTTTGTGTAAGGGTTGTTTTTTCGCCATCCAGCTCAAGCCATTGCTGTGCCGGGTTAAACTTATAGCGCCCAAGAGGAACAAAATCATTCATTACCGGGTCAGCTACTGGTTCTGGTAATGAAGCTTTTTTCTTTTTATTTCCCCTGGCTGCAAAAAAGAAAAACAATAAGACGGAAACAACCGCAACAGCGCCGGGGTAAAAATACCGGGCTGAATTGTCTTCCTGTTGTGCAAAAATAAAATCAAGGTAATAACAGTCTTCGGGCAGCTTTCTGCCCAGGCAGGGAACAATATTATCATTGCTGATGGGAGAAGAAGCAAAAGCATAAGCAATTTGTTTGTCGCCGCATTTTACAATATTAGCTGTAAAGACCTCTTCCAGCTTGTCCCTTTTGATGACCTCCCTCACAATATTTACAAAAGAATCCGGTACAACTGCAAGCGTACTTTTTATATAAACACGAAATTCCTGTTCTGATATTTTTTTTACGGGCTGGATCTGCGAAGTACTGTCTCCTGCACTACGCATCAGTTCATGCATAATTTTCCGGAGAACGATCATTTTCTTATTCTCCGTGTATAACCGGTCATTACCGTTCTCACCCCTGTAAACAGCCAGGAGTGCAAATGATACAATGACCAATGTAATAACAGGAAATAATTTCACCGGGTAAAATTAGAGGATTACCGTCATTGACAGCCAGTTTGGGAAGAATTTACACTTGTTTACATTCTTTTTACAGTTAAAAATACACTGCAGACCTCTATGATCTTAATATTACAGCATAGTCTTAACCCGTTAAATAATCAGATATGCATCACAAGAAAAAAATAATGACCCTGGTCTCACTTGCAATAATTATTGTAGTCGGCACATCTGCCACCATGAATAAGGAAAGAAATTTTAAAAACCTGAAGGTGCTGCCAAAGGATATAAGTGATCAAAAACTGGACAGCATTATGCAGACCTATAATAAAGCATTAAAAGTATCCTGCGATTTTTGCCATAGCAAAGCTAAAAATTTATTACTCACCAATACAGGCGGCAATCTTGACTTTGCAGCAGACAATGAAATGAAGGAACAGGCACGCAGGATGATACGGCTGACCATCGATATTAATAAAACCTATTTCTATTTTGATACGACAGCCAGGCCTGAATACCTGAATGTAATTACCTGTAATACCTGCCACCGCGGTAATCCTTACCCGGCGCATGAATAAAAGAAAGAGGGAAGGGCTGAATCACTGCTGTATTGATGCAATATTTATTGTGTTTTACCTGTAATACTAACCTTCACACCCGGCATTACAAGCAGCGAGCTTACGGGTACCAATTTAATACTGCGGCAGGATATATTACTATAAATAACAGGCCTGTAACTTGTACCCAGCTTCAGGTAAACATCAGTGTTACTATCGGGAACAACACCGCAACTCCAGTTACGGGTATCATGCCAGCTATCATTCGCAGCCCCGCTCCATGTTGCAACAAACTTTATCTTTGATTCATTGCTGTACAGGCTGTCATTAACTATACAGCGAAATTTATAGCCATAAAATGAAGAAGGGGTGCCGGTCATTTGCAATGATGCAGTGTTAACTCCAGTATAGAAGTTGTCATTATTTAAGTCTTCATATCCTGTTCCGCTATTAACCTGCCATTGGTATGTGTTCCCTTCTATAGTTGAGGTAAGTTTTAAATTTCCACCCGGGCATATATTCCAATCCTGAGCGTCCTTCAACCGCATAGAATACCTGGCCATTACTCCAACATCGCCAGTGAACTGTGCACTGCCCGCAGCATATAAATTATCTCCCCAAAGCACAGCACCTCCGATCCTGTCGTTTCCTTCACTCACCTTTGTTATTACACGGCCATTATCCCCAAAAGCAGCATCAGGGGTGCCATCACTGTTATAAGATGAAATGCAAAAATCATCAGCCGCCTGGTTATTTCTATATCCTGCAACGATTATTTTAGCCCCATACAATAATACGGTATTAGCATAAGTCCCAAATGAACCTGAAATACCGCCCCCGCTAAAACTAGCATCGATCGAGCCGTCCGGGTTTAAGCGGGTTAAGGTGTGTGTTATACTATAACCTCCACGTCTTTGCACGTAAAGTCTGTTTGCTGCTACTATAATTTTACCATCAGCCTGTAGTATTAAAGATTTGGGAGTGATCGTAGAATAATAATCATCCGGATCAGCATATATATGTGCAAAACCTCCATATCCAAATGTGGTATCAGGTGCGCCTGCCGGGCTAAATCTGCGTATTAAACCATCGTCACTAATTAATAACTTACCATCAGGCTGTATAAGAATGTCATTGCATTTGTATTGGTCATCCAATTTTCCATCAGCATCAAAACTATTATCCGGGGAGCCGTCGGTATTATATCTCCAAACAGAAGAGCCTCCTACCAGTATCTTGCCATCCGCCTGAACAGCAACTGTGTTGGCGAAATCCATACCTCCAGAATCTTCCATCAAGCGGCCATTTCCATTAAAGCTGCTGTCTGGAGAGCCATCAGGACGATAACGTGCAATTGCAATATCATCCCCTGCATTCCCAACAAGCAAAATCTTCCCATCAGGCAGTATTGCAATGTCCTTTACTTTACTATCAACTGTATCAAAGCTTATCACCTGCTTGCCTGTTTTGTTAAAAGACATGTCCAATGTTCCGTCAAGGTTGTACCGGACAAGAGCAAAATCATAATGCAAACCGTCCCAGGCATACCCTGCAGCAAGTGACTTACCATCTCCCTGTACAGCAGTACAAGTATAATACGAAGACACCCTTTTCATATAATCCACCAGGAAGCCTGTCCCCCCGAAACTACTGTCCGGTAACCAACCAGGGGTATACCTGCCCAGGGCAATATTTTTAAAACCATCATTAATATTATAGCCTAACGCCAGCGGGTACCCGCTATCCTGCAGGAGAATCAGACTGCTGTAGTTATCCTGTGTTCCAAAATCAACACTTGATACACCGTCATCCGCATAAGAACTGTCTGGTGTTCCATTGGGACGAAGCCGTACAAGCGTGAACCGGTGTTTGCCTGGATTGGGTGCAGCAAATGCTGCAAATACTCCGCCCCCTGGGAGGGCAATGATGGAAGAAATTCTTTCTTCAGGCTCCAGTCCCGGAATAAAAATATAGCCCTCCGTGTTAAAACTGCTGTCCGGTGTACCATCTGTATTATAACGGCTTATTACCCGGCCGGCTGCAATCAAAATTTTATTATCGTCTTGTATTTTAAGCAAAGTAATATCCGCACCGCAATTTTCAAAACAGGCCCAGGCAGACCACAAAAAACTGCTGTCAAGTGTACCGTTTGAATTTAAGCGAAATTTACTGCCACCAACGGCAACTATTTTTCCATCGGGCTGGAGAGCCAATGCAGAGATATAAGATGGATTACCAACAAATTCGGTACGGCCGCCATTTCCGAAAGAAAAATCATTGTTCCCACCAGGATTAAACCGGCGAACTGAAAGTCTTGGAGTATTTTCAAATGCATAGTAACGGGATGCGACTATAATTTTTCCGTCAGGCTGGGCTAGAATAGCATTGATTTCACGCATTCCATAATTGATTATCATAAGGCCATCGTTAAATGAGCTGTCGATAGTTCCATTCGTATTAAGCCTTACTACACCTGTATAAAAATTGTCCATATCTTCACTAGGCGTATTATTTGCATGCCCGTATATCACTAATTTATCATCAGGCTGAACAGCAATCTGGGCACTAATAACTGGCACCAGTACCTGCCCTTTATATCCGTAGCTACTATCTTTTTCGCCGCCCGGTTTTCTTTTTACTATACAGGTTAAATTATTTATTTCGCAAACTATATAAATGTTCCCCTGCTGGTCTAACAGTATTTTTTTTCCTGCAATCTCATTTTTATTTATTGCTCCTACAGCAGTAGTAACAATTCCCCTACCGCCAAATGAAGAATCAGGCGCCAGCTGCGCAAGCCCTGTAAGCGATACACATCCCAAAAAAACAAAAAAGAAAAGCTTTTTCATTTATCCATTATTTTTTAATCAGAAAAAAGGTCACAGATGTTTATTGAAAGCAGCCCTTTCCTTAAACAAGCAAGCATTCAATTACAAAGGACATCTAAATTTATACTAACACAGGAGAAAAGCTCACCGGATCTTACTTAGGACAAAACTCCACAAAGACAATTATAAAATATAAATTATTACTGGTAAAAATTATACTTTAATAAAAGAGGCTATCCCATTTTTCGAGACAGCCTCTTATTACTTTTATCAGTGTTTTACAATGACTTTCTCAACTTTAATTTCATTTCCATTTTGTAAACGAAGGAAATAAACACCATTGTTTAATTTACTTACATCCACTTGGTCAAGCGAGTTGTTTAATTTTTTATTCATCACCAATCTTCCGGCTGCATCTGTTATGCTCAGCATTGTATTGATTGCACTGTTTGCAATATCTGTCCGCTGAATTATTAAATTGCCCGAAACAGGATTTGGAAATACATTGTACCTGGCAACATTGGTGAACACATTTGTATTTTCTTCTTCATTATCGCTTCTTCCAGGTCTTGAATAAGTTTGTTCCACCTGCAATGTATAATCTTCCACTTCTCCATAGTCAAATGTGCCGCAGGCCGTTGGTGCCGTTCCCTGCCGCATGGCAAGACGCAGTTTTGTTTTACCAAATTTTGCATTGGATGGTATGGCTATTGTCATACCGCTTACTGTTTTGCTGCTGGCTGCCGGCGCAAATATTAATTCCCCTGCATCATCAAAGTCTCCATCCTGGTTCCAGTCTGCCCATGCTCTTGTATATAAAGTAAATCCTGAAAAACCAGTGAAGCCGGGTACAATGGTCATTGTATAAGATGCAGTTCGTTTTACCGAAGCCGTTAGTGACTGGAAGTTGCCATAGCCATTGTTCCAGCCGCTTTCATTGGCAATGGAACGGAAGAACACACGGTTGATATAGCCGCGGTTGTTTTGTGTACCGCTTGCTGCACAGGTGGCTGGGGCACCACAACCAGGGTCTCCGGGTGAGCAAAGGCTGTATCTTGCCACCGCCCCAGCAAATCCACTGTTATCGCTATACCCAACTGCATAAAGTTTATCCCCACTAATAACAATACTATTTAAGGCGTCATAACCATTACCCAACTGTGTAATTTGGGTCGCATCTTCGCTGAAACTGAGATCATCGTCACCATCGGACATGTATCGTACAAGAACAAACGCACGACTTCCATCAATAAGCGAATGCCCGCCTAAAATGATTTTGCCATCTTGCTGAATAGCCACGGAAGTACAGGTATCCTTCTCCGTAATAGTTCGATATGTCTGGCCATGGCCATAAAAGTTATCGTCAAAAATACCGTTTAGATCCAGCCTGACAAGCATAAAAACGGATACACCCAAATCACGAATAGCATAGTCACCCACTATTACGATTTTACCATCACCCTGTATTGCAATTGCTCTTCCTGTATAATTAGTGGAAACAGCTTCATCCTGCATCGAAGTAGAACCAGTTCCAGACTCTCCAAAACCTGTATCAACAGTTCCATTACTGTTAAACCGCCAGACAGTAGCCCTGGAAATTTCATTGTTTACCACCAAAATTTTACCATCATTTTGTATTGCTATAGCCCCACAATTATAAGTGCCATTTAACCTGCCATCTCCATCAAAACTATTATCAATGCTGCCATTGGTATTATAGCGAACCACTGCCGTTCCGCCTATTACAATTTTACCGTCACTCTGAACAGCAATGGCCCTGGCAGTGTCTGCTCCCCCAAAGTCAGTAATCACCACTCCATCGCCATCAAAACTGTTATCAGGACTGCCATCTGTATTAAATCTTGCCAGTGCAATATCATTACCTGCGTTGCCTGTCACTAAGATTTTGCCGTCAGCCTGTATAACAACGGCATTTATTACATCATTACCTGCACTCAGGCTTACCGTGATGACTCCATCCCCTGAAAAACTGTTATCGGGTGTTCCATTTACGTTGTACCTGACAATTGCAAAGTCGTTTGTCCCGTTGTTGGTATAACCAGCAGCAACCAGCTTACCATCGCTTTGAACAACTGAACTGTTATAAACTGTTGCTCCCGGAAGTAAAGCAGTGGTGGTAACAATACCCCCTGTTCCAAACATGGGGTCAAGTTCTCCTGTCTGAGCATAGCTTCCAATTACGCTGCATAGGAATGCAGCATTGAGTAAGATCTTTTTCATTTTAAATTTTATTAGGTGTGTTTTAAAAAATACAATACCCTTACCTGTTATATCAACAGGCCAAATAAATAACAATACAATAAAGGAAATTGGTACTTTTTGATGTGTGGGTGAGGTAGTGCCGGTAGCTTTGCTTAGGATGAGTTCAGGTGCAACTGCAATTGAATAATAAAGGTATAGAATAATAATTTGTACGGCAAAATTTTTTATGCGGTTTATTTTTTTGAGCTAGCCGTTGCCGGTAGTTTGGAAAAAGGCAGCTATAAAAGCAAACTCCGCATTAATTATGCGGAGTTTGCAATAGTTCAGCAGTAAGAACCAATATTCACCTAATGATTCACTATTACTTTTTGAACGGTTGTTGAATTACCATTTTGCAAACGCATTACATATACACCATTCGCAAGTTTACCAACATCCACCTGTTCTATTGCATCATTGAGTGTTTTACTTAATACAAGTCTGCCCATTGCGTCTGTAAAGCTGAGTTGTGTATTCAGTTTTGCACTGCTAACAGCGGCAGCATCTGTACGCATTATGATGAGATTGGCAGATACGGGATTTGGGTAGATCTTATAGCGTATACTGTTAGCTGTTATGTCGATCTCATTTGCATTATCTGTATCCCTTCCCGGCCTTGCAGCCACTGGTGATTCAACCAATAAAGTATAATCTTCCACTTCACCAAATTCAAATGTGCCGCAGGTGGTTGGTGCCGTACCCTGCCGCATGGCAATACGTAATTTTGTTTTACCAAATCTTGCCGTGGAGGGAACAGCTACTGTCATACCTGTAACTGTCCTGCTGCTGGCTGCTGGTGAAAATATCAATTCGCCGGCATCATCAAAGTCACCATCCTGGTTCCAGTCAGCCCATGCCCTTGTATACAAAGTAAACCCGGGAAAACCAGTGAAGCCCGGTACGATGGTCATTGTATAAGATGCTTTTCTTTTAACAGGCGCTACCAGGTACTGGTAGTTACCATAACCGCCGTTCCAGCCGCTTTCATTGGCAATATTGCGGAAGAAAACACGGTTAATATAACCACGGATATTTCTTGTGCCGCTTGAAGTACATGTTACCGGAGCGTAACAACCGGGGTCCAGAGATGTACATAAATAATACCTTGCCACCGCTCCAAAAGTGCCGGGGTATTCACCAAAACCTGCAGCGTATAACTTGTTATCGTAAACAGCAAGTCCATTTACCTGGCTTGATGCTGCGTTCAAATGCGTCACCTGTATACCATCACCGCTAAAACCCTGGTCCAGTGTTCCATTCGTGTTGTATCTTAAAACGGTGAAATCATAACCCGTACCGTTGTAAGCATATCCTGCGAACAGTATTTTGTTATCCGGCTGCAGTGCAAGGGATGTGCCATAACTTTTTTGATTGATACCCTGTGTAACCCTGCCGCCGGCGAAAGTATTATCAAGTGTACCATTACTGTTTAAACGGGTAAGCCTGAACTGTGCGCCTGTTGCCCTGTAAGTATATTCGTAATAACCACCAAGCACTATCTTCCCATCGGGCTGTATAACGATTGCCCTGACAACATCATACAAACCAATATCATCTACATAAAAGGGCACTGAACCATCGCCGGCTTCTCCAAACGTATTATCAGGCGTACCGTCACTATTATACCTGTATACGAACAGATCCCCATACACGGTACCGTTATTGGCAAAGACTATTTTTCCATCTGCCTGCAAAGCCACCGCATAGGCATTGGATGCACCATCTAATCTTCCGTCACCAGAAAAAGTATTATCTGTAGTACCATCACTGTTATACCGTGCAACAACAGAACCTGCTATGATGATCTTTCCATCTGTTTGTACCGCCAATGCCCTTGCCACATCCGTGGTTGTACCAAAATCACTCACCTTTATGCCATCACCATCAAAAGTGTTATCCAGTGTGCCATCACTGTTGTATTGGGCAAGGCCAACATTCGTACCAGCAGCACCCGCCACCAGTATCTTACCAGTTGTGAGAATTTTTATTGCGTATGCTTTATCATCCGCAGCACTCAAACTGGTTATTTGCAGCCCATCACCGGAAAAAGTATTATCCAGCGTGCCATTGTAATTATAACGTGCTATAATAAAATCATAGCTGGCTCCATTCCATGTATAACCTGCTGTTACAACTTTTCCATCTGGCTGTGCTGCAGTACATGTATAATTGGTGGAGCCCTGCACAATATTCTCGGTAAAAAAACCATCACCGGAAAAAGTATTATCCGGGGCACCGGCCACCGTAACACGTGCTGCCGCTACCGAAGAATTGGTACCATTAACGCCATAACCTAAAATTATTACAGCACCATTTGATTGTACGGCAACCGAAGCACCATAATATCCTGACGATGATGGCCCGAAGTTGATCGTGAGTTTACCATCACCGGAAAAAGTATTATCCGGGCTGCCTGTACTTGTAAAACGGGCCACAGCAAAATCTGCCACACCCGGTGCGGAGGATGTATAACCTGCCAAAATTATATTTCCATTACTTTGCAGTTGCATTGAACCCAAAGATTCATTTGTACCGCCGAAAGCAACCAATACAGTACCATCACCATCAAAATTATTATCCGGTGTACCATCGCTGTTATACCGTGCCGCAAACCCACCCGTGTTAGATGCATCAACATAGTAATAACCCGACATCAGAATTTTATTATCCGGCTGAATGATCATGTTGCCCGCAAAACCTCCTGTTTCCACCCGTCCGTCTTCATCAAACCCTGTATCCAGTGTTCCATCTGAATTTAAACGGAACAATACTGAACCGCACAATAATATTTTGCCGGTGGACAGTACCGCTACATCTCCCAGTTGGTCGGAATTACCAAAATCAAAATCAGCCATCCCATCACCGGAAAAGGTATTATCTCTTGTTCCGTTCGGGTTGTATCGCATCACCATCATACCAGGAATAAATATGCTGGGGTCAAGCGTATTTACACTGATCACAATTTTTCCATCTGGCTGTAATGCCACGCCGGAAGCACTTTCATCAATACCAAAATCTTCCGTGACAATACCATTTACACCAAAGCTGTTGTCGAGTGTACCATTGGCATTGAATCTCACCAAAGCAATATCGGTAGAGTTATAAAAAGACACTGTTGAATTTCTTGCATACCCCGCAACGATTATTTTACCATCTGGCTGGCGGACTGCCCTGCCGATGATTCCAACAGCGGCCGAATAACCATTGGTACCATAGGAAAGGTCCGTAGTACCATCCGCATTTTTTTTAGTTATAACAGTTGACTGGTTTGGGCCCAAATAGACCATGAACATGCTGCCATCGGTTTGCAGCAGCACCTGCTGACCCCTTGTGTAATGACCAAAGGCTGAGCCGGCATTTGTAGTAACGATACCACCGGTGCCAAAGCTGGCATCCAGCTCGCCTGTTTGTGCATAGCCCACAATAAAACTGCACAGCAGTACAGTATTGAGTAAAATCTTTCTCATGTTAAATTCTATTAGGCGTGTTTTGAATAAATATAATAGTACACCTGCTTATCAGCAGGATAAACAATAAAAAGATAAAGAAGGAAATTGGTGTTCTTTACTGTGAGTGAGAGGTAGCTGCCGGGGTTTTGCTTAGGACTTGTATTGGCTCAATTGCAATTGTAAAATAAATGTAGTGAATAAAAAGCTGTATTGCAAAATTTTTGTTTGACTTAATTCTATAGTAACAGTAGCATTGTTGGTAATTTTTAATGATCATTCTTTTTATGCCCGGGCTCATATATCAGGCGTAAAAAAGTGCTGAACCGTTCATTTTCCCTGTTTACAGGAACGCCCGCCACGATACCAATCAGCATATTGTCTGCAATACCCACCCGCATTTGAGGCCGTACTGTCATATCAAAATCTCCTTTTTCAATACTCTTGTTAAGTTCTATGCCAATGAAATTTTTTGTACCGGGTATCATGTAGTGAACATTACTGTTGATCTGCCAGCTCGTATGTAAAGAACGGTCAGTAAAATGATGTGCAAGAGCCGGCCCTGTGTACAGCAGTGTATGAAAGTTATTGCCCCAGCGTTTGGCTGCTACAAAAAAGGGGTTGTACACATTGCCTGTAACAAATCTGTCTTTCCCATAGTGCTTAAATTCTGTTAACTCAAATTCATGTATATAACCAAGCGCCATACTGGTTTTATTTTTTTCCGATACATAAAAAGAGTATTGACCCGCCAGTTTAAAACTGTTGAGTTTACTGGCAGGTGCAGATTGGTTTCCATCAGTAGCATAGTGTATTGAAAAAGGCAGTTCCACTTCAAGCCCGAGCCTGTTCACCGGCGCCCATTCATATTCAACCAGCACAGTGTAATGATCATAAGTATTTTTATCTGTAATACCCAGGCCAATATTCCATTCCCTCTCCCCTTTTCTTGCGCCAAGGTCTCTTATAAGATCAATGTACAATGGTTCTGCATGTAATACTTTAGCTGGCGCATGGCGTTCTTCCACTTCCTGGATATATAAACTGTCTGCTGCTGCATTTTGATCATGTTCTGTTTGTGCCCTGGTAAAAATTACGGTCAGTGTGGTTATGAAGGTTAGTGCAAGGTATTTCATAGATTATTTACAGTTATTTGGCTTTAACAGTTATTCTGAAGGCGGCAATATAATAACACAGGCGTTGTTATGAATGTAAATACTGTTAAACTTTTCTAATAACTTCCTTACACTTAACGAAAAAAGGTTACATAAAAATAAAATATACGGCACCGTTAGTAATAATCTACTATTATTTTTTATTTAAAGATTGTTTTGGTTTAATAAAAAAAAGTTCAGCACAAAAAAGACGTATCATTTTACAGCCACAAAGATATCAACTGCTGCATTTTTAGGATTCAGGGCCCGCTCATCATACACTTCAAAGTCTGCAGTAAATGCCCTGTTCAAATCCGAGTTCCAGATCTTTAACCATTCATTAAAAACCAACCCCTCCAGAATATTTCCTGTTGCTGTGTATTTTTTATAATCTGCCACTTCAATTGTTTTACCAATCATTCCGCCCGGGATACTATCCAGGCTTTCAACTTTACAACCTAAAATAGTTGTGTAAGGTTTGGTGTGATCTTCTTCGTACTCAGTATAAATACAATAAAGAGTATTGTCTATTTTCCCGGGAATCTTTGCCGCAATTCCTTCACTCATAAATTTATTCCACAGCGCCGGGATATCCTGTGCAGACAGTCCATTTTCGTTCGTGGTTCTTACAGCAATGCCTATTACATGGAATTGCTGAATTACTTGATTACTCATTTACTTATTTTAGTTTGTTATACAGTAAAGCTAAAACCGGGCAGTGACAACCCTATCTCAGCAGTGATGAGAAATATTTTAATATCAACTTGTCTTTTGCTTAACCGTTTTCATTTGTATCACATCAACTAAAAAAGCAAACGCCATGGAAAAATAAATATACCCTTTGGGTATTTCAAAGTGGAAACCTTCTGCCAAAAGCGAAACACCGATCATTAATAAAAAACACAAGGCCAATATTTTAAAGGACGGATGTTTCCCGATAAATTCACTAATAGGTTTGGATGCAAACAACATAATAACCACCGTAACGACTACTGCGGTGTACATAACCCAAAGTTCCTGCACCATACCAACCGCTGTAATAATTGAATCAATTGAAAAAACCAGGTCGAGCAGGATCACTTCTGACAACAATTTTTTAAAACTTGCTTTTACCGGAACCTTTGGTGTATCTGCTGATTCAATTTCAGTTTTATGGTAAATCTCTTTGGTACTTTTAAATATCAGGAACAAACCGCCCAAAATCAGAATCAGGCTTTTACCGGAAAAATCAATATTAAACAGTGTAAATAATGTTTGATCCAACTGGAGAATCCAGGCAATGAACGCTAACAGGCACAACCGCATTACCATTGCCAGTCCTATACCCCAATACCTTAGTTTGTTGCGCTGGTTCTCAGGAAGCTTATCGGCTAAAATAGAGATGAAAATAATATTATCAATACCAAGAATTACTTCCAGGGCAATCAGGGAGAGTAATGGTACTATTGCGTCTGTCATATTAGTGTGCCTGTTTTATTTATTGCACGGAAATTCTCTGAACTGTATCAAAAATATAAAAGAATCGGGAAGTGCAGTTCTTAATTGCTGATGAGAGAGCAGGTAACTAATCATTTACTTAATACACCTATGGCTTTAACTCTACGGCTGTTGGTGAAAACACACAACAGCGGCACTCGGATAGCAGGCAGTTTATAATTTGATTGGCTTATATTCAAAATAAAACTCCCGCCTTAGCTTTCTAGATATTTTGGCTGACATTCTTTTGTTATAGTTTTTATTTTTCACTAAATTCATTGTGGCACTATCAGTAACACTTAACAAAATAAACTGGAGAGGAGTTTTATCCTTTTTTGATTGATAGTACTCATATTGTCCTCCCTTCACTTCAATTCCATTTATGCACTCGTTCGCAGACCTTCCACTACAAGGTGTATTAATTTCCTGCCTATTTCCTAACGAGTCTATATAGTAAAAAGAAGTTATGCTATAGTCAACTGAATTCGATTTTGTGACTAAAACACCATCGCCAGGAATTAGATATATTTGAGTGCTGTCAACAACAGGTAACGTATCAGCGCCCGGTTGTTGCAAAAAAACATAAATTAATCCCTTATAATCTTTAGGAATAAGAAACGTAGAATTTAGAGTTTGAGCGAATAGATCTCCCCAATAAAAGCAAAAGAGAAACAACAATACAGTCTTCATAATGATTGCGTGTAATATTCTATTTAAGTAATCTATTGTAAGTTTTTCAAATGATACCTGACGTAAACTGCACAATCAACTAGCCTTACGAAACTAATAAAACTTTCCCAACAAAGCATCAGCCGCTTTATACAGCCTATGCAGCACAAGTGAGTGACGCAACGATGTCGCCATGAAATACAACTGTTGGTAACATTATATTTATTTCTTCATAGCAAAATGACAGCAAAAAACAAAACCCTGCACTTTCGTGCAGGGCTTGCTTGTATCATCAAAGAATTAAAATTTATTCTTCGTCAATCTTCACTTTTCCTTTGCTCTTTGCAATAACTGCTTCTGCAATATTGTTTGGAGCCGGAGAATAGTGGCTGAACTCCATGGTAGAGCTTGCACGGCCTGAAGACAGTGAACGCAACTGTGTAACATAACCAAACATTTCGCTCAGCGGAACTTTGGCTTTAATTACCTGCAGGTTGTTACGGCTGTCCATACCTTCCAGCATACCACGGCGGCGGTTCAAGTCACCTGTTACATCACCCATGTACTGGTCTGGTGTAAGCACTTCCACTTTCATGATCGGTTCCAGCAATGTTGGTTTTGCTTTACGGCCGGCTTCACGGAAACCAGCTTTGGCGCACAACTCAAAACTCATCGCATCAGAATCCACATCATGGTAGCTACCATCAAATACACGAACTTTCATGTTGTTTACAGGATAACCGGCCAGTACACCTGTGCTCATCGCAGTGTCAAAACCTTTGATGATGGCAGGTACAAATTCTTTTGGAATAGATCCACCAAACAGGTCATTTACAAACTGGAACTGCTTGCCTTCATTTTCTTTCATCCATTCTTCATCAGCAGGACCAAATGCAAATACGATATCAGCAAACTTACCACGACCACCGGATTGTTTTTTCAATATTTCCCTGTGCTCAATAGTAGTACCAAAAGCTTCTTTATAGGCCACCTGTGGTGCACCCTGGTTTACTTCCACTTTAAATTCACGGCGCATACGGTCGATGATGATCTCCAAATGCAGCTCACCCATACCACGAAGGATGGTCTGACCGGTATCTTCATCTGTATTAACACGCAGTGTAGGATCTTCTTCCACCAGTTTGGCAATAGCAAGGCCCATTTTATCAACGTCAGCCTGTGTTTTAGGCTCCACTGCTATCGCAATTACCGGTTCAGGGATAAACATATTTTCCAGCGTGATAGGATGGTCTTCATGACAAAGCGTATCACCTGTTTTAATTTCCTTGAAACCAACTGCCGCAGCGATATCACCGGCTTCGATAAAATCGATCGGGTTCTGCTTGTTGGCAAACATCTTCATGATACGGCTGATCCTTTCTTTTTTACCGCTTCTTACATTCAGTACATAAGAACCAGCATCCAGGTGACCAGAGTAACAACGGAAGAACGCCAGGCGGCCCACGAACGGATCTGTCATAATTTTAAATGCCAAAGCCGCAAATGGTTCTTTTGGATCTGGTTTACGGATCAGTTCTTCGCCTGTATCAGGATCAGTTCCTTTGATCGCTTCGATATCCACCGGTGAAGGCAGGTAACGGCAAACCGCATCCAGTGCAGTTTGTACACCTTTATTTTTAAATGAAGAACCGCACATCATTGGTACAATCGATAAGTCAATTGTTGCTTTGCGGATCGCATTGTGCATTTCTTCTTCAGTAATGCTGTTTGGATCATCAAAGAATTTTTCCATCAGGTGATCATCGTATTCAGCAACGGCTTCCACCAGTTTGGCTCTCCATTCGTTTGCTTCTTCCACCATATCTTCCGGTACAGGAATTTCATCAAAGGTCATACCTTCTGTTTCCATGTGCCAGATGATACCTTTCATTTTGATAAGGTCCACCACACCTTTAAAACCATCTTCTGCACCGATCGGTAACTGCAAAGGAACTGCTTTAGAACCCAGCATTTCAATTACCTGTTTAACCACGTTTAAGAAGTCTGCACCGGCACGGTCCATTTTATTTACAAAACCGATACGTGGTACATTGTAACGGTTAGCCTGGCGCCATACCGTTTCAGATTGTGGTTCCACACCATCCACTGCAGAAAATAAAGCGATCAGGCCATCCAGTACCCTCATAGAACGTTCTACTTCTACAGTAAAGTCCACGTGGCCCGGCGTATCAATAATATTGAAATTGTATTTTTTAGTATCTGGTGTTTGCTTACCCAATACAGTAGGGAAGTTCCACTGGCAGCTAACGGCAGCAGAAGTGATGGTGATACCACGTTCTTTTTCCTGTTCCATCCAGTCGGTAGTGGCTGCACCATCATGCACCTCACCAATTTTGTGGATCATACCGGTATAACGTAAGATACGTTCGGTAGTAGTGGTTTTGCCGGCGTCAATATGGGCGGCAATACCAAAGTTTCTCTGAAATTTTAAATCAGCCATTGTATTTTAATTATGAGTTTTGAATTATGAATATTGAGTTACGAGCTATGAGTTATTGGCTAACCCTTAATTCTTAACTCTTAATTTTAATTTATTATAAAGCCTTTACAGGCGGGTTCCTGAAGTAAGTTTGGAACTGGTTGCGGTATGAAGATTATCCTCTCATAGTATGCCAAATAGTTCAGCGCCTTGCACAAACCGGGTCATCCTGCTGAAGCTTTCGGCGCCGCAAAAATAGGGGCTTTTTTTGGAATGACAAACAGGTGGGGAAACTTAGTTTATACCTGTTCACCTGGCTGGCATCTTAAATAATTTAAATATATCAGGCAACAGAATACTCATGAGGCTGCTCTACATAACATAACCCCGCCCCGGAAAACCACCTGGATACCCTGCCCCTTTGCTACAACGCTAAAATGCTGTTTATGAAAAAGATCTTAAACCTGCTGGTATGCTGTATTGTTATTGCTGCCTCTTCAGCCGCACAGTATGTGACCATACCGGATGATAATTTCAGGAGCGTTTTGAAATACTACTATCCCACCTGTTTCAATTCTGCCGGGCAAATGGATACCACCTGCAGTGAGATTGTAAACGAGGATTCGTTCACCACCCGTCATTATGAAATTAAAACACTTGAGGGCATCAGGTATTTTAAAAGGCTCCGGTATCTTGATTGTGCCCAGATCGGCTATCTGGGGGAATTACCTGCAATGCCGGATTCACTTGTTTATTTTAATTGCTCGGGCAGTTCAGGCATAAAAAGCCTTTCTCCCTTGCCACCCACGCTCCGATACCTCAATTGCTCGTATTTATACAGGGTTACAGATATTCCTGTAATGCCACTGCTTGAACGCCTTGAGTGCATCAATTGCTGGGGATTGACAACTATACAAAACCTGTCGCCTTCTTTAAAATATTTAAATTGTAATGGGAGTTCCAGGCTCGGGCTTCTGCCCTCTTTACCATCCTCACTTGATACACTATCCTGCTCCGAGTGCGGCCTGCAAACCTTACCAGTACTGCCAGCCGGACTTCAATACCTGGATTGCCAACTAAACCCGATACGCATGCTGCCGGCACTTCCAAATAGCCTTACTTATCTCAATTGCAGCGGTTTCGATATGGTGCCGTCTTCTATACCTGAGTATGTTGATACCGCAAGGCTCGACATGCCCTTATTGCCATCATCGCTTGAATTTTTTAGTTGCTACATGAGCAGGGTAAAACAAATAAGCGCTTTACCCAACCAATTGCGTCACCTGGAGTGCTGGGGTAATGAACTTACTTCGCTTCCTCCAATGCCTGCTTCCCTATTATATTTAAATTGTTACCGCAACAGGCTTCACTCGCTGCCTGCTTTACCTAATACACTACGCCACCTGGACTGCAGTGTCAATCCTCTTTATAGTCTTGCCGCATTGCCTGACTCATTAAGAACTCTTAGCTGCGGCTCGGACAGCCTCACTGTACTACCAGCACTGCCGGCAAACATCGACACGTTACACTGTGCCGGCAACCAGCTAACATCCCTGCCTGCCCTCCCAGGTAAACTATTATACCTTAATTGCGGCAGTAATGCCATCACCGCCTTTCCTCCGCTGCCAAACAGTTTAATTGATCTCCGGTGTTCCAGCAATTTGTTCAAAAGCCTTGCGGAATTACCCGGCAGGCTGATTTATCTTGACTGCAGCAGTAATGCCATCACATCACTTACCCTGCCAGGTAACCTGCAGACGCTTTATTGCGGCAATAACAAACTTACATCGTTACCAGCATTGCCCTTTGGCCTTTTATATATTGCATTTGAATGGAATGATATTTACTGTCTTCCTGAATTACCCAATACTGGCTGGGGCCTTTCACTCCGCACCGATCCTTATCACCTGAAATGTCTTCCAAATATTCCGGCAAATTTCTATATTAGTTTCGAAGACACGGCTAACTGGAACCCAAACCCATGGCCGGTGCTGGGTCTTTGCAACCCAACCAACAACATATTTAATTGCCAGGCATTCCCTGTGGTTGCGGGCAATATTTTTTACGATTACAACAAGAACGGCATCCGGGATAACGGGGAACTCATAAAAACCAATACAAAGATCCAGTTATCAAACGGCGATTTCACTTTCTCCAACTCGAATGGTTATTTTGAAATTGCTGCGGACAGCATTGGCGCATATACTGTTACCCCTGTAACACCAGCATACTATTACGATTTTGCGCCGGCAAGCGCCTCCTATAATTTTACGAACTATGATACGATCGTATACAAGGATTACGGATTGCAGGTAAATAAAATATTTGACAGCCTGTCTGTCCGTATTACGCCGGTTAACTGGGCGGCAAGGCCAGGGTTTTCATTTTCATATCTTATTAACTATGAAAATGCCGGCACCACTACATTAAATTCAAACATCATTTTTAATTATGACAACAACATACTTATTTACGATTCCAGTTCTTCAGCCGCAGTTATAAATAACGGCAACAATCTTTCTCTCAATACAGGCAGCCTTGCACCGGGAGAGTCAGGCAGCTTTACTGCAGTGTTCCATCTAAAAACCACTGCAGCACTAAATGATACTTTATCCGCAAAAGCCTTCATCAGTGGAGGAGCAGCCACATCAACGGACAGTACAAAAACACCGATCGGTGGTTCATTCGATCCGAACGACAAACAGGCTACATCGCAGTTAACACCTGCACAGGTGATCGAAGGGAAATACATCAACTATACTATCCGGTTTCAAAACACCGGGACTGATACGGCATTTAATATAACTATTGCTGATACACTCAGTGAGCAGTTACAATGGAACACACTTGAACTGATTGGTACATCTTATAACTGCAAAACAACAGTCAACGGCGATAAAGTTTATTTCGAATTTTTTAATATTCTATTGCCCGACAGCAACAGGAATGAACCCGCCAGTCATGGTTTTGTTTCCTTCAGGATAAAACCAAAACTAACGGTACCGGCTAACAGTACTATTTATAATACGGCAAGTATTTATTTTGATTACAATGCACCGGTTGTAACCAATACCGCAGGCACATTGATACAAAATTTTTCAACCATACCTGTACGGCTGGTTAGTTTTAGCGCCATTCCTCAACCAAATAATCATACAGTTTTGTATTGGCAAACAAGCAATGAAATAAATACCAGCCGTTTCATAATTGAACAAAGCACTGATGGTATTCATTTCATCAGCCTCAGCAGTGTTTATGCAAAAGGGATGCAATCAAATAACTATTCGATTACTGTTGCAGATGGTAATGCAGCCATTGTTTACTACAGGATAAAGATGGTAGACAGGGATGAAAAGTACCTTTACAGCCCGGTAATGAAAATTGACAGAAGAGAGAATGGACCTGGGTTCTCGGTACTCACTAACCCGGTGAAAGATTTTATCATCATTAATACAAAAGACAGGAGCCTGCATAACACAAACGGCTCACTGATCAGCAGTATGGGCGCCACCGTAAAAACCTTTAGTATAAAAGAAGGCAGCCAAACTGTAGCCGTAAGTGGACTGGCTAAGGGCATTTACTATATTAAAACGATCAATGGCAGCAGCAGGATAATAGTGCAGTAAATATCACTGCCTGCCCGGCAAAATAAAAACCCCTGGAAGAAATTCTTTCAGGGGTTTTTTACCAAATCCACGTACGTATCCTGCATTTTCTTTAATTTTCCGGTTTAATAATAATCCAGATGATCCGGCAATTTTACCTTGTACTCATTTTATTGTTTACCTGTACCAAATCCTTTGAACAGACAACCCCTGTACCACCGCCTCCATTTGATTATGCAAGGGATTTTAAAAAAATACTGGAACAAACACAAGACAGGGAAAACCCGCTTTACTATCAAAAATTATTGATCCGTTTTCTTGACAGGGACAGCACACTGAGTAACCTTGAAGTACTCTCCCTTATGATCGGCTATACAGAAGATTCCCATTACAAACCTTTTGAAGACATGGAAAAGGAACAGGAGGTTTTTGACCTGAATGAAGCAGGCAGTTATGAAGAGTCGTTGGGAAAAGCTAAAACCTATTTACAAACGCATCCGCTCAGCCTGCGTGTACTAAAAGAAGCTTCTTACTGTTATTATGCACAAAAAAAACAGGACAGCGCCGATTATTATATGGACCTGGTGGATAAGATCATGAATGCCATGATATATAGTGGTAATGGTAAAAAACCTGAATCACCCATTTTTTCACTTGGCCTTGCCGATGGTGAGTATTTCATCCCCAACATAGGTTTGAAAGTATTGAACAGGAACACCGACTGGAACAAGAACAACCATTTTATCGAGATCATTGATGCTTCCAAGAGCGAGGAAGATCATATGAACTATTTTTTTGTGATACAGCATGCCAAGGATAAAATAGATGATGACAAGGTAAATGAATCAACAGATAAAAAGGCGAAGAAAAAAGAAAAGGAAAAGAAGGATAAAGAGAAAAAAGATAAAGACAAGAATAAAAAAGACAAAAAAACCTTACCCGGCTGGCAAACAGACCCGCCTTCCGGCAGTTAAATAATCATCAGCGTTCAAAAGAAAAAATTACAGCATCCTTATTCTTTTTCCCGAGAATACTATCTCTTAATATTTCTGCAGCGATCAAACTGAACGTAATACCATTACCGCCAAAACCAAGGGCAAATAAACTGTTGGGCAATTTTTTATAGTTTCCAATATAAGGCAACCCATCTTTTGTTTTACCAAATGTACCAGCCCAACTGAACTCCGGCTTAAAATCGATCGAAGAGAAAATTTTCCTGAAATCCTTTACCAACTGCCTTGTTTTTGAAGGCAACAGTTTATCCCGTTGGGTGGGATTATAAAAGTCTTCATCCCTTCCCCCCACCAGTATACGTTTATCTGCGGTACTCCGCATGTATAAATAAGGATCAGCTGTGTTCCATATCAGTACATCATCTTTCCAGAAAGATTTCTTGCCGTTATGCTGTTCGCTTACACAGGCGAAAGTACTGACAAGCTCCACTATTTTTTTATCTATGTACTGCACGGCCTCATAACCGGTGGCATACACCAATTTTTTTGCCTTTACTGCAAAGTTGTTTTCTGTAAATAAAGTAACACCTCTTTTATCATGAAGAATTTTTACAGATTTTGTCCTGTCGTATATATTCATCCCTCTTCCAAGACAATACTGCAGCAACGCATGACTAAACAAATAAGCATTTGTTTGTGCACCACATTCAGAAAGAATGGCTGCCGGGGCATCAAAACCAAATTGCTTTGCAACAGCCTCCTGCCCCAGGTATTTTACTTCAAATCCATTCTCCTGTCTTGTATTGAATTCCCTTTGTAAAAAGGAAACATCTTTTTTATGAGCAGCATAATAAAGGCTTTTCTTTAGCTCCAGGTCTTCAAACTTAATTTTATTGGCAATGGACTTCAATGTATAAATTGATTCTTCGCATAACTTATAAGAACGGGCTGCATTTACCTTTCCAATCTGAGCCTGTAATGCAGATAAAGGAGTATCTATCTCATACTGTAAAAGCGATGTGCTGGCACAAGTGCTGCCCAGTCCAATTGTTCTGCCATCAATCAAAACACAACTGATCCCTGCATTTACAAAATGATATGCTGCCAGGGCGCCGGATATACCGCCTCCCATGATTACAATATCCGTTTTAATATCTTTTTCAAGTTTCGGATAACTGTATGGCAAACCATCCTTTACTAACCAGAATGGGTATCCTGACTTCAGATCCATAATAAAAGAATTAATTAAAAGAAAAGCCGCCATTTGCATGACGGCCCGGATACTTGTTACTTTTGAGGGTAACCGTATACCTGTAAAGTCCTTAATTAAAATACCTTCTTAATGTCCAGGCTATTGTTTCATGCTCTTTCATCAGGTCGGTTAAAAAGTCCGCAGTACCGGTGTCGCTGTATTTTTTGTCGCAGTCATCAATGCCTTTGCGGATAGCTTTGATGGCTGTTTCATGATCGCTTAATAATTCCTTCAGCATATCCATTTGATTGGGATACTTGCCGGGAGATTCTTTCAGCGAAGTATGTTCTAAAAATTCTTTGAAGGTTCCAATTACCGGTGACCCCAGCTTATTAATACGTTCTGCAATTTCATCTATTGCTTTTTCCAGTTGCTTGTACTGGCTTTCAAATAATTTATGCAGTTCCATAAAACTGTCGCCCTTTACATTCCAGTGAAACTTTCTTGTTTTACTGTAAAGCATCATTGCATCTGACAATACACTGGTGAGTACTCCGGCTATAGAGTGAAGATTTTTATCCGAGATACCAATATTCGGCTTCATAACAAATATGTTTTAATTATTAATGATACTATTGCTAAAGCTTTTTAAAATCTAATCCGCTGCCCTTCTTATCAATTTCAATAAAAGTGCGATAACAGCAATTACTAAAAGGATATGAATGATACCGCCTGCATGATAACCAAGAAAACCAATGGCCCATGCTATTACAAGTATTACAGCGATCACGTACAATAAATTTCCCATGACATTTATATTTTAAGGTTTGTAAAAGAATTATATAAATGTTAATGAAAAAATGCTGCCAGATTATTGTACAACAAAAAAGCCCTGAAATCAGGGCTTTTTTGAATTTATTAATAGAAGATTTGTAGAAAAATCTACACAGCTGTGTAATTAAAAACTCCGTAAACAGGATATAGATTAGTCAAAAAGATCAGAGCTTAAGTAACGGTCTCCCCGGTCGCATACAATAAAAACGATCACGCCCTCTTTTAATTCCTTTGCCAGCTCTATGGCAGCATGTGCAGCGCCACCACTGCTCATACCACTGAAGATCGCTTCCTCCCGGGCCAGTTTTTTTGCCATCGTCCTTGCATCCTTTTCTGCTATTTCCATTACCCGGTCAATATTAGTACGGTCAAATATTTTTGGCAGGTAAGCTTCCGGCCATTTACGGATACCCGGTATTCTTGAACCATCAGCAGGCTGGCAACCGATGATCTGTATGGAAGGATTTACTTCTTTTAAAAATCTCGAAACCCCCATAATCGTTCCTGTTGTACCCATGGCAGAAACAAAATGTGTTATCTGCTCGTTCGTATCACGCCATATTTCCGGGCCGGTAGTATTATAGTGCATTTTTGGGTTATCCTGGTTACCAAACTGGTTCAGCATTTTGTAGCCTCCTTTTGCCACCTTATCGGTTGCATAATCAATGGCACCCTCCATTGATTTTTCCTTCGGTGTTAAGATCACTTTGGCACCAAAGGCCTCCATCGTCAACACCCTTTCCCTTGTTGCATCTTCAGGCATCACCAGTTCTATCGGAACATTAAACAGGCTTGCGATCATGGCCAGCGCAATACCGGTGTTACCACTGGTTGCCTCTATCAATGTAATGCCGTCCTTTATTTCACCACGGTCGATGGCTCCTTTGATCATTCCATAAGCAGCCCGGTCCTTTACACTGCCTCCCGGATTATTGCCTTCGAGTTTGCCGTAAATCGTAACATTCTTATTAGGATTTAATTTCTTCAGTTCCACCAGCGGTGTATTGCCTACCAGCTCTAATATTCCTGCCATCTTACCTGTTTATTTTTTACATTTATGAAAACGAATTTCCGAAAGAAATGTTGCCGTACAAAATTTGCTTTATAAATTAGTGTTATCAATAAGCAGGTTAAATAGTCTATAAAATTAGTAGACTTTTATTTTGAAATGCAAATAAAAGTCTACACCTTTAGGGCTGTTAAAAAATAAATCCAACAATTTTCAATTAAAACTCACTGTATCATGGCAGAAAAAATCAAACAACAACAGACTGCTTTAGGAGATGTGGCGGCAAGGCAACTCGCCATCGCCACCCGTACCGTCCCGCAATTATTAAAGATCTCTCCACGCTGGCTTACCCATTTATTAAACTGGATACCTGTAGAATCAGGTGTATACCGTTTAAATAAAGTAAAGGACGCCGATAACGTGGAAGTGGATTGCTCTGCAAGGGATGAAAGGGCGCTGCCACAGACCTTTGTTGACTATATTGAAAATCCACGTGAATACAACCTGAGCGCTGTAAACACCGTGGTGGATGTACACACCCGTGTATCGGACCTCTACAGTAAACCTTATAACCAGATCAGTGAGCAGCTCCGTCTTACTATTGAGATCATCAAAGAAAGACAGGAAAGTGAACTGATCAATAACAAAGAATATGGTTTATTAAGCAGCGTGGTTCCATCGCAGATCATTAAAACAAGAAGCGGCGCACCCACACCGGATGACCTGGATGAGCTGATCACAAAAGTGTGGAAAGAGCCCGGCTTCTTCCTGCTGCATCCATTGGCTATTGCTGCATTTGGAAGAGAATGTACCAGGAGAGGTGTTCCGCCACCAACAGTTTCCTTATTCGGTTCACAATTTTTAACATGGCGTGGTATACCGCTTATTCCTTCAGATAAAGTGCCGGTTGAAAATGGCAAATCAAAAATTATTTTACTCCGCACAGGCGAGAGCAGGCAGGGCGTGGTAGGCCTTTACCAGCCTGGTTTACCCGGTGAACAATCACCCGGTCTTTCCGTACGCTTTATGGGCATCAACGAAAAAGCCATTGCGTCTTACCTGGTTTCATTGTATTGTTCACTGGCAGTACTGGTGGATGATGCCATTGCTGTTCTTGAAGGAGTTGAAATAAATAAATACCATGAGTACAAATAATGATAATAATCTCCCGGATATTGAGCTGCTTACCCAACTGGCCAACCAGTTTTTTAAAGCGCCGCCGGGAAATATAAATGCTGCACCGGGTTTACAACAACCGGCGCAGTCATTTGATCCATCTTATCAAAGCTATTTAATAAACACACCTGTAACACAAGGCCTGCCTGAGCCAGCTATAGCCTCGCCACTGGCGGCTCCATCTTTAACAGGAGCAGGTGTATCAACTGCAGTGCCTGTACAAAACATAAACCAGCTTGACCTCACCGATTCTGTAAAAACAAATAACAATCCTTATAGTAAAATTGACCTGGTGCCTGCATCTGCAGCCAATTCAAATTCACTGAATGGTTTTGATACAGGAAAATATTTTGAAACAAAGAATACTGAACCTAAAACAGGCGGCAGTGATTTTACAGGCTCCGGGAAAGTGCCGCAATCTGTGGCAGGCAGTGGTAAATCGCCTGATGCACCGCATCAGTACACTGATTTTAATATCAATGATCCGCAGACCAGTTTACCTGATCCGCATTTTGCTGACGGCAAAGTACCAAAGTCGGTAGCAGGCAGTGGCAGGCAACCATCTTTACAGCAAAGCCAGGCGAATAACAAACCTGCTGCAAAAGAAGAGTTGCCTTATTCAAATGACAACAGTTTTGAACAGGGGCTGGCAGAAGCACTGGCAGCAATCAATGCTTTTAATGCAGGGCCGCAATTGCCTTCTTCATTTGACCAGGGGGCTTCATTTTACTTTCTGCCAAAGGTTAGTCCTTTTCAAAAGGATTTTTTCTCCAACCCTTTTTCACCGGATACATTGCTTTCACAAAAAGCGCAGGCCGGTGCTGCACCACCTTTTGATGTAAACCTTGTAAGAAAAGATTTTCCCATCTTACAGGAACGTGTAAACGGGAAACAGCTGATATGGTTTGACAATGCAGCCACCACGCAAAAGCCAAAACAGGTGATTGACAGGGTGAGTTATTTTTATGAACATGAAAACTCGAACATCCACCGGGCAGCGCATGAGCTGGCTGCAAGAGCAACAGATGCATACGAAGCCGCAAGGGAAAAAGTAAGAAGCTTTATCAACGCCGGCTCCGTTAACGAGATCGTTTTTGTAAGAGGGACTACCGAAGCGATCAACCTGGTTGCCAAAAGCTGGGGTGAACAAAATTTAAATACCGGGGATGAGATCATTCTCAGTCACCTGGAGCACCACGCCAATATTGTTCCCTGGCAGCAGCTGGCTGCAAAAAAGAACCTGAAAATAAAAGTGATACCTGTTGATGACAATGGCCAGGTATTGCTGGATGAATATGCAAAACTCCTGGGACCCAAAGTAAAACTGGTTTCCTTTACACAGGTATCCAATGCGCTGGGTACTGTTACACCAGCCAGGCAAATTACAGAGATGGCTCATCTTTCCGGCGCTAAAGTATTGCTGGATGGTGCACAATCTGTGAGCCACATGCGGGTGGATATGCAGCAGCTGAACCCGGATTGGTTTGTATTCTCCGGTCATAAGATCTTTGGGCCAACAGGTATTGGTGTTTTATACGGAAAGGAAGACCTGCTGAATGAAACACAACCCTGGCAGGGCGGCGGCAATATGATAAAGGATGTAACGTTTGAGCATACCACTTTTCACAACGCACCCGGCCGTTTTGAAGCCGGTACCGGCAATATAGCCGATGCAGTGGGTCTCGGCGCCGCACTGGATTATGTAACAAAGATCGGTATTGACCTGATTGGCCAATATGAACATTACCTGCTGGTATACGCCACACATTTATTAAAACAGGTACCTGGCCTGCGGCTGATCGGTACTGCTCCTGATAAAGCAAGTGTTTTATCATTTGTACTGGAAGGATATAAAACAGACGAGGTGGGTACTGCATTAAACCAGGAAGGCATTGCAGTACGTTCCGGCCATCACTGTGCACAGCCTATACTCCGCAGGTTTGGGCAGGAAGCTACTGTACGACCATCGCTGGCATTTTATAATACCTGTGCAGAGGTGGATAAACTGTATACCACTTTACTGCGCCTGAAAGGAAAATAAAATAAAACAACCTATTTCATAGCCGGTCAAATGATGACCGGCTTTTTTATTTGTTAATACCTGAAAATAAAATTTGAAATGCAGGCAGTGTCAATTATATTTGTCTACTAATTTAGTAGACTATTTATTTGTACTGAAAATGAGACCTGCATTTCCATACGCTCCCTCCTTCTTTACCTATTGTTGCTGATACAACCTGCAAGCGATCCATCAATATTTTATTACAATTAATGATTTTAAAAATGAAAACAATACTGGCTTCATTGATATTTATATCCACACTTAACCATTATCTCTATGCACAACCAAGATCAATCAATATATCCGGCAGGGTTGTTTCCTTTGAAGAATCACTTGCGCTGGAAGGTGTAGCCGTTACTGTAAAGGGAACGGATAAAACCACGGGAACACAGTCTGACGGTATTTTTTATATCACCATATCTGAAAAGGATAAAACACTGGTGGTAAGTCTTGAAGGCTATGAACCAAAAGAAATAGAACTTACAGGCAATACAGATTACCAGGTTGTATTAAAACGAAATGACAGTGCGAATGAACTTTCAAATAAAAACAGGTCTGCAAATAATGAATTAAGTTTAACTTACTGTAATGAGCAGTTGTAATTTAAATTTGCTGAAAGTAAAATAAACGCCGATGAAAACAGGATTTATACTGCTGTCAATATTATTATTAAGTGTTGCTGTGTCGGCACAGCAAGGCTGGTGGACAGCATTATTGCACAGGGCTGATGGTAATAACATTGTGTTTTCTTTTGAATGGAAAAAAGAAAAAGGAAAAGATGTCTGGTATATCCGTAACGCTGAAGAAAGGATCAGGGTAAGCCAAATTGTAAAGCAAAAAGATTCGCTGGTAATACATATGCCCACTTTTGAATCACAATTCAGGGTAAAATCACACGGTAAAAAACTGGAAGGCGTATGGGTAAAGGGTGGTGCCAGGAAAACCCAGTTGCTTCCATTTACAGCAACAGCAGGCGATAGACGATTTGCAGCTCCCGCTGTAACCAATAAAAACATAACCGGCAGATGGGCTACGGTATTTGCAGAAAATAAGCCCGATGAATTGGCTGTGGGCGAGTTCAAACAAAATGGCAATAAACTCAGGGGTACTTTTTTAAATCCCTCTGGTGATTACCGTTACCTGGAAGGTGTTGTATCAGGTGATTCCCTTTTCCTGTCTGCATTTGATGGCAGCCATGCATTTTTGTTTACAGCAAAAATTGACAACGACTCCTCTATTACAGGCGGTACATATTTTTCCGGCGCCACCTATAAAGAAAGCTGGACCGCCGTGAAAGACAGTAACGCAAAAATTTCTGAACAATCTGTTGCGATGTATAAAAGACCCGGGGAAGAATATTTGAATTTCAGTTTTAAATCACTGGATGGCAAAACTGTTTCTATAAAGGATGAACGTTTTAAAAACAAAGTGGTGGTAGTGCAGCTGATGGGAAGCTGGTGCCCGAATTGCATGGATGAAACGGCTTTTCTCAATGACTATTACCGGAAAAATAAACAAAAGGGGTTTGAAGTAATTGCCCTGGCTTACGAATACAGCACCGATTGGAACCGCAGCGTAAAAAGCTTAAGCAAGGTACGGGAACGGTTTAATGTACAGTACCCGATGCTGATAACAGGTGTGGCAGTTACTGATTCATTAAGAACAGAAAAAACCTTACCGGAACTAACGCCGATCAAATTCTTTCCTTCCTCTGTAGTACTGGATAAAAAAGGAAGGATACGTAAACTGGATACCGGCTTTAACGGCCCGGCCACCGGTGAACATTATGAGCTGTATAAAAAAGAATTTGAAGAAACGGTTGACAGCCTGCTCGCAGAAGATTAATCACCAAAACATGATACAATGAAAAGCAAATTATTAAAAAACAGGAGAAAATTTTTTGCCGTCACATTAATATGCTTTTGTATTGGCTTGTCTGTAAATGGGCAACAGGTCAATAAAACATTTACTATTGAAAACTATTACAAGGTAAAATGGGGTTATGCGGAAGAATTCATCAATCTCTGGAAAATAAATCACTACCCCCTGCTTGAAAAAGCCATTGAAAAAGGTGATATCATTTCAGTAAAAGCAGAAAAACCTTTGCTGCACAGTGGTGAGGACACCCGCTGGGATTTTAAAGTAACACTTGTATTTAAAAACAGTGAAATTGGTCTTGACCCCAATTTAACAGAACCATATAAGAAGATCGTTTACCCCGACCTTGAAAAATTGAAAAAAGATGAACAGCACCGCTTTGAATTATTGATTTCTCATTGGGATGTAATGGTGGAAGGAATATCTTTGCAGTAATCCAGACTTCGTAGCTCAGTTGGTAGAGCAACTGACTCTTAATCAGTGGGCCGAGAGTTCGAGCCTCTCCGAGGTCACCAGCAGTTTCGTCACCGGAACTGCTTTTTCATTTTATCCTCTGCTGTCCGTTGCATCAAATATTAGTCTATAAATTTTGTAGACTAATATTTAGGTATTAATTTCACTTACCAACTTAATATTTTACATATGGCGCAGACCGTAATTGAGACCGGCACACAAGATTTTATTGACCGCCTCCGCAAGACACATAAAGATGAATGGGAAGCAAGCCCTTCTGCGCAGGACTCTATAGCCTGGTTAAATGAATTGGTGCAGTTTTTATTCCCGACCAATGAATTGCCCCGGCATACATCCTACAATGCTATTTTGAAAAAGAACCAGATAGAACTGGAAAATATTTTACTGAGTTACCTTAATCCTAAAACAGTAAACATTGAAGAAAAAGTAGTACTGTTCTATGAGTCGCTTGAAACAATTTATAATAACCTGCGGCAGGATGCCAACAAAATATATGAATTTGATCCCGCCGCCTCCAGCATCAATGAAGTCATTGTTTCCTATCCCGGGTTCTATGCAATTACAGTTTACAGGATTGCCCACCAGCTCGTGAAACTGAACATACCTGTATTGCCCCGCATTTTAAGTGAATTTGCACACCGTAACACCGGTACAGATATTCATCCTGCGGCAGTAATTGGCGTTCCGTTCATGATCGATCACAGTACAGGCATCGTTATTGGCGGCACAGCTGTAGTTGGCAACAATGTATCCATCTACCAGGGTGTTACACTTGGTGCTTTGCAGGTGGCCAAAGAACTGGCAGAGGTAAAGCGCCATCCAACAATAGAAGACAATGTGATCATCTATGCCCGTACCACTATTCTGGGTGGCAAAACTGTTATTGGAAGCAACAGTGTGATAGGCGGCAGTGTCTTTCTTACCAAAAGCGTAGAACCATACTCGCAGGTATTTAACACCCATCAATTGCGTATTGATCAAAAAAGAGAAGCATAAATATTCGCATTACCCGTACTTATTGATCTCAATCAATTTCCCAATAAGCTGACCAGATAAAATATCAAGTCCCTCCTGCCATTCGCCAAGACCGGATGCGGCATTGATATGCCCCCTGTCTCCTATTGAAATAAATTTGCTGCCCCAACCTGCCGCATAGTATGCCTGCCGTACGGTGGCTGCATAAGGATCATCTGTACTTGCCACCACAACTGATGGAAAAGGGAGCCTGTTAACGGGTACAGGGCCAAATGCCTTTATTACCTGGTTAAATGATCTATCTGCATCGGCAGGCGCTACCAGCAACGCCCCAACGATATTAGGAGACTGAAAATGCCAGGCCCAGTGTGCAACCGCAATACACCCTAAGCTGTGCGCTACTATTATAAGTGGTTCAGTTGATCGTTGTATATATCTATTAAGTGTGTTAATCCAGTTATTTTTTTCCGGTTGATCCCAGCTTTCCTGTTCCACCCTTGTAAATTTTCCCGGATAAAGCAACTCCCAGATTGTTTGCCAGTGACCGGCGCCCGAATTTTGATAACCAGGCTGGATAAGAAAATGATAGTCCCCTGTTACAAGCGAGCCGGGCAAATTACTGATTGATAAGGAGGCTTCTCCAGGTTTAACCATGACTGTTTAGTAATTATTGGTTGCAAAAAATCATTAAAAAAAGACGACAGAATTGTAATGTTTTAACATTATTATCCTGCAGGTTACTTAATTTTATAGTCTACCAAATTAGTAGACAAATTTAAAAAATTAAATTAAGTTTGGACGGAGGGTATCTATAATTTTTTCTAAAATATTTATACATGCTAACCAGTAAATCAATAAGACTTTTAAAAATGTCAGTGCTTTTATTTTGGTTGCCTGCAGTTAGCAATGCCGGCAATACGCCACAGCAACAACTACCAGTATCCGCCAGAACTGGAATACATTTTCTTCAACATGGCCACTTACTTAAGGACAGTACCGACATATTAAAACAGGAAACAGAGCAGGACCAGGATTTTTCGCAGCTCACAGGCATTATTGAATTCAACGTGGAAGACCGGGAAGACAGGAAAGAGATGATGCGTTTTTTAAGAATATTAAAAGTAAAGAAAGCATTGAGGAAAGAAAGTTACAAAGCAAGGCTGTATAAAGACCTGGCAAATATTTCTGCCAGGCTTAAACTATACCCGCTTACAATGCAGCTTTGTCAATATGAAATGCTGGCAAAAAAAAGTGAAGCAGACACAGGACATCATGAAAACATCATTTATAAAACCGCCAGCCCGGCAGCAGTACCCGGAACAACTGAACTTGCTGTAAGATCATACTACAATAATGAATCTGAACCGGTAACAACAGGAGAGATACTCCGTGCATTTGAAGACAACAAAGAAGCAAGCGATTACGCCCTTATATTACATGTAAAACAACCAGTGCATAAAAAAAGAAACACATTTGCAGGCATTGACAATGTAGGGCACATGTTTGTTACACTTATAAAATACAATACAGATAAAACCTTTGTAAGCCGCTCCTTTGGATTTTATCCTGACAAAAATAGTTTGCTTACTGCAACACCCCTAAAGCCAACAGCCCCATCTACGTTCAAAGATGATTCACTGCATGAATGGGATGAAGCAATAGGAAAATTTATTTCGCAGCGGAGATTTATGAAGATCATCAGGCTGCTTGCGAAGTACGAATATAAAATGTATAACCTTAATGAAAATAACTGTACGGATTTCGGCCTTGCCATTGCATCCCTCAGCGGCATTGATATAAAAGAAACAACAGGCTCCTGGCCACTGGGAAAAGGAAATAATCCTGCCATTACCGGGCAAAGTATACTCGAGGATAAAGTACTGGATGAAGATGCAGCAAACAATGAAGGCGTTTTTATATTTAAGAAATAGTATTCGCCACACCGGGATCTTAAAATTTATAGCTGTATCCAAGTTTAAAAACCTGGGTTTCATAATAGTCATCACTGGTGTACCTGAAACCAGCACCATTAACCTGCTTCCTTGTTATCATGGTATTCAACAGATCTGTTGCATTGAAAAACAATTCTCCTTTCCCTTTCTGAAAAAGTTTTTTTATACCAAGGTCCGCAGAAAATCTTGATTTAATCTTACCCTGCGGAATAATATCCGGTGCCAAATATACCAGTACAAACTGACCCGTAAAACCGTTATTAAACTGGAACGTATTGGTCAATTTAAGATTACCCGAAAAAGCTGTTTGGGTACCGGCAGAAAAAACACTGGATACCGGATACAGGTTTTCTACTGAAAAAGCATTGACCTGGTTGCGGTAAATATTCCCGTTCAGGCTGAAAGAATATTTTGCTGAAACACGCTGGCTCCACGCAGCTTCCAGGCCTGTGTTATAACTTCTACCGGCATTCTGAAATACAGCATATACTAATGTACTCCCGGGAACGATGCTTGAAATACGTGTAATGGTTCCATCAGCAAAGCGATGGTATAAAGCTGTATACACATAATTACTACCCCAGTTGTGTTTGTACCCCAATTCGATTGAATTGGTAAACTGCGGGCGTAACGCCGGATTTCCAACTTTAATGATCTCCGCATCATCATACTTTGGAAAAATTCTTATGTCCACTTCATTAGGCCTGTCAACACGCCGGTTATAAAATAAGGAAAGCTTGTTATTATCACCGAGCTTATAACCCAACCTGAAATTTGGGAAAGGTTGCGTATAATTATATCCGTCACTTTTATAAGTAGGGTGACCAGGATTTACATCATACCTGATCCGTACATACTCTGCTCTTAATCCCAATTCAAGCTCCCATTGCTTATTTTCAAGTACATAGTTGCCATATAAAGCAGGTATCAATTCTTTGTAAGTTGCCCAACCGCCTGCATTACTATCCAGCACAGAATTAATGCCGGGTATAAAGTTCATATCGGTTGGAATGATCCTGTTACGGAATTTAATACCCGCTTCAACACGTCCGTATCTGAGTGGCCTGCTGTAGTCAAAATTGAAATCATATACTTTTTCATCTGAAAGCAGCCTGAAGGCATCTGTTCCTTTAGAAGCAGGCAGGTAATTGTCATAAAAATATTTTTCATCTTCCCGGTGAAAAGTATAATTAAATCCTGCGTTAATTAAATGCCCGGCTTCTTTGAATTTATATTGATAAGAAGCAGAAGCCATCAAAGTGGTTTTCAGTTCATCTTCCAGGAACTGCCACAGGCGCTTGCGTTGCGACAGGTTCTCATTAAAAAAGGGCTGGTCACCACGATCAATAATTTTTTCACTTCCATACAATCCTGTTACTGTAAACAGGCTTCGTGTATTGATATTCCAGTCGATACCGGCCCTCGTAGTAAGAAAATTTGTATTGCGGTTCCGCTTTAGTTGCGAATGAATAACCTCACCATCATCGTACATACGGGTGACGAATTCATTTTTATTGAGTGTGTGCGTATATAAGTTGTCTGCCTGTAAAAAAAGATTCACCTTATCTTTCCTGTAGTTGAGAGAAAGAGAAGGGTTTAATTTTGGAGTCAATGTATATTGTGGCCTGATGCCGGGCAGGTTTTCTTTTCTTACCCACAGTGAACCAAGGCCGGTTGTAAAACCAATTTTGCCATTAAAGCCCTGCTGTTTATTTTTCTTCATAATGATATTAATGATACCGGCATTGCCATTGGCATCATACTTTGAAGATGGATTATTAATGATCTCAATCTTATCAATAGCAGATGCAGGAATATTATCCAGGCCAGACTGGCTGCCAAAACCTGTTAAAGCAGTTTGTTTACCATCTATAAGAATAACAACCCTGTCGTTTCCACGCAATTGAATTTTTCCTTCCTGTATGGTAATACCGGGTAAATTTTGCATACTCTGCAGTACAGAACCACCCTGCTGGCTGATATTGTCATTTAGTGAATAGGTTTTCTTATCCATTTTATTACTGATATCGTTTTGCTTCGATGCAACAACTATTTCCTCTAATGCAGTTGATTTTTCTTCCAGCTCAATTGCAGGAATATCTAAAAATTCCGAAAGTGTACCAACGAAAAACTTTTGCACCTGCGGATTATATCCCGTTAATGAAATCTCCAGGTTGTAATTACCTGGCTTGATATTGACAAGAGTAAATCTTCCCTCCTCAGTGGTGACAGTTCCGGAAATAAAGATGCTGTCCTGGTTATTTTTTAAAATAACATTTGCATAAGCCAGCCCGGTTTTACCCGTCTTACTTTTTACTGCACCGGAAATTGTAACGGTTGAAACCTGTGCTACAGAAATATTAACAGAAAGGATAGAAATAAAGATGAATAAAAGAATTTGCCTCTTTTGCATTTGCCCTTTTTTAATTTGTCAGACAAAGCTGTAACCTGATTTAGAAGAAATTCTGAAGATTAGAAATTAACCCGTAAAATATGCCGTTATTTATCAAACTCATATTCTCCTGCAATTGCTGCTGCTTACAAATTTATGTTAAGCAAGATCGTTAAGAATAACATTTGCCGGCTATTAAACCCTGAATATCCATGATCAGGGCAGTAAGTCAAATATTTTTCTCAACCGGCTTATCAAACAAATAAATTACTAAGCCCAGCAGCAGGATACCCATGCCAATAATACTTTCCAAAGGCCTGCCAATGAAAGTAAATACCAGCACCCATAAATTGAAAAGTAAAAAAATAACCTGCAGTATGGGTCTGAGCGGGCTTTTAAATCTTCCTGACCAGTTTTGCCGTGGCAAAAACAAGCTGGTCGCCACCGTTAGTGAACTCATGAGCTGCAATACAAATCCTGCGTACAGTAATACTTGCTCAAAAGAACCTGAAAGTGCCAGTGCAATAGAGATGATAATATGCGCCCATATAGCAGGTACCGGTATCTGGTGGCTGTTTCGTTTCGCCAATGGTTTCCATAACCGGTGCTCTTTCGCCATAGCCCAGGTAACCCGTGGCCCTACCCATAAATAAGAACTGATGGTGGCAATCAGCTGGATGGCGATAAAAACACTCACCCATTTACCACCGGTACTGCCCAGTAAATTGCTGAAAGCAACAAATGTTACTTCTTCTTTTCCTGCCATCTCTGCTATGGTAGCTGTACGCAATAAAGCAAACTGGAAAAGAATATATACTACCGATACAAACAACGTACTGCCAATTAATGCCCGGGGGAGGTTTTTAGATGGGTTGTCAATTTCGTCGGCTACATAAGCTGCCGCATTCCAGCCGATATAAGCAAAAGATACATATACCATTGATACTGCAAAACCAGGTTGTGTAATTTCTCCCTGCCATGAATTGCTAAAATTAAAAGCGCCGCTGCTGTTACTGTAAATAAAAAAACCGGCAATAACCAGTACTACAATAAACAAAACCTTAATGATAGTGGTGATGTTCTGAAACCGGCTGCTGTGACGGATAGTAAAACTATGCATCAGCCCAATCAAAATAATAATAGTAATGGCGAGCCATTTACTATCCTGCAGACCAAATGGTGCCAGGTATTTTGTAAAAGCCATAGCTGCCAATGCCACTGGTGCAGAAAAACCAACGGTAAGTCCCGCCCATGCAGACAAATAACCAAGTAATGGATGAAATACTCTTGACAAATAAATATAATCACCGCCTGATTCTTTAAAATGAGTGCCCAGCTCTGCGTAGGCAAAAGCGCCAAATAAGGATAGCAACCCACCCGATAACCACAATATTAAAATGGTCCAGCTGTTTTGCACGGATGACAACTGGAAGCCCAGGCTGGTAAATACACCGGTGCCGATCATGTTAGCAATAACAATAGAAGAGGCGGTAAGTAAAGTGATCTTTTTTTTCAAATGAATGCTATAGAAAAAATAAAGGGGCCGTCTTAAGACGGCCCCTTGAAAATAGCATAAATATTTTATTAAACCCTGAAGTGAGCAAAAGCTTTGTTTGCTTCCGCCATACGGTGGGTATCTTCTTTCTTTTTAAATGCAGCGCCTTCACCTTTGCTTGCAGCTACAATTTCATTCGCTAATTTTTCTGACATGCTGCGGCCATTTCTTTCACGGCTGTAGCGTACCATCCATTTAATGCTTAAAGAAATCTTCCTGTCAGCACGTACTTCCGAAGGGATCTGGAAAGTAGCACCACCGATACGGCGGCTTCTTACTTCCACGCCCGGTGTAATGTTACCCAGCGCTTTTTTCCATACATCATACCCGTTTTCACCTGTAATTTTTGCCACTCTTTCAAGTGCATCATAAAATACAGTGTAAGAACCACTTTTTTTACCAGACCACATCAGGTTGTTTACAAACCTTGTAACCAGCTTGTCGTTGAATTTTGGATCTGGTGCTAAAGGTATCTTTTTCGGTTGCGATTTCCTCATTGGAATTTTTTTATTACTTACTAACTAAATTTATCAATACTGCTCCCGGAGGACCAGGCTATTATTTTTTTGCTTTTTCTTTCTTGGTACCGTATTTACTGCGGCTCTTCTTACGGTCTTTTACACCAGCAGTATCAAGGCTGCCACGTACAATATGGTAACGTACACCTGGTAAGTCTTTTACCCTGCCACCACGGATCAGTACGATCGAGTGCTCCTGCAGGTTATGACCTTCACCCGGGATGTAGGCAATTACCTCCACTTTATTTGTTAAACGAACTTTTGCCACTTTACGCAAAGCAGAGTTTGGCTTTTTTGGCGTGGTGGTGTACACCCTTGTACATACGCCCCTGCGCTGCGGGCAAGCATCCAGTGCCCTGGATTTGCTCTTTGCTGTAATGATTTCTCTTCCTTTT
Organism: Ferruginibacter sp.; assembly: GCA_047600665.1. Classification (GTDB taxonomy): domain Bacteria; phylum Bacteroidota; class Bacteroidia; order Chitinophagales; family Chitinophagaceae; genus Ferruginibacter. The sequence goes on from JASGKJ010000003.1 coordinate 1,096,071, forward strand.
CTTACTAATTGTTGTATAGTAGGCATTACTAACCTTTTTAAATTTGGACGGCGAAGGTAGGTATTCTCTTTTAATTACGAAACATTCAGGCGCTAATTTTTTCGCTTTTTTCAGTAATTACAGGGGTTTAAGCCGGTTTCATTACTTAAAAATAAGTTTTTGCGTATAGATCTCACCGGTACCGGTGTCGGCTAAACGCAATATATATATACCCCTTCCCATATTTTTATCCCGGGTCAGCTTAAATACCCCATTACTGTTTTCAGCCACTTGGATCTCCCTTACTGACTGGTTTACAATATTTAAGAGATTTATTTTGTACTGATGACCAGCCTGGTACTTGAACTGGACATTTATAAAATCATTTACTGGATTCGGGTAAACAGTCATCCCGGCCGTCTTTTGTGCAGCCGCAATCCTTGCTGTATTACTATAAGAATAACCATTATCGTAAAATAATTTAAGCCGGTAATAATTTTCCCCGCCCGGCAACCTGTCAATAAACTGGTACCGCTGCAGGGAGCTGCTGTTTATAATATCAGTAATACTGCCCGCCTGTATAAAATGCCCGTTGCCGGTTTTCTTTTCTATAATGATCCGCCTGAGCCCTTCCCCGTTGGCAATACTCCATTCAAGTACAGCTTTATCATTCACCCATTTACCCGAGAGATCTTTTAATACAACCGGCAGATAGGTGAAACAGGCACCGCTGAGGCGGTGGAAATAAGACCTTTTTATACAACCACTGTTTACACTTATATGGACTGAATAAATACCGGTATCAGTAGGCAGGAGGGTTGGAATGAAAACATCCGTACCATCACCCACCAGTATACTGTCCGTTGAATTGATACTTTCTTTTTTATACCAGGTATAAGTAGCCCCTGCCACAGAATCAATACTGAGCGTGGTCGGCATCTGGAAACAGTTAAATGTTGCCGTGATCATATTATCGGCTAAGGGCAGTACACTGGCGTCTTCCAGGCTGGCATTACCACAGGCATCCAGCACCCTTAACCTTATCAGCGTATAGCTGGTACCGTTATTAATATTGAATATAGGGCTTGACTGCGGGCTTGTAATAATTGAAGGACTTGCCGGTGAACTGCCGATTATTTCGTAAGCAAATGGGCCAACACCGAAATCAACCGCAGCACTTACCGTGAAACCATCTGCATCACACTGGTAAACCGTGGTACGGTCAAGGCTGGGGTATTGGTAATTCTGTATGGTAACTGTATCGTATAAGTATTTATTACAGCCATCACTCGCCTTATAACGTACGATATAAGTACCAGGACCAAGATCATTAAATGTATATACACCGCCTGAAGTAGTACCTGGGTTCAGGTAAGGACTGTAGGCTGTTCCATTACGCTTAATGATCTTTACAGAAAGCGAACCCATATTAGTGGAAGCCGTTGCCTGTATATTACCCGAGCCATTTAGCCAGGTGGCACTCGGGCATTTGTTTACAACATTGGCTGAGTGCGTTAACCTGCTGGCTACTGCGCCCGTTTCGAGAGAATCGGTGCCCCCGCAATTATCCAGTACTACTACCTTATACTTATTACTGCCTGTCAATTCAGGGATACTGTCGATGTCAATAATACTGTTATTGTAACTACGGGACAGGAATATATTACCCAGTGTATCGTAAATTTTCAATACAACGGGCAGCGCAGCATCAGTTAAAGTAAAAGTGAATTTTGCATACCCGTATGCACATGATTTTTTCAACTGCAGCGCAATATCAATCGGGCTGGCAGAAGCTGAAAAACATCTTGTGATGGTGGTGTCATAACAACTGTTTGTTACTTTGATACAATAGCTGCCATAAGCAAGCGTATCAAATATACCGGTTGTATTGCAATACAATAAACTGTCGGCTGCATTGTACAGGCAATACTGCGGATCAGTAAGGTTCTGCTGCCCGCTGACAGCTGCACTGAAGCCTCCACAATTTTTATTACTAACGGTTACGGATGCATCCACCTGTGGCACGGGTGGCATTTCAGTAAAACAACTTATAAAAGTTGTATCAGGGCAATCGTTATGTATTTTGATACAATACGCACCATAAGCAAGGCTGTCAAAAACACCGAAATTATTGCACGCAATCAAACTGTCTGCTGCATTATACAGGCAGTATTGGCCATGAATAATATTGGCACTTACTGCCGTAACAGAGAATGTTGAACAGGTTTTGTTATCAGTATGAACCTGGATATCATTTTCGATATAACCATTGTAGATACCAAAACACCGTACAATGGTTGTGTCATAACAGGAGTCGTAAATATTTACACAGTAGCTGCCAAAGGGAATACTGTCGAACACGCCTGTATTATTACAAATAAGTTCGACGCCAAGGCTGTCGATCAAACAAAACCTTGGGTTTGAAAGACTATCGCCCCTTATAACAACCCCAAAATTGTTACAGTTTGCATACCCGGGTGTAATTTGATCGGGCACCGAGGGTCTTGGTCTTACCGTGGTAAAACACCTGGTGATGGTTGTATCTATACAACCATCAGTAATTTTTATACAATAGCTGCCATACAGCAGGTTTGTAAAAATTCCGTCTGTATTGCAATCCTGCAACACATCTGTTGCATCATACAAACAAAAGGTTGGGCTTGTTAAACCTCTCTTTCCCGTTATCGTTGCTGTAAAATTGTTACAGGTCCTGTTGCTGATCATCACAATATTATCAACAGACAAGGCCGGGGCTCTTTCAGTAAAACATCTTGTAATAGTTACATCACTGCAGGAGTCATGCGCTGCTATACAATAACTGCCATAAGCAAGGTTGTTAAACACTCCTGTACCGTTGCAGGTAATTAAAATGTTAGCACTGTCGTACAGGCAAAACTCCGCATTATAGAAGTTTTTCACATCGGTAATGGCTGCTGAAAAGCTGTTGCAATTGGTATTATATGTATTGACTGCATTGCCAACTGATGGAGTAAAAGAAACAACCGTGGATGCTTTTTTTATTTTATTACAACCATCCTTTACCACAATACCCAGTTGGGTGGAACCATTGGGATTAAAAGTAAAATTCGGATCGGCTGACCAGGTGGTATCGCCGGCAAACCTTACAACACCATACATGAAGCCGGGGATGCCGCCAGCCGTACTAACATTTCCTTTACTGTCGGTAACCCTTATATAACCACTTACTTCATCACATGAATTTTTTGTGAAAGGGTATGCATTGATAGCCCATGTATAATTATTCACCGTTATTTGCCTGGTTTGTATACCACCACAGGAATCTGTTAACCTGATACTGTAATCACCTGCTTTTAAATTATTAAAAATGCCGGTACTGTTGGCTGTACCAACACCCATTGGAGACGGCGCCACGATTGTGAATGTAAAAGGTGGTCTTCCATATTGCACACCACCAGCTGTGATAGTGGCATTATCTCCATTATCGCAGCTAACATCCGCTTTGGTAAGGGTAAACCTGGGATCCTGGTAATTACCATCGATTACCACTTCCTCAATGGTGAATGTACAGTTGCTGATAATATCATTCACCTGCACCATATAAGTACCCGGTGGCAATCCCGTAATAGAATCAATAGACGTAAAGTTGGATGTTATTGGTCCCAGTACTTTATATTTATAAGCACCTGTACCACCACCGGCAAAAACTTTTATGGAGCCGGTGGAGGCACAGCGGGATTCATAGCCTATTGCAGTTGCACTAAGCGATGAACAATCCTGGGCCGTTGATATTTGTGTAAGAAAGAGAAAACAGGCACATAGGGCTGCCTGCAGCAGTAGGTACAGTTTTTTCATGCAATTTCATAGTTTAGTCGGATTAAAAGGGGAAACTGATCTTTATAAAAATATATAAACCTCAGTTTCAGGTAAATAATATACTTCAAAAATTACACCATAGTGACTCTGTAAGTAAAAGTACCCGGCAGTAAATTTCAAACGCAGTTACGTAAAAAACCGGTAGCTGCAAACTACCTGAAAACTTTTCCAGTCGTAGTTCTCCGCTTAACAATTCATATTGTATGCTGAAAATCACTTTATTAAATTTCGAATAGTACTGTGGGTTTTACGATTGTGAAGTGGAAAAAAAAATCAGAAAAGTTATCCAGATAATTTTTTCAAAAAAAGCGCCGCTGCCTTCAGGCAGCGGCGCTTAAAATTCTCCCTGTATTTATACAAATACTACAGCTTTTATATTTTATACATCCATTCATGCACATCCGGCGACTGGCCGTATTTGATTGCATCCATCCTGGTTTTAACTTCCGGTGCAACCGTCCAGGCGCTTACATCAAATTTCATTTCATAATCTTTGTAACGCAGTTCTTTTATCAATGAAATGGTGGCAGCGGTGCCTGTACCAAAAATTTCTTTTAAAGTGCCTGTTTTATATGCCTCAATTATTTCGTCAATACTTAACTGCCGCTCTTCTACTTTAAAACCCATATCCCTCAATAAAGTAATAGCACTGTCCCTCGTAACACCGGCGAGTATTGTACCACTTTCCAATCCTGGTGTAACCACTGTATCTCCGATTATAAAGAATACATTCATGGTACCACATTCCTGTACATACTTATGTTCAAATGCATCCATCCATAATACCTGGTCATATCCCTTTTTCTGTGCTTCTGCAGAAGGATGCAATGCACCGCCGTAATTAGCAGCTGCTTTGGCGTAGCCAATACCACCCTGAACAGCACGTACATACTTTTCTTCCACATATATACGCATGGGCGCCGCATAGTAAGGGCCTGTTGGGCTAAGTATAATGAGGAACTTATATTTTTCGCTTGGCCTTACTCCAATCGCATGATCCGTACTGAACATAAACGGCCTGATATAGAGAGAATGGTTTTCCATACCGGGTATCCAGTTGCGTTCAATATCGATCAGCCTGCGCATGCCTTCAATAAAGATTTCTTCCGGCACTACAGGCATTTGCATTCTTTCTGCAGAAAGATTAAAACGCCTGAAATTATCGTAAGGCCTGAATATCCACGCACTATCATCTGCACTTTTATAAGCTTTGATGCCTTCAAAGATAGCCTGGCCATAATGAAGTGCTGCCAGTGAAGGATCAAGACTCAATGGTTGGTAAGGCTTTATCTCTGCTGTTTTCCATTCGCCGTTCTCATAATCTGCTTCCAGCATATGATCAGTGAAATATTTTCCAAAGGGAACATTTTGTAAGCTGATCCCCTCCAGTTTAATTTTACCTGCTTTGGTGATTTTTAAATCTCCTGTAGTAATCATAATCCTTTAATTTTACGGCAAAGAAACAAAAAAAAGGACACTGTTAAGTACAGCGCAATGAGTTTAACCAATATTCAGCTACCAGTCTCTGTTATCCGGGATCTTTATAAAACAAGTCTTGTTGAAACAGCGGCTCCTGCAAAACCCGCTGCCGTGGCCGAACAAAACGTTTCAATCAATTTTCTTGGAAAAAACAGGAAACAAATAATCATACTGGTTACCAATGCTGACAGTGCTTTTTTACCGGATGAGGAACTTAATTTCCTGCTGGGTATATTATCTGCCTGCAGGCTTACAATGGAAGATGTTGGCATAATCAACTTCTTTAAAAATAAAAATCTTACCTATAATAAAATTGCAAAGGAAATACAGGCTGATAAGGTTTTTCTGTTTGGCATATCGCCAGAGCAAATAAGCCTGCCATTGGGCTTTCCTTACTACCAGGTACAATCATATAACAATCAAACATATCTTTCAGCACCTGCACTTGACACCTTAAAAGATGACAGGGCAGAAAAAGGTAAGCTGTGGAACAGCCTTAAAACAATTTTTTCCATTTAAATAATTATGGATACACTCATTTTTGCAACGAATAACCAAAACAAAACGGCCGAAATAAGAAAAGTGCTGAATGACCGTTTTAATGTAATAAGCCTGCAGGATGCAGGAATAAATATTGATATTCCTGAACCATACGATACACTGGAGGAAAATGCAAGAGAAAAATCTACCGTTATTTATACCCTTACCGGCAAAAACTGTTTTAGCGAGGATACTGGTCTTTTTGTAGACGCATTAAATGGGGAGCCCGGTGTAAAAAGTGCCCGCTATGCCGGTGAAACCAGGTCGTCACAGGACAACATAGATAAACTGCTAAAAAACCTTGAGGATATTGAAGAACGAAAAGCGAGGTTCAAAACAATTATTTCTTTAATACTTAATGGGGAGGAATACCAGTTTGAAGGGGCTTGCGAGGGTATGATTATAAAAGAACAAAGAGGACGCAACGGTTTTGGTTATGACGCCGTCTTTATACCTGTTAGTAGCGAAAAAACCTTTGCTGAAATGGACCTCGAAGAAAAGTCAAAGTACAGCCATCGAAAAAAGGCAATGGAAAAACTTATACACTTTCTCGCAGCGCTGAACCCCGATTCTGAGAAAAACAAAGTTTAAACCTTATTTATTTAACTCTTGAGCAACCATCCTGTTACTGAAACCGACTTGATTAGAGGATGCATCTCCGGCGACCGGAAAATGCAGGAGTTACTTTACCAGAGGTATTCCCCAAAAATGTACGCCGTATGCCTCCGCTACAGTAATAATGCAGATGATGCCTGTGATCTGTTGCAGGATGGCTTTATTAAGGTATATAAGAACCTGGAAAAATACAGAGGCGAAGGATCTTTTGAAGGATGGATAAGAAGGATTTTCGTGAATACATCGATTGAACATTTCAGGCGCAAGACAAAACTCACCGGCATAACAGAATCGCAGGAAAAAAATATAGAGGATAAGGAACTAAGTGCTTTTGACTCAATGGCTGAAAAAGATATTATTAAAATCATTCAGCAATTGAGCCCGGGTTACAGGCAGGTGTTTAACATGTATATAATTGAAGGATATACACATAAAGAAATTGGAGATATTTTAGGTATTAGTGAGGGAACAAGTAAATCACAGCTGGCAAGGGCCAAATCGATATTGCAAAAAATGGTGGAAGAAAAAGTCCATCTTAAATAAATAACATGTCTCAGAACTGGCAGGATAAAATCAAAAAATTTGAACAGGCGCCCCCTGAAGGAGCCTGGGAGAATATTGCCGGTAAACTGGGTGAGCAGGATTTTCAAAGCAGGCTCAGCAATTACGAAGCTGCACCACCTGCAGCTATTTGGGAAAATATCAACAACCAGCTCAATACTGCTGAAAACGAAACAGGGGCTACCATAGTTCCAATGGAAAAAACCGGCAATTCCAGAATTATCTGGAGAATTGCTATTGCTGCTTCTGTAATTGCACTGGTTTTTCTTTCGGTATTTTACCTGGATCAGAAAAAAACTCAAATGCCCGGCAATATTGCAAAACAGCCGGAAGAACAAAGTTCAAACAGTAAAAACAGCGTGGCTGACGTTGTAAAACCAGCAGAGCAATCTTCTTCACCCATCGTAAAGAAAGAACAAGAAGTAAAAGATATAAGAAAAGTTTCCGGCCGCAGCCGTATAAAAGCCATTCCTGTTGTTGACAGCAGCGAACCTGATATAGATGTGGCGTATGTACAGCCAGACCAGGTATCGCCATTGGTTACTCCGCCGGTGCTTGATAAAACGAAAAAGCTGGTGAATACAGATGGCACTGAAATTAATGATATTGCCATGCTCAATTCTCCTAATACCTATATAACTATAACAGGTCCAAATGGAGACCAGGTAAGGGTATCATCTAAGTTTGCCAATCTTATTAATTATATCAATGATAAATTACCTTCCACTGAGGAGTATCTTGATAAAGTTATTAAAGAAGGTAAGTTCTGGAGGGGTAAGTTTAAATCCTGGAGAGACAAAATGGCAAACAATACCCTGGCGCCCAACCCCACCAACTTTATGGACATCGTGGAATTGAGCAAACTGGTGAAAGAATAAAAACACACTACTTTTTTGAAACCGCAGCCCCCGTTAAGCCGGGGTTTTTTATTTTTGGATAAGCTTATTAATTATGCCAAGAATAAAACTAGAAATACCTGCCGTTGATCCTCTGGCTGAAATCACTATACCAGTGCGTATTGGTGATATAAATTATGGTAACCATGTTGGTAATGATGCGTTTGTTGCAATGATCCATGAAGCCCGTGTTCAATGGCTCAGCAAAAAAGGCTATTCAGAACTCGAGATTTCCGGCACTGCTTTGATCATGAGCGACCTTGCTGTAGAATTTAAAAGTGAAGCTTTTTATGGTGATAATATTGCTATAAAGGTATATGCCGGAGAATTGTCAAGGGTTGGTTTTGAATTGTATTACCAGTTGACAACAAAGAGAGCGAATGAAACAAGTATTATATTAGCCAATGCAAAAACAGGGATGGTTTGTTATGACTATAGCAGTAAAAAAGTAACCGGTGTGAATGATACAATTAAACAATTGCTTACATCCTGTAATTAAAAATCATTCCATATTTTCCAGCTTGCTTCTGCCTGTATCAGCAGCATTTCATAACCATTTTCTACAGCAGCGCCTCTTTCTTCTCCTTTTTGCAGGAATAATGTTTTGGCGGGCTTATACACCAGGTCGTATAAATAAAAAGAATTGTCAATTAATTCATAAGGAATATCCGGGCAGGTGTGTTCATTAGGAGACATACCGGCCGGGCTGCAGTTGATAATTACCCTATAACCTTCCTTCATTTTGGAGCCTGTTTCTCCATAAGCAATAAAACCGGCAGGTGGGTGCTCATTTCTCGTAACCGTAAAAAAATCAATTCCTCTCTTTTCCAGTACAAACTGAACTGCTTTGGCTGCACCACCTGAACCCAATATCAAGGCTTTATTATGATGAGGCTGCAACAGCCGTTCAAATGTTTTTTCAAAACCAACGATATCGGTGTTATAACCTGTCAGTTTACCATTTTTTATTTTAATACTGTTCGTGGCCCCAATGTATTTAACTTCCTCAGATAATTCATCTACGTATTTTAAAACCTGTTCTTTGTAAGGAATAGTAACACTCAAGCCTTTTAAAGAAGGATTATTTTTTAATAATTCAGGAAACTTGCCAATGGAGTCAATAGGGAATGCCTCAAAGAAACAATCGGATAATCCTTCTTTTTGAAATTTTTCTGTGAAGTATTGTTTTGAAAAGGAGTGTCCCAGCGGATATCCTATCAGGCCATATAAATTCATCAGGCAGTTTCTTTATCTAAGTATAAAGCAAAAGTGTCTCCCCGCAGACCAATACGCATGGTTTCAAGGGCAATAATTTCGGTTGGTGCAATATTGCCAAGATTTACGTTGCAACCAATCAACTCGAGAAAATAGAGTTGCTGCATTTTCTGCGGTGCCTCCCATATTATCTTTTCTTCGGGTATCTGGGTAAGTATTTCCTGCACCAATCCTTCCCTTACCTCACCGGAACCACGATAAATGCCCACATTACCAGCCTCCCTGGCTTCAGCAATCACATAGGTGGAGCCTGCCTCAATTTCAGCCTTCATCAATTCTATCCATTTGTAAGGGGGAATAATATGTGCTGCATCTTTGCTGCCCACCTCACTCAGCACAATCCCGTGTTTCGTCAATTTTTCAATGTAACCACACTTTTCAGCATGAGGAATAGTGATGGAGCCATCACTTACTTCCATATACTGGATACCATAATCCTTGCAAACACTTATATAATCTTCAAACTGGTTGCGAACCAGGAATGCTTCAAACAAAGTACCACCAAAATAAACCGGGATATCATAAGAACTGTAAACTTCCAGTTTCTCTCTCAAATTAGGTGTAACATAAGACGTACCAAAGCCAAGTTTCACTATATCGACATGCGGATGCGATACACTCATAAAATTTTTGACTTCCTGTATGCTGAGCCCCTTATCCATCACCATGGTTATACCATGATTTCGGGGTTTTTTATTGCGTTCAGGGATTTGCGTCAGGTGAAAATTCATACATCCATTTTTTAGACCGGCAGCTACCGGGAGGCGCAAAGATAGCTATTGGATGACAAAAGTTTACAGCAGGTATGCATAGCGAGCATTGGAAGTATAAATATTTGATAACTGCTGCAGGTTAGTTAACCGGAATGCCTTTTCTTAAACCTTGCTATTACATCCACCACTAATTGGCTTTGCAATACAGAAGGATTAAGTTCAACAAGCTTTTTTACAAGTTTAGGATTTTGTTCCATCCCGGCCTCCAGCTGCAAAATTGCTTCTTTTGACTTTCCGGTTGCCAGCAGGAAAGCACATTTATAGAAATAGAAAACAGGCTTTCCTTTCGTAAGCTGGATGGCATGATCCACATACTCGGAGCCTTCTTCAAAACAGCCTGCATTGTAGAGACATTTTAATAATTCGATCCAACCGTTAATATTTTTGGGCCGCACTTTTACCACATTTCCAAAGTACTGTACTGCTTCTTCTATCTTACCCATTTCCATATAGCATTGTCCCATCGCAAGATTATACTCGGGTTGCATGCGGTATAACTGCATAGCTGTCTGCAGGTTTTTTACTGCACTTTCCCAGGCTCCTTCGTTCATGTAGGTACAGGCTATCTTATAATACAATTGACTGTTGTCCTGGTTAAGATGCGCCGCTTTCCTGTAGTGGAATCTTGCCTGGGCATAATTCTTCAATTTATCATAACAATGACCTATAGCTTCATATATTACATCTTCAGGCCGGGCCAGTTCCAGTACCCGCTGCAACACTTCTATTGCCTCTTTGTATTTGCGGAGTCTGAGATAGGCATCACCCATGTTTCGCAATGCGTAATCAAATTTGTCATCAATTGCAATTGCGTACTGGTAAGCGTCTATAGCCTTTTCGTACAATTTTATCCCCTGGTAGGCTGCAGCAAGATTGAACCATGCCAATTCGCTAAAAGGATGCTCTTCGATAATTCTCTGGTGCAACCTGATGCCCTCTTCATTCCGGCCTGTGAAATCTGTCCAGAAACATATTTTATAAAGAGCTTCCTCATTAGTGGCATCAATATCAAGTATGAGCTTGAGGCAGTCAAATACCTTATCGAAATTCTCGTAATCGTCATATACGTCTGCCAGTTCAAAAAGCAGTTCTATTTTTTCTTCACCATCAAAATAGTCAAGGGCCGCTTCTAATACTACAGCAGCTTTTTCCTGCTGATCCAGTGCCAGGTAAGCGTCTGTCTTCAGAATATACAGGTTAATATCTCCTTTATCAAGAATGGGGGCATCTTCCAGTATAGCAAGAGCCGTTTTATATTGCTTATTAGCTATAAGGAGGTCTGCTTTTTTCATCAGTAACTCCGATGAATAAGGAAATTGCTCCACCGCAAAATTAGCCGCCTCCAGCGCTAATGGCAGCTGGTCTTTTTCATCATAATACTCAATAATTTTTTCGAAAGATTCTTCTTCCAGGTAAGAGTGGCTCCGGCCGGATTTTAAGTTTTCAAATTGTGCTAAAAGCTCCTTTAATTCTTCCCTGTCCTGTCGGTGTGGATAATTACTCATGGGCTTATTGGTTTCTGTAAATTACATGAAATTCAATTAACTTTCAAGATTTTGTAACTTTTTTTAAATATGCCCGTTAAATAAATGTGAAAATAAGGTATGAGTGGGGGTATGATTAACAATATTTTTGTTTACATTTGTAACTAATAAACTATGCCAATGAACCGGTTTGTAAAAAAGGTGACTATTATCACACTGCTCACATGCGTGGTGGGTGTGGCCTTTGCCGACCGTGGCAGCGGAAAACGTGCAAAAGCAAAACTGAATATAAGCACAGGTACCAACCTGAAAACATCTATTGCTTTTAACCTGAAGTCCGGCCTTAAATATAAAGGCAGTCTTATTGCTGTAAATAACACCAGCACACAGACGATAGGAAGTTCAATAATGAATAATTCGATTATCACCTATCAGAAAGGCAACACTACTTATATTATTCCTTACAAGTATAAAATTGCTGTTCCTGAGATCAAACCAGGATATACAGGTGTAAAGCTTATTATCAGGCAACATTAATCAGCATCAAAATATTAAAAAATAAAGCGCATTTTGGAAATGCGCTTTATTTTTATTCAGGATAGCCGGGAATGTTCAACCCAAGAACAATATCATGCCTGGCGACCAACATACCTTTTTCATTTCCTGGAAACAGAATCCCACTCCCACCCCTGTTTTGGTGCTCCTTTCTTCTTTCGGTAGTTAAAAAAGGGTCATCGTCAAAAACCAGTTCGTCAATATAATATTCATCTTTTATGCCCGGTTCTTTAACAGAGATATGAATATGAGCCGGGTTATTGCTTCCCGGGTAAGACGCCGGCCTTATGGTGTAAATTGAATAGGTCCCTTCTTTCCCTGATTTGACCCATCCACGGATATGTCCGTGTCTTTTAGCCTTTTCGTTCATCCCGGCAACAGGGGAATAATGACCGCTGTTATCTGTTTGCCAGTAGTAAAGTATTACACCATCCTGCGGAGTTATGCCATTTTTTTTAAACAGCTTTCCCGTAACCAACAGGCGCTGGCCCCTTTCATTCCACCCGGCACTTGTATCTGCTGCATCAATAATGCCAGGCATATCCACATACATTATTTCACAACCATCACACCCTCCTCCCACAATTACAGGTTCTGTTGCTGCAGGCTTTACAGCAGCTTGCTCTGCCTGATCACCACAACTTATAAAAATACCCGCAAGCAATACAGAAAAGGCACTGGTTACTTTTTTATGTATCATACCTGCGGGTATTTATACCCCAAGATACTATTTATTGATTTATGTCTTTACCCTGTTTCAATTTTTCAACCAGGCCTTCAACGTAAGTTTTAGTAGCGGGGTCAGGTACCTGGGCTAATGCAGCTGTAGCATATTTTAATGCCTCTTTAAAACTGCCTTCAGCACTTAAACCACGTGCCATACCCATATTGGTGGTAAATGTATTGGGGTATTTTTTATAATTCGCCTTAAAAACTTCAGCAGCATCTTTTACTTTCTTTGCCCCCAATAATTGCCTTGCATAATTATGCACCTCGTTCATTGCACCAAGGGGCAGCGCTTCTTTCATTAGAGCATCTGCCTCAGCTGTCTTGCCTGTTAAAGCAAGTATTCTCGACTTTGCAGAAAGCGTACTGAAATTCTTTTCCCCTACAAACACAGCCCCGATGGCATAATCAGCCCATTGCAGGGCTTCATCCAGGTTAGTATTATTATCTGCACACCAGTTTACTGCCTGCACCCAGGCCTTCCATTCAAAACCTTTGTCAGTTTTTAATTCATTGCGGAATGTTTGCAACTGGATTTTATTTAGATCAGTTTCTACTTTAAAAACAAATATTAAATTTTCCCATTCCAGTGCAATGGTAGCCGCATTGGTTGTTTGATCCAGGAATTCATACTTCAACCATTCAACAGATTTCTCTACGGGTTTTTGCTTAATGACAACCCTCAAAGCATCTTCTTCGGGCTTATAAAAGAAACTTCCCCAGGCAGCATTATTTTTTGAAAAAATAAGTGTTGACTCATCTTTTTCAACTGCGATAAAAAACGCATACTTTCCTGCAGGCAAGTCCTTACCTTCCACTTTCACATCAGTAGAAAACTCTATGGTTGTATTTTCATTTGCTCCTGCCCGCCAGGGTGCTGCTTTACTTGTACCAAACCCCTGGTCGGTAAAACCAAATGGAACAAGCTGTCCCCATATTTTCCCTTCACGCCCTTTTACACCAGGCCGGTCATAACGGATAGTTACATCAGTTAGACCGATACGTTCACTTACCATTGCTTTGTGATTACCACCATTGGGTGGTGTTGTTAATTGTGCAAGACTGCAATACTGCAGCAAAAGAAATGCTGCGACGAGGAAGAAATTTTTTTTCATAACAGAGCTTTTATAAAAGCTAAAATCAGCAATTGAAATTGCAGTTATGGGTATTTATGGATGAATGGCTAATGTGTGTGAATAATGGAGACAGGGAAATTATAAATGTCTGCCAGTTTACAATAAACTCCTGTCTTCTCTTATTGAACGGAGCACTTCACCATAGCCCATTTTCTTTGAAAGACCATTAACCGCCCCCGCAATACGGTTAGCCGTAGTCTGTTCTGTTTTCGCCGAATCTATCCACTTACTAAAATAACGCTGGTGCGATAATGTAAGGCTTTTAAAAAATTGTAATGCAGCCGGCTCATCATCCAGGCATTCCATAAAAAGTTTATTCAATTCATACTCCTTTTTATCTTCCTGCAACTGTACTTTTAACTGAGCGTCTTTTGACTTTCCTGTTCCCTTTCGCATTGCTGCATTCAGCGGCATTATAAAGCTGCCGCCTCCCATAGGCAGTAACGACACCTGGCTTACCGCATAATTATCCAGTTTACCTTTTACTTTAAAAGATTTTTTTGTTCCCGGCTTCAACTGCTGGGCAATTTTCTCCGGTATTTCAATATAGGTCCAGCCGGTTTTTTCACCTTGCTTATCAAAACGCAGTATTGTAGCTGTATAAGAAACCATGATCGTAAGCTGTTGTTAATTTTAATTTATAAGCAGGGGTTCATTAAGGATGTATGCTTAATTTTATTGAATGAATAAAAGTATAAAAAAATACAGCCTGGTTGTTTTTCTTTTTATTTCAACTACCTGCTTTGCCCAATCAAACGCCGGTTTTAAAAAAGTAGATGATTACGTAAAATCACTTGGTAAGCTGGATACGCTGAACATGGGTACGATCAGTCACATTCTTACCAAAAACTTTACAGACAACACCGATAAGGTGAGAGCAATATTTGACTGGATCGCTTATAACATCAGTTTTGATATTAAAATGTACCGGAGCAGTACCAATGAAAAAATGGTTTCAGAAGATGTGTTAAAAACAAGAAAAGCTAACCCTTACGGTTATGCGGCTTTGTTCCAGGACATGTGCAGCGTGGCAAAGATCCGTTGCCTTACCGTAGACGGATATGTAAAAAACAGTACAGAAGACATTGGTGAGAAACCTGATGGGTTTAACCATACCTGGGCGGTTATTCAACTGGGAACCAGCCCCGAAGCGTGGCATTATGTTGACCCGGCCTGGGGCAGCGGATTCCTGGATGAGAAAAAGACAACCTTTACACCAGAATACAATGATGCTTTCTTTTTTGCTGAGAAATCAATTTTTAACTACCAGCACTTTCCAAATAACGAGGCCTGGCTGTTGGGGCCAGGTACAAAAGATCTCAAGAATTTCCTGTCCATGCCGCTCGTCAAAAATGCTGCCTACGAATTTGGACTTAAAAACATCAATCCGTATACGGGCCATATTAAAACGAAGACTAAAAATGCTGTTCAGTTCAATATTGGCACCACTGCCGGCAAAGCAATTGACATAGTATCACTTCAAATTATCGCAGGCAAAAAAAAGGAGACAAAAACCATGGATTATACTGTTAAGAACGGTGCCATCAGCTTTTCCTACAACTTCACTGAAGAAGATACCTATCCTGTAAATGTGCTGGTAAACAATAAGATAATACTTTCTTACGTTGTAGAAGTCAGCGAATAGATTTGCCGTTTTCCCCAAGGCCTTTGCCATTGTGGGAAACATTTTTTAAAGGTTCTTTGTGCGGTTTATTAATATTTTGTAGCTTACGACTATACATAACTCTTAAAAATTGCCAAAACCAAATTCACCATGTCAACTTTTACAAAACTTAGAGAATGGACCACTGCTCACAATCCAAAATGGCTGGCCCTTATAAGGGTTGCGCTTGGGGCAGCACTTCTGTTAAGAGGTGTAACTTTTTTGGACAATACTGAAGAGTTGCAGACTTCGATTGATGCCAGTGTTTTTCAATCTTCCAGCGAATGGCTTGCTCATGCGATACCCTGGGTACACATAGGCGGCGGGTTCCTGATCATCATTGGCCTTTTTACCAGGTTTGCCGCTCTTATTCAGATCCCGGTATTACTGGGCGCAGTATTTTTCATTAATTCCAAAAGAGGTTTCTTTACGACTGAAACCAGCCTGCCTTATTCAATTATCATCCTGCTGTTGTTGCTGGTGTTTTTGATTGAAGGGAGTGGTAAACTTTCACTGGCGCAGTACTTCAGGGAAGCTGAAGAACCTGCTCCGCAAAACGGTTCTGCCGCGTAAAAAATTTTACATTTAAAATCAAGGCTCCTGTTACCAGGAGCCTTTTTTATTCCAAACTGCTTTTAGTTATTTTACATGGAAACGGATACCTGTAATAAATTTAGTTCCCTGCACAGGCGCAAAATTGTAAGAGGGATCAAACTGGTAGCCATAAGGATTGGTATCCATCCTGGGCTGACCATTAACATCAAAATATTTTCCGCCTGGTTTATTAAAAGGATCATCGGGGTGTAATAGAGGATTGGATGGTATAAAATTCAGCAGGTTCTTTATCCCGGCATATAATTCAAAATATTTCCAGGTCTTGGTACATTGCAGGTTAAGTATACTATGCGTCGGCGACTTCAATGGTCTGAAATCGTCAGGGACCACTGGCAGGTACATTGCTCCGTTTACCCTGCCTGTAAAATCAAATGCCAGTCCATACTTTGGCAATGCATAGCTAATGGCAAACGTACCTGATATTTCCGGGGCAAATAATTGCGGGGTCTTTACCTGTTTACCATCGTTGGTCTTATCCACCTGGTATACATCCATCCAGGTAACACCTGCATTTATTTTAAATCCATTGGTGAAATTGAAATCAGTGTTTACCGTAATGCCTTTTGATACGGCGTGCCCCTTGAGATTATTATAAATAATTCTTGTTGGATCTGTTATAAAATCACCCACAATTTTATTAGTGAAATAGGTATAAAAACCGCTGATGTCAAAATTGATAAAGCCGGCACTGTGTCTTACCAGTGCACTGTAATTTATATTCCCGTTCCAGGACTGCTCCGGCTTTAGTGCTTCAGCAATTACAACATCCCTGGCGCCTGTTAATGCCGCATGATCTTCGGTAAAAAGGTTAACCACCCTGTAGCCATTACCGCCACTCAACCTGATGGTGTGGTTTACATCCGGTGTGTATTTAAAGCTAAGCCTTGGTGTAAAAATATTTCCATGATCGCTGTTGTAATCATAGCGCAAACCGGCTAAGATCACCAGGTTTTTGGAGGCTTTCAACTCATCCTGCAGGAAGATACCTGGTAAAAAACTATGCGAACCCTTTACTGTTGCCGGCGTGTTATCATTGTAGAATGTATAACGCAAAGGCACACCCGCCAGTAATGAATGGTTCTTATAATCGCCTGTCCAGCGTAATTGTGTAAATGCCACCTGCTGGTTAGCATAATACTTTACTGTACCGTAGTAACTATCCTGCAGGTGATAGTTGTAGGAAATGTCGGCCTGCAGGTTTTTATTAAAAGGTATGTTGCCAATTAATTCAGCACGGTTTGTATAAATACTTTCGCCATATACTTTATCAGTCCCCCTGTATTTTTTCTGCCACTGCATTTCGCCGCCCCACCTGTTTTCCGTTACAAAACGCATTGCCAGTGTAAACGGGAGATTGCTCTCTCTTTTAAAACTCCATTTATTAAAAATGGAAAGCCTGTTTTGCAAAGTAATATCTGTAAAATTATCATGATTGATATCCCGGAGCTGCTGGTAATTGAAATAATTAACACCTAAGAAAGAAACAGCTTTTTTCATGCTGAATGCACTACTGATATCTGTATTGATCTCACCCACACTTGTAGCAGAAATATCCACTTTCAATTTTTCTGCAGCCTGTGCATCTTTTGTAATAATATTTACAAGCCCCCCTACTGCTTCACTGCCGTACAATGTTGATGCCGGTCCTTTTACGATCTCAATACGCTTGACCATACTGTTAGGGATACCCGAAAGGCCGTATACAGTAGAGAGACTGCTTACGATGGGCATGCCATCGATGAGGATCATTGTGTAAGGCCCTTCCATGCCATTAATATGTATGTCGCCCGTATTGCAAACATTACAGTTTAATTGCGGCTGTACACCATTCACCATCTGGAGACTCTCAAATATATTTGGCGTGGGGTTCTTTTTAAAATAAACGGGCGTGTACACTTCAACTGGTATAGGACTTGCCATTTTGCTTACAGCTTTCATTGTACCAGTAATCACCACTTCATCAATAGCAGCAATAATTTGCTTCATGCTGAAGGGTAATGTGGCTGTTTCACTTTCCAGGTCTATTTCTTTCGTATGACTTTCATAACCTGCAGCAGATACCTCCACACTCCGCTTCCCAAAAGGGATATCGTTAAAAGTATAATGACCAGCAGAATCAGTGATAACAGTTTTTTTTAATCCCTTAATGTTTAAGGTAACGGCCTGCAAAGGCCCCTCCGGCCCGTTTACGATACCAGTTATCTTTCCATACTGGGCATTGGTTTTAAATGCCACCAGCATAAAAAAAAGCACCCATCCTGTTATCAATAATTTTTTCAATTACCTTAATAAATTTTATTTGCTCAGCAAAAATATAAAATTAGGCTTACCTAATTTATTTTTTATTGACTTTTTTTGGAGATTTTTGCTGAAACATCTTTTTATGACATCCCTGGCGGAAGAAAACTACCTGAAAGCGATCTATAAGCTGCATGAAAAAAGCGGCAATATGGTAAGTACTTCTGCGCTTGCAGAATCGCTGGCTGTAAGCGCCGCCTCGGTTACTGACTTTATAAAAAAAATGGCAGCTAAGAAGCTGGTATCTTATGAAAAATCAAGAGGTGTAAGGCTTACAGACCAGGGGAGAATGATTGCTCTCAACACCATCCGGAAACACCGCCTGTGGGAAGTATGGCTGGTGAATAAACTTGCTTTTAAATGGGATGAGGTACATGATATTGCCGAGCAACTGGAACATATTATCAGCGATGACCTGATCGAGCAACTGGACAAACATTTAGGCTATCCTAAAACAGATCCGCATGGCGACCTTATACCGGATGCAAAGGGCCGCTTTGTAAAAACAGCCAGCAGGCCATTGCTTGAATGTATTGCCGGCAGCCGGGTAAAACTGGTTGGTGTGGATGATCATTCAAACAGCTTCCTTCAATACCTTACAAAAAACAGCCTCTCTCTAGGTGATGAGATCCTGGTGGAAGCAATAGAAGAATTTGACCAGACATTTCATGTAAAGGTCAATAAGAAGCTTCATAAACTGCTCAGCAGGGAAGTGGTGAAGAATTTATTGGTGGTGGAGATGTAGTTCAGGGCCTGCAAACAGAATTTATTTGTTGCGAAAGAGATTTCTTTATCTTTGCACATGGCAACACTAAATAACTCCACTCCCCAATCAAAATCAAAAAAATTTTTCGGCGAAGGCTTAACATTTGATGATGTACTGCTGGTGCCTGCTTATTCCCAGGTATTACCCCGTGAAGTAGACATCAGCACCAGGCTTACTTCCACCATTACACTGAATGTTCCCATGCTGAGCGCAGCAATGGATACAGTTACAGAAGCAGCACTTGCCATTGCACTGGCAAGAGAAGGCGGCCTTGGTATTCTTCATAAAAATATGAGTATAGAAAAACAGGCCGAACAGGTAAGAAAAGTAAAAAGAAGCGAAAGCGGCCTGATACTGGACCCACTCACATTAACACCCGACGCCACCATTGCAGAAGCACTGCGCCTTATGAAGGAAAACAAGATTGGCGGTATTCCCATTGTAAATGAACAAAAGAAATTAGTAGGTATATTAACCAACCGTGACCTGCGTTTTGAAACAGCCAGTAAAGAAAAGGTGAGCACGGTAATGACAAAAGATAATTTAATTACTGCACCAGAGGGTACAGATCTAAAGAAAGCAGAGATCATTTTCAAAAAAATGAAAGTGGAAAAATTACCGGTTGTAAACAAGGCCGGTGTGCTTACAGGATTATTCACTTTTGGAGATATATTAAAATTAAAATCGCACCCGCATGCAGTAAAGGACAGTTTCGGTCGTTTACTGGTTGGCGCAGGCGTTGGTATTACCCGGGATACTTTAGACCGGGTGGCTGCATTGATACAGGCCGGTGTTGACGCCATTTGCTTGGACAGTGCCCATGGACATACCAAAGGTGTAATTGATGCATTAAAAGCCATCAAGAAATCAAATAAAAAAATACAGGTGATTGCAGGCAATGTTGGAACGGGTGCCGGTGCAAAAGCATTGGCTGATGCCGGAGCTGATGCAATAAAAGTAGGTATCGGGCCAGGGTCTATCTGCACCACCCGTATTGTGGCCGGGACAGGTGTTCCACAAATTACGGCTGTGATGGAAGCCGCTGCTGCATTAAAGAATAAAAATATAGGTATCATCAGTGATGGTGGTATCCGGTATACCGGTGACATGGTAAAAGCATTGGCTGCGGGCGCCAGTTGCGTGATGATGGGTAATGTTTTTGCCGGCACGGAAGAAAGCCCCGGTGAGACTATTATTTACGAGGGCCGGCGTTTTAAACAATACCGTGGTATGGGTTCGCTGGGTGCCATGGCGCAGGGCAGCAGCGACCGCTATTTCCAGGATGTGGAGGATGATATCAAAAAATTTGTACCGGAAGGTATTGAAGGCCGTGTTGCGTTTAAAGGAACCTTAAAAGAAGTGGTGCATCAATACACAGGCGGATTAAGAGCGGGTATGGGTTACTGTGGTGCGAACAACATTAAAGCTTTACAAAACGCAAGCTTTGTAAAAATCACCAATGCCGGTATGAGAGAAAGTCATGCACATGATATTGCCATAACGAAAGAAGCGCCAAATTATAGCAGGCAATAAATAATTCTTTCGTCAAGCTAAAAATAATTGCGCCGGGCTTTGCCCGGCGCAATTATTTTTAGCTACACCAGTCCTTCCTGTATTGCCACTTTTACAAGTCCTGCAGTGTTTTTAACCTGCAATTTCTGCAACAGGTTATTCCGGTGATTTTCCACCGTGCGGAGACTGAGGTATAATTTATCAGCAATTTCCTGGTTGGTAAATTCATCTACGATCAGCTGCAGGATTTCTCTTTCACGACGGGTAACAATTTGCTTTGTACTATGTGAAGAGAGACTGCTTAACAACTGCTGGCGCAACTGTTCCTGGATATACTGCTCACCGCCATGCACTGTTTCAATTGCTTCAACAATAATTTCAGGGCTTGCATCTTTCAGCAAATAACCCATTACGCCCTGTTGCAAAATCTTTTTAATCTGCGCCACCACGTCAATATTGGTAAGCGCAATAATTTTTATATTCCGGTATTGCTTTGTAATAATTGCCGCCAGTTCAACACCGCTCTTACCCGGCATTTGGATATCGAGTAATAATACATCTGGTTGCTGTACGGCAATGCCCTCCAGCAATTCGTCTCCATTATTATAAATACCGGTGATCTTAATATTCGGCACATCAGCCAGTATCTTTTGCAGACCCGTTAATATAATCACCTGGTCATCTGTTATCGCCAATTTAATCATATAGCATATTGTTTTGCCTGTTCAAATTCCAGGTAAACACTGGTGCCTTTCCCGATACTGCTGTTAATATCAATACGGCCACCCAGTTGTTTTACACGTTCATTAATATTTTTAATCCCCATACCATAGCTGTTCTTTGAAGTGTTCATATCCATTCCCACGCCATCATCTTCCACGGTTATATCAATACCGCCATCATCATGAAAATTGATCTGCACAAGCACTTCTGCAGCATTGGCATGTTTCCGTATATTATGTATCAGTTCCTGTATAATCCGGTATACAGGTAAGTTAAAAGCCGCATCCGTATTAAATGGCTCCCCCAATGTCTGGAAATTAATAGTAGTACCGCCTCTTCCTGTCATTCGTTCACAAAAAGATTTTACAGCATTTGCCAAACCTTCCTGCATCAATGTCTCCGGCATAATGTTATGTGCAGTCTCTCTCAAACCTGATGCTGTTTCTTCAAGCAATTTTATCCCCTCCATAAAATCATGGTTCTGCTCAAAATGACTGTTCTTCCGCACCAGTTCAAAATTCATTTTAGCACCGGTTAACAATGCACCAATACCATCATGCAGTTCTCTCGCTATACGGGTACGTTCCTTCTCTTCTCCATCAATGGTGGCATTCAGCCTTTCTATTTCCATTTTTTGCTGCAGGTTATCGATACGTTCCTGCTGCAGTTTCTGTTTATGAATATTCTTCCTGCGCCACAATGCAAAACCAAGTACAGAGAACAACACCAACAAAGCGATGGCTGCAATAAAAAAGTTCCTTCTGCGGACACTGTTTTCTATTTCTGCAATCTTCAGCTTTTGTTCAGCCAGCACTTTATCTTTTTCAACAATGCGGTAGCGCATTTCCAGCCGGTTGATCATATCCATTTTATCTTTCCGCAGCAGGCTGTCGGATAAATGAACATACTGGTCGCTCTGCAGTAAAGCATTTTTATAATCACCTTTTGCCCTGTAGCTTTCTGCCATTGTTTTGTGAGCATCCACCAGTTCACTCCGTAGATGAACACCCGTTGCTTTTAATTTTTCCAGTGCATCCGTTATTAAGCTAATAGCCGCATCATAATGCTTTTGTTGGAACATGGCTTTACCTTTCAGCAGGTTGGTGAACTGCATAAAGAAAGCCAGGTAGTTTGTTTTACCGGGAGCATCATCCAATGCTAATACCTTATTAATGTAAAGCATGGCGTCATCCGTTTTTTCCTGCTGCAGGTATGTATCAGCAATGTTGGTATAAGTTGATATCCTTCTTGCCAGTGGAAGGTTATCCAGCTTTTCCCTTTCAGTCAAATACCACAGGTAATAATACCGGGCGCTGTCGAATTGCTTTGCCGCATGAAAATAAGCACCCTGTAAAAAATAAACACTTGATACTGCATCCGCACTGTCTTTTATCAATAAAGCTGCCTGGCGGGCCTTATCAACATAT
The DNA here is from genome assembly GCA_047600665.1 of Ferruginibacter sp. Classification (GTDB taxonomy): domain Bacteria; phylum Bacteroidota; class Bacteroidia; order Chitinophagales; family Chitinophagaceae; genus Ferruginibacter. The sequence goes on from JASGKJ010000003.1 coordinate 1,118,949, forward strand.
CCTTTCAGTGTTTTAAAATACTCATCATTTTCGCTGCCGCCATAATCAAGGTTTATCCAGAAAATGGCCAGTTTTGTATACAGGTCAACGGCCAGTTTTCCATCCCTGATATTACCTGATTCAATTTCATTGCTCAGCAGGTAATAGTAATAGGCAGATGAATCCTGCCGGCCCCGTTCATCATATGTTTCTGCAAGCAGCAAATGCACATCTGCCTGCGCATCTGAAACACCTGCATTATCCTGGTCAAAGAACTGGAGCGCCTGCCGGCTGTATTCAATCGCTTTATCAGAATTATTACCAAAATACCAGCGGGCAATTTTTGCATTCGCCAATGCGTTTCCTTTTGTAAAATTCAGTTTCCTGCTTTGCTCTGCTGCTGTATTAAAATACCGGAATGCATCTTCAGGATTCTTATCCGTTATAGCACTTCCATCTGTAATTAATTTTAAAATTGAAGCAGTATCAAGCACCTGGCTCTTTAAATCATCCTGGGCACAAATGATACCGGGTATTGATACCAGCGACCAAAGAATGGTCACCAGGAGAGAGACATACTTTAGATAGCCTTTTAATGTAGTTTTTCCCATTAAGGAATTTATATGGTATTGCTGAATAGTGATTAGTAAAGTAAAAGTACAAAATCGCAGCAACAGCCAGCTTTAAAAGGACAGTCAGCCTTTGTAAAAAAGGCTGACTATATCTTTTGTATGTCCACGGTTTTTCAGCCAGATAAAGTATAGCTATAAAATCCTGCTCAATGATTCATCAATCAATAAATACCCTGAAATTATATGTGGCGCCTTGGTTTTCTATCCGTACAAAATGAACACCTCTTACTGCAGGCGGCAGTAACATAAATTCATTAAAGGCACCTCCATTTTGTCTCCAGCTTTTTGCAGCGATCTTTTGTCCTGCTGCATTTATCACACTGGCTGTTACATTACCGGGCAATGCTTTTACATTGCGGATAAGTAATGTGCCATTGCTAACCTGGTAGCTCCATTGTTCTGCTTTTTTAGAAGAAAGTGATACTACATTTGTATAGAAAAATGCGCCTGTAATTTCAATAGCTTTAATGCGGTAATATGTTTTACCGGCTGCAGCATTTGCATCCAGCCACTGGTAAGATTCGGTGCTCAATCCACCCGGGTAAACCTTATTGCCAACTGCAACAAAATGAATACCATCAGCAGATTTTTCGATCTCAAAATATTTCACTTTTTCCTGCGCAAAAGCAGTCCAGAATAACTGGTTACCATTACTGGTAACTGCACCGCTCAGGTTACTGAATTTTACAGGCAATACCACATCTGAATCAAATTTTAAAACCGCACCACGGAAAAGGCCACCGGCAAAAACTTTCTTACATATTCCTTCTGTGCAATTTGCTATCGGAACAAAACAAGCAGCACCAAACCCATCATCCACAGGTGCATAATAAGGTAACCAACTCTCACCACCATCCAGCGTTGTATAAACAGCTCCACTTCCAAATACCATTCCCTGAAAGGCATCAAACATCAATATTTCATTATAATTATTATCTGCCGGCAAACCAGCATTGCTCAATACCCATGTAATGCCACCATCGGTAGTTTTTATTACAGGCCCCTGGAAACCGGATGCAAAGGCAACATTTTCATTCACGACTGAAACACTTAAAAGCGATTTGTCTGCAACAAATGCCGGAACATTGAATTGCTGTGCCCAGGTAATGCCACCATCTGTTGTTTTAAAAATGGTACCATTGTCTCCCACTGCATAACCAACCTTACCATTGAAGAATTTCATATCCTGTAAGCGGTTGAAAACCGAATAGTCTTCTACAACTGGAAACGAGGTGGTGCTGCTGTCCCAGGTTAGACCACCGTCAGTTGTATGATAGATGATATTATATAATACCGGCACAGCCCTTATCTCATCATATCCATTAATAACAGCAGCCAGCCAGCCTGTATCCTCATTTATAAAATGCATCGCAGGAATATACCCATTGTGTTCTTCTTTAAACAACAGGTCAAAAGAAGTACCCCTGTCAAAGCTTTTATAAAAACTACCGGTATTATCGGTACCCAGCAATACGCTGGATGACATTTGCTGAATATCTGTATAAAAATCATAAGGTCCGAAACTGGCGGTAGTGGCATCTTCCCAGGTATCTCCACCATCAGCAGTACGTAATATAGTACCGCCTCCACCTGCGGCTGCTCCAAAATTGGCATCAGCAAAACTTACTGCTTCTATTCCGTACCCACTGAAAAAACCCAGGGATGGTTTTACATTTTTATAGGGTCTTCTCCATTGGGTCAATGAATCAGCGGTAATACCTATTTGCCCACACATACCCAACCTGTTTGAAGGAGAAAGATCAATACCATAAAAATCAATTCCTGATTCCGGCATACCCTGTGGATATACTTCTGATGCCTGCCAGGTAAATCCTTTATCACTTGAACTATAGAGCCGGGAACCACCGGTACCAAATATTTTATTCCCATCTTTACAAATAAGGTTATAGATCTGTGCTCCGCCCAATGAACTGTGGTTTTTGCTGCTGAGAGATCCATTGTTTAGTAAACTGTATTTACCTGTTGCATCACTTGTATTAACCCTTACCAGCGCCCCGTTATTTTGTGCTCCAATTACCACTACAGAATCATTTACAACTGCAAGTGCCCGGTACATTTGTTCATCCACCCCGTTTATAAAATCCGAGTAATCATAAACGGTTGTGTCAATAAAACCGCCACCATAGTCAGTTATCATAGTATCCGTTTCATTTATATCCAGGTTTGCATAAATAATATCGGGTGTTACAGAATAATCTGACCAAACGCCATCTTTATATTTCCATAAAAGACCTACAGCACCCGCTGCATATCCCACACCTGCAGGTGAGAATCTTATCTTTAAAATGGCCGGATCATACCATTCAACACGTGGTTCCGGAAATTCATACTCCAGCTGCCAGGAAGCGCCGCCATTAACTGTTTTATAAATTGCTGGCTTTCTTGTAACCGGGTCTCCTGCCCCACCGATATAGCCCGTATCAGCATTTAAAAAACAAACGGTGTGTATTTCCAGCTGAGGGGTAAAATATGGGTTGGCCAACTTTGTCCAGTTAATACCACCGTCAATACTTTTTATCATAATGCCATCTGAACCCACAGCAAAAGCAAGGGAGCTGTTCACAAACTGCACATCATTAAAAGTGGGTTTTGTTACATTGCCTGCGGCATTCCGGGTAACATAAGAAAAGTATTTCCATGTAGCGCCCCCGTCAGTAGTTTTGCCGATAGCGCCGGCAACTCCCACAATCAATGCGGTATTGTCATCCGCATAAGACAACTGGTAGCTTGTAAACCCAAATGGCTTGGGATTGCTGAATGTCCACTTACCATTATCCAGCTGCGCCTCTGCAGCAGCAGTAACAAAAAGAAATAAAAACAATGAAGCCCAGTGAAGTAAAGTTCTCTTCATAATGCAATTTTTTTGTGTAATGTGATGGTTTTTACAACAGGACTGGCAGAGCGGGACAGTAGTTTTGCAAGGACGGAAGAGATAATAATTTGATGGAATAAAGGTAAAATGCACCCTTATGAAACTTGTAAGTGTTTGTTTTCAATTTAAAAATTGAGTAGAAACACCTAAAGCTGGGCGACAGGTGAAAAGTAGATTTGTACCGGGTTTGATGAAAAAGCAATGAGAAAAAATTTACTCCTTATATTTTTATTATTTATTACCGGTGCAGTATCTGCACAGGATAAATCGAACAGGGGTAAAGAATTCTGGTTAGGCTATGGCAATAATATATCCTTTACCGAAGGAGACTATGATGGTGTAAACAACCAGACAATGGTGTTGTATATAACAACAGAAGAAGCAGCTACCGTTACTGTTTCAGTAAACAGCACATCCTGGAGCACCACGGTGAACATACCTGCAAACAGTGTAAATGTCAGTATTGAATTACCCAAAACAGGTGCAGCAGATTGCAGGATACTCAACGAAGGTGTTTTTGACAAGGCCATTCATATTGTAAGTACAGAACCTGTAGTTGTATATGCACACCAATATAATACAAAGCTTTCCGGTGCCACAATGCTCTTCCCGGTAGAGGCATACGGCTATACTTATTATTCTGTAAATTTTAAGCAACCACCGGTTGGCATGGGATGGGGTAAAAGCTGGTTTTACGTAATTGCCAGTGAAGACAATACCAGGTTACAGATCACGCCTTCTGATACTACAGAAAGCGGTGTGTTACCGGGTGAAACCATTACTGTAAATCTTAATAAAGGACAACTCTATAATATATTTGGAAAAATAAGTGATGACAATGTATGTGAGCTCACCGGGAGTAAAGTGGTTTCTGTAGCAGGAGCAGATGGCAAATGTCATCCTGTAGCGCTTTTCAGCGGCTGTTCCCGTTTTATACTTTGTCTTACGGATGGCGGCGAGGTTGCCCAGCAGCAAATTTTTCCGGCAAGTGCGTGGGGAACACGTTATTTAACTTATCACAGTATCATCGCCACCAGTAACCCGCTCACCACGCCTTTTCTTAACTATTACAGGGTGATCGTTTCTGATCCTTCCACCATTGTAAAAAGAAATGGCGTTGTACTGACAGGTCTTCAGAAAAATTCTTTTTACCAATTCCAGAGTAATTCAGGTGATTATATTGAAGCGGATAAACCCGTAGTGGTAGGCCAATATACACCCAACAGTGATCAATGTTCCGGTACACCTTCCCCTATCGGCCAGGATCCACTTGGGGATCCTGAATTATTGTTTTTACCATCGATAGAACAGGGAATAAAAAAAACAAGGGTGTATAATACCAAGAATGCAAACATTACAATAAACTATCTTACCATCATCATTCACAAAAATGGTATTGCATCTTTAAAGATCAATGGTGCTGCTGTACCCGCCGCACAAAGAGCAGTACACCCAAACAACAGTGATTATACTGTAGTGGCAAGAAGGCTGATCGGGCCCGCTGCACAATACAGTATCGAAAGCGATTCCGGCTTTACAGCAATGATATATGGAGCAGGTAAGTTCGAAAGCTACGGGTATATTGCCGGCACACTGATCAATAATCTCAACATGAGGGGCAACATAGAAAACGTGCTTAATGTTACAGGCAAACCAAATGAATATACCTGTCCCGAGTCTCCATTTAAATTAAATGTGCTGGTTGCATACAGGGCTGCTTCTTTAAACTGGCAGCTGAGCAAGGTTGAAGGTTTATCACCTGCCGTTGATACATTGATGTTAAACCCCACAGCTTCAGACTCACAAATAATAAGCGGCAGAAAGTTTTACAGCTATATGCTGGATACTAAACTCCGTTTTGCAGATACAGGAATTTATAACATACCCGTTACCTACACATCACCTGAAATTGATCATTGCAGCCACGAGGAAACTTCATTCGCTACGATAATAGTTAAAGAAGGACCGGTTGCAAATTTTGACTACAGCTACAAGGGCTGCAGTACAGATACCGCTTTCTTTACCGGGCTTGCAGATATAAACAATTACAATATCAACAAGTATGCATGGCTGTATGATGATAATACAAGAGATACAGCAGTAACAAGTTCTAAAAAATTTGAACCCGGTGATCACCCTGTATTGATGCAGGCTATTGCAGATAACGGCTGCGTGGATGATACAACAAGAATCATAACTACCAACTCTAAACCGGTTTCAAAATTCGGTTATGAAAGAAATATTTGTATTGGTGATTCAGTGCTGTTTAAAGACAGCAGCACAATAGATGCAGGCAGTATAACCGCATGGCACTGGGATTTTGCAGACGGCAGCAGCAGCATTCTCAGTAACAATAATTCTTTTTATCACCAGTATAATTTAAAGAACAGCTATGCAGTTTCACTTGTAACTGTTTCAGATAAAGGCTGTGTAAGCGACAGCGTTTATAAAACTGTTGAGGTAAAAGAAAGACCACAGGTAAGTTTTACCTATGATGGCAAATTCTGTGAAGACAGCAGTATTGTTTTTACACCGGCTGTTGTATCCAATGATAATACTATTCAAAACAGTACCTGGTTTTTTGGTGACGGGCAGCAACTAACAGTAACGAACACATCAGCAGTAACACATGCTTATACTGATGCTCAAAATAACATCCCTGTAAAACTGGTTGTGAATGGTGGACCTGGCTGTGAAAGCGATACAGCCAGGCAAACCATTGCCATCATACATGAAAAGCCGGAGGCCAAATTTGAAGTAACGGCTAATTCATTCTGCCCTCAAAAAAATATTGTATTCAATTACACTGGTTCTGGTAATATTAAACACTGGCAATGGAATTTCGGCAACAGCAATTCTAATGAGCCATCCCCTGCAACATTCAGCTATTTCAATGGTGGCAATTACCCTGTATCCTTAATTGTTACAAGCAGCGATGGCTGTGCTTCTGCAGCTTTCACACAAACAGTAACTATTTATGATTATCCTGCGGTGGATGCAGGTCCTTCTTTATTAAAAACAGTATCACAACCAATAGAGTTAAGGGCTGTGGCAAACAACCCGGGCAATTATAATTATGAGTGGTCACCGGCAGATTTCCTTAATTCATCCACCATATTAAACCCCGTTACAACCAGCCCGGAAGACATTGTCTACACGCTTAAAGTCAGCGGCGGCCCCGGTAATTGCGAAGCCATTGATACAGTAAGTATAAAAGTGCTGAAAGACCTGTTCATACCTTCTGCCTTTTCTCCAAACAATGATGGCATCAACGATGTATGGAACATTCCTTCCATTAATAATAATCCATCAGCTGCAGTTACAATATTCAACCGCTGGGGACAGATCATTTACCAGTCTCAGGGCTACAATAAACCATGGGATGGCAGTTACAAAGGAGTGCAACAGCCAGCCGGCGCCTATCATTATATTATTCAGCCGGATGTAAAAAAGAACAGGAAAATAACCGGCTACATCATTATCATCCGGTAAATAAAATTTGTCATCATTTGCTTTGTTTTACAGGTAAAAAATTAATTTGCCTGCATGATAAAATTTCCTCCTTATTTAAAGAAAGGTGATACCATTGGCATTACCTGCCCCGCCGGTTACATGGCAAAAGAAAAAGCACAAACCTGTATTGATACATTACAGCAATGGGGTTTTACTGTTATGGTTGGTAAAACACTGGGCAGCAACTCCACTAATTATTTTTCGGGTACCGACGAAGAAAGATTGGATGAGCTGCAGGCAATGCTTGACAGCGATGCTGTCAATGCGATTTTATTTGGGCGTGGTGGTTATGGCGTTAGCAGGATCATTGATAAGATAGATTTTACACAATTTAAAAAGAAACCCAAGTGGCTGATCGGCTACAGTGATATCACCGCATTGCATTCGCATATACACAGCAGCTTAAAGATCGCCACACTGCATTCTCCCATGGCTGCTGCATTTAATGATGGTGGCGACAAAACAATATACGTGCAGGCTTTATTAAAAACACTGAAAGGAAAAAAAACAAAATATAAATGTGCAACGCATGCTTTAAATAAACAGGGAACGGCAACTGGAGAACTGGTGGGTGGAAATCTTTCGCTGCTTGCACACCTTACAGGCACTGCATCTGACATCAATACAAAAAATAAAATTTTGTTTATTGAAGATATTGGTGAACAGATTTACAGTACCGACAGGATGATGCAGCAGCTCAAACGCAGCGGCAAGCTGGATAAACTGGCTGGTCTTATTGCGGGTGGTTTTACCGATGTAAAAGATACTGAACGGCCTTTTGGTAAAACTGTTTTTGAAACGATAGCTGATGCTGTAAAAGAATACAACTATCCTGTTTGCTTTGATTTCCCGGTAAAACACGGCACTGAAAATTATCCATTAAAAGTGGGCGGTACGTATGAATTAAAAGTCGGCAGGACAGCAGTACAATTAACAGAAAAATGACAACAATTTGGTAACACAGGAAATTTGGAAACCGCATTTTCAGCATTATAATTTTGTGAAAAATGAACAAACTTTCACAACAGGAGTTGTGGGATAAAATTCAAAACTTCAATTTAGATGACCAAAATTCAAGTTTCCCATTCTCCCAAAAATTAGCAAAAGAAAACAACTGGTCAGCATCCTTTACAACCAAAGCCATCGCAGAGTATAAAAAATTCATCTTTCTCTGCTGCATCTCTCCCACCGGCGCTTCGCCTTCCGAAACAGTAGACCAGGTATGGCACCTGCACCTGACCTACACGGATAATTACTGGAATCAATTCTGTAAAAAAACGCTTGGGAAAGAAATCCATCATCATCCAAGTAAGGGTGGTTACAATGAAAAGGAGAAGCATATTAACTGGTATAATGAAACAATAAGACTTTACGAAGAGGTCTTTCTTTCAAAACCACCGGAAGGGATATGGCCGCCGCCACAACCGGTAAACTACGAAATTGATGAGCCAATTTATGATGACAACTTTCTGAAAAAGGTTGTCATTCTTTTTTTCTCAGCAACCGTACTGTATACAATCATACTCGGCCTGTTCAAAGCAACCGGAGAAACGTTCCTTTTTCATTATATGGTGATATGTATCGCCGGTCTTGTGGTACTGTGGGTAACGCAGGAACACAAAAAGAAAAAATTGCTGGAGATCATTGACAGCAATATGCCGCAAAAATTTACGGTATACCAGGTAGCGAGGTTTGCGTACGGTCCGCACAGGGCATACCAAACAGCATTGGTAGATCTTTTAAAACGTGGCATCATTGATACCTGCGGTAATGACTACAAATTGATGGAACATAAGTTTTACGACTGGCATGCAGACGATAACCCCATGCTGCAAAACCTGATGACAACACACCAGGAAGGCGATGTGTTTACTTACAAAGAAGGGCTGGGATATATGGATACGGAAAAAGTGACCAACCAAGGTTTTGAAGCACTGGAATCACTTGCCCGCAAGGTCGATTATCAAAAATTCATCATTCCTGGTATAGTATTACTGATTGGTATAGCAAGGTTGTTACAGGGCATTTCCAATCACCGCCCGGTTACATACCTGGTGGTGGAGATTGGTATTTTTTCTTTAATAGCGCTGATGATACTGGAGACACACTCTTATGGCAGGATAGTGCGGAGCACCGTTGGCACCTACTGGGAAATGCAAAACGGGAACGGGTACGGAAATGACATTTTGAACAATGTCAGCATTATTGGCCCGGCAGCCATCGCCGGTTTTGCAGAGTATGCTGTACTGACAACTGTATTTAACGACAATGCCCCCTCACCGGAAAGGTGGAATGGTTTGAATTACGGGAACAGCAACAACAACAGCAGTGGTGGTTGTGGAAGCAGCGGGGGCTGCGGAAGCAGTTGCGGCAGTGGTTGTGGTGGCGGCTGCGGCGGTTGCGGTGCATAAACTACTGCAGCAGGCTGTCCAGCTTCTTTTGAAAAAGCGGGTAATCGTTTAAGTTATGATGCGTTCCGCCTTCAATTGTTACAAACTCATCACCCGGTTTTAAAACAGTTTTTAGTTTACTGGCACAGCGGTAAGGTATTACTGCATCACTGGTACCATGAAAAATAGTAACAGGGTATTTTACCTCGGGCAGGTATTCATTCGTGGGTATTTTATAATCAGACATTTTGCTGTTGGGATAGATGGGTGCGTAGCAACTGAATAATGCAGGAATACTGTAATAAGGCGTTTCAAGCACCAGGCATTTGGCTTTGCTTACCGCCGCAACATAAGCGGCAATACCAGTTCCAAAAGATTTGCCATAAATAATGATACTATCCTTACTGTATTTTGATGCTGCCATCCTGTATACCTGTTCTGCCTGCTGGTATAATATTTTTTCATTCCGCTTACCCACACTCTTGCCGAACCCGGGATAATCTTCCATCCATACTTCATAACCATGTTTGGTAAAATTGGCTGCAAACTTTGCATAGCGGCCAATATTCTCTTTATTGCCATGAAAATAAATAACCACCCCTTTCCTTGCTGAATCTTTTGGAAAGAACTTAACCAGGTTAAGCGTATCGGTTTCATTAAAGGCAATATCTGTTTCTTCAAAAGGCACATCAAATTTCCAGGGAATGCTCCTGTCAATGGCAACCGGGTGAAACAAAAACTTTTCCTGCAGGTAATACAAGGCGATACCAATGATTGCATAGAGGAGCACCGTTATTTTTATCCAGCGGAACAAGATCCGCCTGGCGCCTGCTTTCTTGGAATAGGGAACTTCTGTATTTATATTCTCTTTCACTATTGGCTTTAATATTATGGTGCTAAGATATCTCTTATAAAATTATGATACTCCGGGAAAGAAGGCAGGTTGTTGTGCCCGCCGCCCTGTATCTGTATCAATGTAATTTTTCTTGGGTTCAGCGCCTGTAACTTTTCGCTGTGTGAGACAGGTATGAGCCAATCTTTTGTGCCATGTAAAATATACGTATGGCAGTTCACCCTTTTTATCCATTTGTCGGTGCGTATGCGAAATCTTAACACCCAGCGTACTGGTAAAATAGGCAGGAAGCGCTGCACTGTTTTTTCAAAACTGAAATAAGGTGCGTCCAGTATCAGGTACCGCGGTTTATTATCACTTGCCACCCTTGCAGCAAACCCGCTGCCGAGGCTTCTTCCATAGATGATCATATGGTTTTCATGGTAAGTTTCTGTTAGCTTTTTGTAAACAAACTGCATATCATCAAACATTTCCTTTTCACCACGCTTACCGGTACTCTTTCCAAAACCACGGTAATCCACCAATACCACATCATACTTATACCTTAAAAAATCCTTTGCATATTTTGCCCATCCTTTAATGCTTCTTGTATTGCCATGAAAATATAAGATCAATCCCAATGGCTTCTCAACATAAAAGTGCAACCCATTTATTTTTACACCTTCTGCCACATCAAAAAACAATTCTTTAAAAGGCATGTCATACTTATACTGGAAAGCCTGGCTCAATTTTTCAGGCTTAAAAATAAAACGCTCCTGCAGCAGGTAAGCTAATACTAACAGTAAAACATACCCGATAATGATATAAATAATTGTTGGAGACATTTCTGGTAACCGTTTAAGCCGTTACAGAGGTTAAAAAGTTTTAAGCCGTAAAGCCTGAAGATACAATAACGGGACTAAATGACTTAGACGTTTTTAAAGAATATCTTTCTTCCAGGCTTCTGTACCACCGATAAGGTTAACCAGGTTTTTAAAAGGGAATTTTTCCTGCAGGCGCTGGATAGCCAGCTGGCTGCGGATACCTTTACGGCAATACACAACCACCGGCTTTTCCTTTTCAATTTTGTCAATATGCTGTGTTATTTCGCCGAGGGGGATAAGAAGACCACCAATATTAAATTCGGTGTGCTCCTCTTCTTCTCTTACATCTACCAGTTGTACAGCTGCATTGTGATGCAGTAACTGCGCCAGTTCTTTTACGGTAATGGAGTGCATACACCAGGATAAGTTATAAGTTAATCAACCAGCTCTTCATCTGTATAAATACGTTTCATCTTCAACTTACTGACAGGAGATACAACAAGCGGGTATTTTTCCACGATCACTTTACTCTGTTCAAGTCCAAAGCCTTTTTCTTCACTCAGGGATATTTCTTTTATCCAGAAATAAAACTGCATAATGATCTTTTCTGTAAAAGGCAGTTCATTATCCTGCGAGAGGAATTTTTCGAGTACTACAAACTGGAAGTCGCCCACTACATTATTCCGTTGCTGGCTTTCATACCGGCTGGTAACATTCACTTCTTTATTTGCCACCAGGTCTTCCACCACTTTTTTGAACATCAGGTTTACCCTTGGCGCCACCCTGAAGCCAAGCCTGAATTCCACCCGTATGATATCATTTGGAATGATATGTTCCACCACGTATTCTGCCGTATACGGATCATCCAGCGTATCCACATGTACAAACCAGTAAATATCCGCCCGCTTGGGCTTACCACTCAGGATCGAATAGATGATCTTATGTTCGATTTCCTTTGGATTATTTGCACTTGTTAAATAAACAAGGTGTGTTGCATACTTTGGCACACTCAGGTCATTACTCAACTCTTCCAGTTTAGGCACATATTCCTCCAGCCGTACAAACTCCACATAGCGGTTCTTAATTTTTCTTGCCCTGAACCAAACATACATCACACAGAACATCACACCACAGATCATAATGGTAATATAACCGCCATGTATAAATTTATCAAGCAGCGCAACCAGGTATGCAGATTCAAGTACAAGGTATACACCCAGGAAAATATAAATGAGCATTGGCGACACCCGGTGCAGCACCAGGTAATTTGCAAAAAGGATGGTCGTCATTATCATCGTGGTGATAATGGCCAGGCCATAAGCCGCTTCCATTTTTGACGATTCACGGAAATATAAAACCACGCTTACACAGCCAACGAACAGGAGCATATTTATACCGGGGATAAATAGTTGTCCTTTAGCTTCAGAAGGATAGTTCACTTTAAACTTAGGCCAGAGGTTCAGGCGTATCGCTTCATTGATTAAAGTAAAAGATCCTGATACCATTGCCTGGCTTGCAATAATAGCAGCCGATGTGGCAATAACAACACCCGGTACAATAAACCAGTTTGGCATCAGGTCATAAAACGCATTGATACCTTCTGCACGTAAGGTAGCCACATCCATCATCTGCCCGGTATGATGTTTCAACAGGCTTGCACCCTGGCCAAAATAATTCAGGAGCAGGCATATTTTTACAAAGCCCCATGAAGCCCGGATATTTCCCCTGCCGCAATGACCCAAATCACTATACAATGCTTCGGCACCGGTAGAACAAAGGAACACAGCGCCCAGCAACCAAAAGCCGCCATCATATGTACTTAAGAAATTGATCGCATAATATGGATTCAGCGCCTTGAAAATAGAGAAGTCATCTGACAGGTGTATGATGCCGAGGATAGCCAGCATACCAAACCAAATGGTCATTACCGGGCCAAACATTTTACCAATACTGTGCGTACCAAAACGCTGGGTAAAAAAGAATGCAACAATAATGCCCAGCACTATATACACAATGGTGTTGGTGCTGAGTCCCCGAAGCTGCGGCAACTCTTTTAACCCCTCAATTGCTGAAGTGATAGAAATAGGTGGTGTAATAATACCATCGGATAACAAGGCGGCGCCACCGATCATGGCAGGTATCACCAGCCATTTTTTTCTCCGTCTTACGAGGGCAAATAAAGCAAATATGCCACCCTCACCTTTGTTATCTGCTTTCAACACCATTATTACGTATTTAATGGTGGTTATCAGGGTCAGGGTCCAGATAATTAATGAAAGTGTTCCGAGGATAAGATCCCTGCTGATTACCCTGTCTTTAATAATTGAATTGAAAACGTATAATGGTGAGGTACCGATATCTCCGTAAATAATCCCTAAAGCTACAATCAGCCCGGCTGCTGTAACCTTATTAACATGTTTTGACACTACTTGAAATTTTGGTTTTAGATAGCAAAATTCTGAAAAGGGTTGTATTACTTGCTTTGGAGAATTGCAACTACAAATGTATAAGGAAAACAAATATTATAACATTAAATCGGGTCAATTTGTTGTTCCGGCTTAGCTGATGGTTAAAAACCGGTTCCCTAAAACTGGCATTTTCCCTTTTAAAATATTTTATATTGCGGCCGATATGCTTGCACTTGCTCCCTACTTTGGTTACCTGGCATCGCTTTGCCTGATCATTGCCCTGCTGGTGAATAATGACCTTCGTTTCCGCTGGTTCAATACAATGGGAACTGTATTTTTTATTATTTATGCCATTATCCTGGGTGTATTGCCAGTCTTGCTTACCAACCTGATACTTTTTACCATTAATGCTTATTACCTGGTAAAAGTGTACCGTAAACAGGAAAAATTTGATATGCTGGAATTCAGGGGTGATGAACAAATGGCGCTTAAGTTCTTATCTTTTTACAGCAGGGATATTGACCTGTATTTTCCCGGCTTTGAACCGGCGGCCATGAACGGCAACCTTAATTTCGTGGTTACCCGTGATCTTGTCATTGCCAATATGTTCAGTGCTTCGGTTTCTGAAGATGGTGACGCTACTGTACTATTGAATTATACCGTTCAAAAATACAGGGACTACAAGGTGGGGACTTATATTTTTGAAAAAGAAAAAGATTTTCTTGTCAAGAAAGGGATTAAAAGAATTGTGTACACATCGGTACCCAATAAAAAACATTACCAGTTTTTAAAAGTAATGGGGTTTACTACCGAAATGATCAACGGCCATGAATGCATGGTAAAAAGACTGAACAGTAATTAACAAGATTATTTTTTATTCGCCATCTTACTCCGCAGGAAAAGACTGTTGATGCTTTTATTTTCAAGCGCATTACGGATAGCAATAGCAAACAGCTCATCCACCGACAATACTTTTATTTTATCACAAAGTGGTTTTACCGGGATCGTATCACAAACCACCAGCTCTTCCAGCACACTGTTGGCAATATTTTCGTAAGCTTTACCACTTAATACAGGGTGCGTACAAAAAGCCCTTACGCTCCTGGCACCTCTTTCCTTTATCAGCCCGGCGCTTTTTGCCAGGGTGCCGCCGGTATCGCAGATATCATCTATCAGTACCACGTCCCTGTCAGTTACATCACCGATCAATACCATGCTGGCAATTTCGTTGGCACGTTTACGGTGCTTATCGCATATCACCATTTCGCATTCAAAATAAGTGGCCACTTCCCTGATACGGTTGGCACTGCCCACATCGGGGGCGGCAAAGGTCAGGTTCTCCAGGTCAAGATTTTCTATATAAGGAAGAAAGATGGCAGATGAATCCAGGTGATCCACAGGTATATCAAAATAACCCTGTATCTGTGGGGCATGCAGGTCCATTGTTACCACACGGTCGGCACCTGCAGCAGTAAGCATATTGGCCACCAGTTTGGAGCCGATTGCAACCCTGGGGCGGTCTTTACGGTCTTGCCTTGCATAACCATAGTA
This sequence comes from Ferruginibacter sp., assembly GCA_047600665.1. Lineage (GTDB taxonomy): Bacteria > Bacteroidota > Bacteroidia > Chitinophagales > Chitinophagaceae > Ferruginibacter. The sequence continues at coordinate 1,133,971 of JASGKJ010000003.1, forward strand.
AGGAATTACTGCAATTACTTTATAAGCCGAAGCTCTTTTTGCTGCATCGATCATCAGCAGCAGTTCCATTAAATTGTCAGTAGGCGCAAAAGTACTCTGCACTAAAAACACAAACTGTCCACGTATGCTTTCCTGGAACTCCACTCCTATTTCGCCATCACTGAAACGCTGGATATTTACTTTTCCCAAAGTTTCGCCGAATCTTTTAGCAATGGCCTTCGCTAAATATTGCGATCCTGTGCCGGAGAAAATTTTTGCGTTCTGTATCATCAGTATTTCATCAGAAGTGGTAAACAATAAAGTGCTGCAAAACTATTGTTTTAAAAGTGATGTTTAAATTTATTGAGATGGAAAATTTCAAAAAAAACAGCAGTTCTATTAAAACCTGGGCCGAAGATGACCGGCCAAGGGAAAAATTGTTAACAAAAGGCGCCTCCGTTTTGAGTGATTCTGAATTACTGGCCATTTTAATTATTAATGGCTATAAGGAGAAGTCTGCCGTAGCCCTGGCAAAAGAAATACTCCAGCTCAGTAATAATAACCTGAATGAACTGGGCAAATTGATGCCTGCCGACCTGCAAAAGATCAAGGGTATCGGCGAAGCCAAGGCCATCACCATTACCGCAGCGCTGGAACTTGGCCGGCGCAGGCAGGCCGCCACAGCCATGGAAAAGAAGACCATCCGCAGCAGCAATGATATGGCGGAATACCTCCGTGCATTGCTGAAAGATTTTTCTTACGAGGTATTTGCCGTTCTTTTTCTGAATAAAGCCAATAAAGTAAATCATTTTGAAGTCCTCAGCCGGGGCGGCATTACAGGTACTGTGGCAGATCCAAGGATCATCTTAAAAAAAGCACTTGAGACTGGTGCTACATCTATTGCACTCTGCCATAACCACCCTTCGGGCAATTTAAAACCCAGCCGTGCTGATGAGGAGCTTACCAGAAAGATAAAGGAAGCCGCCAGCTACCTTGACATCGCCGTAATCGACCATATTATTGTAAGTGAAGAAGGATACTACAGTTTTGCAGATGAAGGATTGATTTAGTTGAAAGTTGAGAGTGGAAAGTTGAAAGTTAAGAGTGAGGTGCTAAGAATGATAAATGAACTCACTGTTCTGGTTACTTTCCATTCTCAACTTTCCACTCTCAACTATTTACGCCTGTGCTGCTGGTCCGCCAAAGTTAAAAGGCAGTTCCACCTGTTCCATATCCTGTATCACGCCATTGGCTGCCTCAAACTTCTTCACATTTTCTATCATTGCTTTCATAAAGCGTTTGGCATGAAAAGGCGTTAATATAATACGGCTCTTTACTTTACTTTTAGGAGTACCCGGCATCACATTCACAAAATCAATTACAAACTCTGCATGACTGTGTGTAATGATGGCCAGGTTGGCATATTCACCTTCTGATACTTCTTCAGAAATTTCTATGTTCAACTGGTTCTGCGGCTGCTCTGGTTGATTTGCCATAATATTTCAATTAATTGTTGTGCCTGCAAAAATAATGGGCTCCTGCAAAGAAGCCCGTTAAAAGCAACAAAATATTTTTTAAGCTTTAAAAGATATATTGCAGCTGCAATTTTACTTCTGTTCTCTTGTTCCCCTGTATCTCATCATTACCGCTGCCCACGGTTTGCCTGTTGCGGTAAATGGTTTGTGCCCAGCGTGCCCACAGGCTCAGCTTCTTTGAAAAATCATAGTTCACATTTACATAATAACGGTAACCCTTGTCATAAATAACAGGAATGGAAAAGCTGTACAGCACATCATTCTCATACGCATACATCCTGCTGTCGTAACCATCCGTTTCAAAATACATCAGCCGCATATTGCCGGAATATTTTTTCATGATGGGTTTGTAAACAAAATCTACATAAGATAAAAAGCCGTTCTGTTTTGCCGGACCGTTTTTATCATACCAAACCAGCTCTATCCTGTTGCGGAAAGTAACAGGACTGCTTACCCTGTAACTGAGCTGCCACCTGAAATTCTGTCTTGGCCGCTGCACAACAGGATCCGTGATCAGGTCATCCGGGTTATAATTTTTTGCCTTTGATTCCGAACGGTAGCGGGCATATATTTCCAGTTGCTTATTAGGTTTATAGGTTGTCTGTACAAAATATTCATAGCCTGTGCTGGGTGCATCCACCAGGTAACGCAGCCAGGGAAACTTGTAAAAGTCTGCATACATATCCACCCGCCAAATGCTGTTTGGCCTTATGCTCATACCTGCATACAAACCTTTTTCATTGTTGGGAAAAGTACTTTCTGTAAATGCATTTGTATACAGCGACTGGTACCTGGGTGACATATTCCTGTACAGCAAACTCATATCCACATTTGAACTTACGCTTACGAGTAAGCCATTTACAAAAGCTTTGTTGAAATTATTATCCACTGCAGCTTCGCCAAAGAAATGGATGTTCCTGAATGTATAGCTGTAGTCAATACTCTGGTTACCCATCTTCTTTCCTGACGGGGCAAATAAGTTATATGGCTCACTTGATTTCTGTATAGCGTTCTTAAACTGGTACTGTATTACGTTGCCGCCTATGTGAAAATTATTTTTGTTATACGCAACATTACCGCCATAAGCGATCTGCCGCTGTGATCCTTTGTCTTCCAGTTCGCTCCTGGTGCGGTGAAACCCGGAAGTCTGGAATGATGAAATCGTTGACAGCACATCGTCCGGGTTCAGCGTATCCAGCGCTGCCGTGGTAAGGTTGGCATCTAAATTCCGGTAAGAAAAGAAACCGGTTGCCTCCCAGTTATTTTTGCCAATGGTAATACCAACACCCCGGTGAAACTCAATTTCTCCAGCTGAATTATATGGGCGCAATACAGACAACTGCCGCTTGATATTCATTACATCCACGCTCTTTTTAAAAGCCAGGCTCTGCCATTGTGTAAGTCCCTGGCCCATATTCACGGTAAAGTCGCCAAGTGCCAATGCTTTAATGATACCGATATTCCTTGCAAACAAATGAGCGGAGTAAAAATCAAACCCATGTTTTTGTGAGCCCCTGAAAAATTCTTCTCCAGCGTCTTTATCGCCAACAACACCATACTGCAATAAATTTTTGTATTGGTATTTGTAGCGGAAGAAATAACGCTGCGGTGAACCTGGGTAAGTGAACTTCTTTGTAATAGTATCAGGTCTTGTATAGCCTCTTGATTCTTCGAGTATTTGTGTAACCCTGCCAACAATACTGTGTGTACCGCCGCTCAATCTTTCGCCCAGTGAAGTAAATAGATTAGTGGGAACAGCAACACTGATAAATGGACGCAATTTTTCAATAGTACCAAGGTCCCAGCCAGGTATAGCCTGTAACTCATAAATACTGATGAAATTCCCAAACAACCCACGGTAAGAAATCAGGCTCTGTATTTGTAAGGGAGAAAGTATCATCAGTTCTTTTAAAGTAACTGCGTCCGCCGTATTCAGGTTGATCGGGTTTTTAAGGAACTGCTGCATCTGCTGCAGGAAAGAATCATCCGTAGTCTCAGCGTCTTCACTGTTCTCGGTAATAGCTTCCAGTTGTTGTTCCGTGGTGGTGCTGGGTGTGGTGGTAGTACTCGGTGACTGCTGCGAATAACAAACAGGCGCTGCAAATACAAACAGGCAAATAATAAAAAATAAACGGGCTATGATACTGGTTTTCTTCATGCGCTGCATTCCTGTTGATTATTGATCGGTACCTGTTGTCGTTGTCTTCTCCTTTTTTCCGAGGGTGGCAATAAACAGCAACCCGGGTGAAAAACCAAGCTGCGGGTGGTAACTGCCACTGATATCTAAACGAAAATTATTCCAGCCGATACCGGCGCCGGCATAGCCTCTTGAAGTGGCAGTACCGATACCTCCCCGTACAAAAAACATTTTTTCAAACCGGTACTGGAAACCCATGTTTACATTCACCGGGTAATCCTGTTCCTTTACCAGCTCTGCACTGGCAAAGAAATTGTCAGAGGCATCATATCCCAGCCCGAAAGTATAGGTGGAGGTGAGCTTTTCGTCTGTTTTGGAGAATTTGCCGCCGATAGGATTATATACATGCACCCCGGCATTCAGTTTATCACTCAGGTGCACTACAATACCGGCCTCAGCATTTACGGTGTTGGCATTGTCGTAAGACGGCACCCGGTAGCCATAATAATTGAACTGTACACCAATATCCACTTTTGGACCCAGGCTTCTTGCATAGGCCAGCCCCACCTGGTTCTCATTAAAATTTTTATACCCGAAATATTTTACGTTCACACCAAAATTACCCAGTGAAGAAGGCACAGCAACCGAAGCAGTATATACACTGGTTTCTGTAAGCATAAAACGCCTTTCGCCATATACGCCAAAGCTGGTATTTTTTATCTGTGCCAGCGAAGCCTGGTTATTGGTATAGGAAAATACATCTGCATTTTTGGTGCTGTAAGCGCCCAGGCCCGTATAAACAGCCGAAACCGGCTGCCGTAAAACCTGTGAAAAACTGGCAGAAAAGGGAAAAAAGGATATAAGACAAACAATAAAATTTCTCAAAGCAGTACCGTTTTAAAAGCAATATAACAATAATACAACAGTTATCATAAACAGCCTAATTGTTATTATTTTTGCGCCATGCAAATTCTAGATGGCAAAACAGTATCACAGGCTGTAAAAAACGATATAAAAGACAAAACTGCCAAGCTAAAAGAGCTCGGCAAAAAGACTCCACACCTGGCTGCAGTACTGGTAGGTAATAATGGCGCCAGCGAAACTTATGTGGCCAGTAAGGTAAAAAGTTGTGAAGAAATTGGTTTTAAAAGCACCCTCATCCGCCTGAGCGAAGATGTACCGGAAAATGAGCTGGTGGAAGAGATCGAAAAATTAAATAACAATGCAGATGTGGATGGCATACTCGTTCAACTGCCATTACCCAAACAAATAAGTGAAGAAAAGATCATCAACCTTATTCACCCGGATAAAGATGTGGATGGTTTTCATCCGAACAGCATTGGCAAAATGGTGCAGGGGCTGCCTTCTTTTATCCCCGCCACACCCTATGGCATTTTAATGATGCTGGAGCACTATAAAATTGAAACAAAGGGAAAACATGCCGTGGTGATTGGCCGCAGTAATATTGTTGGACGCCCTATCAGCATTTTATTGAACCGTAATGCTTACCCGGGTAACAGCACCGTAACTGTTTGCCACAGCCATACACCTAATTTAAAAGAACTTTGCCTGCAGGCAGATATTATAGTGGCAGCGCTTGGGCGTCCGCAGTTTTTAACCGCCGATATGGTAAAAGAGCATGCCGTGGTGATCGATGTAGGTATTACAAGAGTGCCTGATGCAACAAAGAAAAGCGGGTTTGCCATCAAAGGCGATGTGGATTTTGAGAACGTGGCACCCAAATGCAGTTATATAACCCCCGTACCCGGCGGCGTAGGTTTAATGACCATTGCAGCGCTGATGATGAATACGTATAATGCCTGTTTGCATAAAGGCTAATGTTGACAAAAGAAGAAACCGTTGAACCGTTTAAGTCCTTTAAAATGTCCTAACGGTTTAAACAACTTAAACGATTTTTATGGTAACTACCACAGCAATACAAACCCTTCCTGTAATGGAGCACTTTTACACGTTGCAGGGTGAAGGGTATCACCAGGGCAGGGCCGCTTATTTTGTGCGGCTCGGTGGCTGCGATGTGGGCTGTGTTTGGTGTGATGTAAAAGAAAGCTGGGATGCAGCTGCACATCCAGTAATGACCGTTGAAGAAATTGTAAATACGATAAGTGGTCATACGCCTGCAAACAAAAAACCAATTGTTGTTATTACCGGCGGCGAACCATTAATGCATGATCTTACCCAGTTAACCATGGCGCTAAAGGCAAAAGGTTTTGAAACCAATATTGAAACATCCGGATCGCATCCTTTAAGTGGCTCCTGGAACTGGATCTGTTTATCACCAAAAAAATTCAAGGCGCCATTGCCTGAAGTAGTGCCTTTTGCCAATGAATTAAAAGTAGTGGTATTTAATAAATCTGATTTTGAGTGGGCAGAAAAATATGCAGCACTGGTTTCGCAGCAATGCAAATTGTACCTGCAGCCCGAATGGGACAAGGCATCAACAGTAACGCCTATGATCATTGAATATATCAAGCAGCACCCCCGCTGGGAACTATCATTGCAGATACACAAATACATTCATGTTCCCTGATCTTCCGTATCTCCCGGCTGATAACAGCATTTTATTTTCACAAAACAGTTTGTATTTTTAAAACCGGAAGTCCTTATTCTTCAAATACAAAACTAATTACCATGAAATACGCCATGGTTTTTATACTGCTGTTCGTTGCCGCAAATGCTGTCGCCCAAACCGGCCAATCAAATAAAAAGAAACATCCTGTTGGCTTCGGCATAAAAGCTGGCTATAACTATACCAGTGTAACAAATATATCTTCGGTTAACGGCAGCAACCGCTCGGGTTTTCATGCCGGCATACTGTACTCACCCGGCACAAGGGATGAAGCGAATTTAACCGGCAGTGGTGAACTGCTGTTTTCGAGACAGGGTTACAGTTTTAAAACAAGTGCCACCACAGGCAAAGTAAATCTCGATTACCTGCTGCTGCCCACTTTTACAAATTTCAAATTCGGGGATTTTTTTAAACTGCAGCTCGGCCTGCAAGCAGCGTATTTACTAAATGCAAAAGCAGACAGCAGCAAACCAGCCACATCATCCAATACATACAATAAAATGGTTGAGTATTATAACCGTTTTGAGTTTGGTATCAGTGGCGGTCTTGAACTCAACCCTGCTGCCGGTTTTATCATTGGCGTCCGGTATACGATCGGGTTGACCAACATGAATAAACAAACACCGCCCGGAGCCATTCCACCTTTTTTACCGGGCCTCTCCAATATAAACTTCCGCAACAATATCGTACAGCTGTATACAGGGTATAAGTTTTAATACGCATCCATCCAGGGTTAATAAAAAAGAGGCATTAACCTATTAAATCAGCCATTTCACAGAATACAACAGCGGGCTTTCATTATTTGGAAATGTATTTGCATTCAAAAGCAAAACTTATTTCCTCTTACACATCATATTGCCTGCAATATGATATTAAATGCAAATCCATTGAATGATCTGAGAAGTCATGCAACCACAAGGTATGGTGGATAAATTTCTGCCATACCTTTTGCACTTACACCGCCCGGTGGCACAGTTATTGTTTTTGTTCCTGCTTTTTATAAACGGCTTACCACCTGTGTTATAACAGTAAAAGGAATCGAAGACAATCATTTGTTCCGGCTAACCACCAGAATACTTATTACTCCCGCAGAACGGACAGCTTAGTGCTGGCATTATTTGTTCCCCGTTCCAATACTGTATTTATTATTTTGTGATAATTGAAACTGGCATATACCAGTTATTGGATTCGTTATGCAGATAAAATGTGTTGCCATAGACAATGAGCCATGGGCACTGGAGCTCATAAAAAAATATGTAAGCAAGGTCCCGGCGCTTTCGCTGATCAAAACATTGTATGATACTGGTGAAGGTTCTGATTATTTAAAGGATCACCAGGTGGATCTTTTATTTATTGATATCAATCTTCCATCGAGCATTGACTTACTGCGTTCACTGAAAAATAAGCCCATCACTATTTTTACAACGGCTTATAAAAAATATGCACTGAAAGGCTTTGAGCTGGGCATACTGGATTATCTTTTAAAACCAGTTGATTTTGACAGGTTCAGTAAAGCGGTGAGCAGGGCCATTGAACTGCATAAGTTCAGGCAGCATTTTGTAAAAAACCAAACTGATTTTATCCTCGTGAAGACCGGTCATACCATGACAAAGATCGCCCTTGATGATATTGAATATGTCGAGGGGTTTGTTGATTACATAAAAATTCATACAGGCAATGACAAACCGGTGATCTCGTTAATGACACTGAAAGCCATCACTGAAAAATTACCTGCAGAAAAATTCAGGCGTATCCACAGGAGCTATATTGTTTCCATACAAAAGATCAAATCTATTCAAAATAAAAAACTGCTTTTATTTTCATCAAAAGAATTGCCCATCAGTGAAAGCAATACTGCTTTTATAAAAGAATGGAAGAAGCAATAACCGTAACAAAATTTAAAATAAGCAGCTGCGCCATAGCCCGCCAAATATATTTTTTTCTTCAAATGTTATAAATTAGGGTTTCAAAAACCTTCTGTGAAGTTTATACCAGCATTCCTGATCATTTACTTACTTGGTATCACGAACGATGCTCATGGTCAATACGCTTACCTGTCTGCAGAAAGCTGGTTTAAGAAGCTGTCTGATCCTGCTGATAAAAGAAACAAATGGTATGACACGCTGGATAAGGTGCTGATGCAGTTCGACAGTACTGTTGTTTTTAACTTTCTAAGGGAGGTGGAAATTCATTCTAAAAAAGAAGGCGATCATTCGCTGGTGCGTTTTAATTGTATAAAGGCCAACCAGCTGTATTATCAAAGTCTTGGCCCTTCAAAAGAATTACCCCTTAACAACCGGCAGGTGAAAAAAGAGATAATAACATTATTGTCGCAGGCCATGCATAAAGCCTATGAAAGCAACGATGATTACCAGGTGGCATTTGTAAGTGGTGTGTATGGAAAATATATGTCTGCCTTTGGGGAAACAGAACCAGGCGTAATGTACATGATGAACTGTGCTGACCTGTATGAAAAAGTAAACCTCACTGCAAATTTTGCAACTTATGTATCGCTGGGTGAAACACTCTGGCGGGTAAGAGAATATGAAAAATGTATCAAGTACACCCATAAAGCAATGAATGCTTTAATCAATGCAGATGATGAAACAAGGTTCACTTATGCAATCATGTGTCCGAATACTATCGCACTGGCCTATCACCGTCTGGGAATGTATGATTCTGCTTTTAAATATTACAGGCAGGGATTAAAGGCGACGGAAGAACCAGCAGTACTGTCCACTATTACAAACCCCCTCGCCTGGAAGGGTATCATTTCTGGCAATATGGCGCAGATATATTTTTCCCAGGCAAAATATACAACCGCCTTACCATTATTTGAATTGGATTATAAAGTAAGCAAAGAAAATCATTACTATGACAATGCAGCCAACTCCCTTCAATGGGCTGCCCGTACCAACCTGGCCCTGGGCAAAACAACCATTGCGCTGCAACAGGTAAGGGAAGCTTTTGCTTTACTCATAAAAATGCCATCACCAAATTATCTTCAGAATACTTTTTTTACTGCTGCAGAGATCTTTAAATCGTTGAATAACCAGGACAGCACTTATCACTACAACAGCCAATACAATAAACTGCACGACTCTATTGAAAGAGTTATTTATCAAAGCAGCATTAGTATTTCGAAGCTTCGCCTGAATGAAGAAAAAAGCAGGTACAGCATTATGAACCTGCAGCGTGAAAAACAATCCCAATTGCAGCAGCGCAACTGGATCATTGCAGCTATCGTCTTCCTGTTTGCTATTGTTTTGCTGCTTATCAACCGTCAACGGTTAAAATTAAAATACCGGCAGCAACTTGCCGAACAGGAAAAACGGAGAATAGAACAGGAAATGGAATCTGCCAGGGAACAATTACAATTGTTTACACAAAACATCATTGAAAAAACAAACCTGATAGAACAGCTTGAGCAACGTGTACAGGACAAAACAATGTCAGCAGAAAATCAGCAGGTGCTCTCTGCATTGAGTAATCAAACTATTTTAACTGAAGACGACTGGAGCAAATTCAAATCATTGTTTGAAAAAATTTTTCCGCTTTTTTTCCAGCGGCTAAAAAATACAGCTGCAGATATTACAACTGCAGAGCAGCGTATGGCAGCATTAACAAAACTGCAGCTCACCACCCGGCAAATGGCTTCTATGCTGGGTATTTCTGTTGACAGTGTACATAAAACAAGACAACGGCTGCGTAAACGTTTTAATCTTGCAGCCGATGCCAACCTGGAAGAATATATTGCCGGTATTTAATGCAAGACTTAAGGTTTCTGCAGCCTGAATCCATCAAGCTTTACCGGTTTCTCCACCCGTATAGCACCTTTTAGTATTACAGGATATAAAACCGCATTTCTTTCTCCGCTCAAGGGCAGATACCCCCCCAATACAATCCCATTTGTTTTATTTAAAATAAAGGAGGAATCAGCAGGCGCAGTGTATGTACCTGTGGCTACAAGCAGGCTGTCTATTGAACCGCAAGCATTATATTGTTTAAGTGCCGTATAAAGATCAGGGTATCCATCTGTAAAGCTTGATCCATCTCCATTTGTAAATGCATTTACATATAAGGTTTTGCTGACCGGCATTCTTTCATAAGCACCCTTATCAACTGTTCCGGTTACACGTACAATTCCCCTTATATCAATAGCCGGGTCGCCTGCAATACTCTGTCCTGAATTTATTCCTGGTGAACAAGTCTGCAACCGCAGGTTGCCTGCAGCTTCACTAATGAATAACGGATCAGCATTTGAATTGCCGGCGCCTGTCATTAAACTGCCCTGCACAATAGAATAAGATATAGTGGGCGTTCCTCCTGTTACTGCAAGTGAACTGCCTCTTATAATGGAATTGCGTATAACAGGGGCAGCTGTGGCGGTGTTGGATATTATAGAAAGATCACTGCCGCCAAAACTGTTATTTGCAACTGATACATGATTAAAAACTGGTGATGCCGCAGCATTATAAATAATGCCACCACCTGTTAGTGTATGGTTTCCGGTAACCACTACATTGGTAAAACCGGCCCTGCTGTTTGCCACATTTGCAATCGCACTTCCCTGTGTTGCTGTGTTGGCTTTAATAAAACAATTCCTGATTGATGGATTTCCCCCAATTGTAACAATACCTGCACCATAAGATTTTGAAGTGCCGTCATTTAATTCAGCGGATCCATCTTTTACAGTAAAACCATCCAGGATAAATGTTGAATCAAGACCGGCAAGCTTCAGCACATTATAAGACCGGGCTGTTTCGCCATTTTCCAGGTAAATAGTTCCGCTTAATATGGTAGGGTTTACAGCTGCTTCAGCCAGGTTGCGTTGAGACAACTGGGTTTCCGTACCATTAAAGCCACCAAAGATAGCCAGGTTGTTGCGGCCGCTAAAGGATGCATTCCTCGTATCTGCACTAAAGGGCGCTCCATAATAAGTATTATACGTACCTCTTCTCACCCAAATTTCTTGAATGCCTGCGCAATTATTTGCGTGTCTTAACGCATACTGAAGACTAAAATAAGCATCAAACCATGAAGCACCATTTTCTGCGCCACCTTCTGCTGTATTATCGACATACAACCTGCTGCTGCTAAAAACTGGTATTTCATAGGCGCCCATATCAATACCTGTTCCTGCAGGCCTTGGGTGGCTGACAATATCAGCTGCTGGTGCACCGCTGGCAGTACCGGCATTGACAGCAGGAGAACAAGGCAACAGTGTATATATTTTAGCAGTTGTATCCATAAACAGCGGATCCGACGAAAGATTGCCTGTTCCTGAATAACCATTTTGCACCAGTGAATAATTTATGGTGGTGGTGCTGGTGGATGTATTGGAGATAGCATTTACAGCACCTGTATTACTCCATACAATGCAATTGCTAAGATTGGGGAAAGAATTTGTTTGACTAAAGATAGCATTGCCGGATGGAGAAGCATTATTGACAACCGTACAATTGACCAGCACAGGAGAAGAACCAGTGTTAAAGATCACACCGCCTGCGGTAACAGCCGTATTATTATGAAAAAGCACATTGGAAAAAGAAGGATTTGAATTTGAATTGGAAACAGCACCGCCATGGTCGGCAGTATTATTCCTGAAAATACAATTCCGTACAGTAGGTGATGCGTTTACATTTGCCATGCCCCCACCATCAGTTGGACAATTTGTTCCCTGCAATACAAATCCATCGATAACAAAACTATTGTCCACCCCGGTATTATTAAAAATACGGTAAGCATTATTAGAGCGGTCATCATCCTGCTGTATCTCACCATTCAGCACGGAGGCATTTGTTCCAATCTTCCGTTCACTGAGTGCTGTTTCGTAACCAGCGAAACCGCCATATAAAGCAAGCCCGTTCCTGCCACTGAAACTGCTGGTGCGGTCATTATCCACTGCACCTGCGCCCTCATCAGGATAATGATAACCACCACCGGCCACCCATATCTCTGTTATGCTCTGGCATTTTTTTGCATAGCTGAGTGCATCATTTAATTTGGCATAAGCATTATCCCAGGAAGCACCATTATTGTTTCCGGCGGCATAATAATTAACGTACAACCTTGTGTAAATGGATTGCAGTTCGTAGGCACCCATATCTGTTTTACCCTGTGCCTGCCGTGGCAGTCCGAGTATATCCGTTAACAGCGTAAATACGGTGGTGCCTGCATTCACCGCAGGCGAACAGGAAAGCAATTGCAGGTTGCCGGCTGCTTCGTTTACAAAAAGCGGATCTGCATTGGAGTTACCGGTACCGGGCCATACAGCAGCGTTCTGTACAATGGAATAACTAACAACAGGATTGCCGCCACTTATGGCAGGAACAGTACCTCTCACAATACAGTTAGTAATACCCGGTGCTGAAGTACCAGTATTTTTAATGACAATAAATTCCGAACCGGTGATGCCATTGTTAGCAATACTGCAATTGATAAAATTGGGTGAAGCATTATCGTTCCAGATAGCACCATTACCATTGGTGGTGGTATTATTACTGATAACACAGTTAAAAAAGGCGGGGCTGGAATTGACCGAAGTAATAGCCGGGCCAAACAAGCCAGTATTTTGCCTGATGATGCAACTCCTGAAAAGCGCCGTAGTATTATTCAGTGCCAGGATACCTGTACCTTTTGATTTATTTTCGGGCAAGAGAATATTCGAATATCCGTCCTGGATAGTAAAGCCATCTAAAAGAAAAGTGCTGTTGACATTGTCCGCTACAACAATATTGTTGCTGTTGTTTGTTTTATCACCATCCTGCTGTATCTCCCCGCTGAGTGTACTTGTATTGCCTTCGTCGTTAAGGTTACGCTGTGACAATTGGGTTTCATTACCAAGAAAACCACCATAGATGGCCAGGTTATTCCGTGCCGAAAAATAATGGTCTTTATTGTTATTCGTCTGCAATGCTCCTTCATCAGGATAATAACTGCCGGCAGCCACCCATATTTGATTTACCGTGCTGCACTTTGATGCCGTCTGCAATGCATCCTGCAAACTTTTAAAAGCATTTTGCCAGCTTGTACCATTGTTTGTGCCGGCTGCACTTGCATTTACATATAATATATTGCCGCCGGGACAGCAAAAAACTTCATCGATCTTTCCATCGCAGTTATCATCAATATTATTGCAATATTCAACAGCACCCGGGAAAATTTTATTGTTGTTATCGTTACAGTCATTGATCGATGTAAGCTGGAATCTTGTAAAATAACCGGCAGGCCCTTTGCAGGCTGTAACACCGGCACCGCCATGTCCATCCCCATCAGCATCCGGGTACCAGCCCTGTACAAAGCTTGCATTGGCATCCGTGTCATCACAATCGATCAGGCCACCTCCATTGGGAAGAAAAATATAACCGGTGGGCTGGTTACAGGCATAGATATAGTTACCGGTGGTTAGTCCATCCCCGTCTTTGTCTTCGTACCAGGTACCGGGAAAAACAGTTGCATCCATATCATTGCAATCTTCGTTTAATGAAACAAGTTGTCCCTTTACTTTCCAGAAATTACCGGCCGGTCTCTGGCACTGTACATACTCCGGTGTATTATTCAAAGGAAACCCGTCCCCATCAGCATCCAGGTACCAGCCCTGACCAGGGCTTTGTAAAGGGTCATTGTCATTACAATCAAGTGTATAATTTCCTGAACAATAATCATTTTCAGAAACTGCTACATACTTGCCAAAGAAAGGAGTACAATAGCTGTTATATATGATTGTATTATTGGCTGCAAAACCATCGCCATCTTCATCTGTGAGCCAAAAATACTTCCCCGTTTCATACCATTGCCTGGGGTTTTTTGCGTCACAGTCAATCCTGAAATTTTGCTTCAGTATAATTGTCTGCCCGCAAAAATATATCGGGATTTTTCCATTTCCATCTTCCCCAACACCACTGTTGTAACCTGGCCCGGGAGATTCACATTGTATAAAAAATGCATTAACAGAATCCATATAACCATCATTATCGGCATCCAGTATCCATATTGTGTTAGGGTTGATCAGTTGCTTAGTATCATCGCAATCTAAATAGTTGTCTACATAATGCGTAATTCCATCAAAATCCGGGCAGCCAAGCAGGATATTTCCTAAAATACGTTTATTAGGATCTCCAAAACCATCCCCATCTGCATCAACATAACAATATATTAATTGCCCGGAGACCTCCTTCTGTAAAAAAATGGCACAGACCAGGATCAAGATCATTTTGTAAAATCTTTGCATGTAAGAATATGTTTATAATTTTTAAGCGATAACTTATACCCGGGGTTATACTAATAATTAATTTTTCGTTCAAGCTCCTCCAATTGCTTTTCATAATACATATATACAATTGCAATAGCCATCAGTGTTATAATTATCAATACAATGACGTAAATATCTCTTTTGGAAACCTGCAAAGCCGGGATAATTTTGGTAATTCAAGATAGTGCAGGCGCTATGGCAAATACAAATAATCCACCGGACAAAAACCGGACAATTTTATTGAAGCTTACTGGTAACCAACAGGTTAATACCGGACAGGGCTAACTTTGACATTAATTTCTATTTTTTGTATTTACCTTCACCCCTCAATTTCGGCTATGAAAAAAAAGGGCTTCGTTTGCAAAACCACTTTCTTATTTCTTTTTTCTAATTTCTTATTCCTTATTTCTTACGCCCAATGGTATAACCCTGAAAAGGTGAATAAAAAAGCTGCGGCACTGAACGAGGCCGCTTATGGTTTTGCCGTGGATGGAAACTATGCAAAGGCCATTGAAAAACTCAATGAGGCCATTTCGGTTGATGGCAAATTCCTGGATGCCTGGCTGTCAAGAGCGGGTATTTATGCCAACCTTCATAAATACGATTCTTCCGTAGCAGATTTTCAAAAATCGATCCAGCTGGATTCTGTTTATGCCTCCGTTTTCCTGCTACCCTACAGTATTTCCCTGGCAGGTACCGGCCAGTTTCAAAAAGCACTGGAGGTGGTAAATGTTTTCCTGGAGAACAAAACATTGAATAAGCAGAGCCAGCAGGCAGGCAACTACCGCAAACGCACCTACGAATTTGCGGTGGAGTATGAAAAACAACATCCGTCAAAAGGGTATGTATTTGCTCCTAAAAACCTTGGCGACAGTTTAAATTCCACCTTTGCAGAATATTATCCCTCGCTGACCATCGATGGTAAGCAGCTGGTGTTTACCCGACGCACAGAAAGAGATGAAGATTTTTACGAGAGTCATTTTAGTGATGGGAAATGGAGTGGTGCAAAATTGCTGGGTGGTAAAGTAAATACCGATCTGAATGAAGGCGCCCAGAATATTTCGCAGGATGGGGAATGGATCATTTACACTGGCTGCAATTACCCTGAAGGTGTTGGCAGCTGCGATCTCTATATCTCTTATAAAACAAAGAACGGCACCTGGAGCGAGGGCGAGAACCTTGGCCCCATCATTAATACAGATTACTGGGAATCGGCGCCCTCGTTATCACCGGATAAAAGAGATTTGTATTTCAGCAGCAACCAACCCGGTGGCTATGGCGGTAAAGATATTTGGGTGACACACCGTACCGAAAAAGGCGGCTGGAGCAGGCCGGTCAATCTTGGCCCGGATATTAATACGATCGGGGATGAAAGTTGCCCTTTTATGTACACCGATAACCAAACCCTTTTCTTTAACAGCAACGGGCTTGATGGTTATGGCGCTTCTGATCTTTTCTTCAGCAAAAAACAAAGCTATGATAAATGGGATACACCAGTCAACCTTGGTTATCCTGTTAACACCATCGATGAAGAGGGTTCGTTGATCGTTGCATCCGATGGGGCCACTGCCTGGTATGCAAGTGAAGGCGCAGACTGCCGTGGCGCACTTGATTTATACAGTTTCCAGTTAAGGGACGATATAAGGCCGCCAAAAACACTGTGGGTAAAAGGAAAGGTGTTTGACGCCAAAACAAAAGAAGGGCTGCCTTCTTCTGTTGAACTAACGGAAATAGCTACCCGCCGTTTGGTAAGCAAACTGCAGACAGATGAATATGGGAATTATCTTACCACTTTACCTGTTGGAAAGGATTATGCTTTTAATGTGAACAGGAAAGGCTATTTATTTTTTTCAGAGAATTATGACTTAAGCAGCAATAAAATTGACTCTGTCTTTACAGCCGATATTCCACTACAGCCAATAGAACCCGGCGCTGCCATTGTTTTAAAAAACATCTTCTTTGACTCAAAGAAAGCAGAGCTGAAACCAGAATCAACACTGGAACTGGATAAAGTGGTTCAATTACTGGTGGATAATCCAAACCTGAAAATACTCATCAGCGGGCATACTGATAATGTGGGCAAGCCTGCTGATAATTTACAACTCTCCAATGCAAGGGCGGCGGCTGTTGTAAAATATTTACTGGCCAGCCAGAAAATAGCAAAAGAAAGATTGCAATCAAAAGGCCTGGGTGAGACCAAACCAGTTGCCGGTAACACAACAGAAGAAAACAGGGCTAAGAACCGGCGGACGGAATTGAGTGTGATCAGCAACTAAGCTTCTTATATAGCAAGTAGTTTTACTATAAAAATTTACTCCTTACATTTACGGAGCCTAAACTTCCGTAACATGTCCGCCGACCTGCTCTATCAAATTGCCCTTACGCTTGTGCCAAATATTGGAAACGTACATGCCAAATCGCTGGTAAATATTTATGGTGATGCTCAATCTGTTTTTAAAGCAAAGAAGAAAGAGCTGGAAAGTATTGAAGGCATTGGTACCATCAGGGCAAACAGCATCAAGTCGTTTGACAATTTTATGAGCAGCGGGGAAGAAGTAAAGTTTATCGAGCAATACAAGATCACGCCGCTTTTTATAACGGATAAAAATTACCCACAGCGTTTACTCAATTGCTACGACAGCCCGTTACTTCTATATTACCGCGGTACAGCCGATCTCAATACTTCAAAGATCATTTCTATTGTTGGCACAAGAAATAATACAGACTATGGTAAAACTGCTTGCGAAGACCTTTTAAAAGGACTGGCAGGAGAAAATATACTTGTGATCAGCGGGCTTGCATTTGGGGTTGATACCATTGCACACAAAGCCGCATTAAAAAATAATTTGCCAACATTGGGCGTATTGGCCCATGGTCTTGACAGGATATACCCGTCACAGAATAAATCACTGGCAAAACAAATGCTGGATAATGGCGGGCTTATCACAGAATTTATCAGCCACAGCAATCCTGACAAACAGAATTTTCCCAAACGCAACCGCATTGTGGCCGGCATGTGCGATGCGGTAGTGGTGATAGAAACAGGAAAAAAAGGCGGCTCACTCATCACTGCAGAGCTTGGCAACGGCTATAATAAAGATGTATTTGCCATACCCGGAAAAATAAATGACAGCAAAAGTGAAGGCTGCAATTATCTTATTAAAAACAATAAAGCTTCTCTCATCACTGGTGCTGCCGACCTGCTTGAAATGATGAACTGGGTTCCTGTACAATCAAAGCACATAAAAAAACAACGGGAGCTTTTTATTGACCTAGGCGCTGACGAAAAGATCATCTATGATATATTGAAAGAAAACGAACAGCTGCAGATAGATGAATTATATTTTAAAAGCGGGCTCAGCAGCAGCGCCACTGCAGCAGCACTGCTTTCATTAGAAATGCAAAATATCATTGCCGCATTACCGGGGAAATTATACAAGCTGTTATAGCAATTTGATCTTAAACCTGCCGGAAGAAATGGCCACCGCCCTTCCATCCTGCCGGTAGCCTGTACCACTGAAAGTTCCTTCAGCAGTTTTGGTGGAATGTATATAGTTTGTAATAGTCAGCTTGAATGATTCATTTGTTTTATTGGAAAGTACGTATGGCTGCCCGGTATGATAATAATAGAAAGAGGCATAAGAAACAGTGAGGTTTGTGATATCCTTATTCAGCACATAGGGGCTTAGGTAAACAGTAAAGATCAAGCCGCTGTCTGCAGCACATAATGAAGGGCCAAAAAAAGTAAAAGAAGTTCTCTCCGTATTAATAATAGCTGTATCAATACCACATAAAAGCGAATAGCCTGTTTTAAAACTCCAGGTAAAATCCTCCATCTCGCCCGTTTCATTACAAAACTTACAGGGAGGCAGTTCGCCTGGACCAGGCTGGTGAGTGGTATCGGGTTTTGTATTAGTAGTATCAATAATTACGGGCGGCGTAGCTATACCGCCTTCATAACTGTACTCTTTTTCGCAGGACAGAAAAAAAATTACAACTGCAGTAACAAGCAGGGGACCATATTTCAAAAAAACTTTCATTGATAATGATAAGGTCAAACGCTTTTAAAGTTACCGATAGTTTTTTAAAACCGGATCATCCCGATCATCCTGAATTTTGTGTAACGCAGTGCGGCGGATTCAAGTGCTTTCTCTTTTACCACCGTTCGGGGCGGGTAAATACTGGAATGTATAAAATAAACTTCCCGGCCATCATTGTAAATAAACCCGGTATGTGCATCCAGTCCCGTAATGTATAAGCCTTTACCTTTTAATTTTACCCCGTTCACAAAATGCTCAATCGTTTTATTGCTGTAGCGTTCAATAGCGGTGCAGGTTTTTTCAACCAGGATACTGCTTGCACATTGCGCCATTTTACTCCTGTTAATGGTTACACCTGCATCTTGCAAAACAGTCGTTACAAAATAGCCGCAGGCAATACTGCCGGTACCCGGCTGAGTACTGGTGCCATTAAAATCCCAGGGAGTTCCATACCAGCAAGGCATCAAAGAATCACAGATAAATTTTATAAGCCGCTCTTTAGAAACTGCTGTTGGCTGCTGTTTATATGCTGCGAAGATCTTTTTGCAGGATGTTTTACTGGCCTGGTAATCGCAATTGACAGTTGTTATCGCCACCCGGCGGGCTGGCGCATCTTTACTTACCGGGTCAGGGGCTGCATTACATGCAAACAGGGAAATTAAAATAATTACTGCAGCGTGTTTCATAGCGAAAAGATGCAACTGCTTTTTCTTTCCATAATTTCATTAAAATAAAAAAGCGTCATTGTATAATGACGCTTCGTTTTGTGGGTTACCACACGAACTATGCTACCTTTTGCCAAAAACCAGGTTAATGATGGCCAGTAAAATTACCGCCCCAATGGCTGCAGTAAAAATATAGCCAAGCCAGCCACTACCCAGGCTGATACCCAATTGGCCAAACACCCAGTAGCCTATAAACCCTCCAATGATCCCCACCACTATATTACCAATCAGCCCAAGGCCACTGCCTTTAAATAATTGTCCCCCAAGCCAGCCAGCCACGGCACCAAGAATTAATGAAATGATTATTCCCATAACAATCGTTTTAAAAGTTTAGCAATGATTTTTTGTTAGTCAGCTGAAATATTAAAATGGTTGCATTACCAGCGTTATAATCTTTGGTGTGTTTAAAAGAATAAGATCCGATTGACTATATTCATGTAATGAAAATCAATACCTCTTTTTCCATCTTATTTTATATACTCCTGTCCGCCTTAACCACGGAAACTGCCATTGCACAACAGCCGGGAAGCTTATTTATAATAGGCGGTGGCGACAGAACGTACGGCCTTATGCAATCTTTAAAGACAACAGCACAACTAAAGGACAATGATTACATTGTTATCTTACCAATGTCAGGCGAAAACCCGGACACAAGTTTTTACTACATTAAAGAAGACCTGCGCCAGGTATTTAATAACCCTGTTGTAAATTTTAATTTCACGAAAGAAAAAAGTAATGACATATCCTGGCTTGATTCATTAGAAAAGGCAAAGCTCATCTTCATCACAGGCGGGGATCAAAACAGGTTTATGAACATTGTACTGCACACACCCATTTATGATGCGATAAAAAAGGCTTTTAAAAATGGGGGTACGGTCGCCGGCACCAGCGCAGGCGCAGCTGTAATGAGTGAGAAAATGATCACCGGTAATGAGTTAATTGGCGACAGCGCTGCAACCAATTCTTTTACCAAAATAAGGCACAATATGGTGGAGATAAAAGAGGGACTTGGTCTTGTAAAAAAGGCAGTGATCGATCAGCATTTTATTGTAAGAAGCCGGTACAACCGACTGCTTTCTGTACTGGCAGCCAACCCATCACTGGAATGTATTGGTATTGATGAAGCAACTGCTGTTATTATAAAGGGGCAAAAGGTAACTGTAGCCGGCGAAAGCCAGGTTATAAGATTACGCATTGCCAATACAAAAAATACAGCCCCCGGGAAAAAAGATATGATACGGATGGAAAATGCAAGACTGGATATATTAACCGCCGGTGATGTCTTTATGCTGAAATAATATATTTTGAAGAAGGCTCCGTATGTAACCTTTATATTAACTACCGGGTTGTTCCTTTTGCTTTAAAATTTTTCCTGTATGCATCTACTTTCCTGCTGATAAATGAGTCAAGAATTGCCTTAGTATCCGGGCCTGGATTATCTTGATCATTATAAAACAGCGCATACTCAGCATTAGTTGTTTCTATGCTGTCTGTACGGCCTTCGTCATCCCGGCGGACTTTCTTAGTTTTCTCATGAGAATCGATATCATGTGTGTACCCGGTATATCCTGCATCAATTTTCTCTAACCTGTTGCCAGGCATAATCGTGCAGAATTCCTCTTCCACTTCATCCGAATAAGATATTAAAGTATCAAGTATCAATATACCATCCTCCGGGATGTTCATGACCCACCGGCCATTTTTTTTCATTGGGTGAACACCGGCATTTTCATTAAATACAACAACAAAAGCCTTCGAATAATTTTGTGGCAAGACATAAGTTGTTTTAGTTGCCCTTACATGATCAATTAAGTTTAATAAAGGAATGAAGCTGATAGCCGGAATTGCCACCAGCAAAATATTTTTAAAACTGGGCTTTGTAATTACTACTAAAAATATACCGGCCAGGTAAACAAGACAACTCAGGGTAAACATTGGGTAAAAACTATAAGGATTGGCATTAAAAACTGTGTACCATGCCAGGCCATAGCCTGCGGCGAGTATAAGAAAACCCGGGATGAAGAGAGAGGAAAAAAGTACTGATTTAAAAAAAGATTTTTTCACCTTGAATTATAAAATATAAAAATGGAGATTGAAATATCAAAACCTGTTAACAGTTAAACGATTTTATAAACTACGGATAGCAATAGTATAATGAAGTTATAACTTTTACACCCCAATATTTCGTAAAGCAACATTTATAATTGATAAAAAAAACTTAAAGCCTCTGAAAAGCCTGTTCGAAATATCAAGCAGTAATCGCAAACTTTTAACTGCCTGAAAAATCAACTCTTGTGTATTCTGATTCATCCGGTGGACCAGCGGTAACCTGCATAAAAGGTTTATCGCCCAACGTCATGATAACAGATGCAAACGTAAAACCACCACCTGTAGCTGAGCGGCATACGGGATTATATACATCGTCTTTAGAGCGGAGTGTATTTTTTAAAAGTACATCATCCACCGTTACTGTTGCAGCTACCCGCCGTTGTACTGCCGCCAGCCTTATGTGGCTGTTTGATCTTGCTGCATCAACAGCATCTTTTATACCAGGATCAAATGTGCTGAACCATTCCTTAACGTCATCATTCACCAAAGGATGATTGGTGTGATAAACCGTTCCGTTCTTATTAGCGGGATCAAATCGTGTTACTTTATTAGCGGACGCCTCAAAATCATACACTTCATCGCCAATACCAATCATATAATTCTGTCCTGATGCATGTGGCACAGACTGTATGAATTTTAAAAGATCATTCTTATTTGTTGAGCTAAGTATACCTCTGACGATAAAAGCCACCGGCAATCCTGTTGCTGATGCTTTCAGCTGCATAAGTGCATTCATACAGGCGCCAACTCCTTTTTTATTCATTCCTGCCAGGGCAATTAAACCCGGGTGAGTAACTATTAATTGTTCGGGGACACTGTCTTTTCCTTCCAGGCGAAGTAAGACCTGGTATCCATCCGTATAGCCTTCAATATCTATATTCTGGGCTATACAGGCAGGGTTACCATTTACAGCAGGAATACCAACAGCACTGCAGTGATGATTATACAGGGCATCCTGGTACACCCAAAATTCATCCAGCAGGTTCAGGATCATAATATCTTTAAACGGTTGCTGTGCTCCTTCGGCAATACCCCTGATTTCCTCGTAAAGATCCGGTGTCCATTTTTTTATCGCTTCATCAAAATGTGCATACCTGAAAAATTCATCCACCACCAGCCCGGGATCTTTTCTTAATACCCTGGCTGTATTCGTTTTCCACTTCCCTGTTATTTCCGCAATCTC
This sequence comes from Ferruginibacter sp., assembly GCA_047600665.1. Lineage (GTDB taxonomy): Bacteria > Bacteroidota > Bacteroidia > Chitinophagales > Chitinophagaceae > Ferruginibacter. Next base: position 1,156,520 of record JASGKJ010000003.1, read on the forward strand.
TTTTTTTAATAAACGGCCATGCTGTAAACCCAGCTCATAACCCCAACCAGTAAGCGTAATTTCTCGTATAGGCTGCCGTCTGCTGTTTTGCTGCCCGGGCAACTGAATTGAAAACAGTTGTGAAATAATCAACAGGAATATGGACACTTTCGTTTGCAGCACGATGATTTTCTATTTACTAATGAAGTTAAGAATTTTACCAGTTGGCATACAGTCCCACATACAAACATTTCACATGTTTATGCGGTTGGAGTTTAATGCTTGTTTAACCATCTTTACAATGTAAAGTTATAGCCATGACCAAAAGATTATTAGTAGCCATTATAGTGGCTGCCTCGCTACTGTTATTCTCCTGCAAAAAGGAAAGTACCAGGCAACTGCCGGAAAACAATGCCCCGGAGATGGAACATATTGACCTGTATGATACGGTTGTCAAGTATAAAAGTCCCATCATTATTTTCGATTTTGATAAGGATGGTTTTTCTGATCTCAAGTTTGGCGTAATACTGGTAGCAGACCCGGTTGAACAAAAAACCAAACACCAGTTCAGGGTGGTATCAGGGATACATACAAAATTTGCTATTGATCCCACCGGGGAAATGCCGGTATTGAATAAAGGTCAGCAGGTACCGTTGACAAATTTTAACGGCTATGAATGGTGGCTGGTATCTTCAGTAATACTGGTGCAGCGTGTTGAAAATATAAATGGCAATGTCAGCTGGCTCGGTCTCTGGCAGGGAGCTGTAAAAAAATACCTGCCTTTCCAGCTGATAAAAAACGAACAGCGTTATAACGGGTGGGTGGAAATATCAGTGTTTACCAATGAAGAAAAGATAATACTGCATCGCCTAGCTTTATGTAAAGAGCCGGAAAAAATTATTTCCGTGGGGCAGGAATAAGATTTACAAAAATACCCGATGGCATTCCACTAATAAATTTGTGCGGCCCTGGTATAATGAGAAAAAATTTCGATGGTCCTGTTTTTAATAAGATCAAGGTATGCCGAAGATTCAACGAGTAATTGCATTGTACCACCGCCGGAATATTCATCTTTACTGATAATGCCGGTTAACTTTTCTTCGCTGTCCCTGAAAGCAATCCAGGCTTTTTGAGCCAGGATCAAAACTTTTCGATCATCGCCTTTTAGAATGGCAAGCAGCTTTTTGTAATATTTATTAAGAAGGCTGTCGTAAGCGGTTGCAGCCAGGTAACCAGCCGTACGCATGCCGGCAGTTGAGTAATCCAGGTTGATACACTCCTCCATTAATCGTTCTATCTTAAACGTATCAATGATAAATTCAACAACTACAGCATTTTCTTTTTCCTGCTCCAGTTTTCTTTTTATTCCTTCTGCGGCTTTATTAATATCAAGTTTTATTTTTTGTTGCATTGCTGGTGTTACTTCAACCTGGGCCTGCACTGTGTCGGCAAAAGACAATAACCCTGCAATTAATAGAAAGAGGAATCGCATTTGAATTGAAAATTTTACTGTATAATATAATTGATCCTGCAATTTTATTTTCCAAATGTTGAGTTGAACCAGGAATCAAGCAATACCGTCTTCTTACTCAACCAGCCGGAAAGATTTTTCAATCAAATCCAGGCCGATAGAGTCACGGCTTGTATGAGGCTCGGAAAGCTGTGTAAACGCCATAAATGATGCCTCTTTATCTGAGTGCGCAAATATCATCAGCCTGCTTTTAAAAGCACCCATTATTTTACCATTTATAACCGCACCATAACCCCTGTATTTACCCCAGTTTGTAAAATAACGAACCTCTCCGCCTTTAATAGTCTTTTGCAAATGGGCTTTTACCTGTTCACGGATATGCTCCTTTTCATCTATCGAAGCATTAAAAATAAAAAACAGCGCATATGCATCATCGGGAGATTCAATTGAAAAATTGCTGTTGATGTCAAAATCTTCTGCAGCTGTATCAATTTTCCAGTCATATAAATATTCAAGTTTATAATTGTCCTGTTTTAGAAAGCGCTTACGGGTAAAAGGCTTATCCTGCTTTTGGTCAGGAACCAGTTCAGTTTCCTTTACAACTCTTTCCTTACAGGAAAATGCAGCCATTAACACAAAAAAATAAAGTATGTAAATCCGTATCAAATACATATAGAAAATGAATGGGTTTTTAGCTACTGGTTAAATGAGCGCCTGCTGTTCATTATTGATTATTCACCGGGTTACCGAATAATTTGATCCATCCTTCAGTCACAAAATTATTGACATCCAGGGTATAACGATACAATCCGTCCCAGTCACAATCATCATCCCAGTATTCAACAAAAACCAGCCTGTTCCTGTCGAAACTGGGAGCCTGTGGCCTGGAAGAGCAGCTTAATAATGTTGGCTTTTTACTGATGTAGTTGATTGTTGATTTTGCGGTATAGTATATTGCAAAAAATACTACCGGGTTTAAAAAGAGCAAAAGTAATAACTTACGTTTCCTGTATGAAATGGAAAGCGCTGCCTGGATCAGTAAGGTCAGCAACGGGATAAAATGCAATAAGTTTTCCGCACCATAAGTTGAAAAAAGGGAACAGTGGCCAACTGCATATAAAAATTACTATTATAGCTATTGTACCTGTACGTAGTTTTATTTCCATTAAATATTTTATTAAGGAAGAGAGGTCTTATAATCCTGAACCACAAAATATAAGTATTGTAAGCAACACTTAAAAACTATATCATTCCTGTAAAAAAACATACTTTTTTTGCAGCGTACAGGCCTGGTTAACTTGCCTGCTTTGCAAACCACTGTTTGCTGAATGTTTATTTCACTTTATGCATATCATGAAAGGCTCCTTTTAGCGGGTAGCCGCTGGGGTTGTCCACATCCTTCCATACACCATCCGCTAAAGTATCAAAGTTCAAAAGCGTGGCAGTAATTTCCTGGGTTACCGGCGCAAATGATTCATTGGGAAACGAGATCATGGTGGCAGTAAATACATTGTTCTTCAGTTCCCATTTACCACCGGAATAGTAATCTTTCCCGTCACCACCTTTACTCTTGTACAGGAGTGTGCCATCAGGATATAATGTAAAGCTGGAGAACAACATGCCCTGTTTTGGTAATTGATCTGCTGAATAAGTGCCGACCCATAAGCCTGCGATTGATTTGGTTTTTGCAGCTGTACTTGCATGCGCACTTTTACAACTATTTACAATTGGCGTTAAGGATAAACAAATGACCAGGCACATAACAGCTGCCGGAAAATATTTTTTCATAACTATCAAATTAAAGGCAATTATTTTTAACCCCATTATTTATTGGATACAGCTCCTATGTATCCGTTGTTATTTCATCCCACTCATCTCCATAAAAGGTCACCCAGTTTATTGCATGGTGCCGCTCCATTATTACACTCAAATTTAAACCTGCCGGCTGTGGTTGTTTTTTTAAATCTGCATTTCGTGCCGCCCAATGAAGCCGGTAGGTTAAGTCTGCAATATCGAGTATTTCTGATGCTGGTCTTGCGGCAGCGCTTTCAATAAATTGCGCCGGGCTGTCAAGAAACTCCGGAAGCCTTTCTATGATCTCCCCAATTTCAACCTGGTTAACGGGCAATTCAAGATCTCCCGTTTTACCAATTACCCAAAGCAGTAACCACGCAGCCTCGCAACGCCAGGAAATATCTACCGCTTCACGTTTCGTTAATTTCTCTTTTTGAAAAAGTTCTTTTTCCGCAGGTGATGCTTTATCCCAGAGTGAATACTGCTTTAAAAAATTTATTACCACTTCCCCTTCACCAGGAACTTCTGCTATATAACCTAAATAAGTAAGCACCAGGATACGTTCTGCTATTTCTCGGGCGGTTCTTATTTTAACTTCACTTTCTTCTTCCAGCAACGGCAAATGATCAATAAAAGGAATACCTGCTGACTTCAGCAATTTTTCTGTTGCCTGTTTCCGTTGTGCAGCTGTTTTAGACCCCTTATTTGCGTTATTCTTAAAAATATTGAAGATGCCCATATTTTTACTCCAATTACAGAGTCATTAAAGATACAGGTAAGAAGTTAGATCAGCATATTAAATAAAGGACATTGCTTCTGTTACATCAAAAGCTGAATATTTTTTGTTGAAGTGCTACGGATTATTTTTTGTAATGCTGAGTGTAGCATTTTGCCCCAACGTAAGATTTGCTCCACCTGATACTTTTACACTGTAAGCTGTTGCATGCATATTGGCCCCAATTAAAACACTGCCGTTTGAAATCACCACTTCTGTATATTCGTCCGGCACCACGCCTTCTGCCCAATTACCGGGTTTGAACCAATCGCTATCAATAGTTCCGGCCCAGCTGCCGGTATTGATCCGGTTATATACATCAGCAGGAATTTCCAATTTGGCCAAAGCCCCGCCTTTGAAAAAGCCATAGTCTTTTATTGCAAGCATGTTGCCGTTATTGTCAAAAGTGATATTACCACTAAAACTGGCCGTTGGCCATATTACACCGTTCGTGCCAAAGCTGGTATCCAGGTCACCATTCAGGTCAACCTTGCACACAAAACTTTTCGTTGCACTGTTTACAGTAGCCTGGCCAAAGATCATCAGCCGGTTGCCGTTACTCACCCACCGGTATTGCTGCATGGCAATACTGCTTGCACCGGGCAATTGTAAAAATTTTGCTCCGGCATTTCCAAAATTTGTGTCGAGTACACCATCCTGGCTGATAGAAGTAAAAAACACACCACGTACAATATTGCTGCCGCTGGTGGCTGAAGCCCAGTCAACTACGGCGAGTATGCTGCCCGGCTTTATTTTAATCTCCCTGAGTTCAGAATATTCACCACTGTTTATAACAGGTAAATTCACCAGGCCATTGGTGCCAAAGGAAGAATCAGTTAAGCCTGCACGGTTGGTTGTGCCAGCCTTAACTTTACAGATTTGTCTTGTACCCACCACATCTGCACCGCCAACATATACGTTACCGGTAGTTTCACTAATGGCAAATACATTCATGCTGCGTAAATAGGGGAGATAAGTACCTGTGTTTATACCACCACCCGAAAGTTTTAAGATCATTGCCCTGGCTGTGCCCGTATGGCTGGTGGCAGTATTACCGGACATATAAATTTCATCATTCAGTATTTTCATGCTGCTAAAGGTCATGCCCACATAACCCGGAAAATGATAACGGCCATTGTTAAAAGGCCCAAAGCTGTTATCAGGTGTTCCATCTGCATTAAACTTATAAACAGTGGCCTTGGTACCATCACTGCCGGTGCCTATGCCAGTTTCGTTTTGATAATTATAATAGGAACCACCCAGTAAAAACTGGCCATTGGGCAAAGTGAGTAACTGGCTCACCGAGCGGCTGTAGGCTGACTGGTAAGCATACAGTGTACCGTTAGTACCAAAACTGCTGTCGATACTTCCATTGCTGTTAAAGCGGTTTAGGATGAGTGCCTTTTTTTGCAGGTCTGTTGGCAGAAATGATGCATTACCAACAGCAAGATATTTACCATTTGGCAATTGAGCTGCAGTGGACCATGCGGTGCCGCCCTGTCTTCCATTAATAACAAGCACCCCCTGGGTGCCAAAATTTGCATCCAGCAATCCATTGATAGTATATTTTAGTACTATTCCTGCAAATGTTCCGTCAGCACGGGTTGCCTTACCTGTAACAATAAAACCGGCATTATTCAGTAATGTAATAATCGAGGTAGGTTCTGCCGATACAAATTCGCTGCTTAACCAGGGTGTGTATGGCAAAGGATCTGTACCGGTACCATTGGATGGTGTAAGACTGGCAATGGCGATGCGGTATTGTTCATTGGTATTAATGGGATGTGCATAAGCAAATACGATACGTTCTTCAGCATTAATGACAGTTTTTTTAGCAGCAATATTTTTACTGCCAAAGCCGGGATGTAGCTCCCCAAGTAAATAATTAAAACTCGTAGCGGAAATACTGCCGTCGTTTTTAAAAGTAAAAAAGGATGGTACGGATTGTTGCCCTTCATCACCATAACCACCCACCGTCACGCTTTCATCGTCGTTTACGAGTAAGCTGGTTATATTGTACCTGGATGTGGTAGGAAAAGTTTTATACCCATTGACACCGAAACTGCTGTCTATTTTGCCACCGGTATAGTTGATGCAGCACACCGCAATGCTGGTACCGGTTCCAATACTGGCGATGGTGGAAAATGCTATAAAAAATTTAGGCGTTGTTGTTCCCAATAAAGCAATTCTTGCAGGTCTCGACTGATCGACAATACTGCCATCAGGTGCGCTGATTTTGACAGTGCCACTGTCGCCAAATGAAACGATCGGGATATAATTTTCTTTATCAAAAGCGGCTACAAGTACTTTGGCATTTCCAAACGTGGCGCCATTCATGCGGATACTATATACTATAGGACCAGTACGCCAGTCTTCAATATACCCATTGGCTGAAGCACCGCCACCTGAAAGCGTAGCAATTTGTCCGCCATTGAACGCCGTTGGCCTTGAACCTGTGGGAAATGATTTTACTAAAAATCCATCCCCATCCTCTTCATGCCCCGCTACTATAATTGCATTACTGTTAGCAGAAGAAGAGGTATTGGCAATAAATGTCCTGTCCACTATTGTGCTGCCATTATTGCTGTTGACAGAACTCATCAGAAACACACCGCTGCTTCCAAAGTCAGGACGTATTGTACCTAAAGAATTTATTTGCATTACCAGTGGCATCTTCCTGGTGGGATAAGCACCTTCGTAGTAACCACCCAACGTGATGTAACCTGAATTTTCAAGCGTGGCTGTATTGATGACCGTATTACCCCATTCATTGTTGTTTTGGGCAAAATCTGTAAACACACCATTTATTTGCTGTGCACTTGTATTGGTTGAGGAAAATATACCGGCAACTATCAAAAGCAGTAAAGAAGGCTTCATAACTTTTTGTTTAAACAGTACTCAAAGATGCTGAAGCCGCAGTTGAAATGAAATAGCGAAATAGGGGGAGAAAGCAGGAAATTAAAAGTTAATAATTAAGAAATTAAACTATCGACCGTTCTTACGGATTATTCTTTGTAATAGTAAGCGTGGCGCTTTGACCCAATGTAAGATTTGCTCCGCCCAATACCCTTACGCTATAAGCAGTTGCATGCATACCGGCCCCAATCAAAACACTGCCATTTGAAATGATCACTTCTGTATATGCATCTGGCACTACTCCTTCTGCCCAATTGCCGGGTTTGAACCAATCACTGTCAATAGTGCCTGTCCAGCTTCCGGTTTTTATCCGGTTGTAAACATCGGCAGGTATATTTAGTTTTCTCAATGCTATTCCATTATAAAACCCATAATCCTTTATTGCCAAAGCATTGCCACCGTTGTCAAAACCTAATGTTCCTAAAAATGTTTCTTCAGTCCATATGACACCGCCGGTGCCAAATGCTGGGTCCAGTTCTCCATTAAGATCTACTTTGCAAACAAAGCCTTGTGTTGCATTGTTTACAGTTGCCTGGCCAAATATCATCAACCTGTCATTGTCCTGCCCTACCCATTTATCCCGGTGGGCAAGAATTTTACTGGCTCCGGGCAATTGTAAATTTTTAACGCCATTGGTACCAAATGACATGTTCACCACACCGGCTTCGGATATCGAAGAAAAGGACACACCGTAATCGGCATTACCGCTGGATACCCATTGTACTGTAACCAGCATTTTGCCGCCAGGTGTAAGTTTTAATCCTGTTACATTATTGTTGTCGCTTGCATTTATCATAGGTATGGCTGCGTATCCATCGGTACCGAACGAATTATCAAGTGTGCCAGATGGGTTTGCTCTGCATACCTGCTTTGGCGTAGCACCTGTTCGGCTGCCACAAGTATACAGGTAACCGGTAGTCTCATTTAATGCATAATCCTGTATCAGGCTGAGACCACTTGCATACGTGTTAACAAGATTGCCGCCGGACGATAACTTCATCACAAAGTCAGCACTGCTGTTTACACTCATATAAATATTATCACCAATCAGCTGCAGGTTGCCAAATGATGAACCAGCAATAGGATAGAGATACCGTCCATTATTCAATGGACCAAAACTGTAATCCGTGCTTCCATCTTCATTAAATTTATACAGGGTGGCTTTATTACCTTCAGTGTTAGTACCTATATCAGGTTCACCCTGGTAGTTATAGTAAGAACCTGTTACTAAAAATTTTCCTTCCGGTAAAGCAAGCGTGTTGCTGCCATTGCGACTGTAATCTGATTCGTACCTGTACAGCGTACCGTTAGTGCCAAAGTTCTTGTCAATGCTGCCATCACTATTAAAACGGCTGAGCAGCAATGCTTTTTTTTGCACATTACCCGATATAAATTCAGCACCGCCAACCGCCATGTATTTGTTGTTGGACAATTGCGTTGCCCAGTTCCATTGCTGTCCACCGGTGCGTCCATTGATAACAAGTACGCCTTGTGTACCAAAACTTGTATCCAGTATTCCGGTGCTGGTATATTTCAACACTACGCCTGCAAAAGAACCATTGGTACGGGTAGCCCTGCCCGTTACAATAAAACCAGTGCTACCTGATAAAGTAACAATGGATGTAGGCTCTGCTGAAACAAATTCGCTGCCCAGCCAGGGCGTGTGTGCCAATGGATCTGAACCCACACCGTTACCAGGCGTAAGACTGGCAATAGCAATACGGTATTGATCATTGGTATTGATGGGAAGTGCATAGGCAAACACGATACGCTCTTCGCCATTAATTGTGGCTTTTTTAGCGGCAATATTTTTGCTGCCCAAACCTGGGTTAGGCTCTCCCGGTAAATTACTAAAACTGGTAATGGCTACAGATTCATTGGTCCTGAAAGTAAAAAAAGATGGTGCCGATTGCATACCATCGCCACCATAGCCGCCAACGGTTACGCTTTCATCGCTGTTGGCAAGTATACTGGTTACATGATAAGCGGAACTGGTGGAAAAGCTTTTGAAACCATTAAGGCCAAAGCTGCTGTCGATCGTACCTCCGTTAATGTTGATGCGGCACAAGTCAATCCCACCTCCGGGTCCCTGCCGGGCAATGGTAGAGAAAGCCACATAAAATTTGTTCGTATGTACACCTGTGGTTGGCTGAATAATTCTCACAGGCTTCGAAGCATTGATCATATATCCTTCTGAGGCATCGATTCTAAGAATACCACTGTCACCAAAATTAATGATCGGTGCGCCGGTTTCTTTACTAAAGGAAGTTAGCAATACCCTGGGTTCGGCGAAGGTTGCGCCGTACATACGTACGCTGTATACAAATGGCCCTGTAATCCAATCTTCGATATGTCCTTTAGCAGAGGCGGCACCACCGTCAAAGGTTTTGATGTTTCCACTATTAAAGGTAGTTGGCCTTGAGCCGGTAGGAAATGATTTTACAAGAAAGCCATCTTCGTATTCATCGTGCCCGGCTACTATAAACTGCATGCTGTTAACAACAGAAGAAGCATTGGCAAGATATATTTTGTCAACCATATTGCTAACGGTGCTGCTATTTACAAAACTCATAAGAAATGGCCAGGTTGAAAACTCAGTTCTTATAGCACCGGCAGCATTTATCTGCAATAACATGGGCACCTTCCTTTCGGGAGACCTTCCTTCGTAATACCCACCCAATGTGATGTAGCCGGAGGTTTCAAGCGTTGCTGTATTGATGACCGTATTGGCCCATTCATTGTTTTTGGCAAAGTCGGTAAACACGCCGTTGATCTGCTGTGCAAATGAAAGCGTGGTGATCATTGTAAAAAGGAGCAGTAAGACCTTCTTCATAATAAAAAATGAGTACTCAAAATTGCCCCGTTAAGCAGAAGAGGACAATAGCGAAATAGGGTGAATTTGCTTACTGATGAATTTATTTTTTTGCGGGTAATATATTTTGCAGACACGTTGCTGTTGTTTTGCTTCTACATAAATTGTAAATTGAAACATGATTAAATATTCCTGCCTTATTCTACTGCTTTTTTTTATCCCGGGTTTATTTACACATGCCCAGGATGCCAAAACAGATTCGTTGCTGACAGAACTTACAAAAGCGAAGGACGATACCAATAAGGTAAACCTGTTAAGAAATATTGGTGCTGCTTATTCCAACCAGGATCCACGAAAGGCTATTGAATACTGGAAACAGGGTGTGGCGCTTAGTTATAAACTCAATTACATTAAAGGTCTTGCAAGGAATTACATCAATATCGGCACTGGTTATTCTTACATCTCTAAAATGGATTCCGTAATTATTTATGCAGACTCCGGTATCAAGTATAGCAAAATACTTGGCGACCCCGACAGGCTTGCATTGGTTTACCTTAACAAAGCTGATGGCTACCGCAACCTTGGGGATTTTAAAAATACTTTACTGCATTGCGATACGGCAAGCATGTACGCCAACCAAACCGGCAACACCGACCGGTTAGCAAGAATATATGATATTATCAGCGGTGTGTATTCGGAGCAAAAACAGTATTACGCTGCAATAGGCATAAAGCAAAAAGCATTGGCAATGTATAAGAAAGATGCCAATGAAATGATGGAAGCACAGGTGTACGACGACCTTGGAACTATATACCAGAAAATGGGCAAAGCAGATTCGGCATTGCAATACTATAAAATGGCGATGGTTTTGGGCGAACGCCTGAAAGATGATAAAAACCTCTGTGCATATTACTGCAGTATGGGATATTTACTTTCAGAAAGAGGGGATTACAAGGAAGCGGCAGTCTATGTAAGTAAGGCACTGCATACTGCAAAAGAACAGGAAAACGATAATCAACTCGCTTCTGTATATAGTTTGCTGGCAGATATTTATTATAAGCAGGAAAGATATGGCGATGCAGCTGCAGCATGCGAAGCTGCTTATAAATACTCGCTGGGTGAAGTGATAACACAGCAACAATTATTAGCTGCTTCGCTGGCTGAGATCTATAGTAAAATTGGCGATCATAAAAACGCCTACAAATATTTAAGCATCAGCAACAACCTTAAAGACAGCATTACAAAAGAACAATACAGTGAGCAGGTGGCAAATCTTCAGTCTTCTTTTGAAGTAAAAGAAAAGGACAAAGAAATTTTATTACTGGGAAAGGACAAGGAACTGCAGCAGCAGAAACTGTTTCGTCAACGTTTACTATTCGCAGGGGCTGGGGTATTGCTGGTATTGATGTTAGTGGGCGTGGCGCTCTTACTGAACAGGAATAAATTAAAGCAGCGTATGAAAGAGCTGGAATTAAGAAACCAGATAGCTGCCGACCTGCATGATGAAGTGGGCAGTTCTTTAAGCAGCATCAATATGCTGAGCCAGATGGCAACACAGCAAAGCGATGCCTCAAAACAAAAAGATATACTGGTAAGAATGAGCAGCAATGCAAAAGAAACCATGGATAAGATGGGAGATATTGTGTGGATGATAAAACCCGGTGAAACAGAGGCCGGCAGCATTAAACAAAGAATGGAAAGGTTTGCCTATGAAATATGCGGCAGTAAAAGCATAGAACTGCAGATGCAACTGGAAGACCTGGATATATTAAAATTAACAATGGAGCAGCGGAAGAATATTTACCTCATTTTTAAAGAAGCGGTGAACAATGCAGTAAAATATTCTGGTACCCAAAAAATTGAAACCTCCGCTTTATTACAAAATAAAGAATTGGTTTTAACTGTAAAAGATTTTGGGAAGGGCTTCGACAGCAGTCTTGTAAAAAAAGGGAACGGGCTGGATAATATGCAGCACAGGGCAAATGATATTGGCGGCAAATTGTCGGTAAGCAGCGGGGCAAACGAAGGAACAACAATAAAACTATCGTTGGCAATATAAAAAACCAACTGAAAAAATAATAAATGCTAAAGACAATAGCCTTATTTGTTTTACTTTTTTTCTGCAGCGGCGTATTGTCCGCACAGGAAAGCAAAATTGATTCAATAAAAAGGGAGATTGCCAAAGCTGGCGTAGACAGCAATAAAATAAAATTGTATTTGCTTGCCGGTAAAGAAGTAATTTATCAAAACCCGAACGAAGCCATTGTTTATTTTTTGAAAGGTGCAAGGCTGTCGGCAAAAACCAATTATACATACGGGGCCGGTTTATGTTTCCTTTGCATTGGCAACGCTTACTCTTTTTTAAGTAAGACAGATTCTTCCCTTATCTATATGGATACGGCACTTCCCTACCTGCGTAAGCTTAACGCAGCCCAGTACCTCGGCAATTTTTTTGGCAACCGTGCCGATACATATGTGCAGATAAGTGATTTTAAAAAAGCGTTGCAGGATTGTGATACTGCCACCAGGTACATTGAAATGGGTGGCAGCAAATTACAGCTTGCTTATATTTACAACATAAGGGCAGATATTTACTGGCACCTCAAACAATACCAGTTAAACAGGGAGTATGTGGATAAGGCGCTGAAGATACATGAAGAAACAGGCAATACCCGAATGGTGGGGCAGGCATATTCTGACAAAGCTGATTGGTACGGTGTAAACAAAGAACTTGACAAAGCAGTTGAATTTTATAAAAAAGCCATTCGCATTGCTGACAGTATTCATGATGAAAGCAATCTTTCCCGGTACCATGCTTCGCTAAGCGATACCTATTTAGAAATGCAGAAAACAAATGACGCTGCTGCAGCTGCATTGCTGTCGCTAAGATATGCCCAGGAAGAAGACAACCCTGTGCAGGAAGCATTTGTGCACACACTGCTTTGCAGGATTTATACAGAGCAGTCTAATTCAGACGCTGCTATCAGGCATGGCAGGCAGGGTCATTATATGGCAATGCAGGAAATTGATTTCCCCCTGCAGCAATCAAGCGCCGCAGCATTGGCAAAAGCATTCAAAAAAGCAGGCAGTCTAGACAGTGCTTATTATTACCTGCAGGTAAGCAAAGATTTGAATGACAGTTTAATCACAAAAAATTTCAACAATGAAACAGCAAATCTCCAGGTGAGCTTTGGTATATCACAAAAAGAAAAGCAGATAGAGTTACTGGCAAAAGACAAAGAGCTGCAGCAGCAAAAACTGTTTCGCCAGCGGTTGTTGTTTGCTGTTGCCGCCGGGTTGCTGGTATTAGTATTGGTTGGCGTTGTATTGTTGCTCAACAGGAACAAACTAAAACAGCGTATGAAAGAACTGGAATTAAGAAACCAGATAGCGGCTGATTTGCATGATGAAGTGGGCAGTTCACTGAGCAGTATAAATATGCTGAGCCAGATGGCAACACAACAGAGCGATGATTCAAAACAAAAAGATATACTGGCAAGGATGAGCAGCAATGCAAAGGAAACAATGGACAAAATGGGTGATATTGTATGGATGATAAAACCGGGAGAAACGGAGACTGGCGGCATTAAACAAAGAATGGAAAGATTTGCTTATGAAATATGCGGCAGTAAAAACATAGAATTGCAAATGCACCTGTACGACCTGGATGCATTAAAACTAACCATGGAGCAGCGGAAGAACATCTATCTTATTTTTAAAGAAGCGGTCAACAATGCCGTAAAATATTCAGGTACTGAAAAAATCGAAACCTCAGCCTTATTGCAAAATAAAGAATTGATTTTGATCGTAAAAGATTTCGGAAAGGGTTTTGATAATAGTGTAGTGAAAAAAGGAAACGGGCTGGATAATATACAGCACCGGGCAAGAGAATTAAATGCAATACTAGATATTAATTCAGGCAGCGGAACTACAGTAAAATTGATTGTACCGGTATAAGTCACCCGAATTCGCTATTGCAATTTTTTTTTATTTTATAACCTTTGTAAAAATAATATCCTTGATACGAGTAACAATTTTTGAAGATAATAAACACCTGAGGGAAACCTTCCAGTTTTTATTAAGCAATGCGGATGGCTTTACCTGTACCGGCGCTTACCCGGATTGTGAAGATATGATTGAGCATTTAGGAGAGAACCTGTGCGACGTGGTATTAATGGATATAGAAATGCCCGGCATGAATGGCATTGAAGCAACCAAACTCATCAAGGAAAATTTTCCAGGCATTAATATTCTGATACAAACGGTTTTTCATGAGGATGAATATATTTTCAATGCCATCTGTGCTGGTGCTTCCGGGTATATTTTAAAATCAACCACACCGGATGGTTACCTGGATGCAATAAAAGATGTGCAGGCCGGCGGATCTCCCATGACACCGGGTATTGCAAGAAGAGTGCTGGAACTTTTTAAAGATAAAATGCAACCGGTTGCACCGGCAAAAGATTATAATCTCACCACCCAGGAAAAAAAAGTACTGCAACTGTTGGTGGCAGGCAAAAGCTATAAAATGATCGCTGCTGAATTATTTGTTGCAGTAGACACAATAAAGTCGCATGTAAGTAATGTATATGCCAAGCTGCATGTGCATTCCGGCACTGAAGCAGTTTCGCTGGCGATACGGGATAAGATCGTTTAATAAAAGCGCATATGAATGCAATATACGCTACCGCCTTATTCATTTTTGTGACAGCCACCCTGCCACTTATAATCTGCCTTATAAAAATATACCGGCTTAAGAAATATAAAGCCAATGCAATCATTACTACAGCACTTGTTAAAGCAGCTGAAGCAAGACGTGGTTTTAAAAATTCTACCTACTGGCTGTTGAGCATAGAATATATAACAATTGATACTGCAATAGTATATACAGCAAAGACAGTATCCTGGCGAAAACGTACAGCAGGCGATACGATACCCCTGATGTATTTATCAGCTGACCCGGCAAATTTTAAAACGGACTTTGGTCAGTCACTTAAATGGTTGCTGCCCATCAGCATTATTTTAATAGGCGCAGTATCATGGCTCTGTTACTGGTTGTTAACGCAGGAGTACACTTACCGGCCTGAATCATAGCAAACAGATATAATACTGCACATTAAACTGCAAAGCCACCGGTCCTGCTTAATTTCTTAATTATCAACTTTTAATTTTCTCCTTTCTCCCCCTATTTCGCTATTGTTTACAGCGTATTCATTTTTCATTTTTGTTTTATAAAAAATACTCCAAAATGAAAAAGCTGCTTATCATTTTTGCTTTCAACTTTTCACTTCATACTTCTTATGCTCAAAGTGTGGGTATTGGCACCAATTCTCCCAATGCCAGTGCACAACTGGATGTAACCAGTACAAGTAAAGGATTGCTTATTCCAAGGATGACAACAGCGCAACGTACAGCGATAGCATCACCGGCAAACGGCCTGATGGTATATGATACCAATTTCAATGCCTTTTATTTTTATAATGGTACAGCATGGAATGCGGTCAATAATGGTGGTGGCGGCAGCAGCTGGTCAGTAAGCGGTAATAATATTTTTAACAGCAACAGTGGCAATGTTGGTATAGGCTTCAACAGCGGGCTCAAAGAAAAATTATCTGTAAAAGGAAATTTATTTATTACACATACCAACCCCAATGATATTACGAACGGAGGAAATAGTGCAACCATTAATATCCATCCTGCCAATGTGGGTTATGCAAGGGTAAATTTTCTTAACCCTGATACTACCGTTGGCGCCTATATTACTTACTACAGGTTATCAAACCTTGTTAACCAGTTCAGCCTTAATCATGGCAGCAATACCACCCAGCTTTGTCTTGATGATAATGGCAACGTGGGTGTGGGCCGCTCTGCAGCAGTTGAAAAACTGGATGTGGAAGGTAATATCCGCACCAGGAAACATTTGCTGGCAGACAGTAACGTTACAGTAAAAGGCAAGGTGGATGTAGCAGGAAGAGTGGATGCAGGTGGCGTAATAGAAGGTGCCGGCTTAAGCTCAACAGGTACATTGTACGTAAACAAGACAGCATTAATCGGGGGTGCCGTTACCGGTAGTACGACAGGCTTATTTTATGGAAATATTACCTCGTATGAAGGCATGACCATCAATGATGCAGCGGGAACATTCAGCTATACAACCGGTGGCGATGATAAAGCCTTTACACAATTAAGCGGTAATGATCTCCGGGTGGGTACTTATTCAACCAATACAGATGGAAGGTTTATTGTACGCACCGGCGGAGCCAATCATCTTACTGTAAATCCTGATGGTAAAACAGGTATTGACATTGAAGATGCTGCAGCCAAACTGCATATCAACAGCGGTGCCAGTGCCGAAGCATTGCGCTTGCAGGGCAATACCAATACGATCATCCGTTTTATGTCCGGCACTACGGAAAAAGCCTACATCTATGCTGTAAATAATGACCTGAATATTTCCACCGTACAGCCGGGTGGCATACTAAGGTTCAATACCGAATTATATGTAGATAAAGATTTAGGCAGGGTTGGTGTGGGCACTGTATATCCCCAGCAAAAACTGCATGTACTGGGTAATGCCATTGTAACCGGCAACCTTCGTGTGGGTGCAGTGGAAGTTCCAACAGGTTATAAAATGGCGGTTGATGGTAAACTGATATGCGAAGAAGTAAGAGTAAGGTTAACAAGTGGCTGGCCCGATTATGTGTTTGAAAAAAATTACGAGCTGCCCTCTCTTGAAAATGTGCAGCAGTATATAAAAGAAAATAAGCATTTACCAAACATCCCTTCAGCAGCAGAAGTGGAAAAAGATGGCATCACTGTTGGAGAAATGCAGAAGAAAATGATGGAAAAGATAGAGGAGCTCACGCTCTACATCATTGATCTGAAAAAAGAGATTGACATTTTAAAGAACAAATAAAGCAGCAGCATGAAACAGGTTTTTCTTTTTGTCTGCTGCCTGCAAATGACAGCAGTATTTGCACAGCAGAAAAAATTGTCTTGTGTAAGTAAGGAAGAGATGGTATCCATCCGGGCAAAAATTAACAGCACCCGTGATAACCTGGTAAAACAGGGAAAGCTAAGACCATTGCCTTCACAACCGCTGGCATACAACCATGCATTCCGCTGGCCAATGGTGGCCGCACCCAACTACCAGCACAAACCGGGATTTTATTATATCTCCAATTATGTTGATCTCAATCCAACTTCTACTGGTGGTGATGAAAGTTCAGTAGAAGATTATAACTGCGGCCACCGCTCCTACGACAACAAACCTGGTGCTGACGGCAACGGGTATGACCATAGCGGGATTGATATCGGGATTGCGCCTTTTGGCTGGAAAATGATGGATGATGAAAATGTATTTGCCGTAGCAGCAGAGGGTGGTGTAATTGTAGGAAAACGTACCGGTGAATTTTCAAGATCATGCAGTAAAGATGGTGTTTCAAGAACCGGTTCAGGAAATTATATAGCTATTGAACACAGTGACGGAGTAAGAACTTATTACATGCACATGAAGGATGGCACTTTAACCAGTAAGGATTCGGGTGATGCAGTGATTGCAGGTGAATACCTGGGTGTGGTGGGCAGTTCCGGTAATTCCACCGGTCCACATTTACACTTCCAGGTGGAAACACCTTCTGGTGGCATTCTTGATCCGTTTCAAAATGGCGAGTGTAATGACAACTATGTTGGATTGATCACTAAAAGTCTATGGGCAAATGAAGAACCTTATTACAACAGGAAGATACTGTCTGTTTTTACAACCACCGGCAACTGGACAAAAGCCCGGTGTGATGAAACTGGTGTAACCAATGGGATATCTGAGATAGTGCCTTACAGTAATCACTTCAATACCTACTCTGTTGTATTCTTTTCTGCCGCAGTAAGGGATGTATCTGCTTCCACGCCGGTAAGGTTAAGAGTGATAGACCCCAACGGAAACGAGATCTATGATAACAGTTATGAGTATTCAGGCTATTCAAGCAACGCCATCATCCCTGTTGATTATGTAGCGATAGGAGCCCTTACAGGTGTGTACAGTGTATTATGCACTTTCAATGGTCAAACTGAGCGGCATTACTTTACTGTTGGTTGTCCCGGTTCACAAACACTCAATGGTCCACGCAACAGTAATTCAGTTGTTATAAGCGGCGGCTCTATAAACTCAACAGAAGTAATTCTTTCTTCTGCCCAAAACGTGGAATACCAGGCAGAAACTTATATCCAGTTCAATGATGGTTTTATTGCAACAGCAGGCTGCGATTTTGTTGCAAGAATTGATGCCTGTACAATCGGCGCACAGAGACCGGCCTCAAATAATAAAACTACCGTAGTGAGAAAAACAACAATCGTCAACAACACAGAGGAATAATTTTTTTACTAATCAAACGCACTTATAAAATGATATTCATCTACTGCATAATAGTCGGCCTTCCTGCATTGCTGGTGTTTTTCAGCGTTAAGAAAATAATAAAAGCAGGAAAGATCAAACAGCAGGGTATTAAAGCACATGGCATTATAACCCAGGTAACATTTGTACATTTCAGTAAAGGTTCTTTTGATAAAATACAGGTCGCCTATAAAGATGATAAAGGCATCTACCACACGGCCAATGCAAGCACCACCCCCGGCCAGTATAAACCCGGCGACACAATGCCCGTAACCTACCGGAAAGACAAACCGGCGGAATATACCATGGATGGGATGCCGCAGGGACAATGGGCATTACTGATCTTTTCTGCGTTGCTGCTGGCCTTTACAATTTTTGCATCCTTTAAGATAAATGAGTTAGTTGAAGCAGGTAATTACTCATTTCACCCTTTTTCGCTATTGGTTTGAGCCTGTTCCTTTTTCAATTTTGATCTTGATTAAAATTGTTACAAATGAAAAAGCTCCTCACCTTTTTTGTCTTTACCTTCTCTTTTCTTATTTCTTTTTCTCAAAACGTAGGCATTGGCACCAATACACCAAATGCAAGTGCCCAGCTGGATATCAGCAGCACCACCAAAGGCCTGCTGATCCCACGTATGACAAGTGCACAACGCACCGCCATTGCATCACCAGCCGGCGGGCTGATGGTATACGAAACAACGAGCAGCAGTTTCTGGTTTTATAACGGTTCGGCATGGACGCAGATCGGGGCTGGTGGTGGCGCATCTCCATGGGCCAGCAGTGGAACAAATATTTCCAACAGTAACAGCGGCAATGTGGGTATCGGTTCAAATACGGGGCTCAAAGAAAAGCTGTCTGTGAAAGGGAATCTTTTTATTACACACACCAATCCCAATGATATTACGAATGGCGGCAATAATGCAACCATCAATATTCATCCTGCCAATATAGGTTATGGAAGGGTAAATTTTCTTAACCAGGATACAACTGTCGGTGCATACATCACTTACTACAGGCTATCAAATCTTGTTAACCAGTTCAGCCTTAACCATGGCAGCAATACCACCCAGCTTTGCCTGGACGATAATGGCAATGTGGGTGTAGGCCGTTCTGCAGCAGTTGAAAAACTGGATGTGGAAGGCAATATCCGCAGCAGGAAACATTTGCTTATAGACAGTAATATAACGGCAAAGGGTAAGGTAAATGCAGAAGGCAATATTGTTTCAGGTGCAGGATTACAGGGCCAGACACTTTTGGTAGCAACTAATATGCTGGTGGGTGGTACCGGCTTTGTAAATGGAGCCTTTAGCACCAATACGTCCATAACAATTAATGATGCAGCGGCTGTACTTTCTCTTAATACAGCAGGAGTGGAAAAAGGTTTTGTGCAGTTAAGCGGTGATGACCTGCGGGTAGGCACTTATTCGCCTAATTCAGCAGGCAGGTTCATTGTACGCACAGCCGGAACAAATCAGCTTACTATAAATCCTGATGGCAAAACAGGTATCGGTATTGAAGATGCGGCAGCCAAACTGCATATCAACAGCGGGGCCAGTATTGAGGCGCTGCGTTTGCAGGGAAATACGAATACCATCATACGCTTTATGACAGGCACAACGGAGAAAGCATTTATTTACTCCTCCGGCAATGACATGAATATAAGTACGGTGCAGGACGGCGGTAAATTGTTCCTGAACAGTGAAGTGTACATTGACAAAGGCGCCAACCGCACAGGTATTGGCACCTCGTTACCCGAACAAAGATTACATGTGGCCGGCGATGTAAAAGTAAACGGCGGAAAAGTATATAATAATGACAACACTAATATGCTGCCAATTGCATGGGCAAAATTTGATGACCAGGGTAACCGCATATCCGGCACTTCCAATATTTCTGCCACCCGTTTATATGACGGCGATGAAGATTATTATTACAAGGTTAGTGTAAGCGGTGTCCATTTAGGCAGTGCCGTTGTTTCCTTAACCGGCGGCACCTGGGGCAATGCCGGTGCTTATGTACCCGTTTCAATGCCAAGAAGTGATGGAGGAGTGGATGTAAGGTTTGTAAAGGAATGGGGTGTATCCCACCGTATACCTTTCTATATTGTTATTTACAATTGATCACCGCACCTACTGTGCTACTCTCCTATTTTGTTATTGCAGTGCTTCAGCAATTCCATCTTTTAAATTTTTATTAGTATTTACTAAAATATACTCAGTTAATTGAGTATATTTTCATTCGTATACTGCCTTAATTTTTTCTTTGCCACAGCGGCACAAACTGTTTATGCAAAAACTTATCCTTATAATATACCTGTTTTTACCTGGCAGTTTACAGGCACAGCCTGCAAAAAATTTCATTGAAAATGATAAGCAGCGACTGCTTTACCTGGAACAAAAATGGTTGGCCGCCGAATTCGCCCTTGACACTGCTTTTCTTTCCACCATCATGGATACAAGTTTTATTGGCATTTCAGAAAACGGCATACACAACAAACAGGAAGACCTGCTGGACATGTACACTACGATCAGCCAGCGTATCAAAGACAGCATACTTATTGATTCATTCCGGCTGGAAGAGGCTGTAGTTAACCTGTATGAAAAAACAGCAGTGGTGACATTCATAGTGCATACATTCAGGAAAGACAGCGGTATGCCCGTACAGCGCCGCACAAGATTTTATGATGTATGGATAAAAAGAAAGAACAAGTGGCTGGCTGTGTCATCACAGGGAAGCAAAGTGAATGAATGATCTGGTACAAACAAATTATAAGAGAAAAATATGCCTCGTAAAATACTAACATTACTGTTCTTTTTTTACGCTTCAGCCAGCTATGCACAAAAGCAAAAAACAATTTTGTTCCTGGGTGCTCACCCGGATGATGAAACAGCTATTGGTGAGGTATTGTCAAAGTATGCAAGGCTTGGTAACAAGGTGATAATAATGATCGCAACAGATGGCCGGGATGGAACAAGAGTTACAAAGATCCCTGCAGGTGATTCGCTGGGTAACCTGCGTAAAAAAGAATCAGCCTGCGGCTGCGAAAAGCTTGGCATTGAACCACCAGTATTTTTATCTATTGAAAGACTGGATACAAAGATCGGCGTGGGCAAATATTTTAAATGCCATAAGCAGTTAATGGATTCGCTCAAAATGAAAATACCTGCCATTAACCCGGATATCATTATCACAACGGGACCTGATGGCGACACACATCATTCAGAACATATTGTTGTTGGTGGCGCCATCACTGAATTATTGCTGGCAGAAGGCTGGGTGGATAAATACCCGCTTTATTATATCGCCTGGGGAAGAGGTGCTACCGATATAGATGACCTTGGTTATGTAGACAAACAATATTTTAATGTACAGGTTGATTATACACAGGAAGAGGAGAACAGGGCAATCGAAGCATTGAAATGTTATGTGACTCAATACACGGAAAAAGAAATGAAAGATGAATCGGATAAAAAACTGGCGGATACTTCACATTCGGTTTACTTCAGAAGGTTTACAGTACAGAAAGGATTAAAAAAAGATTTTTAAAATAACAAAAATTAAAGAGCATGACTGATACTGCTGCTCCCGTGCTGCAAAAAGAAAGGATTGATATCATCGATTCTTTACGTGGCTTTGCCATACTGGGTATATTACTGATGAATATCCCGGGCTTTGCCTATGCGGTGATGGGACATGACCCCTCTGTAAAAAATGAATTCGGCACCATCAATTATTATATCTGGCATTTTGTAGAATGGATACCGGATGGTACACAAAGGGCTTTATTCAGTATGCTGTTTGGTGCAGGCATTCTTCTTTTTATCAGTGGCAAGGAAAAACAACAGACCGGGGTTGCTGCAGCAGACTATTTTTTCAGGCGCCAATTATGGCTGATCGTTTTTGGGCTGGTGAACATTTATATTTTTTTATGGGAAGGAGATATTTTGTTTGACTATGGCTGTTACGGGCTCATCATGTTTGTATTACGTTTATGGGAACCAAAAAAATTAATTATTGCTGCTGTTGTTTGTATGGCGCTGATGATCGCAAGGGAGAACAGGGACCTTTACCTTGATAAAAAAACGATTGCAAGAGGGGAAGCAGTTGAAAAAATTGATACTACTGTGACAAAACTTACGGCAGACCAGCAGGAATACCTGGGTGCTATGCAGGAAATAAGAGATGCCGGCAAACCTGAAAACAAGATCAAAAAAATGGAAAAGATCAACAGGCGCATGCAGGGCAGTTATGAAGAAGTATATGAAACCAGCACCGACAGGTATCTCAGCCATTTTTTAACGTACACTTATTTTTCCATCTGGGATGTGCTGTCATTTATGATGCTGGGTATGGCCTTTTTTAAACTGGGTATTCTTACTGGTAAGGCGCCTGTAAAATTATATGCGCTGATGTGTGTTGCAGGATTAGGGCTTGGCATATTGGTCAGCTATTACCAGCTGCAGCCGGGTATAGATGCAAAATTCAGCCGCTTTGAATATATCAAAAATGTAAAGGTTAGTTTTTATGACCTGGGCAGGGTACTGCGTACGCTGGGCATCTTGGGGTTTTTGATGCTTTTGTATAAATCGAATGTATTTAAATGGCTTTTCAGCCTGATGCGGCCGGTGGGTCAAATGGCCTTTACCAATTACCTGACACAATCTATCATGGGTACCATTATTTTTACGGGCATTGGATTTGGCTATTTTGGAAAACTGCAGCGCTATGAAGTTTACATGATAGTGCTTGGTATATGGCTGCTGCAGATCGTATGGAGCCATATCTGGTTGCGTTATTTTCAATATGGTCCATTTGAATGGATATGGCGGCAACTTACATACTGGAAAAAACTACCATTAAAAAAGCAGGCTGTTTAAAATAATAATAGCAGCTTTTAAAAAGGCTGCTATTATGTATCACGTTGAAGAGATTGCGATGCAACGATGCTGCCATGAAAAACAACCGCTGGTATTAAAGTTTATTCTTTAATTCGCCACCGCTGCTTCCATATAGCTTTCTGTTGGTTCGCAGGTGCAGATCAAATTCCTGTCGCCATGCGTATTGTTTACCCTGCTCACGCTGGGCCAGAATTTATTTTCAATTACATAAGCTAAAGGAAATGCTGCCTGTTTACGGCTGTAAGCATGTGACCATTCATCCGCACAGATCACATGCTGTGTATGTGGTGCGTTTTTAAGTACATTGTCTTTTTTATCTGCATTGCCTTCTTCAATTGCTTTTACTTCATGCCATATACCGATCATGGCATCACAAAAACGGTCAAGCTCAGCCTTGCTCTCACTTTCTGTTGGTTCTGTCATTAATGTGCCTGCAACAGGAAAGGATAATGTAGGCGCATGAAAACCATAATCCATCAAACGTTTGGCAACATCTTCCGCCTCAATACCGGCACTGGTTTTATAAGGACGCAGGTCAATAATGAATTCATGTGCAGCTGTGCCGTTTTTACCCGAGTATAATATCTTGTAATATTTTTCCAGTCTTGCTTTCATGTAATTCGCATTCAGGATGGCATGCTCCGTTGCACTGCGTACACCCTTTGCACCCAGCATTTTTATATAGGCATAACTGATAAGCAAAATACTGGCACTGCCATAAGGAGCGGCACATACTGCACCTTCTCCACCAATTTCATTATGTCCTGGTAAATAAGGAACGAGTTGTTTTGCCACGCAGATAGGTCCAACACCCGGTCCGCCACCACCATGCGGAATAGCGAATGTTTTATGCAGGTTAAGGTGACAAACATCCGCACCGATCAATCCCGGGCTGGTTAAACCAACCTGTGCATTCATATTGGCGCCATCCATGTACACCTGTCCGCCATTTTGATGAATGATGTCACAGATCTCTTTTATACTTTCTTCAAATACACCATGCGTGGATGGATAGGTAACCATCAGTGCAGAGAGATTGGCAGCATGTTCAATTGCTTTTGCTTTAAGATCGGTCACATCAATATTACCTGCATCATCGCATTTTGTTACCACCACTTTCATACCAGCCATTACTGCACTGGCAGGATTGGTGCCGTGTGCAGAAACAGGAATTAACACAACATTCCGGTGTGCTTCTCCCCTCGCCTCATGGTAACGCTGTATGGCCAGCAACCCGGCATATTCACCCTGTGCGCCACTGTTAGGTTGTAAAGAAGTTGCTGCAAAACCAGTGATGGTGCTTAAATAATTTTCCAGTTCTTTAATGATATGGAGATAACCTTCCGTTTGCGTTGCAGGGGCAAAAGGATGCAGCCTGCTGAATTCAGGCCAGCTTACAGGAATCAATTCTGTAGCGGCATTCAGCTTCATGGTGCAGCTGCCCAGGCTGATCATGGAAGTATTCAAACTAAGATCTTTATTCTCCAGGTATTTTATATACCGCATCATTTCGCTTTCGCTGTGATGTGTATTGAATAATGGATGCAGCAGGTAGGCTGATGTTCTTAAAAGGCTTTCTTCTATCTTGTACTTATTGCCGTCCAGTTGTAACTTTTGTTTCTGATCGATGCCGAATGCTGCTGCAAATACTTTTGATATGGCATGCACATCAGCTATCAGCGTTGTTTCATCTAAACTGATACCAACAGTTCCATCTGCATGGTAAAAGAAATTCATTTCATTTTCTTCCGCCACTGAACGCAGTTTGGCAATATCAGCCACATTCACTTTTAATGTATCAAAATAAGATGGATTAGTCTGTGTGATACCAAGTTCATTTAATTCTGTTTCTAATTTCTGCGTAAGCAAATGAACACGTTTGGCAATATTACTGATGCCCTCTGCACCATGATACACGGCATACATGGCAGCCATATTAGCCAGCAATGCCTGTGCCGTACAAATATTACTGGTAGCTTTTTCACGGCGGATATGCTGTTCTCTTGTCTGCAGTGCCATGCGAAGCGCACGGTTACCCTGTGCATCAATACTTACACCAATGATACGGCCGGGAATGGTTCTTTTAAATTCATCCTTTGTTGCAAAGAAAGCCGCATGCGGACCGCCAAATCCCATTGGCACACCAAAGCGCTGTGCAGAGCCGATGGCCACATCTGCACCCAGTTCACCGGGCGGGGTAAGCAATGCCAGTGCCAGCAGGTCTGTTGCCATTACCACCTGCGCATTTACAGTATGCACTTTTTGAATAAAATCACGGTGATCGTTTATTGAACCGTTGCTGTCAGGATACTGAACAATGGCACCAAAGAAATAATCATCCAGTACTGCAGTAGTATAGTCACCAAACACCAGCTGTACACCAATTGGCCTGGCTCTTGTTACGAGTACATCTTTTGTTTGTTTGAAAATATTATTATCAACAAAAAACTTAGGGGCCGTTATATGATCATGATCTTTATTCTTATGATTGAAGAGCATGGCCATGGCTTCTGCAGCAGCAGTCGCTTCATCCAGTAAGCTTGCATTGGCGATTGGTAAGGCTGTAAGATCACTCACCATGGTTTGAAAATTCAGCAGGCTTTCCAGGCGTCCCTGTGAGATCTCTGCCTGGTACGGTGTGTATTGTGTGTACCATCCCGGGTTTTCAAACACATTTCTCAAGATCACCGAAGGTGTAATGGTGTCATAATAACCCTGCCCTATATAAGTTTTGAATACTTTATTTTTTGAGGCTGTCTTTTTCAGTTGTGCCAGGTATTCGTACTCACTGCTGGCGGCCGGCAGATCCAGGTCGCCTTTAATGCGGATGCTGGCGGGAATAGTTTTACTGATCAGTTCTTCCATGTTTGCTGTTCCAATGGTGGCCAGCATTGCTGTTGTTTCATGGGGATTGGGGCCAATATGCCTGCCCGAAAATTCATTCTGTTGCTTTTCAAATAGATTCATGCTTATATTGGAGTGTTTCGATATTAAAAACCGCTGCAAAGTTAGGGTGATGATTCTTAAAATAACCGGCTCCTCACCAGAACCTAACAAATGTTAGTAAAGACGGGAAAAATATTTGCGGTAAATACTCCCATCATATGCCAATTTATTACCATTATACTCCATTTCATACAGGGTTACCGGTTGTTTATACCTGTTAACATCAATAAACAACCGGTAATTTTTAATTTTATAATTGAAAGCGAAGTATGAGCCAGCAATTCTTTATACCACAAAAACAAGTGATAAACCAAATGGTTCAATCCTTTTGGCAGGCGGAAAGACAGAACGGGGATATGAATAAAGAAACGATCATTCCAAAAGGAGTGGTTGAGATCATCTTCAGTTTTGAAGACCATACCGGTATGAATGCTTTGCTAAACGGTAAAATGTACAGCATCCCCAAATGCTGTATCAATGGTTATAATACCATGCCCATTTATCTTAACCTGGCCGCCAGGCAACATTTTTTTGGGGTGGTGTTTCATCCTGCTGCTGTAAAAAAAATCTTTGGTATACCAGCCGGTGAGTTTGCCAACCTGTGTGTTGATATGACCTTAATAAATACAGCTTTCAATTCTTTATGGCAGGCACTGGCAGAAGAAAAATCTTTTGAAAAAAGAATATACATTTTCAGTAACTGGTTGCAAAAAAAACTGGCAGGTATAA
Source organism: Ferruginibacter sp. (assembly GCA_047600665.1). GTDB lineage: Bacteria > Bacteroidota > Bacteroidia > Chitinophagales > Chitinophagaceae > Ferruginibacter. The sequence goes on from JASGKJ010000003.1 coordinate 1,183,231, forward strand.
GCCTGCAGGAAGAGGCTTTTAATGATTTTCTCAATAATAAAAATACCGGCGACATATCTGTAACGGGACTGGCAAATTTATTATGTTACTCACCACGGCAGCTTTCAAGAAAACTACAGGCTGCAACAGGAATGAATACAGAAGAAACACTCCTGTATAAAAAGTATTTGCAATCGGTGGAACTTATTCACCACAGTACCGGCTCACTAACAGAGATCGCTTATGCCTGTAATTTTTCAGACCAGTCACATTTCATTAAAACTTTCAGGTCCTTCACACAGCTTACACCCGGCGGGTATAAAAATAGCCGGAGCAATATAGCCGGACATATTTACGGGAATGTCCGTTAAATACAATTTTGGCGGCAGTACAACGTGGAATTTTGTATTCAATTAAAATGAAAGAAAATGAAACGTATTATTTTATTCGCCACCATTATCATTGGAAGCGGTGTGCTTGTAACCAACATTTACACTTCTGTGGTTGACAATACCAGTTGGGGCAGCGATATCCCTAACTCTGTTGCAACAGCCAGGAACTATTATCAAAAAGTAAACCCGGGTAATTTCTTCAGGATTTTTTCGCCCCTGTTGCAATTTATCAGCCTGCTTGCGTTTATTCTTTACTGGAAAACAGCAAGACCGGTAAGATGGTTACTGGCCGCAGCTTTTCTATTTTTTATACTGGGAGAAATGATGACATTCAATTATTTCTACCCAAAAAATGAAATACTTTTTGCCACAGCAAAACTAAACGATGTGGAATTGCTTACAAAAACATGGCAGGAATGGAGAGATATGAACTGGGTAAGGACAGCCGTTGTTTTTGCAGGCGTTGTTTGCTCCTGTATATCATTGCACAAGGTGTATACGATATCAAAATAAAATACGCATAAGAAAACCAGCTATTCTTCACCGGGTTGTTTTAACTGCCAGTTGGTTTTCTTTTTTTCTTCATCCACCATTTTCTTTACATCTGCCAGCAACTTTTTAGCATCATATACAATACCGTCTTTTATTGTATACTTTACACCGCCAACTCTTACTATTTTATTATCACCAGTTAGTTTAATGGCGCCCGTGCCGTATAATGTTTGCAGGTTTTCCAGCGGGTTCACTTCTGTAATGACCATATCGGCCAGTTTACCTACTTCCACAGAGCCCAGTTCTTTTGCTGCACCCAGTGCCTGTGCTGCATAAAGACAGGCAGAGCGGATCACTTCCAGCGGGTGAAAACCAGCTTCTCTTAACAGCTCCAGCTCCCGTATATAACCAAAGCCATATGTTTGATAAATATAACCGTTATCACTACCCGCCGTCACCCGTCCACCACGGTTCTTGTATTCATTTACAAAAGTCATCCACAGCCGGTAGTTCTCTTTCCATGCTATCTCTTCTTCTGTGCCCCAGTGCAACCAGAAGGAGCCATGTGATTCACGGCTGGGTTCATAAAATTTCCATAAAGAGGGAAGTGTATATTTTTCGTGCCATTCTGCCCGTCTTGCCCGGTGCAGGTCACGGGTGGCATCATAAATATTGAAAGTGGGATCGAGGGTAAAATCAAGTGCTATCAGTTCATTCATCACTTTATTCCATTTTTCGCTGAAGGGCGGCGCTGCCTGTTTCCATAGTTTGCCTGCTTCACCAAAACGGTCTGCTTCGTTTGCATAGTTATAATCCAGTGGGTAATCCTGTATTGTTTTGTCATCAAACATCGCTTCAGGCAAACCATACCAGTGTTCCATAGAAGTTAATCCTGCCCTTGCAGAATTCAATACATTCCATCTTGCCACATAGGTTTGTGAATGATGACAGGCACTGCGCAAGCCCAGTCTTTTATTTTCTTTTAATGCTGTATCCATTATTTGGGGAGCTGCACCAAAAAATTTAATACCGTCAGCTCCTTTTTTAGCATTATCCCGTACCCACTCCACCGCCTGCTGTGGCGTAGCAATCTCCTGTTTACTGCCCATGCCAAAAGCGGTATAGGCATAAATACGGGGTGCGGTAATTTTATTTTCGCTGCTTAATTTTTTTTCTTCCAGTACCCAATCAAGACCATTACCACAGCTCGGGTCCCGTATGGTGGTAATGCCATGTGCCATCCATAATTTAAAAACATATGCTGCCGGTGTACCCTGTTCCTTACCGCCAATATGACCATGCATATCGATAAAACCGGGCAAGAGATACATGCCTTCGCAATTCATTTCTTTACCACCAGGTTTCAGCTGCGGCCGGTTACCAGGATTGATGGCAACACCCGGTGCGCCGACATTTTCGATTTGTACGATCCTGTTATTCTCCACTACAATATCCACTGGTCCGGTTGGTGGTGCTCCTGTACTGTTTATAAGTGTAACCCCACGAATGATAAGTTGCGGCCAGGGTCCCTCACCCTCTTTTTCAAGCGGTGCTTTTGGGATTTGTGCAATTAGTGAGAAAGAAAAAGATAAAAAAAAGTAAAGGAGAAATATAGATCGCATAAGCTTTGGTTAATAAAGTAAATTACAAAGAAAACAACAATGTATCATCATCAAAACAGTTTCGATCATGATCGCAAGAATATGGCACGGCAAAACAGCCGTTGAGCATTTTGAAAATTATACCGCATTGCTAAAGCGCATTGCTGTGCCGGATTACAGCATCATCCCGGGGTTTATCAAGCTTAGTTTTTTACGGAGCATAGAGAACGGGGAAGCACATTTTACTTTGATCACTTATTGGGAAAGTATTGAAGCTATTAAAAATTTTGCCGGCGAAGCGTATGACAAGGCAAAGTATTACCCGGAGGACGATGATTTTTTATTGGAGTTTGAAGAAAAGGTGAAGCATTACGAAGTGTTTGCAGAATAAGAAGGCCCCTGCTGGAACTCATTCTTTCATTTCAATTTCTCATTATCCTTATGCCTTGTTGCGTCACGGATATTTTTCTTTTCAAAGTTTTTCTCCAGTGCCGTGGTTAAATCTACACCTGTTTGATTGGCGAGGCATATAAGCACCCAGAGCACATCGGCCATTTCATCTGCGATCTCTTTTCCTTTATCACTTTCTTTAAAGGATTGTTCACCATATTTTCTCACCATCAGCCTTGACAGTTCACCCACTTCTTCCATGAGTACACCAAGGTTGGTGAGTTCATTAAAATAGCGTACACCAACTGTTTTTATCCATTGGTCAACTTGTGTTTGGGCGTCCTGTATGGTCATAATTTTTTTTATTTCACGGATTAGATGGATTACACTGATTACTTTATAATTCTCTTCCACGTTAGGGATTTTTCACCGAAGTTAATTACTAAGGCGACTTTTAGTCCCGAAACAGCAAGATAACTTAATGCCTGTGATACATGGGCGTCTATTATAGATGATACGGATTTAATTTCAAGAACAATTGTTTTGAAAACAACGAAATCTGCGATATAAGGGTTTCGTAAAATTTTCTCTTTGTATTTCACAACGTATTTTTTCTCTCTTTCATAGTTAAGTTGCTCATCAACAAATTCTATCTCCATGGCGTCTTTATAATTAATTTCTTTTAATCCCATTCCCAGCGTTTGGTGTATTTTCATACATATGCCAATCACTTTGTAAGTATCTTCTTTAAAGAGTAGATCAGTCATAGAGTTTGTTTTAGATTAAACGACAATTCAATATAGTAAATCAAATTGCTTATTAAAAGCCACTTCTAAAATAAAATAACTGTAAGGAATTTAAAATCCGTGTAATCCATCTAATCCGTGAAATAATAGTCATTCCTTATTCTTCGTATCAATCACAATCGTTACCGGTCCGTCATTCAGCAACTCCACTTTCATATCTGCACCAAATATTCCTGTATAAATTTTTTTACCTGAATCGGTCTCTAATTGCTTTATCATCTTTTCATACACAGGTATTGCAAAATCTGGCTTGCTTGCTTTGATATAAGAAGGACGGTTGCCTTTTTTGGTACTGGCGTAAAGGGTGAACTGGCTCACCAGTAATATATCGCCGTTGATATCTTTTACAGAAATATTGGGCACTTTGTTTTCGTCATCAAATATGCGGAGATTTATAATCTTGTTGCTGAGCCATACAATATCTTCGTCAATATCGGCATCCTCTATTCCAAGCAATACCAGTAAACCTGCGCCGATACTGCCGGTAATAATATTATCCACTTTTACACTTGCGTGCAACACTCTTTGTATTACAACTTTCATTGGTTACCGGTATTTTGTTCTGCATCAAGTGTTATTTCATTCATATCCGCATTGTTTTCATCATCTGCCACCACCACGTAAGTGTTGGTGAGTGTATCGTGCCAGCCCCTGGTACCGGCAGCTAAAAAAGTGAAAGCTTCAAACGGGATCAGCCGGGCAAAACTGCGCCCAAGCACCTGCACAAAACTTGGCCTTTCGCCATCTTCATTTACGATAATGGTATTGGTGGCACTTTTACCAGCTGTGGTATTAAAAACAGCTTCAAATAAAACGTAGTATATGATCAGGGCCACCACATTGGTAATCAGTAGCCCTGTATAATCTGTACTCCTTGCAAACAGGTTATTGTTAAGTGCGGCAAAATAAAAAGTTAGCACTATTATCAGGATAATAATACTATCAATTATATAATTACCCAAACGCCTGCCTGCACCCGCCGGTTCAAAATGCACCATTCGTTCCTCCCCATATTCTGAATAATTAAGCTTTATCTTTTGCTCCCTTGACAATAACCATAAACCTATACAGCAGCAGACTGTTATTATAAGGGTGCTGAGAAACCCGGCGAGCACCACCGCCGTTTGGCTGGCATCAGTAACAGCTTTATCCATTTTCAAAAAATAGGATATGTATATCCAGCCAACAGAAAGAAATACAAATATTTTAAAACACATAAACATCCTTAAAAGGCCACTTTTTTTAAACCTGCTGTTCAAAAAAATAATACTCCCCGCCAACCCCAGTGCAGTAGGAGTTATTCCAATCAAACGGCTAAGTATAGTGGCGAAATCCAGTTGAGAAATGTACTGGAATGAATAATAAAAATAACTGCCTGCTTCATAGATACATACCAGGCAGATGATGATGGAAATAACAGTGTACAATCTTGCGTGCTTCATAAATAGTGCTGGTGGTTTTGGTAAATAAAAAACACTCACAATATACAAACCGTTGCGTGTAAACCAGCAAAATCGGGGCCCGGCGGGGATATTTCCCGGCAAATGCAGCAGGAAAAGGCCGTCAGGATTTTCCTGGATTTTCCAAACGGAATTGTAAAGTTTCTATCCACAAACAGTGCAAAACTCACCAAATTCACTGCCTGTTTGGGTTTCTGATTTTCGCACATTTCTTATCCACAACTGTTAATATTTAGAGCTTCTGATAATGAGTTACATCAGATATTTTCGTCTGCTTTATTAATATTTTCTTAACCTTACTAACCCACCAAAATATTGTTTATGCCTAAAAAAAATAATGCTGCCAAAGGCCTGCAGTTCGGCAGGCAATTCACAAGGGAAGGCGTTTCTCCTTATGACATGTTCGAGTATGATTACCGTACATCCGTTATCAAAGACCCTAGTGGTAAAGTGGTTTTCCAGATGGACAACGTGGAGGTGCCCAAGCAATGGAGCCAGATCGCTACAGACATCCTGGCCCAAAAATATTTCCGCAAAGCCGGCGTACCACAACCAGATGGAACTACAGGAAGGGAAACAAGCGTAAAACAGGTGGCACACCGTATGGCCCATTGCTGGCGCATATGGGGTGAAAAGTATGGTTACTTTGCTTCTGAAAAAGATGCACAGATTTTTTACGATGAACTCGCCTATTCAATATTAAACCAGGCATGTGTACCCAATAGCCCGCAATGGTTCAATACCGGTTTGCATGCTGTATATGGTATCACCGGCAAACCGCAGGGGCATTATTATGTTGACCCTGTTGACAGCCAGTTAAAAAAATCACAGAATGCTTACGAACGTCCGCAGCCGCATGCATGCTTTATTTTAAGTGTGGATGATGACCTGGTGAACGAAGGTGGTATCATGGATCTGTGGGTAAGAGAAGCCAGGATATTTAAATATGGCAGTGGCGTTGGAACTAATTTTAGTCATATACGTGGCGAAGGTGAAAAATTGAGTGGTGGTGGTACATCAAGCGGTTTGATGAGTTTCTTAAAAATTGGTGACCGTGCGGCAGGCGCTATCAAAAGCGGCGGTACAACCCGCCGTGCTGCTAAAATGGTTTGCCTTGATCTTGACCATCCGGAAATAGTTGAATTTGTAAACTGGAAAGTGGGTGAAGAAGATAAAGTGGCTGCATTGATCGCTGCAGGTTACCCAAGCGATTATGAAGGAGAAGCTTACCGTACGGTGAGCGGGCAGAACAGTAACAACTCGGTTCGTGTACCAAACTCATTTTTCAAAGTACTGGATGAAGATGGTGACTGGGAGCTGAAAGCAAGAAGTGATGGCCGTGTAATGAGAACAGTAAAAGCAAGGGATCTCTGGAAACAGGTTACTTATGCTGCATGGAAATGTGCTGACCCCGGCATACAATACGATTCCACCATCAATGAATGGCATACCTGTCCAAAGGGTGGCCGCATCAATGCGTCTAACCCCTGCAGTGAGTATATGTTCCTGGACAACACTGCCTGTAACCTGGCTTCTGTAAACCTGCGCCGTTTCTTTACTGAAGCAGATAACAGTTTTGATGTAACAGGTTTTGAATATACCTGTCGTCTATGGACCGTGGTGCTGGAAGTATCTGTACTGATGGCGCAGTTCCCTTCAAAAGAAGTGGCCCAGTTATCATACGATTACCGCACACTTGGTCTTGGTTATGCAAACCTTGGCTCTATGCTGATGGTAAGCGGCATTGCTTATGATAGTGAAGAAGCAAGGGGTATTGCCGGTGCCATCACCGCTATCATGACGGGTGTTGCTTATAAAACATCTGCAGAAATGGCTGCCTTCCTCGGTGCCTTTGATAAATACCAGGAAAATAAAACAGATATGCTCCGTGTAATGCGTAACCACCGTGCAGCAGCTTATGATGCACAGGATGCATACGAAGGCATTGAAATAAAACCACAGGGTATTAATGCAAAATATTGTCCTGATTATTTACTGAAAGCAGCTATCCGTGCATGGGATGACGCAGTAAAACTGGGTGAGCAATTTGGTTACCGCAATGCACAAACAACTGTAATTGCTCCAACCGGCACCATTGGTTTAGTAATGGATTGCGATACAACAGGTGTTGAACCAGACTTTGCGCTGGTGAAATTTAAAAAGCTCAGCGGTGGTGGTTATTTCAAGATCATCAACCAGAGTGTGCCTGCTGCTTTGCGTAATTTGAAATACAGCGAAGAAGAAATTAATGCTATCGTAAATTATGCAAAAGGACACGCCACCTTAAAAGGCGCTCCTTATATCAACACAGAATCATTACTGGCAAAAGGATTTACAAAAGAAGAACTGAACAAAGTGGAAGCATCGTTGGGCAGCGCTTTCGAAATTGGTTTTGTATTTAATGTATTCACTTTTGGTGAAGCCACTTTACAACGTTTAGGTTTTACAGCTGATCAATACAATGATTTCGGCTGGAGCCTGCTGGAAGCATTGGGCTTTACCGATGAACAAATAGAAGCTGCCAATACCTATGTATGTGGTACCATGACAGTGGAAGGTGCCCCTTACTTAAAAGAAGAACATTTACCTGTATTTGACTGCGCCAACAAATGCGGTCAAAAGGGTGAACGCTATATTCATGCACACGGACATATCCGCATGATGGGTGCTGCCCAACCATTCTTAAGCGGCGCCATCAGCAAAACCATCAACCTGCCAAATGAAGCAGCCGTGGAAGAAATTGCAGACTGCTACCGTTTAAGCTGGGAGCTTGGTTTAAAAGCGAATGCACTTTACCGTGATGGTTCTAAATTATCACAACCGCTCAGCAATAAATCTGATAAAAAGAAAAAATCAACAGACGAAAAAGAAGAAGTTGTTGCAGAACAGCCTGCAGCCATAGAACAACCACAGATCGTTGATATGAGCAAGCTCACTATTGATGACCTGCTGGAAGAAGTAAGCAAACGTGTTCAAAGCAGCCCTGATACAGTGTTGAAAGGCAGGCTTGCAAAAATTGTTGAACGCAAAACATTACCTGCAAAACGCCGTGGCTTTACACAAAAAGCAAAGATCAACGGGCAGGCATTGTTCCTCCGTACAGGAGAATACAGCGATCATACAGTAGGGGAAATATTTATTGATATGGCAAAAGAAGGCGCTACCATGCGTAGTATGCTGAACTGTTTTGCCATTGCCATCTCTATCGGTCTGCAATACGGCGTACCGCTGGAAGAGTTTGTTGAAAAATTTGTTTTCACACGCTTTGAACCAGCCGGCATGGTGGATCACCCCAATATTAAAAGTACCACTTCTATCATCGACTTTATCTTCCGCTCACTGGCATATGAATACCTGGGCCGTACAGATTTAGTGCATGTACTGGATAAGCCTGAAGTTGAAAACCTGGGCGAACCATGGGATGAAGCCACACCAACGATTGGTGAAAGAAAACCTGAATTAAGTGAAGTAAGGGTGGTGGCAAGTGCATCGCCAAAAGCGGCAAAAGCGTCTTACAACTCACTGGATGCAGTAAACGCAGCGGCAAAGACAATGCAGAGCGACGCACCCAGCTGTAACACCTGCGGGCATATTACTATCCGCAGCGGCACCTGTTACAAATGCCTGAACTGCGGCAACAGTATGGGTTGCAGCTAACACGAGAGAACAACACAAGCACATAAACAACGGCGCCGTTTTTCTAAGCGGCGCTTGTTTTTTAATATGCCGGCCGTTGTATTTCACAGCAGCATCGTTGTGTCACTCTCTTCAGCAGCATTACTTGTGGCATCAGTACCGGGTGTATTTTTCTTTGTGTTTCCCTGTTGTCTTTGTGCCTTTGTGGTTTACAATCCACAATTCTTTAAATTTGTTTAGTGAAAGTCCAAGTAAAACGTATACTCCTGAAAATTCTGAAAATAACCGGCATCAGTATTGCCAGTTTATTGCTTCTTTTATACTTACTGCCTATTTTGTTTCCCGGCACCATTGGCGAAAAAGTAAAGAACTGGGCCAACAGCAGCCTTGATGGTGAAGTGAATTTTTCAAAACTGCGGCTTTCTTTTTTTCATCACTTTCCTTCCTTCACTGTTTCATTGCATGATTTTTCTTTAAAAGGATCAGCGCCTTATAAAAAAGATACGCTGGTGGCTGCGGATGAAATTGCATTCGGCATCAATCTTAAGAACCTGATCTTTGATAAGAAGATCCACATTGATAAAATATTTGTGTCAGATGCAGATATGCATATAATGGTAAATGAAAAAGGAGAAGCGAATTATAATGTATATAAATCATCTGCCGCAGCAGCCAATAACAGCGATACCGCCAGCACGGCCATGAAGCTGGAAAAGATCAGTATCGATAACAGTCATTTAATTTATGATGATAAATCAACGGGCATACTGATTGACGCAAAGGGTTTTAATTACGAAGGCAACGGGGATCTCAGTAAATCGATCTTTGATCTGTACAGCCGCATAAAAATTGATTCCACCGATTTTTACTATGAGGGAGAACCATATTTAAAGAATAAAAAGCTGCGTGCAAAACTGGTTACAAAAATCAATACCACCTCTCTGGCATTCTTTTTTGAGAAAAATGACCTGCGTATCAATAAACTTCCGGTAGACTTTACCGGCAAATTTGACTTTCTTAAAAACGGCTACGATCTTGACTTTACAGCAAAATCCATTAACAGCGACCTGGATGATTTTGTAACTGCATTACCCCCGCAATATGTTACCTGGCAAAAGAACACCACTATCAAGGGTACAACAGATTTATTGCTTACACTGAAAGGGCAATACATCGCTTCCACCAATACAATGCCTGAACTGGCATATAATATGAAGATAAGGGATGGTTACATCAAATACGATGGAGCGCCAGCACCTGCATCTAACCTATTTTTCAACTTTGAAACAAAACTGCCTTCGTTAAATCCTGACAGCCTGCTGGTAAAAGTAGATTCATTGTTCTTTAATGTAGATAAGGATTATTTCAGTGCTGTTGTAAATACAAAAGGCCTTGCTAACCCAACCATCAATGCAAGAATAAATACGGCAATGGACCTGGAGAAACTGGATAAAGCCATTGGTTTGCAAAATGTGGACCTCAAAGGCAAATGTGATATCCATTTTACCGGCAATGGATTACTGGCCAGCGGCCCTAACCCACGGAGCATAAGGCATGAACATGTATTGCTCAGTATTCCAGCTTTTAATCTAAATGCAAATCTTAAAGATGGCTATATAAAATATGCTTCGGTACCACAGGCTGTAAACAATATTAATTTCAACATTAAAACATCCTGCCCGGATAATGATTACAGGAATACAGGTTTCAGCATTAATAATTTATCGGCAGTGGCACTTAATAATTTTATTAAGGGTCATGCAAGCATCAGCAGTTTAAAAGAAATGGGTGTGGATGCTAACCTGCAGTCAGCGCTCAACCTTGCAGAAATAAAAAACATGTACCCGCTGGAAGGCCTCGACCTGAAAGGCCTGTTGAAATTCAATATCACATCCAAAGGAAAGTATAATACTGCTGCAAAACAATTCCCGCTTACGGTGGCAGATATCACGATGGACAATGGCAGTATTAAAACAGCTTATTATCCCAGCCCTATCAGTAATATTAAAGTAAAAGCAACAGCTGTAAATGCAGGTGGCAGTTTAAAAGGACAGGAATTAACCATACAACCCGCCTCCTTTGTATTTGAAGGAAAGCCTTTTGAAGTACAGGCAGCATTTAAACACTTTGAAGATATTTTGTATGATGTAAAAGCAGTGGGTGAACTTGATCTTGGAAAAATTTACAAAGTGTTTTCCCAAAAGGGCCTTGATGTAACAGGGCTAATAAATGCCAATGTACATTTCCAGGGGAGACAAAGTGATGCCATGAATAAAAATTATGGCAGCTTAAACAATGAGGGTACCCTCGAAGTAAAAAACCTGGTTACAAGAACAGACTATTTCCCAAAACCATTTATCATCAACGAAGGGCTCTTTAAGTTTCAGCAGGACAAAATGTGGTTCAATAATTTTAAGGCCCGCTATGGCCAGTCAGATATGCAGATGAACGGTTACCTGCAGAATGTGATCAACTATGCTTTGTCGTCAAATGCAGTGCTGGCGGGCAATTTCAGTCTCCAGTCAAATTATTTTAACGTGGATGAATGGATGGCTTATGCGCCGGAAAAACCTGCAGACAGTCTTGCTAAAATTGATTCAACTGCGGTGGGCACAGGTGTGGTCATCATTCCATCCAATCTTAATTTGACCTTTACTGCGAATGCAAAAAAAGTTTTCTTTAACGGGGTAAATCTTGAAAATGCAAGAGGAAATATGATGCTGAGTAATGGTGCCCTCACTTTACAGAAAACAGGTTTTAATTTAATTGGCAGCGAAACCATGATGGATGCTTATTATAAAAGCGATACTGTTAACAGGGCTAGTTTCGATTTTCATATTGATGCAAAAGATTTTGATATAAAGAAGGCTTACGACTCTGTAAAACTTTTCCGTGAGATGGCCACTGCTGCCGGCAGTTCACAAGGGATCATTTCACTTAATTATAATGTAAAAGGAAAACTCGATGGCAATATGCAACCCATCTATCCTTCGCTGGAAGGCGGTGGTGTGCTGTCAGTAAAGAAAGTAAAAGTTAAAGGCTTTAAATTATTTTCGGCAGTAAGCAGTAAAACAGGCAAAGACAGTATTGCCAACCCGGATGTAAGCAAGGTGGATATTAAAAGCAAGATCAAAAATAATATCATCACCATTGACCGCTTTAAAATAAAAATGCTGGGCTTCCGGTTACGGATGGAAGGACAAACCAGTTTTGATGGCCGCCTGAAACTGAAGATGCGCCTGGGTTTGCCACCACTGGGCATTATTGGCATACCCATGAACGTTACCGGCACACAAACAGATCCTAAAATAAAACTGGGCAAAGGGGATAAAGAGGAGTTGAGTGAAACGGAATATAAAGAAGAGCAGGGGAATCAATAGTCATGTACAAATTTGGATTAACATACCTGTTATTTTTAGTCAATATAAATTTATACGGCCAGCAGGCTGACATAAATTTTCGTCAGTCAAGAGGCAAATGGGAAACTCCCGTTTCAAATTATTGCAGATTTGAAAACGATAGTACACGGCAATGGATTGATGATATAATTCCAGGCAAAACAATTCGTTTTACGCTGATTATTCTGCAACCGTAACGTCTGTTGTTAGCGCAAAAGTTATTCTTGTAAAAGAAATAGACCCGGGGTATTTTATGCTTATTGCAAAAGCAGGCAACTACTACGTTGCATACATAGGGCTTGAAAAGCTATTTGTAAAGGCAGGCGATTGGATTAAGGCAAAACAGGCTGTTGGAAAAACCGGCAAAGATTTAAATGAAAAGTATAGTGTTGAAATACAATTGCAGGATAAAGAAAAAACACTTGATCCAACTGAATGGTTTGCAACCCTGAAAAAAACAAATACTTGTTCTGGCAAATAAAGGAACCCATTTTGTTACTACAGCACCTTATCAATCTGCTCTTCCATCTTTGCAAGCGCATCTGCAAATTCTTTTTCCTGGGCAGGATCTGTTGAAGAGGAATTTTGAGTAGCATACCAGATCGTTACCATCGAAATGTAATCCTGCATATCCTTGCCTGCAAAATTTGTTTTGAATTCGATGATCTTATCATTGATGATCTTAATAGTGCGGCGTACAGCTTCTTCATCTGAAGGACTTGTTTTAATACGGTAGGTCCTGTCGCCAATTACAATATTGATGGGGATTAATTCCTGTGCCATAATTATTCACTTAACAAAGCAATACATTTATCAATATCCTTTACATACCGGTTCAGCTGTTTTTCAAATTCCTTTTTATCGGTATCGGTCATTTGCCCGGCAGCAGATTTTAAAATATTTACCTGGTGCTTTAATTGTTCGATCTCAGCAGTATCCTTTTGTCTTGCCATCCGCAGATCTGTTGCTTCCTTATTCAGCCGTTCGTTCTCTTTCTGCAAAAACTGGTACTGCTTCAGTAATTGCTGCAGCTTATCCTTTACCCGCTTAATATCGTTTTCCAATTCCGCCATGGTTTTATAATTTATGAGTTATGAATGATGAATGATGAGTTGGTCAAACAGGAACAGCTTTCTTAGTTCATTACTCATAATTCTTAATTCATAATTACTTCCTCACCTCCGCATTCAGCTCCTTTTCATAAGAAGCAATAATCTTGCCCATCATTGCATCAATCTCTTTATCCGTCATTGTTTTTTCTTCATCCAGGAAAGTAAAATTAACAGCCATCGATTTTTTGTTGGCGCCCAATTTTTCACTCTCGAATATATCAAACAAGTTAACTGATTTCAGCTTATTTACCTTTGCAGCATAGGTCGCTTTTTCCACAGCTTCGTATTGCAAACTCTTGTCCACGATAATGGCAAGATCACGCTGTACAGAAGGAAATTTCGGTATACCGGCATATTCTATCTTTTTCTTCCTGGCCAGCGCTGTTACCTTTTCCCAAATGATATCGATATAAAAAACAGGCTGCTTAATATCAAACTGTTCCTGCGTTTTTTTATTAACGGCTCCTATAGTTGCCACCGTTTCATTTTTTACTTTGACTGCTATGGCTGATTGCAATTTTTCATTTTCCTCATTACTGTAAGTACTCACAGTCAATCCGCATATTGCCAGCACTCTTTCACAGGCAGCTTTCGCATAATAAAAATCTGCCTTATTACCCTTCGCCTTCCATGCATCGGCACTGGTTTTACCGGTGATGAACAGGGAAAGATGCTGTTGTTCGTCATATTTTCCAACACCTGCAGTTGAATACACTTTACCAAACTCAAAGAACTGCAGGTCATTGTTCTTACGGTTAAGATTATAGGCAACACTTTCCAGCCCCGTTTCCAGCATAGAAGGCCGCATTACATTTAAGTCCGCACTCAGGCTGTTCAGCATTTTCACCGTCGTCTTTTGTACTTCTTCGGGGTAATAGGCTGCATTAGTTATGCTGTTGGTGAATATCTCGTTAAACCCAAGTCCCACCAGGTAAGTGGCAACCTTTTCTTTGTAGGCCGCTTCTTTCGCCAGTGTTTCCACGGCCGGGGCAATCGCAATCACTTCCGGGATGTCAATGTTATCCAGCCCGTCTATCCGCATTATTTCTTCCACCAGGTCGGCCGGGATACTTATATCAGGCTTACTAAATGGAACGGCTACACGAATATCATCATAACCTTCTTTGCAAATTTCAAAACCAAGACTGGTTAAAATATTTTTTACCGTATCAATATGGTAATGTTTGCCGCTCAGTTTTTTCAGGTAATGAAAACTCAGTGTCACTTCGGTTTTATCCTTTGGTTCAGGATAAACATCCACCACCTCGCTGGCAATTTCGCCACCGGCAATTTCTTTTATCAGGGTGGCAGCTCTTCTTAATACATTTACTGTATTGCTGATGTCCACTCCTTTTTCAAAACGGGCAGCAGCATCTGTACGCAGTCCATGCCTGAAGGATGTCTTACGGATGGTCACCGGTTCAAACCAGGCGCTTTCCAGGAAAATATTTTTTGTATTGCCTGTTACACCGCTGTACAGGCCGCCATACACACCGCCGATACACATAGGACCGTCTGCATTGCAGATCATCAGGTCTTCCGCAGATAATTTTCTTTCTTTCTCATCCAGTGTAACAAAGGGTGTTCCTTCCGGCAGGTTCTTTACGATCACTTTACCGCCCCTGATCATATCCGCATCAAACGCATGCAGCGGCTGACCGGTTTCATGTAAAATAAAATTGGTGATATCAACGATGTTATTGATCGGCCGCAAGCCTATGCTCTTTAACCGGTGTTTTAACCATTGCGGGCTTTCAGCAATAATAACCCCCTTTATACTTACCGCAGTATAACGCTGGCAGGCTTTTTTATTCTCGATCATTACAGGTATCTGCAGCGATTGATTATCCGTTTTAAACCCATTTTTGAATGGTGATCTTACAGGTGCATCCTTTTTGTTATGGTGTACCAGGTAGGCGCATACATCTCTTGCAACCCCCAGGTGACTCATGGCATCCATGCGGTTGGGCGTAAGGCCGATCTCGAAAATATGATCACTATAAGGTTTAAAATAGTCTGCTGCCGGGGTACCCGGCTTCAGGTCTGCAGGCAGTATCATAATACCGGCATGGTTATCCGTTAATCCAATTTCATCCTCTGCACAGATCATTCCCTGGCTTTCTGCACCCCTTATTTTTGCCTTTTTCATTGTTACCGCCTCACCACTAAAGGGATAGATTGTTGTGCCGATGGTGGCCACCACCACTTTTTGACCAGCCGCCACATTTGGAGCACCACAAACAATCTGTAAAGGCTCTGCAGCCCCAATATTTACAGTGGTAAGGCTCAGTTTATCTGCGTCGGGGTGTTTTTCGCAGGTAAGCACTTCGCCTATTACCAGCCCCTGCATACCGCCTTTTATTTCTTCATATTTTTCCAGGCTCTCCACTTCCAGCCCGATGGAGGTGAGTATCTTCGACAGCTTTTCCGGTTCTATTTTTTCCGGCAGGTATTCACTCAGCCAGTTATAACTAATCGTCATCGTTTAATCTTTTGTAAGTGGGCAAAGATAATTATTGCTGCGCAAGCTTTCATTGTCATTTTTAGGTATGTTTTAAGGATACCGGCAGCAGTACACCTGGCGGCATCGTTGCGTCGCAATCTCTTCAGCCACAGTGCCGCCATCAGGCTTTTTCGGCCACAGAACCTTGTACACGAAATATAAATACCGGGAACGGTTTATTTACTCATTCAGGATCAAAAAAACAACCGGCAAAAAACTTGTAATTAGTGCAGAAAAATAAACCTGCTGTGTCCACAGTGTTAATAAATCATTACTAAAATCCATTGTTGCTCATTTTTGTGCGTTAATAAACCTGTTAATAACCCGTGAATAAGCTACATTTGTCCGTGGATATACTGTGGGGAAGCAGTATAAAAAAGTTTATAACAGCCAATGCACACTTCCCGGAAGTGTTTGAGTTATACCTTAGCCGTCCCGTAATAAAATCGCCTCCTGCAAAGGAAGTCTTTTACCTGGCTAACATAGCAGTATGTACGAATTTGAGCTGGCGATTTTATGTTCCCCACAGAAGATTGGACTAAAACAACAAACGTAAACAAGTTTTTAACGAAAGCTCCAAATGGACTTAACTAACCTAAATAAAGACAGGAAAAACAGGAGAAAATCATCGCTGGACCTCGGGAATATGGTGTTTGGCAAAGTGCCGCCACAATCAAGAGATCTTGAAGAAGCAGTACTCGGTGCAATTATGCTCGAAAAAAGTGCATTCGACACCGTTGTTGAAATATTAAAACCGGAATGCTTCTATTCAGATGCCAACCAGCGTATTTACCGGGCCATGCAGTCACTGGCAGCCAAAAGTATGCCCATTGACCTGCTGACAGTGGTGGAAGAACTAAAACAACGGGAAGAACTTGACCTGGTGGGCGGGCCCTATTATGTTTCAAAACTCACCAATGCAGTTGTTTCTTCCGCCAATATAGATGCACACTCGAGGATCATCCTTCAAAAGTTCATCCAGCGGGAGCTGATCCGTATCAGCGGGGATATTATCGGCGATGCGTATGAAGACAGTACAGATGTATTCGACCTGCTGGACGATGCAGAATCCAAGCTGTTTGAGATCACGAATAACCACCTTCGCAAAAATTTTGATGATATCAATACCGTACTGGTAAAAACCATCCAGCGTATTGAAGATATGCGTAACCGTGATGAAGAGATGACAGGTGTACCCAGCGGTTTTCCTACACTGGACAAACTTACGTATGGCTGGCAGAATACAGATTTAATTATCCTTGCGGCACGTCCTTCTGTGGGTAAAACAGCATTTGCGCTTAACCTGCTCCGTTATGCCGCGGTGCCTGAAGAAAAGTCAAACAGGAAAGCAACCCCGGTGGCTTTCTTCAGTTTGGAAATGAGTTCCAGCCAGCTGGTTACCCGTATACTGAGTGCAGAAAGTGAAATATGGCTTGAAAAAATCTCGAGGGGAAAACTGGAAGAGCATGAAATGAAACAGCTGTATAAGCGTGGTATCGAACGCCTGAGCAATGCGCCGATTTTTATTGATGACACAGCAGCACTGAATATATTTGAATTACGTGCAAAATGCCGCAGGCTGAAGAATAAACATGGTATTGGCCTGGTGATCATTGACTACCTGCAGCTGATGAGTGGCGCCGGCGATGGCCGAAATTCCAACAGAGAACAGGAGATCAGCCGTATATCAAGGGATCTGAAAGGGCTTGCAAAAGAACTGCAGATACCGATCATTGCGCTTTCCCAGTTAAGCCGTGAAGTGGAGAAAAGAAAAGAAGGCGCCAAAATACCCCAGTTAAGTGACCTTAGGGAATCCGGTGCGATAGAACAGGATGCGGATATGGTAATGTTCCTTTACCGTCCTGAATATTACGAGATCACCGCCAACGAAATGGGTGAAAGCACCAAGGGTGAGACCTATGTAAAAATAGCCAAGCACCGTAATGGTAGCTTGGATACTGTTAAGCTGAAAGCCTTACTGCACATACAAAAATTCGTAGAAGACAATGATGAAGACGGAGGCGGATTTGGCGGCGGCGGATTCCCGGGTGGTGGCGGAGGTAACTTCAGACCGGTACGTGGCGATGAGGGAAGCGATGGTGCTAAATTGTATATCCAGAAAGGCAGCAAAATGAATGACGGCAACTTTGATGATGAAGCACCTTTTTAATTGATAATTATATAATTGATAATGGAGAATGAACTTTAGATTTGTTCTCCATTCTTTTTTATGTCGCTTCCCTTTTTTTATATAGAAGAAAATATTCCCGGCAGTAGCATTGTACTGGATGAAGATACGAGTAAGCATATTGTGCAAGTATTGCGTATGGAAAATGGCGAACAACTCCTGCTTACAGATGGCAAAGGCAATCTCTTAACTGCTGAAATAACAGACAATAACCGGAAGAGATGCTCGGTAAATATCCTCAAAACGACCAGTCAACAACCACCAGCCAATAACATAACCATCGCAGTTTCATTATTAAAAAATACCAGCCGTTTTGAATGGTTACTGGAAAAAGTAACAGAACTCGGCGTAAGTGAAATTATTCCGCTTATCTGCACCCGTACAGAAAAGCAACATTTCCGCCACGACAGGATGAAAGGCATACTGGTAAGCGCCATGTTGCAATCCCGGCAAACCTGGTTACCGGTATTATACGAATCGACAAAACTAAATGAAGTAATTACCAGTGCTGAACAGCAGCAAAAGTTTATTGCCCATTGTGAAGATGAAAAAGATAAAATGCAACTGGTTGAGCAGTCAATATACGGGCCAGGCAGTAAACTTATTCTTATAGGCCCCGAAGGAGACTTTACAAAAGAAGAAATTGAATTGGCCCTGCAACATGCATTTGTCCCGGTTGCCCTGGGCAATACAAGACTGAGAACTGAAACGGCTGCAGTTGCTGCTGCTGTCTTACTTTGTACACAATAAATATCTTCAGCCAAAACTGGTAAAAAACAGCAGATTTGGCTAAAGATCTTTCGACTCTTCTTTTATATCTGCAAAAAGCTTGTCTGCAGTAATCACCGAATCCACCAGGCCAATACTGTGTTCATTTTTTATAAGCCCGAAAGTGGTGACCAGTGTAAAAAATATTTGTTTTCTTGTTTTGGTTTGCTGCTTAAACACCGTTTCCTTCAGCCGGAGAGCAGCAGCATATTTCTTATCAATAGTGAAGTCGCTGCTGTAAAATTTCATTTCACAAAGATTGACACACTGATCCCTTCGGTCGATGAGCAGGTCTATTTGTGCACCCGGCGCTCTCCAGGAACTGCTTTCCGTATGAATGGCTGCAATACCCAGTGCTTTTTTTATTGCTTCTGTATGTTTGATACAAAGTGTTTCAAATGCAAGACCGCTCCAGCTTGTATAGGCTGGTGTATTACTCAGCTTTTGCCAGGTGCCTTTTGCTGTACTGCGGTTAGGTTCCATAAACTTCAGGTAAAACAATGAATACTCATCGGTGAGTTTATAAACAGTGTCTTTTATTTTTTTTCCAAAAGGGATATAAGGTGTAATAAAGCCGGCAGCGCTCAGTTCTTCAAAAAGCGTGGTGGCGGTGCCGCCTGTCTGCAGTTTGACCGCTTTAATCAGCTGGTTCCGGTTAAGCCCTTCCGGTTTTGCTGCCAGTACCCGGATGATCTTAATATGTCTTTCTGCCTTATAAAAAAGCGCATGGTATAATTCTGAAAATTCATTGTACAAAAAACCGTTTTTGCTGAAACAGGCTGTATCAATGATCTGTGCCGCACTCATACCAGGCTGTGCCAGCTCCAGGTATTGTGGAATACCGCCTATGGCCATGTATAGTTGTATTACCTGGTAGTGGTTCAGGCTAATATTGCGGCTTTTCAAAAACAGTTCTGTTTCATATAATGTAAATGGTTGCAGCTCTATCTTGTGCGTAATACGGTTGTGTAAACCACCTTTGTTCCGTACCACTTTTTGTATCATCCAGCTTGCCGCTGAACCACAGATAATTACAGTAACAGTTGCTTTGTCAGTGGCCCAGCCATTCCAGAAGTTTTCAAAAGCTGCTAAAAAATTGGATTTGGGCGTTTGCATCCACGGGAACTCATCTAAAAAAATCACCAGCCTTTTACTGCGTTTTTTATTCAGCAGTGAACCCAACAGGCTAAAAGCATCAAACCAGTCTGCCTGTGTCGGCAGCGGCTTTTGATTATTCAGCTGCGAACTGAGCGCTTTTGTAAATTTATCCAGCTGTAATTCAGTAGTAATATTATGAATGCCCTGGTACTGGAAGCTGATGTATTTTTCCAGGTGCTGCTTTATAAGATAGGTTTTCCCTACTCTCCGCCTGCCATATACAGTAACCAGCGAAGCCTTGTTATTATCCAAAGCCTTATCCAGTATATCTTTCGCTGCTTGCCGTCCAATAACAACCTTCCCGGTCATAAAAAAATCTTTAGCCAAATCTACTATTTTTTACCAGATTTGGCTAAAGATAATATTCCTATTTATAGCCAAATCTCTATATTTTAACAGGGTTTGGCCAAACATTGATCGCCCTATCTTGCAGAATCGTCATACCCCTGGGCAGGCTCTTCCAGCTTGGGCTCATTCAGCTGCACCACCCTTTTTCTTTCGCCCTTCTTTCGCATGGCCATATTCAGCATTTCTACTCCAAATGAAAATGCCATACCGAAGTAGATATAATTTTTCAGGTGCAGTTGTTCTGCGGTTTCATGATCCCATCCTTCCATTACAAGACTTAAACCGATCATTACAAGAAAGGAAAGTGCCAGCATTTTAATGGTAGGGTGTTTATTTACAAAGGATGCGATGGCCGGACTGAATAAAAACATGATGATCATGGCCACCACTACAGCAGCGATCATTATTTCCACATGTTTGGCCGTACCGCCTGCTGTGATAATACTGTCAAAGGAAAACACGGCATCTATCAGCATAATTTGCACAACGGCCTGCCCAAACTTTAAAGGAGGCTTGTACCCGCCGGTATGCGTATGATCCTCGCCTTCCAGCTTCTCATGAATTTCTTTGATCGATTTATAAATGAGGAACAGCCCACCCACAAGCATTACAATACCTGCAAGATCAAATCCCTTACCACCGATCGTAAAAACAGGCTTTCCTTTCTGGGAAAGTAACCATCCCAGTCCCATTAATAATATGCTTCGCACTATAATGCCTGTCACCATCCATGTTTTCCTGGCATTCTTCACCTGCGATGCCGGTAACCGGTTCATCACCAGGCTCACGAATATTACGTTGTCAATACCTAAAACCACTTCCAGGATCACCAGTATGAAAAAGCTGATGATACTTTCACTTGTAAATAAATTTTCCATTACGGGTTAAAAAATTTTGGCAAATATATTAAGTAAACGTCAGCGGGCTTTAAAAACAGGTTAAAGACACTGTACCCTTATTAAAAAAGACTTGCCAGCCTGCAAATTTTCTTTAGCCGCATGATGACCTTTTATATGCTGTGTCTATATAGAAAGGGTACAGATATTCATTTCACAGCAAGCTGTTTTAGCATAAACACCGGCCTTCGAAAATCTTGCTGCTGATTTTCAAACATAAACCTTACTTGACGATGATCAGTGTGTGGAAACAGTTATACAAAATCTGCCGGTTGATCTCTTTTGCAGCAGCCCTCCTGCTGTATACCGGCAATTTTTTACATGCACAGGCACCCGTAAATGACGATTGCAATAATGCTCTTGCAATAAATATCCCAAATGAGGGCTTTGGACTGGGCAATTTTACCCCTTCCCAGACAGATCTTACCAACGCAACAGTACAACCGGGCGAAAATTTTGCCCCCGCAATTTTTGTTGCTGCGCTGGACAAAAAATCTGTATGGTATAAATTCAGCATCCCAACCATCAGGGCTGTAAGGGTTACACTGAACCAGCCCGGCACTACTATTACTGCCGGTGATGCAGGCTTTGCTGTATACAAGGATAACAGTTGCCTGCCGGGTATCGACAGCATCAGCACTAAACTTACACCCATCGTTACATTTGGCAATACCTACCATCCTTGTGTCCCGGCAGGAGATTATTTAATACAGGTATCATCCAAACTGGCAGCAAATGGCCCGATTACGATTTCGCTTGAAATATCCGATCAAACGGGTGCAGCATACGATCATCCGAACCAGGCTTATGCATTTGGAACGGCTTCCCCCTATGCAAGAAAAATTGACTTTGAATCAGAATGTCATTCCATTGAAGATTCAGCAGAAGTTTGCCATTCGTTATTTAAATACAATGATTATTATAAAAGCGCCTGGTTCACTTTTACCACGCCGGCCTATTTTGATTACCTCGTTGTTTCATTGTCCGGCATCGGCACTTCTTACTTCCCGGGTGGCGGTGCTAATATTTTTAAAAAATTTGGCTATACTTTGTATAAAGGAGATGTTGTAACGGCCGGCTATAAAACACTCCCTGTTATTGATGGCTGTGATACGATGCTCACCAACGGGCGGACCGCTGCAACAAAACAATACCATTGCAGCGATCTTGAAACAAATACAACCTACAGCATCCAACTGTTCATTCATAAGGATTGTGCCGAAATACTGCGGCTGGGTATCCTTACCGGCGGCACTGCAGCAACAGCAGCTCCACTACCGGTAACGGGTATGCCTGCATCAAATGTGCTTGGTGTACTTCCTGCTTCAGGTGGCGGAACCACCACCACGCTGTATGATTATTTTGGCTGCAACAGTAAACACAGTAACAGTAACTGCAGCCCCGCAGTTCCTGCTGCAGGCATAAGGATTGGTGCATCCAATTATAACCTCAGCAGTTTTGCAACATTTACTTTACAGCAGGCAGTGGCAATTACTTTCAGACCGGGCATGGTCAACTGCGGACCAAGGCCGGTGATAAGATTATTTAAACAAGATATTACCTCCAACTGTGCAGATATGGATATGAGCAAACTGGTGGGTACCGCCGCTTATAACCAGGAAATAGAATGCCTCACTCCCGGCAATTATGTCGTACAGGTATTAGGACTTGATACGCCCATAGCACTTACTTCCTATTCATACGATAACCCGACCGAAAATAATGACCAATGTCTCTTCACCAATCTTGGTTCAAGATTCCGGTTAGATATGATTGTTTATACACGCCAGGCATATAACAAGTATTCCCTGAATAAAACAGGCGCATTCGACAGCATCAACAGAGTGGGTGCAGTTCAACTTCCATTGGCCAGCGGTATTACCTATCAATCATCCCGTGATACAATTGGCTGCCAGCCTACCTTACAACCCTGGGATACCACCTGCTCGCCTGCAAATGATAAAATTGTTTACCGGCAGTTTCTTATTGCCGACAGTGGCACTGTAGCGTTTGATGATATGATCTATTCCAATAATCCTCCTGTGCGCTACCGGTTATATAAAGGAGATGCGAATGCACTGGCTGCAGCACAAAATGTTTTTAATTTTCCTGATAAAGTTTCAGGCATAGTGCCCCACTCTCTTTGTATGAACGGTGACGAGTATTGTGAAAACAAATCAGCCTGTGTAACACCGGGCACTTACACGTTTACAACAATGGCCTCAGTGGGTGATGTGGGCAGAGTGGACAGGCCATCTTTCACCTTTATCAAAACAAGAACAAAATATAACAGTCTTGCCAATGCACTGAATATGGGCAGTATCATGGATACGCTTGGACCTAATGGTGGTACACGCCGGGGTACCCGGGATTACTGGAGTTGTGATGATAATGCTGTACCAATTAACGGATACAGTCCATGCCCGTTGTCAGGAAGACCTGCAACAAAAGCCATATACCGCCAGTTCTATCTAAAGGAAGATGCCATTGTACGCATCTCCAATCCAGGTTATGGTGGCTGGTGTGTGGGTCAGGCTAACGGCACCCGTACTTTATTTTATGGCAAAGGAACCGATGGGCAAAATGGTCTAAGTCCGGTTGGCGGGCAATGGAATTGTTTTACAACAGCCAGCACCACCAACAATTGTTCTCCTCTGCCTGCAGGTTGGTACACTATTGTGTCATGGGGAACAGGCCCTAACTACGACAGCACCATGCGCTTAACCGAAACAGGTGGCAGGTATAATGGCTATGTAAGCTACTTTGATGAATTTGACATTACTATTACGCCAGCCTGCCCCGGGCCAAAATATAACCGGCCGTATAAAGCATCCGTTAATAACAGCAACGGACAACCGCATTTGATCCAGCTTGTAAACCGTTTTAACAGTACACCTGCTTATCCAAGAACTGATACTACTTATACTTTACCTACAGAATATTTTAACTGTACGCTGGATACACCCTTTTCAAATCATCCAATCACAGCCTGCGAACCCACATCAAACAGGGTTGTTTACTATGTATTCCGTACAACAGAAGAATGCTTTTTACAGGTCAATACCGGTGGATATTTTGCAACAATATTTGATAAAGATGTAAGAACAGACTCCTTACAGTTTGTAACGGCAACACCTGTTCAGCAATGTTTGAGCAGGTTGGGGATGATACAGTTCTGCTTTTTCCAGCCCGGCACTTATACACTGGTGATATTTGCAAAGGACGCCAATATTTGCAGGAGCGTTACACCAACAATCTATGTTGATAAGATCGGTTATTCCCGTTTTGACTATGCAAACAAAGCTTACGATTTTGGAGTGGTGCCGCCCGATAACACCTTCCATAATGGCAAAGTGGGTGATGTAAATCCTTTACACAGTCTGCGTGCTCCAAGTAACGATTTCTTTTACTGCACCACTGGCGCATTTGCCACAGACCCTACACAACCAGCCTGCGATGTACAGGTAAATCCCAATGTTTATAAAAGTGGACCCAATAAACCATTGCATGATGCAGCATTTCCTGCAAACACGAATACTGCACGCCGGAATTTATGGTACACGTTTGTTGCCAATGATCCCGGTACAGTAAGAGTGAAAGTGGAAAACAAAACAACGGGCAGGAGCCTGCAGCCAAAGTTCGCAGTGTACCGCAGCAATGTGGATGGCACATTACCTTTCAATACGGTCGTTACAAATGGGGAAGTGGATTCAACCATAGCACAGGGCTTAAATTATCTTGTAACAAATCTTATCAGTAATCCATATCATTGCTATAACACAGGCAACACGGTTTCCTTTTACAGGGATCCATGCACTTCCATACCAACAAGATATTATGTACTGGTTGAAAACGTAAATGGCTATCCTGCTGAAACGGGTGGGCAATTCCCGAATACGCAGGTGGAGGTTTCAGTACTGATTGATTCTGTAAATCTTGTATTACCAAAATTTGATCACTATTCACAGGCAGGTGATCTTGGAACCGTTGGTGCAGGCACCTTTACCGGCCCTGCTGATAATTACTCCTGTGCATCAAGAGATGCAACAGATCCTGTTTATAATACTTACGGCAGTTGTCAAAAAACATTGTGGTACAAATTTACTTCCACCATTACAGGCAATGTGCGCTACAGGATCAGGATCAATAACGTTATTGACTATGCGTATGATGAAGTGCAGTTGCTGAAAGAAGTTATCACGGGAGACTCTACCACGAACGGTTTAAAAATACAGTTCTACAATGCGGCAAGTTCCCCTACAGGCAATTGGGCACAGACCTGTGTTTCACCAGGCACTTATTATTTATTACTTACAGGGTGCAACAGGGTGAATCAATATGTAACACCTGAAATAGAATTGATAGAAGCAACGGGAGATTTCTGCAGCCGTCCTGTGCCTGCAGTATTACCGGGTCCGGGTGCTGTTACTGCATCGGTCTTGGTCAATTGCCATACCATCGGCACAGATTATGGTGAATTTGGCCCACAACTGACCTGCCCACCAAATGCAACCACAAATCAATATAAAAGCAGCTGGTTCAGGATGGACATTGGCGGAACAGATACACTGGATGTAACAACCTATTTAGAGGAGAATACCAATGCAGCCAGTGGTGATATTAAATACCGGTTGATGACAGGTGATTGCGGCGCCATGCAGGAACAGAGTTGTGTACTGGATGCATTAACGCAAAACACTTACCAGTGTCTTGTACCGGGACAAAGTTATTATGTGCAGGTATTTACTCCGCTGTTAAAAAACAATGCGCCAGTAACGGGAACGATTGACCTGAAATTAGCTGCTGTTCCGCATGTGGATACCTGTGCGCCACTGGCAAATTGTTTAGTGTCTGCTAACTTTAATACATTATTCGACTGCACCAAAGATGATTCTGTAAAATTTGTAAACTTCTCCACCTATGGCAGCAGCATTTCTTATCAATGGGATTTCGGTTACAACGGGCAAACTTCCACAGCCGTATCACCAGCATTCTTTTATCCTGCACTACCAACAGATCAATCTTACACTGTAAAACTGGTGGTTACAAATAACAGTTGTTCACAAAAAGATTCTGTAGCCAGAACGATACTTGTTCCCGGCAGACCATATATCAATTTAGGTACTGACATTGCACAATGCAACAGTGCAGATCCCATTATACTAAAAGCAACATCACACCCGGGTGCTACTTACCTGTGGCAGAATAATACTACAGCTGATACATTTAAGGTCACCGCTACCGGCAATAATAATTACTGGGTAAGAGTAAACTACAATGGCTGCAGCCGGCGGGATACAATAAAAGTGCTGATAAGCCCAATCAGGGCAAAACCATTGCAGCAGATCAATTTATGTACAGACTCTGTATTGGTGGATGTGCGTCGTGGTAATGGCGAAACGTACAGGTGGAACACGGGCGCCACCACACGCTCTGTTTATATGAGCGAGCCAGGCTATTACTGGGTGGATATCACTTACTTTAATTGTGTTTACAGGGATTCATTTGAAGTGAACAATATCAATGCGTCAAAACCTTTTGGAGATGACACCACTGTTTGTCTAACTGGTGCAGGATATATTTTGAATGCCGGCATGAAGAATGCGCTTTCTTACAAATGGCAGAACAACAGTACTGCAGATAGTTTTTTGGTAAAAGCAGCAGGACAATACAGGGTGGACATCAGTTTTGGAAACTGCGTTATAAAAGACACCATTAATATCAGCGGCTATCCTGTTCCGTTAGTAGAAGCAGCAGATACAACAATTTGTGCAGGCGAATCTTTTTACCTTCCGTGGGGCGAAGCAGTAACAGCAGCTGGTAAGTACAGTGATACTGCCCGCTACAATGGTGGCTGCGACAGCCTGGTACGTGTCTTTAATATCGCTGTAAAACCCAAACCCGATCTTGGCAACGATGTTTCTTTTTGTGCAATACCCGGTAACTATATTTTAAATGCAACCACGGCGGGGGCTATTTCCTATAACTGGCAGGATGGCGTCACCGATCCTGCCCATACAATAAATGCGCCTGGTCTGTACTGGGTGCAGGTAAACTACGGCTCCTGTACAGCTGCAGATTCTGTTACTATTGAAATCTTGTCTGCGCCGCTAACTAAAACTACAGATACAGCACTTTGTGAAGGAACTTCTTTTGTGCTGCCATGGGGATTGTCTGTAGAAACGCCAGGCTCTTATGCAGATACAACTACCTCGGCTGCAGGTTGCGACAGTTTAATTCTTATTTATAACGTATCTATTTCGGGCAAACCCTCTTTGGGTAATGATACAACAGTAAGCATTTGCACCAGCAATACTGTCAATCTCAATAACTATTTTAATATAACAGGATTAACAGGCAACTGGACATTCAATAATACAGCTGTGCAAAATCCTGCATCAATAAATATACAGGGTAATTACAGGCTGGTTGCAGCTAATACCTTTGGCTGTAATGATACTGCTTTTGTAGTATTAGAAATAAAGAATAAGCCTGCACTTGGTAATGATACTGCTATAAATATTTGTTCCGGCGCAATTCTTAAACTTACTTCAGTTTATGATAACAATGGCTTCCCGGCGACCTGGACTTTAAATGGAAATACGGTCAGTAATCCTGCGAATGTAAATACCGGTGGAATTTACCAGCTAATAGCCGGCAGTGGCCTTTGTTCAGACACAGCATTAGTAACACTTACAATTACTCCAAAACCGACAACAGGCAATGATACAACCATAAATAGCTGCAGCGGCAATATTGTAAACCTTACTGTTCTTTATTCCACAACCGGTCTTACCACGGCCTGGTCATTAAATGCGGTTACTGTTTCGAATCCTGCTGCAGTGCAGGCTGCGGGAACATACAGACTGGTGACGGTCAGCACTGGTGGTTGCAGTGATACCGCATTTGTAACAATTTACCTGCATCCCAAACCTGTATTAGGAGAGGACAGTATCATAAACATATGTACAGACAAAACAACGAACCTGCAAACAATATATAACATTGGCGGCTATACGAATGAATGGATAACTAACGGCAGCATAGTCTCAAACCCTGAAGCAGTAAACAGTGCAGGTGTATATCGTTTAATCAGCACCAATACGGCTGCTTGTGCTGATACAGCTTTTGTAACATTGGTATTACATGATAAACCAATACTGCAGTTAAATAATCCGCCGGCGGTTTGCGCTCCCCAGACGATTGATCTTACTGCAGCAACTATTACACAAGGCTCTTCAGCGGGGTTGCTATTCACCTACTGGACAGATGCAGCAGGAACTACCACATACAACAACCCGGCTGCCGCAATAGGCGGCAACTACTTTATCAAAGGAACAGATGCATATGGTTGCTTTGATATAAAACCTGTTTTATCAACTTACTACCCTGCGCCATTGGTAAATGCCGGAAATGATATTACTATTTGTGACAAAGATTCAGCACTGTTATCTGCTAACATTAGTAACAGTAATGGCACAACGATTTATGAATGGACATCAACTTTTCCTGGAACTATTAGAAACCCTGCTGCTGCGTCCATCATTGTGAAACCAGCACAAACGCAGCAATACATCGTTACTGTAAGGGACAACAGTTATGGTTGCAGCTTTATAGTGAATGATACTGTTTTGGTAACCATGCGGCTGCCTGTTGCAGCCTTTGCAGGAAATGATACAATTGCCTTAAAGGGACAGCCGCACCAGTTGAGTGCCACAGGCGGCGTATCTTATATGTGGTCGCCACCATCCTTACTTAATAACGGTTTTATTGCAAACCCGTTAGCTGTGCTGCAGGAAGACAGCAGCATGTTTACCGTCATTGTAAAAGATATTGCCGGCTGCACAGGCTATGACACCGTTTGGGTAAGATCATTTAGTGGCATGACCTACCATGTGCCCAATGCATTTTCACCAAACAATGATGGAAGGAATGATGTGTTCCGACCAATACCATCAGGCATTGTATCTACAGAAATGTTCCGGGTAATAAATCGTTATGGCGAAATAGTATTTGAAACAAATCAATGGATGAAAGGATGGGATGGCACTTATAAAGGAAAACCACAGCCATTGGGCAACTATGTATGGCAGGTAAGAGGAAGAGGTATGAACGGAAGGATTATCGAAATGAAGGGAAATGTGGTATTGATAAGATAAAAGACTCCGTTTAGAAGTGTAAAATGTTTAAATAGTTTAGTGCAGCAAACTAAACTCCTAAACTCCCTAAACCTTCTAAACTACCTGAACAATACTTATACATCAAATTATGTATTAGCTGTTTGTAAGTATAATATTATCTTGAATAAAGTGTGTTAAGTTAAAAGCAATCTTATCTATGATTAAAAATCTATTTGCTGCTGTTTTTTGCTTTTTTGTGTTTACGGTAAATTCATTTGCACAGGCGCTGTATGATTTTACAATTTTCAATACTGCTAATACACCGGTATTTGCAGGTGTTAATTTTAAAGCTGTGGGCGTTGGCAAGGGTGGGTATACCTGGGCAGGCACCCAATACCAGGGCTTATACAGGTATAATCCTGTAGCAAAGACCTGGGAAAAATATAATGAAGGTCTTACAAACGTTTTTATAAGTGATATAAAAACAGACCGTAAGGGAGGTATATGGATCTCCCAGGCAGGCACCAGCGGCCAGCAGGGCGGCGGTTCCAACATCGCTGGAGGTGTAAATTATTTTAAAGACACCAGTTTTTCATCGATGAATTTTTACAGCATTACCAGTGGCGGCGGTTTAACCTCCCGTAATGCCCGTTCCTTATGGATTGATACAAACAGGAATACACAGGATACTTTACCAAGGACATGGGTGGCACAGGGCACTTATATTACATCCAGCGTTACAACAGCGGGTGGCATATCTGTTGGATTAAATAATGCAGCAAACTATTTTTCAAAAATATACCAGGGATTGCAGGTAACACCTTATGTATCGGCACCCAATGCAGGCACACCAAACTGTATAGCCGTTGCCGGGAACGCTACGGAAGTATGGGTCTTTGCGCTTACAAATTTTGGCAAAAGCCAGATATTACGGTACCGGACAGACGCAGTTCAGAGTACTTTCATTGGCGCTTATGATAATACCACCACTCCTTTGTTAAGTGCGGGACTCAGGGCTAATGCCATGTATTTTGACGGCAATAATAAAAAATGGCTGGGGCTTTCAAATGGAGGGTTGATCATAAAAGACAATTCGTCCTGGAAGTTTATGAACGACACAACCGTTTTTCCTACAGGAACAGCAGTAAATGCGAATGCTATTACCAGCGACCAGAACGGCAATATATTGATTGGCACCAACAGCGGCCTGGTAATTTATTACAGCGGCCCTGTTGACTCTGCTTCATCTTACAAACGACTTACCACGCTCAATGGACTTCCTTCCAACAACATCAACCATATTGCCATTGATACAGCGAATGAACGTATTGTATTGGCCACCGATGCAGGGGTGGTATTTATGAAACAACGAAAAACCATTGATGTTAAACTGGTTTGGGATCATAGTTTTCCCAACCCGGGCATTAAGCCTAAAGGTGTGGTGGCAGACGGTGTTGCCAGGTTATATGTGAAGGTTAAGAAAATAAATGACACGTTGCCATCCATTAAAAAAGTACAGTTACAGATCAATAATTACTCAGCAACATTCCAGTCACTGAGAGGTAAACTCAGAAAGGCTGATACACTTGATAAATATTCGGCAGAAGCAAATACAGGCACTGCAACAGATGTAAACCGAACAGATTCGGCAAGTGATGGCAGTTTTTGGTTTTGGTATGTGGCCCCCGAAGATTTTTGTAAAAGCCCCGGCGATAAAGAATCAAAACTCGCCGAAAGAACAGATTCCGTAAAAGTAAAAGTGACCTATTCAAATAATGCGGAAGACTCTGCTATACTGGAAGTAAAAGTAGTAAGACCACCTGTTGTTTATTCTGCACTGGCAAGACGGATTTCCAACACCGATCTTCTTATTAACAGCAGTAACAGTACCGGCAAAGTATTATTCAAAGGATCCACACCAACCTTTGTTGGCTCCATAGGCAGCGCAATAGGTTCTTCTAAAATGCTGGAAGCGCTTGGCTTTGATAAAATCGATTTTGAAATTGATATTTCTAAAGGTCTTTCACAACTTACCAATTTGTTCCTGGCAAAACCGCCACTACCACCATTGAATATACCGCCTGCATTCCAAACGCCTCTCAGTTCTACCAACTATACAAGAAAAAATTTGCTGGGTGTGATATACCAGATGCGGTTGAAAGGATTTGCCTGCAACCAGGCAGATTATGTTGGTCATGGACCTGCTGTAAGTATTATGCAGGCGGCTGTAGCACTAAAGCCAAAAGAGTTTTATGCAAACAATCCCGGATCACGGTTTAACAATTTTGGCAAAGGTTTTTTGCATAAGGTTATTACTATTAATGCACCGTTGCTCAAAGCGCCGATCTTCGACATGCTTACCAGGATCACTAAACTGAGGGGAGAATTGATGAAAAGCATGATACGGAATTTATCTTTCGATGCAGGACAACAATATCCATACGATTTTTTCAAAACCGAAGTTGCTCCGCCGGTGGCGGCACGTCCTGCAGTGCCGGGCACTCCTTTGGGTATCATGATCGGCAGCAGCCCGCTCATAAATGATCTTTTCCGTAATCTTGGTTTCTCTTCCGATTCTATTATGCTGGCAATTGGCAGCCTTCCAATGGACGCACTAAAAAATCTCTCCAGCCATTTTATTGTCAGCAATGCAGTTGTACCTGCTCAACGATGGGATCTTATTCCATTTCCAAAAGCGTTTCCACAACTGACGGATGGCATGCTGATAAATTTTCGTGACGGCCTACCGGGTTTAAAAGGCCCTTTAACCCAACTTTTTGACAGCTCCAATTCGGCTGCAACACGTGCAATGAAATTCCTTGACCTGATGCATGCACAATATGGTTTTGCCAACTTCAGCCAAAACAGTGATTTCTTTTTACCACTCAATACAATGACTGGTGGACTGCCTGTATCACAAACAAATATTTCATTGTTCAATAATTCGTTGCCAGACTCATTCAATGCCATGCATCTTCCGATGCTTGGCCGTACTGAGTTACCACAAAGGCTTGCTGAGCTATTTAATTCCGGTATTAAAACGCCGTTATTCATTGATTCGATACCAGCTAACCGGGGTAATTTGTATAAACCGCCGGTGATAGTGGAAAAACCTACAGGTGTACGTTATGATACCAGTAAAGTGGTGATTGACAGCAGGGGCACCCTTAGTACGCCCACTTTCAGGGATACACTTGTACAGGTAAAATACAGGGTAAAGGATACAACCAATTTGCAGTACATCTATATATCTTTCCAGGATACAAGCTATACAACACTAAACAAAAACCGGAACCAGCAGGTTAATCTGCGGATAAAAAGTTTAATGGAATACAGCGGGCCGCAACAGGTGGCTTCACTTGCTGTGTACGAAAGAACGGACAGCATTCTTTATTATGTTGACACTTTATCCGCCTATGTGCTACCACCGGATTCCATACAGGATTTCCGGGTAACGGAGCAGGAAGTGGAGCTTACAAACGGGGTTCTTTATACCCCATACTACCAGGTAAAAGTGAAAGGTAAATGGGAAACACTTCCCAATGATAATAAAGACATTATTGTTACGCTTGATGACAATGGCAATGCAACATTTGATACAACAAAGCTTTCCTTTGATGCAACCGGTGATGGTTTTGCAAGGGCCATGTTCCAATACAAACAATTTAAAGACACTGTTGATTTTACCTGTGAGCTTTCCATATTAAAAACAGCTGTGAATAAAACCATCAGCAGCGGCAGTTTTAAAAATCCCGCCATCTGGAGCAAAGGCTGGGCACCGCAACCACAGGATTCAGTCGTGATAGTAAGTGGTCATGCCGTAACACTGGATACAACAGTGCAAATACAATCATTGAAGATAGAAAATCTTGCCTCGCTTACGCTGAATGATGCCAGCAAAAAGATGCAGCTGGGTGCTGATGATGACGGCGACTTTATGATCGATAATAACGGCACATTAAATATCGGTAATGGCACACTTACTGTAAAGGGCAGGGTAAAATTCAACAGCGGCGCTGCTTTTAATATGACAGGCGGCAACCTGGTGATCGATGGCAATACAGGCAATACAATTACGAGCCTGCAAAATGGTTTGTATTTATTTGAAGCGGCAACTGGTATGCAATCTTTCTCTTTTACCGGCGGCACACTGCAGATCATTGACCCGCCGATAGGCGTTGCCAGCCAGGCTATCAATTGTCCTTATAGTTTTGGTATCAACAGTACACTTATACTGGGCAATGGTATATCACTAACGGCAAGCGCTAATCCCAATGGTTTTGGTGGCAGCCAGTTTCCTCCCCAAATTGGGAAATTAATACTGGATGCAGGAACAAAAAATGGTAACAGGCAGCTTACTATTACAAAACCATTAAATGTGAAAGGTTCATTCGAGATAAGAACGGGCAGCAACCTTGTACTGAATGCTGCTGTAAATGTTACAAATTAATTGAGCAAAAGCAATGATAGAAAAAGGGCGCTTGTTAATAAGCGCCCTTTCATTTGATTACTTTTTCTCTTCTGCAGGTTTATCATCCTTGCCATCCCACTCATCGATCTTGTCATTCATTTTGTCTTTCAGTTCGCTGGCCTTTGCTTTGGTGGCATCCCACGCAGCTTCTGCCTTGTCTTCCACTTTGTCCCACACTTCTTCTGCTTTGTCCTCAATTTTATCCCATGTTTCTTCTGCCTTATCCTTCAGGTCTTCCAGTTTATCTTTCATTTTGTCGATAAACCCCTGCTCTTTTTTTTCTTGTTTTTCTTCACTCATAATAAAATGTTTTTAATAGTGAAATAAATGTTGATCATTTGCTGTTGCAGGTATTAAGTTGGGTTTTATTTATAAACCGTTGCATATGTTCTTTACAATTGCAGGTCCTTCATAAATAAAGCCTGTCCAAACCTGTACCAAACTGGCGCCGGCTGCCATTTTTTCTTTTGCATCTGCTGCAGTAAAGATCCCGCCGCTGGCAATAACAGGTATTTGTCCTTTTGTTTTTTCGCTGATGTAACGCACTACTTCTGTACTTCTT
Source organism: Ferruginibacter sp. (assembly GCA_047600665.1). Lineage (GTDB taxonomy): Bacteria > Bacteroidota > Bacteroidia > Chitinophagales > Chitinophagaceae > Ferruginibacter. The sequence continues at coordinate 1,217,511 of JASGKJ010000003.1, forward strand.
TTTTGAACAGGCAAACCACTTACGCCACCTGCCCCCATTTTCTCAATTTCAGTTGGCGGGGTTTTTAAATTATCCCTGCTGATGGTTGTATTAGCCGCCACAAGGCCATCCAGTTTTATTTCGAGCGCCAGGTCAACCACATCATTTATTTGTTCTGTTGTAAGATCGGGTGCGATCTTCAAAAGAATGGGTTTGGGATTTGTTTGTTTCGTATTCAGCAACTGGAGGTTGGTAATAATTTTCCGTAGGGAATCTTTTTCCTGGAGCTCCCGTAACCCGGGCGTATTGGGGCTGCTTACATTCACTACAAAATAATCAACATAATCATGCAGGCGGGTAAAACAAATCTCATAATCCTTCCAGGCATCTTCATTAGGTGTTACTTTATTTTTACCAATATTTCCACCCACAATGACCTTAATTTTTGACTGTTGATTTTTAATTTTCTTTAACCTTTCCACCACCACATCCACTCCATCATTATTAAAACCCATCCGGTTGATCAGCGCTTTATCTTTTGGCAAACGGAACAGCCTTGGTTTATCGTTGCCTGCCTGTGGCTTTGGCGTAACGGTACCGATCTCTACAAAACCAAAACCAAGTGCTTCCAGTTCGTTTAAATAGCGTGCATTTTTATCAAAACCTGCGCCGAGACCAACTTTGTTAGAAAGTTGAAAATTGAAAATTGAAAATTGAAAATTTCCCTTTGGCTGAAACATGCTTTTAATAAAGGCTTTTCCAAATGGCAGCCGGCAAATTAATTTCAGGCTGTTCATGGAAAAATAATGGACCCATTCTGGATTAAAAAGAAAGAGAAAGGAGCGGAGGATTTTATACATGGCGGCAAAGATAAACGAGGTTTAAGAAGGGAATTTGATTTTTTAAGAGGAACTGTTAACTTTGTTATAGAAAGTTGCATAAACAACCAATTTTGTTTAAATTGCTGAATTAAGTTACTACTGTACAAGTGTGCGACGCCAATGAAGTGGATGACAGTGCTGTCGCCGGGTACATAAAATAAAAAATCATGCAGGAAGCTTATATAGTTGCAGGCTACCGTACTGCCGTAGGAAAAAGTAAAAAGGGCGGGTTCAGGTTTACAAGACCGGATGACCTGGCGATTGATGTGATAAAAGGCTTGCTGGCAAGTGTGCCGCAGCTGGATGCCAAACGGGTGGATGATGTGATCGTTGGCAATGCAGTGCCGGAAGCGGAACAGGGCTTGCAGGTGGGCAGAATTATTGCTGCCAGGGCCGTGGGTATTCATGCACCGGGCATTACCATTAACCGGTATTGCGCCAGTGGCCTGGAAAGTATTGCAATGGCCACCGCCAAAATACGAACCGGTATGGCCGAATGTATTATTGCCGGTGGTGCTGAAAGTATGAGCCTGGTGCCAACAGCAGGCTGGAAAACCTCCCCTGCTTATTCTATCGCCAATGATGAACCGGATTATTATTTAAGTATGGGACTAACGGCAGAGGCTGTGGCAAAAGATTTTAATGTGAGCCGGGAAGACCAGGATGCATTTAGTTTACAGAGTCATGTAAAAGCAGCGAATGCCATTAAAGAAGGTTATTTTAAAAGCGGCATTATTCCAATAAATGTAGAAGAAGTTTACCTGGATGCAAAAGGAAAAAAACAAAAGAAAACATACGTGGTGGATACGGATGAAGGCGTGCGTACAGATACCTCAATGGAAGGGCTTGCAAAATTAAAACCAGCTTTTGCCGCCGGTGGTTGTGTTACGGCAGGTAACAGCTCTCAAACCAGCGATGGTGCTGCCTTTGTGATTGTGATGAGTGAAAAAATGGTGAATGAACTTGGCTTAAAACCCATTGCAAGATTGGTGAATTGTGCAAGCGCCGGTGTGCATCCACGCATTATGGGTATTGGCCCGGTGGAAGCAGTGCCGAAAGTTTTAAAGCAGGCTAATTTAAATATTGCTGATATCGATCTGATCGAACTGAACGAAGCATTTGCATCTCAGGCATTGGCTGTAATAAGACAATTGGATTTAAATCCTGGTATTGTAAACATTAATGGTGGCGCCATTGCACTGGGTCACCCACTGGGCTGTACCGGCGCCAAGCTTACCATACAACTGGTAAATGATATGAAGCGGCTGAATAAAAAATATGGCATTGTCACCGCCTGTGTTGGCGGCGGACAGGGTATTGCCGGCATTATTGAAAATCTTTGATAGCTATAACCAGGGTTCTATAAACTCAGGCTCCCGTAACAGGGAGCTTTTTTGTTACCAGAAATATTTTTTGCAATATTGTTGCATTTGCTACCTTTGTGGCCTGTTCATTTTGAAAAACACACGCACATCAAACAGGATCATTGCAGCGGCACTATTACTGCTGTATATTTTTATTGCATGTCCTGTTCAGCTCTGGCACCACCATAAAGTTGTTTCAAACAAAGCAGCTGAATTAAAGATCAGCAAAGCAACTACTGGTGAACAGGCCAGTGATTGTAAAATTTGCCAGCATACTTATACTGATTATGCTGCCGACGCTGCAGTTCCTGTGATAGCTACTACGACCACTGTTGCAGCTGTAAACACTCTTTTATTTTGCCAGTATAAATTTCTTCCTGCTTTAAGAGCAGATAATAAAAGCCCCCCGGCAACCTGTTAGCATCACTTTAATTATTTGCCATGCAATGGTAATCTTTGTGTTGAAAGATGCCTGTTAGCATTGGCGGTTTTATCACCCGGTTTAAATTAATAAGCATGAACAGGTTTTTTATAATAGCACTCAGTGTTTTCTTTTTTTCAACAGGCATTAAAGCAAATAATTTTCCCAATCCACTAAAAGGGAATTTTTCAGGAAAAATAACAGATGCCAAAACAGGTTTACCGCTGCAGGGTGTTTCTGTTACGGTGGAAGATTTGAAGAATGGTACCAGCACAGATAAGGATGGCAATTTTTTAATTAAAAATATCTCCGAAGGAAAACACCTGGTGGAGATATCACATATCGGCTACAGCACTGTTGCACAAACAGTAGAAATAACAGGCGACACAAAAATTGATTTCAAACTATCAGAATCCGTTGTTGAAAACAATGCCGTGATCATCACGGGTGCAGGCACCGCCACGCAACTGAAAAAATCACCTTTCCAGGTTTCTGTATTACGCAAACAGGACCTTCAGCGCAGTGCTTCCACAAATATCATTGATGCACTCACAAAGAAACCCGGTATATCAGCTTTATCAACCGGGCCGGCCATTTCAAAACCAGTGATACGTGGCCTTGGATATAACCGAGTATTGACGGTTAATGACGGGGTACGCCAGGAGGGTCAGCAATGGGGTGATGAACATGGTATTGAAATAGACCAGTCGAGTGTAAATAAGATTGAGGTACTCAAAGGCCCGGCTTCACTGATCTATGGAAGTGATGCCATGGCGGGTGTTATCAATATTATTACCAATGTGCCGGTGGAAGCAAACACCATGAAGGTAAATGTGAACAGCGCCTATCAAACCAATAACAAACAACGCCTGCTGCACCTTGACTGGGGTGGCAATATAAAAGGTATCAACTGGAACCTGTACAGCTCCAATGAAGCTGCTGCAGATTACAAGAACAAATATGATGGGAATGTTTTTAATTCAAAGTTCAACGAGCATAACTGGGGCGGTTATGCTGGTTATAATGGCAGTTGGGGATACAGCCATGTTTTATTCAGCAATTTTAATTTAAAGACCGGTCTTGTTGAAGGAGAAAGAGATGCTGATGGATACTTTGTAAAACCGGTTGCCGGTGGTGACGAAACCAGGGCAACGGAGGCCGACTTTAACAGCACCACACCTCAAATTCCCTACCAGCATATCCGCCATTTTAAAGTGGCAACGGATAACAATATAAAACTGGGGAAAAATCGTTTATCCGTAAACGTGGGTTACCAGCAAAACCAGCGGGAAGAATTTGGCAACCCCGATGACCTGGATGAAAGAGCACTATTCTTTGATCTGAAAACGATCACCTATACGGCCAAACTCATGCTGAAAGAAATGGAAGGATGGAAAACAACTTTGGGCATTAATGGCATGAACCAGCAGAATACCAATAAAGGGGTGGAGCAACTGATCCCTGATTATACACTGAATGATATTGGCGGCTTTGTGTACTCAGAAAAAACATTTAGTAAAGTTACCTTTAGTGGTGGGCTTCGTTTTGATAACCGCAATATTAATGCAAAGGCATTAATGGATGGTGCTAACCAAAAGAATCCTTCTTTTAACTCGGTCTTTTCAAATGTATCAGGCAGTGCTGGTATTGCAGCAGCCCTTACAGACAACATTACCTTAAAATTTAATGCTGCCAGGGCTTTCAGGGCACCGGGTTTGGCTGAGCTGGCTTCCAACGGGGCGCATGAGGGTACCACCAGGTATGAATATGGCAACCTGCTTTTAAAAAGTGAGACCAGCACACAACTGGATGCCGGAATTGATTTTAATACAGAACATATCTCTTTCAGCATTGCGGCCTACAATAACAGCTTTTCTAATTTTATTTTTTACAGGAAACTGGGTGCTTACAATGGCGCTGATTCTATTATCACTGATGATGAAGGCAACCAGTTTACCGCCTTTACTTTTGACCAGCAGAAAGCAACACTCAGCGGGCTGGAAGCCACCATGGATTTTCATCCGCACCCATGGGACTGGCTGCATATTCAAAACACGTTCTCCTATGTGGCCGGCAGTCTCGCCAAAGCCATAGAAGGCAACAAAAGCCTGCCGTTTATACCGGCCCCGAAACTGGTAACAGAAATTCGTGGTGATTTCAGGAAAACAGGAAGGAACATCCGCAATCTTTACATCAAATTGGAGCTGGATAACACTTTTGCGCAGGATAAGGTGTTTGCTGCATACAATACAGAAACTGTTACGCCGGGTTATAATCTTTTAAATGCCGGCATTGGCGCTGATTTTGTTTCAGCAAAAGGAACAACATTATTCAGCGTAAATATTTTTGGCAGCAACCTTACTGATGTGGCTTACCAAAATCACCTGAGCCGTTTAAAATATACAGCGGAGAATCTTGTTACCGGAAGGATGGGCGTATTTAATATGGGCAGAAATTTCAGCATCAAGCTGAATGTGCCGCTGAGTTTTTCTATCAGGGAAAAGTAGCAAGATCTTATTACACAGATTAAACGGATTACACGGATTGTCCTGGCATCAAAGTGTTTTTTGTATTTTTATTAAAAATGAAAATGGGTTTTACTGATTGCACTTTGGACTCAGGCTTTATTAATCTGTGTAATCCGTTTAATCCGTGTATTAAAAATCTGTTTCTATGCTCGAGATCAATATAAACACACCTGCATTATTGTTTCCTGCCATCACCCTGCTGATGCTGGCCTACACCAACCGCTTTTTATCACTCGCCAACCTGGTGCGTAAACTGCATGAAGAATATGTCCGGGGTGAAAAAGAAAAACATATCCTGAGCCAGATAAAAAACATCCGCAGCCGGTTGAACCTGATCCGTTATATGCAGAGTTTTGGTGTACTGAGTTTTTTATGCTGTGTGCTTTGTATGTACTGTATCTTCCGTGGGTTTAATATGATGGCGCACTGGATATTTGCCACCAGTCTTATCTGCCTGCTTGTTTCCATTGTGCTGTCTTTAATTGAAATAAATAAAAGTACCCGTGCCATTGAAATTGAACTGGGAGATATTGAAGAATTATCCGAAGCAAATATTTTAAAAGATATCTTCCGGCCGGGAGAATAGTGATCATTGTTTGTGATCGAATTCTTTTGGTTCGGTCAGTTTGTAGTTTTCATCATACTTTACAAAAATGTACAGGTAGATAACCCGGCTCAGGCGCATGATCCAGGGCTGCAATAAAACTAAGAATACGGCATTCAAACCCAGCCACCAGAATATCCGGTTATCATCTGTCGATATACCAATAAGCACCCACCATGCTATAAACGTGGCAACCGAGATAGCTACCGTTAATGCATAACTCACATAACCGGTACCATACCAAAAACCCTGTTCAAGGTCGTAACGCTGGTTACATTCAGGGCAACGTTCAGGCATATCAAATACATGAGAGAGCTTTACCTTCCTGTACGGGTTGGAATCCCTGAACATAGGTCCCCGCCTGCAGCGTGGACACTTCATCGTAAATATGCTCCAGAAATAATTAGGTCTTGGTTTATTATTTTCCATCAATGAGGCCGCAAAGATATTTTATTGCGGAGAGACTTGCTGCATCATTTTTTTTCTTTCACCGATCTGTTGCCGCCACATGGCATAATACAATCCTTTTTCTTCCAGCAACGCAGCATGTGTACCCGTTTCCACCACTTCACCTTTTTCCAATACATAGATCCGGTCTGCATGCATGATAGTACTGAGCCTGTGCGCTATTAATATGGTGATCTGCTCTTTTGATTCGGAGATATTCCTGATGGTATTAGTGATCTCTTCTTCAGTAATAGAGTCGAGTGCTGAAGTTGCCTCATCAAATATCAATAAGTGCGGTTTACGCAGTAATGCTCTTGCAATAGAAAGCCGTTGCTTTTCGCCACCGGATAATTTTAACCCGCCCTCCCCTATCAATGTATCAAGACCATTGTCCGCTCTTGCAATTAAATTATTACAGGCGGCTTTGTTCAAAACATCTTTCAGGTCTTCTTCTGTTGCTTCCGGGTTTACAAACAATAAATTTTCTTTTATCGTACCACTGAATAAATTGGTATCCTGCGTTACAAAACCAATCTGTTTCCTGAGATCATCAAAATGTATTTTCGTTTCATCAAGGTCGTTGTATTCGATCCTTCCTTCCAGCGGACGATACAACCCCACCAATAATTTCATTAAGGTTGATTTACCACTTCCGCTCGGGCCCACAAAAGCGATGGTCTCTCCAAGCTTTACATCAAAGCTGATATTATCAATGGCTTTGTGATTGGCTGTTTGATGTTTAAAGCCCACATTTTTAAATGCAAGTTCTTTTATACTGCCCAGTGATTGCGGGTTTGCAGGTGCCGGCTCGGGTGCAGTCGTCATCAACTTATGAAAATTATTCAACGAGGCTTCTGCCTCACGGTAAGAAAGCAATATGTTCCCGATCTCCTGTAAAGGGCCGAACACAAAAAATGAAAATATCTGCATGGTTACCAGCTGGCCAGCATCCATCGTTTCATGAAATATTAGCCACATCATAATGAACAGGATCACCTGCCTGAGTGTATTCACCATGGTACCCTGTACAAAGCTGATACTTCTTATACGCTTCACTTTTGTAAGCTCAAGCCCCAGTATCTTGTAGGTATTCTTATTCAGCCGTTCCACTTCCTGGTTGGTAAGACCAAGGCTTTTCACCAGTTCAATATTCCGCAGTGATTCTGTGGTTGAACCGGCAAGAGCCGTTGTTTTACTCACAATATTTTTTTGTATAGCTTTTACTTTCTTGCTGAGTGCATTGGTTATAACAGTCAGCAATACTATCCCAACCAGGTAAGCAACCGGTACACGCCAGTCAATAAAAATACCTGCATACACAAACACAAACACAATCCCCACCACCACACCAAAAAGTATATTGATAAGGTTGGTCATAAATTTTTCTACGTCCGTACGTACTTTGGTGAGGATCGACAATGTTTCGCCACTACGCTGGTCTTCAAATTGCTGGTAAGGCAGTTTCATGGCATGCTTTAGTCCATCCGTAAAAACCTTGGCGCCGAATTTTTGTATGATCACATTCAGGAAATAATCCTGGAAAGCTTTTGCTATACGGCTGATCATGGCCACCGTGATAGAAAAGATGATGATATAAAAAACACCGAGCTGGAGATAATCTTCCCCTTTTTTGGAGATCCATTCGTAACTCCAGATAAAACTGTTCCAGTCAAATTTACCAGGCTTTGATATTGTTTGATGATCATTGGCAAGGTTCACCGCTTTGCCGAATAATATTGGATCCACCAGTGAAAAACCAGTGTTGATAGCAGCCAGTACCAGTAACAGCACCACCAGCCATTTATATGGTTTTAGGTATTGCAGTAATAATTTCATGCGGCAAAGTTAAGAGAAATAATACATTGAAATATTTCGATGCTTTAGATATGCGTAGATTTGCGGCGCAATCATTATGGAAAAGCAGTTTTCAATTTCACTGATCATATCCACGTACAACAACCCGGCTTTCCTGGAGCTGGTATTACTGAGCGTGCTGCAGCAGCATTCTTTGCCGGATGAAGTGGTGATTGCTGATGATGGCTCCCGTGAAGAAACAGCAGCACTGGTAAATAACTACCGTCAACATTTTCCTGTACCGCTGGTTCATGTATGGCACGAGGACAATGGATACCGATTATCTGCCATTAAAAATAAAGCGGCTGCAAAAGCCGCCGGTGAATACATCATTTTTATTGATGGTGACTTAATGCTGCACCCGTATTTTATTTATGACTACCGGAAGAATATAAAAGAAGGTGAAATACTGGTTGCCAGCCGTGTTTTTTTAAATGAAACATACACTAAAAAACTGCTGGCAGAAAAAACAGCGAATATAAAAGCAGGTTCAGGCAATACAGAAAAGAACTGGCTATCTTCTTTACGGATACCCTGGCTGCACCATTTAATAAAAGGCAGTACCACGCATGTGGGTGCAAGAGGCGGCCTGATGGGTGTGTTTAAAAAAGATTATATAAACGTAAACGGGTTTGATGAAGCGTTTACCGGCTGGGGCCGTGAAGATTCAGATCTTTTTGTACGGCTTTTGAACTATGGTATAAAAAGAAGGAATATAAAATTCGCAGCCATTACTTATCATCTGTGGCACCCCATGCTGTCGAGAAAAAGTTTGAATACAAACGATGCTTTGCTTGCGAAGAGTATAGCGGAAGGATCTAACCGTTGTAGCCTGGGAATAAGCCAGTATTTATAAATTTTAAGTATTGAATTAGATTCGTTATAATTATTGCTGTATGGAAGACAATGAGGTCAGTTCACATCAAAGTCATATACCAAAATAGACAAAAGAGAAAAAATAAGACAATCTTCCATTAGGCCGCAGAGAATTTCATTTTCGTATTCTGATACTCCTTCTTTAATCCTAACTAATCTTCCAACATGAATACCATTTTTTAACAGATGATCTTCCACTGAGTCTCTTTTATGCTGAATACAATATTCTGTATAATTATATTTTAAACTTGAATATTTACTCTTTTCCTGCAACCAACTGATTTGCCGGTCAGAAAAAGTAATTTTACAGGAAGATGTAATAAATAAAAATGACGGTTGTTTAGCTTCTGCAATTAGCTTATTATTATTATCAAAAAAAAGTTTACGGTGCTGGAAATAATTACCCTTATCCTGGGCATACAAAAGCATTTTCCCCTCGCAGAAAACAGAATAGGTGTTAAACGTCCTTTTTATTTGTGCGCTGTACATGTCAATAATTTTTTTCAAATCATAATTTCGGCTGCAGTAATAAATAAACCTTCAACTATCAGGCAATTAGTTTTATCCACGAACCCGGAATAATATCCCTTGTACCTTCCATCCATGGCAACCACTGCTGTGGCGCAATCACAATTTTTTCTTTATTATCATTCAACCAGGCACCCCACCAGCTAAAAGAGCTGTTGGCAATGATATTATGCCTGCAATAACTCATCAACTGCATGTCTTTATAACTGTCAGCACCATTATTCCAGTTTATAAAATGAGCATTGCTGATCTTAATATTTTCCGCAGCCCATACCGGATCATCCGAAAAAACAAAGAATAGCGGATCATCAACTTTTTCTTTGATAAGACTGATCGCTGTATGATAATAATTAAGCGAAATGGTCCAGTTACGGTTTGAATCAAGATAATCTCCCCGGCGTATATGCAGGCTTACTGAATTTGATTGTTGTGCCTGTTGTTTTGTTTCTTCATTTCTTTTATCAGTAAATGCCGGCAATGAAAACCGCTCTTTTACATGACCTGCGATGTCTTTAAAATATTGCTCTGTTTGCCAGTAACCTTTCAGGTAAGCTGATCTTAATGAAAGAATTTTTTCATTATAAAATCCAAATGCATCGTCTGTTTCTTTGTAAGGAACATGGTAACTATTGTGAACCAGTTTCCATTTTGCTTTGATAAAAATTTTTTCCAGTTCACCAACTACCGGTGCATTGATATTAAATATATGTGGCAGTTCATAAGATGTTTTGGTTGCGGCATTTTTATAGTGAGACAGATCCAGCGCAGCAGGTATTCCTTTTTCAGTAAAAGAAAGATACAATGCATACTGGAACATCTGGTTACCAAGACCGCCTCTTAAATGTACAACTACCATTATATAAATATTACCCGGCTTTTACCAAGCCGTTCTTACAAAAAATAATACCGGCTTTTACTTTATCATCAAATAATTTTTTACCCCGTTCGGCTACATCGGTCACTCCTTTTGTTTTATGGTAAAGATGATAAATAATGGCCTGGTATTTTACCGACTGCGATGCACAACCGGCCTGCGTAAGCCGCCAGTAAAGATCAAGGTCTTCCGGCCCCCATTCTTTATAATCTTCATCAAAACCATTCACAGCTGTAATATTTTTTTTCATCGCACCCATATTACAGCCCCATGGCTGGCGTTTGCTTTTAAATGAAGCAGGATAGAATGGCAGGAATAAACCTTCTGTAACTCTTGTGCTGTCACTCAATAAAAGCGAAAGAAGATTAAGTTTATCCAACTGCTTTGTTTGCCTGATCTGCCGGCTGAATTTTTCACCGAGGTTCACCCGCCTGCCGTATAATAATAAATCATCTTTTGCTTCAGCAAGATAACTTTTGATAAAATGCTTGTGAGGTATACAATCCCCATCTGTAAAAACGATCAGTTCATTTTTGGCAATACGGATACCATTATTGAGTGCCTTGGAGCGCTGGTATCCCTCATCCGGCTGGCTGGTGTGCTGTAATGGATAATTTAACGCAGGTTGTATCTTTTCAAGAAATGATCTTGTTGCAGTGGCATCGTCATCTTCAGCAATGATCACTTCAAACCTTCCTTTTGCAGACTGGCCATTCAGCGCTGTTAAAATTAATTCCAGTGCTTCAAGGTCTTTATAAAATGGTATGATAAGCGATGCCTGCAGCATTAATTTTTCTTTTTGAAAGAGAAGAGTTTTTTCAGTTTGTGTTTGAATGAGTATTTACCAAAGCCTTTTATAAAATCCTTCTTGTTTTCCAGGTGTATGATCTTTTCAAAAGGCAGCTCCATGCCATCCGGGTATAAAAAGCCCGGGTGAAGCACTTTCACTTTCTTACCAATGATATACTTATTCAAATGCGATTCATCATGCCACAGCGCAATGATATTTTTTTCAATATCTGCCTCCACATTTTTGTGACAGGTATGTATGAATTGTAAATAGCTGCTGCTGCTGCCGCCGTTCAAACCACCGGCAGCATAAACATCACCTTCTCCCATTGGAATATATGCTGCAGATGCCGGGTTTCTCTCGTAAGTAAATGTATCATTAGTTTTATTCCAGAACCCGGGATGTTGTGTAACCACCAGTTCCTCATCAGGCGCCGGCAAAAAAGCTTCCGGTGTTATTGTTTTGCAGATCCTGATGTTGGCATTAAAGAAATAAATAAAATCGAATGACCGCAGCATTGCTTCAATGCCTGTAAAAAATTTAAACCGGAATAATGTTGGATAAGGCCATGGCAGCGCTTTTTGATATACCCGGTGCACATTGGGTAATTCTTCTCCGGCCACATGTGCCGCATCCGTAAAAACAAAATAATCTTTATCAAAACCCGGCAGCAGGAATTTTTCGGCACTGTCATAAAAATTCTTCCAGAAAACAACATAATCCCCTGTGCAGATATATAAAATTGCTATTGATGGTTTATTCATCCGGTTGGTTCTTCTTTATGCAACACATTACTTATCCTGTCCACCCTTCCCTGTCAAGGCTGCGGTACTGGATGGCTTCTGCCAGGTGTTCCGCTTTAATATCATTACTGCCTGCAAGGTCTGCAATAGTACGGCTTACTTTTAATATCCTGTCATAAGCCCGTGCCGAAAGATTTAATTTTTCCATTGCCACTTTTAATAAATTCTGGCTGGCTGTGTTGATCACACAAATTTCTTTCAGCATTTTACTGTTCATTTGAGCATTGCAATAGATCCCTGCCTGTTCTTTATACCTTTCATCCTGCAGCTCTCTTGCTTTTATAACACGTTCCCTTACCTGTTCACTTTTTTCAAACTGTTTGGAGGAAGCAAGTTCGCTGAATGCAACCGGTGTTACTTCCACATGCAGGTCAATCCTGTCAAGCAAAGGACCCGATATTTTGTTCAGGTATTTTTGTACCGCACCCGGCGGACAGGTACATTCCCGTTCGGGATGATTAAAAAAACCGCAGGGGCAGGGATTCATCGAAGCCACCAGCATAAACGATGCAGGAAAATCCAGCGCTACTTTTGCTCTTGAAATGGTAACCTTTCTTTCTTCCATTGGCTGGCGCATTACTTCCAGCACTGTTCTTTTAAATTCCGGTAATTCATCTAAAAACAGTACACCATTATGCGCCAGCGAAATTTCGCCGGGTTGCGGATTGCCGCCACCGCCTACTAAAGCAACATCACTAATAGTATGATGTGGTGACCGGAATGGCCGTTTTGAAATGAGTGTTGCATGCTCCGGTAATTTACCTGCCACACTGTGTATCTTGGTTGTTTCAAGTGCTTCCAGCAAAGACAAAGGTGGCAGTATGGTTGGCAAACGCTTTGCAAGCATGGTTTTACCGGCACCCGGCGGTCCAATCAATATTACATTATGCCCACCTGCCGCTGCAATTTCCAGCGCCCGTTTAATATTCTCCTGCCCTTTCACATCATTAAAGTCGATATCAAATTCATTCTGGGCATGTGCAAACTCTTCTCTTGTATTTACAACAACGGGTTGTAAATAATTTTCATCCTTAAAGAATGCTATTACTTCGTTTAAGTGAGAAACTCCATACACGTGCAGGTTATTAACCATGGCCGCCTCCCTTGCATTTTGTTTTGGAACGATCAATCCTTTAAACCCTTCTTTTCGTGCCTGTATGGCAATGGGTAATGCGCCTTTGATTGGCCTCAGCGAACCATCCAGGCTGAGTTCTCCCATTATCACATAGTCCGATAACTTTTCAGGAAACTCCAGTTGTTCGCTGGCACCCAGCACACCCATTGCAATGGGCAGGTCAAAAGCAGTTCCGCTTTTTCTTATGTCTGCCGGCGCAAGGTTTACGATCAGCCGGGTACGTGGCATAAAAAATCCGTTGTCCTTAATGGCACTTTCCACCCGCTGCATACTCTCTTTTACAGCGCTGTCGGGCAGTCCAACGATCACAGGTTCCGGTTTGCCCTGGTTATTCAGGTTAACCTCTACGGTTATTGTTATTGCCTCCACACCATACACCGCACTGCCAAAAGTTTTTACAAGCATGGATTAATTGTTTTAAGGTATCAGTTGAGTGGTAAGATACAAATTCCATTAAATTTTTATACGAATTTGAATAAAGCACTAAATTCAGCAGCCGCAAAAATAGTTAGCCGCTCTTTCATAATTTTAGTACCTGTTTGCTGTATGCGTAAATTATTACAAAAAATATTCAAACCTTTTTTTATCTGGCTTGCCGATAAGTTCAGTGCTGCACCAAAGCAGGAAGCCGTTTTTAAATCCCTCACCCGACTGTATAAATCCATCAGTACAAAAAACAAAAAAGGTATTGTACTGGAAATTACCACGGCTGATAAGTTCATTATTTTCAGCGACCAGCATAAAGGTGCCAAAGATGTGGCGGATGATTTTGCGATGAATGAAACCTGTTATATCACGGCACTGAAGTATTATTTCAATGAAGGATTTAATTTTATCAATCTCGGCGATTCAGAAGAACTGCTTAAATATGCCATAAAGGATGTATTGCCAAAAAACAAGGCTTCGCTGGAAACAGAAGCATTGTTTCACCAGCAAAGCAGGTATTACCGCACTTTTGGTAACCATGACATCGCCTGGAAAAATCCACTGGATGTTTCACTGCACCTCAAAAGCTTTTTCCCGGACAATCTTACTGTACATGAAGGATTGGTGCTTCGTTTAAAAACAGGGGAACAGCGACTTGATATTTTTCTTACACACGGTCACCAGGGCGACAGTATGAGTGATGGCAACCCACTGAGTGGCTGGCTGCTTGCCAATATATGGGCGCCCATACAGCGCTTTCTTGAGATAAATGTGAATATGCCGTCGGTTGACCCCTGGTTGCGTAATAAACACAACCGGCTGATGCATGAATGGAGCAGTAAAAGAAAACAGTTACTCCTGGTAACCGGCCATACCCACAAGCCTGTATTTGCATCGGGCAGGTATACTGCTGCTGAAGAGCATAAAATTGATACCGGCAGCGGGAAAATAAAGCCAGTATATTTTAATACCGGCTGCTGTTGTTACAATGACGGGGATATTACAGGCATTGAAATATCCAATGGCTTTATCCGGCTGGTTAAGTGGAAAAACGGCGGCGAAAGCGTTGCTAAAATTATCCTGGAGGAAAAAAATATCCGTGACATACTTACAGACATTCAATGATGACCTTACCGTTACCCGGCTGTACCGGTCAATAAAAACACATGTTTATGTGGTTGACAGAGAGAAAAGGAAAGAATAGGTTTGCCAAAGATTAAAGTAAACCAAAGGCAGGTCATGAAACATTCAGCAAAAATAAGCCTGGCGGTATTTACGGTAGTGTTTTTAACACTGTCGCTGGGCGCTTATAAAAAACAGGAAAAGGTTCCTGAAAAATCAACCTGCAAATCAAAGATCTGCAGTACGGAAAAAGAAAAAATAAAAAACAACTCCGGAGGAGCCTATTACAACGGTTCTTTTTTGCTCGATAACATCATCAGTGAAAATTAAGACCTGAAAAAAAGCATAGTTTTAGTTGAGGGTATAGGGGTTACCGGCTGGTAGCCCTTTTTTAATGGATACTTAAAATCATTGGTCAAAACAGCCCGGCCTGCACGCCACAATCACTATACCGATTTATCCACAGGGGGTGTATTTCTGCCCAAAAAACCGATATAAATCGTAGCTTGTACCACAAAGCAGCTGTGCTTTAACCTTTTTACTAACAATAAATTCTGAAAGATGTCAAAAATGTTAACAGCTTATTGCATGAAAACGAAAGAGAAAAATGTTCCCATGCAGGACGCAGTAATAACTAAAACAGCCCGTGGCGGTTATATGGCGCAGGGCCATGACGGCAAGGGTAACAAAATGACCACTATGCTTAACGAAGCTTCAGCTTTAGAAGCTATTAATAACGGTGTAGCTAAAAAAGGCTGGGATTAAATTATCAGGAGGCTGCTTCCGGGTAATTTCCGGGAGCAGCTTCTGTTTTTATTATACTTCCTTCATGTATCCGCAAACCATACCCTTTTTCCCGCTATAGAAATAACCGGCCCCAAGCTCTTCAAAGTTGAAAATTGCAGCACCCGCTGTAAGGCAACTCCGAAAAATAACACATTGTCCAAATCCTTAATTTATTATTTTTACCTCCTATACACCAGCACTGCCTATGTACAATAAATACCTGCTGACTTTATTAGCCATGTTTTTATGGACAAACGGTTTTACACAACCGCAAATGCCGGAGCATGTATTTTACCAGAAACTTGAAAATGGACTTGAAGTGATGGTACTGGAAGATAATACCATACCGTTTTGCACCATTGAGATCTCCTGTAAAAACGGCTCCTTCACCGAGGATAATGAATACAATGGCCTGAGCCATCTGTATGAACATATGTTCTTTAAGGCAAACAAAGAATATAAAAACCAGGATGATTTTTTAAAAGAAGTAAGCAGGCTGGATATGAGTTACAACGGCCGTACAAGGGAAGAAAATGTTACCTATTATTTCACCCTTCCAAAAGCAAATGTGGCAAAAGGGCTTGAGTTTATGAATACGGCCATCCGTTATCCTGCTTTTAAGAAAGCAGATATGGAGAAAGAAAATGCGGTGGTGGATGCAGAGTTCCTGCGGCATGAATCCAGTCCCTATTATACCCTTATAGACAGCGTTGACCGTATGCTGTGGGGCCGCAATTACAGCCGTAAAAATGTTATTGGCAACCACTCAGTAATACTGTCTGCCACACCGGAGAAAATGAAAGTAATAAGGGATAAATATTATTACCCCAACAACTGTTTGCTGGTGGTGGGCGGTGCGGTGGAGCACAACGAAATATTCAAAAAAGTGGAGAAGATTTTTGGATCGTGGAAACCCGCTTCATTTGATCCAATAAAAGAATATGTTATACCGGAAATGGAACCACTGCAGCAAAATAAATTTGCAGTGATTGAATCCTCCCTGACAGAAACGCCCATGCTCGTTTTGCGCTGGCATGGACCAGATACCCGGAATGATGTAAAAGGCACCTATACTGCGGATGTTTTTTCCTTTATACTTAACCAGCGCATGTCAAAGTTAACACAGGCACTGCAGGAAACCGGCCTCGCAAATAATATCCAGGTCAACTATTACTCGCAGAAATATGTTGGCCCCGTTACCTTCTCCGTATCTCCTAACCCGGCCAGGATCAAAGAATGTTACCAGGTAATGCAGAAGGAAATAGAGCAATGGGATGATGACAATTATATTACCGACAAACAAATAGAACGGGCTAAAAAGAAACTCGCCATCACGCAGGTGGAAGAAAGAGAAGAAGTGGAACAATATGTACACCTGCTTTCATTCTGGTGGGCTTCTGCATCGGTGGATTATTATACTTTTTACAGGGAGAACTTAAGTAAAGTAACCCGGCAGGATATTAAGGACTATGTAAAAAAATATATAAAGGGAAAGCCATTTTGCGCCGGGCTTATTATTCCCAAAGGAGCTCAAACCAATCCCAACTATTACTTTTCAAAATAACTGATGATGAAGTTCTATTTCTTACGATATGGATGGCTGTACGGTTTACTGGTATTAATACATGCTGGCGTTTCTGCACAAAGCAATACCGTAGAGTTTGATGTGGATGGGCTGAAAGTAATATTAAGGCAAACGCAAAAGGAAACGCTGGCAATGAATATGTACTTCAGGGGCGGTTCCTCTAATTACACTGCTGCCAATGCAGGTATTGAATCACTTGCATTAACCGGCATTACAGAGTGCGGTACAGCAAAATATCCAGCAACCGAGTTTAACGATCAAAGGGATGAATACGGGCTGCACCTGTTTGGAGATGTAACGAATGACTATGGTGTATTAAAAATGCGTTGTATTACGAGCTATATGAACGAGGCGTGGAAACTTTTTGCCTCTGCCATTGCATCACCTTCATTTGAATCACAAAAATTTCTTTTGTTGAAGGAAAGAAAAATAAGCGGTTTAAAAGCTGAGCTGTCAAGGCCTGACGCAAGACTGGAAAGACTTGCACAGGAATTTGCTTTTAATGCCACGCCTTATGCAATTAACCCTGATGGTACTGTTGCCAGCCTTGAAAGTATAAACAGGGATGCTGTAAAAGAATATTATTATAACACCCTCCTGAACAGGAACAGGATGTTTCTTGTAGTGGCAGGCAATATTTCAAAGGAAGACCTGGAGAAAAAGATAAAAGAAGACCTGGCTTCCATTCCCACCAGGGAGTATGTTCCGGGAACAATTACAGCTTCATTTTTTTCTCAGGACGCTTTTAAAATTGAAAACAGGCCGCTTGCAACAAATTATCTCTGCGGAATTATTAATGCCCCTGGCCTGGACAGCCGTGATTACCCTGCTTTCCGTTTTACAATTTCTATTTTACACAGCCGCTTATTTGATGTTATCCGTTTACAAAAAAATCTTTCGTATGCCCCTTCAGCTACCATGACAACAGGAAGGATCTCCTACGCTACACTTTATGCCAGCACTTCTAACCCGCCGGAAGTAATAAGGGCAATGCGTAATGTGCTTGCTGAAATGAAACAACGCTTTTTTTCTGAAAAAACTATAGAAAGTATCCGCAGGCATCTGTCGGTCTCCATTGAAAGGAACCAGGAGGTTATGGAGGATATTGCCGGTTGGCTGGGAAGGGCGGAAATAGCGGGCAGCTGGAAATTGTCGGAAGGGCTTGAAGAAAGAATGGCTGCTGTTACAGCTGCAGACATACAGTCCGTAGTTAACCGTTATGCACGGCACGTTGCATGGGTATACCTCGGTGATGAGGCCATGGGCGAACGGGCATTTAACGAGACTGATTAAGCCTGCCGGTATTTAATTGTTTTTAAGCAATATCAAAAACCATAAACTTGTATTAATTGCCGCTTGTGCTGTTATATTTATATTTAGCTAATTTGTAACTAAACTATTTAATATCAGCGCTTTATTATTTTTGCTCCTCTTTAATCCCTATATATTTTCTATACAGTAAGTTTATTAAGGAAAATTTTTTCCCTGTTTTCATATATTCGTATAACCTGCTTTAAAATCCTGAAAGACACCTGTTGAATTAACCTGCTGATTATTTGCACCATATTTAAACCTGTTTGCTGAGTAATGAAAAAGCTGCTGTACCTGCTTACTGTAATTTTTTGTATTAAAAAAGCAGCTGCCCAGCAATACACTGTAAACAGGGATGCAACAAAGGATAATTGTCATTGCTACACACTTACTCCTGATGTTCAGCAAAAAAGTGGCTCGGTCTGGAACAATAACAAAATAAGCCTCGCTAATTCCTTTGATTTTAAGTTTGACATTTTTCTTGGCTGCAACCAGGAAAGCGGCGCTGATGGGATTGCATTTGTGCTGCAACCGATAAGTACCAGTATTGGCGGCACCGGGGGCGGCCTCGGATTTTCGGGAATAAACCCTTCTGTTGGAGTTACCCTTGATACGTACCAGAATACCGGTGATAATGACCCCACATATGATCATATTGACATACAGTTTAATGGAAGCTTACATCATGCTGCTACCCCACCCCGTATTATAAGCACTTCTGACGAGGCTGAAGATTGTAAATGGCATACATTAAGGGTAAGGTGGGATGCTGCAGCAAAATTGATGGAGGTATATGTTGATGATGTGCAAAGAACATCATTAACCAGGGATATAATAAAGGATATTTTCAGTAATGATCCCATGGTTTTCTGGGGCTTTACAGGAGCTACCGGCGGCTCCTCCAATAAGCAGCAATTCTGTACTTCGCTTACACCACAGGTGGCATTTTTACCTACCCAGAAAAAGTGCATAGGCGAAACAGTAAAATTTATTGATTCCACCCGTTCTTTTGGCCCGGTAAAAAGCTGGTCATGGGATTTTGGCGATGGCAACACTTCAACAGACCAAAGCCCCACCCATACTTATATTACGGCAAAAGAGTATGATGTAAAATTGCAGGTGGAGGGAGCTGACCTTTGCGTGGAAACCATTACTCAAAAAGTAACCATCGGCAGTTTCCCCACAGCAGATTTTACTGCCAATGATGCCTGCTCTGATGCTGCAATAAGCTTTACTGATAATTCCACCGTAAGTGTTGGCACTGTAAGCAAATGGAACTGGGATATCAACGGTACAAGTTACTCAATAAAAAATCCTTCTCAAACATTTGCCAGTCTTACAAACGGAGGCATTGTAACAGCCACGCTCTCAGTAGAAACAGAACTTGGGTGTGGAGCAGGCCCGGTACAGAAGACAGTAAAGATATTTTCGCAGCCGGTGGCAGATTTTACAGGTGGATCAGGCTGTGACAACAATAACTTCGCTTTTACAGATGCGTCGAAGTTTACAACAAATGACCCGGACCTTAATGGCATCATTAATGAATGGAACTGGAACTTTGGAGGAGGTAAAACGGCTGCAATACCCAATCCTTCTCCTGTGTTAAACATTGCCGCAAACCCAACGGCCAGCCTGCAGGTAACCAGCAGCAGGGGTTGTAAAAGTGCTGTTGTAAGTAAGCCTGTGGTTGCTTTTCCGAAACCAACTGCCGCATTCAGGAACAACAATGTTTGCCCGGGCAAACCTGCGGCATTCTTTGATGAATCCATCTCAGCAGACGGCAGTGCTATTAATAAATGGTGGTGGGATCTTGGGCAGGGTGTTATTGCTGCTGATAAAGATCCAACACATCAATATGCCGCATCAGGCAATGTTGCCATTAGACTGGCCGTATCATCTGCCAATGGATGTTTATCTGATACTATTCAGAAAAATATTACAGTAATAACTGCCGTAGCAGCTGACTTTACCATTGAGCAACCGCTTTGTGAAAATGCGCCCATCCGTTTTACAGATAATTCCTTGCCGGCAGGCAATATTCAAAGCTGGTCATGGAGTTTTAATAATGGTAAAACAAGTACAGACCAGCATCCGTCCGCAGTTTTTACAGCTGGTGCCCGCAGTGCTTCCTTAACAGTAAAGGATGATGCAGGTTGTGGCAGCAGCAGTACTACTAAAAACTTTACCGTATTTGCTAAGCCTTCCATTGATTTTTCGTTTAGTGGCGGCTGCCAGGGTGCACCGGTTGTATTTGCTGGTGAAAGTGAACAGACAGCAAGCATTACGGGATGGCACTGGAACTTTGGTGATAATTCAACAGACAATATTCAAAATCCGGAACATACATACAGCAATGCCGGCATTTACCAGATAAACCTTTTTGCAGAAGACCTGAACAGTTGTTTTTCAGATACCGTGATGAAAATTGCCGACCTGCGCAGGGATTCCGTATTTGCAGGAAAGGATATTGTGGGCGCCATTAACCAGCCCATTCAATTACAGGCTGTCAGTAATTCAACCGGCGAAGTAACTTACCTGTGGACACCTGCTGTTGGTCTTGATAACAGCAATAAGGCAACACCTGTTACCATACTTTCAAATGATCAAACCTACGTGGTAAAAGCCACAACAGCCAGTGGTTGTGAAAGCACAGACACGATCACAGTAAAAGTTTATGCAGGCCCTGAAATATATGTACCATCTGCCTTTACCCCTGATGGTAATAATATAAATGATGTGCTGCATGCCATTCCTGCCGGGATAAAAATATTCAGAACATTTTCTGTTTATAACCGGCTCGGTGAGCTGGTTTTTCAAACTGCTGATCCTGCCCGTGGCTGGGATGGCAGATTCAGGGGAAAAATGCAAACGACCGGCGTGTATGTATGGATCGCTAACGGTACCGACTACAGGGGAAATATCATTGCAAGAAAAGGAACAGTGGTGCTGATCAGGTAAAAGCAGGTTCGTATTTAAATACCGCTCTATACATCTTTTTCAAAAAGGCATACAGCTGGCTCATATCTTCCACATCATCCACTACAAGTATGCCATTTTTACCAACCTGTTTCAGTTTGGCTTTATTGGTATCTCTTTGCAGGAACTGCAATATTCCCATAAATGTTTCACTCTGGAAATAGGGAGAATCAGGATTGCTTACAAAATAACATTTGAGGTCTTCGTTCTTTAAGAACAATCTTTCAAAGCCAAGTTCAACAGCAATTTTTCTTGTACGTACTGTTGTAAAAAGGTCTTCCACCGGTTGAGGTACAGGGCCAAAACGGTCAGTTAACTCTTTATGAAAATCCGACAATTCTTTTTCGGTTTCACAATTATCAAGTCTTGAATAAAGACTTAATCTTTCCGTAATACTTTCTACATAACTATCAGGTATGAGTATCTCCAGGTCGGTATCAATGGTACAGTCTTTTACAAAATCATCCTGCTGCTGTATCTCTTCTTTGAACAATTCTTTAAATTCTTTACGCTTTAATTCTTTGATGGCTTCGTCCAGTATCTTCTGGTACATTTCAAAACCGATCTCGGCAATAAAACCGCTCTGCTCCCCACCAAGCAGGTTACCGGCACCACGTATATCCAGGTCTCTCATAGCGATCTGAAAACCGCTGCCAAGATCACTGTACTGCTCAAGTGTGCTTAAACGTTTGCGGCTGTCCGGCGGCAGGGTGCTCATAGGCGGTGCCACCAGGTAACAGAATGCTTTTTTATTACTGCGGCCCACCCTGCCCCGCAGCTGGTGCAGGTCACTTAACCCAAACTGGTGGGCATTGTTTACGATGATGGTATTTACATTGGGGATGTCCACGCCACTCTCAACAATATTGGTACATACCAGCACGTCATATTTTTTATCCATGAAATCAAGAATAGTATCTTCCAGTTGGTCGCCTTCCATTTGCCCGTGGGCAAAAGCAATACTCAGGTCGGGGCAAAGACCCTGTATCAATGATTTCATTTCAGGCAACCCATTTACCCTGTTATGAATAAAGAAAACCTGGCCTCCTCTTTCTGTTTCATAATAGATAAGATCACGTATCGTATCCTCGTTAAATACCATCACCTCTGTTTGTATCGGCTGACGGTTGGGTGGCGGTGTATTAATAATACTTAAATCCCTTGCGCCCATCAGGCTGAACTGCAAAGTTCTTGGAATAGGGGTAGCCGTTAACGTGAGTGAATCAACTGTCGTCCTGAGTTGCTTTAATTTTTCTTTTGCCGCCACACCAAATTTCTGTTCTTCGTCAATGATCATGATGCCCAGGTCTTTGAACTTAACATCCTTACCCAGCAATGCATGCGTACCTACAATGATATCGATCTTACCTTCCTCCAGCTTCTTCAGTGTCTCTTTCTTTTCCTTTGCAGACTTAAAGCGGTTGACGAAATCAACTTTTACAGGAAAATCCCGGAGTCTTTCTCCAATGGTTTTATAATGCTGGTAAGCTAAAATAGTTGTAGGTACGAGGATGGCAGCCTGCTTATTATCACAGCAACTTTTAAATGCAGCCCGGATGGCTACTTCAGTTTTTCCAAAGCCCACATCACCACATACCAGCCTGTCCATGGGTGCTGGTTTTTCCATATCTCTTTTTACATCTTCAGATGCCTTGCTCTGGTCCGGGGTATCTTCATAAATAAAGCTTGCTTCCAGCTCCGTCTGCATGTAATTATCCGGGCTGTGGGCAAAGCCTTCCTGGCTTTTACGCTGGGCATATAATTTTATCAGGTCGGTGGCTATATCTTTTACCTGTTTCTTTGTTTTTTCTTTAAGCTTGCTCCATACATCACTGCCCAGTTTATTCATTTTGGGAACAGAACCTTCTTTACCGCTGTATTTGGCTATCTTATGAAGTGATGAAATGTTTACATACAGCAGGTCACCATCTTTGTACTGGATACGCACTGCTTCCTGCATGCGGCCATTCACATCAATTTTCTGAAGACCGCTATACACACCCACACCATGATCGATATGCGTTACATAATCCCCCGGCTGCAGTTCCCTTAATGTTTTTAATGTAAGTGCTTTGTTCTTGCTGAACGCCTGTTTTACCTTGTATTTATGGTACCGCTGGAAAACCTGGTGATCGGTATAACAAACGATCTTTAAACTGTCATCAATAAACCCTTCATGTATGGCCGTTGGAACAGGGATGATCTGTATGGCTGCTTTCAGATCGGTGAAGATGATATGCAGCCGTTCCAGCTGCTTCGGGTTCTCCGCAAACAAATAAATATTGTATTTCTTTGCTTCGTATTCCTTCAGGTTTTTTATCAGCAGGTCGAACTGGCGGTTGAATGCCGGTTGTTCTTTTGAAACGAATTTAACTTCAACAGCATTTTTTGAAAACCATGGTTTCTGCCCAATTTCTATAATATGCTTGTAGCCGAGCTGCTCCTCAATAAAAGTTCCAGTTATAAAATCATCTGCTGTTACATCTTTTTTCTCATTGATCTCCGTATCATCTGTTGTGCCTGCAGTTGAAAAACCATTTGTTCTCACCAATTCAAGAAATATTTCCAGGTCTTCTTCCTGCTGTTCAATTTTTTCTTTGATGAATTGCCAATCTTCTGTCCATACGACAGTATTAGCTGGTAAAAATTCCGGTAAAGAAACTTTCTCGCCTGTTTCAAATTGTGTTTCCACATTTGGAATGATATTTACCTGCAGCAGTTTTCTTTCACTCAGCTGGGTTTCAGGATCAAATAAACGGATGCTGTCTACATCATTGCCAAACAATTCCACCCGGTAAGGTTTTTCATTGCCAAAAGAATAGATATCCAGGATACCACCCCTTACAGCAAACTGCCCGGGCTCATATACAAAATCTGTTCTTTCAAAACCATAATCCACAAATTTTCCCAGCACACCGTTTACATCCAGTACATCGCCCTGTTTGATGGATATAATATTATCAGAAAGCGTTTTTGATAACACCACTTTTTCAAACAATGCCTCAGGATAGGTAACAACGATCTTTTTATTACCGCCGGCAGCAATCTTCGTAAGCGCTTCTGTACGCAGCATCACGTGGCTGCTGTTGAGCAGGCGGTAATTTTTTTTATTTTTAAAAGAAGAAGGAAAATAAAAAAGGTCTAATGCACCGGTAATATTTTCTAATGTGTTGTGAAAATAAGCGGCTTCTTCTGCATCCCGTAAAATGATCAGGTGGTTGGTATGGGCAGCGGCAGGATTATTAAATACACCCGTAAAAACAAAAGCAGCGGCGCTTCCTTTAAGACCGGCAACATGCTGGGTTCCGGGCAATACACACCGCTCCGCTATTTGAAAACAGCGGGAATCGTTTTCGTATTCTTTCAGCAACACTTCCAGGTTCATCCGGACTGCAAAGATAAGGGATGAAGCATCTTAAAACAGTATTTCACATGCCCGGGTAAGGGAGTTATCCCAAAATCCCGGCATGACTGTATTTATACATACTTTTGGGGTAGCCATTGTTCCCCGGAACACCATTCAATTTGTTGCTGATGAAAATCTTCCGTCTTTGTTGTATTATCCTGTTTTATTTTCTTTGCCCGTATTCAATATATGCACAGCAAAAAGAACAGCCTGTGCGTTTCGCCAATGGAAATTTTATTCCCGGCTCTAATGTCAGCAAACAAACCCTCAGGAAAGAAAGCCTGCTCCGGTCTGTCTTTGCTGATAATTATTATGTATTGCTTCAATTCTCAACATTGCCGTCAAAAGAACAGCTAAGTGAATTAAAAAATAATGGCATCATCCTCGGTGATTATATTCCAGGTAATGCCTATATGGCTTCGGTGAAAAAAACCTTTGACTTCAGCAGGCTGAAGAATTTAAAGATCAGTTCTGTCAACATGATCCCTCCATTTTACAAAATTGATAAACGCCTGCTGGATTATACAGCAGACAGTACCAAGGATGAACAGCATCTTTTTGCCATCAATTATTTTAAAGATATAGATGAACAAACTATAAAGCAATCTTTAAGAAACGCAGGTGCTATTATTGAATCAGTAAAATTTACTGCCGCAGGGGTTATATATGTTCAGGCAGATAAAAACATCATTGATGCTATTGCAGCCATTCCTTTTGTAAACAGTATTTCATTGCAGTCGGTTAAAGACAAACCACTCAATGATAAAAGTATCGCTATACATACGGTAAGTGGCCTTATTTCACCCGTGGGAAGAAAACTAACGGGCAGGAATGTAAGTGTGGGTGTGGGTGACAATGCAGACATATCAACGCATGCTGATTTTACCGGCAGGCTTATCAACCGCAATGGTTATATCCCCGAGCAGCACGGCACACATACCTCCGGTTCAGTAGCTTCTGCCGGTATTGTTAATGTGCGGTACCATGGTATGGCAACAAAGTCCACTATCATCAGCCAGTTCTTCAGTGATATTATTACAAACACACCAGCTTATATCCAGGATACGGGTATGGTGCTTGCCAATAACTCTTACTACACGGTAGATGATAAATGCCCGGGTAATGGTAAGTATGATGAACTAAGTGTGTACATCGATAACCAGTTAAAACAATACGAACAGTTTTTACATGTAGCAGCATCAGGGAATGATGGTACATTAACCTGTGCACCGCAACAACCATTTTATGGCACCGTAAAATCAGGCTGGCAGGCTGCAAAGAATGTACTTACGGTTGGCGGTATGAGTGTATATGATTACAGCATTGCGGATTTCAGCAGCCGTGGGCCTATGCTGGATGGCCGGTTGAAACCGGAGATAGTTGCTTCCGGCGTTGCCGTGGTATCTACTAATCCATATAATAATTATGGGGGCGGATGGGGAACCAGTATGTCGGCGCCACAGGTAACAGGCGCACTGGCACTTTTATACGAACGGTACCGGCAGTTGCACAATGGAGCCAACCCAAAAGCTGCACTGCTGAAAACATTACTCTGTAACAGCGCTGAGGATCTTGGCAACAAAGGTCCCGATTATACTTTTGGTTTTGGTATGATGAACGTACGCCCTGCGGCAGAAGCCCTGGAAAGCAACCGCTATTTTATTAATACGGTCAGTAATGGCGCTAACAATAATCATACGATCAATATACCCGCTGGCACCAAAAGGATTAAAGTAATGTTGTACTGGGCTGACAGACCTGCCACCTCCAATGCGGCAATAGCGTTGGTAAATGATCTTGACCTGAAAGTAATCACACCGGGAGCACAAACAAGATTACCGTTGATATTAAATCCTGCACCCCTGCATGAAAACGACCTGGCTACTGAAGGGGTTGATCACCTCAATAATATTGAACAGGTGGTTATTGAAAATCCTGCAGCAGGCATTTACACACTTAATGTGAACGGCTTTGCAGTTCCTTTTGGGCCACAGGAATATTTTGTTACATATGAAATAGTAGCGCCCACTATTATGCTGGAATATCCTTTTGGAGGAGAAACTTTTGTTCCTGGCGAAACAGAATATATCCGTTGGGCAGCACATGACGATGACAACAATACAAACAGCTTTACACTTGACTATTCAATTAATAATGGTGCTTCATGGATAACGATCAGTGATGAGTTGCCTGCTGCCGACCGGAGTTATTTATGGACCATTCCATCCAGTGTAACGAACAGGGCAATTGTAAGAATAAAAAGAAATAATACGGGTGTAACAAGCCAAAGCACCAATAATTTTATAATACTCGGCCAACCCATTGTTTCCACCACCAAGGTCTGCGAAGGATCTGTATTGCTTGGCTGGAATACGATCGCCGGCGCTAATACCTATAATATCTTCCAGCTTACAGCAGACAGTATGAGAGTGATCGGCACCACAACAGCCAATTCCTACCTTGTATCAGGCCTGAATAAAAATAAAGATTACTGGTTTGGTGTGAGTGCAAACAATAATGATACTTCAGGGCGCCGTTCTGTGTCCGTAAATGTAACACCTAACAGTGGCCCATGTACGCTTTCGGCGTTTGCCAATGATGTAAAAGTGGACAGTATTCTTGAACCCAACACTGCCAGGCAACTGTTCTCCAATGCTGCCAATGCAACAAAGCCTGTAAAGATCCGTATTAAAAACAGCGGTTCAACAACTGTAAATGGCCCTTTGAGCCTGTCGTACAGCTATGCAGGTAATACAGTTAGTGAAACGGCCAATATGATTATCCCGGCAGGCGGCACTTCCATTTATACTTTTACAAATACATACCTTGTTGTCCCGGCAGGCTATAAATACGATTTCAGGTCATGGATCACCTACGCTCCCGATAACAATCATTTGAATGATACAGCCTATAAAACTGTAAAATATATCAACAACGACCCTGTTGCTTCGCTGCCCTTACTCGAAGGTTTTGAATCCATGCCGGTGGCAGAATTTTTATTGCCGGAGATGGCAGCCGGCGGCAATGACCATTTTGACTTTAGCGCAGGCACAAAAAAAGGAAGGGCAAGAACATTTGTAAATACAGGCATTGCACTGGAAGGGAAAAGGGCACTCACACTGGACCAGTTCCCTTACAGCGAAGATGACAATACCGATTCTGCGGTTTTCAGCTACAACCTTCAGCCATATACAAGCAAGCAGTTACGCTTTGATTTTTATTATAAAAACCATGGGCAAACACTGGATGAGAACAATAAAGTGTGGATACGGGGCAGTGAAAACAACGCATGGGTGGAAGCCTATGACCTGTATGCCAACCAGGCAAGCCTTGGGGGATGGAAAAAAGCTATTATTAATATTAATGATATTCTTTCATCAGCAACACCCGCACAAACAGTTTCGAGTACTTTTCAAATAAAGCTGGGTGAACAGGGTAATACTTCTGCCAATAATCCTTCGCCTGTTATTGATATAGACGATGGCTATACATTTGATAATATGGGTTTGCATGAAGCAGCAAATGATATTGCTGTTTTACGCATTAACTCACCCAGCCAGGGAGGGTGTGGTCTTTCGGCCAGTACACCTGTGAGTATCCGTATTAAAAATTACAACAACACGGTACTGAATAATATTGCTGTAAGCTACCAGGTAAATAGTGGCCCCATTATTACAGAAACGATCGGATCAATTGCAGCTAACCAGTCGCTTGATTATGTTTTTTCCCAAACAGCCAACTTTTCTTCTTTTACCGGTTACACTTTAAATGTATGGGCTAAATATGCTGCAGACAGCTATGCTGCCAATGACAGTGTATTAAAATATGTGTTCCATAACAGCCCCCTGATCAGCAGCTTTCCTTACCTGCAGGATTTTGAAACAACGAATGGCTCCTTTTACGCTGACGGAACCAACAGCACCTGGCAATGGGGCAGTCCTGCTTCTCCGGGTAAAACCTATATTACAAAAACAGCAAGCGGCACGAGGGCATGGATCACCAACCTGGGTGGCAACTATGTAAACAATGAAAGTTCATTCCTGTATTCTCCCTGTTTCGATCTTACAAATCTTGCCAATCCTGTGCTTTCTTTCAGTCATATTTTTGAACTGGAAGAAGATTATGATTACAGTAAGGTGGAATACAGCATGGATGGTTCTACCTGGAACAAACTGGGAACATTTGGCCAGGGCACTAACTGGTACAATGATATTGCCACCAACTCCTGGACTGATTCAATAGCAAGATGGCATGTAGCCAGCTTTGATATACCGGTAACAGGAACGGTTGTACGCTTCAGGTTTGCCCTGAACAGTGATGGCGGTGTAACAAAAGACGGGATAGGTATAGACGATATAAGGTTATTCAGTAAATCAAGTATTGATGTATTTCCTTCAGCCTTTCCTGTTTCTGCAACTGTTTCCGGTAATAACTGGGTGCAGTTTGCCTATGGCGATGCTGTGATGCTGCCCTGGCAGATAGAAGGCGAGATCAATCCACGTGGACAAAATCTTGGTTCTGTAACCATACAGCAGCATCAGAACAGCACAGGTACTGTCAGGTATTCTAATAACCAGTATTACCTCGATAAAAATTTTGACATTAAATCAACCAATGCACCAACAGGGCCTGTTGACATCCGGTTGTATTTTACAGATGCTGCTGTAAATGCGCTCATTAATGCAGCTGATTGCGCCACCTGCGAAACTTTGCCGGATGCTTATGACCTTGGTGTGATGCACTACAAGGGCAATCCTGTTGAAGAAGATGGTACGCTTGTTAATAACAATGATGGTGTTTACCAATTTATATTACCTGTTAATACTAAAATTGTTCCGCACAATAATGGTTATTATGCAGAGTTTACAGTAAACAGCCTGGGTGAATTCTGGTTTAGCAAAGGAGCTATAACACCTGCAGCAGTTACCAGTTGTTTTAATGGTACCATTACATTTACTGCTTCCTATAGTGGCAACGGTTATCAATGGCAGGTGAATACCGGCAGCGGCTATGTTAATATTACTGACAATGCAAATTATGCAGGCACCGGCAGTGCTACACTCCAGGTTAGTAATGTGCCCTCTGCTTATAGTGGTTACACTTACCGGTGTATGATCGACAATATTGCAGACATAGAATATTCATTGCGGTATAAAAATATATGGTCTGGTACTGCGGGCACCGACTGGTTTAATGCATCCAACTGGAGCTGTGCTGCAGTGCCTGATCAGTATACAGATGTAATAATACCGGGCGGATTAAACAATTACCCGGTCATCAGTGAAAATACTGCTGTAAGAAATATTAAAATACAAAAAGATGCAACCTGCACTGTTATGCCGGGAATTATTTTTGATGTAAAAGGAAAATAGATTTTAGCAGGTAACAACGCTTACAAAAGACATTTAACAATGGCAGGCATCAACTGCAATCGTTCCCGTTAAAAAGCGATTGCCATTCAACATTAGTTTGTAATTTGCCCGCCTTAAAAAATTAACGATTATGGCTGCACAACCCTGGCGTATTGGAAAAGTAATTCGTATTGAAGATGAAACCAGCGATACCAAACGCTACTGGATCGAAGTTCCGGAATTAACTTCTTTTGATTTTAAGCCCGGGCAGTTTGTAACACTCGACCTGCCAATACATGAAAAACCCAACAAGCGCTGGCGCAGTTATTCCATTGCATCAAACCCTGATGGTTCAAATGTTTTTGAACTGGTGATCGTATTAAACAAAGAAGGCGCCGGCACACCATGGATATGGGATAATGTATCAGTTGGTACAGAACTTACTTTCCGTGGAGCACAGGGTGTTTTCACCTTGCATGAGCCAGTTGAAAAAGATCTCTTTCTTATTTGTACCGGTACCGGTATTGCCCCATTCAGAAGTATGGTACAGGATATAAAAATGAACAACAAACCACACAAAAATATTTACCTCATATTTGGATGCCGTACAAAGGATACATTATTGTACTACCCGGAATTAACAAAACTGCAGGAAGAATTGCCCGGCTTTCATTATATACCCACCCTGTCCCGTGAAGAGTGGGAAGGCAGGAAAGGTTATGTACACCCTGTCTATGAAGAGCTTTGCGCAGACAGGCGGGATGCAAGCTTCTTTTTATGCGGCTGGCGTGGAATGCTTGACGAAGCAAAAAAAAGAATATTGGATATGGGTTATGACAAGAAAGCTATCCACCTTGAAATTTACGGCTAAACAGATTTTATCAACAGGAAAATGCAGCATTTAAATTGCTGCATTTTTCATATACTATAATTTGTGCAAACAAATTCTGCAATAAAAATTGAAATAAGTATAATAAAGTCGTTGTAATAATTTTTTCACTAAATTGTAACTGAAAAAATATTTCCATTGTATGGGAGCTTCCTCAATGATCGTTCTCATTATCGCTGCGATTGCTTTTTCTTCCATTGCGATATTGATTGCAAAATTGCTGACAAAGGGAACAACCAACCCCCAAAAGGGTGAACCCTATGAATGTGGTGTTCCAACCCAGGGCAAAACCTGGATACAGCTGAATGTTGGCTATTATCTTTTTGCACTGATCTTTTTGATATTTGATGTAGAACTTGTTTTCGTGTACCCGTGGGCGGTGGTGGCAAAAAAACTCGGGTGGATAGCCCTTGCCGAGATAATCATTTTCTTTTTCATACTATTTGCTGGCTTTTTATATGCGCATAAAAAAGGCGCACTAAAATGGATGTAATAATCCCGGAGATATAAATGAGTACTGAAACTGTACATACAGCACAAGAAAACAATTCCTTTCCCGGTGAAATTCATGAAATACCGGGCGGCGGGGTTGTATTGAGTAAACTGGATGATGTGATCAACTGGGCAAGGTCAAATTCATTGTGGCCGCTCACTTTTGCCACCAGTTGCTGTGGCATTGAAATGATGGCAACAGCCTCTGCCAAATACGATTTTTCAAGATTTGGTTTTGAAGTGGCACGTGCCTCACCCCGGCAGGCAGATGTAATTATCATTGCAGGCACTATTGTAAATAAAATGGCGCCGGTATTAAAAAGGTTATACGACCAGATGGCCGATCCCAAATATGTAATTGCCATGGGTGCCTGTGCCATCAGCGGCGGCCCATTTTTCTATAACACCTATTCTGTGGTAAAAGGTGCCGATCATATTATACCTGTAGATGTGTATGTTGCCGGTTGCCCGCCACGGCCGGAAGCGCTGCTGCATGCGTTACTAACCTTACAGCAGAAAATAAAAAGCGGCCTTACAAAAGAACAGATAAGAAATATTAAACCGGCAGATGCAGGAGATAAACTGCACACACTGTAACTATGCTGAACCATTCATGACGAAGGAAGAATTAAAAATAAAAATAACCGAGCTTTTACCCACAGCAGCTTTTGACGAAAGCGGCGAATGGCTCAATATTAATATAACACCTGCCGAATGGCCTGCACTTGCCAAACATCTTTTCTTTGAAGATGCTTTACATTTCGATTTTCTTTTTTGTCTCACTTGTATCGACTGGAAAACACACCTTACCATGGTATATCACTTAACATCCACGGTACACAGGCATAATATTGTGGTAAAAGCAATCCTTGATAAGAATAAACCGGAGATAGAATCTGTAAGCAGTATATGGCAAACAGCCAATTTTCACGAACGGGAGCAGTATGAAATGTTTGGCGTGAATTTTATAAACCATCCTGATTTAAGATTATTGATCTTGCCTGATGGATGGGAAGGAAAAAATCCATTGAAAAAGGATTTTGAGGATCCAATCAATATGATAAGATTATAAAGCAGCATGTTCAGCGAAACACATATAGAAGAAATGGTGAGCAATGAAGCCGGCGACCTGGTGATCAATATCGGGCCGCAGCATCCTGCCACGCATGGTGTATTACACCTGGTGGTTACGCTGAATGGTGAAACGATAAAAAAAGTGGAACCTCACCTCGGTTATATTCACCGGTCCATTGAAAAAATGTGTGAGAGCCTTACTTACAGGCAGTTCATATATGTTACCAGCCGCATGGATTATTTATCGGCACATATCAATAACCATGGTTGTGCTCTGTGCGTGGAAAAAGGATTACAGGTGGAGGTACCAGCACGGGCACAGGTAATACGTGTACTAATGGATGAACTCACCCGTATTGCATCACATGAATTATGGTGGGGTGCTATGGCAATGGACCTGGGTGCGTTCACCCCTTTCTTTCATGCATTCAGGGAACGGGAAACCATTAACGATATTATGGAAGAGACATGCGGTGCCAGGCTTACCATGAACTACATGGTGCCCGGCGGTGTAATGATGGACATACATCCCAGCTTTCAGAAAAGGGTAAAAGACTTTATCAGCCTCTTTAATTCAAAAGTGGATGAGTATGATGAGATGGTAACAGGCAATATCATTTTCCAAAACAGGATGAAAGGCGTGGGCATATTGTCGAGAGAAGATGCTATTTCATTTGGCTGCACCGGACCCACAGGAAGGGGCAGTGGCGTAAATTGTGATATAAGAAAATTATACCCATATGAAGTATATGACAAAGTGGAGTTTGATGAGATAATTGAAACAGCCGGCGACTCGTTTGCACGGTACATGGTAAGGTTAAGAGAATTAAAACAATCAGTGAGAATCATTGAACAGTTAATTGATAATATTCCTGAAGGAGATTTCCAGGCTAAAACAAAAGCCGTATTAAAATTGCCAAAGGGAGAATTTTATCAAAGAGTGGAAACAGCAAGAGGAGAATTTGGTGTATACATCATAAGCGAAGGTGCCACCACACCTTACAGGATCAAATTCCGCTCACCGGGTTTTTCAAATTTATCGGCACTGGATCATATGGCAAGAGGCGGAAAGATTGGTGACCTGGTGGCAATGATGGGTACACTGGACCTGGTGATACCGGATATTGACCGTTAAAGTTTTGAATTATGAGTTTTGAATTATGAATAAAAAAATCAAAACGCATAATCCATCATTCATAAATAATTATGTGGAGTTTTTCTGATATAGCAAACAACCTGCACAACTGGTTAAATACAACCGTTGGGGACACATGGGCCACCATTATTGAAATGGTGCTGGCCGGCGTTGCTGTTATCAGCCTGTTTGCGGTGCTGGGCCTGGTGCTGGTTTTAATGGAAAGAAAGGTTTCCGCCTGGATGCAGATAAGGCTGGGTCCAAACAGGGTTGGGCCAAAAGGAGTATTACAATCTTTTGCCGATACATTAAAGCTGATGGTAAAAGAAGGCCTGACACCGGGAGGCTCTGATAAATTCTTATTCAACTTTGCGCCTTACCTCGCCATCATTGTCGCCATGTTATTAATGGCACCAATTGCATTTGCAAAAGATTTTCAATTGTGGAACCTGAACATTGGTGTACTGTATGTATCTGCTGTTTCATCCATTTCTGTTATCAGTATTTTAATGGCGGGCTGGGCAAGTAATAATAAATATTCGCTGGTGGGTGCCATGCGGAGTGGTGCCCAGATTGTAAGCTATGAATTGTCAGCCGGGCTTTCAGTGATATCCATCGTTGTACTGGCCGGCAGCTTGAACTTATCGGACATTATTCACTCACAGCAAAATGGCTGGTGGATATTTAAGGGGCATATCCCGGTCATCATCTCTTTTGTAATTTTTATTATTGCAGTAACTGCAGAAACAAACCGGGCACCATTTGATATGGCCGAAGCAGAATCAGAACTCACCGCCGGTTTTCATACAGAATATTCAGGGATGAAATTTGCTTTGTTCTTTTTAGCTGAATATGTAAACGTGTTTATTGTTTGTGCTATTGGTGCCACCTTATTTTTGGGTGGCTGGATGCCGCTGCATATTGGCAACTGGCAAGGATTTAACCACATAATGGATTATATCCCTTCCAGCCTGTGGTTCTTTGGCAAAATATTTTTCCTGATATTTCTGATCATGTGGTTCAGGTGGAGTTTCCCCCGGTTGCGTATTGATCAGTTATTAAATTTGGAATGGAAATATTTATTACCCATCAGCATGTTCAATTTATTATTGACAACGGTGATGGCAATTGCGGGCTGGCATTTTTAGCAGTCCCTCCTGGCCTCCCACAAAGGGGAGGCCAGGAAAAGTTCAATTATCCAGGATACTTTTTGATAGCTGGATTTTAATGTTGACTAAAAGGCAGCTATTGAAATGCTTAATTAAAAAAGGTGAATAAAATTACAAATGCCCGGCCTCCCTCTATTTTGGAGAGGGAACAAGGGTGAGGCCGCTTATGTTTTTAAAAAATTATATAAAAGATATTTTCAATGGTGTTAAATCATTGCTCACCGGTATGAAACGGACGGGTTATTATTTTACCCATCATAAAGAAATTATCACACAACAATACCCTGACAACAGGGAAACTTTAAATCTCCCTGAAAGATTTAAGGGTGAAGTGGTAATGACACATGATGCAAACAATGAGCACGCCTGCACCGGCTGCACTGCCTGTGAACTGGCCTGCCCCAATGCCACCATCAAGATCATTACAAAATTTGATGTAACACCGGAAGGAAAAAAGAAAAAGGCAATCGATAAGTTTGTATATCACCTCGAACTCTGCACCATGTGCAATCTTTGCGTGGAGGCATGCCCGACAGGTGCCATTAAGATGGATCAAACTTTTGAACACAGCGTCTTTGACAGGAACCAGCTAACAAAAACTTTAAATAAACCCGGGTCAAAGATCAGGGAAGGTGTTGAATAAATAAATGAACGGAAGTACTGTAATATTTTATATGCTTGCTGCACTCGCTCTTATAAGCGGCTTGCTGGCTGTTACTTCAAGGCAGATATTCCGTGCTGCCATCTTTTTATTATTTGCACTCATCGGGGTTGCAGGTTTATATTTCTGGATGGAATATAATTTTATCGCTGCAGTGCAGATCGTGGTGTATGTAGGCGGCATTACGGTACTTATTATATTTTCTATCTTTTTAACACAGCAGGCAGGCGAATTATTACCCAAACAAAAAACAGGCAACCAGTTATTTGCTGCGCTCGCCGCATTTTGCGGCTTTGCATTGGTACTGCTGCAGGTGTTTAAACATACATTCAAGTCAACAACAGAATTACCCGTTGCACCGGAGGTGGCAGCCATTGGCAGCCAGATGATGGGTATTGAGGAGGGCGGCTATGCGTTACCGTTTGAAGTGGTGAGTATATTGTTACTGGCAGCATTGGTTGGTTGTATTGTAATTGCATTACCCGTAAAAACAGCAATGGAAAAATGAACCCGGGGTTAAACCATATATTAATTGTCAGTACTGCACTGTTCTTTATTGGTGTGTATGGTTTCCTGTCCAGGCGAAATCTTATCACCATGCTGATGGGCATTGAACTCATCCTGAACAGCGTGAACATCAATTTTATTGCATTTAACAAATACCTGTGGCCAAATAAAATGGACGGGCTATTTTTTACTGTATTTATAATTGCCATTGCAGCTGCAGAAGCGGCTGTTGCAATAGCTATTATCATCAATTTATACAGAACACACAAGTCGATTGATGTGGAAGACACTAAAGAATTAAAATATTAATGCCCAACCCGACACTTATACTGCTTATTCCTTTACTGCCACTGGCAGCTTTTCTGCTGTTGGGTCTGTTTGGCAGGAAATATATTGGCAATGCATCCGGCATTATTGGCACCCTGTTTCTTTTTATTTCGTTTATACTGGCGGCTTATACTGCTTACGGGTATTTCTTTGACTATGGCAAAGCAGGTGATACATATCAAAAACTAATTCCTTTTAAACATACCTGGCTGCAGTTTACAAAGGATCTTTCCATTGATATGGGTATCATCCTCGACCCTATATCTGCCATGATGCTCGTGGTGGTAACGCTTGTTTCACTCATGGTGCATATTTACAGCCTTGGATATATGAAAGGAGAACAAAGATTCGCCACTTATTATGCCTACCTCGGTTTGTTTACATTTTCAATGTTAGGACTGGTATTATCATCCAATATTTTCCAGATCTATATTTTCTGGGAACTGGTGGGTGTATCATCCTTCCTGCTGATTGGCTATTATTTTGAAAAGCCATCGGCTGTTGCAGCCTGTAAAAAAGCATTTATTGTAACAAGGTTTGCTGATGTTGGCTTTTTAATTGGCATCCTGGTGCTTTCTTATTATTCAAATACATTAGATTTTAATACCCTGATACAACGCTTAACAACAGCCGGGCCTGAACTCAATGCAGCAGTAACGGCCTCTTATCTTGGTATCACTGCACTCACCTGGGGTATTGTGCTGGTCTTTATTGGCGGTGCAGGCAAAAGTGCCATGTTCCCATTGCACATCTGGTTGCCGGATGCTATGGAAGGGCCAACACCTGTTTCAGCATTGATACATGCAGCAACCATGGTGGTGGCAGGCGTGTACCTGGTGGCAAGACTATTTCCTGTATTCAGTATGTCTGCGGCAGCAATGCAGGTGGTAACATATATTGGTTTAATATCGGCCGTATTCGCTGCTATTATTGCCTGTACACAAACGGATATCAAAAGAGTACTGGCTTATTCAACCATGAGCCAGATCGGCTTTATGATGTTTTCATTGGGCGTGTCTGATAATGAAAATGGGGGAACGCTCGGCTTATCTGCGTTGGGTTACACTGCTTCCATGTTCCATTTATTTACCCATGCCATTTTTAAAGCATTGCTGTTTCTTGGTGCCGGCGCTGTAATACATTATGTGCACAGCAATGAAATGAAAGATATGGGCGGGTTGAGAAAACAAATGCCCATAACTCATTTTACTTTTTTAATTGCCTGTCTTGCTATTGCAGGCGTACCGCCTTTTGCCGGGTTCTTCAGTAAGGAAGAAATACTACTGGCTGCATATCACCACAACAAGTTAGTGTACTGGGCAGCGTTAGTTACTTCAGGGCTAACGGCTTTTTACATGTTCCGTTTATATTTCAGTATTTTCTGGAATAAAAATGCAAATCATCATCATGAAGGGCATCATGGCGAAGGTGGCTTTGTAATGATGACGCCGCTGGTGATACTGGCTGCCGGTGCCTTTGCGGCCGGCTTTATTCCTTTTGGTCATTTTGTAAGCGCTGATGGCAAAGTGCTGGAAGGTGAATTTCACTTCAGCTTTTCCATTGCGCCGGTTGTGCTGGGCTTAACCGGGATTGCCATTGCAACTTATTTCTTTAAAAACAACAGCAGCAAGGCGGCTGGTGTTACTGAACAACTTGGTGGCCTGTACCGGGCGGCAAAAAATAAATTCTATATCGACGAAATTTATCTTTTTATAACAAAAAAGATATTGTTCAATATCATTGGCAAGGCAGCGGCCTGGTTTGATAAAACAGTGGTGGATGGCACGGTGGATGCAACGGGAAATACAACAGTAAAAATTTCAGATAAAATAAAAACGTTCCAGTCAGGAAAAGTACAGCAGTACGCCATTTGCTTTTTAGCAGGCGTCATTATATTAGCGGTACTGTTTATTTACTGGATGAAGTAAAACAAAGAATGAACCTAGCTGCATTATTATTTGTACCGCTGGCAACCCTGTTGCTTATTATGCTTATGCGTACTGCACAGCAGGTAAAAACTGTTGCACTAACAGGAGCAGCCGGGCAATTAATCTTATCATTTATTTTGCTGTGCAGTTTCAACAAAGAAAGGGCAGCTGGCAATACTGCGCAGGTGTTGTTTGAAAAAAACTATACCTGGTTTCCCGCCTGGAACATAAATTTTCACATTGGCACGGATGGCATATCTGTAAGCATGATATTGCTGACAGCTTTTGTTGTAATAGCAGGTGTATTGGTATCATGGAATGTAACAAAGATGGTGAAAGAGTTTTATGCCATGCTCATCTTGCTAAGCCTTGGTGCGTATGGGTTCTTTATTTCTCTCGACCTCTTTTCCGTTTTCTTCTTTCTTGAACTGGCCGTGATACCGAAATATTTACTGATAGGTATCTGGGGAAGTGGCAGAAAAGAATATGCTGCCAATAAACTTGCCCTTATGCTTATGTGTGGTTCAGCACTGGTACTGGTGGGTATACTGGGCATTTTCCTGGGTGGCCCAAAAACATTCGATATACTCTCAATAGCAAACGCACACCTGGCGAAAGATGTTCAATTGATATGCTTTCCTTTTCTTTTTATAGGTTTTGGAATATTTACTGCTTTATTTCCTTTTCATACATGGGTTCCCGATGGTCACTCTTCTGCACCAACAGCAGGTTCCATGTTTTTAGCAGGTATATCAATGAAACTGGGAGGTTATGGTTGTTTGCGTGCTGCAACTTATTTAATGCCCGATGCGGCCAAAGAATATTCCCATATTATTATCATTCTTGCAAGTATTGCTATTTTATATGGCGCCTTCGCCACTATGATGCAGAAGGACCTGAAATATATCAACGCCTATTCATCTGTGAGCCATTGTGGATTTGTTTTGCTGGGCATTGGTATGCTTACACAAACAGCTATCACGGGTGCTGTGCTTCAAATGGTAAGTCATGGCCTGATGACAGCACTTTTCTTTGCTGTTATAGGAATGATCTATGAACGCACACATACAAGGGATGTAAACACAATGGGTGGCTTGTTAAAAGCAATGCCTTTCGTTTGCACGGTAATGTTCATTGTTGGTCTTTGTTCACTTGGTTTACCGGGGTTGAGTGGATTTGTTGCCGAAATGACCGTATTTATTGGCTCCTGGCAAAACCCTGGTACTTTTTACCGAATTGCCACTATTGCTGCCTGTTTGTCGATTGTGGTTACAGCAGTATATATTTTAAGAGCAGTTGGCAAAGTAGCCATGGGCCCATTAAAAGAAACTTATGAACATTTAACAGATGCCTCGTGGAATGAGAAACTGGCGGCGATCATTTTAATTGCAGGCATACTGGCAATGGGTATTGCGCCCGCCTGGCTCAACAACCTGGTAGCTCCGGGTGCAGAGATAATTATAAATAAAATACAGGCAGTTAAATAAAAAAGGATGACAGAAACACTCATATTAATGAAAAGCGAACTGGTGATCACTTTGATCATCTTTATACTGCTGTTTATTAAAATCAGTGGTAACATTTCAAACAACAGACTGCTTACTTTGATACAATGGTTGTTGCTGGCTAACCTGGTAACAAGTTTCTTTGTTAATGAAGACGGAACATTGTTTGCAGGCATGTACCATACAAACGCCTTGCTGGCGCTTCAAAAAAATATTCTTTCGGCTGCAGCTTATTTGATCTCGCTGCTGTTTGCAGGATGGTTCAGGAACACCAATCACCTGGCAGAATTCTTTATATTAATGTTAAGCGCCTTGCTGGGTATGTTTTTTATGCTGTCGAGCGGTAACCTGCTGATGTTTTATTTATCCCTTGAATTATCCACCATACCCATTGCAGCCCTTTCCAATTTTGATCTTTCAAAAAGAGTTTCGTCAGAAGCTGCGGTGAAGATGATCTTGTCCTCCGCCTTCTCTTCTGGTATTTTGCTTTTTGGTATTTCATTGATATACGGAATAACCGGCACCGCTAGTTTCAGTGAACTTCCCGCTAAACTGGATGGCAGCACCTTACAGGTGCTTGCATTTATATTTCTGCTTGCCGCCTTCGCATTCAAATTATCCATTGTTCCTTTTCACTTATGGACTGCAGATGTGTATGAAGGTTCGCCGGTGGCAACCACTTCTTTTTTATCAGTTGTATCAAAAGGTGCTATTGCATTTGTGTTACTCTCAACACTCTATCATGTATTTTCGGCCATGCAGGAAACCTGGTACAATATGGTGGTGATACTTGCAGTGGCAACCATGCTTACCGGCAACCTGTTTGCTTTAAGACAGGAAAATATAAAACGCTTTCTTGCATTTTCTTCTGTAGCACAGGTAGGCTTTATACTGGTGGGCATCAGCAGTGGCTCAGCAGCAGGCACAGCATCTGTTATTTATTTTATTTTGATCTATGCGTTTTCTAACCTTGCCGCATTTGCTGTGGCAGATGCCATCACTTCACAAACAGGCAGGGAGAAAATCAGTGACTATAAAAACTTATACAGCAGCAACCCCTTCCTCAGCTGGATGCTGGCAGCTGCACTTTTCTCCCTGGCAGGTATTCCACCCGCTGCAGGATTTTTTGGTAAACTTTTTCTGATCACTGCCGGCGGTACAAAAGGCAGTTATTGGTTTATTACTTTCGCTGCATTGAATATGGTGATATCATTGTACTACTATCTTAAAATAGTACGGGCCATGTTCATGGAAAAAAATGAGCAGCCAATTGAAAAAATAAATATTCAGCCTTCGGTAACATTTGGGTTAGTGATCTGCATGGCAGGTATTTTATTTACCGGTATCATGAGCTGGGTATATGATTATATTGTTTCTGTGAGTAACTGATCAAATAAACTCTAATGGCAATAAATAAAAATCATGAATTTGAAGAGCTGGATGGTGTTAAGTGCGGCATCGTGGAAAAGAATGTAAAACCCGGCCGGGTGGAGTTCCTTAAAAAGATACTGGAATATAACCGCTATACTGTTGTGGTGGTTCCAACGCCGGCACCAAAGGCTGCACCTGCAGCAAAACCTGCCGATGAAAATGTGCCGGTACCTCCTCCACCGCCACCAGCAGCCGAAACCTTTACTGTTGGTGTTACCGATTATACATTCAATACCATTAACGCCATTTTTGGAAGGTTGCTGAAAGCGCCCGGTGGCAAAGTTGTAACACTTGCTTACTGGAACCAGCAGGAACAAACACCCAATGATGAAATTCCTTATTTTGAAAAAAGATAGTTCAGGTTTTTTCAGTATTCAATATTAACGGCTCCCGTTGCAAT
Organism: Ferruginibacter sp.; assembly: GCA_047600665.1. Taxonomy (GTDB): domain Bacteria; phylum Bacteroidota; class Bacteroidia; order Chitinophagales; family Chitinophagaceae; genus Ferruginibacter. The sequence goes on from JASGKJ010000003.1 coordinate 1,259,076, forward strand.
ACCTTTACCACCTGCCATCAGGCCTTTAATTTTTCCATCGGCAGTTTCAATATCCACTAAAATTAAACTGGGTGAGGGCTTCTCCATAAACCATCCCTGTTCTATCATATACCTTTTCTTTTTTATTCCCATTACATCATAAAGGTAACAGGCAAGCGGCCCGGCAGCCATTCCTGTGGCAGACTCTTCCTCAATGCCATAGCGTGGCGCAAACATTCGTGTACTGGCATCACGTTCTGCACTGCTGGTTTCAGTGCAAAAAACATAATACCCAATAAGGTCAAATGCTTCACTTACTTCGTTGATTAATTTAAAATCAGGAGCGATATTTTTTAAAACAGTTGAATCTAAAACAGGAATGACCGCAAACGAGTTTCCCGTGTTTACAATAGAAACAGGAGCATCCTTTACCAGGTCTTTCTCTGTTAAATTCAAAGACTGTAAAATAGTTGTACGCTGTGCCCCACTATCCAGGTATGCAGGCGCCTTTTGTTCCATGAATGCAAGCTCTCCCTGTATTAAGATTTCCCTCCTGCCATCAATTGTTTCTTTTGATGAATGCTGCTGCTTAATTCTTCCTGTTTGCGATAAATAAGAAAAAGTGGCAATGGTGGCATGACCGCAATGTGCTATCTGGCGTGTGGGAGTAAAAAAATCAAGCTTAAAATCAGCAACGGCAGATGAAGAAACAAAAGCAACTTCTGATAAACCGAGTTTTGCTGCAATGGCCTGTTTCGCTGCATTTGACAGTTCATCAGCATCCAATACCACCCCGGCTGGGTTGCCTCCTTTATCATTATCGGTAAAGGCATTCAGCAACTTTACTTCCGTATCTTTCTTTAGCTGTTCTGCCATTATGTTGCTTTACTTGTTTATAAGATATTATGTAAATTATAAAAATGCCGGCAGCCGGCTGCAATAATGGCATCACATAAAAATGTGTTTTTTATAAATGGAAACCATATCCTTTTTCCCGGTGGCAAATTGAATGGCATTTACGAAGTATTCCTAAAATTAAATACCTTCGCAAAGTCCCGCCCGGCGGGCATCACAAGAACCCTGGTAAAATTTAAACATGAAAGCAAGCATTACATTTCTTCTCCTGCTTTATATTAATTGTACTATAGCTCACCCCGCAGATACAGCCGTTGTGGAAATTTCTGCAACTGAACTTCCAACGGTTGATTATTCTTATGTAAAATTCAGCACGCCTACAAAGGTTGTTTTTAAAAACCTTACCCGGGTAAATGATTTTATCATATTTTACGAGAACAGTAATCTTGTTTCTGTAGAGTTTCCTGTACTGACAAGCTGCGGCGGTTACTTTTATTTTAGCGGGAACAAGTCTTTGAAAAAAATCAGTGCGCCAAACCTGGTTTCAGTAGCAGATTACCTCATGGTGAGCGGTAATACGGCACTTGCCCAGCTGGATGTTTGCAGCCTGCAGCAGATAGTACCCGTAGCCATGAGCCCGGAGGATAATTATTACTACATACAGGATAATACACCTGCCGTAGATACAAAACCTTTTTGTTTCAGCAGGGGTGTTCCCAAAAACGTGGGTATTTCTGATAGCACAATTTTAGAAAACAGTCCTGCGGGCAGCCTTATCGGAACTTTTTCTGCTACCGGCCAGGCCGGAGATGTATTTAGGTATTACCTCCCCGATGATCAGCTGGACAACAGGTATTTTTTTGTCCAGGGAAATAAACTGTATGCAAGACCTTCCTTTGATTATGAATCGGCCGCCACATATGATATATGGGTTTATACACTAAACCAGGTTGCAGAAAAAACAGTTCGTGCTTTCAGGATATATGTTACCAATGATCCGCTGGAAGAAGCTACAGTTGTTGAGATCGGGGATGCGGTGCTGCCTGAAATCACCTACTCCAACTACAGTTTTCAATCGCCGGTAAAACTTATTTATAAAAATCTTGTAAAGGTTAATGGCAATGTTGAATTTTATAACACGATCAATGTTGCAGGTGTTGAATTCCCCAAGCTCGATAGTGTTGCTGGTCATTTTTTATTTTCTTCCAATAAATCACTCGCAAAATTAAGTGCGCCAAAACTGCATACGGTCAGCGATTATTTGTTTATTAACAGTAATAAAGTATTACAGCAGCTGGATGTTTGCGCAGTAAAGCAAATTTTACCGGCTACCACAACACCGGAGCAGGTTTACTATGACATTTCAGGAAATACACCTGCAACGGATACTGAAGCCCCCTGCTTCAGCAGTGGTGCACCACAAAACCTGCTCCTGTCTGACACAATACTAAACGAAAACCAGCCAAAAAATACAGTGATCGGAACACTTTCAGCCAGTACTGCAGCAGGCGGCAGACTTTATTATTATCTGCCGGAAAGTATTGAAGACAATGATGTCTTTGCACTCCAGGATAACAAGCTTGTAACCGGATCTGCTTTTGATTATGAAACAAAAAGCAACTACAGGATAAAGATTGGCTGTGTGAACCCGCTTGGTGAAAAAACTGAAAAGATCTTTTCTATCACCGTTAATGATATCATTACAGAAGATACAACTATACTTGTAATTAACGACACCACGCTGACTACTGTTTTTTACAGTAATCGAAACGCTTTTTTTACAACGCCCACAAAACTCGTTTTTAAAAACCTGGTACAGGTAAATGAGTATATTTATCTAGGTCAAAACCTGAACCTTGTAAGTGCAGAATTTCCAAAACTTGCCAGTGCCGGCGGGTATTTTTATGTTGAAGGAAATCCTTCTCTAAAAGGCATAAGTGCTCCAGCCCTTAAGACTGTCACCGATTATTTTTTGGTAGCCGGAAATCCATCGCTTGTGGAACTTGATGTTTGCAACCTTTCGCAATTGCTGCCAGTTCCAGGTAATCCCGATCCATATTATTACATCTCCGGAAATGGAATTATTGATTATGGAGTTACCTGTTTTGCAAAAACCAATGTTATTTACATTCCTGAAACAAATATTGTTGTTAAAACACCACCTTATACGCTTATCGGCCGGTTTGTAGCCGATACAGATACGCTGGGCGGTTCAATCAGGTATTACTTTGCAGACAATAGCGGTAAAGAAACCACCAACCCCGATTTTATAATAAGAGGCGACAGCGTTTTCTTAGCAAGAGATTATTCAACCTATACTGATACAACATTTGCTATTGATGTTGCAGCCATACGGTATAATAAAAAAATAAACAGCAGGTCTGCAAAATCAATTGGCACACCTGCCAGTGTTACTGCTGCATTAAATGAAAAAATAGCTTTAAAAGTAAACATGGGTATTTCCAAAAACGCACAGTTTAAAAATATATGGACCGGCACCGGCATTTCAGAAACCACCTCCGCCTGGAACAATCCATCAAACTGGAGCCGGGGTGTTTTACCGGACGCATATACTGATGTGGAAATTAACAGCGGGAAGGTGATAGTGGGAACAAACGTGGTTTGCCGCAGCCTGGTTGTAAAACCAAATGTACAGTTTACAGTCAAACCGGGTGTTATCATTACAATTTTGCATTAAAGCAAGGAAAGCATAATACATCCGTGTTAGGTTACAATTAAAAAATAATCCCTGCAGAACAGTTATATGTTTTGCAGGGATCTAAAAAATTGTTCTCTTAATAGAAAAATTGCTCCGATATAATCTTTCCATCTTTTACTTCATATAATATCACTTCGTTCATTTGTATTCTTCCAATATCCTTTACCGTTATGTCCATCTCCCTGCCAATGGCAAAATAATTACCACCAACAACCGGTTCGGTTGTATGAAACCGGTGGCCTGCTTCTATTCTTTTTACAAAATCCTCCCCTTTTTTACGTACCACGGTTTTGCCTTCAGCAGTTGCTAAATAAGGAGCACCTACAGGTTCAATACTTTTTACATTGTCCGAAAAAAACTCATCCTGTATCTCAAACCACTTTTCCTGTTGCGCCAGTTCGTTGAACCTCGCTGCCACTTCATGAACAGTATAAGCTTTCTCTTTCGAATTGGGCTGTCCCTTTCCAGTATCGATGAGTGCAGGGAGGCTGTGCTGTATATATTGTGTCCAGCCATTCACACAGGCATTGTAACATTCATAATCCGGCACCAGTCCAAGGTGTGTAAACTGTACCTGTGTTTTACCATCCTGCTCCGTTATATCAAAGATCACTTTTGTACTCTTCCATTCAGTTTTGTCTTTTGTAAAACTGAAATAATTATCCAGCACCAGCCAGGCCACCCGTTTGTTTGGCTCCGATTCTATTATCCGTATTTTACAGCGGTGTACATCCTGGTAACGATAATCAAATTCATCATTGAGTTTGGCTGTATTACCTTCTATTTCCGCTGACCACCAGCCACGCACATTATTAATGGCTTTAAATACAGTTTCAGGAGATTTGTTTGTTGCAAAATGAAGTGAGAGTCCTTTGTTTTCCATGATCATTATTTTTATTTATGATGTCTTTTTATCAGGTTGACCTTTGCCCGTGGTTATAAGTGGCAACAGGCTTTTGTGCAGGTAATGGTTCCAGCCGCCGGAGCAGGCACCAAAACATTCCAGCGCCGGTGTGAGGCCATGATGGGTGACGGTTAATTGTGTTTTATTCCCCGTCGTGGATATATCAAAGATGACCTTTGTACCTGTCCATTCATCTTTATTCTTTTTTACAAAATACATGGTACTGTCTGTTACAGACCAGACAATTTTTTTCCCTGGAACCAGTTCTGTTATTTTATGTCTTGAATAGTGAAGGTCCAGGTGACGGTAGACAAACTCGTTACCCATTTTATCCGTACTTTCCTCCACTTCTTCTGACCACCAGCCACGTACATTATTTACAGCGTCAAATACTTCCTGTACTGTTTGTTCTACTAGTAAGGTGGTACTAAAATCTGCGGTTGCCATTTTACAAATAATTTACTGATTATTGATTATACAAAGCTACTGTCCGGATACCAGTTGAACAGGGTGCAAAATGGACTTTGTGACGGGTTGATTTGGACAGGCTAAGTTTCTATATTTGCAGGCACAGTTTTCTTTTAAAAGTACAGAAACATACTATGGCCGAAGTGTGCGACGCAACAATGATGGGCAAAGCACTGCAGCCGGTATCATAAAAAAATACTTATGAAACATATTACCATACTTGTTCCCGATGGCCAGAGCACACTCAGCAGCGTAGCCTGTATCGTTGGCGCTTACGAGATCTTTGTAAGAGCAAACGAATACTGGAAGAAGACAGGCAAAAAAGAACCTTACAGGATAGAAGTGGCAGGCATCTCAAAAAGAGCTGCGTTTGATAATGGCCTGGTGGCAATACAACCGCATACCCATATTACTGCCATAAGTAAAACTAACCTGGTCATTGTTCCGTCGCTTATACCGGATTTTAAAAAAGCAATGGCGGGTAACAAACAGTTGGTGGAATGGATAGAGGAGCAGTACAAGCATGGTGCTGAAATAGCGAGTATGTGTACGGGCACTTTTATGCTGGCATCTGCAGGTTTACTTGATGGAAAGAACTGCTCCACCCACTGGTCGGCTGCAGATACATTCAGGATACTGTTCCCTAATGTGCGCCTGCAACCGGAAAAATTAATCACGGATGAGCATGGCATATATACTAACGGTGGCGCTTACTCCTTTTTAAACCTGCTTGTTTACCTGGTGGAAAAATATTATGACAGGCAAACGGCGATCTTCTGTTCTAAAATTTTCCAGATAGAACTGGACAGGGAAAGCCAGTCGGGCTTTACCATTTTTACCGGGCAAAAAACACATGGAGATGAGATGGTGCAGCAGGCACAGGCTTATATAGAAAATCACCCGGATGAAAAGATCTCTGTTGAAGACCTGTCTTCTAGGTTTGCCGTGGGCCGCCGCAACTTTGACCGGCGTTTTATAAAAGCAACCGGTAACACACCACTTGAATATTCGCAGCGTGTAAAAATTGAATCTGCTAAAAAAGCATTTGAAACCACCCGTAAAAATATCAACGAGGTAATGTATGATGTAGGTTACTCAGATATAAAAGCGTTTCGTGAAGTATTCCGGAAGATCACCGGCATGTCGCCGCTTGAATACAGGAACAAGTATAATAAAGAAGCTATGCTTTAATTACCTTTTTAACCAAAAGATAAATCACCCTGCTCTAAGAACGTTTCCTGTAACTAAGTACGGCCCACCCGTTCAGCACTACAGCAAAGCCTGTCATAATAAGCAGGTGTTGTTTTATATCTGCCAGCCCGCTGCCTTTCAGCACCACCATCCGCATCACTTCAATAAAATAAGATACCGGGTTGAACCTGGTAATGTTTTGTGCCCATTGCGGCATACTGTCAATAGAAGTGTATAATCCACCCAGTAAAATAAAGATCATCATTACAAAAAAAGAAATGAGCATGGCCTGTTGCTGCGTGGATGCATAAGTGGAAATTAATAAGCCAAGACCGAGTACGGCCAGCAAGTAAACAGATGCAAAAATATAAATGGTGGCGAAGCTGCCCAACGGTACGATACCATATACGAGTCTTGCGATCAGGAGGCCGAGCGTTAGTACAAAAAGACCCAATAACCAGAAGGGCACCAGTTTCCCTAAAACGAAATGATATTTTTTTACAGGTGTTACATTGATCTGTTCAATGGTACCGATCTCTTTTTCTCTTACAATGTTGATGGCTGCCAGGTTGGAACCCACCATTGTAAGTAAGATCACCAGTATACCCGGCACCATAAAATATTTATAGTTCAGCAAAGGGTTGAACCAGTTGGAGGAAGTCACTTCTATTTGTGTCTCCGGGCTGAAACGTGGCAGCTGTATCCACTGCAGGCGTACCTCCCTGTTAAAGTCCTGTATGATGTTACGCAGGTATGCGCTGCCCAGGTTAGCTTTTACGCCATTGATTGCATTACCTGCAATAAATAATTTAGCTTCATTTTCCTTTACCAATTCTTTTTCAAATGCGGCCGGTATCTGCAATACAAGGTCTGATTTATCTTTTTCGATTGCTTCAAGCGACTGGTTGTAGGATGCTGCATAGTCATTCAAAATAAAATAACCTGAGGAAGTGATCTTAGAAACCAGTTTACGGGAGTAATCCGAATGATCATGATCCACCACGCCCAGCTTTATATTCTTCATTTCATAATCAGCAGCCCAGGGTAATATCATCAGTTGTATCACCGGCATCATAAAAATGAGCCGTATGATAGATGGATCACGGAATATCTGCCGGAATTCTTTCTGTAATAAAAATTTGAGTGTTCTCACGCCAGCCTGATTTTAAATTTTTTAATAGCGAGTGTTAAAAAGAAGGTCATCATACCTGCCAGTATCAAGGTTTCTTTCCAGACGCTTTTTAAGCCCAGCCCTTTTATCATCACTGATTTTACAATGCTGTAGTACCATTTTGCCGGAACGATGTTGGAGATAGTTCTTAAAGGCAGCGGCATATTTTCTATGGGAAACATAAAACCACTCAGCATTACTGTAGGGAGGAAAAGCGCTATGAGTGAGATAAACATGGCGGTCTGCTGCGATTCAGCACCGGAGGAAATGAGTAACCCAAGCGAGAGGGATACCAGTGTAAACAAAATACTTTCACCCACCAGCAGCAGCAGGCTGCCATTGATGGGTACTTCCAGCACAAATACACTCAGTAATAAAATGCTGCTGATATTAATGATTGATAACAAAAGATAAGGGACAGCTTTTGCAAAAACCACCAACTGTGGCTTCATAGGTGAAACCAGCATGATTTCCATAGTACCCGTTTCTTTTTCTTTTACGATTGTAATAGCAGTCATCATGGTGCAAACAAGCAGCAGTACCATTGCCATTACACCCGGCACAAAATTGTAAGCACCTTTCAATTGTGGATTATACAGCATTCTCAACTCTGTATTGATGGTATAAGGCAATTGCTGGTTATTGGTAATACGGCTTTGGTAATCCATGATAATGGCCGTAGCATAGTTAGTGAGCGTATTGGCTACATTGGGATCAGATGCATCAGCCACCAGTTGCACCTGTGCTTTGTTAAAATGCTGGAGGTCTGCTGAAAAGTTATTTGGTATCACCAGTGCCATTTTAATTTTACCCTGCCGGAAAGCCTCTTCAATTTCGGTGTAAGAATGAAGGTTCCGTTCTATATCAAAATAATTACTGGCGGCAATTTGACTAACAAGCGAAACAGATGCATTGTCCTTTGCATTATCCAGCACTGCGATCTTTGAATTTTTTACTTCATTGGTGAGTGCAAAACCAAAGATGATGATCTGTACAATGGGCATACCCAGGAGAATGAACATGGTTCGTTTATCCCGCCAGATGTGGTAAAATTCTTTCTTTACAAAAGCGAGGAATTGAAAGTTGAAAATTGAAAGTTGAGAATTGTTTTTCATCTGCCAAGATTTGCTTTAGTGGTTTTAACAATACTGGCCAGTAGCTTTATCAATTCTTCACAGTCATGGTTGTATTGCGAATGCACTTCTGTGGTTATATATGCTCCTTCAAGAAGAAGTAAGAGCCAATACCCGGTTTCATTTGCCTCTTTAAGAGCAATATTCATTTTATGCAAAAAATCGGCCTTCGATTCTGCATGCGCTGCTTCTCTTATCAAAGCACCAATAGCAGTTCCACTTCGAAGTATTTGCTTTGATAAAACAAACTCCTTCTTCTCTTCCGCTAAAAATTTGTAAAGACGCACAATTTTAATTGCAAAATCTACTGATTTGTCCGCCGTAATATTTTTTGCCATAACAATTAATTTAGCTCCAGTTCAACTTTCCACTCTCAACTTTCAATTAATTCTCCGCTCTTGTCGCCTTTCGTGCCAGTTTTAAAAACACTTCATCCATTGAACCCGAACTGAATTGCTTTTTTAATCCTGCCGGTGTAGCCAGCGCTTCGATCTTTCCATCCACCATGATGCTTACCCGGTTGCAGTATTCTGCCTCATCCATATAATGGGTGGTAACAAAAATGGTAATGCCATTTGCTGCGGCCTCGTATATCATGTTCCAGAATTCACGTCTTGTTACCGGGTCAACACCACCTGTTGGCTCATCCAGGAAAACGATAACAGGCTCATGAAAAATGGCTACAGAAAATGCCAGTTTCTGTTTCCATCCCAGCGGTAATGATTTCACCAGTTTATTAGCTTCATTCTCCAAATGCAGCTGCTGCAACACGACTGCCGTTTTATCTTTTATAAATGCATCACTCTTTCCATATATACCACCATAAAAGCGCATGTTCTCTTTCACTGTCAGGTCTTCGTACAAAGAAAATTTCTGGCTCATATAACCAATGTTCTTTTTTATCTTTTCATTTTCTTTATATACATCAAAACCCGCTACGGTTGCTTTTCCTCCCGTTGGTAAAGACAAACCACAGAGCATACGCATGGCAGTTGTTTTACCGGCGCCATTCGCTCCAAGAAAACCGAATATCTCTCCTCTATTCACTTCGAAAGAAATTTCATTGACAGCAATAAAATCACCGAAGCGTTTGGTCAGCTTATCAGCAGTTATGATCTTTTCATTTTGCATCTGTTCGCTTTTTTTAACTGGGTGTATACATCAATAAACTACCCCCTCATTAGTTCCATAAAACAATCTTCAATTGTTGGTTCGATGGTTTTTATTTCAAAACCTTCATTTTTGCCAGCAAGAAATTTCTCCAATGTGTCTTTACCATTTCCATTTTTTAGTACCACATGATGGTATACGCCGGAAGGATAGGCATTCTCAACGGCATCAACCGAGCGGATATCATTCAGCAGCTGCAGCATATTGTGTGCCCGCAGTGCCCAGAGCGGTTTCCCAAATGACTCTACGATCTGCTGCGGTGTATCAATAGAAAGTATTTTACCCGATTGTATAAGCGCCACCCTGTCGCAAAGGCTTGCTTCATCCATATACGGAGTGGAAACCAAAATAGTAATCCCCTGTTTTTTCAATCCTTTCAGCATCTCCCAAAACTCCTTTCTCGATACTGCGTCCACACCGGTGGTAGGCTCATCCAAAAACAACACAGAAGGTTTATGTATCAGTGCACAACTCAGCGCAAGCTTTTGTTTCATGCCACCGGATAATTTACCCGCCATGCGATCTTTAAAGGGCTCAATCTGCGAATAAATATCCTTCACCAAATCGTAATTCTCCTCAATAGTTGTGTTGAATATCGTGGCAAAAAAATCCAGGTTTTCTTTTACAGTAAGATCCTGGTACAATGAAAATTTGCCGGGCATATACCCCACCCTGTTGCGAATTGCTTTATAATCCTTCACCACATCAAACCCATCCACGATGGCGGTACCGCTGTCTGCAAGCAGTAAAGTGGTGAGTATGCGGAACAGGGATGTTTTACCAGCGCCATCAGGACCAATGATACCAAACAACTCACCAGGCCGCACTTCAAAAGAAATATCCTGCAGTGCTGTCACCACGTCTTTTTTCTTACCGTAGGTTTTAATAATATTGTCAACTTTTACTGCTGGCATAATTTTACTCTATAATTTTACTTCTCCGTACATGCCAATTTTTAAATACCCGTCATTCTTCACTTTCACCTTTACCGCATAAACAAGGTTAGCACGTTCTTCTTTTGTCTGTATTGTTTTTGGAGTAAATTCAGCTTTATCTGAAATCCATGTAACAGTACCTGTATATTCTTTGTATTTATCAGGTCCATTATCAATGAAAACCTTTACGGTTTGGTTCAATTTTAATTGCGGCAGCTGCGTTCCTGAAACATAAGCTCTTAATGTAAGCACTGACAGGTCTGCCACTTTATATAATGCCTTACCCGCTGCCGTTATCTCACCCTCTTCGGCATACTTGGTAAGTACGGTTCCATTTACAGGATTAATAATGCTGGCTCTTTTTTCCTGGTCTTTTAACTGCGCCACCCTCTTCTCCAGCGGCGCTGCTTCACTTAACACACCACGGTTTTGTGTGCTAATATTGTTACGCTGCACTGCCACCTGCTGTTGTGTTACAGACATCTGCTTCTTTACCACATCTATCTGTGCATTGATATCATCCAGTTGTTTGCCCGTGGCTGCATCTGCTTTCAGCAAATTTTCCACCCGTTTCTTTTCATGCAGTAAATTATCAAGCTGCGACTGCTGAACAGTCAGCTGATCCTGTAACAACCTTACTTGTGGTTGTACATCGGCGGTTTTTTGGCTAAGTGCTTTTATACTGGCTTCCACCTGTTCTTTTTGCAGGGCAATATTCACCGCATCAATTACACCCACCATACTGTCTTTACCAACAGCAGCGCCTTCTTCAATATTAAAGGAGACGATCTTGCCGGGCAGTTCCGATGACACGATTACTTCTTCAGCTTCGAATGTGCCTGAAGCATCAAACTGGTTACTGTTGTTTTTACAGGCAGTGAAAAGCACTGCTGAAAAAAACGGGATAAGAAAAACTTTTTTCATATTTCTGTATTTATATCTTATTGCTTTCCTGAAATGGTTTGATAATTAATTTGCGCCTGTAATAACTGCAGCTGGTGTGCTATCAATGCCTGTCTCACCTGGTCTTCGGCATTTACTTCCCGTAAATAATCATTTGCTGTGATTACGGAATTCTCTAACTGTGCTTTTGCCGCTTCTTTCACACTCTCCCGTAATGCGATAATATCTGCATCCGTAGTGATCAGCTGCTGTAATTTTTCAATTTCAGCCTGTTGTTGTTTTAAAGCGGTGTTTGTATTCAATAAAAAAGTTTCCTGCTGTACATCTACCAGTCTTTTATTGATCTCCACCAGCTGCTTTTCTTTCTTTTGCGTGTACAAGCCACTGAACGACCAGTTGAGCCGGACACCTGTTGTATAAAAAACATCGAATTCATTTTTTAAAAAGTTAAGACCAGGCTTACCATAACCTCCCTGGAAAAACAGGCTGGCCTTTGGTAAATTCTTTGAATGGATAAGCCTATCCTGGCTTCCAAATAATTTTGACTGGGAACTGAAAAGTGTTAATTCAGGTCTTTTAATTTCACCGGGTAAAGTTTCTTTTAGTACAGGTTTCTCCAATACAGCATTTCCATCCAGCGGCTGGTTAATAAAAAGCGCCAGCACATCTGTCAGTCCCTTACGGGATGCTTTTAATTCGATCCTTCTTTGTTCCGCCTTTAAAACTTCAGCTTTCAGCACATCCAGGTTCGACCTGAATGCCACTCCATTCTTCACCTGTGCCTCCACTTTTTTTATACCTGTATTGAGATCGTCTTTTACAAGATCAACCTGTTTCAGCTGTTCATCAAGAAATAACACGCCCAGGAAAAGCTGGTTAATACGCTCCTTCAGTTTGTACAATTCTACTTCAATCCTTTGTTGCTCCACGTCCTGGTTCAGTTGCTGTATCTGCTGCTGCTGTTTTATCACACCGCCATCGTAGATCAGCTGGTTCACATCTGCCAGTAACTTATACTGGTCCTTGCTGAGTGGGTCAATATTTACACCCGGAACCGGCACTTTTATTTCCGTAACAGCCGACTGGTAAGTAGCCTGCCCACTGATGTTCACTTGTGGCAGGTAACCTTTTGCCAGGTTGCTGATATTGATATCTGCAGTTTGCTTTACAAGATCACGCTGCTTTGTAACAGGATAATATTGCTTCGCCAGTTCATAAGCCTTCTCCAGGCTTAGTGATTGTGCATGTGCTGTTCCTTTCAGCATGATCAAAAAGAAGAAGATCTTTTTCATATTATCAATTTAACCATTTGGTTAGTTTCTTTTGTAAAATCATTTTTTTATAGACGCAATGATAAACTTTGGTATTTCAATTTTCCGCTGTTCCATCAGCATCCTGAACTGGAGATCATCCAGCCCGATGGTCCGCATAATCATCGGCTTAGCCATGAATGGAAAAATGCACATGGACAAAATATTAACCAGCAGGTGCACCGGGCTTATTGGCTTTATGATACCTTTCCTTACTTCTTTATCAACCTGCGCCAGGAATTTCTCCGGTCGGGGCAGATAGCTTTTACCCCATATTTTATACAAAAACTTCTCCGGGTTCTGGTTGATCTCGTTGATTATAAACAAGGGCAGGTAAGGATTTTGCTGTATTTCGTCAATATACTCTGCAGTAAACTGCTCTATCTTCTCAAATAAGGAACTGTCTGATTCAAAGATCATATTCACTTTTGGAAAAAACTTCTTTGCCTCGTCGAGGAAGATCACTTCAAACAATTTTTCCTTACTGCTGAAATAATAATGCAGCAGTGCTTTGTTCATACCGGCTTCATCTGCAATATCCTGCATCCTTGCCCCTGCCATTCCCTTTATAAGAAAAACCTTTCTTGCAGCAGCGAGTATTTTCTCACCCGTATCCTTATCTTTTTGCGACTTAGCCATTTTTAACCATTTGGTTAAAAGCAAAGATAGAATCTTATTCTGCAGTTTATCAAAAAAAAATTACTGAGGCGGAAAATTTATGCCGTTAAATAGGTGAAAATAACCGGGAGGCGGAAAAACGTGCTTGCACTGCAGGAGTGCCATTACCTTTAAGCGGAAAAATTACGATACATGGAAATTTTCAAAGAGCGTTATTTATGGGCAGGCTTTTCCCTTTACGTGCTCTGCATTTGTTATTTGCATTTTACATTTCAAATATCACTTACTGATTTCCTGCCTGCTTTTATGATCCTCGGCATTGGCTTTTCATTTATCGCCTGGTGGTTTACAAAAGCGTTTCCCAATCCGCAGCACCGGCCGCTGATCAACTATGAAGCACTGGCTATAGCTGCACTCATAGCCTGGATAGTGTTATACATTACTTATGGCAGTGGTTTCATTAATACTTTTTTTCCGGGCAAATGGCTTGAGAACGGGCAAATAGCCACAGCTATCATTTTCATAAAAAAATTGTTTGTATTTGTACTGATCCCGTTTGCGGTATATAAAGCAGCTGGTTTTACATTAAAGGATTTTGGACTCAGGGATACAGCTGTAAAATGTTTTGACAAAAAAGCACTGGCTGTTTTTGCTATTCTCTCTGTCGCCATCCTGCTGTTTCAATATTTTCTTGCCAACGGTGGTAAACAACTCAGGAAGGAACATTTTAGTTTCATGCAGGTGATCATTGCTGCACCGCTTTGTTTCCTTTACTTATTTTTTGATGCCGGGCTGATCGAAGAATTCTTTTTCCGGGGGCTACTGCAATCGAGAATGGGCGTGTTGCTCAAATCAAAAACAGGTGGCATCATTGTTTCAGCTTTGATATTTGGTTTGGTACATGCGCCAGGTCTTTATTTACGTGGTGCCGAAAGTGAAGGCATGGAAGAACAGATGCCTTTCTTATTCTGGACTGCTTACACAGTTGCCTATATGAGCATTGCAGGTATTTTTTTAGGTGTTGTATACAGTAAAACAAAAAATCTCTGGCTGGTAATGGCGATCCATGCAATGGTGGACTTAATTCCAAATTTAAAGGAGTTCATTCATACCTGGCATCTATAACAAAGTTGTCTACCAGTTAAGCCAGTAATTCATTTTAAATACCAGCGCCCTGTTCTTATTCTTAAAGAAAGGATCGGTGAAATAGTTATCTGTGTACACCACAAAAATATCACTCATTGGTTTGAAGCGCCATTGCAGGCGGCTGTTGATATTAACATTATTTCGCTGTGTATTGTACTGGAAAAAAGTTGTCCAGAAGATTGATGTACTGAAATTCAGCTCCACTCTCGGCGCTATCAGAAACAACTCCGTGCTGCCATGAGGATCCGGGAAGTCAAGTCTATTGTACTCTGTAGTAAGTCCAAGATTCAGGTGAGGCTGCTTTCTAACGGTAATGGTTGTACTCAGTGATTTATAGTTACCATTATAAAAACTGCCGATACCACCATTGATGTTTATGCTGAACACTTTCCTGAAATCAGTATTATATCCGGCTCTTAACCGGTAGTAAGAGTAATTGCCTTTTGGCAATGGTGTTTTATCAGTAAACGACGTTGGAAAAAGCAGGTTAACATCATTATGGATCACATTTATATATGCGTTTGATGTATTCCTGAAATTGATGCTGTACTCCAGCATCTGGCTTCTTTCATTTACACTGTTGTCCGGATTAAAAATGACATCGTTGTAAGCAAAAAAAGTATGCTGTATCACATTGCCCTTCTCTGGATAGATGCGGTAACTGGCTTCTGTCCACAGGTCACGGTAACCAAGCCTTACAACGGTATCTCTTAATGCATCATAGTTTTCAATACGCAGTACATACCCCATGTCGGTATAATAATTAGTACCCACACCAGCATAATTTACCAGTGCCGTAAAGTTTCTCGTATTGTACTGGCCGCCCGCCTGGAAAAAAGCATTATGGTCAGTAACATTTTTTTTGAATGAGTGGTTATATGCTGCCCAGCCCCCCCATTTACCTTCCAGGTCATTGTACTCAAATTCAGCGCCGGCATTACGTCCATAAGCACTTAAAGGATTTGCCTGTTTTTCTGATGAAGAAATAAAGTTCTCATGATTTAAAAAGTATGCCTTTACAACAGACCGCTTCAGCACACGCCGCTGTATGGTAGCAGCAGTATAATTCTGCGCAGCCACATCATCTTTCTTTGCTGTTTGCATATTCATTACACCAATACGGGTGGATTTATCAATATTGCCAGTAAGCCTTACACCCCCAATGATGGGGATACGGTTACCGTTGGCATCCAGCCCGATAGTCCTTGAATAAAATGGTCTTGCGTCAGGATAACCGTAATTGGAAAAGAGATCAGAATTTTCAAGGAAAAAGGTACGCCGTTCAGGGAAGAAAATACTGAACCTTGACAAGTTAGTTACCTGCCGGTCCACCTCCACCTGTGAAAAATCAGGATTGGCCGTAATATCCAGGTTCAATGAAGAAGTTAAAGCAACCTTTGCATCAAAACCGGCATTGGCTTTTGACTTTATTGGTAACCCATTTTGATTATCCTTATTTAATTCACCATTGATATATGGAATAAAAGCATTGTTGCCACCCGCAGGCGGTGGTGGCGTTTTCCATACTAACGCTCCCGTGTATACCAATGTGTGTGAAGCAAAATTTACAGGCAGGTGTGTCCAGACGCTGTATTCATTCTGCACAGGATCCACCCGTAAAAAATTAATGCCCCATAATAATTTATCTGCGGTATACCTGATTGTCTTAAATGGTATGGCAATTTCAGCTGTCCATTTATCAGGGTATCTTTTGGTGGCACTGTACCATTTGTTGTCCCAGCTCCAGGCATTTTCTTCAGGCAATGGCAACTGATCTTCGCTTTGTGCATTGAATGCATTCACCACGAAGAAAAATCCATTAGTCCGCTGGTTAGTGGGATCCAGCACAATCGCCACGCAGTCATTACCATCATGGCCATTATCTCTTTTTAAACTCTGGATAAATGCTTTTCCTGAATCCTGTGCAGTAAAGCCAAAGTAGATGAACTTATCATCATACGTCACCCTTACTTCGGTTTTGTTCTTTGGTCTTCCTATATCATTGGGAAATTTGAGCCAGAAATCACCCGTTTTTGCAGCAGTGGACCATACGGCTTCATTCAGTTCCCCGTCAATTTTGATGTGTTCAGCTGTCTTTTCAATTTCATACCGGTAATCACGCTGGAAGGTTTCACCATCTCTTTGCTGGGCAAAAGACCGGGCGCAGGAAAACAGTAACAGCAATACAATCAGTTGTTTCATCAGTTTAGCAGAGTTACCGGCAAAAATGCTGTATTTTAAATTTGCACCGGAGCTACAAACCACCGGAGGAATTATAAGAGGATGAGTGGTTACAAAAAATCCTTAAAATGATGAAAGGTTACTAAGGATAAGCGATTGGTTCCAGTTCAAGTATTTGGTGTAAGTGATGCTTTAAATGCTTAATATAATCCACGGCGAGCCACTCAATAGAACACAGTTCGCCGGTAAGGCAAAGTTTTCCTTCAGCGCCGGCAGGCATACTTTTTAATATAATTGCCATATGCCTGTTGAGCAATCCCCACAATTCGATTAAAGCTGTTGTTGAATATTGCTGGTAGTTTGCGGCAGTCACCCAGTTATCCTGCGCATATACAATATGCGGTTTGTCTTCATATTGTGCCACTACAAAGCGCCGGATATTATTTTGTGCCGAATCAATCAAATGCCCTAATACTTCTTTCTTACTCCATTTGTGCGGTAAAGGTTTCAGCACGTATACCCTTTCATCTACTTCTGCTAAGCGCTTTGCATAGTCATCAACGATCTTCTCGAGTTCATTCGCAACCGCATTCATATTTTCTTAATTTTCTATTTTCACTCCGTTATTGTTTATACACTTTACCGTCTTTCATTACAAACACCATTTTACCCATTACAGCCACATCCTGCAGCGGATCTCCATCCACAGCTACAATATCTGCCAGCTTATCTTTTTGAATGGTGCCCAGCATATCTTCCACGCCAAGTAATGTAGCAGCACTGATAGTGGCAGATTTAATTGCTTCCATCATTGGCATACCTGCTTCTGTCATGTATTGAAACTCTAAATAATTTTTACCATGTGCATATACACCAGCATCAGTACCAAAAGCAATCTTTACACCAGCTTTATATGCACGGGCAAAAGTTGCCTGTATTTTTGGACCAGTTGACAATGCCTTTGGTGTTACAATGGGAGAATAATATCCCGGGATCTTTGCTGAGTCTCCCGTTGATTTTCCTGCAATGATAGTGGGTACATACCAGGTTCCATATTTTTTGAACAGGGCGATCGCTTCATCATCCATAAATGTTCCATGCTCTATTGATGTAACACCACCACGTATTGCTCTTTTCATACCTTCTGCGCCATGTGCATGTGCGGCAACTTTAAAACCGTAATCTTTTGCAGTTTCCACAATAGCCTTTATTTCTTCTTCTGTAAACTGTGCGCCCGAACCATCTTTCGCCTGGCTCAATACACCACCGGTTGCTGTTATCTTGATCAGGTCTGCACCCTCTTTATAACGTTGTCTTACGGCTTTGCGGCATTCATCCGGTCCGTTTACCACACCATCTGCCGGACCGGGGTCACCGCCCCACTCTTTTCTTACACCATTACTGCCATCACCATGCCCACCGGTGGTGGCAATTATTTTTCCTGCTGTATAAATTCTCGGGCCAACTGTTGTTCCTTTATTGATTGCATTACGGAGAGAAATATTTACACCGCTGCCACCTAAATCCCTTATGGTGGTAAAACCAGCCATCAAGGTTGTATATGCATAATTCACGGCCTGGAAAGCAACATCCTGCGGTTCGGTCAAAAGCCTGTCGGCCTGGGCATTCCGCTTGGTTTGAGATTCAATGTGCACGTGCATATCCATCAGACCGGGCATTACAGTTTTTGTTTTCAGGTCGATTACTTTATCACCATCGGCTGTAGTTGCAAACCCGTCTTTTATATCAACAATTTTATTACCCTCAATAATGATTGTTTTACTTGTTTGAACAGCATCGCTGACTGCATCAATTAATTTACCACAATAGATATAGGTTTTTTGAGCTGAAGCTGCCATTGAAAAAAACAGCGCAGCCAGCAGGAGCATTTTTCTCATAAAAAAAGTTGAAGGTGAATTTTGATAATTAAAGCTAAGTCAAAAATTGACTTGGCAAAGTTTTTTTGAAGAATGGTGAATGAAGTACCGCAATCAGCATAAAAAAATTGCAGCTGTACAGCTGCAATTTGTATACGCATTAAATTTATTATTGTATCAGTTTGGCTATATCTGCCAATGGAAAACTATTGGCAATTGACAATGCTTCATTTTCATCAAAACCATTTAATGTAAAGGTCATCAATGCGCTGTTAAACGGCACCTGCAAACTATAATTGAGTTTCCCGTTTGCATTTTCTCCCTGTTTCTCAAGCCTCGCTTTATAGCCCTGCACTTTCACCACCTTTGTATTTTCATCCCGTACCATTCCACCCAGGAAAGAAGAATTTAAGAATGCATTGACCGTACTGATCAATGGAGAATTATTAATGATCTCCACCTGTGCCTTTCCCTGTTTACCATAACTGCGGTGGATGGTGGCACCCACAAAACCAACATTGGCAGCCACCCTGTCTTCTTTTGGGTTTGATGCAAGACTGTCCAGTTTCAGTGGCATAAGCTTCAGCACTTCCTTACCAATAATGATATCCAGTTCCTGCATGGCCTGCTGCAATGCAAAATGAGCATCTTCCAGTTTACCTGCTGCATACGATTTTTTTGCAGTGGTCATCTGGCTTTTAAAATCTCCCTGCGCTGTAAGTGTAACTGCAGGTAAGCATAAACAAACTATTATAATAAATGATTTCATGATCGCTCTGTTTTTTGATAATTTGGTTTATTGTTCTCCAAGACTTTTCTTGATACCCTCAATGTCAAATGCATTGGCAGCTGCCATTACTTCGTTTTCATCTGCAAAATTGATACATTCCCATACAATGAGTGCAGATTGCCCTATCGGCACCATCAGCGTATATCCCTTACTGTCACTATACTCAATAATAGCTTTGTTACCTTTTACTTTTGTCTGTTTCATGTTCTGGTTATTGGCATCAGCCTGTATACCATAAGCATTATTGAAATAGAGATTGGCCACACCTGCATACATGGCGTTGTTGCCAATTGTTACGGTAAGCTGCTTGTCCTTCTGGTCAGTATATACCCTTTGTATGGTGAGGTTATTCCAGCCCCATTGGCTGCTTGCTACTTTATCCTGCATAGTATCCTTTTGCAAACCATTCACAGGATTTGGTAATGATTTTAATATTTCCCTGCCTAACTGTATCTCCACACCCATCAGTGCCTGCTGTATCGAATAACGGGCATCGCTGTACTTGGCTGCAGCATGTGCTGATTCAGCATCTGTCATCTGCTGGTTTACATCAGGAGGTGTGGTATTTTTTAATCCGCCGCCACCTTTATTGGTTGGTTTGCCTGAAGAAGAAGAACTGTTATTTGAATCATCACTGCTATTGCTGCTGTTACTGTTATTATTATCGCTGCTACTGCTGCCCGGGTCAATTTTTTTATTGACAGCTTCTTTTGCTTTGTCTTTTAGCTTCTTAAAAAATTGTGCTTGCGCCGGCTGGCATAAAAGCAAACCTGCAACAGCCATCACCGGAAGGACGAGTCTTTTCATTTCAGTGTTTTTTATGATTGGAAGAAAGGATAACGGACAAGGTATTTCAACAAGAGGATATTTAAAATACTGGTACAAGATAAAGTTTTATTTTAATTCTTCATAGCAATAAATACAGCAGATATTTACAGGGATGAATTTATATATGGCAGGCTTTTAAACCGTATGAATACGAATCTGCTTTAAATAAAAAAAGTCCGCATTACTGTGGACTTTTTTTTATTTAAAAGATAAATGATCTTATGGGAAGATGCCCAGTTCAACGTAGCTGGTAGCAACTTTATTAATGGCGCTCACATACGCAGCAGTACGCATATCCGGGATATCCGGGTTGCTTTGCCATATATGCATGATCTCTTTGGTGGCAGTGATCATGGTTTCTTCAAGGCCACTGTGTACCAGGTCATGCTCCTCGGGTCCGTGCATAATAAATGACCGCTCCCTGTCACTTACCGTTTTACCGGTAAGTTCTTCTATCTGCCCTAAGATATGTGCATTGAGATTTTCTGCAAATCTTTTTTCCATACGGCCATAACGCACATGGCTAAGGTTTTTCAGCCATTCAAAATAACTCACCGTTACACCACCGGCATTCAGGTACATATCCGGTACGCAGAGTATACCCTTTTTGGTAAATACCTCATCTGCTTCAGGCGTACAGGGGCCATTGGCTGCTTCACCAATTATTTTTGCTTTTATCCTGTCTGCATTGTCTTCGTTAATCACATTCTCCAAAGCTGCAGGGATCAGTATATCACATTCAAGTTCCAGTGCATCTGAATTTTTTGCAAGGTTCGTTGCTCCCGGGAAATTGAGTATTGATTTCGTAGCTTTCCTGTGCTGGAACACTTCCTCTTCATGCAAGCCGTTTGCATTATAGATAGCACCTTCATATTCGGCAAAGCCAATAATGATGGCACCATGCTCACGGAAATATTTGGCAGTATGATAACCCACATTGCCTAATCCCTGTATCACCACCTTCTTTCCATCGATGCCTGTATGCAAACCAAGTTTCTTCATTACATCGGGCATATTACATACTTCCCGTATACCATAAAATACGCCCAGGCCAGTAGCTTCTTTACGGCCACGAACGCCACCCTGTGTAATTGGTTTACCGGTTACGCAACCGGCTGCATCAATTTCACCGGGTCTTAACGACTGGTAGGTATCCACTATCCAGGCCATTTCACGTTCTCCTGTACCATAATCCGGGGCAGGAACATCAATACCAGGTCCGATAAAATTTTTTCTTACTAACTCAGATGTGTAACGGCGGGTGATCTTTTCAAGTTCGTAAGGAGACAAACTTCTGGGGCTTATTTTAATACCGCCTTTGGCACCGCCAAAAGGTACATTTACAATGGCGCATTTATAAGTCATTAATGCGGCAAGTGCCATTACTTCATCCTGGTTTACTTCCTTACTGAAACGGATACCTCCTTTACAGGGCGTTTTGTGCTGGCTGTGCTGCACCCTGTAAGCTTCTATTACTTCAATTTTGCCGCTGTCCATCTTTACAGGAAAGCGCATTTGGTAAACGCTGTTACAGGCTTTGATCTGTTCCAGGATACCTTTGTCCCATTGGGTGAATTTGGCTGCCTTGTCAAAGCTTTGTTCCACGCTGTGAAAAAAGCTGTAGGGCTGATGTGCTGACATAGTTTTCGTTTTTTATTTAAGCAATCGTATATAAAACAGCAACTGGCAAGATGCTGTTGTGAAGAGACATGAGATTTATGAAACGAATTAAAAGAACTACACTAACTGGTTCAATCAGTGACCATCCTTTTCCAGCCTGGAAACTTTCCTGTCGATGTTCCAGACATATAAAAACAAGCCGATCAAAATAGTAAGACATACTGCCACCACGATATAGATCTTTCCGTTACTCCGCATCCCGTCAGCCATTTCCACCTCTTTTTCCTGGGCAAAGGATACAGATGCGCTGAACAGCATCATTAAAAGAAAAAATATTTTTACAATACTTCTTTTCATCATTATTATTTTTTTACAGGCAGTAATGATTTATCCCTCATCAATTCTATTCTTATCCTTAAAGTGGCCACCCATACACCCAGTAATGTCCACCCGATCACCGCAGGATAAAAAACCCGCCGGATGCGGCTGTCGACATCTTTAAAATTCAAAGCGGGGTTGCCTCCCTCACCGCCTTTCCCACCCGGGTGCAGGCTTCCTTCCACTATCCGTGGTATGATAAACATGGTTACAAACAGCATCACAAATGCAAAGATGCTGTACACGGCTGTTATCCTGGCTCTTTTATCTACATCAGTAAAAGAGCCCCGTAAAACAAAATACGCACCATATATTAATAAACCAATAGCAGCAAAAATCAATTTCGGTTCTTTGATCACGCTGCCGAAACTTTGTCCCTGGTCGGTAACCCATGTTACAGATACCCAGATCATGCCCGTAACATATCCAAGCACACCAAACAGGCAGCCGGCAGAAGCAAAATGCTTTGCATAAATATCATCCCGGAGGTCAAAACTGCGGAGATATTTAATGCTGTATATAAAACTTACGGTAAAGAGTATTGTCATGGAGAACCACATGGCCACATGAAAGTACATGTTACGGATCGTTTCATTCAGGATCGCCAGCCTCGGCACGTCCATTAAAAAACCACCTACAATGGTGTAGACCAGCAATAAAAAAGACGTTATTTTCCACCAGCTTTTATTCACAAAAGAGAGGAGTTTTGAAAGTGCCGCAAAGGTAGGGTAAAGGGCAAGAAAGAATAAAATTTTTTGACGGGTGATTTTCTTAGTCTTTCCATAAATAGGGGAAAAGGATGGTTGCCATCACTACAATTAGTATATCCAGTCCTGTTATTAAACCGGCGATCTGCCATACAGCCCCTTCTTTAAATACTTCGTTAAAAGCAGTTTTGCTTAACCGCATCAGCAGGAGCAGCTGCGGCAGTATTACCGGGAAACCAAGTATGGCCATCAGCGCTGCATTGTGCTGGGCTTTGGCAGCGATAGCACTCATTAATGTAAATACCAGGCTGATACTGGCACCACCCAGCAGTACTATAAAAAAGAACTGCAGCGCATGGCTGGCGGGGTTGCTCAAAAAAACAGAGAACAAAAAAAGACTTACACAACTCATCAGCAGCATGATAATAATATTGTAAATAAGCTTGGCAACAATAAATGCCACCGGTGATACAATTGAAAAGTAATACAGCATCCTTCCCCTGTTTTCCTGTAAAAAACTTTTAGCTACTGCATTGACGCAAACAAATAATTGTATCACCCAAAATAAACCGTTCCATGCATTAGCCTCCAGGTCTGACACGGACAGGTATAAAACAAAAATGGTGGAAGCTATATAAAGAAGGATACCATAAAAAGTATGCTGCTGCCGCAACTCCAGCAATAAGTCCTTTTTAACCAGTGCAGTAATACTTTTTATCATGCCTGCAAGATTACGTATAAATAATTATTGTACAGCCCGGTATAAAAACTGCGAAAAAGCGCAATCAAATATTTCATCGGTGTTTGTGCATAATTTGTCGGTAAATCCAAATAAAAATGCAAATTTTTTAGAAATTATGCTTATATTCAACAATTCTTTTTTATACCAAAACGTCTTTTTGTGAGAAAAATTCAATTACAACGATGTATTTCTCTCCTATCGTTGTTACCGATAAAATCTTCTTTAGTCCAATTTAACAATCATTAAAAATCAACAAATGCTTATGAAGAAACTTTCTTTGTTTTTTCTGTCCTGTTCATTGCTCACTACAGCAATGGCTCAACAAAAAAAAGATTGGTCACTGCACACAGGTGCTGCCAGGATCATCACTGACAAAGCGGTTGCAAGACCATCGTTTCCTAAAGAATTTAAATTGTTCAACTTAAATACTGAATCATTCAGTAAAGAGTTGTTATCCATTACCGGTAAAAACAGCCTGAAGCATTCACAGGTAATTTCTTTACCAAATGCTGATGGTAACATGGAAGAATTTGAAGTGGTGGAAGCTTCCAATTTTGATGCTGAACTGCAGGAGAAATTTCCGGACATCAGGGCTTTTTCAGGAAGAGGTATCACTGACAAATACGCCTCGCTGAAACTGAGTGTGTCACCACAAGGTATACAAACCATGGTTTTCAGAACGGATAAAGAAAGTGAATTTATTGAAGCATATTCGCAGGATCACAATGTATATGCAGTATATAAATCGCAAAAAACTGCAGGTATATCAGGCTGGAAATGCAGCACCGTTGATAAAAAATTAGAATCAAGTTTAAATAAACAGGTAGAAAAAGCAGGCACCGTATTAAGATCCGGTGGCAATTTAAAAACATTGAGGCTGGCTCAGTCTGTTACTGCTGAGTATTCCAACTACTTTGGTGCCACCAGCGCATCACAGGTAGCTTTGGTACTGGCTGCAGTAAACGCCACCCTTACCCGTTGTAACGGTGTATATGAAAAAGACCTGGCACTTCATCTGAACCTGGTGGCAGCATCCACCAATGTTTTTTATTACAACTCATCAACAGATCCTTATTCGAATGCAAGCAGTGGTGCTGCCGGTTCCTGGACATCTGAAATGGTAACCACCCTGCATAATGTTATCGGGGATGCCAATTTTGATATTGGCCATTTGTTTGGTGCCAGTGGCGGCGGCGGTAATGCCGGTTGTATTGGTTGTGTATGTAGTAATACAACGACTATCAATTCAGATGGTTCAACAGAATACAAAGGTGGCGGCTACACTTCTCCTGCAGACGCCATTCCACAGGGAGATAATTTTGATATAGACTATGTGGTGCATGAAGTAGGTCATCAGTTGGGTGCTAACCATACTTTTTCTTATGGTAACGAAGGTACAGGTGTAAACAAAGAACCTGGTTCAGGCATTACGATCATGGGATATGCAGGTATCACTTCTTATGATGCAGCTGCACATTCAATCCCTTATTATCACCAGGCTTCTATAGCCCAGATACAGACAAACCTTAATTCCAAAACATGCGCTACCACGGTAACGATATCCAATTCAACACCGGTTGTTGCTGCTGTAAGCAATTACACTATTCCTAAAAGCACCCCGTTTGCTTTAACAGGGTCAGCAACCGATGCCAATTCAAGTGATGTATTAACGTATAGCTGGGAGCAAAATGACAATGCCTCCTCTTCTCAAACAGGTACCAGCAGCAGGGCGAGTGCTACAAAAGCATCCGGGCCTAACTGGATCTCGTTTGCACCAACCACATCACCGGTAAGATATTTCCCGCAATTATCAACTATACTCGCTGGTGGTACTACCACTGGTCCAATGACCGGCGGTGATGCCAGCATGGTGACTGAAGCATTGAGTTCAGTGGCACGTACACTCAATTTCAGGCTTACTGTGAGGGATAATGCCCCATACAGTTCCACATCACCCTACAGCGTGGGCCAGACACAATATACTGACATGGTCGTAACCGTTAGCAGTGCTGCCGGTCCTTTTGCCGTTACAGCGCCTAATACTGCAGTGTCTTATGCCGGTGGTTCATCACAAACCATTACCTGGTCTGTTGCAAGCACCACAGCCTCCCCGGTTAGTTGTGCCAATGTAAAGATATCCTTAAGTACAGATGGCGGACAAACGTTCCCTACTGTTTTAGTCGCAAGCACAGCGAATGATGGCAGTGAAGCTGTAACAATACCGAATACACCAACCACCACTGCAAGAATAAAAGTGGAAGCGGTTGGAAATATTTTCTTTGATATATCTAATACTAATTTTACAATTACAGCAGGTACATCCTGCGGTGATGCCACAGGCTTAGCATCTTCTTCTGTTACCACCAACAGCGCAACGGTAAGCTGGAACGCTGTGAGCAGTGCAACAAGTTATGCAGTGGACTATAAATTAAATTCGTCTTCCACATGGACGAGTTTCTCTACTGCACAAACAGGAACATCAGCAGCACTGACCAGCCTCACATCCGGTTCATTGTATGACTGGAGAGTAAAAGCAACCTGTGCTTCCGGAAGCGGTAATTATGTAACTGCCCAGTTCACTACGCTGGTGCCATGTGTTGCGCCAACAGGTTTAAGTTCATCAGCAATTACATCAAGCAGTGCAACAATAAGCTGGACTGCTGTAACAGCCGCAACAAGCTATGCGGTGGATTACAAATTGAATTCTTCTTCCGCATGGACAAGCTTATCGACAGCACAGACCGGCACAACGTCCAGTCTCAGCGGTCTTACTGCTGCTTCTTTGTATGACTGGAGAGTAAGTGCAACATGTCCGTCAGGCACAACCGCATTTACTGCGGCACAGTTTACTACAAGCGCCGCTGCTGTATGTAATGCACCATCGGGTTTAACAGCCTCATCCATTACATCAAGTACGGCAACTGTGAGCTGGACAGCTGTAAGTGGTGCTAACAGTTATGATGTGGATTATAAACTCAGCAGTGCAAGCACCTGGACAAATGCGGCCACAGCAACCACTTCTACAAGCGTTTCATTAAGTGCATTAACAGCCTCCTCTGTATATGACTACCGGGTAAGAACAAATTGTTCATCAGGTTCAAGCAGCTATACGGCAGCACAGTTTACAACGGGTGCCGCAGCAACCTGTAATGCACCAACCGGCCTGGCTTCAGCTTCAATAACATCCAGCACTGCAACGGTGAGCTGGACAGCTGTAAGCGGTGCCGCCAGCTATGCAGTAGATTATAAGCTCAGCAGTGCTAGTACCTGGACAAGTGCAGCTACCGCAACCACTTCTACAAGTGTTGCATTGAGTGGTTTAACCGCAGCCTCTGTTTATGACTACAGGGTGAGAACAAACTGTTCAGGCGGCTTAAACAGTACCTACACCTCTGCGCAATTCACCACGGCTGCAGCGTCAACCTGTGCGACTGCATTTGAACCGAATGAAACAACAGCTACTGCAGCTGCAATAACATCCGGTGTTACCAATTCTGCAGCCATCGGCACATCAACTGATGTTGATTATTTCAAGATTACCACCACTGCCACCAGCAATATTGTTTACAACCTTGTTGGACCTTCCGGCGTTGATTATGACCTCTATGTTTATAATAGTTCAGGTACACAAGTTGGCACAGGTCAAGGAAGTACAGCAACAGAAACCATCACACTGAGCAGCCAGGCGGCAGGCACTTATTATATTAAAGTGATTGGATACAGTGGTGCAAACAGCAGCACCTGCTACACCATTAAAGCTACTGCCACTACTGTAACAAGCTGCCAGAGCAGTTATGATGTAAGCACTAACGGCACCACTTCCGGTGCAGCCACTATTCCATTCAATACAAATATTACCGGTTTAATAAGCCCAAGCAGTGATGTAGACAATTACAAATTTGTGATCACGACAGGCGGCACAATAACGCTTACACTTACCACGCTGCCGGGTGATTATGATATTAAACTGCTGAACAGTGCAGGTACACAGGTTGGTATTTCTCAAAATGGAAGTACCAGCAGCGAGACCATCAACTATACAGCAGCCGCAGGCACTTACTATGCGCAGGTGTATGGATACAACAATGCTAACAGTTCAACCAGTTGCTATACATTAAAAGTAGCTACCGGCACCGCCGCAAGACAAAACACAACACCTGAAATAACAAGCAGAGGCATGATCAAAGCATTCCCGAACCCTGCTAATGATGCAGTGAATGTAAGTGTGCTGGGTAAACTGAACAGCAAAAGTGTGCTCCAGGTAGTGGATGCAAGAGGTATAGTGGTACAGGAAACCAGGATCACCAACAGCCTGCAACGCCTGAATGTAAGCAGGCTTGCAAAAGGCACTTATACCATCAGAGTAAATGACGAAAGCGGTATCAGCACCGCCAAGTTTATAAAAATGTAAGTTTGGTTTTAGTCTTAAAAAATGCCTCCCTGGTTTGGCCGGGGAGGTTTTTTTATTCTTATATTTGTCAAACACTATTTACCCTCGTTGCCTCGGGCATCAATCTACCCTTCTCCGGCATCATTAAATGAACGGTTGCTATTATTCACAAATTAAACATGCCATTAAATGAGCCAGGAATTTCAATCATTCAACACTGTTGAAAAAGAAAGCCCGGAAGAAAAGATCAACGCCTTACTTGACATTGGAGACAGTATTGAGTTCGGTTATTACAAAGCCGGGGTTCTTCCACAGGTTGTACAAAGCCTTATCAATTCATTACCGAAAGAAAAAAATTTAAAAGTAAGACGGTTTATATTCAGGGATATTTCCGCTGCTTATACAAAAAAAGCGGACCTGTCACACGTGGAGTTTGAGCCCGTGCTCAATATCCTCCCGGAGGCTGAGCCGTTCTTTATCTGTAATGTGCTTAACCTGCTTTCCCTTACACAAAATCAGGTATATACGCCTGTTATATCGAGGTACCTCAGTCACCCTGACAGGGAAGTAAGAAAGGAAGCGTTATCAGCACTGATGCATTTGAGCTAGCTCAATGATGAATTATTCCTTTACAGCCACTATTTACAAAGTTGGAATAAATCCCTGCGTTGCGGTTCCCTTGAAAATTACACGCAAGATGACCGCAGCAAAGGGATATATTCCTGTAAAGGGAGAAATAAACGGTTATCCATTTACACAGACATTAGTTCCGGTAAAAAATGCTGAATACCGTTTATTTGTAAATGGATTGATGCTGAAAGGAAGTGATACAAAAGTGGGTGATACGGTAAGATTTACCATTGAACAAAATGCTGAACCTCCAACAGCTGCCAATATTAAAATGCCTGCTGCATTCAGGAAGCAACTTAAGGAATATGATCTTACAAAAGCTTTTAAAGTATTGACTCCTTACCGGCAGAAAGAGATACTCCGGTATCTTAATTATTTAAAAACGGAAGAAGCGCTCCAACGGAATATCAAAAAGATAATAATACAATTAAAGCAGTGAATGAAATTGAAATATTCATTCACTGCTTTATAGTCAGTTCCTAAAAATTGAAAATTACACTGGCAAAATAATTCCTGCCCGGCTCAGGATAACCCTCCACCAATGTATAATTCTTGTCGAAAATATTGTTCACCCCTGTTTCCACGGAGAAATACTTATAAATATCATAGTAAACTCTTGCATTAACCGTTGTAAAAGATTTTGAAACGGTTCCATAACTGGTGCTGAACCTGTTTGAATTATACTCAGCATTTGCAGTAACGGCAAGTTTACTTACGGGTTTATACATTGCAGTAACAAACACCTTATGAGAGGGCACATCTGTAAATTTTATTTTATTGTTAGAAAGATTATTCCGCACTATGTAACTGTAATTTGCAGAGAGGAAGAGTTTATCAGTAACATTGCTTCCGAGTTCTGCCTCAGCACCATAAAATTCTGATTTGCCTGTATTTTGCTGTTGCGATAACCACCTGCTGGCAACAGAATCAAATTTTACATTGCTTACCATTTGTATGGTATTATTGATCTTACTGTAAAATACGCCTGCCTTTACAAAGAATTTTTCAGACAGTGCATCTCTGTAATTCAGCTGGTAATTAACAGCGCTCTCAGCGATCAGGTCAGGATTTGGTATGGCTGTTCCCATACGGAATGAATAACGGTCTTTCATGGTGGCAAAACGTGTTTTTCGTGCAACAGAAAAATTCAGCGAACGCTGGTTTGTAAAATTATATAACAGACCTCCCTGGAGGTTCCATGCATTATTATCGTTGTTTGCGTAATCAAAAATTTCTTTGGAAGTACTGTTGTAGCCCTGTGCAACCAGGCTGCTTCTTTTCATATAGCTAAACCCTGCCACTGCCACCAATTTCCGGTTGATCCGGTAATTATCCTCCACCGCAGCGGTTATATTATTATCAGACATTTTGCGAACCGGTTCACCAACATTGTGCTCCCGGTGAACATCCTGTTTAAAATGAAATGCAAGACTCAATGAGTTATTTGCAACAGCAGTATTACTGAAGGCAACGGAACCGCCAACACTGTAATCATCATAAATACTTTTGAATGCATAAGGTTTAGTGATCGTTGTATAAGTTGCATCATCATAACTGTATAAACCGTTTTTAAACTGGTCGTAATAAATTCTTGTCCTGATGATATTATTGCTGTCAATCCTGTTATTGGCGATCAGGTAAAAAGTCTGCTTATCCCAGTTAGGCCATTGCCAGTACCGTGGGCTTTTATACAATGAGTTCAATGTATCGGAGCCTGTATAAACCGGTGTACCTTTTTTCCCTTTCTGATAAACATACCCCAGCACAAACTCCTGCCCTTTTACAGGTGTAAAGCCTATTTTGCCGCTGATCTTTATATCATCACTATAAGAGTTATCCCGCCGGTCACCGTTTTCTCTTTTTGTTGTATCAAATGATTTTGACATAGGGAAATAATCACGCTTTAATTGAGCCGCAGCAACCTGCCAGTAAAACTTACCCATGGCCGAACCGACATTAACACTTGCTTTGTAACCGCCGCTTAACCAACCGGCGATGGCATTGGCCTCAAATTTTTTTACTGGTTTTCTTGACACAAGATTAATGGCGCCTCCCAATGCATTGGGGCCATATAACACAGATGAATATCCTTTGGCTACTTGCACTTCAGCGATATCAAAAACTGTAAAACGTGCCAGGTCAACATACCCATCATAAGGAACATATTCAGGTATGCCGTCAATGTATACTGGCACCTGGCGCAGGTCAAAGCCACGTACATACACGCCAGATTCATTGCGTGGACCTATTGCAGATAAATTAATGCCCGGTAACAGGTTCAATGAATGTGATACATCCATCCTGTTTTGCTGCTCATTTTTTTCTGAACTGATAACAGTGGTAAAAGGTTCTGTTTTATAACCCACCACTTTTACTTCGCCCAATGTAAAAACATTTTTTACCGTATCAGCTACGGTTTGTGACAACAAAGCGTTATTCTTTAAAAGGAATAACGAAAAACATACAATAACTCTCTTCATGCAGTTGTTTTTATTAAAATTTAAATGATAATACGAAGGGAAATACTTATTACTCTTTTGTTATCCTTATGATAAACGTAGTAACACCCCATATCCAGCGTGCCTGGCGTTTTTCTTCTCCCGGCACTACCATACGGTATGGCCCCTTAGATTCAGGCAGGGGTTTGCCATCAACAAGATTAGCAAGTATAATAGTACGGCCTGAAAATGCAGAATCCAGCTCTGTCAAAGAAAATAATACCTGGTAGTTGTCTGCAGATCTTACCAGCATATATTTTGTAAGATTGTCCCTGTGCGTTGAAGGTCCGATCACCGCAGCAGCTTTCAGTATATCCGCCACTACAATGCCAGTGTACACGTGGCTTTCGCCTGACATACTCATGGCCCGTACTTCAGTTTTATTCATGGCAGCCAGTTGGGCTGCCGTAAAAGTTACTGTTTTGGGAATGTCCCCCTCTACTGTCAGCACCACAGAAGAATCTGTTTGTGCCTGCAGCAGCAGAGGGAGAAAAAAGATCAGCGAAAGCAGAGAGCGTACAATTCCCGTATTCATATTTCAGGTTTAAAGGTTGTCTGATTGATTTGGATCAGCAAACCGCTTATCTGTAATAAAAGATGAGTCGGTGAGCATATTTAAAAACTGCAGCAGGTCTTTTTTTTCGGCTGCAGTTAATTCCAGTGTTTTCCCATTTTTACTGTTTGATGCTTCCTGCAGCAATGGGCTCAGTTCTTTCACCTGCACCAGGTGCTCATTATAATGATCCACCACCTCTTCCAATGTTTTAAAACGTCCGTCATGCATATACGGTGCCGTTAGTGCAATGTTTCTGAGCGTGGGTACCCTAAAGCTCCCTTTGTCCATATACCTGCCCGTTATTACCTGCCTGCCGTTGTCTTTGGGAAAACTGTCGAGGCCATTGTTATGATATAATTCAATAAATGTTTTCACTGTGCCGTGACAACGGACACAATTAGCACCCCGTATATTACTGGCGGGATTTGGAATGGTCATGAATAAATTCATGCCGTTTATTTCCTGTTCGGTGGGTTTATATTCCCCCCGCAAATACTGGTCATAACGTGCATTTGCCGAAATAAGCGTACGCTCGAATTGAGCCAGTGCTTTTACAATTCTTTCCCCGCTGATTGAATCATTGCCAAAAGCTTTTGCAAATAATCGTGCATATTTTTTATCCGCTGCCAGTTTTTTTGCACCGGCATCCAGTGATTGGTTCATTTCATGCGCATTGGTGATGGGTACCATTGCCTGTTGTTCGAGTCCCTCCACCCTTCCATCCCAGAACAGATTTTTAACCCATAACAGGTTGGCCAGCGACATCGCATTCCTGTCCGTAAGTTGTTTATCCACCCCTTCACTAAATGTTTTTCCGTCTGTAAATGCCAGTTCCTGCTTATGACAACTGGCACAGGAAATTTTGTTGTTAGATGAAAGTTTTGGTTCGTAAAACAACATGCGCCCAAGGAACACACCTTCTTTCGTCAATGGATTATCCGGAGGAATAAAAACCCTGTTACCAAAATTTTCAGGGTATATCAATAAATAAGGCTCTGTTTTAAAAGCCCTGTACCCCGGTGCTGCAGCAACCAGCATTGCGCCTGCCACTAATACAGTCACTGCAATGTAAATACGGTATGTTCTGCTTACTTTCAATCTTAAAATCCGTTATTCATTTTAAAGAATAACGAAGGTCAAAAAAAATGTGTTTAAAAAATAAATTTTTCAGCTTCTTTTTCCAGCAATTGCTGGAATCTTTTATTGAAGGCATTGAAGAGTGCTATTATTTTTTCCCCCTTTTGAGTTACAATGGCCTTACCGCCACCTGCACCGCCCCTTTGAGAGATCACCAGTGGCGTTTTTGCTTTTGTATTCATATCATCCACCAGTTGCCAGGCCTGCCTGTAAGACATCTTCATAGCTGCTGCTGCCTGCCTGATCGATCCAAATTGTTGTATTTTCTCCATTAATTCAATCCTTCCTTTACCAACCAGTTTACCTTCAGTTGTTTCAATCCAGATACGGCCATCGGTTTTAATACCCGCAGGCTTTTTCGCCAAAGGCTTTGCTGTTTTCTTTACCACATTTACTTTTTTAACAGTAGTCTTCATTTTACTAATGAGTGATGCCGTTGATTCAGCTGTAAAATAAATCATATTCAATAAAAAACCAGCCCGGTAAAGGCTGGTTTATCTATAAAATTATTTTTCACTATTGCGCCAGCGATATCCTTACCTGCACCCCGGCCCTTGTATTTACAATTGGCGCACTGGAAGATATGTATGGTGTTACCCTGCGCTGGTCAAAGAACAGTTTTACATTCACCCGGCTGTTAAGATAGTAATCAATACTTGGTGTAATGGTAACTTCTTTGCTGCCACCGGTTGGTAATGTTGCCGGCTGATCCAGGCGGTAATTGATAGTTACATTATCACGTATCTTAAAATCAAAACGGAAATTGATCTCGTTCTCCAGCTTGCTGCCACCACCTTTACCTGCAAGGAACTTAGGCAGCTTAATGCCAAGGTTCAATCCTTTCTTACGGAAGCCTCCGCCGATAGAAAATTCGGTTGACCTTGTTTCACTCAACTGGAAGTCGATAAGACTGAGACTAAGTGTACGCTGTTTTATGTATTCCACTCTTGCCGACAACTGGTTGGTGAACATCATATCTATACCAAACAAAGGTGCAAACTGTTCCTGTATGGTAACATTTGGCACCAGGAAGTAAGGCACAAAGTTTTTAGATGATGTATCATAAAACGACGGGTATCCATAAAAAGCTGTATCAGCATATAACAGGGCGGATGTAAAACCATTCATGCTGAGGCTGCCTGTATAACCATGTGACAAAGTGATATTGCTGAATATTTTCTCAACACCTTTTATTCTTGTCAGACCATTGTAATCGATCTTCCAGTTTGGCTTTGGCATAAAACGGCTGAAAGGGTTTGACCGTATATTGGCATTGTTCTGTTTGATCAGTCCAATTGTATTTGGATCCTTGTTTGTATAGGCAGCTACAAAAGCAGGTATCAATACATCAGTGGCATAACGGTTATATCCATACGCATAACCATCAGCAGGCTGTGATCCGTTTTGAGAATATTTATTGAGGACACCCAGTCTCTGAGAAATGATCTGCCGGTAGTTCTGGAAACGGGTAAAAGTTTCCGATATCCGGTTTGGATCAAATTTTCCAAACAATGTCTGGAATGAAATAAAGCTGATATCAAAACCACCCCCTGAATAAGGGCTTAAGTGATGAAAGCCTGCGTTATTCCCGGTATCCTTAAACAGTTCGGAATAATTTTTACTGAATGTTTTACTCAGGTTAACCGAGATCGATAAGTCTCTTACCGGCTCCAACTGTGCAGTAGCTGTTATCCGCTGGTTAAATGATTGCTGGAAGAGCGTATTGAATTCTGCATTCCTGGTGATCACACCTTTGGAAGCCGCCCTGTTGAGCCAGGCTGTGTCGGGCTGCTGGCCAAATACAAAACCAAGCCCCGGCTGCATACTTTGCCAGTTCTGCCCGATATATTCTGTACTGTCTGTATATCCGGGTAATCTTGTGTTACCATTTTCAGAGATCGAAATGCTTGCCTGTTTCAAACTGGTAACCAGCTTACCTACTATCCGTAATGGAAGGTTAAGGCTGGGCAACGCATTTGGATCTTTGATCTTCTTTATCTTAAGTTTCTTAATTTCTTTTACTTTTTTACCATCTTTCATTACATATTTCCATACCGTGTCAGTTCTCGTTTTCGGCTCTGCGTTAGCGTTAGTATTCTGCCCTGCAGGCTGATCCAGTGCACGGAAGAATTTTAATTTATTATATAACCTGGTGAAATCAAGTTGCGCTGTGGCTTCTCTTGTCTGGCTGTTCTCAAGTATATTACCCAGTTCAATGGCAAGCCTTGATGCACCTATCCAGCGGTAAGTGGCCTGGTACTTCAGGTTTACTGTTGTCCAGTCCAGCAGCGGGAACTTGGTAGTGGGCAAAGTATAAGACAAATTTGCGGTATGATTGTACAATGTATTACGGCCACCGCTTATGAAACGTTTCCACACAGTATCTCTTTTCTCTTTTGTATCAAGTCTTCCATAAGGTTCATCCACCCTTGAGTTATTACTTGCAGTAAAATCAAAATTGATGGAACGGGTAAGGTTCCAGCGCATTATATAATCACGCTGCAGCGTAAAATATTTGTCGTAGGTTTCAGGTATCTTATACTTATCAGAACCGATACTTCTTGGGCGTATGGCACCAAACTGGCGCTGTACATCCATCCTGAAACTTAACTGGGAAGGAACAGGATTGAAGTTGAAATCCTTGACAAGATCAAACCAGTGTGTTTTTCTTTTCTTAAAGAACTTGATGTTCTTAAACGGTTCGATGTATTTTGGCTGTGGCGCAAAATTGTAACCGAAACCGCCACGGTGTCTTGTTATCTCGTTGTTTTCAATTAACGGGTTATGTGATTTTGTATTGAAGTATGAATAACTCAGATCAATATTCGAAATGTCATAGATCTTAGGTTTCTTCTGGCTGTTCCTGTTTACACGAACATTGGTAAAGTTAACCGTGGTGGTACTCGTAAAGTCAATAGCGGCTGTTTTGATAGAATCACGCTGCTCTTTTGATTTTGCAGCATTCATTTTATCCTTCAGCTTTATATCCTTATCAAAAGGATCGTATTCTGGTGTGCTCACCGTTTGAGAATAGCTTGCAAATACAGGTATTGAGATGGCAGCTTTTTTAGGCAACAGTTTACCGAGTTCAAGATTTGCCGACAAATCAAACTGCGTATAGTTGTCCCTGTAACGTTCACTCACCCTTTGTTCCAGCGTACCAAAACCTGCTGTATGTGTAGATATAGAACCTGTGATAGTTCCCAGGTCTGCCAGTGTCATATCAACCCTTGCCATAGCCGCATAAGCTCCCTTTTCATTGATAGAGGTCATGCGTAATTCATTTACCCATACCTCACCACAGGCATTCGGGTTATTAGCGTTTTCAACTGCTATTAAAATGCCTCTCACCTCAGCCAAATTTGGATCACCCATTACCGAATAAGTTTGACCGGTGGACTGAAGCTGCCTGAATATCTGCCGGATATCCAAACCACTGGCATTTCGTTCTGCTTTTAATCTTGGCAGGGCCGTAAGGTCAAGATCAAGGCTGTTGAGTGCATTCCACAAAGTATCGTTATAGGCGTCACCGTTAGGATCCATGGAGGATGCCGTGAGCGGCGTCATGTACAATGGTATCTTTATTTCATAATAGTTGTTGGCGAAATCGGTACCAATTCTTATCACAGCATTCAGGTCCTTGTCTTTAACAGATGTCGGTGACTTTACAAAGTTCTCTGCATGTATATACATCTTCAGCCTTCCGAACTGGCGAAGGTCCCTGTTAGCGAATGTTTGCTGAACAGCCCTTGCATCACCCATTGCCATATCACAGAATTTCAGTGACATACTCTGTTCGTTCTGCAGCAGGTTCACGCCATTGTTACTTTGTATTTGCTGGCGCTGTATATCTTTCGGCGTGCGGTAAGGCAGCGGTGAACGCTTATCATTTTCTTCAATGTTCACCCCGTTGATATCAAAACTAACATCGGTGGTAAAAGGTGTATAGTTACCGCTTGTATCCACTTTGTAAGGATACCTGCGCCAGATATTTCTTGACAATTCCAGTTTACCAAAACGCATTACAACACTGCTGTCAAAATCAGTAAGGAACATCCTTATAAAACGGATGGATTTGAAATCCGGGATATTACCCACCCGCTGGTTGTATGATCCGATCGGGATACGGAACTGGTACCAGGTTTCTGAACGGCTGCTTCCGTCCGGCAAACCGGTGATGGGCACCACTTTTTTATCAACAATGTAATTGTTACCGATCTCCATCACACTCCTGCCATCAGGCTGTATATCCACTATATACTGAAAATACTCTTCCGTTTCATTCATGGTATTATCCCTGTTCAGGTCTTCACCATCAGGGTATAAAGTAGCTGCAGGCGAGAAAGTAGAAGATGCTTCGCTGATACTGGAGTTACCCTGCGGACTGTTATAATTTTTATAACGCTCCACTATACCAATATTACCCCCAAATGCAGCATCCCGGTACCAAACATAATTATCCTGGGCAGGATCACTTTCAACTGCAGCATACGCAGCCGGGCTTAAGATGCCACGCAGGTTGGCCAGGTAAGGTGACCGTGCCACTCTTTCTGAATCATCATTATACCCATCAAAACCCACATCCTGGTACACCCTTTCTTCAGGTAAATTGCTGAAAGCATTTGCTACCTGGATAGGATTCAATGGCACCCTTGCCCAATTTGATTTATCAACCGGGTATGGAGATTGTGGTGTGGGCATACCGTTTTCGTAAAAACGTTTGCCATCCTTTAATACATCTTCAGAAATATTACCAAGATTGATATATAGTTTACCACCTTTTGAACTGGATGCGTTTGGTCTGCGGCTAACATTTACATAGGGATCCTGCATCCAGAATTCTATAAATTCAATATTGGCTGTTTCAAAATCGGTCTGGTCGATATTCCGCATTAAACCGCCCCATCTTGTTGTTGGGTTACGCAGGCGGTTATTAGCATCGATCTGCAAAAGATTATCCTCAAAATTGTAGGGTCCTTTTTCTGTCGGGTAATAAGCAAGGTCAAATGTCACCAGCTGGTTCTGTCCAAAATCTGTCGTACGCTGTGGAAAGATCTCACTCTGTCTTACCAGCCTTGAACGTGGGTCACTCAACTCTTCCCTGTTTTCAGCCAGCGGGTTATTAGCTCCCTTGAATTGCTGCAATGCAGGTTCGATCTGGTACCAGGCAATTTTTGCCCTGTTCTTACCATAATCAAGGTCGTTGTTTAACCCGCCTTCCGGGAAAAGCGGGTTACCATCAACGTCGGTGGCTCCTTTGGGGGTTGAGGCCAGCGTCCAGCTTACGGCCGGGAACCTTAGATCAATTCCAGATTTGCTTCCTTCAAAATCATCAATATAGACGGTACCATTTGAACCACTGCCGATCTGTGGTGCATGACCGGGATCGAGGTAGGCTCCCTCTGCATAGACGTTAATAGAGGATGGTGCTGTTGTTGAATAGAATGGAAGTTTATCTAATAATTTTGTCAGCCTTGGCATTTCCTTGCGGTAATTCACATCAAGACCGTACATGGAGTTTCTTATTGGTTCTTCACCTAAATTATTTTTTGTAAAGAAAGGCCGTTCGCCCAAACGCACTGCAGTAGCGCCAATGGCCAGCTGTTCTTTTAAAGTATTTTTTGCCAGGTAATCCAGCCGCAATCCTAAATAATTCCGCTGCTGTATACCAAAGGCAGCGTTGTTTTCAAAATTCACCTGTACTGGTAACCCTGCATTCAGGATGGCCTGGTTGGTTACTTTAATGGTACCAAGATCATAGTTGATGTCATAGTCAACGCCTTCCACCAATGTTTGCCCACCTGCTGTTACGGTTACGCTTCCCTGGGGAATGTTATAGCCAATACTTATATCCGAAGAGCCAGAGGTTCGTGCCTGTCCCTTCATTACAAAACGGTTCAGGTTGGGGAACTGCTGGGCTGTGGCCTTGATGGAATCATACAAAGCATAATACAAACTATCTTTTGCAGTAGCCGGCACCACATCATATATCTGGCTGGCGAGATCACGACCAAATGGTTCCAGTACAGGGAACACCACCCTGCTGTATTGGGAGATCACCGTGTAACCTTCCACGTAGTCAAATTGACCGTCCGGCTGCGGATCGAGCTGGTTATTTAATTTATCAAGGTTGATGAGGCTGATGATGGGCTGGCCCAGGTTTTTGTTACCAAACGGCACATACCTTTTCCATCCCTGTCCCGGTTCCTGGTACAATACATTGAACTGGAAATCGGTTGGGGTTAGTGAACCGTAACCAACTGAATACACGTTCTTCATCATCAGTTGCCATATAGGCAATTTCACCCTTTGAGAAGTGGCTTTTAATAATTTCAGGTACAGTATTTTTTGTGTAGCCTGCAGGGAATCTGGTGGTACATCCTGTGAGAAATCACCCACCTGGTACACCCTTCCGTTATAGGTATACTGGTAAGCCACCGCTAATACTTCATCTGGCAATAAAGGTTGGCTGAGTGAGATATAACCCACCTGCCTGTTGAATACATATTGTGTTGAATCCAGCTTACGGGCAAATGTTTTTTCAAAATCCTGCACCGGCGACAATCCCATATTCTGCAGGTTATTTACCACCAGTGATGGTTCCCTGCTGTTGGGCTGGTTCAGCACATTTGAATAAAGATCGTTGGTATTATTTGACGGCAGGCTATCACTGGTCAGCGTGTTAATAATATAAGGTGGCAGCGGGTTTGGATTGGTGGCACTTGGTTGTCCCCTGTACGCATCTCTTTCACCAAGGTCAGCAAGACCAACAATGTCCCTTGTGTTGGTGGTGCTTCCGTTACGGTTGGTAACCCACACCTCTAAACGAAGAATTTGAACACCTGCGGTTACTGCTGGTATCCTTGCCAACACTTTATTATAGTTTTTACGGAAGTATTGCCCTAAAAGAAAATGCCTGTTCTCTTCGTACTCATCTGCCTTGATATCTATCACCTGCGTTGCAACACCACCCTGCAGGTTTACACTCTGCCGTTGTGATTTTTGGTTGGCAAGCACAGCGGTTACATTCAGTTTACCGAACTGCAGCTGTGTTTTTAAACCAAATAATTGCTGTGCGCCGGGAATAAAAGTGCTTCTTGAAGGGAACTGTACCTGCCCGGCCTCGATCCTTTTTATTATTTCATCATCAATACCACTGTAATCCAGTTTGAGCTGGTTTTCCATTCCAAAGTTGGCAAGGGTATTATAGTTGATGGGAAATTTAAGCTTATCTCCAATGCTGGCATTTACATTTACCTGGGCATTCATGTTAAAATCGAACCCGCCATTCTTTCTTGCCCGTTCAGGCAGGGTTGGGTTCTTAATGTTTTGTCCCTGGTAACCGGCCATGATATCTACGTTACCCTGCGGGTTAATATTAATGGCTCCATTGCCAAATAACCGGTTAAAGAGATTTTCATATAATGAGAACTTTGGCTTGGTCAGTTTCCTGTTCAGCAGGTTCATGGTATTGGCCCTTTTCCTGAAATATTCCACTTCTGCCTGGCGGCCACGGATGGCCCAGTATTCTTCTGAAGTATAAGTTACCGGCGTACGGTAATATTTGTCGCCGATCTTTTCGTAAACGGTATAGGTATTAGTCCTGAAATCGTAGGCAATAGAATCAGAAATATTGGATGGCTGGTTGAGGTCGAAAGTGCGTTTTTGCCCCTGGCTCAGCACATCACCCCGCCTGTCCTCTATGGGAAAAGGCAGTGCGCCGGGAGCCGTGGTATCGGCTGTATTAAAATTGTTGGAAAAGTTTTTTGCAGCAGTTGGTAAGCTGTAAGCAGTCAGCAGCAATACAAATACAATCCCAAAACCAATTTTTTTTGGCATCAAAACACTAGTACAAACCATCCGGTAAATTAGTTAGGTAGATTTTCTGTCAAATTGCTTTGAGAGCTGTTTTTATGAGTTCTTCCAAATTATTGATGCCTGGTTGGGCCAAACTGATTTTTTGTATGGATAATTCAGCAGCCTGCCTTGATATACCAAGCGCCACTAAGGCATTTAACGCATCCTGTTGCAAACTATTGCCTGCGGAAACCGGAATATTAGCGGAAGCAGTGTTTTTGGCCATTTTATCCTTTAATTCAAGTACTAACCGTTCGGCAGTCTTCTTTCCTATTCCTTTGATACTTTCCAGCAGCTTTACGTTGCTTTGGGTTATCGCCCTGCTCAGTTCTTCGGGTTTTAAGTGAGACAGCATCATCCTTGCTGTTGCTGCACCGATCCCAGAAACACTTATTAATTGTACGAACATTTCTTTTTCTTCTTTTTCAAAAAATCCAAAAAGGACATGCCCGTCTTCTTTTACCTGCAGGTGCGTATATAATTTACCGCCGTCCAGGTTTTGTATGTGAGCATAGGTATTGAGGCTGATGTTGATTTCAAATCCAATACCATTTACATCAAGATATACCTGTGCCGGATTTTTTAACGTAAATTTTCCCTGCAGGTAAGCATACATACTCAAAACGTTGGCAGCGAAAATAAGGAAAATATTTTTTGATGCTGATGAAGCTTTAAAAAAGTACAGATTATTTTAATA
This sequence comes from Ferruginibacter sp., assembly GCA_047600665.1. Classification (GTDB taxonomy): domain Bacteria; phylum Bacteroidota; class Bacteroidia; order Chitinophagales; family Chitinophagaceae; genus Ferruginibacter. The sequence continues at coordinate 1,300,466 of JASGKJ010000003.1, forward strand.
AGTACTGCTGGAAATTGGCACCGGGGGTTTGAACAGCGCTTATAATATTTGCTGTACTTTTGCTTGCTTTTTCGAAAAAATTCAAAATCATTTAAACAGATACGCAGGATGTCGAAAATTACAGCAGCTATCACCGCCGTGGGTGGATATGTACCGGAATACAAACTTACCAATGCCATACTGGAAACAATGGTGGATACCAATGATGAATGGATCAGGACCAGGACCGGTATTGAAGAAAGAAGGATTTTAAAGGGTGAAGGACTGGCTACTTCTGATATGGTGGTACCTGCCGTGCTGGAGCTATGTAAAAAAAGAGGTATCTCTCCTGAAGAGATCGACTGTATGATCGTAGGTACTGTCACCCCGGATATGGTTTTCCCGGCAACGGCTAACATTGTTTGTGATAAAATAGGCGCTGTAAATGCCTGGGGCTTTGACCTGAGTGCGGCCTGTTCGGGTTTTCTCTATGCACTAACAACGGGTACAACATTTATAGAAAGCGGCCGCTATAAAAAAGTGGTGGTAGTGGGTGCCGATAAAATGAGTGCCATTATTGATTACACCGACCGGGCCACCTGTATCATTTTTGGCGATGGTGCCGGTGCTGTTTTACTGGAACCTTCTACAGACGAAAATGGTGTACTGGACAGCTTACTAAAAAGTGACGGCAGTGGCCGTGCTTACCTGCATATGAAAGCCGGGGGCTCTTTAAAACCTGCCACCATTGAAACAGTGCAGGCAAAAGAACACTATGCTTTCCAGGACGGGCAACCTGTATTTAAGGCGGCTGTAAAAGGTATGGCCGATGCCGCTTTTGACCTGCTGCAAAGAAATAATTTAACCGGGGATGATATCTCCTGGCTGGTGCCACACCAGGCCAATAAAAGAATTATTGATGCTACTGCTAACCGCATGGGACTTTCCCATGATAAAGTAATGCTGAACATTCAACGCTTTGGTAATACTACGGCTGCTACCATTCCTTTGTGTTTATGGGAATGGGAAAAACAATTGCATAAAGGCGACAAGATTGTACTAGCTGCTTTTGGCGGCGGGTTTACCTGGGGTGCCACGCTGGTGCAGTGGGGATATGATACTAAATAAAATAAGGTTTATCCCTTATTTTTTCCTCTTACAAAAACCAAAAAGTCTGTCCTTGGAATTTTCTTTATTCCAAACATACGCATCATCGTTATCACCTGTCCACGGTGCATGGTATTGTGATTGAATAAATGCAACAATGCCTGGTAAACCGGCTGTTTGAGCTGCTCTGTTTTTGAATTCCGATAAGCAAACACATGCTGCAACTGGTGTTCACCTGCATTGCTCACCCACTCCTCCCATTGTTTTGCACTTACCAGTAATTTTTGCTGCAGCTCTTCAAAACTGCCGGCAAAATTTTCACTGGGTAAATTAATTTGCTCGGCCAGTTTTAGCCGCTGCCACCAAATGCTTTCCCCATCCCACAAATGAAGAAATGTCTTATAAATAGTTGGGAAACTGCTTTGGGTTTCGGAATGAAGCTGTTCTTCTGACAGTTGTTTTATGCCATCAAAAAGTTTTTGATATGCCCATGTATTGTATGCGGCATACTGCTGCAGCAGTTCTTTCATTACTTAAGCTGTGTTTATATTTCCAGGAACTATAAAATTATTTTTTTTCTTTCGTTCCTGCATACAATTCATACTCAAACAAACGGCAGTCGATCTTACTCGTAAAAAACTCTATCCGCCTGGATGGTTTTAACCCGATCTTTTTTGCCAGCTCTAAATTACCTGTAAAAATATAGCCGGTATATCCTTTACATTGCTGTTTCATAAAATCACCCATGCGTTTGTAGGTAGCCTGTAAGGCAATTTCTTCTCCCAGCCGGTCTCCATATTCAGGATTAAAATAAACAGCACCTGGTTCACCGGCAGGCACCATTGTTTTTTCAAAATCACATTGAGCAAATGAAATCAGATCTGCCACACCAGCAGCGCCTGCATTTATTTTTGAAATATTAACTGCATCATTGCTCAGATCCGTTGCCACGATCTTAAGTCCCGGCACTTCAACAATTGCATCGGTTAATTTTTTTCTTTCCTGCTCATATACTTCTTTTTTATAGCCTGCCAAATGCATGAATGCGTAATTATCCCGGTACAAACCCGGCCGCCTGTTGGTTGCAAGCAGGGCTGCTTCAATTGCAATAGTGGAAGAACCACACATTGGGTTTACAAATGCAGACCGCCTGTCCCATTTGGTTGCAAGTAAGGTGGCTGCTGCCAGCGATTCAAGCATGGGCGCCCTGCCGGGAATTTTCCTGTAACCATGTTTTGACAAAGTTTCACCAGAAGTATCAGCAAATATTTCCACTTCATCTTCTTTCCAGTACAGGTGGATGACTGCTTTATCCAGTTCAGGCCCGGTATTAGGCCGCTTGCCGGTTTTATTCCGGAAATAATCCACAATAGCATCTTTTACTTTTACATTGGCAAATAAAGAATTGTTGATGGTGGCATTACTGACATTACTGGTGATGGAAAAATAAGTATCCTCATTTATGATATTATGCCAGTAAAAACCAACCAGTCCTTTGTACAGCTCATCCGCATTGGCTGCCCTGAATTTCTTTACAGAAAACAATACCTGGCTGGCGCAACGCAAATTCAAATTAAGCCGGATGCAATCAGCCATTGTTCCCGTCAATTCCACTCCGGTTTTAAAAACCCTTTCCGGTTTAAAGCCGAGGGCTTCTGTTTCCTGTTGCAGGTAAGGAGCAATGCGGTTGCTGCAGGTAATAATTATTTTACTCTTTAATTCAAAAACATTCATGTGGTTGCAAAGCTATGTAAACATAACCTGACAGCCGGTACTGTTTATGTTTATTTCACGGCAGCCGGGCTGAAAAAAGAATTATCTTGTGTGCATGGACATACAGAAAGATATACGCCTCGCCGTTTTAATTGATGCAGATAATGTGCCTTACAGTAATGTAAAAGGCATGATGGAAGAAGTGGCCAAGTATGGCACGCCAACTTTCAAACGCATTTACGGTGACTGGACCAAGCCTACCGTAAGCGGCTGGAAAGGCGTATTACTTGAAAACGCTCTTACGCCTATCCAGCAGTACAGTTATACTTCAGGCAAAAACTCCAGCGACAGCGCTTTGATCATTGACGCCATGGATATTTTGTATTCAGGTAAGGTGGATGGCTTTTGTATCGTTTCCAGTGATAGTGATTTTACCAGGCTTGCCACCAGGCTCAGGGAAGCCGGCATGAAGGTGATCGGTATTGGCCAGAAAAAAACACCCAACCCCTTCATCGTTTCCTGTGATAAATTTATTTACCTGGAAGTAATTGCATCCGCTGATACAGTGGAAATGGAAACCACCGGCAAACCCGCTGCTGAAAAAACACCTGCCAAACCTTCTGTTGAAAAAATTAATAAACGGGTAATACAACTGATCGCCTCTTCCATTAATGACCTGGCAGATGAAAACGGCTGGGCATTTTTAGGTGATGTTGGCAACCTGCTTTTAAAGAAGCAACCCAATTTTGACCCGAGAAACTTTGGCTTTTTAAAGTTGACCGCTCTCATCCGTTCGCTGGCCCAGTTTGAAACCGATATCCGTGAAACGGAAAAGAGAGGCATCAAGCTTGTATATATCAGAAATAAAGAATAATAAACCGCCTGTTAATTTAGTTCACCCTTTGGTAAAGTAAAAGCTATTTTTGCTTTTGACATCACAGTTACGGGTATGTCAAAAAAATATTTGAAAAAAATTTTTTATATCAAGCTGCGGAATATTCCTTTTATCCATCTTGCTTTCAATAATCACTCTTTTCGTAAAACTACTGCCACAATGAAAATGCAAAAACTAATTGCCTGCCTGGCAACAACTGTACTTTTATGCGTTTTTTTTAATCATGTAAATGCCCAGGCCTATATTAATTTTTCAAAATACTCAGGTGGTTCGGGTGCGGAAGGAGTAGCCCCTACCATGAAAGTAATAAACGGTGAGACCTATTTTATAGGCAGCACCACCTCTCCCGATTTCCCGGTTACCAACGGCAGTACCTATAAAGGAGGAACAGATATTATTATTGCAAAGTACGCTTCCAATGGCAACCTGCTGTACGCCACCTATCTCGGCGGCAGTAATGATGATTATGATTTTCAAATGAAAACGGCAGTTGTAAATGGTGAACTGTATATTGCCACCACTACCAAGTCGCCTGATTACCCCGTAACGAATGCGAGCTCATTTAAGGGTGTAAGTGATTTGGGCATAACAAAACTGGGTACAAATGGCGCTATCCTTTTTTCGACTTACGTGGGTGGCAGCAACGAAGACCTGATCAGCGGCAGTGCTTTCAATTACAATAACAATATTGATATGTTAATTGTAGGCAATGAAATTATCATTGCAGGCTCTACTGCTTCACCTGATTTTCCGCATACGGTACCCGGTAATAATTATGGAGGTGGTACATATGATACCTACCTGGCAAAGCTGAATGCAACAACAGGTACTCTTATTCAATCGAGGTTTATAGGTGGCAGCAATTATGAAAGCCTTTCTTCGCTTATTATAGAAAATGGCTTTGCTTATCTGACAATAGTAAGCAACTCTCAAAATATTCCTGTAACCATTCCCACAACTTACACGGTAAGCGATGCAGGAGAAGTCTTTGCAACAAAAATAAACCTGAGCAACCTCGGAACAGTATATGCCAGGTATACAGGTCCTAATATCATCGCTTTCAGGTTTTACGTACGCTCCGCTGTTATTAATGGCGAATTGCATTTGTATGGTTCCACCATGTCAAACAACATGCCGGTAACAAACGGCAGTACAAGTTTTCTTGACCAGGGTGGTAATAATTATCTTGACGGTTTTTACACCCGGTTAAGCACAGACGGAACGATTGCCTTTTCTACTTATCTAGCAACAGAAGGCTTCGACTATGTATACAATTTAATATACCGCAATGGTACGGTATACATTACCAGCGGCAACAGTAATGTGAATAATGGTGGTATAAGTATAATGGTATACAAAATAAACCCGAATGGCAGTTTTGCCTATAAAAAGAAACTAAAAGCAGGTGTTAGTAACAATAACAGCTATAACCAGGGGTATCTTAATATGGAAGAGGTGAATGGGGATCTGTATCTTGCCGGCAATGTTTATTACCCGGAATATCCTGTTACGAACAACAGCCAGTTTTATGCAAATGGCACAGGTTATTTTACACACTTAAATGCAGCGGGAGACATTGTTTATTCAAGCTTTTTAGGAAAAATGCAAAGCCTGAGTAATATGAAATACGTAAATAATAAATTCTATTTATTGGGGGCATCGGATATACCATCTTACCCGGTTACAGATAACAGTACCATAAAGGGTGGCCAGGACATTTTATTAATGATACTCAATCCTGATGGCAGTAATTATTACAGTACATATATCGGCGGCGAAGAAGGTGATTTTCCAACTGCCCTGGAAGTCTTTAACACTGATATTTATCTTGGCGGCGTTACAAATTCATTTTCTTTCCCTGTAACTCAAAACTCATTATACAAAGGCAATGCTGACAGGTTTATCACCAAACTTTCTTTTTGCCCGGATAAATATTTATTAAGCAATGATACCATCAGGCCATTGGTACAAGCAGCCTGCAAAAATGGTTTAGGGCAAAAAATAACAGGCCAGGAAATAACAGTACCCAGTGACAGTTTACCGGTCATTTACCGAAATGGTGTTCCTGAATCACAAAAACCAGTAGGTGCGACTTATCAATGGCAGGTGGCCGGTGCAATAAATGGCCCATACACTGACATTGTAAATGCTGTATTAAAAGATTACACACCGGTACTGGGTACTGAAACGCAATATTACCGGCGGCTTGCTTTCCGCCAGCCGCAATGTGGTGGCACATTAGTACATATAAGCGACACAGCAACGGTAACGGCCAACAGTCTTACAGCGCCGGTACTTGATCTTGCCGGTCCGTATACCACCTGCCCTGGTTCTTCCATTCCTATTGGCGGATCTCCAACTGTTTCAGGCGGCAATCCTCCTTATACCTCTTATGAATGGGACAATGCTTTACCCGCCGTAGCAAACCCGGCAGTAAGCCCTGTACTAAATACCATTTACACACTAACAGTTACGGATAATGCAGGTTGTAAACAAATAGGGCAGGCATTGGTGCATGTATATAAAGCGAATGCAGGGCTTGATAAAAGTAATTGCCAGGGCGTTGCTGTAAAAATTGGCGGAACACCTGTTGCAGGGTTGCCCGGTGCCATTTATCAATGGCAACCGGCTCATGATCTCAGCGGCACCAATGTTGCTCAGCCGTATGCAAACCCGCCTGCGGTAACTGATTATGAACTGATACTTACAGTACCAAAAACAGGAGGCGGCACCTGTATTACAAAAGATACAATGAAAGTAATACCAGCTTCGGCCCCAATTACATTGGAGTTTGCAGGACCAGACAGGGTTACTTGCCTGGGTGATACTTCTTACTTAGGCACACCGGCAGAAGCCGGGTATAATTATATCTGGAGTCCCGGCAGTTATCTTACAGGCAATACAACCTCCACCACAAAATATTTTGCCGGCAATGTTTTAATGCCTGACCCTAACCCTGCTGTTATTAACTTAACTGCACAAAAGGCCGGTTGTTTTTTTGCTGACCAGGTGGAAGTAGCGACAATAGAATCGAGGGCAGGGCTGCTGGGTTGTGGTCCTAGGATGGTGGGTATGCCAGACCGTACACCTTATATAGTTGAAAGATATGAATGGAAACTTGTTTCAGGACCCGGTCGCTTTATCGGTCCAACAGATCTGCCACAAGTACCTGTAAGTGCATCTGTTGGCGGAACATCTGTTTATGGATTAACCGTTAGTTATAATGGTGGCAGCTGCTATAGTGAAGTAACCGTACCAGCTGAATGTGTTGGATGTAATATTGTTTTTGATGTGGATGCAAAGTATAAATGTCCTTCGTATGATGTTAATTTCAGCAGCGTAAGAATAACAGCCCTCAACAATGTTCCCAATCCAATTTATGACTGGGAACCAAAAGCAGGATTATCTGGTTACAACAGCCAGTCTGTTTATCTTACTGATAATGTACAAAGAACTTATATTGTTACTATAACAAGCTCAACGGACACGACTATACGCTGTGTTAAATCCATTGATGTAAATGATCCTGCTTTTTCAAGACCGGTTTTTGATGCACCGGATGTGGTGACTTGTGTAAACCAACCGGTAACAATCGGTGCCACTACAGTAGCAGGCTACACCTACACCTGGGAAGGAAATGGCCTGTCTGATTATTATAGCAGCAGTCCTACCGCAACAGTACCTGTATTAACTTATTTCCCTGTGAGGGTAACAGACGGCAATGGATGTATCCTGGAGGATACAGTGCTGGTAAATGTGGAAAATGTAGAAGCTGCCGCCGGAAAAGACTGGATCATTTGTAATAATGGTGTGATCAAATTAGGATCACCGGCGTTACCCGGCATTAATTATGTGTGGGAACCCCAATCATCGCCATGGCAAAATGGTACCAACCAATTTTCTGCACAACCGGAGGTGCTGGTGGCATCTGATATCCGCTTTTATGTAACGGCCACCACGCCCGCAGGTTGCATTATACAGGACAGTGCAGATGTTATTATAAACAGCAGTCCTGTACTGGCAGATGCACCGGATACATTTGTTTGTAAAGGAAGTTCTGTAATGATCGGCCTTCCGGAATTACCCGGCGTAACATACCAATGGACACCTGCAACAGGATTAAATAACCCAACACTTGCACAGCCAACAGTGATTATTCCTCAGGCCAGTATTACCTATACTTTACAGGCAACTTTTCCGGGTGGTTGTGCACTGCCCTCTACAGATGGGGTAACCGTAACTGTTAGAGATCCTTCTTTTGATATGCCGGATATCAGCTTTTGCCCTGCCAACGGACCGGTTCAGCTTGGTACTGCAGCTCCTGCGGATATGGCGTCATATACCTGGCAACCTTATTACCAGGTAAGTAATCCACTTATTGCTAACCCGTTTGCAGTGGGAGGGCCTGTTTCAACACCGTCTACCTATATCCTTACAGTAATAGATCCAGCCGGATGCACCGCCAGTGATTCCATTACAATTAATCCTGTTGTGTTAACAGTAAGTGCCGGACCGGATGCAGCCATCTGTAAAGGCAGCACTGTTACTATCGGCAGTCTTACCAATACGCCGGGCCAGGGTATTAATTACAGCTGGAGTCCTGCAACAGGTTTAAATAATGCGTCTGTTGTTAACCCAACCTTTACATCCACTGCAACAGGTGTATTTAAATATTATCTTACCAAAACAAGTAATAACCCGGCATGCAGTGCTGTTGATTCAGTTGTGGTAACAGTAGATGAACTTAGTTTGCCTGCTATGCCTGGTCCCTCTGTTTGCCAGAATGGTTGTGTACAAATAGGTACAGCAGCCGTACAGGGTGTACAGTATAGCTGGAGCCCTGCTTCAGGCTTGTCTGATGCCAATGTTTCAAATCCTGTTGCATGCCCTGGCACTATATCAAAAACTTATACACTTACAGCAAATAATGCAGCTGGCTGCACGGCTACCGGTAGTGTGCTGGTAACTGTAAACAGTGCAGCCGCAGCACAAGCTTATATACCGGCTGTTTCAGGCTGTGTAGGTGATACCGGCATCCACTTAAATGCATATATCAATGCAGGTCCATATTCTTTTTTATGGTCTCCCGATGATGGCAGTCTCAGCAACACAAGTACACCTAACCCAGCTGTGTTAAATACTTCTGCGGGCAGCAGGCAATACGTTTTGCAGGTAACCGATACCGTTACCGGCTGCAGCAATACAGTTATTGGTAACTTAACAATAAATAATTGCAGCAGCATTACAACCATCGGTGATTTTATGTGGTTTGATACAGATGGTAACGGGCTGCAGGATAACGGCGAACTGGGTGTAAGCAATATGACTGTAAAATTATACAGCAGTGCTGGTTATCTGCAATCAACAGCTGTTACCAATTCCAATGGTTATTATTCCTTTGACAACATAACTCCCGGCAATGGTTATTATATCGTTTTTGACAAGCCGGCCGGCTATACATTCACTACACAAAATGTGGGCGGCACTGCTGCTGCTAATAACAGTAAAGCGGATCAGGCCGGAAGATGCAATTCATTCAATGTAGCAGCAGGTATTAGCATTATGAATATTGATGCCGGTATAAAGGCCACCGGTACCACACCCGTAAGACTGTTAAGCTTTACAGGCAACCTTCAAAACAACCGTACTACTCTACTCAACTGGCAAACAACTGCTGAATACAATAATCATCATTTTGAAATAGAACGCAGTATTGATGGTATACACTTTGTTGTGATTGGAAAAGTAAATGGCAATGGTACCACCTCCTTACCGCACAGTTATTCCTTCGTTGATGCCCATCCTTCAACCGGGATAAATTATTACCGGTTGAAACAGGTTGATCTTGATGGCAACAATATTTTGTCACATGTAGTACGCATCTTACTGAACAACAATGAAACGTTTGTAACATTTTATAATCAAGGCAATCACAGCATTGAAATCATATTCAGTAAAAAACAAGCAAATACACAATTAAAATTGTTTGCAGCCAATGGGCAGCTGGTAAAAGCCGCTGCTGTTAAAAACACCAACAGGTATCTTTTGGAACTGCCGTTACTTGCAAACAGTATGTACTTGCTGCAGGTGGCGAATGAAAAGGGAAGCTATACCGAAAAAATATTTATTGGAAAATAAAAAACGACTGGCGCTATAGCCGGAAAGACCTTTAGACCGGAAAGACTTTTCAGTTTACAGATGCATTGCTCATGAAATTTTTATACCAATGAAATAACCGAAGCATAACAGGGCAATGTGTTTTATTAATTTATCTTCACGCAGAATAAAAAAATGAAATTATTATAACAAATAAAAAATGCAGGCAGTAATGGTCTGCATTTTTTGGTAACTATTGAGCATAAATTAGATTACCTGTTGATGACATTAATATTTATAACCGCCGCATTCAATCCTTTTAAAAACCCGTTAGATTTAGCAGTATGTAATTCTGTAACCTCAATGTATATGCTATTAAATTTTTAACCCCGTACAACGAAAACAATATCCAGGACATCAATCCTGGGTAAGTTTTATACTCACCCGAATTTCTTTAACCCGGGTTTCTCATTCATAATTTAAAATTGCCAGATGAAAAGGAAAATTTCCATCAATTGCATGGTCATGGCTGTTGCTGTGCTGTTTATGTCACTTAAAACGCAGGCACAGGCTTACATCGATTATTCAAAATATGCTGGTGGTACTGGAGCAGATGGTAGTACTACAATGGAAGTGGTGAATGGAGAAGCCTATGTACTCGGCGTTACTACTTCAACCGATTTCCCTGTAACCAACAGCAGTGTTTACAAGGGCAATGGAGATGTAACACTTACCAAATACAGCAGCACCGGTACAGTATTATACTCCACTTATCTTGGCAGTACAGGCCAGGACTATATCAGTCAAATGAAAATCATTAATGGTGAAGTATACCTGACCGGCGTCACAAATGCTGATGGTTATCCCGTTACAAACGGCACTGTTTACAAAGGAGGATACGATATTGTTTTTACAAAACTGAACAGTAATGGCGGCATTGTTTATTCAACTTACTTTGGTAGTACCGGTGATGATTTTGCAGGTAGTATCGGGCTGATTGTAACAGGCAATGAGGTGCTGCTAGCTGGTTACACTGGTGCTGCGGACTTCCCGGTAACCGGTGGCAGTACATTTAATGGCGGCTATTGTGATATTTTCATCATGCGGCTTAATGCGTCCAATGGCAACATTCTGCAATCAAAATTTATAGGCGGAAGCGATGCCGATTATATGAATTACATGTATACAGAAGGAGGAGCAATCTATCTCATTTGTTCCAGTAGCTCCAAAGATCTGCCCATTACTATTGGCAACCCTCCTGTTAACAATACAAGACATATCCTTGTTACCAAACTCAACAGCAACAACCTGGGTACTGTTTATTTAAGTACGATCGGTGATGTGCAGGACAGCTATGTGATAAGCGCCAAGATATTGAACGGCGCAGTACATTTTACAGGTTTTACCTATTCACATAACTACCCAGTTACCAACGGTTCCACATCTTCAGGCAATACCAATGGTGATGGACTGGATGGAATATATACCCGGCTCGATCCTGATGGCAGCATTGGCTTTTCAACTTACCTCGCTACCGATGATCTTGACTACATGAGTAACCTGGTAGTATCCAACAATGAAGTGTATATTTTTGGTATTGGGTACGGTAATACCTATCCGCCGGAAGACAAATTGCTGATCTATAAACTGAATGCCAATGGTACGTTTGTTTATTTTAAAAGCATAAACAATGGAATGATCGGGAGTGGGGTATCCAGAACAATGGAAGTGGTAAATGGCGAGGTGTATTTTTCATGCATTACTTTCAGTCCAAATTTTCCCGTAACGAATGGCAGCCAGTACAGCAGCGGCACTACAGGCGTTTTTGCACACTTAAATTCAACAGGAGACATTGAGTATGCTTCTTTTTTGGGCAAGATGAAAAGTCTTACTCAAATGAAATATGCCAACAATAAATTTTATATTCTTGGAAGTACAGATATAGCCGATTATCCGGTTACTGACAGCAGCGTAATAAAAGGCAATGATGATAATATACTCATCATCTTAAATCCGGACGGAAGCAATTATTTCAGCGGTTATATTGGCGGGGACAGCACAGAAATCCCTATTACCCTTTCAGTAAGTAATACAGATGTCTTCCTGTCCGGCAGAACATTCTCCAATAATTATCCTGTTACCAATACGACATTATACCAGGACAGTACCGACCAGTTTATCACAAAACTTTCTTTCTGCCCCACCCGTTATGACATTACCAATGATTCACTTTCACCAAAAACACAAGCAGTATGCAAGTACGGTCTTGGTGAAAAAATTACCGGCAAGAGAATAATTGTACCGTCCGACAGCCTGCCTGCGGTTTACCGGAACGGAACCGTAATAGCGCAGCGGAAAGCCATTGAAGCCACTTACCAATGGCAAAAAGCAGATACGCCCGCAGGTCCGTGGACCGATATCCCGGATGCAACGTTTAAAGATTACAGGCCGGTTATCGGCGCTGTTGATCAATACTACCGCAGGCTTTCATTTGTACCTGCTGAATGCGGCGGTGCATTGCTTCACATCAGTGATACAGCCGCTGCTATTGTAAACAGCTTAACAGCCCCCACACTTAATACTGGTGGTAAATTCATTACCTGCACTGGTTCTGCAGTTGTACTCGGTGGTTCACCGACGGCTGCAGGCGGTAATCCTCCATACGTTTCTTATGAGTGGGATATGGGCGCAGGCACAAGTGCTAATCCAACAGTGAATCCAGCTTCCAGCACCGTGTACACACTAACGGTAACGGACAACCTGGGTTGTAAGCAGATCGGGCAGGCTGTAGTACTTACTTACAAAGCCAATGCAGGCATAGACAAAGGAAGCTGTGCAGGTGCAGCTGTAAAGATCGGTTCTGCACAAATACCTGGTGAGCCTGGTATAACATATAGCTGGCTGCCTGCTGCAGGACTCAACAACAACAGCATCGCACAACCTTATGCCACGCCATCCATATTGACCAATTATGTACTTACCCTTTCAGTTGCTAAAACAGGGGGCAGTGTTTGTTCAACAAAAGACTCTGTAAAAATAACCCCGGTACCTGCCCCGCTGGTGGCTGATTTTGCAGGGCCCGACAGGGTAATTTGTTTAAAGGACATGGCGCAGTTGGGCCTTGCTCCGGAACCTGGTTTTAATTATGTATGGAGCCCCGGACTTTATCTCACTGGTAACACTGCATCTTTAACAACTTATTACCCGGGCAACCTGCTGATGCCTGTACCCAACCCAGCTTATATAAATCTTACAGCACAACAAGCCGGCTGCTCATTTACAGACAGGGTGGAAGTAGCCACGATAGAAGCCAACGCAGGATTAGATGGCTGCGGGCCCAGGAATATTGGTTCACTTGACCGTACACCTAGTATCAATGAAACATACCAGTGGACATTGGTTTCCGGACCCGGCAGTTTTACCGGGCCAACTGATCAGCCAATTGTATCTGTAAGCGAATCGGTAGGCGGCAAATCTGTTTACGGACTTACCGTTTCTTACAAAGATGGAAGCTGCTACGACGAGGTGGAAGTACCCGCAAGCTGTAATGGCTGTATTATATTAATAGATGTCGATGCAAAATACAAGTGCCCCAGTTTTGGTGTAAATGGTGGTGATGTAACACTTACAGCTATCAGCGGGCTGCAGGGAGAAGTTACTTATTCATGGTCACCGCAGGAAGGATTAGACAATTATACGAATGCAGTAGTGCATCTTACGGATAATGTATCAAGAACTTATTTTGTAATAGCTACATCGGTGGCTGATCCTTCTTTAAAATGTTTCGGTGGTATCATGGTAAATAACCCTGCAGCTTCTATACCTGTATTCCCGGCTTCCAATATTACTATCTGTAAGGAAGTGTACACAAATATTGGTGTTGCACCGGTGGCCGGTTATAAATATGAATGGGAACCTGTTCCGGGGTTATCCGATTACTACTCGAGTAACCCTGCTGCTTCTTTATCTTTCAATACAAGTTTCCCTGTTAAAATATCAGATATGGCGGATTGCCAGATAAGGGATACCATAAATGTAGAAATTCAGCATGCGGTTGCTGATGCAGGGCAGGATTGGGTGATATGTAATAACAGCGTGGCTAAGTTAGGAGCGCCTGCGCTTCCAAATACTACTTACGAATGGGAACCGCAGGCATCGCCCTGGCAAAATGGTACCAACCAGTCTTCGGCGCAGCCTGAAGTACTGGCAGCAACAGACCTGCAATACTATTTAACCGCCACCAGCACCATTGGATGTATTGCCAGGGATACTGTGAATGTTACAATCAACAATACACCTGCGATAGGGGATGCTTCGGATACGTTTTTTTGCGCTGGTAAAAACGTAGTGATTGGTTTGCCGGCGTTACCGGGGGTTACTTACCAATGGAGTCCTGCCACCGGTTTAAATAATGCCAACATTGCACAACCGACAGCTAACCCTGCTGTCGCCACAACTTATACACTGATCGCTAACTTCCCGGGATCTTGTTCCCTGCCTGCATCAGACCAGGTAACCGTAAGGGTTAGTGATCCCCGCTTCAATATACCAGATATCAGTTTTTGCCCTGCAAATGGTGCTGTGGCTCTGGGGACGAATGCCCCACCCGGTATGATCAGCTATTTTTGGGAACCAACAGACCTCGTCACCAATTACTCAATTGCTAACCCAAGCACAGTAACCACTCCGCCAAATAAACCCACTACATTTTCGCTGACTGTTCTTAATTCAGATTTCTGCGTGGCGTCAGACAGTGTTACAATAACACCGTTACTATCCGCACCGATGGCGGGTACAGATAAAATTATTTGCAAAAATGCAACCGCGTTATTGGGTAGCTCAACCAATGCAACCGGTGCAGGTATTACCTATAAGTGGAACCCAGCAACATATTTAAGTGATGATGCATCTGCCAATCCAACATTTACCGGGGCTACAGGTGGTGCATTTACTTATATCCTTACAAAAACGATCGGTGGCTGTTCATCAACAGATACGGTTGCGGTGAAAGTGATCGATTCGTTACTTGCAGTCATAAATGCGCCTACCGTTTGCCAAAACAGTTGTGTGCAAATAGGCGTACAGCCTGTCATTGGTGTAACTTATCAATGGAGCCCCGCTACTGGATTGTCGGGTGTAAACATTGCAAATCCGGTAGCCTGCGTAGGCAGCAGTACCACTAACTATACTGTAAAAGCCATTGACAATAATGGTTGTATTGAAACCGCTAACGTGGTGATAGGTGTAAATCCTTTACCGGCAGCGCAGATAAATATCCCATTAGTTACAGCCTGCGTAGGAGATACTGCGGCACAATTTAAGCCTGTGATAAATCCTGCAGGCACCTATGCTTATTCGTGGAGCCCGGATGATGGCACATTGAGTAATATCAATATTGCAAATCCAACCATTATAATCACCGGTTCTGGTAACAGGCAATATACATTACAGGTAACCGATACCGTTAGCGGCTGCAGTAATACGGCAGTGGCAAATATCATAACCAATACGTGTACTATACTTGCAACTGTTGGTGATTTCATGTGGTTTGATAATAACAGTAACGGCCTGCAGGATAATGGCGAGCTGGGGGTTAGCAATATGAGTGTGAAGCTGTACAACAATGCCGGGATACTTGTAGCTGCAACAGCTACAGATGCCAACGGCAATTATATATTTACCAATGTTTCGCCGGGTAATAACTTTTATATAGTGTTCAGTAAACCCACAGGCTATTCATTTACGACACAAAACGTGGGTGGGATTGCTGCAACTAACAACAGCAAGGCAGATGCAACTGGTAAAAGCAGCAACTTCACTATTGCCGCAGGTGCAAATATTTTAAATATAGACGCAGGAATAATACCAACCGGCGCAACCCCTGTTATGCTGCTAAGCTTTACAGGCAGGCTGCAAAATGATCGTACAGCTTTACTTAACTGGCAGACAACCGCAGAATACAACAATGACTATTTCGAAATAGAACGCAGCCAGGATGGAATACACTTTATTGTTATTGACAGCGTTGACGGAAACGGTACCAGTTCACTGCCGCACAGTTATTCCTGGCTTGATCTGCATCCATTAAGTGATGTAAATTATTACAGGTTAAAACAGGTTGATTTTGACGGGCATTATAAAAATTCACCTGTTGTAAGAATTGAAGTAAACAACAACCGGTCTTTTACAGCATTCTATAATGATTACAGCAAGAATATCACCATCCATTTCAATACGCTGCAAAGTAATACTGTACTAAAATTATTTGCGGCCAACGGGCAATTAATAAAAGCTGCGGTTGCAAAAAACATTAATTATTATACAATGGAACTTCCGGCACTTGCCGCAGGCATTTACCTGCTGCATGCTGCAGATGGCAAAAAGAATTATACAGAGAAGATTTATATTAACCGTTAAACACAGCAAGCCGAACTATACAGACAGAAGTGCTATACATTTTTCCAAACTATCTCTCCAGGCTGGAGCCGAAAGATGGAAAGTATTTTCAATTTTTGAAATATCCATTACTGAGTACGCAGGTCTTTTTGCCGGGGTGGGATACTGCGAAGAAGGAATGGGATTTACCACGCATTTGCTTCCCGATATTTCTTTAATAGCCTGGGCAAACTGGTGCCAGGTAATTTCACCGGCATTTGAGTAACTGAAAATAGTTGCAGCAGGATCTGAATCGTTAAACTGATGAGGCAACTGCTCAACTATTTTCATTATAGCAGCAGCAAGGTCTGCAGCATAGGTCGGGCATCCTTCCTGGTCAGCCACCACATTCAGGCTTTCCCTGTCTTTCATCAGCCGCATCATTGTTTTTACAAAGTTGTTGCCAAAAGAGGAATATACCCATGACGTACGAATAATAACAGATGCTGGATTATTTTGTATAGCCAGTTGTTCTCCTAATAATTTAGAGGCTCCATAAGCATTGACAGGATTAACCGGGTGGTCTGCTTTATATGGCGTGCTGGCTGTACCATCAAAAACATAATCAGTGGAGATATGAATAAAAGCAGCATTATACTGTTTGCACAGTGCAGCTAAGTTACCCACGGCCGTTCCGTTGATGGCGTTTGCTTTTTCTGTTTCGGATTCTGCTTTATCAACTGCTGTGTAAGCTGCACAATTCACACAAACATCCACAGCATGTTCTGCAAAATATTTTGTTACAGCATCAATATCATCAATTGCTAACTGTTCCCTGGTAACGAATAAAAAATTGTATGCCGGGTATTGTTTTGATACAACCTGCATCTCATTACCAAGCTGGCCATTGGCCCCTGTAACCAATATAGTTTTTGATGACACTGATTATTGATTTTATTATAAGAATTAAACTAATTACAAGAACCAGTTTACTTACACCATTGATCTTTGTGAATACTGTCTTTATCCTTCAAAAACAAAATTTGTATCGCATTCATCGATACCTTTCAGTATCACATCCTTTTCGGATACTATTGCTTTGTCTACCGGCACTTTCCAGTCGATGGCAAGCTTCGGATCACTGTATAAGATACCACCTTCGCTTTGTTTACTGTAGAAGCCATCACACTTATACATTACCACAGAGGTTTCACTGAGCACAGAATATCCATGTGCGAAGCCCTTCGGCACCAGCAATTGCTTTTTATTTTCATCAGACAATTCTATTGAAAACACTTTACCATAAGTGGGTGATCCCTTCCGGATATCCACCACTACATCAAGGATAGTCCCCTGCAGTGCTCTTACTAATTTCGTTTGTGCGTGGGGGTTAAGCTGGTAATGCAGGCCACGTATTACTCCATACGAGGATTTGGCCTGGTTATCCTGTACAAATTTCATATCAACGCCATCGGCGGCGAATGTCTGGTAGTTATAACTTTCAAAAAAGTAACCACGGCTGTCTTCGAACACACGTGGTTCATAAACTAGCAGATCCGGGAATTCTGTTTTAATAAATGGCATAAAATAAGCTGGTGGTTAGCAGGAAAGTGGCTGCCGGTTGGGGTTTATCGGTAACCTGCCACTTCCTGCAGACCTGTTATTTGTATTTATTTTTAAAATATTCTATTGTTTCTGTAAGACCGTCTTCAAATTTTTTGGTGGGTGCGTAACCCAGCAGGTTTGTTGCCAGCGAAATATCAGCCAGCGAGTTCCTGATATCACCTGCACGGGGCTCCCTGTATGTTGGTTCAAAATCACTGCCGAGATGTTCCTTGCAGGCGTTATACAAATAGTTCACGGAATAATTTTCGCCTATTGCTACATTATATGCTTTCTTTAAAGCTTCCGCATTATCAGTAAGCATCCCTCTAACGTTTACCTGTACAGCATTATCAACAAAGGTGAAGTCACGGGTTTGTTCCCCGTCACCATTGATATAAACCGGTGTACGGTTCATAATACCTTTTACAAACAATGGTATTACTGCAGCATAAGGACCATCAGGATCCTGGCGTGGACCAAATATATTAAAGTAACGAAAACCCATCAGTCTTAAGCCATACACATCTGCAAAGATCTGTGCATATAACTCATTTGTTTTTTTGGTGGCTGCATAAGGGGAAAGACAGTTACCCACTCTTTCCTCCTTCTTTGGCAGGGTAGGTTCATCTCCATATACAGAAGAGGAGGAGGCATATACAAATTGCTTTATCTTATTATCAACAGATGCTTTCAGCATATTGATAAAACCAAGCACATTTACTTCATTAAAATAAAGTGGTTCTTTAATGGAACGGGGTACAGAGCCAAGTGCAGCCTGGTGACTCACATAGTCAATACCGCTACAAGCCTGCTGGCAGGTATCCGGGTTACGGATATCGCCTTCTAAAAATTCAAAAGCAGGATACTGGCGCAATACATCAAGGTTTGACTGAAAACCATTGACCATATTATCAAATACCCTTACCTTTTTTGCTCCATTTTTTAAGAGATACTCTGTTATATGACTGCCTATAAAACCGGCGCCGCCGGTTACTAAAAAAGAAGACTGGGACAGGTCCTTTGTATGAAATGTGTTGCTCATTGGTGTCGAATCTTATGAATAAATACAGGGATCAATTTCTATTTACATGAAAGCTGTTGTTTATAAACTCCAGTATTTTCTTGAACTGATCTTTCTCCTGTAAATACCTTTTAAGTCTGCGATCATTGCACCGGGCTTGGTAATCCCTGCAAAATAAGCGTCATCCATTTCTTTATATACCTGGTGCGGCACTGTTACAATAACCGCATCATAATCATTGCCGATTGAGGGAGTCAGCTCAAAACCATATTCATGTTTCAGTTCTTCACTTTCTGCATGCGGATCTGTTACATCCACATTCAATGAGAAAGATTTTAGTTCTGTAACCACATCCGCCACCTTACTGTTCCGTATATCACTCACATTTTCTTTAAACGTAGCACCCATCACCAGCACCTTTGCATTTTTTACATTGCTGTTGGTTTGTATGATGTGCTGCAATATTTTTTTAGCAACATAATCAGCCATACCGTCATTGATAACACGGCCTGCTAAAATTACCTGGCTGTCGTAACCAAGTTCTTTTGATTTGTATGTAAGGTAATAAGGATCCACACCAATACAGTGACCGCCTACGAGACCAGGCTGGAACTTAAGGAAGTTCCATTTGGTACCGGCAGCTTCCAGCACTTCAAATGTATTGATGTCCATTTTATCAAAGATGATAGACAACTCGTTCATTAATGCTATGTTGAGATCCCTTTGTGTATTCTCAATTATTTTGGCGGCTTCAGCCACTTTTATGCAGGACGCTTTGTGTACGCCTGCTGTAACAACCAGTTCGTACACTTTTGCAATTACATCCAGCGATTCTGCGTCACAGCCGCTTACTACTTTTACAATCTTTGCCAGTGTATGCTCTTTATCACCCGGGTTGATCCTTTCCGGGGAATAACCAAGTTTAAAGTCTGTTACATTTTTAAGTCCTGATAATTTTTCAATGATAGGTAAACAGTCTTCTTCTGTACAACCTGGATACACGGTGCTTTCAAAAACCACGTAATCTCCCTTCTTTATTACCTTACCAATTGTTTCACTTGCTTTCTGAACAGGAATTAAATCGGGCACATTGTGTTCATCCACTGGCGTGGGAACAGCTACAATAAAAAAGCTGGCCTGTTTCAACACTTCCAGGTCATTTGTAAATTCTATATCGCAACCGTCAAATGCTTCCTTCTCCAGTTCCTGGCTGGGGTCAATCCCATTACGCATCATTTCAACACGTTTGGCGTTTATATCAAAGCCTATCACTTTTATTTTTTTTGCAAACTCGAGTGCAATGGGTAAGCCCACATAACCCAAACCAATAACTGCTAATTTCTTCTTTTTGTCGAGTAACTCCTGGTACATCTATGATTAGTTGTTTAATTACTAAATTATTTTTTAGGGGTAACAAATTCTTTTGGCAATTTGTATAGTTCTTCTTTTGGCAGCAATTTAAAATACTCGTATGTTATCTTTAATCCTTCTGCCCTGCTTACTTTCGGACTCCAGCCCAGTATTTCTTTCGCTCTTGTAATGTCCGGCTGCCGTTGTTTCGGATCGTCCACCGGCAATGGCTTATATACAATTTTTTGGCTGGTGCCTGTAAGTTTTATTATTTCTTCTGCAAAATCCTTTAGTGATATTTCATCAGGATTTCCCACGTTTACCGGTTCCGCATAATCACTCATCAGTAACCTGTATATCCCTTCGATCAAATCATCCACATAACAAAAACTTCTTGTCTGGCTGCCATCACCAAATACGGTCAGGTCTTCACCACGCAGCGCCTGCCCGATAAACGCAGGCAACGCCCTTCCATCATTCAACCGCATCCTTGGTCCGTACGTATTAAATATCCTTACAATCCTGGTTTCAACACCATGAAAAGTATGATATGCCATTGTCATCGCTTCCTGGAAACGTTTCGCCTCATCATACACACCCCTTGGCCCAACAGGATTTACATTCCCCCAGTAATCTTCATTTTGAGGATGCACCAGTGGATCCCCATATACTTCGCTGGTGCTTGCCACCAGTATCCTTGCTTTTTTTGCAAGCGCCAAACCCAGGCAGTGATGTGTTCCCAAAGAACCCACCTTTAAGGTCTGGATTGGAATTTTTAAATAATCGATCGGGCTGGCTGGTGATGCAAAATGTAAAATATAATCAAGCCTGCCCGGCACATGGATGAACTTTGATACATCGTGGTTGTAAAATTCAAACTCTTTTAGTTTAAAAAGATGTTCGATATTTTTCAGATCTCCAGTGATCAGGTTATCCATTCCTATAACATGAAACCCTTCCTTTATAAAACGGTCGCATAAATGAGAACCTAAAAAACCTGCTGCGCCGGTAATCAGGATACGTGGCCTGTTGCCATCTGTATACTTACCACTTTGCACGTCACCCATAAGCTCGTAATGTTAGTCTGTAAATAGTTTAAACAAAGAAACTGTGTAAAATTTATTTACCAACAGTTTTTCTTCCCACACTTACATAATAATAGCCCAGTTCTGCCATCTGGCCCACATCAAACAGGTTTCTTCCGTCAAAGATGGCTTTATTTGTAAGTAATGATGATATTCTTGAAAAGTCAGGTGTTCTGAATTCACTCCATTCTGTTGCAATTACCAGCGCATCTGCACCATGCAATGCATCATACTGGCTGTGCACAAATGTAATTTTATCCCCTAATACCTGTTTTGAATTATTCATTGCTTCCGGGTCAAATGCAGCTACGGCAGCCCCTTCCGCCAGTAAGGCATCTATCATGTTAAACGCAGGCGCTTCTCTTATATCATCTGTATTGGGTTTAAAAGCCAATCCCCAGAGCGCTATTTTTCTTCCTTTCAAATCATTATTGAAATAGGCCTTTATCTTGGGTAATAAATGCAGTTTTTGTTCTTCATTCACATCCATTACTGCATTCAGGATTTTAAAATCATAGTTCACCTCAACAGAAGATTTCACCAATGCTTTTACATCTTTAGGAAAACAGCTTCCTCCATAACCTATACCCGGGAAAAGAAAACGCTTACCAATCCTGTCATCAGCACCAATGCCCCTCCTGATCATATCCACGTCTGCGCCCATCAATTCACACAGGCGGGCAATCTCGTTCATAAAAGTGATCTTGGTGGCAAGAAAGGAGTTGGCAGCATATTTTGCCAGTTCCGCACTTCTTTCATCCATAAAGATAACCGGGTTGCCCTGGCGTACAAAAGGCGCATACAGGTCATTCATTACCTTTTTGGCTTTCTCGGAATTGGTTCCGATGATCACCCTGTCCGGTTTCATAAAATCGTCTACAGCTACTCCTTCCCGTAAGAATTCGGGATTACTCACCACGTCATAAGCACCTGTAAGATCGATACCGGCTTCTTTACCACTGTTCAAAATAGTGGAATATACTTTATCCGCTGTTCCAACAGGTACTGTACTTTTATCTACAATAACTTTGTATTCATCTTTCTTCAATAATTTACCAAGATCCTTTGCCACACCTAAGATATATTTCAGGTCTGCACTGCCGTCTTCACCGGGTGGTGTAGGTAAAGCCAGCATGATAACCTGGGCATCTTTAATACCTTCAGCCAGTGAAGTGGTGAACTTTAATCTTTCGTCACGCTGGTTACGCAAGAAGATCTTTTCAAGACCGGGCTCATAAATTGTAACCGTTCCTGAAGAGAGTTTTTCAACTTTGCTTTTATCAATATCAACACAGGTAACCTGATTGCCTGTTTCTGAAAAACATGTACCTGATACAAGACCTACATATCCTGTTCCTATTACAGCTATTCTCATATTGCTTTTGCCGCTTAGTTATTTAAATTAAAAATTATTTATGTACAAATTCCAGCACTTTACCTGCGATAAATGCCTGCTGCTCCTCATCCAGCTCTGTATGAATGGGCAACGAGATCACCCTTTCAGTGAGCCAGTCAGTGAGTGGCAAATCATAACTGCTTCCACCAAATGTTTCAAACATTTTTTGTTTATGACATGGTACAGGATAGTAGATCATTGAAGGAATACCATTCTCTTCAAGATGCCTGTTCAATCCATCCCTGTTAACGCCATTTAATATCAAAGTATACTGGTGAAAAACATGATTACAATAACCAGCCCTGGAAGGCACAGTAATCTTTGTGTTGTTTGCAAATGCCCTGTCGTAATAATCTGCAGCTTTTACTCTTGCAGCAATATATTCGTCCAGGTGCCTGAGTTTTATATCAAGTACAGCTGCCTGTATTGCATCTAACCTTGAGTTACAACCAACTACATCATGATAATACCTTTTACTCTGCCCATGTATGGCAATCATTTTTAACTTATCAGCTAACGCAGTATCATTGGTAAATATTGCCCCGCCATCTCCATATGCCCCCAAATTTTTGGAGGGATAAAAGGAAGTACAGCCAATATGACCAATACCGCCTGTTTTTTTTACTGTTCCGTTTGTAAACCTGTAGTCGCATCCTATTGCCTGTGCGTTGTCTTCTATTACAAAAAGACCATGTTTTTGTGCAATAGTCATTATCGTTTCCATTGCTGCAGCATGCCCATACAGGTGCACCGGTACAATAGCTTTTGTTTTTGGAGTAATGGCTTTTTCAACGGCAACCGGGTCGATGCAGAATGAATGTTTATCCACTTCCACAAATACCGGCTTTAATTTTAAAATTGCGGCAGCTTCCACGGTAGCAATGTATGTGAAGGAAGGAGTGATCACTTCATCACCAGGTTCAAGCCCAAGCGCCATAAAAGCGATCTGTAAAGCATCTGTTCCATTGGCACATGGTATTACATGCTGCACACCATGGTAAGCGGCCAGGTTAGTGGCAAAGTCATTCACCACTTTACCACCTATAAAGGCTGAACTCTCCAATACACCTATCACAGCAGCATCCACTTCTGCTTTTATTTTATGGTATTGGCTTTTTGTATCAACCATTTGCAATGGCCTCATAATCTGCAAATTTTTAATGTGGGCAAAGATAGGGATTCGGTTGGTAGAATGATAGTGAAACAGCAACAAGCTTGCGGTATACAGCAGAGCCTTCCTTAGTTGGCAGGCTGGAAAATTGCGGGTAGATTTGTTTAAAAAAAGGCTTGTCAAAGTTACTGTACCATCTTTTCCTTTTTATCTACAAAAACGGTATCCGTATTGCCGCATTATGGAACCGCAAAGCCAGGCTGTGGGTGCAGGGACGAAAAGTATTTCCCACCATTACCAAACGGGGAGAAAGAACAGTATGGATGCATTGCGCCAGCCTGGGTGAGTTTGAACAGGGCCGCCCTGTGCTGGAAGCGATCCGGGCAAAATATCCTGCTGTAACTATTGTACTCACTTTTTTTTCACCATCGGGGTACGAGATCCGCAAAAACTACACTGGTGCCGACTACATATTCTACCTGCCTGCTGACAGCAGCGCAAATGCAAAAAAAATGATTGAGGCTATCCGGCCGTCACTGGTACTTTGGGTAAAATATGAATTCTGGTATTATTACCTGGCTGAATTTAAAAGAAACAATATCCCTGTATTAATGATTTCCGGCATATTCAGGGAAGACCAGCCTTTCTTTAAATGGTATGGAAATATATGGAGAAAAATGCTGCCCTGCTTCACTCATATTTTTGTACAAAACAGCAGCAGTATGGAGTTACTGAATGAGCTGGGTTATAAAAATAATGTGACCATTGGTGGTGATACCAGGTTCGACCGTGTGATAGAAATTGCTGAAAAGTTTGAACCAGTTCCATTAATTGAAAAATTTTGCGGTCTTGGCAAGGTGGTCGTGGCGGGCAGTACCTGGGAGGAAGATGAAGCAGAATGGACGCATTATGTAAAAGCTCATCCGCAGATAAAATTTATTATTGCGCCGCATGAAATTGACAGCGAAAACCTGAAGGATGTAAAGACAGCATTTCCCGGCTCCCTATTTTATTCCGAACTGTTATCAATGGAAGACGCTGTTGACAACAGTATCCATGTTCTTGTAATTGATAATATTGGTATGTTATCGAGACTGTATGCGTATGCTCATATTACGTTTGTTGGTGGTGGGTTCACCAGCGAAGGGATACATAATGTACTGGAAGCTGCTGTGTATGGCAAACCCGTTATATATGGCCCTTATCATGAAAAATTTGCTGAAGCGGTGGAGCTGGTTGAAACTGGTGCAGGCATTTGTATAAACAATGCGCTTGAACTTGAAAAAGTGATGAGTGAATTATGGCACAATGAAACCCTCCTGAAAGCAAAAAGCGATGCAGCAAAGCAATATGTATATTCCAACGCCGGTGCTACCGGAAAAATAATGGATCATATTCAGGCAAACCGCCTTTTAACCAGTTGATCAAACTGTATTACCACCGGCTCTGTATCCACCCAGCCAAGTTTTGTTTTAAGCTCCCTTCTTATCCAGTATTCTGCTTCGGGCCAGATCGAAAAACTGTTGATGGTTTTAATACTGCGTTCATACATGGCTTCGTCTCCCCTGAAGAGCTCTTTTATATACAGGAAACGGTCATTTACACCAATGGCTTTTTTCAGGTCCTTTACCGGCGTGTCAACCAGTTTGTCACCCAGTTCCGGCTTCTTTTCTTTATGCAGGTCGTTGAGGGAGGTGGCTTCCTTTGCCACCATATCATTTATTTCTTTAGCTGGCGGAGCAGGAACCGGTGCCGGTTTTGGCGGTAAGGTGGGGATATCATCATCCGCCATATCAAATAAAAGCTGCGGCCTGCTCTTGGTGGTTATCTGCTGTATGGCAGCGGCATTTCTCTTTATCTCTTCCAGCTCTGCTTCAACGGCAGCTTCATCCACCTGTAATACTTCTATAATTTTTTCTTCTTCTGCCGGTGCCGGGGGCATGGTTGTGGCCGGCAATGCTGTTTTATTTTCTGCTACAGCTTCAGCAATTGAAACCGGCGGCATAGAAACAGCCACCAGGCTGGTAACAGCCGGGCTGGCAGCCTGCAGGTGATTAAGCTCGTGCTGGAGCATCTGCACCGTAAGCATCAGTTGTGTTGCAGTAGCCCCGTTTTTAAATTGCTCCTGCAGTTTCAGTATAAGCGTTTCCACCCTGTCCATACAAACAGTATTAATTTCCTTTCGGTTAAATAAGCAGAAAATTTTGTTTTGAATGAATGACTCAAATCGACAATCTTTGCAACCGCAGCTAAAGTTACACATTTTAAAAATTACCCTTCATGTTTATAGAACCAAATTTATCCGGGGAAAGGCGGGGATGGATAGAAGTTATTTGCGGCAGTATGTTCAGCGGTAAAACAGAAGAGCTTATCCGGCGGCTTAAAAGAGTAAAGATCGCTAACCTGAAGGTGGAAATATTTAAACCGGCTATTGATACCAGGTATGATGCAGAAAAGATCGTAAGCCATGATACCAATGCCATTCATTCCACGCCCGTGGAAAGTTCAGAGTCTATTCTGCTGCTGGCGCAGGATGTGGATGTGGTGGGTATTGATGAAGCCCAGTTTTTTGATGCCGGTGTAACCCATGTATGTGAGCAGCTGGCATTACGGGGTATAAGGGTGATCGTTGCCGGGCTGGATATGGATTATACGGGTAAGCCTTTTGGACAAATGCCCAACCTCCTGGCCATTGCAGACTATATTACCAAGCTGCATGCTATCTGCGTAAAATGCGGCAATATTGCCAATATAAGCTACCGCAAAACCAGCGAAGGCGGCCAGATACTGGTAGGCGAGAAAGATGTATATGAACCAAGGTGCCGCACCTGCTACAGCATAAAAGATTAAAAAGAAAGGCCCCGAGAACGGGGCCCTGTTGATTAGTATGACGAACTCAAAAAGTTATTTTAATTTTTTCAGCAGCATTACATAGCCGCACAAATCTTTCTTTTTCTTTTTATTTACCTGTACAGGCTTTATCATGTGGTATTCAGAAAACTGCGGTATGTAATCATACTTGATAATATTACCATCCACATCCCCCCACATTTTTTTCTGGTAAACCACTTCCCGTTCATTCCAGTCGTACATCCTTACTTCATATAATTTAGAAGAAGCGTCGCCGATAAAAATAAACTGGTACCAGCTGCCCTGGTTCAGCGGTACAATTACGGGCATTTCATATTCGCTTTCCATTGTCATGGAAGCCTCTTTAACAACAATAAACCCCTGTTTTGTTATTTCTTTTTTGATACTGTCCGCCTGCTGTAAGATGGTAGGATCCGAACAGGCTCCCTGACGGATTACATTACTATTCTGTGCCTTTGCCAGGCAGCATGATAACACAAAAATGACGGATGTAATTACGTTTTTCATTCAGATAACAAATTGGATTTCGCAAAATGGTACGGAATGGTTGCTTTTGCCTGGGTTAGTAAGACGGGCGCAATAAAGAGAACCACAATTGTGCCAAGATGCTACCTGAAAACGACAAAAGGGAAGGATTATTTTAACATCCGGCCTTTATTTTTTGTATAACTTATTTTTTATGAAAGTAATAGGTACCCGCCTGCTGGGTGCAGGTAATAACAAGGTCATTGATGCAAACATGCGCCGGGAGCTGGGTACAATAAAAAATAGTGTCCGCAATATCTGCCCCGGTAAGTGGCGTAAGTCCCTGGTAAGTAGCGGCAGCCTTATGCTCATCACCCTTAAATCGAACGAGCGCAAATTCTGTCTCCACAGCACCGGGATGTATGGCTGTGATCTTAATATTATGTTTCAGCAGATCGATCCGCATAGATTTGCTGATGGCATCCACGGCAAATTTGCTGGCGCAGTACACATTACCGTTCTCGTACACTTCTTTTCCGGCCACTGAGCCCATATTCACTATATGACCGCTTTTTCTTTTGATCATATAAGGCAAAACAGCCCGGCTTACATACAGCAATCCATGCACATTGGTATTGAGCATCGTTTCCCAGTCTTCCATATCCGCATTTTCAAAAGAGTCTCTTCCTGCAGCCAGCCCTGCGTTATTTATAAGGATATCTATATTTCTCCATTCTTCCGGAAGATCACCGAGGTGCTGGTTTACAGCTTCCCGGTCCTGCACATCAAAATTTAAAGCCAGCACTTTTGTACCATAATGTACTTCAAGTTCTCTTTTTAAAATTTCCAGCCGCTCTGCTCTCCTGCCAGTTACAATTAAATGATAACCTGCTGCTGCAAACTTCCTGGCGCATGCTTCTCCAATGCCTGAAGTGGCTCCTGTTATTAAAACAATCTTGTCCATAATTAAAGATTGAAAGACTCCTTTTGTATCAGCGTACCAGTACAGCATTACCTTTTCGCATGATCACCTCTCCTTTATACGTAACACCGTATGCCACCCATACATAGTTGCCCGGGTCCTGCGGAGTACCTTTATAAGTGCCGTCCCACCCTTCTCCTATCCTGGAAGTAGAAAATATCAGCTTTCCGCTACGGTTAAAGATCCTGAAATAATTCAATTGCCTTAAACCGAGTACAACAGGCTTTAAAGTTTCATTAAGGCCATCCCCGTTGGGTGAAAATGCATTCGGCATATAAAAATCAGGCTCCAGGAAATATATTTTCACTTTCACCGTATCCATACCCGTACAATTACCCCGTTTTGTAGTGATCTTTATAGTATAGGTGATATCACCCTGTGGCAGGGCAACCGGGTTCATTATACTGGAATTATCAAGCCAGGTGGATGGCTGCCACAAATAAGTATCTTCATTTACGCCGCCACTGGTTAACAATTGCAGCGGCTGCCCAATCACCACACTTGTATCACCCACCGTTTTTGCATTTACTTTTGGCTGTACACCTATTAAGACTGTATCCAGCCCGGGTTTGGGGCAACCCAGCGTATCCATCACTGTAACAACATAGCTCATATCGCTGGTGGGTTTTACCACACGGGGATTTGCAATATTGGCATTGCTCAGGAATGTAGAAGGAGACCAGCTGTAACTGGACCCACCACTTGCACTCAGCTGCACCGGCTGTTCAAAACACACAACGGTATCCCTGCCGGCATCCGCATCTGGGTAAGGTACAGTGGTGATTGTAACAAAATCTGAAGATGCACATTTACCAATATTGCCGGTAACCTTATACGTAGTAACGGATGCCAGCGGTGTTGCAAGCGGGTCTTTGATCTTACTGTCATTGAGATAGAGCGAAGGCTCCCAATTATATATCAACGCATCCGAATTTACATTCAGCTGGATCCCATCTGTACGGCAGATAGTGGTATCACTGCGTGTGCTGATGGTTACAAATGATTTTACATTCACAAAAACAGAATCGTTGCCAATACATCCCTGTATATCCCTGAATGCCACATAATACATAGTGGGTATATCCGGGCTTATCAAAACAGATGGACTGTTCAGGGTATTGATCATATAATTAGGGCTCCAGGTAAACGTACCCGAACCTGTTGCAGTCAACTGTATAGTATCAATGATACAGATAAGCGTATCATGCGGCAGGCCAAGCGGCAGGCTGGTAATTACGGTAACATCCTGTTCAACCGTATCAACACAGCCAAAGGTATTGCCAACGATCATTTTTACCCGGTAATTTCCCGGCTCATTATATGTGTAAACAGGATTCCTGTTAATACTTGTATCGCCAGCAGGTGTATCGCCAAAATCCCATCGCCAGCCGGTAACAAGACCATACCTGGTAGTGGTTATATCCGTGAAATGCGCCGGTATACCTTTACAAAATGGCTCCTGGGCTGTAAATGCCGGAAAAAAACCTGGGTAAACTCTTACCTGTAAGGTGGTGGAGTCTGCACAAAGCCCGCCGGCTATGTACACTCTTAATTTTACTGTATAAACGCCCGTATCCAAGTAAGTATGCCTGGGCTTCTCGTCAAAAGAAGTATCCGCTGAACCTGAACGGGGTTCACCAAAAGTCCATTCATAAATGGTGCCCGAAGGATTTGTCAGGTCATTACTAAAACCAACATCAAAACCGTCGCAGGTTACAGCCTTGGGTGCCAGCCTTGCCTGTAAGGGATCGCAGTCCCTCACCTTAATATGTAACTCTTTTCTTGTTTGTGCAAACTGTATCCTGTTGCGGAATTCATTTACACAAACAGTTAATACATATTCTCCTGTTCCGTTTATAGGCGGTGCAATACCACTTAACATACCTGTTATGGGGTTAATCGTTACCCTGTTACCCAATGGTGATGAGCCTGAATAAGGAAACTGGTAAGGTACTAAAGTAAAGGGTGGTGGCGTGGAAGGATTAGGAGCCGGGTTACTATTTTGACCTCCCCCGCTGCCCCCGAGGTAACCAGCACATAGCTCATAAGAAAGGCTGTCATTATCACTGTCGGTGGCTGTTATTAAATAATTGAAATAACGCCCGGAGCATACCACCACGGTATCATTCACAAAAAAAACGGGGCTGCTGTTCTTATTGGCATTCGGCACAGGAGATGAAGTTCCCGGTATCTGGATAGAATAAGTATTACCAACATCCGCTGAATTGACAATATTATCCATATCCTCTATCCTGCAGCAACGCTGGTGACTTATTATATAGCCGCCTGCCGACACTGGCAATTCATAATCCAGTTCATATATCACCACCTGGTAAAAACAGATGGCCTGGTTACCGGTAATACATATATCATCAGACTTTTTTTCAAGAAAGGTCTGTGAGGTAATACTAACGGATGGATTAGCAACTATACCCCGTGTTCCGGCATCAAAAATTGTAAAAGGGACCTGCTCATCAATCTGCTGTCCTCTTGCACTGCAGTCCATGTATTCGGTAAGCGTGATTCTATAAAGGAGCTTTTGAGGATCAACAGTTCCCGGGCCAAGGTATTTATATGTAAAAAAGCCACCCTTCAAATGTCTTGCAGAAAGGTTGGCACCCGTTATTGTCAGTAATAGAATAAGTAGTAAACGCTTCATATAAAAAACACCACAATAGAAAGACCTAAAAGTAGCTAAAAACGCTGTTTTACAGTGCGGATTATCATTTATTTAGGATAAAAGGCCAATATGTATAGATGAAGCCCTGCTGTTTAATAAAATGAAATGAATTCTTCCAGAATTGTATTTGACTTATCCGTCTCTTCCCACATACCCATATGGGCTGAAGAATTTAAAATATGAACATGTGACACCAGCGGCAGGTAACATTGTTTAAGACTGCTTTGCATCGGCACGGCATTATCATGTTCCCCCATAATGAAGAGCACCGGTTTATCACAATCTTTTAATACATGTGTTCTGTCAGGTCTTGCGATCATGGCTTCATAATACTGGACCAGGGCGGCATCAGTAAAATTTTTGCCGGCTTCGATCAGCGCTTCCACTTTACCTGCATTTGATCTTTTAAATTCCTCTGTAAATAACCCGGGCGTGCTTGTTTTTAAAAACGCATAAGCGCCTTTCTCTTTTATAAATTCAATTGCTTTTTTTCTTGTTTGTTTTTTTTCATCTGTATCAGGCGAAGCCGTGGAATGAAATAATCCAAAACTGTTTAAATACTGCGGGTATTTTTCAGCAAAGGCAAGCGTGATGTAACCACCCATGCTGTGCCCCACCAGGCAAATTTCATCCTGTGCATTTTCTTCTGTATCAAGTATTGCCCTTACAATTTCAGCATAGGTATCGATGTTTGCATTATCCACCAGTTCGGATCTGCCGCTGCCGGGTATATCAGGAATGATCAAACGAAAATTTTCTTTCAGTACCTGCACCTGGTTTTCCCATACATTTCCATCCTCGCCAAAGCCATGCAGCAATAAAACAGGCTTGCCTTTACCGGTTACCCGGTAATATATCTTTTTACCCTGCCAGTCCAATATTTTGTCTTCCATAAAAAAGTTTCTGCAATTAACCTGCATATTTTATACCAGACCTGTACAGCAAAAGCAGTACAATGGGGATTAAGCCCTTATTCATTTGCTGCGGCAGGAAAAACCAGCTCAGTAAAACAAGGATCATTATCAAAGCAGTAATGCCAAAGGCTTTTTTAACCCAGTTTTTTTTACTGTTCACAAAAAAAGCCAGTATTGTATTGGTTGGTAGCGCCCATAAAAGATTGTAATTATTCCGGCACATGGCATGATCGGTAGCTGTCCACATAAAAATCAAGGCAATACCAAGCAAACCGGTCAGGCAAAACAGCATACCATCGAAACCCTGTAAAAAACCTGCGGCAAACCTGCTTTTACCCAGACTGATGAAAAAGACCAGCAGCAGGAGCAAACTAAAAACTACCAATGGAGTGAATAGGGGAGCGCTATTGTTGTCCGCATTCACCGGGTACAAATTTGTTTCGGACAATACCAGCTGCCTGTTTTGATTAGTGCTGTCAAATGCTTTCAGCAGGTTATCCGGCAAAAACTCAGATTGTGATGTGGTCATCACGACATCTGTTGGTGCACCCAATAAAATATCAATGCCCAGTTTGCTCCATGCTTTCCCGTTCTTATCAAGGTATTCGTAAATAGCCTGCCGGAAGGTAGTGCCAGCGGGTATGACTGCTGCCAGTTTGGGCGCATTTTGTTTGTGCTTTAAAATAATATCCCTCAACCTTGTGGTACAGTTGTCAAAAAAGAAATCGTATTTATAATACTTGTTTTCTTCCTTTGCATTATTATATAAGAAATTACGGATGACTATTTTTTCTGCGGCAGAAAGATTAAGCAACTGCTCTGTAATACCCCTGTTGGTTGATTGGTATTCTTCCCTGAAATCGCTGAAATAACTGGTGGAAACAAAGTATAATAGCTTACCACGGATGAATTTCATGTAAAATCCGGGATCATCAAAATTGAAAGTGCCGTAGTTAAAGACAATATCCTGTGCACTGCTGCTGTCCGTTACCCTTAATGCGCTGTGACCAAAGGTTGAGTACAGTTCCTCTCCCGGGGTACAGGTAAGCAGTGAAATACGGATATGCGAAGAATCCTGTGCAAATGAAAGAACACAATAATGAAGCAATGAAAAAATGAAAGCAAGTCTCTTTATAAAATTACCGGTGCTTTTTTTCATATCAGTAAAGGTAGCTACGAAAATACAGGAATAAATGTATTGGCAACCTTTGCCAGAGCGCTTCACGGCACTTATTTTGCTATTATTAAACGTAACCGGCAAACAATACCTAAAACCTCATTTTGAAACTTTTTTTAAAAATACCCAACCCTTTTTCTTTCAGCACCAGTTTATATTGGAAAGAGGCTTTCATTTAAACTCATTACTTGGAAACACAACTGCAAATAATTGTACAGGGCTGCCGCCGCCAGGAACTGCAGAGCCAGCAGCAACTGTATAAATTGTTTTACCCGGAAATGATCAAGATCTGCTTCCGCTATGCAGGAGATGCAGATAATGCCGGCAGTATTTACAATAATGCCATGCTGAGGATCTTTAAAAATATAGATACCTACAGCGAGGAAGGAAAACTGGGCGGCTGGATAAAAACGATTGTCATAAACTGTTGCATCGATTTCTGTAAGAAGAAAAACATTTTCCGTAACAGTACTTCTTATATACCCGAAGATGAAATCACCATAGAACCCGAAGTATTTAACACCGTTTCTTACAAGGAAGTGCAGCAGGTAATAGCGCAGTTACCTGGTGCCACGGCCACTGTTTTCAGGCTTTTTGTGTACGAAGGTTTTACCCACAGGCAAATTGCCGACCAGCTTGAAATAAGCGAAGGCACCAGCAAATGGCATGTGAGTGAAGCAAAGAAAATGCTGAAAAAAAAATTTGAAAAATTGTATGAAAACAAACTAACAGTAAATGCAGCAAAATAATAACATAGAAAACAAATTAAGGCAGCTCGACACCGAGCAGGAACCGGACCTCAGCCAGATGGAAGATCACTGGAAGCAAATGCAGATCATGCTGCAACCAGGTACATCAGCCACCGGTAAAGGCGCCGGCGGCAGCATTATAAATGGAACGCTTATCTCCGTTATGGTGATTGCTATTGGTACCTTTTTATTTTACCTGCTTAACAATAAAAACAAATCAACCAATACAGTCCCTGATAGTACCGCAGCAGCAGCTGTTGTAAGCAATGACCAGAACAACACTGCTGAAACCCTGAGACCACAGGATTCAACCG
Source organism: Ferruginibacter sp. (assembly GCA_047600665.1). Taxonomy (GTDB): domain Bacteria; phylum Bacteroidota; class Bacteroidia; order Chitinophagales; family Chitinophagaceae; genus Ferruginibacter. The sequence continues at coordinate 1,334,351 of JASGKJ010000003.1, forward strand.
GCACACAGGTTATTGCGGCTTCCCCGCAGGCGCAGGCTACAGCGGCTGTTTCTAAAAAACGTTATATACCATTTACCGGCACCAGCAACTATTTCAGCAATGAAGACTCTGTAATAGCACAAACAAAGCTGAATTTATTGCCCTGCAGTATTTGCCCCGCCAGGAATCTTGACAGCAGTAATAAAATAAACAGGGTTGCTCTGTTACAAAATTTCTTTGCACAGGTATCAAAAGACGAACAGGGGTTTATTATCAATAACAGCAGGGACACCTTATTAAAATGCGCAGAAGGCACCCTGCTCTTTATTCCTGCAAACAGCTTTAACGGTAAACCGGAGATCAAACTTTCTGTAAAAGAGTTTTACAAACATTCAGACATGATCCTGAACCAGCTTACAACCATAAGCAATAAAGAACAGCTGGTTACTGGCGGTATGCTGCAGCTAAAAGCTTTTTACAATGAGAAGGAAATTGCTGTTGATCCAAACCTTCCGTTGCGCCTGTTTATGCCGGATACCAGCAGCATTACGATGAACGGTATGCAGCTGTTTAATGGCGCTGGTTCTGCTGATGGCAGTATCAACTGGATCCCCCAATACCGCTATTTTGGCAAAACAAAAATATTGACCGAGGTAAAAGTACTGAACATCATTGACCAGCCATTTAAAACAAAAGAAAAACGTAAAGGTGAAATAGGCTACTTTATTGTGACTGATATCGTAAAGCTTGAAAAAGATAAATTAAAACAGGTACTCAAAGAAAAGTATGGCTATTATAAAATAAGACTAAGACAGGATATCAGGAATTGGTTTGAGGACTATAATGGCAACAGGAATTTCGACAGGGTATTTTCTACCAGGATCGGGGACTCTGTTTGGATGGATAAAGAGACAGCAGATAAATACAGGTTAACAGGTACAGCATCAAGACAGCGGGTGGTTATCGATCGCTCAAGCATCAGTGCAGAGGGAAATAAAGATTGGAATAAATTATACCAGGCAGGAAATGTTGTTATGAAGGAAATGCATGATAAATACAGCGTTAGTATAGATAAAATGGGCTGGATCAATTGTGACCGTTTTTATAATTATACCGGGGAAACATTTCCTTATGCAGTTAACACCGGTGATTCTGCTAAAAACTATTACACGGTACTGGTATTTGACAATATGAATTCGATGATGAACGGGTATATTAACGGCAACAAAGTTTTATTCCCGAATGTGCCGCCGGGCATGCCCGTAAAAATTGTAAGTATCGGTATTAATGCTGATGGAGAAACGGTATATGCAATAAAACAAGCCATCACAGGAAAAGATGAATTTACAGGTTTAATATACGAAACAACATCCGCAGCCAGTTTGAAAACTGCATTGAGCAAAATTGACAAATAGAGGTTTCGATCGTCAGTTTTTCATTGTAGCCACTCTTTAAGGGTGGCTTTTTTGTTTTGATTGCAATTGGGTACTTTTGCAAACTTGTCTGTAACGGAATTTAGCAGGATTAAGATGATTAAAGAGATTTAAAACAATTTATCAAATCTGCCAAGCCTATTATCCAGGCAGCAAATAGTAAAAAATGACGAATCCTTCAAGATATTTGGTTACCGCAGCGTTGCCTTATGCCAATGGTCCTGTTCATATCGGGCACCTGGCCGGCTGCTATATTCCTTCGGATATTTATGTACGTTACCTGCGTGCACAAAAAAGAGATGTAAAGTTTATTGGCGGCAGCGATGAACACGGTGTGCCTATCACCATCCGGGCAATGAAGGAAGGTATTACACCACAACATGTGGTTGATAAATTTCATGCTATTATTAAAGAGAGCATGGAGCAAATGGGTATTTCATTTGATATTTATTCCCGTACTTCCAACCAGGTGCACCATGAAACAGCCGCAGCCTTTTTTAAAAAGCTGTATGATGATGGATTGTTTGAAGAGAAGGAAACAGAGCAGTATTATGATGAAAAAGCAAAAACATTTTTAGCTGACCGTTATATTACCGGCACCTGCCCGGTATGTGCTAACCCCACCGCTTACGGCGATCAGTGTGAACGTTGCGGCACATCATTATCACCAGAACAATTAATAAACCCAAAGAGTACACTGAGCGATGCAACTCCTGTAAAAAGAAAAACAAAACACTGGTACTTTCCTTTACAGAATTATGAAGACTGGCTAAAGAAATGGGTGCTGGAAGATCATACGGAATGGAAGAATAACGTGTATGGTCAATGTAAAAGCTGGCTCGACAGCGGTCTGCAAAGCCGTGCAATGACAAGGGACAGCAACTGGGGCATTAAAGTGCCTTTGCCGGATGCTGAAGGAAAAGTGTTGTATGTATGGTTTGATGCACCGATCGGTTATATAAGTGCTACAAAAGAATTAACGCCGCAATGGGCCGATTACTGGTGCAAGGAAGACACCAAGCTGGTGCATTTTATTGGCAAGGATAATATTGTTTTCCATTGCATCATCTTCCCGGCTATGCTGAAAGCGCATGGTGGTTTTGTATTACCGGATAATGTACCTGCCAACGAATTTTTAAATATTGAAGGAGATAAAGTAAGCACCAGTCGTAACTGGGCTGTGTGGGTGCATGAATACATAAAAGATTTCCCTGGATGCGAAGATGTGCTCCGCTATGTTTTATGCGCCAATGCCCCGGAAACAAAGGACAATGATTTTACCTGGAAAGATTTCCAGGACAGGAATAACAGTGAGCTGGCCAATATCTTCGGCAATTTTGTAAACCGTACCTGGGTGCTGATGCATAAATTATGCAATGGCAAAGTGCCCAAACTGCACGAAGATATTTTAGACGAAAAAGACAAGGCAATACTGGCTGAGTTTGAAACCAGCAAACAGAAAGTGGAAAGCCTGCTGGAAGAATTCAAATTCAGGGATGCATTGTTTGAAGTGATTGACCTTAGCCGTAAGGGTAATAAATACATGCAGGAAAAAGAACCATGGATCGTTGCAAAACAATTGCCAACAAACCCCGATGTTCAGAAAAGCATTGATAACTGCCTTCATATATGTTTGCAGTTGTCTGCTAACCTTGCTATACTTATCAATCCATTCTTACCAAATACAGCAAAGAAAATGCTGAACATGATGAAGGTGGTGGACAAAATGCTTGACTGGGAAAATGCAGGCAAAACAAAATTGCTAAGTGTTGGCTACAGTTTAAGAGAGCCGCAAATATTATTCAGGAAAATTGAAGATGTTGAAATAGCAGCTCAAATTGAAAAATTAAAATCAGGATTAGTAAAAACAACTACCGCAGCAATGGAAGAAAATAAACAAACAACTGAAACAGCAAAAGCTGAAGTCTCTAATCTGAAATCTGAAATTGTTTATGATGATTTTGGAAAAATCGACCTGAAGGTTGGTACTATAGTATCAGCTGAAAAAGTAGAAAAGGCAGATAAATTATTAAAGCTGCAGATCGATCTTGGCTTTGAAACCAGGACAGTGGTGAGTGGCATTGCCTTACATTACCAGCCGGATACGATTGTTGGTAAACAGGTGGTGGTGGTGGCCAACCTGGCTCCACGTAAGATGAGGGGCATCGAAAGTAATGGCATGATCTTAATGGCAGAAGATAAAGCTGGCAAATTGCATTTTGTTAGTCCTGAAAGCGTGATCGATGCTGGTAGCGGGGTAAGCTAAGGTCTAGGCCTGGCTGTTCTTTACACCATCTCTTTCCATCCAGTCTTTTTCTTTAGGGTCGCCGCTGGCAAGGATCATTGCAGTAAAGAATAGCATTATTATTTGGGATGCAAGTCCATAATGAGAATTTTCTCTATAGGTCTTTACCCATGCTGTTTTTAAAGAAAAATAATCAAGCACAGCAAGTACCAGGCAGCCAAAACAAATAAGGCTTCCTGCAATTAAAAATAACGTAGCAAAAAAACGGGCGGTTCTGTTGATACTTGTCCGTATTTTTTTGTGCATATAGTAGTATCCAAAAAAGAAAACAGTATAAGGTACCAGCACAATTAAAAAGTGATACACCTTTTCTGTACCCGGTATGGCAAAAAGTGTGATTGAAAATAATTTCAGGAGATAGAACAGACCAATAACCAGCAAAACAAAAACTGTAAAGGCGCCGATGAGCAACGCCATTAAACCAAAATATTTCTGAAGATTATTATTCATTCAACTGCTTATTACAACTGCAAAGTAACGACATCAAAGGCATTCTGCTAAATATCATTCTGCAAATAAAAAAATCCCACCCGCATAAACAGGTGGGATCAATATTAAAAAGCTGTAAATTATTCAGCAGCCTTTTTTTCTTCTGCGTCGCCAGCTTTTGGCGCTTCAGGAGCAGCTTTTGCAGCATCGCTGTCAAGCTTTGCTTTCAGGTCAGCCAGTACACCAAGGTCACCTAAAGTTGATTTCTCAACTTTGTTCTGCAGGTTTTTCACTGCTTTCTTGGTTACTTCAGCTTCTGCTTTCCTTTCTTTCATCACAGCCTGTTTTTCTTCTTCTTTAGCCTGTTCCCACAAACGTGTATGACTTAATACGATGCGTTTGTCGTTGCGGTCAAATTCAATCACCATGAATTTGTTCACTTCATCAGCAACGATCGTTTTGCCATCTTCCTTTGCAAGGTGACGGTTAGGAGCAAAGCCTTCCAGTCCGTAAGGCAGCTGCACTACAGCACCTTTGTCATCTTTTTTGATAACGGTACCTTCATGAATACTTCCTGTATGGAAAGTTTCTTCCAGTGAGTTCCATGGATCTTCTTCAATTTGTTTGTGACCAAGTTGCAGTTTGCGGCCGTCTTTGTCAATATTGAGAATCACCACTTCGATATTGTTACCAACTTTCGTGTACTCGTTGGGGTTGTTAAAGCGCTTCAACCAGCTCAGGTCGCTTATGTGAACCATACCACCGATACCGGTAGCCAGCTCTACAAACACACCATAAGGAGTGATGTTTTTCACCACGCCGGTATGCCTGCTGCCTTCAGGGAATTTGGTTTCGATTTCGCTCCAGGGATCTGGTGTCATTTGTTTGATAGAAAGACTCATCTTACGTGTGTCTTTATCAAGCGTTACGATTTTAGCTTCATGTTCATCACCCAGCTTAAAGAATTCTTTAGCGTTTACAGGTGTGTTAGCCCATGTAATTTCACTTACGTGAACAAGACCTTCAACACCAGGCATGATCTCTAAGAAAGCTCCGTAGTCTTCAATGTTAACCACTTTACCTTTTACCACTTCACCTTCTTTGATATTTTCAGCCAGTGTATCCCAAGGATGTGGCGTAAGTTGTTTTAAACCAAGGCTGATACGTTTTTTGTCATCATCAAAATCAAGCACCACCACGTTCAGTTTCTGGTCCATCTTCAGTACTTCAGAAGGATGGTTGATGCGGCCCCATGAAATATCTGTGATATACAATAAACCGTCTAAGCCACCAAGATCGAGGAATGCACCAAAATCTGTAATGTTTTTGATGGTTCCTTCCAGTACCTGGCCTTTTTCCAGTTTACCCATGATCTCAGCCCTTTGAGCTTCGATATCGCTTTCAATAAGTGCTTTATGAGAAACAACTGCATTCTTAATGGTTTCGTTGATCTTAACCACTTTAAACTCCATTGTTTTACCAACAAACTGGTCGTAATCAGTTACTGGTTTCACATCAATTTGTGAACCTGGTAAGAATGTTTCCATACCGTGAACATCCACGATAAGACCACCTTTTGTTTTGCTTGTAACAAGACCTGTAACAATCTCGCCTGTTTTATGCAGGTCAACGATTTTTTCCCAAGCACGGCTTGTACGTGCCTGTTTGCGGCTGAGGTGAAGGTTACCATTGCGGTCTTCTTTTTCAACCACCATTACTTCGATCACATCACCTACTTTTATACCACCGGCTACATCCCTGAATTCATTGAGGGAGATCAAACCATCACTTTTAAACCCGATGTTTACAACAGCATCTGTTTTAGTGATTGCTTCAATTGTTGCCTGTACCATTTCACCATCATTAATTTGTTTGAAGGTGTTTTCGTACACAGCATCATACTTTAGTTTTTCTTCTTTGCTGTAGGTGCTTACATTGCGTTTGTCAAGGCTCCAGTCAAAGTCGTCATGCGCTGTAGCGATTTTTTCCTCTACAGGCTTTTCCACAGGCACATTTGTTACCGCAGCAGGTGTTGCTTCTGTAGAAGCTGCACCGTCCTGTGCATCTGCGTTTAATTGTTTAATAATATTGATAAACATAAAATAACCCCGGTTTTTTAAACGGGGCTGCGAAGGTAATGCATTTAATGCTTTTTTAAGGAGAAAGTGCCCAGTTTTTTAAGGCATAGATTGAAAATAAACAAGCCGATAACAACCAAAGCAAAATATATTCATATTTATAACATAATCAGCGCCTTATATACAAACTTAACCCTCTCACTAATAAAGATTTAAGGAAACTTTTTCAGTACTGTAAAACGAAGCAACATTTCCAGGACGATAAATACAAGCGCTGCTAATATGAAAGGAAAGAATTTTTCAGTATATCTTGTCAGGGTTGTTATCTCCACTTTTGATTTTTCAAGGTTGTCGATTTCTGCATAAATACTTTCAAGCCCGGCATTATCCTTTGCCCGGAAATATTTACCACCGGTTTCATTTGCGATAGCAGTAAGGAGTTTCTCATCGATGGTTACTTTTTGCTGCTGTACCACCACACCCGTGGGTGTTTTATAGGGAAAAGGTGCATACCCCTCTGTACCAACACCGATAGTGTACACCCTGATACCAAACGCCTTTGCAATTTCCTTTGCATTGGCCGGACCGATCAAACCGCCATTATTTTCACCGTCGGTCAGCAGGATCACCACTTTACTTTTCGACTTACTGCTCCGGAGCCTGTCCACGCTCGTGGAAAGACCATCACCTATAGCAGTACCATCTTCAAGCAAACCATTTTGTATTGCAGCAATAGCCTGTTTTAAAACCCGTTTGTCCGTGGTAAGAGGGCATTGTGTAAAGCTTTCGCCAGAGAAAATAACGATGGCAATTCGGTCAGTAAGGCGCCTTTCTACAAAATCTTCCGCCACTTGCTTGGCCGCTTCCATACGGTTTGGTGTAAAATCCTGTGCGGTCATACTGCCGCTAACGTCAATGCATAAAACAATATCAACACCTTCCCCTTCCGCATTTTGTTCTTCGCTTTTTGTTTGTGGTCTTGCAAGCGCAACAACCAAACTTGTTACAGCAAGCAGGCGGAACAAAAATGGAAAATGTCTTAACATATTTTTCCAGGAAGTTAAACCCGTAAAGCTTTTTATGGAAGATACTTTTACGGAGGCATTACTGCCTGGGGAACGCAGGTACCAGAATAGCATGCAAGGGATTATCAACCCCAGCCAGAAAAACTGCGGAGCTGCAAAGTATACGCCTTGTAAGTATTCAGATAACAACGATCTATTGTTTATTGGTTAACATTAACTCTTCCACCACGCTGATGGTTTGCCGCAACTGCTGCAGGCTCTCTTTACATTCCCCAACTGCTGCCGTGTACTTCGCAAATTTTACCGCATCTGCTACACGAAGCGCCGATGCAGCACCGGAGAGTATTTCTTTTTTTATCCCCTTTTCATTCAGCAGCACCAGCAGGTCGCCTGATGTGGCATTAAAATAAAGCACATTGTCTCTTCTTGATAAATAACGCCGGAATACATCTGTAAGCTTTACGTAGAATACCTTTTGCTCTTCCAGTGTTACAGGTTCTTCCTTATTAAGTGCTTCCAGGGCCTGCACAGCTTCTTCAAAGGGCGGAAGCTTTGATTTAAAAACTGTATTGGCAGGTTTTGACCTGTTCTTTCGCCAGTGCCTGTAAAACCAAATAATAAAAATGATCAATGCAAGCAGTATGACACCTGCTGCTATCCAGTACCATAGAGGAAATTTTACTTCCACTCCGCGGATGGGTTTGATATCCCGTAACTGGCTGCTGGTATCTGATGCAGAATAAGCCACCGTTACCGGGAAAGAGTCTGCGTACAATGTAACAGGTACGGTGTTACCGGGAGCCAACAGATTGATCTTAACTGGTGGTAATACCCATTTACCCGAATCAAAGCTGGTGAGTGTAAAACTTTGTGAGAACCCTGTAAGTTGTGAGCCGGAAAGTGTTTCATCAGTTTTGCTTTTTTCCACTACTTCAAAATGTTCCAGCGAATCAGGCAGATCAATTATACCGGTTGAATATTTGCCGGCTCCAAAAGAAATATCCACGTTCAGCTTCAACTGCTCCCCTATCAATATCGTATTCCTGTCAATAGTTGCCCTGATAGTTGCATCCTGGCTAAACAGCTTTGAGCTTCCTGTTAAAAGAAACAGTAATAAAAAAAACTTATATCTCGCTGGTAAACTAATCACTTTGTTTGTTTCACTACTTGACAACATTTGCTCCTGCAAAATCAGTGTAATTTGTTTAATCGGTGTTATAAAAATCAACTGCGGTGTATAAAAAATTTTTGCAGCACTTTCACATAATCCTCATCTGTACGCACATGCAACAGGTCGGCGCCTGCCTTCCTGAAATAGTCTTTACATTTTTCACTTTGCTCTATAAACTGCTGGTGATAATTGTAACGCACCATTTTATTACTGCTGTCTAACCATTGTACTTTTCCTGTTTCAAGATCTTCCACCTGCAGCAAACCGGCATCCGGCAGCTGCATGTCCATTTTATCGTAAATACGCAAACCAATCACATCATGACGTCCGCCAATCACTTTTAAGTCATTTTCATATACGGCGTCTGTAAAATCACTCATTAAAAATGCAATGCTCTTTTGCCCGGAAGCTTTATTAAAAAACTTAATGGCTTCCTCCATGTTGGTGCCTTTACCAACGGGTTCTGCGGTCAGTAATTCTCTCACTATATACAAGGCGTGCTGCCTTCCTTTTTTTGGTGCTATGTATTTTTCAATTTTATCACTGAAAAAAATGGCACCCACTTTATCATTATTACTGATGGCACTGAAAGTAAGTACGGCCCCGATTTCAGTTATCAGGTCTTTTTTCCGGTGCTGAACCGTTCCAAAAAAATTGCTGGCGCTTATATCCACCAGTAAAAAAACGGTTAGCTCACGTTCTTCTTCAAACACTTTTGAAAAGGGATGGCTGAACCTGGCGCTTACATTCCAGTCGATAAAACGTACGTCATCGCCTGGATAATACTCCCTTACCTCACGGAAACGCATACCCTTTCCCTTAAAGGCAGAATGATATTCACCCGTAAATAAATGCGTAGTGATCTTCCGGCTTTTGATCTCCAGTTCTTTAACCTTTCGTATGATCTCTTCTGTTGTAAGCATTAAGGCACGTTTACCACCCTGAGTATTTCATTAATAATATGTTCCACATTTACATTCTCTGCCTCTGCTTCATAAGTAAGTCCAATACGGTGGCGAAGCACATCTTTACAAATGCTTCTTACATCTTCCGGTATCACATACCCTCTTTTGTTTAAAAATGCATAGGCTTTTGCAGCCAGTGTAAGATTGATACTTGCACGTGGCGAACCTCCAAAACTTATCAATGGTTTTAGTTTCTGAAGATTGTATTTTTCAGGATAACGTGTGGCAAAAACAATATCAAGAATGTAGTGCTCTACTTTTTCATCCATGTATACCTGCCGCACCAGTTCCTTTGCAGCCATTATCTCGCTGGTGGACGCCACCGGGAATATTTTAGGTGCTGTATAACCAAGGGTGTTTTGACGGATGATGATCTGCTCTTCCTGCTTACTTGGATAATCAACGATGACCTTGAGCATAAACCTGTCCACCTGCGCTTCCGGTAACGGGTAAGTGCCTTCCTGTTCGATAGGATTTTGCGTAGCCAGTACAAGAAAAGGTTCATCCAGCTTGTATGTACTATCGCCAATGGTTACCTGCCGTTCCTGCATAGCCTCCAGTAAGGCACTCTGTACTTTTGCCGGTGCACGGTTGATCTCATCTGCAAGGATGAAATTGGCAAAGATGGGTCCTTTACGTACATAAAATTCATTCTTTGCCTGGTTGTAGATCATAGTACCGATCACATCTGCTGGCAACAGGTCAGGTGTAAACTGTATCCTGCTGAAAGCAGCATTAATAGTTTGCGCCAGTGATTTTATAGATAATGTTTTTGCAAGACCAGGCACACCTTCCAGTAATACATGGCCATTACTGAGCAGGCCGATCATTAATCGTTCTGTCATTCCCTGCTGACCCACGATCACTTTACTTAATTCATCATTGATGCGGTTTACAAACCCTGCTGACTGACCGATCTTCTCATTCAATACCCGGATATCTTCTGCTGTTTGCTGCATAAACTATTGCTGTTTTAATGAGGCTGGTTTAAATATCATACTTTCCTGCCATTAATAAACGGCACAAAATACAAACAAAGCATTTACAAAAATGCTGCCGCAAAAATCACCCGGGCAAAAATCTGTTAAAAACCAGTGTATCTTTAATAAAAAACAAAATGGTTGATCAACAATTAATCACAACTTCCAATACACTGGAAGGTTACCGGATTGCAAAACACCTGGGCGTGGTAAGAGGTATTACTGTACGAAGCAGGAGCCTGCTGGGGAATATTGGAGGCGGCATACAATCTTTATTTGGTGGTAAGCTTTCCATTTATGTTGAGCTTTGTGAAAAAACCAGGGAAGAAGCTTACCAACTGATGTTGCAACATGCAAACGAACGGGGGGCCAATGCCATCATTAACATGCGGTATGATGCCAATGAAGTAATGAATGGCATCACCGAAGTGCTTGCATATGGCACTGCAGTGATTGCAGAAAAGATTTAACTAAGGTATTTGCCAACGATCGGCACTCGTCTGCCCACACCAAAAGCTTTTGGAGAAATGCGTATGATCGGGCAAAACTGGTTACGCTTGTATTCATTTACATTTACCATTTTTAGTACCCGGTCCACCAGTGCCGCATCAAAACCCTGCGCCTTGATCTCTTTAGGCCCCTGCCGCATTTCAATATACTGGTATAAGATTTTATCAAGTATGGAATAATCAGGTAATGAATCAGAATCTTTCTGGCCAGGCCTTAATTCAGCCGAAGGTGCCTTTGTTATGATATTTCCAGGAATAATTTCCTTCTCCCTGTTGATATACTGCGCCAGTGCATATACCTGCAATTTGTAGCAATCTCCCAGCACTCCAAGGCCACCGGCCATGTCACCATATAAAGTACCATACCCCGTAGCCAGTTCACTTTTATTGGATGTATTCAATAATATATAACCAAACTTATTTGCAATGGCCATTAATAAATTTCCTCTTGTCCTGCTTTGTATATTTTCTTCTGCAAGACTGAAAGGCAGATCCTTAAAAACCGGTTTTAATTCGGTTAAGAAAGCATCGTAAATATTTTTGATCGGTATAATATCATAGGGATTCCCGATATTTTTGCTCAACTGTTCTGCGTCACTCACTGAATGACCGGTTGAATATTGAGAAGGCATTAGTACGGCCCTGACATTCTCTGCACCCAGGGCGGAACATGCCAGTGCAATGGTAACTGCGCTGTCAATACCGCCACTGCTGCCGATGATGGCTTTTGTAAAACCCATCTTACTGAAATAATCCTTTATTCCCATTACAATCGCATCATGCACCAATGCTATATTCAGATTTTCCTCTAATGTTAATGGTGTTCTTTCTTTATCCGGTACACGGCTGGCTGGTTCAAGTACAGGAGTGTTAATTGTACCGTCGTCATTTAAAACAAAGCCTTCAAGCTTTGACTGGAAAAATGGAAGCTGACCACAAAGATTCGCATCTTTATCAAATACCAGTGAAGCGCCATCAAAAACAATCTCCGTCTGGCTGCCGACTGCATTACAATAAAACATCGGTATCTTATATTTTGCAACATTTGCTTTTATGATCGCTTTCCTGTCTTCATCATGCGTGTAATCAAATGGGGATGCGGAAATATTTATCATCAGGTCCGGTTGCTGCTCCATCAGTTTATCCATAGGACAGATGCGGTATAATGGATTATCACCAAGATTCCAGATGTCTTCACATACAGTCAGGGCAATTCTTTTACCCTTGTGTTCTAATACATTCCACTCATACGCTGGCTCAAAATACCTGTTCTCATCAAATACATCATAGGTTGGCAGGCAGGTCTTGTGAGCAATTCCTTTTACTTCTTTATTATATAAAAAGAATGCGGCATTAAAGAGGTCTTTCCCTTCCTTGATATGATTTCTTTCAGGTGCCCCAACAATAACAGCAATTGTATCTGCATGCTGTTTTATTTTATCTATGGCATGTTTACATTTTTGTATAAAATCATCAAATTCAAGAAAATCCCTTGGCGGATAGCCACAGATACTGAGCTCGCTGAAAACAATGATATCACCACCCTGCTCTTTCGCCAGGTTGATTGCGCAGATTATTTTTTCCGTGTTACTTTCAAAATTGCCAATGTGATAGTTCTGCTGTGCCAAAAATATTTTCATATCCTTCCTTATGCTTTAAATGAAGCTTAGCAAATTATTTCAAATAAAAATTATTTATTTGTAAAGTTAAAACTTAAAAAAGCATTCTTAATGAAGAACCTGTTTATTGTTGCTGTTACCAGCCTCTTTTTATTTTCCTGTAATAATGCAGGTAAAGCGCCGGATGTTTCTGCTGTGAAAGTGGATTTACAACTGCAGCGTTTCGACAAAGATCTTTTCAGCATTGATACCAATAATATAAACAGCAGTCTTGACCAGTTGCAAAACAAATACCCCCATTTTTTCGGAGATTTTTTAGCCAATATATTGGGGATAGACAATCAAACAATACAAAGCGGTGCTGCGCCTGCTACTATAAAATATTTTATCAGCAGCTATAAAAATCTATACGACAGCAGCAATGCGGTATTTGGCAATTTTGAAAAACAACTGGGCGAAATAAAAAAAATGCTGCAATATGTTAAACACTATTTCCCGGTCTATAAAACACCTGCTGCTGTTACTACTTTTGTCGGACCACTTGATGCTTCTTTCAAAACATCTTTTGGTGTACAGGGAGATATATTAACTCCTAATACGCTTGGCGCAGGGCTTCAGCTGCATCTTGGTAAAAACTCCACTTATTACACATCGCAGCAGGGGCTTGAGTTATACCCAGAATACATTTCAAGAAGATTCGAACCGGATAATATCGCCATTAATCTTGCAAAAAATATCGTAGACGATCTTTACCCTGATAAAGACGATGATAAACCACTGGTAAGCTCTATCGTTGGCAATGGTAAAAGGCTATATTTACTGCAGCAATTTGTTCCCGGTACTGACGAATATAAACTGATCGGGTATACAAAAGAACAAATGGAAGCCTGCTATAAAAATGAAGCAAGGATCTGGGACCTGTTTATAAAAAACAATTACCTGCAGGTAACAGACAAAAACACTACAAAAGATTATATAAGTGAAAGTCCCAAGACACAGGAATTGGGTGAGGCTGCACCAGGCAATATCGGTTCCTTTGCAGGCTGGCAGATTGTAAAAAAATATATGGATAAAAACCCGGCAACAACACTTCAGCAGTTAATAGCAATGGATAATGAAATGCTTTTTGAAGCGGCTAAATATAAACCGTAGGAATCAGTTCATCTTAAAAGGCACCAGCATTTCAAAGGCAGGAATGGATACCTCGAACAGTTTTTTATTGTGCTGGTTTTCCATTTTATAAGTGCCATACATCTTTCCCATTTCGGTACGCAGATTACAACCACTGATATACTGGTAATTTTCACCTGGGTTGATCTGTGGCTGAACGCCTATAACACCCTCTCCTTCCACTTCACGCAGGCTCCCGTTTGAATCAAATATATACCAGTGACGGCTTAATAATTTTACGGGATAAGAATTGTTGTTTTCAATGGTGATCCTGTAAGCAAACATATACTCGCTGTTCACAGGATTACTGTAATCAGGCTGGTAGAATGTTTCCACCGACACTTTTACACCTTCAGAAATTTTTGAGACCATAGGATTTGATTAGTTGGTAGCCATAAAATTAACGATTTGCCAGCATTTTCGGGCATTTCATGGCTGTTAAAGTTTTTTGGAAGCGCTGTAACCATTCTTTTGCAACCACTGCAACACCTTATCCCTGTTATCACCCTGTACCAGTATTTCATTCCCCTTTACAGAACCACCAGTGCCGCAAAAAGCCTTTAAGTTTTTGCCTAACAGCTCTTTATCTGCTGCTTTTCCAACAAAGCCCTCTACTAAAGTGACGGCCTTTCCCGCCCGCTGCTTTGTATCCAGCCTTACCCGGAGTTTTTGTTGACTGGGCTGCAGGGTTTCATATTCGTCCATACTGTCATCTTCCAGCTTAAAATTGGGGTCGGTTGAATAAACCAGCCCGCCCAACGAATTTATTTTTTTTGATGCCATATTCTTTAGTTTACAATAACAGCTTTAAGGCTCAGATCCAGGCTGCGTGCCTGGTGTATTACCGCACCACTGGAAATATAATCTACACCTGTTGCAGCATAGCTTTCAATATTTTGCAGGTTGATGCCTCCGCTGGCTTCCGTTTCACATTGCCCGCCAATCAGCTTTAATGCTTCGGCAATTTTATCAGGCGTAAAATTATCCAGCATAATACGATCTACTTTACCCGTTGTTACAGCTTTTTTTACGTCGTCCATATTCCTTGTTTCCACTTCAATCTTTAAACCCGGCTTTTTCGTTTGTACATAACTGTAAGCTTTGTCTATTGCCTTTGTTATGCCGCCACAGTAATCAATATGGTTATCTTTCAGCATGATCATATCATATAAACCAAAGCGGTGGTTAAGGCCTCCGCCAATACGCACCGCTTCTTTTTCCAGCAAACGAAAATTGGGTGTTGTCTTGCGTGTATCAAGCAACTTTGTTTTATAGCCTTTCAGCTTATCTGTATATTTTTTGGTAAGTGTTGCAATACCACTCATGCGCTGCATACAGTTCAATGCCAGCCGCTCACACTGCAGTATGGTATGTACCCCCGCTTCCACTTCAAAGGCCTTTTCACCAAACTGCATAGCATCTCCGTCCTGCTTGAATACTGTAAAGTTTATGTCAGGCTGCATATACCTGAATATTTTTTCTGCAACTGCTATACCCGCCAGTATGCCATCTTCCTTTATTTTTAAAACTGCTTTGCCTTTAGCCTTTGGATCAATACAGGATAATGTGGAATGATCCCCGTCTCCAATATCTTCCGTAAACGCATTTTTTATCAGCAGATTAAGCTGTTCATCAAAATTCATCATAAGCAAAAATAAAAATCCCCTGCTTTTAACAGGGGATTAATTTCTTTTAAGCTTTACGTTTTATTACCTGTTTTCAAACCGGAGTTCCTGCAATACCTGCAGTTCTCTCTTTTGTTTCATGAAAATGGTGGTCCGGTAGGTGCCATTTTTAGTTTGCAGCGTACCAATACAATACTGCGAACCCGCATTTTCGCCTTTATGAATTACTTCAAAACTTTTCACCGAATTGGTGGAAAAGAAATCTTTTAATACCATTTCTGCCTGGCTTTTGCTGTAACTGTTGCTTTTATCAGGCATGCTTATTTCCACGCTGGCATCAAAAAATTTAGCCATCTGGTTAGCATTACCCAGTTTTATAGCTCCAATCACATCATCAATCCCGATTTTTATGGTAAAAGCAGATAAGAGGCAAAGCAAAGCTGTTGCTGTAAAAATATGCTTCATAGAAAATTGTTCCTGGTTGATTATTTGGCTAAAAACGTGCCAAGGTTTATAATTATTATGGGTTAACTAAACTATAAATACTGAATATAAGACGATCGTTATTCATAAAAAGCTGCAAATAAATTAGCTTTGGGCTATGAAAAATAAAAAAACAATGTTGATAATTATGGATGGCTGGGGCCTTGGTAAGGTAAAAACCAGCGATGCCATACAAAATGCAAATGTTCCGTTTGTTACTTCCTTATATAAAAAATATCCTAATACAACACTTATTACCTGTGGAGAGCTGGTAGGTTTGCCTGATGGCCAGATGGGTAACAGCGAGGTGGGCCACCTGAACCTTGGTGCCGGGAGAATAGTATACCAGGAGCTGCAGCGTATAAACGTAGCCATAAAAACAGGCGAATTTCAGCAAAACGAGATCTTACTTGCTTCTATCCGCTATGCAAAAGAAAATAATAAACCACTTCACCTGCTTGGGCTGGTGAGTGATGGAGGAGTGCATTCTCACACCAGCCATCTGAAGGCAATTACATCTTTGTGTGTGACAGAAGGGTTGAGTGATGTACTTATACATGCGTTTACTGACGGCAGGGATACTGACCCCAAAAGCGGTTTTGGCTTTTTGTCGGATCTGCAATCGCACCTGGATAAAACAACGGGCAAAATTGCTACCATTACAGGCAGGTATTATGCGATGGACAGGGATAAGCGCTGGGAAAGGGTTAAACTTGCTTATGACGCACTGGTAAACGGTAATGGTAAACCCGCTGCGAACATGCTGGAAGCTGTAAAAGAATCATATAATGAAAATGTGACGGATGAATTTATTAAACCCATCATTAACTCATTAATACCCACTACAAAAATTGCGGAAGGCGACGTGGTGATTTGTTTTAATTTCCGGACGGACAGGTGCAGGGAAATTACACAAGTGCTTACCCAAACAGACATGCCGGATTTTGGTATGAAGAAACTGAACCTCCATTATACCACTATGACACAATATGACCAGACCTTTAAAGCGGTACATGTTGTGTTTGAAAATGACGACCTGAAAAATACCCTGGGGGAGATACTGCAGCAGCATGGAAAGACACAGATCCGGATTGCAGAAACAGAGAAATACCCACATGTAACTTTCTTTTTCAGCGGGGGCCGTGAAGTGCCATTTGACGGTGAAAAAAGAATTTTGATCCAGTCTCCAAAAGTAGCGACCTATGATTTGCAACCGGAAATGAGTGCTTATGAGGTAACCCATGCGATAGTGCCGGAAATAGAAAAAGGTGACACAGATTTTATTTGCCTGAATTTTGCAAATGCTGATATGGTGGGGCATACCGGTGTTTGGGAGGCCGTAATAAAAGCGGTTGAAACCGTAGATACCTGCGTGGAAAAAGTTGTAACAGCAGCTCTAAAGAGTGATTATACTATTTTTCTTACAGCAGACCATGGCAATGCTGATTATGAAATAAATGAAGACGGTACACCCAATACAGCACATACATTAAATCCTGTGCCGCTTTTTGTAATTGATAATAATTGGAACGGCAGCGTAAAAAGTGGTAAATTGGGAGACATTGCCCCATCAATATTAACAGTAATGGGGCTTCCTGTACCTAAAGAAATGAGTGGAGATATTTTAATTTAAAACATAATCAAAAAGTCCAATCGTGAAAAGAAACCGCTGGCGTTCTGTAACCTTCCCGCTGCTTGCTGCTTTACTTATCATCCAGTTTTTTCAAACGGAAAAAAATGTTGATAATACACCTGCGGCTTTTGCAAATGATATTAATAAGCAGTACCAGATACCACAGCATGTGCAGGAGGTTTTAAGAAACAGTTGCTATGATTGCCATAGTAACAATACCAATTACCCATGGTATGATAATATTCAGCCTGTAGCCTGGTGGATGCAGCATCATATCAAAGAAGGGAAAAGAGAGCTGAACTTTAACGAGTTTACAGCCTACAGAGTAAAAAGACAATATAAAAAACTGGACGAGATCATTAAGGAAGTAAAAGGCGGTGATATGCCGCTTTCATCGTACACATTTATTCATAAAGACGCTAAATTAACCGAAGAACAAAAACAATCTATTGTGAACTGGGCTACAGCCAGTATGGATTCACTAAAGAAAAAATATCCATCGGACAGTTTGCTCGCAAAGTGAGCCTGATATTTTTTTAAACAGATATTTATTATGTCATTGTTCAAGAAATAAACGAAATAATAGAAATCCTTTAGCTAATTCAGCAGAATACTAAACATCATTTAAAAAATTTATTATTCTAAAGGATTTTTTAACAATTTTAAAGCAGCGTTCTGATATTTTAATTTGCCTACATTTAGGGCAGAAATCCAAACATAAGTATGACGGAAGAATTAATGCTGGCAGGATGTCTTCAAAATAATGCAGCTTCCCAGGATGCCTTGTATGGCCGGTTCAGCCCCCGTATGCTTGGAGTATGCTATCGTTTTGCAAAGAACAGGGAAGATGCAGAAGATATGTTGCAGGAAGGCTTTATAAAAGTTTTTTCGCAAATACACCAGTACAGGAATGAAGGGGCTTTGGAAGGCTGGATAAGAAGGATCATTGTGCATACCTGTATCAACTGCCTCAAAAAAAACAAAAAATTTACTGAAAGTGTTGATATAACACATGCCGCAGGTATTGGTATAAGGGAAGAAGCCATTTCATCTGTACTACATGCAAAAGAGGTGGTGGAATGTATCAGGCTCCTGCCAATCGGGTATCGTACTGTTTTAAACCTGTATGCGATAGAAGGTTATTCACACAAAGAAATTGCCGGGATGCTTGATATAGAGGAAAGTACCAGCCGCTCACAATATACAAGGGCAAAGGCTATGCTGGAAGACCTGCTGGTGAAAAAGAAAATTATTACCAAAACTAAAGAGAGGGCTATTAATGTTAGCGCAGTAGCAGCACTCTTATAAAGATTGCGACCAAAAGAAAAAGAACGCTGTGAAAAATGGAAAAAGATTATACAAGAGATAGTTTTGAACGGCTGCTTAGGGAAAAGTCGGATGAATTCAGAATGTATCCAAGTAACAGGGTGTGGAACAGTATTTATAACAATTTCCATCCCAGCCGTAAATGGCCGTCAGTAGTAATGAGTATCACCCTGATAACTTCCTTGCTGATGGTAGGTTATCTTAATACCAATACAAAGCATAATATACCTGTGTCGGCTGCCAAACAAGAGCAGAATACGAATATTACAATAGCTAAATCAATCCCTTCACAAGATTTTACTGTACAACCAAATAATACATTAGACCGCCAGGATCAGGAGCGTACGGCTGTAAATAGTAAAAGGGTGTCTAATAAAACAGTTGTAGTTGATGCTTCAATACTGCAGGCACAAACTGAACAGTCAGTAAAAAGCAATAATAAAATGCAGGGTATTGGTAACAATTCAGTTCAATTCTATACTGCAGCTGGCAATTCAATAGCAACAGGAGAAAAAGTAAATTACAATAAAAGCGCCACGTATAATAATACAACAGCTGAAAGCAAGCTGACAGAATTTAGTGAAACCACGCCTGGTAGTATTAATGGTGATAACGCAGTAACTACAAATAAAGAAAATTTTCAGCCAGGCTTTGCTTTAACAACAGCATCGGTTTTAAAAGAAATGATTGAACCACATGCAATGCCTGCCGTTGCTGTTATTGATAATACAAAAGAAGATTTTATTAACAAAACTCAATCATTGGCCGGTAACAAGGCAGCAAATGATATAAGCGGGGAAGCAAATACAGGACTTACTGCAGAACAGAAATCCTGGATAGAACATTATGCTGCTTATAACAGGCCCCTTGCGCCAAAATGGAAAGGAAAACTTTCATGGGAGGCACACTTCACTCCTTCTGTTATTTACAGGAAACTCTATATTAATGCACATAAAAAGAATGAGCTCCAGAATAATTTCAGTGATGGTATGTATTATAATGATGCAAATTCTGATGTAACTCAAAAACCTTCCTTTGGATTTGAAGCCGGTGCCGGATTACAATACAAATTATTCAAATGGGCTAAAGTTAAAACAGGCATCCAGTTAAACTATACCCGTTATTCAATTGAAGCTTACAAAAACAGCCACCCTTCATCCACCACGATAACAATGATAGATGAACAACAGGGTTTTCCTTACCAGGTTGTAAGATCTACGCCTTATTCCAATATTTATGGACTCTCCCCGGTAAAACTGCATAACCAAACAGTTCAGCTTTCCATTCCAATTGGTATTGATCTTAAAATCACAGGTTATGACAACCTTGAATGGTATGCAGGAGGCTCTATTCAACCAACACTGGTGCTTGGCGGAAGTTCTTACCTCATTTCATCTGACAGGCAAAATTATGTAAAAGACAACTCGATGCTCCGCCGCCTGAATATGAACGCTGCATTTGAAACTTATATTACATACAAAACCAGCAGCGGTTATACCTGGCAGTTTGGGCCACAGTACCGCATGCAGTTATCATCTACCAATAACAAGTACTATGGAATTGGAGAAAAACTTGCCAGTTATGGATTTAAAGTGGGCATCAGTAAGAAACTATAGTTTCCAGCAGCAACAATTTTTTGTTTTTCAACTCGTTTAATAATAGCTCCCCAAGAGCAAAATTTCAATAAAAAGCCACTGCCCCGTACCTGCAGTGGTTTTTTGTTTACATACCAGTAACGGCTAATTTTGCAATATGACAAAAATTTTCCTGGCCGTAAGCATGATAGTTTTCTTTGCTGCCTGCTCCGGCAATTCTTCAACTCCTGCTGCTGAACAAAATGAAAGCGCTTCAGAAGAAAAAGACACGTCCTTTTTCCCTGTTACTAATTTTTTAAAAGGGCAGATGAGTGAAGTGGATTCTTTGCAGGTGAATTTTCTGCATACAATTACAATAAATGGTAAAACAGATTCGGTTTGGGAAAAACAGGCATTTGCAAAACCTTTTCTTCAACCATTTTTTGCTGAAGAGATAAATGAAAAGAACCGGCTGGCTCTCTTTAAGTCGTCTAAATTCCAGGACCAGACGATCAACACTGTTACTTTCACATACGATCCCGTTAAGCCACTGCCTGATTCAGTTAATTTACGCCACTGGGATTTATATATCAACCCCGAAACAGGGAAAGTAATTAAAATCTATATGGTCAGGCAAATGAATGATGGTGGTAAAAACTATACGCAGCAGCTTACCTGGAAAGCCGGCGAATCAGCAGGGATCAATACCCTGCTTAATAACCCCGACGGTTCTGTCACACTTTTAAAAGAGGAAAAACTTATCTGGCGGTTCACTGATCCATTAAACAAGTAAGAGCCGGATACGCACTAAAAATGACTCAAACGGAATTTTCTATAATAGCAGCTACTATTCCGCTGCAACCAGGTATTTATAAATACTATGATGATGCCGGCGCATTGTTGTATGTGGGAAAAGCAAAAAGCCTGCGAAAAAGGGTAAGCTCTTATTTTTCCAAGTCGCATATAAGCTACAAAACACATGAGCTGGTACAAAGGATACGGAAAATTGAGTTTACGATCGTAAATAACGAGCAGGATGCTTTCCTGCTGGAGAATTCGCTTATTAAGAAATTTCAGCCTTTTTTCAATATCAATCTCAAAGACGATAAATCTTACCCATACATCGTTATAAAGAATGAGCCTTTTCCCCGTGTATTTTTTACAAGAAGGAAAATAAATGACGGCTCGGAATACCTGGGCCCTTTCACATCTGTTGGAAAAGTAAGGGAGCTGCTTAGCTTTGTGAAACAGAATGTGCAACTGCGTACCTGTAACCTGAACCTGACGGAGACGAATATTGCAAAAAAGAAATTCAAAGTATGTCTTGAATATCACCTGGGAAATTGTAAAGGACCATGTGAAAATCTTCAGTCTGCTGTTGATTATGACGAAGGCATATACCAATTAAAGAATATCCTTAAGGGTAACCTCTCCCCCGTAATTCAATACTATAAAAAACTGATGCAGGAACAGGTAATGGAGCTCCAGTTTGAAAAGGCAGAGGTCACAAAAAAGAAACTGGAACATTTACAGTTGTATAAATCCAGGTCGACTGTCGTTAATGAGCGTACCGGCACAGTTGATGTATTCAGCATACTGGAAGAAGGTGATACAGCCTATGTAAACTATCTCGCCGTAAGCAATGGCACCATTGTACAAACAAAGACCATTACACTTACAAAAAAATTAGATGAAACAGCAGCAGAAGTTTTAGGTTTTGCCATTGCACAACTCCGGGAAACTTTTAATAGTACTGCTAATGAAATAATTATCCCTTTCGAAATTGAATACCCTGAAGGCGAAATAAAAATTGTTATCCCGAAAGCCGGAGATAAGAAAAAACTTCTCGAGTTGTCAGAGAAAAATGTCGCATATTTCAAGGAAGAGCTGAAAAAGAAAAAAATGCTCCAGCTTGAAAATAAGTCGGGCAGTGAAATAAATAAGGTACTCCAGCAATTACAGGAGGACCTGAAGCTGCAGGAATTACCCGTTCATATTGAGTGTTTTGATAACTCGAATTTCCAGGGCAGTTATCCAGTATCAGCGATGGTATGCTTTAAAAATGGACAGCCAAGTAAGAATGATTACAGGAAGTTTAATGTTAAAACTGTAACGGGCCCGAATGACTTTGCCACCATGTCTGAAGTGGTGTACAGGCGCTACAAACGATTAAAAGAAGAAAATGCTTCTTTACCCAACCTGGTGATCATTGATGGCGGAAAAGGGCAATTAAGCGCTGCTATGGAAAGTATACAGAAGCTGGAGCTTACCGGCAAGCTGACACTGGTCGGCCTGGCCAAGAATGAAGAAGAAATATTTTTCTGGGGAGATACGGAAGCACTGAAGTTGCCATGGGACAGCGAAAGTTTAAAGCTGATAAGAAGAATAAGGGATGAAGTGCACCGTTTCGGCATTACTTTTCACCGTAACCAGCGCAGTAAAGGCAGTTTTAAAAACGAACTGGAGGATATTGAGGGCATTGGAAAATCAACCATTGATACGCTATTGAAGCGTTTCAGGTCGGTAAATAAAGTAAAAGAACAAACCGAAGAAATATTGGCAGAAGTGATTGGTAAAGCAAGAGCAAAATTGTTAAAAGACCATTTCAGCAAGTCATAAAAAAAGGGCCAGGATAGAAATCCAGCCCCGTTTTAAAATCCAATATCCTATGAAAAACCGAGACAAAGATAAGTACTAAATATTCTAAGACAATACCACAAATAGGGTATTTTTACTGACAAACAGGCTTGTTTAATAAATTGTTACAAATTGATTTTATGTATAAAACAAAACCCCGGCGTGCCGGGGTTTTAAATATTTTAAAGGAAAATAAAGCTTAGTAGCTCCAGAGATCCAGTTCGTAATTGAATATCTTTTCTTTGATCCTTTCGCCTTCCAGTAACTGGAAAACAGTATTGTCTTTTAAACCGGGTGTGGCCGCAAGTGGCAGATCAAATGGGTTATCGATCGTACTCTTGATAATACGCCCGCTGAACATCCTGTTTTCAAACAATTCTTCCCAGGTTGACCTTGCGCCGTAGTTCTTGCCATTGTAAATTTCATACTTCGCAAAAACCGGCCTGATATCTGGATAATATACCCAGAACACATCCTGTGTACCGATGAAATCACCGGCAGAACTGTATACATTCCGTACAGGTGCAATACCAAGTATTCTCCAGAACAATCTTGAAGCTTCTTTATCAAATATAACTTCTTCTTTAATTTTAAATTTATAGAAGGAGTCGAAGTTGATCTCTCTTACTTTCAGGTCATAACGGTCAATGTTACCATTTTGATCATAGTGAGCAACAGAATCGCTGCCACCGCCAATCATTTTGGCCACCTGCCCAACAGTTAACGGTGTGGTAAACCTGTCATCAATGGGATCAAATACTGTTACATCACCATCCTGTATTGCCTTTAGTAAAATACTGATAAATCTTTGGTTACCATTATTTTCATCTGCAGCATACCTGAATGGCAGGTTCATTTTTTCACGGGCGTCAATTTCACGCCAGATCTTATGCCTGTAAACCGCATCATCAACCCTTAGATGTTCGTAAGCTAAAGGTGTACGGTCTTTTATGTCCTTTGTTTCCACAGCTTCGTCAGGCCTCAAAGATTTTTTGATCTTCGGGATAGGCAAGCTATCTGGCAATGGCGGAGGAGGAGGTACCGCAGCAGCTGCCGTTGCTACAGAATCAATCTGTGCTGTGGTGCTGGTTGCCTTGGTTTTACCCTTGGTTGTTTTCCTGGTAGTAGTATTACCACGCTTTGTTGCGCTACGCTTCTTGCCTTTTTGGGCATGTACTGCACCTGTTGTTAACGAAAACAGCAGTGCGAAACAAAGGGCCTTTATAATATACTTTTTCATATTCTGGGATTTTAAAATAATACGAACGAAATTGGAGGAATTGTCCTTGTCCTTCCGTCTGGTCCAACTACTTTTAAGTCATCGAATGTTACAGTAGAACCTGGTTTGCAGAGATCCATTTTTGCTTTAATCGGAGCAAGACTGCCGCTTGTTAACTGGCCGGTTTGAACACCACCACCGGTGGAGAAACCTGCACCAGCAAAATAAACTACTGCGCTTGTAACATTGAATCTTGCATCAAAATCAAAGTTTAATAATTCTGCCCTTAAG
This sequence comes from Ferruginibacter sp., assembly GCA_047600665.1. Lineage (GTDB taxonomy): Bacteria > Bacteroidota > Bacteroidia > Chitinophagales > Chitinophagaceae > Ferruginibacter. The sequence goes on from JASGKJ010000003.1 coordinate 1,358,802, forward strand.
AAATCCTGTGCTTTAAATACGTTAGACTGGATACGGCCACCTTTACTTGGCCCGATCATTCCAATCGGATCAGGAATCATTTTTACACGGAAGTCAAATTTGCTAGACTTGCCGTCTGCGCTAACATTAATAGTAGCTGTACCTGGATTGGTTACCCTTACAATACGATTTGAATTAGATCCGGATAAAGTACCACCCGTCATTGAAACGGAAGTTTTATCCCAACCTGAACCAGAAGATATTGTAATTGGGTTATCAACACCAATATAGAACACGTTCATTTTATCAAGCATTACAGCCGCACCGCCTGGTACACCTACTGTATATTCAACTTTATCAGTTACAGTTACATCTTTACCATCTTGTCCTTTGTAAACAATGGTTACAGGTAATGTGTGAGCACCTGCACCACCTGCGTCCAGTTCTGTTTCTGCAAAACCTTCAGCAGCATTAAAGCTTTGTCCGCCAATAGTAATTTTTGGAGCAGCTGCTGAACTGAAGATACCAACACCAGCTTTTACTTTAATTTTTTGGCCTGGCATGATATAATTTGAAGACTGGCTAACCAGTGCAACAGATTTATTATAGATAACTTCCACCTGACCGATCTGGTCATGACAAAAGCTTACTACCTGATTTTCGGAGTTCTTTACGTCATTTTCAAATTTGCTCAGCATTGTGATAGCCGCAATGGTTGGCGTCATATGAAAGTAACTATACTCCCAGGTGTTGTTGCTTCCTGTTTTAGAAGGAGGAATTGACAGATCAATAGGCAGTTTATCTTTAAACTTTGCTGCCACTTCAGGAGATATTTTGTAGATATCTGCCTGGTAGTCTTCAAGCATTTTTTTCATTTCAGGACCTTTACCGTCTGTTATGAAAAGTCTTGTAGCTGCATCCAGGTGATCTTCTTTAAAATCATTGATCCCTTTTTCAGGATTATAGCCAGAGTTTCTTTTTAAAGCTTCTTTGTACTCCTCCAGTTTTGCAAGCACTTTCTCAGATAATACCTGCGCCTGCTCTGCTCTTGGTTTCCAAATTGCAGTCTTTTCAGCTGTTTCAGCCTTTGCTGCTTTTTGCTTTAATGATTCAAAAATTGTTTTATTTGATCCTTCAATTGATGCGTTAGATTTTAAAAGACTTGCATCCACCACTTTAAAGGCATTGAGGATTTCAGCCGATACGTTCAGGGCCAGAATGGCTGTTAACACCAGGTACATGATGTTAATCATCTTCTGCCTGGGCTCTTTAGGTAAAGCCATAAAATTTCAGATTTACGATTGTTTTAAATTAATTGTTTGGTTGGTTACGAATTTCTGAACCTGTTTATTGTACAGGAAAAACTTATTTGCATTGTTTTAACAAGTTTTCCCTGCTTTAACCCCGGTACAGATTACTTTGCTCCCTGCATTGCACTCAGCATATTACCATACACTGAATTCAGTTTAGTGAGGTTGTTAGCAAGCGCACCGATCTGGTCTTTTGCTTTTTTAGCATCGTCCACGCTGGTCATCATAGCCTGGCTAGCTTCAGCCATTTTACCGTAGAAGCTGTTCAGCGCTTTCAGGTGGTTGTTGCTTTCTTTTAATTCCAACTCGTAAATTGTATTTAATGAACCTAAATTTTTAGTAAGTACCTGAACCTGTTCGTGGAAATTTTTAGCACTTTCAGAAGCATTGTTGAAAGAGGACATGGTGTTTGCACTGCTTGTAAATGCAGCAGCCATAGTACCTATAGCAGCAGTTGCTTCTTTTGTTTTTGCTCCAAAATCACTGGTGGATTTCACCACATCACTAACATCAGTTATATTGTTTACAGTGGCTCCCAATTTATTAAACCCTTCACCTAATTTTTTAAGATTTGTTGGTGTAATATCTGCTTCCTGCAGCATTTTGTCCATTGACTTTAAAGCTGGGTTACCAGCAGACTCTGCCGCCGCTGCAACCGGTTCATCTTCTTCATGAGATTTTGGCTTAACCCATTCAATGATAGCGTAAATCGCAAAGATTGCAGTTTCCGTCCACATACCGATCGTAAGCATTTTATCAGCATAAGACTGGTGAGTGATTTTTGCCCATGCAGCGAAAATGATTACTGCAGCACCGGCACTTACTAATACATCGATCAGGGTTAAAAAGGTTCTTTTCCTGGCAGCCATGATTTTTTGTTTTTAAATGTTTAATTTGGGGTTATTACAATTATTATAAAATACACAAGTTAATAAATGCCTTACCGATAGCTATCCATAAGGCTTTATTCTCAAACGTAAGCTTGTTTAGTTTGTTGTTTTTTGTTGGAATCTTATTTACCACCACGTTTCATTGCCGGGGGCAAATCTATCACGCAACGGAAACCAATGTATGATTTAGAAGTATCCTGGTATTCGTAGTTACGTGTGCTGGTTTGCAGGAAGTATCCTACATCTTTCCAGCTTCCGCCACGGGTTACTTTTCTTTTCATCCTTGGAGGATCAGAATCTTTTGCATTCCAGCGGATATCTGGGTTCTGATCATGCTGGAAACCGTAACCTCCTTCATAATATAATGATGATGTCCATTCAGCTACGTTACCAGCCATATTATACAGACCAAAATCGTTTGGCCAGTATGCATCAGCCCTTACAGTGTAAAATCCGCCATCTTCCGGGTAGTTACCACGGCCAGGTTTAAAGTTAGCCAGTAAGCAACCTTTTTTGTTCCTTAAGTAAGGACCGCCCCATGGATAAGGAGATTGAGAACGGCCGCCACGGGCAGCATATTCCCACTGAGCTTCTGTTGGAAGACGGAAGTCTGATTCAGTTGCCCTGTTCTTACCCTCAAGGAATGAATTTAAATAATGCGTTCTCCATTCGCAGAAAGCAGTAGCCTGTTTCCAGCTAACGCCTACAACAGGATAGTTACCAAATGCGGGGTGACCGTAATATTTTTTCGCCATTGGCTCATTATAGGCATAAGAGAAATCACGTACCCAGCATAAAGTATCAGGGTATATCATGATATCTTTCTTTACAATGAATTTAGAACGCTGAACATTTGCATTTTCCCTCCTGGAGGCTTCTTTGTAGTCAAAAGTTTCTGAATGATAAACAAGCTTGCTTGGGTCGATTTCCTTTTTATTGAAAATACGGTTATCCGGAGTAAAGATCATTGCATCGATCTTTTCCAGGGTAGCCTTATCATTCCATTTAATGGTGCTGGCTTTTTTCCAGTCAACATACTCATTACCATCTTTACCCTGTTTGATAAAGCCCATTTGCTTTGCAGCTATGGAGTCTCTCACCCAGTTGGTAAACTGGCGGTATTCATTATTGGTAATTTCAGTGGCATCCATCCAGAAGCCACTAATAGAAACCTGCTTGTTTCTTGCTGTATACGCATAGTTAACATCTTCATCACTGGGACCCATATGAAAGGTACCAGATGGAATATATACCATGCCCGGAGGTTTAGGGAGACTCCAGCGGGGGGCGGGTGCCACACCGTGCAACTGGCCGTCGTTAGGCAAAGCGCTTCCTTTGTTCTTCTTACTGCAACTAGCTAAAGAAGCGGTAGCTACAACGGCTAAAAGAATAATCGTTTTGTTTTTCATTGTTTTTGACTTTGAGGGTATTGGCAAATGTAATGATTATTTTGAATTATGCACACCGTGTGAAATATTAAAAATGGGATTTCCCCAAAAATATTTACGGGAACGTTCCCACTAAAACGAATCCCCAACCCGATTATTGTGCGCTGAATTTATATTTTGTCTTTTTTAACGATTTGTTCATACAGTTCTTCCGGCGACGAGACCGGTGCCTGGCATGTATAATTTTTGCACAGGTAAGCAACGTTTTTTCCTGCAATAAACTTGCCGGAAATCAAAGGAAACTCACTCCCCGGCTGCATTGCTGTTAATATGACCCTTGATGGGATGTACTTCGCCAGCAAACCTGCCGCCATCTTCTCCGCACCGGCACCTGCAAAAACAATTTCGTTCAGTCCGCTTACCTGTTGTAATAAAAGGCTTGCCCAAATACCAAACGATCCGGGATATTTTGCCGCCATAGGTGAAATTACAGACAACATATTAATCGCTCTGTTTTTCCATCCTGCATTATCAAAAACCACCGAAAGTTTAAACAGAACTGATGCCATCACTGCATTACCGGAAGGCGTTGCTCCATCGTAAATTTCCTTTTTCCTGATAATAACGTCAGTTTGAGTTGTATTGGTATAATAAAAAAATATTTGTTCTTCATCACTAAAATGACTGATCACGTATTCACACCAGCCCTTTGCATCATACAGGTAAGTTTTGTCAAAGGTAGCCTCATAAAGCTGCAGGGCTGCTAAAGCGAGGTTGGCATAATCATCGAGGAAGGCAGGGTATTTGGCAACTCCTTTTTTCCAGGTATGCATTAATTCGCCTTCCTGGTCAGCTTTTAAGTTTTGCTTTAGAAAATTAAAATTCTTTATTGCAGTTTGCCTGTAATGGTCATTATCGAGTGCCGTGGCTGCTTTTGCAATTGCCTGCAGCATCAGTGCATTCCAGCTTAATATTACCTTGTCGTCAAGGCCCGGACGTATTCTTTTATTCCGTTCCTGTTCTAATTTTTTTAAAGAAGCCTGGATAATTTCTTCAAACCCGTTGATGTCAATATTTTTTTCTTTTGCAAAAGATTCAGCAGGTTTTAATATCCGCAATATATTTTTTTCTTCCCAGTTACCATTTTCAGATACATCAAAGAATGCACAAAACAAACCAGCATCTGCTCCAAGGATATTTTCAATTTCGTGTCGCTGCCAGGTATAATATTTTCCTTCTTCCCCTTCACTGTCAGCATCAAGGGCCGCATTAAAACCTCCTTCACTGTTATATAGTTCGTTTACAACAAATGAAATTGTTTTATCAATACTCCGTGCATATTTCTTATCTCCAGACAGCAGGTAAGCATCGCAAAGAATATTTATAAGCAGGGCATTGTCATACAGCATTTTTTCAAAATGTGGTGCCAGCCACTCCCTGTCAGTACTATATCTCGCCATACCACCTGCCACATGATCATAGATACCCCCTTCCAGCATTTTATCTATTGATAAGAGTGCCTGCTGCAAAGCATCTTTATTTCCCGTATAGTAATGGTATTGCAACAGGTATTGTATACTGAATGTCTGGGGGAATTTAGGTGCTTTGCCAAAACCACCCCATTCCCTGTCAGCAGTACCCATTATATTCTTAAAAATGGTTTCGCAGAGTGCCGGGGTAAAAATATTTTCAGGGAGATGTTCCTGCAGACCGAATTTCGCTTGTGCCAGACTGTTAGACTGTTCCAGGTAGCCAGTTACATTTTCAGCCTGGGCCTCTATTTCATGTGGCCGTTCATTCCATGCTTTTACCACACTTACCAGGATTTCAGTCCAGGAGGGACGGTTAAAAGCATTTTGCGGCGGAAAATAAGTGCCTCCATAAAAAGGCCTGGCAGCAGGCGTTAAAAAAACATTCAGCGGCCATCCGCCGCTGCCGGTCATCGCCTGTACAGCATCCATATAAATATGATCAATATCAGGCCGTTCTTCCCTGTCGATTTTAATATTTATAAAATTTTCATTCATTATGGCCGCCACCTGTTCATCTTCAAAACTTTCCCTTTCCATTACATGGCACCAGTGACAGGCGGAATAACCGATACTTACTAATATGATTTTATTTTCTGCCCCGGCCTTATTCAACGCTTCTTCTCCCCAAGGATACCAGTTGACAGGATTATGGGCATGCTGCAATAAATACGGACTTGATTCAGCAATTAAATGATTAACATGTTTATGCTGCATTTTTTTATTGATTTACTCAGTTATTAAAATATAATTCCGGCTACTTTTGCAACTGCTGCAGATCACTAATAAAATAAATTTCTTTTATATATCTCTCAAAAAAACATTATCTTTCTATTGCCAAAAACACTGTTATGAAAAAACTTTATCACTGCATATTTTTTGTTTTTTCTGCTCTTTCTTCACTGCCTGTTTTAGCACAGGCGGTGCAAATTACAGTAAACCCCAGTTCATCACCCAATATTGTTATTGGCGGCAGCACTACCGCCAATTATCATGTAAGTGAAATTATTTATACAGATACTGAGATCGGTTCAAGCAATTTTACAACGGCGGCCACCGCTATTAATCATATTGATTTCAATGTTTTTTCAATTGCCACTAACGGCATAAGTACTATCAGCAACTTTAATCTTTACCTGAAAGAAGTACCTGCGGGAACAGAAACTTTTGCAACAGGCGTTTATAATACTACCGGGTATACGCAGGTTTTTAGCGGCACTTATGTGGCTGCCCCAATTGGCTGGGCCGGTGTTGATCTCACAACAAGTTTTGTAAGAACCAGCGGCATGAACCTGCAATTGCTGATTGAAAGACTTGATAACACAGTTCATTCGGGGTATGCATTCCGGGCAACATTGGGAAACAACAACGGCAGCGCCCTCAATACTTCCCGCAGGGTAAACCAGGCCATGCCGGCACCTGTACCAGGAACAACCGTATTAAATACAGTTTCGCCTTCCCGGCCACAAATTCAGCTAAAACATATAAGCCCCAATGATGCAGCAGTAACACAGATCTACACACTGGGTAAATTACCTATCCCCTATGCTGCACCCCATATTATTTCCGCCAGCATCAGTAATACCGGCAGCCTTGCGCTTACTAATTTAAATGTTAACCTCAATATTTCGGGTGCAAACAGTTTTTCAGATATAAAAACTATCCCTTCCCTGCTTCCCGGAGCATCAACAGTAGTTAGTTTTTCAGCATTTACACCTGCTGCAACAGGTAATAATACTGTAACTGTATCATTACCGGTTGATGATCTTAATACAGATAACACATTATACGTAAACCAGGTGGTAACATTAAACTCATATAATTATGCCTACAGCAATACTCCAACAGGCTCGGTTGGTGTAAATGGAGGTAACACCGGAGATTTTGTTGCTAAGTTTGTTACTGGCAGCCCCACTTCTGTAAACCAGGTGGGTGTATTTTTTAATACCGGCGGTCAACCATTCAAAATTGGCATATGGGATAAATCCGGAGCCGGTGTTCCGGGTAATTTACTTTGGGAATCTGCAGAACAAACCACCACAGCCGGCTTATTTACGCTGCCCGTAAGCCCGGCAGTAAATATCACCGATACTTTTTATGTAGGTGTAAGACAAATTGGTTCGACCAATATCCAATTTGCTTACCAGGCTGAAATACCTATAAGGCCAAATACATTTTTCAGCAGTGTGCCAAGTGGTGCAGGAACGTGGAATGATTTTGCACCGGGCAATCCATTCAAGTTTATGATAGAACCAAGGCTTACCATCGCCAATGATGTGGGTGTTTCCACCATTAATAGTCCTTCGGCCGCCAAAACTGTTGATAACTGCGGTATTATACCACAGGCAACTGTTTCTAATTTTGGAAGTAATAACCAGCTAACTCCTTTTAACGTCACATTTATCATCAGGCAAAACGGTGCCGCGGTTTATACAAATACAAAATCGGTTGCACTTAATTCAGGACAATCACAGGAGGTAACCTTTGCGCCATTTTCAGGTTCTGCTTCAGGATCAGATTCATCTTATTGCTATACCAGCCTGGCAACTGATGGGGCTACCAATAACGACACGCTTGTGAATGCCTTCACCACAGGTGTCTACAGTTATGGTGAAGGGGTTACCAGTAACGGTGTATATCCTTTTGGCAATTCCACCACATGTGCCAGTGTTTCACCTTACCAATCAACCTATAGCTGGGTAACACAAACAAGTAACCAGGTGAACTGGGGAGTTAATGGCGATGACAGCGTGCTCGCAACCGCAGTTAACCTTCCTTTCAGTTTCAAATACTTTGGTATTAATTATGACAAGGTTTGGATTGCTTCAAATGGCTGGATCAGCTTTAGTGATCCTGCAGGTTTAAACGCTGCAACACAACACACCCCGGTAACCATTCCTTTAGCAACAGGAATCCAAAATTACATAGCAGCGCTATTGGCAGATTCTTGATCTTACACCCGGAACCTACCCTGATGCAAGGGTATATTATGGTGGTGATGCAACCCAGTTTGTAATAACATACTTTCATGCTCACCTGAAAAACTCGCCGGTGTATGTAACATTCCAGATCATCCTTACACCAAAAAGTAACGCAAACGGGTATATTAATCTCCAGTATAACGATGCAGAAACTACATCACCCGTTCCTTCATCATTGCTGAATTTTGGTACCATAGGTATTGAAGATGCTACGGGTGCAAATGGAATACTATACCGGTTCAATGGCAACTACGGCTCTATGTTTGGATCACCATTGTCTGTATTATTTAGGCCGCCAGTTGCACAGCCTGTTACTTTACTGAATTTTTCTGCACTAAGAAATTATGGTAGTAATAAATTATCGTGGACAACCAGCCAGGAAACAAACAGCAGTTATTTTGCTGTAGAAAGAAGCAATGATGGAAGAAATTTTAAATCAATAGGCCAGGTAACAGCTGCTGGTAACAGCAATGATGAACGCACCTATTCATTTATTGATAATACACCTTCGAAAGGAATTAATTACTACCGCCTGAAAATGGTGGATATTGACAATAATATTAAATACAGTTTTATAAAGAATGTAAGAAACGAAGGTCTTGCAGATATCAATGTATATCCTAATCCGGTAAAAGATGTTTTAAAAGTTACAATAACTGCCGACAGAAAAACACCGGGCAATATTTCTATTACAGATAACAGCGGAAGATTATTGTACAACAAAGCCACATTAATAAATGAAGGCTTGAATACAATCGATATAAACGCCGCAAAATTCAGTGCAGGAAGTTATCTTATTAAAGTGCAGGTAGCGGATGATGTGGTGATAAAGAAACTTAATAAATTCTAATTAAAATTGAAAGCCTTTAATATAGAAAAGCCCCGGTTTTCTCCGTGGCTTTTCTATTATTTTCCTCCAGGAAAATATTATGGGGCCTGGGTTAAAATTTACTGAGCATCCAGCCTGGCTTTGCTAAAATATTTTCACTCAGTGTCGGCGGAAAATGCAGTTAAACCTGCCTGCGACAAGCTGTTTACACCCTGCAAATCACCTTTAAAAGACTTTTTAGCAGAGCTTGAATACAATAAAGGCCGCTGCAATTACATTGCGGCGGCCTTTTATATGCATTAAGCTTTTAATTACAGCTTATCTTCTTATTGATTGTATTCCCGATCTTGAAGATCCATTTCCTCCAGTTCTTCCTATTTTGTTAAGGACTGGTCTAGCTGAATTATTTGACCTGATGTTACCCAGGCGGGATTTAATAAGAGCACTCCTGTTTTGAAAAGATGCGGCAGTACCAAGTTTTTTCATTCCTATCCTGGAACCAATACTTTTACTGGCTGGCATACCCCATTCTTTAGCGTTGAGGTAAAAACCTTTATTGAAACTTTCTTTATCAACTTCAGTTTTAACCCTGTGCGCCTCTGCATATTTATCTTTACGTACACCTGTTACCTGCCAGCTGATCTTTACATTTGGCTTGTCTGTTTGTATAGTAAACTGTGACCCGTTTATTTCATTTTTTACAATTGCCTGTGCAAAAGTGCCTATTGGCGTTAACTGGTAACGGAAATCTTTATTCAATGCATCAAAGTAATCGGGCATGGTAACCACTGCAATACCATTGGCATCAGTTGTAATATTTCCATTGTAAATATTCATCATGTCAGGGCTTTCAACAAAAGAATGATAAAGATATTTATTGGCAGGATCGAGCGGGTGATCAATTTTAAATGTACCGGAAGATTTTTCAAGGCTTCCACCTACATAAACATCACCTTCAAAATAACCTGCATAAGCAACTTCTGCAGAACCAGTAGCAGCTGCAAAAATCCCGTATTGTTCACCAGGAACGCCATCCGGATCAAAATCTGTTGCTTCTGCATAAACACCCATTGAGGCGCCTATACCAGTAACACCAGCATGACCAGGCCAATCTCCATCAAATGGAGAATAAATAGCAAATGGGCTAAGACCTAATACGCCAATTGAAGCAGAGCCATAAGTACCCACATCCACAACATCTTCAAACAGCGCACCATAATCAACACCTTCGTAACCTACACCCTGTACACCAACACCCCAAAAAACATCTGAATCATATGTACCATAAACACCACCCTGTTCGCTCGCAGAATCTGAGAGTGCTATTGAAAAAATTGCAGGGCTGGCATTAATGCCTTCATCTAATGTATCTGTTGCAACAGTTAACTGGCTAATAGCCCGTACAGGGCCAATGCCCACGCCACCTCGGGTAACCTGCAAACCCTGACCCAGCACATTACCATCAATAACAACAGCAATACTGGTATCAACATTATTACCCACAACAGTGAGCTTATATGCCCTGTTTGGTGTAGTTGTTCCTATACCTACTCCCTGCGCATTACTTACCGCCACAGAAAAAAGGGAAAAACTAAAGAGGATAAACTTTCTCATAGTAAAAACTTTTGGTTAAAAAAAGAAGAGGGTAAATATAAAACAATAATGCTAAAGAAAATACCCGTTGATAAATAATTTACAGTAAGCAGACTTTAAATTGCAAAAACATTACAAACAGCCCGTTTCATTACCCGAAGAGGCTTCTGTATAATAAAAAAAACCGATATATTTTATACCGGTTTAAATATTCTAAAAACGTAAAAAATATTATTTTTTCCTTAGTGAATTCAGGTAGATCTCAAGGGCACTTACCATACTTGGAGCCTGTGGTTGCGGCGCTTTAATATCCAGGGTAAGACCGGCATCTTCCACCGCTTTAAAAGTATTTTGTCCAAAGGCACCAATCTTGGTACCATTTTGTTTGTAGGCAGGAAAATTTTCTATAAGACTTTTTACACCACCGGGGGTAAAGAAACAGATCACATCAAAATTTTGAGCCACCACTTCTTTTATATCATTGCTGATGATCTTATACATTACAGGCGTTGCATACTCACAATTGTGGGCTTTGAGCCAGTTGGTAATTTCGCTGTCGAATGACTGGGAACAGGGATAAAGAAATTTCTCGTTATCCTTGTGCTTGTTGATCACATCGAAAAGGCTTTTGTTACTGCCGTCAGCACCATAGAAAACCTTGCGTTTGCGGTACAGTATAAATTTCTGCAGGTAAAGCGCTACCGCCTCGGTTATGCAAAAGTATTTTGTATCCTGCGATACATTGTTTTTCATTTCTTCACAGATCCGGAAGAAATGATCAATAGCATTACGACTTGTAAAAATTACAGCTGTATAGTTTGCCAGGTCAATCTTTTGTTTCCGGAATTCTTTCGAAGGAATAGCCTCTACTTTTATAAAGGGATGAAAATGAAGTTCGACATTAAATTTTTTCGCCAAGTCGTAATAAGGCGATCTGTCGCCTTCCGGCTTTGGCTGAGTGATCAATACTTTTTTCACCATTGGGTTATCGTGTGCGGTTTTGTTTTCCTTAATCTCACTGGCAGTTACACCCTGGGTTTCAATTGAACCGCAAAGTTAGAGTTTTTTACTCAACAAAACCAAAACCCCTTTATAGATAAGGAGTAAGGGCAATATTTCCACCCCGGCGATATACAGAAAAAAATGAAACCTGCTTACTTTTAACTGGTGCTGAAGCAAACCAAAGGAGCGGAAAAATCTTAACAGGAACATAAGTCCCACCAGTAAAAGTGAAATTATGACCGCCGAAGTTTTAAGCAGGTGATCGGAAAACGCCATGATGATTACAAAAGGCACCAGCAATACTCCCAAAATTTTATTAATAAGAAATACAACGAAAATATAAGTATTGACAGCCGGAGTAAAACCTGTAACCCAGCCTGTAAACTTTAGCACAATATACTTAAGCATATAAATGAGCAGCAGACCGCCAATACAGGACCCTATAGCAGTTAAAGCAGCATCTCCTGGCAGCCATTGATAATAAAGTAAGAGCAAATAAATATAAACCCCACCGATAATAATAAAAAGCAGGTTAAAAAACATTGATGGCTGTTTTGCCTGCAACAACTGATCGGTAAGCTGGCTTTGCCGCAGTGATGTATTAAAAAAGACCCTGAAAAGGTTATTAAAATAACGCTGGTACACAAACCTGAAAAAAGCAAGCAGGCCAACAGCCACAAGCAGGATGTAAAATATAAGTCCTTCAGAAGAGCCCCCTTTTACTTTGTTTAACATTACTGCCGGCGCTGAGGAAGTATTCAGGTATTTATGGTGCTTTAAAATACTATCCAGTACGGATGTATATTTTTCCCTGGGGGTTAGCTGAACCGGAACAATCTTGCTAGTTGATGAATCAGGCTTTCCCTGGATACTGTCTTTTAATAACAGGCTGCTGTCTTTTTTTAAAAAAGCACTATCGGTACCGGGCAGCGTATCTGGCTGCTGACCAAAAAATAACAGGGGCAATAACAGTATTAATAAAGAAATGTAAGCCTTTGTCAAAAAAAGAAAGATTTGTGCGGCAAAAGTAAATTGAATTTATTTAGAAGTAATTGATATAGCCAAAATGAATTTTGGCACCATTTCTTAAACTGAAACCAACATCATCTCTTTTGCCCAATGCAAAACTCATATTGAGCAAACCTGCCTTTGTTTCAAATAACATTCCTATACCAGCGCTTACAAATGTATTACCCAAATTTACCTGCTGGTATTTATTCTTAACTTTTGCCGCATCAGAAAATGCAAACAAGTACGAATTACGGCCAAGCAAATAACGGTACTCTGCCGTTAATACTAGGTACTGCGTTGCAAAAATGCTTTCCTCATCAAAACCACGCAGCAACTTATAACCTCCTATCTGGAACAGGTCGTTCCTGAATATCTCCCCACTGCTGTAAATCCCAGTATTGATTATTGCTTTAAAAGTACCTTGCTTACCCACTGGGAAATAATGCGCCGCAGTCAGCTTAACCCTTGCCTGGTAGGTACGCAATTTCAGTGTATCATACAGGGACGAATAATTGAAGGCAGGATCTGTTAACCCAAGTATATCGTCATTTTTTGATATCTTCTTTATACCTGCTGTGGTAATGATTTTAATTTCGTTGCCGGACCTGGGATTCAGTTTGTAATTTGTTTTGGTCCATTCATAATCGAGTCCAAGGTTAACCGCACTGAGATCGATGTTTGGAGGCAGCCGTTTTGTTATTTTAACCAAACTTGTATCCACGCCAGCCTCCAGCAGGGTCGTCTGTTGGTTTTGAAAAAATATCTTACCTGCCTGGTTTGCTGACAAAATATATTGAATTCCCACGATGGTATTCAGTTGTAAGAAGGTGGTGTCTTTTTTAAACAGATCAAAAGAAAAGTCCAGCCCAAAGGCAGATTTAAATATATAGGGATGCTGGTAACCGATATTAAGCCTGGGCGATTTAACCTGTAGTTGCTGCCAGTTAACCAAAATCGTCTCAGCCTGCCCGAGCGCATTTTTTAAATTCAGGTTAACATCCCCTGTCAACTGTAATTTATTTGTTTGGGTATTGGCGGGCAAAAAACCGATCAAAAAATTAACCTGGTTACTTTTCTTTTGCTGCAGGTACAGGTTAAGTACAGAGCCTGTACCCAGCATTTGCAGCTCTGAAGGGTAAATTGCTTCAGCATATGGAAGTTCAGCAATGCGTTTATCCACCTGCTCCAGTTTTTCCCTGTTGTATACGCTTCCATTTGTTATACCAAGATACCGTTGTAAAAATGTGTTCGATATCCTCATTTTACCTTTAACACTTATACTATCCACATGATACAATGGACCCTTTGTATTTTTAAGCATTCCGTACATACCTTCCTGCTCCAGCCTGATACTGTCCAGGTAAACGGCTGCAAAAGGATATCCATTTTTTTCATAGTAATTCAAAATACTTTCCTTCAATTGCTGCAATTGAGAAAAACGTACCGGCTTTTTTTCATAATCCCTGTTAAGATAACCAGCTTCATCCAATGCCCGCTTTTCAATACTGTCTGTATTTAATTGTATCCATTTTTGCTGTTCACCAAGAAATACCTCAATGAGTGCAAATGTTGAATCAAAGAAAATTTTATCAACAGAAGCGGCTGCATATCCCTGGTTAATGAATAAGGAAGGCAGCTTATTTATGTAATCCATGCATTGCGGACGGCCTGCAAAAGAAGTGATCAGCGCTGGTGGCGGTAATACAAAGGAGCTATCTTTGTCAACATAATGAATACGCAATTGGTAATATTTTGCAAGAGCAGGCTGGCAATGGGCTGCGGATACAAACAGCATTGCAACAATAATTGCTCCTGCATATCTTTTAGCACGAATGTTTTTAAACAATCCCATGAACAGTATCAAATCTAACTGCTAAAATTGTAAATCAAAAATCTTTGTCGGGCATTTACCTTCATATTCCCTTTTGCAAACAGGCTTGCCATTACTGTAATTTTCATTTCAGTACATCGCTTGCATTAAAGACAGAACTGGTAGCTGCATTGTGCAGGGAAATAGAAATTACACCTGCAGGACACGATGAGCCTGTTGAAACAATTTATTTTGGCGGCGGCACTCCCAGCCTTCTTTCAGAACAAGACCTTGATACCATTTTCAAAACGCTGCAAAAAAAATTTCATTTTCAACCCGGGGCAGAAATTACGCTGGAAGCAAACCCCGATGACATTACTGCTGCAAGACTGGCAGAATGGAAGGCCGCTGGTATAAACAGGCTGAGCGTGGGTATACAATCTTTTGTTGATACAGAATTAAAATGGATGAACAGGGCACATAATGCTGCTCACGCATTAAGATGCCTTGATGAAATCGACCAGGCTGGTTTTACAAATTTCTCTGTTGATCTTATTTATGGCTCTCCCCTGTTAACCAATAAAGATTGGGAACACAATACAAAGATCATTTTTGAAAGAAACATACCTCATATATCCTGCTATGCGCTTACCGTGGAACCGGCCACCGCTTTGGATAAAATGATACAACAGCATAAAAAAGAGCCGGTAAATGCCGACATACAATCAGCGCAATTTTTACTCCTGATGCAATGGATGAAAACCAACGATTATGAACATTATGAGATAAGTAATTTTTCAAAGCCGGGCATGCGGAGTAAACATAACAGCAGCTATTGGCAGGGGAAGAAATATTATGGCTTCGGTCCTTCTGCTCATTCTTTTGATGGAATAAACAAAAGAAGATGGAATATTTCAAACAACGCAAAATACATCCAGTCTTTACAAAATAATATTATTCCGTTTGAAGAAGAAACGCTTACAAACACCCAGCGGCTGAATGAATATATTATGACCGCATTAAGGACCTCGGAAGGTATAGATGCTACATTAGTAAGCAACAGGTTTGGAAAAAAGTGTTTAAACAGCTTAATGAAGGCTGCTGCTAAATATCTAATTATGGATAAGCTTATATTAAACAACTCCTGCCTTATGTTAACAGACGAAGGCAAGCTTTTTGCAGATGGCATTGCTGCAGACCTGTTCTTTAATGATGTGGCCGCTTCTGAATAGCTTTAATAATTTCAATGCCAACTACAATACAAAGCATTATAACAAGAGCGGAACTGCCAAATATGGAAAACGAGAAAGGCATTGTTTTAAATCTTCCCTATAAAGATAATGCAAAAGCTATATCAGCACCTGTTCTATCCTGTTAAAACCTTCGGCAGCCGGCAGGTTTTCCCATAAAATTTGATAAACGGTTTCTGCAATGGGCATTTCGGCTTTTACAGACTGGTTAATTACATACATACATTTACTGGCATTGTATCCTTCCGCCACCATGCTCATTTCAATCTGGGCTGATTTAACAGAATAGCCTTTGCCGATCATATTGCCGAAAGTACGGTTGCGGCTGTATAAGGAGTAACAGGTTACCAGCAGGTCGCCCAGGTACACTGAAGCTGCATAATTATTTTTCCTGTGACCGGCCTCTGCCGGTGTTAAGCCTGTATGCCCCACTTCAATATTTTGTATACCTGACATTTTTAAAAAGCCCGCCATTTCATCAGCACTGTTGGCAATAAGCACACTTAAAAAATTATCGCCATAATCAAGTCCATGTGCCATACCTGCTCCTACAGCGTAAATATTTTTCAGGATTGCAGCAAACTGCACCCCGTAGATATCAGTATTCTCAACCGTATTTAGATAATCTGTTTTAAAGTGGGAAGCAATTACAGCAGTTGCTTTTTCATCTATACCGGAGAAGGTAAGGTATGATAATTTTTCAGCAGCCACTTCCTCTGCATGACAGGGGCCTAATACAGCAAAATAATCCTGTAAGGGAAAGTCAAACTCATTTTTCAAAAAATCATTCAGCAATAAATTCTGATCAGGAAGTATGCCTTTAATAGCGCTGATGATCTTTTTCCCTTTTAAAATATCTTTTGGTACCGAAGACAATGTGGCGGCTGCATAAGCGGATGGGACGGCGATTACTATACAATCGGCATTTGTTACTACTTCTGCCACGCTGGTTGACAATGTAAGTTTTGCTGTATCAAAATAAGCAGTGCTGAGATAATGGGGATTGTGTTTACGGGAGCGGATGTACTCTATGGTTTTTTCATTCCTGTTCCACCAGTATATATTCTGCCCGTTATCAGTTAAAATTTTTGCAATCGCTGTTCCCCAACTGCCGCTGCCGAGTATACCAAAAGTCATTCCTGGTTATTTAATCGTTTAAATCATTGCCCCGTTTAAAACGTCTTAAACGATTGACGACTTAAACGGATTGCCCGATTTTTTATAATCCTAGTTTTTCTACTGCTAATTGTGCTGCAATCTGGCTGGCATCTTTTTTATTATAACCTCTTCCTTCCGCAACAAGTTCACCATCCACTGTAGCACCAATGGTAAACAGGCGCCGGCCATTTTCAAATTTTTCATTGAGGGTTTCAAACTCCAGGAGTTTGCCGTTTTTATTGGCCCAACCGTATAATTTGTTTTTGATATTGATCTCCACCGCTTCCAGGTCATCAATAAAAATATGGGTAGATATAATATTCTTTTCAACCCACTGCTGTGTTTTTTTATAACCCTTATCCAGGTACACAGCGCCTATCAAGGCTTCCAGTGTGTTACCAAATATTTGAGATATCTTAAGAGAGTTATCCTGCTTATTATAAATAGTAATCTTTTTGAGCCCCATTTTAATACCGATATCATTCAATTGCTGGCGGTTCACAATTTTGCTCCGCATTTCGGTTAAAAATCCCTCACCCCTGTAAGGATACTTCATGAACAGGTAATGTGCTACAATAGAACTCAGCACAGCATCTCCCAAAAACTCCAGGCGCTCATTATTCTCATCAGCGCCCTCCCTAACCGAACGGTGACTTAGTGCAGTACGGTACAGGTCGAGATCTCCCGGTGAGAAACCAAGCACATTATTGAGTTGCTTTTTGAACTCCTTTTTCTTTACATTACCGGTGAAAATTTCTTTAATCAGCTGCAAATGATATAGAATATTGTGTTTCCCGAAATTACTGTTATTTATTTCAAATAAAAAAAATGAGTTACCTGATACCCTGGCAGTGATAAACTACTGCCGGCACACGATACAGGAATAATAACAGAGAAAGATTAAGGCTTGTATTTTTTCACAATGACTGAAGCATTGTGACCACCAAAACCAAATGTATTACTTAAAGCTGCGTTTACAGTACGCTGCTGTGTTTTGTTGAAAGTAAAATTAAGCCTGGCATCCAATTCGGGATCATCAGTAAAGTGATTGATTGTTGGAGGAACAATATCCCTGGTAACAGCCATTATACAGGCCAATGCTTCCAGTGCACCTGCAGCACCAAGACAGTGGCCCGTCATACTTTTAGTGGAGCTGATATTAAGATCATAAGCATGGTTGCCAAACACATTTAATATTGCTTTTGTTTCAGCAATATCACCCAATGGAGTAGAGGTACCATGTACATTGATGTAATCAATATCTTCAGGTTTCATACCGGCATCTTTCAATGCAGCCTTCATTACATTTTGTGCACCCAGTCCTTCTGGATGTGGTGCAGTGATATGATGGGCATCGGCAGTAGCGCCGCCACCGGCTATTTCGCAGTAGATTTTAGCACCTCTTGCAAGTGCATGATCCAGTCTTTCCAGGATAATGGCGCCAGCGCCTTCTCCCATTACAAAACCATCCCTGTCTTTATCAAACGGGCGGCTTGCAGATTTTGGATCATCGTTTCTTTCGCTTAATGCCTTCATAGCATTAAATCCACCCACACCTGCAGCACTTACCACGGCTTCACTTCCACCGGTAACAACCACATCAGCCTTACCCAACCTGATGTTGTCAAAAGCATCAATTATTGCATTGGTGGAGGAGGCACAGGCACTTACCACGGCATAATTGGGTCCGCGGAAGCCATGTTTCATGGAAATATGTCCTGAGGCAATATCAAGGATCATTTTGGGGATAAAGAAAGGATTGAATCTTGGTGTACCATCCCCTGTAGCGTAGTTGGTTACTTCTTCCTGGAAAGTAATAAGTCCGCCAATACCACTGGCAAATATCACACCCACCCTGTCTACATCAACATTTTCTTTACTGATACCAGCGTCTTTTACAGCTTCATCGGCTGCAATCACGGCGAACTGGGTAAAGCGGTCTATTTTACGGGACTCTTTTTTGTCTAAATAAACAGTGGGGTCAAAGTCTTTAACCTCACAGGCAAACCTTGTTTTAAACTTAGATGCATCGAATTGCTTGATAAAATCACACCCGTTTACACCATTTTCAAGACCCTGCCAGTATTCAGCAACGGTCTTGCCTAATGGAGTGAGTGCTCCCAACCCGGTTACAACTACTCTTGTTAAACTCATAAAGTTTGCCTGCGAAGATTAAATGTGTGGTATTACTTAGCGTGTTCTTCTAAGTAAGTAACAGCCTGACCAACAGTTGTAATGGTTTCAGCCTGTTCATCAGGAATAGAAATGTTAAATTCTTTTTCGAATTCCATAATCAACTCAACGGTGTCCAAACTGTCGGCACCGAGATCATTTGTGAAAGAAGCTTCTGTGGTAACTTCTGCTTCATCAACACCCAGTTTGTCAACAATTATCTTTTTAACCCTTGTTGCAATGTCTGACATAATAGTAAAATTTAGTTAATCAGGTGCAAAAATATACTTTTTGAAATAATTACAAAGAAATATAGAGAATGGTTTAAACAGCACTGAAATTTAATAACCAGCGGTTTACAATTTAAATTAAAACTGGCCCCCATCTCACCCGTCCTGCGGCCCAACTACAGGATAGTTTTTCAGCCACCGCAGTCCATATTTTGGAAAACAGCTCCGGTAACCGGAATCTCAACTTCGTTATTTTTTATAAAACCCTTGCCAGCACTGCATTTCAGCCTTTGGCACCAATCCTGCCTGAACATTACCAGAAAACCTGGATTAACCTCCCAGATAACCTTTAAACCTAAAGAAAATGAAAACGATTAACAAACTCCTGCTGGCTACGATCATCATCGTAATGTGCTATGGCACAAAAGCCCAAACCCCAATTGTTAATATCACTACTTCAAACCTTGCTGCTGCGGATGGCCGGTCTTATACTGCCAAAGGCGCTAATAACAGTTCTTTCAGTAACCAAACATTTAATTATTCGTTTGGCAGCACCACCCAGGCTGAAAACAATACCAGGCAGTTAACAAGCTTTACCATAGGTGAGGATATTTATAATTATATACAAAATGCCAATTCATTTGTAAAGATCCGCAGGGTAAATAATGCCAAGGTTAATACCAGCAGGCAGCTGATCTGGACAGAAAAAGCCGGCAGTGCCACAGATTCACATATTGCGGTGGTAAATCCATACAATGATAATATGGAATCTGTTTTCAGCGGTAATGCTTTAAACTGGGGTACGGATAATCTTTTCGCTAACCAGGGAGATGGCAATGGTAATAATAATAATATTGAAAGGCTGGATGTGATCTTCCAGGGAGGTATTATTTCAGAAGCAAATAATAAAGTTGGGTTTGCACTTTTTGAAAGAGGTGCTGATAATGCCCATGATCCTTTTGTAATAGCAGCCATTACTGCTGTGGATGTGGATGGTAACCCTACTGCATATGGTAACCCCGTAAGAGTGGCAACTGCCAACTGGGGTAATATCCCTGCAAGCACCATTGATTACTATGTAATGCGCCGTGATCCAAATACGGAGAACAGTTTAAGAATGAGTACTTCAGGTACACAAAATATAGGTGGTGTGTTTGTATCTTTTAATGATCTTGGAATTGATACAGGTGTAAAAATCTATGGTTATTCAGTGATCGCTTATGACCTTCCTGTAAATGCTACAGGAGCTGACCTGGTAGACTACAGCAACACCAACTTTTTCCCAACCAATACAAGTTCTGGTACATTGGAAGGTGGTATCGACCTGATTGCTTTAACCGGTCTTTTATCCATACCTGAAGTGGTGATATTACCGCCCACAGCAAACAATATTGAAATGCCTACATTACTGAACACATCAGATATTACACAAATGCTGCCCCTGGATGCCACAGCTGCCAACGGAACAATTGTATCTTACACAATAGAAAGCGTTCCAACTGCAGAACAGGGTGAAGTTTTTCTCTGCACAGAAGCAGGTTGTGTTACAGTAGCAGCAGGACAGGTATTAACGCCTGAAGAAATTCACCAGCTTTCTTTCAGGCCCAATGCATCCTTTACCGGTGAAATTGTTTTCTACTACTCAGCAAAAGATTCATATGACCAGGTTTCTAATACAGCCTCTTACACCATTCCTGTAATAGGACCAAGCTTTGGCCCACTGCCTGTAAGACTTGTAAACTTTACCGGCAGCATCGATAAAAAACTGGTTGAATTAAACTGGCAGACAGCACAGGAATTGAACAGCAGCTATTACGAAGTACAGAGAAGTATCGATGGAAACAATTTTGAACCGGTGGCTACTTTAACTTCAAAGGGAAATTCAAGCGGCACTTCTTCTTATACTTCTACCGATGACCTGTTCTTTGTTTCTCAATCAAAAGTGTACTACCGTATTAAAATGGTTGACACCGATGGCAAGGCTAAATATTCTTCAGTAATTGAAATAAGGATTAATAGCGGCAACAAAACTACTACAGTAAGGACATGGCCTAATCCTTTTACCAACCAGGTAAATACTGAATATTTCAGTGAGAATAAAGGTTCAGTAAAGATCAACTTCCTTGATATGAATGGAAGAACCGTAAACAGCAGTACTGTACAGGTAAAGAAAGGACAAAACAACTTTGCGCTTACACAGGTACAGTCTTTTCAAAGAGGTGCTTATGTAATGCAGATCATCAGTGAAAACAAAACAGAAAACATCAAAATAGTAAAACAATAATTTCTCTCCGGCAAAATAAAAAGGGGCTTTCAAAAGCCCCTTTTTATTTTTTAATCCTGTCAAAATTCCTCTTTTCAGGAAAAGCCGTCCATTAAAAGGAATAAGCGATTGCATCGCACTTTTACAATAAATTGATTGCTAATAGTTTTTGGCTGTGGCACAGTAAATGTTTTCAAAATGCTGTTGCGATAACCGCAACCCCTGACGAACTCAAAACCCACAGTTATGAAAACATTACAGCAATTAAGGCTGCTTGTTATGGCAATACTATCTCCGGTTGCCATTGCAGCACAAACGCCGATTGTAACAGTGAACGTAACAAACATTGTTTCAGCAGGCACCGCATCTTATACAGCACCGGGTGCCAATAACAGTTCACTAAGCGGCAACACCTATAATTACACTTTTGGTGCCGCCACGCAAACTTCTTACAACCTGAAAGACCTGAACAATTTTGTTATTGGTTCAGATGTGTTCAGCTATTCTTATACGGCTAATTCTATTGTAAAAATCAGGAGGGCTGACAACCCCGTAGTAAGCGGCAACCGCTCTTTGTTATGGTTTGAAAGTATCAGTACAGCGGATCCAGCAGGTATTGCCATTGTAAATCCGTACAAGGAAAATATGGAAAACATTTTCGATGACAACACCTTCAACGCCGGTACAGATAATATTTTTGGTAACCAGGGTGACGGGAACGGTAACAATAATAATATTGAAAGACTAGATGTAATTTTTCCAAAAGGTATCATCCCAACACAAAACAGTAAATGCGGGTTTGCCGTTTTTGAAAGAGGCGCTGACAATGCACATGATCCTTTCGTAATTGCGGCCATCACTGCTGTTGATAACGCTGGCAACCCTACCCAATATGGCCCACTGATAAGAGTAAACACACCCAACTGGGGTAATATACCTTCTAGTACTACCAATTACCAGATAGTAAGAAGAGACCCTGCTATAGAAACCAATTTAAGGGTAAGCACTTCTGGTACACAAAATATTGGCGGCGTATATATTTCAATGAGTGACCTCAGCATAAGCAATGGTACAAGGGTCTATGGTTATTCATTATTCCCGCTGGATGTACCAATGGGCGCCGCTGATGCCGACCTGGTGGATTACAATGATCCAACTTTCTTTCCCCGGAATACAAGTGGTATTACCACCCAGGGCGGTTTGGATATGCTGGCTATTACAGGATTGTTCAGCACGCCAAATTCTTTCCTGATTCCGCCAATAGCATATGATATTACAATGACACCGATAGTGCAGGCATCTCCGATATTGCCATTTATTGCAACGGCATTTAACAGTACGATCGCTTCCTACACCGTACAAACTATTCCCCCGGTAACACAGGGTGTTTTATATGTAACGGTGAATGGTGCAGAGATCCCGATAACTATTGGCATGGTACTTACGCCCGAACAGATAAACAGTATGTCATTTGTGCCTTATCCTTCCTTTACCGGGAATGTTCTGTTTACCTACAGTGCAACCGACAGTAACAACCTGTTATCCAATATTGCCAATTATACCATTCCTGTTATTGCCCAACCATCAACCATACTTCCTGTAAACCTGCTAAACTTTACAGCGAGTTTTGACAGCAAAAAAGTAGAACTGTACTGGCAAACGGCGAACGGGGGCAACAGCAGTTATTATGTTATTGAAAGAAGTACGGATGGAAACAATTTTGAACCGGTGTCTACTATAACGGCTACGAATATAACCCAGCATAGCAGTTACCAATCATCGGACGACCTGTTCTTTTTTCTTGCCGAAAAAGTTTATTACCGGCTGAAAATTGTTGACATAAACGGGCAATACAAGTATTCAACAATAATTGAAATAGATCTGGATAGAAAAGCACCATCAACTACAGTAAAAATATGGCCGAATCCGTTTAATGACCAATTAAGTGCTGTTTATTACAGCGAAACAGAAGGGCCTGCCAGTATAAATTTCTCTGATATGAATGGCAGAACAGTGCTGACGGCAGCTGTGACATTAAAAAAGGGACAGAACAGTTTTGTCATTACCCAGGCACAGCGGCTGAATCCCGGCATGTATATCATGCAGGTTGCGATGGCAGGCAAAACACAATGCATCAAAGTAGCTAAACAATAAATTAATATTGAAAACTGATACCATAGGGGCGGAATTGCCCCTATTTTTATTTAGACCATCCCAAGACACTATCCTGTTGAAATATTTTTGTATATTGGTGCATCTTTAAAAATATTTTTCCACCTTCCATACCGGCAAAATAACTTGTTATGGCACTAAAACAAATAGACCACGGCAGTAATGATTACCAGCAAATGGTAACCTTGCGGTATGAGATATTGCGTAAACCGCTTGGTCTTGATTTTGAGCCCGGGGAACTGGAAAAAGAAAAAAACGATATTTTGATCGGGGCTTTTGAGGATGAAAGGATAATGGGCTGTTGCCTGGTAACAAAAGTTGACAGCCACGTTGCCAAGCTCAGGCAAATGGCGGTGCAGAAAAACATGCAGCGCATGGGGATCGGTGAATCTATGATAAGTTTTGCTGAAAACATTACCCGGGACCGGGGTTATAGAATATTAATGATGCATGCCCGTGATACAGCCATTGGCTTTTACGAACGGTTTGGATACAAAGTAAAAGGCGACCAGTTTATAGAAGTAAACCTCCAGCACCACGTAATGGAGAAGAGGCTGCGTTAAGTTTTCTTACTTTTTTATATTTTCCTGTAATATTTTCCTTGCCGCATGCACATCATCACCGGTAAAGGCCTCCTTGGGCACTATAAAAAATGAACGGGGATCAAAATACAGGTGAAAAAAATGAGGACTCTCCATAAATGTACTGAAGGATGACCAGGGCCAGTCACGTCCGCCCCTTTCATTTTCTATTGCAAAACCTCCATCTGCAAACGTAGCCCTGAATTTATCTTTAAAAGTGGCTGACCGCTTATATATGAGGTAAGGCAGCAGGAACCAGAATGCGATCATCATACCAAACCAGAGCAGGGCGCTGATTAAAAAAGCCAGCGGAGAAATTTTTTCATAGAAAAACAGGGCAGCTGATGCAATGGAAAAAACATTTACCAGTATCAGCATTATTTTAATTTCTTTCCTGGTAATAAAATGATAACGCAATGCCTGGATAACTTTTGGTTTACTATACGTAAAATACTGGGAAGTCATGCGGCAAAGATAGCTGTTAGAAAAAGCATTGCATTAAAATTAATTGCATGGATCGCCTGCGGCTTTACCGCCGCCATCAGCAGGCAGTCCACCAATATTTTTGCCTCTTAATGCAGCATTGAAAAAGCAGGTCCGTTGGTTTTGTGCTTTGCCTTCTGGAGTACTGTTATCTGCCACAGGTTTTGTATTACCAAACCCAACAGGTAATATTCTATTGCAATCAACGCCTAATGCAACCAATTTTTTACAAACAGCCAATGATCTTTGTTCTGTGAGGAGCTGCGCTGCATCCCCGGCATTATCAGTATGTGTTTCCACTCTTAGCAGGGAAATATAGGATTTATCGTCAAGATATTTTTTAATGATCAGGAGCGCCGCATCACTTTCCGGCAGCAGTTCTGCAGAAGCTGTTTTAAACAATATCTCCTTTACAATTTTTACTTCGCCATTTTCAATGCGATAATCCTGCGCTTGTAAAGAAGTAACTAAGATGCCTGTAGCCAGTACAAGTAAAAATTTCAATCTCATTATCTGCTGAATTATTTTAATTGTTTTTCCTCCACACTCCATTCTCCGAGTTTATCGCCCTTTACACTCAAAAATTCCACTTTAAGTATGCGTTCGTTCTTCTTTCCTGAAACAGTTATTTTAGTAAAATTCTGTGCTTCCACCAGGGTACCCGGTATCCTTGCAGGGTTGTTTAGTTCGTTCCCTTTCACTTTACTTACACCGGATGTATAAGGTGAATTTGTAACGTCATACAGCGTGTATAAACCCGCTCTTTCCATTTTTATTACTTCACTGTGATGCCGGTCGCCTGTAAAAAACAATACTCCCTGTATACCGGCAGTGGCAATATATTCAAGCAATTCATTGTATTCTCTTTTATAAAAGCGCATACAGTCAGAACCCGAAACAGGATTGAGTATTTGTGAGCCTGTTGCAATAATTTTAAAGCTGGCATTGCTGAATGTCAATGCTTGTTTGAGCCAGTTCAATTGTGCTTTACCAAAATATGTTTTGTCCTCATTGGGTTTGCCTCCAATACTGTCAGGTGTATTGTCTTCGCTTCTCCACCAGCGGTCATCCGTTAAAAAAATATCGACATCACTGTAACTGACAACCGAATAGATACCTTCGCTATTCTGACCATAGGCAGGGTTACAACTATAATTCATAAAAACCTCCCTGCTTTTATCCTTCAGTATATAACTTTTACCGATATCATTAGGTCCGTAGTCATGATCATCCCAAATAGCATATTGCGGCATACTTGCCATAAATTTTTGCAATACCGGTAAACTCCTGTCGTGGCTTGCCCTGTAGTTTAATCCCCAGGCCGTATTATAATCAACTTCTCTTGTATACCAGTTATCGCCAAGCCATACATGAAAGGCGGCAGGTGTATTCGCCATGGTTTCAAAAATAGAGGAGTCACCTCCATAAGGTTTACCCGGCCTGTCAAATTTTGGTTCATTAAAGTATGCACAACTACCGGCAAGGAAACAGAAATCCGGTGCAGGCTTACGCCATTGCCACAGATCTTTCGTAGTAAAGCTTGTAGAAAAGCCCGGTTCAATAACTTTTCCATCGACTATTATTGAATAATCATAAGTTGTATTTATGTCCAATCCATTCAGCTCAATTTTTACCGGGTTAAATTCCTTACCCAACTCACCTTTATAATCAACTGTTTTATTTGCTGAGCTTCCTGCTGCATGATAGTTGACAGATATTTTTTTTACTGCCGGTGTTACTTCCACCCAAATGATTGCATTACGCAGTTCCACATTACCTGCCCACGGGCCGCTTACAAGACCAGCTTTGTTTTGTGCACTGCAAAAATGAACAGCGCTAATACATACAAAGAGTAACAGCTTTTTTATAATCATAAAAGGCATTTGATCTGTAAGATAAAAACAATAATTATTCAGATGGATAAACTTTTGCCTGGTATTGCATCAATTAATGTACGTGTATACTCATTTTTAGGTGCATGATAAATTTCTTCCGATGTACCCTCTTCTATTATCCTGCCCTTTTGCATCACCATTATACGATCGCTTATATAACGTACCACAGAGAGATCATGTGAAATAAAGATAGAAGTAAAATTAAATGCTGCTTTCAGATCATTTAATAAATTCAGCACCTGCGCCTGCACACTTACATCAAGCGCACTTACACTTTCGTCAAAGATTAAAAATGACGGATTAAGCGCCAGCGCACGGGCAATACAGACCCGCTGTCGCTGCCCGCCACTGAACTGGTGAGGATAGCGGCTAAAATGATCAGCACGCAGGTTTACTTTTTCCAGTAATTCTATCACTTTTTCTTTTCGTGTATGCCTGCCTGTAAGCACCGAATGTACTTTCATTGGCTCCAGTATGGCATCACCGATTGTGATCCTTGGGTTTAATGAACCATATGGATCCTGGAAAACCACTTGCAGGTCTTTCCGCAATGGCTGCAGTTGCTTTTTGGTTAAATGTGCAATATCAACTCCATTCAATAGTATCCTGCCTGCTGTAGTTGGGATCAACTGCAGTATAGCCCTTCCCAAAGTTGTTTTACCACAGCCGCTTTCTCCAACAAGACCGAGTGTTTCACCTTTATTAACTGTAAAACTTACGTCATCTACGGCTTTAAAAATTGCAGCAGGTTTTCCGAAAAGGCTTTTTTTACCAGGGTAATATACTTTCAGGTTTTCGACCGAAAGCACCGTTGATTTCCGGTCATTGTCTCCTGTTGTTGTCTTGCCTTGTTGCTGCTCTTCGGCTTTTTCATTCCTTATTTCATCTTTCTTATTTTCTATTTCCTCCCCCACCACGGGGAGCCGCTGTCCCTTTTGGTGTAAGGCCGGCCGGCAGGCCAGCAGTGCTTTTGTATAGGCGTGCTGCGGATGCTTTAATACTTCTGCTGTTTTGCCCTGCTCCACTATCGATCCTTTATACATCACAATCACTTTATCAGCAATATCCGCCACAATGCCAAGGTCATGTGTAATGAGTATAACACTCATCCTGTTCTGTTGCTGCAGTTCCTTTATTAATTCAAGAATTGTTTTTTGTACTGTTACATCCAGCGCCGTGGTGGGTTCATCTGCAATCAGTAAGGAAGGATTACAACTCATGGCCATTGCGATCATCACCCGTTGCTTTTGCCCGCCGCTCAACTGGTGAGGGTAGCGGTGGAGTATAGAAGAAGGATCAGGGAGTTTTACTTTTTCAAATAAGGCAATGACTTTTTCAGCCGCCACTTTTTTACTTACCTGCTGGTGTAGCTGTATGGCTTCCATTACCTGGTCTCCACAAGTAAATACCGGGTTGAGGGAAGTCATCGGTTCCTGGAAGATCATAGCAATATCCTTACCCCGCCTGTTCATCATCTCTTTTAATGGCAGGAAAAGCAAATCAATACTGTCGCCGTTGGGTGAAAAAATGACTTCACCTGTAACGGCAGCCTGCTTTGGCAGCAATTGCATCATTGATAAAGAAGAAACAGATTTGCCGGAACCAGATTCTCCCACGATAGCGACCAGTTCACCGGGCATCACATCAAACGAAACATTATTGACCGCTGTACTGGTCTCCTTACCGGTCTTAAAACGGACAGATAAATTCTTTACGGTTAATAATGGCTCATCCATGCTGGGCTAAATTACCAATTTCTTACATTTGCAGCCGCTAAATACGGGGTTGAAAATGGGAGTCAGAAATTGAAAGCTCATAACCGCTTCAAATTTCAAGCACTCATTTTCAACTCTCAATTTTCAATTTTTAATTAAAAATGAATGGGAAGGATATTTGAAGTAAGAAAAAGTGCCATGTTTGCCCGCTGGGATAAAATGGCCAAGAACTTTACCCGTATTGGGAAAGAAATTGTGATTGCCGTAAAAGCCGGGGGCAGCGACCCTAATTCCAATGCAGCGCTGCGCCGTTGTTTTCAAAATGCCCGTAGTGTGGGCATGCCGAAAGACAGGGTGGAAGCCGCAATTAAACGGGCAACGGGTAAAGACCTTGTGAATTACGATGAAATTTTATATGAAGGCTATGCTCCACACGGCATTGCTATCCTGGTGGAAACAGCTACAGATAATTCCACCCGAACTGTTGCCAATATAAGGATGCATTTCACCAAAGGAGGCGGTGCATTGGGCACCAGCGGCAGTGTGGCTTTTGGCTTTAACAGGATGGGTGAATTTAAAGTAAAAAACAACGGACAGAATTTAGAAGAACTGGAACTGGAACTGATAGATTACGGCCTGGAAGAAATAGGTGAAGACAGCGACGGCAATATCATCATCCGTACTGCATTCAATGAATTTGGTAATATGAGCAAGGCGCTTGAAGAAAAAAAGATCGAGGTGATCAGCGCTGAAGCAACCCGTATCCCCACCAATACGGTGGAATTGGGTGAAGAAGCTGCACAGGAAGTTTTAAAACTGGTGGATAAATTGGAGCAGGACGATGATGTACAGAAAGTATATCACAACTTAAAATAGGCTTTTTCACTTCAACTATAACAACCGTCTCATACAAAATGAGGCGGTTTTTTTATAAATAAAAAAGGCTGTCTTTCGCAAGACAGCCTGTATAAAGATCCCTTTAATTTTTTATCGTATAAATTTTAATGAACGGCTCTCCTGCCCTTTTATCACCTGCAACACATACATACCACGGGACAGCTTAGCAGCCGGAACGCTGATACGTGCATTCACCAGCGGTAAATAGCTGCTGTAAATTGCTTTGCCGGTCATATCTTTTATTAACACTAATACGTCGCCGGTGATCCCTGTTATAACAGCATCCAGGTTTTCACTTACCGGGTTACTCAGCAGTTGTACTTTTAATGCAGTTGTTTGCAGTTTTAAAGAAAGTACCAGGCTGTAGTCGGTTTTACCACTCACATCTTTAACCAGCAGCCGGTAATAGATCATTGTATTTCCGTTTAATACAATGCCGGGGTCGGTGAAACTATATTGTTGTTTATTAGTTGTATTACCAACCGCCTGCACCTCACCTGCGTTTTGGAAATGAATACCATCGTAACTGCGCTGAACAACAAATTTTTCGGTATTTGTTTCCTGCAGGGTCTGCCAGTATAAAACTGCATCATTGCCGGATCTGGCGACTGACATATCACCGAGTTTAACGGGTAACGGAGCAAAAACACCATCCACCACAAACAGGTCAGTATTGGCAGAATTGCCGTCAGTAGCACTGAAGATCACTTTATTGTTGTTCACAAACCCTAGTACCGGGTCTGCATCGGCCGCATTCAGATTTATATCCTGCACCATTACAGTGCCTGCTGAAGTGCCGTCTGTTTTCCATAGTTCATCGCCATGCGTTCCATCAGCAGCAGTAAAAAAGAAGGTAGTGCTGGTATATAAAACAGATAAATTAGCACCTGCGCCCATACTGCTGCCGGCACCTGCATTAATATCTTTTACCATTACCGTACCCGCTGCCGTACCATCTGATACCCATAATTCATTACCCGCTGCTGTAGTACCTGCAGTAAAGAAAAATTTATTTCCCTGGAAGAGATTTTGTGTAACCGTATTATTCTGATAACTGTACGGCGGGAAGATATAAGGTATATCACCCGTGCTTGGAGGCGTAAATGATTTGAACAGTACAGTACCGGCTGGTGTTCCGTCTGATTCCCATAATTCAGAGCGGTCGTCGCCATTTGAAACAGGGAATATAAATTTACCTGGAAGATTTACTGCATCAAACAGCAATACATATGCAAAAGGTGTTTCAGGTACGATATCTTTTACAAGTGTGGTGCCGGCATTGGTACCGTCTGTAACCCACACTTCACCCGATGTACTGCCCACAAAATCCGAAGCATTGAAATAAGCTTTATTATTAAAAATATGGAACCCATAAAAAATAGGCAGATTAAACCCAGGCATAAATTCAAAAACTGTTGAACTGCCCGTACCGGCGTTAATATCTTTCACCAATACTGTTCCTGCGGCTGTTCCATCTGTTTTCCATACTTCTTCGCCACTTAAAAGAGTGGTGGCAGCAAATAAAATGGTGTTGTTGTTCAGCTTTGTAAAAGCACGGGGCTTTGAAGAATCTGCACCCGCATTGATATCTTTTAATAAAACCGTACCGGCATTTGTTCCATCAGATTTCCATAACTCCACGCCTTCTGCAGCAGACTGTGCCGCAAATAATATATAGTTCCCATTTGAGAACATGTTATAAGAACCTCCCAGGTTGCTGCTGGTGGTGCCCGTTGCAATGTCTTTTACCAATGTGGTGCCTGCACCCGTTCCGTCGGTACGCCATAATTCCCTGCCTGCTGTAAGTTCAAATGCGGTAAAATATATGAACCCGTTCATCATTACAAAATCAGAAGGTGCGGAACTGCCTGTGCCGGATAAAATATCTTTTACAAGGGTTGTGCCGGCGGCAGTGCCGTCTGTGATATATATTTCAGAGCCGGTTGCCCCCGTTTTACCACGAAACACTAATTTACCTCCCAGTATTCCGGCCATGCTTTCGTATTTTATCGTTGCAGACAACTGTGTGGTGGATGCCGCAGTGCCGGTTGTTACCCAAACGGTAGAATCAATATCGGAAACTAAAATGGTTTGTACGCTGTTGATAGGAGCCGTTACCTCCAGGCTGCCATTGGAGTTAATCTGTGTAACCTGTGCCTTTGCAGCAATTGCCAATACAATACCTGCTGCTCCAAGTAAAAATTTTTTCATGCTTTTGATTTTTAAATAAAGAAAAAATAATTCTGCAGGGTAATGTCCCACAAGATGTATCAGTTGGTAAAAGGCGTGTATCAGGTGTTGTAATCCGGCAGTTTTTACAAAAAGATATGAATATTAGCCGGCTGGTACAGGGAGGAACTAGGTGTTATAAAAATAGAAAAGCTTTTTTACAATTTCTAATGAAATAAAGAAAACAACTTAAAAATAATTATAACAAAAAAGGCGGCAGTCTTTAGGAGACTACCGCCTTTTATCTCTTTTAAAATATTTTATAGTGCATACTTGCCATCTGCAATCAGCCTGTCTGCAATATTTCTCCTCGCCTGTTTACTGTTGAATGGCTGCGTTTTTGTAAAACGTTTTAACCCAAGCAGCATCATCCTTTGCTCATCACCTTCCGCAAATGAGTTGATTGCATCTTTACCGGCCTTGTTTACTTTATCAATGGCATCGTTTAAGTAACAGCGCATTATATCTGTATAAAGACCGCTGTTTGCTTCACCGTTCTTATCAGCCATTTTCATTACCCTGAGCAGGGTGCTTTCGGCAGTAAAGGTTTCGATGGCCATATCCGCAATATTCATCAGTATTTCCTGCTCATCATTCAATTTCATCATCAGCTTTTGTACGGCTGCACCGGCCACCATCAGGATGGCTTTTTTCATATTTACAATAGCCTTTCTTTCCAAAGCAAAAGCACCTTCATCTTCATTGCCAAAATCAGGTATGCTCATTAATTCTTTCGAAACCGCCATGGCCGGTCCCATCAGGTCAAGCTTACCCTTCATGGCTCTTTTCAGAATCATATCCACTGTAAGCAGGCGGTTTATTTCGTTGGTACCTTCGTAAATACGGTTGATACGGCTGTCACGGTAGGCCCGGCTGATCATGTATTCATCACTGAAACCATTACCGCCAAATACCTGCACCCCTTCATCCACTACAAAATCCAGTACTTCGCTGCCCAGCACTTTTAATATGGCACATTCAACAGCATATTCTTCAGCTGCGCCCAATAAAGCTTCATTAAAAGGTTTACCTGCTTTGGAGAGCTCCACTTCTTTATCATCGATCCATTTGCTGGTACGGTATAATGCACTTTCGGCAGCAAAGATCTTAATGGCACTCTCCGCCAGTTTATGTTTGATAGCACCAAAATTGGCGATCGCTGTTTTAAACTGCTCTCTTGTTTTAGCATATTCAATGGTGCCTCCCAATGCAAGCTTGGCGCCACCCATAGCTGCAGCACATAGTTTTAAGCGGCCAATATTCAAGATATTAAAGGCAATGATGTGACCTTTACCAATTTCTCCCAGCAGGTTTTCAACCGGCACTTTGCAATCCTGGAAATACAATTGAACCGTAGATGAGCCTTTGATACCCATTTTATGCTCTTCTGCACCCTGGGTAAATCCTTCAAACCCACGCTCTACTATAAATGCAGAAAACTTGTCCCCGTCAATTTTTGCAAAGACGGTATATACATTAGCAAAACCACCATTAGTTATCCAGCATTTCTGGCCATTTAAAATATAATGTTTGCCATCGGCGCTTAATACCGCTGTGGTTTTGGCTCCCAGAGCATCACTGCCGCTGTTGGGTTCTGTTAACCCATAAGCACCTTTCCATTCACCCGTTGCCAGTTTGGGAATGTATTTTTTCTTTTGTTCCTCCGTACCAAAATATAAAATGGGCAATGTACCGATACCGGTATGTGCTGCCACAGCCACGCTAAAAGAATAACCACCACCAAGGCCTTCATTCACCAGCGTGGAAGTAATAAAATCTTTACCAAGCCCGCCAAACTCTTCGGGTATGGAAGCACCCAGCAATCCCTGTTCACCTGCCTTATCCATGAGTGAAGGCATCAGCCCCGGCTCCAGTTTGTCGATCCTGTCAACGATGGGATTAACCTCTGTTGCCAAAAACTGCAGGCACATCTCTTTTACCATCTGTTGTTCCTCGGTAAAATCTTCTGCAGTAAAAGTTTCAAATGCATTGCTTTCTTTTATTAACCATTCACCTCCTTTGAGTGAAACTGTGGTTGAAGCTGATGTACTCATATGTAGAATGTTTTATTTGCAAATCGTTTTTAATAATGACTGGTCGTTATTTGCATATCCCTGTTTAACTACCAGCAGAGAATACTTATTTCAAATTATCATACACCATCTGCAGCACTTCCTTGGCTATTTCTATCTGGCCGTGTGTAACACCTTCCAGTGCTTCATTTAACGTTTGGCCGGCGAGTTCCATTGTCTGCTCCTGTAATTGTTCTGCTTCTTTGGTAAGGTATATCAGGTTGATACGCCGGTCATCTTTACTGGGTACCCGTTTTACCAATTTTAGTTTTTCCAGGTTATCCACCAGCCTGGTGATGCTGGGTTTATCCCTGAAAGTAGCATCACACAATTGCTGCTGGCTCATACCATCTTCCTTCCATAAATGATATAAAACACTCCATTGTTCAATCGTTATGTCCAGGCCTGCTGTTTTAAAATTCTTCTGCAACCGGCGGGCAATGGCTGTACTCGCTTTGCCGGTAATAAAGCTGTATAATTCCCCTTTCTTAAATTGGTTGTTTGGCATATAGTTGTTTATGCAACTAAACAAAGTTAGTTATTCAATTGAGATTTTAAAATTTATTTTTGTTGTACCGGCTGGGATACAAAAAATTAACATCGTTGTGAACTTGTTCTGCTAATCTTTTCTTTTGGGAAAAGAAAGAAAAGCTCACTTCAGCCGCATCGCATTATGCAGCATATCATTCTCAGCATTTCATTTGTCCTTTTTATACTGTATGCTGTTCTTATTATTTATTATGCGATAAGCTGGCGCAGCATTCCGGCCGCCAGCCTTAAACCTTTAACCCTAAACCTTAAACTCACGGTTATTATTCCTGCCCGTAACGAGGAGGGCAATATCAAAGCCTGTCTTGATTCAGTTTGTAACCAGACTTACCCGGCAGAACAGTACGAAGTGATTGTTATTGATGACCACTCAACCGATAACACTGCTGCAATTGTACAGCGTCACCCGGCAAAAAATATACGGCTGCTATCTTTAAAAGAATTACTGGAGGGCAAACAACTGAACTCGTATAAAAAAAAGGCCATTGAAACAGCTATTGAGCATTCAACAGGAGAATTGATTGTAACAACAGATGCAGACTGTATTGTACCACCAGGCTGGCTGCAGCAAATCGCTTCTTTTTACAATATTCATAATGCGGCCTTTATTGCAATGCCTGTTTCATTTTTACCATTGGCTGCCAGAGACGGGCTTGCAGCAAAACTGCTTTCTATTTTCCAGTCGCTTGATTTTATGACGCTGCAGGGTATAACGGGCGCCTCAGTTTACCAGCGCATACACAGTATGTGTAATGGTGCAAACCTTGCCTACAGTAAAAAAGCTTTTTATGAGGTGAATGGCTTTACCGGTATTGATAATATTGCCAGTGGCGATGATATGCTGCTGATGCATAAGATCTATAAACATCAACCTGACAGGGTTTTCTTTTTAAAATCAACCGAAGTAATTGTGCAAACCCAGCCCATGAAAACGCTGAAAGATTTTTTGAACCAGCGGATACGCTGGGCGAGCAAAGCAGATAAATATGATGATAAGCGGATTTTTGCAGTACTGCTGCTGGTGTATTTATTTAATGTACTGCTGCTGGTACTGCCACTAATCTGTCTTTTTAATATCCAAACTATTTTCACTACACACTATTCATTATTTACATCCTGGATTTATCTACTCCTTTTAAAAACTATTGTTGAGCTACTCTTTCTTTATCCTGTAGCCAAGTTTTTTAATCAGCAAAAGCTGCTATGGCTTTTTCCTTTAGCTCAGCCGTTTCATATATTTTATACAGTTATAGCCGGCTGGCTGGGTAAGTTTGGATCCTATCAATGGAAAGAAAGAAAAGTAAACTAAGCTTCCGTCTCAATTAAACACCCATTCTTTTTTTTGCAGCAACGACCTGCATTTACTGCAAAACGCTGTTTCTTCATTGGTGGGGTTGCGGCCTTCGGTATCTCTCATAAAGCAACTTTTTACATCACAATGCGGCAGTCCCTGTGTATGCCCGGCTTCATGGATGGCTACTTTAAAAAGCTGGGACCTTTTTTCAGTTTTTGATAACCTGAAGGTAGATGCGACACAGGCATTTCCCGGGCAAAAACCCAGCCCCATCACACCCCAATCAGCAATACTGTCTTTTATTGTGCTGATATCCTTATCGGTTAAACCTATTGTTACATAGCCTGCCGGTGTTTGTTTGCGTAAAAAGCTAATCAATGAATCGGCCCTGTATCTTTTTCTTGCAGGATTATAGCAAGATGCCGGCAGCGCAACAGGAGCGGCTATTTCAACATGCGGGTACAGTTTCTTGAGTTCTGCAATAACAAATGCTGCATCGCCTGCTGCCAGGCCATTAAATGGTTGTATAAGCAATGTGATTTTTTTATTCTTTTGTTCTTTATGATTGGGCTGCTTACAGCCAATCATTATTATAAAAAAAAGAAAGAAAAATATTATGGCCCTGTCCACTATGTATTGTATTAAAAAGGCTGCTTTTGCAAGCAGCCTTCCTTATTAATAAAAGTAGTTTTAATGAACCCCGTGCATCATCTTTTTCATGATGGGTGTAAGTGCATACAATACAAGACCTGCAAGTCCGCACAATATCACAAACATCATAAAGAAATCGTACAGGCTCTTTAACTTGAAGCCAACAAATTCCGGATATTCCACTTTTATAATCTTTTCCTTTTGGATCAGGTCGTATTGTACCTGTGTAAGCGTGGAATCTTTATCAGATGCTTTCTTTTTAAAATAGATCTTTTCAAAATCCAGTCCGTTCTTCAGCCCTTTTTCATAATCGATGGTGGCGGCAATTTTATTTCTCGCCAGTGTAAAAAGTTCTGCACCGCTGGCTTCTTTTTTACCATCAAGGATCTCCGCCAGTTCAATATTTTCTTTTTTAGCATCTACATACTTATCCGTAGTGGGTGGCAGCAAAGCACCCAGCACCCCGGTTAATACATAACCACCGGCATTTCCCAGAAACCATACACCCATCAACAAGGAAGCAAAACGTTTTGGTGCAAGTTTTGCAACCAGTGAAAGACCAATGGGTGATAAACACAATTCACCCCAGGTATGCAGCAGGTATAAAACGATCATCCAAATGATGCCTACTTTACCGGCTGTACCCAGGTCTTTCACCTGCATGGCAATGATCAAATAGCCCAATGCGATCAGCAGCAGGCCCCATGCCTGTTTTACCGGCGGAATCGGTTCAATTCGCTTTTTGTTCATCCATATCCACAGCCAGCTGAATGGAATGGCAAACACCATTACAAAGATGCCATTGAAGTTCTGTACCATTGTTGGGGGCATGGTCCAGCCAAGCAGGTTGGTATCTGTCTGGTTATTGGCAATAAATGTTAGAGATGAACCCGCCTGCTCAAAAGCACCCCAGAAGAACATCACAAAGAAACAAACGATATATAAAACCCAGATCCGGTCTTTTTCAACCTTAGTGATGGTTTTATCACTTAATATTAAATAGCCAAGACCGATACCTGCTGCAAAGATGAAAGGATATAACCATGCTTTGATCATTGAAACACCGGGTCCTCCCAATACAAGGTGCAATACATAGGTAATTCCCACCATCAGCAGCAAGGAAATAACAATATTGGCAGTGGTGAATTTTGCACTGTCTGATTCATCTTCAGGTATGTCCGACTTTTGAGGTTTACCACCGATGGGCCGTCCGTCCGGTGTAACAACATATTTATTTTTGAGAAATAAAAATGTAAGTGTGCCTATAAACATGGCAAGTGCTGCAGCCAGGAAGCCCCATTTAAATGCGGACAGGTCTCTTACACCATTATGCTCCACATCCCCCACCAGCGGGCAGATGAACTGGCCCAGTGTGGCGCCTACATTTATCCCAAGATA
Organism: Ferruginibacter sp.; assembly: GCA_047600665.1. Lineage (GTDB taxonomy): Bacteria > Bacteroidota > Bacteroidia > Chitinophagales > Chitinophagaceae > Ferruginibacter. Next base: position 1,396,133 of record JASGKJ010000003.1, read on the forward strand.
AAAAAGTGTAAAGGCTGAATCCAGTTTTCCCTTTTGTTCTTTGGGATAGAGGCTGCCCACCATGGATGAAATATTGGGCTTAAAAAAGCCATTCCCAAATATGATGACAAGCAATGCCAGCCACATCAGGTTTTTCGCCAGGGGCATATTGTTTTCAAAAACACTACCACTGAAAAAAAGCAGCAACTGTCCTATACCCATTACAGTTCCGCCCAGCAGGATACAGTTCCGGTTGCCCAGGTATTTATCAGAGATATATCCTCCCAACATAGGGGTGAGATAACAAAGGCCAAGAAATCCTCCGTAAATGATAGATGCTTCCGCATCGCCTTTCTGTAAAGCAAGCGCTATAAAAAGAGAAAGGATGGCCCTCATCCCGTAAAAGTTAAAGCGTTCCCACATTTCAGTTCCGAATAACACCCACAACCCTTTTGGATGGCCTTTTTGCGAAGCAACCTGTTCAATCATATGATCAATTTTGTTTGGAAATAAGTTTTATAATGGCTCAAAGTAGCAAAATTTATTTTAGTTCAAAGCTTTGACAGGCTTGAATTTTTAAATGCCCGGTTAAAAAAGGGATGCCGTTTATAAAAATAATATTGTTTAGCCAACCGCTGGTCATAATTTAGCGGCTGATTTTTTTTACCTTATCCGGAAAATAAATAAATTCATAGCTATGAACATCCTGATTGTAGGCTCTGGAGGAAGAGAGCATACCCTGGCCTGGAAAATTAAGCAAAGCAGCCTGTGTGAACAGTTATACATTGCACCGGGAAATACCGGTACTGCAAAACACGGCACCAATATTTCCTTTGACAGCACCGATTTTAAAGGACTTGCTTCGTTTTGTGTAAAAAACAAAGTCAGCCTCGTTTTTGTTGGTCCTGAAGAGCCTCTTGTAAAAGGTATTTATAACTATTTCAGAGATAATGCCGCCACTGCTCATATTCATGTAATTGGACCGTCTGCCGAAGCATCGCAGCTGGAAGGCAGTAAGGCTTTTGCAAAAGCTTTTATGCAGCGCCATAATATACCCACCGCAGCTTACCAGGAATTTACTTCAGAAAATTATACTGCCGGTGTTGACTATATCCGCAATCATGCTTTACCTGTGGTGTTAAAAGCCGATGGGCTTGCAGCCGGTAAAGGTGTACTTATCTGTAACAATCACCTGGAAGCGCTTGCAGAATTTGAACTGATGATACAGCGTTCAAAATTTGGAGAAGCAGGAAAGAAAGTGGTGGTGGAAGAGTTTATGAAAGGGATTGAAGTAAGTGTTTTTGTATTAACAGATGGCGAGAATTATATACTGCTTCCCGAAGCTAAAGATTATAAAAGGATTGGCAGGGGTGATACCGGCCCAAACACAGGCGGGATGGGTGCTGTAAGCCCGGTACCTTTTGCTGATGATGTATTTATGCAAAAGGTTAAAGAAAGGATCATTGAACCAACCGTACAGGGCCTGAAGCAGGAAAAACTGGAGTACAAAGGCGTCATTTTCATAGGCCTGATCAGCGTAAATGATGAACCTTTTGTAATTGAATACAATTGCCGCCTGGGGGATCCGGAAACAGAAGTGGTATTACCAAGGATCGAAAGCGACTGGGTGGAGATATTAGCGGCAGTAGCCAGTAAAAAACTAAATGAGGTACAAATAAAAATTACACCACAAACAGCCGTTACAGTGGTTGCGGTAAGCGGTGGCTATCCCAACCAGTATGCGACAGGCAAACTGATAGAAGGCATCAATGATAAAACACTGGAAGGTACTATCATTTTTCACGCAGGTACCAAACAGGAAGGCGAAGACGTTGTAACCAATGGTGGCAGGGTGCTGGCGGCCACTTCTTTTGGTGACAATATAGCGGAGGCATCCGAGCAATCCGTATATGCGCTTGAAAACCTGTTTTTTGAAGGCATGTATTTCAGGGATGATATCGGCTATGAATTCAGCTCAGCACATGCAGGCGAAAACAGCAAAGACTAACGGTAACAAATAAACGAAGAAATTGTTCACGGGTTTTTACTTTGCAACTTTACGCAGTAGTTTTGCCCTGCCTGATTCTTTAAAGGGGAGTTAATCCACACAAAACAGCCCAAATGTTGAAAAATAAAGGGCTTTGCGTTGTTATTTCAAATAATTTCCTCCAACTTTGCCCACATTGTTTACTCTTGCATTTTCTCAATATCTTTTATGGGGCTTTTTAATTTTTTCACTCAGGAAATTGCAATGGATTTAGGCACTGCAAACACCCTGATTATATTCAACGATGAAGTGGTGGTGAATGAACCCTCAATTGTTGCGCTCGACAGGAATAATCCTAAAAATATTCTGGCTGTGGGTAAGAAGGCATTGATGATGCATGAAAAAACCCACGAAAGCATCCGCACGGTACGCCCGCTCAAAGATGGTGTGATCGCCGATTTTAATGCCGCAGAATTAATGATACGGGAAATGATCAAAATGATCTATCCCAAAAAACCATTGTTTGCACCAAGCTGGCGTATGATGATCTGTATTCCGAGCAGCATTACCGAAGTGGAGAAGCGTGCTGTAAGGGATAGTGCTGAGCAGGCAGGTGCTAAAGAAGTTTACCTGATTCATGAACCCATGGCTGCTGCCCTGGGTATTGGTATAGACGTGGAAGAACCGGTGGGTAACATGATCATTGATATCGGCGGTGGAACCACCGGTATTACTGTGATTGCGCTGGCGGGTATTGTATGCGACCAGAGTATCCGTATTGCCGGCGATGAATTTACTGCCGACATTATGGAAGCGCTCCGCCGCTACCACAGCCTGCTGATCGGTGAACGTACGGCAGAACAGATTAAAATACAGGTGGGCGCTGCTATGAAGGACCTGGAAAATCCGCCGGATGATATTCCTGTAAACGGCCGTGACCTGGTGACCGGTATTCCCAAACAGGTGTTTGTAAGCTACCAGGAAGTGGCAGAAGCGCTGGATAAGAGCATCTTTAAGATAGAAGAAGCCATTTTAAAAGCACTTGAAACAACACCACCAGAACTGGCAGGAGACATCTACCGCCGTGGTTTATACCTGACTGGTGGTGGTTCGCTGCTGCGTGGGCTGGATAAACGTATCGCTGCAAAAATAAAATTACCGGTACATGTGGCGGACGATCCGCTGAAGAGCGTGGTAAGGGGCACCGGTATTGCATTGAAAAATTACGACAGGTATCCTTTTGTAATGAGGTAATAATTTTGTGTTGCAGCATGCTGGCTTCACATGGTATATAGTCAAATCTTAAGCCCGGCATAACAGCCCGCTGTCAACCAATAACACAACTTTCTTGTAAGTGAATAACGTCTTTCTCTTTATCCGGCGGTATTTCAATTTTTTATTTTTCCTGCTGCTGCAGGTTTTATGCATTTATCTCATCTCTCATTATAATAAGTATCACAATGCCATCGCTTCCGGTTATATGAATGAAGTGACCGGCAGAATAAACAAGCAATACAACCGGATAGATAATTTTCTGCAATTAGGTAAAAGCAACCTTGCCCTCCAAAAAGAAAATGAAAAGCTAAGAAATGACCTTATTTCAAATTTTCAAAGCCTTGATACATCCAGGAAAGAAGTGACAGACTCTATCCCTTACGATACATTAGGTCATAAAAGGATCTGGGAATATAAATCAGCCAAAGTGGTTTCTAACTCTGTAACAGCCCAGAATAATTTTATTGTACTTGGCCGTGGTGCTGCACAGCAATTACAAAAAGATGCAGGTGTGGTGGATCCACTGAATGGCGTGGTGGGTATTGTTACTGATGTTAGTTCCAATTTTGCGGTGGTGATGAGCCTGCTGCACAAAGACAGCCGCATCAGCGTAAAACTAAAAAAAGGCGGCGATGCCGGGCAGGTAATATGGGATGGTAAAGAACCCAATAGATTATCACTTATTGATATAAAGAAAAGCGCCAAAGTGGCTAAAGGTGATACGGTATTTACCAGTGGCTTCACCACTACCTTTCCCTATGGAATGATGGTGGGTACCATTGATGAAGTGACACCGGATAAAAGCACCAATAATTATATAATCAAATTAAAATCAGCTGCCAATTTTTATAACCTCCAGTATGTATATACAGTTGAAAATTTGCAGAAAGATGAAATCAATAAATTGCTTGATAAAGCTAAAAAACAAAATCAATAGAAAGAGCGTAGCATGAGCCTGCTGGTAAAAAATATATTGCGTTTTATCATACTCATTATAATGCAGTTTTATGTACTGGATAAGATACACCTGCATTATATGGTAACACCTTATATCTATTACCTGTTTATTTTATGGATGCCTTTTCAAATACCCCGTGGCTGGCAAATGGTGCTTGCATTCCTGCTGGGCTTTACTCTTGACAGTTTCCGCCACAGCCCTGGTTTTCATGCTGCGGCCTGTGTACTGACTGCTTATTTCAGACCATTCTTAATAAATATACTGCTGCCGCAGGAAGGCGCAGAAACCAACTATGATGAGCCTTCTGCCAAAAGCCTGGGCGGTTTTATGCGGTATATGATCTATGCCGGCATACTTACACTTTTACACCATGCCTGGTTATTTTTCCTGGAAGCATGGAATTTTGCAAATTTTTGGTACTTCATTGTAAAAACTTTGTTGTCAACAGTTATAAGTTTGCTGCTGATTGTAATTACAGAAATGCTGTTTGCCAGGAAACAAAAGTTTAAAACCAATACAGCATAAACCGGCCGTTAACCAATCTCCCTGAAAAGAGAACAAAATTTTAGAACCTGTGTCTGCATCTCACCAGTCCCGTAAAAATATAGTCATACTTGTATTTGCAGGCGTGTTCTTTGTCATCATTATGCAGCTGGTAAACCTGCAGATCTTTTCCAGCAAGTATAAAATAATGGCGGATGACCAGGGTAAGTTCAGGAAAGTGATCTATCCAGACAGGGGAATTATTTTTGACCGCACCAGGAAAGCCATTCTGCAGAACACCACTATCTACGACCTGATGGTGGTACCTAATAAAATTAAAGGTGTTGACACTTTCGGTCTCTGCAAAATCCTGGGTATTGATACGGCTCAATTCAATAAAAAAATTGTGGAGGTTATTATCCGGAATGGCCGCAGCCGTCCTTCCACCTTTGATGGATTGCTTACAGTTGAAAAAATGGCCATGCTCAATGAATCCATGTACAAATTTGCGCCCGGCTTTTATTTACAGGAAAGGCCGGTAAGAAGTTATCCTTATGATGCCGGTGGCAATATCCTTGGCTATCTTTCTGAAGTGGATACTAACTTTTTAAAGAACCATGCAGAGGAAGGTTACCAGATCGGTGACTATGCTGGTAAAACAGGCATGGAACGTACCTATGAAAAAGTATTGATGGGCCAGCGGGGTATTGAATACTGGAAAAGGGATAATAAAAACCGGCTGACCGAGAAATTTGAAAATGGTAAATATGATACCGCTGCAATAGCGGGTCAAAATATGTACACCTCCCTGGATATAGAGCTGCAGGAACTCGGTGAAAAATTAATGCAGAACAAACTTGGTTCAATCGTGGCGGTTGATCCCAGAACTGGCGGCATCATCTGTATGGTGAGCAGCCCCACTTTTAAACCCAAATATTTAACAGGCCCCGAAAGAAAAAAACATATCACGCAGTTATTACTGGACCCTTCTCTTCCATTATTGAACAGGTCCGTGAGTGCAACGTACAGCCCCGGTTCCACTTTTAAAACATTGCAGGCATTGATCGGTTTGCACGAAGGTGTGATAACAACAGATACCAGGTTTAGCTGTGGCGGTGCATTTTACGGATGTGGTAAACCCATGCGCTGTCTTGACATCGGTACCTTTGACCTGCGACATGCCATTACGGTGTCTGACAATACTTACTTCGCCAATGTAATGCAGCGGGTAATCAACAGTCCAAAATACCCAAATGTTGATAGCTCATTAAAGGCATGGGACAATTATATGTATGCATTTGGACTTGGCCGCAAACTGGGTGTGGATGTACCTTCGGAAAAAAGAGGTAATATACCAACACCTACTACCTATGATAAGGTATTTGGAAAAGGTCACTGGAACTTCTGCAGCTTCCGTTCTGTAAGTATTGGCCAGGGGGAAGTGGATGTAACACCCATACAGGTGGCCAATGAAATGGCTTATATTGCTAACAAGGGCTGGTTCATTACACCACATATTGTTGATTCGATTGAAGGCGGCGATAAATTCAACCTGCTTGATAAGTATAAAGAAAAACACCGGACAGTAGACATCCCAGACAGCATTTTTGAGGCAGTGCATGATGGTATGGAAGGTGTGGTGGACCATGGTACAGGTATGGGTGCAAAGGTTAAAGACATTCTCATTTGTGGCAAAACAGGTACGGTTGAAAACTATTATCATGGTGTAAAACAACCCAACCACGGTTTCTTCTGCGGCTTTGCACCAAGAGACAATCCAAAGATTGCTATCATGTGCGTGGTGGAAAACAGCGGCCGTTTTGGTGGTACTTATGCGGCACCCATTGTGGGCTTTATGATAGAAAAATACCTCAAAGATTCTATCGTGGATAAGGCAAGGCTTGCAAGACTGGATTATTATGCTAACCTGAACCTGATACCACCAAGGATATATTCAGAAATGCGCAGGCAGGATTCATTGAGGCACTCCAAAGATTCTGCCTACCTGATTGCAAAAGGATATATAAAGATCATAAGAGATACGCTGGAAACAACGGATGAAGAAGAAGAAAAAGATGCGCTGGATAAAATGAGATCAGACAAAGACAGCCTTAAAAAGCTCCCGGCACAAAAAGACAGCGGTGATAAAAAACAGGTGCAAAAGCCGGAGGCTATTTTACCTTCAGAAAAAAGGAAACAGGAACAAAAGGATAGCTCGAATACTTAAAAATAGTTTAGAGGTTCAGAGAGTTTAGAAAGTTTAGTAAACTGTGTACTAAACCCCTAAACCTTCTGAACATACTAAACCCTTCAATATATGTATCAAAAAAAACCAGAACTTGGAAAGGGTGTAGACTGGCTGCTCGTATGGCTGTACGTTATGCTTGTGGTGATCGGCCTGGTATGTATTTTTTCTGTTGAATACAGGACTACGGACAGCGTGGTACAAAGCTTTCTTGCTTTCAAAAAAAATTACAGTAAACAATTCTTTTACTTTATTGCGGCCATAGTGCTGGCTACTTTTATTTTATTAACAGACAGCAAGCTGTTTACCGCAATGGCCAATCTTTCATACCTGCTGGGCATTGTGCTTATCATTGCCACTTTTGTTGTCGGCAAGGAAATAAAAGGCTCCAAAAGCTGGATACCGCTTGGCTTTATGAACCTGCAACCGGTGGAATTGTGTAAAATATTTACATCACTGGCGCTGGCGAAATACTTGTCCATGCAGGACACGGATTTTGAAAAACCAAAATCACAAATGATTGCAGCAGCACTTTCTTTTACACCTGCGGCATTTTCGATTTTGCAGGGAGAAACGGGTTTGGCGCTTGTATATTTTTCTTTTTTGATCCCTATGTACAGGGAAGGATTGCCCGCAGTTTACCTTATTCTTGGCGCCGCCATGGCGATATTACTGGTGATCTCGCTTTTATTCAGCACAAAAACATTGCTGATATCATTTGTTGTGCTGGCCCTGCTGCTGGTATACTTTAACAGGCGCCAGATAAGAAGAAATAACAAACTGCTTATACTCATTGCAGGCGTATGGATATTTTGCTCCCTGTTCGTAGGCGTGGCCATACCTTTTACATTTAAGCATGTATTTAAACAATACCAGGCAGACAGGATCTTCAGCATGGTGGGGGTGGATAATCCTTTTGTTGATAAAAATGCCGTGGAAACATTGAGTCCCGAAGAATTAAAAGCGAAACTGAAAAAAAGTGAACAGCAGAACTATAATGTAAAGCAATCTAAAATTGCCATTGGTTCGGGCGGTTTTTGGGGCAAGGGCTTTTTAAAGGGTACACAAACCCAGGGCGATTTTGTACCGGAGCAGCATACTGATTTTATTTTTACTTCTGTAGGTGAAAATTTTGGTTTTTGGGGAAGTACTTTATTATTGCTGATATACCTGGCGCTTATATTAAGAATTATAAGAGCGGCAGAGCGGCAGCGAAGTACTTTCAGCCGGGTATATGCGTACAGTGTGGCGAGTATTATTTTCTTTCACGTGGCGGTAAACATATGTGTTACTGTTGGGCTGGCACCTGTTATTGGCATTACATTGCCCCTGCTGAGTTATGGAGGTTCATCACTTATCACGTTCACCATTCTGCTCTTTATTCTTATTAAGCTGGACTCAGACCGGCAGATGGTATTAAGGTGACCTGGTTAGAAATTATGTATATAAGAAAACATCAGTCCTGCTGAAAGCCGTCTTGCTTTTGTCATCACCGCATCGCCTGTCAACAAATTCAGTTCATTCGGGTTATCATAATTTACACTCTGCTTGTAATTATTTGTTATCCCGTATGAAAGCAGGATACCGGAACGGAGATTGAATTTTCTTTTTTTAACATTGGCGCCAAATTGCAGGTGATAAAGGTTCCAGTTTGCAGTGTTCACTTTATATCCCTCAAATTCATTTGCAGCATAACTTTTTTCATCAACATAACTGAAATCGGTACGGATGGAACAATAGCCTGTAACATTCTCCTTAAATAAAAAACTGGCTGCCAGTGCAAAATTTACAATTGGCTTCCTTGCATCTCTCATACGCAACAACCCAGGTGTAAAAAGGCGGTTATCACCGGTATCCGGCCGGATAAAATATTCATTGCGTGGCGTAATAACATTGTACTCTTTTACTTTACTAAAGTATTCCGCAGCAAAATACAGTTGCCCGCCACCATAATCATAAGTATAACCCACGGCACCGCTCAAAGGCATTTTCCATTTTGATTTCAGCCTGGTCTGGCGGGTATTGGCAAGCAGGAAAAGGTCGGCTGCACCTGTAACAAGGCTGAGATTATTGATCACATTATCACTCAAAATATCTGCCTTGCTGTACAAATGGATCAATGGTGCAGAGAGTAAAATGCCTAAATGATGTTTTGGCGCCAGGTCGTAAGAAAGTCCCGCCTTTATTGCCAGGCCTATATTCAGGTTATTGGCAAGATAATATTCCGAGGAAGTCACTAATTTCTCAAACAGTGCACTGGTATCATTGATCAGTGCCCTTGATCTTGAGTCGATCAGCATATTTTGCTGCCGTATGTTTACAGCAAACGAAACACCCACTGCCATTCTTGAAGAAACAGGTTTTCCAAATGCCAGTATACCCGAAGTTTCATCCACTGAATTGGTATTTGAATATTGACCGATGAAATTTTCAGCGCCCGGGCTGTAATCATCCCTGAGCACATTTAATCTTTCATCCCGTCGCTGCGTAACATGATAACGCATCACCGGGTTATTCAGCAAAGCATAAGCTATTGTAAACGGTTTACCTTTTAAATTAAGGTAGATGGTATTAGATGCAATAACGGGTATCACACCTGCAGAAGATGAATGCAGGTTCAGGCCGGTGCCTGCACCATTTTTAATTTTCGTTGACTGAAGATTATAAATACTCCCGCTGATAGAAGCTGCATTTTTTGTATTGTAACCAAGCAATGCAGGGTTGTAAAAAAGCACGCCACTATCCATATTTCTTGCAATGGTTGCGCCCGGCATAAGAAACCCGCCTGCTCCATAGTGGTTCGACCAGTAGTTTGCGTCCTGGGACCTGGCTGTAATAAATGTTGCCAGGAATGATAAAGAAAATAAAACTCTTTTCATGGGAAGAATATTTAGCAGTGATAGTTTGATAATATCCTTTTTCAAAAATAAAAAAATTACACAGCGCTCTTTTACCTGCCGCAATATTTAGACGAAATAATTTTTCAGGGAGTTTTTTATTTTTACTTTACAGTAACATTTCTTTTAAAAATAAGTTATGCCAAATACGCACTGCTCAATGAAAATTTCTTTGTCACTTGCATTTATACTTGCAGCAACAGCGCTTGTTCAAAAACCCGTGCTCTCCCAACCTGATATGGTATGGGGCAGGATAAAAACGCAGCAGGATAAAAAAACCGGTTACGACCATTCAAAATGGATGGAGCAAACGCTTCAGCCACTCACCAGCAACAAAACATTACAGGATATAGTGATCCCCGGTGCACATGATGCTGGCATGAGTGTGCTTACAGCAACCGGTGGTGAGCAACCCGGCACCATCAATGAATGTAACACACTCACACAAAAAATAAATATAGCACAGCAACTGAATGAAGGTATCCGCATGTTCGATCTGCGGGCCGGCACTTTCCAAAATCGCCTTTACAGCAAGCACTGTGCATCCGACTGTATGCAGGAAGCCATCGGGGGTGGCTATGGTGAAGCATTAAGCAGCATTGCTGCCGGCATTCATGATTTTCTGCAAAAGAACAGGCAGGAGATTGTATTGCTTAGCTTCAGTCATTTTTGTGAAAAAGAAACGCCTGTTAAAAACCTAAAAGACAGTTTACTGGATAAGATAGGGCGTGAATTTGTATATGCCGCCACAACGGAAAAGATAGGCAGCGTGCCACTGCACCAGCTCGCTGGTAAAGTGATCATCAGTTTTGAAACAGAGAATAGCCAGGATAAATATTTTCCCACCTGTGCCATTGCAAACCAGTCAAACGCATTTGTAAACTTTAAAAGAGAATATGCAGCCACCAATGACCTTAAACAACTGCTGGCAAAAGAAAAACTTTTCTTCCAGTCGTTTACAGCCGCTGTTCAAAAAAATGATATCATAAGACTTGACTGGCAGCTTACACAAAGTGCTGATGAAGCGTCCACCATCTGTAACGATTTCCAGGATGAAAAATTAAGCCCCATAGTAAATGGCGCAATCCTGCTGGCCAATGTTATCAAAAAAAATAAAAGCATTATTGATCATTCGCTTGATGGCAATAAACATTTAACAGGAGCTGTAAAAGGATGGATAGAAGATGGTACCATCAATAAAAACAACAAACCCAACATTCTTTATGTGGATGTTGCCGGGAAATGGATTACAGATTACTGTATTGAATTAAACGGGACTGAGCTTTACAAATAATGACCTATTGCTTTGGAGGCCGCAGGTCATCGATACCTATCTTATTTACATCATCCGTATAGGCGTCAGGTTTATTTTCAAGAATGAACTTTATAACGAGATAGCCACCGAATGCAGTAAAAATTCCCACCAACCCAACTGACAGAAGATTTTCTTTATTAAGACCGAACATAGAAACGCCGATACCGAATCCAACAAATTCTGCAAATATCCATGCCAGCACAGTGTACAATCTCCACAGACCAGGTTTGAGCCCTTTTTGAAGGGCCAGTTTCCCGTTCATCCTGCATAAAAATATAAGCGCAATAATATCCATTCAGCCTAAAGTTTATAAGTACAATATTCCTGAAAAACCATGATAAATCATGCCCGGTAACAAATCTTAACCTTTTTTTCAATAAGCCTTTATACCAGGTCTATATCAAAGTTCACCAGCTGCACAAATTCGCTGATGCGCTGATCGATATCTTCTTTGGTAATTTCTTTCAACCTGTTTGGTCCGAATTTTTCCACGCAAAAACTTGCCATGGCACTGCCAACAATAATGGCAGTTTTCATATTGTTGAAGCTGATGTCTTTTGTTTTGGCAAGATGCCCAATAAAGCCACCGGCAAATGTATCTCCGGCACCGGTTGGGTCAAATACATCTTCCAGCGGTAAAGCTGGTGCATAAAACACATGGTTTTCATGAAACAGCAGGGCGCCATGCTCTCCTTTTTTTATTACGAGGAATTTTGGTCCCATATCCATAATAGCCCTGGCAGCTTTTACCAAAGAAAATTCGCCGCTGAGTTCCCTTGCTTCACTGTCGTTCACCAGCAGCACATCCACTTTCTTCAAAACAGCTTTCAGGTCATCCAGCGCCACGTTCATCCAAAAGTTCATGGTATCCAGGACGATCAGTTTTGGCTTTTTCTTCATCTGGTCGATCACACTCAGCTGTGTTGAAGGCGCCAGGTTGCCGAGCATTACAAATTCAGCATCCTGGTAACTTTCAGGCACTTTAGGATTAAAATCTGCCAATACATTCAGGTCTGTTACCAGTGTATCACGGGTGTTCATATCCAGGTGATACCTGCCACTCCAGAAAAACGATTTTTTATCCGGTACCACTTCTACTCCCTCCAGTTGCACGCCCCTGCTTTTGAGTTCTTCCATTTCTTCCGCCGGAAAATCGTATCCAACAATAGAGATCTGCTGTACTGGTTTCACAAAAAAACTGGCTGCATAAGCCACGTAAGTACCGGCGCCGCCAACAATTTTGTCTACTTTTCCAAACGGTGTTTCAATGGCATCAAAAGCCATGCTTCCAACTGAGATTAATGACATGAGGTATATTTATTTTTTAAAACCGTGCAAAAGTAATGGATATTGAGTAAGGATTGGCACAGAATTTTTACTTCCCCTTCAGGTAAGGCGATGAATTTTCTGAATTAAATTGTGCAGACAATATGCTGATACAAATACATCCTCAAAATCCACAGCCCAGGCTGGTAAAACAAGTGGTTGAATGCCTGAAAGATGGTGGTGTAGTTGTATATCCCACCGATACCATTTATGGGCTGGGTTGCGATATTTTCCAGCATAAAGCCATTGAAAAAATATGCAGTATTAAAAAAGTGGATCCGCAGAAAGCACAGCTCTCGTTTATTTGCCGGGACCTGAGCCACCTGAGTGATTACACTAAAAGTATCGATACCCCTTTATACAGGATGCTGAAACATTACCTGCCGGGGCCATACACTTTTATTTTGCCCGCCAGTAAACAGGTGCCAAAAATATTACAAAGCAAAAAGAGCACTATCGGTCTGCGTGTGCCGGATAACATCATTTGCCAGCATATTTTATCCGAATTGGGTAATCCGCTCCTGAGTGCTTCATTGCCTGGTGATATGGTGGAAGAATACACTGACCCTGAAGTGATCTATGAACGTTTTAGGAATGAAGTGGATTTTGTGATCGACGGCGGTATCGGCGGTATGAATCCTTCCACCATTGTGGATTGTACTTCCGGCGAATGGATCGTAACAAGGCAGGGCCTGGGTGAATGGGCAGAATAAAAAATGCCGGCAAAAAAATATTAATTGAATAATACATTTTACCGGCAAACCAACCAACGGATACTCTTTATTTAATCCCTGTCCCTGTTATTATGTTTTTTACGGAAGATCTTGCGGCTTGTCTTTCTCTGCTCCTGTTTAATTTCTTTTCTTTCATCTTTTGTTATTTTACCGTCATCCGTTTTTGCTTCTTTTACATCCTGGCGGATCTCCTTCTGATCATTGCGCAGGTTTACCGCTTCTGCTTTTGTAAGCTCACCGCTTTTTACACCCTGCTTAATACGCTGGTGCTGGTTCTTTGCTCTTTTTCTTATTTGTGCTGAAGCGTCTGTAATACTTACTGCCATGATAATAGCTAATACTGCGAAAATTTTTGATTTCATAATTCCTGGTTATTTATTGGTGAATGATTATAGAATTTAAATGGACCTTCTTTGCCTGTCATGTTTCTGAATAAATATCTGGCGGTTGAGCCGGCGGTTATCCCTCCGGAGATCACGTCTTTCACAGGCACTGATATGGCCGTCGTTCATTTTATAACGGATGGCTTCTTCCCTCAGCCTTCTTTCCTGTGTTTTTAACCTGACAGTTTCAGCGGGCGTAAGCTGACCATTTACAACACCCTGGCGTATGCGCCTGTTTTCATCTTTTAATCCCGGGCCGTTTTGTGCAGCTGCTGTACCTGCAATAAATAAAGTAAGTGCTGCTATTAAAAACTTATATTTCATACAATAAAATTTAGTGGTAAATACTTGTTTCAACCGGTTATGCATACATAGACCCGGCGCTTTTAAAATAGTTTAACCGCCATAAAATTTATTCGCTGAAAAGTTCTATTTGGGAAGGAACAATATTAAAGCTCGTACGGTGATATTTGCACAGCCCGTGCAGTGAAATGGCTGTGCGGTGTTCTGCTGTTCCATAACCTTTATTATTTTTCCAGCCATACATAGGAAATTCATTGTGCAGTTGCTGCATGTATTCATCCCTGTAAGTTTTAGCCAGTATGCTTGCTGCGGCAATAGATGCATAAAGACCATCACCCTGTACAACACATTCGTGCCGGATCTTTTTATAAGGTTTAAACCGGTTGCCATCCACCAGCAGTATAGCCGGCTGCACCCGTAACTCATCAATACAGCAATGCATTGCTTTGAAGGAGGCCTGTAAAATATTAATGTTGTCTATTTCATCATTATCTATCCGCTTAACAGCAAAAGCGACACTTTCTTTTTCGATTATTGGCCGGAGCGTTTCCCTGTCTTTTTCTTTTACCTGTTTACTGTCATTTAACAATGGGTGAAAAAAGTCTCGGGGCAGGATAACTGCAGCTGCAAATACAGGTCCGGCATAGCAGCCACGACCTGCTTCATCAAGACCAGCCTCAATATGTTCATTTTGGAAAAAAGGTAACAGCATCAGGACTCAAAAATAATCAAACAGCTAATTAAATGCTGCAATACCTTTGCACATATTCTTATGGCTCCTTCATCATCATTCCTGCGTTTTTCAAAACTGGTATTGGTATTTGTTTTTTTAGTGATAATAGCCGGCGCCGTGGTGCGTATGACCCAAAGTGGTATGGGCTGCCCTGACTGGCCAAAATGCTTTGGCAGCTGGATCCCGCCAACAGATGCCAGCCAGTTACCAGCCAACTACGAGAGTTATTTAAAAAAACAGGATATTGACCATAGCTTTAATGTTTTTCATACCTGGACAGAATATATCAACCGTCTCTTAGGAGCTCTGCTTGGTTTCCTGCTGATAATACAATTTGCCTGGTCCATAAAATTATTCTGGAAAAGCAACCGCAAAATAGTTTGGTTCAGCCTGGGACTTTTGCTACTTACTGGCTTCCAGGGCTGGCTTGGCAAACGGGTGGTGGATGCTAACCTTGCAACAGTAAAGATCACTACGCATATGCTGGTGGCGCTGCTGATAGCATTGCTGGCACTGGTAATCATCCACCTGCAAACCCATCATGAAAAGTTGATCGTAAATAAAAAATTAAAAAACATCACCTTGCTTACAATTGTACTTTTATTATTACAAATTGCATTGGGTACTGAAGTAAGGGAGCAGATCGATCATATCAGTAAAGAACTGAATTACGATGCAAGAGAATACTGGATAGGCAAACTGGATTATGTATTCTATATCCACCGTTCTTTTTCGCTGCTGGTGGGCATTTTGTGTTTTTATATTTTTATACAGGTTAAGAAAACCGGTACCCGTTTATCCAGCAATAACCTGGTGCTGGCTTCTGTTGTTGCCGTGATCCTGCTGGGCATAACAATGGCTTATTTTAATATTCCGGCAATAGCACAACCACTGCATTTATTGTTTTCATCATTGCTTTTTATTGCGTTATGCAACAATTGGCTCAAAACAAATGCCTCGTAAATTGAATAACCGGTTACGGTAAAATTGAAAGTAGAACATATGGCCACAGGATGAACCAAGGAGATACTAAGCAACGGTCAAAGATCGTTTTACTTTCAGCAAACGGCTTGCAATGCGTCCTTTGTTAAAAAATATCTTTTATTCATTTCCGGTGCAGTTATTTATACTGCACTTCCGGAAATACCAGGTATTGCTCATATTCTGGGCAATGCTTGCAAGCACCATCAACAGTGGTTTCCTTAAAAGCTTTGGCGCTGATGCGCTTTTTTTTGTACCGGAATATATGGGCCGGGTGGATGCGCTGAGTGCAGGCCTGGTGGGTATTTCAATGGGAGTATTCTTTATGAGCTGGAATGTTACCACATTCATTCTTCATACAAAGAGATTTAAATTCCTGGCGGCGGTATCAAAGCCATTTTTAAAATACTGCATTAATAATGCGGTACTGCCGGTGCTTTTCCTGCTTTTTTATCTTTTTAAATCTATCTGGTTCAATACCTCAAAAGAATTGCTGACAACCGGTGAACAGGTTGTATTGATACTTGGATTTACAGGCGGCCTGATCCTGTCACTCTCCTTCTCTTTTCTTTTCTTTTTTGGTGCCGACAGGCAAATACTCCGCTCTATTGCCCCGGTGATTGCCAACCGGACCCATTTTAAAAGTTCATTTGACCCGGTAAAAAAAGCCCAGCCGGATGGATTTGGGATGAAGGTGAATAATTATTTCAGTGTAAAATTCAGGTTACGCAAGGCGAGAAACGTATCACACTACAGTGAAGATTTCTTAGATACTATTTTTAAACGGCATCATTTTGCAGCCATGCTGGCCATTATGCTGGCTTTTGCTTTCCTGATCGGCGCCGGCTTTTTCCTTGATCATAAATTTTTCCAGGTACCCGCCGCTGTTAGCATCACCATTTTTTCAGCCATTATGGTGGCAGTTATTGGCGGTCTTACTTATTTTTTGCAGAGCTGGAGTGTGTTATTTGTAATAGTGCTTGTTTCTATTTTAAGTATCCTGTACGAAAACGAGATCATTGATCCAAGGAATAAAGCATATGGTCTTAATTACAATAATAAAACCGAAAGACCTTCGTACAGTAAACAGGCATTACAGCAAATATGTACGCCTGAAAAAATAGAAAGCGACCGGGCGAATATGATCGCCATCCTGGAAAACTGGAAGAAAAAGCAAAATTCAGATAAGCCGGTAATTGTATTCATCAACGTTAGTGGTGGCGGGCTCAGGAGTGCCACTTTTGTAATGAACATGCTGCAGCATATTGACAGCATCACCAAAGGCGACCTGATGAAGCAAACATTTTTGATCACTGGTGCCAGCGGTGGTATGCTTTCAGCCACTTACTACAGGGAATTATTTTTGAATAAACTGAACGGCAAACCTGTTAACCTCAGCAATCCAGCTTATATAAACGATATTACACAAGACTTATTAAACCCTGTTTTCTGCTCCATGATCAGCAGGGATATTTTTTCACCCGGTCAAAAATTTGAAGTTGGCCCTTACAATTATGTGAAAGACCGTGGTTACGCATTTGAGCAAAAACTGAACGACAATTCAAAAGGCATTCTTGGCAAGCAACTGAAAGATTATGCGGCTGATGAAAAAAATGCCAGGATACCGTTAATGATCTTTAATTCCGTTATTACAAGGGATGGCCGTAAGATGATGCTCAGCACCCAACCCCTGAGTTTTTTAATGAAGCCGAGAATATTTGAACAGGATACAGCTTTCAGCCCGGATGCAGTTGATTTTGCTGCACTTTTTGAAAAACAGGACCCACTGAATGTTCGCCTGCTGACTGCATTAAGGATGAATGCAACCTTTCCTTATGTGCTGCCCAACGTATGGCTGCCCTGCGACCCCATCATTGATGTAATGGATGCCGGCATCAGGGATAATTTTGGTGCAGAAACCTCGCTGCGGTTTATTGACAACTTTAAAGACTGGATCGATAAGAATACAGGCGGCGCCGTTATTGTGCAGTTCAGGGACAGGATAAAAGATAACTGGCAGCAGCCACTGGAGACCGGTTCTATTACAGATATTCTTGTAAAGCCTGCCACCATGCTGCAGCACAACTGGTATAAGCTGCAGGACTATTTCCAGACAGACCAGTATAGTTATCTAAAAGATACGATGGCTAAGAATTTGCACTTACTAACGTATATGTATGTACCCGAAAAAGAAGAAAAAACGGCAGCGTTGAATTTTCACCTCACTGCCGCTGAAAAGAAAGATGTGATCGCTTCATTTGGAACCCAGTACAACCAGCAGGTGCTGGCTCAAATGTTCCAGTGGATCAAATAAGGGTTTAAAATATTTTATCCTGCAATTCTGTTGCTTCCTGTATGGTTAATTTATCAAAAACCATTTCTTTATTTTCAATCGCTTCCCTTAAAACATCATTAATGGTTACCACACCCTGGAACTCCTGGTCGAAAAACACCACGAGATAACGTGTTTTATGGATATTCAGTAACTGCATACACTGTTCAACCGTTACTTTCGGACTTATAACCGGCAGGTTGATACTCATTACTTCCTTTACAGTACAACTGTCACTGTGCAGCCCTTTTAGAATTACGTTGCGGCTGTAATCTCTTTCTGAAAAAATACCCAGGAAAGTATCATTGTTTTTTACAACAAGGTAGCTCAGGTTAACAGAATTCATTAAATGCAAAGCTTCTATCACTTTTGCATCAGGGCCGATGAAATTAAATGCAGGGGGTTTGTTTTGCAAAATATTTGCTACTGTACGCATAAAAGTGTTTGGTTTTTAAATACAGGCTGAAGATACAATGATTTAAGCGTATTTCTCAAAGGGGCTGTATGAGTTTAAACGCTGCAGGGATGATTTCGATCATAAACTTTTTGCTGTTGTTCACCGGGTCACCGTCGATATGCAGCGGAGCGTTGTCCGTATTTTCAATTTCAAGTTTTGCTGTTTGGAAATACACCACATCTTTTTTATAAAAACTGTGTTCATCATATTCACGTATTTCACCTGCCCTTACCTGTTTCAATATGGACCAGAGCAGTTTCATTTTACTCATCTTCTTTACCACCACAATGTCCAGCAGACCATCAGTAAGGCTGGCACGGGGAGCAATAGTAAACTGGTTACCAAACTGGTTACTGTTGGCAATACTGATAAAGAATGCTTCAGCATCGATTGTTTTTCCATCACAATTAAGGCTGAATGTATAAGGTTTAGCCTTAAAAAAATTATTTACGGTTTGCTTTACATAAGTAGCCAGTCCCCTTTTTGATTGTTTTGCAAAATCGTGGGCCACCTGGGCATCAAAACCCAACCCACAAAGCATGCAGCTGAAGGTACCGTTGATAAAAAAAGAATCAATATACTCTGCCTTACCATCAAAAACTATATCCAGCGCTTTCTCTACCTTTTTAGGAATTTTTGCGGCAAAAGCAAGCCCGTTTCCTGAACCCATTGGAATGATTCCGAAATTGATATTTTCATTGCGTATGGAGGCTGCAGCCTGGCTAACAGTGCCATCCCCACCACAAATAACAATATCAGTTATACCCTCTTTTTTAATTTTTTCACTTAAAAAAGAATAATCACCTGCTGCGTTGGTAGGCACTATCTCATAAGGGATCCCCCGTTGTTTTGTATTGGTTTCCACCAGCTTAAGCATGGCTGCCTTGTTCCGTGTACCAGATATGGGGTTTGTAAGGTATATGATTCTGCGGCTCATCAATTGATAATTATGCAACAATAATGAAATTATTTTAACATAAATTAATGTTAAGTGTAACTTTTAATCGTTATTTTCGTTTTCATTCAAAACTAATACTGTGCCGGTAAAGAAATCTGCGATATTACTTCTTACATTGCTATTTTCCTCAATAGGTATATTAGTATTCAGTGCAGATAACACTACTAAAAGGTCCGTACAAACAAAAAAATGCCCGGGCAGTACCAAATGCTGCCAGCAGCGAATCAAAGAATATAAAGAGATGGCTCCTGCAGGCGGATTTCCTTCACATCCTTTATTTTAGACTTATCCATTTTTTTATCTTTACTGTAACATCCTGGCTTTACAGTCGTATAACCATTATTAAAGTTAATAGCCAACTGTAAACCTTTGCCAAAACTGTATGACGGAAAGAGAATATAATGACTGTGTAAAAATGTATGCTGATAATGTATACCGCTTTATCCTTAAGAATTTAGGGAATGAAGAGGATGCAAAAGATGTGGTACAGGGGGCTTTTGAAAAAATGTGGATGAACAGGGCGCAGGTGGATAATGAAAGAAGGAAGAGCTTCCTGTTTACAGTAGCCTATAACCAGATGATCGATCACATAAGAAAGAATAAAAGAATTGTGCTGAAAGAAGAATTCAGGGAAACAACAAAAACGATTAACAGGCAACAGCACGACTCTAAAAAGATTTTGAACGAAGCGTTGAACCGGCTGAATGAAACACAACGCAGCCTGGTGATGCTGAAAGATTATGAAGGATACAGCTACGAGGAAATAGGGCAGATAACAGGATTGAATGAAAGCCAGGTAAAAGTGTACCTGCACAGGGCAAGATTACAACTAAGAGAATATATTGTGAAACCGGAAAACGTGATTTAAGTAAAAGGAATTTGCAAACATGAATATTAACCGCACCAATTACGAAGAGTTTTTTCTGCTGTATATAGATAATGAATTGTCTGTTGCAGAAAAAAATGCCGTGGATTTTTTTCTACTGGAAAATCCAGATCTGCAGGAAGAACTCCTGATGCTTAAACAAAGTGTGGTAAAACCCGAGAGCATTGTTTTTGATAACAAAAAACAACTGCTGAAACCTGAAACAATTGCTGCAGACCTCCAGGAAAAATTATTATTCCACCTGGATGCTGAGTTAAATAAAAAAGAGACGGCAGTGTTGGAGCAGCTTATAAAAACTGATGCAGCAACGAAAAAAGAATGGGATATTCTGCAACAAACAAAACTGCAGCCAGATACTACTGTTATATTCAAAGACAAGCATCTGCTGTATAAAAAAGAGGCAGGCCGTGTAGTAGGTATGCGCTGGTGGAGAATGGCTGCTGCCGCTGTTTTAGTTGGTTTTGGTATTTGGGGCACTACCATGTTCCTGTCAAAAAGCAGCACTAACCCCGGAACAGAATTGGTAAAAAGCCATCCTGCCAAAGGGAACAACACAACTGCAGAAAAAACACTGCCAGCAGAACAACCAAAAACTGCGGTTGCAAATGAAACGGCATCGGTAAATAGAGAGCCGGTAAATAATGCGTCGTCCACAACAAACAAATTACAGCCAATTAAAAAACAAATCACAGTTCCAGTAAAAGAAGAACAAAATACGGCTGTTGTAAAGCAGGACAAGGAAGAAGAAAAGGAAATCACCAGTTATAAACCATATTTAGAAAAACTTAACAGGGAAGAAAGTAACAATAATGCCATTGCGATCGTAACACCTGAAAAGCAGCATAGCAAGGTCAACGAAATGATGAATGCAACAAAACAGGCGGACAAGATAATGGGAAATAACCTGGATAATAATGACGCTGCTTCCAATCAGTCAATTGCTGTGCAGGCTTCTTTTAAAGAAGAAAATACAAACGACATTACCTACGAAGAGAATAATGATAACAGGAAGGGAAAAACAAAAGTGGGCGCCTTTTTTAAAAAGGTAAAAAGAATACTTGAAAGAAAAACAAATACAGAAAACAGCGATAACACAATTAAAGTAGCCAATCTCTCTTTTGCTGTTCAATAATTTTTAAAATAGAAATGTGATATGAAACGATTATTTACACTACTGGTGCTGGGCGTGCTTTGCAATACCCTCCAGGCACAAACACAAATGGACTCAACCAACCCGCAAAAACCTGACACCATCCGCATAGGCAGCTATGTAATTGTGAAAAGCGGCAGGAAAAGCAGTGAAAACAATGACAAAGATAAAAAAGAGAAAAATTACGGGGTATACAGGCAAAAGCGTAGTGGCTCCAATATCACCACCAACTGGCTGATCGTTGATATTGGTTTTGCAAACTATAATGACAAAACTGATTACAACAATACAGAAGGATATTTATATAACCGTCCGGGAATTGCACCACTGGGCAAGAGTGATTTTAAACTGAACACCGGGAAAAGTGTAAATGTAAATATCTGGCTTTTTATGCAGCAGTTTAACCTGATCAAACACCATGTAAACCTGAAATACGGTGTGGGTATTGAACTGAATAATTACCGCTACCGTTCAGACATCAGTTACCTGGAAAAAAATCCTTTTGAACCCAATAGTACACCGGCGCCGGTTGTAATAAGGGACTCTGTAAGTTTTTCAAAGAATAAACTGGCCGCAGACTACGTTACGGTGCCATTCATGCTCAATTTCCGTACAGGCAGGTATAACAATAACAGGGGACTTAGTATAAGCCTTGGTGTTAGTGCCGGCTACCTGTACAGCCAGCGTAACAAACAGGTAAGTAAAGACAGGGGCAAGCAAACCAACAGGGGTAACTATGACCTGGAACAGTTTAAATTTTCTTATGTAGGAGAACTGGGATTAGGGCCTGTAAAATTATACGGATCGTATACCCCCAAATCCATTTACCAGCGGGGTATGGATATAAGGCCCTATACACTGGGCGTAAGGTTGAGTGTGGAATAGAGGTGACAAATTAAAAGAAAAGTATTTACACGTACAATAAAAGTAAAGCCCGCAGGTATTTTTCTGCGGGCTTTTGCATGAAATAATAAGACTTTTCAGCATAATTTATTTTTTGTTAAGGTTTTTCAGAAGTTTAAAATATTTTTGGATGGCACAGCGTTTGTTTATGTTGTTGCAGTAACTCCCAAAATCACAGGGTAGCGCCTGAAAAATTGCTGAACTGAACCATGAAGAAGTTTTTGTATTTGTCCGGTGTTGTTTTATTTACTGCACTCGTGTCATTTACCCCAAAGACAGGCAAAAAAAAGAAGCCCTTAAAAAAAGCAGCCCCTGCAACGGCTGTAACAAAAGCACCCTCTGAAGCAGAAGATTCCACCAGTTATTATATTATTGTTGATAAAAGCGATTATGAACTGAAAGTATTTGATGATGAAGGCTGGCTGGCCACTTACCCCATCGTTTTTGGCAGTAAGGATCTAAGCGACAAAATGAGAGAAGGCGACAGGAGAACACCGGACGGAAGTTTTAAGATCATCCTGAAAAAAATTCATCCCAAATGGGGACCTGAGTTATTACTGGATTATCCCACTGATATAAGCGTGGCCAGGTTCAATGAAAGAAAAAGAAAGGGCCTGGTTTCAAAAACTGCAAAAATCGGCAGTGGCATTGCCATACACGCCACCAGGCCGGAAGAAGAATGGACCGTGGATAATTTCTATAACTGGACCGATGGTTGCATTTCGGTAAAATACACGGAAATGAAAGACCTGTTCAGCTACATCCCGGTAGGAACCAAGGTTACCATCCAGCAATAAATCAATAATAATACTTCCAGCCATAGGCTGAATATATTTTTTTGGGTTCGTATATCTTCCCTTCTTTTATTGTAAGAAAGACCTTGCGGATATCTTTTATGTTTTTCTTTGGATCACCGTCTATTAAAATAAGATTGGCTATTTTACCAGCATCTACGGTACCATACTTATCCAATAACCCATGTGTTTTAGCCGGCCAGTATGTTGCCATCCTGAGTACATCGTAATTGGGTATGCCGCATTCACTATAGATCTCCAGTTCATGCTGAAGAATCCCCCCATCGGTACCGGAGAGAATGGTAATACCATTATCGTACAACAGTTTTATTAAACGCTTCATCACTGCATACGATTTTGCGTATGCCCCTGCCAGTGAGTCATCATCCACAAATGAACCGCTCATTGCATAGCGTTTTGTTTCCGGTGGCAGGTATTGGGCAACCGGCAAATAAGCTTTTGCCATTTTACCCGGCAGGTCAGTAAACATACTTTCAAATATGTTGATGGTTGGGTCAACGGCAATACTCCCGCTCTTCATTTTTTCAATGAAATCTTTAACCGGGGCGCTGTTCAGGTCAATTGTATATCCCTTTCTTCCAATCAGCTTAAATCTTGTCATATTTCTTGTATCCACGGTATCACCAAAAAAATTCAGCAGCAGCATATTCAGGTGTGTTACTTCATCGTAACCTGCATCAATTGCCTGCGATGCGGTCATAAATGCCGGGATATGTCCACATACCCTCATTCCCAGGCTATGCGCTTTTGCTGCCAGTGGCTTTACCCATTCAGGATTAAGCGAACTGTACAGTTTTATTTGGCTGCAACCTTTTGTATGGTAGTCGCCGATCATTTTTAATCCTTCCTCCAATGAATTGACCAGGGCCCCTGTTGGTGCAGCAAACTCTCCCGCCTTATCAATAAATCCGGAAATGATACTGATTTCAGGTCCGAGCAAAGAATCTGCATCAATTTTACTTTTTGTTTGCCAGAGCTCGTCACTGTTACCCATATCACGCAGGTTTGTCACTCCCTGGGCAAGCATGAGCGGCCCGTCTCCCATAAAAAAATGACCATGCATTTCCCATAAGCCGGGCATTAAAAATTTACCTGTTCCATCAATCACTTTATAACCAGCCGGGATCTTTGTATAAAGCGTATTGCCCGTTTTTTCAATAAGATTGTCTTTTATAAGCACTGTTGCATTCATAAAAGTGCTGCCTTCCCCTGCATTAAAAACTGTTACATTCTTTATCGCAATGCCTTTATTATTTTTTTCAGTCACGGTTTGTGCCAGGTTTGTATAAAAGCTTTTTTCAAATTCTTTTTGAACAGCAAGCAAAGTGTCTATACTGCTTTCAAAGCCTTCCAGTATGGTGGATGTCCATTCACTTATACCAGCAAAATAATCACCACCTGTTTTATACCACCCGTAGGAGGGTGGTCCGCCCAGTCCCGAAAAGCTGACCAGTTGTATCTCCTGTTTTATATTCTTGCCTGCAAGAACCATCTCCTTTACAACCTTATAACTGATATTCCCCGAGGGAAGCACAGCTATCTTTTGAGCAGGCTTTGTTTTTAATATTTTAAGAACAAGTTCATTTTCTGCAGGCGTGCCATTGATGGATGAATACACCTGCCCGTTGAAGGCCGCCGTTTCATTTTCAAATTTATTCTTCCAGTATGCTTTCCCGTTTTTTACTTCAAATCTCTCATTCACCTTATTTTTAAAGTAATCTATACCGGTAATTTCCTGCCAAATGATATTACCCTTCGCATCTGTTTTGACCATGGAATTAATGGAAGGACCACGCCCACGGTCATTAAATTCAAAATGATAATAATATTCATTGGAAAACTTCTTCCAGGTTAATGCATGACCTTTTACTTTTCCGGCAGTAACCACGCTGTACCGGGTGGTATCGGTATGCTGTGCATTGGCAAGGCAGGGTAAAATAAAGCTTGTTAATAAAAGGAATAGTTTCATTGGAAAATGATTTTAGTATAAGGTAAAAAATTTTGGCAAACTCCGGTAAAGAAATGTTTATCTTAGTATCAACTTTAGCCATTCACTTTCCTTTGAAATTACATCTTTCTGACTTGTGGTCATTAACGAATGACCCCGCAATAAAAAGCCGGACCATCCCTTTAAAAAAACATGTTGCAGCAAAATGCTGCAGCCATCATACAAGGTTATACTCAACAGGTAAATTTTAAACAATGAAAAAAATTTTACTAAGCATCTGTTTTTTAATCAGCAGTCATATCATATATGCTCAATGGGACAGTGACCCAGCTTCTGTAAATACACCTGTAATAAAAACAACACCGGAACAGACCTATACCATATCTGTCAGCGATGGATCCAATGGAAGCATCATTGTATCCCAGGGTGTTGATTTTATAACTACGCTCTCAAGTTTTATCGTAGCGCAAAAGATTGATGCAAATGGTGCATTAAAATGGGGTGCTTCTGATAAGCCTGTGCTTGCTTATAACACCTTTAACCTGGAGAGTGAATATGTTTATTTAAACTCGGCTATTAATGATGGAAGCGGGGGTGTTTATATCGCATGGGGAACACGGATTGACACCTTTGCAAGAATATATATACAACATATCAGCAGTACTGGTACAGTTTTATGGGGAGAAGGCGGGCTTAAAGTTAATTCATCTTTTGACAGGCAATCGGACCAGGTAAGCCTTTGCCAAGATGGTGCAGGTGGTGTAGTGGTTGTATGGAATGAAAGTTTATATGATGAAAATGACGAAACAATTTTTTCACAAGTGTATGCACAGCGATATAATAGTGCCGGTACCAAACAATGGACGGCGAATGGAGTACAGGTTTGCACATCACCCGGCTTCAGGGCAGCTCCCGGCGTTCTGAATGATGGCGGTGGCGGATTTGTGATCTACTTTGGAGATACAAGGAACAGCAATCATTTACCGGGGGACATTTATGACAATACAGATATCTACGCCCAAAGACTTAACTCAAGCGGAGCCTTAACATGGGCGGCTGCAGGTGTACCTGTTTCAACGAATGAATTCAACCAGATACCGGTATTTGGCTCTGCAGCCAATGCCGGTTTGATATCGGATGGTGCCGGGGGGTCAATATTGATATTTGAACAATATGTACTGGATGATGGAGATAAGGTTAAACTATTTGCACAGCGGTTAAATGCTTCAGGAGCAAAACAATGGACTGCCAATGGCGTGAACCTTTGTAACATTGACAGTTCCAAGTACATTTTAAAAACAGTAAGCGACGGCGCCAATGGTGCGGTTACTTCCTGGGTTGATTTCAGAAATGGAAGCAGCAACTTTTCCGTATACGCCAGGAGGGTGACAGGTGCCGGTGTTGCCAGCTGGACAGCAGATGGCACAAATATTATTAATACAACTGAAAGCGCAGATTATTCAATTGATATGACAGATGATGGCTCAGGGAATTACATATATACGTGGGCGAAAAATTTAGAAACAAGCACGGAGGTGGTGGCACAGAAATATAATAATAATGGCCTTGTGGAATGGGGTGCCTTACCCAAACCCGTATGCACTAACACTGTGGCACGGGCAGGCACGCCTAATATAGTTAAAAGCAATAGTGGAAGTGCCATAATAAACTGGATGGACCAACGCAATGGCTTCCTTAATTATACAGATGTATATGCTGCCAAAATTCTTTCTTCAGGTACCCTTGCCGGTGCGGCAGTCGCAGGCTATGTTACGGTAGCCAACGGCAACTGGAATAGCGGCAGCACCTGGCAGGGCGGAGCAGTACCACCCGCTACTGCTGATGTAACCATCCTTCATGATGTAAAAGTAACTGTAAATGCAAGCTGCAATTCCGCATCAGTACAAAAGCCAAATGGAAAAGTAACAGTGAATACAGGCGTTAATTTAACAATACGCCAGTAAATATGTTTGCATCATTTGCCACGGATATGTGCCAGGTTTTATAACGGAGGCATTGATTACTCTTTCTTATAAAAATATTGTACCGATATGCCAGCCATAAAAGCAATACTGGAAGATACCGGTTTAACAGAAGCTTCAGTTTACCCCGTACATGGTGGTGACATAAATGATGCCTATTGTATTATTACAGGAACAAAAAAGTATTCTTTAAAAACGAACAATGCGCCGGGCTTTCCATCCATGTTTGAAAAAGAAGCTGCCGGGCTTACTGCTTTAAAGAACAGTACTAACCTTATTATTCCTGCTGTAATAAAATACAACGTATTAAACCAGGAACAGTACCTGCTCCTCGAATGGATAGAAAAGGAAAAACAAACCAGTGTTGCAGCCTGGGAAAACTTTGGAAACAAACTGGCGCAGCTTCATCAATTACCACAATCATATTATGGGTGGAAAGAAGATAACTATATAGGCAGCCTTGTACAGGCTAATACACAGCATAATAACTGGCATAACTTTTACAGCGAATGCAGGATAGTGCCATTGGCAAAACAACTGTTTGATAAAGGTAGTTTCACTAAAAATGATATTGCAGCAGCCGAATCATTCTGTAATAAACTTGAAAACTTATTCCCTGCTGAATCGCCGGCTTTACTACACGGAGATCTGTGGAGTGGCAACATGATGTTTACTGCAGCAGGACCTGCCATATATGACCCAGCTGTTTATTATGGGCACCGGGAAATGGACATCGGCATGAGTGCATTGTTTGGCGGTTTTGATGAACAGTTTTATGCAGCATACCACAACACTTATCCCCTAGAGAAGGGATGGCAGCAGCGTTTACCTTTAACCCAGCTCTATCCCCTGCTGGTACATGCAGTATTATTTGGGGGTCATTATATACGGGCATCAGCACTCATTGTTGAAAAATTCTGAACTGTATCAATTTTACAGGAAAAATAATATTCCCATAACATTCAGGTATCAACTTTGTGTTAACCGTAATAATGCTAACACAAGATCAGTTTGGAAAAGATTTTTTATGGGGCGTTGCAATTTCTGCATTGCAAAATGAAGGCGCCTGCGATACCGATGGCCGTGCGGCCTCTATATGGGACCTGTTTGCAAAAAGAGCCGGCAAAATAAAAGCCGGTGGCAAACCATTTCCTGCCTGCGATTTCTACCACCGTTACAAAGATGACCTGCTGCTTGTAAAAGCGCTGGGATTTAAAGTATTCCGTTTTTCTATTTCATGGAGCCGTATTATTCCTGAAGGTACCGGCAGGGTGAATAAAGAAGGTATCCTTTTTTATCACAGGCTGATAGATGAATGCATTGAGAATGGTCTTACACCGTATGTAACACTTTATCACTGGGACCTTCCGCAAGCACTGGAAAAAGAAGGTGGCTGGGCAAGCCATCAAATGCTGAAATGGTTTTCGAGATTTGTAACAGTATGCACAACAGAATATGGTGATAAAGTAAAAGACTGGATCGTATTAAATGAACCAGCCGGTTTTACAAGTCTTGGTTATATGCTGGGGAAACATGCACCGGGTAAAAAAAATCTTTCCCTTTTCCTATCTGCCATACACAATGCAGCGCTTGCACAGGCTGAAGGTGGCAGGATCATAAGAAATAATGTTTCAAAGGCACATATCGGCACCAGCTTTTCCTGCAGTGAAGTAATTCCCTACACGCAAAAACCGCAGGACATTGCAGCTGCCAGGAGAATAGATGCATTGCTCAACCGCATGTTTATAGAACCTGCATTAGGATACGGTTACCCAAAAGATGAAGGTTTTGCTTTTCTTGACAGGCTGCACATGCATACAAAAGCGTGGAAATACACTGAAAGATTAAAGTTTGATTTTGATTTTATAGGCATACAAAACTATTTCTCTATAACGGTAAAGCATAACCCCATCATTCCATACGTGCATGCAAGTGAAGTAAAAGCAGCAACGAGGAAGGTGCCACATACAGCCCTCGGCTGGGAGATAAACGGGGAAAGCTTTTACCGGATGCTCAAACGTTACTGGCTTTACGGAGGTGTTAAAGAGATCATCGTAACCGAAGGTGGTGCCTGTTTTAATGACACATTAATAAACGGCAGTGTGAATGACGACAAAAGAATTGCTTATTTTGATGACTATATCCAGGCAATGTTAAAGGCAAAAAAGAAAGGCATTAATATCCGTGGTTATTTTGCGTGGACACTGACTGATAATTTTGAATGGAGCGAAGGTTATAAGGCAAGATTTGGCCTGGTATATGTAGATTTTAAAACACAGTTGAGAACAATCAAAAATTCAGGATACTGGTGGCGTGATTTCTTAACTGCACCATAGCTTTAGCTATGCAGTGCTTCAAGATACTGGCCAAGATATTTATCCTTTTCCTTCCGCTTGTATTGTAAGATAAACCTTGGATGTGGCAGCGGAAGAATCGTATCAAACCATTTATATTCTTCATTAAGCCCGGAAAGGAAATTAAAATTTTTGGCACCGCCAATACAAATACAGCGGTCTGTTTTAAACCCGAACGAAAGTTGCTTTTCTATACTTTTTACAATAAAAGGTTTTACTGTTTTCTCCAGTTCCCTGTCATCATAATAATTAATATTTACACCATCTTTTACAAAACCCAGCGGGCAAACAGCACCAATAAACCAATTCTTATAAAAAGCTGCAGCACCGCCGCAGGCTTCAATTACCTCGTAGATAAAATCAGCTGATAATTCAGTTGAGTTACCAAGCGAATGAACAATACCGAAGTTTGCAGCCAGCTGGCGGGGGCCGGTAAAATTGATGCCGGTAACACCTGCACCAAAACGCCCGGGGTTAATGCCAAATGCCAGCCTGCGCTTGCCGTCATCATTATAAAATTTGTCAAGAAATTGTTTTACCAGCTTCATTACCGCCGGATGCTGTTGCGGGTACAACCATTCAATGTTATTGGGCAATGCTGCAGGGTGATCAAGTGTTTGATAGAAACGGAACAATTGTTTTGACAGGAGCGGCATAAAGTGAATTACCTGGTGAGTGATGTGATGAGTGTTTTGTGAGCAGGATAAACAACAGATAAAGCCTCCGTATCTGCCAGTTCAAAATCAGCAAAATCAAAACCCGGCGCTACCGTACAGCCTACAAAACTAAAACTGCTGCCCGTTGCAGGTCTGCTTGCAAACCAGCAATTGGCGGGCACCACGTACTGGAATAACTGGCCTTTTTTTATATCGTTTCCCAGCAATATTGTATCAAGCGTTCCGTCTTTACGGATCATGTGTACTTCAAGCGGGTCTCCTGCATAAAAATGCCAGCACTCATCACTTTTAATGCGGTGAAAGGCAGAAAAATTTCCCTGCTCCAGTAAAAAATAAATGGCTGTACTCATTACCCTGCGTCCACCAAACCTTGCGGGCAGCGATACAGCTTCCAGCATTTCGCTGCTTCTATAGGTCTCTTTGTACCAGCCGCCTTCCGGATGCGGCCGCAATGAATATTCTTCTATCAGATGTTTTACAGAAAGCATATTACCATTTAAATGGAAAGTTAACAAACAGTGGTGGTTTACTTTACTTGTTGTTGTACTTTTATTGCAAACTAAAATACACAGACAATGCTGCGGAGAAAATTTTTAACTGCTGCTGCAACCCTTGCGGCAGGAACTGCAATAAATGCTCTGCCATTACAAAATAACGATATGAAAAAACAAATTGTGCACCACGTATTTTTCTGGCTTAAAAATCCGGAATCAATTACAGACAGGGATAAGCTAGTTGAAGGATTAAAAACATTACACGGCATTGAAACTATCCGTTCCCTGCAGATCGGTATACCTGCATCCACTGAAAAAAGAGACGTGGTGGACAACAGCTGGCAGGTGAGTGAACTGATGTACTTTGATAACACAGAAGATCAAAAGACATACCAGGATCATCCCATACATCTTGCATTTGTAAAAAACTACAGCCATTTATGGAGCAAAGTGGTAGTGTATGACATGCAGGAAATTTAATACCCCTGCAGTTAACCTGCGCTTCAATTTAAATACCTTAGCCGCATGGAAGAAGAACTGAACCCGCCTAAAAAAACAGGATACAAATGGCTGCCGCTTTGTCTTGCAGGCGTTTTTGTTCTTTACTGGCTTTTTACACTGGCGCAGATATTATTCATGAAGCAAACGCTGATCCTGTTCCCAAGATCTGTTACGCTTTACCGCTCGGTACTAAAGCAGGATTGGCGCCTCTTTGAAGTTCCAAGGGAATACAACCGGGAGTTTAAGCTGATCTTAAGAAGTCGTCAGGGTCATGCCACGGCCGACACTATCGACCTTGTTCAGTACTGGCTTACAGAGAAAAGAAGTCATGCCCCTTTCAATACCTACCAGTACACTTTTGAACGGCTTTTCTTTGGTTTCCTGAACACACTTGAATATGGGGTATATAATGAAAAAGAAGCGCTGAAAAAAAAGATGCCCGGCCAGGCAGACAGTTTCTACCTGCAGCAATCCTCAATGATTACTGATACGGCTCAAAAGAATGCAACAGTAATGTATAACCTGGTTTCAGTTGCCAAATATGTAATCGGCAAAAGCCATATAGATACTTCAGGCAAAGAATACCAGCTGCTTTTTACACAGGTGCCTATCCCCCCTCAAAAACCGAAAGCCGGCACTGCAACCTCAACGGATAAAAAAACAATATTTGTTTCTGCATATAAATCATTTTAGTCTTGTTCAGTATCCATCATACCATAGAACGCCTGCAGCAAAGAAATGAGAAATCATATTACCTTGCTTTTTTAAGGGTTGCGGTAAGTCTGTGGTTCCTGCATGAATTATTGTCCCGGATTTCCCTGTATGACATCCTGTATAATAATAATGGCATTTTTAAGATGCCTTCTTCTGCGGTGTTTGCGCTTTTACGTATCAACGGTACGGTCGCAAAAGAGTATTCCATGCTGGTGATCATACTCTGTTTTATCCTGCTCGTGCTGAATATTTTTGGTATTGGAAGAAACGTCACATCCATCCTCCTGCTTCTTTCTTTCGGCTTCCTGTATAATATCAATAAAGATTTTACAAACAGCGGCGATAAAATGTCGATGGTAGTGCTTTTTTACCTGTCCTTTGCCAATACCTTTTCGCATTTTACCCTGTTTAAACCAAAGCCGCAGTCACCGGCAAAAGAAAGATTGTGCAATTTGCTTAGTAATCTTGCTGCTTATTCAATCATCATTAATCTTTGCCTGGCCTATTTTATGGCCGGCCTGGGTAAGCTGCTAAATTCATACTGGCAGAACGGCACTGCGATGTATTATTTTTTAAATGACGACCGGTATTCAATTTTCGCCGCCGGGGGAAAACATGTTTCAGTGGCGCCGGTAACCGGGTATGTGCTGAACTATGGCATTATACTTTTGGAAATTTTATTTCCCTTTGGCATTTATTTTAAAAAGACCCGTACTCCTTTATTGATTGTTTGCCTGCTGATGCATATTTTCATTTATTCATTCCTGATGATCTATGCACTGACAACCATATTTGTACTGCAGTATGGCATATTTTATTCAAACGAAGAAGTAAAAGCCTTTTTACAAAAAATAAAATACAGGTGGGGAAAGCTTTTTAGTTTTGCAAAGCATCAGCAATGAGGCCACCGGCTATTTATTAACGATTAAACCGCAGCAATGAAAAAATTAGCAAAAATCATTTTTCGTTTACTGGTATTCGTTTTTATACTGCTGAATGTCATCACGGCATTTCATGCATATAAATTCACTCACTTTTATGATGCTGCAGCAGCACCGGCACCGGGTATAAAAAAATCAGGATTCGATGTGACCACCGATATCTTATTTGGTGCAAAGGTCTACAAACAAAAAAATATACTTCCCGCTGATTCAGCATTCCGGGACATTGTACTTACTACTAAAGACGATATAAAAATTGACTGCTGGTATTTAAAGCCACCGGGAACAGCAAAAGGAACAGTGATCATGTTTCACGGGCACGGCAGCAAAAAATCTTCAACAATGGATGAGTCTAACGGGTTCCGGAAGATGGGCTATAACACTTTTATGGTTGAGTTCAGGGCACACGGCAGCAGCGGTGGCAATACCAGCACTATAGGTTATTTTGAAGACGAGGAAGTTAAACTTGCATATGAATATATAAAAAGCACCGGCGAGAAAAATATTATCCTCTGGGGCATATCAATGGGTGCGGCCACTATCAGCAAGGCAATAAAAGAATATGGACTCCAGCCATCTAAAGTAATTCTTGAAATGCCTTTTGCTTCTATCCTGCAGGCAGCTGAAGGAAGAATAAAAATGATGGGGTTACCCGCTGAGCCACTGGCAACATTTGTAACATTCTGGGGAGGTACAGAAAACGGTTTTTGGGCATTCGGTATGAAACCTGCTGAATTTGTAAAAAGCATACAATGTCCCGTATTATTGCAATGGGGAAGAAAGGATCCAAGGGTAAAGCAGGAAGAGACTGATCTTGTGTACGCTAATATTTCTGCACCCAAAAAACTGGTGGTATATGAGAACAGCGCCCATGAATCACTTTGTACAAAAGAAAATGAAAAGTGGATGAAAGAAGTGGGAGAATTTTTATCAAAATAAATTGTATGCACCCTAAGGGAATTTCGATAAACGACTATACCTATTATTTACCTGCAGAAAGGATTGCCGCTTTTCCATTGCCGGAAAGAGATCAATCAAAATTATTGCTTTATAAAGATGGCCGTATAACAGAGGATGTTTATAAAAATATCGCTGCACATATTCCGGCGAATAGTTTACTTGTATTCAATAATACCAAAGTAATACAGGCAAGGATACTTTTTCAAAAACCCACAGGTGGTATAATAGAAATTTTTTGCCTGGAGCCCTCTGAAGAGATAAATGAATACAGCAGTATCATGAACAGGAAAGGCAGTGTACGATGGAAATGTATGATTGGTGGTGCCAGCAAATGGAAAGAAGGCGGATTAAATAAGAGATTAGCAATACAGAATAAGGAAGCCGAAATAAAGGCAATATTAATTGATAAACTAAGCGACGCTTACGTTGTGGAGCTATCATGGCAACCGGCTGATTTAACTTTTGCAGAAATGATTGAAGCCAGTGGAGATATGCCGCTCCCACCTTATATCAAGCGAAAAGCTGAAACTGCTGACAAAGAAAGATACCAGACCATTTATGCAAAATATGATGGCAGTGTGGCGGCACCAACAGCGGGGCTGCATTTCACTGAAAGCATTTTTAATGCATTTGCAGAAAAGAATATAGAGAAGACATATGTCACACTGCATGTGGGTGCCGGCACTTTTAAACCGGTAAAAGCAGCTTCCATGCAGGATCATGAAATGCATGCTGAATGGATCGACGTAAATATTGACACCATTCAGCAATTGCATGACAATACAACCAATTGTATCATTGCCGTGGGCACCACATCACTCCGTACTATTGAAAGCCTTTACTGGATGGGTGTAAAAACAATTACAGATCCTTTAGTAAATAAAGATGCGCTTACCATATACCAGTGGGATGTATATAACGCTCCTTTGAATGCAAGCAGCTTTACCGCACAGGAGGCTTTTGCATCTTTATTGACCTGGATGAAAAAAAATGCACTGGAAAGAATTATTACCACCACGCAAATATTAATAGCGCCGGGGTACAGGTTCAGAACAGCAAAAGCCATCATCACCAATTTTCATCAACCACAATCCACTTTGCTGCTGTTGGTGGCAGCGGCAATTGAAAATGACTGGAAGAAGGTGTACAATTATGCGATGGAAAATGATTTCCGTTTTTTAAGTTATGGAGATGGGAGTCTGCTTTTTATCAATTCCCCATATGAGCCGTAAATTCTTTCAGGCCATTTAAGTAAATATGACCTCTTTTTTCTGCAACAGCATCTGCGGCTAACGCTATTGCGGCCATAATGGCCAGTGTTACTCCAAAACCTTTCCAGGAAAGCTTTGCTTCGTCTGTTCTGAAATAAAAGAAAAGAAACAAACCAACAATGATCAGCGCAATTTCAATATAACGGTACAGCACAAAATTTTTCATCACCTTCTCCATCCTTGGCAGTTCTTTATTCTTCAACTCACCAGGATTCATATCATAAGCATAAGTATTACTCACACGGTCTTTGTCACTTCTTTTATAAACAGTAAAACCAGCAATACCCAACAATAGTCCAACCAGTAACAACGGAACTGCCCCACCTTTATAAAAATTTGTTTTTAATCCAAAAAAGAAAACAAAGGCCAGGATAACAGCGCCAATACCAATACACAAAAAGACAAGGCTCTCTGCCTTTTCCGCTATAAAATACTTTTCTATTTCTGCTTTGGTGAACATGTTATTGTTGTTTAATGTAGCTTAATTAAAACTCCGTTGTTTGCATAAACCTTTATACCAAAAAATTATCCAGGTAACTTTTTCTTTCTTTTGTAGAAAGATCGATGGCATCAAATCTCCTGGCAGATGTGAACGACCCCATATCAGTATCGCTGTTTATCAATATTGCACCCATCAAAATTACATAGCGGCAATTATAAATTGTCTTTTCAACCAGTTCATTGATGCGTTTATCAATAGCTTCGTAGATCACTTCGGTTGCTTCATGCAACTGTACTTTCGCATCAATTATCCTGCTGCTTTCCGCCAGCAATATCTGCTCAATAGTATTCATCTGGTAATCGATATCTGTAACATTGTTCTTTGTAATACCATTACTGAGGAGTTTGTTCAATGCACCTCTGGCAGCACCGCAGCAGCCGGAATTTTTACTTTGACCAAAACGATGAATTTCTCCGATCATTCCATTTTTTGAAACACCAATATGTGGTCCATAATAAATAAGCACAGCTCCTTCGTCTGGAACATGACTTGCAAAAGCTCCCATGCCTGTGAGCCCCGTAAAAGGAAATCCATCAAGACCACCCATTTTAAACGGGCCTAAAAACTCGTGTGCCCTTGCAGGATATTGTATGCTGTTTACATCATCACTGCAGATACTGTCTGCCAGCATGATCTGTGCCGGCTCCAGGTCCAGTTCACCTTCTACAAAATCGATCAGCTTGTTCATCGCATCAATGGTGGTGATGGCATTTGAATAATACTGGCGGATGATGGAAAGCTTTTCTCTTTTCTTCATACAATTATTTTTATAAGATAATATTATTTTTTGGTTGCAGTGCAGGCGGCAGCTCTGTTTCACCCAGCATTTCACGCAGATCGATTTCTATAGTCCTGCTCATTTGAGAAATAGGTACGTCATTGGCACTGCCTTCAAAAGGATTTTCTGTACTCTCGCCCACCTGTTCAAGCGAGGTGTACACCCATGAAATTAAAACACTGAAAGGCACCACCAGCCAAACCATATTACCTTTCATAATACCCTCCACTGATTCATTCAGCCTGTCAAATTCTTTCAGCATGCCGAAGGGCAATAAAAAACAAAATAGTTTTATAAAAAATGCATTGATAGAAGCAAACTGCCGTGGATAGGGAAAATTTTTTATCCGTTCACTCCTGCCCTGCTGGTCAAAAAAGTCTTTTATCATCTTCTGCATCTCAACAAACTGGTAGCTGTCAATTACTTTGTTCTCAAATAATGTTTTTGTTGTTTTTGACTGCAGGCTCATCAATTGTGCCGCCCTGTTCTTTGTAGTTAAAATATATTGCAGTTCATCCGCGGGAAGATATTTTGCCAATTCTGTTTCCAGTGGTGTTTCTTTTTCAGGTATAACGTAAAACTGTTTATACTCCTGGTTGTAAGATTTACCGGATGTTTCCCATGCCCGGCTGTCACGCATTTGATAACGCAGTGCGGTGAGCCAGGCGAAATGGCGATAGATCAATTCTTTTGTTGCAGCAGGATCATCCTTTATAAAGTCCCGGCTCATAGTGCCCCAGGCCCTGCTGCTGTTGAGGATAGCGCCCCATATTTGCCTTGCCTCCCAGGTACGGTTATAGGTTTGCGTGTTTTTAAATCCAACAATAAAGGCAGTGGCTGTACCCAGTAATGCAACTACTGTCCAAGGTATAGCCAGCCATTCAAATCCCAATAACTGATATAATATTGTTGGTAAAACACCGAGTATTAACAACCAGTAAATATTTCTTCTTGTCCACACAAGAAACTCCGAGAGCTTATATGATTTTCCTGAATGCATAATTAATTTCCCTTTGATGAAAACTTACTGATAAGAATACCCACCAGCACCACTGAATAAAACTGACCTGCAATACCCAGCAGGGAGGTAAGCAGTTTGGTATAATGAGCATTGGGTGTTATATCTCCAAAACCTATACTCGTAAACGTTATTGAACAAAAATAAACAAGATCGGTGTAAACGGCCGCCGGCCCGGAAGTATCGATCCCTTTAAAAGAGCCGGGCTCATGGTAGAAAT
Source organism: Ferruginibacter sp. (assembly GCA_047600665.1). Lineage (GTDB taxonomy): Bacteria > Bacteroidota > Bacteroidia > Chitinophagales > Chitinophagaceae > Ferruginibacter. Next base: position 1,433,593 of record JASGKJ010000003.1, read on the forward strand.
AAACCTGCATCAAAAAAACACTCATTTCTATTAGCAGCAAATACCCGCATGCTGCTGCGGAAATAATATCTGTATTAATATAACCGGGCCGTACAAGAAACTTCATTAACTCGCAAAAAATAAAAAGAAAGAACAGTACATACATAATGCTCAGCACCTGCATAAAACCCGGCAGCTTACCTGCAAAAGGAAGGCTGAGTGGCAGCAGCAGTACGAGCCAGAAAAGAAAAGCACGGATGACGTTCTTCCATCTGCCCTTTTCAATAAATACACCCACACTTGCCACACCGAGTATTACCATATTGACTGGCCAGATAACTTTTGTGTAAAAAGCAAGATCGGAAAGAAATATACCTATAAAAAGGTGCAGCAGTAAAGCGATAAGCAATATTTCATACTTCCTCTTCTGCAAAAATAAAAGCACTTTCTCCATATCAGTAACTGGCCTGGCCAATATCCAGCCTGGTTATTTTACCATCAGTATTAATATGAAATTTAAAATAGGTCTTAAAATCACCCCATTGATCTGAATGAAATTTACCATAAATATCCAGCCCGTTGTTCTCAACTTTATCAATACTGGTGAATCTTTCATGACCGATGGCATGGGAAGAAAAACGCTTAAAGTCACGTGGACTCCCATCATCATACAACACAGCATCTGCAGTAAAAAAAGAAAGCCAGCTTTTTGAATCACCGTTTTGCCATGCTTCCAGTGCTGCCTTTACTGTTGCGTTGGTTAGCTTTGATGTATCCATTTTATCATTCAGTGGTTTTGGTTAAAGGATGCTGCAGGTAAATGATCACCATTGATAAAAGTAAAAATGGCAACTCGATCAATACACCTTTAAGGTCTTTATGCTGTAAGTGAAAGCAAATAATTACGAGGATACCTGCCGCCATTAAAAAATTACCCCATACAAATGTTTTTGGTAACAGCATCAGCACCACGCTTAACAATGTAAAAAAGCCCAGTACCATCACTCCTTGTTTACCAAAATGCCATTTCGCAAACATATCCAGCATTTCTTTTTTACCGGAAAACATTGCCCAGCCCTGTTTAATACCCATGTAAGCAGCAAACAGGATCAAAACTGCATTGATGATCTTTAACGCCATTTGACTTCTTTTAATTAAAAATGAATGCAGGCCTTTACAAAGCAGTATGTATAAGAATATTGCTGTGCAATATTTCCACCCCGCTTTGATCAAAGGATAAGATAAGTTATGGAGACCTTAAGGTTTTTAATTTCTTCTTGCCAGCGTAATGGCTGTCTTAAAATGCTTTTTCTTACCTGATAAATTAAACACTTCGGTATACACCACATAAATGCCTGTTGGTAATTGCTGTCCTTTATCGCCCAGGCCATCCCAGGTAAAATAACCATTAATACCGCACAAGGCATTTTTCTGTAGGTATTTAACCGGCCGGCCGGCAGCATCAAAGATGGTAATGTTGGCCACATAGCCACGTTCAGGAAAATTATAATCGATCCTTGCAATATCATCCTGGCCGTCATTATCAGGTGAAAGTATTTCCGGTGACACTTTTACTTCGCCTTTTACATCGCCGCCTGTGAGGTATTGTGAGTTTTTATAGCCCGGTGTGCCATAACCTGAAGCTACAGCCTTGGCTGCAGAGTGCCAGTTATCTTTATTTTGTGTGGCAGCATTGGGATCTATTCTTTCAAGCGACACATCTTCCCTGTCGCTGATCAGTGAAAAATGCCATTTTTCATCATATACCAGCTGATCAACTTTTTTTCCTGTTAATGCATTTGATAAGATCACAGAATCTTTATCATCATTAAAAATAGAAACTGATGCAGCAACGAATGCGTCCGGGTTCTGTATTACGAACTCAGATTTCACAAAAGGAATATTATCTGTAACTGCCACATACTCCTGTGGGAACAGCAAATAACTTTCGGGACTTACAGCTATAAAGGAGCCTGAAGTAAATTTATCGCTGATACGTAATTGACTTAAGTCAATGATCTTATTGCTGCGGTTATATAATTCCACATAATCACTACCGTTAGTAGGAGGATTAAATAAAATTTCATTGATAACAACATCCAGGCTGTCTGCAACTTCACTCATACCAACCCTTGCTGTTTTTTTATCGCCGATTGCATTACCCACACAATCTGTAACGCCGTTGGCTGTTACCGTATATGTCTTGTTCCGTACAATTGGCGTTGCTAATTGCAATTGCACATGGTCGCCTGAAACACCAGTTGGACCTGCCACTGAAATAGAGATACCATCACTGATGCTGAAGTTCGAAACCAGCGATGCCGTTACTGCATCCAGCGGTTCATTAAATACAAGCACGAGGTTTACACTGTCTGTCGCATAAGCATTTACCAGTCTTGGGCCTTCGGGGTCAGGATTTGCACCATCAACAGAATTTTTCTTTCCTGGTGTACCACCTTTGGGATCTTCACTCGCCTTCCAGTTACTGAAACCTGAACATGGATTTTTTGTATCGATCATTTCCAGCGACCAGCCACCATCCTTTTTTAACTCATTTCCATACCAGTTACTGCTGTAATTTACGGAGTGAATTGTTTGCCCCAGGTTAGATATAAGTGTAAGCAATTTGCCGCCATCGGTCAAAGAAGGAAAACTGGTTACTGAAATTACTCGGGCAAGTGGGGTTAAGGCAGCTACTGCACTTCCGGTACAGATAAGCACAAAGCTATCCGGTTGCAACACGAAAGCAGGCATAACGCCACTGGTATTTGTACCATCACCCACCTTCCAGTCTTTTAAATTAATGGCAAAGCTGCTGGTATTTCTTAACTCGATCCATTCATTATTTGGTAAACCGATCTGTGGTGTTGGATCAGCCATAATTTCATCAATGACAATATCATATTGCTGTGGTGTGTAAAAACCAAAAGTGGCTGTACCATTTACGATGGGGCTTCCCTGCAGGTCTTTAACACCATTTACTGTTAACTGGTAATTGGTACCATTGGCAAATGCTGTTGCAAATGTTAAGTGAACAATGGATGGGTTACCTGCATCCAGTACTGCAGCGGCTGGCGAACCGAGGGAGTTATTAGCCACATAATTGCTTACCGTTTGGGCGCTGGTGCTCTCCAGTGGTTCATCAAAGAATACATCCACCGTGGTAGTGGTTGGCGCTATGGCAGAATTAAGCACCGGCGGCGTGGCTGTAAATGAAAAATTCGTGGTGCCATTACTGATAGCATTACCGGCAATATCTTTTACGCCATTAATAGTAAGCTGGTAATTGGTGCCACTGGTAAAGCTGCTTGCAAAGGTCAAATGCACCAATGATTTATTGGATGCATCCAGTGTTGCAGTAGCAGGTGAACCCAGTGAATTATTCGCTACATAGTTTGCAGCAGCGGCCGCAGATACATTATCCAGCGCTTCATCAAATAACACATCAATAGTGTTAGCGGTTATTACTGTTGAAGACTGTACAGCAGGTGCTGTTATATCCGGTACAAATGCTTTTATTTCTATATCATCAAAGAAATGTTTCTGGAAAAAACTTGCGGTGCTTTGCTTTACCAAAAATCCAAAAAATGCAGATGTGGTAAACGTAGCATCTGTAGCGGTGCCTTCATTGGTATAGTTGGTACCACCGGCAAGATCACGGTAAAGCGCCCATTGGTTATTGGCATCTCTGGTTACTTTTATCCTGATGGTACTATTGGATACATTGGTGGTGGCGTCCACCCCATCTATCAGTGGTGTGGTACTTCCTGTTTTGTACAGGCATATTTCATCTTTTGTATTGCCGATACGTACGTAATAACCACTGGCAGTTGTAAGGTTCCCTGCGGAAGCGGTAAGAAAAACATCTACGTAATTGGCTGAAGAAGTATTAAAAGCAAGGTTAACATAAAACTCCCATTGCACAGCCGAAGCCATGGTATTGGGTGTGCTGATATAATAAGAGCTGTTGGCAACCTGGTTATTACTCTGTAACTGGCCGGCAGTTACAACCCAGTCAGCCGGCAAGGATGGTTGCCATACCGGGTTACCTGTATAATCATTATCGCTGAAATTTTCTGAAACCTGTGCATTGGAGAATGATACTGAAAGCATCCCTGTCAAAAAAATAAAAATCGTTTTTCTCATAAGCTTAGACTGTTTTTAAAGATACTTACTTTGCCCTTTAAAAAACAGATAATTTTTAATTAAAGAATGGAAAGATAAAATAAATCCCTGTTGATTTTGGCTGTTTAGTGAATTGTTACTATTTTCGGTCCCGAATTGATGAACACTAAACATACAAAGACAACGAAGAAACATTCCGCAAACGGGGAAGGTTAAGAGATTGTTTGTATGCTCCAAATAACTAAGGCCTTCCCAAACAGGGAAGGTTTTTTTATGTTCACCTTATCAGCAAAAAAATATTTATTAAACCAAAAGTAAACAGAAAACAACAATGAAAGTAGCAGTAGTTGGCGCAACAGGTTTGGTGGGCAGCAAGATGCTGCAGGTACTCGCCGAAAGAAATTTTCCCGTAACAGAATTGATCCCGGTGGCATCAGAAAAGTCGATCGGTAAAGAAGTTGAATTTAAAGGAAAGAAATATAAAATAGTTGGCTGGGCCGATGCTATAGCTGCAAAACCGGCTGTAGCAGTATTTTCAGCAGGCGGCAGCACGTCACTTGAACTGGCACCTAAATTTGCGGAGGCAGGCATCACCGTTATTGACAACTCCAGTGCCTGGCGCATGGACCCTACAAAAAAATTGATAGTACCAGAAGTAAACGCCAATGTTTTAACCAAAGAGGATAAAATTATTGCCAACCCGAACTGTTCTACTATTCAAATGGTGGTGGTGTTAAAACCATTGCATGAAAAGTATAAAATTAAAAGAGTGGTGGTATCTACCTACCAGAGCGTAACAGGTACCGGCGTAAAAGCTGTTGACCAGCTGATGAACGAACGTAAAGGTGTGCAGGGTGAGATGGCCTATAAATACCAGATAGACCTGAATGCACTACCTCATATTGATGTGTTCCTGGAGAATGGCTATACAAAGGAAGAAATGAAAATGACGAATGAGACGAAGAAAATAATGGGTGACGATTCTATTAAAGTAACGGCCACTACTGTCCGTATCCCTGTAATGGGCGGTCACAGCGAGAGCGTGAACATAGAATTTGAAAATGATTTTGACCTGGCTGAAGTAAGAGATATTTTGAGCAAAGCACCGGGTGTGGTGGTACAGGATGACGTGGCAAACTTCGTGTACCCGATGCCGTTAACAGCACATGAAAAAGATGAGACTTTCGTGGGCCGTATCCGCAGGGATGAGACACAGCCTAATACACTCAACTGCTGGATCGTAAGCGACAACCTGCGTAAAGGCGCTGCCACCAATGCGGTGCAGATCGCTGAATACCTGCTGGAAAAAGGCATCTTGAATTAATTGTGATTTTTGATAAAGAACAAGCCACCCATAAAACGGGTGGCTTTCTTATTTCCGTAACCTGTATCATAAAAAAATGCCGCACAAAAATTGTGCGGCACCCTATAATATCACAAATAATAACCTTAACTGATAGTCCAGGTTTCGTTTCCTTTCAGCAACTTATCCAAATCACCTTTACCTTTTTTAGCAATGATATCATCTATCTGTAATTGCAGGCCATCTTCGTAACAAGCCCTGTCTGTTTCGTAAAATACACCAAAAGGACGTGGCAGGTGATTCTGCAGTTTTGGATCATCAAACATGCGAACCAGTATCTGCGCCTTATAAAAATCTCTTTCATCATGCACCCACAGGTCATCAACCGATGCATCTTTTCCTATTTCCACCACTACTGGATGAAAACCGTCCAGCTTAATTCCTTTATTGCTTGCAGCACCGAATATTAATGGTTTACCCTGTTCCAGGAACAATACTTCATCAGCCTTGGTTGATTTTTCAGTAAATACTTCAAAAGCACCATCGTTAAAGATGTTACAGTTCTGGTATATTTCAAGGAATGAAGCGCCTTTGTGCTGGTGGCTTCTTGTAAGCATTGCCTGCAGGTGTTTGGGGTCACGGTCCATACTCCTTGCTATAAAACTGGCATCAGCACCCATTGCAAGGGCTAACGGGTTAAAAGGATGGTCAATACTTCCAAACGGTGTTGACTTGGTTACTTTGTTTGGCTCTGAAGTAGGTGAATACTGGCCCTTTGTTAAGCCATATATCTGGTTATTGAATACCAGCATATTTATATCAAAGTTCCTGCGGAGCATGTGAATGGTATGATTACCACCGATACTCATACTGTCACCGTCGCCAGACACTACCCAAACGCTCAACTCAGGCCTTGCAGCTTTTAAACCACTGGCAACCGCAGTAGCACGGCCATGAATGCTGTGCATACCATAAGTATTCATATAATAAGGGAAACGGCTGCTGCAGCCGATACCACTAACGATCACAATATTTTCTTTTGGAACACCCAATGAAGGCATTACCTTTTGTACCTGTGCAAGAATGGAATAATCACCACATCCGGGGCACCAGCGTACTTCCTGGTCTGTTGCAAAATCCTTTGAAGTTAAGGGCTGGACTGGCAAGGCTGTTGCTGTACTCATATAGCTTTAAAATAAAATTGAGGGCGTAAAGTTACTAATAGATCACTATACATAACAACTATAACGTTGTATATTGGGAAAAGATTATGCAAACGATGTCAAATAGCTGCTGATCAGGATGCAGCCAGCTCTTCCCAGTATTCGGCAGCCCGGCGGGTATGCGGTATTACAATGGTGCCGCCTACAATATTGGCCACGGCAAATACCTCGTACACTTCGGCCGTGCTCACTTTTAATTCATGAGCCTTGCCCAGGTGATACTTTATGCAGTCATCGCAACGCAGCACCATGCTGGCCACCAGCCCCAGCAATTCCTTTGTTTTAACGTCCAGTGCCCCTTCTGCATACGTATTGGTATCCAGGTTCCAGAGCCGTTTGATCACCAGGTTGTCCTTACCCAGTATTACCCCGTTCATTTTACTGCGGTAATCGTTGAATTCTTTTACTAAACTCATTGTAGTTTGTTTAAAGATTAATATTCAGCTTTATATAAAAGAGAAAGCATTCGGTTAACTCTGTAAAAATAAAATATCTTTGCCCATCTTATTTTAAGACAATATGGATGCAAATTTTAATCCTGATAAACAACATACGCTTGCTTCTGCCGTAAGTATTTCAGGTACAGGCCTTCACACAGGCATTAACGTGGATATGACTTTAAAACCGGCTAACCCGGGGTTCGGTTTCCAGTTTCAGCGGATTGACCTGGCGGGTATGCCTGTGGTAAAAGCAGACTGTGATTTTGTGACCGACACGTCAAGGGGCACCACGCTTGAATCAGGGGAGGCAAAAGTGAGCACAGTGGAGCATATTCTGGCGGCCCTGGTGGGGATGGGTGTGGATAATTGTCTTATTGAAATAAACGGGCCCGAGATCCCGATCGTGGACGGCAGCAGTGAACCCTTTGTGGAAATTATTGAGGAAGCCGGCGTGATGGAGCAGGATGCAGCCAAAGCCTGGTATAGCATTGATACCAATATTACTTTTTATGATGAAGTGAAAAGGGTGGAAATGACCATTCTTCCATCTACAGAATATAAAGTAACCACGCTGATCGATTTTAATTCCCCGGTACTGGGCACCCAGCACGCAGGTCTTAAATCCATCAGGGATTTTAAAAATGATATAGCGCCCTGCCGCACTTTTTGTTTTTTGCATGAACTGGAAATGCTGCTGGATAATAACCTGATAAAAGGCGGTGATATCAACAACGCTATCGTGGTGGTGGATAAAGCAGTAACTGATGAAGAAATGAACCGGCTGGCAAAAATATTTGGCAGGGAAAAAATTGAAGTAAAAAGTGAAGGCTACCTGAATAACCTTGAACTGCGTTACCCCAATGAACCAGCCAGGCATAAACTGCTGGATGTGGTGGGTGATATGGCGCTGGTGGGTTATCCGGTAAAGGGACATATTATTGCGAACAGGCCGGGGCACAGCAGCAACGTGGATTTTGCCAAGAAGATAAAACAGTACATCAAGAAGAACAAACACACCAAGGATATACCCATCTACGATCCCAACCAGTTACCGGTATACACACAGCAACAGATAGAGAAGACATTGCCGCACCGCTATCCATTCCTGCTGGTGGACAAGATCATTGAACTAACGGACAAGCATATAGTAGGTGTAAAGAATGTAACTTTTAATGAATTCTTTTTCCAGGGGCATTTCCCCGGCAACCCGGTGATGCCCGGCGTATTACAGATAGAGGCGCTGGCACAAACTGGTGGTATACTCTGTATAAACGCTATGCCCGAAGGACAGTATGATACTTATTTTTTAAAAATAGACAATTGTAAATTTAAACAGAAAGTAGTGCCTGGTGATACTATGCTTTTAAAGATGGAACTTGCCGAGCCTATCCGCCGTGGTATTTGTGTAATGCGGGGCAGTGTATTTGTTGGCAACAAACTCTGCACCGAAGCGGATCTTACAGCACAATTGGTAAAAAGAAACTAATGCCTGAACCTCTGCAGGGTTTTTATCGCATTAAATCATAACATTATTAATTTAAAAAATCCCTCCGGGGATTTAGGGAAAATGATTCATCCACACACATACATACACCCCAACGCAAAGCTTGCCACCAACGTAAAGGTTGATCCTTTTAGCGTGATACACCAGAACGTGGAAATTGGTGAAGGCACCTGGATCGGCAGTAATGTAACCATCATGGAGGGGGCACGTATTGGCAAGAACTGCCGCATATTTCCCGGCGCCGTTATTTCAGCCATACCACAGGACCTGAAGTTTGAAGGAGAGATCACAACAGTTGAAATAGGTGATAACACCACCATCCGTGAATTTGTTACCATCAACCGGGGCAGTAAAGATAAATGGGTTACGAAAGTTGGCAGCAACTGCCTTTTGATGGCTTACAGCCATATTGCACATGATTGCGTGATCGGCAACAACTGCATCATGAGCAACAACACACAGGTGGCAGGTCATGTATTAATAGGCGATTTTGTAATACTGGGCGGTATGTGTGCGGTACACCAGTTTGTACAAATAGGGCAGCATGCTTTTGTAAGCGGCGGTTCGCTGGTAAGCAAAGATGTGCCACCTTATATAAAAGCAGGCCGTACTCCATTAAGTTATGCCGGCATTAATTCAGTCGGGTTAAAAAGAAGAGGTTTTACCCTTGAGAGAACCAACCATATATTGGATATCTACCGCATTATTTACAATAAATCCATGAACACTTCGCAGGCACTGAACTTTATTGAAGAAGAATTGCCGGCTACTGATGAACGGGATGAAATAGTAACATTTATCAGGGAAAGCGGACGAGGCATTATCAAACGTTTTTCAAAAGGGAATATGGAGGACGAGTAGGCTTCTGAAGGAAAAAACCAAACGGTATTTTCCTTTTTATAAAAGGCACTAACAATCTTCCTTAATCTTCGTAAGCCCCATCAAGGGTTTGGAGTATGCAGATCACACTCACCGATACCGGCAAACGATTTAACAGGGAATGGATATTCCGGCATTGCAGTTATGAATTTGCTGCTGCAAAAAAATATGCCATTACAGGACCGAACGGGTCGGGTAAATCAACCCTGCTGCAGGTGATTGCTGGTTCACTTAGTTTCAATGAAGGCACTGTAACATTTAAAAACATGTCGGTTATTCCTGCCGAAGAACATTACCAGCATGTTTCCATTGCAGCTCCCTACCTGGAATTGATAGAAGAGATGACAGCCCTTGAATTGTTATCTTTTCATACAAAGTTTAAACCGCTTAGTATTCCGGCAACTGAAGCACTGCAAATAACGGGACTTGAAAATGCTGCCAATAAAGAAATCCGGTATTACAGCAGCGGCATGAAGCAACGGTTAAAACTGGCGCAGGCATTTTTCAGCAATACACCTGTACTGCTTTTAGATGAACCCACCACCAATCTTGACGAAGAAGGAATAAAACTATACCAGTATTTAATCAATAACCATACAGCAAACAGGCTTGTAATTATCAGCAGCAATGATCTGCATGAATATAATTTCTGTGAAAATGTGCTCCGTATCAGTGATTACAAATAAGGCTTCACTTTTTTGCAATTCCAAATGCCCGGTAAATGGCTTCATGAATGGCAGGACGCACATTCATCTTCAGTAATTTAGTATTGGTTCCATCAGGGCTTACCCTGTTGCTTAAAAAAACAAAGATCAAATTATTGACAGGATCTGCCCAGGCACAGGTGCCCGTAAAACCGGTATGCCCAAAGGTGGCTGGTGACGCAGAGTAACAGGGGTAAGGTTCAGGGCGTTTATCATTGTCTTTTTCCGGCTTGTCAAAGCCAAATCCACGGCGGCTGATATTACTATGGTAAGCCGTAAACAGGTCCACAGTTTCTTTTTGCAGGTACCGCTTACCGTTATATACACCGCCGTTCAGCAGCATCTGCATGATACAGGCAATATCATAACTGTTACTGAATAAGCCTGCATGGCCGGCCACACCACCAAACATAGCAGCACCGGGATCATGTACATATCCCTGTATCAGCTGCCGCCTGAAAAAAGGTTCATTTTCTGTAGGTGCAATTTTATTTAATGACACATAGTCCCTTGGCCTGAAACCGGCGGTAGCCAGTGACATAGGGGTATAAAATTCCTTTTTCACAAATTTATCCAGCGTAGTTCCGCTAACTGCCTCCACCACTTTCGCCAGGAAAATAAAATCATTATCACTGTATACATATTTGTTAGCCGGGCCAAGCGGGCTTTGTATTATACGGCTGAGCATGGTATCGTTCCAGTCATTCCGCAGGTAAAGACTATCCGCCACCTTAACAGCAAAACTGTCGCTCTTTACAGCAGCATACAATCTCGTGTATGGCTTACCGGTAGCTGTATCATAAGTCTCTTTATAAAAAGGAATAAACGCCGCAAGCCCGGCCTGGTGCAGCAATATGTTTTTAATAATTAGCTGTGCTTTATTTGTTCCTTTAACGAGCGGCAGGTAATCGCCGAGTTTTTTATCCAGGCTGATCCTGCCTTCATCGTACAACCGCATGATGGCAATGGTGGTGGCACACATTTTTGTAACAGATGCCATATCGTACACAGCTTCTGCTGTCACCTCCTGCGACTGGCTATAATCAAACCAGCCATACGCTTTATTGTAAGCTATTTTTCCATCCTTCACAACCATTATCTCACAGCCGGGTGTGGCGCCCATTTTCACTGCATTCTCCGCAACATCATCCACCTCATGAAACTGGTTAGCATTGATCATAACAATACCACTGCCAAACTTATAAGTATCACAAACTGTAACCGGCAGTTTTCCCCTTGCTGCAAATTTTCCCTGTAAGAAATCAACTGCCGCCCGCTGTGTAAGCGAATCATCCTCATAGCAGGCCACCAGGTTTTTTGCATTACAAAAGTTTTTGATGGCATAAGGATTGCCAAAAACAAAACTGATGCTGTTTGTCTGCCGCTGTAATTGCTTTATAAGCTGTAATGCTGCAGCACTCATTCCAAAATTATTGGCAGGTGTGCGGCTGTAGGCATGGATGCCAATCACCACCCTTTTATATTTTCTTTTAACAAGTTCTACAATGGAGGCCACCCTGCCTGCATCTTCTTTATAATTAAAATAAAAAGCAGCTGCATTGTAATCTGCCTTCATTCTTTTTGCAAAAGCATTTTCTCCTGTTAAACCAATACCAACATAGGCAACTGCAGGATCCAGTTCTGAAAGCGGGAAAAAATCCCTGCTGGTTTTATCCAGGAGTGTGATAGCATTTTCGGCCACTGTTTTTTTCATTTCAGAGATGCCTTTGTTAAGATCAGCTGTTATATTTTCTGTGTTCACCACCGGCGGTACGCTGTACATGTATTTTGCCACGAGCACTTTTTTACAATGCAGCTCAATATCATTCCAGCTTAAGCGGCCTGCCGCTATCGCTTCTTTTATCTTTTTAATATTCTGTTCCACATCACCGGGCAGGCAAAGCATGTCATTACCGGCCACCAGGGATTCCACTGATGCTTCCCCATCAGGATAAAACTTTTTCACACCCTGCATTTCCAGTGCATCCGTAAACGTTAGTCCCTGGTAATTCAGCTGGTTCCGCATCAACCCTGTAACATTATTTTTAGAAATGGACGTTGCCCGGTTCCTTGCACTGTCAATGGCAGGTATATATAAATGAGCGATCATTACGCTGCCGACACCGGCATTAAAAATTGCTTTAAAGGGATACAACTCCAGCGAATCCAGCTGCTGGATTGATTTATTAATAATGGGCAGGTCAAGGTGGGAATCCACCGCCACATCACCATGCCCGGGAAAATGTTTGGCACATGCCATCACCCCTTCTTCCTGCATTCCACGCATATACTGTATACCATACAGCGCCACTTTGTATTTATCTTCTCCAAAACTGCGGTCATTAATTACAGGATTATTGGGATTGTTATTGATATCAACCACCGGTGCATAGTTAACATTGATACCAAGGCGCCGGCACTGTGCACCCACCAGTTTACCATAGCGGTAAATAATACTGCTGTCCTGTACTGCCCCCAGCATCATTTGATGCGGCAACGCCTGCACGCTGTCAAACAACCGCATACCCACGCCCCATTCTCCATCAATACATACCATAATGGGGGTTTTGGCAAGCGACTGCAGCTGATTTACTACCGTACCAAGCTTTACCGGGTTACCCTGGAACAAACAGATACCACCGACATTATATTTTTTTACCTGTTCTGCCACCAGCGAATCATAATAGATGGGTGTTTTTGTTTTAAAATCATAAGAAGATAACCTTAACACCATCAGCTGTGCAATCTTTTCTTCGCCTGACAATGTGCTTAAAACACTATCGGCCCATGCACCGGCTGCTTGCTGTTTTTGAGCACTGGCTGTTAAAGAAAATAACCAGAGACAAATAATAAGAAAAAAGATCCTGTTCATGCTTTGTTATATAAAGCACAAATTAAGGATTATGATCGTAAGCTTTGTAAAGCAGCTTCCGTGAAAATGTGAAAAGTTTTTACACCCGGAAAAGATTATTCCGTACGGCATATAAAACAAGCCCCACCCTGCTTTTTAGATTGAGTTTTTCAAAAATAGCATTGCGGTAGCCATCCACTGTTTTAGGGCTTACGAACATACGGGAAGCAATTTCATTGTAGGTAAGTTCGCTGCAGGCCTGCTGGATAAATTCCTTTTCCCGTTCATTGAGGTTGGAGAAGTCGGTGTAGCCGTTATCTGTATTGGGATTTTGTAAGGAATGTACCAGTTTACCGGTTATAAAATCTGTATAATAAAAGCCTTTATTCATGATAGCATTCAATGCTTCGCCAAGCTCTTTTGGTTCCACATCTTTACACAGGTAACCCTTTACACCAAGCTTAAGCATACGCACAATGCTTTCTTCTTTTTCAATCATACTCACTACAAGCACTTTTACAAGGGGGTAATGCTTATTGAGCCATTCCACTGAAGCAAAGCCATCCATACCCGGCATATTTACATCCATCAGGATAAGGTCAGGAGGATTTTTGGGGTCGATTTTTTTTTGAAGGTCAGTTCCATTATCAGCTTCAAATAAAATGGTAAAGTTACTATTGACCATTTCGAGCAGGCTGATAAGGCCTTTCCTGAAAAGCTTGTGGTCATCGACCAATGCAAGGCGTATTGGCTGGGTTTCATTCATAAGAATTTATTTATAAGGGCAATTGCACAATGGTTGTTGTTCCGCTGCCGGGAACACTCTGAATGGTAAGCGTTGCATTGATCAGCCGTGCCCTGTTGTGTAAATTTTGAAGGCCTGAGCCGCTGCTCTGCAGTTGTTTTTCAACATCAAAACCATCTCCATTGTCGCTAAAAGCTAATATAAATAAATTTTCAGTAACATTCAGGTTAACATTAATTTGTTTTGCATTACTGTGTTTGGCTGCATTGTTCAATACCTCCTGTGCCATCCGGTACAGGATCACAGATTTATCATGATCGACAGGAGGCTGATGACCATGATGAGAAAATTCAGCGATGAATAAGCCTGTTTTATTTAAACGTTCCACTTCTGTTTCTATGGCTTTTACAAGCCCCGTTTTTGCAATGCGGTCTCCATTGAGACTTATGGAAAGGGATTTAATATCACCGATCAGCTGCCGGGTGAGCTCTTTGGTGTCTTCAATTTTCTCCAGTGTTTTTACAGGATCATCCAGCTTTATTGTATTCAGGTTTATTTTGATGATGCTGGCGGAGTGCCCCAGGTTGTCATGCAGCTCCCGGCTTATCTGCTGCAGGGTTTGTTCCTGTATCTCGAGCTGTGATTGCAGGAGTGTTTGGGAAAAGTGAAATTTAAGTTCATCTTTTTCCATTAAATGTTTTGCATGCCGCCTTTGATATAAAAACAAAAATGCAATAATGAAAAAAAGCAGCCCCAGGAACAGGAGCGAGCCGATAACAATGATGATACTAAGGTCATCCATTACCAAGAGCCGATTTATTTTTAAAAAAAAGTTGCAACAAGAACCCTAACGAAACAGTAAAGTAAAAAATATAGGTCAAGCTTACGCCAATAAGATAAAAACGGAGCGCTATATCATTGGATTTACTAATAAGCAAATTCATAAGCCCTTCAATAAAAAAATTTCCCAGCGAACTTAAAAGCAACCCGGCGCTTATCCAAAAAAATGGTTCCCGTACCAGGTTAATCTTATTCTCACTCATAAATGTTTCCATGAAGAACCATAATATCCAAAAACTCAGCAGCGCATGTTTTATTGAACAGAAGATTGAATTATACTCGTTCAGTCCCTGCCAAAAAATGGTAATGAATGCTGATACAATCAATGCCGCAGGTATTGAGAACAGGATAATTTTTTTTACCTGCCTGTTCCTGATCTTTACCATGTAAGACAATGCGAATATTGAATATTGAACAGGAGTTAAAAAATGATAGATGAAATTATTATCTATTGACTTCAGCATTAACTGAACCGCATATAATTCCACGAAAAAAGTTACCAGTACCGCAATACCCATTAATTGCAGGCTTAATGGAGACCTTTTATAAGCGGCACAGAATAAAAAAAAATTTATTACATGCAGGCTGAAGTTTACAACGACTTCCCATTTCATATCTCCTAAATTAAATAAAAATAAGGAGGCCTGTTGCAGCCTCCTTATTTTAAAAACCCGCTGAGGCCAGGCAATCTGGCTTGCACCTGCAGCAATCCATAATATACAATGTATCTTCCTGCTGCTTTGTTACCCCGGCTGCATCCTGTTGCACAGGCAGCATTATTTTAAAATGGTTACCATCTGCGTCGATTCCATTATAGATGCGGAGAAAGCTGCAATCAAGGTTTTCTGAAATCATCAGCAATATATCCTGGATCCTGAAATTACTGTACCGCACCACTTTATCGGCTTCTCCCGGAGCCACGCTGGTATTTACAAACTGTTCATAACGGTCTATACAATCCCGTACACTTTGAACAGGTGCAGGGGATTGCTCCATAACATTGGCTGATGGGTCACTGAAATTACAACCGCTTTGTGCATTAAATTTCAGCGGGGACGCTCCTGATAAAATAGAAGGATGGATAATTCTTGGCATAAAACTGATTTTTGGTGTTAAAGAATAATATGGATTAAAGCTATTATAACAAAACAATATTGTCAATTAATAACCCGGAAAAAGGGTATATGTAATATAAAATAGGGAAAAACACCTTTCAAAAAACCAGCATTTCCCCTTTGCTGACCCTATTGCGGTATGGCATAAGCACAGCCTGTATGTATTTAAAAAAAACTTTCATTTATCTACGTAATTTCGCCTTAAAATAAAGGAGAGAAGTTTTGCCCGATATCATTCATTTATTACCCGATAATATTGCCAACCAGATAGCTGCTGGTGAAGTGATACAACGACCTGCCAGCGCTGTAAAAGAACTGCTTGAAAACGCCGTGGATGCAGGTGCCACCGAAATACAGCTGGTGGTGAATGATGCCGGGAAATCACTGATACAGGTAATTGATAACGGCAAGGGTATGAGTGAAACGGATGCCCGCATGTGTTTTGAGCGGCATGCCACTTCCAAGATCAGGAGTATTGATGACCTGTTTCATATAAAAACAATGGGTTTCAGGGGTGAGGCACTGGCGAGTATTGCTGCGGTGGCGCAGGTGGAATTGAAAACAAAAAAAGAGGAAGATACCACCGGTACTTACCTGGAGATAGAGAACAGCATGGTAAAAAAACAGGAGCCTGTGGCCTGGCAGCAGGGCACCAGCATTGCCATGAAAAATTTATTCTTTAATGTACCGGCAAGAAGGAACTTTTTAAAAAGCAATGCGGCAGAGTTACGCCATATAGTAGATGAATTTATCCGGGTGGCAATGTCTTTTCCTGAAATATTCTTTTCACTTACAAGCAATGGCCAGCAGGTATTTCACCTGGAGAAAGGCACGTTAAAACAACGCATTGTTCATTTGCTTGGCAGCAACTACAATGCAAAACTGGTAAGCGTACAGGAGCAAACAGATTACATGAATATTTTTGGCTTTGTGGGCAAACCGGAAACAGCCAAGAAAACAAGAGGTGATCAATACTTTTTTGTGAATAACCGCTTTATTAAAAGCCCTTACCTGAATCATGCGGTAATGAGCGCTTTTGATGAAATGATCGCTAAAGACAGTTTCCCGATGTACACGCTGTTCATTGATTTAAATCCTGCACACGTGGACATCAATGTGCATCCCACCAAACAGGAGATAAAATTTGATGATGAAAAGATCGTGTATGCCTTTGTGCAGAGTGCAGTAAAGCATGCGCTGGCACAATTCAGTATTACGCCGGCACTCGACTTTGAACTGGATGCCTCGATACAACAGACAGATGCTGTAAGTAAACCTTTTACTGAAGAAAAAAAATCAGCTGCATCTTCCTCTTCGTTATACAGCACCTTTACGCAAAGAAACCAGGCCCATTTTATTGAAAAGAAAAGTGACCTGAAAAACTGGAAAGATTTTTATACGCCTGCCGAAACAATAAAGGGCAATGAATTAACGGGAACAACCGCCGAAAGAGACATTACTGCTTCAACCGGGAGCAGCGCTGATACATTATTGAAGATCCATTATGAACCACTGACCCATTACCATCTTACGCAACTTCACAATACTTATATTCTTTTCCAGAATGATGATGGCTTCCTGCTGATACACCAGCAAAATGCACACGAAAGAATTTTGTATGAGAAATATATAAATGCTGTGGATGGAAAACCGGCAGCAACACAAAAAAGCCTTTTCCCATCCGTGGTTGGTTTAACTGCCACAGATGCTGTACTGTTAAATGAATTGATCCCCGACCTGCTGCAGCTTGGTTACGAGCTGGAAGCCTTTGGCAATAACAGTTTTGTTATACAGGGCACACCGGCGGATACAAGCCACGGAAATGAAAAGGAAGCCATTGAAAAAATGCTGGAGCAGTATAAACATTTCAGCAGTGATCTGAAATACAGCAACCGGGAAAAACTTTTCCGTTCACTCGCCTGGCAACAGGCTGTAAAAGCGGGCACTTCGCTTTCACAAAAAGAGATGCAGGTACTGGTGGAAGACCTGTTCTCCTGTAAAGCCCCAAACATTACACCCAACGGCAAACCAACCTATACCGAATTCAGGAAAGCAGACCTTGATAAAATGTTTGGGCGTTAAATAAAAAAGCCCTGCTCTTTCGAACAGGGCGGCGATCCTATAACCCCTATTTATAATTTTTGAAACCTGGAATAACAAACGTTATTTCCATACACAAAGCGAATGGTATAAAATCCAGGCACTAATAAAGAAGTATTTAACTGAACTGTATTATTCCCAACCACGCCCTGCTGCGATTTTTGAAGCACCTGCACATTCTGTATATTGAATACAGCCACTTTTATTTGTTCTGCCTGGGTGAGTTCAAGATTAACTTTTACTTCACCATGCACCGGGTTAGGATAAGACTGCAGCACACATTGTACCGGCGCTGTAATACTGTTAATGTACACAGGTTTGCACGAAACTTCCACACAACTGTTACTGTTTGATGACACCACCAAACATACATTGTAGTAGCCCGTATCTTTAAAGCTGTATGCAGGATTGTTTTGCTGTAATACAGCAGTTGTATCCAGTGCAAACAGGTTTGTGATAAGCCATGTTTGATTGGGCTGCGGCATATTGGTGGCCGCAGTAAAGTAGATTTTATTAGGCAGGTAACTGTCTTTTCTTGTCTCAAACTTTGCAAAGATATTACCGCAACCGGCAGGTGGCGCTGCATCTATTATAATTGTATCGCAGGTATAGCGTACACAATCAGCGCCTGCATCTATTTTTAAACATACAATATAAGTACCCGCCTGGGCATACATATGTTCTGCATTCCAGCCACTGGCGGATGTTCCATCGCCAAAAGTCCATTCTGCCTGTGCGGCAGATGACGGAACCTCTGTGGTGTTTGTAAAAAATACTTTCCTGTTGCCTGTTGAGCTTTGCTGATGTATGAAACCGGGCTGCAGGCTGCAGGAGTCATGTTGTACTACTGAATCAACAACAACGATATTGCAATAATTACTAAAGCAGGTATTGCTTTGTCTTACATTTAGGCAAACAGTGTAAGTACCGCCAACTGCATATTCATGAACGGGGTTCGGATCAGTGGATGAACTTCCATCACCAAAATACCAGGATATATCTGTAGCAGTATTAAGCGCCGCCGTTGAATTATGGAATTTGATTTTTCTTTTACTGGATGAATCAGTAACCCACCCGAAGTTTGCCTGCAGTTTACACCTGTTACTTACAGCATAGATCATTTTACAATTGCGGCTTACACAATCAGCATTACCGGGAATAGATGAACGTTTCTTTATTGTAAGGCAAACGGTGTAAGAGCCCGTCATTTCATAAATATGTTCAGGTTCATGCTGGTTTATTACAACGGGAGAACCATCGCCAAAATCCCAGAAGAGAGAATCGGCGGCAGTATACGGCTGCGAAATATCTTTGAATTTATAAACACCCAAACTATCAATATTAGTGCTGTCATACAATACAATAAAGTCTGCCTGCAGGTTACAAGTATCTTTCACATGCACAGACTGGCAATACTCTTTTATGCAGGGCGCAATGCCTGTTGAATCAACTCTTGTAACCCGAAGACAAACTGCGTATACACCCGGTACATTGTATTTGTGGGCAGGACTGTAGTCGTATGAATAAGTACCATCACCAAAACTCCAGTAAACAGAGTCGGATGAATGCAGTATTGTTGAATTATTAAAATAGATCTCTCCGGAGCCTGCTGAGGAAAAGTAAGTAAACCCTGCATCAAAGCTGCAGGGTGCCGGGCCATTTACCTGTAACAGGCCACAAGTGTCTTTGCTGCAGGTATTATTCCTGGTTACAGTGAGACAAATATTGTATAAACCTGCGGCGCTGTATATATGTACCGGGTTCTGGTCATAAGAATAAGTACCATCACCAAAACTCCATTTCACTATATCGTTTGAGGCAACAGGTGAACTGTAGAAATACACTTTATTGGGCTGAGCACTGTCCCTGGTAAAATTATAACCAGGGTTTATGTTGCAGGGGTACAGCGCAGAGTCTACAATAATGGTCTTGCACATCTCTCTTATACAGGAATCATTTTGTTTTATTTTAAGACAAACAGTATATACACCCGGGTGTTCATAAACATGATCGGCATTCCAGTGATCATCCATGGTTCCATCACCAAAGGACCATTCTGCAAAAGCCGTAATGTTTACCGGCTGGCTCATGTTAATAAAGTGAATACTTTTCTTATCGAGTGAATCAATATGTGATACAAAATTTACATTAAGACTGCAGGGTTGCGGTAAAGGATTCACTGTAATAGTTTTGCAAATACTCTTTTCCAAACAATAAGGGATACTAAGACTGTCGGTTCTTCTTTTTATTGTAAGACAAACTGTATAAGTGCCCGGCTGGCTGTATACATGAACAGGATTATTTTCATTTACCAACAGGGTATTATCACCAAAATCCCAAAAAACGGAATCATAACTATTCAAAGGTTGTGAAGTATTGGTAAACCTGTAAGCAAATAATGCTGTTGCCGGTATACTGTCTTTTGTGTACGTAAAATCTGCATTAAGATCACAAACGGGTTGTGTTACTGTTACCACACGGCAAATTTCTTTTGAACAGGTTCCTATAGCGGGGTTACCGGAATACTGGCTCACTTTAAGGCAAACGTTATAAGTGCCCGGGCTTGCAAATACATGCGACGGATTCATATCATATGAAATGGTACCATCGCCAAAACTCCATACTATAATAATAGAATCAGCGTAAGGAATAAATGAAACAGTACTGTTGAATTGTATCCTGTTTGCTTCGGATAGATCAGGATAAAAAGAAAAGTCTGCACCAACACCACAGGAATCCGTTGGCTGTGTTTGCAATTGAATATACCTGCAGGAATCATCATAGCAACTGTCGCCACCCCTTACCTGCAGGCACACATAATACAACCCTGCTGAATCATACGTATGCACAGGATTTCTTGCATCAGAAAATTTTCCGTCTCCAAAACTCCATTGATACTTTACACCAGCAGTTGCTGCAGGCGTGATATTGGTAAAATAAACCTTATTCTTTTGCACGCTGTCCCGCTTAAAGTTAAAGCCGGCGCCAAGATCACAGGGGATTGGCACCGGCTGTATAACCACATCTTTTGAAACAGTTTTTTCACAAACAACAGCACCATTGGGTGTTAGTTTTTTTACAGTATGCTTTACTGTATAAGTACCGGGTGCGGTATAGGCATGAAATAAACGCTGCGACCCGTTAATAATGGCGCCATCACCAAAATTCCATACATGATTTATCCAGGCAGAATCCGGATCGCTGTCTGCAGCAAACCCGACCGTATAACTATATATGGTAAACGCAAAATCGGCATTGCAGTTTGTATTTGTCTGGGCCTGGGTTTTAGCAAAGAGTAAAAGCATGGCAAGTGTCAGGAACACGAATATCTTTCTCATAAAAAATTCGATTTAAGACTGGTTAGGAACAGATATATAAGAGATACGAACCCCGGGGCTTGTGTTGCCTGAATGAAAAAATTTTTTAATAATCTTCTATTATACCCTGCAGGAATTTTTCTACCGCACGCCGTACGGTTGTTGCCCTTCCGATGAAGTGATTATTAAGTATGGAGAAAAAAAGGAGTCTATTCTTTTTTGTAATAACAAAACCGCTTAATGCAACATGATTACTGAGTGAACCTGTTTTTGCATAAACCAAACCACTATCCGCAATAAAATAATTTTTTAATGTGCCTGCATTACCGCCTGGTAAAATTGTTTTTAATCTTTCCAGGCCAAATTCATTTTTCATTTTATTTAAAATAAAAATAAAATCCTTTGGAGAAAAAAGATTGTAACGGCTGAGCCCGCTGCCATCCACCCATTTGGGTTTCTGTGGCACATCTTTTAAATCTGTTGATAATAGTGTATCAATAATGGCTTCATCATTCATCACGCCCAGCTTTTCATTACTTGTCATCAATAATGTTTGTTCAGCAAAAAAATTATCGCTGTTGTACATCATTGGTTTGAAGAGAGAATCGGAAGGCTGTGAGTATAGTGTATGAGATTTCAAAAATATATTTCGCCTTGAAAAAAAAGGGTTATCATCTATGATCAGACCAGGGTTTAATTTAAAATCATCTTTTAAAATCTGCATAGCAGTATTAATACCATAAGTTTTAAAGGGGATTGTTTGTACAGAAAACGCTCCTTCATCATAAGCCAATCCAAAAAAATTACTATCCGGCTTTCTCTTAATAGAAAATTTAAGCATACTGCCTTTTATCCCCGCTGTATCTGCAGCAATCCCTTTCCGGATTGGCGGGTAATAAGATGGACTAATTGCCGATTCAAAATATTTTGGAGTGGCCTCCCATGCTATATCAATACAATAACTATAAGAAGTATCCGCAAGCTTAGTATTGTTCAGCCTGAAATTAACAACGTTCCCAAAAACCGGCATAGGACTTCGTTCCGCCATATAACGATCATTATAATCATCCCATGCCCACCCATAGCCTAATGCCTGCGCTTCCCAACCCTTCAAAAAAAGAATGCTTCGCTTGTTATGCTGCAAAAAGTCTAGTACAGGTTGTTTTTTAAAATCCGGATGCAAAAATGTGGGATCTCCGGTTGGGAATATATTTATTGAACTATCCTTAAGCAACTGGTATTTTATACCTGGTATACTATCTCCTAAATATTTCATTCCTGCGTACAGCGTAAACAATTTTACATTACTCGCCGGCACAAAATATTTTTCTGCTTCATAATTATACCAGTACTTACCCGTAGCCGGTTCATAAATACTGATACCTGTATGACCAGTACTGATAACAGAATCTTTCAACAGCACATTATCTGCCTGTTTACCGATCTGTTTTGTTACAGAACAGGAACAAATAAATACAGTAAGAGTAATAAAATAAGAAAGGTATCGCATGATCATCCTCTTTCCTGCACCCGCAACCATCTTTCGGGTATCTCGTTGCGGCTGGCGCTTACATAATCATTATAACTGCAGGCTATTATTTTTTTATTGGGCAACTCCATCCACCAGCGGCTTGTTTTGCGGCTCTGTAAAAACACTGTATCTGTTTCTGCCACCACCGTATTGAATTCGTTGAATTGTGCCCTGTCTTCCAGCGATGACTCATGTTTGCTCCTGCTCTTTCCATCAATATAATACCAGAGCATCTGGGCTATTTGTTTGGCAGTAAGTTCATACACGTCCGAGCGTGGCTGGTAGCCATAAATACCAAAACTGCTCAGGTTATTACTTAATCCTGCATAGCGGGTAAGTATACACGCTTCTTCGCCGGTAAAACCATTGGGGCTGCAGTCGTTAGCCGGCGCATCACTGTGCTTAATGGCATTGATATCAAAACTCAGTAATTGTGTATTTCTTATTACCGGTTCCATCTCTTCGATCTTTTCCTTTGCCATGCCCACCCGGTAACAGTCAAAACGGAGTTTGTCCATCGTCTCCAGCATACGTGGATGAACAAAATAACTCTGGAAACCGATATGATTATAATGCTTTACCAGGTTGGGTTCGCTTGTAAGCATCTCCAGTAGAAAATTTTCACTACGGATGGAACTTTCCCCACGCAGGTCGATGGTGGCATCAATACAGGTGGCTTCCACCACTTTATCCAAATGCCTGTAAGCATAATACTGCGCCAGTGTAAGGTCATGCGAACCACCCAGTATCACCACGTTCTTTTTAAGCTGAAGCAATTCTGCGATCACTGTTTTTACTGCAGCATAGCTGTCGCTCAATGCTGCACCTGATTTTATATTACCAATATCAGCAATCTTTATATCAGTATGCCAGTAATGTAACTGGTACAATTGTTTCCTGATGGCATCCGGTGCTTCTTTCATACTGTCGAACATACCGGCACCACGGCATTCACCCACACCCACCAGCACTATATCTGCATCTGTAATATCAGGTATCTCTTCTTCGTACACAGCAATATGTTTGGCAAACTGACCATCATTATAACCACTGTCATCATTCAGCGCATGTATGTTCACCGGTTCTAAAAAATCATGCAGGTCAAGCATTGGAAATTATTTTAAGCAAACATAGGAAAAAAACAACCGCTTTCCTGTATTGACCTCAACCGCCCCTCTCTTTAAAGAGCGGGGGGACGGTGCTGCTTTTTTCTTATTTTTGCCGCATGGAAAATTTGCTGGAGAAAATAGATAGTTATAAAAAAGAGATAAAGGACTTTATTGCCCAAAAATCAGAAGAGGCAGAAGCTTTCCGTATAAAATACCTGGGTGCCAAAGGGCTGGTGAAAGAAGTAATGGGAGAAATGAAAAACGTGGCTGCTGAAAAAAGAAAAGAATTTGGTCTTGTGCTCAATGATTTCAAATTATTTACCGAAGCCAAATACGAGGAGCTGAGAGCTGCCACCAGTAACAACAAAGAAACCAATGAAAAATCGATCGATCTTTCTTTACCCGGTGATGCACTGCCATTGGGCAGCCGCCACCCGATCAGCCTGGTTCGTAACCAGATTGTTTCCATATTCCAGCGGCTGGGTTTTGCGGTAGCCGAAGGGCCCGAAATTGAAGATGACTGGCACAATTTTACCGCATTGAATTTACCGGAAAATCATCCTGCCCGTGATATGCAGGATACATTTTATATAGCACAAAACCCCGACTGGCTGCTGCGTACACATACTTCCAGTGTACAGGTACGGGAGATGGAAAAAGGCAAACTGCCCATCCGTATCATCTGCCCGGGCCGTGTGTACCGCAATGAAACCATCAGCGCCAGGGCCCATTGCTTCTTTCACCAGGTGGAAGGTTTATACATTGCAGAAAATGTTTCCTTCGCCGACTTAAAACAAACACTGTACTTTTTTGTACAGGAAATGTTTGGCAATGATGTAAAAGTTCGTTTCAGGCCAAGTTATTTTCCTTTTACCGAACCCAGTGCAGAAATGGATATCAGCTGCCTGATATGTGGTGGCAGTGGCTGCAGTGTGTGCAAACATACCGGCTGGGTAGAGATACTTGGTTGTGGCATGGTGCATCCCAATTTACTGGAGAACTGCGGCATAGACAGCAATAAATACACCGGTTTTGCATTTGGTATGGGTGTTGAACGCATTACCATGCTGAAATACCAGATAAAAGACCTGCGGCTGTTCAGCGAAAATGATGTAAGGTTTTTGAAACAGTTTACGAGTGCAGTGTAGTTTTTCATCAGCAACAGGTAACATTGTTCAGCTTCGTTGTGTCACTCACTTTTACTGATTATCTTCATTCAGCATATAATAAATGACTCAACTTGTTAATACAACCATATGTATTATTGGTGCCGGCACTATGGGCAGCGGTATTGCACAGGTGGCTGCACAAAGCGGCTTTGCCACCATTTTATTTGACATCAATGAAGAAGTATTAAACAAAGCAAAATCTTACATTCAAAAAAGCCTGCAATTCTTAATTGATAAAGAAAAAATTTCAGCAGAAGAAAGCAAAACCATTTTTGGCCGCATACAATTTACCAGCGACATCAATCAATGTACAGCAGGTATTTTTATAGAAGCTATTATTGAAAAAACGGAACCAAAGGTTGATATTTTCAATAAGCTTGCAGCTATCAATAAAGAGGATGTGATCTTTGCATCCAATACTTCTTCCCTTTCCATTTCAGCCATACAAAAGCATATTATACATCCGCAGCGGATGGCAGGCCTGCATTTTTTTAATCCTGCACCTGTAATGAAACTGGTGGAAGTGGTGAAAGGCGATCAAACCAGCGATGCAACGATAGAAACCTTATACGGGTTATGCAAACAATTAAATAAAGTACCCGTTAGCTGCAAAGATGCACCGGGCTTTATTGTAAACCGGGTGGCCCGTCCTTATTACCTGGAGGCTATGAAACTGGTGGAAGAAGGTATTGCCACTTATGAAACGGCAGATGCCATCATGGAAGCAGCCGGTTTTAAAATGGGGCCTTTTAAACTGATGGACCTCATTGGCATGGATGTAAACCTTGCCGTATCCAAAAGTATTTATGAAGCTTTTGACCATGCCCCAAGATTTGAACCCTCTCCCGTTCAAATCGAAAAAGTAAACAAAGGTGAGCTGGGAAAAAAAACAGGCAAAGGTTTTTACAATTACAGTTGATAAGTTTGTAAATAAATATAGTTTATCTCAACAGCCAGTTTCCATATTACATCCCTTGGCGATGCAGCATTATTGCTTTCATATGGCAATATCATCGACAGGACTATTAATGAAAAAATCATTGGACTTCACCAGGCTCTTATCCAAAAACCCTTCCCGGGTTTTATTGAATCGGTGCCGGCATATGCATCGCTGGCTGTATTTTACAACGCCTTATTTATAAAACAATCTTACCCGGATACCTTATCCATATTTGATTTTGTAAAGGAACAGGTTCTGCAAGTATCAGCAGTCGCTTTATCAGCTGCAGAAAATAACAATGTCAACAATATTACCATACCTGTTTATTATAATGGAGAAGACCTGGAATATGTTGCAGCGTTACATCAAATCAGTACGGACGAATTAATACAATTTCACACCGGAGAAAAATACCATGTTTATATGACAGGCTTTTTACCCGGTTTTGCCTATATGGGTACAGTACACAAAAAGATCATTACCCCGAGAAAAGAACAGCCAAGGATAAAAGTAAATGCCGGCAGTGTTGGTATTGCGGGTGAGCAAACAGGCATCTATCCTTTCGATTCTCCAGGAGGGTGGCAGATCATTGGCACAACTCCGTTAAGGATATTTGATACAGGCAAAGACGATCCCTGTTTATTAAAAGCAGGTGATACGGTTACATTTACCTCAATAAACCAACAGGAATTTGAACAACTGAATGAGCATTAAGATCATAAAACCAGGCATATTCAGCACTATACAGGACGGAGGCAGAACGGGGCACCGCTCACAGGGCATTGGCCCCGGCGGTACAATGGATTATTTTGCTGCGGCCATTGCTAATTATATGGCAGGTAATGATAATAACGCACCAATAATTGAAATGCATTTTCCTGCTGCCGAAATATTTTTTGATACGGACACCATCATCAGTATTGCAGGTGCTGACTTTGATGCCCATATAAATGACATGCCTGTTGAACTGTATAAGCCAGTGATTATTCAAAAAAACTCAGTACTCAGTTTTAAAAAAATAATCTCCGGTGCAAGGGTATACCTGGCCATACATGGCGGCCTGCAGGCAGAAAAATGGCTGGGCAGTTACAGTACCAATACAAAAGTAAATGCCGGTGGCCATTTAGGAAGACCGCTAAAAAAAGATGACGTCATTGAAATACCGGCTGAACCTAAAGCCATCGACCGCAAGTTTTTCCTTGTTGAACCAAAGTCACTTACACGTGTATACGAAAACACCGGGACTATCCGTTGTGTAAAAGGGCCGGAGTGGGAACTGATGGATGAACCTGCCAAACAAGTTTTTTTAAGCCATAGTTTTACAGTCAGCAGCCAGTCAGACCGTATGGGATACAGGCTTGCAGGAGAAAATATACTTTTGAACGATACCGCCAGCCTTGTTTCTTCACCAGTAAATTCCGGAACCATACAGGTGCTTCCCGGCGGCCAGTTAATTGTACTGATGGCAGATCATCAAACAACAGGTGGTTATCCAAGATTAGCAAATATCATTACAGCTGATCTGCCAAAACTGGCGCAACTGCCTGTAAATGCAAAACTGAATTTTGAATTAGTTTCGCTGCAGCAGGCCGAAGACGCATTTATGTCGGCGCAGCACCTGCTTGCCGTAGTTAAAACCACCTGTCAAAAATTATATGGAGACTATTGATATCAATTGTGATATGGGTGAGGGTGTGGGCAATGAAGCGTTACTGATGCCGTATATTTCTTCAGCCAATATTGCCTGTGGTTACCATGCAGGCGACGAAGCCACCATGAAAAGGGTTATTGAACTCTGTCTTCAATATAATGTTGCTATTGGCGCACATCCATCTTTTCCTGATAAAGAAAATTTTGGCAGAACCGAAATGGATTTACCGCCGGAACAGATCCATGATTTTATCATACAGCAACTTGAAGTATTAAATAAAGCTGCAGCTACGTACGGAACCAGGTTACATCACGTAAAACCACATGGTGCCTTATATAATATGGCTGCAAAAGATATCAGCATTGCTCATACAGTTGCAACAGCTGTGAAAGCGTTTGATGCATCGCTCATTTACTATGGTCTATCCGGCTCTCCTATGATAACAACAGCTGAACAACAGGGATTAAAAACTGCGAATGAGGTTTTTGCCGACAGAACATACCAGCCCGGTGGTTTATTAACGCCGAGAAAACAGGCCAATGCCCTCATAGAAGATGATATTACTGCAGTGCTGCAGGTAATGCAAATGATAAAAAACAAAACAGTAACAGCAGTTAATGGGAACAGGATATCAATAAAAGCAGATACGATATGTTTACATGGTGACGGCAACCATGCGGTATCCTTTGCGAAATCATTATACAACAGCCTGCAGCAGGAAAACATCCACATTCAAAGAATAAACAGTTGAGCAAAAAACAAACATACGCCGGGGCTTTTATGGGCGCTGCATTTTTAATGGCTACCTCAGCCATTGGCCCGGGTTTTATTACACAAACAACAATATTTACAAGTGCACTGCTGGCTAGCTTCGGCTTTGTGATCTTTATTTCCTTATTGCTGGATATAGGTGTTCAGCTAAATATCTGGCGCATCATTGGTGTATCCAAATTATATGCACCTGCCCTGGCAAATAAAGTTTTTCCGGGCGCAGGTATATTGCTTACCATTTTAATTGTACTTGGTTCGCTGGCATTTAATATTGCCAATGTTGCAGGCACGGGGCTTGGATTGAATGTATTAACCGGTTGCAGTACAGAAACAGGTGCTGTTATTAGCAGCATGATTGCTATAATTATTTTTTTGATGAAGCAGGCCGGTAAAGCATTGGACTGGTTTACAAAAGTGCTGGGTTTTATAATGATCGGGCTTACCCTGTATGTTGCCATTCAATCGCAACCGCCACTGGTGGAGGTGATACATAAAACTTTTATCCCTGACAAGATTGATGAAACAATTATATTAACAATCGTTGGTGGTACGGTTGGTGGATACATCAGTTTTGCAGGCATTCACCGGCTGCTTGATGCCGGCATTTCAGGCACTGCTGCATTGCCTGAAATTTCACGTAGTTCTGTAACAGGCATTATCATTACATCTGTTATGAGAACTGTTTTATTTTTAGCAGTATTGGGCGTGGTCGCAAAAAAAATTATACTGGATACCCAAAATCCTGCCGCCGCTGTTTTCGAAACGGTAGCCGGTCAAATTGGCTACCGGTTATTCGGGCTGATATTGTGGAGTGCAGCCATCACTTCTGTTGTTGGGTCTGCTTTTACAGCTGTTTCATTTTTAAAAGCAAGCCTTCCCACAGCACAAAAAAATCACCGCTTTTATATTATTGGCTTTATCTTGCTTTCTACAATTATTTTTTTATGGGTCGGCAAACCCGTACAGCTGTTGGTTTTTGGCGGTGCTATAAATGGATTAATTTTACCCGTTGCACTCGCCATCATATTAACTGCCGCATTCAAAAAAAGTATTGTCGGTGATTACAAACATCCTTTGTGGATGAGTATTGCCGGCTGGGTGGTGGTGGCAGTAATGAGCTGGATGAGCGTAAAAGCTATTATGGACTTTATAAACCAGGTTTAAACATTCTATTATGATCTTAGTAACCGGCGGCGCTGGTTTGGTAGGCAGGGAACTGATCGCTCAGTTATTGCAAAAAGGCGAAACCGTAAAAGCTATTTATAATAAAACAAAGCTTGCAGATTTTAATTCCCCTTTATTACAGCAATATCATTGCGATATACTGGATATCGTTGGCCTCGAAGAGATCATGCAGGGTGTAACAAAGATCTATCATTGTGCAGCTATAGTTACATTTAACCCGTCACGTAAACAAGAGTTGTATAAGATAAATGTGGAAGGAACGGCCAATATTGTAAATGCTGCATTAAATACAGGTGTAAAAAAAATGGTGCATGTAAGTTCTGTTGCAGCGCTTGGCAGGATAAGAGAAAATGAAATGGTGAATGAAACCATGAACTGGACAGCCGAAACAAGCAACAGTAATTATGGCCAGAGTAAATATTTAGGTGAACAGGAAGTTTGGCGTGGTATTGGTGAAGGTCTGGATGCAGTGATCGTAAATCCTGTTATCATATTGGGCCCGGGTAGCTGGGAATCCGGCAGCTCACAAATATTCAAAAGTGTGTACAATGAGTTTCCCTGGTATTCGGATGGTGTAACAGGATTTGTTGACGTGAGAGATGTGGCCAGGTGTATGATCGAATTGATGGAAAGTGGTGTAAGCGCCCAGCGTTTTATCATCAGTGCAGAAAACAGGAGTTATAAGCAGGTGTTTGATTTAATCGCCCATGCATTTAATAAGAAAACACCACAAAAAAAGGTAACCCCTTTTTTAGCAGCCATTGTGTGGCGGCTGGAAGCATTGAAAAGTATATTTACAGGCAAAGATCCGCTTGTAACAAAGGAAACAGCACTTACCGCATTGGCCTCGGTACATTTTGACAACAGTAAGCTGAAGAAATTTTTACCCGGTTTCCAATACCGGCAGCTGGAAGATACCATCAGCTATACCTGCACCGAGCTGATGCGCCGGAAAAATTAACAATGATTAAAGACTATATAAAAATCATTTGCCTAAATTTTCACCCATGAAAAAATTGATTTGTATTATATCCCTTTGTTTTATCAGCATCCTTGCATTTTCACAGGCTGGTTATTTTTCTATCAGCGGTAAAGTAATTGATGCCGCATCAAAAACACCGATGCAGGCAGCTTCTGTATTTGCACAAAACACCACAATCGGTACGGTAACAAATGCTGATGGCAATTTTACCATCTGGTTGCCCAATGGTGGTTACGACCTCATCGTTACTTATACCGGCTACGAAACCGTGTCAAAAAGAGTAAGTGCTGCAGATGCCGCTAATACGGGTTTAAGTTTTGAAATGAAACAAAAAGAAAAATCAATGGAAGAAGTGGCCATTAAAACCAGCAACGAGGTAAAAGACGGCTGGGTAAAGTACGGTGATTTCTTTATCGAAAACTTTATCGGCAAAACGATCAACAGTAAACAATGCAGCATCAGTAATAAGGATATCCTTCACTTTTATTTTTCCAAAAAACGGAACAGGTTAAAAGTGCTGGCTGATGAGCCTGTGGTAGTGGTAAACCAGGCATTGGGTTATAACATAAAATATACACTTGATTCTTTTGTATATGATTACACTTCCAATACAGGTACATTTACCGGTTACCCGCTGTTTGAAGAAATACCACTGACCGACCCTGCTGCTGCAGTTTCAAGACAGGCTTTAAGAATGAAAGCGTACAAAGGCTCCATACTTCATTTTATGCGGAGTGTATACGACCGCCGCATAAAAGAAGAAGGATTTGATATGCAGCTGGTAGCTAATAACCGGGGAGAAGATACTGTTCTTAAAGTGAAAGATTATTACGGTGCTCTTAACTATGTAAAAGACGACAGCTCAAAACTGGTGGAGATCATTCCCAACCAGCCGGATGTAGCTGTATTGTATAAAGATGAAATACCTGAAGAAGAATATTCGCTCCTGAACAAAGAAGCGCCAACCAAATTCCAGTTGTCTGTAATGAATATTGATATTACACGGCAGCAAACCATCGGTATAGAACAGAATGGTTATTATTTTGACCAGGATGATATCAACTTTACCGGGTACTGGGCCTGGGAGAAAGTAGGTGATATGCTGCCGTATGATTTTAAGCCAGACTAAAGTTTAGTATCAAACGAGTGCTGTTGTAACTGGATGACCAGGCAGGGAACGGTGTTCCTTATTTCTCCATTACTTTATTCCATAATTGTGGTATGCGCTTGATCCATACCAGTTCCTTTTTAACAAGATTGGCATCCCTTACCGGTGTACCCCAGTATGTTTTGTTGCCTTCAATACTGCTTACCACACCGCTTTGCCCAAGGATGATGGCATTTTCACCAATGGTAAGTGTTTTATTAACGGCCACCTGCCCCCAAATGGTAACACCATCTTTAATTTCGGTACAACCACCAACGATCACTGACGCAGCAAACAAACAGTTCTTTCCTATTACGGTATCATGACCAATATGAACAAGGTTGTCAAATTTTGTTCCCCTGCCAATAACAGTATCATGGCTTACCCCACGGTCAATAGTACAATTGGCACCGATCTCCGCATCATCTTCTACGACCACCCTGCCACAGCTGGGCATTTTTTTATACCATACATCCCTGTTCTTTTTTCCATTATAATAAAATGCATCACTGCCGATTACAGTACCTGCCTGTATCACCACATTGTTACCAATGATACAGTTATCCATAATAGAAACATTTGGATGAATAATACAATTACTCCCGACATGAACATTATTACCAATAAAAGCGCCGGGATAAATAAATGATCCCTCTCCAATAACAGCCGTTTCACTTATTTGCTTTGATGAAGGCGTGAAGGGAGCAAAATGATTCACAATCTTACAGTAGGCTTCAAACGGATCTTCTGTCACCAGCAACGCTTTTCCTTCAGGACAATCTGTTTTTTTATTGATGATGATAAAGCTGGCAGCGCTGTTGATACATGTATCATAATACTTTGGATGATCTACAAAAACAAGATCGCCATTTTCCACCTTGTGTATTTCATTGATACCGGTGGCACTTGCAGCACTGTTACCAACCAGTTCAGCATTTATAAAAGAAGCAATCCATTGAACAGAAACCGGTGAAGGAAAACGCATATCTTAATTTTTTGTAAAGGTAGTATCCATTGACATTGTTCCCGTTCTTCTTTAAAATGACCTTTTACAGACATAAAAGGCGTTTTCTCAAAAAAAGTTTAAAAAAAATTTTAAGCACATTTATCTGTGAAAGATGAATACGATGCAGGCTGTGTTTGTACAGTTTTTAATCAAACATATCAACACAGCAAAACAAACAGCCTTTATTACAACTATTGTTCAAATGCAATGCTGTCAATGGTTTCATTGTTACAACATTTTATCCTGCATCTTCAATTACATTTATTTTTTATCATCATCCTCACTAAATGACATCATGTTTTCAGAAAATAAAACCGCCCTTATCCACAGCGTAAAATAAAATGTGAATAAAATTTTCTTAAATAAATTTTTTGAATAGGAAAAATTATTTTTAATATTGCGTAGGGAAATTTTGTTCCCGGTACTTACTAACCCATTCATATATTAAGCCTGGTCGTCAAACACCGGGCTTTTTAATTTTAGTTTACTGCCGTAATTATTTTTTATCTGCATTCAACAGTAATACTTTTACGCTTTCAAAACAGCTACGTTGGAATACTACTGCATCATCTACAAACCTTTCAATGTATTGTCACAGTTTACTTCACAGGAAGGCAAGCAAACATTAAAGGATTATTTTGAAGTACCCAAAGATGTATATCCTGTTGGCCGGCTTGATTATGACAGCGAAGGTTTATTGTTACTCACCAATGATAAAAAACTCAACCATGCATTGCTGCATCCATCCAATGAACATACAAGAGAGTATTGGGTACAGGTGGATGGCAGCATCACCGAAGCAGCCATCCAGCAATTGCAACAGGGTGTTGTAATAACAGTGGAAGGCAAACAATACAAAACAAAAAAATGTATCGTCACACTGTTTAACGGAGCACCAAGAGTACCGGAAAGAAACCCGCCCATACGTTTCAGGAAAAATATTCCTACAAGCTGGATAAGAATGAAACTGACAGAAGGCAAGAACAGGCAGGTGCGTAAAATGACCGCAGCTGCAGGCTTTCCCACTTTAAGGCTGATCCGTTTCTCAATTGACAAAATAACGGCAGAAGGACTTGAACCCGGAGAAATGCGGCTGCTGGATAAAAAAGAAGTATATAAAATAATATCTAAAAGCTAAATGGCTTACACAATAACAAAAGATGGTTTCAGCATCAGTGATGACAAACTGCTGCTCGACATCCATGTCATTCACCATTATTTATCAAAAGAATCCTACTGGTCTAAAAACATACCACTCCAGGTTGTGCAAAAATCTATTGATGGTTCCGTATGTTTTGGTATATACGAAGGCAACAAACAAATTGGATTTGCCAGGGTCATTACTGATAAGGCAAGTTTTGGTTACCTGGCTGATGTATTTATCCTTAACGCATACAGGGGGAAAGGTTTATCAAAGTGGCTGATGAAATGTATACTTGAACATCCCGAACTGCAAA
This sequence comes from Ferruginibacter sp., assembly GCA_047600665.1. Taxonomy (GTDB): domain Bacteria; phylum Bacteroidota; class Bacteroidia; order Chitinophagales; family Chitinophagaceae; genus Ferruginibacter. The sequence continues at coordinate 1,467,666 of JASGKJ010000003.1, forward strand.
ACTTCAGGCGCTGGATGCTGGCAACAAAAGATGCACATGGTTTATACAGCCAGTTTGGATTTAAACCACTGGAGCAGCCGGAAAGAATAATGGGCCTGTTATTATTCAGCGAATATCCTGCCCAAACAATAAAGGAAGAAAATAACAGTTAATGACAACGCTTAAGTATCTTACAGCCTAAATTGAACGCATGTTAAAATCAATGACGGGTTTCGGGAGTGCCGAACAGACAATCAATGAAAAGACCTTTCTTGTTGAGATAAAATCTTTGAATGGAAAACAGTTTGAACTGCAGCTGCGCCTGCCACCATTGCTGCGTCCTTATGAATTTGAAATACGTAACCGGCTGCAGGATTCATTGATACGTGGTACGGTCGATTGTACTATCACAATCAAACAAAAAGGAGCAGCCAAACCTGTTGTTATCAATACAGACTTAATAAAAGCTTATTACCTGCAGATAAATGACCTGGCATCACAATTAAATATTGATACCAATTCTGTTTTAAGCGCCTTACTGCGCCTGCCTGAAGTGGTGGTGCCTGCCACCGATGTACTGAGTGAAGGTGATTTTAAAGAATTTGAAAAAATATTACAGGCTGCCCTTAATGATATTAATAAACACCGTAAAGAAGAAGGAACCTCACTGGAGAAAGACCTGTACCAGCGGATAGAAAATATCAATGCGCAGGAAGAAGCAATTGTAAAACTGGAACCCAACCGTATCAAAAGGATCAGGGAAGAAATTGTACAGCTGCTGGAAAGCTATGTGGGTAAAGAGAACTATGATGGCAACCGGCTGGAACAGGAACTGATCTATTATATAGAAAAAATAGACATCCACGAAGAACAGGTAAGGCTGAAACAACACTGTGAATACTTCAGAAGCCTGCTGGCTAATACAGATGATTCAAAAGGAAAAAAATTATCTTTTATACTCCAGGAAGTTGGCAGGGAAATCAATACCACCGGCAGCAAAGCCTATGATGCAGATATACAGCGCTGTGTTGTGATAATGAAAGACGAACTGGAGAAGGCCAAGGAACAGGTGCTGAATGTTCTTTAGTAACTGCCGGTATTTATCAAAGCAAAGCATCTTTCCTATTTTTGTAATATGAAGTTTTCAAAAAAGAGCATGAACAGATCTTTTATCAACTTTAACTTCCTGCTTTCTTTTATTGTTGTTTGTGTACTGGCAACAGGTTGTACACAGCTGGATGTATATGAAAAAAATATCGACATCCCCAAATACCAATGGGCATATAACTTTAAACCGGCATTTGATTTTACTATAAACGACACCACGGCCTCCTATACCATCTATGTTGTACTCAGGCATACGGATGCATACCGGTATAATAATATCTGGCTTAATATAGGCACCCAATCGCCGGGAGATACCATCCGTAAACAACGGCTTGAACTCCCGCTGGGCAGTGATGCCACAGGCTGGGAAGGAACCGGCATGGATGATATCTGGGAAGTAAGAAAACCTGTTACCAGGGGGCCGGTTAAATTCAATAAGAAAGGCAATTACAGTTTTTCCCTTGAGCAGGTAATGAGAGAAGATCCATTACCTAATATTATAAGTGCTGGCATAAGAGTAGAAAGACAGCGTTGAAATGACTTACTTTAAGGTATAACAATGCCATACAGCTTTTACAAAACAAAAAAACTCCGCTTTATATTTATAGTATACTGGTTTTTGCTGCTGTATATAGTGGCAGCACTGGTATGGTGGTTTATAGCACTCAATAATCAAAACCGCCAGATGATCGAGCATGAAATGTCGCAGTTGAAAAAAGACGAACCCAATTATTTTAATGATATTCAAAAGCTGCAGGAACAGCAGAAAAGAAAAACAGCACAGTACACCGGTGAAGGGGTGGTGTTTTTCCTCGTGATAATGACAGGTGCTTTTATCATTTTCCGTGCAGTAAGAAAACAGCTACGGATTGGGCAGCAGCAACAGCATTTAATGATGGCCATTACGCATGAGCTTAAAACGCCCATTGCTGTAACCATGCTGAACCTGGAAACACTTAAAAAGAGAAAACTGGATGAAGAGCAGCAGCAACGGCTGATACAAAATACTTTGCAGGAAGCCAACAGGCTGAATGATCTTTGCAGCAACATCCTGCTTTCCTCACAGATAGAAGCCGGCGGCTATCATATTAATAAAGAAAACATTGATCTTTCCGAAGTACTGCAGCACTGCGCCGGTAATTTTATAAGAAGATTCCCCAACAGGAACATCAAACAACATATCGCTGAAGGCATATTTGTAAACGGTGATAAACTGATGCTGCAGCTTGCTGCCAATAATTTGATTGATAATGCAGTTAAATATTCTCCTAAAGATGCAGGCATCACCATCTCACTGGAAAAAAGTAACCGGGAGGTAAAGCTTTCGGTGGCTGATGAGGGCAAAGGTATTAACGACAGTGAAAAGAGAAAGATCTTTGAAAAATATTACCGTACCGGCAACCAGGCTACAAAAGAAGCAAAAGGTACCGGGCTGGGCCTGTATCTTACAAAAAAAATTGTCCGCCAGCATAATGCTTCCATTTCCGTAAATGATAATAAACCTGCGGGAAGTATTTTTGTTATTTCATTCAAAGATTAACCTACATGCCTGCAAACAAAATATCCATTTTACTGGTAGAAGACGAAGAGAACCTGCAGGAAGCGCTTAAGCTGAACCTTGAGCTGGAAAATTATGAAGTAACTGTTGCAGATAACGGACCTGCTGCGCTGGATGCTGTTCAAAAAGAACATTTCGACCTGATGATACTGGATGTGATGCTGCCTGAACTGGATGGCATCAGCGTTTGTGAACATATCCGCCTGCAGAATAATGACATCCCCATTTTAATACTCAGCGCCCGTGACAGCAGTGCGGACAGGGTGCTTGGTTTAAAGAAAGGAGCGGACGATTATCTTACAAAACCATTTAATCTGGAAGAACTTTTATTAAGAGTGAATAAGCTGCTGCAAAAAAGCAGGCGTTTTGCCGCCAAGCAACCGGTGGAACAAACTTACCAGTTTGGTAAAAACAGGATTGACTTTAAAGCCCTGGAATGCACTACCTGGGAAGGGAAGAAAATTACACTTACCAAAAAGGAGATTATGCTGCTGAAACTGCTGGTGGAAAACAAGAACGAAGTGGTGACAAGGGAAAAAATATTACAGTCGGTTTGGGGTTATAATGTATACCCCACCACCCGTACCATCGATAATTTTATTTTAAACTTCCGCAAGTATTTTGAAGAAGACAGCCGCAGCCCAAGATATTTTCATTCAGTAAGAGGCATTGGCTATAAGTTTACAGATGCGTAAGATCTGCCGCAGGCCTGTTCAGTGTGTGCACCACCATACCCGCCCTTTCATATATTTCAGCCGCCCGGCTTTCATCAGCAAATGGCGTGTACAATTGCCATTCAATATCATCCAGCAGCTTTTGTATTTCAAGACAGGTGCCTAATGGAATACCCGATCTATCCAATGCTTCATTGATAGATTTCTTATCGGTAAGCGCAGCGGGTATCTTTAATTTTCCTGATAAAAATTCTTTCAGCTCATGATTGATGCTGTAATAAAAATCCTTTGTATTACCGGCCGCCAGTTTTTCTTTTGAAACAGCCAGCGGATCAGCAACAAACAATTCCTTTTTTTCTTCTGCCATATTCACCTCCACCTCCGGTATTTGCATTTTTTCCCTGGCAAGTTGTTTTTTCCTGTCGGCACGCAGCCAGATCAGTATCCCAATAATGATCAGCAGTGTAACAGGTACAATGATCATCCAGCGCTCAGTAAAAAGCCTGTCAAAGAATTTTTCTTTTCCCGTTTTATTAACGATCGTTGCAGGCAATGCATCTTTTATCCCTGTGCCTTTTGTTACAGCAATGGAAATCGCCTTTGTATTGATCACTTTGTATTTTCCTGCAGCTGCATCAAAATAACTAAACTCCAGCGGCGGCAATGTATAGTTCCCTTCTTTTGCAACGGTGAATGGATATTCTATCAGTTTATTTCCCGAAACAGGTACAGTGAATTTATTCAGGTTTTCTTTTGTAGCAGGTTCATAACCCTCAATACCTGCAGGCCAGGTAAAATCAGGTGCAGTAATTAAGGTTATATTGCCGGCACCATGAATTAAAATACGGAGCTTACCGGCATCGTCTGTTGTGAATTTATTTTTTTCTACTTCAGCCGCTATTGAAAAGCCGCCTACTGCACCACTAAAGGAAGCAGGCTTTCCTGCATCGGGCAATGCTTTTACACTGATCATTACCGGCTGGCTTTGCAGGGTGATCTTTTCATTTATCATTGCATCCGCAGGAATATTCGACTGCATATAACCCTGTAACAGGTCCTGCCGCTGGTCCAGGTATTCCTGTTTTAAAAAATGAACATTGTTTTCCACTTCCGCACTCTCCAGTTCTGTTTCGCCTGCCTGCAAAGGATACAGCTGCGCTTTACGCAAAACATATACATTATAATCTCTTCCCTGGAATCTTTCTACAGTAGATGATATATTTCCCGGCGGCAACAGGTCAATCACAGAAAAACCATTAAAGGATGGATTCTTTACAATATTACTTTCAGATTTTAGCCTGGTATACAACTTATAAGTTACCACTACTGGTTCACCAATAAAGCAGGATGTTTTATCGGTCTCGATCCGGATAAAAATATTTTTTTTGATCTTATCGTAGAGCTTTTCTCCCTTTCTTAAAATAAATTCATTGAACTGTGGTGCAGGTTCCGGCTCCTCTTCAAATAAACCGGTAAAAGGAGAGTTTGCATTGGGCCGGCTGTTGCTCACCGTTTGATTGGTTACTTTAATTATAACCGGGTCGCTGTTCAATATCTTTCCATCTGCTTTTGCCTTTGCGGATGCAATAATAAAGGTACCCGGTTTTTTTGGCTGCAAAATATACGTGATACCAGTATATTGCCTTGTATTACCGTTGATGCTTTCCATACCGCTCTCCTGGTTGGGTCCGCTCAATACAGTAAAATCATTCAATGAAGGTGGTAATATCTGCTCCACGTCACGGGCATTTTCCACCATCAGCTTCAGCTCAAAATTTTCATTTTTGCCAACAGTGGGAGAAGATGTTTTTACAGAAAATTTTAATTGTGCATGTACTGCCGTGCAGCTAAAAGAAAGAAGAAAGATGTAAAGCAGTTGTAAAATTCGTGTATGCACAATATTTAAATATAGAAAACAAAATTAAAGCACCCATCCTGCGCAGGGAAAATGAATATGGCAAACGGTTGTAAAAATCTGTTAATAAAGCCGGCTACAGGTCCCCAAGCTGCGGCCGGAGCACAATATCCTCCATTACAGCTGCTGCAGAAAGTTTGGAAGCACTTAGTATCATTGCGGCAATATCTTCCGCTTCCATGATCCTTTTGGATGAATTATCAAAACCACTCCACGAATCGGTAAGCACAGCGCCGGGATACACTGCAGACACTTTTATATTGTATGCCTTTAATTCTTCCCGCAGGTTTTTACTAAAACCCATCAGGGCAAATTTACTGATGCTGTAACTGCCGCCATTGTGATAAGCTTTTAACGAAGCAATAGAACACAGGTTAAAAATATGACCGCTCTTTTTTTGGATCATGGCTGGCACTATCACCCTTGTAAGATGATAGGCACTGTACAAATTCACCGTCATCATTTCCTCCAGTGTACCATCCGGTTCTGTATGTACTGAGCCTGGTAAAAAGCTGCCGGCGTTATTGACAAGAATATCAACCGTGGCCTGCTTATTTACCCACCTGCCAAATTCAATCACCTGTTCCTTTATGGCGAGGTCAGCCGGTTTTGCTTTGATAGTTACAGCAGGATACTTTGTCTGCAGTTCAGCTACTGTATTGTATAAGGTTACCTCGTTTCTTGCAGTTAAAAAAAGCGTATGCCCTTCAGCGGCAAATGTTGCTGCCACTGCCCTGCCAATGCCCCTGGATGCCCCGGTAATAACAATGTTTTTAGTCTCCACGGTCAACTTATTGTATTTAAGCCAAAATTAATTTACAATTTTAACGTTTAAACTGGTAAAACCAGCAATTTTGCAATTCGAAACAATGAAATACAAACATCTATTCTTCGATCTCGATCATACGCTGTGGGATTTTGATGCCAATGCAAAAGATACCCTCGTGGAAATATATGCGTTGTTCGAACTGGAAAAAATTGGCGTGGTACCGTTTGAAGATTTCTACAAGCTATACAAAATACACAATGATATTTTGTGGGACCGTTACCATAAAGGCTTTATCACCGGCGAAGAATTGAAATGGAAAAGAATGTGGCGTACACTCATCGAGTTTAAAATTGCGGATGAACCACTTTCAAAAGAAATGAGTGAAAAATTCCTGGAGATACTGCCAACAAAAAAATTACTCTTTCCCAATACGATTGAAGTACTGGATTATCTTACGGAAAAAGATTACCAGCTGCACCTGATCACCAACGGGTTTGAAAAAACACAATGGACAAAACTGAACAACAGCGGGCTGGATAAATATTTTATTCATGTGGTGACATCTGAAACAAGTAACAGCATCAAACCGCAGAAAGAAATTTTTGATTATGCCATGAATAAAGCAGGCGCAACATTAAAACAAAGCATTATGCTCGGGGATAACCTGGATGCAGATATACAGGGCGCCATGAATGCCGGCATGGATAATATTTTTGTGAACCACCTCCATACCAGCACCACGCTTAAGCCAACTTATACGGTTACCAGCCTGCAGCAATTAACGTCTATATTCTAAAATAAAAATCCCCTCCGTAAAGAAGGGGATAATAAGTTTAGACGGCAGGTATTACATGCTGGCAGTTTTATCTTTTTTCTTGCAGCAGGTTTTACCGCTTTTTGAGCAGCTTGTCTTTTTGCATTTCTTTTTACCACCGTTGTCAGCAAATGTTACGCCTGTAACCAGTAAAGCAGCAGTCGCTAATAAGAATAATTTTTTCATATCGGTTTTAATTTTGTTTAGACCTGTTGAACGTAAAAATAACCGGATAATTGCACTTTGCCAATTGGCAACTGTTAAAATTTTAGATTACAGACACTAAGTAAGAAGGATTCACAAAGGTTTGATTGCTGCAAACGGCGTCTTTGTGCCGCTGTGAGCAATTGCTTATAAAGTAGCGATTACAGTAACACCGCCCTGCACAACCTGGTTCAGTTCAACATTTACTTTAGTACCAACAGGTAACAACAGGTCAACACGGCTGCCGAATTTGATAAACCCCATCTCATCGCCCTGTCTTACTTTTTGCCCTACCTGTAAATAATTTACAATACGTTTGGCAAGGGCACCGGCAATTTGTTTTACCAGCACTTCGGTACCGTCCTTTTTTATCACCACGCTGTGGCGTTCATTTTCTGTAGAGGATTTGGGGTGCCAGGCCACCAGGTATTTACCTTTATGATATTGGTTGTACACCACTTCGCCGTTCAGCGGGTTGCGGTTTACATGCACATTGGCCGGGCTCATAAAAATAGAGACCTGCAGGCGTTTTGTTTTAAAGTATTCATCATCCACTGTTTCTTCTATCACCACCACTTTACCATCAGCCGGGGCAATAATGGCTTTTTCATCAATGGTGAGCCGCCTGTTGGGTATACGAAAAAAAGAAACCAGGAACAGCAGCAAACCCAATGTTATAAAAAATATGATCCAGCCCAGTACGGGTAAGGAGGCGCCAAAAAAGTAGAAGTAAATAAAATTGACAGCACAAAAAATCATCATTCCTATGGCAATGCTTTTGTACCCTTCCCTGTGAATCGTCATGTATCTGCTGTATTAGAGCGCAAATGTAAGTTTTTAAAGCAAAACACCGGAAAATGCCATTATGGAAATATGCAAACGATACCAATTAGAAATACTGCAATCAGGCGAACAAAGTAAGATAGAGCCATACAAAGGGCGTAGCCACCAGTAAGGAATCAAACCGGTCTAAAAAACCGCCATGTCCGGGCATAAAACTGCCGCTGTCTTTCACATCAGCCATCCTTTTGATCTTGCTTTCAAGCAGGTCGCCGGCGGTACCGAAGATGGCACAGATGGCAGGTATAATAAAATAAGCTGCAGCGGGAAGCAATGAATAGAACCATTTATCCGTAACCAAACGAAACAATAATCCAATAACAACCACACAGAGTAAAGCTCCACCCAATGTTCCCTCCCATGTTTTTTTTGGAGATATTTTTGAAAAGGGAGTTTTACCGATCAGCGAACCGACTACATAAGCCATCGTATCATTTATCCAGATACTGAATATTATTAGAAGAGGAATTTGTGCGCCCAGGTCTTCGATTTTTTTAGCCCCCTCAAAATCATTCCATGCAGATCTAAGATCAATCAGCATCAATACAGGCATTGTTATATAAATCAATCCCAATAAACAATAAGGCAGATATTTTTCACCGTGTATCTTTTTAATGAGTTTTATAAACTCGTACCAGCAGCCAAAATGGATAATAGTAAATAGAGCAACAAAACTCCAGCGGTTCCACAGTAATCCCGCCAACATCACAATCACAAACACTACCGCCGTAAGTGAACGTGTCTTAAAAACTTCTTTATTAAGCGCCATTAATTGAAAGATTGGTTTTGGGGTTCTTTGGAGGCAATATCATTTGCGAAAGGGTCATTACTGAAATTATAACCGGGTATCAATACTTCCTCACCCGGGCGGTCCACATCTTTTTTTATTACTTTTTCAAACAATACCAGCAACAAAGGTATCGCCACCAATGAAACAGCCACCCACCAAATAGGTAATGGCTCTTCAATTTTGGATGGATCTATTTTTTGCCCCGGCTGGTGTGAAAGATACAGCGCTGTAACCGCCACCGCATTGTTTACAAAGTGGGCAATAATGTTCAGCCAGATATTTCCGGTACGGTAATACATCCAGCCCAGTGCAAAGCCTAATACAAAGCGGCTGAGGAAACCAAGATAAGAACCATGTATGGCGCTGAAAATAATGGAAGTAACGATCACCGCCAGCACCGGCAGCTTGAACCACCTTGATAATAAATTCTGGATAGCACCCCTGAACAATACTTCTTCAAACACAGCGGGCAGCAATGCCACGATGACAACAGCAATTAAATAATCTGTAAAATCATTCATCCTTGCCATCACCATTACCTGTTTGCTATATGCATCTTCCGCTTCTTTAAATTTTGCCATCATGGCTTTTGACCATGGATATAATTCTGTGAGTTCCTGCATGGCACTCACCAGCGGCAGGCAGGCCATCATAATCAGTATTACAATACCCACCTGTTTGAGATCAATTTTTACCGGCTCAAAACCCAGGTGCAGCCAGGGCTTTTTATGACAGATCCAGGCATATACAACCGGTGGTGCAAAAAATAAAAATAAGGTTGATAAAAACTGCGACCACCGCAGCGCATTGGCATTTTCTGGCACCAGTAATTTATTCATCAGGTCTGCTGTATTACCACCTTTCATACTGAAAAAGTCGATCTTTCCTATCAGCGGTATAAAGCTGGCAATAGCTCCAATAATGAGCCCTGCCCCTCCTACTGCTGCCAGTATTCCAAACTGCCCCAAATAACTGTAACGTGATGTAGCGTAATGCGCCATATGATCCATTAATTAATAAGTGCGTAAATTTACAGCCAATTTTTCAGGTTTAAGAAGTAAAAGGTTGAATGGCCGGTTCTTATAATTTTTACGGCACACAGCTTTAAACTTTTAAACCTTAAACTTTAAACATTTCACATGCCTTCGATCGGCCACATACAGTTACCTGAATTCCCGCTTTTACTTGCCCCCATGGAGGATGTAAGTGATCCGCCCTTCCGTGCGGTTTGCAAAGACAAGGGCGCCGACCTGATGTACACCGAATTTATCAGCAGCGAAGGATTGATACGGGATGCCATCAAGAGCCGTAAGAAGCTGGATGTGTATGATTATGAAAAACCGATCGGCATACAAATATTTGGTGGTGATGAAGAAAGCCTGGCACTGGCGGCAAAAATTGTGGATGTAACCAGCCCTGACCTGTTAGATATCAACTTTGGCTGCCCGGTAAAAAAAGTGGCAATGAAAGGCGCAGGTGCAGGTGTGTTAAAGGACCTTGACCTGATGGTGCGGTTAACTTCCGCCGTGGTTAAATCCACTTCCTTACCGGTAACAGTTAAAACAAGACTTGGCTGGGATGATAATACAAAGAATATTGAAGAAGTGGCAGAACGTTTACAGGATGTGGGTATCAAAGCCCTCGCCATACATGGCCGCACCCGTACACAGATGTATAAAGGTGAAGCCGACTGGACATTAATAGGAAAAGTAAAAAACAACCCCCGCATACAAATACCCATTTTTGGTAATGGTGATATTGACAGTCCTGAAAAAGCGCTTGAATATAAAAACCGTTATGGTGTGGATGGTATCATGATCGGGCGTGCTGCCATTGGTTACCCATGGATATTTGACGAGATAAAACATTTTATGCAAACAGGCGGACACCTGCCTTCACCCACGATTGAAGACAGGGTGGCTGTTTGTAAAAAACATTTGCAAAAATCTTACGAATGGAAAGGTCCGGTAGTGGGTATACTGGAAATGCGCCGGCATTATGCCAATTATTTAAAAGGTCTGCCCAATATTAAAGAGTACCGCAACAAGCTGGTAACAATAAAAGAACTGGATGAATTAAATGAAGTATTGGATGAGATCGTTACAAAATACAGCGGTTACGAATTTGAGAAAACAGCGATTGAGTTAATCAATTACCACGAAAAGTGCCCGATTGAATAGTTTTGTCGTTTTGAGACCAGCATTTAACCATTGTTCAACATGCTTGTGAACCTGTTCTGTTACACTTTTCTTTTGGGGAAAGAAAAGTGTAATCACCCTTCAACACTTCAACAACTATTCAACAACATTCAACTGCCTTTAATGCTTCACCGGTGGCGGGCAATTAATAACTCCCTGCTTTATTACTGTAAAGTCCACTTTATTCAGTGATCTTCTTGTAAAAGTATTGCTGCCTTCTTTTATCAAAATATAGTCGCCGGGTTTTATATTCTTAAATGTCTGCACTGTTCCATCTGCCGGCCATTTTATTTCCAGGCTTTCCACCGTTGCCGCCTGGCCAACGCCTATATGCTGTGCCAATGGGTTGGAACCAAAACTGCCGCCTGAGTTCACATCTTTGTATACTGCTCTTGTAATACCATTTTCTTTAAATACAACTTTTACCCTGGCGCCAATCGCTGCCCTGTTTGATTTGGTTCCTTCCAGCTGAACTGTTATCCAGCCATTCGTATTTTGCCCGGGGTTGATGAAAAAAGAATTCTCATAGGCGTCACCGGCATAGGCACCACCCATATCCATATAAAGATCTTCATCACCATCATTATCCAGGTCAGCAAAAGAAACACCATGTCCTTTTTGCAAACTGCCCACCCTTGCTGCCGTGGTAATATCAGCAAAAGCATTACCGCCTATATTCTTAAACATTTTATTCGGCACCAGCGACTGGTATTCAGGGTTACCTGTACCCAAAAAAATATCGGGATAACCATCATTATCAATATCACCAAAATTGCTGCCCATGGCGAAGGCAATTTTGTTCAAGCCAACTTTATCTGTTACATCCTCAAACGTACCATCCTGTTTATTCCTGAACAGATATTGTTTTGAGTTTTTAGTCAATGGCAAATGCAATGCTTCTGCCGCAGCATAAGTTGCCAGTGAACTGTGAAATTCATAACTGCAGATCAGTATATCCAGCCAGCCATCATTGTCATAATCCCAAAACCAGGTGGGAAATGATTTTTCATGACAGGTACCCAACCCTGCAGCATCGGTAACATCTTCAAAATGTACTATGCCATCCTTAACCCCTTTATTCTTTAATAATATTTTCTTTGTATCCATGTTGGATATAAAAATATCCTGCAGGCCATCATTATCATAATCACCGGAGGTTACTCCTTTTGCAAAAGTTATAATAGCCACATTACTTTGCACGGCTGTATTGGTAAAAGTGCCGTTCTTATTGTTGATGTATAATTCACAGGGATGTTCTTCATTTTTTTTACTGGTTTCATTGCCAATAAAAACATCCAGCCAGCCATCGTTATTAAAATCATTCCAGGTGGCCGTTTGCGTGGGATGAAATGAAAGCAGGCCGGCTGCTTTGGTAACATCAGTAAAAGTGCCGTCGCCGTTATTACGTAATAATGAATTTGGTTCCTGTCCAAAAGAAGCTTTCCATCCGCCCCTTGTAATAAAAATATCTTTAAAACCGTCATTGTTATAATCTGTCTGCACCATATTGAGCCCGCCCGTCAATTGCTCCAGGCCGGATGAGTCAGATACATCGGTAAAAGTGCCATTACCATTATTCCTGCAGTAGCGCATGCCTTCTTTCAGGTCCCAGGAAGAAGTAATGATATCCAGGTAACCATCATTATTAAAATCATCAACGATGCTGCCGCCAGCCTGGTTCTTTGTATTAAGACCCATTGATGCAGCAATATCAATAAATGGTTTTACCGGTGTTGAAGAAGAATCAGCATCAAGCCCTTTTATCAGCCAGGCTGCAGGCACGCTGCCAGGATAACTCCCCAGTGTCATGTACGCAATATTCAACAGCCACCTTGATTCGAGGTCATTAGGATCATCATTTAACATCAGCCCATATATTTCAATCGCCTTTGATGAACCGGTTTTATTACTGTGAATGCCGTTACCCTGAATAGGAAAAATACAGGATTGAGCACTGTGGTTATTGATGCAGTTGGTGCGTTCGCCCTGCAGCATATAAGCCATGGCCAGGTCACGGCGAACCATTTTTACAGATGAGATATCAGCAGGGTTTATTTCTTTTAAAAGCCCTTCGAGTACAGCGATGGCTTTTTCTGTTTCACCCATTTCCAGTAATGCCACGCCTTTATTATGAACCACGCCGACAGACCTGCTGTTCGTTTTATTATTACCCAGTATGGTATCACAAAAAGCGAGTTTGGCTTCAGGACAAAACATATTTTCCCTGTTGTAAGCGGCCTTATCTACGGCAGCAAGCAGGGCAACCATCTCACTATTGCCGGAGTTTTTATTGCTGCAGGAAAAAAATACAATTGCAAAGGGGAGAATAAATAGAATAAATTTTTGACAGCTGCTCATTCATTAATTTTTAAGCCGGATCATAAAATTACCAGCTTACAATCACTAAATGAGACAGAAGACTCTAATAATTTTATAAAGCACTGTTGCTTATACCCGGTTTCCCGTACAGCCCAATGCAGAATCAGCAGGCTTCACCCTTAGCAGCAAAGCCTGCTGATAATAATTAAATCTTTTTGGGACCAGCCAGCTTTTTGCTTTTTACAGATTTTTCTGCCTTTGCCCTTAAACCTGCTAAAAATTCACCGGTTGCTTTTAGTGATTCTTTTTCGCCGGCAACTTTTTTTAATGTGTTCAAGATATATACCTGCGTTTGTGAAATTACACTTAATGCCACCTGGTTATCTACGATCTGCGCCTGGTTACTGAGAATGCCAGACTGGTTGGCCACAATGGTAGCCTGGTTCTTCAGGATCGTTTCCTGGTTTTTCTGCAGGTTTGCCTGGTTCTTTAAAATTGTTTCCTGGTTTTGAATAATAGTTTGCTGGTTGGCTAAAACATTTTCTTCAGACATGGTTTTGTTTTTTAAATGATTAATTATGGTTTAAAAAATTATACTAATAATTGTTTACTTTACTGACTGGTAAACAGGTTATCAAAATGAAAAAAATCCCCTGGCTATATATATCGTTTTTCCTGCTTGTTATTTCCTGCTGGACTTATTATATGATAACCAGCAACAGTTTTTATTTATTCGGCCGGCATATCTATGCACTGATCACAATGATATTCGGCTCGTTTATTGCCGGCTCCAGCCCCGAAGGCAGCGCTTCCATTGCCTATCCTGTTTTTACACTGCTGTTGAAGATACCCCCTCCTGAAGCAAGAAATTTTGCTTTCGCCATTCAAAGCATTGGTATGACTTCCGCTTCATTGCTTATCCTCAGTTTAAAAATAAAAGTAGAATGGAACTACATTAAATATGTTAGCATCGCCGGTTTTGCAGGACTTATATTTGGCACCTACTTTATTGTTCCGCTTATATCGCCACCACTGGCAAAATTATTTTTTGTTTCGCTCTGGCTGAGTTTTGGATTAGTACTGTGGTACAATAACCGCAAACCCAAAAGAGAGGTAGTAGATTCTATTCAACACTTTGGCAAAAAAGATATTACCAACCTGCTGATACTTGGTCTCATCGGCGGTATGATATCTTCCATCTTCGGCACCGGCATCAACATTTTTTCTTTTTGCTTTATGACCATTTATTACCGCATCAATGAAAAAGTGGCCGTTCCTTCTTCTGTCATCATCATGACACTGGAAACGATACTTGGTTTTTTCCTGCATGCTGCCGTGATACAAGATTTCAAACAACTCTCATTTGAAATGTGGCTGGTATGTGTTCCCTTTGTTGCCATATTTGCACCACTGGGTGCATTTGTAATAAGCAAAGTGCCCCGTAAACTGGTCGCTAATTTTCTTACCTGTGTACTGATCATCCAGTTCATCGGCGCCATGTGGGTCATCAAACCAAACTTTATGCAGGCAATAATGTCAATTGCAGTACTTGCCATCGGCCTAACCAGTTTCTTTTATTTATCAACGATGAAAAGAACGGTCACAACAAATGTCACCTGACCATTACTTTAATGTTGCCGGCTGAAAGGTTTTCCAGCTATGCCAGAATTCCTGGTAAGCAGGAACAGGTTTTAATGATACATTACCGGAAACAGCTTTCCCATTGATACTGTACTGCACCTTGTTTTGTACAAGCGTATCATTCACCAGCGAAAAAGGCTGGGCCGCATCCGGGTTTTCAAAAGCAAAAAAGCTTTTATCATCCTTTGCCAGCACTACAATAATATTTTTACCGCCCACTTTATCATTTACAACCCGTTTTGCTTTTAATTCGTTCCAGTCATAGGCCTTGGTTTCATTACCGGCTTTTACGCCCACTACCCATGATTTATTTTTCCAGCTCAGACTATCCGTTCCCGTTAGTTTGCTGGTACTCTTACCACTTTCAAATTTACCAGTGGTATCATAGCTGTCTTTGAATGCCGGGTCTTCCTGCATTACAAGTGAGCCCGGGTGCAGTGCCAGCCATTTTGCAAGTGATGTTTGCTGGCTTAAAAATTCAGGCAAACGTTCACCTTTCAGTTTCCCGGTTACTGCTTCGCCTGTTGCCTGGCGCCACCAGCTATGTGTAGTCACATCTTCAAGCATTGCATTAAAATGATCCATGCCCACCAGCCTGAAATCTTCGTGTTTCCCGTTTACCAATGGCTCGTACACACGGCCCGTACGGCAAACGGTACAATAAGTAACCAGCAATGGTTTGCCCCCAACTGTGTCCTGCACCTGGTGGTGATACCCAAGAAAACGAATGGGATATGCTTTTGCTTCACCATTGTTTACCACACCAATTACCAAACGGTTGCTGTCAACTTTATTACCGGCAGCATTTGCCATTAATACATTTTTTGGCATGTAAAACATATGATCGGCTGCCATATTGAAGTTGGTCATGTAAATAACTGCTGCCAGTAACAAAAGCGGAATGGCAAGTGTCCATTTACGTTTCCAGTTAGCTTTCATCAAAC
Organism: Ferruginibacter sp.; assembly: GCA_047600665.1. Classification (GTDB taxonomy): domain Bacteria; phylum Bacteroidota; class Bacteroidia; order Chitinophagales; family Chitinophagaceae; genus Ferruginibacter. The sequence goes on from JASGKJ010000003.1 coordinate 1,483,418, forward strand.
CAACTACTATCATTATACCAAACAAAGCCCTGAATACCCAACGCCATTTATAAAGGAAATAGGCGCCGTCAAGACTGTTCATTTGCTGGCTGCCCGGCATCGGCATGATGAAATATACATTGGCAATTTCAAACAACAGCAGGCCAAGCCAGCCGAGGTAAAATAGTTTTTTCATATTTTCTTATTATCAATTAAAAAATTATCCATTATCAATTACTTGCTTGCATCATAACCGGCATATCCTTCTTCCGCCCGCTGCTTTGCTCTTTCAACATAGTAGGTTTTATCCTCCGGCGCCCAGGTTGCCAGTCCATCCACGTAGCGGTTGAACATACAAAAGGCAGCAGCGATCAATACTGTATCATGTATTTCTTTGTCTGTTGCATCGTTTGCTTTTGCTTCGGCTATTTGGTCAGCTGTTACCTGTTTTCCCCCTTTCTGCACACTTGCAGCAATAGATAACAACGATTTCATTTTAGCAGAAAGAGAGGTTGACATAAAATCTTTTTTTACGCCATCAATAAAACTGGTATCACACTGAAAATAATGTTGTGCCAAACCACCATGCACATGCTGGCAAAAGAAACAATCATTCAGGGAAGAAACATACGCACCGATCAGTTCCCGTTCGCCACGGCTCAGTGTATTATTATCATTTCTCAATAATACTTCTGCCAGTTCATTCAATGGCTTTGCCGTTTGCGGACTGAAGGCCATTGGGCCACGGATACCGGGATAATCATTCTGAAGATCAATATGCGGCATAAAGAAAGTTTAGAAGTTTAGATGGTTTAGAGGTTTAGCAGTGATCCATACTTGTTCAATAGTGATATACTGGAGAAGTGTGCAATGCCACTGCAGCTGAATAAAGATTTTAAGACGACTCAAAAAATACTATCAAGTTAAAAAAGCGACCTCCTGTAATCAGGAAGGTCGCTTTTTTAAATTTTATTCTGTGCTGGGTATGGGGAATGAACTCCATACATCATCATCTGTCCTGTCAATTGGCAGTGTATTCAAGCGGTCGTACCTGCGGAGATCGATCCAGCGGTGACCTTCAAAATACAATGAATACCTTCTTTGCGTCAGCATTTCATTAATCAAAGCTGCTTGTGTTACAGCACCGCTGTAATCAGCAAGCCCGTGACTGTTTCTTACTTTATCAAGGGCAGTAACGGCGTCGTTTAAACGATTATCCTGGATGCTTGCTTCAGCATAAATTAAAATCAGTTCTTCGTTACGGATGATGGGCACAGGAGCCGTGCTGCTGGTATACACCCATACATCCCTGTCGCTGGTTAGTCCACTAAAGCTGATAGGTGCTGAGCGGAGAAGCGTTTTGTTTATCCTGTCATCATTGGCAGCAATATCTGCTGCATAAGACGGATGTGCGCCCCTTGCCTCACCCGCACTGTTTGGCGGGAAAAATGCAGGGTTCAACTGGTCACCAGTACCGGTACTAAATACGTTGAAAACACCTGTGTTAAAATTACCGTTCAGATCAAAAAAAGATTGTGTCAATGCTGTAAGCGCTGCTGCCCATTGTTTACGGTACACCGCAACTCTTGCTGCCAGCGCCCTGTTTACTTTTGTGAGTCCGGCTGCATCATTAAGGCCTGCAAAACCAGATGATAAAGGAAATGAGATTTGTGCAGCAGCAAAATCTGTTTTTGCATCTTCCAGTAAAGCGGCAATAGCAGTAAGGCTTTCATCGTAACCAAGAAGCGGACCTGGGTTACCCGGATCAGCTACATCAACCCTGATACCATTTGCATTGGTAAGATTTAAAGTAAGCAGCAACTGGTATGCTTTTATTGTTTTTGCAAAACCGGTATACCCTTTTTTTTCTGCATCAGTAACAAGCATGGATTTATTGGCTGCTTCTATCAGCAGGTTACAGTTTTTTACCACACGGTAGTGACTGGCCCATACATTTACAATATAAAAATCCGTACCAAGTAATGTAGCGTCATTAGCACCCAGCAGATTCAAATAATACCGTGGTTCGGCATTGGAGAAACGGTATATCTCCCTGCCGGTAACACTTACATCATCCAGGTAAATGCCCAATGTATTCCGCAGGCTCGATTCTGTTCCACTCACCAGGTTGTTCAGCTGGCTCTTGTTTGCATTGTTTAAGAAATCTTCTATGGTCGGGCTGTTTAAGTTGCCGTAATCTTTTTTACATGATAAAAAAGAAGACACAACAAATATGCACAGCAGCATATGTATATTGATATATTTTTTCATGATAATAATGATAATGTGTTTAGAAATTAACAGTTAAATGAAACGCTGCTCTTTTGGATGCAGGATAAGGAAGCACATCAATACCCGATGAAAAACCAGCGCCAAAGTTGGACACTTCAGGATCGTAACTTGGGTATTTTGTGATGGTGATATAATTGTTTAAAGATGCTCCAACCTGTATACTTCTTAAAAATTTCACACCGAGGTTATCAAAATTATAATACAGCCCAATTTCCCTGAAGCGCAGGTAAGAAGATGATTTAACTGAATTAACAGATGATTTCCCGATCAGCATCATCCTGTCCACCGCATCGGGGATATGATTACCATTTGCATCTGCATCAAAGTCAGGACTGGTGCCACCAAAATCACTCTGCAGGTTGGTGAACACTACGTTTTCACCACCATTTTTCCAATGCACCAGCATACGGAAACTGAGTTTATTGTTAAACACAATTTCATTGAATGTATTCATCTGGAATTTGGGTTCCTGGTCACCCCATACTTTTATTGGTGGTCCCTGCTGTACATCATTTGTTAATCCAATTATTTGTGTAGCCGATTTACCTTCTTCCAGCTGGAATGTTCCCAGCAATACTCCCGCCAATGAACCCAGCTGTACCGGGCCTGTGGTAAGCCTTGTTACTTTACTGCGGTTCATCCAGAAGTTTACTGAAGTATTCCACCTGAAATTTTTCTTTGATACAGGCACTGCATTCAACCCAATTTCAACACCACGGTTGCGCAGGTCCCCTCCATTCAGCCATTGCGTGGTAAAACCGGAAGATGCAGATACCCTGTCCTGTAAAAGAAAGTCAAATACCTTCTTGTTATAAAAGGTGAACTCCATGCCGAGTCTTCCATTCAGAATACTGAAATCAAGACCGGCTTCCAGTTCTGTCTGGCGTTCAGGTTCTATATTAGGTTCGCCACGTTGTGTACTTACAACCGATCCTGGCAATCCTTCAATATTTGATACGGCCAAAGAAGTGAACTTACTGCCATACGCAGGGAAGTTGCCCGCCTGGCCATAAGCTGCACGGATCTTAAAGTTGTCAAAAAAGTTACCTTTCCAGAAAGACATTTTTGTCAGGTTCCAGGAAAGACCTGCTTTTGGATAAATATAATTTTTAGATACATCGCCATTGTTTGATGACCTGTCGAAACGCACGCCTGCAGTTAATGTAACCGCATCCATAATGATGGCTTCTTCCTGTATAAAAATGCCGTTGTCTTTATTTTTTGTACGGAACTGTGTGGCGGTAAGTGCGCCTGCCTGGTCAACATTTGATTGTCCTTCGATCACCTGCGTGGCAATATTCAGCAGGTTATTATAATTGCCTGTTTCCTGCGTAATACCTGCGGAGGAAGTGAGTGAAAATCTTTCAGAGGGTGTAAACGTATTTACCAGTGAAAGGATATAATTCGTGTTCAGGCTTTTTGTAAATCCTTGTATTGATGTTCCTTTGTTCACCTGCTGAAACTGCAAACTGCCGGGAAACAATGCATTGGTCTGCAGATCATAAAAATCAAAACCACCACGGCCAATAAATTTTGTAACAGAGGAATTGCTCTTCGCTAAAATTGCTTCCAGGTTTACACCCGTTACAAAACGGTTCACTGTTTCATTGTTGAGCATCTTATCCCTTGTTTCGATCGGGTTAGATGATGCATATTTATTACGTGGATAGTTTCCATTTGCATCCGGGTGCAATTCTGTAAAGGATGGAGTGGAAGATAAAGCGATACCAAATGTAACACCTGCGTTATCATTACCCGATAAGCCACGGTCTGCTGATGAATTGATATAATTAGTGCTTACACCGATCTTGATATTGTCTGTTATTTTATGATCAACATTCAGGCGCAGGCTGTTGTTACTGTAGCCTGTTCTTTTTATAATACCATCTTCTTTTTTTGTACCCCCGGAAAAATAAAAGCTTGTTTTATCATTACCACCGTTTATACTGAGTGTAGTATTCCTCGTGATACCTGTTTCGCCATACAGTTCTTTTTCATAATCATAAATTTTCCCTGCTGCAGCGGCTGCTTCATACTCGTTTACATCCCAGCCCTGCTGGCTTGCAACGATATCTTTTGTAAGCGGTCGGGTGCCTAACAGCTTTCTCACTTTTACAAAACCAACATCCTGCGAAACCGAAATATTTGTTTTACCGCTTCTTCCTCTTTTAGTTGTGATGATGATAACACCTGCTGCAGCTTTTGAACCATAAATGGCAGCAGCAGAGGCACCTTTTAAAATTTCAATATTGGCAATATCTTCTGCTCGCAGGTCTGCAATACGGTTTGAAGGATTGTCCTGCGTGGATGTATTGGCGCCCGGGCTTGCATTGGTAACAGCATTCAATCCTGCAGACGTGGCACTGTTGTCCATAAAAACACCATCCACTACATACAATGGTTGTGTGTTACCATATACTGAAGTAACACCTCTTAGTTTTACTGATACACCTCCACCTGGTGAACCGGTGCTTGCATTGATATAAGCGCCGGGGATTTTTCCATTAATGGCTGCATCAAAAGTTTGTGCAGGTGCTATGCCGGACAGTTGTTTTGACGATATGGTCGCCACTGCATTGGCAAGGTTCCTTCTTTTTACATTCGTAGCCAGGCCGGTTACAACTATTTCATCCAGTCTTGCAGCATCCACCTGTAATTTTACCTGTACGTCTGCTGCAGCCTGCACTGTTTGGGTTTTATAGCCCGTTCCGCTTACAACAAGCGTTGCATTGACAGGAACATCCAGGCTGAATTTACCCGCTGCATCTGTCAGCGTTGTAATGTTTGATTGTTTAACAGAAACGGTGATACTTTGTAATGGAGTGCCATTGGCATCTGTTATTTTTCCACTGGCAGTATTTTGAGCATGCAGGTATTGCGGTATCAGGGCAATACACAGCAGTGCCAGCACATGAGAGGCAAATTTCTTCATAAGCTTGTTTGCGTTTGTTTTTGGTTTTTTTGATTTTTATGTTGCTTTACGTTTTGGTCAGGCTGGTTGCTTCTCTTTAATGATATGATCGCCATATCCCTTATCTGCCACCTGTTTTGCCCTCAGTGGATAAGAGGACATATCCGTTGGCGTTACAGTGGCCAATCCATCCACATAGCGGTTGAACATGCAGAAAGCTGCAGTAATGAGCACCGTATCATGTATATCTTTATCAGTTGCCCCATTTTCTTTTGCATGACTGATGTCTTCAGTTGTTACAAATTTTCCTCCCCGCTGGGCTTTTGCTGCAATAGCGAGCAGCGATTTTAATTTTTCTGAAATATCAGCTTTGGTATAATCCTTTCTTACCTGGTCTACAAGTTCCCTGTCGCCGCCAAGATAGATACAGGCAATTTCGCCATGTGAATGATGACAATAAAAACAATCATTCAGGTAAGAAACAAAGGTGCCTATCAATTCTCTCTCTGCTCTTGAAAGACCTTCATCACTTCTTAATAAAATTTCAGCGAGTACGCCCATCGGTCCGGCTGTTTCAGGACTATAGGCAATTAAACTCCGCATTCCCGGGAAGTCATTCTGCAAATCGATGTGTGGCATAATTTAATGGTTTAGAAGTTCAGCGTTTAGTTGGTGCTATATACCCGTTTACCATGTGTTTACCCATTTCTTCATACACTGCAGGATCTGTTGGTGTAAAACTTGCCAGCCCATCCACGTACCTGTTGAACATGGAAAAAGAAGCGGCAATCAAAACTGCATCATGAATTTCTTTATCACCTGCACCAAGGTTTCTTGCGGCATCAATATCTTCCTGCTTTACTTCTTTGCCAAGCACCTGCACCTTGCCGGCAATATTCAGCAAGGCTTTCATTTTATCGCTTACATTTGACTGCTGCATATCTTTCAATACTTCATCTACAATATTTTTCTCATCACCGTATAAACATCTTGCAGCAGCAGCATGACTATCCCTGCAAAACATACAGCTATTGCGGTGAGATACGTACGCAGCTATCAATTCTCTTTCGGCTTCGGACAAAGGCGAAACGCCCCTGAGTAAAACCTGCGCCAGTTCGTACAATGGTTTGCCTGTTTCCGGCCTGAACATTACCAGGCTTCGTATACCGGGCACACCTTCTTCTACTTTAATATGAGCCATACGTATTTACTTTTTATCAAATCATTTAACTGTTCTCAAAACTTGCCTTTGCTTCCTGTACGTTACTTGTTTTTACAGAGGGCCGGAGTGGATCAGGTGCAAAAAATGTAACCGCCAATCCAACTAAAAACACAAATGAAAAAATGAACAGGGCATTACTGTAGCCGCCCAGCTCTGTCACCAGCATACCCACAAATAAAACGGCAACTGCGGTAAGCACCCTTCCAGTATTGAAACAAAAGCCAGTAGCCGTACCACGTATATCAACCGGAAAAAGGTCTGGTATATAAACAGATAATACACCCTGGCTGGCACCAAAGAATAATGCAATCAGTAAAATTTCAACATAAATAGCGGAAGAAAAAGAGGTATTTGTTTTAAACAGCACAAATGAAGCAACAGCACAAACTGCATAGCAAAGCAGTAAGGATCTTTTTGCACCAACCGCATTAATTAACCAGCCGGATAAAAAACCACCTGTCAACCCACCCATTCCCAGCATCATCATACTTAAGCCACGTTCTTTTTGTGCATCGCTGCCCGTTACCAATGCTTGTATCCATGTTGGCAACCATGAAAAGATAGCCCATAAACCAATCAGCATCGATCCAAAAATAATGGAGCCCAGCACCAAATGATTGCGGTGCTCAGGAGCAAACAATGATATTTTTTTTGACGCAAGCGGAATAATTTCTTCTTTATTGAATTTCCATTTTTGTGATTCTTTTAATACCGAAGCAGACAGCAATGCAATTGCCAGCGGAAACACACCTACTAAAAATCCCTGCCGCCAGGATGAAACGAAATAATCGATAACACCGGCAGAAAAAATACCAACCGGGATAGAGATGGATAAAAATCCCATGAACAATGCTCTTGATTTTGCCGGCCATTCTTCCATCATCAACGTGGTGGTGGTTACCAGCACACCTCCAAGCCCAAACCCACTCAAGAACCGGCAAACAACCACGCCACTCCAATGATTCATATATCCTGTTAAAACAGTAAACATGCCATAGCATGCTATTGAAAATATCAGTCCTGTCTTTCTTCCTGCTTTATCACTTATAATACCGGCAATGATACCGCCAAAACATCCCCCAAAAATAAATACCGCATTAATGTACGCACTGATGGTATTGAGTTCATCATCGCTCCTGTTGCCCAGCAGATCCTTTACTGCAACCGGCAGGTAAACTGACATTAATGTTGATGCAACGCCGGCAAAGGCAGTCCCGAAAAAACAAATAAAAAACAATACCCAGTGATAGCCTGTTATTGTAGAAATGTGCTCATTGTTTTTCATCTGATCTTTTTTTAAGACAATACAGTTAATCAGTTTTTTTGTGGCGGTACACAATTAATAATCCCCTCTTTTACTTTTGTGTAATCAACCCTTGCAAGCTTCTTTTTTTCAACCACGCCATTACCTTCTTTTATTACAGCATAATCACCCGGCTGTATATCTTTAAAAACCTGTACCTTATTGCTTACGGGCCATTTTATTTCAACGCTTTCAACAACCGCTGCCTGCCCGATGCCAATATGTTGTACCAATGGATTGGAGCCGAAACTTCCACCGGAGTTTACATCCCGGTAAACGGATCTTGTAACACCATTTTCTTTAAAGGTTACTTTAATCTTAGCGCCAATGGCGGCTTTATTACAGGCAACTCCCTGCAACGAAAGATTTATCCAGCGGTTACTATTCTGACCTGGATTCAGGTACAGTGAATTCGGATAAGCATCACTCCTGTATGCCCCGCCCATGTCAATATAAATATCTTCATCACCATCATTATCTAAATCAGCAAAAGAAACACCGTGACCTTTTTGCAAATTGCCAACACGGGCCGAACCGGTAACATCAATAAACTTATTGCCATTGATATTTTTAAACATCTTATTTGGAACGAGCGATTGGTAGGTAGGATTACCTGTACCAAAATACATATCCAGGTAACCGTCATTATCAATATCACCAAAATTGGATCCCATTGCAAATACCAATTTATTAAGACCCATTTTTATTGAAACATCTTCAAATGTGCCATCATGCTTGTTCCTGTACAAGATCAGTTTGCCCGCTCCGTTCACTGGCAAACCCAATGCTTCTTCTGCTGTATACCAGGCAAGTGATTTTTCATAGTTATACCCGGACACAAGGATATCCAGCCAGCCGTCATTATCATAATCCCAAAACCATGTGGGGAAAGTGGGCACCCTGTTTTCGTTCAGTCCTGCTATAAGCGTGGCATTACTGAACTTTACGGTTTTGCCTGTTTCATTTTTAAATAATATTTTATACCCGCTTACTGTAGAAATAAAAATATCCGGCTTCCCGTCGTTATTGTAATCGCCGGAGGTTACCCCTTTTACAAAAGAAACAATGTCACAGCCTGCGCTTTTTGCTGTTTCTGTAAAAGTGCCGTTTTGATTATTGATAAACAGTTCGCATGCATGCATATTATCGGGTGTTGCTTCATTACCGATAAATACATCTAACCAGCCGTCATTATTAAAATCATTCCAGGTGGTTGTTTGAGTGGGCCTGAATGAAAGCAAACCGCTTTCAATAGTTACATCTGTAAAGGTGCCGTCACCATTGTTCCGGAGTAATGAATTGGGCTCATTACCAAAACTTCTCTTCCAGCCGCCACGTACAATAAAAATATCTTTAAACCCATCATTGTTGTAATCAGTTTGCATCATGTTTAAACCACCGGTGATCTTTTTAAGCCCCGAGGTAACGGATGCATCAGTAAATGTGCCGTTTGAATTATTGATGAAATAATGCATTTCATCCTTCAGGTCCCAGCCGCTGATTATAATATCCAGGTAGCCATCATTATTAAAATCATCCACAATACTTCCGCCCGCCATGTTATTTACATTGAGACCAAGATGTGCGGCTACATCAGTAAAAGGTTTTACAAGAGAAGATGTGTCTTTACCAAGATCTTTTAATAAAAATTTGGAAGGAACCTGCTGCGGATACCCGCCTGTAGTCATATAAGCTATATTCAGCAGCCATCTTGATTCAAGGTCATTTGGGTCGGCATTCAAAACATCTGTAAATACTTCAATTGCTTTTTCTGCACCTGTTTTATTTTTATATATCCCGTTTCCGCTTACAGGGAATATACATGACTCTGCGGAATGATCATTAAGGCAGTTCGTCCTTTCGCCCAACCGCATGTAAGACATGGCCAGTTGTTTTTTAACCATTAGAATGTCTTCCTGCTTACTACCTTTTATCTTTTCTATAATATTTGTATAGATGTCGATTGATTTTTGTTCTTCTCCTGTTTCAAGGTATGCCCTTGCTAAAGAATAGCTGGCCATTATTGAGTCTGTAAAATTTGTTGCTGTTTTATACGCCGAATCGTAATGTGGAATTTTTGCTTTGTCGCAAAAAGGATTTTGGTACGTATACGTTTTTTGATAAACATCTGAAAGAAGGTTTACCATTTCTTCATTATGCGAAGCTTTGTTTTTACATGAAACAAAAAAGAACAGGTTTATAAGTAGTATGCTTATATATAGAATTAGCCTGTTCATAAAATTAATGCTGCTTTTTAAGATGATCGTAGCCCTGCGGCAAACGGTTGTAACCATTATTTTTCAGTCTTTCGCCAAGGCCCTTATAGAAAGCCGGGTCTGTTGGTGTAACTGTGGCAAGCCCGTCCACGTATCGGTTGTACAGGCAAAACAAGGCGGCTATCAAAACGGTGTCGTGTATTTCTATATCAGTAGCACCCTGCTGCTTTGCATTACTAACAGCCGTTTCTGTTACTGCTTTGCCGCTTTGTTGCACCTGTGCAGCAATTGTAAGAAGTGCTTTCATTTTTTCGCTTACAGGTGCTGTTATAATATTTTCTTTTACTGCAGCTGCAGTTTTTTCTTCTCCCAGCAAAATATCTGCAGCAGCAGTATGCGCTGTGCAGCAAAAGGTGCAGTTGTTTTTGTAAGAAACAACGGTAGCTATTAATTCTCTCTCTCCTTCAGTTAAGGAAGATGGGCCCCGCAGTAATATTTGTGTTAACTCACGGATGGGAGCAGCAGTTTCTTTGCTGTATTCAAGCAGTCCCGTAATACCGGGCAGGTGTTCTTCCAAAGGAATGTAAGGCATGGCAATCTGTTTTTAAATCAACTAACTTTTTACAAACGGAACACAACTGTAACACTTCCATTTCTTCCATCTGATGACCAAACACCAGGACCAGGATAAAAGGTTGGGCGCTTGGTGAAATATTGTTTATTGGTTACGTTATTCAGGCTTGCTTTTATTTCAAAATTTCTTCCTGCACGCAGTGAAGCATTCATATCCAGCAGACCATAAGAAGGTACCAGGCCCACTGCTCCCGTTGTTTTAAGCGGCGCTACTGTATTTAATGGATCAGCAAATGTTTCTCCTGTATAACTGTATAATACAGAGAAAGAGAAAATTCTATACCGTGCAGTGGCGCCATTGCGGGTAATAATACCTGGCACACTCTCTACTTTATTGCCTTTTATGTTGAAATTGTTATTGCCAGATTTTACAACAGCGTCTGTATACCTTGCATGTGTAAAAGCTGTGGAGGTGAATAATGACATATCAACTTTTCCAAATTGCCAGTCAGCCTGCAATAAAACTTCAGCACCTTTTGTAAGTGAGTTGCCAACATTTGTCCTGTATGTATAAAAATTTCCTTGTGCATCCGTTTCTGCCAGCGTACCAAAACGGTTATTATACTGCAAAAGAAAACCGGTGATATCCCATCTCAAAAACTTCCAGCTGCCCCTTACACCAAATTCTGCATTATATCCTTTTGAATCTTTAATAGACGGATCCACTTTTTCATACAAAGAGCCGGGTATAAGGTCCTTAAAGATCATGGGACGGTAACTCTGTGACCAGCCTGCGTATATTTCTGTATTTTTTAACGGCTTATAGGATATATTGGCTCCAAGCAAAGGAAACTGGTGTTTAATAGAAACAGGAATATCATCCAGCGGGTAATAAGAAATAGTACCACTCATATCTGTTTGTCCCATTTCTATCCTTGCACCTGCATTGATGGAAAGATTGCGAAATAACTGCAGTTTATTTTCTGCAAAGAGCGCCACATTATGTGTTTTAAAATGCAGGTCCCTGCCCCAGCCCGGCGTAACCAGTGTAAGGTCATAATCACTGCCGGTAGTTCCTTTACCCAATTGTGTACGGTGCAGGTCATTGTTCATATACTGAACGCCTGCTGCAAAAGCATTTCTTTGTTTACCCAGTGTATATGTTTGTAATAGCCTTAATTCATATGTATAACTGTTAAACCGGTCAATATCCACCTGCCTGTTATTATACTGCATGGTGGATGTATTAATAGTATCAGCAATGTTGGTGGGTTTATCAAACAGTACACTGTTTCTTCTGCCAAGCACTGCAGATGATGTAAACTGCAGTTTGGTGGAATTACTTACATCCCATTTTACTGTTACAGAAGGCACATGTATATCCGGGCTGAAATAATTACGGGAACGGGTAGCCTGTTTTGGATCAGCATAGAACATACTGTCTGTTAACGGGCCGGGAATACGGTATTGATAAGTTGACCGAACCCATTCAGCCCGTATGGAAATCTTATCGGTTGGCTCGTAGGTAAGAATGATTGCTTCAGATTCTGAATTGGTATGCTCATTTTTCCTGTATCCATCTTTTGATTTACGATGGAAGTAGGAATAATATTTAAGCTTGCCGATCTTCCCGCTGATGGCATTATAGGTACTCAGCAAATTAAATGAGCCGGCTGTATTGATACTTTCAAAACTGAATGGCTTGCTGGTATCTCCCTGTTTAGTGATATAGTTCAGCATACCGCCAAACTGTGCCCCATATTGCAATGAGCCGGTTCCCCTGACAAGATCTATTCTTTCAATACTTTCAAATGGCATACTGAAATGACTGGCAGGATAACCATACATATCAGAATTTGTAACTGCACCATCTTTACGCAGGTTAAATTCCCAGCCACGATGGGGGTCAAGTCCCCTCGCCGAAATATTTACCTGGTTACCTGCACCGTCCATATCATATACAAATACACCTGGTATTTTCGCAAATACCTGTCTGCCGGTTTTATTGGTAATATCAGCCGGCAGTTGTATCATACTTATCTGTTCCGTTTTTTTACCTGAAAAAATAAACGTTTCCTGTACCGGTGCCAATGACTTTACATAGTTCTGGTACAGGTAAGAAAGATGCGTTACACTATCCATTACTTTTGTTGACAACACAGTATCAGCAACCTTTTCTTTTTGTGCAACCGCTTTAATACCGGGTAAAATAAAAGCTAAAAAAATCACATACTGCTTCATAATCTCAAGTTTGGAAGAAAAAAAGGGCGTTGTAAAGAATTACCCCGCCTTCACATAAAACTTAACGATAAAAAAATTTATATCAAATGATGATTGTTTTAAAATATAGCACTGTAAAGAATTACAGCGCTTTCTATTACCAAACATAAAAATATCTTTAGTCGTCAGCACCGTCATTATCTGCACGGGTAACTGCATAAGCACCTACACTTTTTCCAACTGCAAGTCCTACACTGCAATCGCTCTTGTAATGGATACCACCATACAGCCGTGATATAGATGCTTCATTCGCCATCTCCCAATACTTACTTGCTTTTTCAGGATTGATACGTGCCAGTATTTCAGCAGCAGCGCCACTGAACGTAGAGTGCCCTGATATATACGATGGAAAATTGGGAATACCTGTTAATGTTTTGATCTTTGGATTCAGCTGTGTCGGCCTGGGGTTGAAATAAAAATATTTAGTATCCCAGCACACAATACCGGCATCCATCAGAGACATATTTAACAATGCCATATTTCTTGCCCATCTTACTTCACTAAAATTCTTTGGAATAAAATCTTCTGCCGCAATCGCATCCCAGTGACCGGGCGGCGTGTACGTACCAACACCATCTGCCCAGAAATGAACAATCCTTGTTCTTTCTCTTGTTGGATTTTTGATCATTTGATACACTTCTTCTTTTTCTTTATCCATTGCATCACTTTTAACAAGTGGTGGTGGACCTGGACGCAGAGAGATCGCCGTTAGTGAGTCAAATAAAAATGCTTTTACCTTTCCATATCCTGGCAGCATGGGTGGTCTTTTAGGTGTTTCCAAACTGTACCAGGGTGTTTCACCTCTTGCGATGCAGTCATCTTCCAGTTTTGTCCACATAGCCTGGTTACCGGCAGCAGCACCGGCCCTGTCGCCCCTTGCCCTTGTAACAAATTTTTGTGCTACAGCCCTGCCAAGCGCTTCACCAGCCTCGATGTCACTGCGTACATTAGCACCAGCGATAAGTCTTGCACGTTTGTGTTCTTCCGCTTTCATCTGGATATAATCCTGGTCGCCGGGAAATAACAGTTTCAGCATTTCAACTGCTGCACCCACCACCACTGCATCTTCAGACGGATAGGAAGGCAGGTCTGATTTTGGGATCAGCACATGTACCGTGGAATCAACATTGTAAGGTGCCTTACGGTTATACAATGTTTTATAATGCCATGCTGCCACCAGTGCGTCATACTGTGCAGCACTTACATATGCATAAGCACGTGCTGCATAAGGTGGATTGGCAAATGGAAAAAGCGGGTAGGCGAGCGGGTTATTAGCATTTGGAAACGGGTAAGTACCGTCTGCATTTTGATACGGGGGCAGGTTGTGTTTTGCCACCAGCTCCCTTAAAATTTCATTCCAGCGTAATACCGCACCAGCGCTCCAGTATTTTACAATTTGTTTTTCTTCATCTGTAAGATTAGCCTGGAATGCTTTTATTTCATTTACCTGTGCAATGTAGTCAGGTGTATTGGTGGCTGCGGGTGCAGCCACTGCCACATCTGTGGGTGCGGTTAATAAAACGGGCTTCCATGTACCTGCATTCAGGTCCAGTTTTGCAGCATTTAAAGCAGGTGCATTATCTGTTCTTCCTTCTACTTTTTTATTGCAGGAAGTAATAAATAGTATGATAGCTGATAAAGCAACCCCGGCCAGTAAAACGATCTTTTTCATGTTATTTAGTTTTTTTATCAGTGTTATTGTTAGAGGTGGTTGTTTTTTTAGAACTGAAATCCAGCACATAAAAAATTGAACCGTAGAAAGTAGTTGCCTGCCCTACGTTACGGCCGGCAACTGTTGTATTGCCGCCAGCCACCAGTGCAATCTCATGCTTTGGCAATACAACATATTTAAAGTTGGCGCCAACAGTTGTTGCATTCATTTTGTTACTCGGAAAAGGCATGTTATTCCTTGTAATATCAAAACCACCCAGTGTTGTCCATTTATTCACTACGGCTTCCGCTATCAGCCTGTCGCTGCGGTAACCAGCACGGAAATTAAAATTGGATGCATTGGGCATTTCAACTTCGTTGCTCAGGATCAGGTGGTCTGTGTAGTAAGAGGTGCGGTCAATTTTGATATTATCCCTCAGCACGTAAGTGCCGGATGCAGTTGCAAACAAATGATCGTACTGGTAATCCAGCATTAATCTCAATGAAGCCGTTTTACTTCTCATACCAACAGATAAAGGCAGGAAGTCTGCTACATAATTTGTAAGCGGGAACGAAGCTCCGCCAATGGTGTAAAGGGAAAAAGTACCGTTACCAATGTTTTGTTCTATCGGCATCCATTTTACAAACAGGCTAAGATCCTGCACACCCTGCATACCATGTAAGGTACCGGCGGTTGCTTTTGTTTTTACATATGGTGCACCAAAAAGTACATTCAGTTTATTAGTGATGCCGTATGCGCCCATGATGGAATACATTTGGGTGGATACAGTGCCGAGATTTTCGTTGTTTCTTTTCAATCCACCTTCCCAGTAATTTTTCCAGCTTGAATAGCTGAAACCGGGCCCGATACAAAGTTGTTTTTTGCCCATCATAATCGCATCAATGTCGGTTTGGGCATTTATCTTATTGCCGGCCGTTACCAGGCTGAATAAGATAAGCAGTCGTTGTAGTTTTTTTCTCATGTTTGGTTGTTTTGGTTTTGAATAAGCAGCGCTTGTCAGTTGTTGGTATTATTTTTCAAGTTTTAATTTTCCTACTATAAAGTCTCCCACCTTTCTGCCATACTCTGTACTGGTGATACAGCTGGGGTGGAAGTGTATCCCTCCGTAAAACCTGGCCCAGTTATTCTCTTCAGCGGCCTGGCGGAAGGATGTAAATGAACGGTTGGCAATTCCAAACTCCAGCTCACTGGTATCAGTATACGCAAAATTGTCACCGAACATTTTTGTCAAAGCTTCTGCGGAAGCAGAACTCACGGTACTGTGGCCGCAGGTGTATTCCGGGAATGGCGGCGTTTGTAAATAAGGCCTCCATTCAGCATCGATATATTTATTAATAACCGTTTCCGGTCTTACCATGTTGCTGCGGAATTTTTCATCCCAGCACTGGATAAAAGCATCAAACATCACGATAGATGTAAGTGTATAGGCCGCCACTGTCTTCCGGAAATCAGCTTTTGATTTCTGCGCCGCAATACCCACAATATTCATCCAGTGGCCGGGCGGGGAGAATTTTTTTGTAACAAACATCACGTGTCCTGCTACGTTCAGCTTACCACCGAGATCATCCCAAAACTCAGCGATATGTTTTTGTTCATCTGTAAGGCTGTCGCCTGCATTTTTTATTTCCATTACCTGTTTGTAATAAGCACTGTTCTTGTCAGTGATATTAAAAGGGATAGGATGAGGTGGTGCAAATTGTGAAGCACTGTCCATTACAATTGGTCTTATCTCACGCCAGTGTGGTTCCACTGCACTGCCATAAGCTGGCGGGGTGGGTATCCAGCGGCCTGGTGAATCTATTACGGTGTACCTGGAAGCACTTCTTGTCCGGGCATAGCTGTCACCTTTACTCCAGGCTAAAATTGATTTACCGATTGTATCTGCGTAAGCAACGGTGTTATTAAACATTTCTTCCGGCATACCATCGTCTTTGGCAAATTTTTTCAGGCTGTCCACGTACTCTTTCATGCTGCCTTCCGGAAATGTTACCGCCTCTCCCACTTTACAAAAAGCCAGCAGAGCGGCAAACTCAAAATCGATTTTTTTAGCGGTGTCAGGCTGTGGCAATGGTTTTAATCCATTGATCTGACCTGCCAGTGAATTATATTGCTGAGGATAGCCTCCTGCAATACATTCATAAGCTGCGATGTTGGCATAAGCATAGTTACGGCTCGCTACAATTGGCGTAAAGCCTACATGCTTTACCACTTCATTGAGTTCTTTTACCGTTTTGCAATAGGTAAAAGTGTTCTCGCCAAAATAGGTTTTTTTAACCGGGGCCTGTTTGCAACCGGTAATCAACAGCAATAACACTGCTGACACAGATAAAATTCTCATACTAAAATAAAAATGAATAAGGGGCTGTATTCAGCCGGTGAAAAGGATCAAGCATGAGCAGCATCGGGTGGCTGCTCTACTGTAGTAAAGAAAAGCGTTCTTTCAGGCACGGATTTTACCAAAACATAAATAGTTGAAAGCTCTTTGCTGCCGCAGTCTATAACAGGGAGTGACAGCTCTTCATATTCGCTTAATGATTTCTGGAAAGAGGTTGTTTTACCATCTTTCTTTTGTGTATCGTTTTGCTGAAAGTCGTGGGCAACTTTAGCATAGTCATTTTTGTTTTGCTCAATCTGCATTTTAGCTTTGTTGGGAATGCAAAGCATTTCCAGCATGCCATTGTACACCCGGCATTTTACGTATTTGTATTTGATGCCGTCCATTTCCACTTCCCCATCTATACGCTTGAATTCAGTTGAATTGGAATAATATGGTAAGTTGGTTGGCTGCTTGATAGTGATGAGTTCTTCGTCTTTGTAATTGTCGTGATCGAGGGCCAGTTCCAGCGAAGCATCAGATTTGCTGGCGAGGTAGTTATATATAAGCTGGTAACCTGCCACATTAAAGGCAAAAACAGCAAGCATAAATATAGCAACCAGCTTTCTCATTCGTTAAGTATATGCAATGTAGCGGATTTTTATACAAGAAATCCAAAATTAAAAGACATTTTTTTGTGGGATTCCGCTGCAAACGGTTGCGAAAAGAGGGTCAGGGTAAATTATTCTCCCTGGTGAACGGGTGGGTAGATCACCCATTGATGCCCATCATCAACATAACCATCCCTTATCCAATCGGATGCTTTATAAAATTCGTCACCAATGATTCGTACGCTCGTATCAAGAAAACCATTAAATAAAGCATAAAAGATCCTGTTAGGATGATCCCCATAATAAACCGAAAGACCATCTATACAGCTATTACTAATATGGAATGGGACAAAACGATATCCTTTAAATCTATCTTCTATTTTTTTACACAACAGGTTGAATGTATCTGCATATTCGTTCAAAGGAGATACTACAAGGTACGCAGTACTGTAAAAATTTGACTGATCTATTTTTACCTGGAAATTTTCCTGGCCTATCACTGTATAAAAAGGCCCCAGCAAACTAACGGCATAGTGAATTTCTTTTGTCCGTTTCACATTATCAAATGAGTCTGTTAAAAGCTCAACATAAGAACTGAAAGACGGAGCCTGCCCATACGTTGTACTAACTATTGGATGACCAATCTTCTTTTTCAGTCCATCTTCAAATTTCTTCCAGACTGCTTTATAGTTTTTATTATTATGGATGTTTTCTGTCAGCAATGAACTTAATATATCTCTCCCGGGATATTTGTCAAATAAACTACCCTGGCTTTTTTGTATACCCAACGGGTAAACTTTTTTGATGGCTTCATATATCGGCCAGAAATCAAATTTTTTTGAACTAAACCAGAAATTAAAAGAGAGGTTATCATTCATCATATACTTCAAATTTAAAGTTTGCCGAATAAAGATGATCAGGTGACGGGCAGGCGGATAGCAGTGGAAAGCCCACGCTGCAGGCGTGGCTTGTAACGGATAGCCGCAGCAAAAGATGAACAATGCTGTAATGCCCGGCTGCCCCAAATAATGCTTTAAAATTATTTCACCGTATATGTCTTCTTCTCCACGCCAATACCTTTCAGCGTAAGACTCTTCCATGTTTTTGGTAAAACAGATTTCACCTGTGTGATACCGGCAGGGGTGATATCGAGCCCGCCAAAACCATTGAGCACACCCTGCAAAATACCCCCGGCTCCGGTAGAGAAATAAGGGTTGGTACCACCCTTTGTTTCTGCAATTACACCAAATGGCGGCAACAGGTTGGGCACATAGGCATCTTTAAAGAAATGAAAAGCTTTGTCAGCATCGCCGATACGGGAATACAGCAATGTAAAGATGGCCTGCGTCATAGCGGGTGTACCTTCATTTGGCACACGAACAGCATAATAATCCAGGTCTTTTTTTATTTGCTTTGGATCAGTTATTTCTTTTAAAGGATACGCCAGCAGGTTTACATCCGCCTGTTTGATGCCTTCGCCATTGTAGGTGGCGTGTTCCTTTGTAACACCGTCAGGCATTTTTAAAATGGGAATATTATTGGCAACATTCATCCAGTCTGCATCGGGCAATATACCCAATAGTTTTGCAGCTTCTGTTGCGTATTTCAAATTTGCTTTGGCAGCGGCATTTGTAAAAGCATTGTTATCTACATTCTCAGCCCATTCATCTGCAGCCACCACATTTTTAATATCATACTGACCGGGACCATTGCGTTCCACCCGGCTTGCCCAGAAATCGGCAGTGGCTTTTAAAATAGGCCAGCCTCTTTCCCGTAACCAGTTTTTATCCTGTGTTACGCAATAGTAGTTCCAGGCTGCCACACCAATATCCGCCGTAATATGGTGTTCAAAAGGACCGCTGAGTGCCCATACCGGTGTTTCTTCCACGCCGCTGCCGGCACTCTCCCATGGATACATGGCCCCTTTATAACCCTTGCCGTAAGCATTGCGTTTGGCTGCCTCCAGCCTTTCATAACGGTATTCAATAATGCCTTTTGCTATCTCAGGGTGCAGTTGCAAAATGGCAGGATACATCCACAATTCTGTATCCCAGAATACATGGCCGTTATAACCCAGCCCGCTCAAACCCATTGGCGACGGGCTGTTGCTGCTGCCTTCCCTTACAAAAGAGTACAAGTGATAGATCATGCTGTGCACATCCTGCTGGCTCTGTGCATCACCTTCAATAACAATATCACTCTTCCACAATTCATCCCATGCCTTGTTGTGCATTTCCACCAGGCGGTCACGGCCCTGCAGTTTGGCAAAGATGGTAAGACGTTCCGCTTCATTCAATGGATCATCGTGGTGTGCGGAGGTAATAGATGAACCAACAATGCTGTAACGGTATGTTTCACCAGCGTTCAGCTTTTTGGAGAACTTCATCAGGTGCAGGTTGTTATCCCACATTTCATGTATCACACGTGGCTCGCTGCCATGTGGTTCACTAAAAATAAAGGCGTTGCTGGCGCACATGAGCAATTTTCCTGTTGGGCTCTTAGCCGTTGACGTTAGTAAGCTGATGATAGTATGCGGCCTGTCAATTTCATTATAGTAATTCTGCACATCCTTCAGTGCATCGGGCGCTTCCATATGGCTTTCGCTGCCGATGGTTATGTTTTTTTTCGGCGTAACAGTAATATCCATCAGCACAGAGTAAGGCAAATTTCTCAAGGCATAATACGTATAGGAAACTGAAGCAATGTCTTTATAATCGAACGAAGTGGTGAAACTGGCATGCTGCATATCCAGCTCCTGTTTAATATTTGCGGCATCGGCATTTGTTATCCGTCTTCCATCAATCTGCAGCTGCATATTCAGGAGGTTGAAGCTTTTTAAAAAATTACTTACCCTGCCACGGCCATACAGGTCATAAGCACCGGCAAGCACCACATCCTTTACTTTAAACACTTCGCCACTGCTTACAATACCAATCTGCCCATTGGCTACGGTAATACCATAATAGTTAGCAGGATCGATCTTTGTGGCAGTGATCTTCCAGGGATCCTGGGCTTGCATGATCAAAAAAGAAATGGATAAAACGAGTACAGCAGGCAATCTTTTCATAAAAAATATTTGTGCTACAATTTAATGCCTGAATTTGATTTTATTTGCTGAAATTTTTCTTTGTTTTAAAATTTTAGCCAGATGAAGAAATGGATAATTGCGATCACTTCTTTTATTATCCTGATGTCGCTTACCTATGTTTTTATCCCGGATACGATTTCGATCAACAGGTCTGTTGTTATCAACAACAATATAAAATCGCTGTACCGTTGTTTTTCAGAACAGGACAACTGGAAAAAGTGGTGGCCCGGCAAATCCAGTACTGACGGGCTTTTGCTGAATGGGAAAACATACAGCCTCCCCGACAGAACGGTGAGTTCTGTATTTGTTGATATTGATCATGCAGGTGGATCATCCAGTTCATCCATCACTTTTATCCCCGAAGGAACAAACAATGTTAAGCTGGAATGGGATGCACAGATCATTACTTCTTATAATCCCATCAAACGTTTGCAGGTTTATTTTTCAACAAAAAATTTGGCTGCTGATTTTGATCTGTTGCTGGGCAAAATGAAATTATTCTCTTCGTCTACAGAAAATTTATATGGTATTGATATCCGCCGGGAACTGGTAAAAGATTCTGCCCTGGTTTCAACATATGATTCGTCAAAAGGATATCCTTCTGTAGAAAAAATATATTCGCTGGTGGATGAATTAAGAAACTATGTTAACAGCCAGCAGGCAGTGGTTACCGATTCACCGATGCTGAATATTTACACAAAAGACAGTATATATTATCTTACAAAAGTGGCATTACCCACCAGCAGGCGTCTCCCCTCAAGCGGAAAAATTGAATACCGCTGGATGCTGGGCCGGGGGAATATTTTAGCAGCAGATGTAAAAGGTGGCGACAAAAGCTTACAAAAGGGTTTTGAGACTGTGGAAAATTATGTACAGGATCATGAACTGGCTGCACCCGCCATTCCTTTTTACTCGCTTATTACAAACCGGCTGGCCCAGCCCGACAGTTCCAAATGGATAACCCGTATCTATTATCCCATCATGTATTATTATGACTGATATTTACGCTTACTGTTACCACTTTAAAGCAGCAGAATCCTTTCAGCGGTAATCTTTTTTACAGTAACTTTAAAGAATGCTGCAGAAAATTGCTCCGTAATGATTGCCCGGCCTTTACAATTCCATTTTTACTTACTGTTTACTGTGCTTTGCTGTACAAGTACATTTAAATCGCATGCGCAGATATGTGTAAATAAATATACCGGCATAAAATTCGGAACAAAGACTTATGAAAACTTTACTCATTCTGCCGTTACTGCAACCGGCGAAATTATTTCAGCGGGCAAATTGTATGATTATAATCACAACGGGCATATAGCAAAGTATTCCGCAAAAGGTTCGCCGGTGTGGTCATACACTTACCGTATCAATTTTTTCGATTTTGTAAAATTGACCTTCTTTGGTGGCATCAATACTTCTGATATTATCAGTACACCAGATGGCGGTTTTGTAATAGCCGGCAGTGCTGAACAGGTATTGCCGCCTTACGGCCCCGATGCACCCGTAAAAAAATGGGGACTGATGGCAAGGATGGACAGGTTTGGAAAAGTACTGTGGACAAAAACACTTTGGGCCAATGGTCATTTAAGTATTACCAATATTTACAGGACAAAAGACGGAGACTTTATTGCCTACCTCGCTGCTGATAACGGTTATAAAAGATCTGCAGGCGATCATTCATACAACAGGGTGTTGCGTATTGGCGCAGATGGAAAAATAAAATGGTCAACTTATTTATTCACTTATCTTTTTGATGCAGGTGGTCTTGGTGTGGAAACAAAACGTGCCATCACACAGGCATCCAACAACAATATTGTTATTGGTGATGTGGCGCATAAAACAGTTGCAGCGAATGGACAAATACTGGAAGGCAATCTTCATTTTTTTGAACTGGATTATAATACAGGAAATGTTAACTGGGAAGCAAGTCATGAATATGGAGCGCTTGATAATACTTATATGCCGGATGTATTGAGTGTGAAAGAACTTGGGAATGGAAAATTTTCTTTTATAACTTCTTTGTATTTGCCGGGCACCAATGGCCTGGTACAAAAAGGAGCCAACATTATTACGAATGATCATGGCGCAATAGAAAATATTATTGCTTACAGTCCTGCTAACGGCAGTGCCTGCAGTATTAAACAGGTGGCTGTTGATAAAAGTTCGGGCAACAGGGTTTTATTGATGGACAACAAAGGTCAATCCATACTGATGAGTATAGATGATAATGGACAGCCGGTATGGCAGCAGGGTTATAATGATGAGCAGGGTGCTTTTCCATCCAATTGCTTCTCAGCAGGCGGCAGCGGTTTTAATATTTTTGGCAGCAACAACCAGGCAAAGCAATACCGTTTACTGATAACAGATAATATGGGTGCCATTGACTGTGCGAATGATGCAGCCAATATTATTGCCACACCTGCAACCATGGACATTACCCATGACAGTATGGTTACCAATACAACTTACCGTTTTGATGAGTATTACGATTTCGGGCACCCGCTGGTACGTGATTTAGATTACCCGCTTGTAAAAAATATCATTTGCCAGCAAACGCTTGCCTGCTGCACTGATATCATTGATACTGTAAATGTAAACAGGATCAATATCTGCGAAGGCAGTTCTTACATGCTGCCCGACAGCACCATAGTACAGGATTCAGGGATGTATTATGTAACATTTAAAACGGCCCTGGGTTGCGACAGCGTAAAGTATTATAATGTAATTCCGGATAAAAATATAAACAAGTTCACTCTTGGTAATGATTCATGCCTTGGCGGCAAGAGTAATATAACGGTAAAGGGTACTGCAGGTTTTGGAGAATATTTCTGGATGGGCAGCGCTGTGGCAGACAGCTTCTCAAGAAAAATAAGCCAGGAAGGTTTATATTATGCAACAGTAAGTAATACCTGCGGCAGTAAAACAGACAGTATTTATATTTTTGATTCCTGCGATTACGATATCTATATGCCAACAGCTTTTACCCCCAACAATGACAGGCTAAATGATTATTTCAGGATATCGCCGCTTAATAAAAACAGGCTGATCAGTTTCAGTATTTATAACAGATGGGGCAAACAGGTGTTCCTTACAAAAGACGCAACGCTTGGATGGGATGGCACGTATAAGAATGAACCACAGCCATCAGATACTTTTGTTTACTATATAGAAATGGAAGGCATTACCGGCAAGCGGCTGACTAAAAAAGGACAGGTGCTGCTGCTGCGGTAATCAGTACATTCTTGAAGCAAATTTTATTACGACTGCACTATCACTGTTACGGGCAAGTATATACGCAGGTTGTTTACCAAGCATTACCGGCTTAATATGACGCACCTGGCCTTTCACCGCAAGACCATTTATTGTTTCAGCAACAAATTTTCCCTGGCCTTTGTTAATTAAAATGGTTCCGTAATCTGCATCATAACGGCCCATTTCAATATTTGGGTCGTAATAGTTACCCATGATCAGTACATCAGGCAGGTTATCGTCATTAGCATTTACGATCACCGCATCTTTCATTGAAGAAAACTGTGCTTCTGCCGGCAAGCTGTTTACCTGGAACTGTAAATTACCATTATTGATCAGCACAGCATTTGCCAGGTAATCTGCCGTAAGCAGGTTGGCACTACTTAATTTTTCAGCAGTAAACAGGTCTTTCAGTGAGGCCTTAGCAAAATCGCCTGCATATAAAAATTTCTTTTTCAGTATGGGCATTTGTTTTTCCAGCTCTGCTTTATTGGCGAATGGAATTTCTTTTCCGCCGAGGTAATAGGTAAGCACCTGTTCCTTTTTACCATTACCATCAAAATCGTTGAAATAAAGTCTCAATGGTTCTTTAGCAGATGCTTTCAACCGGCTGTTCAGGCCAAGGTTGCCTGCAATAAGATCGATATCGCCATCATTATCTATATCACAGGGTAAAATAAAATTCCACCAGCCATTTTTATCCGTTAATGCCTTTTTTGTAAAGCTTCCTTTATCATTTACATAAGCATCAATACCGCCCCATTCGAGTGATAATAACAGGTCTTTATCACCATCTTTGTCCATATCAAACCAAACTGCATTGGTAACAAACCCGGCGAGGGATAAACCGGGCGCTGCTGTTGCAGCAACATCTGTAAATTTTCCTGTTTTATCATTCAATAATAAATAGGATTGCGGCACCTGGCCATATTCCCAGGGAACAGCCCTTCCGCCGATAAACAGGTCAGTAAATCCATCATTATTTATATCGCAGGGAGCTATACAGGATGCTGTGAGGCAGAGGTCGCCAAATGCATTTTCCTTCTTTACAAAATTTGCTTTACCATCGTTTATGTATATACGTGGAGTATTATGAAAATCCTTTCCAAAAAACTCGTTACCGCCACTGGCAACCACCAAATCAATATTACCATCATTGTTCACATCAATAAAACAGGCATCTGTATTTTCATAAATACTGTCTTTATCCAGCACCGGTTGATTTGTTTTTAAGAATTTACCGGAAGCCTGCTGTAAAAACAATGCAGGCTTTTTATCTCTTGCAGAACCAATAAATACATCTTCCAGTCCATCATGATTGATATCAGCCACGGCAAGTGCAGGTCCTTCGGTGGAAACCATATGCGGTATCAGTGGTTCCCTGTCAAACTCCACAAAATGATTTTCCTGCTGCAGGTAAGTCAGGCCCGTTTTTGCAGTAATATCCTCCATGGGTACTGAATTAGCGGGATGCCGGTTTGTAAGCAGTGTATAATCGAACTTTGGTAAATTCTCCCGGTAGCTTACTTTAATAACGGCAGTATCGGTATGGATAATTGTTTGATAAGAATTATCAGGCCATACAAGCACAACGGAATCGATCTTTGTTTTTCCTTTGCCGATCAGCAAAGGAATTTCCATGCTGGAAAGAAATCCTTTAACGGGATACTTTTCATACGTTCTTATTTCATTACCGGCAAATACAACCGCCATTGCCCCTGTGGCATTGATATTTTTTTTACTGCCTTCCAGCCGAACAGAAAGCGACGTATTCTTTCCGGCTTTATTTTGTTCATTCTCATAAACAAAAACCGGAGCATCAATATTATTAACAACAATATCAAGATCGCCATCATTATCAAGATCTGCATATACAGCGCCGTTGGAAAAGCTTGGCTCATTTCCCTCAATTATATTTTCTTCATCAGTAAAAGAAAGATCACCATTGTTCCTGAAAAATTTATTGGGTAATTTTATTTCAGGGAATTTATTGATCAGTGCAAGATCTTTTCCCTGCATATTATTATCCCGTATCATCTGCTGCACTTCTCCCTGTGTTACAAAATTGATATAGTCAATATCATTCATTCTTTTAGGAATTCCATTTGACATAAACAGGTCTTTAAAACCATCATTGTCAAAATCCACCCAAAGCGGTGCCCAGCTCCAGTCAGTTGCAGCCACACCACTGTATAAACCTATTTCACTGAACAGCCCGTTCCTGCGGTTGTACTGCAGGTTATTTCTTGTATACTGGTGAGAATACCCAACACTTATTTTATAATTAAAAATATCATACGCATCCTCTCCCAGCGATCTTTTTAAGATATAAGGGTCCGATGGCAGCATATCTGCAGAAATGATCTCAGGATAAGCATCATTATTAATATCAGCCACATCCACTCCCATGCTGAACTGGCTGGTATGCATCATCCGTTTTTCCCCTTCTTCACTAAAAGTGCCATTATGCTGGTTGATATAGAGGTAATCATCTTCATGAAAATCATTACCAATATAAATATCCGGCCAGCCATCCAGGTTGATATCACTAACGGTAATGCCTAAGCCATAACCAATTGCAGAGCTGTTAATACCGCACTGTTTTGTTACGTCAGTAAATACCGCACCATCATTTCGAAATAACCGGTGACCCGATAATTCATGGTATGTTCCTATAAAATCTTTTCTTGGCCTGAATGTTCCATTCTCATGTACAGAATGATTAAGTAAGAACATATCCAGGTCGCCATCCATATCATAATCTAAAAAAGCAGCCTGTGTGCTGAACCCGGAAAAATCCAGCTTATATTCTTTTGCTTTATCCTCAAAATGCGGCACTCCATCTTTGCCAATACCCTGGTTTATGAGCAGCAGGTTTTTACTGTGCAGCACTTCATAATTACCCACCCGGCAAACATATATATCCACCAGGCCATCGTTGTTAATGTCAACAACAGAAATACCTGTTGTCCAGCCGCCATCAGCGGGAATACCGGATTGTGTTGTGATATCTCTAAAATTCAGGTTGCCGGTATTAATATAAAGTTTATTCTCATGCTGATTTGAACCAAAGAAAAGATCTGTCAACCCATCGTTGTTAAAATCAGCGGCACCAATACCACTGCCGTTATAAAAATACATGTACTTAAACAGGTTGAATTCATTATTATAAGCAAGCTTATTGTTAAAATCGATCCCCGTTTCTTTGCTGGTTAATGTTTTAAACAAAGCGTCCTTTATTTCTTCTTTTTTTGAAGAGCAGGCACCCAGCAATGCTGTCAGCAGCAAGGTGATCAATTTTATATTTTTAAAAGAAAGCTTCATTTATAAATCCAGGTGCTTATTTTTTTATTTGGAATAACACGGGCCGCTCATTATTCTGTACAATGATCACCAGTTTCCATGTTTTTGTATTTATTTCTTTAATGTCTTTTATAGCGCCCCGCAGGCTCAACCCCGACTGCGCAGGATCCATCCATTTATAATTTCCTTTCCCATCATTTAATAACACATTTCCATAGCTTGCATCCAGTCTTCCAAACTGCGGCGGAAACTCAAACATATTCCCTCCCAGGACCAGGTCAGGTTTATTGTCATTATTCAAATCTGTACTATATATGGCATTTACACTCGACAACTGAACCATGTATGGCAATGACTGTATTGTAAAATGTCCTTTACCATCATTTACGGCTACAATACTGCTGCAGTAATTGAATAATTTCTGTCTTGCTTTTTCAATCAATTCTTTTCCAAACAAGTCCTGTATTGATTTCGTGGCATAGTCGCTGTGTTTCAGGTTTTGTTTTTTTAAGCCCGGGAACTGGTCCGTTATGTCCTTCTTCAGAAATACCGGCATGTCTTTTCCATCAATTGTCTTTGTAATGAATTGCTCCGGTGTTCCATTATTGTCAAAATCATTCAACCATAGTTTTACCGGGTTTTTGTCACTGGGTCTCAGGTAAAAATTTTCTCCGACATTACCGATGATCAAATCTGTTTTTCCATCACTGTTTACGTCTGCTGCAGCTATCGACTGCCACCAGCCGTATTTATCTTCCAGTCCTGTATTTTGCAGTTCATCAAATTTATTTCCTGCCTTATTGTAAGTGAAAATCTTTGTGTTCATCCACTCACCTGTAATGATCAATTCTTTATTGTTATCACCATTTATATCAGCCCATATGGCAGCCGTTACCATTCCTGCACTCTTTATTGCCGGGCTCATCTTATCTGTTACATCTGTAAAATGCCCTTGCCCATCATTCTGGTATAGATAACTTTGAGGAGTAAGACCATAATTGAACGGCACACTTCTACTGCCTACAAACAGGTCCTCATCTCCATCACCATCAAAATCATAATTCACAGCAACAGCAATATTCATATTGTTGTTAGGAAAAGCACTGCCGTCAATTGCAAAATTTCCTTTGCCATCATTTTTATATAAACGATGCTGTATCTCACGCTGATTGGGTTGTACATTGTTGCCGCCTGCACCGATATAGAGGTCTGCATCACCATCCTTATCTGCATCAAAAAACAATACAGCCACATCTTCCAGGTCTTTATACTGTTTAAACAAAGGCTGTTCCTTTTTTATAAAATCACCGGCAGCTGTTTGCAGGTACAATTGTCCTTCCTGGTCTTTTGCGCCACCAATATATATATCCTCCAGACCATCCGCATTCACATCTGCTTTTGCAATCTTTGGTCCTTCTTTACTCAGCAATTCAGGCAGGTTTCTTTCATAATAAAAATCAATATAATCATCTTCAGTATGTTTATCCATGTTACTGCTTACCTGCTGCAGTATTGCTGATGCTGGTGTTGACTGGTTAAAATAATATGGAGGAGCAGATGCAGGCTGTTGTATTGTATCCACCTTGTTTAATCCGGGCTTTTCAATTTTGCTGAATGTTCTGTCAGGCCAGATAATGATCATTGAATCAACGGAAGTATTTTTCCCAAGGCCGATGACCTGCTTGTAATCAATACTGCTTTGAAATCCACGGCTGGGTATTATCTCCCGGCTGATTATTTCAGTACCGCGGTATAGTAATACTTTACTTCCAACAGCATAAGTATTTTTTCCTTTTCCTTTTAACAGTAAACCGAGGTAGTTATTTTTCTCCTGCGCCGCAGCATTATTCCGGTACACAAATGCAGGCATGTTCTCATTGTTCACAATTAAATCCAGGTCACCGTCATTATCCAAATCGGCATATGCGATACTGTTAGAGAAAGTAGGCTTACTAAAACCCCATTCGTTTGTTACATCTTTAAACTGCAGGTTGCCTTGGTTTTTAAACACCCTGTTTGGCAGGGGATGTACCGGGATATGTTTTAAAATTTCATTTACCTCGGGCTTCTGGCCGGTTTGCAGCATATTGCTGTAAACTTCATTTGAAAAGAAATCCAGGTAATCCAGGTTGCCTACATCTTTGTTAATGCCGTTACAGATATATACATCATTCAACCCGTCATTATCTGCATCTATGAATAAAGCACCCCAGCTCCAGTCTGTTCCAAACATACCGGTATAATTTGCTATCTCTGAAAAAGTACCATTCTTATTATTCAGCTGCAAACAGTTTTTTACATACTGATGATAAAGACCTTCTTTTTGCTTTGCATAATACAATTCAAAATTGTCGAAAATACCGGTCGTTTTTAACCGGTAATCATCATCCGGTATCATGTCTGTGGTGAATATTTCAGGATAGCCGTCGTTGTTAATGTCTGCCACATCTGTGCTCATTGATGACATGCTGATCATCTGCAGGCGCTGCTCCAGCTCATCTTTAAAAGTACCGTCATGCTGGTTGATATAGAGATAATCTTTTTCAATAAAATCATTACCCACATAAATATCCGGGTAACCATCATTGTTGATATCACCAACATACACGCCAAGGCCAAAGCTTACAAGACCAGCATGCAGTCCTGCTTCTTTTGTTACTTCTTTATAAAAACCATTGTCATTCCTGAACAAATGATTGCCGCCTGCCTTTATCTTCTCATCTATATTTACCTGGTCAATATCTTTATCCCTCATACTGCCGGAGTTAACCGTAGCAAATGGCAGCGGGCTGTTATTGATAATAAAACAATCGAGGTCACCATCCAGGTCATAATCAAAAAAAGATGCCTGTGTACAAAACCCCGAATGGTTTAATCCATATTTTGCTGCGGACTCTGTAAAGCTGAGATTATGGTCGTTTATATATAATTTGTTAATCCGGTTGCCGGTTGCTACATGCCCGGAATTACAAACATAAATATCCAGCCATCCATCATTGTTAACATCGGCAAATGTTACACCCGTGCTCCACATGCCGTCCTGCTTTAGTCCTGCTTTGGCAGATATATCTTCAAACTGCAGGTTGCCTTTATTCAGATATAATTTGTTTTCTCCCATATTGGAAGTAAGCATTACATCTGTAAGACCATCATTGTTGATATCGCCTGTTGCAACACCACCGCCATTATAGAAATTTCGGAACAAAAAGCTGTTCTCTTCTTTGCTGTCTGTAACCGTGTTCTGGAAGTTAATACCCGTATTTTCCTGCAGTGTAAACAACGGGCTTACAGGAATATCACTTTTTTTACCGCCGCATGAAAAAAACAATATACTTCCTGCAATAATAAAAAAGCAATGGAATGTCCTTTGTTTCAAAGCACCAGCGCCACTATATTTAAATCTTTTTGCCAAAATTATTTCTGATAAATGGGGGTGATGCTTATTTCAATTTATACAATACAGGCTGCTCATTATTTTGTGCAACAATGATCTCTTTGCCTTCTGTTGTTTTTATGTCCTTGATATCCTTTATTGCCCCCCGTAATTTTAAACCCGACATTTTGGGCTCCATCCATTGGTAATTTCCTTTCCCATCATTTATAAGCACATGACCAAAACTTCCGTCAAGCCTGCCAAACTGCGGCGGAAAGTCAAACATATTCCCACCTAATACAAGGTCCGCCTTTGCATCATTGTTTACATCAGTCGCACATACTGCATTTACACTGGACAATTGCACCATGTAAGGTAATAGCTGAATTGTAAAATGCCCTTTGCCATCATTCACTGCAATGATATTGCTGCAATAATTAAATACTTTCTGTTTTGATTTTTCTATTATTTCCTTACTAAACAGGTCCTGGATAGATTTTCTTGCGTAATCACTATGCTTCAGGTTGTCTTTTTTTAAGCCGGGAAACTGGTCTGTTATTTCTCTTTTCAGAAATACAGGCATGTCTTTGCCTTCAATTGTTCTTGTAAGGAACTGTTCTGCCGTACCATTATTATCAAAATCATTGAGCCATAATTTAACAGGATGATCTTTATCTGGTTTTAAATAAAAATTTTCTCCCACATTGCCAATGACCAGGTCTGTTTTACCATCAGCATTTATATCAGTAGCGGCAATAGTTTGCCACCAGCCCTGCTTGTCTTCCAAACCGGTGGCTTTCAGTTCATCAAATTTATTTGTTGATTTATTATAACTGAATATGTGAGTACTCATCCATTCGCCAGTAATGATCAGTTCTTTTTGATTATCTCCTGTTACATCTGCCCAAACTGCACCGGTGATCATGCCTGCATATTTTATATCCGGGTTTAGTTCCCCTGCAACTTCAGTAAAACGGCCCTGCCCATCATTCCGGTAAATATAACTAGGTGGCGTATTTCCATAACCAAATGGCACACTCCTGCTGCCGACAAACAGGTCCTCGTCACCGTCTCCATCATAATCATAGTTCACGGCAACAGCGATGTTCATATTGTTTTTTGGAAAAGCTTTCCAGTCAAAACTAAAATTTCCCTTACCATCATTTTTATACAACCTGTGCTGTGTACCCCGCAGGTTTGGTTTTGCATTGTTACCACCAGCACCTACAAAAAGATCAAGGTCTCCATCTTTATCTGCATCAAAAAATAG
Organism: Ferruginibacter sp.; assembly: GCA_047600665.1. GTDB lineage: Bacteria > Bacteroidota > Bacteroidia > Chitinophagales > Chitinophagaceae > Ferruginibacter. The sequence continues at coordinate 1,515,074 of JASGKJ010000003.1, forward strand.
TACCGCCACATCTTCCAGGTCTGCATGGTCTTTAAATATGGGTGTATTCTTTTTCGTAAACGAACCGTCTTTATTTTGAAGATATAACTGGCCGGTTTGATCCTTTGCGCCGCCGATAAAGATATCTTCCAGCCCATCGCCATTCACATCGCCTTTCGCAATTTTTGGTCCTTCCTTACTTAATTGCTCAGGGAGATTTCTTTCATCATAAAAATCAATATAGTTGTCTTCAGTATGTTTATCCATACTGTTGCTTACCTGTTGCAGCAATGGCTGTATTGGTGCCTGGTTAAAGTAATATAACGAAGTATTTGCAGGCTGTTCGACCGTTTGTACGGTGTTAATTTGCAGCTTATCGTATTTACTAAATGTCCTGTCGGGCCAGATGATGATCATTGAGTCGGCTTTAGTATTATCTCCAAGTCCAATGATTTGTTTGTAATCCACGCTGCTTTGAAAACCCCGGCTGGGTATTACCTCACGGCTCAATATTTCTGATCCACGGTACACCAATATCTTACTGCCGATGGCATGTGTATTTTTTCCTTTCCCTTTTAACAGTATGCCAATGTAATTATTTTTTGTCTGCTGCCTTGCATTGTTCCTGTATACAAAGGCTGGCTGGTTTTCATTATTAAGCACCAGGTCCATATCACCGTCATTATCCAGATCCGCATAAGCGGCCCCGTTAGAAAAACTGGGCTGTGTAAAACCCCAGGCTTCACCGGCATCAGTAAAGGAAAGATTACCTGTGTTACGGAAAGCCTTATTTAAAACAGGGGTAACAGGAATATGGCTTAAAACAGAATCAACACTTTCCTTTTGGCCGGAGAGGGCCATGTTTTGTATAATGTCATTGGCAAAGAAGTCCATGAAATCGAGGTTGGTAACGTCATGGTTTATGCCATTGCAAACGTAAATATCATTCAGCCCGTCATTATCGGCATCAAAGAACAAAGCACCCCAGCTCCAGTCGGTGGCTGACACACCGGCAAAATTTGCTGCCTCAAAAAAATGATTGTTACGGTCGTTTACAAAAAGACAGTTTTTCATGAACTGCCTGTAAAAACCAACTTCTATCCTTTTATTGTACAGGTCGATGTTATCAAATGCGCCCAATGTTTTTAAGCGGTAATCATCACCAGGCAACATGTCTGTTGTAAAAATATCATTGTACCCATCATTATTGATATCTGCAATATCAGCCCCCATGGAAGAAAAACTCATCTGGCCGATACATTCTTCTGCTTCATCTTTAAATGTGCCATTCTTTTGGTTGATGTACAAGTAATCCCGTTCATAGGAATCATTGGCAATATATACATCGGGGTAACCATCATTATTTACATCTGCAATAGAAACACCCAGGCCAAAACTTAAAAGACTTCCGTGTATACCTGCAGCCAGTGTTACCTCGTTAAATACCCCATTATTATTCTGGAACAAATGATCGCCACCGCCTTTTAAAACATCAGGTACTGGCCATGCTGAATCCGGTAGGTTGCGGCGGTTTTCATAACCCAGGTTATTAAGCGGCAGCGGGCTGTTATTGATCATAAAACAATCCAGGTCGCCATCCAGGTCATAGTCAAAGAAAGAAATATGCGTGGTATAAGCCTTTATATCAAGACCATATTGCCTGGCAGCCTCAGTAAAAGTTTGGTTATGGTTATTAATGTATAATTTATTCCTGCGGTTTCCATTCTTCATGTGGCCTGCATTACAAACATAAATATCAAGCCAACCATCAGCATTTATATCCACAAAGGTTACACCAGCGCTCCACATACTGTCCTGCTTTAAGCCAGCCTTAACGGAGATATCTTCAAACTGGAAATTTCCTTTGTTCAGGTAGAGCTTGTTGTCTCCCATATTGGAAGTCAGCATTACATCACATAAGCCATCATTATTAATATCACCAATAGCTACGCCACCACCATTATAATAATTGCGGTAAAAAAAACTGTTCTCATATTTCTGGTCAACTACTTTGTTGTTAAAATCGATCCCTGTATTTGTTACAAGGCTGAATAATTTTTCTTCCTGTTTTGATTTACAGGAATTTATTAAAAGCAATATGGAAACAGCAATAAAAGAGAAAAGCGGCAGGCGCATCAATGATAAAATTATAGGGAAATTTAAGTAAAATTTTGTGTGCTAATGTACGAATATCGGGTGCATGATAAATAAAAACTCATGGTTGTAAAAGGCTTTTAACAATCAACCCTGTATTTATTAAAAATAATAAGCCACCAGGATTGGTGGCTTATTATATATTTCATTTTACAGAAACTTATTAATTAATAACCAGGGTTGGGAACTAAATTAGGATTAGCTGCCAACTGGCCATTTGGTATTGGGAAGAGTAAATATTTTGGATCGCTCTCTTCAGGTTTTTCCTGCATTGGCTGCAGGAATTTTCCAAAGCGGATCAAATCCTGCCTTCTCCATGTTTCCTGGTACATTTCCCTTGCACGTTCATCCAGCATTGTTTCTTCTGTTAAAGAAGCCATATTGCTTGCACCCCTGTTTGCACGGAGGGCATTTACAATTGCAAGACCTTCGGTAGCTTTTCCACTGCGCAATAATGCTTCTGCTTTCATCAGCATTACATCACCCAACCTGAAGATAGGGTTGTCATTGTCAACATTACTGTTATCATCAAACTGGAAATCGATTGGGAATTTGTAGTTACGGATACCGGTAACTTCAAGGTTGGTACCTTTTTCTTCTATAGCAACTTCTGGGGTAAAAATTAAGGGGGCTCCTGTTCTGTCTTTTAATTCAGCCCCAGTATTCATATTATATTGTTGCCCTATTAAAAAACCAACATTTACTGCATTAGCAGGATTAGCTGGAGCATTAGGAGAAGTGTACTGGTATGCAACACCTCTTCTTACATCAGATGCCTCAAATTTATTATAGTAGTCAGACAATGTAGTAAACCCGTTCCAGCCGCTTGGTTGCTGGTTATAGTGCATGGTCATATGCCAGCGGGAGCGGATACCACCAGAAGAAACACCACCCACATTTTCCTGTGTGTAAATATTTTCTTTACCGATAGTACCATTGTTCGGCGCAAAGTTGTCAAAGTAATTTGTAGCAAAGCTGTAAGGTCCTGCCATTACCTGGTCTGCCAGCGTGATCACTTTCTGCATATCAGCCGCATCAAATGTCGGCGTCTGCCTGTTTTGGTACACTCCTTTATTCAAATAGCATTTCATCAGTAAAACCCTTGCCGCATCTTTATTAGCTACAGTAACAGGACCTGCAGGCAGGTCATTGATGATAGATTCAAGGTCTCCAACAATAAAATCAAATGCCTCCATACCTTTTTTTACCTGTGATGGCAATACCGCATTTTCACCTGGTTCACGGTATGGAACCTGGTCAAATAGGTCAAGGTAAAAATACATACCAAAGTCCCGTAGGAATTTTGCCTGTGCTGCCTGCTGAGCGGTTGGGTTAAATCTTAAGATGTCTGTAGACGCATAACATGCTCCACCCAAACCGGCAAAAACATCTTTTACATGCACATTGTCGCCATCAAATCTATGAGTATGCAAAACCCTCCAGGCACCATTATCATCCCAGTCACCGCCACGTGTAGGTCCCAACATTGCATCTGTTGACATTTCGCCTAAAGCCAAAAGATTACCCTGATCTTGAAACATACCTCTAAAGCTATTATAAGCACCTCTTAAAAGCGCATCAACATTAGCGTTGCCGGCTGCGCCCTCTACAGGATTAAGTTCTCCTTGTAATTTCTCATCAAGTTTCTTACAACTACTCCCTGCAAGAAGTGTTAAAGAGATGATGAATATTGATATTTTATATTTCATTTTTTGAAAATTTTGAAGTTATTAAAGTGTTAGTGTTTACAGGGATACATTTAATCCAAATGTAACTGTCCTTGCGCTTGGGTAAGGTATATACTCGATACCCACAGAAGGAACACTGTTCTCTGTTTTGTCTACGTTTACTTCCGGATCAAATCCCGAGTATTTGGTTATAACAAAGAGATTTTGTCCTGTTACATATACGCTGACACCTTTAAATATCTTACCGATATTACCTACATTATAAGATAAAGTCGTATTTGCCATTTTTAAGTAGTCGCCTTTTTCTAAGAACCTGGAAGAGGCTCTAACGGGGTTTGCAAAAGATTCTTTTACAGGATCTTTAAACACGGAATAAGCAATGTTTTTACCATTATTTATACTACCAACGTTAATTACATTATTTAAGGTATTGTTATAAATCATATGACCAAATGCCCCGTTCATATTTGCTGTAAGGCTTAATTTTTTATACCTTACTGTAGTGGTTACCCCTAACAAAGTTTTTGGATTAGGAGTGCCTATGAAATAAAGTTTATCCCCTCCATCGGTATAAGTTGCTAAACCTGTTGTCTTATCAAATCCTAAAAAACGTCTGGTAACAAATGCATTTATTGGAAGTCCTGCACGAATTACTTCTACAGTGGTTCCCGTAATACCTTGTCCATCCAGCCTTCCGGTATTTATAGACCCTGTAAAATCTTCTACAACATTACTAATAAAGGTCGCATTCACTCCAAAATCCCAGCTAAAGTCACTGTTATTAATTATAGAAGCATTAACAGCTGCTTCGAACCCTTTATTTATAACACTACCGGGAAGGTTTTTCCAGGTTACAGTGTTACCTGGTGCAGCCGGTTGAGGAGGTTCTGTTGGGAAAAGTAAATCTGTTGTCTTCTTATTAAAATAATCTAATGTTACAGAAATCTTGTTATCTAATAATGACAGGTCTGCGCCAATATTGTATTGCCTATCAGACTGCCATTTAAGATCATCGTTTGCATTATTTATGCCATTGTAACCACCGCTACCATCACCTAAAAATGCATACCTTCTTTGTGCCGAACCGGATGGAAATTCCTGGTTACCAGTTTTACCCCAGCCCGCTCTTAAAGCAAGTGTATTGATAAAGCCTGCTTTAAAGAAACTTTCTTTACTAACATTCCATCTTGCAGCAAAAGAAGGGAAGTAACCATATCTGTTGTTCTTACCAAATTTAGATGACCCATCACGACGAAAGGTTCCAGTCAATAAATATTTATCATCATAATTAAGTACAACTCTTCCAAACAATGACAATAGAGAATAACTGGGATCAGAAAAAGAACCAATACCTCTGTTAGATGAATTAGTATATTGTATATAATCTGTAAAATCAAGACCGTAATTACCGAAACCACCTGATACTCCACCTTGCCCAAAACCACTCATGTTAAATCCTTTGTTTGAGTAAGTCATATATTCATACCCAACTAATGCATTCAAACCAAGTTTGTTTGTTAACTGATCGTTGTAATTTAGCGTATGAGTAAATTGCTGGGTTACTAATTCATTAGATGCAATAAGCGCACGGCCCTTATCAAGTACATCAGGGAAATTAATAAAAGGTTGTATGCTTGTTCGCCTTGTACCAGTTCCATAATTAATGCTATACAGGAATCTATACTCCAGTGATTTCAATATTTTAATATATGGAGAAATGCTTGCCAAGATTGTAGTAACTTTTGACTTGTCAGAGATTGCTTCACTGAGAGCCAATGGATTAATCAAGTCACCGCCTCTTACAACGTTCAATGAATCTGCTGTATTAGCTGCATTTCTTAAAAGCAGTTTTTCAGTGGGATTCCATTGCAAAGCATTACCAATTAAACTACCTCTTGAACCAGCATTATTCGAAATGGGTGCAATATCTTCTATGTATTGGCTTGGAATTACACTTATATCCAATCCGGCATTTTTCTTTTCCAGGAATTTAAAGTTGCCGTTCATACTGGCTGTATATTTTTTAATGCCTGTTTTTCTTACGATACCTGTTTGGTCAAGTACACCAAGCGAAAATCGGAATTTTGCATTTTCGTTACCGCCACTTACTGCTACGTTATAGTTTTGAAGTTTACCAGTTTGCAGAATTGCATCCAATGCATCAACATCGGCACCCTTATCATTATTGTTACCCAATCCATAATAAGTAAGTGCCTGGCGGAATTCGGCTGCATTTAACACCCGCAGTTTTTTTGCGATCTTTGAGAAGCCTGTTGAAACATTGAAATCAATTTTAGGCTGACCTCCCTGGCCTCTTTTTGTAGTAATTAATACCACGCCATAGGCGGCCCTTGAACCATAGATCGCTGTGGCAGACGCATCTTTCAATACATCGATTGAAGCAATATCTGTTGGGTTGATAAAGTTTAATGGATTACTGGCGGGGTTTTTATCACCCAGACCAATCTCACCCAAGCCTGGTTTTGGAGACCTGCCATCCAGTGGAACACCATCCACTACATACAATGGCTGGCCGGAACCAGTTACTGTAGAGTTACCACGGATCTTAACAGTGGAGGCACCACCCGGCGCACCTGTGTTATTGATCATTTGTACACCGGACACCTTACCCTGTATGAGTTGGTCGGCAGAGGTGTAGGTGCCCTTGTTAAAGTCCTTGGCCTGTACTGTAGCAACAGAACCGGTCAGGTCTTTTCTTTTGGCAGTACCATAACCTACCACCACCACTTCATTCAGGTTGCCCACACTGGTTTCCAGCTCGGCATTTACTGAAGTGCGGCCGCCAACTTTTACTTCCTGGTTAACAATACCTGCACCAGAAAATTTCAACACTGCATCGGCAGGCACATTGTTCAATGTGTACACACCCTGCGAGTTGGTGGAAGTGGCATTCTTGGTATCTTTTACGGAAACTGTAACACCGGCCTGGGGATCTCCCTTTTTGTCTGTAACCGTACCGGTAACGGTTTGGGCTTGCGAGAAGGCTGTGAACCCGAGCATAACCATGCACAGCACGGCTGCTTTTCTCATCGTAGCAAGAAGCATAATCGTTAAGTTTTATGTTTGGTAATAGAAAGAAAACGCTGTTCTGGTAAAAACTTGGTCTAACGCAATCGATGTCAATTTCAACCGCTAATTTTACTAAGTTAATAAAAACCAGTTAAATAACAATTGAAATTAGAGAACATTCATATTCTAAACAAAAAAATAAATTGCTTAATTTCAAACAAACGTTTGCGGAATTGTTTGCGGAACGCTTTGTTGTGAAAATATTTTTAAAAAAAGGGGCGTCTTATGAATAATACCACTTTAAAAAGGATCGCTGAGGCACTCGACCTGAGTATATCAACTGTTTCCAGGGCCTTGAAAGATCACCCGGATATTTCTGCCAGGACAAAAGAAAGAGTTAAAGAGCTGGCCAATACACTGGATTATGAACCGAATGCAAATGCCGTGCATTTACGGACCAACAAAACCAACCTGCTTGGAGTAATTGTGCCTTCTGTTTCCAATTTCTTTTATGACTCTTTTATATCCGCAGTTGAGGAAGAAGCCAGGAAGAATAATTACTCGTTAATGATCTTGCAGTCCGGAGATGACGCCATTACAGAGGCGGAGAATATAAAATTATGCCGGCAAAACCGGGTAAGCGGTGTTTTCGCATGCATCACAAAAGAAACCGTGAACGCAGATGCCTTCATCAAACTGAAGGAGCATGATATACCAGTAATATTTTTTGACAAAGTACCGGAAGACGCATCCTATAATAAGGTATGCGTTGCCGATAGTGCGGCTGCCTCTATCGCAGCGAACGTGCTGGTTGAGAATAAAACAAAGAAAATACTTGCGCTTTTTGGTAACAGCAATTTATCTATCACTAAAAAAAGATTAAAAGCATTTACAGAAACCATTGCCGGCAGGGCTTCAATATCTACCGCTTTTGCGGAAAATATTGAAGAAGCGGAAACTAAAACTGCAGAACTGTTAGCGGAAAAACCAGGCGCTGTTTTTTGCATGAGTGATGAAACACTCGCCGGTGCTATGAAAGCTATACAAAGAAAACACTTAAATATACCATCAGATATAAGCGTTATTGCTATCAGCAATGGTTTTATTCCAAAACTATATTTTCCGGAGATCACTTATGTGGAAACAAGTGGTTATAAACTGGGCAAACTTGCTTTTTCGGTGATGGTCGCCAATATTTCAGGAAGTACCTTTGTGCAGGAACTTACGATTGATGCTATATTGGTAAAAGGCGGATCGCTTTAAAATATATCTTTTAAATTGAATTATGGATCTTCAGATTAAAGAACAGCTTTTTATTGTGGGCGGTGCTACCTCTGGCTTTGGTAAAGCCATTGCACAGGCGTTGCTTGCTGAAGGTGCCAAAATAATTGCAGTGGCGAGGGGACAAGAAAAACTGGAGGAACTGTATGCATCCAATCCAAATGCTGAAACAGTACCCGGAGATATAACACAACCGGCTTTTACAGAAGCACTAAAAAATAAAGTTGGTACAAGACAGTTACATGGCATTGTAATAAATGCTGGCGGCCCTCCTGCCAAAACTGTACTGGAAACCACCATAGAAGACTGGGATGATGCGTACCAAAAAATCTTGCGCTGGAAAGTAAGTATAACACAGGCTTTTGTTCCCCAAATGATAAACAAGGGTTATGGCAGGTTATTATTTATAGAAAGTTCATCCGTAAAACAACCTATTGAAAACCTTGTACTGAGCAATTCACTGCGACTTGCAGTTGTTGGTATGGTAAAAACTTTAAGCCAGGAAATTGCTGCTTCAGGCGTTACTTTAAATGTGCTGGGACCTGGCAGTCATAATACACCGGCGATTGACAGGCTTTATCAAAAAAAATCAGAACAAACAGGATTGGGATTTGATGCAGTAAAGAAAAATGCTGTGGCACAAATACCTGCAGGTACTTTGGGCAATGCAAATGATTTTGCCGGGCTCGCCTTGTGGCTGCTTAGCCCGCAAAGCAGTTATATAACCGGACAAACCATCGTGGTGGATGGGGGAATGATAAAAGCCACGCTTTAAAATTATTCAGCCGGTGCAACCTTTACATTCCGGCTAAAACCTTCTTCCAATGAAATAAAAGTTTCTGTTCTTTCAATCCCTTTTATCTTCTGCAGTTCATCGTGCAGCACAAAGCGCAACTGGTTAATATCCTTGCATACAATTTCTATGAACATACTGTAATTGCCGGTAATATAATGGAGGCGTACTATTTCCGGTATCTTCTCCAGTTCCTTTGCCACCATATCATATAGCGAACTTTTTTCAAGATAGATCCCTACAAAGGCAGTTATGTCATACCCCAGTTGTTTAAGGTCAACATTCAGCCGGGTTCCTTTTACAATACTCAGTTCCTGCAGTTTTTTAATCCGGACATGAATAGTGCCGCCGCTTACAAACAATTTTTTACCAAGCTCAGCGTAAGATATCTCGGCGGTTTCCATCATCTCGGAAATAATTTGCAAATCGAGTTTATCCAAATTAAATTTTGTTGGCATATGTCCGGTGGTTTTAAGCTTTATTCAAATATAAGTACAAAATGTTGCATAAATTCAATAATTACTAAAAAAATCAGCATTAATTATTTTATTAGGAGATTTTAAATAAAAAAACTTCAGTGAGCTAAAAACACATATAATTTTTCACAAATAACTAATAGTCTGTTCGGATAACCTGTACCTGGATTCAATTTAATATTTTCTAAATAATCTAACATATAAAGCTATATGTTAAATAAAGTCATGCCATATCTTCGCCAGACATTGAAAATTTCTATACTTATAAAAAAAACACTGAAATATTTTAAATTTATGCCTGATTTGGTATATATTTGCCGTCCAATTCTGGTAAAGATCAGATAAAGATTGTGGGGTGATGAAATTTTTGGCAGACATGCCCTCTTGTCTCGGGGGTGGGGATTACGGGATAAACGTTGCATAAGCCGATGGCGCTGCAGAGCCACCGACTGGGGTTGACCACCAGTAGGTTTGAGGGTTGCTCCTCTACAAAATTTGTGCGACAGCTAACTGCCCCGTGGAGGTTCGAACCCTCCCCCTACAGCTTTTTAAGCCTTCGTTTTTAATGAAGGCTTTTTTATTTCAGCTATTATTTTTGTGTCAGCCTCCTCTGTACAAAAGACGCCTACCACAATCCTCGTGATTTTCTGCTATATTCAACAGCAGAATTATAATTACTCAAATTTTTATGATAGCCCCAGGTATGCAGCAATCCAGGTTCAGGGAATTAGATGTCCTCCGGGGGATAGCAGCGCTGTTTGTTGTATTTTTTCACCTCACCATGAATGAGCCCCAGTATAAACATATCTTTAAACTGGGTGTTACAGGTGTCGAGCTGTTCTTTATGATAAGCGGGTTTGTAATATTTATGAGCCTGCAAAAAATATCCTCCAGCGCAGCATTTGTTATAAACAGGATAAGCAGGTTATACCCAACCTACTGGACTGCCGTTACCTTTAGCCTGTTGTTACACCTTTTGTTTCAGTACCTCACACATAATTTAGCATTAAAAAGCCTCTTTATAAAATACATTGGCAATATGACGATGTTCCAGTTTTACATGAAAATTTATAACCTGGAATCACCTTACTGGACGTTAATAATAGAAATGCTATTCTATATACTTATTTTAATATTGTTCCATTTTAAACTGCTAAAATGGGTGAAACATATTTTCTTTGTTTTATCATTAACAACTGTTATCTCAATAGCATTTGCTTTTGATAACTTCTGGGTAAAGACGATCATTTCCCAAATCCCTCTTTTCCAGTTTATCCCTTTATTTTTTGCGGGTATTCTCTTTTACAAAATTTACAGCGGTGAAAAGAGAAAGAATTCATGGAATTACCTGCTTGTTATTTTTTGCCTGGTAAGCCAGCAATTACTTTTTCAGTATGCAGGCGGATCCAGGCGCTTCATAAGCTGGACTGAGTATAATTTAATACTCACTTTTTATTTTATATTATTTACAATCATCATTAACCTTGATGCAAATTTTATCATAAACAGGTTTACCTTATTCTTTGGTAAGATCTCTTTTGCGCTGTACTTAACACACAAGTATGTTTCTTTAAAATACATTATTCCATTGTTTCACCTGAAACTCGGAATGAATTTTTGGATGGTAGTTTTTTTGATCGATATCCCGATTGTTATTGGAATAGCTTCTTTCATCACATATAAAATAGAAATCCCTTATTCAAAAAAAATGAAAGACGCTTTACAAAAAATATTCTTGTTTAAACAAAAAACCGGGAGCATAATAACAGGAACAACCGCTTAATGACTGAATCAAGTATTTTTGCTTATGGGTCAAAAAAAACTGATACGCTTTGCTGCATTAAAAACATTTGCTAATACCCTTGAGTATCCTGAAAATATGAAAGGGCAATGGAGGGCTTTTTTTAAGAATGACAACCCGGTTGTTTTGGAACTGGCCTGCGGCCGGGGAGAATACACTGTTGGCCTGGCAAAATTATACCCGGAGAAAAATTTTATTGGTGTGGATGTAAAGGGTAACCGGATGTATATCGGGGCCAAACAATGCCTGCAGGAAAACTTATCCAATGCCGCTTTTCTTCGAACTCAAATTTCGCTTATCCATAATTATTTTGATAAAAACGAAGTAGATGAAATATGGTTTACTTTTCCTGATCCTCAATTAAGAACCTCTAAAGCAAGAAAGCGGCTCACTCACCCCGAATTTTTAAGGCTGTACCAGCAGTTTTTAAAACCAGGCGGTCTGCTGCATCTCAAAACTGATTCGCCACGCCTGTATCATTTTACACTACGGGTGACTGCACTGTATAAACTGCCTTTAATGGAGGCTAACGATAATGTATATACCAGGAATGCTTCTCCGGAACTTTCGATTAAAACATATTATGAGTCCCTGAATATTGCAGGCAGTAACAGGATATTCTATACGTGCTTTAAGCTGCCGGAATCCATACCAAACCTGGATAAGGAATTGCAGGAAGAATTAAGACAAACAGAAGAGACCGGCATCGAATCAAATACAGGAGCAGCGTCATGAGCAAAATTACAGAAGGAAAAGATTTTTATTATGAGAACGGCCTGCTGGTATTTACTGAAAGCTATCACCTGGCAAAAGGCTTTTGCTGTGGTAATGGCTGCAGGCATTGTCCTTACAATTACATCAATGTACCAGAGCCTAAAAGAAGCAGCATACTAAGAGCAAAGGAAGACAATAAACGTTTATAATCATTTTATACAATGAAAAAAAAACCATCTGTAAAAAAAGCGGCAACTAAAGAGATAAAGGAAAAAATACCTGTTAATAAAAGCAGCAAAGCGGCTTCTTATACTTTTTTTGAAGATGTGTATGACGTGGTAAGACAAATACCAAAAGGCAGGGTCACTTCTTATGGCGCTATTGCGGCTTATCTTGGCACTAAACTTTCTGCACGCATGGTTGGCTGGGCCATGAATGCTTCCGGTCTTGCTAAACCAAAAGTGCCGGCACAGCGGGTGGTAAACAGGAATGGCATGCTCTCAGGCAAACATCATTTTCCAACACCTACATTAATGGAAGAATTATTAAAGAAAGAAAAGATAGAAGTAAAGAATGACAAGGTGGTAAACTTTGAAAAAATTTTCTGGGATCCAATTAAAGAGTTATCGCTGTAACCTTACTGGTAATAGGGACTGATCATTAAATAAACGATCACGCCAGTAACAGCCACATAAAACCATACCGGCCAGATGATCCTCACCATTTTTTTATGCTTATCATATTCACCGATCATTGCCCTGTAGGCAGCAAATAAAATAAATGGCAATGCAAGCCCTGCCAGTGGAATATGAGTAACCAGTATTAATAAATATACAGTACGGCTGCTGCCTGCTGCCGCTTTCTCCGCATCACTCAATCCCTTTATACCATCTGTTTCCCCGTACATTGTTTCACCAGCCAGCAAATGATGACAGATATAAGATACCAGGAACAATACTGATAATACCATTGCTGCCATCATGATCTTCTTGTGCAACACATAGTTCTTTTGCTTCACCACCAGCAAACCGGCAACCAATAATACAGACACTATTGCATTGATGATGGCATTTGTTTTTGCAAAAATGTGTACATCAAAAGGCATATTCACTTTACCCGCAAGATTATATTTACCCAATACGGTTACAACAGCAAAAACGATAACAGAAAAAATTCCTATCAGCCACTTTGCCTTTGTATCATTTTTTTGTAAGGAAGGAGTAAGCATATGAATGGATAATTGATAATGGGTTAATGAATAAGCAGCAACAACTAACTCCTGCCAAAGAGTTCTTTTAAAAATTCACCAAAGCTTCTTTTCTTTGGTTTCTCCAGCATCAGTAATGGTATATCTCTTACAAGCCTGGCCTGTTTGGCAGAATCCAGGCCATCATACCAGCCACGTACCACCCGGTCACGGTCGAGTAAAAAGAAATTGGGGGTATGGATGAATGCAGTATCGACCTCTGCATCTGCAACGCTGGCTTTCAGCTCCTGCAATGCAAAATCATAAATCTCTTTTTTATTACCGGTTACAAACCACCAGCTGTCGTGGTTGCGTGTATAACGGTCTGCAAATTTTCTCAATTGTGTCACAGAATCAAATTCAGGATTGATACTGACAGAGATAAACTGCACTATACTATCCCGTCCGCCTGCATAAGAATCCTGCAGCCGTTTCATACTTTTTGCCATAGCAGGACAAATAGTTGGGCATCTTGTAAAGAAAAAGTCAATTACAAGTATTTTTCTTTTCAAGGAATCCAGTGTAACTGTTTTGCCCAGTTGGTTGGTGAAAGTGATGTTTTTTACTGTATGCCAGATGGTATCAACAGAACGCTTACCATTTTGTTCCACGGTAGCCACGCTGTCATAAAAATATCTTGGCGGCATATGCACCGCTGCTTCGCTGTAATATTTTACCAGGAGGTATCCTGTAAGCGGCAACAGTATTGCCAGCATTAAACCAAGTATCGCTTTCTTTCCCATCACAATTGCCTAACAAAAAACCATCGCCGTATAAAGGACGATGGTTTTATATAAATAATTTATTAAAAAATGAATGTCCTTTTAATGCTTGTCGTGCGCTGCCGGAGCAACCTGTTCTGTTTTTAAAGGCGCTTTTTCGTGGTAGCGGTTACGCAGGTTTCTCCAGCTGTCGCCATCCCATAAAAACGCAATGATGAACCAGATAAATAAACACAGCGGTACTACAATGGTCATGATAAAATTCCTGATCTCATCACCCAAATGCATGAATACTGATACGATGTAATATGCTTTTGCAAGGGACAATATGCAAATAACCCCTTTTACAAAAAGAATAGGACCATGACTTGTTTCAGGTGCACCATACCAGTGCTTTGCTAAACCATAACCCAGTACCAACTCAATAACAGTTACAATAGATAACAACCAGAATATTTTCCAGATACGGCCTGTACCTTCTGCAGGCGGATGAGCAAAAGTTATTTCCGGTGATGATAAGCCATGTTCACTCATAAAAAATATTTTCTCTTAATCAAAAAATTAAAATCAGTGTTTTAAATTAAATCAGGTAAAAGCAAAGGAATACAAACACCCAAACCAGGTCCACAAAGTGCCAGTATAAACCTGCTTTTTCAATCATTTCATAATGTCCCCTTTCATCAAAATGACCAAGCTTTGTCTTAATCCACATCACAACATTTATTACCACTCCGCTAAATACGTGGAAGCCGTGGAAACCAGTAATGCCAAAGAAATAACCACCAAAAGCAATTGGACCGGTATGTGTAACATGCAGGTCTGGTGAAGCCTGTATAGTGCTTATCAGGTCAGCTGTTGACAGAGCAGACAAATCATGAGCTGCTTCGCCACCATGATGCAGTGTTCCTGCTATTTCCACCAGTTTATCATGTGGTGTGCTCTGCAGTGCTGCAGCTATCGCTTCATGCGGAACTGCTGCTCCCCATGGATTCATTTTAACAGTTGTTGGTACCACTGATAAAGTTCCGTCATTCAGCATCGCTACATGTTCGCCTGTTAAAAGATGCGTCCATTCCCATGCCTGGCAGGCTAAAAATGCAAACCCGCCAATAATGGTCAGCAACATATACTTCTCCACCCCTTTCCTGTTCATTTTATGTCCTTCATGCACGGCCAGTACCATAGTAACAGAGCTGGCAATCAAAATAAATGTCATTAAACTCACAAATGCAAGCGGCAGGTCCTGGTGACCAAAACCCGGGAATGCATTGAATACATGGTTAGGATCGGCCCAGAAATTCTGGCTGAAGCGGATGGTACCATAGCTGATAAGAAATGCGCCAAAGGTGAAAGCATCACTCATCAGGAAGTACCACATCATTACCTTGCCATAACTGGCATTAAAAGGGCTTCTTCCGCCTGACCACCATTTTGTGTTTTGTACTGCTGCTGTACTCATTAATTCGCTGTTATAAAGATTAAAACTTCTTTTATCGTATCATCAATAAAAATACCAGTAAATAGATCCAGAGTATATCAACAAAGTGCCAGTATGTTGACATCACCTCCACCGGTACTATATTGTAGGTTCGTACTTTCCTGCTGAATGCTTTTATAAAGATCACCAGCATTGCTATTATACCACCCACCACATGCAGAGCATGCACCCCCACTATTATATATAAGAACGATACAGACACACTTTTCTGCAGCGGTAACCCATTCTTTGTAAGCGAAACAAACCCGATGGTTTGCAAAGCCACAAACAATAATCCAAGCAAAAATGTAGCAGTAAGCAATCCACGGTAAGCCTGCATTTCCCTTTGTTTGAACTTGCGTTCGGCCATCCACATGGTAATGCTGCTTAAGATTATTACTGCTGTGCTGTACCAAAGAACTGTCGGAATTTCAAATGTAAACCAGCCAGCCTGGTTACGTTTTACTATATAAGCGCTTGTAAATCCTGCAAACATCATCAGCATGCTTGCAATGGCCACCCAAAGCGTAAACTTATGGGGATGTATTTTCCTGCGCTGTTCCATTACCGTTACTCCCATACCCTCTTTTCCTTCAAAATATATTTTTTATTATTTAACCAACTTTCAATCCCTGTATTCAGCATTGTTGTGTCACACACTTTTGCTGCAGCTCACTATTCAGCCCACCGCCTGCACCACAGGAACTATCCTGTCCATATACAGGGCCAGCAACACCACCATCAGGTAAAAATAAGAGCTGAACATTACGTAGCGGGCATACTTTACATCCATCTTCATAAACAACAGCACGCTTACATATACCATCCACAAATTACAAACCAGCAATATCCATAAACTTGCCATCCCGGCTATCCCCATAAAGTAAGGCAGAAAACCAAACGGGATCATAAGTATACTGTATATCACTGTTTGCAATGCAGTAAACTTGGTTGGTCCTTTATCACCCGGCAGCAGTTTAAAGCCTGCTTTGGAATAATCCTGGTGTGCCAGCCAGGCTATTGCCCAAAAATGAGGAAACTGCCAGAAAAACTGGATACCAAATAAGATCCACCCGCCGGCACTGAACTCACCCGTTGCAGCCACCCAGCCAATTAAGCAGGGCAATGCGCCCGGAACAGCTCCCACCAGCACTGCAATAGAGTTGATTTTTTTAAGCGGCGTATAAATAAACCCGTATAAAAAAAGACTGCTCAACCCCAACAGTGCAGATGCTGCGTTAAACCAGTACCACATGATAAATACACCCAGCGCTCCTGCGATAATGGCGAATGTTGTTGCTTCCTGCACACTCATCCTGTCACTTGCCACCGGCCTTTTGGCTGTACGCTTCATGATGGCATCAGTATCCTTTTCTGCCACCTGGTTTATTGCGTTAGCTGATCCTGTGATCAGCATACCACCCACAAAAAGTAAAAGAACTGATATTAGTTTCGACCTTACAAAAATTAATTCGTTCGGTGCTATTAAAAAACTAACCACGGAACTGAATACCACCATAAAACTTAAAGTGAACTTGATTAACTGGAAATAATCCTTCACTTTACTTGCCAATGCAAACGATGTTGAATTGGCTATGGTAGTTTTCTCTTTCGACATAAGCCTCTGCCTTTTTCCATCTCCTTATCTGAAAGACCAGGCAATATTTTTATGAACTCTTTTAATTTCTTAAATCCTCACTCCTTCATTTTCACATGTCGTCATCAACCAATTAGATTGCTTAATGATGACTTTCATTTGCCCCAATCGGCTCTGTCTGCGGAATAAATTCCCTTCCATCTTTACCATAATCATAAGCGCCACGATGTACTTCAGGAATTTCGCCAGGCCAGTTACCATGACCAGGGTTGATCGGTGTCGTCCATTCCAGTGTGTTTGCACCCCATGGATTCAATACCGTTAATTTCCTTCCTTTAAATATGCTGTAGATAAAATTGAGTACAAATAATAACTGAACAGCAAACACGATCATTGCTACAAAGCTTATGAACTGGTTGAGGCCAACAAACATTTTAAATGACTCCCACATAGAGTAGTCATAATAACGGCGGGGCATACCTGCCAGGCCTTCGTAGTGCATTGGCCAGAAAATAAGGTAAGCACCGATGATCGTTACCCAAAAATGGATATAGGCCAATGTGTTATTCATAAAGCGGCCGAACATTTTAGGGAACCAGTGGTAAACACCGGCAAACATACCAAAGAAGGATGCCACACCCATTACAATATGGAAGTGAGCGATCACGAAGTAAGTATCATGCAGGTGAATATCCAGTGCAGAGTTACCAAGGAAAATACCTGTTAAACCGCCACTGATGAATAAGCTTACAAAACCTATGGCGAAGAGCATACCAGGTGTAAACCTGATATTACCACGCCATAATGTGGTAAGCCAGTTAAATACTTTGATGGCCGAAGGCACCGCAATCAGCAATGTGAGTAACACGAAGAATGCACCGAGGAATGGATTCAGACCTGTTACAAACATATGGTGTGCCCATACCAGGAAGGCCAGTATCGCAATGGCAAACAAAGAACCCACCATCGCCATATAACCAAAGATCGGTTTGCGGCTGTTTACAGAAATAATTTCAGACGACATACCCATTGCAGGCAACAGGATGATATATACTTCGGGGTGACCAAGGAACCAGAATAAATGCTGGAACAGGATGGCGCTGCCACCTTCGTTTGGTAATATTTTTAAACCATTTGGTGTGCTTACCACGATATCACTCAGGTAAAAGCTGGTACCAAGGTTCCGGTCGAACAATAACAGTATTGCACCTGATAATAATACAGGGAAAGACAATACACCCAGTACAGCAGTAAAGAACAGCGCCCAGATTGTAAGCGGCATTCTTGTCATGCTCATACCTTTTGTACGCATGTTAAGAATAGTAGAGATATAGTTAAGACCACCCAACAGTGAACTTACAATAAACATTGCCATACTTACCAGCCACAGGTCCATACCTATTTTAGAACCGCTGGATGCATCACCCAACGCACTTAATGGAGGATAGATCGTCCAGCCACCACTCGCAGGACCTGTTTGTACAAACAGGGAAGAGAACATGATGATAGAAGCAAGGAAGAAGAACCAGTAGCTCAGCATGTTCAGCATAGGCGAAGCCATATCCCTTGCACCAATCTGTAATGGAATAAGAAAGTTTGCAAAGGTTCCGCTCAAACCAGCTGTTAATACAAAGAATACCAGGATGGTTCCATGCATGGTTACCAAAGCATAGTAGAATTCAGGATTCAGCTTGCCGCCTTTTGCCCAGTGACCAAGGAAATCTTCCAGCCATGGGAATGTGGCTTCAGGATAACCCAGCTGCAAACGGAACAATACAGAAAATAAACCACCAATAATTGCCCAGATGATACCAGTAATCAAAAACTGGCGGGCAATCATTTTGTGATCCTGGCTGAAAACGTACTTGGTTATAAAAGTTTCATGATGATGGTGTTCATGATGTCCATCGTGTACCTCATGACCATGTGCTTCATGTACTGCTATAGTGCTCATAATATCTTATTTCAAAACGCTTTTAAAAAATTAATGACCTGCAGGCATCATCACTGCCGCAACTGGTGCCGCTACTGCTGCTGTATCCGCCACTTTGGGAGGATAAAGAGTTAAATATTCCGGCTTTTGTGATGCCAGCCATAATTTATAATCTTCTTCTTTATCTACTATAATCACAGCCCTCATGGAGAAGTGACCTTTACCACACATCTGGTCGCAGCTGATTTCGTAAACAAAGTTTGGATTGCCGCTTCTTACCTTCATTTCCTCTGTTGTATATAAAGGCGTAAACCACATAGTTGTTGGAATACCAGGAACAGCATCCATTTTTAACCTGAAGTGAGAAAGCCCCACATCATGAATTACGTCCTGTGCACCAATCACCAGCTTTACCGGTTTGCCTACAGGCAGGTGCATTGTACCGGCAACGTGTATATCATCATGGCTGGTTGGGTCACTAAAATCAACACCCAAACCATTTGCGCCTTTTGTCAGTTTGTAATCCTTTTTACCTAAAATCTTATCCGGTCCGGGGTAACGGAATTCCCAGCCAAACTGGTGACCCGTAACTTCCACCACGATAGAATTTTCAGGCGCTTCACCTGTCATCTTAAACCAGTATTTTAAACCAAACACAACCAGTACTGTAAGGAAGATGGCAGGCACCGTTGTCCAGATCAGTTCAAGCTTTGTATTGTGTGGAAAATAATAAGCTTTACGGCCGTCTTTTTCCTGGTACTTGAATGCAAACCAGAACAATAATACCTGTGTAATAAGGAATACCACGCCAGTCACTGCGATAGTGATATAAAGCATCTGGTCTATCTTCTGGCCGTGTTCTGATGCAGCACCCTGGGGAAATAATGTTTTATGGTAAAACATATCATTGCACCACCAGCAACCAATTAACCCCAATACCAGGAAAGCGATCAGCAGGAATGCATTGATCTTATTATTTTGTTTGCGTGCCTTTTCCTCTCCCTTCAACACACTCACATATTCGCTTGCTTTGGCAATCTGGAATATGACAACGAATACCATTACTACTATCGCTATCATTAAAATCTCAGTCATAATGCAAAATTATTTTCAGTAATTTATTTACAGCCAATACTGGTTATATCTTTTTAAAACTTATGTTTTTTATGTGTGATGAATCATACTTTCTTTCAGGAAAGGATGGTTCTTCGCTGTTAACGGATGTTTGGTTATATAAACGCCTGCTCTCCACATAATGATACCAATAAACAGTGCTGCAATACCAAATTCAAAGAATGATAAATGGGCGTGTTCTTTTAATGCACCCGGCATTACCATTTGCCAGAAATCCAGCCAGTGACCGAAGATGATCAGCACTGCGGTGAAAACAACCACGGTATAATTTCTCTTTGTTGATTTCTTCATCAGGATGAGGAAAGGACAAATGAAATTGATGATCAGGTTCATAAAGAATATACCACGGTAAGGCCCCTGTACCCTTATCTTGAAATAGCCGGTTTCTTCCGGCATATTCGCATACCAGATAAGCATATACTGTGAGAACCATAAATAAGTCCAGAAGATAGAGAAGGCAAACATAAATTTACCAACATCATGCAGATGTTCATCGGTAACATATTCAAGCTGTCCACGGTTCTTAAGAAATATCACATACAATGCTATCAGTGACATACCCGCTACGAAAGTGCTTGCAAAAGTATACCAGCTGAACATGGTGCTGTACCAATGAGCATCAATACTCATTATCCATAACCAGGGAATAGTGGAGCCAACTGTAAGACCAAAGAATACGATGAAAACGGAAGCCCAGATAATATTCTGGTTTACCCACCATTTTCCTTTTTCATAGTCCATATGACCTTCGCTATCTGTTTGAAGGCTAAGGCTCCTCATTTTTTTGCCTACCAGCCACCAAACCAGTAAAGTAATGGCACTCCATACTGTATAAAATGTTGGGTTTAAGAACCCGCTTTTACCTTTTAAAATTTTATCGTGTTCAACCACTTCTTTGTTTATCCAGTGATAAATATCATCCCTTCCACCAAAAACAATTGCCATCAGTACCAGGAAATTAATAAGCGCCAGTACAGGTACTATGCTTGATATAGCTTCCGGCACACGGCGCAATGCCACCTGCCAGCCACCCATTGCCAGTGTTGTAATACCAATAAAGAACATGCTGGCATTACAGATCAATAACCAATAAGTACAGTTCTGCAACAACACTGCCCAAAAGCGGGTGCTGTCTGCTATCTGTCCATGAGCCGCATGCTCAAATGGTTTTAATGCTATTACACCATAAATAAGTGCCAGCACACCTACCCCTATCAGGCCATAAGTCCACTTTTTGTAACTGCCGGGTAATTCAAAAGACTGCGTCATCTAAATATATTTGAGTGAATGCTTTTTATTTTCCTTTTTTAGCTGTTGTACTATCTGTTGTTGCTGTGGCCGCAGGCGCTGCTGCAGCTGTTGCTGCCTCAGGCTTTGGCTGTAAAGAACGTATATAGTGTACCAGCATCCAGCGCTGTTTGCGGCTTAACTGTGATGCATAGCTTCCCATATTATTAATACCATAATAAATGGAGTGATACATTGTACCATCAGCCATTTGAATATATTTATCCAGTTTAAGATTAGCCACCGCCCCTATCTTACCTGCAATCGGTCCGTTACCACCGCCTTCTGCACCATGGCATATTGCACAATTGATGTTGAATAACCTTCCGGCTTCAGCACTGTCATGGCTGTTTAAAGCCGGTAAAGGATTTTTTACCTGTGCGCTCATGGCATATCCAAGCGTATCATTCGGTAAAGTATATTCTGCGATATCACCTATTGCGATCGTTCCTGTTACAGGCTTCCTGTTGTAAAAAATTTCCTTGCCCCGTACATTCGTGTCAGCAGTAAATACAGTGGAATCAAGTAGTGCATAGGTTTCCACTGCACGGCTGTAAGCCATATCAGGCATATATACCCTTCCCGGCTCACGTTTTCCATGACAACTGCTCAGGGCAACCACCACCACTGCAACGGTTATAAAAGTTATAGATGTAAATCGTTTCATTTATGAATTATCAATTAAACAATTATCAATTATTAATAGCCTGTCTCCAGTTCCCTGTACAGTTTTTGTTCCCTGTCGTAGCGGCCAAGCCACCAGCCGGTTTCAGCATGCTGTACATTTATTTCTTTAGCACCATTATTATTTAAAAATGCCTTTACTTCTTCTTCATTTGTTTTATCAGTGCATTCTATCACCATTACAAAAAGATCATCTGTAGCCCTTGGGTGAAAATGATGCTTTTTTAAGAATGGGGACAACTGGCAGAGATAACAGAATGTAAGCACCATACCCACGGCTGCAAACAGAACCGTTAACTCGAATGTAATGGGTATCCAGGCTGGTAGTGCAAAGTGTGGCTTACCACCGATGTTCAGCGGCCAGTCTTTTGTCAATATCCAGCTAATGCAGGTTAATGCTGTTGTGGTACCGGTGATGCCATAGATAAAACCGGCAGTATGCAGGCTTGTTTCCCTCAGGCCCATTGCATGATCAAGACCATGCACCGGAAAGGGTGTATACACATCGTGTATTTTATAGCCTGCTTTGCGTACCTGCTTTACGGCAGGAAACAGCACGTTCTCGTCATCAAAGCACCCAACAACAAATTTTTTAATTCCTCCAGCCATGTTTATTTTAAACTTTGTAGTTTATAAATATTCAACGTTTAAACGGTTTAAACGTTGCAACGTTACTTTAGTGAGCGTGTTCTACTTCTTCTATATAAAACTTCTCGCTGTCTGCCTTTTCCAGTTCTGTCATCTTTCCTTTATAATTCTCTCCTGTAGTTTTTAAAATGCTCTTGATCTCAGCCACCGCAATTACAGGGAAGTATTTTGCGAACAGGAAGAAGCAGGTAAAGAACAGCCCGAACGTACCGAGATAAAAACCGATCTCGTAAATACTGGGGCTGTAATACGTACTCCAGGATGATGGCAGGTAATCACGGTAAGTAGAAGTTACAATGATCACAAAACGTTCGTACCACATACCAATGTTTACGATGATACTCATGAAGAAAGTGAATGCAATATTCCTTCTCAGTTTCCTGAACCAGAACATCTGCGGGGAAACCACGTTACAGAACATCATCAGCCAGTAACTCCATCCGTATGGGCTGAACAGGTTGGCCCTGTTTTCTTTAAAAGTGTACCATTCGTACGGGTTCTGACCATACCAGGCAATGAATAATTCGGTGATATAAGCAATACCCACAATAGAACCTGTCAACACGATCACCTTGTTCATTGCTTCAATGTGACCCAGTGTGATATATTCTTCTAATCCAAATACCTTTCTTAAGATGATCATCAGCGTTTGCACCATCGCAAAGCCGGAGAAGATGGCACCAGCAACAAAGTAAGGCGGGAAGATGGTGGTATGCCATCCGGGCATTACTGAGGTGGCAAAGTCAAATGATACGATCGTGTGCACTGATAATACCAGCGGCGTACTTAAACCTGCCAGTACCAGTGATAAGCTTTCGTGGCGTTGCCAGTGTTTGGTGCTGCCGCTCCAGCCAAATGCAGCGATACCATATAATAACTTACGCAGTTTGGTTTTGGCCCTGTCCCTTACTGTTGCCATATCAGGCAATAAACCTGAATACCAGAACAGTAGTGAAACGGTGAAGTAAGTTGAGATCGCAAATACGTCCCACAACAGCGGTGAGTTAAAATTCACCCACAAAGGACCACGTGTATTTGGATAAGGTAATACAAAGAACGCCATCCACACACGGCCCATGTGCCATATCGGGAACTGGCCTGCACACATTACCGCAAAGATGGTCATCGCTTCAGCAGCACGGTTTACACCTGTTCTCCAGCCCTGGCGGAAAAGCAACAGGATCGCAGAGATCAGCGTACCGGCATGACCGATACCCACCCACCATACGAAGTTGGTGATATCCCAACCCCAGCCAATTGTTTTGTTCAGGTTCCACTGGCCGATACCATAAGTTACCTCCCGGTAAATACTGTACACACCAAAAAGCAACAAAGCAACACTGATGTAAAACCCAATGTACCATAGGCGGCTGGGTTTGGCTTCAATGGGGCGAAGAATATCTTCAGTTACCTGGTGATAATCCTTGTTGCCATCTACCAATGGTTCCCTGATCTGTGATTCGTACTTTAATAATGACATATATTTAAGCCTTACCCTCGTTCCCTCTCCCAAAGAGAGGGAGGCCGGGCATTTTTTATTTAATCAACTTTAGTAATTAAGCATTTCTGCTTTTATTCCTATATGAACTTTTATAAGGGCGAATACTTTTAAGCTTTACACTCCCTGACACAATTTTAAAAAACCGCATACCTCACAAAGTCTCTCTTAGTTTTTTAAGCGTGTGCCTTCTCTTCTTTTTTCTCAGCATGTTCGCCACCATGTTCTTCTTCCAGTTCGTTTGTTACGTGCCTGTCTGTATTCTTTATTTTGGCGAGGTAACTAACGTTCGGGAGTACGTGCAACTGTTCCAGCACATAGAAGTTCCTGTTCTTATCGTTCCTTGCCTTTGATACTTCACTTTCAGGATCATTCACGTTACCAAATGTGATACAGCCACCCGGACAAGCTTGTGAGCAGGCTACTTTTACATTACGAACCAGTGCAGGATCTTCTGCTTTTTTAGCAGCCAGTTTGCTTTCCTGCAGCCTTTGTACACAGAAGGAACATTTTTCGATCACACCACGTGAACGTACTGTAACATCAGGATTCAGTACCATTCTTGTAAGGTCATCATTCATCTGCAGTACAGACTCGTCCATATCAACACCGATCAGTGGTTTCTGGTTATCACCAAAGCTGTCAGCCCCGGTGTAATCCAGCCAGTTAAAGCGGCGTACTTTAAACGGACAGTTATTAGCGCAATATCTTGTACCGATACAACGGTTATAAGTCATTTGGTTAAGACCTTCACTGCTGTGGTTGGTTGCTGCCACCGGGCAAACGTTTTCGCAAGGCGCATTATCACAGTGCTGGCAAAGCATTGGCTGGAACACCACATCAGGGTTATTCATATCGCCGGTAAAATAACGGTCGATACGGAGCCAATGCATTTCATGTGCCCTTAATACCTGTGTTTTACCAACAACAGCCACATTATTTTCTGCTGTACAGGCCACCACGCAGGCGCTGCAACCGGTACAGGTGCTCAGATCAATGCTCATACCCCATTTAACACCCGGCTTTTCGTAATGAGGGTAAATGGTGGCGTCTTTTACAAAATCTTCGTGCCCATAAGGAAGGAGCATTTCTTTTTCATGATATGCCTCTTCCAATACTTTTTCTGGATTGGCGATAAAGCTCTTCAGGCTTGTTTCGTAAATAACCGGGCGGCTTTCAGATGAACCATGCACCTGTGTTTGCGCCAGCGGGTACTCATTGCCTGTTTTAGCAACAGTAATAGCAGCCGAATAACGGAAACCAGTACCGTCAAATGAAACAAACGGATAAATATTAAAACCTGCTTTATTTGCAGAGCGGCCTATGTTTTCTGAAGTCTTGCTGTCATCTGCACTCTTTCTGCCATAACCAACAGCCACCGCCACTACATTTGGATGAATGCCCGGGATAATTAAAACAGGCAGTTCAACATCCTTACCATTCAGGGTAACTTTAATCGTTGGCTTTTCAGGTGTTACCTCGTACAGGTCAGCCCTTTTCTTTTCATGCGGATCAAGAATATCAAAACCGAGTATTGCTTTTGCAAAGCCTGGCCCAACCAGTGCATAGTTATCCCAGGTTACCTTTGATACGGGATCTGGTAATTCCTGTAACCATGGGTTGTTTGCCTGGTTACCATTACCAATCAATTTCTGGTAGATCACCAGTTCGTATTCACCTGGTTTTATTGAGTTCGCTTTTGAAACAGCTTCAGCCAATTTTGCATTGCTGAAAGTACCGGCACCTACAGCTGCAGCAGCCGGTTCAACAACACCATTCTGCAATGCTGCATTGTATGCATCTGCACTGCCGAGTTTTGTTGTCCAATATGTTTTAAAGTAAGTTTCGTAATCTGTGGCGTTGCCAGACCATTTTAATAAGGACGTTTGGAAAGCCCTTGTTTTAAACAGCGGGTAAATGGTTGGCTGCAGCAGGCTTATATAGCCTGATTTTGGTTCTGCGTCACCCCAGCTTTCCAGCCAGTGGTGCGTTGGAATACTGTATTTACAAAGCTCTGTTGTTTCATTCATCGTTCCGTTAAAAGAGATGGAAACAGGCACAGCTTTTAAAGCATCCGCAAATTTTTTGCTGTCGTTAAATGTATAAACAGGGTTTGTTTCGTGAATAAGCACAGCACCTATTGTACCGGCTTTCATTTCATCCACCAGCTTTACAATATCTGCGTCTACACCCTGGCGGTAGTTTGAAGTAACGGCCCAGTTGATGGTCTTACCGTTGGCACCGATCGCTTCATTAATAGCATTTACAACGATCTGCAGGTTTACATCATTGCTGCCGCAAACCACCAGTGCTGCACCTCTGTTTGCATTTAGTAAAGCAGCAGTCGCTTCAATACCTTTCTTTAATTCAGCATTGCTGATAGCAGGCTCTGCTCCGCCACCACCTACTTTGGCCAGCAGGGCAAGCGCCACAGCAGCTTTTTCAGATGGTTTATGTGTATAGCGGTCATCCGCATTACTGCCGGTGATGCTCAATGAACTTTCGAACTGTATGTGCCGGCTCATTTCCGGTTTTTCACCTTTGATCTTCCTGTTCTTTGTGTACTGTGCGGTAAACTCAACAGGGCTCAGCCAGGTACCAAGAAAATCAGCGCCAATACTTACAATTACTTTGGCATTATCAAAGTGGTAAGAAGGAATTGCTTTTTTACCGTAGCATGCTTCGTTTGCCAGCAGCATACCGCTGTAACTCACTGCATCATATTGCACCAAACGGCTGTTAGCCGGTTGTTTTGCCAAAAATTCTGTTATAACCTGTAAAGTGGATGGAGAGGTGATGGTAGAAGATAAGATCACCACCGGTTTGCCTGCAACTGCAGCCATTTTTTCAGCGATCATTTTATCAAATGCATCAAAAGTGGTTACTTCTTTAAAGCCACCACCTGTATTCTGCATTGGGTAACGCAGCCTGGTATTATCGTAAAGGTCCAGTACAGAAGCCTGTGCCTGTGCACTGGTACCACCGCCGGTAATGGTTGATAATTCATTACCTTCTATCTTGATAGGACGGCCATCTCTTTGTTTTACTACAACTGGTATTACATCGCCTTCATTTACATAAGTAGATGCATAGTAATTAGCAACACCTGGAATTAAATCATCTGGTTTCTGAAGATAAGGAACTGCTTTTCTAACGGGCATTTCGCAGCTTGCTGCCAGCGTTGCTGCCGCTGTGCTGAAGCCCAGGTATTTAAGGAAATCCCTTCTTGGACTTTTTGCGTCCATCAGGCCTTTGCTGTCGAGCTCTTCGAACGGCAATAATTCTTCCTGGAATTCATTCTTCGCCTTTTCCTGAAAAGCTTCCGACTGATTTAATTCTCCAAAACTTTGCCAGTATTTTTTTCCCATGTTACAATTTGAAAATTCGAATTTGAAAATTTGAAAACAGCAGCGTCTGATCAATCATGGCATCCTCACCTTGCGCCATCTTCATATTTGCACATTAATAGTGACATTTCTGACATTCCGTTCCACCTATCTTTTCTACAGTTACACTATCCAGTTTACCTGCTTTGATATCGTTATGGAATTTTTCGTAAATGCTGTAAAACTTGTTGCCTTCCCCTGTTTCTTTATTGTAGAAATTAACTTTAGATTCCCTGTGACAGTTGATACACCAGCCCATGCTCAGGTCGCTGAACTGATACACTTCCGGCATTTCCTGTATTGGCCCGTGGCAGGTTTGACATTGCTGTTTACCTACTTTTACGTGCTGGCTGTGGTTGAAATATACATGGTCAGGAAGACTGTGAATTTTTACCCACTCAATCGGTTTGCCTGGCCTGTCATATTTCTTTGTAACCGGGTTCCAGCCTGCATATTGATACAGTTTCTGAATTTCTGCCGTACCATTTACCTGCATGCCATTTTCATGGAAAATAGGATCACCGGTATATTCTTTAATTGCCTTGTGACAATTCATACAAACATTTACTGAAGGAATATTTGCATGCTTGCTGTCCTGTGCACCACCATGGCAGTATAAGCAACTGATCTGGTTGGTGCCGGCATGTACTTTATGTGAATAGAAAATTGGTTGTTCCGGCTGGTAGTTTTTCATGCGGCCAAGACCAATGGCAGCATTGATTGTATAATAACCACCAATGCAGAATAAGGCCAGGATCGCTGTCATTAAATAAGCTTTATTACGGTAGAACGGAACAGGTTCAGAACGCAGGATACCTTCTTTTTCATCAGATAACTTGCGGAGACTGCTGTTTACCTGTAATAACGTAAAGGCGATCAACGCTAATAATAAGGTAAGTATGCCAAATAAAAGTGTGTTGTCTTCCGTAGAACCATCTTTGCCCGGAGGAGGCGGTGGTGGTGGTGTGTATGCATCAGCCCAATCAAGAATTGCCTTAATATCATCTTTAGGCAGATTAAACTGCGTCATAGGAGAACCAAACTTCTTTAGAAGTTCTTTTGCGTATGGGTCTGTTTGCAGCATGGAGTTAACATTATTAACCCATTTATAGGCCCAGTCCGGATTGGGTTCCCTTTTCCTGGCGCCCTTTAAAGCAGGGCCGGTAAAATCCTTATCAGGCTTATGACAGTTGGCACAGTTTGCCTTAAACAAAGCCTCACCATCAGCGGCAAAACTTATATTGGAAAGGGAAACGAATGCAAATAGAAGCAGACTTGATAAGAAGATATTAGAGATTTTTCTATACAGAATCATACGCTTAGTTACAAAGGGCATTTTATTGGAAAAATAGCTTTGGTCGGTGCAAAAGTAAGTAACGATGCTGACAATATATCAACATTCAAAAAAAAATTTTTTCCGCATCCAGCTTGATTTTCAGCCCTTTGTTGAAAAGCCGTTTAGGCAATTGTCATAATTGTGTAAACAAGGGCGGGTTACCGGGCTTTCCATTAACTGCCTGCCTGTTTCCCGATTTTTTACAGCATTTTTGTTCTATGCTCGAAAAATTAAAGCGGAAATGGAAGGTAAATACCATCCGCTTCATATTAATTATATGCACTTTTGCCATCGGGGGAAGCCTTTGCGGGTATTTGGGCAGGCGGCTGATGGACCTGACCGGCCTGGAAAAGGGCTTTCTTTGGGTGCTCTTATATATAATAATGGTGACCCTTGTCTGGCCGCTTTGTGTGATACTGGTGAGCATACCAATGGGGCAATTCAATTTTTTTAAACAATACCTTATAAAACTGGGCAGAAAAATGAGCGGTAAAAAAGAAAACCGGGTTCGGGTGGCCATCTTTGCCAGCGGTGCCGGCAGCAATGCACAAAAGATCATTGACCGGTTCCGGCAGTCGGCAACCATTGAAATTGCGCTAATCGTTTGTAATAAGGAAGGTGCCGGCGTGCTGGGTATTGCGGCAAGGGAAAATATACCCGGCCTGCTTACCAGCAAAAAGAAATTTGAGGAAACGGCCTGCCTGGAAGAGTTAAAAGAGCATGGCATTGACTTTATCGTGCTGGCAGGTTTTCTTTTAAAAGTACCGCCGGCACTGGTAAATGCTTATGCCGGCAGGATCGTAAACATTCACCCGGCACTCTTACCAAAATATGGCGGCAAAGGAATGTATGGTCATTATGTGCATGAGGCTGTAATAGCTGCTGGTGAGAAAGAAAGTGGTATCACCATTCATTACGTAGATGAGATCTATGACCATGGTAAGATCATTTTCCAGGGTACATGTGCTATAGAACCGGGGGACACACCGGCTTTACTGGCTCAAAAGATTCACCTGCTGGAACACGAACACTACCCAAGGGTGATAGAAGAACTCCTTCAAATACAAAATCGCCGTTAAAATAAACAGCGATTAAATTAAAGCAACCATAGTTTGCTAATATTGCTGGCCTGAAAGTTCAACTGTTGAATACATTTTTAAAAAAATACTGCTTACTGCTTTTCCTCTGTACCGGTACATTTAAAATAATGGCCCAGCCGGTTGTCAGCGGTACCGTATATGATTCCACCCGCCTGATCCCGGTAAAGGATGTGATCATAAAGAGCAGCAGCGGCGTGCTCACCATGACAGACTCCACCGGCCGCTACAGCATCGATGTGCAGAAAACGGATTCCCTCACTTTTATCTACAACTACAAACCCACCATGAAGTTTGCCGTAAAGGATATCAAGGAACCCGGCAGTTTTGACATCTCCTTACATATACGTGTAAACGAAAAATTCAAAACCCTGCAGGAGGTGAAAGTGTATACCAAGACCTACAGGCAGGATTCGATAGCCAACAGGGAGCAGTATGCGAAAATCTTCAATTACGAAAGACCCGGTCTTTCGCTGAACAGTGACAGTTATTCCGGTGCCGTTGGTCTTGATATCAATGAACTGATCAATATCTTCCGGTTTAAAAGGAACCGGCAGTTCCGGCGTATGCAGGAAAGGCTGATGGAAGAGGAAAAAGAAAAATACGTGGACTACCGCTTTAATAAAGCGCTGGTCCGGCGGATAACCGGTCTGCAGGGCCCCGAGCTGGATACTTTTATGAAAGACTACCGCCCGGATTTTGAATTTACACAGGCAAGTGACCTGGTTAGTTTTTACCAGTATATCCTCAATGCCTCCTATCAATATAAAAGAAGTTTGGGCATCCTGCAGGCAAAACAGGAAGGCTGATTGGCGCTGATATATTATTTTTGAAAAAAGAAGATAATATGGAACAGACAACCTTAGGCATCGGCACCCGTTTACAGCACACACAATATGGTCCCGGCGTGATCGTTGGTATCCGCTACGCCACTTACCTCATCTCCTTTATCAACCATGGCATAAAAGAAATAGACAAGACGGATACCAGCCTGGATGAGATCATTGCTGAAAACGTTACCGAAGAGATAGAAACCGTTTCAGAAACAGAAAGGTCGTTATTGAAAATTTTGCGTTTATGGGGCGGCGTTAGCGAGGTGGTGCCATTGGGCGATAAATGGAAAGGCGGCAGTATGATCCTGCAACCAAGCGACAACTCATTAAAGCCAAAAGAAATCCCGGTAGAAGATTTTTTTCATAAAATAGTGATGCTGCGTGACAGGCTTCGTGTGCTGGAACAAAACATCAACAGCAGTAAAAATTTAAGTGACGAGGAAAAGGTGAACATTCAGCAGTACATCACCCGCTGTTATGGATCACTCACCACTTTTAATGTATTGTTTAAAAATAAAGAGCAGTGGTTTGTGGGCGAGAAAACAGGGAAGGAATAAACAGCAGGGTATATCATTTATTATTTCATTACTACTATTCCTTGTATACCTCTTTCACAGAAAGTTTCCTGACCCGAAAGGATCAACATATTACAGGTATTCTTACCTGTTGTTTTCAACCGTAATTTTTTATTGTTCCTTCATTCTCCTGCTATTCTGGCTACTAAATGAGAAAGTTTCAATAATGCTTTGTGTAGCTACACTTATTTTTCTTTTTAGAAAGCAATTGTAATTTGCAGCTGCCCGCTAATAAAGGCCAGTTATTTCAGTATCCGTCTCAATAGTTAGTCCTTCCGTTGTTGTTCAAAAGTCACAACAACGGCATATGCTAAATACAGCATACACTAAATTACTCAGGAAATTGCTTACTGTCCAAACCCGGTATTACCTGCAGTGCATTTTTATAGTATATCTTCTGCAGGATGGTATCCGGCAGACCCAGCCCGTACATTCTCCAGAAAGCATGATACTTTTTATGATAAGGAAAATACTCATCGTCTGTTTCCAGCACACGGAAATAAGTGGCATACTCTTCCGGCTTCCAGCTGTCTTTGCCAAACAGTATCCTGTCCTGGTATTTTTCAAAGAAGGCCTTTGCTGCTTTTGGCTGCCGCCCCAGGTCGGAGATAACAGCGCCAAATTCAACGTATACATTTTTAGCAGAGTCCATGAATTTACCAAGCCTTCCAAGATCACTTGCCAGCCAGCCGAAATGTGCCGCTATAAATTTTGTTTTGGGATGTTTTAAAAACATATTGTGTTGCTCAGCGATCACCTTTTCCCATGAAGGATCTTTTGCAGATCTTTTCCTGTCGGGATGTGTTGTCAGCTCCAGCCAGCGCTCATTGTATTTGTCTACGGGCAACCAAAAACATTTTGGATCGGCAGAATGTATCAGCACCGGTATGTTCAGTTCGCCGCATTTGTCCCATACGGGATCAAGCCTGCTGTCGTCGATAGCAATAATATTATTCTTTTCATCCCTGAAATCCATGCCAAGCTCCTTGTATAATTTTAATCCTCTTGCCCCGGCTTTTACATCCTGCTCCAGTTGGGCCACGGTCTTTTCTACCCAGCCTTTTTCACCAAAGCCAACAAAAGAAATATTGGTAAACAGCACCAGCCTGCCGGAACCATTTTTATTGATATTATCAATGCTTTTTTGTAAATAGTCAAACCCATTTACATCAAAGAAACCATTACGCCCGGTACTTTCCTTATAGCTGCGGCCGCTCAGGTTCACCATCACTTTCATATTGAGCGAATCCATTTTACCAAGCAATGCAGGAAGATCCTGGCCGGGCATATCCCATTGATGGTTGTGCACATCAATAAAAGGGAACTTTGCTTTTACCAGTTTATGCTCCGGCACCAACAATGTTGATACGGGATCATACTCTTCGAATCCCATGGTGGTTTGCCCGGTTGTTTTACAGGATAACAGGAGGCATAAAAAGACAATCGTTAATCCTCCCCGAAAGTGTTTTTTATTCATCTGATAAAAATAAATAAGGCGGCTGATTGCAGGATCATAAATGTGTTGAAAGGTATCACTGCTGTAAGCAAATCGCACCTGTTAAATAATGCAGGCTGTGACATCTCTTTCCAGCAACGCCTCTTTCTCACTTCCCTGTGTGCCGGCAAGGACGTTGCGGCGAGTAATTTTACTTCCCATTATTATCGAAATCCAGTATCTTCCATTTCCATAAAATTAGTAACAGGGTATATACCCTGTTCACCTGTAATGTAATACTTGGCTGAACTATGGGCATATTCAACAGAGCTTGAGGCTAACTGCCACCTGCCCGTGCAGGGATTACAATGCATATAATGTAGTTTTTGCCAGCAAAATTCATTAATCCTGCAATCTTTCCAGTCAAATGACAGTTCCCATACTTCATGCTGCTTGTTATTCTCTTTCCGTATTGCTTCTACGCCAGCTGATAATTTTTGCAGCAGGCTATGTTCGTTTTTAATTTTTAAGCGTTTTACAATTTCATACGCCATGAATCTTTTACCGTTACCTATTATTGTATTGATACTTTGACCGGTATTGACAAAACTTATTAATGCATGCACATGGTTGGGCATAATAACATATCCATTGATAAAATGACCTTTACTTTTTAAATGATCAAACCAGTTGTAAATGATATCATAACCATTTACAGTATCAATGAGCGGCAGCCATTGATAGCATGTAAAGGTGATAAAAAATATGCCGCTGCTGTGTGGTATGGTATGCTTTACCGGCATGGATTAAAGATAATAAAGAGTATTTGCTTTTTAGCCGTTACCGCTCTAGCTATAGGCGCCACGTCCTTTGGCTACGCTCAAAGCTATGCAAAGAGACGTGGCTGGAAAATCTTATAATTTTTAGAGTGGTGGTTTATAATTGGAAGATATTGCTGGGAAAGAGCCTTTTTCACCAAAGCCAACAAAAGAAATATTGGTAAACAGCACCAGCCTGCCGGAACCATTTTTATTGATATTATCAATGCTTTTTTGTAAATAGTCAAAATCATTTACATCAAAGAAACCATTACGCCCGGTACTTTCCTTATAGCTTCGGCCGCTCAGGTTCACCATCACTTTCATATTGAGCGAATCCATTTTACCAAGCAATGCAGGAAGATCCTGGCCGGGCATATCCCATTGATGGTTGTGCACATCAATAAAAGGGAATTTTGCTTTTACCAGTTTATGCTCCGGCACCACCAATGTTGATACGGGATCATACTCTTCGAATCCCATGGTGGTTTGCCCGGTTGTTTTACAGGATAACAGGAGGCATAAAAAGACAGTTAGTGATACTGCCTGGAAATGTTTTTTATTCATCTGATAAAAATAAATAAGGCGGCTGATTGCAGGATCATAAATGTGTTGAAAGGTATTGCTGCTGTAAGCAAATCGCACCTGTTAAATAATGCAGGCTGTGACATCTCTTTCCAGCAACGTCTCTTTCTCACTGCCCTGTGTGCCGGCAAGGACGTTGCGGCGAGTAATTTTACTTCCCATTATTATCGAAATCCAGATCTTCCATTTCCATAAAATTAGTAACAGGGTATATACCCTGTTCACCTGTAATGTAATACTTGGCTGAACTATGGGCATATTCAACAGAGCTTGAGGCTAACTGCCACCTGCCCGTGCAGGGATTACAATGCATATAATGTAGTTTTTGCCAGCAAAATTCATTACTCCTGCAATCTTTCCAGTCAAATGACAGTTCCCATACTTCATGCTGCTTGTTATTCTCTTTCCGTTTTGCTTCTACGCCAGCTGATAATTTTTGCAGCAGGCTATGTTCGTTTTTATTCTTTAAGCGGTTTACAATTTCATACGCCATAAACCTTTTCCATTACCTATTACTATATTGATCCTTTGACCGGTCTTGACAAAGCTTATTAATGCATGCACATGGTTGGGCATAATAACATATCCATTGATAAAATGACTTTACTTTTTAAATGATCAAACCAGTTGTAAATGATATCATCACCA
Organism: Ferruginibacter sp.; assembly: GCA_047600665.1. Taxonomy (GTDB): domain Bacteria; phylum Bacteroidota; class Bacteroidia; order Chitinophagales; family Chitinophagaceae; genus Ferruginibacter. The sequence goes on from JASGKJ010000003.1 coordinate 1,549,929, forward strand.
TTTACAGTATCAATCAGCGGCAGCCATTGATAGCATGTAAAAGTGATAAAAAATATGCCGCTGCTGTGTGGTATGGTATGCTTTACCGGCATGGATTAAAGATAATAAAGAGTATTTTTAGTCGTTACCGCTCTAGCTATTGGCGCCACGTCCTTTGGCTATGCTCAAATCCTGGTCAAGAGACGTGGCTGGAAAATCCTATAATTGTTAGTGTGGTAGCCTTTGGAAGACGTTGCTGGGAAATAACAACGAACACGCAGTTTAGATCTTATTTAATACTAAGATTGGCAGGACTCAAGAAGAGAGTTTAGTATCAGTTTTAACAAACAGTCTTTTAAGTTTATTTGAAATTCCCTTTTGATATCCGACCAAATCTACTTTCTTTATCTCCATTACCTTTTTCCCAGTTTCATGTATTATTCGGTAGTAGTTTATTTTATCATAATAAACACTTTTTACATAAAGTACACTATCGTTACCATATACTTCTAAAATCGTTTCATTAATTAATGGCGAAAAAAAACTTGTGCTGGTCTCAAACATAAGAGGTCGTTGTTTACTGCCACCACTACTCCAAAGACATATATTTCCAATCAAGAATTCAGGACTATCATTAAATCTGTCAAAACATGACATAAAGTTTAACAAAATCAAATACAGAAATATATTTTTTATAATCAATCTCATTTTATTCTGCTTCCCGGCAACATCCTTGCTCTCTTGCAGTGTGCCGGCAAGAACGTTGCGGGGATTAATTTTACTTTTTACTACTACTGGAATACATTACTACAAGAAAAATTACTTATTACCATACACCAATCTTAATTTTTCCAGTTCCGTCTTTCCCTTTTCTGTAATAAATAATTGGGGAGTTTTATTTTCCTGTTGCACTGCCCGTATTAATCCGTTTTCTTCAAATGCAGCCAGTATACCTGTTAATGATCCAAGATAACTATGTAACCCTCCTGAGCGGAGCAGCCTGTCTATTTGATACCAGCTAACGTTCCCATTACCAGCATTAATGCGTTGTAATATTAAAAACATCACCTGCTCCATAATATCTATTGCAAACCGAATCAATATTTGCCCTGCCGGCAGCTATTGCTGGTGTTTATAAAAACCGGTTACTATCCCCACCTGCTGCCCGTGAACATCCATTTCTTTAACAATATCTTCTGCACCCGGCACTACTGTGCGGTATGAATGATTTTTAACCCCCCACCTGTTATTTTCATCCTTATAAAGCCTCAAAACCTCTTGTACTTCAAAGCCCTGGTCATTCATGCTTACAGTTTCTGTGATCAGCCATTCAAAAGCAAGCCCTTCTTCTGAATCAAAGTCAATCAAATGATCGGTTGAGTTCTTTCCTTCATTCCAAAAGAACATTTCCCGTTTTGAAAAACTTTCACCGTCTTTAATATCCAGTGCAAGCGAAATAATATCTTTTAAGTCACAATTAATATACTCATATGGGAGAATATATTTTGGTACAGCGTTTATCGAATATTCTTTCTCTTCACCTGGTAAAGGATCAAAATACTCCTGTGGTAACAGCACCCGTACCGATAGCGCCTGGCTGCTGCGCAATTTATAAGTTATTTTTATTTCCATTTATTTCATCCTATCGTATCAGCAGTAAATTACCTTTAAAAATACTGTTCTTTTTATTCAAATGAATAACATAGATATAGGACCCGGCGGATAATAACTCATTTTTAAACCTGCCATCCCATGGTGCAGCATAACCCTGGGAATAAAAAACCCTTTGCCCGTTACGGTTGAAGATGCTTACGGTAACATCTTTGTTATAATTTTCTATCAATGGAATTTTCCATGTATCATTTACACCATCTCCATTTGGCGAAAAAGCGTTTGGAATATGCAACTGGCTGAATACCTCCACTTTTACTTCATCCGATGCTTTACACCCTTCTGCCGAAGTCACTGTAAGCCGGTACACAGTGGTCTGTTCCGGGGTCACCACCGGTCGCAATGTATTATCCCCGGCGATCCGGATCAAAGGCGTCCAGGCGCAGGATGCGCCCGTTCCATTACCGGTTAATGTTACCGGTTCATTTTGTTCAATGAATTTGTCTTCTCCTGCATTTACCTGCGGCACTGGTAATATTTTAACCTGTTGTGTTTTGCTGCCGGTACAGCCTGCAGTTGTTTCAAAACTATATTTAAAAATATGAGTTCCCGCTGCCAGCGATACAGGATCTATAAAACCAGCAGGGCTGATACCATCGCCTGAATAAAAACCCGTTCCTTCCATACCACTTATTTCTGCTGCTTTATTTATACTAAATGCCGCAGCATCCATGCATACACTCTCAATAGTATCGAATTTAACTATGGGGAGCCCCCTTATTAAAAGCGCTTGCGTCAATTCATCTTTACAACCATTGCCAGAAAACACTACGAGTTTCGCCGTATATATTTTATCAGCTCCATACACAAGCGGGTATTGGTGTGTATACTTTTTTCCAGCTACAGGTGTTTCTTCTGTTTCTTTTTCCACCGGGTTCCCTTCAGTATCCCAAAAGATTTCCAGTCTCGTCGGGGTGCCGAAATCCACTGTTGACTGGTCTTCAATTATTACATTCTTATCGCTGCAGAGCTGCAGTGGTCTTTCCACGGTGAAGGCAGCTTCGGGCACAGCACCATTCACGGTAAGTATTTTTGTTGTATCCGATGAACAACCTTCTGCAGATGCAGCTTTTAATTTTATACTGTAAAATCCGGCAGCAGTAAAATGATGAACCGGATCTTTTAAAAAAGAACTGTCCGGGTTTTGCATAGTTGCATTAGGATCTCCAAATGACCATTCATATGAAAGAGGTTGTCCTGACGGGTCAGCAATACTGCTGCTGTTTTCGAAAACAGCAGCTCCATCAGCCAGGCATATTTCCGGCATTACAAAACCCGGTAAGGGCCGGTTATTTATTTTTATTTGTTGCAGGGCCGTTGCAGACCGGCAACCGGTGTTGGTTTCAACAGCCAGCTTTACATTGTATATACCCGGTCTATACATTTGTATTCCATCTTTATCAATTGAAGTATTACCATTTCCAAAGTCCCATTCCCATTTGATTATATTGCCATCAGCCGATGAGGATCTGTTTTCAAACAGCAACTTTTCTTTTTCACATAATCCCCGGGGCAGGTTAAATTCAGCGGAGGGAAGATCATGGACAAGTATTTCTTTACTAACCGTATCGGTAAAACAACCTGTAGTTTTGATCTTTCCAACTATTTTAATACTGTGGACACCGGCAACATCACCCACCCAATGGTGGGCTGTTGCATCAGTACTATTGCTGAGCTGCACAGGTAAAAACAAATTACTTCCATCAATACTGTAGTAAAAATTATCAAGTACACTGTTTTCAACAGTTGATTTTTTTACAAACAGCTTCACCGTATCGCCTATGCAACTACTAACAGGTACGTCGGCCTGTAAATGAGCTTTACTGTAAATGGAATGTATGATCTTTCCTGTATCAGCAACACAACCTGCGGCCGATGTAACTTTTAAATGAACCGTAAATGGTCCTTCGCTTTGATATAAATGAACAGGCTCAACGGCATTAGCCACAGCAGCTCCATCACCAAAATCCCATTCATACTGTAATGTGCCGCTATTGCCTTCTTTAACAAAAGAATGATTTATAAACTTACCTGCCTCTGGCAAACAAAAAACAGGTGCAGAAAAATCTGCCACAGGTACAGGATTTATTTTAAGCGCCCGTTGGTATAGTACACTCTTACAGCCTGCTGCAGTTTCTACCTGCAATGAAACAACCATGCTGCTGTCTTTTTTATACTGGTGGGTAAACGGCTTGTTATTGTCTGTTATAACCTCTTTATCGCCAAGATTCCAACTCCATTTATTTATGGCAATTACGCCACCGGCAGAAGATTCATCAGTAAATAACACATCTGAATACTGACAGGCTCCCGTTACTGCACTGAATTTTGCCAACGGCACATCGGACAAAAGAATATCTTTTACTGCAGTATCTGACATGCAGCCAATATCGTTGATCAGCCAGTGCTTTGCTTTGTATAATTTACCTGAAGTATATTTATGTGCAGCGAGTTGTTCTGTTGCATGAAGGCCATCATCAAAATCCCAAAACCATTTCGCTGCACTTACAGCCAGGTTGCCGGCTTTATTTGTAAACCTTACCGAATCGGTGATGCAGCCGCTATGCATAAATTCAAAATCTGCCACGGGTTTTTCCAGTACCTGCATGCTGTACTCAATTTTATCTTCCCCCTGGCAGTTTTCAAAAACAGGATCATTGGCCACAACAGAAAAAGCATATTCGCCTGCGTTAGCAAGCTGCAGTTCGGTATCCAGTTTATATTTGTACACCTTTTTACCGCCAATAAAAAAAGAATCAGTTGCTGCAGGGTTATTGACAGTTTTATCAGGAAAAACATTGTTGAATTTCCATACCAGTTTATCAGTCCTGTAAGGATAGGTGACCTGCAGTTTAAATTTTGTCTGGCGGCAACTGGCAGGATAAGCAGCTTCTCCAAATTCATTGCTGATGCTGACAGTACGGTACAGGTCTTTTACATTAGTACCTGCAGCATACGCATAAGACTCATAATCACCAAAGCCATAAGCAATGGCATTAAAAGCGCTGTCGGCCGACAATGAAAAAGCAGTTTGCCCTGCAGGCAGGCTTATTTTTGCAAAAGAGAAACCAGACTCCGGCTGTGGCATTGACTGCCAGTTAGCTGACGGCGTTTTATCATTGATCTTAAATGAAGCTGTTGCATTTTGCGGAAGCAGGACATTAATAAACCTGGCATCACTGAATATATTTTCTTTCTGTGAAGAGAAAAGAGTGATCGTATTTAGATTCTGTTCCACCGGGTTCAGCAATACCATATCGGCATCTCCATAACCCTTACCGGCTTCCGGTGCAGCGCCGCTGCAGGCTGAGCTCTGAGCATACTGTGCAACACTTACTGGTTTATCAGCCGTAATAAAAGCAGCGCCTGTTTGTAATTTTCCAAATTCATTTTTTGCAGGATAATATTCCCCGGCATTCAATACGGCTATCGTAGCGCCATTTAATTTTACCGTCGTATTGTTTTCAGCAGCCATTACCCGGTAAGGGTTTCCAAAAGAATAATTTTCAAAAGGAATAAAACCATATTTCTTACCCCATGCATTTACAGGATATAATTGCTGGTAAAGCGGGTCGTAAGAATCATTAGTGAGGCAGTCGCTATTGGTGGAGATATTAATAGCGGAACTGCCGGAGAAAACTGCAATCTTTTTACAGGCTTCATTGCCGTAAGGGATCGACTCGATCAGTGTGCCCGAAAGATCCATGTCATCCTGTAATTCATATACATCGCCGGCAGCAGGCAAATTGACCACAAATGGCGTTGACCGTATTCCATCTTTCATAGCAGTTACCTGTACTGCAGTATTCGGAGCTATTGCCACCACCACCAATTGTGATTTTGATCCTGCCGTACTCCGCTGCAATGCATTCATGCTGTAATATTTTTTTCCAAGCACTGGCACCGGCAGCACCAATGAAGCAGCGCTCCTGAAACCTGCATAAATATGTGCATACACCACCACCGGCGGTTTGCCTCCGTCCACCTGCACATGGATGCCTTTGGGTATAACGGTGCCGGCTTCTGCCATGGTAATATGCGCCGCTGCATAAGGAATATCCACTTCTGCAACATTTCCTGCAGTTACATTAAAAGAAATATTAGCGCCACCCGGAACAGCAATACTTCCCGAAGAATTTTTATCTGATGTGATAAATAAACTCATTTTAGCATAGTAGTAAATACCTTCCCTGATATTGGGTGTATGCGATGGAAAACAAAGCCAGAACTCTTTTCCTTTATTGGTAAAATTCTGTGCAGTTAGCTGTGGTATTATCAACAAGGAAATAACAACAAAAAGGACTTTGTGCTTTAGCTGAAAAAATATTTTTATGTTATCGTGTTGCAATGCGTTCATGGTACGTTTAAAAACTATAGCTGTAAGTAATCGTTGCAGTTATATCTTTTACAGATGGTCCTTTTGAATTTTCCCGGCGCATACCCATCAAATTCATTCCAAGGTTATGTTTCTTTTTATAGACATAAGCGGCATTCATCCTGACGGCGGCAACGCTGTTCAGCATTTTACCGGCAGCAGTTGTACTGTTATACGAAAGAGAAGCGCCTGTACTTACTTTATTATTAAAAAACTTTTTATTGGCACCGATGCTGGGCCCCATGGTGAGCAGGTTGTTCCCGGCTATCTGGTTAAATGTAAGATTGTAGCCAACAGAAATACTCAACGATTTTGGCATAACTGACCTGCTGTAATTGCCTGCAAAGTTGTAAAACCTGGATGCATTGCCTTTCAGGATAACTCCTCCCTGCATATCATATGCATCCTGCATACTGATATTAACATTCAGGTTCTGCGGTCTTTCCTGGCTTTCAGATAATATATAATTAAAATTCGCATTGGTATTCTGGCTGAGCTGCCTGTAGTTGAGCGTATCGAGGTTATCAAAGGGTGTTTGCTGGTTAATATACTGGAACTGCGGCCTGATATTGGTAAAAGACTGGAAGTTTGAATAACTAACGGTGGCGGTAAAACGCTTACTGCCCACGTAACTTACATTAACAGCACCAACATTACGGCGGGATACGCTGCTCTTTTTATTATCAAGGTTATCCCGCTGCAGACCAATATTGCCCGAAAGATTTATCTTGCCTTTGAACAGTGCCCGTGCAAAATTTGCCGTAATATTTTCAATATCATTTGTAAAATAATAAGACCCCAGCGTCTGGAATTCGGGGTCTACCCTTTCATAACCCACACCAATCATGGCGCTGCCAACTGTATAGCTGAGTTCTGTTTTAAGCGCCTTGTATAAACTGCTTGACAGCCGTCCGCCAAGCAATTTTACCAGCCCGGATACTTTTGTACTGTCAGTTATTTTTGGTGAACGCTGATCCCTGGTGAATACACTCAGGCCATATTCCACTTTGAACAACACATTTTTTATCAGCGGCACTGATGTTTCAAAACTGACCGCTGTATTCTCCTGCGGAAATATCTGCAGGCTGTCGGGCTTAAATGCCAGGCTGCCCATGTCATCCTTGCCCCTGAAAACGGCTGTGCCCAATTTAAAGGGGCCATTGTCATACAATACTTTTACTCCATAGCCCGAACGCTTATAAGTAGCCTGTGTATTACCATTGCCGGGTTTATATTCAACTGCTTTTTGCAGCCGCCCGTATAAAAAGCTGTATTTGAATTTACTGCCTGCAGGTGTTATATCAGCGCCAGCACCGGTAAACACCATCCCATTAAAAGTATAGGGAGAAAGTGACATGGATACTGTACCAATATGTCCTGTTATCCATTTGTATTTTGGATGAAGACTAAGCCTGGTTGGAGGTCTTGGGTAGGAATACTGGTGTGAGAAACCCTGGTTGGTGAGAGAGAAAGATGCCGGCACTGTAAACCCGTATAAACTCATCGTGACATTACCACTTAATAAGTAATTGAACGGATCCCTTGTATTACCAGTGTTACCTGTGTAAAAAATAGTATTGGCATTTATGCCGCCGGATATTTTAAATGGCTTTTTGTCTTTTATCTTATCATTAAGACTTTTACCAACCGTTTCAATATCGATATACTGTGCCCTGCCGCTGTATGAACAGCAGCATAATACCACTGTACAAACACAATGTACAGCCAGCCATGCACAATTTTTACTGAAACTTTTTCTCACAAAAGGATGAACAGTTGTTTTAGTATTGACCTGGAAAAACCGCCTGCCGAAAACCCTATACCTGCCTGTTATTCGTTTCCTTTCTGCACTTTTATATCACAGAGTATATAGCTTTGATCTCCTGCTGATACAAACTGCCTTATTTTAACAGCCCCTTTCCTGCCGGCTGCATTTTCAAATAATACAACTCTTGGCAGCAGGCTGTTATCAAAAGACCGCCTGCCGGCATCTGTATCGGTAATGGTTAAATAATTGAATGCATTACCATGAAAGATGTTGTCAAAGTAAACCGGGGTGAATAATATCGTGCAGTCACAATCATCCAGTTTATTGATATACTTAGTATGCCCCGCATTGGGGAGTGGCCCAAAGGCCCAGCGCTCCACGCTGTCGGGGCTTACAAACACATTATAATTAAATGCGGCACTTAATCCAAAAAAAGAAAGATCCACCTTACTGCTGTTTTCACTGGTTATACTGTCTTTTGGCATTACCCGGTGCAGGCTGGTGGAAAAGAAAGCACCCAGCGTTTCATGAGCTGTGTTGATCCCCAGCTTAACGTTGGGGAATACACGAAGTTTACTGTTTTGCTTTACCGTGATATTTCTTGTTACAGTAGCGCTTTGCTTGCCATTGCCAGACTCGTAAGTAATTTTATAAGTGCCGGGATATTCAAAACTCACCTGCGGTATTGAATCTGCGGTATTAGTTATAACACCGCCGCTGGCAGACCATTTATGACTGGTGGCGCTGGTGGTTTTGTTCAACAGTGTTGCTTTCAGCGGTGCTTCATAATCATCGTCATCAAAAGAAGGTGCAATATCAAAATCGCTGCTGAGTGGCGGCAGTACGGTTATAATTTTAGAAACCGTATCCTTACGGCCCCTGGCATTGATGGCTTCCAAAAAAATGCGGTGCTGGCCTGTTGTTTCAAACAAGATATTTCCCGGCTGTGCTGCAGCAGATGTAGCGGGGTTACCACCTTCAAAGCGCCAGCTAAACTGTACCAACCCGCCACCGGATGTATTGCTGATAGTAAACTCGGTTGTACCGAAGTTATTGATGACCGGTGTGGCAGTAAAATTTGCATGAGGAACTGAATCGAGTTGTATGGTGATCTCCTTTGTACTGCTGTCCCGGTCGTTCTTTGCAAAGAGGGTTATTTTAATATTACCCGCTTTGTTAAAGATAATATAACCTGGCTCTTTCTGGTCGTAGCTGCCGGGGTTGCCGCCTTCAAAACTCCAGCGGTAATATTTTGCATTGGAGGATATATTGGTAAAATCTATTCTTACCGGTATAGTATAATTATTATTTTCCACTGCGTAGCTAAAATCAACTTTTAATACAGGATCCACGACATCTCTTTTGCAGGATGCAAGGAGTAAAAAGAAGAAGATGGTATAATAGGGGGGGTTATTCAAGTTGGTTTGGGGTTATGAAGATGCTTAATGGTATTTACTTAACTCAGTTTATTGAGACAATATGCGTTCGGCCCAATAACGGTTTAATAGTGTATTTTCATTATTTTTTACATTCTAAAGTTCCACTTACTTCTTTTTATTCTTTTTATCTTCTAGCTCGTTTTTTTCCTTTTCGATAAACTCTTTAGTTATTGGTTTCTTTCCATTTATAAGCAACATAGCCTCGCAATACTCAGCCATTTCCAATAAGATTTCTAAAACATCAGGTGTAATTTTTGAATTATTAAAATTTATACTTATCTCGCCGAATTTGTTGTTGAAAGAAACATTTAATCCATAATAACCCAAATTTTGCTTATAGTGGGCCATTGCCATATTTTGGTTTAAAGAAATCAGCCTTCCTTCCTTGTGTAAAAAACTATCAATGTTTGCTAAAACATTTTTTCCTTCATCAGTTTCCTCATACCAGTTAAAATAATTTTTATTAGCGTTTACAAAATCTCTAAATTTCTCCTTATCAATTCTATTTTTTATCTCATACTGATAATTATATGTATCTTTTGAAATCGATATTCTGTTATATGATTTTATAGGCATTTTTATATGTTTTTACTTTGTCATGTAATCCTCTATCGCATGTAACTCAAATTTAATTTCTTTTATTTTATTCAACTCCGCAAACCATTCTTCTCGAAGTGCCGATGTTAGATTATTTTTGGGCATATAAATATGAATTTCGGCCATTCCTTCAGTATACGATATTGTTTTCTTTGCCCATTTGATGCCAGTTTCCATTCCCCCAATTAAATTTTGAATATTACTAGCGTTTGCAGGGGACTTCAACCACTCAAATACATTTTTTGTTGTTGTCGTTTTCATTGAAACTACCTTGCTAGCTTCAATAAAAGTCCCCGTAACATCTTCTATTCCTTTATAAAAATCAATTGCAAGGAAGTTGGAAGCGATATCCAATGTGTGGTTCCACCCCTCTACAACTGTATATCTGTACTCACGCATTACATCTTCTAAAAAACTTCGCTCAATAAATATTTTAGGATAAAGAGCCGCCCATGCATTCTGCAACGCCGTTAAACGATCCTGATAACTTTTAGCGGCAAAATTACTTACCCGGCCTTTTCTCCCGCCAAGCACAACATAATTCCCGGATGGAGTACCATTATTTGCCCCCGCTGGTATCTCATTTCCTAAAAGAGGAACTGGTTCACCATTTTTACTGAATTTCTTACATGCCGAACCTTCACTCCTGATCACCCCGTTTTCATATACTTCCACAGCTCCTTCCCAGGCCGTTACCGTTTTTCCATCAGGCAGTTTATTTACAAGATGCTGCGCTGTATTTATATCAGCACAAGACAACAAAACGACCTCACTAACATTAGGCTTACCTGCCAGTATTTTTTCAAGATAACCCGCCAATGATTTATGTGTTACAGGTATCCTTGTTCCATTGACCGTAAGTTCGAATACTTCGCCTGCACCATGTATGGCAACATAGAGCCTGTTATCATTCTGCAGGGTATTTAAAGCTGTATTTACGATTGTGGCCTCTGCCCCCTCCAACAGGGTAATACGTGACGGAAAGTCATCAAAATCATCAATAAAATTTCCAAGCCTTTCTGCATCATTCACATCATCCAACACTGTTTCAACATCTCCTGCTACTTCGCTTATTACATCAACATTTTCAGAAACATTTCTTAAAACGCCCCCAGACAATACCGCCTTTTTGATTGGTGCAATACATTTTTTACCTGCCTTTAATACCAGCTCAAAACCAAGATCAGTAAGACGGTTTAGCTTTTTGCAAAACTCTGCCACTTTTGCTACTGCTCCTGCTGCCGTTGCCAACCTGGGCATAATCCCGGTAAGCCTCGTCATTATAACAGGAGCATATTCACCTAATGTCAGTACAAGCGGTACCACCATCATGGTCAATTGCCCATACCGCCAGCTATTACCATTGTCGATATAAAACTGGTATAAGGTTTTTCCAAAACCTTTAGCCTTTTCAATCCCGGAAATAACAGCAGCAGGTACTGTAAGGGCCAAAACATCTTTAACAGTTACAACATACCCTGTAAAAAACATTTTATGGGTTAAATCACCCACCTTCTTTATGTGGTTGAACCATAATTTTGGTGCTTCCCAAACAGTAAATTCGGCTAATTTAAAACCCATGTCCGCAAGTCCGCTAAGCATTTCCACCACATCAAGTGTTTGCAAAAGTTCGTAAGTAAACCCACCTGCAAACTGTGCCACCTTATTATTGGGAAAGCCGTTCATTATGTTCTCCTCACCTAATTTGCAAAGAACAATTCCTTTTACCCCATAATAAATCTTTTGGCAAAACCTCCATGCGTTATTACTGGCCCCATTTTTTTGCAGCATCTCATCTACATATGCAGCAGTACATTCATTACCCATCCCCAAACCGAAAAAGTCGTAATCAAATACGCCTCTTTCTTCAACACCATTTTCCTTACCTATTTTAAGTGTGCCATCCTGCGCAACTTCAATTTTAATTGCTTTATTATTCGGAGATTGTTTTGAAACGTTATAGGCTGTATTAGCATCATTTTCTTTTGAACCACCAGCAGGGTAAATGAAAACATCTACCTTTTTTTGAAATTCTTCGCCGAGTGATCTTAAAAAATCCTGTACCGTTTTTTTATCCTCAGGGTTTATTGATAAAGACTCCCCCGTTCCCAAATATTCTGTATACTTGAAATACTGGGTATTGATAGCTGTTGGTGCTCCTCCCTTAAGTTTTTCAATGTGAGGCCCGCTTCCTGAGCAACTTGAGCACCCCTTTAAACCTACATCACGGATATTTTCTCCTACCGGCTTATTTCCTGTTTGGTATTGCGGATATCTTAAATCATGACTATTAGCGGGAGGAGCAACAAAATTATAAGGCTGATCCATAAACCAAAGCTGGTGAGCCCCATTACATGGATTTGCAAGAAAATGAATGAAAGTAACCTGAACATTACTGTTGTTTGCCTGTGATGCATCATTTTCATAAGGAAGCCGGTGCCTGTTAGCACCTTCTCCTTCCCATTTCCAATCTAACCCCGATTTGGCACGGGTAATTTGAAAATAGCCAAGAAACTGCCCTACTCTATAATTCAGATCGGGATAAAACTCTTTACCATTTGCTGTTTTAAACAGGTACAGGACACCGTTGGGAAACCCGCTGCTGTTTGTTCCATTATTCTGCAAATCATAATCCAAACAAGCTGGATATACCTGTGTTTTATCGGGCAGGGAAACCAGGTCTCCTCCCGGCGAAAGGAAATTGGTCGGTCCGTTTGTAAAAAATTTTACAGAGCCGTCTTTTTCTTCCTGTTTATCTACATATGCACCCTGGTCTTCATCCTGTAAAAAACCAATCACTAATGCAGGATCATGCATATAATCCCACTGAAATTTTGAAAATGAGCTTCCGGCAGGATAATCCATGACATTATTCAGAGCAGCTATACCTTCATCAAAACCATACTCCACCGTGTGCTCTAATGTATATGCCCCATGCCCCAGTTCATGGGCGGCTGCATATTTAATCTTGGTCTCCCAATCAACAACATCTGCACTGTTTGTAAATAGATATCCAAACTGCTTACCCCTGGGCATATCGCCCAGGATATTATTTGCAAATGCAGTTTCCTTATTATACTGGACTGTAAACAGGTATTGTGTATTTTCATCAACCCCTTTATCGCTGCGGTAGAGATTATTAAGAAGTTTCATTTCACTCGTAAGTACACTCAGAAACTTATCATCCGAGATCTCAAGCAAACCATCACCATTCTCATCCCAGCCTGTATTGGTAAAAGTTTCATCACCTGTTACAGTATAAAAAATATTAAGCGGGTTGTATATTTCATTTATAACTGTACTTATATCTTCCGGGCTTACGGTGGTTCCGTTTACCTTTACAAGAACAAGTTTTTTATCAACCCTTGGATAACTCGCCACCAACACTTTTCCAAAATTGAGCGTCTTATCACTTGTTGGGTAAACTGCATATATTTCCTGTGCATCTTTTGCAGGGCCACCAACGATCTTTATCCAAAAAGCATCGCTTTCGCCTGGTACAGGGTCGGCTGTATAAACAAGCCCTTCACTGTTCACAAATTTTATATTGGCCGCATTAATTCCCTGGTCCTTTATAGTAATTTTTGCCTTTAAATAATCAGTAGCGCCGGGGGCTATGGCTTTTGCATTTACATGGTATTCCCCATCACTTACCTTTTCAAGTATTTCATACTCTTTGTTGAAAGCACTGCTTTGCTCATATGTTTCATTCCAGGCATCAAAAGCATATTCCATTTTGCTGCCGTCCTTTACAAACTCCACCAATGCCTTGTTATCATCCACCAGCCCCGTGTTCATTTTTTTCAACCAGCCTTCAGCATCCGCATCTTTTTTCCCAATACTTGTAACAGTATGACCATCTTTTTCAAGCTGGTAAATATTACCATCCTTGTCTTCAATGGTTACAGGCAACTTTTGTGTGGTGAATTCATATGGTTCACCATCAGGGCGGGTAATCGTTACTGTTATATCGCCTCCACCGGACAGGGTGCCGGATACAGGATCGTAACCTGCAGCAGGCAAACTGGCTGAAATACTGGTTGCAGCATTAGTGATCACAAAGTCTACCTTTTTTTCTCCTGCCGCTTCCCCGGTAGTTTTATTACCCACACCATAACCCGCAGCAAAGACATCTATCAACTCTGTAAAATCATTACTGCTGAAAATAGCTGAACCCGTAGGATCATAAGTAGTCTCAATTTTCCCGCTCACCAGTTTTTTATCAGCGCTTACCTGTATGCGCTCAAACACCACTTTCATTTTAACAAAAGAAAGCACGGGCACTCTTACAAAACCGGCGCCGGAAAATGTGCCATCGCTTCCAATGTAGTTAACATCGGTCACCTCCACTTCAAAATCATAAGCCTGTATCTTATCCGTAGCCACAAGTGTTGACAACCAGCCGGCTGCAGGAGGAATAAGTGTGGGTGCCTGCCCGCAATTGGCAACTGTATTAGCAGTGGAAGATGTTTTTAAAGGGAAAGTAGCCGAAAACCGGTAATTCTCCTGTTCGCAGGCTGCCCCCACCCTGAATTCATAATCCTGGTCAGGCTTGAGGTCCGTTAATACCACCTGGTTGCTGTTGGTGATAACAGAAAACCATTCTGCTTTTGGATTACCTGTTTCCCGGTATATCACTTTATAATTAAGATACTCAGGTCTTGCTGACCATTTAATGGTGGCATTGTTCATGCTTATATTTTCCGCTGCAATACCAACAGGTATTTCACAACCAGTCTCGTATTTAAACCAGAATATCTCACTGTAGCCGTTGTTTTTAAAACCCGAAGCATCCGCCCCGGCATTGGCCCTTGCTCTCACCTGCCAGGCATATTTGCGACCCGGGCTCAGCAGTGCATCACCTGTATAATTATAAGTAGTGGCGCCATTATCCAGTTCAATAGTTGCCTTGGTGATACCTGCAGTAAAATCAGCTTCAGGATTAGTGGTACCCTCCGGCAGCTCCACTAACGTGAGTGTATATCCTATATTTTGTGCCGTTGGGTTTGAAAGGTGACGGGGTGTCCAGTTAAAGAGTATATTCTGTGCTGCAAGTGAAGTTGCCGGCTCCACGCTTTCTCCCTTGCGTGGAATGTTCAGCATGGGAGGTTCATTCAGGTTCATCCATCCAAAACTGCAGCCTTTATTACTTACTGTGAGGCCGGTGGTGATGTCCACCGCTTCAAAACAAAATGTATAAAAGCCCTCCGGCAATTTATTGAGGTATTGTTCTGTTGATATCCCCGTAAGCAGCAGGTTCTGCGGCATAAAATAAGGTTCCAGCACGGATGGGCTTATATATTCCGGCACACCCGGATCCAGTGCGATGGCGGGAAATTCTGCCTCAGGCCTGGTGGTAATACGTACACTCTGGCTTTCGATGGTCATCCGCAGGCGTACCTGCAGCGTACCCCTGTTAAGATCCCGGAGCAGCAGCAGCAGGTTTAATTTAGGTGCACCTGATGCGGCATAATAGTCACTTATTTTAACACTGTAGGGAGGCAACAGCTGTGGTGTTACCTGCACCGGGAACTGTTGTGCGTTTACCGTGATGACAGCTGCCATCCAAATCGCCATTAATAAAATATACTTTCTCATCAATCAGTTTTATTTTGGGTATGCTTTATTTAACCTGCCCGTTTACGGGGTTATCATCACCAGGTATACAAAGTTTGCTTTTGGTGTTTCTATTACCAGTACATACATGCCGCCGCTTAACGAGCCTGTAAGGTGGTATTCTTCCGGCTGCTCTGTATTGGGCGTTGTTATCACCACTTCCCTTGAGTCCATCACCTGGTTGGTCAATGTGTTAACCAGGCGGATCCTCGCTTTTGTTGCCTGGCTGAAATTGAGATTAACAGTAAAATCACCCCTGTTTGGATTCGGGTACACCACACTGTAAGATTTCAGGAAGGCATCTCCACCGCTGCCCGGGTTATTGATACCATCCTTGTCAATTACATTTACGTATTTAACTATTTCGTCTATACAACCGCTGGCATAATACACCCGCATGGTTATCGCAAACCTGCCGGTATCAGCAAACAGGAGTTCGCAACTGTTTATGCCCTGGTTAACCACTGAAATGTTGCTGTTACCCGGTGGCAGTATCCATTCCACTTTATCCTGTGAGCCTGGCACACTTAAATTCACCAGGATCGTTTTATCACCTTTATATGCCTGCGTGGACACGATAAATTCGGTGGTAATGCTGCTGTTCACAGCCGTTACAACAACCTGGTCGGAAAGCGTACACCCGCTGCTGTTAGCAACAGACAATGTATAAGTACCGGGTTGTGTAATAGTGGCTACAGGATCTTCACTGGCGTAACCATTTGGCCCCTGCCAGCTGTACGTGAGCGGCATTGAAGTTCCTTTTATGCCTCCATCCAGCTTTATTGTCTGCCCGGTACATATTTTTCTTTCCGCAGGTATATCCGGCATATAGGCAAGCGGATTTTCAAGTCTTACCGAAATACTGTCATAGCATTCTTTTTCATCAAACACCTTGCACCAGTACGTACCGGTATCGAGGCCTGAAACAACCGCCGTGATGGCATCCGTATTCCATAAATAAGTATACCCGCCTGTTCCGCCTTCAGCACTTACGGTCACCTGTCCATCGGTTGCATTAAAGCAGGTGATCTGCTGCACCACGCTGGAAGCGATCACCCTGTCTGGAGAACCTACCAACTGTGTCTCTTTTGCCGTACAGCCCATGCTATCCCTCACCACCACTACGTATTCGCCACCGGCTACTTTATCTGCCACAGGTGTTACTGCTCCATTACTCCATTCACAGTCATAATTGAAGAGGCGGTTCTCCATATCCTGGTAAGGTGTGCCGCCTGTAACAGAAACGATCCGCATGGTTCCGTCATAACTTGAATAACAGCTTGCGTCAACAGAGTCTGCTATTATGGTTATTGGTAGCGGTTCCGTCACCACGAAAACTCCAGCTGCCTGGTTATTGTACCTGTCTACCACTTTAACCTTATACGTTCCCGGTGGCAGATCTGTAATAACACTGTCTTCAATGGTGATCAGCTGGTCAGTTCCCGGCAGCAGCACATCACCGCTTTCGCCAGCCACCCTGTACCACGTAAATGTGTAAGGATGTTCGGCATCCTGCACGCCACCGGTTGCAACCGCCACCAGCTCGGCATCCCTGTCGCCAGTACAGCTTACCTGCTTGTTTTTGCGTATGGTAACAGCCAGTGGATCAGGATTAACAATTTCAATTTTTACAACCAGGTAACAGCCTGTGTTCTGTGCTTCCGATAATGACTGGTTCCAGTTTTTATCGGTTACTAT
Organism: Ferruginibacter sp.; assembly: GCA_047600665.1. GTDB lineage: Bacteria > Bacteroidota > Bacteroidia > Chitinophagales > Chitinophagaceae > Ferruginibacter. The sequence goes on from JASGKJ010000003.1 coordinate 1,567,072, forward strand.
TAATTCATAGGTACCCTCACCCAATTGGGTTGTTGTAAGGCTGTACACACCATCGATGGTTGTATCGGTATAATCAATGTTCAGGCGCAGGTAAGTACCAGTGGCTGAATCCCGGAGCTTTACCACGTAAGCTTCTTCCACCAGTTGCTGTTCCTGCGTTTGCGGATATTGTGTGCCCCCGGTTATCTTCAATTTGATAACAGCATTGTTCAGGTTATGTGAAGTAATGGGAGACACATCAAGTTCATCGATTGTAATGGCTTTTGCTGGTTCTGCAATTTTGAATTTATACAGGCGTTCATTACCCTGCACATCCCTGGAGAAGCAATCGTTATTATCCCTTACCCTGAATTCGTAATTACCTGCTTTTAAACCCTGGATCGTTTCTTTTACCACTTTTAAATAATTGCCGGGTGAAGTGGGAGATTCATAATTTATGATCGTTGTATTTTGAAAATCCTGCCATGCGGAAAATGCCGTTTCGTTCTCAAGCCGGTAACTGTATTTATAATAATGTGGTGCATTAAAAACAACCGTTGTTTCGCCGTTACCACCCGATGCATACACTTCAATCTTGCCGGTGGCAGCCCCTTTACAAATAACGGTGTCAACTACTTTTATTAAAGCAGATACGGGCAGCGGTTGTGTAATAGCTTGCGTTGCCAGATGATTATAAGCGCCTGTATAAGTTGCAGAGGCATAGGAAGTATAATCTGTGTAGGCTGTAAAATTATCGGTTGGCCCAGTATTAAACCCGTTTTTAAAATTGATGCTGTTAGAAGCAATATACACAGGAACAGATTCGTCCCTGTGATCAACATCCAGGTCGGTAATAATACCTGATGCATACTTACCGATCAAGCCCACCTGGTAATTACCTGCGCTTAATCCTGTGAGTGTATAAGAATTGCCGGTATTAAGTTCTGATAAATTCAAAGCAGAATAATTTACCTGCCTGTCTTTCTCTTCCAGCAGGATATTCAGTTTTTCTCCGCTGATCAGGGGCCGGTCAAAATTTATTTTTAATGCACCGTCACCACTCATATTACAACTAAGATTTGTTGGCTCAATATTCAGGATATGCGGAGAAGAAAGCCTTACCGTAAAAGCAAGTACATTTGAATATACTGTTCCTGCAGTGTTAGTGGTTCTGAACAGCACTGTTTCATTTAGATAATCAGCATAATCATCACCAAAAAGATCTTTAGCAGATATTTCAACCGTAGCATTGTCGCTCTCCTGCTGTACTCCTGTATAATCAAAATAAGAATCATGAATAAATTGTGCAGGCACATTGATCCAGTTACCGGTCAGCGGATCTTTATATTGCCATACAGGTGCGTATGAAAGATCTGTGTATTGTGATATCCTTACTTTGTCTTCGGTTGGCAAAATCATACTGGCTTCTGTTGCAGGATATTGCTTAACTCTTACATTTACGATATACTTATCAGTTGCCTGCACATCGTTTTGCGGGATCATAATTTGGGACTGATCCAGGTTATTTTGTGTAAGTAAAAAAGCAAAATTGTGCCTTTGAATTGGAATCGGCCTGAAAGAAAAAGTAGTTTGATCTTTAAAGTGTTCGTAATAAGAATCTGTACTAGCCGGACCTTTTTGAAAAACAGTAGCACGGATAGAGCTTTGGTATACAGAAGCAGGATCCAGCACATAAATGGAATCCCGGTAAACAATTGTACCCCCATATGGCAGATCTGCAGAAGAAAAAAATCGCCTGAACATTCGTACATATGTACCCGTTCCGGAAGATGAATATTCTATATAATCGCCATCCGTGGTTGCACAATCATAATTTTTAACAAGACTTAATCCTCTAAAATCAATGCAGGAAGAACTATTTAATAGTGGCGTCCAAATACAATTTCCGGGGCTTATGCATTCATATTCCATTGGACATCCACCCTTGGTTGTAAACGTGTGCAGTATGTCTTCTTCCGGCACTGAAACCTCTGTAGTATTTACATAAACATTTTCACAAGTGTAACCAGTGCGATGGGTAACAGTTGCCTCCGTAACCAATTTATATTCCCCTGCCTGTATAAAAGGCGCCTGGGCATGTACCAGCTGCAGGCCAATTAAACTAATGATCATTAATACTAAATGCCTCATACAGTCTTTTTAATAATTAATGGTTTCAGTTATAAAATCAGAATACATCCCATTTACATATACAGCTCTTATTCCATACTTATAAATTGTGTTCACCAGCAGCTCTTTATCGGTAAAACTTTCTATTGTTTTATCCAGTAATTTGTACAGTTCCATTTTTTCTTTATCTGCACCACGGTATAATTCAATCTTTTTTATATTTTTTATACCCGGTACTAATTGCCAGCTGACATTGATCTTCCTGTTATCCCGGTCAGTTTCAAGCATTAATTTTTGTATCGCCTTTTTTACTCTTTTTTCTGATACTGTTATCACCAGCGGAATGGCTGGCTCAGACTCTAGCCTGGCACTATCTACAGCAACCAGGGTATAACTGTATGTTGCTCCCTGCAACAGTTCTTTTTCAATGACCTCTTTTACACTGCTGCCAGGGAAAGATTTAACCAGCTCCCATTTGTCGGGGCCGCCTTTCTTTTTACGATACAGGTCATGCTGCATTATATCATCATCCGGGCTATTGATCCATTCTATCTTTACTCCATCATCACTTACTTCATAATTAGAAAAAACAGGTTGCGATGGCGGGATAACATCTGGTTTTTTTATTTCCAGCAAAGGCGCATTGGGAGATTGGTTATACCGGTGATCAACAGCATTGACCGTGTAGTAAAGTTTTTTGTTTAAGTTCTTAATATTGACCGTATCCCTGATCTCGTTCTTGTGCCATAGTGTATCAAATAGTGGAATCAGTTCATGTCCTTTTACATTGGCTTTAAATATGCGGTAACCTGCCAGATCTTTTTCTGTATTGGCGTTCCAGCGGAGCAGGACCACGCCTGTGGAATCAATAGTTCCTGTAAATAAAACAGGTGTTGCGGGGGCAACAGAATCTTCTGGCTGCAACAGGTATGGAAAAGAAGTTTTTTCTTCCCCTCCTTTTGAAACAGCTGTAACAGTAAAATAGTTACTTGAGTATAGGCTATCCACTGCCGCAGTTCTTATTTGCGGGCTTAAACCTGTTCTTATCGTTTTATATTTTCCATCAACTTTATCTGAAAGATTTATCCTGAATTCTTTTATCAAATGATTAAGACTGTCTTCCATGTACCAGTTAAGACTGTATTTTCCTGCTTCGTTTTGTGATACGCTGGTTATGCCCGGCGTAAGCGGCAAGAAGATCTTTCCCTTGCCGGAAACAGCATTTGAATAAGGGCCGGTATCACCAAACAATGATACACCAGCTATCCTGTAAGTATATATCGTTTCATTATCTGTGAGTGAATCAATAAACAACATGCCCGGGTCAGGCAGATCTGCTTTTTTTTCTGTAAGATCTGTTACAGGCATATCCGAAACAGGCTTAAAGTTTTTACCACCATCTTCGGAACGCTCCACGATATAAGATGTATAGAACTCTTTATAAGAATCAAAGTCCCACTTTAGTGTAACACTGTGATCACCAAACTGGCAAAACAATTCGGAAGGCCTGGGTAATGGTTTAAAATCTGCCAGGCCGGTAAATAATGTGGCTGTATCTGTCGACTGCACAGTTTTGGGCACCAGCGTATAAATTCGGTAAAAATATTTTTCACCAGGCTTTACATTTTTATCCGTCCAGCCTACACCGGCAAAAACTGCGGCAGCATAACTATGATCAGCAGCATACATGGCCATCGCAAAGCGTTGCTTTGTCTTTTCTGTTTCATTAATCATTGTTGCAATGGTTCCCTGGTTCTTCATTGTAACCTCAAAATCTTCTCCATACATCGCCTGTGCAATCACAGCAGCATAATCATTATTGTTAGCAATACTGTCCCATGCTTCCAGCGGCCTGGGTTTTATGATCATACGTGGCTGGCTCAACTCTATTTTTGGCAATACTTTTCCACCCCGCTGAACAATATATTTTTCAATCGCATACCCATTCCTGTTAGCTTCGTTCCAGGTACTGAAGTCTGCGGGTGCCCAGCGAATGAGTATCTCATTTTTTGTTGCTCTTGAAAGCGCAAAAATCTGCCCCGGTTTAAGGCTGGCTGCTTTTGAGGTTTTAGCCGGGGCCTTTTTTTTAGCCGCCTGCGCACCCGCGGTTTGAATACCTGTAGCAGACACCACTATTCCCAGCAGCAGCATATAATATCGTAAGAGATTTTTCCGCATTAAAAATTAATCAATTGGGTTTGTATAAATAAATTCAACAGGTGCCCCCTTTGTACCATCCAGTTGTACAAAACTGAATTTTACTTTGTATTGCCCTTTATCCATAAACGGAAATGGTTGCTCCAATAACGCTTTTGTATTATCCGGCAACGTACTCATATTAATGCCCGACTGGATACAATAATTAATAACCGCTTTTCTTAATTCAATAAAATGAAGGTTATAATACTTAACACCATTGTATACAAATGGCAGCCTTGTTTTTAACAACCCGGTAAACTCCTGGAATTGCGGTGAACCTGCTGCAGGTTCCTGACCATGCAATTCCTTCAGCGCATTGATATAAAACCACGAGGGTATTACAGCTTTAAATGGTGGCACACCATAATCTGCTGCACCTTGTTCCTCTATAGAAAATGCATGCCCGTTAGGAAGTGTATAATTACCAGGTTCGTTAGGATATACGATTGGTTTAATGGCAACATTATAGTAGTGCTCACCTGCTATATCAAGTTCGCCCTGCACCATAGGATCTTCACCGGTGTATTTGCAACCGCCCACTTCATGCAATTCAAAACCCTCATAGTCGGCTACAGCTGTCTGCAGGTTGATGACATCAGAGCTAACCCTGCCAACTATATTCTCTGTTACATTCAGTGTTCTTATCTTATCAGCCAGTGTGCGGTAGCGGCTGGTTGTAAAGCTGAACTGGAGAGAGGGTTTAGTAAGATCCACGTTTGTAACGCCCGGTGCAGGCTGTTCCCCAAACAACATCAGGTTATATGTTTTGCTGGTCTCTAAATTTGAAGGCAATGCAAAATCAAATCTTTTTTGTCCATCCGTAGTGGCATTTACATTACTTATTTCATTACCATCAGTATCATAGACTTTTATTTTCCAGTTCCCAAAGTTGTCAAAATACTCAGGGAAATTCTGGGACAGCTCAATGCTGCCCTTGTTAGTCTCACCAGGATAAAAATTACGCTGGTTAAAATAAGGATACATCTTACTGATAATACTTGAGTCCATTGCAACAGGTGCATCGCCTGTAGTAAATGTAAATTGCCTTACTTCCTGCAGCGGTGTACCATTTTCAACCCATGGTACAAAATCTGGATGAACAAACTTCTTAAACCGTATAGTAGTAAGTATCTTGTATTGAGTGTTACCCTGCAGCACCAGTTTTGGTGTAATAGTGAGGATATTTCTTTCCCCGTTGAAAGCTGTAGCTGCTTCCTGTAACTGATTGCCATCCACTTTATAGAGTTTAACATCCTCCAGGAATGGATAATAATTGTTATAACCGGCCCGGCCATCTTCACGTGGTATTTGAAGAACAGATCCATTGGGTATACGAAGCCTTATGGTAGGCTTTACAAAGGGGCTGGCATTATTTTCAGGTGTTACTTCTTCTATTATTTGCAATTCCTCATCAACCGGTGATGGGTCGTCACTGACAAATTCACAATCTTTACCAAAATTGAATTTGAAACTAAAGTTGCCGCTTATAAGACCGCCCAGAATTGAAACATGAAAGCCCAGGTATCCACCCACCCAGGTTGGGTTCGGCAGCTTGGCCTGGAACAGGGCGGCAGCGCCACCTTTTATAATAGAGAATTTTTTCTTGATGAAGAATATCTTGATCTTAACACCCAGCTCACCCCACAGGTAAGCATATGCCTGTCCTTTTGCATACCAGCCATTCACACCAACCCGCTCGCCTTCACTCATACCTGCACACTGTACATTCCCATAATCTTTCAGCATCACATCGAAGCCAATGCCGGCTGCAAAATTTGCATAGAAGAATAAAAAATTTAAATCCCCGCTGTTTACATTGATGGCTGCACCAAATGCAAGCCCCCTGCCACCTTCCAGATCGCCCTGGCTCATATGATCATCATAATGAAGCCCAGTCTTATTGAGTATTTCAATTACTTTTTGAGGTGGTGGCGGAAATGCCGGCATTTCATACCCAACCATGAAATAGGCTGTGGTTGTAATATTGAATTTGCCTATGCCAAATTTTATACCGCAGGGGTTTGTTGGTGTTCCAATATGCAGCCACCATTTACCCGGCTCTACGTGAAACACAGCCCAGCCTGCCCTGTTGTTCTCTCCTGAACCCCGGATCAATCCTTTAGCTGCTGATACACGCATGTCAAGCGATGCATGCAATGATTGCTTTTGAAAATCATATTGGATACCTATATATGCCGAAAAGCCTGTTTCATTTTCGCCTGGTTTTTTTCCTGCGTCATCAGTACTTTGTTCCTGTTGCTCAGCCGCTGCCGTAAGAGCAGTTAATTTTAATTTTTTAAGCTGCTCTTTTGCGATCTCCGTCAGGGTTTTTTCAAAGTCCTTTATCTTTTTTATTTTTTTCTTCAGCTCTTCGCCAATCTCTAATCCTTCCAAAATATCTCCCATCACTTTTACCTTGCCAAACAAGCCAATATACCTTATACCACCACTACTGTTGAAGGCTATCTCAAAGGATGCGGTTCCTTTAACCAGCTTTTTATCCCCCACGCTGAATAAAACCCGTGCCATCACACCAAGACCAACATTCTCGTCAGCTTCATATTTAATTTCCGTATCATTATCTGTATCAATCTCATCAAGTTTACGCATGTGATAATATGCCCCGCCACCAAAACCCTGCAGCTTAACAATACCACCGATACCTGTTCCAAATTCCACCAATCCATCAACAAACCAATACCTGTATGTGGGGGTCTTGGCAAATTCGGCTCTTAGCTTTATGTCAGCATCAAGACCTTTAAATCTTGCCTCAATGGCGCCGTTAAATCCCTTTACCGCAGGTGCTGTAGCAGTTGCATTTTTTTCAAAGAAAATTAACGAGCCTTTAAGTTTAAATGCACCTTTAACATCTGCATCCACTTTTATTGAATCAATTTTGCACCTGTTATATTTAATGCTGAATATGCCTCCGGTCTCATCTGATTTACCAATAATTTTCAGGCCGGTTTCACCTATTATTGTTCCATCACCAAGATTCATTTTTAATCCAAGGGAGAGCGCATATTCTTTTCCATCGGGTACAATCTTTTTTTCTATTGAAAGACTTTCTATTGAAACGGGAAAATTCCCAATCTTGATCTCTCCATCATAACCCAGGTATTCAATATCCAGGTAAGGCTCTCTTGTTGCGATAAAGAGATTCTTAAACTTAATTCCATTAAACTTTGCTGCAGGTGCTTCCTCATCTTCCACTTCATCATCGTCATCATCTTCAGGAATAATCAGGTCTACCAGAGATGGAAGTTTAAATTGTATAGTGCCGCTTAGCTTAGCTTCTGCATCAATATTGTCTTTGTTGCCATACAGTTTAATGTATGAATTTTCGTACAGGGTAACTTTTGAAAGGAATACGTCGAAATCAATTTTATTTTTTGCCACTACCCTAAGCACATAATCGCCACTCCCGCTGATCATAGCGGAATAACCCAGTTTTCGCCTGTTATTGCTTGCTGGCTTTGCAGCATCGTATTTACAGACAGGCAGCATAACAGACCCGCCGAAGCCCGCTCTCATCAAACGGCTTGCTTCAAGTCCCACACACAATGTATCAAGGGAAAAACGCCACTTACTGGCATTACCATTTTCAAGTGAAATGATATTCTGAGCACAAAATGTTCCTGACAATCCATTGTTGTCAATGATCATATCAAATACACTGATGGTTACACCACCAGGTTTGGTCTTATCCTTAAAGGAAGCAGGCAGTTTTATACTTATCTCATGAGCATAGAACCCCCGCCATGTTTCCAGCAATTCTGCCTGAAGATATTTTTGCTGGTAACCGGTTGGGTAACGTACCACATCACTCTTTTTTGTATCACTAAAGTCAAATACAACATCATGAATAGTAAAAATAAAACCCGGGAAATTTTTCAGTTGAAATGCATCTTCAAAATCCACATCATCAACGATCATATCGTTCCATCCTTTAATGGCAAACTGCTTCAGGTGAGCTGTTACCCTGCCACTTTTTTCCACCCCGTTATTATCAACCGGAACCGCTACATTCCTCGAAAGCTCCACATCTGCGCCAACTGAAAGCTCTTTAAACCCGTTACAGTCAAAAGCAATGTATGTTTTTGAATTGTCACCCAGACCTGTTCTCAGGTTCTGATCACCTTTCAGTATTAAAGCAGCTGTGTTATTATTGATCGGTATAGCCACATTACCCAATAAAACAAGTTTTGTGTTACCACCAATGATGCCACCATCTTTTGAAAGCCTCATTCCCTCCACGCCAAAAAACAATGGTTCGCTAAGGCTTGGTATATCAAGTTTCGCAAAAGCAGAAAGCACCGTAGAATCGGCATAGATAGCAGCTTTACTGATAGCAATGGTTACTTTAGTTCCTGAACCGGTATTAAATTGCCACCCCAGGGGCAGTTGCTGTATTTTGGAAGGATTGAGAAAGTTAATAAACCTGTTCTTTGCAATCAGCTCCTCAATCGTTTTAGCGGCTTTACTTCTTAGCCCAAGTACTGTTGGATCAACATCTGCATTGTATTCTTCGATATAGGAATCGGTAAGATCTGCCCCTTCATTTTCAATATTAAATAATTGTTGCTCCAGGTATTTATCAAGATCACCAAACTGCCTTGTTTTTACAGACGATTCTTTAGCAGGTATATTCTCCGGGGTAATAAACTGCGTAGCCGCAATACTGGTTTTATTGAGCGAATCTTTATTACCAGCTATTACAGCCGATATCGACAACAGGCTGGCAAATAAGGTAATTAATTTTATCACTGGTCGCATGTAATGCATTAAAGAAAGTTTTTGCTGATCGTTTAATAGAATTGTTGAGACTTATTCGCTTCTATCCTTTGATATTAATTTTTTAAGCTCTTTTAATTCCTCCCGTATTTGTTCTATGTCTTTATTACTTTCTTCAAGCACTTTATTTTTTTCCTGCAGCTTTTCTATATTTTTATTCTGCTCTATTACATACAGCGTTAGCTCTTCTATTTTCTGCAACAGTTTTATTTGCGTTTCGCCAACATCATTCCCTTCTTTTACAACAGTTGCTTCTGAAGGCATGTCTGGTAAACGCTTGTGTGTTTTAATGAAGTTTTCCAGTTCGGGCAGGCTTCTTAAAACATAATTTTTCTCAAACACAAAATCTGCCCAGTTATCTGTTTGTACTTTTAATCCTTTAGATCTTATTTTTCCATTTACTGATAAACGGAATTCAGGATCAATATTGAACGTACCAATACCTACATTACCTGCACTGTTAAGACGTATATATGCACTGTTGGATACTATGCCCGGCACTTTCAGATCTGTATAATCTGCCGAACCGGTATTACCTGTTGTGATGATGGCTGTGCTGCCCCAGTCTTTGTTTCCGATCCCTAGTTTGGAACCATGCAGGCTTCCCACTGATAGTTCGTCAACAACATTGGGTGTACCGATACCTGCCTTACCATTTGCCTGCACAATGAAAGCGGATGTCCAGGTGCTGCTGTTTTCATAACCAACATTCAACAGGTTGTTTGCATTGGAAGCGCTGCCAATATTTATACGGAGGTCACTGTTATTGATGGCTGTATTGTAACGTGCAATCCAGAGTTTATTGTTGTTACCATCAGCATTAAACCAGAGTTTGTCTCCGTATTCAGCTGTCTGATTTTTTTTATATCCAATGGTAACATCTCCTTTTACCGCAAGCCGGTATCCTGAAAGAGATGTGCCTCCAATACCTGCATTACCTGCGGAAGAAAGAGTTAAAGCTGTATCAGTTGCCGTGGGACCATGAGTAAGGTTAAATGAATAATTATAGAGATTGATCTTTGTGTTTTTTTCAAGACGTCCTCCAAGCATTACATTTCCGTTGGATTGTTCCACTCCATTAGTAAAATCGTACATAGCTCCACCACCAGTACCGCTACCGAAAGGCATGTACACCATTTTAAGCCTACCATCCATATCTGTGGATAATACTGAATCTCCCTGCTGGCTATTCTTAAACTTAGAGAAGATGATATCACCTGTAGTATGCAGTTGTGCCTCCGGTGTTGCAGTGCCAATACCTACCTTGCCTGCGTTGTAAGAGATATTATTTGCACTTGTTTCCCAGGGTGAGTTACTGCCAATTCCGCCGGATGGATCCTGCCAGGTGGCATTACCGTTAGCATCACTGGTGAGCACTTTACCTGCACCTTTACTTGGAAGATCAAAATGCAAACCGCCCACCACGGTTAATGTGCTGTCAGGATAAGCATTTACACCAATTCCCACTTTTCCTTCGTTTGTCGCAGTAAAGATGTTTTGATTATCCGGGTTTGTCATGTAAATATCCTGTCCGGCTTTAAGGATAATATTGGCCCCGCTATTTGTACGTAAGGACATGTCAGCATTTCCACCATTTAAATTGATTGATCCTGGAGATGTTATATTGACATCATCACCTGAGTTTAGCACCAAACCGCCACCCAGTCTTAATTCATCATTCCACGGTGTTTTAACAACAAACCTGCTTGTGCTATCAATTTCAAAATCATTACGGTGGGCATTTATCTGTAATTGGCCTGCTGCATTATCGAAAGCGTTTTGTAACGTAACAGTAGTTGCTCCACCTGATGAAGATTGCCAGGTAGCATTACCATCTGCATCGCTGGTTAGTACATAACCATTTGCCTGGGTACCATCCTTAATCTGAAGCGGAACTTTAATGAAGGCAGAATCTTCCTGTACTTTTAAACTCTCCTTGTTCCATCCAACTATAAATTTTGATTTGCTATCAAGATTTCTAAGTCCAATGCCAAATAGGTAAGAATTTTCATGCTGGTTTCTTAAGTCTCGCCCAACAGTAATTGAGCCTTCGCCACGATTGATAATACTATCATTTATCGCAGCTCCTGCCGCTATGCTGCCAATTGCAGATGCCTCAATTAAACCATTGTTTGCATACCCCATTGCAATTGTACCATTATTAGCCCCTCCCATAATAGTACCATTAGCTGTTGCGTAGCCCATTGCTATATTACCTACATCAGTAGTTTGGATGAAACCTCCATCTACTGCAACACCCATCGCTATACTTCCTGTACCTGTGGCATCAATTGTACCTCCACTAGTATATCCGGCTGCAATATTTGCTTCATTGGCATTTAGGCTTTGCAATGTATCACCCAAAATCAAAAATTTACTTCCTATTCCATTTGATGTTTTATTATTTATATCCGTAACCTGTTGTAATGATTGAGTACCACTTACTGAAGCATTTTGCCAAGTAGCGTTGCCATACTCATCGCTGGTCAATACTTTACCAGCACCTGCGCCTATTGGTAATTTTAATGTGTCAGTGATTTTTACATTACCCGCCACTTCCAGCTTTTCTGATGGCGAAGTGGTGCCGATGCCCATATTACCTGAAGTGTTTATACGGATCTTTTCTGTATTGTTTGTACGGACAACCAGCGCCTGTGCATCAGTGGTACCAATGAAACTGGAGGAAGAGTTAGTGCCGGCATTTCCGGTTAAGGTCCAACCCGGCTGGGTGGCAACATTGTTTTGTGCAATCTTATGCACCCTTCCACTATTATCAATGGAAAGCAAACTATCCGTGGCGGCCCCGGCAGCAAGAGGTGCTTCTATTTTCACGGCGGCACTGTCAGCAGATTTAATATGGAGTTTTGCATTGGGATATACCACACCCAGGCCCATGTTGCCATTACTTAAAAAAGTGAATTTTTCCTGGGAGTAATCTCCCTCCATTCTTAACAAGCCTGTACTGTCTTTACCAGCGAGTGTACTATGAAAGCCACCGGATATTTTAATTATTGAGGAGCCTGCTCCTCCAAAAGCGGTACTTATATTATTGGTAAAATAGTGTTGTGTAACAAGTGCATTTGTCTGGTAATTAAGGGTGCCTCCATAAAAAATCCTTGCTGAACTGTTATAAGGCGCTATATCAAAAATAATGCTGTTAATCCGCCCTGTTCCATTAACATCAAGTTTATAAGAAGGTGTAGCAGTACCAATACCTACATTTCCAGTGCTGTCAATGATCATCCGCTGAAGATTATTTGTTCTTAGTCTTAACCCTGTGTTATTGATTGTACCTAAAAAATTATTAAAAGTTGCACTATTCCCATTTAAACCCCAGCTTGTGTTGCTGCTAACGCTGTCTGCATTTTTCCAACTGGCGTTACCGTTAGCATCACTGGTTAATATTTTACCGGCGCCGGCTCCCATCGCTAATTTTAAAGTATCGGATATTTTTACACTACCCGTTACTGTTAGTTTATCTGTGGGCGTAGCAGTACCCACACCCACCTTTCCTTCAAAATAATTCAATGCAGCTGCGCCCGACTGGTACATGCCATAACCTGAATTATTGGTTGTTTCAATCGCCCTGAAGTTAGCGGCTGCGGTCAGGTAAGGGTAAATGAATAACCCCCTTGTAATACCACTGGCTCCACTTGATTGATCAATAGTAGGATTTAAACCCAGCATATTGAAACTAGCATTGCCGGAAGCCGGCACAAACTCATCACTCAGGTAAACAAGCCCCGATGCTCCGGATGTTGCCGTTCTGTTACCTGCCGATAAAAACCAATGACCATACCCTGCAGTGGAAGCCACCTGCGAAAGGTAGCGCATAGCCGTACCATTTGCTGCGCCGGTACCATTGGTAGCCAAAGCTGCCCCCATCCCTACATTGCCACCAGTCCCGAACGTTGCAAATGCCGAAGATGGTAACACCGAAAAAACGTTCTGGTTGGCTACACGCAAATCAAGCAGTTTACTTAAACTGCCGCTCGCCGTATTTGTTACATTGAGTTTGATGGCAGAAGGCGATCCACTCGTGTTCCACGTTTGTGACATATTCAATACCGGGTACGCATAAGTGCCGCCACCGGTAGCAAAAAGCGTATCATCCACCACGATCTTACCCGCAACTGCAGGCATACTGGTTCCAAAACCAAAAGCGGCATTTGGACCAAACCCGCTTATACGCATGGCCTCCTGGTTATTTGTGCCGAATTTTATAGAGGAAGCATTCTTGTTCCATATCATTGGCAGGTTATCATTGGCAACACCCACAAAAAAACCATTACTGCTTGTTTGCCCCGTACTGTTATTAGTAAACTGCATTGAAATTTCTGATGAAGCATTGGGAGAATGCAACTGCAGTTTTGCAGTGGGTGCAGACACAGTGCCTAAGCCCATTGCCCCGTTCACTGTTACCCTTCCGAGGCTATCTATAATCACCCGCTCTGTATTATTTGTTCTGAAACGGAGACTGGTGTTATTGGTGGTTCCCAAAAAACTGGTGGCGGCATCAGCAGTATTGCCTCCTAATTCCCATCCCGCTGAACCGGTACCAGTAGTGGTACTTACCCATGCACTGCCATTATAAATATCTTTTTTGTTGGTGGTTGTATTAAAAATTTCAAGACCGGCAACCGGGCTTGCAATTGCATCCCGTTGTGTTGTGGTCATCCTGGGAACTAAGAATCCTCTTGTGGTTGATCTTACCTCGAATGCTGCAGACGAAGTAAGAGATGGTAAAGAGTCTGCATTAATTTGTAATTGACCTGTAGTAAAATCTCCGTGTATCAAGCTTCTTCTGTCAGTATTTGCAATATATAGTTTAGCACTCCCCTTTTCAGCATGCCCTGCCCAGGTACCTATCGCAACATTATAGTTACCGGTTTGATTGGTACCCAGCGCTGACACACCTACTGCAACATTCTGGAGACCGGAGGTATTGAGCATAGCTGCCCCCATACCTATGGCCACATTTTCATATCCGTTGAGATTACTGTACAAAGAACTGTAGCCAAGAGCGGTATTGTAAACGCCTGTGGTATTGCTCACAAGTGCATTTGCTCCTATACCAATATTGGCCTTGCCAGTAGTTGTATTTTGTAATGCAAAAGTTCCTATTGCAATATTTGGAAAGCCGCCATTACTGGTAGCTTTATTCAAAGCATTTGTACCAATAGCAATATCCCAGTCGCCGGTAGAATTCAGCAGTACCCCACTTCCTATACCTATATTTTGTTTACCGCTTGTATTGTTCAGGAGCGAATAAGCGCCAATTCCTATATTTTCGCCTACTGAGCTGTTATTATTTCTCAATACATTACTTCCAATAGCCACATTCCTCGAACCTGCAACATTCGATTTTAGAGCATTTACCCCGATAGCCATATTTTCGTTACCCGTGGTATTTGCGCTCAGCGTACTGTCGCCTATTGCAACATTTAGTTTACCGGTTGTAATGCTTGTTAATGAATTATTACCAAAAACATTATTTACCACAGAGCCCGGTCCTTTACCAATGCTGTTCCAGTAGGTTCCGTTATACACATCATAACTGTTCAATGTTGTATTGTAAATGACCAGGCCGGCAGCAGGCGATGCAATTGCATTCCTTTCTGTTAATGTCATTCTGGGGATCAATAAACCCTGCGTGGTGGAAACAAGATCAAGCACAGCAGAAGCATCTGCGCTTGCAGATCCGATACTGGCGGCACCACTGGAAGGAAAATTATTTTGAGAACGGGCAGCAAAGGCCATGCTGCATAACAATACAACGCTGAGAAGTTTTCTCATACAATTGAACTTTGATAAATTGGTAATTGGTTATGGTTTAAACAAAGGACTGGCAATAGTTTTTTATTGCTTTTCATGTAAGGATATAGAATTTCCAGTCCGGGTATACCCGGTTAAAAAAACGTGTTCAATGAAATTTTTTGGAAATTTCTGTACACAAATAAATAGCTAGGAGAAGGCTGGTTTAAGTAAGGGTTGCAGATTACAGGGTTATAAGCGCAATAATAAATGACATATTTTTCATGAACAACACACCCTGTGATCATTCTTTTATTATCAATGCTGTAAAATTCAATCCAGCATTGAATTTCAACGTATTATTACCAATATTTTTTTGAGTAGAACTACGCAGGAAAAATACCATCAAACAGTATTTTCCACATTGAGTTTGAAAAAATTGCTTCTTTGATTATCGAATAAAATTGAAAATTATTTGCTCACTGTATAGCTGTGTATAAAACGAAGTACCGGACAAAAAAAAATTTGCTAAAGCCATCCGCCACCTGGTGCTTACAGGAAATGCAAAGTGAAACATAAATTAATACCGCAGTGCCTAACTCCTGCAATAAAAAACTTTACAGATCCTGCCATGTTGGTTATTCACTTTCATGAAACCAGGCAGCGGACAGTCATTAACAATCCTTGTTTATTGCTTAATCCGTCAGCAATTATTTTATTCTGCCTTTAATATCTGGGCAGTCATCATTTTTTCGTGTTTATCATTGTACACCGCCACCGTGAAGATGCCGTCCTTCAGATCATCAATATCAATCACTTCACGGCTGGCAGATGCACTTTTTGTTTTAAGTAACTGGCCTGTTACACTGAATATATTCACCGTTTCTCCATCAGTAAGTCCTGAAACCACCACGGTTTTATATGCAGGGTTGGGATAGATCATTTTTATACTCCTGTTACAATCCGGCATTACATACGCAGTTTCACTGTAAAAGAAACTACCGTCAATGTATACCAGTTTTAACCTGTATAGCTGCGTGCCGCTGCCCAGGTTGTTATCCCTGAAACTGCAGGCAGGCATTCTTTTATCATAAAATATCATGGCGACGGTTTTAAAAGGTTTGTCGCCGTTACTTCTTTCCACTTCTATGTGATCCACGTCTTCGCTGAAAACATTTTTTATACTTAAAAGAATACTGTTGCAGTCCTTACTCTGGGCGCTGAACATATTCTTATCCTGCAGCATTGTTTTTTGATTAACCATAGAGGCGTCAGCGGCCGGGGCTGTATTGCACACAACAGTTTTTAATGTATCTGTTTTTTGAACAGTACAGCCAGCCGCACCTGTAAATCTTACCGACACTTCATATACACCTCCATCAAGGCTGCTGAACACAGGCTCAGCCTGGTAATTTTTTCCATCCATGCTGTATTCATAAAAAGCACCTGTGGGAGCAGTTACTGTAACAGAACCTTTACCCGATATGCAGCCGGGTTGCTGTATTGTTGTAACCGGTATAACTGGTTTTACCATTGACAGGCTTATATCATCCAGTGCAAAATCATTTCCTTCACCATCTGCAGCATTATTTTGCAATACCAGGTCAACAGAAGATGAGGCAGCTGTAAAAGAAAGCGTATATACGTTCCAGTTTGCTTTGCTGCTGATGTCGCCTGTTACTTTACTTGCCAGTACATTAAAATTGCCGGGATGGATCACCTTAAAACAAATATTGGGTTTTACCGTATCATCAGAAATATTG
Organism: Ferruginibacter sp.; assembly: GCA_047600665.1. Classification (GTDB taxonomy): domain Bacteria; phylum Bacteroidota; class Bacteroidia; order Chitinophagales; family Chitinophagaceae; genus Ferruginibacter. The sequence goes on from JASGKJ010000003.1 coordinate 1,583,691, forward strand.
GCGATCCATGCCGAGAAATTATAGGTAGCGCCGGGTATCAAACCGGTAAAGCGACGGCGGAAAAATTCCTTTTTTTCACCGGCTGCATTTACGAGCATCATCCTGCCGGTACCATTACCAGTTGTATGATCGTTTAAAGAAAGTGCTGACCATGCAAAGCCGGGGTTTGCAGTTGCAGCAATGCTGTAATAGCCGTCGTCTGCAGCCATACCTGTTTTAGCAAGTGCTGAATCGAACCAATGATAATCTGTAAACCCTGCCAAAGGCCCGCCATAAGTTCCCGCCACCCCTTTTCCAAAGTTTTCGGTATAAACAGTATTACAATTATTTACTACAGCAAAAGGGTTGAGCAGGCTGTTCTTAAAAATAACATGTACGGTTTCGCCGGCTGCCACGGTAAGGCTGGCGGAACTGCTCATTATACCACTACCTGAATTGGAAGAAGGGTCCTGTATTGTAATACCGGTTAAACTCCAGTCAGCATGCGGCATTTGGGTAACAGTATAACTGCCGGGTGAAACAGCAATCATGGCTGCATTTCCATTAGCAGGATTTAACCTTACTCTTTCATCATCTATCCACTTAATACTTCCGCCATTGGCCGACCTGCTGAAGATATTACCATACGGCGCAGCCAGTGTTTGACCATAACCACCAAAAACGCCCCATACCTGTTCGCTAACACCGGCGGTTATACGCAAAGCTTTACAGCTTGTAAGCTCCGGTATCCACCCCTTTACGCCGTTCCATTTATATACATAACCTGTTCCGTCAATTGAAAAATCGCCAAAAATATCCCCGTCAGCATCTACGGCCACATCAAGCCTTTTGGTAATGTCTGCGGCGGCAGGTTTACCAAGCGCCGTTTCCACTCCTGTGCTGCTTACATTGTACACAGTTTGATCCATCTTCATCAGTACAAAACCGCCTGTGGCCGGGTTTCCATCGATCCAGTAATTTTTAATACTGTTGGCAATAACCTGTTTCCATTTATTCTCTGCACCGGTATAGCGCCAAACAGCACCGGCATTATTAATAATATAAGGCCGGTCATCCCATGCAGAACCAATATCAAATGCATGGCTGTTGCCATAAGCAGCCGGCTGCCCAATGGTATCAGCAGCTGTGCCGCTCATAAAAAGCACTTCACCGGTAAGTGTTACCACGTAAGCTGTATTAGCCGCAGCGCCATCCACCCTGTTAGCATTACTAACTGCGGTCTGTATCCATTTGCTGCTGCCTGCATCCCGGTAGTATAAAATATTATTGAAGTTGCCGATTGCCCACAGTCTTCCATTTTCAGAAGCACCAATATCTTTTAAATTAACCTGTGCTGCTGCATCATTTAATGTAATAGCACCTGCACCATTAATAGTATAAGTAAAACTGGCAGCAGCCGATTCATCACTGGTCTCGTTGTGAATATAGATATGACCCTGCTGGGCAGATAAGCGCATTAAAGAAGGAATAGCAAGGATAAAAAATATTAAAAAAGCGGTACACCGGTATGGTTGCTTCTTTATTTTAAAAGATGGTAAAATTGGGTTCATAGGGTTTGGTTGCACCAGGTACTTTAAAGGCAGGATTTCTGCGGTTGGGCCAGTACTACACTGGCAGTTTTAATAAAACAGCCTTCCATCTTTGACGGGACACACAGTACTGCAGGAGCACTATCCAGGCGGAAGAAATATTTATTCTGTTGTTATGAAAAAACGCAGGGTAAAGATGCTGTCATTAAAATAAAAGGGTTTAAAGTTTTCAATAGGGTAATTATAAATCATTGATTATTACGGCAACAAAATTAAGCCGCTTATAAACACTTCCTTTACCCGTAATGATGTGAAGTTTATCCCCCCAATTTTTGGGTAAGGCAAAATAAATTGCAGTTTTTTACATACTACAAAGCCGATTTTGCTGTTATAAGTATATGTTTTTTGCATAACTGCAGACTTTTATCCATTTGATACAACAGCCGTAAATTGCAAAACATTAAACCTTGATGGAAAGCCGATATATGAACATTATACTGATCGATGATCACAAACTGATAGCAGAGGGTATGGCCGCTATGCTCCGTTCCTATGAATTTGTAAAAGAGGTAAATATATTTTTCTCCCTCAAAGAATACCTGGCTGCTTCCCCTGAACCGGAAGCGGATATCATTGTATCTGATATTATGATGCCGGATATGAATGGCACTGATATCCTTGTACACCTGAAGTCAAAAAAGATCAAGCCCAAAGTAATATTTCTTTCCTCCATTACCGAGGTACAAACCATCCGTTATGTAATTCAGAACGGTGCCAGCGGTTATGTGAGCAAAGATGCTGTAATGGAAGAACTGGCAGAGGCCCTGCAGGCAGTTTACCATGGTGAAAAATACATCAGTGAGAACCTGCGGATACTTTTAATAAAAAACAGCTTTGCCGAAGACGGTATTATTTATCATTTATCACCCCGTGAAAAGGAAGTGCTTAAATGGGTGTGCTCCGGTAAAACCATCAAAGAAACGGCATATGAACTGCAGCTCAGTGTCCATACGGTGCAAACTTATTACAAGGGCATTCTTAAAAAATTCAAACTCAACCGCACGGCCGACCTCATTGTATTTGCCATACAGAACGGGCTTTACCAGCCGGTACAGGCGCATGTAGCTGCCAGCAGCAAATAACAGCTGCATTTCCAGTGCATTATTTCAATATCTTGTGTGCAGCAATTACTGCACTATGCCCCGCTTACTCAAAAGTCTTTATATACAGGTTTTAATTGCCATTGTTATTGGCATACTGCTCGGCAGTTTTTATCCCGGCTTTGCCACTTCACTCAAGCCCTTGGGAGATGGCTTTATACGGCTGATCAAAATGATGATCGCCCCGGTGATATTTTGCACCATTGTTACCGGCATAGCAGGTATGCAGGATACAAAAAAGGTAGGCCGTGTTGGTGTAAAAGCTATTCTTTATTTTGAGGTGGTAACAACACTGGCGCTTATTATAGGGTTGCTGGTGATCAATGTTCTTAAACCGGGCCAGGGTATGAATGTAAACCCGGGCACACTGGATACGAAAGCCGTTGAGCATTACATGTCAGAAGCCAAAAGCCAGTCGGTACAGGATTTTATACTGCATATCATCCCTGAGAATATTGTAAATGCCATTGCAGAAAATAATTTGCTGCAGGTATTGTTATTCTCTGTGCTGATGGGTTTTGCCTTATCTAAAATAAAAGAAAAAGCCACGCCGCTCCTGAAAGGCATCCAGTCACTGGAGGATGCACTATTTACCATCATCCGGATGATCATGAAGCTGGCACCGCTGGGTGCTTTGGGCGCCATGGCTTTTACAATTGGAAAATATGGTTTGGGATCGCTTAGCTCGCTCGGGCAACTGATGATCGCTTTTTATATAACCTGCATTGTATTTATTGTAGTGATACTGGGCGGTATTTTAAAATTGACCGGTTTTAATATTTTCAGGTTGCTGAAATATATAAAAGAAGAGTTACTGATTGTGCTGGGCACATCGTCTTCTGAACCTGCATTACCCAACCTGATCAAAAAACTGGAGAACGTGGGCTGCTCCGAATCTGTAACAGGACTGGTTATTCCAACAGGCTATTCATTCAACCTGGACGGCACCTCCATTTACCTGACCATGGCTGCTGTTTTTTTAGCACAGGCTACCAATACACCACTGGACCTGTCGCACCAGGTAACATTGTTACTGGTGTTATTACTTACTTCAAAAGGAGCAGCAGGTGTTACCGGCAGTGGTTTTATTACCCTCGCTGCCACACTGCCTGCGGTTGGTCATATCCCGGTGGCTTCCATTGCACTTATTTTGGGTATCGACCGGTTTATGAGCGAAGGCAGGGCGCTGACCAATATTATTGGCAATGCAGTAGCTACAATTGTAGTTGCCAAATGGGAAAATGAAATTGACCTCGATACGGCCACGAAGGAAATTGGTTAGTCATATTTTCCATTTGCCTTCATCAAAATAAAAGAGTAGTTTCACAAAAGGCCTTCCCTTTAAAAACATCCTTTAGCTGTACCCTGCCAACCGTTCCGGGTTTGATGATCTTTAACCTTCGTTAAAAAATAATATGGTTACAGCATTACAAAACAAACAGCGTATACAATCTATCGACCTGCTCCGGGGTACCGTAATGATCATTATGGCGCTGGATCATGTAAGAGATTATTTTCACAAGGGTGCATTCATGTTTGATCCGCTTGACCTTAACAAAACCAGTATTGTTATTTTTTTTACAAGATGGATCACACATTTTTGTGCACCTGTATTTGTATTCCTCGCAGGCACTTCTGCTTTCCTGGTGGGACAACGTAAAACAAAAAAAGAGCTGTCTGCATTTTTGTTTAAAAGAGGGTTATGGCTGGTATTCCTGGAACTGGTGGTGATCAATTTCGGCTGGCACTTTGCCATTGGCTTTCCCTGGTTGCTTTTTATTGTAATATGGGCGCTGGGTGTAAGCATGATTGCACTCGCTGCACTCATCCATCTTCCACAAAAACTCATACTTGTTACCGGTATTTTACTGGTGGCGGGACACAACCTCCTGGATGGCGTAATGGTACAGGGTAATACTGCTCCTGCATTTGGCTGGGCATTGCTGCATAGCCCGGGCATCTTCAGTTTTGGCGGCGAAAATCTTTTTGTTGCCTACCCTGTTATTCCATGGATTGGAGTAATGACGCTGGGCTATTGTTTTGGCACTTTTTATACTCCGGGATATGATGCAGAAAAAAGAAAAAATAACCTGTTGAAGATCGGTGGCGGCGCAATCCTGTTATTTATAATTATCCGTTGCATTAACCTATACGGTGACCCGGTTGCCTGGCGCAGCTATAAAAACTTCCTGATAACTATTTTATCATACGTTAAAACAACCAAATACCCGCCTTCCCTGTTATATATTCTAATGACGCTTGGGCCCGCCATTGTTTTTTTGGCACTTACAGAAAACAGCAGGAGCCGCCTTACTAATATTATTTCTATATATGGCCGGGTACCTATGTTTTATTATCTTATTCATATTTACCTTATTCACCTGCTTGCCATGCTGTTCACGGTAATGTTTACAAACTTTGACTGGCATATCTGGATACTTCAGCAGCCACTCTGGATAAACGAATCCTTTGCAGGGTACGGCTTCTCACTGAGAGTGGTGTACCTTGTCTGGATCATCGTGGTAGTTGGGTTGTACCCGCTGTGCAAATGGTACGACAGGTATAAGCAAACCCACAAAGAAAAATGGTGGCTGAGTTATTTATAAGAGTATCACGGCAACGTGTACACTAAGTTTCATTATTTTACTTCCTTATTCAACCTTAGCCGATGTCACAATCACGCCAGCTCGCTGCCATTATGTTTGCCGATATTATGGGCTATACAGCTATTATGCAGGATGATGAAGCAAGAGCAATGCAGCTAAGGAACAAATTGAAAAATAAACTGGATGAAGAGCTTCAGCTGCATGGTGGCAGGCTTATTAAATTCAGCGGCGATGGCGCCCTATGCAGTTTTGCAAGTGCCCTGGAAGCCGTAAAGGCTGCTGTTGCCATACAACTCCTGATGCAGGCGGCACCGTTAGTACCACTCCGCATTGGTATACACCAGGCAGATGTTATGTTTGACGAAGCTGATGTGTATGGCGACGGTGTTAACATAGCATCAAGGCTTGAATCCATGGCAGTGCCCGGCAGCATCTTTGTATCAGGCAAAGTAGTGGATGATATTAAAAACCACAAAGACATTCAGACGGTCTCACTTGGAAAGTATATACTGAAGAATGTATCCGAACCAATGGAGAATCTTTGCCATCAGTAATACAGGACTCCAGGTACCACTGAATAAAAAGCTTGAAGGAAAGGCGGAAAAATTCATTGATAAAACCGCCGTAAAAAAAACAAAAAAAAGACTGCTTACCGGCGTAATCCTTCTTGCAGGGCTGGCAGGCGCAGGTTATGCGTTTATAAACCCGTGGATGAAAAAGCAGCGGGCCCGAAATGAATTACTGCCGGCAATACAAAAGCTGGTGAATGATAATTTTCACCCGCCAACAACCGCATTTGATATGGCAATAGAAGCAGAAAAATATATTCCCAATGATTCTACATTAATAAAACTATGGCCGGTGCTCTCCACCACTGTTTCAATGGAAACAGAGCCCGGGGGAGCAGAAGTATGGTATAAGGATTATGATAAACCTGCCAGCGAATGGCGGCTGGCAGGTATTACTCCATTAAAAGATGTCCGCTTTCCACGCCCTTATCTCCGCCTGGAAATAAGAAAGAAAGGATATCAAACAATCGAGTATGCAGGACCCGGCACAGGCTGGCGTTTGTGGAGCGATTCAGTAAAATTAAAATTAGATAAGGAAGGCTCGCTGCCGCAAAACATGGTTCGTATCCCCTCTAAAGCCCCCTTTATGTATATTACCGGTCTTGAAGCAAGCGCCGGGGCAACCGTTCCTGAATTTTTAATGGATAAATACGAAGTAACCAATAAACAATACAAAGCATTTATTGATGCAGGTGGTTATACAAACAAAGCGTATTGGAAACACCCGTTTTATAAAGAAGGGAAAGAAATTCCATTTGACGAAGCGCTGAAAATATTTACAGATAAAACAGGAAGACCCGGCCCTTCAACGTGGGAAGGCGGCAGCTATATCAACGGACAGGAAAATTTTCCTGTAACCGGCGTGTCATGGTATGAAGCTGCAGCTTATGCAGAGTTTGCAAAAAAGCAATTACCCACCGTATTTCATTATGGGGTGGTGGCAGAAACTTCAAGAACGCAATTCATTGTTACAGCAAGCAACTTCAGCGACAAAGGATCTGTTGCAGTTGGAAGCAACAACGGGTATAGCACATTCGGCATTTATGACCTGGCCGGCAATGCAAGAGAATGGTGTTTTAATGAAAGCAATGTAAAGGGCGAACATTATATTCTTGGTGGCGGATGGAATGATCCCAGTTATGCATTTAACGACAGCTATACACAACCAGCATTGGACAGGAGCATTGCAAATGGCTTCCGTTGCATACAAGCATTGCCTGGCAACAGCCCAATAGCGCAATTGGAAAAACCAGTACCAGTAGCTTTTCGTGACTACACAAAAGAAAAACCGGTGGATGATAAAACCTTTGCTATTTACCTGCAGCAGTTTTTGTATGATAAAACACCGCTTGATCCAAAGATTGAATCTACAGTTGAAGGCGATTCATGGACAGCAGAAAAAATTACGTTTGATGCAGGCTATAACAATGAAAGGATGCAGGCATACCTCTACCTGCCCAAGGGCTTTAAGCCGCCGTACCAAACAGTTTTATTCTTTCCCGGTTCCAACGACATTTACGAAAAAAAATACGACCCTGCAGGTATCTGGCGTATAGATTTTTTATTAAAAAGCGGCAGGGCTATTATTCGCCCGATTTATAAAGGAACTGATGAGCGGCATGATGAACTCAACTCCGACCTGCAGGAAGAAACTGTTTTTTATAAAGATCATGTGATCATGTGGCGGAAAGATATTGGAAGAACGATCGATTACCTGGAAACAAGAAACGATATTCAAAAAGATAAGATCGCTTATTTCGGGTGGAGCTGGGGCGGCTTTATGGGTGGCATTATGCCTGCAATAGAAAAAAGAATAAAAGCAGTGGTGCTGCATGTTGGCGGCATGGAGATGCATAAAGCGTTGCCCGAAGCCGATCAAATAAATTTTTTACCAAGGGTTACCCAGCCTGTATTAATGCTGAGTGGAAAATATGATATGTTCTTCCCGGTGGAAACATCACAAATACCGATGTATAATTTTTTAGGCACCCCGAAAGCCGATAAAAAAAGACTGGTATATGATGCAGGGCACCTGGTGCCACGGACAGCGCTTGTAAAGGAAACACTGGAGTGGTATGATAAATACCTGGGGGTGGTGAAATAAACGCAGCTTATCAACGTAAATGAAACTGACAAAAAAAAAGAAGCAACAATACTTAAATTGCACTACGCTATGGGGGATGCATACCTGCAAGGCGATATAAAGACCTTTGCTTCTTTCCTGCATGAAAAATTTTACGTGATCGGCACTTCCAAAACAGAAATATTCCGGAGTAAAAAAACTGCAGTAAAATTTTATACTGATACGGGTGCGACGCAATGATGCTGACAACAGTACACATGCCGGTAACATAATTAAGCAAAACAGTATTAATTTTAATTGTTAACAAACAACACATGCTTATAAATTTAATACTGGTCATCCTCATCACCCGTTACCTGAAAAAAGTACTGCAGCCGCCTGAACCTGGTGCAGAATGGAACCGGAACTTTATCATCATTTTAATTGTGGCCATCGCTGCATTCCTTAGCCAGTCAACGCTTAAAAAAGGTGGATGGGCAGCAGACTGGATAGGCCATATACTGGTGATAACACTCGTAACGGTCATTTTTAAAAAACAGGAATGGCGGGCAGGCAGGCCAATTGCAAATGCAGTATTACCGCTGGTTGCTATAAACTTATTGTCTGACTTCACCGAAACATTTTTTCCTTCCTTCTATAAAGACTGGGACGGCTATTTTGATTCCGGGATCATGTTTGGCCTTATATGGATGGGGGCTATGCTGTTGCTGAACAACCGGCAAAACAAAGCACTTGCGACCGAACGGCAGCGGGTGGAAGAAAAAGAAAAAGAGATACAGATCACCGAAAAGCTGAAAGCCACGCTGGAAGTGCAGGTAAGGGAGCGAACCGCTGAGCTTACCAAACAAACAGAAGAACTGCAGCATGCGCTGGACGAGCTGAAAGCAGCGCAGGCACAACTCATACAAAGTGAAAAAATGGCTTCGCTGGGTGAGCTTACTGCCGGCATTGCACATGAGATACAAAACCCGCTCAACTTCGTCAATAATTTCAGCGAAGTAAACAGTGAGTTAATTAAAGAATTAAGAAGTGAAGTAATAAAAGGAAATATGGAAGAAGTAAATGCACTTGCAGATGATATAGAATCAAATTCTGAAAAAATAAGCCACCATGGTAAACGGGCTGATGCCATTGTAAAAGGTATGCTGCAGCACAGCAGGACCAGCAGTGGTCAAAAAGAACTAACGGATATCAATGAACTATGTGATGAATACCTGCGGCTGAGTTACCATGGCCTGCGTGCCAAGGACAAATCCTTTAATGCAAAATTTGAAACGGCATTTGATGAAAGCATTGGTAAAATAAATATGGTACCGCAGGATATTGGCCGGGTCATCCTGAACCTTATCAATAATGCCTTTTATGCAGTAAGTGAAAGAAAGAAAAACAACGAACCGGGATATGAGCCAACCGTTACCGTTATAACAAAGAAATTAAACAATAAAATAGAAGTGCGTATAAAAGATAATGGAACAGGTATTCCGCAACAAGTGTTAGATAAAATATTCCAGCCATTCTTTACCACCAAACCAACAGGCCAGGGAACAGGATTGGGATTGAGTTTGAGTTATGACATAATAAAAGCGCACAGCGGCGAATTGAAAGTGGAAACAGCAGAAGGCGCAGGAACAACGTTTATCATCACTTTATAATGGGAGCATTAAAGAATGAGGTCGCTTAGCATATATATCATTTGCCTTTTCCTTTTTAAAACTACGTCGGAAGCCCAGCAAGTATTTCACCTGCCACAATTGCCGGCAGCAGAAATTATGCTGACCGGCTGGAAAATGTTTACAGGCGATGACCCCCGTTTTGCTGACCCTGCCTTTAATGACAGTAGCTGGGAGCCCGTTGATCTCAGCAAAGACATACAGCAGTTTCCTGCATTCAGGAAAGCAGGTATTATATGGGTAAGGCTGCACCTCAGCATCGACAGTAATGTGGCACGGCAGCAACTGGTTGCTCACATAACACAATACAGTGCATCGGAAATATATTTGAATGGCAAACTGATCAAAAAGTATGGAACAATAGGTGCTGATCCAAAAAACGTGATCGCCTGGTTGCCGTCAGCCCTTCCTTTCGACCTGGATTTAATACCCGGGGCCAACAATGTAATCGCTGCCAGGCTTGCATATCAAAAGGGCATCCCATATATTTCTTACCTCAACGAAGCTTTGCCGGCACTCAATATCTATATTGACAATAAAGAAAATGCAGTAAAAAATTATGAAGCATCCCAATGGCAGACAAAAATATACATCATCATTTTCGGTATCAGTTCGGGAACACTGCTGATCATTGGTTTTATCTACCTCGTCTATTTCTTTTTCGACAGGAAACAGCAACTGCATTTGTATTATGCCCTTGCGATGCTGGCCCAATGCCTGAATGCGCTGCCGGTGGAAGTTTGGGGTACTGATCGTTTTGGTGCCATCGAACGGCTCATGTGGGTATTTCTTTTTGAAGCCGCTGCCTACACGCTAGGTTTATTGTTTATAGTATTGACCATCTATACCATCTTCGGCTATCCATACCGGTTATTATTCAAGATACTTTCTTTTGTCAGTATCTTTCTTATAGCAGGTATATACTGGTATGGCACCTACGCATTTTTCCTGGTGACGTATGTATTTCCGGCCATCTATCTTTTTGCAGGAACGTATGCCTGTGGATGGGCTATTAAACAAAACAAAAAGCATGCGGGCATCATCCTGGTGGGTATCATTATATATACCATTTCCACGCTTTTATCTGCGTTCATACCTATAAACAGCACTTCTGCACAATTACTCTTCTATATAACTCAAATGGGTTTCCCCATTGGTATGTCATTTTACCTCGCTATCCAGAGTTCCATTACCAATAAAAAATTAAGAACAAGCCTGGAGGAAATTCAAACCCTTTCAGAAAAGAGCCTTGCACAGGAAAAGGAAAAGCAGCAACTGCTTTCTAACCAGAATGAATTACTTGAACAGCAGGTGCAGGAACGTACGGCCGAATTAAACCAGTCATTGATCGACCTGAAAGCCACGCAATCGCAATTGGTACAATCAGAAAAAATGGCTTCACTGGGTGAACTTACTGCCGGCATTGCACATGAAATTCAAAACCCGCTGAATTTTGTCAACAACTTCAGCGAAGTGAACAGCGAATTAATTAAGGAACTAAAGAATGAAGTAATAAAGGGTGATATGGAAGAGGTAACGGCACTTGCAAATGATATTGAATCAAACTCTGAAAAAATAAATCACCATGGTAAGCGGGCTGGCGATATTGTGAAAGGTATGCTGCAGCATTCGAGAACAAGCAGCGGGCAAAAGGAGTCAACCGATATTAATGCATTAACAGATGAGTACTTAAGACTGGCTTACCATGGACTAAAGGCAAAGGACAAAAATTTTACTGCAACGCTGAAAACCGATTTTGACAAAACCATTGACAAGATCAATATTATTCCCCAGGATACAGGAAGGGTTATTTTAAATTTACTTACAAATGCTTTTTACGCTGTTGCTGAAAAGAAAAAACAAACCAATGAGGGATATGACCCAGTTGTTGCTGTAAGCACCACAAAAGCAAATGGCAAGGTGGAAATCAGTGTAAAAGACAATGGCAATGGCATTCCTCAAAACATCATTGACAAAATATTCCAGCCTTTCTTTACCACCAAACCAACCGGACAGGGAACAGGGTTGGGTTTATCATTGGCGTATGATATTGTAAAAGCACATGGTGGTGAATTAAAAGCAACAACAAAAGAGGGAGAAGGCAGCATTTTCATCATTTCGTTACCAGCCTGATATCTCTTAACAACAGCATACAAAAATAAATATGCAAACAGCAGGTTTAAAATCAAAAAGAATTGAATCGATCGACCTGGTCCGGGGAATTGTAATGGTTATTATGGCGCTTGACCACAGCCGTGATTTTTTTCACCGGGAAGCATTTACCGATGATCCGCTGAACCTGGCAACCACCACACCAATACTATATTTCACCAGGTGGATAACACATTTCTGTGCACCTACATTTGTTTTTCTTTCCGGCGTATCGGCATGGCTGCAGAGCCGCCGCAAAACAACAGCTGAACTGAGCAAATTTTTAATCAGCCGTGGCCTGTGGCTCATTCTGCTTGAATTCACTATACTAAGTATTGGTGTATCTGCTGATATTCATTTTGGCATTATTACACTGGCAACCATTTGGGCAATTGGCATCAGCATGGTCATACTCGGCCTGGTCATATGGCTGCCATTCAATCTTGTATTGGCGCTTGGCTTATTGATAGTGTTCGGCCATAACAGTTTTGATTTTATGGAAGCTGCGGGCAATGGTAATTTTTCATTCGGGTGGCACCGGCCCGGACCGGTTCCTTTATCTGCTGATCACAGCATCATGATTTTGTATCCTTTCCTGCCATGGACAGGGTTGATGATCACGGGTTATTGTTTTGGAAAAATATTCTCTGCTTATGATGAACAGGTAAGAAATAAAATATTACTTCGTACAGGCATTGCAGTAATACTGCTGTTTATCCTGCTCCGGCTTGCAGATATCTACGGCGATCCACTTCACTGGTCGAGGCAGCAAAACTTATTGCACAGCTTTTTTTCATTTATGAAGCTGCAGAAATACCCGCCATCCCTGCTATATATATGTGCCACCATCGGGCCTGTATTGATCCTGCTATCACTTATAAAAAATACATCAGGCAGATTATCAAAAATTTTTATTGTATATGGCCGTGTGCCGATGTTTTACTACACATTACATTTCTTTTTCCTCACCATCATCCGCATGATATTGTATATTTCAAGAGGCCACAGTATGGAGGAAGGGATGACAGGCACACCGGGCATTCCATTTAAATTTATTACACCCGGCGAAGGTTATGATCTTTGGATGGCCTATGCACTATGGATTGGAGTTGTGGTTGCATTGTATCCTTTATGCCGCTGGTACGACAAATACAAAACTGCACATCCTGAAAAAAAATGGCTGAGTTATTTATAGTAAAAGTACGGCCCCATAAAATCACAAGCCCATGAACTGAAATCGAAACAAAAGAAGGCGAAGGTTCTGCATTCATTATCCTGCTACCTTTGGTGCAGAACAACTAATTTTAATATCTAAAACCCTTTGTTATAAAAAAGCTATACACCGCGATCGTATTATCTCTTGGCTTTACTGCCTGTCATTTTAAGCCGGAGCCTGTTCCATTTCCTGTTGATGAAAGTGACTTTGCCAAACCAGTTACTAACACATTTACATTCAGTGAACCAGTTCCTTTTCAATACAAAACAATAGCGCCTGACAGTATAAGCGCTCCGCAAACAGTTCCGCTTGATCTTGATAAACTTCCTTCCAAACCCTTTTCACTAAACGATTTCAAACCGTTAAAAGCCCCTTTGAAGTCAACAAAGCTGGATTGGGAGAATATACCGGACAGCAATTTTAATGTAGATGCTTTACCTGCAAAACCATTCCGTTTTCAACAATCCATTCTGCCGAAACCGGTTATAGTAAAAGCAGGTTACCCCAAAATGTTACCGGGTGCCGGCGCAGGTATATTACAGTTTGCTGTGGAAGAAGGGCTTCCCGGTTTATCCATCACTGCATCAGTAATTGATCAATATGGTAATACCTGGCTGGCTACAGAAAAAGGGCTTTGCAGGTACACTGGTGATTATTTATACATCTATTCGTTCCTGAATAAAAGTCCGCAGGGCAATCCATATACTATTTTACAAATGACAGCTGACAAAGAAGGAAATGTATGGATCACCACCGGCGGTGATGGTATTTATTGTCTCAACGTTAGCTCCAATATTCTTAAGCACAACCCTCTGCAGGCTTACAGTTCCGGGCTGCTTTGTGATCATACCGGAAATATATGGCTTGCAACTTATGTCGATGGATTATTTATAATAGACACAAAAAATGAAACAATAAAAAACACAGGTAAAATTAATACCGCAGATGTTACGAACTTTTTAACCGGCATCACTGAGGATCATAACAATAATATATGGCTGGGCTACTATGATCATATCAATATTCTTGATGCATCGAGACGCACAATAAAGAACATTACAAAAAAAGAAGGGTTAAAAGGTGGTTCTGTACTCAAATTCTTAGAAGACAGGAACGGGGACATGTGGATAGGAACCGTTACACCCGGTGTGAATTTTATTTCACTAAAAAACAAAACGCTGGGCACCCTCGATAATATAAATGGCTTTAATGGTGCTGCTGTTGAAATGGTGGAAGACAGCCGGCAGCAGTTATGGATATTCCGCCGGGATACTTCTTATGTTTTAAATAAAGAACGTACATCCATCAGGCGGGTGTTACTGGACATACAAATGCTGTCGCAGAATTTTAAAGGTTCTTCCCATTCAGATAATAATGGGAACATCTGGGTGGGCACCCTGGATAAAGGTGCTATGATCATTGACCCGGGCGGCCCTTTACCCGAGCATCTTACCACAGCCAATGGGTTAATTGATAATAATGTTTGGAAGATCATGGAAGATAAAAATGGAAAGATCTGGATGGGCACCCACCATGGTATTAACATATACGACCCTGTTAGCGGGCAGACAAAAGTTATTACCAAAAGCAACGGCCTTTTTAACGACAGGATCGCAAGCATAGCCGGGGATACATCAGGCAATATGATCATCTGTACCAATTCGGGTTTTGCTGTTATTGACAGGGCAAAAAAAATATTGATCAACTATAATAAAAGCCAATACATACGGGAAGGTGTTGTGGAACCCATCATTGGTAAAGATGGCAGGCTCTGGTTAAGCTCTTATAACAACGGGATCATCCAGTACGACATCCATAACAACAGCGCTAAAATAATTGACCGGGCCGCCGGCTTACTCTCAAATATTGTTTGGGATATGGTGGAAGACAGCCATGGAAATATATGGGCCGCCTCTGACAGTGGTATCAGCATTATAAACCCGGCCAGCAATACAATAAAATTCCTGCGGCAAAAACAGGGGCTTTGTCATAATATAGTGTATAAGCTGCTCCCCCGGCCCAATGATGAAATGTGGGCTGGTACAGTAAAAGGAATATCCGTCATTAACACAGAAAAATTTACCATTACCAATCTCACCGCTAAAGAAGGATTATACCCTGAAGAGATCTATGACCTGGTGGAACAAAACGGCAATATTTACGCAGGCACATCAGATGGATTAACAGCAGTGAAGAAACCAGCCGGTAACGATCAGCCCTGGCGATTTCTGAATTATGGTAAAAGGGAAGGCTTTCCGTTTAATGATTATAATCAAAATGCAGCTACCGCCACCAGCAATGGTCAGACCTGGTGGGGTATCACTCCGGTACTAACAGTTGTTACACAACAACCGCTAACAGATACACTGCAGCCCCGTTTAAACATTACAGGTATCAGCATTATGGACCAGGCTGTTTCATTTAATACATATACCGGGTTGGGTAAGCTGTTGAAAACAGGTGATACCATATGGAATGAGAACAAAACAACATTTTATATAAAGAATACTTTACCCAAAGATTCCGGCTACGCCCAAAACAACAGCATCAGTTGGGATAGCACTATGGGCGGGTTTAATATTCCTGCCGGTCTTACACTTCCTTACAATCAGAACTCCGTTAATTTTTCATTCAGTAATACAGATGTTAAGGGACGTGAAAAAATATTGTACCGCTATATACTTGAAGGTGCTGAAAAGGAATGGAATGAACTGTCTGATAAAAGCATCACCAAAAACTATTTTAATCTTGCTGAAGGTCATTATACTTTTAAAGTGAGCACCCGGGGCTTTAATGGTAAATGGAGTGCTGTTGAAACATGCAGCTTTACCATATTGCCCCCCTGGTGGAAAACATGGTGGGCCTATCTTTTATATGTGGCGGTTGCAGTTTTTGTTACAAGTGCATACGCACGGTACAGGGCAGGTAAATTGATAAAGGAAAACCAGTTGCTTGAAAACAGGATCAGCCAGCGTACTGCCGAGCTCTCTAAATCTTTAGAAGACCTGAAAGCAACACAGCACCAGCTGGTGCAATCAGAAAAAATGGCAAGCCTTGGTGAACTCACTGCCGGCATAGCACATGAAATACAAAACCCGTTGAACTTTGTAAACAATTTCAGCGAAGTAAGCAATGAATTAATAGAAGAACTGAAAGATGAAAAGCAAAAACCGGCAGGAGAAAGAGATACCCAATTGGAAGATGATATACTGGATGACATTGCATCCAATCTTCAAAAGATAAATCACCATGGCAAAAGAGCAGATGCCATTATAAAGGGCATGCTGCAGCATTCAAGAACAAGCAGCGGGCAAAAGGAACTCACCAGTATCAATGAACTCTGTGATGAATACCTGCGGCTGGCTTATCATGGGCTGCGGGCAAAAGACAAATCCTTTAATGCAAAATTTCAAACTGACCTGGACGGTTCAATTGAAAAAATAAACGTGGTGCCGCAGGATATTGGCAGGGTATTTTTAAACCTGGTAAACAATGCTTTTTATGCAGTGAATGAAAGGAAAAAGCAAAATGAACCCGGCTATGAACCAACGGTTACGGTTAGTACAAAAAAATTGAATAACGCTATTGAAATAAAAGTAAAAGACAACGGCGGTGGTATACCTCAAAAAGTGCTAGAAAAGATCTTCCAGCCCTTCTTCACCACCAAACCAACCGGCCAGGGCACAGGATTAGGGCTAAGCCTTAGCTATGATATTGTAAAAGCACATGGAGGCGAAATAAAAGTGGAAACAAAAGAAAATGAAGGAACGGCGTTCATTATTTTGTTACCTTTAAGAGATACGCACTAATTGCCTTACCATGAACTTTAACCCGCTTTCCCGGGCTGCTGTTGCAGCACTGTCCCTGCTGGCAATCCTTTCCTGCAATCATACAGGCAGTATCCCATTCCCGGAAAAAGAACTCGGGTATGCACAACCGTTACCAGTGCCATTAAAGTTTAGTGCCGAAAAAAAATTACGCTGGGATACAGTAAGCAATGGTGAAATAAAACCAGTGGTAAAAAAACTGGATCTGGATGCGTTACCTTCTGCTGTGTATGACAGTACCGGTTTCAGGCCACTGAAAGGAGCCCCGTCAGAAGTAAGGTTTGATCTCAGCCAGTTACCGGGTATCCCTTTCAGCCTGGATAGTTTACCCTCTAAACCTTTGCCTTTTAAAACAAGGCTGCTCCCGCCACCAGCTGTTACAAAAGTGCAGTTACCTGCTTTGCGAAAAGGGAACCCGCTTTCGTTATACGATCTCGGCCCGGCACAGGGACTGCCTGCAAAATTTGTTGTATGCCTGTTTAAAGATAAACATGGCCTGCTCTGGATATCCAGCGCCGAAGGGCTTTTCCGCTATGACGGCGAACATTATCAAACCATCATCCCTGGCCCCATTGATGCACCGCCGGTAGGCATGGCGGAAGATAACGACGGAAATATCTGGGCCATTAGTTTTGATGCCATGGGTATGATCAACCTTCGCAATGGCACAGCCAGCTTTACAAAAACCATCAGTACCCCGGTAAATAATCTCTCGAAAATAATAAAAGATGAGAGCGGCAAAATATGGATATCTAAAACATCTGCTGGCAACGTACTGATTATTGATCCTGCAACGAAAACCTATAAAAGCCTTGACAGCACAATGGGACTTTCACCCGGTCAGCCAACAGATATTGTGCAGGATGATGACAAAAACACCTGGATCATCAGTAACACCAGCGGGGCAAGTATTATTAATGCTGCAAAAAATAAGGTATCCTACCTGAAAAAAATAAATGGTCTCGGCAACGACAGCCTGCGGGCCATTACCAAAGATAAAGCAGGTAAAATATGGATTGCCAGGACTGGTGGCAGTTTGGATATGGTAGACGGTAAACAGGGAACTATCCGGAACTATGAGCGGCCGCTGGGTTTTACAGAAGCCTTTACCAGCAATATATCCAGCGATGATAAAGGCAGGATATGGATGGGCAAAAACCGTGGAGCAGATGTATTTGACCCTGCAAATAATACTATCAGGAATATAGATAAAACCAGGGGCCTTATGAATGATTGGGTTGCCTCCTGTACCCCGGATGGCTTTGGCCGTATATGGGTAGCCACCATATCTGGTTTAAGTATGATAGATGACTATGCCGAATCGGCACATCCTTTTAATACCTCTGTTGTAAGCCTGATGGAAGATGGTGCCCGTAATTTATGGGTGGCCACCCAAAATGGGTTGTTTATAATTGATTCCCGGAAAAAAATAATCCGCTCTATGGATGAAACCCATGGCTTAAGCAATGATTTTGTACAATCGTTTTCAAGATCTGGCGGCAATGTAATTGTTGCTACAAACGGCGGCTATAATATTATTGACCCCGTAAAGAAAACAATAACCATTACGGGTAAAAAAGAAGGGTTGACAAGTGATGTTATTTACTCTGCATTCCTCGATAAAGCTGGTAATACCTGGCTGGTGGGGCCGGCTGATGGCGTAAACGTGGTGGATGCAGGAAAGAAATTGATCCGCCATGTAGCCGCAGAAGGAGGTCTAAGCGATAACAACATACAGGATATAAAAGAAGATGCAAACGGGCTTATATGGCTTGCAACACAAAAAAGTGGTGTTAATATTATTGACCCGGTTACGGGCACAGTAAAATATTTAAATGATCAGCCCGGCTTAAAAGATACCTGCAACCGTATATTGATAGCCGATAAAGAAGGCCGCATGTGGATCGGTACGGACAGGGGCATTTATGTGGTGGACATAAAAAACAATACCCTTACTCCTATTACAACAAAAGAAGGTCTTACAGACAACCGGGTGTTATCATTGCTGGAGCACAACGGCAACATACTTGCCGGAACCAACAGGAAAATAACATTTATAACAGCACCTGCAGCCAACAGTACAGATACCACTAATGGATGGAAAATAGCACCGCTTGTTAATTCCGCTGGTTTGATCAAAGAAAATAATTCATGGGCCAGTGATTATATTACAGCCAGCGGGCAATATTTATGGGGAGATAATGATCTTACGGTAATCAATGAAATTAAACCAGAAACAGCTTCGGCACCCGTGTATGTTACCGGCATCTCAATAATGACAAAGCCATTGAGTTTTATTAATGAGTCTGCCCTTAACTCAAAGGATACCGTATGGTCAGGAGACACGTATTATGTTGCCGGTACAAAAAAGGTTAAGACAGGATATGCCATTGATAATAAATTTCCAATGGACAGCACTGCCGGCCCGTATAACATGCCGGTAAACCTGCAGCTGCCGCATGATCAGAATTACATACAGTTTCAGTTTGCCCAATTTCACCTAGGCAGCCAAAGCAATAGTTTATATACCTATACACTGGAAGGTATCGATAAAAACTGGAGCACCCCTAACAGTAACCCCTACACTGAAAATTATTTGAACCTGCCACCAGGCGCATATACTTTTAAAGTAAGCGGTAAAAATTTAAATGGAAAATGGAGTGCTCCTGCAGCATTCAGTTTTACCATTTCCCCGCCCTGGTATCAAACCTGGTGGGCCTATGCTATTTATACGTTACTGGGTATCATTTTACTCAGGGGTTATATCGTTTACCGCTCCAGGAGGCTAAAAAAAGAAAATAAGATACTGGAAGAAAAAGTGGCGCTGCGTACAGAACAGTTACAAAAATCGCTGGAGGACCTGAAAGCAACACAGGCACAACTGATACAATCAGAAAAAATGGCCAGTCTGGGAGAGTTGACCGCAGGTATTGCACACGAGATACAAAACCCGCTAAACTTTATCAATAATTTCAGCGAAGTGAATACCGAGCTGATCGGCGAAATGCAGGAAGAAATTAAAAAAGGGAATTATGACGAGGTAAAAGCCATTGCCGATGATATTGCGGCCAATGAGCAGAAGATAACACACCATGGTAAGCGTGCGGATGGCATTGTAAAGGGCATGCTGCAGCACAGCCGCAGCGGCAACCGGCAAAAAGAACCCACCAATATCAATAACCTGGCGGATGAATATTTGCGGCTGGCCTACCACGGGTTAAGGGCAAAGGATAAATCCTTTAATGCCACTATGAAAACAGATTTTGATGAAACAACAGGAAGCGTTAATATTATCGCACAGGATATTGGCCGGGTGGTGCTTAATTTGATCACTAATGCATTCTATTCTGTTACACAAAAAAAGAAACAGGACCTGAACGGCTATGAGCCGACTGTAACAGTAAGTACAAAAAAATGGCTAAATAAAGTGGAAGTACGGGTAAAGGATAATGGTATGGGTGTACCGCAAAAAGTGCTGGACAAAATATTCCAGCCATTTTTTACCACCAAACCAACGGGAGAAGGTACGGGTCTTGGTTTATCTTTGAGTTATGATATTATTAAAGCACATAATGGTGAATTGAAAGTGGAAACAAAAGAAGGTGAAGGAGCTGAATTTATAATTATTTTACCCCAATAATAAATAATACAAATAGCAGTATGAAAATATTAGTAGTAGATGATGAAAAAGATGTGCAGGTGCTTTTTGAACAACGCTTCCGCAGGGAGATTAGAAGCAATGAAATGCAGTTTGTATTTGCATTTTCAGGCGAAGAAGCCATTACCTACCTCAATGAACATGAACAGGAAGCCGTACTCATTTTATCCGACATCAATATGCCTGGTATGAGCGGGCTGGAGTTATTACAGCACATCAAGCAAAAATATATGAAACCACCACCGGTGGTAATGATGATAACTGCTTATGGTGATGCAGAAAATTACAACACAGCCAAAAGCCTTGGGGCTGATGACTTTTTAACCAAACCGGTTGATTTTACCGTATTAAAGGAAAAACTTAAAACGACAGTGTAATGGCAAAAATTTTAGTGGCGGATGATGAGGCGGACCTGGAAGTATTGATCCGGCAAAAATTCAGGCAAAAAATAAGGGAGAATAAATATGAATTTGTTTTTGCGGCTAACGGAAACGAAGCCCTGCAAAAAATTGAACAAAACCCGGATGTGGAGATCGTACTCAGCGATATCAATATGCCTGAAATGGACGGGCTCACCCTGCTCACCAAGTTAAATGAAAAGAACCCTCTCGTAAAAGCGGTGATGGTGTCCGCCTATGGCGATATGGATAATATACGGACCGCCATGAACCGGGGAGCTTTTGACTTTGTAACAAAACCGGTAAACTTTGATGACCTTGACATAACCATGCAGCGCACCCTGCTGCATGTGGAACAAATGCGGCAAACACTGCAGGCTATTAAGGAAAACAACATCCTGAAAATGTACGTGGATGAGAATGTGCTCCAGTTTATGAATAAAAAGGAGTACGAAAAATCCTTAATGGAAAATGAAACCCTGGAAGCAACTGTTGCATTCATAGACATCTGCAGTTTTACCTCCATCAGTGAAAAAGAAAAGCCCGATGCTGTAGTGAAATTGCTGAACCGTTATTTTGACCTGATGGTAAAGGAGATCATTGACCAGAATGGCATCATCGATAAATTTATTGGTGATTGCATTATGGCAGTTTTTAAAGATGAGTATCACCTTGACCGTGCCATCGATGCCTGCCTGGCTATACGCAACAAGGTTAATTCATTACCGGATGAACTGGGCTTTTCACCAAAGGTTTCCATTGGTATTAACAGTGGTGAAATGATCTCCGGCAATATTGGATCCGCTGCTTTAAAACGCCTGGATTATACCGTAATTGGCGACACCGTAAATACGGCCCAGCGGCTGCAGGCCGCAGCCGGCACCGGTCAGGTGGTCATTACAGAAGAATGTTATGAAAAAGTAAAGCAATCTTTCAGCTGCAATAAAATAGGAACCGCTTTGCTTAAAAACAAAGCAACAGAAGTGGTGCTGTACGAAGTGCTGAATTAATACAGCACCCGTGCAACTCTGTGATAATAGCATAATTTTACTCCATGAGAAAAAAGATAAAAACTGATCCTGTTAACTGGAAACACATATTTGGTTTAAAAAATATGCTGCAGCTGGTTTTCGGGGTTGGGTTTGCAGTATTGGCCATGCGTGGCTTTATGATCCCTAACCGTTTCCTGGATGGCGGTATAACAGGTATCTCTATTCTTTTGCACGAAGTATTTCACTGGGATATCAGCCTGCTTACAGTTGTACTGAATGCCCCGCTGGTATACCTCGGTTACCGGCGTATTGGTAAAACCTTTGCTGTACAAACTATTTTTGCCATTGCACTTTTATCATTCGGGCTCACTTTTATCCATATTCACGCCATCACTACTGATAAATTACTGATTGCGATCTTTGGTGGCTTTACCATGGGTTGTGGCGTTGGGCTTGTACTACGTTGCGGAGGTGTTATTGACGGGGCTGAAGTGGTGGCTGTTTTCACCAGGAGGAAAACAGGCTTTTCCAACAGTGAGATCATCCTGCTTATCAATGCTGTTATCTTCACAGTGGCTGCCACGCAGTTTGGTCTTGAAACTGCCATGTATTCACTCATCACCTTCTTTACAGCCACCCGTGCTGCCGATTATGTAGTGGATGGCATTGAACAATATACTGCCATCAATATTATTTCATCACAACCGGAAGAGGTAAAAAGTTATCTTGTGAATGATCTTGGCAAAGGCATCACTGTTTATAAAGGCGAACGGGGTTACCTGCCCGGAAGTTTTGATATAAAAACCGATTGTGATATTATTGTAACGATTGTAACCAGGCTGGAAGTACACCAGATACAGGCTTCCATCCGTGAAATTGACCCCAAGGCTTTTGTATATGTAGCAAGTATTAAAGAAGCTGCCGGTGGTATCCTTAAAGCAAAAGCACATAGCCATTAAATAACGGCTCATGCAATTGAACCAAACCATAGAACCCGATTTTAAAAAAGCCGAGGCATTCATTTTAGATTCATTAAAAAATGAATTGTCATCTGACCTGCACTACCATGGTGTTCACCATACCATTGATGTAATGGATGCAGCCATGAAGATCGCTGCATTTGAAAAACTGCCTGCAGCGAACACGGCTATACTCCGCATTGCAGTTGCCTTTCATGATGCCGGTTTTATATATACCTACCAGGGCCATGAAGAAAAGGGCTGCGAAATGGCAAGGGAATTTTTACCTGCCTTTGGTTTTAATAAAAACCAGATCGACCTCATTTGTTCCATGATCATGGCTACAAAGATTCCTCAAAATGCAAAGACAATACTGGAAAAAATTATTTGCGATGCTGACCTGGATTATCTTGGCCGGGATGATGTACAAGATATTGCCCAAACATTGTACGAAGAGTTAAAGCTGCATTCAAAAGTAAAAGATGAACGTTCCTGGGATGAAACACAGATTCATTTTTTGAGGAATCACCATTACCATACAGCTTATTCAGCAAAGTACAGGAGCGGCAACAAGCATGCATACCTGGAAGCACTGGTAAAAAAATGGGAGTAAGCAAATTTTTATAATTGCATTCTGTTTGTTTTCAGTAAATTGGTTTGCATGAAAACAGCCCGCTACATACTTCTTTATCTTTTTTGCTTTGCATATCAATCTTTAACCGCCCAAAAATTTTCTCCTGCGGAAATAATTAAATGGCAGCAACAGGCTAAACAGGTTACCATCATCCGGGACAACTGGGGTATTCCGCATATTTATGGCAAAACGGATGCAGATGCAGTATTTGGGTTGCTGTATGCACAATGTGAAGATGATTTCAAGAGAGTGGAGATGAACTATATTGAAAAGCTGGGCCGCATGAGTGAAATAAAAGGTGAGGAAGAATGGCAGAATGACCTGTATATCCGGCTGATCATTGACAGTGCCGATGCCATCAAAGATTATAAAGAAAGCCCCGTTTGGTTGCGGAAGCTGCTGGATGCCTATGCTGCCGGCATAAATTATTTTCTTTATAAAAACTCGTCTGTAAAACCCCTGTTACTAAACCGCTTTGAACCCTGGTACCCGCTGCTATGGACAGATGGCAGCATTGGCGCCATCAGCACCGGTACAATAACAGAAGAAGATGTAAAAGATTTGTTTTCGGGTACTGATGGCAGTTATAAAGAAAGATCAAAGGATGATGAGGTAATGACAGCGGGATCAAATGGTTTTGCAGCAGGGCCTTCAAAAACGGCCTCAGGCAATGCTATTTTATACATCAATCCTCATGTTACATTTTATTTCAGGCCGGAAGTTCATATGGTAAGCGAAGAAGGGTTAAACGCCTATGGTGCTGTTACCTGGGGGCAGTTTTTCGTTTACCAGGGTTTTAATGAACACTGCGGCTGGATGCATACCAGCAGCAACGTGGATGTGGCCGATATGTACGGGGAAAAATTTGTAACAAAGAACAACGGCTTGTACTACGAATATGAAAAACAACTAAAGCCAGTAATTAAAAAGAAAATCAGCCTGTCTGTAAAAACAGCCGGCGGTATGAATAAAAAAAATGTCACAGCTTTTTATACCGGGCATGGTCCTGTTATGGCAAAATGGAATGGAAAATATATCAGCGTGAAAAGTTTTAACCGCTCCATTAAAAGTTTGATACAAAGCTGGCAGCGCACCAAAACAACCGGTTTTGAATCGTTTAAAAAGAACATGGAGCTTTGTTCCAACACCAGCAACAACACCGTATTTGCAGACGATAAAGGCAACATTGCTTACTGGCATGGCAATTTTATTCCCAAAAGAGCCCTTCAGTATAATTGGGGCAAACCGGTTGATGGCACCAGCAGCGCAACAGAATGGCAGGGACTGCATACATTGAATGAAATTGTTCATGTGTACAACCCTTCTTCAGGTTTTATACAAAACTGCAACTCTACCCCTTACACAGTTGCCGGTACCAGCAGTCCTGAAAAAAAGAATTACCCGCCTTATATGGCGCCTGACGGAGAAAATTTCCGTGGCGTCAACGCAGCAAGGTTACTCAATAATGAAAAAGATATTACCATTGATAAAATGATCGCCATTGGATATAACCGCAAGCTTGCTGCTTTTGAAATACTCATTCCTGCACTTATCAATGTATTTGATAAAAATATAAAACCTGGCGACAGCTTATTTGCTGAACTGGCGGATGCCATACAAATTTTAAAGCAATGGGATTATACTATGGATGAAAATTCCGTTGCTGCCACACTTGCCATAGAATGGGCTGAGCATTTAAACAATACACTCAGGAAAATTTATATTGAGGAAGGAGAAAAAGACCAGGTGGAAGTAACAAAAACATTTGCAGCAGCTGCCGGTATTGATGAAATGCTGCTGCCTTTATTAGCCACACTGCATGACTTAAAACAAAAACAGGGAGACTGGAAAATAAAATGGGGTACACTTAACCGGTACCAACGCATCAGCAGCAATATTAAACAACCATATAATGACAGTGCCTCCAGTTATCCAATCGGTTTTGCAGCATCTACCTGGGGTTCGTTGCCGTCGTATGTAAGCAGGTATGCAGCGGGTACAAATAAGCGGTATGGTGTAAGCGGTAACAGTTTTGTTTCTGCCGTGGAATTTGGGGAAAAAATAAAAGCAAGATCTTTACTGGCCGGTGGTAATAGCGGCTATCAACAATCTCCTCACTTTAACGACCAGCTGGAAATGTACACCAAAGGACAATTTAAAGACGTGCTGTTTTATAAAGAAGATATTTTAAAACATGTTGAGAGAAAGTATCACCCGGGAGAATAAACCAGGGTCGGCACCAGAGGTCAGACCCGGACAATAATTATGATATTAAAAAAGAAAATACAGTTACTTGTTTTTACGCTGCTTGCAGGCATCCAATTATGCACTGCACAAAACACGTATGATATACTTATCAAAAATGGCAAGATCATTGACGGCACCGGTAATAACTGGTATATAGCAGATATTGCCGTAAAAGATGGAAAGATACAGCTCATACAAAAAGCTATAAGTGCCACTGCAGCCAAAACAATTGATGCAACAGGGTTAATTGTTACACCCGGGTTTATTGATGTACACACTCACATAGAAGATGACGAGGTAAAAACACCCACTGCAGATAATTTTATTTATGATGGTGTCACCACTGTCATCACAGGCAACTGTGGTTTGTCAAATGTTGATATTGGTAAATATTTAAAATGGATCGACTCTTTGCAGCTCTCCATCAATGTTGCTTCACTTATTGGTCATAACGATATACGCAAAGCCGTAATGGGTAAGGTAAAACGTGCTGCCACAGAAAGCGAACTGAACCAGATGGAAACACTGGTAACAAAAGCGATGCAGGATGGTGCACTGGGTTTTTCAACCGGGCTTATTTATATACCGGGCGCTTATTCAAATACAGAAGAAGTATTAAGGCTGGCAAAGGCATCTGCAAAATTTGACGGTATTTATACAACGCACATGAGAGATGAAGCGGACAGTATAACACAAGCCATTGCTGAAGCGCTGTATATCGGTCGTACTGCCAGCATGCCGGTAGAAATATCACACTTTAAATGCAGCGGCCAGCAAAACTGGGGCCGCAGCAGGGAAACACTGGCAATGGTAATAAATGCAAGAAAGGAAGGCATTGATGTAACCATTGATCAATATCCCTATACCGCCAGCAGTACATCACTTGGCACTTTACTGCCAGATGATGTTTTATCTGATAACCAGGATTCGGTCAATGCAAAACTGAGCAGGCCTGCCGTAAAAAAACAGGTGATCAGCTACATGATGCAGAAGCTTGCTAAAAGAGGCCTTAAACATTACAGTTATGCGGTGGTGGCTTATTATAAAGAAGACACTTTGTTGAATGGAAAGAGCATTGAGCAGGTTAATTTACTAAAAGGAAGAAAACATACGGCTAAGGAAGAAGCCAATACCATCATTGAAATGATACAGAAAGGTGGCGCCGGGATGGTGTTCCATGGCATGAGTGAAGAAGACGTAAAATATATCATGCAATATCCTTTCAACATGTTTGCATCAGACGCCAGCATCCGTGAATTTGGAAAGGGCGCCCCTCACCCACGTGGTTATGGTACCAATGCAAGGGTGTTGGGCAGGTATGTACGTGAACAAAAAATTATTTCACTGGAAGAAGCAATAAGAAGAATGACCTCATTGCCTGCACAAAAGTTCCAGCTTAAAAACATTGGACTTTTGAAAGAAGGTATGAATGCAGACATTGCGATATTCAATGAAAAAGAAGTGACAGACAGGTCAAGTTTTGAAAAGCCCCATCAATATTCCACCGGCTTTAAATTCATTTTAGTAAACGGGCTACTTACACTGGAAAAAGGAAAACATACCGGCGCAAGAAAAGGAAAAGCCATCTATGGCATCAAAGCCAGTAAGCCTGCTTAGAAAAATTCCCAGGGAAAACGGTAACCGCATTGTCCCGAAGTGGCTGTAGGACATTTCAGGTCGTTGTTAATGATAATATCTTTCTGATAGCCAAGTTCCATACTGCCATGTGTAGTGGTTACACCAGGCTTATATACTTCTGCATCATAACTCAATCCCAGTTTCGACATATACTCATAACTGTTAGTGTTGATCATTCTTGTGGACCTGAACTTCCAGTTGAAGCCGATGGTGAAAGCACTGTTATAGGAAAGACTGGTGTTGTTCCTGTACCAGGCACCCAGTTCAACCGGGAAATTATTAAAGTCAAACAGCAGGCCCGTAATTAAAACACTGCTCTTGCCCTGGAATTCAGCAATAATCGTGGGCTTGAATTTTATATCACCATTGTCATACACCCAACCGAAATGACCTGTATATTTTCTCGGCAGCTTACTGTTAACGCTGGCGCCCTTGAAACTCACCTCCGGCTGGTTGATATGATGCACAGAACCACCGATCATAAAATCACGGAAGGTGAATACAAAACCTGACCCCATATCAAAATAGGTCTTGTTTGTATTATCACTCCCCCTGAACAGGTCTATCTGCGATGGATCACCTGTAATGCCATTCTGATCGATCTGGTCAGCAAACAACAAGGCATCCCTGTTTACACTGCTGAAATTAAAACCAGCCTGCAGTGCAAGGCTCAGAAACCAGTTGGAGCAGGTTTCATTGGAGGTGCCGAAATTTCTACCCACAATACCGGATATATTGGTGTTTTGCAAAGCGCCTTTGCGGCTGTGGTTGGCAATAAGGCCAAGGTTACAAACATTGCGGAGGTAATCATCATACACTGACAGGTCGGCCGCACCTGTTATATATTTGAATGGCTGGTTAAGATTTATCCATTGCATTTTTGCAGCAGCCGATAAACGCATATTACTTTTACCGCAGCCCGCTAATGCCGGGTTTAAATAAACAGGCGAATTATAATACTGGCTGAACAAAGCATCCTGTGCTGTTGCTGCAGTACATAACATTACCAATAAAAACAATATCCTGTATCGCATATTCCTATCTGAACAAGTTTAAAGTACCAAACGTAACACCCGTTTTCTTTCCGGGCAGGTTAGTGTACACCATTCCATCCCACTGTTTACCATTTTTAAACCGGGCATTAATTTTCCATACATAGGTATCCTGTGCTACTGGTGCTCCTTTAAAGGTGCCATCCCATGCGGCTACCGGCGCTCCTGTTGCATCCAGCTCACGGCTTTCAAACAACAGCTTACCCCAGTTATCGAATATCTGCAAATGATAATCTGCCAATCCTTTACCCAGTGGTTTAAAGCTGCGGAACTGTGTTTGTATACTGTTTGGATAAAATGCATTGGGCACATACAAATACCCCGGTATACCATCGATCCTGGCTATTTTGATCACCGTATCCTGGCAATTCATATTTGTATCAAGTACGATCAGCCGGATATAATAATTACCAGTATCGGCATATTTATGATCAGGCACATCCCTTGTTGTTGCAAACGTACCATCATCAAGATCCCACTGGTACGTGTATTTGTTACTGTTAGGTGTAAGGTTGGTAAAGCTGAAAGTATAATTGGGTATTGTTATTATGGGTGAAGGATTAATGATAAAATCTCCTGCCGGCGGTATTTTGGCAAGTATGTAATTGGGTTTAATGAGCGAATCCCTGCAACTGCCGTTATATGCAACCAGCTTGATAGAATAAGAAGAATTTTTCGGCGCCAGGTTTACAAAAGGATTAGTGCTGTTGCTGGTGGTACCGTTACCAAAATCCCAGTTAAAATCAACAGCGTTCTGGCTGAGGTTACTGAACTGCACCCTTGCAGTATCGCAGCTTACCAGCGGCGTTGCAGCAAAATCAACTATTGGTTTGGTGGAAACAGTTACAGGCTGCAATGCCGTGTCCCTGCAAACACCATCACTTGCAATTAAAGAAATGACATAGCTGCCGATGGTATTATACAAATGTGTCGGGCTGTTGAATGCAACAGTGGGTGAACCATCACCCCAATCCCAGGTATAGGAGTTTGCAAATCTTGTCTGGTTATTGGTTGCAACATTTAGTGCACCACTGCAACCAAGCGTATCGTTTACGGTAAAGGATGCATCCGGTTTTATCCTCGAAGTAAAGTTCACTGTAAAACTATCTGCCTTGCATCCATATATATTATTACCCACTAGCGTAAATGTATAAGCGGTGGATGGTTGTAAAATTTCCACCGAAGGGTTTGGATCTGCAGAAACAAACTGGCCATTCAGCAGCCACCTGTAATCTGTTACATAAGCTGAATTATCCACCACGGCTGGTATAAAAGGCACACAGTTATTTGTACTGACGATACTGAACTGTGCATCCGGCACAGGGTTTAACTGGAGTGTTGCAGCAACGGTATCACTGCAACCCACCGTATTGGTGGCAATCATCAAAGTACTGAACGATCGTGGTAATGCAGTTCCTCCAGCAGCAGTATAGCGGTGTGTAAAATTACCCGTGGTGGCAAACTGTGTTCCATCCACCAGCCATCGGTAACTCAGCGGGCCATTGTCATTGTAAACAGTTGTATTCTGGTATGAAACAATTGTATCAGTCTTGCATACAGCAAGGTCACCCGGTGTAAAAGAAGCTTGCGGGGTTGCCCGTACAGTAAATGTTCTTTCGGTGCTGTCCTTACATCCAAATGCGTTGGAGGCAATCATCTTTACTTTAAATGTTCCTGCATTATTAAACGTATACTGTGCCGATACGCCATTTGCTGTTATGAGGGAAGGTGTAACAGTCGTATCATAAAAATACCAATCCACATTTTCGTTTATGATCGCCGGAGCGGCAACAGTTAAAACAAAAGGTGCACAGTTGGACAAATTAATATTTGATTGCAGTGCTACATCTGGCTTTACCTGTAAACTGATTGGCACCACCAGCGTATCAAAACAAACCACACCAAAATTATTTACCCTTTCTGCCCGTAATAAAATATCATAATTACCGGCTATTGTGTAAACATGTACCGGTGCATCTCCTGCATCTGTTTGCCCGTCTCCCCAGAACCAGCGGTAATTACTTGCATCAGCGGAGCGGTTGGTAACTTTTACCGTGTCGCCCAGGCAGTATACAGAAGCATTTGTTATAAAATCTGCATTGGGTTTTGCGTACACCGTTACCGGCCTGAACACGGTTGTATCTGAACAGCCATTGGTGATATCGATCTTAACATTATAGTCTCCCGGTAATGTATAGGTATGTACAACACGCCGTTCATTGTTACTTGTTGTAATTACAGGTGTACCATCATTAAAATCCCAGCGATAGCCGGTGGCACCATCCGTACTGTTAATAAAGTTTACAATATGCGGTGCACAACCATACAACTCACTTCCACTGATGTTGACCTGTGGAATAATAATATTCGGCGCTATCCTTATATCAATTGTTGACGTATCACTACCGCACTCATTCGTTGCAATCAGGCGGATAGCAAAAGTATCCACCAGCGTACCTGTATTATAAGTATAATTAAAACTGCCTGTAGTAAAAGTTGTATCAACATCTCCGTTACCAAAATCCCAGTAATAAGTGTTTGGTCCGCCCAGCGATGTATTGTTGATCTGCAAGGGTAATGGCGAACAGCCTGATGTGGTTGATACACCAAACCTTGACTTGGGACTTGTTCTCACTTCCACGCTGTCACGCCATACTGTGGTATCGCAGCCACCAAAAGCTTTTAATGTTACGTAGTATGTTGTGTCATTGAAATACTGGCTGGTATTAAATTGTATACTGCCGGGCTGAGCAGCAGTACTGGTAACACCGTTCCCAAAATCCCAGAAGAACTGGATGCTGTTATCTATGATATTGGATGTATTGGTGAATGGTACTATCAGCGGACTGCAACCTTTCGCATTACCTTTCTCAAATTTTGCAACAGACGTTTTAAAAGTAATGAACTGTTGCTCCATAGAATCCGGCTTACAACCAAATGGGCTTGTTGTTACCAATTTTATTATAACTGTATCATTACTGTTCTGCATGATATAACCCGGGAACAGACCTAAGGGGTTGGATCCAATCGATACCCCATCCGCATACCATTGATACTGTCCATTCCTGTCAGAGTATGTATTCACCGTAATTACTTTACCCAGATCAAAAGGAGGGCAACCTGTTGGTGGATTAGCAACCAGGTCAGCATTTGCATCTTCCCTTATGGTGATCTTTACAGGATCACTGAAACTACCGAGCACACCAGAGCAGAGTGTTGTATATGCAATACGGCGGTAAAAAGTAGTTGCAGTTAAAACAGGTGGCGTATAATCCAGGCCAGTTTCGCCGGTTATGCTGCCCCAGGTTACACTGTCTGTACTTTGCTGCCACTGGTAAGCAGGTGTACCATCACCACCGGTGGCTGGTTGACCTGTAATGATGGCTGGTTGTGTATTGATACAAACCGATTGTGATGGGTTAATAATATTATTGGTGATACCGGCATTTACCGTAACGGCCATCGTATCTGTAACTGTACAGGTACCCGAGCCAACTGAATATACCAGCTGAACTATTCCTGTTACAGAAGGAGTAAATTCCCCGGCAGCTGTAACGGAAGAAGAACCGGACCAGGTACCGCCCGCCGGTGTACCCGTAAACTGCAGGCTGTTGGTACTTTGACAAATGATGGTATCACTACCTGCATTCAC
Source organism: Ferruginibacter sp. (assembly GCA_047600665.1). Lineage (GTDB taxonomy): Bacteria > Bacteroidota > Bacteroidia > Chitinophagales > Chitinophagaceae > Ferruginibacter. Next base: position 1,615,732 of record JASGKJ010000003.1, read on the forward strand.
CACCTGCGGTGCTGTTATATCAACAGATGAAGTTGCCGGCACCAAACCGCACTCACTCGTTACTGTTAGTTGTATGGGATGTGTACCCAGTGCTGTATAATTTATTTGCCCGGGGTTGAGATTTACGGAAGAAGCCGGTGTGCCATTTGTAAAAGTCCAGCTGTATTTTAAAACGCTGTCAGCATAGCAACCGGATACTGTTGCTGTTGGCGAAATAGTGTTATTGGCACAAATACTTGCAATAGGGTCAATAACAACTTTAGGCTTACCCTTTACAGTAAACGTATCTCTTTTTGTTGAGGGTGTACAGGAATTTGATCCAACAGCAGCTGCAGTCAGTTCAATAATATATTTGCCCGGCACATTGAATTGAATTTGTGGTTCAGCAGAAGAAGAACTGGTACCGTTTATAAAATCATAATTAGAACCCGTACTACCACCACAGCCAAGCCCATCAATATAAGATACAGCCCATGTATAATTATCACCGAGACATGCGCCAGAACTGGAGGATGTATTGGTGAATTTTGCTGTACCGGTTTCACACGCAGACCTGTTATCCATTGTAAAGCCTGCCTGTGGCGGGTTACGGACACAGATTGTTCTTACAGTACTGTCCATGCCACACCTGTCATTAAATATATAAAGCCGGATAGTATAAGTTCCCGGTGTATTAAAAGTTGTATTGAGAGAGGGGGTACCGGATGTCCACACAAAACCATTTGAATTACTTCCGTTTGTAGAACCCATGGTACCGCTGTTAATAGTATAGCCGGTGGAGGGTGTAATGGTCCATACCTGCTTACCTGTATTATAACAGGTGGAAGTACCTCCTCCTGTTGCAGTAACAACGCCGCCATAATAACCGCCATCATTTATAAAGACATTTGTGCCGGTACAAACCACTACATCGGGTGATACGTTGATGATAGCTTTGGGCTTACCTGAAACAAGGATCGGTATTACACTTACACTTGTACTGGCACAGGGATTTTCAATATCCAGTGTCGCCCTGAATGAATTTTGAAAAGTATTAGAACCATTACTGCTGCTGGTGCCGCAGGAAGTAAAATTAAAAAGATGGGTAACCGTATCAGGCGGAGGATGTGTAAATACCTCGGGTGTGGCACCATCATTTACGGTTACACGATAAATGGTGCCCGGAGAATTATTATTATAACCGGTAACCACGAACCGCAATGAATCCGGCGCACAGATATCTGTATTACCTAAACTGATAAAACCACCACCGGGATTGGTGCCAAGGAAAACGTTGTACTTTCTTATACCAATACAACCATTGGTACCCGTTATCCTTACCGTCATGATGTTGTTACCGATGGGATAATTATGCTGGATGATGGTTGCTGCCGGCCAGCCGCCAAATGTCGTGTCGGGTGTATTATCACCCCACTGGATCGTGTAAGACATATTAGCATTATTAGTGCTTGACTGGTTGCTGAACTGGAACAGGTAAGAATTATTGATGGCACATTTCCGGAAAGTGGGTACGCCATTAAAAGGCCCGAACAGCACCTGCGGATCTGCATTACCGATAGTGGCATCAGGTATCTTTTGCACTGTTATAATCTTAGTGGATGAATCCCTGCACCCGTACACGTTAGTAGCCACCAGCTTTACATTATACGTTTGTGAACCTGAACTTCCAATAGCGGCCAAAAACTGGTGTGAAGGGCTGGTGGTGGTAACGGTTGTACCATCATTAAAATCCCATTGATAAGTATTTCCAAGACCAGAAGAACTATTGGTAAATGCAATAGGTGTGTTACCGCATACATTATCCGGCGTAAACGTATAGCTGGCTGTGGGTTTAATATCCGACACCCTTACATAAATAAACATAGAATCACTGGTAAGTCCGTCTGAAATTACCTGCACCGTACTGTCAACACCCACTGTATTATAAACAATGGTTTGAGGGAAAAACGAAGTACTGGTGGCAGGTGTGCCTGACTGGAACTGCCAGCGGATACTGGTGAAGCCGGTAGCCGTGGTTTCATATAAGAGTGAACTTCCTTTACACACATTTACCGTGTCACCCAGTATCCTCGTACGCCCGTTCACCTTCATCCCCGGAAATAGCTGGGCCGACGAATACTTAACAGGAAACAGGAACAGGCATAATAGTATAACAGGAAATGAAATATACTTCATCAGTTGGTTTTGGAACAATAGTTATAAAGCTTATAACAGGTTAGACAGGTTGGAATTCTTGTTTATTAAATTAAATGTACGTAAAAAAACAGCGCCGGGACTGAACAGGGATAACTCATTCGTAAATAAAAAGGCAGGGAATTACCCGGCCTTTGAAAAAGTATAAGTAGCTTATTCGGCAATTCCTTCCAACGCCAGCAAAAATGAAAAATCCCTTGCTTTTTCCTTCAATGCTTTAAAACGGCCGCTGGCACCACCATGACCAGCTTCCATATTTGTATGCAGCAACAAAACATTTTTATCTGTCTTCAGAGCCCTTAGTTTAGCCACCCATTTGGCAGGTTCAAAATACTGCACCTGGCTGTCGTGCAGGCCGGTTGTAACCAGCATATTTGGATAAGCTTTCTTCTCCACGTTATCATAAGGAGAATAAGATTTCATGTAGAAATAACTTTCTTTATTCGCCGGGTTACCCCATTCATCATATTCATTCGTTGTAAGTGGTATGGTGGGATCACTCATGGTGGTGATCACATCCACAAAAGGGACCGCTGTTACGATACCATGCCATAGATCAGGCCGCATATTTACTATGGCACCCATTAATAATCCTCCTGCGCTGCGTCCTTCTGCATAAATATGTTCTTTGCTGGTATATTTATTGGCAATCAGATATTCGGCGCAATCAATAAAGTCAGTAAAGCTGTTTTTCTTTTTCATCATTTTACCGTCCTCATACCAATACCTTCCCATTTCCTCACCGCCACGGATATGTGCAAGCGCAAATGCAAAACCACGGTCCAGCAAACTCAGCCTGGCACTGTTGAAAGCTGGATCATTGGTTGCCCCGTAAGCGCCATAGCCGTATTCAAGCAGGGGCGCTTTTCCATCTTTCACAAAGCCTTTTTTATAAACAATTGAAATGGGAATTTTTGTACCGTCTTTTGCAGTAGCAAACAATCTTTCTGTTACGTAATTATTCTTATCAAACCCTCCCAGTACAGCCTGCTCTTTCATCAGTTTTTTTTCTTTTGACTGCATGTTATAATCATATACCGATTGTGGCGTGGTAAGAGAAGTATAATTGAAACGCATCACATCTGTATTATATTCCGGCTGGTTAGCAAGGCTCACCGTATAGGCGGGCTCATCGAAGGGCAGGTAATAACTGCTGTTATCATTTTTGTTAATGATGTGCAGTTGTGTAAGGCCATTTTTTCTTTCGGAAACACTTACAAAATTTTTGAAAAGATCAAATCCCTGTACGAGTATCTCGTTACTGTGCGGCAGGTAATCCTGCCAGTTAGCTGTATCTGTTTTTGTACCAGGCGTAGTAACAATTTTAAAATTCTTTGCGTGCAGGTTGGTACGGATATAAAATTTGTCGTCGGCATGATCCACTTCGTATAACACCTCTTTCATTCTTGGCTGAAATACAGCAAAGGTTCCTTCGGGCCTGGCAGCATCTACCCATCTTACTTCGCTTGATAATGTAGCCTGTGAAGTGATCAATATGAATTTACCCGACTTTGTTTTATATACCCCGATATAATTTGATTGATCTTTCTCCTCGTATACGGTTGGGTCCGTTGCAGCATCTGTACCCAGCAAATGCCGCTTGATCCTTTCAGATAAAAGTGTTATTTCATTTTTAGCAGTATAAAAAATGGTTTTATTATCCGCCGCCCATACAGGGTCGCCTTCTGTATTTTTTATTTCGTCTTTCAGTATTTCGCCTGTTTCAAGATTTTTTACATGAATAATATATTGCCGCCTCGAAACAGCATCAGTAGCATAAGCCAGCAACTTGTTATCCGGGCTTATGTCAAATCCCGTTGCAGAAAAATAGTTATGCCCTTCTGCCATGGCATTTACATCCAGCAATACTTCTTCTTTTGCATCAGGGGAACCTTTCTTCCTGCAATACAAAAAATAATCTTTTCCTTCCACCACCCTGCTGTAATAATAATAGCCATTTTTTAAGAATGGTACGGATTCATCTTTTTCCTTTATCCGTGCTTTCATTTCTGTATACAATTTCTCCTGCAATGCCTTCGTGCCGGACATCATCGTATCAAAATACCTGTTTTCGGCTGCCAGGTAATCAACCACTTTATTACTGTCAGGCCCTTTTTTAAAATAATCATTCAGCCAGTAATAATTATCTGTAATGGTATCGCCATGGGCAACAAATTGTTTTGGTTTTTGCTCACATACAGGTGCTGCTATATTTTCAGGCCATGCAAATGCGGATTTTTTCACTTCTGTAGATTGGTTATTACAACCGGCAAACACCAATGCTGCCAGTGCAGGTGAAAGAATATTTTTAATGTGCATCAGGAGATTTTTTGCGGTGTTAAATATAAAACAAGCTATTGAACTAAAGATAGCTTAGCCACCAATGTTTGTGTGTACTCTTATAGTGGTTATATTTTTTACATACGGGATACAATGCTATTATAATAAACAACCAAACAGCGTACACCCCAAATAAGCCAAAGCCAAATGTACCCGGCCTGAAGTTGAACAGGTTATTGGGCGTAACTATATCTTTAGAAGTAAATCCCTGCATATAAAAAACAACCACCACCAGGATATGGATAAGATACATATGCAGGATATAGTACAGCATTGGTACCCGCCCAAATACATTCATAAAGCTTGTAAAACCATTCTGCACTTTTTCTATAAAAGCCAGGAACAGGATGCCTGCTCCAATAGTTATGGACAGAAACAATAAAGATGGCGGGTACTTGGTAATATTTAAAAAAGACAGGAATGTATAAAGAGGCCCCCGCTCCTGCGTTTCCCATTTCACCGGGTCGCCGTAAACATTTGTAAGGCGGAGTACAATAAAAAACAGCAGTAAGCCAAAACCGGTCTGCAGTAATTTCTTCCTTCTCCATGGAGCATCTGTTCCAGGCGTATAGAGTTTGCCAAAACAAAAGCCAAGTGACATAACGCCGAGCCAGGGCAGGAAGGGATATACAATATAAAACCCATGATCTGTTGCTAAAGAATAATGAGCAAAATTTGAAAAGTAAGCCAGGTCCCAGAACATGGTTCCATGCAATTGCCCGTTAACTGCAGGAAGATCCAGCAGGTTATGACCAAAGAAAATTACCAGGCCAAAAACAAGGATGAACTTATAAGGCAGCCATACCAGTAATCCCATCAATAACATACAAACACCGAGCGCCCAGATTACCTGCAGGATCAAATTATTATATGCCGGGTTAAACGTCCAGGCAAAAGTGATAATGATAAGTTCTACCAAAACCAACCACGTGCCCCTTGTAATTAAAAAAACAGATAATTCTTTTTTTGTTTTTTTCAGCGACATCAGGTACACGGACACGCCTGAGAGGAAAACAAAAGTAGGTGCACAAAAATGCGTTATCCATCTAGTAAAAAATAAAGCCGGAAAGGTTGATTTAAGATTAGTTGGGTCAAGCGCTGCAGCAGATGCATTGTCCAGCGCCGACCTGTAAAAGAAATCACGAACATGATCAAGCGCCATTATAACCATTACCAATCCACGCAAAACATCAATGGACTGGATGCGTTTTTCTGCAGCTGCCGTATGGGTCATAAATAAGATTTATACCCGTCAAGGTAGCCAAAAAAGCCTGCAGAATGAAGGGTGAACTGCCCTTTTGATTGAATGGCATTTTAAAACCATTGAATGGTACACATATTAGGCGTTCGCCTCAACCGGAGACGATAACAAACAGCAGAAAAGCTTTAATAGATCACCAGCTTCCGCTTTGCAAGCCGGTTTTTTTGCTCCACCACCACATAACAGGTGCAGGGCTCCAGTGCAATAAACATTGGCACTTCCTCACTACCGGAGGTTAGCAGGCGATTATCCTGGCGGAGCATCTTGCCCTTGGTATCTACTATTTTAACGGAGATCATGCCCGGCTCAAAACCTTTCACATCAACGGTGATCTTGTTCCTGGCCGGGTTTGGAAATACTTTCATTTCCGGGCTGGCAACAATTTTTGGTTTTGTAACAGCGGCATCTGCTGACGAGGTAACTGGACTTTCATTGCTGACAGCCTGGGCAAAAACATTCCCGGTGATGCACAGCAATGAGAAAGCCACTAATGACTTTTTCATGCGATTATTTTGGATAACGTGGCAATAATAGCAAAAACCATGTCAAACTTTCATAAAACAAAGAAAAAAATGAAATGGTATTGAATTTGTCAGCTAAATATTACCCCACTACCTTTGTAACCCGATTTATTCATCAAATAAAAAATAACAATAAGCATTATGGCATTTACTCTACCGGCTCTTCCTTATGCACACGAAGCATTGGAGCCACATATCGACACTAAAACAATGCAGATCCACCACGGCAAGCACCACCAGGCATATGTAGATAACTTAAATAAAGCCATTGCCGGCACGGAGCATGAAAATAAAACACTTGAACAACTGGTAGCAACTGCAGGCAGCATCAGCCCTGCCGTTCGTAATAATGGCGGCGGTCACTGGAATCATACTTTCTTTTGGGAAAGCCTGGCGCCCAATGCAGGCGGCACACCTTCTGGTGCAGTTGCTGATGCTATCAATGCGGCATTTGGCTCTTTTGATGCATTCAAAGAAAAATTTAACAATGCCGGCATGACAAGGTTCGGCAGCGGATGGGCGTGGCTGTTAGTAAAAGATGGCAAGCTGGAGGTAAGCTCTACGCCAAACCAGGATAATCCTTTAATGGATGTGGCGGAAGTAAAAGGCACACCGATCTTAGGTGTGGACGTTTGGGAACATGCTTATTACCTCCACTACCAGAACCGCAGGGCAGATTACCTGGCGGCTTTCTGGAGCGTTGTAAACTGGAATAAAGTAGCCGAAAGATTTGCGGCGAAGTAAAATATGTTTTTTGACTTGAGGTTAAGGGCCGTGACAATTGTCACGGCCCTTTTTATTTAATACATTTGAATAATGAAGGAAGCATTGCTTAAAAACATTGCCGCACTGGTTGAGCTGGATGAACAGGAGCAACATTTTTTTCTTTCTGTACTGAAGGAAAAGCAACTGCGGAAACGGCAATACCATGTACAAGCCGGCGACCTTTGCAGGTACGAATGCTATGTGCTTAAAGGGTGCCTCCGCCAGTATTACGTGGACGAATCAGGGATGGAGCATTCCATCATGTTTGCCATTGAAGACTGGTGGACGAGTGATATGTATGGGCTCATTACAGGCAAACCAGCATTGACCAATATTGAAGCGCTGGAAGATTCAACATTGCTGCTGATAGAAAAGAATGACCTGGATGAGCTGTTCTTGACCGTTCCAAAATTTGAAAGATTTTTCCGTATTAAACTCCAGCGGGCATTTGTAGGTCACCAGCGCCGCATTATTGAAAACATGAGCCTCCCGGCAGAACAACGTTATTTAAATTTTATCCAGCAATATCCAATACTTGAACAACGCATTCCGCAAAAACACATCGCTTCGTTCCTCGGCATCACACCTGAATCCCTCAGCCGCATCCGTAAACAACTGGCCGAAAAAAAATAGCCCGACTTAACACAGATCAATCTTTTTTCTTACCCCACATCATTGGAAACAGCCTCCCTGCAAGGCCATATTTGCATTATCAATTTTAAACAAAAAAATAAATGATCATGCAAACAATTAAAGAAAAGATCGGCCACCTCAATCAACTGATCTTAGAAGGAAAGGCCATGGAAGGTTTTGAACTGTATTATGATGACGAAGTGGTAATGCAGGAAAACGAACAATTACCCACCATTGGTAAAGATGCCAACCGGCTCCGTGAGCTGCAGTTTTTTGGAAACATCACCGAGTTCCGTGGTGCAAATGCACTTGATGTGGCGGTGGGAGAAAACCTGTCGTATGTAAAATGGCATTTTGATTATGTGCACCGTGAATGGGGTGTCCGCAATTACACACAGGTATCTGTACAGCACTGGAAAGACGGGAAGATCATCAAAGAACAATTTTTTTACGGTAACTAAAACAAAAGTATAGTCATGAAAAAAATATTACAAACAAATGAAAGCTATGCCGCCACTATTGTAAGGATCATGCTTGGCCTGGTATTATTCCCGCATGGGGCACAAAAACTACTCGGCTGGTTTGGCGGTTATGGATTCTCCGGCACCATGCAGTTTTTTACCGGCACTATGCATTTGCCATGGATCATCGGTTTCCTGGTGATCATGGTGGAATTTTTTGGTGCATTGTTACTGATAGCAGGACTGGCTACACGCCTTGTATCACTGGCTGTCATTATCAATTTCGCCGGTATCATATTAACATCTCATATCAGCAATGGTTTTTTTATCAACTGGTTTGGTAACCAGGCCGGTGAGGGTTATGAATACCATTTGCTGGTGATTGGTATGGCTGCGGCCTTATTGGTAAACGGTGCCGGTAAGCTTTCGCTTGACAGGCTGATAAGCAGGCTGAATTCATTCCATCCCGGCTTCTGAGCAGGGAGATAAATCTGATTTTTGTCGTGCGGCTTACGGTAAGAATAAGTTTAGCATATCAACTTTACGCCATGAAAAATTTATTGTTGCTGTTTACAGTCATTATGATTTCAAAGGCAGCTGCACAACCAATCAATGAAGGCATGAAGGTTCATTATAAAAAAATAAATACCGGGGGCATCAATATTTTTTACCGTGAAGCAGGACCAGTGGATGCTCCCGTCATTTTACTGATGCATGGGTTTCCGTCTTCCTCCTTCATGTTCAGAAATCTATCGAAAAACTGAAATACAAATACAGGCTGATAGCACCTGATTACCCTGGCTTTGGTTATAGCGATGTGCCCGCTGCAGACAGTTTTGAATACAGCTTTGAGCATATATCGCTGGTAATGGAAAAGTTTATTGACCTACTGGGTATTAAAAAATTTTCCATGTACATACAGGATTACGGTTCACCTGTTGGCCTGCGGCTGGTAACAAGAAGGCCACAGTTATTGGAGTGCCTGCTTGTTCAAAATGGAAACGCTTATGCAGAAGGATTAGGAGAATCCTGGGCACCCTTAAAAGCCATCTGGACAGATCCGCATGATCCGGCAAAAAGAAAAAAGGTATTTGATTTTATGCAACTGGAGGGTACCATGTTCCAGTATCTCGAAGGAACAACCGATCCTTCTGCTGTTGCACCTGATAGTTACAGCTTCGACCAGGCCCTGCTTGACAGACCCGGGATCAAAGAGATACAATACAAACTGCTGTACGATTATCAAAATAATGTCAAGGCATATACTTCCTGGCAAAAAATGTTAAGGGAAAAACAACCTCCTACATTAATTGTCTGGGGAGAAAACGATGTCTTCTTTCTTAAGCGTGGTGCGCTTGCCTATGGTAATGATATAAAAAATATAGAATTCAATTTCTATAAAACGGGGCATTTTGCCCTGGAAGAATTTGGTGATGATATCGCTGAAAAGATAGACTGCTTCCTGGAGAAAAACCTCTCTTTAAAAAAATAAGGTCATTTCTTCTTTTTCTTTTTCCAGCAATCATTAAAATGATCATCCACCATACCTGAAGCCTGCATAAATGCATAACAGATAGTCGACCCAACAAATTTAAATCCCCTTTTTAAAAGGTCTTTACTCATTGCATCGGAGATAGTGGTTTTTGCAGGCACAGCACCCATGCCACCTACATTATTGATGATGGGTTTACCGCCAACAAACTGCCAGATATATTTATCAAAACTTCCAAACTCTTTTTGAACGGCCAGGTAAGCTTTGGCATTGCCGGTAAACGCATGCACTTTCAGCCTGTTCCTGATGATCCCTTCGTTCTGCAGCAGCTTTTCAAATTTTGCTTCATTGTATTTAGACATTTTAACTGCATCGAAATTATCAAATGCCTTCCGGTAATTTTCTCTTTTACTTAAAACTGTATACCAGCTAAGGCCCGCCTGGGCACCTTCGAGACAAAGTAATTCAAATAATTTTTGGTCGTCATGAAGAGGCGTCCCCCATTCTTCATCATGATAGTTTTTATACAGGTCATCTTTTAAACACCAGCTGCATCTTATCTTTTCTTTTGCCATTTTATTTGTTTTTGCAAAGTAAAAGATTTTAGGGCGAATGACATATTTACATACAAAATGAGCTGGCATTCTTTTTATGCTTTATTTCCTGTTAATCTATTTTTTAACTAAAACAAAAGAACATGTACTACAATCAGTCATGTGCCGCAAAAGGCAACGCTTACGGAAATTCCGCCAGGACGGGATTTATCCGCTCCATGCAACGGGCTGCAGTAAACATTTACAAAACAGACAGCACTTACGAGATGCTGGTGTTTGCACCCGGCCGAATTAAAGAACATTTTCATTTGGATGTGAATGGAAATGAACTCACTGTTTCTTACACGCCACCGGAAGGTTTTCCCCGCCCTGAATGGGTATTAAGGGAATATAGCCGGGGTGGTTTTAAACGCAGCTTTACACTGGACGACAGCATCGACACACAAAACATTACTGCCAAATACGCAGATGGTGTGTTGCAGGTAACACTGCCGGTGATCGCTGGTAAAGAACCGTCGAAAAAAGAAATAGTGATCAATTAAGTTGTGATCCTTTTTTCAAAACGGGCGCCAAAGGCGCCCGTTTTTATTTGATCAGATTGCTTTTGGTATATTTGAAAAACACCAGCTCCACAGCCTGATGGATGAACAGATAAAAAACCTGTTGGAAAAAGTTGAAATACTTTCAAATAAAATTGAAGAGAACAGCCATGAGATCAATTTATTAAAAGCTGAAATAACAAGGCTGAAGGGTGAAGATGTGCTGATACCCACAAAGCAATCCGCTGAAAAAATCAGGCGGCAGTATGCTGCCGGTTCTAACTTAGAAAATTTTATAGGATTAAACCTCATTCATTTTGTTGGTATCATTGTTTTACTGATCGGACTTGCAATTGGTGTTAAATATGCAATTGACGCCAATCTTATATCTCCTTTGCTGAGAATCATACTGGCATATATTGCAGGAGCCGTACTGTTTTTACTTTCGTTGCGGCTATATAAAAAATTATTACTCTTCAGTGTAATACTATTCGGCGGGGCGATGGCCTCTGCCTATTTTACCACCTATGCGGCTTATGAGTATTATGCTATTTTATCCAGGCCTGTTGCATTTGGCCTGATGTTCCTCTTTACTGTTCTTACAGTTTTTAATTCTTTAAAATTCAACCGGCAGGAAATTGCTATTCTTGGTATGGCCGGAGCTTATGCTATCCCCTTTTTTGTGAGCAGTAACAACGGTAATATAACGGGTCTTTTCGCCTATATCCTGTTGATCAATGCTGGCATACTGTTCATCTCTTTTAAAAAATACTGGCTGCCGCTTACGTATATATCATTTTTTACCACTTGGCTTATTTATACGGTAATACTGGTTACCCGCTTTGATTCAGCAGGCTTTTATACATTCAGCATATTTGCATTTGTATTCTTTATACTGTTTCTTTTTAATAGTCTTGCTTTTAAGCTACTGAAAAAAGAAGCTGTTATTGCCCCTGATCTACTGATCGTAATTATAAATTCCCTGTTCCTTTACACTGCTGTAAACATATGTTTCTATGAAAAATATCACACTCCAATAAGTACGGTTACACTCGCCTTTGCCATTGGTTATTTTATTGCAGCATTAGTAACTAAGAAAACAGCGGCGGCACAAGCCCATTTAGGCAATGCATTATTTATGATGTCATTTATTGCCATCGTAAGTTTTGTTGCAATGAAATTTGAAGGGTTTACAGTGACCATTATCTGGGTGCTGCTGGCCATTATAATTTTTATCATAGGAATGACCTGGAAAATTAAACTGCTGCGGATTGGCTGCATGGCACTTTTTGCCATCACCTTATTGAAGCTCCTGTTTATAGACAGCGGCAACTTTAGCTCTGTTGAAAAAATAATTGCCTACATTTTTACAGGTGCCGTATTACTGGCAGTTTCATTTCTTTACCAAAAATTCCGGCAGGAGATATTTTCAGGTGATGAGCATTGATCAGGGTACAGGGTCATAGCCATGGCCACCCCATGGATGACAACGGCCTATTCTTTTTGCAGTGAGCCATAAACCCTTAACAGGTCCATACTTTTTTAACGCCTCGATACCATACTGGGAGCAGGTAGGTGTATAGCGGCATTTACTGCCCAGCCAGGGTGATATGATCCACTGGTACAATTTTATCAAAAAGATAAAAGGAAGGCTAGTTATGAATAACAATTTCTTCATGAACAATTTTCAGCAGTTTTTTCAGCATAACAACTGTTTTTTGTTGTATCAAATTGTATTCCGGTAATTCATTCCCCGTATACAAAATAAAAACAGCCATACCCAGTTGCTTTTCCCGCAGGCAGTCCTGTAATTCGTTTTTATGCAGCCGGTAAGCTTCTCTCATTAAACGCTTAACACGGTTACGCTCAGTTGCTTTTTTAAAATTCCTTTTGCTGGCACTGAAGGCAGCAAGAAGGTTTAAAGTTTGAGGTCTAATGTTTGAGGTTTTGGACCCGCTGGATTCTTTTGAGTTCAGTTTATAAATAACCTTTAACGGGAAAACAGAAAATGATTTGCCGCCGGCAAACAACTGGTCGATTGCTTTCCGGCTTTTCAGCTTTTCAGCTTTACCAAGTGTATATTTTATTTTCTGTTCCAATCAAACAAAATTAAAAAAGCCCTCCGGAGAGAGCTTTGGTATTTTTATTCCTTTACAGGATTGTCTATTTTTTTCCAAAACGTTCGTCAGAAACAGTCAGTTTATGACGTCCTTTTGCCCTGCGGCTGGCCAATACTTTACGGCCATTGGCTGACTGCATACGCTTACGGAAACCGTGTACTGATTTACGGCGGCGTACATGAGGCTGGAAGGTTCTTTTTTTACCTGGCATTGTATTAAAATTTTCCTTTTAAAAATGTTTTTAAAAACTCTTTTGCTACACTCACCAGGGCACCATCCCTGCTGTTTGTGAAAGGACGGCAAAGGTAAGGGAAAACTTGTAAGATTAAGGCCTGTAGCGGAAAGTTTTTATGGCTTTAAAGCGTGAGATGGGTTGATTTTACCGGTTTCCCGTAGAAAATAGTCGCTTTTGAGTCAAAATCTTCCGCCGAATCGGTGGTGTAAAACCGGATCGAGCCACCCGTTGAGCATTTTTCTGCCATTTCGGGGTGCCGTTGCAAATAATCCACCAGGCTGCCGGCTACAATCTCTCCCTGCGACAGGATCGTAGTTCCTCCGGGTACAAATTCTTTTATTTTATTTGAGAGCAGTGGATAATGGGTGCAGCCCAGTAAAATGGTATCAATAGATGAAGATTGTGATAGCAGCTGGTTAATATTCTTTTCTATGAAAAAATCTGCCCCAGGTGTGTTATGCTCATTATTTTCCACCAGTGGCACCCACATGGGGCATGCCTGCTGGAAAACCTTTGTACCCGGGAAGAATTTCTCGATTTCTATCAAATAAGATTGCGATTGTACGGTGCCGTTAGTTGCCAGTATCCCTACTTCCCCTGTTTTGCTGTACTCGCCAATAACCTCAGAAGTCGGCCGTATCACACCGAGTACCCGTTTGGCTGGATCGATCCCGGGCAGATCATTTTGCTGTATAGTACGCAGGGCCTTTGCAGATGCAGTATTGCAGGCAAGTATAACCAGGTGGCAACCCTGTTTAAAAAACCATTCAACACACTGCAGCGTGTAATGGTACACGGTATCAAAACTACGGGTGCCGTAGGGAGAACGGGCATTATCACCCAGGTAGATGTAATCGTATTGTGGCAGGCGGGCTGTTATTTCTTTCAGTACAGTTAAACCACCATAGCCACTATCAAATATACCGATCGGACCCTTGCTCATACTCAAAAATAAGAAAGCCATCCCGGATTAAGAGATGGCTTCCTGTTATCAATAAAAATTCTTAATTCGTTTTGGGCTTGGCCGGGGTTGTTGCTGCCGGAGGTGTATCTTTTATACCCAGTTTCTTTTTTACCAATGGTAAAATATCATCACCTGGAGGACCTACCAGTATTGCCTGTGCATCCAAAATGTAAGCATAACCACTTTCTTTTGCCACCGTTTTAATTGTTTCGTATGCTTTTGTTCTCATTGGTGCCAGTAATTCCTGTGTTTTTTGCTGCATCAGCTGCTGCATTGTCTGGTTCCATCCCTGCACTTTCTGACCCAGTTCATTCAGATCTTTAATTTTTAACTCTTTCACTGCAGCGCTGTATTTAGCTGAGTCGGCACGGAAAACACTGTCTTTTTCAAGGTATTCTTTCAGGTATTCAGTTCCCTGTTCCTGTAAAGAACCCTGGTATTCCTGCAGGCTGGTATTTGCTTTTTCTGCTTCAGGCATAGAACCGATCAGTTCTTCTGTGCTGATATAACCAATTTTTCCCTGGGCGTTTGCGGTACCCACTAAGCCCAGCACTGAAATAATCATTACTGCAACTGCTGTAAATACATGTTTCATTCTCTGTGTAAAGTTTGTTTTGTTTAAGTAGCTTTTACCAGCCTGTTGGCTGCAAAGCATGTATTTGTTATAAATTATTTAACACCTAAAAACTTGAGCACATCATCACTACGGTCAAGTTTGGGGTCGGCAAAGATAACGGTAATTCCTTCACTTTTGTCTAAAATAAAATCGTAGGATTTTTCAACAGCCAGTTTCTGTATAGCCGTGTACACCTTGTCCTGTATGGGTTTTACCAGTTCCTGTCTTTTTTTAAACAGGTCTCCTTCAAAACCAAAACGCTTACGTTGGAGGTCTCTTAATTCTTTATCCTTATTGTACAACTCGTCCTCTCTTTTCTTTTTCAACTCATCACTTAACATTACCTGTTCTGCATCATAATCCTTGTACATTTTATCAAGGTCAGCCTGCTTCTTTTCAATCTCCTGCTGCCACTGGGCGCTGAACTGGTCCAGTTTACCCTGCGCCTCCTTGTATTCAGGCAATTTCTCAAGAATGTATTTTGAATCTATTACTGCATAACGCTGCGCTGTTGAAGTAAATGAGATCACAAACAAACAGCAGGCAATAAATAAGATCTTTTTCATGATGCTGAGTTTTAAATTTTATTAACTATTGTGGTTCCTGGCCAAGCATAAAGGTAAACTTATATGCATTCTTCAATGGTTCACCCGGCTGTATCCTGTCAAATCCGATGCCGTAATCAAACCCAAGCAAACCAAACATTGGCAGGAAGAAACGCATACCCACACCGGCAGAACGGCGTAACCTGAACGGATTATATTCTTTAAATGAGTACCAGCCATTGGCAGCTTCAAAAAATGCAAGACCATAAATAGTGCTGCTTGGGTTAGTGCTTAAAGGATAGCGCAGCTCCATGGTGTATTTATTGAAAATGGTAAAGAACTGTGTCTGGTTAACATTTTCAGGATTCACCTTTGGATTTGAGCTTGAATAGATCGGGTATCCCCTGTGTGCAATAATATCATAACCGAGCAAACCATAATAGTTACTCAGCCCTGCATCACCCACCTGGAATCTTTCAAATGGTGACACTTCGAGGTCCTTGTTATACTTTCCAATAAAACCATATTTGGCAGCAAGCCTTAAGATAAACTGTTTGTTTTTCTCTTCACCCTTTGCCGCTCCTATAGGCACAAAATATTCAGCATTGAATAACCACTTGTGGAACTCAGGCAGTTTGTATGGGTTATTGTCTTTCGGACTTGTGATACCCATTAAAGAATAGGGCAGTGTAAACTGGCCACTTAACAGGAAGTTAGAGCCACCCGTCGGAAAGAGCGGGCTGCCCTGTGTTGCGTTACGGGCAAGTGCCAATCTTAAGCTAACGTTTGTGGATGTACCATTTCTCAGGTTACCAAAACCGCTTACAGCATAATTCTTCAGTTTATACTGCTGGAAATTGATAGATGTGATTAAGGAGAAATAATCATCCGGCCATTTTAACTGCTTACCCAATGAAACGCTGGCGCCGCCAATCTTAAGATAAGAAGTGTCGCCGCATGAATTACAATAAGCTCCTGTTAACTGGTTGTAATTATTCGATTGCTTTGTGTTATAAAAACTAACCGTAAAAGAGTTCCTTTTTTTACCGCCCAGCCATGGTTCCGTAAATGATATATTATAAGTTCTGAATGCTTTACCATTCGACTGAACACGGGCGCTTAATTTCTGCCCGCTGCCTGATGGTAAAGGATCCCAGGTGCTTTTCTTAAAAATATTATTAATAGAGAAGTTATTAAATGTAATACCCAGCGTACCTGTTAACCCAATACCGCCACCAAACCCTGCAGAAAGTTCGAGCTGGTCATTCGATTTTTCTTCCACTGCCCAGCTGATATCAACGGTACCATTATCAGCATTCGGTACAATATTAGGTGCGATTTTTTCCGGGTTAAAAAAGCCCAACTGCCCAAGTTCTCTTTGCGTACGGATGATATCGGCACGGCTGAATTTTTCACCGGGAACCGTTCTTAATTCACGGCGGATAACAAAGTCTTTTGTTTTATCATTACCCGTAATATCCACTTTACCTATCGTAGCCTGCGGCCCTTCCTGGAGACGGATCTCAAAATCGATGGTGTCATTATAAACAGAGGTTTCAACCGGGTCTATCCTGAAGAACAGGTAACCGTCATCCATATAAAGGCTCTGGATATCGCCGCCTTCTGCAGACAATTGTTTACCTAACCTTTTATTAAGCACATCCAAGTTATAGATATCGCCTTTTTTAATACCCAGGAAAGCTGTAAGGATAGAATCAGAATACTTTGTATTGCCTCTCCAGGCTATGTTACCAAAATAATATTTCCGCCCTTCACTCACTTTAATATGTACATCAAGATTACCCTTTGAATTGGTTACAAGTGTATCCTTTTCAATAGCAGCATCCCTGAATCCCTGTGAATTATAGTAATCCACCAGCTTGCCTTTATCCTCTGCGTATTTTTCTGCATTGAATTTTGCTGAACTGAATGGCCTGAACCTGAAATAAGGATCAATGATCTCCTTTGTTTTTGAGATGGACAGATAGCCAAACTCATTCAGGTACTGTTTAAATGTCTTTTTCGCATTCTCACTGCTGTCTTCGTAACCAACAGGATGATTGATAACAGGAGGATTGAGCGTAAACCTGTTCATAGGTTTTGTGCTCATCTGTTTTCTCAACTTTGAATCTGGTATGTATTCATTACCGGCAAAGCTGACAGAATTTGTTTTTACTTTATTGCCTTTATCAATAGTGAAAGTAAGCATTGTTGCATTTACTCCATTTGGTACAGGTGCTTCTGCTACGCTTACCGTCACATTACGGTACCCCTTTTCAGAGTAATATTTTTTAATTACTTCAATAGCGCTCAGCTTCATATTATCTGTTACCACCCTGCCCCTTGAAAGCGCCACCTTCGTATCCAGGTCATCCCGTTCTCCTTTTTTAACCCCCATAAACCGGTAGTCTTCCAGCCTTGGCCGTTCAGTAATAGCAATTTCTATATAAAGATTTTTGTCGATCAGGTTAGTAAGAAATATCTCGACATCAGCTATAAGGTTCTGTTTCCATAATTTACTGATCGCTTTGCTGAATGCATCTGTACCGGGGATCAAAACTTTATCGCCTACGGCAATACCTGAAATTGAAATGATAAGATTGGGATCAAAAGCTTTGGCTCCTGTAACATTAATCCCTGCAATGGTATATTCTTTGGGAATTTTAGTATCGAAAATGCTCATCAGCTGCGGGTTAACGGAGGTAGGTATCGTATCCTGGGCAACTGCCGTTCGGCCTGTAAGCAATAAAATAGATATAATAAGAAAGTTCTGGTAAATCCTCTGCATCAATTGGTTTTTTACGGGCAGCAAATTACTTGCTATAATCAAAAGTATTTGTTAAACATCCGTTCCTTTTTTTCATTGTCTTTTCTTTAAAACTGGCTGTGACATTGAGTTTTACGTGGTTTCATTTTCACTAATCTGCTGGCTTGTCTTTCCAAATCTTCTTTCCCTGTTTTGAAAATCAATAATCGCTTCGTATAAATGTTCCTTCCTGAAATCAGGCCAGCGGGTATTGGTGAAGTACAATTCTGCATAGGCCAGCTGGTAAAGGAGGAAATTACTTATCCGGTATTCGCCGCTGGTGCGTATCATCAGTTCCGGGTCAGGAAACTCACTCGTGGCAAGGTATTTCTGCAATGTTTCCTGCGAAATGGCCTCTGGGCTTAACTTCCCGGCCTGTACCTCCACCGCAATATTTTTTACTGCATTAACCATTTCCCAGCGGCTGCTGTAGCTGAGTGCCATTATCAAATTTAACCCTGTGTTCCTGCTTGTTTCTTCCAACGCCTCTCCCAATGCTTTTTTAGCAGAGTCTGGAAGCATGTCCAGGGCGCCAATTACATGCAGTTTGATATTGTTTTTATTCAGCGTGGGTACTTCTTTGCGGATGGTATCCACCAGCAATTCCATCAGGCCACTTACTTCGTAGGCCGGCCTGTCCCAGTTCTCTGTGCTGAAAGCATACAGGGTAAGATAACCAATACCCAGTTCGGCACAGCCTTCCACTATATTACGCACACTTTCCACCCCATGAAGATGGCCGAAAAGACGATCTTCACCTTTTTCCTGTGCCCACCGGCCATTACCATCCATGATAATGGCAATATGCTGTGGAAGCCTCTGCAGATCTATATGCTCTTTTAAACTCATGTGGTAAAAAGCACGAACAAAGCACAAGGCTTTGTCCGGGGGCAGCAAAAGTAATGAAATTTAGCTGGAATAAGCATCCGCGGCAAACTACTGTTTTATGAGCCGGCCGGAGAATGCTTTGCCTTTGACCAGTAGCTGGTAAAAATAAATACCTCCCTGCAGGTGAGAGATATTAAACTGGCCGGTATTGGAAAAACGGGCTGCTTTGCCGCCATTTGAGTTATAGATAGTTATTTCATCGGCTATTACAGGGTGATTATTAAGCAGGCAATTGAACAAACCACTGCCTGGGTTGGGATAGATTAGCATAGTTAAAGACGCCTCCGGAACGGTGCCGCCACTGACGCAAGCCTGCAATTGCTGCAAATAGACCGCATCATCTTTTAGTATTTTGCTTACGGTGCATATTTCATCCCCGTATAAAGTAATACTGGTATTGGGTGAAATATTTGCGGGAAGATCAACCGCCTGCTGGTTATGATAGTAAGTTGTGCTATCACCTGCTTTCACTCTCCAGTGGATATTGCCTGTATTATTTACCGAACTGAGCCTTGTAATGCAACCTGCCGCTGAGGGCACCACAGTAATATTAAACCCGGCATTACCACAATCTTTTCTTGCGGCATACCATTGCAGGTTGCTTATATTGGCAAAACACAGCCGGTATTGCTCCATTTTATACGACTGCCAGAAACTGCCGTCTGTACCTGCAGGAACATCCAGGTAAAACAAGGCGGAATCTTCCCCGGAAACCAGTTTGGGTTCAGCAGTATTGCCGCGGCCGTCTTTAAACAAAAATGCTTTACTGATTTCAGCCGGTGTTGCAAAACCGGCACCCCCTGGATTTGAATTATTAAGGCTGAAAAATATCTTACTAACGCCCTTGGGTACATGAAAATAGCCGGGCAGGCTTTTTAGGTCGCCACGGTAATTTTCTATGGTGTTCCCAAGAAAAGGTCCATTCTTATAAAAGAAATTACCGTTGGCATTTATCTCAAGGTTTAATGCTGTTTTATATTTTAATGAAACAGTCAGCTTGTAAATACCAGCTGCCGGCAGGTTCACCACCAGGCTGCCATTTGTTATCGTTTGGTTGATGGAAAGATCCTTTATAACTTTTGCTTCTGCACCGGCTGTTTCTACTGTAAAATTTACATAGCCCTTTCCCGGCATTGAAAAAACTGGAGTATAGTCAATACTGAAGTTTCCTGCCTTGTCCGCATATAAATAAAATTCACTCCGTGCTGAATAATCCTTTGCCTGTGTATAGTTGATAAACACTTTCACTTTTTCAAGTGGCTGAAGATTGCCTTCAGCAAATGCAGCTTTCACACTACCCACATCCTCAAAATTATATTGCTGAACAGAATGATTTTGAATGCCGGCATTGTAATTCGTTTCAATCTCTTCCGCCGTAAGCAATGAAAGATCTCCATTTTTATAAGCAGCGCCTGTTGCTGTATTGAATTTTTCAAAAAAACCATTTACCTGGCTGCAGCGGTTAACAATATCTGTAATTAAGAAATAACTGTTGACTATTTTCAGCTTGTTGATCTTTGCAAGGTATAAACACAGCGCTTCTGCTTTTTTTATTTTCCCCGTATTGGTGTTGGGCCTTTGATCAAATACCCAGTCGTAATACAGCGACATGTAATGCAGGTAGGCTTTTAATTCTGATAAACGTTGCTGAACAACCTGTGCTTCATCATTTGCTGCTGCAACAGCCTCTTGCAACAACTCATAATAATAAGGCAGTTTATATTTATTATCCTGCGATCCATAATTAAGCATTACCGTTTTATCATCGCTCCAGCACTGCAATAATTTATAAATATTGCCCGACGCTTTACCAAACATATCAGTGCAGAATTTTTTTAATGTTTCATCTGTATTGATGCCATCTTTTAATTCAGCATTTATTGCCAGCAGGAATGGCAGGCTGGCAAATTTTGCAGGGGATGTTTCAATAACAATGCCCTGTTCGTTATTTTTTTTGATCCTGTTTAATACAGCTTTCATTTCATCCATGAAAAAGGCAGGTGTTTCCGCACTCCATTGAGGAAGGTTGATGTAATGATACTCAGAAATATTTGCTGATCTTCCGAGCCAGCGGTTCATAAGCCCTGCTCCTGTTGTTTCGGACTGGTATACTGCAGGCACTACCTGTATGTCTATATTTTTATTGATTGAAATAGCTGCCGAAGGGGGATTGGCGTGACCATCATAAGCATATAACTGGAAGCGCTTACCCGGGTAAATTGAATTGATCTTACCGGCAACAAAACCAGACAAAGTAAAATGCTGGTCACTTTCGCTTAATAAATTTTGACTTGCGCAACCGCTGTTATCAACAGAGTTGGCCCAGTTTGCCCCGTCCGGCACTTCTATGCCAATATGATCGTACCAGTAGCTGAAATTATTCAGCAGGTTGGGGTAAATAGTTTTATTCGTATATATCCTGTTCTTTAATTCCGTGTATTTTGTCTCAATGGTTTTTTCCCAGGCCTGCATGGCTGCTGTATTGTTTACATCGGGCACTGATTGTACAGAAGCCGAGCGGGAACCATTATACGGCGCCACATAACAGGGATTGTTTTGCAGCAGTTCCATATAGCTGCCTGTCATCAGGTCGCCGCGGTGACCTGTAAAGCGGTAGGCCCCCAGCATATTATTCCTGCGCTGGTACAGCGCCCATTGGTGACCGTTATCTCCAAAATAATTTTCCCACGGGTATTCATTACTGTTATCCATTATCCACCTGTTATGGCCGCCACTGATGAACCAGGTTTTGTATTTGTATTTGCACGTAAAAACAGTATCTGTTGGTTTATATGGAGAAGAAAGCGCAGGCGTGATTTCCCATATATCACCAGGTAAATAAAACCGGAAGCCCAGTTGCTGCAGGTATTGATAAACGCCGTAAATGAGACCATTATCTTCTGCTGCAGAGAATTTTATATAACCTGCACCATCGCCTTCCACAACGCATGCCTGGTTACCGGTAACAGCAGCATCATATTTAAAAATGATTCCCTGCACAGGCATTATATCACTGTAAGACTGCACCCGGGCATCATTTCCCCTTACCGCTTTTTGCAGCAGCAATGCTATATCACCGGCAGTCGCCCTCAGCAGGTCGGAAGCAGCGGCAGGGTAATAAACAGTTTGAGCTTTTGTACACAGCGTACAAAATACCCATACTGCTGTTACCACGCAGTAACGGATGAACACCATAGTTTTTGGTTGTGCTTAGAAAATAACTATGGTTTCTGCACGGGAAAAATTGAGATTTGTACGGCGTTAGTCTTTGGTGGGTGTAGAGTGGGACGGATAAGGGTACCAGTCTGATATCGTAAAATAAAGGAAAATAACTGAGACAAAAAAATAAAATTGCCACGCTGTGGCGTGGCAATGACAAATTATTTAAACCTGTTTACTATTAAGGTGATGGACATTTATACGTAGTAAAATTGAAAGAGAATCCCACTTCAGCAATAATGTACTGGTCTTTTTGCTTGCTCCAGCCACGCTGCCGGCCCTCCACACCAATGGGTGTTCCTTTTTCATAACTCCTGTCCTGCAAAATGCCGGCAGTAGTAAGTTGCCCGCCTGCATCCAGGAATTTATCGCTTCCAATATAGGTCTGGCTTACATCATCCAGGTAATCCGTCATAGTAAGGCGGTGGGCCACCTGCACAAAAAAATTCACCCGGTCGTTTACATTGTATTTAATACCGGCTCCAATGGGTACACAGAGTGCTGTACTGCCATAAGGTTTTCTTTTTTTACCTGTTGCCGGATCAACGTAACCTATATTCTGACCTTCAGTCCCTAACGGCCGCAGGTATACTTTTTTATCCTGCAGGTAGGCGTAAGGGTTATAACTGAACATGCCTACACCCAGGGTGATATAAGGTGTAAAAATATATTTGGGATCTCCCGGTACAAACTTGAAGAAATTAAAATCGCCACTTACAGCAAACTCCAGTATATCGGCATTAAAACTAAGGTTTCTTGCTTTCTGATAGTCATTGTTGCTGTAAACATCACTGTAACCGAGCTGTGCCCAGTGAGCAGCTATTCTAATGCCAAGATAATTATTGAATTGTTTCCTGAAAAATACACCCAGGGCAGGTTTGGGCCGGTTTATTTTTGCCCTTGTATTCAGGTCGCCAAAATAATGCGCTGCACCCACTGTAAAACCAAATTCGCCCTGCAATTCATTGGCCTCATATATGCTTTGCGACTTTGCTGCAAAAGCACCTGTAATGGTAATGGCAGTAATCAGGAGTACTCTTTTCATATATATGCTAAAGTAAGCATTTGTTTTCTAAAATTAATAATTCAGGAGCCAGCCAGTAAACTAAACAGTTTTTTAACTTTTACGATACAAGTTAATTTCTTTTATCCATACCCCAGGAAAGTTTATTCCGCAGGGTTTGAAGAAAATTGTTCTCATTTAACCGGATGAGCTTGATCTCAAATTTTTCTTTTTTCACCGCTAACTGCGCCTCTTTGGGAACCACCACTCTACGGCTGTCGAGCGTACAGATAAAAGAATCAGTACGGCCTTCCACCTCAAAAGAAATAATGTTATCATCAGGGATCACAATCGGGCGGATGTTCAGGTTATGCGGTGCCACTGGTGTAATTACAAAACTGCCGCTTTCCGGAAATACGATCGGCCCATTACAACTTAAGGAATAACCTGTAGAACCAGTCGGAGTTGCCACGATCAATCCATCAGCCCAGTAAGTATTTAAAAATTCACCATTCAGGTAGGTATGAATTTTTATCATGGATGATGAATCCTTTTTCTGCAGTGTAAACTCATTCAGTGCATAAGGCACATTATTGAAAATGGGAATATCGGAATCAAGATGCAGGAGGGTGCGGCTTTCTATTACGTATGTACGCTGCACCAGGGCGCTGATGGCCGAATGCAGGTCTTCTTTACCAATATTTGCCAGGAAGCCAAGCCTTCCATAATTGATACCCAAAACCGGTATCCCTTTATTCTGAACCAGTGTTACCGTATCCAGCAGGGTACCATCTCCACCAAGACTTATCAAGCAGTCAATGCTGTCATCCAGTTCTTCTGCCTTGCAAAAAGTGGAATACTTTCCCTTAAGGTTAACCGAAGAATAAAACTGGTTAAAAAAGTCCTGGAAAAAAACCGGTTCGGCTTTATTGGCATATAATTCCCCGAGAAAAGATTCCATATCCCTGTGCTGGTCGTTCTCTATACCCCGGCTGTATATCGCTATTTTCATTAGTCTGCTTTAAAGTTAAGGCGGCGGTCTTTCATACATCCTGTCTATAACCCACTCTGCGCCTGTAAAAATAACCCGTTTTTGCCTAATTGGTTAAAACTGTATTCTATCCGCAGATTGATATCATACAGGGTGAGGATATCTATACCAAAACCACCACTGTACAATAAACGGTTATTCAGGTAAGTACTGAAAGCTTGTTTGTTGTACACGTAACCAAGGTCAGCATATGTTTTGGCAAATACAGTAAAGGGTATGGTTGGGTATTTTTTTGATTTTATAATGGACGGTACATTCAGCGTAAAAAGTTTGTTTTTAATGGTGGTTCTTGTCAACCCGTAAGCCACACCATCCACAACATACAATTCAAGCCCACGTAAATTAATATCATTGTAACCGAGTGCCCGCTGGTTAATGTAAGGCTGGTCAAGGGGCAAGGTGATCTTGCCCAATCCCTGCACACTTGCATACCAGTTCTTCTTAAGGTCCCAGTATTTGCTGTACATCGACTCAACAGAAAACATATTGATACCACCGGTAAAACCAAATCCCCGTTTTACAACTTTGATATAGGCTAATACACCTTTGAGCGGGTAGGTGGCATTATTGGCATTTGTGTACTGGTATGTATAGCCGATATCAAAATAGTTTTTTGACGATTCCCCGTTATTAAAATAATTAGGATTGTATGGAAATTTTGTAATGGAATCGGTCAGGCGCACATGGTTATAAACGATATTAAAATAATGAGCGTCAAGAATATTCTTACGAATATTATAACCTGCCATTATATAGGTTGATTTACGGGAGAATTCACCATTATTAAACAGGAGTGGTTTATTATCATTACCAACTTTGTAAATAAATTCCCGGTTTTGCACATAACCGGCACCGAAAGAAAAGCCACTGGTCAAAGACTTATTGCTGACCGGCCTGGTATAGGTAAATGAATAGTTTCTTGTAAAGCCGTTTAAAAAAGTAAAGCGCAACAGGTCACGCCGGCCGGTAAGGTTATAGTGCGTAAACTTAATTCCATACACCACCCTGTCCAGGTCTGCATTGTATTTTTGTATCCATTCATTGATGTTACGGTCTACCAGCTGGAACTTCAGTATCGGGAAGATAAACCAGCGTTCTTTCAGACTGATATTTACATCAACATTGTTTGTGTCCAGCGGAACAACATCAACTTTTACTTCATTGAAAAGACTGGTATTGTATACCTGTTGCCTGGCCTGCTGCAGTTCCTGGTTCAGTGTATTTAATGCTATACTGTCACCGGTTTTAAATTGTACCTCCCGCAGGATGATATAGGTTTTTGTACGCCGGTTGCCGGAAACAGTAATTTGATGCACCCGTACTTTAGAAAGTGAATCCCGGTTGGCTGCTATTAATTTATCGGCCGCATTGGTAGTTACATCGGTATTTTGTGCAGAAGCGGGTAGCGCCGTAAATAAAATGAAAACAACGTAATATATCTTTTTTATAAACGACATTCAGCCCGGGGTTGTAAATAAAGGCCGGTAAAAATAACTGATATTAGTGTAAAAGCTTGTATAAAAACTGGCAGTCTTAAATATCCAGGTAGTTCATCAGGTGGCGGTAGTTGCTGTGTATCTCGTTCTCAAATTTCTCATCGCCGAAATAGTAGATAACATCATATTCATATCTTTCAAAGGCTGATACGATGGATGCAATTTCTTTTTTATTCAGGTGCAGTGTCACCGTCAGCATGCCGGTAACTTTGTCGACAGTGGTATTCAAATGAAGTATGGTGGCGTCATTGCTTTCCACAATACGGCTGATCTCAGAAATAGCGAACTGGCTTCTTTCCATTTCCATTACGATAATACCGCCAATTTCATTGGCGCCTGAAAAATCGCCAAGGGCTTTTAACAGGTCCGGTACGGTAATTACGCCGGCCAGTTCATGTTCATCATTCACTACCGGCACTACAGTACTTTCGTAAAGATTGCTGAAATTAACTGCATTTAAAAAGTGCTCGTTTTCTCTTACAAAACCTCTTACAAAGTTCTCTTCCAGGTGCTGCATGGTCCCCTTTTCTTCTTCCACATCCAGCAAATCATCTTCGCTTATAAGACCCAGGTATTTATCTTCTGACACCACCGGCAAATGGGTAACCCGGTAGTCGCTGAGCAACTGGAGGGCTTTTGCAATACTGTCAGTCGTTTGCAGCCTTGGAATATTTGTATTTATAAGTTCGGTGGTAAGCATATGTACAGGTAAAACGTAATTTTTACGCCAATATTTTCAGGCATTTAAAATGGTAGACACCTTAAACCGCTATTTTGTTGCAACAGGCGCTTTAAGTTTTGCAAAAAAAGCATCCAGGATGGTATTAAACTCCCCGGGCACTTCCATCATTGGCGCATGACCGCATTTATCAATAAAATGCAGCTCGCTGTTGGGAATTAATTTATGGAATTCTTTGCCTACAAATGGCGGTGTTATTGCATCATTGTTGCCCCAGATCAGGCAGGTGGGTTGTTTGATGCCATTCAGTTCTTCGCCAAGGTTATTCCGGATGGCACTTTTGGCCAGCGCTATAATTTTGATCACTTTCAGCCTGTTGTTGGTAATTTCAAACACCTCGTTCACCAGTTCATCCGTTGCCATGGCCGGGTCGTAAAAAGTGATTTCAGTTTTTTTGCGGATATATTCCTTATCACCCCGTTTGGGATAAGTATCTCCCATGCCGTTCTCAAATAAGCCGGAACTGCCCGTAAGAACAAGCGACTGTATTCTTTCAGGATGCTTGAGAATGTGCACCAGCGCCACATGCCCGCCAAGTGAATTACCAAGCAGGTGAATATTTGTATAATTCCTGTGTTCGATAAATTTATGTACAAACTTTTGCAGCCCGCTTACCGATGTATGCAGCAGGTCAAGATCGAGGAGGGGCAGCATGGGCACCACCACCCTGTTGGTTTTACTGAAATGGTTGATCAGGTCAGCAAAATTGCTGAGGGCGCCAAATAAACCATGCAGCAACACTAATGGCTCACCATTACCCTCTTCAATAAATTTAAATTTTCCGTCTTGTTTTATTTCGTAACTCATTCGTCCTGGCGTGATAAAATTTATTGTTGGTACCGGTGCTAAAATAAGCAATCGGTTAAAATTACAGCAAATATGATAATGCCTGCAAATTAATGCCGCAAATTATCCGACACCGCTGTAAAAAAGCTTTCGAGTTGCGTAAACATTTCTTTAAATATTGGAACCAGTTTGCCAAAGCTGTCTATCACCACAGGCCCCCACGGTTTTACAAATGGATAGACAATGGAGCTTTGTATGCTGGCGTCACTTAATAGCCGGATCTTTTCTGCAAAAAATAGAAATATGCTGAAGATGATGATATACAGTGCTGCAAAAAAAATGATACCACCCAACCTGTTTGCCCAGCCGAGGAAGGCCATTTCAAATGCATTTTGTAACAGTTTACCTGCCCAGTTCACGAGGATGACCACTACCAAAAAAACCAATGCAAATGAAATAAAGGGCAACCACTTATTGGAGACATTTACATTTTGCTGCAGGTGTGCAGCTACCACCGCGGATAGTTTTAACGCTGCAGCGAGGCCAATAATATAAGCTACAATTGAAAACACTGCCACCACCAGGCCTTTACGCCAGCCTTTGATGATGGCTATCACCATAATAATTGCAAAAATTAAATCCAGCATTTATTTAGCCAGCAGTTCTTTTACAATGGCACTGATCGTTTTGCCATCAGCCTGACCTGCCAGTTGTTTGGAAGCAACGCCCATCACTTTGCCCATATCAGCTGGTGAGGAAGCGCCCGTTTCAGCAATGATCTTTAACACCACTTCTTTTATTGCAGCCTCGTCCAGTTGTTTTGGCAAAAACCTTTCAATCACATCCATTTCTTCTTTTTCTTTTGCAGCAAGATCCTGCCGACCTTGCTGTGTAAAGATCTCGTAAGAGTCCTTCCGCTGTTTCATCATCTTTTGCAAAAACTTTTGCTCAGTGGCTTCATCAATTACGCCGCCGGCACCCGGGTCTGTCTTTGCTTTTATAATTTCTGCCTTGATCGCTCTTAAACTACGGAGCACTGCTTCATTTTTTGCTTTCATGGCCTCTTTCATTTCAGCCATTATTTTTTCTTCCAATGCCATACCACTCGGATTTATGAATTATGAATTGTGATTTCTGATTTAATACCTAACCTTTCTAAATTATCTAAACCCCTTTATCCTTTCTGCTCCTTCAACTGTATTGCCTGGAACTTCTTCATAAAGTTCTTTGCAAAGGTTTTCATATCGTCGGTAAGCTCCTGTTGTTTTGTTGCCCGCTGAAAAGTATCTGCCATGGTCATCATTACCTGGTAATAAAAATCCGCCATCTCATCCACCATCATTTCTTTTGTCCAGAGATCAATACGCAGTGCTTCTTTGTTTGCGCCATCCCAGAACGCCAGGCACATGGCTTTTGCCTTCTGGGCTGCATCAGCACTGCTTTCTGTTGCACTCCAGTTTATCTGCTCTGGTATTTTGTTTGGATCTAACAGTATATCGATCTTAATTGTTGACTGTTGCATTCTTATTGTTTAAACCATTTATAAATGGTGGCAAAGGTAACAAGTTTATTACTTGTGCTGGCTTAGTTTATTGGGCAATGGTTTTCTTAATAAGAGCAACCGCTTTGTTTATATCATACCCCGTTACTTTTTGTGCGGCCCGCCGGATATATTCATCTCTAATGGCTTCATCTTTGAAAACCAACATCATTTTTTGAGCAATATCTTCAAAGCTGCCCGGATCTGTATGTAAAACTGCATCTCCCAAAATTTCTTTTACAGTTTCCGAAGCACTTGTAATTACCGGCACTCCATAACATATTGTATTAAGCAGCGAACTCATCTCATGCTCACCCAGCACCGGGTAAACAAAAGCATATGCAGCAGCAACTATCTCCTGTTGCTCGTTTGGGTTTAAGCCCGTTAATAATTTTACCTCATCCCGGAATTTGTAGGTGCGGAGGCTTGCTTCAAGATCGTTTCCGGGGAAGCCTTCTGTTGCAAGCAATACCAGTTGCATATTGCTTTTTTGCCTTTTTTTAAAGAAAGAAAATGCTTTGAGCAGGTGAATAAGATTGGCTCCATTATTTAAAGCACCTGCATATAAGAAATACTCTTTCCCACCCGTGAATTTTTCTTTTACCGTTTCTGCCACAGACCATTTCAATGGCTGCAGGTTCTCTGCAGGAAAGGGATAAAGGACAATTGCTTTTTTATATTCAAACTTCGCTTCCAGTTTACTTTTAATATACTGCGATGCTGTAAAAACACCTTCCACTTTGTTTAAAAACTGTGTGGCCCCGGAACGCAAGAACCTTCCATATTTTTTCTGTTCCCATGGAGAGGCCTGCAGCAATGATATATCTGTAACAAAAACAAACTGGGGAATTTTTGTTTTCAACGAACAGGCGGCACCTGCATGCACCAGTATCGATGCATTTATCTTTTTTAAAAGTGATGGCAATTTATAATTATACCACCATTTCCACAATACAGGGTTTTGCGACCGTTGCTTTAACACAACTATTTTTACGTTCGGCAGCTCACTATCTATATGAACAGCCTCATTAGAAATAAAAACTATTTGTACCGCAGGATTGGATACAGCAAGTTTAATAAAGCAACCCTGCAGCATTGCTGCGGATGCTGTATCACCTGACAACGATCTTAGGTTTACTGCAATTACCATTCCTCAAAATATGCAGTGACTGTTTGTAAAATTGAATGAAGATAAATTATTTCAGGGCCTTCAGCTTTACTGTTTCTATCCGGGTATCGCTTACACTGAGTATGTCAAACTGGTGGTTACCGATAATAAACGTTTCTTTCTGCCTGGGTATCTCATCCCTGTTTTGTATAATAAACCCGCTGAGCGTTTCTGTTTCCTCGCTGTCAGGGAAATTCAACCCAAATTTTTCACTGATATAATCCAGCTCAAGCCGGCCGCTGAATATGAATTCGTTTGCAGACAATTGCTTTTCGATAAACTCTTCGGTATCGTATTCATCTTTTATTTCACCAAAGATTTCTTCCAGCAGGTCTTCCATTGTAACAATGCCCGCCGTTCCGCCAAATTCATCCACCACCCAGGCAATACTTTTCCTGTCCTTGCTGAATTTATTCATCAGGTCGGTAGCACTCATACTTTCAGGGATGGTAGGTATGGGCAGCAATACGCTTTTTATATCAGGCGGATTTTTGAAGAGGTCAAGCTGGTGCAAATAACCAACGATATTATCAATGGAATCCTCATATACCACCAGTTTACTCAGCTTTGTATTGATAAACTTTTGTTTTACCTGACCGATCGGTGTTTTTATATCCACGCTTTCAATTTCCTTTCTTGGCACCAGGCATTCCCTCACTTTTGTTTCACTCAGCGACAGGGCATTTTCAAATAACTCTTTATTAAGTTCTGTTGTATCTTCTTCGTCATGTCCTTTGCTCTGCTGTAAAAAATGCTCCAGGTCTATTTTTGTAAATGCGTCTTTCTTTTCGTTCAGCTTTACATTAAAAAGGTATTTCAATATCCACTCCGCTATATCCACGAAAAAAGAAGCGATGACTGAAAACACACCATAAAAAAACCGGACGATATAAGTAATAAAACCACTGCTGAGCATGGTTTCATTTTTTGCCCTGAAATAAGCTTTAAAAACAAATTCAACTATCAGCAGGCAAAAAGTAGAAACGATGGTTTCTATAACAAGATGGATGTAAGGATTTTTTATATCCCATTTCAGGTTGAGAAAAGGAATATCATTTTTCCAGACTTTTGCCATAAAGCCGCTCCAGAACAAACCATAAATAACAAGGATGATATTAAACCCGATAAGGGTTGTGCCTATAAAACGGGCAGGATTTTCAGAATATTCACCCCATATTTTCCCGCTGTAGGTACCCTGCTTTTTACGAAGTTCGATAGATAGTTTATTGGCGGAGATAAAAGCAATTTCTATCCCGGAAAAAAAACCAATAAGTACCAGGGAAATAAAAATGCCAAATAATGCGGTCCAGTCCATACTGTAAAAATAAGGAACTGGTTTGATTAATTACAGTAAAACGGTTACCTGTATCAACGTGCAAGGAATTCTGCCACCACTTTATTGGCCTGCTCGCAGGCACGGTCCAGCTCATCATTTACAATACATACATCAAACTGGTCTTTAAAAGAAATTTCATAGGATGCTTTATTGACCCTTGCAGCGAGTGTTTCTTCCGTTTCAGTACCCCGGCTCAGCAGGCGCTTTCTCAGCACATCTACAGATGGTGGCTCAATAAAAATTGTGAGTGAAGAATGAGGGTACTGCTGCCGTACATGGATAGCACCTTTTACATCTATATCAAGCACCGGCACCTGGTTATTGCTCCATATCCTGTTAAGATCACTTTTTAAAGTGCCGTAATATTTTCCTTCATATACCATTTCCCATTCCACGAATTCGTTACGCTGGATCTTTTCCTGGAATCTTTCCGGGCTCATAAAATAATAATCCACACCATGTTTTTCATTACCCCTTGCCTGCCTGGTGGCAGCAGAAACAGAAAATGCCAGTTGCGGAAATGTACGGAGTAAAAAATGGGTGATGGATGTTTTACCTGCACCAGATGGAGCAGTAATAATGATTATCTTATTATTTACAGGCATCTGCAAAGAAAAGAAAGAAAATGATGTATAACCGGCATTGTAAAAAAAATAATATAGCGCTGCTGTTTCTGATAAGATTAAAAAAAATCAATTACAATTTTGAAAACTTTTCTTTCATTCTTAAAAAAGGCTGCTCAATTAATAAATAAGAGGAATAAGCCACCAGTATAGTTAAACCAATTATGATACAGTAAACAGGAATATACCAGGTTGATTTAAAAAAATTGCCGGGCAAGAACCTTTGATAACATGCCGCAGTTAAATAGATCATCAAAGGATGCCATAAATAAATTCCATATGATATCTTACCCAAAAAACGAAGCAGGACACCGCCTGTTTTTACAGGCGAGGCCGGGTTAGAACTTACATTTAAAATAATAACAAGGAAAACCAATGCATAAAGTTCTTCTCTTATTACAGGAATATCAATCACTTTATACAATGAAAAAAAACAAATGGCAACACAAGTAAGGCAAATGATCTTATTATAAAAAAAACGAAGCAGTTTATGTTGCTGCTGCAACAACCATGCGCCAATAGCCCCCATTGCCATACAATCTATCCTGAAGTAATACCAGAATGTATAAAGCATGTCACCTGCATAAAATTTAAAGACCACTTTGAGTAATACATAACCAATGACAATACCTCCAAATACAGCAGGCAGTTTTTTTACATACTTTAAGAGCCATGGCCATACCGCATAAAATTGTTCTTCCACACCGATGGACCATAGATGGCCGAGCGTGGTTACCGTAGTACTGAATGCCAGCGGCAGGTTTGGCAAAAAAAAGATATACCAGGAAAGAGAAGAAGCATTATTAATACTGCCTTCGAAAAGATACAGACAGCAGACAGAAATTAAAATAATTGAATAATACGCCGGCCATATCCGCAGCATACGGCGCATGTAAAAAGCCCGGATGCTGATCCTGCTCTTTTCGTTTTTTTCTTCCAGTAATAAAAAAGTAATGAGATAACCGCTTAATACAAAAAACAATGTAACACCTAATCCTGCAAAAGCTTCAGAGCTGATGCCTGTTCCGCCGAATTGAGGAAGACTGAGACCTATATGAGAACACGCAACACACATGGCTGCAATGCCACGTAAACCATCCAGCCCGGGAAAATATTTTTGCTGCGGAATAACTGCAAATTTTAAATAATGTTATGCAACCCTTGTTATATCTGCCCCCAGCGCCTGCAGGCGAAGGTCGATATTTTGATACCCCCTGTCAATCTGTTCAATATTCTGAATGGTGCTTTTGCCTTCAGCACTTAAAGCCGCAATCAGCAAAGCCACGCCTGCCCTGATATCCGGGCTGCTCATGGTAATACCCCTTAACCGCTGTTCCCTTTCAAGACCAATAACAACAGCACGGTGTGGATCACATAAAATGATCTGTGCACCCATGTCGATGAGCTTATCTACAAAGAATAAACGGCTCTCAAACATTTTCTGGTGTATCAGTACGCTGCCTTTTGCCTGTATGGCTGTTACCAGTACAATACTTAGTAAATCCGGCGTAAAGCCCGGCCAGGGATGATCATAGATCGTCAACACACCACCATCCATATATTTCTGTATCTCGTACAATTCCTGTGAAGGGATATGTATGTCGTCTCCTTTAAAATTCATTTGGATACCCAATTGCTGGAATCTTTCCGGGATAACACCCAGGCTTTCGAGGCCAACATTTTTAATAGTAACATCACTCTGGGTCATTGCAGCAAGACCAATGAAACTGCCTACCTCGATCATATCAGGAAGCATACGATGTTCAGTTCCGCCTAAATATTCAACACCTTCTATGTGCAGCATATTACTGCCGGTACCGGTAATTTTTGCGCCCATGCGGTTAAGCATTTTACACAACTGCTGCAGGTATGGCTCACAAGCCGCATTGTAAATAGTGGTTGTCCCTTTTGCCATTACTGCTGCCATTACTATATTGGCCGTACCTGTTACACTTGGTTCATCCAGCAGCATGGTAGTACCTTTCATTGCCGGAGCTGATAAATAAAAGTAGCCGTCACTGTTATATTCAAAAGAAGCACCCAGCTTTTCAAAACCGATGATATGTGTATCCAGTCTTCTCCGGCCTATTTTATCACCGCCGGGCTTGGGTATATATGCTTTTTTAAACCTTGCCAGCATTGGCCCGGCCAGCATTACAGAACCACGCAGTTTACCACTTTTTTTATGATAAGCTTCACTATTCAGGTAATCCACATCCACATCATCTGCCTGGAAAATACAGGTATCCCTGCTGATCCTGTCCACTTTAACCCTCATTTCACCCAGCAGCTCTATCAGCAGGTTTACGTCAATAATATCCGGGATATTGGTGATCGTTACTTTTTCAGGCGTAAGCAATACGGCTGATATAATTTGTAATGCTTCATTCTTTGCTCCCTGTGGTGTAATTTCTCCTGATAATTTTTTTCCTCCCCTTACCTGGAATGATCCCATATGTATTGATTTATGTTCTTGTGAAATTTAAAACAGCCCCGAAAATAAAAAACCCGGCATCAAAAAGTTCAATGCCGGGTGAATTTAATTTAAAGCTTATGAATTTAATAGCGCTTTTTAAAATTACGGTTGTTTCCGCCGCCGTTGTTACGGCCACCGCCGCCGCCCCTGTTATTCCTGTTACTGCCACCACCGCCGCCGCCATTGCGCTGACCAAAATTCTTCCGGTAGTTGCCGCCATTGCCGCTCCTGTAGTCATCCCGTTCAGGTGCTTCATTGCGGTGTTTTACAAAAGGCCTGTTATTAAATTCAAGTTGTCCTTCTGTTATATTACTTAATTCGCTTTGTATATTATCGTCATGCACCAGCTCCTTATGCCAGTTACTGTAGGCAAGTTTCATATAGTAAGCAATAGAGTTCGCAAAACCCTGGCGTTTTTCCGGGTTTTCCTCCTTTAATGCTTTATCGATCACCACCTCAATATTTTTACCCAGGTGATTGTGTTTGGGATATTTTTTGGGATAACGCAATCTTTCCGGTCTTGCCTTTAAGGTTTCTCTTGTTGGTATGGGATAAGGGCTTTCCACATCCAGTTTAAAATCGCTGATCAGGAACAAGTGATCCCATAATTTATGGCGGAAGTCATCAACATTCTTAAGATGCGGATTTAAAAAACCCATCAGCTCTATCAATGCCATGGCATTCCGCTGCCGTGTTTCTTTATCTTCAATAGTAAGAAGAAATTCCACCATTTTTTGGATATGACGGCCATACTCCCTCATGATCATATGGTTCCTGGTGGTATTATACTCCATGTTCTGATTATTCATATTCATGCGAAACAAATTTAGTAAAAACCGCTCAAGCGGCAATTTTATTGATACTTATCTGTACAACGGGCTATTTAGCGAATAGTTTTAAGCTTACAAAAAAGGCAATGAAAGCCCCAATACTGTCGGCTAACCAATCTGCAAGATCGTACTGGCGGCCTGGTATAAAATATTTCTGAATCAATTCAGTTGTAAAACCCCATATAACTGTGGCAATAGTGATACGTACAAAAAGGTCCCTTTTTTCTCTTTTACCGCCAGGTGCTTTTTTAAAAGGAAAACAAAAAAGAAAGACAATACCACCGAATAGACCGGCGTGGATCAGTTTATCAAAATTACTGATGTTCAGCCATCCTGTATCCGGTACATCATCTCCTGGCAGGAAAACAACAATCATTACAATGATAAACCAGGCTATGCCCGGCAAAAAGCTTACAAATCTTTTACAGGCCGGAACGTTTTTATCGGGTGCCATTACAATTAAGATACTAATGCAGTATATGCCGCAGCATCCATCAGTGCTGCCACATCAGCAGGGTTGTCAACAGTCATTTTGATCATCCAGCCATTGCCATAAGGGTCGCTGTTTACCAGTTCGGGCTGATTTTCCAGTGCTGGATTGATTTCAGCAATGGTTCCCGAAACAGGCAGGAACAGGTCACTTACTGTTTTAACAGCCTCCACTGTACCAAATACATCTTCCGCCTTTAATGATTTGCCAACAGAAGTGATGTCAACATAAACAATATCACCCAATTCTCCCTGGGCAAAGTCTGTTATACCAATCGTAGCAATATTTCCTTCCAGCGAAATCCATTCATGATCTTTTGTATAGCGCAGGTTTGACGGGATATTCATAGTATTATTCTTTTTGAAATTGATATGAAAGCGGCTGCAAGATAAAAAAGTTTCTTTTCTGTTTACCCGCTTTTCTTTTTTATAAAGATCAGGGCTTTGCGTGCCCCTGGTTTTCATCCAATAACTCCATCTTCATCCTGATATCGGTCAGGGGCCTGTTGTTTGGATCCCGTGGCGCAAGGGCAATTTTATCAACCACTTCCAGGCCAGATTCCACCTCCCCAAATACCGTATAATTCATATCAAGGGTTGGTGTGCCGCCCACCATTTTATACGTCATTCTTTTTGCAGGTGAAAAATATACGCCTGTCTTCCGGCTAACCATATCAAGCTCCCCATCCCCATATTGCTTTCCCTGTACAATATAAAACTGGCAGCCGCTGCTGGCTTTTTCAGGGTTATCTGTTCTTGCTGCACAAAGGGCTCCTCTTTTATGATATAATGTGCTGTCGAATTCGGCAGGAATTGTATAGCCAACATCGCCATCGCCCAAAAAAGCTCCCGGCATGGCAGTTTTACTTTTCGGGTCGCCACCCTGTATCATAAATGTATTGATCACCCGGTGAAACAGCAGGCTGTCGTAAAAATGTTCCTTTACCAATTTTACAAAATTATCCCGGTGCTGTGGTGTTTTATCATACAGCCGGATCACAATTTCTCCCATGTCTGTTGTTATCTTTACCCGGGGCCCGGTTTTTTTATCTGCAGCCGCCGGTTGTTTCGGTTTGGCTGTTACTTTTTTTGAAATAGTATTTTTCTTTGCTGTTTTGCGCTTTACCTGTGCCTGCAGACTTAATACGCCAAACAATAATGCACACAATAAGCCTGCTTTTAAAAAGCTTTTCATCCTTTTTAAAGTTGTTGTTAGAAATTATTTGGAATCGTCTTCATTAAATAATTGCTCAAAATAAAGCAATACATGGTCACGTAAAAAATTTTCCTGCTCTATCATATTGTGTTCCGGCAGGGTCTTTAATTGCCGGAAATGCGGCCACCCCTCTTCATCGTAGCCTTCCAGTACATAATAACCGCTTTGCGAAAGCAGGGTGCACACTGCAATATGCATCAGGTCCTGCTTTTGTTCCTTTGTAAAAGTTTGCTTACCTGCACCCAGCTCCTGCACACCGATCAAAAACAAGATACCATCCATTTCCGGCTTGATACCGAACTTTTCTTTCAGCATGATGCGGAGCTTAAGCCACCTGACCTGTAAATCATCTTTTGCCTGCTGCATATTGCAAATATAAGCCCCTGCAAAGCTCTCCCAAGGATAAGCCGATTAAAGAATTCAAAATATTACCTTTGCCGGAAATTTTAAAACAGCGATGCTACAGGTAAATTATATCAGGCAAAATGCAGACACGGTAAAAGAAAGACTGGCAGTAAAACATTTTGCCGACCTGTCACTGGTGGACACCATCATAACACTGGATGAACAGGTGCGTAAGCTCAAAGTGGAAAACGAAACCCTGCAGGCCCAGATGAACGCTGCCAGTAAAGAGATCGGTATACTGATGGGCAAAGGACAAAAAGAACAGGCGGAGGAAAAAAGACAGCAGGTGGCTGTACAAAAAACATCCATACAGCAGCTGGCCGAACAGTTAGGCATACACGAAAAACAATTACAGGATGAGCTGGTAAAACTGCCTAACCTGCCCCATACATCTGTACCCAAAGGAAAAACACCCGAAGAGAACGAGGTTGTGAAAGAAGTGGGTGACAAACCTGCTTTGCCGGCAAATGCACAACCGCACTGGGAGCTGATAAAACAATATGGCCTGGTTGATTTTGAAACCGGCGCCAAAATAACCGGCAGTGGTTTTCCTTTGTATAAAGGCAAAGGCGCCAAACTGCAGCGGGCACTGATACAGTATTTTCTTGATTACAATACAGCTGCAGGCTATACTGAATATTTACCGCCATTAATGGTAAATGAAGCTACTGCTTATGGTACCGGTCAGTTGCCAGACAAAGAAGGCCAGATGTACCATATCACGGCAGATGGCTTTTACATGATTCCAACTGCCGAGGTACCTGTAACAAATATTTACCGGGATGAGATCGTGAAGGAAACCGAGTTACCTATAAAAATGACTGCTTATACCCCCTGCTTCAGGAGGGAGGCCGGTAGCTTTGGTGCGCATGTACGTGGATTGAACAGGGTACACCAGTTTGATAAAGTGGAAATAATACAGTTGGTTGACCCGGCGAAGAGTTACAATACCCTGGACGAAATGGTAAGCCATGTAGAAAAATTACTGCAAAGTCTTGGACTCCCTTACCGCATTTTGCGTTTATGCGGTGGTGATATGAGTTTTGCCAGTGCACTTACGTATGACTTTGAAGTATACAGTGCTGCCCAGCAAAAATGGCTGGAAGTAAGTTCTGTCAGCAATTTTGAAACCTTCCAGAGCAACCGGATGAAAGTACGTTACAAAAATGCAGAAGGTAAAACACAACTGGTGCATACGCTGAATGGTTCATCTATGGCATTGCCCAGGGTGGTGGCTGCATTGCTGGAAAACAACCAGGCTGCAGAAGGTATCCGGCTACCGGAAGTACTGCACAAATATTTTGGTGATACTGCCATACAATAATATTCTCGTTGCAAGATTGTATAACTTACATGTATGCAGGAGCAGCAGTCATTCTCTTTTTCAGCACAGGTATGGAAACGCCTTAAAAAAAACAAAGGCGGCATGTTTGGATTGATAATAATTGTGCTGGCAGTTGTTATTGCTGTTTTGGGCTACTTCATTGCTCCTGATGATTCCCCTAATGCTGATCTGCAAACAGTGGAGATACAGGCAAAAAAGCCTGGCTATACCCAACTTTTTTTAAAAGTTCCTGACTTCAGGAACAGTTTTCCCGGTAACTGGTTTACAACCATGCTCAACGGCAGCAATAATAATTACCGGTATATTCCCATCAGTAAATATTCAATCAATGGGGATGCTCTTTTTATACATAAGTATGTTGATGAAGACACTTCAGTTTTGCAGTCCTACTCCATTCATCAATTGACAAATGATCACCCTGAACAGTTATTAAAACAAAACATTATCAAAAAAAAATACTGGCTGGGTACTGATAAATTTGGAAGGGATATTTTAAGCAGGCTGATAATTGGCACCAGGGTTAGTCTTGCTGTAGGATTGATTGCTGTTATAATTTCCCTGTCACTGGGCATTACACTTGGAGCAGTTGCTGGTTACTACCGTGGAAGAACAGACGCCATTATCATGTGGTTTATAAATGTAACCTGGAGCATCCCTACTTTGCTGTTGGTATTTGCTATTACGCTGGCACTCGGCAAAGGTTTCTGGCAAATATTTATTGCGGTCGGGCTAACCATGTGGGTAAGCGTGGCGAGGCTGATACGTGGGCAGGTACTGGCGATTAAGGAACTGGAATATGTGCAGGCAGCCAGGGCGCTTGGCCTTAGCGATGCCAGGATTATCATTCGCCATATTCTTCCAAATATTCTTGGACCGGTGATGGTGATCGCAGCGAGCAATTTTGCCACTGCCATCATTATTGAAGCCGGTCTGAGTTTTTTAGGTATTGGCGTGCAGCCACCACAACCAAGCTGGGGATTGATGATAAAAGAAAATTATAATTTCATCATAACCCATAACCCACTGCTGGCACTCATTCCCGGTTTTGCCATTATGCTGCTGGTACTTGCCTTTAATTTACTTGGCAACGGGCTCAGGGATGCAGTGGATGTAAAAACGATATAACTTCATAACTAAATTATTGATATGCGTATTACTGCTGATAACCGTTTTAAAAAGCTGATTGTTGTTGGCGACCGGGTGCTGATCCAGCCATCAAAACCGGATGAACGCACTGCCAGCGGTTTGTATCTTCCGCCGGGTGTACAGGAAAAGGAAAAAGTACAGCAGGGATATGTGATCCGTACCGGACCGGGTTATGCCATACCCATACCGGCTGATGATGAACCATGGAAGAGTGAAGAAGACCAGGTAAAATATATTCCGCTGCAGGCAAAGGAAGGTGACCTGGCTATTTTCTTAGTAAGCGGTGCAACAGAGGTGATCTACGAAGGAGAAAAATATTTTATTGTTCCGCAAAGTGCTGTGCTGATGCTGGAAAGAGAAGAGGACTTGTAGACACGTTTTTTTATATTAACCTTTCTGATGCTGATGAAGTGGATAAATTAATTCCGTCTGTATCTTTTATTAATACCACCCCCGGTTGTTTCCCGGTTTCAAAACTACCTAATGTATTATTCATCTGCAGGGCTTTAGCACCATTGATGGTTGCCCATTGCAACGTTGTTGACAACGAAATATCCGGGAAATTTTGCTGCAGTGTTTTTATTTCTTCAAGGATGTTTAACTGATGATTAGAAGCAAGACTATCTGTACCAAGCACAATATTGCATTGCTGTACCATTAAAAGATTTACATCCGGCAATGAACCGGTAATGTACTGATTGGCATTGGGACAAAGGCAGTAATAAACAGAGAGCAGGTCACCGGAAAGTTGCTGCTGAAATTCAATGTCAGCTTTACCTGTGTTCACATTATGAACAAGGATCAAGGATTCATAGTTTTTCAGCTGCTGCAGATAAGTTTGCAAACTGCTTTTACCGGATGCTGTAAAAAATGAAAGATCAATGTTTAGCTTTTTAAACAATTCTAAAAAATCTCCGGTACCGTTTTCAAAAAGTTCGTTTTCTGCAGCTGTTTCCTGGTTGTGAATGGTGAGCACTTTATTATTGGGAAAAGCATCGATCATCCTGAACAGCTCCGGCGAAACAGAATAAGGCGCATGCGGTACAATGGAACTGGAAGGAGATAAAGCAGCGCACTGTTCATAAAATTCACGACTGCGCTGGAAACGGCTTTCAGCAACTTCGGGCGGGAATCCACTGGCTTCAATAAAGTTGTGGTAATGTAATTTCTTTTTAGATTTTTGCGGTAGCGTAAGCAGGTTATTACAAATGTCTCCTACAGCGACAATACCATTTTCAAGCATTTCTTTTTCAGCTTTATCAATAGCACTTAAAATAACCGGTTCCTCAAAATGCCGGTCAAAGATCACTTTCAGCACAAAATCCACCAGGCCTGTTTTTTCAGGTATATAACCTTTCATATGCGACAATTCCAGGTGGCAATGTGCATTGATAAACCCGGGGCAGAGCAACCCGCTGAAATGAAGCACATCATCACCTGCATCTTTCTCATCTACCAGGTCTGCTATTACCCCTTTTCCTTCTGTTACCAGTACTGTTTCCGGTGGTAATAACCGGTAACCATCAAAAATATTATCCGCTTTGAATTTCCTGTACAAAATGATTGGTTGTTATACTGTAATTTTGCCGCCGTTCCATTGCAGGCAAATGCACAACAAAGGTATGCCGTTGAAGCGAGTGACACAACGATGTTTAATTAACAAATCACGGCCTGCAATAAAAAGAAAAAATTATGCTGGATAAACTGGATGCAATAAAGGCAAGATTTAATGACCTGGGAGTAGCGCTTACCAATCCTGAAATTGTAAATGATAATAAGAAATTTGCTGCCACCAGTAAAGAATACCGCAGCCTGGAAAAGATTGTACAGGCAAGGGACGCTTATGTAAAGTTGCTGGATGATGTTGATTTTAATAAAGAAGTGCTGAACGGTGATGATGATGAAATGAGGGAACTCGCCAAAACAGAATTACCGGAACTGGAAGAAAAGAAGGAGCTGATGGAAAAACAGATCAGGAATATGCTGATCCCGAAAGATCCGTATGATGAAAAGAATGCTATCCTCGAAATACGGGCCGGTACCGGTGGTGATGAAGCTTCCTTATTTGCCGGGAACCTGCTGAGGATGTACTTAAAGTATTGCGAAAAACGTGGTTGGAAAGCCGCCCTGCTGAGTGAAAGCGAGGGAACTGTTGGTGGCTATAAAGATGTACAGGTGGAAGTAACGGGTGATGATGTTTATGGCATTTTAAAATTTGAAAGTGGTGTGCACAGGGTACAGCGGGTACCGGACACCGAAGCCAGCGGCAGGGTGCATACAAGTGCCGCAACAGTGGCTGTATTACCAGAAGCCGAGGAAGTGGATTTTGAACTGAAGGAAAGTGACGTAAAAATGGAAACGGCCCGCAGTGGTGGCGCCGGTGGCCAGAACGTAAACAAAGTGGAAACAAAGGTTTTTCTTACCCATAAACCCACCGGCCTGGTGGTGATGTGTCAAACAGAAAGAACACAGCTGGGCAATAAGGAGAAAGCCATGGAGATGCTGC
Organism: Ferruginibacter sp.; assembly: GCA_047600665.1. Classification (GTDB taxonomy): domain Bacteria; phylum Bacteroidota; class Bacteroidia; order Chitinophagales; family Chitinophagaceae; genus Ferruginibacter. Next base: position 1,658,039 of record JASGKJ010000003.1, read on the forward strand.
GTACAAAATTGTATGAAGAAGAAGTACGTAAGGCAGAAGAAGAGATATCCAGGCGCAGGAAAAGCCTTGTAAGCACAGGTGACCGCAGCGCCAAGATCCGAACTTATAACTTTCCCCAGGGACGTGTAACCGATCACCGGATTGGGCTTACCGTTTACAATTTAGACGAGGTATTGAACGGCGAGATCCAGGAATTTATCGATGCACTGCAGTTTGCTGAAAATGCAGAGAAGCTGGCTACCCAGAATTAGATGCAACGCATAATAATTTATTATCGTCATTCACTTTGATTTTTGAAGTGAACTGACTATATTTCTAAACACAAAAAACAAATTATTATGCTTGAAAATCTCTTCAACTTAGTGCAGGAACAGAGCCAGGATGCCGTGATCAACAATCCTGCAATCCCCAACGAACAAAACAATGCAGTTGTGGCAGATGCCACACATTCTATAGCCGAGGAGTTCCAGGGTACTTTAGCTGGTGGCGGACTGCAAAATATTATGTCGCTTTTTGGTGGGAATGGAAACGGAAGCAGCAGTGGTATTGCAGGTTTGCTCAATAACCCCATTGTGAGTAATATTATCAGCAATTTCACCAATAAACTCACCAACAATCATGGTGTGGAAAGCAACCAGGCGAGTGGTATTGCCAGCAGCCTGATCCCAAACATTCTGAGCAAACTGATCAGCCGCACCAATGATCCTAATGACAATGGTTTTGATATCAGCAGCCTCATCGGTTCATTGGCTGGCGGTGGCGGCCAAAGCAATGCTGGTGGCGGGTTTGACCTGCAGGGAATATTAAGCAATTTTACAGGAGGCGGACTGGATGCCAATGGTGATGGAAAGATAGGACTGGACGATGTTATAAGCAAAGTTACCAATGGAGCAAGGCAACAGCAGCAACAACCTCAAACTGCCGGGGGTGGTGGACTGATGGATATCATCCAGGGCTTTATAAAATAGGTGGTTTAATTTTTTGTTAAACACATGAATATGTCATTATAATGACGGAGAAAATTAAACTATTGATCTAATTTTACATCAGATATTTGAAGGGAAGAAAACAGAAAAGTGAGTTCCTGAAAAATAAAAAGTTCTTTTGACCGTTTAATAAACTACTGGCAGCAAAAAAGGGATTATAAAACCCTTAACACTGACAGAACAACCATTGGCACCTGATTTGCGTATATAATGGTATAAAAGCGATAAAAGAATTAATCAACGATATTTTAAGTTTTTCTCATAAGCAGTTAGTTTTGGTAAACGGCCCCGGTTTCTACCGGGGCTTCTTGTTTTAAGTCATTAAAGAATCAGATTTGTATAAAATGAATGGGGCCCGGCAACAAAGCCGGGCCCCAGTCATTTTATGTCTTTTAAAAGCCTGCTTATTTTGTACAGGAGAGGTTAAGCCATGCTTTACGCAATCTCAATTGTTCTGTTGTGGCTGCCGGGTCAAACTCCAGCACATTTTCCTCTGTCTTGGAAACTTTTACTGCCGGGGCTGACAAGCTTACAGTTTCTTCTGCCGTTCCGTTTTTCCTTTTCACTTTTACTGTAACAGTGTCACCTTCTTTGGCAGAAGTAATAAATTTTGTATTTACCTGGTTATAGGTGGCTGCAGAAACATCTTCCCCATTAATACTTACCAGTTTGTCGCCTGCCAGGTAGCCCATCTTTTTACCAAAATCATTCAGTTTTGAAACACCGCTGATAACAAGGCTGCCGTCTTCTTCCGGCGCCAGAGAAAAGCCTCCTAAAGAAAATCCAGCTACTTCCCTTTTAGGAATAAATTTAATACCGGCATACCCAAAAAAAGTTTCATAAGGAAGTGCTTCCGGGCCTTCCACGTATTTGGCAAAGAAGCTCCTCACTTCGGGGAATGTGAGTTTTGTTATTTCATCAAACAGCGTGTTGTCGTCAAAATAGTTTTCAGGACCGTATTTCAGGGAAAGGTCATGCTTCAAATTCCTGAAGCTGTAGTTATCATTTGATAATTTATTCAGGTAAATATCAAGACAGGCTCCAATCAGTGCGCCTTTTTGATAAACGTTTGGATACTGGTCGGCATGTTTATCTGCGCTGCCCAGGCTCAACTCTGTAAATGGCAGGGTATCATTGTAATATTTTCTTGAGATGGTGATCTTTTTACTCAGCCTTTTTAAATATTCTTCCGGGGTAATTAAACCCTGCGTTACCTGTGTATGGTGAGCATCATATTCAGTACTGCCTTCATACAGCCAGAGGTGTTTTGAAAGGATCGTTTTATTGAAATTAAATTCCCGTACTTCTTTAGAACAAATATTGAGTGGTGTTACAATGTGAAAAAATTCATGAGAAGAAACGTCCACGATCAAGCCGATACCCTGTTGCTGCGGTACTTCAGGCAGGCTGTAAAAACTGGAGTATGAATGCTCCCATGCACCCTGGCCCTTCACTGTTGGCTGTTCGCTGTTGAAGTAATAGAGGAATGCATACTTGTTTACTGGCAGCTTTCCTCCAAGATAATCTTTGGTGGCCATTAAAAGATTGCGCAGGTTCTCAGCTACAAATTTTGAAGTAATTAATTTTTTTGGAGAGTACACCGAAACCAGTACATCCGTAGAACCAATCTTTAAAATGGTGGTATCCGGCACACAGAACATAATAGGAGAATCATATAAATGATCGGCGTTATTACAACGGAATACATCTTTACTGGCGCTGGTACTAACAGGCACCAATCCTGAAGATGCATAAAATGAAGCTGGTTTTATAAAGCTCAATTCAAAAGGCAGTTTTTTCATACCATCAATATATCCAAACAGGCCACAAGTATTGATCGAGAAATTTTTGCCTTCCTCGAAATTGGTGCCGGCCATTTCATATACACCGTGTTTAAAAGAAGCATCCCAGCTATCTTCCACCCGGTACACGATTTTATTAAGTGTATTGGCTTTACTGATGGCCCAGCCATTTGAATCAGCCAGTGCTTTTACCGGCAGTTCTTTTCCAGTTTTATCAAAGGCTTTAATACCCCTTACAAATTTCCCAAAATCACTGTTGGTATAGGTGCCAGGTACAATTTTTGGCATATAAAAGATTGCCTTCGTTGCTGTAATTTTTGGTACCAGCAATTCTATTGTCAGCTGGTCATTAGTAAGTTTTGTCAGGTCCACCGAATACTTGTAGCTATCCTGCGCTTTTACAAACGAAACCGGCAGCATTGCTGCTAATAAGATACATAGGGAAAAGAAAAATCTCCTGGTCATGAAAAATAGTTTAGTTCCGGCAAAAGTCTATAAAAGTAACGAGTTGGGGATACCGTTTGTAAAATACGCCTGCTGACAGATATTTAGGCCATAAAAAAACAAGGGCCAGGATAGAAATCCAGCCCCGTCTTAAATCCAATATCCTATGAAAAACCTGCCTAACATACGTGGGAAAGCATGTGTTGGTTTGCTATGTGGATAAAATACTCACCGCCCTGTCTATCAACGAAGTGAAGCTGTTTCAAAAAAACTAACTTTGATTTTGATGAAAAACATTGCAATAATTGGAGCAGGAATAAGCGGTATGTCTGTTGCGTACCTGCTCAGCCAAAAAGGATATAAGCCCACGATCTATTCAAAAGCATTTTCACCCAATATTACTTCTAACAGGGCTGCTGCATTCTGGTTTCCTTACCATATAAGAAATGATAAAAGAGGCGTGGACTGGTGTCGTACCAGTTATGAATATTATAAAGATTTTGCCACCCGGCCCGAAACCGGCATCAGTATACAAAAACTTGTAAAAGTACTGCGGAACGGCGTGGAAGAGGAAGAACCCATCTGGATAGATTTTATGCCCCAGAACTCTTACAGGATGTTGCCACACGCTGAATTGCCTGCAGGTTTTGCCCGGGTATGTGAAGCTGCTGTACCGTTAATAGAAACACAGATTTTTCTGCCCTGGCTGCAGCAACAGTTAATACAAAAAGACATCCAGTTCATCCAGCAGGAAATAACTGGTCTAAATGAACTGGCTGCTCAATACGATATTGTTATCAATAGTTCCGCACTTGGTTCAATTAAATTATGTGATGATAAAAACCTGGTTCCTGTAAGAGGACAGGTGGCGTTACTGGCAACAGGCGCTATGAATACAATTTACCTCGATAATGAAAGCCTGTTGTATGTTGTTCCCCGGAAGGATGCTATCATTGTCGGCGGCACTTATGAAGAAAATGTTGACGAAGAAATAACCGAGCCTGCCACCATCGAAAGACTTTTGAAAAATGCATACAACGCCCTGCCTGAATTAAAGCAACAGGCGATTATTGGCTCATGGGCTGGCTTAAGACCATACAGGAAAGAAGTGAGAGTGGAAAGAGAAATAAACTCAAACATCATTCATAATTACGGACATGGTGGCAGCGGTTTTACTTTAGCGTTTGGTTGTGCTGAATCTGTCCTTAAAATGGTGGAAGCCTTTTGATCATCAAACCTTCATATTCCGCTTTTTGATATAGGCATGCCAGAGAAGATAGGCAGCAATCGTCCGGTAGGGCCTCCATTTTTCTGCAATAACCAACAGATCATCTTTATGTGTTTGCTTATGCAGGCCTTTAACTTCTTTTAAGCTATTTACCAAAGCGATATCACCCAGCGGAAACAGATCTGTTCGCTGCAACACCATCATGAGGTAAACATCCACTGTCCAGTCGCCAATACCCTTTATTTTTTTGAGTTCCTTTCGTACTGTGTCATCAGGCATTGCGGAAATTTTTTTCAGGTCCAGTTCCCCGTTCAGTATTGACTCAGCCAAATGCTTTGCATAAATGATTTTTTGCCTGCTGAAGTAACAGGCTTTTAATTCTTCATTTGTAAGATTGATGATTTGTTCCGGTGTAACGGGGCCGGTTTTTTCTTTCAGCTTATTAAGTGCAGCTTTTGCAGATGCCAGTGAAACCTGCTGCTCCAGGATAATATGTATTAATGTTTCAAAGCTTGCCTCCCGTTTCCATAATGGCGGGTGACCATGTGTATCAATGATCAGCTTAAGATGTGCATCTCCTTTAGCAAGCCGGTTACATATTCTTTTAAAATTCTTCTCATCAAAACTTTTAATTTTTCCATTCGCCATACATTCATTCAATTCTTTATGCTATGACCCTATGTTTGCTTTGCTTTAAATTTTTCAATCGCATTTTTGGTGTAGCTGCTTAATACCAGCCTGCCGCTGATAGCTGCCCGTTCTTTTAATAATTCATCCCAATGCTCTGTTCCATTCCAGAACATCTTTTTCATTTCAGCAGTAGCTGCAGGGCTGCTGTGTGACAAGGTGTTAGACAATCTTGATACAGCCTCATCCATATTTTCAATGCTCTCATGCAGTTCTGCAAATAAACCTTTTCGTTTTGCCCAGTCGCTGCTGCGCCAGGAGGCGGCATCAATTGCCAACGCACTGAAAGCGCCCACGCCTATTTTTCTTTCCACTGCCGGCCCCACTACAAACGGACCAATACCAACAGCCAGTTCACTCAGTTTTACATCAGCTCCATTTACAGCAATGGCATAATCCGCTGCTGCAACCATGCCCACTCCACCGCCTACACATTTACCCTGTATCCTGGCAATAATAAATTTGGAACACTTCCGCATGGCATTGATCACATTGGCAAAACCACTGAAAAACTTTGCGCCTTCTGCTTCATTTTTGATCGCCACCAGTTCATCAAAAAAAGCGCCCCCGCAAAATGAACCATCACCGGCACTTTTTAATATGATCACCTTTGTTTCGGCGTGTGTACCGGCAAAATGTATTTCATGTGCCAGCTTCTCCAGTATTTTGCCGGGCAGGCTGTTACCCTTGGGATGAAAAAATTCGATGGTATTTATCCCATGCTCGATGTGTGATGTTACATGACCTTCCATATATATCTATTTGGCTAAGAGATTAAAAGAGAAAAGGAGGAAAAAGAACGAAACAAGCAATATCTATATATTTTTAATCATTCAAACTTTCCCTTCCAAAATTATTATATACTCTGTGTATACCATCCTTCATCAACTCTACTTTAAAGTTAAGTATAAATCCATGTTTTAAATTCAAAAGGGAAAGCTGGGTTCTTATTTGTTTAAAAAAAACGGGTGGTAACGGGTAAACTGATTTTAATTCTAACACAATGCAATCTTCAACAATAAGATCCAACTTATACGCATTTTCGATGTATAGTTTTTCATAATGAATTGGCAAAAGTATCTGGCGCTGCACTTTGCAACCTATATTGATCAGCTCATAATATAATATCTCCTCGTACACTTTTTCAAAACAACCGGGGCCTACTCTATTATGAATTTTCACACACAAATCAACTATGACTCCTGATAGTTCATTTACCAGCATAGCAATTTTTATAAACAATCTAATTTAAAAAATGCTTTTCTCTTTTTCTCATTTTTCTCTTAGCCCTTTAGTGCCACCATTGTCAGGATTGTTGCCACACCGGTTATCTCTCCTGTTCCGTCAATTATCTCCACCAGCCATTTCACTATTCCTTTTTCTATATCATCGCCTCTTTTAAAATCTTCCGGTTTCTCAACTATACGTTTATCGTTCGGCATCTTCTCCTTACAGGTAAAACGGATATATATTGCTGCGCCGGGATATACAGGCTTTGTAAAACGCAGCTCATCTATGCCGTAATTTAATAAGACCGGGTTCTTTTCATAACTATCAACAAACAAGCCTGCTGCCATGCTCATAATAAGATAACCGTGGGCCACCTGCTGCTCAAACATCGTCCCGGAAAAATCGGTTGTTTTTATGTGTGCATAAAAATGATCGCCGCTTAAATCAGCGAAGCGGTCAATATCATCTGCAGTAACCGTTCTTTTTTCAGTTACAATTTGATCTCCGATCTCCAGCTCTTCATAATATTTTTTAAAAGGATGTTTACCCGGATCATTACCTTTTGCATACTGCTGGTGTACACCTGTGATTGCCGTAATGGTTGAAGGCGACCCCTGCAAAGCTGTACGCTGCATATAATGTTTTACGCCACGCACTCCTCCCATTTCTTCACCACCACCTGCACGCCCCGGGCCACCATGCACCAGCAAAGGCAAAGGACTTCCGTGTCCTGTGCTTTCTTTGGCACATTCGTTATTTAATACTAAGACCCTGCCGTGATGTGTGGCGGCGCCTATTATATATTCCCTTGCTGTTTTATGATCCGCAGTAACAATTGTTGTTACCAGGCTGCCCTTACCCATTTTACTTAATGCAATGGCATCCTCCGCATTTTTATACGGCATCAAAGTGCTTACCGGGCCAAAGGCTTCAATGTTGTGTGGCTCAAAAGAATGGTGAGGATCATTATTCATCAATAATAAAGGAGAGAGAAAAGCGCCTTTTACTGCATCAGCATCCACTACTGTTACACTATCAAGGCTGCCATAAATTATTTGAGAAGATGCCAGTAGTTTCTGTACCTGTTCTTTTACTTCAGTACGCTGGCTGATGCCGGCAAGGCTGCCCATTCTGACCGTTTCATTTAAAGGATTACCGATCACAGTCTGGCTTAAAGCTTTACCCAAAGCGATTTGTATATCTTCTATTTTATTTTCCGGTACAAATATCCGCCGGATGCCGGTACAACGCTGCCCGGCTTTTAAGGTCATTTCCTTTCTTACTTCTTTTATAAAAATATCCCACTCCGGCATAGCAGGTGTTACATCTTCTGCCAGCACAATACAATTCAAACTATCGGCTTCCATCGTAAAGGAAACATTCTGGCTTAAAATATTTGGATTGCTTTTCAGCAACAGGCCTGTTGATGCACTACCGGTAAAGGTTACTGTATCCTGTGCAGTCACATGATCCAGTAAATCGCCTGCACTACCGCAGATCAGTTGCAGTGCCCCTTCAGGCAAAATGCCTGAAGCGATAATTTCTTTTACCACCGCTTCTGTAAGAAAAGCGGTAACACTTGCAGGTTTTACAACTGCGGGTACACCTGCCAGTAAGTTCACGGCTATTTTCTCCAGCATACCCCACACGGGGAAATTAAATGCGTTGATGTGCACTGCCACGCCTTCTTTGGGTGTAAGTATATGCACACCCATAAAGCTGTTATTCTTACTAAGGTTATGACTTTCGCCATCAATGCAAATAACATCATCCGGGAATTTTCTTCTCAAAGAAGCATTGGCAAACAGGTTACCAATGCCTCCTTCAATATCCACCCAGCTATCAGCCTTGGTGGCGCCTGTTTGATAAGAGATATTGTAAAACTGCTGTAAATGTTTGCGCAGGTACAACGCCAGTTCTTTCAGCATGCGGCCCCGCTGGTGAAAAGTCATTTTACGCAGGGCAGGATTGCCAACGTTTCTGCCATATTCTAAAATGCTTTTGAAATCAAGACCTTTTGTAGTGGCTGCAGCGATGGCTTCCCCTGTAACAGCGTTATACAATAGTTGTCCATCACCATCGCCAGTTATCCAGCTGCCGGTAATATAATTTGCAAGCTTGTCCATAGAGAATCGTTAATGTAACAACAAAGCTACAGGCTAAGTGGGTTAGATTTTGTAAGTTTGGTAAACAAAATTTTAGTTATGAGTGTACTGGAAAAAAAAGCACTGGCTTTTGAAAAACTGGCGGCGCTGCAATCGGAAGAAGCAATAAATGAAATACTCGAAGTTTTGGAAAAGCTAAACATGAATGATAAAGTTAAATTATCAGTAATTGCCCATGCAGTTTCAATTATAAATGAAAGAAACAGTGTACTTGAAAAATTAGCTCAGTGAAATGATTACTAACGAAGAAGTACTCCTTATTCATAGTGAGGTTTTAAAACTTCATGGAGGTTCAAATGGTACACGTGATATAAATAGGCTTGAATCTGCAATTGCGAGACCATATCAAACATTTGACGGCAAAGACCTTTATCCATCTTGTTACGAAAAAGCAGCAGCTATTGGAGAAAGCATTATCATCAATCATCCGTTTATTGATGGAAATAAGCGAACCGGCTATGTATTAATGGAAATTATATTAAGAATTAATGGATACAAAATAACTGCTTTAGATGAAAATCTCTATTCATTCATCATAAAAATCTCCACCGGAGAGATTCACTATGATGAAATAGTTGAATGGTTAAAAAACAATACTAAAGCATTATAAATTACTAAAAGATATTCAAAAACTAAATTCCCCGTAAAAACGGGGAATTTTTATTTCTATAACCAGAATATGAAGATACGGACAATCAGTTTCCGCCGCCTACACGGTTTTGCTCATCCTGCGATGCATTGTTTCTCCTTCTTTGCTGGCCAGCCTGCTGGCTCTTGCCAAACCTGTACGTAAATGTAGCAGTAGCCTGGCGGGGATCACCCTGGAACAGTACCCGTACATCTATATTACTGTACTGTGTTACCGCCCTGAATTTTTGCCAGGCAAATGGATCACGGATATTCAGCCTTACGGTGCCTTTCCCATTTAATACCTGTTTTTGTACAGCAATAGTCATTTGATATACCGGCTCAGCGATGGCAAGATTATCAACACCCTTTGCCCTGTAAAAACCACCCAGCTCCATAGTGAATCCTTTTTTAATGGTAAATGTGTTGGTGGTATTGGCAACAAAGGATGTATAAGAAATATCAATTGGATCAGCGTTGTAAATACCCTTGTAATGATTATTAAAAATATTGGTAAAGAAATTCAGGTTCCACCAACTGGTAACGGGCACGGGTACAGTAATAGAGATACCCATATTTTTAAAGCTGGCAACATTATCCGAAGTAAGGTAAACGATCCGGTCACTTTCATTTTGTTTCAGCAGCTGTGATATCACATTACTGGTGGTATTGTAATTGAGCGTGGTGATAATTTTTCCATTGAAGGAATGACTCAGCTCAATATTATGTGTAAACTGTGGCAGCAAGAATGGATTACCCTGCCTGTATGATAAAGAATCCAGGAAGAATGTAAAAGGATTCAGATCCTGGTAATTGGGTCTTGTAATACGCCTGCTGTATGATACTGTAAAAGTATTTTTTTTGTTTGCAGTATAACTTATAAAGGCACTTGGGAAAAGATTGGTAAAGTTTCTTTTAAAAGTAGAATCATTTGTAACCTGGTGGCCTTTTGCAATCGTGTTCTCCAGCCGCAGGCCTCCCTGCAATGTCCATTTTTTGATCGTTCTGCTATAATTCAAATAAGCAGCATTGATATTTTCATCATAAATAAAATGATTGCTGCGGTTATCTACCTGCCATTTATCTTCATCATACCTTTTATAATCCACTTCATTATCGTTGGTGACATAGCTTGACTTTATACCTGCTTCAATCTTTGCCCCGTTTTTTAAAGGATGTGTATAGTCTGCCCTCACCGTGTAAATATTGACAATGGAGGGTAAATGCCCCTTCAGCAGCATGGTTGGCTGTGTGGATGTTCCATGCGGATCATAAAAATCTGTTGTCAGCAACATATCACTTGTATTCCGGTAAGTGATAAAATCCAGGTCGGCCGTAAGTTCCCTGCCGGTACTGTCAAATACATGCCGGTAATTAAAATTGGTGGCAAGGTTTTTAAATTTATTGTCATTATCTGTCCTGGATATCATTTTCGATTCCAAAATCCTGTTTTCATCTTTACTGTCTGTAACAGTTACCGGTGTGGGGTGACCGTGAAAGGTGAATCCTGTTATTACAAAACCAAATGTATTGTTCTTGTCAGCCGCATAATCCAAACCCAGTTTCAGTGTATGGTTATTGTTACGGAAATTAAACCGTGTATCCACATCATTATAACCAAGCAGTGTATTGTCGTCCTTACTTACAAACTTGCGGTTGACAAGCAGCAAGCCTTTTCCTTTAAAGAAATTGGGGTTATAATTACCAAAAAAATTAAACTTATCTTTTTTATAATTAAAGTTGAAGCTGTTTTGAGATTTTGGCAGTACATACAATTTATCGTCCGGTTTAAAGAAGCTCGTGGTAAAACCCACCGTAGCGGATCCATTAAAGCCGTTTGCCTTTCCTTTTTTTGTTTTGATATTTATAATGCCTGAATTGCCCGCTGCATCAAACTTTGCAGAAGGATTTGTCATGATCTCAAACTGGTCGATGGAAGAAGCCGGCATATTCTTTAAAAGATTGGCCAGGTCTGCAGGTGATAAAAAAGTTTGTTTTCCATCGATCATGATGATTACACCAGGCTTACCACGCAGGCTCACAATTCCATCACTGTTTACGATCACGCCGGGGGATTTTTCCAGCATCTCCAGCGCTGTAGCACCGGCACTGGATGGCGACGCATCAATATTCACCACGGTCTTATCTACCTTGGTTTCGATAAAAGCTTTCTGAGTTACAATCGTTACTTCGCCAAGATTGGTGGTAGTTTCTTTAAATTGTAATTCAACCGCAGTTATGGAAGGATTTATTTCTGTAAGCTCTATCCTGTTACTGAAAACTTTTTTAAACCCCACATGACCGGCACTGATCAAATAAGTTCCTGCAGGAATAAAATCCATTTCATATTTACCATCCTTACCAGTTAATGCCGTTTTTGCCAGCGATGAATCTTTGCCTTTCAGTAATGACACTGTTACCGAAGGCATAGGTTTTCCTTCAGCATCTTTTATCAAACCTGAAATCTTCCCGATCTTGTTTTGTGCGGAGACGGCAAAGCATAGCAATGCCAGCAAGCTAAGGCAAAAGATTTTTTTCATGGCTGTGTTGATTCTGGTAACGTAAATATGTACCTGATAGCCGGATTTTAGAGCTGAAAAATGATAAACGACAGACTTCGTAGTTTAAACGGTGAGTGTTTAGTATGAATGTGTTTACTCACACTTATTAATGGCAATTGAATAAGGATGCACTTTCGCCAGCATGATACTATTTTTTACGGCCGGGTCTTCCAGCATGAATTGTTTAGCGGCTTCATCATCACTTGCATAAAAAATAACCAGGCCCTGCATATCCGGGTTATTGGTTTCATAATTTGTGCGGCCGGCCAGCACCACAATCCCTTCATTTTTAAATTTTACGAGACGCTGAAAATGTGCTCCTACAATGCCTTCATCCTGTTTTGTCCAATTCTTTTCATCCCTGTATTTTTCGGTGAGTGTAAGCACACCGAGGTATTGTTTGAGCTTTGCTTTGGTACTGTCCTGTGCCTGTGATGTAAATGCGGCAAAACAAAAAGCGACCAGTAAAAACTGTTTCATGATTATTTTTTAAATTTTTTTTCGTAAAGTGTTATCCATTGTTGTGGTGTCATTTTGGAAGCCAGTTCACCGATGAGCTGGTAAGGAATTTTTTCCGGCTTTTTAAAACGGATACAGCTTTTACCCATATCAAGTTTACCGAGATCAAGTTTTTGCCATGCATCCGTAAACCATTTCATTAAAGAAGGATCTGCGTATATGCCCATATGGTATAAAGCAATAAAGTTTTTTTGGGAGGCAAGTCCCATAAATGGCAATGGCAGTTCGGGTGTACAATGATAACCCGGGGGATAAAGTTTATGTGGCACTGCATAGCCCATCATTCCATAACCCATCGCTTCTTCAAAACCTTTCGGAAGATTCTTTTTTATTTCCTTACGGAGTTTAGTAATTGCTTCTTTCCGGTCCGCCGGCAATTCATCAATATACGCTTCAACTGTAATTGCTTTTGATTGCATGATTAAAATTTAAACTGTTTATATTTTTCCAGAGCCACACACCAATCACCACTCTTGCCAGTGGCTGGTATACAGGCGAAAATATTTCCATGAATTTACCGATCCATTCTTTTGGATAAAAAATATTGATAATAGCCAGTGAATGAAAACCGGCCCATATTACAAATACAACTGCTAATACACGGGTGAAGCCGCTGCTTTTAAACAACCCGGTACCATATGCCGCTAATCCCAGCCAGAAAGCCATTATAAAAATGGAGAATAATACATCATTCAAGAAGGCAATATTGTCAAAACTGTTTCTTATAAGTGACCGCACTGTTTCATCTGCTGTTGTATAATATTTCTGCCGCAACTGGTTGGTGTAAAACAAAGCGGTAAACATCCGTACAATTTCCGTGATGGCAAAAACACAAAAAAAGATAAACCCCGTACCCATCCAGCCCGGAGATTCGTTTTTACGGAGGAGGAATACAGCATACATGGATACGATTACAAACACGCAATGAAATACAACTGCCCAGTTACGAAACAGGTATTGTTTGTTTTTAAACAATAATATCCTTTCATCAAAACTTTCCGGCGCTGTGAAATACAAATGAACAATCAGTGTGGTGATAGCACTCATAAAGGCACATATTGCTGCAAAGCGTATAAATGATTTTTCAGCAATCATCGGTTATCAACGCTGGTTTATTTTAAAAACTTAATATCCTGAAAAAGTCTGTCCATGGACCTATCTCCTCTTTATACTGTTTTGCCATTACCCTTGTTACCTGTGCAATATGTGTCAGGTCATGTACCACCCAGGTTGACAGCAGGTTTCGTAATGTTACCTCACCGAGTTTGGGATGCACTCCTTTTTTATCCAGGTCAGATTCTGACAGCTGCAACGATTTTAGCCACTTTATATTTATCTCCCTGGCTGCTTCAAATTCATCCAGTAACTGCAGCATTGACTTTCCTTTACTTTCTTCATACTGTGCAAACCTGTCCCAGGGTGTAAATGGCTTATCTGTTCCATAGGCCAAAATAATTTTAGCCCGTACCGCCCAGTCTGTTTTTTCACCATGCAGCAGGTGCCCCAGCACATCATACGGTGAAAAAGTTTCGGGGCCTTCATTACTCATGATCCACTCTTCGGGCAACTTTGATAACAATGCTCTTAGAACAGCTGGTGTACGTTCCAGCATTTTCACTGCTTCTCCAACTTTGTATTTCATTTTTCCTTTTTAAAATAATAATCCTGTCTTTTATTACCAGTTCCGTCATCTATATATGCATGCAATGTAACCGTATCTGTAAAAGCATACACGATCCTTTTAGGGAAATCATGCGCCGGGTTTTCAAATGTAAATATGTTGTTTACTGACGAAGTAAGTTTGAATGAAACGGGCTCTTTGTTGTTTTGATTTTCTACGGTGGAAATATAGTAGATACCACCGGTTATCCGCTGCAGTGCCACCTTTTCTGTTATGATGGTATCATGGCCTTTAACTATAAACCCCGTGCTTTGATAATAGTTTTCATCTATCTTTTTCCATGTCTCCCCGGTAAAGCCTGTTTTTGTCGCCATCAGCCAGGTTCCTTCCAGTATCTCCCCGGGCCAGCCACTGTTTGCCTGCTGCGCTTTTGAAGAAATAGCTGTCACCAGCAATACCGTTATTACAACTGCTCTTTTCACATCAGTTTTTTTGATTTCTTCTTAGATGCTTTTGCATTCCTGTTATAGGCCAATGCCAGTTGCACCCAGTAGTTCAATTGTGACTTTGTTTTTAATACATCCTTATCAACAAATACAAAACCCCTCATCACCTTACCGGTAAAATCCATTGCCGTACAACCTTCCTTATCCATCACCTGTTCATATATAGCCGGATCAAGCCTTACCATGATGCGTTCACTTTCCACGCCCATACACATTTTATCATTTACCATAAAACAAAGGCCACCAAACATTTTCTTCTCTTCAGTAATATCATGTGTAGTGGAGATCAATTCTCTTATCCTGTCTGCTAACTTTTCATCGTATGCCATACAAACAATTTCTTATGAGTTAAGCATGTTTGTCAATCTTTCATCCTTATTCCTCAGGTCAATGCCGCCTTCGCAAAAACTTTTAAGATTAGCCAGGTAAAAACTCCAGCCCGCTTTACAGCCAACATGCCATACCATTTTACCTCGCTCATCATCCGGTATATTTTCCTGATATAGCTGTACAATAGTTTGCCCGGCTTCTTCCTTAATAGTAACAATACAATCACCCGCTCTTCCAAAACTGAATTTAAAGTAGTCCTTACTGTTACAATCGAGTATCACGCCTTCTTCTTTTACATCATCATTGTAACCATGCCAGCGCCACACATAAGTATCACCTTTTTGTACAGGCTCATCGCTGTCCCTGTCTGTACGGGTGGCACGCTTATACTCACAGGAACGCAGGAACCAGCTTTCCATACCTGCTTCCGTAGACCATAATGGATATAATTTTTCTGCTGTTGCATTTATATTTATTCTTACAACGAAACTTCCCCAGGTAATGTCTGACATAAAATTTTATTTTTTATACCGCCGCATAATTGGCCGGTTTTCACTCCGGCGTATCACTTCAGTAAAACCCGCTTTTATAAATGTTACAGGCAAACCCGTCCACACAAATACATCCGGCATCTTGCTGTCATTTTTTTGTTCCACCGGATAACCTTCCACAATGATTGCTCCTTTTTTAAAAGCAAAATTTACCGCTTCTCTCAACAACAGGGTGCTTAACCCTTTCCTGCGGTAGTCTTTTTTTATAAAGAAACAGCTTACACTCCATACTTCTTTTTCATCAACCGGTTTCAATACCCTTGATGATTCCAGCCGCACATATTCTTTCCGTGGTGCAACGGCACACCAGCCCACCGGCAACTGGTCATCATACGCAATGATACCCGGCGGAGAACGCTCCGCAATTTTTTTCATAGCTTCTTTGTTGCCCCCGCCTTTCAGCTTATTATAATCAGCACTGTTTAACCGCCAGTTCATACACCAGCAGCCGCCACAGGCACCTCTTGGTCCAAACAGTTCTTCAAAATCATCCCAGTTTGCAGCGGTTAACGGCTGAAATATAAATTGCATATCACTTAAATTCCTGCAGGTACAGAGTGTAACCCGATGCGGTTCCCTTCGGTATCTAAAAACACACCCATCGAACCATATTCAGGAGATATCTCTGTTTTTGGCACCAGCACTTTGCCACCGGCTGCTTCCACTTTCTCAAGCACCAGCTGCACATCGGGATTGCCATTTAAATAAACAAGCACGCCCAACTCTGCTGAAGGATTATGAAAACCCCTGCTGTCAACTAATGCACCTCCCACCTGTGTCATCATATCATCCAGCGGAAACATGCGCATGCTGATGTTCGGCATATCCATTGGTATCATGGTAATACCAAAAATGGTTTCATAAAATTGCTGTGCCCTGTTTATATCTGTTGTTGGTATTTCAAACCAACTGATCGCATTTTTCATTTTTTTAAATTTTATTGTGGAGCGTTTTGATCTTTCCATTGCACCAGGATATTGATCACACTATCGCTCAGTGCCGGCTTTTTATTTTTATACGGCATAAACTTAATGTCTTCTTTTGGCAGTTTAACCCGCTCTATTACTTCGCCAATATGTTTTTTTACAGCATCATAACTGTTCAGTGCCTCTGCCCTTCCGCCCGGCGGAAAATGACAGGGTGCACAACTTGCCTGCATAATGGGCATAATATCTTTCTCATAAGAAACTGTTGCCACAGCAGCTGTTTGCGCTTTTTTTGACTGGCTGCAATTCTGCAGGAACAACAGCAGGCCAGTTGCGGATAATACGATTACAATTTTTCTCATACCAGTTTTTATATAAATTTATTACTTGTTTTCTTCCGGAACATCTTTTACAAGGTCTTTTATCCAGTTATACCCTTTTATATTGGCGGCTGTCCATCTTACTGCAAAAAGTCCGTCATATAATACATACACATTTTTAAACGATTTGCCTGACAATAATTTTGCTGCTTCAAAGGCTTCTTTACCACCGCCAAAACCATACAGAACAATTGTTGCATTTTTATCTGCACTTACTTCATTCCATCGTACATTCATTTCAGCAGCAGGAATATGAACGGCATTTTCAAGATGACCAATATTCCTGTATTTTACTGTATCGGTATTGTTAAATTCGCTTAGCGGCCGAATATCAACAAGCATAAAGGTCTTTTCTGATTTAACCCATGCTGCAAAATCGCCTGCCGAAAGTATTTTATAGGGGACAGTCTCTTTGTAAAGATTTTTCCTGCAGGGAACAGCTGCACCTGGCAAGCTTACCAGCCTGTCCATACCTTCTATCAATACCCCCACATCTTTATATCCTTTACTGAGCAGCAATTCCGCTGCCTCCGCAGCATCCTGTCCATACAGGTCAGTGATTACAATCTCTTTCCCCACAGGAATCTCTGTCAGTTTATCCTGCAATGAAGCCAGGGCAATATGAACAGTACCAGCCAAAGCGCCCAGTGCATTTTCTTTTTCATTTGTACCCAGGTGCATAAACAATGAGTCTGGCCGGACGTCCAGTAAAAAAACAGCAGCCGGTCGGACATTTATTTTTTCACACAGTTCAGCAGCTGAGATAAAATGGAATTGCTTTTTTGTTTCATAGATATCCCGGAGACAGTTTTGTTTTAATGCAGCCAGGTAATGAAAACTGGTGAGACCTCCATTTATGTTGTTGACATTTGTAAACCCACTGTCGGCAAGCATTTTACTTGCCCTGCGGCTGCGCTGGCTGTGTGAGCAGTAAATGAAAACAGGTTTATTCTTATATGCATCCAGCTCATGAATACGCTGCCCCAACTCTCTTATACTGATATTAATGGCATGCTTCAACCTGCCGTAATTCAGTTTATACATCGACGTATCTTCATATTCACCCTTTGAACGTACATCCAGCAAAACATAACCCGGCGATTGTTCCAATGCTTTGCAAAGATCAAAAGGGTCTATGGTCTTATACAGCACATTGTCATTCCTGAACTGGGCTGAAGAAAAAACTGTAACCAATAAAAATAAACCTGACAGCAATATTGTCTTCATCTTTACCGCATCAGGCGTCCACAAGTTTTTCATTATTCGGTATAAGCTGTCTATAATTCTTTCTTTGTTTCTGTCAATCCTTTACCCTGTATGTATTCCAGCAATTCTTTTGCATCCTCGCCCCCTTTCTGTGCATGGTGCAGTAATGTTAAACCATGCGGTCCTCTTGCATTGATGAATGCAGGATAAGTTTCTAAAAATGGTTTCACCAGTGCTGTTTTACCCAGCATGGTAAGCACAAAAACGTTTGTCCTTGCCCCAAGCCCAACCAGGTGATTGGCAATTTCCTTATTCCCCACATGGCCGGCGCCTTCCAGTGCGGTTTCAAAGTCGCCGCCACCCCAGTCCCAGGTGGCATACAGCAATTGCGGCAGTTCAGCCAGCAAAGATTTTACTTTATCAAAATTGCCATGACCGGCAATTACAAATTCTTTTACTTTATCGGCCGGTAACGGGTCTGGCAATACATCTCTGCCTGCAGAAAAATTACGGGCTTCCATCAATAAAGGTGCGAAAGCTATGGCACCGGTTCCAAGCGTAAACTGCTGTAAGAAATTTTTCCGGTTCATATTTTTATTTTAAAGTTCTTAAAACACACTGTTATTCCTGTGCCGCTTATCAATAAATGATCTTTATTTTTTCCGGCGGTATTCCAGGTCAAAATCCGTTTTCCACGTTTTGCCATTATCGGTACTGCTTTCGCCATGCTGGCGTACTTTATCTGCCGCCAGTTTTGTAAAGGTCATCTTCATGATCTTATTGGTACTGTCTGCCTGTTTTATATTATCCGTTTCCAGGATCATTACACCATTAACAAACCTGCCATTAAAATATTCTGTTACGCCACCGGTATTATCCACCCAGTACTGCTGCCATTTTTGTTTGGCAGCATTGTAGGTATTATAACTCTTGCCGGCATAGTGCAGGCCGTTGGTTACAGCAGTACTTGTCCATTCCTCCAGTATAATACAACTGTCCAGCATTACAGAAATTTTGCTGTCACCGGCTTTGTTTCCACTTACATTAAAAGCTTCCCATTCCCCCAACCAGAAATCGAATTGCCGGTAAACAGGGTTGCTGCAAGGCAGGGATTGAGCTTTAATAAGCAAAGTGGCCAGCAACAGGCAGGCCGTAAAAAAACATTTCTTCATCGCAGTAATTTTTATAAACAAGATCTTAAACCAGTTGAAAAACATGCACCCGGCACCGCTATAGCATCATCGCCACAGGCCCAGTATAGCACCCATTAATACAAGACTTACCACACTATAAAATCCATTAATGCAGATAAGCTTCCAGCTTTTCTGCTCAAACAATCCGTGGATCGCCACTGCACAAAACACCCATAACCCAGCCAGGAAACCGGCAATGGCACCCCAGCTCATATCTGTTTTAATACCGCATCCTTCCGGGCAGGTTGATGGCGGGTCAGCTAAAAACATGGCCAGGTTGGCGGCCATCACCAATGAGAAAATAAAGGAGATGCCAAATATCTTCCCCTTATTTCCCTGCTTTACTTTTTCGATACTGAAGTTATTTTCTTTCATCCACGCATTGCCAAATAAAGCAGGTGAATACCATATGCCACCTAAAACAAAAGCTGAAATACCTGCCACCAGTACGGCAAGCCAGTTAATTGAACTCATAAACAGTAATTTTTTTGTAATGAAATTTTTCTACTTGTAATCTATTTTACAAACTTTACATATACAAGCGCTGCAGAATAAAGCCGGAGAAAATGCTGACGAAGCCGAAAAATAACCTGACGAATTTCTTTAACAACCGGGAACGGCTGGATGATATTGGTATAAGGGTACTGCTGGTTCCTGCATTCGGTATTGCCATTCCGCTGATCGTTAACCTGGTACCACACGACCAGTTTGGCAGCTGGAAGCTTAAGTTCAGCTATCTTTTCACTATACTCATAGCCTGGATCATTTATGAGGGTTCAAGAATATTACATTTTTCACTGCGCAGTTATTTTGACTGGAAGGCCCCTTTAAAAAAGATCCTGGCGCTGCTGCTTGTGCTGCCCTTTTACTGCGTACCGGTGAGCATTATCCTGCTGGTATGCTGGTATAAAATATTTTTGAACGGGCAGGTGAACTGGGAAGTAATAAAACTGGCGGTGATCATTATTACTATTGCTGTGTTCTTTACGGTGAATGTTTATGAAACATTTTTTACCGTAAGGGATATGGCGGCAGAAAAGATCAGTAAGGAACAGCTGGAAAGAGCCAAAGCAGAATCTGAACTGGAAGCATTAAAGAACCAGATAGATCCACATTTCATTTTCAACTCGCTGAATACACTTTCGCACCTGATAGAAGACAACCCGGGCAATGCAAAAATGTTTAATGATAACCTGGCAGATGTGTACCGGTACATACTGCAGAATAAAGCAAGGAATCTTGTATTATTGAAAGATGAAATGGATTTTCTTGAAAGTTATTTCTCGCTTTTAAAAATGCGGTTTGAAGACGCTGTTCAAATGAGCTGTGCCGTGAATGAGCACCTGCTCAGCGTATACCTGGTACCGCCAATCTCCATACAGCTGCTGGTGGAGAATGCGATCAAACACAATGAATTTTCTGTAAAACAACCACTGCTTATCAGCATCAGCATGCACGAAAATGTACTGGTGGTACATAATTCCATCACAAAAAAGGCTTTTGTAAAAACCTCTTCAAAAATTGGGCTGGTGAACCTGAACGAGCGGTATAAATTACTGACACAGCAATCCATTACCATATCCGAAGACGACAAAAATTTTACGGTACAATTACCGTTACTGAAAATCACTTAACATTGTCAGCATTCATGAATATTATTATCATAGAAGATGAGAGGCCTGCAGCAGAGAAATTGCAGAAAGCTATTAAAGCATGCAGTCCCCATGCCAATATACTTGCCGTGGCAGGTACAGTGCAGGCTGCGGTGGAATGGTTGCAGCAAAATGCTTTACCCGATCTTGTCTTTATGGATATCCAGCTTACAGACGGTCTTTCTTTTAAGATATTTGAACAGGTAAAGATCGGTTGCCCGGTAATTTTTACCACGGCTTATGATAATTACTGGCAGGAAGCATTTGAATATAACAGTATCGACTACCTGCTGAAACCAATACGCCAGGAAAAACTGGAAAATGCCCTGCAGAAATTTGAAACGGTAAAACAATACTTCAGCACCAACCTGCAACGGCTTGTACAATACCACCAGGAAGGCAGTACAGAAAAATACCGTAAAAGATTTTTAGTGAAACGTGGTTCAGATTATTTTACTGTAAAAACTGAAGACATTGCTTATTTCTATGCCATTCATAAAGTGATCTGCCTGGCGGACAATGAAGGACATAAGTTCATACTGGACAGGTCGCTTGCCGATATTGAAAAAGAAACCGACCCCGCCATATTTTACAGGGTAAACCGGAAATACCTTATAAATATCAGCTCCATAAAAAAAATAAAAGCTTACGCCAAAGGTAAACTGCAGCTGGAACTGCAGCCACCCACGGAAGAAGAGATCATTGTGAGCCAGGAAAATACCAGCGCTTTTAAAGAATGGATGGGGAATTAAAAAAAAATTACAATCTTGTCCGGATTGATAAAACCAGTCCGTCATACAATAAATCATTCTTAAAAAATTAAAACATTGTTATGGAAAAATTCATGTTGATCTTCCAGGGAGAAATTTCAAAAGAAGCAAAGATGTCGCCTGATGAAATGCAGGCCAATATGGGCAAATGGATGGCCTGGATCGATGGGCTCGCAAAAGCAGGCAAATATGTATCAGGCGAACCCTTACTGCCGGGTGGCAAGCTTATCAAAGGCAGTGCCGGCAATGTAACAGACGGGCCGTATACTGAAGGCAAGGAGATCGTTGGGGGTTACTTTATTGTAAACGCAGCCAACTATGATGAAGCAGTGGAACTCTGCAAGGGTTTTCCTGACTACGACAAAGGCAGCAGCATACAGGTACGCCAGGTATTAAAAATGGAACAGCCCCCCTGCTGATAAATTAAAGTATAGTAATGAGACAAAGGGCACAGCATTCTTTGTGCTCTTTGTTTCTTCATAAAAAGAAACAGTGGATCATTCTCCTAAAATAGAACAGGCTGTAGAACATTTATTCCGGCATGAGTGGGGCAAGCTGGTAACTGTATTAACCAAACTGTTTGGTCCGCAAAACCTGCAGCTGTCCGAGGATGTGGTGCAGGACACTTTATTAAAAGCACTTCATCACTGGAAAATAAATGGCCTCCCGGATAATCCTTCTGCATGGCTGTTTACTGCGGCCAGGAATAAAGCGATCGATGTATTGCGTAAACAGCAAACAGCACAGCAATACTCAAAAGATGTTACCCATCTATTACAATCAGAATACACTTTATCACCAACTGTAAATGATCTTGTAAATACAAAAAGTATAGATGACGACCAGCTCAGCATGATGTTCGTCTGCTGCCATCCTTCGCTATCTGCCGAAGCCCAGGTAGCCGTGATCTTAAAAACTTTATGCGGCTTTAGTGTTACAGAAATAGCCAAAGCATTTATCAGCAATTATGATGCGATTGAAAAAAGGCTATACAGGGCAAGACAGGGTTTAAAAGAAAATAATGTTGCATTTGAGTTGCCCCTTCCTGCCGAACTGGATAACCGGCTGAACAATGTATTGAAAGCAATTTATCTTTTATTCAATGAAGGATACAATTCTACCAACCATGAAGACCTGATAAGAAAAGATTTGATGCAGGAAGCCATGCGGCTTTGTGAGATCATCTGCAGGAGCAGGCTTGTCAATTACAGCAATGCACATGCTTTAATGGCACTGATGTGTTTTACCGCCAGCCGCAATGATGCAAGGCTTGATGAAACAGGAAATATTTTACTGCTGAAAGAACAGGACAGGAATAAATGGAACAGGGAACTTATCAGTAAAGCAATTGACCATCTTGAAGCATCAGCTGCCGGAGAAAAGCTAAGCAACTACCATATTGAAGCCGGTATTGCATTTGAGCATGCAAGGGCTGCAGATTATACTGACACCAACTGGAAAAATATACTTCGTTATTACAATCTTTTACAGTCAATACACCCATCTCCCGTTATTGAACTGAACAGGGCGATCATCATCAGCGAACTGCACGGCCCCGCTGAAGGCATTGAAGCGATCCATCAAATAAAAGATATTGGTGCATTGAAAAAATATTACCTGCTGCCAGCCACACTGGGTGAATTATATAAACAGCTGAATGATACTGAAAAGGCTATTCAATACTTTAAGGAAGCGCTGGCGCTTACACAATCAGCAAGTGAAAAAAAATTGTTACAAAAAAAGATTGAAGCCATCACTTAACCGCAATCGACTACCTGTTCTCCAATATTTGCATTATATCATCCCGTCTTCTTTTTGAAACCGGTATCTCCTGCCCGTTTTCCAATACCAATGCGCCACCATCTTTTTTGTCATAACGGATGACCTTACCAGGATTTACAAGATAACTGTGATGTGTACGCAGAAAACCCAGTGGTTCCAGGAGGTTTTCATATTCTTTCAGGTTTTTTGATACCATGATCGGGTTGCCTGCCTGCGTATAAAACCGTGTATAAGTACCCTCAGCCACACAGTATAATATCTCCTGCACTTTCAGGAAATAAATATTATCAATATCCTTCAGCACAATCCTTTTTTCATCAGGTTGTTTGCCTGACAATTGCTGCATCAATATTTCGATCTGGCGCTCCAGTCCTTTTCCACGTATATTACCTGCAGCACGACGGATACTTTCCTGTAATGCACCGGGATCAACAGGCTTCAGCAAATAATCAATAGCACTAAAACGGAAAGCATCTGTTGCATACTTATTGTGTGCCGTGGCGAAAATGAGCTGGAATGACGGATGCTGCACCTGCCGCAACAGGTCAAAACCGGTACCATCATCCATCTCCACATCCAGCAATAGAATATCAGGCTGAAAGCTGTTTATTTTTTCCAGCCCTTCCCTTACACCTGCGGCTTCTTCAATAACAGTGATTTCGGGACAGTATGCCTGCAATAATTGCCGGATACCGTTTCGTATAGGTGCTTCATTATCTGTTACCAGTAATTTCATAAGCAAAATATTTCTGCCGTTCTTTAATAACAGGCAGCAATATAAGATTGAAAAATAAGTGTTGGGCAAATCTTTTTCACACATATACCTGTAAATGCAAGACCCGGAACAATCAGTAACTGTATGGCGGTACACTTATTAAAAACACACTGCCATTTGTTGTTTTAATCACTACACTTACAAAGAGAGAAAACGGCAGTGAATGTGTAAAGATATTTTTACCCGTAAAACGATTAAATATGAAAACGATCTTTTTAGCTGCGGCTATACTGGTTACAGCGCCATGTGTTGCTCAATTAAAAATACCGGGCCGTAAAGCTGCCGAAAAAAAAGTAGAGAGAAAGGTTGAGCAAACGGTGGATGCAGTCCTTAATGGCAGCAATGAAAAAAAAGAAAGCCAGTCTGCCAGTGATTCAGATGATTCCAGGGAAAAAAGACAGCAATCCAGGGACGCCGGCTTAACAACACTGGAGTATATAAAGCAGCTGATCAAAGAACCGTTCCTGCTAAAAAGAGGCGAACTCAGGATAGGCGGAGATACTACTGAAAGCGAACCCGCTGTTAACAATGCACTGGCTGCAAGTGATGCGGTAATAAAAGAACATGAAGATAAAGTGGAAGAGTTCCTGGCTACAAAACCATCTGCAACATTTACCAAGGTGGGCAGGAATACTGCAGAGATAAAAGGCAAATCAGTATATGATGCAATTGCAAAAACAGACGAAGTATATAAAACGGAAAGAAGCATCAGCAACGTATATTATTTACAGCAGCTGTATTTACTGCAGGCCTATCTTGCCGGGGCTGTAAAAATTTACCCTGATATCCCTTCCTTAAAGGAGCACCATGCTGCAGTGGCTGCTGCAATAAACAGGATCGGTTCCCGCCAAACTTATATTGCTAAATTAAAAGCCAACTATGCTGAATGGGCAAAAAACCTGCGGATGATCCCAGCTGTTATGAACGACCCATCAATCGAAAGACTAATAAAAGCAGATTTTCCCAAGTCTTTTACAAATGAAAAAATGACTGTAACGAAAGTAAATATAGTTACGCCCTGGATCATTGAAAAGAACGGCATTGACATTCCTTTACATAAAGAACTGCAGGTAAACCTAGCTGTTAAAAAAGCAGACGGCACCTGTGGCCTGGCAAGCGCATATGTAAGGCAGGTATATGAAGGCGGCGGAAAGTATGGCGGGGCTTATATGAATATGCCTTCTGCAGTTACAACAATTCCCTGTGAAAATGTAAAGTAGAAAACAATGGCAAAGAAAATATCACCAAAGAAATTTATTGTGGCCTGCGTCATTCTTATCATAATGATGGCAGGACTATCTGTATATCTTATCCGGAAAGAATCAGCAGAGAAAAAATTGTTGCTGGAAAAGGGAGTACGTGCAGAAGCATCAGTGCTTAATCTTACGGAGAAATACAATAAAAAATCCGGGGGTAAGATAAGCAACCGCCGGTTTTATATGGATGTGGCATTCTTTTCAGATACAACAAAAGAAAATATTACTGTAAAAGATACTGCCAGCACTGCTGCAAAAAATGGCCCCGAACTGGTTGATAAAATATTCAGCAAGATAAATGCCGGTAACAAACCATTGGGCGATTATCAAAAATTGACTATTTCTATCAGCGGCTTTTCTTTTAAGAAGTACAATGTGGATGATAAAGTAAAAATTGTTTACCTGAAAGATGATCCTTCGGTGGTAAAGCTGCTGGAAGAGATTGAATAATACGAACAACCCCGCTTTAGTCAAATGTCAAGCCAATGCTGCTGGTAATGCCGGCAGCATTGGTTTTAAAATAAGATGCACGTTAGTTTCATAAATAGCATTCCAAACTCCTGGCCTTGAAAAAATTTTTATGTACTTAAAAAATGTTTCCATTATTTTAATAGCAACAAGCCTGGTAAATAAATGTGCATATGCACAAAGCAATGGCATAGGTACTGTAACACCCCATGCAAGTGCAAAACTTGAGATAGCAGCCACATCAAAAGGACTGTTGCCGCCAAGAATTGCGTTGAGGAATATCAGTGATGTCACCACCATTATCTCACCGGCTGCCGGCTTGCTTGTTTATAACATTGCCACCGCAGGAACAGTTCCTGACAATGTGCTGCCCGGTTATTATTTTTTTAATGGCATACGCTGGTTGCGTATTGGTATTACCGGCAACTCTATCGGGGATATGCAATACTGGGATGGGAAACAATGGGTGCTGTTACCGGCGGGAATTAACAACCAGGAGTTGAGCATCTGCAACGGCACACCTGTTTGGGGGCCATGCCCCGGCAGCAGCAGCTTGCCCAGTGTGAGGACAGGAGCCATCACTGGCATAAGAGGAACTATTGCTTCTGCTGCAGGTAATGTAATAGCTTCCGGCGGCACTACGGTCAATGCAAGAGGTATTTGTTACAGCAGGAACCTAAATCCTGTTGCAGGCGACAGTACCATAAACAGGGATAAGGGTACAGGCAATTTTATTGCATCCATCAGTGGGTTACTGCCAGAAACGGTTTACCATGTACGGGCATTTGCCACTAATAGTGCAGGTACTTCCTACGGAAGTGATTCGGTATTTAAAACAACAAAAGTTATAAAACCGGATATTGAAACCATGCAGCCTTTTGGCATTGGTTCAACAACAGCCTACAGTGGTGGTATTATTAAAGATGATGGAGGGGCACCACTCAACTCCCGGATGCTGTATTATTCAACCATTGCAAATATGAATGGATTTGAGCCATTCATATTTGATCCTTTCCAAACGACGGGCAGTTATTATTCTTATATAACAGGGTTACAACCTAATACTACTTATTATGTAAGAGCAAGTGCAGCCAATAATTATACTAATGTTGCTTACGGCAGCATATACAGTTTTACCACCAGGCCTGCAGGAGAATTCACCGCTGTTTATTTTTTTGATTCTGTAAAAGCAGGCAATGGTGGAACAATTGCACCGGGTCCACAGCCTGTTATAAGTGGTTTAAATTGCAGCGCAGTAAAAGTTGTTGGCACAGGAGACGCCTCACCTAATTCAACTGTTGATGCTGCTTTTTCATTCACTAACTGGTCACTGGGTGCTGTTAACGCATCAGATAATTTCCCAACACATACCGATACCACTACAAAATATTTTGAGTTTACCATCAGCCCAAATACAGGAAAAACATTCAGTCTTACCTACATTAAATTTAAATGGCAACGAAATGCCACCGGTGTAAGAAGGGCTTTTGTAAAAAGCAGTGCAGATGGATTTACTGCGAAACTTCCCGCCAGTATCAACCCGGCCAACAGCGCTTTATCTGTACCGGCCATTGGTACATTTCAAATAAATGATGCAGCAACGACCGGCCAGGAAGGATGCACCATCACGCTGAACGGAGCAGCATTCACCAATATTACAACATCTATCACCTTCCGCATATATGGCATGTTTGCAGAAGACAGCAATGGCAGTTTCTGTATAGATAATCTTGTTGTGAATGGCATTGTAAACTAACAATCAAAAAAGAACGATGAAAAGAAAAGCAATAATCCTTTTTTATGCAGCAGCTTTCAATACAGCAGTTTGCCTGTCACAAAATATAGGCATAGGTACTAATTCCCCCAACAGCAGTGCGGCACTCGATATAGCGGCATCCAATAAAGGGTTATTACCTCCACGGGTTTCATTAACGGGTATTGATGATACCATTACCATTGTTTCACCTGCAACCGGGCTGCTTATTTATAATATAGCAAGCGCAGGTATTCCGCCTAAAAATGTACAACAGGGATATTATTATTATAACGGCAACGTATGGGTACGTTTAAGCAATGTGGGTAATGCAGGCGGGGATATGCAGTACTGGGACGGCACACAATGGATAACGATGGCTGCCGGATCAACAGGGCAAACACTAACCATGTGTAATGGTATACCAGCCTGGGGACCGTGCAACGAAAATGTGGTACAGCCAACCGTAACTACAAATACTGTAACCAACATAACGCCGAATGCTGCCACCGCCGGTGGGAATGTAACTTCAAATGGCGGCGCTGCAGTAACGGCAAGGGGTATCTGCTACAGCACTAATTACCCGGCCACGCTTGCTGACAATGTTGTTACCGCTGCTTCCGCAGGAACAGGTACCTTTAGTGTACCACTAACAAATTTATCAGCTTCCACTATTTATTATACAAGGGCATTTGCCACTAACAGTACCGGTACTGCATACGGTGATCACAGTGGCTTTTCTACTGCTTCTGCTGCAACTCCTTCCGTTACCACTGCTGCAGCATTTGCTATTGGCAGCAATACTGCCAGCTGTGGTGGTACTGTAACGGATAATGGCGGATCAGCATTATCTGCCCGTGGCATTGTATATGGAACCGGTACTTCACCAACGCTTGCCAATTCAGTAATAACAGATGCGGCTGCCACAACAGGATCATATACCAGTATTATGAATGAACTTACAGCAGGTACACAATACTATGCAAGAGCGTATGCCACCAACCTGCAGGGCACCAGTTATGGTAATGAAATCAGTTTTACTACTCTGTCTAATGGGTATGTCGCAGCCACCTACACATTCGACTCTGTAAAAGTTACGTCAGGGCTTACAGATCCAACACCGGTACCGTCATTCGCAGGTGTTAGCTTCGGCCCTTTTACAGGAACAGGTGCAGGGGCTCCTTCATTTAATTCAACAGCTGCAGCCCGTTTTTCACTTACCAACTGGACATTGGGCGCCACCAATGGTTCTGATGTATTTTCACCAACGGATACGGCTACCCGCTATTTTGAAGTTACTATATCACCGGTGCAGGGAAAAAGCATTACATTTTCTTCGCTTTCGTTCAGGCTGCAGCGTTCGGGCACAGGTGTGCGCCAGGCTTTTGTAAGAAGCAGCATTGATAATTTTTCAGCAAATCTTACTGCATTGATCTACCCGGATAATACAGCTTTGTCTGTTGTGCCCAACAACAAATTCCAGGTTACAGATGCAAGCACTTTTGCACAGGACGGATGTACCATCAGTTTGGGCACAAATGCATTTACAGGCATCACCACTCCTGTTACATTCAGGTTTTATGGTATCAATGCAGAAGCTCCAACAGGCACATTCAGTATCGATAATGTGGTCTTCAATATTTCAATATTATAAGAAAGTAAAATGCCGGCTTATGAAAGCCGGCAATGTAATGGAAGATGCATTTTGCCCAATATATGTTTACATCCTGTAAAGACTTTTTATGGAAGCAGCCTCCAGCTTGTACCATCAGAAATAATGGTGATACCTGCATTTGCAGGAATACTGTTGACTGTCACACCTGAAAAATTTATATAAGAAGATCCATTAAAATTTTTAACAGCGCTGGTTTGATTTACAATAATATATATTCTTCCCGGGCAGGTATTGGCTGCCGGCGGGGCAAAGCTTCCGGTGCCACTCAGGAAATACACCGAAGAACTTCCATCAAGTCCGATACTAGCGGCAGTATTAAAACTTTTACTGACCAGTGCTGCAGATCCGTTCACATCCAGTGTGCTCCTGGGGAAACCGGTATTTACGCCAGTTGAACCATTGTTTAAAACAGTAAAGACAGTATTGCGATTTGCACCTGCGCCGACTCCGTTTCCAATTGTAAGAAAAGCTGTGGTAGGTGATATGGTTGTTTGCTTTGCATGAAGTGTATCATTAAAACGGCCTATAACAAGACCTCCATAAGAATTTGCAATAAGCCCTTCGCCTATTGCTGTTGAATAATTTGCCCTTGCAAAGTTGTTATAACC
The DNA here is from genome assembly GCA_047600665.1 of Ferruginibacter sp. Classification (GTDB taxonomy): domain Bacteria; phylum Bacteroidota; class Bacteroidia; order Chitinophagales; family Chitinophagaceae; genus Ferruginibacter. The sequence goes on from JASGKJ010000003.1 coordinate 1,687,740, forward strand.
CATCGTCAATGAATAATCCCCTTCTGATGAATTATCCCTGCCCATAGCAACAGCATAAATACCGGTTACTTCATTGCTCTCACCTCCCAGCGCAGCAGCAGCAACAGCCTTTGCATAATTATTTTTACCCACAGCAAATGCTGATGGACCATCTGCCTGCGAACTGTTTCCCATTGCCACAGTACCTGTACCATTTGCTGTATTAGCGATACCAATAGCAACGCTGTGGTCGCCATACGCTTTTGAGGTGGACCCCATTGCAATAGAGGCTATACCCACACTGTCTGCATTCCACATATTTGGTCTTGCAGCGTTTACATACCCTGCCCTGAAGGCGGCTTTACCCGGGTTAAAATACATTCTTGATCCAACACCGGGATTTTCAGGAAACTGGGTCCCCAGTGCCCCATACACCTGCAAGCCATAGCCTCCGTCAACCCTCACAGATGCAGCAGAAGCATTGATAACCCTGCCGGCACCGGCACCTCCAAAATTATATGCATCTGTAAGTGTGCCGCCACCGGCAGCTGCAGGTGTTTGCCAGCCTGCGTTCCCGTTACCATCTGATGTTAATACTTTTCCTGCAGCAGGTGTACCACCGGTTACACGGAGCGCTGTTGTTTTAAGTGTGTCTGTTTTTACATTACCGGCAACATGCAGCTTTTCTGCCGGGGCATTGGTACCGATACCTACATTGTTCTGGCTGTACATTGCATAAGGGCACAGCAACAGAATGAATAAAGAACCTTTCTTTAACATAGTTTGGATTATTGATGAATAAAATGGTTAGCTGCCAAATTTCATCAAACCGGTTTTGTAAAATGAGCTGTATTAACAACTGAATAAAACCAATTAACAGGCGGGTAAATCACTTATACATAACAGGCAGCATTATTTTCACCATAACACCAATACCAGCCGGATTATTATCAATACTAAATCCAGCTTTTGATTTGAGCTTGATGTTGAGGAGATAGATACGGTCTTTAATGATCTGGCTTGCCCTGGAGATATGTTCATCATTTTCTTTTGCGTTAGCCTGCATGCCTTTTCCATTATCAGTAATGGTGATAACAATATTTTCTTTTTCCCTGCTGAAAAAAACAGAGATATGACCGGGATAATTGATTCCCGAAAAACCATGCTCAATACTGTTTTCAATAAATGGCTGTACGATCATGGAAGGCACCTGCAGTTCATCTGTTTCCATATCTTCTTCCGAATGTACACTGTATGTAAATTTTTCCGGGAAGCGGATCTTCTGCAACTCCATGTATTCATTTAAAAATTCTGTTTCCTGTTCAATGGTCACATAATCTTTATAGGTACTTTCCAGCGTTTCTCTCATAATATGAGAAAACTTTGAAAGGTTTCCTGCCAGTACTTTGCCGTCATTTTCCCTTAGTGCAAAACTTTGCAGTGTTGCCAAAGCGTTGAAAAAAAAGTGAGGGTTCATCCTGGCCCGGTTCAGCCGTTGCTCAGTTTCCAGTATTTTTTGCTTTTGTCTTAATGACCGCTGACGGGAAAAAAACCATACAGCAATTAATCCAAGTAAACCGGCGGCTGCCAGCAACAGGTATATCTTCTTTTGCTGCGACAGTTCGGTAATGATATTTTCATTTTTTACCTGGCTGTATTTTTTTTCGAGTTCTGTTACTGCTTTTGTTCTTTCTTCACTGGTAATGCTGTCTGTAATTTGCTTTTCATGCTGCATTGCCTCCATGGCAACTTTATAATTTCCTGCCTTGTATTCAATTTCGTATTTAAGGTTATACGCATTGGCGATCATAGGTGGAAAAGCATCCAGCCGGCAATAATGCAGGAACGAATCTGCATACCTTGCAGCCTCAGTAAAATCACCTGTATTCATCAGCACATCTCCTTTATCGCCATACAAGGTTGCCAGCTGGCTGTTGTGTACACCGGTTTCACACATGGCCAGTGCGGCATCTATATAAGCAAGTGCTTTTTGATAATCCTTTCTTTTAGCAGCAATATCATTCATCCTTGTCAATGCAATGACCTGCCCTTTTACATCATGCGCATCTTTTGAAACAGCCAGTGCCTGTTGCACAAATATTTCAGCTGTATCAGCATACCGGGTATTACCGGTTGCATTTGCATAAAAAAAATACCGGGCTGTTATCCTGTTAAGCAGCTCTCCCTTTGTACCTGAGGCGGCAAGTTTTTGAACTACCGGTATTGCTGTACGTGTATATTGAATTCCTTTTTCAAACTGCTTCAGCCTGTTGAATACTTCAGCCACCACCAATAAAGCATTCGCCCGGTCAGGCATATTACCTGTTGACTCAGCGATAGAAAGTATTTTCAAATTATACTGAAGAGAAGATTGGAAATCGGCTTTATTGTGATAGAGATTTGTGTACAGTTTATATAGCGAAAGATAAGCAGCCTCTTCACAATTATTTTTTTTATACCAGGCTGCAGCTTTGTCAAGTAATTGTACCGCAGAGTCGAATTCTTTTTTCTTAAGCATTTCCTTCGCCAGCAGTTCACACCCAGCGGACCTGCAGGCAAATGTGTTTGAAGCCAGCAGCTTTTCTGCCAGGTACTCATTTCCATTTTCCGTCACTGCTTCCGGGCAATTACAGGGTTGCTGTGCATACAATGTGCCACATAAAGCAATTGCAGGTAAAAAAAACAGGCAGGAGATAAAGCGCCGGCGCATGGTGCAGTGTTATGGTTTAGCAAACTAAAATAAGATTTTTTAAAGACAAGAAAACAAACACATAAGCTTACCAACCCGTATATACCAAGACAGGGAAACCAGTTACTAATCAATAGCGGCCGGTTGTTAAACCTGTCCATTCATTTGTTAATTAAAAAGAGGCTGCTCATCTTTTAGAATAAATTTTTACTGCATTTTATGTAATGCATCACTTTAAGACATCCTATTACAAAACCAATTATATGCGCCTCTCCTTATTTAAAGACGCCAGGCATTTTCAACTGCTTTTCCAGTCTGCTTTTTTATTGTATGGTATTGTTTTTTTAAACTGGGAAGGCGAATGGAATTTGTACAGCGTTTACTTCCTGGTAAGTATTATCACACAATTGCTTGCGGATTACGTGATCAACATAAAGAATAAACAACAACTGCTGTCTAAAATCTTCCTGCGAAATCTTCCATCTGCCCTGATAAGCTCTTTTGGGCTGTCGCTGTTGCTAAAAACAAACAGCTTGTATGTTGCTGCCGCAGCAGCCGTTATTTCTATTCTTTCAAAATATATGCTGCGGATCAACAAAAAACACATTTTCAATCCTTCTGCTTTAGGAATTGCAGTTACAGTTTATTTCACCAATGATGCATGGATCAGTCCCGGCCAGTGGGGCAGCAACGCTGTTCTTTTCTTTGGCATTATTTGTCTCGGCTGTATTGTTGTTACAAGGGTTCAAAAACTGGATATAAGCCTTGCTTTTCTTGTAAGTTTTGCCGGGTTGCTTTTTGCAAGACAAATACTGTATTTGGGATGGCCAATGGATTTTTTTACCCAGTCCATTAGTACGGGAAGTTTATTACTGTTTTCCTTCTTTATGATCAGCGACCCTAAAACAACACCCAATCATACTGCTGCAAGAATAATATGGGCTGCGGCTGTTGCAGTTGTTGCATTTTACCTGGCAACATTCAAATTTATCAATGGCGCTCCAATATGGGTGTTGGTATGTATGCAACCGCTGGTACCGCTGTTTGACTACCTGTTTAAAGCGAAGAAATTTGAATGGAGCTCACCGGCTTCACTTAACACACTCATCATAAAATAAATCGATAAAACTACTTGTATGAAAAAGAAACTTTTAATTATCGGCGCCATCATTGGTGTTTCACCACTGCTCTACTCTTTCTGCGGATTTTATGTAAGCAAAGCAGATGGCAGCTTAAAAAATAAGACCAGCCAGGTGATCCTGGTAAGGGAAGGCAACCGTAACGTGATCACCATGTACAATGATTTTAAAGGTGACACCAAAGATTTTGCAATGGTGGTACCTGTGCCGGTTGTATTGCAGAAAAATGATATCAAAGTTATTGAAGCTTCTATCTTCCAGCGGCTGAATGATTACAGTGCACCCAGGCTGGTGGAGTATTATGATACGAATCCATGTTACGGGTATAATGAAGATAAAGCAGTAATGCTGGACTCTGCTCCTGCTGCACTAAACGAAGTGGCTGTTGTTGGATATGGCAAGGCAAAAAAAGAGGCTGTTAAAATAGAAGCCAAATACCTGGTAGGTGAATATGATATCCTTATTTTAAGTGCTAAAGAAAGTTCCGGCCTTAAAGACTGGCTGAATGAAAATGGGTATAAAATTCCCGCCGGTGCAGAAGAGGTACTGGACCCCTATATTAAAAGCAACCTGAAATTTTTTGTTGTAAAAGTGAATGAAGCAGAAAAGAAAAAATTAAACAATAATTTTTTGCGCCCGATCCAGATCAGGTTTAACTCACCAAAATTTATGCTGCCAATAAGGCTCGGGATGGCCAATGCCGATGGTGACCAGGACCTGATCGTGTATGCATTTACAGCAAAGGGACGTATTGAATGCACTAATTACAGGAACGTAAATATCCCTACAGGAAAAAATATTCCGCTGTTTGTGCAAAAAAACTTTGGTGCGTTTTATGCCAACCTGTTCACACACCAATGGGAAAATGAAAATAAAAGTATTGGCATGCTGGAGTATGCCTGGGATGTAAGCCCGCAGAATTTTATGAAGTGTGATCCCTGTGTAGCTACAGCACCTGACCAGCGTGACCTTGTACAAGCCGGGGTATGGTGGCTGAATAAAGACTGGAGTGACTACAGTGACACAGATTACGAGGACGACTATACACAAAGTAACAATGTTTATTTTTCAAGACTGCACTTCCGTTATAACCGTAACAGTTTCCCGCAGGACCTGATGTTCCAGGTTACACCCAATAAAGAAAATTTCCAGGCCAGGTATATCATTACCCATCCGGCAACCGGTGATCTCAGCTGCGACGCAGGAAAAAAATATTTACAGGAATTAAAACAAAGAAGAAGGAATGAATTAAAAGAGCTAACAGCATTAACCGGCAGGGATATGAATACCTGGCAGGATGATGTAGCAGCGTCTGTTGAAGAAACCAGTACACCCGAAACTCAATATGCCAAGTTAATACCTGAAGTAAAAGCAAGCGAAACAAAGGACAAAAAAATTCCGTCAGGCTTTTTAATATTTACTGCGGCCGTATTAGGCGGTGCAGGATTTATGCGCTGGAAAGGGATGATATAATTTAATAACCCGGGAATATTTGCTGTAAAAAGTTGCCTCAAACCGTGGCAACTTTTTACTTACTCTAAAGACCATTGTATGCATATAAAATCACTTTACCTTTTTACTTTGTATTTGGTCACACTGCTCAATTGCAATTCACAATCAATACAAAAAGAAAAAGATGGTTTTGAGAAATATGTAAAAAAAATTATTGAAGATTCCACCAACAGGTGGCGTGAGTATCCAAAACCACCGGTGCTCCCCAATGACTTACTGCCTCATTTAAAAGAGGAATTAGCGGGTGATTCTGCACGCAACTATTTTGAAAGACTTCGCATTGACAATTTAAAGAAGGCGGCAGATTATATAGAACCACTGGATTATTTTGGCAGGAACAAGCAGTTATATACTATACTTGCGCTGAGTGCACACTGGAACCCGGATACAAGAGTGAGTGCACTGAAATTACTTTATGAGTTGATCAAACAACAACCTGCTGTACTTACCAAAAAGGAAAATACGGATTTTGCCAGGTTTCTTATTTATCTTTTAAAAAACAACCCGGTTTATATTGACGGCAGCGAAAACGCCACCATTCACCATATTTACATTTCAATGATCCTGGCAAACCTCGAGATACTTACAAATCAAAAACCAGCTGCCGGTCAATCATTGGAAAAGAATGTACGGTATTTTACAGACAGTTTAAAACTCCCCGGCTGATAATATGAGAATATTAGTATCATTTTTTGCTATAATCACCTTTGTCAATATTGGTTTTTCACAAGTGAACCAGGCCTTTTGTGAAGCTGCAGCAAAAGGAAATTTCAATAAAGTGGAGCGGCTTTTTAAAAGAGAAATAAAAAAAAGAAGCAATGGCACCAGCTACGACAATGGTCCCGGCAGCGGTATGCAGATTACACACCAGTATAACCTGGACACATTAATTATGTGGTTAAAAAGCCAGCCCTGCGTGGAAGATGCTTACTGGGATAAATGCGAAACGAAAATATCCATTTACCCCGGCTGGGTAGTGATTGGGGCAAAATTCAAAACGGAACAGGGCATTACAGAGAAATGCTTTCACCTGCAGCAGGGCACAACTGGCAATATCAATATTTTTGGCTGGAAAGCACATCTTTTTAAAAGGCAGCATAAACTGGTTTATAAAAAAATGTATACCTGTGATGGATTTATAGAAAAGCAACGATCTATTTGCAACAGTCAAAAAAGGTAGGTTTACCAGGCTCAGTCTTTCTTATAATATCATCCGGCATCATTAATAAAATATATCCAAATACAATTAGCAAACGGCGCTGGTATGTTAAAATTAAAAGAGCCGCCAATTTTTGCGGCATAACAATTATCTTGCGGCATTAAATTACGATCATGGAATACAATAAATTAGTTTCGGTTACAGGCCTGAATGGTTTGTTTGAATTACTGTCATCAAAGGCAGATGGTGGTGTGGTACGTTCACTGGAAGACAAAAGCACCAAATTTGTAAGCAGCCGTATACATAGTTTCTCTCACCTGGAAAGCATTGAAGTATTTACAACAAAAGATAATATCAACCTGGTGGAAGTATTTAAGGCAATGGACGAAAGCAAGGAAAAAGCGCCGGATGCCAAAGCAGATACCAAAGTTATAAAAGCATATTTTGCAAAAGTGGTGCCCGATATGGATTTTGAAAGAGTATACAACAGCGATATGAAGAAAATGCTGAAATGGTTTATACTTCTAAAAGAAAACAAAGTGGAACTGAAATTGTCTGAGATACCTGCTGATGGAGAAGCAGCGCATGAACCAGTTGCAGCACCAAAAGCAAAAGCGGCAGAAACAAAACAGGCTTCTTCAAAAGCAGCACCACCCAAAAAAGTGAACGCACCAAGGAAGATGGCATAAGACAGTCGTTATCGTTTTTTCTTATGGAAAGTTTCAATTTTTTATAATCTCAAGAGCCCTGAAGGGTTTGGCGTATGAACTATACCGCAGACATACAAAAAACAAAACGCAGCTATATTCCTGCTGGTTTTTCTGTAACAGACTGGCAAAGCATTGAGCCTTTTTTTAAAGAACTGCTTGAACGGCCGCTGTCCACAAAAGAAGAACTGGAGCAATGGCTGCAGGATACCAGTGAAGTTGAAGCGGTGGTAAGTGAAGATGCCTGCTGGCGCCAGATAAAAATGACATGCGACACAGAAAACAAATCGCTGGAGGAAGCATTTAATTTTTACTGCATGGAGATACAGCCACAGATACAACCCTATGCAGATGCACTGAATAAAAAGCTGGTTAACCATCCTTTATTATCATCGCTGGATGCCGGTAAATATTTCACTTACCTGCGCAGTATCCGCAAAAGCATTGAATTATTCAGGGAAGAAAATATTCCTTTACAATCAGAGCTGGCCGTATTACAACAGCATTTTGGAATGATCAGCGGTAAAATGACAGTGACCATTAACGGTCATGAATATACGCTGCAACAGGCTGCTAAATTTTTAGAGAATGCTGACAGGGCTGTAAGAGAAGATGCCTACCGGAAAATACAGGAAAGAAGGCTGCAGGATAAAGACGCCCTGAACGACCTGTTCAACCAGTTACTCGGCAAGCGTATGCAGCTTGCTGCCAATGCAGGTTTCAATAACTATATTGATTACCGCTTTAAAGAGCTGGGCAGGTTTGATTATGGTAAAGAAGACTGTTACGCCTTTCATGATGCAGTAAAAGAACACGTGATCCCGCTGGTAAAAAAGATCTATGAAAAGAAAAAAGCAAAGTTAGGACTGGCAGAACTGAGACCATGGGATATTGAGGCAGAACCTGCAGGCACAGAGCCGTTGCATCCTTTTACCACAGCCCAGGAACTGATCGATAAAAGTATTCAATGCTTTAATGAACTGAATCCTTTTTTTGGCGACTGTCTTAAAAAGATGCAGGAAATAAAGCACCTTGACCTGGAAAGCAGGAAAGGTAAAGCACCCGGCGGATACAACTGCCCGCTGGCTGAAAGCGGTGCCCCCTTTATTTTTATGAATGCTGCCGGCCAGATGCATGATGTAACCACGATGGTGCATGAAGGTGGTCATGCTATCCACTCATTTTTAGCACACCCGTTGCCGTTAACCGGCTTTAAAGAATACCCGATGGAAATTGCTGAAGTGGCCAGTATGGCCATGGAATTATTCAGCATGGAACACTGGGATGTATTTTTTGATAATAAGGAAGAATTAAAAAGAGCGAAAGAGCACCAGTTGGAAAGGGTCATCACATTATTTCCATGGATTGCCATCATTGACAAATTCCAGCACTGGATATACAGTCATGAGGGTCATACCAATGAACAGCGTACTGCAGCCTGGATGGATATCTTAAGTGAATTCAGTGATGGCGTGGTGGATTACAGCGGGCTCGAACAATACCGCAGCAATGCATGGTTAAGGCAACTGCATTTATTTGAAGTGCCATTCTATTATATTGAATACGGGATTGCACAATTAGGCGCCATCGGTATGTGGATGCAGTTTAAACAAAACGAGCAGCAGGCGCTGGAAAATTATTGCAATGCACTTGCACTTGGTGGCACAAAAACATTACCTGAATTATACAAAGCCGCAGGTTTAAAATTTGATTTTTCGCCTTCAAGCATTAAAGGACTGATGGATTTTGTGAATGAAGAACTCAATAAACTGAACAGCTGATTATTTACAGTCATCACAAACGCCATGCACCACCATTTCTGAAATACGTGGTTCAAATCCTTTAGGGAGCTTTACCTGCGGTACAGTTACTTCTTCCAGGCAAATTGTCTTATCACATTTATCACAAACAAAATGTACATGGTTATCGTGGTGATGACCGGCTTCACAATCATCTTTGCACAGAGCATATAAAACAGAATTGTCGGTAGTGGGTATATGGTGAATGATGCCTTTCTCCACGAATGTTTGCAGTGTGCGGTAAACTGTTACCCGGTCAAAATTTTCTCCCGTTTTCTTTTCTATATCGGCATGCGCCAAGGCGCCTTCACTGTTTAAAAACAGCTCCAGTATTTTTATCCGCCCTTCTGTTACACTTAACTGGTTCTTTTTTAAAATTTCCTGCACCATACTTGCTTTCTTTTAAATTAATTCAGATCATTTGCCCTAGCGCTGTACTAAACTCCGGCTCTGGCTTTTCTCTTTCAGCAGTGCTTTAATATCCTTCAGTAGCTTTTGTATCTCATCCTCTTTCAGCCCATCATAAATACCACGAACCCTTGTTTGTTTATCCAGCAATGCAAAAAACTGTGTGTGTATGAACTGGTCTTCTATTTTAGAAGTAGTGTCCGACTTGCCATTATCAATCATATAACTGTGGCGGGCCATACTATATAGATCAGTTTTGTTACCCGTTACAAAATACCAGGTATTGTTTACGGGCAGTGGCTTGTTTAAAAAGGATGAATCTGTATTAAGAGTAAAACCGCCTTCCGCATTTTTTTCAAGATCACCCAGCAGCATTTTGGCTTCATATTTTTTTAAAAGCGGCACACTGTCGGTTTCAGGAAAACAACTATGCGATATGATCAGGAAATCTTTTTCATCCTTAAAGGCATCATATATCCTGCGCATGTTGGTATTCATCCTTGGGCAAATGCCTTTACAGGTGGTAAAAAAATACTCCGTTACATATACCTTTCCTTCCACGTCTTTGTCGGATATGGTTTTGCCATTCTGATCGGTAAATTCAAATGGTTGCACATTACTATTGATAAGCGGCAGGTTGGATTGTGAAATATCAGTAAAAGCATACACGAATACATAATAAAACGCAAAAAGCGCCACAAAAAAACCTGTATACCACATCCATTTTTTCTTCATTGCTTCAAAATTTAGATCCCGGCTGCAAAGCTACATTCAATCCGGCGGCAAGCCGAAACTTTATTAACTCAAATTTTCTTTTTCAATCTTTGCAACAATATTGCAAATTTACTATATTTGCTGTTCTCTTGTATGGAAGCAAAATTTAACTGGGACCTGGTGGGTATTGGTACATCGCTGCTCTGCGCTGTACATTGTGCATTGCTGCCGCTTTTAATGACCAGTCTCCCTTTATTTGGTGTTAATATCATCCACAATATGGCTTTTGAGTGGACAATGATCGCCATTGCCTTCGTGGTGGGTAATTATGCGTTGGTGCATGGCTATATAAAACATCATCGTTCGCCGGTGCCGATTATGATCTTTGCTGCCGGTTTTATTTTACTGCTGTTCAAACAGTTTTTTCACGAGATAGAGAACTGGTTGCTCATACCCGCCGTTATATTAATTGTTAGCGCCCATTTCTACAACTACAGGCTCTGCCACCGGAGCAAATGTTCTTCTCCGCACCACAAGCACTAAGACCGGCTACAGTTTAATTGTATTCAAAATAGCTTATCTTTTCAGGAGTTAATATGGATACAATGAAAAAAATATTACTGGCATTTACGTTGTTATTTACAATAAGCTTTTCCACTTCTGCACAAACAAAAGATGAGCTGGCCATCCGTAAAATAATGGCCGACCAGGATGAAGCCTGGAACCGGGGTGACCTGGAAACTTTTATGCAGGGTTACTGGAAAAGTGATTCGCTGATGTTCATTGGTAAAAATGGCGTGACCTATGGATATGATAAAACCCTGGAAAGATATAAGACTAATTACCCCGATACAGCCTCGATGGGTAAACTGCATTTTGAATATATAGAAATGAAGCGGCTCTCCGTAAATTACTTTTTTGTAGTGGGCAGGTGGCATCTTACAAGAACGGTCGGGAATGCGGAAGGCTCATTTACCTTATTGCTGCGGAAGATCAAAAATCAATGGGTGATCGTGAAGGATCATAGCAGTTAATACACTGATTGAACGGATTACACGGATTTTTTAGAATACAAAATTGATCCACAGAAATATGCCGTTGAACTGAGCGTAGCAACAATGCCTAACCAGGGAACTTATGATGGTGACAGTATTATTCCTCTCCTATTTCTTTAAACCCTCTCCACTTTCTTATAAAATACCGGATAAGAAAAAACAGGCTTGTACAAAAGAAGATGTAATAGCCAATATTGAGCAATGAAGGCGACTTATCAAAAAAGCCAAGGTTATAATAAATACCCAGTGTCATATTCACCAGCAGCCAAAGCATTGCCATGGAAAGCGTTTGTACAATAAGAATTAAAAATGCCCTGACCTCCGGTTCCATAAATTGAAATGTAGATTAAAGTTCGGGCTTTATAAACGAAATGAAAAGCATTTGAACCTATTTATACAACAGGTTTTGGAATGCCACACTGTCGCCGTTAAAAACATTAAAGTCAACATAAGAACTTATACCATTTACCCGGCCTGCTTCGTTGTGCTGCCAGAAATTCCATTCCCGTTTTACCCTTGGGCGGTCCTTGGCAAGGTAATGCGCCACCCATAATGGATAATGATCAAAGGTATCTGCCAGGTAGAATTTATAAAAGTCGGCACCGGTATAAATGAGGGGTTTTACTTTATAATGCTGTTCCACTGTTACAAGCCAGTCTCTCACCCGCTGCTGCAAAACAGCTTTGCTTAACTGGCCGGCATCTTCCACATCCAGCACGGGTGGCATGTCGCCTGGCTTAAGGTTAACGGCCCGGATAAAGTTGAGTGCCTGCGCCCTGCCATTCTTATAAGGATTAAAGAAGTGGTAGGCACCCCGGATGATACCCGCCTTCCTGGCCCCTTTCCAATTTTGCCGGAAGCGGTCATCGATATCATCTGTGCCCTCCGTTGCCTTAATAAAACTGAAGCCGATGCTTACCTTCTGTATATTCATGGCCTTTACATCTTCCCAATCAATGGCCGACTGGTAATGACTTACATCGATGCCATGAATGCTGTAACCCGAAGGCAGGCTGATCCCAAAAGCAGGGTACCGGATGAACCGGGGCCGGTTGAAATAATATACCAACCCGGTTGTCACCACCAGGACCCCCAGAATTATTAATGGGATCTTTGCTTTTTTGTTCTTCTTAGCCAATGAGTTATGCTGGTTTTACCCGTACTGTAAAAATGCATTAATCTGTTCTAAAAAACAGCTAAAATTTTTATTGCTTCTTATGATTTTTTTAAGGTTTTTAAAGGCAATAATTCCGCTATTTGGACGTTATCTTTGCCGACCCTTTTTTTATTTTAAAGACATCCTATGAAAATTAAAAAATTAAATAAAAAAATGCCGGTAATAACCCCCAAAGCCAGCCTGCTGACAGCAGTCCTATTCTTTTTTTGTACCACCCTGGCCACAGGCCAGGCTGCAACAGACAGCACCTGCCCCGGGATAATGGTGAATGACGAAGCTATCGCTACTCCCTGTAATAATTATGGAAATATTGTTTTCCCTGCCATTTTAAAAGGACAGGAGGAAAATTCCATTGACTATATTGAAAAATTCAGCAGCAGGAGAAGGGATTACCTGGTACGGATGTACACCAAGGGCAAAAAGCTGTTGTCGAAAGCAGCTGGTATTTTTAAGAAATACAATGTACCGGAGGAATTAAAAGTTTTGCTGACATTGGAATCTGCTTACAATGGTGAAGCTGTATCAAGGGCCGGTGCTGTTGGATACTGGCAGTTTATGGACGCAGTGGCAAAAGAGTATGGATTAAAATGTGTGAGCCAGCTTACGCCTTCGGAAAAAGAAAAACTTATAAAGAAACATAAGAAAAAAGCGGATGCCATGATAAAGGCATTGGCGAAACAAAAAGACGAACGTAAAAATTTCAATAAATCTACTATTGCTGCGGCCCGCTATTTAAGAGACAGGAAAGTTAACCTGAACGAGAACTGGCTGCTGGTAGTTGCCAGTTATAACTGGGGCGTGGGCAATGTGTGGGATGCGATGGAAAGAAGCGGTAAAAAAAATCCAACTTTCTGGGATATTAAAAAATATGTACCGGCTGAAACGCAAGCTTATGTTATGAATTTTATTACGCTCAACGTAATATTCCATAACTATGACAATTTTGTAAAGAATAAACTGGTTTTTACAGCAGAGCCGAACGCAATAACAGAAACAGACGGTTTCGAAAAAAACATTACAGAAGCCATGTCTGAGCCAATGGCTTCAGGCTTAAAATAATTACCCGGAAAACTAAATGTAATGATCACCGGCAGCAATGCCGGTTTTTTATTTATTCAAATACCACCGTTTTGTTTTTATAAACAAATACCCTGTCTTCAAATACCATGTGCAGTGCTTTTGCCAGCACAGCAGTTTCAATTTCTTTACCGGCCCTTACCATATCTGCAGCTGTAAAGGAATGTGTTACGGGTATGATCTGTTGTGCGATGATAGGTCCTTCATCCAGCTGGTTGGTAACAAAATGAGCCGTGGCACCAATAAGTTTTACACCCCGTTCATAAGCCTGTTTATAAGGACTTGCGCCGACAAAAGCCGGCAAAAAGGAGTGGTGAATATTAATGATCTTCATTTCAAACGCCTCAGTAAATGATGGGGAAAGGATACGCATAAATTTTGCCAGCACCAGGAAATCTGGATTATATTCTTTTACAAGCTGGTGCAGGGCAGCTTCAAAATCTTCTTTTGTTCTCTCTTCATGAGACACATGATGAAAGGGAATGTCAAACCGTTTACAGATATCTCCCAATACGGCATGGTTACCTATTACACATTTTACCCGGGCGCCCAATGTTTTAAAATGATTGCGGATAAGAATATCACTGAGACAATGATATTCTTTTGTAACAAGTACGACTATCTCTTTTTCCGGTTCGGGGTTTACTTTTACCTGTGCATTCGACGGCAGGATCATCTGCAGCTCCTGTTGCAGTGTTCCGGTGTCGGCTCCACCTTCTATTTCCACTCTTACAAAAAAGCGGTTTTCCAGTTTATCCACGTGTTCCCGCATGGAGATAATGTTAACGCCATGCTTTGCCAGTACATTACTGATAGTGGCCACCAGGCCCACCTGGTCGGTACACTGAATTACAATTATCATGTATAAATTAGTTGAGGGTCGGTTACCTGTTAATTAATGCGCTGCCAGCCAGTTCTCACCTGTTCCCACTTCTGCATCTGTGGGAACATCCTGCGGCAGTCGCAGGGCCGTCTGCATACATTCCAGTATCACCGGTTTTATTTTTTCCACTTCTGTTTTATGTGCATCAAACACCAGTTCATCATGTACCTGCAGCAGCATTTTTGATTTAAAATTATGTTGCTTAAAGGCTGCATGAATTTTTATCATCGCCATTTTGATCATATCAGCCGCACTGCCCTGTATGGGTGAGTTGATGGCATTACGTTCTGCAAAACCACGTACAGTAAAGTTCGCCGAGTTGATATCACGGAGCCAGCGCTTACGGCCCATCAACGTTTCCACGTAACCGCTTTCTTTGGCGAAGTTGATGGTATCATCCATATACTTCTGGATGTTTGGAAACTGTTTTTTATAGTTATCGATGATCTCCTTTGCCTCTGCTCTTGAAATACCCAGGTTTTCTGCCAATCCAAAAGCACCCTGGCCATAGATGATACCAAAATTTACACTCTTGGCTTTATAGCGCATTTCTTTTGTTACATCCTTCTCATCTACATTAAATACTTTAGCCGCCGTGGCCGTATGGATATCTCTTCCTGTTTTAAATGCGCTGCACATATTTTCATCACCACTGATGGCCGCAACGATCCTTAATTCTATTTGCGAATAATCGGCTGACATTAAAATAAATTCATCATTGCGTGGAATAAATGCTTTACGTATTTCACGGCCACGTTCTGTACGCACGGGAATATTCTGCAGGTTGGGATCGATGCTGCTCAGCCTGCCGGTAACCGCCACCGCCTGTGCATAAGAGGTATGTACCCTTCCTGTTTTTTTATTTACCATCAGCGGTAATGCATCCACATACGTATTCTTTAGTTTTGTCAGCTCCCTGAAAGCAAGTATGTCATCACATATTTTATTTTTCACCGCCAGCTTCACCAGCACATCTTCACCGGTGGCATACTGACCTGTCTTTGTTTTTTTTGCTTTTGGGTCCAGCTGCAATTTTTCAAACAATACTTCGCCCAATTGTTTGGGGCTTGCCAGGTTAAATCGAACACCTGCCTGTTCATATACCAGCTCTTCACTCTTCTTCGCTTCTGTCTCCAGTTGCTTGCTGTAATCTTTCAAAAATGCTTCATCAATTTTTATTCCCTCAAACTCCATATCTGTAAGCACTTTCACCAATGGGTTTTCCACTTCATAAAAAACCCTGTCAACTGATTTTGTTTTTAACTGTGGCAGGAAAATGTGTTTCAGCTGCAGTGTAACGTCTGCGTCTTCCGCTGCATAATCTTTTATCTTTTCTATCTCCACATCCCTCATATTGCCCTGGCCTTTTCCTTTTTTACCGATCAGCTCCTCAATATGCACCGGTTCGTAACCAAGGTACTTTGCACTCAATGCATCCATGCTTCTTTTACCGTCAGGTTCTATTACATAATGCGCCAGCATGGTGTCAAAAATATCTCCCTTTAACTCAAATCCATACCATTTCAGCATCAGCATATCATACTTGATGTTCTGGCCGATCCAGGTGATGGATGTATCATTGAACAGTTGTTGAAAGTTGTTCAACAGTTTAATGCATTCCTCTTTGCTGGGCGGGCAGGGAACATAATAAGCTTCGCCCGGCTTTATTGAAAAACTTAAACCCACCAGTTCTGCATCGTTGGCATCAATGCCGGTGGTTTCCGTATCAAAGCAAATTTCTTTTTCACTGCCCAGTATGTTTACAAGGGTTGCAATTTCTTCATCGCTTTGGGCAAGAATATAATTATGTTCTGTATTATGAATATTTTTTGTTACTGTAAGTACAGTTTCTTCTTCATCGCCGGGAGCAGGCAGCACCACTGTTTGAGTTGTTTTGGTTTCTTCCACCACATTTCCAAAAAGATCCATCTGCACATTATCCGTTTTTACTTTTACTTCAACAGTTTTAGTTTCGGGGTGTGCTGTTACTTCTATTTCTTCACCCAGTATTCTTTTTCCGAGGGTTTTAAATTCAAGCTCGGTGAATACTTCTCTGAGAGCAGGTTTATTTATTTCTTTTACCAGGAAATTTTCTTCATGAAACTCGGTTGGCACATTCGTGATGATGGTTGCCAGTTTTTTGCTAAGGATAGCATCTTCTTTGCCAGCCCGTACCTTTTCGCCCAGTGCCCCTTTAATAGTATCCGCATTGGCCAGCACATTTTCCAGTGTCTCATATTCTGCCAGCAGTTTGGCGGCTGTTTTTTCACCCACCCCTTTTATACCTGGTATGTTATCCACCGCATCTCCCATCAGGCCCAAAATATCTATTACCTGGCTTACATTCTTTATACCCCATTTTTCGCATACTTCTTTGGGCCCTAAAATTTCGAATACACTTCCCTGGTAGGGTGGTTTATAAATTTTAATATGCTCTGTTACCAGTTGCCCGTAATCTTTATCCGGTGTAACCATGTACACATCATAACCAACTTTTTCCGCCTGTTTTGCCAGTGCACCGATCACATCGTCCGCTTCATAACCATCTATTGCCACCACAGGAATGTTCATTGCTTCTATAATGCGTTTAATATCCGGTACTGCAGAAGAAATATCTTCCGGTGTTTCCTGGCGGTTGGCTTTATAATCTGCAAAATCTGTGTGCCGCTCTGTTGGTGCATGTGTATCAAAACAAACAGCCATATGCGTTGGCTTCTGGTTGTTCAGCAGGTCGAGCAATGTATTTGTAAAACCGAACTGTGCATTGGTATTACGGCCCTTGCTTGTAATACGTGGGTTCCGGATAAGTGCATAATATGCCCTGAAGATGAGCGCATAAGCATCCAGTAAAAATAATTTCTTTTGCATGGGTTAAAAGTAAAAAGGAAAATGTCAATGGTCAAAATTAAAAATGGCAGCTTGAAAAGCAGTTTTTATGATAATAACAAAATGAGGAAAATCTCTTACTGACTTAATTTATAACGATACTATGTAATGTAAAAAAGATGCACACAGGTATACGGATGAACGTATTGTGACACAACAATGTTGCCATGAAAGACCAATGCTGGTTTCAGCAACTCTTTTTAGCTCATCTCCTCTTTTAACCTCTTGGCTTAAAAACGTGTATCGATCCACAAAGGCAGCATGGCTCTCCAGGTTGGCCAGTCGTGTTTCCATTCCTCTCCCCAGATACTCAGTTCATAGGTGATCCCTTTATTATATAAAACCCCGGCAAATTCCCTTGCTGCATCCGGCGCCTCATAAGGACCGGAACCACTCAGAATATGGATATGATTACTGCTTCTTATCTGTTCAAGTATACCATGGTCCGCAAGGTTAGGAATATAATGACAGGGAGAATTATAATATACCTGTTCATCATAAAAACCTTTCGTGTATTCCATCAGGTTATACACACCGCTCATGGCAATTACACCATTGATCAGGTCCGGCCGTTTCAGGAAAAGATTCATACTGTGTAAAGCACCAAATGAAGCCCCGGCAATAATTATGGGTGTATTCCAGGAGGTATTGTTCTTTATAAAGGGAATGACCTCGTTGTAAATATATTCGTTAAACTGGTTGTGCCTGATGGCTTTATGTTCACCCAGCATATCATTGTTCATCCAGCTTTCATTGTTCATGCTGTTCACTGAAAAAACTTTTATTTTACCGGCATCAATATGCGGCGATAAGGCATCTATCAGTTCAAAACGTTCATATTCCAGGTAATCGGCAGCAGCAGTGGGCACTAATAACAAAGCAAAGCCATAGTGACCATATACAGCCACCGGCATATCTCTTTGCAATGCAGGGCTGAACCAGGAGGTTATTTCACGTTGCATAAACCGGGATTAAGTGTGGTAAAAGTTTATTAAAGCATCAATGTACGCAAAATATCTATCAGGAGAAATTAATATATTTGTTGAGTTGTTTGTTTCCCCCAGGCAACAACAAAATACTACTTATATGATTCAGAAAATAAGGTTATTCCTGTACCTGTCGTTATTTGCTTTTGCATTTGCTTCCTGCGAAAAAGAATATAGTTATGAAGGTGGAGATATTATTCCGCCAGGTGGTGGCGGCACCAGCGGCACAGCCATTTATACTTTAAAAAATGCAGCTGACGAATGTACGGCTGCTGTTATTTCCGGAAGTTTTACAGCCGGCACTGCAGCAACCAGTGCTAATACAGCTGAAATAACTGTTACCGTAGATTCGATAGGTACTTATATAGTATCTGCAGGTCCTGTAAATGGTATTACCTATAGTGGAAGTGGAACATTTACTGAAACAGGCGAACAAACTATTTTGCTGACGGCATCGGGTACTCCAACTGCAGCAGGCAACTTTAGTTTTAACCCGGGCGGATCAGGCTGTACATACAGCATTACAGTGGCCCCGGCCAGTGGTGGCGGCGGCACAGCTGCTTACACATTTAAAAATGCAACAGGTGGCTGCACCGATGCTATTGTTTCAGGCACATATACTGCCGGCACTGCATTAACAGCATTCAATAAGGCAGAGATCACCGTTACAGCTAACACTGAAGGTACTTATAACATCGTTGTGGGTCCTGTAAACGGGATCACTTTCAGCGCCAATGGAACTTTTGCAACCACTGGCGAGAAAAAAGTTGAACTAACCGGCTCCGGCACCCCGGCAGCTGCAGGAGATTTCAGTTTTGCCCCAGGCGGTGCTGCCGGCTGCAGCTTTACCGTTACAGTAGCACCGGGAGCAACCAACAGCACTGACTTTATACATTGCAAAATTGATGGCGTTGACAAAGCTTTTGATGTGGCGGCAATCGGTCTTGAATTTTTAGGTCCTATTACTATTTCAGGTTCAGATGGCACGACTGAAAGTGCTGGTAACTTTTCCATCACCCTGGCCAACCTTGTTACATTCCAGGTTGCAGCCGGCACTTATAACATTCTTTCTGCCACCAACTTTGAAAATACCTGCACCATTGCTTACATACCAACAGGCACCAGCGAAGATGCATGGGCAAGTGCCACTGCAGGACAATCAGGCACCTTTACGGTGATCGTAACTTCGGTAACAACAGACAGGATCTCTGGTACTTTTAGTGGTACATTGTATGACAACGAAGGAAACGGCACTAATACAAAAGCGGTTACGAACGGCACCTTCAGTGTACCGAAATAAATATAGTTGAACAGGATAAAAAAAGCAGGAATCAACATCCTGCTTTTTTTATTTTATAATACACCTTCTTTTATTTCCGTCCATAATTCCCGGTAGCACTGGGCTGCATAGCTGCTGTTGGCAAACTCCATTATAGGCGCTTTATGCACACCCATCTTTTCAACATCACTCAGGTAGGGAATGTAATTCTGGAAAAACTTTTTGTCTTTGTATAATTCCTCCATTATTTCATTGTGCAGGTTTTTACGCAGGTCGGCCATCGTAAAGAAGCACATCATCTTTTTAAGGTCAAGATCTTTTTCTTTAAAATAGTCTTTTACCATCTGGTAGGTTCGTACAGATAAGGTTGTTGGTATCACCGGCACCAATACGATATCTGCTGCTGTAAAAATATTTTCATGCAAAACACTAAAGCCCGGCGGGCAATCAATAAATACAAATTCATATTCACCATCCAGTTGCTTTAATACATTTTTCAACCGTCCCTTGCTCCCTTTCATTTCTTCCAGCATGATATCAAAACTTTTAGAGCTGTTATCTGCCGGGATCACATCCACCAGTTCAAAATCAGTGCTGAGAATTGCGTTCTCGAGTTCTGCGTCCTTGGTAATAAGTTTTTTAATACCGGGATGTGTTTTGGGCTTTGCCTTATAATAAAAAGAAGCAGAACCCTGCGGATCAATATCCCATAATAATGTCTTGAATCCATCGGCAGCGGCCAAATAAGCAAAATTTACACAACTGGCGGTTTTACCTACACCGCCCTTAAGGTTATAAAGGGCAATCGTGGTCATGATTGATTTTTTTGAAATGAAGGGTTAAGATAATGAATTCCGGGCTGAAATATTGTACCTTTTAGAAAGATTTACTGCAAGGAGGTCAAGTTTTAAAAACCTGGCTTCCTTTATTATTTCGCTTTCATGTCTTCCAGTTCCTTTTGCAGGGCAAACATCTGGTCCCTTAACCTGGCTGCTTCCATAAAATCCATATCCTTTGCTGCTTTTTCCATTGACTTTTTTACAGCTGTAATTTTCTTCTCCATCTTTGGTATGGTCAGGTATTCTTCCTGCTCCTCGGCTGCAATGGTTACAATATCCTGGTCATCACCAATCGCATAGGCCTTCTTCTCATCAAATCCTTTTATATCAAGCACACTTGTTTGCGCAAAAACCTGTTCCTTGCTTTTGGTAACGGTCTTAGGTGTAATGCCGTGTTCTGTATTGTAGGCTACCTGTTTTTCCCGGCGGCGCAGTGTTTCATCCATTGTCTTTTGCATACTCTCTGTGATCTTGTCTGCATAAAAGATCACCAGTCCGTCCACATTTCTTGCAGCCCGGCCGGCTGTCTGTGTCAAACTTTTTTCATTACGCAGGTATCCTTCCTTATCTGCATCCAGGATGGCAACCAACGATACTTCGGGCAGATCAAGTCCTTCTCTTAAAAGGTTTACTCCTACGAGTACATCTATTACGCCTAAACGCAATTCACGTAATATCTCCACCCTTTCCAGTGCATCCACTTCGCTGTGTATGTACTTACTTTTTATGTTGATGCGGTGCAGGTATTTATCCATTTCTTCTGCCATGCGTTTGGTCAGAGTTGTTACGAGCACACGATCTCCTTTTGTAACACGTTTATCTATTTCATCCAGCAGGTCATCTATCTGGTTAATGGATGGCCGTACTTCAATCGGCGGATCAAGCAGACCTGTTGGTCTTACCACCTGTTCCACCACCACGCCACCTGTTTTCTCCAGCTCATAATCACCCGGCGTGGCGCTTACATAGATCGTTTGATTCATCATATTTTCAAATTCATGAAAATTGAGCGGCCTGTTATCCAGTGCGGAAGGCAAACGAAAACCATAATCCACCAGTATCAGTTTACGGCTGCGGTCACCCCCGTACATACCACTTACCTGCGGCACTGTCTGGTGACTTTCGTCTATCACACATAAAAAATCTTTCGGGAAATAATCCAGCAGGCAGAATGGTCTTGTACCAGGGCTGCGCCTGTCAAAGAATCTTGAATAATTTTCTATACCATTGCAGTAACCCAGTTCACGGATCATTTCCAGGTCGTATTGAACCCTTTCGCTTAACCGTTGTGCTTCTATAAACTTACCGGTGTTTTTAAAATATTCAACCTGTGCGGCGGTTTCGTCCTGTATCTCGTATATCACCTGCTGCATTATATCTTTTGGTGCCAGGTACAGGTTTGCCGGGAAGATAGCTGCATTATCCACTTCTGCAATACGTTTGCCGGTACTGAGTTCCAGCGTTTCGATGGTTTCAATTTCATCACCAAAGAAAGCGATACGGTAACCATAATCAACATAAGGCAGGTTGATGTCAACCGTATCACCTTTTACCCGGAACGTACCTCTTGTAAAATCTCCCTGGCTTCTCGAATACAAGCTGTTGACCAGTGAATGTAAAAATCCCTGGCGGGAGATGACCTGGCCACGGTGTATTCTTACAATACCATTTTCAAATTCTGTTGGATTGCCCATACCATAAATACAGCTTACGCTTGCCACCACAATGATATCCCTTCTGCCACTCAGCAACTGAGCCGTGGCCTGCAGGCGAAGCTTATCCAGCTCTTCATTAATACTCAGGTCCTTCTCGATATAAGTATTACTAACGGGAATGTATGCCTCTGGTTGATAATAGTCGTAATAACTTACAAAATAACCAACAGCGTTTTCAGGAAAGAATTGCCTGAATTCCCCGTATAACTGCGCCACCAGTGTTTTGTTGTGTGTGATCACCAGGGTGGGCCGCTGTACATTTTGTATAAGGTTGGCAATAGTAAATGTTTTACCACTGCCGGTAACACCGAGCAACGTTTGATATTTTTCACCATTCAGTACGCCTTCGGTAAGCTCCTGTATGGCACGGGGTTGGTCGCCGGAAGGCGGAAACGGGGAATGTATTTTAAATGACACGGAAATTAATTTTACTGCAAATTAGTTGATTACACCAAGTGCCACAACCATTTAATTTTTTAGGATACAAAAGCTGTTACTTTGTAAGGCTATAAAAAATAACAGGCAATTATGAAACCAATTATCACTATTGAATACTGCCCAAAATGCAACTGGCTACTGAGAGCGGCTTATATGGCCCAGGAATTTTTAACCACATTTGAAAATGAGCTGGGCGGCGCAACGCTAAAACCCAGTGAAACAAGTGGTGATTTTCATATCAGCATTGATGGGAAAAAAATTTTTGACCGCAGGGAATTTGGCGGCTTCCCTGAAATAAAAGAACTCAAACAACTCATCAGGGACATCGTAAACCCCGGCAAAAGCCTGGGACATTCAGACACGAAAGTGCATCATACGAATTAAATCACCATGCTGGGGATCATTTTATGCGGCGGACAAAGCCTTCGGATGGGCAACGACAAAGGCCTGCTGAAACAGGATGCAAAATACTGGGCAACCATTGCCGCCGGAAAGCTTACATGTTTTGATATCCCTGTAAAATTTTCTGTAAATAAAGAGCAGTATCCTGTATATGCAACGGTCTTTTCTCCAAATGACCTTATAAAAGATAACCTGTCGGTTGATGCAAAAGGGCCTTTGCTTGGCTTATTAAGTTGCCATCTTCTTTATCCCGGAGAAGATCTCTTTGTACTTGCCTGTGATATGCTGATGATGGACAGTTCAATTCCCGGGTTATTATTGAAGCACTATAAAGAAAACCCCGGGGCTGAGGCATATTTTTTCATGAATGAAAAAGAACCCGAGCCCTTATGTTGTATTTATACCGCAGGCGGTCTGTCTGTTATTCTTCGTATGCTAAAAAAAGGTGAGCTTGAAAAGTTCAGTATGAAATTTATACTGGACCAGCTTACCAAAAAAAGTATTGCATTGCAGGACAATGAAAAAATATATTTCAGCAATTTTAATACACATGCAGACCTAAACGGCCTGTAAGCCGAGTTTTTCTTTGTTAGTCTTCACAAAATCAGTTTTAGGAGCTTCGCAAAGCACACAGTTGTAATCACCCGGTAATGATTCAAATGTGGTGCCCGCCTTAATACCTGTTTCCGGCTCACCCACAGATTCATCGTAAATGCTCAGGCAATGTTTGCACTGGTGTACTATATGTACCACCAGCTTTCCAGGTTTTTCTTTTTCAGCCGCAGGCTTATTTTGTTTTACTTCATGAATACCGGCACGGTATTTTGCAAATGAAAGAATGGAACGGCGCAATTGCTCACCCAGCCAGCATTTAGGATTATTGCTGCTGAATACAGCGCCGGTTCGCTCGTTGGGATTAAATTCATTTGCACATAATATATCATAGAGGTGAAACAATTTTATACCCCAAAGAGAAATCAGTGATTTTCGTCTAACCAGGATGTTACAAAATATTTCTGTTTTTTTTCTTGTTTTGATACCAATACATACACCGAATGTCCGGGTATCATCGTCATTCAGCCGCTTTACTAAGAACTGTTTCAGTTGCAGCGCTTCCTCACTGTCATCTTCCACCTGGAAGTTTAGTTCATTGGCTGCATGCCGCATATTGATGTCATGCTTCTCTAACAACCTTGCCCATTTATCTTTGTCTTTTTCCCCGATACCCTTTATGATAATTGATTTCCATGGCGTGGAGCACAACAAGCCGATCTTGGTGTCCAGGCAGAGCATGCATACTTCTTTTAAAAAATCAACCCCGAATAATTCATCCCGGCGGTATACACCCAGCCAGTACTTATTATTGTACCGGTTCAATCCTTCATAATAAGGAAGATTAAATGCAGGCAACACCGCCTGTTTTCCTGAAGGCTTTGTGATAAATCTCGATGTGTCGATCATTTCAAACAACTGTTCGCCCCGTGCAAACACATTATCGTAAAACATACCCTTATGACGGAAAATGATGGATTCTATCTCACCCGACAGCCTTGGCACATCATTCGTATACACTATTTCGTTCCATTCATATACTGTATTTGTTTTGGGAAAACGGATGAACAGGTGCCAGAAATGCTGTGCCGAAGCAGATGCCACCCAATTGATGTTGCCGGTAAGCAAAGGCGTAAAACTCTGGTTACTGTCCGAGACATTTATTTTCAGTCTCGGCTGCTGCTCCATGCCATCAAAAATATCTTTGTAAACACCCTCACTCAGCCAGGTGTTATTTATAAAAACTTCTTCTGCCGGGTAAGAGCTGACAATATTGGGGAATTCATCCTTATCATTTTCATAAGGAATATTCAGTTCTTCTAATCCTTTGGTTAATATTTTTAATTTTTCAGGACGGATATGTATCAGCAGCTGTTGCCGGAGGCCAAAGCTTACATTTCTTATTCCCGCCCTGGTGGTTACAACCAGTACATTATACAGGTCACCCGGAGAGATGATACCTCCACGAAAATTAATTTTTATGGTATAGAGCTCACTCATGTACCAGTCCGAATTCTTTTAAAGCAATGGGAAAATTTCTGTTCTCGTGTCCGGACCTGCACAACTTGATCAGCGCAAAACGCTGCAGTGTTGTCAACGCTTCCCACTGCCCGCTGGTGATCGCCCTGTCAAATTCCATTGCTTTATGCAGCAGTTCGGCAGGAACAATAATCCTGTTGTTCCATGCCGGGTTTTCTTCAATTGCCAAACCTGTTGCAGGCTTATTCGTATAATACTGTACCAATGATGCAACATAATGGTAATAATTTTTTCTCTCGTCTTCTTCATTACACTCCAGCAGGGCCAGCCGGAGTTTTTCATCCCCGCTGAATTTCGCCCATTCATGCAACTTAAGTTTTATACCAGCTTTATCCAGTTTAAACCGGACGATCATCGGGATACAACGTATCCCCTGTTCCATGAACTCTTCTTCAAATTCGAAGTACTCTATGTTTTTTACTGATTTGAATGGTGATGGTTCCATATTATCATTATTTATTTAAAACTGTTTAACCTGCTGTATCAATCTTTGCTTTAAGCACATTTACCTGTGTATCTAAAATTGCTTTTACCTCGGGCCTGCAACTGCCGCAACCCATGCCGGCTCCTGTTAACTGGCACAGCTGCAGGTGATCTTTACACCCCTCTTTTATTTTGTTCAAAATATTTCCTTCTCCTACATTGTTGCAGCTGCAAACCAGCTTGCCGATTACCGGTTCAGCCGCTTTTCCGGAACGCAGCAATTGAAGTCGCTTTTCACTCAGCTCCACTTTATTTTCAATCAGGTTACGGAATTCAAGAAACTCTGATTTATCGCCTATCAAAATAGCGCCGACCAATTTGTCATTGTGAATGATACACTTCTTATAATACCTTTTAGCTTTGTCGATAAATACCACTTCTTCATAGGCAGGATCATTTGGACACTCCACGATACCCAGGGAACATAACTCAGTGCCATGCATTTTTAAAATATTCATAAGCAAAGAGCCGCTGTAATATTTCGAGATATCACCATTGAGGTAACGGGCCACAATTTCAGCCTGCTGTTCTGCGGCGGCGGTAATACCATACAGGAACTGGTTAAACTCTGCAATCTCCCCTACTGCATAAACGGAAGGATCACTTGTTTGTAAATATTCATTCACCAGTACACCCCGTTTGCAATCCAGTCCACCAGCCTTTGCAATTTCAATATTAGGAACGGTGCCGATGGCGATCACGATCGCCTGGCAGCTGATCAGCAGGCCGCTCTTTAAGCGTATACCCGATACCGTTGTATCACCCAGGAACCTTTCGATCTCGTCATTGTAATAAATATCAATGCCCCTGTCGGTTAATTCTTCATGTAGCAACTGGCTGCCCAATGGATCAAGCTGCCGGTCCATTAAACGTGAACTGCGCTGGATAACAGTTACTTCAACAGACACTTCCTTTAAAGAAGCAGCAAGCTCAATTCCCAATAAGCCGCCGCCAACGATCACCACTTTTCCATTTACAGGGTTCACATGCTTTTTAAAATTGTCAGCATCGGTTCTGCTGCGCATGTTAAAAATTCCCTGCATCGCCGGTGTATCACGGAGATTGGCTGCACGGCTGCCCGTTGCCATCAGCAATACATCATAGAAATGAACATGGCCTCTATTGTCCGTAACTGTTTTATTTTGCCTGTCAATGTTTTCAATGCTTACGCCACGATGTAATTTTATGTTATAGCCGTATTCTTCTGCATCTGTCATTTTTACCAGGTTCTCCCACCCCAGTGTACCAGTAATATAATCCGGCAACAATACCCTGTTATAAAAAGGAAAATTTTCCTTGCTGAAGATTTCTATATCATCATCTGCATTTAAAGAACGGTATGTTTTTACAAAACCGCAGGCACCGGCACCGGCACCGATCACAATTATTTTTTGCCTGGGTTTCCTGTACAGCTTTACTTCAACAGCAGAAAATTTAAAATCAGGTTCTTTGCTTTTGGGATCAACTAAATTATTGGTGAGGTTGTTAGCCCTGTTCAGGTCACTGTTCAATACCTTACCCCAATGCATAGGCAGGAATACCACACCATTCTTAATATCAGTTGAAAACTTTGCCTTTACCCGTACTTCTCCACGGTCATTAAAAATTTCTACAAGATCATTTTCACGAATGTTTCTCTGTGCAGCGTCATCCGGGTGTATTTCAAGAAACGCTTCTGTAATATGCTGTTTCAATTTATTTACTTTCCCGGTTTTACTCATGCTGTGCCACTGATCACGGATGCGGCCGGTGGTTAGTATCAACGGAAGATCAGGCGAAAGCCGCTCAGACAAATTCTCATCGGGAAAAGAATGTATCACCGCCTTTTGCGTAGCTGTATGAAACTTTTTATTTTCAAAAAGACGTTTTGCACCAAAGCCGTTTACTTCTTTTGTGTAGGGCCATTGCACACTTCTCTTTTTATTAAGAATAGCATAATCCAGGTCACTTATGTCAATACTGGTTCCTTTGGTAAGCCCCGCATGTTCTGTATATATCTCCGAGAAACTTTTAAAATCAAAACCGCCGTAACCCATTTTTTTTGCAAAGCGGCAAATGATCTCAGCATCAGGCAATGCCTCTCCTGGAGCATCCGCCACTTTGCTTAAATAACTGATGCGCCGCTCAGCATTTGTCATTGTTCCTTCTTTTTCCGTCCACGATGCAGCAGGTAATACCACATCGGCATACCGGAGTGTTTCTGGTTTACTGCTTATTTCCTGCACTACCACAAATTTTGCTTTCTTCAACCCTTCTTCTGCCATACGTACATCGGGCAAACTGACCAATGGATTTGTACACAATATCCAGATCGCTTTAAGCCTGCCATCATTCAGTGCTTCAAACATTTCAGTTGCAGTCAGTCCTGGTTTTGATGAAATGGCTCCGGCAGGCAGTTGCCAATATTCTTCAACTTCCTTTCTGTGCGCCGCATTCAAAAGATCCCTGTGCGCCGGCAACAAATTTGACAGGCCTCCCACTTCCCTGCCACCCATCGCATTTGGCTGACCGGTTAATGAAAATGGCCCGGAGCCTGGTTTTCCAATATGGCCCGTGATGAGATTTAAATTAATAAGTGAAAGGTTTTTATTAACCCCGATCACGCTTTGATTGAGCCCCATCGTCCACATGGTTATAAAACCTTTTGCTTTGCCGATATAAGATGCTGCCAGCCGTATATCCTTTTCATCCACACCACAAATGATGGCTGCTTCTGTAATGGTCCGTTCAAAAACAATCCTATGGTATTTGTCAAATCCTTCCGAATGATCTTTTATAAAATCAAGATCGATATCACCATTTTCGATCAGTACACGGCCAATGGCATGGTGCAGTGTAATATCTGTTCCGGGGTTTAACTGAAGATGAACATTTGCCAAAGCACAGGTTTGTGTTTTCCGTGGATCACTTACAATGATCTTCAGGTTTGGATTTTTTTCTTTTGCGGCTTCCACCCTTCGCCACAAGATGGGATGACACCAAGCCGGGTTGGCCCCTGCTACAAATATCACATCTGCCATTTCAATATCGTCATAGCAAACTGGTACACTGTCTTCGCCCAAACTCATTTTATACGCCACCACCGCACTGCTCATACAGAGCCTTGAATTGGTATCAATATTATTACTGCCGATAAATCCTTTTATCAACTTATTGACAACATAATATTCTTCCGTCAGGCATTGGCCCGATGCATAGAAGGCAACAGAACCCGGGCCATACTTTTTGATCAGGGCTGTAAATACAGCTGCAGTTCTTTCAAGTGCTGTATCCCATGAAACCCTTTGCCTGGGTTGGTTTCGTCCATAGCGTATCTCAGGGTACAACAGTCGGTCACTGGCGTCATTTACTGTATAATGCAGGTTCATGCCTTTACTGCAAAGCATACCATTATTTACAGGATGCTCCTTATCACCTTCCACCTCCAGGCGGCCAAGCTTATCTTTCTTTACCACTACACCGCAGCCCACGCCACAATAGCAGCAAGTTGTTTTGTATGTTTCCTGTGTTATCAAAATTTATTTTTTCTTACTGAGCATTCGCCTGCAGCTGTTCACATCTTTAAGCTACCGCCACGTCTCCCATTAGTGCTGCATCCACCGGTTTTGCAGCAGGCGATCTCTTCATTGAAAGACGCACAACCAGTACAACCAACCCCACCGCAAACACAGCGCCTCCCAGGTACATAAATGCAGCAGCATAGCTCATTGACTTAAACAAAAAACCAATCAGCATGGCGCCAATATTACCACCGGCACCAACAATACCTGCAACACTACCCACTGCTTTTGGATTTATAAAGGGCACAATACTGTAAGTGGCACCATTTGCCATCTTTAAGCAAAGACCAAAAAAGAATAATAATATGATGGCCATTACCAGGCCCCCTGCCGCGGAGAAAAGCATAATACCAATACCTTCCAGCAATAATAAAACAGCCAGCAGGGATACCTTGCCGTTAAAACCATAATGCCTGCCCACTTTATCTGAAACGATGCCACCCAGCGCTCTTGCAAAAATGTTTATCCAGCCAAAAATACTGGCGAGTAAGCCGGCAAATATCAGCGTGGCTTTATAATCATCATGGAAATAAGTGGCGGCAAAATTGTCAACAGTTATTTCCACGCCAAAGCAGGCTGCATACGCCACCGTTAGTATCCAGGTACGATAGTCTTTTGCTGCCAGTAAAAAGGTATTTTCTTTTTGCGCAGAAGGAGAAACCGGCAATTCTTCAAAGTTCCCGGCAGGTGTATCTTTCGTGTACTTCCAGTACAGCCATGCCATTACCAATAATAAAAACCCAGGAATGATCATTGCATACCGCCAGCTATCGGCCTTACTTACCCAACCGGCCCCCACAAGACCTGCAGCGATCAATGGCATGATAACCTGTGTGGCACCGCCACCTGTATTACCCCAACCACCTGCCACCGCATTGGCTGTTCCTTTAATATTGGGGGCAAACATCACTGATGTATGAAATTGCGTCAGAACAAAGGAGGCTCCTATCACCCCGATACCCAACCTGAATAACAGGAAGGTGATATAACTGTTGGCCAAACCGATGAACATTACGGGAAAGGCGCAGACCACCAGCAACCAGGTGTATACTTTTCTTGGGCCATACTTGTCCGTTAGTTTACCTACAATTAATCTTGCAAGGATAGTGGCACTTACTGCAGCAATTGCCACGTTTCCTTTCTGCGCCTTTGTTAAATGTAACTGTTCGCTTACCAGCGGCATGAGCGGTGCAATACCGAACCATGCAAAAAAGCAAAAGAAAAAAGTGAGCCATGTAATATGAAAGGTACGCATCTGTATACCTTTTCCTGAAAAGATGTTGAGCCTTGTGAGCGGTTGATTAGTTACTGCCATAACTATTGATTTTAAGGTTAAAAATTGGTGATTATTTATTCATGAATTCTGGTTTGATATTGACCTGGAGATATACCCAGCCTGCATTCAGTTTAGACGTACCGGGAGTAACAGCTTTTGCATACTCCATACTTTTGGAAGCTGCCAGGTAGCTGATACCCAGCTCAACTGTGGTTACCTTATTAAGTGCATAGGTGCTTACCAGGTCAAATTCACTGCCGAGGTATTTATCTATTGCACTGCCGGAAATGTCTTTCTGATCTTTGGCCAAAGCGAAATAATGGTAATCAAGCTGGCTGCTGAAGCGTTTACCCGATGAGGTATATTTTATTTTTGCGAAAGGATTATTTAAACCACCAGCGGGTGAGCCTGTGCCTGCATAGAAATAATCCATCAGGCCCCAGAACTTATGCGGCGTTCCATATAATGGATCGAAGCGATGGTTAGTGGTGGAAGACGAAAATGCATCATTACCTGACACATAGTCCCAGCCTGCGGTATAAGCCAGTTTATTTTTTACATAGGTGAAGGACATGGTGGAAGTGAATCCGCCAAGGGACAAGCCCTCTTTGTCTTTTCCACCCTGGTAATAAAAACCCGCAGTAAGTGCAAAGGCCTTTTTTGCACCCAGTAAACTGGTTGCCAGTAAACCTGTGGTGAACCTTGTGTTCACGCCGGCCTGGTTATAGCGGCGGCCAAATACATAACCTGTATCAGTACCCGCAATTGTTCTTACAGAATCAAGCCTGTATTTTGAGAACATATCTGCAACAAAGAGTGCAGAAAGCCTGGTTTGTTTAAATGTTTTGGCAGCATACAAAAATTGCAATGCTTTGTAATGCTGACCCAGTGCATTGGTACTCGGTGGGTTCGCCATCGAAAGAGACCCGTTTTTTGAACTGATGCCACTTGCATTTACAATAGGTATTAACCCGGCTGGTGTGGCAACGAGATTTCCACGGCTGTCTTTTATATAAGGATTTACATTGGCCGGCGTATAGTAGGTACCGTTATAGTTAAAAGCATCGGTGTTCTGGTTAAATGCGGCGCCGAGGTCAACCTGCCAGCCTGTATGTAATAATTTAAATACAATGGCATCGTGGCGGCGGG
This sequence comes from Ferruginibacter sp., assembly GCA_047600665.1. Lineage (GTDB taxonomy): Bacteria > Bacteroidota > Bacteroidia > Chitinophagales > Chitinophagaceae > Ferruginibacter. The sequence continues at coordinate 1,719,142 of JASGKJ010000003.1, forward strand.
ACTGCTGCAGCCAGTCGAGGTTGCCCAGTAAGCGGCTGTCATCGTATAACAGCTCCTGCCTGCCGATCTTTACAGCAAAATAATCTACTGCAGATCGTTGGAATGAAGAATCTTTTTTATTAGCCAAAGCTATTTCCGCCCAGGCTTCATGTACACCCAGCCGGCTGCCATCAGCAGGACTGATGGATGATGCATCCTGCCCCCAAACCCGTACATCCTGTAAAGAAGTTTGAAATACGATACGGTTCCATTTATAATTAAATGTAAGGCGGCTTCTTTGTGAGGTAAAAAAAGCTGCGGTGTTTGTTTTGGGAAGTAAAGCGCCTGTGCCATTGCGGAATTCTGTTCGTGTACGTATCTGCCCGGTAAGGGATAATTGTGCGGAAGTATTAAAACCGGAAATTAATGCACTGCATACTAAAATGAGTTTAAAAAGTTTACGTTTTTTCATGTTAATTTTGGACGATTTTAAGGTGAACAAATCTTGGAATCATACAGCCCGGTTAGACTGCCATCTGCCGGGCTTCTTTATGGATATTTTAAACAATAACTGCTTGTATCATACAGGTATATTTTGATTTAATTTTTAAGGAGGTTCAGCAACTGGCTTGCCTGTTCAATACCAATGTATACATTACCGTTCTCCACTTTTACAGGGTACGTTTTAATGGCACATTCATCACCACTTAAACACTCCCCGGTCGTTAACGAAAAAGTTTTTTTATGAAAGGGACAGGCTACTTTCGGTTCCCCTTCCTGCGAACCGATCATACCACGGCTGAGCGCCATTTGTTTCCGGTGCGGACATTCATTTTGAGCAGCATACCATTCGTTACGCCGGGCAAAATGAAATAATGCGATCTGTTCATCATTGTATTTAACACATACGCCACCGTTAGCTGGTACTTCAGCAGTGGTACAGGCGTACACCCAGTGAATTGTTTTTGTAGCTATCATAATTTTCAGTTTAGAATATATTTTATCCCGGGAAATTTTTGGTTTCCTATTTTAAAAAAGACAAGCAATCGTAAGAAAACTTAACCACCAAATGGCTAATTAAAAATGGCAGGCGATCGTGGAAGCCGGCGGGCAGCACTACATTCATACGGGCACACTATTTCCATTCCTTCGCTTTCTTTTGTTCCCGCATGGGCTCAAATATTATAGAGGGATCTTTTTCTTTTGGCGCATTTACAAAATGGCTGAATCTTTTTCTTATCTCAGGGTTTTCAACCGCTTCTTTCCACTCACATTTATAGCTGTCAACAAGCAGTTTCATCTCCGCTTCCAGCTGTCCGGCAAGGCCAAGACTGTCATTTATCACTACATTTTTCAGGTAATCGATCCCGCCCTCCATTTTATTCAGCCAGGTGGCGGTTCTTGTAAGCGGATCTGCTGTTTTTATATAGAACATCAGGAAGCGGTCAATGTAGCGGATGCAGGTTTCATCGTCCAGGTCCATTGCCAGCAATAAAGCATGCTGCGGCTTGGAACCCCCGTTACCACATACATACAGGTTCCATCCTTTTTCCGTTGCGATAATGCCAAAGTCTTTGCTTTGCGCCTCTGCACATTCCCGGATGCAGCCCGATACAGCTGATTTAATTTTGTGCGGCGCTCTTAAACCACGGTATCTTTCTTCGATCCGGATGGCAAAACTAACGCTGTCGTGTAGCCCAAAACGACACCAGGTACTGCCCACACAACTTTTAACTGTACGCAGCGCCTTACCATAAGCATGACCACTTTCAAATCCGGCAGCGATCAGTTCTTCCCATATAAAGGGCAGGTCGGAAACATGTGCGCCAAACAGGTCGATACGCTGGCCTCCTGTGATCTTTGTGTAGAGATTGTATTTTTTTGCGACCTGGCCGATCACAATCAATTTTTCCGGCGTTATCTCTCCGCCGGGAATACGTGGCACGACTGAATATGTACCTCCTTTCTGGATATTGGCTAAAAAGCGGTCGTTGGTATCCTGTGCTGTATCATTGCCTTTTTCAAGGATCATGTCGTTCCATAAGCTGGCGAGTATGGAAGCTACAGGTGGCTTGCATAATTCGCAACCATCGCCTGCACCCAGCTTATCCAGCACTTCATCATATGATCTTAACTGGTGCACTTTCACCAAATCATACAGTTCCTGGCGGCTGTAATTAAAGTGTTCGCAAATTACATTACGCACATATTTGCCCTGCGCTTTCAGTGTATGGCTCACCAGGTCCTTTATCATTGGAATACAGCCACCACAGCCCGTTCCGGCCCTGGTGCATTTCTTTACCGCATCCACCGTTTCTGCGCCATTCTCAACGGCATTACAAATTGCGCCTTTACTGATATTTTCACAACTGCAGATAGCTGCAGCATCAGGCAAACTCGATATTCCTGCTCCGCCATCCGTCTCTCCTCCCCTTGCACCCAGTATCATCTCTTCAGGATTCGGAGGAAGTACCACTTTGTTCTTACAGGTTTGCAACAGCATATTGTATTGTGCCGCCTCACCCACCAGTATTCCCCCGAGTAACTCCTTTCCGTCAGCACTTATATTAATGCGTTTGTAAATACCCTTACTGCTGTCATTAAAAGAAATGATCTTTGTTCCGGGCGTATTAATAAATGGATCTCCAAAGCTGGCCACATCCACACCAATCAGTTTTAGCTTGGTGCTCATGTCAAAACCGGTGAAAGCAGCGTCTTTATTTTGCGCCACCAGGTTTTTAGCCACCACATCTGCCATTTCATAGCCCGGCGCCACCAGGCCATATATCATTCCATTATGCAGGGCACATTCACCAATTGCATAAATGTTTGGATCCGATGTTTGCAATTGGTCATTTACTATAATGCCTCCACGTGGACCAGTTTGCAGGCCGGCTGCCTTTGCCACTTCATCCCGTGGTTTTATACCGGCTGAAATAACCAGTATGTCAACATCAATGGCTGTATTATCAGAAAAACTCATCCCGCTAATACTTTCTTCGCCGGCTATAGCAGCTGTATTTTTAGAAGTAAGTACCGTAAGCCCCAGCGTTTCCAGCTTTGATGTTAAGAGGGCCGAGCCGGCTTCATCAATTTGCCTTGGCATCAGGCGGGGAGCAAATTCTATTATTTGTATATCTTTTATTCCAAGATCCAGCAGGGCTTTTGCCGCTTCAAGCCCCAGTAAGCCACCGCCAATGACAGCGCCTTTTCTTGACTTTTTGGCCCAATCCGAAATTAACTCGAGGTCTTCAATAGTCCTGTATATAAATACGCCCTGTTTTTCCACGCCGGGTATAGGCGGCACAAAAGCAGCAGAACCTGTTGCAAGAATAAGATGATCGTAAGATTCGGTAATACCCCTGTGAGAATGGACCAGTTTACTTTTGGGATCGATCCGCTCTACAGGATCACCGAGATGCAACCGTATATTATTATCTGAGTACCAGGAAGCGGGTGCCAGTGTGAGATCATCTGCAGTTTTACCGGTAAAATATTCACTCAGGTGTACCCGGTCGTAAGCCGGCCTGAACTCTTCACCGAAGACTGTTATTTCAAATTGTTTTGCGGCGTTCCTGGTGATAAGTTTTTCGCAAAACTTATATCCCACCATTCCATTGCCGATCACCACTATTTTCATTCTTATGCGTTTTAAGGTGTAGATGAAATAGTGGCAAGCAGTCGTATTATTTTTAATTCTATGTAATTATTTAATGCTAAAAAATACAATTACAAGAATATAAAAATGATTTATATCATAAATTTAGAGTTAAATATTTATTTTTACAAGACATTCCACAAAATATATCATATATTTTTAAAATTAATTTATATGAATCGTTCATTTTTATCGTTGGTAGGGGCAGGACCCGGTGATCCTGAGCTGATCACTTTAAAAGCAATCCGCACAATAAAAAAGGCGGATGCAATACTATATGATGCGCTTGCTAATCAGGCATTGCTGGAATATGCTTCTCCAAAAGCCATATTGAAATTTGTAGGTAAAAGATATGGTTGCCATGCTTTATCGCAGCAGGAAATAAACCAACTGATCATTGAATTGGCATTGTCGCACGGACATGTGGTAAGATTAAAAGGCGGCGATCCGTTTGTATTTGGCAGAGCGCAGGAAGAAATAGAGGCTGCACGAACCGCAGGGATCGGCGTAGAAATAATACCAGGCATATCAAGTGCCCTGGCGGTACCGGCTTCGCAAATGATTCCGTTAACCTGCAGGGGTATTAACGAAAGTTTTTGGGTAACAACCGGCACCACCCAGAGTGGTGAAATATCTGTTGATATAAAACTGGCTGCCCAGTCATCTGCAACGGTCATCATCCTGATGGCGATGAGCAAGCTTGAAGCCATCATGGATATCTTCAGTGCACATGGCAAAGATGAAACACCTGTAGCTATCATACAGGACGGTACAACTGAAAAGGAGCAATGTATCATTGGAAACGTAAGGGATATTTTCTTTAAAGCCGTATACCACCGCATCAGCAATCCTGCTATTATTATTGTTGGTGATGTTGTTAAACTTCACCCTTCATTTATTATATCAACCCTTCAGCAATACAGTGCAACCAAGATATTGCGCTAAACACAACCATGTATGCCCAATACGGTTTAATATTGCAGCCTGAATGAGTAAGAAAAATAAAAAGTGCTGCGACCTTAAAAGTTGTGTTTTGTGCCGGCAATGCATGCCAAGCTGGTTACCTGCTATTGAGGCAAACCGGCAATCTCTTCATTATAAAAAAGGAGAGCTGCTGTTTAAAGAGGGAGAAGATGTAAAAGGGATGTTCTTTATCCATACCGGCCTGGTGAAGGTGCATAAAAGGTGGGATGAAGATAAAGAACTGATATTAAGAGTTGCAGGCAATGGTGATATTGTGGGACACAGGGGTATTGGTGCTGATACGATCTATCCTGTATCAGGCACTGCACTTGAAGCAACAGAGGTTTGTTTTATAAGTCTAGATTTTTTTAATGATACACTGAAAGTAAATCATGAATTTCTTTACCAGTTGATGATGTTCTTTGCTGCAGAATTAAAGGAATCTGAAAAAAGAATGCGCAACCTGGCGCACATGACCGTAAAAGGAAGGATTGCCAGCGCCATCCTTACCCTGAAAAAGAAATTTGGTGCAACAGATGGCGACCTGAATATTATTTTAAGCAGGCAGGATTTTGCATCGTATGTAGGCGCCACCTATGAAACCGTTTTCCGGGTAACAAATGAGCTGATAGAGGAGAAAGCGATCAGCATGGATGGCAAACAGATTACAATTTTATCCGACGGACTATTACTGGATTGTATAAAAGATTAGGGCGCCGCTAAGCGGCGCCCTGAAAGCATTACTGCATCTCCTGATAAATAATTATCAACGCTGTTGCAGCATTATCTTTTGAACCAATGTTTTCTTATTGTCACCGCTTAACCGTACCAGGTAAATTCCATTTGCTAAAACAGGTATTGGTACATTTATATTTCCTGAAAGTCCTGTTATCTTACGCTGCATCAAAACACTGCCTGATTGGTTCACTAATTCCAGCACTTTATATGACTCTGTCAAATTAACGTTCATTGTATTATTCGTTATTACAGAAGGTGAAACAAAATCTTTCGACAACCTTGTGAAATCCACTTTATTGATCAACGAATATTTAAAGCTTCCATCTTTATCAACCATTTTAAGCCTGTAATAAACAAGGCCACGTACCGGTGTAACATGAGAATAAACATAATCTGCACCTGAAGGATTATTTTTAGCAGCAACAATACCTGCTTTAATAAAATCAATTCCGTTGGTGCTGTATTGTATTTCAAAATGATCCAGGTTTTGCTCCATGGAAGTTTTCCAGCGCAGCTCGGCAAGGCCATTGTTTTTAACTGCGGTAAAGTTAGCCAGTGTTACAGGGAGAGGGCCGTCAGATGTGGTTAATACCCTGTAAACTGTATTCCCCGTTAAAGAGGCTGCCAGCAATTCACCATCTTCCGTTTCTCCAAAGTCGGCAATGCCTGTTTGTACTGCAGCCTGCAAACTGGTATTCCAGCCGCCGCTGCCATTAGGGGAAACAATATAGAAATTACCTGAATAAAAATCTGCAGCCACATAATAGCCATATAATGTTGCATTGTTGCCACGATACACGCAACCACCGGTGACTGCCGCCATGGGATCTTGTGTGGCATAAGTATAAGCCGGAAAAACATAATTTGATATGTCGCCGCAGCCGGAAGTATTATAAGTATTATTGCCTTCGTAGCAACGCCAGCCAAAATTTGCACCGGATATGCTGCCTGCTGCACGGAAATTAATTTCTTCCCAGGAGTTTTGTCCCACATCGCCGATCCATATATCGTTTGTTACCCGGTCAAAACTCCAGCGGAAAGGATTCCTGAGACCATAGGCGTAAACGTTATTACTAAAAGGATTACCCGGAGCTGCAGTATAAAAAGGCGCAGTTGCAGATTCGTTTACAGCCAACCTTAGTATTTTGCCTAACTGCACAGCTGTATTTTGAGCATTGTTCGACTGGTCACCACCACCACCACCATCACCGGTTGACATATACAAATAACCATCTGATCCAAAATGCATTTCTCCGCCATTATGATTACTGTTGGTAGGGTGTGGAATGGTAAGCACCACTACTTTTGATGCAGCGTCTGCAGCATTCGCATTAGCACTTACATGATAGCGGGCTACTTCAAGGTTGCCGGCACTGTTTGTGTAATACACATAAAAAAAGCCGTTGGTTGCATAAGATGGGTGAAACACCATACTGAGTAATCCCTGTTCACCACCTGTGGCAACACCTGACACAGTAAGGAAAACGCCCAAAAATCCAAATGACTGATCATACACCCGGATGGTTCCCCCCTGTTGCACTACAAAAATTCTGTTTGTACCATCACCGGCGTTTACCACCTGGATAGGTGCACTTAATCCAGAACTGATAGCAGCCGATAATACGATCCTTGATTGTGCCGTTAGCTTTCCATTGAGTAACAGGCAAAAAATAAGCATTACAATACCAATAAATTGCAATGCCTGCGAGTATACTTTTTTCATAACCAGGTTTTTTATGATGACATATTCATTGTTATTATAATCACAAAATCTGTTCCCTGAATTGTTTCACTATTACAAAAGCATCTATTGTGGCAAATTTTCTACAGTCTTACTAATATACTTATTAAATGCGAAAATGGTTGCCTTATATATTAAGAAGAAACCTGTGCTATATCGAAATAGCCCATGGCATGATTATTTCAAAATCTGCTGTATACTTTTTAAACACTTTTTATGAAAAGGCTTTTTTATTTTTTGTTGCCCTTTATTACTATACTCCTCAGCAGCTGTGAAGCTATTGCGGGAATCTTTAAAGCAGGTGTATGGACCGGGGTGATCATTGTAGTAGCAATTATCGTATTGATAGCCATGTTTGTTGGAAGAAAAAACAAATAAACAATTGACGGGGTATTTTTTCTACAAAAACCGGGTTTAATCAGGCAGATTATCTACTATTCTGTTTATAACATCTTTTGAAAATGGCTTGCCTAAAAAATAATCTGCCCCCGCAGCCATCGCCTTATCCCTGTCTGCAGGTGTGTCGTCTGCGGTGATCATTACTACTTTAGTGGAGGGATGCAGTTCCTTTATTTTACTTATAAAATTTACACCCAAACCATCCGGCAGGTGATTATCAAGGAAGATAAGCTCAGGTTCTTTGCTTTCCAGTACTGTTTTAGCTTCTTTTATAGTACCAGCAAATTCAGCAGTAATTTTCTTTTGCCGCAACAGGCTGCTGAGCAAAAAACAGATATCCATCTCATCGTCTATTATGAATGCTTTATTAATAAGTTTCTCCACGTCCTGATCATTTTGCTTCAATACTATTTAAACAATTATGCTGCCAGCCGGCCTCCCGCTTAAAAAGGCACAGCTTTTGAACCGGTAACCATAGAGTTTGGTAATAATTTTCCCGTTTCGTTCAGATAAGGAAACAAAACCGGCAATCCTTTTTGGCAAACCTCCTGTTCCCTATTAAATTATTTGTAACGCCTAAATGAAAATTTATGAAGAGAAGAATTTTATTAATTGATGATGATCCTGATCTGTGTACCCTTTTAAACCGTTTTTTAACCCGCAATGGATACGAAGTGGAAGAAGCTCATTCCGGTAACAAGGGAGTTGAAAAATTTAAACAGGGGAATTACGATATCGTCATTTGCGATTATAAGCTGGGTGACATGGAAGGCAAAGATGTGCTTGAAATAATTAAAATGGAAGAGCCTGCAGCCATCGTCCTGATCATAACAGGTTATACTGATATTAAAACGGCCGTGGATGTAATTAAACTGGGTGCTTACGATTACATCACCAAACCACTTGTGCCCGCTGAAGTGTTGAATGTAATAAAAACCATTACAAGAGCCGGCGAGAATAATGACCGAAAAAGAACCGGTGGACTCCTGGAAGAAAATTTTGTTGAAGGACAATCAAAAGCATCAAGGGAATTGTACAGGCAGGTACAAATAGTTGCACAAACGGATTACAATGTGATATTGTATGGTGAAACAGGTACCGGCAAAAAAGTAATTGGGCAGACGATACACAATAACAGTAAACGCAAACAGTCTCCCTTTGTTATTGTGGATTGCGGGTCTTTATCAAAAGATCTTTCCGGCAGTGAACCTACAGGCAATATAAAAGGAACATCTGCCAATGCATTAACGGATAAGGAAGGATATTTTGAAAAAGCAAATGGGGGCACTTTATTTTTAGATGAAGTGGGTAATCTTTCACATGACCTGCAGGCTTTTTTATTAAGTGTATTACAGGACAGGCGGTTCAAAAGAGTGGGCGAAAAGGTTGAGATCGGCCTTGATATACGCATCATCGCTTCTTCCAGCGAAAACCTGCAGGAGCTTTGTAAAAATGGCCGGTTCAGGGAAGACCTTTATCACCGGCTCAATCAATTTTCCATTGATCTTCCATTGCTTTCCAAAAGAAAAGATGACATCCCGCTTTTTGCAGACTTCTTTCTTAAAAAAACAAAAACAGAATTAGGCAAACCAATAGCCGGGTTTGAAGATGATGCCATGCGTTTTTTTATAAATTATACATGGCCCGGTAATTTAAGAGAACTGAAAAATGTAATACGCCGTGCAGCATTGCTTACGAGCAATCATAAGATAACTTTAAATGCATTACCTGCAGAGATCACACAGTATGAAAAAAAATTACTGCCAGGCTCCTTTCAAAAAAAAACACCTGAGCTGATGATCATAAAAAAGGATTTTTATAAAGGCCCTGCGGATACTTCAAAAACAACAGCAGGATAATACACTTTCGTTTCTCTAAATAACACACCAAGCGCCTGTTTGTACAGGCGCTTTTTATTCAGATTTTTTTTCTGTGACAGCCGCTTTTTTCCGTGTGTTCTTAAACCAACGCTGGCCTTTGTGCCGTACCGGGATCTCATCACCCAACAGGCGGCCCCAGGGTTTAAGATCAGGCACCCGGTCGAATATAATTTTAAGCACACCCGTAAAAGGTACTGAAAGAAACATGCCCGGTATACCCCATAAGGCATTGCCCAATAATACCACTACAATGGATATCATTGCATTGATCCGCACTTTTGAAGAAACAACCAATGGTATGATAAAATGATTGTCTACAAACTGTATAACAGAATACGCCACCACGATTCCTATTTGTGTATTAAATCCATCTTTTGTTACCGTAGCAATCATTACAGGCAGCAGGATGGCTATGATACCACCCAGGTATGGTATCATATTTAATAAGGCTCCCATAAAACCCAGCAGCAAGGCGTATTTTACGCCGAGCAACCACAGAGCCAGTATATTAAGTATTGCCACAATCAGGGCCTCCAGCAACAAGCCCACCATATAACTCTGCACTGCCTTTTTTGTTTCGGACAAAACGGTGCTTACTTCTTTAGAGTTCTTTTCTGCAAACACTTCAAAAAGAAAGTTAAGGATAAGTGTTTTGTAATAAAGAAAAAGAAATGTGTACACAGGCAGTAACACAACAATGGATAACGTGCCTACCATGGTGCCAAGTGTTTGCCCTATCAGTGGGTTTACTTCCTGCTTTAGATCACCAATAATTTTTTGTTGCCGCTGCATGTTCAGCATCGTATTTTCCTGCAGCCATTGCTGGAACTGCGTAAAAAGTTGAGCAAATTTTTGCTTTAACGCAGGTAACTGGTCTCCAAAATGAATAAACTGTGATGATAAAAAATATACAACAGCAGCAATGACTATAATGGCAATAAACAGCGACAATACAATAGACCAAACCTGTGGTACAGATCTTTTACGGAACCATGTCTGCAGCGGGTTAAGTAAAATAGCGAGCAGCATGGCAAATGCAAGCGGCACAAATATGTCTTTCAGGTTTGAAAGTGCGTATACAAAAAGTATAAGCCCGAAAAGTATTACGGTGCTTTTAAGATAGAATGGGTAGCTTTTTTGCATTGCCGGAAAGGTTTTTATTTTCTGTTATACTGATCATCATTTTTATATCATGTTCCATGCCATCGTCCATTAAGGTAATAAAATTGTCGGCACTTTCTTTTCCATCCGCTATGATCTTTGTTTTTGCCGGCTGCTGCTGTTGTATTATTTCTATTTTGTAAATCGTATTGACATAACGGTACTGCACTTTCACAGTATTCCATTCTGCAGGCATACAAGGGTTAAAGTATAGCTTATCTCCTCTCCTGCTGATACCAATAAATGATTCGGTCAGTAACTGGTACATCCATCCTGCAGAACCTGTATACCAGGTCCAGCCACCTCTTCCTTTGTGATTGGGCTCTGCATATACATCCGCTGCAATCACATAAGGTTCTGCTTTGTATTTTGCAATGGTGGCTGCATCCTCGCCATAATTCAGCGGGTTGATCAGTTGTAACAACTCCCATGTGCGTTTGCTGTCTCCCATTGATGCAAATGCCATTACCAGCCAAACAGCTGCATGTGTATACTGGCCGCCATTTTCCCGTACACCCGGCACATAGCCTTTTATATAACCCGGGTTCAGTTTTGATTTATCAAATGGCGGATCGAATAACTGGATGATGCGTTCGTTCTTTTTTACGAGGAATTTTTCTGCAGCATTCATTGCCGACGTCTGTCTTCCCGCTTCGCCGGCACCTGATAATACAGACCAGCTTTGTGCAATGGAATCTATTTTGCATTCATCATTCTGTTCACTGCCCAGCGGTGTACCATCATCAAAATAACCACGGCGGTACCATTCACCATCCCACGCATTATTATTGATACTCTCTTTTAAATGCCCAGCCACCGATATACATTTTTCTGCAAACGCCTTGTCATTTTTTGCACCAGCAACAGCAGAGAATTTTATAAGAATATCATAGAGGAAGAAAGCAAGCCATACGCTTTCGCCTTTACCATGGTGACCGACCTTATCCATGCCGTCATTCCAGTCGCCGGAACCAATCAATGGCAATCCATGTTCACCCATTTTTTCAAGCGCATGCTCAATTGCCTTTATACAATGTTCATACAGGGATGCTTCTTTATCAGATTTTATGGGCAGATCATAATAAGATTCTTCTCCTGCATTTAATAATCGTCCTTCAAGAAAGTTAACCTGCTCCGCAAGTATTTCATGATCGCCGGTTACAGCAATGTATTTACCCGTAACAAATGGTAACCATAAAAAATCATCTGAACAGGTGGTACGCACACCCCTTCCTGCAGGCGGGTGCCACCAGTGCTGCACATCTCCTTCTTTAAACTGTCTTGATGCACAAAGCAGGATCTGTTCCCTTACCAGCTCTGGTCGTGTATGCATTAACGATAGTACATCCTGCAGCTGGTCCCTGAAACCAAAAGCACCGCCAGACTGGTAAAAACCGCTTCTTGCCCAGATACGGCAGGCAAGGGTTTGGTAATTGAGCCAGCCATTGATCAAAAAGTTCACTGTATTGTCAGGTGTTTCTACCTGTACAGCACCCAATGTTTGCTGCCAGAACTGTTTTACTTTTTCAAAAGACTGCTGCGCTGCGCCGGAGCCTTCAAATCTTTTTATAAGATCAAGTGTTTCATAAATATTCTTTCCTGCGCCCAGCCTGAATACAATTTGTTTTTCCTGGTCTTCTGCTAAATCAAAAGCCACCTGTATAGCAGCGCAGGGATCAAGTGCTGCACCTGTTCTGCCGGAAAACCTTGCACGGTTCAAGCCCTCAGGGTTTTTTAAACTACCGTTGCGGCCGATGAATTCCATCCTGTCTGTGGTGATGGTCCTGTTTACATCATCTGCGTCAAAAAAAGCAACACGGTTATCAAACTCCATATTGTAAGGATTACGGGCCAGTATGGCGCCGCTCGAAGCATCCAGTTCCGTTACCAGGTGCATCTGTGTTCTTGCCTTCAAATCACCCAGTATCCATTCAACATAACCGGTGACAGAGATCCGTCTTTGCCTTTGTGAGTTATTATGAAGTTTTAAAACAATGAATTTAACCGGGGCTTCAATATCAGCAAACACGGTCATGGTGGAATAAATGCCATCTTCACTATGTTCAAAAATACTGTAACCAAACCCATGACGGGTGATATAAGGCGAGCTGCCTTTGCATGGCAATGATGATGGCGACCAGAAGCGGCCACTTTCTTCATCCCGCAGGTAAAAAGCTTCTCCTTTAAAATCTGTTACCGGGTCATTATTCCAGGGTGTTAGCCTGTATTCATGCGCATTTTCGATCCAGCTGTAGGATTGCCCGCTTTCTGTTATTACCGATCCAAAAACAGGATTCGCCAGTATATTGCTCCATGGCGCAGGTGTAGTTTCATTGTCATGCGTTGTGATCACATATTCTTTTCCATCTGCAGAAAACCCGCCGGTACCATTAAAAAATTGCAGGCCCTCCGGTTTTGCAACCGATGTAAAACTGGATGGATAAAATTTAGTTGGGCTGAAATAAGGTATGGTTGTCCTGATCTTACTGCGCCTGTTCAGCTGTTCTTCCAGTGTGCCAAGCCTGTCAGATATTACTACTCTTGCCACTGTCTGGAACAATATCCTGTCTTCATTTGAAATTTGATCAGATGAACGGATAAATATACCCCCGGGCTGATCTTTTATATCCGCAGCCACACCGGGTGTAAGCAAACTTAATATCTGGTTTTGCAATGCCTGCCTGTAACCGCCATGATCTTCATTCCATATTACAAGATCCACCATTAAGCCTTTCATTCGCCAGTATGCATGTGCCTGCACCATTTGTTTTACCAGTTCAATATTGGATGAATCTTCGATCTGCAGCAACACAATTGGCAGATCACCGGAAATGGAATAACCCCACAAACCAGACTGGCCACGCTGATTTTTTATAATAACGGCGGGGTCTGCACGCAAAGAATCGTTTGCAAAAATAATGGAGCCTGCAAGTCTTGCATATAACTGTGCGTCTGCTTCCACTGCATTTATCTGTCGTAATATCACCTGGCTGTGTGTCCATGCAAGTTCCAGCACACGGTTGGTGAGATGGTGGTCCTGGTATTTGTCAATAAGAATATTGCAATAATCTTTTGTATCTGCAATACCCATAATGATATCCACAGCAGCCGAGGCGTGCGGCTCAATAATAATTGTGTAACGGATGGCTACAACAGGATCCAGTACTGAACCTTTGCTGCCGGACAAGGCCGCCGTATCTTTTAATGCTTTAGGTGCATGCACGGTATTACCACGACCGATAAATTTACTTCTGTCTGTTTCGTATGAAATATTTTTAACCTGTGCGTCACTTACTTTCATTAGGTGAAACATCCATGGTACCTGTTCTTCTGCAGTACGTGGCCGGCGGGTGCAGATAATTGCATGCTTTTCTTCATTGATGGCTGTTTCTACAAAAAGATTACTGAAAGCCGGGTGCATTTCTTCTGCCAGCGGTGGTACCAGCACCACTTCTGCATAGCTCGTGATTTCTATGGTTCTTCTTTTACGGGAGCGGTTGGTAATGTGCACCCTTCTTAATTCAATATCATCTTCCGGTGATACAACAATTTCTGTATGTGTTTCAAGGGAGAAATCTGTCCGCCTGAATTCTGCTCTTCCCTGCGAAAAAACAGCTTCGTAATTATCACCGGCCTGCAGCGAAGGCTGGTAAGCTGATGACCAGGACGCATCATTATCCAGGTCCCTGATATAACAGAACGTTCCCCAGTTATCGCAGGTGGTATCCTCACGCCAACGGGTAACCGCAATATTTTTCCAGCGGCTATAACCACCACCGGCATTGGTTACCATCACATGGTAACGCCCGTTAGAAAGCAATTGCACTTCCGGCATGGCAGTGTTGGGTGTATTGATCACCCGCATGAACATACCGTCGCCTGCAGTGATACCTGTATCAGTTGCATGCAGCCCGGGTGAATAGAATGTACTTACCCTTGGGATCCTTTCCTGCAACAGCAATAATGAGGATCGCACCCTTATATCAGCCTCAAAACGCTGCTGCATCGGTTTATCAAGCAGGAGATATGAAATAGACAACAACGACATACCCTGGTGATGCGCCATAAAAGACCTTATTACATTATGTGTTTGCTTGCGCTGCAAACGGGCTGCAGTGTAATCCACGGCTTCATACAATCCATATTTTCCTTCAAAACCGGCCTCTTTTAATACTTCGATATTTGCATAAGCCACTTCCGGGTCCACCATCAATGCCATCACGGTAGCATAAGGTGCAATTACAAGGTCTTCTCCCAACCCTCTTTTAAACCCTGTTCCCGGAACACCGAATGCCTTGTATTGGTAATTAAGACTTGCATCCACCATATTATAACCGGATTCTGAAATACCCCATGGTATATTTCTTTTCCTGCCATATTCCACTTGTTTTTGTATGATGGCTTTATATGTCTGGTTCAGCAAAGTATTTTCATAAGAAGGCATCACCAGTAACGGCATCAGGTATTCGAACATAGAACCACTCCAGGACAGCAGGACTGGGGTAGTACCCACCTTTGTCAATTGCCTGCCAAGTGCAAACCAGCTTTCCTGCGGCAGTTTACCTTCAGCAATAGCCATAAAAGTGGTGAGCCTTGCCTCGGATGCCAGCAAATCATACGTACCACTATCCTTACGGTGTTCATCCACATTATACCCGATCGTCAGTAAATGTTGTGACCGGTAATACAAAAAGTCATAATCAATATTTGCAAGCTCATCACATTTTATTGCCAGCTGCTCAGCTGTAATGATCATTTCTTTTGCACGCCTGCCGGCTTCCATGATGAGTAACCTTAAATTATGCAGCCATTCATTTTCTTCACTGCTGTTTTCACCAGCTTCAAGCGCAATGATCTTGTGCAGTAATGCCTCTTCAATTTTTGATAATTGCCGGATGCTTGGTATTGCAAGTAATGACGGAATGAGTTCCCGGAATTTTTCAGGAACTGATGGCAATGCCAGCCAGGGACACAGTGCATTTAATTCACCCTGCTCTGAAGACAGCTGTGCCAGTACTTTCTGGGCCCACCAGTATTCTTCTGAAGAAGGATGCAGCCCGGCCTGCAATAAAAATTCGGTAAAGGAGCCGTGCAGCTCATCAATATATCTTTTTGTATCAGCGAGGTTGTCAATTACGGAAGGATAATGCTCTTCCAGGTCTGCGGTGAACTTTTCCAAAAAATCAAATGCATGACTCGAAAAAGTTTTTTCTTTTACAATAGAGACCGTATCAAGAAATCCTTCAAAGAAAACCTTTCCGGATATTTTCCTGTCTGTCATCATCAGCAATCCCTGTTTTAATACAATCAAATGACCAGCCAGGTTACCACTGTCAACAGTGGAAATATATCTTGGTGCAAGCGGCACCAGCGATTGTGTATCGTACCAGTTATATAAATGCCCCCTGTATTTTTCCATGCGCTGCATGGTGGCAAGTGTGTTAGAGGTCCGTTCTATTAACTGCCCGGCATTTATATATCCAAAATCAAATGCAGTAAGATTTGACAAGAGCGCCATACCTATATTGGTGGGTGATGTGCGGTGGGCCGTTCTTTCAACTGGTTGTTCCTGGTAGTTATCCGGTGGCAACCAGTTGTCTTCCTGTGTAACAAATGTTTCAAAAAAGGCCCATATTTTTCTTGCCAGCCTCCGGAGCTGCAGGGTTTGCTCTTTATTTACATCATATTTTTTACTTGCAGTTGGTTTACTTATTAACCATGTTATGAAAGGAGAGGAAGCCCATAACACTAATACCGGCACAGCAAACAGCAAGGCGAATGGTGCATAAAAAATAAGATATGACAATATCCCAACGGCAACAATAGGCCCAACCCACATATGCAGAAAATTATGGAAGATATCTTTTTGCCGCTGACTGCTGTTATATGGATTCCATTGCAATAAGTTTTTTCCCGAAAGATAAATTCGCCACAAAGTACGGAAGATAGCATCTGCATTGCGGTATGCTTCGTAAGGCAATGCAGCCAGCTCTATAAACAATTGTATAAACCTGTCTTTTGCTGACCTGAACGCATAAATAAAATGCTGCGTAAAGATCACATCTGCAGGTTTCATACATAATTCCCACACCAGGCCGATCACTGCAGGCAGTGCCATCATAAGCAGTACCGCCAGCGTCCAGAACCAGGGTGCAGGAGACAACATCCAGCCATATACAAATAAAAACAGGTACGACAGTGGCACAATACTGCGGCGCAGGTTATCAAAAATTTTCCATTTTGATAATGATGATAGTGGGTTGTGGTAGAATTTATTATCATAGTTTTTTACAAAAGGAAATAACCAGCCTGCTATCTGCCAGTCGCCCCTGATCCAGCGGTGACGCCGCTGCATATCACTTTCATACTGCGAAGGATATTCTTCATACAATTGTACATCTGTTATCAAACCCGAACGTACATAACAGCCTTCCAGCAGGTCATGACTGAGGATGCGGTTATCAGGAAATTTTTGATGTAATGTTTTTTCAAATGAAGCCACATCGTATATGCCTTTTCCGATAAAAGAACCTTCTGCAAAAAGATCCTGGTATACATCGGATACTGCCCTTGTATAGGGATCAGTGCCCGGTTCATTGCCATGTATTTTTGTATAAAGAGAACTTTCTTCTGTTGGCAAACTGTTAGAGACCCTTGGCTGTAATATTGTATAGCCTTCTGTAACACGTTGCTTTCTTTCTGAAAACACAGCATGGTTTAGCGGGTGCGCCAGTGTGGCCACCATCTTGTGACCAGCATCTCTTGGCAACTGTGTGTCTGTATCCAACGTAATGACGAAACGGGTGTTGCGGTAAATATTTTCATCGCCTACAATCTTTAAAAAATCATGATCATCATTTCCAAGAATTAAATTATTCAGCGCTGCAAGTTTGCCTCTTTTACGTTCATGTGCCATCCATTTCTTCTCTTTGTTATTCCACTTTCTTGGCCGGTGAAAAAGAAAGAATATATCATTGCTCCTGCGCTGGTACTTCCTGTTGAGTTCTGTTATTTCCTGCTCTGCTGCCTGCAGCAACAATTTATCTTCAGGTAGAAATTCACTGTCTGCATCTTTAAAATCTGTAAGTAATGCAAAAGAAAGATTTGCATCCCTGTTTGCGAGGAAACGCACTTCAAGCGACTCCGCAAGATCTCTTACGCCGCTTACACTGTTCAGCATGGTAGGCACCACCACCATTGTACGGCACTCTGATGGAATGCCTTTTGAAAAATCCATTTTGGGCAACACCATCGGTCTTGCTAAAATTGTTGTAAGCCAGTTTATGATGGATGTGGCGAGCTGACTGGTGGCAAGCAGGCATATAAATGCAAATACAAAAAATTTCCAGCCATCTATTCCCTCACCACGTTCCTGCAAAAGCAATATCCAGCCAAATAATGCAGTCAGTAAAATAATACTACCAGCGTATACACTTAACGGAAAGCGGTTGGATAACTTCCTGCAGGTTTCCATTTTGGAAGCTTTCATCTTTGCCTGTCGCTGCAGTTTAAGTAATCCTTTTCCAACCAGGTAATAACCTACATGCGCAAACCTTGTTTCTTTATCCTCACCTGCATTCATCCTGGCATAATCTATCGCCATCCTTGCTATATCATGCTCCGTATAGCTGCTGTACTTAGCTGTTTTTTCCACTGCATGCCGGTAATTATCCCTTGTAAGAAAATCCATGCCTTCATAAATACCGCTGGGGTCTTCCCGTAATATTTGTTCCACTACGCTGGTGCTCTCAACAAATTCCCGCCAATCGGTGTTTCCTAAAAAACGCAGGCTTGTAATACTGTTACTGATAGATACCTGGTCTGCTGCCTGTTTCTGGTTTTCCTGCTGGATAAGTTCATCGCTTGTTAAGCCGTGTTCAGATAATTGTTGTTCGATCCAGGTAATAGGCAAAGAAAGATTACTCCCCCGTTCCTGTAAGCGGCGGGCCAGTTCGGCAACAAATGAACTTACCATGGGCGGTTCCGAACGGGCCATATCTGCAATCACCAGCACCAGGTTCTTTGGATCTGTTTCGGCAGTACTGATCAATTTGTCCGCCCATTCACCGGCCAGGGTTTTATTACTTATATCAACAGATATCTGGATAGATAACCGGCGCAGGTTTTCTATCAATGCCAGTCTTAACATAATAGGGAATGCCCACAGCTCCCCTATTTGTAAAAAAGTTTTTTCCTGGTAAGAAGAAATAAAACCAGTAAGATTATTTAAATCAATATGTCCATCACTATGGGAAATTATTTCCACAGCTATATCATATACCCGTGGAAGACCCGCCGATTCTCCCTTTGCCAACTGGGGCAACCCTTTACTGTAGCCTTTAGGCAAATGCTTTTTACCAAGATAAATTTGTTCTTCTATCAGGTAAAAATTATCCAGTAACCATTCAGCAGCAGGCACAACTCTTTCATTCCGGTTAACCACTCCTGTCAATATGGTATGCACCTCCAGCAGTATCTTTTCGTTTTCGGCTAACCGTTTCAATAACTGTTCTGATACCTGGCCGGAAGTAAGCACATGTTTACCGGAAATAGCCCTGGCATGCTGTTTCAACTGTTCTTCAGTAAATAGTTCAGAGCGTAACGGCGGCCTTTCGTTGATGTGTTTATAATTTCTATTCTGTCCGAAAAAAGGCTGTATCATATTTTTTTTAAGTGCAGCTACAGCCTGCGGCAGTAATTCAAAAAGGTCGTTGTCCACTTTTTTTTTCTGAGGTACATTCATAAAAAAAAGGTTTTTTGTAGCAGCAGTATGTTGTGCTGTTCAGAATCTTTAGAGTTAACTCTACTAATACCATGCCTTTATAAATTAGTTTAGCATAAATTTTGTCTTTAAGGGGATGATTTACCAAACAGAAAGGAAGGAATAATTAAAAAAGATTAAATTTAGCCATCATCCTGCCGAAACCTGACATGACGCAACCCGCTACATACCCGGAACATTTAAGCCTGAGCGAAAAAAAATTCCGCAATACGGTAAGGCAGGCCCCTGTTGGTATTGCTATTCTGAAAGGGAGAGATTTTATTATTGAGATGGCCAATGATGCTTATCTCGCTTTTGTAGATAAAGAAGAAATTGCTATAACCGGTAAACCGCTATTTGTTGTATTGCCGGAAGTGGAAGCCATTGTGCACCCGCTTTTAACAGGTGTGCTGGATACAGGTATTCCATACCACGCCACCGACCTGATGGTAATATTAAACAGGCACGGGAAAAATGAAGAAGCCTGGTTCAACCTTGTTTACCAGCCATATTTTGAAGATGATTTAATTACAGGTATAATAGTAGTAGCCACAGAAGTAACGGCCTCGGTTAAGGCAAAACATGCACTGGCCGAAAGCGAAAGGCAGTTTCGTAACCTGGTGATGCAGTCTCCAATCCCAATGACTATTTTTCGTGGGCCCGACCACGTGATAGAAATTGCCAATACTGAAATGATCAATAATATATGGCGGAAGACGGAAGCAGAAGTGATTGGAAAAAAGGCGCTGGAGGTTTTTCCCGAATTAAAAAAACAGAAATACCCGGAGTTGTTACAAGAAGTTTTAAGCACTGGGAAAACACACAGTGAAAAAGAATCACTGGCTTATGTGCAGGGAAACGATTCATTAAAGAAATTTTACCTGGATTACGAGTATGCGCCACTGTTTGAAACAGACGGATCTGTTTCCGGCGTGATGATCACCGTTAATGATGTTACCGGGCAGGTGGAAGCCAGGGAAAAATTAAAGGAAAATGAAGAAAAATTGCGGGTGGCCATTGAGGCTGCCAGCCTTGGCACTTTTGATATTAACCTCAGCACTGAAGCTATTGACTATTCCGACAGGTACCTGGAAATATATGGCTTTAGGCCGGATGAAAAACCAACAAGACAGGAAGTGATCGACAGGCTTTATCCTGAAGATAAGATTACACGTGCCCGTTGTTTTGAAGAAGCATTGAAAACGGGGATGCTGGAATACGAGGCCAAAGTGATATTACCCGACAACGCATTCAGATGGATCAGGGTAAAAGGCAAAATCATTCATGACAATGATGGGAAGCCCGGGAGAGTGCTTGGAACCGTAATGGATATTACAAAAGAAAAAAGTACACTCCAGTTAATTGAGGAAAGTGAAGTGCGTTTGCGTTTAGCAACAGAAGCGACCAATCTTGCAACATGGGATCTTGACCTGGACACAAGAGATATCTTTTATTCACCCAGGCTTGCAGAGATATTTGGTTATGATAAAAGCAAAACGCTTACACATGAGTACCTGCGCAAACACGTGCACCCGGATGATATAAAAACAGTGGAGACGGCTTTTGAAAAAGCTATGCAAACCGGTATCTATGATTATGAATCCAGGATCACAAGACCAGATAAAACAATTTGCTGGATAAAAACACGGGGGCGTGTGTTATTTGATGAACACAGGAAGCCGTCGAGAATGATCGGTACCATTGCTGATATCACAGAAAGCAAGATCAATGAAGAAAAACTGGCCAAGCTGGCATCCATTGTACAATCATCGGAAGATGCTATTATCAGTAAGCGGCTGGATGGCATCATTACAAGCTGGAACGATTCAGCAGAAAGGATATTTGGCTATCCCGCCAATGAAATGATCGGTTTTTCCATTTTAAAAATAATCCCTGAGGACAGGCTGCAGGAAGAGCAACAGATCATATCTAAACTTAAAAACAGGGAAAGGATAAAACATTTTGAAACAAAGCGTTTAAGAAAAGATAAAACCTTAATTGATATCTCTCTCACTGTTTCTCCAATATATGATACACAAGGTAAAGTGATCGGTGCCTCCAAGATCGCCAGGGATGTTACAGCCCAAAAACAAATAGAACGCATTATTGCGGAGAATGAACACCGCCTGAATATAGCAGTGGAAGCAGCCGGCTTAGGCACCTGGGAACTGAATTTTATAACAAAAGATGTTACCTATTCAAGAAGATATCTTGATATACTGGGTATTGATCCGCAATCCAATCCTGATCATGAAGCGCTGATGCGGAATATTCACCCGGAAGACTTGCCCATACGCAATGCTGCCATCAATGAAGCATTAAGAACCGGCAACCTTGACGTGGAAATGCGCCTGCTCACAGGAAAAAATAAAAAGCTGAAATGGGTAACGGCCAGGGGTAAAGTTTTTTATGATGGTGATAATAAGCCTTTTAAAATGCTGGGCACCCTGATGGATATCACAGAGGAAAAATTAAAAAAAGATGTACTGCAGAACAGCGAGGAGCGCTTCCGCCTGCTGGCCAACTCCATGCCGCAGTTGGTATGGACTGCCGGTGCTGAAGGCAATGTAAATTATTATAACCAGTCGTTCTATGATTATACAGGATTTACGGAAGGGGAACTGGATGATGACAGGTGGGTGCAGATCATTCACCCGGATGATGCAGCGGAGAATGTAAAAGCATGGCAGCATGCGGTAAGTACCGGGCATGATTATTTATTTGAGCACCGCTTCAGGAAAAAAAATGGAGATTACCGCTGGCAACTCAGCCGTGCCATACCTTTAAGGGATAATGAGGACAATATCCAGCTATGGGTGGGTACCAGTACCGACATTCATGAAATAAAGGAAAGCGACCAGCAGAAAGATTTGTTTATAAGCATGGCCAGCCACGAGCTTAAAACACCTATCACTTCTATAAAAGGATATGTGCAACTGCTCATGACCATGTATAAGAACAGCAAGGACAACTTTCTTACCAACTCACTAGCCAGTGTAAATAAACAGGTAAGCACACTTACCAATCTTATTTCGGACCTGCTGGACCTGTCAAAAATAAAATCAGGAAGCCTTCAGCTGAATAAGGAAGACTTTTCAATGAACAACATGATCGTTGATGTAATAAATGATATAAGAAAAACAGAGCCTGGACACTCAATTGTTTTTACAGCCGGCACAGACTGTATGCTGCATGCAGATAAAGAGCGGATAGGCCAGGTGTTGATCAACTTCTTAACCAATGCGGTTAAGTACTCACCCGGCACAGATATTATAAATGTAAGCACCAGCGTAAAAAATAATCATGCAATAGTATCAGTAGCAGATAAAGGTATTGGTATCAGCAAGACCGACCAGGAAAAAATATTTGAGCGTTTTTACCGGGTGGAAGGAAGAAATGAAAAAACTTTTCCTGGTTTTGGTATAGGGTTGTTTATTTGTGCAGAAATAATAAAACGCCACGAAGGAAAAATTGAAGTGGAGAGTGAACCCGGAAAAGGTTCCTTGTTTTCTTTTTTACTTCCTTTGACAAAGAATAATGAGCTATGAGTGAAGAGAAGACCCATGTACTGATCATAGATGACAATGAAGATATCCTTTTTATGCTGAAAGCTATGCTGCAGTTTAAAGGCTACCATGTATCTGTAAAAGAAAATGCGGATAATGTAGAAGACAGCATAAAAGAACTCTTACCTGATATTATCCTGATGGATATGCTTTTGTCCGGTGCCGATGGCCGTGAGGTCTGCACTATAATAAAATCAAACCCGGCTATTGCCGGAATACCCGTAATCATGATATCAGCAATGCCAAATGCAGAACAAACCTGCCTGGCAGCAGGAGCCGATTATTTTTTATCCAAACCATTTGAGATGGATGATATGACAAATACGATTGCAGCAGCACAATCAAAGAAAAAGCCTGCACCCTGATAAGAGGCCTGTGATCTCTCCCCCCAACTTCTGCCGATTAATTTATTTTCCACCAAATCTTTAACTGCTGCGATAACTTTATTCCGCTTCTGTTTCAATACCAGCAGGTAAACATTGTGGCTTTTTTTTCATTGTGTGGGAAATTTTAAACACAAACGGACAGCATTATATTATCATTAGGCGCTAAAATCTTCTGGCACACATTTTCTATTATTGAATATAAGAATGATTTAAAATGATCTTACTTGAAGAGCATATTGAATTAAAGATCCTGCATCATAACAATTTTATAAAATTTGATGTGATTGAAGTTTTAAAAGATGATGACCAGGTAAGCTTTAAAGTTTTTAATGACGGAGACTACCTGTTTACATTAATACCAAAAAACAATGCAGGCCTCTTCAGCTTTGAATTGTCGCAGCTTGATAAAGATCTTGCCATTGATATTGACTGGGTATTATATTCAAAAATTGAAGCGTCGCTTTTTTCAGTTTTTCTCAAAGAAGACCCGTCCTGATTAAATACCTTGAGCTGGTAAATTAATATTCATCATTTAAAGCAAACACAGGCTTCCGGTACATCCATTGGCCACCTGTAAAATCAGGAAATTCCACCGTTTCATTTCCCAATTCTATTGACTGTTCACTTAATGGCGTGATGGCACTCCACGTGGCGGCATCGTATACATCCATAGGCGTAGGCTTATTTCTTTTTATGGATTCGATAAATGCATGTACTACAAAAAAGTCCATGCCACCATGCCCGGCGCCTTCTGCTTCTTTACTAAACCGTTTCCACAAAGGATGGTCATACTGGTCCAGCCATTTCTGTGCATCATCCCAACGGTGAGGCACAACCGATTTTCCTTCCAGGTATATTCCTTTGTTTATATCCATCCATATACCCTCTGTTCCCTGTACCCTGAACCCAATTGAATAAGGACGGGGCAAACTGGTATCGTGTTGTAATAAAACTGTTTCCCCGTTGGCGCAGTTGATCTGTGTCGTTACCACATCACCCAGCTTAAAATTTACTTTTGTATTAGGATGTGTTTCTCCACCTTTCTTTGATACATAATCATGCAGCCCCCTTGCCTTTGATGAAAAGGAATTAAGCGTAATAAAACGGTTGCCGCGGTTAACATTGATATAGTGTGCAACAGGACCTATCCCATGTGTTGGATAAAGGTCGCCATTGCGGTGAACAGAATGCTCTGTACGCCACCTGGCCTCAGAAAAAGCTTTCTCGCCAAATTCCACTCCTTTGCCGTAAGGATTAACGCCATCATTAAACTTCACTTCCCGCAGGTCATGCTGGTATCCTCCTTCCAGGTGCACCAGTTCTCCAAATAAGCCCTGCCGCACCATATTTAACACCGCCATTACATCACGGCGGTAGCATACATTTTCCAGCATCATTACATTAGCACAACATTTTTCTGCAGCTCTTACCACCTCCCAATGATCCTGTATGGTGATGCCGAGCACCACTTCCGTAGCAATATACCTTATCCCTGATTCCAGTGCACCAATGATCATTGGCTTATGCCATTCCCATGGAGTGGCAATTATAACACCATCCAGGTTTTTTGTATCCAGCATTGTTTTCCACGCATGCTCATCACCTGTAAACACCTGCGGCATTTTCTTACCGCTTTTTGCAATCATTTCTTTTGCCATCATGAGCATACGTGCATCCACATCACAAATAGCTGCCAGTTCCACATCATCCCGGTGCAATATCAAACCGAGGTGGTCCTGTCCACGCAGCCCAACACCAATAATGCCTATTTTAATTTTTTTTGGATTATCCGCACTAAAGAGTTTAACAGTAGGGGCAAGCGCTAGTGATGCGGCAGCCATACCGGCTTTCAGGAGAAAATGTTTTCTTTCCATACGATCGGGGTTTAAAATTAATTTTTCAATGCTCTTTGCTTACACAAAAAACATGTACGCAGTTGCGTTAGTTTTTACAGGAATGGACAGTGGCAGTTTTTAATGGGGGTGGGATATAAATAGATAAACCTTTTATTTGTGCACTACAAGCTTTGGTTCTATTATAATTTGTTTATACTTTACCTGTTCTTCGTTCGTTTTACTATCGATGAGTTCCAGCAAAATTTCAGTTGCTTTCTGCGCCTGTTCATAAGGAAACTGCTCAACAGATGCAAGTGGCGGATGCACCGCATGACTGCTGAAGGAAAGATTAGCATAGCTTACAAATGTGATGTCTTTGTTTATTACCAATCCCTGCTGCCTTGCATACTGAACAGCATCCAGCACAGCATAATCATTAAAAGCAATGATGGCATCAGGTTTTCGCTTAAGTGAAAGCAACTGATCCATCGCCGTATATATCCCCTGCGTTGTAAGGTCAGACGATACAATAAGATTAGGATCTACTTTCAGCCTGTTCTTTACCATTGCTGCCATATAACCTTCTTTTCTTTCCCGGCTGGCATATAATTTTTCCGGCCCGTTGATCATACCGATCTTCCTGTACTTCTTCTTTAATAAAAAATCAGTAGCCATTACCGTTCCTGATTTCATATTACATGCCACGCAATGGATATCCTTTAATCCCGGTATCCGGTCAAAAAAAACAACGGGTATACCTATTTTCTTCAGGTCGTCAAAATGAGAAAAGTCGGTGGTATTTTTTGAAATGGATACCAGTATACCATCCACCCGCCTGTCCTTCATACTGCGTATGATCTTTTTTTCCCGTTCCTGGTCATCGTGGCTTTGTCCCATCAGCACTATATAACCTTTATTATCCGCAGTATCTTCAATGCCACTGATAGCAGTTGCAAAAAAAGCTTCTGACAACTCAGGTATTACCACCCCGAGTGTAAAAGTTTTCTTTTGCTGAAAAAAAATAGCCGTACGGTTAGGCTCATAATTGAGTTCCTTTGCCATTTTCTCTACTCGCATTCTTGTCCACAATCCTATGGCGGGGTTATTATTAAGCGCCCTCGATACGGTGGATATTGAAATGTTCAGCCTTTTCGCAATTTCTTTTATAGTCGGTGTTGCTGCCAAAATCTTAAATAAGGTTCTTCTCTTTATTCATAAAGCACTGGTAAGCAGGCATAAATCAGGAACTCTGTTTGCGCCTAAAATTATATGTATTTGTTGTTTGCCAACCTGCACTTTTGTGTACTATGACAAAAAGGCTTGTTTTTAAATATGGGGATCTTGATTAAATTACTTTCTTTGAATACCTTTTTTATTAATTATCCGGCCATACTCAGCAAGTATTTGTCCTTGTTTTATTATTGAATATAGAGTGTTTTCAGGCAAAACTTCATGCAACCGTTTGCACGTTTTTTTTCAAAATCACCTGTATATTTTTAATGACAGAAGTTAAAACAGGAGTTCAATTTTCAAAAACCTAACCTCTCTTGTATTACCTGCTTCTCATCCTTTAACTGCCACTTTACACCAAAACAATTAAATGCTAGCTTATGAGTAAATTTCTTCACACATGCAGAAACATACCTTTAATGGTATTCATCCTGGTACTTGCTGCAGGCACAGCTTCGGCACAAACAATAAAGGGGGTTGTTACAGATTCTTCCGGTAAAGCCATTGCCGGCGCATCTGTAACGGTACACGGCACTTCCAAAGGCACCAGCACCAACCAGCAGGGTGAGTTTACCGTTACTGCCACTCCCGGAACCAAACTCAACATCAGTTCGGTAGGATATTCGTTAACGACAGTTACTGTAGGAGATAATTCTTCGCAGCTTACCATCAGGTTACAATCTTCCTCTCAACTGGGAGAAACAGTTGTAATTACTGCGCTGGGTATTAAAAAAGAGAAAAATAAAATTGCGTATGCCACACAGGAAGTGAAAGGTGCCGTGCTGGAAAAAGCACCTGAAGCCAACGTGGCCAATAACCTGGTTGGTAAAGTGGCAGGGCTGCAGATCAATACAAAAACAAACCTGTTTGAAAATCCTGATATTATGCTGAGGGGTGAAAAAACACTGGTTGTAATTGATGGTGTACCCACCAACAGCGCCACATTTAATTTCTGGAGCATCAATCCAAATGATATCGACAATATAAATGTATTAAAGGGTACGGCTGCGGCTGCACTGTATGGTGCACTGGGTATTAACGGCGCCATTATGATAACAACAAAAAAAGGCAAAGCCGGTGCAAAAGGCATTGAGGTTACTTATAATACCACCACACAGTTCCAGGTTGGGTTTTTAAGGATCCCCGAAACACAGCACCAATATGGAATGGGTTATGGCGGTTACTATGCCTTCATTGATGGAAAAAATGGTTCATGGAATGATGATTACGGTTACGCATGGGGACCTAAATTAGATGTACGGAATAATAATACTGCAAGCGGCTTTAATGAGTTTCCGCAATACAACAGTCCATTTTACGCTGACAGCTTATTTGATTTTACACAGGCGGGATATGATGATGTGAGCCATTATAAACCATTACCGTGGATCAGCAGGGGTAAAAACAACCTGAGGAATTTTCTGCAGAATGAGATGACAACCACTCATAACATTACTGTGGCAGGTAAAGGTGATAATGCAGATTACCGCATCTCTGTTTCACACATGTATCAAAAGGGGCAGGTTCCCAATACAAAACTGAATTCAACCTCACTGAGTCTCTCCGGCAATTTAAAAGCAACAGACAAATTAAAGCTGGAAGCAACTTTAACTTACAACCGCCAGTATTCTCCCAATTTTCCAAGAACAGGGTATGGTGCCAATAACTTTTTTTACAATATCCTCCTGTGGATGGGCGCCGATGTGGATATAAGGGATATGAGAGATTACTGGAAACCGGGTGGCGGACGGGTGGATGCCACCACCGGCAATTTTGTACGCTATGGTGTAAAAGATATTCAGCAGTTTAACTACAACTATACATGGTACAATAACCCATGGTTCCTAGCATATGAAGCATTAAACGGGTACACCAATGATGTGGTAACTGGCCAGTTGAATGCAACCTACGACTTTAATAAAGACCTCAGTTTCCTGGTAAGGAGTGGTATCATCACCAACAGCTCAATGGAGACTTTAAATACACCCAAAAGCTATGTGTATTATGGGAATGCAGGCTTCAACGGAGATTACTGGCAGAAAAGATCAAACAATTTCCAGGTGGTAACAGATGCCCTTCTTACTTATAAAAAGACATTTTTTGATAATATAAACACCACCTTTTCTGCGGGTGCCAGTAACCGTTATACCACCTACAATAATTTTGAATCACAAACCAACGGGCTGAGCACACCCGGGTTATACAACCTTGAAAATTCTTTAGGTCCCGTTACTTCAAAGAACAGGCTTTCAGAAAAACAGGTGAATAGTGTATTTGGGTATGCTGATATTGATTATAAAAGAATGGTGTATTTTAATATTACCGGAAGAAAAGACTGGACAACATCACTTCAAAAACCCAATAACGGGTATTTCTACCCATCAGCTTCGGTAAGCTTTATCCCTACTGCAGCCTTCAAACTTCCTGAATTTATCTCTTTCAGTAAATTCAGGGCAGCATGGGCAAAAGTTTCTGACGATAATATTGTAGTTGACCCTGCTGATAACAGCTCTTTCAGGAACTGGTACGGCACACTGCCTGTTTATACAAGCGAACCCCGCTGGAACGGCAACAATCCTTCTTATTCATTACCAGATGTTATAATAACACCGGGCCTGAAACCAAACACCACCATCTCACAGGAATACGGAGCTGAAATGCGTTTCCTGAAAAACCGCATCGGCATCGACGTTACTTATTTCAGCTATGACCAGAAAAACTACATCATACGGGTGCCGCTGTCGGTAGCTTCCGGCTATAAAGAAATGCTTGTAAACGGAGATATCATTAACCGGCGTGGTATTGAAATCACGCTAACTGGTACGTCTGTACGAACAAAAAATGTTAAATGGGATATCAGCGCCAATTACAGCACAGCACATAAATATGTAAAGGAGTACTATGGTGGTGCAACAATACGGGATGCCATCAAAGTGGGTGAAAGAACAGATGTTTACCGTGCGTATGACTGGGAACGCAGTCCTGACGGGAAAATTGTATATGAAAATGGTATACCAAAATACATTAACCAGGAAGTAAACATTGGCTATAAAGATCCGGATTTCATCTTTGGCGTCACCAACAACATCGCTTATAAAAACCTCAACTTAAGTTTTTCTTTTGATGGGCGCATTGGAGGCATTATGTTCAATGGCCTTGAACAAAAATTATACGAAGGTGGTATGCACCCGGGTACTGCCAATTCGTACAGGGATGATGCCTATGAAGGCAAAGATACCTACGTGGGTGATGGAGTGGTGGTAACTGGCGGCGATGTAACCTACGATATACAGGGAAACGTACTATCAGATACAAGAAAATTTGCAAAGAATACACAGGCAGTGAATTATATCTACTGGGTTAACAGCACCTATGTAAATTATGTAGACGGAGCCAATATGTATAAGCGCTCATTTGTAAAGCTGAGAGAAATAGTACTGTCGTATAATTTTACCCCGGCCGTGCTGAAGAAAACACCATTTAAATCTGCCAGCGTTTCACTTACAGGCAGAAACTTGTGGATGTCAACAAAGGTGCCTTTTATGGATCCTGATGGATATGCAGACAGCAACCTTGCTGAGCCTACCTACAGGAATATCGGCTTTAACCTTAACCTCAAGTTTTAATTCTAAAACATTACGCAATGAAATCAATAATAAAATATACGGCCTGGATTATGCTTATCACTTTTACGATAAGCGGTTGTAAAAAATACGAACACTTCCAGAAGAACCCAAATTATCCTTCTATGGTAGATCCTTCACAATTACTGACAGGCATTTGTTATGAATTATTTTATATCAACAATGCAGACCCGGATTATGCAAGCAGGTACCTGGCTTATTTTGAAAGGGGTAATTCAAGCGTTGATTACAGCTGGAATACCAGCAGTTTTGATGACTATAATACGCTGAGACAGGTAATGCGCATGGATTCTCTTGCCAAAGCAACCGACCAGCAGCAATACTTAGGTTTGACTAAACTTTTCCGTGCTATCCTGTTTAGCCAGTTAACAGAAACATTTGGCGACATCCCTTATTCCGAAGCAATGCTGGGCCTGGGAAATCCCAAACCTGCATACGATAACCAGGAATCTATTTATAAAGGATTACTGCAGGAACTGGATGAGGCCAATACTTTACTGGATAATACCAAAGGAGAAATTAAAGGGGATATCGTTTATGGTGGTTTTGCCTCTCAATGGAAAAAAATGGCCAATGCATTTAAACTGCGTTTATTAATTCACCTGAGTAGAAAAGAAAGCAATACCAATCTTAATATTAAAACACAGTTTCAAAATATAATCAGCGATCCTGTAAAATATCCTTTGTTTGAAAACAATGCTGATAATGCAAAGCTGGCTTTCAATGAAAGCGCACAAAATAATTACTATCCAACTTATGGTTACCAGTCGCTCAGTACTGAAGTAAGGCTTGAGAAAGGTTTTGCAAAAATATTAAAGGACCGCAGTGATCCACGCCTGTTCGCATTGGCAGAACCAATCAGTGGTTTACCTGCAAATGATTTTAATAATTATGAAGGAGTGGATGCAGGTCTTCCTTTTACAGAACAAAAAACCTTTAAAGCCACTACATCAGGGATCAAATCAAGATATTATACCAATAAAATAAATGAGCCATGGATATTTATTGGGTATGCTGAACAGGAATTTTTAATAGCAGAAGCCATCAGCCGCAACTGGATAACCGGTGCCGGCACCGCAAAAGAACATTATGAAAAAGGCATTGCAGCTTCCATGAATTTTTACAACGTTAACATCGGTGCTTACCTCTCAAACCCCCTTGTTGACTTTGACGCTGCCAATGCCTTATCACAAATTGCCATTCAAAAATATATAGCCATGTTTATGAACTCCAGCTGGGAAGCGTTTATAGAGCAACGCCGGACCGGTATTCCCACTTTCAGTGTAGGACCTGGCACATTAAACGATGGCAAAGTACCAAAAAGGTGGCTGTATCCTGACAACGAACGTACAAACAACTCTGACAATGTAACACAGGCAATACAGAGCCAGTTTGGTGGCACCGATGATACAAATGCCGAGATGTGGCTGATAAAATAATATAATGGTAATAGCAAAGCAGAGCTATGTCCTCAAAAGTCCCGGGGTGTTTACCCTGGGAACTTTTTTAAATACCCTTAAACTAATTGTATTCCACAGGTTGTTCCGCTTAATATCCATTGAATTCCTTTTGTGAAAAGAAAAACTACAAGTACAAAATAAGCCGCCACTGTGATCTGCGTTTGCAAAATGCGTATACAACTATGGCGGTTTAATTTATTTTATAAAGAAATTTAAACAGGTTCCTGATGAAATTAAACCGTATCATTTTTTTTACCCTTCTCTTTCCGGTAAACATCTCAAAAGCTCAACAACAGGTTTCACTTGCCGGCAAATGGAACTTTGCTGCAGACTCAGTCTCTGTTGGCAAAGATCAACATTGGGAAACTAAAAAACTTACCGGGAGTATACATCTTCCGGGCAGTACAGATGAGATCAAATTAGGTAATTACCTTCCATTGTTCAGGAATGCGCTGGGTGTACAACGCCCTGAAGATTATCCTGCCGATGCGGATTTTGGAATGCTTACCCGTAAACATAAGTATATCGGCGCAGCCTGGTACCAGAAAGAATTTGTTGTACCTGCTTCTTTCAAAAACAAACAGGCGATCCTGAATCTCGAAAGGGTGATGTGGCGCAGCGAAATATGGATTGATGGCAAACAAAGTGGTGCGGCAATTGACCACTTAAGTTCACCGCATTCTTACAACCTTGGCATACTGGAACCGGGTAAACATATTATTACAATCCGCATTGACAACCGGGAGATATATCCAATTGGCACACTGGCTCATTCTTATTGTCCACATATGCAAACACAATGGAATGGTGTTGCAGGCAAAATAGAATTGGTGGCAAAACCAATGCTGTTTATTGAAAATGTACAGGTGTTTCCATCTTTTAAAAACAAAAGAGTAAAAGTTACTGCAGCATTGCTAAATAACAGCATGCAAACACAAGCAGCCAAACTTAATTTTACAATCATTGAAAAAGCAACAGGAAAAAAAATTGTAACCGTACAATCTTCGAAAGAGATCACCAAAGGAGTAAATACTGTTGAACAGGTAATGGTATTAAAGCAAACACCATTACCCTGGGATGAATTTAATCCCAATCTTTACCAGGTAACAGTAAATTTATCTTATAACAATGAAGATCAAAAAGAGAGTGTAACATTTGGTTTCAGGGATATTGGTTGTAAAGACAAACATTTTACCATCAATGGAAAAAAAATTATTTACAGGAACAGCCATGAAGGAATGCTTTTCCCCAAAACCGGCTATCCTGCTACAGATAAAAAATACTGGCTGCGTTTATTTACGCTTTACAAGCAACATGGGTTAAATGCAGTTCGCTTTCATTCTGCCTGCCCGCCGGCAGCAGCGTTTGAAGCTGCCGATGAACTGGGGTTATATATACAGGCTGAATTTTTCTGGATGGACGGCTGGATGGGATACAAAAATTTAATTGGCGGCAACAACGATACGCTCAACAATTTTGTAAGACAGGAACTACACCAGGCATTGCTTGTATATGGTAATCATCCGTCATTGGCGCTGGTCGCCATCGGCAACGAGCTGGGTGGTGATTTTAATAAAATGAGCGAATGGATTGCTGAAGAAAAAAAACAGGATCCACGCCATTGGTATGCTGCCGGGATTGCACACAATGTAACTAACGCCGACGACTACGTGGAATATGGGGGAAAAGCCGGGATTTTGTCTTACCCCGGTACAGACTGGGATTATGAAGCCAATTACACCATAGCAAAAAAACATAATTATGATGCAGCTTTTTTGCGTAAAGATTTGCCGGAGTTTACACATGAAACCGGCCAGTACGTGGTACATCCATTATGGAGCGAAATAAATAAATATACTGGTGTGCTTCAACCGAAAAACCTGCAGCACTATAAAGCAAAAGCAGCTGCTAATGGCTTAGAAAAAATGGATACTGCTTTCCAGCTGGCGTCAGGCAATCTTAACCGCCTTTTTTATAAAGCAGAGATTGAAGCGACACTCCGGACGAAACAGAGTGCCGGCTATGCATTACTGGGTATGGTTGATTATCCCGGCCAGGGCGAGGCGCTGATGGGATGGGTTGACCCTTTTTATAAAAATAAAATCTTCATCAGCCCCGGCCAGTTCAGCAAATATGGCACACATACTGTTCCCCTACTCCGTTTTGCAAAATATGTTTGGCAGGATGGCGATACTTTTGATGCGGCAGCGGAAGTGGCCAATTTCAGCAATAAGCAAATTAGCCAGGCGAGTATACACTATACAATAAGGGAGAAAAATAAAATTATCAAGGAAGCTTATTTACCTGCTGTCGATTTACTGCAGGGCGAGGTGACTATTGCAGGCAATTTCTCTTTTCCATTACAGTCAGGCGATAATGGCCGGCAATTAAATATCAGTGTTGATATAGCCGGAACAAGTTACAGGAACGATTGGGATATCTGGGTTTTTCCCAAACCGGCTCCTGTACAAAACAAAGAGGTTTTTATAACAGGTTCAATAGATACTGCTGTCATTTACCTTGACCAGGGGAAAAAA
The DNA here is from genome assembly GCA_047600665.1 of Ferruginibacter sp. GTDB lineage: Bacteria > Bacteroidota > Bacteroidia > Chitinophagales > Chitinophagaceae > Ferruginibacter. The sequence goes on from JASGKJ010000003.1 coordinate 1,753,080, forward strand.
GTTTTGTTGCAGGCTGATAATTGCGGCAGTATGCGTAATAAAAGCTATGCCTGTTTCTCACCTGTATTCTGGTCGGGCACCTGGTTTTACGAACAGGAATCGGAAGTGCTTGGAGCCGTTATACAAAAGGAGCACCCGGCATTAAAGCTGTTTCCAACAAATGCTGCACTAGACTGGCAATGGCAGGATCTCTGTGACAAAGCGAGAGGTTTTATTTTAAATGATCTTCCCAAAAATTACCGGCCAATTATACAGCCGGTGGATGATTATCATTTTGGAAACCAGCTGGGCAGCCTGTTCGAACTGAAAACGAATAATGGTGGGCAATTACTGGTGTGTGGTTACAATCTAACTGTAAAAAATGACAGGAATATACAGGCAGCACAACTGAAAAGAAGCTTACTTAATTATATGCAATCTGCTGCCTTTAAGCCTGCCACTATTGTAAATAACGAATGGCTCACAAAGACATTTGCAAACAAAGACAAACTGAGCAACCTGCCGGAGCAATATAAAAATGCGCTTATCTATGTAAAAGCCGGGGGTGATCATCCTTTAAAAGAGGGGGAAGCAGAATGGGAAAAGGCAGTTGATCAATCTTATCTAAACAGCGGATTTGATTATACAGTAAATTGTACAGGCGTAATAAAAAGCGATGAAGGAACAGGATGGTCGGGGAAAAAAATGACGATTGATTTAAAAGTACCTGCAGCTAGTTTGATGATGCTGAAATTACGTTTTGAAGATTGGGGTAAAAAAGGCAGAGCCGGTGAAATACAATGCGAAGATATTCCTGTTATAAAACTGGGAAGCCATGAAAACGGGGAATGGATTACCATTCCTGTTACAAGGGAAAATTGCCTGGATGGAAAACTACAAATCAATATTAATACAAGTACCAAAAGAGATTTAATTATTACCGATATGATGCTGGAACCTGCCAGTTAAAAAATACTTGAATTTATAACTGCAGGTACTGCCAGTAAATAATTTTAGCATATGGAAACAAGAAGAAGTTTTTTACAAAAAGCAGGCCTTTTATCCGGCGGTGCTGCATTAATGCAAACCCTGCCTGAAAGCATTCAAAAGGCACTTGCAATAAACCCGGCAGCAGGGTCCAGTTTTTACGATGCAGAACATATCGTTTTCCTGATGCAGGAAAACCGTTCTTTTGATCATGCACTGGGAACCCTGCAGGGAGTAAGGGGTTATAACGATCCCCGTGCCATTACATTACCGGACAATAACAAGGTATGGCTGCAAACAGATGCTAACGGAAACACATATGCGCCTTTTCACCTCGATATAAAAAACACGAAAATAACCTGGATGGGCTGTCTGCCACATGCATGGGACAACCAGGTGGATGCCCGTAATGGTGGCAAACACGACCGCTGGCTGCAGGTAAAAAATCCCGGCGGTGATTTTAACGGAATGCCTTTAACACTTGGTCATTACACCCGGGCCGATATTCCTTTTTATTATTCACTGGCAGATGCTTTTACTGTTTGTGATCAAAATTTTTGTTCGGTGCTTACAGGAACCACTCCTAACCGCCTCTATTTCTGGAGTGGCACCATCAGAGAAAAAATGGAAGCTGCTTCGCAGGCAAATGTATGGAACGAAAATGCGGACCATGGCAAAGGTGAAGTAAACTGGAAAACATATCCCGAAAGACTGGAAGACAATGGCATTTCGTGGAAAGTGTACCAGAATGAAATATATGCAGACGTTGGTCTTGGTAATAACCAGCAATGGCTGGATAACTTTGGTGATAACCCGCTGGAATATTTTAAACAATACAATATTAAGCTGCACCCGGAATACATTGATCATATCCCTGTTAAAATAAACCAGCTGAAAACAGCCATTGCAGAACTTGAAAACAAAATTGCAGCCAGCGATACGGACAGTGACACAAAAAAAAGACTTGATAAATCATTAGTATGGCACAGGAAAGCACTGGATATTGCAAACCACGAGCAGGCTACGCTCAGCAAAGAAAAACTACAGGAGCTGACTGGATATCATAAACGGATACACGAAAAAGCTTTTACCAACAACAGGAAAGATCCTTATTATCATGAAGTAACCTCCATTGAATACATGGACGGGGAAACAAAAAGAAAAATGGATTTTCCAAAAGGAGACATATTGTACCAGTTCAGGCAGGATGTGGAAAATGGCACACTGCCAACAGTGTCATGGCTGGCTGCACCACAATATTTTTCCGATCATCCCGATTCACCATGGTTTGGTGCCTGGTATGTAAGCGAAGTAATGGATATACTCACAAAAAACCCGGAAGTATGGAAGAAAACAATTTTCATTTTGACGTATGATGAGAATGATGGTTATTTTGATCACATTCCTCCTTTTGGCCCGCCAAATCCCTACAAAGAAAATACCGGGAAAGTTTCTGCAGGTATAGATACAACTGTTGAATTTGCAAGAGCTGCCGAACAATCCAACCAGCAGCACATGCGGAAGAGTAACCTGGGGCTTGGCTTCCGTGTACCAATGATCATTGCATCTCCATGGACAAGGGGAGGTTTTGTTTGTTCAGAAGTTTTTGATCATACTTCTTCGCTGCAATTCCTTGAAAAATTTCTTGAAAAGAAAACAGGGAAAAAGATCATTGAAGAAAACATTACAGCATGGCGGCGTACCGTTTGCGGTGATCTTAGCTCGGCTTTCCGTATTTATAATGGTGAAAAAGTACAGCTGCCTGCATTTCTTGACAAAGAGCAATTTACTCAAATGATCAACAATGCACAATACAAAGGGCTGCCACCATACAAAAAACTTTCGCCAGAAGAAATTGCCGCAGTAAATAAAGGAAGTAAAGCAGTGTTGCCCCACCAGGAAAAGGGAACCCGGTCTGCCTGTGCTCTTCCTTATGAGCTGTTTGCAGATGGAAATATATCAGCTGATAAAACCAAATTTGAAATACAGCTGAAAGCAGGCAATAAAAAGTTTGGGTCATTAGCTGCAGGCTCACCTTTTTATGTATACACCGGAAACGTTTACAAAAATGAAAGCCCGTACATACGTAATTATGCTGTTAAAGCCGGTGATACATTAAAAGATGAATGGATACTTAAAAACTTTGAAAACGATCAATATCATCTAAAGCTGTACGGGCCTAATGGATTTTACAGGTCATTCAAGGGAAATGCTGCTGATCCTTTACTGGATATTTATTGTAGCTATGAAAACAATGCACCAACACTTATTTTCACCATTTTTAATAAGGAAAAGAAAACAATCACAGCAGAAGTAACTGACATGAGTTATAAGGGAGCGAAAAAAATTAAAAACATTCCACCAGGAAAAACAATTACAATAGCAACCGACCTTTCGGCATCTCACGGATGGTACGACCTTGCTATAAAAGTAAAAGGTAATAAAGCATTTGAGAAACAATTTGCAGGACATATTGAAAACGGGAATATCTCTAAAACAGATCCACTGATGGGAGGAATAGTATAATTAAATTTTTTCTGCTGGCATGGTATTTGAACTTTATTAATTGTATTTGTTTCAAAAGGGAAAACAACCAGAGCCTGGTTAATACCGGGCAAATTATGCCGGCGATAAATTCCGGTTAAGTAGTTTTACAAAGAAACACGGGGGTTTTGGCCCATGCCAAAACCCTTTTTTTATTCTTAATGCCGCACATCATGGAAAACACCTCACACAATTCTTTTGACAATGCTATTGTTGTAGCAGGGTTAAAACTTCTGAAAGATTTTAGCACACTTACTCCCCTGTCGCTCCAGGTAATGCTTGCCAATATGCAGTTTGTACTGAAAAAAGAATTTTCGAGCAATAACATTGCACTCTACTCCTCTCAAATGTATAATAGCAATGAAAGCACTCTCATACTGGTTAATATCAACAATGTTATCTGTAAAGTAAGATACCTGAATATAAACATCGAAAGATTCTTTTAGACAGTTTGCCATTAACTAGTAACTCCTGAATGTTTGTAAGGACAATTTGCCTCTATGCTTTACTCATTTGTAGAGTAAAGTACTCAACATTTATTGTTTACAGCTATATATTCAATGGCACCATTTTTACGGCAGTTAAGCTGTAATTATTGTTAACGTTTAAACCAAATGAAAATGAAAAACGATATTAAAAAAACCATCGAGGTTTTGAATGATCTTGTAAAAATCAATAATGATCGTGTGGCTGGTTACGAAAAAGCAAAGGAACGTGCTGGTGGTATGCAGCTGGATATTATACGGTTGTTCAATGAAATGATAGACCAGAGTCATCTTTTTGCTGACCGGTTGCAATCAGAAATACTGGCATACGGCGGTGAAGTGGAGAAAGGAACAACCATAATGGGAAAAGTGTACCGTGCGTGGATGGATCTTAAAGTAACATTTAGCGGGGACGACAGGCAAAGCATACTCAACTCCTGCGAGCTGGGTGAAGATGCAGCCCAAAAAGCCTACGACAGTGCACTGGAAGAAGAAGATATAACAGAGTCTGCCATCTCACTCATCCTTCTCCAAAAAAGTGAGTTAAGGGATGCACACGACCGGGTAAAAAAGTTCAGGGACAATAAAGTAAGTAACTCCTTATAATTATTAAAATCAACAATATGAAATACACGTTAAAATTTAAGTACCTGCTGGTAGCTGCCGGTATATTTATTTACTCCTGCAATAACAGTGAATCAAAACCCGAGACAACAGAAAGTAAGGATACTGCAGATAAAGTAAATGAAGAAAAGATGAAGGCTGATAATGATGCATTGGCCAATGCAGATTTTGTAAGTGCGGCTGTGGCTAATAACTATGCAGAGCTGTCACTGGCAAAACTGGCTGGAAAAAAATCAAAAAATACCAACATAAAAAAGATAGCTTCCACGCTTGAAAAGCAACATGGCGAATTCATTGATCAGTTAAAAACGTATGCCGGTACGCATAATATCACCATCCCGGCTGAAGAAACAGCAGAAGCAAAGGAGAAAGCGAAGACAATAGAAGATGATAAAAATTTTGACAAAGCCTGGTGCGATTACCTGGTGACTGCTCACCAGAACTCCATTAAAAAGTTTGAGGATTTTTCAACAAAGACAACGGATGAAAGCCTGAGGAAATGGATAAATGAAGCATTGCCAAAAATGAAAATGCATTTAAGCATGCTGCAGGAACAAGCTACTTACCTTGAAAAGAAATAATGAGGTGCAAACAGGAAAAAATAAAACCTGCATTTATAATGCAGGTTTTTATTTACACTGAAAACTAAAATTTATTGTTGCTGGTCTTTATTATTACCTTTTACAATAGAACCGTCTGCATAGACCTTATCCCCCTCTTTCAGTTGCGTTGTAGTTCCATCAGCAGCTTTTACATTGCCATCTGACGTAATAACTGAACCATTCTGCAGCGTTTTTTCTTTTTCCAGCTTCTTTGTTTTATCCCCTTTTACAACAATTACTTCACCGCCCTGTACTGTTATAAACCAGTCCATGCTTTTATCCCACTTTTTTGTAGAATCCATTGCTGTACTAGGTGAGGTTGTATCTTTTGCCTGTGGAAAATCCTGTGCAAAGATCACCTGGCTGCAAAAAATTGCAGCACCTAAGAAAAATACTTTTTTCATAAATAAAGATTTGTGGCTGATTGCCTGGTTAAAAAATTTCTGATTGAATAATCATCCAGTAAAAGAATAATAATCATGCCTGCACCTCCAAAATGTGGATAACAAATTTTAAAAAAATTTCCATGGCTGCCATGTGTAAACATATTCCCATTCTATAGAAACGTTTCATCAGACCTAACTCTTTGCATGACTGGCATGTAATTTTATCACTTATATAAAACACTTGTATGAATACTATTAACCAACCAACAGCTGAAATAAAAGGTCCATTATCCGTTAAGCTTGCCAACGGGTTATCGCTGGATGATCTGTGTGCCGAATATATTCCCGGTTACAACCGGGACAGGTTTGAAGCAATTGCATTGAGGGTATTTTCCGGGAACGAAACCGTCGTAACAGTATATGCACTTGATAAAATAAGGCAGGAGGACAGTTCATTAGACAGGAATAAAATACCTGTTAAGAAATTTAAGGTTCCGGATATTGAACTTTCATCACTTCTTTCTTACTGTAGTGCTTTCAATTTCACTTTGTCAACAGGCAACTACGATATAGAAGACATAGAGGTAAAAAACAAATAGGCTAGTTACCAAAGTAATTGATATTAAACCGGCTTATATATACATCCAGTTTATCCGCATCGGGGAAACTGGCCATCATTCTTAAAATATTGATCTCTGCCAGGTAATACAATTCAACATAAAAGGCGAAGACCTGGTACAATACAATCTTATGGCCGCCTTCGGTGCGTTTGCTTAACTCCGTGCCTTTATCCAGTACCGATTTTAACTGGTCCATTTTATCCAGCTCATTAAATTCTTTAAATGTCATCGTACAAGTCTTGTATTATTATAGATTAATATTCATGCCAGAGGAAGCTGAGATATACTCACATAAATGATTACCCGTTTTTGTAGAATAAATTCCCCAAAAACACTTCTTTATGTATATTAGACGGGCAAAACCCCCTGCTGGTCCAGACTTTTAAAAAGGCACAATTTTATATTCATAAAATGCATGAGCATTAAACGCTTAGCAAAAAAAATCACGAAGCTTATCCTCTATATAGTGGGCTTTGTGTTGTTGCTCGTTATTGCGGCCTGGATATTCATTAATACAGGTTATGGAAAAAGAGTTATAAAAGATAAAGTTGTTGCCTTTCTTGAAAAAAAATTAAATACAAAAGTCCAGGTTGGCTCCATAGATTACAGTATCCCCAAATGGATTGAGATCAAAGGTGTTTATATAGAAGATCAGAAAAAAGACACCTTACTGTATGGAGAGCAATTGTCCGTTGACCTTGATATGATAAAACTCATCCGTGGTATTACGCATATCAGGCAGGTGAAACTTAAAAATATTTACGCCAGTATTTACCGGCCTGCAAATGATTCATTTTTTAATTACCAGTTTATACTAAATGCTTTTCAACCCGCAGAAGAAACCACACAAACTGCTAAAGACACAACAGCCCTTGATATTACACTTGAAAAATTATTGCTGAACAGCGTGGCGCTAAACTTTAAAGATGATTTTGGAGGAAGCAGCTTTTATACAAAAGTAAACCAGCTGGATGCCAGCCTGAACAAATTCCAACCGGATAAATTCATCTTCGCTATTGATAAATTAAATACCGACAGCCTTGTTTTTAATATGGTAACGGCCAAAGCCGGTACAGCAGACAAATCATCTTCTGTCATTGATCTTTTGTTGTCAGCGAATGAGATTGGTTTAAAAAAAATACATGTAACGATGGACGACCGGGTAAGTGGCATGTATTACGGCAATAATATACAGCAGCTTTCAGCAACAAAGGTCAACTTCGATATGGCGAAAGAAAAGGCCACTGTTGATAAGATCATTCTTGACAGTTCTTTTATAAAATTTGTTTTACCCAAACCTGCTGCAGGAAAAACCTCCGACACATTGACCCCTTCATCCGCCTGGTCATTTACTGCAAACGAGATCAGTATGCGGCAAAACAATATCGAGTTTGACGATAATAATACAATGCCTGTCAAAGAAGGATTGGATTATACCCACCTTAATTTGAATGATATCCACACCAGGGTCAAGTCAATAAACTATACCCCTGACAGTATCGCTGCGGTGGTTGAACAGTTATCATTCGCAGACAAAAGTGGTTTTAAGCTTGATACAACGCATGCAAATATCCTTTACAGCAAAACAGGTGTTACAGTTGCTGAATTGTATGTAAAAACACCGCAAAGTATTATACAAAACAATATTGCAGTAAAATATAATGATATCACCCAGCTCACCACTGCGCCGCAAAACAGTGCCGTGGCAATAAAGCTAAATAACAGTGTAATAGCTGTGAATGACCTCTACCTTTTAATGCCTGCTTTAAAAAAACAACTGCCGCCACAGCAATTTGCCAATAATAAGATACAGCTGAATACAGAGATGACTGGCAGCCTGCAGCGCCTTGACATACCTTATCTCCAGCTAAGTGGTTTATCTGGTACCAGCATCAGTGCAAAAGCAATATTATACAACATTACTGATACCAACAGGCTGGCGTATGATATTACTATTCTCAACAGCAATCTTCCAAAACAGGATATTGTAAAATTTATGCCGGCCGGCAGCAATACAGCTTCCATTCCTGCGGCAATTAATCTCAGTACGCACCTCACAGGAAACCTGAAAAATGTAACTGCAGGCATTGATGCCAGGAGTAATAATTTCAGGTTTACAGGAAAAGGATCTATCCAGAATTTTGACAAACCTGCTGCTTTAAAATACAACATAACGGTTACGGACAGCCGCATTGAAAAAAGTTTTATCGATGCTTTTGTACCGGATACGCTATACTCAGGTTTCATCAGCCTCCCTGCTGTTATGGTTGTGAAAGGAACCGCCAAAGGAGACATGAACAATGTGCAGCCCGACCTTCGCCTGGCGGGCAGTTATGGAAATGCAGCTGTGAAAGGTTCACTTAATAATTTTAAAAATCCTGCTGCCGCTGTGTATGACCTGCATTTAACCACCAACGGCTTTGAGTTGGGTAAGCTGCTAAAAAATGATAGCATGCTCGGTAAAATAACAATGACCGCAGCTGCTAAAGGAAAAGGCTTTGATTATAAAACAATGAAAGCTGGCATCAGCGCCCATATTACTTCCGCAGGCTTTAATAAATATGATTATAAAAATGCGGTGTTAGAGGCAACACTTGGTGAGGGTCTTGTAAAAACAAACGGCTCCATTAATGATGCTGCAGTACAGCTTACCTACGATTTAAACGCTGATGTAAAAGGTAACTATCCAACCAATGTAAATGCTGTCATTACTATTGACACGGTACAGCTAAAAAAATTAAACCTGTATGCGGACACGCTCAATGCATCATCAACTATTTACTTTACTGCTGCCAGTCTTGATCCGGAGGCACCTTCTGTTAACCTTGTCATCGATTCATCCAGGATCACCGTTAAAAAAAGAAATCATTTTATTGACAGTATTGCTGCAAGCGCCCATACAACAGCCGGTGTAAATGATATAAGTCTTGTCTCTCCTTTTGCAGATCTTTCGGCAAAAGGAAAATTCCGGTATGACGCTATTGGAAATTCATTGCTGCAGTATATCGACAGGTATTATGATATTACTGATGAAGCGCAGGTTCAGTCCCCACCTCAGCAGGTAAGTTTTAATGGTGTTATTAAAAAACATTCCTTAATAACTGACCTTGCAGACAGTCTTTTGTATGATGAAATAAAATTTGACGGCAGCTATGCTTCTGATCTTTCCGATAGCGCCCTACAGCTGAACGCCTCCATTCCGTTCCTGCAATACCAAACCAATACAGTTGAAAAAGCAACACTGTCGGTTTCATCCAATACACAGCAAATAAATGGAAGTATTGATTTTGGCAGGTTACAGGCTGGTAGTAATACCCTGTATGCCACCAGCATTCATGCAGCAGCTTTCCATGACAGCCTGGGCATTGCAGGAGTGACGAAAGATGAAAACAACAAGGAACGATTTGCAATTGGAGCCGACATCACAAAGAAGGATAAAGAATATACTTTCTCGTTAAAAGATACATTGCTGCTGAATTACAAAGACTGGACTGTTGCGCCAAACAACAAAATTATTTATTCGCCACAGGGAATACTGGTCAATAATTTTTTAATAACAAGAGCAGAAGAAAAGATAAGCATAGCAAGCAGGCAAAATCAGTTGAATGCACCAATAGACGCAAACATTGAAAATTTCAGGATACAGGATATCACCACCCTTTTTAACAGTGATACATTATTTGCTGCAGGTATACTAAACGGGAAATTTTCTGTAAGTGAGTTTGATAAAAAGATACCGGCTTTTACGGGCAACATTTCACTCACTGAATTTGAGCTGATGCAGCAGCCTGTTGGCAATATACAATTGGATACACGCAAACAGGATGACAATACGATCACGGGGAGCATAGCGCTTTCCGGTAATGGAAATGCAGTAAGTGTAAACGGCAATTATTTTTTAAATAATGACGAGCAGCAGTTTGATGCCAGCATGAAAATTGACACCCTGAAAATGCGGACACTCCAGGCTTTTTCCGGCGGCAGCCTTGCAAATTCATCTGGCGCTGTTACCGGGAACATTGCCATCAATGGAAAATTTACCGACCCAAGATGGAAAGGCGCATTGCAGTTTGATACGACCAAATTCACCCTTACAAGTCTCGGCAGCACTTACACAATCGACAAACAGAAGATCATGCTGGATTACCCGCTATTATCGCTTGACAAGTTTACAATAAAGGATACCACCAATAACAGCATCGTTATTGATGGAAATATAAAATCAAATACGCTGACGGATTATGACCTGTCATTGAATATTGATGCCAATAATTTTATTGTTGTTAATTCTCCAAAGGCCATCAATAACCAGGTATATGGATTTGCTGCGGTTAATGCCGATATATCTGTTACCGGCAATTCCGTTTCGCCTGATATCCAGGGCAGCCTTTCACTCACAGATAAAAGCGATGTAACATTGGTATTACCGGAACGCAACATCAACAAAGATGCGGCCGTCTCTGTGGTACGGTTTATTGACCAGGACACTTTTGCACTTCCTGAAAAAGCAGGCTTTCTGCCTGAGCTTGCAGCAAAACCCTCTGCTGACTTTGCAAAGTTTTTAAATTATAATCTCAATATTGAAGCCAGCAAAAAAGCGGCGCTTACGATCATCATTGATCCTTCAAGCGGGGATGAATTAAAAGTACAGGGCGACGCACAACTGAATGCCGGCGTGGATCCCGGCGGCAATATTGTATTGGCCGGCACCTACGAATTGAACAATGGTTATTACGAACTCAATTACCAGTTCCTGAAAAAACGCTTTAACCTGTTACCCGGCAGTACGATTGCCTTTAGCGGTAATCCATTAAATGCAGAGGTTAATATCAGTGCAGAATACGTCATTAACACTTCTGCAAAAGACCTGCTGGGCAATGAAGTGGGTGAGGCAGACCCAAAAGTATCCAACACCTTCAATCAAAAAATTCCATTCCGTGTATTGCTTTATTTAAAAGGGCCAATGGGAAAACCGGAGATCAGTTTTGATATACAGCTGCCGGATGAAAACACTGCCGGTATAAATAACCAGCTAAGGAGTACTATCGATAATAAACTGGCCCAGCTGAAAGGTGATGTTGCTGCCACTAACAAACAGGTTTTTTCATTGCTGCTGTTAAACCGTTTTTCCGGTGAACAAAGCACTGACTTTTTTAAAGGCAGCGGTGGTGGTGGCGACCTGACGGATGTGGCCCGTGAAAGTGTAAGCAAGTTTCTTTCATCTGCGCTTGACCAGATAGCAGCTGATCTTTTTAAAGGAGTTGATGTGAACCTGGATCTTAATACGTATAAAGATTACAGCAGCGGTGATGCACAGCAAAGAACAGACCTGAATGTGGCGGTAAGTAAAAGTTTTGCTGATGATCGTATAAGCATCACCGTTGGTAAGAATTTTGGAATTGAAGGACAGGATGCAACGGCAAAGTCAACACAGCAGCGGAATAACAGCTACCTGCCGGATGTAACATTAAATTATAAGCTGACAAAGGATGGCAAATATATGCTGAGGGTTTATAAAAAAGACCAGTTTGAGGTGATCCTCGATGGTTATGTGGTGGAAACCGGCATTGCCTTTATCCTGACGATGGATTATGACAAATTCAGTGAGCTGTTCAGCAAAAGAAAGTGATAAATGAAGAGACTAATTTCATACTGCATTCTTTTGATCATCGCAAGCGGTTGTGGTGTGGGTAAATATTTGCCTCCCGGTGAAAAATTATACCGGGGCGCTGAAGTAAAAATTAACCGGGGCGACAGTGTGGCTACATCAAAAGGTGCTTTAAAAAAACAATTAAGTCTTGTCGCAAGACCAAAGACAAATAAATTTCTCCTGGGCAAACCATATAAAGTATGGTGGTGGTACGTGATAGGCGAACCTAAAAAACAAAAAGGGTTTAAATACTGGCTGCGGAGTAAACTGGGTGAGCCACCGGTATTCAGCAGCCGGGTAAATGCAGCAGTTACGGCGGAGAACATGCAGGCCTATCTTGAAAACAATGGCTATTTCCATTCTACAGTAAAAGGCGATACTGTAAACAAAGGCTACTTTACCAAAGCCATTTATGAAGCCAATGTTTTACCACAATACAAGCTGAGGAATATTACCTGGGTAAACGACAGTTCCGGGATATTAAAGGAAATTTCAAAAAGACAAAGAAGAGGGTTATTACAACCAGGCAACCCTTACCGGTTAAGCGATGTGGAAGCAGAAAGGGAAAGAATTGATCTCAGGCTTAAAACAAAGGGTTACTATTATTTTAATCCTGATTATATAATGGCTTATGTTGACAGCACCGTCGGTAATAAAGAGGTTGATCTTTTCCTGAATGTAAAACAATCCACCCCAAAATATGCAAGGGAACCATATACCATTAACCGTATTATGATATTTCCCAACTATAGTTTGCTGGAGCCGCCACCGGATACAACAAAAGTTGCAACAATTGCCATTGATACATTGCTGATAAGAGATACGGTACATAAATTCAGGCCGGAACTTTTTAAAAGGATGATCACCTACCGGCCCGGCAGCATATACAGCAGCAGGAACCAGAATACCACGCTGAACAGGCTTATCAACCTTGGTACTTTTAAATTTGTGAAGAACCGTTTTGAACGTGTCAAAGATACGGTTGATCCTTACCGCCTGAATGTGTACTACTACCTTACACCTGCAAAGAAAAAATCAATACAGGCAGAAATAGATGGATTTTCAAAAGAGAACAGGTACCTCGGCTCACAATTAAGCATCAACTGGCGTAACAGGAACACCTTTAAAGGTGCCGAGTTATTAACGATAAAAGCATACGGCGGTTTTGAAATATCACCATCAGATTCCTTAAGAAAAAACAATAACTACCGGATAGGCGGAGAAGCTTCGTTGAGCTTTCCAAGGTTTGTAACCCCGTTCTTCCGCATCAAAGAATCTAATCTTTTTCCACCGAGAACAAGGCTTTTGGTGGGCTATGAAAATTTTATAAAACAAAGTTTTTATACTAAAAATGTATTTCGTTTCCAGTATGAATTCATCTGGAAAGAAAGCAGTAACAAAGAACACACGCTTGCACCCGTTGCCATTACTTATTTAAACGCCGGCAATGTGAGTGATAGTTTTTATAAACAGGCAGCGTTGTATCCCTCTATTTTACTGAACGTATATTCAGAAGCTATCCTTGGATCTTATTATTCTTATACATACAACACATTAAATGCTTTTGCAAGAAAGCAATGGTATTTTAATGGTGGTATAGACGTTTCCGGCAACTTCGCAGGCTTATTTACCGGCGCTAAAAACCCCCGTGAAAAAACAGTTTTTAAAACCCCCTTTGCGCAATATGTAAAAGGGGATATTGATGTGCGTTTTAAAAAAATCTTTAAAAATAAAACACAATGGGCCAACCGCCTGCAGATCGGTGCCGCATTACCTTATAACAATTCAGCAATACTGCCATTTGCAAAACAATATGTGATTGGGGGCTCCAGTTCGTTAAGAGGCTTTCCCATACGTAGCGTGGGCCCGGGAACACATAGGCCTACTGCAGCAGACCAAACCTATTTCCAGATCATTGGTGGTGATTTTAAATTTTTGCTTAATACAGAATTGCGGATGCCGCTCGGCGGCCGCTTTGAAGCCGCCCTGTTTGTGGATGCCGGTAATATATGGACAAAGGATACAGTGTCTTTTGGCAAGGCAGCACAGTTTACAAAAAACTGGTACAAGGAACTGGCTGTGGATGCAGGCTTTGGTTTAAGGTTTGATGCCAGTATATTATTATTAAGAATTGACCTCGGCATTCCTATACGAAAACCATATATGCCGGATGGACAACGCTGGGTACTGGATAAAATTGATCTTGGAGATAAACAGTGGAGAGGTGATAACCTGATCCTTAATATTGCCATTGGTTATCCTTTCTGATAAAACAAAATGAAAACCTTATTTAAATACCTGCTTGTATTCTTTGTACTTGCTGCTGCAGCAGGCTTAATATACTGGCAGGCCAATAAGAAATCCATTTTAAAGGATACCATACAAAATACGGTAAACAAAAAGACCGACAGTCTTTATTATCTTCATTACGACAGTTCAAGAATTGATGAACTAACAGGAACGGCTGCCTTTTATAATGTGTCGCTGCAATCTGACTCTGCACAAAAAGAACTGCTCAAAAGAACAGACAGCCTGCCCAATGCCATATTCAATATAAAAGCAAAAGAAGTAAGCGCTTCAGGTATTAACATACCAGGTCTGCTTACACAGCAAACAGTGGCAGCAGGAAAAATTTTAATTCATAAACCATTTATACAAATCATCAACACAGGAAGGGAAAAACCTAAACTTTATACACAGGAAGATACGCTTGCATTGTACCAGAAGATACTCGGCAGGTTCAAAAGCATTCAAACGGATACCATACAGATCATTGACGGTACTGTAATTCTATCCGACATCAGCGGTAAACCGCTTACAACACTGGAAAAAATAAATATAACCCTGAAAAATTTTCTGGTGGACAGCACCCGGAATTATGAAAATATCATCAGTTATTTTATAAAAGACATCAGGCTCAGTATTGACAACATCCAACTGCCGCCTTCGTCCAATAATACCCGTATCAATATCGGCCAACTGGAGTATGATGCTGCAAAGAAAACTTTAAAAGCCGGAGAACTGCAACAATATAAAATAAATGATATCAACCCGCAGATTGACCTGAAGAATATTTACCTGCATGGATTAAGCACTGATTCTTTTATCCTCTATCACCAGCTAAAAACAGCCGGCATTTCCTGTGATGGAGGCGTAGTAACTATTTACAGGAAACAAAAAAAGGAAAGAAACAACGATTCCACATTGCAGCTCTCATCGGAATTGATCGATGGTATTGAAACGGGTACCGTACAGTTAGGCAATACAAAAGTTATTCTGCTGGATGAAGCAAGACCAGGCGATCCACCATTTATACTGGATGGTGTACGCTTTAACGTTTCCAAAGTATTGAAAGTTACAAATGGCAGTACGCTGGGGGATCTTATCAACAATGCCGAATGGAAGCTGCAGGTAGCAGCGTTCTCTTTTATGAGTAAAGAAAAAAAATACAAGGCCGCTGCTGCAGATATAGAAATGGATAATACCAGGTCAGTAATGACGGTAAAGAGATTTTCCCTGACGCCACAACTCAGCGAAAGCGCTTTTATGAAGCAGGAAAAATATCAAACGGACCGGTATGACTTTGCCTTTAATAACATTACTGCAACCAATATAAATTTTAAAAAACTGCTGAATGAGAATAAGCTGGAGATAGAAACTGCTTCCCTGCAGCCCGTATTGAAAATATACAATGACCGTACATTGCCGCCTGATCCGCATGTGGTACAAAAAAAATTCCCTCAACAATCCCTGCTGGAGCTCAAAACCAAATTCAGTATTACTAAAATTATTGTAAACAATGGTTATGTTGAGTACAAGGAACGGGGTGGCAAATCTGCATTTACCGGCACCATAGCGTTTCATAATATAAATGCAACGATCAATAACGTAACCAATATGCCCGAAAAAATAAAACTGAACCCAAATGCAAAGCTTACAGCAAAAACAAAATTTTTAAACAAGACAAACCTCTATACAGAATGGTGTCTGCCGCTTACAGCAGCAGACAGCACGTTCACCATCATCGGACAAATGGAGGGCATGCCTGCTGTTGACCTGAACCCGGTGGTGGAACCGCTTGCCATGGCCTCCATAAAAAAAGGCACCATCAATAACCTGAAATTTAACCTGCTGGGCAGTAACTACGGTACAAAGGGAGAAGTTATTTTTTTATACAATGACCTGAATATTGAAGTACTGAAAAAGAATGATGAGAATGAACTGGAGAAAAAAGACCTGGCGACTTTTCTTGCCAATATTATAATAAAGAATAACAACCCTCAGAATGGGGATACCCGTACTGGTAAGATAGACCTCGAAAGGGATATAAAGCGATCCTTCTTTAACCTCGTATGGAAAAGTATTTTTACAGGTGTAAAAAAAACAGCCGCCAAATAGATACGATTCAGGATCACATATTGAAAATATGATATGCCTTCCGTACAAATAATTCCACAGCAGCGGATTTATTTCTACAGTTTTAAAAATAGTTTATTGCAGTAAACCGTAGAAGGTTTACCACAATTGTTTAATTTAATGGCCGCAATCTGGCATCTTTTATGCGTTTTGCAATGGCAACCCATGTTTATGAGAAACAAAATCTTACCTATACTCTTTGCCCTGCTGGCACCACTTCTTGTGCAATCACAGGTGGATACCAACACGGAGATGAAAAAACTCCTGGTCCTTTCACTGAAAGAATTAATGGATATTAATGTGGTTACCGCCACAGGTTCTGCCCAAAAGATCAATGAAGCACCTTCCACCATGAATGTGATCACTGCCCAGCAAATAAAAGAGCGTGGTTACGAGCAGCTGGAAGATGCCTTACGGGATGTACCTGGTATAGATTTTATCCATACCAACGGCTACGTGCCCACGCTGATCTATTTCAGGGGAATGTATGGCGCAGAAAATCTCCGTGCCCTGCTGATGATCAATGGCATCCCTGAAAACAATATCATCGGCAGTAATGACATGGCCGGCCCAGCCTACAACCTGCACAATGTAGAGCGTATTGAAGTGATCTGGGGACCTGCATCTGCTTTGTATGGGGCCAATGCATTTGGCGGCGTCATAAATATTATCACGAAAACCGGCGCCAATATCAATGGATTCCAGGCAGAGAAAGGATTTGGAACGTTTAATACATCAGTAGATAAAGTACAGTTCGGAATCAATAAATCAAATTTTGATATTGCCCTTTCCGGCTCCCTGTACAGTACAGACGGGCCCAAGTTCACCAACAGGGATCCCAATTACACCGCCTCTTATGTTGATAAAGCTTATTCCTTCAATGCAGTGATAAGCTATTCGGGCAAGCAATTAAAATCAACGCTGGGAGCAAGGATATACAACACGCCGATGGGCTGGGGCACATTTTTGAACAGCCCCACGGTTTTCCTGGGTTTACCACCACAGGGCTATAATAATTCCGGCGTATTTGGTCTTATTGCCAGGGACGTAAGGGGTGAAAAATCGGGTCTCCAGGAAACCTATGCCCGTACTTTTTATATACAGGAAGAGTTTAAGCCAAATGATAAATTAAATTTTACTTCAAGACTGGTCTACAGGGAAACGGGCATCGGCGAAAAGTCTTATGCCTATGTTACACTTGATGGAAGAAAATTATACCGGGTGCCTACAGCCAGTTATTCAAACCGGGTGGAAGGTGAGGTTATTGCCAACTATAATTCTGCCGGTAATAAATACCAGTTCTCTGCAGGTGTGCAATATTACCGGGAGAACATAGAACGTGGCAGCAGGGGTATCAATGTGGACTCCACCACTGTATTTCTCTTAGATGGCAGGGATACTTTATTAAATCTTTATTCCACCTTTAAGGAAAGATTGTATGACATAAGAAACAACTTTGGAAGTTTTGTACAATTTGTACTGAACACAAAAATGCTTACCAAAACAAGCTTTACCATCGGCGCCCGGTACGATTATAATAATTACTACGGCAACCCGGTAAGTCCAAGGCTTGCCGTGGTGAGCCAGCCTAATAAAAAACTCACACTAAAATTATTATTTGGCATTGCTTACCGTGCTCCAACCAATACGGAGATATACCAGACATCCCCCGACTTTAAATTAAAAATTGAAAAAGCAAGAACATTTGAGGCTAACATTATTTATCACCAGTCACCTAAAGTGTTGTGGCAGATAAATGGTTTCCGGAATGAACTGAGGGATGTGATCGTACTGGGTAACCTTGTGAATTTAAACCCGGACAAGAACCCGGGTGAATTCAATATAAATGGGGCTGAAATAAAACTGGATGTACTTTTTTCAAATGTTGCATCAGCGTTTGCAAACTTCACCTACCAAAATGCTGTTGGAAAAAATCTTATTACCGGCCTGGTTAGAAAACTTTCCGGCGTTGCAAGTGTTAAAGGAAATTTTGGAGTGACACTTAAAAAAGAAAACCTGTTTACATTCAATATAACCGGCAACTGGGTTGGCACAAGACAAACGCCCCGTACAGACCCGTATGGTCCAGTTGCAGGCTATTTTCTTACCAATGCTGTATTGAGTACAGAAAAATTTTTTGAAGGAAGGGTGCATGCAAGCATTGCTGTTCACAACCTGTTTAATGTAAAATACCTTGACCCGGGTTTCCGTACAGCGGATGGAATTATTTATTCTACCGTGCTGGAGCAACCGGGTATCAATTGTTTGTTTAAAGTGGGCGTTACGTTATAATTATTTTGATTAAAATTATTTTACTTACCATTGGATAATACAATGATAACGCTAAGAGGTCTTATACTCCTGCTGCTGTTCAGCTTACCGGCTAAGCTGCCGGCACAAACAGGCGAGCAGGAAGCAAATCTTAAGGCGGCGTTTATTTACAATTTCACCCGCTATATAGAATGGGAAACGGACAATGATAAAAATGATTTTATCATTGGCGTGGTGGGCAACAGTCCCATTACACAATCACTTATTGAAATAGCAAAAAACAATACGGTAAGAAATAAAAGACTGGTGATAAAACAATATGCAACTGCAGAAGATATCCAGTACTGTCATATTTTGTTTATATCAAAGAAAAGTGAATTGCCGCTGCAGCAGGTGCTTGACAGAACAGGCAAAGGAACACTTACAATTGGTGAAGAAAATGGCTTTGCTAAATTGGGTACTGCTTTTAATTTCATCATCATAAACGACAAGCTGAAGTTTGAAGCAAATTTAAAATCTATTTATTCAGCAGGTCTCAAAGCCAGTTCGCAGTTACTAAAGCTGGCAGTAATTGTTGATTAAATAATAGAGAAAGTTTGAAAAGCATCAACAACATATCAATAAGAAACAAGCTGGTACTGATGCAGGTATTCACCAGCATATTGGTATTGAGTATTTTCTTTGCAGCTTTTATTATTACTGATATACGGGACTACAAACAAAGAAAAGTAGCCAGTATGCTCAGCCTTGCACAGGTGATAGGCACCAACAGCATACCCACGCTGGAGTTCCAGGATGATGAAGCCGCCAGGAATATTTTACTTGAATTAAAGAATGTGGCGCCCGAGATCACCCATGCTGCCATCACGGATAAAAACGGGAAGATCTTTGCATCCTATTCTAAAACAGGAGAACAATCATTCCGCTTACCGGAAGATTTTAAAACCAAAAGGTTCGAGTTTTTTGATAAAAGCCTGCTGGTGAAAAACGATATCATCAGCAATGATCAAAAAAGCGGTGAAGTATACATTGAAGCTGAATTATCTGAACTGCAGGATATCAAAAAAACAAAATACGGTATCGTTACCCTGTCATTGTTTGTTGCCATCATCACCTGTGTGCTTATTGCCTTACTGGTTCAGTCTTATATTTCAAAAAGACTTTTATACCTGGTTAATACCATAAAAAATGTAAGCAAGACCGGCAATTACAATACCTCCATAGCAGATGATGGCAGGGATGAAATTGGTGTTTTAACAAGAGCTTATAATGACCTGATGCAACAGGTAGTGGAAAGCCAGCAAAAGAAAGATGAATTTATCGGTGTGGCCAGTCATGAATTAAAAACACCACTCACAAGCATCAAAGGTTATCTTGAATTGCTTACATCCGTAGAAGACAGGCAACCTAACAAGCAGTTTGTGCAAAAAGCAAATGAAAATGTGCTGAAACTGGAGAGACTGATAAAAGACCTGCTGGATGTATCAAAAATTCAGAGCGGCCAGCTTGAGCTTAATATCAGCAAATTTAATATCAGTTCGCTGGTTGATGAAGCCATTGCCTCTTTCCAGATCATTTCATCATCACACAGCATCAGCAGGGAAGGCGATTGTACCTTATTAATGATAGAAGGCGACAGGCAGCGTATTGAGCAGGTGCTTATCAACCTTTTATCGAATGCCATAAAATACTCCCCAAATGAGAAAGATGTGATTGTTTACTGCAGGAAGAATGAGCAATACTGTATCATACAAATCAGGGATTTTGGAAAAGGTATCCCGGCTGAAGATCAGTCAAAAATATTTGAACGTTTTTACAGGGCAAAGGATACCTCTCCGTATATATCCGGCTTTGGGCTTGGGCTCTATATATGCTGGGATATTATAAACCGGCACAAAGGAAAAATATGGATGGAACCCGAAGAAAAGGGTTCATCATTTTATATCAGCCTTCCGCTAAACTAATGACCTGTTAAGACAGTACCCGCCTGTATAAAAGGGCTGCCATCTCGCTGTCATTTACGGCCACCAGCGCTCCATACATTTCACTTTCCTCTACAAAAAGTGTTTCAATCATTTTCTCTATTTTAAGAAGACCCAATATGGATGCAAGCTGTCCGAGACTTTCATAGCCTGCTGTTTTAAAGTGCTGTATCTCCTGGCCGGCTACTATAAGTTTCGTATTTTTTGTAAAGGAGTTTTGGTCTGGCTGCTCTGTAATAAAATCCAGTTTTTCCAGCATCTCATTCACTGGTATGCATCTTTTGGAACCCGGTTCCCTTTTGATAAGTGAAAAGATAATCTCCAGCTTTTTAAGATGCGTTTGCATCAATTTAAAATGGTAGTTAAAAATATCTTTTGCTTTTTCTGACTTTAAGGACTTGATGATCTTTGGAAAAAATTTTACGATCTGTTGTTCTGCCCAATACATTTCCCTGAGCTCATCATAAAAAAAATCTTCAAGGGTGGATGCTGTTGCAGTATTAATAATACGTGTTCCGCTTTGGAGGGCAGGATTAATTGTCTTAACCATAGTAGTGTTTTTAGTTTATACCATTTCAACCGGGATACATAAGGAAATAATGTGCCACATTATTTGTGATTGCACTTAATACGCACTTATAGAGGGCGGGGCAAATAATACACATTCCGTGGAAGATGCATTAAGATAAATTCGCAATTCACCTAAAAACGGGGAAAGATAGAATTCAGTTCCTATGGGCATAATAATTTCTGTACTCATCCTAAAAACAGGTGGACACAACTATTGAAATAGAAAAGATAACACCCCGCAAGATCGAATCGATTGTAAATAATCCTGAAAAAGCAGCTACTGCTGTTCATTTAAGTTATGTAACCGATTCAGAAGAAGGCATCAGCCGGGTAAAGAATGGTAAAGACTTCAGTTATACGCTTAAGAATAAAAAACTAAGAGATAAAAATGTTCTCCGGAGAATTAAAAGTCTTGTCATTCCGCCTGCCTGGGAAAATGTCTGGATATGCAGGCTGGAGAACGGGCACCTGCAGGCAACCGGGCTTGATGTAAAAAAAAGAAAACAATACAAGTATCACCCGTTGTGGAATGCACTACGGAATCACACCAAATATTACAGGCTGCTTGCGTTTGGTAAAGCATTGCCGGTCATAAGAGAACAGGTTGAAAAAGACCTTGGATTGCCCGGTATGCCTGCCGAAAAAGTCCTGGCGCTTGTTGTCAGCATTATGGAAAGAACGCATATCCGTTCCGGTAATAATTTTTATGAAAAGCTGTACGGTTCATTTGGGCTAACTACCCTCAAGGATAAGCATGTGGGTATTAACGGTCATACAGTGCGGTTTTCATTCAGGGGTAAAAAAGGTATTGAGCATAACATCAGTTTAAAAAGTAAAAAGCTGGCGGCGCTGGTAAAAAAAAGCAAAGACATACCGGGAAAAGAACTGTTCCAGTATTATGATGAAACAGGTACCAGAAAAGCAATTGATTCCGGGATGGTAAATGATTACATAAAGAAGCTGAGTGGTGGCGATTTTACTTCAAAGGATTTTCGTACCTGGGCGGGCACGGTACATGCCTTTATTACATTGAAAGAAGCCTGTGGATTTTCCTCTGCTGCTGAATGTAAGAAAAAGGTGGTGGAAGCACTGGATTCCGTGGCACAGCATCTTGGCAATACAAGAGCCGTTTGTAAAAAATATTATGTGCACCCGTCTGTTATTGCACATTATGAAAACAAATCGCTTGAAAAATTTATAAACGGACACCGGGCATCAAAAAAAGCGAACAGCAGTCTTTCAATAGAGGAGAATGCTGTATTAAAGCTGCTGGAAAAAGGATGATAAAACGATGCCCGGGTAGAAACCCGGGCAGTAGTTTAAGCTCAATGAATTATTGGCTTAGCATCCAAACATCTCACTTATGAGAAAAGTATTTTACTCAACGATCACATTCACCGTTGTTTTTTCCATGTCATTCTTATTGATCTCAAGGTGGTAAATACCTTTGGCTATTTTACCCTGCACATTGATCTCTTTCAGCGTGTTGTTGCTGCTGTTATTTACTTCAGCAGTAATAATGGTTTGCCCAAGCGTATTTAACAATTTCACACTGTAATCACCCTGTTCCATATTGCTGAACTTCAATTTTATAATTCCATCTGTAACAGGATTAGGGTATACACTGATATTACCTTTTACAGCACCCATGTTTACTTTTACCACCTGGCTGTACTGTATCTTGCCATTCGTTTCCCTGCTTACAATACGGTAGTAATTATAACCACTGGTGGCGCTTTCATCAACCCAGTTGTATGTATTGCTGCCTGTAGCAGTGGTTACTCCCGCTTTCGTAAAGTGTTGCCCATCTGCAGATCTTTCTATTTCATACTGCTGAATATTCAGTTCATTCTCCACATTCCACTGCACTGCCACATTATTATTTTTCGGCCATGCCTTTACGTTAGTAAATGATACCGGCAGTGTAAACCCGTTAGGGTTTTTAAATACCACCCTGAACCTGTCGGCAGCCTTGGATGCAGCATCTGAAGTGATATTGAAATCAACTACCGAAGCACCCATCGTACTTAATTCCGTACGTTTACCTGTATAGTTATCTTCCAGCCATGCCTGCATACCGGTATTAAAACCACTGGCATCAAACTTAAACTGGTAAGGCAGTTCATTGAATTTTGACATTGTAAAGAAGATAGTATCTGCAGTTGTTATATCCATTCTTTTTTCGATCGCTATTTTCATTGAATCCCTCAGTATACTCAGGCTTTCCTTTGTATTGAAGTTGATCAGTTTTTTTGCATCAGCGGCATCCGCTTTATTGTCATACGCACTGTTATAGATATTCAGCACACCATCGGTCAGGGTGAATTTACCCTCATTACCTGCATAAATATCAGAGCGGAACAAACCATACTGGTTAGAACCCGGTCTTGCTGCAGTACCACTGGAAAGACCGATCAGGCTGCTGCTGAGTGCTTTTTTATCTGATTCGTGGAATATAACATTACCGGCTGCTGGCATATCCAGTACAAAGGCCTGTCCTGATTCAACCGTACCATCCGAAGCATAATTACTTTCACTGGTGGTTTGCACAAACGAATTGCCTATACCCGTAAACGTTACCCATTTACCGGGCTGGGTGTAAGAAGTAAACATCTTTGGATCCCACTGGTAGTAAGTATTATTTTTACCTGCAGATCCCGCCACATCTATATTCAGCAGGCTGATAGCAGATGCATAAGGATTACCCATTACGATCTTACCTGCATTGGCATGTACCGTTACATTACCAACGTTGATACGGCCTTTGGGTTCCAGTATGGTATTTTGCGAAGGCACATACTGGCCACCGATCACAAAGCTCCTGTCACCTCTTACAAAAAGCATCCATGCCTGCTGGTCGGTAACCTTAGTGCTTGTTGTTGATGCAGGGCTTAACCATCCTGAAGGACTTGCATACAGGATAGAGGCGCTGTTTGTTCCCTGGTCAAAACCATTGGCAGCATCATAGGTACCTGCAGGGCCTGTAATATGCGTACCATAACCAGGCCATGGGTTATAGGCATTGCTGTTAGCATTAGGACTTGTTTTATCAGGATTGCTTACACCTTCCTGCCATGCTTCACTGATAGTTGGAGCTGTGGCAGCCTGCACTGGTGCGGTAAGTAAGCGCCATGACCGTGTGCCGGTAGGGTTAGGCACATAACGTTGTACCACAAATTTGCCCGTGCCTGCATAACGTATGTTTACATTAGATGTATTGGTAATTGGTGCCACATCAGCTGTGCGGCTGCTGTTAGACACAAGGGTTACATCCCTGTTACGCAAACTGAATGTACCACTTGTAAAACCAATCTCCCTGGTTACAGTAATATTGCTGAGCAACACCACGGAGTCCGTTGTATTGGTTTTACTGATCCAGAGATGAGCAAATTTTTCTCCGCCAAAGCCACCTTCATTATCTTTTGCTGATGATGCAGGCGCTGTAATGGTGCTCATAGAAGTACCATTACCACTGAAGTTGGATGGTCCGTCAAAGACTACCTTACGGTCATTATGGTTAAATACACCGTTTGCAGTCCTGTTCCAGTTACCACCTACGTACATATCACCACCGGTACTGGCGCCAAGTGAAAGCGTGCCACTAATAGTAGCATGGCGGCCTATGTGCAGGGCGGCACTGCCTCCGGAGTAATCCTGGCGGAGGCTTGAACCGTTCTCGATAATAATATCATTACAAACATACCCGTTGCCGTTAGCAGGGAAGTTTACAACGGTATTGGCGCCAATCCTTACATTGGCAGGATAACCTGCACCAGAAGTCCCATTTACCCATTCAAGCCCTCTCACAAAAGTGGTGCCTGTACGGTACTGCAATGTTGCTGAAGGGCAAGTGTAAGTAGGTGAGTGACCGGTAACGGTTCCATTGGTATACAGGTAAAAATTACCGGTTATTGTACTGGCTGTTCCAAAATCAAGGGCGCCGAATGTACGGATATCCTTGAAAGTGATGGTACCACTAACCGTGCCTGCTCCCGCAAATGATACCATACCTGTACTTGCTGTTGCATCAAAGCTTCCGTTATTGGTAATACCGCCGCCATCAGCAATGTTGAGATATTGAACACCTGTCATTACCAGGCTGCCGCCCGTGTTAACTGTAAGTGTTTTTGCACTGGCGTCAGCAGACTGAATATATACTACTGAACCGGTTGGTATTATTACATTGGTGCTTAATGTAGGGATACCACCACACCAGTTAGCCGCCACATTCCAATCACCTGATGCACCTCCCACCCACTGGCCACTGCCATTAACCGTAACCGTTACTGTTGCGGCAGTTGCAGCTGTTTTACCGGCAGCATCTTTTACATTATAAGTAAAGCTTACTGTAGTACCGCCTGCATTGGGCACCAGTGTAAGTAATGCAGGGTTATAGCTGGTGATATTTTGGCCAGCCGTTGCATTAACATTATTATATTTTAATGTTCCGTTTGAAGGCAACGCAACAATTACAATGCTTCCGCCACTTCCTATTGAACCATCTTCTGTATCTGTGCCGTTTAGTGTTGGTAGAGTTACCGAGCTGGTACCGCATGTGGTTGCAGTTACTGCATTGGCTACAGGTAAATTTTCAATACCAAATTTTGTATTGCTGTTATTAGCATTTACTACTCCTAAAGATAAAATACCATCCGCTGTACCGTCACTGCCTGTACCGGCACTGTTCTTTTCGCCTGTATAACCCCAGCCGGAAGGCAGTGTTAAAGCAGGAACAGTGGACTGGCCCACAGTTGCAGTTGCAGTAGTAAGATAAATACTGAAATTATCACCGGGCGTTGCAGCAAGGCTGTATGTTCCATCTGCAGCAACCGCAGCAACCGCAGCAACTTTAGCAGTTGAATTATCATACAGGATCACATTTACACCACCTGCATTTGTTGCTGTTCCGTTTATATTATTATCAGTAAGGCCATTGGCATCCTGTGATACGGTACCTGCTACTGTATAGCTTAATACAGCCGTTAAACAGCTTGCACCATCGTTGTTATTTGCCGGTACGCTCGTTGATAAAAGTGATGCTGTATTACTGCTGATGTTTATCTTATAAAAATTACCAGTAGTATTTGCAAATGCATACAGGTTATTCGTGTTATCAAAAAACACCGCACCCTTTCCACCAGTTGGTAAACCGGTTACTGCTGCTGACAGTGTGAATGCACCTGTAGCAGGGTTAAGCACCTGTAATTGAGAAGTGGATCCATCTGCACCATATAGTTTATTGTCAGTTGGGTTGAAGGCAAAGTCCAGTGCACTAAAAACACCACCGGTGATATCCTTGTAATATGGAGCGCTGTTGATCACGGCATATCCATTGGTTGGGTCAACCAGTTTGAGGTAATTCGTATGGGCAGGGTTTACATCCAGTGTAAAATACCTTGTGCCCCCAGGGTTGGTAGTAATATAATAACCGCCGGGTAATATATCCGCCATACTCCTTACAGAATTAGGAAAATTAGCTATGTTGAAAGAAGTAATGGCGCCGTTTGCATCAATCCTGATCATCCTGTCATTTGTTTCATCATAACCCCAGATCATGTTATCAGTAGTATTGTACCCGATTGAATTCACTTCTACCGGGAGATTGGCAATCAATAAACGGTCGCCTGTATTGATATTATAACTGTATAAAGAAGAGTTAGAACCTGCAGTACCAGCCACCTGGTAGGCAAGGTTGGTACAGCTAAATGGTACCGCTGTTGTGAACGGCATGGTAACCGTTGCAGGAGAACTAAATTGTCCTGCTTCATCCATCACGGTATAAGTAAATACAGCAGAAGTAATACTATTATTTGGATCAAGCGTCAGCGATGAAGGATCATAGCCATTGATAAGCGTACCGGCAGTTACCGCACTTCCGCCATAATATAACGTTGCATTAGATGGCACAGTTTGTATAACAATGGTAGTTGTACCACTCACACCATCATACGGGCCATCTTCCGTATCGGTACCTGTCAGGGTAGGCACGGTTACCTGTGCATTACCACCGGGATTTTGTTGGGAAGCAGCGTTTACAGTATTGGCTGTTGGTTGTTGTTCAATACCAAACTTAGCCGTAGTGATATTGCCGCTTACTGCGCCAAGTGATAATATACCATTGGGGGTGCCATCATCGCCGGCCCCGGCACCATTGTATTCGCCCACATAGGCCCAGCCCGAAGGAAGGGTGAGTGCAGGTACTGCTGTTTGACCAACAGTAACCGTAGCCGTGGTAAGATAAACA
Source organism: Ferruginibacter sp. (assembly GCA_047600665.1). Taxonomy (GTDB): domain Bacteria; phylum Bacteroidota; class Bacteroidia; order Chitinophagales; family Chitinophagaceae; genus Ferruginibacter. Next base: position 1,780,440 of record JASGKJ010000003.1, read on the forward strand.
CTGTAGTTATTACCTGGAACAGCTCCATTAAGCGTATAGGCGCCACCGGGAGCTACCGGTGAAGTGGCAATTACTTTACCCGTTGTATTATCATACAGTACTACGTTCAAACCACTTACTGTTACACCAGAACCGTTCACCATATTATCTGTAATGCCATTGGCATCTTGTGAAATAGTACCGCTTACGGTAGCTGATACAGCGATCCTGTAATCTTCCACTTCACCATCCGAGGCCGCACCGGTAGGATTGGCAATTTCCGCAGCCGTAGTTGCAATACGGAACCTGGCATATGTATTACCTACTGCTAAACCACTCAGGCCTGTCCAGCTAAGTGTTGCAGTGGTACCGTTATTAGCGACTGTTGTAGTGGCTGCTTCTCCTGCATCAAATACATTGTTCTTATTAAAATCTATCCAGCCTTTTACGGTGGCTGTTACGCCTGTTGTATTGGTAACGTTAAGGATTACGCTATAAGTAGTACTAGTTGTGCTTAACACAGGGAAAGTTGCAATAGCTTCTTCATCATCAACACCTGCAAGGTCATCACCAGTTGCATCAGCACCAGCTGCTGCAGGAACACCATTCATTTCAGGATCAAGTGAAGCACCAAGCATTAATTTGGCTTTTTTAGTATCTGCATCGTAATCAACGATGGCATGCCTTGCGCCGTTGCTGGCCAGTAAAGTGCTGTAGCTGTTAGGTGCATCACCAAACTCCATTGGTGTTATTACCGTAGCAGGAAATGAACAGGAACTTAAGTCGCCACTACCGCTTACGGAAAGTGCACCGATAGTAGCCACGCTGTAGTCGCTGTTTATTTTATAGAGTATAGAAGGGCTGCCTCCAGCCAAATATATTTCTCCTGCCGCAGATAGTGCAATACCACCCAAACTCGTACTAAGGGTAGCACCCGTTATTATTCTTACGGTAAGATTTGATACAGCCGTAGTAGGAAGCGGCGCCGCTATTTTATAAAGATGAAAGGAATTAGCACCATATGGAGCCAATACCCATAAATTTCCGCTTCCATCAATCACCATATCACCACTGCCTTCACTAACAACCTGGGAAGTAATATTGGTGCCATATTGATTGAGCCAGGTGGAAGTAATAGTTGTCCACGTATTAGTGGCAATATTATAGTAATACAATACACCTAAATCATCAATGGTATAAAAACCTGTGCCGGTCTGGTTTACACAGCCACGGTAAAGATTGTTGCCCGCAGTTGGCAGCGATACATACGTATTGGTGGCGGGATCGAAAGACAGGAATGTTTTTGGTACAGTGCTTTTGTGGTAGCAATAGAACTTGCCATTTACCGGGTTATACCCCATCGCATACCCGGTAGTTGTAGCAGAATAGGATGTCGGATTAAAAACGGGCCCTAATGCACCTGATGTGGAGGGATCAATAAATGGTCTTATTTCTCCTGTACCGGAGTAGGTGAAAATAGTTCCGCCATTACACACCAGCATGATACCAAAATCACGGGTGGTTAAATTAGTAGTTGCAGATGGCAAAGAAATAATACCGTCAGCGCTGGTACCTGTTTCGGCAGTGCCGTTATTGTTTTCACTTACCCTTACATAGCCTGAAGGAACATATAAGTTAAGCGTGGTAGAAGGCTGACCTATTGTTGCTGAGTTAGTAGACAGCCTTACCGAATAACCTGTAGTAGAAATTGGGAAACCTGATAATGTATAATTACCGGCAGCATCAACCGTTGCTTTTGCTGTAATGTTCCCGCTGTTGTCCACCAGGTTGGCATACAAGCTACCACCTGTATAGTTGGTTTCACTTGCTTTACTACCGTCGCCATTTGCATCCACCCATACAGATCCACTCACGTTAAATGAAGTGATGCTGATCAGTACAGATGAAGAATTGGCGGTGGCACATGATCCATTCTGAACCACTGCACGGTAATAACGGGTAGCAGTAAGTGCACCCATTTGTGCGCTCGTTAGTGTTGATGATGCACTCGAAGCAATATCATTGATATCACTTACAAAATTATCTGATGAATATTGCCATTTGGTAACAGCGCCTGTAATGCCTGTAGCAGTTAAGTTAGCTGGGCTTGTATTATAAGCGATGGATTGTGCAGCTGATGCAGTACCACCCACACTGCTGGCAACAGATAATGTAATATCATCAATGCCAAGGTCATTACCAGAACCACCTACGTTATTGTTTTGCAGAACAATATCTGCCGTTGTACCGGTTGCAACAAATGTAATAGAATATTGTGCCCATGTACCGGTAGTGGTAATATCACCTGTATTATTGGTTGACAGAACAGTATAGTTTGAAGGATCGATTATTTTGAAAGTTACATTCGGTTTAATAGCCGCACTGCTTACATTGATGAGCCATGCCGCAAATGTGTAAGTGGACCCTGTAATCAAGCCTGTAAACTGACGGCGGTAAAAAACGTTCTGATCGTAGGCTGCATTAATCACCATCATTCTTCCGGTACCATTACCTGAAGTATGATCGAATAAGGAGGCAGAAGTAGACCTGAAATCAGGGTTGGTACGGCCCACCACTTTATAATAACCATCTTCTGAATCACCGGCTCCGCTAAGGAAATGATAAGAAGTCTGGCCGGTTAATGCCGTTCCAAAAGAGCCGACTGTGCCTGTACCAAATGATTCAGTATAAGGTGTACCGCAGTTAGTAGCCACTGTATAGGCATTTACCATACCTGTATTAAAAATGGCATGAACCACTTCACCGGCTGCTGCTGTTAACACTGCATTATTATTAACTACATCTGAAGAAGAGTTAGATGTAGGATCATACAATTGTATTTCCTGCAGGTCCCAGCCGGCCGGTACTGTTTGCGTTACAGTATAGGCGCCTGGTACTACAGCAATCATTTGTGAATTGCCGTTTGTGGGGCTCGTATGTACCCTTTCATCATCTATCCACCAGATAGCAGATCCATCTGTTGAGCGGGTAAAGATATTTCCGTACGGAACAGCGCTGCCATTGTTTACCACCCAAAGCTGGTTGCCGATACTGCCGGTCAAACCGCCAAATGCAGTAACAAGACCGGTTCTTGATGTCAGTTCCGGTGTTGACCAGGATGTTCCGCTGATCCATTTGTTAGTATATAAACCATTTGCACCACCCACACCAGATTTATCATCATACGCAGTAAAAATATTACCGGCTGCATCCGTGGCCACATCAGCAGCAGTTGTTGCTGTAACATTCGCTGGTTTACCCAAACTCGTTTGCACACCTGCGCTGGTGATGTTATAAATATTTCCATCTGATTTTGATACGATAATATTACCGGTGGCCGGGTTACCATCAATACGCTGGTTATTGGTGGTAGCACCTATTTGTGCCCAGGTGGTTCCTGTGCCGCTATAGCGGTATATCCTGCCCGCTGCAGTAGTAATATAAGGTTGGTTATCCCATGTGCTGCCAATATCAGATGCATTGCTGCTTCCATAATTGGCGGCTGCACCAATAGTTGTGCTGGTGGTTCCATCATAATAAACAACAGAACCTGTCGTGGTAATATAGTAACAGGCATTACCAGCCGCACCATCCACCTTGCTAACACCGGTAATACCCGTGTTTACCCAGGCTGCATTACTCATGCTCCTGTAAAAAAGCGTACTGGCAGGCGATGCAGCGGTTGCTGATACAGCCCATAATCTTCCTCCCTGTGAAGCACCGATATCCTGTAACATTGATTGTGCAGGATTATCATTCAGGCTAAAAGAAGGAACTGTTGTTACACCACCCGTTACGTTAAAAGTAAAGTCCACGCTGGAAGACTCATCCAGTGCTTTTTCATGTACATAAATATAGGCCGCCGGTGTAGCACCAAATCTTGCATTGGATGTATTAGCTGAAACAGTAACAGTAAGTGCACCGTTGATGGTACCATCACTGCCTGAACCTGCGCCCAGGTATTCGCCTGTATTTATCCAGCCGGCAGGCAATGCTGCAGTGTTGCTTGTTGCGCTTGTTGTAAGCACTAATGTATAAGTACCAAGCGGGAGGCCGCTTAAAGTATAAGTACCCCCTGCAGCAACAGCAGTTGAAGCAATAACAGCATTGCTTCCATTAACTGCATTTACATACAGTGTTCCACCGGCATTCGTACCGGTACCACTGATGGTATTATCACTAAGACCATCCGTATCGTTCAATACATTACCGGATATACTCGCAGTAATAGTTATTAATACTGATGAAGAATATGCTTCTGCACAGGTGCCATTCTGTACTACTGCACGGTAATAACGGTTAGCAGTAAGCGCACCCATTTTTGCACTGGTCAAAGTCGCAGATGCACTTGAAGCAATATCGTTAATATCACTTACAAAGTTATCGGATGAATATTGCCATCTTAATACAGTACCCAGGTATGCGCTTACTATTAAGCTTCCGGGTGTGGCATTATAAGCAATGGTTTGAGAAGAGTTGGCAGTGCCACCGTTTGAATTCGGCACCATTACATATATATCATCAATAGCAATATCATTACCAACACCACCTGTACCTGTATTTTGAAGTATAATATCAACCGATGTGCTGGTGGGTACAAAAGTGGTTGCATATTGTCCCCAGGTGGCAAGCGAAGTGATATCGCCTGTGCTGGCACCGCCACCCACAGATGCGTATGTAGTTGGCTCAACAGCACTCAGTGTTAAATTTGGTTTTACAGACACGCCGCTTACACCAGCCAGCCATGTTGCCAGGATATAAGTACTGCCCGGAACTAAACCGGTAAGACGCTTACGGTAAAACTCATTTTGTTCATAAGAAGCATTTACCACCAGCATCCTGCCCGTACCATCACCTGCTGTATGATCAAACATAGCAGAGGAACCACTTGAACGGAAGTCAGGGCTTGTTCTGCTTATTATTTTATAATACCCGTCTTCTGCATTGGTGGAGTTGCCAAGATAGTGATAAGAGGTTAACCCGGCCAGTGCAGCACCATAGGTACCCGTAGCGCCTGTTCCAAAATTTTCTGTAAAGATGGTACCGCAGTTTGAAGGCACTGTATAAGCATTCACAACTCCATTGTTAAAGATTGCATGTACTGTTTCGCCTGCAGCAATTGCCAATGAAGCAGTGCCGGCAGAAAGTGTGGAAGAAGAGTTGCTGGTAGGATCATACGCAGTAATTGACTGCAATGCCCATCCGCCAGGAACAGTTTCTGTAACAGTGTACGTACCCGGAACAACCGGTATCATAATTGAGTTACCATTACTAACGCTGGTGCGTACACGCTCATCATCCAGCCACCAAACGGTGGAACCGGTTAATGAACGGGTAAATATATTTCCATAAGGTGCGGTAAGGTTAAAAGCAGTTGCCCACATTTGACCACCTGCACCGCCAGTAATATTTCTTATACCTTTTGAAGTGGACTCGCCTGCTGACCAGGTGGTGCCGCTTGTCCATTTAAATGCTGCTTCTGCACCCACCACGCTTGGGCTCATGTAGATGGAATAAATACCACCCACTGCATCTACAGCTACGTCCACCGCAGCACCAGATATACTTGCAGGTGATCCTAAACTTGTTTGTACAGCAGCTGATGTAATGCTGTACACCAGGTTATCAGTTTTACTTACAATGATATTACCGGTTGCAGGATTACCATCAATTTTTGAGTTGTTCGTTGTTGCACCGATCTGTGCCCAGGTGGTGCCTGTGCCACTATAGCGGTATATTCTGCCCGCTGCTGTTGTAATATAAGGACGGTTATCCCATGTACTGCCGATATCAGCAGCACTACTTGTTCCGTAGTTTGCCGCAGCACCGATAGTAGTGCTTGTGCTGCCGTCATAGTAAACAACAGAACCAGTGGTTGTAATATAATAGCAGGTATTTCCCTGGCCACCATCCACACGGCTTACAGAGCCAATGCCTGTATTAACCCAGGCAGTACTATTGGCATTCCTGTAAAACAAAGTGCTTGCAGGTGTGGCTGTACTTTGCGATACGGCCCATAATCTACCGCCTTCTGAGGTACCAATATCCTGTAATGGTATTTGTGCTGGATCATCATTCAGGCTAAAACCGGGAACAACGGTTGAACCACCACTTACAGCAAAACTGAAATTGGTGCTGGATGATTCATCTAATGTTTTCTTGTGAATATAAATGTAACCTGCTGCTGTAATACCCAAATTGGCATTAGCTGTATTTACAGACACCGTACCCAGCGGTAAGATACTGTTTGCTGTACCATCATTTCCGGTACCTGCACCGAGGTATTCTCCTGTACTGATCCATCCTGCCGGTAGTGTAACCGTTGGAACAGCTGTTTGCCCAATAGTTGCAGCAGTCGTTGTAAGATAAAGCGTACAATCGTCACCGGTAGGCGCCAATACTGTATAAGTACCGTTAGCAGCAACATAAGCTGTATCAGTTACTTTACCACTTGTATTGTCATATACCACCACCATCAGCGTACCGCTGCCATTGGTGCCGGTACCATCCACCTGGTTATCGGTAAGGCCATCTGTATCGTTGAAGACCGTACCAGTAACAGTGCGGTCAATCACCTGCATGGCACATACATTGATGTTGCTTACATTGGTGGTATCATAACTGTCAAAATAAGTATCCGTATCTATACCGGTACCCTGTGAGCCATCATTATTATGACCAACGTAAGCATATTTTTGAGAGCCGGCTTTTATATAAACAGTAAAGTGGCCGCCTACTTCTACAGTAAGCGCCCTGTCAGTTCCCTGTGTAAAACCCTGTGGCACTGCTGGCAATAACTGGATGGTTGTTGCAAGCGGTCTCCCGATCATACCACCATCATTAGAACCCCATTCCCATAAAGTACCATCGCCCTGTATAGCCGCAGCCGAGTTCTGGTCTTCATCACTTTCCTGCACAGACATATATACAATGTCGCTGAGATTAGCAGTATTGGTTGAGTTACGAACGTTTACCCAGCTTGTTTGATCGGTGGTGCTGTTGATACCAAGATTGCCATCAACATTTTCGCCCATTACATAAATAAGTTTTTGTGTGCTGTGTAAAACATAATAAGCAGTGCTGCTGCTGCTGCTTGCTTTTACACCACTGGTTACACCAATCATTCTCACATCTGATGCAGCAGTAAATGCAGCAGGCAATGTCATAGGTGTAGCCCTTGTTCTGGCAGCAGGAGCCGTACCATTACCAAGGCTGGTGAGGTTACCCCAGGTGTACCATGCATTTGATGAAGTAACAACCATCCCGCCTCTTGGGCTTATACGCATATGCGTAGCACCGGTAAGCACCGGGTTACCTGTAGTACTTAATGTTACCTGGTGCCATACTGAATTGGCAGTAGCGGTTCCATCACCGTATAAGCTAGATGATTTACCTAATACATATACTGCACCACTGTTTGTCATAATAGCAATGGCACCAAATGTTGCCTGCATATACTTTACATCAGTAGGTGCTACTGTACCCGGCAATCCATATGCATTAGATCCTGCTGGTGCTATTGCCTGGAATGCTTCGGAAGATGTTAAACTTGTATTGATTACGAGATCTTCTTCTCCCCATGTATATAAACGTGTAGTGGTTAAAACAAAATGCTGGGTGGGTGTATTACCGCCTGAACCCGTCGCTACTTTTAAAATAGTTCCCGTATAGCTGTAACCGTTAGCTGTTGTGATCGTTCTTGCACTAAGCGCAGGGTTTGATCCATCGGCCATGCCTCTTTCGCCAAAAATAGCAAATGAACCATCCGTTTTTTGAGCTATGGTGGTGTGATAACTGCTTTCTATCTGGTCATACAATTGTGTGGGATCGCAGGTTTGCGAAACCGCATACTGACCGGCTGTTAACAGGATAAGCAATGCAAGCAGTTTATTACAAAACGTGCAGGCATATGCCCGTGAAAGGGTAGATCTCTGTCTCATAAGATATCATTTTGGGTCTGTTCAGGATATTTGGATACTAATGTATTTTTTACAACACTTTAAATTGATTAATAGCCTGATCATTCAATTGCAACAATTCAATGCAGCAATTGCGGTAAGCATTAAACAAGTAGAAAACTGGGACCGGGTACAGTAGGAAAGGTTAGTTAGGTTTTGGTTTTTCGCTGGTTCGGGCAGTTGTTCTTAATGCGTATAAACGACACACAATACCAGTTATTGTATATGTTATTGCATACACCCGCAGGAAAATCTTTTACAGGCAGTTGAATACAGCAGAAAAAAACTGGTAAGAACTTGTATTAACATGCGTATCTTACTGATAATCTGCATTGAAAAAGTTCAATTACTATTTTATGAAAAAAGCAACAGCACTATCTTTTTTGTATACTACACTTTTGTGTACCCCCATTTTTTCCCAGCAATTAAAAGTAAATACTTTCCCTGCCGATCATGTTTATTTATATGAAGTAAGCCTGAAAGATTCGCTTTTTAATTTGCTCCTCCACAATATTGGGGTAGTGAATTATGGAAGCAGTGTGGTAAAAGTGGAAGAGTTATCTGTGAAACTTTATCATCATGGTAAAGTAAAACAACAATATTTTTCAGATGGTAATGATCTCATAAAAAGCAGTGAACAGTTATTTGCATTGCAGCAGTCTAAACAACTGCAGGCCTACGACTTTATGTTCAGAACAAAAGATGTGCTGGGAGATGCTGTTATCTCACCGGCAGCTTCACTGCAAAAGAACGAAGGACTTATACTGCGTAAACAATACTTTGAAACCGCCTTTATCCCGGATAGTATTGTAATACATACATCAGCAAAAAGCAATGGCAAAAAATTAACTGCAGCAAAAACTGTAAAGGTAATTGCATACGAATCTGCCAACAATCATTATATGCCGGTAAAAGGCACCTGGTATGCCGGGGCAGCGCCTGCACCCAATGCACATCACCGCTGGGGCTTTATGGAAGAATTTGCTTACGATTTTATCATGATTGGCGACAGCAACAGGACTTATAAAAGCAATTATACAGTTCTTGAAAATTATTATTGCTATGGCCAGCCTGTGTATGCAACCGAAGCTGGCGAAGTGGTAGCGGTGCTGGATGCGGTGCCGGATGCAGCAATATATCCAAAAGACCTGCCACAGGAAGAATATATGAACTTTATACGGGAAAGACAGGGAAAGCTGCTAAAAGCGTATGGCATACCCGGGCTGCAGGGAAACCATATTATTATTAAGCATAACGGTAATGAGTATTCATTTTTCGCCCATTTGAAACCGGGCTCTTTAAAGGTGAACAAGGGAGATAAAGTAAGCCGTGGACAATTGATAGCAGCTGTGGGCAATTCCGGCAACAGTACAGAGCCGCACCTGCATTTTCAAATAAACGAGAATGCCGATGCTTTTAACAGCCGCACCGTTCCCGTGCGTTTTAAAAATATCAACTGGTCAGAAAGCCTTGAACCTGCCGGTGCTTATATTAAAAATGGTGATATCGTAAATATTAATAAAGACTGAAAACAGCCGCTATGGTTTTTCTTTTGAAGCCAGTGCAATGGGTGCAACATCTTTAAGCACAAGCGACCTTACCATGTGCTGCACCGTTTCTTTATATTTTTTAAAATGTGCGGTTTGAATATGCTGCCTGTATGCTTCTTCGCTGGCATAGATTTCAAAAACGGTTACAAGTGTGGGCCTGTCTTTTGCATATACAGCATTTAAAACAAGTACGCCCGGCTCTGTTTGTACTGCAGTTTCAATACCTTCCCTGAGGGCCGCTTTATATTGCTCAAGATATACAGAGTCAATTTCAATTGTTGCAATACGCATATAATGATTACTGCTTTGTGCCGAAACAGTACTGCTGAATAATAAAATGAATGCAGCCATTGAAGCTTTCAGCAATAGCGCTGCTTTAAATCTTGCTGTTAAAAACATTGGTAAATATTTTAAAATACTGTGTTACTGATGTTTTTTAAAAAGGAAGCGGGTACATAACGATGCACCCGCTTGCCTGTATACAAAAATTTTTAATTTTTAAGCGAGGCCATATCGATCACAAAGCGGTAACGTACATCACTCTTCAGCATTCTTTCGTATGCCTTATTGATGTCCTGCATTTTTATGATCTCTATTTCCGAAACGATATTATGTTTGCCACAAAAATCAAGCAGCTCCTGTGTTTCAGCAATACCTCCAATCAATGAGCCTGCCACCACTTTACCGCTGAATACGATTGGTGCGGTATTCAGGATGGGTTCGAGAGGACCAAGATAACCAACCAAAACCAGCGTGCCGGTGGCATGTAATGTATTTATGTATGGATTTAAATCATGGGTGTAAGGAACTGTATCTATGATCAGGCTGAATTTGCCCTGTACTTTGGCCATCTGTTTTTCATCAGTAGATATAACAACATCATCCGCACCCAGTGCTTTTGCCTCGTCTGTTTTTCCTTCAGACCTGGAGAACAAGGTAACTTCAGCACCCAGCGCATGAGCAAGTTTTAATGCCATGTGACCAAGACCACCTAAGCCGATAACCGCTACTTTATCTCCTTTCTTCACATTCCAGCGGCGCAAGGGAGACCAGGTGGTGATACCGGCACAAAGCACCGGCGCCACCGCGGCAAGATCCAGGTTACCCGGCACGCTTAATACAAAATGTTCATCCACCACTACTTTTTCGGAGTAGCCTCCAAAGGTTTGAATACCGAGGTGTTTATCATTACCATTATAGGTACCGGTAAAACCATTAAGGCAATACTGTTCCAAATCCTGCTGGCAACTGCTGCATGTTCTGCAGGAGTCAACCATACAGCCCACCGCCACTGTATCACCGGCTTTGAATTTTTTAACTTCGCTGCCAACCTTTGTTATTTTGCCTACTATTTCATGTCCTAATACCGCCGGGTACATACTCATACCCCAGTCATTACGTGCCATGTGAAGGTCGGAGTGGCAAACACCACAATACAAGATTTCGATCTCCACATCTTTTGGCAATACCTCCCGGCGGGCTATTACCAGTTCTTTCAGGTCTGCATCTGCAGCTTCTGTACCAAAGGCTTTTACGTTTGTCGTATTCATTCGTTTATTATTTTTATTTATGATCCTGTTGATTTCTTCTTTAAATGCAAATAACGGTTACCAGTAACCTTATTCATTCCGAATTTACCAAATTTTTGACACCAAAAGTAAAACCGGTATAAAAGATATTATAGCAAAAAACAAACAAGTACTTGCGAAATTCAAACATATTGGATTGCTGATTAATATATGCCGCTTAATGGTATCCGGTACAAGTGAGTGACACAACTATGCTGCCATGAAAGACTATGGCTGGCAATTAAAGACAGGAAAACCAGTAACAGTAAGGCCACTGTAAATACAGTGGCCTTCAATTACCAAACGACTGCTCATGAAAAAAAAGTTACAATGCCAGCACTGCCTGCAGAACCTGCTTTGACTTTAAAGCTCCCATACCAGGCTGGCCACCACCAACAGAGATCACCACTTTACCACTGAATATTTTTTGATTCCCTAAATCGTCTGCCAGGGACAAGTCTTCTTTTGTTAATTTGAAAGAAAGGGTCCGGCTTTCCCCTTTTTTAAGTGAGATGCGGCGGAAGCCTTTTAATGAACGGATGGGCGCTTTATTTCCTTTTCCTGAAACATATAATTGTACCACTTCTTCCCCATCCATTTTACCGCTGTTAGATACACCTACTTCAACAGTGTAATTTTTATCTTTTGCTGCACTGATTTTTAAATTTTGATATTTAAAGGTTGTATAACTCAACCCAAACCCAAAAGGGTACAATGGTTTTCCCTTAAAATAACGGTAGGTACGGTTATCCATCGTGTAGTCGTTGAAGTCTGGGAGGTCCGCATCACTTTTATAAAATGTAACCGGCAGGCGGCCTGCAGGATTGTAATCTCCAAATAAAACATCTGCAACAGCAGTACCCGCCGACTGTCCACCGTACCAGCTATTTATTATGGCAGGTACATGCTGCGCTTCCCATGGAACGGCGACAGCACTCCCGGTCATCATCACAAAAATCAATGGCCGGCCTGTTGTTTTTAAGGCTTTCATCAATGCTGTTTGTACAGCAGGTAAAAGAACAGATGTTCTGTCGCCACCATTAAAACCGGGATAATTCACCTGCATCTCTTCTCCTTCCAGTTGTGGTGAAATGCCGCCGACAAAAACGATGGCATCAGCATCTTTCAATTTATCAGCAAGCGCTGCAAAATCTGTTTTTATAAAATGTCCTGCACTTAATTTTACTGAAGCGCTTCCCCCGCCCTGGAAATACTCTAATACTACCCGGTAATTTTTTCCTTTCTCGGCTGATAACCGGAATGTTTTCTTTCCTTGCTGTTTACGTGCCCAGGCATTTAATACTTCCTTATCATCAATTAATAAACGATAACCATCATCTGCATCCACCTCAAAACTAATACCGCCATTTTCCATCGGGGTATAGTCGGCCGTGTACCTTGCAGAGAAATTATATGCCTTCAGCGAATCAATTACCAATTCTCCTTCCTGCCATGCATTACTAATATTTTTTTCTGTACGCTTTGCAACCGGCTCTCCTTTCAGATCCCGGTTATTAAAATAAGCTGCATTAAAACCTTCTTCGCCTTTCCAGGTAAACTGGTTATGGATATTTACTTCCCTGAAGACAGTATCGTTTGTAAAATTGATCGCTTTTTCATACAGCACTTCAGCATCATTACCCAGTTTATCTTTAATTCCCTGCAGCACGGTTACTGTTCTTGATGGGGTACCATTGTAATTACCCAGTACTGCAATACTGTTATCAGCATTGGGACCAACTACTGCAATTTTTTTAACCCCTTTTTTTAAAGGCAATGTATTTGCTTCGTTTTTCAGCAAAACAATTGATTGCTGCGCCATTTTTAGAGCATGCGCCTGGTGTTCGGGACTTTCCAGTACCGCAGCGGTTACCTGTGTATACTTAACCATTGACGGCGGATCAAACATGCCAAGCCGGAAACGGATCATGAACAAACGTTTTACAGAAATATCGATTTGTTTTTCTGCAAGCTTACCATTTTTTACTGCCGCCACCAGGGATTTGTATACATTGGTACCGCATTCGAGATCCGTACCGTGAAATACTGCGTCTGCTGATGCTGCTTCTGCATCAGCATGTGTCTTATGGTGTTTAAAAAAATCATCAATGGCCCAGCAGTCGGATGTTACATAACCAGTAAACTTCCAGCGCTTACGCAAAATGCCCACCATCAGTTCGTCACTGCCGCAACAAGGCTGACCTTTAAAAGCATTGTAGGCACACATTACACCGGCAACATCCGTATTGGTGATGAGTTCTTTAAAGGCAGGCAGGTAAGTATTCCACAGGTCATAATTATTGGGTGATACATTAAATACATGACGGGAAGGTTCCGGCCCGCTGTGTACCGCATAATGTTTGGCGCATGCAGCTGCATGCAGGTACCTGGGATCATTACCCTGCAGGCCATTTACAAAAGCCCGGCCCAGCATGGCAGTAAGAAAAGGATCTTCGCCATAGGTCTCCTGTCCACGCCCCCAGCGTGGATCACGGAAAATATTAATATTGGGCGTCCAGTAAGTAAGACCGGCATAACGCTTTGCATCTTTTGTAAGTGCAACCGTCTTATTATAAATAGCCCTTCCTTCTGTTGCAGAATATTCAGCCATCAGTTTTAATGATGCTGTATCAAAGGTGGCAGCCATTGCAATAGCCTGCGGGTACACGGTAACGTTATAAGGCGTTCTTGCCACACCGTGTAATACTTCGTTCCACCAGTCGTAAGCCGGTATTCCCAGCCGTTCAATTGCTGGTGCGGTATTCAACATCTGTCCGACTTTTTCCTCAAGCGTCATCCGGGAAACAAGGTCATTTACCCGTTCCTCAAAAGACAGTGCTGTATTTTGAAATGGATATTGCTGCTGTGCAACAAGCCTGCTGGGCAAGCATGCTGTTATACTCCATAAAATAACCCGTAAAAACTTCATCCGTATAATTTTTAATAAGATCATTCCCGCATTTGTCTCCGTGGTTCCCATCCCGACAAAATATTAACAGGCATGAATTCTTCAGCTGCTTCCTTACTCAATATTTTCGACCATCCCACACGGTTAGTTGTAGCAGCGCCATTACCATAGTTGCCATATTCTGCAAAGAATGCTGTCTTTTCATTGTCTTCTTTACCCCAGTTGTCCCATCCTTTTGAATGAATAATAGTATCCATAGCACAGTTCATAAATACGACTTTAGCAAAAGGCTGCCATGGACGCCCCAGGAAAAAACTGTTTGGAGCCGCTTCACCCGAAAGTCTGCAATTCCTGAAAACATATCCAAATTTTTTATGCCGTGGTGTTGATGCTGCAGTAAAATAGCCTCCTTTTTTTCCATAAAGGATACAACTATCGAACAGGCAGGTTGCTGCGCCAAAAATAAAATCAACCGTACCTTCAATATAACATTTAAAATAATACTGGCGGCTGTCTGAACCCTGTGTATACAAAGTATCCTGGAAACCAAGAAAACGGCAGTTGATAAATATTGCCCTGTCGCCGGTTACCCTTACTGCCACTGCCTGCCCAACAGGACCGGCAGCATTTTCAAACGTAATGTTCTCTGCGTAAAACCCTGCACCAAATATGAAAAAACTGGAGGATCCTGTAGTTCCTATATTTTTCCCTTCACTGTCTTTTTTTGATGCATAGTCATCGTAAGTAAGAATGGTGCCTTCTACACTCTCACCGGTAAAATGCACGTTCATTTTTGTTTCTGACAAACAAAGCTTCTCTTTATAGGTGCCGTTCTTTATAAAAATAGTTGTTACCTGCGTGCTGGAATCTTTCACTGCATCAATAGCCTCCTGTACTGTTTTAAAATGACCACTGCCATCTCTTGCTACAACAATTGTTTGTGCAATGGCGGTACCAGCAAAAAACAATAATACAAATAAGAGTGAACATATTTTGGTACGGGTATACATCTCACTTTGTTTTAAAAACCTTATTTAAAAAAGATGCGATATAACCAGTTGTTGTATCCACCCAGGGATGAAATAACCAGAACGGGTGGACCTTTATATCAAACTTGTGTACTTCATGATAAATGTTTTGTTCTTTTAATATTCCAATGAGTTCATCCTGGCCCGCATGAAACCTTGAAAAGCCGCTGTTCAGGAATAACATGGGCACATCAGAGGAATCAGTCATCCAAAAAATGGGTGATGCCTCTTTCCATATAAGCGGTTTATCTTCAAAAGAACCACCGAGCCATTCTATATCCGGTGAATTTGGCTGGCGTTTAAGGTTAAGTGAAGCTGGAGCCATAAAATCGATGGCACCATCTATATCAATGACCGCACTTACAGTACTGCCGGTTCCTTTATTGCCCTGTTCTCCTTCGAACGACGGCACGTTGTTGGTCAGGCCGACCAAAGAAGCCAGTTGTCCTCCTGCAGAGCAACCGGATATGGCAATCTTAGCCGTGTCGATTTGGTATTTGTCTGCATTTGCTTTTACCCAACGTATGGCAGACTTGATATTATATACCGCTGCAGGATACTTTGCCTCCAGCGATAACTGGTATTCCACTGGTATGGTTACAAATCCCCTGGCAGCAAGCATCTCCGCCATCGGCACCTGCATTTCCTTTGTACCCGAGCGCCAGCCGCCGCCATGCACCATGATGATGGCAGGGTATTTACCTTTTTTTACAGGACTAAAAACATCAAGGTGCAGCTGCCTGTCGCCATAAGCTGTTGCAGGCAGGGTTGTATAAACAATATTCCGCTCTGCCTTTACACCTGCCGGCACCGAATCTTTTGCAGGTACAGCAAAAGGAAAATCCCTGCGGATCTGCCTGTGCACAGCATTTACATTATAAGATGTATCCCGTGGAATACTTACTACCTGTGCAAATGCTGTCGTCAGTATTGCATGTATAAGCATTACCGTTAGCACTATCCCTGTACGCATAAAATGTTCTTTGTTTTGAGTGATTACTTTTTATGGAGCTGCTTTCTTCGTGATCCGGTCTGCCAGCTCCAGCTTCATGGTTCTTATCTCAGCTAAAACCAGTTCTGCCATTCTTCTTGCTCCATATTCATTAAAATGTGTGTTGTCTTTCCTGCCGGCAGGGTAATGCGGATGCTCCATTGAGTCAAGCTGCATGAATAACACTTTTGAATATACCGGCCCAAACGCCTGTAAAAGCTCCCTGCTTTTTTTATCCAGGTCGATCACCGGCACCTGCTGTTCAGTACCCACTTCCCATACTGCCGCCGAATATTCTTTGTGTGTTTCTTTTATATTACCCAGCGAATCAAATACCATACGTGTAACCGGTGTAACGAGAACGGGTACTGCTTTTTTTTTACGGGCTTCGGTAATAAATTTCACAAGATTGATCTTATAATCAGGAACCGGTGTATAACGGTCTTTAAACTGTGGCTCTTTTGCTTCATCATTGTGACCAAACTGTATAAATACATAATCACCCTCCGTAAGACTGTCTGCAACATTTTTCCACCTGCCTTCCGCAATGAATGTACGGGTGCTCCTGCCACCACGGGCCCTGTTCATAACGGTTACGGTAGAATCAAAAAAATATTCGAATGGTGTTCCCCAGCCAGTAACAGGCGACCTGTCACGGGGCTGGATACACATAGTGGAATCACCCACCATCCATACCCGGATATTTTTTTGCGGGATAATAAAAGCTACTATCCCCGTAAACACAATAATAACTGCGGCATCTTTAAACCTTGAATACATGTTTCATCATTTTAGTGTAAAGAATACCCGCAACAGGAATGTCACGGGTATTGGTTGCTACTACGACGACTGCCTATGAAAGGATCTTTATATGCTGTTTGCAATAATTAGTTGTAACCCGGGTTCTGCTGAAACTGGTCTTTATTCTGCATCACATCAATTTCAACCTGCGGTATCGGTCTTACCAAATGATAATCTTTGATATTGGGTGCAGCATCCAGGTTGTATTGCTTCACCCGCTCTAACAGTTTACCGGTTCTTTTCAGATCAAACCACCTTAACTGCTCCCCTACAAATTCTCTTGCACGTTCATCCAGGATAAAATCGATCGTAACATCAGCAGCAGTAATTTGCATAGCCGCTTCTTTACCCGGCACGGCAGCCCTTGTTCTTACCACATTGATAAAATCAGCGGCCTGCTGTAAATTACCGAGGTACATACTTGCTTCTGCTGCGATCATGTACATTTCAGGAAGCCTGAAAACTATTGCATCTCTTTTGCTTTCATGCACCAGCGGACCACTGCGTGTTGGATCAGCAAATTTATTTACCTGTACATACCTGCTGCGGTCACCTTTGGGAAGACCGTTTGCTTCATACACATCATTACGGTCGAAGATGGTATATTTTCTTGATGCCCTGTAATCACTGGAAACAACCTCTTTTGTTGTGTACATAATGGTATCACCAATATGAATATCTGCAGGTATGGTTGTTGGATCATTTGCCCACCATTCCGTTCTGAAAGAACCCCTGTAACGGGCGTCTTTTGTTTCATCATATAAATCGAGCAAATATCTTGATGGCAGGAACTGGTTCAGCGGCCTGCCATTCTCCACGTCAAAAGTGAGACCCGGCAATGCAAAATTCATTTCAGTAAAGAATGTATGTGCCTGGTGACCACCTTCCCATAACCAGAAATAACCAAGGTCACTTCCGAGCGGACGGTCATTCAAACTGTTATCTGCGGTATAGTTCACAAACCAGATCGCTTCTTTATTCGTGTTACCATTACTGTTAGTTCCCATTTGCCAAAGCGCTTTATAGTCCTTGATCATTTCGAAACCATAGTTTGTTATCACTTTTTTAGCCATATCAAGCGCCAGCTGGTATTCCTTGCGTGTTAAATAAACACGGGCAAGAAATGCTTCTGTTGCAGGTTGTGTTACCCTTCCGCCTGCAGGCGTTATCTGTCCCTGCAGGTTTGTTTCAGCAGTACCCAGGTCTTCCAGGATAAGTTTGTAAACATCATCCACCGAAGCACGGGTTGCCGTCATTTCAGGGCTCTGTGTTTCTGTTGTTTTGATGGGTACTGGTCCGAAGGTTTCTACAAGGTGATAATAATAGAATGCCCGTAAAAAATGCACCTCACCAAGCCTTGTCTTTACCGTTGCATCTGGCAGGCCAGAGCCTGGCAAACGGGTGATGGCTGCATTGCAGGCATTGATGCCTTTGTATAAACCAGCCCATACATGTATAAAGCCGGGATCTGCTCCCTGCAGTGTATTATTGTACTCGTGGTATTGTGCGTAACCACCTCCCCAGCCGGCCCTCAACACTTCGTCTGTTCCTGCTTCTGTAAGCAGCAACCCGATCATTTTGCCATACCAGAGCCTGCCGGGTGCATAACAGGCATTGATAAGCGTTTCAATACCGTCAGGCGTTTTATAAAGCACATCAGCCGTGGTACCCGTTTTATTATTTTCCTCAAGGAATTTTTTACAGCTGCCCAGCAATACCAATGCTGATATAACTGTAACGAATAGTGTATATTTTTTAATTTGTTTCATAATGCAAGTTTTTCTTTTTAAAGTGAGAAATTAAGACCGAATACCAGCTGCTTTGTCAGCGGGAATTCACCGGAACCACCCCTTTCAGGATCATAATTCTCTACTTTGCTGAATGTGAAATAATTTTTTGCTGTTACATAGAAAATAGCTGATTCAAACGGCAGCTTTTTAATGCTTGCCCTGTTCAGCGTGTACTGCAGCCTGATGTCTTTTATTTTTACAAATGAACCTGTCTGGTACCGGAGTGTGCTTAAGTACAGGTCATTACCATTTGTACGTGGCCGTGGATAAGCATTGGTTGGGTTCTCCGGTGTCCAGTAATCAACATTGGAAGTATTGAATATACCGCCGGTGTAATATGACCCTGCATAATCGCTGGAGATCATCTGGCCGATCCTCGCAAAAACCAGTACACTAAGCATAACATTCTTATAGCTTACCTGGTTGGTGATACCCGCAGTCCAGTCCGGTGTTGCTTTACCCAATACAATACGGTCATCCGTTGCTGTTATTTTTCCATCGCCATTCAGGTCCTTCACTTTTATCTCACCGGGATTTGAATTATATCCCGTAGCCTGGTCTTTCTCGCCGGTCTGCCAAATACCCAGCTTTTGGTAATCATAGAATACCTGTAAAGGTTTACCAACAAACCATGCTTTTGAAATATCATCACCACCAACGCTCAACTGTACGATCTCTTCACGGAAAGTGGAGAAATTCATATCTGTTGTCCATTTGAAATTCTTTGAAGAAAAATTGACTGTGCTTAAATTGATGTCGATACCTCTTGTTTTTGTTTTACCAACATTATCAATGATAGAACTAAAACCGGTTGTTGTTGGCAGTATCCTTTCCATCAGCAGGTCACTTGTTTTGGTGGAATATACATCCACAGAACCAGTGAGCCTGTTATTGAAGAAACCAAAATCAACGCCAAGGTTAAGTGATGTTGTTTTTTCCCAACTCAGTTCTTTATTGGCAACATTTTTTGGCCAGTAACCAATAGCCGGTGTTTCATCAAAAGCGTATGGTATACGGCCAAGACCACCTTGTGTTTGATAAGGCTGTATGGCACTGTTACCTGATAAGCCGTAGCTTGCCCTCAATTTCAATTCAGAAAGAAAGTTCACTTTGCTCATGAAATCTTCATCATGAATTCTCCATGCAACGGCTGCTGATGGAAAACTAGCCCATTTATTTCCTTCGGCCAGTACAGATGATCCGTCTGCACGGATTGAGCCTGTGAAGAGGTATTTTCCTTTATAATCATAGTTGATACGTGCAAAGCCGGATGCCAGCTGGCTTTCAACAAGGCTGCTGCTGATCCTGAGGTCAGTTGCATTGGCGCCCAGGTTATAAAACAATGCTGTTGCAAAGGGTTGGTTTTTTCCTTCAGCAGAAAAGGCCACCGTTCTGCCTTTTATTGCACTGGTTCCAACAAGTACATTCAGGTTATGATCATTAAAACTTTGTTTGTAGTTCAGTGTATTTTCCCATGTCCAGTTACGTGTTTTGATATCAGTGATAGAAGACTTGCTCATACCATTGTTCAATGATGCAAGCGTGTACAATGTGCCTTCATAAATACCCTGCTGGCTGTTGAAGATATCAATACCCATATTGGTTTTAAAAGTCAGGTTCTTTAAAATGTCCCATTGTGCAAAACCCACCATGAATATCCTGCTTGTCTTTGTATTATTGGTATAGTTCATCGGGTCTTCATCCACCAATGGGTTCCTGTCCAGTGATCCTGGCCATGGATAAATTTTGATGGTGCCGTCATCATTATATGGTTTGCTGAAAGGCAATAATTTTCCAAGATTCCAGAAACTTGTATTACGCCTGTTCTGATCTGAGGAATTAAAATTAAGGATGGTACCAACTTTCAAAGATGGGGCGATCCTGTAATCGGCATTCAGGTGCTGCACAAAACGTTTCAATACATCATTTTTCAAAAAGCCCTGCTCCCTGAAAAACTCTGATGATAAACGCAGTGATATTTTATCATTGCCGCCGGATACTGCCACATGGTGACTGTTCACAAAACCATCATGCACCATTAATCCTGTCCAGTCAGTAGTTGTACCTTCTTTTATCAACGAATAATTTGCTTTAAAAATAGAGCTGTCATCCGCCGGACTGCTCCACTGACCTGCAGCCCTGTACGCTTCACGTGTGATGGCTACATACTGATCCAAGTTAGATGGCTGTGCATATTTGCCAAGTGTATTAATACCAACATAATTACTTGCTTCTATTTTTGTTTTTCCTTTACCGCTTTTAGTAGTGATAAGGATAACACCATTCGCACCTCTTGAACCGTAGATAGCTGTAGAAGATGCGTCTTTTAATATTTCAATCGAGGCTACATCATTTGGATTTACATCAATATAAGAACCATATTGTATTCCATCCACCAGTACAAGCGGCTGGTTGGATGCATTGAGTGAACGGTTACCACGTACCGTAAAACTCATACCAGCACCTGTTTCACCTGAACTGCGTACCAGGTCAAGCCCTGATACTTTGCCCTGCATGGTTTCAAGCACATTGGTCACTGGTGTGGAAGTGATCTGTTCCTGGCGCAATGAAACAACAGAACCGGTAAGATCTTTTTCTTCACACTGCCATACCCGATGATCACTACGTTATCCAGGCTTTGATTCAGTATCTTTTAATGTAATGTCAATGGATTTACGGCTGCCGACAGTGATCTCCTGCTGTACATACCCAACATAACTGAATACTAAAATGGAGCTTGCTCCTTTTACATTGATCGAGTAGGTGCCCTTATCATTTGTAGTGGCACCACCGGTTTCATTCTTTACCGTTATGCTCACATTCGCCATTGGCTGACCCTGCTCATTTGTTACTTTACCAATGATGCTTTGCTCCGTTTCTTCTGGTCCATCTTTTTTAATAGCGATCAGGTGATCATTGATCATCTCGAAAGTAAGCCCGGCATTTTTTAGCAGCAGCTGCATCACTTCTGCAATGGCTGCTTCATTAACACTGATAGAGACCTTCTGCTTTATTTCAGCAAGGTCTCCATTATAGATAAACCGATAGGAAGTACGCTTTTCAATTGTTGAAATAGCGTCTTCAATTTCTTCGTTTTGCAGCTTCATGCTTATCTTATCCTGGGAGAATCCCCGGGCTGATACCTGTAAGCAAAAAGCCAGCATACATACAGCAGTCAACTTCATAATGATCAAAATTTGAGGTGGCCGAAGTTTTCTTGCAACCGTTTTTGAAAAAAGCATAATTTTGGTTTTTAAGGTTAAATAATAGTATTTAGTACCAGACTGAGTTACAAAAAGTTTAATCTTATTTACAGGAGGATGGGCCAACATCTTCCTGTTTTATTATAACACTTTTGTATTCTCTATTTATTCATTTAGCATAGCTCTTTTTTATTCAGCAGCAATATGAATTTCGCCTGCTGATCTTTTATACGTAAACCGGGACACTTTCTGCAACGCTGTCAATGCTTCCTCCACGGTTTCATCTTCAAATGTGCCGGTGAACAATAACTGTTTTACCCTTTCATCATCAAACACCAGTTTTACATTGTACCATCTTTCCATCTTTTCAGCGATTGCACTAAAATCATCGTTCCTGAAAACAAGCCGGTTGTACATCCACGCTGTTTCTTCAATCTCTTGTGCATCTTTTTTTGGCTCCACCTCCACCAGTCTCATATTTTTTGTTTCTTGTGAAACCACTATTTTATTAGCTGCAGGCTCTCCCTGCTCACTATTCACCAAACCATGCACCGGTATAATGAGTTTCTGATTTGGCTTCAGCAACACTTTGTTTTCTTTATCAAACTTTGTTGTTACTTCCACTGCGCCTCTTAATAAAGTTGTTTCCATCACTGCGTCACCATCGTAAGACCGTACATTAAAGGCCGTTCCCAAAACCTTTACATCAATATCTCCTGCATGCACTACAAAAGGCCGGGCAGGATTTTTTATCACATCAAAATATGCTTCGCCATGCAGGATTACTTCTCTTGTATTGTTATTATAATTATCACTGTAGGAAAGTGTGGAACCTGCATTCAGCCAGATCTTTGATCCATCAGGCAGCATAGCACTTGTCCTGCTCCCTTTCTGCGCCGTGATCACAAATTCGTTTCCTGCAGCAATATTCTTTTTATCTCTGCCTGCCAGGTTGTTTCTTTCCTGCAATAAAATGACAGTAACTGATACGATCACCAGCAGCACCGCCGCATACTTTAAAAAACTATACATATTTCTGCGGATGAAATTTTTCCTATCCCCTGTTTCTACATGACGAACAACATCATCAACCGTACTGTTCACGGCAGGGATATCATTGGTTGCCTTCTTTGCACGCTGCTGTAATTGTTTCAGCTTTTCCTTTTTTGCTATCGATCTTGCTTTGGATAACTCAGCCTCATGTAAACTTTTATTCAACAGCTTTGGCATTGTATCCTGCCAGGCCCTGTATTCCGGGTTGCTGCTGATAAATACCTCCAGTTCAGCAGCCTCTTCTGGAGTAGCTTCACCAAAGGTTACCCTGGCCATCAATGCTGCAATTCTGTTTGTTATTTCCATCAAAATTTAAAATGCCATTTACCAGACGCAGATTTTACAATCATCTACTAAAGGATTTGAAAAAAAATTTTAAGATTGTTGCAGGTACCAGCTGTTATTGCTGTTTTTACCAATCCCAATTGCTGCGCAGATGCGTTTTACAGCGATGGCCATCTGGTTATCAATCGTGTTAACAGATATGCCCAATATCTCGGCGACTTCTTTGTAGGCAAGCCCATCTTCACGTATGAGCCTGAATATAAGCCGGCATTTGGGTGGTAATGAATCAACCGCCACCTGTAATGCCTGGTTCATTTCAGATAATACAAGATCTTCGAGCGGGTTGGTGGAGTGTGATTGTACAGCATAGCCACCAGCAGAAAAGTCTGTTGAAAGTGTATGGTTTTTCTTCCTGAGGCTGGAGATGCATTCGTTCTTTACAGACTTATAAAGGTAGACTGGTAAATTCTCAATATTGGATACCAACAGCGGGTTGTTCCATAGTTTTAAAATAATATCATCCACTATTTCCTCTGCTGTTTCAGTAACTGAAACAAAGCTTTGTGCAAAATGTACCAGTTTATCATAATAATGATCAAACAGCCATTCAATGGCCCTGTCATCTCTACCAGAGATCAGTCTTTTTATTTCCGCAAGCAAAGCAGCATCGTTGTGTTTAAGCGTTTCCATTCCCTTTTTATTAAGTGAATAATTGCACTCTTGTTCCATCATTTATTCCACCCTGAACCAGTCGAAATCGCCCCAACCACTGTCATTCACCTGCTGTTCCCTGGTACAAAAGATACCGACCTTTGCACCTTTCCATCGTCCCTTGGTGGCTGTAAATGGTTCACCGGCTTTTATAAAATCTCTTCCATCATAACTATAATAAAAATTACATTCTGCACTACCGGAAACCTGTACACGTAAATAAACATCCCCGGTGCCCAGTTTTGTAATTACAGTTTCCCTTTCTGGCTTACCGCCAGCAGCATCATTGCACACAGCATATACAAGCTGCATCCCATCTTTACTATTCTTAATTACAATACCAGCATAACTCAGGCCCATGATGACCAGCCCGGCTTTTTCATTTTCAAGTTTTGGATTTGGAACAAAACTCACTTTGGTAGTTACAGTAAATTGATCAGCAGGAAACTTTTGAAGTAAAACAGTGGGAACATCCCATAAATTTTTAGCACTATCAGGAATTTTTGATGAGAACAATCTTAAATATCCTTTTGACGGATTTAAGAAATAAGCCGTTGGTTTTGGGTTAGCCATCCATTGCCATTGTTTACCCAGGATATTATCGTTGAACTCATCGCTGTCAACCGGCGTTTGAACAGGATATGTTTTACCAACAGCCGGTTTTTTATATTGTGATACCGGCTCCCCTTTTCCGTCAGCATCTTTATCCACGCCAATCACCGGCCAGTCATTAACCCATTTCATCGGTTGCAGGTGCACCACCCTGCCATATGCTTCCTTATCCTGGAAATGCAGGAACCAGTCTTCGCCTGTTTGCGTGGTTACCCATGCGCCCTGGTGAGGACCATTGGTTGTGGAACCACCCTGGTCCATCACTACTTTTCTTTCGTATGGACCAAAAATATTTTTAGAACGCAGCACCAGTTGCCAGCCTGTGGAAACGCCACCAGCCGGTGCAAAAATGTAATAGTAACCATTACGCTTATAGAATTTTGGCCCTTCAATGGTTGGGTCCAGTTCATGCCCGTCATACACCATCACCCCTTCATCGATCACTTTCGTTCCTTCTTTATTTAACTTTTTAACAGTGATGATACTTTTAATACCGGCACGGCTGCCGGCATATGCATGCACCAGGTATACGTTACCGTTATCATCCCACAAAGGACAGGGATCGATCAAGCCTTTTCCTTCCTGTACAAGGACCGGTTCTGACCAGGGCCCTGCGGCATTGGTGGCTTTGATAAGATATATGCCAAAGTCGGGATCAGGATAATATATATAAAACTCCCCGTTATGATGGCGGATGGCCGGCGCCCATACACCCTCTCCATGACGGGGCACAGCAAAATGCTCAAAAGGAACCTGGCGTTTTAATGCATGGCCGATGATCGTCCAGTTAACAAGGTCTTTCGATTGCAGAACAGGTAACCCCGGCATATCTTCAAACGAGGAAGCCGTTAAATAAAAATTATCTCCAACACGTATTACATCCGGATCTGAATAATCTGCATTGATAACCGGGTTCTTAAAAGTACCATCACCGTTATCAGCCACCCATACTTTAGACACAAAAGGTTTTTGTGCACTTACAAGTACCGAAATAAATAAACTTATGACCAGGAGAAATTGTTTCATCTTATTCTTTTTCCGGGCTCCAGTCACCCAGTATTTTATCAAGTGTATAATTTTTAAACTCACTTTTTGTTAATTGTTTTGACCAGGCCACTCTTTTCTGAACACCACCACCTGCGCCAGTACTGTTATATTCTGCATAATAAACTGTTTGTTCATTTTCTGGTTTTGACCAGTTATCCCAGCCAGCCGGTAAAATATGTCCGCCCATTTCCGTATTGATAAAAACTGTTTTTGCATTTGGTCGCCAGGGCCGTCCAAGAAAACATTTTGTTGCTGCTGTATCTGCAATGAGTTTGCAATTGAAAAAAACATAACCGAATTTTTGACGGGTTGTAGTGGCTGCAGCTGTTATATAAGAATTCACCAGACTTTTTATAATGCAATTTTTGAAAACAACAGTTGCTTCGCCAAAAATGAAATCAGTGGTTCCTTCTATATAACAATTCTTATAATACTGGCGGCTGTTCTCTGTTGCAGCATACAAAGTATCCTGGTTGCCCAGCAGCCGGCAATTTTCAATTTGCACCCGGTCGGCTTCCACATGTAGTGCCACCGCCTGCCCTACCCTGCCCGAGGTATTTTCTATGGTAAGATTCTTTGCAACAAAATCATTACCCTGCACCAGTAATGTATAAGAAGTATAGGTACTGTACTTGGCCCTCCCCAACGCATCCTTACCGCCGGGATAATCTTTACCTGAATAATCTGCATTGGTAATAATGGTGGTGGCATTGTTTTCTCCGATCAATGACACTTTGGTTTTCCAGGATGGAACGATGACCTTTTCATGATAAACACCAGGTCTTATAAAAATAGTGACCTGCTCCTGCGAAAGATCACGAACAGCATTGATTGCCTCCTGTATTGTCCTGTAATCACCACTGCCGTCCTGCGCCACCGTTAGTGTTTTGGGATAGGGTGGCACAACCTGCCCTTTTAGTCTTGCATTTACCTTCCATGCAGTATCCGTGCTTGTTTGCTGTGCATCTATACTAACAGTATACAGCAAACCGGTAACAACCAGCACACTGGCCTTTAGCAGCGCAAACAGTCGTTTTGCATTATAATAGTTAAACGTCATATTATTAATTTACAAGCACCATAGAAGCATCTGCATCATAATCAAATACCAGCTGGTCATTTTTATTTGGTATAGCCGTGTTCGTTAGCCTGATGTTACCGCTTTTTGCCCCGCTTACACTTAATAAAATTTTAGAAGATGGAACATACCTGATATCATTCAGTTCTATATCTGTACTGTTTTCCACGTAGATCATTGATTTTGCCTGGTGGCTGAGCAATTGCACATCCGACAGGTGAATATCATTGGCTGCGATGATCTCGGCGCCTTTGTTGGCCGTAAGAACAAGACCATTCAAAAAGATATGCTTTACACTCATCTCGGGAAGCCCTCTTACAAAAATTCCTCTTTCAGCTCCATCACAAACAACATTATTGATATAAAAATTTTTAAACTGGGGCGTGGCTTCCGTCACCGGCGGTATCTCAGCTTTTTCGTTTTTGCCTGGAGGTTTCATAAAATAGTACATATCAAAAAGGATCGCATCATGTACGATATCTTTCATCCGGATATTCTTTATATATATATTTTCAACAACACCGCCACGCCCTCTTGCTGTTTTAAAGCGCAGGCCATTATCTGTTCCGATAAATGAACAATCATACACAAAGATGTTCCGGGCGCCACCGCTCATTTCAGATCCAATTACAAAACCACCATGTGCTTTATACACCACGTTATTGCGGATCACAACATTTTCTGTTGGCTTACCTCTTTTACGGCCTTCTTCATCCCTCCCGGATTTAATACAGATGCCATCATCACCCACATCAAACGTGCAGTCTTCGATCAGTACATTCCTGCAACTTTCAACATCCACCCCATCGCCATTCTGTGCATAATCAGGGTTTTTAACCAATACGTTCCGTATCACCAGGTCTTCACACAACACAGGATGCAGGCACCATGCCGGAGAGTTTTGAAAGGTCACACCTTCAAGCAAGATCTTTTTACAATTGTTAAACACTAAAAGATTGGGGCGTAAAAAATCTTTGATATCCTCAAAATCTTTCAGGGACTGGCCGTCTGTGATCGTTGGTGTTCTTTTTTGTTCATACGCCAGCTTTGTCTTCGCCGATGGGAACCAGGTTTTACCTTCGGTATTGATCAATCCACCCGAAGCAACTTTTGAATTCCATTCCGATTCGGTCAGCCGGTCCTTTCCAACCATGCGCCATACATCTCCGTTACCATCGATGATGCCTTTGCCTGTTACTGCAATATTTTCCAGGTTGTTACCATAGATTGGTGACTGATTTCTTGCTGACCGTCTTCCTTCATAGGTACCTTCTATCAAAGGGTACTGGTCAAAATCTTTTGAGAATAGTAAAATAGCATCTCTTTCAATATGCAGGTTCACATTGCTTTTCATCCCTACCGGGCCGGTAAGCCATATACCGCCGGGGACCAACACTACACCACCACCATTCTCACTGCAACGTGTAATCGCTTTACTGATACTGACAGTATTTAACGAAATGCCGTCAGGTTTTGCACCAAAATCAACGATATTAAATGTGTCATTTTTAAATACGGGTGACTTTACTGAAGGAAGATTATCCCATGAATGACCACCTGTTGACTGGGCATTTACTCTTATGCAGCAAAGCATACACAATAAGGCTATTGCTGTAAGGATTTTATCTTTTATTTGAACATTTTCCATATTGCGGATCATCCCTTTCATTTAATAATTGTTTTAGGTATAAAACCCATTTCGGTCAACCATCCCTCACACAGGTTTGTCCATTCTTCTGTAGTGCCGGGATTATTACGCAAGGCTATTGCATGGGCTCCCTGCGGAAACACATGAAGGCTGCTTGTCACTTTCTGTTCAAACAATGCTTTATACAATAACAGGCTGTTCATTGCAGATACAACATTATCATTAAAAGCATGAACAATAAATGCAGGTGCAGTCGAATTGGTCACCCGGTTTTGTATGGAATAAGTATTTATTAAATCGGGTGAAGCATTCTCACCCAGCAAATTTTTACGACTGCCTGCATGAGCGTAGGTACCCATGTCGATGACCGGCGAAACCAGGATCATAAAATTGGGATGAGAAGAAATCGTATCCAGTGAATCATAATAACCAATAGTATCTTTTATATCGGTTCCCAACAGGGCAGCCAAATGGCCACCTGCAGAAGAGCCCTGAACTCCGATCCTATCTGTTTTTATACTCCATGCTGCTGCATTTTTCCGGATGATGCGTATTGCCCGTTGTGCATCCTGCAACGGGCCAATCTCCCTTTTTACAAGGTCTGGTGAGTTGGGCAGCCGGTAGTTCAATACGAATGCGCTGACCCCAATTGAATTGAACCATTTGGCCAACTGTGTGCCACTGGTCACGTAAGACAGGCGTTCATAACCTCCACCCGGGCATATCAATACTGCAGCGCCTTTGTTTTCCTTTACAGATGGGAAGAATGCATACATGCCTGGTGTACCTACCCTGAATATGCGTTCGTTGGAAATACTGTCTGTAAGTTTTAATCCCCGGCTGTTGGGCATTTTACCAGCGGGGTAAAGAGGAATGAATTCAGTGAATAGCCCTGCCTGTCCCCATGCAGTTACTGCAAAGAGGCAAACTGGCAGAAATAAGAAGCGCTTTCTTTTCATACAGCAGCCCGGTTTTTAATTTTATAAACCATACCCGGTTCAAGACAACCAAAGCACAGTTAATTTTTAATGGCTTAACAAGCAGTAATCGTCCCGCTGATTTTCTGTGCGGCTTTTAATGCGGTACACAAAAAATCATTGTGCTCAAATCTATACTACAGGGGAAAAGAGGAGGTTCGATTTTTATTCGAATAGGTTCAAAATTTAACCGGTATAAAAAATATTTATTGATAATCAATCACTAAGAAATTGGCTGCCTGAGTTTCCAGACAAGATTGTTAGTGCAATAAAAGTGAACCGGCACCGAAATGTCCATTAAAAACATGGCAGTCTTTATGAAAAAATTTGGCTAACCTGTTTTTAACCGCAGGTATTCCGATGGAGACACATGATACTTTTCTTTAAAGCAGGTACTGAAGTATTTGGGATTATTAAAGCCGGACAAATAGGCAGCTTCTGAAATATTATTTTGCCCGCCATCCAGGTATTGTTTGGCTCTTTGCAGCCGCATATCTTTTACAAATTCCACCGGCGTTAGCCCGGTAAGACTTTTGAATTTCTTATAAAAAGTAGTCCGGCTCATCAGCATGGTTTCGGCGATGGTTTCAATATTAAAGTCAGGATCGGTCATCTTTTCTTCCACAGCCCGGATCACATCTTTTAAGAAAGTTTCATCACCTGAAGTAACCACCACGGTACCGGGACTCAATTCAACCTGCTGCTTTTTCTGAACCAGCGAGTCAAATAAATTTTTCCGCTGCCGGAGCAGGTTATCAATGGAAGCAATAAGAAATTCATTATTGAATGGCTTGGTGATGTAATAATCTGCGCCGTACTTTAATCCTTCTATCTGGCTTTCGATTGAATATTTTGCAGACAGCAGCACCACCGGTATATGGCTGGTATTAATATCATGCTTTACTTTATCCAGCAGCTGGATACCATCCATTACAGGCATCATAATATCACTTACAATAAGATCAGGTTCCTGGCTTACCGCTTTACGGTAACCCTCTTCTCCATCCTTTGCGGTTTCCACCCGGTAAAACTCTCCTAACTGCCCTGTTAAAAACAACCTGAGTTCGTCATTATCTTCCACCAGCAATACCAATGGCGCTTCGGGTCCTTTTTCAGTATGTGTAAATATTGATTGGGGTAAAATTTGCTGCTCTACCGGTTTGGCTGTGGGTAAACCGGCAGGCGCCTCAGCAACAACCGGTGTATGTTCTCCAGCATTTTTAGTTCCTGTTTTAAGTTTAAAGGTTACTGTAAGACCACCTGCTGCATTATTTTCTGCCCAAATATTACCGCCATGAAGATTCACAAATTCTTTACAAAGCGCCAGGCCAATACCTGTTCCTTTTACTTCCCGTGCCGATGGATGATCGCCTTCATAAAACAGTTCAAAAATATTGTTGAGTTTTTCTTTTTGCACACCCAGCCCTTCATCCGCTACAGCAATTGAAAAACTTTCTTCCCCGGGTAATGCGCTGATAATTATTTTGACCGCTTTCCCTTCAGGTGTAAATTTTATCGCATTACCCAGCAGGTTATATATTATCACATCCAGTTTATCAGCATCTACCCATGCAGCCAGGCTGTTTTCATTTGATATTATATCAAGCTTGATCCGCTTGCTTCGTATTGCTTCTGTAAAATAATCACTGATCTTTTTTACAAAACTTATGATCTCCACTCTTGAAGCGTTGAGTGTTGCTTTATTACTTTCCACTTTGCGCAGGTCGAGCAACTGGTTAATAAAACGTACCATCCTGTTGGCATTCTTACGTACGATCTCTGCGTATGCTGTTCCTTCAGCAGAAAGCTTTTCTTTTTTGGCTATTTGCTCCAGCGGATTTAATATAAGTGTAAGTGGTGTTCTCAATTCGTGTGACACATTTGTAAAGAACTGGAGTTTGAGCGCTGCCAGCTTTTGTTCCACCGCAATCTTATTACGCAGCCTTATCATGGCAAGGGCTGTTCGCCAGATGATGAGCAATAGCGCTATGGCAACAACAGCGTATATGAGATATGCCCACCAGGTTCTCCATGGTGGTGGTAATATGGTGAATGAAAGCCGCCGGGAAGGGATGTTGGTGTAAAGCTCACTGTTAAGGCTCTTTACCTCGAATATATAATGACCGGGGGGAAGGTTGGTGTATGTTGCTCTCCGCTGGTTGCGGTCATCATGCCATTTGTCATCAAAACCGGCTAAACGGTAAGCATAACCGGAACGGCTGCCCGCCCGGTAATCCAATATCGAATAATCAATACTGATGATATTCTGGTTATGTTTCAGTGTTAGTTCAGGAACATAATTAATATCATTTTGCAGGACAGTTTCATTCATCCCGGGGCCTGCATCTTCATTATTTACCTGGATATTGGTAAATACAATATTGGCAGCAATGCGGTCCGTGCTCATACTTGCAGGATCGAAAGAAAGCAGCCCTTTAGTGGTACCAAATACAAGCTGACCGTTGGGTAAAGGGGTTGACACAGCCGCTTCTGAAAAACTTGCCCTCGGCAATCCTTCATACGAATCATAATTTTTAAAAACTCCAGTCCCCGGTTTAAATTCTGACAGACCGCTTTCGGTTGTGATCCATAAATTACCTTTCCTGTCTTCAGCACAACTCAATACATAATCATTTGAAAGACCATCCCTCGTAGTGTAATTCCGGAACTTCAGTGAATTGTCTATATCGTTATTCTTTGCAAGACAAATACCACCACCGGAAGTAGCAAGCCACATTTGGTTTTTAGAATCCCTGTAAACAAACTGGATATCATTGTTGCCCAAACTTTCTTTATCTCCGGGGATTTTGCTGCAGGTTACATACTTTCCAGGGTCATTGGCATCCATTATTAATAAGCCGCTGGTTGTTCCTATCCAAAGGTTACCTTTTCCATCCAGTGCCATATGCCTTATCTTATTAAAATTCTCTTTGGGATACTTAAAATAAGCATCGTTCCTGTGAATGAATTTTACAGAATCTTTACCGTCCTGCACCAGCAGCAGGCCTTCATCAAAAGAACCAATGCATATCCTTCCCTGTTTATCTTCCAGCAATGAATAAATTTCCCGGCAGCCCAGTCCAAATTTTTTGTTCCTGTCTGTTTGATAATGAGTCAGCCGGTATTTTGATTGCGTTACATCTGTTGGCGTAGCTTTGAACAAACCATTTCCTTTGGTGCCTATCCATATATTATTCTTACTGTCCTGTAAAATTGAATACACATATCCGAAACCGTTAGCGGGTTCATTACTAAACAGGTCTTTTATTTCCTTTTCGTTTTGATATATATATAACCTGCCGCTTTTTGCCCCTGCCCAAACCCTGCCCTGCCGGTCGTAATAAATACCCCGCACTTCATTGTCAGCTCTTGAAACTTCATTTTCCTCCAATAGCTGTTGCTTAAAGCTGTTCCCCTGCAGGATCAGTTTCACAAGCTGCCGTTCGTTAGTAGTGAACCATAATATGCCTGCTTCATCAAAAAAGATAGCATAAATAATAGAGGGCAGCTGGTAAACAGATCCGTCTGATGTATTAACCGTTTTTTTTATTGAATTTTCTTTGCTGTCGTAATACCCAAATCCACCGCCTTTCATATTTATCCAAACCATGCCGTTCTTATCTTCCAGCACCTTGTACCGGTTGCCGATCACGTTATAATGTTTTGCATTGCTTTCAAAAAAATGCCGGGATGTTTTGCTTACAGGATCATATCTTACTACACCGGTATTTTCAGGTTCTATCCATAGAAAGCCCTGCCTGTCTTCATAGACAGTATAAAGCGCCCCTGCAGATTGCTGGCTTGTTGCCGTTATATTTCTCTTTGTAATATCGAAACTAGCCAGTATTCCATCAGCGGTTGTAATGTATACAGCTGTTCTTTTTTTTGACCTTAGTAATGCATTGATATTGCTGTTACTGATCTTATAAGACGAAAAAGTGTTTTTGTTTTTATCAAAAAGAATAAAATTTCCATCTGCTGTTCCAAAGAAAACATGATCACTATCTTCATCAACAGTTGTACAGTTTGTGTTGCCGGCAATTTGTGCCGGTACAATACTGCTGTTTACATAGTTACTCCCGGGAGACTGAACAAAACAGCACAAACCTGCAGGTGTTCCCACCCATACCCGGTTCTGGCTGTCCTGGTGCCAAAAGTTAATGACATTGGAAGGCAAGTACTGATCTTTACCGCCGCTCTTATTAAACCTGGTGAAGGAATTTTGTGCCGGTGTTTTTTGAGAAAGGCAAAAAAGTCCATCTGTTTCTGATTGCAGCCATACCTTACCATTGGATGCAGCCAGTATCTTATAAAAGAATGTTTTTTTATTACTGCCGCTGTCGATGAACTTTGACAATGACCTGAACTGCCTGGTTCGTTTATCAAAAAGATAAACCTGTTTATCATATGCAATGATCCATAACTGGCCTTCCTGGTCCTCCACGATCTCATCGATCCTGTCATTTTCCAGCACAGACATATCGCCGGGAGAAGATTTAAAGGAAACAAAAGAATGCCCGTCGAAACGGTTGATCCCATCCCAGCTTCCAAACCACATAAACCCTTCGCTGTCTTTTACAATGCAGGTTACAGCCTGGTGAGATAAGCCCTGCTCAGTAGAATAAAAATCGACTTTGCATTTGGGCTGCGCCAGCGCATTTAACAGGAACAGGAAAGAGCATATTACAGCAATAAATATCCTTTTACAAACAGGCTTCATTTTATTTCATTGTATCAAACAAGTTTTTTCTGCATTTTCTAACGGTCATGGATATATAAAGCACGAAGACTTGATAATTAGCTGCATTTAGAATGCACGGTTTCTCATCTGCCTGCATTGATATTTCATTCGTTGGTAAAATTAGATAAAAAGTACCCGAATATTACTATCCAGCCAAAGGCAAAAAAGTTAATGCTGCCGCTTTTATTCTTATAATTACTTAAAAGAATATGCGGCAGCATTAAATGGTTTCTCATTCCAGGTAAAAGGAATTCAAACTAAAATCACATAAAAAAACATCCTGCTACAACTGTACTGTTACCCGTAAAAAGGTTGCCGGTATAGAAGTAGTGTTTGCATCCCCGCTCTTGTTTTGACCGGCAAACAATGTTTCCAGTTCTTCCTGGAGTTGTTCCGCCTTGCCATTCTTCTCCGCAGCTTCAAATGCATTCATCGTAGGACCATAATAGTTTTTAAACACACTCACAAACGCTGATGGAGGATAAGAAGCATTGAAAGTAAAACTGTCTTTAACGAAAGAGATGTTTTCTTTTGGAACACCAGCCTGTACAAACCGGTCCGTTACCTCTTCTTCCTTACCCCACAGCATCGGGCTGATAAAACCTTCAGGTGGGGCAGGGGTATAAGCAGAGCTGATCTTTAATATCTGCGCCACCAGTGTTGGATCTCCCGGTATCCAGTTCCCCATTACTATTTTCCCTCCCGGTTTTGTTACCCGTACCATCTCTTTTGCAACCTCGTAAGGCTTGGGTGCAAACATAGCGCCGAAGATGGTGACAACAAGATCAAAACTGTTGTCTTCAATACCGTCAAGCGATACTGCATCTCCTTCCTGGAAAACACAATTGTCAAGGCCTTCCTCTTTTGCACGCTGGTTTCCTGCTGCCACAAGATTTCTTGCAATATCGACACCTAAAACTTTTGCTCCGGTTTTTGCTTCCGGTATTGCGGTGGTACCATCGCCACAACCAAGATCTAGCACGCTAAGATCTTTTGTAACGCCTAATTTGGCTACCAAGGCTTCCCCGCTTCCACGCATTGTTTTAGCGAGCTGGGTGAAGTCTCCTTTTTCCCAAAGAATTTTGTTTGGATTCATGACTTTTCTTTTTTGTTTTTATTGTTAATAAATGATTACGCTTAAATAAAGGTTAACAGGATTGAACTAAGGATACAGTTTTCACAAACACAGGATTTAGAATTCTATCTTATAGCTCAGGTTGGGTACAATGAGGGCTTCCTGGTTCACCTCCACCCGTTGTTTGATAAAATTGTACCGGTGGCCGTAAAACTCCTGCTGGCTCGTGGCATTAATGATCTTTAATGCCCACTCATGCGATGACCTTTTTTTATTTTTTTTATAGGTAAATGTAAAATGGGTGAACAATAATGGATCTGTACTTTTTTCAAATGCATGCATTGCGTCATACACAATATCCTGTTTTGCTATAGAAGCTGTTTCATTCACGGGAATGTAATGATCACCACCCTGGTAACTGATACGCAGGTTCAGTCCCACCACATTTTTATTTTCCCTTCCCACATACCATTCTTTACCGGCAAGTACATTAAATAAATAATTCCTGTTGAAACGGGTATTTCTCCACACACCATCACCACCTTTATATTTTGAATCAAATACTGAAGTGCTTACAAGATAATAAAAACCCCGGGTCAAATATTTTTCTATTGTAATGTCGATACCCATATTTCTTCCTTTACCCGTGTTTTGTAATTTTTTATCCAGGAACCAGTCATTTTCTAAATTGATAAAAGAATACGAGCTGTCGGCTATCACAGGCACATTGAACAATTGCTGGTAATAGGGTTCAATTTTTATATGCATGCTTTGAGAAATATTCCAATCATAACTCAATACAAAATGGTGTGCTTTTGTAAAATCAAGGTTTTTATTATGCAGCTCGTTGCTGCCGGTAGATGGCTTAGTGAAATAATAATTCAGTCTTTCCAGCCTGCTGTGCAGCCCATAGGCAAAGCCTAAAGAATGGCCATCAGTTAACTGGTATTTTAACCCCAGCCTCGGCTCCACGCCGTAATGACCATTCAATGTAAACCATTGAGCATTTATACCAGCATTAAACAACACTGAAGAAGATAACCTGAAAGAAGAACTGCTGTAAACATTCAGCAGCATGCTGTTTCCTTTTTCATTTACAATAGTTGACAAGGGTGTGCCGGAAGGATTTGCTTCTTTCAGTAAAAGATTGTAAACCATATTCGTTACTGTTATACCTGTTTTGTTGGTATGCACTGCACTGAATTTTGTATTGATATAGCTTGACAGGATAATATTACCGGTTGTATTCTTTATTACATTTTGCGGCAGCAGTTTTTTATCAAGACTGTTCATCCTGTCTGTTACCATATGTAACCCGTTAGCAGTAGCAGCGATCGTGGTTTTAACATGCATGTTCTTATTAAAGAAATACTTGTGGCCGATACCGGCAGCCATCATGTATTGTTTTACATCCTGTTGTTCCATATCCTGCTGGTATTCCCATTTGGTTGTATCTTTTTCAACATCTGCTCCCGACCTGTCAACCAGGCCAATACCCCATACAGAAAATGTACCTGCCTTTTTTGTGGGAAAATTCAGTTTAAATGAAAGATCCTGGTAGGTGGTGCCACCTGCATCATCCGGCATAAGGGATGACAACATGCCTAAAGTAGAATAACGGTAATTAAAAAGATAGGAGGATGATTTACTTTTTTTAAAAGGGCCTTCCATGGCAGCATCAATACCAAGCAATCCCATTTGAAGCGTTGTTTCTTTTCGCTCGTTATTACCTTTCCGCATGTTCATATCAAATACACCTGCCAGTGCATTACCATATTCTGCCGGGAATGCTCCTGTAAAAAAATCAGAGTTGGCGAGTAACTGGCTGCTCAGTCCCGTTAAACCACCACCACCAAAAGTTGCCAGGTCTGCAAAGTGATTGGGGTTGGGTATTTCCACACCTTCCATTTTCCATTGCAACAGGCGTGGTGAGTTACCCCGGATGACGATACCATTATTGGCAACATTGCTTGCAACACCTGCAAAAGAAGATGCCAGCCTTGCATAGTCATCGAAACCACCGGCAAATCGCCTGGCCTCTTCCACGCTGAACATCCGGGCACTGGCCACTGCCATACTATTAAGCGGTTTACTTTTATTGACCTGTGGTTTTACCACTATCATCTCCAGAGAAGCATTTTTTTCTTTCAGGTAAACAGAAACGACTGTTTCCTTACCGGCATCCACTACTACTTCTTTGATAATTTCTGTTTTGTAACCAACCAGGGAAACTTCCATATCGTACCTTCCTACAGGAACACTTGATAATTTGAAATTACCAGCACTATCAGACACTGTCTTTTTTACAGCTGCTGTGCCTGATAATAACTTAATGGAGGCAAAAGTTCCGGGCCCCTTTGACGCATCATCTTCCACCGTACCCCGGATGGTTTGCGTGATAGGCTGGGCGAAAACATTAAACTGAAAACAAAGTGATACTGAAATGATCATGGCTTTAATACGCATACAATTAATTTTTTAGCAAAATTGCATGCTGGCAATGCCCGAAATGTTCCGGTTTATATTACAGCACCTGTTCGTTGTAATTAAAAACAATCAATCCATTATCAATTGATTTTCAAATATCTAAAACTAAAATGTCCCAGGTTTTATAAACTTGAACCTGTTCAATCTTATAAACCTGAACGCTCTTTTTTAAATTCTGAGGGTGTTTTACTGGTGATTTTCTTAAAGGTGGTGTTGAAAGATGTTTTCGAATTAAAACCGGATTCAAATGCGATGCCCAGGATGGACAAATTATTTTTTTCATTGTTGCTTAGCAGGTCTTTAGCTTTTGCCACCCGGTATGTATTGATGTATTGAAAAAAATTTTCATTGAACCCGGTATTGATAAGATAGGATAACTGGTGGGAACTGATGGACATCATGTCAGCCAGTTTAACCAGGTTCAGTTCACTGTCGAGGTAAGGCTCCTGCTTTGTCATCAGCCGGGTAAGCCGATCTTTTAGGCCGTCAATATCCTCATCCGCTACAATTTTTCTTTTGGGATCAGGTTCGGGAGGCTCCTCGTTAAAGGCAATCAGTTCTGTTCTTTCTTTTTCGTTGGCAGGATAGATCTCTTTTTGTTTTAGTGAATAGTAAGCAATAAAGAAAACAGCCAGCAGTTCGATAAAATTTATATAAACATTGGGCGCGGGCATATCATTCAAAAAACTGTAAGATGCAAACAAAAGGCTTGTTGTAAACAGGATGATGATGATCCTTTCCAGCCAGCTAAGATCAATTGCTGCCGTATCAGAAGAGAATAACTGTACATTTTTCTGGTGCCGCCGGATTTTGAGAAAAGCCACCGTTGTGTACAGCACAGACTGAAAAATGATAACAGCTGCCGCCAGTGCATAGAGCAGTTTGCTGCTGCCTGGATTAAAGAACTGCAGCAGTTTAATAACAAGATAAATGCCCGGTATGATAAAATGTTTGAGATCCGTAAAATGGAACTTGTAATTGGGATTTATATAAAATACGATGCTGAGATAAAAGAAAACAGATAAATAGATCTGCAGGTAATGTACAAACTCAGCAAAATAATTGTTAAGCGACAGGTTTGACATAAGAACTATTTCTTCCATCCAGAAAGATGCCCATGCAAGCAGGAACAGCGCAAACCAGAAGTTGGCCTTTTTATTTACATTATAAGGATTGGAAAATTTTAAGAATGCCAGTAATATAAGTGCGCCAAACACAATTATTACAACCAGTGAATTCAGGTTTTCTGCATTCATTTTTTAGTAAGGCTTAATGATCGTAAGGTGGTTAAACTACAGATGAAAGTAAAAATAAAAGTTGATGATGCATAAAAAGAAAATAGCTGCAGGATACCTTATCTCACACTAACGGATATGTGGATTTTACTATCGGCTAATCTCCTGCAAACGTTTGTTAAATAATTTTTCGATTGAAATTTTCTAAATATTGGGCAATCAGGGAGTTCTGCAATACTAAAATAAATATTACGCCGTTTAAACTGCCATAACAATCTATATTCCTATGGCAACTGCATCCATGCATGGGTTGCAACAAAAGGTAATTCTTTTAAAGAATACAATTACTCAATGTTGTACCAGCAAAAGATCACTTTTATTTACAGCTGTTCTTGTTGCAAGTAAAATATCCCTGGCACAATCCCCAACTATTACAAGTTTCAGTCCTTCGCAGGCCTCAGCGGGTACCAGCATTACCATAAATGGAACAAATTTTACAGGTACTACGGCTGTAAGCTTTGGTGGTGCTGCAGCCGCTTCTTTTATTATAAATTCGTCAACGAAAATTACAGCGGTGCTTGGTTACGGATCTTCAGGAACTGTGGTGGTAACTAACGGTAGCGGATCAGCGAATCTTGCAGGCTTTTATTACCAGTCGCTTAACAGGATCATTACGGATTTTGGTGGCTACTGGTCATCCTCGCTTACATCAACCAATTCAACAAAGCCTGACAGTTCACACAACCTGCTGGCATTTCGCTATAATAATATCATTTATTCAACCGGCGCCAACGATGCTAAGCTCACCGCCAATGGAGTAAGCTTTACAGCATCTACATTCAGGGCACTACCGGTGGCGGGTATAGCAGGAAATAACCCCGGCGGAAGTGTTTACCTCGCCCTGGCAAAAAAAGTGGATGGGAGTGCCAATGTGGCCAACCCGGCAACAGTTTCAGGTGTAACATTAAGATCGGCGCTCACAGATGGCGCTAATGGTCTTGACCTCGGAACAGGATTTACCAACCTTCCCTCCTCAGCTAATCTTACTTTTAATGTATACAGCATTGATACAACCAAGATCAGCGATGCAGAACCGGATATTGTACTGACCCAAATTGCCCAGCCGGTAAGTGGTAATGATATTTTCAGCCTGGTGGATGCATCCGGAACATTAGTAGGAAATACAGTTACACAGGATATGACCCTGCTGAATCCTTTTGGCACCTACGACCTGGACCTTTTCAACCTTACACCCAATGCACCATTCAATACAGCAACGGCCTATTCAGCAGCCAGCACCAACACCAACAGGGAAATACGGCTGGTCGCATTAAAGCTTTCAGATTTTGGCATCAACAGCAGCAATTACACACAGGTGAAAATGCTGAAAATATCCCCCAGCACCAATAGTGACTATGCATTTATTGCCTATAACACAAGCTCACTGAATATGCCACCAAACATTACTCAAAATACCAATGCAACAAACAGCACTGTTTGCAGTGGCGGTACAGCAGGTATGGAGGTTATAGCAACGGCAGCAGCGGGTGGTTCACTAACTTATAGCTGGGAACTGTCAACCAATGGTGGCTCAAGCTGGAGTACAGTAACAGACGGAGGTTCTGTATCAGGTGCTTCAACAAAAAGACTTACTGTAACAGGTCCTGTCAACGCCTCACAATACCGGGCCACAGTAACAGAATCAGGGTCAAATTTAAGTTCCACAAGTTCGGTCTTTACCATTACGGTGAATGCGCCTACGGCACCTACGGCAGTTTCTATATCTGGCGGCGCCACTGTGTGCCGTTATAATGCTTTGCAACTAACGTCATCGGTTACGGGCGGAAGTAACTTATACTATCAATGGCAATCAGCAGCCAGTTCCGGAGGCCCTTACACAGATATTACAGGAGCTAACTCCTCCACTTATCTTCCCCCTGTTTCAGCAACAGGCACCTGGTATTACAGGTTAAGGGTAAGCAGCGGCAGCGGTTGCGCAGGTTCTGTTACCTCTTCAAGCCAGACAGTAACGGTTACGGGTATTGCTTCTGTAACACCTAACTATAATTGTGGTAGCGGGGCAGTTACTTTATCTGCAGTGGCAACCAGCGGCACCATCGACTGGTATACAGTTGATGGGGGTGGCAGCTCGCTGTATACAGGTAATAGCTATACGACTCCGTCTATTTCAACAACAACAACTTATTATGCAACTGCCAGTGGTTGCAGTTCGGCCATAAGAGAACCGGTAACGGCTACCATTTATGCAGCCGGGCAATGGACAGGCGGAACATCAGGTGACTGGAATATAGCAGGTAACTGGTGCGGCGGCATACCCACTTCATCCAGCAATGTTGTAATCCCTGCAGGATCTGTTGTAACGATACAGTCAGCCAACGCAGTGGCCAACTCAATCAATATAAACAGTGGCGGCAGCCTTGTAATGACAGGCGCTTATAACCTGGGCATTACAGCCGGCGGCAGCTTTATAAATAATGGTACCTATACCGCCAGCGGCAGTACAGGTACTGTTGCATTCCTTGGTGCAGGTACCGTAAGCGGCACCACCACTTTTAAAAACATTGATGCATATGGTGCTTTAAATTTTGGCACAGCCAGTACCGTTAGTGGCACATTCAGCCTGCAAACGGGCGGCAGTGTAACAGGCAATTCGCCTTATTATACATGTCCTGCTTCTGTATTGTTATACAAACCTGGTGCTGTTTTTACCAGGGGACTTGAATGGACCAACGCAGTATCGGGTGCAGGATATCCTTCAAACGTATACCTGCAGAATAACACTACAGTAAATTTCCCTGGTGCAGGTGCAGGATATATTTGCAATGATCTCCAGATTGAATCTGGCTCATCATTACGGCAGGATTATTCAGGTGGCAGTGCAGCTTTAAGAGTAGGAAGAAATGTAACTATTGGAGGAACACTTTCGCTTGGCAGCAGCAGCGGCGGTGATATATATGTAGGCGGCAACTGGACAAGAAACAGCAATGGTGTCTTTAATGCCAATAACAGGATCGTAACATTTGACGGACCAACTAATTTCAGTGGCAACGGAACATCAATGAGTACTGTCAGTGCACCCGCTTCTTCTGCAAAAGACAATGAAGGCGGCTTTGGCGGAGAAAAGTTTGCGCACTTATGGGTAAACAAAACAAATACTACCGACTCTGTGGTCTTGTTATCTAATATCACTGTTA
Source organism: Ferruginibacter sp. (assembly GCA_047600665.1). GTDB lineage: Bacteria > Bacteroidota > Bacteroidia > Chitinophagales > Chitinophagaceae > Ferruginibacter. Next base: position 1,822,380 of record JASGKJ010000003.1, read on the forward strand.
CAAGAGAAGTTGGTTTTACAAGAGGTACTTTCAGTTTACGCAACAGTGATGTAACGCTGGTATCCAACAGCAGTCGCACAGCAGATATTGCTCCCATAACAAATACAGCCAATATAAGTATGCGTTATGGAGGTTCCGGCAGGTTTGTGGTACAACGCTATATACCTAATCCAACCAACACCCGTTCGTGGAGGTTGCTTACTGCACCACTACAAAGCACCGGTGCACCTTCTGTAAATACAGCATGGCAGGAAGGCGTGGTAAACCCGGATAAAACAAAACCCAATGACAGCAGTGGTATTTTTAATCCTTGGCCTGGCTATGGCACACATATCACCGGTCCCGGTGGAGCATACAGTTTAACAAACGGTTTTGACCAGGGTACCAACAGCGCATCTATATTGTATGCCGGTTCAGACTTAGCATGGACTGCGCCAGCATCCACCACCAGTTCTAAAATAACAGACCACCAGGGATGGATGCTGTTTATACGTGGAGACAGGAGCTTTACTATCGGCACCCAGTACACGCCTGCGCAAAACACCACCCTTGAGCCAAAAGGGAGGATAAACATCGGCAATGTTTCTGTACATGCTGATGCCGGCAAACAGGTAATAGGCAACCCTTATGCGTCTGCCATAAGCCTGCTGAATGTGAGCGTGGCCGGTTCACCCGGCAGCAGCAGCACTTATTATATGTGGGATCCTAAAATGTACACTTCGTATACTCAGCCGGGTAAGTGGGTAACGTTTACCGGTGTAGGCTCAGGATTTGTGCAAACAACCAGCGAAAGTGCTTATGCATCTGATGGCAATATCGAATCTGGCCAGGCATTTATACTTGATGTGCCAACAGCCGGCAATATTATTTTTCATGAAAGTGATAAAAAAGCGTTGAGCAGCAGCCTTATTGGTATAACAAACCCCACCAGCGCAAGACCTGCCGCCAACAATTTTGCAATGCTCCGGTCAGATATCTATGTTGATAACGGCGCAGGCTATAAAGTAACAGATGGCGTACTGAGCATTTACAACGGCGATTATGAAAACGCAGTCACCGGTGCCGACGCAAAAAAAATGATCAATTTAAATACAAAAGAAAGTCTCAGTATACTCAGGAACGATTCTGTTAAGATAGCGATTGAAAAAAGAAAAGATATACTGGTGGCAGACACCATCTTTTTTGCCACAGCAAAATTTAATGAATTACCCTACCAGTTCCGTTTTGACGCCAATGGCTTCAGCACCGGTTTGCAAGCCTGGCTGGAAGATAACTATACCGGCAACAGAACCGAATTGAATACAAACGGCACCAGCAAGGTTGATTTCAATATAACTGCAGATGCAGGGTCGAAGGCAGCCAACAGGTTCAGGGTTGTATTTAAAAATGCAAAAGCTGCCACGCTCCCGGTATCTTTCACTAACGTAAAAGCATGGTCGCAAAATGGCAAGGTTACAGTACAGTGGAATGTGGAAAATGAGCTGAACATCCGCCAGTATGAAATTGAGCGGTCAACAGATGGCAGGACTTTTACAAAAACTGGACTGGTACCTGCCGGCGGCGCCAATACTTACAATTGGATAGATGAATATGCAACAGCTGCCGGCAATTACTACCGGGTAGTGAGCGTGGAAGCAGGTGATAAAATGCTTTACAGCCGGGTGGTAAAAGCAGGCATTGCCGCTGCCGGTGGTAAGATCTCGTTACAGAACAACCCGGTAACAAACGGAAATATTCAGTTCCGGTTAGAAAATATAAAACCAGGCCGTTATACCATCAACCTATATGATAACATGGGTAAAAGGGTAATAAATAAAGAACTTGTTTATGATGGCAGAAGTTCATTTATTACCATACCTGTATCTGCTGCTACTGCAAAAGGTATTTATTATACAAGTATCACCGGCACCGGCATCTCAAAAAAGATGAAATTGATAATTGAGTAGATCAGCGTTGTTATAAGTACAACAAAAAAGCACTTTTCTTAAGAAAAAGTGCTTTTTTGTTGGTAGCCCCGACAAGAATCGAACTTGTATCTAAAGTTTAGGAAACTTCTATTCTATCCATTGAACTACAGGGCCAAACATGTTCAAAATTACAATGGTAAATTTTGAACGGGCTGCAAAAATAAGGATTGGCACAATAGCATCCAAGATTGATTGCTCCTTTCGGCGAGAAGCTTTGCCCATATTCATTATTACACATTCATCTTTCATAACTCTGCTCCCCTATCTTTGCACTCCAAATTTTACGTGTATGAAATGGCTTACGCTCATCATTAAATACCGCCTCTGGCTGGGCATCCTCCTCCTGGCACTGGCAATTTTTACCAATATACAGGCTGGTTTCTGGCCTTCGTTTGTATTATACCTTGTTGCTGTAGTATTAATTGTGGGGCATTTTATTTTTGGACCTATGCGGCTGATACAGGGGCATATGGAAAATGGCGACCTGGAAGGTGCTAAAAAAGTGATTGATTCTATCTGGTTCCCCGGGCTGCTGATCAAACCGGTCCGTTCGGTTTATTATACCGTAAAGGGTAATCTTGACATGGCTAACCAGAATTTTGAAAGTGCCGAAAAACACCTTAAAAAAAGCCAGGATCTGATGAGTGGTGGTGGATTGCTGGGCGAACAGATGAAACAGGCAGAAGGTGCCAATAAGTTACAACTGGGCATGCTGGCCATGCAACGTGGCGATTCCAAATCTGCGGAAAGCTATATCAGGGCTGCTATCCGTGCAGGCTTGCCGGATAAGGAGAATGAAGCGGCGGCTTTTTTACAATTATCTTCCATCATGATCAACAAAAGGGAATTCAGGGCCGGTAAAGATTATTTCAGGAAAGCAAAGGCGCTGAAACCCACCACGCCCCAGATTGCAGACCAGATAAAACAAATGGAGAAATTTATTACAAGGATGCCGGGGTAAGACCTAGTTTAATGTTTTAGAAAGTTTAGAGGTTTAGTTAGCTACTCTAAACTTTCTAAACACTAAACATCCTAAACCTTTCCAAATAACTCCTCCACCTTCTTTCTCCTGAAATCAAATATTGCCTCCAGCTGCCTTTTTACAAATAAAGTATTGGCCAGGTCGCCCAGCAACCAATACGGTATTTTATAATGTACAATATCCGTCATCTCCACGCCACTGGAAGTTGCTTTAAAATGATGCTGGTGGTGCCATAAGCTGTAAGGCCCGTAGCGTTGCTCATCTGTAAAATATTTTTTGTCTTCCACATGTACGATCTCGGTCATCCAGTACACTGGTATACCAAGCAAAGGCCTGAGTGTGTATTCGATCAGTTGCCCTGGGTATATTTTATCTCCATGGTATTTTGATATTACTTTAAAATCCAGCCCCGCCGGGGTTATTTGTACCAGGTTATCCGGTTTGCTGAAAAAATCCCAGGCAGTATCAACACTCACCGGCATTTGCTGCACTTTTTTAAAAGAATAAACCCTGCTCATAAATATTTGTATGTATAACAGGCTAAGCCGCTTTTTGTTAAGGAAATGATTTGATTAACTTCGCCGCACAAAATCTCATTCCATACTATTACATATGAAGCTCATCAAATATTGCCTGCTTGCCCTGCTGTTGAATATAAATTTTAAGGCTGATGCCCAGCTTATATCCGGCGTCATGCAGTTCATTAACCCGGTGCAGGAAAAAGACAGCAATACGCTGTCATTCGCTTATTCCAATCTTTTCTATATAAAAGATTACGAATATTTTAATTCTATCCAGACGGGTTACACTTATTTTGGCACCTGGCAAAAACCTGAACTGGTATACCAACCAAATAAATGGCTGCGGCTGCATGCCGGCTTACTGGCGCAGCGTGATTTTGGTGATCATAAATTCAGCAAAGTAAGGCCGGTTTATTCAGCACAAATACAGCAAAAGAACTTCCGTTTTATTTTCGGTACGCTGGAAGGTAACCAGAGCCACGACCTTATTGAACCATTGCTCAGCTATGATAAAATTATTGAACGGCCGGTGGAAGAAGGCGTACAGTTCAAGTACAACAGTCACCGCTTTAATGCAGACTTTTGGCTCGACTGGGAGATACTGCAAACAGAAAATTCAGATTTTCCCGAAGAATTCAATGGCGGCGCTGCCTTTTCTTATACGCTTACAAAACCCACCAGCGCCTGGCAGGTAAAAATTCCTGTACAATTTATTTTGCCACATAAAGGTGGACAATTGGATACAAACAGTTCTGCAGTATCTACTGTTATTAATACGGCACAGGGGCTTTGGGTGGAATGGAACAACCCTGACAAAGAGAGCTGGCTCAAACAATTTAGGACAGATGGTTACCATGCCGGTTATTTTCATTCAGAAAGTGCAAGCCCTTATCCTTTTAATAAAGGTAATGGTGCATTGGTCAATCTTTTCCTTAAATCAAAATGGGATATCTCTTTCCTGGCAAGCTACTGGGGCGGCAGCAAATTCATTGCTCCACGTGGTGCAAAAATTTACGAAAGTGTCTCATCCATCAGCACACTGCCGGACTATTACGAAACCAGCCGCCAGCTGCTGTTCCTGAACATGATCTATGAAAAGCAGCTGGCGCCCGGTCTTTATATCGATGCCCGCTTTTCTCCTTATTTCGACCTGAAAAATAAGCTGAGGGAATATTCATTCCAGATATTGCTTTCCTACAGGGACGTATTCAGGCTGTTTACTTTTAAGAAAAAGCAGTAAAAGCATTTTTACTTTTTTGTTTCATGCATAGTATCTTTAATCAGCTTCATTGAAGGACTTGCGCCGTTATTCTTATGCAGTCAGTCATGAAGCAGAGAAAACATTATTAAAGTTTCATGCAAACATATCAGCAGCGTTTACAGCAAAAATTTAACGAAGAATATCAAAAGCTGAATCCACAGCAACGTATAGCCGTAGATACCATTGAAGGGCCGGTAATGGTGATTGCAGGGCCGGGTACCGGTAAGACGCAAATACTGGCAGCAAGGATCGGGAAGATATTGCTTGAAACAGATGTTTTGCCTGAAAATATTCTTTGCCTTACTTATACCGATGCAGGCGCCATTGCCATGCGGCGGCGCCTGCAGCAGTTTATTGGGGCTGATGCCTATAAGGTAAACATCTATACCTTTCATGCTTTTTGCAACGATGTAATACAGGACAACCTGCCGCTGTTTGAAAAAAACTCCCTGGATGCCATTTCAGAACTGGAGGGCATACAACTTTTTAAACAATTGATTGATGATTTTCCTAAAAATCACCCGCTTAAACGCTATCGTGGTGATGTGTATTTCGAGATCAACAATCTTAAATCCCTTTTTTCGTCGATGAAACGGGAAGGCTGGCAGCCGGCATTTATCAGCCAGAAAATTGATGAGTACCTCGGCAGTCTTACTACAAGGGATGAATTTATTTATAAAAGGAAATACAAAAATTTCAATGCCGGGGATATAAAGCAGGATAAGATTGATGAAGAAAAAGAGCGCATGGAAAAACTGCGGGCTGCCGTATATGAATTTGACCGTTACCAGCAGCTGATGCAGCAACGCAGCCGGTACGACTTTGATGACATGATCAACTGGGTGATAAAAGCCTTTGAAGAAAATAAAAACCTGCTGTCTGCTTACCAGGAAAAATTCCAATACATACTGGTGGATGAATTCCAGGACACCAGTGGTACACAAAACAGGCTGGTACAATTGCTCATCAGTTACTGGGATAAACCAAATGTTTTCGTGGTGGGTGATGATGACCAGAGTATTTACCGCTTCCAGGGTGCCAACGTGGAAAACATGATCAGCTTTGCAAACACTTACAGCAATGATCTGAAAACAGTGGTACTTACCAATAATTACCGCAGCACACAACCTATCCTGGATATTTCAAAAACACTGATCAACCGCAATAACGATAGGCTGGTAAAGCAACTGGACAATCTCAGTAAAGAATTAATTTCTTCTAATGAGAAAATAAAGCAGCTGACTGAACAGCCGGTAATCATTGAATACAATTCTGTTAAAGATGAAATGGCCGGCATTACCAACAGAGTGGCTGAATTGATACGGCTTGGTATTAACCCCGGCCGCATCGCCATCATTTATAAGGAGAATAAATATGGTGAAGAACTGGCAACTTTCTTCCGTTTAAAAGGCGTCGCTTTTTACAGTAAAAAGAACATCGATATTTTACAACATCCTTTTATAAAAAAGATCATACAGCTTTTCCGTTACCTTAATGCAGAACATGATATCCCGTATGGCGGCGATGAAATGTTGTTTGAGATACTGCACTATGATTTTTATAAAATACCGCCAATAGAAATTGCAAAGATCACGGTGGAGGTAAACCAGAAAAAGTACAGCGGCGAATTAACTTCCATCAGGAAACTATTAGCTGATAAAGCCAATAGTGCACCAAAAGATCTTTTGATCCCGGCCTGCACAGCGGTCTTGCCAATCTCAGCAAAACACTGGAACTCCTGATCGCAGATGTTTCTAATCTTACACTGCAGCAATTATTCAGCAGTATCGTACAAAAGGGCGGCATATTAAAATATATCATGCAAAGCAGTGATAAAATTGAACTGCTGCAGTTGCTCACCGCACTTTTTGATTTTGTGAAAGAAGAGACCAGCCGCAACCCGGCCTTAACCTTAAAAGGAATTGTCGACATTATCGACCTGATGGAAAAAGAAGGGTTACCGTTACCAATGGTGCAATTATCCGGTAGTGAAAAGGGCGTGAATCTTTTAACAGCGCATGGCAGTAAAGGTCTTGAATTTGAATATGTTTTTTTTGCAGGTGTGAATGCTTCTGCATGGGAAAAGAAAAGAAAACCTGGTGGAGGCTATAAATTACCCGATACAATGTTCTCTTCTGTATCAGCCACAGCAGCGCATGAAGAAGAAGAGCTCAGGCGGCTTTTTTATGTAGCAATTACAAGGGCTGAAAAACATTTATGTATATCCTATGCAAAACTGAAAAGCGACGGAAGGGAAATGGAGCCTTCGATGTTTATTGCAGAGATACAGGAACAGCACCAGCTTCCTGTTGAAAGAATAACATTGTCAGCAGAAGATACTTGTCGGAATTCCAGCTATTACAACTCAGCGACCAGGCTCCGGAGATTGAAAGAGCGGAAGATGATTTTATAGATGGGCTGCTTGCAAAGTTTGTAATGAACGTTACCGCACTAAGCAATTACCTAAAATGCCCGCTGCAGTTCTATTATCAAAGCCTCATCCGGATACCATCGGGCAGAAATGAAGCAACGGAGTTTGGCAGTGCTGTACACCATGCACTGGAAAAACTTTTCCGTAAAATGCAGGAAAGCGGCAAAGAGCAGTTTCCTTCCAAACAGGAGATGCTGGCAGATTTCAGCTGGTACCTCCGCCGGCACCGGGAAAATTTTACACCTGAAGCATATAAGCGGCGGCTGGAATACGGTGATGAAGTATTAAGTAATTACTATGATAAATATATTAACAGCTGGAACAGGATCGTTGCTGTTGAAAGAAACATTCGTGGTGTGGTGGTAAATGGTGTGCCGATCAAAGGAAAACTGGATAAGCTTGAATTTAATGGCAAAGAAATAAATGTAGTGGATTACAAGACCGGCGACATTGACAAAGCACTACCAAAATTAAAAGGGCCGGATGAAAAGGAGCCTAACGGTGGCGACTATTGGCGCCAGGCTGTTTTTTACAAACTGCTTATTGATAATTATGAACAAAAGGACTGGAAAGTGATCAGTACCGAATTTGATTTTGTGGAGCCGGATAAAAAGAAAAATTACCGGAAGGAAAAAGTGGTGATCACACCTGCAGATACGACCACCGTGAGCCAGCAGATAAAATCGGTTTGGGATAAAATACAGGAAAAAGATTTTTATACCGGCTGCGGTAAGCCGGACTGTCACTGGTGTAATTTTATAAAAGATAATAAACTGGAAGTGGCGCTGCACGAACTGGAAGAAGAAACGGAATAATATTAATTTTAAAAAGGAAGCCAGGTTTTAAAAAGCTTTAAAAAACTTTATGTTTTTGCCAGCTTTCAAACAGTGGAAACAGATTAAGTTTGCACCTCAACCAGTTTAGATGAACAGCAAGCGACTGCTTTATTTTTTTTCATTCTCCTTTATTGCGATCATAACAGTAATGTTGTTTGGCTGTGCCCAGATAGGTGTACCCACCGGTGGTCCAAAGGACAGCATCCCGCCAAAACTGGTTGTTTCAACGCCTGAATTAAACAAAACGAACTTTACAGGCAAAGAGATCTCTTTCACCTTTGACGAATATATAGTGGTGGATGATCCAACAAAGAATGTGCTTGTTTCTCCCTATCCAAAATCAAACCCGCAGGTAAACTTTAAGTTAAAAACCGTTACTGTAAAACTGAAGGATACCTTATTACCCAATACCACCTATGCCATCAACTTCGGCAATGCGATTAAAGATAATAATGAAGGAAATCTTTTCCGGGATTTTACTTACGTGTTCTCAACCGGGCCCACCATCGATTCGCTGCAGTTCAGCGGCCAGGTGATACTGGCTGAAACAGGCAAAAAAGACAGCACACTGATGGCCCTGCTCTACCGTAATACTGATGATACGATGGTGCAGCACCGGAGACCGGACTATGTGGCAAGGGTTGACAGGGATGGAAAATTCACTTTCCGTAACCTTTCAAAAGATACGTACAAAGTATATGCACTGAAAGACAATGACGGACGTAAAACCTATAATGATAAAACGGAACTGTTTGCATTCAGCAATACAGATATCAACGTGTCTGAAAAGACAGACAGCGTAACATTATACGCATATGCTGAAGAAAAAGATAAAAAAAACACAACACCCCCAAAAGCATTACCAGAAAAGAGATTAAAATATACTGTCCCTGTACCAGCAGCTGATCAAAGTCTTTTAACAACGCTTGACATTAGTTTTAACCGGCCGCTTAAAAGTTTTGATGCAGAAAAAATACAAGTGACAGATTCGCTTTATAACAAAATACCTGGTATTTCATACAGTCTTGACAGTAACAGCAAGATCCTTAGTCTTAAAACCAGTTGGAAAGACACTTTCGCCTACAGGCTTATTATTGACAGTGCTGCTGTAACCGATACATTCAGCGCACACCTGGCCAAAAATGACACCATAAAATTCAAATCAAAAGGGGCTGCTGATTATGGCAGTCTTTTAATAAGGTTTAAAAAACTGGATACAGCCAAACACCAGGTACTCCAGATCTTTAAGGCTGACGTTATCTATAAAACTGTCCGTATTACAACAGCTTCCTGGAGCGATAAATTATTTGAACCGGGAGAATATGAATTAAGGATACTGTTTGATACAAATGACAATGGCGAATGGGATCCCGGCAATTATGAAAAGAAACTCCAGCCTGAACGGGCCATCACACTTGACAAAAAATTAAATATCCGTGCCAGCTGGGATAATGAACGGGAGGTGGAGTTGTAACGGATAATTAGTTAATTGATAATGGATAATTCCTTCACATTATATATTTCGCTGTTACCATTAAATCTCCAAAATAAAAATATTATCAATTATCCATTATCCCATATCAATTAATTTTGCCCAATGATCTTCTCCTCCTCTCTCCTCGAAAAAGCGGTGAATGAATTTGCAAAACTGCCCGGCATTGGTAAAAAGACAGCGCTGCGGCTGGTACTGCATTTAATAAAACAGGATGCAGGCGAAGTAAATCATTTTAGCCAGGCAATCGCAGAAATGCGCTCACAAATAAAATTCTGCAGCCGTTGTTATAATATTTCTGATACCGCTGTTTGCAATATCTGCAGTAACCGTGCCCGTAAGCAGGAAACTGTTTGCGTGGTGGAAAACATAAGGGATGTTATTGCCATCGAAAGCACCCAGCAATTCAACGGGCTTTACCATGTACTGGGCGGCATCATCTCTCCTTTGGATGGCATTGGACCCGAACAACTGAATATTGATGCGCTGGTGGAAAGGGTTACAAAAGAAAATGTCACTGAAATAATATTTGCCCTTAACGCAAACATACAGGGCGACACCACGATCTACTACATTGGCAAAAAACTTAAGCAACTGCCGGTAAAAATAACCACCATTGCCCGTGGCATTGCCTTTGGGGGTGAGCTGGAATATGCAGATGAAATGACCCTTGCCCGCAGTATCGCTAACAGGATACCTGTAGAAAATTATATATCACAGGGCAGTTAAACCCCCGCTAATAAATTGGTATTGAACTAATTTTTCATTCCACAGAGGCAACCACACGCATGGTTGTACCGATTTGAATGCATATCCCCGTTGCATTACCGGTATGAAGAAATATATCCTTATTTGCCTGGCACTTTGCATCATAGCCGCATCGGCTATCGCCTATTATTTGTATACAGATAAGGGTATAAATATTGAAAAAGCAACAGCTCCGGTAACAACGGCAGCGGCCCTGTATGATATGTTCCTGGAAGATTCTGTAACCGCCAAATCGAACTATACAGGAAAAATAATTGCAGTAACGGGAGATATAAAACAGGTTGCACTTAACCAGCAGCAAAAAGCAGTTGTATTGCTTGAGACCAATACAGCTGGGGCTGCAGTAAACTGCACCTTTGAGGGGGATCCCGGCAGTTTAAAGACAGGCAGCAAAACAACTATCAAAGGCATTTGTACGGGCCTCGGTGAAGGAGATGCGGATCTCGGTATTCCGGGAGATGTGTATTTGAACAGGTGCTATATCTCAAAAACGGATCAATAAAATATAAGGGTACAATGAAAGCAACAATCAAACAGTGTTTATTTATCATGATCATTACTGCAGGCACCCTGTACACATCCTGCACCTATGATAAGCAGGAACTGCTGGAACCAGGGCCTCCGGTGGGCGCCTGTGATACCATCCCGGCAAAATTCAGTGCGGATATTAACCCGATCATCCAGAGCCGCTGTGCCACGTATGAATGTCACGACCTGACTAACTCCGGTGGTTATACTTTTTTTGAATACGCTGATGTAAAAGGTGCGCTTGAAGCTATACAGCAACAGGTAATTGTTCAAAAAACAATGCCGCAGGATGGGCCGCTGTCGCAGACCGATATTGATAAAATAAAGTGCTGGATAGAAGACGGCGCTCCCAATAATTAAAACCGTCGTTATCGTATGAAAAAAACATTTACAACAATAGTATTCATCCTTGCCATTAGCGTTTTCTCCAATGCACAAAAATATTATACCAAGAATGGCTCTATCTCCTTTTTCTCCGGCACCAAACTGGAAGATATTAAAGCAGATAACAACCAGGTGGTAAGTGTGCTGAATGCACAAACAGGAGAGTTACAATTTTCCGTGCTCATAAAAGGTTTCCATTTTGCTAAAGCAACCATGGAGGAGCACTTCAACGAAAACTATCTTGAAAGTGATAAATATCCCAAGTCAACTTTTAAAGGAACTGTTGCCGATATAAGCAAGGTAAATTTTACAAAAGATGGCAGTTATCCCGTAACCGTGAGCGGCGACCTGACCATACATGGTGTAACAAAAAAAGTTAGCAGCACCGGTAGCATCACAGTAAAAGCAGGTGTGCCTGCAGCCTCGTCCAAATTCAATATCAAACTGGCAGATTACAAAGTGACCATTCCAAGTGTTGTCAGCAACAATATTGCTGAAACCATCGAGATCACGGTATCCTGTAAGTACGATCAAAAAATGTAGCCTTTAAAATGACTGATATGACAATGACCAAAACCATACTGCTGTCTTTCTTTACAATACTTACCTGTATAAAAGCAGCTGCACAACAGCCGGCAAAAGATACAGCCGACTTAATGAGTCAACTCGAAAATGAGGCCGCTCCTAAAACGGAGTATACCAAAGCCACATTTAAGACCACCCGCCTGGTGAATGGCCATTCGGTGGAAACACTCGCCAAGGGTGTAATGGATGTAAAGATCTCCCACCGTTTTGGCAAACTGAATAATGGCATTTATGAAATGTTTGGGTTGGACAATGCCACCATGCGTATGGGGTTGGATTATGGCATTACCGATAATATAATGGTTGGCCTCGGCCGAAGTACTTTTCAAAAAACACTGGATGCTTTTGTAAAGATCAAACTGCTCCGCCAGTCAGCCGGTGCAAAAAATTCACCTTTCAGTATTGTATATATCCCAACCATTGCATTGGTGACATTACGCACACAACCAAAGTTACCCATCAAGCATAAATTATATTATGCCCACCAGCTGATCATTGGCCGCAAATTCTCCGACGCATTTTCCATGCAGCTAATGCCTACGGTAATTCACCGAAACCTTACTGCAGTTAACAGCGATCCCAATGACACCTGGGCTATTGGTATCGGTGGACGGCAAAAACTATCAAAACGGGTAAGTTTTAATGCAGAATATTATTACCAACTGCCGGGCACTAAAATTGCCGGCTCCACCAATTCACTTTCTTTCGGCTTTGATATTGAAACAGGTGGTCATGTATTTCAGCTGCACTTTACCAACTCCACCGGCATGACGGAAAAAACATTTGTAAGTGAGACCACCGGCAAATGGGATAAAGGCGATATCCTCTTCGGCTTTAATATTGCCCGGGTGTTCAATATCGGCAAACGCAAATAGCACGAATCATATAGTTTTATAAAGCCATAACATTCTTGTTATGGCTTTTTATATTAACTTTGCGCCCACTTCAGGCGGATTTGTTTATTGTTCAGCCTGTTAAAACTCAGAACTAATAAACGAAGCATTCCTCAACAACTTCACGGATTGTTCCAGTTTATCAGTTTAATTTTTATGTACCGGGCATAGTAATGCTATCAGCATAGTTGCGTCGCACTTTTATACTGTATACCATTATTCACCCACAAATTATTGAAGTATGAGCCCAATACAGAAAGCATTGCAGCAGCGGATACTGATTATAGATGGCGCCATGGGCACCATGATACAGCGGCATAAACCAACCGAAGCAACTTACAGGGGCGAAAGATTTAAAGACTGGCCAATAGATGTAAAAAACAACAGTGATATACTAAATCTTACCCAGCCTCAGATAATTGAAGGCATTCACCGGGAGTACCTGGAAGCAGGTGCTGATATCATTGAGACAAACACTTTTGCTGCTACCACCATTGCGCAGGAAGATTTTAAGCTGGAAGCATTTGTACATGAGCTGAACGTGGAAGGTGCCCGTATTGCACGCCGTGCAGCCGATGCTTATACCGCAAAGGATCCATCTAAGCCCCGCTTTGTGGCAGGTGCCATTGGGCCATTAAACCGAACATTGAGTTTATCCCCGGATGTAAACAATCCCGGTTACCGTGCTGTAACATTTGATGAAGTGGCCAAAGCATACAAAGAACAAATAAAAGGGCTGGTAGAAGGTGGTGTAGATGTTTTATTAATTGAAACCATCTTTGATACCCTTAATGCAAAAGCTGCCATCTATGCAGCAAAAAATTTCTTCAGGGAAAATAATATACCGGAACTGCCCATTATGATCAGTGGTACCATCACTGATGCATCAGGCAGAACACTGAGTGGTCAAACGCTGGAAGCATTTTATACATCCGTTGCACATGCAAACCCACTAAGTGTAGGGCTGAATTGTGCATTGGGTGCAAACGAAATGCGGCCGCATATTGAGGAGCTGTCGCAAATAGCAGCCTGCCATGTATCTGCTTATCCAAATGCCGGCTTGCCCAATGCTATGGGTGAATATGATGAACAACCGCATGAAACAGCACATATACTTGAAGGATGGGCAAAAGAAGGATTCTTGAACATTGTTGGTGGCTGCTGCGGCACCACGCCGGATCATATAAAACATATTGCAGAAGAAGTAAGCAAATTCAAACCGAGAGAACTGCCCCTGATGGAAAAGGAATTAATTTAACCACAAAGGGCACTAAGAAAGCATACAAAGTTCACAATGTTTACTGAAAATGACATAGCGAAGATTGTGTTTGAAGCAGGACTGAAAGTTCACAAAGCATTAGGCCCCGGGTTATTAGAAAGTGCTTATGAAGAGTGCTTATGTTTCGAGTTATCAAAAACAGGCTTATTTATAGAAAGGCAAAAATGTCTTCCGCTGATTTATGAAGATATTAAAATGGAGGCTGGATACCGTGCTGATTTTATGATTGAAAACAAATTTATTGTTGAGATAAAAGCGATTGAAACATTAGCGGATATACATCTTGCTCAAATATTAACTTATTTGAAATTATCGAATTGCAAACTGGGTTTATTAATAAATTTTAATGTATTACTTTTTAAAGATGGGGTAAAAAGAGTTATCAATGGTTCTTTGTGAACCTTGTGTACTTACTTTGTGTCCTTAGTGGTAAAAAAAATGAGCACTATAAAACCATACTTACGTCTCAGCGGTCTTGAACCTTTGGTCATCAGGCCCGAAACCAATTTTGTAAATGTTGGTGAGCGTACCAATGTAACCGGCAGTAAAAAATTTGCACGGCTTATTAAGGAGAACAAATACGAAGAAGCATTGAGTGTTGCACGGCAACAGGTGGAAAGCGGCGCACAGGTGATCGATGTGAACATGGACGATGCTTTGCTGGATGGCGTGAAAGCAATGACCACTTTCCTCAACCTGCTGCAAAGCGAACCGGACATTGCCAAGATACCGGTGATGATCGACTCATCCAAGTTCGAGATCATTGAAGCCGGGTTGAAATGTGTGCAGGGCAAATGCATTGTAAACTCCATCTCCATGAAAGAGGGAGAAGCAAAATTTATTGAACAGGCATTTATCTGCCGCAGCTATGGCGCTGCTGTTATTGTAATGGCCTTTGATGAAAAAGGACAGGCGGATACAAAAGACCGCAAAGTGGAAATTTGTCACCGGGCTTATAAGATCCTTACAGAACAGGTAGGCTTTCCACCGCAGGATATTATTTTTGACCCTAACATATTTGCCGTAGCTACCGGTTTGGAAGAACACAATAACTACGGCGTTGATTTTATAGAAGCTACAAGAGAGATAAAACAACTGATGCCGCTTACTAAAATAAGTGGTGGTGTAAGTAATTTATCTTTTTCTTTCCGCGGCAATGATCATGTAAGGGAAGCTATGCACAGCGTGTTTCTTTACTACACCATCAAAGCTGGTATGGATATGGGCATTGTAAATGCCGGACAGCTGGTTGTATATGATGAGATAGAACCTGCGTTGAGAAATTTATGTGAAGATGTGATCCTTAACCGTAACAATGATAATAACGAGGCTACGGAAAAACTAATTGCATTTGCAGAAACAGTAAAAGCAAAAGGCAAAACAGAAGTAAAAGATGAAGCCTGGCGAAACCTGCCGGTTGAAAAACGTTTGGCGCACTCACTCGTAAATGGCATTACAGATTATATCGATATAGATACAGAAGAAGTAAGGCAAAAATCTGCAAGACCCTTAGATGTGATCGAAGGCCCGCTGATGGATGGCATGAACATCGTAGGTGATCTCTTCGGCAGCGGTAAAATGTTTTTACCCCAGGTGGTAAAGAGTGCCCGTGTGATGAAGAAAAGTGTGGCGTACTTACAACCCTTTATTGAAGCTGAAAAACAGGAAGCATCCAATGCACCCACCGTTTTACTGGCAACAGTAAAAGGTGATGTACATGATATCGGTAAAAATATTGTGGGCGTGGTGCTGGGTTGTAATGGTTACACCGTAGTTGACCTGGGTGTGATGGTGCCCGCTGATAAAATTTTAGAAGAAGCAAAAAAATGTAATGCTGCTATTATTGGTTTATCAGGATTGATCACACCATCGCTGGATGAAATGGTGCATGTAGCACACGAAATGAAACGCCGGGAAATGAACCTGCCGTTGCTGATTGGTGGTGCCACTACTTCCCGTATGCATACAGCGGTAAAGATCGCACCACAATATGATAAAGGCGTGGTGCATGTACTGGATGCAAGCCGCAGCGTAACCGTGGTAAGCAGTTTATTAAGCAATGAACAGAAAGCAGATTTTCTTGCCGGTATAAAAACGGAATACACAAAGCTGGCAGATGATTTCAATAATAAAAAAGCCGTTAAGCAATTTTTACCATTTGCAGCAGCGCAACAAAATACAGTAAAAATTAACTGGGAAAATTTCAAACCTGTTCAGCCAACTTTTACAGGCGTTAAAGTTTTTGATAATTATTCTTTACAGGAAATAGCAAACTATATTGACTGGCAGCCGTTCTTTATTGCATGGGAACTGCATGGAAAATTCCCACAAATATTAAGCGATGAAAAGGTGGGTGCAGAAGCCACCAAACTGTACAATGACGCCAACATCCTGCTTAAAAAGATCATTGATGAAAAATGGCTGACCGCCAAAGGCACGGTTGGTTTTTGGGAAGCGAAGAAAACAGCACCGGATTCTGTACAGGTAAAAGATGGTGACTCAACCATCAAATTAGAATTTTTAAGACAGCAGGTAAAGAAAGCTGCTGACCAGCCCAACATATCGCTTGCTGATTTTATCAGCCCTGGCGGCAACGACTATATGGGCGCTTTCTCTGTAACGATACAGGGCATCGATCAGCATATTAAAAACTTTGAAGCGGCCCATGATGATTACAACAAGATCATCCTGCAGGCGCTGGCCGACCGTTTTGCAGAAGCATTTGCAGAATGCCTGCATGAAAAGACAAGAAAAGAGTACTGGGGCTACGACAAAGCAGAAGCACTCTCCAATGAACAATTGATAAAAGAAGAGTATGCAGGCATCCGTCCTGCACCAGGCTATCCCGCCTGCCCCGATCATACAGAAAAATACAAGCTGTTCAATTTACTGGGCGGCGAAGCAAATACGGGTATCCATCTTACTGAAAGCTTAGCGATGTATCCGGCATCTTCTGTTTGCGGCTGGTATTTTGCAAATCCTGAAAGTAAATATTTTGGTGTGGGTAAAATTGATAAGGACCAGCTGGAAGACTACGCTAAACGAAAGGAGATGGATATTGATGAAGTAACGAGGTGGCTAAGGCCGATACTGGAATAACAAACCGGTTTCCCGCAATTGTTTTGCCGCAAGTTTATTTGTACAGAAAAGCACTGATTGTCAAGGTAAACTTGTACAAGGAGTTGCGTATATTTGAGAGTTGGTGGCAATATTAAAAGAGCTTACGTTTCCAAAACTCAGTTGACAAAAAACGTTACAGTGTGACGCAGATCTTCAGCAAAAGCAAACTTAATCGCATGTTTCGCTTAGGTTATCGACTTGCCTTCGAGACAACAAAACCCAAAAAGAAAGATTGGGAAGACATTTATTCGCTTTGGCTGTGTGCGGCTAAAGGTGGACATAAAAGAGCGCAATTTTATTTGGGCACTTGCTATGACAATGGGTATGGGACAGAGAAAAATTTGCAATTAGCATTTGAGTGGTACTTAAAAGCTGCAAAGACTGGACATAGAGACGCTCAATACAATGTTGGTTTTTTCTTTTCTACTGATGAACTTGGTATTAAGAACGACAAGAAAAAAGTATTTTGGTATTCTAAAGCCGCAGAAGCTGGACTTATTGATGCACAAAGAGATTTAGGTTATTCATATTTCTATGGAGAAGGAATTAAGAAAGATGAAACGAAAGCTGTTTATTGGTATAAAAAGGCTGCATCAAAAAACGACGAAAAGGCACTTTACAATTTAGGACTTTGCTACAAACACGGTGACGGGGTTAATCAATCAAATCGCTGGACGAAATATTACTTTGAACAAGCAAAAAAGTTTGGACATAAAGAAGCGGCAAAGGAATTACGAAAATTAGGCTGACGACAATACTGCCACCAACAAACGGTTTTGCGCAAGTGTGGCTGGACAAACTAATCTTCAGCCTTACTTCGTTACTCAGCTTCAGTTTCGGGCGGACACAGCAACTTTGGGCATTAGTTCTTACCTTCAGCTAAACAAAACTATCAGCGGTTGTTCCGGGCGGACGCAATTCTAATTCCACACCTGCAGCAAAGCCGCCAACGTTGGTGGCAATTATAAACGACCCTTCATTTTGAAAAATATTGTTAGACAAAACCTGTTAGTCGGATTTCTAATTTCACTACTTTCTTGTGGTCAGACAAATAAGTTTGATGACAAGGATACCGTCAATCACAAAATAACTTCAACAAATCAATTCCCGTTTCAAAAGGCAAAAGATAAATACAACGAACTCCTAGATATCAAAGGCAGCTACAATTATATTTCGGTTGACACAGCATCTATTAAATTACTGACTGAAAATGAAATTACAGGTTTAGACAATTTTGATTGTTACAGATTTACAATATTTAATGGAGCCCATTACGAATATAATAGTGGACAAATCATTTGCATTGGGTTGGTTTCCAAATCAGACACCAACGACCTTAGGATTTTATTTCCAAAAGACTACACAAAAAGTTCTTTAAATTTCTATGACCCATTCTTAAACAGTAAAATTTCTGACAGAAAGAATTATTGTACAAAACTTTCAAACCTGATAAACTATTTCACATCGTATCAAATAAAAAATATTGAATACAGTTATTTGGACGCCAACAATTTGCTGACAGTTATTTCTAAACATACAGTTCAGACTTACGACATAGTTTCTAAAAAGAATACATCATTTTTACAATCAGACACAATCCAATTTATATTTAGCGGAGATACATTGAAATCGTTTTTACAAGTCAGTGGAAAATAACTGCAACCAACAAAAGGTTTGCCGCAAGGCTGGCGGACGTAATAACAATCGGCAGTTGTACTATTATCAGCTAATATCGGGCTTGACCGAATTCTATTTGGCTTTTAGTTGTTAACTTCAACATCGGTTTTTCAATCGGCTTCAGTTGCCGGGCAGACAGTTATAAAATATCAGCCCTGCGGCAAGCCTCGAACGTTGTGTGTAACTTTATGAAGACCTTCAAATCAAACATATGCATTTACATTAGTTTAACCTTTCTTCTGTTGACATGGCTTTTTGTTGGAATATTTAGAGACAGTGAGTTTTACGAACCCTCAATATTTACAAAGTATAGACCGACATTTAAGGTATTTTTTTACACTCCAATTGGCGAATCAGACTTAGAAATGGAAGAACTTTCCACTAGTAAGCAAAGTGAGGAAATAGCATTTCAAGAATTCGTTATTAAACAACATCAACAATATAACAGTGATTCAAAACTTTGGTATTTACCCTTTATTTTAATCCAGTTGACTCTGACATTTTTATGTTTTGGCATTTTCAAAAACTGGACTAACCTGACTTACAAAAATTGGCAACTGGCAGTACATTTCTTAATCAATATAATAATCACCACTGCTGGACTTGCATTTTTATTATCATTTGACAAAACCATAATTACAATGCTCATAATAGTCATTATTCTAGCAGCCAATTGCTGGGCAATAATTTTGCTTACAAAGCGAAGGTTAAGAATAACAACTTAGATTTTGTAATTACGGACATTCAACAAAAGCTACACATAACATTAGTTTTTATGCAAGTTGAGCATGATCAGCAACATCAGCCAATTGCAAAGCCTAGCAGTGCCTCAGGAGGAACAAACCACTTTGAGCTTTAGTTCTTAATTTCAATATCAGTTTTTCAACCGGCAGCCGCTGTGGGCAGATGGATCCCAACCGGGATAAGGCCATACCCTTTATGCGCAAGCCATTTGATTTCCTTCTAATAACGACAAAAATATTTGACTGAATTTGTCTGCACATACCCGAAGTATTTTATGAAAGTAACCTTAAGATTTAAAATTTTATCTAGCCTTTGGAGTGCTGTTATTTCCATGTTACTTTTAGCGTGTAATTCGCCGCATGATAAAATGATTGATACAATGAGCAAACAATCCTATTGTTTAGAAAAGGTTACTGATTCTGACAGTTCTATTTTTCTTCCTGGTGCCCAATTACATCTAAAGCCTGACAATTCTTTTTTTGTGTCAAGCGAGGACAATCAATTGTCAAAAATAACTGGTGAGTGGGACTTGTGTTGTTCGGGCTCAGGCTACGGTAATTATGTATTTAAGATAAAAGGATTACCTGAATGGACACAAGCGAATACAGATTTCTTTGTTTTAAGATACGGAAGGAAAATCAGACTGTTTTTCAAAATGTGCAACTAGACTTTGACGACTGCGTACAACAGTTGGTTTGGCAATAGACTGGCAGGACGTTGCCCTGCCCAAGCGGCAGTAATTCTATTTGGCTTTTGTGCGTGGCTCAACAAGCTACGCAGAACTTTTATTTGTTACCTTCAATATCAGCAATTTATTGAGCTTCGGTTCCTGGGCTGGATAAGCAATGAATATCCTGCCTTCGGCAATACTCGGTCGTTGCAGACAATTTTTCTAAGCATTATTAATTAACTATCTATGAAAAAAATATCACTTAGTTCATTAGTCATAACACTTATTAGCTTTTCAGTCATACTTTTTATTACGACTGGTTGCAAAACATCAAAGGCTAATGTTTCCGGCAGCATGTCCAAAAATCAACTGTTGATTGAAAAAACATGGCAGGTAGATAAACTTTATCATGTTATTTCCGGGCAATATTCTTCTTATACAAGGGGAGGGCCGAATACCACCGGCATTAATTATGATCTGCTTCGGTTCACATTTAATGCTGACGGAACGGGTAAGCATATTGGTCCTGATAATAAAACTTATTACTTTAGCTGGAAACTTAATCCAGGTGACAGCCGGAGTTTACTCTTAACGAATAATGGACGAACTGATAGCTGGGATATGTTAGAGATTGCAGGTGACTATTTACATGCTGCAGCAAACTTAAACATCAACGGAGACACCAACAACTTAGAAGTATTCAGGTTAATACAGGTTAAATAACAACAAAACTGCTTGCGATATTGGATGAGTTAGGGTCAAACTATTAAACACGCTGATGAAAAAAGCATTTTTTATATCAATCTTTACGCTGTTTGCCGGCATTTTATTTGGACAGCTAAAGAGTCCGGTAAGAGAATTATTCTTTGGAATTAATTTGAATGCTTCCCGTAAAGCAATTTACAATCAGTTAGCTTCGGATAAACGCTTCTTTCAAAAAGGCTATATTGAAACTGATAGCCTATCGCCTTTTTATCATGGAGAATTTCATGGTTTAAGCTTTGATAAAGGATTGGTTGAGGCAAAACCAGATTCTATTGAAATTAGCCTGAATTGGTTAAAAATTAGCAGGCTGGTGAAAAATGGAGAGCACGAAACCATCAATAACTTAATATTTTTTTCTAAATACTATTACAGCTCGAATGATATCGCAAAAAAGGAATATCAACAGATAATTGATTTAGTATCCAGGAAAAATTCTGATACATCTCATCAAGAAAGATATATTCATTTTCCTGTTCCAATTGAAAGTACAAGGTTTAATTTCCGCAAACCAGCCTATCAGCTTGAGATTATGTTATTCAATTTCGATGCTACGCATTCAGAATTACATTTGTCATTTATCCGTAAGGAATAAAATATCATGGGCATATGCCTCCTGGCAGGAGTTGTGTAAAATAAACCGGCTTTAATAATCAGGCAGGGAACAAGTTAGCGGCTGTACCACACTTTTCGATTCCAAATGCAGTCTCACACCATCATCGCTGCTGCCACAAACTGGCTGCAAACACCCACTATTAACCCGGTGTAAATTTCTTTTGGTGTATGATCACTTACGATCATCCTTGAAGTACATACGGCACCCGTAATAAAAAAAGCCAGCGCCAGCGGCCAGGTCATCAGCATGCTGTTCAGCAACATGATCACCAGGAAAATACCGATCAGCCCGCCCATACCAATGGCATGCATGCTGATCTTGAAATAGATGTTTGCCAGCAGCGCCGCAGAGGAAGCCAGGAAAACACCAAAGGTAAATGCTGTCAAGATGGATGGTATCTCGGGCTGGTTGCGGAACACGAGATATGTCCAGAAGAAAAAGATACCACAGGCAATGTATGGTATGATGCGTTCTTTCTGTGTGCGGAGAAAAATTGATTTATTGAAACCAAGTGCTTTCAGCAATAACACCGTCAGCAATGGAAAAAACACCATGGTGTAACTCACCCTGATAACGATCCACCATTTTTGTGCTGCACTGTATCCTGTAAAATAGGACGGGTGTATAAAAGTTAAGAACCAGGTAACATATACCGGGATGAAAAGGGGGTGAAAAATATAAGAGAAAAGATGTGCTAGTATCCTAATTAGCAAAGGTGAACCATCAGCCCTTATTTCCCCGCTTCCATCTATTGACAATTGAGTATTCACTATTGACTATTTACAGTTCTTTCCGGAGTCTTGCCACAGGTATGTTCAGTTGCTCCCTGTATTTGGCCACCGTTCTGCGGGCAATATTATAACCTTTTTCCTGTAAAAGTTCAGTAAGCCTTTCATCACTCAAAGGATTTTTTTTGCTTTCTCCTTCAATAAGATCGCTGAGAATCTTTTTTACTTCCCTTGTGCTTACTTCCTCGCCGCTGTCTGTCTGTAAACTTTCACTAAAGAAGAATTTAAGCCGGTAAGTACCAAACTCTGTCTGAACAAACTTACTGTTGGCAACACGGCTTACTGTACTTATATCCAAACTTGTTTTTTCAGCAATATCTTTCAGGATCATTGGCCGAAGGTCGGTATCATCGCCTGTGAGGAAGAAATTGTATTGATACTCAACTATGGCTTCCATAGTGCTGAGTAGTGTATGCTGGCGTTGCTTGATAGCATCAATGAACCACTTGGCAGAATCGATCTTTTGTTTGATAAAAAGAATGGCTTCTTTCTGCCGCCTGTCTTTCTTGGTACTCCTGTCATAATCTTTTAGCATATCCCTGTATCCTTCACTGATACGGAGATCTGGTGCATTACGGCTGTTAAGCGTTACTTCAAGCTTACCGGCATTATTGGCAACAAAGAAATCGGGTACAATATAGCTCTCTCCCTTACCTGCATCACCCACGTTCCCGCCGGGTTTGGGGTTTAGTTTTACAATTTGTCCAATGATTGTTCTTAACTGGTCATCGTCAATGTTCAATCCACGCTGGATCTTTTCGTAGTGCTTCTTGGTAAATTCATCAAAATATTTTGCAAGCACTTTAATTGCCATTTCCACATCATCGCCCTGCTCCTGTTTTCTTTCCAGTTGAAGCAGTAAACATTCCTGCAGATCCCTGGCACATACACCGGGCGGATCAAACTGTTGTATCTGTACCACCAGTTCAGCCACTTCCTCTTCTGTTGTCATTACATTCTGGCGGAAAGCAAGATCATTAACGATCGCTCCAAACTCCCGGCGCAGGTAGCCATCGTCATCCAGGTTACCGATGATCTGTTCAGCCACTTTTTGCTGGTGCTCTGTTAAATTAAGCTGCCCCAGTTGTTCCAGCATCAGTTCATTAAAACCGGTCTCCACTTTATGTGGAATGGTCTTGTTCTCATCCGCATCAGGATAATTATCATCCCTCATCCTGTAATCTGCAATATCATCATCTCCATCCTGCACATATTCGCTGATATCTATATTTTCATATTCATCCTCGCTGCCATCCATTTCATATTCCTCCTCCCCGCTTTCAAACTCCTCCGTATTCTCAAATTCATCCTTTTCTTCTTCCTGGCCTGCATCCAGTGCAGGGTTCTCTTCCAGTTCTTCTTTTATCCTGTCCTCCAGCTGTGCCGTTGGTATCTGCAACAGCTTCATCAGCTGTATTTGCTGGGGCGATAATTTCTGTAATTGTTTTTGATATAGTCCCTGACTTAAAGCCATATTTGTTATTAGTATTACCCGGTTTTTAACAAAAAGGGGTATTTTTTTTCATTTTTTTGTAAAAATTTTTACAGGCTAGCCGCCTCTTTTTTCTAAAACGCTGACTCTTTATAAATATTTTACCCAAAAGTCTTTAAAACCCTTGCTGCATAACAGTTTTATACGATATGACAGCTTATAATACGATTTAAAAAAGAGTCATCCTGCTGAACCTGTTTAAGGATAACGACGTAAATTTACAGTGTTTGATTTTAGAAAAGTGAATAAAAAACTTAAAATTTTAATTTTCTGCATGATTTTTGTGGCAAAGGGCGTTTTTTGCCAAAAAATCAGTATAGAAACAGGTCATTTAAACCTGCTTCAACAGGGCTTGCAGCAACAGAAAAAAACATTTGAGTCTGCTAAAATAATTACTGCTAAAAGCCCGGTTTATTTTTTACCGCCTAACTTTTACAGTACTCAATTAGGATTTGTTTGTAAGCAGGAATTAAGACTGGATAAGGTTTCAAAACTACGCTTCAGGTTCAGGCTCGGAAGTGTAGAAGCCTGTGACAGGCTGGAAGGAAAATTTAAGAGGAATTGATTACTTAATACCAGGCACAACGGCGGGCTCTTTAAAATAATTTTGCCGTAAAACATCGCTCCAGCCATTGGGGTTCTTTTCAAAACTTTTGCTGCTGAAGAAGATCATCCCCTGTATGTTTGGTGTATTGCGGATCGTTTCCACCTGCCGTGGAATTTGCGTAACATCACGCCAGGCCGCATTACTGTTGGCTTTGTACAAACCGATACCGATATAACATTGTTTACCGTAAGTATGTTTGCCCCACCAGTCAACCAATACTTCAAAAGGAGCACGCCGGTGACCAAACTCCCAATAGATCTGTGGCGCCACATAATCTATCCAGCCATTTTTCAGCCATAGTAAAATGTCTGCGTACAGGTCATCGTAATCCGATTGTGAACCTACAGTATTACTGCCGTTCACAGGATCTTTGTCAATGCTGCGCCACACACCAAAAGGGCTGATACCAAAAAGGCAGTCACTGTTTTCGCCTTTTATTGCCCGGTATAATTTGGCAATAATGGAATCTGTATTGCTCCTGCGCCAGTCTGCCTTTTTCATCCCGTTTCCATATAAACGGAAAGTTGAATCATCGGGAAACTGTTTTCCTTCCAGCGGGTAAGGGTAAAAATAATCGTCAAAATGAATGGCATCAACAGCGTACCTGTTTACCACATCCTTTACCACTTCTGTTATATATTGCTGTACATCCTTATTACCCGGGTCAAAATATTTTTTATCTCCGTAGTTAACAAACCATTCCGGGTGCAGCCTGGTAATGTGCAATGGAGATACCAGGTCATTACTGATATTGAATTGCGCCCTGTAGGGATTCATCCACGCATGAAAAACCATTTTGCGTTTGTGCGTTTCCGTGATCATAAACTCAAGCGGGTCATAATAAGGGGAAGGAGGCTCTCCCTGTATACCTGTCAGCCATTCGCTCCAGGGTTCATATGGAGAAGGGTAAAATGCATCTGTGCACGGACGGATCTGTACAACCACTGCATTCATGCCATTGCGCTGGTGCATATCCAGCAACTTTGTAAATTCAACCCTTTGTGAATCGCTGTTATAATTTCCTTTTGAAGGCCAGTCAATATTATCCACCGTGGCGATCCATACACCACGAAACTCCGCCCTGGCCTGGGCTTTTACATGCTTGCCGGAAAAAACAATTGCTGTTAAAGCAATAAATACAGGAAAAGATTTACAGAAAGAAAATTTCATCGGAACATATCAGGCCTGGCGCACTTTGTCCAGCAGTTTATTAAGTGTTTTTGCTTCGTTTACGGAGAGCTGCTGCAAGAGGCTCTCTATATCCGTTTCAGACTGGTCCATTTTCTGCAGCAATTTTCTCCCCTTATCCGTGATCGTTACATCCACCAGTCTTTTATCTGTTTTACTTGTTACTTTTTTAGCCAGCCCTTTTTTTATCAGCCGGTCAACAATACGGCTGGTGTCACTCATTTTATCAAGCATACGTTCCCGTATCTGCAATGTTGACAAAGCCGCCGGGCTTCCACGCAAAATCCTCAAAATGTTAAACTGCTGGCTGGTGAGATCTTCTTTATCAAAAATGGCCTGCAATTTTTCCTTTAGCCAGTTATGCGTATAAATGATATTGATCACCCCTTTTTGATATTCGCTTCGGAAGCTGCGCTGGTTAATGTCTTTTTCGATGCCCATAATGTTTTCTTTGCCGGTTACTAAATTATGTTACACAATGATAATAAAAACAGGTTTTATTCGCTCCACACACTTACGCCCTCACTGCAATTGGCACAAATGTCAATGTTGCGGCGGCTTTTCATCAGTTCACTGCGAAATTGTTTGTAATTATCATTATGCCAGATCTCTTTAAAAGACTGCATCTTTAAATTACCCAGCCGGTGCATAGCATCTTTATCAAAACAACAGGGAACCACCAGGCCATCCCAGGTAATTACATTGGCATGCTGCATTTTCCAGCAGCGGTTAGCCAGTTTGTTCTTAGCTGAAAAGGTGCCATCATTGTTTTTTTTGTAACGGCTGAATTTATCAATTGTCGGGATAAGGTTGTTAGGATCAGTTTCATAGTCATAGACCTGTGCGGTTTTAAAACGGACGTCATCAACGCCCACTTCTTTCGCCAGTCTTTTTATATCTTCTATCTGATGTTCATTATGTTTCACCACCAGGAACTGGAAGAATACATAAGGTGTTTTACTCTTTAATTCCCTTTTCCATTTTACTATATTCCTGGCGCCTTCCATCACTTTATTGATGTTACCACCCACCCGGTATTGTTTATACACATCCTGCGTAGTCCCGTCGATTGAGATAATAAGCCTGTCCAGACCGCTCTCCACCGTACGCTTTGCATTTTCATCTGTAAGATAATGTGCATTGGTGCTGGTGGCAGTGTAGATTTTTTTGGGAAGCATATTTTACCATATCCAGGAATGCAGGATTAAGATAGGGCTCCCCCTGGAAATAAAAAATAAGGTAAAGCAGCTCTTTATGTATCTCGTCGATGGTTTTACTAAAAAAGTCTTTTTCAAGCATTCCTGTTGGCCGGGTAAAAGCCCTTAAACCACTCGGGCATTCCGGGCAACGCAGGTTGCAACTGGTGGTGGGTTCAAAAGAAATAGAAACAGGATAACCCCATTGAACAGGTTTATTTAACAGGCGGCTTGCATAGAAACTGCTGAGCACTTTCACTCCATTCCAAAAACGGGTTGGTGTAAGTTTACTAAGGAGGTTTATACTGTCGTTCCAGTTAAAATCGGACATGGCACGAAGTTAACCCATAAAAAGAAATAACTGGTTGAAAGCTTAACCGCTTATTTGGGGAGACAATTGATCATTTCCTTTTTAAGTGGCTCAATTGCCGGGCTTATATAAGGAATATTGAGGTTGAGCCCACGTAATACAAGCAGCATACACATCATTATAACAAATAAGGGCGTCAATTTTTTAAGTTTAGTCCGGAAAGAAAAAGAAAAATGTTTTCCCAAAATCATAAAGGAGAACATAAGCGGAAAAGTTGCCATACCAAACATAAACATCAGCAAAGCGCCGCCTGCGGGGGTGCCGGCAGCCATTGCAGAAAAAACAGCAAGATAAACCAGGCCACAGGGAAGCAATCCATTGGCAACTCCAAAGAGGAAATAGGTAATACAGTTCTTTTTAATAGAAAGCAGCTTAACCAATACCTGTTTCACTTTCAGGTGAAAAGGATTGGAAAAGGAAAATGGTTTTACATAATGTGAAAACCATATAAACAGTACCACCGTTCCCAGTAATATGGAAAAAGCCTGCTGGTACCCGTTTACTAAAAAACTATTCCCGATAATACCAGAAAAAAAACCAATAGAAGCGTAAGTAAAAGCCCTGCCGAGATTATAAAGTGAAACAGCAATCATCCTTGCGGCTGACGAAGAAGAGCTATTTACAGGAAGACTCAATGCTAATGGACCGCACATCCCAATGCAGTGAAAGCTCCCCATAAAACCAATGAGCAGACCCGTACTGATGATTGCTGCAATACCCATAACTTATTATTTAATATAAAATGACTCTTCTGCATAATAAGGAAGAGCATTGCCCGTCCAGTGTACCCGGAATTTATAAGCGCCTTTTACAAATTTTGTTTTTTCAATTAACTGCTGCCCGTTTTTAGCCGGATGAATATCAACTGTAAAGTCTTTGCTTTTATCAGATGACCGCATTACTTCAATTTTACCTCCGGTAAAATGCTGCAGTGAAACAACCGGGAATGTTATAATTATTCCTTCAGGTGATTCCTGTATACTTAATTTTTCCCCAAGCGCATACAGGTTATTTTTTGCATCTATTACTTCCTGGAACTTTAATTCCTTTACATAATACCTTTCATCTTCCATTTCATTGGTTTGCTTTGATGCTGTATATACCATAAACAGCATGGCCCCGATAAATACTGTATACGCTAATAATATTTTATATCCCCAGCTCATAAAAAAATTATATAAATGGTCCTAAAAATGTTGTGCTGACTGTTTGAAATTTTTCCTGTGGCCCATACACACCCAGCTTTACTTCCTGGTTGTGTTTTTTTACATCCCTTTTGTCAAGAATGATAAAAAAGGTGATCTCATTTACTTCTTCAGGTTTTAATACCAGATTGTGCGAACCCACCAGTTGTATTTGTCCGTGAAAGTTTTCAAGCTTAAGACTAACAGGAATTGCCGCTTTTGTTTTATTAATGATCTTTGCGGTATAGAGGTTACTGTATTTGTTTCCTGGCATTTCCTGGTATAACTGGCCCTTTGCTCTTGAGATGTAACTGTCAACACTTTTACGTGTAATAATTAACCCGCTCATGAAAAACAGCAACAACAACAACAATACACTGTATGCTTTCATCCTTGCATTAAAAACAAAGCGCCTGCCTTTACTGATCTCATTTTCGGATGCATACCGTATTAAACCTGGCGGCTGGTTTATCTTTTCCATCACATTATTGCAGGCATCAATGCAGGCGGTACACCCAACACAATCCAGTTGCACACCATCACGAATGTCGATACCTGTTGGGCATACCTGCACGCATTTTTTGCAATCGATACAGTCTCCGTTGGTTTTTACATAGCTTTTCCGAATTATTCCACGGGGCTCTCCTCTTTTGTGATCATAAGAAACCTGCATGGTATCCTTATCAAACATAACACCCTGCAGTCTCCCGTAAGGACAGATCGTAGTACATACTATTTCCCGTATGTAGGCATATACAGTATAAAAAATCAAAGTGAATACAAGCAAGCCGGCAAGCAGGACCAGGTGTTCTGTTACCGGCTCCCGTATTATTTTAAGTAGCTCATCCAGGCCAATTACATAAGACCAAAAAGCATTTGCTATTAAAAAAGATAACAGGAAGAATAAAACATGTTTTACCACTTTACGTACAATAAAGTCCGTTGAACCACGGTTCTCATTTCGTTTCTTTTGCTGTGCCGGCGAGCCTTCGATCATCCATTCTATTTTACGGAACACAAACTCCATAAAAACAGTTTGCGGGCAGGCCCAGCCACAAAACAGCCTTCCATAAATAACAGTAAACAATGCAATAAAGACAATGAACGTAACCATACCCACGGCAAAAATGAAAAAGTCCTGCGGCCAGAATATCTTGCTGAATAATATAAATTTTCCTTCTATGAAATTCAGCAGCACGAATGGCATGCCATTTACCTTAATGAATGGTAATATAAAAAAAATTGCTACATAAAAATAAGAGATAACGGTGCGTAATTTATAAAAACGGCCGGATGGTTTTGTTGCATACACCCACCTGCGTTTACCCTTTTCCGTTACCGTACCAACCCTGTCCCGGAAGGTTTTTGCCTGTACCAGTTCTCCTGCATCCATACAATACTATTTTGAGGCAATTTTTAAACTGTCTGTTTTTACCACGGCAGAATCTGTTGCCGGGCTTTCTGTATACTGTACACCCTGTGCTTCTTTGGCACCTGGCGGATTGCTTCCTTTCAATGATTTTATATAGCTTGTTAGTTGCGCTATTTGCGTTGGCGAAAAATCATCCTTCCATGATTTCATTCCTTTATCCTGCCAGCCATACTTGATCGATTTAAAAATATCCCTGATGTTACCGCCATGAAGCCAGTATTCATCTGTAAGATTGGGCCCCACGTTACCCTGCGCCTTATCGCCATGGCAGGCAACACAATTTGACTTGAACACCGCAGCGCCGGCGTCAATATCTGCACCCGCAAGCATTTTCACTGTATTCTCATCCACGTTGCTGGCCTGGTTCTTTAAATATGCTTCATGTGCAGCCTTTGCTTCTGCCACTTCAATTTCATATTCCTGTACCTGCATCGGTGCAGATGCTGCCACATGGTAGCGCCACAAATATGCTATCGCAAAAACAATTGATAATGCAAAGGCCAGCTTAAACCACGGTGGTGTAACATTATCGAGTTCACGTATACCATCGTAACTATGCCCGGTATCAATATCTGCTTCTTTCTCCATGGGCTTAAAGCTGTTCATCTTTTCCCACAATGTTTTCCAGCGATTGATCCCTGCTTTTTTCTTCAGAAGTCTTTTTTCATTTTCAAATGCTTCCACGCCGGCGAAATACTTGATCCATTTTGTAAAAAGAAAGATGGCGGACATTTCGATAACGATCACCGTTATTAACAACCATTTTAAAAAATCAGATTCTGTAAATGAAACTGCAGGTGCGGCGGCAACAGTTTCCTGGGCAGATGTTGTGCCAACACTGAAGAGCGCCACCAGGAGTAAAACTGATTTTGCAACTATTTCTGCAGCCCTGTTATTTTTAGTTTTATGCTGATGATAGCCTACTGATGCTTTTAAGGCGCTTGCCATCACTATTAATATTATTGCCAGGAAACCAGCGCATACAAGTAATACGACATTTGGGTTCGTGGAAGATGCTGCAGGGACGGTTTCACCGGCAACTGCTTTATCCTGTGCTACAGCAATACAGGCGGTTAAAAACAAAAAGGCAGTACAAAATATTTTTTTATAATTTATCATCGGTATAATTATTTTTCATTGTCCAGCGGCAGGTTTTCAATATGTTCAATTATCCGTTTATCTGTGCGGAGCACCCAAAGTGTTACTATTGTAAAAAATGCTACAAATAATAACAGGGATATAACAGGGTAAATACTTACACCGGCAATTTTTTCCAGGTAATAGGTAAACTTCATGGTGTTTTATTTTGATGTGGTGGTATTTGATCCTTTGATATCTTTCCCGAGGCGCTGCAGGTAGGCAATGAGTGCTATAATTTCTTTATCACTTTTTATATCGATCTTATCTTTTTTAAGACTGGCAGTAATTTCATTCGCCTGTATCCTGAGATCATCATTTGCTTTTGCTTCATAACCACTTTCATATGGCACACCCAGCCTGCGCATGGCATGTATCTTGGAGTTGGTGGAAGTAATATCAAGTGTTTTTTCAAACAACCAGGGATAGGAGGGCATTACAGAACCCGACGACATGGAAGTTGGTTCCAGCATATGATTAAAATGCCAGCTGTCTGGATATTTTCCGCCTTCTCTTGCCAGATCAGGTCCCGTGCGTTTGCTGCCCCACTGGAACGGGTGATCATAAACAAACTCGCCTGCTTTTGAATACTCACCGTAACGGGTAACCTCGTAACGGAAAGGGCGTATCATCTGTGAGTGACAATTGTAACAACCTTCTTTTATATAAATATCCCGGCCCTGCAATTCAAGTGGTGTGTATGGCTTAACACTTGCAATAGTGGGTACATTTGATTTTACAAGAAAAGTGGGGATCAATTCGAATATACCACCAAGCCCAACAACAAGAAGACTTAACACGAGCAGCAGTGCAGGTTTTCTTTCGATCACGCTGTGCCATATCGAGTTTTTAGATGGTTTGTAAACCGGTGCCAGTTGCGGCGCCATTGCTTCTTCTTCTGCAATAAATGTTCCCTGTTTCGCTGTTTTTACAAGGTTATACACCATTACAAATACACCAATCAAAAAGATAGTACCACCAATTGCTCTCAGTACATAAAAAGGAACGACTGTTTGCACCACATCAATAAACTGGTACTGCAGTTGTCCTTCCGGTGTAAATGCCTTCATCATAAAGTAAGAGCGGAAAGCAGCCCAGTACATCGGGATCGCATAGAGGATAATGCCGAGTGTGCCTATCCAGAAATGTTTTGCTGCCAGTTTCTTTGAATAAAGTTTGGTATTAAACATTTTAGGAATGAGCCAATACATCATGCCGAACGTGAGAAAGCCGTTCCACCCCAAAGCCCCCACATGCACATGTGCCACGGTCCAGTCGCTGTAATGTGAAATAGCGTTCACATTTTTTAATGATAGCATGGGTCCTTCAAATGTTGCCATACCATAGCAGGTAACTGCCACCACAAAAAATTTCAGCACAGGATCTTCCCGAACCTTATCCCATGCGCCACGAAGTGTGAACAACCCATTCAGCATACCACCCCAGCTGGGTAATATCAGCATAATGGAGAACACTGTTCCCAGCGATTGTGCCCATTCTGGCAAGGCAGTGTACAACAAATGATGCGGCCCTGCCCAGATATATAAAAAGATGATGCTCCAGAAATGAACAATACTAAGCCGGTAAGAATAGACAGGCCGTCCTGCTGCCTTGGGTAAAAAATAATACATCAACCCGAGGTAAGGTGTGGTTAAAAAGAATGCCACTGCATTATGCCCGTACCACCATTGCACCAATGCATCCTGCACACCTGCATACCAGGAGTAACTCTTAAAGAATGAGACCGGCAATTCGAATGAATTGACAATATGCAGCATGGCCACCGTAACCCATGACGCAATAAAGAACCAGATGGCTACATAGAGATGCCGTTCACGGCGGGTAAATATTGTTCCAAACATGTTGATGCCAAACACCACCCATACCAGGGTGATGGCAATATCAATGGGCCATTCCAGTTCAGCATATTCCTTACCGGTAGTAAAGCCGCACAACAATGTAACAGCTGCAGAAACGATGATCAATTGCCATCCCCAAAAATGAATTTTACTTAAAAGCTTACTCCACATGGGTGTTTTAAGCAAACGGGGTAATGCATAATATACTGCTGTAAAAATGCCATTGCCCACAAATGCAAAGATCACTGCATTCGTATGTAAAGGACGAAGCCTGCCGAACGTAGTAAAAGGCAAATTAAAATTCAGTACAGGGAAAGCAAGCTGAAAGGCTATTAACACACCAACGAGCATACCCACGGCTCCCCAAAAAACGGTTGCGATGGCAAACATTTTTGGTACCCGGTTATCATAGTAAAACTTCTGTAATTCCATTTATTCCTGATTTAATTTGGTTTTTGTATCATCAAACAGCATACGGTTTGCAGGAGAAAAACCATCCTCGAACTGGCCGTCCTTAACGCTCCATAAAAAAGCTGCAAGGAAACCGCCTGCTATGCAGATGCTCACGCTTAAAAGAAGAAGAATAACACTCATAATTGCGGTACAAATTTGGCAGAGTCTCCACTTTCATTAAATGCCTTACATCATTGGAGTGTATGATTATTATCAGTGAAAGAAGTAATTAAAAGTGACTGGATAAAAATTGTAAAGATCACCTGAGCCCTTTCTGCCAGGCAATGAATTCACTCAGGCCATAGGTAATCAAGATAATACTGACAGAGCTGGCCGGCATCAATATAGCGGCAATCAAAGGAGACAGGGTTCCCTGCACGGCAAAATACAACCCTGTAATATTGTATAATACTGACAGGATAAAACTTATAAGTATAATTTTCTTTCCACTTTTTGCATAAGACAAGAGTGCGTCAATCTTTGAAAAGCCGGCTGCTGATAATATCCCGTCAGAAGCCGGTGTAAAATTATTCCCGCTTTCGCTTATGGCTATGCCCACATCACTTTTACGAAGGGCACCGGCATCATTCAGGCCGTCGCCGATCATTAAAACATTTTTTCCGTATTGGGTTTGAAGATTTTGTATGTACTCAAGTTTTTGACGAGGCAGTTGATTGAACAATGTATTGTTGCTGTTGCCAATGATACTCTTCAGGTATTTTTTTTCTCCGTCATTATCGCCTGATAAAATGCTGAGGGAGTATTTTTCTTTCAGGCTGTTAATTAAGTTTAGAAAGCCAGGCCGGTATTTATTTTCAACGATAAATTTACCCGGTATTGCATCATCTATCTTTACATAAACCACACCTGCAGCAATATTATCTTTTTCTGAACCGGTAAAATCTGCTGAGCCGATCTTTATATGCTGGTTTTCTGCCCATGCTTCAATACCCCTACCTTCCACCAGTTTAAAATTTGTTGTTTTTATTTCCGGCAGCTGATCCTGAAAATTGTTATCCCATTTCAGTTTAAGGTAATTTGCAATTGACATACTTAAAGGATGCGATGATTGCTGCATTAAAAAGCAAACCAGGGCTTCTTCATACCCCGACAGCAGCCTGCCTTTGTATGTCACATTCATTTTACTGTTTTCTGTCAGCGTGCCTGTTTTATCAAATACAATATGATCAGTATTCGCCAGGTCTTCGATCACATCAGGGTGGCGCAGGTACAATTCATTCTTACCAAGTATTCTTAAAATATTTCCGTTGGTAAAAGTGGCGCTCAGCAACAGTGCACAGGGGCAGGCCACAATCAGTACGGTACTTAAGGCATTCCACATCAGTGTTGGTTTCGAATGCATATACCAATAAAG
This sequence comes from Ferruginibacter sp., assembly GCA_047600665.1. GTDB lineage: Bacteria > Bacteroidota > Bacteroidia > Chitinophagales > Chitinophagaceae > Ferruginibacter. The sequence goes on from JASGKJ010000003.1 coordinate 1,856,977, forward strand.
ACCCGCAATAAGACCAACTGTTAATACAATAAAAGTAAATACTGTACTGAGTGTATGTATAAAGGATCTCCGGCTCTCTTTTTTTTGTTTAAAAACAGACTTATTCCATAAGGCGGTTAGATAGCTTTGCGATATTTCTTTTATAACTACCAGTTCTATTTTACCGCTTAATTGCCTACCGCCGGCATATATTATTTCGCCAACCCGTTTTTGCACAGGTGCACTTTCCCCACTCACAAAACTGTAATCAATTAGTGCTTCTCCTTTTGAAAGGATCCCGTCAACCGGAACCAGTTCATTCGAATACACCAGGATGACATCGTTTACCTTTACTTCATTTACGGCCACAGGTATTGTACTGCCATTTTTAACAACAGTAACCGCAATGGGAAAGAAAGATTTAAAATCCCTTTCAAAAGAAAAGGAGCGGTATGTTTTGTCCTGCAGCAATCTGCCGGTGAGCATAAAAAAAACAATGCCACTCATACTATCCAGGTAGCCAGTACCTGTACCGGTAATTATCTCGTATAAACTCCTGCCAAATGTTATGGCGATGGCCAGTGCTATTGGAGCATCGATATTCAAAAACCTTTTCTTCAATCCCTGCCATGCGGCAATAAAGAATTCAGCTGCACAATAGAATAATACCGGTAATGATAAAAAGACAATAAAGTATTTTAAGGCTGCGCCAATTTCTTCTTCCAGGAAACCGCCTATAGAAAAATACTCCGGGAAACTCATCATCATGATATTGCTGAAACAGAACCCTGCGATGCCGATCTTATACGCCCTGCTTCTATCCCATAGTTTTGTTTTACCCTTTTCAATATCATGTAAACTCAGGTATGGTTCATAGCCGACAGATGCAAGTGTTTCCACCACCTTACGCAAGGAAGTAGCGGCATTTTCAAAAACTATAAATACTTCTTTCTTTGCAAAATTCACCCGGGACGAAATGATGCCGGGGTTTAATTTACCTGCACTCTCCAGCAACCACAAACAACTGCTGCAATGCATCTGCGGCAGGTAAAGAATAACATTTGTTTGCTTTCCATCTGTAAACTGTATTAGCTTCTTTATTATGTTCCCGTCATCCAGGAAGCTGAATTTATCCGTACGTACCTGTATCTTTTGTGCCTGCCCCGGGTTTTTATTGAGATCATAATAGCTGCAGAGCTCATGCTGATTTAGAATTTCATATACCATTTTGCAGCCTTCGCAGCAAAATTTTTTTTCTTCCAGCTTTATTTTACTCCCGCCGCAGTCTTCACCACAATGAAAACATACCAGTGTTTCTTTTACAGGCACTCTCATTGCACAACCGGTTTTATTGGAAATGCAGCAGCTCTAATAAAGCAATCACAGCTGCGGTTCCATCCATTCAGCATCGCATACCATTTTGCCTTTTCCTGGTGATATTCTTCCGTGAAAATCCTTGTTATTATAAATATGTGATGACCAGGCGGCAGGTTCAGGTCTTCGGCACTTATTTCAATTTCTTCGACGAGTTCTTTCAAAAGATCATCCTTTGCCGCAGCCACCTGCAGCAAGGCTGGTATATCCGTACCGGCACCAGGTATACCGGTATGTTTTGTATTAAATGTGCCCAGTACAGACGGGAAGAATTGCTTTTCTTCAAAAACAGCGAGCAGTTCAAATTCAGTTCTTAATTTTTCGGCCATATCATAAAATTCTACTGCCGCCCTGCTGATGAATGTTTCTCTTGTGCATCTTTTCAGCAATGGAAATTGAGAACGGATACGTGGGTATAATACATTTAAAATATGTCCTGTAACAGTTGCGGCCGATGAAGAATGCAAACACATTTTTTAACCTGGTTTAATTTCGATTAATACCTGCAGCGAAATTGAAATTCTTAAACAAGCCGGGAGGTGACGGCGGCAAGTATAACGTATGATTTTAATCAGGAGGGGGCATTTGACTATAATCATCAGCGGGGCTAATGAACGTCATAGCGAACAAAGGCCGTCAACAATACTTTTGTGTGGAACCTGCAGCTACTGTTACCTGTAAGCAGCAATAAAAACTTAAAATAATATTATGCATTTAGAGATAAACGGGGAAAGAGTGATCAAAGACATCCAGGCAGATTTTAATCTTGCGTATCCATACCTTAAAATAGAATTCTTCAACAGCGCTGTACAGTACCATAATTACGTGCCGCAACAAAAGACAGAAAACATATTACCACTGAAAAATATTCTCCGCAATAAGATCATCCCTGTTTCGGTTGAAATTACGGACCAGATGACTGTAACAGAGCTTGAATCAATTTTTATGCAGCGGTTTGGGCTATATGCCCAGGTATTCCGCAAATCAGGCGGCATCTGGCTGGAAACCACCCTCACTGATAAATGGACACTGAAACAACAAAACGATCACGGCAGGGAGATAAGCCAGGAACCTGTTTACAAATCCAAACAGGCCGGCACTGATTTTGATCTCAGCCGTGATGCAGCACACTAATACAGAAGGTTACTTATTTTTTCCAGTTGTAGTATTTTAATTTTTCCATCCTTTATCTCTACCAGTTTCTCAGATTTAAAATCACTTAAAGTACGGATAAGCGATTCTGTGGCGGTACCAACATACTGTGCCAGGTCTTCTCTTGATATATTGATCGCTTCCGGCACTTCATTATCCTTATTGAATTTTTCATAAATAGTTACCAGGCCTTTCGCCACCCTTTTCCGCAGTGAATCATAAGCTAGGTTCAGCAGCCTTTCTTCCTTTTCTTTTACATTCCGGGATATAAGTTTTATAAAACGGGAGGCAATATTTATATCATTATATACCATCTTTAAAAATTCCTCTTTGGGTACCAGGCTCAGCTCTGCATCCTCCAGCACTTCGGCATTATCATCATAGCTTTTATCTTCCAGCAGAGCGGGGTAACCAATATAATCACCGGCTTTGTACAGGTTGGTGATATATTCTTTACCGTCTTCGTTTATACGGAATGTTTTAATAGTGCCGGAGCGAAGGTGGTATAAGTATCGTGGCCGGGCTCCTTCCTTGTATAGCATTGATTTTTTAGTGAACTGTTCGCTTTCATAACGGTCAGGGTTAACCGGTAACAACCCTGAACCATTCAACTCTTTTAATAAATCGCCTGCACCTTTATCGCCAGGAACAAACTGCGACTGCAGTATCTCCATTTTTTTTAACCGGATCTCGATCGCTTTCAGTAATTCAAGGTCATCAAACGGCTTAGTGATATAGTCATCTGCGCCCATTTCCATACCTTTTCTGAAATCAGTGCGTTCCGTTTTTGCCGTTAAAAAAATAAACGGGATATGGCTGGTGGCGGCATTTTGTTTCAGCAGGTGCAATACGCCGTATCCATCCAATTCCGGCATCATAATATCGCATACAATTAAATCCGGTATTTCTTTTACGGCTACACCAGCGCCTGCTTTACCATTTTCCGCTGTTAAAACAGTGTAACCTGCAAGATCCAGTATCTCGGCTGTATTTTCCCGGATGTCATTATTATCATCAATAACTAAGATCTTTTTCATGCTTCTGTATTTGTCAGTTCAGGCAAAATGATGGTTACTGTTGTTCCTTTACCAATGGCACTCTGCAGTGTAACCTGTCCCTGCAGTAATTCCGTATATTTCTTTACTATATTTAATCCAAGGCCCGTGCCTTGTATATTCACCGCATTTTTTGCCCTGAAAAAACTGCTGAATAAATGCTGAATATCTTCTTCTGCGATCCCAATGCCTCCATCTTTTACAGCAACAATTAAGTTATTATGCTCATGCTGAGCCTGTATGATAACAGCTGCTCCTTCCGGTGAAAATTTTACAGCATTGCTTAGGAGATTAAGCATGATATTTTTTAGCAGTTTCCTGTCTGTTACCCATGTAAGATTATCACATTCTATATGTATTGACTGTTGCGGTTTTACTATAGCTTGTATTTCTTCCGCCGTTTCTTCTAAAAAATCTTTCAGCAGGAATTTTTCAGGATTTACAAAAATTTTACCCTCTTCAAGTTTACCCAGTGAAAGAAAATCTTCCAGCAGGTCATTCAGGTGCTTTACCGCATCCTTGATGCGCTTTACATGTTTATCCCTTTTATCCTGGTCCTCCGTTTGTGTATATTTAGAAACAAGTGCTGCTGAAGAAAGCACAGTGCTTAAAGGAGTCCGAAACTCATGTGAAGCAATGGATACGAATCTTGATTTTATTTCATTCAGATCTTTTTCTTTGCTTAATGCATCGTTCAGGTCTTTCTGTGAAGCTTCCAGTTCGTTCAATGCTTCCTGCAGGATCATGGTGCGTTCCTCCACCTTCGTTTCCAGTTCTGCATTCAGCTTCCGCATGTTTTCTGCCATCGCTTCCAGCTCTTTTTGCTGCCGCAGCATATTTTCCTCTATCTGCTTTCTTTCGGTGATGTCAACGATAAATGCTATTACAAAAAGCTCTTCTTCCTGCTTATAAAAACTCAGGCTTACTTCAACGGGTATCTCCGAACCATCTTTTCGTTTCCCAAACAAATTTCGGCCATGGCCCATAGAGCGGTTTTGAGGATTGTGATAAAATCCTTCTCTCATGGCAGAATGGTTGTGCTGGAATCTCATTGGGATAAGCACTTCGACAGGTCTCCCGACTATTTCGTCACGGGTATAATTAAAAATTCTTTCGGCGGCAGGATTAACAAGAATAATCTTTCCTTCCCCATTGGTAAGGATGATCCCTTCTGTGGCATTTTCAAATAAAGAAGTATGATGTGAAAGCTGACTGTTCATAATTAAGGTCCTGCCGTGAAATTAATTTAAAAGGATGGAATAAATTTTTACTGCGTGCAAGATAAAACCCATACAACTTCCGGGTACTGACGAATATCATAACTGTCACAATCAAAACTCAGTTCTCCCGAAAAATCACACCGGTATTTTTGTAAAATTCACCAGCTTAATCAAAATGGAAATAAACAACCGTCTTTTGACCAGGTACAATGTTCCGTTACCCAGGTACACAAGTTATCCAACTGTGCCGTTTTGGGAAGAGCCTGTGGACAAAAGCAGGTGGCAGCATGTATTTCGGCGGCAGTTTCACAATCAGAACAGCATCGGCGGCATCAGCCTGTACATTCACCTGCCCTATTGTGAATCTTTATGTACTTATTGTGGCTGTAATAAAATAATTACCGGCAATCATACTGTTGAGGATGATTATATAGAAACACTATTAAAGGAGTGGAACTTGTATTTATCGTTGATGGATGAACGCCCAATTATCCGGGAATTGCATATAGGAGGCGGCACACCCACATTCTTTTCCCCCGGCAACCTTCGTAAGCTGGTTGAAAAAATCTTAAGTAAATGCGAAATACACCCAAGACGTGAATTTAGCATTGAAGGACACCCCAATAACACAACCATGGAGCATCTTAAAGCTTTACATGCGCTTGGTTTCAGGAGAATAAGTTTTGGCGTGCAGGATAATGACCCTGCGGTGCAAAAAATCATAAACAGGCTACAGCCGCTGGAAAATGTAGCAGCAATAACAGCGGCTGCACGAAATGTGGGTTTTAGTTCTGTAAATTTTGATTTAATATATGGGTTACCGTTACAAACCGTGCAGAGCATTACTAAAACAATGGAGCAAACGGTGGCGCTAAAACCTGACCGGGTTGCATTTTACAGCTACGCACATGTTCCCTGGGCAAGCCGTGGCCAGCGGCTTTTTGATGAAACACACCTGCCGGACGCCGGCGAAAAATTAGCACTGTACCAAACCGGTAGAAAAATATTACTGCAAAATGGTTACACAGATATCGGGATGGATCATTTTGCACTACCTGCAGATGAATTATTCCAGGCGCAAACAGCAAACAGGCTGCACAGGAATTTTATGGGATACACAACAGCCAAAACCACCCTGTTGATCGGGCTGGGCGTTTCAAGCATCAGCGATTCCGGTAATGCGTATGTACAAAATGAAAAATCAATACATAAATACAAAGCAGCTGTTCACAATAATGAACTGGCCATTTTTAAGGGCTATTTTTTAAATAAAGAAGACCAGCTGTTTAAGAAATATATCCTGGATATTATTTGTAAAGGCAGTACCCGCTTTAATAAACATGATCTGTATTTATTAGAGCAATATTGTTTTCCCCGGCTTGCAGGATTAAAAAAAGATGGATTGATTGATTATGATTGCTGTGGTTTACAAGTGACAGTAAGCGGCAAGTCTTTTACCCGGAATATTTGCAGTGCTTTTGATTTAAAAATGATATCGCAAAAAATAGAACAGGAAAAATACCGCTACAGCAAAGCAATATGAATATAATATATTAAGGAAATTTCTTAAACAGTTTTGTAACTGCAGCATTAATAATTTCAACAGGCCTTTTTCTTTCCGGTGAATTGATTACATTTTTTGCCATGCCACGCCAGTATAGTTTATTTGTTCTGCTGTCTGCTATCTCAATAATTAAAGCGCCTGCCTGCAAATCCCCTTCAACAATTGGTTTGGTGTATATGTAATTGTTATAATAATGCGGATCACCTGAATTTTTATACACTGCTATTTTATCATCCACTATAATATCATACCGGATTTTTAATGCTCCCGTATCGATTGTACCTGAAAACCCCTTCGCCTGCATTTGTTCATTCACAGCCTGCCTGATCATCCTGTCAATCGACTCATTATAATAAAGCGGGTGTGTTTGTGTGCCTTTGATGGTTTTAAAATCAAGCCAGTAATATGATTTATTATTCCGGGCAGAAAAGTCTTGCCTGTTTGTAAATACACTATAGCCCGATTTACACGCTACCAAACCACAAATAGCAACACAGGAAAAAAATGTTTTCATCTGCAATATTTATTCATGAGGCACAAACATATACGCCCTTCAAAAAAGAGGGGATGACCTTTATCAGGAATAAATATGATTGTCGTTTTTAAAACAAATACCCTTCCATAGCGACTGCACAAAAACAACAACCGAAAATTTTTTTAGAAAAAATATTGGTTTTAAAAAAAAGTTTCTACATTTGGTATGTACGAACATACAAACATGTTAATGGATTTTACGATTGACCATAACAGTTCTCTCCCTTTACACACCCAGGTGGAAGATATGCTGCGCAAGCTGATTGGGCAGCCTGAATACCAGAATGGAAAGCTTTTACCAAACGAGATACACATGGCAAAGCGGCTGGGTATTTCCCGGTCTACCGTGCGACAGGCCACCAATAAACTGGTATATGAGCGACTGCTTATCAGGAAAAAAGGTGTTGGTACCAAGGTTGCCAAAAATAATATCAGCACCAAGCTGAAAAACTGGACAAGCTTTACCCATGAAATGGATGAAAAAGGTGTAGTGTTTAAAAACTACAGCATCAAAGTTTCAATGGTGGTGCCTGACAAAGAAATACAACAATTGTTTCATATAACAGAGGGGATAAAAGTATTAAAGATGGAACGTATCAAAGGCCCGGAAAGTGGTCCTGTAGTGCATTTCATCTCTTATTTCCATCCACGCAGCGGGCTCACACCCGATGATGATTTTTCAAAACCGCTGTATGAAACACTGGAAAAAAAATACCATGTGGTTGCTGCATTGTCAAAAGAAGGTATCAGTGCAATCCTGGCTGACGCCAAGATCAGCAAGGTTCTGAATGTAAAGCCCGGTGATCCAATCCTTTTCAGGAAAAGGGTTGTTTGCGATCCCGGCGACAGACCAATTGAATATAATTTAGGCTTTTACAGAGCCGACAGGTTTACATATACAATAGATATAGAAAGAGGCCATTAAAAAACGGATTTTAAAGGCAATATAAAAGACGGGGATTAGGGAACAGGCTTTTTGTTGTAACCCCGGCAATACAGGGTTCTTTGTGCTGTAATATGTACATACATTTATACATATAGCAGTGCATGTATGTATATAAAACAATTATTCATTTTAACGATTCTTGCTTAATGAGACACTCACACATCAAAAGGATGGCGGTTGCTTTAATTACCGTGATCCTATACCTTGGCCCGCAAATTTCTCTCAAAGCCCAGGGTACTGCAATAAAAATAACCGGAACGGTTTTGAGCAACACAGGCGTACCACTGGTTGGCGCTACGGTAAGTTTCAAAGGAGATAAAACAGGCGTTACCACCAATGAAAAAGGGGAATTCAGTATTGAAGCTGCTGCACAGAAAAGAACAATTGTAGTTAGCTATGTTGGTTACATTTCAAGAGAAGTAACAGTAAAAGACAATACTGCTGTAGAAATAAGGCTGAATGAAAACCCGGCCGAATTATCCAACGTGGTTGTAATTGGTTATGGTACAGCAAAAAAAAGCGACCTGACGGGGTCGGTGGTTTCTGTAAAAGCCAACGAACTGGCCGCTGTGGCATCAACCAGCTTTGACCAGGCGTTGCAGGGACGTGCTGCCGGTGTGCAGATCACACAGATATCCGGTAAGCCAGGCGCAGAAACGTCTATCCGTATCCGTGGTACAAGCTCCATTAATGCAGGCAATGAACCGTTGTATGTTATTGATGGATTGTTAATCAACAGCGATGGCGGGGATATCAGCGCCGGCGGCACCCGTGGTCCACGTATCAGTCCTTTATCTTCCATCAACCCAACAGATATTGAATCCATTGAAATTTTAAAAGACGCTTCGGCAACAGCAATGTATGGTGCCCGTGGTGCGAATGGCGTTGTTTTAATAACAACAAAAAAAGGCAGGAGTGGCAAAGGCATTTTAAGCTTTGATACTTATTATGGTTTTCAAAAAGTAAATAACAAACTGGAGCTGCTGAATGCTGCCCAGTTTGCAGACCTTGTAAATGATGCCAAGATCAATGCAAATCAAACGCCGGTGTATGTAAACCCGCCAAACTTAGGCGCTGGCACAGACTGGCAGAAAGAATTATTCCGTGATGCATCCATTGCAAACTATCAATTATCATTTTCCGGTGGTGATGTAAAAACCAAATACGCTATCTCCGGCTCGCTCTTCAACCAGGATGGCATCATCATCAGCTCAAAATTCAAACGTTATTCCCTAAGAGCCAATATTGAAAGTAAAGTACTGGACAGGGTAACTGTTGGTACCAGTATCAATTATTCAAGGGTTTCCAGCGTGGGTGTGTTAACCAATGGAGGACAGATCGTACCGGGCGTGGTTACTTCTTCCTTATTATTTAATCCTGTACTACCTGTATATGATTCAACAAGAAAAGGAGGTTATACTTTCCAGAATGACCGGGGTAAAATACTAGGGAACCCGATCGCAGAGGCGAAAGAATATACATCCAATACAACACTGTCACGTATTTTAAGTAACTCATTTGTTCAATACAACATCAGCAAATCACTGGCATTAAAAACCACCTTTGGCATCGATGCATTCACCAACAACGAAAACAGCTATGGACCAAGCTTTTTAAAACGTACAGAAGCCAGCAATGGAGAGGCTTCCCTTGGCAGGGCTACAGGTTTAACATGGTTGAATGAGAACACCCTCACATTCAATAAAACATTCCAGGGCAAACATGCAATAAATGCCGTTGCCGGTTTTACCATGCAGCAATTCAACAATGAATTACTGTATGTATACGCCTTTGATTTTCCCGATGACCGTACGGGCTATCATAATGTTTCAACTGCATTGAACCCGCAGAAGCCTGCCAATGGTGAATCGCAATGGAATATGATCTCTTATCTCGGCCGTATCAATTATACGCTTGATAACAAATACCTCTTTACACTGACTGGCCGTGTGGATGGTTCATCCAAATTTGCTGAAGGAAATAAGTATGGCTTCTTCCCTTCAGGTGCCTTTGCATGGCGGGTATCAAAAGAAAAATTCATGGAGAATGTAAATGCCATCAACGACCTGAAATTAAGAGCAAGCTATGGTGTGATCGGTAACCAGGCCATTGCACCATACCAATCACTGGCATTGGTCGGGCCTTTTGGCGAAGGCGTTTTCAACAGCGGTTCCGGCAGCGAAGTATATACCGGGCAGGAGCCTTTATCTTACGTGAACAAGAACCTTAAATGGGAAACCACCCACCAGCTGGATATTGGCTTTGATCTGTCGATGCTGAACAACAGGATCAACCTCACTGCAGATTACTATCAAAAGAAGACAAATGACCTCTTGCTTTCAAGCCCCATTCCATTAACATCCGGCTTTGGTTCTACTTTACTGAACATTGGCAATATAAAAAACCATGGTATCGATCTTGATTTAAGAACCATCAATCTTAAAGGAAAACTGGAATGGACATCATCATTGAACTTCTCTCTTAACAGGAATGAAATGACGAACCTGAACAGTAAGACTGATGTGATTTTACAGGGTGTGTTATTATTAAGACAAGGATTAAGTATCGGAACATTTTATGGTTACCAGTTTGATGGCATTTTCCAGTCTGACGCAGAAGCCGCCAGCAGCCCGGTTTTGGTGGGGCAGGAAGCAAGCTCGCCAAACCCTGCTTCCCGTGCAAAAGCCGGTGACAGGAAATACCGTGATATTAATAAAGATGGAAAAATTGATGCCAACGACAGGACCATCATTGGTTCTGCTCAGCCGGACTTTACCTGGGGTTTTGGCAATACACTATCATATAAAAATATTGAGTTGTCCTTTTTCCTGCAGGGAGCCCAGGGTAATAAGCTTGCCAATTTCAATAACCTTGACCTGCTGAATTTTACAGGGCAAAATAATGTGCTTGCGGAAGCAGGTTTAAACCGCTGGACTCCTGAAAACAAAGGCAACAAATATCCCCGTGCTGTCGCTGCCGGCAGTTTGGATGTAGGTACTATTTCTTCTGCCATAGTGGAAGACGCTTCCTATATACGTTTAAAAAGTGTGGTGTTAAGTTATACGCTTCCTGAAAAAATCACCCGGCGGGCAAAGCTTAGTAACCTGAAGTTTTATGTAAGCGGCACCAACCTGCTGACTTTTACCAACTATTCCGGCTACGACCCCGAGGCCAATACTTTCGGACAGAGTACAACACTGGTAGGACTTGATTTGGGCGGTTACCCTCAGGCAAAAGTTTTCCAGGTTGGACTAAGTGCATCATTCTAATTACACATCAAATTTTTTATATGAACACAATACAACATTCACTAATAAAAATAACCTGCTTCCTGCTGTTGCCGGTGTCTTTTACTTCCTGTAAAAAATTCCTGGAAGAAAAACCAAAAAGCCTGGTAACAATTGAAAATTATTATAAAACAGAAGCAGATGCTGTTGCAGCTGTAAATTCTGTATATGCATATCTTAATTCCGTAAACAACTTTGCACAGGGCGGCAATACTGCAGGCGTATATCATAGTACATTTTGGGTAACTGCCGGTCTTGCATCCGATGAAATGGAAAACAACCAGGTAGGGGCGCCCAATTTTGACCAGCTAAGTAATTTCACTTACAATTCTCAGAACAGTTCATTGCAGGAAATATGGGCAATGCATTATAAAACCATAACACTGGCGAATATAGCCATCAACCGTATTCCCGGTATTAATATGAATGCGGCGCTGAAAGCAAGACTGGTGGGTGAAGCTAAATTCCTGAGAGGCTTATTGTATTTTAATATGGTAAGACTGTTTACCAAAATACCTTTGCTCACTGCAGAAAACAACGACCTCTACCCACCTGCAGCCGCTACCGATGCTGTATATACGCAAATAATCAGTGATTTAAAAGACGCCGCCGAAGCATTACCGTTGAGTTACGACCCCGGTAATGGCAGGGGCCGGGCCACAAGCGGTGCTGCAAATGCTATTTTAGCTAAAGTGTATTTAACAAGAGAAGATTGGGAAAATGCAGCTTTATATGCAAAAAAAGTGATTGACTCCAACCAATATGATTTATGGGAAGATTATGCCAATGTATTCAAGCTTTCAAGCCGTGGTGGTAAGGAAGCTATTTTTTCAGTTGGCTTTGGCGATGCAGGTGGCGCTATCATTTTTTGGGAGGTTGGCCAGTTCAATGTAAGATTATTACCTACCGAATTAAGTGCAGAAGGCGTACAAAATGCGCAGGGCTGGCAACGCCCAACACAATATCTGTACAATCAATATGAATCAAATGACAGGCGCAGGGCCATCAACTTTATTACCAAAGTAAATAATAATGGCAATGAAGTTACTATACATCCTTACTTCAGCAAATACTGGGACCGGGTGGCAGAGCCACAGGGCAATTCTTCTTCGAATGATTTCCCGGTGATAAGGTATGCAGATGTATTACTGATGTATGCAGAAGCAAGCAATGAACTGGGAAATACCGGTGATGCATTTACTTACATCAATAAAATCCGCAAAAGAGCAAGGTTTGATGGCACCACTTATGGTAACGGCGTACCGGATTATACAGGCCTGACAAAGGAACAGTTCCGGGATGTGGTACTGAAAGAAAGAATGCTGGAGCTTCCCTGTGAAGGTCAACGATGGTTTGACCTGGTACGTACTAAAAAGCTGGAAGCACTGGTCCCTCTTGCAAAGCCGGGTATAGCGCCAACCGCAAACAACTACCTGTTCCCGGTACCTCAATATGAAATAGACCTGAACCCCAACCTGAAATAGATTTTAATAAAAGTATTTACCTATAAAAACGAATACAGTTGAGAAATTCAAATTTTGAGAAATTCCCAGAAGTAGCTGTTCCCGGTTTCGCCGGCTATGCAGGCTGGAAGGAAATTGGGACCCAACTAACGGAAAAGATTAAGGCAGCAGGAAAGGAGCGTATTGTTATTGTACTGGAATGTTATCATGGTGTGCTGACAAACGATTTGATAAAAGGGCTGAAAGAAAATACATCCAATATTCATTTCATCCCGGCAGAATCAGCCATGCTGAACAAAGACAGTCTTGAGAAAAATGTTTTCCCGTTTGTAACAGATGATCCTGTTTTTGGTTACATCACGCCATTAACCATTAATGATTTTTATGATGAAGAAAAATTAAATGCCGTAAAGACGGCAGCAGCAGCCTTTACAGGTACAGCAGTATGCATTTATGGTGCCGGCGCTTCACTTACTGAAGTTAACCCAGACATCATCATTTATGCCGATATGCCCCGCTGGGAAATACAACTAAGATTTCGCCGTAATGAGATTGGCAACCTGGGTTCGGACAACACTAATGATGCTTTTGCTTACCAGTACAAAAGGGCATTTTTTGTTGACTGGCGTGTATGCGACCGGTTGAAAAAAGAATTGCTGCCAAAGAGTGACTATGTGCTTGATACAACTGTTCCAACCCAACCAAAAATGATTGAAGGAAAAGTATTACAGGCTGCATTGGCTGCAACTGTAAAGCAACCATTCAGGGTGGTTCCTTTTTTTGATCCGGGGCCATGGGGAGGCCAATGGCTGAAAGAAGTTTGTGATCTTGACAGGAGTGCACAAAACTATGCATGGGCCTTTGACTGTGTTCCGGAAGAAAACAGCCTGTTGCTGCGGTTTGATAATTTATTGTTTGAAACACCCTCCATTAATGTTGTTTTTTTCCAGCCCCAAAAATTATTGGGTACTCCCGTATGGAAAGTATTTGGTGAAGAGTTCCCGATCCGTTTTGATTTTTTAGATACCATGGAAGGTGGCAACCTTAGCCTGCAGGTACATCCATTAAAGGAATATATCCGTGAAAAATTCGGCATGGATTATACACAGGATGAGAGTTACTATTTTATGGATGCAGGCGATGATGCTGCTGTTTATCTTGGTTTAAAAGAAAATATTGTTCCTGATCAGATGATTCGTGAACTGGTAAACGCCCAGGAAAACGGCGGCTCATTTGATGCAGAAAAATATGTAGAGAAATGGCCCATCCGCAAACATGATCATGTACTGATCCCAGCCGGTACGGTACATTGCTCAGGAGCAAACAGTGTTGTACTGGAGATCAGTGCCACACCTTATATTTTCACTTTCAAATTATGGGACTGGGGCCGTATGGGCCTTGATGGAAAGCCAAGGCCTATCTCACTGGAGCACGGAAAAAATTCTATCCAGTGGGATCGTACAACTTCATGGACCAAAGACAACATTTACAACCAGATTGAAAAAATTGCTGAAGGTGATGGATGGGTGGAAGAAAAAACAGGTCTGCATGATGAATCATTTATTGAAACAAGAAGACATTGGTTTACGGGTACAGTAACCCACCATACAAACGGTGTGGTAAACGTGCTGAATTTGATTGAAGGAAAAGAAGCAATTGTTGAAAGCCCTGGCAATGCATTTGAACCATTCATAGTACATTATGCAGAAACATTTATTATACCCGCTGCAGTTGGAACTTATACAATTCGTCCGTATGGAGAAAGTGAAGGAAAAAAATGTGGTACATTAAAAGCATTCATCAATACAAAAAACCTTTTGGATTATCATACTAATTAATCATGAAAAACAACAGTCTGAAATATGTGTACCAATGTACGGTGATTGCTGCTGTGGGAGGCTTGCTTTTCGGGTATGATACAGCGGTGGTAGCCGGCGCCATTGGTTTTATTGAAGAAAAATACCAGCTATCTCCCGCCATGACAGGTTGGGCAGCATCCTGTGCTTTGATCGGCTGCATGGCCGGTGCTATGATAGCCGGTGTGTTAAGCGATAAATTGGGAAGAAAAAAAGTATTGATAATATCAGCGATAGCCTTCGCCATTTCTTCCCTGGGTATTTTAATACCAGGCAGCATCAGCACTTTTATCTTTTTCCGTTTTATCGGTGGCGTAGGTATTGGTATTGCATCCATTTTAGCACCTATGTATATCTCTGAAATCGCACCACCGGCAATACGGGGGCGGCTGATTTCAATATACCAATTAGGAATCGTAATTGGCATACTGCTGATCTATTTTGTAAATGCAGCCATTGCCGGCATGTATGATAACAGCTGGAACCTGGAAAGTGGCTGGCGCTGGATGTTTGGCTCAGGTATCATTCCCTCTGTGATCTTTTTATTGTTATTGATAAAAACACCGGAAAGCCCAAGATGGCTTGCAGGACAAAACAGGTGGAATGAAGCAAAAGATATCCTGGAAAAAATGAATGGTAAAGAGGAAGCAGAAAAAGAAATCAGTGACATACAAAGTTCATTGAACGAAAAGCAGGGAACATTTGGAGAACTTTTACAATCGAAATTACGTACACCCCTTATTATAGGAATTTTGCTGGCGGTATTTTCACAAGTAACCGGCATTAACGTAATCATGTACTATGCCCCGGAAATTTTTAAAGCAAGCGGCAGCGGTTCTTCATCTGCCTTATTACAGACCATTTGTGTGGGCGGCATCAACTTCCTGCTAACACTTATTGCCATTAAATATGTAGATAAGCTTGGAAGGAAAAAATTATTGCTGATTGGTTCTTCCGGCATGTTTATCTGTCTTGCATTGGTGGGTCTTGCTTTTTACAGTAATGCAACTACGGGTTACTGGATATTGCTGGGTATACTGGCTTATATTTCTTTCTTCGCAATTTCATTAGGCCCCTTAACATTTGTGGTGATTGCTGAAATATTTCCCACGCATATAAGAGGCCGGGCCATGAGCGTAGCCATATTCTTTTTATGGCTCTCTGTTTATATCGTTTCACAAACCTTCCCCATGCTGCTTGAATCAATAGGAACCGCTTACACATTCTGGATATACATGGTGCTATCTGCCATTGCTTTTGTATTTGTATGGAAAATGGTACCGGAAACAAAAGAAAAAACGCTGGAAGAAATACAGGAGATGTGGGTTAAATCCTAAACACGAAAATAAAAATTATAAATTTTTAAAATAAACGATTATGCTGCCAATAAAAACTTTTACTGCAATACTCGCTTTTGCGGCAATAGTATCAACCGGGTGCGAAAAAGAAACAAAAACACCCAGCTCTCCTTTAAGATTATCTCCTGAAGAAGTAACAGGAAAATCAGGTAAGTCTATAACGACCACGCTGTCTATAAACTCATCCTCCGGAGCAAAGAATGTGGTGATATATAAAACAGTTAATCTTACAAAAGACAATACTTACGGCGACGGAGGTACGCTTACTGTTGTACCCGAAGCACTGGGTGGCAATAGTTATAAATATGATTTTTCTTACCAGTTAAAAGATGAAGAAATAGATAAACTCGTTGGGTTCAATTTCCGCTTTACAGATAACAATGGTACAGGGTTCGAAAAAGACCTGACGGTTCATACCACCACCTCAGGGCAAACTATTTTGTACAGCAGGAAATGGAAACTGACATCCCGTATGTGGACCTCGGTTACGCCGAACGTAGAAGACATGAAAGACTGCGAAGGTGATAATATTTTCAGCTGGAACAAAGACAGTACCTACAGTGTAAACTTTGGCCCTAATACAGGTGCAGGCTCCTGCCAGTTTGATGGATTTAATGTATTTGAAAAATGGGAACTGAGCGAAGATGAAAAAACATTTAAACAACGCTATCATTCACTTTTCGATCCATCTAATATCACCAATGAAACATTTACAGTAAAAGAACTAACCAGCGAAAAATTTGTAGTGGAGCAGCTGATAGATCTTACCATATTTGGTTTGTCTGATAAAGAAAAATTTGTATCCACTTATGTACCTGCTCCTTAAATTTTAAAGCATAAGAAATGATAAAAGGAAAAATAATTCTTGGAGCAGTAATTACGGTTACTGTATTTATCAACAATGCCTGCAGTCAAAAAAAACAGGAACCTGAACTTACACAATTAAAATTTTCCGTTGAGGAATCGCCTGAGTGGTCTTCGTTATTTATACGCAGGCATGGCTGGTTGGGTGGTGATGGTATATTCATGCTTACCATGGATGGCAATGAACAGTTGGGAGCTGCTGCAAAAAGCAATACCCTGTTATGGTTCAGCGATACACAATTGGGTGACGTGGTAAATAATACACTTGCGTCAAAGGATACCCTGGTGATCAATAACAGCATGGCCGTGCTGCAGGGAGACAAACCCGACAGCAGTGCTATCCGGTTTTACTGGAATGAACAGGCCAATGGTGCACCTGCTGCAGTTTTCAAACCTTCCACTCCATTGAGTAAGCCCGGGGAATATTACTGGCTGAGCGATGCATTTGTGAACACTGCCATGAATAAAGATATCTACCTCTTTGGCTACCGGGTTAAAAGCACGCCGGGTGTACCTGGTTTTGGTTTTGCAGTAACGGGAAATACGTTAATTCATATTCCTGCCGGAGACAAGCCACCCTTTATAAAACAAAAACAACTGGACATCCCATTCTTTCCTGAAAAAGATGTTGACAGTGCAGGCGCTATTGGTGCAGGCATATTCGTAAATACAAAAGAGGCTGGAGCCAAAGATGCAGATGGCTATGTGTACATATACAGGGTAAAAGGTGGCGCAGTACTGGTTTGCCGTGTATTACCGGAAGCAATTGAAAAGTTTGACCAGTGGAAATGCTGGAATGGTAAAGAATGGGTAAGTGATATGTATGCTGCAAAGCCTGTTGCCGACCGCAGCTCTAATGAAATGAGCGTAACAGCGCTTGGAGACGGAAGATACCTGATGGTATTTCAAATAGACGGCATTGGCAACAAAGTTTGCGCCAGGCTGGGCGCCTCGCCTGCAGGGCCTTTCGGCCCGATCATCGAACTGTATGATGCATCGGGCAGTTTGGCAGGATCAAAACACATGTATGTGTACAATGCAAAAGCACACCCGGTAATTTCCAAACCTGGTGAACTGCTCATCAGTTACAACATCAATTCAGCGGATTATTTCAATGACATCAAAAAGATGCCAAACTTTTACCGTCCAAGATTTATTAAACTGAAATATGAGCTTAATAAATAAATACCTGTTCTCACTCATCTTGTCAATACCGGCTGTTATCCCTGTTAGCGGGCAGACTTTCAGTATTGCCAACACGTTACAGGATAATATGGTGATACAGCAGGATAAACCCTTAACTGTATCGGGTGCAGCAAAGCCTGGCACAATGCTGCAGGTGAAAGCCGACTGGAATACCGCAGTATTTAAAGCTGTTGCAAACAGTAAAGGAGAGTGGAATGTTGTTATCCCTGTTCCGCAGGCAAAACCAAATCAATTTACAGAACACCGGTTAAGCGTTTCCTCAACAGGCAAAAAACAAACAATAAAGAATATTTTATTTGGAGATGTATGGCTCTGCAGCGGGCAATCCAATATGGATATGCAGTTAAAGCCTTTCCTGCCGTGGTTATTGGGTACAATGCATTTTGAGCAGGAAATACAAAATGCCGTTTACCCGCAAATACGTTTGTTTGATGTACCCACCAATTTCAGCAAAGAGCCGGTGGCTGATTGCGGCGGTTCATGGACTGTATGCTCTCCTGCTACTGCACCAGATTTCAGCGCTGTGGCTTATTTCTTTGCGAGGGATTTATTTATACAGCGCCGCATACCTGTTGGGCTTGTAACAACTGCACTGGGTGCCACTTCCTGCCAGGCATGGACCAGCAGGGAAACACTTACTAATGATAGTTTACTGTATAAAAAATATTTATACCCTTATGATACCAGTGCAGTGGCAAGAGAGGTATTGGATTCTACCGTAACGTTTGAAAAAAATGTGCGGCCAACGCTTTTGTATAATGCAATGATCTACCCATTGCGTAACCTGCAATTAACCGGTATGCTCTGGTACCAGGGCGAATCGAACCGCTATGACAGTACAACTTATACCCATGCCTGCGCTGCCATGATCAAGAACTGGCGCAGCTTATTTAAGCAGGGTGATCTGCCCTTTTATTATGTCCAGGTAGCGCCTTATCACTGGATGGTGGGTGATACTACCCTTTACGATTATGCGCTTTTCAGGGAACAGCAGGCGAATATAACAAAAGCATCACCCAATACAGGTATGGCGCTTACAATGGACATTGCTGATCCCAATGATATTCATCCACGCAATAAACAGGATGTGGCATACAGGCTTGCACATATTGCACTGGCCAATATATACAAGAAACCAGGCATTGTATGGCGTGGGCCTGAATGGAATGGTGTTGAAAATAAAGACAGCATTTTAAAAGTAAAATTTATACCGGAAACAATTGGTGGGGGACTGGCAACCAATGATGGTTTACCGCCCCGGCATTTTTTTTTGGCAGGAACAGATAATAAGTTTTATTATGCCAATGCCACGATCGTAAAGGATGAAGTATGGTTACAAAGCCCGCTGGTGGCAAAGCCGGTGGCAGTACGGTATGCATTCACCAATTACCCTGTTACTAACTTTTGCAATAAAGAAGGTTTTCCGGCAGTGCCTTTCAGAAGTGGGTTTTGATCACAGCGTACAAAAGGACGCAAGAGTAAATGCCGGCATCAAAATATTAATTACAAACAAAGACCTTAACATGAAATTAGCTTGTCAATTTATTTTCATTTTTACAATAATTACATGCAATCAACTATTTGCAGGGCCTAATAATATTGCGCCATCAGCAAAAGTGACTGTCTCTTCAACAGCAGGCAGTGCTTATGATGGAAAGAACGTAACGGATGGGCTGATAGGTATTGATGGTATGGGTGAATGGGCCTGTGAAGGTGATACAACAGATTGGGGGTATATACGCTACCCGTGGATACAACTGGAGTGGAACCAGCCGCAGCTTGTAAACAAAGTGGTGCTGTATGACCGTCCTTCTTTAAGACACAATATAGCAGGAGGCAAACTGCTGTTTAGCGATGGCAGTATTATTTGGGTAAACCAAATTCCTGCAGATGGTACCGGCATAGCTGTTTCTTTTGAAACAAAGAAAACAAGCTGGGTAAAATTTGTTACCCATGATGGAACCGGCGTGGAGCTTGGCTTTTCAGAGATAGAAGTTTTTCCTTCTCCTGAGCAGGCAACCGATTATGTTTCCTGGGTGGATCCCTATATTGAAACAAACCGTGGCCGTGACATTTTTTTCATCACCGGCAGCCTGCCGTTTGGCATGGTAAGTTCGGCACCCCTTACAAGAAATAAAAACCAGTTTGGTGGCGCATACAATTATAATGAAAAAGAAATTCTAGGCTTTGAACAGGTACATGCATGGATGGTGGCGGGTTTGGAAATTATGCCTGCTTCTGTAAACGAAGACCCAACGAAAGGGCAACAGGGATGGAAATCAAAATTCAATCATGATGACGAGATCGTACAACCGGGTTATCACCGGGTAATGCTGCAGAATAATAAAATATGGGTGGAGCAAACGGCTACGGAAAGAGTAAGTTTTTATAAGTTTCGTTATGCACAGCAAACCAAAGGGCGTATCATCATTAACCTGAGCGGCTATGTTACCAACTGCACTATGGCTGATGCAAAGATATCAAGGATAGGCAATAACTCTATTGAAGGTTCATTCAGCACCATTAAGCGTTACTGGGGCGGGCCAAAAGATGTGAAGATATTTTTTGTACTGCAGTTTGATAAACCGTTTAAATCACTAAGTGCATGGGAAGGAAATAAAATAAAGAATGATATCAATGAAGCGGGGGGCGATAGTTTACGTATAGGTGCTGAATATGATTTAAGCAAAGGTGAGACCTTACAAATGAAGATCGGGTTATCATACACGACCGTTGAAAATGCAAGGGCTAACCTGGAACAGGAATGTAAGCATTGGGATTTTGATAAAGTAAAAAATGACGCACACAAAACATGGAACGAATGGCTGGGCCGTATGGATGTAAAGGGCGGCGATTACAAACAAAAAATAAAATTCTATACTGATCTGTGGCATGTATTACTGGGCAGGCAAAAGATCAGCGATATATCCGGTGATTATCCCGACCGCACAACAGGCAAGAGAGAAGGCACATTTACTGATGCTGTATTTAAAATAAAAACAGTTCCAAAAAATGCGAATGGAAAAAACAAATTCAATATGTACAGTTCCGATGGCGTATGGCTCACGCAATGGAACCTGAACATATTGTGGGGACTGGCATGGCCAGAGGTGCTGGACGAGTTCTCTGCATCATTTTTGGAATATGCCAACAATGGTTACTTACTACCCCGTGGGCCATCCGGCGGCGGTTATTCCTATATCATGACAAGCTGCCCCGCATCCAATATGATAACAAGTACTTATCAAAAAGGATTGCTGACGAAAGCTGATGCACAACATGCATTTGATATCTTAAAGCGAAATCATTTGCCGGGTGGCATGCTGGGCGACAGTGCCGATATTGAATTTTACACCAAACAGGGCTGGTGGCCCAATAACGCAGGCATCACAGTGGAAGCCACTTTCCAGGATTGGGGACTTGCTCAAATGGCAGCAAAGCTGGGTAAAAAAGATGATTATAATTTTTTCAGTAAACGTGCTGATGGATGGTCCTATCTTTTTGAGCCCAAGCAAAAATTATTATTTCCAAAAGATAAACAGGGAAATTTTATGCACTATGATGCACTGAGTGGAGCAGGATGGATAGAAGCCAACGCATGGCAGGCCACTTGGGGCATATCGCATGCAATACCACAACTGGTGCAAAGAATGGGCGGAAAAGACAGCTTTTGCAATAAGCTGAATTATGCTTTTGATAAATCAAAAGATGTCGATTTTGTATATGGTTATTCAAGTGGTTATGTTAGCTATGCCAATCAACCCGGCTGTTCGGATGCACATGTATTCAGCTATGGTGGCAAACCATGGCTCACGCAATACTGGGTAAGACAAGTAAGGGAAAAAGCATTTGGCGGCACCACCCCCGATCTGGGTTATGGAGGGCATGATGAAGACCAGGGGCAAATGGGTGCTGTAAGCGCATTGATGGCAATTGGCTTGTTTGACATTATGGGTAACCAGGCGACTACACCTGTGTACGAAATTACTTCTCCTATTTTTGATGAAATAACCATTAAACTCGATAAGAAATATTACAGTGGCGATAAGTTTGTTATAAAGGCATATAACAACAGCATAAAGAATACTTATATCCAATCTGCAAAACTGAACAGCAAACCACAAAATAGTTTTTGGTTCACACACAATAGTTTTACAAAAGGAGGATTGCTGGAACTTTGGATGGGCGCCAAACCAAACACCCAATGGGGTATCACTTCTTTGCCACCAGCCTGTGTTCAAAAATAAATGTATGATGGAACAATTAGTAACAGGAATAGATATTGGTGGTACACATATCACTGTATGCAGGGTGGATTTAAATACCATGGAAATAGTGGAAACATCCCGTTTCCGAAGTGATCTCGATCCATCGCAATCAAAAGAAAAAGTAATTGAATCATGGGCTGCTCCAATTAAGGCATGCAGTGACTTACATGGAACATCCATTGGTCATATTGGTATTGCCATGCCCGGCCCTTTTGATTATGAAAATGGCATCAGTTTAATTAAAGGGCTTCATAAATATGAAAGCCTGTATGGGTTGAATATAAAAGAATTGCTTGGTGCAGCGTTGAATATACCGGCAACGGATATACGCATGATGAATGACGCCACCGCCTTTCTGCTCGGAGAATGGCAGGCTGGTGCCGGAAAGGGATGCAAAAATATAGTGGGCATTACTTTAGGCACAGGTCTTGGTTCTGCCTGTTGTTTTAATGATATTATGGAGGATGGTGACCTGTATTGTATGCCATACGGGAAGGGCAATGCAGAGGACCTCCTGTGCGCCCGATGGTTTATCAATGAATATGAGCGCCGGACAGGCTTAAAGATTTCAAATGTAAAAGAGCTGGCATTACGATCAGGCACCGACATTACTGCATTGCAGTTATTTGAAGAGTTTGGCCATACGCTGGGTGATGTACTGGTAAAGCGCTATGCTGCCGGCTTCCCCGAACATATTATTATCGGTGGCAATATTGCAAAATCCTGGAATTTATTTCAACCCTTTTGTGAAACAGCATTACAAAGACAGGGCCATACAGCCAGTTTATTACCTGCTGAATTGGGCGAAGATGCAGCACTGATCGGAGCAGCCTGTTTGTGGAAAGACAATTAACAATAATTGGTAATAGAAGACGGAAAGAAGGGGCTCCAGGAGGAGCCTTTTCTACTTTGAAGCTCAGCAAAATAATTTATGTACATCCTGCTTTCTATGCTGCATCCCCTATAAATTTGCGCCCCTAATGGCTACCCAAACTACTGTCAGTAAAACGGCGCTGCTTTTCTCTCCTATGCATTTAACCAGCAGGAAAGAAGTACTGCGTTCCATCCATATCAACAAAGCAAATGGCATTACCAAATATGATATTACCGCCTTGGATGATACCGCCATCCGCAAACAACTAGGCGAACAACCAAAGCAGGTGAAAGATGCGGTACACGGATTGACAGAAGATGCTTTAACAAAAATTGAAGACGAGATCATCCGCAAACACAAAGCACAAAAATCCGGCGTTCCGCTCCGCCAGTTTTTAATACCTGCATATACAAGACGGCTGGTACAGCAACTGGAAACACTAAAACCATTCTTTCCTCTATTAAAATGGTATCACCAGGCGCCCAATCCTGCCACAGGTAACTTGATGATAGCACCCTGTACTTTCAGCACTTTTAAAACACAACTGAAGTTTGAGGTGATCAGTGAAGATGGTTTACAATTAGTAACCTGGGTGACTATTAACAGTATTGCATATAAAATTGAAGATTTCCGCCGCTTCCATTTTTTACTGGAAAGCAGGAACGAATATTTCTTTCTCGCTTTTAAAGATTATCAAACCATTGAATGGCTGCAGCATAATAACACCGGCAACTATGCCAACGATCCGAATGCTTTTGCCCAAAACATTTTAAGTAAACTGGAAGACGATTATGAAGTAGAACGAAATAATCTTTTTGCTGTTAGCACTATAGAAGTAATACCGATACACCGGGTATTATTAAGTGAGATCAGTAATGCATTCCTGGTATTTACGCCACAATGGTTGTATGATGGGCATTTGATAGAAGGCAACTGGAAAGAAAATTATGAAACTACTGTACAGGGAAATGCCATTATAGTAAAAAGAAACAAAGAAGCGGAAACAGGTTTTAAAAAGCAACTGGAATCATTGCATGCAAATTTTCCAAAACAACTGAATGGATACTACCATATTTCTTTTGCAGAAGCACAGAAAAAACAATGGTTCCTTAAAATATATCACCAGTTGCTTGATATGAATATTGAGCTGGTTGGTATTGATATGCTGTCGCATTTCCGCTACTCGCCCCACAAGCCGGTTACTACTATAGAAATACTAAAAAAAGATACCAATACACTTACTATACATTTCAACCTGCAGTTTGCAGAAGAAACAGTCGCCTTAAGTGAGTTGCAAAAAATATTGATTGCCGGCCAGCGGGCCGTGATGTTAAAAGATGGATCATTGGGTGTTTTTTCAGAAGCCTGGCTGGCAGAATATGCCACCATTGTAAAGCATAGCAAAATCCTTAATAAAAAAGAATTACAGGTACCACAATGGCTGGCTGTTACAGAGCAGGAAAAAGAAGCCGGTAATCACCTGAAGATAACCGTTAGCGAGGGCTGGTGGGAAAAATGGCAACGCTGGCAACAACCTGAAGGTATTATTTATGCCATACCACAAACAGTACAGGCTACGCTCCGCCCTTACCAGCAAAAAGGATTTGAATGGATGAAGATGATGGCGGAAATAAGTGCCGGTGCCTGCCTGGCAGATGATATGGGGCTTGGCAAAACTTTACAAACGATTTGTTTTGTTGCCGACAGGCTGCATCAAAACAGCAATGGTTTAGCATTGATCATTTGCCCTTCGTCATTAATATATAATTGGCAGAAAGAGTTTGGGAAATTTACTCCCAAGCTGCGTGTATATGTCCATCATGGAGCTACCAGGGATATAAACAATATCAGCAATGCACAATATGATGTGATAATAACCAGCTACGGCACCTTACGTTCCGATGTGGAAGCCCTTGCCGCTATTGTATTTGATACAGCAGTGGTGGATGAAAGCCATAATATTAAAAACCCTGCTGCACAAATAACAAAAGCAGTAAACCAGCTGCAGGCCATAAGCCGTGTTACACTTAGCGGCACACCTGTGATGAACAATACTTTTGATCTTTATTCCCAGCTGGAATTTTTATTACCGGGCATGTTTGGCAGCAGGGAATTCTTTAAAAGGGAATATGCTGACCCTATTGACCGTGACAGGAATGAAGAAAAGATATGGATGCTGCAAAAACTAACGGCACCGTTTATCCTGCGTCGTACAAAAGAGCAGGTGGCAAAGGATCTGCCTGAAAAAACAGAAAGCATTTTATGGTGCAGCATGAGCAACGCTCAAAAGAGTATGTATGATGAGATCAGGGACAGCATAAAAAGCAATCTTTTTCTCAACATAAAAAATGAAGGCATTGGAAAAAGCAAGCTGGCTGTATTGCAGGGCATCATGAAATTAAAACAGGTATGCAGTTCCCCCCTGTTATTACCCAAAGAAGAACAAACAACTGATGAATCAGTAAAAACCACTGTGCTGCTGGATGAAATTGTAAACCTGGGTGATCATAAAGTACTGGTGTTCTCACAATTTTCGTCTATGCTGCATTTGCTGGCAGATACGCTGGCAAAGAAAAAAATACAATTTTATTTACTGGAAGGCAGCACAGCTCCAAAACAAAGAGCTGCCATGGTGGACAGTTTCCAGGAACCTGGTAACAAAACCAATATTTTCCTTATCAGTTTGATGGCAGGCAATACCGGTCTTACCCTTACCGCTGCTGATTATGTATTTCTTTTTGATCCCTGGTGGAACAACGCCGTGCAGCAGCAGGCAATTGACCGTACGCACCGTATCGGCCAGACAAAAAAGGTATTTGCCTATAAAATGATCTGTAAAGACAGTATTGAAGAAAAGATCATACAGCTGCAGCAGGCAAAAAAAGAACTGAGTGAAAATTTGATTGGTGACACAGAGGGTTTTGTAAAAGAACTGACAAAAGAAGATGTGGAATTTTTATTTAGTTAGATGCTTTGTCTTTTTAAAAAACAACTTCTGCCGGCATTGCCAATGTTCCGGCTAAATCTTATTCAACAAATAGCCAACATATCAATTTTCTGCTATACAAAATCAGAAAAAGCATAGTACTTTCGCCGCCCCTGTATTTCTAATACAAACACAGCAAATGTCGTATATACACTCGCTTAAAGAGCTGATCAATACCCTGGGGTGGTCCAAGGACCTGCTGGTGGAAATGTTTGAAAAACGCAGATCATTCATGTATAAATATGATGACGCTGCCGAGCTGCTTGCCGAAGATAAAATTGAGGTGCTCATCAGCAAACATATTTTACGGCGCAACGGGCCTTATGTAGAGATCGATGACCAGTACCAGCAGTTTTTTGAGCAGGTACTGGAGGTGAACGAAGAGATCAATACTTCTTACATCAACGAAAATATTCAGCAGGTAAAACAATTTATCAATTATTACCTGCAGGAAAACAACGAACACCGCCGCTACAGCTACCTGCGGCAAATAAAAGCATCCCTGCGGAAGATAGGAAGGGTGACACTGCGGAATGTGATAGACCTCAACAGGAATATCGAAAATGCCTTTAAAACAGAACCCAATTATGGTATTAAAATTGCCAAGCTGGAATCTTTTGATGAAAAAAGAAGAACTGTTTATTTACTGATAGAACAGGCGGATCAGCTGGTAAGTGGCGAGGAGATTACCTTTTTTACCACTGCCCTTGATGAAGAACTGAAACAGGTGGTGACTGTACTGCGTGGGCAGCTTACCGAAAGCCGGCACAACCTGATAGAAACACAAAAGCAGATCATCGAATACCTGAACCAGGTAAAACACCAGAGCCGCATCCAGGAAAAAATAAAACAGGTAAAATATTTAAAAGACCAGTTTGAGCTGAAAGCAAAAACAAACATTGTGACGCTCCTGGAGCAAAACAACGATGTACTGTTTGAGAGCCGGCCGGTATACCCGCTTAAATTATCACTTGATTTTTTATATACGGATGAGGGTAACCAGCATGTAAAAAATGTAGCAACCCGTCAGCGCCAGGCAAAAAAACCGGTGGCGCAGGTGGCAGAAAGTATTGCCAGTAAAGACCTGCTGCCGCAAACGGAAGAAGAAATTTTTATTGACCTGGAGGAAATGAAACGCAGCTTTATGGCTTCGGGCCATCACCTGCACAATTTTGTGATGCAATATCATTATCCACGTAAGGTAAGCTACGAAGAAAAGATCACCATCTTTTGCCAGATGGTTTCTATGTATGAGCAGGAGTTGAATATTAAAGAAACTTTTCAAAAAGATGCACAGGTGGAGTATGCAATGGTGCTGAACAAATAAACTTTAACCGTAAACTTAACTACAAACAATGAATATACACGGCAAACATACTGCCGATATTTTTGAAACACTCAGCAAAGGAAAATTCATTTGCAGTAACAGTGTGGATGACAACAACCGGCGTTTGTATAACATCGTGGACGAAAACTTTGATGACCTCTATCATTATTTTATTGCTATCGGCTTTGTGCTCGAAAGAGGTGATGAATATTTTTATTTCTCCCGGAACGAAGTGAAGGCCCAATTGGAAAGCAAGATAGAGCAGGCATACCGCTGGATAGATGTAGTGGATTTTTTTACCGCCTTCAACAGTGGCTTTGCACCCGGCTTCCGCTTTACTGCAACTGGTGTGGCACAGCAGGTAAAGGTGGATGCCAGCCTGAAGGATAAACTGGAAATAATGAAACGTCTTACAGGAGACGGCAGGTATGATGAACGCATCAATACCCTGATAGAAAAACAATTGTGCCAGCCAGGCTTTGCTGAACTGGAGAATGAATTGACTAACGAATATAAGGTACTGGCATCGTTCAACTACATCAAACAATTAATAGTAAGCATACAAATACAAGACGAAGCAGCGAATGAGAGCTTTAAATAAAGTAATATTCATCAACAGTGCTACTATACAGTATGCAGAAGTGATGGTGGATGGCAATGTTCATTTGATAGGTACACAGGGCGTAGGCAAAAGCACCCTCCTGAGGGCTGTTCTATTTTTCTACAATGCTGACACCCTGAAACTGGGCATCTCAAAAGAGAAAAAAAGTTTTGCAGAATACTACTTCCCTTTTCAAAATTCTTTTTTGATCTATGAAGTGCAAAGAGAAACCGGCCCGTTTTGCGTTGTGGCCTTTAAGAGCCAGGGCAAAGTATGTTTCCGTTTTTTAGATGCTGCTTATAAACGGGATTTCTTCGTGAGCGAAAACGGGCATGCATATGAAAAATGGGAAGATAACCGCCAGGTACTGGATGCACAACAAATAGATCATAGCCGTAAAATAGACCGGTACGAAGAATACCGGGATATCGTTTATGGCAACAGCGAAACAGGTAAAAAAGATTTTACAAAATATGCATTGCTGCAAAGCAGGCAGTACCAGAATATTCCCCGTACCATACAGAATGTTTTTTTAAACAGCAAGCTGGAGGCAGAATTCATTAAGCAGACAATCATCATGTCGCTGAATGAAGAAGATATCAGCATTGACTTGCAGAGCTATACTCATCACCTGAAAAATTTTGAGGCCCAGCTGAACGATATTCACCTGTACAAACAACCGCATGTTATAAAGCAGGCAGAAAACGTGGTGAAAAATCATTTGGCGATCAAACACCTTGAAAGCGAAAAGAATAATTTTTCTCTGCAGCTGGCATGGTCAGCTGCCAATGTGCAGCGGAGTATTCCTAAGGTACTCGATAAAAAAGAAAAGCTTAATGCAGAAAAAAGCACACTGGCAGAAAAAGCAGACAATACAGAACAACGCTTCAGGAACAAGGCCGAAAAAATAAAAGGTGAGATCAGTATACTGGAAAATGATATTAAAAAAGCAAAAGAAAAAACAGAGTATTACAGCCGGCAGGGTATAGACGACATCCTGGAAAGAGTGGCAAAAAAGAAAGAACAGGAAACTGAATTACAAAAATTATCAAAAGAAAAAGCGCTGCTTACCACCCAGTTTGCAGTGGTTACACAAAAATATGAAAGCCTGTGGCAGGCACTGCAGCAATCAAACGTTGCATTTGAACAGGACAAAAAAGAAGAACAGATAAACCTCCGGGAAAAAGCTGCAGCAGATAAGGACGAGGCAAGACAACTGCACGAAAAGTCTTTGTCCGAAATAAGACAACAGCATGCACAGAGTATTATACAGGCAAGGCAAACAACAGAGCAGCAGCAGCAATTGTTTGAAAAAGAAAAATTAAAAAAGGCAACAGTTACGCACCAGCGCTTTTATGAAAAGGAACTGCAAGACGCAAAGGAAACTGTGAGCCAGTATAGAATCGGCATACAGCAAACAGCACTTGAAATTGAACACCTCAAAAACCTTGTCATTACTTTACAAAAGCAGTGGGAAACAGATGAAACGGCTGCAAAGCAAACCACAGAAAGGGAACAGGAGAAACTGCAAAACAATATTGCCACGCAGCAACAAGTGGTAAATGATATTACACAAAAGCTGCAAAGTAATGAATCGGCTTTCTATGGCTGGCTCAATAAAAACAAGCCGGGCTGGGAAGAAACTATTGGCAAAGTGGCAAATGAACAGCTGCTGTTCAATGAAAACCTATCTCCCCAATTAAAAAAAGAAGGGAACAGTTTATTCGGCATTCAGCTTGATATCAGTGATGTGCCGGTACAGGTAAAAACAGTTGCAGAGTACAAGTCAGAATTATCGGCTGCTGAAAAAAATATTGATACTGCACATAAGCAGTTGCAAAGGTTGCAAACAGAAGAAACTGCCAAACTGGAAAAGCTTAAAAAGAAATACCAGCCACAATTAAAAGAAACCAAAGACAGTTTGCTGGAAAAACAATACAAGCTGGAACAGGACAATTTACAGTTACAACAGGCGCAGCTGTTGCAAAAAGATTACGAAGTAAAAGCAGTAACTGCACGCCAGGAAGCTTTAGCTGCAATTGATGCTGCCCTGGCTGCTGCCAGCGAAGGCCTGGCGCAGGCACAATATAACCAGCAGCAGACAGAACACGAACTGGATAAACAATTAAAAGCAAAAGAACGGGAGCATACAAAAAAGCTGGCCGCCATTGATGTGCTGCTGAAACAACAGTCAGCGCAAATACAGGAAACAATAAAAAACCACCTGGTTGAGCAGCAAAAACAACAACAGGAACTGCAAAAGCGCCAACAGGAAGAGCTTGCAGGCAAAGGCGCAGACACCAAACGTATTACGGTACTGGACGAAAAAATATCGACCGTGCAGGCAGCATTAAAATTTATTGAAGACAAAAGGGATCTTGTTGCTGAATATAGAAAAGATAAAAAAGAACTCATTGATAAAGCAGACAGCTTTAAAGCCGCTAAAATAAACCTTGAAAAACAATATACACTCGAAGAAGAAAAGTTTAAACTGCAAAAAGAAAAGATCCTCCATGATATAAAAGAAACAGAGACTTACCTGTATCAATTACAGCAGGAGTTGCTCCGGTTGGAAGAAGACACCAAGGCTCTGGCACGCTTTCATCAGACAGAAGCATTTCTTTCCCTTCCATCTGCTTATACCGAAGAAAAAGAAGCATATAAAAATGATAAGACCTGTGTGTTTTTAATTGAAAAACTCAACAGTTGTTTTTATACAGCGGCACGCAGGCTGGATGATTTGAAAGAAGCAGCCAGCCGGTTTTTAGATAACTTCTCTGACAATAATATTTTCAATTTTACCAAAACACTTACCGACAAGCACAGTTACCAGGCTTTTGCGGAAGACCTGAACGAGTTTATACAAAACAGTAAAATTGAGGAATATGAAAAAAGAGTAAATGAACGTTTTGCCAATGTAATAAAATTAGTGGGTAAAGAAACCGGCGACCTGATGAGTAAAGCTGGTGATATTCAAAAAGTAATCTCCAGTATTAATAAAGATTTTGACAGCAAAAATTTTGTAGGTGCTATCAGGAAAATAGAACTGAAGATCGATCCCAGCGCCAATAAAGTAGTGCAGCTGCTGGTGCAGATAAAAACGTACAACGACGAAAATGCTTTTGATATAGGTGGGCTCAATTTATTTTCTTCGCTCGACCAGGCAAGTAAAAATAAAAAAGCGGTGGAACTGCTGAAGCAACTAAGCAAAGCCATTGCTGAATACAGGAAAGATAACATTGCCCTATCCGATTCATTCGAACTGAAGTTCAGGATAGAAGAGAATCAAAACGACACCGGCTGGGTGGAGAAGCTGTCAAACGTGGGTAGTGAAGGTACTGATGTGCTGGTAAAGGCTATGATCAATATCATGCTGCTGAATGTATTTAAAGACGGCGCCAGCAAGCGCTTTAAAGATTTCAGGCTGCATTGTATGATGGATGAAATTGGCAAACTGCATCCTAATAACATCAAAGGGATTTTACAGTTTGCCAACGACAGGAACATCCTGCTCATCAATGGATCGCCAACAGAAACCAATGCACTTAACTACAAGCATATTTATAAACTGGAGAAGGATAACAAGCGCAATACAAGAATTAAAAGAATTATCACTCAGCTGATGACAGCATAATTTTTTAACTCATTTTTTTATTTTGCCGGCAGCTGTTCCCTGGTTGAGCTTTGTTGGCGACGCTCCATTCAACTAAATTTACCTGCCTGGCATTTATGACCTGCATAATAAATACTCATGCCAGTAAAAAATTAAGTTCCGGTACAAGCGTATAAAAGATTTTAAAACCACTGGAAATCTTTTATCCCAAAAAATAACAACGGCTCATTAAATTTCCTTTTTATTCAAATTGAAATTAAGAGCTGTCATACTGTTATTGTGCCTGTCCGTTTATCATTCGGACATTGTAACAGTGATGGATATGTTCAGGCAGGCAATTGAAAACAAACCGTCCTGCAACAGGCAAGCCACCAGCCAACAAAATAAACCTGTAAAAAAGTGCTCCTCCGAAGCAGAAGGCGATTGTACTAAAACCTGTGCTCCCTGCCCTTTATTTTACAATGCTATTATATCTTCCCCACTGGCTATATCACTCCATTTTATTGAACTTAAAAAGAAGTTCGTGCACTATGATGTAAATTTCAACAGCGAATATTCATCCCGTTCCTGGAAACCACCTGACTACAGCCTTTCCATATAAACAGTACACGGACATTATTATTATTATTTAATTCAAATCAAAAAAAGATATGAAAAGAGCATTTTTATTTGCGCTTGCCGGCGCATTAACGTTAAGCATTTTTGCTGCAGACAGCAATAAGGGCAAATCAAAAAAGAACAGTAAAGCAAAAACAGAAAAGTGCTGTTCAAAACCATGTGATAAAACAAAATGCACACCTAAACAGTGATGCAGTAAATAATCCTTTGATTTAAGAACAGAACAGCCCCGGATGGGGCTGTTTTTATTTTAGAGAACGCCTATTCAGAATTTTGGACAATCAAGTTTTCTTCTTTCTGCTTTACTAAGCTTAGCGCTGGTACGGCCGTCTGTTGCCGGCGGCCGTATACTTACTGCAAGGTAAAAACCGCCTTTCTGTATAGATGTTTTCGAAAATATATTCGCAAGGTTGTGAATCCCCAGCAATACAGGTCCGGCTTTTACAGCGCCACCCAGCCATACCTGGTTGCGTATATTCAGCAGGAGCGGCATATAAACACCCCACTTTTCTGTTTCCCACCTGGGTGTAATGGCTAACAGGTTCATGTCTTTTATATGCAATGAGTTCTTTGCTGCCAGTTGCACCACGGGCAGCATCAGTTCTGCATTGAGGTAAAAATCATCTTTCAATCGTCTATCTACATTTATTATTAACCGGGTTGGTTGATACATTACAAAATCACCATTAATGCCCGTGATGGCATTTGCAATTGAGGCAAGGCTGTCGTTAAACGATTTAATATCCCTTACTGAAGTGAATTTATCCTCTAGCACGCCATCCGTAATATTCTCCTTACCTGCTACTGCCGTTCTGCTGTTGCTGCTGTATCGGTACCGGTTACTTCCCAGGTCCATCAATGCAATACCGATCTTTGTATCATACTTATACTCATCTTCATCCATATTTGAAAGCTGTATATATTCCACACCAATATCTGCACTGATGGAACTATAGGTCCTTTTTAAAAAGTTTTTACTGTTGTAATTAAAAGACTGGCTACTGTCAATGAAATCGAAATTGTTTGAATAACCGTATTGCAGACTGCCGCCGGTAAGAAGATAATTTATCCTGCCGCCAGCATCAATGGCAGGCACATACTGCACTCCTTCTGCCCTGGCATATCCACCAGCCAATGAACGGTTTACCTTTACAGTTACCCCGGCATTCAACAGGTGGTCGCCGTCATCAATTATGTTACGTGCATATGAACCATACAATTCGGCCCAGGCTGCTCCATCAGCCCTTCCGGACAGGGGTCTATGCCCGGTATTAATACTCAGGAATTCTGCTAAAGAAAAAATGCTGTCCTGCCAGTTGGACTCACTAACAGTGGCGCTTATGTAATTACGGATATTGGCGCCGAAAGAAATGGCTGATTTAGCGTTGAGCTTTATACTTGCATTAAAAAGGTGTATATCCTGGTTGGCATATAAAAATCTTTTTTTAATTCCATTTGTATTGGTAACGGTTGTTTTGGAAGGTGAAAATTGAAGCAGGGAAAGATCATTTATTTTAAAAGCATTGGTAGTATGTTTTAATTGCAACGCAAAAAGGGTGACGTGCCACTTAAATGGCATATGCATAACAGCAGCAGGGTTATTCGCCGGGCTTAAACTGCCTGCGTACATGGACCCATGAATTGCCTGGTAGTTTTGAGCTGATAAAAAATTAAAAGGCAACAGCAATAAAACAATAACAAGGTTAAGTGTTCTTCCGAATGCGGAACTGAATACGATTGGATACCTGTTGATCATAGTCTTTACAGACTTTTAAATAGCTTTCTGCACTTTGTTGTATAATATTCTAAAGAGAAACATCTTTAACTAATTATGTAAGAGCTTCCCGCTTATTAAGATAACGATAAAATTTGTTATTGAAAAAAACACTGCTGTTCCCCGGGGCCAACGCTGAATAAGCTTAGATATGTATAGTAAATAACTCCACTTTTTCGCCCCGTCCCCTTAATTCATTTTCCCCCAGTGATTTTACCTGGAATTCAGAATTTAAAGAAAGTCTTTTCATCAGGCTACCCGAAACAAGTATATCAACTTTATAAGTATTGCAAAGGCTTTGTATACGTGCGGCTGTATTAAGCACATCCCCGGTAAAGATTATTTCCTTTCGTATAACACCGATCTCTCCTGTTGTTACCTTTCCAACATGGAACCCTGCTTTAAATTCGGGCAACAGGCCAAATCTTTCATTGTATTTCTGAGCCTCCCTTTTTATAGCCTCCTTTATATCGAAAAAGCATTGAATACAGTTATTGTTATATAAACCGTTTTTGAGATTCCAGGATACTACTATCTCGTCTCCCACGTATTGATAAACTTCGCCGGAATAATTAATAATTGAATCTGACAGGTCAGCATAATATTCTTTCAGCATTTCAAAGTATCTTATATGCCCAATGCTTTCGGCTATGGTGGTGGAAGATTTCATGTCTAAGAACATGAATATCCTTTCTTCTTCTACCGGCTTATTATATTTACCTGTAAAGAAATTCTGAAGAACACTTAAGCTGACATTTTCGCTTACTTCAGCATAAAATTGCGATACAATAATGATCGCTGCTATATATACTATAATGCTCAAAAAAGAATAGGTAAAGAAAAAGGTCCATACAACATCCCATATCTGTTTGCTGAATATGCCGGCACCTGATTCAAAATGGTTGGCAACAGCAGAAACGAATAAAACAAATAACGAGATGGTTGTAAGGTATATGGTGGACTTATACAGGATCTTTTTACCAAAGCTTAGTTGCTTAAGCCATTTGTTAATATACAGGATCTCTATTGTACCGATACCAAGCCCGGTAACCAATGCTGCTATGGACGTAACTGAAATTGCCCTGTAAAAATCATAAGGGTTGCCCGTGGAGGGATAGTATGTGAGGCTGGCAAGAAGCCCTTTTTCAACCAATGAATAAACGATACTGAAAACCAGCCATATCAAGCCAAAAGGAATGATCCTGTAAATATTCCGCCTTATTTTGGGTGGCAACATATTAGAATATTTATTTTGGTCCCTTACCTGTCAGAAAAGTAAAGCTGATTTCTGGTCAGGGTTTAACTAAGATAAATATTTAGAAGGAAAGCGGCTTTACTGCAGAAGCTATTATAAACGAAAAAAGGTTTCAAGTGGTGAACCTGAAACCTTTCTTTGCTCCCCCTGCTGGACTTGAACCAGCGACCCTCTGATTAACAGTCAGATGCTCTAACCAACTGAGCTAAGGAGGAGTGTTCCCGCACGTTTCCGTTTTGGGACGGCAAAAATAGGAGATTTTAGTTTTTGTACAAACAATCAAAACAATTTAATTCCGGTATTTTTTTGAGATAATCGTTACCGGAGCCGAATTGCTATAAATTTTAGTATTTTTGGACATGTATTATACTGCCGACCTTCATACCCATTCACATTATGCACAGGCCACCAGTAAGTTCCTTTGCCTTGAAACCCTGTACCAGTGGGCCCGGGTAAAGGGAATCAATGTAGTTGGGACGGGTGATTTTACACACCCAGTCTGGTTTACTGAACTGAAACAGAAATTGGTCACTGATGGAAATGGTTTTTACAAACTAAAAGATATACCAGCAGTACCTGCGCTGGAAGGCATCCGTGTAAAAGACATACCAGTACGTTTTTGCCTGTCAACAGAAATTTGTTCCATCTACACTTACAACAACAAGGTCCGCAAAAATCATAACATGGTATATGCTCCAAATTTTGAGATTGCCGGCCGCATTAATCAAAAACTGGCGAAATATGCAGACCTGTCGCTGGACGGCAGGCCAACCATACCGCTTTCATCAAGAGACCTGCTGGAGCTGGTGATGGATATTTCTGAGCAGGCTTACCTTGTACCGGCACATGCATGGACACCCTGGTTCTCCACCCTTGGGTCAAAAGGCGGCTACGACAGCGTGGATGAATGTTTCAGGGATATGGCACCTTATATTTTCGCATTGGAAACAGGTCTTTCTTCCGATCCTGAAATGAACTGGCAGTGGAGCAAACTCGATCATCTTACCATGCTTTCAAGCTCTGATGCCCATTCACCGCAGAAG
This sequence comes from Ferruginibacter sp., assembly GCA_047600665.1. GTDB lineage: Bacteria > Bacteroidota > Bacteroidia > Chitinophagales > Chitinophagaceae > Ferruginibacter. The sequence goes on from JASGKJ010000003.1 coordinate 1,893,194, forward strand.
CTGGGCAGGGAAGCCAATCGTTTTGATACGGACATGATTTATGATGCTATGTTTGAGTCGATAAAAACCGGCAAAGGTTTTATGGGTACGTTTGAGTTTTTTCCTGAAGAAGGCAAGTATTCTTATGATGGCCACCGTACATGCGGTATATGCTTTTCGCCTGAAGAGACAGCGCAGCATAAAGGTATTTGTCCTGTATGCAAAAAAAGTTTAACCATTGGGGTAATGAACCGGGTAGCTGCGCTGGCAGACAGGAAACAGGCCGTTCAGCCTGCAAGAGCACCGGGTTTTGAATATATTATTCCCTTACCGGAAATATTATCTGAACTGGAAGGCACCGGCGTGGAAAGTAAAAAAGTAACTAATGCTTTTATAAATGCCATCAATATTTGCGGGAATGAGTTTGCATTGCTGAAAGAAATGCCCCTCGAAGATATTCATGCTTATCAACCACAGTTGGCAGAAGCTATCAGGAGGTTGAGAGCGGGTGAAGTGCAAAGAATTGCTGGTTATGACGGCGTTTATGGCGCTATCCATGTTTTTGGAAACAAACAAAAAATAAGCACGCAAACTTTGCAGGCCAGCTTATTTTAAAAAAGACTGGTTTTATCAATCCCAACAAACACACCATCTTCCCGGATTTCAACAGGCCAGGTTTTTAAATAATAACCTTCGGCACTTCTTCCATTTACAAGATTAAACCTGTACCGGTGTATGGGGCAAACAATATTGCCCAACGGGTCTACGTATCCTTCATTCATGATTCCTCCTGCATGGGGACATTTTACGGCGCAGCCAAAGAGTACATCTTTATGCTTCACCAGGCAAATGTTTTTATTGCCTGCTTTTACTGCCAGCATATCGTTAGAAGCAAAGATCAATTCATCTTTACTTTCTGCAATCTTATGCCAGGTATATTCTTTGTGCAGGCTCATCAAAAGGAAGTGCTAACATTTCTCAGTAAAAAAATTCTGCTTTATAAGGATATCTTATCCTGTAAAGATCTCTTACCTTATTCAGGATCGTCTGGCGCAGCAGGTCAACATTTGTTCTTTCAGTAGCCGATACAAAAACACAGTTACCCTTTGTTTCATTCTGCCAGCGTTGTTTCAGGTCATCCATTATTTCCTTTTTTACATCGTCTTCCAGCCATTGATCAAAAGTTTCAGCTTCGTATTTATCCATTTTATTAAAAATGGTAATAGTAGGTTTTTCTGCTGAGTCCAGCTCTGCCAGTGTTTTATTTACCACTTTCAACTGGTCTTCAAATTGAGGGTGAGATATATCTACCACATGCAACAATATATCAGCCTCCCTTACTTCATCCAGTGTACTTTTAAAACTTTCCACCAGGTGATGCGGCAGTTTCCGGATGAACCCTACGGTATCACTCAACAGGAAGGGTGTTTGTTCAAACACCACTTTTCTCGTGGTGGTATCTAATGTTGCAAACAGCTTATTTTCTGCAAATACATCACTTTTAGTCAAAAGATTCATCAGGGTGGATTTACCGACATTGGTATAACCCACCAGGGATACCCTTATAAATTCGCCACGGTCTTTGCGTTGGGTATATGCCTGCTTATCAATTTCGGATAAGCGTTTCCGTAACAGGCTGATCTTGTTTTTTACAATACGGCGGTCGGTTTCAATTTCTGTTTCCCCGGGGCCTCTTGTTCCAACGCCACCACCCTGCCGTTCAAGGTGCTTCCACATGCCTTTCAGGCGTGGCAGAATGTACTGGTACTGTGCCAGCTCCACCTGTGTTTTAGCCTGGGCAGTTTTTGCCCTGGTGGCAAAAATGTCCAGTATCAGGTCACTGCGGTCGATGGTTTTTACCCCAAGTTCTTTTTCAATATTCTGTATTTGTGAACCGGTAAGTTCATCATCAAAAACCACCAGCTCCACATCTTTATGGCGCTGCAGGTAATTTTTTATCTCTTCCAGCTTACCCTTTCCAACAAACGTACGGCTGTCGGGATGTTCCAGTTTCTGCATGTACCTTTTTACCGCCGTTACGCCGGCGGTGGATGCTAAAAATGACAGCTCCTCCAGGTATTCATTAAGCTGTTCCTCTGTCTGTCCTTTTGTAATAACGCCAACCAGTACAGTTTTTTGTTCCTGTTGCAGGCCGGTCTTTTTCTTTTTTTCTATCACTGCATTTACTTTTTTGCCACGAATGGCACGAATGAATACAATTTTTTGCCACAAATCACACGGATTTACACAAATCACGAGTAACCTTTTGCAAAAATAAAGCGTTCCGGCTGTTGCCGGAACGCTTTATATATTTTAAGTACTTTATTTATTTGCTGCCGTGGCATTTGTATTTACCAACCACTTCTTTGCTTCGTCACAGGTTTTAAACTCATCGTCTATCTTAATATAGAAGGTAGAAATTTTTTCATTGAACCATTTATCAAGTGTTTCATTTTTCTTTTCTTCCAGTGCCCGTTGTGCAATTTTGTTGTAATCATCTTTCAGGTTCTCCCGGTGGGGTTCACTCCTGCTGATAAGGTATACTATTCGTACACCTTTTTTACCTCTTTCATCTGTAAATTCTGATGGTTGCGAGTATTCACCCACTCTTAATTCTTTCAGCATAACCACCATATCCTTATCCAGCTGGTCAATAGTAATATAGGTGCTGCCGTCAGGTCCGGTCTTGCGGCCACCAGTGAATTTACTCCCTTCATCATCACTGTATTTAGAAACAGCTTCTCCAAACTGCAGGGTACCCGCAATTAATTTAGCACGTACAGAGTCCAGCCTTTGTTTACCAATGTTTATTTCTGTTTTTGTCACCTGCGGAATTTTTAAAATGTGCCGAACCACTGCATCATCGCCGGCCCTGTTTACCATCTGCACAATATGGTAACCAAATTTACTTTTGAATGGCGCAGACACCTGGCCTTCTTTCAGGCTGAATGCCTTTGCCATAAAGGTGGGATCCCATTGTTTTTCGTTCCTGTTTATTTCATATTGCCCGGCCTTATCCTTGCTGCCCGGATCATCGGAGTACAGGGCTGCCAGTGTCTTCATGTCTCTTTTGCCTGATTCAAGCTGGGTTTTAAATTCACGCAGCTGTTCCAGTGCATATTCGTCTGCATCACGGCTGGCTTTGGGATATACGATGATTTGTCCTATCTCCAGTTCACTTTCATAAAAGGGCAAACTGTCTTTTGGTATCTTATCAAAATATGCTTTTGTTTCGTTTGGTGTAATACGTACTCCGTCCACAATTTTATTGCGCATGGCACCTGCCAGCTTTCTTTCTTTAAACCCCTCCCGGAAATCTTCTTTTAACTGGTATAAGGTACGGCCTGAAATTTCTTCCAGTCTTTCTTTTGAACCATAAGCATTGATAAATCCACGTATCTGGTTGTCGATATCTGCTTCCACTTCTTCATCCGAAACAGGGATAGAGTCTCTTTCGGCCTGTAATACCAGGGCCTTTACACCCAATGCCTGTTCCATGGAAAGGCATCTTGCATTTGGTGGTATCTCCACACCCTGCCGCTGCATATCCAGTATAGTATTATCGATATCGCTTTTTAAAACAATTTTATCACCCACCACTGCAATGATCTTATCAGCCATTACTTTTTTTGGCTGTGCATGCACCGCAAGCAGGGAAAAGGAAGAAAGAATAACTAAGGAAATATGCTTCATCAGAAAAAATTATCATCAAAAATAAGGCAGATGAAATCGGGTGAAATCATCTGCCCTGCTTATTTAACAAATGTTTGTTTAGCCACAAATTGCACGAATTGACACAAATAAGAAATAAAATTTTCTTTATGAAACCAACACCGGTATTTCAATTAAACATCGTTGTGTCACTCACTTGTGCTATAATGCGTAGGTCATCCCAGTCATTATATTATAACGTACGCTTTACTTCCACCTCTTCAAATGCTTCCACTATATCACCCACATCCAGGTTAGCGTAGTTTTTAATGGTAAGACCGCACTCCATACCTGAAGGCACTTCTTTTATATCGTCTTTGTAACGTTTCAGGCTGCCCAGTTCTCCCGTATAAATTACAATGCCGTCCCTTACCAAACGCACCCTGTTGTTCCTGGCTATTTTACCATCCAGTACGATACAACCGGCAACAGTTGCCTTATCAAACTTGTACACTTCTTTCACCTGTACGTTGGCAAGTATTTTTTCTTCCACCGTAGGTTCAAGCATACCTTCCATCGCACTCTTAATTTCTTCGATTGCGTTGTAGATAATTGAGTACAGTTTTATCTGGATCGCCTCGTTTTCTGCCAGCCTTGCAGCCTGCATACTTGGACGCACATTGAAACCTATAATGATGGCGTCGGATGCATTGGCAAGGGTAACATCACTCTCTGTAATAGCACCCACTGCTTTATGGATCACTTTCACCACGATCTCCTGCGTGCTCAGTTTCTGCAATGAATCACTCAAGGCTTCCACAGAACCATCCACGTCACCTTTAATAATTACATTCAGTTCTTTAAAGTTGCCCAAAGCCAGACGGCGGCCGATCTCATCCAGCGTAATATGTTTCTTCGCCCTCATACCCTGTTCACGCAGTATCTGTCCACGCTGGTAGGCTTTTTCTCTTGCCTCACTTTCATCGTGGTATACTTTAAAGGTTTCACCTGCCTGTGGAGCGCCATTCAAACCAAGTATCAGTACCGGTGTTGATGGCGGTGCTGCATCCACCCGCTGGTTGCGTTCATTGTACATGGCTTTTATCTTACCAAAATACTGGCCTGATACGATCATATCGCCCTGGCGCAAAGTGCCGTTTTGAACAAGAATAGTAGCCACATAACCACGGCCCTTATCAAGTGACGCTTCTATCACCGTACCATTACCCCCTTTATCGGGATTTGCTTTCAACTCAAGCAGGTCGGCTTCCAGCAATATTTTTTCAAGGAGCAGGTCAATATTCAATCCTTTTTTGGCACTTATTTCCTGGCTCTGGTATTTACCGCCCCAGCTTTCCACCAGTAAGTTCATCTGGCTGAGCTGTTCGTAGATCTTGGCGGAGTTAGCGCCATCTTTATCAATTTTATTGATCGCAAAGATCATCGGCACATTTGCTGCCTGTGCATGGGAAATAGCTTCTTTTGTTTGAGGCATCACCGCATCATCAGCTGCCACCACGATCACAGCAATATCTGTAACCTTGGCACCCCTTGCCCTCATCGCTGTAAACGCTTCATGACCGGGTGTATCAAGGAATGCGATGTGTCTTCCATCCTTTAATGTTACCTCGTAAGCACCAATATGCTGAGTGATACCACCAGCTTCACCTGCAATTACATTTGTATTACGGATATAGTCAAGCAGCGATGTTTTACCATGGTCAACGTGACCCATGATGGTAACAATCGGCGGACGTGGCTTTTGATTTTCTTCATCATCTTCTTCCTCTTCTTCTTCCATATCGGCAGCATCTTCCACACCGATAAATTCAACTTCGTAATTAAATTCACTTGCCACCAGTTCTATCACATCAGCCTCCAGGCGCTGGTTTATTGAAACCATGATGCCGAGGTTCATACATTTACTGATAACATCGGCAAAGCTTACATCCATCAGGTTAGCCAGCTCACTTACAGAGATAAATTCGGTTACCTGCAGTTTATTGCTTTCCTCACCAGTACCTTCTCTTTGTTCTGCCAGCTCATCTCTTTTTGCCTTACGGTATTTTGCTTTAAGGCTTTTACCACGGCCTGCGCCGCCGGCAAGTTTGGCCTGTGTTTCTTTTATCTTTTCCTGTATTTCTTTTGCATCAATTTCTCTATCCTCTCTTCTTGGCTGGTGCCCATGACCACCGCCGGGACGGTTAAACCCGGGCCGGTTACCTTGCTGACCACCACCAGGGCGGTTAAATCCGGGCCGGTTACCTTGCTGACCACCATGCTGTGGCCTGTTATCACCCCCAGGCCTGTTCCTGTTAAAGTCGCCGCCACCCTGTCTTCCGGCGGGTTGCTGTCCTTGTTGTTGCGGTGGTGGTCCTTTTTTCTCTACAGGAATACGCTTACGTTTGCGTTTATCATCAGCTTCTCTTTTCGGTCTTGTATCGTTATCTACCGGCAATTCAATTTTTCCAAGAATTTTAGGTCCTTCCAGTCGTTCTGCCCTGATATTTTCAATTGTTGCCGGGGCTTCTGGTTTTTCTTCTTCCACAGGTGGTTCAGGTGCTGGAGGCGGCGGTGCTGCAGTTTCAAGCTTTTGTTCAACTTCTGCAGGCTTTTCGTCTTTTTTTAAAGGTTTCTTTTTAGCACCGGGTTCTTCCTGCTTTTCTTCGGCCTTTTTGGCGGTCTTCTTAGGCCTTGTAGAAGAATCTATCGCATCAAGGTCAATTTTTGTCACCACTTTTGGCGCTTCCAGTTCCGGCGCATCAATTTTTACAACATCAGCAGGTTTTGTTTCTTTTTCAGCTACCGGTTCTGGTGCCGCAGGTTGTTGCTGTGGTTGTGGTTCGGCCTCTTTTGGTTTTTCTGCAGGAGGTGGGGTTGTTTCTTTTTTCTTAAAAGAAAGGTCTTCTTCATCTTTCTTTTTCTTGGGTGCTTCATGACCACCACCCTTTGTTAATTCAATTTTTTCCGCCTTTTGCTTCGCTGCTTTATCCTGCTGAAATTCCTGTTGTGCCACCCGGTACATTTCAGGTGAAAGTTTAAAGTCACGCTGCATATCATCGTGACTAAAACCCTTACTTGCCAGAAACTCAACCAGCGTATCCTTGCTTACGTTGAATTCAATGGCAGCCTTCATTGCCCTGGGTAATATGATTGTATTTTCTGACATTCGTTTCCTTATCCCAAAGGGATGGTTTAAATTCTGTTATTGGTTATAAAATTACTGTAAGCTGCGGTCAGCCTGCAATTATTCTTTTTCAAATTCTTCTTTCAGTACCCTTAATACATCAGCAATGGTTTCTTTTTCCAGGTCAGTTCTGCGTTCAATTTCAGCAGCACTCAGTGCCAGTACAGAACGGCCGGTATCACAACCAACTTTTTTGAAGGCGTCAATTACCCATGGTTCTATTTCATCGCTGAATTCGTCAAGGTCTATATCAAATTCCTCTTCATCTTCTTCTGTTTCACGGAATACATCTATTTCAAATCCTGTGAGTTCACAAGCCAGTTTGATATTAACACCACGGCGCCCGATAGCGAGGGAAACCTGGTCGGCTTTTAAATAAACCGTTGCATGCTTTTTCTCGTCATCCAAATCGATGCTGGTAATTTTTGCAGGGGTTAATGAACGCTGGATCAATAACTGAACATTGCTGGTCCAGTTGATCACATCAATATTTTCGTTTTTCAGTTCACGGACAATACCATGGATACGGCTTCCTTTCATACCTACACAGGCGCCCACCGGGTCAATCCTGTCATCGTAGCTTTCAACTGCAATCTTAGCTCTTTCCCCTGGTTCCCGCACAATTTTCTTTACCACGATAAGCCCATCAAATATTTCCGGCACTTCTATTTCAAGTAATTTTTCAAGGAAGACGGGACTTGTTCTTGAAACAATAATTACCGCCTGGTTGTTTTTGAGCTCCACTTTTCTCACCACGCCCCTTACAGATTCGCCCTTTTTGAAATAATCTGACGGAATTTGTTCAGACTTAGGCAGGATCATTTCATTGCCTTCTTCATCCAGCAGCAATACTTCTTTTTTCCAAACCTGGTATACTTCCCCATTTACAATATCACCCACCCGGTCTTCATATTTTTTAATCAACAGGTTTTTCTTCAGATCGTTTATACGGCTTGCAAGTGTTTGTTTGCCTGCCAGTATTGCCCTGCGGCCAAATTCCTTTTGTATATCCACTTCTTCGTACAACTCTTCCCCTACCTGGTAATCAGGCTCGATCTTTATAGCGTCTTTGTATTCAATTTCTGTGAGTGTATTATAGATATCGCCATCATCCACTATCATACGGCGGCGGAAGATCTCCAAATCACCTTTCTGGTCATTTACGACTACATCGAAATGCTCATCGGTTCCGTACTTTTTACGGATAAGTGTTTTGAATACGTCTTCCATCACTTTCATCAAAGTGGGGCGGTCGATATTTTCTGCCTCTTTGAACTCCTGAAAGGAATCAATTAAATTGATACGTGCCATAAACCTCTCCGGGCTTGATTGAATCCCCGCCGGCGGGGGATTTTAATTGTATTAAAAAATTAAAACGATATAATAACGGTTGTCTGTTTTATATCTGCAAAAGCGATATCCTGTGTTACCACCACCGCTTTTTTGTTTTTGCCTTCTGTATATTCGATGCTTACTGCTTCTTCGGTTGCCGCAATAAGCTTACCTTCTTTTTTTGTACCATCATTCAGCTGTACTTCCACCTTCCTGCCAATATTTTTTTTGTACTGGCGGAACATTTTTAACGGTTCATCCACTCCCGGGCTGGACACTTCCAGCGAAAAATTGCCATCGGGGTACCAGCCTTCTTCTTCGATCGTTTTGTACAGTGCCCTGTTGATCTTGATACATTTTTCAATGCTCAGACCGCTGTCTGCATCCAGGTAAACTTTAATGTTATTGGTGGGTTTTATTTTTACAGATACCAGGAAGATATCTTCCGAGCCGTCCAAAAGCCTGTTTACCAATGCTTCTGTTGCCTGTATTGCTGAATCCTGAACCATATTAATAGAAGAAGGGAACGCCTCCGTTCCCTTCACTTGTTTCTTTATTCCGTTGCAAATGTAAGTAAGTAAATATTATTCGCCAAACTGAAAATTTAAATACCGCCATTTAAATAATTGCCGGCATTTTAACAAAGAAATGTGTATTAGGAATATAACTTTGTTGCATGAATATTTTAAGATTAGCATTTGAGCTTTTTTTATTGTACCTGTTGTATAAACTGGTATTTGACCTGATCATCCCGGTGGCCAGGACAACCAAACAGGTGAAAAAGCAGTTTGGCGAGATGAATGCCCGGATGCAGGAGCAGATGAACCAGCAACAGGCTGCCCAACAAAACACCTACACAAAAAGCACTACTGCCACAAAAACTTCAGGCAGCAACGATGATTATATAGAATTTGAAGACGTAAAATAATTGAATGGTAACCCTGCCACAGATTACACGGATTTACACAGATACAAATTATCTTCTACAGGTTGCTGATGTTTGAGGATATTGGTCATTGGCCACGAATGGCACGAATTATCACAAATTGCAAGTCTGATTTTTTTTACAAACCGAGTGATTCAATTTTTTCGGATGGTAATAACAAATGCGTTTGTAAACCAGCCTCCCGAGCACCTTCAATATTTACCGGCGAATCATCAATAAACAAGGTTTCTTCTGCCTGCATTTCCCCATCCTCCAATACAAACCTGTATGTTGTTACATAAGGCTTCCGCTGATGCAACAGGTGAGAATAATAACTTTTTATAAAATAATGATCGAGTGAATCAAACCCTGTTTCGTTCTTTAAGATAATATCAAAAGCACGTTTATGAATACTGTTGGTATTGCTCAATAAAAAGATCCTGTACTTATCTTTTACTGAATCTAAAAAAGCAAGACTGGGTAAACGGAAACTGAGCAATATTTCGTTCCAGGCATCTTCTATCTGCTGGTGCGTAGTGGCCGGATCGCAATATGGGTGCATTCTTGCAAAAAACTCCCCGTCTGTTATTGTCCCCGTTTCAAGCGCCTCAAATAATTTATCGGCGCCAGCCTGTGAATATTGCTCATCAAAATTTTTAACACCGAGTCTTTTGAATGCTGCTGAAGTTTTGTGATAATCTATATCAATCAATACACCACCCAGGTCAAATATTATGTTCTTTATAGCCATGAAATTATTTTACAGCGGCGAAGATAAAATATAAAAACGGACGGCTGGCTGGCTCAATTCTTCTTTGTAAGCTTAATCATAAAACCGCCACCAGGCGCCATCTCTACGGGCAATGGTTTTTCTTTCTGTAGTATAAATTCTTTTATTGAATAATCAGAAGGATATGTACCTGCATTGATGCCATCCATACAGAAGATTGCATCATAGGATCCTGTATCTAAAAAATCTAACGATAAATTAAATTCTCTTGCAGTCCAATCCGTCATGCCAGCAATAAACCAGTCATTACCCTTTTTTCTCGCCGTAATAATATAGTCCGCAACTTTTGCTTCCAGGATCTTTGTTTCATCCCAGGTGGTGGGGATACTGCCCAGTAATTTCATAAATGCCGGCTCCATCAATCCCTGCGAAGGATTCCCTGCAAAAATCTGCAACGGGCTGTCGTACACAACAAACATTGCCAGCTGGTGACACCTGGTACCCTGGCTCATTACCTTTTGATTAATGGGCCTGAACTGTGCTGCTGTTGCATTATCTAAAATGCCGGGCTCATAATCCAGTGGGCCGGATAACATTCTTGTAAATGGGATGATCACATCATGTTCGGGCGTTGGCTTATCGCTCCAGATATTAAACTCAGAACCGAGCACACCTTCTCTTGTAATGGCGTGCGGCCAGGTACGGTTAAATCCTTTAGGAGGAAAAGCACCATGGTACATGATCATGATCTTATGATCAGCGCAGGCTTTTGCTATGCGGTGATAAAAGTTCAGCATAGGCTGATCATCCCGGTCCATAAAGTCAGTCATAATAAAATCAACACCCCATTTATTGAATTGCTTTAATGCACTGTCCAGTTGTTTATCCAGCGTGGAGCAAAGCGTCCACATACTCAATTTTATTCCTTTTGATCTTGCATACGCTGATATTGTATCCATATTAATGGCAGGATTAATATCAAACAGGTCTTTATAATTACTCCAGCCGGCATCCATCATGATGCGGTCGAAACCAAATTGCTTTGCAAAATCAATATAGAATTTATAGGTAGCTGTGTTAACGCCGCTTTTGAAAGGAACATTAAAAAGATTCACCCCAATGATCCATTCATCTGTTCCTTTACCTGGATTTATCCAGGAGACATCACTTAGTCTTGATGGAGATGACAGGCGATAAACCAAATCATTGTCAGGAAGAGACCTGTCATCATCGGAGATCAGCAACACCCGCCAGGGTAACTTACGGTTGCCGTTAGTATGAGCAATATATTCCGCCCTTTCTGTTACTACCTGCTGCGGAAATTCTCCATCGGTCATTTTAGTTTGCAAAGGGTAAGGGGCGAACACACCTTTAATGCTATTTGTTCCTGTGCCTTGCAGAAACATACCAGGATAATCTTCCAGGTCAGATTCTGTAACAGCGATCTTTACTTCATCCGTTGCAAAAGCCAGTACCGGTGAATAAGCCAGGGAGGTTTCCGTTAAACTGTCTGCATCTTTTAATTTATACAATTCTTCAAAGCTTGTATGATAGCGGTCCAGGTCTGGCCGCTTTTCCATTAATGGCAATAAAAACTTTGTGTTTTTATTAAAAGAAAAAACTGCTTCTTCTTTTACTATGTAAACAGAATCTCTAAACCGGGTGATGATCCTGTAGGCAACGCCATCATCATATACACGAAAGACAAGATCGTACGGTTGCTGCAACTGAAGTGTGAGCTGGTTGTATTTATCAGTAACCAGTTTTCTCTTTTCAGGAACGGGAGGAATGATCGTCTCATTAAAGGTTTCTTTTTTTACCTTTTTTACCTTTATATTATCTGTTAAACTTTTTTGATCTTTTACAAGCAGGTTGATAAAGGATGGTTGTAAAATAACTTTATCATTGTGCCATACTGTATAACTTATCTTATTAGTAAAATCAACTGATATTCTTATTTTATTGTTGGGAGATAATGCAAAAAAATTTCGCTGTGCATTTGCAATATATGCAGTAAGCAACAGGCCTGTTATTAAAGCAAAAAATCTCATCATTAATTACTGTAGTTTGAAAGATGCTTCTTTTACATCTGCAGAACTTCCACCAATATATACTTTAAAATCACCCGGCTCATATATATATTCCAGCCTGTCATTATAAAAACGCAGGTCGTTTGCAGTTAGGTTAAATATTACTTCTTTCGATTCTCCCTTTTTTAGAAATATTTTTTGAAAGCCCTTTAGTTCTTTTACCGGCCGCACCACGCTGCCAAAGAGGTCACGTGTATACAACTGCACCGTTTCTTCTCCATCATAATTACCGGTGTTTGTAACAGTAATTTTCACAATAAGCTTTTCGCCGGCTTTAATGGATGTTTTATTCAATTCAATAGTACCATAAGAAAAACTGGTATAACTCTTACCAAAACCAAATGGATATTTTGGATACAGTGAAAGATCCGTGTACGCAGAGCGGTAAAAACGATCGCTGTCATTTTGTGCAGGGCGCCCCGTGCTGTAATAATTATAGTAGATCGGAATTTGTCCTTCTGTTAACGGAAAACTCATCGGCAATTTTCCGGAAGGATTATGATCACCAAACAATACATCAGCGATTGCATTGCCAGCTTCAGTACCCAGCCACCAGGTGTACAGCACAGCCGGTATATTATCAGCCACCCAGTTAAACACCAATGGCCTGCCTGCATTGATCATCACCACAACTGGTTTACCTGTTGCATGAACAGCTTTTATCAATTCTTCCTGCACACCCGGCAAACGGATACTGCTGCGGCTCTTAGCTTCGCCGCTCATATCCCTTGCTTCACCCACATTCATTATCACAATATCAGCCTGCTTTGCTGCTTCAATAGCTTCGGCAAAACCAGCTGTTGAAGTATCATTTATGTTGCAACCTTTGGCATATAATATTTTTGCGTCGCTGCTGAGTCTGTTTTTAATGCCATCATAAACAGAAGTTATTCTTGAAGAATCATCCGGCCAATCATAACTCCAGAAACCCAGGTTATCACTTTTTGCTTTTATAAAGGGGCCAATGAGGGCAATCGTTTTTGTTTGTTTACTTACCGGCAACAACTGCTTTTCATTTTTCAATAACACAATACTCTTTTTTGCCATTTCCCTTTCGGCCTTTAAATGTTCCGCATTATTCCACTGTTGTTTTTCTCTTGCATCATCAGAAAATTTGTAAGGGTCATCAAAAAGTCCCATTTCAAACTTCATTCTTAATATCCGCCGTACGGCATCATCCACCACGCTTAATTTTACTTTTCCCTCTTTCACCAGCTTTGCAAGATTTTGAATATAACTCCTGCTCTCCATATCCATATCACTGCCGGCATTGGCAGCAGCTTTGGCTGCTTCATAATTATCTTTTACAAAACCATGGTTGATCATTTCGCCCACGCTGCCCCAGTCGCTTACCACGAACCCTTTAAATTTCCATTTGCCTTTCAGCACTTCCCGTTGAAGGTATGCGTTACCGGTAGCAGGTATGCCATTCAGGTCATTGAATGAATTCATAAAAGTGGCGGCACCGGCATCTGCTGCAGCTTTAAACGGCGGCAAATAAATCTCCCACAGCTGGCGCAGGCTCATATCCACGCTGTTGTAATCCCTGCCGCCAATGGCAGCACCATAAGCTGCAAAGTGTTTGGCGCATGCCATCACTGCATCTGTGTTACCCAGCCCTTTTCCCTGGAAACCTTTTACCCTTGCGGTTGCAATAAGAGAGCCGAGGTAAGTATCCTCGCCTGCACCTTCCATCACCCTTCCCCAGCGTGGATCTCGGGCAATATCCACCATCGGCGCAAACGTCCAGTGTACGCCGGCTGCGGCCGCTTCAACAGCGGCAATCCTTGCTGATTGTTCTATTGCTTTCATATCCCAACTGGCTGCTTCGGCCAATGGAATAGGAAAGATGGTGCGGAAACCATGTATTACATCCTGACCAAATAATAAAGGGATTTTCAGCCGGGACTGCAGGGCGAGTTGCTGTAATTCTTTTGTTCTTGCAACACCAGTTACATTCAGCATAGAACCAACTTTACCATCTTTAATTTGATCAAGCAATTTATCATCGTTGGTTAATGGCCCGGTTGCTGCCCACGGACCATTGTATTGATTCATCTGCCCGACCTTTTCTTCCAGTGTCATCAGTTTTAAAACTGAATCTACTTTCTGATCAATTGATTTTTTTTGGGCAACTGTTACTGTTACTGCAAGCAATGCCGCTACAGAAAGAAATATTTTTTTCATTTATGTGCTGAACGTTTGTACTACTATTAAACTTTGGTTGCGTCGCACCCTTGTGCAATTGGTCAGTATTGATCTTCCCCTCACTTAACTTTTATACTACTTTCTTTTGTTTGAAAACAACCAGGGTACCAGGTCAGGTTCAACAAAAGCATTGTCCCAGCTGTTGTGATTGACACCGGGATACAACGTGAATTTTACAGGTGCGCCTGCAGCCTTCAGCGCATCCACCATTTCCTGTGATAATTTTGGCGGCACCACGGCATCTGCATCACCGTGAAAGATCCACCAGTTCACATCCTTCATCTTTGCTGCAGTGCCGGTTGCGCCGCCACCGCAGATAGGAAAGGCAGCTGCAAATACACCAGGATTTCTTCTTACCATTTCAAAGGTACCCATGCCGCCCATGGAAAGCCCTCCAACATACAATTGCTTTTTATCAACCGGATACTCCTTCACTATTTTTTTAAACAACTGAAGCAGCAGCTCCATCGATTTTGTTGGATCGCCTCCTTCTCTGAAAATAAACTCCCTGAAACCGGTGGAATCCATTTTAAACTGTACATTACTCCAGAAACTGTTTAAAGCACATTGCGGCATTACAACAATAGCAGGATATTTTTGCCTTACGCTATCTCTCAGGAAAAGACCTGAACCATGTACGAGCTGCAGCTCATTGTCACTGCCCCTTTCACCTGCACCATGCAGAAAAAGAATCAAAGGATATTTTTTTGAGGCATCATAATTCAATGGCAGTAACAGGCGATAAGGCAATGTATCATTATCTTTTATAAACCATTTTTTTTGATACAGTGACAGGTCCTGCCCCTGTACACTCATTGCAAATGATTGGATGAACAGTACAGCAAATATTATTTTTTTCATCAGTAAGGTTTATACTATTGTAATTTGAAAGATGCTTCTTTTACGTCACGGCTGTTGCCGCCAATAAATACTTTAAAATCCCCTGGCTCTGCAACAAATTTCAGATCACTGTTATAAAATTTCAGGTCATTTACAGAAATTTTGAATTCAACAGTTTTGCTTTCGCCTGCTTTTAATTCAATTTTCTGGAACCCTTTTAATTCTTTTACCGGTCTTGTTATACTTCCGATCATATCACGGGTATATAACTGTACTACTTCTTTGCCATCCACTTTACTATTATTTGTTACCGTTACCGAAGCGGTAATAAAAGGCCTTTCAATTTCCATTACATCAAAAAGAAAAGTTGCGGCATTTCTTTTTACATTGTTAGCCGGCTTTACAATTGCTTTCGATTCAAGTACGTTACTGCTTAGTTTTACATCACTGTATGTAAAGTTGCTGTAGCTTAATCCATAGCCAAAAGGATAGACAGGATCGTTGCTTACATCCAGGTAGTTACTGCGGAATTTTTCAAACCATTTTCCATCACCCAAAGGACGGCCTGTACTTTTATGATTATAATAAATGGGCACCTGTCCAACACTCTGCGGAAAAGTAGTACTTAATTTACCGGAAGGGTTTACATCGCCAAACAAAACATCTGCAATAGCACTTCCGGCTTCACTGCCGCCAAACCATACATTTAGTATAGCCGGTACATTTTCATTTTCCCATTTAACAGCCATCGGTCTTCCGGCAAATAAAACCAGTACAACAGGCTTACCTGTTTTAAGCAATGCAGCCAGTAATTCTTTTTGTGCCTGCGGAATTTCAATATTGCTGCGGCTGCTGCTTTCACCACTCATTTCTGCACTTTCACCCACTGCAGCAACAATTACATCTGCCTGCGCCGCTGCGTTTACTGCTTCATCAAGCAGTTGTTGTTTTGTTCTGCCGTCACGGTCAAATGATTTGCCAAACATACCGGCACGCTGTTCAAATAAACTGTCATCATCCAGGAAAGATCCTTTCGCATAAATGATTTTTGCACTGCTGCCAACAGCAGCCTGCAGGCCATCCAGTACAGAAACAGCTTTTGAAAAATTGGCGGCAACGCTCCAGGTACCAGGCATATTTTCCCTGTTATTGGCCAACGGACCAACCAATGCAATGGTGCCGGATTTTTTTATCGGCAAAATATTACCCTGGTTTTTTAATAAAACAAAACTTTGTGCTGCAATTGCCCTTGCTTCTTTCCTGCTTGCATCAGTGAATATCTCTGATTTTGCACGTTCCTCGTTACAATATTTATAAGGATCATCAAACAAACCAAGTTTATACTTTGCTTCCAGCATCCTGCGGCAGGCTGCATCAATTTGCGCCAGCGTAACCTTTCCTTCCTGCAATGATTTTTTCAACGTAGTTAAAAATCCTTCTCCCACCATGTCCATATCAATGCCTGCATTCATTGCCAATGCGGATACCTGTTGCAAATCTCCCATGCCATGCGCTTCCATTTCATTGATACCGGTATAATCTGTAACTACAAAGCCTTTAAAGCCCCACATTTTTCTCAGCACATCTGTCATTAAAAATTTACTGCCTGTTGCAGGAATACCATCCACTTCATTAAAAGAAGCCATCACACTGCCCACCCCTGCATCAATGGCAGCTTTGTATGGCGGCAGGTATTCATTAAACATTCTCACACGGCTCATATCAGTTGTGTTGTAATCCCTGCCTGCTTCTGCAGCGCCATACATGGCATAGTGTTTTACACAGGCCATGATGTTATTATTTTTATACCCATTTCCTGTTCCCTGGTAACCTTTTACCATTGCTTTTGCAATTTCGCCCCCGAGATATGCATCTTCACCGTTGCCCTCTGCAATGCGGCCCCATCGTGGGTCACGGGCTATATCCACCATTGGAGAAAACGTCCAGCAAATGCCATCAGCACTGGCTTCCTGTGCGGCAATTTGTGCACTGCGTTCAACAGCTTTCATATCCCAGGTGCAGGATAAACCCAATGGAATAGGAAACACCGTTTCATATCCATGTATCACATCCATACCAAAGATCATCGGGATCCTTAGTCTTGTTTCTTCTACAGCTACTTTTTGTACTGCTTTAATTTTTGCTACTGTTTTTATATTGAAGAGACCACCCACTTTTCCTTCTTTAATTTTTTTACCAATATCAGAATTAGATGCCTGCCCCGTAACAATATCACCGCTGCCTGGTAAATTAAGCTGCCCAATTTTTTCATCCAGGGTCATTTTTTTCATCAGTGCATCGATGAATGTTTTCATCTTTTGATCCGCAGCTTTTGCAGCAGGTGTATTTTGTGCATATACAACCTGGCCAATGGTAAATGCTGCAAGCAATAACAGTGTCGATCTCATGTTTGTCTGTTTTATTGTGTGTACTAGTTTTTATGTAATATTATCACGTTGCCTCCGCCCTGTGATAATGCTGTTTTAATTTTTGATGTATTATCCAGCTGTTTTATTTCCTTTTTAAGGTGATTGGGATTCGTATTTACATCATCTGCATCGCTGTAAATGGTTGCTGTATACTTTCCGGCCGGCAAAAAACTTAACTCAATTTCAATCGCTCTTTTATCATGATTGGAAATTGATCCGATATACCAATCATTTCCTTTTCTTCTTGCAACAGCAATATATTCATCAATCTTTGCATCCACAACATGTGTTTCATCCCAGGTGGTGGGTATATGCTGCAGCACTTCAAAACCCGGCTGGCCGATATAGGCATCGGGGTAATCACACATCATACCCTGGTAGTTTTCCAGCACCACGTACATTGCCAGCATATGGCAGCGGGTGCCCATTACTAACGGTCTTGTATATTGTACTTTAAATGCTCCCCTGCCATTTGTATTGGGCATACCGAAAGCCCTGAAACCTCCCAAATGATAATCTGTTGACCCGGCCAGCATTCTTGTAAAAACAATATTCAGGTCCGCATCCGGTGTAACCAGGTCATTCCATTTATCACATTCATAATTCAAAGTGCCTTCTCTTGTAAACTCATTTGGGTAAGTGCGGTGTAAGCCGGTTGGTTTATACGCCCCGTGAAACTGTATATGCAAATGGTGTTTCGCTGCTTTTTCCAAAATTTCTGTTTGAATATTTACCATTTCCTGGTCATCCCGATCCATAAAATCAACCATCATACCACCAAGCCCCCATTTTTCAAATACTGCAAAAGCTGTATCCAGCTTTGGATACAAAGTTTTCCAGTGCACCCATACCCTTACGCCCACTCCTTTTGATTTTGCATAATCACATACCTGTTTCATGTCGAGCCAGGGAACAGGTTTTGTAACATCCGCACCAGGACCAGGCTGGTAACCATCGCCGTCATTTGTGTACCATTCATGATTGCCATACTCCACCACTGAATGATATTTTATATTATTAGCTGCACAGAAATCGATGTAATATTTATTTGTTTCAAAATTATTACCGGGGGTGAAGTTTGTATCCGGTACAATTGTACCGTTCCACCAGGGAAAAGTAGTGGTGCCTGTTTGTATCCAGTTTGTTTCTTTTAGTGCCAATGACGGGCTCAGGCTCGTAAGTATATTTGATTCTATCAAAGCGCCAATCCTGTTGCTGATAAGCAGTACACGCCAGGGGCTTTCATGCGGCAGTGTTGCTTTTACTTTTACATTACTTCCCGGCAGTGGAGATAACTGACTGGTAAGTATGCCGTCTTTTTTTATCAAATACATGCCGGCATAATCAAGCAGGGCTGCCTCTGTAATTGCCATGTATGTATTACCAGGAAACTGCAGCAATACGGGCATATCCATCAATGTGTCATTCTTTATTTCACTTAAAGCTGCAGTAGTGTAAAGTCCTTCGTGAGAAGTGGTGTAATTAGGCAACTGGAGCGCTTTTATCACCGGGTTACCGGCAGCATTAAACTGCGTTCTTTCTTCAAGCAGGGTAAAATTGTTTTTATTTTGTCCCGTTGGGAAAACATAACGGAAAGCTATTCCGTCATTAAAGGCTTTCACTTCTATATTGATATTATACCCGGCGCCCGTCAAAAAGATCAGCATTTTTTTATACGGATGATTTACAGAAACCGTTTTACCAACAATCAAATTATAGCTTTCCGTTCCTGCTGAAAATTCGGGAGACTGCCTGATGCTGCAATGTTCCAGTGGTTGTGCATCATCAAACACAAGGTTTAAGGCGGCGTTTTGCACCAGCGGTTGCTTACTGTAAGCAATACTATATACCGGCTTGTTTTTTTGGAGGGTAAATGAAAAAACAATCTTGCCGTCAGGTGACGGCAGTTCTATTTTTTTTTGAGCAATTGCAATGCTGCAAAAAAAAGTGCAATAAAAAACAACAATCGTTTTTATCTCTTTCATTTGACAAGGTATGGCTGGATGATTTTTTGCCAGATATGATATCCTTTTTCATTCATGTGCAAATCATCCGCAGTAAAAATTTCTTTCATAATTGTTCCATCCTTTTGAAACATGTTATGATATACATCTATAAAAGCTGTTTTCCTTTTTTTGCTGAGGTAGTTCTTTATAAGCCTGTTGGCCTTAATCATTTTAGGCCAAAGTTTCTGGCGGCTCGGGCTGGGCTTTAAAGATATAAATGCTATTGGAACTGAAGGGTATTTTTTCCTGATAATATTAAATAAAGCCTGGAAGCGCACCAGTATTAAATAAGGTGCAATTGTATCTGCATAAGCAATATCATTCTCCCCACAGTAAATTACTATTTGCTTTGGCTCATAGGGGATGATGATATCATTTACATAATTGGTTACATCCACCAGCGTGGAGCCACCAAAGCCACGGTTTACAATTGGGTAACCGGGAAAATAATCCTGTACATCTGTCCATTTGGTAAAAGAAGAACTGCCTACAAAGAGGATGGCATGTTTTGCAGGAAAACTGATGCTGTCCTGCCTTTTGAAAGCCTGTATATCATCATAAAAAGGCGGCTTTACATTTTGAGCAAATACATAATTGGCAGCAAAAAGCAAACAGCATATAATTATACGTGCTATCATTATTCAACTTTTATTGTTTTATACCGCTCACCCACTCCATTTTCATTAATGGCTTCTATGGAAAAATAATACGTCTTTTTGCTGTCCATTGCCTTAAACCAGTATTCATTAAAATCATGAACCATAATACAGCTGTATAATTTATCCGGCGATGTGCCGTAATATAAATTATAAGCAAAGGCATTATCAACGGGCGCCCATTTAATATAAGCACTGCGTTTATCTTTTTCCGTTCTTAATACAATCAAATCTCTTACTGCTGCCGGCTTTGCGCCATTACCATTACCAAATACCCGCAGCCCGCTGATGGCAAACTTTCCTGTGGGCATATGTATATTTTCCAGTTTTATATATTTTGCCTGTACCGGCTTTTCAAGTTCAATGTAATCATGCGGCACATCAGTTTTATTATTGCTTTTATCCACCAGCACGGTCCATTTTTTCCCATCAAGCGAATAATATAATTTATACTGATGGTAAACAGTTGTTTGCTTACCCATCAGCTCTGCATCCTGGTCAGCATAATTTACCTGTACAGCATTAACTGTGGATACACTGCCCAAATCAGTTTGTATCCATTCTCCTTTATCAGCACTTGTGGCACTCCAGTATGTTTTGATACTTTCATCCACGGCATTGTTTGCATAATAACTGGCAAGTGTAGACGAAGTTAAAACAGGTTTTTTATAATTGAGCAGGTACCATTGCGGCCGGTAATCTGTATTACTTTTTCTTTCCGCAGGCAGATATAAAGGATAGTCTCCAAAAGCAGTGTTGCACCACATCATATCATCTTTATCAAAACCTGTGGGCCAGATCCCCATTCGTCTTTCCCAGGTATTTTTTACGCAAATGATGCTGGTGGAGATATGCCAGTAATTATTAAAGTTATCCGTAAAAGTAGCCCCGTGACCAGCCCCCCTTGAAAAACCACCCGGCTTATAACTTAATGGATCGGATTGCGGGTGTGTTTCATGACCGTCAAACAAAGGAGCGTCACTCACCACCACACCATCTGCATAGCCACTAAATTCCGTACCGGGTGCCCCATACTGGAAATAATATTTGCCATTGTGTTTGGTCATCCAGGCACCTTCAATAAATGGATCTAAAAATGTATCGTCCATATACTCTCCAAAGCGCTGCCAGCCATAACGCCAGCTTTGCAATATATACATTGGCATCCGGGTGCCGATTGGTCTGAATGTTTTCCTGTCGAGTTCCACACCATATACAGGATAGTTATTGCTGCTGCCATTATACATATAGAACCTGCCATCATCATCTGTAAAGAAAGCAGGGTCCCACCCACCAATCTCAAACGAATCTACCAGGGGAAACCACTTATTTCCTTTTGGATCGGTGCTGCCCCATAATGTAAAATTTTTGGTATAGGTGCTCCCGAATACAACCATTGTATCTCCAATAACTCCCACTGCCGGCGCACATAGCTCATCATTGGTATGGTTCCAGGGGCGCAGGAATTTTCTTGAAACGAATTTCCAGTTCAGCATATCATTGCTCCACCAGTAGCCCCATTGGTTGGTGCTGAACAAATAATATTCGCCCTTATAATTTACGATTACCGGATCAGCTGTAGCCCTGTGCTTGCCCCAGCCCACAAAATTCTGGTGCACAACATAGCCATAATCAACATTAATGGGATTACAATAAGTTTTTTGCTGTGCAAAAGCAGGAGAAAGTAAAAGGGAAAAAATAAAAACTAAAAACAGGTTCTTCAATTTTGTATTACTGAACTTTCTTTCCATTTTTTTATCGTTAAAATTTAACAGCCTGATCGCTGTCAGTATTTATAAATTTCTTTTTTTCATTTCTTCCACAGCATGGTTAACAGCCCTTGCGGTAAATGCCATATACAAAATAGAGGGACTCTGGCTTCCGGTGCTTGTCATACAGGCGCCGTCTGTTACAAACACATTTTTGCAATGATGCAACTGGTTCCATTCATTCAGTAAAGATGTTTTGGGATCACTGCCCATGCGGACACCTCCCATTTCATGTATATCCAGCCCGGGAGCCTGTTTGCTGTCGTTGGTACTGATCTCCTTTACACCGCCGGCTTCCAGCATTGCCTGACCCTGTTCTAAAAAATCCTTTACCATTTTATCATCATTATCATCATAGCCAACAGAAGTGATCAGCAACGGAATACCCCACTGGTCTTTTTTATCTGTGCTTAACCTTACATGATTGGTTTCTTTAGCAATTGTTTCGCCCTGCATATACATATATACACCCCACCTTCCCGGCTGGCACATCTTCTCTTTAAAATCCGCACCCAGTGCAGGTTCTATGCCTGTTTCATCAAATTTTACCCGGCTGGCACCGGAATAAACCACATAGCCGCCAACAAAATCTGTATCCCGTTTTTCCACGTTCCTGAAGTTGGCCATGATACACTCCACGGGTTTGGATACTTTATAATACCAGTCTTCAAAGCCATCCACGTATCCCCACATACTGCCCCGGTAGTTGTGAAAGCAAATATGTTTGCCCAGTTTACCACTATCGTTACCAAGCCCATTGGGAAAACGGTTGGATGTTGAGTTTAATAAGATCAGGTTTGTATTAAGCGCAGAAGCATTTACAAAAATTATCTGGGCAAAAAAATCTGTAGATTGTTTTGTATTGGCATCAATAACCCGTACGCCTACAGCTTTTTGCTTTTGTTCATCGTAAATAATGGAATGAACAACCGAATGCGGTCTTAATGTAAGGTTACCTGTTTTTTTGGCCCAGGGCAATGTGCTGCTCACAGAGCTGAAATAACCACCCAGCGGGCACCCCCGCATGCAGAGGTTCCTGTTAAGACATTGTGTGCGGTTTTGTTCAACATGTATGAGCTGAGGTTCTGTGATATGTGCCCAGCGGCCCGGTACATAATGCCGGTCAAATTTTTCTTTGATGGTTTTTTGCAGGTGTTTTTCCACTGCATTCAGTTCGTATGGTGGTAAAAACTCTCCATCCGGCATAGCAGGGATACCATCTTTATTACCCGTTACACCAATAAATTTTTCTACATGACTGTACCAATCCTTTATATCATTGTACCCAATTGGAAAACTTTCGCCATAACCATAGCGCTGTGGTGCAGTAAAATCGAACTCACTCCAGCGGGCACACGCACGCCCCCAGGTTAATGACTTACCGCCTACCTGGTAGCCCCGTATCCAGTCAAAAGGTTTTTCCTGTATATAAGGATGGTCCGCATCTTTTACAAAAAAATGCTGCGTGGTTTCATCATAACCGGCAGCTTTGCTAATTAAAGGATTATTTTGTTTTGTTTCCCTTGTAATACTGCCGCGGTGAGGCAGTTCCCACCTTGATAAAGTTGCTGTTGGATAATCTTTGATATGCTCCACGTTCCGGCCTCTTTCCAGTACCAGGGTTTTCATACCCTTATCGCAAAGTTCCTTGGCGGCCCAGCCACCACTGATACCGCTGCCAATTACGATGGCATCAAATGTATTTGACTCAACGCCTTTTGTATTGATATGTATATCGGTGGTATCTGGCATACTAGTAGCGTTTTCTTTTTTTGAATAATATATTATCCAGTCCGAATTTTATTGGGCCGGTGAAGAAAAATACAAGCGCCAGCAATGCAAATAAGAATGGGTGCTGATTCTCGTACCAGAATTTACCGTCACCCACCTTAAAACAGATAAAAATCATATCGATAAAAATAAAGATGGCGGCAAGCCTTGTAAACAACCCCATAGCAAGACATATCCCGGCAACCAGTTCTATTCCTTTACCAAGATAAACCATTAGCATTGGAGCAGGAAGCTTTTTTATTATATCCCACTCTGTATATCCATTCATCGTTTTTGTATCAAATACCTCCAGCCCGTGATAAGCCATCAGCAAACCCGTAACAATACGGAGCAGAGCCAATCCATTTGCCTGCCATACAGGTTCTGCTGAAATGAGTTTATTCATACTTACTTTAGTTGCTGGTATATTTCTCGCCGCCCCTGAGCACTTTATAAGTCTGGTCAATTTCTTTTGCAGCTGCCGCAAATTCGTTTACGTCTGCGGTATTAAAGCTGAACATATCATAATGGCAGGGGATCACACACCTGGCATTGACTGCTTTACCCAGCGTTGCAGCTTCAATACAATCTAAATTACCCGCCACTTTACGTTCCGGTTTATTACCATTAATGGGCAGCAGGGCCACATCCAGGTTAAAGGGTTTCAGCAAATCAGTCATTCCATAAAACCAAAGTGTATCACCACTATGGTAAATATTATGGTTACCAAAGCTGATCACATACCCCATGTATTTACAATTACCCTTTTCGTCCCACTCAATTTCATTATGCTTAGCCGGTATACCGTGAAACGTAAATTCATTGACTGTTACCGATTGTCCTTCATTTAAGCCCAATGGAAAACTCCGGTCGCACTTCATTCTTTCTGCAACAAAGCTCCTGTTGGCTTCAGGTATAATAAATTTTATGCCCGGGTTATTTTTTAAAACAGGTGACAGTGTTGCCGCATCCAGGTGATCAGTATGATTGTGGCTGGATGTAACTACTGAAATATTTTTCAGCAGTTCCGGCTTTATCACCAGTTCACTCATCCTGGTATGCGGTTTTTCTGTATCTGCATATTTTTGGGTGAGTGTATCAGAAAGATAAGGATCAAGCAAAACCCTTTTACCCTTCCATTGCAGTAAAAAGCCGCTTTGCCCCAGCCACCAGAGATGAAAATAATTTTCATCTGAACTCACCAGTGAATCCATTTCTGCCACCAGGTCCTCATCCTTTTTAAAAGCAGGTATTAAACCGCTTTCAACCTTCGTTGTAACGTTCATGTATAAACCTTTTTCTTGTGTGTTCAGCAAAACCCAGGTTCCATTCTCCCTGCTTCTTTAATCAACAAATACCAAACAGACTAATTAATGCAAAGAGTTTTAAATATTTAATTTTCCGGAAGCCTCCCCCGTGGTGAGATTTAGGGGGGTCGTTCACCCCCTCACAATCTTTGCTCCCTTCACCATATTGATTAGTTTTTGTTTTGATGCCCACCTGGCTGTCTGGCTAAGGCCGCAATCCGGCGCAACCGATAGCTTTTCTGCAGGAACATATTTCAAACACTTTTTAATTCTTTCCACCACATCGTCCACTGTTTCGATATAATAATTTTTTACATCAATGATGCCCACAGCCACATGCATCTTTTCTGCGAAAGGTTTTAATAATTCAATCTCTGCAAATTCCCGGTTGGCCATTTCAATATGGATTTCGTCCACTGTCATGTCCAGAAAATCGGGAAGCATCGGTTGGATGCTTCTATATCCAACCGGCCTCCCTTTAAAATTACCAAAACATAAATGTGTGCTCAGGTTGCATTTACCAACAACCGGCTTCACGGTACGGTTAAAAATGTCCACAAATTTTTTTGTGTCTTCCTTGTAAGCATAGCAGCTCATGGATGGTTCGTCCACGGTGATCTCTGTACAACCCGCTGCCACCAGGGCTTCCAGTTCTTTGCTGATGATGGGCAACAATGCTTCGGTAATATCAAAACGTGTTTTGTATTTATCGTTGGGCAGCAGCCGGCCGCTTAATGTATATGGGCCGGGCACACTTGCTTTTAGTACCGGGCCTGCGGGGGCCAGTTTTTTTAACCGTTGAAATTCTTTTACAGCGCCCAGCCCATTTGGAGCAACCAGGTCACCAACAATATTATTTTTACCCCGCTGGTCGTGTGCCGGGGGGCCAAATTTTCTTGTCTCGGTTTCATTGTTTTCAATGCCTTTTATAAAACCATAAAAAGAGAGGTTAAAATCCAGCCGGGTTTGTTCGCCATCGGTAATTACATCCAAACCAGCAGTAACCTGGTCGTGTACGGCAGCAATCACGGCATCTTCAATCATTTCTTCAATATCGGCAGCGCCAAATTTGCCCAGGTTTTGTGAAGCAAATTCGAGCCAGCCAGGAAAAGGATAGCTGCCTACAACTGTTGTGCGGATGGGTATATTACTCATAAGTGTTATTTATTTTTATTACCGGCATTTGAACAACACCCAGCATCGTTGCGAACTTGTTCTGTTATTCATTCTTTTTGACAAAAAGAATGGATAATCACAGTTCAACTGTTGTTTACTGCTGAACCTGTATGCGCTTTACTGCTGCCATTCTTGATGCTGATGAAGGGATTGCAACGCAACGATGTTGCCATGAAAAACAGCAGCCGGTACCACAAAAAATAAAGAAGAGATCTGCTGGAAAAAATCAGGACAAACAAACTGTTAAACCGTCACGTATATAGAACACAAAAAATACCGGTTTCCCCTAAAACAAGAAGCTGTTTTTCAATAATTTTTGCCAGTATTTTTATCAGAGGCCTTTATACAGTTCGGCCATGCGGTGGGCATGTTCATCATAGGCAGCTTCAAACAGTTCGGTGGCTTTGTCAGCACCACTTATGCAGGCGGCTGTCAATACTTTTGGCGGTTGGCCGGCGTTGGTTAAAAGTTGCGCAAGTTCTGCTTTTATGCTATTGATGATCAACACACCACCTGCCGTGGAACCCGGCGCCACCGGGGTTTCCAGGCCTTCCACGTAAATCATGGAGTCGCCGGCGGGAGCGCCGGAATCGAGGATGAGGTCAGCAAAATCACCCAGCTTTTTCCCATCGGTCCGTTTGCTGCTGCTTTTGGCAGAGTGCTCTTTTGTAATAAGTGCCACCACTTTTATTTTCCGCTGCTGGAAAATTTCGGCCATTTCAACCGGTACTATATTGGTACCGCTGGAAGAAATGATGAGTGCGGTATCATTTTCACGGAGGCCAAAATTTCTTAAAATACGTTCGGCCAGGCCGGGCACATTTTCTAAAAACATTGCCTGCCGCTGCCCATTGGCGCCCACCACCAGGTTATGAAAGGAAAGCGATAATTCAACAATTGGATTAAAGCCGGGAAAGGAACCATAGCGTGGCCACATTTCTTCCACCATGATGCGGCTGTGGCCGCTGCCAAACACATGCACCATACGGCCGGCAAGTATGGTTGCTGCAAACCATTGTGCGGCCTGCTGAATGGCTGACCGTTGCGCCCTTACTGTTTCAATTATTCCTTCACATTTATTCAAATATTCATCTGTAAGACTCCATTTTTCATTCATTGCAGCAACAATTTTAATCCGGCTAAAGTTAAGAAAATCGGCCTGCAAATTGCCGCATTTCAGCAATAGTTTACCTATCTTTTCAAACTATATTATAAACGGAAACTATGCAAACAATTTGCTTTACAGATCATCATGAATTATCTGCCTTTACGGCCAATGAAATTGCAAATGCCATCATCAACAAACCCACGCTTACACTCTGTATGGCATCGGGACATACACCTGCATTAACCTGCGAATTGCTGGTGAAAAAATTACAGGAAGAAAAAGTGGACTACAGCAGTATTACTTTTTTGGGGCTGGATGAATGGGCCGGTTTGCCGCCGGAAAACGAAGGCAGTTGTCATTATTTTTTTAAACAGAAAGTATTTGAACCATTGCAATTAAGTCCTTCGCAGTATTTTTTGTTTGATGCACTGGCAGATAATTTAAAGACAGAATGCGTAAAAATGGATTCGATCATAGAAGAGAAAGGCGGCATTGATATTATGGTGGTGGGTATTGGTATGAACGGGCATATTGGTTTTAATGAGCCGGGAACAGCTTTTGATATTTTATCGCATGTGGCGGAACTGGATGAAACCACCGTATCTGTTGGTCAAAAATATTTCAAAGAAACAACCGCTTTACAAAAAGGCATCACCATCGGGCTGGGTCATTTGATGCACGCAAAAAAAGTTTTCTTAATGGCCAACGGTATGAAGAAAGCGGAAGTGATCAAAAAAACGATTGAGGGTGCAGTGACAGAAAGCTTTCCTGCCAGTATAATGCAGGAGCATAAAAATGGGTTTGTAATTTTTGATGAAGAAGCTGCATTGTTATTAACCAATGAATGATGAGCCGGGCCACCACACTCCGTATATTATATTTTCTTACGTTTTGCTGCACCGCATCCTGGCTGCCGGTGATGGCAGACTTTTGCAAAAGCAAAGGATTTACACTCACGGAAACCAGTCTTATACTTAGTATTACGCCGGTGATGATGTTTGCAGTTCAACCTTTATATGGTATGATGGCGGACAGGCTGGGTTATAAAAAAACGTTATTATTTGCGTCGCTTTTTTCGTCTGTTAGTTTTTTGGGTTACCTAAATAACAGCGGGTATGCCTGGCTGATAGTGGTTACCATTATTATGTCGTTGTTTTATAATACCATTCAGCCGGTGCTTGACAGCCTTTCATTGCAGCTTACAAAGGCTAATCCAAAATTTTCTTATGGTACGTTGAGGATAGCTGGCGCCGCCGGCTGGTCGTTTACCGGTATTATCACCGGGCAGGTAATTGACGCTGTTAATATAAAAGCCATTTTTATTATTTCGTTCATCAGCATGTTCCTTGTTTTTATTTTTTGTTTTTTATTAAAAGAAGAAAATGAAAAGGCTGTTACGGAAACAAACGCATTTAAAGGCGCCGGTACTGTTATAAAAAATCCATCATTGCTGTTCTTATTGTGCTGTGTTTTTATTGTTTCAACGGGTGCCACCACCATCTGGAATTTTTATTCGATGTATATGAAGGAGAATGGCGCTTCTGCTTCGCTGGTGGGTTATGGTTTATCCTTCCAGGGATTATGTGAACTGCCGTTGTTTTATTTTTCTGCAAAAATTATTGCAAGGATTGGATTGAAAAATACTTTACTTATTACCGTGACAGCAACTGTAGTAAGGATGCTGTTATACAGCACTATAAAGAATCCTTATGCGGCTTTACCGGTTGAACTGCTGCATGGATTTTCGTGGAGCCTGTTTTGGGTGGCCTGCGTGGAATATGTAAATAAACTGGTGGATGAAAAATGGCTGGCAACGGGGCAATCATTATTATATGCAGCCTACTTTGGTATTGGCGCTATTGCAGGTAATTACTGGACTGGTTATTTATATGACAGCGGGCTGAAATTATCTGCCATATTTTTACTGAATGCAGGTGTTGTGGGAGCAGTGGCGGTGATGATTTTTTTGTTTATGAAGAAAACACCGGTTGCTTCTTAATTGTTCAGGTCTAATGTTTCTTTTGTTCTGACAACTCTTATACTTTGCAGTGTGCAAAATTATTTACCTAAACTATTTAACCATTCTGCATACGCTTTTTTATGCTCTTCTATTGTCCCTAACTTGTTTATTTCTTCAGCAGGCTCAAATAAACTTATAAGCTCCTTAGCTTGATTTCCTGTAGTAATTATATATGTAGAACTGCCAGCTCTATGCCTGTATGATGTATCAATTCTGTATCAATTCTGCATCCATTACAACCAATAAAGGATTTATGTGATAGTTCAAGTATTTGCCGCAGGCTTTCTAATGCCGCTATAGGATGGTGTAATTCACTAACAGATTCTTTAATTTCAGCATCTTCATAAGTGAGCAGTATAGCATGATCTTTATAATCCACAGTTAAAACTCCAGATGCGATAAGGTCTTTTTTGAAATTATATCTATTTACTCTGTATTCCATCTTTATATCGTACAGTTTAATACAGGCCCTTTTTCAGCTGCTCCACACACCAGTCAACAAAGTTTATTACCTGGTCCTCTACAGGAGCATAAGGTCCGGGGCGATAACCAGCCGTTTCAATACCACGAAAATTATTTTCACAAAGCTGCCCATCCTGTTCACCGGTTATTTCCCAAAATGCAGTTAAGTGTTCTAAAGTGTAGTCTTTTCCTTCCACTGCATCTTTATCCACCAGCCAGCAAAACTCTACATCAGTCGTTGATGGATCAACGGCTGTTACCCTCATCGTCCAGATATAATCACTTACGGCATCCATCCAGAAGTTGGGATAGTTTACAAGCCCCACCACACCTGCATCATGATTAACATGACCGCCCATAGGAATAGAAACTTTTTTTCCGTCCACGCTGTAGCTTTCAATACCCGGCCGCAGGGGATAACGGATAGCATAGGTGGTGGTACCGGGTGTTACTTCCACCAGGTTTGTAGCAAGCCCGTTATTGCTCCAGTCTTTTTCTTTTGCCGCCGTTAATGCAGTGGTGTCTTCCCGCAAGTTGGCACCGATGACAGCGCTGCAGTATTCAGGATGTGCGCCACCGCAATGATAACATTCCCGGAAATTTTCTGCCACCAGTTTCCAGTTAGATCTTAAAGTATAATTTTTGATGCAGGCCAATTTTGCATCATTGATTTTGTACGGTTTTAAATAAGGAGCCAGGCTTTTTTCAATAGATGAAAAGGATGGTGCTTCTTCAGCAAGACAGATAAAGACCAGCCCCTCCACCACCTGAACATTGACAGAACGTAAATGATGCCCTTCTTTACAAAAATCTTCCGGCATCATGCGTGCATTCAGTAAAGTGCCATCTTTATCAAACACCCACTGGTGATAAGGGCAAATTAATTTAGGTGTATTGCCTTTTTCATCCAGGCAAATAGCGGAGCCCCGATGTGTGCAGGTATTATAGTGTGCATATACTTCACCGTTATTACCACGGATGATGATGACAGCATCTTTTTGCAGCTGGTAAACAAAATAATCACCGGCTTTGGGAATTTGTGCAGTATTACCGGCATACAGCCAATGCTTTTTCCAAATGTGCTCCCATTCAAAATCAAAGACAGGCTGGTTAGTATAAAAGGGTTGCTCCAGGCTGAAGCCTGATCTGTAACTGTTTACTAATTGTTGAACAAGGTTGCTGTTCATAATTTAGAAGGCTTTCAAAGTTTACCTGTTGCTTACAGTTATGCCGTTGAAAGTACTGCGACGCAACGATGCTGCCACAAGCACAACTGCCGGTTACAAAAAATCATCTATGCATTTGCATGGCAAAACAGGCAGCCCCCGTGGCGCCGGCCAAATCACCATGCACTGCTTTTACAATTACCGGGCGTATACCACCTGGCTGCCATTCAAATTCATCAAACCATTTATTGAGTGGTACAAACAAATCATCATTTGCTTCTGCAATACCGCCACCAACAATAATTGTATCCGGTGAAATAAAATTACTCGCTGAAGCCAATGCAAGCGCAAGCCTTTTTACAGATGTAAGCCAGGTGTCTTTTGCATTTTCATCCCCGGTTTTATATGCGTCAATCAAATCTTTTGTAGAACTAAATTTTCCTTTGCTTCTTTTTTCAACCGTGCAGTTACCAATGCTTTCTTCAAGGCTGCCGGGCATACCGGTTACATCACAATCGCCGCTGCAATCCACCACCATATGACCAATATGCCCTGCTTTATTAAATGAACCCTGGTAAGGCTGTTTATTAATCAGCAAGGCTCCACCCACGCCCGTACCCAGCGTTACCATTACGGCGTTGGTGCTGTTTTTTGCTGCACCCGTTTTTGCTTCTGCGGCCATAGCAGCTACGCCATCGTTCAGTACATAGGCTGGGCAACCGAGGTATTGCTGCCAGTCAAAATTCTCTAAGCCCTCCAGCCTGCCGGGCATGAATGCAATAGCGGTGTTTTCTTTATTAGGTAAACCGGGTGCGGAAATACCTACAATAATTTTATCAGCGTTGAGTAAAGTCCTTAATTCATTAACCGTAGTGGCGATCGCCAGTTTCCACACTTCACCTTCACCATCATTCGTTGGTGTATAGGTTTGGTGCAGGATATTTCCTGCAGTATCAACTGCCACTCCTTTTATACGGGTGCCGCCGAGGTCGATGCCGATAAAGGCGGCCTCACCCTCCTTCCCTCTCCGGTAGAGAGAGAGGACAGACTCTGTTTTACTATTCAGCATTTGTAATTAAGCATTTCAAAATGATTATTTCTATTCATCAAAAAATTAAAGCATAGACTTTTCTATTCAGTTCTTTGTGTTTACTAAAAGCGTTATTCCGGGTTTTGTCCCTCGCTTATTGTCCAGCCACCATCAACCGCTATCACTTGCCCTGTTGTAAATTTTGACAAGTCACTCATAAAATAAACAGCCAGTCCATCCAGGTCTTCCGGCTGCCCGATACGGCCACCATCCAACGGCTGCTTCGTCTTTATAAAGGACAAGATCTTTCTGTCTGCAGCAGCCCGTTTTGCCATGGGTGTTTCCACTAAGGCAGGTGCAATAACGTTGATGCGTATGTTGTTTTGAGCATAATAGGCTGCTATAGATTTTGTGAACCCAATAATGCCTGCTTTAGCCGCTGCATACGCATGCGTTGAAAAATATTTTGGTGACGGTGAGAAGCCCAGCACTGAACCCATATTTAAAATAGTACCCGGCTTTCCCAATTCCAAAAAATTTTTTACTGCGGCCTGGTTGGATAACATTAGTGATGTAAGATTCAGGTCCAGTGTTTTATTCCAGCCATCAAGTGTCAATTCATGAAGGGGGCCATCACCCATTTTACGGCCACTGCCACCGGCAACATGGTAAAGTCCATCAAAACTTTTAAAATTCTGCAGGCAGATATCGATGGCCTGTGCTGCCGTATTCTCATGCGCCGCATCTGCAGAAAAAGTAACTGCATTTTTACCCAACGTTTTTTTAGCCGAATCTGCACTATCGGCATTTCGACCCACCACCACCACTTTGGCACCATTGGCAATAAATGCTTTGGCAGCCGATAACCCAATGCCTGTTGTTCCGCCAATGATGACAATATTTTTTTTATCCAGTAAACTCATCGCTTTTCTATTGAACCGGTTTGTTTATGTTTTACTATTATTTTCTTTTCACCTGATGGCAGGAGTTCTTCTTTTATAAGATAATAGTTATCATCATAACTTGTAAGTTCATGCTTGATATTTGCTTCATTGCTGCCACGCCAGTCTTCTATCAACACCGGTTCCCATTGTTTTGTTTTGGCAGATTTATAAGCAGCATCCAGGATGGCATTTACAATATAGCCATCGTAAAATGTTTCTGCGGGTTGTTTGTTGTTTTCAATAGCATCAAACATATCGGTGAACATATGGTTATAGCCAAGCTCATGCACTTCATCCCCAACCGGGAATAACCAGCCGCTGCTGCTTTCTGCCTTCTCTGCTACATAAGCACCTTTGTTACCGGTAGAAAACATTTCAAAGCCTGTGCGTAAAAAATTATTGGCCCAGATGGTTCCTTCTGTTCCCATCACTTCATCCCGTAAATCCATACCACCGCGGAAGCTCCAGCTTACTTCAAACTGGCCAATAGCACCATTTGCATATTTTACAAGTCCAACGGCATTATCTTCTGCATCGATGGGATGCATGCGTGTATCTGCCCAGCACATTACTTCAACAGGCTTGATATTTTTTCCAATAAAATTTCTTGATATTTCCACGCAGTGGCAACCCAGATCTATAATAGCACCGCCACCGGCTTTCTCTTTATCCCAAAACCAGTCGCTGTGCGGACCGGGATGTGTTTCCCTGCTTTTTGTCCAGATAACTTCACCGATAGAACCGCTTTGTACTGCGGCCAGTGATTTTAAAAATTTAGGAGTATAACAAAGATCTTCCAGGTAGCCGCCGGTAATACCTGCTTTCTCCACAGCCTGCAACATCTGTAAAGATTCTTTAGCGGTACGGCCTAACGGTTTCGTACAAACGACGTGCTTTTTGGCAGTTGCACAGGCAAGCACTGCATCCAGGTGAACATTGTTTGCCAGGCCGATCACCACGGCTTCCACATCAGGATGAGATACTGCTTTATTTAAATCAGTTGTATAGTGGGGGATTTTATAATCTGCTGCAAACTGTTTTGTCTTTATTTCATCCCTGCCATACACCATTACCAGCACATCTTTCCTGCGCTGCGCCACCAACGACTCTGCATAAAATCTTGAAATAAACCCTGTACCTAAAATTGCTAACCGCATAGAATTGTTTTTATAATAGTTTTTGAATAACAGCAGCAGCCTGCTGCATATCTGAAAAATCTTTTCCGAATAGTTGACCGCCGATACCAACAGCATCTGTTCCATTATCAAACCAGTTGCCGAGTTCTTCCTTACCTGCTTTCATACCTCCTGTTGCAATCATTTTGATGGAAGGGAAAATCTCTTTCATCATTTTTATAAACGCTGCACCACCAATGAAATTAGCCGGGAATATTTTTACCATATCTATTCCTGCATCCGCCGCCATCGCTATTTCACTGGCCGTACTGCAACCGGGTATCCAGGTAATTTTTTTTGAAGCAGTGTAATCAATTAATTGTTGTGTGATAAAAGGTGACACCATAAAATCTGCCGTGGGGAATTGCCCTGCCTCTGCTGTATTTCTTATAGTACCTACACCGAGCAACATACCTTTTAATTCAGCGGTACAATACTTTTTTAATTCATAAAAAATTTCCGGCGCATTGGGTGTGCGGTTGGTAAACTCAAAACATTTTAAGCCGGCATCATAACAAATCTTTACAGCTTTCTTTGCCACAATGATATCGCTGTGTGTAAACAGTGGTAAAATTTTTTGACTGACGATTGATGCAATTATATGTTGCTGCTGACTCATGCTTTTATTTGATGAATAAAGATATGTGGTACAAGTGAGTGACACAACGATGTCGCCATGAAAAATAGATGCCGGCAACATAGCCACAGCCACGAATGAACACAAATAAAGTTGATTATACCATTGGCCATGGGAATTTGCTCTTTAATTTTACTTTCATTCCTGTGGCAGATGATTTTCGTGCAGCTTCAATAATTTCCAGCACATGCAAAGCATGCTCCACATTAATACGTGGTTCTGTTCCTTTCACAATGCTTTCGCCGGTTACCCTGGCACCTTCCTGCCACTCATAACCACCTTTATCTGTGCTCAGCAGTTCGGCGGGTTTATCCCAGGAAGTATCAAGCCATACGCCATTGGTCTCCCAATCGTAACCAACCAGCCGCATGTTACCATAATCACCATAGATCTGTATTGAATGTAATGATTGTGTTCCTGCTTCATGACCGTGCGGATCAAAATAATTAAAGCCGCACATAACATGACTTATCACACCTTTGTCATGTTCGAGTAGTACATGTGCATTATCCTCTGCCATCACTTTTATTTTTCCTTTGTCATCTACGGTACGTTCAGGGTTTACAATACTTGTCATTGCCATTACGCTCTTTGCCGGCCCGAGTAAACCTGTAAGTGTTGCCATATTATACACACCGAGATCGGGCATGCTGCCACCACCTTTCTCATAAAAAAAAGCGCTCCATGTGGGACCTGTATGTCCATACTGGCCATGTGCCGCAGCAAGTCTTCCTAATTTTCCGGATTGTATTGTTTTGCTCATAAACTCAAACTGTGGTGAATTCACTACCGCAGGCGCTCCCCATAATCTTAACTTTTTACTTTTTGCCAGGTCAAGCAATGCCTTGCCTTCTGCATAAGTGTTTGCCATTGGCTTTTCGCTCCATACGTGCTTGCCCGCCAGCAATGCTTTTTTGTTCAGCATGCCGTGTGCCTGCATATCCGTCAGCGTTACCATCATATCAAATGGCACACCTTTCAGCATTTCATCTATACTGGCATATGTTTTTGCATTTACATTATACTGTTTATTTTGTGCCACTGCCCTTTCCGGTTTTATATCACATAAGCTTACTACCTCAATCAATTTACTCGACAACAGTTGCGGAATATAGCGGTTGCTTACACTTCCGCAACCAATAACAGCC
The DNA here is from genome assembly GCA_047600665.1 of Ferruginibacter sp. Classification (GTDB taxonomy): domain Bacteria; phylum Bacteroidota; class Bacteroidia; order Chitinophagales; family Chitinophagaceae; genus Ferruginibacter. The sequence goes on from JASGKJ010000003.1 coordinate 1,928,939, forward strand.
ACCCGTAATTTTTTATCTTCTTTTGTGGTGGCCCACCCTTCCAGCGACGATACCAGTAACGCAGCCCCAGCCATTGCAGTTGTCTTTAAAAATTGCGCCCTTGATTGTTTTTCATTCATAGCAAAAAATTTATCGTTTTATAATTATTATTTACTTACCCATAATACTACTATTGAGCATAGTTGCGTCGCACTCTTGTACTGCTGTTTCTTTATTCTGCCAAAGAAGAAGTCTTCTCTTCCTGTCAACTCTTCTTCGGTTTTTCTTTTACAATCATTGTATCTGTTGCTAAAAATTCCACTGTATAGCCACCAGTATCAATAACTGCCGACGGAAATATTTTTTTCAAATTCCCGAAACTCTCAGCATTAATACCCGTTTTATAGAGGTACAACTGCTGCAGGCTTTTCAAATCTTTCAAACCGCTTACTCCTTTTGCAGTAACAGCCGTTGATGACAGGTTGAGGTACTGCAGTTTGGTTAGTTTGTTTAAATACAAGATATTTCTGTCCGAGAGGTTGCTGTTATTTAAAGACAGTCTTGTTAATGATGGCATCAACCCAACAACAATCATTAAAGAATCATTGATTTTTGTGTTCCCCAATTTTAGCCAGGTAACCTGCCTGCTTAATCCCTTTAATAATTGTATATGCTGTACCATAACAGAATCGACTGCTATAAAATTTACAGAAAGATAATTGCTGCCCTGAGATACCGGGTTTACTGCGACATTTAAACCTCTTAGTTTCTTTATTATACTATCCGGCGCTTTATCGATCTTTTCCTGGGGTATAACCGGTATTGCCGTTTCATTAACAGCAGTGGTACCATTTTGCAATGCGGCCAGGTATGGTTTAATTTTCTCCGGCTGATTTAATGCTGCTGTTTGTTTATGATAGTCTGCGCCTGTCGCCACCCACCAGTTCAGCAATTCAATTTCTGCTTTTGTCAATTGTATTTTTTGTTTTGGCGGCATGTGATCTTCGTTATCTTCCGGCAATAAAATTCTTTTCACCAGTTCACTTTCTGTCGTATTGCCTGCTATAATTATTTTTCCGTCTTCACCTCCTTTGTCAATAAAAGACGGTTCATCTAATCTTAATTTTCCCTTTTGTTTGCCTGATCCATGACAGCTATAACATTTTGATTGAAGTATAGGCTGTATGATATCTGTATACACCACGGCCTGCTGCACATTCGGTATTGGCTTGCTTGTAAGTTTATTTTTTCCTTCGCCGGCTGATAAGCCCTGGGTAAGGTAATCTTCACCATGTGTAAGCGAACCTCCCAAGTGCCCGGTGATGATAATGAGCAATGCGATCAATAACATCAGCCATTTTACAATTACTGCTTTTTTGATCAATAAAAAATAGGTAATAGCAGATACAAGGGCTACTCCAATTCCAAACCACTGGTGTTTGTTTACTAATCCTTCTTGATATTCGCCGCCGGATGCCAGCAACCACCCGCTGATACAGGAAATCATTGCTGCTATTGCACCAATGAGTAATGAAATTTTTACTGCCGGTTGTAATGTTTCAAATCCTTTTCTAAAACTCAGTAAATAAAATACTACTGCCAGCAACAAAATGCCTATTGGCAAATGCACAACCACAGGATGAAACCTGCCAATAAATTCGGTTATGGTTAAAAGTGTAAGCAATTAATTTATCATTTAAACACAGATCCGGCTTAACTGCCATACCGTTTTCTTAACAACTGCATCATATATACATTTATCTCCCACTGGTTACTCAACGGCTGCAATGTGTAGGGTAATGTTTGCATATATAATGGAGGCCCAAACTCCGTTAAAAACGTGATCCGTTCACCGGCTTTCTTTTTTCTTTCTACTACCTTATCCCACCAGGCAAAGTGGGCATCAGCTGCATACTTCCATTCCGGCGCCCTTGGGTCAGCTACCTGCGGCCCCTCCTGGTAACCTATTCTTGCATGAATATGTTCTGTTCTTTCCAATGCTGCAGCAACTGTTTCCTGCTGGTTCTCCAGCATGCTTTCATGCACATTGCACCAATGTGATATATCCAGTGTTAGTTTTAATTCAGGATATTTTTTAATGAACTCGCTGGTTATATGAGCGGCAAACATCATCCTGCCCCGGTGTGTTTCGTGGTAAATGGGTATGCCTGTTTCTTTTGACAACGCAGCAGCGTATTCAATTAGTTTTTTATTATCATCAAAGCTGAAATAATCCCTTCCTGAATGCAGGTTAACATAAATGGGCTTTTGAATTTTTTGCTTTGTAAAAGCATCGATTGTTTTTTTAAATGTTCTTGCATGTTCTGTATAGACCCCTTCATCTGCGCCCCATATAATACCAAGATCGAGGTTATACTTTTTTACTGCATCAAACATTTCCTGCTGTTCTTTCTCTGTACCCGGCCACCAGTTTTCAATTCCATCATAGCCTTCTTTCTTTGCCTTTGCACAGAAAGTATCTATACTGCCATCAAAACCCCAGTTGGTGGCTAATATTTTCAATTCATACCCTGCAGCCGGTTTGGTGTATGAAAATGGCTGTGCAGCAAAGACCTCCAACGAGGATAATAGCATGCCCGTTGAAACAGAGCCCCCAAGTTTTAAAAAATTTTTTCTGTTCATGTGTTGTTGTTTTTAACCACATAGAATCATAGGTACATAGAAACACAATAGTTTATTCCTTAAGCAAGGCTGAATAGTATTCATTAACAAAAGTTCTCTGTCCTTCTTCAAGACGTAAACCTTTGTATTCAATTGGTACCCACAACTGTGTTCTAAAGTTTATCCCTTTCAAAAACAGCTCCCTGCTAAAACATTTTTCGTACGCACTTTTAATTAAACCTGGCCCCAATTCTTTGTGTACTTCAATAGCACAACCAATAACCTTGTAGCTTAATTCATTAAGATATTTTTGTGTCACATCCATACTATATGTTTCTATGCTCCTATCTACCTATGTGTTAAAATTCTTACATCAAAACATCATGTATCACTTTGCCACTTACATCCGTTAACCTGAATGGCCGGCCCTGCGATTGATACGTAAATTTTTCATGATCAAAACCCAGTAAATGCAGAATAGTGGCCTGTATATCGAACACTTCTGTTTTACCGTTTACGATGCTGTAACCAATCTCATCTGTTGCGCCATAGGTGGTGCCGCCTTTCACGCCACCACCGGCCATCCACATACTGAATGCTTCGCCGTGGTGATCACGCCCTTTGAACGGCATTGTTTTTCCTTCCCTGTTTTCCTGCATCGGCGTACGGCCAAACTCTGCGCCCCATACCACCAGTGTTTCATCTAACAAACCACGTTGCTTCAAATCAAGCAACAAGGCGGTAATGGGTTTATCTACACTGCGGCATTTATTTATCAAACCTACTTCAATGGCGGCGCTGGGGTTATCGCCATGTGTATCCCAGCCCCAGTCAAACAACTGCACAAAACGAACACCCCTCTCCACCAGCTTTCTTGCCAGCAGCACATTGTTTGCAAATATTCCTTCACCGGGTTTGGCGCCGTACATATGCAGTATATGCTGTGGCTCATCATTTATATTCATCACACCGGGAACGGATACCTGCATTTTATACGCCATCTCGTACTGGGCAATTCTTGATAAAATTTCCGGGTCTTTATATTCTTCGTATTGTTGTTTATTGATATTATTAATTGCGTCGATAGATGCTTTGCGCAAGTCCCTGCTCATGCCATCAGGATCTTTTATAAATAAAACCGGGTTTCCTTTACTGCGGCACTGCACACCCTGGTACACACTTGGTAAGAAACCACTTCCCCATACACTTTTGCCTGCATCCGGGTTATTACCCCCCGAAGTAAGCACTACAAAGCCAGGCAGGTCTTTATTTTCTGACCCCAATCCATAGGTAACCCAGCTGCCGAGGCTTGGTCTTCCCTGTCTTGCACTGCCACTGTGCATGAGGAGTTGCGCCGGTGCATGGTTAAACTGGTCAGTGGTTACTGCATTAAGCATGGCGATTTCATCTGCAACCGTAGATAAGTGCGGCAGGTTATCGCTTAACCACAAGCCGCTTTGTCCATGCTGTTTAAAGTTTGCCTGTGGGCCCAGCATTTTGGGAACGCCTCTTATAAATGCAAATCTTTTTCCTTCCAGTAATGATTGCGGACAATCGAGTCCATCGAGTTTTGCCAGGTCCGGTTTATAGCTGAATAACTCAAACTGTGATGGCGCTCCTGCCATATGTATGAATATTACCGACCTTGCTTTGCCCGGAAACATGGGTGGCCTGGGAGCTAAAGGATTAGCCGGGTCAAAAAGATTGTTTACTAACGGCGACGGAGAGCCGCTTCTTCCACAGCCCAGTAAACTACCAAGCGCCAATGCACCAAGTCCCATTGCACTTTCTTTAATAAAGTGGCGGCGGGTGTAATGCTGCAGCATGGTTTTATGCGCTTCCTGCTGCAGGCGTTGGTTATGTAGTTCTTTTTGTGTCATAAACCCTTAAAGGGGGCTTTAGTCTCTAATAGTTGAAATATTTTTTCATTATTGCAGTCACTTTATTTTACTCATAATACTTTTGATTTTATCCAGCATAATTTAATTTCTAGTAGGGTTTCTTAATTCCTGTTCACCCACTCATCTAAATTCATCATTGCATTGGCAACCACTATTAATGCTGCTGTTTCCGGCACCGCATCATTACTTTTTGTACCAATCATTTTTGCTGCTGCATCTTTATCATCCCTGTATTGTTTTAATGCAGTATCATACAGGGTCAGCAAGGCTTTTATCCTTTTTTCATCCATCATTTTAAAAAACATTGCTTCATATCCTTTCTGAATTTGTTCTGCAGCGCTTTTATCCCCTCCTTTTTTCATTTTAATGGCGAATTGTTTTGCCAATATTAAAAATGCTGAATCATTTAAACTGTTAAGCGCCTGTAAGGGCGTGTTGGTTCTTATTCGCCTTGTTATACAAACTTCCCTGCTGCCACCATCAAAATTTATCATGGATGGGTAAGGAGCCGTCCGTTTCCAGTAAGTGTAAACAGCACGGCGGTATTGATTACTGTCTTTTGCCGTTTCCCATTTGGCATCATTGTAAGGCGATAACCAAATGCCATCAGGCTGCCAGGGCATTACACTTTTACCATACATTTTTTTATTCATCAGGCCACTTACTGCTAATGCCTGGTCCCTTAATATCTCACCGCTCAGTCTTATTCTTGATTGTCTTGCCAGCAAAATATTGTTTGGATCTCTTTGAGTTAATTCAGTTGTTGTTTTACTTGACTGGCAATACGTGGCTGATGAAACAATTTCTTTCAATAGTTTTTTTATGCTCCAGTTATACTCATTCATAAACTTCCACGACAAGTAATCCAGTAGCTCTTTGTGCACAGGCGGTATGCCCTGTGTTCCGAGGTCTTCCAATGTTTCTGCAAGACCAGCACCGAATAACTGTTCCCACAACCGGTTCACCATTGTTCTTGCAGTGAGCGGGTTTTTTTTATCAGTGAGCCACATAGCCAATCCCAAACGGTTATTGGGTGCGTTTACAGGCATGGCATTCATAATATGCGGCACACCCGGTTCCACCAACTTCGTTTTTACTAGCCAGTTGCCCCTTTCAAATACATACGATTGCCGGTGCTGTTCTTCATTACTTTCCACCATTACAGGAATTGTTTCCGGCTCTGCAGCCAATATTTCTGTAAACTGTTTTTTGTACTGTGCCTGGTCTTTTGTTTCCTGCCCGGGAAATAATGGTGCAAAAGCAAACCAGTCGAATAAGATACCGGGATATGGGCTTTTAAGTTTAGGACTGTAATACCTAAAATACAGGTTATGCTTTCCTGTTAGTTCCGGCATATCCTGTAATTCCACCTTCCATTTATTACCACATTTGTATAATTGTACGGTTTTTAATAATGGCCCATTAAGGCTATCAAGATGTATATAAAGTTTAGCATCTGCCTCCTGGTTAAAATACCTGAATAGCAGCTGTTGCTTATTACCCAGCGTAATACCAGGTAACCTGCAAGTACCATTATTATCTAAGGAAGCATACAGGTTTACAAACAGGATACCGTTTTTATATTCATCGCAGCGGAGAGAATTAACGGCAGGCTGCATCGTACGCATGAACTGCTGGTACCACCTGCTGTCCTTGCTATTAGCATTCTTTGCAAACCAATTATGGAGGCCGGTCCATTTCACACTGTCTTTATCATTATAAATACGCAGCAATGGATAATCTATCTCTGTATCTTCATCACGGGTATTATTAAAAAACGCCATGAACTTATAATACTCTTCATGGGTAAAAGGATCGTATGGATGACTGTGACATTGCACGCAATTGAATGTTGTGCCCATTAAAGCGCTCCAGGTTGTATTTACACGGTCAATCACTGCTGCCGTTCTGAATTCCTCGTTGTCTGTTCCTCCTTCATCATTTGTTAAGCTGTTGCGGTGAAAGGCGGTGGCAATATATTTGTCATCATCAGCACCGGGCATTAAATCACCTGCTATTTGCTCGGTTAAAAAATCATTGTATCGTTTATCGGCATTAAATGCTTTTATCAACCAGTCACGGTAGCGCCAGATGATACGTGGCCTGTCTGCTTCGTAGCCCTTGGTATCAGCATAGCGTGCAAGATCAAGCCACATGGTTGCCCACCGTTCTCCGTAAGCAGGCGATGCTAACAAATCATCTATTAACTTATCATATGCCTGTGCCGAATTATTATGTAAAAAATTTTGTGCAACAGTTTCATCCGGTGGCAGGCCGGTTAAGTCAAGACTTGCCCTCCGGAGCAGTGTTGCTTTATCCGCTTCTGCTGATGGCTTTAAAGAATCTTCCGTTAATTTTTTAAATATAAACTTGTCAATATCATTTTTTATCCATTCATTTTCCGCAGCAGGAATCGTTGGCTTTTGTACCGGCACATAAGCCCAGTGCATTCCCCATTCGGCACCCTCATCAATCCATTGCTCCAGTATTGCAATTTCACCTGCTGAAAGCGGTTCATGCTTGTACGGCATTCTTTCTTCTGTATCTTTTTCTTTTATCCTTCTTATCAACTCGCTTTTGCCAGCATTACCGGGCACAATGGCATATTTACCAGACTTGGCTTTCTTTAGTGCCTCTTCCCTGAAGAGTAAACTGAATTCCGATTGCTGTTTTACACCACCATGACAGCTAATACATTTTTTATTAAAGATGGGTTTTACCTGTGCGTTAAAATCAATTTTGGTTTTTGCCGGCAATAAAAAATACAATGCTGCTGCCGCTGCAATGAGCAACAATGCAATCATCCATATTTTTGAAAACCGTGGTTTCATCACGATGGTCAATTATATTTTACCTATATGTGCCTATCTTTCTATTGTAGCTATGTGGCGAAAAAATCTTATCACACAGGATCATAGATGAATAGTTTCACATAGTTTATTTAAAGTACGAACTTTTAAAACCAAGTTTCTTCAGGCCATTTTGTATATCGGGTATTTTCATAAACAGTTTCCATAATAAACCGGTACGGTAGTTTTCAATCATCGTTACAATCGGGCCCTGGTCAATGGCGAGATGCGATTTTGCATACCAGTTATGGTGAATGCTGAAGCCATCCACAAAACCATACCTGCTCCATATTTTATCTCCAAGCGAATAATAAAAATACCGCAGCGCTTCCATGCTTTCTTTTGGTGTATAAGGCATAGATGAAATAGCTGCTGTTGGTTGTATTACTCCCCGGTCATTCTCAGGGCTGTGTGCCAGGTAACCTTTATAGCTGTCTCCGGCTGTAAGGCCCCAGCATTCTTTACTGTAGCCTTTGAATTTTTTTGGATTGTCGATACAGTATGCCCGGTTGATGAGTGTATGATTTTTTGTTTGTACCGCATAATCAACACCGAGACTGTCAGTTAATCCATTCGGATCAATTCCCTGGAAAGTATACTGTTCAAAAAATAACGGGCCACCGAGATCTTTTCCATAATTACCCAGTGGCAGTTTATAACCATAATAAGTACTGTCGCATTTAAAGCCTGGACTGCCGGTCCAGGTACCATTATAAGCAGCAGGAGAAATGGAATGATATTGCGAAGATGCTGACATGATATAGGTGATCAAACATTCATTGTATCCCCACACAGGAAAATTCATATCAAAATCATTGGTGGGGCTCCAGTGCCAAAAAAGTTTGTTCTGTCCATTCGTGTGCCAGTTCCAGTTAGCGGCACCCCACATCTGGCTGATGCGTTTACGCAGGTACACTTCTCTTGGTATATCTCTATTAAAATATTCCCTTGCACAAAGAAAGCCCATCAGCAGGTAAGATGTTTCCACGATGTCAGCACCATCATCCAGCCTGTCGAAACGAATTGTTTTACCGGTGCGGCCATCCATAAAATGGGGGTAGATACCATGGTAGCAATCTGCATTGATGAGGAAGTCTGCAATCTTTATTAGCCTTCTTACAGCCGTATCTCTTCCAATCCATCCACGCTCCACCGCCACCACGGTACTCATAATGCCAAAACCTGTACCACCGATAGCACCTGCATCGGGGCCAAACTTAGTATGACTGAAATTTGGTTCATCCCAGGCCTCATTAATATAGTCCCAGTAATGTTCTGCCAAAACTGTATTGCTTCTTTCAAGCGCCAGCCCGCTGTAAGGATGAGCACCATGCCAAAAAAAACGGAAGGTTTGTTTCTGTACAGTTTCAAGCAGCTGATCATCGGTAAGATTTTTAATAATGCCTGCCGGCGCAATACTATCAGGGCCATCGCCATATTTACCCCTGGTAAGCGATTGTGAAAAACAGGGAGAGATTGAAAAGGATAGCAATACAGCAAGAGCCGTCAACACATTTTTATTCATATATGAGCAATCTTTTATTAACTGAAAAAAGAGAATTCTTTCAAAGTTAAAAGCAAAGCATTACAGTAAACCACCACTATTACTTATAACTCCTGTACTTTTTTAGCAAAAACAAGCATAACGGGATATTTTTCATGATAAAATAATAGTGAATAGTTGCCCACCAGGCTAACAGCGAAAAGATATAATACTGTTATTTTTAAGATACTAGCATAACATTCAGTAAATTTATATTGCTGCTTGGGCTGTTTATCTTCTTTGAATATTGCTGTAAAGAAAAAGTACCTGATGAACTGGATAAAACATTGCTTGCTCCCTGCTCTTTTCCTTTTTTTATTCAGGACAGGAGCTATGTGCCAGCTGGATTTACTGCAACCCTGGAGTAATAGTTTGTATATCAATTTTGGCGCTCCTTCTTCCACCGGTCAACGTTTGAATGCATCGCAAACAGATTTACGTTTTGTTCCCGGGCCAGACCTGAAGCCCGGCGAATACACCGTGTTAAAATCAGGAAATGATTATGGTAATCTTTATTTTCCGCCACTCCCTTTTATTACTTACTATTCTCCTGGTTATAAAATGAAAGCCCGGTATAATGGATTAGTCAATCCCGTTAATATTTTCAGGGATACCATAAAAAACCTTTGCAGCGGCAAAAGATATTTATTCTGGATGGGCATCAACAATTCGGATGAAAGAAGTTGTCTCAAGCCAAACCTGTCTATCACTGCAGAGAGAACTACCGGCGAATTAATTGAAAGCTTCCAAACCGGTGCAATGGGAGGGCCTCTTGAAAATGATAATTTTGCCTGGTATCCTGGTTTATATGACAGGTCAAGATTCCCGGTTTTGCCACTTGATGGCGGGGTAATAGAAGTCCCTTTTTATGGTTGCAGTTTTACGCTGCCGGCCGGCGTAACGGATGTCGTACTAAGGGTTGCTTATAACCCACCCGCAGCCGGGCCGCCGTTACAATGCGAAGGAGAAGTTACAATTGACAACATTGTGCTTACTGCACTCGGTCCCGATATCCGCATTTTACCGAAAGACGATTATGGCTGGATAGTGGGCGCCTGTTATACAGGAAATGTACCTGTAAAACTGAATGGAAAGATCCTGGACAGCTACCGGGAATTGGGCAAGCCGGGGTTTACCCCCGCTTCTTATACACAGCCTGCATTCCAATGGGAAATCAGCTATGATACCGGTTATACATGGGCAGATATCCCGGGACAAAATGATATCAACCTCTCTTACCTGTATACATCCCCGGATACTTTCTTTTTACGCTTACGGGTTTCCGAAGCTGCAGACATTGCCAATAAAAAATGCAGCAATTTTTCGAATCTTATTTTGGCAGAAGTAAATGATTCACTTAGTGATTTTTCTCTTTCAAACAATTCGCCGGTTTGTACCGGCGGTGAACTGAAATTTTCTTTTGATGGCGGCACCTCTTATGAAATACGTGGGCCCAATAATTATTTTGACAATATTTCTTTTCCTGTCATTTACAATGTACAGCATATTGACAGTGGCTGGTACTATGCTACAGCAAAATCATTCGGCGGCTGCATAGCTAAAGATAGTACATACGTAACCGTTACCGGACCGGATTTAAAACTGTCGCCGGATACCACGATATGTTATGGAGAAAAAATAACAGTAAAAGCTGCCGGCGGCAGTTCGTACACCTGGGAACCTGCAGCAGGCCTGTCCTCTCCCACTGCATCAAACCCTGTTGCTTCGCCGGATACCACCACCAGGTATAAAGTAACAACAAAGGACATGAATGGATGTAACGCTGTTGAATATACCACGGTAACTATTAAAAATAAACCGCTCAAGGCTGCTTTTGAAGCCCCGGTCTACGCCTGCCCGAATGATGCAATAGTATTTGCAGATAAAAGCACAGGAAGTATTGCAGCCTGGAGCTGGGATTTTGGAAATGGAAGCCTGTCCGGTTTACCAAATCCACCGGCACAGCGTTTTCCTGTCAGCGGAAGAGAAAGCCGCTACAGGATAAAGCTTGCGGTTACAGATTCTGTTGGTTGCAACAGTGCTTATCAACAGGAAATAATTTCCGTTAACAATTGCTATATAGCTGTACCATCTGCCTTTACTCCAAACAATGACGGGCTGAATGATTACCTGTACCCGGTAGATGCTTATAAAGCAACGCAATTAAAGTTCAGGATATTTAACCGTGCTGGTAAACTTGTATTCTCCGCTGATAATTTTTCCCAACGCTGGGATGGACGGGTAAATGGTGAGATGCAGGACCCCGGTGCTTACACCTGGTTCCTGTCTTATTATGATGCGGATAAAAAATATGTAGCGTTAAAAGGCACTTCGCTATTAATCAGGTAACTCAATTTTTCTTTTGCAGTATTATCCACCGGTTCAAAAAATTATAAGGCAACTCTATTACTATCTTATAAAAATCCGAAGGCATATTTTTTACATCAACCGCTGTATTACTTTTTATAACCGGCACCTGCTTAACGAGTTTATAATTCTCTGTACCGCCATCTTTAAAATTATTAGTGGTGGCAATCCATATTTTTGCCACCCCTGTTTTATCCATTACCTGCCAGGAAATATTTATTTTGTTGTTCTCAAAAGATGCTGTTGCATTTACGGCAGATAATTTTCCTGTAAGTGAAACACCATCTACTTCCATCAGTTTATCACGGGGAATTTTTATGTTGAGAAAAGCGGCCAGCGCCGGCATGATATCAACAATACCAGGGTTTCCTTTAAAAAAATATTGGTTTAAATTTTTTGCGTTCGTGGCAATCCATGTTGTTCTTTCCCTTTCTGTCTGTCCGCCATGGTGATAGCCATTGTCTTCCCGTCCGTGATCCGTAGTTATATAAATTACCCAGTCTTCATTAAAATTTTGCTGCCTGTATTGAATTGCCTGCCAAAGACGGCTTAACTGTTTGTCTAATATTTTTACTGCATTATTCAACCGTTCGCCATTACCATGACGGTGCCCCATTTCATCTGTGTATTCAAGATAGATCCATGATAAATCAGGTGCCTCTTTTTTTATAGATGCTGCAGCACGGCTAATAACAGAATCGTCAATCACATTATAAAAATCCCCATCCTTATCATGAGGATAATGAATAGTGTCCAGTTCCATCCCGTCAAAATAAATATCAGGCTGCGGGTTACCGGCTGCTGCTGCATCGCTGCCTACCAATTTGGTACGGTTATCCAGCCAGGTGGAATAAACAGCTGTCTTCTTTTTTGGATACTGTGTTTTAAATAAGCGGAAGATGTTCCGGTAATTATAGTTGGGTGCTGCTATATCATTATCCCATACATTATGTTTATTAACCCAGGTTCCGGTAAGTAAACTATTATATCCTACTGCAGAAATAGTGGGTGTTTGTGAATAGCCGTCTTTTTCGCCGCCAACATGCGCCCTTGTGTAACCTCCATTTACAGTAATTGATTTCAGGCCGGGCATTGGCAGGCTTTCAATCACATCTGCAGGAATACCATCAGCAATTACAAAAACGGCTTTATGTTTTTTTTGGGCGGTAAGTGTACTCAACAGGAAGCAACCGAATAATAATAAAAAGACATATTTATTCATCAGCAGGCAATAAAACATTGTTCTTGCAAAAATAGCAGGAGACAAAGGATAAAACCACCATTACTAGTTATTAAAGCTGTATTTTTTTAGCAACCAATACCATATTTTTCAATAATTTTAATACAGGTAAATATATATCTGCATGAAGCCGGCGCTTGAACACTTACCAAGAGAAAAGGACCAGTCATTTGTTGTAAAATATTTTGACTACAAATATTATCCCACACCCTGGCACTATCACCCGGAACTGGAAATTGTACTGGTGACCGAAAGTACCGGCAAGCGGTTTATCGGCAACCATATCTCCGATTTTAAACCCGGCAACCTGGCATTGCTTGGTCCGAATATTCCGCATACTTACAGGAATGACGATAAATATTATGAAGAGCATTCACCGTTAAGAGCAAAATCAATTGTTATTCATTTCAGTGAAAATTCATTGGGTAATGATTTCTTAAACCTGCCCGAATCCTTTCTGCTGAAAAAATTATTTGAACAGTCTGCTTACGGGCTTGAAATAACCGGCAGTATCAATGAAAAGATCAGCAGCCGTTTGTTTGAGATCATTTCACTCAGCGGCTTAAAAAGATGGCTCTGTCTTATTGAAATACTAATGGATATCGCAACAGCTTCATCCGGCATTTCAAAAATTACTCAATTGCCTTACTCCGGTTACAATGAAAAAGAATCAACCCGCCTGTGCAATGTGCTTAACTGGATTGTGGCAAACCTGGGTAATGATATGACACTTGCGGATGCGGCCAATATTGCACAAATGAACCCGAATGCTTTTTCCCGCTTTTTTGCCCAGCGCACGAGGAAAACTTTTTCTGAATTTATTATTGAGCAACGCCTGCAAAAAGCAGCTAAACTTTTAATTGAAGGGGAGCTGTCAGTAACGGAGATTTGTTTTGAATGCGGTTATAATAATATTTCAAATTTTAACCGCCAGTTCCTGAACTATTATCATATGAACCCGGTGAAATATAAAAAGGGATTTTTAAAGACAGCAGAGGTTGCTTAACTACTTTTTCAATGCTTCCAGCTTTTTAAGTCCTTCTTTTATTTCCGGTGAGCTCATAAATAATTTCCATATCAACCCTGTCCTGTAATTTTCAATCATCACAGTCATGGGTGCCTGGTTAAGGCCCATATATATTTCAGAACACCAGTTATTGGTTAAATCAAACGCATCTTTAAATCCATATTCACCCCATAAAAAACTGCCGTAGTTATAATAATAGTTCTTCAATGCTTTCATTGCTTCTTTCGGCAGGTAAGGAAAAGAACTGATGGCACCCGTGGGAGCAAGTTTTGCATAATCTCTTGTCTTTACAGGCTCATCAGCAGAATAATTAAATGGGCCGTCACTGGCTGTCAATCCCCAGGCACTGTCGCCGTAAGCTTTATAATGATTGGGGTTTGCAACACAATACTTGTAATTAATAGTGGCTATATTTTTATTATTGGTAAAATAGTTGGTGTATTTGTCAGTAATAAAATGCGGATCATAACCCAGGTAAGAATAATGCGTAAAAAACAGGGGGCCGCCATTGGAAACACCCACATCCAGTTTTACACCATAATAAGTTTTACCATTGCTGTACATGCTGCCATCTCTTGTTCCACCCCAGCCCGAGCGGTATTGTTGCCCCGTTTTTCCCTGGTTGGCCCAGCCGCTGTAATACATATTTGGGGGAACAGGATAAGTTGGTGATGCAATGGCCAACAGGTAAGTAACCATTGTTTCGTTCCAGCCAATTAAATTATGATTGATGACCCATGCCTGGTCCGGTGACCAGTGCCAGTATAAAAAAAGGCTGTTGGGTCTTTGCCTGAACCAGCTCCACTCAACCTTTTGCCAGATGCTATTTATTTTGTAACGGATCAGTTTTTCGTCGGGATCATTACCCGAAAAATATTGTCTTGCAGCCAGCAATCCCTGCATTAAAAAAGATGTTTCAACTAAATCGGCGCCGTTATCACGGGTACCAAAAAAAGGTTCCACTTTACCGGAAGCTCCATCAATAAAATGCGGGTAGGCGCCATGGAAAGTTTCTGCCTTTTCTAAAAAGTTTACAATTTTTACAAACCGATCCACCGCTTCTTTTCTTGTAATAAATTTTCTTGCTGCACCTGTTATTAGTGCCATTACACCAAAACCGGATGCACCGCTTGCAATCATGCTATGCCTGCCCGGGATATTCTCTTTTGCAAGACCGCTGTATGTTTCAGCACCATCCCAGTAATAACGGAACGAAGCTTCCTGCACCATGCTGAGTAATTCGTCATCCGCCATACTTCGTGTGGCGGTTTCCAATGCCTGTGATGGTTTTGTTTCTTCGTAGTTATCATTCAAAAAAGAAATCTTATAAAAATACCGCTTGCCTGTTTCCCCTGTATAATCAGCATACCGGTTTGTAAACGGCTGCTGCACCCCAACAGGAGTATAATTAATTCCATCTGGCGACCTGTATATTTTTACAAAATGAACATTGCTGTCGTTTACAGTGTTCCATACTATGTCAACATGTTTTGCATAGCCCTTTGCAGCAGTAATCAAAGGCACTGCCGTTATGGAAGGCGCATTATCCGTTTGCAAAAATTCTATATCATCAATATAAATTTTATACTCATTTCCAGAAGCATTTTGCGGCTGCGAAAAAATGATTTCAGCAATATCGTCCGGCTTACCGGGATCGATACTATCCATAGCAGCAACCGGGATAATAACTCTTTGCCACCGGCTAGCTGTAGCCGGGGCTATAGTAAATGTGTTTGTAAGGCTGTCATTTGTTTTTAATAACCGTACAAGCGGCAGGTCGGCAGCTGTTGCATTGTCAGAAGCATTGTATACCCAGAATGAAAGAAAGTTAGCATTTTTAAAATGATCTATGCCCCGCTTACGCTGTACATTTATGGAGGCCCACCAGTTGCCGCCAGGTGCATTTTTATATTGAAGCAATAAAGTATTACCCGGAGTATGCACTATTGCAGTTGAAACCGGCAGTTTTTTGTTTTCATTTTTTATAAATGAATTGCCTTTAACAGATGTATTGCTAAAAAAATAATTGCCCGGCATAGCGCTATTGGTAAACAGCGTATAGTTGTACCTGTACTCCTGTGCCGGTAACAGGAACGTATACAGCAAAAAACAGGAAAGCAAGGTTGCTTTTAACATAAACGATGTTTTAGACAATTATTTCAGCGCAGGTGTCCATGAATTATCAAAGCCCAGTTTTGTTAAACCTGCCTGTACTTCAGGGCAACTCATAAATAGTTTCCATAGTAAACCGCTGCGGTAATTTTCAATCATTACCGGTATGGGTCCCTGGTCTATTGCCAGGTAATGTACAGGGTACCAGTTAGCTGTTTCACTAAAGGCATCATAAAAACCATAAGGCCCCCAGAGCTTATCATTCATATTGTAATACCAATGCTTCATTGCCGCCATTGATTTTTCCGGTGTATAAGGAAAAGAAGACAATGCTGCTGTAGGTGAAATAACGCCCTGGTCATCGTTAATGTTGGGTGCATGTGCAGCATATCCCTGCACAGAATAGCTTGCAGTAAGGCCCCAGTTATTTTTTCCATAACCTGTGAACTTTTTAGGGTTGGTTACACACCAGGTATAGTTGATAAGTGTCTGGTTGGTATTTTCCTGCCAGTAATCTGCATATTGATCTTTTAATCCTTTAGGATTTAAACCCAAATAAGAATAATGTGACCAAAATAAAGGAGCCCCGTCCGAAAGACCTGCCTGGTAGTTCAGCTGCAATGGATACCCAAACACAGAATGATGCGGTGATTTTAATTTACCCTTCTCCGCCCACCCCTCATGATACACCTCCGCCGGCACAGCATGCGTGGGGGATGATGCGGCCAGTATATACATAATAAGACACTCATTGTACCCATGCACCTGGAAATTCATTTCCCAATTATATTCCGGGCTCCAGTGCCAGTACAAAACATTTTTTCCATTACGGTACCAGTCGAACTCCACTTCCCGCCATAGTTTATCAATACGGATGGCAAGGTTTTGTTCTTTATCGTTTCCATCTTTTAAGTACTGCCGCACACATAACAACCCCTGCAGCATAAAAGATGTTTCCACCAGGTCGCCGCCATTATCTTTTCTTCCAAAAGGTTTTACCTTACCTGTCTCACCGTTCCACCAGTGCGGCCATGCGCCATGAAAACGATCTGCTGTTTCCAGAAAGTGAACGATTTTCTCCAGCCTGTTTACACCTTCTTCCCTTGAAATAAATTTCCTGTCGATGGCAACAATTAAAGCCATTACACCAAACCCGCTGCCGCCGCTTGTTACTACGTGCTTATCGTTATCGGGATAATTATTATCAACATGCAGGCGTTCCCTTGCCATACCACTCACCGGCTCTGCACCTTCGGTAAAATATTTAATGGTTTGCGCCTGTACAAGGTCGAGCAGGGCGGAATCGGAAAGCTGCGGTATATCCTTGCTTTCTTTTTTAGTGTCCGGTGTTGATGTTACCTGTGCATGGGACGTAATAACGAGGGAACAAAAAGACAATGAGAGCATGAGGTGTCTTTTGTTAAGCATTGTTTTTATTTGCATGGCTGTTTACTAATTTACTTTTTGAGTTCAAGTGTTGCTAATATGGGAAAATGATCGGAGGGATATTTCATATCGTATGAATCCGTGATCGTCGAAAATTTTTTGACTTCCCACCTGTTATTGCGGGAAAGAAAAATATAATCGATACACCCGGTGGGTATTTTACCAAATTCAAAACTGTTCCACGTATCAGCAGGGCCATACGGTTTTTCTTTGCTGATGCTTCTTGCGTTTTGAAAATATTTCGTCATATACATTGCAGGTGCTTCTGATGGTTTCGAGTTAAAATCTCCCATAATAACAACCGGGTATTTACCCGAGGTACGGCGATAAATTTTTTCAACAATCAGTTTTGCAGATTCCAGCCTGGCAGTATCACCTAAATGATCAAAATGTGTATTAAAGACCCAGAGCATTTGTTTTGTTTGCTTGTTTTTAAACAAACCATAAGTGCAAACACGCCTGCAGGCAGCGTTCCACCCAAATGAAACGGAGTCCGGTGTTTGTGATAACCAGAAAGTGGCCTGTTTAATTAATTCAAATTTTTCTTTATTGTAAAAAACGCAGGAATACTCTCCCGCTTCTTTTCCATCATCCCGGCCTACACCGATATAACTGTAATCCGGAAGTTGTGAGAGTAAATATTTCAATTGATGATGCTGCACTTCCTGGCCACCAATAAAGTCGGCCCCATAATAATTCATCAATGAAGCAACTTTCTCTTTTCGCATATCCCAGCGGTTTTCCCCATCTGAAGCCACATCCAGCCGGATATTGTAAGACATTACTTTAATCTCCTGCTGTGCAAAGGAAATTTTACACAGCAGCATCAATAATAAAAAATGAGTAACCTTTCTCATACAATCGTTTATTATAAATAAGGTGCTGTAAAACCAAGTGCTTTCATTCCATTCTTTACTTCAGGGCAACTGGTAAACAAATTCCATACAAGCCCTGTCCTGTAATTTTCAATCATGATAACAATTGGTCCCTGGTCAATTGCTAAATATGAATCTGCAAACCATATATCCTTTAAAGAGAACGCATCCACAAAACCATATTCTTTCCATAGCTTATCTCCAAGCGTATAGTAAAAAAACTTAAGCGCCTTCATCGATTCAGTTGGCGTGTAAGGAAAGGAGGAAAGTGCTGCCGTGGGTGTTATTACACCTATATCATTGGTAGGAGAATTAGCGTTGTACCCGTTTTTTATATCGCTTGCTGTAAGCCCCCAGCAATCGCTGCTGTAGCCATAATAGTTTCTTGGGTTAGCAATGCAGTAGTTATAGTCTATCAAAGTATGATTTTTTGTCTGCGTTGCATAGTTAGCGTAGCTATCCTGCAGCCCTTCCGGTCTTACGCCTAAGAAAGAATAATGAGAAAAAAACAAGGGCCCTCCGTAGTCGGTTCCTAACGGCAAAGTATAGCCGTAATAATTATTGCCATTGGCAAAACCACTTCCACCCGCCCATCCACCGGTATACACAGCAGCAGGAACACTATGGGTTACAGAAGAAGCGGCAAGAATATAAGTAATCAAACATTCGTTCCAGCCCTGTATTTTCATGTTCATTGCCCATTCTTTTGTTGCACTGTAATGCCAGTATAACACGTTCTGACCTCCCTGCCTGAACCAATCCCACTCGACAGCATTACACAATGTATTAATATCAGTTCTTAATGCTGTTTCTGCAGGATCAGTGCCGTTAAAATATTGCCTTGCAGTAAGCAGGCCGGCAACGAGGTAAGACGTTTCAACCAGGTCAGCGCCATCATCATTCGTACTAAAGGGTACAATAGCACCTGTGCTTCCATTCAGCCAGTGCGGAAAAGCTCCTTTTACTTTTACTGCTTTGGTTTGTAAGAAGTCTACGATTTTTTGCATCCGTGCAAGCCCTTCCGCTCTTGTAATAAAACTCCTGCTGATGGCAACCGGGATTGTCATTATACCAAAACCGGTTCCGCCGGAAGTAACAATATCATTGTCTCCATTATTTCTTTCCCTGGCAAGACCACTCACCGGGTGTCCGAAATCCCAGAAATATTTGAAGGTTTGTTGCTGGACCAAATCCATCAATGCATTATCTGATAACAAAGGAAACTTTGCTGATGAATCAATCTTTGTTGCAATACTCCTGGAATACTGTCCGGCCAGGGTGCCGCCATTTACTGACTTCAGCGAAGTTTTTACGAGCAACTGAAACTGTGATAAATGTTTAAAAGCTGCTTGCGGTTTCAGCACCACGGTGCTGTCGTTGTTTTCATAAGTGATATTAAGGGCCGAAGCTGCGGCACCACTTTCAGTTACTGAAACAGCGCCGGCTACAGTAGATTTATCTGCCTTATTACTAAGCAAAATTTTTATGGTGGCTGTTGCCGGGTTCATATAACTTGCTGCACTGGTAGCAGCCACGCCATCTATAAATACATTTTTTATACTTAAAGCAGAAGGCTGTGTTACGGGTGGTGATGAACTTTTTTTACAGCCTGTACCCGCTGCTGTAAAAAGCACAACAGTTGCCAAAAAATAATGCCTCGTTTTTATTTTCATTGAGCCGTTTTTTATCCTGTTTAAAAAACTAAAGTGGAAATAGAATGCGGCAGTGCTTTTAGTTCAGCGGCTTTGCCATTTATCCATAAAAAATAAGGTGTTTCGGCAGCGCTTTGATTCATTACAATCACCACCACTTTACCATCTGGGTTTTTAAATGCTGTGGTGAGCAACTGGCTGCGGCTTGCTGCAGCAGAAATTCTTTTTGCACCCGGCTGAATAAACTTCGAAAATTGCCCGATGTAATAATAAGCCGGTGTATAAATAATTTCACCGCTTGTTGTAATGGCGTGTACGGGTGCAAAGCAAAAATTCTTTACATGGTTAGGCCCGCCTGTTTCATCCAGGATAATGTTCCAGTCTGTAAAACCACCCATGCCATTATTAAAATCATTTATCATGCTGCGGCCATAGCGTTCGCCCCATTTCCAGTCGTTTACACCCTCCATTTTAAAAGGGCCATTACACCCTTCCGTAAAAAGTAATGGCTTGTCAGGAAAAGCAGTGTGTACCTGTTTCAGGTTATCAAACATCTGGTCGCCACCACTCCAGTCTTCGTACCAGTGAAAACCCACGCCCCATGCATATTTAGCCACTGCAGGATCGCTGAAATAAGTCTGCGCCCTTTGAAAAATCAAATCACGGTTATGATCCCACATAATGATTTTTTTATCCTTCAAACCTTCTCTTTCCATGACAGGCCCCAGGTGATTCTTTAAAAAATCCCGTTCTTCTTCAGCCGTATAAATACAGCTTTCCCATATCTGTTTTGCCATTGGTTCGTTCTGAATGGTGATTCCCCAAACAGGCACGCCTTCTTTTTCATAAGCCCTGATGAATTTTGTATAATACAAGGCCCATGCATCCATAAACTCCGGTTTCAGTTTACCGCCGTGCAGCATATCATTGTTGTCTTTCATCCAGGCTGGCGGACTCCAGGGGCTTGCAAATAAATTGAGTTTGCCGCCTGCGGCTGCTATTGCTTCTTTTATTAATGGCAGTTTATATTTCCTGTCATGTTCCACATCAAATGTCTTCAGCTCTTTATCACCATCTTTAACATAGGTGTACATATCACTGCTGAAATCGCAACTGTTGATATTTGTTCTTGCAACGGTATAGCCTATGCCATTTTGTTTATCAAAAAAAGCTTTGATTATTTCCTGCTGCTTTGCTTTTGGTAATTTATAAAATGTTTCAGCGGCAGCATCTGTTAAAGCAGCTCCTATGCCGATAAAATCCTGGTACGTTTTATCAGGATCAACAAAAACACAAATTTGTGTTTCGAAGGGTTGCCCCATTTGTTTAAAGTTTGCTGATCCATTTTCAGAAAGCCTCAGTTTGCTGCTGTCTGCCGTGGTGTACACAGCAACTTTTTTACCTTCAGCGCTATAACCTGTGCTTTGTGACATTACATTGTATGCTGAAACAGCGGCGAGGACAAAAAGCGAAATCTTTTTCATTGACATAAAGTTTACCTGTTACTAAAAAATTTTAATTATAATTTGCCTTTTGGGTTTTAAAAAGCGTGCTGTCTTTCGACAGCATTTTTTTAACTGTCTCCGGGTATATTCCGATAAAATGAGATCTTATCATAGATGCAACCGGGTCTTCACCACCTTCGAGGAAAACTGCTATCGCCTTTGAAGGCTGCTGCGGCATGTGACAGCTGATACAATTTTGCTCCGGTGTCTTCACTACTGAATGCGTTGCTGTTTTAAAATTACCTGCTTTTGTATCATGACAGGTGATACAGCGGCTTGAGTATAATTGCAAATCTCCTCTTTCCTGCTGGTGTGAATTATGACACGTGTTACAGGTAAGTGTATTAGTTTTAATAAAACATTTACTTGCTCTTAAAAGCCCATACTGGTTGCCATGTACTTCTGCCTCCTGCGACACCGCAACCTGGTTTAATGAATTCGGGGCAAAATAATCTTCCAGGCGCTGACCAGGCATAAAACTAAAAGAAGGTTTTGTTTTTTCTATTTTACCCCCATGGCAAAAAGCACAAATATCCAGTTGCTGCTGCCGGGATAAACCTGCCGGGTTAACAACATACATTCCTTTTTTCTCCTGCGGATTTTTTTGCTGGTATTCCACATGTTTTGCCGCAGGGCCATGGCATCTTTCGCAACCGATACCCAGTATCATTTTATCTTCTTCAAAAGATGAAGGCTCCATTGCTGTACCACCGGTACCTTTGGCAAAGGTGGCGTGGCACTCCATGCAACGTGCTGTTACCGGCCGGTCCACCATCACTTTATTTTCTGGAAAACCGGGACTGCTTGACCATTTTTCAGCCGCAGTAAAATAGGTTACAGGCATTTGATAAAAACGGTTATTTCTTTTTGTAATAAATGACTGTCCCATCACACCCGACCCGATCACTATATCAAAACGCATTGCCATTTTTTCTTCATTCTTATAATACACCACCTGGTAAAAACCGCTGTCTCTTTTTTCCATTGCCACATTTAACACTGGAGAATATGAATACACATTATTTCCTTTTTCAAAACTTCCTTTAATAAAGTTTGAATCTGCAGGCTGGGATGTAAGGTAATGCGCTGTATGCAGGTGTTTTTTATAAATATCGCTGTGGCAGGATGCACATTTTTCCGATCCGGCATAATTTTCAAAATCCACTGTGCCGTTCGCTTCTTTTTTTTCACCACCACTCATACACCTTGCAAAAACAAATACCATCACAACAAAAACACTGATAACTACAGCTGTATTCCGGTATTTACTATTTGCCCTCATCAAAATTTATACAAATTATTATGCCTGCTACTGCCAGGTAAAAGTGGCAACAGCATTTGCCGGTATTGAAACTGCCGCATTTTTTCCTTTATATACAATAGAGAACCCTGCTGCTGCGGCCGCATCATTCAGAACAACCAGTATCTTTTTTCCGGCTGGCGTTTTAAACGCAACATTCGGCAGGCTGCTGGAAGGAATGTTGCTTGAAATTACAGTTGAACCTGCCGGTACAAATTTGGAGGCATGTGCAATGATGTAATATGCCACATTCCTGCTAACCGTGTTATTAATGGTAAGCGCCCCTTTGCATTCGGTACACCCGCCCGGTGTATGCATACTGTAAGTTGCATCATTGGCGAGGTTCCACTCTAATGCAATCCTGCTCCAGTTCCGCATTGATCCAATAACTACATTTCGCAAATGCCATTTTAAGTCACCGCCAAAGTCACCACCTGCACTTGTCCATTGTTCAGTAAAATAAAGTGCTTTATCCGGATGAGCAGTATGAACCTGCGATAACGCACTGATATCGCCTCCGTATAAATGAAATGCAGAACCATCAATAAATTGTTTTGCGCCTGCATCATCTAATACAGCAATGGGGTAAGCAGGGTTATCACAATTATGATCCCATACAATTATTTTAGTTGTGATGCCTGCTGACTGGAATGCCGGACCTAAATGATTTTTTATAAAATCCGCCTGTTCAGCAGCAGACATTACCATACTTGGGTTATTACCGCCATGCTGTGGCTCATTCTGGATAGTAACGGATGAAAGATCAATACCTTCAGCCTTCATTGCCTGGATATATTTTACAAAGTATTGTGCATATACAGCATAATATTCCGGCTTTAAACTTCCACCAACAGAGTTGTTATTTGTTTTCATCCACACCGGCGGGCTCCAGGGAGAGCCCATGATTTTTATCCCCGGATTAACAGCGAGTACTTCTTTTAAAACAGGAATTAAATCAACGGTATCTTTTGATAAGCTGAATTTGGAAAGAGAAGGATCTGTTTCACCATCAGGCAAATCATCATAACTGAACACTTCCCTGCTGAGGTCGGAAGCGCCAATGCTAATACGCAGGTAGCTTACCCCGATACCATCATCACCGCTTGAAAATAGTTCTTTTAAAAGACCACTTCTTTCTGCGCTGCTTAACCGGTTAATTAAATAAGCACTGCTGCCGGTAAGTGTATAACCAAATCCATCCACCGTTTGAAAAGATTTTGTACTGTCCACTTCAATTTTAAGACCGGTTGCTGCTGCTGAACCAAACGTTACAGTGGTGGTTTGCTTTTGCAGTAACTTACTTTTATCCGCTGCTGTTATCCAGTAAGAAACGGCAGCACCGGCTGGTTCAGGATCATTAATAACAGGAGGAGCAGCTGTTTTTTTCTTACAGTCGGTATTGGCACATAATAAAACCAGTAAAAAGGGTATGGCGCTATTAATGGACATATGTTATTGATTCGATTTTGGTTTTAAAAAAACAATTGGTTGATTATTTACTGCAACAGCAAGATTCTTTTTACCATCAGGTGTATTAATCCATTTTGCATCTCTTGCTTCAACATTCACATTATTAAGAGAGAAAGCCGTTCTAAAAGAATTGCTGGTTTTATCAAAATAAAAACCAGTGGGGTAGAGTGCGTCGTACCGCCCTTCATAAGGTATCACGCCATAAAAATTACCGGCTGCAATAAAGCCGCCTTGTGCACCCGGGGCAAATGTCATTACAGGCGCCAGCTGTATTTCATCTGGAAGACTTACCCGTTTAAAATTTCCTTTACCATCATTTATAAAACAGGAGGAAGGAAGCACTTCTGCTTTTAATTCTGTATAGTCTTTAAAAAGGTCGTAAAAAATATACTGCACTGTTTGCCCGGATACCTCGCTATAAGTGAGGTAAGCTTTTTTCAATACCGGTAAAGGTCTTTCCAGTTCATCTTTTGCTAAGAAAGGATATTCTTTACCATCGATAGTATAACACATTATTTGCTCAATAGATCCATTGTTGTCAAAATCTTTGACGTATAATTTAAGCGGACCATTTTTACCGGCTGCAAGTTTTGTATTGGTTCCCCAGTTGCCGGCAAGTATATCTGTAAATCCATCGCCATTTACATCTGCAGCATACAGGGTTTGCCATAATCCTGTAGAAGCCGGAATGTCCTGTTCAGTAAATTTTCCCTGGTGGTTTATAAATATTTTCAACGGCATCCATTCACCGGTAACAACCAGGTCGGGCCAGGTATCATTATTTACATCAGTAAATACGGCCGATGTAACCATGCCAATATTCTCCAGCGAGATTACATTTTTTGCATTAGGGCGGGTAAAGTTTGCCTTACCATCATTTATATACAAAGAGGAAGACTGAGCAACGCCATAAGCGCTTGGTTTTGCAAGACAACCTATAAACACATCGTTATCTCCATCTTTATCAACATCTGCCACTGCAATACAAGATTTGCTTTCATATACCTGGGTAGCAAAATGAGGGTGCTTTGTAAAGTGACCTTTACCATCATTCAGGTATAAATTGTCTTCCCCTGATATTGCACTGATCGGCTCCTGGTTACCACCGCATACTACCCATAAATCTTTAAACCCATCCCCATTTGCATCAAAAAATAAGGCATCCACATCTTCACATTCTGAATATGCGGCAAACAACGCAGAATCAGACTGGATAAATGAACCGTTTTTTTGCTGAATCATCAATGCCCCCGGCTGAAACCTTGCACCGCAGGCATAAAAATCATCCAGCCCATCACCATTTACATCGGCTACAGCAAGCTTAGGTCCACGTGTGGATTCCAAATGCGGAATCAGGTATTGCACATTATAGTCTAGAAAGTCATTTTCTTTATGACGCCACCTAATGGCAACACCTGCCGGGTCAAAAGCATTTTCGGTTTGTTTGAAATAAGTGTTATTATCAAATTTACCAGCCGCATTTTTCTCCTCCACCACCAGTTGTTTGCTGGCAGTAACATTTTTAATTACCTGGTATTTTTGATTTGGCCAAACAACCAGCATACTGTCGATTGCCGGAGCACTCAATCCAAAATGAAGTTTAGGTGAAGAAGAAGACTGAAAACCTCTTGTAAGCATTAACTGCTGGTATTGCATATTACCCTGCTGAAAAAGATACGTTTTAACACCAACACCAAACCTGTTTGAACTGTCGCCTTTAAAAGACAGTGTTATTGAATTTTTACCTGGCGCTATGTTCTTTAATATAACGGCATTGGCATTGATCGGGTTAATTACCAGGTCAAGATTACCATCATTATCCAGGTCAGCATAGGACGCACCAGTAAAATATCCTTTCATATTTCCCGTACCCCATTCAGTGCTTACATCTTCGAAATGCAATCCATCTTTATTTTTAAAAAGAAATGGATGAGAGCTGCCATCCGGCATTGCACTGATTGTTTCATCATCAAATTTATCAGTCTGGTCAAGTCCTTTAAATTTTTGATCAGATACAAAACGGACATAATCTAAATCCACCGGCCGTTTTACTATACCACTAGAAATGAAAAGATCCTTTTTGCCATCATTATCAAAATCTGCAAACAGCGGGCTCCAGCTCCAGTCCGTTGCAGCAACACCACTCAGCAAAGCAGTTTCACTAAAGCTTACACCATTACCGTTGTTCCTTTGTAAACAGTTTTTGGAATATTGTTTTTGATAGCCGGGTATTTCCAGCTTTACTTTATATATATCAGGATTTTCGTCACTTCCATAAGTTTTTAATGTTTTCTCATCCGGCGGCAGCATATCCACCGTTACAATATCTGTTTGTCCATCGTTGTTATAATCGGCCGCATCATTACCCATACTAAAGCGGCTGTAATGATTAAAATGCTTTGCGCCGCTCTCTGTAAATGTTCCGTTTCCATTATTGAGATAATAATAATCGTTTTCATGAAAATCATTGCCAACATAAATATCCTCCCATCCATCATTATTAAAATCTGCAATTGCTAACCCCAACCCATACCCCAAATTGCTCTGTGAAATGCCTGCCTGTGGTGAAACCTCGGTAAACTTCCCGTTTATGTTGTAATCGTTCCGGTAAAGCCTGTCCCCGGAAAGTGTATCATAAGTTCTGCGTTTTATGGTATCGGCAATATTTGCGTGGGGATGATGCGACTGGTTCAGTATATAGCAATCCAGGTCACCGTCATGGTCGTAATCAAAAAATGCTGACTGGGTGGTAAAACAGGAAGTATTGAGACCAAACTGTGCAGATTTTTCGGAAAAAGTATTATTGCCATTATTAATGTACAGCTCATTATGACCGGTTAATCCATACCGGTTACTTACTGTAGAGACATAAATATCCAGTAAGCCGTCATTATTAACATCTGCCATCGTTACGCCACTGCACCAGTCTGAGGTGCCGGCCACCCCGGCTTTATCCGTAATATCTTCAAACTGGAAATTACCTTTATTAAGATAGAGTTTATTACGCCCTTTGTCATTTGCTGTAAAGTAAATATCATCCAGTCCATCATTATTAATATCGCCTGTTGCCACTCCACCGCCATTGTAGTAATAGAGGTAATACAATATATTCAGCAATTTTTTATTAGGCAGCTTATTGGTAAACGTTACGTTTGATTCTTTGGGTAATACTTCCTGGAAAACAGATCCTTTAATCGTTTTGTTTTTGCATGACACTGCAGCTAAAACAAATAAAGGGAAATAAAAGAGGGGCCTGATCGCTTTAGAAAACACTGTTGGAAAGTTTAGAAGATTCAATTTAGAAAAAATAAAGGGCCTGCACAATTGTACAAGCCCCTTTAATTATTTACGAATGAGGGTAACCCTTATTGCTTACTGTTGTACAAGGCCAGTACTTCTGAGGCTGATAAAGCCCGTGCATACAGCCTGAACTGATCCATCTTACCGCTATAAGATTTAATCCAGTCATCCGTTGGTCCATCAAGCCCGGCATGTTTGTTCCATCCGCCGATAACCAAATTAGATCCATTTTTTAAATTGAGTTTTCCCAGCGGAGCACCATCTTTTGTAAAGTTTCCGGATGTTCCGGGTGTGGGCACTTCCACTCCATCAAAATAAATAGACAGTTTAGAGGTTGTTTCATCATATACAAAAGCCATATGGTGCCACTGGCCATTGAATAATGGTTTTGTGAAAGACTGGTTTGTGTACTCAACCCAGTGATCCATCAACGCAAATTTAAAAGTACAGGCGTCTATCTTAGCATGTTCCACCAGCAAAAAAGCTGAACTGGCATGCCAGTAATCTTTATCAACTAAGGAAAAGTATAACTCTGTGTTGGGATTAACAGTGTTATTTACCCAAAGTGCAATAGTACAGCTGGTTGCTGTTGAAAAAAGATTGGCAGAAGGGTATTTTATAGCGTGTCCGTCTGAACCCTGTATACCTTTTCCACTAACACCATCCACCTGTGCTAACGGGTTATCCAGTGGCGTATTTTCAAACACACTGTCTTTTGCCTGCTGCAGCGGATCTGCGTCTGTAATGTCAAAAGCAGTATAAAACCTGAGCGGTCCGGTAGGATCGTATTTATCAACCGGGTAATTTCCCAATGCCGGTCTTTCCATTTTTTGGCAGCCTGCCATAATAAAGATCCCGGCGAGGCAAATACCACAATTAATTATTTTATTTTTCATATTAAGATGATTTTTTAAATAAAAGAAATTATTTCCGTTTACACTCTATGGATAATCCGGGTTTTGAGCAATGATACCGTTTGATTTTTCAACCACACCTTTAGGTACCGGATAATACTTGCTGCGTTTTTCATATCCAAGTGGTTTTAATACTGTTTCTGCATCACCCCATCTTACCAGATCAAAGAACCTTTCTCCTTCCAGTGCCAGTTCCACCCTTCTTTCATGTTTTATAATTTTCCTCATTTCTGACTGGGAAGCATAAGTGGTGTCTCTTAAACCAGCCCTTCGGCGTACATCGTTTACCAAACCTTTTATAAAGTTTGAGTCTGCGGAACTTGCTCCATCCATTTCATTTTTACATTCTGCACTCATCAGCATAATATCTGCGAACCTGAAAACACGCTGGTTTACCCACCATGCTGCATGCGGTATGCCATTAGCAGCCTGTGCGGCTGGGTCTGCATAAGTTTTCTTATTCCAGTAATTTCTAACCAGGCCTGATTCACCATTTGCAGGAATTGTTTTTCCATAACCACCTGTTGCCGGGTCGTCAGATTGTCCGCCAAAAAGAATGGTGGATTGTTTCCTGATATCGCCTGCTTCATACGTATTTACAAGAGCGTCGGTAGGTGTGTTCCAGCCCCAGCCAAGGTTCCATGGAGACTCATCGGGTTTACCCCTGATACCCTGGCAGGTTGCAAAATAGTTACCGCCATAAGGTTCGGATGTATTCTTTATATAACCGCACTGAATTTCAAATATGGATTCGCTGCAGTTTTCATTTGCATCTTTAAAAATACCAAAGTACGTAGGAAACAGGCTGTACAGGCCAGATGTTCTTACCTGCTCTGTGTAACCGTATGCTGCAGCAAAATTTCCCTGGAACAGGTAACATTTTGCAAGCAGGGTCATGGCTGCATACTTAGTAGTACGGCCAAGGTATTTTGATTCCCATACACCCGGTAATTTTTCAATTGCAAATAATAAATCGTCTTCAATAAATTTATTGATTTCAGGTACTGTTCCTTTTTTAACAACAGCCTGTGAAGCTTCGTATACCCTGAAATCAATTAACGGCACTTCACCAAATACCCTTACCATATCAAAATACATATAAGCCCTCATAAACCTTGCCTCTGCCCTGTATATTTCAGTATTGGGGTCGGATAGGTCTAATGAGTCTGCCAGTTGCAAAATTGTATTGGCCCTGTTAATGATTGAATAGTGATCATCCCAGTAGGTATTTGTACACCAGTGATCTTTATCGTATTTAAAGTTATCGAAAGAGGCAACCCAGTCAGCACCATCGGTAAGGTCACTCCCTTTTTCGGAGTCATCTGCCCTGAAGTTGTGAAGTGCCTGCCACATAATGCCGCCAAAAGCACTGCTTTCTTTTTGCGATGCGTAGAGTGCGAACACCTGCTGTTCTATACCTCCTGCGCTAAGGTCGTCCAGGGTGGCCGTCAGCGGCTGCCTGTCCAGGAATTTTTTACAGCCCCATGTTGTTCCCAGTGTCAGCAGTACTGCCAGGGCCATCAATGCTGTATTTAGCTTTTCAAATATTTTTTTCATCTTGTATTATTTTACTACAGAAATATTAATCAATTATTAAAACGTAACATTACAGCCAAAGGTTGTTATCATCGGGATAGCACCGCCGCTGCCATCTACACCAAACCTGGTGGCATTACCGCCAAATTCAGGTGTATAGCCTGTATTATGTTTGTATGTTTTCAGGTTCTGCACATTTACATAAACCCTTGCTCTTTTTATATAGGCCTTGTTTAAAGCTTTGATGGGAAGGTT
Source organism: Ferruginibacter sp. (assembly GCA_047600665.1). Classification (GTDB taxonomy): domain Bacteria; phylum Bacteroidota; class Bacteroidia; order Chitinophagales; family Chitinophagaceae; genus Ferruginibacter. The sequence continues at coordinate 1,958,832 of JASGKJ010000003.1, forward strand.
ATAACCAAGCTGCACGTTTCTTATCCTGAAATAACTGCCGTCTTCAATATTGTAAGTAGAACCAAGATAGTTATTCCTGTGATCCTGCGCAATGATTGGTTCCCAGTTAGAAGTACCTGCACCATGCCAACGGTTTTCTTTAAAAGCAAAATAATTTACACGTTGGAAAGTGGCTTCTTTATTACCATAGTCCCTGAAAATTTCGTTACCGTAAACGCCACCTACATCGATACTCAGGTCCAGTGCATTTTTGTAATTAAGTGTAATGGTGCCACCATACGCAAAATCCGGGGTGGGGTTACCAATAACGCTGTAGTCATACGCATTAATAACACTGTCGGGGATACCTTTAGGACCAGATATATCCCTGTATTTGAAATCGCCGGGGCTTGGGTTACCACCATTCAGGTTATAAGTTACTTTTGAATCCCTTATCTCTGTATATGACTGCCAGATACCATCCACAATCAGGCCATAAAATGAACCAATTGGATGACCAATCATTGTCCTGCTGTCATTATCAATGATCGCAAAATCTTTTGTTGCAAGATCCAGTACTTTATTTTTATAAGTCGTTAAGTTACCTGAAACAGATATGGTAAAGTCATTGTTTACTTTTTGGTTCCAGTTACCTGAGAACTCAAAACCAGAATTGCTTATTGATCCAATATTTGAAAGACCGTTTGCTGCACCATTAAGTCCTGGTATGAATGTCATTAAATCCTTCGTCTGCTTATTAAAGTAGTTTACTTCAAAATGCAGGCGTCTTTTAAAGGCATCAAATTCAAAGCCTATCTCTTTTGAGTGAACTGTTTCCCATCTTAAATTCCTGTCTGGGAGGTAAGCCTGTGTACTTGCCGGGAATATATTTCCGTTTGCAAAAATTGCAACTTTGCTTGAAGTTAAACCTGGGTAAAAGGGATAATCATACGTGTAAGTGTTCTGGTTACCCAAAACGCCTATTGAAGCTTTTATTTTAAAGAAATCAAACGTGGTTTGATTTTTCATAAAATCTTCCTGGGTAAGTTCCCATGCTGCACCCACGGCCCAGAAATTCTGGTAACGCACATTTGGCGAAATCTGGGAAGAACCATCCCTTCTGAAAGAACCGTTCAGGAAATATTTACCCTTATAATTATACAACGCCCGGAATATTAATGAGGCCGTTGATTTTTCACTTTGTGTAGGATCTGTATCGCTTGGCACTGCCGAGCTTTGAGTTGATACAAGACCAAAACCATTATACAGATACCAAAAACGTGGATTGTTGGGAATGGGTAAACCTGTCTGGCTTTGTTCAACATAACCATAACGGTTAAAGTTACCAAAATAGTAGGTTGTCCATCCGCCCATTAATGACAGGTTATTGTCGCCAAAACTTTTCTTGTAGTTTAAGATATAATCCTGCTGGAATTTTTTATAGCTGTAATCTTTTTCACGAACACTGGTTGTGGTATTTACCAGCAGGGCGTTATCATCGTTATTATTATAACCATAATACAATGGTGTGTACTGGCGTACATTTTTATTGCTTATATCACCATAATAACTAGCCCTGAAATTAAAGTTCTTTAAGAAAGTAATATCAGCAAAAGCACTGGCCACCATCCTGTATTCAACATCAATGGTTTTGTTCCATTCGTTTTCCAGTTTAACGAGCGGGTTTACAACGCCAGATCCCTGTATAGAAGGGAGCAAATAATACATCTGCTGGTTAAGACTGTCTGGTCCATAAGGATTTTTCCAGTAAACATCTTTTGTAGTGGCAGGTGTGATAGGTATTACTTTTCTTGCATCAGAAAGTACATCTGCTGCATAAGAGTACGGAGCATCCTGCCTGATACCATTAAAATTAATACCGATTTTAATATTCTTACTCAGCTTTACTTCATCACTGAATGAGAGTAAATATTTTTTTAGTTTTTCATGCCTTATAATACCCTCATCATTGGTATAACCCAGGCCAAAATTAAACTTGTTTTTTTCTGAGCTTGAAGCGATACTCAGGTTCGACATGGACATATGCCCTGTACGGGTCACCGCATCTATCCAGTCTGTATCATATGGCCATTTTGAATAATCAAATGGAACCTGTACGCCAATGTTGGCGGCTTCTTCTGTATACAGTTCCTGGAACTGGGCAGCGTTGGCCATCTGGATTTTATCCACCAGTTTCTTAAATCCATAACTGGTATTAAAATTTATAACAGTTTGCCCTGCCCTCGCCCTTTTGGTTGTTATTGCAATTACACCACTGGCACCTCTTACACCAAATATTGCCAAAGATGAAGGATCCTTCAATATTTCCACACTTTCTATATCATTAGGATTTATGTAATCAATATTATCATTGAATATACCATCCACCACATACAATGGTTTTACTGCACCGATACTGATGGTTCCCCTTATCCTGATATCTGGTTCTTTACCAGGTGTACCGTTGTTTACAATACTTAAACCGGCAACCTTGCTTTGCAGCGATGCTACCGGGTTTGTATTTGGTTTATCAGCAATATCTTTTCCTGAGACTTTTGCAATAGAACCGGTGAGGTCCCTTTTATTTGCTGTACCATAACCAATCACCACCACTTCATTAATATCTTTTGCAGCCACCTGCAGTACAACATTAATTTCAGTACGGCCGTTTACCGGTACTTCCTGGGTAATATAACCTACGGAAGAAAACACCAGCGTGGAACCATCCGGCGTTGTTATAGAATAAGCGCCTGTTGCATCAGTTGCAGTGGCAGCATTTGAGCCTTTAATCTTTACGGTAACAGCAGGTATGGCATCTCCCGATGCGGTCCTTACTTTACCAGTTACTTTTACTTCCTGCAGTATAAAGTCCTTTTGGGTAATAACCACCAGGTTATTCTGCAGTACTTTATACGCCAGGGGCGTTTCCTTAAGCATCCCATCCAATACTTCCGTAACAGGCGTATTGTTGGCATTAACGCTCACTTTACGGTGTGCAGATACCACATCATCATTGTAGAGGAAGCGGTACACACTCTTTTTTTCGATCTGTTTTAGCGCTGATCTTAACTCTGCAGATTCGAGCTTAAGGGTAATTCTTTCCTGTGAGTAAGTCTTTGCCGAAACGTGCAGTGTTGCACAAAAAAGCAAAGCGACGGTAAATTTCATAAGCAGACACAGTTTGTAAACGCTCTCCCGGTGCAGGGCTAGCATTCGTTTGGCTTTTTTCATATTTTTACGTTTTGGTAGAAAAAATGGAATATAAACAGCTTTTGCAGGCATGTTTTTTATTTATTTTAAATTCTATCAACGGGGGAATGTTGACGCATTTCCCCATTTTTATATTTTTATTTTATTTTCTTCTTTACTTCCTCCCCTGTTAACAGTTGCTATTTTCTGCTAATCGTTACTCTGTCATTTTTCAGGGTGTAAGAAAACCGGGTAGTTAATTGGAGTGCGGTTAAGGCATCAGCAATCGTTTCTTTTTCAAAGTTCCCGGTAAGACGAACATTTTTTAAATCTTCGCTGGCAAAGTCTATTTGGGTATTATACCACCGTTCCATTTTCAAGGCAACTTCTTCAAAGCTTTCGCTGCTGAAGACCAGCCGGTTTTTTACCCAGGCCGTTTCAATAACAGTACTGCTGTCTGAAGGCAGGAACGTAATATGGCTGAGTGATATAATTGGTTTATTGTCTGTTTTATTAACTGCTTTTACTGTTTGTGACTGCTTTTTAGTCCCCGTTTCATCATCCTCGGCGGCAATGGCTTCGTTGTTCACCACCAGTTTCTCATTGGGTTTCATCATTATCTTTTCGTGCCTGTCCTTTAATGTTACTTCCACCCTTCCCCTGATCAGGCTTGTTTCGGTTGTTTTTTCTCCGGGGTAACATTTTACATTAAACTGTGTACCAAGCACTTTTACATCAATCGTGGTGGTATGAATGATAAAAGGTTTGGCTGCATTTTTTACAACGTCAAAAAAGCCTTCCCCGGAAAGCTGCACTTCACGAATTGTATTGCCATAACTTTTATCATAGGTTAATTTACTGCCGGCGTTCAGCCATACCTTGGTACCGTCCGGCAGTATAAGATTGCTTTTGGAACCATTTTTAGTACTTATTTCATTTTTTGCCGCCAGTTCGGAAGCAGCACCTGCATTAGCATCTTTTTTTAACCCGGTAAAAAATAAATAACCGCCAACGAGTACCACTAATGCTGCAGCAATGGAGTACCACAGTTTTTTAGTATGTATCCTCTTTTTTTCTTTTTCCCAGTTAATGTAATGTTCATCTTCAGAAAACTTGCCTTCGTCAATACCCATACTCTGCATCTGCCTTACGAGCTCTTTATACTTGTTTTCTGCATATTGCCTGTCCGGAATAACCTTGCTTTTCCAGATATCATGCATTATCTCCCTTGAATAATTGAGTTCGGGATTGGCTCTGAGCAGGTCTGCCAGTTCTTCCAGTTCGGCCGGGGTGGCTTCGCCGGACAGCTTCCTTGCCATCAGCATCCAAATCAGTTCCGAAGTATCCTTTTTATCCATGGTTTAACAAGGAAGGGACACAGAAATTTCCCGATTCTACTAATCATTTGTTAAAAAAACTTTTTAAAGGCAAAGAAATTGATACTGAAGGGCTTAACGTGGTTCTTTTTTGAGGTCGAAATTGATGGCAGTACTTATTTTTTTAAGGGCGATGGCCATCTGGTTATCGATGGTTTTTACCGAAATATTGAGAAGCTGGGCTATATCATTGTAGCGGAGCCTGTCTTCTTTTACCAGTTTAAATATGAGCTTACAGCGGGGTGGTAGTTTTTGTATTTCCCCGTCAATTTTTTTTACCGCTTCTGAAGTGATCAGGAGCTGTTCGGGGTTGTAAGGACTCATCGAAATATTCAGGGACATTTCTTCCAGCGAAATAATTTCTTTACGGAAATGCCGGGAAAGATAATTAAGTGCTGTGTTTTTTACACTTACGTACAGGTAAAGTTTAAAATTTTCAACCCGGCCGATATCTGCCCTGTTCTGCCATATCTTTATAAAAACATCAGAAACAACTTCTTCGGCAAGCTCATTGTCTTTTATAATTGAGTTGGCAAACTTGAGGAGATAGGGCATAAATGCAATATAGAGCTGGCCAAAAGCCTGCTGGTCAGCACCCTGGCTGATCTTTAACTGTAATGATTTTACTTCTTCCGGAGTAATCATAAGCAACGCAATCTTAAAGAAGATGATTTACAGCAATTAGTTGATTCACATTGGGAATCTCATTCAAGTTACAATATTAATTGTTTCGGTTGCAAATGAGCAAAAAAATCTTTTTTAGCGAAAGGACTTGGGTAAAGAGCGAATTTGCTTATTTTTGCCGCCGTTATTGAAAAATAACGGGCCTATAGCTCAGTCGGTTAGAGCACCTGACTCATAATCAGGGGGTCCCTGGTTCGAGCCCAGGTGGGCCCACAAATAAAAGTTTCAACCACACATGGTTGAAACTTTTTTGTTTTAAGCCATTGATATATCTCGTATTATTTTTTAAACTTCCGTGTTGCATGAATATGCCATACAGGAGCCGGCCTGTTTTATTCTTTATCGATCGCCAATATGGTTTGTAAAAGAACAGTTGCACCATTCGCCATATCTGCCGGTTTGGTAAATTCTTTTGGCGAATGACTGATTCCTCCAATACTCGGAACGAAGATCATCCCCACCGGTCCGATCAATGCCATTTCCTGTGCATCATGACCTGCCCCGCTCTGCATCAGTTTGGTTGTGAAACCTGATTTTTTTGCTGCGGCCACAATTTTCGCCTGAAGAGCCTGGTCTGTTAAGGCGGGCTGCACCTGGTTGGCTGGTGGCTGAAAAGTGATTGTTGTGCCCGAAGCTGCCGCAATGGCTGCTGCCTTCTTTTCAATATCATGAAAAATCTTCCAGATCTTTTCAGAGGACAGGTCCCGTATTTCCAAACTTAATACAACTTTACCCGGTACCACATTATATGCCCCGGGAAGTGCTGAAATCCTGCCAATATTTCCTACCTGTTTTCCTTCGTAACTGTTAATTACTTTATGTGCTTCAATAATAAATTCAGCAGCAGCCAGCAAAGCGTCTTTACGTAAATTCATAGGCGTGGTTCCTGCATGATTAGCAAAGCCATCCACAATAACTTCCATATCAACAATACCTACAATACCCTGCACCACCCCAATATTTATTTGTTCTTTTTCTAAAATGCCGCCCTGTTCTATATGTAATTCCAGGTAGGCTTTAATATCACCCTTTTTTCTTGCCACATGCCCAATACTGTCAGGGTTTCCTCCAATTGATTTTATACCATCACCTACTGTAACCCTGCCCTGGCTTACCTGTTTTAAATCAGCGGTAGTCAAATGCCCGGCCATTGCCAGGCTGCCGATGGTGCCACCCTCCTCATTGGAAAATATGATTACCTCTAACGGATGCTCAGTTACCACCTTATTCTCTTTCAGCACTTCAATTATTTCTAACGCACCAACAGAACCCAGGCAACCATCATAATTGCCTCCGTCAGGCACCATGTCGATATGCGAACCAAAAGCTATTGGTTTTAATGATGGATTTTTCCCCTTCCGCCTGCCAATGATATTGCCTGCATAATCTATGGTTACTTCGAGGCCGGCAGTCTTCATCAAACCAATAAACCAGTTTCTGCTCTCAATATCACCTTTCGTGTAGGCGACCCTGTAACCCCTGCCGGCAGAATCTCTCCCAAATTTTGCCAACTCAAAAATCCGGTTCTCCATACGCTGCTGGTTTACTTTTAATTCCCTGCTATTGGTTGTTGCCTGGCAAAAAACAGTATTTATCCAAAATGTAAAAAAGCAAAATAGTAAAGCGGCGGGTTGTTGCATCATCAGCATTCTATGATTTGGTAAATGTTATATCCAGCACGGTTTATTTACTTCTTATAAGTTTGTTACCGGTGCATGATCTAAAGATAACCTTTTAACGGGAGTCATTTTTGGATATGTTGCAATAAAAAGAAGTTGATCTTTTTTATCTTTAGCTGTGCTTTTAACGCTGTAAAAACAGCAAGTTAAAATTAGTATGCAACCTGTAGCTGATATATACATACAATCTGTAAAGACATTATGTCCCGGTTTAACAGACGATGAACTTGGTCAATTTGCTTCGCAACTTAGTTTCCAGGGGCTAAAGAAAAAAAGCCTGTTTCTCCAGGCCGGTAAAATTCAAAAGGCAATGGGTTATATCGCCGAAGGATTGGTGCGGTCGTTTTATATAGATCAGAACGGAGACGAAATAACTGTAGGTTTTTACTCAGCGGGAGAATATGCAACTCATTTTTCCTCATTTGTTAAACAGCAGCCGAGTCAATATTCCATCCAGTGCCTGGAAGATACCAAACTTGCCTGCCTTTCGCTGGAAGCGATCGATTGGATATACCAGCAATCGCCCAGGTTTGAAAGATATGGAAGATTGATTGCCGGTGAAATTTTAATAAAGCAGCAGGCACGTATTGAAAGCTTTATCTTTCAAACAGCCGAAGAACGATACCTTGATTTCATTGATAATTACCCAGGCTTATTCAACAGGGTGTCGCTTTCCCATTTATGCAGCTATCTTGGTATTGAAAGACAAACACTCACCCGTATCCGCCAGAAATTAGCCCATCAATAATATTTTGACGTTTGTAACTGCTGCGTCATTATTATTTGATCATTTTCCTAACGGGATAACCTGACATGTTTTTAGATAGCTCCCATGAAAGAATTTATTAAATTAGTTTCGGGATCTGTCACCTGGTTAGATACCAGGCGACCAATATTTGGTAAGCCCGGGCTGTCATGCCAGCAGGGTATTTAACCAGCTCAATATCACATTTCTTTTTTTGCTTAAACAAAGAACAATATAAATGTTGTTGGAAAAATGAAAGGCCTATCCTACTGCAGTATAAGAACTGTTTCATTTGCCATCATTATTATTTTGCTGGCTGCCCCAATATTTTCTTTTCCCCAAAAGATGTGGAGCCAGCAATCGGAATTGTTTTCACAACTCGGGAAAAGCAAAGCAGATACGGGCCGTGTACAGCTTTTGTTAAAACTGGGCAGGTATTATATGCTCAGGGAGTATTATCTCTATAAAACAGGCAGCCCCAGGGCGCAGCAGGACAGCGCTTCTTTCTTTGCCGGGCAGGCGCTTCAGCTCAGCCGGTCACTGAAGTATAGTTATGGCGAAAGCGAGGCCATTTTGTTACAAGGAGATGCTTATATCAGGAAAAATGAGATAAAGCAGGCGCTTAATCTTATGGGAACACTGCAGGATTCAACCCGCTTTGGTTTACTGACCATATTGGGGCGCCATTATCTCTTTCATAAAGGAAGAGAAAGAGATATGGACAGCTCGCTGTTTTTTTTAGACCAGGCATATAAAATAGTCCCTGTTTATTTATCTCCTAAATGGCAACAGGAACGCATACATGTGAAAGCCATGCATGACTTTATCACGGGCGGTTTGCAGTTGAGTACACAGGTATACCTTGAATTGATCAACAAAATAAATGGACCCGGCAATGAAGAAAGAGAAGCGCTCCTTTGGCATGAACTTTCTACACTGATCCCGCTACGGCAGAAAACCGGCATTACCAGGTTATATTGTTTTGAAAAAATGCTTTCGCTCTACAAAAAAAGCGCCAACCAGGAAAGAGAAGCCTGGGTCTTAAAATCCATTGCAGATATTCACCAGGTTAGTGGCAAACCAGACCTGGCCCAAACAGAATTATTACAGGTACTTGATCTGTACCAGGCTATCGGCTATAAGGACCTGCATTACATTTATGATCTGCTTGCAGTCAACAGCCGCAATAAAGGAGATTTCAGTAAGTGCATTTTTTATGGGTTAAAGGCACTTGAAAGTGTTGACGCTACAAATGATACCATGTCAACCATTACTTTCTATGGGCAACTTGCGAATATGTACAGGGAATTAGGGCAATCAAACAAAAGCGTGGAATGGTATTCTAAAATGTCTGACTACCGGTTATTTAATGATGGTGATAATTTTTATAAATTCAGGGATGCCGGTTTTTTTGCAAGGGAGCTGATCAAACTTAAAAGAGAGAAGGAAGCCCTGGCGTATATTCTTGATATCAATGCTAAGAATAAACCTGTCGGTGTTCATGCAGAAGCATGGCTCATCGGTTCACTGGCCTGTTGTTACCAGGCTGTAAAGCAAGAGCGGGAAGCTGAAAAATATTATTTTGAATTAATGAAACTGGCGGGCCAGCTGCAAAAAAACAATGAAATAACCACTCACATATATTACCAGCTTGGAGAATATTTTATTGACAAGCTGCAATATGCGAAGGCCATAACCTGGTTGCAAAGGGCATTGAATGCACCTCAAAGTACCAATTCACTTTCACTTACCAAAGATATTTACCTTATGCTTTACAGGGCTGATTCCGGTATGGGCAACTGGAACGCCGCCACGCAACACTTACTAAGACATAAGACATTGAACGATTCCATTTTTAATGAGGCCAAGAACTGGCAAATGGAAGAACTGCAGTTTCAGTTTGAAACGGATAAAAAAGAAAAGGATATTAAGTTACTGAACAATCAAAATCAACTGCAGCGCATCAGTGTAGCGCAGGCGAACAGAACAAAAAATATTACGCTTGCCCTGGTGGCATTGCTGCTGATCATTGTAGGGTTATTGTTTAACCGCTATCTTATAAAGCAACGAAGCAATCGTAAGCTGGAGGCCAATCAAAAAGAACTGGATCAGAAGAATGCTTTTTTAGAGACCCTGAATACAGAGCAGGATAAATTATTGAAAGAAAAAGAATGGCTGATGAAGGAAGTGCACCACAGGGTTAAAAACAATCTTCAAATGGTAACCAGTTTACTTGTTGTACAATCATCTTACCTGACTGATGAGCCCGCTGTACTGGCCATCAAGGACAGCCTGCGTCGGCTGGAGGCAATGTCACTGATCCACCAGAAGCTCTATCAAACTGATAACATTTCCGCCATCGCCATACCGGGATATATCAATGAACTGGTGCATTACCTGCAGGACAGTTTTGATACCGGCAACCGGATCATCTTTGAACAGCTTATTGAACCGCTGGCCATTGACGTATCGCAGGCAATTCCCCTTGGACTGATCATTAACGAAAGTATTGTGAATGCGATCAAATACGCTTTTCCGGGTGAGCAGAAAGGCACGGTGAGCATTTCTTTAAAAACTGATACAGCAAATCATTTATTGCTGACAATAACAGATAACGGGATTGGGTTACCTTCCGGTTTTGATGTAGTGAAACATAACTCTTTGGGGCTTGAGCTGATGAAGGGTCTTACCCGGCAGCTGAAGGGAAGCTTTCATATTGAAAGTAATAAAGGGGTACACATAACAGTTAGGTTTGTGGCAGTTGATAAATAAGCTTGTATCTCCTGTATAATAACTTTTGTAACACATTTGTATGGGTAATAAGATACTTATTGTAGAAGATGAATTTATTGTTGCCAATGGCCTGCGGGTCATTCTGGAGCAGGCTGGCTACACGGTAAATGGCATTGCCGCATCTGCAGGAGAAGCAGAGGAAAACATGGTGAAGCACCCACCGGATATCGTATTGCTTGATATCCGGCTGGAGGGCAAACTATCTGGCATAGACCTGGCGAAAAAGTTAAGAACAGCGCATATTCCCTTTATTTATCTATCCGCCAACTCTAACCAAACAGTACTGCAGGAGGCAAAAGAAACAGAGCCTTACGGCTTTCTTGTTAAACCATTCAGGGAAAAAGACCTGCTGGTTACACTGGATATAGCATGGTACCGTCACACGCACAGCCTTGAATCAAAATTGCGGCGGGAAGCGCATTTACAAAAGCAACTTACCGGGATCTGTAATGAACCTCTGAATCCGCAGCAAAAACTATTAAAGCTTGCAGCGGCAATACACACTTATATACCATTAGACTTTATCGTATATGGAATACGGCCATTGAATGCTGAGCAGTTAGGTGACCTTGGGTATTTGCGTACAGGCTTTGACGAATACCAATTTATTGGAGAAAAAGAACTAAGAACAATTACAGGATTGAGCAAAAATGATCTTTCATTCATCCTCCGGAATACTCCTTCAAACAATAATGCCCGTATTTTCAACAGAGATGAAGTTGATACTATGCCGGGAGATTCCACACTTCAACAACTTGTAATGGATCATTTTAAAATGCAGTCCTGCCTGGTATTTCCTGTTGCATTGGGTTACGGGTTATCTGTTCATTATTTTTTTTACAGCCGCAAAGCAACTATTTATAATAAAGACCACATTGCTCTTTTAAACCGGTTTAAAAAATCATTGGAAGAATTAGCTGAGCAATCTATTTATGAGGGAGCACCACCAGCTGCAGAAAAAACAGGATCTGTTAGTACCCGGCATGCAGCCAGTCACCCGGTTTTTAAAACCATTATCGGCTGTCATCACCTGTTATTATCGGCATTAGACCTTGCAGCACAGGTGGCACCATATAACACCTCGGTACTGATACTGGGAGAAAGCGGCACAGGTAAAGAAAAAGTGGCGCAGTCTATTCATACGCTTTCATCAAGAGCCAACCAACCGTTTATAAAAGTGAATTGCGCTGCTATTCCCCCAACACTGGTGGAATCTGAATTATTCGGCCACGAGAAGGGGGCATTTACCGGTGCTGTTGAAAAACGCAAAGGAAAGTTTGAGCAGGCCAATGGCGGAACAATTTTTTTGGATGAAATAGGAGAATTGCCACTGGCCATGCAGGTAAAATTGCTTCGTGTTCTACAGGAAAGAGAAATTGAATATGTCGGTGGGAGCAGTCCGTTAAAAATTGATGTTCGTATTGTTGCTGCAACAAACCGTAACCTGGAATATGAAGTGGCGCAGGGAAATTTTCGGCTCGATCTCTACTATCGCCTGAACGTTTTCCCAATCACCTTGCCGCCTTTGTGTGAAAGAAAATCGGACATTGAAGCATTGGCATTGTTTTTTGCAGATAAATACAGCCGTGCTTTCCATAAAACTTTTACCGGCATACCGCCATCCATGCTGGAAGAAATGTATGCGTACCATTGGCCGGGAAATATCCGTGAGCTGGAAAATATTGTGGAACAATCAGTGGTGCTGAATGATGGCAACTCACCATTACGGTTAATGCGAAAACTTATACCAACAGCTACAGAAAGAAAAAACATCAATAACCTCCAGGATGTAAAAAATATTCAGCAGGAAACAGAAAGAGCGTATATCATTTCTATCCTTAAAAAAACAAAAGGAAGGATACGTGGAACTAATGGTGCTGCCGGGTTGCTGAATATAAAACCAACCACGCTGGAATCAAAAATGATAAAGCTTAACATCAACAAACAGGAATTCATTTAGTCATTAAGTATTTCCCCCTTCATAAAAACTCCGATAATTCCGGAGTTTTTTTATTTATCTCCAATATTTCCGGAGCCATAAATTTTTATACTTTTTCTTTCCTTCCATTTTAAACAATACAGCAAGCTGCTTTACAGGTGCTTGCAAAATTTACACCAGTTCTCACTCATTAAGTTGATGAGTGGCATATAAATAGAAACAATAAGCAAAACTATTTTATGGCACATCAAACTAACTGCAGGTTCACCAAAATTTATGCAAGCCATTTCAAGAAAATTATCTCTTGTATGTTTTTGACACATTTGTGTCAGGTGCACCTTTCATTTTGTTAGCAGCTTTGTGTTATCAAATTAAAAACGAAACACAATGGCAAAGAAAATACTACTCATCCTCGGTCATCCTTCTAAAAATTCTTTTAATAAAGCATTACTGGATGCTTATCAAAAAGGAGCGGAAACTGCAGGTGCCGAGTGTAAAACCATTTATATCTCCGACTTACAATTTGATGTAAATATGGCCGATGGTTATAAAAGCGGTAAGGCTGACCAGCTGGAGGAAGATCTTGTTGCAGCACAACAGTTGTTCAAATGGGCCGACCATGTGGTATTTGCTTTTCCAAACTGGTGGGGTTTTATGCCTGCCATTACAAAAGGGTTTATTGACAGGCTTTTTCTTCCCGGCTTTGCATTTAAAAATCATTCAGGCAAAAACTTCCCTGAACAACTGCTGAAAGGAAAAAGCATGCGGGTACTGGTAACAATGGATACACCAAAATTCTGGTTCTACCTGGTACACAGGGCTTCATTATACCTCATTCTTAAAAAAGTTGTTTTCGGTTATGTTGGTTTCAAGCCTCTCAACTTTTCCACTTTCGGATTTATGAGAAAATCAACTGATGGGCAAAGAGCCAAATGGCTTAGCAAAGTGGAGCAATTAGGCAAACAAATCATTTAATCAATTCTAACAAATAAAAATTTTCAATCATGACACAGTTAACAAAAGGGTACAACGCTGCCCACATCGAACCCAAAAAAGGTTTCAGGATACACTTACTGGTTTTCATTTTAACAGTTCCTGCCATCTGGCTGGTTTGGTACCTCACTGATACAACCTATCCATGGCCGTTATGGAGTACACCTGCCTGGGCCATTGGTGTGATATTCCATTACCTCGGCACCTATGTTTTTAAAAAAAATAATAACAATTAAAATATACCGATCATGAATCAACAACCAAAAACGTTCCGGCGCATAGTAACCGGTCATGATGCTGATAAGAAAGCGATCATAATATCTGATGCTCCGCCAACACGCTCACAGTTAATCGGCGGTCCGGGTGGCCCAACATTTTTTGAAGTATGGCATACTGTTGAGGCGCCTGCCCTGATCCACCCGCAGCCTGATGAAACGGATGAGCAACGGTTAATGCTGGCGCCCCCAAAGAATGGCACCCGTATAAGGGTAATTGAATTTCCACCGGAAAGTGAGGCCATAAAAAACCTTACCGGTGCTGCCGCTGCAGAAAAATTTAAAACGATGGGAGGCGAACAGGCGTCTACCTCATCTGAAGCAGGAGCACCACACCCACTGATGCACCGTACACAAACCGTTGACTACGGCATTGTACTGGAAGGAGAGATCACCATGATACTTGATCGTGGCGAAACCACCATAAAAGCAGGTGACATCATCATTCAAAACGGTACCAACCACGCCTGGGCAAACCGTTCAGGAAAAATATGCCGCTTGGCTTTTGTACTTATTGACGGGCAATTCACTTTTTAAATCTTTCATCAGTTAAAAATTATTCCCATGCGTATTCAACCATTATCACCAGCCGCACTTACTGCCGAACAACTTTTTGTTCATGATGAAATAACCTGTCTTATTAGCCGCAGCCAAAGCCAGGTAAAAATGATTGATGGAAACGGTGCCCTGCTTGGGCCTTTCGCACCAATGCTACAGTTCCCGCAGTTTGGCATACCTGCTTTAAGTTTTCTACGAACCCTGGATATGCAGGCAACGCTTGACAAACGGGTAAGAGAAGTCGCTATACTTACTGTTGGCGGTTTTTATGGTGCAAAGTTCGAACTGTATGCACACGAGATCATGGCGGCGGCTTTTGGTATTCCTCAAAACATCATTGCAACACTGGCGGCTGGTGGGCACCCGCATGGTTTAAACGAACAGGAATCCATTGCACATGATATTGCTTATGCACTTGTAAGCGGCCGTATTATTCCCGACTCAACATACAAGCAAGCCGCCAATGTACTTGGGAAAGAAGGCACGGGTGAATTGATATTCCTCATTGGTGGTTACTGCCTGATTGCAATGGTATTGAATGGCTTCGATATGCCTGCACCAACCGATGACAACAGCAATTGATCATGATCATTACAAAAAAGAAATTATGAAATCGAAAATAGATAACCAAAAAACGCCTGGTACGAAATACAATGTGAGATACATTCAAAGCTTTCCCATCAACCTTCCGGCAACACAAATAGACCTGTACAAATGGATAACAGAAATGACAGAGCAGGATTATACTTCCTATTCACCTGCCCACCTTGCTATGAATAGTTATGTAAAAGATGCTGTGCTATTTATGACCAATGTGGAGAATGTCAGCACAGATACTGTTGTACAGCATTATGAAATGAAATACCACTCTCAAAGCCATGTGCAGTTTTATTCTGCAAAGAGCGAGGCATTTGTTATGAGGTGGTTCCGTGTTTTAGTGGGTGTACCATGGGAAATGCAAATCAGGGAACTGCCTGGTAATACCTGTGAGCTGGTATGCCTTGTAGGCGCTGATTATCCCAATCTTTTCTTAAAAGCAGCGTCCTGGTTTGCCGGGCTTGGCGGGTTATTTCTTAAAAGGCACCTGGTAAAGGAAGGAAGGGAATTTGCGAGGCATATCCAGGAAAAATTCAGTTTAAATAAGCAGGTGAATTTCAAATTTCATACAGCTGAATAAAATACAAAAGCACAAAAGTGCAGATAACAATTAAACAAAAAACGGACAAGCCGAACACCGCAATAAGAAGTAGGCGACAAATATTTCAAAAATATAAAAATGAAAAAGATGGTCTCAACGCTGCTTACCGCAGCAATCGCAATCTCATCACTTGCGGCATGTAAAAAAGATGATGAAACCCTTGTAGCAAAACCTCAAACCTATGTACTGGTGCATGGCGCATGGCAGGCACCCTATGTTTGGGATGCAGTAAAAACTGACCTTATCAAAAAAGGCAACAAAGTAATTACAGTGCAATTACCAGGCCATGGCAACGACAACACAGCTACCTATACCTTAAGCCTGGACGGGTACAGGGATAAGGTGATTGAAGCCATTACTGCAGTAAATGAAAAAGTGATCCTGGTGGGACACAGCATGGGTGGTATGGTGGTTTCTGCTGTTGCAGAAAAAATTCCTTCAAAGATCAGCAAGCTGGTGTACATCGGTGCTTTTCTTCCTGCAAACGGGCAGGCACTCGTCGAATTGGCAAATACAGATGCCGGCTCCAAACTTGGCCCGCTGCTGATAGAGTCTGCAGATAAGTTAACCCTTGATGTAAAAGCGGACAGCCTTACTTATCTTTTCATCAATGATGGTACAGCTGCTGCAAAACAACAGGTGATAGCGAACTACCGTGCAGAACCTGCTATTCCATTTATCAACAAAGTTGTATTGACCAATGAAAACTTTGGCGCAGTAAGCAAAGTGTATATCAAAACACTGCAGGATGTGGTGATCTCTCCCGCCTTACAGGACAGGATGATAGCAGCAGCAGGAATTAAAACTGTATACTCCGTAAACAGCAGTCATTCACCTTTTCTTTCACAACCAACAGCAGTGGCAGACCTCTTGCTCGCCATCGGGCAATAGTGCCAGCTCATCACTGCATATAAAGGCCGGCCAGTTGGATGATTGATTGACCGGTCTTTTTATAAACGAATTAAAACCGAAAGTATGAACACAAATAAATTATGGACAGTATCAAAAAAAAGTTTAGCTGCAATCTTACTGTTCCTTTCAATCTACAGCCCTGGTACATGGGCACAGCAGGCCGACAGCAGCAATACTGTAGCCAGGCTGATAAAATATGAAGTAAAGCCCGGGTTTGAGCAAGTGTTCCGCAAAGTAATAACAGACTATGTGTATTACGCTATGAATATGGACAGCAATCTGCTTACTGAGGCCTATTATGAACAGGACAGACCTTCGCTAGTTTGGCTGATTGAAAGATGGAACAGCAAAACAGCACTGGATAAGATCAGCAGCAGCAGTCAATTCAAGGCCATCGATTCTTTATCAGTAACCGCCTTGCTGCAGCCAGCCGAAACGATCTACGTAAAAGACCTGGAGCCACTTTCAAAAAAGCAATGGCGCAGTACCGCCAACAAAAACGACCGGCCCATCACCATCATGCTGTTTGTAGACAGCAAGCCGGGAACAGAAGAAGCATTCGAAAAAACATATCATACAGCAATGCCCGCCTTCCGCAGCGAACCGGGTGTTATCAATTACCAGCTTTCCCGTTTTGAAACAGACAATACAAAATTTGTCACCTATGAGAAATTCAGGAGCGATGCGGCATTCCAGTATCACCTGGGTTTTCCGCCGATCAAACCTGTAATCGACTATTTAAATACAAGCATTAAAAAACAGCCCTTCCGGGATGGGCTTCATACCCTTATTGAATTCGCACCGCTTAACCGGCAATAACAAACACAAAATCATAACAATTAAATTTTTTAAAAATGAAAAAGAGGAATCAACTCATCGCAGCAGGTATCAGCAGTATGCTTGCCGTAACAAATGTAAACGCACAGTCGCATGAGCTGTCCGTAATGAATCAACTGTCAACACAGTCAGCAGTTGTCAATATGCCTGTCAGCAAATTATTAAATGCACCGGGCAATGAAGCGCTAAAGGCCTTCTTCTTTACACCCGTAAAAAACAAGACAGCATTAAAAGGTAAAAAAATCGCTGTACTGGTGGCAGACGGATTCGAGGAGATTGAATTAACAGGGCCGGTCTGGTATTTCAGGGAGCTGGGTGCAACAGTTGAAATTATTGCGCCTAAGTTTAATCCTGCACCAGAAAGATTCGGGCTGGTATATCCTGAAATGTCAAAAACGCATGTGATGGCGATACAATACCTGCAGCCTGTTGGCTGGATAAAATTTGACCATACGGCTGATCAAATAAAAGTAAGTGATTATGATGCGGTGTTCATCCCCGGGGGTGCCTGGAACCCTGATAACCTCCGGTATGATAAAGACGTAATAAAATTTATCCGGGATTTTAATCAATCAGGAAAACTGATCGCTGCCATTTGTCATGCACCGGTAGTGCTCGCATCTGCAGAGATCATAAAAGGAAAACAACTCACCGGCTACTGGAATATACAGAGTGACCTGAAAAATGCAGGTGGTATTATAAAAGAAGCGCCGGTTGTAACAGATGGTAATCTTATCACCAGCAGGCATCCTATTGATGTAGCAGATTTTTCAAGGGCGGTTGAGAGCTGGCTGATAAAAAATTAATGTCTCAGCGGTATAAGAAGATAAAAAGCGGTTGCTGCAAAGGTGGCAATCGCTTTATGCTATGTGTTTAAATCTTTACTGATCCAGATCTTTTGAATAATACTTTGCAGGCCTTTTTCAGTTACTGGAAAAATCTTTATACGCCTTTTTAAATTTTTTACAAAGAATTAGTCTCTTTATATAAGCTCATCAATTATTTTTGCCAGCTTCCTGTCTTTCTCTGTAACAATATCTCCAGCATCATGTGTATTCAGCCATATTTCCACCTTGTTGTACACGTTTGTCCATAATGGATGATGGTCCATTTTTTCTGCAGCAAGCGCCACTCTTGTCATAAATGCAAATGCTTCAGAAAAATTAGTGAACTCGAACTTTTTATACAGGGTGTTATTTTCTTCTTTCCACATGTTTATTAATTGATAATGATTGAATGGATAATGGATAATTTTTTAATGATGAAGAATAATAAATCAAATGAACAGTTTTCAGCCTGGAAACATTATCCATTATCAGTTAAGAAATTATCCATTAAAATATCAAATGCTGTTTGTTCTTTATTTTTTCGTTTGTCATCTCTGTTATCAGCTGCACACTATTAAGTGACTTAATATATTGTACCAGCGCTTTCAGCTCTTCCGGGTCCAGCGGGTCTCCTTTTATCAGCCACAAAAAATCCAGGTGTTTGAACTCCGGTAATAAATACTCACCGTCAAACTGGTTATTGTAGAGGTAATGCGTAGTGGTAACAGCGGGCACCTTATATTCGTAAATAGAAAAAAAATATTTGCGCTGTTTTTTGGTAAGCTGTATTTCAAAATCATTGTTTATCCTGAAATCAAAACCAAGCACCTGGTTCAGCTGCCAGCAAAACTGGTAATCTTTTACCGGCGCTACAATACCCAGGAGTACAGAGTCTTCAAAAAACTCCTGCGCTATGGATTCATTATCTATTTTGAGTTTCATTCCCGGCAAAAATAAGCAGTGCTTTATTTTTTAAAAAACAATATCAAAAACCATCTCTTCATTACCCCTCTTCAATTTCACCTTTGTCGCATCGCCTTTGCTGAATTTGCTTAATGCCTGCATGTATGTCTGCAGATCGGTAAACGGGTGATCACCCAGCTGCTGCAATACATCACCGGTTTTGATACCCGCTTTTTGAGCAAGCTTTCCTTCACTTACAGCATCTACCCTTACGCCTTTTTCGGTAAAAGAATAATCCGGCATGATACCCAGCGTAACAGTAAATGATGGTGTGCTGTTGTTTTGCATTTCTCTTGTTTTTGTAAATGTTATTTTTCCTTTTTTGTTTATCGCTTCTATTATCCCGTAAGTGTATTTTAAAACCTGCAACTCGCCATTGTAATTGATCTTTTCGGCATCATCACCGGGCTTATGGTAATCAGCATGTAATCCTGTAAAGAAAAACAACACGGGTATGCCTTTCCTGTAAAAAGAAGTATGATCACTTGGTCCCACACCACTGCTATCCGTCTTTACTGAAAAATTTTTATCCGTTGTATTGATAACAGCACCCCATGCAGGGGATGTGCCATAACCGCCAATCACTAATTTATGTGTGCTGTCGTTCAGCCTGCCGATCATATCCATGTTCAGCATATAATTGATATTGCTGAGATCAATGGTTGGATGCTCAACAAAATATTTTGACCCAAACAGGCCGATCTCTTCGCCAGAAAAAGCAATAAAAAGATAGTTGTTATTCCTGTGCCTGGATGCTTTTAAGAACCTGGCAGCTTCTATCAATGCGGCAGTACCACTGGCATTATCATCAGCACCATTAAAGATCACTTTATCCTTGCCTGTATACAAGGCATTATTATCTTCTCCATATCCAAGATGATCGTAATGTGCACCGATAACAATGGTATTGCCGGCATTATTGTCAACATACCCGATCACATTATGACCATATCTTTTTTTCTCACTGATCTTGACCTTCAGTTTTATATCAAGAGTGGCTGTTTCATCTGCAAACCACTTTTCTCTTGCCGTTTTGCGTACATATAATACAGGGATGACTGCATGTTCCGGTTTTTCTTTTCCATCAAATTTTAATGCGTCATTCGTATTGGAGCTGTTGTAAATGATGTAAGCGGTGGCACCCATTGAAGCTGCTTTGGCAACCCTTTTTTTTATGGAACCTTCCAGGTCGTAATGCGGATTATTTTTGTTTGTTTCCACCAGTTCTTTTATATCAAAGAACCAGGGACTGCCATTTTCCTGTAAAGCCAGTGCTGCAGTTGCATCTAAAGATTTATCAGGACAAAAGCTCAGCGGGAAAAAATCTTTATCGATTTCAAGATGATTATCATTAATGACCAGGTAAGAAGCTGGATCAATTATCTTTCCTTCATTGATCTCGAAAGGCTGCAAAAAGCTTCCGTTTTCTCCTTTTGGGGATAAACCGGCTTTTGAAAATTCACTGCTGATATATTCATACGCTAATTTTTCCCCGGCCGAGCCCGCTCTCCTGCCTTCCAGCTTATCGTCTGCCAGGTAAGTAATATGTGTTTGGAGATTTGCAATGACTGCCTTATCCGCTTTTTTTAATTTTTGGGCATGAACAAGTTGTATGGAGAAAAAAAGCAGGCAGCAAAACTGTTTCATAAAATTTTATTGGGGCTTGTCAAAGATAAAGGGCAAAATACTACCGGCAATAGAACTGCAAACGGCAAGCCAAAAAAGGATTAAGCAGTATTGTTAAACTTTACTTTATACGGTAAATTGCTTTTCTCATTTCGTAACCACAAACCATTGTTCAGCTTTACTTTTGCACTCATTTTTGAAAAGTAATATAAACATAGCATTAGTAGGCAACCCTAACTGTGGCAAAAGCTCCCTGTTCAATACATTAACGGGCTTAAACCAGAAAGTAGGCAATTTTCCAGGGGTAACAGTTGATAAAAAAACGGGGCAATGCATTCTCGATGAAAATCTTACTGCCAGCATTATTGATCTGCCGGGTACCTACAGCCTGTACCCCAAAAGGGCGGATGAATGGGTAGCCTATAAAGTAATGCTCGGGCAGGACCCGGATATAAAGCCGGATATGGTACTGCTGGTGGCAGACGCAAGTAACCTGAAAAGAAATTTATTATTCTGCTCCCAGATCATTGACCTGAAGATACCGGTGGTGGTGGCGCTCACTATGATGGATATTGCAGCCAAAAAAGGAACTAAAATTGATATTCCCGGCCTTGAAATAGAACTCGGAGTACCGGTAGTAACTATTAATCCAAGGAAAAATAAAGGAGTACCCGAACTAAAAAGGTTACTGGAAAAAACGGCGCAGGCACACTTTGTACAGCCAAGACCCTTTATCGATAACAGGGCGCTTGCCGAACAACCGATTGATGAAGTGGTGGCATTGTTACCAGGAACCCCCAACTATAAAGCGCTGCATTTCCTGATCAACCATGAAAACTTTGACCTGGATGATACACTGCAGGAGCAGATAGAAGCTGTTGAACAGCGGAATAAATTCAATCCCACCCGTACACAGGCGGAAGAGATTATGCAGCGCTATGGCCGTATCAAGCATATCATGCAGCAAACGGTGGTGGAGGCAGACCCGCTGGCGAAAGCATTGCTTACAGAAAAACTGGATAATATTTTATTGCACCGCAAATGGGGTTATGTTATCCTGCTGGCCGTACTGTTTCTTTTATTTCAAAGTGTATTCTGGTTTGCACAGTATCCAATGGATGCGATCGAATGGACATTTGGTAAACTGGAAAATTTTTTGGGCAATACCCTGCCCCAGGAATGGTGGAGCGACCTGCTCATTAATGGTGTATTGGCGGGTTTGAGCGGCATTCTTGTTTTTGTACCGCAGATAATGATATTATTCGGTATCATTACCCTGCTGGAGGATACCGGTTACATGGCAAGGATAAGTTTTCTTACAGATAAACTGATGCGTAAAGCGGGCCTGAATGGTAAAAGTGTAATGCCGATGATCAGCGGGTATGCCTGTGCGGTACCGGCAATAATGACCGCCCGGAATATTGAAAACAGGAAAGAACGCTTACTAACCATTATGGTTACCCCATTAATGAGCTGCAGCGCCAGGCTGCCGATCTATACGGTATTGATCGCCCTGGTTATCCCGTCAAAATTTTACCTGGGTTTCCTGAGCCTGCAGGGTTTGGTGATGATGGCACTTTACCTGGCCGGTACAGTAATGGCTTTGCTGGTTGCTTATATTATGAAATGGTTCATCAATATTAAGGAACGCAGTTTTTTTATTCTTGAATTGCCGGTATACCGCAGCCCAAGGTGGAAAAATGCCCTTACCACCATGATTGAGAAAGCAAAAATATTTGTGGTAGATGCCGGTAAAGTAATTATGGTGATCAGCCTGTTGCTGTGGGTGCTTAGTTCCTATGGCCCCGGTGATAAAATGAAAGCGGTTTCTCAAAAATATGAACAGCTTATTGCCGCAGATCCTTCAAAACAGGATGAGCTGGGCAGGCAGCAGAAAACTGAATTACTGCAAAATTCATATGCAGGCATACTCGGTAAAACCATAGAGCCGGTGATACATCCCCTGGGCTATGACTGGAAGATAGGTATTGCACTGATCACTTCCTTTGCCGCAAGAGAGGTATTTGTAGGTACAATGGCCACCCTTTACAGCGTTGGTGATAGTGATACAGATGAATCAAATAACACGCTGCGCAAAAAAATGGGGGCGGCTGTAAGGGAAGATGGAACAAAGGTTTATACCCTTGCAACAGGGTTATCCCTGATGGTTTTTTATGTATTTGCCATGCAGTGTATGAGCACACTGGCCGTGGTAAAGCGGGAGACCCGGAGCTGGAAATGGCCATTGATACAATTAGTGTACATGACGGGACTTGCTTATTTTTTAAGTTTACTTGTATATAACCTCTTTAAATAAAAGCCCCGGCACGAATACCGGGGCCTTTTCATAAACCATAACCAATAAAACCTACCAATCTGTTTCGTAACTAATTTTATTCCTTACCTGCGGATATATACTGCGGTACAGTTCATTCAGAATATCCTCTTTGCGGGGCAGGTTGTAATTATTATTTACAAGTGCCCAGTCACCACTGGTTAGGGCCCTGGAGTCGCCGGAATAACTTGCTGTTTCCTGCTGCCAGTCAAACGTATTATAAAAGTTGTCATAGGTAATATTTTTTCGTGTAGCCACATCTGTTATATTAATATCCATTTGCCCCCTTGCTGTTAACGACTGCCGGTTAATGTTCACCGTAGCATATACAGTCTGGTAAACAGGTTTGCCTGCGGTATCCTTGCCGATCTCTATCTGTTTACTCCTGTTTTGAGAGTAGTTATAGGATACCGGTCTTGGTATATCAAAATTCCTCAGCGTCAGATCCACCACCCAATCTGGTTGTATATTATTCCGCCTTGCATCCCATTCTGTATAAAATCTTGCAGGGTATCTTTTAGATGATTGCCCACCAAGGTCACTCACCAAATTTTGCTGGAAATATTCATTACTGTAATTATAACCGGTATTACCCCAGCCTGCATTATAGAAAAATGAATTATCCTGCACAGGATTGATCAATACATTTACAATACTGTTACTGAAAGAGGTGTCCATTTTTTCTTTTGCATCTTTATACCCGCTTACCCAGCCATCTGCTCTTTTAAAAAGATCGTATGCCTTTTTAAGGTCATCCCTGTTGTTTGAAGTAAAGTATTCATTTGCCAGTTGATAATAATCCTCCGCTGCAAATTGCCTGGCAGCAGAGATATCATTCTGGTAACTTGTTGCATTAACCAGTTTTGATGCCGCCGCTGAATTATCTATTGCATCAAACATATTCTGCAGTGTATAATATTCATTGATTATTTTATCCCACCTGCTGATATCATTATATGTACTGTACGTTTCTATTTTTTTTAAATGACGTTCCTGTACCTGCTTATACAATATTGGCAGTGCCATTGTGGCCTGTTCATCAAGTGCTTTTTTATTTAATTTTTTTACCACATCAAAAACTGTTTTGTCTTCGTCTGCTCTTGATAAATAATCTGTTGATTTACACCCTGCTAATATTACCAGGGCCATAAATCCTGCTGGTATTAAATGTTTCATTGGAAATAGTTTCATGGTACGACTGGCAAACACGGTACCAGTTAAAAAGCAATAGTCTCTATTAGAGAAAGTTTAACAAATGCTCTTTGCGTCAGAATTTTCACCAAATACCGTCGATGCTGTACTTTTACAGCTGATGAATACAACGATACAAACAAAAAACCTGGTAAAACGCTATGGCAGCCGTACCGTGGTAAATGATGTTTCCTTTGAAGTGGGCCAGGGAGAAATCGTAGGATTGCTTGGTCCTAACGGTGCAGGCAAAACGACTTCCTTTTACCAGGTGGTGGGTCTTGTAAAACCAGATGAAGGGGAGGTTTTCCTGGATGACGTGAATATTACAAAACTACCCATGTTTAAAAGGGCAAAGATGGGAATCGGCTACCTGCCGCAGGAAGCCAGTGTGTTCCGTAAACTGAGCGTGGAGGATAATATTGCGGCTGTACTGGAAATGACTAGCCTTTCAAAAGCGGAACAGAAAGAAAAATTGGAATCATTGCTGGAAGAGTTTCGCCTGCAAAAAGTAAGAAAGAATAATGGTGATACATTAAGCGGTGGCGAACGAAGAAGAACGGAGATTGCACGTGCACTGGCTGTTGATCCCAAATTTTTTCTCCTTGATGAGCCCTTTGCCGGTGTAGATCCTATTGCAGTGGAAGATATACAGACCATCGTTGCAAAACTGAAACTGAAAAATATCGGTATCCTTATTACAGATCACAATGTGAACGAAACGCTCTCCATCTGCGACCGTGCCTACCTGCTGATTGATGGAAAAATATTTAAACATGGCACTGCAGAAGAACTGGCTTCAGATGAGCAGGTAAGAAGACTTTATCTTGGAAGAAACTTTGAACTGAAAAGAAAGGACTATCTCCATGAAGAAGTAAGAGGGAAGAAAATATCCCTGGATACACTTATCAATACGGTGCAGAATGCGCTGGCCGGGTTAGAGAACCTGGAGCAGCATGAAACAGAGCAGGAAGACTCCATGGGCTACAGTTATAATACGTATATCGAAAACACTGAAGAAAAAGATTATATACAGTTTATGCAGGAATTGCGGCAGTCATTATATACATATGGATCTGAAAATAATAATACAGCATTGATTGAAAAGTTAGATGCGTTTTATGGAGATGAGGATCTTGATATAAAATCATTGCTTAATAAGATTGATTTTGAACTTAAGATGCTGGAAATGAAATGACCTTACCTGTCTTAATCCTGTAAAAGACCGCTTGCAGGCTTCTTTGTTTCATTTCATTTTAGTATTTTGCTAAGTCGAAATGAAATTCCTCTCTCCAACTATATCAAAGCTTGCCCGTATGCGTTTGTGGCGCATTGAACTCTGGAGCAATCACCCGGTGGCTGCCCAGCGGGAAGTTTTACAGCACCTGGTTACATCTGCACAATACACAGAGTTCGGCAGAAAACATCATTTCTCAAAATTGTTTACTGTAAAGGAATTCAAAAAAAATGTTCCTGTGCATGAGTACGATGATATAAAACCATATATACACCGTATGATGGAAGGTGGAGAAAACGTTTTGTGGAATACACCAGTTAACTGGTTTGCAAAGAGCAGCGGTACTACCTCAGATAAAAGCAAGTTTATTCCTGTAAGTGAAGAAAGTTTGGAAGATAATCACTACCAGGCCAGCAAAGATGTACTGAGTAACTATTATAAAAATTTCCCGTCAAGTGACCTGTTAACCGGTAAGGGGCTGGTGGTGGGTGGCTCACACCAGGTGAGTAAAATAAATGATGAAATATCATATGGCGACCTGAGCGCTGTACTGATGCAGAACTCTCCCTTCTGGGGTCAATGGCTGCGTACCCCGGAACTTAGTATTGCGCTGCTGGATGAGTGGGAAGGCAAGATTGAAAAACTGGCACAGGCCACCGCCGATGAAAATGTAACTTCCATAGCCGGTGTGCCAACATGGACTTTACTGCTCTTAAAAAGAATTCTTGAAATAAAAGGAAAATCAACGATCAAAGAAGTGTGGCCAAACCTTGAACTCTATATCAATGGTGGTGTTTCATTTGTGCCATACCGGGAACAGTTTGATAAGATTATTGGTGGTAAGATAAATTACCTGGAGATATACAATGCCAGCGAAGGATTTTTCGCCGGGCAGGTTTGTCCTGATGATGATGGAATGTTACTCTTTACAGAGCATGGTATTTTTTATGAGTTTATGCCGGTGGAAGAATATGGTAAGCCTGATCCACAAACTGTTGGTCTGAAAGATGTGGAAACAGGAAAAAATTATGCACTGGTGATAAGTACTACAGGTGGCCTCTGGCGCTACCTGGTGGGAGATACTGTTCAGTTTACTTCATTAAATCCTTATAAAATAAAAGTAAGCGGCAGGCTGAAACATTATATGAATGCTTTTGGTGAAGAAGTGATCATTGACAACAGCGATCATGCTATCGCAGCAGCCTGCAGTAAAACAGGCGCCGTGGTAAAAGATTATACTGCCGCACCGGTATATTTTAGTGAAGGCAGTAATGGTGCCCATGAATGGCTGATAGAATTTGAAAAAGAACCAACAAGCCTGCAGCAGTTTACCATTGAACTGGATGCTGCACTAAAAAGCTGTAACAGCGATTACGAAGCCAAGCGTCATAAGGACATAGCCCTGCGCTTACCAATAGTACGCAACATGCCACCGGGCACTTTTAATGAATGGCTCCGCAGTAAAGGAAAACTGGGCGGGCAACATAAAGTGCCACGCCTCAGTAATGAAAGAATTATCCTGGAAGAAATTTTAAATGCAACTGCTTCAGTTGCCCGTGCCTGATCATTCAGGTACCTGCACCAATGTCCAGTTCTTGGTACGCCTGTTCCACAAAATATTATAGTCCTTACCGTGAGTTAGTTTAAATACCCTGTAGCCATTATAATACTTTAACCGCAACCAGCCGTAATTATAAATTTCAAATTTAAATACGAAGGGCTCTCCTGCTTTTATTTCAGCAGCCTGGTAATTTTTTCCATCATCACTTAAATAAACGGTCTCTGTTTTATTGCTCTGCATATACAATGCTATCCAGCTTGGGTCGGTAGCAGGATCAGTATTGGTGTTTGGCGTCTCTGCCCCGGTATTACCATTGTTTGTACCGGGTACGGGAACAGGGTTGTTATTCCCTGTAGTTGGGGTATTAGTATTGTTGCTGCCGGTTGTTTGATTCATAGCCATGTTCCACCCATCTGTAATGGCTTTTAAGCGATCGGCTTTTGCAGGATGTGTTGAGCTGGCCCTGTCCGTACCAATCTTTTCCATGGCTGCCATTGCCTGTTGTAAAGAAGCACCCATCCTGTACATGGCGTAGCCCGAAAATTTATCTGCTTCCAGCTCAGAGGGTATGTTGCTGCCCTGGCTCTTTACCATATGGTTGAAATAATGATGCCCTATTTCATGTGCAAGTACACTGATGCTGGCCCATTTGGTGGCAGCATAACTGTCGAGATTTTCAAGAAAATCATTGTCATATACGATCCATCTTACCTGGTTGATGATGGTGGCGTAGGCATTATTGATACCATTCTGCTCCCTGATACGGAAGTTCTCTTTCCATTTTACGCTGTCCAGCATATTCTTTACTACATCTGCAGCTTCATATACTGAACTAAAATTGGTACGTAAAGATTTGGGTGGAATTTTATAACCACAACCATTTGTCTTTTGTGCTGTAGAAGGAACGGTAAAAAGGAAAATAATGGCAATAAGTAAGAAAGGAACTTTTCTCATATCCTGTTTTTAAGATGTTATTAAAGTGATGGTTCCTCTTTGGCTTCGGTATGGCCAAAAGTACAAAAAAGGTTCGCCTGGCAAAACCTGTTGCCGCCTTATTTGGAGATATTTACTGTGGCGGCTTATCTTTATCCTCCTGCAAAATGCTTTTATTTGCAGCAATAACTTTTAAATATATCAACAATGAAATTGTTAGAGAACAAAACAGCGATCGTAACAGGTGCAGCCCGTGGCATTGGGGAAGGTGTGGCAATAAAACTGGCAGAGCACGGCTGCAATATTGCTTTTACCTATGTAAGCGACAGCAGTGCAG
This sequence comes from Ferruginibacter sp., assembly GCA_047600665.1. GTDB lineage: Bacteria > Bacteroidota > Bacteroidia > Chitinophagales > Chitinophagaceae > Ferruginibacter. The sequence goes on from JASGKJ010000003.1 coordinate 1,986,996, forward strand.
AAAAAGCAACGGCCCTGGAAGCAAAATTAACAGCCCTGGGTGTAAAGGCAAAAGCGTATAAAAGCAATGCCGGTGATTATGCAGCCTGCGAAGCTTTTGTAAACGATGTTTTAAAAGAATTCGGGCAGATCGATGTATGTGTGAACAATGCCGGTATTTCAAAAGACAATCTTTTATTAAGAATGTCTCCCGAGCAATGGAACGAAGTAATACAAATAAACCTTACCGGTGTGTTCAATATGACCAAGCAGGTGATAAAACCAATGATGAAAGCAAAAAGCGGCAGCATCATTAATATGAGCAGTGTAATTGGCGAAATGGGTAATGCAGGACAAAGCAGTTATGCCGCCAGTAAGGCGGGTGTGATCGGGTTTACAAAGTCCGTAGCAAAAGAGCTGGGCAGCCGTAATATCCGCTGCAATGCCATTGCGCCGGGTTTCGTGGAAACAGATATGACCAACTATTTAAAAGATGGTGACAGCGCTGATAAATACAAAGCTGGCATTCCCCTGGGAAGATTTGGTACAACGGAAGATATTGCCAATGCCACTTTATTCCTTGCATCAGCTATGGGCAACTATATTACCGGCCAGGTAATAAGTGTTTGCGGGGGATTGAATGTTTAATGCAATAAGCTTATAGGTATAGTAAAAAAGCAGGCATAATGCCTGCTTTTTTTATTTGTAAGTATTTTATTACAACCTTGAATCTATCTCTGTTGCAATGCGCTCAAATATTTCGTCAACAGTACCCTCACCTTTCAGTAATATCACTTTATCAAAACCCCTGTAATAATCCGCAACAGCTGTTGTTTTGCTTTTATAAACAGCAATCCTTTCACGGATCACATTTTCATTATTATCATCGCTGCGGTCACTGGTTTGTCCACGTTTCAGCAGGCGCTTTACCAGTTCCTCCTCGCTTACTTCCAGCGCCAGCATCACAGCAATGGATGTTTTTTTAAGTTCCAGCAGCCTGTCAAGTGCTTCTGCCTGTGCGGCAGTACGGGGAAAACCATCAAATAAAAATCCTTTTGCTTCCGGGTTATGGTCCAGTGCGGTGCTGATCATACCGATCACCACTTCATCCGGTACCAGCTGACCCTTATCCATTATTTTTTTTGCTTCCAGTCCAAGGGCGGTTTGCTGGGCAATTTCAGAACGTAATAAGTCGCCGGTGCTCAGGTGTTTCAACCCATATTTAGCAATCAGCTTTTCACTTTGCGTACCTTTACCACTGCCCGGGGGGCCAAAAAGTATTAAATTGAACATATTCGATTGAATGCCGTTATAATGAAAGTGACAAATATACCGTATCAGCTTTAAAAATCCTTTAACAGTTAAAAGAAACTGTTTAAAAACCCGCATTTGTCATATTGCGTACATAGTGAAAATAACATTACACGCACTTTTGTAGTTATGAAAAAAACATTTTATATATTTTGTATGGCCACCTGCTCTTTTTTAGTGGCCTGCACACAACCATCCGACACAACAAAAAAAATCAATATGGAAGGCGATAAGAAAAGTAACCCGGTGTATTCCACCACGGACAGCAGCAAGGTAAATATGAGTGACGAAGAATGGAAAAAGGTCCTGCCTGCAGATGTATATAATATTGCCCGGCAAAAAGGAACCGAGCGGGCATTTACCGGCAAATATTATGAGCATAAAGAAGTGGGGACATATTATTGCGCCGCCTGTGGTAACCCATTGTTTAAAAGTGATGGAAAATTTGAGAGCAGTTGTGGCTGGCCTAGTTTTTTTGAACCCATTACAAAGGGCAGTATCATTTATGCGCCCGATAACAGTTATGGCATGAGCCGGACCGAAGTAATGTGCGGCCGCTGCAAGGCGCATCTTGGGCATGTATTTGAAGATGGCCCGCCACCAACCGGCCTTCGCTATTGCATCAATTCGGTGATCCTTGATTTTAAAAAAGCAAAGGATGCCGAAAAAGATTTTAAAACGAAAGAAAATAAGGAATAACAAAAAGCCGGTAAAGTGTTACCGGCTTTTCTTTTAACTCTTCTTCAATAATATTCTTCGTTGGCTGAAATTGTAAGCCGCATCAATAAACTCCAGCATCTTATCAAATTTGTCTTTGCTGATAACAGGCTGCTTGTACACTTTTTTAATATTGAGCTTTAAAACACTGCCTTCCATTGCTGCTTTTGTGCTGAAGGTGCCCACTTCATTTTCCACGTTTTGATTCAGGTCAGTCAATCCTTTTACGGCGTACCCTGCGGGCACAGTAAAATTTATATCCCAGGTTAATGTACGTGGATAGCGAACATCCACATCATATTTACGTTGCCGGTCCTCTGGTTTTACCTGAACCTGTCCGCCCATTAATGCAGGCAGGCTTACCAGGTAGGAATTGCCTGCTTTTTTTGTAAGGTCGCCCAGTGTAAATATTTCAGTATATTTTAACTCCTGCTTGTTAAAGGTTCTGCCATCTGTCACCAGCGTAAAATTGTCATAGCTCACCACGTTATCGTAATCACCCTGCAGCCTCGACTTCATATATTTTGGTTTTCTTTTTTTAAACTCCTCTTTTCTTGCGAACAATAAACGCTGGATCTCATCCTGGTTTTTTTCGGGCAGCTGGTCATAATCACTGTCGCCATAATAACTCAAATGGTCGTTGTCATAAACAGTTGTATACAGTAATACCGGCCAGTCATTCTGTCTTTTATACAATCCTTTTAAACTGTTGGTGGCGGTCACTTTTATGTTTTCTATTTTATCATCAAGTGCAGCATCAATCGTGGTACCACTTATATTTTGATCAACCGTGGTGGTGGGCAGGCTTACCGGTGTGGCAGTGGGTATTTTGCCCAATGTAATTGCATATGCTTCGTTACCGAGATAATCATCATCCAGGTCGAACGTATTGGTATTGGATGAAAAATTAAAAATGAATTTATCCTTTGCTTTTATCAGCCATTGCAGCTCAGAACCAAAGATCACGTCTTTCATCAGAGTAGTGCTGTTGCTGGTGGTGATGATGAGTTCTGCAGCAATACCTTTCTTTTTCAGCTTTTCCATCATCACATAGGCAAAATACTGGCTGCCCAGGCTTTTGCCATAAATACCATTCGTATGACGGAGGATATAGTAAACCCGTTTTATAAACTCTTCATCGCTGATATCATACGCTTCTGTTTTTCTTAAATAGTATTCTGTGCTGTTCAGTAACCCCGTGGTATAATTGGCGATCAGGTTATCCTGTGTCAGCTTCCGGCCACCGCTTGCATCCATCTTTTCATAGATGCGGTTTACCTTTTTTGCAAGTTCTTCCGGTGTAATGGATTTTTTTAACTCACCCCTGTCGCTGATGAATAATTCCTCTGCGTTGCTGTTCTTTGAATAGATCACCTGGAACTTTACCATCGGCAACGCCATGTATTCATTTACCCAGCGGGTATCCTTTACTTTTTCCCGGTCATTATCTTTCCAGGTAAAAACTCTGTAACCACCGGCGGAGCCTTCCATAAATTCAGGTGCTCCGTTCAACGCCTTGCTGTTCACATAAGATTTTTCATCTGTATTGATCTCAAATTGCTGGTACATTACCGGGTATTCACGGGTGCAGAGATAATAAATGGGGTCAAACTCCAGGTTATTCATTCTTGCCACATCGTTGTCATTAAAAACAGTATAGGCATAATCAATGATATCGCCGGGCTCCAGGTTGGACACCGCCAGTTTGAAATAAAGATTTACACTTTTTGATTTATCCTTGATGGTGCTTTGTTTATCGAAATACGGTGTGAACAGGGAGGGTACGTCATCATTGTCCTCCACCATTACCGCGGTAAGTAAAGAAACAGTGTCCGTTTCTCCGCCGGGTTTAATGATCCGCAGTGCAAAGCCATCATTTACATGGCCCGTTCTGAAATAAAATTCTGAATAGCGGCTTACAGCGTCTTTATCCAGCAGCTTTATTTTTTTATGCGCCGTTTCATACACATTCAGCTTATCGCCGCTCTGCGCTTTATCAAAAATGAATTTTGTTTTTTGTGAAATGATTACACCGGAATAGCCGGCCCATTTATCAGGAATTTGATTGGTTGTAAAACTGGCATCTGCTTCTTTAAAAACAGGCTCCACGTTTGACTGGAGCTTTACAGCCAGCTCTTCTTTTATCGTTTGCCCGTAACTGTTATTAATGGTAAAAAGAAAAATTACTGATATAGATAAAAAGATTCGTTTCATTGAATTAGTTTTTTGCAGCAGGTTTTTTAACAGGGGTTTTGGCAGTTGTTGTTTTTACAGCAGGCTTTGCTGTGGCGGGTGCGGCAGGGGTTTCTTTTGGTGCCACATAATTTGGATCTTTCTCCACCACCACGATGTTATTATTGAAATCTTTTAATTTTTTGAGAAAGGATGACCAGTTGCCGAAGTCTTCTTTCTTTACGGTACCACTGTTGATGCTTAAAGATTTTTTCAATACAATTTTACCGGCTGCGGTGCTGTAAGAACCTGAAAAACCATAATCAGCAGCCTGTTCATTCATTGCAGCAGGCATATCCTTTATTTTGTAACCCGGAACGTTTAATTCAATTTCATCTTCTGCTGTATAAATGCTGTTGAATTCATAGGAGTTCACCCTTTTCTCATCCGGCATGAAGGAACTTAGTTTGCGGGGGAAGAAGTCGATCCCTGCGTACACTTCTTTATCATCCCGTATAACCTGGTTGCTCAGGTCAATATCTCCTTCTATCACCACGGGAATCTCCCTGTTAGACAGGTCGGAAGTTTTTACATTGTTTGCATAGAGATTATCATTACCAAACTCCAGCATCTTTTGCAGGAATTCTTTTTTCCTGTCCGTGGGCAGGTCCTGGTAAAACTGGTGAAAGCCGGTACGTTCTTCACCGGTAAACGTTACTTTCAAATGTCCTTTCAGGATATTTTCATTCAGGGAAAAATATGCCTGTGTCAGTATCTTGTTTTGTGATTTATCAGCCACCGGGATCTTTACCACCTGGTACTGCTCTCCTTTTTCAATCAATGCTTCCTTACCCTGTATGCGGTAAGCATATTCACCAAAGGGTACATACTTTTCAGTCGCATCCAAAAAATAAGGTTTGCCGCCGATAAATACAGAAGAGATGCAGTGGTTGTCCACGCACAGGGAAGGAATAGTATAATCATAAGGAATATGCCGGGTGCCGATCCATACCATGTGTGCATCAAAGCCATTCAGCTTCAGCATTTCTGTAAGCAGGTTGGCCATACCCTTACAGTCGCCATATTTATTTTTATAAACGTCCTGCGCTGTTTGCGGCACAAACCCGGCGTAACCATCTTCAAAAGCAATGTAACGGATATTATCCTGCACCCAGTAGAAAATAGATTTTACTTTATCAATATCACTGGCCTTTCCTTTTGCCAGTTCTGTTGCTTTGCTTTTTATAGTACCTGCCTGGTTATCACATTTTTTATAGAGATAATTATACCATTTGTACAGGTCTCCCACATTCTCAAATCCTTTGTATGGTTTGCCTTCAGCTTCAAAAGATTTTACAAGAATGATAATGTGCGGAAAAGTATAAGGAACGGGCAGGGCATTGTCTTCACCGGGTATCGGAGGTAGCTCCTTCATCGAAAAAGTATATACCGTTTTCTTTCCTTCCTGCTCCTGTTTTTTTTCTATTTTATAGCCTTTAAAATTTATTTCCCTGATATCCAGCTGTACCCAGGCAGGCACTTTTAGCCGGATCGTTTTTTCCTGTGTTATATAACTGCTGTGAAATAATAAGCGGGTGAGGTATTTGGAATCATTGAACTTTTTTTCAACCTCCACCATGGCGCCCAGTCCCATTTTTGGCAATGTAATGTTGAAGAATTTTACCCTGCTGTCATCATAAAAAATATCACCGGAAGTAACAGAGCGGTCGAGCGGCGTTGTTTTATACGGGTAAAAATTATTACCGGATTTATAATACTGTTTGAATTTTGTGATGGTTGAAAACTTATCGTAGTATTCGCCATATTGAACAAAAGCTGCTTCTCTCAGAGAGATAAACTGTATTTTCTGGTTCATATTTGCTGTAACAACAGGGCCATTACCATCCCCTTTGCTTACATCAAAATCATATTCTTCCACATCAGAAACAATAGCAGATCTTTCATCAGGGAATTTTCGTTTTAACTGGTATGACAATGCTTCATCATCGTCATTCACCTGGGCATTTGTTCCGGGTAATGCAAATAAAAAAAGGAGAGCAAAAGAAATAATGGACTTCTTCATCAGGTTGTATTTGGGTGATCAGGGCTTTAAATATACCGAAAAAAGACGCATCACGGCAGGCTGTCATACAGGAAACCAGGCTTTACAAATTTTTTAAAATATGCGGTATCTTCTTTTAAAGATGGTCAACCTTGTGCGAAACCAGTTATTTTTGCAACGATAATTTTAAAACAATTGCCGGATGCCTTCAGACAAATTAAGCCAGCTTGCAGAAACATTGATTGGCTCAGAGATCGTAAAACTAGGGAACGAAATAAAAGAAAAGATCAAGCAGGGAAATAAGATCTACAATTTCACCATTGGTGATTTTGACAGCACTATATTTCCCATACCGGCAGAACTGCAGGAGGAGATCATCAAAGCGTTTAAGCAGGGACATACCACTTACCCGCCGGCTGAAGGTATTGCAGAGTTAAGGGAATCGGTGGCAAAATTCCTGCTACAGCGGGAGGGACTTGATTATGGAACAAATGAGATCCTGATAGCTGCCGGTGGCCGGCCGCTGATCTATGCTGCTTACAGGGCTATTGTTGATAAAGGCGAAAAAGTGATTTATCCTGTACCAAGCTGGAACAACAACCATTACGTGCATTTTACAGAAGGGGAGCATGTGATGATCGAAACAAAGAAGGAAAATAATTTTATGCCTACGGCTGCAGAAATAGCACCGCACATAAAAGGCGCTTCTTTACTGGCTGTATGTTCACCATTAAATCCTACGGGCACCACTTTTCCAAAAGAAGAACTGGAAGCCATTTGCGACCTGGTACTGGAAGAGAACCAGCGCAGGGGAGCTGATGAAAAGAAACTGTATTTATTATACGACCAGATATACTGGACACTGACCTATGGTGATACCCTGCATTACAATCCCGTATCTGTAAGACCGGCCATGAAAGCATATACCATATTTATTGATGGTATCAGCAAGGCATTTGCTGCCACCGGTGTAAGGGTTGGCTGGAGTATGGGGCCAGCACATTTGATTGCCAAGATGAAGGCTATCAACAGTCATGTGGGCGCCTGGAGCCCGATGGCAGAACAAAATGCCACGGCAGTATATTTAACACAGGATGCGGCAATCGATCAATACTTTGATCATTTTAAAAAAGAAGTGGCGGAAAGACTGAACAGGATATACCAGGGATTTATTCAATTAAAAGAAGAGGGTTTTGCGGTGGATGCGGTAGCACCACAGGCGGCCATTTACCTTACCATACAAATTGACCTCGTTGGCAAAACAACAGCAGCCGGGAAAAAATTAATAAAGCAAACAGAGGTAACCTCTTATTTACTGGATGAAGCAAAACTGGCCGTGGTGCCATTCTCCTCTTTTGGTGCTTCTGCAGACAGCAGCTGGTACAGGCTGAGCGTGGGTACCTGTAAAAAAGAAGAGATCAATGAAATGCTGCAAAAATTAAAAGGCGCCCTTGAGCGCCTTTCGTGAAAATATTTTTAGTGAATTAGTTTTTACAGTTTAAAAATATAAAAGCCTTCAGATCCTGCCTGCGGATAGTCTCCTTCAGCTTCACATGATCATTGATCACTTTATATTTATTGAGATCGATTAATTCGTGGGCAATAACGAGGTTATCCATTCTTTCCACTTCATACAGCAATTCGTGTAACAAGTCCACCTGGTGCTCAATGGCTTGAGGACTCATTAATTCCTGGTTAAACAACACCAGTAAATCGCGGTTTATTCTGTTCATTTTTTACAGAAGGTTTTTCAATTATCGCTGCTTTCTCAGTACCCCACTAATCCCTTTTTATTCGGACATCCGCATTGTCCTTTTTTGGAGGAATTGCATCCTGTTGATGCAAGTGATACTGCCAAAACCAACAATAAAAACAATTTTAAATAACGTTGCATAGAACTTGAGTTAACAAATTAAACTAATTTCCCCGAATATTATTGCTTTCTGAAAATGTTTTTTTCAAATATTAACGAATCGCTGAAAAGGGGGCCAGTACTGGTGGCGCCGCTGGATTGGGGCCTTGGCCACGCAACCCGGTGCATACCAATCATAAAGGAATTGGTGGCCCTGGGGGTGGAGGTCATCATCGGCGCAGAAGGCTTCGTAAAAATACTATTGCAGCAGGAGTTCCCGGAACTGCAGTTTATTGATATGCCCGGGTACAGGATCAGCTATTCCAAAAAAAAGAACTGGTTGCCATTCAAACTGTTGCTGCAGGTACCCAGGATATTCTCCCGAATCTATGCCGAACAGCAACTGCTGAAGAAACTGGTACAGCAATATGGTATAAAAGCGGTGATCTCTGATAACCGCTTTGGTCTCTATCACAAAACAATACCAACGGTTTACATCACCCACCAGCTCACCATTAAAACAGGCAACCCGTTTACGGAAAAAATGGCCCGGGCAATACATTACAGGTTCATAAAAAAATATACCCATTGCTGGGTACCTGATTTTAAAGGCGAAGTAAATGTAGCCGGGGAGTTATCGCACCCGGCTGTTTTGCCACCCAACGTAAAATACATTGGGTGTATATCAAGGTTTGAACAAGATGAGCAGGCACAAAAAAAGTACGACCTCTTGGTGCTTATATCCGGCCCGGAACCGCAACGCAGTTTGTTCGAGCAGAAAATGCTGGAACAACTCCGTGATTTTAATGGAAGGACATTACTTGTAAGAGGTTTGCCCGGTGCTGCCGAAGACCCCGCCCCTGCCGGCACAAACCTGCAAATCAAAACACACCTTACAGCAGCAGCCATGAATGAGGCGATGCTCCAATCAAAAATGGTCATCTGCAGGAGTGGCTATACCACTATCATGGATCTAATCAAACTCCGGCAGAAAGCTATACTGGTACCAACGCCGGGACAAACAGAGCAGGAATACCTGGCCGGCCATTTAGAGGAACAGCAGTTTTTTTACAGCGCTGCTCAAACGAATTTCTCATTGGATAAAGCACTGAAGGAAACAGCTTCTTTGCCATTTTCAATTTTATTATTTGATATGGACCAGTACAGGGAAACGGTGCAGGATTTTGTGCAGGTTTTGTAAATGAAATTGAGTTGTAAAACCTGTAAACAGCTTTTATATTTATACAGCATGTCCAACTTTTTAAATCACCATACAGAATACCAGCATAAACTGCGATACTATCTATTGGTTGTTTCTTTATTTTTTTCATCAGTCCTGTTCTCACAGATAAACACAGGTGATGATTTTCAGAAAAAATGCAGCGTAGATTATAAAACGACTCAGTATCCTGGCATCCCAAAGCTGATTTCTCCTGCTGCTATGCTGGAAATTGCAAAGAAAAATTTCAAACAACAAGGTTTTGAAATAACAATTTCCGGGTTAACTGTTGATAATAATCTTAAACAGATTTATACTGTCTTCAATAAAATAACAGGTGCAGGAGAGCAGAGTGGAAAAATGGAAATCATAGAAATTGATGCTTATACCGGAACTGTTATAAAACTATTTGATGGTTTTTATGGATTAATGATCCGGTAAGCAAATAATAAATTTTTTTTAACTTCTCTCAGTTCAAAACTTGTAATAATCTAAAATAAAATTTAACCCAGCGTGGACACCAAACTAAAAGCACATCTTGGTTTACTCGGCACCAACCTGTTCTTTGCCATGAACCTGAGTGCTGTAAAATACCTTACCGGGAATCATTTAATGAAACCCTTTGGTATGAATGTGATACGGGTGGGTGTTAGTGTGCTGCTTTTCTGGCTGTTGTTTCTTTTTAACAGCAAGCAAAAGAAGATTGAGCAAAAGGACTGGCTGCGTTTTACGCTGTGTGCACTTACCGGTATCGCTATTAACCAGATGCTTTTTTTAAAAGGTTTATCCCTTACCTATTCCATCCATGCCGTGCTGCTGATGCTCACCACGCCTATTCTTATCACCATCATTGCCGCCTGGGTATTAAAAGAAAAGATCAATTTTCTTAAGATAGCAGGACTTGCCCTCGGTATTACCGGTGCAGCAGTATTGATCACACAGGGTGTAAATACCGGTACGGGTGATAACGTATTGCTGGGTGATACGCTTGTACTCATCAATGCCATTTCTTACACCATCTATTTTATCATTGTAAAACCACTGATGCAGAAATACGAACCCATGCAGGTGATCCGCTGGGTATTTACACTGGGGCTGCCGATGGTATTGCCGTTTGGATGGAACGAGTTTATTTCAATTGAGTGGAACCGATACGATGGTACAGCCTATGCCTGTATCAGCCTGATCGTAATTGCAGGTACTTTCCTCGCCTATATATTTAATGTGTATGGAATAAAAGTGCTGGGAGCTTCGGTAGCAGGTGCTTATATCTATTTACAGCCATTCTTTGCCGCCTTTATCGCCATGATCTTTTTACACGAAAAGCTGGAGCTGTATAAAATAGTAGCTGCTGTACTTATTTTCTCCGGCGTTTACCTTGCCAACAGGCCCATAAAAAATAACTAAACCAGCTTGGGATAATCAAAAAAGAGCAATTCCTTCTTTGCTTTTTTAAAATCGCTCCATTTATTTACGGGAGCCTTTACAGCAAATACGGCACAGGTGGGCATATTATCGAGTCTTACTTCGGGTACCAGCAGGTTTACAAATTCGGTGATGCCGGGGTTATGTGAGAATACTGCCACCGTGTTATGGGCATCATCCAGCTCATCCACCACTTCAAAAAATATATCGGCCGGCGCATGGTAGAGCTTGGTGATAAAAATGATCTCCTCTGTTTTCCTGCCCAGGGTTTCACAAAATAATTCGGCTGTTTTCTTTGCACGTTTTGCCGGGCTTGAAACAAAAGCATCGATGATTATTTTTTTACCCGTCAGCCGCTGTGCCATCACCGGTGCATCTTTTTTACCCCGGTCGTTCAGCGGTCTTTCAAAATCATTGAGTGTGCCCACATCCCAGCTACTTTTAGCATGCCGTACCACGAGTAATGTTTTGCCGGGTTGCGTTGTTCCGTTTTGTTCTGTGTTGGATTGGTTCATAATAGCAGGATGAATGTACAAAAATATTACTGCGTTGCAGCCATCATCTTGTTACACTAAAGGCGTGCCATTAATACCCCCTTACATTCTTCCCTTCCATAAAATTCATAAAGGCCTTATTGCATACCCGGTTACCGCCAGGGGTGGGGTAGTTACCCGTAAAATACCAGTCGCCGGTATTGGTGGGGCAGGCCATGTGCAGTGTTTCAATCGTTTGATAGATCACATCCACCGGTATACCGATCTCTTCCGGGGTAATGAGCTCAGCGATCTTTTTAGATATCTCTTCTGTGGTAAATGGTTTATATACCTGGCGCACCACGTTCTCGGTATGCAGCTGGTTGGTCCGCTGCAGTTCCTTGCATTGTTCCAGCAATTCGTTCAGCAGGCCTTCCTGTTTTGTTTCATGCAGCAGTTCTATCGCCGCACGGAAAGCAATAAAATCACCCAGCTTGCTCATATCAATACCATAACAGTCCGGGTAACGTATCTGCGGTGCAGAAGAAACAATGATGATGCGTTTTGGCCTGAGCCTCGACAGCATCCTTACAATACTTTGTTTTAAGGTGGTGCCCCGTACAATGGAATCATCTATCACCACCAGCGTATCCTCGTTGGGCCGCACGGTACCATAGGTAATATCGTATACGTGCTGCACCATTTCATTACGGCTGTTGTCTTCGGTAATGAATGTACGCAGTTTCACATCCTTGATGGCGATCTTTTCTATCCTCACTTTACGGCTAACCATCTCCGTTAGCTTGGCTTCATCATAGTCGTTGCCCCAGCTCAGTATCTTTTCTATCTTTACTTTGGTCAGGTAATCTTCGGCGCCCTTCTGCAAACCATAAAAAGCGATCTCCGCTGTATTGGGAATAAAAGAGAAGATGGTGTTCCGCAGGTCGTGGTTCACGGCTTTCAGCACCGGTTCGCTCAGGTAATAACCCAGGGCGCTCCGCTCCCGGTAGATCTTTTCATCGCTGCCCCGGCTGAAATAGATGCGCTCAAAACTGCAGGCCCTTCTTTCCTTTGGCTCCACTATCTGTTCTATCGAGTAATCGCCATTTGCCGCAACGATGAGGGCACAGCCCGGCATCAGTTCTTTTACCTCGTTTTCACCCACGTTAAAAGCCGTGCGGATGGCCGCCCTTTCGCTGGCCGCCACTATTACATCATTACTTATATAATAATAAGAAGGCCGGATACCATGGGCATCCCTCATTACAAAGGAAGCTCCATTACCAATCAGGCCGGAGAAATTAAACCCACCGTCAAACAGCGGCACCGCCTTTTTAAGCACTTTGGCCACATCAATATTATCAGGGAAAGCCTCGTCTGCCTTTACCAGGAAATGGTGGATCACTTCCATCATGGCGGCCAGGTCGCTTTGTTTCTGGAATACACCCGGCTCCACGTTTACCAGGCTGAAGAGCTCCTCGGTATTCACCAGGTTAAAATTGCCTGCCAGCGCCAGGTTCCTGGCCGGGATGGTATCTCTTTTTATAAAGGGGTGGCAGAACTCCACGTTGTTCTTACCCTGTGTACCATAGCGGAGGTGACCCAGCAGCAGCTCACCCAAAAAATTAACATGCCCCTTCATCAGCCCCGGGTGTTTTTTTATATCCGGCTGGTATTTTTCTATCTCCTCTATCTCTTTGCCCACCTGTAAAAAAAGATCCGCAATCGGCTGGCTGGCACTGCTGCGGATACGGTGTAAAAAAGGGTAGCCCGGTTCTACATTCAGCTTGACAGTGGCGATACCGGCGCCATCCTGCCCCCGGTTATGCTGTTTTTCCATCAGCAGGTACAGCTTGTTGAGGCCATACATTACGGAACCATATTGTTGCTGATAATAACTGAAAGGTTTGCGAAGGCGGATGAATGCAAGACCGCATTCGTGTTTGATCTCGTCGCTCATGATTTGGAATGAGCCGCAAAGTTAGTTCATTGCAAAACAAAAATCCCGGCCAATAAGCCGGGACCTGTTAAATATTTTAAAAGTGCCTTACAAACCGCTGATACAAATGCCTATCTGGAATGGTTTGATGTCGGCAGCCGTACCATCTTTAAAGAGGGACGTAAGCTGGTAAGTACCCACCAGGGAGAAATTACCGATGCCCACCCTTGCCGTGCCAACAAAGCGGGTGCCGTTAAAGAAAGCTTTCTTGCTTACCTTTTCGGTATAGGAGTTCAGGGTATTACCGTTCTTATCCCTCCAGGTTTTGCCCTTGGTATGTGCGTTCAGCAGGGTACCTACTTTGGCGCCGATGGCAAATTTCCAGGTCTTGTTCCTGTCGGGGTGCAGCGAATACCTCAGTTCCACCGGTACTTCCAGGAAGGTGGTGGCCAGTTTGTATTTTTTAAAGTTATCTGTGCTGTCGAGGTTCCTGAAGGGAAGTATATTACCCGGTGCAGCCAGGTCAACCGATGTTTTGTTGAAGAAGATATTGCTGTTGCTGATACCCAGCCCGAATGCCACGCTCCAGTGCGGATCGGTGCGGAAGGGTTTATTGATCATGAGTGCCACGCCGATACCCCGGGACGTGCCCTTGGTACGGCTGCTGATGCTGTCGGGGGCGCCGCTCCAGTGGTCGCTGGTGAGGCTGATCATAAAATGGTCGCCGGGAGCTTCCAGGGCCTTTTGTTTCCAGTTATTATTGGTGGTGGCGGGTTGGGTGGTTTGTGCAGTTACGGAAAAAAGAGAGCCAATAGAAAAAAGCGTAAAAAAGATTTTCTTCATAAACATTTTGTTGAGCAGCAAAAATACCGGTGTGCCGGTTAATGAAAGGTTAAATGCCCTATAAAACAGCCCGAACAGGTTCGGGCATTCTTTAAAACGAACAGGCACCCCGGCACCGGTATTGTTGCCTATATAACATATTCTGTACCGGTTTTGTCAGCCGCAAAGATATTGATTGCAGGGGTTTGAGCCAAGTTATTTAAAAGGTACGCTGCGTGCTTAAACTGATTTACTGTGACCTGGAGTCAGCGATAGATATCTTGTTTGTTAAATCAGCCGCATTTAAAGGAAAAATTTTACGTTGAATTATTTCATGAAATCAGCCAGTTTGAACAAAAACCTTTCGATCTTTTATTTAATTCTTTCCCAAATTAATAACAGCAAGGAATAGACGAAAAAAATTCTTTGGTGTTTTTTTATCGATACAAACAAATGAATCTTATGTGTTTACGTCAACAAGGATAATACCCTTGAAAAATAACTAAAAAAATGCTTGGATATTTAATTTTAATATATTTTCTTGTGGGTGAAAATAAGCACCACTAACACTAAAGACTACATCAAAATACTGCACGCTTATTTTAAAGATAGCTCGCAAAAAATCCGTTATATCTTGTATTAGACCGAAAAAAAGTTTATTGCTACGTATACTATTTTACTGGCAAAGGGTTTAAGAATATATTAATCTCCAGCTACACACCTTATCCCAAGATGGTTTTACATAACAATTGGTTATCCCAATGGGATAGCATTAATCTGTATAAAACCTGGAGAATATGCACTTTCTATTATTCATTTTATTGTGTTTGGCTGCTAGCCGGCTTGAAGCGCAGGAATCTTTTGATGAAAAAGACACAATACCTTCTATCCGGCAGATACCACTTTCTTATATCTCTGCAATAGAGAAAAAAGTTGCTAAATATACTCAACGTATTAATTCCCGAACCGAAAAGACATTAGAAAAGCTCAGCCGTTGGGAGAATAAAATAAAGAATACACTGCAGAAACTAGGCCCGCAGGCTGTGGAGCAATTGTTTGGGGAGGGGCAGCAAACATTCAGTAGCGTTTTACAAAATATCATGGCAGGCAAAAAAGCTTTTGATGATTATCAGCAACAGTATGATAAATACAGGGATGATCTTACCACCGAAATAAAATACCTCGCTGCACAAAAAGAAAACTTAGGTCAAAAATTTATACACTCGATCAATGGGCTACAACAAAAAATAGATTCATTGAATGAACAGGCAGATCAAACAGAAGCCTTGCAACAGTTTATTAGAGAAAGAAAAAAACAACTCATTACTGTATCTCTTCAGCATATTGGCAAAAGCAAATACCTGGATAAGATAAATAAGGAAGCCTGGTACCATGCGGAAACCATTCGCAACTACAAACAACTGTTCAATGACGAAACAAAGCTGGAACAGACAGCCAAAACAGTTTTAAACAGTCTACCTGCTTTTCAACAATTTATTAAAAGCAACAGTATGCTGGCTGGGCTGTTTGATATACCCGGATCGCCTGTACAATTGTTACCTGGTATGCAAACAAGAAGTAGTGTGCAGCAACTGATCAGCAACAATATTGCAGTCATGGGACCTAGTGCCCAGCAAATGGTCAGTAATAACATACAGTCTGCACGAGGACAATTAAGCCAGTTGCAGGATAACATCATTAAGAAAGCACTTGGTAATAACGGTGGCGGTTATGGCGAAATGCCGGATTTTAAACCCAATACACAAAAGACAAAAACATTTGCCCAGCGTATTGAGTATGGCTTTAACCTGCAATTCGGCAAAAGTAACAGCCTGCTGCCGGCTGCCACAGACATTACCCTTAGCATCGGCTATAAATTAAACGACAAATCAACTGCTGGTGTCGGCGCATCCTATAAGCTTGGCATGGGCAGTATTGATCACATCAAATTTTCAAACGAAGGTATTGGGTTAAGAAGCTTTATTGACTGGAAGCTGAAAATGCAATTTTTTATATATGGTGGCTTGGAAATGAATTACAACAGCCAGGTAAAAAACATACCCAGTGTAAAAAAGGGCAATAATGGCTGGCAGCGGTCTGCCCTGCTGGGATTAACCAAAAAATTCAGCATCCGGACAAAATGGTTTAAAAGCACCAGTATACAATTACTGTATGATTTTTTAGCGCAGGCACATATACCTGTCAGCAGGCAATGGCTGTTCAGAATAGGTTACGGATTTTAAAAAGAATGTTTATTATGATAAAAAGAGCATTGAAAATTATTCTTCCAGTAGTATTATTCGTGAGTCTGTGCTTGACGGGTAAACTACAAGCACAGGCACCGGCAAATATTTTCAGCAATATCACAGTGTCATCACCCAATGCAGCTTCGCTCGGTAAGTATGGCGATTACCCCGTTAGTTACAATACAGGGTTACCGCAAATAAGTATTCCTATTTACACAGTTAAGGAGGGCCCACTTTCATTGCCTGTCAGCATCAGTTACCATTCAGCAGGGTTGAAGGTAATGGAAACCTCCAGTTGGGTGGGAGCAGGCTGGGCACTAAATGCAGGAGGCGTAATTACAAGAACAGTGGTGGGGGCAGCCGATGATAAAGGGTATTTGAGCAATGTAACACATGGGCACTTCAGTAATTATGGATATAATGGTTATCTTTTTGTAGGTAGCACGGGAAGTGGCGGTTGTTACCCAAATCCCAATGGCAATACAGTTCAGGCGAATGATCTGGCATTTATTAATGGAACAAAAGATGGTGAGCCAGATCTGTTCTTTTTCAATTTTAATGGCTACTCAGGCAAATTCTATTTCCGGGATGACCGGATGCCGGTATTAGTACCCGAAGCAGATTTTAAAATTGAACCGGTTACACAGTATGCTACCCAGCTAATAGTCGGGTTCGTTATCACTGCAACTGATGGCACAAAATATTATTTCGGTAAAAATCAAAATGGAGACGGCAATATAGATGCGCTTGAAAAAACGGAGCCGTATACCGCAGCGGATGGTTTAGCAGCAGGCGGTGTTTACTCTGCCTGGTATCTTAACAAAATTATTTCGGCGGATAACCAGTTCAGTATTGTCCTTATATACCAGGCTGAAAAATATAGTTATTATACAATCTCAATGTACCCTGTCGCAGATGATGATGTAACAAATAAACATACCACACTTGTAAAAAATTATATTGACGGAGTAAAACTCAGCCGGGTCAATTTTTCAAATGGCAATGTGAACCTTTCTGCGATAGGTGTAAGGACCGACTTGGGAGAATTTCAGACAAAAACTATAAATGATTTTGTTAATACGGAATCAAAATCCCTGGATACTATCAAGATCACGGATAACGAGGGCTATTGTAAAAATTTTATTCTTTATCACAGCTATTTTACAGATAACACTACAACGCTTTCAACAGAATTAACGGGAGGCTTGTCAATTACCACGGATACAAAACGCTTAAGGCTTGATTCCATAAAAGAGAAGATTTGCGACAATAGCCAGTATATTCCCGCTTATACTTTTACATACACAATTCCATCCGGAACATTTGCACCACGCCGGTTGAGTTTTGGCCAGGACCACTGGGGTTATTATAATGGAAAAACAACCAACGCAGGTTTGATTCCTGGCTATACTTTAAATACATGGACAAAATTTGCCGGGGCAGACAGGGAGTCAAGCTGGCCAGAAATGAGTTATGGCAGCCTGAACAAGATTACTTATCCAACAGGTGGATACACGCAATTTAATTTTGAACCTAATGATGTATGGTTGAGTTATCCGTATTATGAAGATTCATTAGTAGCTACGGCCAGTATTGGGCCATTTTACGGAACATATTCTGACCAGGACATTCCCGAAACTACAACATTAAATCACTACAAATTTGTACTGGACTTTTATCAAAATAGCCCTGGTGCAAGTACTGGTACTGTTTCCATTAATGGCCTCGTAATCTCTGCAAATAAAGCAACTCCTCATGGAGAACTAATATTTGTACCTGGTGCAGGAGCCCAAACGTATAAGCTTCACCAGCTTGATATGCAAAATTCTACTGGGGACTACGCAACTGCAAAACTCTATGAAATAAAACCAAAAACATTTACCGGGAATAAAATCATTGGTGGTTTACGTATAAAGTCAATGGTAAATAATAATGGGACTGCAAACGATTCTGCAACTTATTACAATTATCGTTCTGGAAGTCAGTCAACCGGAGTATTGTACAGCCGCCCTATGTATGTAAGAGTGCTAAGGAATGAAGGATTACGACAAGTCGGCATCGAGGCATACCCACCCAACAGTTTTAATGGATGCATTAACCCGGATGGAGGACTTGGATACAAGAAATCTCCTTCGAGTTTGAGGATAATGGAAACCGCACAAGGTAATCATATCGGCTATAATACTGTTGAGGTAAGTAGACCTGCTAATGGGAAAACACAATATAAATACTATGGTTCAGATCTGTGGGATGCTAATTTATACTATTCCAATATTTATGCGCCCAATGTAAATAATACCACTTGTGATACAAATTTTCCTAACTGGCCTGATGCACCCTTGCCATTTGAATTCATGCGTGGTGAACTCAAATATGAAGCATATTATAATCAAGCCGGAAACTTACTTAAAGATGTTTTTTATTACCCTGTTTACGAAGAAAGTACCGTAACTACACCTGCGTATATAGCCCGCCCGGGCGCACTTACCTTTTACAATTTAAATACATCAAGAAAAATAAAGGCGACTGCAGTAAGTAGTGAATATCTGCTTACGGGGGGAATCATTACCATAACAGATTCTTCTTTTTATGAAAGCCCTTATCATCACCAGGTAACCAGGAAAATAAGCATTAATTCAAAGGGAGAGAAAACTGAAACAAAGGTTAAATATGCATTTGATTTCCAGGTGCCAAATTGTGAAGCTATATCAGATTGCTGGCAAAGTTATAATGCCGCATATAATAATACTTACAGCACATATAGCTCCGGTATAAGTACCTGCTCTAATTCGGGAAACTGTAATTGTAAATTCCCCATTTTTCAACAATTCAGATATGACTGGAGTATTGCAAGGAAAAATTATGTAACCTGCCGGCGTGCAGGATTTATGGATAGCTTAAATGCATTTAAAAAGAGCCATGATAGTGTAAAAGCGATCGCAAACACAGAATTCAAACCAGTACTTGAACTCCAGGATAAATACATCAATGCACCCATCGAAACAACTGTATGGAAAAGCGGCAAACTGATGGCTGCCAGTTATACAAAATATGATTACGCAACCAACCCTGCAAATAATGTATATCCATCCAAACAGCAGGAAATAAAACTATCTGTTCCTTCCAGCACCTTTACTGTTGCAACTAGCAGTAATACAGCTATTACAAAAGACAACCGTTACAAGGAAGAAGCAACCCTGAAGTTTCATGCAGGCAATGTGCAGGAGCTAAAGAAGAAAGATGAAGTTACTTATAGTTATCTATGGAATTATGGTAAGAATCAGCCGGTAGCTCAGGTGGTATCTGGAGCAGCCAGCGATATTGCATACACCAGTTTTGAAGCAGACAGCACTGGTAATTTCACCTATGCAGCGGCAAAGACTGCTGATCAGGGTTCGCCTACCGGTAAATATTGCTACAGTCTTGGGTCAGGCGCTGTACAAAGAACTGGTCTTACAAGTGGTAAATCTTATATACTGAGCTATTGGTGTAAAACAGGTGCATCAGTAACCGTTAGTGCCGGTTCGCAAACAAATATTGTTACCGGCGCAACAAGAAATAGCTGGACACTAAAGCAATTGCAGTTCACTGGCACCACTTCTGCTACTATCAGCGGTACGGGTTACATCGATGAAGTGCGTATTTACCCTTTGGGAGCATTCATGACAACTTATACTTACAATCCATTAGTGGGTATGACAAGTTCTTGCGATCCTAATAATAAAATAACCTATTACGAATTTGACAAGTTTGCGAGGTTAAAAAATGTAAAAGATCAAAACCGAAATATAACACAAAGCTTCCTGTATAACTATGGCGCAGCACCAACTTCTCCGCCTGTAATGGTTTCGTTTAAAGCAAATAACAATAGCAGCTTAATTTATACAATTCAATTAACAAGTAAAACCACGGGAGAGATAATCAATTTCACTGTTCCGGCAGGCGTTACCAATTATATTCTCGGAAGTATTCCGTCTGACACTTATGATATGTTCATTAACTATGATAAGGTCCAGGGAGTTTACACTGTTTATTTCCAGGTATGCAGTTACAGCACAGCAGGCTTAGGGGCTAATTTTTATAATATAGCGGTTACTGCATCAACGTGTAATACAGTAATTATGGACACTTCTTTTTAAAATATAGCTATGCGTATAAAAATCATTTTATCAGTCTTTATCATTTGCAACTCTTCGCTACTCAGAGCGCAAACAGCTCCTGCGGATAGTATTGCAACAATTGATGGGAATAATATTTCACTTTACCAATTTCAACCTAAAAAAATTTTTCTCGTTACAATGCCGGTAAGTAGTAATGAAGTGGCTGCTGCGAATGCTATGTTACTTGAAAGTATTTACCAGCAATATAAAGACAATGTAGAGTTTATTGGAGTTCTTTCAAGTGAAGATGGATATGCAGACAGTTTACTGTCATCAATAAAGAGTTGGTACAGAGATAGCCTGCACATAAGCTTTCCTGTTACTACAGGAATAAATACAAGAAACAGTAGCGGCGAAACACAACATATTTTACTTAAGTGGCTAAGCCTGGCAACATTAAATGGTCATTTTGAGACGGTCGTATTGGGTACAGGACAAAAATTTATACTAGACAGTTCAGGCCGGTTAATATCCGTGCTGGATGCTGCAACACCTATTAACAGTCACTTGATGGGCAGGATGATCAGCAGGCAATAAAGATTGAGGCAATGCAATAATAAAATTTTGAACTCAAAATATTTTAGATGAAACATATTGCACCTGTTTTTTTACTGGCATATTTAACAACAGCTGTAACCAGAGTTGTTGCCCAACCCACGGCAACGAGGAATTATGTACAGTCTACGATTGTAAAACAGCCTGGCATATCAAATGAATCTGCGTTAAACAATGTAAGTATTGCCTATAATGGTAAAGCACAAAGTATTACTTATGTGGATGGTCTTGGCAGACCGGTACAAACCGTGGTTACAAAGGGTAGCCCCACACAAAAAGATATGATCAGCCTGGTGGAATATGACCCCCTTGGTCGTGAAATAAAAAAATATTTGCCGTACACTGACCTTAGCTCTACCAGCTACGGCAGTTTTAAAACTGACTGGGCACCAAAACAGCCAGTTTTTTATAATGGTCAGTTGGCTGGAGTACAACCGGATCTCATGCCATATGCCCAAATATTGCTGGAGACTAGTCCCCTAAATCGGCCAATTGCGCAAGGTGCCCCGGGGCTTGCCTGGCAGCCCAATATGGCTGATGCCTATGATATCACTAAAAAAACAGTGAGGATAAAATATGAGACCAATGTTGCTGCGGATAATATAGTAATATGGAACGTAGCCAATCCTGGAATAAACTTTGACATTACCCAGATCACCCGCAATGGATATTACGCTGGCGGCCTGTTATCAGTAAAACATATATGGGATGAACACGGCAACGAAACTGAAGAATACACCGACAAAGATGGACATATTATCTTAAAGAAAGTGCAGGACGGCATTGGCACATGGGCAGATACTTACTATATCTATGACGATTTTGGAAGGCTTCGTGCTGTAATACAGCCCAATGGCGTTAGCTCTTTGCCCACAACACTTGATAATACTTTCGCTGCTAACTGGATGTTCCAGTACCGTTATGATGAGCGTGGCCGTATGGTAATGAAAAAAGTACCGGGAGCCGACAGCGTGGTGATGATGTACGACCAATGGGACAGGCTGGTGCTTACCCAGGATGGAGTGCAAAGGGCAAAAGCCAATAAAGAATTTTTATTTACCAAGTATGACTATATGAACCGGCCCATTATGACCGGCGTCTATGTAAACAACAGCGCTCACAACACGATCAGAGATCTGGTAATGGCCAGTAATACACGAAACGAAAATATCAATAGTGCTGCAACTGAAGGGTATAGCCTGAATCTTAGTTTTCCTACCAGCTACCAGGAACTGCTGACCATTATGCACTATGACAATTACAATAACCTGCCATCCTGGAAAAGCAATTATGCATTTGTATCTGAAAATGGCAATACAACTTACAATACATTTATCACAGGCGAGGTAATTGCCAGCCAGACAAAAGTACTGGGTACCAGCACCTGGCTTAAAACAATTACTTACTATGATGAAGAATACCGGCCCATACAGGTATATGGTGACAATATAAAGGGGGGCAAGGATAGAATAACCAGCCAGTTGCTTTGGGATGGAAAACCCATAGAGCAATGGCAGAGCCATACCAGTACATTTTATTCAATTGCGCTTGTAGTAAAAAAGAAATTTACCTACGACCATGCAGACAGAGTACTAATAGTAAAGCATCAGATAAACAGCCAGGAAGAAGTAACCATTGCTGCTAATAGTTATAATGAAATCGGGCAACCACTCAATAAAAAATTACACATCAGCGCCAGCCGTCCCGCAGAATTACAGAAACTTGATTATGGTTATAATATCCGTGGATGGCTCATCAATATGAACAGGGTGGAGAATACAGCCGGTGTAACCACTTATGAAGCAGCCGATCTGTTTGCGTTTGAGCTCGGGTACAATACCACTACGCTTACCGGGGCCACTGCACAATACAACGGCAATATCAGCGAACAAAAATGGAAAGGCCCCTTTGCAGAAACGCCTAACGGCTACATATACACGTATGATAAGATGAACCGTCTTTTAAGTTCCGTCTCTTCCAATAAAGCAGGCGCTTCCTGGGTGGTGGATAACAAGTTTGATGAAAAAAATATTACGTATAATAAGAATGGCAATATATTGACTCTTACACGTCATGAAAACGGCTCGGTTATGGATAACCTTACCTATGCCTATAGCGGTAACCGGTTGACAAAAGTGGAAGATGGAGGGGATGTGTCACTTGGATTTAAAAATGGCTCCAATTTGCTGACGGAATATACTTATGATGCTAATGGAAGCATGTATATTGATAAAAATAAAGGTATTAACAACATAGTTTATAACCACCTGAATTTACCTGCCTCGATTACTATTACAACAAAGGGAACTATTTCTTATTTATATGACGCAAATGGGAATAAATTAAGAAAGGTCGTTTATGATTCTGCTTCAACAAAATCAGATACCACCTGGTATGCCGGGGCAATGATATATGCAAAAGATACATTACAGCTAATGATGCAGGATGAAGGCAGGATAAGACCTGTGAAAATAAATGTGAATGCTGCTGGATCTGCTGCCAATTTTAAGTATGTGTATGATTATTTCCTGAAGGACCACCTGGGCAATATAAGATTGGTTGCTACTACAGAAAGTAATACCATGCAATATAATGCTACCATGGAACCGGGTAACAGTGTGGTGGAAGACTCTACTTTCAGTAACGTAAGCAGTACTGCTTCACCTAAACCCAATGGTTTTGATAACATACGTGCAAATACAAAAGTGAGTAAACTGCATGGAGATATTAATACTGCAGGCAATAAACGAACCGGTCCTTCTATTATTTTAAAAGTAATGGCAGGCGATACCATTAGTGTAAGTACCTACGCCTGGTACACGGGTACCGTACAGGCACCACCCGGTGGCGTAAGTTCTATAGCAACAGAATTAATAAATGCACTCACTGGCGGTATCGTGGAAATGGGTGGAGGTAAGGCTGGTGTAAACAGCATTACTTACATTACTGGCCTCTCCACTTCTGCAGTCAATAATTTTTTAACCAACAGCCAGTCATACAATAATACAAGACCAAAAGCTTTTTTAAACTGGATGGTGCTGGATGAACAGTTTGCCAGTGTGGGAAGCGCTAATCATTTAGGAACTGTTCAGGTACCAACAATTACCGCAGGCGGAATGAAACAACAACTGGTTGGCCCGGTCAATATGGTTGTACAAAAATCAGGGTATCTTTATGTATATGTAAGCAATGAAAGTAACATGAATGTTTACTTTGATGATATTGTGGTGAATCATAAAACGGGGCCTGTGTTGGAGGTTACTAATT
Organism: Ferruginibacter sp.; assembly: GCA_047600665.1. Taxonomy (GTDB): domain Bacteria; phylum Bacteroidota; class Bacteroidia; order Chitinophagales; family Chitinophagaceae; genus Ferruginibacter. The sequence goes on from JASGKJ010000003.1 coordinate 2,011,194, forward strand.
ACAGGGCACTCGGGACAAGAGCAGAATCTATTTGCTCAAAAGCAGCGGGTTGTTTAAGAAATCTGTTTCAGTTTAATGGTGGTAATGAATTACAAAGTGTAGAATTTGGAGAAGGCAATGGATTAGAAATATACGATGCCGTTAATAGGTTATATGATCCGCAGCTGGGAAGGTTTTTTCAACAAGATGAACTCGCAGAATCTCACTGGGAAATGACGCCCTACAATTTTACTGCAAATAATCCTATTCGGTTTAACGATCCCCTTGGTCTTGAAGAAGGCGATCCAAACAAGCCAAAAAATTTGCCTGTCGTTGTGGTTAAGTCAGTAAAAAAACTTAGCCATAATCAAATGCAATCTTTATACTGGGATTTCAGAAGGAGGAATATTGGCTTTGATCATTTAAACCCTGCGCTCAGGGTTAGGCTTGAAAGATGGGATGGTATAGCAAGGCACATGGAAGAAGTGCATGAAATGGCAAGAGAATCCGATATAGCTTTTTTAAATTTGGCTTCTTGGTTTATACCAGGAACGCAAGTGATGAAATTGAGATATTTAAAAGTGGCAGTGAAATTATTTAAGTCCAAAAGGGTCGCATCAGCCGGTGCCGATGCTTTAATGCAATACATAAATAATGCACCCAAAAATGGGTGGGGAATGAATAATATTTCCAAAATAAATATTACCAGCGTTGCATTTAGCGCTGCAATGCCAAGCAGTAATTGGGCTGCTGGGTATGGATCCGCTTCGTTTGAAATTAATTTGGATAAGGGATATCTGGGCATTGGTCAGAGTAGCAATAGTAAGAGCATGTTGGGTGTATTTTTTGAAGGCACAGTAAATACAGGGGGGAATATAATTGGTAATAAATTCGGAAATGCAACTTCAACTCGCTTAAAATGGTCAGAAGCAATGAGTGAGGGGACAGGAAACGTTATTGGAAATAGTATTTCCAATACTAGTCAAACAATATTTAATGAATTGAATAAGCCAAACGAATGACTGTCATTGAAATATTAAAAGGAAGAAGAAAAACGCTAGTCACTATTGTTATATTGGTCGCCGTAGTTTTTATTTATCATAATTTATTGTGGCTGGATTTAAAATGTAATGGAGTTATTACAACTGGCTTGCTCAAGGCAACTTCATATCATTCAAAATCAAGTTTAATAGATTTTGAATATTCATATGAACATAATGGCGAGGTATGTAATAGTTCTTTTAGTTCTCCTCAAAAAGATTACTCTATTTTAATCGGCAAGTCTTTTCCAGTTTTGGTGTCAAGCCTCACAAAAAAAAGTACTATGTTAATAATTCCAAACCATTTTAAAAAATTCAATATCCCCTTTCCAGATAGTTTGAAATGGGTATTGCAATATGTGAAAGGCTAAATTAAGTTTTACAAAAAAGGGATAATAAGAGTTGTAGGCATGAATATAGTAAATCTGCTTTATAAGTTGTTGGAAAAGGAAATTTAAAGTCATCAAAAAAACAGACAAAAATCAGGGGTTTAATGGATATATAAAGGCGGTGGACTGCAATATCTGGTGCATATGTACATGTTATTTATTGCAAGGAGGAGAATGATGAGAAACGGTCTTATAAAGGAAGAGTTTCGTTAGTTATACAATAATATTTATCTAAAATAAACTCCTTTCCCTCTTAACACAAGCGGATGATAGTAAGTAAAATTTTTCACAGGCGTAAAACAGAGAAGGAAGTTGCTTACTTCTAACTTATTTCACTTCAATAAACCGGGAATTAACAAGGGAGGGTTTTTTAAAAGACATAAGCGGCCCTACTGCTATCTTATGTCATACACTTTCACCAATGTGAGACTACAAAGATTTGGGCAGATGCTTATTCTAAAATATAGGAAATAACCTTATAAAAAAAAGGGAAAAGACTCTGGCTAATTACAATCTCTTTTTAAACCTTCGCCTCATAAAATAAAACCTAATTCTTTTACATACCGCCAATCGCTGGTTATGCAGCTCAAAAAGTATTGTTCTAAGCTTAATATTCTAATAGAGTATTTGTCAGCAGGCCTCGTCTTCACCGATTGACACAGAATATGTATTCAATTCACTTATATCAAACTAACAAATATCTAACCATACAAATTGTAAAATGAAAAAACTAATACAACCTCTTTCCCGCCTGCCTCTAATGGGCTTGTTATTAATTTTGACATACAATTCTTCCTCACAAGATACAACCGGCCTTTCACGGAGATTAAAGCAAATATCAGATTCGGTACAAAGGTTTAGAATAGTTGCTCTTACTATGTTGGGAAATGATACAATAAATGAAAATTACTTTTCTAAGCCTGGTTTTGATTTCTTTTTTGATAAATATTTCACTCTGATGAAATATGACAGAGAAAGCTTTGCGGAGGGTAATTCAGCATCCTTAACGACAGATGATAAGGCAAACAGAATAGACCTCAGTCTGTCCTATAAAAAAAGCAATAACATTTTTACTCTTGGAACTGCGCTTAATATATCAGATAAAAGCGGACTGATTTTTTCGGATTCAAAGCCAACGAGTGGTACCGAATTTTCTTTCGGCTATTCGAGCCTTACATCATTTTTTAAGGTACTAAATTTTCGAGGCCCTGAAATGAGAAGCAATTGGCGCAAACGGCTGGCACTTATTGACAGCATTTCTACTGTTCATATTGATCGAAATCCTCTTTATGGAGAAGTAATAAAACGAAAATTGGAAACAGTAGACGCTGACATTAGTCGCCAGCAAGCTTCGTTGAGGGCAACAAAGGACAATGCCCGTATATCTGTTTTGCAGGATTCCCTTGTCCAGAGTTTTGATAAAAGAACTAAGCTTAACCAAGAGTTTGAAACGTTGAATCAAAATGGGAAATCAGCTGAAGTAATCACCGAAAATATTATAGAGACAGGAAAAAAAAGACAAATTCAATTGGAAATGGAAACAGATGGTGTGAATTCCTTTTATATGCAATGGGTTTCCTTTGGATTAAAATATCGAAAAGATCAATATGCCACTTATGATAGCATGCTTGCTTTTTCCCAAAGTATAGGCAAACAAGACTTCGAAAAATGGACCATCACAGGTTCTTTTAATTTCCTTTGGCAAAGGACTGATTCTTGGATTAAATTTTTGAAATCACGTCTTATTAATTCTGCGTATTTCAATGTAAACTACACATTGATGAAAACAAATAATTATGAAGACTTATCAGAAGAAAATTTATCAATTTCCCAAATACGTGTACAGAATGATACTACATATGAATTTTCAACTTCAAAAAAATTAAGAAATATTTCAGGCAAAAAATTTGAATCTACCTGGATGCATCAATTAGGGATTGTAGGCACCATGATTTTCGGCAAAAAACAGTTTTGGGGTTTAAACCTGTCTGCAACAGGACAATTTAAGAAAACCTCCTCCACTGTCCTTAACTCAAGAATTGGGTTACTATTCCGATTTAAAGATTCTGATACAGAAAAATCTACAGTCAATTTTGAATTCTTCTTTTCTTTCAATGATATGACAGATACAAAAGAAATTGGAAAATCCATTTGGCAAAGGAAGCAGATAGGAGTTTCTACTAACATACCATTCAAAAAAGTATTCTTTAGATAAAAAACAATAAAAATGACAAGTAAAAAATCATCAGTAAAAAAGGCGACGCCTAAAAAGACTACTAAGAAACCAATGCTCAAAAAAACTGCTAAGAAAGCAGCACCCAAAAAGGCTGCTAAAAAAGGCATTAGAGGGCTTCGATCCTGGAAAGTTGTTTGCAACATAGAAGGTGTTATTGGATCTGGTTTAACATTGCAGCAAGCAACTGCTTTAAGTAATTCACACAATTTGACCCCGGGGCACCAATCAACTTACACTAGTTCACAAAGACTCCTTTAAAATTTATTTATCTCTTTTTCCTACAACTTCTTCAAATTGAGTAAACTGCTACTCTAATAACTATAAGATGTTCATTTATGTCTCTTTGTTTAGCCTTGAGCATAACCAAAATAAGTAGCACTTATAAATACAACAAAGAAGACCAAAAGAGTATTCTGCAGTTAAATTACAGGATGCTTATCCAGTACTTTAACTACAGAAAATAGAAGAGTTGTATTTTAGTAACTCCTAAAAGTAAGTGTAATAGCCGCAACGTCCTTGCTTAACACAAAAGCTTTGCTAAGAGACGCTGCCTGGAGGCAGACTAAAGATTCACGTAAATAATGACGAATAAAACAATAGTAAATCATTTAGAATTTTACTTAGGTAAAATAACAAGAGGTTTCAAAAATATTGAAAGTAATGATTCTTATAAATTGCAGGTGATTGAAATGCGTAACGGGATGTTTAATGGGATAAGCGCTTTCAGCACATTGGGAATGAGTAATTGGGATTTAAACAGCAAGGTTTCACAAAAAATAATCCGCCAGGAAATACTGGTTTTACTTCCTACGAATTCCGGGGTTCAAAATACAGCAGCCGTTCTCTACGATATTTCTAAGAATATACTCGATAGTGGATTCGCTCTTTTGAGAGGAGATGTTTTTGACAAATTTTCAGGCTCCATCTTTCAGGGTTACCAATTTAACTCTTTATATATTGCTTCTCCAGTGTGCCTCCCGGATGATTTCGCTTCTTTTGATACAGGAAATAGGAGAACCGTGGTTTTTGCATGGCTGATTCCAGTTTTTAATGTTGAAAGAATTTTTATTCATAAATATGGATGGAACGCCTTTGAAGATAAAATTGAGAGTAGTAATGTGGATTTCTTTGATTTAAACAGAATCCCAATTATATAAATATAACCTGAAGGGGTTGCTGCTTTTTTAATGAGCAAACTAAAGTATGATGATACTGCAAGTCAGCAAAAATGGAATAATGATAAAAGTTGAATCAGTTACCGAAGCTATGCTGCAGGAAATTATTCCGAATTTACATCCTGTACATCTTCCTTTTATTATTTTAGAAGCCCCGGAAAGACATTATATGCAATGTGCCGGCGATATTAACCAGCTCACTGTTGAGGCAAGGTTTTATACTGCTGACACATCTTTTAAACATTTTGTTATTGGCACGAACGGGCACAGCAAGGTATGGCATCAAATAAATTGTGCAGTTGGCCCAATAAATGTTTTAGGTCATGAAGTGTTGAATTGCAATCATGCACTGGAATTATTCAGTTACTTTTTATTACAAAAGAAAGTGAAGGAGAATTATAGCCAGCGAAATGTAACAAAGCGATCCAGGAAATAATTTTATTACAATAGTCAACAAAATAATAGCCGGGTTTAAGGCCCGGCTATTACTTAACGCATTTATTCATTCTTTCGTCGCCGCAGCACAATACCTGCGTTTGTTTTTAAGTCGGCGCTGAAACGGACATCATATCTTTTTTCACCATCATTTACAATTAAAAGACCTGTATTGGGTGGTATCTCACCAAGGCTTTCTGCATACATTACCAGTTTTACAGAATCCATATTGGATGTGATGTATACCGTTTTGGTATTGGGTTTTGTTGTAAGCCCCACTTTTGAAAAAATGATACCGCCATTCATCAGTACTGTTACCGTATCACCATCCACTTCACCATTATCATACAACGTAAGCACCAGGCTGTCTGATTCAAAATAAAATGACTGGTCGGCCTTTGTTGTACGTTTATCAATTTCGGCAGCACCCTGCGTAAGCGACGGTGCAATAATTACAGCCGGCGGCTGCACAACAGGTTTGGGCGCCGGCTTAACAGCAACTTCTTCCGGTTTTTTCTCCGGTGGAGCTGTATTCTTTACAGGGGCTGGTTTCTCCACTACAGGCTTATCATTTTTTGCAACTTCCACCGGTGCTGGTTTTTTTGGAGCCGGCTTCACTGCCACTTCAGCCGGTACTGTAACTGCAGGAGCAGGTTTTACAACCGGTGGTTTGATCACTGTTTTGGCCACTGCATCCATTTGTGCTTTTTTCTGTTTGGATGGCGGGGTTACTTTGGCTACGGCTGCCTGCCGGTTTTTTGTGACAGCCATTTTTGCAAAGGTTGCCTTCTCCACAGCCGGTATGATCAGTTCCTGCTCCGCATCCGGCTCTGCTACCGGTGCTGTTTCCGGCAATGGTTTCTTTTCGACAGGGGGTGGTGTTACTTTGGCAATAAAGGTTGTCTCCGGCCTGTCTTTAAACGAAAGCTTTTCTGCAAGCTTCATCGTATCCAGTCTTTTAAATAAGGCAGATGATTTAAAATCAACCTTTCTTTTTAGTACAGAAGTACCACTCACACTTTTCATGTAGCGGCGGGTGCGGTTGGTGCTCCACTCACCAGACAACACCATATCTGTATCTGATGTAACCAGTTTCATCACCATGGTTTTCTTTATATGCCTGGAGGGATTGATGGAGAAATCATGCTCAACAAAACCCTCATCTTCTATAACAATATTATCCCCCTCCCATTTGAGCGAAATATTCTGCATGCCAAATTCGTCACGGTCATTGGCGTGAAAAGTGATCCTTGAATAACCTGTCAGTTTATCTTTTTCTTCACTCACAGCAATCTCAAATGGCAGGTGCACCACCACGGTATCTTTAAATACCAGCTCACCTTTCCATACACCGGTGATGTCTGGCTTTTGAGCCAGTAATTGCAATGGCAGTAAAAAATACAGAAGGAATAAAATGCTGTTGCTGATCAATTTCATTTCGGAGTAAAAGTTTTGTGGTTGTTTAGCCGGTAGGTAAACAAGGGGCTAAGATAACTCATTATGCCGATTTACTATGGAACAGAAATAATGCCGGAATGCTTTGGCCCTGCATTTTATTATTGACTGCAGTATAAAAATACAAGCAGGGTCATTTCTTTCCTGGAAGAAAAGAATAACAGAAAAAATTCACGGGCATGTTTGTTTTAAAACAAAACCGCCACGCTAAAGCGTGGCGGCCGGTATATAAAGAATTAATTTATCCATTCATTGAAACAAGGAATTCTGAATTGTCTTTAGTCCCCCTCATATTTTTCAATAACATATTAATAGCTTCTTCGCTGTTCATATCTGCCATATGTTTGCGGAGTATCCACATACGCTGGTGCGTTTCTTTATCATGCAGCAGGTCGTCACGGCGGGTAGATGAACTCACAATGTCAATTGCAGGGAAAATGCGCCTGTTGCTCAGTTTCCTGTCAAGCTGCAGCTCCATATTACCCGTACCTTTAAATTCTTCAAAGATCACTTCATCCATTTTACTGCCGGTATCAACAAGTGCTGTTGCAATAATGGTTAAAGAACCACCAAACTCTATTTTACGGGCAGCACCAAAAAATTGTTTTGGCTTTTGCATCGCATTGGCTTCCACACCACCACTCAGTACTTTACCGCTTGATGGGGCAACTGTATTATGCGCCCTTGCCAGCCTCGTTATACTATCCAGTAATATCACCACGTCATGCCCGCATTCCACTAAACGTTTTGCTTTTTGTAATGCAATGGTTGAAACTTTTACATGCTTTTCTGCAGGTTCATCAAAAGTGGACGCTATTACTTCTGCCTTTACGCTGCGTTCCATATCCGTCACCTCTTCCGGCCTTTCATCCACCAGCACAATCATCAAATAACACTCCGGGTGATTTTGTGCAATGGCATTGGCAAGTTCTTTCAGCAACATGGTTTTACCTGTTTTTGGCTGTGCCACAATCAATCCACGCTGTCCCTTACCAATAGGGGTAAACAGGTCCATGATACGGGTGCTGTAATTATCCGCTTTTACAAAAAGATTTAATTTTTCAAAAGGGAATAATGGTGTCAGGTAATCGAAAGGCACCCTGTCTCTTACCTCTTCGGGGCTTTTACCATTGATGGTCTCTACTTTCAGTAAAGCAAAATACTTTTCCCCTTCTTTGGGCGGGCGTACAGAACCATATACGGTATCACCGGTTTTTAAACCAAATAATTTTATCTGTGAGGGAGATACATAAATATCATCAGGTGAAGAAAGATAATTATAATCACTGCTTCTTAAAAAACCATACCCATCCGGCATCATTTCAAGTACGCCTTCACCAAGGATAATACCGTCAAATTCGATATTGAAAACCTGGGAATCACGGCGGTGATGATGTTTTGGGGAAGGCTGCGGCACAGGTGGTGCTATTTCAAACTGCTCCTGGTCCTGCAGGTCTGCTTCATCTTCTTCCTGTAAAAGAGAGGCTATTGCAGCAGGGATAGTGGTATGCTCACTGGTAATAGGCTGCAGCTCTTCTTCATCGCCACCTTCTTCACCCGGCGTTTCGGCCCTTTTTACGGGCTTTCTTTTATCTGCAACAGGTTCTGTTTTCTTTTGAAGACGTGGTTTTTCTTCAGTGGATTTTACCTCTTCGGCAGCAGCGGGTGCTGAGGCGGATTTGAGTGTCCGCTTGCGTTTTGGCTTTTCTTCGCCTTCGCTTTTTGTAGCTGAGTTCATAATTGCTTGTTTATCCAGGATCTTATATACAAGTTCCTGTTTTTCTAATTTTTTAAAGTTGGGTATCGTAAGCTGTTCGGCTATATCCTGCAGTTCAGGAACGACCATGTCGTTTAGTTGTAAAATGTCGTACATAAAAGGGTGCAAAGTGAGTTTTTCAAAAAATTCGGCGGTTAAATTCTGAAAATTGGCAATGGAAATTTAAAAGTTGATTGGAACGTGATGCTGATGCAAGAATGATTGGTAAGAGCGAATCAGTAATATTCCGGCACAATATTACAGTGTTTTTCGTGAAAATGAAAAAATTTTTGACCCGTTTTACCCGATACGGGCATTATTAAATACAGTTTAACATACCAGCCAGGGCGGAAATTTACTATACCAGGATGTTTTTTAATTCCTGTCCTGCTTCAAAAGCATCAATATTACCCAGTGTTGTCTGTGCAATTTGTGTGAGCGCCTCTTCTGTAAAAAAACCCTGGTGTGCTGTAATAAGTACATTGGGAAAACTGAGCAGGCGCATAATGATATCATCCTGTATCACCTGTTCTGAAAGATCATTAAAAAACAATTTTTCTTCCTGCTCATATACATCCAGTGCCAGGTAACCTATTTTACCTGTTTTTAATGCGTTTATAACAGCGGCAGCATCAATCAGGGCGCCCCTGCTGGTATTGATCAGCATTACCCCGTCTTTCATCATATCAATGGTTTGCCTGCTGATAACATGCTTCGTCTGTTCATTGAGCGGGCAGTGCAATGAAATAACATCAGCTTGCTCCAGCAGGTCTATCAGCGGTACGTATTGCACACCTTTTGCGGCAGTGGCTTTGTTTTCTACCAGGTCAAACGCCAGTACTTTACAACCAAAGCCCAGCATGATATCACAAAAGGCCTGTCCGATCTTGCCCGTACCGATCACACCAACTGTCTTTTCATACAGGTCGAAACCGGTAAGCCTGTCTAGTGAAAAATTACCCTCACGGACACGGTTATATGCTTTATGTGTTTTACGGTTCAATGTTAATATTAATGCAACAGCATGTTCTGCCACTGCATGCGGCGAATAAGCCGGCACCCTTACAACCCTTATACCACAGGCTTTTGCCGTATCAAGGTTTACATTATTAAAACCGGCGCAACGTAATGCAATCAGTTTTACACCATATTCATTAAGCTGCCGTATGATCTTATCATTCAGCTTATCATTTACAAACACACATACGGCATTACAACCAGCAGCCAGGTTCACAGTTTGTTCATCCAGCGGCGCTTCATAATAAATAATTTCATGCGTGGATACATAATGATCAAAGAATTCCCGGTCGTAAGATTTGGTGGAGAAGAATGCAATTTTCATAAAACAAAAATAAATCTCTGCTCGGTGATTTGTTTGATAAACAGGATTAAAATGATTTCAATACCCGCTATAGTGAATAAAATGCTGTGCCATCCCTAAATCCCCGTTATATTTGCAGCCTTAAAAAACAGGTTATGTTCAACAAGAGAACAAAGATAAAAGAGCTGCTTGCCGGCGATAAGGCCAACTTTGAAGCAACCGTGATGGGATGGGTACGCACCTTCCGGAATAACCAGTTTATTGCGTTGAATGACGGCAGCACCAATAATAACCTGCAGGTGCTTGCTGAGCTTGGAAAATTTGATGACGCTTTATTGAAAAGATTAACCACCGGTGCCTGTATAAAAGCAACCGGGGAAATCATCCCGTCATTAGGAAAAGGGCAAAAAATAGAATTAAAAGCAGAATCAATAGAAATACTTGGTGATTGTGACCCTGAGAAGTATCCATTACAATTAAAAAACCGGCCAGGATTAGATTATTTAAGGGAGATAGCCCACCTGCGTTTCCGCACCAACACCTTTGGCGCTGTATTCCGGGTAAGGAACACACTGGCTTTTGCTATACATAAATTTTTTAATGAAAAAGGATTTGTTTACCTGCATACACCTATCATCACTGCCAGCGATGCAGAAGGTGCCGGCGAAATGTTCAGGGTAACAACATTACCAATTGATGGAACAGCACCAAAGAATGAAGATGGTTCCGTTAATTTCAAAGAAGATTTTTTTGGCCGCAGCACCAACCTTACGGTGAGTGGTCAGCTGGAAGGAGAACTGGCGGCAATGGCTTTTAGCGATATCTATACATTCGGCCCAACCTTTCGTGCAGAAAACTCTAACACAACAAGACATCTTGCCGAATTCTGGATGATAGAGCCGGAGATGGCATTCTGCGACCTGGAAGATAATGCAAACATTGCCGAAGCGTTTATCAAGTATATTATCAAATATGCGGTTGATAACAACAAAGAAGACATTGAATTTTTAGCACAGCGGCTTCTTGAAGAAGAAAAATCTTTGCCACAGGATAAGCGCAGCGAATTGGGGCTGATGGAAAAACTTGAATTGGTTATAAGCAATGATTTTGAAAGGATCACCTATACAGAAGCAATAGAGATACTGAAAGAAAGCAATCACAATAAAAAGAAAAAATTCCAGTATCCAATTACAGGATGGGGAATGGACCTGCAGAGTGAACATGAAAGATACCTGGTGGAAAAACATTTTAAAAAACCGGTGATACTGACCAACTACCCTGCTGCTATCAAGTCTTTTTACATGCGGTATGATGATAACTGTGAACCCGGAAAACAAACAGTGGCTGCGATGGATATACTGGCGCCCGGTATTGGAGAAATTGTTGGCGGCAGCCAGCGGGAAGAACGCCTGGATAAGCTGGAACAAAAGATGAAAGACATGCACATACCTGCAGATGAATTATGGTGGTACATGGATACAAGAAGGTTTGGCTCCTGCCCACATGCCGGTTTTGGACTTGGCTTTGAAAGAATGGTGCAGTTTGTAACAGGCATGGGTAATATCAGGGATGTAATTCCTTTCCCGAGGTTTCCAAAAAGTGCAGAGTTTTAGCCTGTTGCCGCCGAAGGACGAATTAAACGAAAAGTATTTGAAACCGGTATCCTACAGATGCCGGTTTTTTTGTTCACGTGCATTTATCAAAAAGGATTATCATCATTTCAAACTTTTCCTTGCTTACAAATGAGATAGATCACTGCAGCCTGTCCAGCTGAAATTTATTGATGATGCCCAGCACCAGCAGTACGGTAAAAAAGTAATTCCTTATTTCATTTTTATCTCCGGGATCTTCTCCCTGTGGCTCCAGTAAATTTTCTTCAAAAGGTATTGCCACGTAGCACATACCCGATACAAAGGAAAGCGTGATCCCTCTTTTTATTTTCAGCATAAACCCTGTTATTGCATGCATTAGCTCTGCAGTTAAAAGGTTTTCTGCTTCTGCTACATCGTTCGTGTAAACAGCATAATATTTTTCAAATTCGCCATTGCGGCAATCCATTTTTACAACGTTCGGCATAGGCAGCAGCCTGTATCTTTCGTCAGCAATACTGGTGGGCAATTGCTCATGGCCCTTTAACCATACATAAGTGCAGCCACTAACCCTCACGGGTGCAGCAAAAAACAAACCAGTGAAAACGGTAAGATAGGATTGTCGTCCCCTGCTTTTTGACACGCTGAGTGCTGAACATTGAAAGGGAACGTTCCTGTAAGTGCCTTCGATCAGGTCATTTCCCTCATAATATTCATAATAAGAACGGTACAAACTGCTTTTTTTATAAGTGGAAACAGGAATATAATTATCTGGTTTGTACAGCAGCCCGGGATGAATAAAATGAATGACCTGCCGTATCACCTGGTCTTTAAAATTGCTTTCGTAATTATCATTGAGGCTGGTGTATTTATAAATGCTGATGATGGCAAGCGCAATGGTCATGGCAATGATCCAGTTGCCCCTTGCCCCGGAGGCTTCAGCAAGACCATATACCAATGCCGGAATTACCAGTATCACATGCACCACCATAGCTATGCCCCAGTAACCGGCGGCCCGGCTTTGTTTTTTCAGCGCTCCCAGGTATGGCTTTAGCTTTATATCGTAGAATTCATCAAAACTTGAAATTTCTTCCATGCGGTGAAATCCTTTTTTAAAGAACAGTCTTTATATTACAATATAATAAAACCGGCGGGTCGTGTTATTTATAAAATCTTAAAACTGGCATAAATTTAGGATGACCTGTTAAAGCAAGCGTATGAGTTTTCAATCCATTTTTCCATATACACAGCAGGTAATTGCATCTTACCCTTTGATGGATGATGCGGCTGTAGACAAATGTATCCGCCGGGCTGAAACAGCATTTAAGACCTGGAAAAGCAAGTCGTTTGCAGAAAGAGCAGTTGTATTAAACAATGTGGCAACGATCTTAAAAAATGAAGCCGCAGCAATAGCAACTCTTATTACAAACGAAATGGGTAAGCTGGCTGCAGAAGGAAAAGCAGAAGCCGAAAAATGTGCCTACACCTGTGAGTTTTATGCAGCACATGCAGCAACTTTTTTAAAAGATGAACCGCAGGAAGCAGGGTATTATAAAAGCCTGGTAAGTTATGAGCCCATTGGCGCTGTACTGGCTATCATGCCCTGGAATTTTCCTTTCTGGCAGGTGTTCCGCTATGCAGCACCCACGTTAATGGCCGGTAATGTTACACTGCTTAAACATGCACCTAACGTTTGCGGTTGTGCTAAAAAAATAGAAGAAATATTTATAAAGGCTGGAGCCCCGGAAGGTGTTTTTCAAAGCCTTGTTATTGATACACCCGTGGTTGAGAAGCTGCTGGCAGAAAATATTGTACAGGCTGTAACGCTAACAGGCAGCGAAAAAGCAGGGAGTACGGTTGCGGCTATAGCTGGCAAAAACATAAAACGTTCAGTAATGGAACTGGGCGGCTCAGATGCCCTTATTGTACTGCCGGACGCCAACATGAAGAAAGCTGCCACAATAGCTTTACAATCAAGAATGCAGAATGCCGGGCAATCCTGTATTGCTGCCAAGAGATTTATTGTATTAAAAAATGCGATGAATGATTTTATGCAGCAGGTGGACAGCATTATCAAAACATACCGGCAGGGAGATCCTTTTGATGCAACCGTTACATTGGCGCCCATGGCCCGTATTGATTTAGCCGACACGCTAAAAAAACAAATGGATGAATCTATTAAACAGGGCGCTGTACTGGCCTATGGCGGTGGGGTGGATGGCTGCAATTTTAATGCGGCCGTTTTATTGAATGTAAAAAAAGGTATGCCGGCTTTTGACCAGGAAACCTTTGGGCCGCTGGCAGCTATCATTACTGCAGAAGATGAAGCAGATGCCATTAACATTGCAAACGACAGTACATACGGTCTTGGTGCAAGTATCTGGACAGGCGATGCAGATAAAGGTATTGCACTTGCCAGGCAGGTCAACAGCGGATCTGTGTTTATAAATTCACTCGTAAAAAGTGATCCACACTTACCCTTTGGCGGTATAAAAAGATCAGGTTATGGCAGGGAGCTTGGCCGGCAGGGCATCCTTGAATTTGTAAACATAAAAACAATTGCTGCAGCCAAATAACCTGTTTGCTGCAAAACATTTTTAATTGTTACCTTTCTTTTTTAAACAATGAATACCCGTAAATATTTTTCTTACCTGCTGAACCCGCTTGAGTTACTGCGTACACAAAAAGTATTGCATGTAAACCCGACAGTAGCGCCCGAGCGTAAAGAACCGGATACGGTAACGATTTATGTATATGATTACGATCAGCAGGGCTTACAGGAAAAAAAACTGACAAGTGTTCCTGAGTGCTATGCCTATATTGCTTCTCCAAAAATTACCTGGATAAATGTGGACGGGTTAAGAAAAACAGATGTGGAAGCGATCTGCAGTCACTATGGTATACACAATCTTATAATAGAAGATATCTTAAGTATTGGTCAGCGGCCAAAGATGGATGAAATAAACGGCCTGCTGTTCTGCCTGCTCAACATGCTCTACTTTAATGAAAAAGACTCTGCAGTGGAAACAGAACAGGTGAGCATTGTATTGGGTAAGAATTTTGTGATCTGTTTCCAGGAAGATCCTGCAAGGGATGTCTTTAATCCATTAAGGGAAAAACTAAAACTCAACAGCAGTAAAGTAAGGCAAAGCGGTGCAGATTTTTTGTTTTATTCACTCATCGATCTTATTGTAGATAATTACTTTATTGTAATGGAAAAACTGGGCGATAAAATTGAAATGCTGGAAGAGGATATTGCACGCAGCCCCAGTACCCGTACACTGGCAAAGATCAATATGCTCCGTAAAGAGATGATCATTTTAAAGAGAAGCATTGCGCCGGTGAGAGAGCTGGTGAACGGGATACTCCGCAGCGAAAGTGAATTGATTGAAGAAAGAACAGAAAAGTATTTTAAAGATGTGCATGACCATATCATACAGGCTAATGATCTTGCAGAGAACTACCGTGATATGATGATGAATTTAAATGACCTGTATTTAAGTAATGTAAACCTGAAGATGAACGAGGTAATGAAGGTTATGGCCATTGTAACCTGTTTGCTTGCACCGGCTACTGTTATCGGTGGCATCTTCGGGATGAACTTTGACCGTATACCCCTGTTGCATAATAAATGGGGATTCTTTATTTCCGTCACCATTATGCTATTTATACCATTGGTGATGCTGCGTGCATTCAGGAAAAGAGGATGGTTTTAAGCATCACTTCTGTTTGTCCATTTTTTTTATCGCATTGCTTATAAAAGACGGATACTCCCCGGCGCTATTTTGTAATGCTGTTATCTTAGCTGCAGCTTCTTTTTTATCTGTAAGGCGCACCAGGTAACTGTTATACAACAGGAATATAAGACTCCTGTTAAACTCATCCAGCCGGTCATCTTTCATCATTACCATGGCTTTGGTTTCAAACAATTCCCTGTCTTTTGATTCACTCAATGCTTTACCAATCCTCCAGACAGTTCCATTGTAATGATTGGCTGCATTATTATAGGCACGCAGGCAAAGCCCGATCATCATATCAATTACGTTTATATCCAGCACCTCCAGCTCCCTGATATAGGTCTGCCGTGCCTCCCATGCATAACTTCCGTCAATAGCCCTTTCAAAACGGTCATTCATTATATCCAGGTGTGCCCTTAAGAAAACGTCCCAGCTATGGGATTGTGCTGCGAGCACTGCAATATTCATTGCATGAATGATTGGCGAACGATCCTGGCTGCATCCACCCATCACCCGCCTGCTTCTTTTTAACTGCAGCGCCTGCCGCGGCGAAATAAAGAACGCAGCAAGTTCTTCAATATCATCGCCGCTGTCAAGGCTGTCGCTGGCCCATTTTACGAGTGCATGCACTTTTTCTATAACATACGGATCCTTTGAAAGCTGTTTCTTTATGTAGTCAGTTTTTATTGGAGAGATATAATCGTAATCATAAGTGCTGTCAGTTTTTGACAGCTGCATTTTATTATTCACGTATTGATTCAATTCACTATAAGCTGTATTATTATTTTCAGTCCAGCCTGAATAAATATACTCGCTTTTGCCTGCCAGGTAAATGTTCGTAGCTGTATCAATCATGCAATCAACATACTGAATTAACCTTGCGTATTCAGCAGGTATAATGTTCCACGACAAGGACGAAGGGAAGTAAATACAGTCAATGGTATAGGCATCATTATCGTGCTCTTTGCCTGTATAGGTATACACCCATTTTTTTAAACCGCTGATCTTCCTGTTCGTAATGTTGTACGCAGACTCAAATCCATCATTCGCATTACCCGACAGGTATTTGAGCTCTCCATCTTCGCCTTCCGGCAACGCCACTATGATCAAACTGGTATCAGCTTTATCAATGTAATTTTTATACTTAAGGGCCAGGTCAGTAAAGCTGGCATTGTCCTGAATATCTTTTTTTATTTGTTCAAGGCTATTTGATCTGCTTTTAAAACGAATAGCATATGCTTTGGTTTGCGGGTAAGTAAGGTAGTCTTTATTAAGGCTGCAGGTTTTAAACTTCAGGTTAAGTGAGTCCACTACAAAACGAAGTGCTGTGATATCGCTGTCAGCGTAAATCAGGCCATTATTATTTTCTGTGGCTGCGGGAGTGTTTTTAAACCTGGACTGGCAGTTGCTGGTATATGAAAACGCAAAAAAAGCAAAGATGAAGATGATTTTTTGCATACAGTTGTTTTGCAAATAATGATGCAACTGCATTATATATTGCACAAACAATTATAAAATATTGTTAATGGCTGTTATTGCTTTCTGCAGGCGTTCGTCATAGTTACCGCTGATATCAACCCAGGGCGTGGTTTGGTTCAGCATGGCATCTTTATAGTGGTGGTATAATTTTTCTCTTGTTTCAAGATCCGGGTATTCACGCAGTTCATCTTTTACCCAGGGAGCATCCACATTACAAAGCAGGTAGAGGTCATATTTCCTGCTCACCACTTCGTTCAATATCCATTGATGACATTTACCAAATACAAATTCGCACCATACTTTCATTACATACATGTCGGTATCAATTACCAGCAGGGGTTTCTCAACCGGCGGTTTTGCCGAAAGCAGCTGCAACACACCCTCCTCTTCCAGTCTTAATTGTCCCCTGCCTACATCCGACAGGTTTTCAAAAGTATAATCTGTTCCATTCGTTAATAAATATTCCCTTGCATATTCCCTTACCCACACGGTATTGTAATGTGCTGCCAGCTTTTCGCAAAGCGTGCTTTTGCCGGTGCTCTCCGGCCCTATCACTACAATTTTTTTAACTGTCATATTTGTTACTGGTAGCACGGCGGCTCCATTCCATTAATCCAAAAACTGCCATTACTAATAAAACAAGGTAATATACACTTGTAAAAACATAATGCTTTATAAAGTATAAAGGTATTGATGCAATATTTGTTGCGATCCACCAATACCAGCTTTCTACTTTTTTCTTTGTCATCAGCCACATACCTGTAAATGCGGTTGCCGAAGCCAGTGCATCTGCCCAGGGAATAGCACCCGGTGCAAATGATTGTTTTAAATAGGTAAGTGAAAGGTAGATCGCCCCGTAAAACAATCCAAAGAACAACAACTGGTATATCCACCATTTGCCATCAGAGAAGGTAATTTTCACAAGGTTATGCTGTGTGCTGTCTTTCTTCAACCAGAGCATCCATCCATAAATACTCATTACGGTATAATAAAAATTTACAGATGCTTCGCCCAATAACTGGCCCTTTATACTAAGATAAATATAGATAATAGTGTTAATGAGGCCAACCGGGTAAACCAGTATATTTTCAATACGGGAAAACCAAACACTTGCAATACCAGCAAACACTGCAATGTATTCCAGCCAGGTGGTACGTTTTAATCCATCAATAAATAAGTTATAAATCTCCTGCAACCTCTCTTATTTTTTTCAAAAATAAATGATTGAGGTGAAACTGCGTGGTTACTGCCGGGGAATAAACAATTAAACCGGCGATGTTATTTAACCCTCCAGGTATTATCTTCTGTGTTAGCATCCATAAAAATGCCGCCATCCACCGAAATTAATTCAACTGGTTTTTCAGCGCTCACGGTAACGGTTGTCTTATTTTGATTTTTCTCCCAAATTGCAGGCGTTTGGTGTATTGTTTTTTTACTGCCATCTTTATAATTCAGAACAAGGTCCGCCGGTGCCGGCATGCCCCCCAAATTTTCAAGTGTAACAGTATATTGTTTTCCCACCTGCTTTACAGAACGTATGGCGAGGTCAATATTACTTGGCTCAAAGTACCATTTGTTCCAGAACCAGTTCAAATTTTTACCGGCAACATTATTAAATGTATTAAAGAAATCCCATGGTACCGGGTGTTTACCGTTCCACCTGTTCATATATTCCTGCAGGCATTTTTTAAACAATGCTTCGCCAAGCAGGTCCTTCATAGCGAGGTAACCAACAGCTGCTTTGCCATAAATATTATTACCAAAACCTCTTGCGGTTAATACATCTGCAGGTGTAATAATGGGTATCACCTGGCTGGATGCATTGCTGTTTGCCCAGCTTTTAATGCGAAAGCTTTTGAAAAACGGGTCCATTCTTTCCTTACCTATGTCTGCTGTACCAATAAAATATTCAAAAGCGGTGGCCCAGCCTTCATCCATAAAACCATAACGGGTTTCATTAATACCCATATAGAATGGCATGTAGGTATGTGCTATTTCATGCTCTGCCACAAACCTTGAAAACGTAGTATCCTCAAAGGAACTGTTATTAACCATCATCGGGTACTCCATATCTGCAAATCCCTGGAAAATAGTTGTCTTTTCATATGGATATGGGATACCGGGCAATTGGTGACTGAACCAGTCTAAGGAATGACGTGCAAAACCTGCCACATAATGATAATCTGCCGCTTCATCTTTATAGGCAGCCTGGGCGCTGGCCCTGCGGCCTGTTTTATCATCCACCACCACGCTGCAACCATCCCACAGGTAATGATTGCTGATACCAAAAGCCACATCGGCGATATTGTTTGAAGTAAAGCGCCATTCATTTACGGCATTTTGCAGGGTTACTTTTTTTTGCTGTATATCATCTTTTGTTGCAATACGGATAACATCGTCAGATGTTAAGGACTGCTGGTAACGCTGCAACACTGCCGGTTGTAATAGCTTTTCTGGCTGCTGCAAAGTGCCTGTACCCCATACAATATAATCGGCGGGCACTTTTATTGTTACATCATAATTATTAAAGTCACTGTAGAACTCCCTTGAATCAATAAAGTCTGCATTATCCCAGCCATTGTAATCATCATATACCGCTACCCTCGGGTAAAAATAAGCAAGGAACCAGGCGGAGGAATCTATCATGCCTTCCCTGTTACTCTTTAATGAAATTTCATAGTGCCATTTAAACTTTATTTCCGTAGCTCTTTGGGGAAACAATGGTTTTTCAAGTGGTAACCGCTCTGATGTAAAAAATACCCTGTCTCCTTCCCATTCAATCTTACTGCCATCCACCATTACTTCATCTATTTGCACACCACTGTTAAGGTAATCATCTGATACAGGAAAATCCCTTGGAGCACCGGGCTTATGCACATTTAAAAAAAGTTTTACTTCCAACGAACGCAAGGTATCAGGGCTGTTATTGAAATACTTGATTGTTTCAGTACCCGTTATTTCCCTGGAAGGCGGGGCTGCCATAATAGTCATCGTGTAGTCGGCCCTGTTTTGCCAGTAATTTTTGCCCGGTTTTCCGTCTGCAGCCCTCGTTTCATTTGTATAGGCTGCTTTTATATCACGGGACATAAATAAGCTTTGCGAGTGGGTCGATGAAGAGATAAATACAAGCAGGGCAGGTATCAATAAACGCATATAATAATTTTTATCCCGGCAAAATAATTATTAATCCTGCCCGGAATCCTTAAAGTTGATAAAGGGTAAAATCGTTCCGCAGTTTAAAAACATTGTTTGATGAATGGACTTGCAGAACGATAATGCGTACAGTATCTTTAGTAAATGGAAAAGGTGAATTTAAATGAAAAGCTGGCCCAATTTTCTGATTATTTTAATCCCCGGATTGCAGGCGAACTGAACGGGCAACAGGTAAAACTGGTAAAGTTCCAGGGTGAATTTGTATGGCATCATCATGACAGTGAAGACGAATTGTTTTATGTGGTAAAAGGAAGTTTTGAAATGCACCTGCGGGACAAAATCATTACGATCAATGAAGGAGAATTTTTAATTGTGCCGCATGGAGTAGAGCATAAGCCTGTTGCAAAAAACGAAGTGGAGATCATGTTATTTGAACCTGCAACAACTATTAATACGGGCAATGTGGAAAATGAAATGACAAAAGTGGAGCTGGATATCATTTAATGCTGTTTCCGTCGCCAAAGCAGGTATGCCGCTTTCATACAATGTCCACAGGGGCGGTAACCATTTTGTACCGCTTCTTCTGAAGAACAGAAAAACACCCTGTTTTCCGTTTTCATTCTTTTACCACTTTTGCAATTCAGCAAACCATATATTTTCAATTTAGCATTCCCTGCATATAAAACTTCTTTAGCTTCTATTAATGAAAAAAGCTTTCCCGCCCTGCTGAACGCTGTTTGCCCCAAAGAAACATGTGTTATCATAAAAAAAACGTTTTATGCAGGTTCTCCATAACAACGGCTGCTTTCCCAACCGATAATAGCCGTTTTACGTACGCTGCTCCAGTGGTACTCACCAAAAGCGCCTGTAGACCTTATTACCCGGTGACAGGGAATTAAAAAAGCAACCGGGTTATCACCAATTGCGGTACCAACAGCTCTTGATGCGCTGGGATTACCAATTGCTGAAGCCAGCTGTCCATAAGTTGACAGGTTGCCCATTGGAATTTTCAACAATGCTTCCCAAATTTTTATTTGAAAATCTGTTCCTTTTAAATGCAGTTTTACTCCAGCCAGCTCTTTCCAGTCTTGCGTAAAAATGAATAATGCATTTTGTTGTATTGTATCCACCACCTGTTTGAATGCAGCATTGGGAAAACGTTGCTTCAGCTCTTTCAATGCTTCCTTTTCATTAATTGCAAAAGCAAGATGGCAGATTCCTTTCGTTGTAGAAGCTACAATGATGTTTCCAAAAGGCGTTTCGGCAAAACTGTAATTGATATGTAATGCAGCTCCGCCATTTTTGTATTCTCCGGGTGTCATGCCTTCAATGTTAACGAACAGGTCGTGCAGGCGGCTGGTACCGGACAAGCCTGTTTCAAAACTTATATCAGCCAGGCTATTATTTTGCTTCAACAACTCCTTTGCATGCTGAATACTGATGTATTGTAAAAATTTTTTAGGACTTACGCCTGCCCACTCTTTAAATACCCGCTGGAAATGAAACGGGCTCATGTGTACCTGTTTTGCAACTTCATCCAGTTCGGGTTGCTGCTGAAAATTAGTATGGATGTACTCTATTGCCTGCTGTACCCTTTCGTAGTTTGTCATTGTTTTTAATTTACAATACAAAATTGCAGACAAGCAACACTATTCACAACCCGATAATTGCTAAATTTAAACTAATACAGAATAAGACAGTTATTCTGTATTACTTTTTTGCGGCCATCCAAATATCCCGGATGGTCTTTCGCCAAACCATTTCGAATCAGCAGGTAATGTGGAGTTTGCCAAACTGAAAATATTTGCTGCTGTATATTTTTTTGCTTCTTTAGCGGTAAGCTGTTTACACCAGCGTACCCGGTTTTTTACACCAGCTCCTTCACCTTTATTTTTATACTCTGCATACAAAGCAGTTCTTTCATTTTCAGAATTGCCCCAGTTATTCCAGCCTTCCGGCGCTATTTGTTTTGGTAATTCACAACGTATAAACGCTGTTCTTGAAAAACCACGCCATGGCCGCCCGAGATAAACTTTGTTAATACCCGTGTCAGTTTCAATTTTACAATCGAGGAAAACAAAGCCAAATGATTTTCCCCTGGGTGTATTTGCAGCCGTAATGTAAGAATTGGCTTTTGCTTTGATCCTGCAGCTTTGGAATACAACAGTGGCAGGGCCAAAAATAAAATCCGTTGTACCTTCTATATAACAACCAACAAAATATTGCCGGGCGTTTTCACCGCCTGCATAGATCGTATCCTGGTTACCTAAAAACTTACAGTTCCTGAAAACAGCCATGTCTGCCTCCACGTGTAACGCAACCGCCTGTCCCACGGGACCGGCTGCATTTATAAAACAGATGTTTTCCGCCACAAAACGATTTCCCGCAATTTTAGCTGTAAAAGAATTAAATGTATTCAACTTACCCTTACCTGAATAATCATCAAAGCTGATGATTGTTTTATCAACGCTTTCTCCAATAAACGTGACGTCTGTTTTAGTTGAAGGCAATTCTATTTTTTCGTGGTACACGCCATTTTTAATATACAATGTTATGGGTGCCAGCGGGAACACCCGCATGGCATCAATAGCATCCTGGATAAAAGCATAATCGCCTGTGCCGTCTTTAGCAACAGTAAACACATATTTGTATTGAGCCGGGTTGGAAGTTTGCGAAAAGGTCCCGGAGGAACAGGTTATGATAACCAGTAATGAAACAACAATATTTCTCATCAATCTTAATTCCTGTTATTTAAAAAATACCTTTTTCAGAAAGGCATCAATATAATTTACTGTGGGTGTAAACCATGGTTCAAACAAACAGAATGAATGCGGTGCTCCTTCAAAAGCATGTACTTCGATGTAGATACTATTTTCATTCAGCACTTTTACATAATCCTCACGTCCTGCATGCATCCGGTCTGCAGCGCTGTTCAAAAATAATGTGGGGGGAGTTTTTTCATTTACGTAACTGAGTGGAGAAGCTGTTTCCCACAATTGTAAATTTTCTTTTTTAGGATAGCCGAACCAGTAAGTTGCTGCAGATGTTCGCTTGCTGTCATCGCCTTCGCCGCTTTCTGCGTGCACAAAAGACAAGGTGCCGTCAATATCCACCACGGCATTTACATGCGATTTGAATGTTGTATTGCAACTGGCTCCTTCAAACAAAGGCATATTACCCGTGGTACCCATAAAAGCTGCCAGTTCGCCTCCTGCAGAAAAACCAAGTACCGTAACTTTTGAGGTATCGACATTATATGCAGCAGCATTTTTTCTTACCCATCTTATTGCTGCCTTAATATCATATACAGCAGCAGGAAAAAGTGCGTCGGTGGACAGCCGGTATTCGGGTGTAAAGCAGGCATAGCCACGGGACGCCAATTGCTGAGCCAATGGGTGATGCTGTAACCTGTTGCCAGTACGCCAGCCGCCGCCATGAACGATAATAACGGCGGGTATTGGTTGAATTGTTTTTTTAGCTGGCTGAAAAATATCCAGCATTAACTTACGGTCACCTATTTTGCAATAGACAACTTCTCTTTTTTCTTTTATGGATGGCAGGTTAAACTCCTGTACCAATTTTATATACGGGTGTGTTTTAAGCGTATTGTAATAAGCGCTGTAGTTACTGTAAGATGTATCCGGTTTCCCGGTAATACCGGCAACGGATTGCCCCTGTAACCAGGCACATGTAAACCATAATGCTATTACTGTGATGGTCTTCTTCATAAAAAAATGACGCTACAAATTAGTAAGTTAATATTTCTGCAGGCAGAAGCCGGTGTTAAAAGAAAACACTTTTTGTGCAATCGTTATCAACAGGGGGTAAAATAAAAAAGCATTCTTTATAAAGAATGCTTTTATAAAATAGTTCAAATAAAAATTATTCGGCTTCAGCCACCACTTCTTTTACTTCCGGTATCATTCTCTTCATCATGCCTTCAATACCGGATTTTAATGTAATCATGGAAGAAGGGCAACCACTGCAGCTTCCCTGCAGCATCAGGTTTACCGTTCCTTCATTATAACTTTTAAACTGTATGGCACCACCATCCATTTCTACGGCAGGCTTTACATAATTCTCTAATAATTCTTTGATGCGTTTTACCACATCATCATCGTCTTCACTTACAGTATTACTGCTCTCTGTTTTCATTACTGCTACGGCATCTTCATTCACCACTACTTTACCATCCTCCAGGTATTCTTTTAAAAACTGTTTGATGGTGGGGATTACATCCTGCCAGTCGTCCGTTTCGTTTGTTTTTGTCAGCGTGATAAAGTTGCTGGCAATAAATACTGATTTTATAAAAGGAAATGTAAATAGTTCCTGCGCCAGCGGAGAAGGAGTTGCACTTGCTTCATCCGGGAAATCGATACTCTTACCTGGGTATAGTAATTTGTTTGCAACAAACTTCATTGTTTCCGGGTTAGGTGTCATTTCTGTATATATACTAATCACCGGGCTGCCTGTTTTAATCATAACCTTATATTTTATGTTTGCGGTACAAAATTAACAACTATTGATAATATTGGTTGATTTCTGTTTTAGGCCGGCCGTAACCAGCACTAATTATTTCTCATTTCGCAAATTTGGCCCATTCCGGGGTCTAAGCTTATATAAATTAGTGCCGGGAATTTCACAACTTTGTTAAATACTGGTATTTTGTTTGCATAATGCAACCACCCGGGGTTGAATTTCACTCTCGTAAAAGTAAAAATTTAACTTATATGTCACTTAAATATCCATTTATTCTGGCTGTTACTTTACTGGCAACCATGCACTTGGAGGCACAGCATGTTAAACGAAAGGGCGTAACACCGCTGGATGTAACAAAAAAGCAGGGAAAAAACGGGGCGGCGGCATTTTCTCTTGAACAGTTTGCAGGAAAATGGCAGGAAACGGCAAGGACAGAAAGAGATAACAACCCTGCAGTTATAACCGATACGATTATGCTCAACTTCCCAAGCCCGGGAAAAGTGATCACAAGGGATGGCAATCATTCTAATATTATCGGTAATGCGGCTATTGAAGCCCCGGGTAATGTATTAATCGCTGCAGCTGATGTTTACACCATCGTTTCTGTAAGCCCCGAACAGCTGGTATTGGACGACCAGGATAATTACATACATATATTCAGCAAAACACAGCAGTTTATGTACGAAACCTATGGCAAAAATGCAGTAAACCAGGATGTGTACACTAACCCGGTATCCATTACCCTGGCAGACGTAACAGGTAAATGGTCAGTATACAGGAAGATGGCCAAACCTGGTGCCATTAACCCGCCCACTAATATTATCAAGTACCTTTTTATTACGGAAAAAACCGGGGATGACACCGCAAACGGGGAAATTACCTTTTACCAGAAAGAAAAATCAGAAATGCTTCCCTGCAGTGTTAAAGTAAATAATGCATCCATTACAGTTAGTGCCGGCGATTACAAGTGGGATTTAATGGTATATAAAGCAGATGGGAAAGAAATGGTGTTCGGAGATCCGGATGTATTGCTTTATTATGCCAAACCGTTGTAGTTTATAATTTTCTTTCAGAAGACAGGGCAGTCATTTAAAATTTTTTATAGTTTAGCAGCTGCCAACAATTAAACCTTATATGACTGATGCAGGGCCAATAAACGTTGCGGCTGCCGAAACCGAATCCACCAAATCCATCAAAAGATTTCAGCTGCTCTCTATTGCCACTAAAGAGGGTATCTGGGAGCATGATTTTATAACACGCCGGTCATTTTATAACCAGGGTATGATCGATTTATTTGGTTATACACATGAAGAAATGGCGGACAATGAAGCCTGGTGGCGCAACAACATCCACCCGCAGGATAAGAAAAGAGTAATCACCGAGCTGGATGAAATGATGGCGGGAAACAAAACCGTATGGTGGGGTAAATACCAGTTCAGGTGCAAGGATGGTAGTTATAAACTAATACTCGACCGCCTGTTCCTTGTACGGGATGCCAATCAACAATCATTAAGGATGATTGGTACCATGCAGGATTTAACAGAGATAGACACGCTGCAGCAGCAACTGGACAATATCAGGAAAGAGCAGCATATGGCAATGATGAAAGCTATTTTCCAGGCAGAAGAAAATGAACGCAATTATATCAGCCAGGAACTCAATGAAAATATCAACCAGGTACTGGCTGCGATTAACATGCATTTATCGCAGGCAAAAACACAGGTAACCGCTGAAGGAAAAATATGGCTGCAGGAAGCACAGGAGCTGTTGCTGAATTCTATATCCGGCGTACGTTTGGTTGCCAAACGGCTTTCGCCCGTTACATTAAAAAAACTTGGATTAAAATTCGCTTTTACAGAATTACTTTACCCGCTGGAGCAAAATAAAAACGTGCGGACATTTGTGAAAACAGATGACGACCTTATCCGCACCACCAGCAACGAAGTTCAAATTATTTTATACCGCATAGCAGAAGAGCAGGTAACTAATATTATAAAACACTCTGATGCAAAAAATGCCAAATTAATTATAGAACGTGCGGGGGAAAGGCTTAAAATGATTGTGCAGGACGATGGTACTGGTATTAACCTGAAGGCAATTCAATACGGAAGGGGGTTCTCCAACATACAGGAAAAAGCAGAAGCCTATGGTGGCAATTTTAACCTGGAGAGTGTGGAAGGAAAACCTGGTTTTAAAATGGAAGTGATTATTTAATGCACTTTATATAGCTCATCCCACCGGGTGGTGTATCTCGGGCTCCGCATTTCCATCCGCATCTTCCAATCCCGGGCGGTACCGCTGGCTGCAAATTTTAATACATCATCCCGCTGGCTGAAATTTATGTTGTCAATCATGTCCATCAGCTTCCTGCCGCAGTTGGTTGTTTCCGGTAAAAATAAATTGCCCTGTATAGAATTGTCTGGTACAATACCACTCAGCATCACACCGGCTTTCTTATAAGATTTTCCTTCCTCATATAATGTATCAACCAATGCCACCGCAGGTTTTATCAGTTCGTTTGTAAAAGATGTGGCTGCAGGCAGCGTGGTATGACTGCTGTGTGTGGCGCCACGGTTAAAACTTACGTTGTGGTTTTCTTCCTTTGACACAACGAACACACTTATCACTTTTGCAGCACTGTGCTGGCGGCGCAGTTTTTCTGCCGCCCTTGAGGTATAAGTGGCCACCGCTTCTTTAATATCGTTCACGTCAGAAACAGGACTGCCAAACATCCTGGTGGTGGCGATCATTTTTTTATTTACGAGCTCTTCTTCCATTTCATTGCAGGCAATCCCTTTTAATTCCCTTATCAGTCTAGCACCCACCACACCGCCTAATTGCGATTTACCAAAATCTTCGCTCATACGCTGTAATTGAAGCCCGTCATAAATACCCCATAGATCTTTTAATTTATCTGCATACTGCCGGCCTACTCCCCATAGTTCATTTACAGGCGTTCTTTCCAGCGCTGCTCCAATTAAAAAGGGAGTGTCTAATACCACTACACACTGTGTTTTGCTTTTATTTTTTTTAGCAAGATGGTTGGCCACTTTACACAATACTTTTGTTGGCGCAATCCCAACTGATACTTTAATGCCCGTCCATTGCTCCACTGTTTTCCGGATGTGCAAACCTGTTTCATATAAATCTTTTCCTTCCAATGCGCTCAAGTCCAAAAAACATTCATCTACCGAATATACTTCCACATTAGTTTCACCCAGCAGCATCCGTAATGTTTCCATTACCCGCCAGCTCAGGTCGCCATACAAATTGTAATTGCTCGAAAAAACCGATACATTATGCTGCCGTATCAATGGTTTTGCTTTAAAATAGGGGCC
Source organism: Ferruginibacter sp. (assembly GCA_047600665.1). Classification (GTDB taxonomy): domain Bacteria; phylum Bacteroidota; class Bacteroidia; order Chitinophagales; family Chitinophagaceae; genus Ferruginibacter. Next base: position 2,038,755 of record JASGKJ010000003.1, read on the forward strand.
TGCCATCTCCACACCAATTGCTTTTGCTTCATCACTTCTTGAAATAATACAGCCGTCATTATTACTCAGCACCACCACCGGTTTCTCATCCAGCTGCGGCTGAAACACCCTTTCACAGGAACAATAAAAACTATTACAATCAACAATTGCTTTCATTGTATTTGTATAATGTTAGCGTGCATTTTTTTCTTCCTTGTGCCTGCTGTTGTTCCTGAAATTTTTAAGACTATTATCCGCAATGCGGATGATACAGGTTACCACGCCCCATATACGGTACTCACTGAATTCATTTATTTCTATCGGCGCCAGCTTGGGTGTTTCAGGAATTAACCGCAGCTTATTCATCGTTTGTTCATAGCGGCGTATCAGCAGTTCACCATCCAGTATGGCAATTACAATTTTACCATTGGCGGGTTTTATGCTCCGGTCAACAATCACAATATCTTCATCATATATACCTGCATTGATCATACTGTTGCCGCTCACCCGCATAAAAAAAGTGGCCGGTTTATTTATTATCAGTTGTTCATTTAAATCTATACCCCGTTCCATATAATCATCTGCCGCTGCACCAAAACCGGTGGCATTGGCTGTTTTTATTTCCTGCTGGGTGTACTGTTTACTGCCCCGGTATGCAGCACTGAAAAAATCTTCGTTTTCCATAAAATTAATTTTGGTAAAGCTAAATAATTTAGTAATTTTATACTAACAAAATTGGTAATTATTTTTTCAGTTTTTACCCTTCAATGCCAAAAACTGGTATTAAAAAATGTATTGCATAATTGGTAAATCAATCCTTGAAATAAAACGAAAAACGATGAAGCTAAATGAAACAATGGGGTTGCAGTTACTGGGGAGAGGGCCCAACGGAGAGGTGCTGATGCCCGGTTATAAAATATATGAATACCTGCTTGTACTAAACCCTCATGAAGAACTCCGCAATAAAATTCAGAAAGTAAAGCAGGAGTTTTTTGATACTTATAAAGCCAGTACCGCATTGTCGGGAAAGCCCCATATCACGCTGGTAAATTTTTTACAGTACCAGCTAATGGAAGAACGGGTAGTAAACCGGCTGCATACCATCGCCATGGGTTTTCCACCTATTAAAATTGAGCTGAAAGATTATGGCAGCTTTCCTTCCCATACCATTTATATTAACATCACCTCCAAACTGCCAATACAGAACCTGGTAAAGGAAGTCCGCAAAGAATCACAGCGGCTCATGAAACTGAACGATGACAACAAACCACATTTTATCATGGAGCCACATTTAACCATTGCCCGCAAGCTGCAGCCCTGGCAATATGAAAAAGGCTGGCTGGAATACAGTCACCGTCATTTTACCGGCCGCTTTATTGCCGACAGTATGTTGTTGCTAAAGCGACCATTAATTACAACCGGTAGCTATCCGCCGAAGTACGAGATAGTGCAGCGTTTTGAGTTTGAAAACCTGCCGGTAAATATTAAACAGGGCGATTTATTCGGCTAAGCGCATAAGAGAGAAAGAAGCGTAAGAAGGGATAATTGAACAGTCTCTGTATCGCTGTTCAACATAGTTGTGAACTTGTTCTGTTATTATTTTCTTTTGGGGAAAGAAAAATAATAACCTCACTTGTACTGCGTACCGCTCAGCAGCATTCAATGCAGCACTCTTAAAAAACGCTTCAGTAAGAAAATTCAAACAACAGTTGCGGCGGCTTCGCCGCCGCAACTTAATCATTCCTGTTAATTCACGCCATTCGTGGCGCATAAAATCAAACTTATGTCTGCTGATAAAAACAACAAACAATTAAAGCAAGATCATTATAAAGTAAAACCGCTCTCTTCAAAAGAAGGTGAAGAAAATAAATCACAGTACGTGGCTGGCCGTGGTGCACAGTTCAACACAAAGAACCGTTTCCTGAAAGATGAAAAAACAAAAGAGCACATTGAAGGCATCGATGACTGGAATGAAACAGCATTACCAACACAATACATCGAAACCAGTCCAAAAACCATTGTCAATAAAGTGGAAAGCCCTGATGTGGGTATGAGTTACAGCATGAATCCCTATGCCGGTTGCGAGCATGGTTGTATTTATTGTTATGCCCGTAATGTGCATGAATACTGGGGTTATAGTGCCGGTATGGACTTTGAACAAAAAATATTAGTAAAGAAAAATGCCCCACAGTTACTCCGTAAGTTTTTAATGCACCCAAAATGGGATGCCACGCCCATCATGCTCAGTGGTAATACAGACTGTTATCAACCAGCAGAACAAACCTACCGATTAACAAGGGGCCTGCTTGAAATATGCAATGAATTCAACCAGCCTGTTGGTATACTCACCAAAAACTCATGGATACTAAAAGACAAAGATGTGTTACAGGAAATGGGCAAGAAGAAAATTGTATCAGCTATGGTTTCTATCACTTCGTTCAATGAAGATTTAAGAAGGGTGATGGAACCACGTACCACAACAGCAAAACAAAAACTAAAGGTGATCAATGAACTCAGCAGTGCAGGTGTACGCATGGGCATTATGATGGGGCCTATGATACCCGGTCTTAATGAACATGAAATGCAGCGCATCATGAAAGAAGCCAGGGACAATGGTGCTACGTTTACTGCTTACACATTTATCCGCCTCAATGGTGCTATTAAATTTTTATTCCACGACTGGCTTTACAAAAATTTTCCCGACCGGGCAGATAAAGTATGGCACCTGGTGGAGCAGAGCCACGATGGAAAAGTGAATGATACACGCTGGGGCGTACGCATGCGGGGCGAAGGCAGCATTGCCCAATTGGTGGCGCAGCAGTATAAAAAATATGGCAAGCTCTATGGTATGAATGCAGAAGAGTGGAGCCTCGACAGAAGCCAGTTCAGGGTGCCAGGTGGGCAGGGAAAACTATTTTAAAAATTACTTATGCAATCAGTTACAAAAGAATATTTATTAGACATTATCAGCAGGAAGATAAGCACCACTATCAAAACACACAGGCTGCAGCATCCTTATCCATTAAACAATTTTTTTGGTACAGCACCTGCAGCCAGCGAGATGGAAGATTTTATTGCCTCCATTCCATACTTCGATACTACGCTGAAACAATTTCTCACTGCCACAGCAGAACGGCAAACGATTATCAGTCACCAGTGGGAGATTGAGTTTATTAAGAAATGCGATCTGTGGATACAGAGTTATGAATGGCTGTATGGTAAGCCCTCTTTCTTAAATGAAAACAACAGCTTTAATCATCGACTTACCCTTCTTTACTAGCCTAGTGTTTTTATCCCATGTAAGTTTTATTGAATTAAAATTATTTCAATGAACTTCGACCGTATTAAAGAAAAACTATCCATACTGGCTGATGCAGCCAAGTATGATGTAAGCTGTGCCAGCAGCGGCAGCCAGCGTAAAAATGAAAACAAGGGCATTGGCAATGCATCCAGCGGTATATGCCATGCGTATACTGAAGATGGCCGTTGTGTAAGCTTGTTAAAAATTCTTTTAACCAATCACTGCATATATGATTGTGCTTATTGTGTAAGCAGGAAAAGTAATGATATCAAAAGAGCAGCTTTTACTGTACAGGAAGTGGTTGACATAACCATTAACTTTTACCGGCGCAACTATATTGAAGGACTCTTCCTGAGCTCGGGCATTTTCTCAAATGCAGACTATACCATGGAACGCCTGGTCCTTGTTGCAAAAACATTAAGAACCGAGCATAAGTTTAATGGATATATTCATTTAAAAACTATTCCTGGTGCAAGTGATGAGTTGATAAAAGAAGCCGGGCGCTGGGCAGACAGGCTGAGTATAAATGTTGAAATGCCAACTGAAAAAAGCCTTGCATTATTAGCGCCTGATAAGAAAAGGGTTGATATGCTGAAGCCGATGCAGTTTTTAAAAGATGCCATCATCAAATATGAAGAAGAGAAAAAAATATTTTCAAAAGTACCCATGTTTGCGCCTGCAGGCCAAAGTACACAAATGGTGATTGGCGCTACACCTGAAACCGATTTTGAAATTTTATACCTGGCAAATGGATTTTACAAAAAATTCAACATGCGCAGGGTTTACTATTCCGGCTATGTGCCGGTCAGCAATGATAACCGCCTGCCGGCAATTGGTACGCCTGTGCCGATGATAAGGGAAAACAGGTTGTACCAGGCTGACTGGCTAATGCGCTTTTATGGATTTGCTGTAAACGAAATTGTAAACGCTACATTTCCTTTACTGGATACAGACATTGATCCCAAACTAAGTTGGGCACTCCGTAACCTTCATGTATTTCCTGTTGACATTAACAAAGCAGATTACCATTTAATACTGAGAGTTCCCGGCATTGGCATACAGTCCGCTCAAAAAATTTGTGCCGCAAGAAAATTCAAACGACTTAACAGCCTGCACCTGAAAAAAATTGGTGTGGCTTATAACAGGGCAAAATATTTTATTGAATGTGGCAACGAATTTGAAAGAAATGACTGGCAACCGCATCAATTGAAAACAATTATTATGGCAGAAATCAACAGTAAGTACAAACCAAATTTTTCCCCGCAATTAAAAATATTCTGATGACCCGGGTCGTATACGATGGAAGTTTTGAAGGATTGCTCTCAGCAGTATTTGAAATTTATGAATACAAGATTGCCGATCCGAATATTACAAGAGACAACACTGTAAACGGCAGTTTATTTGGGAATATGCATACAGTGATGACCAATAAAGACAAATCAACCCGTGTTTATAATAAATTAAAAAGTGTTACCGGCAGTAAAACAATTAAACAACTGTACGATGCATATCTATCGGAAATAAAAGAGATAGACAATGTTTTGTTCCGCTATATACAATATGCACTGAAATCAAATTTTGCAATTGAAAATGATTATTCCAACGCAAATGTTTTAATGATACAGCAAACTAGTAAAAAAGTACACCGTGAAAAACACCGGATGGAAGCGTTTATACGTTTCCAGCTTACAAAGGATCAGTTGTATTATGCTATCATACAACCCGATTACAATGTTATTCCTTTAATTATAAAACATTTTAAAGAACGTTATGCAGATCAGCGTTGGTTGATATATGACGTACGCCGCAGGTATGGTATCGCTTACGACTTGGATAGCGTAACAGAAGTTGAAATTGATTTTACTGCCGACTTAAACAACAAACAAGTGCTTGAAAATCTTTATGATGAAAATGAAGTTTTGTATCAAACGCTCTGGCAGCAATACTTTTCAAGCGTAAATATTAAAGCAAGAAAAAACACCAAACTGCATATCCGGCATATGCCTAAACGTTACTGGAAATACTTAACAGAAAAGCATTAAGCAGCATACGTTATCAAACGCAGAAAAATTTTTTTAAAATTTCTTCACAAAAATTTGGCAGCATCAAAAAAATAAATTCATCTTTGCAGTGCAAAAAAATTAATTAACAGTAAAATATGCTTCGAATACAATCACATATTGAATGCGCAGGCTGGTTTAGTCCGAAAGGCTATAACAGCGACGCCGGGGCATATAATGCTGCAGAATAAGTATCAAAACTAATTCGCTATAACATAAGCCCCGCCTGAATCAGCGGGGTTTTTTGTTGGCGGTAAAAGATACTGTCTGCATATAAACAATATACATGCGGCAAGAACTAATACATACAACCAGTACAATGATGATGAAAGATAAACTTTCGTTACAGGCAGGGTATTGCTTTATTGTTCCGGTAAAAGTTATGTCGCCTGTGGGTAATGAAAACAGTAATAAACATACACGACCGTGTTATGTCTGCACATAAATAAAAACTATGTGAGTAAGAAAAAACCGGTTGTGAATCACAACCGGTTTTTTTATGCGCCGATAAAAATAAAAGAGGAGGCTGAATATGATACAAAGATTTTTCAGGAAAGAAATACATGACATGGGCGCCTTGTTCAATGGGCACTTTGTAGATGTAAAAGCTTTTTATGCCTGGCAATTTAACAAAGTGCCTTGTGTAAGTTTTGTTGGGGAGATAGATGTAAGTAAAGCTTTTCCACAAATCAGTGAAAGATATAAGTACAGCATCAAAGCCGTGTACCAGCATGCCTGGCACGACCACTCACAGGATAAAATGCTTTTTAACAACAGCATTTTTGTTCTGGATAATAACAGGATGATCGAACTGGCCAATGATTACTGTCAAATACTCTTTACACCGTCACAATATGACTGGGCATCGCAGGCGGTAAAAGATGTGGCTGCTTTCAGGAAAACAGCTGAAACAAAACAAACAAGGGTAATGGGTTTTGCCCGTCAGCCCGGTTCAAATAATAACTAAACGCATCAGATGCAGAAGGAGGAATAAAAGCATGCCCTGGAGATGCACGGGGCTGCTTTTTAAAAAAACAATTAAAATAAAGTATATGGAAACGGGAAGATACTGGGTGATCATGAAATCGGGAAGGAAGTTTATGGTGGAAGAATGGGGCAGCAATTATGTGCAATGGGGAGATATTGATCCTGCCACGAAGAAACTCAATAAGATAAAAGTAAAAGCCGTGGAAGTGATCAATGAAAACAACACGCTGATAACAAAAGAAAATGGGTTTAAAAATATCTGCTTTCTCTCGCCGGGCACATCTGCCCTGGGTTATATAGATGCGCTGGACAGTTCAGGGCTGGAGCGGATCGTAAGTGATGACATACAATACAAGGACTAATAAAACCCTGAGCCCAATTATGAAAACAGCAGCAGTTGAAACATACTGCTGCAAAATATAGAAGCATTCCGACTGGACGGATACTCCACCTGGACTGGAGAGGCTGCAGGTTCGAATCCTGTCTTCTATACATGGCCTGTTCGTCTAACGGTTAAGGACATCACATTTTCGATGTGACGACATGGGTTCGACTCCCATACAGGTTACCATGTTTGCAGTATAAGCGTTGATGGCGGCGTACCGGTCTTCCAAACCGGGGGAGAGTGTTCGAATCACTCATGCTGCACAAATTATTGAGTGGTGCAATGGCGCAGCATACCAGTCTCTGAAACTGGTGATGACAGTTCGAGCCTGTCCTCAATAACATACGTTGTCTTTAGCTTATCAGGTAAAGCGCTGCACTGTGAATGCAAAGAACAGGGTTCGATCCCCGGAGGCAACCAATACGGTTTGGTGTAAGGGCAACATACTTTGCTTCCTTTCTTTCTGAAAGGTAAACATAGGGAAAGTGTATCCGGTTCAAATCCGGAGGCCGTACAAGATGGCTCATAGTTCAATGGATAAGAATACTGCACTACGACTGCAGCGATACAAGTTCGAGTCTTGTTGAGCCAGCTGTTGATGACCCATAGCTCAACGGTTAGAGCAGGAGCCTTATACGCTCAAGGTTAACAGTTCGAGCCTGTTTGGGTCAACCATGCGGTTTGGTGTAAGGGTAACACAGCACTCTCATAAGGTGGCAGATTCCAGTTCAACTCTGGAAACCGCAACCAGGATGGCTTAGCTCAATGGTTAAGAGCATTACGCTGATACCGTAAAGGTTGAAAGTTCGAATCTTTCAGTCATCACCATTGCAGTTTAATTCAATGGAAGAAGATCACCGTTACAGGGTGATAGTTGCAGGTTCGAATCCTGCAGCTGCAACATAATGGTTCGTAGCTCAATGGCAAGAGTATCCGGCTTTTAACCGGAGGGTTGTGAGTTCGAGTCTCACCGGGCCAACAAAACAGTGTCTGAACAAGGATTTGGGAGGATTGGAAGATTGAATGGATTTTCGAACTTAAAAATTTTTTAATCCAGTTCATCCTTCTAAATCATGGTGCAGGCAATAACGGAAACATAGTTCAACGGCAGAACAACTGGTTGTTAGCCTTTAGATGAATGTTCGAATCATTCTGTTTCCGCACAATAATGTGAGTGCGGTGAAGATGGGGAGTCACAGCAGTCTGTAAAACTGTTGCCTTCGGGCTTAGCAAGTTCGAGTCTTGCCACTCACACAGGGAGAGAGACCGGTTGGTCATGGAAGCTGTCTTGAAAACAGCCTGGGTATAACAGCCTCAAGAGTTCGAATCTCTTTCTCTCCGCAAAAAAATTAACTGGAGAGTTGACAGAGTTGGTAATGTGCTGGCCCGCTAAGCCAAGACACCGGTTACGGTGCAAAGGTTCGAACCCTTTACTCTCCGCAATATGGGACGTTTATATAAAACAGTTTGAACAGGCAAATTCGATCATGAGGAAATAAGATATCAGTCAAAGCATGTTGAAACTAACCCGGACGAATAGCTCCAATGGAAGAGCACTGCGTTGAAGCCGCAGCGGTACAGGTTCGAATCCTGTTTCGTCCGCTATTACGGGTTTAGTGTAATGGCTAACACTGCAGTCTCCAAAACTGTTAATACAAGTTCGAGTCTTGTAACCCGTGCAAAAAAGATGAATAGCGGTATATCCCTGAAGTGAGTGACACAACGATGCCGCCACAAAGAACTGAAGTTGATAACAAAACCATGAAACACATTTGTGTTAATCTGTGTGATTCGTGGCTAAAACAAAAATAATGGAACAGTCGCAGCAATGGAGAAAGTTGAGCGGACAATACATCCGCAGACCAATTGAAGAGGAAGTAATGGATGTGATCGCCAAAGAAAGGGCCATGGGCCACGAGCTGAAAGTATGTATCGGTACCGACAGCCAGGTGAAGGGGCGTGAAACAGCATTTGCAACCGTTATTGTTTTCATCCGAAAGGGTAAAGGTGGTTTTATGTATATACACAACGAAACCTCCACACAACGCAGGAGCATCAAAGAAAGAATGCTGGTGGAAGTGGCCAAAAGTATTGAAGTGGCTTATGCATTGTGCAACATCTTCAGCCGTTACAGCGTGGATATGGAAGTGCATGCTGATATCAACACCAACCCTTCTTTTAAAAGTAATGACGCTTTAAAGGAAGCTATGGGTTATATCATGGGGATGGGTTTTGCTTTTAAAGCTAAGCCGGAAGCCTTTGCCAGCTCAAGCTGCGCCAATAAAGTGGTACAGTAGAAAAAAATAAAAACAAAAATTTAAAAAATCAGGATAATGAAAAATAAGGTAAGTAATAGTATGCAGCTTATGAAGCTGTTGATTCAAAACAGGAAAATATTTTCTGACAGGGACAAACTTAACCACAATGAAACAGCATATTTCAAAAAAGGAAAGAGAGGAGCAAAAAGCTCAATTGCAGCGTAAAGTTGCCATTGAAGAAAAAGTACTTCAATTTTCTAAAAAAAGATTTAAAAAACTGGATGAGGTTGTTGAAGCGATCAGCAACGGCACAGATCTGAGTGACTATTATGCAGACAGGCGCATCTGGAAAATAAACGATTGCTTTCAAAAATATAATTCTAAGGCGAAAGCAAGGGACAGGGAAGTATTAAAGGAAACATTCATCCACCTGAGCAGGTATTCCACGCTTATGTCCGGTGAAGATTATATCGGTGCAGTGTTCAGCATGGTGAGGTTCAGGTCGTACTGGATAAAAGACCTTGCGGAATGGAAACCTTCCTCAAGAAGGGGGGCAGAGCAGGTGAGGTTATTGTCAGAATGGTTGTTCTGTAAATACAATACGCCGGAGTTCTTACATAAGGCGTTTTTTGGAACAGGCAACGATCTTTTCATCAACTGGTTTATGCACATTGGTACAGGAGGGAGAGTAAAGGATTTGTATAACCTACCGGTACCATTCACACAAAAGATGGGGCATTACTTTTTACAATCCCCTTCTAAATTTTCAATACCCGAAGCCATCCGCTGGAGCCAGGTAAAAGGAATGGGCGGCGATAATAAACTGGCAGAACGTTTTGTGTATTCCTGGATCGGAATAAAACCGTACAGCGATGAAGAATTTTGGGCAGGGTTTATACAGTTAGTAATCAACGGTGGCATGTTTAATTATGAAAAGCTGACTGAGATCATTGATTATGTAAGAGAAGAAAAAAGAGCCAATGGGCACTATTCACTTAAAGGCAGAAACTTACAATCGCTGATAAGACAAAGCGATGAATGGCACCAGAGATTTTCGCACGGCAATGATGCTGTAACCTGGAAACCCTGCGGAATAGATGGCTACCGGGAAGAAAAGAAAAAAGATTTAATAGTTATTGAAGAATTAACCGAAGCAGCACTCCTGAAATCGGAAGGAAAAACGATGAAACATTGCGTGGCTTCTTATGCTTTCTATTGTGCTAAAGGAAGGACAGCCATTTTTTCTTTGAGAAAGACAAGCGGTGGGTTTATGCTTGATACGCTGGCAACCATTGAAGTGAATTTACAACTGTACAGGGTTGTACAGGCAAAAGCAAAAATGAACAGGCCCATTTCAGATGAAGCCAGGAAATACCTGGAAGCCTGGGCAAAACAACAAACATTAACAATAAGCCCGTATCTCTAAAGCAAAAAAGAAAATGGAAAATAAAAAACAACAGACTGTTATTAATGCCAATGGCATTTTTGATAATGGGTTTTTATGCGGCAAGTCCCTTTACCTGTATTGCTTTGGTAAGATCCCCAGTTCAAACTATATGTGGGGTATTGATGGGGAAAAAGCATTTGAATCTGTTCAATCAAATTTCGGGGAGCTTATAAAATCAGTACACAGGAGCAGGCGCTATGATAGTAAGGAGAAAGAATACCTGTTTGATGAAACCTTTATGATCATGCAGAATGAATGCATATTAGAGTTTAATGACCGCTATTGTGAAATATATCATGACGGGAACCAGGATGATTTTATAAAGAGGTGTACAGGAATGATGAAGGCATTTAAAGAGCGAACCAGGAGAAAGCCACTGGAAATAAATCTTATCAGCCGCGGAAGAAATGGTTTCGAATTAAAACGGATGGAAGTAAAACGTACCAGGCTTGACCTTTCATTGTTTTATGAAGCTGATTTTGAAGAAGTGAACGATGTGATATGTAACCGGTTGATGAAAAATAAAGACAAGGGCATCGTCTTGCTGCATGGCTTACCTGGAACTGGTAAAACAACTTACCTGCGGTACCTGATCGGGAGGATAAAGAAGCGTATTCTTTTTGTTTCACCCAACATTGCAGGTGATATCACCAGCCCGGACTTTATCCAGTTGCTGGTGAATAATCCAAACAGCGTATTGATCATTGAAGATGCAGAAAACATAATAATGGACAGGAAGATCAGCAGCAATGCTGCGGTATCAAACCTGCTGAATATTTCAGACGGCCTGTTAGCAGATTTCCTGAATGTACAGATCATCTGCACATTTAATAATTCACTTACACTCGTGGACAGTGCATTAATGCGGAAAGGAAGGCTGATAGCGAAGTATGAGTTTGGAAAACTAAGCGTGGAAAAAGCACAAAAGTTAAGTGATCATCTTGGATTTTCAACCAACATCACAAAGCCAATGACCATTGCAGAGATTGCTAATCCCGGTGATACAGAAGTGCAGGAATCAAAAACACAGGTACTTGGTTTCCGTAGGGAAGCATTGATGAACTAAACAAGATATGCCTGCTGCATGCTATCAACAATATGCCGCAGGCGTTTAACCAAACTTTCCGGCGACAATACTTTCAGCCCGCTGCCAAACCCCAGCAACTCCCGTTCGAGTTCAAAGTTGGGAATAACAGTAATGCTGAAGATAACGCCGTCGGGAAGTTTTTCTTCCAGCTTTTGTGATGGATGAATGGGTTTGGTAATGATATAAGGCGACTGCTGGCGGCTGGCTTTAAAACGGATGAGCCTGGGTGTGTCGCCAATGTTCTTGGTTACACCAATGATGTCATCAAAATAAGTGTTGCTGTCAAAATTTTTTGGTGCAATAAATTTTTGATGCGTTGCAGGTTCAACAGACTGAATGCGGTCAAGCGCCAGCGTTAGTATCTCTTTACCTTCTTTTTTAATACCGAGTACAAACCAGCGGTTACGGTATTCTTTAAGCAGGTAAGGACAAAAAACGATATCACTTGCCTGCCTTGCTTTAAATGACTGGTAAGCAAGCTGCAGTGCTGTTTCGTTGATGATGGCTTTGTACAAAACATCCAGCCAGCCAATACCGGCAAGCAATTCGTTCTTTTCAAAATCAATAACGGGATGCTGCTGGTGCTGTTCGCTGTAGATCTTGTCTTCGAGCTTGTTCACCATTTCACTCACTTCATTAAAGTGGCTGAAACCTTTGAATTGCTGGAGCAGGTGACTCACTTCCTGGAGAATGTTCAGGTCCTGCGTCGTAAGTGGAATATTGGTGATACTGTAGCCCGGTTCTTCGTAGGTATAATATTTTTTATCCACCACGATGATGGGTGCATTGTAACCAAGCTTATCACTCCGCATGGCATTCAGGTCGAGCCGGATGGTACGCATGCTTACGGATTTATCGATGCCTTCATATTCATACAATGCATCATTACAGGCATTGATCAGGCATTCGATGGTCCATTTACGGCGGCGGTTTTGAAGGCATTTATCGATGGTACGGTAACGGATAAGGGCATTACGGTTTACAGGCATCTGAAAGTTTTTTTAAAAATAATTAAAAATACTATTTACTGTGCAAAAAGATTGCACAGTTGGCTTGGAGGTTTGTATAATGAAAAGTGAATTAGAATCAATTGTGGAAGAAGGATATGAATTGTTCAGCAAATACCGGCTTAGTGGCAAACTTGATGTATGTCCCTGCTGTGTCTCATTGGAAGAGCAAGATCAATTGGTTAAAACTCCTGTCGCAAAAATCGGGGTTGAATTATTAGGTATCTATAACAATTCCGCCATGGCTGAAGTAATAGACGCCAACGAATTGAAATACTTTTTGCCGAGGATACTGGAACTGGTGTCATTATTTGACTTCCCGTCTCATTCAACAGAAATAGCGTTAAGCAGGATTGGATATATAAGTAAACAAAAATGGACAGAAGAAGAAAATTCTTTTTTGACAAAGTTTATGAAAGCCGTTTTCAGAAACTGCCTGGACTTATATCCTTTAGAAAACGAAAGCCTGGTGAGCATAATCATTATGTTTTCAAAAACAGGATTTGATATAAGATGGGTGACAGAAGAATGGGTGAATATGACAGGTTTAAATCCATTGCTTCATTTCGTTGAAACAATAGAAAATGAGATAACAACTTCCAGGAAAGGGAAATTAAAAATAGATAACGCATTCGCCGATGAAAGAATGGAGTTTTTAGCAGGGTGGTTGCAAAACAGGGCAACTATTAAAATCTTTAAAGAGAGGATCGAGGATTTTTTGGTTAATAAAAATTACAGGGGTGAACATTCAGCAAAGCTGGACAAAGCTTATGAATATTTCAATCTCATGTAAGAAAATTTTGCTCCTTAGCATAAAAGGAAGTGCTGCGGAAAAATTATGTGGCCGCGGAGTGACCGGATGATACCGTTCAGGCTGTTCGCCTGAATGGACAGAGTTTACAGTGCACCGAAATTACTTAATAAAAGTAGGGAAGCGTATTTACAGCCGGTCTGTTGCGAAAGCAAAGTGTGAGTTCGAATCTCACAGGAGTAACAAACAAGTTCTTTAAAATATTGCTGGTATCGTTCAGCAAAAAAGCTTGCTTAGCGGCAAGACCGGTATACACCATCAGTAAGCAAACCAGGTCAGTGTTTTTACAACACGGCAGTACAGGCGCCATAGCTACCTGTATGCTGTTGCCCTTATGGGGTATGCCTACCACGTTGTATGTCGAAGGTTCGATTCCTTCTCCCGGTTGCCCGGGGTAGCTCAGTTGGTAGAGCAACAACTCAAGCGCCGGTTCGAATCCGGTTCATGCTAACGGCATGATAGCTCAGCGGTAGAGCGCTACACTTATAATGTAGAGGAAACGAAGAAGTCCGCCACTTCTTAAAAAATGGTGATTGGTAAAATAAAGCCAGGATTATTTACCGGCGATTGCGGCGCCTCCGGCGCCGCAACAGGCAACCCGGTACTTACCTGCAGGCAGGTGTACAAATAAAGTACGCTGCTATACTTCAGCAATATAATTCATCACAACCTGTTGGTGAATAACCATTGAAGAACTGTACCAGTAAACAATATTGAAACCGGCTTCCGTAATTATTGAGTGGGAGATAATGCTGGCTTTTTAAAAAAGAACAAACAACACAATTGCACAATACCTGTGCAGGCTGTGGCAAATATTTAAATAATCCATGTCTGGCATAAATGCATTCATAGTCATTCATGCAATTCATGGCAAAAACAAGAAACAATGAAAAGGATCATGATCAACGCCTACCAAATCGCACTGGTTTTTAAAGACGGCGTGTACAAGAAAGTACTGAAAGAGGGTAAATACTGGCTGTGGTTTAATGAGACCGCATATATATATGATTTGTCAAAACAGTTCTATGCACCTGTTGAACTCAACATACTGTTGCAGGATGCTGCACTGGCACAATCACTGCATGTAGTGGATGTAAAGGATAATGAGATCGCATTACAGTACGAAAATGGTTTACTTAAAGCCGTACTGGCTGCAGGCCGCTACACTTTCTGGAAAGGCATTATCAATTATGAATTTGTAATAGCCGATACCAGCAAGATCGAAATAACAGAAAACATCAGCCGGGCCACGTTGCAGCACAGGCTGGTAGCTCCTTACATAAGGAATTACACTGTGGAGAGTTACGAAAAAGCATTGCTGTTCGTGGATGGTAAGTATGCACAAATGCTGACAGCAGGTGTGTATTACTGGTGGAAGAATAACATCACTGTACTGGTGGCCAAAGTGGATACCCGTCTGCAGCAGCTGGAAGTAAATGGCCAGGAGATACTGACAAAGGACAAAGCCGCTTTGCGTATCAATGCCCAGGCACAATACCGTGTGGCTGATATTGAAAAAGCTATCCTGCAAAACAAAGAGTACGATAAACAATTGTACGTGGCCTTTCAGCTGGCGCTCCGGGAATACATTGCCGGCTACAGTTTTGATGAAGTACTGGAAAAGAAAGATGTAATGGCGCCATTTGTACTGCAGCAGGTAAAAGAGAAAGCGGAATCACTGGGTATTGAAGTGATTGGTTTTGGTATCCGTGATATCATTTTGCCAGGTGATGTAAAAGACATCATGAACAAAGTGCTGATCGCAGAAAAGAATGCACAGGCCAACACTATTATGCGGCGTGAAGAAACAGCCAGTACCCGTAGCCTGCTGAACACTGCAAAACTGATGGAGGAAAATGCGATGCTGTGGAAACTGAAAGAGATGGAATACGTGGAGAAGATCGCAGACAAGATCGGTGAAATAACAGTTAACGGTAACGGTGCATTGCTGGAACAGCTGAAACAGCTATTCGTGGTGCAGAAATAATAAGAAGCCGGGTTAAACTGGCTTCTTTTAAAAAAAAATTAAAAATATTTTTTACTGTGCAAAAAGGTTGCACAGTTGGGTTAGAGGTTTGTGTTATCAAACGAAAAGGAGGTATACAATGAAATTTAATTTACCATTTAAAAGCAAAGCAAAAGAAACCATTAATTACGAAAATGCACCAGCATTTGTATTAACTCCGCAACTGGAGTTGTATACTGCTGTGGCCACCGCAGGCTTAAGCGACCAGTTTTATGAAAAAGGTGCCGGCAAACTGCAGCGTATCCGTGCATTGATCGAAAAGAATGATGCAGCCTTTGTTGCTAAGCTGGCAGTATATGCCCGTGAACAGATGTACCTGCGCAGCATACCATTAGTATTGGCTGTTGAGCTGGCAAAAAAAGAAAGTGGTAATCCTGTGGTGGGTAAACTGGCTAACCGTGTGGTACAGCGTGCTGATGAGATCACTGAAATGCTGGCTTACTATGCAATGGCAAACGAACGTACTGAAGTAAAAAAACTGAACAAACTGAGCAAACAGCTGCAGAAAGGTTTGGCAGCAGCTTTTAATAAGTTCGATGAGTACCAGTTTGCAAAATACAACAGGGATGCTGCGGTAAAATTAAAAGACGCTTTGTTCCTGGTACACCCGAAAGCAAAAGATGAGGCACAGCAGGCTTTGTTTGATAAAATAGTAAAAGATGAACTGCAGGTGCCTTATACCTGGGAAGTGGAACTGAGCGCCGTTGGCCAGCAGAAATATGACAGCGTTGAATTAAGGCAGGCGGCTTTCCGTGCAAAATGGGAAGAACTGATCTTCAGCAACAAACTGGGTTATATGGCTACCATGCGTAACCTGCGTAATATCCTGGAAGCAGAAGTAAGCGCTGTTGCTTTGAATAAAGTATGCGCTTATATCGCTGATGAAAAAGCCGTGGCTAACAGCAAACAATTGCCGTTCCGCTTCCTGGCTGCTTACCGTGAGTTGAAAGAGCTGAAGAATGGCCGTGTAAGCAAAGTAATGGATGCACTGGAACAGGCTGTATTGTACAGCGCTGCCAACATAGCCGGTTATAATGAAGCTACCAAAGTGGTGATAGCCGCCGACGTTAGTGGAAGTATGCAGCGTGCCATCAGTGCAAAAAGCAAAGTACTGAATTATGATATCGGTTTGATGCTGGCGATGCTGTTAAAGAACCGTTGTGAAAATGCCATCACCGGTATGTTTGGTGATACCTGGAAAGTAATCAACGTTCCAAACAACAACATACTGGCTAATGTACAGGAATTCTACCGCCGTGAAGGTGAAGTTGGTTACAGCACCAATGGTTACCTGGTAATAAAAGACCTGTTGAAAAGCAACAAGGCCGTGGATAAAGTAATGCTGTTTACTGATTGCCAGTTGTGGAACAGCAAAGGTTCCGGTGAAACCATTGCAGGTTTGTGGAAGCAGTATAAAAAAATGGCGCCTGCAGCAAAGCTGTATTTGTTTGACCTGGCAGGTTATGGTAACACCCCGCTGAACGTGGAACGTGATGATGTGTACCTGATAGCAGGCTGGAGCGATAAGATCTTCAACGTGCTGCATGCAATTGAAGAAGGTGGTAATGCTGTAAAGCTTATCAATGCAATAGAGTTGTAAACAACCAGCGGTCACGCTGTGGCGTGACCGCTTTTTAAAAGTTCTTTGATTAAAAATATTTAAGAAAGTGAGGATGTCGTAGAGATGGGTTACTTCGTCACCAACAAGGGCCAAGGGTCCCGCCTAAAAGCGGGAAGAGGTGCAAATCCTCAGCAAGACAGCGGCCCATTTCCTGTTTCGCCTGTTACTCCTTAACTTATTTATTGGCCGGTCGGTACCGCAGGTCAGACCGGTGTAATGTAAAATTCTTTGAAAGGTGTCGTAGAGTAGTGTTACTTCGGTTATAAGTTCGACTCTTATTATCCCCACCATTAAAAATTTTTTGGGGATATTGCTCAATGGTTAGAGCAAATCATTATTCGTCTTTTACCCTTTCATAATTTTTTGAATGATGCCGTAAAGCAGGGTTACTTCGTAGTTCATTTGGCAGAATGTTCCGCTGCAGGCGGAAATGTACGGGTTCGAATCCCGTCATGTTCCCTGTTTGCTTTTGCTTATTCATAATTTTTTGAGGTGCCGTAGCACAGCCATACTTCGGTAAGAGCGTTCCTGTACACAGGGAAGGCGCAGGTTCAACTCCTGCTTCCTGGTGAAAGCCGGGATATAGCTCAGTAACAGCAGGCTGTTCGGTTTATAGCCCTCATTTTTTAACTGATTTAAAATAGTCAGTGTGCCGTAGTGTAGTGATACTTCGTTTAGCAAGAACCAAAAAGACACTATACGGTTGTCGCCACTGATTTTACAATATTGCAGGTGCCGTAAGCAAGGCTTACTTCGTTAATCATTGTACACCGGTTCAATTCCGGTTACCGCCAAAGCGGTATGGCTGAGTGGCAAGGCAAATGACAAAAGTGCCTTACTGGATTGTTGCCCTGTAAAACTTTTTCAGCAGGTGTCGTAGACAAGAGATACTTCGATCATCACTCGGCGGGTCGTGGGTTCAACTCCCACCGGGTCCACCATTTGTTATTAAATGGGCCCGTAGCTCAGCGGTTAGAGCAGCATGTTCTCTTTCGGTTGTTACCCTGTTGAATTTTTTATAAATTGATTTTTGTGTGACCGGCAGTAGTGCTGCTATTGAGCATTGTTGCGTCGCACACTTGTACCTAAATTAGCGTTGTTCTGCAATATGTAACTTTAAAATCTTATTTAATAACAAAATTATTCTATTATGTTTAAACTATGGAGTGAAATAAATCTTGATGCAAAAAATTTACTAAAACCAAATCTGGGGTTTAGAGATTGGAGCATAATTTCCACCGAAGAGAAAGAGTTAATGTGGAAGCATTTAGAGTTTTATTTTTTTATTCCTACCGAAAAAATGCGTTGGGTTGACTCTTTTAGTGGCATGGAAGAGAATTATTATGAATTTATAGGCCAGAACGAAGCAGAAAAACAGAAAAGAATTTACAGAACAATTGCCTCAATGAGCTACTATTATAAAGCAAAAAACTATGCAGCACACTTTATACAAGAAAACACTTTCTTCAATGCATGTAAAGATTTCTTAAAAATATTTAAAAGCGATGATGGTAATGCTATTTTAGAAATGCTTTCATTTTATTGTAAAATATTGTTGCAAGAGAGAGAAAACAAATTTTATGATTATCAAGAAAATCTGCGATCAAAAAATGAGTACGAAAAGCAAAAGCAAGAATGGGAAACCCTTCCTTTCAATGAATTTAAAGATGCTCTAAATGATGTCTTTGCGGATTTTGGCGTTTACGTTTATCTGACTTCAAACGGCTTTATACCTAGGCAAGATGAGAAGATTGTGAAAGGAATATTTGAACCGGTTCTCGCCAGCCTGGTTGATCCCAAATGGATAGAAGTAAATAAATTATTAACGGATGCATTTAAAAAATTTAGAGAAAATAATCCAGCAAGCTATAGTACTTGTGTGACACATACTGTAGCGGCAATACAGGCATATTTGCAAATTCTAGTAAATGGAAAGATCGGGAAGGGAGAGATCTCAAAGTTAATAACACAAGCCCAAAAAGAAAAAATTATACCCGAAGACATGTTTACTAAAGAAATATTTGGAACAATTGAATCGGTTCTAATGAGAGAAAGACAAAAGACTGGTGATCCTCATCCAAAAGAGGAATATGCTACAGAAAAAAATGCCAAATTGGTTTTAAATCTTGCTATGATTTTTTTACAACACTGTCAAATGAGATAATAAGGATATCAATCAAGGAATTACTTTTAGCAGAAATGTCTAAACCTTAAAATAAATTAAAAAAGATTCAAGAGTCATCTGCTTGGCAAAATAATAAATAATTATTAACCCTTATAAAACAACAAACAATGAGTTATATAATAGTAGATGTGGAATCAGACGGACCTGTTCCGCATAAATATTCGATGGTGTGTTTTGGTGCAGTGCTGCTGGAACCATCATTAAGCAAAACATTTTATGGTAAAACAAAACCCATTTCAGCAACATGGGACCCGGAGGCGCTGGCAATAAGCGGTTTCAGCCGCCAGGAGCATGAAGGCTTTGATGAACCGGCGGCAGTAATGGATGCGTTTGCGCAATGGCTGAATGCCAATTCAAAAGGCAGACCTATTTTTATCAGCGATAACCCGGCCTTCGACTGGCAGTGGATCAATTGGTATTTTCATATATACCTTGGCAAAAATCCTTTTGGTTTTTCTGCCCGGCGCATCGGCGATCTCTATTGTGGTATGCAGAAAGATACCTTTGCACAATGGAAACATTTAAGGATCACCAGGCATACACACCACCCGGTGGATGATGCTAAAGGAAATGCAGAAGCGCTGCTGGCAATGAAAGAAATGGGATTGAAAATTCCGCTTCAGTAAAAGTTAAATACAGGTATGCAGTTGAAGTGATTGATTAAAAATAATTTCCACCGGAAATAATCTTTAACAAAGCAAAGCTTGCAACGATGATGCCATAAAAAATTGAAGCTGGTATTGAAAATTAAACCACAAAGGACACAAGGTTCACAAAGGCTTGGTGTTCTCCGTGACAAACCTGGTGGCCTTTGTGATGAAAAAAACAAAAAACAATGAGTAAGTTAAAAATACAGGGAAAAGAATTAAGGGCCATCGGCTTACCGGAAGGACCGGTGATAAGCGTGGCCATCAACGTGATGGAGAAACATTACAAGCATCACACAAAAGAACAGGCTTTTGATATATTGAAAGAAGTACTGCAATCGCCGCATGACTATGCTGCTGATGAAGTATTGGGCGCAATAGCAAAACAGTTATTGCCAAAAGAGTCAGCAGATGGTGCAGAGGTTTCTCTGAACCAGCATGGGATACAGTTCAATGTATTCGGGCAGGAACATATTGAAGAAGGCGCCATGCACCAGATGTACCAGGCAGCAAAATTACCCATCAGCGTAGCCGGGGCTTTAATGCCCGATGCACACAGCGGGTATGGGTTACCGATAGGTGGTGTGCTGGCAACTGAAAATGCCGTGATACCTTATGGTGTGGGCGTGGACATCGGTTGCCGTATGTGCCTGAGCATTTTTGATATTGACCCGAAAGATTTGATACAAAAGGAAAGCTACTTTGCACGGGAAATAAACGAGGCCACATTATTTGGCAGCGGTGCACAGTTTGACCAGGCTGCCAACCATGAAGTGATGGAGAATGAATTGTTCTACCAGCTGCCACTATTAAAGAATTTACACGGCAGGGCGTGGAAACAATTGGGTTCTTCCGGCAGCGGTAACCACTTTGTTGAGTTTGGTGTAATTGAAATTGGAGAAAAAGATGCGATACTGGGTGTGCCTGCAGGTAACTATGTGGGGCTGCTGAGTCATTCCGGTTCAAGGGCACTGGGTGCTAATATCGCTAACCACTATACGAAAATTGCCATCAGCAAAAGGCGTTTGCCACAGGATGCAAAAAACCTGGCCTGGCTAACAATGGATGAAGAAGCTGGTATTGAATACTGGAACGCTATGAACCTGGCGGGTGATTATGCAAGTGCGTGTCACCATGTGATACATGCAAAGATCGCAAAGCAGCTTGGGCGCAGACCATTAAAGATGGTGGAGAACCACCACAACTTTGCCTGGAAGGAAAAACTGGAAGGCCGTGAGGTGATCGTTCACCGTAAGGGTGCCACACCTGCAGGTAAAGATGTACTGGGTATTATCCCCGGCAGCATGACGGCGCCAGGCTTTATCGTAAAAGGTAAAGGTGAGGAAGCTGCTGTGAACTCTGCTTCACACGGTGCCGGCAGAAAGATGAGCCGTACAAGGGCTATACAGTCTGTGACTGATAAACAGTTTAAAGACGAATTGAAAAAGCATGGTGTAAAGTTGCTGGGCGGCGGACTGGATGAATCACCCTTTGCATACAAGGATATTGATGTGGTGATGCAGTCGCAGAAAGCGCTGGTGGATGTGGTTGGCAAGTTCACGCCAAAGATCGTTAAGATGGATGGTGCCAAACACAGGAGCTGGAAGAAAGGAAAAGAGGAAGTGGCAGGAGAATAGTGCACACCAATAATCAACATTTACAAACACAACAATGCAGTCATAAGGCTGCATTGTTTATTAAGCGGCAGCACAGAAATAAAACTATATTTTTGTATGGATGAATGCAAAAGAATCACCAGGATCAATTGCTTACAAATTTCTTTCCATCTGCCTTTTACTGGGTTTTATTTATTATTGGCTGTTTACTTTTGGACTCGTTTTTTCTTACAGGACAGTCCGCAAAATAGCACCCGCACAAACCGTTGTGTATTCATCTTTGTTTAATCAAAACTGGCGCTTATTCTCATTTACAAAACCATATAACAGTGAAGCTGATTTCATAGTAAGAAAAATAACAGACCCTTCTAAAACTGATACAATCCACCTGCTTGGTTACAGTATTGAACAAAGAAGAAAATATGCGCCTTTTAATTATTTCCCTGAAGCGCTGAACAGGATCATCGGCCGCACCCTGGATCATGCAGATAACCTGCTGCAGACAAAGAAGCGGTTATTGCAAAAACAACAGCCGGGCCAGGCAGAAGCTATTTACCTGCAGGCAGTTTCGTTACAGGCTGAAACTGACAGCCTGCTTATCCCCGATCTTAAAAATTTAAAAAGCTACGGAAAATATATACTGGAAAAAAAACAAGCAGATACAAATGGCCTGGAATTTCAACTCCGCATAGTGCATAAATATATTGACCCTGTAAAGACTTTCAATATTGCTGACAGCAGTAAGAACCGGGTGGTATTTATTTCAACATTTAAATCATTATAATTAATGTTGAATATTTACTCCATCATACAAAGGCTGCAGCAAAAAAATGAAAAGGCTTATTACCTGGCAGCACTAAGGGTATTGCTGTCGCTATGGTTATTAAAAGAATTATTACTGCGCTGGCCGGCTTTTGAAGTATTGTACAGCAACAATAGTTTTCTTGATATAAAACCGGTTGGATTGCATTTTTTTCTTCCATGGATCCAGCTGGTGAAGGCGAATTACCTGTTATTCATGTATGGGCTCATCCTGTTGCTGCTGCTTAATATTACAGGTGCCGGAAGAAATCTTGTTTCATTTTTAATTTTTGTGGCGCTCGGCACATTGCAGATGATCAACTATAAATTTGTGAATGGAGGTGATATCATGGCGCTGCTGCTGAGTCTTTATTTATCTGCTGCCAATACCTTTTCCTTTTTTACACCCGGCAAGCGAAAACCATTCAGTGAAAAAAAAGAACGGTTGTACAACCTGCTGAGTAATCTCGTTGTATATTCCATCATGATCAACCTGGCATTTATTTACTTGATGTCGGGCATCGGCAAGCTGGAAGATCCTTACTGGCGCAATGGTACAGCCATTCATTATTTATTAAATACCGAAAATTATTTTGTTTTCGCATCGGAAGAGCGGCCTCTTGAATTGCCAAAGATCATTTTATATACTCTTAGTTACGGGGTTATTATATTGGAATTGCTGGCTCCTTTTCTCATCTGGTATAAAAAATACAGGTTCCCCGTTTTTGCCTGCCTGTTTCTAATGCATCTTTTTATTTATTGTTTTTTCATGTTCTATGGCATGTCTGTAATTTTTGTACTGCAGTATGGTTTATTCTTCAGCGAAGCTGAAATAAAGGGAGCATTGCAAAAGCTGAAAAATATTTTACCTTTTAGGTTAAGAAAGCGTCAGAATTAATATTCCGGTAATACAGGCTTTTTAGTTTTGTGTAAGATGAATGAAAGTTTAGAGAAAAGAAAAAGAGAACTTGCAGAACACTTAATAAAAGAATATAACAAAAAGCCCAAATGGTGGTGGCCGGGCAAGACCCCGGATTATCAAACCACCTGGGAAGCCGGGAACCGGAACAGGGAATACCGGTCAATAACAGACGAAAGGATAGTCAGATATGATTTAAAAGGAGCGCTCACCGGGAGCGCTCTTTTTTTATTTATAGTTTCTTGTATGGAGTTCTTTACATCTAAGCAGGTATATATGAGTTTATACATGGGGGTCATCGTTGGCCTTGCCATGCTTATCACCGTATGCAAAGAGATAAAACGAAAGCCAAAAATCATCCTGAACCAGGATGGTATCTGGCTGCACATACTTGATCAAACCATTCCATGGAAAAACATAGCGGCGTCTTTTATAAAAAAGACAGAGGATGGAGACAGCACTGCCTACCATCTTGTGCTTCATTACTACCTTGAAAAATATGATACGTTTGCTGTAACAGAATATAAACTGGATTGCCTTGATATTAAAACAAAAGACCTGGCCTCGGAAATTGAATGCCGGAAAATAATTGCCTATAAAAGTTGAGAACCCTTACTTCATGTGGTTCCAGCCCTGCGCCACCAGTTCATGTTTATTACCCCCACGGGTAATAATATATTTGCCCTCTTCTGCTGCAGCCATATAACCCACCACGCTGATCTGCTCATTCAATTTTATCTTCTCATAATCTTCCTGCGCTACCGTAAACAATAATTCATAATCTTCGCCACCACTCAGTGCACAGGCCGTTGGATCCAGCTCCAGCTTATACGCAAATTGTTTGGCATCTTCATGAACAGGAATTTTATCCTCATACAGCACACAGCCCAGTTCACTTTGTTTACAGATATGCATGATCTCGCTACTGAGGCCGTCGCTGATATCGATCATGGATGTGGGTTGTATTTCGCTATCACTGAAAAATTCAATGATCTCTTTTCTTGCTTCCGGCTTTAACAGGCGGCCAACAATATAGGCCTGGTTCTCCAGGTCGGGCTGGGCGCCGGTTTCAGCAAATATCTTTTTTTCTCTTTCCAAAATCGTAAGACCCAGGAAAGCACCACCAAGATATCCGCTCACACAGAGCAGGTCTCCTTTTTTTGCAGTACTTCTTTTTACATACTTATCAGGCGCTACCTCACCAATGGCTGTCACTGAAATAATAAATCCTTTTTGTGAAGAAGTTGTATCGCCGCCCACAAGGTCAACGCCATATCTTTCGCAGGCTGCATACACCCCTTCGTAAAATTCATCCAGTGCTTCCAGGCTAAAGCGGTTGCTGAATGCAATACTCAATGTGATCTGTGTGGGTGTTGCATTCATAGCATACACATCACTCAGGTTTACGATCACACTTTTGTAGCCTAAATGCTTTAAAGGTGTGTACATTAAATCAAAGTGAATGCCTTCCACTAGCAGGTCAGTTGTCATCACTGTCTGTTTACCAAAATGGTCCATTACAGCCGCATCATCACCAATGCTTAAAACAGTGGATGCATTTTTTATTTCATTATTTCTTGTCAGGTGATCGATCAATCCAAACTCACCTAAAGAAGAAATTTCAGTTCTTGATTCAGACATGGTAATTACGATTTACGAGTGACGAATGTGGAATGAGGAGGTGCTTTAAATTTAAGAAGCAATTATTATCCGTCATTCGTTATTATTAATAATATTCATCAACGATTCATGTATCAATCCATTTGTTGCCAATATATCCCGCTGGTAAACAGAATGTGGTTTCCCATCAAAGCCGGTTACTTTTCCGCCTGCTTCTTCAAGTATCAATACGCCAGCAGCACTATCCCATGCCTGCAGGCTGTGTTCATAAAAACCTTCAAAACGGCCTGCCGCTGTCCAGCATAAGTCCAGCGCCGCACTGCCAAGCCTTCTTACAGCCACACCTTTTCTTATCAATCGTTCAAATACTTCCAGCGGGCTGTTCTTTGAATCCAGGTAGGTATAAGGAAAGCCGGTAACCAGGCAACTTTTCAGCAGGTTGCTCTTGTTGCTGACCAGTATTTTTTTATCATTCAGCGTAGCGCCCAACCCTTTTTCTGCAAAATAAAATTCGTTCATAAATGGGTTATACACTGCACCCATTACAAGCTGCCCTTTATATTCCACACCAATACTTACACAGCAAATGGGAATGGCATTTGCAAAATTGATGGTGCCGTCTATCGGATCGATGATCCATTTGTACTCGCTGTCCATTTTTATCTCCCCTGCTTCTTCACTTAAAATAAAATGGTCAGGGAAATCAGCCTTGATCACTTGCATGATCGCTTTCTCTGATGCATGGTCAGCGTCTGTTACCGGGTTATTAATACCTTCTTTATTATAAACCTTAAAATCACTGTTGAAAAAACGTTGTATCTCCTTTGCACCTGCTTCCGTCGCTTTAAGTAATGTACTTTTTATCATGCCGCAAAGATAACACCGTGCAACGGATATTTTTTTAATTGACAATTGATAATGTATTGGTTTCGGAGAGATTTTAATGGACACCAATTATCTTTATTAAACAATTACAAAAAATGCCCGGTAACATTAACCGTAAGAAATTTTTACAACTTTCCATGCTGGCACCTTTGAGCCTTGCAGCAAGGCCGTTTAATTTTTTATCAAAAGAAGATACGGCTTGTTGGCCCCGTGATAATGATAATGTGACCTATTACAAACCCGGCGATGTGCCATATGAGCAATTAAGAAAAGGATTTAACAAGCGCATCGATAAGCACCCGGCCATCATTGCACTGTGCAGGAATACAAATGGTGTGTCGGAAGCTATTGTATATGCAGCAAAAAATAGCTTACCCGTTGCCGTTAAAAGTGGCGGTCATTGCATGGAGGGTTTTTCATCGAACAATGGCGGTATGGTCATTAACTTGTATGCAATGAAAACCATAGAATGGCTGGATGAGGAAACAGTGAAATTAAGCCCGGCCTGCACACTGGCTGAAATTTATAATTCACTGTTGCCAAAGAAAAGAATTATACCGGGTGGCTCCTGTGCCGGCGTGGGCATTGGCGGACTGGTGCTGGGTGGCGGCTATGGTTTAATGGCAAGAAAATTTGGTCTTACCTGCGACAGCCTGCAAGCGGCAACAATGGTGGACGGTAAGGGTAATATCATTTCATCATCTGAAGACCCGGAATTGCTTTGGGGTTGCAGGGGTGGTAACAATGGCAATTTTGGTGTGGCAACAGAACTTGTTTTTAAAACCCATAAAGCCCCAGCCACTATGCAAAGTTTCCGTTTCAGGGCATATAAGGTAAACGCCGAAAGAGCAAGATCCGTCTTACAAAAATGGTTTGAACTGACGGCAACATTACCGGAGGATTGTTTTAGTGCTTTTGTATTAAACGGAAAAACATTGTATATACTGTTGACCAATGTTGGTAAACAAACAGCCGTTGTAAAAAATTTTATCACAGGTTTAAAATCAATCACTGATAAAACAACGGGTACTGCCTCTCAGCCGCTTGCACGTGCCTTAAAAACCTATTACGGCAAAACTGCTCCATTGTATTTTAAAAATGCTTCCGCCGGTTTATATAAAAATTTTACAGAGATCGAATCATTTATTGAGAAGGCACTGGATATTGTTGTCTCCACACCCGGCATGATCTACCAGGTAAATACATTAGGTGGCAATATTCAAAATACAACATTTGAACAGGCCGCCTCTTTTCCTCATAGGGCCTATCCTTATTTTTCAGAACTGCAAACTTACTGGGACCTTCCATCTCAACAACAGCGGCTGATGGAAAGGTTTGAGCAGGTACAGCAGGTATTTTCAGGTGCTGGTATAGCAGCTCAATACAGGAATTATCCTGACTTAAATTTTGCAAACAGCCAGGACAAATATTATGGCGCCAGTTATAAGCGGTTGCAGCAACTAAAAAATAAATACGACCCGGCGGATCTTTTCCGTTATGAACAAAGCATAAAAGGCCTTTAGCTATTTTGTACACTGCTATATTTATTCTTAATTCGTATTTAAAATTCAGCCACTGCAGTTATCCATCATCATAGTAAACTATAATGTAAAATATTTTTTAGAGCAATGCCTTTGCAGCGTGGTAAAGGCATGCAAAAATATAAATGCGGAAATATTTGTTGTTGACAATAACTCAACCGACGGGAGCAAAGATTTTTTTACAAGCCGTTTTCCCGGGGTAAGGTTTATATGGAAAAATGAAAACGCTGGTTTTGCAAAAGCAAATAACGAAGCATTACAACAGGCAAGTGGTGAAAAGATCTTATTTCTTAACCCGGATACCATTGTTCCGGAAGATTGTTTTGAAAAATGTTTATCATTCCTCAGCACAAAAGATCAGGCGGGTGCAATGGGTGTGTACATGATCGATGGCGGCGGCAGGTATTTGCCCGAAAGTAAAAGAGGTTTTCCCTCCCTGTTCACCTCTTTCTGCAAAATGAGCGGGCTTACTGCGCTCTTTCCAAAATCAAAATTATTCGCCCGCTATTACCTTGGACATTTACAGGAAAATGAAGTAAGTGAAGTAGATGTTTTGTCTGGTGCTTTTTTAATGGTTGACAGAAAACTGTTAGACAACATTGGCGGGTTTGATGAGCGCTTCTTTATGTATGCGGAAGATATAGATTTGAGTTACCGTATTCAACAGGCCGGCTATAAAAATTATTATTACCCGGGAACATCCATTATTCATTTTAAAGGAGAAAGTACTCAGAAACAAAACCCGGATTATGCAAAGCATTTTTATGGCACCATGATCCTGTTCATAAAAAAACATTATCATAATGTTGTGGCTGGTTTATATATTCTCCTGCTCAGGATGGCAATTGCATTGAAGAGTTTATTTGCAAATAAACCAACATCAGCAACAGGGAAAATTTACTATGATAAAATTTGGATCTTTGCTGATGCAAATAAGGTGGGTGCATTAAGACATGCAATGAAGCAATATGCAACTGAAATAATCATAACACGGGCATTAGATTATTCAGTGGACAACGGCAATGCTGTTGTTTTTTGTGAGTCCTCAATCACTTTTAAAGAAATAATTGGCAGCATCCAAAAACACAAGGGACAACGTGATTTTTTTATTCATGCAGAAAATACAAACAGCATTATTGGCAGTAATAATAAGAACAGTTCGGGTGCTGTTATACAATTATAACTAGTTTAGACCTTCCCACCAGCCAGCAAATTGCTGGTTTTCACTTTTCAATTCAACCTTTTCGCCAATCATTGGTGTAAGCAGTGGCAAATTTATCGCTGCCGCATACCGGCTTACCTTTATAATAGGTTCATCCCAGGGATGATTGCCCAGTTGAAATTTTGCCCAATGCACCATTAAAATTTTACGGGCATTTATTTCTTTGGCCGCTTTTACAAATTCTTCCGGGTGCGTATGAATATACCGCCAGTTCTTATCATACTGGCCGCATTCCAGTATTGCCAGGTCAAATGGCCCGTATTGGTCGCCAATCATTTTGAAATGCGTATCATACCCACTGTCGCCACCAATATATATTTTCATAGAAGGAGTTTGCAATACATAACTCATCCATAAAGATTTGTTCCTGCTAAAGCCACGGCCAGAAAAATGCCTGGCCGGCGTTGCATGTAGTGTAAAACCATTTTCAAGTTCAGCGGTTTCGTTCCATTGTTTCTCTATAATTTTTGATATGTCAAATCCCCAGCGTTCAAAATGTTCCCCAACACCAAGACCGCAAATTATTTTCCCGGTCTTATGCTTTAGTTTAAGCACAGTTGAATAATCTAAATGATCCCAATGATCATGTGTTATCACCAGGTAATCGATTGATGGCATGTCTTCCGGTTTAAAAATATCAGCGCCGGCAAAACTCCTGGTGGTAAACGAAACTGGGGAAGCGGCTCCACTGAAGACAGGGTCAACCAAAAACCGTTTTCCATCAATTTGAATAAAGTAAGAAGAATGACCAAACCAAACGAGTATATTTTCAGAAATGTCCAGCTGCTGCAGATTTGTTTTTACAGAGGGTAATACATCAACCGGTTTTTTCCTTTCATGTTTACCAAAAAAGAACTCCCTGAAAACTGTATAAAGGCTGGCACCTTCGGTGAGGTTAGGTGTAGGACTCAGGTTTTGAAACTGGCCGCCTTTATAATAGGGAGATTGTTTTACTGTTTCCAGTCTTTTCCGGGACGGTAATCTCCCGAAACTGGATTGTTGCACAAAAAGAAAAACAATTACAATAAGAATAACTATAACTGAAAGAAAAAAAAGCATTGCTGGTCGTTTATTATTACCAAATGTATTGATTCAATAAATAAAAAACCACCCGGTTTCCCGGATGGTCATTACTTACTAACCCGCTTTTAGTAAAAACTCTTTTTATATTATGCAGCCTGCATCTCTGCAATTTTGGCTCTTATTTTCTTTTCCAGCTCGGCAGCCATTTCAGGATTATCGGTCAACAGTTGCTTTACTGCATCCCTGCCCTGGCCCAGTTTGTTAGAGTCGTAACTAAACCAGCTGCCGCTTTTTTGAATAATGCCCAGTTCAACACCCATATCGATTATTTCGCCGGTTTTTGAAACTCCCTCACCAAAGATGATATCAAACTCTGCGTTACGGAATGGCGGTGCTACTTTATTTTTAACCACTTTTACTTTTACACGGTTACCCACCGCTTCATCGCCATCTTTTATTTGCGCCATACGGCGGATATCCAGCCTGACAGATGAATAGAATTTTAATGCATTACCACCCGTGGTTGTTTCAGGGTTACCAAACATTACGCCGATTTTTTCCCTGAGCTGGTTGATGAAAATACAGCAGCAGTTTGTTTTGGAAATAGTGGCCGTCAATTTACGGAGCGCCTGGCTCATCAGTCTTGCCTGGAGACCCATTTTGCTGTCGCCCATTTCTCCTTCCAGCTCACTTTTTGGAACCAGCGCCGCCACGGAATCTATCACCACCACATCCAGTGCACCGGAAAGGATCAGCCTGTCCGCAATTTCAAGCGCCTGTTCACCGTAATCAGGTTGTGAGATCAATAAGTTATCTATATCAACACCCAGTTTTTGAGCATAGCTGCTGTCAAATGCATGTTCCGCATCTATAATAGCACACATACCGCCTTTCTTTTGCGCCTCTGCTATTACATGCGTGGCAATCGTTGTTTTACCACTGCTCTCAGGGCCATATATTTCCACTATCCTTCCTTTTGGCAAACCACCTATCCCAAGCGCCACATCCAGTCCCAGTGAACCGGTAGAAATTACTTCCTGCTCCACATGCGGTTTTTCGCCCATTATCATTACCGATCCCTTGCCAAAGTCTTTATCAATTTTGTCAATTGTAAGTTTCAGCGCCTTTAATTTTTCTGCGTTACTCATTGTTGTAGATTTTTAAGTGATGTATCTGTTTTATCGTTGTAAATGTAAATCTTGAACCAAAGATAAGAGGTTTCTTTTATTCACACTAATAAAATTAGCAAAAAAATAATAAAATTTTTAGCCGCCTGTTGATAACAGTCGTTTTTTCCACCTGTTCTCAACAATCAAGTATTAAATAATTGTTACCGGCCGGAGGGGTATTTGCAGAACCGGTTTTATGTATTAATTTTTCATAGTTAAACAGCCTGCTTATGAATTGGGTACCGGTAAAAAACCACGCTTCTGCACTGCTACAGGAATTTCACCTGGTGCAAAACAATAACGATAAGATGGTGCTCAAATACAATCCCCATCAGCGTTCTGCAAGATTTACCAGCGATGGAAAACACTATGCACTCTTCTATTTTGAAACCGCCGGCACTGTTGGTTCTAAAATATTGATACAGGATCAGTATGGCATGTTAAGGGGTAATATTGTTACCGATAAGAGTCACGGTAATGGCCACGTGGAACTTGAAGGAAAGAAATATAATTACCAGTTAAAAAGCGGCTATAATTCTCCATCCATTGTAATTTATGAGCGTACTGCGGACCGCCCCTGGCTTACCTGCGACCTGGACCTGAGAACAGAAGATACACTGCATGCCTCTTTTATTGTTGGTCTTTGCTGGCATATTTTCTTACAGCAGGAAAAAGATATGCTGGTGGATTTTGCTGCCTGAAAAATTTCTTTATTTTTTCATTGGTCGTCCTGAACCGGATGGCAGTATATCCAGGTTTCCTACAATCCTGAATTGTTTATTGTCTTTTACTTCAATTATCCCGCCGGGCAAAATGGTTTGTGTTCCGTTTAAAACACACTCTCCCCCTTCTACAGGATCAATAACAATTTCTGAACGGGCTGGCAATATTGCTGGTGGTATTTGATCATTTTTCCAGTTACCGGCTGTTGCCCAGTCGCCATTGCCGGTAAACCTGTAGCGGATGGCACCTGAAGAACGCATTTTATATACACGGCCGGTATTTGATGCACCTGTTCCAAAAGAAACTACATATATTTCACCATCTTCATCTTCACCAAAATCTGTAATATTTGTTATAGCTATCTTCTGCGTACTGGTATCCCACGTATTGGCACCAGCAGATCTTATTTTAAAAAAATTGCCGCTGTAATATTCCGCTGCTACATAATAGTTCATCAGATCAAGATATACATCACCGTTATATATGAGCCCGCCGGTGATGGCCACATTATTGGCGGCATTAGTGGGATAGGTATATATGGGGAAATTATATTGGGAAGCAGGACCGCTGCACTGGGTTATATTGTACGTTTGTGTTCCTTCATAACAGCGCCAGCCATAATTGACACCCTTTACAGAATCAGCGGGCCTGAAATTTATTTCTTCAAACTTTTCCTGGCCCACATCACCAATCCACATATCACCATTGGTCCTGTTAAAGCTCCAACGGAAAGGGTTTCGCAAACCATAAGCAAATATTTCGTTGCCAAAAGGATTATCAGCAGGCACTGTATAATAAGGCGCCACATTGGAGGTATTGACATCATACCTTAAAATTTTACCCAGTTTCCTGTTCAGGTTCTGGGCATTATTGGCAGTATCGCCGGTACCACCACCATCACCTGTTGACATATACAAATACCCATCTTTACCAAAATGAAGTTCGCCGCCGTTATGATTTGCATTTACAGGATGTGGTATCGTGTCCACAATTACCCGGGAAGCTGCATCTGCCACATCCGGGTTGCTGCTTACCTTATATCTTGCCAGCACTATGTTACCGGAAGGATTTGTATAATTCACGAAAAAAAAACCATTGTTCTTATAATCCGGGTGAAAGACCATACTTAAAACACCTCTTTCACTGGTAGTTGATACTGGTGAAACGGTAAGAAAAGTGCCGATCTGCTGGAAAGTTTTACTGAACACCCTTATAGCGCCCGTTTTTTGAACTATAAATAAACGGCCGCTGCTGTCGCCGGCATGAACGATCTGCATAGGTTGCGTCAGGTTTCTTATTACCGTATCAAAAGCCAAAGCAGGGGCCTGGGCATTTACCTTATTTGCAAAAAGCAAGACCAGGAAACTGGCGCAAAGCAATACAGCTTTCATAACTGAAAATTATTTGGTGAATATGGCGGTTAACACGCCGGAGACTGGATTGGACTTCTTCAGAGAGTAAGGAACTGGTATAATAAATTAAAACGGTTTTTATAAACAACCGGGTTGCCTTGCAGGCAAAAAACATTTGACTTAAGCCAGCTTAAATATAGTTAGTTTTTACGAGCGGGCAAACCGTCGTACAGAACAAAGTTTACCGCCGCATTATTTATCTAAAAGCAAAGAAGATGTATTGGTTTCGCCATTAAGGCTGATCTTTATTGAATACATGCCTGCTGCCAGCTTTGAAAGACCGCCGACCCTTATTGTATTAATACCCCTGTTTACATTTTCTTTCCGGCTGATCATTGTTTTACCCGTAACATCTGTAATAACTATTTCCGCAACCGATCTGCTGGTGGAAGTAAGCACTAACTGGACAAAACTTTTTGCCGGGTTTGGAAATATGGTTATGTCTTTTATTGCCGAAGCAAACTGCAGTGGCAGCACATGGCTGTAGGTTATTTTACCATCCTTATCAATAAACTGCAGGCGGTAATAAATTTTTGAAGAACCCTGCACCTGTTTGTCTGAGTAATTATAACGGCTGCTGCTTGTTGTGTTGCCAGTGGCCGCAATAGTTGCTATTGGAAGAAAGCTGCGGCCATCAAAGCTTTTTTCAATAATAATGGAAGCTGCATTGGTCTCATTTTCTGTTACCCACCAAAGTTCTGCAGCTCCGTTGCCGGCAGCACCGTTAAACTGGGACAATATAACCGGCAAAGGAAATGCCTGCTCATCAATTACAATATCATCAATGTATCCACGAAAATCACCGGTCTCTGCATCATGATCATATCCTATCAAAATACGCTGTACAGTTTTTCCATTCAGCCACTGGCCGATATAGGATTCTGTTTTTGTCCATGTATTTACAATGCCTCTTCCTGCTGCTGGGTGCATAGAGATACCATTTACATCCGCAGCAGCTGTACTATGTAAGAATGTTCCGTCAGTCATTAACAGGTCCACCGATACATATCTTGAAATGGCATTCTGTGGGTAAGTCCAGAAACTTAGCCGGGTGCCGCTGCCGACAGGGATATTCACGTCAAATGCTTTATAATAATAACGGGAAGCTGTACCCGAATTATCCCGGCCTGCGTAGCGCAATGAGCTTGCACCAATATGATTGATTTCGTTTACAGCACTGCATTCGGGTGGATTGGCGGACCCACCGTAACCAATCACCCCGGTATTACCTGCTGTTGGCTCCGGCGCATCCACGTTGCCGATGGCTGCATCATACTTCGGTTCAAACCCGGAGCGGAACCATAACGGCCCGGTGGAATATGAAATAGGAACCGTTGCTGTTAATGCATCCGTTCCATTTATCACCTTGGTAGCCTTACCGGTTAAACGCAGATAAAAATCAGATGACAGGTAACTGCCGTCGGCACTGGTGGTTAAAAAATATTGGTTGGTGGGTATTTCATAATAACTGTCTGCAGCCTTTGCAATGGCTGTTCCTTCATCATATTCATCAAACATGGCCACGTACATATTGCCAATACCAGCCTGCTTTATGTTGTATAACTGCCGCCACATAAATTCTCCTTTATTCCGTGATATTTGATTTTGCGTACCCCCGTTCCAGTTACTCCAGGCAAAACCAGGAAAGATCACCGGCTGGTATAAAATGTTTTTAGAATTGCAATAAGTAAGATCGGGCACGAGGTAATTGGTTTTAAAATTATCAGCGCCTGTGTTATCACCAAACCGGCCCACACTCCAGGGTGAGATCATATCAAATGCATCATATACAGCATTAAACCCGGCTTTTGAATCACCATTGGAATTGCGCCAGTTGGTTGGCACACCGCCAATAACATAACAACCATTTGTTTTAAACCAGTTCACCACGTCCAGGCATTGTGCTGCTGTACCCTGCCTGTCGGTAAAACCAAAGCCCCAGATACATACAACAGGTTTATTGTTTTGATGAATATAGTAGGGTGAAGAAGTTAAATGCAGTGTATTCACCATATTATTTTGCCAGTCATTTTTTATAGAATCAAATTTTGCCGCATCCAGCCCGCTCACATCATACATCAAATAAAATACCCGCTGGTATTTTTCTGCCTGGCGTTTTACCCTTGCGGCAATGCTGTCCCTGTTGGATTTAAAAACACCATCAAATGTTTCACTGATAAAGCGTTGAAGGGCAATACCATCAATACCGTACTGGTTCATCCACTGGAAATGTTTTTCTATCACATCTTCTTTATAAGATGAAAATAGTTTTGCTGCAGCGCCATCACCCATAGCAGCCAAATTGGTCTGAAACAAAGAAGCAGTATTGTATTCTTCGATATCCGGGTAAACTTCAAATTTTAATTGCCCGGGGGCCGGTTTGCCATTATCACTCTGGTATTGGCCATTGCTCCAGTGAAACCATCTTGCCACCGGGGAACCATCGCCATAACAATTGAACCAGCCCTGGTAACCACAGATGGTTTTGCCAACAATGGTGGAGGCAGCGGGTGCTGTTTGGGAAAATAATATTAACGGGCTACCAAATAAATGTAAAACAATTGCGGCCAGGAGCAGCTTTCTCATGTCTGTTTGTTTAGGAGTGCTTGAGGGATGGTGAAATTAAAAAGAAAAATGAATAGTTCAGCCAGCCGTAAATGTTAGTACAAATATTTAATTCCTATTACAGGCAGTTTTAAGAATAAAAGCATTGTCGCTTTTAAAAATTATTATATATTTAATTGTCTTCATTTTTTAATATCCACAAAACTTACCAAAATGAAAAAAGTACTCCTTCCCTTCCTGCTTTTATTTATTGTAAGCTCCCTGCAATCACAAACTACTTTTTATGTTGCTGCCGATGGTAATGATAAAAACTCCGGCAAATCAGAAAAAGAACCCTGGCGAACACTTGAACAGGTAAACAAGGCATTTAAAGAAAAAATAATTGTAGATAAAGATGTCATACGATTGCGGAGAGGTGATGTGTTTTTAGGTTGCTTAAGAATATTACGGCATGGCATAACCATCACCAATTATGGTTCCAAAGAAAAAGGGAAGGAAGTTATTCCCATTAAGGTGGAACCCAAAAAAGAACCAAAACAAGAGGGCGAGATTACAAGTGTTGCACTGGATAACCCGGTTATTACCGGGCTTGTAAGTATTCCCGCCCAATGGGAGGAAACAAGTGAACGATCTGACATTTTTAAAGTTAGCCTGGCTAATCTTCCGCAACCACCTGCAACGGATCTTATCTTGGTTGTAAAGAACATGGAAAGATCTCACCCACTGAAATTAGGAAGGTATCCTAATGATGAACCTGCAGAATATGACAGACCTTCCCAACCACGGGAATATTATATAGAAATAAACCAGGGCGGATATATGAATTACAGAACAATCATTCCAAGAACGCTTACTGCAGAAGAGCAGCAAGCGGGTTTATTAACAGCCGGAACAGTTACGGTGGAACTTGAATCAAGGAGGCCACGACTGGAGGAGAGCGATTTAAGGGATGCTGAAATTTGTGTCAGAGCTACTAACTATACGCTTGACAGGTACAAGATAACTTCCTATGATAATGAAACCGGGATAATTGATTATAAATCTATAGATGGGCTTCAAAGCAATACAGGCTCCCAGCTCTATATTCAACCTGCTGACGGTAATAATGCGAATGGCACCACTACTCCTTACTTTGGCTATTTTTTGCAAAATGCGCTGAGATTTGCAGACAGATACGGAGAATGGTATTATGACCGGGAGACACAAATACTATACCTGAGCCAGCGAAACTTACAAAGCATCATGTATAATAAAGTAGAAAATCCAAATGACAGTCTTTATTATGTTAGTACCGAACAGCAACTAATGGATTTTAATGCAGGAGGCACTCCTGTTAATGATTTCACTGTTGATGGCATTGATTTTGAAGGCGCAAATGAAAGCGCTATCGTCGCAAAAGACTCAAGAGGTGCCACTGTAATAAATTGTAATTTCAAAAATATTGGGTCGAGAGGTATCAAATTTTACAACGTACGAAATGTAAATATCTCCGGGTGTACTTTTGAAAATTGCCTGTCCAGTGCGATACAGGCACAGATGCCTTATGGGCTAAATACAGACTTCTGTAATATTCAAAATTGCAATATCAGTAATGTGGCACCCTTCGTTGGCATGTCCAGCCATTATGATGTGGCTGATAACAATGCCATTCTTGCAATGGTTGGTCAGACCGAGAGTAATCATGCGCTGATCTCGGGCAATATTATTCAGAATGCCGGAAAAACAGGTATTTACTGGCAGGGTACAGGTGTAACAATCACCAACAATGCCATTTTTAATACAGTCATTAACCTGCAGGATGTTGGTGCCATATATACATATTGGAATGACGGTTATCCAAATCCGAATCATTATGTAAACAGGGTCATATCCAATAACATACTGGGCAATATGATTGGCCAGCCGTATGGTGCTTCACGTAACCGGTTGGCCAGCGGTGTATATCTTGACGGAAAAACCAGGAATGTTGATGTTACGGATAATACCATTTTCAATGCTGCCAGAAGAGGTATCGTGGCAAATCACCCGGGAAATATAAACCTTAGAGGCAACACCCTGTTCAACAATGTTACGGGAATAAATATTGCCAAGTGGGTGCAGGCTGGGTGTATTACCGGGGAACCACAAATCAATGCAGACCATAATACCGTTTACTCTACAAACCCGGATTATGATAATATAGCCTATCAGAATAATGCGTTGAATTATTCCAATACTGACAATACTTTAGATCCCACAATTCCCCCGGTACAGGAATTATTGGGTAACGCTATTCACAGCGTGGGTGTAATTGACAATAATCACTATGGTATGATAAAGGAGCATTCCTTTAATACGGATGCATTGAATTATGTATCTTCAGGAGAGACTAATTGCAGCCGGATCTATGCGCCCGGTACATCTAATACAAGAGGTTTGTTTACTTCAGCGCATTGCTTTCAAAACTGGAAAGATTTAGGTGGCCAGGATCAACATTCAACCACATTACCAAAATACAGGCTGTACGATGTAACAGGAATTGTTGAGAACCCTGCGAACTCCGGTAACGACCTGGATGCAAGTTTTGAAGATGGAAATCTTTATAATGCACAGGTGCAGGTTGGAGCCAACCCACCAACAGCACTTTCCATTTATACCGACCCTGATAATGGTGCGAAATCATTACTGATCAATATGCCCGACCCTGTAATAACTTCCACCGAAAAATTTACTGACAGAAATATTTTTTTCAGTAACACAGCGGCGTCTATCGGGCAAAAATATTTTGATCATACCTATTTATTGCGGTTCAGGGCGAAAGGACTTAACTCCAATGGAAAAATACGTGTTACCATGAGAACCAATTCCTCAGGCAATACGATCAATAACATTAATTATGGAGGCAAGTTTATGTGTAAACCGCAGGAAGCGTTATTTAATACAGAAAGCCGGGATTATGAGTTTTTATTAGTTCCTGATTTAAATTTTATGAGGAGTTTATTTCCCCTGGGAGGAATTCCCGTATATGAAAGACCAGCAAGTTTACTGGCGTATTTTTTAATACAGGTTGAAGGAAATTCGGATGACTTCTACCTGGATGATGTTAGTTTTCATGAAGTAACCGCTGATATACATGACCCTTCGGAATTTGTAGTATTTAAGTATAATGCCGAAAGAACAGAAATCCCGTTTGATATACCCGACGGTGATTATGAGGATGCCCTTCAAACACCTTATAGCGGCGGCAACAGGGTTACACTTGCTCCTTTTTCAAGTCTGTTATTATTCAGAATAAATGATGACCATGCAGGCCGTAGAAGACCGGTGGCTGTTCGCCCGGCAACCAGCAATACTGCCAGTACGTTATCGCAAAAACCAGCAGTTTGTTTCCCTAACCCGGCTAAGAATATGCTCAATATCCGTTCAGCGGCGGGCAGTAACTGGCAAACAATGGAGATCACAGATATGGCCGGCAGGAGAACCGGGATTGTACAAAATATCAACGGCAATAACCTGGTTCAAACAAATATCAGCAGCCTTGCAAAGGGCACCTATCTTGTATTATTAAAAAAACAAGGTGGCAAAACAGCCGTGATGAAGTTTGTTAAGCAATAAAGTTTTAATCACTTAAAGAAACCGCACCGGGATCCGGTGCGGTTTCTTTTTTAAACCAATTGAAAAACGTTAATTATTTTATATTTCAACAAGTGACTATAATCAGAGCTGCTGCTTTTATTAAATTAGCCGGGTATTTATGGAAAAATAATTTTCGCCACACTTCCCCTCAAACCATCTTTTATGAAACTCTTTTTCAGTCTTATCTTATTTGCCTTATTCAATACAGTACTAGCCTGTGGCAATGAATACTATTACCCGCTTGAAAAATACCGGAAAAAAATGGCAGGATTGACCTGTTCAGTCTCTTGAATACGGGTGGGCTATACAAAGACGCCATTGCTCTTCCTTACTGGTCAACAGCCGATTTAAATATCAACCAGTTTTATACTGCCCGTAAAGACAGCTTATGGAAAGCCTATAAAAATTCTAAAAATTACAAACTGCTTTCCGACTGGGCATGGATCAGTATAAAAACAGGAGATGTAAAAGATGCTATCCCCGTACTGGACAGTCTTTATAATAAATATCCCTCCGATTATAATATTGTGGCAAACCTGGGCACCGCCAATGAGTTGACAGGAAATAATCAACGGGCACTGGAATTGTTACAAAAAGCGGTAAGCCTGAATCCTGCCTCACACTTTGGCAGCGAGTGGATCCATATCAATATATTAAAAGCAAAGATCAAAGACAATAGTTATGAAAGAAACCTGGCCGGCGTGAATGCAGAACCTTATAATTATAAAGAATGGCTCAGTAAACCGGTTCCTGTTGCCACATTAGATTCTCTTATAACTGCCGTTGCATACCAGCTGCATGAAAGGATATACTTTGTAAAAGCACCGGACAAATATGTTGGCCGGCTTATCTGCGATTTTGCTGACCTGGTTGCTAAAAGATATTCGATGCAGGAAGCTATTCCTTTTTTTATAAAAGCGGTAAGCTATGATAAAGACCTGGAACCAGAGATACAGCAAAGAATAAATGCACTGAAAGATGATAAAAACAAAAGCGGTCAACAGGCTGCAGCAGCAAAAGACACTACTAACGGCAACTGGTGGATCTATTGCCTATTGTTCCTGGGTGGTGCAGTTATTAGCACGGTGTTTTTTAAATTGTATAAGAACCAGGGTGGCAGTTTATCATAAGACGCTATATCTTTTTTTCAATCATCCAGTGATGACCAAACGGGTCTCTTATATCTCCCTGCCGGTAACCATAATCATAATCCTGTGCCGGGGAGATCAGTTCAGCACCCGCAGCAATTGCTTTTGCTATGACCGCATCTACATCCGGTACAAATAAACCAACCAGCACAGTAGTACTGTTTACAGTACCGGGGCACAGTTGGTTTGATCTTTTTACTTCTTCATGCAGGTGAAAAATATTACCGGCAATGGATAACTCTGATACATGGTAAGTGCCATCATCATTCATAAACCGCCGCAGCTCTACCGCATCAAATGCCTTTATATAAAAGCTGATATCTTTTACGCCATTGGGTATGGTAAGCTGGGGAGCGAAAAAAATAGTTCTGTTGGTCATGCTATAAATATTTGTTTCTTCAAATTAAACCCTTTCTGAAAATCTTCCAATAATAATACCTTCTTAGGAGCTGTAATAAAAACAATACAGTTTTGTACATTTACTCAAAGCTTATTTAAAAGTATATATGAAAAACAACATCAGGCTTTTGGGAATAACTGTAATTATACTTTTTGCACTGGGTTGTAAAAAGAAAACAGGGCCTGTAACTCCTTCAATATCTTTTTATTTCAGGGGTACAATAAATGGCGTTTACAAAGACTGGACTGTTACCGATTACAAAAATGGCAACAACCAGGACTATCGTTATAGTGCAGCATCCGCCATTGACACATTCGGCAACGACTGTGTCAACACATTCTGCAAATACATGATTGAAGATGTGGTTATATTTCAAAATAACGGGGCTGGTGCAGCAAAAAATTATATTGCTGCAGGCTTTAACATCAGCTCTAAAACGGGAGACAGGAATGATATCATTGCCCAGTTTTCGGTAGGCGAAAAAATTTTTGGAAAACCAAGGCTTGCTGTTACTGATCCTGTAAAAGATGGAGTATATGTTTACTACATTGATGAAAATGGAAAAGAATGGTGTTCGCATTGGGCTTCTGGTGACCAGCCAGGAAGCATTTTCAAATCAGCAGGGCTTTTACCTCAATCTTTGCCGGAAATTTCCTGCAGGAATACCTGGAGAGCAACTTTTTCCTGCACATTATATGACAGGGATAGCAACTCTGTTAAACTGGATAATTGCGAACTCTTTACCCCTGTTGTAGTAAATTAAAGAATCAGGGTAAAATGTTTGGAATACTGCTAACATAAAAATTTACACACAAACAAAACCTCCCACCGCCGTTTCGTAACTTCGCCACATGCAGAACTATTTGGAAGGATTGAATGAACCGCAACGGGAAGCGGTAACGCATATTGATGGCCCTATGATGATCATTGCCGGTGCCGGCAGCGGTAAAACAAAAGTACTCACCACCCGTATTGCCCATTTATTAGCATACGGCATTGATGCCTTTAATATACTGGCGCTTACTTTCACCAATAAGGCCGCTAAAGAAATGAAGGAAAGGGTGGAAAAGATACTCGGCAACAGCGAAGCAAGAAATTTATACATCGGTACCTTTCACAGTGTGTTTGCAAGGATACTGCGGGCAGAGGCCAACAAGATCGGCTACCCTAATAATTTTACCATCTACGATACGGATGATGCCAAGAGTGTGATAAAGACCGTACTCAACGAACTGGAGCTGGATGATAAACAGTATAAACCTAATACAGTTTACAACCGCATTTCCTCGGCAAAGAACAGCCTTGTAAGCGTGGAAGATTATAAAAATGACTGGTCCATACAACAGGAAGATGCAAGGGCTAACCGCCCGGCCATGGGCAGGATCTATGATGCTTATAACAAGCGCTGCTTTAAAAACGGCGCCATGGATTTTGACGACCTGCTTTTTAAAATGTACGAGCTGCTGAAAAATGTACCGGAAGCGTTGAGCAAATACCAGCGCAAGTTCAAATACATCATGGTGGATGAGTACCAGGATACGAATACATCGCAATATGAAATTATAAAACTGCTGGGCGCCATGCACGAGAATATCTGTGTGGTGGGTGACGATGCACAAAGTATTTACAGTTTCCGTGGTGCCACCATCCAAAATATTCTGCAGTTTGAACGGGATTACAATGATGTGAAAGTGGTGAAACTGGAACAGAATTACCGGAGCACCAAGACCATATTAGAAGTTGCCAATGAAATTATTGCCAACAATAAAGAACAGTTACCCAAAAAACTGTGGACCGATAAAGGGGAAGGTGAAAAGATAAAATTGGTTCGTACCGCCACGGATAACGAGGAAGGAAAATTTGTGGCGGATACCATACAGGAACAGAAACTCCGCAACCATTATATGAACACGGAGTTTGCCATCCTGTACCGCACCAATGCACAAAGCCGCAGCTATGAAGAAAGCCTGCGCCGCATGAATATTCCTTACCGCATTTATGGAGGTCTTTCGTTTTACCAGCGCAAGGAGATAAAAGATTTTATCGCCTACCTGCGGCTGGTAATAAATCCACAAGATGAGGAGGCAATGAAAAGAATTATCAATTATCCTGCAAGGGCTATTGGTAAAACAACCATTGATAAAGTGATACTCATCGCCAACGAAAATAATTTGAGTGTATGGCAGGTGCTTGAAAATGCAGCCATCTTTAGTTTTAAAGGAAATACGCTGGAAGCGATCAGCAATTTCGTTACGATGATAAAAATGTTCCAGAGCGAACTGGGAAAGAAAAATGCATATGACCTGGCTGTGATCGTTGGTAAAAGTACCACCCTTGTTAAAGAACTCTTTAATGATAAAACAACAGAAGGGTTGGCACGTTATGAGAACGTGCAAGAGTTACTGAACTCTATCAAAGAGTTTACAGAAACTCCGATGAATGAAGAAGATGGCGAAGTGGGTGATAAGGGATTGGGTACTTTTTTACAACAGGTGTCTTTATACACAGATGCGGATAATAATAAAGAAGATGCGGATACGGTGAAGCTGATGACGATCCACGCAGCCAAAGGGCTTGAATTCAGTTGCGTGTTTGTGGGCGGACTGGAAGAAAGCCTGTTTCCAAATGCAATGAGCATTAATACAAGAGAGGAACTGGAAGAAGAAAGAAGGTTGTTTTATGTAGCTGTAACCAGGGCAAAGAAAAGACTATGGCTAACGTATGCGAATGCACGCTATCGTTTTGGACAATTACAGCAGAATGATCCGAGTCGTTTTTTGGAAGAGATGCCAACTGAATATATTGATAAGAGTTATGCCGGCGGTAATATCCGTAACCAGGGCAGCGGCACCAGCAACTGGGGCAGCGCTTTTGAAAGGATGAACAGGAGTGGTGGATTTGCGGCACCATCTTATCCAAAAGAACAAAACAGCAAACCATCCTATATAACACCGGCGAAACCACAAACCAAAGAACACAAACCGGCTGCTGATTTTGTTCCAAGTGATACTTCTAATTTACAGGCTGGTCAAAAAGTAGAACACCAGAAATTTGGCTTTGGTGAAGTGTTAAAAATGGAAGGTGCTGCACACAATCCCATTGCTACAGTAAAGTTTGAGCAGAACGGGGAGAAAAAGATCATGCTGAATTATGCAAAACTGAGAATACTGGATTAAATACATGTATCTTATTCTGCAATAGCAGCCAATGCCTTTTCTATT
Organism: Ferruginibacter sp.; assembly: GCA_047600665.1. Taxonomy (GTDB): domain Bacteria; phylum Bacteroidota; class Bacteroidia; order Chitinophagales; family Chitinophagaceae; genus Ferruginibacter. Next base: position 2,082,436 of record JASGKJ010000003.1, read on the forward strand.
GATGCGGCTAAAGTATCATAATCTGTAAAGCCTCTTGCCAGCAGGTGAAATTTTGTTTCACTTTGCTGCAGCAGCACCGCAGGATAAGCTCTTACCTGTAACTTACTGCATAGATCAAATTCATAATAGGCGTGTTCTTTATATACTGTGCTTTTAAGTTTGGTATAAAACTCTTCTGCAGGAATATCATATTTTTCAAGCAGGTGGCGGTAAGCTTCGTCATCACACAGATCCCTGCCTTCATAATGCAATGCATATTCCATATCAACAGCAAAGTCCACCTGCCTCTCCGGGTAATAATCTTTAAACACACAAAGTGCTATGGAAGGTTTTTCAGAAGAAAGAAACCAGTCACTTTCTTCCGGGTTATTAATATGCCAGAGGTAATCTTCGCCAAACTTTATCCCGGTATATTCTTCCACCCGCTTATATGCCTGTTGTATATAACCCGCCATTACACCAATATGCCTGGGTTCTTCATTAATGATCATGCCACCGCTCAGTACTTCAATATGAAAGCGGCCTTGATAATTATCAGCGATCTTTTTTATCACCGGGCTAAAGCCATAGCACCAGCCGCAATAAGCATCATAACAGTATATTAAAACCGGTTTATCCATACTGCAAAGTTTATGTAAGAATCTTTATCCTGTTATATTTTTTTAAAAGGTTCTTTTCGTTGCCGGCAGGTAGAGTTTTATCAATAACAATAACGAAATTGCAGTTTAAATACTTTTATATGCAGCGGACCACACCCATTGTTCTGAACCTGATCATCATAAACGTACTTGTTTGGATCGCCCAGTTATTTTTTGATAAAGGAGGATCATTTGGATTAACCAGGTTCATTGCGCTTTTTCCGCCGGGCAGTGGTTTTTTTGAACCTTACCAGCTGGTTACTTATATGTTTGCTCATTCTTCTTATGATGCGTTTGGAAACATAAGCTTCTTCCACATTCTTTTTAATATGTATGCTTTGTGGATTTTTGGAACGACCCTTGAAAATTATTGGGGTCCAAAAAGATTCCTGATCTTTTATTTAAGCTGCGGGCTGGCAGCTGGTGTTGTACAAATGCTGATCGCCAACAGCCCGGTTGTTGGTGCTTCGGGTGCTGTAATGGGTTTATTGGCCGGGTTTGCCTACCTGTTTCCCAATACAGAGTTCTTTATAATACCGATTCCCTTCCCCATTAAAGCAAAATATATGGCAATGATCTATGCGGCTATAGATTTGTTTGGAGGTGTGCACCCGGGCAGCGGGGATACCATCGCCCACTTTGCCCACCTTGGCGGACTGGTGATGGGTTTTATTCTTGTTATTATCTGGAATAAAACCAACCGTAAAACATTTTATTAAAGTTAACGGCATTTTAAACTGCCCTTTGTAAATTTGTTTACATAATCCTTACATATGGGAGAAGCAGACAGATATTCAGATTATGGACGGCCCCGTAAGCGACTAACCCTTGGCCAGGATGGCAATGCCCTTGTCGGCCTCGTTACGGTCAACATTATTTTTTTCCTTCTTTTACTTACTATCAGGGTCGTGTATGTTTATTTTGATCCTGATAAAACAGCTTTTTATTCCCAGGTAGTTCCATATTTCCAGCTGCCGGCACAGCTCTCCACCCTGGTGGAACGGCCATGGACACTTCTTACCAATATGTTCACACATGTGGGTGGCGAATATGTGCTGAGCGGTATTTTCCTGCTGCTGAGTAATATGCTCTGGTTATGGGCCTTCGGTTTTATTTTCCAGGAGTTAGCCGGCAACCGTAAACTGGTACCCGTTTACATCTATGGCGGGCTGGTGGGTGGACTGGCATTTATTTTATCCTGTTATCTTATCCCGTCTTACAGGCCTTTTATAAATACTTCTTATATCGCCGGCAGCAATGCAGCCACCATGGGGGTGGCAATGGCCACCACTGTACTGGCGCCCGGTTATCGTTTTTTCAGGCAGCTGAACGGAGGTATTCCTATCTGGGTACTGATGCTGGCTTATATCATCATTGATTTTGCCGGTTTTGCTTCGGCACCGTACAGCATTGCACACCTTTGCGGCGCTGGTGCCGGTTTTCTTTTTGTATACCTTATACGTAAAGGTTATGATACCGGCAGCTGGATGATAAATCTCTATGACTGGCTGATGAATCTTTTTAATCCTGAAAAAAAGAAAGACAGGACCAGTATTAAAGAAAAAGTTTTTTATAACGCACAGGGCAGAAAACCTTTTAAGAAAACATCCAATGTTACACAGCAGCGGGTGGATGAGATCCTTGATAAAATAAGTCAGAAGGGTTATCACTTCTTAACTGACGAAGAAAAAAATATTCTTAAAAGAGCTTCAGAAGAAGACCTTTAACAACCGTGAGTTTATTTTTACAGCAGAGGGCTGTATCTTTATAGCATGCCCAAAAGCTTTATACGCAGGTTATCCAAAAAGTTTTTTGTTGTATCCAATATAATTACGGCCCTGCTTTTTTTACTCGGGTGTTATGGTAAATATTTTTTTACAGAAAATATCTGGCCAATTGGTTTTTTCTGGCTGGCAGCTTTCTATTTCCTGTTACTACTTTTTTTATTTTTTATTTTCTGGCTCTTTGTAAAACCGGGCTGGAGTTTAATATCCCTGATAGCTGTACTATTCACCATAAAACCGATACAGCAGATCATTCCTTTCAGGCTTTCCTCCTCATTTACTATTCAGAAAAAGGAGGGCAATGTGCGTATCATGAGCTGGAATGTAAGCCAGTTTGATATACTGGTAAACAAACAAAAACCGGAAATAAGGGACAAAATGATCGACCTTATTAATGAATACAGCCCGGATATCGCCTGCTTCCAGGAAATGGTGGCGGCAGACACGCTCATTAATATAAATACCTCTTTTTACAAGAAGTACAGCTTTTATCCCATTTTTGAGTTCACAGAAAAGCTTCATTTCCCCGACTATCATTACTCTTATAATTTCAAAGAGAACTTTTTCGACAACCAGCATTTTGGTATCATTATTTTTTCAAAATACCCGATCGTAAAAAAGCAAAAGATCAGTTATTACCCGTATGATTATAATTCTTCTTTCCAGTATGCGGATATTGCTATTGGTACCGATACCATACGGGTATTCAATGTTCACCTGCAGTCGATGAAGTTTACAGATGAGAACCGGGCTTATATTGATAACCCAAGTATAGAATCAAAAAACGACCTGTTAAAATCAAAAAGTGTTATCTCAAAAATGAAGACGGGATTTGTGCGCCGCAAGCTGCAGGCAGACAGGGTGAAACAGGAAATGGATAAAAGCCCGTACCCAGTTATTCTTTGCGGGGATTTTAATGATGTGCCCAATTCTTACGCATATTCTAAAATTGGGGAAGGGCTGCAAAACGCATTTGTTGAAAAAGGAGCTGGTATCGGCCGCACTTTCAGCGGCATTGCTCCCACACTAAGAATCGATAATATATTCCTCAGCAAAACGCTTTTTATAGACCAGTTTGGGAGGGTTCCTAAAAAACTGAGCGACCACTTTCCTCTCATAACGGATTTCAACACTAAAGCAAATAACTGATTTCTTTTATTTTTGCCGGGATTGTGCCGGATTTTGTTTGTTTGCAAACACAAATAAAATATCCTGCCTTTAAAAACGTTTGAAAAAGACTTAAACAAAACACCCCGTTCATGGCTTTAAAAATTTATAACTCTTACACCCGCCAAAAGGAAGAATTTGAACCTATCACCCCCGGTCACGTGGGTATGTATGTGTGCGGACCAACCGTAAGTGGTGAAAGCCACCTGGGCCATGCAAGGCCATATATAACTTTTGATATACTGTACCGCTACCTGGTGCACAAGGGCTATAAGGTAAGATATGTACGCAATATTACCGATGCCGGTCACTTTGAGGAAGAAGGCCGTGAGGCAGAAGATAAAGTAGGTAAGAAGGCCTTACTTGAAAAACTGGAGCCAATGGAACTGGTGCAAAAATATACCAACCTGTTTCACTGGGCTATGAAGGAATTCAATTGTATTGAACCAAGTATCGAACCTACTGCCACTGGTCATATTGTGGAACAGATCAGCATGATCGAAAAGATCATTGAAGCAGGCTATGCTTACGAAGTGAATGGCTCTGTTTATTTTGATGTAAAAAAATATGCGGCTTCGCATGACTATGGCAAACTCAGCGGCCGTGTAATTGACGAATTACTTGAAACCACCCGTGAGCTGGAAGGACAGGAAGAAAAACATGACCGTGCAGATTTTGCCTTGTGGAAGCTGGCAGCACCGGAACATATCATGCGCTGGGCAAGCCCCTGGGGTGATGGTTTTCCTGGCTGGCATATTGAATGCTCGGCTATGGCAACAAAATATTTAGGTGCACAGTTCGATATTCATGGCGGAGGTATGGACCTGCAGTTTCCGCACCATGAAAGTGAAATTGCCCAAAGCACCATCTGCAATCACCATGCACCGGTAAAATACTGGATGCATAATAATATGATCACCATCAATGGTAAAAAGATGGGGAAGAGTTATAACAATGTGATCAAGCTGACAGAGTTGTTCAGTGGTAATCATCCATTGCTTACACAGGCTTTCCATCCAATGACCATACGTTTTTTTATACTGCAGAGCCATTACCGCAGTCCGCTTGATTTTGGCAGTGAAGCGCTGGTGGCCAGTGAAAAAGCATTAAAGCGTTTATGGGAAAGTTATGAACTGCTGCAAAAATTCAATGCAGCTGATTTTGGTACAGGCAGTGATAAAGAGCTCAATGAAAAGATCGTAAAAATGGTAAACGAGTTTGAAGAGTTTGCCGATGATGATCTTAGCACTGCAAAAGTGCTGGCAAATATGTTTGAGCTGGCGCCCATTATTAACTCAATCAAAGATGGGCATATTGCCACAGGTGCTGTTGATGCAGCTGCAATAAGCCTGATGCAGCAACAGTTTAAAATTTACCTGGAAGATATTTTTGGCCTGAAAGCTGTTACGGCAGCGGACGACGGAAAACTGTCCGGCGTAATACAACTGCTGATCGATATCCGCAAGGAAGCAAAAACAAAAAAGGATTATGCCACTTCAGATAAGATCCGCAACCAGCTTACAACACTTGGGATTGCACTAAAGGATGAAAAGGACGGAACGGTGAGCTGGTCTGTTAATTAATATCCCGGTCATATAAAAAATGTTAAGGCGCCATTTATACTGGCGCCTATTTTTTACATTTGAACAGAGAAAATTTCATTCAAAATTATTTTTATGACCCGTAGAATATTTTGGGGCATGCTCATTTGCTCCTTAGCTTTTATCAGCGCCTGTTCAAAATCAAAATCCAGTACTCCTACCGGGCCGTCGGAAACACCGGTGGCAAAAGCACAATACGACAACAGTAATTATGGTGTGTACAAAGGCGTGTTTACCGGCTCGTCAGGTACCATTCTTATTGATATAAAAAACAGCGGGTCGGTATCCGCTTCCTTAAAGATCAATGAGCTGGTATATACTTTTCTTACCTCATCCACTATTACCGAGAACCAGGCAACAGAAGTGGAGTTCAAGAACAATGATAATACTTTTATATTTTCTGTAGGAGCTGACGGCTCTAACCCCCAGGTGCTCAGTCTTGATATCGATGGGGAACCCGACGCCAGGATCTCGGTATTTAAAGAAAGATCAAGTGCCATTGTAAAATGTTATGAAGGAACTTATACCGGTGATGAAACAGGCATAGTGAACTTTATTACTTACAACGGGCAGGTAAAAGGCCTGGTAAAAAACAACAGCAGTTCTGTAACCGATGTTGCAGCAGGCGCTGTTAATAATAACCAGGTAATACTTACAGGGACACTAACGCCACCGCCGGCATTTTCTGGTACATTGACGGGTAATAATTTATCCGGAACCTGGACAAAATCAACCAACACAGGTACATGGACCGCAGCAAGGACCTATTAATAAATTTGTTAACCAGCAGGAATCAACAGAATGAAACATATTATTCATCTCAGCAGGGATAAAAAACTTAAAAAGGTTATTGAGCTGCAGGAGCCTTATATTTTAAAAAAGAGAAAACAGGTGTGGCTGCATTTGTGCGGCTCTATCATGAGCCAGCAGTTAAGCACTAAAGTGGCAGACGTTATTTATAAACGGTTTTTAAATCTTTATCCACGCAAAAAACCAACACTTCAGTTAATAATAGATACACCGTTTGAAACACTTCGTGGAATCGGTCTCAGTAATGCCAAGACCAATTACGTAAAAAATGTGTGCGTATTCTTTTTAGAAAATGACCTGTCGGATGCAGCGCTGCACAAAATGAGTAATGAAGAACTGATAAAAAAACTCACAGAAATAAAAGGTGTTGGTCAATGGACCGTGGAGATGATCTTGATGTTCAGTCTCGGCAGGGAAGATGTATTTGCACTGGATGACCTGGGTATACAGCAGGCTGTTGCCAAATTATATAAACTGGATACTGCCAATAAAAAAGAACTGAAGCAGAAAATGCACGAAGTCTCTTTAAAATGGAGCCCTTACCGTACTTATGCCTGCAGGTATTTATGGGGCTGGAAGGATAATGTGCCGGTTAGTTAGTTTAAAACTGGATTCCTGCAACTATTTCTTCCAGGTATTTTTTATCTGTTTCATCAAATTGATTGAGAGAAACACTGTCAACATCTAAAACACCCAGCACTACATTATTCCGTATAACAGGTACTACTATTTCAGATTTGGATAAGCTGCTGCAGGCAATATGCCCCGGGAATTTTTCTACATCCGGTACTACCAGTGTTTGTGCCTGCTGCCACGCAGCACCACATACACCCTTTCCCTTACGGATACGGGTACACGCCACCGGGCCCTGGAAAGGCCCCAATACAAGTTCGTCATTTTTTACCAGGTAAAAGCCCACCCAGAGCCAGCCAAACTGTTCTTTTAGTGCCCCGCAAATATTGGCCAGGTTGGCAACCAGGTCGGGTTCTCCTTCTGTCAATGCTTTGACCTGTGGTAATAATGCCTGGTACTGTTCTTCCTTTGTGCCCTGTATAATTAAAAGATCTTCCGCCATTTTTTATTTCAATGTCTTTTTCAAAAACGCCCTCATATCTGCCCAGCTTTTTTTATCCGCAGCAGGATTATAGGCAATCGGTATTTTGAATTTTTTTCCTTTTGCTGTTGCCTCAGGATTGCTGAATGCGTGTGTGGCACCGGGATAACTGATAAATTTATAATCCACTTTCAGTGAATCAAGATTGCTTTTAAACAATTTTTCATCCTCTGCAGTAATGAATTTATCCGCACCGCCATGACAAACTAAAATTTTTGTGCTGGTTACGCCACCCACATTGGGTATACCGGCCAGCCCGCCATGAAAACTTACCACAGATTTAAACGGCATATCAAGCTTGGCTGCAAACAAACTCATGGTACCACCAAAACAATAACCGATGCAGGCCATATTGGTTTCATCTGTTTGCTCATACTCTTTCAATTTGTTTATGGCGGCATCTATCCTGTCCTTTGCAAGTTGAGGATTGCCATAGAATGGTCCTGCCAGCTCACCGGCTTCTTTTGGTGTGGGGCCCTGTTTGCCTTCGCCGTACATGTCAATGGCAATGGCAATATAGCCCAGCGATGCCAGCATATCCGCTCTTTTCTTTACATAAGCATTGATGCCCCACCATTCAGGAATAACTATAATGGCCGGTCTTTTTCCTTTCTTCATTTCATTGTAGGCCACATAGCTCTTCAGGTTAGTGCCATCGGCAGATGTATAGCTAACTTCTTCCTTTTTAATTACAGATTTGGCAGTGGCTGCTACCGTAGCGGTCTGCCCGGAAACATGAACAGCCGGCATTAGTGCAGCTGCAATAAAGAATGACAAAATAATACGTTTCATAATCCTGTTTTTTGAATTGTTATTATAACCGTTGTATTGTTAAATTGTTTGCGCCATGATCATATCGCTGTAGGAAACCGCCATAAAGTCGCCGGGTTGCACACCCAGCATTTCCGCATACCCGTCGCATTGCTGCTGCAGTTTTTCTTTTCCAATACTGCCGTCTGTATCAATAGCCTCCACTTCAATAAATGTACCTAAATTCTTTACCTCATCAAAGTGAAACTTTACGTTATCAATGAAATAGATCTTACGTTGTTTATCTACCACTGCTTTTATTCCCAAAGCTTCTGTGAGCACCTCTTTCAGGTTTATATCCGGCTGGTGCTGGTACAGCAATACATGCGAGGATTTGCTGCCCGCAGTATTCTCCCGCTCGTAATGTATAAGTGCATTCTCAATATTACCCTCCCGCAGTTTCATCCTTCCAGTAGGTACATTAAAATAAGTATCCACCTGGTGATCGGTTCCTTTAAAGAGCGGTTTTTGCGCCAGTAAAATATTTTCCGCTGCAGTAATATCACTGCATTTTGCTTTAAACTCTATATTCAAAATTGCCATATGGTAAAATAAAAACGCAATTTAAAAAGCCGGTCTGCTATTATCCTATTAAACTGTGTAAATTATTTATGTACATGAATTCAGACATTATGCAATTTTTTTATGCAATCGGCTGCAGCCGCTTATAAATTAATATGCATTCATAGGCCGTAAGCAGTAAATTTGCCGATAAACCTTGTAAAGCTGCATGGCAATTATTGAAATAAAACTTCCAAAAAGCATTGCGAAGGCACTTAACCTCCCGGTGAGTAATCCCAGGAGGCAGCAGCTGAAGGTTTTAAAGAAACTACTTAAAAAAGCAAGGTTTACTGAATTTGGCCAGGAGTACAGGTTTGATGAAATTCTTTTAAGCAAACACCCCGGCAAAAAGTTCCAGCAACTTGTTCCCACGTATAATTATAATAAGATCTACGATGAATGGTGGCACAGAACCAAAGAAGGTGTGCCTGATGTATGCTGGCCGGGTGTGATAAAATATTTTGCCCTTAGCAGTGGTACGAGTGATGCAGCCAGTAAATATATCCCCATTACAAAAGACCTGATCAGGAGCAATACTATTACAAGTATCAAGCAACTTATAAGCCTGGCTAAATATGAAGATGTGCCCAAAAAAGCAGTGGGTAAGGGATGGTTGATGCTGGGCGGCAGTACACAGTTGCAAAAAGGTCCTACTTATTATGCAGGCGACCTGAGTGGTATACAGCAAAAAAATATTCCTTTCTGGTTCCAGCGGCTGGGTTTGTATAAACCGGGAAAAAAAATTGCCAAAGAAAAAGACTGGGGAAGGAAGCTTGATGAAATTGTAAGCAATGCGCCCAACTGGGACATTGGTTTTATTATGGGTGTGCCTGCCTGGCTGCAGCTTTGCATGGAAAAGATCATTGAACGTTACCAGCTGAATAATATCCATGAGATGTGGCCCAATCTTGCTTTTTATGTGCATGGTGGCGTGGCGATGGAGCCTTATAAAAAAGGGTTTGAAAAATTACTGGGTAAACCCATTACTTATATTGAAACCTACCTGGCGAGTGAAGGATTTTTAGCCTATCAAAACAGGCAGGGTTCGCAGGGTATGCATCTGGCACTGAACAATAATATCTTCTTTGAGTTTGTTCCTTTTGATGATAACAACTTTGACAGTGACGGCAACATGGTGGATAATCCTGAAGCCCTGATGGTGCATGAAATTGAGGAGAACAAGGATTATGCTGTTTTGATCAGCACCAATGCCGGCGCCTGGCGTTATGCCATTGGTGATACAATAAGATTGGTTGACAAAGAAAGGAGTGAGATCATCATCACCGGCAGAACAAAACATTTCTTAAGCCTGGTAGGTGAACACCTGAGTGTTGACAATATGAACAAGGCCATTGAAATGGCAAGCGAAGAGCTGAATATTTCCATTCCCGAGTTTACGGTGGCCGGCATTCCTTATGGAAACTTTTTTGCACACCACTGGTATGTTGCCACTAATGATACCATAGATGAAAAAAAATTGGCTGCCTGCATTGATATAAAACTGAAAGAGCTGAACGATGATTACGAAGTAGAACGCAGGCATGCACTCAAAGATATTTTTGTAACTGTACTCTCTGAACAAACCTTTCTTGATTTTATGAAATCAAAAGGTAAGGTGGGTGGTCAGCATAAATTTCCACGTGTGCTGAAAGGTAAGATGCTGGAAGACTGGAATAAGTTTTTGAGCAAGCAGCTGGTTAGTTAAACTACAATCTCCACATCACCACCAACAGGATAAGCCTGGCAGCATAATATTCTCCCCTTTGCAATCTCATCATCCATCAGCACTTCATTATAGGCCATCCATACTTTTCCTTTTATACAGGTAGCCGCACAACTGCCGCAGCGGCCTGCTTCACAACTGAATGGTATATCAATGTGTGCTGTTTTAGCTGCCGCTAAAATTGTATTTGGATATTGCACATCAATATGCTGAACCTTGTTTTGAAAATGTATGGTTACAGCATGCAGGTTTTTATCCGGTGGTTCAGGTTTTATAATCCTGGGCAGGGAACTAAAGTTTTCTTTGCGGATATTTTGTAAGGGAACTCCTTCATTCAATAATGTAATACTGATGGTCCGCATGTATTCAAATGGTCCGCATAAATAGAAAACCGCTTTTGATTTTTCCGTAGTTAAGTATTGCATTAATAATTGCTGAAGCAGCCAGTTGCTTAGCCGGCTGTTATAAACATCGGGTGTGTTACTGAAAAGAAAACGAATGATAAACTGCTGTGGGTATTGCTGTTTCAATGTTAACAGCTGGTTATAAAAAATAGTGTCTGCTTTTTGGCGGTTGCTGTAAATTAAAACAACCGGTTTATCCGTACTTGTCAATAATGTTTTAACAAGGGAGAAGCAGGGTGTAATGCCGCTTCCTGCAGCTAAAAAGAAAAACTGTTCCGTATTCCCGGGGTCTTCCGGCAATTGAAAAAAACCACTAATGCCTGATGTATAAAGTATCTCTCCTTCCGCAGTATGATCCAGCAGTATCCTTGAAAATTCGCCGTTCTCCACTTTCTTAATGGTAATGGCCGGCAATTCATTTATAACTGGAGATGATGAAAAAGAATAGCTTCTTCTTTTTTCGCCAAACGGTGTTTGAAAAACAAGGGTTAAAAACTGGCCTGCTTTGTAAACTAATTCATCGCCATTGAATGGTTGCAGCACAAATGTTTTTGCATCATTTGTTTCGGTTATGATCCTGGTTATCCTGAGTTGCTGCATAAAGACAATATTAGGCAGATAAAATCATTTGTAAAAACCATCCGGGGATTGCCTTTAATTTTCAACCATCTCTTGTTAACTTTAAAATTCAAATATCCCGGTTATGAAACATTTCCTTATTCTCCTGCTCATAACACAGCCTTGTTTTTCTCAGCAAACACAAAAACCTCCCTTGCATGGCAAGCACTGGATGGCCATTACAGGTAAACCGCTGGCGGCAACAGCAGGCTCTATTATTTTTCAAAAAGGAGGCAATGCCGTGGATGCGGCCTGCGCCATGCTGGCTGCCACCTGCACCATGTGGGATGTATTAAGCTGGGGCGGCGAGACACAAGCGCTTATTTATAATCCAAAAACAAAAAAGGTAATTGCCATTAACGCACTTGGTATGGCACCATCAGGCGCCACGGTTGATTTTTTTAAAAGTAAAGGATACAACTTCCCGCCGGAGTATGGCCCATTGGCAGCTGTAACACCCGGTACACCGGGCGGACTTTGTTTGATGCTGGCCAATTATGGTAAACTGAGTTTAAAAGAAGTGCTTCAACCCGCTATAGATTTAGCAGCCGGCTACCCGATAGAAGCACAAACTGCCAACAGTATTGAGAGACAAAAACAACGCATTAAAGAATGGCCCTACAGTAAAAAAGTTTTATTACCACATGCAGGAGAAAAAAGAGAAGCGCCGGAACCAGGTGAAATTTTTGTACAACAAGACCTGTTGCAGACACTCACCAAAATGGTGGAATCAGAACAGCAGGCGCTAAAAAAAGGAAAAAGCCGGAAAGAAGCCATTATGGCGGCTTATGAACGTTTTTATAAAGGAGATATTGCTGAAGAGTTTGTTCGTGGCTGCAAGGAACAGGGCGGATTAATTACCATGAATGATCTCGCCAGCTGGAAGCCCGTAGAAGAAGAACCTTTGCATACAAATTATAAAGGCATTGAAGTATACAAACTGCAGCAATGGACGCAGGGACCAGCTTTATTGCAATCATTGAACATACTGGAACAGTTTAACCTGAAGGAAATGGGTTATAACAGTACCCGTTATATTCATACACTCTACCAAACAATGAACCTGGCCTTTGCAGACAGGGATTTTTATTATGGCGACCCGGCTTTTCCGCCGGCAGAACCGATGAAAGGCTTGCTGGATAAAGATTATGCGAAGCAAAGAGCAAAATTGATCTCATTTGATAAGAACGATCCGGCTATTGGCCCCGGCGATCCTTACCCGTTTGAGGGAAAAGTAAATCCTTTCCTGGATATTTTAAAACAGCGTGGCTTCGCACTTGACACAGCAAATAACAAACGGCCCAGTGTAACCCCGGCACATGATTCAAGAAGCTCTTCGCAAGTCTCCCCCCCAGGGGGAGATTTAGAGGGGGCAGCTTATATGGAGCGGCTGTGGGCAGGCACCACTTCTGTTGAGGCGGCTGATGAAGAAGGCTGGGTGGTATCCATCACACCATCCGGGGGATGGGTACCGGCTTGTATTGCCGGTAACACCGGTGTGGGTATGAGCCAGCGTATGCAGAGCTTTGTGCTTGACTCCACACTTAATCCTTTTAACGTGGTAGAACCCGGCAAAAGACCAAGGGTAACACTAACACCAACGCTTGCACTAAAAGAAGGCAAACCGCTTTTATGTTTTGGTGTACAGGGCGGCGACACACAAGACCAGAACCTGCTCCAGTTCTTTTTAAATATGGTGGAGTTTGGTATGACCGTGCAGGAAGCAACCGAAGCGGCTAATATTAATACAAATCAATTGTGGTTGTCGCTGGGAGGTACAAAAACAGCGGACCGTCAACCAAGACCGGGTAACCTGTTACTACATGCAAATACTTCTGATTGGGTAAGAAAGGAATTAAGACAAATGGGTTATACACTTTCATTTGATGACAGGACCAGCGGACCCATCAATGCGATTTATTTTGACTGGAAACATAACTCTATGTGGGGCGGCAGCAGTAACCATGGGGAGGATTATGGGATATGCTGGTAGAAAAGCAGAATAGTATTACTGATGCCGAACGGAGCGTCGCCAATGAAGTCAAACCATGGAACAACAGCCGGCAACAAAATCTTATTTCTTTTTTAATGGCTCCAGCAAATAGCCCAGCCCATTTAATTTGATCTCATAAACCGTTTGCAGTAATATGCCAAGCTTTCCCTTTGGAAAACCATTCCGTGCAAACCATTCGAGGTAATGTACGGGCAGGTTGCATAGCAGCACATCTTTGTATTTTCCAAAAGGCATCTTCATGGAAACAATGTCCAGCAATAATTCAGGATTGGCCTGCGGTTGATCCATCACTCTTCTTTTCTTTTTACAATTAAATACCAGTCATTTTCCAACGGAAGATAGCCATAATCGTAACAATAAAAATAGGTTTTACCGGTTTGGGTGGTATATATATGTGTGATGTATTTGAACTGGAAACCCTGTCTTTGCAGTTTGTCTTTATTGGCTTTGGCTGTTTCATCTGTTGCCGGTAAAATGGCTTCCAATATTTTCCTGTTCTTAAGCAGTGCGTTATTAATGTTACGGACATAACTGCTGTGATTACCCTTTGCCTTTTGGCGGTTATTGTAATTATTACGGCAGTAATCGTTGCAGAATTTTTTATCTGCTCTTCCCCGGAGAGGTTTACCGCAGTCCAGGCATGGTTTAGCTTCTAATACAGTCATAGCAAGGGTTTTATCGTTTTGATCATATAAAAATTTAACCGTGTGCAATCGGTTGTACGCAATTAGCTTCGGGTGTAAACGGATAAAAACCGGCTATCGCTTGTTGGTGATAGCATCTTTGTCCTGTCAATCAGCAAAGCGCTACTGGTTGACTGAAATAAAAAAAATTCAAAACAATTAAATCTTAAAGTCATGTACGCATTAAAGAACAAAGTTCAACTGATTGGCAACCTGGGTAACGCTCCTGAAGTAAAGACGCTGGAAGGCGGCAAAAAGATGGCACGCTTTAGCATGGCCACGAACGAAACTTACCGTGACCGTGCCGGCCGTAAAGAAACAGAAACCACCTGGCACAATATCATTGCCTGGGGAAAGATGGCCGAGATCGCTGAAAAATACTTAACCAAAGGGAAGGAAGTGGCCATAGAAGGTAAACTGGTTAACCGCAGTTACAATGATAAAGACGGTAACAAGCGCTATATCACTGAGATAGTGGCCAATGAATTATTGCTTATCGGCGAAAAAGAAAGAGCCTGATGTGTTTGCCACAGATTGCACAGATATTCACAGATGCTGCTCTGTGTTAATCCGTGAAATCTGTGGCTCTTTTAATTTAAGTTAAACGGTATTTTATGGCAGAATTTATTCAAAAATCTGAGACGTATCAAATCATTGGTATTTGCATGGAAGTATATAATACACTTGGATATGGTTTTCTGGAAGTTGTATATAAGGATGCAATGGAGATTGAATTTTTACAGCACAATATTAATTACCGGCGGGAAGATGAGCACAGTATACAATATAAAGGCACGGTACTAAAACATAAATTCTTTGCGGATTTTACTTTGTATGAGTCAATAATAGCAGAAGTAAAAGCATGTAAAGATGGTGTTACTGATGACATCATTGCTCAAACCCTGAACTACCTGAAAGCTTCCGGCCTGAGGCTCGCCTTAATTATTAACTTTGGAAAAACATCCTTAGAATACAAAAGATTGGTTTATTAAAGCTGATTCGTGTTCATTCGTGTAATTCGTGGCAAAATTTAATTTATGGCAACTGTAGAAAGGAACGAAATATTTGACCTGGCATACCGCTTTATTACCGAAACACAGGAAAGCATCTTCCTAACCGGTAAAGCAGGTACAGGTAAAACTACTTTTCTGAAATATCTTAGAAGTAATGCCGTAAAAAATATGGTGGTGGCTGCCCCAACAGGTGTGGCAGCTATCAATGCCGGTGGCGTTACATTACACAGTTTATTTCAGTTACCGCTGTATCCATTTCTGCCAACAGAAAATAACAAACAGCAGTTGCTGCAGGGCATCCGCTATAATAAACAAAGAATAAGCCTGCTCCGCAAAATAGAATTATTGGTGATTGATGAAATAAGCATGGTGCGTTCTGATGTACTGGATGCTATAGATACTATTTTAAAGAGTGTACGCCGTAATCATAACACTGCATTTGGTGGTGTACAGGTTTTATTTATAGGCGATCTATTCCAGTTGCCACCAGTTGCCAAAACAGAAGAATGGAAAATTCTCAGTGAATATTATACATCGCCTTTTTTCTTTGACAGTAAGGTGGCAAAAGAACTGCAGCCTCTTTTAATTGAGCTCAACAAAATTTACCGGCAAAAAGAGCAAAGCTTTGTAGAACTGCTCAATAAGGTTCGTAATAACCGTATGGATAAAGATGATTACGAACAGCTGAATAACCGTTACCGGCATAGTTTTCAACCCGGGCCTGATGAGAAATATATAACGCTGACTTCTCACAATAACCAGTCGGATAATATTAACCAGGTAAAGCTGCAACGGTTAGCCACTCCGGCGTTTACATATAATGCAAGAATCGAGGGAGAGTTTCCAGAAACGGTTTACCCGGCAGAGGCAACCATGGTGCTGAAGGAAGGTGCGCAGGTAATGTTCATTAAAAATGATGTCATCAATAAAAAGTATTTTAATGGTAAGATTGGCATTATCTCGAAGCTGTCATCCGATAAAATCTTGGTTGACTGTGATGGTGAAGCAATAGAAGTAATACAGGATATTTGGGAAAATACAAGGTATGTGCTCAACCGCAGCGATGAAAAACTGGAACAGCAGGTACTGGGAAAATTCATGCAGTACCCGTTGCGGCTTGCCTGGGCCATCACCATTCACAAAAGCCAGGGGCTTACATTTGATAAAGTAATGATTGATGCGGCGGCATCTTTCAGCAGTGGCCAGGTATATGTGGCGCTCAGCCGCTGTACCAGCCTGGATGGTATTGTGTTATTATCTAAAATTCCGCCCACAGCTATACATAGCAACCAGCATGTATCAACAGCGCAGTCTGCCTTACTTTCCAAAAGTCCGCTGCAAGAAAGATTTGCCGGTGCCCGGCAGGTTTTTACAATGCAATTACTGGAAGAGATTTTTGGACTGGATGAAGTTGACAGATCCATCCGCTTTTTGTTATCGGTTATAGAAAAACAATTTGAAAAACTAAACGAAGAATCATTAACATGGTACAAAGAATTTGATGAACAGTTTACAAAGGAAAAGCTGGTGGCAGGCAAATTCATCTCGATTATTCCATCATTAATGCAGCAGGAACCTGTTATTGAAAATAACATCACTTTACAGAAAAGGATTACAGACGCTGCTAACTATTTTCTTCCATTACTCCAGAAAATGAAAGACCAGTTACAGCAACACCCAATTATTACGGAACATAAAGAAGCGGCAGGAGATATTGATGAGGCATTAATGGAACTGTTAACTGCATTTGTAAAAACTATTTACGGTATGCAGTATTGTAAAGAATCCTTTACAGTGGCTGGTTTCCTAAAACATAAACTGAACCTTGCCATACCACGCCTGCATATCAGTAGTTATGCCGCAAATAAGCGACAGGTTGCATCTTCGGATATTCCGAATGCTGAGTTATATTATATATTAAGAAACTGGCGTGACAGGATCTGTAATGAACAGAACCTGCCCATTTATTTCGTTGCCAATAATGGCAGCCTTAAAGAGTTGTGCACTTATCTTCCTTTAACAACCCAGCATCTGCAATTATTAACCGGCTTTGGAAAAGCAAAGGCTGAGAAGTATGGCGATGAAATTATTGCGATGCTGCAGTCTTATTGCAACCAGTACGGGCTTGACAGTAATATTGAATTAAAAGAAGCAAGCCCCAAACGCCAGCGCAAAGAATCTCCCGGAAAAAAAGCAGACAAAATACCTTCCGGTAATATTACCCTTCAGCATTTTAAAGATGGCAAAACAATTGCCGAGATCGCTGAAGAAAGAAAGCTTGCCCACAGCACCATTGAGAGCCACCTGGTTGAATTCATTAAAACAGGCGAACTACCGGTGTCTGCTATTACGGATGAGACCACGGTAAAGATCATCACCGAATATATTACCGGCAACCCGGGTAAAACGCATGGCGAATTAAGAACCATATTAAACGGTGAATACAGCTTTACAGAGATCAGAGCAGTGGCGAACTACCTGTACTGGCAACAGCAAAAGAATTAACACTGCAGAGCCTTTGGGCCGCTCTACTAAAATTTCAAATTAATGCCATGGCAGCAGGTTTTTAAATTTCATTTCCCTATATTTGACTTATCCGGTTTTTTATACGATTGCCTTCCATAAAAGTTTAATTTCCAAAATTTACTGCCATGCTTACAGGAGAGATGCTGCAATCATACCCGGTGCCCAATTCGGTTTGGGACGAAATGGTTGACAACGAAACCATAAGGGACCAATACAGCAAGGTGGTTAATTTTTTAAGCCAGCTTTCAGTAGAGGAACTGAACAAGAAAGAAGAAATGGCCAAAAGGCTTTTTATGAGCCAGGGCATCACCTTTACCGTTTACAGCAGCGGTGAAGGCATTGAAAAAATATTTCCTTTCGATATTATTCCCCGTATCATTACCGGCGCAGAATGGGATTATATAGAACGGGGCATCAAGCAAAGACTTAAAGCGCTCAACTATTTCCTGAAAGATATTTATAACGACCAGTTCATTTTAAAGGATGGTGTGGTGCCGCCTGAAATGATCTATAGCTGTCCGCATTACCTCAGGGAAATGCACAATTTCCCTGTACCGTACGATATTTACGTTCATATATCGGGTATTGATCTGATAAGAAATAAAGATGGTTCCTTTTATATACTGGAAGACAACCTGCGTACACCCAGCGGTGTAAGTTATATGCTGGAGAACAGGGAGATCACCAAACGTATTTTCCCTGATCTGCTGCCGCAAAATAATGTTCGCAGTGTAACAGAGTATCCAAATATTTTACACAGGAACCTGGTTTCACTTTCACCAAGACAGATAAGCAAACCAACCATTGTATTGCTTACACCGGGTATTTACAACAGTGCTTATTTTGAACATACCACGCTGGCAAGACTGATGGGCGTGGAGTTGGTGGAAGGCAGCGACCTGGTGGTGGATAACCATAAAGTATATATGAAAACCACCGCCGGCCTGCAACAGGTGGATGTTATCTATCGCAGGGTGGATGATGATTTTCTTGACCCGTTGGTTTTTAAACCAGAAAGTGCACTGGGTGTGGCTGGTATCATGAGCGCTTACAGGAAAGGGAATGTGGCTATTGTAAATGCGGTGGGTAATGGCGTGGCCGATGACAAAGCGATTTACACTTTTGTTCCGGCAATGATAAAGTATTACCTGAATGAAGAACCTATTCTGAAGAATGTACCCACTTTTCAACTGGGCAAAGATGAAGAGCGGGAACATGTATTTAAGAACGTTACTGACATGGTAATTAAAAAAACAAACGAGAGCGGTGGTTATGGTATGCTGATGGGGAATGCCGCAACGGATAAAGAAATTGCTGAGTACCTGGCTGAAGTAAGAAAGTCTCCCAGGAATTTTATTGCACAACCGATTATCAGCCTCTCTTCTGTGCCATGCTATATGGATGGAAAATTGCAGCCAAGAAGGGTTGATCTCAGACCTTATGCATTGTGTGGTCCTGACGGTGTGGAAATTGTGCCTGGAGGTTTAACAAGGGTTGCTTTGAGAGAAGGGTCATTGGTGGTGAATTCATCGCAGGGTGGAGGCAGTAAGGATACCTGGGTATTGGGATTATAAAATATCACTGACAAAATTATTAACTAAACGCTTAAGGAAAATAGATGCTAAGCCGTGTTGCCGATAGTTTATACTGGATGAGCCGTTATATGGAACGGGCCGATGGTATTTTAAGAACACTAAAGATCAATTATGCAGCCTCGCAGGATGATATGCAGGATTTTTCGTGGGAACCCGTACTAAAGATCTTTACTTTTTTACCGGAAGACAAGATACAGGCACTGGCACATGATTCCCGTGCCGTTCTCAACTTCATGGTAATGGGAAAAGACAATTCGAACTCTGTTTTGAATATTGTAACGCTTGCCCGTGAAAACGGCAGGAGTGTGCAGGATCATATCACAAAGGAAATGTGGCAATGCCTCAATGATTTTTTTCATGCTGTAAGAGATAAAGGCCTTGAACACTCTTTACGCTGGGATGACCCTGTTACAGTATTGGATAATTTATTAAAACATGGATTACTGTATTTAGGCACAACAGATGTAACGATGGCCCGTGGCGAAGGAAACTCTTTTATCAATATGGGCAAGTTCCTGGAACGTACCATCCAGTCAATAGATATACTGGATATAAAATTCAGCGGGCTGAATAAAAAAGTGGATGAACCCACTGATACCACTTACTGGAAATATCTCCTGTTATCTATTTCCGGTTATGAACTGTACCTTAAAACCTACCGCAGCGGTTTTGAAGCAAGGAATATTGTGGAACAGGTAATGCTGAATACACATTTTCCACGCTCGGTTATCTTCAGCATCAGCAGGCTGCACCGTTATTTTGAAAGACTAAAAAATGATGGTAATGCCGCTGCATTTAAGCAGATCGATTTTATGATAGGGAAAGTAAAAAGTAATATTCAATATTCCACTGCTGAATCTATCATGAACGATGGACTGCATGACTTTTTAAATGAAACTAAAGATGCGCTGTACGAGATCAGTGATTCGCTCAGCCAGAAATATTTCGGTCATTCTTTGTAAATTTCCTTATTAATTACCAAAACAAATTGTAAAAGCAGGAAGATATGCCCAGGTTTATTATCAATCATGTAACAAGATATACTTATGCGGAACCGGTAAGGGACAGCGCAAACCAGATCATGTTGTACCCGCAAAAAGACGAACGCCAGGAAGTGCTGAGTCAGAAACTGCATATCACCGGTGAGCCAAGGGTGGAAACATTCAGGGATTATTACAACAATGAAGTGGGCTATTTTATGCACGTACCACCACATACCGAACTTAAAATAGACAGCAGGATCGAGATCGTTACAAAACCCATTGTAATGCCTGCCAATAATATTGACGCAGCGCAGCAATGGAATCATTTGCAGGAAATAAAATATGTGGTGCCTTATATCGACTTTTTAAAACAGGAACAATTTGATGCATTGGCTGAGGTAAAAGAACTCACCAATATTGAACGTTACAGGACAGACTCGGTGTTTACTGCTGTTAAGAAACTGAATGAATACGTCTACACTAATTTTAAATATATAAAAGGCATTACAAGCATTGAAACCACGCTGAACGAGATATGGAAATTAAAAGCAGGCGTTTGCCAGGACTTTGCACACATACTTTTGGTGATGCTGCGGTTACTCAATATACCTGCACGCTATGTGAGCGGCTATGTTTGCCCGCATGACCATAACCTGCGTGGTGAGGGTGCCACCCATGCATGGGTGGAGGCATATATTCCTTTTTATGGCTGGCTGGGTCTTGATCCAACCAATAACTGCGTGGTAAATGATTTACATGTACGCCTTGCTGTTGGCAGAAACTTTACAGATTGTTCTCCTGTAAAAGGAACTTATAAGGGCACGGCCAAGCAATCGCTTGATGTGGGTGTATCTGTTTCGCATGAAGACGGGCAGGTGGCAAAAGAAACAGCAACAGTATTAAAGCCACATCCTATCACTACAAATAAAGACACATCGGGGGTAGAGCATAATTCATACCGCAGGCATATGCAGATGATGCAGCAGCAATAATCAATTATTACCGTAAATTATAAAAGGCCAACCTTAGCAGTTGGCCTTTTATAAAATTAAACAAGGAATATTATTGCTTAATTATTTTTTGTTGCCCTATCACTGCTGTGCCCATGCTCACCCTTACAATAAAAGTACCTCTTGCTAAGAAACTCATACCGGTATAAGCAATTTTATTAGAGCCTGCATTTACATTATACGTTTTTGTTTTCAATATCCTACCGGATAAATCCAGCAACTGTATACATGCTTCTCCTTTACCCTGGCTGGTAAAACTGACCTGCATATTTTCCTTTACAGGATTGGGTGCTATCCTGATTGATGAAAATGGTTTATCAGTAAATCTCACTACCTGCACATCACTTATTGTTTTCTTATTATCCTTATCAACCTGCAACAGCCTGTAAGCAGCATAAGGTTTACCCTGCAACTCCGTGTCCCTGTCTGTATAAGAATAATCTTTGTAAGCAGACCCTGCTCCGTTTTTAATCATGGCAATTGTTTCAAATGTTACAAGGTCAAAAGACCTTTGAAGTTCAAAATGATCATGGTTAATTTCAGAAGCTGTTGACCATGATAACTCAGCTATGTACCCGGCCTTTGCTGTTGCCTGCCAGCTGGTACGGTTTACCGGTAATACTTCGCAGATCGCAAGAAGAAACTCATTTTCAATTTTCTCAACAAATGAATACCACCATGTATTTACAGAATTACCATTTCCATATCCATTGAAATTGTTATTTTGATAATCACCTCCGGCTACTGTTCCAAAATTATTCCAGGCATGGCAGGGTGCCGTGCAGCCATTTATTTCTTTTGCCGGCGGTTGTGATGCAGGAGTAAATGCTGATAGCGTATCCGGGTATTGCCTGTTTGCTGCAGCGGTGCCTGCAATTGCAGTACGCATGTTTTCATCATCATAATATAATTGCGGAGTGTAAGCAGACGGTTGTACCGGCCTTATCACAGCAGGAATAAAACCGCCCGAAAAATACTCCACATCTGCCAGTGTTAAATGACTTACAGATTTTCCATAAGTAGTAATGAGTTTGACAGATGGATCTGTAGCTGATGTAACAGTATTCCCCAGTCCATCTTTTAAATCCCATACAATGGATTGCGACCCTGCATTTAATGCCTGCGCCAGTATCCTGTCCCTTGTTCCTGCATCATAAACCCCGTTGTTATTAAAGTCGAGTAAAAGTTCAACCACACCTCCCTGATTAAGCTGATAGTTAAATGTTACTGATGAGGATGTACAAGTAATAGGTGTGGAGCTCATTGTAAGAGTGCCTGCGAGAATGCTTCCTGAAGGATAAACTGTAATATCCGGGTCATTCAAAAACACTTTATAATCTTTTCCTGTACTTCTTACATTGTAAATAGATTGCCTGTCGAGTATATAATTTCCCGAGGTGCCGGGCCCTGTTGCACTAAAACCGATCCTGAAGGAACCGCCCCTTAATCCACTGTTTAAAAAATCTACTGACTGTACTATTTGGTCGGTTGAATAGGTATACATTTTACCTTTGAATGTACCGCTGTAACCAGCACTGGTATAATCTTTAGAATAAAGACCCCAGGAATAAGCCCATACACGGCCACTGACAGCACCTGCAGTATTTGCCACAGTAATATCCCAGTAATCAAACGTGCATTGAGATGTGGTAACATTATCGGGACTAGTCTTATTAAACTCTATATAATAATCCCCATTGCCTGATGCCGGGGCAAATGTGTAAGCATCATAACCGCCGGTTACCAATGCTGATGGTCCTGCGGTAACCTGGTTATAACCCGTAATGCCTGATGGTATGGGGTTAGTATTGATCAACTGGGGACCAAAAACAATATTACCTGCCGGATCTTTTATCCTGAAGTAATACGGATCGCCATTGCCTTCGCCAAGAATATCAGATATACCCGTTCCATAACCTGCAGAGAAATTCAAATAAACAATTTCGCTGGCAGCATCTTTAATATGGATGTAAAGCCTGTCTGCAGGAACAGAAGAATATCCGGCAAAACCACTTAGTCCCTGTGTGCAAAGTGCAGCCCTGCTGTTAATATCCGGCATTAATTCTTTTGATCCTTCTGCATACAGCTTTACTGCATTTGCATAGAAGGTCAGCAATAAAAAAACACAAACTTTCTTTGGGAAAATTTTTAGCATAAATAAGGAGATTGATGAATGAAATTTGTAAGCTTCTGCGTAGACGAATGCTACCGTAAAACAGTTGCATACCAATAATGCAGATGTAATCATACTGCAATAGAACAGTAATTACTAGCTAAACTGAAGGCATATGCGAATTAGTAAATGAGGCATGTTTAATTCTGCTGTACTGAAGGTGTAATTATTGTTACGATATAAACAATTAACAGGGGAGAAAATAACTTATTTGAATGAAGTTAATACTGAATATGCGCTGTTACAATGCTGCCATTTTTTTCAAAAAATCATCTTTGCGGCGGGTAGAGACCTCCAGCTCCGTTCCATCCTGCAATACAACAGAACCGCCTTTACCTTTGTTATAACTTTTTATATACGCAAGATTTATCAGTTCGGAATTATGCACCCGGAAAAAATTATGATCTGATAAAAGCTCTTCAAACTCTTTTAGTGTTTTTGCAACAACAATTTTTTGCTTGTCTGTTTTGAAGATGGTGGTATAATTTATATCGCTGTGACAACGTATAATTTCATCGATGTTAATAAAGAGTAATTCATTACCAGTAGCTATGGTTAGTTTTTTCTTTTTAACCGGCTGCTGCAAATTATTTTCAATAACCCCCGCCATGAGGCTGGTTTGTTCTACAGAAGTTTCTTTTAATTTTTCAATAGCTTCTTTCAAATCATCTTCATCTACCGGTTTCAATAAATACCCAATGGCACTGAACTTAATAGCCTGGATCGCAAACTTGTCATATGCTGTTGTAAATATTACTTTAAATTCAATTTTGCCACATTCCCGTAACAGGTCAAAGCCGGTACGGTCATATACCTGCACATCTAAAAACACTAAATCTGGTTGATGTTCTTTAATTGCTTTTATACCTTCTTTTACTGTTAATACAGTCACCGCCACATTTATCTCGTTTGCATGATGCAGTGTAAGCAGGTTGTTAAGCCTGTCAATACAATGCTGTTCATCATCTACAATAATTGCTTTTATCATATTAAAAACTCATAGCCAGCGGTAACTTCACTTCCACCCGAACGCCCTGTTCCAGGTCACTTAGTTTTACTGCTGCATTGCTGTTTTTTGTTTTATTCAGTATATCAATCCTTGCCTGGGTTATTTTCATACCCAAAGATGTTTTATCACTCCCGGGTATAACGACTTTTGCAGCAGCATTTTGCTTCCTGCCAACGCCATCATCTTCCACGACACAATTGATCATATCATCATTTTCCTTTTTTATACAGATCAGTATCTTTCCTTTTCCTTCCTTTTGAGCAATACCATGCCAGATACTGTTTTCAACAAAGGGCTGTAATATCAATGGGGGTACCAGTGTAGCATCTTTATCAATATCATCATCTACTTTTATTTCATAAGTAAATTTTTGATTCATCCGCAACGCTTCTAATTGCATATACAATTCAAGTGCTTTAAGATCACTGGATAACGGCACATCTTTTTGTTCCGAATTTTCCAGTATCATCCGCATCAGCTTGGCAAACTTTCCCAAGTACCTGTCTGCCTCCTGCACATTATTTTTAGCAATATAATCACCAATACTGTTGAGTGAATTAAAAATAAAATGGGGGTTCATCTGGCTTCTTAATGCTTTCATTTCGGTATTGGTGACCTCTGTTTTAAACTCTGCTTCCCGCTGGCGTGTCACTGCATCTCTTTTCCTTTTATAAAACATAAAAGAAGCAAATGCACCCAGCAAAATGATAGCAGCACCAATAGTTATTGACCGCTTTATGGTTTGCTCCTGCTTTATTTCAAGGTCGTGTTTTGCAAGCGTAACAGCTTCTCTTTTTTCAAACTCAAAATTATCAGCCTGCTTGGTTGTTTCTTCAATTTGTTCTTCATTTACCAGGCTGTCCTGCAATTGTTGTTTTTTGTCAAGGGCCGCATACCCGCTTTTATAATCGCCTTTTTTTTCATACGCAACACTCAGCCCTTCCCAGCCTTTTGCCTGCAGCCGCAGGTCTTCTGATTCTTCGGCATAAGCTATAATCGCTTTAAACAGGCTGACCGCCTGGTCATATTTTTTTGCAGCAGGAATATTGTTAGCCACAAAAAACGAATCTGGTGCAGAACATATAAGTTCACCAATATTTATTTCAGCCTGTTTTACGTTTGCCGTCCTGTTCAGCTCCCTGAATGTTTCTATTGCTTTTGAAATATAATAGTAAGCCCTGCTGTACTGACCTTCATCTTTATAAACCACGCCTATATTGGAATAATTTTCCGCTGCATTCAATTTGAATCCGTTACGCAGGTTAATGTCAAGCGCCTTGTGATAGCAGTCCATTGCACTATCACTTTTATCCTGCAGGTCATATACAATACCGATTCCCTGCAGGGCCGCTGCATAACCGGCGCTGTCTTTTGCCGCAATATATACCTGTTGTGCTTTCTTGTATTGTTCTATAGCAGTAGCATATTTTTTTATTGCTTTATTTACTAACGCTATATTGTTAATGGAGATCGCCTGGGTCTGCAGGTCATTTGCTTCTTCTGCCCCTTTTTGTGACTTAAGGTGAAATTCTATTGCCTTGTTATAATTGCCCATTTTATAATAGCAATTACCAATGTCGGAGTTTACGTATTTTAATAGATCCGTAGCTTTTATTTCTTCCATTTTCGCTGCAGCCTTACTATAGTTTTCAATAGCCCTGTTATAAGCAGAATTATTTTCAAAATACCTTCCCCTTGCTCTTAACACAATTGCACTGCCTCTTTTATCTCCTATACGGCCAAATGTTATTCCAGCACGTTCAAGATCGGCTAGGTAAAGGCTGTCTTTTCCTTCATCGAGGTATGCTGTTCCCCTGAACATATAGCCTCTTCCTTCTTTATCTGGCAAATTCAGTTTTTTTGCGATGGAGATTATTTCTTCTGCAGCAGACAGCGCTCTTGCCGTATTGTATGTTTTTTTACAAAGGGTCTGTAAAAGGTTAATTCTTATTGTATCCTCTGCCGGGTGACCCGCTATCTCTTTCTCCAGCGAATCTTCCACATTTTTTTGTGCCGTTGTATTAAAAAAAGCAATACAGGCCGACAACAGTAAAAATGCAATACGCATACAGGATAGTTTAGGTAACAGGAAGTTAAAGAATAAACAGACACGTGCAAAAAATAAACCATCCGTTTCAAAAAATAAACGGGGTTTTTTGCAGGCTTGGCTGCATAGTATGTTTGATCTATACAATTTCAATCACCAATATCTTGATCATGAAATATTGCTTATTGACCACAGTTTGTTTTGTTACGATTGGCTGGTTTTCGTCCTGCGGCACTTCAATTGAAACAGATGCTGAAAAGGTTGCCACACTCAGCTGTAAGATCCAAAACCTGGTTAGTACTACCCGTTTTGAAGACTCAATGGATGAACGGATAGAGCTGGAAAAAGAAGCCGGAGAACTGGAAGCAAAAATGAAGAATAAATATACTTCACCAGCAGAGTGGAGCCGCTTTATGAATGCTTATGATAAAGCTTTTAATAAATGCAGCGGCACTGTTGCACGGAACAAAAAATAAATCATCCCCTGCGAAAAATAAACGGCCGTTGCGGCTGTCTTACCATCACCCTATGTTTACAACATCATTCACCATCAAATAAAATTTTTATGAAAAAGGTACTATTCATTGCAGCAATGCTTGCTGTGCTTACCAATTCCGTCTTTGCCCAAAAATCCAAAACAAAAGCAAAAAAAGCTGAACCGGCAGCAGCAACTGTTCAGCAGGATGCCGAAGAAGAACTGACCCCGGTAACTGCAGAAAAAGGAAAAGAAGTAGTGGCCGTTTATCCATTTACCTGCTCCGGTTTTTCTTATTATGACTTTGCACTGAACGCCGGCACCGCAGTAGAATCCGGGCTTGTACGCAGCAAGCGGTTTACCGTGGTGGAAAGAAGCCGCTTTGGTGTGATAAAGCAAGAAGAACTTTTTAAAGAAGCCAACACAGAAGAAATAGTAAGAAAAGCAAAAAAACTGGGAGCCAAAATTGTTGTCACCGGTAATGTAATGTCAGCAACAGATGGCACACAGGGACAAAAAAATATTTTCAGCAATGGTGTTTCTTATAAATACATCGCACAGCTAAACATCATGTTCAAGATCATTGATGTGGAAACGGGAGCTATTTTAAAAAGTGAAGCCATTCTTGGTTCTGGTAAGGGAAACACTCCTTCTGAAGCCATGCAGGAATCATATAAAGATATGGACAGGCAGGCCCGTATTTATGTAGCCGAATTTTTACCACAGCGTTTTGAGTATGCCAGTGAAGTGGAAGTGGATAAAAAGAACCGCCTGAAGAAATTTAAAATATGGGGCGGTAGTGACCAGGGGCTGAAAGAAAAGGATGTGGTGGAAATATACAGGTTAAGCTATACCGTTAGTCCAAAAGGAAAAAAGATAGAAGAGAAAAAATTGCTGGGTTCAGCTAAAATAATAGAGATCAACAGCACAGAATCCTGCACCTGTGAACTTCAAAAATCAGGTGATATCGGGGAAGGGTTGTTGCAGGAAATAAAAGCCCATCCTGAAACAATCGTGTTTGAATACAAGGGTACAGCTAAAACAGGCGGCCTGTTTGGGTTATAGCCTTATCATCTTCGTGCCTTTTTATGGTGAATGATACAATAGTATCAGTTGTGCCGGCAAACCTGCTGTTTGTTTGAGCAGGCAGCAGGGGACCGGCCTTCTGAAAATTCATTCAGCAACAAATTTTACAATAATACTATACCAGCAAAAGTAAAGGCATTATAAATTTTAAATCACCGTAAAAAAATTTTATGAAATCAAGAATCTTTGGAGGCTTAACAATAATCTTCCTGCTTTGCTTTTGTCAAAGCGCTCACGCCAGGATCTGGCGGGTAAATAACAAATCAAATTATGATGGCGCTACGCTTTGGGGCGATAACCTGGGTGGTACTGCGGCCTATCCAATCTTTAAAGAGGTAAACCAGGCGGTAGCTTTTGGTATTGTAAACAATGGCGATACCCTTCACATTGAAGGTTCTACTTCCGTTTACCAGCCGGCCACCATTACAAAAAGGCTGGTGTTAATCGGGGCCGGATTTTTTCTTACGCAAAACCCAAATACTGCTGCAAATACAATGGACAGCAAAATAGAGCAGGTTGCATTTAATACAGGTTCAACAGGCTCTTATGCTATTGCTTTAAATGTGGTAAACAATGGTAACGTTGCAGATGGGATCATTTATGTAGGCGTTAATTCAATCACGGTTAAACGCTGCCGTATAGAAAGGTATGTTTGGTTTCAAACACTGTTGCAAAATGTCACTGTGATAGAAAACTTTTTCCCTAGTACGTTTAATACAAACTGTATCAGCACCAATGGCAATGTTGCGTTTGTTCCTCCCACCGATATCATTTTTAATAACAACATTTGCCAAAAGATACTTACGTGGGGATCTCCATTAGCAAATCCAACAACCTTTTGGCCCATACTGCAGTGCCGTAACAATGTTTTTGATGGGCCGGATAATCTTGCCACACCCAATCTTGCTTTTTCAACCAGTGAATTCAGCAATAATATTTTAATGCCTACTAATGCTGTTGTAAATATCCAGGCGTCCTCGGGTGTGGTAAGAAATAATATTGGCACACTATCCACACAATTTGGCACCACAGATAATAACCTTGTTGTGCCAGCCATTACTTCTCTATTTGTTACATCTGCATCAACCGATGGCGCTTATCAAATTCAATCCGGCTCACTGGCAAATAACAACGGCACAGACGGTACAGACCGTGGTGCTTTTGGCGGGGCTGCTGTTACAAGCAGGTATACATTATCTGGTCTTGCACCGATACCTGTTATTTATGAAATAACCACCATTGGTGTGGCAGATGCTTCCGGCCTGCCGGTAACAATTAAGGCAAGAACAATAAAATAAATTGTTATGAAACGATCATTATCAATTATCATATTGCTGATTACAGTAAAAACAGCATTATCACAAAATGCAGTACAGGCTGAATATTTTATTGATACGGACTACGGTGTTGGAAACAACACTTTAATAACGCTCAATAATCCGCAAGCGGATGGTACGTATAGTTTTAATGCTGACCTTTCGGGACTGTCGCTGGGCTATCATAAATTATATATAAGGGTAAAGGAGACAGATGGTAAATGGTCTCTTACAACCAGGCGGAATATAGAGGTTATTTCTTCCAACACAAATAAGATAATAACAGGCGCCGAATATTTTTTTGATACAGATCCTGGTTTCAGCAATGCACAACCAGCTACAGTAAGTCCGCAAAATGAAGCCATTCTTCAAAACTTTCCTGCAATCACAAAAGAGCTTTCAAAAGGTTATCACAAATTGTATATACGTGTAAGGGATATTGATGGCAAGTGGAGTATTACAGCAAGAAAAAACGTAGAGATCATCAAAGCAGAAGCATACGTGGTGGCGGGTGCTGAATATTTCTTTAATACAGATCCTGGTGCAGGAGCAGCCAGCCAGGTTATCTTTCCATCAACTGCAGCCGACAGCAGTTTTACTTTTAAAATTCCGCTCAGCCAAATACCTGTTGGAGCACAAACATTATACATACGTGTACGTGACAGTGTCAATAACAACTGGAGCATTACACAGTGGGAAAAGGATTCTGTTATTACATCTTCAGGACTCGATACTGTATGGAGTCACCCGGCTACCTGGAGCAATAACAAAGTGCCTGACAGTAATACGGTAGTAATACTAAGACATAAAGTATATGTGGACATTGCAACTGCGGTATGCAGATCACTGGCGCCTTACAGAAACGATGCACAATGCATCATATGGCCCAATATGAAGCTGTCAGTTGTTGGCTGGAGAAAACCATAGCATAAAGAAAACCAACAGCCACCATTGAGGCAATATTCATTCAATTAATTTAAAACAGGAGGGATGAAAAATATAACAGGCAGTAACAGCTTTTTTAATCCAAGTGAAGTTATCCGGCTGGAAGCAAAAAGCAACTATACCAAAATATATTTCAGGAATAATTTTCCGCTGGTTGTTTCCAGGGTTTTAAAAGAGTTTGAAGCACTACTGAGTCCTGTGGGTTTTATAAGAATCCACAGGAGTCATCTTGTAAACAGCTGCTATATTACATTGGTGCACAAAAAAACTATCATCATGAATAATGATACAGCAGTGGATATATCAAAAAGAAAAAGAACAGCTGTGTTAGCAGCACTTAAAACAAAACAATATTACGCTGCATGAAAAATAATCTACGATATTAAACCCCGGCATTCACTCTTATTGCAACCTGCTGGTCTATTGAAAAAATCTCAATTTCAGTAATGATGGCATCGCTGTGTATAAGTCTTATTTTTTTAACAGGTCCGGGTTTACCGCCGCCATAATTTTCTCTTTCCACTTCAATTGCTTTTTCTGTCTCTCCTTTTTTGATGATATTATTTTTGGTGGGGAACGGATCATTGTCACTAATTACTGCAGGAAATTGTTTAACCAGCCTTACTAATAAATAGGCTTGCTCTACAGTAAAGCCGGGAAGCATATACAGGTCGGCTCCATATTCATAACCATCTACATGGTGGTGTTCCATACCGTTCTTATACAATTGTTTTGTCAATATGGTAGTTTCATCAACAGTATTTACAAAATTCTCCTTCAGCTCCAGTGGCTTTCCATAGGGATCAGATATCTCTTTAAAATAATCTTCTATTGTTTTGGCTGTTGCTTTTGGCGGAACAGCGGGCAGCACATATATATTTACAACATAACCCGTTTTATCATTGTATTTAACTTTCCACCAGTGACCGGAAAATCCTTCTGAAGAAAACATTATACTGGTTGCGGAATCTTTTACCAGTTCCAGCTTAGTACCATAAGGTATTTTATCAACCACTTTACTTTCGGTAGAAGCCTGTTCCCGTATACTAAGACCGGCTCTGGCGGCCGCATAATAATTTTGCTGGGCAAAAACCTGATAGCTGGTTAACAGGAAGAAAAATAAAAAACTGTTTCTCATAATTCGGTTTGATTTGGTAACTACAATTTACATTATCTGTTTGTTGTTATAAAAAACAAACAGGATTTACTATTAAGTAAATCCTGTTTTATAAAAATTGAAAACAATTTTAATTGTTCAGCATCAGTGGCATTACCAGCATCAGCAAGTCCTCATTTTCATCCACTTCAGTAGGTTTAATAATACCGGCTTTGGTTGGTGTGCTCAGTTCCATATTCACATCACTGGTTTCTGCAGCATTCAGCATTTCAATCAAAAATTTGGCGTTGAATGCAATTTGAAGATCTTCACCATCATACTGGCAGGCCATACGTTCATTTCCTTCAAAACTGAAGTCAACATCCTGTGCAGCCAGCTGCAGTTCGCTGCCGCTGATATTTAATACTACCTGGTTGGTGCTCTTATTGCTGAATACACTAACCCGGCGCAGGGCATTTTGAAAATCAGACCTTCCTACAGTTAATTTATAAGGATTATCTGATGGTATCACAACCTTGTAATCAGGAAAGCGGGCATCTATCAGCCGGCAAACCAGTTCAGTACCACCATGTTTTACAAAAAGATGGTTACTGTTGTATGATAATGTTAATTCATCATCATTATCAGGCAAAGCCCCTTTTAAAAGATTCAACGGCTTTTTAGGAACAATAAATGTATCTGACTTTGGACATTTTACATCCGTTCTTTTATACTTAACCAGGCGGTGTGCATCAGTTGCCACGCAGGTCAATCCTTTTTTCTCCAACTCAAAAAACACACCTGTCATAGCCGGGCGCAGGTCATCATTACTTACTGCAAACAGGCTTTTATTAATGGCAGTCACAAGCGCTGAAGAAGTCATTGTAAAAGAATTGGCATCATCGGCTGCCGGCTCTTTTGGAAAGTTATCCGGATTTTCACCCATTACCTTATACTTACCATTATCACTGGTAATTTCAATACCAAAATTCTTGTCAATATTAAAAGTTAAGGGTTGTTCTGCCAGGTTCTTTAATGAGTCGATCAGGATCTTGGCAGGAATACAAACCTTACCGCTGTCCTTCGCTTCAATATCCAGGTGTACCTTCATCACAGTTTCCAGATCTGTTGCCACAACAGCTAATTTGTTCTTTTCAATCTCGAACAAAAAATCTTCCAGTATGGGCAGCACTGTGTTGGCATTAATAACGCCACTAATTTGTTGCAGTTGTTTCAGCAAGGCCGATGAAGACACGATAAACTTCATAAATCAATTATATATTTTTCCAAAGATAAAAGTTTGCAGGTAATTGCCTCAAAATTGATAAAGAAATGCACCGGGCATGTTAATAACTATAAATAAGCTATTGTCGGAACGAAAAACATTGAACAGCACATTAATTTTACCCCCCGGATGAATACCCAAAAACTTACGCCGCAACAGGCTTTTCCAAAAATAAAGCAATTCTGTGCTTACCAGGAGCGCTGCCACAGCGAGGTGCAGGAAAAACTATATGGCTATGGATTAACGGGGATTGAAGTGGGTGAGATCATCAGCCGGCTGATAGAAGAAAACTACCTGAATGAAGAAAGGTATGCCATCCAGTTTGCCGGTGGCAAATTCAGGGTAAAACAATGGGGCCGTGTAAAAATTAAATATGAACTGAAACAGCGGAATGTTAGTGAATACTGTATCCGCAAAGGATTGGCCTCCATAGATAATGAAGCATATTTTACCACCCTGGAAAAATTGAAAGAACAAAAACTCCAGACACTGAGGGGTGAGAGAAATGTCTTTATAAAGAAAAGAAAGCTACAGGATTACCTGTTAAGTAAAGGCTTTGAAGGCAGTGTTATACGAGAAAGCCTGGATGAAATATAAAAATTTCAGCATCTTTAGCCTACTGGTAATTACTTCTTAACCTGCAATAGTTTGAAACAGGTGGTTTTCACCGGCAGTAGCGTTGGCATTACAAAAAATGCTGAAATTTTAGCAGCAATTTTCGGGGAGAATGCTCAAACCCGGAGAGAAAATAAAATTATCCTCCCGGTTACAATTATCCCCGGTTAAAGTCTTTATCAAATCAGTTAAGATGCGATGAAGTTTTTGAGCCTGTTAAATTCTTTTGTTGAATTAGATACGAACAGGTTGCTGAAGAAATTAGAAAAACCTTTTACCACGTCGGCAAAAAGAGTCTTGTTAGGAATGTTGTTTGTCATAATATTGGAATTTGTACGTAAAGTTAAATTATAGCAAAAATCCAGCCAAGAGTGGATTTGCGGAATTCCGCACACCGTAATTTCCGCATGTTTTGGGCTATTTAAACCGCCCTTTACCTAACTATAACGTAAAAACAGATTCCAAATTGTGGATAAATTCCATTATGGGTTGAACTCGTTAACAATTTTCAACCCTCTATATTTCAGGGTACGGATAAGAGAAAAATACTAAAGGGATTTTTCTAAAGGCATGATGGCTTTATAAAAACCTCCTCGAATGCCTTACCCTGCCACTCCGGTGAATGTTCCATAGATCGGCAGAAGTAAAAACTTTTTGCCTGCCGGCAGTAAGATCAAATGCAATTGTTTCTTTTATCTCTGTGGTTAAGTCGTTTAATTCCCTTTTGCTGAGCGGCGTAAACAGGTTGTTTAATAACTTTTTCATGGCTAAATTTTTTAATTGACTACTAATTAGTTTATAGAAATCTTCTTTGAGGTCTTATTCTTCCATTACGATGAATGTTCCACAGATCGGCAGAAGTAAAAGTGCTTGTGCCGGTTGTTAGCAATAATGCTTTGTTTGCTGCATTTTTTTCTTTTGAAGCAGTACTTATTATTTTAAATAAGCTGTTGATGATCTTTTTCATGACTGTACTTTTTAATTGTTTATAATAAAGAATGATTAAATAAATCTCCTGGATGACCTTGTTTTACCCTGGCGCTGGATATTCCATAAATCCGCTGTAGTAAAAACTTTGGGCTGTGTGTTTTCTTTAATTACTGTAATGGTTGAGTTGGTTACATTAGCAGAAGTGGCTACTGTGTTTATTATCTTTTTCATGATTGTGATTTTTAATTTTTTTGTTTTGATTAACTTGATGACACAAAGCTAATATAAAATTTAGTACTGTGCAATAAATAGTACCATTTATTTACAAGTAATTTGCTGTGTTAAATAGTATGTTTTTACAAAGAAGCCTTATCCAGCAAGGGTTTCAGGAAGCCGATACGAGAAAAAATAAATTTTTTTGCCGTTTTTTGAACGGTTATTAAGAAGGCTGAGTGGTTAAATAGCTGAAACAGTCTAAAGAAAATCGGCTTACTACTGTTAAAATGTGATTTATAAAAGAACTGAAAGCCTGTTCCTGTACAAAATCTTTTAATTTTATTGATTCAATATTTATTTTTGGCAAGAAGGTTACAAATACTCCGGCTTATTCTATTTATTTTTCCCGTACTCTGTGCGCCTGAAAAGCCTGCAGCTCAATGTAATACCGTTATTTCTGCCTTTCCTTTTACAGAAGATTTTGAAAACTCGGATGGTGGTTGGACAGTTAATGGTTTTGCATCAGACTGGGAATGGGGCACACCTTCAAAGCCAGTAATAAAAACAGCTGGAAGTGGTGTAAAATGCTGGGTTACAGGGGGCCTGAAAGGTTCTTCCTATAATAACGGAGAAGCCTCCTGGTTGCAGAGTCCATGTTTTGATTTTACGGGTATCCAGTTGCCTTATTTAAGTTTCAAGATTTTTTGGGAAACAGAATCTGGTTTTGATGGAGCAAATCTTCAATACTCCGTGGATGGAGGGTCTTCCTGGTCAACGTTGGGTTCTGTAGGCGGTTCTTCCTGTAATAATAATAACTGGTATAATACAGGTAACATTTCATTCCTGTCAGCTTTTGGTTCAGCCAGAAATGGATGGTCTGGAAATACCCGGGGCAGCTCCGGAGGCTGTAGTGGGGGAGGTGGTAGTGGGGGCTGGGTAATGGCAGACCAGCTACTAAGCAATCTATCTGGAAGCCCAAATGTGATCTTCAGGTTTACTTTTGGAGCTGGTACCCGTTGTAATAATTTTGATGGTATTGCTATTGATGACTTTTCCATTTCTGAATTACCAGCCCAGGGAGGAGATATCAATTTTGCCTGCAGGACCGGAAACAACGTCGCTTTTGAATTCTTGTCTAATTTTTGTCCTGATAACTACCTGTGGGATTTTAATGACCCTGCAGCCGGGCAGGCAAATACTTCAACAATGGCAAAACCTGAACACCAGTTTTCTGCACCGGGAACATATAATGTTACAGTTACTGTACACGCCCAGGGAGGTGTTCCGTATACAACCTCAAAAACAGTTACTGTAATTGATCTTACCACGCAAGTGTTGAGTCAGGTAAACTGTAATGGAGATCCTACAGGATCTGCCACGGTTAATGTGACCGGCAGTGCGGGCCCATTTACCTACAACTGGAATACAACACCTGTACAAAACACAGCGACAGCCGGTAATATGCCGGCCGGTACATATACAGTCCAGGTAACAGCACCGGCAAGTTGTATTGCCACGGCTTCTGTTGAAATAATCAATCCTGGTTTCGAAATAAGCGCTGCAGTACAGCAACCGGGTTGTCTCTTCGAAAAAGGAAAAATTACACTTACCACATCTGGTGGTGGTGAACCCTTTAATTTTTTATGGACACCGTCAGTAAGCAATACTGCTGTTGCAGATGACCTGGCGCCCGGCATTTATTCAGTGAATATAACCAATAGTGGTCCCTGTTCCAGGCAGTTAAATTTTACAATTGCCAATTTACCAAAACCCATAGCAGCTGTTGCCGCTATAGCAGATGCAGACTGTAATGGTGTTAAAATGGGAGCTGCGAAAATTACAGCGGTTGGAGGTACACCTCCTTATACATATTCCTGGAACAGCATTCCTGTACAAACGACCGATTCCGCAGTCAATTTAAAAAAGGGTGTTTATACTGCTGTTGTAACAGACAGTAATGGTTGCACCCATACTATTGATGTAACTGTTGGCGCTACTGGTATCTGTAATGATATTTATTTTCCGTCGGCATTTACACCCAATGCTGCACAAAACAACTCATTTGGACCATTAGGGAATATTGTTGATATTGGCAGTTATGGTTTAAATATTTTCAACCGGTTTGGTGAACTTGTATTCAGCAGTAATAATCCTCTTATTAAATGGGATGGAAAATATAAAGGAGTAAAAGCTGCCGCTGGTGTGTATGTGTGGTATACTGCCTATACTTATAAAACAACCATCAAAAGAAAAAAGCATGGCACCATTATGTTGCTAAGATAGATTATACGGTTTGTTTCAATGATTTATTGATAACAGTAAAGGGTACTCTTTTTTCTACATCATCATTTCCCGGTATATCTTCTTCCTGCAATTCAATTCTTCGCATAATATCACTTAAAGAAGAAAGCCGCTGTATTGTATAA
The DNA here is from genome assembly GCA_047600665.1 of Ferruginibacter sp. GTDB lineage: Bacteria > Bacteroidota > Bacteroidia > Chitinophagales > Chitinophagaceae > Ferruginibacter. Next base: position 2,119,109 of record JASGKJ010000003.1, read on the forward strand.
GGTATTGCATCAAGCCCTGAAGTAAATTTCAAAATATAACTGTAAATGCCAAACAGGCTTCCGGCCATCACAGCCGGGTTGTGAATGCTTTTTGATACCAGTAATGAAACCGCAACCACAATCAATACAACAAACTCAATAAAGCCAAAATTCCAGGCCTCTTTATCTGATATTTTTATTTGCCATTTTCTCAACAGGTTATAGTGTTTTCGCAGGTTTATGTTATTCCCACTGGCTATTATGTCCACCTGTTTTTCCAGCTCATCATTTTTTTGCTGGTTCAACCTTTTCATTTTTTTTCCATAGTTATAGCTTACTATCATTACCGGTATTAAAATAACCAGGCAAATACCAACAATTATTTTATCATAAAAAAATAAGATAATTAAAGATCCAAATAAGTTATAAAAAGCTTCCATTGCATATACAATATCCTGTTCCAGAAAATCTGTTAGTTCTCTCGCCAAAGACGAATGAGCGCTCAGCTTTGATACATTGGCCTTATTAAAACGCCTGCTTAAGAATTTTGTGACCAGTGATGTATAAATAGCAGTATAAGTACGTGTATCATACATATGGCGCAGGGTACCGGTTATTATATATGCAAGATGCACTATGGATAAAATAATTAATCCTTCATAACTTCCTTTGATCAATCCATTAATGGCTTCGCCAAAAAAATATAACCTTGATAAACCGCCCATCATTTCCAGGAAAAACAGCAAATAGGTAATGGCAAGTTTATATTTATATTTTACAACCAGGCTTTTTAAAATTTGAAACTGCGGCATAATTCTCCTTTTGATTCTTATTATAAAATCAGTACGACCGGTGTTAATCCGGTACGTCAGTTGATGAGTTAATAAAAAGGGAGATAATAGGTCAGTTAACTACCGGGCTTTGTTTTCCCTTACTGTTACCGAGTTATTTTGTGTACCGGTAACCATACCACGGCAGTTGGGTGCACCGCACCGGCAATTGAATGGCTCCATATGTTCATCAAGAAAAGATGCATAATCGAGGGTTAGCTCCTCGCCTTTAGCTACAGGGCGGATTGCAATTACATTTAATCCCTTGTATGCTGTATTGGGTGAACAACTGTGATTTTGCGGAGCCCAGCCAGCAGGGTTATTATCCCACAGCAAAAATACTTCATCGCTGAGAGGATAAGCATACTTTCTGAAAATTTCTTTTTCCTTAACATCCCAGGTTTGCTCCACATGCCGGCGGGTAACGATGCGTTGGGGCATCTCTTCTCCTTTGAAAATCAATTCATCAGGAGAAATATTACAATTGGCATAAATTCCATACCCTGCAATGGAATTTCCTTTCATTACATATTTATTTTTCTTAAGACTGTGCCGGGTTATACCCTCTGTAATTATGTGACGGAGAAAATTAGCCTGCCCAAAACCATCGTGTTTCAGGATATAATCGGCGCTGCCTTCATAACCATCTTTGTAAAAAACAGAACAGGTAAAGTTGATCTCCAGGAAATAAATAGTTCCCTTTTCATCCATCCGGAAATCCAGTCGCCCATATCCCACACCATCAAAACCTAAAAAGATATCACTGGCAGCTGCCCTCAGCCGGTTGGCAATCCCGGGATCTGTAACAGGAATATTAGCATTGGGGTGCAGTTCGGAGGTTTTTAATGCATATGTTTTAAAACTATTGCCTTCCGGAAATATATATTCAACCGGTGTAAAGGTGGTTACTGATTTTGAATCGCCGGGGTTTGCTGCTACCATTACAGTAAATTCTCTTCCTTTAATATACTCCTCCACCAGCAGCGGGCCGTATTCATCAATAATATGGTTAACCTTTTCTGCCAGTTCTTCTTTATTGTTTACAAGGCTTTTTTCATCCACACCAAGACTGTCACCAGCCTTATGCGGTTTTACAAATAAAGGATAACGAAGATGTTTGCATTCTTCTTCAGCCATTGATGCAGCCTCAACCAATGCATAAGATGGTGTATCAACTCCTGCTGTGTAAGCAACATATTTCATTAATTCCTTTGTTGGATCATACAATAAAGAAGAGGGACCTGTAAAAGGCAGGTCGAGCAATTCCATTGTATAGATCACATCAATGGACGGTATGGACCATTCAAGATAGCCTTCACAAAGGTTTATAAAAACATCATAGTTATTTTTCTTCAGCTCTTTCAGCTGCCGGTAAGTGGTCAGTTTATTTAAAAAAACATGATCAAAATGCGCTTCGGGTATAAGGTGTGATAAATTTCTTGGCGGGTCATAATTTTGATAATCGACATTGCTGGTGGAATAATCCGGTTGCAGCACACAGATGCGCTTTCCTTCAAGATTTATGACTGTTGTTTTTCCCGGAATGGTGGTTGAGTTTTTTTCTTGCATAAGTAGAAATATGCAGCAGGCTGGATTGTATGTTTATGCTGTATCACCCAGTTTACCAAGGGGCGGTAATATATATTTAAGTTTAGATCGCCTTGCTTTTGTTTGTTTTGGAATTTTTGCGGTGTTGGTTTCAAGGGCTCCATTGATGATCTCAACAACAAGTTCTGTAAATGTTTTATCATTCAGCCTGAGTATGGCGCCTATAGAGGTAAAGTCTTCGTCTTCACTAATACCACACTGTGCATTTACTTCCAGCACATACATTTTACCTGTTTTATTATCCCTTCTTATATCAACCCTGGTATAACCCTTACCCTTGGTGGCAACATATGCTTCCCAGCTCAGTTTCTTTATTTCTTCCAGCAGGCTTTCATCGGGCAGGCTGTATTCATAAAAGTTGCCGTCATCCGGCATTGGTTTTTCATCTTCATATATTTCCCAAAGCCTGTCAAAGCTTAAAAACTGTTCATGTTCCGGCAGTGACGGATGAAATATTCTTTCAACCGGGTTATATACAAAAGCTCCTGATGGTTTATTATAAGAGCCCACTATCAGCGTTGTGTATTCGCTGCCACAAACAAAAGATTCGGCAATCAGGCCATCAGCAGCAAGGTTCCAGCCGCGGTAACCATCAAACATTTTATTTACGAGATCTTTTAGTTCTGTTTCATTATATACTACGTTCTTCACCCCCACTCCCATGCTGCCGCCAGAAACAGATGGCTTAACGATTATCGGAGTACCCAGCCTATCGAAAATACCTTCAAGTTTTTGTTCCCTTGTTTTGATTGCTTCCCATTTTGCTGTTGACACTTTTGCTTTGTCAAAAGCTTTCTTCATGGGTATTTTTGATGTGGTGATATCATAAAAAAATTCGTCGGAGCCTGTATAGATTAACCCTTTTTCTTCCAGCAGTTTTACTACAGATATACCGGGTGTACCATTTACTTCATCGCCATCACAAATATTAAATACGATTGGAAAATGTGTTCCACTATTTTTTTCCTTTTCTATTTCATTTATAACATGAGTATAGCTATTCATGGTTACCGGTTGCCATTTCCATTCAATACCCAGTTCGGCAAATGATTTCTTGTATTCATCAATGCTTTGGGAAAAATCGTAGTAATAATCTATGTTTTCGTCGTTTGAATGCAGATAAGGTGCCAGAACCCACACCCTTATTGGCTTTCCGGATATAACTGATATTAGCGAAGTGGATATTGTCATATTACGCTGGTTAACATTAGCAATTATACCTTTTGTTTTATTTGTTCAGTAATGAAATTACTAAGGCGGTACTTACTTAATGTTTCCAAAGAGAGATGTGATGCCCCATTTATCAGCTGCAGGCATTCGCCACTGCCACAGTTACAAACAAATGGCTGCGCCATATCCCATTCCGTGCTTGGGTAAAAGAAACGCATTTCTTCTCCCTGCTGCATTGGCTTTAAACAAACCAGCTGCATAGCGGCTGTATCAAAAAATACATTGGGAGAACAGCTGTGGTTGATGTATTGTAAAAATTCAGGCTTCAGCGTTATGTGCCTGTTAATACCTACCTGGACTGTTAAATAACTTGGCGCTGCGTGAAGAGAACCTGCACTGAAATCAGCAATAACATCTCCGGGATTAAATGTGACAGCTGAATGAAGGGATTGTTGGTTAGTGGCGGTGTTAAGCCAGACTTCAGCAATTTCATGCTGGCTGATAACCTTATACACCGGGTTGGTAAGGCTTTCTGTTATCATGCTATTTAATGGGTTAGTTATAAAAGTTGTCAAACCTTTATGAAACTAAAGTTAACAAATACTATTCAGTAAATGTAAAAAAGCATTCAATAAAAAAGTAGATGCATGAGAATGCCGGAGCAATAAGTGGATTAATTGCTTATATATGTTAATAACCCGGTATTATATTCAGAAGTTATAAAAGATTGGATCTATCTTCCAAAATCATCCTGCACTCTTACAATGTCATCTTCATCACTCGGATTAGAAGCATCAGTATGCTGCCAAATTTCAGCAACAATACCCCAGCCTCCTTTTAAACCAATCAGGCGATGACGCTCACCTTGTTTTAGCTGTATGATATCACCAATTGAAAGGTGAGTTGTTTTCTTTTCTTCATCATTATCGCTTGTTACTACTCCGGCAACTCCGCCAATCAATTTCCATATTTCAGCACGGCGGTGATGGTACTGCCAGCTCAACCTTTTTTCAGGAGCAACGATCAGTATTTTAGGACTTAATTTACCGGATATAGTCAATTGCTCTTTGGTAAATTGCGGAAAGTATAAAGAGATAAATTTTTCAGCTTCGTTTTCTTCCAATACAAAAAAACCTCCCCATGGCCTGGTATCATCTTTTTTATCGACTGCTAAATTTTTTTCATCAAGGTATGCCGCTACTTTTTTGAATACATCTTCTCTAGGTACAGCATCAGAAAAATTAAGACTCATTTTAAACTTGGTTTTATTTTAATCAGAATAGTTAGTTGTAATTTCTCTTCCGGCTTATCTTCCCATAAACACCATTAATATTTGTACATCGCTGGGGTTTACGCCAGATATCCTGGAAGCCTGGCCCAAAGTACGTGGTTTTATTTTATTAAACTTTTGTCTTGCTTCAGCGCTTAAGGATACCATTTTATCATAACTGAAATTATCCGGTATAACCAGGTCTTCCAGCTGGCTCATTTTCTGAACGAGGTCCCTTTCTTTCTCAATATACGTATCATACTTAATTTGTATTTCCGCCTGTTCCAGTTGTTCTGCTGTGTAATTTTTTAATGCATCACGGAGTTTGGCGACCTGCTTTACCATTGCCCCAAGATCCAGCCCGGGCCTTAGCAATAGCTGCGCTGCTTTCTGTTTTAAAACTAACGGTGACGAATATACGCTTTCCAGCAAGAAATTTATCTCCCCTGGCTCTACAGAAATATCAGCCAGTATCTTTTTTGTTTGTTCCACTGCATCAATTTTTGCAGTTACTTTTTCCATTCGTTCATTTGATGCCAGTCCTATTGCATGGCTTTTGGCTGTAAGCCTGAGATCAGCATTATCCTGCCGGAGCAGGGTTCTGAATTCTGCACGGCTGGTAAACATCCGGTAGGGTTCATCTGTTCCTTTATTAATCAGGTCATCAATCAACACCCCTATATATGCCTCGCTTCTTTTTAAGATCACTGGATCTTTTTCATGGGCTTTTTGATGAGCATTGATGCCCGCCATTAATCCTTGGCAGGCTGCTTCTTCATACCCGGTTGTTCCATTTATCTGACCGGCAAAAAAAAGGTTTTCCAGCAATTTTGTTTCAAGACTGAATTTCAGCTGCGTTGGAGGAAAATAATCATACTCAATAGCGTAACCCGGCCGGAACATTTTACAGTTTTCGAAGCCAGGAACCAATTTAAGAGCACGGTTTTGAACATCTTCGGGAAGCGAAGAAGAAAAACCATTGACGTATATCTCAATTGTATTAAAGCCCTCTGGTTCAACAAACAATTGATGCCTGTCCCTTTCTGAAAACCGGTTGATCTTATCTTCAATACTTGGACAGTACCTGGGACCAGTACCTTTTATTCTTCCCTGGAACATTGGACTCTTCTCAAACCCTGTCCTTAAAATATCATGGACCTGCTCACTTGTATAGGTGATCCAGCAGCTTCTTTGTTGTACAGGCTGTAGTTTTTTGGTTTCGAGGAAACTGAAACCTGTTATAGCTTCATCTCCCTTTTGTTCCTCCATTTTACTATAATCAAGACTGCGTCCGTCAATTCTCGGGGGGGTGCCTGTTTTAAGCCGGTTACTTTCAAAGCCTAATTCAACCAGCTGTTCAGTAATACCGGATGCTGCTTTTTCAGCCATCCTGCCCCCACCCAGTCTTTTTTCTCCGATATGAATCACACCATTCAGGAAAGTACCGTTTGTAAGCACAACAGCCTTTGACTTTATTTCATGACCAAGACCTGTAATTACACCACCCACTCTTCCTTCCTTAACCAGTAACCCATGCACCATATCCTGGTAAAAATCAACGTTAGGCGTATTCTCCAGCATTTCTCGCCATTTTCCGGCAAATAACATCCGGTCGCTTTGTGCTCTTGGGCTCCACATTGCCGGGCCTTTACTTTTATTGAGCATTCTGAACTGGATCATAGTCTCATCAGTTACAATACCACTGTAACCGCCCATGGCATCAATCTCCCGTACAATTTGACCCTTTGCAATACCACCCATGGCGGGATTACAACTCATCTGGGCAATTGTCTGCATATTCATGGTCAATAAAAGAACTTTACTGCCCATATTGGCAGCCGAAGCTGCCGCTTCACACCCTGCGTGACCGGCACCAACAACAATAACATCATATTCTGGAAACATAAAAGCAAAGATACTTTGTATATTAAATGGATAAAAAATCTATGTTCCACGTGGAGCATCACATGTATGTTTCACGTGGAACCTCCTACATAAAATACAAAGAGAGGTATTGGTCCTCTTTAGAAGTCATTTTTTTCTTTTCGGCCCCGGATTTATCCTTGAACCCACACAGGTGCAAAGCTCCATGAAACATCACCCTGTGCAATTCAGACTGGATTGTCTGCTCATGTGACCGGGCATTTTCCTTAATCCTGTCGATACTTATGTAAACTTCCCCTTCAATACCCCCCCGTTGTTCAGAAAGTGTAAAAGTTATGATGTCTGTATAATAATCATGGCTAAGAAATTCCCGGTTAATATCGAGCAGTTCCTTATCTGAGCAAAAAACATACACGAGGCTTTTAAGATGTTTCTTTTCTTTTTTGAAAATAGATGCTATAAACTTCTTTAAGTGAGTGCGGTGACGCAGACTTATATTCTGTTGTGTGAAAAAAAACTGTACAGGCATGGGCTTATTTCTAAAATCGAAATTAGATAACAATAGCAAATAAATAATTTTGCCTTACAACTATTGATATGCATAAACGGTTGTCGGAAATCCGGCTTGGTCAGGCAGTTATTATTAAAGAGTTTGAGAAAGATGATATTTTCTTAAAACTTATGGAGATGGGTTGTGTACCCGGAGAAAAAGTTATTGTCGACCAGATTGCCCCTTTAGGTGATCCTATCTCAATTCTTGTGGCTGGTTATAATTTAAGCCTGCGGATAAATGAGGCAAAAAATATCTGGGTTGAAGAGATAAAATAATCATTAAATTTTGATAGTCAATTTATTATGAATATTGGATTATATTTTGGCTCATTCAACCCTGTACATACTGGTCACCTTATCATTGCAAATCATTTTTTGAACAGTACAGAAATCTCCCAGGTCTGGTTTGTAGTATCTCCACATAATCCTTTAAAAAAAACATCAACCCTGCTGAATGAGTATCATCGTTTACACCTCATCAATTGTGCTATCGAAGGAGAGAACAGGCTAAAATCTTCCAATATAGAGTTTAGCTTACCAAAACCATCTTATACAATTGACACGCTTACTTACCTTAAGGAAAAACATCCTGAACATAATTTTTCTGTCATTATGGGCAGTGATAGTTTCTGCAATATTGATAAATGGAAAAATTATAAGCAACTACTGAAAGAGTACTCGATATATATATATCTGCGGCCCGGTTTTGACCCGGGTGAATTACCGGGACCTAATATAAAAGTGGTAAAAGCGCCATTGCTTGAAATTTCGAGTACTCGTGTCCGTGAGTTACTAAAAGAAGGTAAGTCCATACGCTATCTTGTACCGGATTCAGTAAAAGAAGAAATTGAGCGGAATAGTTATTACCGGCGTTGATACCTACCCTATACTATTAAACCTGTTGCCAGAAAAACCAATACCAGCAGCGGAGGAGGAATTTTAGTAAACTGTAAAACGATAAAAGTAAATATCACAACAGCAATATTTATAAAACTTGTTTGAAGAGATGAGGGTATAAAAGCGTCTTTCAATAAGAATAGCGTAGCTGCCCACATAAAGCCCACCACTACCGCATTGATTCCCTCAAGCGCTCTGAATACAATTACATATTTTTTGAGATATTGCCACACAGGGAAAAAAAATAAAACCAATAAAAGGCTGGGTAAAAAAATTGCTATACTACCAATAATACAACCCAGTAACTGATTCGATTTCCCCTCCTTTTTTAATGCTATCCCCCCGGTATAAGATGCTATTGAAAAAACGGGACCCGGTATGGCTCTTACAATCCCGGCACCGGTTAACAGGTCACTTTTTTCTATCCGGATGATGTTCTGCTTATTATCAGCAAACTTTTCTGCCGTTGGCCTGGCAACATACTGATCCAGCATCATGGGTATTAAAACATCACCTCCTCCAAAAACAATACTCCCGAAACGATAAAAATTTTCAAACAGATTATATGGCTTCCTGTTGTCCCATTGCTGCTTTCTTGCTGTTTCACTCAAATAACCTGCGATCAAAAATATTAAAGCGAATAACCAGATATTCGTCCAGCGAATTTGCCTTGGTTTTATTTTTTCTTTTTCAGGAAACCGTTTGTTACTGAAATTAGTAACAATACCCCCAAGCACTATCAATACCGGAAATACCCATGGTGTTTTAAACAACAAAAAAGTTGTTATCATTGACACCAGCATAATCACCTGCGTTATCAGGTTATTTACAGAAATCTTAAAAGATTTTATTGCAGCGAAGGCCAGAAAACCGATTGCCATTTCCGGTATAAACCTGAATATATTTTGCGGAATCTGCACATTACCTGTACCTGCAACAATAAATGACAGGGCGCCCATAATAACACAGGCTGGTAATACCCATATTAGAAGTGTAAGAATTGCAAGCGGTATGCCCCCCCTTTTATACCCAATCAGGGTAAGTGTTTGAGAAGAAGAAGCACCGGGCAACATCTGGCAAAAAGAAATAAACTCCATGAGCTCTTCTTTAGTTACATCTTTTCTTTTATCAACAAATGTTTTCATCATCATCCCCATATGCCCCTGGGGACCACCGAATGCGGTAACACTATGAACGAAAACAGCTTTTAAAAAATGTATATGCCTTATTAATTTCACCTGCGTGAAAATACAAAAATTAAGATTTGACTAAATCATAAAACGCATAGCCAGGATATTGTATTAAAAAAAATTATAAATTAAATTGCCGGCTGATCTCCAGCATTCTTTCAATTGGTTTTAAGGCCGCCTTTCTTAAAGCCTCATCCATTGTTATTTCGGGCATTTCATATTCCATACACAGGTAAAGCTTTTCAAGCGTATTCAGTTTCATATGGGGACAATCATTACAGGCGCAACTGTTATTTGGAGGTGCCGGTATAAATATTTTATTTGGACTGCTTTTCTGCATTTGGTGGAGAATACCGGTTTCTGTAACCACAATAAATTCGTTCGCCTCACTTTGCTGTGTATATTTTAATAAACCTGTGGTACTGCCTATATAATCTGCTACTGATAACACTGCAGCTTCACATTCCGGGTGAGCAATCACTTTTGCCTGCGGGTGACGTATTTTAAGCTTCGTTATCTTCTCCAAACTAAAGATCTCATGAACCATGCAGGCCCCATTCCAAAGTACCATATTACGGCCTGTAACCTTGTTTAAATAAGCACCCAGGTTTTTATCTGGTGCAAATATTATCTTTTGCTCTTTTGGAAGTGATTCAATGATCTTTTGTGCATTACTGCTGGTACAGATGATATCACTCAGGGCTTTCATACCTGCCGAGCAATTCACATACGTGATCACAATATGATCGGGATATTTATCCCTGAACATTTTAAATAATGCCGGTGGCGCACTGTCACTTAAAGAACAGCCTGCTTTAAGATCTGGTAACAGTACTTTCTTTGCCGGGTTCAGGATCTTGGCTGTTTCAGCCATAAAATGAACACCTGCAAAAACAATGATATCAGCATCAGTCTTTTCTGCCTGCTGCGCAAGACCCAGGCTATCCCCAATATAATCCGCCACATCCTGTATATCCGGCTCCTGGTAATAGTGTGCCAGCAGTATAGCATTTTTTTCTTTTTTTAATCTTTCAATCTCAGCAAACAAATCAATGTTGACATCTATATCAATATCGAGAAAACCAGTGGTTTCAATGTTTGTCTTTGCTGTGTTAATATCTGCCATAATATCTTTATTAATACATTATTTATAAATAGACCTATTATTATTAGGGCTGTGGATTTGTGGAAACATTATTTTTTAAACTTTTGTAAAATTAGAATATTCATCTTATCCACTTTCATCCACATATAATTAACATCAGGTATTTTTTAAAGTTTTCATTGTAAAGCAGGTTGCTCAGGCATTTTGAATTTACAAAGATCCACTTTTAAACATACCTTGATAAAAACCGCCGGGGAAAATTAAAACTAATTCACCCTACTCTACAGTGTTAGTTGAGCAAGGAAAAAATGCAATATTTTAACACTGTCTGAGGTTTTTAAATCTTCCAGCTGAAATTGTACCCCGAATTTCCCCTGATTTTACTGCTAAATATTGCCTCCGTCAACATAAAAAGGCACTTATTCACATCTTCCTGTGGAATATTAAAAAGAGCTGCATTCATCAACATTTTAAAAATAGGCCTTTCCAGGCCCCTCTCTGTTGGAAAACGCCTGCTATTACTGTATTTTACAAGTTTTCCACAGTTTGTTCATATGCCGAATTACCCTATTTTTGCCGTCCATTTTAATTAACATACAAATGCAGATCATTCAGAACATTCGTGAAAAGGGCGCAGCCATTGTTATTGGTATCATCGCACTCAGCCTTATCGGCTTTATATTAATGGATGCAAACTTAGGCAGTAACCGCAGCGGTTCAGCTTCCCCCACCATTGGTAAAGTAAATGGTGAGAAAATTGAAAGCCGTGAATACAGTGATAAAGTAAAGCAAATAGAGGATCAGTATGGTGGCCGTGCAAGCGGAAACCAAATTTACCAGATCCGCCAGAGTGCCTGGGACCAGATTGTGGCAGAAAAAGTATTGGGAGCAGAGTTTGAAAAACTAGGTTACATTTTTACTGCAAAAGAATTAAGTGCGACAATGTTTAGTGAAGATGCGCCTTATACATTAAAACAAGCTTTTACTGATAAAAATACCGGTCAGTATGATATTTCAAAAGCACAGCAATGGTGGCAAACTGCTAAAAAATCTAAAGGAGAACAACGTGAAGCACTGGAACAACAGATTGTAGAGCCGATCCGTTTACAGGCCCTGTATTCAAGATATAGCGGAATGATAGCAGCAAGCGCATACTACCCAACATGGCTTAAAGAAAAAGAAACAGCAGAAAGCAAAACCTTTGCAAACATTTCTTATGTAAGTGTTCCTTACAGCGTTATTTCAGACAGTACGGTAAAAGTTAGTGACCAGGATATTACTGACTACCTCGGTAAACATAAAGCCCTGTATAAACAGGATGGCGGAAGATATATATCTTATGTTAGCTTCAGTACAAACCCAACAGGAGTTGACACATCCAAAACACTGCAAACTGTAAGTGACTTAAAGCAATCATTTGCCGCAGACAGTAATGCAAAAATGTTTATATCAAGAAACATGAGCTCAAAAGAATTTGATGATGTATATGTACCTAAATCAAAATTACCGGCTGCAGAAAAAGATACACTTGCTTCGTTAACTAAAAATGCAGTATTTGGCCCTTATTTAGACGGAAAGGATTTTACGCTTGCCAAAATGATCGACAGTAAAATTTTACCGGACTCAATCAAATGCCGCCACATATTACTGGCCACTACCGACAGGCAAACTGGCCAGCAAATACTTTCTGACAGTATCGCAAAAAAACGCATTGACAGTATCGAGCTGGCTATAAAAGGCGGTGCCAGCTTTGATGCGCTTGAGGCGCTGTACTCTACAGACCAGGCAGCACACCAGGATAAAGGTGTAATGACTTTTGATATTGCCACTATTCAAAATAAAGATGGCTTTGCGCCAGAATTTGGAGAGTTCTTAATGAATGAAAAAGGTGAAACAAAAAAAGTGGTAAAAACAAATTTTGGCTGGCACTACATAGAAATACTGGAAAAGAAAAACCCATCACCTGCGTATAAGATCGCTTATATGTCAAAAGAAATTGTACCAAGTGATGAAACAATTAATGTTGCAAGTGCAAGAGCAACCAAATTATCGGGCGAAATAAAAAATGCAAAAGAACTGGATGCTTATGCTGCCAAAAATAACCTGCAAAAAATAGACGTGCCTAACCTGGTTAAAGAAAATGATTACCAGCTGGGCCCGTTGCAGGATGCAAGGCAATTAATAAAGTGGGCTTTTGATAATAAAGAAGGAGATGTTAGTGAACCATTCAATATAGGTGACCAGTTTGTAGTGGGTGTTGTTACAAAGGTTCAACCAGAGGGTTTACCAGGCGCTAAAGAAGCAAGGCCTAATGTAGAGTATACTATCCGCAATGAGAAAAAAGCCGCACAGATAAAAACAAAGCTGGGAGCAAAACCAACACTGGAAACAGCTGCTGCTTCCTATCCTAATTTACAGATAGGCGGTGCTGGTGCCGACTCAAGCCTGACTTTCAGTTCTCAAATTATTAATGGTGTAGGCCAGGAACCTAAAATTATTGGTGCTGCATTTAACAAGGCATACCAAACAAATGTATCTGAGCCAATTGCAGGTATGAATGGTGTATACGTAATTAAAGTAAACAGTACGGGCACAAAACCTGCCGATACTGCTGACCAGGCTGCAGGCCAGGTTACTAACAGAACCAAATCACTTTCTCAGCAAATTAACTCCGGCTGGTTTGATGCGCTTAAAAAACTGGCATCAATCGTGGACGAAAGAAGTAAGATAAATTAATTAATAAGGAGTTATTTTAAAAAGCAATAGCCGGAACAATTGTTCCGGCTATTGCTTTTTATACAGCTAATGTTAAAATTCCAGTTCTCGCAAATACTCAATAAACCAACGGACAAGATTATGCTTAATTTTGTAAAATGAGTGACGCATTAATAAATAAAGTAAGTGAAAGTGCCCTGGTAACACTCAACCTGGAAGAGTATTACCCAACCAGCGATGTTGCCACTTTTGACCTGAAAGACTACTTATTTATGGGTCTAATACTAAAAGAAAAAGATTTCAGGGAAGCGTTGAAAAACCTGGATACCTCAGTATTTGCCGGTAAAATAGTGGCAGTCACCTGCAGCACCGATGCTATAATACCTGTATGGGCCTATATGCTTACAGCGAGCATCCTGGAGCCAGTTGCAAAAGATATATACTTCGGAACTGAAGAGTCTGTAAAGAAACAGGTACTCTTTAAGAATATATCCAGTATAGATAAAAACGAATTTGCCGATAAACGGGTAGTAATAAAGGGTTGTGGTGAATTACCGGTTGGTGAGGCTGCCTACCTGGAGGCAACAAAGCTATTGCGACCTGTTGCAAAAAGTATTATGTATGGTGAACCATGCAGTACTGTTCCCATCTATAAAAAGAAATAACAATTTTATTTTATCTTCACGGCTCATCCTCTTGTTAAGTATTAATGGTTGACGCACTATTAAAAGGGATTGCTATAAGCCTGCTGCTGATCATTTCGGTAGGACCTGTTGTTTTTGCCATATTTAAACAGAGTATTAATAACGGACTTGTTGGTGGATTTAGTTTTGTTGCCGGAGTATGGCTGAGTGATGTGGTATGGGTTATACTCAGTAATCTTTTTTCAGAAATAATAATAAAACAATACCAGCGTGAAATTGGATTTGCCGGCAGTATTATATTGCTTGCAATGGGCATCTACTATTTGTTCTTTAAAAAAGTGCACCTTAAAGAAGATGAAGATAAAATTGTAATTACGACCAAGGATCATACAAAATTAGTATTAGCTGGTTTTTTTATTAATTCGCTTAATCCTGGCGTAATGTTTTTCTGGCTAGGTACAGCGACAGCCATCGCTGCAAAGCATACCGTAAACCAGCGCATTGTGATCTTTACAACCTGTATATTGATTAATACAACGGTTGATGTGCTGAAAGTGATGCTGGCCGGTAAAATCCGTAAAAAAATCAATGAGCGTGTAATACGGCTTATTAATAAAGTCTCGGGCCTGATACTGCTTGGCTTTGGTATTGCACTTTTAATAGGCGTATTTTATAATACAACATTGAAGCATTAGCAATCTGTATACTTCTATTTTTTAAATTACAGCATGAAACTCTTTCTGCTGATACTATGCAACTTTTTTATAACAGCTTTGGCTGCACAGAACTCCGATTTTCTTTTATTAAAGAAAAAAAGTAAAACCATTGCTACTTATTTTCCTGGCAGTGCTATAAGATTTACTACTATAACAGGCGCCAGCATTGATGCAAAAATCAGCATAATAAAAAATGATACTCTCTTTTTGAAACAGTATGTAATCCGCCAAATACCTACCCAGCTTGGAGTGTATATACTTGACACAAGTACATATTACTACCAGTATCATTACAATCAGATAAAAGCAATAAACCAAACGGGCCGTCATTTCGATTGGCAGGCCAGCGGCGGCGTGCTTATGGGAGGCGGTTTATTACTAACAGTTGCCAGCGGAGTTGTTTACCTGGCAGATAATAAGCGATTCAGCCCAGGCTTAATGGCAGCCTCTGCGGGTTTGTTCGGTGTGGGTTACTTATTATCCCGTAATTCAGGCAAGGGCATGGTGATCGGAAAAAAATACAAACTGGACTATATCGGAACAAAAGCAGGGACGAAATAGCACATGATTTAATTTTACTGCTCAATTAATACAGCACCTTAACTTATGCAAAAAGCCTGGCACATTTTTAAAAAGATTTTTATCTGGCTTTTTATCCTGCAGTTTGTTTACATTATTGTATGTAAATGGATTGATCCACCAGTAACAATAACGCAGCTTGTAAACTTTATGCAGGGTAACGGGTTAAAAAGAGATTATGTGAATTATGAAGAAATGAGCCCGAATATTAAACTGGCCGTGATCGCCAGTGAAGACCAGCTTTTTCCTGATCATGATGGATTTGATATAAAGGCCATTAAAAAGGCGATGAAGTATAATGAAAAGCATCCAACCCGTGTAAGAGGCGCCAGTACTATCAGCCAGCAGGTGGCAAAAAATGTTTTCCTTTGGCAGGGGGGCGGCTTTTTCCGTAAAGGACTGGAAGTGTATTTTACTTTTATGATCGAAAAGGTATGGGGTAAAGAAAGAATCCTTGAAACCTACCTGAATGTAGCTGAAATGGGAAAAGGAATTTTTGGTGCCCAGGCTGCAGCTAAAACATATTTCAATAAAGATGCAAAAGACCTTACAAGATCAGAAGCTGCAATGATAGCCGCCTGTTTACCTAACCCCAAGGTATATACGGTAAAACCTCTCAGCCGCTATGTGTCATTTCGCTCAAATAATATTCAGCGGCAAATGAATAATTTGAGTGGCGATGCAGATATTGTAGAGTTAATAAACCCACAGCTATCAAAAAAGTGAGCTGGAAATCGGAGTTTTTTTTGTAAATTAGAATACAACTATTCACCATGTCAACCCTCACCCTTACTACCATACAATCAAATCTTAAATGGGAAGATAAGGCAGCCAATCTCCGGATGTTTGAGGAAAAAATTAACGCCATAGAAGAAAGAACAGAAATTGTAATACTCCCGGAAATGTTCAGTACTGGTTTCAGCATGCGGCCCGAGCAACTGGCAGAGACAATGGACGGTGCTACAATAAACTGGATGAGAAGGATTGCCACTGATAAAAAAATAATTCTTACCGGGAGTATTATTATTAAAGAAGAAGAAAAATTCTTTAACCGGCTTGTTTGGATGCTACCAAACGGAGACTTCGGTTTCTATAATAAGCGCCACCTTTTTGCTTTTGCCGAAGAAGACAAACATTATACAGCAGGAAATAAA
Source organism: Ferruginibacter sp. (assembly GCA_047600665.1). GTDB lineage: Bacteria > Bacteroidota > Bacteroidia > Chitinophagales > Chitinophagaceae > Ferruginibacter. The sequence continues at coordinate 2,135,402 of JASGKJ010000003.1, forward strand.
CGGTTGATAGCATCTGTAAAAGGGTGGAAAATTAACCTGCAGGTTTGTTATGATCTTCGTTTTCCTGTTTGGGCAAGACAATCAACCGCAGCTGATAAAAAAACGCCAGAGTATGATGTGTTGATTTACGTAGCTAACTGGCCTGAAAAAAGAAATCATGCATGGAAAACTTTATTGTGTGCAAGGGCAATAGAAAATCAATGTTATGTAGTTGGTGTAAACCGGGTGGGTACAGACGGCAATAATATTTATCACAGCGGAAACAGTTTGATTCTTAATCCGCTCGGGGAGGTCTTATATCATGTGGCCGATGAAGAGGATATTTTTTCTATTACAATTGAAAAGGAAAAGCTGGAAGAAATAAGAGCCAGGTTTCCTTTCTGGAAAGACGCCGATGATTTTATTATCAACCGGTAAACAAGTTTATTTACTGTTGGTTTTTTATCATATCCTGTACAAGCAACATCTTCCTGTCAATATTATTTTTTACAGCCTCTCCTATTGGCGGAATATAAATGTCTGGCATTACCCCCCTTCCATCTTTTGCAATATGATTGTATTGTACAATCCTGAATAATGGCAACCTGATCCGTATTTTGGTCAAAGGCAAAATAATATCCGGGATCATTATACCATTGTTTCCATACCAACCACCACCGGCCTCCTCCCCAACGATGCTCACGTTATCCTGGCCCTTCACTGCATTACAAAACAAGGTAGAGGCAGAAAAAGTAGGGCCGCTGATGATTACATAAACTTTTCCATCAAAGTGATTTTTCTTTTTTGGATAAAACGTTTTACGCTCGTAATATCCGAAGTGAAAATTATTATCCGATCTTTTTTTTGTAAGAAAAAATAACCCGAGGTTGGTTAGCCAACCCTGTTTGATATATTTTGTATATGGCTTTAAAGATTTTGCTATAGTATAAGTGGTATCAGAAACTTTAAATGGTTCTTTCCGGATGTATTTTGTAAGCAATGTGTACATATTAACCTCACCACCTCCATTCATCCGCAGATCAATGATCAGGTTTGCAATGTTTTGCTTTCGTATTTCTTTAAAAGAACTTTTTATAAAATGACGAAGATGCTTGCCGCCCCCCGTACTGAATGTGTTTAGTGTAAGAGTGGCGGTATTGCCGGCTGTATCAATGGACAATGAACGGAGGCTTTCCCGCCTTTCCTTTTTTAGCTGGCGTTTTGAAATACTTGCCTTTTCTTTTTTTCTTTTTATTGAACCGGAATCTGCAACTGGGATCCACATGGTGAGAACAGCAGTTTTTTCAACCCCGGTGCTGCTATCAATATACCCAACCCTGTAATTTTTGTAAATACCAAAAATATTGCGGTGATAATATGGAAAGTTACTGCTGAGCCTTATGTAGTTTACGTTATCCGCATACCCATCCAGCGGTAAATATTCAAACATTTTCTTCAGCAGGTCCGGGTTTTTTAAGCCGTTCACAGAAGTGATGAGTGTGCCCCTTTTAAACACAGAGTCTTTGCGGTTGTAATTACCCGTTACCATCATCGTATCCTTCCAGGCTTTTACAAAAAGCGGAAAAGAAGGGATACGTTTGTTTTCGGTGAATTTGTACCAATTTTTACTCATTGCAAAACTGGTATGCCCACAACGGATTTTGTGTGTGAGGGGGGCAATTATCTTCCAGCCAAACTGGAGCTCAGTCATACTGTCTGGAATGGCCAGGTACAGGCTGTCGAAATAAAAATCCATGCTGTCTTTGGATGTATACCAGTATAACGAAGGATGCTTCTTTTCAAGAATATTTCTTAGCACAGAGTAATCTTCCCGTAATTCTTTCCCGGAAAACTTCCTGTCAGGGTTATAATTCTTACTTACAGAACAGGAAAAAAGGCTGAATATCAACAGGAAATAAAGAAAAGTAGTTAAAATCCTCATCATGGCTAAGGTAGGCGCAAAAAATTGGTTTGGCCTGTAAAATTAAAAACAACCGGTTGCTGCAAGCGGTAAAAAAAGTTAAAAAATATTTTTATTTCCACACAATAATGCAAATAACCAGCCGTTAATAGAGTGGTTTTTCATAGGATATTGGATTTAAAACGGGCTGGATTTCTATCCTGGCCTTTTTTTTTGCCCAATTCTGAAGGTCTTCTAAAAAACGGGATAATACAAAAATCAAAAAAGCCGCCCTGAATTGGACAGCTTTAATGAAATCTATAGGGATAATTATTTATACAGCTTAGCTAAACAGGCCGCCTTTTTTCAGATCACGGGTGCCTTCGCCAATCAAAAAGCCATTTTGATAAATCTGGATTTTGTAGCTACCCTGTTGGAAAGCTGCTCCTGGCTGAAAGGCAAATTCAACATTTTTGTTTTTTGCCTCTTCCATATCTACCTGCACTTTTGCAGTAAAAGCTTTATCTCCTTCTTCACGGGTTGTAAATGTACCGGACCCTGTTGCTTCGTTTGTTACAGGTTTACCATCGGGTCCAATCACTACCACGTATACATCAGCAGTACCTGGTTGGGCAATACGGTTTATTACATTAAAACTAACCACAAGTTTATCAACTCTTTTGGCAACAGTAGATACTTTTTCTTTGCCGTTACCTTTTACATTTATAGGAGTGATCACAATGTTTGATGCATACAATGTTGATCCAACATCCACTTTCTTTTCAAGATTAGTTTTCACTTCATTAACAGCAGTAAGATCTGTTGTTAGTTTTTCTTTTTCGGAAATCAGTGTTACTTTTTCCTGGTTAAGATTTTTGTTTTCTTCGGTTAACCTGGCAACTTCCTGCTCCATACCTGTAATCTTTTCATTCAGTGAAGCAATCAGTTGCTTTGCCCTGTTAAGTTCTGCAGCCGTTGCATTTTTCTTGTTAAGTATAGTGCGGATTTCTTTTTTTGCTTTTGTAATGTCTTCATTGCTTGTTTTTAATTTGCTTTGCAGATCTGTATTAGCTGTAGACATAGAATCAAGTCTTGCTAAAGAAGCGTCAAAGCTGCTTTGCAGGCTGCTTTTTTCCTGTGATACAGCAGCAATTTTCGTTTCCTGCTGTGTTATTGTTTGTGACGTTTCATTTTTGTTTGCAATAAAAAAACCACTTACTCCTATAAGACCTGCAGCCAGTACGCCAATGATTGCATTACGGTAATCTTTACGTGGCGGATTATTATCTGGTGCTGTTTGCGGAAAATTTGATGCGTTGTTCATGATACTAAATTTTGGTTATTGTTAATTTTATTTTTCACTGGAAAGGCGCCAACACCCCCAAAACCAAAACCGTGCCACTAATTTTTTTAAAATAAATCTCTGCAGGTAAAACAATTCAGTTTAATATAGAAATAAGTGTAAGAAAAAGAGAAGCTTAAAAGATTGTTAAGATGCAAAAAGAATACATGATTTGTAGAATTGACTACACAGATTTATTTGAGAAGTAATGAATAAAACTTTTCAAGTTCTGCTTTTTCTGCAGGTGTAAAAACGCCGTTAGTATCATATTTCTGTTTGTAAAACAATACTCTTTTATGTGCAGGATATTTATTTAGTATTGCATTAATTCTCTGCCCAACAATTTCTTCTTTATTATTAAATGAAACGGGACCGGGCTTGGGAGATCTGTGTTTTGCATTCTTTTTTAAAATGATTGCTTCAAGCGTTGCCAGCTTTGCAGAAGAAAGTGAGCCTAATTTGGATGCTTTATCATATAGGCCCTGCAATTGCTTTTTGCTTAACCCGCCTCTTTCCTGGTATTGAAATAAAAGGCTTTGTATAAAGGTTGAAGAAGGGAAATGTGCTATGGCTTCATTTAAAATATCTAACACAACATCTACTTCAGGTTTCTTTTTATACACCACAGATCTTTTTAAAATTAGGCTGTAATTTAAAAAATAAAGGAGTATCAATTAATGATACTCCTTAAAATTATAACAGATAAAATTTATTATTGCGCCAGCTTTTTCTCAATAAAAGGTACAGGAGCCAGTTCAATAATTTTTGCCTGTGGTATACTCCTGTTCATATCAGTTAGTATCTGCTCCTTTATTTTTGCGTCATTAATACCTGCAATGCTGCAGGCTTTATCAAAATCCTTATGCATGCCAAAACTTTCTAAAAAAGGCGGAACATCTTTTAATTCAGGAAAAGACTGAAATTTTTTTACAAAGAAGAAAGTTTCTCCCTGTATTACCTTGGTGTATGCGGTGTATAAATTTGCCATAGAGTGTATGATTAACGGTTTAAAAAATTCCTGTTAAAGGATGAAGGACTTTGTAACCGGAAAAACTGGCGAAATTTAATTCAGTTAATTCCAATCGGGAGCTTATCAAAGGATAATGCAACGTGCAGCTGTAATAAAATTACAAATTTTATTTTACAACCATCAACTCTTTTTGCCTTTATTAATGGATATGCCGGAGGATAATAAAACGGGAAAATAACATGGGTCCTGTCGTCAATTTGTAAACAGGGAGGTCAGCCTTTTTGAAAACAATGAAAACTGGGCAAATTCTGGCTGAACAACTTCTTCATTCGACCATTCCCGTTCTGCAATGAGGGTGTAACCCAATGAAGGCAATACCACTTTCAATGAATGATACTTTACCCGTACTGAATTCTCATTGTAAGAGAATATAGGTTCATCAATTATTTGCACAGCCCCTGTTGTATCAACGGCGCTTTTCTCAAGCTTTATATTTACATACCCTGAGGTAATTTGCTTTACAGCATTAATTTCTGCATCAGAAATAACGGCGGGTTTAGCTCTCCAGTAAACAAGACTGATAACTCCGGGAATTGTCTTTACAAACGGAACCTGTGCTTCAGAAATATTTACAAATACAAAAGAAGAAAACAGGGGTTGATAAGCGCCCCTTCTGCTGTTAGCTTTTTCTCTTAAAACAAAATTTACGGGACAATAGGCTTCTATACCTTTTTTAGAAAGAATGGTTGATACTTTCTTCTCCCGTTGGGATTTTGTGTAAACTGCATACCAATTACGCAACATAATGTGTGTTTTGATAGTTAAAAATGCAGTCTTTCACATACGTATTAGATGTGTGAATTTCACAAGGAAAATGGCTATTGAATTATTGGAGGCAGGTAGACAACGGGATATTAGGATGTGTATCGGAGGTAATTCAAATGTACAGCTATAAACCCAAGAAGGCCATAGAATTTAAAAATGACCATAATAATTTTTATCTATGATGGGTTGTTTGTATTTAAAAATACCTGTGTGGAATGTCTTAAACAGGCTATAATCACTGTTTGTGCTTTAGGCATAGTTGATTAGATTTGCAACTTTATTTTTAAAAATGAAAGTTACCGAACACATTGCCCGGGCAAAAGAAACCCTGATATCATTTGAAATTTTGCCTCCTTTAAAAGGAAAAACCATCAATACGATATATAATCACCTTGATCCGCTGATGGAGTTTAAGCCTGCATTTATTAATGTCACTTACCACAGGAGTGAGACCATGTTTAAGAAAAAGGCAGATGGTACTTTTGATAAGGTGGAAACAAGAAAGAGACCGGGAACGGTGGCAATCTGTGCTGCAATAAAAAATCACTATAATGTAGATACAGTGCCTCACCTGATTTGCGGCGGTTTTAGTAAAAGAGATACAGAAGATGCTTTGATTGATCTGAATTTCCTGGGAATAGATAATGTGCTTGCTTTAAGAGGCGATGCAGCAAAAAACGAGGCTAATTTTGAGCCGGAGGCAAACGGGCATTCGTATGCTGTGGATCTTATAAAACAGGTGGTTAACCTCAAGAACGGCGTTTACCTTGAAGAGGATATAAAAAATGGCGGTAAGCCGGATTTTTGTATTGGAGTTGCTGGTTACCCGGAAAAACATTTTGAAGCACCTAACCTGGAAATAGACTTACAATACCTGAAAGCAAAAGTGGATGCAGGCGCTGATTATATTATGACGCAGATGTTTTTTGATAATACCAAATTCTTCCAGTTTGTAAAAGACTGCAGGTCGATAGGAATAGAAGTGCCGATTATTCCAGGTCTGAAACCTATTACCAATAAAAAGCAGCTTTCAATATTGCCCAAGGTTTTTCATGTAGATATACCAACAGCTTTCTCCAATTCTATAATGAAAGCAAAATCTGATGACGAAGTTGAAAAGATAGGAACCGAGTGGCTCATACAGCAATCCAGGGAATTAAAAGCTTTTGGCGTACCTGTATTGCATTATTACACATTGGGCAAGCCACATGTTATATATAACGTGGCGAAAGAAGTAAAATAAAAGCGAACTTTATTAAGGCATAAAATCTTTTTCTTCCGGCGAAGAACCGAGCAAACTGTCCACGGCACCTGCCATCATTGGGAATTTTCCTTTTACGAAGTCTTTAATTGTCTCAATGGCTTTTACTGCCTGCTCATCGTTGATACCGGCTTTTTCTTTCAATAAGTCTATTAACTCTTGCATATTTAATTATTTTCTGTCAGGGTTATTATTCTGTATCATACCTGTCCACTTTTTCAATTCCCGGAAGGGATGAAAGCCGGTCGCACAACTCATCCAGTTCATCCTTATCATGTACATATATTTTAAGGTTGCCCTGGAAAATACCATCCTTTGCTTCAATTGTCATTGCTGCAATATTGAATTTCATTTCGCCACTGATAAGGTTGGTGATCTTATGAATTACGCCCACATCATCCAGACCGACAATTTTTAAGCCGGTAAGAAATGATATTTCTTTATTTTTCGCCCATTTGGTTTTAACCACACGATGGCCATAATTAGCCATCAGCCTTGCGGCGTTAGGGCATGTGGTACGGTGAATTTTCAACCCTTCATTGGTGGTAACAAATCCAAACACATCATCCCCGGGGATAGGTTTGCAACAGTTTGCCAGTGAATATTTGATCTTATCACTGCTTTCGCCAAATATGATAAGTTCAGTATCTTTTTTATCATACTTAGGTTCTGCATCATGTTTATGTTCCGGTTCTGTTTTTTGTGGTTTTGGAAAAAACAGCCTGTCGCCGGAAGCAGTAAAATCCTTTAATTCTTTAAGATCGATTTTTTTTGTAGCGATATCATACAGCAGATCAAGAGAAGAATTCAGCTTATAATAGGTTGCCAGCTCTTCAATATTGTGTTGTGTTGCCAGCCCGCCGATTGCATCCAGTTTTTTTTGCAGTATAAGCTTGCCATCCTCCGCCACTTTCCTTTTTTCTTCTTTAAGCGTATCCTTTATTTTTTGTTTTGCCTTACTGGTTACTACCAGCTTTAACCACTCCTGGCTGGGCTTTTGTTTGGCACTGGTAATAATTTCTATCTGGTCGCCACTGCGCAGTTTATGACCAATAGGAACCAGCTTATGATTAACTTTTGCGCCGATACACCTGCTCCCCACGGCTGTGTGTACATTAAATGCGAAGTCAAGTGCGGTAGCACCGGTAGGTAACATTTTTACATCCCCCTTTGGTGTATACACATATATTTCTTCAGCTAAGAAAGACGTTTTAAAGTCCTGCAGGAAATCTATTGAATTAGTATCATGACTGCTGAGCGCTTCACGTATTTGATGAAACCATTTATCAAAACGGCTTTCTTCATCTGTGCCTTCTTTATATTTCCAGTGTGCTGCAAGACCCTTCTCTGCAATTTCATTCATACGCTTAGTGCGTATCTGTACTTCTACCCAGCGGCCCTGGGGGCCCATTACTGTTGTATGCAATGCTTCATAACCATTGCTTTTGGGGTTGCTTAACCAATCTCTTAATCTTTCGGTAGAAGGGCTGTATTCATCAGTGATAATACTGTATACTTTCCAGCAATCTGCCTTTTCTCTTTCATGTGGAGAATCTACAATAATACGGATGGCAAACAGGTCATATACTTCTTCAAAACTTACACCCTTTTTTTTCATCTTGTTCCAGATGGAATGTATGCTCTTGGGGCGTCCGTGTATTTCAAATTTAAAATCCGCATTTTCCAGTTTATCTTTCAATGGGCGAATAAAATCGTTGATATACCTGGTACGCTCTCTTTTAGTATCATTTAGCTTTTGGGCAATATACCGGAATGTATCCGGCTCCAGGTACTTCATTGCCAGGTCTTCCATTTCTGTTTTAATGGCATACAAACCCATCCTGTGGGCCAATGGTGCATACACATATACTGTTTCACTGGAAATTTTAAGCTGTTTTTCCCTTTTCATGCTGTCCATTGTCCGCATATTATGAAGCCGGTCAGCAAGCTTTATCAAAATAACCCTCGGATCATCGGTGAGGGTAAGTAGTATCTTTTTAAAATTTTCAGCCTGCTGGCTGCTGTTGGCATCCATTACGGTACTAATCTTGGTAAGCCCGTCTACAATCCTGGCTATTTCATTGCCAAACTCCCGCTTAATATCATCCAGTGTAATATCCGTGTCTTCAACAGTGTCATGCAGCAGGGAGCAAATAGTGCTCCTTACACCAAGCCCGATCTCCTCCACGCATATTTTTGCCACAGCCAGCGGGTGCAGTATATATGGCTCACCACTTTTGCGCCGCATGGTCTTGTGGGCATCGGCTGCCAGTTCAAAAGCCTGGCGTAATAACTCCTTATCGCCGGGCTTCAATTTAGGTTTAAGGTCTTTGAGAAGAGCCCGGTAATGCCGGAGAATTTCTTTCTTTTCTTCTTCAGCGGTAAGATTGTATTTCGATATGGGTTCCGTAATTTCCATGATTGCCCGAATTTACTTGATTTTTTGCTTTAGGCCATCATCTCTGCGTGTTAACAGGTATAATCGGGATAGGTGACAGTTTCATTTTATTCTCCAGATAAAACCAATACCAGTACAGATTTGTACCTGTATTTTACCGATTTTCCCTTACTTTTGCACCCCCAAACCGGATGTGGCGAAATTGGCAGACGCACCAGACTTAGGATCTGGCGGAGCAATCCATGTAGGTTCGACCCCTATCATCCGGACTTTTTTGGTTTTTTGGCAGTTGGTTTATTGGTTGCCGGAACATCTTCGCTAAACCAAAATGGCACTTACTCCTTCAGCTGATCTACCAGTGAACAAACAAATAATTTAACTGAAATGGCTACAGTAGCAAGAGAAAACATCGGTTTGCTTAATGATAAGATCACTGTTAAAGTGACCAGGGAGGATTACCTGCCCACATTTGAAAAAAAGCTGAAGGAATATGGCAAGAATGCGAATATTCCCGGTTTTAGAAAGGGTATGGTCCCTGCCGGCATGATCAAAAAAATGTATGGCGCATCTATTTACACCGATGAGGTGCTGAAAACAGTTGAAAAGGAATTATACACCTATCTTCAAAACGAAAAACCTGAGATCTTCGCACAGCCATTAGCACTGGATGCAGATATCCGCAAAATGGATTTTAATAACCCGGCTGACTATGAATTTGGTTTTGAGATCGGTTTAAAACCAGATTTTGCACTTGCTCCTTTAAACAAAGCTAAGCTGACGCTACATAAAGTGAAGGTGACTGACGAAATGATACAGGAAGAAGTGGAACGCATGCAGACAAGAGCTGGTAAAATGACCGAGCCGGAAACAATAGACAACGAAGAAAATGTTTTGAATATATTATTTACCGAGGCAGGAAAAGACGGCGAAGTGATTGAAGGCGGCGAACAAAAGGAAGTATCCCTGCTGGTAAAGTATTTTACTGCTGCTGCCCGTAAAAAACTGATGGGTAAAAAGAAAGAAGATGTGATAACCCTGCAGTTATCAAAAAGTATTGAAAAAGACAGGCTGGAAGCAGTTTTGCAGGATCTTGGTCTTGACAAAGAAGGTTCAGATAAATATTTTAACCTGGCTATAGTAAAAATCGGGCTGGTTGAAAAAAGGGAGCTGAATGAAGAGTTTTACAATGAAGCATTCCCCGGGGCTGCAGTTGCTACAGAAGAGGAGTTCAGGAAAAAATTAAAAGAAGAGATTGAAAAATATTGGGAAGCACAAAGCAGGAATCAACTGCATGATCAGTTGTATCATTACCTGGTTGATGAAACAACAATGGAATTCCCGGCAGAGTTTTTAAAACGCTGGTTGCAAAACGGTGGCGAAGAAAGAAAAACAGCAGAACAGGTGGAAGCCGAGTTCCCGATGTTCAGTAACCAGTTAAAATGGACATTGATCAGTGATAAGGTAATTAAGGACAATAACCTTGACGTAACAAGAGAAGAATTGCATGAGTCAATGAAAGCACAGGTGATGGGTTACTTTGGTAATATGAGTCTTGGTGATGATACAAGCTGGATTGACGGCTATGTTGACAGGATGATGAAAGATGAAAAACAGGTTGACGCAAGCTACCGGAGACTAATAACCGAAAAAATGTTTAACTGGGCACAGGCACAGGTAAAACCGGCAGAAAAAGAAGTTACGCCTGAAGAGCTGAATGGCATGCAGCATCACCACCAGCATTAAAAAATCTAATTACAAAACAGATATAAAAAACCCGGCTATAACTTGCCGGGTTTTTTATTATAAAGCAAATAAGTTTTTAATCAAATAAACCTTTCTGTGGCGCAATAAATTGAGGCTTTTGCAACTTGAGCCCACAAATTTCATTTAATTTATCAACCAGGTATACTGTTAGTTCAGGTGAAGTTGCTTCATCATGCATATGCATAAAGAAATATAACTCTTCCAGCCCTTGCTGCAACCAATGCTGTATTCGCTTTACCCATACATCACTCCGGCTAAAGTCAGACTGGTGTAAACTATTTCCAACATACCGGATAAAAGCTTTGGGAACGGTGAGGTGCATATGTGCACAATCTCTCCTGCCGGCTGTATCAGTGATCACAGCCCCCATATTCAGTTCTTTCAGCTTTGAGAAAAAATCATTTCTGACAGTTTCTTTTGAAAACCAGCCCGGGTGACGAACTTCTACAAAAAACTGCAGGTCTGTTGGCATGGATTCAAGAAAAGAGAAAAACTCATCCTTCCTGTTAGGTGAAAACGTATCACTAACCTGTATGAATATTGGGCCAAGGTATTTTTCAAATGAAACAATCCCACGGAAAAATTCATTGATGATGAATTGCTTCCCCTTCAGGCTCCCACGGTGTGTGATGCCCTGGTACATCTTTGGACAAAATAAAAAATCTTTGTCTTCGGCTTTCTCTGTCCATTTCTTTATAATACCTTCTCCATACACCTTATAATGTGTTGCATTTAATTCAATTGAATTATAATGCCTGACATAGTGCTGCAGGAAATCCTTTTCTTTTGTTTTGGGTGGATAGATTTTTCCAACCCATTCCTCTCTTCCCCATTTTGCACAGCCAAGGTATACTTTTACTTTTTTCACTGGTTTGCCTGGCAGAACAATATTATTAAAAGCCGGCTCTTCCGGTAAAGAAAAATCTATTGTGTCCAGTTCGGTTTCCGGCACTCTTCCAAACTCCATTCATTTAATTTTTATCCCTTAATAAAATTACTTTCGTATAAAGTTACTGCTCCGGGTATGACACAAAGAGAAATTTTTTTACGGCATGTTGGACAAACATCACCAGCTCCCCTTGCTTTAGAAATTGTAAAGGCAAGCGGGTCCAGGCTATGGGATGTAAATGGTAAAGAATATATAGATCTCATCGGTGGTATAAGTGTTTGCAATGTGGGACACTGTCATCCTGAAGTAATTGCGGCGGCTAAAAAGCAACTGGACGACTATATGCATATTATGGTGTATGGTGAACTGGTTGAAAGCCCGCAGGTACGGTATGCCCGGCAGCTTACGCAATACCTGCCGTCTTCTTTAAACAGTGTTTTTTTTACCGCCAGTGGAACAGAGGCCACAGAAGGTGCTATGAAACTTGCCAAGAGATACACCGGCAGAACACAGATCATTTCATTTAAAAACAGCTACCATGGCAGTACACAAGGTGCATTAAGCATTATGGGGGATGAATACTGGCGTAATGCTTTCAGACCTTTATTGCCGGATGTACTGCGGTTGAATTATAATTCCATGGAAGACCTGGAATTTATTACTGGAAGAACGGCCTGTGTTATTGCGGAAACCATCCAGGCCGAAGCTGGTGTAATCGTACCGGGGGATGGGTGGCTAACGGCGTTGCGTAAACGCTGCACAGAAACGGGCACGCTATTGGTTTTTGATGAGATACAGTGCGGTTTTGGGCGCAATGGAAGTCTTTTTGCTTTTGAACAATTCGGTATTGTTCCGGATATATTACTGCTTGGCAAAGCCCTTGGGGGCGGAATGCCACTGGGTGCTTTTGTAGCGGATAAACAAGTAATGGATTCACTTACGTTCAACCCGGTGCTGGGTCATATAAATACATTTGGTGGTCACCCGGTATCCTGTGCAGCTGGTTATACAGCCCTACATGTATTATTTGAAGAAAGATCTTATAGCCAAATCAAAAGAAAAGGAGCAGCTTTTTCTTTCTTTACTCAAACATCCCCGTATAAAAGCAGTAAGAAGCCGTGGGCTGATGATGGCTGTGGAATTCGATAGTTTTGAGGTAAACAAAAAAATCATTGATGCATTAATTGCCGAAGGTGTTTTTACCGATTGGTTTTTATTTGCCGCTAATTGCCTCCGGATTGTTCCGCCACTGACAATAACAGCGGATGAAATCAGCATTTGCTGTGGCAAAATTTTAAAAGTATTGTCAGCCCTGCAGTAACCTCCCGAAATCATTTATCGCATTAACATTTATTTTCTACTGTTTTTTTGCCGGTTCAAAAATAATATTTACTTTGCATCTCAAAGTGCTTTTTATGAGTGAAAAAGAACAATCGCTCCAGGAACTGCAGCATATAAAAACCATGATGGAGCGGAGCAGCCGTTTTATAAGCCTGAGTGGTTTAAGCGGCATAGCTGCCGGTATTTGTGCGCTGGCTGGCGCCTGGTTTGCCTATGATTATGTGTTGGGACGAAAAGATTATATTATTAATAATGCACTGGCTGCTGAGCAGATCAGTAATAATGATTACAGCATCATTTTTAATACTTACCTTTTTTGGATCGCTGCCGGTACTTTTGCAGCAGCCTTGATAAGCGCTTTTATATTTACCTGGCTTAAAAGTAAAAAGCAGGGGATTCCCATGTGGGGCAATGTTGCATTCCGGCTATTTGTAAACGTTAGTATTCCTCTTGTTGTGGGCGGAATATTTCTTTTACGGCTGATACATTTTGGCACATTCGGTCTTATTGCACCGGGCTGCCTTATTTTTTATGGACTGGCGCTGGTAAATGCAAGTAAATATACGCTGGTTGAGATACGCTATTTAGGCTATATGCAATTATTACTGGGTATAATCAATTTGCAGTTTGTTGGTTTGGGTATTTATTTTTGGGCTGTGGGCTTTGGCCTGTTACATATTGTATATGGAACTTACATGTGGTATAAGTACGAACGGAATTAAATTGCAAAAATTTTAAGAGGGGCCAAGTTAGTGTATGGGTAATCCAATTGAAAATCTTAACAAGATATTTGACAGCCGTGTAAGGCTGGGTATCATGAGCGCCCTCATGGTAAATGAAGAAGTGAGCTTTAATGACCTGAAGGAGCTACTGGATATTACTGACGGTAACCTGGCAAGCCATTTAAAAGCACTGGAAGATAATGGCACCCTGAAGGTTCAAAAGGGATTTATCGGGCGAAAAACGAACACAACCTATATGGTTACAAAAACAGGTGAAAAAGCGTTCAGGGCGCATATAGAGGCCCTGGAAAAAATGATCAAGGGAACAAAATAAATTTTTTTGCACCTGCACTTTGAAAAACAAAGCACTTTTTAACAATAAAATATAAAATGATGGAAACCGACCAGCCGACCAGCTTCTGGCAACGAAACAAACTTATTATTAAAGCTTTCTTTATTGGATTTTTGATCCTTGTGCTTCTCATTCCCACGCTTTTTATCATGTCCCTGGTATCTGACAGGGAACACCGGCGCAGTGAAGTGGTGAATGAAGTAAGCAGTAAATGGGCGAATGCCCAAACCGTTACAGGCCCGTTTTTAACCGTACCATACTATGTAGAAGAAAAAGAGAATGACAACAAATCTACACTCAGGAAAAAACTGCTGTACATTTTGCCGGAAGAGCTGAATGTTAACGGGAAGCTTTTCCCGCAGTTGCGGCACCGCAGCATTTTTAATGTGCCGGTGTACAGCAGTAGCCTGCAGCTTTCAGGAAAGTTCAAGATTCCGAAGCCGGAAAAATTGCCCGTAGGTATAGCGGCCCTCAGGTTTGATGAAGCATCCATTTGTATGGGCATCTCAGATTTTAAAGGGATTGGTGAAAGCCTGCAGTTAAAATGGAATGATACCACGCTTGATTTTGAAACAGGTGTTCCGGATATTGACTGGCTGAAAGATGGTGTGAGCAGCCAGTTAAAATTAAAGCCTGAAGACCTTACTGCCGGAACAAGCACTTTTAATGTAAATCTTTCTTTAAAAGGAAGTGAATCATTGTATGTAACACCATTTGGCAACAGTACTAAAGTTCGCCTGGAGAGCAGCTGGAATAACCCCGCCTTTGATGGAAAATATTTGCCTGATACCAATACAGTTGCAGACTCGGGTTTTACTGCGGAATGGAAAATCATGCAGTTTAACCGTAGCTACCCACAGTACTTTACAAGTTATAACGAATATAACATTAGTGAAAGCGGGTTTGGTGTAAGATTGCTGCAACCTGTAGACAGTTATGCCCAAACAATGCGGAGCGTAAAGTATGCAGTGCTGATCATTGCCCTTACCTTTTTTGTTTATTTCTTCCTCGAAATATTTTACCGCCGAAGTGTACATGCATTGCAATATATACTGATTGGTTTTGCGCTGGTGATATTTTATACACTGCTGCTTTCCATATCAGAGTATTTGGCATTCGGACAGGCATATCTTATTGCAGCCATTGCCACCGTAGTGTTAATAGGATGGTACACCATGGGGATTTTCAAAAAATGGTCAATCGTCTTTCTTTTTTCACTTATACTTTCCATGCTGTATTTGTTTATCTATGTATTGATACAACTGCAGGATAATGCACTACTCTTTGGCAGCATTGGTTTATTTATACTGCTTGCCATTATCATGTATTTCAGCAGGCGTATCAACTGGAATAATGATGGAAAAAAAATTGAAACCACTTCATCTGCTCATCATTTAAACGACGCAAAACATGAATAGTATTTTAAAATCAACCAATAGATATTTAATGACGGCACTAGTGAGTTTGTCTGTATGGATCTTTGCTATACTTATTAACACCGTCATCACAACTGCTTTCCTGGGGTTACAGGGGGAAGGCGGCAGCGGCCTGTTAGAAATAACAGGTATCATACTGCTGTTTTCCTCCATCTTTTCCTTCCCGGGTATATTACTATTCTGGCTGGTATTCTTGTTTAATTGTAAAAGAACAGATGTGTTCAGTATTTTATTGGTAACCGCCATTGCAGTTTCTGTGTTATCAATTGTTGTATTTGCCCTGTTAGTGAATGATGCACTTGGAGCCGGTTATTTATTAATACTATTATTTCCAATCATTGCAGCGCTTGCATCTGTAATGCTGCACCACCCGGCTATTGATGAGGTGATGAGGAAACAAGTCGATTTAAAAAAAATGATCATTGCATAATCATACCCCATGAAAATATTACTCATTAACCCACCCCATTTATCTATTGGCAGCAGGATGCCACGGGAGCACCTGCCGCCACTGGGGCTTTTATGGATCGGTGGTCCGCTCATTGATGCTGGACATGAAGTTAAACTGGTGGATGCTGAATTTGGTCCGCTTAGTTATAAGCAGATTGTTTCAAAAGCAATTTTGTTTGATCCAGATATAGTAATGCTTGGCCACTCTGGTTCTACATCGGCACAGCCCATTATTAATGATATTACAACGATGATAAAAAGGGAAAGACCATCTGTGAAAATAATCATCGGGGGTGTTTTTCCTACTTATCACTGGCAGGAGATACTGGAACAAAACCAGCAGGTTGATTATATTGTTTGTGGGGAAGGTGAACAAATCGCTTTGAACCTGGTAACTGCATTGTCCGAAGGTATATCGCCGGAACTTGTAAAAGGCATTGCATTTAACCTGAATGGTGTTGCAGTAAAAACAGCTGCTGCAGAAAATATCAAAGACCTCGATGAATTCCGGATCGGGTGGGAACTGATGGATGGGTATCATTATACCTATTGGGGAAAGCGAAAAGCAGTAGTGATACAATTTTCAAGGGGTTGCCCTTATCCCTGTACTTACTGCGGGCAAAGTTTATTCTGGAAAAAATGGCGGCACCGGGATCCGCAATTACTGGCAGATGAAATAGAAATGCTTCATAAAAAATATGGAGTGGAAGTGATCAACTTTGCAGATGAAAATCCTTCCAGTAATCCAAAAGCGTGGCGGGCATTTTTAGAAGCTTTGATAGCAAAGCAGCTTAAATTAATTTTAGTTGGTTCTATAAGAGCCGACAACATTGTAAGGGATGCAGATTTTTTACACCTGTATAAGCAGGCCGGCTTTGAAAGGTTTTTACTGGGTATTGAAAACTATGATGAAACAGTGCTGGAGAAAATAAAAAAAGCAGGTACCATTTCAAAGGATAAAGAAGCCATACAGCTTTTACGAAAGCATAATATTTTATCAATGGCTACTTATGTGGTTGGCTTTGGTGAAGAAAGGATAAAAGACTTTTACAATAGTTTAAAGCAATTATTGTCTTACGATCCTGACCAGGTGCAATTATTGTATGTTACTCCTCACCGGTGGACACCCTATTTTGAGGAGATAAAGGAGAAAGAGATCATATTAACGGACCAGCGGAAATGGGATTATAAACACCAGGTGATGGCAACAGCATATTTGAAGCCATGGATGGTTATCCTTCTTGTAAAGCTGATAGAGTTGTGCATGCAAATAAGGCCCAGTGCATTGCAGCGGTTATTCTTTCATAAAGAAGCAAGGTTAAGAAGCGCCATGCGGTGGTATACAAGAATTGGAAGAAGGGTTTGGTTTTGGGAACTATACCAGTTCTTCTTTGTAACAAAACTGGCAAAACAACGGATACGGATAAGTGAATTCTGGAAATACTGATTCGCCCAGCGAACATAAAATTATTAACCAATGAAGTTGATCAGGTCATTTGGATACGCATGGCAGGGAGTAGCATATTGTTTTAAAACACAGCTGAATTTTAAAATTCACCTGCTGGCAACAGTAATTGTAATAACAGCCGGCATTGCCTTTTCTGTCAGCAGCACAGAGTGGCTTTTCATTGCCGGTTGCTGCAGTAGTGTGATCATGGCTGAGATGTTCAATACTGCTATTGAAAAAATTTGTGATACCGTTTCCCCGGAAATAAACCCGGTAATAAAAATTATAAAAGATGTTTCTGCAGGGGCAGTATTGGTCAGCGCTGCTGGCAGCCTTGTTATTGCGGGCATTATTTTTTTACCTAAAATTTTTAATTTATTATGATGTCGCTTTCATCTTTTAAAAAGATCATCGGCCTTTTTATTTTGTTTGTAACTGTAATGGTGGCCGCAAGAATTATCTATACCGGTAGTATCCGTTACATCTCTATTTTGTGGAACCTGTTTTTGGCATGGACCCCTTTCCAGGTAAGCTTGCTTATTTCAGCATATAGCACCCTCAAAAACCCTAAACCTCTTTTGATTTTAACAGGCTGGTTGTTGTTTTTCCCCAATGCCCTTTATGTGGTAACAGACCTGATTCACCTGGAAGATGCAGGCGGCGTCCCCTTATGGTATGATGCCATTATGCTTTTTATGGCTGCGCTGAGCGGACTTTTGCTGGCGTTTGCATCCTTGTATAAAGTAGAAAAATTTCTCCGCAAACAAATATCCAGCTCCCTGGTAACAGACCCGATCGTATTGTTCATCCTGTTTTTGTCTTCTTTTGGTGTATACCTTGGCAGGTTCGACAGGTGGAACAGCTGGGATATTGTTGTTTATCCTAAACAATTATCAAAAGATATTGCTTCTTATATTTTTTCTCCGGTATATCATTACCGTACCTGGATAACCACGCTGATCTTTACCGCATTTTTCAGCCTGCTGTATTTTGCTGTAAAAAAAATACCCGGTTCTTTTACAAAACCGGGTATGTAAGAATATGGTACTAATATTTTAGAAGTCTAATCCAAGACTGAAATAATAGATCGGCTTACCCCTGAATATGCCGTTCATTTGCCAGGCGGCATCGAATTTTAAGAAATAACCCAGCACCATGCTTCTTGCGCCGAATCCATAACCACCGGCAAACGGCCCGATACCCCCGGCTCTCTTGATCACCCTGACGTCAGGATTGAGCGGATCGCTGTACGCAATAAATGGGCGCTTAATACCCTTGTATCCACCGCTCCAGGCAGTACCCAGGTCAATAAACTGTGTTATCTGGAAATTACGCAGGAAGGCGTTATTAACAGGCCGGTTAAAGAAAGTGCTTAATACTGGTAACCGGAGTTCACTGTTAATAGTGATGGCGTTGTTTCCATTAGCCACATTTTGTTTGTAACCACGCAGATTTACGGCAAGGCTCTGGAATGCATATTCATCAGCAGCAGGCGGATTGGAGAGGAAAAATTTATCAGCCCTGCCAAACATCAGCCAGCCGTCTGTACCACCCAGGTAGTAAAGCGTTTTTTGATTGCCCCAGCTGAAATCTCCTGCTGCCCTTACCGCCCAGGTAAAGTTCCGGTAGATGGGATAATAATGCCTTGCATCAAAACCCCAGTTGAAATTATACTTACCGCTTGCATTTTTCTCTTTACTGATATCGGTATTCCAGTCAAAGAAAACTTTATAGCGGAGACCTTCCCAGATATTTTGCGTTGGATTCAATGAATTATCATACACATACTCGGCGTGTGTTTGTGCAAACTTTCTTACAACATCCGGTAGTTTTAAAGTAGCACCGTCATTCACAGTTATATCAGTAAGATAAACGATCCTGTCATTCCTGATGCCGAAGCTCAGGCTTACCCTGCGGGCATTGTCAAACGGGTAAGAAACACTGCCCTGGTAGATATTAGTGATCGTTTTTGTAAATAAAGGAAAGCCTGCCAGTTCGTAGTCCTGTGTTTGCAATACATTCCTGTAATAAGTCAGTCCCCAGTCAAACCTTCTTTTGTAGTTCTGGTAGCTCAACAGCCATTCATTGTCCTTAAGGTTAGTGGATATCCTGAAGCCGCCGGTTATCTTAACATCTTCCATCAGTTCAGAAGTTCCCAATCTCAGCAAACCATTCAATGGTGTTTCAGAGCCCAACATAATTGGTCCCTGTCCATTGTAAGGTTGATAACGGTTGAACAGTATAGCATTGCTGAAACCAAGCCCTCCATATTCGGCACCAAATTTTACAGGTTTATACAGGTAAAGCTTGGCTTTTTTAAGTGGTTCATAGCCTGGTGATAATTCGGGTGCAGGTATAGCCACCGGTTCACCCGACGCATTGGTGCTGTCTTTTTTCTCGTTCTCAAATTCAGTCTGGAAGAGATTGTCTTCTTTTTGTTTCTGGGTGCTGTCTGTGCCGGGGAGGGGGTTATTATATTTATCCGAATCTGTCGTACTGATTTTATCTGCCATGATCACACTCTTCATGTAAGTGGTGGGTGCAGCAGTTATATTGCGGCGGCGGAGTGTGTTCTCATCTATCTTTAATTTATAAACGATCTTTTCATCACTCTGTCTTGTTACTTCGCTTACCTGGTTATTATCACCTGCAATCCGGCTTTCAGCCACGCTGCTCTGGTAATTGGTAAGCGGAAAGCTGTAAGCAGAATCTTGTGATATCGCCATTACTGCAATGGAATCCACATCCTGTTTTTTATGCGCTTTTAAAACACTGTCAACTTCTTTTGGTGACGGGTTACGAAGGATATCATCATCGATTAACACCAGTGTATCAAGCCCGGCGGCTTTACTTGTAAAGAAACCTGCATACCGGTTGCCCACACCATTTTCATCACTGATGAACGTAAAGTGATTTTCATTATAAGGGGTAGGAAAACGGGCATTGCCATATTTTAAATTGGTAAGCTGTGTTATTTGGTTCAGCTCTGCTTTTTGACCAAAGTTTGTAACAAGGAAGATGTTATACCGGTTATGACTTGGTATGGATGTATCGCCACCTTTTGCATCTGCTGCAGGGCGGTTACTTGCGAAAATAATACCTGTTTTACCCGGGAAAGAAACAAAGGTTGCATCCAGGTCAGCATATACATCATCCGTTATCTGCTGCACTTTTTCATTTTCCAGGTTGAATGTAAAAATATCAGGATGGCCGTTTTTAACTGCACTTAATAACAGTGTGCGGCTGTCAAGCATATACTTTACATCCTGTATCATCTGGAATTGATCGGTAAGATCCAACTTTGGATATTTTATCCGGGTTACCAGGTCGTACACAAATAATTTCAACCTGCCTTCCTGGTGATAAATCACGGTGATACGGGTACCCTTAGGATCCCATGCTATCAATGGATAATCAGGGTTGGTCTCATTCAGGTAACTGCGGATACCATACTTTAATAAAACCGTGTATTCAAAATCCTCCATCAGCTTCACCTTCACCACTCCCTTTTTATACTCCACCACCACATAGCTGCTATTCTTTTTATTGGGATTTACATTGATACGGTAATAATCCTGCCTTTTATTAATGTCAAAGCTTTCTATTGCATTCCCTTTCGGGTATGCTTTTCTTTTTCTTATGTCATTGCTGTATTTGTCTTCCTGGTATTCCATGAATTCTGCCAGCAGGTCTTTGAATTTCATTTTGCACACCTGCATACTGGCACGGTTGAGGTTTTTATACACCCTTGCCAGGTAGAGAAAGTAGGTTACATTTTCTTTTTTATATTTTTCCTGGATGAAATACCAGAAAGCATGACCAGCGAGGTAGGGTTTGTCAAAAGCAAAGGCATAAAAGTTTTTATAATTGGCACTGAGTATCTCACTTTTTAATTCATCGTCCAATGCGGTGCTCCAGTTTTCCGCAGCAAAGTCAACATACCCATCTATCAGCCATTTGGGCAGGTCAAGCAATGCCTGGTTGCCGGCAAATTCGCCCAGGTCTTCTCCAAATAAAATATTATCGGTGATAACCCTTGCAATACCCTGCCGGATCTGCCTGCGGAGGTGTTCATGGTCGCCATTAAAGTAAACCACCATTTTATTATTTACCAGCTTGGTGGCGCCACCGGTGTTTTGCCAGTCAATGCCAATACCAATATTAGACTGCTGCATATCAGAATACTCATTGTACACGATGATATTAGCCCTGCGTTGTAAACTGTATTCAGTAAAACTTTCAATCTCGGGTAATTCTTCTTCAGCCACCTGCATTACAAACTTTGCTATCTCCTGGCCATTCTGATTAAAATAAGTATTAAAGTTTCTTGATTGATAGTATTGCCATTTGAACTTTTTAAACTGAACCCTGTTACGGCCGAACTCGACTGCATTAATGATCTGGGCATAGGAGCTGATAGAAGCGAATAAAATGAAGTTTATTACCAGAAAAAGGACCCTGCTGAATTTTGCCATACTAACTTTACCGTTTATTGATTAAAATTACTCCTTTGCATTCAACCGTAAAAATATCCTTTAATTGTTAAAATAATTGTTACATGTGGCAGATAAAAAGCTTTGTATTCAGCCCCATACAGGAAAATACCTACGTTTTATACAATGAAACAAAAGAGTGTATAATTATTGATCCGGGCTGTTATTTTGATGATGAAAGAAGTAAACTGCAATCATTTATTGAAAAGAGTGGTTTAACGCCTAAAATGCTGCTCAATACACATTGTCACCTTGATCATGTATTTGGTAACAAATTTATTGCCGAAACATATGGGCTTACCCTGCATTTACATGAAAGGGAGAAAGAGGTACTGGCATTTGCGCCCGCTTCTGGCCTTATGTGGGGTGTGCCTTTCGATAACTACCAGGGGGAGTTTATCCTTTTAAAAGAAGGCGATACAATACGTTTGCAGGATGATGAACTGAAAGTAATCGAAGCACCGGGCCATTCACCCGGCAGTATCTGTTTTTATTCTGAAAAGCAGGGCTTTATTATAGGAGGTGATGTGTTGTTTCAGCGGAGCATTGGCCGCACAGACCTGCCGGGAGGCAATTTTGAAACATTGATCTCCAGTATCCGGAATAAACTTTTTGTTTTACCGGAGAGAACAATTGTTTACAGTGGTCACGGAGATCCAACTACTATTGGTGATGAAAAAAGGGATAATCCTTATTTAAATTAAAAAGAGCTTTATTTTTTCGACTGGCATAATTCTACCAAAACACCATTGGTATTTTTCGGGTGAAGGAAACATACAAGCTTATTGTCTGCCCCATCTTTGGGTTTTTCGTTTAAAAGAACAAAGCCGGCAGCCTGCAGGCGGTTCATTTCTGCCTCAATATCGCTTACTTCAAAAGCAATATGATGGATTCCTTCCCCCTTTTTTTCAATAAACCGGGCAATTACCCCATCCGGCACAGCGCTTTCAAGCAGCTCCACCTTGGTTTCCCCTTTTTGAAAAAAAGCAGTGTTCACTTTTTCACTTTCCACCATTTCAGTCTTATAACACTGACTGTTTAGCAGTTTTTCGAATAATGGAACAGAAGTTGACAGTTCTTTTACAGCGATACCGATGTGTTCAATTTTTAACATAGCTGTTGGTTATTTAGCGTCGGTTTTACGAAATACGTAAAATGACAAATGACGTCCCTTATATTAGCTAAAATAGAACCTTTTGTAGTAATTTCGTGTTGTAAAGTTAAACTGTAAAGAATATGCTGAAACTGCCAATTTACTTAGATAATAATGCTACCACGCCAATGGATCCCAGGGTACTGGAAGCAATGACGCCTTATTTCCTTGAACATTTTGGAAATGCTGCCAGCCGTAATCATCCCTTTGGCTGGGAAGCTGAAGAAGCGGTTGATTATGCAAGGGAACAGGTTGCTAAGCTGATTGGTGCAGATCCTAAAGAGATCATTTTTACCAGTGGTGCTACAGAAGGTGATAACCTGGCCATTAAAGGTGTTTATGAAATGTATGCCAGCAAAGGCAACCATGTAATTACTGCTACTACCGAACATAAGGCTGTATTGGATACATGTAAGCATATTGAAAAAATTGGCGGGGAAGTAACTTACCTGCAGGTAAATGCAGAAGGGTTAATCGATTTGAAAGAACTGGAAGCTGCCATTAAGCCTACAACTATATTGATCGCTATCATGTATGCCAATAATGAAATTGGTACCATCCAGCCGGTAAAAGAAATAAGCACTATTGCGAAAAAGCATGGAGTATTATTTTTTACTGATGGAACACAGGCAGTAGGTAAAGTGCCTGTAGATGTAATTAAAGATGGTATCGACCTGATGGCTTTCAGTGCACATAAAATGTACGGACCTAAAGGTGTCGGCGCTTTATATGTTCGCCGTAAAAATCCAAGGGTGAAAGTAACTGCCCAGATGGATGGTGGCGGCCACGAAAGAGGCATGCGTAGCGGAACATTAAACGTTCCGGGTATTGTTGGTTTTGGTAAAGCCTGCGAAATCTGCCGGCTGGATATGGAAGAAGATAACAAGCGAATCAGTAAATTAAGGGACTACCTGGAAACTGAATTGATGAAGCTGGAGGAAGCTTATGTAAATGGCAGCCGTGAACACCGCCTGCCCCAGGTAACTAATATTTCATTTAAGCATGTGGAAGGAGAAGGCTTGCTGATGGGCTTTAATAAAAATATAGCATTGAGTTCCGGCTCGGCCTGTACCTCTGCTTCACTGGAGCCTTCTTATGTTTTAAAAGCGTTGGGCCTGGGCGATGACCTGGCGCATAGTTCACTGCGTTTCGGCCTTGGCCGTTTTACGGACCAGGAACAAATCGATTATACAATTAAGGCAATAAGTGAAACAGTATTGAAGCTGAGGGAAATGAGCCCGCTTTGGGAAATGTATAAAGATGGTATAGATTTGAATACAATTGAGTGGGCACACCACTAATAATTACTTAAATGATGAATGCCGAATTCATCATTTAATATCTATCATTCAAAATTTAAAATAACATACAATGGCATATTCAGAAAAAGTAATTGACCACTACCAGAATCCTAAAAATGTAGGTACGCTGGATAAAGGCGCAAAGAATGTGGGAACAGGGCTTGTTGGTGCGCCGGAATGTGGTGACGTTATGCGTTTGCAGATCCAGGTGGATGATGCAACCGGCATGATCACCGATGCAAAATTCAAAACCTTTGGTTGCGGTTCTGCTATTGCTTCTTCTTCCCTGGCTACAGAATGGCTGAAAGGAAAGAGCATTGATGAAGCGCTGAAAGTGGACAATATGGATTTCGTGGAAGAACTTAATCTTCCGCCTGTAAAAATTCACTGTTCTGTACTTGCAGAGGATGCTATTAAAGCAGCGATCAATGACTACCGTGTAAAAAATGGTATGGAAGCGATCAAGTTTGAAGAAAGCGTGGTACACTAATTTGTAAATAACTATGACAACTACAGATAACGCAATATATATCAGCGATAAGGCGAAGAGCAAGGTGGAGAGCCTGATGGCCGACGCCGGTATTGGGAGTGACCCTTCTTATTTTTTAAGGGTAAGTGTTGTTGGTGGAGGTTGCAGCGGCCTTAGCTATAAGATGGATTTTGATAATGAGCAAAAGCCAATGGACCAGGCATTTGAAGATAAGGGAGTAAAGATCGTTACAGACCTTAAAAGCTTTTTATACCTTGTAAATACCGAGCTTGAATTCAGTGATGGATTGAATGGAAAAGGGTTTTATTTTAATAACCCCAATGCCAGCAGGAGCTGTGGGTGTGGTGAAAGCTTTGCTGTTTAGATAAAATATTATGCTTCTAAAAAAAATGTCCCGTAATTATTACGGGACATTTTTTATTAATTCAGTAAATAATTATTTAGAAGAAGCTGCTGCTGTTGCAGTTTTCTTTGTTTTCTTTACTTTTTTAGTTGCTTTTACCGGCGCTGCAGGAGTAGTAACCGCAGCAGCTGGTGTTGTTTTTACTTCTGGCTTCGCTGCAATTTCAGGCTTGCCGTTTTTATCAAATTCATCCGCAGTAAGCACATCTCCTGTAAAGGAAATAGATTTCATTTCATCAACACCAGCGAATTTAACAGTAAGGTGTTTATCAAAATGACCTAATGCTGCTGCATTATAAGTAGCGTTAATATAACCTGTTTTACCAGGTGCAATTGGTTCTTTTGTATAATCAGAGATTGTACAACCGCAGGTTGGATTGGCCTGTTCAATGATCAATGGTTCAGTACCGATGTTGGTAACTTTAAAAGTTCCTTTTTGAGGTACACTTTGTTTGATCTTTCCAAAATCGATCGTTTCGCTTTCAAATTTAGCAACATCTGAAATTTTCTTTTGGGCAAAACCCACCAGGCTAAAAGCAGATACCGCTAATAATAATAGAGTCTTTTTCATGTTATTTTTAGGTTTTAAAATACTTAAATATTACAAATCTTTCAGGCTTCCGAGTTCTTTGTTTTCAGGAGCTGAAGTTAAAGGTGTTTTCCAAACCTCGCCTTTTATTGTTATTTGCTTTGTTTGGGTACCATTATAACTGATTGTTATTGTTTTGGCAAACTGTCCTTCGCTTGCAGCGTTATAGCCTACAGTAATCTTGGTGCTTTCACCCGGAGCCTGAATTTTATTGGCATCCCACTGTGGCGTGGTACAGCCGCAGCTGGCCTGCACGTTGGATATTTTCAAAGAATCATTTCCGTTATTTACCACTTCAAATACATGGGTAACTGGTTTGCCCTGGGGAATCTTTCCAAAATTATATTCTGATTCTTTAAGGGTAAGCACATCACCTGTATCACGAAGGACTTTGACGATGACAGGTTTTGCAACGGCAACTTGCATAAAAACACTTGCCAGCAAGTATAAACTCAATTTTTTCATCATATTGGACGGGTTTCAAATATTAATCCAAAGATACAAAAACGAAAAAAACAGCTAAAAATTCTCCACCCGTTATCAATTTTTTAACAATCATCCCGCGTATTATTTTACATTTGTTATATGGACGCTATTGCTAACCATGATACAATGCTGGAAGGTAAGCTGAGTTTTGAGAACTTCAGGAAAGAAGTACTGAATGATTACCGTGTTGCCTGTATAAGCAGGGAAACAAGTTTGCTTGGACGTAAGGAAGTGCTCACAGGGAAAGCAAAGTTTGGCATTTTTGGCGATGGAAAAGAAGTAGCCCAGGTTGCTGCAGCAAAATTCTTTAAACCCGGTGATATACGGTCTGGTTATTACAGGGATCAAACGATGATGCTTGCTGCTGGTATCACAAACGTGGAACAATATTTCTCCCAGCTTTTTGCTGATCCTGATATCAACAACGACCCATTCAGCGCAGGCAGGCAGATGAATGCGCATTTTGCCACCAGGAACGTAGATGAAAAAGGTGAATGGCTGCCGCTCGCCTACCAGAAGAACAGCGCCAGTGATATGGCCCCTACTGCATCACAAATGCCCCGTTCTGTCGGGCTGGCCCTTGCATCAAAATTATTCCGGGAGGTGGATATCTTTAAAAAGCATGCTCATTTAAGTGATAATGGTAATGAAGTATGTTTTTGTACCATTGGTGATGCATCTACATCTGAGGGACATTTCTGGGAAGTGGTGAATGCTGCAGGTGTAATGCAGATACCACTGGCCATTTTTGTGTGGGATGATGGTTATGGTATTTCTGTTCCAAAAAAACTACAAACCACCAAGGGTTCTATATCTGCAGCATTAAAGGGTATGCAGAAAACAGAAGGAACAAACGGGATTGATATTTATAAATTAAAAGGCTGGGATTATGCCGGTATGTGTGAAGTGTTTGAACCGGCTATTCAAAAGATAAGAGATACACATACCCCGGCTGTATTTCATGTGGAAGAAATAACGCAGCCGCAGGGCCATTCTACTTCGGGCAGCCATGAACGTTATAAAACACCAGAACGGCTTGCCTGGGAAAAAGAGTGGGATTGTATACGCCAGATGCGGCAATGGATTATCGCCAATGATCTTGCAGAAGAAAATGAAGTGAGTGAAATAGAATTGCAGGCCAAACATTTTGTAAAAGAAAGTAAACAAAAGGCCTGGGAAAAGTTTACAGCCCCTATTGCAGAACAGGTATCAAAAGCAAAAACAATTTTTAATGAACTGCTCCCTGGTTTGCAGGGTGATGAGTATGTTGGAGTAAAGAGATTAGGTGACGAAATTGCTTTGCTAAAAACACCCCTGCGCAGGGATGTGATGAGGATACTGGCCTCTGTGCTTGATATTACAGGATCAAACCCAGCAGCTGTTACTGTAGCAGAATATTATGCTTTATTAAAAAAAGAAAATGAAGCACTGTTCAATTCATATCTCTACAATAATGGACCAAAATCTGCACTCAATGTAAAAGGATCTTCATTACAATATGATGAAGATGAAAGATTGGTTAACGGCTATGAAATAATAAATAAATATTTCGATGCATTATTTGCATCTAATGATAAGGTCACTGCTTTTGGCGAAGACCTTGGCCAGATAGGCGACGTAAACCAGGGCTTTGCCGGTTTGCAGGCAAAGTATGGCAGTAACCGGATCTTTGATACCGGCATACGGGAATTGTCCATTATGGGCCAGGGTATTGGTCTTGCATTGCGTGGTTTAAGACCGATCGCTGAAATACAATACCTTGATTATTTACTGTATGGGCTGCAAACATTAAGTGATGATCTTGCCACCACACATTTCCGTACAGCAGGCGGCCAAAGCTGCCCCATGATCATCCGTACAAGAGGCCACCGGCTGGAAGGCATCTGGCACAGCGGTTCTCCCATGGGTATGATCATAAACTCTCTTCGTGGCGTGTATGTATGTGTGCCAAGAAATATGGTGCAGGCCGCCGGTATGTATAATACTATGCTGCAAAGCAACGACCCGGCCATCATTATTGAATGCCTGAATGGTTACCGCCTGAAAGAAAGGCTGCCTTCCAATCTGTTAACATACACAGTACCGCTGGGAGTGCCGGAAATAATAAAACATGGCACAGATATCACTATTGTAACATACGGCTCCACCACCCGTATCATAATGGAAGCAGCGGCTGCGCTTGATAAAATGGATATCAGTTGCGAAGTGGTGGATGTGCAAACCTTATTACCTTTTGATGTAAACCATTCTATTGTTGAATCACTTAAAAGAACTAGCAGGATCTTGTTTGTAGATGAGGATGTGCCTGGCGGTGCCGCTGCATACATGTTTAACAAAGTGATGGAAGAGCAAAAGGGTTACCGTTACCTGGATGCGGCACCACGTACACTTACCGCTAAAGATCACCGCCCATCTTACGCCAGTGATGGTGATTATTTCAGCAAACCCAATATGGAAGATGTATTAAGGGTTGTAAAAGAAATAATGGCAGAATAACTTGTTCTGTCTTCTCATATGTTCAATACGGGTTTTCTTTATGCGATTGATGTGCTCGGTACATTCTCTTTTGCCGTATCAGGTGCTTTTTTTGCCATGGAGAAAAAACTGGATCCCTTTGGTGTGCTGATCATTTCTTTTGTAACAGCTATCGGGGGCGGTACATTAAGAGACGTAATAATTGGTAACCTCCCCGTAGGATGGCTGCGGAATGAAACAGCCACCATTACTATTTTTATTGCTGCAATCGGTTCTATGTTTTTTGAATCAAGATTGCGGAGCTTTAATACCACCTTATTTTTATTTGATGCATTGGGTCTGGGCCTCTTTACCATTATCGGTATTGAAAAGGGTATTGAATTACGTTTCAGTACAGGTATTTGTATTGCACTCGGCACTATCACTGCCAGCTTTGGGGGGGTAATAAGAGATGTGCTGCTCAATAATGTACCACTCGTTTTCCGGAAAGAAATCTATGCAATGGCAAGTGTTATTGGCGGGTTGTTCTACTTTTTACTGGTGCATTTTCATATTGAAGGGGATGTTTCAAAAATTATCTGCATACTTTTAATATTTGCCATAAGGCTGGTGGCTGTAAAGTATAAACTTGGCCTGCCCGCCTTCTATTTAAAAAAGAATTTGAGATGAAAACATTACGACTATATCAGGTAGATGCGTTTACAGATAAATTATTTGGTGGTAACCCTGCTGCGGTTATCCCGCTAACAGAATGGCTGGATGAAACATTGCTCCAGCAATTGGCGCTTGAGAATAATTTAAGTGAAACAGTTTACATAGTTCCCGCTGCAAATGCAGCAGCAGACTATGACATAAGATGGTTTACACCGGCAGTGGAAATTAATCTCTGTGGTCATGCTACATTGGCAAGTGCTTATGTATTGTATGAGCTACTGGGTTTTGATAAACCGGCAATAAAATTTGATTCAAAGAGCGGCATACTGACTGTAACAAAAAAAGACAACCTTATATCGATGGATTTTCCCAGCTGGAAGCCTGAACTGCTTAATGATTACGATACTTCGCTTTCACAGGTATTAGGCGATTTAAAAATTGTGGATGTTTACAAGTACAGGGATATCTTAATTGAGCTGGAAAATGAAGACGCTGTTAAGAATTGTACACCGGATTTTACCCTGATGAAAAAATATTTTGACAAAATGATCATTACCGCACCCGGTAAAACAACAGATTTTGTCTCCAGGTTTTTTGCACCAGGCGCCGGTATTGACGAAGACCCGGTTACGGGCTCAGCCCACTCACAGCTTATTCCTTACTGGAGTCAAAAATTGGGAAAGAAAAAAATGCATGCTTTACAATTGTCAAGCCGGGGCGGGGAATTATGGTGTGAACAGGTGGATGACAGCAGGGTGATTATTGCAGGAAAATGTGTTTTTTATATGAAAGGAGAAATTACACTTGATCTTAAATGATATAAGCCCTGGTTCGCATTAACTTTGCGCTATGCATTATGCTTCTTTAGAGGGCCTCACTAAATCATTTGGCGTCCGCACACTTTTTTCAGGTATCAGTTTTCATATTGAAGAGGGAGATAAAATTGCCTTTGTGGCCCGTAATGGTATGGGCAAATCCACCTTATTAAAAATCATTGCCGGTTTTGATACCGCTGACAGCGGCACAGTATGGATACGCAAAGAAGTAAAGGTGATCATGCTGCAGCAGGAAACAGCTTTTGATGAAAACAAAAGTATATGGGACAATATACTAAGACTGGACAACCCCGTTGTAAAAGTGGTAAAGGAATATGAAATGTTTATTGAATCCGGAACAGAAGACATTGATCATCTTACTGAATTGATGGGCAAACTGGATGAATACAATGCCTGGAATTTCGAAAATGAATTGCAGCAAATTCTTGGTAAACTGAATCTTCACCACCTGAATGAACCGGTAAAAAATTTAAGCGGGGGGCAACGGAAAAGAGTGGCGCTTGCGCAGGCATTGATCGAAGCACAAATTCATGAAGGCAAATGTTTGCTGATACTGGATGAACCGACCAACCACCTGGATGTAGGTATGATAGAATGGCTGGAGGATTTTTTAAGTGCCCAAAAGATCACCCTGTTACTGGTAACGCACGACCGCTATTTTTTAGATGCTGTATGTAACGAAATTATAGAGATAGATGAGGGAAAGGTTTTTGAATACAGGGGAGATTATGATTACTTTTTAGAACAAAAAAGCCTGCGCCAGGAAGTACAGGCAAGCGAGTTGCAAAAAGATAAAAATATTTTCAGGAAGGAACTTGAATGGATGCGGAAGCAACCTAAGGCAAGAACCACCAAATCAAAATCACGGCAGGATGCCTTTGCCGCAGTGGAAGAAAGGGTAAGCCAGAAAAAAGAGGAGCTGGAGGTAAGCCTGCAGGTAAAAATGACCAGGCTGGGAGGCAAGGTCCTTGAAATGAAAAAAGTAAACAAAGCTTATGGTGATAAGGTATTGATAAAGGGATTTGATTATACTTTTAAAAGAGGCGAACGCATCGGTATTGTCGGGAAAAACGGGGCAGGCAAATCAACCTTTTTAAAAATAGCATTGCAACAGGAGCAGCCCGACAGCGGAAAGATCAATCATGGGGATACCGTTGTATTTGGCAATTTTAACCAAGAAGGACTTCAATATAAAGAGGATAAAAGAGCTATTGAGTATGTAAAAAGTTTTGCTGAATTTTTTCCATTGGCAGACGGCAGCAAAATAAGCGCCAGCCAGTTTATGGAAAAATTTGGCTTTACTGCCGAGCAACAGTATACACCACTCAGTAAGCTCAGCGGGGGAGAAAAAAGAAGACTGCATTTGCTGAGTGTCTTATTCATCAACCCCAACTTTTTAATATTAGATGAACCTACAAACGACCTCGACCTGCAAACACTCCGTACGCTTGAAGAATTCTTACTGGATTTTCCTGGCTGTATTTTGATAGTAAGTCATGACCGCTATTTTATGGACAGGCTGGTAGATCATTTGTTTGCATTTGAAGGAGACGGGTTGATCAGGGATTTCCCCGGCAACTATACGCAATACAGGGAGCAATTAAAGAATAATACCCTGGCCGGTTCATTTATACAAAAAATGCCGGAGCCAGAGCCGGAACCTGTAAAAACTATTCTGAAACCACCGAGCGGTAATCAAAAGCTTTCTTTTAAGGAAAAGCATGAATTTGAATCACTCGAAAAAGAAATACCCCTGCTTCAGCAAGAAAAAGCGGCACTGGAAGCAAACATGGCAGCAGGTAATCCTGACTATGAATCCTTACAGAAAGCGGCAGCAAGAATAGGCGAACTAATAGAGCTTATTGATACAAAAGAAATGCGCTGGCTGGAATTAAGTGAAAAAATATAGCGACCTATTTTATTACCCAATGCTTACCTTATAGGTAACTGTAAATATCCTGTTTGCATCGGGGGGCAGAATTACAAGCCCCATCCCATTATTAAAAGCATCAGGGGCACCACTTAAATTTTCAATGGCAATGCTTTGCCTGTGCGGTGGTGTGTACAATTGCAAATAAGGGTAACTTTTATCAGGAATTATTTCCACCTGGATTTTCTCTTTCTCATTTCTTAATACGCAAACCGGATTAACCGGGTTCTTTCCTGTTTTCTTTAAAGTAAAACAGTTGTCAAATTCTTTATTGCCAATCCTGGATAGAGATTCAAATTCATTGTATTTTTCCAATTTACCGGTAGGTATAAGCGCTTCATCAAACAGCACCATTTCTTCACTTTGAAACTGTAATAAAAGCTCATCAATAGTATTACCCAGTGTAAAATATGGATGCCAGCCATCCTGCAACGGCATAAGATAATCTCCCTTGTTAAAAATATCCGTGGATATCACCAGTTCATTGTTCTTTTTAAGGTGATAGGTCACCACGCAATCATAATGAAATGGATAACCCGGATCTTCTCCCCGGTACTGGTACTCCAGGGCCACACCTGCATGTTCACTATCAGCATAGGTATATTTTACTGTAAAAGGCAGATCATAAATAAGACCGTGCAGGGCGTTACCTTCCAGGTAAAACTTCTTAAAAATATATTTTTCATCGCCAAAAAGGTAGGTGCCTTTTTTTATCCTGCAAACAAATGGGGAAAGTTTACAGCTTTTAAATCCTTTGGCTTCTACGTTCTTTTTAAAATCTGCAGGGTCTTCGTACTGGTCAATCACATTGAACAGGCCACCCTTGTGTGCCACGGTAAATGAATGTAAAAGGGCACCGCAGGAAGGAAGGATTTCCACATGCGTTTTTGATGAAAGATCGGTAAGCTGTATTATTTCGGTTTCTTTCCATTGCCTGGCGGATACACTAAACATGGGGCTTATAATTAAACTGGATAATGTTAACGCAAACTACAATAAAAATGATGAACTGCAACAGCAAAGCCCGTTTGAGGGCATTACAGCCCTATAATTTTTCAAAAGATAGGGATATTTTATTACCTTCGTCCATAACAAAAAACTAAGCTGCCTATTGTATAATTATACCCATCTTTAATATTTCTAACCAGCATTTGCCAGGCTCTGCAGCGTATAATTTTATTAATTAAGATATGAATCTCAAAAAGTTTTCTCTTTTTCTTGTTGTGCTTTTATTAACTGGCTTCACCTCGGTTGCCCAGGTTAATATGTTGTCTCTTCCAGACTTATCTACAGTAAACGTGGATGATGTTCCCGATAATGAAATAAAAAGTTATTTCGTAAAGGCAAGTGAAAGCGGTATAAACGAGGAAAATATGTTCAGGATACTCCGGGAAAAGGAAATGCCTGAAACGGAGATATTGAAATTAAAAGAACGCTTTACAAAACTTGGTATAAGCTCTAAGGATCAGCCGCAAAAAGATAAAAACTTATTAAAGCCGCAAAACAATGAAAACCGTTCGTATGATAAAGATGCTTATATAGTACCTGCTAAAAAAGTAAAATCAGATCTTACTGTATTCGGATCCGAACTGTTTGACCAGAGCAGCCTGGTATTTGAACCTAACCTGCGTATACCCACACCATCTGGTTATATCCTTGGCCCCGATGATCAACTGATCATTAATGTTTTTGGTTATAGCGAAAGAACATACAATGTTACCGTAAACGAAGAGGGGAATATTTATATACCACAGGTGGGTCCCCTGTTTGTAAATGGATTGAGTATTGAACAGGCTTCTGCAAAGATCAAATCCAAACTTGCTTCTACGGTTTATAAGGCAATAAGAAGCGGGCAAACAAGTGTGCAAATCTCTCTTGGAAAAATAAGGAGTGTACGGGTTACCGTAATAGGGGAAGCAAAAAAACCCGGCACATATACTATTTCCTCTCTTACTACTTTAT
The DNA here is from genome assembly GCA_047600665.1 of Ferruginibacter sp. Taxonomy (GTDB): domain Bacteria; phylum Bacteroidota; class Bacteroidia; order Chitinophagales; family Chitinophagaceae; genus Ferruginibacter. Next base: position 2,169,249 of record JASGKJ010000003.1, read on the forward strand.
TTAACGTGCTTTATTTATGCGGCGGCCCTTCAGACCTTGGCAGCTACCGTAAAATAGAACTAATAAGAGGGAATGAATTAAAAAGAACGGTTGACCTATATGCTTTCCTGCTGAAAGGTGATCAAAAAGACAATGTATTACTGCAGGAAGGAGATGTGGTACGGATACCATACTATGACAACCGGGTAATTTTAAACGGATTTGTAAAACATAAAGGGAAATACGAGCTTGTTAATGGAGAAAGCTTTGAAAAATTACTGCAGTTTTCAGGAGGCTTTACAGATGATGCATTTAAAGGTAATGTTACTGTTTACCAGCTCAGCGACAAAGAAAGAAGGATCAAGGATCTTTTAAAAACCCAGTTCAGCAGCTATCAGCCGCTTTCCGGCGATTCAATTTTTGCAGGCAAAATATTAGACCGGTATGAAAATATCCTTACAATAAAAGGAGCTGTGATGCGGCCCGGAGAATATGAACTTGTCAATAATCTTTCATTAAAAGAACTTATTGAAAAGGCTGGAGGAGTAAAAGAAGAAGTATATACCAAAAGAGGAAGCATCAGCCGCCTGAACCCGGACAGGACACCTGCGCAGGTTTCCTTTGATGTGGATTCTGTTTTATCCGGCAAGCTGAATATTTTATTAAAGAAAAGTGACAGTGTTACCGTTTATTCCATATTTGACCTGATCAATAAAAATACCATTTCAGTAGACGGTCTTGTAAATAAACCCGGTACCTACAGGTGGGCAGAAAGAATTTCCCTAAGGGATGTGGTGTTGATGGCAGGTGGTTTTACAGAAGGTGCTGATATAAAAAATATTGAAGTTTCCAGGAGGATCGAGAATATAAAGCTCACCCAGTTAAACCACGTGCAAACAGAGATTATCACTGTTGATCTTTCTGACAGTAGCCGTAATACCGATGTTGAATTAAAACCTTTTGATGTTGTTACTGTAAGGCAGCAGTCCGGTTATACCAATCAAAGAACGGTATCTGTGGAGGGAATGGTAATAAACCCGGGCAGGTATACGCTGAGAATGAGCGGCGATAAAATAAGTGATATCATAAAAAGGGCCGGCGGTTTCACCGCAAATGCAGATACCACTGCCATTGTGATCAAAAGGATTGTAAAAAGAACACAGTCTGCAGAAGAAAGAAAAAAAGTATTTTCCAAATTGTTGAACATAGACCAGGACAGCCTGAATGCAAGTGAAAGAATAAGGGAGGAGATCAACAAAGATTATGACCTTATCAGTATCGATCTTAATAAAGCGTTGCATGAGCCAAATGAAAGCGAGAATATGTTGCTGGAAGACGGGGATGTATTGATAGTGGAGCGTAACACAAACCTGGTAAAAGTAAGCGGGGAAGTATATTTCCCCACTATTATTCCCTTTAAAAAAGGGGAGAGCATGAAATATTATATTCAGAAATCAGGAAGCTTTACACAGGTAGCCCGTAAAAAAGGGGCTATGGTGATATACCCGGATGGTAAAGCAAAAAAAGTAAAACACTTCCTGTTTTTTAACAGCTATCCCGAAGTGGTTTCCAGGTCTGAGATATTTGTTCCTCCCAAATCGGAAAAAAATAAATCAAGAATATCGTTGGGCGAATGGTCCGTTGTGATCTCCTCACTGGCGATTATTGCGAATGTGATTGTTAATCTAAGAAAGTAAAGAAATGGCGGAACTTAATGACAGCAATAATATCAATGCTGCTGATAAACTCAATAAGCCTTTGTATTTACCATTTATTCATTCGCTGATAAAAAAATGGTGGTGGTTCCTTATTACAGGTATCGTATTTGGCCTGGCCGGTATTTATTATGCCTCCACAAAAAAACCTGCTTTTGAAAGCAGGCTCAGTTTTGCACTTGATGCCGGTACAAATGAAGGCGGTCTTTCCGGCGCTATGAGCCTTGCTGCACAGTTTGGTTTTGGTTTTGGCTCCGGGCAAAATATGTTTGATGGTGACAATATAATTGAGATACTGAAGAGCCGCCGCATAATAGAAAACGTATTGCTGTCAACCGAGACCTTTAAAGGAAAACCTGTTACACTTGCGGATTATTACATCGAAATAAGCGGCCTTAGAGAAATGCTTGATAAGAAGCCGTCATTAAAAAACGTAAACTTCCCCGTTGGTATAAAAAGAGAAAACTTTACTTACCTGCAGGATAGCGTGCTGAATAATATCTTCCTCGACTTTTCCAACGAAAATATAGTTGCAGACAGGCCTGATAAGAAGTTGAGTATTTATGAACTAAAAGTAAAAACGCCTGACGAAAAATTATCAAAGGTTTTTACAGACAGGCTTATTGAAGTGGCAAGTACTTTTTATACCGAAATAACAAGTAAAAAAGACAGGGAAACACTGGAGATACTGGAGCAAAGAGTAGCATCGCTTAAAAGCAATGTAGGTTCCAGTGTGGATACCAAGGCTGCTGTCCAGGATGCTAATGTGAACCCTGCTTTTGCAGCAGCGCAATCACAAGGAATAAAACAGCAGTTCAATATGCAGGCATACGGGGAAGCCTATAAGGAAATGTTTAAAACGCTTGAAATGGCCAGGTACCAGTACCTGAAAAAAATTCCTCTTTTCCAGATCATTGACAGGGCTGATTATCCAATGAAAAAAATAAAGGCAAGCAAAATAAAAGCGGCTTTATTTTTTGCTGTTGTATCCTGTCTCCTGTTAGCGGCTGCGTTGGCAATATTCAGTTTTTTCAGAAAAAGCAAAACAGATTGAAATATTTTTCCGGAGAAGATCTGTGTAAAAGTGCGATCATGATAATTCTTTTGATGCCGGTTTCTATAAAAAATTTTAAGCGCTCTCCGTTAATGTAAGCATCCGGTAAAAGTAAAAACAAGAAACAGCATGAGTGCATGGCAGTTTGATATAATGACGGAGGCAGTATTTATATCGCTGCATTTTGTTGTTTTCCTGCTGTCATTCTACCTGCTTGATAAAAAGATTTCTCAGCCGGCAACGTTATTTGCGTTTATATGGTTCCTGATCACGGCCGCACACCTCTTCTTCAAGCTTACGGTGCTTGAAGAAATGGGTACACCTGCTGTTGAAACCTACCTTATATTTCTTACTGGCAATATCTCTTTTACCTGCGGATCACTGATCATTAACCAGTATTATGTTCCCAGGTTTTCAGCAGTAATATCCCCGCCTCCTGCACCACAGCCCATCCATGCAAACCTCCGCATTTTTTTTACCCTGTTCTTACTGGCAGCTTTGCCGTTGTATATAAAAAAGGCCTTTGATATTTTTATTGCTTCCCAGGTAGAAGAATTCTTCATGGGTATTAAATATGAAATAAGCTATGGGGAAGCCAATTTTGGCGTTTTTATTTACCTGCTTCAGTTGAGCTATGTTGTTTTTGGCATTAACCTGTATACCTGGAATGTAGAAAAAAGCAGGAAGAACCTGGTGCTCATGATCTGTAGTTTATCATGTGCGCTGGTATATGCTGTATTTGCATCGGGGCGACTGCATTTTTTTATGGTACTCTGTATTTACCTGGGGGTTACCTTTTTTTCCGGGAAAAAAATTGCGCTGAAAAAAATTGCCATGCCGGCATTGGTCTTCTTTCTTTTCTTTTTCCTGGCCGGGGTTATTTATAAAAAAGGAGGAGATATTGATAATTCACTAAGCGAAAACATACAATCCGGAACAGAAAGCCTTGGGTTGTATATAGTAATTCCGCTGGACGGGCTGGATTATGATCTTGCGAGGCATGTTTCAGAAAATACTGACGGCGAAAGAACATTCCGCTTTTTTATTAAACTTGCAAAAGAAACGGGTATTGCACCAAACCTAAAGCCCAAAAAGCTTTTACAGGAATTTGTATTAACGCCTTATCCTACCAATGTGTATACTTTTTACAGTTCTTATATTCTTGATTTTGGTAAGCTGTATGCATGGGTAATGCTCTTTATGTATGGAATGCTGCATACATTTTTGTACAACATTTCATTATTAAAGCGAAGGCTGAATACAATACTATATTATTCTTTTCTTTTATTTCCGCTGATGCTTACGTTTTTTGATGACCTGTATATGTCTGTATTTTCATTCTGGCTGCAGCTTATTGCATTCACAGAAATAATATTGTTTGCAGACAGGGTTCTAAAAGGAAAGATCCGGTTTCGGTAATTTTTTATTTACGTTATTTAAAGAAGACAGATGGGATACCTGGAAAAGGCCGTTGCAATTTTTAAAGAGAAAGGACTTGGCTATACAGTGAATATGGCTGTATCGAAAATAATGGCGAGGAAAATAAAAAATTATTCCCTCCTTGCTGATTTGTTCCGGGATAAATATGGCCTTGAAGTAGGTGGACCCAGCGGCATATTTAAAACCAGGGGTTTTATTCCTTTGTATAGTATTATTAAAGGGGTTGACGGCTGTAACTTTTCCACTAAAACGATCTGGGAAGGAAATATTGAAGCTGGTGAAACCTATGTTTTCCAGGATGATAAAAAAGGCTACCAGTATATTTCTGAAGCCTCCGATCTTAGTCTTATACCCGGTTCTAAATATGATTTTGTAATCTCTTCACATTGTCTTGAACATGTGGCGAACCCTTTAAAAGCAGTAAGCGAATGGTTGCGGGTACTTAAAAAAGATGGTATCATACTGATCGTATTGCCAAACAAAGAATACACATTCGATCATAACCGCCCGGTTACAAAAATTGCTCACCTGGTAGATGATTATAATGCCAATACAGGGGAAGATGACCTGACACATCTTGAAGAAGTACTAAAACTGCATGATCTCAAAAAAGATAAACTGGCCGGCAGCTTTGAAGCATTCAGGGAAAGAGGGTTACAGAATTTTGAAAAAAGATCTCTCCATCACCATGTGTTTGATGTTGCCCTCCTGAAAGAAATATTCGGGTTCTTTAAAGTTGAAGTATTACTTACGCATGATAAGACAAGGGACCTTGTTATTGTGGGAAGAAAAGTAAATAACCAATAAACCTGCCCGGAGCTGCAATGACAGATATAGTAATTGTAAACTGGAACAGCGGGCATTTTTTAGAAAGATGTATTAGCTCCGTTTTTGCCGGTAGTAACCCGCAGTTTATTAGCCAGGTAATTATTATTGATAATAATTCTGCTGACGGCTCTGCTTCGTTTATTAATGCTGATAATAAGACAAAACTGATCCGCAACGAAAACAATAATGGGTTTGCAAAAGCCTGTAACCAGGGATTTAAACTTTGTACTGCAGAATATATTCTTCTTTTAAACCCCGATGCCATTTTGCTGGAGGATACTTTACAGGAAGGACTGCAGTTTTTGCAAAAGCAGCAGGATGTTGATATAATGGGATGCCAGTTGATTGATGACAATGGTCACATTTCCCCATCCTGCTCAAGGTTTCCAACCCCGCTGCATATTTTTTTTGATGCAACGGGTTTATCTAAAGTGGCGCCTAAGTTTTTTACCCCGGCAACAGTAATGACTGATTGGGACCATAAAGAAAGCCGCTACGCAGACCAGGTAATGGGCGCCTTTATGCTGATGCGAAAAACTGTTTTTGATAAGCTGGGTTATTTTGACGAACGCTTTTTTGTTTATTATGAAGAGGTGGATTTTTGCAAACGACTCAGCAATATAAATGGCAGAACATTTTACAATGCTTCTATCAGGGCTGTTCATTCCGGCGAAGGAACAACACAGCGGGTAAAGGCGTTCAGGTTATTTTTAAGTTTACGAAGCAGGCTCCTGTATTCCAAAAAGCACTTCAGTACGCTGGGTTATATATCGGTTTGGGTATCCACTTTTTTTATTGAGCCCTTTGCAAGAAGTATCTTTCTTTTACTAAGGTTGTCTCCCGGAGAGATCCCCGATGTGTGGAAAGGTATCCGGATGCTGGTAGTTAACAAAACCCTCCCGGCAGTTATCGGGTTATTGTTTTTTAGCGTTTAGGATTTATACTCCTGAGTTTTATAGTCTCTGTTTTATCAGAAAAAACATTTTGTTTAAAAGCTACTTCTTTTTGCATGGCATCGGGCAGCGCTATATAAGCGCCAAAGAAATCTCCCTTTTTGGAAGTTTTATTACGGGTAGCAGCAGTAATGTTATTTGCACTGCGGGTAAAGGAGTTATCTGAAACAACAATGTTTTTTATACCCGGCGCACCGGTGAACTGCATTAAGTAACTATCAAATACAACTACATACCCGGCAGGAAAAAGCGTGTCAACATTATTTTTAAAATCAGTAAACTTATTCTTATTGATCATAACAGATGAAGTCCCCCATTTGCTACCTTGTATAATTACGCCGCCAAAATTCATTCCACTGATGCTGTTGCCTGTAATGGTACAATCATACAACGAATGCAGAACCATTCCTGCAGTACGGCTGGATGTTTCGCCAGCAGGCGCAATGATCGTATTCCCGGATATCAACAGGTTTTTTACCGAATTAGCATTAGCGTACTTAAAATCGTATGCAGTGGTATTGCCATTTGGCATCAAAATACCAGCGCTTACATAATCCTTCCAGCCCCGGTAACCGGTAAGCTGTATAAAGTTGTCTTTTATTGAAATGCTGTCCATGTGGTAGTTAACCCAAAATGAAACGCCTTTTGTACAGTTAATAAAATTGTTCTTTTCCACGGTGGTGTTTTTTGTATCATACCAGCTGCTGCTGACATAAATACCCGGGCTGCATCCAATGATCTTATTTCCTGTGGCATAGCAATACGAGCCATGCAGTTCTGTGCCGCCCGTTATTCCACCCAGGGCTATATCAATATTCTGCTGTTCAATACGGTTATTTATAACCCAGGAACTGTCCCATTCAAAATAGATGAAAGAAAAATCAGTTTGGTTTTTGTTTTCTGTGGGAGAGCCTACATAATGGCCTCCGTTCAAAAAAGTGCTGTTCTTAACCAATACTTTGTTACCCTTCCCTGCAAACATGATCATGTTCCTCCCCGAATTATTTTTTATGGTAATATTATCGATGGTGGCATTGCTTCCGTGGTTGATAAATATAGCCCGCTGGTTTTTAAGGGTTCCCGCCGGCACCAGGTTGTTGGCACCATTCATATCTATCACGAGGTTGCTGAAGGACAGGTTTTGAATATTGTTTCCATAGAATAACTGTGCAGTGGCATTTATATCATTTTTGTCGAAAAGATGGCTGCCCAGCCGTATTACAGACGTTTTGCCGGCTCCTTTAAAGCTGATATTTGAATGTACCAGGATAAAATAATTCTCAAGGTAATTTTTAGTAACTGTGTACGACCGGAGCATGTAAGTTCCTTTTGGGAAATAAATAACCGACTGCATGTTCGCCGGCGCTGCATCTATTGCTGCCTGGATGGCTTTTGTATCATCCGTTTTACCATCACCCTTTGCACCGTATTTCTTTACATTGAAGACGCCGGCAAGGCAATTCATAGTAGTAAAACAAATGACGGCTGTTATTGTGAGAAAGCCCGATAGTTTCATATAGTATAAATTATTGTGTTATAGGCGCAATCCGGTAAAAACCACCAGCGCTGGCGAAACCGTAAAAAGCCTTAACAGAACAGGATTGATAGTCTGCCGGATACATATTTTAAGTACATTTGCTTTTTGGTGCTGTTACCAGTATAAAACTACTGATTTATGTGCTAAATTCTATATTGATCAATACCGTTGAATAGCCGCAATTCCAGTTTTACAGGATCTTTAGCAAATTGGAATTATACTAATACGTAGTTAACCTGCTTGTTAAGAGGATGTTCCGGTAAACAGGCAACACATCAATAAGCAACATTAAATACTGACTATCAATCACTGAATGGAAAATAAAGGCAAAGAGATTTTATTTGTTGCACAGTATCCAGAAAATGTTTCTCCCGGGCAAAGATTCCGTTTCGAATTATACAAGGAAATTCTGAAAGAAAATGGATTTAACAGCACCACACAATCTTTCCTGGAAGAAAAAGGGTATAATATCATTCACCGGCGTGGCCTTTTTTTTCACAAGCTCTGGGAAGTGATCAGTGGCTATATGCGCCGGGCTGCATTACTATTTACAATAAATAAATACGATTATATCTTTCTTCAGCGTGAAGCAGCTCCTTTAGGCCCCCCTGTTTTTGAATGGTTCTACTCAAAGGTCTTCAGGAAAAAAGTTATCTACGATTTTGATGATGCTATATGGATGGAGCACATATCAGAGCATAATAACATGGCTAAGCCATTTAAAAGCGTAAATAAGGTTAAAAATATTTGCAAATGGAGCTATAAGGTAAGCGCCGGAAACGAGTACCTGTGTGCTTATGCCCGCAGGTACAGCAATAATGTCGTTTATAATCCTACCTGTGTAGATACTGAAAAGCGCCATAATATTATGGCATGTCATGATGTGGAACGTGTTACAATAGGGTGGACAGGCAGTTTTTCCACGCTCAAGTATATGGAAACCGTGTTGCCTATTTTACAAAAACTGCAGGAAAAATATGATTTTGATGTAAAGATCATTTGTAACCAGCAACCACAGTTTGGCCTGAAAAATATGCAGTATGTAGAATGGAGCGAAGAAAATGAAGTAAAAGAACTGGCAACCTGCCAGATTGGGCTGATGCCACTTACAAACGATGAATGGAGCGAAGGGAAATGCGGCTTTAAACTGGTTCAATACCTGGCATTGGGTATTCCGGCTGTTTCATCTCCGGTAGGCGTAAATAAAAAAATAGTGGATAACGGCGTAAATGGAATACTCTGTGAAACGGACGATGAATGGTATAATGCAATTGAGAAGATGATCAACGAAAAGGACCTAAGAAAAAAAATGGGACAGGAAGGCAGGAAAAAAATAATCAATCACTACAGCCTGCTGTCCAATAAAAAAAACTTTCTTGATCTTTTCAGCTAAGAGATGTTCCCGGCATTTTTTTAGCTGCATAAATGAGCTTTAATTCAAAAAATCTTATATGAAAAATCACCTCCTTTTTGTGTTACTGGCATTGGGTTTTAAAACAGCTGTTGGTGGAACAGGCAAGCCATACCCAAACTTACAATATATCCGGGCTTTTGCTGATACCTCAGGAAATGAAACACACGGAGAAGATTCTGTAGATACTAAAATTATCTTTTCTTCAGGGGGTAATAATCTTGAATTTGTTCCATTAAGCTCTTTCAATAATGGCCTGCTTATACAACCTGTAAACCGCCAAACAAGCAATGCTGTTCCCGTTTCCTTTTACAGCGGCTCTGAAGGCAGTTGGTCTTTCTATACAAATGCTGCTAAAAGGCTGAGTGTAGACCCGGATGGGTATATACGGACATTAAATTCAACATTACTTATTAATGGAGCAACACCAGACGAATCCTATGCTATGAAGGTGCATGGAAATGCAGGGTTTGACTCTTCCATATACCTGGGCGAAGTTTCTGATAGTACCTCTTTCATTTCAATGAATATGGGTTTTAAAAGCACTTTTGAAGGAGAGGATGATAAGCGTTCTGCTTATACCAGCACACCCACCACATGGGCGGCTGGTAAAAAATTGCCTGTTTTCAGGTTAAGACATCCAACAAATGTTGCACTGGGAAGAAGTAATAATACAAGCACAGCAAAAGATTTTATGATATTGCCCTACCAGTATGGGATGGCTATTGAATACAATGGCGTGGTTGAGTGCTGGGTTGGAGAGTGGTCCATACACAGGGGTGACTTTTACAATGATGCAGAAGGCCAGGGCAATGGCTGGGGCGGTATATTATGGGTTGGTGATGACCAGGACGGTGGTGGTATAAGGGCCACCGCAAGAAACAATTTATTCCGGGGCGGAAATGTAAATTATGGCGAGCTGTCTGTTGAGAAATTTTTTGGTACACCCAATGGTGATTTCAGGTTTCGCCTGCCCTCAACTGATAACCAGTTTCATTTTGTTTATGGTGGAAGGGGAAGCACTAATATTGTCGCAAAGGTTTCAGATAAGGGCTTTGTTATCCCAAAGAACTCTCCTGTTTCTGTTTTAAACCCGGAAAAGGGACAAGTTTATTTTGACAGCACAGCTTCAGAATTCAAAGGATACAACGGTAGTGAGTGGGTTAACCTTACGAATACACTTGTTACCGGAAGCGATGCACTATCATCTGATGGCATCAGTACGTTTTATCAAATTCCTCATAGCCTCGAAGGCAGCATACCATCTTATTTTAATGTAATTGCCACCAGTGCTGATGCCGGGCGGATAAGCTATGTTACTGCAGATGAGAATTATTTAAAAATATATTATGCTTCAGCTCCCCCTGCAGGCGTTAATAATCTTTCATGGAACTGGCAGATAAAAAAGTAGCTTGCAGCTTTGCGGGTGATTTTTTATTCATCGTTGCGGCGATGCAGTCTATAGAGTATTTTTGTTTCCTGCAAAGAATATTCGCTTGCAGCAACAGGGGCTACGCCAATGCAATATTTTAATGAATTTATTACAGCGGTTTAAAAAGGATTATTTTAATTACTTAGTAAGTATCATTATCCCGGCATTTATTAATGCTGTTTCTATCCCGCTTTTCAAAAGGATTCTGGGTCCGGAAGGTTATGGTTATTTTTCCATCTCTTTTAATTCGTTGTTGTTGCTGGCTTCCCTGCTTACAAGCTGGATCATGCAAAGCGTTTTACGTTATTCTCCCATGGTCAGCGACAGGCGCTCTTTTGTAAAAAAGGCCCTGCTTCTTTCTGTGATAACGCAGACATTGTTTTTCTTACCAACCGTATTTTCTGTTTATTATCTTAAAACCGACTGGTTGTTTGCCATTATTTTTGGAGTATCACTTTTTATAGTAAGTGTTCAATATGTCACCGTCTCCATAAGCCAGTCCTTTTTCCTGTCTGGAAAAAATATTTTTTCCGAGCTCATCCGGTCTGTAGCCTATATCGCTACTGGCCTTATCCTCCTTACTGCTACCGGTATTTACTATATGTATTCTTTATTTGCCGGCATTTTTATTTCCTTTCTTTTGTCCGGTCTTTACCTGCTGGTGCAAACAAAAAAAGAACTTGCCGCCCGGCCGCCCGGGGATGCTGATTCAAAAGAACTGAGGCAGCTGTTCAGGTCATTTTTATCGTATGGCGGGCCAATATCACTTTGGTTTGTATGTTCATACTCCATTACGCTGGTCGATAAATATTTTATGCTTCATTCATTAGGAGCCAACCAGCAGGGTAATTACCAGGCATTATTCGATTTGCTGTCCAGGAGTATTATGCTGCTCTGCTCGCCGGTGGTGATTTCGCTTTTCCCCCTTATAACAGTGGCTTACCAGGCAAATAAGACCCATGATATAAAAAGACTTTTAACTAAAGTGATTGTTATTGAACTGGTAGTGCTTGTTGCAGCACAAATTGCTTACTGGTGGTTTGGTGCCTCCATATTATCGGCCTTAATAAAGATACCTGCTACAACTGAATACAAACTAATAGGTGAATTAATAATAACCGGTGCATTTTTATGGCAGATAGGTATCGTGGTGCATAAATATTATGAGATGAAATTTAAAAACGGGCATCTCCTGGCAATGATCGCTATTGCTTTCATTTCGCAATTGATACTTTACTGGTTACTAAATAAAAATACAAATCCTCTATTATACCCGGCAGGGTATGTGCTTTCCTCCCTGGTATATCTTATGCTTGTTTCAGCCGGGGTATTCAGGTCCTTTTTAAGCCTTACTAAAAACAACCGGTCACTATCGTAAATTCCTTATATGACCAAAGTCATGCTCCCGAAGAGGCTTTCCCAAGCTTTTAAACCTATAAATTTTGTACTTTTACATTTGAATTAAAGTTAATCAGAAGCTTATTTACAGGTATTTATATTTTCATACTGTTATGATATATATACTTTAGCGTAAGCAGTCTTGAGGGCATTAATGTCAAGCAATTGACACATTGTGGTTATAAGCTATTTGTTATTATTTAAAATTCAGGTATATGAAGATTATTTTCTTCGAGCTAAATGAGGTTCCTTATAAAATCATTCATCATTTCTGCAAATTATATCCTGAATCCAACCTGGCTAAGTTATTAACGCATGGCCGCAAATATGAAACCTATTCTGAAGACAAAGGCCATCTTTCTCCATGGATAACCTGGCCTACCGTTCACCGGGGCGTTACCAATGAAAAGCATTTTATCTCGGATTTTGGACAAGACCTGCATGAGCAGGACAAAGAATTCCCGCTGATATGGAATATACTGGCCAAACAAAAGATCAAGGTTGGTCTTTTTGGTTCACTTCATACGCACCCGCTTCCGGATAATGTAGAAGATTTTTCTTTTTATGTGCCTGATACATTTGCGGCAGGCAGTGAGTGTTTTCCAAAAAAACTGGAGGCTTTCCAGCAATTTAACCTTAGTATGGCAAGGGAGAGCAGCCGGGTGGTAAATACAAAGATCCCCGCCAAAGAGGCGATGCAGTTTTTATTAAAACTGCCGGATCTTGGTTTTAAGTTTAAGACAGCTACCGACCTGATTGGCCAAATGGTGGATGAAAAAGTGAATAAATGGAAAGTAGTACGGCGAAGAACCTTCCAGTCAATTATAGGTTTTGACATTTTTTATAAACAGCTGGTAACTAAGAAACCGGATTTTACCACCTTTTTTACCAATCATGTTGCTTCTTCACAACACAGGTACTGGGCTGCTGCCTTTCCGGAGGAGTATGAAAATTTAGAAATGGGCAGAGAGTGGGTTGAAACTTATAATGGAGAAATTGTATACTCCATGAAAAAGGCTGATGACATGATTGGCAAATTGATGAAGTTCATAGATTTAAATCCTGAATACTCTTTATGGGTTCTTTCCAGTATGGGACAGGAAGCCGTGGAAGCCAAAGAAATCTATACAGACCTGTTTATTACCAACGGGAAAAAATTCATGGAAAATTTTGACCTTGGTTCCGGGAATTTTGAGCTTAAGCCGTCTATGATGCCACAGTTCAACGTGCAGATACATGTTGATAAACGCAAAGAGTTTGAAGAGAAACTGGAAACCTTCCGTATTAATGATAAAAAAATGAACTACCGGAAGAAAGGCGAAGGTGTATACAGTCTTGATATAGGTTTGAGCAATGTGGATGAAAGTAAAGTAAGAATTGAACTGATGGGCCAGGTTATCCCTCTTCAATTTTCAGGATTGGAAAATGTAAAGATACAGGACAGGTGTGGCGCCACTGCTTACCATATCCCGGAAGGCACCTTGCTTATATATCCATCCGGAAACGGTGCAGCTAATAAGGGCGTTACTAAAATTGCTACAACAGAAATAGCCCCGGCGATCTTAAGTAATTATAATATAAAAGCACCCGCTTATATGAATAAAGGGTTAACTGTTTAGAGTTAACCCCTGTAATTAAAGCAATATTTTAAAAAGCTTGTACCTGCTTTATTCTCTTCCATCAAGTAGATTACCCAGGCCACCTAAAATACTTCCTTCTTCTTTTCTTCCACCAAAAGAGCCATATTGCATAAGCCGGCCAGCCAGCCTGCTGATCGGTAATGATTGCAACCAAACTTTACCCGGCCCACGCAATGTTGCAAAGAACAAACCTTCACCACCAAACATCCAGTTTTTAATACCACGAACCATTTGAATGTCAAAATCAACACCAGCAGTATAAGCTACAATACAACCGGTATCCACTTTTAATATTTCACCCGGTGCCAGGGTTTTTTCCAGCACATAGCCACCCGCATGTGCAAAGGCCATCCCATCGCCTTCCAGCTTTTCCATTATAAAACCTTCGCCGCCAAAAATGCCGGTCCCCAGCTTGCGCTGAAATTCAATACCAATACTTACGCCTTTGGCAGCGCATAAGAATGCATCTTTCTGGGCTATTATTTTCCCGCCTAATTGCTGCAGATCGAAGGCAATTATTTTTCCGGTATAAGGTGCTGCAAAGCTTACTCTTTTTTTACCCTGCCCAACATTGGTGAATGCCGTCATAAATAAACTTTCGCCAACGAGTAAACGCTTTCCGGCGCTTAACAGTTTACCAAGTAAACCGCCTGATTGCTGCTGGCTGCCGTCACCAAAAAGTGTTTGCATTTCTATGCCATTGTCCATCATCATAAATGCACCGCTTTCTGCAATGGCTGTTTCATTTGGATCGAGCTCAATTTCTACAAACTGAAGTTCTTCTCCATAAATCTTGTAATCAATTTCATGATTGCTTATCATAGCTATAATTTTTGAGACCAAAAGTAATTATAAGCATGTACTGAAAATAAAAAACCCTGTGAATGGTATCACAAGGTTTTTAGTGGTTGAGTTCGTGTTATTATTTTTTGGCAAACTTCAGGTTGGCTGTTGTGCCAACTGTAGTAGTAACATTTACATTGTAAACGCCTGCAGGCAGCCTGCCTAATTTTAAAGAGGCGCCATTGCTGAAATTGGTTAATGGAAAATTCCTGTTGATCTTTCTGCCGGCGATATCACTGATCACTGCATCACTTATTTGAGTATTACCTGTCATCCAGATAAAGAGTTCATCTTCTACAACCGCAGGGGTAACCTTTATTTCTTCCAGGTAAGTTTTGTTGATGCTTACAGATTTTGTATAAATAAGGTTGCCGTCATTGTCAACGATCTTAAGGCGGTAGTAGTTCATCCCATCCATTACCGTTTTGTCTTCAACCGCATAAACGGGTGTATTGCCGGCAATAGCTGTTACATAAGTATAGTTTAATCCATCCGTACTTTTTTCAAGTTCGTAACGGCGTACTTTAATTTGCTGCAGCGCTTTCCAGCTTATTTCGGCTGTGCTTTTTAATGCAACAGCTTTCAGGTCCATTTTACTGATAATGCTTTTTTCCTCCCTGTCTTTAACACCGGGAATATGAGCTGTGGCAGTCAAAGTGCCCGCAATAAAGAGGAGAGATAAAATTCTTTTTTTCAAATTTCCTGTTTTCATTTTGCTAAGTTTATAGAAGGGTGCTATAATCTTCCAGATTAAAGTTTGCGGATACAGGAATAAACAAAGTTTACAAAGGATTGGAGTAAGTGCAGAACAGCTTCAACAACACCAGCGTACTGATAAGTTGGCTGAGAAGCAGAATTGGTTGCAAAATTTCAACAATTTTTGGTAAAACCAATAATATGTGAATATCTCTTGCCCTATCCTTATAAATTGTTTACAGGGAAAGTATATCTGAAATGATGCCAAATCATTACTCTTCTGATAAACAATCTATTACAAATTGTTTGCCAAAGAAAACATTCCAGAAACGGGATAGATTTTCTTTAAAAAAGAAAGATGACAAGGCTGAACTATATCTGGCAGCAATGCAGGGTGCCCTGACTAAAGATTGAAGGTTATGAAAACAAAAACACAGGCATTTGCCTGTGTTTTTACTATTTAAAGATCATTTTTAGAACCAGCTCCTGTTCCAGGTGTCACCGGCATCTTTATTTTTTCTCCTTCTCCTTGCCACGTCCATCCTGTGTTTGATGAGTGTAGCAATAATCATCGGGAGGAATATAAATGTAAGCGGGGGGATGCCCATAAAACTTACCCATTTGCCACCATACATTCTCCGCATTGGTCTTCTCAGGCGTTCCGCAATCAGGTACATGGCAGGCACAATTACCAGCGTCATAAAGAAAGCGAAGGCAAGCCCGAAAATGATTGTCCAGCTGAGCGGCTTCCAGAACACAGCATTATCGCCACCAAAGAAAATGTGTGGATCAAGTTCAGAGAACAGGCTTACAAAATTGATATTAAAACCGATTGCCAGTGGTATCAGTGCCAGTATTGCCGCCAGTGCAGTAAGCAATACAGGGATGATACGTGTTTTACCAGCCTGCACCACCGCTTCTCTTGTTTTTAAGCCCCTTCCTCTCAATTCATCTGCAAATTCAATTACCAGGATACCATTTTTTACAACGATACCCGCCAGTCCCACAATACCAATACCCGTCATTACCACACTCAGCTCCATTTTAGTAATGGCAAAACCAAGTAACACACCTATTACACTGAACAGTATCTCCGTTAAAATAATTACAGGTTTGCTGATAGAGTTAAACTGTAATACCAGGATCAGTAATATCAGTAACAAAGCAATTACAAGTGCCTTACCCAGGAAGGCGCCTGTTTCTGCCTGCTGCTCTCCTTCACCTGTTTGTTTTATGGTAACATCATCTGGTTTTTGTTTAAAGTCGGCAATGTGTTTTGCTATTTCTATATTTACTGCTGTGGGTGTATAGCCTGTAAGTACATTAGAACGCAGGGTGATTACCCTTTTCTGGTTCTTTCTTTTTACACTGCCCAATGTACTGGTAAGATCTACATTCACCACGCTGCTGATAGGCACTCTTTTTATCTGGCCACCACTTGCCATATCCCGGAACACAATTTCCATATTCAACAGGTCACTCAGGTTATTGCGCTGTTGTTTATCATTCCTTATCTGTATTTTATATTCATCCTCACCCTCTTTTATTTTGGATGCTTCTTTTCCAAATAAGGCTGTACGCAGCTGCATGCCTATCTGGGCACTGCTTACGCCATTTATCAAAGCCCTTTCCCTGTCAACAGTTAATGTGATCTCCGGGTTTTTTAGATCAACATCCATCTTCAATTCTTCCACGCCGGGAACGTTGATAGAATCAAGATAGTTCTTCAGGTTCACGGCTGTTTTGGTGAGGTTGTCAAATTCTTCACTCGCCACTTCAATGTTTATTGGAGGATCTGTTGGAGGGCCCCCCTTTTCCTGGTCCACAGAAATTTCAGCCCCCGGTATATCTTTTAACGCAAGCCTTATAGAATCAAGTAAAGCCCGGGTACCCTTGCCATGACGCTTTTCAAATTCCACGAAAGATATCTGTATGCGGCCGAGTTCGCTCCTGGTACTCCTGTCGCCGCTGGTGGGGTCGCTTGCACCTACAGCCACGTTGGTGATAATACTTTCCACTAACGGGTTTTCCTTGCCACCTTCCGTGCCCAACACCCTGTTCACTTTTGTTTCCAGTGTACGGGTGATGGAATCAGTATATTCCACCGAGGTACCTACCGGTAATTTAAGGTACACATAAATGAAGTTGGGATCACCCTGCGGAAAGAATACCACCGGCACATTCCTCATTCCAAAAAAGACGAAAGTGAATAACAACAAACCAATAGTTCCCAACAGCAGATGTACCGGCCGCCAGCCTTTTAATGCCCAGCGGAGCAGGTTTTCATAATGGCTCATGATCCAGGGAAGTGCTTTATTCTGGAACTTATGTATGGCGCCATCCAATACATAACGGTTAAATAAAACCAGTACAGCAAAGAACAATAATAAGTTGCCGAAGAAATGATAGGTACTGCCCGGTTTTATAATGTCTTCGCCTGTTACAATACCAGTTAACGCTGCATTTTTGCCAAAACCAATAAAGTTGAATAATATCCCAAACCCGATGATGGCCCAGAATACCGGCTTTTTAAAGATGGCAGATTTAGGTTCTTTACCATGCTCCCCGTGGTTCATAAAGTCAACCGCAAATACCGGGTTCATAATAAATGCCACTATCAGCGAAGCAGATAAAGTGAAGATAAGCATGGTGGGCAGGTAGATCATAAACTTACCTATAATGCCCGGCCAGAAAAGTAATGGTATAAACGGGGCCAGCGTGGTAAGTGTGCCTGCCAATACAGGATACCATACTTCGCCGGCAGCCATCATGGCACTTCTTTCAGCATTGATAGTGCCTTTACCTTCTGTAAATATCCTGTGTGTATTTTCAATTACCACGATGGCATCATCCACAATGATGCCGAGGCCAAATAACAATGCAAATAATACAATAAAGTTGAGTGTTACATGCGTACCAACAATAAGGTCTGCTGCCGGTAAAAACAGGAAGGCAACAAACATACTCAGCGGTACGCTAAGGGCCACAAAAAATGCATTGGTAACCCCCATAAAAAACATCAGGATGATAAGCACCAGTAAGAAACCTATCACAATGGAGTTGACCAGGTCGTTAAAAGAAGTACGGGTCTGTTTACTCTGGTCACCCGTTATTACCACGCCAAGATCTTTTGGAAACTGAGAGCTTTTTAATTCATTGGCGATGGCTTTTACAGCATCGCTGGTCTCTATCAGGTTTTCCCCTGCACGTTTTATTATGTTCAGCGTGATAACATTTTTGCCGTTCAGCCTGGCATAACTCTCCCTGTCTTTGATGGTATCTTTAATAACAGCAATATCTTTTAAATATATAGGAGCACCGCTGGTATTCCGGACTATTACTTTCTCAATATCAAAAGCTGTTTTGAATTGCCCTTTTAACTGGATGTTTCTTTTCATGGTGCCAACATCCAGCAGGCCCCCGCTTATGTCCACATTTTCTCTTGCCACTGCATTGGAAATATCATCAAAAGTGATATTAGCCGCCTGCATGCGGTAATTATCCACGTTGATCTGGAACTCTCTTTCCGGCGCACCTACAAGATCAACCCGGTTAATTTGTGGCAGTTCTTCCAGTTTGTCTTTCAGGTCATCTGCATATTTTTTTAATCTTACCAGGTCATAATCACCGCTCACGTTCACATACATAATCGGTTGTTCGCTAAAGCTCACTTCCAAAGCCGTGGGTTCCTGCGTAAGATCGGTGGGCAGATCCTTTCTTGCCTTATCTATCGCATCTTTTACTTTTTGTAACGCAATATCTGTTTTTACATCAGTGCCAAACTCCACCATTATGGCAGAATAATCCTGCTGCGAACTGCTGGTTACTTTATTTATTTTGGCCCCGGTAATGCCTTTTATCTGTTTTTCGATCGGTTTACTTACCAGGTTCTCGATATCTTTTGGCGAGTTACCCACGTATATAGTTTGCACATAAATAGTAGGTATCACAATATCAGGAAACTGTTCTTTGGGCAATGTAATAAATTGTGTTACACCCATCAGCGTTACCGCCATCATTAATAAATAGATGGATGTTTTATTTTTTATCGACCAGCTGGTGGGCCCAAATTCTTTGAACTTTTCTTTAAGATTTTCTAGTACACTCATAAAAGTTATTTTGTTGCTTCTGTCATTTCTATTTCTGTATCAGCTAATGGAGTATTTTTATTGCGTGGTGATCACCTGCCCGTCGTATAGGCTCTGAAAGCCTTCGGTTATCAATACATCGCCTGCCTTAAGCCCTGTTTTTATTTCCAGTACATCGCCGTTAAGCAGGCCAATGTTCACGGCTCTTTTGCGTGCCACCAGTTTATTGTTCTCATTCACCGCCACCATTACAAATTTTCCTTTCTCATCATTTTGCAATGTGGCAACGGGTACGGCTATACTATTTGCAGCAGCATAGTCTTTTATCTTGAGTAATGATATCTGGTTTGGCTTTACCGAAGGGTCTGCAGGAAGTTTTGCTTCCACTACAAATCCCCTGCTTAATGCGTTAATGGTAGAGCCGACAAAGCTTACAGAAGAATTAATTGTTTTACCAATGTCAGGAATGCTTACAATTACAGGGCTTCCTTTCCGCACATTGCCTAAATAGTTTTCAGGGATGTTAGCTGTTACTTTCAGCTGGGAATTATTAACGATCATTATTCCAAGGCCATTGGCCCCTGCAGCGGTGAATGTTTCGCCCACTTTAATATTTACTATATCAGCCACACCGTTTACTTCGCTGTACACATTATTCTGATCCAGTTGTTCCTGCACCACTTTCACATTTTCCTGTGCAGCACTTAACTGGTTTTCTAACGTGCTTACATTATTTTTTGCTGTTATCACCTGTACCTCTGTACCAATGTTCTGGTCCCAAAGGTTTTTCTGGCGCTGGTAAATATTTTTTGCATAGGAGAGTTGTGTCTTGATGCTTTCAAGCCCTTCTTTTGCAGCTGAGAGGCTTTGTCTTGCAACAGCATCATCCAGCTTCATCAGTAACTGGCCTTTCCTTACATGATCGCCCTGTTTTACATAAATAGCTTTTACCACACCGCCCATTCCACGGGGTGTTACATAACTTATATTTTCAGATTCTATCCTGCCCTGCAGTTCAATATAATGGTCAAAATTGGCTGTAGCAAGTGTCTGTACTGACACCAGCTTAGGCTTTTGAACGTTGGCGCTGGCGGGGTCAAGCGTATTAATATCTGTTTCCAGCTTTTTTATCTGGTCATCCATTTTTTCCTTTTCGCCTTTTAATTTTTCAAGCGCCACTTTTTTGTCATTAAGCGCTGCATTTTTTTCCTTGCTGCTGCTTCCGCAGGATGATAAGAGTATTACTGCCACCACGCCTGTTACTAGATATTGCTTCATTGCCATTATATTTTGATTGTTGTTAGAAGTTTTGGTTATAATTTTCCGGTTGCTTTCAGGTAATCTATTTTAGCGGTGATGGCGTCATACAATGCACCGTAATAGTTGTTCTGCGCTACTTTTAATTCTGATTGTGCAGTGTATATTTCCTGGTTATTGCCAAGTCCCTGCTCATATTTTTTCTTAGTTGTATTATAGACTCTTTCGGCAAGCTCCATGTTTTGCTTTTGTACATCGATCGTCATCATGGCGCTGGTCATTTTCAGCCTTGCCTGGGTTACTTCATTGTCAATGTTTTCTTTAGTTTGTTCAATCAGGTTATTTGTTTTTTGTAACGACAGTCTAGCGTTTTCAATTTTTGCTCTTCTTGCAAAACCATCAAAAATGGGGATGCTGATCTTGATACCGGCATAAGAACTGGTAAACCATTCGCCTTTGTCAAAGAAATCAAATTTGTTACGCTGTGCACTCTTGCCATAGGAGCCAAATGCAGCAATAGTGGGTATACGGCTAAGCTGGTAACGTTTTACATTAAATTCATTCAGTTTGGCAGCATAACTGAGCATCTGCATTTCTTTACGGTCAGTGTAAGTGTAGCTGCCGTCAAGTATGTTTGATTTTAATTCGTCTTCACTTAAGGTGTCAGTTAATACCAGCGTATCTTTCTGCGGCATGTTGATTAAAAACTTTAACCCTGCATTACCTGCCGCCAGCTGATTTTCTGTTTTTTGTTTTTCAGTCAGCAGGTTGTTTAACTGAACCTGTACTTTATCTACATCCAGTTTTTCTGCAAAGCCATTTTTATATATTTCCCGGGTGTCATTCAGCAATTTGTCAAAACGGTCAATATTGGCCTGGATGCTGCCCAGTTGTTTTTGGCCCACCACCAGCTGGTAATATATTTTTTGAATATTGGCCTTGATCTGTTCTGTTGTTACAGCGGCGGTTGCTTCTGCATATTTTAATGAGGTACTTCTTGCCTGCAGACCAATAAAAACCTGACCGTCAAATAATATCTGCGATGCATCAATACTGGCAGTAACGGTCCAGGGTACCCCAAATTGAGCCGCAATAGTTCCAAACCCTTCATCGGGCATTTTGATCGGGTTACCATTGCCATCCTTTACACCCTGGTCTATCAGTACCTGGTACGTGGCGGGACTGATAAAATTGGGTAATGACTGCACTGTAATATTAAAATAATGCGTGCCTGTAACACCACCGCTTATCTGTGGTAGTGCGCTCGCCGTGATCTCCCTGTTGGTCTGCTGCTGGACTTTTATATCCAATAAGGCATTTTTTACTGTTGCCGAATTTTTAATTCCGTAGTCAACAGCCTGCTGTACAGACAAGGCCTGTTTTGTTTGCGCCATTGTTGCGCTGCTCATAAATAAGAATGCCGTTAGTAGTTTGATCCTGCTGTACATACTATTTTCCTCCATTGGTTTTTTTTATTCTTTCCTGTTGATATTTCGAAATAAGCTTGTGCCCTTTTAGTGATGCCAGGCTGAAAAGAAAGTGTTCTGTCAATTGTGTTTCCACGTATACCAGGCTGTATTTATTTTTAGGATACACGGCCTGGTTAAATGCCAGCAGCATGGTTTCCAGTCTTGCCTTCACTATCAGGTCTATGTCAATATCCTCCCTGTATAATCCTTCACCGATACCCCTTTCAATATTTTCCTTTATCACTTTATGAAGGAAATTATACTTGTGCTGGAGGAAATGACTGTACGCTTTCGGGTGAAATTTTTCCATGTCATATAACACCGTGGGGTTCATGTCATGGAACATATCCTGGAGCATCTCTATAGCGAGAAAGACCTCATGTACAGCATCCTTAGCCCTGTCCTTATCTGCTAAGCACCATTCCTGGCTTTTTTTTATTGTATCAGCAATTACCACTTCCACCAGTTCGTCCTTATCAGAAAAATACTGGTAAATGGTTTTTTTGCTCATGCCCAGCGCAGTGGCGATATCATCCATACTTACACTGCGTATGCCATATTGCATTACCAGGCCATGAGCCTTTTGTTTTATTCTGTCTATTGTGGTTTGTTCACTCATACCGGGGTGCAAAACTATGGAAACTTTTTTCGTTACCAAAGTTTCCATCTGCTTTTTTTGCCATTCATAACATTTAATTCATCTTAGCCATCCTTTGCTAAAGGATTATCTTTAGGCATAAATCAGTCATTATGAAGCAGTCATTTGATTTTAAACGGCTTTTCCAGTTCTTCCTGCAGGGCATTTTAATTCTGGCCCCCATTACTATTACTTTTTGGGCAATTACCGCCATTTTTAATTTTATTGATGGCATCCTGCCCAGTATGCTGCACAGCATTTTTCCTGAAGCCATGGAAGATAAAAGCGGAAATATCCGCCGTATTCCGGGTGTGGGATTTTTACTGGTGATTGGTTTCGTTTTACTGATCGGTTACCTGTCGTCATCATTCCTGTTTAGTAAAGTGGTGAACGGGTTCGAGCATTTACTTGAAAGAACACCAGGTATTAAGTTTATTTATTCCACCCTGAAAGATTTTTTTGAAGCATTTGCAGGCGAGAAAAAAAAATTTACCCAAAACGTGCTGGCCAATGTGGACGACAATGATGTGTGGCGTATAGGGTTTATTACAAGGGATGATATGGAAGAATTTGGTTTTAAAGATTATGTGGCAGTATACATACCAATGGCTTACTCCGTAGCAGGCAATGTATACATTATACCAAAAGAAAGGGTGCGGCCAATTACAAATATCAGTGCCACACAAACAATGAAGTTTGCCGTAAGTGGCGGCGTTACTGATGTGGAGGATTAATTTTACTTATTAAACGATTGTTGTTATGAAAAAGAGTGCACAAAATTTTTTTGCTGCCGCATTATTAGTGTGCAGCTTTCCGTCAATGGCACAGGATACTAAAAATATCATCTGGAAAACAGGGGCCTATACGGTTTTTAACGATAGTGTGCAGCAGGGCACTTACACAGCGAGGGCATTATCGGCAACAGAACTTATTTCTGATTATAAAAGCCCTGCTAATCTTTTTCAAAGCACAAAAATTGCATTCAAATTCAGCATCAATCAAAAGGATAACGAAATGCTGCCCGGGATGGATCACCAGTTAAATGTACTGGAAGGTGTTTCAGAAACACCTGTGATAAAATTTGGCGAGCAGCTGAAAGATAATACTGCAGAAACGAATACTTTTTTAAAACCTGATACAAAACTCAGGATAAAGGTGGACATGAGCGCCGTACTGAATGATTTTAAAACAAAAGGATATTTTACCACATACAAAGGTGACAAGATCTATAAGGAAGATTTTAAAGGCCTGTTTATAGCAGGTAATACATTGCCCATGATCTGGGATTTTGATAACCTGCATACAAAAGAAGGTTTACAATTAAAGGATGATGATGGTGATGGCATTTTTGAAACCACATTGGTATTGAATTCTCAAAAAGATGAAAAGCAAACCGACACCAATTGGAAATTATCAAAAGACATCAGTGCTTTTCCGCAATATCAAAGTGAAAGCATGCTGGCCAATGCTGTTTATAATATGAGTACGGAAGAAATGATAAAAGCAGTGGAACCCGACAGTACTTTCCGTACAGGTAAAGAGTGGGCAGGTGTGTGGACCAGGGATATCAGCTACAGCATCATTTTGTCCATGGCACATTTGCAGCCCGAAGTGGCAAAAAAGAGCCTGTTGCGTAAAGTAAGTAAAAAGAAAAAGATAATACAGGATACCGGTACAGGAGGTGCTTATCCCTGCTCCACCGACAGGATGATCTGGGCCACGGCTGCCTGGGAAATTTACAAAGCCACCGGTGACAAAGACTGGCTGCAGCAGGCATATATCATTATTAAAAACTCCGTGGATGATGATATGCAGAATGCTTATGATAAAGTAACGGGCATGGTTAAAGGCGAATCCTCATTCCTGGACTGGCGTGAACAAACTTATCCAAAATGGATGCAGCCGGCTGACATTTATGAATCAGAAAATTTAGGTACCAATGCGGTGCATTACAATGCCAATATCGTACTGGCAGAAATGGCAATCATTCTTAAAAAACCGGTTGATGTATTAAAATACAAGGCCAATGCGTTAAAAATAAAAGCCGGTATCAATAAATATTTATGGATGAGTGATAAAGGTTATTACAGTCAATATATTTATGGCCGTCACTTTAAAACAATTTCACCGAGGGCCGAAGCATTGGGTGAAGCGCTTTGTGTATTGTTCAATATAGCAGATGAACAAAAGCAGCAATCATTAATTTCAAAAGTGCCGCAAACGGATTATGGCGTTTCCTGTATTTATCCTCAAATACCTTCGATACCGCCTTACCATAATAATGCGGTATGGCCTTTTGTACAATCTTACTGGGCACTGGCAGCAGCCAAAACCGGTAATGAAAATGCAGTGATGGAATCTATCGCTGCTATTTACAGGCCCGCTGCATTATTCCTTACTAATAAAGAGAACTTTGTTGCAGACAATGGCGACTTTGCCGGAACCGTGATTAATTCAAGCAATATGTTATGGAGCCTGTCGGGCAATTTGGCAATTGTACAGAAATTAATTTTTGGTATTGAATTCCTGTCAGACAAACTGGCCTTTCATCCATTTGTGCCAAAGGCCCTTGCAGGGAAACGTTCGCTTACAAACTTTAAATACCGTAACGCTGTACTGGATATTTCAATGGAAGGATACGGTAATACTATACAGTCGTTTTCTATTGATGGCAAACTATCTCCGGCTTTTATCCCGGCTAACCTGAAGGATAAACATGCTGTTAAAATTATGCTGACCAATTCGGTGGAAGGAAATGCTAAGATCAATAAAACAGAAAATATTGTATCACCTGCAACACCGGTAGTTGTATATGCCAACGGAAATATAAACTGGCAGGTAGTGGAAGGAGCTGCAACCTATATTGTATTGAAAAATGGGCAACCTGTTTCAACTGTATCAGGTACTGGCTTTGCAGCAGCTGATGCCTGTGCCGAATACCAGGTTATTGCTGTTGATAAAAATGGCGTACAATCTTTTGCAAGTGAACCAATCATACCTGTTTCCTGCAAGTCTTTAAAAATATATGAAGCAGAAAGCTTTGCAGCCAGATCATCATTGACATACAAAGGAGCTTCCGGCGATGGATTTGTGGAGATCAGTAAGGATCAGAATAAAACTATTTCTTTGGCAATTACAGTTGATGAACCCGGAATTTACGCAATAAATTTCCGTTATGCCAATGGTAACGGGCCTGTAAATACAGAAAATAAATGTGCCATCCGTGCATTACATATTGACACAAAGTTTGCGGGTACGCTTGTGTTTCCGCAGCGTGGAAAAGAAGAGTGGAGCAACTGGGGTTTCAGCAATGCGATTATTACAAACCTTATAAAAGGAAAACATGTAATTACACTTTCGTTTACTGCGGCCAATGAAAATATGAATGCAGCTGAAATAAACCAGGCCATGCTGGATTATTTACAGGTAATTAAAATAAAATAAGAATCTGCTGCACTTATATTTTTATTCGTAGCTTAGTTCCATATCTTTTTATATGCAAAGAATTGCTGCTTGTTTCTTTATCTTTTTATTGCTGCTTAGTTATTACCCAAGCTATTGCTGGGGGTTTTATGCCCATAAAAAAATTAACTACTACGCTGTTTTTCTGCTGCCGCCGGAAATGATGGTGCTGTATAAACCCAATATTGCATTTTTAGAAGAGCATGCAGTTGACCCGGATAAACGCCGTTATGCAGTGGCAGACGAAGGTCCGAGACATTATCTTGATATAGATCACTATGGCAAATATCCATTCCCTGATTTACCAAGAAAATGGAAGGATGCGGTTGCGAAATTCGGAGAAGATTCCGTAAAAGCTTACGGCATTGTACCCTGGCATATTCAAACCATGCTGTACCGGTTGACAGATGCGTTTAAAGAAAAGAATTTTTCCAAAATATTAAAGAACAGCGCTGAGCTGGGCCATTATATTGCCGATTCTCATGTACCGCTGCATGCCAACAGTAATCACAACGGGCAATACAGTAATCAAAAAGGCATACATGGTTTTTGGGAAAGCCGTGTGCCGGAATTGCTGGCAGACAAGCAGTATGATTTTTTTATTGGCAAGGCACAGTATATAGAAAATCCGGCAAAATATGCGTGGGACCGGGTTTTGGAAAGTTCCCTCGCTTCAGATTCGGTATTATTATTTGAAAAAGAACTGACCAATCAATTTCCGGCCGACCAGAAATATGCTTTTGAAAACCGGAACAATACAGTTATTCGCCAGTATTCATCAGCATTCACAATTGCATTTGATAAAAAATTAAATGGTATGGTGGAAAGAAGAATGCGGCTGGCAATCTCATCGGTAGCTTCATTCTGGTACACCGCCTGGGTAAATGCCGGTCAACCCGACCTGCGGTCATTAGCCAAACAAAGTTTTTCAGAAGCTGACCTGAAAGAATTTGAAAAACTTAATGATACCTGGAAAGGAAGCGGAAAAATTATCGGCAGGGAAGAAGATCAGTAAAAAGAAAAATGTTCCGGCGAATAACTGCTCGTCATTTACCGGAACATTAGCCACACTGAAAACCATATTTTAGTCAAGAGCAAAAATTAACTGCTCTTCCCTGTCAAGTACTTTTATTTTTCTTACAAATTCATCGTATGCGGCATCATGATTAGTATAAACGCCGTAGGCATCAATACTATAACCAACCATGCCGTCAGTTGCTTCAATTACATATAATATAGACGAATCCGAAGGATCTGATTCTCCTTCAAAACGATAGGTTTTAATGATTGTCAGGTCTTCAGGATTATAATGCTTACCATTTTTTGTAGTAAAGAAATCCTCTTCCATTACAAACTCATTATCCTGTCTTTTAAGACGCAACTTTTCCAGCACCTGGCTAAGTGTTCTCATTTCATTGATTCTTTCCTGCATAAAGTAATTTTTATGGGTGAATAAATATTGCTAATAAAAAAGCCTGAAACAATGAAAATTTTATTGCCCTTTATAAATCAAAAAAAATGATACGGGACTTTAAAACGAAACTTTTCTAAAAATTCTAATCTTCAATATTTCAGGCATAAATGACTATTACACTTTCTTCGTTCATCACGTAAAAAACTATAAGTCTGTATATAATTCAACAATCCGGATGCCAGCCGGTATTTACCTTAAAAAAATATTATTCCCGTACAGTACATTCCACAGAGCGGGGAAAAATGGAGCAGTGAGTCAACAAAAAGGCCCCGGAATACGGGGCCAGTAATGATAAAAGAGAATTGTTAAAGTAGTGTTTTACAATTTGCTTTCTTCAAAATTCTTGATCTTATTATACAGTGTTTTCCTGTCTATTTTCAATATCTCTGCAGCCTTGGTTTTATTGAATTTTACCTGCTTCAGCACATTCATGATGGCTTCGTATTCTGCATGTGCTGCTGCATCTTTTAATGCAGAGGCTGCTTCTGTATGTCTTTCAATAAAAGGTGCCGGTGCCGGCGTTGCAACGGGCAATGAGGGGGAACCTGCTGCGGCAGGGCCGCTTACAATTTCCCATGGCAATACATTTTTACTGATCAGTCCTCCTGCGGTGAGTAAGCCCGCCCTTCTTATCACATTCCTGAATTCCCGGAGGTTGCCTGGCCAGTTATATTCCATGAACAGTTGCATCACATCATCTTCAAACCCATCCAGCTTTTTATTCAGCTCCTCTGCAGTTTGCTCCAGAAAGAATTTAGCAAACATTGGTATATCTTCTCCCCTGTTTCTTAATGGCGGTATATGAATAGAGAATTCATTAAAGCGGTGGTACAAGTCTTCCCTGAACTTACCAGCTGTATAAGCGTCTTTAAGATTTTCATTAGAAGCAACGATAAGGCGAACATCAGTGGTTATTTCTTTGTTGCCCCCCACCCGTTTGAATTTTCTTTCCTGTATCACCCTTAATAAGGAAGCCTGTACATCAAGGGGAAGGTTAGCCACTTCATCCAGGAAAAGGGTACCGCCATCCGCTGTTTCAAAAAGGCCTTCTTTATCATTTAATGCCCCGGTAAAAGATCCTTTCACATGCCCGAATAATTCACTTGCCGCCAGTTCTTTTGAAAATGTACCACAATCAAGTGCCACGAAAGGCTTACCCTTTCTTGCGCTGTAAGAATGTATGGTTTTGGCCACCACTTCTTTACCGGTACCACTTTCGCCATATACAATTACACTGTAGTTAGTGGGAGCAATGGTTTTTATCTGCTGGTACATTTGTTCAATACCCGGAGATTTACCTACCATGAACTGGGACAAGCCGCCCTCGGCACCATTACTGCTTTTTACAGCAGAAGTGCTGGTTTTTACAGCGGACCCATTTTTTTCACCTTCACCTTCATTCAATGCTTTATTAATAATATTCAGCACTTCATCAGGAATAAGTGGCTTGGCAATATAATCGAAGGCACCCTGCTTCATCATTTCCACAGCAGTCTTTATATCAGAATAACCGGTAATAAAGATGAGCAGTGCATCATGATTTATTTTTTTGATCTCTCTTAAAACATCCGCACCTTCCTTATCACCCAGCCTGAAATCGCACAATACCAGGTCGAAATCCTTTTCTTTGTAAGCTGCAATGCCCCGGTTACCATTGGTAGCAATATCTGTTTCAAATCCTTTGCGCTGGAGAAATCTTGCCAGTAGCTGACACATATCGGTATCATCATCAATAATAAGTATCCTTTTCATGATTGTTGAATTTTTAGGTCATTTAGGAAATGATCAGGTTTATAAAGACTTTATTTACTAATATAAAATAATGCCAACAGTTATGCCGTTCCCTCAATTTTTGGTACCACACACAAATTAGCATATAATTTTACTGCCTGTGCCATAAATGTGGCGGGTTATTTGTGGAATTAAGAATGCAGCAATATTAATAACCGGCTATGGAGCTTACCACGGATAAGAGTAAATCCCTTACAGTACTGATCATTGATGATGAAAATGATATTTGCTTTTTGCTGAGCAATATTCTGCGTAATCATCATTTTCATGTGGAGTTTGTAAACACGATAACTGAAGGCAGGGATTACTTAAAAAGACTTAAACCTGACGTGCTTTTTCTTGATAACCGTCTCCCGGATGGTTATGGGATCGACTTTATCAATTATGTAAAAAGGGAACATATAAATACAAAGATCATCATGGTTACGGCGCATGATTCTGCAGAAGACCGTAAAAAGGCTATAGAGGAAGGCGTAGATAAATTTATATCTAAACCATTTTCTGCTGCACAGATAAAAAATGCCATTCACGAAGTATACCCCAACTCTTCTAATTAAAGGAAACAATTCTACAATCGGGGAATTTTTGCCCCATCCTTTTAAAGGCAATTAATTCTCAGGCAATTGCAAGCTTTATGGTAAATATTGTTCCCTGGCCGGGACTGCTGATCACGTTTACAGTTCCCTTGTGGTTAAAAATGATATTTTGTGTATTGGCCAGGCCAAGCCCGTTCCCATTGGGTTTATTGGTAAAATAAGGTTCAAATAATTTACCCAGGGTTGTCTCATCCATACCAACACCATTGTCTGCAATAGTTATTATGCAATTAGCGCCTTCTGTTTTGGTACTGATCTTCAGCACACTTTTATCACTGTCTTCCATAGCTTCCATTGCGTTAATGATGATATTGAGTATCGCAATTTTTATTTTTTCAACATCTACATTGATTTGGCAGGCAGCCCCATAATTTTTCTCAATCTTTACCTGGCTAAGCTCTATCCGGTCTTCAGCCATTGCAAGCGTTTCATCAACCAGCTCATTTACATCCATCGATTTAAAATTCAGGTCGGAAAACTTTGTACTGTGCAGGAGGTCTGAAATAAGTTTATTGATGCGGTTGCTGTTCCGGTCAATGATATCAAAAAGGTACTGTGTGTTTTCATCATCAGCAGAAAGATCCGTTTTTAACTGGCTGGTGGCAAGGTTAATATTGGTGAGCGGGTTTCTTACTTCATGGGCAATAGTTCTTGCAATACGGCCGGTGGCAGTAAACTTCTCCATACTCCGCATTTGTACCAGTTGTGCATTGGCATTGTTTAATTCATCTATCCGTTTACTTAGCTGCAGTTGATAATCCCGTATATTTTGCATGGCCAGCTTGCGTGCCCGGTTTTCATTGGTATAGGTAACAAACCCAATTATTACAAGCAGTACAGTAAGTAATAATGAAGTGATGGTGATGGTACGGATGGAAGCAAAGGTTGATTTTAGTTGTACATCCCTTTCTGCCAATATCCTGTTTTCCTCGTTTTGCATAATGGCAACGGTGCGTCTTATCTTATCCATGGCGGTTTTGCCCTCCACCATCAGCCGCCTTGCACCATAGCTGTTGATGCTGCTGTCTTCGCCATATGCATCCAGGGTGGCATCAAAAATTTCGAATCTTTTCTGAATGGTCGTTTTTATCTCTGCAAGCCTGTCCTGCTGGTTAACATTGCTTTTTGTTTGCTCCATGATGGCAGCACAAATAGAATCTGCCGCCTTATTACTGTTAATGTAAGGTTCAAGAAAATCACTGTTTTTTGTAAGGCCATAGCCTCTTACACCTGTTTCAGCATCTTTCATTACAGACATTAAGGCATCAAGGCTTGCAATCAGTTTATAAGTATGTTCCACCCTTGACGTCCGTTCCCTTAATTCTTTATTGGCAAAAATGGTAACGAGATAAGTAATCAGAAGTAAAAAAAGAGAAGAACTGTAGCCTATGATTATTCTTTTGTCTGGTTTTATCTTGTCAAAAACTCTTTTCATCAGCTGATAGTGTTTATAAAGCTAATTCATTCATTGGGTAAATGAAAATGATTTTAAGTATGTTATAAAAAAGCATGCCATGGTCTTTACTCATCTTTTCCCGCTGATGGGAATAAATTTCCACAACTGTATGTAACAGTTTTATTAAAACGCCTGTTTTCGGTGTGGCATAATATTTTAATTGTTTACAACAGACGAAACTTGAATTCAGCAAATCTTAGCCTCACAAAAATTACTGCTGCCGGTTCCTGTTCGTTTTAATAAAAATCTGTCATGTGAAAATGATGTAGCCATTAATTATTCATTAACAAAATCAAGTATTATGAGCAACACAAAAGTAGTTTTAGGAATTGTAGCAGGAGCTGCTGCAGGAGCATTACTGGGTATCTTATTTGCGCCTGATAAAGGATCCAAAACAAGAAAAAAAATTGCAGGTAAAGCAGGTGATGTTTCCGACTCCCTGAAAAATTCATTTAATGAATTTGTAGATGAACTGAAAGCGCTGGGCCGGGCTGAAGCTGATGAGATGACAGAAAAGGCAAAAGCGAAAATGAATGCAGTAAAAGCTGATGTAAAAGCCAGCCTTTCTTAAAAAAGATAATTAATAACCAACCGGGGTTAAAACTATGCAAACCGCAATAGAAAATATTGAGAAGCTGGTGGCTTCTGCTGGAGAAGTTGCCGAAACAAAACTTGAGCTGCTGAAACTGCGGGCCGCAGGAAAAGTTTCTGCCTCCTTATCTGGGCTGGTAGCACTAATGATGATAATGATATTCAGCGGTGCAGCACTCACTATCATAAGTTTTGGATTTGCCTATCTTATTGGCAATGCGTTAGGTGACCTGAGTTATGGTTTTTTTATTGTAGGTGGTTTTTATGCCCTGGTTGGTTTATTAGTTTTTTTTAACAGGAAAAAATGGGTGCAGGACCCTCTTAGTAATTTTTTCATAGATAAAATTATTAAGTGATGAATAACGAAATTACCACGATGGCAGAGCTGAATGCCCGGATAAAAGAACTGGAAGGCCAGGAGGCCCTTCAGATGCTGGTATTAAAGGAGCAGGCGACCGAACTTATGCAATCGCTTAAACCATCTGCACTGATGAAAAGTGCGGTAAGCGGGCTGGTATTTCCAAAGGACCCTAAAAGTAATATAATGGATACATCCATTGCAGCGGGCGCAGGCTTCATCGCAAGAAAAATATATGAACACCGTTCAAAAAGTATATTTAAAAAACTTACAGGCTTTTTATTGCAACGTGTTACAGCAGGTTTTGTTTCTAAAAAAATGCCGGTAATAAGAGAAAAAATTGCACACCTTTAGTTTTGCTTCCTTCATCATTTATTTAACTATCTTTCTGCCCTGGTATGATTAAAGAGCCAGACCACAAAATGAGCCGGGGATTTAATTTTAAATTAAAGCAGGTTGTTTTTTTGGTATTGCTGTTACTGCTGGTTGGTGTTACCATCAACGAGTTGTATGCATACCTGCCCGGGCTGCTGGGTGCTGTGGCATTGTATATCCTCAGCCGTGAAAACTATTTCCAGCTTATTTATAAGAAGAAGTGGAAGAAAGGCTGGGCGGGGATGATATTTGTCGTTCTTTATGCCCTGCTTTTGGGGTTGCCGATTTTTTTGGCTGTTACACTGATAAGCCCTAAGATCAACGCACTGTTAAATGATCCTTCCGCCACCATTGCAAGTATCAAAAATGTATTGACCGTAATAGAACAAAAAACAAGGTTTAATATTTTTTCTGAACAGTCTATTAATAATGCAGCCGGCAAAATAACAGCGATGCTGCCTTCTTTATTTAACAGCACGGCAAATATCCTGGCCAACCTGGTGCTGATGCTTTTCCTTTTATATTATATGCTGTATTCCGGAACGTTGATGGAAAAAACACTTTCCCGGATGATCCCTTTAAAAGATGAAAATATAAAACTGCTTGCATCAGAAACAAAAATTACCATCCGTTCCAATGCGATCGGTATACCGCTGATATCACTGATACAGGGAGCCACTGCCGCCCTGGGTTACCTGATATTCGGCGTAAAAGATGTAATGCTATGGGGATTTCTTACCGGTATCTTTTCTTTTTTCCCGGTAATAGGTTCTATGATCATCTGGGTACCGCTTTGTATTTATCTCTATGCCATTGGGCAAAACGGAACAGCAACCGGCCTTGTGTTGTACAGTGCCATCGTAACCAGTAATATTGACTATTTTGCCCGTATCACCATTATGAAAAGAATGGGTGATGTACACCCGGTTATTACCATGCTGGGTATTATAGTGGGTTTAAAATTATTTGGATTCATAGGCCTGATATTCGGCCCGCTGCTGATAAATTATATTGTTGTGCTGCTGCAGATCTATGTAAATGAATTTGCACATAACCCACCGCCCGAGCTGCAGAACATTACCAATAAAGAAATGGGTGATGTGAAGAAGCCCGATTAATTATTATCTATTTTTATTTTCCCCTGTTAAAATCGTTTTCAAAAAGCTACTTTTGCAATTCGAAAATTTTTAACCTAACAACTATTGCAGGAAGTGGTACACAATTTTAATGCAGGCCCGTCTATCTTACCGCAGGAAGTTTTTCAGCAGGCTGCTGCCGCTGTATTGAACTATAATAACAGCGGTTTATCCATTTTGGAAATAGGCCACCGCACTTCCACTTTCCAGGCAATTATGGATGAGGCCCGGGCCCTAGTGAGGGAACTAATGCAGCTGGACAATGACCATGATGTATTATTCCTGCATGGCGGTGCCAGCACACAGTTT
The DNA here is from genome assembly GCA_047600665.1 of Ferruginibacter sp. Lineage (GTDB taxonomy): Bacteria > Bacteroidota > Bacteroidia > Chitinophagales > Chitinophagaceae > Ferruginibacter. The sequence continues at coordinate 2,203,174 of JASGKJ010000003.1, forward strand.
ATGCAGGTGCCAATGAATTTGCTGGATGATAAAGAATCTGCAGCTTATGCTGATACCGGCGTATGGGGACAAAAAGCCATCAAGGAAGCAAAGCTGTTTGGTAAAGTGGAAGTGGTTTGCTCCGGCAAAGACAGCAATTATACTGTAATACCAAAGGATTTTGCTGTACCAAACGACAGCAAGTATTTTCATATCACCACCAACAATACCATTTACGGCAGCCAGTGGCAGAAGATACCAAGAACAAGTGTGCCGCTGGTGGCAGATATGAGCAGTGATATTTTCAGCAGGACAGATGATTTTAATGCATACGACCTGATATATGCAGGCGCACAAAAAAATATGGGTCCTGCCGGTGTTAACCTCGTGGTATTAAATAAGAATATCCTCGGCAGAATAAAGCGCCCCATCCCAACCATCATGGATTACCGCAACCATGTAAAAGAAGGCAGCATGCTTAATACGCCACCGGTTTTCGCAGTATACGTTTGTATGCTTACACTGCAGTGGCTTAAAAAAATTGGTGGCGTGGCAGCAGTTGAAAAACTGAATGATGCAAAAGCAGCTTTATTATACAGCGAAATAGACAACAACCCTTTGTTCAGAGGTACTGTGGCAAAAGAAGACAGGAGTAAGATGAATGTGTGCTTTGTAATGCATGACCAGTCGCTTGAAGATAAATTCCAGGCATTTGTAAAAGAAAGGAGCATTATTGGTATAAAAGGACACAGGCTGGTAGGCGGTTTCAGGGCTTCTTTATACAATGCACTGCCTGTTGAGAGTGTGCAGGTGCTGGTAGCCGCAATGAAAGATTTTGCTGCAGCAAATGCATGATCTTTCCTTTACAATTATTTATTTTTGAATTTCCCAAACAACCCCGGATGATAACCATACAACCATTTAAAGCATTGAGGCCGGAAGCACAGTACGCAAAGCAGGTGGCGTCGCTGCCTTATGATGTACTGAACAGTAAAGAAGCAAAGACAGAAGCACAGGGTAATCCCAACAGTTTTTTACATATCACCAAAAGTGAAATTGACCTGCCGGAAAGCACAGATATTCATTCACAGAAAGTGTACGACACTGCAAAAGAAAACCTGGATGCTTTTATAAGCCGGAATATTTTATTCCGGGAGAATAAAGCCTGTTATTATATCTACCAGCTTATCATGAACAAACGCAGCCAGACAGGTCTCGTTTGTGGCAGCAGCGTGGATGATTATGAAAATGACCTGGTAAAAAAGCATGAATTTACCCGGCCTGAAAAAGAACAGGACAGGATCAGCCATATAAAAACCACGGGCGCACAAACAGGCAATGTTTTTCTTGCCTATAATAACGTGGAAGAGATTGATGCGATCGTTGGTAAATGGAAGAAAGAAAAAAATCCTGTGTATGACCTGGTGGCATCCGATAAAGTGCAGCATACCATCTGGGTGATCAATGATACAGATACCATTAAAAAAATTACAGATCTCTTTAAAACAAAAGTGCCCTGTACTTATATTGCAGATGGGCATCACCGGGCCGCTTCTGCAGCCAAAGTGCGCCAGGCACTTGGTAAAAACTCACCCAAAGGAGCGGATATTTTTCTTACAACATTGTTTCCTGCGGGGGAACTTAAAATAATGGATTATAACCGCCTGGTAAAAGACCTGAACGGTTTAAGTACTGAAGACTTCATCGCAAAGGTGGAAGAAAAATTTACAGTGGAAAAAGCGGCTGCGGCTGTAGCCCCGGCAGAACTGCATGAGTTTGGAATGTATCTTGACAAACAATGGTATAAACTCACGGCAAAGGATGGAACTTTTTCAAATGACCCGATTGGTATTTTGGATGTAACCATTTTACAGGAAAATATTTTAAATCCATTACTGGGTATACAGGATCCACGTACAGATAAAAAAATTGACTTTGTGGGAGGCATAAGAGGCCTTGCCGAACTGGAAAAGAGAGTGGACAGCAAAGAAACGAAAATTGCTTTCAGTCTTTACCCCGTAAGTATCAGCCAGCTTACCGATATTGCCGACAGTGGCAATGTGATGCCGCCCAAAAGTACCTGGTTTGAACCCAAGCTCCGGGACGGTTTGTTAACACATCTTATCTACGATTAAAGTTTTGTGAATACAGAATATAGTTAAAGGGGAGGCGTTTCATTCGCCTCTCTTTTTTTATCTTTACCCGGATGAAAAAGATAATCAGCAGTTTTACAGTACTATTTTTTGCAGCCATTGCTGTTGTAAATGCCCAGTCTGCAAAAGAGCTGCAGGAGACGGCCAAATCATTTATACAGCAGGGCGATTACAGTAATGCTGTTTTGGTGCTGAACAAAGCAACAGCACTTGATCCTTCCAACATGGATATTACAAAGGACCTGGCCTTTACTTATTATCTTCAAAAAGAAAACGCTAAAGCACTTGAAACAATAAAGCCCGTACTGGAAAGAGATGATGCCGATGATCAAAGTTTCCAGATAGCAGGAAATATTTATAAGCAGCTGGCACAGCCAAAAGAATGTGAAAAGCTGTACAGGAAAGCATTAAAAAAATTTCCAGATAATGGGCCGTTGTACAATGACTTTGGTGAACTGCTGTGGGCCCAGCAGGATTACAATGCCATCAAACAGTGGGAAAAAGGAATTGAGGTTGATCCATCCTATTCAAAAAACTATTACAATGCCTGCAAGTTTTATTATCTCACAACGGATAAAACATGGAGCTTGCTGTATGGCGAAATCTTCGTCAATATGGAGCCATTTACCAACCGTAGTATTGAGATAAAAAATATTTTGCTGGAGAGCTATAAAAAATTATTTACAGATGCAACAGCACCCGCTGCTGTTACACCTAACCAGCCCCAGAGTGAATTTTCACAATCATTCCAGCGTGTTATGAAAAAACAGGGCGGTATTTCCTCCGCCGGTATTACAGCTGAGTCACTTACCATGATAAGAACAAGGTTTATCCTTGATTGGTATAGTGAAACCAGCAGCAAATTCCCTTTCCGACTGTTTGAATTACAGCGGCAGTTATTACAGGATGGTACATTTGAAGCCTATAATCAATGGCTGTTTGGGTCGGTACAAAATTTAACAGGGTATCAAAACTGGGTAAATACACACAGCACAGAGTACAACGAATTTACCCGTTTTCAGCGGGGCCGAATATTTAAAATTCCTTCCGGCCAATATTACCATTAACTTTTGCATTTCCTTATCCACGCTGTTCTTCGTCTTTTTTAATTATCTTAGTTAATGTGTAAAAGATAATAAGGAAGGGAAGACTTACTTTCAGACCGCTTGCATATGATAAACTACGATTCAAGACTCTTCGATTTTTTACCTTACCAGCTAAGCAAGTATTCAAAAGACACGATGTTTGCCGGCAAGGAAAATGGTCAATGGAAACATTTCAGCACAAAAACAGTACAGGAAACGGTTGATAAACTCAGCGCAGGCTTGCTGCGGCTGGGAATAAGTGGTCATGATCTTACCGTGGAAAACCAGGATAAGATAGCACTTATAAGTAAAAACCGCCCAGAATGGCTTATGCTGGATATGGCCTGCCAGCAGATCGGCGCCCTGCTTTGCCCCATTTACCCAACTACGAATGTGAGCGAAGTAGAATTTATTTTTAATGACGCCGGGGTAAAAATAGCTTTTGTAAGCGGGGATGATATACTGCACAAAGTGGTGAGTGTAAAAGATAAGATTTCATCACTTGGTACGATCTATTCTTTTGATGAACTGGAAGGCGCAACCTTTTGGAGAAAGATCCTGGAATTGCCAACTGCAGAAGATTTTGAAAAGCTGGCTGCAATAAAAGCAACGATCAAACCGGAGCATTGTGCCACTATCATTTATACATCAGGCACCACAGGCTTTCCAAAAGGAGTAATGCTTAGTCATAAAAATATTGTTTCTAATGTGCTGAACTCGGTTAAATCATTTCCTTTTCATGAAAACCCGAATGGAAAGTCATTGAGCTTTTTACCACTCAATCATATTTTTGAAAGGATGGTATCCTATATCTATATCTGGAGTGGTATTTCTATTTATTACGCAGAAAGCCTGGATACCATTGGTGAAAATTTGAAAGAAGTAAAACCTAATTTATTCTGTACCGTACCACGCCTCCTCGAAAAAACATATGAAAAGATAATGGCGAAGGGTGCAGAGCTTTCCGGCGTAAAGAAGAAATTATTTGACTGGGCCGTGGAACTGGGGGATAAATACCAGGACAACGGCAACAGCATGTTATATACAATGAAACTCGCCATTGCCAGCAAACTTATTTTCAGCAAATGGCGGGAGGCGCTTGGCAATAATATACAGTTTATCATTACGGGAGGTGCGGCCTGCCAGGTGCGGCTGATCAGGTTGTTCACTGCAGCCGGCATCCCAATTTATGAAGGATATGGACCAACAGAAAATAGTCCTGTAATAAGTGTGAACTGCTGGACAAAGGGAGGAACAAAATTTGGTACAGTCGGTCCCGTTATACAGGGCCAGGAATTAAGACTGGAGCCGGATGGAGAGATCTGTGTAAAAGGACCCAGCGTGATGATGGGTTATTACAAACGGCCTGAAATGACAGCAGAAACAGTGATGGACGGCTGGCTGCATACAGGTGATATCGGCATATTTGAAGAGGGTAAGTTTTTAAAAATTACCGACCGCAAAAAAGAACTGTTTAAAACGAGCGGTGGTAAATATGTGGCGCCACAACCCATCGAAAATAAAATGAAGGAATCACCTTTCGTGGAACAGATGATGGTGGTGGGTGCGGAGCAAAAATTTGTAGGAGCATTAATTGTTCCATCTATACCGAACCTTAAAGAATGGATGCGGCAAAAAAATATTCCTTTTGTTACCAATGAAGATGCCATCAATAACCCGGAAGTATTAAAACTGTACCGGGAGCTGATCGACAGCTTTAATAAATTCTTCAATCACGTGGAGCAGATAAAACGTTTTGAGCTGCTGCCCTGCGAATGGACAATAGAAAGTGGTGAACTAACACCCACGCTTAAGCTAAAACGGAAAGTGATAATGGAAAAATATAAGGATGCCATTAACCGCATCTACAATTAACCAGGTTATTTACTCAGGTGCATGCTTCTTTCCTTGTACAACTGCCTGAAATAAGGATCCCTTAAATCTTTTATAAAACGGATAGCTTCTCCGGTGCTCTTCATTTCCGGGCCGAGCTCTTTATTTACACCAGGGAATTTATTAAAGGAGAATACTGGTTCTTTGATGGCAAAACCTGTAAGTTTCTTTTCAAACGTAAAATCTTTCAGCTTGTTCACACCCATCATTACCTTGGTGGCAATGTTCAGGTAAGGTATCTGGTAAGCTTTCGCAATAAATGGAGTTGTTCTGGAAGCACGTGGGTTTGCTTCTATCACGTATACATTACCATCTTTAATGGCAAACTGGATATTGATAAGCCCTTTTATTTTTAATGCCCTTCCGATTTTCTCTGCATATTCCTCCATGGTATGTACCACCAATGGCGATAAATTAAACTGGGGTAATACAGCGTTACTGTCACCGCTATGAATGCCGGCCGGTTCAATATGCTCCATCACGCCCATTACATGAAAATCTTCACCATCAAAGATGGCATCGATCTCAGCTTCCTGGCAACGGTCAAGAAAATGATCGATCAAAATTTTATTACCGGGCAGGTGTTTTAATAAACTTAATACACCTTTTTCCAGTTCTTCGTCATTAATAACAATACGCATTCTTTGTCCGCCCAGTACATAACTTGGACGAACCAATACCGGATAACCCACTTCCTTCGCCACTTCAATAGCATCATCCGTATTATAAGCAGTGCCATATTTGGGATATGGAATGCCGAGTTCTTTCAGCATATCACTAAACCGGCCACGGTCTTCTGCGATATCCATATTGTCATATGAAGTGCCGATAATCTTTACACCTTTTTCGTGGAGTTTTTTAGCAAGCTTTAAAGCGGTTTGTCCCCCCAGCTGCACAATCACACCTTCTGGCTGCTCATGTTCTATTATTTCCCACAGATGCTCCCAGAATACGGGCTCGAAGTATAATTTATCAGCAATGTCAAAATCAGTGGAAACGGTTTCAGGGTTACAGTTTACCATGATGGCCTCGTAACCGGCTTCTTTAATAGCCAGTAAGCCATGCACACAGCAATAGTCAAATTCAATACCCTGGCCGATCCTGTTGGGGCCGCTGCCCAGTACAATGATTTTCTTTTTTGAAGAGCGGACTGATTCGTTGTGCGTAATTTTTGACATAACGGGTGCAAAGATAATAGCTACCAAACATTCTCTGCATCCTTTTTTTGGTATGTATGGTTACGTGTAAAAAACATCGTTCCCGTTTTACTTTTTTGCAGTTGAAGCGGTGTTTTTTTCAAAATTTTTCTGATGAGTGCGATTGGGGTCAATAAAAAAAAGAAAATTAAATTAAGAAGTATAAAACCATTGATGGCGCCCAGTATATGTGCCACCTTCATCCAGGCCCAGTGAATTTTTTCTGCCAGGAAGGATGAGATAAATCCTGTGACCAGGATAACGGCTGCACTTATCCAGAGCCAGTCTTTTTTATACATGAAATAAAAGACCAGCAGCCCGGCGGCAATTACAAGTATCGTTTTTTGAGCCTGGGTAAGTTTCATTTTAAAAAAGTGAATAAATAAATGGTGCCAGGGCTGAAGAGCCACCGAGTACCAGCAAGATACCCATTAGCAGTAAAACCACCACCACGGGCACCAGCCACCACTTTTTTCTTTCCTTTAAAAATTGCCAGAAGTCTTTTAAAAATTCTATCATGTGTTGAAGGCCGTAAAGGTAGCCAATTATTCCGGGTGAGCCAGCCTAGTCGCTGCCGGCTACACTGTCTATAACATCAGCAGGCACTTTATAGCCATCTTTCTTCTCAAAAATATAATTGCCGATTACGAGGATATCCATTTCTGTTTTTAAAAAACAATTCAAAGCATCGGCAGCAGTACAAACAATCGGCTCACCTCTTACATTAAAGCTGGTGTTTACCAAAACAGGTGTGCCTGTTATTTTTTTGAATGCCTGCAGTAATGCATAAAAACGGGGATTTGTTTCCTTATGCACGGTTTGTATCCTTGCCGAAAAATCAATATGTGTAACAGCAGGCAGTTCGCTTTTAGGGATATAAAGCTTTTCCATGAAAGAGAGCGAAGCAAAATTAGCCGGCAATTCAAACTGTTTTTTTACAGGATGAACGAACTGCATATAAGCGGAAGACGACTGGAGAGCAAAATAGCCTGCAGCATCTTCTGCCAATACTGCCGGTGCAAAAGGCCGGAAACTTTCCCTGTACTTGATCTTCAGGTTTAGTTTTTTTTGCATTTCCCTGTTACGGGGGTCGGCCAGTATGCTGCGGTTGCCCAATGCTCTTGGACCAAATTCCATCCTGCCCTGTACCCAGCCGGCAATTAAACCGCCGGCAATTTTTTCTGCAACGGTATTTACAAGCGTAGCTTCGTCATCTATTTTTGAAACAATGATTGAATCATTGGGTATTAAATGCTCAATTTCTTTTTCAGTAATTGCCGGGCCGAGATAAGCACCATTTAATGCATCGGTTGTATAATCTGTTTTTCTTTCTTTATTAAAATAGATGTGGTAAGCAGCGAGGGCGGCGCCGCAGGCGCCGCCTGCATCACCGGCAGCAGGCTGTATAAAAATATTACTGAAGATCTTTTCATCCTGCAGCTTGCCATTGGCCACACAATTCAGCGCCACCCCGCCAGCCATACAAAGATTGTCCATACCTGTCAGCCGCTTTGCTTCCAGGCACAGCTTCATCATGATATCTTCGGTTACTAACTGTATGGCAAGGGCCATATCGCAGTGGTGCTGTTCCAGCGCTGCTTCCGGTTTTCTCGGTGGGAAACCAAACAGCTTTTCCCATTTACGGTTATCCGTCATGGTGAGACCGGCAGCATAATTAAAATGATCCTGGTCCAGGAAAACAGAACCATCCTCATATACTGTACAGAGATTACTTTGTATAAGGCTTATAAATTTCTTTACCTGCTCACTTCCGGCATTGCCATAAGGCGCCAACCCCATCAGTTTATATTCGCCGCTGTTTACCTTAAACCCACAGTAATAGGTAAACGCAGAATATAATAACCCAACTGAATGTGGAAAGCGCATTTCTTTTAATATAGTGATAGAGTTTCCATCACCTTTACAGATGGTGGTGGTGGCCCATTCACCCACACCATCGATGGTTAAGATGGCGGCTTTATCAAATGCAGAAGGATAAAACGCAGCTGCCGCATGCGATAAGTGATGTTCAGGAAATAACAGCTTTAATTTCCTTTTATCATAAGGCTGAATTTTTTCCAGCCCTTCCCGGATCAATTTTTTTAAAAAGAGTTTTTCTTTTATCCAAACCGGCATGGCTTTCAGGAAAGAAGCAATACCTTTTGGTGCAAAGGAGAAATAGGTTTCCAGCAGCCGTTCAAACTTCAGCAGCGGCTTATCATAAAATGCAATAGCATCCAGGTCATCAATGGTCACGTTTGCAAAATCAAGACAAAACCGGATAGCATTGATGGGAAAGCTTTCGTCATTCTTCTTTCTTGTAAAACGTTCTTCCTGCGCTGCCGACACAATTTTACCATCGATGATGATGGCTGCCGCCGAATCATGGTAATAAGCAGAAATGCCCAGGATGATCATTTGGCAGTTGCTTTTAAGTAAGGGATCAGTTCTACAGCAATAATAGACGACACTTTGCTGCAACCGGTATTGGTGTAATGGGCAAAGTCATAAAAATAATCACTGTTCTTTGGCATCCTGGCTGCAAGGTCTATCACTTTTACTTCGTTGCCAAATGACCGTACCACGTTATTATACAACTCTAATACAGTGCCCATTAAAGCCGCTGTAGCTAAAGGTTCTCCCCCGGGAATGACTTTATTTGTCATATTGATCATTGTGGCGCTGTCAGTATAAGTACCAAACATGGATGGCTGCGTTAACAGTATTGGTATTATATTATTCGATTTACAAACAGCGATCATTTCTGCCAGCCGCTGTTTATAACCGCTCAAAAAAACTTGCTGGTTTTTCAAACGTTCGTTGGTGTAAGCCTGCGGCAGTATAGTATCCTGTAATGCAGTAAAGTCAACATCCTTATGTATCAACCCTTTTTTATAAGCACCCCGGATGGCATATAGCTGGAAAATAGTGGAGCCGAGTTCTGTTTTATTGGCAAGCGATTTAAAAAAACTTTTTACCGAAGCAAAGTTGATACTGCGTTCATTCATCAGGTCATATAACTCTGGTTTGGATGTCTCCACATCATTCACGCCGGTTAAGAACAATACATACTTCGGCCGCAGTTTTATAATATATTCCTTTAAAAGCAACAGGTGTCCAAAGGTAGAATGCCCGTCAAGCCCGGCATTGTTGAGCCATAAGCCAGGCAGGCTGTCTTTAAGTTGTGTACCGAGTTGATAAGGCCAGGTAAGCGAATCGCTGATGTAATGACATTCCGTGGTACTGCCTCCAATGCAGATAAGAGCATTTAATTTGCTGATGCTGTCTGCCGGTTCCGGTCCACGAAAGCCAAGTGAATTACGGGAATAATAGATATTGCTGTCCAGCTTTTTTATCCAGGTATTTTTAAATACCGTTTTTTGATTGGCAGGTAATACAAACTTACCGCTGCTTACAGCAAATGGAAAGGGATTGTAAATATGAAGAATGATCTCACAGAGGGTCAGTGCGATCAGCAAACCAAACAAAACAGAAAGCAGTTTTTTAAAAAAAGTCTTCATTGATTTATTTTATTAAAGACTGCTTAAGTTTTTGAATTAGGAACATACACCACAAAGGCACAATGAACACGAAGGTTCACAAAGAAAAAGCTTTGTGTCTTAGTATCGCTGTAAGAAAATTTCTATCCTTCGAATGTACTGTAAAAATAAGGCGTCTTTGCTTCAAACTCTGCGGCACATGTATCCACCATTTTAAATACCCTTGTGAGACCCATTGCTTTTCTTCTTTCATACAATGCGTCGGTATTTTCTTCCCTCATTATCTTAATGATCTGCTCATCACTGAAGCCGAGGTACTTGGCTTCTTTCAGTAAATCATCAGGTAATGTTTTCAGGTCGTATTTGGCAATTTCTTTTTCGCAGTTGCAGATCTTTTGTATCTGGTAAATAAACCAGCGGTCGATACCCGTGCTTTCACAAATGCGCTTTACACTGGCGCCTGCCATCAGTGCATCTTTGATGCGGAACACACGGTCCCATTTTGGTATTTTAATATATTCCAGCAGCTCATCTGCTTTCATCAGGCTCTGGCCGTAATAGCCCAAACCAACCGCTTCATTCTCCAGGCTCTGACAAGCTTTTTGTATTGCTTCAGCAAAACTTCTTCCTATTGCCATTACTTCTCCCACACTCTTCATCTGGAAGCCGAGTGTATCATTGGCGCCTTTAAATTTATCAAAATTCCATCTTGGAATTTTGACGATCACATAATCCAGTGCCGGTTCAAAATAAGCAGAGGTGCTTTGAGTAATTTGATTTTTTAATTCATCCAGGTTATAACCGATGGCCAGCTTGGCAGCAATTTTTGCAATGGGATAACCTGTAGCCTTACTTGCCAGTGCAGAAGAACGGCTCACCCTCGGGTTAATTTCCACCGCAATAATTTCTTCTGTCTGCGGCTCCATTGCAAACTGTACGTTACAACCACCGGCAAAATTACCAAGGTTACGCATCATGCGGATAGCGGTATTACGCATATTCTGAAAGGCTGTATCGCTTAATGTCATTGCCGGCGCTACCGTAATACTGTCTCCGGTATGCACACCCATCGGGTCAAAGTTTTCAACCGTACAGATGATCGCCACGTTATCTGCACTGTCCCTCAACAATTCCAGCTCATATTCCTTCCAGCCCAGTACGGCTTTTTCCACCAGTACTTCATGTATAGGGCTGGCTGTAAGCGCCCTGTTGAGGGCTTCATCCAGGTCTTCTTTTTTAAATACGATACCGCCGCCGGTGCCGCCCAGTGTAAAAGAAGGACGTAATACAAGCGGAAAACCGATTTCCTGTGCAAATTCTTTTCCTTCAAGGAAGGAGTTGGCAATATGTGCAGGGCAAACCTTGATGCCCATTTCTATCATCCACTTACGGAATTGCTCCCTGTCTTCAGCTTTATCAATGGCTTTAATATCCACGCCGATCAGCCGCACGCCATATTTTTCCCAAACACCCAATTCATCTGCTTCCTTGCAAAGATTAAGTGCTGTCTGGCCTCCCATAGTAGGCAGTACGGCATCAATTTGATTCTCTTCCAGTATCTGTTCAATACTTTCCACGGTGAGTGGCAGCAGGTAAACCCGGTCGGCCATCATGGGGTCGGTCATAATGGTGGCGGGGTTGCTGTTGATAAGGATCACTTTAATACCCTCCTCACGAAGGCTCCTGGCGGCCTGGGTGCCGGAGTAATCAAATTCACAAGCTTGTCCGATAATGATGGGGCCACTGCCGATAATGAGTACTGACTGGATGGAGTTATCTTTTGGCATAATATTTCAAAACGTTGATTGAATATTGCCACGGAGGTTTTTTTCCGGAGCGGCCAAAGGTAAAGAAAAATGAGGTTTGATTTTTTGTTTGGCCAACATTTGTTTTTCATAGCGGCATCGTTGTGTCACTCACTTGTACGGTATACCTTTATAGCATCACGTGTACATTTTGGAAGAAAGACTAAATAATATCAGCAGGAAACTGCAGCAACTAAAAGCATCCTCAAAAAGAATGGAAATTTTTGGAGGGATACAGCATGGCTTCCGCTCTAATAAAATCTCCCCGGCAGCGATAGAGCGCTTTGAAATAAAAAATAATATTTCAATCCCCGGTGAATTAAGAACCTTCCTGTTGCAGATAGGTTCCGGAGCCGGGCCTGACCTGGGTATTTACAATCTTGACGAAATGCAGGAAGAATATACAGCCTGGCAAACCTGCTTCAGCTCTCCTTCTTTAATGAATGGCGAATTTGATTTTAATAAGGATAATGCAGTGGATATTATTCAGCACTGGAATGAAAACCCCAAAGCGTATTATTATAAAAAATTAAGCACAGTAAACGGTTTAATGCCTATACAAACGGAAGGCTGTACATATTATCATTTTATTGTGATGACAGGAGAACTACGTGGGAAAATATGGTCTTTAAATACAGAAGAATTTGATACGCTCCCTGCCCGCCTGGATACCGAACTAAGTTTTTATGACTGGTACGAAAAATGGCTGGATGAAAGTCTTGCTAAAATTGAAGTTTCATTCATTCAAACAGCGGGTAATTACCCAACAGCAGCGGATAAACGGAAATGGTGGCAGAAATTATTTTTATAGTTATAAATAAATATGGATATAAGATTACTGGTATTAAGAACAGTCGATATAAAAAAACTGGCAGACTTTTATTGTTTGCTTGGGTTAACATTCGATTATCATAAACATGGTAATTCACCTTATCATTATTCTGCTGTCATTGATAAAACAGTTTTAGAAATTTACCCGCTGGCAAAAAGTCAAACTGCTGCAGATGAAAATCTCCGGCTTGGATTTGGCATTGATAACTTTGAAGATGTCATACGTAAATTAAAAGAAAACAATATTGTTTTTCTATTGGAACCTACACAAACAGACTTTGGCTTTATGGCGGTTATGGTTGACCCTGACGAAAGAAAGATTGAACTCTATAAAAAGTAGTATTCAACCTCATACTGTATTTTGATCTTTATTTTTTTCTTCATTGTTATTCGATTCCTTCTTTTCCACCACTATCTTACTCTCTGTTGGCTGTTGCTGCAGGTCCTGCTTATTCTCCACTTCTATGTGCTTTATAAACACTGCGTATTTGTTGGGGTAAATATGCCTGCCACTGAATTGTGCATTTACTTTTGTAAAACAGGCGCCAAAGTATAATATCATCGCAGAAAAATAAACCCACAGCAAAATGATCACCAGTGAACCTGCTGTACCATAAGCCCCGCCAGGATTGCTTTTACCAAGGTAAAAGCTGATGCCGAACTTACCTATCATAAATAAAATGGCAGTTAAAAAAGCGCCCCGCCGCACATCCTTCCATTGTACTTTTGCATCCGGCAGCAGCTTAAATATTACACCAAATAAAAATGAGATAATGATAAACGTAATGAGCATATTCACTGCATAGGATATCCAGAAAGAGCCTTCAGGTAGTATGGTAAGCAGCCGCTTGAGCAATACTTCCAGCAGGGCGTTCACCACCAACGACACCAGTAATATAAATCCAAGCCCGAGCACCATTGATAAACTGATACCCCTGTTCACCAAAAATTTTAACCAGCCTTTTTGCGGTTTTGCTTTTAATTGCCAGATGGTATTGATGGAGCCCTGGATCTCGGTAAACACACCCGTGGCGGAAAACACCAGTGCAGCAGCACTGACTATTGTTGCAAATTTAGTGTGGTGCGATTTGGCTGCATTACGTATGATATCCTGTATCTGCAGCGCCGCATCTGTACCAACAAAATTTTTAATCTGGCCAAACAATGTCCCCTCAATCGCTTCTTTTCCATAAAAGATATCCCCTACCGTTATAATGATCAGCAGCATCGGTGCCAGTGAAAATAAAGTATAGTAAGAGAGTGCCGCACTCATCCTCGGCACGCCAAAATCTATAAAATCGTTGAATGTTTGCTTAAGTACTTCCCAGCTTTTCTTTAATTTTTCAACCATACTCTAAGTTAAACTTTATTGCTATGCTGCAAGCTTAATACCAATATCCAATAAAATGAGCAGATAAGTTTAATTTCATTGTATAAATCATCACAATGGTAAAATTGGATACCTGCCGGAAAATGGCGCTTTCATTTGAAGCTGCAACAGAAGCACCGCATTTTGAAAAAACCTCTTTCCGTGTCAATAAAAAGATCTTTGCCACCATGGATGAAAAAAATTATAAAGCAGTTGTAAAACTATCAGCAGTGGATCAATCTGTTTTCGGAGCTTTTGATAAAGCAGTTATCTATCCTGTACCAGGTAAATGGGGCCTGCAGGGTTGGACAATGATCGATCTGAAAAAAATAAAAGCTGCTATGTTGAAAGATATTTTAATGGTGGCATATTGTACTGTGGCTCCGTCAAAGCTGGCAGAAAAATATAAGCCGCAATAATCATTGCGGCTTATAAAATTATTTAAAGAGTTATTACCAGATTTTAATCCTGTCTTCCGGTTTCTTGTATAATTTATCTCCTTCTTTCACATCAAATGCTTTGTACCATGCATCCATATTTACGGGTGCACCAATAGTCCTGTATGGACCTGGTGAATGTGTATCAGTCAAAATAAATTGTGCAGCAGTTTCTGGTAAAATATTACCACGCCAAACCTGTGCCCACGCTAAAAAGAAACGTTGGTCAGGTGTAAAGCCATCAATTTTTTCTGCTGACTGTCCCTGTTTTGTCATTTTAAATGCTTCATAGGCAACATTCAGCCCACCGAGGTCACCAATGTTTTCACCCATTGTTAATTTGCCATTTACATGGAGGGTATCCAATACAGTGTATCCATCAAACTGTTTGCCCAGTAATTTTGTTTTGTCTTCAAATTTTTTACGGTCATCATCGGTCCACCAGTTTCTCAATGTACCATCCGCATCATACTTGCTGCCATTATCATCAAACCCGTGGCTCATTTCGTGGCCAATTACAGCGCCGATGCCGCCATAATTTACGGCGTCATCTGCATTGGGATCAAAGAATGGAAATTGTAAAATGCCGGCAGGGAAAACGATTTCATTCAGGGTGGAACTGTAATATGCATTTACCGTAGGCGGTGTCATGCCCCAGCGGGTTCTGTCAACAGGTTTACCCAGCTGGCTTATCTGGAAGTCATAGTTCCATTTGCCAACATTCACAACGTTTTCAAAGTAGGTGTTGCTGCTGATGTTGAGCCCATCATAATTTTTCCATACATCCGGGTAACCGATCTTTGGCCGGAAGGCCGCCAGTTTTGCCAATGCTTTCTGTTTTGTTTCGGCACCCATCCAGTCGAGGTTTTGTATGCGGATGGCAAATGCTTTGCGCAGGTTACTTATCAGCTCTGCCATTCTTGCTTTTGCTTCCGGTTTAAAATATTCCTGCACATACAACTGGCCCAGCAGTTCCCCTATGGAACCATCTGTTAGCTGGGAGATACGCTGCCAGCGTGGTGTCTGCACCTTCTGACCGCTTAATACCTGGTTGAAAGCAAAGTTGGCGTCAACAAATGCGCTGCTTAAATGTGGTGCTGCATTTTTTAAGATCTGCCACTCAAGATAAACTTTCAGATCATCCAGTGAGGTTGCTGTAACAAGGCTGTCAGCCGCTTTAAAGAATGATGGATTATTAACAAGTATGCTATCTTCTCCGGTTACTTTTAATTGAACAAGCATTTGAGGCCAGTTAAACCCGGGCGTTTGTTTATTAAAGTCAGCAACTAAAAATTTATTGTAGGTTTTGTAAGCATCCCTCATATCCACCCGGGGCCATTGTGCGGTTGCCAGTTTCTTTTCAAACTCGTAGATAATACCGGCGTTGGCTGCTGCTTTATCTTGTGTGGTGCCAACCAGTGTAAATAATGTAGCAATAAATTTTTTATATGCTTCCTGTACAGCGGTGTTACGGGTGTCTGTTTTAAGATAATAATCCCTGTCTGGTAATGTTATGCCGCCCTGGCCAAACTGGGCTGCCATACGCTCCGGGTTTTTCCTGTCCTGCGCTACAAAGAACACAAATAATGGGTTGGCGGCGCCTGCTGTACGCAGCTCATTTACGGCATCCAGGAAAGCTTTTTTATTTTTTATCAGCTTTAATTTTTGAAGGTAAGGCAGCAGCGGGGCAGTGCCTCTTTTCTCAATAGCAACACTATCCATTCCTGCTGTATAAAAATCACCTACTCTTTTTGTAACAGAGCCGGCAGGGGCTGCTTTATCAGCCGCCGCTTTTTCTAAAATAGATTTTACAGCATTGATATTAAAATCTCTTAATTCATTAAAGCTGCCCCAGCGTGTTTCCTTTGCAGGTACCGGGTTGTTTTTTATCCAGGTGCCGCTGGCGTATGTATAAAAGTCATTACCGGCGGTAACGGATAAATCCATGTTTGCCGAATCGATGAATTTTTTTACCGGTGATTGTGCCGTGGCAGTAATTGAACCAAGTAATAAAAAAGCAATTGTATTTGCTTTGACGGAGCTAAACTTCCTCATAGATAATTATTTAGTAAAACGAATATATAAAAACCGGTTGCGACTTGTTTACCGTTCTTCAAGTATTAATTTAGCAATACAAACTAATATCATGCCGGGTAAAATAAATGTAGTAAAAGGAGACATCACGAAGGTGAATGTGGATGCAATTGTAAATGCAGCCAACACTTCGCTGTTGGGTGGTGGTGGCGTTGATGGCGCCATACACAGGGCCGGTGGGCCGGCTATACTGGAAGACTGCAGGAAAATTGTTGCCCGCCAGGGTGGTTGTAAAACTGCTGAAGCGGTAATAACTACTGGCGGAAATTTACCGGCAAAATTTGTTATCCATACTGTTGGCCCTGTATGGAACGGGGGAAAAAAGAAAGAGGAAGAACTGCTTGCCAATGCTTACCGGAACAGCCTGGAGCTTGCGGTTGCCAATAAAGTAAACACGATTGCCTTTCCTAATATAAGTACCGGTATTTATGGTTTTCCAAAAGAGATGGCGGCTTTTATTGCTGTTGATACAGTTAAACAATTTCTTGAAACGAACAGCATAATTGAAGAAGTGATCTTTGTTTGTTTTGACGAAGAGAATTTTTCATTGTATTATAAACTGCTGACTGCTGTTTAACAGGATTGCTATTCTTTTTTTGAATCAATCTCGGTAAAGCCACCATTTTTGAGGCGGAAACTTTTTTTACCGATCACAATAATTGCGCCCTCATGCACCTGTGACAGTGTATAAATATCTTTTTCAATTAAGTGTAAAGAACCTTTTGTTTTGTAAGCAAGATTTAGGTAGTCTGTATTAATAAGGTATTCGCTGGTGCCGCATAAAATAACCCGGACAGGTTTTGTTAGTTTACTAATCAATGAGATGTCCTTAATATTTGCCCGGTTATCTGCAATAAGTACCAGGTGATCAACACCGGGATATTCTTTTTCTGCCAGCAACAATGCTTCTATATTATTTTCAGGAATATCTCCACCATAACCTTTTTGCATGGTGCTCTTAAGGAGTGCTTCCACTTCACTATAAGCATTACATTCTTTAAAATAAATACCACCCGTACGGCCTGTCTTCTTTTTTTCATCTGGTTTATTGTCTCCGTCATTAAAGAAGACAAACTTATTTGTAAGCTTATCAAGATCATGCAGCTTCAGCCATATCAGTAACTGGCCGGTGTATGGAAACATGCTGCCGGTTACATCACCCACCACTGCAATATTTTTCCAGCTGTTTCTTTTAAAAATACTGAATAGTGTTGAGTCTGGCACCGGTGGCGTGGTCGTTGTTGTATCAGTATAAAAAGGTTTTGTTTCCTCATTTATTTCCCCGGAAGGTTCTGCTTCAGGACTGATCTTATAAAAAGTGATACGGTCGTATAACCCCATTGAAAAACCCTTGTATTGCGGTTGGTTTATAAATTTCTTTTTAAGGGCTTCTTTTGGGCTTAGTATCAAAACAGAATCTGGAATATCATATTGCTCTTTAAATTTTTTTTCATCACCAACAATAAGGGTTACTATTTTTCCATGCAGGTTAAGTGAAGGATCCCTGTAAGGCGGCTTATGTATTGTTGTATCTGCAGTTCGCTTTTCAATTTTTTCAGCAATACGGTCTTCTTTTATTATTGAATTTAATGTTGGAGTAATTTTTTTATCATGCACCAGCTGTACCAGTTTCTCAAGTTCGTTTAAATCGTTTTTCATTGTTGCTTCATTTTGCACCTGCCTGTAACGTATAACTACACCATGAAACATGTTGAGGGCGTTTTCTTTTAAAGCACCTCCTGTTTGCCGGATAAAATTTACCTGAATTACCTGCCCTGGTTTTATGAAGGGAAATAATTGAAAGAGCTGCCGGTAACGGTTTTTATTTAATTCTTCAAGGGAGAGCTCCGCAGGATAATCTGTGTAAACTACATTCACCAATAAATCTCCTGCATTTTTAAAAGCGGTACTATCACCAATTACAGCTTCCACCTGGAAGTTTGCATACGGCATTTTAAGAACAATATTTTTTTCAGTAACGGTTTCGGGGGGAATATCGTAGCGGTTTGTTTTGATATGCAATTGCTGGCACAATAAAACGGTGGCAGGCAGCAGGCCCAGTAAAAAGGTAAAAAATTTTTTCATTTCAATGATACTCTAATATAAAACCGAAAACTGTTTTACCGGTATCTTTTGCCTGGATTAACAATGATTTTTGCTTAGTGATCGCTTATTGATTTTCCACTTGCATTAACCATTATCAAGCAGTAACTTTAATACAACTTCTATTTTACTACGGTAAGTTTTGTAAATATATACTTCATCTTAAATCTCAAAACATGAAAACCGTAATTGTTCCTGTTGACTTTTCAGCTAATTCAGCCAATGCGGCACTGTTTGCGGGTGGGCTTGCAACATTTTATGGAGCATCGCTGTGCTTATACCATGTATATGAATTGCCCGCAGCTATTGGTGACTTTTCGTACCCGGTTTTTGATGCGGCCGAGATGCAGGCTGCGGCTGAACATGATATGGACCTGTTCCGTCAGCAGGTTGAAGGCCAGCTGAATGCAACTTTAAAGATCAGCACAAGAACAGAATTAAATACACTGCAGGAGGGTTTGGAAGCACTTTGCAAAGAAACAAAAGCAGAGCTTGTTGTAATGGGCCTTTCCGGCAGGGGCACCTTAACCCGGCTGATCGTTGGCAGTAATACGATACGAACTATTTATAACCTGACATGCCCGGTACTGGTAGTACCACCCGGGGCTGCCTTTTCCCCGGTACAAAAAATTGGCTTTGCATGTGATTATAAAGAGATCGTAAAAAACACACCACTCGACCTGTTGAAGCAGGTTGTAAAAGATTTTAATGCAGAACTGCATGTGCTGAACGTAGATTACCATAATCGTAATTTTTCGCCGGAAATGATACAGGAAAGCTTTGACATAGGAGAAATATTGAAAGACATAAAACCGGAATATCACAATATAGATTCTGAAGATGTAACAGAAGGGATCAACTGGCTGGCCGACAGGCGAAAACTGGATATTATTGTAGTGGTTCCTAAAAAGCACCAGTTAGTACAGCGTATTTTTCAACGCAGCCATACAAAAGACCTGCTCTTTCACACACATATACCGGTGTTGTGCATGCACCAGTAAATTTAAACTCCAAACTGGCGCAGGTGATGGTCCAGGTGTTTATACATAGCCTGCCCCCATTGCTGTTTGGTAAAACTGCCAAACACAGGATGGGGATGATTGCCAACTTTTTCAGGTCCCAGTTCATAAAATTTTGTTACGAGGGCAGAGAGCGCCTGTTTTTCGTTTTCAAAATTTTTTTCATCTTTTACAATAAAGGCGGGTGAGGTGGGCAATCCCTGTTTCCATGGACTGTCGTTGTATAATTTTGATTTAAACAATGAAGCCACCATGCGCAGGAGTAATGAACCTTTCAATGGTTTTTCACTTAAAGGCACCTTGAATGCTTCTTTACAATGTGCCAGCATCTGCGACACCTCCATTTTACCCCATTGCCTTTTTGATGTTCCTGTAAGTTTATTTAATCTTTCAGTTATTTCGCTATAAGTACCGGCATCAAATAAACTCTTCATAAATGAATCGCTGACACGTTAAATAATTATGACTGCAAGTTGCAGCCTGCAGTTTTATAAATCGATCAATAAATGACTCAATTGTAATTTTTGCTGTATTAGCTGAACAGGTATTCCACATCGGCCCTGGTAAGTGCTTTCACAAAATTAGCATCATCTGTGATCAGCTCGCTCGCCAGTTTACGTTTGCGTTCCTGCAGTTGCAGTATCTTATCCTCGATGGTATCAATACAGATCATCCGGTAAGCAAAAATATTTTTCGTTTGCCCGATACGGTGTGTACGGTCAATTGCCTGTTGCTCCACTGCCGGGTTCCACCAGGGATCAACGATATATACATAATCTGCCGCTGTAAGGTTAAGACCCACGCCACCCGCTTTGAGTGAGATGAGGAATACCCTGCAGTCATCATTGTTCTGGAAATTTTCAATTGACCGCTGTCTTTCCGTTACACTGGAACTGCCGTCAAAATATTCGTAAGGGATACCTTCTTCTTTCAGCTTTTCCTTTATCAATGCAAGCATGCCGAGGAACTGCGAAAACACAAGGGCTTTGTGTTCGCCAATATTTTCTGTTATTTCCCTCGTAAGTTCTTCCAGCTTGATCGAGTTGTTGGGATATTTTTCGTCACCATTTAAAATAGCCGGGCTGTCACATATCTGGCGCAGTTTCATAAGGCCCTGTAAAATGGTAAGCTGCGATTTGTCAATACCCTGCTGATCGATGGTGCCCATGATCTTTTCACGGTAGCTGTTGCGGTACATATCGTACACTTCCCGCTGTTCTTTTTCCATTTCGCAAAACAAAATGGTTTCTGTTTTTTCCGGAAGGTCTTTTGCAACCTGTTCTTTTGTACGGCGCAGGATAAAGGGAAACAGGAGCTTCCGCAAATGTTCTTTTTGTTCCTGCTCACCAAATTTATCAATCGGTGTGGCAAATTCATTCCTGAAAAATTCCATTGAACCCAGCAGGCCGGGATTAAGGAAATTCATCTGCGCAAAAATGTCAAATGTATTATTCTGCAGCGGGGTACCACTCATACATACACGATTTTTTGCTTCGAGCAGGCAGGCAGCTTTGGTAACCTTGGAGCCGGGATTTTTTATAGCCTGGCTTTCATCCAGTATCACATAATCATACATTACTTTCATCAATAAAGTAATGTCACTGCGTAAAGTACCATACGTGGTAATTACAACATTTGCGTTCTGTAACACCTCCACATCTCTTGTACGCTGTGAACCATGGTGTATATACCAGCTTATTGCCGGAGTGAATTTCTTTATTTCATTTTCCCAGTTGTAGATAAGCGTAGTGGGGCAGATAACAATTGCTTTTAAAGCGCCATGCTGTTTTTTATAATGATCCAGCATGGTAAGCGCCTGTACTGTTTTACCCAAACCCATATCATCTGCCAGTATACCACCCCAGCCAACATCATTTAAATAATTGAGCCACTGGAAACCTGCGGTTTGATAAGGACGCAATATTGGTTCAAGTTCTGATGGTGGAGGTATTTGTGGAATATGTTTGAACTCACGGAGTTTTTCAAATTTTTCATCCAAAGAAAAACTGAGTTCGTTGGCATCCCTGTTTTCATACAGTTCATCAATCACGCTCATATGGTATTTTGATAAGCGTAACTTATCATTCTTACCATCACCCACTTTGAACAGTAATGAATAACGTTTCAGCCATTCTTCAGGAAGAATACCAAGTGTACCGTCGTTCAGTTGTACAAACGATTGTCTTGCCGCAAGGGCTTTTTTAATATCGCTGATGCCTACACGCTGTCCTTCAAAATCTATTTCCACTTTTGCATCAAACCAGTCCATACCACTGCTTACAAAAATATGGGTGGAAGGTCTTGCTGTATTAAAACGGAAATTGCGGAGCGCTTCAAATCCATACACAGAAACTTTTTGTTCCTTCATGGCATCCACAAATAAAAAGAACCAGTTGTTTTTAAGAACATCCGCTCCTTTTAATACAAGACTGTTACCTTCCTGCGGACGGATAAAATTTGAATGCAGCAGTTCCAGCTTTTGAATGAACTGCTGTTCTGATTCTTTATTACGGTGTACAATTAATATTTTATCTCCCTCCGGGATAGTAATGGTTTCCCGGTCGTTGGCCTTTGTTTCAAAGCCTTTGTAAGAAAATACGGGTTGAAATACAAGGTAATCGCCTTTTTCCTGCAACAGCAGTTTTACTTCAGGCTCACCGCTTTTTATTTCTTTCACCAGCGCTTTATCAAATTCCACCTGGTATTCCTTTGTTAAGGGAATAATGGTTTTCTGCATTTGCTGGGCCCAGTTTTCCCTGCTGAGTTTGATACTGCCTTTTTTAATAAATTTTTCTGCCTGCAGTACATCTTCCGGCCGTTCCCACAGGTAGAATACATGATTGTATAAAAACAGGATGCTGTTATCGCATTCATTATCGGTAACCGGTTGTTCAGCACCGTTTATCTTAAAGCGGCATTGCAGCTCAAAGTGATCATCACTGGCAATAATTTTAAAACGGGGTGCAATAGCCGTTTCACTTAAACTAACTTCCGCCAGCGTATCAGTTTTAAAAGTTTTACCCGATGGCAGGTAATAAATAGCCTGGTTATTATACTGTTCTTCAAATATTTTTTTCAGCTTGGGATGCAGGTATTCTGTTATCAGCGCTTTGGTTTCTTCCGGGAGCTCATCGCCTTCTGTTTGTATAATGTTTTCCCAAATACCGCTAAAGGGAGAATTTCGGTTGAGGTATTTATTTATTTCGGATGACTGCAGTTTGCGTATTTGCTGCAGCATCATTTTATCATCTTCACTAAATGGCTCTGTGTTTACAAACTTGCTCAGGTCAAGTTTTTCTATTTTTCCAATAATTTTTTTATTGTCATCGGTTGTGTCCCCCTGTATAGCATCAATGGTAAAATATGGATAAATACCTGCGTTGAAATTAAATACTATGCCCAGTTTCTTTGTAGGTGCAGCGGGTTCTGCTTCTTCCACCACCACTTCTGTTTTTGCAACAGGCTGCTGCATGTAGGCCGGCTTTGGCGTAGCTACAGATGGCGCCACTCTTTTAATAGTGGGATCAAGCAGCTTTAAAAAAGGCTTGCCATCTTTATAAACAAATTCAAATTTACCGGTTAGGTCATCCTCCAGGCTGTAGCCATAGATTTGCAGTAACTTGTTTTTTTCTTTCTCCCAGTTACGGATGGTGTCAAAATAATAAGGTCCGTACTGGCGGAAAAGCTGCATAAACAAAATGGTCTTGTGTATGCATAAAGGGTGGTTTACTTCATCACAGTTGCAGGATGTATCAAAATTACGTTCATCATTTTTCTGGATCAGTAAAGGAAATGTTTCGCCATTGTATTTTATTTCTGCTTCCACCCTTTCATTGGCAGCGCTTTTTATATAAGCAACATTGGCATCTGTAAACTTTTCTGCTTCTTCAAAAATCTCAGCTGATGCCAGTACTTTTATCACTTTCAGGTCAATAAACTTCATCTTGGCAATAGTATGCCGCTGGTTGTACTGGATATTCCCGGACTGCAGCAGGTTTTTATCGATCATATCCTGCAACTGGAAGAGCGCTGCTGCTTCATGCCGGCAAATATCACCCAGGTTGTAGGGGCAGGTACACCTTACAGATAAAGTCTTTGGATCCAGGTATTGCTGGATATTTACTTTATAGTAAGTGCTATAGGTATCATCCTTTACCCGGAAAACGACGGCATTCATTAATTCATCGTGTTCCACCAGTTCAACATTGCCGCTTGTGTGAATTTTTTTTGCCCTGCGGATTACTTCATCGGAGCCGGTATTGTAGACGTACTTGATTAAATGTGATAAAGCCAAGTTGTAAGTAAGTTTTATGATTAATGGCCTTTATCATTTAATAGTCAGGTATGAAAAAGGCAATTTGCAAAAGTAAAGGAAAAAAGATGAGGGCGTAAAGAGAATTGATTCGTTTATAAAAATATTTATCAAAATAAGACTGGATACCGAAAAGCAAAACGTACTAAGATACGATTAATATTTATTCCTGATTGCCTGTAAAAAACTTTTTTATAAAACGACTGGATAAAAAGCTTAAACAAATGCGATTGCTTTTTGTTCGCATCAGCTTTGTACTGCCGGGGTTGTTTTTTTTACTGGTTCTGTTACCAGTTTACCGTCATTAAATACGCAAAGTACATTGGCGAGGTCTTCGGTCAGGCAATACCGTATGTCTTTTTCAAGACCATAATTAGTGAGCCGGTGATAATGTGAAGCATCCTTTGCTTTCATAAATTCATACAAGTCATCTTTAGCATCATTGTATAAATTCTCCGCCATTTTTGAAGAATCACAATTAATCGAAAAATGATCTTTTATACGGCTGATAACCGCACCGGCAAATAAAGTGTCTTCCAGGTTTACCCTGTCCTTCCAGGCGGCGCAGCCGAGAATAACGGATTTATTCATTTGTACCAGGTGTTCGCAAACGGCGGAGATATTTGGAAAAGAGCCGGTAATAATTTCTTTGGCACCACGGTCAAGTGCCATGTGCAGCAATTTTGTTCCGTTAGTGGTGGTAAGCACCAGCGTTTTTCCTTTAATAAATGTTTTTGGGTATTCAAAAGGAGAGTTACCATGTACCAGGCCTTCCGCTACTTTTCCATCACGTTCACCTGCTGTAATACCTTCTATCTGTTTACCAATACGGATGCATTCCGCCACACTGTCTACCGGGATGATATGCCTGGCGCCATTGTATAAAGCTGTCGCAATGGTGGAAGTGGCCCTCAATACATCAATAATAACAACGATACTGCTCGTTACATCATACAAATGAAAAAGCGCAGGCGAAAGAGAAGTATATAAAGATGGTTTTGAACTGTTCATGTTATTGCTTTACGTTAAAATTGCTTTCCATTTTGTTGTCTCTGCATATTCCTTTATTACACTGTTACGGCGGACAAGCAATTCTTCTATATAATTTTTCAAATAAAATTTATTCAGCAGGATACCAATGATACTGTACGGGCTTTCAAACTCCAGCATATCTATCATGATGGTACCGTTGTTTGTTTCTTTAAAATGATGTTCATGGCGAAAACTTTTAAAATCCCCTTTTGTCATGGCATCTGTAAAAAAAACCGGCCTGTTCATCTCAGTTATCCTGGAAGTCATTTTTCTTATTTTAAAAAGATGCTTTGCCTGCCAGGTCACAGAGTCATTTTCATTCATCAGCCCATTCATTATACCTGCAATAGCTCTTTCGCCTGTATGCGATGTGGATATGCGGTGCAGGTTTACACTCCGGCACAAATCAAATACTCTTTCAACAGGCGCAGCAATAAAGGTGGTAAGATGGATTTGAGGCATCGTTTAATTGATAATCGGTTAATGGATAGTTGATAATGTTTTCAAATTGAGGGTCGTTTGCTTAATCAATGACTCTTCGTCTTTAGAAAATTATCCATTATCAATTAATAAACTATCCGTTAACTAAAAGGCATTTTCACCACTTTAGCTTTTAATAAAGTATTACGTACACTGATATATATTTCCGAATCCAGCGCAGCATATTTGTTTTCAACATAACCAATACCAACTGCCTTACCAAGTGACGGTGACATGGTACCGGAAGTAACCACACCAACAGGCGTTCCGTCAAAAGTTTTTATTTCGTAACCCTGCCGGGCAATTCCTTTTTCCAGCATTTCAAACCCAACCAGTTTTTTTGTTACACCTTTTTCTTTTTGCTTTTCCAGGTATGTTTTGTTGGTGAAATCCTTGCTGAATTTTGTTATCCAGCCAAGACCGGCTTCCAGCGGGGACGTTTTATCATCAATATCATTACCATATAAACAAAAGCCCATTTCCAGCCGCAATGTATCCCTTGCCCCCAGGCCTATTGGTTTTATACCGGCAGCTTTTCCTGCTTCAAAAATGGCGTCCCATACCTTATCCGCATTATCATCTTTGTCTTCAAAATAAATTTCCACACCGCCAGAACCTGTATAGCCTGTTGCACTGATGAGCACATTATCAACACCGGCAAATTTACCTTTTACAAATGTGTAATATTTTAAGTTGAGGATATCCTCTTCCGTTAGCGGCTGTAATATTTTGGTTGCATTAGGTCCCTGTATTGCCAGCAGGCAGGTTTTGTCACTGATATTGTGCATCTCCACTTTTTTGTCGTTATGCTTTTGTATCCAGTTCCAGTCTTTTTCAATATTGCTGGCATTTACCACCAGCATATACACGTTGTTTTCTTCAATACAGTAAACCAGCAGGTCATCTACAATGCCGCCTTCATTATTTGGCAGACAGCTGTATTGTGCTTTTCCGGCAGTGAGTTTTGATGCATCATTACTGGTTACCCTTTGTATAAGGTCAAGCGCATTTTCTCCTTTCAGGATAAATTCACCCATATGACTTACATCAAAAATGCCTGCATTATTTCTTACGGCTGCATGTTCATCATTAATACCGCTGTAGCTGATGGGCATATTGTAGCCTGCAAAGGGTGCCATCTTAGCGCCTAAGGCAATGTGTTTTTGGGTAAACGGTGTATTCTTCATTTTAAATTTTTGAAAGTCAGCAATGATACCGGCAAATGTAAAATAAAAGAAAGATATCTTTTTTAAAAGCTTTACCGGGATGATATGAAAAGCAAAGCCCCGCTAAAAATAGCAGGGCTTTTTTTGTTTCACTTCAACTCAACTATTGAAACATATTTTAACGAATGTTCAGCAATGGGATCTGCATGATGGCATCATAACCATTATTCTCTGCCGGTTCAGCTTTTGTTACCTTTTTCAATTCTTTTTCAATGTTTTCTTTTTCCTTCTTTAATGAGTCTTTCATTCTTTGTTTCTGCTGTTCCAGGTCTTTTTTCATTGAGTCAACCTGTTTTACCTGGTTATCGTACCTGTAATTGTCCGTATTATTTTTCTTATCTATAATGATACCATTCTCACCAACATTAACTTTTGTCTCATTATCACGTATTTCAATACCGCCTGGCCCTATTTTTATATCAGATCTTTCATGGTCGTCTTCATCATTGTCGTCTGATTCTCCTGCTCTCCTTCCGTCCAGCGTATATAATCCATCCGCCTTCATCACATAATTTGTGTTAGCGTGCCAGCCATGTTCTTCATCATCCCTGTCGATAAAAAAGTCTCCTTCGCTCCACGGACCATCAAAGTGTACATTGTTGTTGCCCCATGCAATGCTCCTGTCGATCCTGATCTGTTTACCAACCGGAACATACACTATCAATACTGCCCGCTGATTACGGAATTTGTCATTTCTTGTAATGGCGATACCTTTTTCAACCACTATTAATGAATCTTCCTGTGTTACATTCATCTGGATTTTATTGGCCAGCGTATCTGCAAAACGTTTTGTTCTGCCATTTGCCATTCTTATCATGGTTACCCTGAAACTGTCGTTGGGAGATTTTACAATTTTCAGATCAATGTTTTTTACATAAACAGTGTCTTCATCCCAACCTTCAAAGGGCTCCAGCCTGAATGAATTATAACGGTAACTGTTCTTCAGTTTTGAATTAGTGGTTATTTCAAGTTTGCTTACCGTTGGATTGCTCAAAGTAATATCCTGTTCTGCATAATTATTTACACTCCTGAAGTCTTTACCCACAGATGCAAGCAGGCACATAAAACAGGCCCATCCAACGATCCACATGGCAATGAAAGAAAAACGCAATGCACGGCTGTTGCTTCTTGTTTTTGCCAGGCGGCGGATGATTAAAGTAATAACTCCAATTACCGGTACTGCAATAAAGAATATTAATGTACCCCAGGCCATAGCATTCTGGTAACCATCGGTAAGTACAAAGTCTTTTAATGGGAACAAACCGATTGATACTACAGCAAAGGCAAACAATGCAACTACCAGGGCAATACTTACACATCCTACAATAAAGTACACAAATGCTTTTACAAGAAATAAGATGATATCGCCGAGCCCCCTGCCACTGCGCTTTGCGGCAGCTTTCATTTCAGTTCCCACTTGCTTTCCTTTTTCACCGGCAACAGTACCAAACTCCTTTGCAAACTTTTCAGTACGCTGCTGCACGCCCTTCATTTCATCCATTACAGAATTCTTGATGGAGTTCATATCTACCTTTTCTCCTTTCATCTGTAATTTCTCTGCAGTGGTGGCAGCTTCAGGAAATGCTAACCATAATATAATATATACGATTAAAGCACCGGGACTAAAGGAGAAATTAAAGAAGTCACCCATATCGTGCCAGTTACCAATGCGGAAAACAAAAGTTAAGAAAGGCAGGAGGAACAGTACCCTTGGTATCCATGGATTAACCCCAAAGTAGTTACCGATACCGCTGCATACACCGGCAATGATCTTGTCGTCCGGGTCACGGAATAATTTTTTACGTACACCACCAATTTCTGTTGAAGCGGTGCTTGGTACAGCCACCCATAAAATGATATAGGCAAGGATACCAGTGCCAAAGGCCAAACCAATTACTGCAAAGATTACCCTGATGATAACGGGATCGGTATTAAAGTAGTTGGCAATACCGGCACATACGCCGCCCAATACCTTATTATTTTCATCCCTGTAAAGGCGTTTGTGTGTGGTAGTGCCTGTTGTGCTGCTGCCAGTATTGGTTTGTGATGACTGATCGCTGCTTGTTTTTTTGCTTTCACCCAAACCAGAAGCTACTTTTTCTTCTTCTCCGTCAAAATCTTCAGGGCGGCCCATACTGTTGATGATGGCATTTACATCATCATCAGTAATACAGGTAGCACCTTTTTTCAACCTTTCCTGGAACAGCTCTCCAATGCGGCTTTCTATATCGTTGATGATCTCATCTTTACCCTCTTCGTTAGCAAAAAAGCGGGACAGTGATTCAGTATACTCTTTCAGTGTATCGAAAGCAGATACTTCTATCGGAACTACCCGACCGTGGAAATTAATATTTATTACTTGTTTCATGGCTAAATGTGTTAGAGTGTTTCGTTAGTTGGTTAAGCCCACAAAAACATGGCTATACTTTAAGTTGTTATGGGTTGTTGAAGTTTTGTTCTGAGAAATTTTGTGACTCTCCGCTGGCCGGCTGGCTTTCATTTTCAGTTAAGGCTTTTACCGCATTGGCCAGTTCGTTCCAGGTTGTTTCCAGTTCGTTGTAAAAAGCGGCGCCTTTTTCTGTTAGTGAAAAATATTTGCGTGGAGGTCCGCTGTTACTTTCCACCCAACGGTAAGTGAGGAACTCGGCATTTTTCAGCCGGGTAAGAAGGGGGTAAAGGGTACCTTCAAGAATATTCAGGTTGGCCCCCTTCATCTTTTCAATAATGTCAGATGGATAAACCTCGCCCTGTTTTATAACCGACAGGATACAAAACTCGAGCACCCCTTTTCTCATCTGGCTGGCTGTGTTATCAATGTTCATGGCTAGTTGTTTTTAAAAAATTCATGGCTATACTTTAAGGCTTCGAATACCAGGCTTTACCCTTTTTCTCACCTTGACAACACAAATATAGAGAACTTTTGGTACTGTGCAACACATAATACCATTTATTTTTTAGTAGCTGGCAGTGATTATGAACCTTATTTTACCTTAAACCCTTGTCTGTATTGGGTTTTAGCCAATATGGCGGGCTAAAAAAATTTTTTTAAGTTTTGATGAATGGCGAAAAAATTAGGTTTTCTGGTTGAGTTTTGGATGCCTGCGGGCCCGGTTCCTTGGTTTTATGGGGCAAGAAACTGGCTGATCCTGTGTAAAAGGGCGATAAAATGAGGGAGCGCTTACCTACATTTGTATCTCAAATCCTGCATATGAATGAAAAATTTGTAAAACGAATTGCTGCCGAGCTGGAAGAAGTGGCTGCGGCGGGTCTTCAGAAAAAAGAAAGGATTATTACAAGTACACAGGGTGCTGAAATAACGGTGAACGGGAAAACAGTACTTAATTTCTGTGCTAATAATTACCTCGGGCTCTCTTCACATTCAAAAGTGGTGGAAGCGGCCAAGCAATACGTGGATCACCGGGGCTATGGTATGAGCAGTGTGCGGTTTATCTGCGGTACGCAGGATATACATAAAGAGCTGGAAAAAAAGATCGCTGATTTCCTGGGCACAGAAGATACCATATTATACGCAGCTGCTTTTGATGCAAACGGTGGCGTGTTTGAACCTTTGTTCAATGAACAGGATGCTATTATTTCTGATGCGCTGAACCATGCCAGTATTATTGATGGTGTTCGCTTATGCAAGGCCCAGCGCTACCGTTATGAACACAACAATATGGCTGATCTTGAAGCAAAACTGGAAGAATCTGCTCATTTACGCAGCCGTATTATTGTTACCGATGGCTCTTTCAGTATGGATGGCACCATTGCACAACTGGATAAAATTTGTGAACTGGCGGATAAACATGATGCCATTGTAATGATCGACGAGTGTCACTCTTCCGGTTTTTTAGGAAAGACAGGAAGGGGTACGCATGAACACCGCGGCGTGATGGGCAGGATTGATATCATCACCGGTACATTAGGCAAAGCACTGGGCGGCGCCAGTGGTGGTTTTACCAGTGGCCGTAAAGAGATCATCGAAATGCTCCGGCAAAAAAGCCGGCCCTATCTTTTTTCAAATACGGTAGCTCCCAGTATTGTTGGTGCCAGCATTGCCGTGCTGGACATGCTGAGTGAAACGACTGAACTCAGGGATAAACTTGAATACAACACTAAATATTTCCGCAGTAAAATGACGGAAGCAGGTTTTGATATAAAGCCTGGTGAACACCCGATAGTACCCATTATGTTATATGATGCCGTGGTGGCACAAGACTTCGCTGCCAAACTGCTGGAAGAAAGCATTTATGTGATCGGCTTTTTCTTCCCTGTTGTTCCAAAAGGTCAGGCCCGTATTCGTGTACAGTTGAGTGCAGCACATGAACAACAGCATTTGGATAAAGCTATTGCAGCTTTTACAAAGGTGGGGAAGGAGATGGGTGTATTAAAAGAGCTATCCAAAACCTAATGCTCCAGGTTACCTGGAAAAATTATCTGCTATACCTTTACCGCAGAAAATTCATAAAAATTTCTATTGCTGAACGGAGCGTTGCCACCGAAGCTGGTATTTGTACCGCAGGTGGTTTTAAAATACAGATATGTCTGAAACACAACAATCTTTTATAGCCAAAAGCGTAATCAAAGCAGCCGATCTTGAACACAGGCGCAAGATCAATTTTAATATCAGCAAATACAACTCAAAAGTACCGGAGGGGAAATCCCAGTTCAGTAATGTGAGCCTTGCAAGGGAAATTGCAAAGAATACCAAATGGCGTGCTATTGAAACACTGGATAAACAACTGGAAAATTTTGAACTGCAGTTTACAAAACGTGGGGGTAAGGTAATATGGGCCGAAGATGCAGCACAGGCTGTTGAAGCTATACTGGAAATATGCAAATCAAAAAACTGCAAACAGGTGGTGAAAAGCAAGAGCATGGCCACCGAAGAAATAAAACTGAACGAAGCACTGGAGCATAACGGCATTGAAAGCGTGGAAACAGATTTGGGGGAATATATCCAGCAACTGGATGGTGAACCGCCTTATCATATTGTAACACCTGCCATGCATAAAAGCAAGGAAGATGTTGCCAAACTCTTTAACCGCAAACTCGGCACCCCTGTAAATTACACGCCTGAACAGCTTACACTAAAAGCACGTGAAGTGTTACGGGAAAAATATGTACAGGCCGAAGTGGGTATTACCGGTGCCAATTTTATCATCAGTGATATTGGTGCGGTAGCTGTTACAGAAAACGAAGGCAATGCAAGATTGAGTTGTTCTTTTCCCAAAACACATATCGTGCTGGTCGGTATAGAAAAAGTAATTCCTTCGGCTACAGACCTTGCCCTGTTCTGGCCACTGCTTTCCACTTTTGGAACGGGACAGAAAGTGACCGTTTATAATACAATTGTAACGGGGCCAAAACAACCCAATGAAACGGATGGCCCGGAAGAAATGTATGTGATATTACTGGACAACGGCCGTACCAATATTATAAAACAACCGGCACAGCGGGAAAGTTTGTATTGCATCCGTTGCGGCGCCTGTTTGAATGCATGCCCCGTTTATAAAAATATCGGTGGGCATGCTTATGGTACAACCTACAGCGGACCAATCGGCAGTGTGATCACGCCGAATTTAAAAGGTATGCCGGACTACAAACATTTAAGTTATGCTTCTTCCTTATGCGGTAACTGTACCGAAGTGTGTGCCGTAAAAATAAACCTGCATGAACTGCTGCTTGAAAACCGTCACCAGTCGGTGGAAGAAGGCAACAGCAGCCTTTCAGAAAAAATGGCCTGGAAGCTATGGAAGCTGGCAAGCCTCAAACGCAGCCTGATGAATATGGGCAACGGGAACATTAAAAATAAAGTGGTGAACGGCTTATTTAAAGACTGGAAGAAAAACAGGTCGGACCTGCATTTCAGCCAGAAGACTTTTAATGAGCTGTGGAGAGAAGAGCGTAAAGTTTAATGATTATTTTTTTGCCACCAGTATCATATGTGATACGGGATAATCCAGTTGTTTCAACGCACCGTTCTCAATTGTAAAAAGTGTTGCTTTATTTTTTAAGCGGTTCTCCACTATCCATTCATTACAAAATACCGATGAGGATGGCTGGATGATAAAGCCGGTGCTGGTCAGCTGTTCTTTCCATTCTTCAAAATCCCAGAAACAAAAAGTTTCATGCATTTCGCTTTCCCAGTTATCCGTATAGTCTTTGCGGCTCAAAAATTCGGCTGCATCTGATAATTTAAGGCTGATGTATTTTTTATCGTCGATCAATTTTTCAGTAAAGGAAAGCTGGTAGCCTTCTTTTGCACGGAAGTCTTTTGCAAAACGGATAAACCTTGCATAGGTTGAAAGTGATTGGAGGTGCAGAGATAAACTATGCCTGTCTGTGGAAATTTTAAAAACGTTTTCATTGCTGCCATCACTGTTGTTTAACAACAGTAAAACATTTTTCTCCTTATCAAAAGGAGCCACTACGTCACGGTTTATCCAAACCCCGCCTGGCGCCAGTTCTTCATAACGGTTCTTAATAAACTGGATCAGTTCTTTCCTGCTTCCGTACGATTCTATCTCATGCGTAAGCGAAGAGGTATGAATAGAGTTCATTGAATTGGGTTCAAATACCAAACCTGTTACAGCATTTTTTTGCGAGAAGAAAACAAAAGGGTTTTCAAATTCATTGTTCTCTTTTCGCTGGCGGCATATTTCAAATAAATGACGGCTTACTTCAATACCATAAAAATCACTTTCCCGGAGTTGCTCATCTTTACAGGCCAGTTTTATCCAGCTGCCTACTGCACAGCCGATATCGCCAATGCGGCCGGGTTGTATAAAAGTGGCCGTTTCTTTGTATTTCAATTCAGCAATATCATCCATCTGGCGTACATATACATTGTAGTCCCTCGTTTCCGTAAGGTCACCATCACTGCTGATCATGTCATCTTTAAAAAGCAGCTGCACTTTTTCTCCCAGCCGGTATTTTGACCATACATTGAAAGAAGCAGTATGCATTTTTTGTTGAATGAATAAATCGTTTCTCCAGTTTGCCGTTGCAGCCACCCGTTCCACCACGTCCCAGGGCATTTCAGTATGATGTTGCCAGGTGTCAATATTTTTTAATTCTGCAGGCAGGATGTTAAAACCAAGTTGTTCATATAACCTTAATACCGGTGTGGAGCATATCACAAGTGTATTGGCAGGGGTACAGTCAAATTGTCCATCGCTTTCATGTTTCACCCGCTTTAAAGTATAGCTGGCAAAATTGGATAAGTCGCCTACATCGTCAATGCCATAAATATAAACAGGCACACTCAGTTCCTTGGCCATAGCTTCAATGGAAATGGCACGCAGGTAAAAAGGCAATGGGTTTCTGCGGGTATTGGAATGATTGGCAGATGTAATGGGAAATATGATGGCATCAATTTTTCCTTTACTGTTTATCTCCCTGTTATAAATATCTTTTGCATACTGCAAGCCGTTAGCGATAAGTTGCTGTAAATAGTCAAACTGGAATTGTGTGATCAGCTGGTGTCGGCCTGGTATTAATAAATACATTTAATTTTGCTTTTATTACAGGCAAAATAAACAATCAAAATGAAAGTTGCAGTAGATGCGATCGTTTTTGGTTATTCAAAGGCAGATGGTGTTTCCGTTTTACTGATACAACGGAAGTACGAGCCATTCAAAGGAGGCTGGGCCATACCGGGTGGTTTTGTATTGGAAGATGAAT
The DNA here is from genome assembly GCA_047600665.1 of Ferruginibacter sp. Taxonomy (GTDB): domain Bacteria; phylum Bacteroidota; class Bacteroidia; order Chitinophagales; family Chitinophagaceae; genus Ferruginibacter. The sequence goes on from JASGKJ010000003.1 coordinate 2,237,374, forward strand.
CGCTGGAAGAAGCAGTAAAGCGGGAACTGGAAGAAGAAACAGGGATTGCTGTAAATTATCTTGAGCAGCTTTATTCATTTGGAGAACCAAAGAGAGATCCCCGGCAGCGTATTATTTCAATCGCTTATTTCGGGCTGGTAAAAGCGGCACAATACCAACAGTTGAAAGCAAGCACGGATGCAGAGAATGCCGGGTGGTTCAGTATAAAAAAATTACCTGCGCTGGCGTTTGATCATAAGCATATTTTAGCGGTTGCTATAGAAAGACTGCGTGCAAAGATCCGTTACCAGCCCATCGGGTTCGAACTGCTGGATAAAAAATTTCCTTTTTCTGACCTGGAAAAATTATATACTGCATTGCTCGACCGGTCCATTAACCGCCGCAACTTCAGCAAAAAAATTCTTTCTTTCGATTTCCTGGAAGAAACGGGTGAATTGTCCAAAACTGAAGGAAAAGGACGGCCCAGCAAGATGTACCAGTTTAACCAGAAGCGGTATAAAGAATTATTGAAAGAAGGGTTTCATTTCGAAATTTAATTCAACACATGCTGAAAGATATTTTTACTGCACTGGTGCTCCGGTATACTGGTAGTGCATCAGTTGCCGGTGAACTGTGGAGAGAAATAGAACAACAGTACAGCAACCGTAAACGCCATTATCATAACCTGGCACATCTTGATGCAGTAATAGACCAGTTGCAGGATTGCAGGGCTCTTGTAAAAGAATGGGACACCTTATTATTTTCTGTATTCTACCATGACATCGTATATAATGTGATGAAAAATGATAATGAAGAACAAAGCGCCGAAGCTGCAGTAAAGCGGCTTGCTGTAATTGGAGTTAAGCCTGATAAAATTGAACGGTGCAAAAAGCAAATACTTGCCACCAAAACACATGCTTCGTCTAATGATCCCGATACGGATCTTTTTACCGATGCAGATTTGTCCGTGCTGGGGCAACCAACTACAGTTTACAAGCAGTATTGTCTTCAAGTAAGAAAAGAGTACTCCATCTACCCGGATATTATTTACAAACCGGGCAGAAGAAAGGTAATCAACCATTTTCTCGCCATGGAACGTATCTATAAAACACCACATTTTTTCAACAGGTACGAAATGCAGGCGAGGGAAAATATGACCACAGAACTCCTGAACCTTTAAACTACTTCCACAAAATCTACGGTTTCCACCGCATATAACAGGCTGGCATTAATGTGTCCGTTAAAATCTATTTTGCTTCATTTTTAAGCAAAATTTGGCCAGTTCATAAATGCGGCTTATATTTGCTTATTAATTAAGCAAAATGAAAATAATAAACATCAATAACGGGGTTAATATCAAAACACTGGTTTTCCCCGACAAACAACCACATGTAAATATCCAGGGCATAGAGGAGGGAGATGATGTGAAAGTGGTTTGCTCTGTCACAGATACAGTTGTATTGCTGCAACTGCTGGAATGTGCCAACGCCATTGATAATGCTTTTGCAAAAAAGAAAGTGCTGGTTATCCCATACCTGATGGGCGCCCGGTACGACAGGCTGATGAATGCCGGCGATAGTATTGACCTGAAAGTGATAGCAGACCTGGTAAACAGCATGCAGTTTGAAAAGGTCTATCTTTTTGACGTGCATTCCGAGGTGGCGACCCTGCTGGTAAAAAATGCAGTGAACATTTCTAACAGGCAACTGGTGGAAGCATACAAACAGGAAAACGCCCTGCTGATCTGCCCTGATGCAGGCGCTGCCAAAAAAGTGAATAAGTATTTTGAATGGAATACACAGCTGGAAGATATTGTTTACTGCAACAAAAGCAGGGATCTTACCAACGGAAGAATAACATTGAACGTACTGGAGCCGGAAAAATGTACGAACAGGAACTGTGTAATTATTGATGATATCTGTGATGGTGGAGGCACTTTTCTTGCAATAGCCGAACAGGTACAGGCAAAACACCTCACACTAATTGTAACGCATGGTATCTTCTCAAAAGGATTTGAAAGCCTTGAAAAGTATTTTGATGAGATCATTGTAAGCAACAGTTATAATGAGAAGTATGATGCAGCATTTGTGAAAATGATAACCCAGCAATATGAAAATTTATAAAGCACCGCAGGCGTTCACCATTACAGAAGGGAAATTGATTTTTCTGGCTGGTTCAATTGATATGGGAAACGCCATGGACTGGCAATCACAGGTAATAAATTTTTTCAAGGATAAGCATTGTACGATCCTGAATCCAAGACGGGATGACTGGGATAGTAACTGGAAACAATCACCGGATAATGCCGCATTTAGCGAACAGGTAAATTGGGAACTGGATGCAATGGGCCGGGCAGATCTTATCATCATGAACTTTTTACCCGGCTCACAATCACCGGTAACCTTGCTGGAACTCGGGCTGATGGCAGCTTCCGGTAAATTAAAAGTCTGCTGCCCTGCGTCCTTCTGGCGGAGTGGCAATGTACTGATCGTTTGTAAAAGATACAATATACCGGTATACAATGACCTGGCGCAATTATTATCAGCTGTTGAGCTGCAGGATTAAAACGACTGCTAGAACTAAATAAAAAATTACAATAATGAAAACAAACCCTTTTTTATTAACAGACTATTACAAAATAGGACACGTATTCCAGTATCCAGATAATACAACACTGGTGTACAGCAATCTCACGCCACGCAAAAGCAGGATCGGCGGCGTGGATGAAATGGTGTTTTTCGGCTTACAGTATTTTATAAAGGAATACCTCGTAAACTATTTCAACGAAAACTTTTTTAAGCAACCCAAAGAAAAAGTGATGCAGCAGTACAGGCGGCGTATCGAAACATCTTTGGGGCCATTACCCACTTATGAACACCTGGAAAAATTACATGACCTCGGTTACCTGCCTGTTGAAATAAAAGCGCTGCCGGAAGGAAGCCTGGTGCCCATGAAGGTGCCCTGCTTAACCATCGTAAATACAAGGCCGGAGTTTTACTGGCTTACCAATTTTTTAGAGACGATCTTATCTGCTGTTACATGGCAACCCTGTACCAGTGCTACGATCGCTTATCAATACCGTAAATTATTAAACCGTTATGCGGAGGAAACAGGTATGCCGGCGGAGTTTGTGCAATGGCAGGGACATGATTTTAGTTTCAGGGGGATGAGCAGCTATGAAAGCGCTGTACTGAGTGGTATGGGTCACCTGTTATCATTTACAGGTACAGATACCATTCCTGCGATTGATGCTTTGGAAGCATACTACAATGCAAATGCGGAGAAGGAACTGATCGGTGGCAGCGTGGCGGCAACTGAGCATAGTGTAATGTGCAGCGGCAGTAAGGATGGTGAACTTGAAACATTCAGGCGGTTGATCACTGCAGTTTATCCTGCAGGAATTGTAAGTATTGTTAGCGATACATGGGACCTGTGGAAAGTATGCACTGAATATTTAGCTGCATTAAAAGAAACTGTTTTGCAGCGTAATGGTAAAGTGGTGATAAGGCCTGACAGCGGTGACCCGATTAAAATTATTTGTGGTGACCCTGCTGGTAAAACGGTAGCAGAAAGAAAGGGTGTGATCGAACTGCTATGGGATATTTTTGGCGGAACAATTACTGACAAAGGATATAAGTTGCTTGACAGTCATATTGGGGCTATTTATGGCGACAGTATTAATCTTCAGAGAGCAGAGGCTATTTGTGAAGGATTAAAACAAAAAGGTTTTGCAAGCCAGGCAGTGTTTGGTATCGGCAGTTACACTTACCAGTACAACACACGTGACACATTTGGTTTAGCGATGAAAGCTACTTATGTAGAAATAAATGGTGAGGGAAGAGAGATATTTAAAAACCCTGTTACAGATGATGGTACCAAAAAATCAGCGACCGGTTTGTTATGTGTAAAGAAAGAAAACGGGAAATATGTATTGTATGATAGGGTAAGTTGGAAAGAAGAAACACAAAGTGAATTGAAAACAGTATTTAAGAATGGTGTGCTGGTAAGGGAGTACTCACTGGATGAAGTAAGAAAAACGTTACAGCAGGGTTTGGCATTAAGCAAGCCTGCTGCAGCAATTGAAGCTTAATCAGAATGAAAAATTTACTAAGGGATACATTTTTAGGGATTGCGATCGGTGATGCATTCGGTGCAGGACTTGAATTCCAGGACAGGCACTGGATACGGGCAAATATTGATTTCACAAAATTTATTAACAGAAGATCAGATATTAATACACCCAAAAAAGCAGCATTCCTCATCGATTACAAAGAATGGGATTATACAGACGATACCGAAATGAGCATTGCTGTAACAAAGGCAATGATGAGCAATGAAGATTTTAGTGAGGAGTTGCTGGTTAAATACTTTCTGCAGGAGTATAACCAGGGTTTTGATACGAAAGGGTATAAACGTAATGGTCACGGTGCAATAAAAGCATTTTTTAATGGAGAAAAAACAATAGAAGAAATAAGAAAGTTTCAGCAGGACAGGAAATATCCCGGAAATGCGCCACCAATGAGAGCCATACCCATTGGTTTTGCAACAGCGGATAAAATTCACCTCTGGGCAACGATTAATGCCAATGCCACACATCCCCACCCAAAAGCAATTGCTTCCAGTATTTTAATAGCAAGAGCAGCAGAAGGCTTATTGCTGAAAAAAATAAATCAGGAAGACATCATACCTTATTGTATGTCTTTTATTGAGGAGAAAGAAACATTGTCATTATTGAGCAGGGCGGATTGCTTGCCGGTTTATGATGCACTTACAGCCGAAGACTTTTTTATTCTGTGTGGTGAGCAACCAATGAATGAAACAGGTTTTTTAACAGGTGTGTATGGTCTGCCGTCAAATGCAATGTTTACTGCTGTTACTGCTTTGTATATTTTAAAACACAGCTATTCTGCTTTTGACGCACTCAGGTATTCAGTTTATACAGGCGGGGATGTAGATTCACTGGCGGCAATTTGCGTTGGTATAACGGCCGGGAAGTATGGTATAAATTCAATCCCTGCTTTTATGATTACAAGTGTGGAAGGGCGGGCTTACCTGGATGAAATAGCGGATCAGTTTGATAAATTTTTAAAAAATGAGAACAGAGAAATATAGAGAACAAGTGAATAGATTGCCCAAAGGTGGCAAACAGCTTATAGGGAGAAAAGATGGAGATAATATTATTGTTTACCAGGCATTCAATCCCAATATTGCAGCATATGCATGCGCCAACCAGAAATTTGGCGGAAGCCATTATAGTTTTAACAGGATGTCATGGATCAAACCGGGCTTTTTATGGATGATGCACCGTGCAGGCTGGGCAGCTAAAAAAGAACAGCAGCAGGTGCTGGCCATCAAATTACCGCTGGAACATTTCAAAACTATTTTAAAACAGGCAACCATATCATCCTATGACAAGGTCTTGTTTGAAACGGAAGAAATCTGGAAGGAAGAGTTGGCAAAAACAGAAGTGCGGTTACAATGGGACCCGGATCATGATCCTTATGGAAACAAGCAGGAAAGAAAAGCAATACAGCTTGGAATGAAAGGAACTATGCTCAAACAGTTTTGTACTGAATGGATCTTAAGCATTGAAGATATAACAGGCTTTGTAAAACAGGAATATCAAAAGGTTCTTAACAACCAGGTGGATGATTTGCTTGTTCCGTTTGAAGAGGTGATACAAATAAATGATGCGGAGATTGAAAAGAGAATAGGTGTACATAGACAGTTTAAATAATTAACAATGGAAATTGAGTATATCAAAGGCGATGCAACCTCACCTGGTGCTGAAGGCAACAAGATCATTGTGCATGTATGTAATGATATTGGAGGCTGGGGAAAGGGTTTTGTCAATGCAATTTCAGCAAAATGGAGCGAACCCGAAAAGCAGTACAGGGAATGGCATCGTTCAGGCAATGGATTTGCTTTGGGGCAAGTACAATTTGTAAAAGTGAAAGAAGATATCTGGGTGGCAAATATGATCGGGCAACGGGATATCAAACGCAGTAAAGAAGGGCCTGCCCCTGTTCGGTACGAAGCAATTGATGAAGCATTGGACAGGGTTCAAATATTTGCTTCGCAAATACAGGCTTCTGTACATATGCCAAGAATCGGTTGCGGCCTTGCCGGCGGAAGTTGGGATAAAATGGAAACAATAGTAAAACAACGGTTGACAGATAGAGAGATTTCAGTAACCGTATACGATTTTGAATGATGAAACTTATAACATTATATCGCCCTGTTGGACAAAAGGAACTGGATTTGATCAAAGAATCAAGCTATAAAAAATTTCCACCCAGGCTGGAGTGGCAACCGATCTTTTACCCGGTTACTAACCAGCCATATGCAGAAGAAATTGCATTAAAGTGGAATACCGAAGATGAATTTTCCGGCTATGCAGGTTATGTTACAGCTTTTGATTTGCCGGACGAATATATCTGCAAATTTCCTGTTCAAAATGTGGGTGGTGAAATTCATAATGAGTTGTGGGTGCCTGCCGAAGAACTGGAAGAGTTTAATAGCAATATCATTGGCGAAATAAGAATTGTAAAATCATTTTTCGGAGAGAAACATAAAGAATAGAGTAATGATAAATAAAATTAAAGGAGCATTGTTTGGTCTCGCTGTTGGTGATGCATTAGGCGTACCGGTGGAATTTAAATCCAGGGAAGATTTAAAAAGATTTCCTGTAAAAGGAATGACCGGCTATGGAAGCTGGAACCAGCCTCCCGGTACATGGAGTGATGACAGCAGCCTTGCTTTTTGTTTGGCTGAAAGCCTTGTAAACGGGTATGACCTTAATGATATAAGCAGGAATTTTATCAAATGGTTCCAGCAGGGATATTGGGGTGCCCATCACAAGGTTTTTGATGTGGGTGGAGCTACAAGATTTGCCATTGGCAGACTGATAACAGGAACATCCCCGCTTGTCTCCGGTGGGCTAATGGAGGAAGATAATGGTAATGGTTCATTAATGAGGATCATACCATTACTGTTTCACATAAAAGACCTGCCTATCGAAGAAAGATATAAAAAGATCAAAGAGGTGTCATCTGTAACACATGCACATTTTCGATCTGTATTTGCCTGCTTTATTTGTTTAGAAATGGCATTATTAATATTGAATGGTAAATCAGCCGGTGAAGCTTATATAGAAATGCAGCAGCAGGTAAACGCCTTTGCAGTTAAAAATGATTTCAGCAAAAATGAATTGCAGTTATTCAGCAGGATATTAAAAAGTAATATTCAGCAACTCCCGGAAAAAGACATTCATTCCGGAGGTTATGTGCTGCACACCCTGGAAGCATCGGTTTGGTGCTTACTCAATACAGATAACTATGCAGATGCCGTACTAAAAGCTGTAAACCTTGGTGCTGATACAGATACCACAGGTTGTGTTACCGGTGGCATTGCAGGTTTGTTATACGGGTATGATGAATTACTCCGTGTATGGATCGAAGACCTGGCACGCAAAGACGATATTGATGATTTGGCAACAAGACTATTTAAAAGTTTAGAAAAATGAAATATTCAACTGGCTGGATAAAACAGGAAATAGAAAAAGGATCACAACCGGAATACCTTTTCTTTTGGGGACATACACAAAAACAGGATACAGTTGTTGACAAATCCTGTTTCAGTCAATGGTTTCCTGCACCATTTAAAGTAGAAGGAATTGTTTATCCCACTGCAGAACACTGGATGATGGCGAAGAAAGCGGCATTGTTCAATGATAGAGAAATAATGGAAGAGATCATTGCTGCAACAAAGCCTGCCGTTGCAAAAGAACTCGGAAGAAAGGTGAAAAATTTTGACAGTGAAATTTGGGCTGCTGAATCTTATAGAATTGTAACAGAAGGAAACAGGCAGAAATTTTCTCAACATGAATCATTGAAAAAGTTTTTGCTTGGTACAGGAAGTAAGGTAATAGTAGAAGCAAGTCCTGTTGACCCGGTGTGGGGTATTGGATTATCACAGGATGATCCGTTTGCAAATGATCCATTTAAATGGAAGGGCACCAACCTGTTGGGGTTTACATTGATGGAAGTAAGGGATTTTTTAAAAGAACAAAATGGAAAAACAAGTTAAACATATAAGTAAATTTATGAGCCTGGTGCTGCGTCATCAACCGGAAGAAATAGGCCTGCAGCTGGATGAAAATGGCTGGGCTGATGTGGATGAGTTAATTAAGAAAATGAATATTAAAGGAATTAAAGTTGACCGGGAATTACTCAATATTGTTGTGGGTACAAACGATAAAAAGCGTTTTGCTTTTAATGAAGATAAAACAAGGATAAGGGCAAGCCAGGGGCATTCTGTTGATATTGATCTTGCACTGGTGCCCGCAGTACCACCAGAATTTTTATATCATGGCACAGGCGAAAAAAGTGTAGCGGCCATTTTAAAAGAAGGTATTCAAAAAATGAGCAGGCAACATGTACATTTAAGCAAGGATAAAACAACAGCTATAAATGTAGGTTCCCGGCATGGTAAACCGGTTATATTAACAATACGTTCCGGCGATATGCACAGGGATGGACTATTATTTTATTTGTCTGAAAACGGCGTGTGGTTAACCAACTTTGTAGAAGAGAAATATATTTCCAAATGAGAACACTGGTGATCGGTGATATTCACGGAGGGTTAAAGGCATTAAAGCAGGTATTTGAAAGAGCGGTTGTATCATCAACTGATCAATTGATTTTTCTTGGTGATTATGTAGACGGGTGGAGTGAATCTGCGCAACTGATTGATTTTTTAATCCGGCTTTCTGAAAAACAAAACTGCATTTTTATAAAAGGTAATCATGATGAATGGTGTGAAGAATGGCTGCGGACCGGGATTGCAGACAGGACCTGGCTATTTCATGGAGGCCAGCAAACAATTAATAGTTATCAGGACATTGACAGTGAAACAAGGCGGCGGCACCTTAATTTCTTTGAAGAGTCCGTGCTGTATAAAACCGATGCACAAAACCGTTTATTTATTCATGCAGGTTTTACATCCATGCATGGACCGGAAAAGGAAACGTGCTCTTCCAATTTCAGCTGGGACAGAACTTTATGGGAAACGGCTTTGTCAATGAATAAAACAATTAAAAAAGAGTCATTGCATTATCCCAAACGCCTGAAATTGTTTTACGAAATATATATTGGCCATACGCCTACCTTGAACTATAATGAAACAACCCCCATGAATGGTTGTAATGTGTGGAACATAGATACAGGTGCTGCCTTTACCGGTCCGCTTACTATCATGGATATCGACACAAAACAATTTTGGCAAAGTGATACAGTACAGGATTTGTATCCCGGGGAGAAGGGAAGAAATAAAGATTAAGATTTTCTTACTGACCAGCTTCCACTAAAAATACATACACTTCTTTTGGCCCATGCACACCGGTTACAAGTGTCTTCTCAATATCAGCAGTGCGGCTTGGCCCGCTGGCAAAAGTGATGAGTGAAGGGATATTGCCAGCGTATTTTTCTTTGAGCGCCAGCAAAGCATCTTTTATATCAAATACCAACTGGTTGGTGTAAGCAATGCAGATATGGACCGGGGCATATACACTCACGGTTCTGCCGCTTTGTTCTGCAGCACTCATTACAACCGTGCCGGTACGTGCAACTAAAAATTCACAACCTGTTACCGAGGCATCGCAACTGGAAAGTGCGATGGTATTGCTGAATGCATCGTTCCAGCGGTCATCGCTGCAATAGATCTTTGTCCATTCTTGTGCAGCTATCAGTGCATGGAGCTGTTGTTGCATGGCTGCTTCATCCGCACAGTACAAAAATTTACCCTGGAGTTGCGTAAACTCCTGCGCAAACAATATATCCAGGTCTTCTGCCGGGGCAGGAAACAATGATGCACTGCTTTCACTTTGGGGAAAAGGTAAAGGCACCGGGTTAACCAGTGCCTCACGTATTTTTTTTAAGATATTTTCTTTAGCTGTTGATACAGGCATATCCTTATTTATGAAGCGGTGCTCTCATTATTGTTATTTAAAGCATCGGCGGCCGAAGGAACACCACTGGCTGATGCATCAGGTACATCCAGTGTTTTCTTTTCTTCAAAAGGTCTTTTGCCTATCAGTGTTTCCACATCGCTTTTAAACAATACTTCTTTTTTCAATAATTCCTGTGCCAGCTTTTCTACATCAGATTTCTTCTCAGTAAGTAACCGTATTGTCCTTACGTAAGCCTCATCTATCAGTTTTCTTACTTCTTCATCTATCATCTTACCGGTTTCCTCACTGTAAGGTTTTGTAAATGTATTTTCCTGTGTGGGGTCGTAATAACTGATGTTGCCAACTTTTTCATTCATACCATATACCGTGATCATGCTGTAAGCGATCCTGGTGATCTGCTGCAGGTCGTTGCTGGCACCCGTGCTTATCTTACCAAAGAAGATCTCTTCACTTGCCCTGCCACCCAGTGTCATGCAGATCTGGTCCATCAGCTGGTCCGTATTGTACAGGTATTGTTCTTTTGGTGTGTATTGAGCGTAGCCTAATGCAGCAGTACCTCTCGGTACCACCGTTACTTTTAATAACGGGTAAGCATGTTCTAAAAACCAACCACAGATAGCATGGCCAGCTTCATGGTAGGCAATGATCTCTTTTTCTTCCGGTGAAATGATCTTGTTTTTCTTTTCCAAACCACCAATCACCCTGTCGATCGCATCCTGGAAGTCGCCCATATCCACCGCATCCTTATTTTTTCTTGCTGCGATCAATGCAGCTTCATTACAAACATTGGCAATATCTGCACCGGCAAAACCAGGTGTTTGTTCGGCCAGTTTATGGATATCCAGCGTAGACGAAATTTTGATTGGCTGTAAATGCACTTTAAAGATGGCTTCCCTTCCCACCAGGTCTGGCTTATCGATGGTGATCTGCCTGTCGAACCTGCCCGGGCGGAGCAATGCAGAGTCCAATACATCGGGACGGTTGGTGGCGGCTAAAATGATAATGCCAAGGTCGGTGCCGAAACCATCCATTTCCACCAGTAACTGGTTCAGTGTATTTTCCCTTTCATCATTGCTCATCATCACGTTCTTTCCCCTGGCCCTTCCTATTGCATCAATTTCATCAATGAAAATGATACAGGGCGCTTTTTCCCTTGCCTGTTTAAACAGGTCCCTTACACGGCTGGCACCCACACCTACAAACATTTCCACAAAATCACTACCACTCAGGCTGAAGAAAGGTACCTGTGCTTCGCCGGCCACTGCTTTTGCAAGTAAGGTTTTACCCGTACCCGGAGGGCCGATCAGTAAAGCACCCTTAGGTATCTTACCACCCAGGGCTGTATATTTTTTGGGATTCTTTAAAAAGTCAACGATCTCCATCACTTCCACCTTTGCCTCATCAAGACCAGCCACATCAGCAAAATTTACATTTACCCTGGAAGCTTTATCAAACAGTGTTGCTTTTGATTTACCAATATTAAAGATACCACCAGGTCCGCCACCAGAACCGCCGGGTCCGCCCACCTTACGCATCATCATTACAAACAGTAAGCCTATCAGTAAAATGGGTAATAATGTAGTAACCACCTGCGTAAGTATTTCTCCTTCATCGTCCGGCGAATCGGGTATTTGCGGTATAGAAGGATTTTGTTTGTAAAATTCTCCCATCTGGTCCGCAAATGTCTTATCCTCCACTACATTAAAAAACAGTTGAGGCGGATTGGCATTCGCATTTAATGCAAGCTCATATTGCTGTGGCGTAAATATTCTTTTGTAATAGGCGGCATTGCGCTGCAAAGCATCTTTATTGAGATATACCCGTACAATCTTTTTATTGCGGATGGTTTTTATCTTCTCCACATCCCCCATCTTTACCATTTCAGTAAATTTCACCTGGTCGGTCTCAACTCCGCCCAATGGGGCTCTCCAGAAATTATATGCAATGAGTGCTGCAAAGGCGATACCGTATACCCAGTAAAGATTAAAACGGGGTTTTTTCTTTGACTGGTTATCTTCTCCTCCTCCTCCCGGAACATTGTTATTCGGGGGGCCTAATCTCCTGTTGGTTTCGTTGTTTTTATCTTCTGACATATGTTTGGATTACTTCTGATTTATTTTTTATAGGAGTGTGTATTATTGATCTATCCTGCATGTTCCATCCCTGGTGCGTCGCTCCACATTTCTTCCAGCTGATAAAATTTTCGTGTTTCCGGTAACATTACATGTACCACAATGTTAACGTAATCTATCAGTATCCATTGTAAAGCCTGCCTTCCTTCATGTTTGTAAGGTAATTCACCACATTTTTGTTTTACTTCAGCCTCCACAAAATCGGCAATGGCTTTTAACTGGGTGGTGTTATTTGCTTCGCAAATGATAAAGAAGTCGGATACGGCTTCAGGGATATTTCTCAGGTCGAGACTGATTATATTTTCCCCCTTTTTATCCTGTATGGCGTGGATGATGGTTTTAAAAATCTTACTGTTTCTGTTCAGCCGTGTATTTGTTTTTTTCTTACGGCTTGCTAATACTGTCAGGTTATTCAAATTATTCTTTTTTAATTAACGTTCCTGCAGGAACCCAATTGTGAGTGATTTAGCCTGCAACACTCCTTTTTGTTATGTTTTTTAAATAGCAGGATGTAGCTTGCAACTGGATTCAAAAGTACAAATTCTTTTATCAATCCCTGCATGATACAGAAACCTGTTGCTTCCTTTACAATTCTTAACGAGGTGGACAGCACCAACAACTATGCCATGGCACAGGTTCATGCAGGAATGGCGAAACATGGGGATGCTTTTTTTGCCCACAGCCAAACAAGCGGAAAAGGACAGCGGGGCAAATCATGGCAAACCGGTAAAGGTGAAAACATAGCCCTGAGTATTGTACTGGTGCCTGGTATGCTGGAATTGTCCGGGCAATTCAGGCTTTCGGTGGCTGTATCGCTGGCCTGTTTTGAATTTTTCACCAAATATGCCGGGGATGAAACCAAAATAAAATGGCCCAACGATATTTACTGGCGTGACAGAAAGGCAGGTGGTATACTGATAGAAAATGTGGTAGGCAGGCAGGGTGAAGCTAAAGGAAGCTGGAAATATGCTATTGCCGGTATCGGTATCAATATTAACCAAACCGGTTTTGAAGACAGCATTAAAAACCCCGTTTCCCTGAAGCAGATCACCGGGAAAGATTTTTTACCAGAACAATTAGCAAGAGAGCTGCATCAGCTGGTATTAAACAGGGTAAATGAACTTGCCGGGAAGGATTTTGATAAAATGATGCAACAGTACAACAACTGCCTGTATAAACTGAACCAGCCGGTACAGTTAAAAAAGGGCAATATTGTTTTTCAGTCAATCATTAAAAGTGTAACCGAGACAGGCTTGCTTTATACCACGGATACCATCGATAACTATTTTGACTTTGGAGAAGTGGAATGGATATTATAATAGTTCTGCCTCCCTGGCCTCCGCCTCGTATTTATTATGGTAATAACCTTTACGGATACTTTCCCATACATATTTTGCAAGAAAAGGGATATAACCATGCTGCCTGAACTGGCGGATATGACAAAGCTCATGCTTTACCCAGCGCTCATTTTTCAAAAAATCTTCTTTTGTGGTATTGTGTAAATGAATGGTTTTGCCCAGCACCATGGCAACCGCATTTGTTCCAAGCTTAAATGCAGCGATTTTTGCAAGCCAGGAATTTTCTTTTATGATAAAATCAGTTTTTGTCAATTGCTTTCCACGCTTTTAATATCTCTTCGCTGTGCTGCTTGTTTCGGGGTTTTAAAAAAATTTTTTTAATGGTGCCTTTTTCATCAATTAAAAAAGTGGTGCGGTGCACACCCATATAATGATTGCCAAACATTTGCTTTGGTCCCCATACGCCATACTTATTAAGAATAGTATGCTTTGTATCTGCGATCAGTGTAAAAGGGAGGTTGAATTTTGCTTCAAATTTTTTGTGCTTTGTTTCATCATCCGGGCTTATGCCCAATACAACAATGCCTTCTTTTTTTAGTAAAGCAAAATTATCCCGGAGGTTGCAGGCCTGCTCTGTACAGGTGGGTGTATCATCTTCAGGGTAAAAATATACAACAACTTTTTGTCCCTTGTATTGTGCCAGTGATATAGTGTTCCCGTTTTGATCTTTACCTGTAAATGAAGGCGCTTTCTGTCCTTCGCTTAATGTTGTTGCCATATTGCCCTAAATTCCTAAAAGGACTTTTGATGATTAAAATATTTTAAATCTCTTTTCTTATCAGAGGAGCCACTAACGTGTAAAATTATAAACCTTTTCTGTTTTATTGCCTGCAATATCTTCCACGCTGATCTTTAATTCATGTTTACCTGCAGGGCAGTATTCATCAAATTTATAAATAAATGTTTTGCCTTTATCGTTGCTGAAGCGGAGCCATTTACCATCCAGTTCTGCACGGAAGTTCTGCAATTCATCTGTATCATCTCTTATAACAAAAGCAAGCCGGCTTAGTTTGGCAGCATTCATCCCGTCTTTAAAACCCACAGGCGTAATAGTGGGTGGATGATCATCTTCATACAAGGCAATATAACCAAATGCTTTAAAACTCCCTTTATACCAGCCGTCACCTTCAGGCATTGCTTTTACATAATCATCCTTGGCGCCCCACCAGCGTTTCATCACAGCACGGTCAGGATGAACGATGTTTTTATTTCTCAGCTGGATATTATAAAAAGTATGTGCAGGCACCGTACCGCCATGAATTAAATAGGCTGTACGGTTAGTAGTTGCTGCATAAGGACTGATCATAAAATGAACAGAGTCATACAGCTCTTTTTCATCTAAATAAAAACAAAGGTTGTCGTTCTCGAAAATATTCATGTAGCCCGGGCCGAATAAAGGGCCATCATGCTGCACGTAGGCTGAACCGCCGGTTGATTTGATGTCAAATTCAACTGCAGATGTGTTGCCTTCTGTATCCTTTACGTCAATTTTAATATGCTGTGGTTCCCCATCTGAAATATCAAGCACCCCATCGCCGCTAACTTCTTTATAAGTGCCGGGCGGGTAGCCGGGCAGCCTACTCAAATGCTGTACAAACGGGCCTCCGCCGATCCTTAATTTATAATCGATATGAGCATTCAGGTACCTGGTTTCATCATAGCTGATACTGTCCAGCTGGAAACCAACAACCGGCTGATCATTGTGATAAAGATCTGCTTCATATATACCATTCTGGTTGGTGGAACCAGTATATTGATCAAATGCAGTGATGGCAAAGCTTACTTTACTGGTTGAAATAGATATAACAGGACTTACTGTTTTATAAACGCCGTTTACTTTTTTTATTGGAAAGAATCGTGGGCTTTGTTCATAGGTGCTTTTTGTTCTGTCGTACACGGCTAACCGTAATACAGCCGGTGCAATATTATCTGTGATCGGGAAACCAAATAATAACGGATTTAAGACTTTGTCGGTTTTGGTATCCCGTATTTCAAAATGCAGGTGTGGACCCTGTGAACCCCCGGTATTACCACTGTATGCAATAAACTGCCCTTTTTTTACAGGAAACAGGTTGGGTGGAATATTCTCTAAAAACAGCTTCCAGCTTTCCAGGCCGTATTGCTGTTCCTTAATATATTTTTCAAGTTCAGGATAAAAATCATTCAAATGAGCATATAAAGTGGTAAGCCCGTTTGGATGATTGATATAGATACATCTTCCAAAACCAAATGGTTCAATTTTTACTTTGGCGATATAGCCATCGGCAGCAGCCACCACCGGTACATTCTCTTTCTGGTCTGTTTTACAGTCAAGTCCCATGTGATAGTGGTTGGGTCTTAATTCACCAAAATTTGCAGCCAGTGCTTTTTTAGCCAGTACGGGCCAGGTAAAATAACCTTTATCATAATTCTTTTGTGGAAAGATTTGTGCTTTGCCAAAAATGCAGGCAAACAAGAACGGTATTATTGTTGTAATTTTCTTTTGTAACAGCATGGCTGCAAAACTGCAACACAATATTTTAAAATAAACTAAAAACTTTTACCATGAGTGTGAATTCAAAACATATCGCCACCTTTTTACTCGGTGCAGCAGCAGGCATAGCTGCTTTTAAGTATATGACCATGACACCGGAGGAAAAAGAAAAACTGGCCAAGGATATAAAGGATAAAGCAAACAAAGTAAAAACAGAAGCAGAGGGTATGATGGATAAAGCAAAAGAATATTTTGATGAGCTGAGATCAAAGGGTGGCGATGCATTAAAAGACCATATGGCTGATGCAGAGGAAATGATGAAGGATCTTTTTGGTAAAGAAGGAAAGACAGCCTGACGGCTCACACCCAACCATTAGCTTTCCATTTTTACAAACGGCTTAACACAATATTTGAATGGCAGCAATGCCACCGGGAATTTATTAACTTCACCATCCTTAAAATTTTCACCAAAACTCAACGGCATGAAAAAGAGCTATTGCATTACCAGCCTTATGGTTTCCTTTTTTTTATTTTCCGCCACTGTACTGGCGCAACCTGACAGTGCAGCCAAACCGGAAAAGTTTGTAACAAAGCACAGTATTAAGATCGATAACAAGATCATTAGTTATACTGCCACCGTTGGAACGCTTATTTTAAAAAATGATAAAGATGAGCCCATTGCTTCTTTTGGGTACACAGCCTATACAAAGGATGGCGAAACGGACTTTAGTAAAAGACCGTTGACCTTTTCATATAATGGTGGTCCAGGCTCATCCTCTATGTGGCTGCATATGGGTGTGATGGGTCCAAGAAGAGTGGTGGTAAATGATCCCTCTCCAAATGGCCCGGCTCCTTATAAACTCGAAGATAATAACTACTCAATCCTGGATGTATCAGATATCATTATGATGGACCCTGTTGGAACAGGCCTGAGCCGTGCTACAGGGAAGGGAAAGAATACCGATTTCTGGGGTGTAGACCAGGATATCCGGTCGGTGAGCCAGTTCATAAAAAATTATGTACACGAAAACGAAAGATGGAACTCTCCTAAGTTTTTACTGGGCGAAAGCTATGGTACATTCCGTTCTGCAGGTGTGGCCGATTATCTCCAGGAAAATTTTGGCATATCCGTAAACGGTATTGTACTCGTATCAAATGTGCTGGATATACGCCAGCTGGCATTTAACCCGGGTGATGACCTGCCGTTTATTGTGAACTTTCCTACCTATGCCGCCACGGCCTGGTATCATAATAAAGTGCCCAATAAACCAGCCAGCCTTGATGCATTTTTAAAAGAAGTAAGAGCATTTACTTACAGTGATTATGCACAGGCGCTGATAAAGGGAGATCTTTTAAGTGCTGATGAAAGAGAAAAAGTACTTGCTAAGCTTGTTGCGTACACTGGTATAAGCAAAGACTACTGGGAGAAAGCAAACCTGCGGGTGAACCAGCCGCAATTTGCACAGGAGCTGTTACGTAATTCAGGTATGACGGTTGGCCGCCTTGATGCAAGGTATAAAGGGATCACACAGGACCTGCTGGGTGAATACGCATTTTATGATCCGCAATCTTCTGATATCAGCCCTGCATTTATCAGCGCTTTTATGCACTATTACACAACAGAACTAAAAGTGAGTAAGGATAAGAATTATAACACCAGCGCCTATGCGCTGCCGGATTTTAAATGGGACTGGAAACACCAGCGCAGTAATGGTATTTTCGGCGATGCTTCCACACCCAATACCTGCCCCGACCTTATCAATGCCATGTCAAGCAACCCCAAAATGAAAGTATTGGTGCTGAACGGGATTTATGATATGGCAACGCCGTTTGCCGGAACAGAATATACATTTGATCACCTTGGTCTCAATAAAGCGATCAAGGGAAATATCACCCAGAAATATTATGAAGCCGGTCATATGATGTACACACACAATGAATCTGCAGCATTGTTCAAAAAAGATGTAGCTGCATTTATTACCGGTAATTTGAAATAAGTAAAGAACTGGAAGAGTACCCTGGTTGAGCTATGCAGGTTAAAACTTTATAAGCCTGTTCACTGCTTCTTCCAGGGTGCTTTCTTTTTTGGCAAAACAAAACCGGATCACCTTATTGTTTGTTTCGTTTGAATAAAAGGATGAAACAGGGATACTTGCCACTCCGTATTCTTTTGTCAGCCGTATGGCAAGTGCTTTTTCAGTTTCATCACTGAGGCCATCATAACTGTATAGCTGGAAATAGCTGCCATACGAGGGCAATGCTTTAAATTTTGACTGTTGCATCAGCTGCTGAAAATGATCTCTTTTTTGCTGTAGCTGTTTGCCAAGCTGCAGGTATTTTTCTTTTTGCTGTATATATTCCGCCAGCGCAAATTGTGGAACACTGTTGGTGGTAAAGCAATTGAACTGGTGCACCCTCCTGAATTCTTTCATCAGTGCAGGCGCAGCAATACAGTAACCCATCTTCCAGCCGGTACAATGGTATGTTTTGCCAAAGGAAAAAAATACAAAACCACGTTCCATCAGGTCTGCATGGCGCAAAAGGCTTTCGTGCCGGAGGTCATCAAAGATGATGTGTTCGTACACTTCATCGCTGAAAATAAAAATCCCCGTATCTTTTACAATACTTCTTAACTGCTCAATGTCATTCTCGTTCAATACACTTCCTGCCGGGTTATTGGGCGTATTGATGATGATCACTTTTGTTTTTGGAGAAATTTTTTGCCGTACCAAATTCCAGTCAATTGAATAGTCCGGAAAATTGAGCGGAATGGGTACCGGGGTAGCGCCATTAATTTCTATGTTGGGAATATAACTGTCAAAAGCAGGTTCAAATAGTATTACTTCATCACCCGGTTGTAACACGGTGGTGAATGCAGTGTATATAGCATAAGTAGCCCCCGGTGTGATGGTGATACCCGTTTCAGGATTGATGTTTGCGTTGTATAAGGCAGCAGCTTTTTCGGCTATCCGCTCACGTAATAAAGGCAAACCGTTCATATGGGCATACTGGTTATTCCCTTTTCTCATGGATTCATGAACAAGCGAAACCAGTTGTTCATCCATCATAAAATCCGGAAAACCCTGCCCAAGGTTAATGGCATTGTGCTGAACTGCCAGTGAGCTCATTTCGGTAAAAATGGTGGTGCCAACGTTGGGCAGTTTACTTTTAATAACCGGCATCATGCTATTACTTACAGGTTGAAAATATCATTATTACAAATGCCGCCGCATTGTAATGTTCTTATCAACCAAAAATAAGCATTAGCCTGCTAAAGAAAATTTTGGCTGTTTTCTTTTGATCCGCAAAGAAAAGGATGGGGAGAAGGATACTGCCGGCCTGAAATAAAGCAATATTAATGGCAGCATCCAAAACAGTTTGGATGCAATGGCAGTAAGGCTGTGAAATATTTTTATGTTAGCAGCAGGTATTTCATTTACTGTACCCGTGGTAGCCTTAATACCAACACCAAACTGGTAATCCAGGTCTTTGTGTACTGCAGCATTGTAGTATTGTTTTAAGCTGTCGCCTTGCAGCAGCCAGCTTGTTTCCATTCTTTGGTCTTTACTTATGGTTGGTTCCATATCAGGATCAAAGAAAAACCAATTCTTACCAATCATTACTTCCATGGCATAGTGATGCGGAAAGCCAACCTTACGGTAATCAATATGTTTTTTCCTCAGCAGGGCCATCATCACGATGGATTGCTGTGAGCAGGCGGCGTTTGAATGCTGCAGTATATCTTCCGGTTTTACTTTACAGGCAAGGCCTTCATCAAACCTGCCGCCAAGGGCTGCTACCCAGTTTTCATTCAAAGAAAAATGAGAGAATCCATGGTAGAATCTTTGTTTAACAACTGACTCTGTCAATTCAACATATTCAAAACTTCCAGGGGTAATATTATTTGCGGCTGCCCTTTTATCAACATACTCTTCCAGCTGATCCAGAGATTTGATACCGGATAATGACGGATCAAAATCTTCCAGATGATTATATGCAGGAAACGGAATAATGTCTTTCCTGAAAAAATTTGGCAGTAATAATACCAGGGATGTTACAATAAGAAAAGCCTTCATCATAGGCAGTAAATATGGATTTACAGGTTGTTTGGTGTATAAACTCCTGTATTAACGAACAAATGCCCGTATTATTTCATCGCAAAATTCCTGCTATGGCTGTTTTTCTTTTTCAGTATAGGAAATCAGCGGATTTACATCCACATTCAGGTTGTCCAGTATATATAGTATAACTGCAACAGCCATCAATACAGGAATAAGCACAAGATAATAAGGCTTGAGTAGAATTATTTTCATACGGTGGGCCCGTGGGGTTTTATTAAGGAGTACCAGGGTATATATAGAACGTTTGCGGAGCCTGATTATTATGTACCGTAAAAACCGTAAACAGCTTAACTACAGGTATTTATCGCCTTTATTCCGTTTTACTTCTGCCACATATTCCTTTATTTCCTGTTCTTTATCCTTACGGCAGATGAGTAAAACATCTTTTGTATCCACTACAATAAAGTCATCAAGGCCCTGTAATAATACCAGCTTGGTATTATCAGAATGAACAATGTTTTTAGTAGCATCAATGATCATCACATTGTTACCTGCTACTGCATTTTCCAGGTAATCTTTTTCCAGGTTATCATACGCACTGGCCCATGTACCAAGATCACTCCAGCCAAAAGCCGATGGAATGATATACACGTTATCAGCTTTTTCCATAATGCCATAATCGATGGAAATATTTACGCACTGGGGATATATCCTGCTGATAGCGTCTTTTTCTTCCGGGGTGTTGAAATTTGTTTTCTCCGCATCAAATACATCATGCATTTCCGGCAGGAATTTTTCAAAAGCAGTAATGATGTTTTTGATCTTCCATACAAATATGCCGGCGTTCCATAAAAAATCACCACTTGCCAAAAATGTTTGAGCCAGTTCCTTGTCTGGCTTTTCTGTAAAGGTTTTCACCTTATACACATTTTCGCTTACTGCATGCTGTTCATATTGTATATAGCCGTAGCCTGTATTGGGATAAGTGGGTTTTATACCCAATGTAACAAGCCCTTTGATATGATCTGTAAAATCCAGCGCTTCCAGGCAGATCCTTTTAAACTCTTCTGTATCAAGAATGATATGATCAGCCGGTGCACACACCAGGTTAGACTCCGGGTTTAACTGTTTAAGTTTGTAGGAGACATAAGCAATACAGGGTGCCGTATTCTTACGTGCCGGTTCACACAATATATTGGCAGGATCCAGTTCAGGCAACTGTTTTGCAACAATATCCCTGTACTGTTCTGTTGTTACTATGTATATATTCTCTTTCGGGATAAATAAAGCAAACCTGTCATAGGTAGATTGTATCAGCGTACGACCCGTATTAAGAATGTCCAAAAACTGTTTCGGAAAATTGGTACGGCTCATTGGCCAGAACCTGCTGCCAATCCCGCCCGCCATAATGGCTACATAGTGGTTCTTATTCATAATAATTCAATAATATGAGGCTTATTTAAACGAACTAACTGTAATCTTATTATACTGCCTGTTGTGTAAAGAGCGGCAAACCTACTTTAAATACGGCACAACACAAAGTGGAATGCTGCAGCGTTAAAAAAACGGGAAAGGTTTTGAAAAATTTGATTATCTTAAAGGATGTTTAAAAAGGCCCTATAATTTTTAATTCAGGGCAGATTGAAGTAACTTCACGCCCCTTTTAAAATCTGCAGCCGGCTGTATGATCTTTTTACTGCAACCGGCTGGTTATGCTAAAAACCAAATCGAGGAAGAGAATGCTATGGCTAAAGTAAAAGCAACTGCTAAAACAGCTCCTGTAAAAGGAGCAAAGACAAACAATACGGCAACAAAATCGGCCGCCAAAGAAAAGAAGATAGATTTAACTGCTAAGCTCCAGGAACATTTTGGGTTTGATGGTTTTAAAGATCCGCAGGAAGATATCATTAAATGCCTGCTGAGCGGCAGGGATACTTTTGTAATTATGCCCACCGGCGGTGGTAAAAGCCTGTGTTACCAGTTGCCTGCCATGATCAGTGAAGGTTGTGCCATCGTTGTTTCCCCGCTCATCGCTTTAATGAAAAACCAGGTGGACCTGGTGAGAAGTTACAGCAGCAAAGATGATGTGGCACATTTTTTAAACAGCACCTTAAATAAGGGTCAGCAAAAGGTTGTAAAAGACGACCTTACCGATGGTAAAACAAAGATGCTGTATGTAGCGCCTGAAACATTAACGAAGGAGGAGAACATCGAATTCTTTAAAGACCTCAATATTTCTTTTTTTGCTGTGGATGAGGCACACTGTATTTCCGAGTGGGGCCACGATTTCCGCCCGGAATACCGCCGGTTGAGAGAGATGATGGAAATGATAAAGCCAGGAGCGCCAATGATAGCGCTTACTGCAACGGCTACCCCCAAAGTGCAAAGCGATATTTTAAGAAACCTTGGTCTCCGTAATCCACAGGTTTTTATTTCTTCTTTTAACCGGGCCAATCTTTATTACGAGATACTGCCAAAGGTCCAGAAAGATCAAACCGTTAAAAGTATTGTCCGTTTTATATCACAGAATAAAGGTAAGAGCGGCATTATTTATACACTGAACAGGAAGACTACCGAAGAACTGGCTGAAGTGCTGGTGGCAAATGGTATTAAGGCGGTGGCTTACCATGCCGGGCTGGAAAGCAAGCTCCGGGCCGAACGGCAGGATTTCTTTTTAAATGAAGATGTGCAGGTGATCGTTGCCACCATTGCTTTTGGTATGGGTATCGATAAGCCGGATGTACGTTTTGTGATACATTATAATATTCCCAAATCGATAGAAAATTATTACCAGGAAACGGGCCGTGCCGGCAGGGATGGTATGGAAGGAAAATGTCTTTTATACTATTCTCATAAAGATGTGGCCAAGCTGGAACACCTGATGAGGGATAAACCATTAAGTGAACGGGAAGTAGGCGCCCAGCTCATCAATGAAATGGTGGCTTATGCTGAAGGCGCTGTTTGCCGCCGTAAAATACTGCTGAATTATTTTGGTGAAGATTATGATACCAAACGCTGCAGCAGTATGTGTGATAACTGCAGCAATCCTAAGGAACAGATAGAGGCTAAGACAGAAGCACACCAGGCGCTTACCGTTATTAAAGGACTGGATGAACAGTTTACCATGGATTACCTGCTGCATATTTTAAGGGGTAAACCCAACCCGCAGGTAAAAATGTTCCGCCACGATGAGAAGGACTTCTTCGGCATCGGTAAAGAAAAAGAGGAGCTGTTCTGGAACTCTTTAATGCGCCAGATGATACTGGAAGGATTGATAACAAAGGATATTGAGGAATACGGCGTATTAAAACTTACAAAAAAAGCGGATGCTTTCCTTAAAAAGCCGGCTTCCTTCAAGATTGTACTCAATAATTTATTTGAGGGCGCAGATGCAGATGATGATGAAGGTGCACCTGCCAGCGGCGGCAGCGGTGCAGCAGACGAAAAACTGCTGGAAATGCTGAAGGACCTCCGCAAAAAAGTGGCAAAGGAAAAGAACCTGCCGCCTTTTGTTATATTCCTGGAAAGCAGCCTGGAAGATATGGCCACGCTTTATCCCACCACGGTAGAAGAACTGGAAAAATGCCAGGGGGTGAGTAAGGGCAAGGCCATCCGCTATGGTAAAAAATTCGTGGACCTGGTGGCCAAATACGTGGAAGAAAATGATATAGAACGCCCGGATGATTTTGTAATAAAAGGGGTGGTGAACAAGAACAACAACAAGATCTTTATTATTCAGAATGTAGATAAGAAGATACCACTGGAAACCATTGCCAGGAACAAAGACCTGAAAATTGATGAACTGCTGGAGGAGATGGAGACCATTGTGGCCAGCGGCACCCGGCTGAACCTGGATTATGCCATTGACGAGATGGTGGATGAGTATGAGCAGGAAGAGATCATTGATTATTTTAAAGCCTGTGAGACCAGCAGCCTGCAGATAGCCCAGGAAGAGATGGCGGACAGCAGCTATACCTGGGAGCAGCTGAAAATAATGCGGATAAAATTTTTAAGTGTATATGGCAATTAGGGCGTTTTTTAATGAGAAACCCCTATTTTTGCTGCCCGGTTTAAAAACCGGAGGATGGTGCGGTAGCTCAGTCGGTAGAGCAAAGGACTGAAAATCCTTGTGTCGCCGGTTCGATCCCGGCCCACACCACGAAGAAGCCCTGGCAGTAATGCCGGGGTTTATTTTTTCTTTTACAACGTCCTGTCCAAATGCACATAACCCCCATCCACATAGATCAACTGCCCCGTAGTGTGACTTGAACGGGCAGACAACAGGAATAAAGCCATATCAGCAATTTCTGCTGCGGTGGTCATTCTTTTCCCCAGTGGAATTTTATCTGTGATGGATTGCAGCTTTGCAGTAGGGTTCTCAAAGCTGCTGATCCAGCTTTCATATAAAGGGGTATAACATTCTGCCACCACGATGGCATTTACACGGATACCATATTTTAATAATTCCACCGCCCATTCCCTTGTGAGCGCATTGCGGCCACCATTGGATGCTGCATAGCCGGAAGTATTGCCCTGGCCGGTATCAGCCGTTTTGGAACTGATGTTTACAATGGCTCCTTGTGATTTTATAAGATATGGTAAAGCATACTGTGTTATCAAATAATAATGCACCAGGTTCTTATGTAGCGATGCCAGGAAGGATTCATAGTCACCTTTTTCAAGACCAACGCCATCGTTCACACCGGCGTTGTTCACCAGCCCGTCAATACGGCCATATTGCTGTATCACCTGTTCCATAGCTGTTTCGCAGGCAGCCGGCTCCGTTAGTTCTGCCATTACCTGGCCACCTTTTCCAATTTCAGCCAGGAGTTTTTTATTGTCATCTTCATTCCTGCCAATAATTATTGGAAAGGCGTTTTCTTTTGCAAGTGCCCGTACAATACCTTCACCAATACCTTTGGCGCCACCGGTTACAATAATGATCTTATCATTTAACTGCAGGTCCATATTTAGAGGTTATAAAATTGAATGGCATTGCTGCCGAATATTTTTTCTTTTGCACCGGCTTCGCAATTTTTTTCAATATAATTTTCAAGCAGGTTTTTCCATTGTTCGTATCCGCCGCTTAATAACATCACCGGCCAGTCGCTGCCATACAACAAACGGCTTGTACCAAATGCATCAAACACTGTATCAAAGTAAGGATAAAAGGTGGCGTCATCCCATTGCTTCCATGTTGCTTCAGTTAATA
This sequence comes from Ferruginibacter sp., assembly GCA_047600665.1. GTDB lineage: Bacteria > Bacteroidota > Bacteroidia > Chitinophagales > Chitinophagaceae > Ferruginibacter. Next base: position 2,262,559 of record JASGKJ010000003.1, read on the forward strand.
AACCAGAGAGCTTACAATAAACAGCCGGGTTTTTTGCCAATTCCTGTATTTGCCTATTCCATTCAACAAAGGCTTTGTTCTTTATGCCTGGCTTTGCACAATGATCCAGTACCATACGTTGATCAGGAAATTTATTTACTAACTCAAGCGTATCCTTTATTTGTGCCGGGTAAATAAGTATATCATACGTATAGTTATACTTTTCAAGTGCTGCAATTCCACGCAAAAAGTTTTCATTTAATAAAAAACCAGCTGGTTCTGCCTGTGCAATATGCCGCCAGCCTTTAATGATTGAATACTGGGAAAAATAATGCAATCTTTCTTCTATACTCTTTTCCTGCAAACCTATCCAGCCAACAATACCCTTTATAAAATCATTTTCATCAGCCAGCTCCTTTAAAAAAATGGTTTCTTTTTCTGATTGGTCAGCCTGTACTGCAACAATCCCATTCACAGTATTGTTTTTTAAGACAGGTTCAATATCCTGTGGTAAAAGATCCTGCTGCAATTGCTTCATATCATCGGTGATCCAGGCATCTTTCACCTTATCATATTTCCAGAAATGAACATGGCTGTCGATGATCATAGCATTTATTTTGCCCAGGCCCTGGCCGTTTGTTTCTGCACACCGAGTCCGTCAATACCCAATTCAATAACATCACCAGCTTTTATATAAACAGGTTCTGGTTTTATACCCAGCCCAACACCGGGAGGTGTGCCCGTACTGATAACATCACCAGGCAACAGGGTCATGAACTGGCTGAGGTAATATACCAGGAAGGGAATCTTAAAAACAAAGTTGGATGTACTGCTGTCCTGGTAGGTCTTGCCATTTACTTTTAACCAGAGCCGGAGATCGTTGTCATCCGCTATCTCATCAGTGGTTGCAAGAAAAGGTCCCAGCGGCGCAAAGCTGTCGCAGCCCTTACCCTTTGCCCACTGGCCGCCACGTTCCAGCTGAAAGGCCCGTTCGCTGTAGTCATTGTGCAGGCAATAGCCTGCCACGTATTGCATGGCTTCACTCTCCTCCACGTAGCTTGCTTTTTTACCAATTACGAATGCCAGCTCCACTTCCCAATCTGTTTTGCTGCTGTCCTTTGGAATGATAAGGTCATCATTTGGTCCGCATACCGCCGTGGTTGATTTAAAAAAGATGATCGGCTCTGCAGGAATAGGTGCATTGGTTTCTTTTGCATGATCAGAATAGTTCAGGCCAATACAAACAATCTTTGACGGCCGGGCAACAGGAGCGCCCACACGAATATTTTTATCCACTTCGGGCAGGGATGGATTGGTCTCTAAAAATGTCTTTAGTTTATCCAGCCCGCCTTCTTCAAAAAATTGTTCATTATAATCTGTCACAAAAGAAGAGACATCAAAATATTTTTCTTCTTTAATAATGCCCGGCTTTTCTTTACCGGCTTCGCCAAAACGAAACAGTTTCATGTTTTTAATTACTTATTTAAGATGAATAGTGTTTTAATTGTTCAGTTTGATAAATCCTCCATCTACAGGATAATCACAACCGCTGATGAAAGCCGCTTCATCGCTGCAGAGATATAAAGCGAGTGCTGCAACTTCTTCAGGCTTTGCCATGCGGCCAATGGGCTGCGTTTTGGATAATTTTTCAAACATCTCTTTTTCCCTGCCCGGGTAATTCTTTGAAATAAAGCCGTCAACAAAAGGCGTATGAACCCTTGCCGGCGAAATGGAATTACAGCGGATATTTTCGTTTATATAATCTTTTGCCACACTCATCGTCATGCCCACTACAGCACCCTTTGCAGCAGAGTAGGCGAAACGTTCCGGTAACCCAACCCATGCTGCGATGGAAGCCATATTTACAATAGCGCCGCCACCAGATTTACGCAATTGCGGAATAGCAGCAAATAAACAATTGTAAACACCCTTGATGTTTACATTTACCAGCCGGTCAAAATCATCTTCACTGGTGGTATCTGCCTTGCCCACATGTGCAATGCCGGCATTGTTCACGAGCAAATGAATGTTACCAATACTTTCAAATGTTTTTACCACCTGTTGCTGGTTGCTTACATCGCAGGCATAAACAAAAACTTTACCGCCGGCATTTTTTATTTCAGTTGCTGTATCGTTTGCAGCGGCTTCAGTAAGTTCAAGAACATGCACATCAGCACCACTGGCTGCAAACAGAACTGCAATAGCCCTGCCGATACCACTGCCACCACCCGTGATAACAGCTTTTTTATTTTGTAAAGAGAACATGTAACATGAATGGTTTAACTGGTAAGTTATATTCTTTTTGAATCATTTTGTTTTATATCCTCTCCATCCGTACCAGGCCACCACTACAAAACAAAGTGCCGGTATGCTGTATGCAATGGAAGTGGAGGATGCTTCGGCAACTTTACCCATTATATAAGGCATTAAAGCCCCACCGACAATTGACATAATGATAAAGGAGGATGCTTTTTTTGTATGATGACCCAGGTCTTTTACACCCAGGGCGAAAATTGTTGGGAACATGATTGATTCGAAAAAGAAAATAGCCATCAGGCAATATACCGGCAGCACACCTTTTTGAAAAACCACGATCATGCAGAGCAGTATATTAATAACGGCGTACAGCAGGAGCAATTTATTTGGTGCAATTTTCCGCATGAGGGCCGTGCCGGCAAAGCGGCCAATGGTGAACAATACAAGACTGGTGGATAGCAGGTAAGCTGCTTTTGAATTGTTGATATTGCCATCTGCCTCCGTGCAGTAATTGATAAAGAAAGCGGCTACACCCACCTGTGCCGCCACATAAAAAAATTGTGCGATGATAGCGCCGGTAAAGTTTTTATGTTGCTGTAATGGTTTGCTGTCCTGTACAGCTTCTGAAACCAGCTCGCTTTCCTTTATCTCCGGCAATGGAGTTCGCCAGAATAATCCTGCAATAAACAGAACTGTTACCCCGATGATGATGTACACCATCTTTACCGAGTCAAGCGCAGCTACCTGCTCGGCGGCATTTCCAAAAAAAAGGTTAGCGGCGATGATGGGCCCGATAAAGGAACCCACGCCATTGAAACTTTGTGCAAGATTCAGTCTTACTTCAGAGGTTCTTTGCTCACCCAATACTGTTACATAAGGGTTGGCAGCTGTTTCCAAAAAAGTTAAACCAGCAGCCAGTACAAAAAGCGCCAGCAGGAAAAAATTAAAACTGCTTAATTGTGCAGCAGGATAAAAAAGAAAAGCGCCTGCCGTATATAAAAGCAAACCGGTGATGATCCCTTTTTTATATCCATGACGGGTCATAAAAAAACCTGCCGGTAAAGCCATTAAAAAGTAAGCACCAAAATAAGCCATCTGTAATAGAGCAGACCTTGCTTTGTCAACATTTAATGTTTCCTGGAAATGTTTATTCAAAACATCAAGTAAGCCATAGGCTAATCCCCAAAGGAAGAACAGGCTCGTTACTAATGCAAGCGGGATAAGATAGTTACCCTGTTTTGCAGAAAGGTTGCTGGAACCGGCAGGAATGGCAGGCATCAATCGGCGTGTTAGGTTTAAAAAATTGCTTCAGGGAAATTACTTATAATTTTAAACAAAGCGTACGGACTGATTAATTATTGCAAATTAGCAGTTAACCGGAAGGGAATATGGTAGGTTCTTATCCATCTCTTATTTTATATTAACCTTTAAATAAATTAATGCCTGTTCCTTCCTGCTTCCGCAGGGTATAATTGCTGTACTGTATCACTTTGCCAGTATTGTTTGGTATCAATATCCATAATGCTCAGCTTTCCATTAAATGCCGCACCTGTATCGAGGTTCCATACATTGCAGCCCTGCATGGGTATTGTTACTTTATGGTGAAGCGTTGGGGTATGACCAATATAAATTTCATAAAACAAGCGCAATTTTTTGGGTAACTGCAAGGGATCATTTTTAATTTTTTTATGTATGGTGAGTGCCATTGTCCAGAGCGTACGGTCCCAGGCGCAATCGGAGACATCTGTTTCATGTTGTGGTCCTTCGGCAGCCGTAAAACCTGCATGTACAAAGAGCCTGTTCTTTTCATCAAGATGCCAGTACTTCATTTGTTGAAAGAAAAGAAGATGTTGTTGTTTTTTTAATCCACCATAATCATTATAGCTTTCTATTGTTTCATACCCACCATTGTGCAGCCAACCAGAATCTGCCAGGCCGGTGAGCAACCAGCCTTCGCACCATTCATCATGATTGCCTTTTATGAAAATACAGGATTGCTGTGCCGACAATTCTATTAAAAGATCGATAACCTGTGCTGATTCACTCCAGCCGTCTACATAGTCACCCAGGAAAACCAGCGTATCCTTTTTGGTTACTGCCGCTTTTTCCAGTACCTGGTTTAGCGCTTTTAGCCCACCGTGGATATCACCTATTGCAAATGTTTTGCCCATTTAGAAATATTATTCCTGTTTGAAACGTACAGCTTTTTTGAATCCTGCCGTCTCAGGGGTTGATTTTTTTTAATATATTTGTTATAACACTATTCACAGGTGCAATACCCGTTTTTGCATCCTAAACCACCAGGCAGTCCAAATCTAACTACAGCTCTTTATGATATTTTATAATGGGGTACCCTTTTTCAAAAAAACAAAACTTCTTTTTTATTCATTTACTGCATGGCTTGTTTTTGCCTCTGTGAATACCGGCCTTGCACAGCCCACTATCAGCTCGTTCACACCTGCATCAACGATATGCGAAGGAGAGTCCATTTCTATTACAGGAACAAATTTTACAAATGTAACTGCTGTAAAGATCAATAATACTACTGTTACTTATGTTGTTAATAATGCGACCACCATTACTGCCACAGCAGCAGTGGCAAATGGTAAGATATCTGTAACTACGGATAAAGGCACAGCTTCAAGTACAGGCTCCATCAATGTTTTACCTGCACCTGTTCCCGGGTTAACGGATCAGAGTAATTTATCAGATCCTTTTACAAACTGCAATGGTAACTCCACTTACCAGCTTAAGGTAAGCAACAATTCTGTTTGCGCTGGAGGTGCTCCCTGTAACTATGAAATTGACTGGGGAGATAACTCTCCAAAATTTACCCAGGCAGACTGGTCTACGGGTGCACAAACCAATCATACTTATAATAACCAGGGGTATTTTAATATTACTATAAGCATTACCCCTTCCAATGGGTGCAAAAAAAGTAAAACATATAAATTTTATAATGGTACAAACCCATTAGCGAGCTTAACAACCACTACATCCACTACAGGCTTATGTGCACCAGCCTCAATTGAATTCCAGATCGGGAACTGGTTTAATAATTCAGCAGGAACTTATTACCAGGTGGATTTTGGTGACGGCACATTAGATGTTGTTCTCCAGCACCCTTTGAATGCATCCAATATCATACAAAAGCTTTCTCATAACTACGTACGCTCATCCTGCCCCGGCAGTCCTGATTTTACAGCTACATTAAATGCCATCAATGGTTGTTTCACCACTACTTATACCTTAAACCAAATTGTTATAAGGGAGAAGCCAAAAGTGGATTTCAGCATTTTACCTAACCCTGCCTGTATTGATGATCCTGTTTGCTTTGACAATTTAACCATTGGTGGATTTAGCGGCAACAGCTGCAGCTCCATCAGTAATTATACATGGGATTTTGGCGATAATACCAGTTCATCTCAAATGAACCCTAACTGCCATACCTATGCTGCAACAGGCACTTACACTGTTACATTATCTGCTAACAATGCGGCCTGCGGCAGCGACAGTAAAAGTAAAACCGTTACTGTAAAACCTGTTACGCCTGTACCAACTGTTACCTCTCCTGTAAAATACTGCGTGGGGGATCCGGCATCTTCGCTCAAAGCCACCGGCACAGGGTTGATCTGGTATACTTCAGCAAGCGGTGGTTTTGGAAGCAGTATTGCACCTGTGCCTTCCACCAATTTTCCCGGCACCACCATTTATTATGTAAGCCAGACAGGAGGTAGTGGTGGTTGTGAAAGTAAAAGAGTACCTATAACCGTAACCGTTACCGGAAGACCGGCAGAACCGGTTGTGAATTCTCCCGTCAGTCTTTGTCAAAACCAGGCGGCATCACCACTAACAGCAACGGGTACCGGGTTATTATGGTATAATAGTTTAACCGGTGGTACAGGTTCAGCAACAGCACCCACACCCTCTACAGCCACTATAAACACTTATACCTACTTTGTAAGTCAAACAGTAAATGGCTGTGAAGGCCCCAGGGAAACGGTAATAGTAAATGTAAATTCATTCCCTGCAGCACCTGTAGTTGTATCGCCGGTAACCTATTGCCAAAATCAACCTGCTGCGGCATTAACTGCTACCGGCACAAGTTTAAAATGGTATACTGTTGCAACAGGCGGTACTGGCACATCAACTGCTCCCATACCTTCTACCAGTACAGTCGGCAGTATAAAATATTATGTGAGCCAGGTTTCGGGTTGCGGCGAAAGTCCAAGGGCAGAAATCGAGGTTGTTGTAAAATCAAGCCCATCTGCGACTATCAGCTACAGTCAGGTTACTCTTTGTAATGTTGTTAACAGCGGTACAACACCAAACCCTCCTGTGAATGTAGCACTAACAGGAACGACTGGAGGATTTTATACAGTTTTGCCGGCAACCGGGTTGCCTGTTAACAGCAGTACCGGTCAGCTCGATCCTTCAGGTGCCACACCAGGCAGGTATACTATTACCTATACCGTTGGCGGCGGCAGCGGATGTGCTGATTTTTCAACCAGTACTGTAGTAAACGTAAATGGCACACCTGCTGCGAGCATACTTTACAGTACGCCAATGTGCAGTTCAGATCAAATTAAAAATGTTCAGTTAACCGGTTCAACAGGCGGAGAATTTACATCGACAACGGGGCTGGATATTGATAAAACAACCGGTGCTGTTAAACCAGCATCAAGTACGCCGGGTAGCTATGTAGTGACATACACCATAAAAGCCTTATCACCGTGCCCCGGATTTACCACTCAAACAAATATCACAATTACAAAAATTGCAACAGCGGCCATCAGTTATACGCCATTCAATTTATGTAATGTCAGCAATACAGCATCCACCCCAAACCCACCTGTAGGTGTGTCACTAACAGGAACGGATGGTGGAATTTTTTCAATCACTCCTTTATCCGGGTTGGCATTAAATAATGTGACAGGAGAGATCGCACCTGCGGGGGCTGTACCAGGTACTTATTTTGTTAAATATACCATACCTGCCACCGGCGGCTGTCAAGATGTAGTATCTACAGCGACTATAAATGTAAACGGTACCCCCACAGCAACGATGAATTACCCGGGTTCACCCTATTGCCAGGGCATTTCATCACCACAACCGGTAACATTAACCGGTACTTTTGGTGGATCGTTTAGTGAAGCCACCGGCAAATTATCTGTTAATGCTTCAACAGGAGAGATCAATCCTTCACTGAGTGTACCCGGTAATTACACCGTTGCATATGCTATTCTTCCTTCGCCGCCCTGCCCCGGGTTTGAAACAAAAACAAATATTACCATCAGTGAAAGCCCGGTGATCAGCTTCCCTGTTGCTGCAAGAACAATATGTTCAGGCGGGACAGCAACATTTTCACCTGCTTCAACAGTAAGTAACACAACTTATAACTGGGCCGTTAAAGGAGCTTTGCCTGCAGGGGTAACCGGGCAAACATCGGGTACCGCATCTGGCGTTACTAAAGATATCATTGTGTCATTCGCCAACAGCACACAAAATAGTGAGACCATTACTATTGCAGTGCTGCCAACCAATCCAGCACAAAATCCCTGCGATGGCGCTGCATATAACTTAACCGTTACAGTTAATCCTGTCCCGCTGGCTCCGCTGGTATCGGATACCGTTAACCGTTGTATGGGAACGCCTGCTGCAGCATTAACCGCCACAGGTGCTGCAGGCAATACATTAAACTGGTATGATGCAAATAATCTTGCACTAACTGCTGCGCCGGTTATCAGCACGGCAGTGCCTGCAAAATTTATTCATTATGTAAGCCAGACAAATATTTACCATTGTGAAAGCCCGCAATCAAAGATTATTACAATGGTAAACCCAACGCCTAAAATAGTTGGTTCCTCCTTTACAAACCCAACAACCTGTGGCGTACCGTCCGGAACGATCAGCTTAAATGTGCTTGACTTAAACGACAATGGAATACCTGGAATGCCGGTGATCGTAACATATGAAAAGTTCCAGTCTGTTTATTCTGTCTTTGACAGTACAGATGCCTCAGGAAAAATTACTGTTCAGTTACCTGGTGGTACGTATTCCAATATTTATGTAGAAACAAAAGGATGTGCTTCGCAGAAACTGCCGGATGTTTTTGTATTAAAGGATCCTAATCCTCCGGCCAAACCGGTCGTTGGATATAACCCGCCTGTGTGCAGTGAAAATATTTTGAACCTGTCTGCTTCCTCGCCTACAAGTTCCCAAACGGGCCCGATAGATTATATATGGGTGGGTCCTGCATTTGGTCCGCTGGCAGACACAAGCCGCAATACAGTGATGTCATTTCCTTCAGCATCTATGTCTTATGCAGGGACCTATATTGTATATGCAATGCAAAACAATTGCATCTCCGAGCAGGCAAGTTTTCTTGTAACGATCAAACAGTCTCCATCCAAACCACAAATAACAACAAGGGCGCCACTTTGTATTGGTGACAATTTAATATTGCAGGCTACCAGTTCAATGCCGGGGCAAAATGCCACATTAAATTATACATGGACAGGACCAGGCAGGGGTTTCCCGGTAAACCAGCCCAATGCACAAATAAATAACGTGATCATTGCAGATGGTGGCAGGTATGCTGTTACAGTAAACTCTCCACAAACGGGCTGCAGCAGTTTTGCAGACACATTGATCGGCATTGGCGGCTACCCCGTTGTTGATTTTGAACAACATTCTTTTATACTGCCCACAGGCTACCAGCTAAAACTGGAACCACAAATAAAGAATGCCTCCCAGCCGAACATATTACCAATGAAGATCTTTGAGTGGGATCCGGCTGCCAATATAAACTGCAATGATGATGTATGCGCCACACCGGTTGCAACAGTTAAAACGGATGGCTGTATCACTTTAAAAGCGACAAATATTTATGGCTGCAGCGGTACGGATACAATTTGTATAAAGGTGTTTTGTAATAATACGCAGGTGTTCATCCCCAATGCATTTACCCCACAGGGAGGGTTACCCGAAAATTCAAGGTTTATGGTAAGGGCTACAGGTATTGCTTCAGTAAAATCATTGAGGGTGTTCAGCAGGTGGGGACAGGTGGTATTTGAAAAGAACAACTTCCCACCCAATGTACCGGATATGGGATGGGATGGCAGAGTAAACGGGAAACTGGCTGATCCTGCTGTATACATATATACAGTAGAGGTTGTTTGTGATAATGGTATACCATATACCTATAAAGGAAATGTAACACTGCTAAAATAGACTGATATGAAATTGCTGAGCAGAATAGTTTTGTTAATGATGGTGATGAACAGCACGGTGCTGCATGCACAGGATATATTGTTATCACAATATTATGCACAGCCGCTTTTACGCAACCCGGCCCTGGCAGGTGTTTTTACAGGTGATATAAGAGCTGTAGCTTCTTACAGGAACCAGTGGCAAAGCATTACGGATCCTTACCGCACGTTTGGTTTGAGTACGGAGATCAAAATGCCCATCAATATACTTGCAGATGATAACCTTACGATCGGGTTGCAATTGATAAAAGATGTTGCCGGCACTTCCCAGCTGAGCCAGGTACAGGTAATGCCGGCCCTTAACTACAGCATATTACTTAGTGGCGAAAGAAACTCATATTTATCGCTTGCATTTATGGGCGGGTTTATGCAGCAAAAATTTGATCCGACAAAGCTTGTGTTGAACGACCAGTTTATCACAGGTGCAAATGGCAGTTTCAGCATTGCGCCGGCAAGTAACCAGGCTTTTACCAATACGGATGTCAGTTACAGGGATCTTGCAGTTGGTTTAAGTTATAATGGAGAACTGAATGGTTCAATTGATTATTTTATTGGTGGAGCAATGTTTCATGTGGCGAGGCCCAATGTGGCTTTTTTTGAAAGCAATACAGTGAAATTAAACCGGAAGTTGACTGTTAATGCCGGCATGTCTATAGCTTCAGGTGAATTTGATGAACTGATCCTTTATGGTGATTACTTCAGGCAGGGAGGAAACAGTACGGTGCAGGGTGGTTTTATGTACCGCCACGATCTGTATGTATCTGATGATGACAGAAAAGGAATTACCGGAGGTGTGCTTTACCGGTGGAACGATGCAGTGATACCGGTATTACAACTTGAGCTCAGTAATTTTAATATTGGCGCCAGTTATGATGTAAATGTGAGTAAACTGGTAAAAGCATCTCAATACCGCGGTGGCGTGGAAATTACACTCGCTTATAAAAACTTTTTGAATGTCCGTAAAAGCGAATTGCGTACTACAAGATGTCCAAGATTTGGTAACTGATAATTATCACACAATATTCCACCAGGGTTTACCTGTGTCGTCCTTATTGTCCCCTGTTCCTGTACTAGTTTGACCATTGACAGGAGTTGTTGCGTTCTTTCCTGTTGCGGTTGTATTTTCTTTTTTTACTTCTAATACAAGTTTGTTATCCCGCAGTAAAGCATCTACCTGTTGCTTAAGCTTTGCGCCTTTAACAGGGTTTACCATATTTACATAATTGACATAACCGAGCACACTGTTTACCAAACTGCCACTTCCCCATTGAGCCGGTTTGCCTGCATTTGTTTTTAGCCGGTGAAGTAAAGCACGGAATTCATGCAGGTCTTTTCTTTTTATATTCAATTGCTCATTTACAACAACCCCTGTTACTTCCTGTAAAGCACCTTTTCTCATCAGCCGGATCTTTTTGGGATGTACAGTAAAGCCTTCGTCCTGTAATATTTTTTTTACACGCCATACCAACTGCTGGGCATTCACTTCCTTTGAACCGGAAAATGTAATATCATCTGCATAGCGGGTATAGCTGCAGTTAAGTTTGTCAGCTAAGCCCTGCAGCCGCAGGTCAAGCTTATAACATAAAATATTTGTAATGGCCGGGCTGGTGGGTGCTCCCTGTGGTAACACACGTTCTCCTTTTTGAACAAAATAATTTTTACCATCGATCTCCACTTCTTCCGTAACGGCTTCTGTACAAATAAGTGCCAGGATGGTTGCAATCTTTTCTGCGTAACCCAATTTTGTCAATAATCCTTTTACTCTTTTATAGTGAACAGACGGAAAAAAATCTTTTACATCTGCATTGAGTACAATGTCTTTTCCAATATGCGGCGTTGCATTGGTAACGATGGAATGGCCGCTTAAAAAACCATTTGCTGCTTTATGAACAGGAACCTTATCCAGTATGTGCTGCAGTATCCAGTATTGAATTTTTTTAAGCCTTGGCATTGGCGCAGATATCAGTCTTTTGCCGCCTGATTTTTTTGGCAGGTAAAATTTCCTGTAATGACTTATTGTTGCTACAGGCCTGTTGAATGCTAAAAATCTCAGCTCTTTCAGATCAACACCCATTGCTGTTGCAAGGGTTGTTTCATCAATAAAAACCGGCAGACCGTACTGCTGCAGTTTTTCAATATTATTTTCTGTATGGTTAAGCCCGGTTGAAACATTTTCCCCCAGGTAAATAATTTCATTTTCTTTTTTCTTTTTCCATGCAGCGGCACGTTCAAAGGCTTCGTGTTCCTTTTTCTTTTTATTGGTTTCTCTTTTTGCTTTTGCTTCAGCCATGCGTTTCATACGCATTTCCTTCAGCACAGCCTCCTTGTTCTGGTGCTTTCTTTTTTCTTCAAACAGTTTATTTAATTCTTTTTGGAGTGCTGCTTCTTTCCTGATGAGCAGTTCGGGGATACCTGGCTCACCATCATCTTTACTCCAAAAGCCGAGGCGTTTCATATCCTCCAGTATAAACTCATCTTTTGAAGATGCTCTTATCCTGTCGTAGATCTGTTGCCGGGTAAGTTTGCTGTCAGCCATAAATAAAAGGGGAGAAAGATCATGTATTGACAGAGGAAAAAGATGCTGCCTTCGTGCCCGCCGGAGACCAGATTAATCAACGCCAGGCATACAGGTACCAGTGTATTATTATGGCACAGCGTGCCGGTACTGAAAATAGTACACTGGTACCTGTATGCCATAGTAAAGATTACATTTGGTGATGCATGATATAGTCATGTTGCATGAACGACGAAACATCGCTCTTTCCTTTTCAGGAAGCAAGGTGCATGCTTATTTATCCTCTGTCAAAGAACATGAATGCGGTTAACAAATATAGTCGCCTGTTTTTATTTTTATTGGTTTATACAATTATTTTTTATTGATACTAGTTCCAGCCTTTCTACACAACATCATTCGCCAGCACCCTGGTTTTGTTAAAAGCCTGCCGCATGGCCAGCATGTGCTCACAAGGCCCCTTGTATAATTTGTTGTCGATATAATAACTGCAGTCGCAGTGCCCCGATCTTATCTTTTCATCTTCATCAATTACCAGTACCGGGTTAAATGTTTTTCGTTTACCCTTTACCGTTCCTGTCAGTTGCATACCTTGTCCCGGTAATGACTGTGTTGTAAATTTTACTTCCTGGTTGTCAAGAATACCGGCAGCGAGCTCTTCCTGCGGGTTACTGAAGCGGAGCTTATCAAAAGGTAATGGCTCCCGGCTTAATTCACGCAGCCTGTATACGTTGCTGTTAAGGTCGTAGATAACCCTGCCGGCCTGTGTATAGGCGCTGAGCGCCCCGGCGGCCTGTGCATTTTCTATATTGAGTGCAGCAGCAATTTTTGGTGCTGTAGCCAGCCAGTCCTTCTTCAGTGCATTAAATACTTTTTGCTTTATATCATCTGCCACGTTCAGTCTTGGTGCAAGCAGGTCAAAGTTACCTGCATGACTCCAGTCATTATTTGTCCAGCCACTTAAGCCGAGTGTAAAATTCATATCCCCCAGGTCGGCAATATAAAAAGCAGGTAAACCGGTACCGAGCAAATGCACCGTAAACTTTTTTGCGACAGGAATTAATCTTTCCAGGGTTAATAGCCGCCTGCGGCCCCAGGTCCTTATTTCATGTTTACTGTTGCCTGTGTACACGCTGCGGGCACAAATAATTTCTTTGCCCCATGGCTCCAGCAATACCCTTACAGGTTTGCCTGGTTCCAGTATATAGCGTAATGAACGTGGCCCTCTTTTTTCTTTGAAGCGGCGCAGTAACAAACAAATATTATAGATATCCATCGGGTGCAGCTCAAACTGTATGGTAGGCAGCGTCATTGCGCTGCTTACCTGTAAAAATCCACGTACCCAGCTTTCGGGCAGATCTATTTTTACTTCTTTATAGCTTTCCTCATCTGTTGTTTGAACAGTAAAGCCTGACGGATCAACTTTTAATTCTGTCTCTTTATAATCACGTATCTTCTGGAACTCCTCGTACAAAGCAGTTGAATAATCAACATTGGTGGTACCGCATTTATAATCATCAATGGCAGTAAACACGTTGTAATTGCAGCCCAGTTTTCCATAAGTGCTTTCATCCTGGCTGAAGCATTCAAAAAATAATTCATCCGGGTGAATGGTAATAACAGGATCAAGTACGATCCATTTATCACGGTCTGCTACATACAGATGCTGGAAATAATGCTGGCGGGCTTTGTAAAACGGCCCCATAATTTTATCCTTCTCTACTCTTGTGTTTCTAAGCTCATCTTTTATTTCTTCTATTCTTTTGTCCGCTGTGTCAGGATTATAACCTGCCATATACTCGGCTATGAACAGGGCTTCGTTTTGAGCCACCCACTCTTTGTAAGCCGTTTTATCTTTTGGCTTAAAACGAAAATCGCTTACCACCACGTCATGCAGGGCAGAAATGGCTTCCCTGAAAGCCAGCTTTTTATTCAGCTTGCCCACAAACCAGGCGCTTTCCCTGAGCGTATCAGGCGAAAAGCTGAGCCCTGTCTGGTAAGCAGCACTGGTAACAGTGGTGTTTCCTGAATAACGGTAATTAAATAACATCCTGTTTTTATTTTTTTGTTGCCGGCATTTATTTTTTATTCAGCTTTATTGGCGTCGCACTCTTGAACAGTTGTATTTATGTTGAACAAAAGCCACTTAAAACCTTGAGATGATTTATGTCATCCTGGTTTCAATTCCTTTCAATTTCAGTGGCGTTTCCACATCGTACAATGCCCTTAACTGCAATAATATCTCAATACATTTTGCCTTATCGCCAATTGCCGCAATGGCAGATACATCACTCAATATTGCACTGATCGTTTTCGCTGCAGCTTCAGACCTCCTGCCTTCCTGCAACAGGAAGTTATAGATCCTGTTTTTTGCGATACGGCTTTTATTCACTCTTGTTAGCACTGAACGGAAATAAAATTCCAGTGACCTGATCTTTTCTATATCATCCGCCGCAAAGCGTTCAAGGTAATTGGTGGCAAACAACTGCATTTTTTCGCCCGGGTGCTGGCTCAGTTTTAATAAATACTGTACCCCGTTTTCCGAGGAGAAAAACTTTGTAATCAGCTCCCGTCCAAAAGCCTCCACATCCGGTTTTACTGAGTCCGCCAACGTAATCAGAGTTTCCGGGCTCCAGTCATTCTCAGCAAACTGTTCCCTGAAATATTGCATGGCAAAGCGTCTTGTATCTTCCCATTTGCTTTCAAGCAGTTTTATGCTGGTCTCTTTTTCATATTTTATACGGGGTGTTTGTTCTTTATAAAACTTCCAGCACCATTCTCTTACCACCAGGTTGTCATGCCCGCCCAGTGCAATTACCTGCGGCATGGTCAGCTGCAACGGGTCTGTGTATTTTTCAAGCATTACCACGCCAACATTTTGAGCAGCACTGTAATTGGAATACAAAAGATTAAGCGCCGTTTCTTTATTGGCATGCTGCAGGCAGCCGCTTAATTCATTACAGAGCAGTTGGCTGGTATCTGCATGAAAACCTTCAAAAGGCTCTTTGCGTAACAGGAGCGGCATCAGCGTTTCCGCAGCCTTAACGCCAAAGGCAGGATCCTTTTCCGCCATCTTTTGGATAACAGGACGCAAACCACGGCGTACATTTTCATAAACTGACAGGCAATTATTGATAATGTTGTCCTGGTGCAGCAATAATACTGCTGCAGGCATATTATTTAATAACTGTAATCCTTCTTCTCTTACTAATTCATATTGATGTTGCAGTAAACCAAACAAAAATTCACTGGATAATTTATCCAGTTCCAGCTGCTCTTTTTGCAATTTTAATAACCGAAGCCCAGTCAACAATACCCCGGCATTTTCATGCTGCAGCAGCTCGGATATAACGGTGATGCTTAGTTGTTTTAATGCTGCAGGGAACAGCTCAAATAAAATGGTTGTCCCGTCTTTGATGACCGGTTCATTTACTGCATCCTGGGGGCCGTAACTCAGTAACTGTGCAACAGATCTTCCAATAACAGTACTCTTTAGTTCGGGGGAAAAACTGGCATTGATTAATAATGGCCTGGCCCAGCTTCTTATATCTGCGTGGCGTGCAAAGATCAATGTTGTTATAAAACCTGCCTGCTGTAAATAAGTTGACTTATATGTTTCTGTCCATTCCCGGCCCTTACTTTGAGCGCTGCTGTTTATACTATTCAACAGGGCGCCTGCAAGATCGTCATCCGGTATGGAATTACTGTATTTTTCTGCTGCAATACGGAAGCCCATTTTTGCAGGCACATCGAAGTCTGAGAGGATTAATTTTTTTACAGCTTCTTTATCCAGCCGCTCTTTTATACTTGTGTAATCCGGGTGCTGGGTAAGGTTTTCTTCAGCAAACTGGTGTATCTCCTCCATCTCTGCATCCATCAGCAGCTGTACATATGCCTGCGGTACATTATTCCATAAATGCAGGAAAGGTGTTCCGTTCTGATTGGATATATTTTCGTTTACTGGTTCCTGTGATGGCAATGAAGCAGGCGCTGCTTCCTCTTTTTTTCTGCCGAACAAGCCGGTAAGCTTTTTTATAAAACCTCCCAGGCCTTCAGTGGATGAACCTGGCTGTTGTTGCGGCGTTGCCGGTTTTTTATTTTCATCGTTGTCGCCCTGCCGCATGCGCCAGAGGTGGTTGGACTGTAGCGAAATTTCCGGGTTATTGCCACTCAAAACCTGGTGCAGGAAAACGGCGTGGGCATTTTGAAGAAAACGGGTTTCCACCCGCTGGTAGTTACCACTTTTCCATACATAATTGTAGGTGGAATAATGCTGCCTGAAATCTGTTCGCTGTTTATATGCTATCAGTATTGCAGTGGCCAGCTTTACATATGCAGTATCGTTTTCCTTTCCTTTCGCCTGCAGGCGTCTTAATACCCGGTTGTGAAAATACCAGCGGGTTTTTTGTGAATAAGCCAGCCTGCTGCCCGACTTTTTAAATTCTTTCTGCAGCTTTACCCATTCTTCAATCGCTTCAATATAAACCTCTTCATCAGCGCCGGAAGAAAGATTGTGCCTGAACATTTCAATTTCCCTTTCAAACCTGCAGGCAAGTATACCTGTTATTTCAAAATCATCCAGGAGTTCAGCCAGTTTATAAATAGCCCGTATATGTTTAAAATAGCCTGCTTTAAATGGTAATGCCTGCACAATTTTTTTCAGGCTCCCCCGCATCCATCTTTTTTCTGTTGATAAGATATATACATCTTCCAGCCAGTTGTAGTTGGGTTGTTGCTGTGCAATTCTTTCCTGTAATAACTGTTCAAAAGCAGCTTTGTCTTCTTTTTCAGCAAGGTTTTTTATTGCTTCCGGCAGCCGGTTAAGGTAGTGCTGGAGCTGCGTTTCTTTTTCAACGCCCTGCAAATTTTTTACAAGCCCGGCCCCTGCTATTTTAGCAATATTTGGAACCGCATGCTGGTGAAAGACCGTTTTTAAAACTGCTGCAGCTTCATCCCCGCCGCAGGCAGCAAGCGCCCATGTGCAGCTGTACTGGTGGATGGTATTGCCGTTATTGAATAACCGGGCAATATAGGGCACTGCTTCCCGGATTTTATATTCACCGGCCTTCCAGATAACCCTGGACAGTTTCCAGGGATATTTCTCCGTATTGGCATTGCCGTCTACTGCATGCTGCAATCTTTGTAAAACAGCTTTGTTCCGGCCGGGAGGAAGTGCCATCCAGCCTGTATTGAGCGTTATATTATTATCTAATGTAAATGCCGGCTGGGCAGGCAGTGAAGAAACACCGGATTCTGAAGTGGTGTATCCCTTATTGATCTTTTCAGTTTCTACTGCATCAAATATTTTTTCTGCTTCAGCCAGTGAAACAGGCACGGGTGTTTTGCTGCCTTCTTTTAATTGGGCCCCCCTTCTGCCATAACGGAAATTAACCACGAATTTCCCATTACCCACATCACACAGATCAATTTCATATACTTTATCAGAATTGCCTTCTTTAAAATAGAGGAAGGATTGTTTTTGCAGCCGCATGCGATGGTTGGGTTAAAAAAGGAAGGTAAATAAAAAGAAAATATGTGATTGAATAAATAGCAAAAAAATTTTATCTTTCCTGTCCAAATTATTTTTTTCGGCCCATGCGTTAATTGTGCTTCAAACAGGGTCTTTTACATAAACCGCCAGTAACTATAGCAGCAGTTTTACATTTTTATTAAAATACCGTTTAAACAAACTGATTCATTCATAAGAGTGTAATGGATGCAGCGCTGCAACATATCCTGCTGGGGTGCAAAGAAAATGAACGCACTGCTCAAAAGGCCCTGTACGACAGGTACTGTAACCTGTTTATGTCCATATGCCTGCGGTACGTGGAGTCAAAAGCTGAGGCGGAAGAAGCCCTGCACAATGCTTTCCTGCGGATTTTCAAGCACATTAATAAATATACAGGCCAGGGTTCTTTTGAAGGGTGGATGAAAAAGATCGTGGTGAACTGCTGCCTTACCTATATCAGTAAAGCCGGCTACCAGGCCAAAACAAAAATAATATCTATTCAAACCGGTAACAGTATTGCTTACGGTGGTATACTTGATATTGAAGATTCCTGTTCCCCTGAAGACAAGCACGACAAAGAGTACCTGCTTTATCTTTTGCAAAACCTTCCAGAAACAACCCGGCTCGTTTTTAACCTGTACGTTTTTGAAGAATATAACCATGCAGAGATAGCAGAAATATTGAGTATTGCCGAGCGTACATCGCAAAGCCACCTGGCAAAAGCAAGAAAAATATTAAGTGCTGAACTCGATAAAAAAAAATTAATGAGTAAAATGCTCCGTGTATGATGTGGGAGGATGATATAGATAAAGTTTTCAGGGACGGCATACCGGCCTCTTCCTCTTTGCGAAAAGAGGAGAAGGAAGATCTGTGGCAGCGGATAGAAAAGGATCTTGATAAAAAACCTGACAGGAAGCGGCCGGTGATCTACCTGTTGCCATTATTGGGTTTGTTGTTGCTCGCAGGAACTGCTGTATTTGTTTTAAATACGGGTAAGGATAACAACGAACAGCCGAAGCTGGCAAAGAATATTGTTGTTGAACACAAAGAAGCGGCAGCGGAAAAAACAGCACCTGCTTCCAATCGTATTGCTGCTGAAAATACTTCTTTAGAACAAGCACCTGTAAACAGCTCTTTAGCTGCAGCAGTAAAAACAGCAGCAACATTACAGCTGAATAGTAATGGTGAGTCCTTAAAGGAATACATTGCAGAAGAAAAAGTTAATACAAGTACCAGGGAAACTGTACTTGCCACAGCGTCCGGAGAAGAGGAAAGTTTAGAGAGGATGGATTTTGATCCATCGCTCAGATCTATCCGCAAAGTACCTTTACCAGGAGCACATATACAGGGAGGACGCTATCCTTCTGTAAAAAATAAAGTACCAGAAAAAAAACACCCCGTTTACGTTGATATTACCGGCGGTATCAATGTGGCTTCGTTAAAGAAAACGGCCGGCTTCTATGCCGGCGTTGTGCTGAATAAACCATTGAAAAAAGGCGCTGCTGTTTCAGCAGCATTGATGTATTCAGCAAGTAACCTCTCAGAAAAATATATGCTGAGTAATAAGCCGGCGGATAATAAAGAAACAGATGCCATACTAAACCGTATGAGCATGCTTCAGCTGAATTTCCAGTTAAGGCAACGGGTAAAAGACAGCAAACTTTCGCTTTCTGCAGGCCTGATGCCGGTATATGTTTTGAGTGCAGCGTTTCACAATGTACCGGTAATTGACAGTTCAAGTCCTGCACTTTACCGCCGTTTTGAATTAGATGATATCAACCGGCTGAATGTATTGTTCAGCACCAGTGCCCGTTACGAGTTTAGCCAGGGGCTTTCTGCAGAGATAACCGGTTGCTACGGACTTACTGGTTTGGTAAAGAACAGTTATATAAACCAGTCGAACCTGAAAGGAAATTTCAGGAGTGTGCAGCTGGGGCTGGTGTACCGGCTTAAGTAAAGTTTTTTCAACCAATACAGGTTTTATGATAGCCGGGGTTTTTATAATCCCGGTTTTTTATTATCTTAATAAGGTGTCAAAACTTCCTGTAATACCCGTTTGGAAAGCAGCCCCTTTTTTACGGATACTTCCCCCGTTTATTACCGGTATATTATTACAATGGAATTTACAGCTTGATATCCTGTTGCTGCTAATTGCAGCAGGTTGTTTTATGACAGCTTATTTTTTATTTTCCTTATTGCCGGACACCGTAAAATTTAAGATACTCCCTGTAAGAGGGATTTTTCTAATGCTTTTACTGCTAACTGCAGGCGCACTACTGGGCTGGAAAAAAGATATACGTCATAACAGTAACTGGTATGGTAATTATTATAATGACAGCAGTTTTATAGTGGTACGTATTGAGGAGCCATTAATTGAAAAAGCAAAATCTTATAAGGCTGATGGTTATGTAGAAGCTGTTATTAATGATAGGTCAATTACTGCATGTAAAGGAAAATTGCTTTTATACTTTTCAAAAGAAAGTGATATTACTCAACTAGAGTACGGCGACAAAATTCTTATCAGTAAGAAGATACTGGCCATAAAAAATAATGGTAATCCCGGCGGATTTAATTATGAACGCTATGCTGCCTTCCAGCAAATTTTTCACAATGTATTTTTAAAACAGAAAGATTGGATAAAGTTGGAAGAGACCGACCGTAACCGGTTTCAGCAATTTATTTTCCAGGGCAGGTCAATGGTTTTAACGGCATTACAAAAATTTGTCGGTAACAGTAAAGATGAACTTGGTATTGCTGAAGCACTGCTGATCGGCTATACCAATGACCTGGATAAAGACCTGGTACAGGCTTACAGCAATACCGGGGTGGTGCATATTATTGCTATTTCAGGTATGCACCTGGGATTAATCTATGTATTACTGATTTGGCTCTTTGCAAAAGTCCCATATATCAAAAGATCAAAATGGCTGGAAGTTAGCCTGGTATTAACCTGTCTTTGGCTGTTCTCCCTGCTTACCGGTGGCTCCGCTTCTGTGCTTCGTTCAGCCGTAATGTTCTCTTTTATAACTTTTGGTAAAACATTTTTCCGGCAGACATCTATTTTTAATTCACTGGCGGTATCTGCTTTTTGTATGTTGCTGTACAATCCTTTTTATTTGTGGGATGTTGGTTTCCAGTTAAGCTACCTGGCTGTGGTGGGCATTGTTATCTTTCAAAAACCCATTTATAACCTGCTGTATATAAAAAATAAGTGGATCGATACTGGCTGGAAGCTGGTGGCTGTAACAACAGCTGCACAAATACTTACTTTCCCAGTTTGTATTTATTATTTTCACCAGTTCCCGTTGTTGTTTCTTATCACAAATCTTATCGCTGTGCCCTTATCTACGGTCATCTTGTACAGTGAAATATTTTTAGTGGCTTTCTCCTGGATCCCGGTTGTGGGCGTTTATGCCGGGAAGCTAACCACCTGGCTGGTTTGGCTGATGAACCAGGTTATCCTTAGTGTGAATAAATTACCGTTTGCCGTATGGGATAAAATACCATCCACCCTGCTTACTACCTGGCTTTTGTATACAGTAGTTGTATTTGCTGCAGCCTGGTTATTGAACAGGTCTAAACTGTTGCTCCGGTTATCACTGCTGTTCTTAACCGGCTTTTTACTGGCACATGCAGTTATAAACTGGCAGGTAAAAAACCAGCAAAAAATTATTGTTTACAACGTACCACAACAGCAGGCTATTGATTTTGTAAGCGGCAACAATTACCAGTTTTTTGGCGATAGTGTAATGTTGAAGGATGGTTTACTGCAAAATTTTCATTTAAAGCCGGGCAGAATTGCATTACAGTTAGATAAGCGGACAGACACATTGCCCGGGCTTTTTAATAAAGATAATTTTTTTGAGTTTGCCGGCCAGCGGATATTTATTGCAGATGGATCGGTAACATTTGCAGCGGCAGATAAAAAAGTAAATATTGATGTGATCATCATTTCAAAAAATCCAAAGCTTTATATAGCACAACTGCTTACCGTTTTTGATTGTGGTCAAATTGTATTTGATGCCTCAAACAGTTTGTGGAAAATTGAGAAGTGGAAACAAGACTGCCTTCAACTAAATTTGCGCCACCATTCAATACCGGAACAGGGCGCTTTTGTTCTGAATATTGATTAAGCAAACACACTTCCAAATTATTAATTCTTTAAAAGACCCTTTGGGGTTTGGTGTATGAAAAAAATTCAGTCAGCACTCATTTCAGTTTTTTACAAAGATGGTCTTGAAAATATTGTACAGCAGCTCCACCAGCTGGGCGTAACCATTTATTCCACCGGTGGTACACAAAAGTTTATTGAAGACCTGAAGGTTCCATGCGTTCCCGTTGAGTCGCTTACCTCTTATCCTTCTATTTTAGGCGGAAGGGTTAAAACACTGCACCCGTCAGTATTTGGCGGTATACTTGGTAAAAGGGATGACGCACAGCATGTAGCTGAAATGAAGCAATATAATATTCCTGAAATTGACCTGGTGATCGTGGATCTCTATCCATTTGAGGAAACGGTGGCGTCCACCAATGAAGAAAGCCTGATCATTGAAAAGATAGACATCGGCGGGCCAAGTATGATACGTGGTGCGGCAAAGAATTTTAAAGACGTAGTAGTGGTGGCTGCAAAAAAAGATTACACGCTGCTTGAAAAAATACTGGCAGAACAACAGGGTGAGACATCACTGGAACAGCGTAAAAAATTTGCAGCACTGGCTTTTGAAGTAGTGGCACATTATGATGTGGCCATTGCAAAATATTTTAACCCCGCTGACGCATTGTTTTTTGTTGAATCGGTTACAAATCCCAAATCCATGCGCTACGGTGAAAATCCACACCAGTCCGGTGTTTTTTATGGTGACCTGGAAAAACTTTTTACACAACTGAATGGGAAAGAACTTTCTTATAATAACCTGGTGGATGTGGATGCGGCTGTGCAACTGGTAAAAGATATTGCTGCGGTTGAGAAAGATGCTTTCTTCGGTATCATCAAGCACACCAATGTGTGTGGTGTGGGCTCCCGTAAAACTGTAAAAGAAGCCTGGGATGCCGCATTGGCCGGTGACCCGGAAAGCGCTTTTGGTGGTGTACTGGTTTGCAATGGTACTATTGATAAAGCAACAGCCGACGCCATCAATGAAATATTTTTTGAAGTGCTGATTGCTCCAGCTTATAATGATGATGCACTTGCTGTATTAAAATCAAAAAAGAACAGGATACTGCTGCAGTTAAAAAATTATCCATCAAATAAAGCACAATATAAATCTGTACTCGATGGTGTACTGGTTCAGGGTGTGGATGAAGGTAATTACGCTGACTGGAAAGAATCAGGCGGAAGAGAATCTTCTGCTGCAGAAAAAGAAGATTTAATTTTTGCCAATATAGTCTGCAAACATTTAAAAAGTAATGCCATTGCACTGGTGAAAAATAAACAGCTGGTTGGTAAAGGCTGCGGCCAAACATCCAGGATAGATTCATTGCGTCACTCCATTGAAAAAGCAAAACAGTTTAACTTTGACCTGGATGGTGCCGTATTATCGAGTGATGCATTTTTTCCTTTTGATGATTGTGTGAAGATCGCACATGCAGCAGGTATCAGTGCATTTATTCAGCCGGGCGGCTCCATTCGTGATAATGATTCAATACAATATTGTAAAGATAATAACCTTGCAATGGTCATAACAGGATTGCGCCATTTCAGGCATTAACAGCTTCCATCATTGAGCAATACTAAGAACAGGACCGGTGGCTACGTTGCGCTGGCAACCACCAGCATTGTATGGGGCACCACCTGGGTGGCCAGCAAGATCGGTGTGTCGCAAATGCCGGCCTTCCAGCTGGCGGCCATCCGGCAATTTACTGCCGGGCTTTGTATTGTTCTTTTTTTCATGCTATATAAAAAGCTGCCTTTACCAAATTTTAAACAATTTATATTAATCACCGTTATTGGTTTGCTGATGTTTGTTGGAAATAATGGGCTCAGTACCTGGAGCCTCAATTATATTCCCACAGGGTTAAGTTCATTGATCGGCGCTTTGTATCCCCTGCTGGTTGTTTTTATTGAAATGATCTTTTTCAAAAATAAAAATGTGCCGCCGCTCACCTTTGTTGGATTGATACTCGGTATTTGTGGAGTGGCCATTGTTTTTTATGAGAATGCTTTTCATGGCAGCAGGCCGCCGGGTTTCATGCTGGGTGTGGTTTTGTCTTTTCTTGGTATGATCGCATGGAGCATTGGCTCTATTGTTATAGCAAAAAACAAAATGCGGGTGAACCCTTATTATGCACTGGGCTGGCAGATGCTGATCAGTTCGGGCGTATTGTATGTCATCGCATTGTTTACAGGCACCAATATTAAAGTAGAGACTATACCTGCCAAAGCTTGGATGGCGATCGCTTACCTGGTGGTGGCTGGTTCGCTGGTAACTTTTGCAGCATTTGTCTATTCCATGAAAAAACTGCCACCGGCATTATTCTCCTTATATGCTTATTTTAATCCATTGGTTGCAATGATCACTGCCGGCATATTGCTGGACGAAAAATTAAACCTGAACATTTTATGGGGCGCTATTGTAACATTGCTGGGTGTATTTCTTGTAAACTACAGTATCCGGAAGAATAAAATCATAGCTGAACCTGCAGAATAAATTTTTCATATACATTTCTCCATCCTGCAAACTGTTTGTCTGTACCAACAAAATTATTATGCCATAAGGTAATGAGTGTACCATTTACCTCTTTACAAACCTTGTAGTAATACATCATTTCATCAAAGGCCTGTTGCGCTGTATGCTGCTGTTCATAAAATGAATTGGCATCCATATAACAGAAAGGGTGTATCCTTAAAGTGGTGATCTCATTCTTTTCCAGGTCAAACCAGTAAAAAGATGAGGCAACCGAAGCCCGGAAACCATTAATATTACCATAACCCATCGAATGATCATCTGTGATAGCAGCTTCAATCAGCCTCCGGTAACCGGCAGGCAAATTAAAACGGATATAGTGCTGGCGGGAAAAAGTGACAAACCTGCCACTAAGAAATTCCAGTATATCTTTTTCTCTCTTTAGCATCGTTTCATCGTCCCCGCTTTGCCAGCTTGGGTGAATACCGGTAATATATTTAGCGGCATGTTCTGCTATTAAATTTTCCATGCATGGCTTAAACGGTAAAATGTTTTTATCGTAAATGCCATTTTTTTGTGCAACAAGGAAAAAATAAACAGGGTGCAGGTTCTGGTGTTTATGCAGCGCATGTAGCCAGTAGTAGGAGTCAAATGGGTCTCTTTTAATACCCAGCAGCACCAGTATTCTTTCCAGCGAAGGGGCCTGCAGAAAACCACCGATATTCCTGATAAAGCCCTTGCCTTTGTAGGAGTAAGCTATGTCAATATCGTAAGTTGGCAGAAAGCTGAAAGTTGAGAATTGAAAATTGAAAGCCGGAAGTCTTGCCTGGAGGGCAAGCGCAAAATCTTTTATCCAGTAATTAATTAAAGGGAGTTGCAAAAAATCTTCTTTATACGCAACTGATTCTTTATAATGATAGCGGCCATATTCATCTTTTGAATGCGGCAGGTATTCTTCGTACCGGCTGAGGAGGTAAAAGGTAGTTGCGAAAATATCAAAAGCAAGATCACCACCGGAAGATTTAAAGAAGGCTTTTTTATTATTGTGGGTAAAGCAATCAATGTGCTGTGGCTGGATATTGTTTTCAAATAACAGCCCATGTGGCAGCAGCCAAAACTCTTCTTCGCTTAATTTAGTATGCGTATAATTAAGCTTTGGTCCTGTAAATTGTTTAAAATCTTCAATGGCTGCCGTTATGCTGTATTCACAATGTAATAATTCTTTAAAAACAAAATCACAGGTGTATTGTAATCTATTTGTAATATGTTGACTGAAGATTAAAAACATTTACACAAAATAAAAAAGTTATGCGATATGCAGTCCTGTTATCTAACTCTTAAGAATTACTTATTTTTAAAAAACACCAGCCTTCAAAGTCATGAGGACAGAGAATCAGGCCTGGTAACTTTGCACCAGCGTGTGTTATGCGATAATCATAGTAATAAAACTTATTTTTGAGGATTAAACAAACAGGTTTTTATTTTGAATATCATTCCCGGTAAAAAGATTTATTTCCTGTCCGATTTTCATCTTGGTTCACCTGATGCGGCCACCAGCCTGCAAAGGGAGAAAAGGATTGTGCAGTTTCTTGACAGCATCATGCAGGATGCAGCACAGATTTTTATTGTGGGAGATATTTTTGATTTCTGGTTTGAGTACAGAACAGTTGTTCCAAAAGGATACGTAAGGTTGTTCGGTAAACTGGCCGAAATAACCGATGCCGGTATCCCCATTCATTTTTTTGTAGGCAACCATGATATGTGGGTGAGAGATTATTTTCAAAAAGAACTGGGCTTTACCGTTTATTTTCAGCCCGAACGATTTGAATTTAACGGTAAGAAATTCCTGGTGGGTCATGGTGATGGCCAGGGCCCCGGCGATCATGCCTATAAATTTTTAAAAAAAATATTCCGTAATCCTGTTTGCCAGTGGTTGTTTGGGGTGATACCACCGGGTATCGGCATGGGGATTGCCAATTATTTTTCAAAAAGGAGCAGGGATGCTGATAAAGGGAAAGACGAGATCTTTTTAGGCGAGGAAAATGAATGGTTGATCATCTATTCAAAAGAGGTATTGCAAAAAGAACACATTGATTATTTTATTTTTGGCCACCGGCACCTGGCAATGGATTTTGCTTTAAATAGTAACAGCCATTATATTAACCTGGGTGAATGGATAAAAACCAACAGCTATGCAGTGTTTGATGGTACAAAAACCGGGCTGCAGTATTATAAATGAAACATGCGTTAACGATAGTGTTATTGTTCCTTTCTGGTTTTTTTGCAAAAGCGCAAAAGGATACCACTTTTACTTTAAATAAGACCATTCCGGGTGATTACACTTATTTTACTACAGATAACCTTGATAACATATACCTGCTTACTGCAGGCAACCAACTGAAAAAGATCAACAGCAATGGCGATTCGGCAGGTATTTTCAATGATGTGCGCAAGTATGGAAAATTGTTTTCTGTTGACGCAACCAATCCTTTAAAGCTCCTGTTGTATTACCAGGGGTTTTCAACCATTGTGGTGCTGGACAGGTTCCTCAACATCCGTAACGTGATCAACCTGCGGAAGAAAAATATTTTTAATGTAAGAACCATCACGGCTTCTTATGATAATAATATCTGGCTTTTTGATGAAGGCGATGGCAAGATCAAAAAGATAGATGATAATGGTGATGTGCTGATGGAAACGGTCGACCTGCGCATTGCGCTGGATACTATTCCTTCGCCAACCAGCATTACCGACCGGGATGGTTTTGTGTACCTCTACGATCCTAACAAAGGGTTTTATATTTTTGATAACTACGGGGCGCTTAAAAGTAAAATACCTTTCCTGCACTGGAAAAATGTGGAGGTGGCAGGCACTGCTTTATATGGCTTCAGCGACAGCAGCTTTTGCCAGTACCAGACGGGCTCCCTTAACCTGAAGGAG
This sequence comes from Ferruginibacter sp., assembly GCA_047600665.1. Taxonomy (GTDB): domain Bacteria; phylum Bacteroidota; class Bacteroidia; order Chitinophagales; family Chitinophagaceae; genus Ferruginibacter. Next base: position 2,289,649 of record JASGKJ010000003.1, read on the forward strand.
TTCCCGGTGCCGGCTTTTATGAGCGAAGCGGTACAGGTCCGGCCGGCTAACGGTAAAGTATATGTACTTAATAAAGAAGGACTCTCCCAGTACAGCGTAAGGTAGTTATATTCATTTACCTAATTTTACTGCATGGATTTTTTAGACAACGTTTATTTTGGTAATACAATAAAGAGTTACCTGCTGGTGATTGCTATTATTATTTTTATTGTATTATTCAAGCGTTTTGTATCGAGGTTTGCGGCAGCACTCTTTTATGGCCGTATCAAAAAAGTATGGACTACCGTAAAAAAGCAGGATTTTATGGACCTGGTGGTGGGGCCGATTGATAATTTCCTGGTGGTGGTGGTAACCATTTTTGCCGTAGATAAATTGTATTTTCCCGAGGAACTTAAGTTTAATATTTATGGACATTCCATACAGGATATCCTGAACCGCCTGGCTGCTGCGGCTATTGTTATCACCTTTACTTTGCTAGTGCTTCGCCTGGTCGATTTTATCGCCCTGATACTGGAAGGAAAGGCCAATGAAACAGTTGACACAAGAGATAACCAGCTGATTGTTTTTTTCAGGGATTTTTTAAAAGTGATTGTTGGTGTTTGCGGGGTGTTGCTGATCATAAAGGCATGTTTTCATCAACCAATCGGCAGCGTGCTTACCGGTCTTAGTATTGTAGGTGCGGCACTCGCACTGGCTGCCAAAGAAAGTCTTGAAAACCTGATCGCTTCTTTTATCATCTTTTTTGATAAGCCGTTTTTTACCGGTGATACGGTAAAAGTAAACGCAGTGAATGGCACTGTTGAGCGGATCGGTTTAAGAAGCACCCGTATCCGTACGCCGGATAAAACCCTGGTAACCGTACCAAACAAACAGATGGTGGACAGCGTGGTGGACAACTGGAGCATGCGTACCGAAAGAAAAGCTGATATCAAACTGGAATTGTCTGCCGGAACTTCTTCTGCCACACTTGAAAAATTATTGACCGGGGTTAAAACAATCATCGCTGCTCATGGAGAAAGTATCCACTCTTCTTCTGTTTTTATAAAGGAGTTATCAAAAAATTCTGCAGCCATCAGCGTGGAATATTTTACAGCACCTGTTTCTATTAATGATTTCTTTCAGCAGAAAGAACAGATCAATCTCGCCATAAAAAAATTACTGGAAGAAAACCATGTTGAGTTTGCCGGGGAGTCCAGCAGCATTATTATAAAATCTGAACAAAATACAGAAGGGTGATACGACAAAAAGTTGCAACCTTAAAAGGCCGCAACTTAAGAAAAACAAACCTATCACATTCTTTATGCATTATAACCACCATCCACATTTAATGTGGTGCCAGTAATAAAAGAGGCATCAGGGCTGGCGAGAAAGGCAACAGCAGCTGCTACTTCTTCTGCTTTACCATACCGGCCCAGTGCAGTACTTGCTTTTTGTACAGCAGCAAAATCTCCGGTGGCAGGGTTCATATCAGTATCTATAGGACCAGGCTGCACCGTATTTACAGTTATACCTTTTACACCCAGGTCTCTTGCCCATCCCCTGGAGTAGGCTGCCACAGCGGCTTTGCTGGCGGCATAGTCGCCCAGTGAAGGCCAGGAAGCGCTTTCGCCTACAACAGAACCGATGGAAATAATGCGGCCGCCTTTACCCATATATTTTACGGCGCTTCTTACAGTAGCAGCCACACCATTTACATTAATGGCAAACTGCCTGTTGAACGCTTCAATATTGCTGTCGGCACTGTCCACCGCACCGGTAACAAATACCCCGGCACTGTTTACCAGTATATCAATATTACCCAGTTTTTTTACGGTTTCTTCCACTGCGTTGTTAATTGCGTTGGTGTCTGCACTGTCAGCTTTTATAGCAATGACTTTATGTCCTTCGTTTTCCACTTCTTTTGCCAGGGCATTGGCTTTGTCAGCGGCGCTTACATAGGTAAAAGCTACGTTTGCACCTTCTGCTGCTAATCTTTTAACAATGGCTGCGCCTATTCCACGGCTGCCGCCTGTTACTAATGCTACTTTGTTTGATAAACTTTTCATGATCGTATTTTTATTGAGTTTTTAAATTTTAATTGTTGTGTATCCAGTCAAGAATGTAATCGGCATCTTCCTTCCAGCTTGCCTGGCCAAGTACAAAGTGATTACGGCCTTTGAATTCTTTGTATTCAGTTACTGAGCCATTATCCTTATTGTATCTTTTAAAGTTGCGGAGGTTAAGGGATGCAGGTATGATGTTATCGATATCACCTGATGTCATTAACAATGGAGCATGTGGTTTGTCAAAGTCAACTTTTGCAGCGTCACTTAAACCATCTCTTGCCACTGTTTTAGATTCAGGAATAGTATAGGCTTCATAAGAAGCTTGCTGGTCTTCCAGGCTCATATTGTTTGTAAAAGCATACTGCCAGTCGCTTAAAGACATCAGGTATGTTTTTTTAACCGGGGTAAAAAGACCAAATACTTTCCAGCCGGCTTTAAAGAAAGAAAATTCATAAGGAAACACACCTTTTGGTGGAACTGAATGTATGGCGATACCGGCAGCACCCAGGCCACGGTTAATTAATATTTGTGTTATCAGGCCGCCGAGTGAGTGGCCAATGATGATGGGTTTTTCAGGCAATGCTTTGATGATGCTGGCGTAGTGATCAACCAGTTCAGAAAAATGTAAACCACCAAGATCGGTATCATTTGGCTGCCTGTTCCTTAATGCTTCGGAAGTACCATTTTTAAAAGGCCAGGCTGGTGCCAGTGTTTTATAACCCTGGGCTTCAAAGTATGTTTTCCATTCATTCCAGCTGCTGCTGTTAACAAATGCGCCTGTAACGAATACTACTGTGTTTGATTGAATCTGTTTCATTTTGTGATAGTTTAATTTGTTTTTGATTGTTTGTTTTTACAACACAAAGATGCGTTTCCGGGGAGGCCGTTTCCAATGACAAAAAGCAAGAAATAGAATTGACATTTGTCAAGAATTTAGGGTAGGCTGAGGTGTATTGGAATAAATAAGGGGGCTAAAAATAACGATGAAATGACCCTGAAAGGTTATTTTGATAGTGCCTGTTTTCTAATACGGCTGAGGGTTTCAGGAGAAACGCCGAGGTAAGAAGCGATCATACTTTGAGGGAAGCGCTGGATAAAACCGGGGATGCTGTTCTGAAGATCGTTGTACCTTTCTTCAGCGCCCTGGCTTATGGAAGCCTGTATTCTTTTTTGTGCGGCGATAAAAGTACGCCACTCCAGTATCCTGCTCAGTTCAACATAGCGGGGCGATTGTTTGTGCAACTCATCCAGGGCTTCTTTCGTTACCACCAGCAGTTCGGCATCTTCGATCGTATCAATATTGAATAAGCTGGGCTGGCCTGTTGCAAAACTTTCCCTGTCGGTGATCCACCAGTTTTCTATTCCAAAGCGGATGATATGCTCCACGCCTTTATCATCCACCGAATAAAAACGCAGGGCGCCTTTGCAGATAAAGGCCATATGTTTACACACATCGCCTTCCTGCAGCAGGTACTGTTTCTTTCTTAATTTTTTTAATGTAAAAGCAGCTTCTATCGGTTCAAATTCTTCGTCCGTAAGTGGTGTTGGTAAATACCCGTCAATATATTTCCGGAGAATATCATGCATGCTGCAGGCTGTAGTGATTTTGAAAATGAAGATAATAAATAATAGCGAAGCCTTTAAAAAGAGGAAAAATGCAGCATGCCTAAAAAATTCGTGTAATCAGTGTAATCCGTGTTTACATGTTTGCCTTCAGCTCGTTCAAAAACCCTTTGATCTTTTTCAGCGATTCTATCACCGCAAATTTTTCATCGGCTTTTTTGTTATTCCTGAAATATTCCTTGGCACCTTCCATCGTATATTTCTTTTCTCGTGTTAGGTGATGGATGAGCTGTATGTTCTTGATGTCTTCGGGCCGGAAAAGCCGGTCGCCCTTCCCATTTTTCTTTGGTTTCAATACATCAAACTCTCTTTCCCACAAGCGTATCAGCGACTGGTTTACCTTGAACATTTCTGCCACTTTCCCAATAGAGTAATACATTTTCTGGAAAAGTATTTCATCATCCGGTACCTCCACCAGGTCTACCGACTGTGCCATTTCCTTCAGGCTCTTGCGGCCACGGGTTGATTTTTTCTTTATAACAGGAACGGTTACCTGCTGTGGCACATCCACGATCACCTCTTTCCTGGGTTTGGTCTTCTTTTCCGGGGCCGGCGCCGCCGGGGCTGGTGCATCCCCAAAAAAATCAAAAGCTATCTGTGTTTGTTTGGCCATCCTTAAAAGTTTTAAATCTTTCCAGAATAAGATCCTTTAATCAAAACTTCTTGCACTGCCCGTTGATGCTATTTTCAGCACCCGGTCGTATTGTTCAGGTGTAAGATCGTTATAAAAGAAATACACCGGGTCAACAGGGTTACCATTTATATGCACTTCATAATGACAATGCGGTCCGGTACTGGCACCTGTATTGCCCACCCAGCCAATTACCTCGCCTCTTTTTACCCGCTGGCCCTGTCTTGCCTTTATCCTTACCATGTGCATGTACACTGTTTCGTACCCATAACCGTGATTAATAATCACGTGATTGCCGTTGCCGGTGCCCATCCCTGATTCTTTTACCACACCATCACCGGTTGCATAAATAGGTGTGCCCTGGGGAGCTGTAAAATCAAGGCCGTTGTGCATTTTGGCGATACCATAGATCGGGTGTATCCTCATACCAAAACCGCTTGCGATCCTGGTTAGGTTTTTATTGCTTACTGGTTGGATGGCCGGTATGCTGCCCAGTTTCACATCCTGCGTTTTGATCAGTTTTTCAATGTCATCATAGCTGTCCCGCTGGTAAGCAATACGTGCTTTAATATTGTTCAGCATATTGGCAATATCCAAGCCAAGTTTATCATCACTCATTGCATTTACCTTCTCAAATTCTTTTTCTTTCTCCTGCAGTTTTGCCCTGGCGCTGTCGGGTAATGGGTTAGCTTCAAATATGGAGCGGTATACATCATTGTCCCTTTTTTCCAGCTCGGCCATTTGCTGCTGCAGCGTCTTCAGTTCATTATTAAGGTTATCGTAATCTTTCCGCATCAGCCGGTAGCGTTCGTTTGCTATCCTGTCTGTGGGATGGGGGATCAGCTTGGTGTACAGCCATATCACGATCACGGAGCTTACCAGCAGGGCAGAGATAAAACCAAAAAAACGCAGCAGTTTTACCCGCAGGGGTGTTACCAGCTTTTCGTAGCGGAGTGTATTGGTATTATAAAAATATTTTACTTTTTTCATGAAATACGGCCAGCATCGGTATGCGGCATATTAGTCAGCATAGAAAAGGTTTTTTGGCCGGCATGTAAGCTATGGTCAGCATCGTTGTGAACTTGTTCTTTGTTCAGCAGGCCTGGCACACATCAATATTTTAAAAGCAATTCACATTTTTGAAATCTTTTAAGCCCCTCTTTGGGAGGGGTTTGGGGAGGCTGTGTTTTCCATTACCTTTGCGCCACGCCGGCATAAGCCTACAAATATAGATTTATATATCACAAAAAGCAACCTTAAACGATTCAATGATGATGACGAGTGCTGAAATAAGACAGCAGTTTTTAGATTTTTTCAAATCAAAAGGGCATACCATTGTGCCGTCTGCACCCATTGTTTTAAAAGATGATCCCACCCTGCTGTTCACCAATGCAGGGATGAACCAGTTCAAAGATTATTTCCTGGGTAATAAAACAGCCCCAAGCAAAAGGGTCGCCGATACGCAAAAATGTCTGCGGGTGAGCGGTAAGCACAACGACCTGGAAGAAGTGGGTGTGGATACTTATCATCATACCATGTTTGAAATGCTGGGCAACTGGAGCTTTGGCGATTATTTTAAAGCAGAAGCCATTGCCTGGAGCTGGGAGCTGCTAACGGAAACGTATAAACTAGATAAAGACCGGCTGTATGTGACCATTTTTGAAGGCGATGAAAAAGAAGGGTTGCCAAAAGATGAAGAAGCTTACCTCGAATGGAAAAAATACATTGCAGTTGACCGTATATTACTCGGGAACAAAAAAGATAATTTCTGGGAGATGGGTGATACAGGCCCCTGTGGTCCCTGTACTGAAATACACGTGGACTGCCGCAGTGACGAAGAACGCAGGGCAGTAAACGGCAAAACACTCGTGAACAATGATCACCCGCAGGTGATCGAAATATGGAATAATGTATTTATACAATTTGAAAGATATTGGAATCCTGATTTTGGCGGAGCGAAGGAATTAAAGGAATGGGAAACGGCCAATATTCATTTAACATTGGATGAAGAAACAAAAAGTGAATACGGGGAAAAAAGAAAACAAAAACACCTCGACCTAACCCAGTTAAGGAATTTGCCGGAAAAACATGTAGACACAGGAATGGGCTTTGAAAGGCTGGTAAGGGTATTGCAGCAAAAGCAAAGCAATTACGATACGGATGTATTTACCGGAACAATAGCCGCAACAGAAAAAATTACAAAGAAAAAGTACACGGCAAAGGATGATAAGGAAAGTGTAGCTTTCAGGGTATTGGCAGATCATATCCGTGCTATTGGCTTTTGTATTGCCGACGGGCAACTGCCTTCGAATACTGGTGCAGGGTATGTTATACGCAGAATATTAAGAAGGGCTGTAAGGTATTATTATTCATACCTTGATTATAAACAACCTTTACTTTTCCAGTTGTTGCCCGTAATTGCCCAGCAGTTTGAAAATGTCTTCCCGGAATTAAACGCTCAGCGAGATTTTGTAGCGAAAGTGATTAAAGAGGAAGAAGAAGCTTTTTTACGAACATTGGATAAGGGTCTAAAAAAGATAGACGATATTGTCACAAACTCTCAAAGCACCAGGATTATAAATGGCGCAGCTGCCTTTGAATTACTGGATACTTATGGTTTCCCTATTGATTTAACAAGGTTAATTGCTGCTGAAAATGATTTACAGGTTGATGAAGCTGGGTTTAATGAAGAAATGCAGCAGCAAAAAAACCGTTCCCGTGCTGCCACTTCACTTGAAACCGAAGACTGGGTAACATTAATAGAAAACGCTTCCAATAAATTTGTTGGCTACGATTCGCTTGAAGCAAGATCAAGTGTAATTAAATACCGCAAAGTAACAGCGAAGGGAAAAACATCTTATCAACTCGTACTGGATTCAACACCTTTTTATGCTGAAAGCGGCGGCCAGGTGGGGGATACCGGTATTTTACAGTTTGGTGATGAACAAATTGAAGTTACAAATACCAAAAAAGAAAACGACCTCATCATTCACTTTACGGATAAGCTGCCTGTTGGTATAAGCGGCGCCGTTATAGCAATCGTAAGTGAAGGACGGCGGAAAGACATACAGGTACACCATAGTGCAACACATTTAATGCATGCAGCCCTGCGTTCTGTGCTCGGCACACACGTAGCACAAAAAGGCAGTCTGGTCAATGAAGAACACCTGCGTTTTGACTTTAGTCATTTCGCCAAAGTAACCGATGAAGAGCTGGCAAAGATCGAAACACTGGTAAATGAAAAGATCAGGGAAAACATCCCGGTAGTGATCAAATCAATGCCTAAAGATGAAGCGGTGGCATTAGGAGCAATGGCCTTATTCGGTGAAAAATACGGCGACACCGTACGGGTAGTCATCATTGATCCCAATTATTCAATTGAATTATGTGGTGGTACACATGTGGGCAATACCGGCGAACTTGGTATTTTTAAAATTAAAAGTGAAACTGCTGTTGCCGCCGGTGTAAGAAGGATAGAGGCCGTGTGTGGTAAAGCTGCTGAAGAATATATCAATTCGGCATTCGTGGAAATTAGTGCCATTCGTGGCCTGCTTAAAAACCCGAAAGACATATCGAAAACAATTGAAGGCCTCCAAACAGAAAATGCAACATTAAAGAAACGCATTGAGAGCCTGGAAGCAAGGCAACTGGTTGGAATAAGAAATGAACTGTTGCAAAAAGATGAGATCATTAACCAGGTAACTTTTGTAAGTGATATCGTGGAAGTAAGCAATGCAGACGCACTAAAGAAACTGGCCGGCGATGTAAAAAATCATTTGCATGATTCACTGGTAGTATTGTGTGCCAATATTGATGGGAAGGCTTATGTGGCGATCAGTATTGCCGATACCGTTGCAGCAGCTAAAAACCTGGACGCAGGAAAGATCATTAAGGAACATGTATCTGTCCTCATCAAAGGTGGTGGCGGCGGCCAGAAAAACCTGGCAACTGCAGGCGGGCAGGACATCAGCAATTTGAAGGAAGTGATTGAAAAAGTAAAGTCATTATTATAATTGTATAACTTCTTTTTTTACAGGGGAAGTTTAACCGCTTCCCCTTTTTAATTTAATAAGATGAATATTATTATAGAAACACCACGGTTGTATCTCCGGGAATTTACCGAAGCAGATATACCATTGATACAGCAGCTCAATAATGACCCTGCAGTAGTGAAGTATTTGCATGAGCCGTTACTGGATACAGAAGAAAAAGCAAGAGCAATCCTTGTCAATAATATCTTACCGCAGTATAAACTAAACCTTGGCCGTTGGGCGACCTTTATCAAATCAACAGGTGAGTTCATCGGATGGTGTGGGCTCAAACACAGGCCGGAACTGGAAGAGATAGACCTGGGCTACCGGTTTGCTGTAAAATACTGGGGAAAGGGATATGCAACAGAAGCAGCACAGGCTGTGCTTGATCATGCATTAAATGTATTAAAACTAGAGACGGTTACGGGCCGTGCCCATATTGAAAATGCCGGCTCACTAAAAGTGCTGGAAAAGATCGGGATGAAGTACATAAAAGATGAAGTGGTGGATGACTGCCCTGTAAAAACCTTTGTTGTTGTAAATCCCGGTATTTAATTTTACCCTGCTATGATCAATTACAATCCTAAAGACTGGTTTACTTTTATTTTTCGATTTCATAAAGCAGATACTTTTCGTGAGTTGTTGCCATTAATTATTGGCGTAAGTGTTTATGCAGGTATTATTGGTTACCTGGAAATAGAAGTATTTCACCTGTCAGAAAAAAGCTACCTGAAAAATATACCGGTAATGCACAGCCTGCTCGGTTTTGCTATTTCTATGCTGCTGGTGTTTCGTACCAATACAGCATACGACCGCTGGTGGGAAGGGCGGAGGCTTTGGGGTTCGCTGGTAAATAACAGCCGTAACCTCGCTATTAAGCTGGCAGTAATGCTGCCCGAACAGGAAAAAGAACAACGAGCTTTTTTCCGTAAAATAATTCCTTCTTATGCTTACGCATTAATGAATCATCTGAAGTCAGAAAAAGTAAGGATTGAATTATTTGAGGAAGATGCAAAGCATCCTGTCTTTAAAAATATCGACGGGGAAAAACATGTGCCTAACCAGGTTGCATTGTTGATGATGAAGCACATCCAGCAATTATACAATGAAGGAAAAATAAACGGGGATCAGCTGATCGTTTTAAACGGCGAATTGCAGTCGTTTACAGATATCTGTGGTGCCTGTGAACGTATTAAAAACACTCCCATTCCATTTTCTTACAGTGTTTTTATCAAAAAATTTATTTTCTTCTATACAATGACGTTACCATTTGGTTTTGCTTTTAACCTGGGTTATTATGTGGTACCAGTGGTGGCTTTAATATTTTATGTGCTCGCCAGCCTTGAGTTAATTGCAGAAGAAATTGAAGATCCTTTTGGCGGAGACGACAATGACGTACCCACCGAGAAAATCGCTATGAATATCCACAAACATATCAATGAGTTGATTTAGATAAGCGGTCCACGAATTCTTTCACCAGGCTTAAGTTTATAAGCCATAAATATAATTTTCTTATTTGTGCCAATTCGTGCAATCCGTGGCAACCCGCGGCTATAAAAGTTTTGTTAAAGGATTAAAATTATCTGCGAAGAATTTCGTAATGATAAAAATTATCCTATTTTTGATTTACTAAAAGCTTCGTAAATAAAATCACTGTTATGAAAAAAGAATTAATTGCCGCTGCCATACTGTGCTTTACTGCCCTGCCGGCCGCCCTTACAGCACAGGATGGGAAAAAAGAAAAAGATAAAGTAAAGAATAAAGAAACCCAGGAGATCGTCATCCGCCAGGAAGGGAATAAAGAGGTAAAGATGAAAATTGAAATAGACGGCGATAAGATCACGGTAAATGGTAAACCCATGGAGGAATTTAAAGATGATGATATCTCCATAAGCAAGAGGAAAATGACCATCCAGGATGGAAAGGGAATGCATTTTGACCTGAGTGGACCAGAAGCATTTGCATTTGATTTTGGCAATAATTTTTCAGGTGAATTTCCCGGTAACTGGGAAGATGGCGATGATGAAGAAGGGGTAAGGCCATTCCTTGGTGTTACCACAGATTCGGATGATGCAGGCGCTAAGATAGCAGAAGTGGTAAAAGGCAGCGCAGCAGAAAAAGCCGGTCTTAAAAAAGGCGATATCATCACAAAGATCGGGGATGAAAAAATAAATGGTCCTGATGAATTAACAGAAACCATCCGTGCAAAAAAACCAAAAGAAGAAATAAAGGTGGTTTATAAAAGAGATGGTAAAGAATCTTCTGTAAAAGCCGTATTGGGTGAAAAGAAAGTAACAACAAAGAAAAGCTGGTCCTATTCTGGTCCAAGGGGAAAAGCAAAAACTTTTATAATGCCCAATATGGAAGGGCTGGACAACCTGGATGAAATGGATGCACCTGGTGCGCCCATGGGCGACGTGTTAAGACTCAACTTTCCCCGCCAGAAAAAGATCGGGTTAAAATTACAGGATACAGAAGATGGTGGTGGCGTAAAAGTAATTAACGTGGAAGACAGCTCAGCAGCTGAACTTGCTGGAGTTAAAAAAGATGATGTTATCACCGAGATCGATGGCACAAAGATCGACAATACAGATGACGCAAGGGAAAAACTGTTGCCTGAAGAAGGTAAAAAAGCATACGAAATTAAAGCGAACCGGAATGGTACGCCAATGACTTTCCAGGTAAAAATACCAAGGAAGTTAAAGACAGCTAATTTTTAGAACTCCCGGTATAGCTATGATGGCGTCAGGTGATAAGATCATCTGGCGCCTTTTTACGTACATTTGCTGCCTGATGAAAAATGAGAAATACGAAGCCGTTATAGGGCTTGAAGTACATGTGCAGTTGCTCACTAAAAGTAAACTGTTTTGTGGCGACAGCGCTGCCTTTGGCGCCGCCCCCAATGCCCATATCAGCCCGGTTACACTGGCGCACCCCGGCACACTGCCGATGATGAATAAAAAGGCTGTTGAATATGCAGTGAAACTTGGTCTTGCACTGAACTGTGGAATTGAACAGCATAATTATTTTGCCCGTAAAAATTACTTCTATCCTGATCTGCCAAAGGGTTATCAAATAAGCCAGCATACAACGCCTATTTGTAAAGAAGGGGAAGTAAAAATTAATGTAAACGGTATTTCAAGAAAAGTAAAACTTAACCGCATACATATTGAAGAAGATGCCGGCAAGAGTTTGCATGATGTGGATGAAAATTTTACAGCCATCGACCTGAACCGGGCCGGCGTGCCGTTGCTGGAAGTGGTGAGTGAACCGGATCTCTTTAACAGTGATGAAGCTTTTGCTTATTTAACAGAACTAAGAAAGCTGGTGCGCTGGCTGGAAATATGTGACGGTAATATGGAAGAGGGCAGCATGCGTTGCGATGCCAATGTTTCTATTCGCTTAAAAGGGGAAACAAAACTTGGAACAAAGGTTGAAGTAAAAAACCTGAACAGCATACGGAATGTAAAACGTGCTATTGATCTTGAAATTGACAGGATGATTGATGTGGTGGAGGCCGGTGAAAAAATTATACAGGAAACAAGAAGCTATGATGCCGATAATAACACTACTTTTTCTTTACGTACAAAAGAAGAAGCGGATGATTACCGGTATTTTGCTGACCCTGACCTAACACCTTTTCACCTTACTGACAGTTATCTTGAATCGATAAAAGTTGCACTGCCTGCGTTACCCGAAGCACTGGAACAAAAATACCAGGAGCAATTCCAGCTGACGGCCTACGATGCTGCTGTGCTCTGCAGTGATAAAATGCAGGTGAATTTTTTTGAAGAAACAATAAAGCATACGGCTAATTACAAAGCGGTTGCCAACTGGTTGATGGGTCCGGTTAAATCATGGCTGAATGAAAACAATACAGACATAACAGGCTTCCCCGTACCGCCGGCTACATTGGCCTCATTAATAGAACTGGTAAATGAAGGCAAGCTGAATTTTAGTGTCGCCTCCACAAAGATTTTGCAGGAACTTATAAAACGACCTTCAGCCGATCCATTGCAGGTGGCTACTTCGTTGAATTTGATACAGGAAAGCGACAGTGGTTCCGTATCTGCCTGGGTGGATGAAGTGATCGCTAAAATGCCTGATAAAGTAAATGAATATAAAAAAGGTAAAAAGGGATTGATTGGTTTGTTTGCAGGGGAAGTAAAGAAAATAAGTAAAGGAAAAGCCGACATGCAGCTCGTGAACAAATTGTTAGCCGAAAAACTAAATTAATAAGGATGAAAACTATTGCAGCAACAGCACTAATAGCCGCCACTTTATTTATGTCCTGCAGTGGCCAGGAAGCAAAAGGAAAATTTGTGGTAAAAGGCGAGATCAAAAATGCGCCGGATCAAAAAATAATACTGGAAGAAGTTTTCTTTAACCAGGACCGCAACCCGGAGATACTGGATACTGCAGAATTAAAGAACGGGAAATTTACAGCCAATGCAGTTGCACCTGAAGAAGGGCTGTTCCGGTTGCGTATGGAAAAGGGTGACGCATCTTTTATTTTTATCAATGATCAAAGTGTAATTCCATTTGCTGCTGATACTAAAACACTTTCTTTTAAGAATATCACTTTTAATTCGCCGGCAAATTACCAGCTGAAAAGCTTTATTGTAAATGCTGATGAAAAAATACAGGCACTCAATGCAAAGGCAGCCGAAATGCAGCAGTATAGCAACACAGTAGGCATTGACAGTTTATATGCTGAAAAGAAAAAAAGTTTTGATGCAGAAATAGAAAACTACAAGCAGTTTGTTTATAATAATATCGACAGCAGCAAAAATCCTATCATTGCCTTGTTTGAACTGGGGTATACGAGAGACCTGGCTGCGGATAAAGTTTCGAAACTGATTGTAAACCTCGGCAAACGTTTTCCTAAAAGTACTGCCGTAACTGATGTTGTTACAAGTTATAACAAAGCCATGCAGCAGGAAGCAGGAGCTGCAAAATCAAATACTGTTTCAGTTGGCAGTATGGCACCGGAAATAGCATTGCCGGATGTAAATGATAAAATATTTTCACTGAGCAGCTTAAAAGGAAAATATGTGCTGGTGGATTTTTGGGCAAGCTGGTGTGGTCCCTGCCGTGCAGAAAATCCTAACGTGGTACAGGCCTACAATAATTTTAAAGATAAAAATTTTACAGTGCTGGGTGTATCACTGGATAAAACAAAAGCCGCCTGGCTGGAAGCCATCAAAGTGGACAACTTAACATGGACACATGTAAGCGATTTAAAATTCTGGAACAGTTCGGTGGTTGGACCTTATGGCATTGACGGTATTCCCTATAATGTACTGGTTGATCCGCAGGGTAAAATCATCGCCATAGGATTAAGGGGGCAAGCATTACATGATAAGCTGGCAGAAGTACTGAAATGATCCCCGCTTAATTAGCGATGAATTTTTTGTTTACCCGGTGGTCCGGTTCTTATGCCATTACCGACACCATTGTTAGCGCAGTTTCTCCCAGCTTTTCATTGCCTGTGATTATTACTCTATCACGGATGGCTGCAGGTCTTATGCTTTTTGATAATAATTTCCATGCAATAGCCGGGTCAATGCTGATTGCTGTGTCAATATTTGGAGGAGTATCTTTTTTAAGTTCCCATTTATTATTTGCTCTAATCAAAAACCAGTCACCGCCTGCTGCGGAAGTAACTGTAAGCTGTATGCATGTTCCTGCTGCTGTTGTTATATCCCGGTAAGTATATGGCAGGGCCATCATGAATGTATCAATAAAGGGATAGTAGAAATGGCGGGTCATTAATTCAGTATTATTTACCGCATCTCTTATCTGCTGTTGGTGCAGCCATTTTTCAGTATACTCCCGTGCAATATGCATCCAGTTTTTACTTTCCTGTTCACCGGCCCAGTCCACTGCAAAGCCTGCTTTGTCAAAAGGATCAAGTGATTTGTAATAATTATAATAAAGCGGGCCAGTTATTTCATGCAGCAGTATAAGCATTTCCGGGCTTACTCTTTGCATGGCTTTTACCCAATCAGCATTGAGGCGGTTGAGAAAATCCAGCAGGTCCTGCTTTGACCGGATATTCGCTTCTTCCCCATAATAATTATCCCTCAGCATAGAAACTATGCGGATATTCCCGTCAAGTAAATGAGCTGCCACATCTTTTACCTTCCACCATTTTGCAATGGTTTGTTGCTGCCATTCCTGCGGGCTGAGTGACCGGAGCAATTCCAGGAGCTTGCTGTCGAGCTGTGGAAGCAGATCAACCACATCAATCGGTATCAGCTTTTCATCAGCCATTTTTTTTGTTTTTTGCCACCAGCAATAATAATACAGGAAGTAAAACAAGATTGGTGATGGTTGCTACCAGTAATGTAACAGATGTGAGCCATCCAAGAGAGAAAGTGCCTCCGAAGCTGCTGAAGCAAAAGATAATAAAGCCGGCGATCAATACAAGTGATGTATACACTATACTCAGCCCTGTTTGTTTGATCGTTGTTGTAACGGTGGAGCGTACATCATTTCCATGGGCAGCCAACTCCTGTTTGTAGTTTACGAGAAAGCGGATGGTTATATCAATGGCAATACCCAGCGCCACGCTGAACACCAGCACGGTGGATGGTTTTATAGCAACACCTGTCCAGCCCATTAGTCCTGCCGTAATTACCAGCGGGATAAGGTTAGGAATGAGTGAGCACAATAATATCCTCGCAGATTTAAACAGGTAAAGCATACAAACAGAGATCAGCAGGAAGGCCCAAAAAATACTTTCTTTTAATCCATTTACAATAAAGCGGCTGCCTTCTAAAAAAGTAGAGCTGGTACCCGTTACCGTTATCTTATAATTGGCGTTGGCCGTATCTTTTATTTCTATACTGTCCTTGCCATTCAAGATCCGGTTGGCATTTAGTGTAATGCTGTCAATAACAGGCATCAGTTTGATGGTGCCGATATCCGCCATGCTAAGGCTTATCCTCAGTTTCTGTTCATTACTGTCAATAAAAGAACCAACCAGTTTCATCATGGCACTGTCCTTTGCTGTCAGCTGGTTTGTTTCTTTTTTTGTATTGATCTCCCTAAGCATGCGGTGCAGTTCTGTAAAAGGATTACCCAGTGCCGGTAAGGTGTAGGTGGAATCACCCACACCCTGGCTCAATGCCTGGTAAGAAAATTTCATCGCTTCCAGTACAGATAATGGTTTAGCAATGTTGTCCTGTTTTGCTAAAAATGAATCCTGCAGGTACGCTATCTTATGAATATCAATGTTGGGTCTTAAAATACCTTTTGGCTTTTTGGTATCCAGTACTATTTCAAGCGGCATCACACCTGTAAAATGTTTTTCAAAGAATTTCAGATCGGTATATATCTTATCAGTCTTCGGAAGATCATCCACTATATAAGCAACCGACTTTAGTTTGAAAATGCCCACCACTGAAAAAACAATGACTGCTGCGGTGATAGTATATACTGTTTTCTGGTGATGCAGTACCCATGTTTCGATTTTTAAGAGCAGGCCTGTGATCAGTTTGTTGTTCAGGTATTTTGTTTGTACCGGCTTTGGTGCAGGCAGGTAGCTTAATACACCTGGCAACAGGATAAAGGAAATAACAAAGATCATCATGATGCTGATGCCGGCCACCACACCAAATTCTTTCAGCAGGTCGCTTTTGGTAAGTGCAAATACGGCAAAACCAATGGCGGCAGTAATGTTGCAGAACAGGGTTACCACACCCATCTTGCTCACCATGTCCACCAGTGCTTTATTTTTTCTTTCACTGATGGATTCAATGCCTGCATTGGTAATAAAGGAACTGTGGTATTTATTAATAAAATATATACAGTTGGGTATACCGATTACTACTACCAGTGGCGGTGTTAAACCGGTAAGCAGGGAAATTTTGTAGCCGAATATATACATCAGTCCAAGGCTCCACAACACACCAAATAATACAACAACAAGTGACAGGATGGTGGTACTGATTGAACGGAAGAACAGCAGTAATATCAATGCGCTCAATACAAAAGAACCAATCAAAAAGAAACGCATTTCCTTTTGTAGCCTGTTGGCAACAACGGTCCGGATAAGCGGCAGCCCGCTGATATGCGTTTCAATTTTTGTGGCAGTCGCAAATTTGTCCAGTTCATCGGTAATGCCCTGCACAATCTTTGAACGTTTGGGAGAGCTCAGTGAATCCTTATTAATGCTCACAGCCATCAGGTAAGTGCTTGTAACAGGATTGTATAAACGGCCTTTAAAAAAGGTCTGGTTAAAGAAGATTTTTTTGGCTGAATCAAGGGCCGCTTGCGTTGATATGGAATCACTGAATATTTTTACAGTGGTGAGTTTGCCTGTGGCAGAATCATTTTGTAAAGTAAAGGCCGATGTAAAAGCAAGCACACTTTCCACATCATCCACTTTTTTCAGTTGTTCCTGCAGCGTGCGGTACTCTTTAAATGTATTAAGCTCAAAAAGCTTTTCGGTTTGCATACCGATCACCAGCGTATTGCCATCATCTCCAAATGTATTCCGGAAATCAACATAATCTTTATATACAAGGTTACTTTTAGGGATGGCTTTAGCAAACTCATAGCTGAGTTTTACTTTGAGCCCGAAATAACCCATTATGCCGGTAATAATAAATAATATAACTAAAAGCGGTAAACGGTACTTAAGTACAAAATAGCCTAATCGCTGCCACATGTAAATGACTTATTAACTGTTGAAATATTAAAATGAAGTGCAAAGAAAGCTAATTTATATGTGATATAAATACTGAGAGGCAATGTTCTTACTTTTGAAAAATAGTTTGATAAAGGATGTTTAAAACAAAAGGGATCGTATTGCGGACCGTAAAATATGGGGAAACCAGCCTCGTGGTCACCATTTTTACTGAGTTGTTTGGCGTGCAAACCTATATGGTGAACGGTGTCCGTTCCTCCAAATCCAGGTCATCCAAAGCAAACTATTTTTTACCTGCCGCCATACTGGACATGGAAGTGTATCACCATGAGCAGAAAAATATGCAGCGGTTAAAAGAGTTCAGCTGGGCGGTACTGTACAGGCAGGTGTTGGGGGATGTAATAAAAAACAGCATAGCTTTATATTTTATGGAATTGCTGCATAAATGCCTGAAGCAACCGGAGAAAAATACAGACCTGTTTTCTTTTTGTGAAGATGTACTATTGCAGTTAGATAATGCTGCACCTGCGGCGGCGGCAAATTTTCCTTTATACTTTGCTTTGAACCTGCCACAATTCTTTGGTTTCCGTATCAACGATAATTACAGCGAAGCAGCAACAATATTGGACCTGCACGAAGGAACTTTTGAAGAAACAATGCCCCGCCACCCGCACTTTATTGATGGAGATGCGGCCTATATCACCTCGCAATTACTGAAAGTAATGCACCCGGATGAACTGGAGCAGGTACGGCTCAACCAGCAGGAAAGAAGAAAGCTGTTATTACAGTTCCAGGATTATTATGCACTGCACATACCAGAATTCGGGCAAATGAAAACACTGAGTGTTTTACATGAAGTGCTTTGAGGTATTTTCCAGATTATAATGAAGAAAGATATTCATTCATTTTACTGAACGAAACCTTCACCGGTGTTGCCTTTACCTGTTGTGTGATACTGCCGGCAGAAATGGTGGCATCCGTATGGCCAAGATAAAACTCATTGTTTTGTCTTGATAATACAACCATTGTTACAGCTTCGCCTGAAGGCAGTGGTATACTGGCAAACTTTCTTTTAGCAACATCAGGGTTAAATGCCACGACTGAGAAAGAGTTCTTAAATACAAGAAACACTTTTGTATTGGCATTGGTAAAGTGTGCCGGAAGCGACGCATCAATACTTGTTTCAGGCGTATTGATGTCAAACCAAAGTGCAGGACTGATCCACCCGGTGCGGCCGCATTTTATTGAATATTCCTGGTTGTCGGTGGTAACAAAACCGCCAATATCATTGGTGTACTTTGCCCAGTTAAAAACACCCGGAAAAATCTCTTCTCCATAAAACAGCTTGCTCGTAACAGTATTGGATTGTACCGGATATTTCAGCAATAATTCCTTTGCTGTATCAATAGTAAGATCTTCATCATTTTTTGTTAAATGGATATTTATTGCGCCACCAGATACAAGCAGTTTGTCATCCGATACAGTTGGTTTATTCATCCTGATCAGGTCGCCTTTTGTTTTAAGTAAGAGCGCCTCTACTTTTATTTTACCTGCAACGGGTTCATTGGCTGCGTTCACCAGGCTGTTTGCTGTAAACTCACATTGAATACCGGAAGAAAAAAGCACGGTGTTGTTATCGTCAGTTACTTCCACACTATCAGCCTGGGCTGATAAAGCCAGTTCGTCCATTAATAATGAGATCTGTTGTGTGTCATTTATTGCATTTACCCAGGTAGTATCAGGTCCAAGGCGTTGCCCGGGATCGGGTACAAACACGTCAAGGTTTTTTTGACATGCAGTGAATGTAATAAGCGTTAAAAAAAATGATATATATAGTTTAAACTTCATTCTCCCTGTTTTTTTAAGAAATCTTCGTAATAAAGATGCTGTGTTTATGATTTCTGCTGCCTGTTTATTGTAAATCTATCCTTACGCCAAGCCGTAGCCCGATTGTTGTAAAGCGCTCCTGCAGTGATAAATTATCCTTGTTCATGGGTGATAAATTATAGCGTATATATGGTTCCGCAAGTGCATGCAGCCGTTCGGTAAGCCTGTAATATAAAGAAGCGGCTGCTGTAAAACCCACACCAATATTTGTTTTGTATTGATAAGGGTTATCGCCTTTGCCGGATGAAAAACTTACCGGCTGAAATGTTGTATCTAAAGTCTCTCCATTTTGCCAGCTGTAAATATTTATCATAGCACCTGCATTGATATTGGCATGAAACCTTCCATTGCCCATTTCGTAACCAAATAATACAGGTATATCAAAAGAACGGAAATGGTTGTACGTGGTTTTATACCTGCTGCCCCTTACTGTATAACTGCCGGTGGTATCACCTGTTACCGGGTCGATGATATAATTTACCTGTACAATATTGCTTTGCAGGAAAGTGAATTTTTCATTTACCTGGCTGTAGTTAATGCCTGTTCTTACACTTACGCCGGTACCAAAAACTTTGGTGTAGCGTATACCTGCACTGTAAGCGGAATGATAAGATAGTGTGGCTTTCCTCCGCTGCATGTAAACAGAATTGCTGGTATCAGTATACCGCCGCATGGCATAGTCAGGGCCGGCATAAAACTCCCAGTAAGATTTATTGCCGGCAGCATCTTTTTCTATGGTGGGGCAAGATGGAATGAAAATCGAGTTTAGGTTTGGCTTTACACGTGATTGCTCTTTGAAAGTAAAAGCATTTAGTTTTTCATTGTTAAATGAAAGCCTGTTACTGAAAAGCCCATTTTCTTCTGCAGCAGCTATCTCAACCGTTTCACTGGTTAATGTTTCTATTTCAGCGGCAGACTGGTTACTGGAAAGCGAACTTTTTGAACGATGCTTTTTGTTTTTTGTCAAACGATGAGTATTATTATTTAAGTTACTCTTACCTGTTGTATTGTTGGCAGTGACATCCGTGGTTGTTTTATCAGCAGGTAAGTTATTTCCTGTACCTGTTTTTGAAGCCAGGGTTGCTTTACTCTTTTCCAGGGTTGTTGTTCCTGTTGCAGGATCTGTTATTGTATTACCGGCTGGTTGATCTTTTAATTCAGTAGAATTGTTGTTGGGGTTATTGTCAGTGACAGGTTGTGTAATAGTTGATTTATCGTTGCCGTGGTTTTCTTTTGCAGCAATATTTTTCTCAGTTGCAGGGTCATTGGCTTTATTAGATGAAGCAAGCCAGTAAGTGCCGCCACCTAAAAACAGCAATGCTGCCAGCAGTGCTGCCAAATTTCTTTTATTTAAAAACCATGCTGTCCCCGGCTTCCTGCGTTCCCGTTCGGAGTGAATTCTATCCCACATGCCATCGGGTAATGGCGGGGCATAATTACCCAGTGAGTTTTTTACATAATTATCAAAATTGTCCATGTTGCTCATACAGCAATTTTTTGTAGTTCGGCAATCTGTTTCTGCAGCATCATTCTTGCTTTTACCAACTGGCTCCTGCTGGTACCGGGTTGTATACCCAGCATCTCTGCAATTTCATCGTGCTGGTAACCTTCTATCACATACAGGTTAAAAATAACACGGTAACCATCCGGGAGTTTTTTGATCAGGTCCATCAGTTCTTTATGGGTGATCTGCGTATATACTGCCGGATCGGCAGCTCCCTCATCCCTGTCCTTTATTTCATAACCATTCACTTCCTTTTCATACCGCTGGATGGAATATTTCTTCAAAGCGGTATTCACCACTATCTTCCTTATCCAGCCTTCGAACGACCCTTCAAATTTGAACTGGTTCAGCTTATCAAAAACCTTTATAAAAGCATCCTGCAAAATATCTTCTGCATCTGCAGCCGTACGGGCATAACGATGGCATACGCCCAGCATACGACTGCCGTAGCGCATGAATAACTCCTTCTGGCAAGCTGCATCTTCCCTGATACATGCTTTGATGAGTTGATCCTCCGTTAATGAATTCGTTTTAGACACCGGCTGAGTTTTAGATTCCTGCGGGGGAAAATTCGCTGCCTTAAAATTTTACCCTTTCAAAAGGTACATATTTTAAACGTATGTTACTTTTGTTTGGTAGAAATTTTAACTGTACAGGCAGTGGTATATTAAAAATATAATATATGCAAAATGGTTATGGTGATTTTGTTGAAAGGTTTAAGCAGATAATTGCAGAAAACCAAAGCTTAACCTTAAGGCTTGATGATTGCCGGCAGGCACTCCGGGCAAAGGATGAGGAAATAAGTATGCTGAACCGGATGCTGGCAGAGGCAGGCGCCACGCAAAGCATCATGGATAGTAAAATGGATGAAATGCAGCACATGCAGGATTCCATGTCAGAAATACAAAAGCTGATGGAACATGTTTCCCTTGATCAAACCGGTATAACTGTTCCTGCAGTACAAAATGATGAAACAGCTGCCGAACTCGGGGAATTGAAAGAACTGAACGCTTATCACCAGGTACAGTTAAAAGACCTCAAAGAACAGGTAAAGGAGTTAAAAGCAAGAAATGCATTGCTCGAGCAAAGCGCCGGCCGTGTTGCGGAGCTGGAAAGTTCCCTTGCGATCATTACAGAAGAGCGGGACCAATGGAAAAATTTTGTAATGAACAAAGGATAACGAATTTTATTATTTCAAAATGAACCAGATGAATATTGCTGATATACGAAAAGACTACAAACTTGCAACGCTGGATGAAACAACTATTGAAAAAGATCCCTTAGGGCAGTTTGGCAAATGGTGGGCCGAGGCTGTTAAAAGTAATATTGATGAAATAAATGCTTTTACGCTGGCAACTGTAAATGCAGCGGGTAAACCTTCTGCAAGAATCGTATTGCTGAAAGGCTATGATGAAAGGGGGTTCGTTTTTTTTACCAATTACAACAGTGATAAAGGGAAAGAGATCGCAGCAAATCCCAATGCCGCCATTGTTTTTTTCTGGAAAGAACTGGAACGGCAGGTGCGGATAGAAGGGATAATAGAAAAAGTGGAAGCAGCAGAGAGTGATGATTATTTTAATTCAAGACCTGAAGGAAGCCGGATCGGTGCATGGGCATCACCACAAAGCACTGTGATCCCCGGCAGGCAGGTACTGGAAGATAATGTAAAGCGGTACGAAGAACAATTCAAAGAAAAAGAAATTGCACGCCCGCCGCATTGGGGTGGTTATCGTTTACAGCCTGCATTAATAGAGTTCTGGCAGGGGCGGTCAAGCCGCCTGCACGACAGGCTTCAATATACCAGGGAAGAAAACAGCTGGAAGATAGAGCGCCTGGCGCCTTAGTTAAAGGTTAATCAGTCGACAAGCTGATTAGTTGACCGTATCAACTTGTCAACCTTTTAACTTTATCCAACTGCACGGTTATTTATAACCTGCAGTTTTAATACATTTTACTTTGCTTTTTTAGCGGCTGCTTTTTTTGCAGGCTTTGCAGGTCTTGATTTACCAAATGAACCTTTGGTAATTTTTCCTTTCTTGGTTTTTATATCACCACGTCCCATAATGATTGATTTTTTATTTGTGATAGAATATGATTAAAAAAGCAAGGCTTTATAAAGGGCCTTGCTTTTTTAATTTGTTGTTCCTGCATTAGAGTTTTGCAGACAGTTCTTTACCAGCTTTAAACCTGGCAACTTTTTTAGCTTTAATTTTAATTACAGCACCTGTTTGTGGGTTACGGCCATTACGGGCAGCTCTTTTAGATACTGAGAATGTACCAAAACCAACCAGGGTAACTTTATCGCCTTTTTTCAAAGTTTTTGTTACTGCATCTACAAATGAATCCAATGCTGCATTAGCCTGAGTTTTTGTAACACCTGCATCATCGGCAACTTTTGCAATTAATTCTGCTTTGTTCATAATAAGTTTTTTTGAGATTTTTTTGATCGGCAACAAATATAGATGCTTTTTGATAGTAACAAATTTTTTTCAGGGAAAAATTATTAACTGCAAAATCGCTGAAAACCGCAAGGAATAAGGGGTGCAGCCCGTTGATCAATAAAATAAAATTCACCTTTTTTATGAACAACCTTCTGAAATGCAGGCTGGACAAGGGTTTTAGAGCATGTGATTCAAAATCCGCTCCCAATGCGGCTTTCGGGTTAATATACAAAGCTTTCCCGTTAGCCCGTAAATTAAATTTTTGTTTTTACACATTTAGTTAACAACCTGCATCACCGAGCGGAAAGCAATGAATTGGTTACCCCATTTATCAAATGATTTTTGACGCATGGCCGGAGCAAAATGTTCAATATACCGGTTGTATGATCCTTTGCTTTCTGCAACAAATTGTACAGCATAGGTTGGTCCGTCGCTGTCATCCACTTCAAGCAACCGGCAAACTTTTGCTTCAATAAAACAACCGGTGCCGATCATTTCATCAATATGTTCTCCTTTCATCCATTCCAGCCATGCTGCATGAATAGATTCATCCACTTTAATAGTAACATTATAAATAAACATCTGGTTATTTTTTTAATTCAACATACACAGGACAATGATCACTGTGTTTTACATCAGGATAGATCTCTGCATCCTTCAGTTGTTTTTTTAGTGGTTCTGTTACAGTGATATAATCAATACGCCAGCCTTTATTATTCAGCCGTACACTTGGAAAGCGCTGGCTCCACCAGCTGTAGCGGTGCGGCTCCTGGTGAAATTCACGAAAGGTATCTATCCATCCATCACCTAAAAATTTTGTCATCCATTCTCTTTCTTCAGGTAAAAAACCGGAAGAGTTTTTATTGCCCTTAGGATCATGAATGTCTATTTCTTTATGAGCAATATTATAATCACCACAAAGAATAATCTTGGGATGTTTTTTTCTTAATTCTTTGAGATAACCGTGAAACTCGTCCAGCCAGCCATATTTAAACTGCTGCCGCTCATCACCACTGGTGCCGGATGGAAAATATGCATTGATCAGTCTTATATCACCAAAATCAACCTGCAGTACACGGCCCTCATCATCACTTGTTTTGTGTCCCGTACCTATCACCACATTATCGGGCTTTATTTTTGAAAACACTGCCACACCACTGTATCCTTTTTTTTGTGCACTGAACCAGTGGTGATGAAAACCCATCGCATCCAGCTGCTTCAGGTCAACATCATCTTTAGTGGCTTTTGTTTCCTGCAGGCAGATGATATCAGCAGGATCTGTTTTTACCCAGTCAAAAAATCCTTTTTTAACAGCGGCACGGATACCGTTTACATTATAAGAAATGATACGCATGAGAGTTTAAAAATTTAATACGCATAGTTACAAAACTATCATGACAGAAAATGCAAACCCTGTAAAAGTTATCTTTGTATTTATTTATCATTCCTGGACTTAAGGCAGCGTATGCCAGTATTTTTTCAGATTAAATTTTTTTACTAATGATACAGACAATTATTTATGATCTTGGCGGGGTATTAATAGACTGGAACCCGATGTATGTGTATGAAAATTATTTTGACTCAGCAGAAAAAAAGCAATACTTCTTCGATAATATATGCACACCCGACTGGAACGAGGAACAGGATGCAGGCCGCTCTATCGTGGAGGCAACACAGTTGTTGGTAAAACAGTATCCTGAATGGGAAACGGCCATACGGGATTATTACGGCAGGTGGACAGATATGCTGAATGGGCCAATACATGATTCTGTTGAAATATTCAGGCAGTTAAAAGCATCCGGCAATTATAAGATCTATGCGCTTACCAACTGGCAGGCTGATTTATTCAATATTGCACTGGTGCGGTTTAATTTTTTACATTGGTTTGACGGCAGGGTGGTGAGTGGTGAAGAAAAAACAAGAAAACCCTTTCCTGAATTTTATATGCGGCTGATCGACCGTTACAATGTTGATATTCCTTCTACGCTTTTTATCGATGATAACCTGCGGAATGTAAAAGCTGCTGAGGCACTCGGGATAAAATCCATCCATTTTAATAACCCTGCACAGCTAAAAGAAGCATTGAAAACATACAACATACATGTGTAAAAGAAAAAAGCCCCGCCGTAGAGCAGGGTCTTTGTTCATCTATCGTGCCTAACAATTAGAAGTTGTAATCAGCTTTTTAAAAGAACTGATTGTTTTAAATATTTTTTTACAGGTGCGTATATAAACAGGCAACTGCCGTTTTTGATCACATCAATAATTTCTTTGCTCAACGCTTCAGGCAGGGCAGGGCATCCATGACTCCGGCCGAGAAAACCATTTTGTTGTATGAATAATTCGCTTACGTAATCCGCTCCATGTACCACGATGGCTCTTTTTTCTGCATTGCTGTTAATGCCTTTTTCACAGCCGTTCAATTTTAAGGAGTAGCCATGTTTGCCGTCATAGGTGCTGCTGGTTATATAGAATCCCAGGCTGCTTTCGTATGATGACTCTGTATTGGAAAAAGATTTGGCAAACAACTGGCCGGAGTTCCGGCCATGTGCCACCAGTGTTTTATAAAGTATTGCACCGCTGTTCATATCAATTATAAACAGTCTTTTTTCAGTGGATGCTTTTGTAAAATCAATGATCGTAATAATATCCTTATTGTTCAGGCGGTGATTTTTTGTAAGATTACTATATCCTTTCACCGCATTTGAAAAAGCTTCAAATGATATACCCGCCTGCTCCAGTTGCCAGGTATTGTATTTTGCAACAGCTGTATTTACAGATTTTTCTTCTGTACCAGTAATAACAGTATGTACCGTTGATTTTTTTTCTGCTGTAATAGCTGGTGTAAAAGCTATCAGCACTGTTATGGTAATGACCGCCAGGGAGGCCCGGATCAATGAATACATGGTTATGGTTTTTCAGTGTGCAGCCTTAATTAGCTGCTGGATTTCAATATAATAGCGCAAAAACAAAAAGATTATTGCAGCGCAAACCGAAAAATTTTTATTGTATCTTGGGGGATATTTTATTATCCGTAAAGGACAAATTCATATATTAGGTTGCCTGCCAGCATATTAACCAAATAAATGAATAAGGAATGCACCTGTCACCAAGAGAAACGGAAAAACTGCTGCTGTTTTTAGCTGGCGAACTTGCCGAGAAAAGAAAGGCAAGGGGCCTTAAACTGAATTACCCCGAATCCATAGCACTTATCAGCAGCCGCCTGCAGGAGGCTGCCCGGGATGGAAGATCCGTAGCAGAACTCATGCAATACGGCACCACCATTTTAACCCGTGCCGATGTAATGGAAGGTATTGCAGAAATGATCCACGAGATACAGATAGAAGCCACCTTTCCCGATGGCACCAAGCTGGTAACAGTACATGATCCTATTAAATAATAAATAAGGAATTTGAAATAAAGAATTAGAAAGTTAATACGTCTAAACATTCTAAACCTCTAAACTCCTAAACCCAAGTTCAATAATATTAAACTTAAAACAACATTCAACTTCATTATGATCCCAGGAGAATACATTTTAGCTGCAGGTGATATCGAGATCAATGCAGGCAGGAAAACTACCACGGTTACAGTAGTAAATACAGGTGACCGGCCGGTGCAGGTGGGTTCGCATTTTCATTTTTATGAAGTGAATAAACAAATGCAGTTTGAAAAGGAAAAAGCAAAGGGCATGCGGTTAAATATTGCAGCAGGCACTGCAGTACGTTTTGAACCGGGTGAAGAAAAAACAGTGGAGCTGGTTGCATTCGGTGGAAATAAAATAATCGTGGGCTTTAATAATAAAGTGAATGGTAAAGTAGAATAATGAATAAGAAATATGAAATAAGGAATAATAAAGTGGAACGACTTAAACATTCTAAACCACTAAACTGCTAAACCAGCATTCAACAACATTCAACCTAAAACAATATTCAACTTCTTCATGAAACTCAACAGGATAAAATACACCAACATGTATGGTCCCACCACGGGGGATAAAGTGCGGCTTGGCGATACTGAATTATTTATTGAAATAGAAAAAGATTATACCGTATACGGCGATGAGGCTAAGTTTGGTGGCGGCAAAACCATCCGGGATGGTATGGCACAATCGGCAACGGCTACACGAAAAGAAGGCGTGCTGGATTTTGTTATCACCAGCGTGATGATCATAGACCACTGGGGTATTGTAAAAGCGGACATCGGTATTAAAGATGGAAAAATAGTAGGTATCGGTAAAGCGGGTAACCCGGATACGATGGAGGGCATTACACCAAACATGGTGATCGGTGCCAGTACAGAAGTACATGGTGGTGCCGGGTTAATTGCAACAGCAGGAGGCATCGATACACATATACATTTTATCTGCCCGCAGCAGATTGATCATGCTTTGTTCAGTGGCATCACCACCATGTTTGGCGGTGGTACCGGACCGGCGGATGGCACCAATGCCACCACGGTTACGCCCGGCGCCTGGAATATTCAAAAAATGCTGGAAGCAGCAGATGGCTACCCTATGAATCTTGGTTTTATGGGCAAGGGTAACTGTGCCAGCATTGAACCACTGGAAGAACAAATAGAAGCGGGCGCACTCGGTTTAAAAATTCATGAAGACTGGGGCAGCACGGCAGCGGTGATAGACGCATCCTTAAAAGTGGCAGATAAACTGGATGTACAAGTAGCCA
This sequence comes from Ferruginibacter sp., assembly GCA_047600665.1. GTDB lineage: Bacteria > Bacteroidota > Bacteroidia > Chitinophagales > Chitinophagaceae > Ferruginibacter. The sequence continues at coordinate 2,317,152 of JASGKJ010000003.1, forward strand.
TCCATACAGATACACTGAATGAAGGAGGGTTTCTTGAAGACACCATTGCCGCTATCAACGGGAGGGTGATACATACATTCCATACAGAAGGTGCCGGCGGCGGGCATGCGCCGGATATCATCAAAGCAGCGATGTATCCAAACATACTTCCTTCTTCCACCAATCCTACAAGACCTTATACGGTTAATACGATCGATGAACACCTGGATATGCTGATGGTCTGTCATCACCTGGATAAATCAGTACCGGAAGATGTGGCTTTTGCTGACAGCCGTATACGGCCGGAGACAATTGCTGCAGAGGATATTTTACATGATATGGGTGTGTTCAGTATGATGAGCAGCGACAGCCAGGCCATGGGGCGTGTGGCCGAAGTGATCACCCGTACCTGGCAAACTGCACATAAAATGAAGGTACAACGGGGAAGTCTGCCCGAAGATGAAGGAAAAGGAAATGATAATTACCGTGTAAAAAGATATGTAAGCAAGTACACCATCAACCCGGCCATTTCACACGGCATCAGTGCGCATGTTGGCTCAATCGAAGCTGGCAAACTGGCTGATATTGTTTTGTGGAAACCTTCAATGTTTGGTGCCAAGCCGGAAATCATTGTCAAAGGCGGGATGATCATTGCCAGCCGCATGGGTGATCCAAATGCTTCCATACCCACGCCGCAGCCGGTTATTTACCGCCATATGTTTGGCGCTGCCGGAAAAGCATTGTATAAAACCTGTATCAGTTTTGTTTCAAAGATTTCTTTAGAGAAAAATATTGTACAACAATATGGCCTGGAAAAAATGGTACTGCCCGTAACAAACTGCCGGAATATTGGTAAAAAAGATCTGATTCACAATAGCGCCACGCCACAGATAGAGGTGAATCCTGAAAATTATGAAGTAAAAGTGGACGGACAGCATATTACATGCGAACCAATGAAGGAGTTGCCACTGGCGCAGCGGTATTTTTTATTTTGATTTTTCACGCAACGGAATAAAAGTGAATAACAATTATCTCGTTGTGATCTTTGTTCCCGTTGTTCACTTTGTGTGAAACTATATATGGTAATACAAGAAAAAAAAGGAAAAGTAGACTTTGAAAAAAGTGATAAGATCATTGACTGGCTGCCGCTGCAATGGCATGAAGTAAATAAACGCATTCTAAGAAAGTATACGACTGCAGGCAAAGAAGTATCATTAAAATTTTTAAACGAAACCCCGGCGCTTACGCAGGGGGATATTTTATTTGAGGATGAAGAAACTGTCATCGCTGTTGAGATATTATCCTGCGATTGCCTGGTCATTACACCAAAGAACATGTTTGAAATGGCTTCTGTATGTTATGAGATCGGCAACAAACACCTGCCACTTTTTTATGAAGCAGAACAATTACTTGTACCATTTGAAAATCCATTGTATAAATTATTACTGGCACAGGGTTATGTTATTAAGCAGGAGCAAAGGAAATTGTTACAGCCTTTAAAGACAACGGTAACGCCACATGGCACCGGCAATGAAACATTGTTTTCAAAAATCATGAAACTGAAAAACCCTGCCTGATGAATAGTTCGTTACTGCACCTCTTACATCTTTCTGATCCAACCCTGCCCATTGGTGGCTTTTCTCATTCTGCCGGGTTGGAAACTTATGTGCAGCAAAATATTGTAAAAGATAAAGCAACAGCCAGCGCATTTATAAGAGAGATGCTCAGTAAGAATTTACAGTATACAGATGCTGCTTTTGTTTCACTGGCATTTGATGCTGCGGCCAATAATGATTTGAAAACTATTTTGGAACTGGATGCTGACTGTACTGCCGTAAAGCTGCCTATGGAAATGCGGCAGGCAGGTAAAAAGCTGGGTATGCGCCTGCTCAAGATATTTCAGCCATTGTCAAACAGTGATTTAATATCGCAATATAATAATGCTGTTCAATTACAGCAGGCTGCAGGTAATTACTGTATCGCATTTGGATTAATAGCGCAATCACTGCTTATAAAAAAAGAAGAAGCTTTGTATGGTTTTTATTACAATGCAGCAGCCGGTTTTGTTACCAACAGTGTAAAGCTCATTCCGCTTGGTCAGCAGGATGGACAGCAAATTTTATTTTCCCTGCTGCCATTGATAGAACAGCTTGCAAAACAATCATTATCACCAGACAAAGAATTAATAGGAATGTGCTGCACCGGTTTTGATATCCGGTGTATGCAGCATGAGCAGCTGTATTCAAGGTTATATATGTCATAGTGAAAATAAAAATGATATTTTTGGAGCCTCTAATAAAGCACGTGGACTATGGAGAATATATTTTCACTTTTTACCGAATACTATTATATCGTTTTGATCCTGCAGGGCATCTGTGCCTTTCATTGCGTAAGAAAGGGCAACCAGGGTAAATGGATATGGCTGATCGTATTCCTGCCGCTTGTCGGCTGTTTGGCGTACATCTTTACTGAGATATTTACCCGGCACGAAATGGAGCAGGTGCAGTCAGGTATGAGTACTGTTTTTAATCCTTCGGGGAAGATCAAAAAGCTGCAAAACAACCTGGCCTTCAGGGATACATTTGATAACAGGCTGGCACTTGCAGACGCTTACCTGGAAGCCGGCCAGGTAGACCCGGCCATTGAATTGTATGAAGGAAGCCTTACCGGCACTTTTGCTGCCCATGAACATGGTAATATGCAATTAATAAAAGCTTATTATGAAAAAAGGCGTTACGAAGAGGTGGTTACAACGGGTAAGAAGGTGTATGCATTACCACAGTTCAAACGGTCGAGGGCACAAACTTTATATGCTGCAGCCCTTGGATTCACCGGCAGGAATGAAGAAGCAGAGAAGGAATTTATATCTATGAACGGTAAGTTCTCGAATTACGAAAGCAGGTACCAATACGGCAGGTATATGATGCGGAACAACAGGATGGACGAAGCAAAAAAACTTTTCCGGGATATATTAAATGAAGCATCGCATCTTGATTCGGTTCAGAAACGGCATAACAAAGTTTGGTTTGCCAAAGTAAAAGAAGAATTAAAAAACGTTGAAGCAACAGCAGGATAAAAATGAACTGTAAACCTATTATGCTTTGTTCGATGCTGAGTAATAATTAAAGTGCTAAAGTGAGTGCACAACGATGCTGAATAGTAGCATACAGGCCAGGAAAATAAGGTCCAATAAATAATAGATCAATTTGTGTTAATTAGTGTAACTCGTAGCAAACAATATGAGCAGAACATATATAAAAATTGGCATAGCCGGTCCTGTTGGTTCAGGTAAAACAGCGCTGATAGAGCGTTTGAGCAGGGCTATGAGCACAGCATACAGTATTGGCGTGATCACCAATGATATTTATACAAAGGAAGATGCGGAGTTCCTTACAAAAAATTCACTGCTGCCACCCGAAAGGATCATTGGAGTGGAAACCGGCGGCTGTCCACACACTGCTATCCGGGAAGATGCCAGCATGAACCTGGAGGCAGTGGAAGAAATGGCTGCAAGGATCAGCGATGTACAGATCATTTTTATTGAAAGCGGCGGAGATAATTTATCCGCTACATTTAGCCCGGACCTTGCTGATGTAACCATTTTTGTAATTGATGTAGCCGAAGGAGATAAGATACCCCGTAAAGGTGGCCCTGGAATTACAAGAAGTGACCTGCTGGTAATCAATAAAATTGACCTGGCACCGTATGTAAATGCAGACCTGGCTGTAATGGAAAGGGATGCAAAAAAAATGCGGAATGGCAGTCCATTTGTGTTTACCAATCTTATGAGCCTGCAGGGACTGGATACAGTTATCGGCTGGATAAAAAAGTATGCTTTGCTTGAAACTGTGGAGGAGCCTGCATTGTACAGATGAATGCACAACTGCACATACAGGTTGCGGATAGGGGTGGTTGCTCTTATTTGAAACAGGCTTTTTTTACCACGCCATTTAAAGTGGCAAACATTACAGAGGATAAAAAAAGCAAACACCTGCAACTGATGCTCATGAGCGCTTCACCAGGCATACTGGATGGTGATGTATATGATCTTAAAATTGAAGTGGAAGAAAATTGTTCACTGCAATTACATACGCAGGCATACCAGCGCCTGTTCAATATGAAGCAGGGAGCGTCACAACAGCTGGATGTACATGTTGCACCAGGTGCATCGTTTAATTTTTTACCACATCCGTCGGTACCGCATAAGCAGTCCTCATTTATAGGCAGGAATAACTTCTATCTCGGTAATAACAGCACACTTTTGTTTGGCGAAGTGCTTACGTGTGGAAGAAAATTGAACGGCGAACTTTTTAAGTTTACAAAATACCACAGCATCACACAGGTGTTTGTCAGTAATAAACTGGTGATAAAAGAAAATCTGCTGATGCAGCCTTCGCTGGTGGATGTAAATAGTATCGGGCAGCTGGAAGGATACACACACCAGGCAAGTATGATATGGCTCGATGAATTTGCTGATGTAAAACAATTACAGGAGCAACTGGTAGAAATGCTGTCTGCTGAAGTGAATATTGAATATGGTGTAACGATGGCACCTGTAAATGGATTGATCATCCGTTTGCTTGGCAACGGCGCAGAGCAGTTGTATGATTGCCTGCAAAGGATAAGTAAAATAATTACTGAAGAGGTCAATCACAAAAGTGCAAAACTTATAAAGGAGCACTAAGTAAAGTTTTATAATTTAAAAACAAACAATATGTCACCGGATATGCAGGCGCTTATTATCACAGCAGTTTCCATTGCCTGCCTGCATACGCTTACAGGCCCGGATCATTATTTACCATTTATTGCTTTATCAAAAGCAAGAGGCTGGAACCTTGCAAAGACAATTGGCTGGACCATTACCTGTGGTATGGGGCATGTGCTGAGTTCTGTTGTATTGGGTTTGGGTGGAGCAGCGCTGGGCTGGTCGCTCAGTAAGATCAGCTGGCTGGAAAATGTGCGTGGCGGTATTGCAGGCTGGGTAATGCTGGCCTTTGGTATCGGGTATACTTTATGGGGCATTTACAGGCTGTACAAAAATAAACCCCACAAACATTTTGACATGGACAATGAAGGCGGCTTGTATGTGTATGAACACCGGCACAACGAAACCGTAGCGCCACAGGAACGTTTTCGTGTAACCCCCTGGGTTATGTTCATCATTTTTGTACTGGGCCCCTGCGAACCAATGATACCTTTATTATATTTTCCTGCAGCACAAAACAGCTGGTGGGGTATGGTACTGCTGGTAACCATATATACCGCCTGCACACTAATTACCATGCTGGCAATGGTGTTGCTTGGTTATTTTGGCTTTGCTTTTACCCGTACACAAAAGCTCGAAAGATATGTGCATGTGCTGGGTGGTGTTACTATTTTTATCTGTGGAGCCGGTATGGTTTGGATGGGATGGTGATGTTTCCGGCCGCTGATCTTTACCCGGCTTCATTGGCGTCGCACACTTGTACAGTATTCCCTTTTTCATCCATTTAATATTTAATACCTTGCTGCTTGGTTTAAAAAATGAAACAACAGGAAGGATATAATCTTAAACTCATTGCTGCAGGTATTGCATTTGCCATACTTTGGGCATCTGCATCAGCAGCTACTAAAATAGCTTTACAATCTGCACAACCATTTGTGATTGCTGTCACCCGTTTTTTTATTGCATCTGCCATTATGTTGCTTGTTGCACATACAATTCTTAAGCAAAGAATGCCGCAGCAGCATGAATGGAAACAGATCGCTGTATATGGCTTTCTTAATATCAGCATCTATCTTGGGTTGTATGTAATCGCCATGATATATGTTTCGGCGGGCCTGGGTACATTATCCGTTGGTACCAATCCTGTTTTTATCAGCATCATTGCAGCTGTGTGGATGCGGCAGCCGGTAAAACGTACCACTATTGTCAGTTTGTTGCTTTGCGGTGCAGGTATTGTTATTGCCGCCTATCCTTTGATAAAAAACAGTTATGCCACACCGGGAGGATTACTGATCATGCTTATCAGCATGTTGTCCTACTCCACTGGTGCAGTGTATTTTTCAAAGAAGCAATGGAACGATCTGCATATATTGGTTATCAACGGATGGCAAACGTTGTTTGGTGGTATTTTCCTTTTGCCATTTCTCTTTGCATTTTATGATGCCGGTAAAAATATTTATGATGCAAAGTCAATTGGAGGTATGCTGTGGCTGGCTCTGCCGGTATCCATCGGAGCTGTACAGTTGTGGTTGTATCTTTTACGGGATAACCCTGTTAAAGCTTCTTTCTGGTTGTTCCTTTGTCCAGTGTTTGGTTTTATGATCGCATCCGTGATGCTGCACGAGCCCATTAGTTTTTATACGTTTATTGGTGTGGCACTGGTGATTGGCGGTTTGTATATTGTGCAAAAGAAAAGATGAGTCATGCTGGTTCAAAAAGAAGTAAAATCTGTCCTCAACAAACATAAGCAAAGGGACAGTTGGTTCCTGGACGATTATTCGGTAAACCCGTATGAAGGTTGTGCCTGCAATTGTCTTTACTGCTATATCCGTGGTAGTAAGTATGGTGAGAACATGGAAGAAAAACTGGCAGTTAAAACAAATGTGCTGCAGGTGCTTGAAAAGCAACTGCGGAACAGGGCAAAGAAAAACCAGCATGGTATTGTAGCCGTTGGCTCAGGCACGGATGCCTATATGCACCATGAGGCAAACTATAAACTAACACAGGGTGTACTTGAACTATTACTGAAATACAGGTTCCCTGTTTTTATCAGTACTAAATCCACCTTGATTACAAGAGACATTGAGCTGTTAAAAGCCATCGATAAAACGGCCATACTACCCGGCGATTTAAAAGATAAACTGGGGAGCGGCGTTATACTTTCGGTATCTGTATCCACTATGGATGAAAATATCAGTACTACGCTGGAGCCTGCTGCAGCTAAGCCAGCGGAGAGACTAGCGATCGTTACACATTTAAAAAAAGAGGGTTTCCTGGTTGGAGTAAATGCCATTCCTGTTTTGCCATATATAAGCGATACGGAGGATGCGCTGAATAAAATCATCGCTGCATCTAAATCAGCCGGGGCGGATTATATACTGGTGGGCGGGCTTACATTGTTTGGTAATGAACCTTCAGACAGTAAAACGTTGTATTATAATTTTTTGAAACGGTATGATCCGGCATTGATCGAAAAGTACAACGGTTTATACGGCAATAATTTTTATACACCCCGTTCTTATCAAAACCTGCTTAAAGAAAGAGCAGAAAAAATCGCCACAAAATACCAGTTAAGGACATCTATTTTAAAAACATGAAGACAGCGCTTGAAAATATTCAGCAAACATTAAAAGAAATATCTTCTGCAGAAGCAAGAGCTGCTCATCAAAAGTTTGTGCCCGGCACAAAAAAAATTTATGGTGTACGCATGCCCGAACTCAATTTGCTTGCTAAAGAATATAAGGCTGGTGGTTTTGACCTGGTACAGGCTTTGTGGAAGGCTGGCGCATTTGAAGAAAAAATACTTGCATTGAAAATACTGGAACGAATTGCAAAAAAAGATCCGGTTCTGTCACTAACACTTGTTCAGCAATTCTCAAAAGATATTGATAACTGGGCCGAGTGTGATGCCATGGGTATGCAGGCTTTAAAAAGTATTGTAAAAACGCACCCGGCAGACATTTTCGCATTGGCTGAAAAATTCAACCGCTCTTCCATTATGTGGCAACGCAGGCTTTCCCTGGTGCTGGTGGAATATTACACGAGGGATAAAGTTTGTCTTCCACAAATAAATAAACTGGTACAGGCGCTGGAGGATGACCAGGAATATTATATAAAAAAGGCAGTGGTATGGATAAAGCGGAACATTGCAAAAGGGAAATGATCACTCCCAGAATTTTACCGGATAGCTTATACAGTTTTTATCATCGTGGTGTTTTAAGATATTTCCGATTGATTCCAGTTCTTCTTCTTTCAAATATTTTTCGGCAGCAGGAAATGCTGTTCGTTCTTCAAAACGGATATGCTGTTCCAGGTGATCAGCAAAGACTGTTATATCTCCCGGTGAACCTGATTGATTTGCCTTTTTGCTGAGCATATGTAATTGCCGGTGGTCTTCCAGTATCTTTTCGGCAAAGGGTTTTAATACAGGATGCTGCAGCATTGGAGGGAGCAGGTATTTTTCTTCCATTAAGAAATGTTCTTCCAGGTCTTCTTTAAAAAGGGATTCAATAAAGTCATTCATTACACTGCCGGCAGCATTTTTTTTAATGCCTTTACGGAGCAGTAAAACAGCGAGCAGCCCGTTATGATGCTGCCTGCTTAAGGGACGAAGGTGCAGGTTTCGTTTCATGGTCAGGTTTTTAACCAGGTGCAGACCTGTTATTATTCCGGGTTTTAATCCTGGCAGATGATCACTGTAATCATAATATTGGACAGATTATACAGTGAACTTGCCAGTTACTTCCTGTTAAACAATTTACCTGCTGCAATAAGCAACAGTGATACCAGTAAAAAACCGGCCGTTATATACAAACAGTTTAAAAGTACTTTTGAATATCCCAGTTCATTTACATCCACAAAGGGATAGGGATAAAATTTGCTGAAGAATCCCCGTACTAAAATATAAACACAATACAACAACGGGTATAAAAGCCAGGTAAAACTATCTTTCCATTTTGTTGTGCTGCTTTTGGCAAACAGCAACCAATAAATAAAAATAAACAACGGGTTGATAACATGCAACATTTCATCCACTATTTTTTGCAGCCCCGCCGGTTCCCATTGCCAGCGTAGTATAATATTGTACACCAGCCCCACTATAAGCATATAAACGGTTAAGGCAGTAAAAGCACCAGCCTGTTCAAAAAATCCTTTTAATTGTTTACCAAGATAACCGGTCAGCGCAGTAAAAGCAACCGCAGTAAGCGTATTGGTGAGGATAGTAAAATAACTGAAAAAGCGGATAACCGTTTCCGGTACCGGTGCCGTCCTGTTGTTTAGCATCAATACAAACTGGAGGGTCACGGCAAACCAGGCTATGGCTGCTCCGGTTGCCTGTAATGCTTTTTTATGGATGATTGGTTTCATAGCAGGTTAATTAGGCCTATAAAGTTGTGAAATTCTTCTTATTATCCAATGCAATTATTTCTGGTCCTGCTTCTATTTCTTAATCCAGTTCAATGGAAATCGCTTTCGGGGGATGGTACATTTGTAAAAAAAGGAAATAAAATGACAAACACAGTATTACATAAAGCCATTACCCGTGGTCGTGCTAACCATGGCTGGCTCAACAGCTTTCATAGTTTCAGCTTTGCAAACTATTATAATCCTGAAAGAATGCATTTCGGTGCTTTAAGGGTATTGAATGATGATACCGTAAATGGCGGTATGGGCTTTGGCACTCACCCGCATGATAATATGGAAATTATCTCCATACCATTGGAAGGCGACCTGGAACACAAAGACAGTATGGGCAATACCGCTATAATAAGAAAAGGGGACGTACAGGTAATGAGTGCCGGTACTGGTATCTATCACAGCGAATACAATAAGAACAAAGGGGAAGCTGTAAAGTTTTTACAGATATGGGTATACCCAAATCAAAAAAATGTAAAACCCCGCTACGACCAGGTAACGCTGAACGTGGAAGACAGGCATAATAAACTGCAGCAGGTGATTTCGCCCAATGCAGATGATGCCGGTGTATGGTTGCACCAGGATGCCTGGTTCAGCATGGGTAACCTTGATAAAGGTATAGCAGTGAAATATGATCTTAATAAAGAAACAAACGGCGTATATGCGTTCGTGTTAAAAGGTGATGTTACTGTAAACGGTCAGCAATTGAATACGAGGGACGGATTTGGAATATGGGATGTAAAACAACTGGACATTACCGCAGACAGTGACGCTGAAATACTGCTGATGGAAGTACCGATGAATTTAAATTAAACGCACAATTAAAAAAGATGAACACCAATAAAACAGCCGATACAAAATATCCTGTACTGGATTTGATAAAGAACCGCTGGAGCACCAGGAGCTTTGCTTCGAAGGAGATAGCAGAGAGTGATTTACTTACATTGATCGAAGCGGCTTCCTGGATGTTCAGCGCCAACAATGAACAACCGTGGCGGTATATCCCGGCTTTAAAAAATACGACAGCATTTCAACAGGTGCTTGACAGTCTTGCACCCGGCAATGCAGCATGGGCAAAAAATGCAGCCGCCTTCATTGTAAGTATTGCAAAAACAGATCTTGATAAAGAAGGCCGCCCTGTTAACCGCTGGGCCGAGCATGACCTGGGTGCGGCCAATGCCACACTGGTGTTACAGGCAACCTCCATGAATATTTATGCCCATCTGATGGCGGGTTTTGACGGGGCAAAGATCAGGACAGCATTTGACCTTGGCGATAATTTAAAACCAGTCGCTGTAATTGCACTGGGTTATAAAGATGTTGCCGATAAACTGGAAGAACCATTTAAAACAAGAGAGACTGCTCCAAGAAAAAGGAAAGCACTCACAGAAATCATTTTGCATCATGACTAAGACAGAAATATTAATTGTTGGAAGACACCCGCAGATAATGGAAACCGTGCTGCGGCTGGTGAACAATAACGGTGAGTGGAATGGAACAATGGCATTAACAGATGAAGCTGCAATTGAATTGTTTCAACAAAGAGATTTTGAAATTGTGTTGTTGTGCAGTGGTATTGCGGAGGAGAGTGAGCGTAAGCTGCGCTCGCTCTTCACCTACCAAGAACCGGGTATTATCATCATCCAGCATTTTGGTGGCGGCAGTGGTTTATTGAATAATGAGATACTGGAAGCGCTGGATAAGAAAGCAAAGGAAAATAAGCCGGTGGTTTTTGTGAAGGATGGGTTGTAAAAAATAGATCAATTTTTGCTTAAACGATCCTCTATAATTCGCCGATCGATATGATCGTAAAACGTATTTGAATAAGCAACAGTGCCTTTGTATTCAAGTGTAAAACGGAACTTACCTAAGTAATCACCAGTGTATTTTTTGGCTTTTGCTATAATAATTTCTCCGGGGTGAAGGATGATCCATGACTTTCCAGTCATACAAAATTCCTCTTCACTTGTATTACTATCAATAGAAATCCATGTTCCATCCTTTATTTGTATCTCTCTTCTTAAGTTGTAAAGAGCTGCCGTTCTTCCCAGCAATAACGTTGTGTCACAAATGTTTTCAATCATCAGTAGGCGGGAACTGAAATAAACAGTTGAATCCAGCTGTTCATAATTATCTGAAAAATATTCACGGGAGGAAGATGTATGAATGGTTGTATCAACTTGTATTTTCAATAATTTCTCTGAAAATAATTTAAGACGGGAAAAATCAGGCTTTTCTTTAATTCCATCATTAGAGTATGCTTCGCCAATATTAACCGTATCATGTTTTATCCCTTTATAATAAATTGGATAATCTGAATATTGTTCAGTATGAGTTAAAAACCTGTTGGCCTGGACTATAGTATCAGCCAGTACAAATGAGGGTAGTTTAAAAAAATGAACAGTTTGCTGCTGCCATGTGCAGGAGAAAAATAAGAAGGTGAAGGAGAAAGATATAAGTAGCCGCATCCTGTTTTAAAAATGAGACACAGGAGTAAAGCTATTCCATAGAAAAACATTAAAACATCATGAAGCCGCCACCTGTTTTACGTTACCGGTTCTTTTAAGTACACCCCATCCCTGCAGTTCTCCTTTGATAGCCTTATTAAATGATTTGATAAGGATATAGTACATCAGTTGCCGGTACACCAGCCGTTGTGGCAGCATCCACACGAGTTTTTTATAATCTTCTTTTTCAAATGCAAAAGCAAGCGCTGCGCCGGCCATATCCACCAGGGTAAAAATTAAATAGTAAAATAAAATATGCCCCACATCTGCAGGAATAATACCAAGCCCGGCTGCAACCAAACTTAATACCAGCAACAAATCTGCAAGCGGTGCTAAAAAAGGTAATATCATCTGGAAGATGAGGATATTGGGCAGTGCCACCATCCCGAAATTTTTATACCTTGGATTGAATACAGCATCCCGGTGTTTCCAGAAACACTGCATTACGCCAAAACTCCAGCGGAACCGCTGCCGCATAAATTGCCGCATACTCTCTGGTGCTTCGGTGTAAGAAATGGCTTCATTACAATTGCGGATGGCATAACCGTTCCGGTGCAGGCGCATCGTAAGATCGCAATCCTCTGCAAGTGTATCTGTAGTAAAGCCGCCGGCTTTTATAATGGCTTCTTTCCGGAAAGCACCGATGGCACCGGGTACTACTGTAATACAATTAAGCAGGTCAAATGCACGCCGGTCAAAATTTTGTGAAGTAATATATTCAATACTTTGCCAGCGGGTGATCATGTTTACCTCATTACCCACTTTTACATTGCCTGCAACGGCACCCACAGCCCCTTCTAAATCTCCCCCGTTGGGAGAGATTTCTGCAGAGCCTCTTAAATTGAATTTTTTCATAAGTTGCGAAACGGCATCTTTCTTCAACTGTGTATCTGCATCTATGCAAACAACAAAATTACTTCCGGCTTTTTCAATACCAAAATTTAAAGCGGACGCTTTACCACCGTTCGGCTTCGTGTATACCATTACGTTAGGTGTATTTTCAAAAGCTGCTCTCACCCTTTCGTAAGTGCTGTCCTTGCTGCCGTCGTCCACAAAAATGATCTGCAGGTTTGGATAATCCTGTTGTAATAAACTGTTTACCGTTCTTACCGCATTTACTTCTTCGTTGTAAGCAGGTACTATGATGCTTACCTGTGGTTGTGGCAAAGCGGTTGCAGCGGCAAGAACGTCACTGCTTTCTTTTCTTTTCTGCAACCATGCCAGTATGGCCATAAATACCATCCGGCTTACAGATAAGACGATGCCTGTAATAAACAATGCAAATACGATATGGCCGGCCCAGTAAGTAGCTTCTGCAAAAAAGAAATTCATTTTAATAAGCCAGCCATCTTTTGATGGCGGGATCTTCGGCATCACATCATCTTTTGTTTTGCCCATCAGGTCGGCTACGGTAGTAAACTTGTAACCCTTCTCTTTAAAATAATGAATGATCTTTGGCAGTGCATCAATGGTGGCCTGTCTTGTAATGCCACCTGCATCATGCAATAAAATAATACTGGCATTGCGTTCCTCTGCCTGGAAAATGGTTCTTGCAACGATAGAATCTGCTGTTACACCTTCCTGCCAGTCGTTGGGGTCAATGCTTTCACCAATGGTAAGATAATTTTCTCCCCTGCTTCTTGCTATAGGCTCTAACTCCTCGTAGGTTCTTGGTTCGGAGTCCGCATTGTAAGGTGCCCTGAAAAGAATGGTTGACCTGCCGGTAACGCTTTCTATCAGCATACGGGTAAGTTTCATTTCAAGCGCCGCTCTTTGCGGGCTCATCTTTGCAACATTGTTATGGGTAAAAGTGTGATTACCTATTTCAAAACCGAGTTTGTTGATCCGTTGCAGTACAGGAATATTTTTTTCACCCTGCAGGCCAACAATAAAAAAAGTGGCAGGCACTTTTTCCTTTTCAAGAATATTTAATATCTGCGGTGTCCATTCAGCATCAGGTCCGTCATCAAAAGTGAGTATCAGTTTATGCCCGGCGCCTACGGTTTGATCTTCTGCAAATTTCTGGATAATATAGCCGGAAGGCAATTGTTCATAGTGTTGCTCGGAGATCAACATTTCTGAAGTATCCACCTCCAGCCCGATCTTTCCTTCCTGTGGCGTGGCGGTAATATTCAATACTTCCCCGCTGCCGTCATAGCCCACATTATCCGGGATGATCGGGATCTTTGAAAGCGAACTGAAATCAAATGGATTTGACTGCAGTGACCTGTTGCTTAAACTCCTGTTATAGAAATCCCACATTCTTTCGTCCTCTGCACCCAGCCGCCAGAGTGCTGTACCGGCAGTTGCATACTCATCACTAAAGCGCAGTATATTAAAAGTGGTGGCAGCATCGGTGAACCAAACAGTATGTGGTACATTCACTTTTTCTCCATCATAGTTTTTTGTTTCATCTACATAACTGTAATTAAGATTATAGCTGTCGTTATCAAAATCGATCTGGATATTTTTTATCTTGGCAGTATTTATCGCATCCTTATAAGTGATACTTACAACACTATTTTTTCCTTCATCATTTTTCGTCCAGTCATAACCGTAACCGGCTATACCAAGAATTATTTTTTCCGGGGCAATCTTTTTTGCAGCATTATCCACTGCGGCCTCTATCCACTTTTGAGAACTCACCGGGCCCGGGCCGGTACTGGTGTTGAACTGGTCGTATGCCATTAAAATGATGTAATCATTGTAGGCTGATAAACTATCGTAATTGTAGTCATTATTGCCCGGCGCCACATCCATGGTTACCAGCATACCCTTTGCGTGCAGGGTTTCATACAACTCCTTCTGGAATCTTGTAAGCGGCGCATTGGTGGGTTCTGCCAATTCTTCAAAGTCGGTATTAATGCCATCGAGATGATAAAAGCTCAGCGAGTCAGCTATCTGGTTGATGAATGATCTTCTTTTTGCGTCGTTGTTCAATACGTCATGCAACAATTTGCCGTCAAAATCTTTAATAGAAGAATTCACATTATTGATGATGGGGACGATCTTCAATTTTTTCTGTTTCATCATTGCCAGGCCGGCGCTGTCAATTCTTGTTTGTAGCTTATGTGTGAGTGTATCAATAAAGAACCATTCCGGGAAGATGACGTTCAGCTTGTCGCCATATTTCTCCAGCGTGGGTAACGAGGTCTGGGCTGTCCAGGGCGTATAAAAAGCTGCCCGGATAACAGGTATGGGATTGGCTTTAACTTCTTTTTGTTTTAATGCCTTCAGAGAATCTTCCTTTGTTTTATTAAGCAGGAAATTTTTAAAGCCTTTATATTTTTTATTTGTACCCTGCGAAATTGTTAGCAGGTTAGAGGGATCCATTTTTTGCTGGTACACCTTAGCTTTTTCTTCCAGGTTGGGCAGGGAAGGATTGTGCCCGCTGATAACAGCTATCACCAATACAGTAATAAAAAATAAAGCAATGAAAAGGAGTATCCGCATACTCCATTTAAAGTTTCTCCAGCGTTTAGGGTCTGCTGCCTGGAATATTTGTGTGCCCTGGCTCATATTAAACCAAAGATAAAAGCTAAAATTTCAAAGCGGATGAATTACCTGCTGTTTATTGCATTAATTACTTCTGCACTCTGCGGACTAACACCCGGGTCAAAATAGTTTAACAGCCTGCCATCCTCGCTGACCAAATACTTTGAAAAATTCCACGATGGTTGCTTGCCGTTCCAGCCATTTTGTGCAGGATCAGAAAGCCATTTGAACACGGGGTTCTGGTCACCGGTCTTTATCACGGAGCTTTTTTGCATCAGCGGGAAACTAACACCATAATTACGTTTGCAAAAGGCTGCGATCTCCTCATTGCTTCCTTTCTCCTGTTCTTTAAAATCATTGGCAGGGAAACCAAGCACCAGTAATTTGTCTTTATAGCTTTCTGCTAATTTTTCAAGATCACTGTATTGATCAGTATAGCCGCAATCGCTGGCAGTATTTACCAGCAGTATTTTTTTCCCTTTCAGCTGGGTAAAGTCAAAAGGTCTGCCATCAATCAGGGTGTCTTTCAATGAATAAAATGAAACCATGGGTTGTTTATTATCTGTTAATGATTCAGTTCTTTTGCCCGTAACTTTTCCAAGCCACATCCAGGCAGGGTAAAAAGCTTTCAGGAATTTTTGCCGGTAAGTCATATTTTGTGAATGAATGTTTTTTATTTCAACATAGGCAATAATCGCCGTCAAAATAATTATTGTAACAACAGAAAATCTTTTTAGTTTTTTATTTATAGTCATTATTGATAAAGTTATTCAAATATTTTTTCTTCACTTTTTTTACCATACCGTAAGGATTGCCGGGGTCACCAAACTGGTCGAAATAGAAATAAACACTTTCCCTGTCGAATGAAAAATTAATTTCATTACCTAACCAGGCATTGGCAAAATCAGCACCACCTGTTCCGCTGTAAATGACCGATCTTACTAAAACAGAATCATTATGCCCGGCGATTTTGAAGTAATCTGCGAACTGAATAAAATGTTTTAATGCTGTATCATAATTAACCGTAAAATATTTTCTGAAGGGTCTTGTTTGATTTGGAGCGTTTGACATACTCAGGAATCCATAACTCACCAAATTTTTATATTGATACATTTTCAATAATGTATTATCCTCTTCAAAACCCTTTATTTCCTTTGTTGTATCAACCGGGGTATTATCTGCCGGGTCAGCTGTATACATATTTCCAGCTTTCCTTTTTATTTCTTCTTTTAAAATTTTATTAAACCTGTCAAATGCCTTACCCTCGATAGCCGGGTATATAAGGCTAAAACGAAATTGTGTTTCTTTGTCAAACTTTGTAATGGTATCTGCAACAAAACCCGGCTCAATAATAATATCGTTCTCGTCAACATTAAAACTGAATGTATCGTTTTCTGCCAGTTGGATTGATTGTAAGGATTGCTTTGTTCTTTGTTTGCAGGCAAAGAGGATGGATAAAAAAATCAATAAAGTAGCAGCTCTCATTATTGCCCGTTATTTTATCACTAACTTAAAAAGCTTCAATTTTCCTTTAAATGGCGGGTATTTTACAGCAGGATCAAACCAGGTGGGTGTTTTCATTACTGCTTTTCTATGGGTAAAAGTATCAAAAGATGCTTTGCCATGGTATTGCCCGGTACCGCTAAAACCCCTGCCGCCAAAAGGCAGGTGGTGATTGGTGAGGTGCCAGCTTGCGTTATTGATGCACCCGCCTCCAAAAGGAACCTGCTGCAACCATTGTTTTTCTTTTGTTTTGGAGGAAGTAAATACATACAATGCCAGCGGGTTTTTATGCTGCTGGATGATTTCAAGCGCTTCGGTCATGGTATCAAAACCAATGATGGGTAAAACAGGGCCAAATATTTCATCCTGCATTACCGCTGCTGTTAAAGGTACTTCGTCCAGCAATGCCGGTTCTATATACAGCTCTGCTGCATTATGTTTTCCGCCGTGAATTATTTTCCCGTCTTTTAAATATTGTATGATACGGCTGAATTGTTTTTCATTAATGATCTTGCTGTAATTATAACATTCGGCCGGGTTACTGGTAAAGAATTTCTCAATTGATCTTTTTAGTGCTTCAACCAGCGCCTGTTTCTTTGAATGCTGCACCAGTACATAATCGGGTGCCACACACATCTGGCCGGCATTGCTGAATTTTGCCAATGCAATTCTTTTAGCAGCCACTTTAATATCCGCATCATCTTCCACCACGCAGGGGCTTTTTCCCCCCAACTCCAGTGTAACCGGTACTAATTTTTCTGCAGCCATTTTATAAATAACCTTACCAATAGCGGTACTGCCTGTATAGAATACATGATCGAATGTAAAATCATTCATCATTTCCGGCACCACTTTTCCGCCGTCACCTGTTACACATAAGATATATTCTTTTGAAAAGGTCTCTTCAATTATTTTTTTTATCACGGTGGTGGTAGCCGGCGAAAATTCGCTTGGCTTAAGTACCACGCAGTTGCCTGCAGCAATAGCGCCGAGCAGCGGATTAATTAATAACTGGAACGGGTAATTCCACGGAGCAATTATAAGCACTACACCCAGTGGTTCTTTATAAACATAGCTGGATGAAGGTGTATTCAGTAAATTGGTGCTTACAGCTTCAGGCTCCATCCACTTTTTCAAATCTTTAGAGATCGCATTTAATTCGGCAATGGTCATACCCAGTTCTGTTACCCAACATTCTTCCTTGCTTTTTTTCAGATCGGCATAGAGTGCGGTGTACAGTTCTTCTTCGTGCTGTAAAATAGCTTTCTTTAATTTAATTAATTGTTCCTTGCGGTATGTATGGGAACGGGTGGCGCCGGTATTAAAATAATTTCTTAGTTCATTTAAGGAGTTTACAAGCATACCATTGATAATTGATATGTAATTTACATTCATTCCTTAACTTACTGTTATGAATAATTCAAAAATAAGATGGGGTATTTTAGGCTGTGGCCGTATAGCCCGTAAGTTTGCCTCCGACCTGCAATATGTGGATGATGTAGTACTGGAAGCTGTTGCCAGCCGGGATAAAGAAAATGCGGTGTCTTTTGCAAATGAATGTAAAGCCAACCAGGTATTCGGAAACTATGAAGAACTGGTGGCCAGCAAGGATATTGATGTAATTTATATTGCCACACCGCACTCTCATCATTATGAACATACGTTGCTTTGCTTAAATCATAACAAGGCAGTGCTTTGTGAAAAGGCATTTGCCATTAACAGCCGGCAGGCAAAAGAAATGATTGCGCTGGCAAAAGAAAAAAAGCTGTTTTTGATGGAAGCGCTCTGGACAAAGTTTTTACCGCATTACATTAAACTGCAGCAATTGCTTCAAAGCAGGGAACTGGGTGATATAAGATCAGTACTGGTGAACTTTGGCTTTAAAGTTGGTGAAAATTTTCCGGCAAGGCTATACGATCCTTTGCTTGGTGGTGGCACCTTGCTTGATATTGGTATTTACAATGTTTTTATAGCGTTGAGTGTACTTGGTAAACCGGATACAATAGAAGCAACAAAGATACCATCAGCTGCAAACGTTGATGAACAGCTTTCTGTTTTATTTAAATATAACAATGGTGCAATGGCACAGTTATTTTCTTCCTTTACCACTAATCTTCCCACGCAGGCGGAGATCTGTGGCACAAAAGCCGGCATCACCTTAACCACCCGTTTTTATGAACCTTCGGCCAGGATTGAGTTGTATGAAGAAATAAAAGGAGAAAGAAAGATCATTCCCGTAGAAAAAAGTCCGGGCTGGGGTTATTTATATGAAGCAAGACATGTAAATGAGTGTTTAAAAAAAGGGTTGACGGAAAGCCCGGTAATGACGCATGCGGATACTTTATTGCAAATGGAAATACTTGATTCCATAAGAAAGCTTGCAGGCATTCAGTATGCAGTGGATTAATTTAAACGTGTAAATTTTAATTTAATAAGATGAGGATTACGATTGCTTTTTTTGTTCTGCTGATGATTTATAAAAATACGGATGCACAGCTGCGGCTTCCTTCGGTAATCGCATCAGGTATGGTGCTTCAGCAAAATGATTCTGTTAATATCTGGGGCTGGGCCAATCCTGATGAACCCATTACAATTAATACCGGCTGGGATAACCAGGACTATAAAACGACAACGCTTAATACAGGGAAGTGGAAAAGAAAAATTAAAACGCCGGCGGCTGGAGGTCCTTATACTATAAAAATAAGCGGCTGGTTTGGACCGCTTGTTCTATCTGATGTAATGATTGGAGAAGTGTGGCTTTGTTCCGGCCAGTCAAATATGGAGTGGAATTATTACGCCGGTGCAAAAAATATAAAAGAAGAGTTGCCCACCTGTTATAATAAAAATATCCGTTTCTATCATATACCAAGGGCATCGGCAGCTTATCCCCAGGATGATGTGCCGGCAACATGGAAAGTCTGTGATTCCAATACATTGAAAAACTTCAGTGCTGTTGGTTATTTTTTTGGAAAGAAATTAAACAGCCAGCTGAATGTGCCCATCGGCTTAATCAATGCAAGCTGGGGCGGCACACCTGCAGAAGCCTGGTCGCCTGCTGATGTTATCAGTAATAATCCTGTACTGGCTGAGTCAGCTAATAAACTAACCGAAGTACCCTGGGGCCCTGTAAAACGTGGACTGCTGTTTAATGGGATGATTAATCCTATCACCTCTTTTAGCATAGCCGGGGCAATTTGGTACCAGGGCGAGGCCAATGTTGTTAACAGTAACACGTATGCCCAATTATTAACTTCAATGATCGATGCATGGAGAAGCAGCTGGCAAAAACAATTTCCTTTTTACTATGTGCAGATTGCGCCGTACAATTATGGCGGCAAAGATGAGGGGGCCCTGCTGCAGGCTGAACAAACAAAAGTGATGCAACACCCGGGTACAGGCATGGTGGTAATTACAGACCTGGTTGATTCTGTTACCAATATTCATCCATCCAATAAACTGGATGTGGGTAACAGGCTCGCCAACTGGGCACTTGCAGAAACATACCGCCGGGATGGTATTGCTTATAAAAGTCCGCAGATAAAAAAGGCCGTTGCTGTAAATAATAACCTGGTACTTGAATTTAAGAATGCCCCCAATGGTTTAATTGCAAAAGATAAAAAGATAACCGGCTTTTATATTGCAGGTAATAATGGTGAATGGTTGCCGGCAGAAGCAAAAATTGAAAAGGATAAAATAACTGTCCGGAACAAATCAATACCCAAACCATTGCAGGTAAGTTTTGGATTTGGTAATACCATTATTGGTAATGTTTTCAGCAAAGAGGGATTGCCGCTTTGCCCATTCAGGATAAATATAAATGATACAATAGTTGAATAAATGTTGAAATGATGATAAGAAAAATAACTGCTGCTGATTTCGATTTTATTTTTGGGATGTATATGCATCCTGCGATTAACCCTTATTTGCTGTACGAGTTGATGGATGCGGCCGCTTTTAAAACCATCTATAATGAATTGCTGCAAAAAGACATCATGTATATTTTTGAGGCGGATGGAAAGCCTGTGGGAATGTTTAAATTTATTCCCCAGGTGCATCGTAATTCACATATTGCCTACCTGGGCAGTGTGGCAATTCTCCCCGTAATTGCAGGTCAGGGTTATGGTAAACAGATGCTTCGTGAAATTATTGAACTGGGCAGGCGGCACGGTATTTTAAGAATAGAATTAAGTACCGCCACTTTTAATGACAGGGCTATTAAACTATATGAACAAACTGGTTTTGTAAAGGAAGGTGTGATGCGTAAGTACACTTACCTCAAAAGTGAGAAACGGTATGTGGATGAATACCTGATGTCGTATTTGTATTAATAAAAAAACCGCTGCAATGTTGCAGCGGTCAATCAAATGCTCTTTGGTTTTTATACAGATAAAGCTTTCATGTATGCAGCATTGTCCTTAATACACTGCAGTGGTGTGGTGCCTGCATATTTTTCCTGCTCTACAATGAAATAATCCATTCCATATTTTTTGGCTTCACTTAAAATTTTCTGGTAATCAATAATACCGGTGCCCAGGGTACAGGTGTCAGCGTTATCGGTGGCATTTTTTGCCCTGTCTTTTACGTGGCAGAGACGAAAGCGGTTAGGATAGTTTTTCATCCATTCTACAGGATCCTGTCCTGCTGTTACCACCCAGTACATATCCATTTCAAAATACACCAGTGAAGGGTCTGTGCCATCCAGCATTACTTTCTGACCCAGTTGTCCATCCAGCGGCCTGAAGCTGTAGTCATGGTTGTGAAAGGCAAAACGAACACCATGCTGTTTACAGACCTCTCCTTTTTTATTGAATTCATCTGCAAATCTTTTATAATCGTCCAGCTTACGGTCAGATCCTTCCCAGGCATAAATGATATAGTCGATACCGATAGCAGCACATTCTTCCACTTTCTTTTCAAAATCTTTATATACATCCGTATGTATGGAGCAAACCTTCATGCCAAGGTCCTCATTAAATTTTTTAAACTCTTTGTTACTCATTCCCCAAAACATGCCCAACTTATCATGTGTATACGGTTCAATGTACTTATATCCTGCTGCTGCCACCTGTTTTAATATACCAGCAGGATCGTCTGGTAAAACATCTCTTAAAGTATATAACTGCAACCCGAAGTTTTTTATTTTTTTATTCGGGAATAAACTCATTGCATCTGCCGGTGTAAAAGCAAACGCAGCACCGGCTGCTCCAGATAATTTTAAAAAATTCCTTCTTTTCATCATTGTAAAATATAGGTACTTAAATGATTTGATAATTACTCGGCCCAGGCCCTGTCACCTTTTTTATAAGGGTAAGAACCATCATATTTTCCCGGTACGGGAATATGACGTAATGCTTTGGTGGCACCCACTTCGGATGTAAAGAAACCAAGCATGGTAAGCTGTTTCATCAATGTATAATAATGCGGCGCAACAGGATTCTGGAAGTCAAGCGGTAGCGTATTTCCTTTATCACGTTCTGCTTTTTTGTAATCACTATCTGCTTTATTCCGCTGTGCCTGCACTTCCTTTGCTTCTTTTTCTAAGGAGAGCAATAACTCTTTGCGTTGTTCAGGCGTTGCTTTTATAAAATCATGTCCATGCATTTTATCACAGGCATCATTCAGCTTGCCAATACCTTCCAGGAATACTTTTTGTTCTTCTGGTGTGTAGCAGTCGGTTACCATTATTTTCATAAACTCTCCCACTTTAGCAGCTTTTGCACCAGGTGTACTGGTAGCCGGTAAAATTGTTTCACCCACCTCATCCAGTAATGCAATATTAGCCGGCGAAAAATCAGCCGGTGTGGATGTTCCGGATTTACACCCGGTTAAAAATAATTCACCACCAATAACCACGCCGCCGGTAGCGAGTGCAATCATCCTTAATAAGTCACGACGTTCCATATAGATTTAATTATAAGTTATGAATTATGCGTTATGAATTGTGCGTTTCCCAATTCATAACGCATAACTGGTTAAATGTTTCCTTTCTTCAGTTCTTTCACTGCAAAGTCTGCAGCCCTTGCTGTAAGTGCCATGTAGGTTAATGACGGGTTTACACAGGAAGCCGATGTCATGCAGGCGCCATCGGTTACAAAAACGTTTGGTGCATCCCATACCTGGTTGTTGCCATTCAGCACACTGCTTTTAGGGTCTCTCCCCATACGTGCTGTGCCCATTTCATGTATACCCATGCCTGGTGCATAACCGCTGTCATACGTGCTGATGTTTTTTACACCGGCAGCTTCCAGCATTTCTTTTGCATCTTCCATCATATCCTTTCTCATCTTCTTTTCATTCTCCTTTATTTCGATATCCATGGACAAAACAGGCAATCCCCATTTATCTTTCTTTTCTTTATCAAGGAAAATCCTGTTTTCATGATAAGGCAGCATTTCACCAAAACCAGTCATACCCATTGACCATTTGCCCGGTTCACACAGTGCATCTTTCAGATCGCCGCCAAGGGTTAACTCTGCAACAGTCCTGTTCCAGCCGTCCCTGTCGGCACCGCCCTGGTAACCAAAGCCACGTATATAATCTCTTTTATCGTCGTATACGTTCCTGAATCTTGGGATATACACACCCGTTGGCCTGCGGCCGAAGGTATATTTATCATCAAAGCCTTCCACTTCACCGGATGCACCACAACGGAAGTGGTGATCCATCGCATTATGACCAAGCTCATTGCTGCTGCTGCCCAGTCCTTCCGGCCATATGTCAGTTGCACTGTTCATCAGCACCCACGTTGAATTAAATGCAGAGGCACAGAGAAAAACCACCTTTGCTTTGTATTCAACTGTTTTATTGGTTTCAGCATCTATTGCCTCCACACCTGTTGCACGTTTCTTATCCTTATCGTATAAAACTTTGGAAACAATTTTATTGGATTCAACCGTAAGGTTGCCTGTAGCCATTGCCACGGGCAAAGTAGAAGATTGTGTACTGAAATAAGCGCCAAACGGGCAACCACGCCAGCAACGGTCCCTGTATTGGCAGTTTACACGGTTCTGTTCTGGCTTTGGTAAAGTTATATTGGCGCTGCGGCCGATAAACATATGACGTGAGCCTTTATAATGCTCTTTAATTTTTGCAGCTACATCTTTTTCAACACAGTTCATTTCCATTGCAGGCAGGTATTCACCATCAGGTAATACTTCCAGTCCTTCTTTACTGCCCTGTATGCCTGCAAATTTTTCTGCATAGCTGTACCAGGGTGCTATTTCATCATAGCGGATGGGCCAGTCTGTAGCAATACCATCCTTTAAGTTGGCTTCAAAATCCCATTTATTAAAGCGGTAACTCTGGCGTCCCCAGTGCAGGGAACGGCCGCCTAAATGATAAGCACGGAACCAGTCGAATCTTTTTACTTCTGTGTAAGGGCTTTCCTTTTCATTGGCCCACATACCAAAGGTTTGTTCACCAAGGGGATAATCTCTTCTTAATACAGGATAATCCTGTTTCATCTGCTGCGTGGCCTTGTCCCTGTGCGGAAACTCCCAGATATTTTTATTGGCATTTACATAATCTTTTACATGCTCAATATTACGGCCCCGCTCAAGCATTAAAACTTTCAATCCCTTTTTACTGAGTTCCATTGCGGCCCATCCTCCGCTGATTCCTGAGCCAACTACAATGGCGTCGTACATGTTGTTTTCCGGCATATAGCAAGTTTGATTTTAAGTAGTGTTTAAAGTTATTATACGGAGTGTGTGTTGTTATTTGATATATGTCAAATAATCAGACATCACACCTTCTTACAGCATCTTTTAATGCAGCAATTTTTTCTGCACTGGTATTCCCGGTCGGTATAAACTCCTGGGCAAGGTATCCTTTGAAACCTGTATTCACAACCGCTTTTATAATAGCAGGATAATATAACTCCTGCGATTCATTAATTTCATTCCTGCCTGGTACCCCGGCAGTATGATAATGACCAAAGTATTGATGATTGTCTTTTATAGTATGTATCACATCACCTTCATTCACCTGCATGTGATAGATATCATACAACAGTTTAAAATTCTCTGAACCCAGGCGTTTGCATAATTCAACACCCCAGGCGCTTTTGTCTGCCATATAACCTTTGTGATCCACCTTGCTGTTAAACAGTTCCATTTGAATAACGATGCCATTCTTTTCTGCAGCGGGTAATATTTTCTGTAACCCTTCCACACAGTTTTTTAAACCGGTTTCATCATCCATGCCATTACGGTTACCACTGAAACAGATCAAATTTTTATAACCGGCCTTCACCATCATCGGAATCACTTCAAGGTAATCTTTAATAAGCTGTTCGTGGTATAGTTTATTGTTAAATCCTTTTGTAAGGCTTACCTCTCCGGCAGTATAACACATGGAGCAGTGGATGCCATGCTTTTGCACTGTGGGCCAGTCTTTTGGCGCCAGCAGGTCAATGGCTGAAAAACCAATTTCCTTTACCACTTTACAGAGTTCTTCCAGTGATAAAAAATCGTAGGTCCACCTTGCTACGGAATGATTGACATTTGAATTGAGTGATTTCATTGCTGAAAGTGATTCTTCTTTTCTATCAGTTGTAAAAGAAAGGCTGCTTACAGCAAGAGTGCCCAGTGCAATTTGCTGTATTGCTTTTCTCCTGGAAGATGAATGTTCCATTTTAGCAAACTAGTTTACGTTACGAATTATATGTGTGTTTGTCAGGCGCTTTTCTTCTGGTCTTTGAATAATGCTCCGAACAGTAATAAAACAGCAGCAGCAATACCAGCAGGAATAAGCCATATCATTTTCCAGTCGGCAACACCATTCACTGTATATTTTTCTGTTATCTGTCCCGCCACCCAAAAACCGATCAGCATACCCAGACCATAAGTTGCCAGTGTTATCATACCCTGGGCTGAAGAGCGGATTTGTTCTCCTGCTCTTTCATCCGTATAAATCTGTCCTGATACAAAAAAGAAATCATAACAGATACCATGCAGCGCAATGCCAAGTATCAGCATGAAACTTAAATCACCTGCATTGCCAAAGGCAAACAATGTATAGCGCAGTGCCCAGGCAAGCATGCCCACCAGTATGGTCTTTTTGAAACCAAATTTTTTAAAGAAAACCGGTAACGCCAGCAGGAACAATACTTCCGATATCTGCCCGATGGTCATTTTCCCCGTAGCATTTTGCACGCCAATACCTGATAAAAAAGGATGGGTGTTTTGATAATAAAATGCCAGTGGGATACAGATAAGAATAGATGAGATAAAGAATACTGCAAAATTTCTATCCTTTAATAATTTCAATGCATCCACTCCAATGATCTTCCCGATATTTATTTTATCACCTGGTTGTACTTTTGGTGGTGTTTTTGGTAAAGTAAAACTCATAAGGCCGAGTGCCAAAGAAGCACCGCCAGATAAAAGGAAGGTGTTTTTTAATAAGCCATTGGCCGCATTCTGTTCTGCATCCCAGTGAAAAATATAGCTGATCATTAAGCCGGCAGCTATCCAGCCAATGGTACCCCAAACACGTATGCTCGAAAATTCTTTTTCGGGATTACTGATCTGGTTAAAGGAAACCGCATTTACAAGTGCCAGCGTTGGCATATATAAGATCATATAAGTTAACACATACGGATAAAATGCCCCAATGTTTGCTGCATTATACATTTGGTACATCAGTATAGCCCCTGCAATATGAAGAAAGCCCAATATTTTTTCTGCATTGATATAGCGGTCTGCAATAAGTCCTATAATAAACGGAGCAATAATAGCACCCCACGACTGTGTTGAAAAAACACTCCCGATAGAAGCGCCGTCAGCAGCAAAATTCTTTTCAAGAAAACTTCCCAGTGTAACGAACCATGCTCCCCAGATAAAAAACTCAAGAAACATCATGAAAGATAACTGAATGCGGATGGCAGGCTTCATATATGTGTTTTAAACAGTTACTATGGTTTGCTGTAAATTGTTTGCGCAAATGAGCACAACAGCAATCAATCGTTGATAAGTAAATGTAAGCGATTTCAATAACTCAATCATGAATCATTATTTAAATATCGTAAAATAGTATTACGAATTTAAAAAAAAGTATCACTCTTTTTATCAATGGCAAACTTCAAACGTTTGCATAAAAAATTTTGCTCCTCTTGTTGTAAAATAATTTTCAGTTACACATAAGAAAGTATAATTTTAAATTCATTCTCTTCACTTTTTAATTGCCATATGGGAGACATTCACGTAAAAGTTCAGCCAAAAAATTACGAAGTTGTCATTGTTGGTTCGGGTGCAGGCGGCGGTATGGCAGCATACGTTTTAAGTAAGGCTGGTTTAAAAGTTTGCCTGCTCGAAGCCGGCGCTATGTATGATCCGCAAAAAAATATCACACAGTTAAAATGGAGTTACGAAAGTCCCCGGCGTGGCGCCAGCACTAAGTTTCGCCCTTTCGGTGATTTTGACGCCTGCTACAACGGATGGGAAATAGATGGAGAACCATACACGCATGCCGAAGGAACCAAATGGGATTGGTGGCGAGCAAGAATGCTGGGTGGCAGAACCAATCACTGGGGAAGAATTTCACTTCGTTTTGGCCCAAAAGATTTTAAAAGAAAAAGTATTGATGGTTTAGGCGATGACTGGCCAATTGGTTATGAAGATATAAAACCTTATTATGATAAGATAGATGAACTGATCGGCGTATTTGGTTCCAATGAAGGTTTGGAAAATGATCCTGATGGAATTTTTTTGCCACCACCCAAACCACGCCTGCATGAATTAATGATAAAAAAAGGTGCGGCAGCATCAGGCGTTCCTGTAATACCCTCAAGACTTTCTATACTTACAAAAAAGATAACAAGTACAACAGAGCGTGGCGCCTGTTTTTTTTGTGCCCAGTGCGGCCGCAACTGCAGTATGGCCAAGGCAGATTTTTCTTCCACAAACGTATTAATATATCCTGCTATAAAAACGGGTAACCTCGATGTGGTATCCAATGCAATGGCAAGGGAAGTGTTGACGAATAAAGAAGGAAAAGCAACGGGTGTTTCTTATATCAACAAAGAAGATATGCAGGAATACCAGGTAAATGGCAAAGTGGTGATACTGGCTGCCAGTGCCTGCGAAAGTGCAAGATTACTGCTTAATTCAAAATCACAAAGACACCCGAATGGCCTTGCCAATAACAGTAATGTTGTAGGAAAATATTTACATGATTCCACCGGAGCATCCATGGGTGGTGTGATACCGGACTTGTTTGGCCGTAAACGTTATAATGAAGATGGTGTTGGCGGTATGCATATTTATTCTCCTTGGTGGGGAGATAATAAGAAACTGGATTTTGCCCGTGGTTATCATATTGAATACTGGGGCGGCATGAGTATGCCTGCGTATGGATTTGGGTGGGGTATTGAAAACAGCAATGGCAAATTTTTAGTAAAAGGAAAACAAAAAGAAGCCGGTGGTTATGGTGCGTCATTAAAAGAAGACTACCGTTTTTTTTATGGGGCCAATGTAGGGATGGCAGGCAGGGGGGAAGCGCTGGCGCTGGAAAGCAATTATTGTGAGATAGATCCCAACGTGGTTGATAAATTTGGTATTCCTGTTTTAAAGTTTAATGTAAAGTGGAGTGAACATGAAATAAAACAGGCAAAACATATGAAAGAAACCTTTAAAGAAATTTTGCACAATATGGGAGCCGTGGTAACATGGGGTGATGATTATGATGAGAAAAATAATTATGGGCTGGAACCACCCGGGAAAATTATCCATGAAGCGGGCACCGTGCGGATGGGTAATGATCCAAAACGTTCAGCATTGAATAAATATAACCAGGCCCATGATTGTAAAAATTTATTTGTAGTGGATGGTGGCGCTTTTGTATCGCAGGCTGATAAAAATATTACCTGGACGATACTGGCATTGAGCATGCGGGCAAGTGAATACATTATTGCAGAGCTAAAAAAAGGAAACATCTAACCAATGATGAGTTATGAATGATGAGTGTTTCAATTCATCATTCATAACTCATCATTCATAACTCAATACATGGACAGGCGTAAATCATTAAAATTATTAGCAGGCACTGTTGCAACAGGCGCCTTGATTGAATCCTGTAAAACGGATGATAAAAAAGAAACTGCAGCAGCAACAAAGGATACAGGCTTTACCATCGACCGTGCTAAAGAAGAGCTGGAAAGAGACACTAAACTGCTTGCTGAAAAATTCTTTGATGTACATGAAATGACCACCATTGCAATACTGGCGGATATCATTATTCCAAAAGATGAAATAAGTGGTAGTGCGACTGATGCAAAAGTGCCCGACTTTATAGAGTTCATTGTTAAAGATAAGCCTGAACACCAGGTGCCCATGCGGGGCGGCCTGCGCTGGCTGGATGTACAATGTCTTAAACTGTTTGATAAACCATTTAAGGACTGTGATGAAAAGCAGCGTATACAAATAGTGGACGAAATCGCCTGGCCCAATAAAGCAAAACCAGGAATGAAACAGGGGGTTGCTTTTTTTAACCTGATGCGTAATTTAACAGCCACTGGTTTTTATTCATCCGGGATCGGTATAAAAGATATTGGTTATAAAGGTAACCAGCCCAACCAATGGAACGGTGTACCAGCCGATGTACTTACCCAATACAACCTCGCCTACACGGAAAAAGAATTAAAAGAATGTATCAGCTTTGATAATAAAATATAAAACGATTGTTATGTCAAATGGTTTTTCAAGAAGAAAGTTTATTAGAAATGTTTCACTGGCTACAGGGTTTTATATTGTGCCGAGGCATGTGCTGGGCCGGGGCTTTATTGCACCCAGTGATAAATTAAATATTGCCGGCATTGGTGTGGGTGGCAAAGGCGAAAGTGATTTGGCAGAGTTTGCAAAAAGTCCGCATGTAAATATTGTGGCGCTTTGTGATGTCGATGACAGGCGGGCAAAGAAATCACGGGAAACATTTCCAAAGGCAAAATATTATAAAGACTTCCGGGTGATGCTGCAGAAAGAAAAAAATAATATCGATGCTGTATCTGTTTCAACACCGGACCATACCCATGCCGTGGCAGCACTGGCTGCTATGCAGATGGGCAAACATGTATATGTACAAAAGCCATTAACACACAGTATACACGAAGCAAGGATTTTGACCGAAGCTGCAAAGCGCTACCAGGTGGTTACACAAATGGGTAACCAGGGTGGCAGCGGTGATGGGGTGAGACAGATGCAGGAGTGGTACAATGCAGGCACTATCGGTGATGCACACACGATTTATATATGGACCAACAGGCCGGTATGGCCACAGGGTTTTGGCAAACCCAAAAAACTGGCAGCTGTTCCAAAGGAATTGGATTGGGATTTATGGCTTGGGCCTGCACCATTTGAAAAATACAGGGATGGTTACGTGCCTTTCAACTGGCGTGGTTACTGGAACTTCGGTACCGGCGCATTGGGAGATATGGGTTGTCACCTGGTGGAGCCGGCTTATAAAACAGTCGGCCTTGGCTATCCATCTGAAGTGGAATGCAGCGTGGCTGCTGTGTATGAAAAAATGTGGACACCTTCCTGGTATACTGAAAGCTGTCCATTAGCATCAACTGCTACGGTTAAATTTCCCGGCAAAGATGGAAAGAAAGATGTGGAGATCCATTGGATGGATGGCGGTATACGGCCGGAGCGGCCGGAAGAATTATTACCCGGTGAAGCAATGGGAGATGATGACGGCAGCGGCGGTGGTATTATAGAGGGAACGAAAGGAAAAATAATTTATGGAACCTATGGCAACAATCCAAGATTGCTGCCAACATCCAGGATGCAGGAAGTAAATGTGCCGCAGACAATAGCAAGGGTACCGGAGGGTCATTATGTACAATGGGTGAATGCCTGTATGGCGGGTTATGGCAAAAATCCATTGAGTGCGGAATTTGATTATGCCGGGCCATTGACCGAAAGCATATTGATGGGTAATCTTGCGATAAGAAGCTGGATGCTGCAGGGTGGTAAGGAGGGTAAAGAATACATAGGCCGGAAAAGATTTACATGGGATGCCGCCAATATGAAGGTGACTAACTTTGATGAAGCAAACCAGTTTGTAAAAAGAGAATACAGAACAGGTTGGTAAATCCCCTCCACCTCTAAAGTGGAACTATGAAGAGTTGTTAATGAATTCAAGGTCGTTTTTACTATTAAAGATTAAATTTTGATAACATAAACTTTTTTAAGAAGAACATGAACAGGAAATTAAGAATGGCAATGATCGGTGGTGGCAAAGATGCATTTATCGGTGCTGTACACCGGCTGGCAATGAATATGGACGGCCAGGTGGAACTGGTGGCGGGTGCCTTGAGCGTTAACCCCGAAGTGGCTGTTGAATCAGGTAAATTATTGTTCCTGGATGAAGACAGGATCTACACTGATTATAAAGTAATGCTTGAAAAAGAAGCAACGATGCCGGCTGATAAAAGAATTGATTTTGTAAGCATCGTTACACCCAATTTTGTACACTTTGCACCGGCAATGCTGGCGCTTGAAAAAGGCTTTAACGTGGTAATTGAAAAGCCAATCACTTTTACTTTGGAGGAAGCCAAACAGATAAAAGCAAAGGTTGAAGAAACTGGTTTTTCATTATTACTTTGTCATACCTATACCGGGTATCCAATGGTAAAGCAGGCAAAACAATTTTTAAAGAGCGGTGCTTTGGGTAAGATAAGAAAGGTATATGTTGAATACCCGCAGGGATGGCTGAGCACACTACTTGAAGCAAGTGGCCAGGCACAGGCAAGCTGGCGAACAGATCCAAAAAGAAGTGGTAAGGCAGGCAGTATGGGGGATATCGGTACACATGCTTTTAACCTGGCAGAATATGTAACGGGTTTGCAGGTAACAGAAATTTGTTCTAATCTTAATATTGTGGTGGAAGGACGAATGCTGGATGATGATGGCGCTGCATTTTTAAAATTTAATAATGGTGCCACAGGTGTATTGATGGCAACGCAGGTGGCTGCGGGTGAAGAGAATAATGTTAAGATAAGAGTGTATGGAGAAAAAGGCGGTATTGAATGGAAACAGGAAGATGCCAATACCTTGCTGGTGAAATGGCTGGACAAACCAACAGAGATCTACCGTACCGGTGGTGGTTACAACAGCTCTTTTGCTGCACATAACACAAGAGTGCCTGCCGGACATCCTGAAGGTTACCTGGAAGCATTTGGTAATTTATACCGCAACTTTGCACTAACGGTAAGGGCTAAACTAAATGGTGAACAGCCAAAAGAGGAGTGGCTGGATTTTCCCGGTGTGGAAGAAGGCATACGTGGAATGGCTTTTGTAGAGAATGTGGTGGAGAGTGGTAAGAGTGCGGAGAAGTGGCGGACATTTACCCTAAATTCCTGAAGGGATTTTGTAATGGTAATATTCGTCCATGCTATTTTAATTTAAGGGGTGAGATAAATTCAACACCTGATTTATAAACTAACTAAAGGCCCCTTTAGGGGTTAGGGTATGACAACAATAAAAGGACCCGGTATTTTTTTGGCGCAGTTTATGGGTGATCAAGCGCCGTTCAACAGTTTAGAAAGCATTTGCAAATGGGCTGCCGGCCTGGGGTTTACAGCTGTGCAAATCCCCACCTGGGAAAGCCGGCTGATCGATTTGCAGAAAGCTGCAGAAAGTAAGACCTACGCAGATGAATTAAAAGGTACCATCAATTCATATGGCCTGGAGATCTCTGAACTCTCCACGCATTTACAGGGACAATTAGTAGCCGTACACCCGGCTTATGATACTCTGTTTGATGCATTTGCACCGGCTGAAGTAAAGGGCAACAGCAAGGCAAGAACTGAATGGGCCATACAGCAATTGAAATATGGAGCACAGGCTTCGCAAAATTTAGGCTTAACTGCTCACCCAACATTCAGCGGCTCTTTGTTATGGCATACTTTTCATCCATGGCCACAAAGACCGGAAGGTTTGGTGGAAGAAGGTTTTAAGGAGCTTGCAAAACGATGGTTGCCTATTTTAAACTTCTTTGATGTATGCGGCGTGAATGTTTGTTATGAAATTCATCCGGGCGAAGATTTGTTTGATGGTATTACTTATGAAATGTTTTTGGAAAAAGTAAACAATCACCCAAGAGCATGCTTACTCTACGATCCATCGCATTTTGTTTTACAACAACTGGATTATATTCAATACATCGACTTTTACCATGAGCGTATTAAAGCTTTTCATGTAAAAGATTCTGAGTTTAACCCAACAGGCAAACAGGGAACATTTGGTGGCTACCAAAGCTGGGCAAACCGTGCCGGCCGTTACCGTTCACCGGGCGACGGGCAGGTAGATTTTAAAACGATCTTCAGTAAGCTGGCGCAATACAATTATCCCGGCTGGGCTGTAATGGAATGGGAATGCTGTATCAAACACCCGGAAGATGGTGCAAAAGAAGGCGCTGAATTTATTAAGAAAAATATCATCCGTGTTACGGACAAAGCATTTGATGATTTTGCCGGTACGGCACCAAACGAAAAACTAAACAGGGATATACTCGGCCTCGATTAAAATAATTTTTTATAACCAAACACAAAACTGACATGAAAAAATTTGTTATCACTGCGGCAGTAGCAGCTGTATTATTTTCCTGCGGCGGTGGCAGTACAGAAAAGAAAGAAGAAACCGGTGCCACACCTGCAGAACCGTCAAAAGAAGAAGTAAAACCAGCTGCCAGTAACCCTTTAGAAGAAAAAGCACTGGCATTGATCGGGCAGTCTGATTGCGTAACCTGCCATAAAATAACAGAAGCTGTAACAGGCCCGGCTTATATTGATGTAGCAAAAAAATATGAGAATACAGAAGCCAATGTAAATATGCTGGTGGAAAAAGTTTTAAAAGGCGGCAAGGGTAACTGGGGCGAAGTGCCTATGCTGGCGCATCCTGCCTTATCAAAAGAAGATGCCACCACGATGGTTCAATATATTTTATCATTAAAAAAATAAACGTCAAATGAAAATGTTAACGGTTGCTGCAGCGGCAGCAGTGCTTATTTCTTGTAATTCATCAAGTGAGAATGCAGAGCAAAAAGACACAACGGTAGTTGCGTCAGCAGATACAACAATAACTGCACCTGTTTCAGATACCGGCTGGGTAGCTTTATTTGATGGTAAATCAACGGCAGGCTGGCACACCTATGGTAAAACAACCACCGGCAGTGCCTGGAAGGTTGCCGATGGTGTATTGTACCTTGATACGACTGTAAAAGATGGCTGGCAGATAAAAGATGGAGGTGATATCGTAACCAATAGTGAATATGAAAACTTCCATTTTAAAACAGACTGGAAAATTGCAAAAGATGGTAACAGTGGCATTATCTTCCTGGTAAATGAAGACACCGCAAAATATGATCATGTATGGAAAACGGGACCTGAAATGCAGGTGCTGGATAATGCCGGTCACCCGGATGCAAAAATTAAAAAACACCGTGCAGGTGATTTATATGATTTGATTACAAGCAGCAAAGAAGTGGTAAAACCACATGATGAATGGAATACAGCTGAAATAATTGTAAACAATGGCAAACTTGATTTGATATTAAACGGAACCACTGTTGTTTCCACCACTATGTGGGATGACAACTGGAAAAAGCTGATAGCAGGCAGCAAGTTTAAAGACATGAAAGATTTTGGTACGTATAAAAAAGGAAAGCTGGCATTGCAGGATCATGGCAACCAGGTTTCTTTCCGGAACATTATGATCAGGAAATTATAATCGCTAACTGAACTTTGTAAAAAGCCATCTTTAACAGGATGGCTTTTCTTTTTACCTTAGCCGCATGATGGAATTTACAGATGAATATTTTATGAAGCAGGCACTCCGGGAAGCACAGCGGGCCTTTGATGAAGAAGAAGTGCCGGTTGGAGCGGTTGTGGTAATAAATAACCGCATCATTGCACGTGGCTATAACCAGGTGGAGAAACTAAATGACAGTACCGCACATGCGGAAATCATCGCACTTACGGCTGCATTTAATTTCTTAGGCAGTAAATATTTGCCCGATGCTGCATTGTATGTAACAGTAGAACCCTGTGTGATGTGCAGCGGAGCTTTATACTGGAGTAAAATTGGTAAAGTATTTTATGGTGCTGATGATGAAAAAAATGGCTACCACCGGATCTTACATGAAGGCGCCACACCTTTTCATCCTAAAACTATTGTACAGGCTGGTCTGCTTAAAGACGACTGTGCAGCTTTGATGAAAACGTTTTTTAAAGCAAGAAGATAATTGATTACTTCGTCCGGAAACGGCTCTCTAACTGGCTTCTTTTTATAAACCATGCAATGGTAAATGACGGGATCACGTCAGTAAAAGGAATGATCTCTTCCACGAAATTTAATACACCCCCGATCAGCCCGATCCTGCCACCAAATAATTTGTAGAATACCATAGCTGATAAGGGCGCCCAGATAATGTCTGCAAATTCTCCCAGCAGGGGGGCACTGTAAGTAAACATACCAATCAAGTCCATCACAATGCAGATTGCAATGTTGGGAAGAAAATGTTTTTCTGTGTTCATGGTTATGCTTTTAATAAGCTATTCAATAAAAAATCACGCCAAATACAAAGGGTGACATTCCGGCATTAACCGGAGCTTTGATACGATGAAAAAATAACCGCCGGCGTTGCAGCGGTTATTGTTAAAATTCTTCCCGTTTTTCTCTTTTACATCTTTACTTCCATCACTTTTTTATTTGCCCTGCTTTCTTCTGCCATAAAACCCATTACGTGACTTTCAATTGATTGATCAATCGTGGAAGTAAGCAACGAGGCATCTTTCTTTGATATAGCCTGTATCCAGTTGGCTACCAGCCGCCAGTCGCCGCCACCATGCCCATCGGTGCTTTGCGTCCATTCTGTTTTTTGGCCTGTTAAAAAATCTGTCATTACAAAAGAATTCATATCTCCCACCACATCGCCCAGGCTGCCCATTACCCTGGTGCGCCTGCCTTCATACGATGTAAATGCTTCCATTGAAAAGGAGGCAGTTAAACCGCTGTCAAATAAAATGTTTGTGGTGTAATGATCCGGCTGATCATTATCTATACGGTACACACAGCGGCCATAGTTGGTTGTTTTCAATTGCTGCAATACATAGTCAGCTTGCTTGCTGCTGTCTTCCGGCAGGTCAAAAACATAATTACGTTGTCTTTTACGGTAATATATTTCCAGTGCAGAGTAAGGACATGTTGATTCCACGGCACAGCCATCTGTACAGCGGGCCGTACTCCCGGCAGGTGCATTTTTTTCTTTGAACCACTTCAGGTCACCGAATGCCTGTATATGGGTGCAGGGCTTGCCAACCATCCATCTTAAAATATCAAGGTCATGACAACTCTTTGCTAAAATGATCGGGGTGGTTTGTTTACTGTTGTGCCAGTTACCCCTTACATAAGAATGGCTCATGTGTATATGTTCTATCGGCTCCAGGTGTTGTACACTGATGATCTCTCCAAGAGCGCCGCTGTTCATGATCTCTTTCAGTTTTACAAAATAAGGCGCATAGCGAAGCACGTGGCACACGGCTACAACCCTGCCCGTCTTTTTTGCCAGCGCCAGGATATCACGGCATTCTTTTTCACTGGGAGAGATGGGTTTTTCCAGTAATACATCATAACCCATTTCAAGCGCTTTCATACAGGGGCCGTAGTGTAAATTATCTGGTGTGGTGATAATAACCGCATCTGCAAACTTTGGTTTTTTAAAAACGTCTTCCCAGGTATTGAAGCGGTTCTCTGCTTTTATCGCATGTTTTTGTGCATAGCGTTCGTTACGGATGGTAATGGGTTCGGCCACACCAACAATATCAAGCTGGTCCGCATGCTGCAATGAATAACCGCCATAAACATTGCCGCGGTTGCCGGCACCACAAACAATGGCAGTAATGGGTTTGTCTAATAATATCTTTTCCTCGGGTAATAAAATGGGCAAACCATTTTCGTCTTTTGCCCAGGATGAAAGCGGTAAGGCTGCCCCGGCGGTTAAGCCCAGCATCCGTAAAGCATCCCGGCGTGTCCATTGTTTTGACATAGCAAGCGTTTTAGTGTTTTGGTGAATGAGTAATACTTAATGAGATTGGATTTTAAAGTTACAAAAATGTTTGCTGCATTCCGTATAGAATAAAATAGCTAATTTGTATGATCACAATAAGCTCACATGACAGCAACGACTCAACGATTTACTGCCCTGGATGTTTTCCGTGGCATGACGGTTTGCCTGATGATCATTGTAAATACACCAGGTAACGGTGCCACCACCTGGTCGCCACTGCTGCATGCAAAATGGCATGGCTTTACACCAACCGACCTCGTATTCCCATCTTTTTTATTTGCTGTGGGCAATGCTATGAGTTTTGTTATGAAGAAATGGGAAACATTGCCGCAAAGCAAAGTGTTGTGGAAGATATTCAAAAGAGCGCTCATTATTTTTCTGCTTGGTTACCTCATGTATTGGTTTCCCTTTGTAAAATGGGATAAGGCAAACAGTCTTGTTGCTGCTCCTTTTGAAGAAACCAGGGTATTTGGCGTATTGCAGCGGATTGCCCTGTGTTACCTGGTGGCATCACTCCTTATTTATTACCTGAAACCAAAGGCGGCACTCATCATCAGTATTATTTTTCTTTTCGTATACTGGATACTGTTATATGCTTTTGGTGATGCACTTGATCCGCTGGGTATGCAGGGTAATCTTGGCTCTGTGCTCGACCGCTGGTTGCTGAATGAAAAACATTTGTACCATGGAGAAGGGGTGGCCTTTGACCCGGAAGGATTACTCAGCACTATGCCGGCGGTTGCCAACGTGGTGTCAGGTTATGTGGCGGGTAAATTCATACAGGAAAAAGGCAACAGTTATGAAGGTCTCACCAAACTCCTGCTAACCGGTGCAGGCCTGCTGTTTGCAGCTTATTGCTGGAACCTGGCTTTTCCCATTAATAAAAAATTATGGACAAGTTCTTTCGTGTTACATACCGTTGGACTGGATTGTATGATCATCGCTGCCATTATTTATATCATCAACTTCAGGCAAAAAACAGGCTGGACCTATTTCTTCGAAGTATTTGGCCGCAATCCTCTGTTCATTTATTTATTATCTGAACTCGGTGCCACCTTATTATATTTCTTCCGGGCTGATCCTAAAACCACCTGTTACCACTGGCTCTATAATAATATTTTCAGCCACGCAGGGCCTTATCTTGGTTCATTTTTATTTGCGGTAACAGTGATGCTTGTTTGCTGGCTGGTGGGCTATATTCTTGATAAGAGAAAGATTTATGTAAGGGTATAAAGGAAGGAAGCATATTTTAAAAAACTCTTAACCTTCGCTTGTGTATTTTTAACCATAACCAGCATCCCTTACTGTTATGTTTAAGATCACCTTTACTACAGCAATTTTTTTCCTGTTACAATTACAAGCAACTACCCAACATCTTTTCAGGATAGTGGAAAATGATAAGATCGGTTATATCAACGAAGAGGGTAAAATGGTAATATCCCCGGTTTTTTATAACGGCAGCGAATTTTTTGAAGGTCTTGCAGCTGCAAGGAAGGGTGGGTATTACGGTTATATAGATGTTTCAGGCAATTTTACTATACAACCTGAATTTGACCGGGCTGACCATTTTGATCATGGTATTGCAAAAGTGTATAAAAAGGGAAACTGCTTCTTTATAAATAAAAAAGGCGAACAGGTTATTCCCAATGTTTACAGTGAACTGACATTTATCAGTGATAATAAAGCCGTAGTTGAAACAATTACCGGCAAAGCAGGACTGCTGGAGTTAACAACTCAAAGACTTATTATTGATACGATCTACAGCTCTATCTGGAATTTTACGGACGGGGTGGCAATTGCATATAAATTTCCCTCAAAAAGAAAAACACGGAATGAAAAAAAAGGGTTGATCGACACATCAGGACGGGTAGTGGTGCCTTTTGGAAAATACAGGGATATACAATCTTTTTCCAACGGGTTGGCGATGGTGGAATACAGGAATGAGAAACTGGGTGGAGCGGTTAATACAAAAGGCATCGAGGTTTTCAAAAGGAAATACCGGGGCGAATATTTTTTAGGAAATAGTTTTCATGATGGTTTTGCAAAGATCAACTTATATAAATACTGGTTACCGGAAGAAAAAAACTCCTCCTGGTCATCTGATAAAAGCTATGAAGGCTATATAAATACAAGCGGTAATATTGTCCTGGATGACACTTCTTATGCGGAAATTGCTGATTTTTCAAGCCGCAGAGCATTTGTAAAGCTTGATAATTTCTCGTACAAAATGATCGATACAAAATTTAATACGATTGGTGAAACCATTTTTAGAAGCGTGGCTAATGATGGGTTTGAGGGGAATTACGCCATTGTTGAAACGGCAGCGGGATGGGGTGTCATTGACACTTCCGGTAATTTTACAGTGAAACCTCAATATAATGAGATCAGCCGTGTTGGAATAATAGATGACTGTTTCTTTTTTAAAGATAACAATGAACTTATGGGTATGGCAGACTTGTCGAATAAGATCATTATAGAGCCCATGATGCAGCAGTTTGACACCCGTGGTTTTGTAAACGGCCTGCTGAAAGCTGTGGTTGATAACAGGCTGACTTATATAAATAAACAGGGGCAGGTAGTGTGGCAAGCAGACGAAAAGAATGCTACTGCTCTTTTCAAACTCAACATAGACTACATGATGCGGGGGTATTTTTATGCTTATTCGGCAGGGCGAAGAACGCAGGGACCTTTTGGGGGTTGGGCAATCTCTTCAAATGAACCCCAGAATATCAATAGCTCCAGTTTTGATAGCAATGCACTCAGTATAAAGATCGATACAGGTCAGGTTGACACATTCGCAAGAAAATATTACGGTTATAAATTGTTTATTGCAAACACCACTACAGAGACTGTTCGTTTTAACGCACAGGACAGCCGGCTTTATATGACGCTGCAGGCACAGGATGAAAATGGTGAGTGGATGGACATAGAGTATCTCCCCAGCAGCTGGTGTGGAAACAGTTATCATCAAGTTGAACTCGACCCTAATAAATATTGGTCATTTACAATACCTGTTTATGAAGGAGTGCTTGCTACTAAAATAAGGGCGGCATTAAAATGTATTGATAAAGAAGACCAGGAAAGTGAACGATTTATATATAGTAACATTATTTACGGGAGTATCAATCCCGGGCAGTTTTGGCATAAAAAAAATTATCAGCCAGCCGGACTAATGGATCCTTATACTAATTAAATTATCTTACCCGACCTTCCTCTTTAAATAACTGTCATAATCCGGGATAATTGTTTCATATTCCTCCTGCATCAAGGGTGAAGTAAGAATGAAATCCGCTGTGGAACGGTCGCAGGCAAGCAAAATATTCCAGGCAACACCAAGTCTTAATAATGCCTTTACATCACTGTCATGCGGCTGTGCTTCCATCGGGTCCCAGAAAAATATCAGTATATCCAGCTCGCCTTCGGCTATCATGGAGCCGATCTGCTGGTCGCCGCCCAGCGGACCACTCAGTAATTTTTTAACCGGCCTGTCCAGTTCCTCTTCCAGCATCTTACCCGTGGTGCCGGTTGCCACCAGCTCATGTTTTGATAACATTAATGCATTGTGTTTTGCCCATTCTATTAAGTCTTTCTTTTTATGATCATGTGCCACTAACGCTATCCGTTTACGCTTGCCTGTTTTCCTGATTGTATTCATAATAATGCTTTATTTCAATACAGTTGATAAAGATAATCCTGCTGATTTGTATCCTGGCAAAGATTGGCTTTATTGACTAAAAATTGAGCCTTGCTGTATTACTTAAATACTATAGATTTGCTGCTTTCGAAAAACCAGCCCTGGGCTTATCCAGCCGGCAACATATTTAAACCTTGTCCCATTTATTTTTAATAACTAAAGTATATGGCAAAACAGGGTTTTGAAGATTTAGACGTCTGGAAAAAAGCAAGATCGCTCAAGATCGAGATCAATGAACTGGTGGAAAGCTTTCCTATAGTAGAAAAGCAAAGACTGACAGACAGGTTAATCAGGAGCTCCCGCTCGGTAAGCACACTGATAGCAGAAGGGCATACACAGCACCCATTTCCCAACAAGATCAAGTATTGTATAGCGGCACGTGATTTTCTGCATGAGACATTGGCCCACCTGGTGGATGCCTATGACGCAAAATATATCAGTGAAGAACTAATCAATGCTTTCCGCATTAAAATTGCTGAAATAGAAAAACTGCTGAATGTATACATCAGCTGGTTTGATGATAAGCCAAAGAAGGATAAGGAAAATGGAAATACTGCTGTAGTAAGTAAAGCGAATAACCAGGAAAACTGATATCCTGGTTAAGGCTGAAAAACCCTTTCCTTTTCTTTGTTTGATATTTTGATAAAACTGCCTGTA
Organism: Ferruginibacter sp.; assembly: GCA_047600665.1. Lineage (GTDB taxonomy): Bacteria > Bacteroidota > Bacteroidia > Chitinophagales > Chitinophagaceae > Ferruginibacter. The sequence goes on from JASGKJ010000003.1 coordinate 2,358,175, forward strand.
TCACGGGCACGGATTAATACACCTCCGCCTGATTCATCAGAAAGGTTTAACCCTGTACTGTTATCACCCGCAGCCAGCTTTACCACGGGGCCGCCTTTCGTATCTATCAGGCGCAGTAATACGGTTTGCGGGTATTTTTTTCCTTCCATTTCTACAGGCGGTTGTATTGTAATACTGGCTCTTATTTTGCCGAGGCTGTCCACTATTTCAAGGGCACGGCCACGCAGTACTGCTAAGGGCTCCTGTGGCTGCTCCTGTGCTTTTGCAGGTTGCATTTTTGTAAAAAGCAATACCATGATCGCTAAGTTGATAATGGTTAGTCCTGTTGCTATGTGCTGCATTTTCATAATAACCTCCTTTATTTTTATGGTGCATCCAATATCTGCATCCGGTGGATGAATTGCCAGCAGATTTTTATGGAGAGGCCGGGATAATGGATGTTTGGCATTATAAACATATATGCATTGTGAGCCTATACTGTAAACAGGGATTACAGGGGGTATATAAAAGAAAAAAGGGGCAAAGCATAGAAATGCAGCCCCGCTCTTAAATCCAATATCCTATGAAAAACCGGCGGCGAAATTAGGGGGAAGCCAGGCCCGGAACAAATAATGTGGGTAACTATTTTGAGTGCTTGATTGGGTAACTATTCAAAAAGCAAATAGTTAAACAATATTGACCATTGCCAGTAGTAACCAGGCAGTATTTTTTCGTTCTATTTTTTTTGTTCAAGTAAGGCTAGCAGCTGTGCATTGAATGGTTGTATTTTATCACCCAGTAATGAAAAAAAAGACCTGTCAAAACTTTCAACCGCCTTTACGGCCTGTTTGATGATTTTCTTTCCCTTGTCTGTAAGACCTACTGTTTTGGCCCTGGTATCTGTCAGATGTTCCTGCCGTTGTAAAAGTTCCTTGGTTTGTAGAGTTCTCAATACTGTTGAAGTTGTCATGGGGTCAATTTTTGTATGAGATGATAACACTACCTGTGTCACTTCCTGCTTATGTAGTGCAAGCCAGTGAATGCTTGCCATTAAAACAAATTGTGAATGGGTAAGGTCAAACGGTTCCAGTGCTTTTTTAATTTCCCGTTGCCACAGGTTTGTTACCTGCCACAAGAGGAAGCCTGTACTTTCTTCAGCCTTTTCCACGCTGAAAGTATTGTCTTTTGATCTCATAATGTTTTAGCTGTTTTTATTTGTTGTTGCATATCACCCGGTAATGCATCAACAATTTTTTGGGCAACCATCTTTCTCCATACAAACCCCAGCAGCCCCTCCACTTTCATGGTGGTGGTAAGCTTAAGCCCGTTGGGTGTTTCTTCAAATGTATGTTCACCATACATCTTTGCCAACGGAAATTTTGTAAAATCGGTAAAGCTCCTGTTTTCAGTAGCCTCCACGATCCCTATCTTAAGTTTTGGTCCGCCCTTGGGCTGAAACATAAAATAATTACCCTTTTCAAACTTGCCTTCGAGCTTTGCAAATTCCACGCCTTTATCCCAGCTGGGCCAGTTATTGACGTCGGCAAATAGTTTCCACATTTGTTCTTTTGTCACTTCTTTTGTTACAATTGAATGAGATTTGGTCCACATTTTTTTCGATTTTAAAGTACTGAATATTTTTATAAGTACAAATATAATAAGTGTACTTATTATATGCAAATTTATTTTCTGGTATAAGTTTGCAGCATCATTTAACGGGAGGCGGCAACCGGCTTGCACACTGTTGTGGGGTAATTTTTTAAACAAAGAAGATCAGCCGGAAAAAAACCAGCCACCGTAAGTTGTACGGTATTCAATTCTTCGGTAGCTTGCAAACGCAAAAACACACATTTACCCTGAATATTTTAAATCATGCAAAAAATCTTGTCAAGGTTTTTGATCGCTACCCTATTGCTTACAGGCAACCTTCCCTCATTTGCACAGCGTGGCTATTATGATGCGCCCTATAAAAGGTATGAAGCAGATGCCGGTACCTTATCCGGCGGTGCAACGGTTACGGCTAAGTCATTTTCCCAGCCTGACCTCCAGTCTGAAGCCTCTGACCAGGTATGTATCAGTATGACTACAGCCAATGCTGCTGTTGAATGGCCGTTGACCGAAGCTGCTGACGGGCTTGTAATAAGGTATTCGGTACCGGATGGCACCACGGGTGTGCTTGCTGTGTATGCGGACGATGTACGCCTTACGGGTATCACGTTAACTTCAACCTGGTCGTGGGAATCGCTCTGGAACAATGGTAACCCTAATAACGGCGGGGTGGTAAATAAAAATCCCAAAATGCGGTTTGATGAAGTGCGTTATAAACTACCCAATAAAATTGCAGTGAATGGTAAACTAAAGCTGGTACGGGAAAGCGGTACTATATCCCTTGACTTTGCCGAACTCGAACCTGTGCCTGATCCAATAGCAGCGCCGGAAGGGGCCTCCATATATTCAGGCAATGGCAGCGACCTGCAAACCTTTATCACTAACAATGGCGGTAAAACGATTTTTTTACCAGCAGGTATTTATAATGTAAACCGCCAGTTAATGTTCAGTACTGCCAATACCAAATTCCAGGGTGCGGGTATGTGGTACAGCCAGGTCAATTTTACCAGTACATCCGCCAATAACGGAGGGTTAAATGCCAACAGGGCCGATGTAAGTTTTTCGGATCTTTATTTAACCACCAATAATGCATCCCGGAGTAATGCTTATAAAGGTATTAACGGTGTATTTACCTCCGGTTCTGTTATTAAGAATATATGGGCCGAACATTTTGAATGCGGCGCCTGGATCGCCAATTATTCCGGCAGCGGCCCGTCGTTTGCAGATGGGTTCAACCTGTCTCATTGCCGTTTCCGTAACAATTATGCCGATGGCATCAATCTTTGCAAGGGTACGTCCAATGCTGTGGTTGAACATTGTAATTTCAGGAACAATGGTGATGATGATATGGCCATTTGGTGTGCCGATAACCAGGAATGCATCAACAATACTTTCCGTTACAGTACATCAGAAAACTGCTGGCGGGCTTCCGGTGTGGCTATTTATGGGGGCAGAAATAACCAGGCTTATAACATCATCGTAAAAGACAATGTTGAAGCCGGTTTGCGGGTAAACAATACATTCCCGGGTGTTACTTTTAGTACCACAGGCCAGCATGTTTTTCATGATATAACGGTAATAAAGTGCGGCACTTTTAATGACCTGTATAATAACCCCGTTGGCGCTATTGATCTGTTATGTACCAACCGGAGCGGCACAAGGGTGCAGAACGTTAAGTTTTACAATATTGACCTGGTTGACTCTAAAAATGACGGAATTTATTTTAATAAAACCTCCGGTGATGGTTTTTATAACCTCATTTTTGAAAATATTACGATCAGCAATTCAGGAACAGAGTATCCTGCCAACAATGCTTATAACTCAAGCGCCAGGAGAGGCATGTTTGTACGGTTTGCCGGTTCTCCCAATGGCAACGGCACTTATTGCGGCATGAAGTATACAGGCCGTGGTGGTAATGCCCTGGTGGATGAAGATAAAAGTGGCATCGGCGCTTTTGCATGGACGGCGGTAACCGGTTGTCCTTTGCCTCCTGCCATCAGCAGTTTTTCGCCAACCAATGCCATTACAGGTTCGTTCATCACTATCCAGGGGGCTGGCTTTACCGGTGCTACTGCGGTTAGTTTTGGCGGAACGCCTGCTGCATCCTTTACAGTTGTTTCGGATGCGTTGATTATTGCTGTTGTTGGAAGCGGCAGTTTGGGCGCCGTATCCATTACCACTGCGCTGGGAACAACAACAAAAGCCGGGTTTAATTATATGCTTTGCCCGGGTGGTATCAACTCTTCGCTGCTCTCCAATATTACCGGCAGCAGTTACCAGTGGCAGGTGAATACCGGCAGTGGGTTTACAAATGCTGCTGATGGAACAAATTATGCCGGCACAACGGCTTCGGTGCTGCAGTTAAATAATATCCCGTCATCGTGGTATGGGTATCAATACAGGTGCCTGGTAAGCGGTACCAGTTACAGCGATACGTTCACACTGAAATTCACAGATACATGGACTGGTGCAGGCGGTACATCCGAATGGGAGAATGCAGCTAACTGGAGTTGTGGTGTGGTGCCGGATGCAAACACAGATGTGATCATTCGGTCAGGCACAGTAGTTTTAAACTCTAATACTTCCTGCCGGAGTATTTCAGTTTCAAATGGGGCAAGCTTTACAATTAATGGTGGGTTTACACTTAATTTGACGGGGTATTAAAATCGGGGAATCTAAAGACTTTTTACAGGATTTACAGGCTTAAATACGAGTTCTGTATCAGAAATTCTTAATACCTGTATATATGTAACAACCCTTCCGTTCCAGTAGGGATAATCAAGTTTAATTGTTGAGTCTGAGGTTTTGTTCCATGAACCATTAACAGTTTCGTATGAAACAGGTTTTGTGTTACACCAACCGCTCATTTGCCTTACTATCAGAGCTCCATCGCATAAAAACTGGAGCCCATCTGTATCGTCATCAATATTTGCACCTGCTTTGTAATAGTAGATGCTGTCAATATGTTTATGCGGCTGCCATGTTTTTTCAATTGAAAAGTCATGGTTCTTATTCATAGTCATACAGGCTGTTCCAAAACTTGCTGCTATTAAAATAAGTTGCAGTGGTTTCATTAAATGGATTGTTGTATATCAAATAAACATCAATTCCTGTAAAATAAAAAAGGTTCGTGTGAACGAACCAGACGGTAGAGGGTTTTAAAGAGGTAGCTTTTTAGAATCAAATATCGCCTGGCTTAGCGCAATCGAGGCGGTGGTTACTTACATTTCAAATACAGCCTTCAAAACTTTGAAGAGGCTTTTTTTAACTTTTACTAACATTTTCTTTGGTGTTTATTTAATGATTGGAATAAAAAATCTGTTGTGAGAGTAAAAGTATACTGCAGATTTTGCATTTTATAGTGTTTCGTTCTATTTATTCACGCAATCGATGCCGGGACGATTGCGTAACATATTTGGGTTATAATCATGGTAATGATGGCCATATCCGTAAAAATATCAATATAATAATCTCTTAGTCATTGCGTTATAGCAGCATTAATGCTAAACCCTAAAGAAAATAAGTGATGTCTGCCCAGCAAATTCAAAGTACCTTACTTACCTGGATAAACAGTTGCAGGAATGAAAGCCAGCTGGTATTGTGCCAGCATGCGGTTGATAATCTTTTTACAAAACGCTTCAGGCACCACCATTCCTGGTTATTTGCTAAAATGGAAACAGAGCTAGCTGTAAGCCTGGTGGAAAAAAGAAAGCAGCTGCCTTAAGTGTAGCAAGTAATGATGTGGTCAGCTAACATTTCAAGTTAATAGCCAATTGACTTTTCAAAGTCGGGAATTCTTTTAATCCCTTCATTGCAAAAACTACTTTTCGCAATTTCAGTTTTCAAACAAGAAACAAGATGTTGCAGTCCAAAGCCCGGGCTGTTGTTATACTGTGCAAACAGGGCGCTGAATTAAGTAAAAGAATACACACAAACGATGAGGTGAATGATAAGCGCATGATCAGTTCCTGCTTTCGGACTGTTAAAATAATATGTTGTTCGGTAGGATAACGGTCAAATATACTGGTAATTGGTCTTGCTTACCGCTGCTGTGCCAGGTTGGCCTTCTTATTGTGATACTACTTTTAAATAATGTTCAACGTTTAAAAAAATCAGAAAATGGAAAACATAGTAAAAGACAATTTCACAGGCGTGTACGAAGGAGAACTTAATCCAAATATGCCTTTGAAATATTTAACCGCTTCCTCTGTGATCGGTGATAAAGTGCATGACGAAGATGATGAACCCATGGGAAAAATAGAAGATATCATGCTTGATATTAGTTCCGGCAAAATAGATTACGTGGTGATTGAATCCGGCGGGTTCTTAACGATCGGGACAAAATATTTTGCCATACCGTTTAACATGCTTGCTGTAAACCCGGAAAAGAAAATGTTTGTATTCCAGGGCAAGCGGGCATTGCTAAAAGATGCACCCGGGTTTGACCTGTCTCACTGGCCGGATACAAATTTTCACCGGGAAGAAACATACTGGCATTTTATGCCATAGTTTTCAAGATGAATGTTTGTTGTTATACCCTTTTTATGGCGTATGCTGCAATTAAAACTGCTTTGGATGCCCCCGTCTGGTCTCCGACCAACGGGAACCCTGGTGTCCACTGTTTATTTTGAAAAAATTATTTATGATTTAATGATGCCTGTTTATTTATGCCGTTGGTCGGAGACCAGACGGCAACTCTCAGAAGTTGGAGAGCCGGCTTTCGGATAGATTGGGAACACCCACACGGGCGGAGAGGATTTTCTGCTTTTTAATTTTCCTAGACAACAATACGCAAAACCCTGACTTTATTGAACTCTACCTATAGCTTGGGACAAAAAAATCATATTTTAGCCTTTGCTTTTTCTTTTATATCAAAACACAATTTCAAGCAATCTTTTACAATTGTTTTGGCATCCTCTGGCGCTATGCTTTTTTTAATAGAGCCTTTGTCAAGGAACTTATGAGCATAAGACCCTCTTTCCTTTGCCAATAATTTTAGTGAGTTCATCAATGTTGGATCATTTGGGATATCAATTGATACTGGCATTAAAAGTTGCTTAATATATTTTAGAGATACCCCATGATTATTAAATACCTCTTTACTAAATCGATCCTTAATCTCCACTAATCTTGCTCTTATGTAATCATAAGAAGCAATTGTTTCAATTTTATCATCGTCTTCTGATTTTGATAAGTACGTATCTCCGTTTGATTTGAAATGCATGAGTGAGACAAGTGGTTCTGTGATTTTATGGTGAAGGACAAAATTGTCTACAGTTTTATCCATTACAGTTATGGCAATTGTTTCCGTGAATTCTTCTAATGCTGCATGAGATAAAATGCAAAAAGATTTAACATCATTGTTATAATCTGCCGGTGTAGATGTTTTATTAGCTATATACTTAGAAAGATACGTTGTTTCTAAGTTTTTAACGTACCCATCGGTATCAGAGTAAAGCCTGTCTATATCAGCCATAATATCATTTGAAGGGGTTTGCGTCAATATTGCTACCGAATGAGGAATTAATAAGCGTTTGAAATTTCGTGAAACGAATTCTATAATTCTCGATATTCTTTGTTGAAGTTTCAATTGAATTTCTAAAATCGAAATCATCTTGACACAGTTTAATAAAGTTATCTATAAAAGCTTTTTTTGTTGCATCTGTTACTAATTCTGGGGATAGATGAATAAAATAAAATAACTGAACCTCTAATAAAACTCTATTGAATCTTTTTTCCGGCTTGCCATCTGTAAATTTTCTTCCAATATTAGTGTAGTCGCCATAAATTAATTTTAACAATTCAATAGTTTTATTAATCCTGTTGTATAAATCTTTGATTTCAGGTTCATATTTTTCCCATTCTTTCGTGACAATACCCATTGAATTGTCTAAAAATGCCTTTAGATTTCCGGTGTAGGAGTTGCTAAACAAAATCATAGAGAAGCATCGCAATAAAACTTCAATATCCCGGAGCCTTTTATCAGGTTCTTCGAGCTTCATTATCTTATGAAGTGGCTGCAAATCGTTAGTTGTTGCGATCAAATAGTTCGCAAACTCACCCCTATTTAAAACTTGTCTGAGTTCTTGAGTAGCCAATGGAGTTGAGCCAGAGTTGAGCCTGTAAAAGATATCATAGAGTACATCATTTTCTTTAAAATTTGTAATGATTGTACATCTTAAAGAGGCATTCATAAATTGTCGAAAATCGTCTGAAAATTTGGCATTGCTTTCAAGTTCTGTATAAATAGTCTTATTAAGTTTTTCTTTAATTGAAAGGCCCATTAATGATGGTTTGTCCCAATAATTATACTTATCAGGATCAATAAAACCAGCAATTGTGAGGAGTCTCTGTTTACCATCAATCACCGAGAAAGATTTTTTTTGTTTTGGGTCTTCTGCTAATACAATTTCGGGAACTGGATAACCAATGAGTATTGATTCGATAAGCTTACTTCGCTTATGGTCAGTCCACGCATTTCTTCTTTGGTATTTAGGATTTAGATCAATGTTACCACCTTTTATTTGACTAAAGATTGTTTCGATTGTCCAGTCTCTTGAATATACCACAATTTCAGAGGGATCAAAAGGAGCGATGTCTTGGACTATCTCTTCATTGTCGGAAATAATTTCTTCGTCAAAATTCAGTTTACTCATTGTTATTTTTTTAAAATCGAACATTATGCTTGTTTTTGCAAGATATCTTTACACATTTATGAAAATTAATTTAACTCCATATCAAAATGCAAGGTGTAAATTAATAAAAATTGCCATATCTTCTATTCAAGAAAATTGAATATTGATGTTATCGCACAAGAGTGCGACGCAACCATGCCGCCACAAAGCTCCAATGCCGGTTCCAAACCCCGTCTAATTAATCCACATTTAATCTTGCCATCCGGCTGAAATGCAGTACCTTCGCCGCTCGTTTAAAAACCGGTTATGAATATCAGGAATATAGCTATTATAGCACACGTTGACCACGGTAAAACTACCCTGGTTGACAAGATCTTACACGCCACCAAAGTGTTCAGGGACAACCAGGCCACCGGCGAACTGATTATGGACAGCAACGACCTGGAAAGGGAACGTGGCATCACCATCTTCAGTAAAAATGCATCCGTTACCTACAACGATGTAAAAATTAACGTGATTGATACCCCCGGCCACGCCGACTTTGGCGGTGAGGTGGAAAGGGTATTGAAAATGGCCGACGGGGTGATACTGCTCGTGGATGCCTTTGAAGGGCCCATGCCACAGACCCGTTTTGTATTGCAGAAAGCATTACAGCTGAACCTCAAACCGATCGTGGTGATCAATAAAGTGGATAAACCCAACTGCCGCCCGGATGAAGTGCATGATGCGGTGTTTGAGCTTTTCTTTAATCTGGATGCCACCGAAGAACAGCTGGACTTCCCTACTTTTTACGGCAGCGGCAAGAACGGCTGGTTCAATGATTCATTAACGCCGATCGATAATATCAATCCTTTGCTGGATGGTATTTTAAAATATGTTCCCGAGCCAAAAGTAAGCGAAGGTAACCTGCAGATGCAGATCACTTCACTGGATTACTCTTCTTTCCTTGGCCGTATCGCCATTGGTAAAGTAGCCCGTGCTTCTATCAAAGAAGGCATGCCCTTTACCCTGATGCAGACAGACGGCACCCAGCGCAAATCGAGGGTGAAAGAACTGTACGTGTTTGAAGGCATGGGTAAAAAGAAAGTGACCGAGGTAATGGCCGGCGATCTTTGCGCCGTGGTGGGTATCGAAGACTTTAATATCGGTGATACCATTGCTGATTTTGAAAACCCGGAAGCATTGCCGGTTATCAGCGTGGACGAACCAACCATGAACATGCTGTTCAGCATCAACAACTCGCCTTTTTATGGCAAGGATGGTAAGTTTGTTACCAGCCGTCACTTGCGTGACAGGCTGATAAAAGAAACAGAAAAGAACCTGGCGCTGAAGGTAGAGGAGAGCGATGGTGGTGAAGCGTTCGTGGTATATGGTCGTGGTATTTTGCACTTAGGTATTTTGATTGAAACCATGCGTCGTGAAGGATATGAATTAACCGTGGGTCAGCCGCAGGTAATTGTAAAAGTTATTGATGGTGTAAAATGCGAACCATACGAAAACCTCATAGTGGATGTACCGCAGGAATTTGCGAGCAAGGTAATTGACCTGGTAAGCCGCCGCAAGGGTGAAATGCAGATCATGGAAACAAAGGGTGAAATGCAGCACCTGGAATTTGAAATTCCTTCCCGTGGTTTGATCGGTCTGCGTACGCAGATGCTGACTGCCACTACCGGCGAAGCTGTAATGGCTCACCGCTTTACAGAATACAAACCATGGAAGGGGCCAATCCCCGGCCGTAACAATGGTGTGTTGCTGAGCAAGAACCAGGAAAAAACAACGGCTTACTCAATTGATAAATTACAGGACAGGGGTACTTTCTTTGTTGACCCGGGTGAAGAGGTATACGCAGGCCAGGTGATTGCAGAGCATATCAAACCAGGTGACCTGGTGGTGAATGCAACAGAAGCAAAGAAACTGACCAACCACCGTGCAAGCGGTAGTGATGACGCCACCCGTATTGCTCCTAAAACTTTATTGACGCTGGAAGAATGTATGGAATACATCGAACAGGATGAGTGCATCGAAGTAACGCCCAACTTTATCCGTATGCGTAAAGTGATACTGAATGAAGAAGACAGGAAGCGTGTACAGAAACAAATGAATGCAGAAGCATTATAATATTGTCGAGTTTTAATTGTTGATCCCCGGTTTTGCCGGGGATTTTTTATTACAGCAACCCGGTTTACCGTAATGAAATGGCGCTTCATGACTGGTTTATTACGTTTCATCGTTTTGCACTTTTATATGGCGGTAATAAAGTTGAATTTTGTACCAGCAATGAAAAAACAACTAATTAAAGTATCAGTCATGGAAAAACAATTACACAATTTGTTTGTACCAATCAGCCGGCAGGAATTGTCAGTGCTTACAACGGAGGTAAAGGAAGTGCTGGCAAAAGATTGCATGGCTGCCCAGCAGAAAATTTTTAGCGCTGCGGATCTCTGGAACATCCGGCGGCAGAAAAGAAAAAATACAGGCAGGCGTTTTTTGGTATAGACGAAACTAAAGGGGATGAACCGGCTCGTGAGGGCCGGTTTTTTTGTTTTGAGAATTTTGCAAACAAAGCTTGCTCTTACTTTTTTTGCGGAAAAAAAGTAAGCAAAAAAGCCGCCCGAAAATGAATACGGCCCGTTTTCGGGTTAGTTCCCTGATTTGGCTTTTGTGCTGCTGTGAATTCGGCATTGGTAATTCTACATCGTATTTTATTTTTCAAATTGATTATCGTTTGGTAATACAAAATCTCTTTCGCTGTGGTTTTGTGACTCCGTGAGCAATTTACCACCGCTTCGTTGTCCCGTTTCTCCGTTTCCCTGTTTTATCACTGCTGTTTTCTGCTGATCCATTTACCTTGCTTAAAGTCCGGGAGGATTGTTTACATTTAATAATAAACCTTCCCGGCAGTAAACATGAGCTGGAAATTTGCACCGTTTATTGTTATTCTTTTTTTCACGCTGATGGTGAGCATCATCCGGTATTTTATGATACCGGAATGGCCCAACAGCCTGCACATTATTGTCAGCATCGGGCAGTTCATCATGCTCACGGCTTTCTGGTTCATCATCTGGGGGCTTGGTAATTTTTTGCAGCGCAAAGGCATTTCCTTTCATGAAAAATTTTCAAAACGTTTTTTCCTGCAGACATTTTTGTCATTGGCCATTACAGTGCCGATGATGTTACTGGCATATCATCTTACAAAACCTTACCTGCCGGGCTTTGCCTCCAAACAATTTATAACACTGGCTTTTACGCTGCTGGTCATCATCGTGGTGCTGCTCAATATTGGTTTGTCAACAGATTATTTTTTCAGGGAATGGCAGAAGTCGGTGGAAGAAAAAGCCAGGCTGCAGGTGGAAACGGCACAGCTTGAAAAGGAAAAATCGATGATGCAGTACCATCATTTAAAGAACCAGGTAAATCCTCATTTTCTCTTTAACACCTTTACTTCTCTGGATGGATTGATACAAACCAATCCTGACCTGGCTTCTGAATTTGTACGGCACCTGGCAAAAGTGTTCCGCTATGTATTACAGAAAAAAGAAAACGAAGTGGTAACGGTACAGGAAGAGGTGGAATTCATCCAGCATTATATTTCCTTGCTGCAGTTGCGTTATAAAAATGTACTGAAAATAAATATTGATGTATCGCCGGAGGCGATGGACAGGAATATTGTGACGGTGACATTGCAGATGCTGATCGACAATGCCATTAAGCACAATGCACTCCAGGAAAAAACGCCGCTAAAGATCAGCATAAAAGATGAAGGTGAATATTTAAGCGTGCTGAATAATAAGCAGCTCCGCAAACAGATTGAAACATCCAATAACCAGGGCCTGCAGCAGTTGAAAGAATTGTATGCTTTCCTCACGGATAAACCTGTTGTGGTGATCAACACAGAACATTATTTTGATATAAAACTGCCTTTGTTATGAGAATACTTGTCATAGAAGATGAGCCGCTGGTGGCGGAGAGCTTGATGAAGATGGTGCGGCAACTGGAACCCACTGCAGTAATTGAAGGGCCGCTGGCGGGTGTAAAAACATCACTGCAATGGCTGGAAGAAAATGCAGAGCCGGACCTGATCCTGTCCGATATACAATTGGATGATGGCATTAGCCTGGATATTTTTGCGGAGCATAAGACCAGCTGCCCCATCATATTTACAACGGCCTTTAATGAATATGCCATCCGTGCATTTAAAGTAAACAGTATCGACTACTTATTAAAACCCGTTGATAAAGCAGAGTTGCAGGCTGCATTCAAAAAATTTCATTTGATGCAGTCGAAATTTAAAGACCGCATCTATATGCAGGAGCTGAAAGAATTGTTCACCAACTTCAGCGGCAGCAAAAAATACAAGGAACGCTTTGCCGTGCACATGGGCCGTTCGGTAACGCTGGTGCCAACAGAGGACATTGCCATGTTCATAAAAGAAGAGATCATCTTTTTGGTAAACAGGGACGGCAACCGTTTTATTACTGATTTCCGTTCGCTGGATGAAGTGGAAGAATTAATCGATCCCAAAATATTTTACCGGGCCAACCGGCAGCATATTGTGCACTTACCTTTTATAGAAAGCTACCGGGGTGATGATACGGGTAAGCTTACAATAAGGCTTCGCAATATCAAAACAAATGAATTAATTATAAGTAAAGAAAAAGCTGCGGAGTTTAAAAAATGGTATGAGTGATGCATACAACTGAAGTCATTTGGAGTAAAGAACTTATTGTTACTTTTTTTGCGGAAAAAAAGTAACAATAAAAGCCGCCCGAAAACGAATACAGCCCGTTTTCGGGTAAGTTCCCTGATTAAGCGTTGTGCTACTGTAGACTCAACATAACCAATTCTACATTGTGTTATATTTTTTAAGCCCGATACACTACCAAATAATACATGGTTGTTTATAAGTGCTGCCCGGATCTCCCGGGCTTTTTTATGCATTGTTGTGCAGGTGCCTGTTTGAATGTGCTATTCTTCCGCTTCGTTGTGATTCGTTTGAAATGCAGGCTGGACGGTGCTTTCTTTGTGTTGTCAAAAACAAATTATTCAAACAAAAAAAGTAAAGCCATGAAAAATTTAAAAATGATGTTGCTGTTCATCGCATTCTCAACAGCCGTTGTATCCTGCAAAAAGGATGAGGTTCCTTCCACACCATCCACGCCTGACAGTGGTTCAAACCCGGTAGCCGGCCGCTGGATCGGTAAGTTTGGTTTTGAAACGGAGAGTCCGGATACCTATTACAGTTTTAGCCTGAAATCAAATGGTACTATGGAAGAGCTGAATTCATCCAATGAAAAAATTGGTGAAGGCACCTGGACGCTGGTGGGTACGGTTTTTACAGCAAAGCATCATTACACTGGTGGGAATGGTACATCTTTTACTGATGTGGCTACCTACAATGCACAAACGAAAACCTTCTCCAACGGTACCTGGGGTTACAGTAACAATACTTCTAACGGCGGAAAATGGTTTATGTCAAAGCAATAGTATCATCCTTAGCCAGTTCTTTATATGCCTGTGTAAAAATTTGCAATAATGAAATTTTATGAATAAAGCCGCTGATCATTCAGCGGCTTATTTTTTCCGGCTCGCTGCTGAAAACCGTTGCCTGGTTGTTTTGGAGTTTTAAAGAGCAAACATATTTCGTCTCTTTGTGAAGGAATTTATTTTTAAAGTATAAAAAGTATAGTTATGGAATTCATTTTTGTTTTGCCCCTGCTGGCTATTCCTTTTGCCTTCCCGTTCATGGCAGGCACTATGGCCCGGAATTTTGGAAGAAGCTACCGTTTCTGGTTTTGGTTATCGGTACCATTACCGCTGGTGGCGCATTTTATCTTACTTTGTTTGCCAGACAGGTCAAAGCAATTAACAGGTGAACAGCCTGCATAAAAATATTCACTATAAAAAGAAGGCCATGCTTGAATTAAGACCTGTTTGTGAAAATTGCGGCAAGCAGTTACCGAACGAAAGTACAGAAGCGATGATCTGTACGTATGAATGCACTTTCTGCATCGATTGTGTAAACGATGTATTGCATAATGTTTGCCCCAACTGCAGCGGCGGTTTTGAAAAAAGACCGCACCGGCCAAAGCGGCAGCTGACAACGCATCCGCCCAAAATGGAAAACTATCTTCACCCGGTGGATATGGAAAAATTTAAAAAGCGGCTGGAGCTGAACCGCTATGTTCCACCATGGGAAAGATAAGTTCATGTAGTACATTTGCCCTTCATAAAATGAAAATACATACACCTGCAAATGTTTTACAACCTGTTCATTTGGAAAATGAATTGGTAAGAATAATCCCTTTAACTGCAACGGATTTTGAAAGATTATATGCAATTGCATCCGATCCGTTGATATGGGAACAGCATCCTGCCAGTAATCGTTATAAGGAAGAAGTGTTCCGAATATATTTTGACAGTGCTGTTGCAGCAGGTACTGCGTTCTTAATTTTTGAAAAATCATCCGGCACATTGATCGGCTGTACCCGTTATTATGATCACAATACAGAAAGATCTTCCATTGCCATTGGGTATACTTTTCTTGCCAGGCAATACTGGGGCGGTTTATATAACCAGTCGGTAAAAAAATTACTGATTGACAACGCATTTCAATTTGCAGATGCAGTTATATTTCATATTGGGGCTTGCAATATAAGATCCCAAAAAGCGATTGAAAAAACCGGTGCTCATAAAACCGGGGAGTTCTTTTCTGAATCAAACGGTAAACAATTACTCAACTTTGAATTTACCATTCATAAAAAGGACTGGATAAATATGCACCCGTAAATAAACAGGTCTGCCTCTGTAAATTCTCCGTTTCCTTTTTATAAATATTTTGAACGATTGAATCAAATGCTGCCTAACTTTGCGGCAGTGAAAAAGATCACCTTTATATTAACCCTTTTCATCTGCCTTGCATTTGTACAGGTAAATGCTCAATGTGCTATGTGCACCAAAACGGCACAGCAACTGGGTGAAAAACCTGCAGCCGGGTTGAACAGCGGCATTTTATACCTGATGCTGGCACCCTTCGCCATTGTAGGCGTCATCGGTTACCGCTGGTGGAATGGCAACAAAAATTCTCCTGAATAGATTTTTCTTTTTTTAACTTGTTGCATAATCAAAACTACTGTTATGCTGCGGTTATTATTTGCCCTGCTGTTATCTCCTGTTCTTTTAACAGCACAAAAATTACCTTCCATAGAAGAAAAAACAAAGGACCTTAAAAAGCAGGAAGGCTTTATCAATTTTTATTGGGAAGAAAGCACAGGTAAGCTTTACCTGGAAATAAAAACCGATACAGCCATTTTATACCAGCAATCCTTACCGGCAGGGCTTGGCTCAAATGATGTAGGATTAGACAGGGGGATATTAACCAATACAAGTATTGTAAAATTTGTAAGAACAGGCCGGAAGATATTAATGATCGAACCGAATTATGCTTACAGGGCCAGCAGCAATAGTGAAAGCGAAAAAAAAGCAGTAGAACAATCCTTTGCACAATCAGCACTCTGGGGCTTTACTGCAGAAGCTGAGACCAATGGAATATACTTAGTGGATGCAACTGATTTTATTTTAAGGGATGCATTGAAAGCGGCCCAGCGTATCAAGTCTGCACAACAGGGCAGCTTTAGTTTTGATAAAAGCCGCTCTGCTTTTTATCTTGAAAGAACAAAAAATTTTCCGCTTAATACGGAGATAGAAGCCACTATTACCCTTGTTAACACAGATGGTACCATTGGTGATTATGTGAGAGCAGTTACACCAGCAGCTGATGCCATTACGCTTCGTATGCATCATTCCTTTATCAGGTTGCCCGATGTTGATTACAAGCCACGAAAATTTGATATCCGCAGTGGTTTTATCAATACATCTTATGTTGATTTTGGCACACCGGTAAGTGAGCCCATAGAAAAACATTTTGTTATCCGGCACCGTTTACAAAAGAAAGATCCGTCAGCAGCACTCAGCGAGCCTGTAAAACCAATTATCTATTATCTTGATAATGGCACACCGGAGCCAATACGGAGTGCTTTGCTGGAAGGGGCTTCCTGGTGGAACCAGGCTTTTGAAGCGGCCGGGTATAAAAATGCATTCCAGGTAAAGATATTGCCTGACAGTGCAGACCCTATGGATGCCCGTTATAATATGATCAACTGGGTACACCGGTCCACCAGGGGATGGAGTTTTGGTGATGCGATAGCGGATCCACGTACTGGTGAGATCATCAAAGGAAATGTTACGCTGGGTTCATTAAGGGTGCGGCAGGATTATTTAATTGCCACCGGTTTACTGGCACCTTTTGAAAATGGATTACCGGCAGATGATAAAATGCTGGCCATGGCGCTGGCAAGGTTAAAACAATTATCAGCACATGAAGTAGGACACACGCTTGGCTTAATGCATAATTATGCCGCCAGTGTAAGCAACAGGGCCAGCGTAATGGATTATCCGCATCCATTGGTGAAAGTAGATGCAGCAGGTAATATTGATTTATCTGATGCTTATGCCACCGGTATTGGCGAATGGGATAAAACAGCCATTACATGGGGTTACCAGGATTTTACGCCCGGTATTAATGAAACAGCAGCGTTAAATAATATATTGAGTGATGCAGGTAAGAAAGGATTACAATATATCAGCGACAGGGATGCAAGACCTGCCGCCGGTTTACACCCACAGGCGCATTTATGGGACAATGGTGTGAATGCAGTGGATGAACTGAGGGAAGTAATGAAGATCCGCACAAAGGCATTGCAGCAATTTGGTGAAAAAAATATCAGGCCCGGGGCACCCATGGCCCTGCTGGAGGATGTACTGGTTCCAATATACCTGTATCACCGTTACCAGGTGGAAGCCGTTACAAAGATCGTTGGTGGTATGTATTATAATTATGCATTGCGTGGCGACGGGCAGGTTATTACCAGGCCGGTTAGTAAAGCAGACCAGTTAAATGCATTGAATGCAGTGGTGGATTGCCTGTCGCCTGAATTTTTGCAGGTGCCAGAACCTGTCATTAAACTTATACCACCACGGCCATCCGGGTATAATTTTACAAGAGAGTTATTTAAAAAGAGAACCGGGCTTGCTTTTGATGCACTGTCACCTGCAGAAACAGCCGCTGATTTTTCTTTATCATTTTTATTTAATACAGAAAGACTGAACAGGATGCTGCAGTACGAAGCCGCCAATAATGGGCTTGGTATAAATGAGATGATCAATATTCTTATTAGTAAAACATGGAAGGCCCCGGTGAAAACTGGCGTACAAAAATTAATACAGTTGCAAACGGCACAAATACTGCTTACCTATTTATTGGCAGCCTCTGTTGATGATAATGCTGCTTATCTAACAAAAGCTGTGCTGCAAAAAACATTGCTTGACCTGAAAAAGTATATCGAAGTACAGCAAAAGATAACAAAGGATGAATTGCAAGGGGCAAATTATGCGCTGGCACTTGAAAGAATGAAATCACCTGAAAAATCCAAACTGCCAGCAGCTAAAGAGATGCCGCCCGGGGCGCCTATTGGTTGTGCCGAAGAATGATAAGATCAATAATTTTGAATAAAGCGGTACAGGTTAAAATTGTTTCCTGCTGCTTCTATTTTGTTTTTGAGCTCAGCTTTACTGATGCCTTTCATTTTTTTCTGCTGTATAAGGTGAAAAACTTTTTCAGCAAGCAGCCAGCTTCTCCTTGTATTGGGGGCAGCATGTTTGATGATCGCCGCATACAGTTCATCAATACCTTCTTTTTGCGAAGCAATGGTTTTGATAACAGGAACGGCTACCTGTTTTAAATGAAAAGCAGGCGCCAGCATCAGGTTTAAATTTTTTACAAAAAGATCGGCATCCGGCCGGTCGCTTTTATTTACAACGAATATATCCGCAATTTCCATCAGCCCTGCTTTCATTGTCTGCACTTCATCACCTGCTTCGGGTACCACAGTTACTACTGTAATATCTGCCAGGCCTGCAATTTCAATTTCACTTTGACCCACACCTACTGTTTCCACTATGATAAGATCAAAGGGAGCGGCTTTAAGCAGGTCACTTATTTCAATGATTTTTGGATGTAACCCGCCCAACGAACCACGGGTGGCCAGCGAACGGATAAATACAGACGGGTGGTTGTACCATTCACTCATCCTTATCCTGTCACCCAGCAGGGCACCGAGGTTAAAGGGAGAGGATGGGTCCACGCAAAGCACCCCCACTTTTTTGTTGTGTTTTATTATTTCGCTGATCAGGGCATCCACCAGCGTACTCTTACCTGCACCCGGCGGCCCGGTAATACCGATAACAGGTGTGGAAGAAGGCGGTAATAATTGCAGCAATTCCGTATAACCTTCTTTTTCGTTTTCAACCAGGGAAATGCAGCGGGCCAGCGTTTTTATATCGCCGGTTTCAATTTGCTGTAGATATTCCTGCCACATCAAACAAAATTCAAGGTTCTTTATATCAATTCCAAAAAAAGAGCCGGATTGTAAAAAGCAGTTAAAAACCTGAAATGACTTTTATGTGTTATTATTCACTATTGGCAATTGCCCATTCACCACTAACTTCGGAAAATAATTTGCTGAGCATTGACCAATTTCATTCCTATATTTCCATTGAACATTGTGGTGTACCCCGGGGAGGAATTGAACCTGCATATATTTGAACCAAGATATAAAGAGCTGATCAACGACTGCATCAGCTCAAAAAAAATGTTTGGTATTCCCTGCGTGTTGAAGGACAGGGTAAATGAGACAGGAACCCTGGTTGAGATAAATGAAGTTGTTAAAGTATATGATGATGGCAGGATGGATATTAAAACAAAGGGCAATAAAATCTTCAGGGTGCTGGAAGTAATAAAAGAGGTACCGGATAAATTATACAGCGGCGCTATTGTAAACTATCCACACAATGATCATAAAACAAACAGCGCAGCAATGCAGCATGTATTGAAAGCGATCAGGGAGCTGCACAATCTTTTAAAAATAAGTAAGGATTTTAAAAAACCGGATGAAGAACTCTGCAGTTATGATATGGCACATCATGCCGGTCTTTCATTAGAAGAAGAATATGAACTACTGCAGTTAATGCATGAACTGCAGCGGCTGGAATATTTGAAGCAACATATAGTAAAAGTGCTTCCTGTGGTAGCCGGGCTTGAATCACTGAAAGATAAAATTAAGATGAACGGGCATTTTAAGAATTTAAGCGGATTTGATATTTAGTTTAGCGTTTAGAAAGTTTAGGGTGTTCAGACTAAACTTTCTAAACTCCTGAACTCCCAAACACAAAAAAATGACAACTCTTTGTTTAGACTTTGGTAACACCAGGTTAAAAGCTGCTGTTTTTGAAAAAGATGAGATCGTCGCTGAACTTGTACTGCCAGATGACTCTGAAAACAGTATCCGGTCAATTATTGAACAGTATAAACCCAAACGGTCAATTTTATCTTCTGTTATAAATCATGATCCGGTAATAGAAAACATCCTTTCATCTGCTACACAGTTTCATAAACTCACACACAGTACTAAACTGAATTTTACTGCGCCGGTAACAAAGCCTGAAACCATCGGTGCCGACAGGCTGGCACTTTGTGCGGCGGCGGTTCATTTTTACCCCGGAAAAAATAACCTGGTGATCGGGTTGGGGAGTTGTATCACTTATAATTTCATCAACCAGGACCACCAGTTCCTGGGAGGCTCCATTTCTCCGGGCATGGAGATGCGTTTTAAAAGCATGCACGACTACACGGCGAAGCTACCGCTTGTGAAAAAAGACTGGAATTTCCCCGTAATTGGGTATGATACCAAAACTAATTTACAGAGCGGTGTGCTGGCAGGTATTTCCTTTGAAATCGACGGCTGTATTGACTTTTACGCAAATAAGTATGGGAACTTTAACGTGGTTTTAACCGGGGGGGATGCCACCTATTTTGCCCGTAGGCTTAAAAACAAGATATTTGCGGACTTAAAATTTTTATTCAAAGGACTTTACGCACTCAGCGAACTAAATAACTGCTAATGATAATGAGATTGAAAGGACTGGTTTTAACCCTCTTTATATATACTTCTGTTACTGCCCAGGAAAACTCGCCTTATTCCCGTTATGGTTTGGGCGACCTGGTTCCCAATCAAAATATACTGAACCGGGGTATTGGTGGTGTAGCCGCCGCTTATTCTGATTACCAAACCATCAATTTTGTAAACCCGGCCAGCTACGGTAATATCAGTTACCTGGATACAGCAACACTAAAAGTGAACCCGGGTGCACAGCGTAATACACTTTTTGATATTGGTGCAGAAGTGGATACAAGGATCCTGAAAGAATCAAACCCGCCGGCCAAGTATTCTCAAACAAACCTGCTTGTTTCCTATTTACAACTTGGATTGCCAATAAAATTGAGGAAACTCAACCGCCGGGGTATATTTCTTGGTGTTGCGATGGGATTAAGACCTGTTTCAAGGATCAACTATAAAGTATTTAATACGGGCAGATTACCTGGTATTGACAGCGCCCTTACAGTTTATGAAGGCACGGGTGGTGTGAGTGAAGCAAATATTGGCGCCGGAATACGGATTAAAAATTTTAATATCGGTTTTAATACCGGCTATCGTTTTGGAAATAAAAACTACAGCACCAGCCGCTCCCTGCTGAATGATACGGTACTGTATTACCAGTCAAGGTCTGCCAGTGAGTCTAATTTTGGCGGTGTTTTCTTTAATGCCGGTATGCAGTATGAGATTGGTTTCAGGGATAAAAAAGATCCAAAATTAAGGAGTGTACTCCGCCTGGGTGCTTATGGTAATTTAAAAAGAAATATGAATGCTGACGAAGATGTGATAAGGGAAACAGTAACCTATGATGAATTTGGTGCCCCCACAAGGGTCGACAGCGTATTTGAAAAGAATGAGAAAGGTAAAGTTGTTTACCCGGCTACTTTTGGAGCAGGGTTTACTTACCAGGACAAAAGTAATCACTGGCTTTTTGGCGCAGATTATGAAACAACTTACTGGAACGATTACAGGTTTTTTGATAAGGTGGATAATGTAAAGAACAGCTGGAAGATCAAAGCCGGTGCAGATTACTTTCCAGCAGACCTGAGAACACCGCTAAAAAAATATTTCAGTTATGTACGTTACAGGGCCGGTGTGTACTATGGCTCCGATTATATTGATGTTGACAATAAACTTTCCGAATTTGGTGTAACGTTTGGTGCCGGCTTCCCGCTGAAATTAAGAAGAGGGTATTATGAAACACAGGCTTCTGTATTAAATACAGCAATAGAATTTGGCAGCAGGGGCGGCAAACAAAACAGCTTAAGGGAAAATATTTTCAGGATCAGTGTTGGTCTTTCTTTAAGTGACTTGTGGTTCAACAGGTCTAAATACTATTGATCTTAATGAACTGGTTCAAACATATCAACATTATAAAAACAGCAGCTTTTATTACAGGCTGCTTTTTTTTATGTGCCTGCGAGAACAAAATGTCTGATGTGCAGGATATGTCCGGTAAATCTGCCCGCAGGGATGAATCCCGTAATGTAACTATCCGTTATTCAATCGCCGGGCAGAAAAAAGCTTTGCTGACAGGCCCACTGATGTACCGGGTATATGATACCGCTGATTACATAGAATTTCCTAAAACGATACATGTAGATTTTTACAACGAGCTGACAGGTAAAAAAGAAAGCTGGCTGGATGCCAATTATGCCAAATACCAGGATATGAAAAGTATCGTACTGCTGAAGGACAGCGTAAAGGTCTTTAACCTGGTGGGTGATACGCTGTATTGCCATGAGTTATACTGGGACCGCTCTAAAACAGATCATGAATTTTATACAAATAAACCGGTACGGATAAGAAGAAAGCTGGAAGTAATTGATGGCATCGGTCTTGATGCAAAACAGGATTTTACCGAGTGGCATATACTGGAGCCGGTTGGTTTTGTAAAAGTGCCGGAATCCCAATTTCCTAATTAGGAAAAATTAATACAATAACAATTTTGACTTTTAAATGTTATTGTAATTTCACACCTCTTTTAAATCATTTTATTTATGGAATACAGGCGGTTGGGCAGGTCCGGGTTACAGGTAAGTGTATTGTCATTCGGCAGCTGGGTAAGTTTCAGCAAACAGATAAATGATAAAGTGGCCGATGAATTGATGGGTATCGCTTATGACAACGGTATCAACTTTTTTGATAACGCTGAAGTATATGCGCTGGGAGAAAGTGAGAATATGATGGGCCGTGTTCTTAAAAAGAAGAAATGGGACAGGACCACTTACACCGTGTCATCAAAGGTGTTTTTTGGCTGGCGGGGTAAAGCAAATAAACCCAACCAAACGGGGCTCAGCCGTAAACATATAATGGAGGCCTGCAATGAAGCTTTAAAAAGACTGCAGGTGGATTACCTTGATATGTTCTTTTGTCACCGGCCAGATAAAAATACACCCATTGAGGAAACTGTATGGGCAATGAATCATTTGTTGCAGCAGGGTAAGATCTTATACTGGGGCACCAGCGAATGGAGTGGTGTTGAAATTATGGAAGCACACCGGGTGGCTGAAAAATATAAACTGATCGGGCCGGTAATGGAGCAGCCGCAGTATAACTTATTTGAGCGGCACAAAGTAGAAGTGGAATACGCAGAGATATATAAAAATGTTGGGCTCGGCACCACTATCTGGAGCCCGCTGGCAGCAGGACTTTTGAGCGGAAAATACAATGAGGGCATTCCCAAAGAAAGCCGCTTTGCACTGCAGGGTTTCGACTGGCTCAAAGACCGCTGGGTGGTGGATGAAAAAATAAAGAAGGTAAAAAAACTAAGTGAACTGGCGTCCAAACTGGAACTCAACACGGCATCACTCAGTATTGCCTGGTGTATCAAAAACCCAAATGTGAGCACAGCAATTTTAGGAGCTACCAAAAAGCAACAGCTGCTGGATAATTTATCAGCGCTGGAAGCAGCAAAGAAATTAACACCCGAGGTAATGGAGAAGATCGAAACAATTATGAAAACAAAACCTATTTTTCCTGAGTATTGATATTATGGCAGAAAAAGTAAAATTATACGGCCTGCCTTATTGTGATGCCACGCAGGGTGTAACAAAGTGGCTGGAGCAAAAAGGGTATGAAATAAATCTTCATAACTATAAAACAGATGGCATAACTGTTGATAAACTGGAAGAGTGGAGTAAGAAGCTGGGCTGGGAAAAATTACTGAACAAACGCAGCACCACTTGGAGGAGTTTATCAAAATTGAAACAGGATGCTGTGGTGGATGCAGCATCTGCTGTAGTGGCCATGCAGCAAAATACCAGTCTTATCAAACGTCCCGTAATTGAATTTGGAAAAGAATTACTGCTGGGCTTTGATGAAAAAAAATTAAGCAATACTTTTAAATAAATTTTTAAATCAATCAATCATGAAGCGTAACGCAACCGCCATTTGGAATGGCTCCGGAAAAGAAGGTAATGGACATCTCAGCACTCAAAGTGGTGTATTGAGTAAAACACAATATTCATTTAACTCCCGTTTTGCAGATGGTATCGGTACAAATCCAGAGGAACTGGCTGCTGCAGCACACTCCGGCTGTTTTACCATGAAACTGAGCTTTGTTTTAAATGCTGCAGGATTTACTGCTGATTCAATTGAAACAAGGTGCGATATTACATTGGATAATGGTGCTATTACCGAATCTCACTTGCATGTAAAAGCAACTGTGCCCGGCATCAGTAAAGAAAAGTTTGATGAATGTGTTGCAGATGCAAAAGCAAACTGTCCCATTTCAAAATTGTACAACACCAATATTACACACGAAGCAGAACTGGCTTAATAACCTTTCTGTTCGTAAATAAGAATTGCCCCTTCAACGAGGGGCAATTTGCTTACAGCCCGTTAGTGAACTGCAGTTTTTACAGGAATATTTTAGTGGGCATCTGCCAAACTTATTTTCTTTTGTTTATTGCCTTTTACAAGTAATACAAAAGGTACACAAATCAGGAACATCACGCCGAGATAAAAAAACACATCCATATACGAAAGCACTGTTGCCTGCTTTGTTACAATAAAATCCATAGCAGCATAGCTTTTTTTAAGCGCCACATCCACCGCTTCACCTTTATTTACATAATTGTGCTGCATCGCTTGTATACGCTGCATTACAGCAGGGTTGTTAACATCAAGTTTACTTACAAGATCGCTGCGGTGCACAATATTCTGGCTTGATATGAGCGTGGTGATAATGGCAATACCAAACGAACCACCCAGCTGCCGCATCATGCCTGTAAAAGCCGCACCCTGCCCAATCTGTTTACCTTTTAAAGACGAAAGTGATAATGCGGTTACCGGTATAAAGAGCATACCCATCGCAATACCTCTTACGATCAGCATCCAGAAAAAATTATCCGAATTGGTGTCCGGTGTTATAATAAAATAACCCCAGAAAGTAAAAACGGAAAACCCGATCATGCCACCTGCCACCAGGTATTGCTGTGGTACACCCTTTTGCAAAAGGTTACCGATCACCGGCATCATAACTGCAGTGGTTAATGCCGCCGGTACCATCAGCATACCCGCCTGCTGTGCCGTCCACCCAAGTATTGACTGCACGTACAATGGTATAATAAAAGTAGAACCATAGAGGCCAAAGCCCATTATAAAAGAAAGAATGGTGCCTGTTCTTAAATTGGCATTTTTTAATACACGCAACTCCACGATCGGGTTACGGAAGCTGAGCTCACGCCAGATGAAAAAATAAAAACCTAAAAATGCAGCAATAGAAAGATAGATGATGGTTGAACTGCTGAACCAGTCGTCATCATGCCCTTTTTCGAGTACATATTGCAGTGAGCCTACTGTTATGGCCAGTAAAGCAATACCCAGCCAGTCCACATCCTTTGCCGCACTTTTTTCACCATACTTGGGGCTGCGTACAAACTGCAGCGTTAGTAAAGTGGCAATTACACCCAGTGGTATGTTAATGTAAAATATATATGGCCATGTTGCATGATCCACAATATAACCGCCCAGCGGTGGGCCGAGTGTGGGGCCAATAATAACACCCATACCATAAATAGCCTGTGCCATGCTCCTTTTTTCAACCGGGTAACTTTCTGTTATGATCGTTTGAGAAGTAACAAGCAAAGCACCCCCACCAACACCCTGTAAAAAACGGAATACCACCAGTTCCCAAATGCCGGTGGAGTTACCACATAAGAATGAACAGACGGTGAATAAAATAATAGAAGCTGCAAAATAATTTCTTCTTCCAAACTGTTGCGACAACCAGCTTGTCATAGGTACAATAATAACGTTACCTATGGCATAAGCCGTAACCACCCAGCCCACTTCAGTTAGTGTGGCACCCAGTGTGCCACGCATTTCGTTCAGCGCCACGTTTACAATCGTGGTATCCACAATTTCTAACAGGGTGCACAGTATGGCAGTAACGGTAATGATTACCCGCCTGCCACCATATTCCACCAAGGATTCCATCTGCTGCATATCTGATCTATAAGTCTGTTTAATTTTTTTACCAGCGACAGCAACTTTGTTCATCATTGTTGTGTCACTCACTTGTACGGTTGTGGGTATTTCAACTCCTGGGCCACTTTAGGGGCGGACGGAGTTATAAATGCACATCCACCGTTACGTTCATGCCGGGCACCAACCTGCTCACCAGCGAATCGCTTGCCTGGTTAAATTCGATCTTTACCGGTAAACGCTGCACCACTTTTACAAAATTGCCGCTGGCATTATCGGGAGGCAGTAACGCAAACCTTGAGCCGGTGGCAGGAGAAAAAGAAGTAAGTGTCGCATCAAAGTCATGACCTGGAAATGCATCTGCATGTACCGTCACTTTTTGACCCACCTTCATTTTTTCAAATTGCGTTTCTTTAAAATTGGCCACCACCCAGGCATTTTTATCCAGTACAATACTGAATACAGACTGTCCTGTTTGTAAAAACTGTCCCTCCTGTACATTTACTTTTGATACCATCCCTGTTTCCTGTGCTGTTATCACTGCATAAGAAAGATTCAGTTTGGCTTCTGCCAGTTCCACTTCTTTTTGTTTGATGGCTGCATTAGCTACTGCTATTTGAGAAGAAGTGGCATTGCTTTGCGAAGCAACAGCACTGGTTTGTTGTGCCGCCTGGTTCTTTTGTGATACCAGTATCTGCAGTTGCTTTTCAGCAGATTGCTTTGCAGCAAGCGCCTGTTCATATTGTTGTTGTGTGATGGAGTGATCCTTTATCAGGTTTGAATAGCGTTCATAATCCTGCGTGGTCCTCCATACATTTACTTTAGCCGCTTCAATTTGTGCATCAGCGGTGCTGACACCAGCCTGTGCGCTTGAAATATTTGCTCTGGATGCATTGGTGGCAGCCTGTGCAACACCCAGGTTGCTTTGTGCAGTTGCCAAAGCTGCTTCCGCCTGTTGCACTTTTAGAACAAGGTCACGGTCATCCAGTACGATCAATGTATCGCCTTTGTTCACCACCTGATTGTCTTTTGCCCTTATTTCTTTTACATAACCCGGTACCCGTGGAATAACGGGGCTGATATTTGCTTCCACCTGTGCATCATCTGTTTCTTCGTGGTGTTTGCCATGTTCATATTTGCTGATGCCAAACCAGGCGCCTGCAATCACAAGCAGACCCAGCACGATGATAAAACCCTTGTTTCTTTTCTTTGGTGCTGCCTGCTCCTGTTGATTTGTATTCTGTTCCATAATGTCTTTATGTTAGTATTGATTAGTTGTTGATCGATCCTGCTACCTGTAATAATTTATTGTATGCTAAAAATGAATCCGCCTGTGCATTGGTTACACTTAGTTTGCTTTGCAGCAATGCCACATCAGCATCAAGTAGTTCTGTTGTCGTTGCCAGCGCATTATCATATTTGTTTTTTGTAATGCGGTAATTCTCTGTAGCCTGCTCCACTGATTTTTTATAGACTTCTATTTTCTTTATGCTTACCAGGTAATTTTGATAGGCCTTGTTTACTTCCAGGTGAATATTGTCTGTTAATGCTTCTTCATTCAGCTGCAGTTGCTGTTCTTTGATCTTTGCCTGCTGGATCTTTGTTTTTGTCTTCCACAAGGAAGCAATATCATATTTGATGCCCACGCCAATATTTACAGCATTGGTAATGGTGAGTACTTTTGGAATGTCTGCAGCAATGTATCCTCCAGTAAGCGCCAGCGATGGATAGTAATTGCTTCTTGCGCTCTGCGTACCCAATACTGCTGCTTTCTTCCTGAAGGAGAGAGCGCTGATATCTTTCCTGTGCTGTACGGCATCCTGTTCGTATTCATCCAGTGTTTTAATTGACGTTGGCAATGCAAGGCCTGATTTATCCGGTATTAATTCTGTTTGCTCCGGTAAACCCATCATCAGGTTCATGTTTACACAGGCCAGTTTATAATTTGTTTCTGCATCCAGCAATGCCAGTTCTACATTCGATGCCTGCAGTTCTGCTTTCATCAGGTCATTTCTTGCCAGCACGCCATTTTTTTCAAGGTTGGTAAAATCTTTTACCCTTTGCTGTGCCTGTTCCAGGTTTTCTTTTACAAGGTCAATGGCTGTTTTTGCTTTGTATAAATTGATACAGGCATTTACAACATTTAATATTACCAGTTCACGGTCATTATCGGCATCCAGTTTTATAGCCTGCTCCAGTAGTTTGGCTGATTCAATACCGTAGTTTAATCTTCCACCTGTATATAAAGGCAGCGATACATTTGCCATACCATACATTGCCTGTTTCACATTGGGTGTTTCTTCTGTACTGCCGCCATTGCCAGGCTCACTGCTTTTCTTCATATCAATGTTTGGCTGAAAAGGAAGAAACAGGTAAGACGCATTCACACTGGCTTCAGGCAGTTTTCTTTCATACGCTTCCTTTACAGCAGCCTGTGCTTCTTCGATCTTTGTTTTATTTGTCTTTAATGTCTTGCTGTAAGCAAGGGTGAGGTCAATGGCCTCCTTTAATGTTATACTCCTGCTTTGCTGGGCACCTGCACTGAACAATGCAAAAACTCCCGCCAGTAATAAAATCAGTCTATGCTTCATTGGTTAATATTGCTTTGAATAATGTTTTAATATGCACGCTCAGTTTTTTCTTCAGCTGCATTTCGTATTCTTCATCGGTTATGGGTTGTGTATTTACCAGTTCCCTGTAATATTCTTTACTGATAATGGTTTGCCATACAGTACCAACCATGGTATTGAGCATTAGCACCACATCTACTTTCTTTTTAAACTCTCCTTTCTTCTGCCCATCTTTTATAAGTTCGGCTATCAGCTCTGCATTACGGATCTTGAGTTGTTTTACTTTTTGCATGATAGCCGCATTGGTATTACTTGCCTGCTCACAGATCATGATGCGGTAAAACTGCTGGCTCTTCATTACCCTTTCAATGTGTTCATCCACCAGGATGTTTACTTTCTGTATGGGTGTCATACTCGTGTCTTTTAAAAGCTCTTCCACCCTTACCTGCACTTTTCCAATCTTTACTTCAAATATGGCTTCCATCAGTTTTTCCTTGGAACCAAAATAGTAGGATATCATAGCTACATTAATACCTGCTTCTTCAGCTATATCTCTAACTGATGTGCCATCAAATCCCTTGCGGGCAAACAGCTTTTCTGCCGTTTCAATTATCTGGGTTTGTTTGTCATTAAAGTTCGTCATAGAATCAATATTGAGGGCACAAAGTTAAACGGTTGTTTAATATTAATCAAACATTTGTTTAATTTTTTTTACAACCGGTGGTTTTTTAACAGGATTGTTTTGGTTAGATTTGAAAAAAAATTGCTCATGTCATTTGAAAATAAAACAGTTATAATCACCGGCGCTTCCAGGGGTATCGGCAAAGCCATTGGCCTTAAACTGGCAAAAGAAGGTGCCAATATTGTTATAGCCTCCAAAAGTGTGGAAGAAAACCCTAAACTGGGGGGCACCATTTTTTCGGCGGCCGATGAAATGGAAAAGGCAGGGGGTAAGGCACTTGCGGTACAATGTGATATCCGCTTTGAAGACCAAATACAAAATGTAGTGGATAAAGCTGCAGAAAAATTCGGGGGTATTGATATACTTGTAAATAATGCTTCAGCCATCAATCTTACTCCAACTGAACATACAGAACCTAAGCGGTTTGACCTGATGTATGATATCAATGTACGTGGCACATTTATGATGAGCAGGGCATGTATCCCTTTTTTAAAAAAATCAACCAATGCACATATCCTCAATCTTTCGCCGCCGGTCAATATGGATATGAAATGGTTTGCCAATCACCTGGCCTATACCATCAGTAAATATGATATGACGATGATCGCATTGGGTTTGTCAGCAGAATTAAAAAAGTACAATGTTGCAGCCAACAGCCTGTGGCCACGTACCACTATAGCCACTGCTGCAGTTAATAATTTACTAGGTGGCGAAGCCTTAATGAAGATGAGCCGTACGGTTGATATTGTTGCTGATGCAGCCTACTATATTTTATCAAAACCTGCTGCTTCCTGTACGGGCAATTCATTTATTGATGAACAGGTGCTTGCTGCCGAAGGTGTTACAGATTTTGAAAAATATGCAGTAACACCCGGGGGACATTTGTATAATGACCTTTTTGTATAAAAGAACTGTTAAGAAAGTTCTGCCATTTATTTCTTTTGATAAACGGTAACATTTTATGCGGTTGTACGTTTAGCTTCGTAGCGGAAAAATTGCACACTCCGGCCGAACCAACTTATAGCCATGAACCTGAACCTAAAATTGACAGGGCTTTGCCTTTTATTTTCTGTTGCAGCCTGCTGTCAAACGGAAAAAAGGAAGATTGCAGCCAAACGGATCAGCACTACTATTAACATCGATGGCATTATTGATGAAGCAGCCTGGAAAGAAGCACCGGTGGCAGATAAATTTATAGCACTGCGGCCCACTGCTTTTCAACCTGAAAGACCGGAGAATGCAACAGAGGTATACTTTCTTTATGATAATGATGGCTTGTATATTGGGGGTTACCTGCATGAAAAAACTAAGGACAGTATATCACATGAACTGGTGGGCCGGGATGGTTTTGGTGCCAATGACTTCATCGGGGTCATCTTTGATACCTACTACGATAAGATAAATGGTTTTGAATATTTCATTACACCGCTTGGTGAACAAATGGATGCCAAGCAAGCCCCCGTATTGAATGGAGACAGTGAAGACTTTAGCTGGAATGCTGTATGGCAGAGTGCTGCTAAAATTCACAATGACGGCTGGAGCTTTGAAATGTTTCTTCCCTATGCTGCTATTCGTTTTGGAAAAAATAAAATACAGGACTGGGGGTTAAATATTGTACGACGCAGGCAGAAGAGCGGGGAGCAATTATTCTGGCAAAGCATTGACCCAACAGTAAACGGTTTTTTAACACAGGAAGGTTTGCTTACGGGACTGGAAGATATCAAACCACCACTGCGCCTGCAGTTCTCTCCTTATTTTTCTGTTTATCAAAATCATGATGATAATGCGGCTGCAGGCCAGTCGAAAAACTCCACCAATTTTAACGGTGGTATGGATATTAAATATGGTCTGAGTCCCGCCTTTACACTGGACATGACGCTGATACCTGATTTTGGACAGGTACAAACCGATAACAGGGTATTAAATCTTTCTCCTTTTGAACAGCGGTTTAATGAGAACAGGACATTCTTTACTGAAGGCGCAGAGCTTTTTAATAAAGGCAACCTGTTTTACAGCAGGCGTATTGGCCGTGTTGGCCAGGGACCTTTGCATTACGATGACTGGGGTGATGTTGGTACCAAGCTGAATGATGAAGAATATGTAAAGAAAAATCCGCAGCAGGTGAAGCTGCTGAACGCAACAAAAATAAGCGGCCGTACACAAAAGGGTTTGGGTATTGGGTTTTTAAATGCCATTACAAGACCGCAATATGCAGTTATTGAAAACAGGGCACTTGGTGTGGACAGGAAAGAGCAAACAGATCCGCTTACCAATTACAATATCATTGTACTGGATCAAACAATGAAGAATAACAGCAGTGTATCGCTTGTAAACACCAATGTATTGCGTGATGGTAAGGACTATGATGCCAATGTAACCTCTGGTTTGTTTGATCTTTATGACAAGACAAATACCTGGAACATCAACGGCAACTTCAGCGTAAGTAATTTATTTAACAAAAACCCGGGCGAAAAAGTTACTACCGGGTATGCACACTCGATTTATATAGGCAAAGTAAGCGGCAGGTTTAATTTCCAGCTATGGCAGGAAATGAGTAATGCCAAATATGATAAAAGTGATCTTGGATATTTTACCAATAACAATACGATGGACCAGGGTATGTGGCTGGGTTACAGCTGGCCCAATCCTTCTTCCTGGTTTAACCAGTTCAGGTTAAATTTTAATGCATGGTTCAGTAAACTGGTATCTCCCATCGATGACCTCAAAAGAAAGGAAATGATGTACCAGAATGCGGGCATGAATGTAAATGGTAACGGCCAGTTGAAAAACCTCTGGTGGGTTGGCTTTAATATTAATGGCGGACCCAGCCGTAATGATTTTTATGAACCACGTACGTATGGAAGGGTGTTTAAAGATAAAGGTCGTATTAATTTTAATGGCTGGTGGGAAAGTAACAGTGCAAAGAAATTATCCTGGGGTGGTAATTTTTCAATTGGTAAAGGATGGCTGTTCAGCAAAACATTGAACAGCCTGATGCTGTTTGGTAAGATACGTTTCAGCAGCAAGTTTTCTGTTGATCACCAGGTCATGACAGAGTATTTTGTTAACCAGCCCGGTTATGCTGATAACATAAATGATACGGTTTACTTCTCAAGACGCAACGTATCCACGATTGAAAATGTATTGACCTTTAAATACAATTTCACTAACAGGATGGGGCTTAACCTGCGGACAAGGCATTACTGGAGTAAGGTAGAACCCAAACAATTTTATGTGCTGGATAAATATGGTGACCTGCAAAAACCGGCAGCTTTGTTTACAAATAATGTAAATAAGAATTATAACTTTCTCAGTGTTGACATGGTATATACCTGGCAGTTTGCGCAAGGCAGCTTTATCAACATCGTATGGAAAGATATTGCGGAAGAACTGACGGATCATTTTGAAAAGAATTACTTCTCCAATTTTGACAGGATAGCCGGCGGGCCGCAGTTCAACAGCCTTTCACTACGGGTCATTTACTTTCTTGATTATCTCAACGCAACAAAAAAAATCCGGTCGAAAAAAAATCCTTCTTAAGTACAACTATTATTCACAGTTTATTTTGGAGAACTGTTGCCAATAAGAATAGCTGCCATTGCCATTGCAGCATCTTTTAAAAACAATGTGAACGTAGTGGTGAATGATGGTCGCAGGTGCAATGTAAATCCAAAGATCAGCAGCATAGCCGCCAGTAGATAGCAGGCTAACCTGGTGTTTTTGTTAATGATGATGGCAATGGCGGCGGCCAGCAGGCAGGCTCCTGTAAAATAGATCCACACAGCACCGCCCGGCAGGTAATCAGGCAGCATTGTTGTCATTGCTTCAGTGGTGGTAAAATGTAAAATGCCAAAGGCGGCGATGGCTACTGCATATATAATGCCTGCAGCCCTGGAGGAAATTAGCTGTTTCATATGACTTTACTTTAATTGTAAGAAAAATACGCAGCAGGCTGCGCTTTTGCAAGTGAATAGCGTTAAAGTTTTATAACATATACATGAGCGGCAGCAATAAAAAAACCGCCATATTTACTATGGCGGTTGTATACTTGGTATTTTCTAAATTAATCTGCTCTCTCCGGCCGCATCATAGGGAAGAATAACACATCCTGTATAGAAACCTGGTTGGTCATTAGCATGCACAAGCGGTCGATGCCAATACCAATACCTGATGTAGGCGGCATGCCATATTCAAGCGCTCTTAAAAAATCATGATCAATAAACATGGCTTCATCATCACCACGCTTCATCAGTTCAGCCTGTTCTTCAAAACGCTGGCGCTGATCCAACGGATCGTTCAATTCGCTGTAGGCATTGGCTATTTCTTTACCATTTACCATCAGCTCGAAACGTTCTACCAGCCCGGGCTTGCTGCGGTGCTTTTTTGTAAGCGGGCTCATTTCTACAGGATAATCTGTGATGAATGTGGGCTCCACATAATGTCCTTCGCATTTGCCACCAAATATTTCATCGATCAATTTTCCTTTACCCCATTTTTCATCTGCGTGTATGTGTAACTGTTTGCACACATCCCGTATGCCGGCTTCGTCCATTTCGCTTATATCAATACCCGTATGTTCTTTAATGGCATCAAAAATGGATATGCGTTTGAAAGGCGCTTTAAAAGAAATGGTTTTATCACCCACCTGCAGATCTGTTGTACCATGTAAAGCAACCGCCACTTTTTCAATCAGCTGCTCTGTAATATCCATCATCCAGAAATAATCTTTGTAAGCAGTATACCATTCCAGGATAGTGAATTCAGGATTGTGTGTGCGGTCCATACCTTCATTACGGAAGTTGCGGCTGAACTCATACACCCATTCAAATCCGCCAACGATCAGCCTTTTTAAATACAGTTCATTTGCGATACGCATGTACATCGGTATGTCCAATGCATTGTGATGAGTCGTGAATGGTCTTGCAGCTGCGCCTCCTGGAATAGACTGCAGTACCGGTGTATCCACTTCCAGCGCTCCCTGTGCATTTAAAAAATCTCGGATAGTGTTGATCATCTTGGTGCGTTTCACAAAAGTATCTTTCACGCCGGGGTTAACGATCAGGTCGGCATAGCGTTGCCTGTAACGGAACTCGGGGTCTGTCACTTCGTCAAACGCTTCACCATCTTTTTCTTTTACTATTGGTAATGGATGCAATGATTTTGTCAGCAGCGTAAACTCTTTCACATGAATAGAGGTTTCGCCGGTTTTGGTGGTGAATACATATCCCTTTATACCAATGATATCACCAATATCCAGCAATTTTTTCCAAATGGTTTGAAACAATGTTTTATCCTCGCCAGGGCAAATATCATCCTGCTTTATATATATCTGGATTTTGCCAACACTGTCCTGTATTACGGCAAAGTTCGCCTTGCCCATGTCTCTCACACTCATAATGCGGCCGGCAATGCACACGTCAGCAAAATCAGCTTTGTTTTCTTCGCCTTTATAATTTTCCTTTATGTAAACGGAGGTTGTGTTAACAGGGTATAAAGGTGCCGGATAGGCATCGATGCCCAGCTTGTTCAGCTCCGCCAGTTTTTCCCTTCTTATAACTTCCTGTTCAGATAAATGCTGTGTGCTCATAATAACAATTTATTTAATTTTTGCAGGCGGCTGCAAAGATACCGGATGCAACCGATTTTGTGATAGTAAAGTCTTAGCAATTAATTTGGCAGCAAACTTGCCTATATTCACGTATTAAAATTTACTATGAAAAGGATCTTGGTTGTATTATCAGTTGGATTTTTATTTGCCGGTTGCGATGTATTGCAAACCTTACCCGGGAGTACAATGGGCGGTGTTACAGAAGCGGAAGCCGGCCAGGGAATAAAAGAAGCTTTAAGCCAGGGTATTGCCGGTGCAGTGCTGCAGCTGAATAAGACGGATGGTTTTTTTAAGGATGCACTTTATAAAGTATTGCTGCCACCAGACGCAAAAAAAATTGAAAACACCTTACGGGATATTGGTATGGGTAAAGCCGTTGATAAAGCCATCCTGCAGATCAACAGGGGTGCAGAGGATGCTGTTGGATATGCCAAACCCATATTTGTAGATGCCATTAAAAGTATGACACTGCAGGATGCCATTGGGCTGGTGAAAAATGGTGATACCAGTGCCACGCATTTTTTCAGGGAGAAAACAACAGAAAAATTAATGGCGGCATTTAACCCGGTAATTAAAAGCTCACTTGATAAAGTAGATGCAACAAAGTATTATGGTGATATAGTGAACACCTATAATAATTTCCCCACCACTTTTAAAAAGATTAATCCGGACCTGCCTTCTTATGTAACGGGTAAAGCAACAGAAGCTTTGTTTGATTTAATTGCAAAAGAAGAAAAAAATATCAGGACCAATTTTGCTGCCCGTACAACAGATATACTGAAAAAGGTTTTTGGACAAAAGTGGAATTAAGGTACAGGGTTCAATATTCGATAGTAATTAAAGATGGTTCGCTCTTCTTCACAAAAAAAGGATCAAGTGACTTTTCTGCGGCCACATCATAACTGATAACCCATATAATGCTTTTTTCTCCAACGATCCATTTGAGCTGGTTTTGTTGTGAAGCAAATGCTTTAAATGTAACGGTAGTGTCATGCAAAGGGTAAAGGTCCATCACTTCCATCCCGTTACCTGTCGTCATACGGTGAAATTCATCTGAAATAAAAAGATAAAAATGCTTTCCATCAGGGTAAGCATTTTTTCGTTTAATGGTAGCTGTTATAATTCCCTCTGCACAGATCTCGTTACGTCCCTGGCTGCCTCCCTGTTGCCAATAACCGGCCTTACTGATTATGATACCTTCATCGGCCCTGCGGTAGTCTTCATTTTTGACCCGGGCAATACCGTCAGACCCGGTAGAATAAGTGGCAAAAACCCCTCTTTGCTGACAACCGAACTCAAAATCATATTTTGAACAACGCATTAATTTTACCTGGGCTCCCGGTACAGGTGTTCCTCCACCTGCTTCATATACTTCCAGGTTGGTATATTCTTCCACCGCTGGTTGTTGCTTGCCGCATCCTGCAACTAATACCGCAAGGCATATTATTACCAATATATTTTTCATATAGCTATTTTTAATTCCCCAGTAATTGCATATTAGAAAGGGCAATGGCTAAGCTGGCATAAGTAATTGCTGCCAGGCCAACAAGGATGCCGAGGCCGCCGGCAACATAACTGTCTGATGTTCTTTTCTTGTCTTTGATAATAATTTCCACCCGCTTTACTTTGTCCATAGCAATACTTACTGTACCGGTTGATGTATTTAAATCCGGGGTAGCATAAACGTGGGCCTCGTTGAGTACTGGTTTGTGTGTGGATTTATTTTTCTTATACCGCATCTTTCCATTGATCCCGTTTTTCAAATGCAGTTTATTTTTATCGGTCAATTGGCTCAGCGTGCATTCGAATAGTGTCTTATCACTGTTTATAGCAATCCCATTCATGGCATATGCCTGGTCTCCATTTCGTAAAATAAGCGTGCGGCCTGCTTTGTTAAGGCTATCTACAACGGCCGCCGTTTCATTATTATTATCCGTTTTTGCCCTCAATACTTTATAGTAGTTATTACAGGATAGCAGTGCTGAGGCTGAGATCACAACCAGCAATTGCCGGCTGTATTTAATTAACTGTGTCATACCGGTTGGTTTTAAGGTGAAAGTGTTTTGGTTTGCTGTATCAAAACTACTGGTGCAACCTGCCTTTTGGAAATTGATAAACACGCAGGCTAAACCGGCAGGGGCTGAATTTTACTTTTTTGTCTTCGGCAACGGAAAAGGATAGCTATTTTTTGCTATATTTAAGTGAGCCCCGGCAACAGTTTGCGTTTTTTGCAAATGTTGATAGACCATGAAGGGAAAATTGCAAAAGAAATTTCAACTTCAAAAACCACCAATGGATACCAATAATCCCCAGCAGGCATTTTTTAACCATATAAAATCAAAGCTGCCTCCACATATTTCTTTGGTAGATGAAGTGGCGGCCCTGCTGAATATAAGCAACGACAGTGCTTATCGTCGTATACGTAATGAAAAACCGCTGGCGCTGGATGAGATACAGGTGCTGTGTAATAAATACCAGGTATCACTTGACCAGCTGCTGCAGATACAAACCAATACGGTTATATTTTCAGGGAATAAGATAGATCCTGCCAGCTTTAATTTTAATAACTACCTGCAGGATGTATTGAGTAACCTTACTTTAATAAACCGGTTGCCGGGGGCACAGTTTTATTATTACAATAAAGACATCCCCATTTTTCATTTTATGCAATTCCCTGAGTTGTGTGCTTTCAAATTCTTTTTCTGGAAACGCACCGTGATTGGTTATCCAGAGATGGCGAGGCTGCAATTTAATGGAGAAGAGATGGATGCTGAATTAATGGCAACGGCAGCTAAAATAATCGAATTATATACACAGGTGCCTTCAGTTGAAATATGGAATGAAGAGAGCGTGCATGTGACCATCCGTCAACTGGAGTTTTACAGGCAGTCCAATATTTTTACAAATAAGCACGTGCTGCTAAAAGTTTACCTGCAACTGGAAGAATTGCTTAATCACATGGAGCTGCAGGCTGATGCAGGAAAGAAATTTTTATACAATAAGCAGCCTGCTGCAAACTCCGCAGCTTTTGACATTTATATTAATGAATGCCTGATAGGGGATAATACTATTTATGTGAGAGGTGCGGAACGGCAAATGACATTTATAAACCACAATGGGCTGAATTTTATGGGTACACAGGATAAAACATTTTGTGATTACACGTTTAAGAACCTGCAGCATATAATAAAGAAGTCAACACATATCAGCGTGGTAGGAGAAAAAGAAAGAAGTATGTTTTTTAATACGCTCAGGGAAAAGATATACGAACGTAAGAAAAATATATAGACATCACCCGGCCGAAAGCAATACCTGCCAGGCTTCATTTACTTTTCCTGTATCCAGTAATTCTTTGGCATAACTGTGTAATTCTTTTTCCATTTCATCGGGATTAATGGAATAATACTGGATAATATTTTTTAAGCGGTCGTCTTCAAAAGCAGGATCAACAAAAGGCAGCTCACTCACATTGGCCAGCTGGCCGAGGTTGTTGCCCGTTAATATATTACTGTTTCGTATTGATGGTGGTAAGGCATCCACGCCAATGCCCAGTTTTGTATTTGGTTTCTCCACTTTAAATAAGTTATTTGTATCCACTTTACAATACCAGTCGCCGCCCAGCCTGGCAATATGCTGCAGCTTTTGCTGGTCGATCATTGTTTTGTCTTCATTTAGTACGGACTCGTTGATATGCATCAACAACACTTCTGCAATGACCAGGTTACCGGCGCCACCTTCGGTACCAAGCGGTTTTATTTCTATTACTTTACATTCCAGCTGTACCGGGCTTTGTTTTACCCTTGGTGGTTGAATAAGTTGCGAAGATTCTTTTGTAAAACCTGCTTTAATGAATTCATCTGTGTCTTTCGAAAATTCGCAACTGCTCAGGCTTACCTGCTGTACCATACTGTAATCACAAATATTAATCACCACTTCAGGCACTTCTAAAATATTTTCCAGTGTATGCTTGGTTGTATTATCCCTTACTCTTCTTGCAGGAGAGAAAACAACAACAGGCGGATTGGATGAAAACAAATTAAAAAAACTAAAAGGGCTCAGGTTTATATTACCAGCTTTATCAATAGTGGAAGCAAAGCAAACAGGTCTTGGTGCAATGGCGTGCTGCAGCCAGTTCTGGCGTTCAGCAGGTTGGAGGTTGTTTAAATGTAATAAAAGCACTTATGTAATATTTTAGCTGCTCGTGGAACCATAGCGGTTAAAAAACTCACTTCTTCAATGCCAGGATTGAAAACTCACTATCCTCTTTGATGATAGTATTTGTAAGTTTTCCAAGTCCATCAATTTCCATTTCAACAATATCGCCGTCCTGCAACCATTGTTCTTTATACTCAGGGTCATTCAATTTGCCTGTTCCGTTTAATTCTAAAAAGCAACCGGTGCCTACAGTGCCACTGCCAATAATATCACCGGGATAAAGATTTACACCATAGCTGCAGCGCTCAACAATTTCTGCAAAGGTCCAGTCCATATCACTTAAATTACCTTCACTTACCTGTATGCCATTTACACTGCATTTCATGGTAAGGTTCCATGCCTTTCCTGTATGATTTTCTTTGCAGGATACTTCATGCTGCTCCAGTTCATCCAGTGTTACCAGCATGGGGCCAATAGCTGTTGCAAAATCTTTTCCTTTAGCAGGGCCAAGGTTCAGCTTCATTTCTTCCATTTGCAATATTCTTGCGCTCATATCATTCATGATCATTAAACCACCTATATAGCTGTCAGCTTCTGCTGCAGGAATATTCCTGCCGGGTCTGCATACAACGATCGCTGCTTCCAGTTCAAAATCCAGCTTTTCAAAATGGTCGGGCATACAGATCACATCGCCTGCCCCCTGTATACTGTTGTGGTTGGTAAAATAAAATATCGGGTATTGATCAAACTCAGGTATCATTTCAATCTTCCTGTTTCTTCTTGCTGCAGCCACATGCTGGCGGAAAGCATACCCATCCCTGCAACTGGTTGGGTGGGGCACAGGTGCAATGATGTCAGCATTTTCAAATGGCAATGGACTGGCCGCACGGCCAAGTCCTTCTTTTAGTCTTTGTTCAACAGCCAATGCAAGCGGGTACATATCATCCCAGTAATTTAAAAACATGGCCATGCTGATGGGCAGATCAGGATGCAGGGCATCCGTATCATACAGGTTACCGTTTACTAATAATGCCAGCTGATCATGCCCGTCTTTTAAATAACTTACAAGTTTCATCTGTTGTAATATTTGGATTCAAATGTAAGTATTAAAAATTGGTGAATTATATAAACAACAGGATATGGTAACGGCATAATACCTAATTTTACTTTTGAAAAGGCAAGGCATGAAGTTTGACAAAATTCATAATAAAGGACAGGCGAGGCTTTTTAAGAACCATTATCTTGAATATCTTACCAAAACACATCCACTGGTGATCTGGGGGATGTACCTGCCCCTGATCGTTTTCCTTTTATATTATAGTAATGTTGTTAAAGACTTGTCTCTTTTAGAATTATCTGCAAGTTTCCTCGGTGGTGTTTTCTTCTGGACTTTTTTTGAATACATCATGCACCGTTTTGTTTTTCATTTTATGGCTGAAAATGAAAAAGCTAAAAAGATCGTGTACATCATGCATGGTAACCATCATGAATACCCGAGAGATAAAGAGCGGTTATTTATGCCACCGGTACCAAGTATCATTCTTGCTTCGGTAATTTTTTCAGTAATGTTCTTCTTATCCAAAATAGTTGGCGTGAATGATTTTGTATTTTCATTTTTCCCCGGATTTATGCTGGGATATTTAATGTATGGCACCATGCACTATGCCATCCATGCCTGGAACCCGCCTTTTAAATGGATGAAACCATTATGGCGCAACCACCACCTGCACCATTACAAACAACAGGAAAGAGGTTTTGGTGTAAGCTCTACCTTATGGGACCGGGTGTTTGGAACTATGTTTGACTTAAATACAGAAAAAGAAGATAAAGAAAAAGTAGGCGAACTAATGTTTGACTCCAAAAAGATGGTTAGCTGATCACCATTTTTCTTCATCACTTATATTATCATCCCGTTTGCTGAACTGCTCACGGGTTTTTATTTTCTGCAATTGCCTGTCAATGATCAGTGCCGCAATTATGTCGCCTGAGTTTTTATCAGTATTATGCTGCAACAATGTTTTTATCCTGGCTTCACTTACATCAATGCGGTAAAGCAGGCTGATGAGTTGTTCAAAATTTTTCTCTATGAGCAGGTTAATATGGCTGGAAAGTTTTTCCTGCAGTATATCCAAAGAAATGTTGACAGGCAGTTCTGTTGCCATCTCCTTGTTTACCTGCTCTATCAATTCTTTGTTCTCCAATGGCATTAATATTTTTCAATCACACCAAGACCAAATAAGGCATAATCATATTTTACCGGGTCTTCCGGGTCAAGTTCTTTTAAATAACCCGTCAGTTCAAGTGCAGCCTGCCAGTCATTTTGTTTGCGCTGTAATACATTGAACCGCCGGGCCACCCTTGTTACATGAACATCCAGCGGGCAGATCAATTGCGAAGGCTGTATCTTTTTCCAAAGTCCAAAATCAACGCCATTATTATCTTTTCTCACCATCCACCTTAAATACATGTTGAGTTTTTTACAGGCAGATTTTTTTACAGGTGTGGAAATATGTTTGCGGCAATGTTTTTCTTCAGCAGCATATGCATTGTATCCAAAAACATAATTATGAAAACCTGCCAGTGCATTTTCAATCGTTTCATCACCCGGCTGCAGCCATTTGCTGAAAGCCGTTTCAAGACTCTTTTCTTTGCTGTAATGATGTTTTAAAAAATCAACCAGGTGCCAGAGATCCCTTTCATTAAAGGTGCGGTGCACAAATCCTTTCAGCAATTTAAGCCGGTCGTTTTTTTCATGCAGGATAAAATCATGCGGTGCGTTATCCATCCTGGTAAATAATTTATCGCAGGAAGCAATGATGCTTTTCCGGTTACCCCAGGCTAAAATGGAAGCAAACAAACCGGCAATCTCTATATCCTGCTTCTTTTTAAACCGGTGTGGTATGCAGATGGGATCATCCTGTATAAAGCCGGGTTGATTGTAGAGTGCAGCCTTGGTATCAAAAAAACTTTTTAGATTGGTTGTTGTTTTCATTTTCCTTTGTCTTTCTTCAGCAGTGCAGCAATGGCAATAAACACCCAGATCACGTTTACCACCATATTGGGATAGGTGCGGTGGGCATAAGTATATATGGAAAACAATATTCCGCCAATAAGGTTGGTTATGATATAGGGAACAGCCGTGCTTTTTATTTTGCCGTTTATATTAAGGAAGTAAGCACCGACAATAAGAATGGTGCCAATCCAGCCAATAATTTCAATAGTACTCATAATTTATCCGATCGCCTGTTCCAGGTCTGCTATTAAATCATTCACATCTTCTATACCTACGCTTAATCTTATCAGTCCGTCACTTAAACCATTTTTAATCCTTTCTTCCCTTGGTATGCTTGCATGCGTCATACTTGCAGGATGATTGATCAGTGATTCAACACCACCCAGGCTTTCAGCCAGTGAAAACACTTTGGTGGATGATAATACCTTAAACGCTGCTTCTGTGCTTTCATCTTTCAAAGTAAAACTGATCATGCCGCCAAAATCCCTCATTTGTTTTTTTGCAACAGTATAGCCGGCACTGTCTTCAAACCCCGGCCAGTACACTTTTGCAATTTTGGGATGATTGCGGAGCCAGTGTGCAATTACTTTACCATTCTCACAGTGCTGCTTCATTCTAACATGCAATGTTTTTATGCCACGTAAAACCAGGAAACAATCCATTGGTCCGGGTACAGCACCCGAACTTTTTTGAATGAGGTATAACCGGTCCCTCAGGTCGGTATCATTCATCACCAGGCAACCCTGTATTACATCACTATGGCCACCCAAATACTTGGTGGCTGAATGCATAACAATATCGGCGCCCAGGTCCATTGGATTTTGTAAATAAGGAGAGGCAAATGTATTGTCAACACATACCAATGCACCCGCCTGCTTTGCAACGGCAGCCACCGCTTCAATATCAGTGATGTTCATCAAGGGATTGGTGGGTGTTTCCAGCCAGATCAGTTTTGTGTTTTTTGTTACAGCAGCTTTTACATTGTCAATATTGCTGGTATCAACATAAATGAATTTGAGTCCAAACTTTTCAAACACTTTTGTAAAAAGCCGGTAAGTGCCGCCATACATATCACTTGCAGCAATCACTTCATCACCGGGTTGTAATAATTTGATCACAGCATCTGTTGCCGCCACACCACTGCCAAATGCCAGCCCGTATTTTGCATTTTCAATGATTGCATAGGCATCCTCCAATGCCTTCCTGGTGGGGTTCTGGCTACGGGCATATTCATATCCTTTGTGTTTGCCCGGGGCAGACTGTACATAGGTACTTGTTTGAAAAATGGGTGTCATTATCGCACCGGTAGATGGATCGGGTTCTGCACCTGCGTGTATGATCTTAGTTGCTATTCCCCATGTTTTATTTGCTGAACTCATTGAAATAAATTTTGAAATGCAAAGTAAGCGGATTTTACCAAGGCTGCAGTGCTAAAAATACTAAAAATGAGCTTTGTGGTTCACTGGTGAGTTAGCTGCTGTAAACCTGTGCAGCACATAAATACCTCCAGTCGTAATTGGATGCTGCATGCGACGAAAGTGCATTGATCTTTTCATCCATCACTTCGGGTTTTAATATGGCTTCGTTTACCAGCTTTCTTTTGGCTTCCTGTATATATTCCTGGAGCCGTTTATCCTGCAGCCATAATTTTTGGGGTGGCTCAAAACCGATCTTATCCTTTCGCCAGGTAATGGAGGATGGCAGTTGTTTTTCCATTGCCTTACGCAAAAGCCATTTGGTGGATCCGTCTTTGATCTTAAATTCGGCAGGTAATAAAAAAATGAACTCAACCAGTTCATGACTCAGGAATGGAAGCCGCACCTCCCTGCCATGGGCCATACTGTTCCTGTCTGCAAAACGAAGTAATTCCTCCAGCCCAAGCAATACAGTGTTGTAGTAAAGAATATCATTCAGTTTTGTGATAACAGGTTTGTAGATTCCCTCCAGTTCTTTACCCTGCATAGAGCGTACAAAATCCCGCCGCAGGTGGGGGTGGTGAATGATCTTCTGG
The DNA here is from genome assembly GCA_047600665.1 of Ferruginibacter sp. Taxonomy (GTDB): domain Bacteria; phylum Bacteroidota; class Bacteroidia; order Chitinophagales; family Chitinophagaceae; genus Ferruginibacter. The sequence continues at coordinate 2,401,913 of JASGKJ010000003.1, forward strand.
TATTCGTTTTTTTCAAGATGAATGGCTGCATGCGCCGGCAGGTAAGTGGCAAAATAATTTTTTATGCCCCAGTTGAAAGGCGCTTTATTTTCCTGGAAAAGTTTTCTTTCTTTTGAAGCCGATTTATATTTTTTCCTGCTGATGAGCTGCTGTATATACCAATGAATATATTTATAATACCCTGCCAGTATCTCATCTGCACCCTGTCCGTCCAGTAATACTTTTATATTTTGCTTTTTAGCTTCCTCAAATACTTTGTACTGAGCATAAATGCTGGCCGACTGGAAAGGCTCTTCCTGGTGATAAAAAACAGTTTCAAACTCCTTTATTAATCCATCCGCATCCGGGATGATCTTAAAATTTGAAAGCTGAAATTTTTCATTCATTGATTTTATGTACGCCGATTCATCTTTGTCAAAACCCGGGAACACAGCAGAGAAAGTAGAGAGTTTTTTATTTTTTCCCAGTATGGATTGCACGGTGGCTGCAATGGCGGAGCTATCCAATCCGCCGCTCAGGCTGGTACCAATAACAACATCACTTCTTAAGCGGCGCTTTACCGATGTGGTAAACAATTCTGTAAAGCGTTCAATGGCCTTTTCCGGGGCAAGTTCAATGGTTTTTTCTTTATCAATATCCCAGTAAGGATGCACAGCATAATCAAACACATTCATTTTAAAATGAAGAAAATGACCCGGGGGCAGCGAATAAATATTTTCGTAAAAGGTTTGTTCCTTATCATTGGCATTTTGCACATAACCAAGCACCAGGTAATTAAGCAGCATTTTTTCATCCACCTTTTTTTCCACGCCAATGGCCCACATCGCTTTCATTTCGCTTGAAAAAACAAAGTGCCTGTTGTCATAAAAAAGATAGAATGGTTTTTCGCCAAAGCGGTCACGGGCTGCAAAAAGCTGCTGCTCTTCTTCATCCCATATGGCAAAGGCAAACATGCCATCAAACTGTTGCACACAGGCCTCTTTCCAGAAATCATAAGCAGCGAGTATTACCTCTGTATCGCTTTTTGATTTGAAACGATACCCGTTTTTATATAACTCTTCCCTTAATTCTATGTAATTGTAAATTTCTCCGTTGTAAACAATGGTATAGCGGGGTGAGGCTGTATCAAAAGGCATTGCAGGATCAAAATGCATTGGTTGTGCTGCATTTTCTGAAAGATCGATTATTGCCAGCCGCCTGTGGCCAAGGCAAACAGTACCGGGGTCATTTATCCAGTAGCCTTCTCCATCAGGACCACGGTGAGCCTGCGCAGTACTCATCTTTTTTACCTGCTGCAGTAATATTGATTTTTGCTCGGTATTTTTTTGGTTGAGCCTGTCTATAATTCCGGCGATACCACACATGCTGTAAATATCAAAAAAAATCCCGGCATTAACCGGGATTATATAAAAAAGAAAAATCTGCTTACAGAAAAGTTATAGGGACACTCACTTTTATGTCATCCCAGGCAATGATAAGATTGGCACCGGCTGTTGCTTTTTCAAAATTCATTACAAAAGAATCCAGCGACTCTGCCTGTTTTTGTACAGGCACATCGATCCTTGCCACATCTTTCAACTCATCATATTTAAAAGCACCCCAGGAGTCTGTATCCCTGTTGATGATAACTGTCCATTTATCGGGGTAAGGAATACAATACATGGTATAACGCCCTTTTTTAACCTTGGTTTTCCCTATCCTTGCAGGTTGAAAAAATTCTATCTCTGTTGCTTCGTTGGCGCCCAATCTCCATACTTTTCCATATTCAAGTAATTCTCCAAAAATGGTGCGCCCGTTTTTTTGTGGCCGGCTGAAAATGACCCTTGCCATTAAAGGCTCTGTCAGCTTATCCTGGATCTTTAATACGGGGTAGCTGTTGGGATAATAACTCATATCCATTGGAGATTTATCCACCGGAGGATATTTTGATTGTGCCTGTACACAACAAAAAGCGGCACTTACAATAAACAACAAAAAAACTTTTTTCATAGCACTTTAATTTTTTCAAATATATAGAAGAATCAGGTTTTGTTCAGTTCGTTTAGTTTATGAATGGTAAATGATTTCAATGAAGGGAAAAACGCTGCATAACATTCCTCCAGTGCCTTGTAATGAGTATTAAACAATTCAAATGCGGTGGAAGAATCATGCATATATGCGGCCCGGCGGGTAAGTCCTTCAAAACTTCTTTCGATGCCTTCCCTCAGCCGGTAGTTGTACAGCCAGTTCTGCATCTTCATATAAGGCAACATCTGGCGGAATTTTTCGGGCATTATTTCACTGTACTGCTCTAAAGATGTATAACTGTTGCTGGCAAATAACTGCAGCAGGATGTCGTTTTCAAATTCATTGCGGTCGTTAGCCAGGAAATGGTCATATACAATATCAACAAAAGCACCCGAATAAAGATGGTATGGCTCCCTGAAATATACTTTAGCCTCCTTTGTTGCGGCGTGCAGGTCGGTAAACTCATCAATGGCACGGTGCAGCATGATGCCTTTTTGCACGCCCGGGCTGTAATCCAGTTTTTTATTTCCCTTTACATAGTCACTGATCATATTGCCCACCAGTATTTCCGGCTGACCAAAGGAAAGGTATGCATGGGCTAACAGGTTCATGTACTAAAGTTACGGTGTTTAAAGCCAGACTGTTACTAACCCGAAGGGTTAAAGCCGTTTTTACTATTTAACAATTTGAAAACAACATTTATCGATTTTTTATAAAAAACTTCCAATAGCCCGCTGGTAAAGGGTTTTAAAGGATTTGTGCAGTTTTAAAAGCCTGCACCCGGTTGCCACTCAGCATAACAATCTTTATAAACCTGTCTTTGGTCAATTACCGGTTGTTTAAAAAAGAAGAAGAAATACTTTTGGAATGTAAACCAAAAACCGCAGCCATGAAGCGGTTTATTTTTAAAAATCTTAAAGTATAGTTTTATGAAAAAGTTAATCGCTTTATCAGCCGCAGCGCTGTTGTTTTCCGCAACCATTTTTGCAACCGACACTAATTCAGTTACCATCAGTGTACGGGCAAAAGCTTCTTTTGAAAAAGATTTTTCACTGGTAAGCAATGTTTCCTGGACCAAAAGAAACGACCTTTATTTTGTAAGCTTTGATGCAGATAACCGCACAAACGAAGCTGCTTATAACGAGCAGGGTGAACTGGTGGCTGTATCCAAAACAATTGCCAAAGATGAATTGCCCGAAACAGTGGCGCAGGCCATCAGTGATAAGTTTGGAAATTACGATGTGGCAAAAAATGCCACCCAGATAACTTATGACAACCTGACGACGTATTATATTAATGTGGCAAACAGCAAACACCTGCTTAAATTAAAATGCGATATCGGCGGTGCTATAACCGTTGAGAAAAGGGTTAAAAAAGAAGCCTGAGCACAGGCGCTTTGAGTATGTGAATTTTGCCGCCCCGCTTTAGCGGGGCGGTTTTTTATTTCAGGTTAATAAAGGCTGGGTTTATAACCACAAAAAACTATTTTTGTGCCCTAAATTTTTTGACAATGAACAAAGGACCCGTTTCAAATTTTATACAGCATCATTACAGGCATTTTAATGCGGCTGCTCTAATGGATGCAGCCAAAGGATATGAGACCCATTTAAATGAAGGTGGAAAAATGATGGTTACATTGGCGGGTGCGATGAGCACCGGCGAGCTGGGTCTTAGTCTTGCTGAAATGATACGGCAGGATAAAGTGCAGGTCATCAGCTGTACAGGCGCTAACCTGGAAGAAGATGTAATGAACCTGGTGGCGCATTCCAAATACAAAAGAGTTCCTAACTACCGTGACCTTACACCACAGGATGAATGGGACCTGCTGGAAAATCATTATAACCGTGTAACAGATACCTGTATCCCGGAAGAGGAAGCTTTCCGCCGCCTGCAAAAACATTTATACAAGCAGTGGAAAGATGCAGAGGCAAATGGCGAAAGATACTTTCCGCATGAGTTTTTATATAAAACGGTATTAAGTGGTGATTTAAAACAGTATTATGAAATTGATCCCAAAGACAGCTGGATAGTAGCCGCTGCAGAAAAAAATATCCCGATCGTGGTACCTGGATGGGAAGACAGCACGACTGGTAACATTTTCGCCAGTTATGTTATAAAAAATGACCTGAAAGCAAGCACTGTAAAAAGTGGTATTGAATACATGGTGTGGCTGGCCGACTGGTACAGGGAAAACTCTTCCGGCAAAGGCGTGGGCTTTTTCCAGATCGGTGGTGGTATTGCCGGCGATTTCCCTATCTGCGTGGTACCAATGATGTACCAGGATCTTGAATGGCATGATGTTCCTTTCTGGAGTTATTTCTGCCAGATCAGTGACAGTACCACTTCTTTCGGTTCATACAGTGGTGCGGTACCTAATGAAAAGATCACCTGGGGTAAACTGGATATACATACACCAAAATTTATTGTTGAAAGTGATGCGACCATTGTCGCCCCGCTGATATTTGCGTGGATACTTGGTTGGTAATACTTTACTATTAGTATAGAAATCCATTTTCATTCATGTGAAAATGGATTTTTTATTGGTACGCTAAAACAATATCAAATAATGATAAATAAGCATTGAAGACTTTTTTAATTGAAGGCTACATTTGAAAATTAAAATAACTGTTGCTCACTTTTAAATAAATGCTTTATGAAAACAAGCTGTAGTGCTTTGATATTTGCCCTGTTCTCATTTAGTTTAATAATTGCCTGTAAAAAATCAGGAACAACAAACCAGCCCCCGGTTGAAAACCCTGATACCACCAGTACTGCAGAAACAACAGCACAAACCATTGGTTTTTTTCTTGATGACTGGAGTTCAAAAACTTTCCAGGCACCTGCTTATACGGAAGGAACAGTTCCAACAGCATCTACGTCTGTTTTTGTCAGCGTGGATGCAAAAAAGATCATCACAAAAATTCCGCAATCAATATTTGGCAATAATGCAAACTCATGGATGACGCAGATGGTGACCGAGCCATTATTGATGGATTATCTTAAAAAATATCATTCGCATATCATCCGTTTTCCCGGGGGAAGTATCAGCGACCTGTATTTCTGGAATTTGCCGGGCAGCTCAAAACCTGCGGATGCGCCAGTGCAGTTACTGAATGAAAATGCAGTAAGCAGCAATGCCGGTTACTGGAATGGCAAGATAACAGACTCGTGGACAATTTCTGTAGACAATTATTATAATATGCTGCAGCAAACAGGTAACAGCGGCATGATAACGGTCAATTATGGTTATGCCCGGTACAGTACTGCAAACAATCCTGTTGCGGCTGCAGCACACCTGGCGGCAGACTGGGTACGGTATGATAATGGCCGAACGAAATACTGGGAAGTGGGTAATGAAAATTTTGGCACCTGGGAAGCAGGATACAGGATCAACATAGCAACCAATAAAGATGGGCAGCCGGAATTACTGAATGGAAAAATATATGGGAAACACTTTAAAGTATTTGCTGATTCCATGAAGAAGGCAGCAGCAGAAATTGGTAAAACAATTTATATCGGTGCCGTGCTGATGGAAAAAGCACCCGCCTCTTATATTCCTTCTAATTTGCAAACATGGAATGCAGATGTATTGCAACAAGGAGGAACAGCACCGGACTTCTATTCCGTACACAGCTATTTTACACCTTACCAGCAAAATTCGGATGCAAGCTCAATCCTCAACTCAGTTTTTACCGAGGAAACAACAATAATGAATTATGTAAAAAACGGTTTACAAAGCTCAGGAATTGGGCAAAAACCCGTTGCGCTTACCGAATGGAATATTTTTGCTGAAGGCAGCGCACAACAAACTTCTTATATAAACGGTATACATGGTTTGCTGGTAATGGCTGAAGCAATAAAAAATAAATTCGGTATGGCTGCAAGATGGGACCTTGCCAACGGGTGGAATAATGGTAATGACATGGGACTCTTTAATATCGGCGATGAACCGGGAGTGACTAAGTGGAATGCAAGGCCTTCTTACTACTATATGTATTATTTTCAGCGTACTGCCGGCGACAGGATGGTGGAAGCAACGGTAACGGGTAATGTAAATTTAAAAGCTTATGCAAGCTCCTACAACAGCGGGCAGCAGTCAATAACATTGGTTAATATTGGAAATACAGCCTTAACCACTACGGTTAATTATAAAAACTTTAACCCGGGCAGCAGGTTCTATTGGTACACCTTAACCGGTGGAACTGATAACGGCGAGTTTTCAAAAAATGTTTCTGTTAATGGAAAGGGCTCCGCAATTAATGCAGGCGGCCCATCAGATTTTTCATCTTTAAATGCTTACAGTGCCCAGGCCAGTGGCGGTATTAAGATAACCGTGCCGGCACGTGCTGTTGTAAATCTTATGATTGATAAATAGAAATAGTATGAAAATATTTTCCTTAACTATTTTGTCAGCACTTTCAGTTTTTATACTCTCCTGCAGCAAAAAGAATAATTTTTATGGAGCCGGTGATGAAAAGTTCGCATACATGGGCAGGATAGATTTTTCTGAAAAACAAAAACCAAAAATGTGGGCCACTGCCACACAGGTGAGTTTTGCTTTTAAAGGAACTTCCTGCAGCGCTATAATAATAGATGAGCAATTGTATGGAACCTATCACAATTACCTGAATATAATTGTAGATGGTGTAAACAAGAGAATCAAACTAAAGGCTAAGACGGACACAATCATGGTTGCCGATAATTTACCGGATGGTATACACACTGTTGTTATTTGCAAAAGCACGGAAGCAGGTATTGGTTATATACAGTTTGAAGGTGTGTTTTGTGAAACCTTGCTGCCCCACCCTCCGTTGCCAAAAAGAAAAATTGAAAGCTACGGAGATTCCATCACCAGTGCTATGGCAAGTGATACTACAGGTATTGGTTGTGGCAAAGGCGAATGGTACGACCAGACAAACGGGTACTTTAGTTATGCGGCTATCACCGCAAGAAATTTAAATGCTCAATACCAGCTTACTTCTGCCTCCGGTATTGGTTTGATACATAGCTGCTGTAATATGGATATCCTGATGCCGCAGGTATATGATAAAATAAGCTTGCGGGATAATAAGCTGGAATGGAATTTTAAGAACTACAAGCCTGATGTAGTAACGATTTGTTTGGGCCAGAACGATGGTGTGCAGGATTCAACTGCTTTCTGCAGCGCCTATGTGAAATTTATAAATACACTCCGTAATCATTACCCGGCGGCCTCTTTTATTCTTTTATCAAGCCCGATGGCAGACAGCACATTGCTTGCAGCACAACGGAAATATCTCGGTGGAGTAAAGAGTTTTATAGAAGCGGCTGGAGATAAAAATATTTTTACGTATTTCTTCTCAAGGCAATCAATAGCCGGTTGCGGTTATCATCCCACCATTAGTGAACATGAACAGATAGCAGGAGAATTAACAGCATACATTAAGAAAGTAAAGAACTGGTAAGCTTTAAATAAATATCCTGGTGCCGGAATAGCTTTCCCTGAATTCTTTGGGGGTACAGCCTTTTTTACGTTTGAACAACCGGTTAAAGTTTGAAAGATTATTAAAGCCGCAACTGTAGGCGACTTCAGAAACAGAATGCGTGGTGTCGATCAGCATCCGGGATGCATTGCCAAGGCGTATTTCATTGAGGCTGTCAATAAATGTAATACTGGTGCGGCTTTTAAAGAAGCGGCTGAAAGAAACATCCGACATATTTGCCAGTCTCGCCACTTCACTTAGCGTGATCTGCTTATCAAAATTATTGTTCATATACTCGTAAGCCTTTTCAATACGGCGGCTGTTATAAGAAAACTGTTCGCTGTTGTTAAATGAAGAGTCAGAGAGTATCCTCATATTTCTTGATGTGGAAAGATCATGCAGGATAGACATCAGTTCCAGCACAGAATCGAATCCATGTTTCTGGTTCAGGTTAATGATCCTGTTCTCCACCCGGCTGCAGGTTTCTTTTGAAAAACAAATACCTCTTAAAGATTTTTCAAACATGGTTTTGATGAAATTAAGCTGGTTTCGTTTTAAAAATCTTTCATCAAACAGGTCTTTATGGAATTGAATGGTTACTTCCCGGAAGTTTTTGGTTTTGCATTTATTGGTAAACCAGGCATGCTGTAAGTTTGGTCCCACCAGCACCAGTTCCAGTTCCTCTATTTCTTCCATATGATCCCCAATAATTCTTTTTGCACCTTTTGCACCTTTAATAAAATTCAGTTCAAATTCTTCATGGTAATGCAGCGGAAAATCAAATTCTGACTTAATTCTTGAAAAGAGCGTGAAGCAGTCTCCCTGGGTAAGCGGCGTTATTTCTCTTAAAATATTCTTGTTCATACAGCAAATTTTATCCGGCTCAATAGTATTTTCTGCAAATTCTGCATACAAAATGTAAAAATAGTATTATTTAGAATACTCACAGTTAAGCTTTAAAATTTCGTGTAACCCTTTACTGAACTGCATTTTAACGAATTGATACTATTGTGTTACCAAAATAATACCATCAATAGTTAATATAGTATTATTGTTTAATCCTGCTATGGGCATAATTTTACTTTAAGAAAAAAACGAACTGCTATGCTAAAAATCTCCCGGAGCATCCTGCTCCTTCTTGCGATGTTTTGCTGTATCAGTGCTAAATCGCAGCATACAACAAAGCTTATTTCCGGAACGGTAACAGATGAAAAAGGCGCCCCTTTGCAGGGAGCAACTGTGTCTGTAAAAGGCGCCAAAAAAACAATCGCCGTAACAGACGCCAATGGTAATTACGTTATTAACGCACCCGACAATACCACCACACTGGTGGTTACTTATGTGGGTATGAAATCGGTTGAAGTGCCTGTAAACGGAAAGAGCCAGGTAAACTTTTCGCTGAAAGGCGCTGATTCGAAACTAAGCGAAGTAGTGGTTATTGGTTATGGTACTTCACGAAAAGCAGATGTATCATCCGCAATTTCATCCGTAAGTGAAAAGGATATCAAAAACCTTCCTGCTGCAGGTGCAGACCAGTTGCTGCAGGGAAAAGTAGCAGGCGTAACCGTTACCAGCAATGGCGGTCAGCCAGGTGGAGGTGTTTCTGTACGGGTAAGGGGTATTACATCGGTAAACGGGAATGATCCATTATATGTGATTGATGGTGTTCCTGTATCATCTTCCAATGCCAGTCTTGAACAAAATGTGTTAGGCGGTGGCAGCGGACAAACTTCCCAGAGCGGTATGGCGTTGGTAAACCCTGCAGATATTGCATCGATCGATATTTTGAAAGATGCATCTGCGCAGGCCATCTATGGTTCAAGGGCGGCCAATGGTGTTGTTTTAATTACAACCAAAAAAGGACGTTCCGGCCAGTCAAAGCTTGCATATGATGGATATTATGGCTGGCAAAGCTTACCGAAGAAATTAAAAGTAATGAACCTGCAACAGTTCGCACAATATCAAAATTCATTGGTACCTGAGATAAGGGCTTATGGATTAGGAGCGGATACAATTGGAGAATTTAAAAACCTGAGTGTTTTGGGTAAAGGCACTGACTGGCAGGACGAAATTTACAGGACAGGCAAAATTCAAAGCCACCAGCTGGCATTTTCCGGGGGCTCAGATAAAACAACCTATTATTTCTCTGGTGGATATTATGACCAGGATGGTATTTTGATCGGTACAAAATTCAAACGCTATACAATGCGCTTTTCTATTGACCAGCAGGTAAAATCATGGTTAAAAGCTGGTGTAAATGGTAACCTCTCCAGGAGCAATCAAAAAATTGGTTTGTCTGATGCATTTGATGCGGTAACGAGCGTTGTATTATATAACAGCCCTGCTGCTATGGCAAGAGATGTATATGGCAATTTTGTAAACTCCACCAACCTGCAGGGACAATCCGTTGGCCAGTTTGCCAACCCTGTGGCACAGGCAGAGTTGAGGGATGTGGGTGTAACAACTTCAAAAGCTTTCGGTAACGTGTATGCCGAAATTACTTTCCTGAAAGGATTGAGGTTGCGTAACGAGTTTAACTATGATTATTCGTTGGCATCCAAAAGAGCTTTTCAGCCATTTGTAAAAAATCCGCTTACGAATGAACTGATCATCAACCCAAGTAAATTAAGCGAGCAAAGAAACAGCAGTTTTTACTGGGCATTGAAGAATTACCTGAATTATGATAATTCTTTCGGCAAGCATTCGTTCTCTGCAACAGCAGGCCATGAAGCACAGGCTTCCGACTGGGATTACCTGCAGGCATACAGGGATGACCTGCAGCAAAATCTTCCTTCGCTTGCAGTGGGCTCCACTGCCAACCAGACCATTGGTGCAGGCGCAGGTGCGTGGGCGATGGAATCTTATTTTCTTCGTTTAGGCTATACTTTCAATAATAAATATTCAATTACCGGTACAGGAAGGGCGGATGGCTCGTCAAGCTTTGGCCCTGAAAAACGCTGGGGCAGGTTTTATGCCGGTTCGGCGTCCTGGACAGTTACCAATGAAGAATTTGCCAGCAATATTAAAGGGCTTGATTACCTGAAATTAAGAGTTGGTGTGGGTTCTGTAGGTAACCAGGAAGTTGGAGGACAAAATCTCTACACCACCAATATCAACCTTGCAAGGCAAAGTCCATGGGGTACGGTTGGCTTTCCCGCTAATCTTGGTAATATAGAACTGGGCTGGGAATCTGTGGTTACTTACAATGCCGGTGTTGATATGACATTGTTCAAGCATTTTGCAGAAATAAGTGTTGATGTATATAAGAAAATTACCAAGAACATGTTACTGCCGGCACAGTTGCCATTGTTGTCCGGTCTCAATGCAGATTCGTGGTTGAATATTACTGTACCAACCACTAACGGAGGGCAGATGACAAATACCGGTATTGATATTGGTATTACAACCTACAACATCAATAAAAAAGATTTTACATGGAAAACCACCCTCAATTTCAGCCATTATAAAAACCGGCTGGATAAATTAAATGACTCCACCACTGCTATATTCGGCACGTTTGATGAATATGGTACAGCCAAAACGGTAACGGTTAGCCGGGCAGGAAATCCTGTAGGTTCATTTTATGGTTTTGTGACAGATGGTTTATTCAGAACCCAGGAAGAGCTGACTGCAATGAACTATGGTACTGTTTCTCCAACGGGTATATGGTTAGGCGATATCAGGTTTAAAGATGTGAATGGAAACAAGATCATCGATAACCAGGATGTAACCGTTATTGGAAACCCCCATCCAAAGTTTACCGCCGGGCTTACCAATACTTTCACCTTTAAAGACATTGACCTGTCTATTTTCCTGTATGGAAGTTACGGCGCCAAAATATTTAACTATACAAGAATATTTACCGAAGGACTCAACAGTCCCTGGAATAACCAGGTGGAAACAGTGCTGAACAGGTACACCGAAAGTAATCCCGGGGGTACACTGCCCCGTTATACAGGTACCGGCGTACAGCAAGGTAATTTGAGGGTATCCGACAGGTATATAGAAGATGGCTCTTTCCTCCGCATCCAGAATGTTTCACTTGGATACAGGTTTCCAAAAAGCCTGCTTGGTAAAGGAAATATTTTCACTGGCGCAAGAGTATATGTTTCCGCCCAGAATTTATACACGTTTACAAAGTACAGCGGGTATGATCCTGAAATAGGTGCTATCAATAACAGGGTGGGTTTAATGAATATTGACAACGGTCACTTTCCTAACCCACGTACCATTACTGTTGGTGCTAACATTGAATTCTAAAATAATAAACACATTTTGTATATGAAAAATAAATTCATTTTAATACTTGCTATTTTCAGCTGCGCAGGAGCAGGTTGTAAAAAGAGTTTTTTGGAAACACCAGCCACCAGCAGTGTTACATTGGATAATTATTATAACACTGCTGCAGAAGTAAATGGTTCCACCGGTGTGTTATATAACTCTGTTTGGATCGACTGGTATGATAAAGCCTTTACATCCGTTGGTGATGTGCTCGGCGGTACTGTAACAGGAACGAATGGCAACACACAGTATAATTCATTCTGGAATTTTAATATCATTCCTACAGACGACCTTATTAAAGCAACGTGGAAGTCGTGTTACAAGGCTGCCGGTAATGCCTCTGTTCTTATCCAGAATTTCAACCAAAAGAAAGGGCAGGTTAGTAATGGCGCTTATTTAGACCTGGGTATTGCGGAAGCAAAATTCATCCGTGCTTATTGTTATTTCTATATCGGCCGCACTTTTGGTGATGCTCCTATAGTTGATAACCCGCTTGACATGACAAAGGAGGGAGGTTCACTGGTACCAAGGTATTACCAGAAAGATGTATTAAGGTTTGCTATTGAAGACCTGAAAATATCTGAACTGGGGCTGCCTGATGCAGCTTATCAACCCGGGCGTGTTACTAAATATTCTGCCAAAGCATTGATGGCAAAAATTTATTTGTATATGAAGGATTATGCCAATGCAAAGGCAAAGGCACAGGAGGTAATGGATTTTGCTGCTTCCAATCCAAACGTTATCGGGCTTGCTGATTTTGAAAAAATGTTTACCAGTTCAACACAGAACAATAATAAAGAATCACTTTTTGCTTTGCAGTGGGCTTATGATCTTGGCTGGAACGGCGGCAACAGGTGGATGAGCTATGCAGCGCCACAACCATTGACAAAGCCCGGCCCAACTAACGGTAATGGTTATTCTTCTATTATTCCTTCACTTGACCTGCTGAATACAACAACCGGTTGGGCTAACAACGACCGCCGCCGGGGATGGTCAGTAATGGAACAGGGTTTTCACCGGGCAGACTGGGTAAATGAAAATTTCCCCGGTGGCTTTACTTATGATACCACTACAACACAAACCACCGATTTCAAAGTATTAACAGGCACAAGGTCCAATATATTAAAATATGTAGTTGGACCAAACAGGACAAGCGAACCTGTAAATGGCGGTGGTGGTACATCCAGTAACATCTGTACTTATTTGCTGCGTTATTCAGATGTATTACTGATCTATGCTGAAGCGGTACTGGCCGGCGGCGGAAGTACCAACGATGCAGGCGCTATTGCAGCATTCAATGCAGTACACCAGCGTGCCGGGTTATTGCCTGTATTAAGTATTACCATCGACGATATTTTAAGGGAACGTAAATGTGAATTTGCTTTTGAAGGAGATTATTGGTTTGATATGCAGCGCCAGGCATTGGATAACGATATGAAGCCTGTGAATTTTGCCAAAACAAAACAACTGGTGGAAGCACAGGAGAGAGGCGTGTACGACGGTAATAAATTTTTATACAGTCAGAAAGTACAAAACCTCACAGTCGATAAATTATTCCTGCCCATTCCGCAGGATGAAACAGTGGCAGATCCCAAATTACTGGAAGGCGCTGTACCATACTATTAAACCAGGAGCATAAAAACTTATAATACTTTAATACCATTTTATGTTACATACTTTAAAAACGATTGCGGTTTCAGTTGTTGCTATGTTGTTCATTGCATCATGCACAAAGGAAACAAAAATAAACCCCACCACTGGTAAGATTGAGCCTGGGGAAGCAGCTGGTAATGCTGTTATCACTTTAACAGGTACCGACCTGAAAAATATACAGACGATCACTTTTGACCTTGGTAATGTGGCGGCGCCTTTCAATCCCAATTTTAATACAAATGATGCATTGATATTCAGGGTGCCGGAAGCTGCAAACCCCGGCGACCAGAACATCATTTTCAAAACAAAGTCAGGTTACCAGTTCAGCATTCCCTTTAAAGTGCTGGCAGTGCCCACGCTCACTTCTTCTTCTATCAATGAGTGGCAGGCTGGTGATACCATCAGTATTTATGGTAATTATCTCGCTACTGCTACTAGTGTTATGATGACAGAAGATCCATCAGCAACTGTGGAGATACTATCTGCTGCCGCCAATGAATTGAAAATAAAAATGCCTGCGTCTGCAGCCAAATCAACAAAGCTGCAGGTAACGAATGAAGCAGGCAGCAGCACAACCATTTTTACGTTTAATAATATTGACCTGGCGTATAAAATCTTTATCGATAGTTATTATAACGGTTTTGGTGATGGATCATGGGGTGATCCCGGTGTAGTCAATACATCACAGAAAAAAGGAGGCACCGCATCTGTATCCAAGAATTATCAGAAAGGCAACTGGCACCTGGTGCAGTTTGTTGACTGGAACAATGGTATCACATACGATCCTGATTTTAAAACATTCAGTTTGTGGATCAGGGGTGCATCACAGGATTATACTTTATACCTAACGACAGATACAAGAGATATTGCTTTTGGTAATTCAGACCAAAGCACACCTATTGAAGTGCCTGCTAATACATGGAAGTACTTTGAATTTCCTGCAGCAGCATTAGGATCAAAGTGGACAACAGGCGCAGCTCCGGTAAAACAAATTGCTTTTTGGATCAAGGGCCCCGATGCACAAGACGAGACTTTTTATTTTGACAACGTTTTAATTTTTAAATAATGCCGCTGTAAGCCATCGCATAATTGCGATAACACAGGGAATTAATTTACCACTATCAAATTCAATGTATATGTATAAATTATTTAAAAATCTTTTTTCACCAACGCTTGCTATAATTATATTAATAAGCCTGGTACAAACTGGTTGTAAAAAGAAAGATGTTTATCCTGCGCAAACCCTGCCAAAGATCAGTGCTGTGGCACCTGGTAGCGGTGTACCGGGTGTGAGTGTATTGATAAAGGGAGAGAATCTTAAAAACGTAACCGCTGTTAAGTTTGGAACGGTGGATGCAGGCAGTCTCTCATCTGTTACGGATACATCTCTTATGGTGCAGGTACCTGCAATGGATTCAGGAAAAGTGTTTGTACAGGTATACTATGCAAATGGCAGCGGTTACAATGCCGCACCTTTTAATGTATTGCTTAAGCCTGATATCACCACCGTAAACCCGGTAACCGGTTATCCCGGAGATATGGTTACCATCAGTGGTGTTAACCTCGATATTGTAAGTGAAGTGAAATTTGGCAGCAAGCTGGCTGCAGCATTTACTGCCACAAAAACCAAAATACAGGTCAGCATTCCTGCAGATGCGGAAGGTGGCGATCAGCTGATCACCGTTACTTCAGCATCAACAGGTGGGTCCGATACGGCTTCATTCAATGTAAATATCACACCGCAGATCTTTTCAATTGCACCGGGCAGTGCAGTGGCAGGTGATGTAATAACGGTAACGGGTGCAAGATTTACAGGCACTTCAGAAGTTAAGCTTGGTTCAACACCTGTAACTTATACAGTAGCAAGTGCTACCGAAATAACATTTACAGTACCTGCAGGAGCTTCTTCCGGTGCTGTTACTGTAACTGCGCCAACCGGTACAGTTACAAGCAGTACTGCATTAACTATCCTCGTAGCAGGTCTTGCCTTTCCAATTTATGATGAAGCTTTATCAAGCAGCTGGAACGGATGGCTTGGTGGTGGTTGGGGCGGCACAAAGGACCTTGCCAATACCACACCGGTACATAATGGATCGTATTCCTGTAAGATCAGTTATTCAGGCGGCTGGGGTTCGCCATTGCAGTTAGGTGGTGCTGATATATCTTTTGGTTCTTATACCACTTTTAAAATTTCAATTTACGGAGGCCCTGGAACCACAGGTAAAAAAATAAAAATTGTGTTCAACGAATCCGGTGGTTATGAACTTACGCTGGGTACAGAAGGACAATGGAATGATTATGCTGTTTCAATTTCAAATCTTACGTCTGATCCAAAATTAAAAGCCATCTGGCTGCAGGAGTTTACCGGTACAGACTATACGATCTATGTGGATGACATGGGTTTGAACTAACACATGACCAGCGTAGTTTAAGATCATAGTCTTTTATTGTATTAATTTTTTTGAGAAAGATGAAAAGCGTCTGCGGTAAGCAAATCATATTATCCATATTCAGTTGCATATTGTTTTTACAATATTCGGTTGCACAAAATGATCTTCCTTCAGATAAAGAGGCAACAAAAGAAACTGTTGCGCTGTATCGGAATCTTAAAAAGCTTGCTTCAAAGGGATTTATGTTTGGTCACCAGGATGACCTTGCTTATGGCGTGGAGTGGAAGTATGAAAAAGACAGGAGCGATGTAAAGGATGTAACGGGTGATTACCCTGCTGTATATGGATGGGATCTGGGCGGTATTGAAAGGGATAACAGCTCGGGTAACCTCGATGCAGTCCCTTTTAAAAAAATGAAACAGTTCATAAAGGAAGGTTATGCAAGAGGTGGTGTTATAACGATCAGCTGGCATGCAGACAGTCCTTTTGGTAATGGGAAAAGTGCATGGGATACAACACATGGTACCGTTGCATCCATCTTACCCGGCGCTGCTAATCATGACCTGTTTAAATCATGGCTGGATAAAGTAGCTGATTTTATTGCATCATTAAAAGGAAGTAAAGGAGAAGCTATACCCGTTTTGTTCCGTCCCTTTCATGAATTTACCGGTAACTGGTTCTGGTGGTGCAGGAATACCTGTACAGCATATGAATTTAAAACACTGTGGCGTTTTGTGGCTTATTATTTACAACAGGAGAAAAAATTGCATAATCTCTTAATGGTATATAACACATCAGGCGATTTTAAAACGAAAGAAGAATTTATAGAAAGGTATCCCGGTGATGATGTGGTGGACATGCTGAGTTTTGATGCATACCAGTATGAAGACCCACAAAAGAATGACTGGTTTGTAAAGAACACCAACAACCTGCTGAAGATTGCCGGTGAAGCAGCAACTGAAAAAAATAAATTATTTGCTTTTGGTGAAACGGGTTACGAAGCCATCCCCTACCCGGATTGGTGGACAGAAACCTTGTTAAAAGCGATCGGCGATAATAAAATTTCTTATGTATTGCTGTGGCGCAACCATGGCTATAACCAATGGATGAAAAAGATGCATTACTATGCTCCTTATAAAGGACAGGTATCTGCAGGTGATTTTATAAAATTTTATAACCTGCCGCAAACATTGTTTGAGAAAGATGTGGCGGCTGAAAATATTTATACAAGAGAGTAATTTTTCTTATAAGCACGCAATCAATGGGAACATTTGCCTGCTGAGTCTTCACCAGGCAATTATGCTCCCCGGATAAAAATGGTTGCAGTATAAATATTTTGAAACAATAGATTTGCCCGTAAAACCGGAAAATGAAACTTACACTGATCGACATAAGCATTGTTATCCTGTACCTGGTGGTAATGGTGATGGTGGGCTGGCTAATGCGGAAGAAAGCAAGGCAGAACAAGGAAAGCTATTTAATGGGTGGTAAATCACTGCCCTGGTATATGCTTGGCCTGAGTGATGCCAGCGATATGTTTGATATCAGCGGTACCATGTGGATGGTGGCCTTATGTTTTGTGTATGGATTAAAAAGTATCTGGATACCCTGGCTCTGGCCGGTGTTCAACCAGGTGATCATGATGATGTTCCTGAGCAAGTGGCTGCGCCGCAGCAATGTTAATACGGGGGCCGAGTGGCTTTCAACCAGGTTTGGTACAACAGGTAAAGGTGTACAGGCCTCACAAATAATTGTAATAGCATTTGCACTGATAAGCTGCCTCGGCTTTTTAGCATATGGGTTTGTTGGCCTGGGTAAGTTCATTGAAATTTTTATTCCATGGGATGCAGTAAAAGGTTATGTGCCTTTTAATATATCCGCTAAGTATGTTCCTCATTTTTATGGAATCGTGTTCACGCTTTTTGCCATGTTTTATTCCATCATCGGCGGTATGCACAGTATAGTGCTGGGCGATGTGATAAAATATATGATCATGATCGTTGCATCCATCGCCATTGGAATAATAGCGGTACAGCATTTAAATGGTAACACATTGAATGTGCCAAACGGATGGAATAACCCTTTCTTTAGCTGGAAGCTGGATTTGGACTGGAGCAATATTGCAGCTGATGCAAATAAAAAAATAGCAGAAGATGGTTTTGGTTTGTTTGGTCTCTTCTTTATGATGATGTTGCTGAAAGGAGTATTTGCTTCGCTGGCAGGGCCTGCACCGAATTATGATATGCAAAAGATATTAAGCACCCGCAGCCCGAAAGATGCAAGCAAAATGAGTGGCTTTGTAAGTATTGTGCTGCTGCCTATCCGGTACACAATGATAACAGGACTTACGGTGCTTGCATTGCTGTATTACAGCCAGCTTAATTTAAAAGGCGCAGATGGTGTTACCGATTTCGAAAGAATACTACCTGCTGCCATTAATAATTTTTTACCCGTTGGTATTCTTGGACTGGTGCTAACTGGTTTGCTGGGCGCTTTTATGGGGACCTTCAGCGGAACATTGAATGCAGCGCAGGCGTATATCGTAAATGATATCTATCTAAAATACATTAACCCGGATGCTGCAGGTAAAAAAGTGATCTCGGTGAATTACCTCGTTGGAATAATTGTGGTGCTGGTGGGTGTGGTGTTTGGTTTTTTATCAGGGAATGTAAACAATATACTGCAGTGGATCGTAGGTGGATTGTATGGCGGCTATGTGGCAGCCAACTGTTTAAAATGGTACTGGTGGCGTTTTAATGCGCAGGGTTTTTTCTGTGGTATGACGGTAGGTGTGGTTGCTGCTTTGATAATGCCTTATGTAACTACGGGATTGCCGTTATACTGGTGGCCATTATTATTTGTATTGTCGCTTGCAGGCTGCATCATTGGCACCTATTCAGCACCGCCAACAGATATGGCTGTATTAAAATCATTTTACAAAACAGTGCGGCCATGGGGTTTCTGGCAACCGGTACACCAGCAGGTGGTTGCGGAAGACAACTCTTTTACAGGCAATACAAGATTCAGGCTGGATATGTTCAACGTAGTGCTGGGTATCATTGCACAATTGTGTCTCACCATACTGCCAATGTACCTGGTGCTGGGCTATAAAATGCCATTACTCGTTACTGTTATACTGCTGGCAATAATTGTAGTTATACTAAAAAGAACCTGGTGGAATAAACTCGAAAACTAAAAACACACTATTGTATGGATACGTTATTCTATAAAAGACAAAAACAACTGGAGGCTGCACACAAGGAGCTGCTCCAGTTACCCAATGAAATGACTGCCGGTTCAAACGGAATATTCAACCGTTATAAAAACCCCGTACTTACGGCAGCGCATACCCCTTTATTCTGGCGGTATGATCTTAACCAGCAAACCAACCCTTACCTGATGGAACGCTTTGGTATCAATGCTGTGTTAAATGCCGGCGCTATTAAGCTGGATGATAAATACCTGCTGGTGGCAAGAGTGGAGGGAACGGACCGTAAATCTTTTTTTGCAGTAGCCGAAAGTGAAAATGGTATTGACAATTTTAAATTCTGGGATGAACCGGTTACAATGCCTTTGACAGAAGAACCTGACACCAATATTTATGATATGCGGCTGGTGCAGCATGATGATGGCTGGATCTATGGTGTTTTTTGTACTGAAAGAAGGGACCCGTCAGCACCGGAAGGGGATCAGTCGGCAGCAATAGCGCAGTGTGGCATTGCCCGTACAAAGGATCTTAAAAAATGGGAACGGCTCGCTGATCTTAAAACACCATCGCCACAACAACGTAACGTGGTGCTTCACCCGGAGTTTGTAAATGGCAAATACGGATTTTATACACGACCCCAGGATAGTTTTATTGAAGCAGGTAAAGGTGGAGGTATAGGCTTTGGCGTTAGTAACAGTATCGAACAGGCAGTGATTGACAAAGAGATCATTGTTGACAGAAAAGAATACCATACAGTGTACGAAGCGAAAAACGGCCTTGGGCCTGCGCCTGTTAAAACGGCCCATGGATGGCTGCACCTGGCACATGGCGTTAGAAATACAGCTGCAGGTTTACGTTACGTGCTGTATATGTTTATGACAGACCTGGAAGATATCACCAAAGTAATTTATAAACCAGGCGGTTATTTTATTGCACCTGAAAATGATGAAAGGGTGGGAGATGTATCAAACGTGGTATTCAGTAATGGCTGGATCGCAGAAGATGATGGCAGGGTTTTTATTTATTATGCTTCATCAGATACAAGGATGCATGTGGCCACCACCACTATTGAACAGCTGTTAGATTATGTGATGAATACACCGGAAGATGGCTTTTCATCTGCTTCATCTGTTACTACGATCAACAACATCATACAGGAAAATCATGCTTATCTTTCAAAAAATAAAAATAGCACTGCTGAAAAAGTATTGTCGGATAAATAATGATAGTGTCACCTGTGAATACCACCCTGGAGCAATACAAAACCGAACTGGAAGAAGAACTGCAAAGCATACTGCATTACTGGATGCAGTACACCCTTGATGAAACGAATGGCGGCTTCTTCGGGAAAATCGATAATAATAATATTGTAACGGGCGAAGCACCAAAAGGCGCCGTACTCAATGCAAGGATACTGTGGGCTTTTGCCGCAGCATATAATCTTACCGGAACTGCTGTTTACCTGGAGATAGCCAACAGGGCATATGCATATATCAGCGATCATTTTATTGATAAGAAATATGGAGGTGTGTATTGGTCTGTCGATTACAAGGGTCATCCCCTTGAGACGAAGAAACAGGTATATGCACTTTCATTTCTCCTCTACGGCTGCAGTGAATATTATAAATGTAACCGTTCCGGAGAAGTTAAACAAAATGCACAGGTTTTATACGGGCTTATAGAAAAATACAGTTTTGATAATATACATACAGGTTACCTCGAAGCTTTTACCCGTGAATGGCAACCCATACATGATCTCCGCCTGAGTGAAAAGGATGCCAATGAAAAAAAAACAATGAATACCCACCTGCATGTGCTGGAAGCCTATACCAGTCTTTACAGAGCCTGGCCGGATACAGGTTTAAGGAAAAGTATTGAGTTACTAATCAAGAATTTTACTGAACATATCATTGGTAAGGATGATCACCTCCGGTTATTTTTTGATGAAGAATGGAATGTAAAGGGAGATATCATTTCGTATGGCCATGATATTGAAGCGGCATGGTTATTACTGGAAGCCGCTGAAGCCATTGATGATACAGCAATCATAGCGCAGATAAAACAAACTGCTGTAAGAATTGCAACAGCCACGCTGGCTGGTTTGGACAATGATGGCGGCCTTTGGTATGAAACAGCGCATGGTCACCTTGTAAAAGAAAAACATTCCTGGCCGCAGGCCGAAGCCATGGTGGGTTTTTTTACTGCCTGGCAAATAACAGGAGAGGAGAAATACCTGCAATTGTCTGTTAACAGCTGGAACTTTACCAAAGAATTTATAAAAGATAATATCAATGGAGAGTGGTTTTGGGGAGTCGATAAAGAGAACCAGCCTATGAAGGGAATGGATAAGGTTGGATTCTGGAAATGCCCTTACCACAGCAGCCGTGCCTGTATTGAAATAATCCACCGTATACAGCTTTTGCAAAACCGCTGGCCATAACGGTATTTGCACCTTAACAATACTTTATCATCCCCGGTTGTTGCTTTCCCGTAATTATTCTATCTGATAAATAAGCCACACTTAAAGGCCACGGATATGAAAGACGATGATACGACCAACCAGGAAGTATTGCTGAACATTCACTCCAGCTTTTGCAAAAGACAATGGTGTGAAAAAAATACCAGTCAGCAACCACTCTCTTCTACAGAACAGTTAAAAACAATTTGCTGGGATGGCATGCTGCCGGACCTGTTTCCTGAGATCTGTATAAAGGAAAATAACAAACCGCTGGTGCTTTGGGAGCTGCTGGAAACGGAGCACCTGCTGCACCTGCGCATGGGAGACTATAACGAAAAACTGGGTGGTGAGGAGTCATTACATCCTTACCTCCTGATGAGCGTTGTTAATTATAACTAATACCGGGTGAAAACTAAGGGCGGGCATTACTTATTGCCTGCCCTTTTCTAATGAACCTTTTAAGCGGGCAATCGTATTTTGGGCTTCAATCAGCTGCAGTTTCAGCGCATGCACTTCCGGTTGTTTTGCTTCCAGCAATGCTTCCGTTTCCTCGTAGCTTTTTTGCATCAGCAGTATATCGCTGTCCATTTGTTTGATGAGCTTTTCAGCGGTCTGCAGTTTTTGATTCAGGTCCAGTTCTGTTGCCATTTTGTTTTGATGTACAATGGCAAGCTCTTTTTGCAGGGTTTCTTTCATCAGGCGTTCGCTTTCTAAAAAACCACCGGTGCTTTTAAGTTCACGGCGTTCTTTCTGCAGTTTCAGCAACTGCAGTATCCATGCTGCGCCAAAGCCTACTGCAAATGCAATAATGATATATATTATAGTAGCCAGTGTTATTGAGTTTATTTTGCGGGTGCAAAATATTTCATTTATGGCTAATGACCATCAAAAGAATTAATGGAATTTTAATAATGGGTATAATTAAGTATTTAAAAGGAAAGGGTTTTACAGGGTTGTCTAGGCGGTTTTCAATAATTCTTTATACTGTTCTTTTTTTCTCCTGCTAACCTGTACAATATCTCCATTCACAAGCTTAAGCCTGCTGTCGCCGTTCACTTCAGTTACACAAAGGCGGTTGATTATATGGCCACGGTGAATGCGGCAGAAAGTATCTGTTGGTAATTTATCTTCAAACCACTGGAGCACTTTTGCAACCACCAGCGGCCGCTCATTCATAAAGAATATTTTACAGTAATTACTGCTTGCTTCCACCCGGATGATCTCATCTTCAGTAACAGGCTTAATGCCTTTATTTGTGGGAATTAAAAACTGTTTCATATCATTCTGCATTATAGGTTTAAAAAAGGGTGTTGATCCGCAACATAAAACTTCAAAAAATCATCCATTGCATCAATACCCAATTTGTGGTAGGCTTTTTTCTATATCGCCCAATGGATAAAAGGTCATCAAAAAATGGCTCGTCTCACTTGTTTACATTCAGCGGCGCCTGCAATACCATACCGCTGCCGCTTTTTACCTCCACGCTGCCTTTTACAGACAACGCCTTCTTATTTATAAACTGCCGGTTGCCCGTTCTTATTGTTGCATTGATGATCAGCCTGCCAATTTTATTTGGAAACTGTTCGCTGCCAAAGCCATTGGTATTATTGCTTGTTTTCACAGAACTGCCATCACCCAGTATCAGCGTGGTATTATCGCCAAAATCATAAGGGCAATTGATTGACTGTACAGGTGCGTTTAGCGGAGGGTCGGTGATCTGCAAACTGCCGCCGGTAAAACTGAATTTTGTCATACCAGTTGCAGCTTCAAAACAGGCATTGCCGCTTGCTAAACTTGTATACTGCTCCCCTGTATTGCTGTTAATAATAATAGTACCACCGGTCATATTATAAGTGCTGCCTGTATTAAGTTTCAGTCTTCCATTGATGATAATATTGCCGTTACTGATATTGAGTGTGCCATAATTGTCGATCATGCTGGTGGCCTGGTCTTTTTCACCACATTCAATTTTTACAGCCGCATTAGTTATGCTGAATGTACCTCCACTGTTAATTCTTATTGAAGCTGTTTTTAATGAACTGTCAGCAACAACAGCATGCCCCGCCTGTATCACAACTGAATCACAAACACCGGGTACCATTCCTTTACTCCATATTAAAGGATCTTTAAAACTACCCCCTGCAATTGTCCTGTTGATACAATTATTGAAAAGTGACAGCGTACTGGTAAGATTGATGGTGGCAACAAAGCCTTTGTAACTTACCGTTGCCTGTACAAATCCATTTTTTAAAGCATTGAATGAGGCAGTTGCCGCATCATATTCCACGATGCCGGCTGTATCAAATGCAACCTGTATAGAAAGGTCGTTATTGGCAAGTGGCACCCATTGGTTATTATATTGTACTTCAAATGCTGGTTTAAATGCTGTTCCTGATTCAAGTTCTGCATGATCATTCACCGCCCTGAAACCCTGTAATGCTGCAAGATTGCTTACATTTATACCAAGCGTATCAACATAGTATTTTGTTTCATTTGCCTTATCATAAATAGCCATAACCCAGAGTGTTTGCCTGCCGGTTAAATAAGGGCTTGCTTTTATATTGAACTGCTGAACCGGGTTTCTTCCAAAGTTAAAAGTATCGTTGCCCTGGAAACTGATGCGGATATAAGCAAGACCGGCAGTATCCTTGAGTCTTAACCTTACTGTTATATTACTGTCAGCATAAGTACTGCCATTTCTTTGCGGCAGCCACAGTGCAATTTTTGTAGTATCGAAACTGGAAGTAACAGCCAGTGTTGCAGCAGGTCTTGCTGATGTATTTGGGTCCGGGTCAAGATTGGGTGGAATTTGATTGGCAAACAGGTCACTGCTGCGTTTTGTATTAAGCAATGCAAAGATGCGTTTACCCACATCCAGCCTGCTTAGGATACCGCTGTGCCAGGCATCCATCGAAGCGCCGGGGCTGTTTTTAAACAGCGTTACATTGGGCGCATTTACAGCAAGTCTTGCCGTCTGGCTTCCGAGCGGTACAATTAAATCACCATCTCCTAAAAAATTGGGGAACCCTTTGCGCTGGCTGTACCATTCAGCAAAAGTGAGCGCTCTTGCAGCTTTTCCCAAAGCAAGAAAGCCGGTTAGCACGCCTCTTTGCGGCTCGGGCGACAAGTCTCTTGCAACAGTTAGAATTGTATTAAGAATGGATACATAGCTGTCGGCAGAAGCCAATGTGGAAGCAGTGCTGCTGCTGAGCCAGTCCACATCACCGGCAATGATATGGTACTTTACATCGGTGGCCAGGTGGCGTATACCTCCTTTGGATGGGCTTACCTGCAGGTTGATAACGGCAGGGGACCCTCGAAAATACACTGCACCGTTTTTATAATCAGGCGCTACAAAATCAAAATACATTTCTTCGTGGCGGGCATTATATAACTGTTCCAGCAGCAGGTTAACAGGCGCCGGCGCCGAGGGTAAAAATTCTTCTGTTGCATCGGGGATGGGAGAACCGTGATGCGGCGAATTGACCAGTATCATTTTATGCATAAAGCCCTTGCCATAATTATTGTACATATAATTACCATCAGCATAATATTTATCTGGCCGGAAACGGGGAGCACTTCTTCCAGCACTGCCACCCATACTGTGACAAACAAAATCCACCTGGTTGGCTGCAAACCCCATTGTACGGATGGCTTCAATATTGCCCTGTATAGTATTGAGTTTATTGGCACCAGAGCCAATGGCCACATCGGCACCCAGCAGCAGGATGGCATTTTCAATAAATGCAGAACGTGGTCCTATTTTCAAAGCATGTCTTTGTTTAAACAAATTGCTTTGTAATAAGCTGGTTGTCTCGTTGTATTTAACACTGTCCCAGGCAGCAGGGCTGCTGGCAAGACCATGCACCATGATCATTGGCGGCCGCACCACTCTCACCAATAAGTTTACAGAGTCCTTTGTGTCATTTTTGAATGTTACCCTTATTTTAACCGTATCCTTTCTTTCTTCCAGTAATGCTTCGTTACTCGTTTCACTTAAACAAAAATCTTCAGGACTTACATACCAGAACCAGAATTCTCCTTTTACTGTTGAGTCAGTACGGCTGGTTTCAAGCACAGTGCCACTGTTAGCTTCGTTACTGTATGCGTTCAGTTTTAATGTATCTGCTGTTCTTACACGTCCTTTGAGTGTGGCATTGCCTGCATTAAAGTTGGGAAGGATCAACTCCACCTTTTTAAAAGCAGGAATAGTATCATTGCCTCTTTTTACTTTTATATACAATCTTGAAACGCCATCTGCAGCCACCCCTTTTGGTTTACCGCCTGCAGCGGGGAAGCTGTTATCCCAAATAAGCTTTGCGTCTATTCTTTTACTTTTTTGCCAGAATACAATACCATTATCTGTCGCCAGTAAAATTCTTCCATTGGCATTGTCTGCAGCCACACCTGTAATATTGTTGGATGGTAAACCATCAGCGGCAGTATATTTTGTGTAAGAGGAAGAAACATCTACAGGTCCACCCTCGTATACCAGTAAGCCATTGCTGGTACCGATGTAAATATTGCCTGCATCATCACCTGTAATGGCGTTATTATTAATTACAATGCCGGAAGGGAGCAGGTCGTCCATATTCACTGTTTTCCAAACTGAGCCACTTTTAACAACGATGCCGCCGAAGTTTAACCCGACCCATTGCCTGTCTTCATTATCAAAATAGAGTGCGTTAGCCCTGAAAGTATTAGAGAGTGCCGGTGTGTTGGTGTAATCGTAAGCACCCAGAAATGTTCCCTGTATATTGAGCGGATGGTAACGCAGTATCTGGCTCCTGCCAAAATTTTGTCTTGTTGCCACCCACAGCTCATCCTTATTGCCACCAATGGCATCACAGGAAGGTGTGCCGGCGGAGGCCTGGTTTACATATGGAAATACCTGCAGCCCCTTTGTTACTTTGTAAAAATAATCCTGGTATTCATTCAGGCCGGCAGAAATACCACCGGCAGCTGTATTCCCGGATGTTATAAAAGTAGCCTGCGCTGCCCATACCCTTGGTAATGTAGCCAGCACATTCACCCGGTTCGTATCGATCCACAAAGAGCGTACATTCCTTGTCGTTAGTCCGCCACCGGTGGCAAAACTGTAATAATTATTAACAATGAAAACAGGATTAGGAAAGTAATTGACACCACCTGCAATATTGGTGGCACCTCCCGACTGGCCGGATGTACCTGACTGCGCCACCCATATACCACCGTTTTTATCCGCCTTGATATCATTAATAAAAACATTGGTAAGATCAGGGCATTTGTCCCACTGGTTTAAAAAAGGGTTATACTTATATAAACCCTGGTATTGGGTGCCGGCCCAGATATTACCTTCCTTGCCAACAGCAATGGTTTTAAAATTATTGCCAGTAAAAACTGAAGTGCTGGTAGTATTGTATATCCTGAAATCTGCTGACTGGGTAAAAGCCGCATGAAAGGAAAAACAAAAAGTAATTAACCAGCTGAATCTTTTTATCATGTATGCTGTGCTAGCGGATGAATAAATGAAAGACAGGACAGGGCTTTCAGCAGATTGGAATTTCTGTATTAAAATTTCAAAAAAAGCGGCACTGCATCAATACATAATTTGTGGTACCTGTTAAGCCTTGCATTGGTAATACTAAAAAGGCTGCCTGTAATGTAACAGGACAGCCCTTGTATCTGGATTGAGAAGTCTTTATTTGTTTACATTTAATGGAGCCTGCAGTATTACGCCACTACCTGTTCTTACTTCCACACTTCCTTTTACTGATAATGCTTTTTTATTTATGAACTGGCGGTTGCCATTTCTTGTACCAGCATCAATTATCAGCTTGCCGATCTTTGCAGGGAATGCATTACCACCAAAGCCATCAGCATTTTTACTTGCAGCCGCAGAATTATTTACACCAAGTACAAGCGTACTGTTATCTCCAAAATTATAACTGCAGTTTATAGCCTGGCTTGCATCACCAAACGGCGGATCGGTGATCTGTATAGTGCCGCCACTGAAATTAAATTGTGTCATTCCCGTTGCTGCTTCAAATAGTGAAAGCCCGTTGCTTACTGAGATATCAGCGCCACCGGTATTGCCATGTATTTTTAATGTACCGCCGCTCATAATAAATGAACTGCCGGCATTGTTTTTAACACGGCCATTTACAGTGAGGTTACCATTTTGTATGGTGAGTGTACCATAATTGTCGATCATGCTGCCCCCTTCCTGCGAAGCGCCGAGCTGCACTGTTAATGCAGCGTTGTTCAATGTAAGCGAAGCGCCTGTATTAATTCTTGCAGACCTGAACTGAACAGTTGTATCTGCAGTCACGGCATGCTGAATAACCACAGAATCACAAACATCCGGTACTCTTTTTTTGCTCCAGATGGCAGGGTTTTTAAAGCTGCCGGCAGCAATGGTCCTGTTAACGCAAAAACTATCCAGTGGCATAACAGTGTTGATCAGTACTGTATCTGCAAAACCTTTGTAAGAGAATATTGCCGCGGTAAAACCTTCTTTCAGCGCCTTAAAACCTCCAACTGAATCCACCCGTGTTGTGATGCCTGCAGGATCAAAACTAACGGAAACGGATGTGTCAGCGGCAGGGAATGATACCCAGTTGTTATTGTACATCACCTGGTATGGCGGGTAATAATATTCACCACCGGTAATGGTAACCGGGTCTTCATTTACCCGGAAGCCCTGCAGCGCTGCATTGTTTTTTACCATCACATTGAATGTATCGATATAATATTTCATCCCGTTGTCGGCGGTATTATAGGCGGCTACAGCCCAGATGGTTTG
Organism: Ferruginibacter sp.; assembly: GCA_047600665.1. GTDB lineage: Bacteria > Bacteroidota > Bacteroidia > Chitinophagales > Chitinophagaceae > Ferruginibacter. Next base: position 2,430,156 of record JASGKJ010000003.1, read on the forward strand.
TTTGCCGGGTAACGCTGCCCATATCTTTAAAGGAATGGTTTGCTGCGCCCTTGTTTTTGCAAGACTAAATGTATCCCCGTATTGAAAAACAAGGTTTACATAAGAAAGGTTGCTGGTATCCTTCAGCCTGAATTTTAAATTAACAGTGCTGTCTGCAAACACATCTGTGCCTTTTACCGGGTAGTCGATTTTTATTTTGGTGCTGTCATAATATATACTGTCTGTTGCCAGTGGTGTGCCGGGTCGTTGTAAAGTTCTTGCCGTTAATATTGGTAACGGGTCAGGGTCGGTATTGGGTGGCACCACATCTGCAAATAGCGGGCTGTACAATTTACTGTTTAATAAATTAAAAACACGCTGGCCTACATCTGCTCTTTTAAGAATGGTAATATGTGATGCATCAATTGAAGAGCCGGGTGAATTATTGTACATAGTGATGAAAGGCTTTGCGCCGGGCAGTTCTATCCTGGCGTGTTCACTTGCAAGCGGTACTATCAGGTCACTTTCGGCCAGGTAATCAGGATAACCAAGATTGCGGCTGTACCATTCAAAAAACGTAAGTGTTCTTGCTACATTTCCCAGCAACAGCATCGGTTTCAAGACAAAGTTTTTTATGTTGGGTGGAACAAGGCGGCTGTTAAGCATGCTTTTAATAATATTATTTGCATACTCCACAGTGGGGTCCAGCTCTGCCAGTATGGTGCTGGTTTGTACATTCACCAAATTAACATTGCCGGTTATCATGTGAAATTTGGCCCTGGTTTCTGCAAGGTTTACACCTCCTTTTGTATCCCTTACCTGCAGGTTATTTACTGCATCTGATGCTTTGAATTTTGTATTCAGTATATCGTCAGGTGTAATAGGCTGTATAAAATCATAAGGCATTTGCCGTTTACTGTCATATAAGTAACCAGCCCTCATAATATTATTCAACCATTCAGGCGCCTGGGGTATAAATTCATCCACACCATCACCCAGTATCGAACTGTTGTGTGGTGAGTTTACAAAAACGATCTTATGAGTGAAGCCCTGGTTGTAATTTTTGAAACGGTTGCCATCATCTGCACCGGTATAAAACTTATATCCAAAGTTGGCGATCGCATGCCGTATCATGATACCACCCATGCTGTGACAAACATAATCCACCTGGTTGGCGGCGTACCCCATTCCCCTTATTTGCTCAATATTACCCTGCAGTGTATTCGTTTTTCCTTTTGCTGTATCTGCATCCGGCAGGTCACCACCCATCAGCAGACGGGCATTGTAAATAAATTTAGCCCGGCCATTCATGGTAAGTGCGTGCGAATATTTCCAGCGGTCGCTTTCGGTAAACAGGATGGTGTTGTTATGCCTGAACTCCGACCAGGTGGGCGGGCCGCTGGCAAGACCATGCACCAGCAGCAATGGCGGCCGTACAATGCGCAGGTCTTCATATATGATGGAATCTTTTGTATTGTTTACATAGGTTACCACCACTTTTATCCTGTCGGTACGGGTGCTTTTGTTTATATCCGGGCCAAGCGAGTCAGCAGAAAAATCAGTGGGGGATACATACCATGCCCAGAATTCTTTTGCTTTTATATTATCCGTCACCGTTATCTCCTTGGCGGTACCGGCAGAAGCTTCTTCAGAATATTTGTCGATAATGGTTGCCTGTTTTAATCTTCCCCTGGTAGATGAATCTGCATCCTTATAATCATATAGGCTGAGCTTTACTTCTTTAATGGCCGGGAGTGATTCATCCCCACTCTTTATTTTCAGGTAAACTCTTGCAACACCATCGGCCACCACACCCTTGGGCTTACCTTCCCGTTTTGGAAAACTGTAGTCCCATTGCTGTTCCACTTTTATTTTATTCTTTACTGTCCAGAAAATAATACCGGCATCCGATGTCATCAGCATCCTGCCTTTTGCTTTGTCGTAGGCAAGGCCGGTAATATTATTGGTTGGAAGCCCGTCTGCTGTTGTATATAATTTATAAGGTGAGATATTATCAACATCTCCATTACCATCGTAAACAAGCAGGCCTGCATTGGTGCCTATATATACATTACCCTGGTCATCTTCAGCGATGGCATTATTATTAACGGATGCGCCAGCCGGGAATATTGCCGGGTCATTTACGATCTTCCATACACCTCTTACCATTACCCTCAGGCCACCACTTAAAAAACCCAGCCAGCGTTTGCCTTCTGAATCAAAAAATATGGCAGCCACCCTGAAGCCAACGGGAAATACACCACCCTTAATTTTAGTGCTGTCGTACGCACCAAGATAACCTCCCCATTCACTTAAGTTTTTTGCAGGAGAATAACGCAGGATTTGTGAAAGGCCAAAGTTTTGTCTTACTGATATCCAGATCTCCTCGCTGTTGCCACCAACAGCTTCGCAGCTTGGTGTGCCGGTTGCAAATGGATTTACATACGGAAATACCTGCAGGCCCCATCTTTTATTATAAAAATAATTTTGAAAGGAATTTACACCAGCAGAGATACCACCTGTGGATGTGTTATTAGAGGTGATATAAGTTGCCGCAGCACTCCAAACCTGCGGCATGGTATCTGCTTTTGCGGTGAGGCTTACCGTATCTACAAATATTGACCGTACATTTCTTGATACAAGCCCACCGCCGGTGGTGGTGCCTGGTACACTGTAAAACTGCATGGTCACGTCAAACTGGTCAGGAAAGTAATTGATGCCGCCTGCTGTATTGGAGCCACCACCCACCGTACCGCTGGTGCCTGACTGGGCTATCCATATCCCTCCTTTTTTATCCCGTTCAATATCATTAATAAAGACATTGGCAAGCTGGCCTGATTTGTACCATACCTGCAGGGTGGTATCATATTTAAAAAGACCTTTGTATTGTGTACCGGCCCAGAATATACTGTCGCCGATATTGATACATTTAAAGTTGTTACCTGTTCCGGCAAAAGCAGGCGTATTGGCTTCATTAAAAACAACAAACTCGTTTGTTTGAGCAAAATTTTTTGTTGCTATAAAAAGAAAGAGGAACGTATAAAAATATTTCATACTAATGATTAATACTTATAATAAATGCGTTACCGGCAGCCGGTTTTACAGGAGGATAATGATGAATAACAATAGTAAAATTGAATTTTATACAGCAGTATATAAATACATAATTTGAGGTAGGTATTGGTTTAGAAGTTTAGGGTTTAGAAAGTTTAGAATTTATAGCCTAAACTTTCTAAACTCCTAAACACGCTAAACGTATATTCTCTATCTCACCAGCACTACATTTCCCTTCATCTCAATAACCCTTCCGCTGTTGGTGGTTCCTTTTATCCACCATACATAGTTGGCAGCAGGTTGTGGTTTGCCTTTGTAAAAACCGTCCCATCCTGTATCAAACTGGCTTGTCTCGAATACGATCTCACCATAGCGGTTGACTATCCGGAACCAGTATATTTTTTTGATACCGGCAGCTACAGGTTTAAAAATTTCATTATGACCATCACCATTTGGTGAGAATGCATTGGGTATATAGAATTTCACATCTGCAAAAGTTTTGATCATCACGGTATCATATCCAATACAACCGGCAATATCTCTCACTTGCACTGTAAACCTTGTGTCTCCATTTAAGGTAGCCAGCGGGTTTGCAATGCCGGCGTTGTTCAGCAGCGATGGAGGGGACCATAAATAATTGATCCCGCCTGTAGCAAGCAGTTGCTGCGGCATGCCAATAACTGCGATGGTATCATTGCCAGCAAAAGCAGCAACGGGTGGTTGCATGGTGACCAGTATGGTGTCACGGATAGCATAGTTACATCCATATCCATCCGTTACCGTTAGTACGTATTGTTGTGTGGAAGATGGTTTTACAAGCGTGGTTGCACTGGTGGGATTTTGTATGCCACCTGCTGCAACAGGTTCCCATTGATAGGTTACCGGTGCACTGCTATTGCTTACGGTGGCACTCAAAGTAGCTGAATCTTTATCACATATGGTAATATCATCACCTGCATTTACCAGCGGTAAAGGATAATAAATAACAGTCACTGGTTTGATATCAAAACAGCCATTTATATCTGCACCTTTTATGTAGTACGTGCCGCCTGTTGCCTGTGACGGACTGCTGTACGCTGTAGTGACAGTTGCATTTTGCCAATAGGTAAATGCAAGCCCGGGTGAAGAACCGGCCGTTACAGCAGGAAGTGTAAGGTCCACCTGCTGGGGTGAACAGGTTATTGCGGGGTTGTTTGTAATAACGGATGGATTACTGTTTACCACCAGCGTAACAGCAACAGAACGGACGCAACCGGCTGCTGTTGTGCTTGTAAGATTATAAATGCCGGCAACTTTTACAGCTGTTACATTGGTAAGAGCTGTATTGTTAAATGTCCAGGTATTGTTATTAGCACCGATATTATACAACGCCGACAGGTTATAAGTATTACCCTGGCAAATATTAATAATCGTATCATTACCAACAGCAGGTAATGCATTTACAGTAACCGTTGCAAAAGCGGTGTCCGTACAACCGTTGCTGTTAGTAAGGATAACACGGTAAATGCCGGCAGCTGTAACAGTCATTGGGTCTGTTACAGGAGTGCCGGCAATCGACCATTCCGGGTTTTGAGTTGAGGCTAAGGAGTAAAGGGCGTTCAGGTCTGTGCTGGTTCCATTACATACTGTAACGGTAGTATCATTACCAAGTACTGGTTTGGGTAATGAAGTAAAACTTACAAAAGCAGTGTCACTGCAACCGGGATTGCCTGTTGCAATCAACCGGTACGTTCCGCCTGTATTGATTGCTGATGGATTGTTTACAGCATTACCGTTAATAGCCCAATCTGCAGTTGATCCGGCCGTATTGTATAAAGCGGTGAGATCAATATTGATACCGGTACACCTGCTGATAGCAGTATCATTACCCAGTATTGGCTTTTGATAGAGCTCCAGTACAGCAATCGCCGTATCTGTACAACCATCTGCATTTAAAACTGTAAGTTCATAGTTGCCCGATTGTGTGACAGCTGACGTATTTGTAATAGTATTACCATTCAGTTTCCAGGCAATAGTATATGCTGCAGTATTATAGAGTGCATCCAGGTTAAATGCAGTATTACCACAGGTAGTAATGGAAGTGTCATTACCTATTACAGGTTTTGTAAAAGAAGTAAAGTTTACAAAAGCAGTATCACTGCAACCCGGGCTGCCTGATGCAATTAAACGATAGGAGCCATTTGTATTTATTTTTGTTGGATCACTAACAGCAACATTGCTGAGGGTCCATTCCGCAGTTAAACCATTTGTATTATAGAGTGCCGTAAGATCGATCGTTTCTGGTGCACATTTGCTGGTATTTATATCATTACCCAGTGCCGGCTTTTGGTTAATAGTTAAAGTTGCCAGTGCAGTATCCATGCAACCACCCGTGTTGATGGCGATCAGTTGATAAACGCCGGATTGCGTAACTGCCCACGGGCTTAATACGGAATTGCCATTAAGTTTCCACATGGTGGTATAAGGACTGATATTGTACAACGCATTCAGGTCAAAAGCAGTACTGCTGCAGGTTGTAACGGAAGTATCATTGCCCAGCTGCGGCCTGCTGATAAAACTTAAATTGATCTCCCTGATAAGGCTGTCGCAGCCGGTTACTGCTTTCAGGGTATCCCTGTAGCTGCCTGCAGCAGTTACTGTTTCATTCCACGGTAATATAAATGATGATCCTTCGCAGATGGCGGTATCTTTTTTATCGACTAACGCCTGTGGATATACGCCCAATACAATACTGTCCCTGGCTATACAATTACCATAATCAACATCCACCCAGTAAATGCCGGAAGCCGTTGCATTCAGTACAGGGTTAGTGGAGCCATCCTGCCATTTATAAGATAGTGCCCCGGTGGCAGTTGCGTCAATGGGGAATGCGTTTTGTGCAAGACAGACAGTTGTGTCGCTTCCAAGGTTTGGTTTTGTGCTGAATGTAACCGTTATCTTCCTGATCAGGCTGTCGCAGCCGGCTGCATACCTGGCTGTATCCTGGTAAACACCTGCAGTTGTAACAACAGCGCCTGATGGCAATATCAGGGATTGACCTGCACAAATGCTGGTATCCCTGTTTTCCACTAACGGTGCAGGATAGCCGGAAATTTCAACTGTATCATTTAAAGCGCAGCTGCCGAAATTAATGGCCACACTGTACTGGCCGGGAGCCATAATTTTTAAAGTATCGGCAGTGCTGCCATCCTGCCATTGATAAGATTGTGCGCCAGCAGTGGCTGCCCTTAATACATAACCAGCAGATGGGATACAAACAGTGGCATCTGCACCCAATGGTTCAGCTGTATTGGCATTGCTAACAATAAATGAATCCCGGTACACGCAATCAAAATACTTTACATCTGCCCAGTAAGTGCCGGGGGTGCTTACTGTAATAGCATAAGAGGTTTCACCCGTGCTCCATGTATATGATTCACCAACACCACGGTAAGCACTGATGGAAACAGGGCTGCTGCAGATTACCGCATTCTGCACAGGCTTTGGTTTAATGCTGCTGATGAGTATCCTGATCGTATCCCTGCTGCTGCAATTATTATAATCAACCTTTACCCAGTAATCATTGTTGCCATTAGCGGTTACTTTTAACGTGTCATCAGTGCTGCCATTGCTCCAGGTGTAAGTGGCGCCGGTGTGTGAAGTGGCTTTTAAAACGGTGGAGGAGCCATCACAAAACGCAAGATCTTTTCCAAAATCGATGAATGGACGGCCCGGAACCGTCAACTGTTTGGTTATCGAATCTTTTTGACCGCAACTGGTATTTTCAATCACCAGCTTTACTGTATAAGTTACATCGTTTGGTAAAGCAGGGTAGAAGAAATAAGGGGATACCTCTGTTGAAGTTCTGCCGGCATAGCCAAAATCCCATTTGTATTGTATGGATGTTCCGTATGTGGAATAGTTCACAAATTTTACAGAATCATCCGTGGTGCAATTGAATGACGGAACAAAATTGGCATTGGCCAGGCAATTCGCCAGCGGCGCACAAGTATCGGCATGTGCCACAGCGGTTAGCTTCAGGTCGATGGTGCCGGTAACACCCTGGTTGAATTTTGTAATAGGTGTAAATACCTGTACATAATAACTCTGCCCCGGTGCAAGACACTGGTAAGTATTTTGTGTTAATGCATCCAGTACACAACTCTGTTCCTGCATGGCACCACAGTCCCCTGTCATCAGCCTGTATTTAATATCAGAAGAAGCGGCGTTGGTATTTTCAACAATAAAGGCTGTAACATCCAGTGTATCGGTACCGCCAATATCCATCCGGAACCAGCTTGTTTTATAGTCGGCTGTTTTAGCACCTTCAGGACAGGTGAGTGCAGGTCCAAATTCACCATAGTCAGTCCCGATGGTATGGCAATCCACCAGTGCGCTTGCTGAAATTGACCCCGGACCGTTAATGGCAGCAGCAACGGCACGGCCACAAAAATCACCCACGTTTTCTATCAGTTCTATTTCAGGATACACGTTACTGTTAACCTGGTCGCAGCCGGGTAATAATAAATAATAAGTGCCGGGAGATACGCAGGTTTGTGCCCAGTAAGTATTGTCACTTCCGTATACGCCGCTGTAGCCGATTATCTGTAATCCATTGGTGGTTGAGTCGTTTGGTAGCAGTTGCCTGAACAGCTGCACATCATAATAGTCCTGCTTACGGGTGTTATTGATATAAACCCTGTAACGGACGTTGCCGGTTATAGTGCTCGTAAATTTATACCACAGTGTTTTGCGGCATTGCGGTGAATTATTATAGTAATAGATAGGATCGGTCGGGTCTTTTGTGGCACAGGAAAAATTATCCGTATCACCGGTGTATTTACCAACACCCACTGAACCTATATCACCTGCGGTGGAATAATGATCATGTTTTACCTGCTGCAGTGTAACAGAATCAACCTGTATACTTACTTCGATCTGCGTATTGAGTAATGTACCACCAGCCTCATAGTATTGACTGGTATTTACATTTTCAACCAATACATAATAACGGGTAACAGCAGCCGAACATGGATCCCTGTAAAACGACACTTCATTTGGAGTGTTGGCACATGTATAAGGATAATAGATGATCGGGTTGGTACCAAGAAAACTTAAGCCCTGTACAGCAGTGGAATCCACTTCGCCGCTGCTGACAACAGTTGCAAAAGGTATCGTTGGATCGACGTCGCTTTTATAAACAGCGAATTTGGGTTGATACCCACGCAGGTCATGTTTATTGTCCACGTGCACCCTTACATAACCCGGCTGATCCACCACAAATGTGTACCAGAGATTTCTTTTAGATGTATTTCCTGATGAAGGGAACAACGAATCGTATATAGGTTTATTCGGACCACTATTGTACACATTTGGATTAATGAGTGTATTACAGGATGGCTCCCCGGGATCACTGGCTGCGGCGCCGGTAGTGCAGTAAAAGAAATCACTGCTGGGTTGACGGCCACTGTTGATGGGGTTTACATCACCCACTTTCCCAAAGTGATAAACAGCATCCGGCGGCACCACGCCAAAATCATAGGCTTTTGCAGCATAATCAAAACGGGAATAACCGATCACATCCGCATATATCTGCGGCGCCACTGACTTGCAGATATTACCGTCGTTTGCAAAAACAACTAATGTGTAGGTACCTGGTTGAAAATAGCAGTATTGCAACGTACCTGCAACATTGGTACAGGGCTGCATGGGTGTTAAGGTGTCAAACTGTAAAGAATCAAGTCTTACATCTTTATTGTACAGCGATGCATAATAGCCACCGGCATTAATATACAGGAAACATTGCTGTGTTGTTTTAAAAATATAATAGGCCACCCTGTTGGATGTTGGATCACATGATTTGATCCGGTGATTTGCAAAAGGTGTATCCAGTGTACAGTTAAAATATTCTGTTGGTAATGTATACGTGCTGTCCGTTCTTGGAAAGGCTGCAGTATGCCCGTTCCTTGTTACCAGTTTTATATCATGTGGCTGACCACTGCCGTTTACTGAAGCTTTGTACGGCCTGTTAAAGGATGGCCCTTTGCAGGTAGGCGTTATAATGATCCTGAATTCATCATAATAACTTACAGCGCTGTTATACCTGCTTTCAAAGTTGGTACTTCTTGTGGTGCTGTCATAGCTTGGTCCCTGGTTGTAAGAGATCACCGAGTACCAGCCGGCAGGTAATAAATTACAGCCTGCTGTTGAACCTGCATACTGCACACAACTCCACCCGTTGCCCACTTCTGTCAATCCTGCAAGCCCGTCTGTTGCTTTGCCATAGAATAAGGTGCGGTAACCATAAGCCCTGTTGGCGCAGTACCAGTAATAAGGTACTTCCATTCTTACAAGTGCCGGTTCTTTTAAATAGAATTGCCTGTAAATAGCTTTGGTGGCAGGTTTCCCCTGCAGTGTACAGGGAACGTATCCATTAACAGGCTGGGCATTATCATCACAATCATATACATCCACATCTGTGGCAATCGTGCCGCCGGCAGGGCCAAGTGTATCCAGTATGCTGCCAAGATCCTGTGCCTGGTACGGCGTTTTATGTTTTGTTCTTGTTCTTACAAAAGTGATGATGGGTTTATCTGCCCGGCCCACATCCGGATCACCACCCATCGTGGTAAATGTATAAGTGCCGGGTGTTACACAAACCGTTTTATTGGCACAGGATACATAACCATCAAAGCATTCTGATTTTGGAACCAGCCCGTTGATCTTATCAGGATAAGCAAAAACATTTTGAGCTGTTGCCAATGCATTGGCATCACCGCTGTACAGCCTGTACCTCCATGAACCATTCCATGGCATCGTGAGATTTGAAAAATCTGCAATACCACTGTCGGGCACAGCAAACTGCCGGTAAATAACTTTATTATTTAATGGATTGCAGGTTGTATCAATTGGTCTTACTGTATTGGCGCAGCCCATTGTATCGGATACTGCGGAATAGGGCACCCCATCCACCAGTGGTTGCATTACACTGCCCACCCGGTTAATCGTATCAAATGCACCGGTGGCGTTTAAAGAATATTTATTGCCTGATTTTCTTGTATAAGCCCTCATGTCGAGCCTGAAGGCGGTGCCTAAATTATTGCTGAGGCATTGCTCATAATTATAGGCCGGCACACCGGAGGTAAAACGTGCATACCAGTCCGTTACCGACTGCCCTGAAACCTGCACTGTATAATTACCGGGTTGCAAGCAGTCAATGGTATAACTGCCCATGAAGGTTCCAATGATATTGGCTGTATCAAGTCCTGCACAGTTATTTGTCAGGCCCTGTTTAAATACCCGTACCAGTGGCTGAGGTCCGCATTGTGTAACATATGCATTAAAATTAATGGCGCAGGTATTGGTGAGCGTGAATGTGGTAAAGCTGCTCAGGTCGTACCTGCCACCGTTGCTGTACATGATACCCGTATCGGGTACAGAAGGATTGCAGGCCGTATTACTGTGCTTACTGTTACATCCCCAAACATCATCTACCTGGGTAAGTGTACCATCTGGTGCAGCAGGCAGGTTGCCAATCGCATTAGGCGGTTTTGCAGCGGACAGTACGGGTTGCGGTACAGTCGTTGGCCTTTGTCCGCCCACCATGATGCCAAGTCTTACATCATCTGCAAACTCTTTATTGATGAATAGCTGGATAGTGTATTTTGTTTTTGTCTGCAGGTCGCCGCACTTATAAACTTTGTATGCAGCATAATAGCCATTGGTTGCAATGGAGTCGCATGCCTGTATGGTGGTAAGTGCGTTAATGGGTGTGGTCACAGCATCACCCTGGTATAACGTGAAACCAAAACTCCGGTAAATATTCTGGTTGTTGTTTGAAGGGAAATAATAACTGGCGCCGGTACCGCTTAACTGCAGTACGATATAATCAAAATAAGCAGGTGTGGTAAAAGTAAGCCAGGCGCTTTTATTGTAATCGTATGGCTTGTAAAAAGCGTTGCAGATCTCTGTTGCATCTTCTATCGACTGGCATTCTGTATTAAAATCAATTTTTTGTGCATAATATCTCACTGTATCAAAAGCATAAGCCTGGTTCGGGTGATCATAGGCAGCGCCTGTTTGATCCGAAACATCCACCTGAACAATAATAGGCCCGTTGGCTTTGTTGTTTGCTGTTACCTGTACCAGGTAATCACCGCTTGGTACACAGGGATGATAGGTATTACCAAATGTAACAATGGGCGTAAGCTTGGTGCTGATGCTGTCTGTGCCTGGTATACAAGTGCCGGCTTTATAAACGGCAAAGCCGGCATCACCGGCTGTAATGGTGGTACCGGGTTGTGTAAGTGTAACCCTTACCGCCCTGATAGAAGCAATGCTGAATTTATACCAGACTGATTTTTTATCAAGCCCGGCCACCATGATCGCCGGTGCAAATGCCTCGCCTGTTTGCACGGTTGCATTGGTAAGATCAGTTTGTGCAGAAGTAAAATTACCGAGCCCAAAACCATTGGCCGGTATTGCTATTGCAGTAGCATTATTACAGTTATCGTTGGTCGGGGCCTGCGCCCTGCCATTAACGACCCATAGCAGGGTGGCCAGTATTAAAAATAATTTATGCACGCTCTTCCTGTTTAAAAAAATTAAACCAACTTTCATAAAATGACTGTGCTATTTTCTGCAGGGTGAATTTTTGCTGTCCAAATTTACCAGGTCAGCCAAAAAAAGAGAAAGGATAATTGAATAAGATCACCCGATAAAGGTTCAAAGAATCAGCGTTTTGATAAATACCTAATTTGTAGTACCGTGATGGAAGAATGGCAATATTATTTGTAAACTTGTACACGCCAACAGGCTTTATTGATGAAGATTATTAAATATATAATACTGTGTGCCCTGACGGCTGCTGCCGGGTCAAAAGCAGTTGCCCAAACAAGGATCATAGAAAGTCTCAAAACAGCCATTTACCGAGCCACCACAGCAGAAAGAAAACTGGAAGCCATTTTTTTATTATGTGAACAGGGATATTCACTGCATGCAGACACCCTGATGGCGTATGCAGACCGTGCTGAAAAAATTGCTGCAGCAAAAAAAGATGAACATGCTATTGTAAGGGCCGGGTATTATAAATCAGCGGCACTTACCAATAAAGGCTTGCTTGATTCCTCATTAAATACTGCAGACAGGTGTCTTGTTGTTTTGGAAACGAAAGTAACAGACCCATTGCTCATGGGTAATGTGCTGAACCAGAAAGGGCGCTGTTATGTAAGAAAGAACCAGTATAAGCAGGCGGTAGAAATGGGTTATGCCATTATTGCAATAGCAGAAAAATACAATGATGTGTTGCTGCAGGTAAAGGCCAAAACACTAATCGGCTGGTCTTATCTTGAAATGGGACAATTGAGAGATGCACTTAACTGGCATTTGAAAGCGTTACGAACTACAGGCGATAGCTTGTTGCTGCAGCGGTATGCGATCCTGTTTGCTAATATTGCTACTAACTATAATGGGCTTGGAAACTCAGATTCAGCTTTTTTTTATATTGATAAAGGGGTGGATTATGCACGTAAACATGAAAATCTTTTTGCCTTATCAAACTCGCTGGCAATTAAATCTGCACTGTATGTAAGTGCAGGCAAACCAAAATTTTCCGAACCGTTATTAAAAGAAGTGGTTGAAATAAGAAGGCTTATTGGCGACCCGTTTTATATTGCTTCAGATCTTGGCCAGCTTGGTTATTATTATGCTCATTATGGCCAGCCGGAAAAAGGCATTGCTGCCTGTACAGAAGGCATTGAGCTGGCAAGAAAATATAAACTGTATACAAAACTTTTTTTCTTATACAGCAGCCTGGCCGATAATTACAAAGCCATGGGCAATACAGCAGCTTATTCAAAAGTGCTGGAAGATGTGATCAGCTTAAAAGATTCCGTGTATGAACAAAATTCTGCCACAGCATTGGCTGAACTCAATACAAAATACGAGTTGCAGAAAAAAGAAAATACCATCATTTACCAGAAGCTGGACATTGCATTAAAAAATTACTGGTTGTACGGCGGCCTTGCTTTTTTCCTGTTTAGCGGCGTGGTGGCAGTTATCATATTTGTTAACTACCGCAAACGCCAGCAGTTAAAAATGGCACTTGCACTCGCCGAAGAAAAAAGATTATCCAATGAATCCGTAAAAGAAGCAGAAGAAAATGAACGGCGCCGTATTGCAGCAGACCTTCATGATAACCTGGGTGCGTATGCAGCCTCTATTGTTGCGAATCTTGACACTATATCACAGCAGCAGCAATTTAATAATACAGCTATCAATGCACTGAAGGAGCTGCACAGCAATTCGCAGTCGATCGTTTCCCAGTTGGGAGATACCATCTGGGCATTGAAACGCAAAGCCGTATCCCTTACTTCCATCAGTGACAGGATAAAACTGGTGATCCAGAAAGTGCAGCCCAGTTACAGCAATATTGACCTGGATGTGGAGGAAAATATTGGGAAGGATTATTTGCTGCAGCCGTCACAGGGCTTTCACCTCTTTCAAATTATGCAGGAAGCCATCAGCAATGCATTGAAACATAGTAACTGTACAGTAATAAAAGTTAAGATGTATTCAGATGAAACAAAATGGGAAGCAATAGTGGAAGACAATGGTACCGGTATCAAAACGATGGTATCGGTAAAAGGAGGCGGAAACGGTATTCCCAATATGCAGTTGAGGTCCAAAGACGCCAATTTTTCTTTGCGCTGGAGCCAGAATAAACCCTCCGGTACAAGGGTAACCATTACGTCTACTACAAATTGATTATTTTAAGTATTTTAACCCTTTTCTAATTTTATCCCTATGCCTGTTAATATAGCACTAACCGAAGATAATTTTATCAATAAGAATACATTCTTTCAAAAGATAAAAGCTTACCCTGAACTAAACCTTGTTTTTTCAGCTGATAATGGCCATGATTGCTTGGAGGAATTAAAGGGTCTGCCGCTGCATTTAATACCACAGGTGATATTTATGGACCTGGAGATGCCGGAGATGGACGGCATTGAAACCATCCGCATCGCAAAATCATTATATCCCAGCATACATTTTATTGTGCTCACCGTGTTTGATGACGACGAAAAGATTTTTGAAGCCATTAAGGCAGGCGCTTCCGGTTATTTATTAAAACATGAAAGTGCCCAGGTCATCAACGATGCTATCATCAATGTGCTGGAATATGGAGGAGCGCCTATGAGCCCGGCCATTGCAAGAAAAACCATGCAGCTGCTGAGTAAGGCTTCGCCTGAAAAAGAAACTGCAGCGGCTGAAGGCGAAGGTGTACCCAAAATAATTACAGAAAGAGAACATGAAATTTTACAACAGCTGATCAATGGTTGGGATGCAAAACGCATTGCTGCCGGACTAAACCTCAGTGTGCTCACGGTTCGCAAACACATTGCCAATATTTACAACAAGCTTCATGTTACTTCCAAGGCCCAGGTGATCTCGCTGGCACATAAGAATAAGTGGGTTTAAATAGCCTCAACCCTCTTATCCCTTCTCCAAAAGAGAAGGGATGGTGCTTTATACCAACTGCTGACATTACTTCTTCCACATCTTCATTTGTTCCTTATTGTAAAATAATCGCTGCACTTTTAAAAATTATGTAGTGTGAATTTTTAATGTTTATAATACATCATTTCGAAAAGTAAAAAGTTGAATTTGCTGATCATTGTGCATGCTAACAATCGTTAGTTTTTCCTTAACTTTATTTCTTAAACATTGCCGTATGTCTGTTCATGATTTGGAAAAAAATTTCCAGTCGCTTATTGACCAGGAAATAAAAATTGAACCAAAGGACTGGATGCCGGAGGCTTACCGTAAAACAAATGTGCGGCAGATAAGCCAGCATGCACATAGTGAAATTGTTGGTATGCTGCCGGAAGGTAACTGGATCTCCAGGGCACCCACACTAAAACGTAAAGCAATACTGCTTGCAAAGGTGCAGGATGAGGCCGGTCATGGTTTGTATTTGTATTCAGCTGCAGAAACATTGGGCACCAGCCGTGATGAAATGATCGCTGACCTGCACAGTGGTAAAGCAAAATATTCTTCCATCTTTAACTACCCCACACTTACCTGGGCAGATATGGGGGCTATCGGCTGGCTGGTGGATGGCGCTGCTATACTAAACCAGGTAATGCTTTGCCGTACCAGTTATGGTCCATACGCAAGGGCCATGGTGCGTATTTGTAAAGAAGAGAGTTTTCACCAGCGGCAGGGTTTTGAATCACTGCTGGTATTATCAAAAGGAACTGCGGAACAAAGGGCCATGTGCCAGGATGCGATTGACCGCTGGTGGTGGCCATCATTGATGATGTTTGGTCCAAAGGATAGTGAGAGCACTAATAGCGACCAGAGCATGAAATGGAAAATAAAAAGAAAGACGAATGATGAACTGCGTCAGAACTTTGTTGACATGTGTGTGGAGCAGGTAAAAATTTTAGGAATGACATTACCTGACCCTCACCTGAAATGTAACGAAGAAAGAAAACATTATGATTTTGGCGAGATCAACTGGGACGAATTCTGGAACGTGGTGAAAGGTAATGGTCCCTGTAACAAACAACGCCTGGAAGCAAGAAGAAAAGCGCATGAAGAAGGACAATGGGTGAGGGAAGCGGCAATGGCTTTTGCAGAGAAAAGAAGAAACCCAACCCCTAAAGGGGCTTTAGAGAGAGCATAAAAAATTAAACCTCGTTTTTATGAAAATAGAGATCAAAAAATTTTATTACGGCGATATTCCGGAAGATAAAGCAGGCAGTACCGAAGTAAAAAATTCTTCAAAAACCTCCTCCATGGGGGGAGATTTAGAGGGGGCCGTTTGGCCACTCTTTGAAGTTTTTATCCGGAGCAAACAAGGCCTGGATCATAAACATGTGGGCAGCCTGCATGCAGCAGATGCACAAATGGCGATTGAAAATGCAAGGGATGTCTATACAAGAAGAATGGAAGGCGTAAGTATATGGGTGGTGGAAAGCAAATACATCACTGCATCCAATCCTGAAGAAGCCGGGGAGTTGTATGAACCGGCGGTGGATAAAGTGTACCGGCATCCTACTTTTTATGATCTTCCAGATGAAGTAAATCACATGTAGTTTGATCGATGATTTTTTAATTGAAAATTGATAATGGTGGCGTCACAACATAAGATTGATTTTTTATTAAGTTTAGCAGATACTGCTTTAATTCTGTCTCAAAGGAACAGCGAATGGTGCGGTCATGGACCAATACTGGAACAGGATATTGCCATCACCAATATTTCTTTGGACCTCTTAGGGCAATCAAGAAATTTTTATCAATATGCTGCAGCATTAACCGGCGATACGGATGAAGATAAACTGGCTTACTTACGTAAAGAACGGGAGTTTAAAAATTTGCTGATAGTTGAACAGCCCAATGGAGATTGGGGACAGACCATACTTCGTCAGTTCCTGTTCAGCCAGTTCCAGTTTATATTATTTCAACAGCTACAAAAAAGTAGCGATGAACAAATAGCGGCTATTACAACAAAAGCATTAAAAGAAATTGCTTACCATGTCCGCTGGAGCAGCGAATGGGTTATACGCCTGGGGGATGGTACAGCAGAAAGCCATCAACGGATGGAAAAAGCAATAGAAGAGTTATGGCGCTATACAGGTGAAATGTTTGTTCCTGTTGATTATGAAAACCAGGCAAGTATTGATTTTGATTTACTGAAAGAAGAGTGGGATAAGAAAGTGAAAAACATTTTTGACGAAGCCACTTTAACCATACCAGGAAAAATATTTATGCAAACTGGTGGTAAGGAAGGAAAACATACTGAACAGCTTGGCTATATACTGGCTGAATTACAATACATGCAAAGAGCTTATCCCAACAGCGAATGGTGATTTCATCAACGATAGAAAAAAACGCCCTTTGGAAAATGCTGGAAGGCGTTCCGGACCCCGAAGTGCCTGTTCTATCCATTGTAGATTTAGGAATAGTACGGGATATAAAAATTAATGCTGATGAAATTGAGGTCATCATAACGCCAACGTATACCGGCTGTCCCGCAATGGATATGATCAGCATGAATATAAAACTGAAGCTGGCAGAAGAGGGGTACAAAAAAATAAAAATTACTTCTGTTCTTTCACCTGCATGGACAACCGACTGGATGAGTGAAGCAGGGAAGCAGAAGTTAAAGGATTATGGTATTGCGCCGCCTAACCCAAAGCAACAGGTTTGTAGCCAGGATTTATTTGCAGAAGAATCCATTCAGTGCCCGCTTTGTAATTCATACCACACACACCGCATCAGTGAATTTGGCAGCACGGCCTGCAAATCATTATATCAATGTAATGACTGTAAAGAGCCGTTTGATTATTTTAAGTGTCATTAATTTTTTATCACAAACACATTGTATTTATCGCCACCGGTAAAAGTATAGGTACTTGCTGTTGGATAACGGTTTTCCGTACCACTTGCACAGCCATTATCACAAAGCTTCCAATTAGCAGTGGCAATGCCAGTAACAGAAAATTCCCGGTAATGATTCAGGTACCAATAGCCATCTCCTGGATTGTAAGTGCAGTTAACAGGCACTGCTCTATTGATTGCAGTTGCCAGTATGATAGCATTGGGATCATTATTGCAGTGGGGATGGTTGATCCGTATAAATTTAGAAGCAAGGTCATCTGTAGTTAGTAAAAAACTGCTGTTGTACATATTTATACCTGCTGTTGCGGTGAGAACAAAGGCAGCAGGATTAGCGCCGGAAAAACGTATAGAGCCGCCGACATCAAGTGTTGCTGCAGGTAAAGATTGATTAATACCTATCATTCCGCTGTTTGATATTGTAAATCTCTCGGCAAGATTATTTATACCGCCACCAAAACTGTAGCCCGTAAATAAAGCCAGTCTTGCACTGTTGTTACTGTTGCCAATACTTTGAATGGCTGCGGTGGTATAATCGCCGCCACCCAAATAAATACCTGTTGTAACACCCGTGTTTAACGCATTGCTGTTTTGCAGGCTGAGTGTGGCGGCATTGCCAGCCCTTATAGTGAGCTGGCTCAATCCTGCAGCTGTACCAATACCTACTGCCCCGGAAAATCTTGCACCACCGGTAAACTCACTGCCACCATTAGCCCAAAATTTTATCCGCCTGTCGCTGCCATCACTGGCTACACCGCCACCAACAATGCTTAGGGTATTGGCTTCGCCAAAAGCATGGTAAGCTATTTTGCCATTATCAGTTTGCTTGGATATGCCCACACCCAATTCTATTACGTTGCTGTTGCTGATCAATAATCCATTGCTTCTGACATTGCCATTCACATCTAATTTATCCAGCGGAGCATTGGTACCAATGCCAACATTTTGTGCAACAGTACAGGCACTAATGAAATAAAGCAGTACTGTAAGATTTATTTTATGCATAACTATTTTTTAGTAAAAACTTGTTGATCATTTATTCTTCATAAGTAATAAGCAGCGTAAGAGGTTTACCGCCTATATTAGCACTGTTTCCATTTTTATTGATAATTGAAATGCCATTATACTGCACCTGAATATTATACTCATAGCCTGCTGCATCTGTGTAAGAAGGCGGAATTTTTGAAGTAGCGGCAGAATAGGTGAGCAAAGCACTTACAGCAAGCACTTTGTTATCAGTGATGCCATTTCCCAAGGCTATATTCATTACTGAATTCACAGCAGGGCCGGCTGGTACAACGATCTTTTTCGTTTTTATCCTTGGAGCTCCTTCAGCAACAGCGCCCAGGCGGGTGTAACCACTGATATCCGTATTGCCGTTTTTTAAAATGACCAATGCATTGCTCCTGAAATTCTCTGCATTGCCATTGCCTACAACAAAAAGCCTTTCATAGGGATTCCATGAGCCGGGTGTTTCAAAAGTAGTTGTATCATTAAACAAGCCTACCGACATTGAGCCCCATGATTGTGCAATGGTACCACGGCCTAACGCAGTGGAGTAGGTGCCTCTTGCAATCGAGGAATCGCCATAAGAAAAAGATCTTTCACCATAAGCCCAGTTGCCCAGCCCGACAGATGTAGACAGGTTACCAATAGCATGACTGTTATTTCCTAAAGCCAGGCTTAAAGCTCCCGGGGAATATGCACCAGTACCAATAGCCACAGAATATACACCAGCAGCAAGGCTGCTGCTTCCCATAGCAATTGCTCCTGTTTCTGTGCTTCTTGCATCAGGGCCTGCTGCAAAACCATAGGCGCCGGTGGCATAAGCGTTGCGGCCCATTGCTATAGAATAAATACCCACGTTGGGTGCATCCCATTGCCCGCCGCTTACATAGCCCGCCCTGAAAGCGGCTTTATCTGCATACCACATTATTCTTCTTCCGGCACCGGACACAGGCGGCGGACTGGCTACAGCAAGCGCTAAGCCACTGGCATAGGCAACCATACTACTGTCTTCAATATGTACTGCATCCTTTACATGCAGCCGATCCCTGATAATCACTTTTGCATTTAGTTTTAAACTGTCTGCGGCAAAATCACCATAGATCAGTGCATTCATGCTGTCTGCGCCGGAGTTTTCAATGTATAATTTACCTGAGCCCTGTGCGTTTTCAGCAGAACGGTAACCGATAAAAATATTTCCTGACCCATTGGTATTTGCGCTGCCGCTTCCATAACCAAGGGCTACATTCTGGCTGCCGTTCTCATTACTGAACAAAGATTGATTACCGACAGCAGTATTGAGATTGCCTTCTATATTGCTGTAAATGGTTTGGTGTCCTATGGCTACATTTTGCACAGCAACAGTTGGCAGGCTTAAAGAATTAAAACTTTGCAACGCCCCGTTCCCGATTGCGATATTGTAGTTGCTCTTATTAAAAAACAAAGCATTGTTGCCAATAGCAATACAATCAAGATTACTAATTCCAAAAGCTGCCGCCTGTTCACCAATGGCAATATTGTTACTGCCCTGCGTATTCTGCCTTAAAGCAGCGTAACCAATAGCAGTGTTAGATGCACCAATAGTATTCCTTAGTAAACTCTGGCTGCCTGCTGCTGTATTATAACTGCCATAAGTATTTTCTTTTAAGCTTTTATCACCTACTGCTGTATTTCTTATGCCTTCATTTATATTGGGACTACCGCTGCCGTTAGCATACAGGGCACTGTCGCCAATTGCCACCAAGCCACTTTTTGTACTATTTAATGCTAATGTATTGGCACCAACAGCAACATTGTTTTTTGAAAAAACAAAACTCTGTAAACCTGCCCTGAAACCATAATACGTATTGAATGAATCAATTTGTCCCGCTTTAATATTATTCATAATAAACCTTAATGGAATATTAGTGGTTGAACCAAGTACAGCAAGGCTACCGGGTTCAAGCGCATTTCCTGCAGTATTCCAGGAGCCTTGTGGTGTTTGCAGTTGCTCCCATGCTACACCATTCCAGTAATAAAACCCACGGCCACCGGGCAGGGAAGGGTTCATATTAAAAACCAATAATCCCATCATTGGCGATGTAACTGGCGATGCTGCTCCAGCACTGGAAAGATTCACTCTTGGTATCAGCAGACCTTTTGTAGCAGATTCAATGTGCAGTTGTGCACTTCCATCAGGTGTGCTGGTACCAATACCCACATTTTGTGCAAGAACGCTGCTGCTGATAAACATGGAAAGGATTAAAGAGGCAGTTGTCTTTTTCATTCTTATTTTTTAATTAACGTATAACAGGGCGCAGCGGCAATTGCCGGCTGATCTATTTTTCAATAATAATTTTCTGTGTGTTTATTCCTTTTGTTGTATTGAATTGTAAAAAGTAAATGCCTGCTGATAAATTGGCAGTTAAAATATTTTGTCTTATCCTGCCATTAACAGCGATAAAGTTTTTTTGTAAGACTATTTTTCCATAGACATCCACTAATTGCACACTTACTTTATCAGGCGCATTCTCCACCAGGTAAAATTGAAAACTGCCCTTGTTTGGATTAGGCCATATGATTGCTTTGGTTATGATTTCCTCGTTATTATTGCCTGGTCTGAAAGCGGGGCACATAGTGCTTACAGTTATATTAGCCGGGCTTCTGCCTGTTTCCACACAGCCCAGCGCTGCGGTCTTCTGGCTGGCATAATAAGTATAACTGCCGGTGGGTAAGGCTGCAGTGGAAGCTAATGCCGTGCCGCCTGTTGGCGTGGTGTACCATTTTATGGTTGCACCATTTGGGCTGAGGTTGCTTACTTTAGGACTCCTGCAATTGAAGAATAATTGTGTTGAAGCAGGTATGGTTGGTGGTAAGATGGCGCAGTCTGTAAATTTTGTAAGCATCCAGTCAGAACCGCTTTTATTTACTACGCTTCCAAAGCTTGAAAAAGAACTTCCTGCCACCACCCAGCTGCCATCTGTTGTTTTCGTGCATGCATAAGCGTTATCAGTGGGTGTGGCGCCATAACATTTGCCCCATATAAAAGTGCCGCTGCTGTTTGCTTTTACGACCCAGTAGTCAGCTATGGAAAACGGAGCAGGGCTGTGACCGGTTACCTGACCATCATAAGAGGAACTTGCTCCTGTTATATAATAACTTCCATCCGGTGATTGTTCTACGTCAAAAGCGAAATCATTATCAGATCCTCCATAATTTTTAGACCACACAAGTGTACCTGTACTTGTTATCTTAAACAGCCAGAAATCTTTAAGGCCATGATTGCCTGCACCTGTAAGACAGCCATTGGTGGCATTACTGTAGCCCGCTATTATAAAGCCACCATCGGAGGTTGAACGCATAGCCTTGCCGATACAAACATTTGTCGCAGCTGAAGATCCTGCTGCAGCACCGTAATAATGTTCCCAAACAAGCGTGCCGCTCAGGTTAAGCTTAAAAATGTATGTGTTGTTCTTAAAATTCCAGCCACAGTCACCCGAAGGGCCCGGGTGATAAGGACCATGTGCCAATATGGTGTAGCCGGAACTTGTTTGCACCAAAGATTCTACGAAGCCGCCATTTTTGCTGTTATCAATGTTGCGGTACCAGTCGGTGGCAGCGTATGCAATATTGTGATCGAAATTGGCTTTTGTTTTTGATTCCCATACAAACGTGCCGCTGGTATTCAGTTTCACAACCCACGTAAACAGATAAGTGTTCACATATATTTCAGGCTCTGGGAAGGGTGCTGCCGGGTTGGCTTCTCTAAAGCCACCGATCAAAAACCCGCCATCTGTGGTTTGGATAACAGTGTTAGCGTATGCATTAATTGTTGGCGAAGCAGGAAATACCTGGCCATAAATACTTTTTTTCCATATAATGTTACCGAACGTATCCAGTTTGAGTGCCCAGGCATCATAGCAGTTTAAAGAACTTGCCCTGTCGGTAATGTCCCCATTTGTTGAATTGGTATAACCCACAACAATATAGGCGCCTCCGGAAATTGGCTGCACATATTTTGCCACATCATTGCCGCTGCCGCCATAACTGCGTTGCCATACAATGGTACCGGCAGCGTTGAGTTTGGCAACCCAGTAATCGGCGCCACCATGGTTACCGCTAACATCACCGTTACTGGAAGAAGAAGAGCCCGCCACAATGTAGCCACCATCGGCTGTTTGCTTAATTGATAGGGCAGTGTCGCCACCTGAACCGCCATAATTTTTTTGCCATTGTAATACCGGCTGTGCATATAACGTAATACATGTCATTGCCAGGAAGAGCAGCAGGAAGTGCCTTTTCATAACAGTTTATATTTCGGTGATGAATAAAATTGGTTATGTGAATTTCAAAACAATTTTACCGGCAGTCAATGCCATATAAGGGTTAGCTGATAAGCGGGGGAGATTACCGGCTCAGGGTTTTGTAGATGGCTTCTGTAGCGCTGTTCACCTGCAGTTTTTTGTATATTCTTTTAATGTGGGTTCGTACGGTTTCAAGAGCGATGGTCATTTCTGCAGCGATCATTTTATAGCTGTAACCTTTTACAAGCAGTTGCAGGATGTCGTTTTCCTTATTGGTAAGCGTTGACTCTTCTTTGCCGGCGATAACAGGAGCATTATTTCTCTGGCCGGCAAATAATTTTAGTACTTTTTTTGCTACGGCACTGGTCATGGGGGCACCGCCATTGAGTACATCTTTTATGGCTGGCACTAACTGGTCAAGGTTGTTTTTTAAAAGATAACCGCTGGCGCCATTGCAGATAGCATTAAAAATATTTTCATTGTCATCAAAAACGGTCAGCATAATTACGGGTAACTCGGGATAATGCTTTCTTATCTGTACCAACGCTTCTGTACCGGTTATGCCGGGCATATCAATATCTGATAATATTACATCCGGGTTCAGTTGTTCTATATCTGTTAATACAGTTTGTGCGTTGGGTAAAGCAGCCAGTAATTCAAAATCACTGTTCCACTCAAACAAAGTTTTCAGGCTGTTGCACAGGTTTTCATTGTCTTCGTATATCAGCAGCTTTATGGGCATGTTATTTAAATGTTCAGGTTGCAATTTAGTTTACATAACAATTTTTTTTGTACCCTAATCATGGTACAGGCACACGGAGGCATACCCTTGTAAGTCCATTGTCTTTATCAATTGCCAGGTTTCCGCCCATGGCAGCGGCCCGTTGCGCCATACTGCGGGTACCCGTACCAGTGGTATGGCCCTCTTTCCAGGTACCGTTGTCTTCAATTAAAAGTTCCATGTGGTGATTTTCATGATCAAGACTTATGTTTACACTGCTGGCCTTAGCATGTTTTACAATATTATTTACAGCTTCTTTGTATATGAGCAATAGATCCTTCCTGCTTGCCATGGGCAATTTTTCATTTCCGGCCAGCTTCTGAAAATTGAACGAAGTGGCAATGCCCAAAGGTTCTAATGTTTGAGCAGCATATTCCCTCATTCTCGTTTCCAGGTTTTCTATTGTTTCTGTATCAGGGCGTATTGACCATACTATATCACTCATGTTCTGCTGTATGGTTTTACTTTGTTCAGCTATCTGGTGCATCATCTCCATTGCCTCTGCAGGAGAAGTTTGCATGGCCTGCTGTGATACATTACTTAAGATATTGATGCTGGTAAGGGTACTGCCAATCTCATCATGCAGATCTTTTGAGATTTTATTTCTTATTGCCAGTAAAGCATTTTGTTCGTCAATTTTTTTACGAAGTTTATAGCGGTTAAATAGTAATCCGCCAATTAGCAATAACAGTAAAGCCCCACCCATAATGCTGTTACGTATAAGTTTTTCCCTGTCAATCTGCCGCTGGTTCAATTTCTTTTCATTTTCTGCAAGCTGCAAACCCTGTTT
The DNA here is from genome assembly GCA_047600665.1 of Ferruginibacter sp. Taxonomy (GTDB): domain Bacteria; phylum Bacteroidota; class Bacteroidia; order Chitinophagales; family Chitinophagaceae; genus Ferruginibacter. Next base: position 2,454,430 of record JASGKJ010000003.1, read on the forward strand.
TGAAAGGAGTAATTGTTGTTCACTGGTTTTATTCAACAGCAGCTGTTTTTCTAATTCTTCTTTTTGTTTTGCTAATGCTGCATCCCTTAATTGTTGCTGCTGGTGCAGTAATTGTATTTGCGTTTCTTTTTTTTGTGCTTCCTGTTTATTACCGGTAATGATGGCGTTTTGTTTTTCAATACTTAACTGTTTTATTTTTTGTTCTGTCTCAAGCCTCGCTATTTCATTGTCTTTTTTTACCGATTCATATTTTGCCTGCAGTTCATTGGCATTGGCCGTTGTTTTTTCGCTCAGGATGCTGTCTTTATAATTATTGTGAAGCCTGTAGTATTCATATGCCTTTTTGTAATTACCATGACTATTATAAAAATCTGCCAGGGGCAAATAGATATCATGGAATACTGCTTTATTATTCAGGTCATTTGCCACTGCCAATGCTTTGCCGAAAGCCTGTTCGGCATTTGCAGAATCTTTCAGCTTATCATATAAGATGCCCATTGCTGTGTGCCTGGCTGCTATTTTTGTTTTGTCACCGGTTTCAGTATAGAGCACGATTGCTTTCATTTCATACTCCAGTGCTTCTTTAATTTTATTTTGTTTACTTAACAAAGTGGCGGCATTGGCATAGCTGAGTGCGATCCTGTTTTTTACACCGCTTTTTTGTGCATACAGCAAAGAAAGTTCCTGGTATTTATTGGCAGAATCCATCTCCGAAAGAGATGAATAGACATTTACCAGGTTGCCATACACTGCCGCAAGTCCTTTTATATCACCAATAGATTCTCTCATAGCGGCAGACCTTTTATATTGGCGTATGGCTTCGGTTGTGTTGCCCATTTTAAAATTGGTGGAAGCAAGGTTGCCGGTGCTGTTGGCTGCTTCTTTAATGCTTTTTTCCTGTTCAAATACACGGATGGCATTCAGATAGGCGGCTACGGCTTTTTCATATTCACCACTGCGGTCATTCGCAAATCCCTTATCATTATAAACCAGCCCCACGTAAAAACCCTCCTGTTTTTCACGGTAGTATTTCAATGCATCAGACAATGATTTATCAACGTTGCTGTACTGGCTAAGGTCACGGTAGTACTGTGCTTTTTGGTGATGACAAAGCCCGGTTAAAAAACTGTCTTTAAGAGACAGTCCAATAGCCAGCGGTTCGGCAAATAATTGTTCTATCCCTTTTGTGCCGTCTTTTTTTAATTTTAAATCTGCAATTTTCAGCAATGCAAAGGCTTCGCCTCTTTTCATACCCTTTGCCCGGCTTAATATTAAGGCGGAATCAACAGCCACAAATGCATCATCCATTTTTCCCTTAAAATCATGATCGTCTGCCTTATCCAGCAAAGCATAGATTTCAACAGAGTCCTTGGCTGTGTATTTTTTTTGTGCAAGCATTTCCGGCGCACAAAAAAGGATCCATATCAACAGCGATAATGAGGATAAAAGTTTTGGCATGAAAGACTCCTGTTTGTAATAGTAATGTACATTAATCTAACTAATAAACAATCACAAGCACCCGGCAACCGGATTGTATTAAGTGCCGTTAAAATACAGTAACTTTCGTGCTGTCATTCATTTCTTGCTATGGATATTACAATTTACCTGGAAGAAGCCGCACAGGTTTCAGTTGCTTTTGTAATTGGCGCCGTTATCGGGCTGGAAAGAGAGTTCCGCAGTAAGCCTGCAGGCTTTCGCACCATGATATTAATATGTGTGGGTTCCTGTTTATATACCATCCTTTCAAAGGAAAGCAACAATACCAGCCCGGACAGGATTGCCAGTAATATTGTTACCGGGATTGGTTTTATCGGTGCAGGAGTGATCTTTAAAGAAGGTATTTCTGTAAACGGGTTAACCACGGCCGCATTGATCTGGATCACCGCAGCACTGGGAATGGCAGTAGGTTATCACAATTATCCCATTGCCATCGTGGTATCGGCCATGGTGGTGATTGCCTTGTTCGTACTGGAGCCTGTGCAGCGGTTTATTAATAACCTCCACCGTGTAAAAGACTATCGTATTAAAACCGTGGATGTTGGACATGGATTTAAAAATGACCTTGAATTCTTTTTAAAAACAAGCGGTATTACATTCCGGTGTATGAAAGTGATAAAAGAAAATAACGACGCAGTATATCTCTACCGCATTGGTTCACCCGACAGGGATTACGATGCCGTGAATGATTTCCTGCTTAAACATAAGGAAGTAAGAAGTTTTGATTTATAATTTTAATACCACTAATTAAAATGCATTACGCTGATTATATGAATTAAAAAGTGCTTTGCTCTCAAATTTGAGTTAATGATTTTTGTACTGTTTGGAAATTAGTAATTTCAATTCGTGTAATTCGTCTTAATTCTTGTAATAAAAGCAACATGTCTTCCATTCTCTTCGAAATAAAAAACAGTATAGCCTTCATCACGCTCAACCGGCCTGAGAAATTTAATTCATTTAACAGGGCGATGGCTTTGGCACTGCAGGCTGCACTTGATGAATGTGCATCAGTACAAGAGGTGCGCTGCGTGTATATAACCGGTGCCGGTAAAGCATTTAGTGCAGGGCAGGATATAGGGGAGCTCACCGGTGAAAATAAATTGGAGATCAAACAAATTCTTTCTGAACACTATAATCCAATTGTAAAAAGAATAAGAAATCTTGCAAAGCCTGTAGTGGCAGCGGTTAATGGTGTGGCAGCAGGAGCGGGTGCTAATATTGCATTGTGTTGCGATATCGTGGTGGCGGCAGAAGCAGCGTCTTTTATACAGGCGTTCAGCAAAATTGGGCTGATACCCGACAGCGGCGGCACATTTACATTGCCAAGGTTAATTGGCTGGCAAAAAGCCAGCGCACTTATGCTGACAGGCGATAAGATTTCTGCAGCTGAGGCTGAGAAGACCGGGTTGCTGTATAAAGTTTTTTCAAACGAACAATTTGAAGAAGAAAGTAAAAAGATGGCAGTTACACTTTCGCAAATGCCAACGCTGGCTTTGGCAATGACAAAACAAGCATTGAATAGTTCTTTCACTAATTCATGGGAAGAACAATTATTGCTGGAAGATGAGTTGCAGCAAAAAGCTGCTGCAACTGAAGATTACAGGGAAGGTATAAGTGCTTTTTTAGAAAAAAGATCACCATTATTTAAAGGAAAATAATATGGCAAATGAAAAAGACATACTCGCCAGGCAGGTGGTGAATAAAATGATGGAGGAAGACCTGTTCTCCCAGTGGTTGGGTATTGAAGTGGTGGAAATAAAAGAAGGTTATAGTAAGTTAAAAATGACTGTGCGGCCCGAGATGATCAATGGACTCGGTATAGTGCATGGTGGCATCGCTTTCAGCCTGGCTGACAGCGCTTTTGCTTTTGCCTGCAATAACCGGAATGTATTATCGGTGGCGCTGGATACTGCTATTAATTTTTTAAAGCCTGTTCACCCCGGCGATATCCTTATAGCTGAAGCAAAGGAGCTGCATAATGGAAAATCCACAGGGCTTTATCATATTACCATTACGAACCAGAAAGAGCATGCAGTGGCTGTGTTCAAGGGTACTTGTTTCCGTACAAATAAAAAATTAGTAGAAGGATAAAACCATGTCACACGAGGTTGAATCTGCAAAAGATTTTTCTATTTGGGTTGGAGGCTTTTTTTACTGGCTGAAGGGCGGCTGCAAAGAGGAATTAAAAAACCAATATGCAGATGAAAGCGAAATGAAAAATTTTTGGGCGGGTTCTGTTATTTTAATGCTATTAATATTGTCAGCACTTTTTCTTTTTATTTATGCGGTAACAGCTTAAGCCCACGGAATAAATCATCTTGCATCAAAGTCAATCACCACTTTCTCTGTGAGCGGGTGCGACTGGCAGGTAAGTATATAGCCTTTTTCAATTTCTTCATCTTCCAGTCCCCAGTGCACATCCATTTCCACTTTGCCTTCCAGCAGTTTTGCTTTGCAGGTACAGCACATGCCGCCTTTACAGGCAAAGGGCAGGTCAGCACCCTGTTTCAGCGCTTCTTCCAGTATGCTGCTTTCGGAATGCATGGAAAACTCTCTTATCCTGCCATCCAGTTTCACCTGGACAATACTTTTTGCCGGTGCAGAAGGAGATATTGCAGTATTGATGACTTTTTGTTTAATTGCAGCAGTGGCAAATAATTCAAAATGAATTTTCTTTTTATCAATACCGGTGCTTTCTAAATAATCCTTTATAGAAAAGATCATCTCCTGTGGTCCGCAAATAAAAAACTCATCTGCCTGTTTATAATTAATAAGTTTTGAAAGCATTTCCAGTTTTTCAGTATTGATCCTTCCAAAACTGATTTCATTGTCCGTTCCTTCCCTCGTCAAAATATGTATTAACTGGAAACGCTGCAGGTATTTATTTTTCAGACCCTCCAGCTCATCAAAAAATATTATGGAATTGCGGGTTTGATTGGAATACACCAGCGTAAAACTGCTGGCAGGTTCTGTAGTGAGCACCGTTTTAATAATCGATATTACTGGAGTAATACCACTGCCTGCGGCAAAAGCTACATAGTTTTTCTGCTGTCCCTCTTTTATTGCTGTATAAAAATTGCCTGTAGGTGAAAGTACATCCAGCATTATGCCTTTTTGTAAAAGCTCATTGGCATAGACGCTGAATTTGCCTCCTTCCACTTTTTTTACTGCCACTCTTAAATCATTTTCATGCGGCGCAGTACAGATGGAATAAGAACGGCGTATCTCTTCTCCATCAATAACCGTTTTGAGTGTAATATTCTGTCCTGGAATAAATTCAAAATTTTTGGAAAGACCGGCAGGAACATCAAAGCTGACAGAAACACAATCTGCAGTTTCTTTTTTTATTTCTTTTACAGCAAGCTGGTGAAAATGTACTGCCATATTTATTTTATAATACCGGTTAGCAGGTGTGTTACCATGTCATCTTCCAGTACCTGTGCTGAAATGTTTTTTTTATTCCGCTGCCAGAATTCAAGACCTCTTAATGCAGATAAGATGGTAAGTACTGCCACATAAGGATTAATAGGTTTGATCTCTTTTTTCTCAATACCTGTTTCAATTAACGTAACGAGGGTTTTCTCGTAACTGCGGCGTATCGTCAAAAAATCGGCCAGGTATGGTTCATCCAAATGTTTCCATTCATGGTTGGCAACATACACTTCGTCAAAATTCTCCAGCATCATTTCAATATGAAAGCGGATAATAGCCCGTATCTTATCAGCAACGGAACCGGGTGTATTTTTGATTGTGTTGGTTTGCTCAATAAATTCATTCCCCACTTTAAAACAAATGGCCTGCAGCAGTTCTCTTTTTGAGCCGATATGATTATACAGGCTGGGAGCCTCCACCCCAACCATTTCGGCCAGTTCCCTCATGGAAGCAGCAGTATAACTTTTTGATTTAAAAAGGGCAGCAGCTTTCTGTATGATCACATCTTTTTTTGAGCTGTTATTCGCTGTCTGGATCTTTGCCATTGAAAAACAGTAATTTTTACAAAACTAACGCTTATTAGTTTCTGGAGAGATTTTGCTTTCCTGTATTTGTGAATTTCTTGATAACTAAGCCCTGCCCGGCTTGCCACATTGCCATGATTAATGTTTATTTTTGCGCCCTAAATTTTTTGCTATGCAGCTGCAACCGGTAGAAAAGGTGGAAACGATCTCCCCGGAACTTTTCAAAACAAATTATTATAATACGGGTAAACCGCTTGTAATAACGGGTCTTGCAAAACAATGGCCGGCATACAATAAGTGGAACTGGGATTATTTTACCAGCGTGGTGGGAGATAAGGAAGTGGGTGTGTATAATAATATAAAGAGTGACGCTTATACCCCAATTAATACCGCTGACGCCTACATGAAATTTGGCGATTACCTGCAGCAGGTAAAAATAGGCCCCCTGGAACTCAGGATATTTTTATTTAATATTTTTCAGCATGCGCCACAGTTAGTAAATGATTTCACCTGGCCCGAGCATCTTATGAAGGGATATGTGAAAAAATTCCCGATGCTGTTTGTTGGCGGACAGGGCTCTATTACCCATATGCACTTTGATATTGATATGAGTCATATCATCCACACACAGTTCATCGGAAAAAAACGGGTATTGCTTTTTCCTCACCAGGAGCAGCATAAACTTTACCGCAAGCCCTGGGAAGTGCTGAGTCTTGCGAACTTTGCAAACTATTACGAAAAATTTGATTACGCCAGCTTCCCTGCTGCCCGGCTTGCCAATGGCTATGAAGTGGTGCTGGAACATGGGGATACCCTTTTTATGCCTGCCGGTTACTGGCATCATATGGAATATATTGACAGTGGCTTTGCGATGAGCCTGCGGGCCATGCAGGCCAGCCTGGGCGGTAAACTGGATGGTGTATGGAAACTTTTTGGCATGCGCAGCATCGACACGCTGATGAAAAAGACAGCACCAAAATGGTGGTATGAGCGCAAGAAAAAGAGATCTATACCCTTGCGGACGCTGAGTTAAAAAAAGTTAAAAAAACCCGCTAAAAAATTTTTATATTAATTCAAAAAATATACTATTTTTACGTACTTCCCAGCGAGACAAAAAATGTCTTTCCTAATATTTGATTGAAAACCCCTTAGAATTGTCCAGTCTTCCTTTGTTAGCCTTTTATAGTTAAAACTATGTCAGGAAACGTAATGCATTGCTATTTTTCAAACTCATTATACACCCGTATGTAAGTCTTTTTCTTGTGGTTTCAGAGGTAAGCAAGGCCGGAGATTTTCATCTCTGGCCAATTTTTTTTAAGGCCGGGGTATTTATCTGTACATAATGCCTGTTTACCGTTGCCTATACAGTAATATAATTTCCTGTATCTTTTCTTTGTAAAATGTTTTCTTTGAAGAGCCCCGCCGTTATCATAACCATAACAGGTATTGCTATATTTTTTATTACCCCGCTGGTCTTTATTACCAGCCAGTCGGGTTTTGCAAGTACCGGTCAATTGCTGTTTTCCTGGCAATACTGGTTGTTTGTCGTTTACTTCCTGGCAATCTATTTGTTGCTGCGGAAACTGTTGTTCCCATTGTTGTATATAAAAAGGAAGTTTTTTTTATTTTATGCAGCCCTGCTGCTGATAATGATAAGCGCATTTTATCTAAAACCGTTTGACCGGCTGATGCATTTCAGACGGCAGAATAATTTTCCGGCACGCCAGGAAGTTTTCCCGGGAAAACCGCCTGGTCCCCCGGCACAAAATACTGTGCAGGCATTTTCGCCGGGCTGGAAGCGCCGGGGCCCTTTTCCCATATTTGATATTGTAAGTATTTTTTTAACGCTGATGGTCTTTTTACTGGCTGTTTCTGCAGAAGCCATTCAAAGATGGCGCAGTACGGAAGAAAGAGCGATACAGGCGGAGGCAGATAAGGCAAATGCGGAGCTTACTTTTTTAAAGGCGCAGATCAACCCGCATTTCTTGTTTAATACACTTAATAATATCTATTCACTGGCAGTAACAAAAAATGAAAATACTGCTGATGCGGTAATGAAGCTGTCAAATATTATGCGCTACGTTACGGATGAGGCGAATGAAACAATGGTGCCGCTGCAGCAGGAAATTGATTGTATAAAAAATTATATTAGCCTGCAACAGTTAAGGCTCGGTGAAAATGTAAAGGTTGATTTTACTGTAGGTGGCGACCTGATAAACCAGGTAATTCCTCCCTTGTCCTTAATGACATTTGTTGAAAACGCTTTTAAACATGGAATCAGCAATCATGAGCAAAGCAGTGTAATGATTAAAATAGATACCGATGAAAAAGGAATCCATTTTTTTGAACAGAACAAATTGTTTGCAAAACCACGTAATACAGAGCGTACAGGGATTGGTATAGAAAATACAAAACAGCGACTGCTGCGGCTTTACCAGCAGCAATACAGCCTGGTTATTAAACAGGAAAATGGTTTATATACAGTAGATTTATTTTTAAACAGCTAAAACTATGGCTTTTAAATGTGTGGCAGTAGACGATGAATTACCGGCACTGGAGCTGATAAAAGCATATGCATCCAGGATACCGGAACTGCAGGTGGCACAAACATTTCATGATGCTGTTTCTGCAGGGGAATTCCTGCGGAATGTTCCTGTTGATATTTTGTTTGTGGATATAAATATGCCTGATATTAATGGGCTCGACCTGGTTAACTCACTTGAAAATAAACCACTGGTCATCTTTACAACTGCCTATAGGAAATTTGCGTATGAAGGATTTGAGCTGGACGCCGTGGATTATTTATTAAAGCCGATTGATTTTGAAAGATTTCAAAAGGGTGTAAAAAAAGCCGTTGAGATATTAAATGGAAGGGTTTCCGTTAAAACAGACATACCTGAAAATATTTTTGTACGGTCTGAGTATAAGATGATAAAGATCGAGTTGCCGGAGATAGACTATATTGAAGGCCTGGAAGATTATGTAAAAATTTATATTAATAGCAGCAAGCCTGTGCTAACGCTCACCACTATGAAAGCCTTTATGGAAAAATTGCCCGCCGGCAAATTCCTGCGTATTCACCGCAGTTATATTGTACCCCTGTTTAAAGTGGCATCCGTTATGAATAAAAAAGTATTGCTTAAATCGGGTCATACGCTGCCCGTAAGTGATACTTATGCTGCAGACCTGGCTAATTGGGTAAACAGTCATTAACTCACCGGTAAAATTATCCTGTTCAACGGTGTTTTTCGTTTGCTGCATGGTTATTGAACCTGCAGGTGATCATTCACAGATAATAGAAAAACCAAACTATACCTGCCGGCTTTGGCCGGCTTTTTGTTTTATATATTCTTTAAGAAGTAATTATTGCACATGTAAACACGGTTTTGCATATTTGTAATATCAATTTATTCAACTAAAGCTGTCACGCCTTACCTGTTATAATTCTACTCCCTTTTTATTTCCCGCCGGCTACATGTAATGTTTAACCACGTAAAATTTTTATCATGCCCGGTTTGTCAAAAAAAATTATTGTATTACCATTATTTATGTCCCTTACTATCATGCTGCATGCACAAGAAGGATACAAATGGATGGTTGGAGTAAACGGAGGAATGCTTATTTACCAGGGCGACCTGGCACCATCTGCATTGGGATCTTATAAAACACCAGCAGGAACATTGGGTTTTTCTTTGACGAAAATTATAAACCCTTCTTTTGCAGTAAGAGGTACTGCAGTGTTTGGCAGTCTAAAAGGGGATGATAAAAAATATAATGATCCCTCCTGGAGACCGGCAAGGGCACTCAGTTTTTCAACACCTGTAAAAGAATTTTCCGCACAATTAATATGGAACCCGTACAGTAACAACAGCAATGAAACCGGTCAACGCCTCACGCCTTATTTGTTTGCCGGTGCAGGAGTAAGCTTTTTAAATATTACAAGAGATTACAGCAGGATAGATACGGTTGCTTTCCCCTCCAGTTCAAAACAACAGCAGGGGTTACGGCGGGATACAGCCACAACCTTACCCCGTTCTGCATTTGTGGTGCCATTGGGTGTTGGGTTGTCTTATTATTTGAGCCCAAGGTGGTCAGTTAATTTTGAAACAAATTTCCGGTACATGTTTACCGATTACCTGGATGGGTTTAGTTATGTTGCCAACCCCGAAATGAGAGATTTTTATCACTCCCATACGCTTGGCCTTGTGTACAGGTTTGGTGGTGGCGATGGAAGCAGTGGCGGCAAAAATGGAGATAACCTTGGTTGTCCTAAATTTTAAAGTACTTATTGCAATGCATGGTTGATATAATCAATCATCGGTTTCATGGCTGTGAAGGTTTTGGTAACTTCTTTTAAAAGGCTTTTATCAGTCAGCATGTCATCTGTTACCGGTCTGCTTGCAATAAAACTTTTCATCTTTAAATATTCAATAGCAGGGTTGCTTTCTTCGTATCCTTTAGGGGGACGGCTTAATACTTCAATGCCATCCACTTTGGTAAAGTACTTCTTAAAGGCCTTATCATTAACGATCTTTTTCCACTCATCAAAATTGTAATCTATTTCCTGCCTTACTTTGGCAAGCATATCAGGAGCTGGTACATACAGGCCTCCTGCAATAAAGCACTGGCCGGGTTCACAATGAAAATAATAACCTGGTGTATTTATCTTTTTACCACCCGGGTTAATGTAGGCACCCATGTTGGATTTATAAGGGCTCTTGTCTTTACTGAAACGGATATCCCGGTTGATCCTGAAGATGCAGTTTTTTGCTTTCAGGTCTGCTACAGAATTGTCAAATGTTGTAATGCCTGCAATGATATTATCAACAAATGCAATGAAATCGGCCTTAGCAGCTTCATAACGGTTGCGGTTAGCATCAAACCAGGGTTTATTGTTATTTTTCTTCAGGTCTTTCAGAAATTTAAGGGTGGATGGCTGCAGCATATATTGATATTTAAAAGCAAATTAATAAAAAAGGAACTGCAGCTGCAATTCCTTTTTATTATTATTTATTTCTTTTTCCTTATTTAATATGGCTCCAGTTCTCCCCGCTTTTAATCCTGTAGAGGGTCATCTCACTTACTTTGTATTTTTCCGCCATTTGCTTATAGGTAAGTTTGCGCTTGGGATTATTAATGGCATCCTTGATGGTTTTTACTTTTGTTGCATTTAGTTTCAAGCCTTCTGTTTTACTTGCTTGTCTTTTTTTGTATGCTTTCTTCTGCGGACTGTTTTGCTGGTGGCTGCTCATTTCATCCAGCGTGGTCCACTTAAGATTGCTGCTGTTGTTGTCTTCTTTTTTATGATTCAGGTGGATCACATACTTGTGTTTGGGAGATGTTTTTTTACAAAACAATTTTGCAACTTCCCGGTGCAGGTATATGGTACCGTTACTGTCACCCACATGCAGGTTCAATGTGCGGTAGCCAGAAGTTAGCGAACCGTTCAGTAACTTCCCGTCTTCATGTATATTGTCTTTGTAACTGGCAGCACGCCCGTGAGAAGAAACAGCATATTTTCTGCGTAGGTTTTTATGGCCTCCAAACTGGAGTTGCTTCCATACTTCACCATTGATTTTTTTGATCATACAGCTTTTGTTTAAAGTGGCAGAGAAGGATAATGTTTTGGGGCAAAATTATTTTATGCCCGATATAAATATAAATAATATTTTTCGCTAAACCGATAACATTTTTATAAAGTCGGCTTCATTAATAATTTTAATAGTGGTAATCTTCTTCGCTTTTTCCAGTTTACTGCCGGCATCTTCACCCACCACAAGATAATTAAGTTTACTGCTAACACCACTAACAATTTTCCCGCCATTTTTTTCCACCATTTCTTCTGCTTCACTTCTTTTCAGCTGTGCCAGTGTACCTGTAAACAGGAATGTTTGCCCGGCAAGGCTGTCATTTTCCGAAGTTTGTTTCTTTTGATTAACAAGTGAAATGCCCAGTTGTTCCAGTCTTTCCAGCATTTTCAGGTTGGCTTCGTCACGAAAAAAACGATGGATACTATCGGCTACCTTTACCCCAATATCTTCCATTTGCCGGAGTTGTTCTTCATCCAGGTTTTTATAATCCAGCAAATGATGTACGCCGTTAGCAAGTGTTTTGGCGGTGGTTTCCCCCACATATCTTATGCCCAGGCCATAAATGAGCCGGTGCAGCGGTTGTGCTTTGGAGGCTGTAATGGCAGCCTGCAGGTTTTCAATAGATTTTTTTCCGAAACCCTCTTTTTTACCAATAACGTCAAAGTCTAGGGTATATATGCCCGGAACATCCTTCAGTAAACCATCAGCATAAAACTTTCTAACATTGGCCTCACCAAAGCTTTTTATATCCATGGCATCTTTGCTTACAAAATGGATAATGCGTTCCACCACCTGTGCCTCGCAGTTGATATTTATACAGCGCCAAACAGCTTCTTCCTCCGGTTTAAAAAGCGGATGATCACATACGGGGCATTTGGTTGGGAAAACAATGGCGGTTTCTGTTCCTTTCCTCAGCTCAGGAAAAGACTTGACGATCTGGGGTATCACATCGCCGCTGCGTTCAATTAAAATGGTATCCCCGAGCAACAGGTCTTTTTCTTTAATATACTCTTCGTTGTGAATGGAGATACTCGAAACTGTTACCCCGCCTACCTGTACAGGTTCAATTTTTGCAACAGGGGTTATGGCACCTGTTCTGCCAACCTGGAACTCCACGCCAAGGAGTTTACTGGTACCCTGTCTTGCTTTAAATTTATATGCAATGGCCCAGCGTGGATGATGGCTCGTCATACCAAGCCGGTCCTGCAGGGCCAGGTCATTTACCTTTACCACCATACCATCAATCTCGTAAGGAAGATCATCTCTCAGTTTTTCAAACTCATTAATATATTCTGTCACCTTATCAATACCTTTCAGCACTTTCATTTCTTTTTTTGGGCTTCTGAAACCAAGCGTCCACAGCATCTCCAGCATACCGCTATGTGTAACCGGGGCCTTATCGCTATTGGTTGTAAGATAACTTACATGGTATAAAAATACTTCCAGGTTACGCCTGCTTACTTCAGCGGTATCTTTTACTCTTAATGTGCCGGCTGCTGCATTTCTCGGGTTGGCCAATGGTGGTAATCCCTCTTCTATCAGTTTTTGATTATAGGCCTTGAAATTATTTTTATTAATCAGTACTTCACCACGTATTTCGATTTGCTCAATGCCATAGTCACTGAATGTTGCTTTTAAAGGAACAGATTTTATACGCCTGGTATTGGTTGTTATTTCATCACCAGTTACGCCATCGCCCCTGGTGGCAGCCCGCTCAAGCAGGTCATTGTCATAAATAACAGAGATACTGGCTCCATCAAATTTCGGTTCCACACAATACTCCACTATATCCAGTCCCGAAAGTTCCCTGGCCTTCCTGTCCCAGTCAAGCAGGTCTTCCGCATTATAACTGTTCTCCAGTGAAAGCATTGGCACCAGGTGCTGCACCTTGGGAAAATCTTTTACCAGTGCCGGGCCCACACGTTGTGTGGGAGAATCCGCAGTAATTAACCCGGGATTTTCTTTTTCTGTCTTTTCAAGTAATTTGTACAGGCTGTCATATTCAAAATCACTTATCAGCGGATCATTCTGTACATAATACCTGTATTCATGAAAGCGGAGAATAGCTCTTAAATCTTCAATAGTATCTTTGTTGACGGGATCACCTACACTAACGGCAGATAACCAGTTTTTTGTTTTTTCCTGTAAAAGTTTTGTTTGTTCTATATTGTGCATAATTACCCGGATTGAACCAAAGTTAAAATTAGAAATCAGCAATTAAAGTAATTTTATAAAAACAATTGCTATGAGTTTTTCTAAGGGACAATTCAGTTTCTTATTTATCCTTACTGTTTTACTGTTCCCATTTGTTTTTTCTTCCTGCAAGTTCAGGCAAAAAGTAAACCTGATAATACATAATGCCACCATTTATACTGTTGATAAAGATTTTTCTGTACAACAAGCAATGGCCGTAAAAGATGGAAAGATAGTGGCTGTAGGTAATAATGAGGATATTCTTAAAAACTATGAGTCAGACAGCATTGAGGATATGTCGGGTAAATTTGTTTACCCCGGTTTTATAGACGCACATTGCCATTTTACAGGTTATGCAACGGATCTGTGGAAATGTGATCTTACGGGCACTACTTCGTTTGATGATGTACTGCATCATCTTGCAGATTTTACAAAATCATACGATAAAGAATGGGTGTATGGCCGGGGATGGGATCAAAACGACTGGCCGGTGAAAGAATTTCCTTCAAAAGAACGGCTGGATGCACTATATCCTGACAAGCCGGTCTTTTTAAAAAGAATAGACGGTCATGCAGCACTGGTTAATCAAAAAGCACTGGATATTGCCGGGATTCTGCCTGGTGCAACCATCACCGGTGGCGAGATTGAGGTAAAAAATGGAAAACTCACCGGTATATTAGTTGATAATGCAATGGACCTGGTGGAAAGTAAGATACCGCTGATAGAAGATGCGTATGCAAAACAATTGTACCTGCAGGCACAGCAAACCTGTTTTAGCTATGGACTAACGGGTGTGCATGATTGTGGTGTTAGTGAACATACGATTGACCTGGTAGATGCTTCGCAAAAAGAAGGAAAGCTGAAAATGAAAATATTTGCCTTGTTAACAGACAGTGCTCCATATTATGAACGCTGGATCAAAAGGGGTATATATAAAACGGAGCGGCTGCATGTGGGCGGCTTTAAAGTGTATGCAGATGGAGCACTTGGTTCAAGAGGCGCCTGTTTATTGCAGCCTTATTCAGATAAACCGGGCTGGAACGGATTTTTATTAAGTGACCCGCTGCATTTCCGGCAGGTGGCTGAAAAATTAGGCAATACAAAATTCCAGCTGTGTACACATGCCATTGGCGACAGTGCCAACAGGGTAATATTAGATATATATGGAGATGTACTGTATGCAAGGAATGACCGGCGCTGGCGTATTGAACATGCACAGGTAATTGATGAAAAAGATATCCCGATGTTTGGGAAATACAGCATTATACCCAGCGTGCAGCCCACCCATGCCACCAGTGATATGTACTGGGCTGGTGGCAGGCTTGGCAGTGCAAGGATCAAAGAGGCTTATGCCTATAAACAACTGATGAAACAAAATGACTGGATACCTTTGGGGACAGATTTTCCGGTTGAAGATATTAATCCTTTTAAAACATTCCTGGCTGCATTTGCAAGGGTGGATGATAAGGGCTACCCGGCCGGTGGTTTTCAAATGGAAAACGCACTTACAAGGGGAGAAGCGCTTAAAGGAATGACCATCTGGGCGGCACTGGCCGCATTTGAAGAAAAAGAAAAAGGCAGCCTGGAAAATGGTAAAGCTGCTGATTTTATAATACTGGATACTGACCTGATGAAATGTACTGTCAGCACTATCCTTACCTCAAAAGTATTGCAGACATATATTAACGGTGAAAAAGTTTTTGGCAAATAAAACCTGAATTTGTTTTGTAATATTCAGGCAATGTGTTTATTTTACACATTAATTTGCTTATATGAAGAAAAGATTGCTGCTGTTACTGGCGGTTTTTACAACCGTTCAGGCTTTTTCACAACTCCTCACCTGGACACCACAGTTTTCAAACGACAATTCGAATATTACTATTATTGTAGATGCCACTAAGGGAAACCAGGGATTAATGGGTTATAACGGTGCTGTGTACATGCACATTGGTCTTATTACAAGTGCCAGTACTGTTCCTGGTGATTGGAAATACGTACCCACAGCCTGGGGCTCTACAACAGCTCCGCAGGCTACTTCACTGGGTAATAATAAATGGTCGTTTACTATAAATAATCCACGTGCATATTTTAATG
This sequence comes from Ferruginibacter sp., assembly GCA_047600665.1. Taxonomy (GTDB): domain Bacteria; phylum Bacteroidota; class Bacteroidia; order Chitinophagales; family Chitinophagaceae; genus Ferruginibacter. The sequence goes on from JASGKJ010000003.1 coordinate 2,469,761, forward strand.
CGCCCGCCGGTGTACCAGCGGGAGAAGCCATTTACAAGATTGCGATTCTCTTCAGGGATGCAGGAGGCAGTAAGGTGCAGAAAAATGCTGACGGCAGTGATATGTATGTGCCGCTTTATCCTTCAGGTACCAATAGTATTATTTTCACCACACCGGCGCTGGTGCCAGCATACTACGTTAGTAATGAAAGTGCCACCGTAGCAGTCGGACAATCATTGTCTGTTACCGCTACGGCATCAAGCAGTGCAGGAACTTTGAACCTGTATTTCAACGGGGTGAAAATTGCAGGTCCCGTAACCGGTGCTGCTACCATTTCCGGCACAGGACAGGTAACGCAAACAGGGACCCAGCGTTTTATAGCAGAGCTAACACTTAATAACAATACATACCGGGATACTTTCCAGTTTTATCTTCCTCCTGCAAATGTTACCAGGAGCTTACCATCCGGTGTAAGAGAAGGCATAAATTATTATGCAAGCTGTGATTCAGTCACACTTGTATTATTTGCGCCCAATAAACAGAATGCGGTTGTGCTGGGTGATTTTGAACCGGATGCGTGGCAGCCCAAAGGCAGTAATCAAATGTATAAAACGCCAGATGGAAGCTATTACTGGATTACGCTCCGCAATCTAACACCTGGGGTGGAATATACTTTCCAGTACCTGGTGGATAACAGCATCTATATAGCAGATCCATACTCCGAAAAAATACTGGATCCATGGAATGACAGGTATATACCCACAGCCACGTATCCAAATTTGAAACCATATCCTGAAAACGCTGATGTTACGCCGGGAACCAATAAGTACATGAGTATATTACAGACCTGCCAGGAAGCTTATCCATGGAAGGTGACGAAATTTGCAAAGCCTGATAAGCGCAATTTGGTTATTTATGAGTTATTGATAAGGGATTTTGGTGCAGCCAAAAATTACCAGATGTTGATTGATACCATTGGCTACCTGAAAAATCTTGGTATAAACGCAATTGAACTGATGCCGGTGAATGAATTCAGCGGTAATGAAAGCTGGGGCTATAACCCGATATTTTACCTGGCACTTGATAAAGCTTATGGTACAAAAAATAAGTTTAAAGAGTTTATTGATCTGTGTCACCAGAATGGTATAGCTGTAATTCTCGATGTGGTATACAACCAGCTGGATGCAGGCTATGCGCCGCAAGGACTTTTATACTGGGATGCAGCCAATAACAGGCCCGCTGCCAATAATCCCTGGCTTAACCAGTCAGATCCGCATCCTTATGGTGTGTTTAACGACCTGAACCATACTGCAGTTGCTACACAAACATTGGTAAGAAGGGCACTTGATTACTGGGTGGCCGAATACAAAGTAGATGGATACCGCTTTGATCTTGCAAAAGGCTTTACTCAAAGAAATACAATTAACCCCAAAGAGGGTGAGCCAACTGTGGAAGATTATGACGCAACCAGGGTGGCTAACCTGAACAGGTATTATGATTATATCACGGGAAGATATCCGGGAACTTATGTGATACTGGAATTTTTAGGTCAGCAAAGACAGGAAGAACAGGAATATGCTAACCGTGGGTATATGTTGTGGAGTGAATGCTTTGACCAGTACCGCCAGGCAGGGATGGGTTATAACAGTAATTCAGACCTTTCCAAGATAATGTATAACAGCAGCCAAACTGCCTTTACAACACCTGCTGCAGTGGGTTATATGGAAAGCCATGATAAAGACAGGATGGCTTATGCAGCGCTAACCTATGGTAACAGCAATGGTAGTTATAATGTAAAAGATACTACTACTGCCCTGTCCCGTATGGGTGCTCTGGCATCGGTGTTATTAACAGCGCCCGGTCCAAAAATGATCTGGCAGTTTGGAGAACGGGGCTATGATGTAACCATTAACTATTGCAATGCCGATTCAATCGCACCGGGTGACGGCTGCAGGGTAAATAATAAACCTCCACAATGGGAAAAATTTGCTGACCCAAGAAGAAAAGCATTGTATGATGTTTACAGCAAACTGATCAACCTGCGCCTGCTGAGTTCCGATCTTTACAACAGCAGCACTTTGTCTTATAACCTATACGACAACAATGGTCTTGTAAAGCAAATACAGCTTTCTGATAATAATCCTTCAGGCTTAAAAATAAATGTGATTGCCAACCTGGATGTAGTTAGCCAGACACGTTCGGTAACATTCAACACAACCGGTACCTGGATTAATTACTTAGGTAATGGTGGTGGCAGTGGGTTAAATGGTGCAACCAATACCACCTTTAATTTGGCATCTGCCAGCCAGAATATTACACTGGCACCAGGCGAATACCATGTATATCTTTATCAGCCTGCCAATACCTATGTTTTTAATGGTAATGGTAACTGGTCCGATGCTTCCAATTGGTTATACAATAAAGTACCACCATCTACTTTACCAACCGGCGGCGAAATAATTATCAGTACAAAAATGGGTGGAAAGTGTATGCTGGATCAGCAGCAAACTATTGCTGCCGGGGCAAAACTGACCGTTGCAGAAGGCAAGCAAATACAGGTACCTCTTAACCTTACAATACAACAATAGCATAACCCATGGCACCAGAAGAACTGCTAAAAATTAAAACCCTGCAGGCAATTCAAGATGAAGTTGCCAATACCAATGGCATAGCACTTTCTGTTGACTGTGTGATCTTTGGGTTTGATGAGAATAAGCTGAAAGTACTGCTGATAAAAAGTGATCTTAAAAAATATATAGGGAAATGGTCCCTGCTGGGCGACCTTGTTTTTCCAAAAGAGGATATTGATGCGGCGGCTCACCGGGTATTGAAACAAAGAACGGGAATGACTGATGTGTACCTGGAGCAGGTGCATACATTTGGTAATGTAAACAGGCACCCGGCAGGCAGGGTAGTCACAGTTGCTTATTACTCGTTACTGAATGTGCAGCATCATAAATTGAATATACTCGATAACGAACTGCACTGGCATGACATAAAAAATGTAAGTGACCTGGCTTTTGATCACCAGGAAATATTTGATACCTGCTTGCGGCAACTGCAAAAAAGGGTACAGGAACATCCACTTGGTTTTAATTTGTTGCCCAAAAAATTTTCTTTGAGGGAATTACAAAACCTGTACGAGGCGATACTGGAAATAAAGATGGACAGGCGCAACTTCAGGAAGAAATTTTTCTCTATGGATTTCCTGGTGGATCTGAAGGAGATGGAACAGGGGGTGCCGCACCGGCCGGGTAAACTGTATAAGTTCAATTTTGATAAATACGAAAAAAAGAAAAAAAAGTTTATCGGTATAGATTTTTAATGCTTGCAGCGGTCAGCCGGTATGCGTTGTCTTAGTAAACGATGTGAGGAGCGCTATACTGTAATTTTTAATGATCCCTGGTAAAAATTCATTCAACAATAGTTTTGCAGAATTAAAAAATTACCTATCATTGTGTAGAATTTACACATCTATATCATAAATAACCTACATACTTTTAAAAACGGTTGCTTATGAAATACCAAAACTGACGACTTGTTTGCTTATGATGATTGCTTCTACTGCCAATACATTATAGGCCGTCTTCTTTTACGGTATTCCCGGCAGCTTAAAACAAAACAGATGAAAAAGAAAATGAAAGGAATTCTTTCAAAACTGACGGAATCGATTGCGTTAACGATTGTGTTGTTGGTTTTTTCCATCGCAGCATCGGCGCAAACGGTGGTTACCGGTAAGGTAACTGATTCAAAAAAAGGCACCGGCATCCCGGGCGTTACTGTTTCTGTAAAAGGAAAGGGAACAGGAACACAAACCGGCAGTGATGGTGGTTTTAAAATTAATGTGCCTGCGGGTGCTACCACACTTACATTTACCTCTGTTGGTTATACAACACAGGAAGTTGCTATTGGCAGCGGTGATGTGAATGTGCAGCTGGTAGAAAATACACAGCAGTTAAGTGATGTGGTGGTGGTAGGTTATGGTACAGCCCGTAAGAGGGATCTTACCGGTTCTGTAGCTACCGTGAGTTCAAAAGATTTTAATAAAGGGGTGATCACGACACCGGAACAATTAATTGCCGGTAAAGTGGCAGGTGTTTCTGTTACACCAAATGATGGGGCTCCTGGTTCAGGCAGTACAATCAGGATCCGTGGCGGTTCTTCTTTAAATGCAAGCAATGACCCGTTGATCGTTATCGATGGGATGCCGATACAAAACCCTAAAAACCCGGATGGAAGTAACTCTGTGCCTGGTGTAGCTAACCCGCTGGCACTGATCAACCCAAATGATATTGCTACGTTCACCATTTTAAAAGATGCTTCTGCAACAGCTATATATGGCAGCAGGGCCTCCAATGGTGTAATAATAATAACCACTAAAAAAGGTCAGAGCGGCAAGGCAAAGTTTGCATTCAGCAGCCAGGTATCAGTAGCCAAGCTGGCAAAAAAAGTGGATGTATTAAGTGCACAGGAATTCCGTGACCTGGTAAATGCAAATGGTACTGCTGCTCAAAAAGCGTTACTTGGTAATGTTTCTACCGACTGGCAGGACCAGATATACCAGAATGCATTGGTGAATGATAATAACCTGAGTGTTTCCGGTGCTGTAAAAAGATTGCCCTACCGCATTTCTCTGGGTTATTTAAACCAGGAAGGTATCTTAAAGACAGGTAAGCTTGAGCGTATTACTACGGGTCTTAATTTAAGTCCTTCTTTATTGGGAGGTAATTTAAAGATCGACCTGAATGTAAAAGGCTCTTTTACAAAAACACGTTTTGCCAACACAGATGCGGTATGGGGTGCTAACCAGTTTGACCCAACGCAGCCGGTGTATTCTGGTAATAACCGTTTTGGTGGTTACTGGGAAAGACTTGACCCGTCTAATACCAATACAGGTTTAACAGCATTGTCGCCTAAAAATCCACTGGGTTTATTAATGCAGAAAAATGACAGGGGTAATGCAAACCGCCTGATCGCAAACCTCGGCATTGATTACAAACTTCGCTTTTTCCCTGATTTGCGGGTAGTCGTAAACGGTGGTTATGATTATGCTAACGGTTATGGTAATGTTGTTATCAATGACAGCGCTGCCTCTAATTATAAAGCATTTACATCAGGAGATGGCTCTGTGCATGGCGGAACAAGAACACAGTACAAAACAAAGGTTACAAATTCATACCTGAACGGTTACCTGAACTACTCAAAAAATTTCGATGCTAAAAACAGGATCGAATTAATGGCAGGCGCCGAGTACCAGGATTACCTTACCACTAACTATAACTTTAAGGCCTATGCTTATGATACTGCTGTTACTAATTACCCGCAGTATCCTTTTGATAAACCTCAAAACAGGTTGCTGTCTTACCTGGGCCGCTTGAATTATACTTTCAACAATGCCCTCTTCATCACAGCTTCTATCCGCCGGGATGGTTCTTCTAAATTTGGTCCCAATAACCGCTGGGGTACATTCCCTTCAGCCGCTGTTGCCTGGCGCTTAAATGAAATTCCTGCACTCAGGAATTCAAAAGCACTGTCTAATTTGAAATTAAGAATTGGTTATGGTGTTACCGGCCAGCAGGATGGTATTGGTAACTATGATTACATTTCTTATTATGGTTTAAGTAATGATAAAGCGCAATACCAGATCGGTGATAAATTTTACCAGATGTTCAGACCAGGTGGTTACTACCAGAACAGGAAATGGGAACAGACCGCTACTTCCAATATTGCGATCGATTATGGATTCTTCAATAACCGTATCTCCGGTAGCATCGAATACTACTACAGGAAAACAACAGACCTGCTGAATCTTATTACACAGCCTGCTTTCACCAACTTCAGCAATACAACTATTGCTAATGTGGGCAGCATGGTTAACAAAGGTGTTGAATTCAGCATCAATGCACAACCGGTGGTTTCAAAAGACTTTAACTGGGATGTAGCCTTCAACGTTACTTACAACAAAAATGAGATCACCAAACTTACTATTAATGACATACCGGGTTTTGTAAACCAGATTGCCGGTATTGGTGGTAATGGTGGTGTACAGGCAAATGCAATTGGTAATCCAAGAGCATCCTTCTATGTTTTCAAACAGATCTATGATAAAACAACCGGCCTGCCAATTGAAAACCTGTACGAAGACTTTAACAGGGATGGTGTGATCAACAGCAGCGACCTGGTTATATTCAAATCTCCTGATCCAAAAATGTTCTTTGGCTTCAGTTCAAATCTTACTTACAAAAAACTGAGTCTTGGTTTTAACCTGCGTGCAAATGTTGGCAATTATGTGTACAACAATGTTGCTACCAACGGCGCTATCAGCAAATTCCTTTTTGCATCTTATTTGTCAAACCAGAGTTCAGATGTGCTGAATACAAAGTTCCAGGGAACGGGTAATTTCTACCAGTCTGATTACTATGTACAGAATGCTTCTTTCTTAAGAATGGACAACATCAACCTTGGTTATAACCTTGGTAAAATAGGCAACAATGTCAGCCTCCGTTTTAATGCAGGTGTTCAAAATGTATTTGTAATTACCAAGTACAAAGGACTGGATCCTGAGATCAGCGGCGGTATTGATAACAACGCATATCCAAGGCCAAGGACGTTTATTTTTGGTGTAGGTCTTGATTTTTAAAATTTAATTCTAATAAAAGCATTATATGAAAAAGAATATTTTAATACTGGTTGTAACTGCTGGGCTCTTCCTCATCAGTTTTACATCATGTAAAAAAACGCTTGAGTTAACACCTACCAACGGTGTAACTGTGGAAGTGGCGTACAGCACTCCAGAAGGTTACAGGCAGGGTTTTGCAAAATTATATGGCGCCTTCGCCTTAACAGGTAATGGTGGTCCCGCCGGCCAGCCCGATATTGATCCTGTAACAATCGATGAAGGTAACTCCGACTTCCTGAGGATGTTCTGGAATGTGCAGGAATTAAGCACAGATGAAGCGATTGACAACGCTTCGTGGAATGGTAATACCGATGCCGGTTTACATGATTTTCATAACATGAACTGGGGTGCAGGTAATGCATTGCTGAAAGGTTTGTACGTACGTTCTGCCTACCAGATACTGTTGTGTAATGAATTTATACGCCAGTGTTCTGATGAGAATCTATCAAGAAGAGGTATCTCCGGTAAAAGCATTGATACCATTAAAGGTTATATTCCTGAAGCAAGATTCTTGAGGGCTTTTCAATACTGGGTGTTAATGGATTGTTTTGGTAACCCATCCTTTGCTACCGAAGCTGATGCAATTGGTGGTGCATTGCCCAAACAAATAAAACGTGCAGATCTTTTCAATTATGTGGAATCAGAATTAACCGCACTTGAAACGGCGCTGCCAGAACCAAGAGCCAATGAATATGGCCGTGCAGACCGGGCTGCTGCGCAGGCTTTGCTGGCTCGTATGTACCTGAATGCAGAGGTTTATACAGGTACGGCAAGATACAGTGATGCTGTTAAGTATTCTAAAAGAGTAATTGATGCAGGTTATACATTGGAAACAGATTATAACTGGCTTTTCTTAAATGATAATTATAAATGTACCAACGAGTTCATCTTTACCATTAATTATGATGGTGAAAGATCACAGAACTATGGCGGCACCAATTATATCGTGTGGGCAGGTTCACATTCTGATGTTGGCCTGAATGTGGTGGGTGTAACAGGCTGGGGTGGTAATCGTACTACAAAAAATCTTCCTGACCTTTTCCCTGATGTTACAGGTGCTGTTGATAAAAGAGCAAACTTCTTTACAACAAACCGCAACAAAGAAATCGTTGACAGGATATCTGACGGCTATGTGGTAACAAAATTCAAAAACATTAACAGGGATGGTTCACTGGGTTATCAGCTGAAAGACCTGGGTGTGGGTATTGATATGCCACTGTTCAGGCTTGCTGAGCAATACATGATCTATATTGAGGCTACCAAAAGAGGTGGTGGCGGTGATGCAGCGCTGACACTTGACTATTTTAATAAGATCAGGAGAAGGGCTTATGGAAATACAAATGGTGATTTAGCTTCTGCAAATGATATCACACTTGACCTGGTATTAGATGAAAGGGCAAGAGAGTTTTACTGGGAAGGGTTCCGCCGCACAGATCTTATAAGGTATAACAAGTTTACTACTTCCACTTACCTGTGGCCATGGAAAGCAAATCTTCCTGGTGGTGGCAGTGTATCTCCTGATTATAATTTATATCCTATCCCTGCACCAGAACTTACGTCTAACAATAATTTGAAACAAAACCCGGGGTATTAATTTTTTAATATAACATGATTATGAAAAATATAATAAAACTGTTTTGCATACCGGTACTTGTAATGGCATTTGTTGGTTGCAAAAAAGAAGAAACCAAGATATTTATTGAAAAAAGCACTCCGCCGGTATTTACACATACTGATGGGGAAGCAACGCTGGTGCTGACAAAGGCAACAGAAAAGGCTTTTGCTGCAAGGTTCGACTGGACCAATCCAAATTTTGAATTTACAACAGGCGTAAGCTCACAAAGTGTAACCTACACTGTACAGGCTGATACCAGCGGCAAACATTTTGAGAAAGGTTCCATTGACCTGACCGCTATTGATAATAACTTAAACGTTACCGTTACGCAAGGTGATCTGAACAAATGGTTATTGCCTGTTCATTTAGTGGTGGATGTACCCCATAATATTGAGTTCAGGATAAAAGCTGCTGTAAAAGGATCTGCTTCTGCTGTATACTCAAATATTATTCCTTTAACGATTACGCCGTACCTGGATGTGATTGTTCCATTACCAAAAGAAGGCACATTGTGGGCGCTGGGCAGTGCGTTTGCTTCCAGCTGGGATAACCCGCTTAAAGCACCGTACGATGTGGATCAGAAATTCACCAAAGTATCTGAAACTGTTTATGAACTGACAGTGAATTTTATTGGTGGTGGTAATTTCAAGTTTATACAAAAACAGGGAGAATGGAATACACAGTACAGGCCTAAATATGCCAGTGGTGTACCTTTCGCAACCGGTGATTTTGAACAGAAGGATGCTGATCCGGGATGGGATGGACCTGCGGCTGCAGGACTTTACAAGATCACCCTTGATTTTGTAACAGGCAAGTATAAAATTGAAAAGGTTTAATAATTGTTATTGCATTAAAATATTTCAAAATGAAAAATATTTCAAAGATCATATTCCTTGCAGCTGTTGTAAGCTTTGTGTTTGCAGCCTGTAAAAAAATTGACAAAGCGGATACGCTGTCGTTTCACAATGCCGGTTCGGATGTTGTGCTGACCAGCTCTGCTGCTACAGTGGCGCCGGACAGGGCGGATTCCGGCAAGATCGCCCTTTCGTTTAACTGGACCGATCCAAAATATTCAGTGGATTCAGCCCATACCAAATTTGTGTTGCAGATAGATACACCGGGCGGTAATTTTATGGCGCCGTACACCAAAGAAATAATTGGTAACCTGACCACTTCTTTCCTTGCAAAGGAACTGAATGCAGTATGGATTGCTTTTGGCTTAAGGGCTAATACTCCTCATACGATCAATACCAGGCTGGTATCATCTTATCTGAATAACAATGATCAGAAAATATCAAATGTTGTTACGATACAGGCAACGCCCTACGCAGTGCCACCAAAAGTGGAGCCACCGGCCAGCCGAACATTAGCACTCGTGGGAAGTTCAACTGCCGCCGGATGGGATAACCCTGTTGCCCAGGGACAATTGTTTACCATGATCGATACAGTAACATATGAAGGAACATTCTTTATCAATGCTGGCGGTGAATATTTATTACTGCCATTGAATGGTAACTGGGATCATAAATACAATGTTGCAGATAAAACAGCGCCGGGTCTTAAAGCCGGAGGGGATTTTGGAAAAGATATGGGTAATGATAATATCCCGGGTCCGGATGTTTCAGGTTATTACAAGATCCGTGTAGATTTCCAGAACGGAAAATATACAGTAACCAAAGCGGGTGATTATGGTTTATTGTACATGCCGGGTGATTACCAGGGCTGGGGACCTGAGAAAACATCTGCAATTAATTTAGGTTCACCTGCTGCGGATGGTAAATTTGATGGATTTGTAAATATTCCTGCCGGTGGTACCAACGAATTTAAATTTACCACTACACCAGACTGGAGCAATGCTTATGGCCCAGGTGCAAATGCTGGTGACCTGGAAGGTGGTGCTCCTGGTAACTTAACTGTACCTGCTGCAGGCTACTATTATTTTACCGCTAACATGAATACACTTACCTGGACATATAAAGAAATAACGTCTGTAAGTTTGATCGGTAGTTTTGCTGCCAGTGGCTGGAATACAGATGTGCCAATGACCTATGATGCAGGTGCAGATAAATGGACCGGTACCATCACTATAGCTGATGGTGACCAGTTTAAATTCAGGTTCAATAATGACTGGGGTTTAAACCTTGGTGATAATGATGGATCGGGCCGTCTTTTACAGGGGGGTGAAAATATTGGCAATGCGGCAAAGAACTTTGCAGTGCCGGCAGGTACGCACAAGATCACGCTTTATTTAGGTGCACCAGGTTATTACACTTACAAGATCGAGTAATAATTTATCAGTATAATCTTAATTGGGGCCCGGCTTAACCGGGCCCCTTATTTTTTTAAAACTGGAAATAGATAAATGAACTGGTGCTTTCCTGGCTCCAGATCAGCAATACCAGCATCAATGCCCAAACAATACCCAATAACCACCACGGTGCTTTATAAGCCACATCCAGCACCTTTGTATTCCGCATCAGCCAGTGCATGATCAGCATTGCGGTAACAATTACAATTACTTTTATAATAGCAAGCGTTGTAAGTACCGGTTCTCCTTTTTGAAAACCAAACATTGATTTTAATACACTGCCTGCTTTGCCAAAATTATCCGCACGAAAAAACACCCAGGTGATGTTTACAAGAAAAAAAGTAAATAATGCATACAGCAACCCGGTTATTGTTTTTTGTGATGAAGCCACGAGGGTTCCGATCCTTTTTGTTTTATCATCAATAAATTTTTCAACCCATAAATAAAAACCATGCAGGCCGCCCCATGCTACAAATGTCCAGTTAGCGCCGTGCCATAAACCACCAATAAGCATCGTCAGCATCAGGTTGATATAAGTCCTCCCTGTTCCTTTCCTGTTACCACCAAGCGGAATATATAAATAATCACGAAGCCATGCAGAGAGAGTAATATGCCAGCGCCGCCAGAAATCACTGAAGCCTATGGCAGCATAAGGATAATTGAAGTTTTGTGGCAATACAAAGCCAAGACACATGGCTACACCAATCGCACAGGTGGAGTAACCCGCAAAGTCAAAAAATATCTGGCCGCAAAAAGCAAGTGTACCCATCCATGCATCCAGCATTGCTACATTTTGATGAGCACCAAACATTGCGTTGGCAGGCCCTGACAGCATGCTGTCTGCCAGTACCACTTTCATAAACAGCCCCAGTGATAAAAGCAGTAATCCGTCCAGCAATTGCTTTTTTGTAGTGCTTCTTTCAGTTTCAAACTGTGGCACTAATTGTGGCGGCCGTACAATAGGACCCGCCACCAGGTGCGGAAAGAACGTCACAAATAATGAAAAGTCCAGCAGGTTTTTTACCGGCTCACTTTTCTTGTAATACATATCGATGGTGTAGCAAAGTGTTGTGAAAGTATAAAAGGAAATACCCGCAGGTAAAATGATATTGGGCTTCGCCGGATGATAGTTTGCACCAAAAAGGTTAACCAGTGCGGTAAAATTTTCCAGTAAAAAAGCGCCGTATTTAAAAAAGCAAAGCATACCCACATTTCCAATAAGACTGATCACCAGCAGCATTCTTTTTTTTGCCACATTTTGCTGGGTGTATAATGCACGGCCAACATAAAAATCTACAATGGTGGAAAGCCAGAGTAGTAAAATAAAAGGAGGATTCCATGCTGCATAAAAAATATAACTGGCAATCAGCAGGTTTATCTTTTTTGTTTTCCAGCTGAATGGGAGGTTATGCAGGATGAGAATGATAATGAAAAAAACAATAAAGGTGTATGAATTGAAAACCATGGAGGCAGGTTTAAATGTGTAGAATTATTTTGCGGCAGTTTTTGTAAATGACCATCCCTTCTCTTCCTGCAGTACCCGGATAAATTCTTTTGTAAATATTACTGCATCGGTGGGTGTAAGGTGCGACCATTCAGGACAGATAAGACCAGCCGTTGCAGGGTAGTCTTTAAAATGCATGCCCGGGCACCCCGTGGTGTCGAGTACACGTTGCCAGTATTTTTCTCTTGGATAGCCCATCTGTTCTGCCTGTCCATAAGGCCCGCTGGATGGCGTTCTTACAAATAGAACCTTGCCTCCTCTCGCTTTTATTTTGTCTGTATTCAATTTTATATCATTCAGCATACTGTCCAGCACTGGTCCGCTCACAGGTTTATCATCTTTGCTCATGCTCGCAAAAAAGCTCCAGATATCAGTTACCTGTCGCTGCAATGCGGTGTCAGCAACAAATTTTTTTGTCATGAGGCATTGCCTGTCAAACTGTACCCCTTCAAAATCCAATGGGAAAATGGGCATCATAAAAACACCCGGCCTGCTTTTTAAATACAGTGCATCTAGTTTGCCTGTGAGCGAAAGACTTGCCTTGTCGAGGAAGACAAGTTTAGATTCTAAAAAATGATTGATATAAAAACCTGCTTTCTGCGCAGGTGTTTCCTCTTTTGAATATTTAAGGTATTTCTCGGGGTCTTCATTTACCCCCGGGAACAAACCAAAAAACAAGCCTTCTGTAACATCCACCACCAGTTTGCCTTTAAAATTTTCATCTGCTGCAAGATCTTTTAGCACCGGCAGGGGACTGCTGCCCACGCATGCCAGTTGTATCGCATGGTCGCCGGTCATTGCTTCCCAGGTGGGAATATCCAGGTCGTATTTGATACGGGAGGAGCCGATAAAGACCGTCGCTTTATCCTGCGGTTCATATACCATGGCCCGTTTATCTGCAAACAGGGGACCGCCATCGTCATACGTAACCTCCAGCCCTTTATTACGTAAATACAATTCCCAGCTGGTTACTGCAGCCAAAATGATCACCACCATTAACATGGCGGCTTTGGCAAGATGATTTGATGCCATTCTGTAAAATTTAAAAAGTGAAAACAGGGGGAGCTAAGCAGGATAATTTTCAGAAGGTGGTATTAGAATTCCACAACAACTTTTCGGTCTCCGGTTCTAAAGATAAACAATCAGTACCAGTGAGCAGCATTATTTTAAGGAAGTGGCCAGGTCATAATCACAGCGCAAGAAATTTATCCAGCAGCATGAACAGGTCAGTTTTATTTTGTTGGAGATAATGATAACTGTTATGTATTGTTTCTTTGGATGCAATAAAATCACCCTTCTCCTGCAGTGCACTTCCTTCATGCTGCAGCATGCTGTCAACAGCTGCTTCATCCATTTCAAAGTGAAATTGCAATCCGATCACATTATGGCCAATTAAATAAGCCTGGTTCCTGCAAACAGTTGTGGATGCAAGTAATACAGCTCCTGCAGGGATGTCAAATGTGTCGCCATGCCAGTGAAATACAGGGTAAGGATTTATAAAGTGGTTAAATAAAGCATGCCGAAGCGCTTCTTCAGTAAAATTGACGGGAAAAATACCGATCTCTTTTTCTTTGCCCTTGTATACTTTGCTGCCAAGCGCAGCGGCAATTAACTGTGCGCCGAGGCAAATACCAATTATTTTTTTGCCCGCAACAACCGACTTTCTTATCAATGCTTTTTCTTCTTTTAACCAGGGAAATCTTTCTTCCTCATCCACATTCATAAAACCACCCATTACAAGCAATACATCAAAATCTGCCAGTGCCGGCAATGAATGATCTGCCTTATAAAAGGGGGTATAAGTAATGCTGTGATCGTTTTGTTTGGCCCATTCACAGATAGTGCCGGGGCCTTCATGGGCCACCTGCTGCAGGCAGTGTATTCTCATTTTTAATTACAGTATAGTGGCAAAAATATTGTATACGTAAACAACTGGGAAAAACCAGTTATACTGATTCTTTAAATGGCAGTTTTTTACTTTGCCGGCTAATGACAAAACTGTTTTATTTTTGCCAACTACCAAATAAAGATTCCATTGGCGGATACAGCAGCAGAACGAAAATCCTTTTTTACCCGTATCAAAGGGAAAAAGCAGGCGGAAATAACAGAAATGAGCTTCTTTGATCATATCGAAGAGCTGCGGTGGCATTTGATGCGTTCTGTAATAGCATGGCTGGTAGCGGCGATAGCCATTTTCATGAATATCGACTGGATATATGACAACGTGATACTGGCGCCTGCCGATGAAAAATTTTTTACTTATGGGGCGCTTTGCCGCTTTGGTGCATGGTTGCACCTGGGTGATGCATTCTGTATGCCTGCGGTCAAGATCAATTTCCAGGTTACCGAGGTAAACGGTACTTTCACCTCTGCCATTACCATTGCAATGATCGGTGGGTTAATAGCCGCTTTTCCGTACATCTTTTGGGAGCTCTGGCGTTTTATCAAACCGGCGCTTACGACAAAAGAAAGACGTTACAGCAGGGGCAGTATATTCTATGTATCACTGTGCTTTTTTGCAGGAGCAGCGTTTGGTTATTATTTGCTGGCACCTTTCACCTTTAATTTTTTGGCAGGCTTTACATTGGGTAAATCCGGTATGATACAGTACCGGCCCGCCGTAAACGATTATATCGACAGTCTTACCAATCTCATCCTGGGCTGTGGTATTGCTTTTGAATTGCCGGTATTATCCTATGTACTTGCAAGAATCGGTATCATCAGCGGGAAGCTGCTTAAACAGTATTTTAAATTTGCATTTGTCGTTATACTGATTGTTGCTGCAGTAATTACACCTTCACCTGACTGGACAAGCCAGTTACTGGTTACCATACCACTGGTTTTTTTATACTGGATAAGTATTTTACTTGCTTCCAGTGTTGATAAAAAGCGTGCAAAAGAAGAAAAAGAATGGAGCTGATACAGGGGATAGCTGTGGCGGCTTTATTGTAATTCTTTTAGCACAACCAACCGGTTTTTAATACTACTTTTACGCTGAAATTCTCATTTATTCATTTTTTATTTGCATGTTATGTCACCGTTTAATTTAAAATTACCCGTAGCAATTGGTTGTGATCATGCCGGGTTTGACTGCAAAGAAGATCTTATTTCTTTTTTAGAAGGAGAAGGGATTGCTTTTAAAGATTTTGGCACTTACGATAAAAACGCTGTTGACTATCCTGATTTTGCTCACCCCGTTGCTTCTGCAGTAGAAAAAGGAGAGGCTGCTTTTGGCGTATTGCTTTGCGGCAGTGCTAATGGTGTGGCCATTACGGCGAATAAACACCAGGGCATACGGGCTGCTATTTGCTGGGGCGAAGAGCTGGCTGAACTCTGCCGTAAACACAATGATGCCAACATACTTTGTGTTCCCGCCCGTTTTGTAAGGGACGGCGATGCTGAAAAAATGCTTGATGTATTTATGCATACGGCATTTGAAGGTGGCAGGCATTCCACCAGGGTAAAAAAGATAGCCTGTTAACCACCTGTAATAATATTGATTGCCATTATTGCTATTGACTTTTCTTTGTTCAAATTATCTCACTACCATATTATCCGTTAAGTAATGAAACAATCTTTTTTGTTCTGCAGTCTTTTCTTTTACCTCTCCTCCGCCATTGCACAAACAGACGATGCATCTAGGTATGCGGCAATGATAACCGGCGAAGGTTTAAAAGCACATTTAACAGTTATTGCCGGAGAGGAAATGGAGGGCAGGGAAACAGGTACAGAAGGGCAGCGGAAAGCAGCCGTATATATTGAAAACGAATTTAAAAAGTTAGGGTTGCAATATCCTGGTGCTTTAAAAGGTTACCAGCAATATTATCCTATTTACAAAGATTCTGTCATTGGCTGCACTGTTAAAGCAGGCAATAAGAAATTAAAATTTGGCACTGATTTTTATACCCCTCCTGTAAATAACGAGGCCGGCAGGTCAACTGCTCAAAAAATTGTTTTTGCAGGTTATGGTATAGATGATGAAAAATATAATGATTATAAAAACATCGATGCAAAAGGAAAAGTGCTGGTAATGTTCTTGGGAGAACCCAAGGCTGATGACGGCGACTATATTTTAAGTGGTGGGTATAAATACTCCAAATATACGTACCCTGGTATCCGTTATAAACTGGAAGTTGCAAAGAAAAAAGGAGCAGCGGCTGTATTGTTTATCAACCAGTCAATGGAAAAACCAGACAGCCTTACACTTAAGATCAATAGTGAAACGGGCTATTATTTCCCTCACAGCGGGGATGATGATAATCCTAATTATATTGTACTGTCACACAAAGCAGCAAAGCAGGTTTTAAAAAACTGGAAAGTGGCGGATTTGATCACAACTGCAAAATCAGCAGGTACATTTGAGCATGTAAAAACGCCTGTATTAAACCTGCCGGTAAGTATTGATTATAAAAAAGCAAAACGCCGTATTGATGCCAGTAATGTATTGGGTGTACTCGAAGGAACAGATAAAAAGGATGAATATATTTTCCTGACTGCCCACTATGATCATCTTGGCAAAAAAAATGGAAAGATCTATTATGGCGCTGATGATGACGGCAGTGGTACCTGCGCCGTTATCCAGATGGCGGAAGCATTTACAAAAGCAAAAGCAGAAGGTAAAGGTCCACGCCGGACAATTGTATTCATGACCGTTAGTGGTGAGGAAAAAGGTTTATGGGGAAGCGAGTATTACAGCGATCATCCTGTATACCCGCTTGATAAAACAAGCGTGGACCTGAATACGGACATGATCGGAAGGATAGATACAGAAAGGCAAACTGCGGACTCCTCCAATTATTTATATGTTATCGGGCATGATAAACTCAGCACGGATCTTGTTTTTATAAATGAGAGCGCCAATAATAAACACACCCGGCTAACACTGGATTATAAATTTGATGATCCTAATGATCCTGAAAGAATTTACTTCCGCAGCGACCATTACAATTTTGCAAGGAAGGGGGTGCCGGTTTTATTTTTTTATGACGGTATGCTGCTGGGGGATTATCATAAGCCAACTGATACCGTGGATAAGATCAACTGGGCTTTATATGAAAAACGTACCCGCCTTATTTTTTATACAGCCTGGGAAATGGCAAATATGGATAGTATGCTCAAAAGAGATCTGCCCATACCGGAAGGAACAAGATAATATTGATGAATAAAAACTTTCGCAAACCGTAAGATAACCAGGAAAGTAAAGGATTATTTTTTATTTACCCGACTCAGGGTGAATGAACAAGAAATTCTGGGAGGGCAGAACTGTTTCGTTCTGTGCAAAAAATTCAAGCTTCTTATTTTTATTGATATAGTAGATTTTATAGCCTGTATCGGTCATAAATTTAAAGATATCAGCAGGCTGGTATTGATATCTTTCTGTCCATTTACTCATTATTTCGCAATACACTGCAGGTTTGAATTTTTTAAGAATGGTTGATGCACCTCTTAATACAAAAAGTTCAAAACCCTCCACATCAATTTTGATGAAATCTAATTTTTCAATTCGTTCTTTCTCTGCGAATTGATCAAGAGAAAGGCATTCAACATCAATAGTGTCCTGTTCTTTGCCAGATGATGAAACATGTGTCATTCCAGTAAGAAGTCTGCCCTTCTTGTCTTTATACCGGAGTGATACCACACCTGCTTTATCAGAAACAGCATTATTAAAAAGCTTTACATTTCGTGTACGGAATAAAAGACTGAGTGTGATACGTAAAACATCTGCATAATATGGGAGAGCTTCTATAGCATATACGGTACCTTTTGTGCATCGTTTAGACAAGGGGACGGTCCAAGCTCCGCCATGGGCCCCTACATCAATACAAGTAGATTCCGGGGTTAAAAGGTCTTCAAAAGTTTTCCAATCTTCTATAGGCAATTGTTTCATCAGGTGCCTTTTGGCAAAAAGCAAACCATGTAATAATTTACGCATTTTAATCAGAAAGATTGGTTCGAAGTCTCACGAAGATATGAGTTTTTTTATATAGTTCACGGGCAGGTAATAAATATTATACCAGTACACTTTTCATATTAAACTGCTGATTACCACTTTTGAACTGTTCTTAACAAAGGTAAGTGTTGATCAGCGGCAGCACCATCTTGTTAAATGGGAAAGCTGAGTATTAACGTTCGTCTTTCCAGACAAGTTTTTCATCTTTTTTTGTTGTGTTAAAATCAATGCACCGGTGGTCACCACCACCAGTGATGCCGCCATCGGGAGCACACAATATATTGCAATTGGCATCGTATAAAAAATTGTATTGATCACAGCAATCTGATGTGATGTAATATACTTTTTGATCTTTGTAAGTAAATTCATATACAACAGCAGGCGGGTTCTGCTTTGGTTTATTTTTCAATTCCTCTATCATTTTAAGGATGCAGGCCGGTGTTTCGGCGGGCGGCGTATGTTTTTCGGTTGCTGAATCTTTTATTTGTTTGTTACAGGCTGAAAGACTGCAGGCAAACAATACCAAAGCGATCAAGACTTTCATTTGCTTATTTTTTATTACTGACAGCTTCATTTTTTTAACCGTTGCTTTTACAGCGAAATAAAATCAAAGACTACAGATCAATTAGTGTGCCCGGAAAAGCGGGCGCAGCTTAAAATTGTATCTTCGCAAAAAAGCAGTGTGGCAGAAAAAACAAACTTTATAGATTATATCCGCATATTTTGCCGTAGCGGGCATGGCGGTGCCGGCAGTAAACATTTTATGCGTACCAAGTATAATGCTATGGCAGGCCCTGACGGTGGCGATGGCGGCCGTGGTGGTCACATCATTTTAAAGGGCAATTCACAACTATGGACTTTACTGCATCTCCGTTACTTTAAGAACGTATTGGCAGAAAATGGAGAAGGTGGAAATAAAAACAATCAAACCGGCAGGTTTGGAAAAGATATTATCATTGAAGTACCACTGGGCACCATTGCAAGGGATGAGGAAAATGGAAAAAAGGAAGTGGAGATACTGGAAGACGGGCAGGAAGTGGTTTGGCTGAAAGGCGGCCGTGGTGGTTTGGGTAACAGTAATTTTAAAACAGCCACTAACCAGGCCCCTGAATATGCACAGCCTGGTGAGCCAGGCGTGGAGGGATGGAAGCTGCTTGAATTAAAAGTACTGGCGGATGTGGGGCTGGTGGGTTTTCCCAATGCAGGTAAGTCAACACTGTTGTCTTCCATAACTGCTGCCAAACCAAAAATTGCTGATTATGCTTTTACCACGCTCACACCACAGCTTGGTATGGTTGAATACAGGGATGGAAAAAGTTTTTGTATGGCGGATCTTCCCGGTATCATTGAAGGTGCAGCAGAGGGTAAAGGACTTGGTCACCGTTTTTTACGGCATATTGAAAGAAATTCCGTGTTGCTTTTTTTAATACCTGCTGACTGCGATGATCATAAAAAGCAATTTGATATACTGCTGAATGAGCTGGAACAATACAATCCTGAAATGCTGCAGAAAGATTTTGCCATTGCCATCAGTAAATCGGATATGCTGGACGATGAATTAAAAGCTGCTATTGAAAAAGAATTACCGGGAAATATACCGCATGTTTTTATTTCGTCTGTTACAAACCATGGGTTAAAAGAATTAAAAGACCTGTTGTGGGATGTAATGAATAAACCTTCACAAACTGTTACAACCGCTGGGCAGCATACTTAAATACATCAGGGATTTTTATTCAAAGGAGTTTAACTGGCCATATATATTGCTGGTGACGGGTTTGCTTGCACTGCTGATCTACCTTAACTACTGGCATGGTCTTGAAAAAAAATATATTGCTTCCCGTAATAACTGGGCTGCAGGATTTATGGGGTATTACCTTTTGTATTTTATTCCTTTTGCTGCTGCTTTTCTTTTACAGCCGCTGTTTTATAAGGACTGCACCTATTTACAAAATGCGTGGTTTTGGCTGATACTTTTCTTGGCACCAGCCTTTTTTTCTTTCAGGGTAAATTTTAATTTTCATAAGCAATGGATCATTGATACATGGCCCGGGGCTGACCGGGTTTTTTATCAATATTGCATTAACTGGGTAATAAAAGTTTTTGTGTTGTTGATTCCTGTTGGTTTAATATGGTTTTTAAAAGATAAAGGACAGCAACCTTTCTATGGAATAAAACCATTAGACAGCATCCGGCCTTATTTGATCATGCTTTTAATAATGGTGCCGTTACTTGTACTGGCAGGTTTACAAAAGGATTTCCAGCAGGTTTATCCAAAAGCAAAAGTGCTTGCACAAATACCAGGCAGCGGCTGGCAAAGCAGGTTTCGCTATATCATATTTGAATTGTGCTATGGTTTTGATTTTATAAGTATTGAATTTTTCTTCCGTGGCTTTCTTATTCTCTCATTGATGTATACCTGCGGTACACACTGCGTCATACCGGTAGCCTGTTTTTACTGCAGCATACACCTTGGTAAACCGATGGGTGAAGCCATCAGCAGTTTTTTCGGTGGCACGCTGCTTGGCATCATTGCATATAATACACAAAGTATATGGGGCGGGCTAATAGTACACCTGGGTATTGCCTGGTTTATGGAGCTGGCCGGTGTATTGAGTGCTTTATTCAGCAGGCTGTTGTAGCGGTTGAGTAAACGGTTTATTCAAACACCAATAGTTTTTGTAATTTTATAATGTGATGTTGAAGCCGGCAAGAATATTTTTATTTATCTCTGTGATCTTTTTACTGTACGGGTGTCCTTACCACTCTCCTTACAGTATTGATACAGAACCACAGCAATACATTGATGAAACATTGCTGGGGAAATGGGCTGCGATGGTGCCAAGGCCTTCAGATGATAAACATTACCGGGAAGAACCTGTAAAGATTATATTCGACAAAAAGTCGGATATGGAATATGATGTTGCAATAACAGGATATATTGACGAACTGAAACCATTCCGCATAATCAGTAACGATACGATTAAAGCCACCGCATTTCTATCCGATGTGGGCGGCCGGCAGTTTTTAAACACATTTATCGGCGGCCGGTATTATGTGGCTGAAATAAAACGGGAAAGCAGCGGCCTGTCCATATTAATGCTAGCAGAACAGTTTACCAACAAATTTGTAAAAAATTCGGGAGTGCTCCGTAATGCCATTGATGTGCATTATAAAACCAAATCACAACCCACCTATGATGACTGGTTTGTAGCAAAGGGCCTGCAAAAAGTAAATTAATTCCTTTGCCAGGCATGTGTTACCCTGTTGGCCATCATTTTAACTTGCTTACTGTAAATTTTCTCCGGTATTTTCGGGCGCAGGTTATTTTATCATTTTAGTTTTCTGCAAATTTGTAATTTCCCTTTTCAAATTAAACGATTGTATATGCATCGGAGTAAAATTGCCGGTATTGGCATGTATGTACCTGGAAATGTTGTTACCAATAAAGATATCACCAAATACATGGATACTTCCGATGAATGGATACAGGAGCGTACCGGTATAAAAGAACGGCGCTATGCAAAGCGTACCGGCGAAACCACCACCACCATGGGTGTGGAAGCCGCTAAAGTTGCTATTGAAAGAGCAGGGATTACCGCACAGGATGTAGACTTTATCATTTTTGCCACACTAAGTCCCGACTATTATTTCCCCGGCTGCGGCGTACTGGTACAACGTGCCATTAAAATGAAAGAAATAGGGGCGCTGGATATACGTAACCAGTGCAGTGGTTTCGTGTATGCGTTATCGGTAGCCGATCAATTTATCAAATCGGGGATGTATAAAAATATCCTTGTGATCGGAAGTGAAAAACATTCCTTCGGTCTTGATTTCAGCACCCGTGGCCGCAATGTATCTGTAATATTTGGTGATGGCGCCGGTGCCGTGGTGCTGCAACCCACAGAAAAAGAAAACCAGGGTATTTTAAGCACCCATTTGCACAGCGATGGCGAAAGCGCAGAAATACTGGCTATGTATAATCCCGGTACGCATGCCAATTACTGGACAGAAAATAAACTGGCTGATTTTGATGAAGCGGAAATAGGTGAAATGTTCATGAGCAACGCTATGATCGATAAGGCTCAAAATTTTCCTTTTATGGACGGCCCCGCTGTTTTTAAAAAAGCGGTGGTAAAATTTCCTGAAGTGATTATGGAGGCATTGAAGCAAAACAATCTTGCACCTGCCGATTTAAAACTGCTGGTCCCACACCAGGCAAACCTGCGGATTGCGCAGTTCGTTCAGCAAAGCTTAAAACTACGGGACGACCAGGTATATAATAATATCCAGCACTATGGCAATACCACAGCAGCATCGGTGCCGATAGCACTGTGCGAAGCATGGGAAAAAGGAAAAATTAAAGAAGGGGACCTGGTTTGCCTGGCTGCATTTGGCAGTGGCTTTACCTGGGCCAGCGCTTTGTTAAGGTGGTAATTACCCCCTTACCAGCGTACCTACTTTTTCGCCGGTTACCACTTTTAATAAGTTACCAGGCTTATTCATATCAAATACAATGATCGGCAGCTCATTTTCCATACAGAGTGTAAAGGCCGTCATATCCATCACTTTCAGGTTTTTGCTTATACAGTCACGGAAAGTAATATGACCAAATTTTGTAGCTGTTGGATCTTTTTCCGGATCAGCAGTGTAAATGCCATCCACACGTGTACCTTTTAAAATTACTTCTGCTTTTATTTCAATAGCCCTTAAAGAGCCGGCCGTATCCGTTGTAAAGTAAGGGTTACCGGTTCCGGCGCCAAAAATCACTACCCGGCTTTTTTCAAGGTGGCGTATTGCCCGGCGGCGTATATATGGTTCGGCTATTTGTTCCATTTTAATGGCACTTTGCAAACGGGTATATACACCTGCTTTTTCAAGACCGCTCTGGAGGGCCATTCCGTTGATCACCGTGGCCAGCATACCCATATAATCACCCTGGGCTCTTTCTATCCCGGTTTCGGCTTCATTCATACCACGGTATATATTACCACCACCAATTACTATTGCTACCTGCACACCCAGTTCTGTAATGCTTTTAATATCCTGGGCATATCTTGTAATTACCTCACTGTCAAGGCCAAAATTTTTATTGCCCATTAAAGATTCACCGGAAAGTTTAAGAAGTATACGCTTGTATTTGGGTAGCATTTGTAAAGAATTTTTGCGAAGATATATTTTTACAGGCAATGGGCCAGCGTTTGGAAATAATGTCAGATAATAATGATATAATGGCTGCGGTTAAGCATTTAAGTTTTAAATTTGGCGTCAATTACCGGTTGCCTGATCATTTTATTTAATAACAAGAATATGAAGGAAGAGGGATTAAAGAAGGGGCTTTTAAACACATCTTATAATAAACAAATAAGGTGGTTTTTTATAAAACTTGCAATATTGGGTTCCTTATGGTTTGTCTCCTATCACCTTATATTAAAACCGGGCCGCATAATTGACAGGCCGCTTACAAATTTTTTAACCGCTGTTTCCACAAAATGCATCAACCTTATTTCTCCCGGTTCAGCGGAGTTAACGTGGAAGGAAAATAAGGCGAAAGATTGTGCATACCTTCTTCAAAACGGTAAACAGGTTTTTGGTATCTGGGATGCCTGCAATGGTATCGACCTCATGTATATTTATGTAGGGGTTATTCTGCTGCTTCCTTACCCGGCAAAGCGCAAAGCGGTTTTTGGTATTGTGGGTGTTCTGGTGATTGTGTTTGCCAATGTTATACGGATCTGCTCTTTATATTTTATATCCATTTATCAAAGAAGCATTTTTGACTTCAGCCATCATTACCTTTTTACAATTTTGATGTATATCCTGATCTTTTATGGCTGGCTGCTTTATGCAAAAGGCGGTTTTATAAATAAAAAGCAATTTGCTAATGGCTAAACCAACAAAGGTGCTGGTTATTTATCTTTTAAGCCTGTTCTTGTTTTCATTACTGATGACCTGGATGAAGCTGCCCGTAGTTTATACTCCATTTAAGGCAAAATATATCCAGGTAAATATTATAATGATCGCCACAATTATTGGTGGTACCATTGCACTCAGACTATTGGTTACCACCAAGGCATTGCGTATATTCTTAATTATATACGGTTGCCTTTGGCTGCTGCGGTTTTTAATTTTGTTCCTGGCCTATTCAGTAAAGGAAATCAGCTTTTTTGGAAAAACATTCCAGGTAAACCAAATTGCCCCCAATTATTATACAACCATTTCCCGGCTGGGAACACCGCTGCCTTTTATTATTTTTTGGTTCATAACATATATATTTTCAAAAGATCAGGCACCAAAAACTAACGTGCCGGAAGAGGTGCAGGAGTAAAGATGGTTTCCTGTTTTACAACAAGGAATAAACAGGCTTATGGCAAATTATGCAATAGCCTGGCATATACCATATTATGCAGTCATATTTTAAATGGTATTTGGGTTTATTCAAGCAGGCTAATTTCAAGTGTTTTTTATATATAGTATATCTAAAAAACGGTACTTTTGCGCCGAGTTTTGAAACATTAAATTAGCGATGCTGCAATATTGCCCCGTTGGCCATTGTAAAGTTGTTAATTACCGGATGTTTCTATTTTTATTTAAGGAGTATATATTCCACCCGTCTCATTTAATATGTGAATGAGATAGGCGAAGCCTTACTTAAAGCTATGTTTTTTGATACTGTTGATTAACAACAGCTGAAATAATGAAACAGTTTGCACTGATCGGGGTGGCTGGCTATATTGCTCCAAGGCATATAAAAGCCATTAAGGATACTGAAAATAGGCTTATTGCAGCTTTTGACCCGAATGACTCGGTGGGCATAATCGACAACTATTTTCCGGGTGCAGATTTTTTTGTTGAATTTGAGCGGTTTGACAGGCATATTGATAAACTCCGGAGAAACGGTAGTAAGCAGGCTGTTGATTATATATCAATCTGTTCGCCAAATTACCTGCATGATTCCCATATCCGCTTTGCCCTGCGCAGCAATGCTGATGCCATTTGCGAAAAACCTGTTGTTCTTAACCACTGGAATATCGATGCCTTACTTTCGATTGAAAAAGATACCGGCAGAAAGGTTTATACTATACTGCAGTTAAGACTTCATCCTGCAATAAAGGCTTTGAAGGAGTTTGTGCAGAATAGTCCGGGGGATAAAAAATTTGATGTTGATCTGACTTACATTACATCCCGGGGTAAATGGTATTTTGTATCCTGGAAAGGAGATCAAAAAAAATCGGGTGGTATTACAACCAATATAGGCTTTCACTTTTATGATATGTTGCATTTTGTATTTGGGAAGATGCAAAAAACTACGGTACAATGCAGGAATGAGCACATGGTGAGTGGTTTTACCGAATATGAAAAAGCAAGGGTGCGGTGGCTTCTTTCTGTTGATGAAGATGATTTACCTGCGGCGGTACGCCAGCAGGGAAAGCGAACCTACCGTTCGCTGTTGATAGATAACAGGGAGATAGAATTTTCAGAAGGATTTACGGACCTGCATACCTGTGTATATGAAGATATTTTATCTGGCGGCGGATTTGGGCTGGAAGAAAACAGGCAGGCTGTTGAAACGGCAGGTATTATAAGAACACAGGCTTTATCGGGCTTATCAGGGGAGTATCATCCATTTTTAAAAGGCAGGCATTTATGAGTTATTTTATAAATGAAACGGCGGTGGTGGATGAAGGTGCTCAAATCGGCAGCGGCACAAAGATCTGGCACTGGACGCATGTATGCGGAGGGGCGGTAATAGGAACTGATTGTTCTTTGGGACAGAATGTTTTTGTGGGTAACAATGTAAAGATCGGCAATAACGTAAAAGTTCAGAATAACGTTTCTGTATACGATAATGTAACTATTGAGGATGATGTATTTTGCGGGCCGGGGATGGTTTTTACAAATGTTTATAACCCCCGGAGTGCATTTCCCCGGAAAACAGAATACAGGGATACACTCATAAAAAAGGGATCAACGCTTGGTGCAAATTGTACGGTCATTTGCGGGGTAATTATTCACGAGTATGCCTTTATAGGTGCAGGTGCGGTAGTAACCCGGGATGTAAAACCATTTGCCCTAATTACCGGGGTACCGGGTAAACAGGTTGGATGGATGAGCCGTTTTGGCAAAAAGATAAAACTGCCTGTTGATGGTAATGGCAGTTATACTTGTCCGCATACAAACGATGTGTATGTGTTAAGTAACGGAACCATTGAACTGTTACCCTGATTGTTTTGTAAATCTTATTTTTGAAAATTTATAATGGTGGCCGGCAAAATGAGGCCACGCCATATTCCAAACTATTCTAATTAATGAAGCAGCTTACAGAAGATTTGAATGCTGAAAGTGAGTTTTCAGACAAGGGAGAGGAAGTACAACGTGTCCTTTACCGTATTTTGCCCTACTGGCCGGTAATGCTATTGGGCGTAATATTAGGCTTTATAGGCGCCCGTATTTACCTGCGTTACCAGGTGCCTGTATTTACTGCAAAGGCTAGGGTGATTGTAAATGATAATACAGAGCAAAAAAGTGCCAACCTGCAGGAAGTGCTTAAACTGGATACCAGAAACCTTTCTTCCGAAACGGAAAGGGAGATCCAGATTCTTAAGTTCAAGGGACCTGCTGGAAAAACTGGCATCACAGCTGCAGTCCAATATCATTTATTCAAACCAGGGAAGGATCAGGAGTGCACAGCTTTATAATGATGATCTTCCTTTCAGGCTGCAACTGGAAAATGCTGATTCAGTAAAAGAGTCAATGATTGCTGAAATAGAATTAATAAACGGAACATTAAAATTTAACGGCAAACCAATCCCCAATGATTCTTTAGTATCTACTGATATAGGGAACGTACGTTGCATTATAAACCCGCAGTATAAAAAAGACGGGTTTAAAAATATTAAAATACAGGTTGTAACCCTGGCAAAAGCTGTTGATATTTTAAAAAATAATTTCAACATCTCACCTATTTCAAAGTTTTCTTCCATACTTGACTTAACCTATTCGGATGTACTTCAGGAAAGGGCTGTCGATATCTTAAGGAACATTATAAATATTTATGGCACTTCAACCATTGACTATAAAAGCCGCATTTACGAAAAATCAGAGCGCTTTTTAGATGAAAGGCTGCAGCTTGTTTCTGAAGAATTGAATAAGGTTGAAAAAAATCTCCAGGCATTTAAAACAAGTGAAGGTATTGTTGATCTGAGCAGCGAAGGGGAGGTTTACCTCAACCAGTTAAAGCAGACAGACCGTACCATAGCGGAAATTGATATCAAGCTGGATGTGCTTTCGCAGGTGAACAGCTATGTAACAAAACGGAATAATTCAA
The DNA here is from genome assembly GCA_047600665.1 of Ferruginibacter sp. Taxonomy (GTDB): domain Bacteria; phylum Bacteroidota; class Bacteroidia; order Chitinophagales; family Chitinophagaceae; genus Ferruginibacter. The sequence continues at coordinate 2,497,121 of JASGKJ010000003.1, forward strand.
ACGATTCGGTACCTGCCACTTTAGGTCTTGATGATCCTGTGCTGATCACTTTGTTAGGCCAGCTATACCAAACAGAAACAGAATTAAAAAGGACAAAAACACTTACCGGTGCAAAAAACCCGGCAATTGAAGTGCTTGAAGATAACCTCCGAAAGCTCAGGCCAAGTATAATTACCAGTATAAATAACCTGAAAGCAAATCTAATGGCCACCAAGGATAATCTTGAGCGGCAGAACAATATGATGAAGGGCAGTCTTAATAAGATTCCCCTTAAAGAAAGATTGCTACTGGATATTACACGGCAACAGGCCGTTAAAAATGCCATCTACACCTTTCTTCTTCAAAAACGGGAAGAATCGGCGATAGCAGCCGCTTCTATTATTCCCAACTACCGGGTGATAGAAAAACCAAGGGAAGGCGGTATGACCAGCCTGGATTCTATGCAGATATATCTCATCTACGTAGGGTTTCCTTTACTGCTTATTTTTCTCTATATATACATCCAGGAATTTTCAGGCAGAAAAATACTTTTCAGATTCTCAAATCAATGATACCTTACACCTGCCAATTATAGCAGAACTAATTTATGACAAAAAGAGATCCGGCTCCCCTGTGGTGGTTGGGGAAAACAAGCGAACTTTAATTGCTGAACAGTTCAGGGATCTGAGGACCCATATCAAATATATTACGGCCCATGCAGGGGACAGGTGTAAAGTGATACTGACAACCTCCTCCATACCAAGGGAGGGCAAAAGCTTTGTTTCTATTAACGGGGCCATTAGTCTTAGTCTTACCGGAGACAGGGTTGTATTGATTGAATTTGATCTTCGTAAACCAAAGATCAGCGGACCGCTTAATATCACTTCTCACCCCGGGCTGAGTAACTATTTAGCCGGCTCATGCGCAGTGGAAGAGATCATTAAACCTCATTCAAGTATAAAGAATCTTTATATCATTCCTTCGGGCCCAATTCCGCCAAACCCGACCGAGTTGATGATTGGAGATAAGCTTAACCAGTTGTTTGAATATTTAAAACAGCATTTTGACTACATCATGATTGACTCACCGCCCATTGCAGCGGTTACGGATGCTAAAATCCTGTCTCCTTTTTCAGATGCCACCATCTATATCATCAGGCACAACTATACCAGTAAAGGGTTTCTGAGTTTATTGGGAGATGTTTATAAAAAAGGTAACCTGAAAAATATCAATATTGTATTTAACGGGATAAAAAATAAGCGGATACTGGGATATGAATATGCTGTTTCAGCTTATGGTTACGGGTATGGTTATAACTATGGTTACGGATACACATCTGATGAACCCAAAAGCGTCTTTTCAATAAAGAACTGGATGCGAAAACTTAAAAAGATACTGCTCAGGCGTTGAGTAGTATATTAAAAAATCAAGCCGTCATTTTATATAAAACAAATCATTTTATGGTTAAAAAAACAGCCAGTTTAATCTTACGAGGAAGCATTGTTTTCCTGGCTTTTATTTATACATCCTGTACATCTGTAAAAAAGGTGATTTACCTGAATGATTTGCAGCCTGCTGACTCCACGGCATTAAGTAAGGCACAGTATAATTTTACCACGCCTATACAAAAGAACGATCAGCTGTGGATAACGGTGGGCAGTTCTAACGCTACTGACCTGCCTACCCTGAACTCGGGGCTTGGTTTTATTGCAGGCGGCGGTATATCTTATACAGGCGCAGGGTTGGGATACCTCGTAGAAGCTGACGGTACCATTAAATTTCCTTTCCTTGGAAAAGTGAAGGCAGAGGGGCTTACAAGGATGGAACTTGAAAATATTATTACTGAAGGGCTCAAAGAGTACACAAAAAATCCTGTTGTGAACGTACGGTATATGAATTATTATTTTACAGTAATGGGAGAAGTACTTCATCCCGGCAGGTATAGTATGACAACAGAAAGAAGCACCATCCTGGAAGCAATTACCATGGCAGGAGATTTAACACTGATGGGTAAAAGTAATAACATACTTGTTATTAGGGAGGAAAATGGTAAAAGAACCACAGGACGCATAAACCTGCTTTCAAAAGAAATTTTTCATTCTCCCTTTTATTACGTGAAAACAAATGATGTGATCTATGTTGAACCGGTTAAATCAAAATTCTTTTCCCGTGGCGGCGTTCCGCAATACCTCAGTGTTGTGGCGGTCAGCCTTTCTTTAGTACTTACTATTATTAATGTAAGCAGGCGTTAAGGAATAGAACGAATTAACATTATTGCTATTCTTTATTATTAAATTAACCATCTGTACTTTTTAAAATACTTTGATTATAACAAGCTTGCCGCAAGCTTTAAACCGTTTAAAATATGACAATAAAATTCCCGGTATATAAGCCTTATTTAAAAGGAAACGAAAAGAAGTATGTTAACGAATGTCTTGATTCAACCTGGATTTCTTCAAAAGGAGAATTTGTTGGAAGATTTGAAAACGGATTTGCACAGCATATAGATGTAAAGTATGCCACAACTGTAAGCAATGGAACTGTAGCATTGCACCTTGCCATGCTGGCGCTTGGTATTGGACCGGATGATGAAGTTATCGTACCCACGCTCACTTACATAGCCTCTGTAAATGCCATTGCCTACACAAATGCCAAACCGGTTTTTGTTGATTCCCTGCCAGATACCTGGCAAATGGATCCTGAAGATGTAAAAAAGAAAATTACGTCCAAAACCAAAGCTATCATGGCGGTGCACCTGTATGGCCATCCCTGTGAAATGGATGAACTGGTAAAGATTGCCAAGGAAAATGGTTTGTTTTTGATTGAAGATTGTGCAGAAGCTTTCGGTTCATTTTATAAAGGCAAACATGTGGGTGGCATAGGAGATATATCCACCTTTAGTTTTTTTGGCAATAAAACATTAACTACGGGAGAAGGCGGTATGGTGGTAACCAATGATCAAACGTTATATGACAGAGCGGTTCACTTCAAATCGCAAGGTCTTGCCATGCACAGGCAATACTGGCACGATGTAATAGGTTACAACTACAGGATGACAAATATTTGTGCTGCAATTGGTCTTGCACAGATGGAACAGGTGGAAACGATCATTGAAAAAAAATTACAGGTTGCCGCATGGTACAAGGAAGCACTGAGTGATGTTCCACTGGAGATTCATGCAGAAGCACCCGGTGTTACCCATTCATACTGGATGGTTTCTGCACTGGTTAAAAAAAGTGTATTAAGAGACAGCCTCCGGGATTATCTGGCACAAAATGGAATTGAAACAAGACCACTGTTCTACCCCATCCACACAATGCCAATGTATTCTTCAAGATATATGAAATGTCCTGTGGCGGAAGACCTGGGCTGGCGGGGGATCAATTTGCCCAGCTACCCCGATCTTGAAAAAAAAGATATTGAATTTATCGCCGGTATAATAAAGCAGTTCTTTAATGAACACCCGTAACCAGTCCTATTTGTACAAACCTGTATTGATATGGGCCATGGCATCTGGTTATAAAAAAAACTCGCCTGGGTATTGATGAATGCTGCCGCAAGTCCTTTGAGAGTATTATTTGAGTGCAGGAGTATTGAACCCGATAAGTCAGGCGGTATAGAGAACTATGTGTATATGCTGGTTAATGGCTGGCTTGAAAATTACCCGGCTGATACAGTATTGCTGAATATCCCTCCCGGTACCAGGATCAAGTATGAAAAAAAGATTGGGCCCGGTGCTATACTGCTTACAGATCCTGTATATGCCAGGTCCCAAAAATACCTCCTTCGTAAACCCTGGTTAAAAAGGCTGGTTCATTATGTTTCCAAAGTAAATATTGTACGGCGTTATATCTATGGCTTACGGCCGGGATGGATCGCTTCACTGGATAAAAAAGCAGATGCTGTAATATGTCCTTTCCAGCGGGAAGAAATTTTACATGATCCCCGGAAGGTAATATTTGTGATGCATGATTTCAGGATGTGGGACCTGCCTGGTGGTGATAAAAAGACAATGCGTAACCAGCATGCCCTTATTTCTTCCAGTGCGTTTACTGTATGCTGCTGGCCATACCCGTTCAGGAGATTGAATGAAGAGTTTGGAGTCCGCCCGGGTAAATTTTACGAGATACCTTTTTTATTTGACAATATGGAAACTGCAATACCCGGTGAAGCGGCAGAGGATTTTCTATATTACCCCGGAGGGCTGGGTGAACATAAAAATCATTCAACCCTGATAAAGGGATTAGCCCTGTATAATAAAACAAACGACAGGAAACTGAAACTTGTTTGTACCGGAACAGAGATACCTGCTTTGAAAAAGAACCTGGAATTATTGATTGAAGAGCTTGGTGTGGGCAGTGATATTATATTTATGGGCTTTGTTGACAGGGATGAAGTATTTTCTCTTTATCAAAGATGTCTTGCTGTAATTACATCAACACTTTATGAAGCTGTCAGCGGTGCAATAGTGGAAGCATACCGGTTTCAGAAACCGGTATTGGCTTCGGGCATACCACCACATACTGATTTTGTTAAAAAATACCAGTTAAAACTGGAGCTTTTTGATCCGCTCAATCCTGAGTCGATCGCACACTCAATTGAAAAACTTAACAGCAGCTACCCGCAGTTGGTTAAAGCCTCCGTTGAAGGAAAAAGATCCCTGTCATTTATAACTGAAAAATATACGGTGTCTGCATTCCGGGAGCTTTGCTTGAAAGTAAAAGCGGGGCAGGCAAACTAAGGATGAGCGTACGAAAAGAAATAATCTCGGGTGTAAAATATACTTCCATTGCCCAGTACTCGAATATTTTTATAAACCTGTTTATTGGCGGAGTTCTTGCGAGGATACTTACGCCGGCTGAATATGGCACCGTTGCTTTAATAACAGTATTTGTAACATTTTTTGGTATGTTCAGTGATGTTGGCCTTAGTGTTGGCATCGTACAGTTTAAAGAATTAAGCAAGCGGCAAATAGGGTCGCTTTTTAATATGTCAATATTGCTGGCTATTTTTTTAGCGGGTATTTTTTGGTGCTGCGCCGGTTTAATTGCTAAATTTTACAATGACCCAAAATATGTACATATTGGCCATGTACTTTGCCTGTCAATTTTTATTCGCACCTGTACAGTAATACCTACGGGAATCAACAGGCGGGAAAAGCGGTTTAAAGCTATTGGTATTTTATCCGTGGCAGCGAGTATTGTTACAGGTGTGTTTGGTATAATACTGGCTTACAAGGGATACAGCTACTGGTCACTTATCTACAGAACAATGCTGACCTCCTTCATCCTGTTTGTTGGATCATTAGTGATCTCAAAAATTCCTTTTTGTTTTGCCCTTGACCTGAAAGGTATGTCTGCGCTGTTCAAATATTCAAGTTTTAATTTCTTATTCAACCTGGTTAATTATTTTTCCCGTAATCTCGATAACCTGCTGATCGGAAAATTCCTCGGTTCGGCTCAAATTGGTTTTTATGAAAAGGCCTATACCTTAATGATGCTGCCATTAGACAACCTTATGACAGTAATAACACCTGTTTTGCATCCTGTATTGAGCAGTGGTTCGCAAAACAATGCCAAAAATTCAACAGAAGTTCACCTGAAACTCTCAAAACTGATGGCGATGATCGGGGTGCCGGTATCAATCTATTTTTACTTTTGCAGGATAGAAATCATCACCATTATTTATGGTAAACAATGGGTAACAGCTGCGGATGCATTAAAATGGCTGTCTCTGTCGATCTGGATACAAATGATTTTATCCAGTACCGGCTCCTTCTTTTTGGTGGCAGGAAAAACCAACTTCCAGTTTATTACAGGGTTGTTGTCTGCATTAACAATGATTGCTGCCATCTCTGCAGGTATATATTACCGCAGCATAGAAACGGTGGCCTTCTTTATCATGGTTGCATTTGTAATAAATCTTTTACAGGGCCATTTTTTGCTTTACAGGTATGTTCTGCATATACCTTTTAAAACAATTTTCATTACGCTGAAGAACCCGGTAGTCATCGGTATCATTTGTTTTATTGCAATGTTACCGCTCACTTATTTGTCTTTGACGGTTTTTGTTTCAATACTTGTAAAGTCAATTGTTTTATTGGCGGGCCTTATTGCCGGGCTGATGCTTACGAAGGAGCATAAATGGGTACTGGATATTTTTCAAAAAATGCGAAGAAGCAAAAAAACGGTGACGGTTTAAATAATTAATAAACACTCTTTGAATAACAAAAACCATATAACGTTTCATTTTCTTTTTTCAATTGCCTGTACACCAGTATACCTGTACGCAGGTATAGCAATAAAACTTTTACTGCTGCCTTATATTGTATGGATGGTATTTAAAAAGAATGCCGCTTTCCTGCCGGTATTTTGTATACAGGTTATAACAGAAACGATGATCATGAATGTTATTTATGCATCTATTATCATTGTTTGTATCCGGGAGTACCATGTTTTAAAACGATATGCCATTCACCGGCTGTTTAATCTGTTATTATTGATACTGCCTGCTTATCTTTTTTTTTGTTTCTTACTTGTATACAGGCACCATGTTAAGTTTAATGATGCTGTTTTAAGGTTAAATTTCTTTATTCCTCTTTTTTCTTTCTTTTATGGTGTTCTGATAGCAAAAAGTTTCGACAGAACGGTTATCCGGAATATTGTTCTGGCGATGGCAGTGGTGTACCTGTTTCACCTGACCAATTTCCTGCACGTCCGTTTTCTTTTTTATGCTATTCCTTTGTTCGGTTCTGCAATGGCATTGGCATTTACCAGGAATAAAAAATACAGGCCCATACTTATCGCTTCCGGTATTTTCTGGATCTATTACCTCTTCACCATAAAGGAAACAACATTCACCTTACTGTTTATTATATTTTTTTCCCTCCTTTTCTCCGCGGTGTACTTTAGTAAATTAAAGATCGCATTCTTTAAACACCTTACTGCATTTTCCTTATTGGCCTCTGCAACAGCGATGATCTATGGGATGGTCACGTTTTCGCAGACTGATTATTCGGTATCAGCACAAAATGATTATGAAAAATCGTTTGACTTAAAAGGGTTTAAATACAAATTTTTTGAAGACCGTGTGCCATTTTGGGTAGCCGGGTTTAAACAAATAATGGAACAGCGCCACGTGCTCTTCCCTATTGTAGTGGAAGATGTTGTTGTAGATGAAATTTCTGAGACAAAGGATATCGAGGTGACGTTTGGAGCCCATAATTTTTACCTGGAGGCTGTCAGGACGAATGGCTTTATAGGGGGTATATTGCTGATCAGTTTTTTTGTTGTGTTCTTAAACAAAGGGGTAAAAATTTTCAGGGTGAAAAACCTGCATCCCCCATTTGTCATTATTGTTTCAACTACAATTTCTGCATCTATAGTAGGTTGTTTTACGGGTACATTTCCCATGATGCCGCCTTTTGGGTTAATGAGTATTTGTATGTTGGGGGTATGTTTTGCTGTTTGGGCCAATAATACAAACACCGGCAGGAGACGGCAGGCTAAAAAATTTATGAATAAGACTGGCGAAGCAGCCGGGCTGCCGGTATAATGTGATGAAAAAAATAAAAGTACTTTTTATACATCATGCTACGGGGATCGGCGGGGCTCCCATCAGTATGCTGCATCTTATAAAAAACCTGGATAAAAAAAGATTTGATGTAAAGGTTATGTTTATTTCTAACAGTAACCTTGTTGATTACTACCGGGAGAATGGGGTGGAAGTAGAGGTTTTAAATGCGGAGAATAAATATTTCTCGTTGTCGAAAGAAAGCAGCAAAATAAATTTCTTGTCTTATTTCCGCTATACAGGAATATACCGCAACTGGAAAAAAACTGCAACAGAGATAGCGCCTGCTTTTTTTGCAAAACATGACTTTGATATCGTACACCTTAATTCCCATGTACTCACCAGCTGGGCGCAGGCTGCCCATGCAATGGGTAAAAAAGTGGTAATGCATAACAGGGAAGCAATATCAAAAGGCCGGCTGGGTATCCGGTACAAAATTTTTAAAAAACTGGTTGAGAAAAATTGTGATCTTGTTATTAATATAAGTGAAGACAATAAAAGACGGTTGGGAATAAAACAGCGGTCAGTGGTTGTATATAACCCGGTTTTTATTCCGCAAGTTTACAGGACACCCATGGATAACCCTGGAAAAAAGGTACAGGTACTTTACCTGGGGGGCGCTGCAGCCTTTAAGGGTTTTAATGTAATTGCCGATAGCCTACAATATCTTGATAAAAATGTGGAAGTAATTTTTGCAGGTGCTTACGGAAGGATTGGCGGCGAAAAGACCGTAAAAGAAAAGCTTGTAAAACTTGTGAAATTAATTGTGTACAGGGATCAATACAAATCATTGCCTGTTATCAATGCGAATGCAAATGCCCGGATTGCAGGTATGGTAAGCAATTCGCTGGAGTATATTGATGCCTGCGATATTTTAATTACCCCTTTTATTGTGGAACATTTTTCAAGACCCGCCATTGAAGCCTTTGCTTATGGAAAGCCCGTGATAGGAAGTAACGTGGAAGGAATGGACGAAATAATCGACCACAATATTAATGGTATGCTGGTGCAAAAAGGCAATGCAAAAGAATTGGCAGATGCGATCAACTTTTTAGCTGCTAATCCGCAAAGAGCCCGGGAAATGGGAGAAGAAGGGCGGAAGAAAGCCCTGCGCCTCTTTGCCGCAGAAAAATGCGCCAGGAGAGTGGAGCAATTGTATATTGACGTGCTCAATAATAATATAAAAGAACAAAACTAGCTGCACTTTCAAAGTAAAACAGATCACTTGTTTTCTGTAAAATAACAGCAATTAACCGTGACCGTTATATTTAATACATTCTGTAATATACTTGATACCACCCTGAATAAATTAAAAGGGGCGTATTGTACTGCGGTGGTAAGAATGAATACTTATCCGAGGGGAATCTTGATAGGAAGGAGTTCGGTTTTCGTCGGGTTACCCAAATTTAAAAAAGCTAATACTGCTTCTATCCGGGTTGGTAAAAATTGTGTTTTTAATTCCAGCCCAACTTCTAATTTAATAGGGGTTAACCGCCCTTGCATGGTAGTTGCGCTGGCACCTGCTGCATCAATCGCTATCAGCGATAACTGCGGCTTCAGTGGTACAGTGATCAGCTGCTTTAAACATATATCCATCGGCCGCAATGTAAAATGCGGCGCTAATACACTTATTACAGATGGCGACTGGCACCAGAATGACCCAAGGGCAGGGCAACCGGCTGATATCATTATCGGGGATAATGTATGGCTTGGAGTGAACGTGATAGTACTGAAGGGAGTCATCATAGGTGAGAATACAGTTATTGGTGCAGGTAGTGTGGTTGTAAAAGATATTCCGGCAAACTGTATTGCGGCTGGCAATCCCTGCCGGGTTATAAAACTGCTGGATGGGCAGGAATAATACGGTTGGATATTTAAGTAATGGATACTGGTCCATATTAAGTAAGGCATGAATGTAATCATATTTTTCGGGGGCAATTATAAAGGCCATAGTGCTTCTGCCAGCAGAACTGCGCTTTATGTGAAAGGATTGACCGAAAATGGCATAGGCGTAAAAGTTATATCCAATTATAAGCCGCTCCGGGGCCGGCTTGCTCATTTGCTCTGGACATATATTTCGCCACTCTCTTCATGCAGAACAATATTAAAACAGCCGGCTGATGATGCGATTCTGCTGGTATATGCAAGTGGATGGGTGAAGTATATTTTTATATGGATTGCTGCCCGCCTGCGTAAAATGAAGTTTGTAGTGGAAGTGAATGAAAAACCATATACGCCTTATGGTAGCTGGTTGAGCGAAATAAAATTTTTGAAATGGATCAACAGTTTTATGCATCGCCATATAGCAATGAAACTGCCGGATGGCTTTATCGCTATATCAAAAAATCTTGAAGATTACCTGAAGGAAAATGGCAGGAGTGAAATAGTTAAAATTCCTATTATCATTGATCCTTCAGCAGGGGCAGCAGAATCTTCAAAACTGGAAAACGTACAAAAACCATTTTTACTCCATGCAGGTGCATTAAGTGAACAAAAAGATGGTATTGTGGGTGTATTTGAAGCCTTTGCAATTGCAAACACACAGCTTGGCGGTGAGTTGTATTTTTATCTCACAGATAAAGTAGCGCCCCAGCAAACACTAACAAGTATCCGGCAAATAGTAAAGGAATATAACCTGGAGAAGAAAGTTATCTTCCTGGGACTTATACCTAAAGCAGACCTTCTTGCGTATCAAAAAGAGTGCAGCATGCTCATCCTTAACAAACCGGATAATGAACAGAATAAGTATAATTTTTCAACGAAACTTGGCGAGTATCTTATACTTGGCAAACCTGTTATTTACACACCCGTGGGAGAAATGGATCTTTACCTGAAAGACAATTACAATGCTTTTAAAGTGCCGGAAGGCGACAGCAGGTCACTGGCAGAAGCAATAGTAAAGATCATCGCCAACAAAAATGATGAGGTGAAAGAAATAGGCTTGAAAGGGAAAGAACTGGCCGGTACGGAATTCAATTATCACTACCAGGGTGGCCGGCTGGCGGAATTTTTAAAAAAGATACATGAGCAGTAATTGTCTGCAATTTTTGTAATACTGTTTTTTAATTATTAAAATGGGTACCCAGAATATTCTCAGGAACATCAGCAACATCCCGGGCTGGCGGTCTTCAAAAAAAATCGTCGTATTTGAAAGTGATGACTGGGGAAGCATACGTATGCCTTCCTTAAACTCATTTAAAAAACTGAAGGAAGCCGGTGTGAGTGTTGATAAAGGAGATGCAGCAAGGTATAATACAAATGATACTTTGGCAGGTAAAAATGATTTTACTGCATTGTATGAAACATTGTCATCGGTAAAAGACAGGAATAACAACCCGGTTGTATTTACTGCCTTAAGCCTTGTGGCGAATCCCGATTTTGAAAAAATAAAGCAAAGTAATTTCAGACAATATTTTTATGAACCCATAACAACCACCATTGAAAGATATCATCCCGGGCAAAGTGTATTTGAATTATGGAAAGAAGGTATTCAAAAGAAATTGTTTGTTCCGCAATTCCATGGCAGGGAGCACCTGAATGTAATGGTCTGGATGGATGCTTTAAGAAATAATGATCCGCAAACGCATGCTGCTTTTAATGAAGGTTGCTGGGGATTTAGCAATAAACATATGTACAATGTTAAGTACCAGGCAGCTTTTGATGTTGCAAACCCGGCTGAAATAAATTACCACGGGGAAGTTATAAAAGAAGGACTGACATTATTTGAACAGCTTTTTGGTTACCGGGCTTCTTTTTTTGTGCCTCCCAACGGGCCATTTAATAATTCACTTGAACAAACCGCTTTTGGAGCCGGCATTAAATATATGTCTGCCTCCAAAATACAGCATGAAGCTGTAGGACTTGGAAAGACAAAAAAAGTTTTTCATTACCTGGGCCAAAAAAATAAATACGGGCAAACATACCTCACAAGAAATTGTTTTTTTGAACCAAGCCAGCCTGGTAAAAACTGGGTGCAGGAATGTTTATCAGAAATGGAAATAGCCTTCAGGTGGAAAAAGCCGGCGATCATCAGCTCACACCGGGTAAATTATATTGGGGTGCTGAATGAGGTAAACAGGAAAGCGGGTTTGGCAGCATTAAAACAATTACTGGATAAGATAGTTTTAAAATGGCCTGATGCCGAATTTATGACATCCAATCAGCTTGGAGAATTGATAACAGGGAAATAGTTCCGGTCTTGTTTTCTGTTAGTGATGCCGGGAATAAATTATGACTAACCGCCTTCAGCCTTTTTTAAATATTCAAACCGTTTTCAACAAGGAAAATGAAAGAACTGTTGAAATATTAAAGACTGTGTACAATGATCATGCATACCTGCTGTCGGTTATTGAATCAGTATCCGGAGAGTCCTTAACTAAAGAAGCAATAAGCGGCAAAAAGGTCCTGTTGAAACCCAACTGGGTTAAGCATTCTTACCAGTCAACAGATGAGATTTGCCTTCGGACACATGATAATTTTTTGGTTGCAGTTTTGGAATCTGTACTTTCTAAAGGACCATCTGAAGTAACAATTGGTGATGCGCCCATTCAGGGCTGTAACTGGGATAAGATGATACAGCCGGGGCTGCTTAAAAAAATTGAAGCGCTGTCTGCCGCTTATACGATTCCTGTTACTATAAAAGATTTCCGGCGCACCCTTTACAATACAATAGCTAATACGCTTGAAACTACCCGGCGTCCGCTTAGTGAGTATATTATTTTTGATACTGGTACACAAAGTTACCTTGAACCAATAACCACCACGGAAAAAAATCTGTTCCGGGTTAGTCAATACAACCCGGATAAATTTACACAGACACACCGGCCGGGTGTTCACAAATATTGTATTGCAAAAGAACTTTTTAGTGCCGATATAGTAATTTCTCTTCCAAAAATAAAGACGCATGAAAAAACAGGTATTACCTGTGCTTTGAAAAATATTGTTGGTTTAAATGGCGATAAAGATTTTTTACCGCATCACCGCATTGGCGGAACTGACAAAGGCGGCGACAGTTATCCTGGTAATAACCGGTTGCGCTACCTCTCAGAACTGGCGCATGATAATGCAAACAGGAGAATTGGTAAACCTGGCTACAGGTTTTGGAAACGGGTGGCCAGCCTGTTGTGGAGGTTTTCATTTCCAAAAAATGATCACCGCCTCAACGGTGCCTGGCATGGTAATGATACAACGTGGCGGATGGTGATGGATCTGAACATGATCATAAATTATGGAAAAGCAGATGGCACATTGTCTGCGGAGTTGCAGCGCCCGCTTTATTCCTTTTGTGATGGCATAATTGCCGGCCAGGGCAATGGCCCGTTAAGACCGGATCCTTTAAGTCTTGGTATTATTTGTTTTTCAAACAGTGCAGCCCTTACAGATACCTGCATGGCAATATTGATTGGCTTAAAAACAGAAAAACTTCCTTTATTGATGGCGGCCAGGTCGTTTATTACTGATCATGAAAAAATTATCCGGCTGAACGGGAATCCCGTAACAGAAGATGATTTAAAAACATACGGAGTAGTGGCGGCGTTGCCGCCGGGATGGGTTAATTATGAAAAAGCATCCTGATCTGAAAAGTATTTTTTTTTGCAGCAGGTTGCACCGCAGTAATTTCTTTACAGGTGATACAAAATAAGATAGCCATTCATGATTCTAAAGTTTCCTTTAGTGAAAGATGGATTGACTATTGTAAAAAGGAAAACATACCGTACAAGATCGTTGATTGTTATCAAAACGATATAATAGAACAGCTGCAGGACTGTACTGTTTTCATGTGGCATTTCTATCATACTAATGAAAAGGATATTCTTTTTGCCAAACAGTTATTATATGCTTTACAGTCAACAGGAAAAAAGGTTTTTCCTGACTTTAGTACGGCCTGGCATTTTGATGATAAGGTGGGACAGAAATATTTACTCGAAGCAGCCGGGGCTCCTTTTGTTCCTTCTTATGTTTTTTACAACAGGCATGACGCTTTAAACTGGGCTGCATCCTGTACTTACCCCAAGGTTTTTAAATTACGTACGGGTTCAGGTTCTGTGAACGTACAATTGGTAAAATCATTTACAGAGGCTGGCGCATTAATAAAAAAGGCATTCACAGGCGGGTTTAAAAACAGCGGATTAGTTCCTCTTAGTGATGTGTACAGCAAATTTAAAAGAGGCAGGGCATCTTTAAATGCGATGCTGAGGAGTATTGCAAGACAAGTGGTACCTACAAAGTTTGCCAAAATGAGTAACCGGGAAAAAGGTTATATATACTTCCAGGATTTTATTCCCGGCAACGATCATGATATAAGAGTGGTTGTTATTGGTGACAGGGCCTTTGCTTTAAAACGAATGGTAAGGGAAAATGATTTCCGGGCTTCCGGCAGCGGTAATATTTTATATGACAGGGAACTTTTTGATGAATCTGTCATCAAACTTTCTTTTGATATAAACAAAAAAATAAGATCACAATGCCTGGCGTTTGATTATGTATTTGATAATGGGAGGCCGTTGGTAGTGGAGATCAGTTTTGGATTTCATACAGGTGGTTACGATGCCTGCCCGGGTTACTGGGATGAGACTTTACGGTGGCACGAAGGCAGGTTTAATCCCTATGGCTGGATGGTGGACAATATAAGAGCAGCTAATACCTGATAATATTGTATGATTAAAAAAAGAAGGATTATTTTGGCTATACCCTCTTTGCAGGCCGGCGGTATGGAAAGAGTAATGGCTGAACTGGCAGGTTATTTTGCAGGCAAAGAATATATGGAGGTACACCTGGTTTTATACGGGCTTAAAAGAGATATATTTTACCAGCTTCCTTCTAATATTATCATTCATAAACCTTCGTTTGAATTTGATAACTCCGGCCTCCGGATAAAAAGCATATTTAAAACAATTTCTTTTTTACGCAATACAATCAGTTCTGTTCAACCAGATGCTGTACTAAGTTTTGGCGAATACTGGAACAGCCTTGTATTGTTATCCCTGCTTTGGAAAAAAATACCGGTATTTGTTTCAGACAGGTGTCAGCCGGATAAAAAGCTGGGGCGGTTACAGGAGTTTTTGAGAAAATGGCTTTATCCAAAAGCAGCAGGAATTGTGGTACAAACCGCTATTGCAAAAAAGATCTACCAGGAGAATATCGGTCATAAAAATATACAGGTGATAGGTAACCCGATACGGAGTATTCATACAAAAACACCGGTTCAGAAACAAAATATTGTGCTTACCGTGGGCAGGCTTATCAAAACAAAACACCACGATGAGCTTATTAAATTATTTGCCGGCATCAATATGGCCGGATGGAAACTCATCATAGTTGGTGATGATGTTCCAAAACAAAATAACCTGCAGCGCCTGAAGGAACTGGTTCAGCAGTTGGGTATGACAGATAAAGTGATTCTTGCCGGCCGCCAGCAAAATGTGGAAGAGTATTATACCACCAGTAAAATTTTTGCATTTACTTCCAGCAGCGAAGGTTTTCCAAATGTTGTGGGAGAAGCACAGGCTGCAGGGCTGCCGGTTGTTACGTTTGATTGTCCCTGCGGTCCTTCTGAAATGATAACAGATGGAAAAAATGGTTTTCTTATTCCCTTGTTTGATTATAAAACATTCCGGGAAAAGCTGGAACTGCTCATGAATGATGAACTGCTCAGGGAAAAATTTGGTGCTGATGGAAAGCATTCGGTGCGTCAATTTTCTGTGGATATAACCGGAGCTACTTTTGAAAACTTTATACTTGGGGAAAAATGAATCTAAAGTTAAAAATACGGGTATATAAACGCATTACAGGAGGAACAGGTATATGATCCGGTCAAAACAGGATTACCTGGCGTACCTGGAAGCGGACAGGGCTGGCAAACCAGCGCCGGGTATCAGCCAGGCAGTAGAAAACATTTTCCTTCCTGCCAACATAAATAACTTTAAAAGATTACTGCGGAAAGCGGAGTATTACAAAAATGTAAAAAAAGGCTTCCTGAATAAATTGATTTACGCCTGGATAAAATACCGGTTTAAAAAAATATCAGTACGGCTTGGTTTCAGCATTCCTGAAAATGTTTTTGGCCCGGGACTTACAATACCTCATTACGGTACAATCGTTGTAAATGCAAAAGCAAAGATTGGGGCTAATTGCCGTATACATGCCTGTACAAATATTGGAGAATCAGGAGGTGTGGCAGGAGCACCTGTTATAGGTGATAATGTCTACATTGGACCTGGCGCAAAAATATATGGTAGTATTACAATTGCAAATAATATCGCCATTGCGGCCAATGCTGCGGTCAGTAAGTCGTTTTTAACCGAACATAAAGTTATTGGAGGCATACCGGCAAAAGAGATCGGCGATATTGACATCAAGCGAATAATAAAACATATATAAACTACCTGCCGGCGGGCATGCAGGTATATTCAAAACTCTACGTTATCACATCTTGTTACCGATTATAAAATCCGACCTGTACAGGTATAACCCGGCACCTTATTCCTTTAAAGGATTATTAAGAGGATTCCGTTCACAGGGATTTACTTACCTTTTCTGGAAGCGGCTGAAAGACAATTATGGCACAGGTCATATTATTGGATGGATCGCAAGATGGCGGCTTCGTCATTTTACCTATAAATACGGTTTCCAGGTTGGGGGTAAAATAGGAGGGGGATTTTACATTGGACATTTTGGAACAGTGATAGTGAGTGTAAATACAGTAATCGGGAGCAATTGTAATATCAGCCCGGGTGTTACCATCGGTGCCAGCAGGCGTGGTGAAAAAAAAGGAGCACCCATGCTGGGGGACTTTGTATGGATCGGTACCAATGCGGTGATCGTTGGAGCCATTACTATCGGCTCTGATGTATTGATAGCACCGGGTGCTTATGTGAATTTTGATGTTCCTGATCATTCAATTGTAATTGGTAACCCTGGCAGGATTATCCCGAGGCAGCATGCTACAGACGGATATATCAATAACAGCTATACCGGGAACGATTTATAAAAACAGGCATAAAGCGATCGTTGATTAAATGGCATTAAGATCTTTTGTAAATAAAAACCTGATGCTGGTTCCGGGTTGGCGTACCAACCGTAAGATCGTTGTGTTTGAATCTGATGACTGGGGAACAGTGCGGATACCGGATACCACGGTGTTTAATAAACTGGCACAGAAAAACCCTGCCCTTGAAAGTGATCATATTTCCAGGTATGACTGTATTGAAAGCAACGATGATCTTACTGCTTTGTTTGAGGTGTTATCATCTGTAAAAGACAGCAGGGGGAATAATGCAGTCATTACTGCGGATACCATTGTAGCAAACCCTGATTTTGAAAAAATTGCTGCCGCCGGGTTTAAGAAATATTTTTACGAAGCATTCCCCATTTCTTTAAGCCGCTACGCAGGCAGGGATAAAGTAATGGAACTTATTGCTGAAGGGAGAAAAGCAGGTTTGTATCACCCGCAGTTTCACGGCAGAGAACATGTAAATGTAAACCAATGGCTGCATGCTTTGCAAAAAGCAAACCCGGACCTTTCAGAAGCGTTTGCCCAGCACGTATTCTCAATTCCTTACAGGGAAGGAGATAAAAAAAGAAAAAATGTAGTGTCTGCTTTCGATTTTGAAAAAGAAACAGAGATCGAAATGCATGAAAAGATAATTACTGATGGGATGAATTTATTTGAAAAGATATTTGGTTTTGCATCAAAATCGTTTATAGCCACCACATATGTTTGGCATCCCCGTATTGAAGAATACCTGAAGAATTGCGGGGTAAAATATATACAGGGCATACCATACCAGTATGTACCCAATCCCGGTGGTGAATGGTATAAAAAAAAGTTTCATTATACTGGTCAAAAAAATAAACAGGATCAGTTATACATTGTACGTAACGCTTTCTTTGAACCCAGCCTGATAAAAAATACAGATGCAGTGAGCGATTGTTTAAAAAGAGTTGCATTGGCATTTAAATGGAACAAGCCTGCTGTGATAAGTACACACAGGGTAAATTTTATTGGATCGCTGGTTGAAAAAAACCGTACTCAAAACCTCGCAAAATTTAAGAAGGTGCTTAGTGGCATTATTTCTAAATGGCCCGATGTGGAATTTATGACATCTGACCAGTTAGGCGATCTGATAAAAGCCGGTAAACAATAATCAACACTAAATTTTTAAAAAGTAAAATATACAATATGATTTTTTTCAGTATTGAAAACGATCATCAATCACCCGCTTAACCGTAACAATAAAATCTTGTAAAAATACCGGTGGATACACTGGATTCGGTTATGAGCGGGAAGCGCTCTTCTTTACTCATCAAAATAGATGTGGAGGGTTTTGAAACAGAGGTTATTGCCGGAGCAACGGAAACCATGGGTAACCCATCTGTACAGGCAATTATTGTTGGGTGAGAGGCCATGGTGCCCGTGATGGATATGATGAGCAGAAACTGCATGAAAAGCTGGTGTCTTTTTCTTTTAAACCTTATGAATATGATGGATTTAAAAGAAGCTTACTCCATTAAACTCACATTTTAGTACAGAAAACACCATCAGGGATATTGATTTTGTAAATGAATGTATCACCTCGGCGCCGAAAATAAAAACATTGGATTATAACGTGTAAGAGATTAAAGTTTGTTACGACGTTTACAGGTATATGTTAGAAAATAAAAAGATTCTTTTGGTTGTTGGTTCATTAAACCAGGGAGGTGCAGAATTCCAGTTGCTTTCACTTGCAAGACTCTTGCAGAGCAGGGGCTTGAATGTAGAGGTTTTTGCGATCACCGATTATGATTACTTTAAACCTTATGTAAAGCAGCACCAGTTAAAGTATTCATGTGTTGAAAACAAGGGCAGCGATTTTTACCGTGTATGCAAAGCCGCATCAATAATTAGATCAAAAAAGCCTGATCTTGTTATTTCTTACATAAAAAAAGTAAGCCAGGTGGCAATTTTGGCCCGTTTGTATGCTGCATTTTCATTCAAGCTGATCACATCTGAACGGACCTCGCTGATAAAACCCAGGCATGATCTGTTCTATTTTAATCTTTCAAGACTTGCAAATATCATTACGGTAAATTCTGTTTCAAAGCTTAACTATATCAGGAAACGATTCCCCTTCCTGTCAAAAAAAGCGGTATTCATGCCCAACATAATTGACATTGAAAAGTACAGAAGCATTGTGCACGTGCCGGCAGAAAACAATATAAGGCTGTCCTTTGTAGGAAGAATTTCACCCGAAAAAAATTTATTGAACCTGGTAAAGGCAATAGGGATATTAAAAAATAAAAATTATAAAATACAATTACGGTTAACAGGAGCAGCAAATAACAAAGCGTATTTTGCAGAAATTAATCAGCTGATCAGTGATGAAGGGCTTGGAGAGGAAGTGATCTATAGCGGGCCGGTAACAGAGGTGAAAGAAGTGTACCGGAATACAGACCTCCTTTGCCTGGTATCTATCTTCGAAGGGTTTTCAAATGTACTTTCGGAAGCCATCTGTTCAGGTGTACCCGTACTGGCCAGTGATATAGAAGAAAACCGGTTCCTGGTAAAGGAAAATGAGAACGGCTTTCTGGTTCAGCCTGGCGACCCGGAAAGTATGGCAGCAGGTATAGAAAAATTTTTATTATTATCGCCGGCCGGAAAGGCAGCTATTGCCGCAAATAATAAAGCAAAGGCACAGGAACTGTTTAATGAAGAACGTATTTACCAGCAATACCTTGATCTTTTTAAACAGGTCGGTATGTATCATTAACCCAATACCCAGTTCAACAAAAATGGGTTTTACCGGCATAGTAAGGAAATAAATATGGAACAAAAATCAATTAAAAAAGTACTCATACTGCAGCGGGCTATACCTAATTACAGGTTACCACTGTTCCAGGCTTTATGTGCTTTAAAGGATTTTGAGATTACTATTGGCTGTGCTGAACATGATGAAAAAACTTCCACGGGCATACCTGCTGATAATTACAGTGGCGTGCGTATTAAGCCGGTAAAAATATATAAGCTGGGCGGAAAATTCTTTTTCCAGTCTATTGTCTCTTTAAAGAATTATGACCTGGTAATTACTGATATTTCAATTAATGTTTTATCTGTGCCTGTATACTTGCTGCTGACGAGGTTAAAGGGTGTTAAAATAATTGGCTGGGGAAAAGGGGTGCCGCAAAGGATCGATACAAAAGAATCGTGGCTGCAAAAGGCCTATAAAAAATTTATAGCAGGCTCATGCGACGCCCTTATTTTGTATGGACATATTTCAAAAGGGTATTTTGAAAAGCTGGGACTTAAAAATAAGCCGATGTTTATTGCGCAGAACTCGGTTCATACAGAAAAATTTTTCAGTGCTTTTGAAGAGAACGAGGCCGCTGCAATGCAATTAAGAACAGAGATGAAACTGTCAGACCGTTTTGTATTTGGCTATTTTGGTAAACTTACCGGCCGTAAGGCTGTTGATAATATTATTGAAGCATTCCGTATTGTAAAAAAATCGTCACCAAACAGTTTTCTGCTGATTGCCGGTAGCGGACCGGAAACAAACCGCCTGAAACAACTGGCTGCAGATCTTGTTGAGCAAGGTTCGGTGTATTTTATGGGCAGGGTGCCAAATGGCAAAGAAGGAGGCGTATTGCATCTTATAGATGGGTATTTAACTTTTTCGCAGGGCGGGCTTGGCATACTGGAAGCAATGGCTTCCCGGCGAACGATCATCAGTACTCCTGAATCATTCCCGGAAACAGAATTGCTGCAGGGGGATGAGAACTGTTTTCTTTCTTCTGACTTTTCCGTACAATCATTTGCACAGGCTATGCTAAAAGCCGTAAATAACAGGCAACTGGCATTGCAGATGGGAGTGCGTGCCCAGCAAACAGTAAAAGAAAAAGCGGGTACATCTGTTATGGTGAAAGCATTTGCGGATGCTATTAATTATACATTAAGTAAATAAAAAAATAAGAATGAAATCTATCGCAATTTTTGGTTTAGGTTATGTGGGCGTTGTTACCGCCGCTTGTTTTGCTAAAGAGGGATACCGTGTATACGGTGTGGACGTTTCTGATATAAAAGTGCAGATGATTAATGATGGGCTTTCGCCAATAGTAGAAGACCAGATAGGTGAACTGGTAAAAGATGTAGTAGCAAACGGTTATCTCACTGCACATACAGATGTTGATCATGTGATCTCTAAATGTGATATTGTATTTGTGTGTGTGGGTACACCTTCTGCAAAAAACGGATCGCTAAATACAGATTATATTGAAAGAGTTTGTACTGATATTGGACTGGCTGCAGCAAAACAGGATAAAAAGGTTTTACTTGTGGTAAGAAGTACCCTGTTGCCCGGGAGTATTGAAAAAGTGGTGATTCCCTCAATTGAAAAAGGTACAGGAAAGCCAGTAAATGATGTGGCGGAAGTTTTATTTCATCCTGAATTTTTGCGTGAGGGAAGTTCTGTATATGATTTTTATAACCCGCCAAAAATTGTAGTGGGAAAATCCGGGAATGGTGATGGTGCAAAAAGGCTGGTGGAATTGTACAGGAATATTGATGCGCCAACTTTTATCGTGGACTACCAGGTAGCGGAAATGGTTAAATATTGTGACAATATTTTCCATGCTGTTAAAGTCACTTTTGCAAACGAGATAGGACAGTATTGTACAGAAGCAGATATCGATAGCCACGAAGTGATGAAGATCTTTGTTTCAGATGTTAAACTGAATATTTCAGACAAGTACCTGAAACCCGGCTTTGCTTTCGGTGGTTCTTGCTTGCCAAAAGATCTGCGTGCTTTTAATTATATCTCACAATCCCTGGATACAGAGTTGCCGATGCTGAAGTCAATATTAAACAGTAACCAGCTGCATATTACAAGGGTTGTTGAGCATATTCTTTCTTATGGAATCAGCAAGGTGGGTATATACGGGCTTTCATTCAAAAAAGGAACAGATGACCTGCGGGAGAGCCCGATAGTTACATTGGTGGAATCATTGCTTGGCAA
Organism: Ferruginibacter sp.; assembly: GCA_047600665.1. GTDB lineage: Bacteria > Bacteroidota > Bacteroidia > Chitinophagales > Chitinophagaceae > Ferruginibacter. The sequence goes on from JASGKJ010000003.1 coordinate 2,518,660, forward strand.
AGGTGTGCAGGTAACGGTATATGATAAATTTGTAAATGTAGCAAAACTGGTGGGCGGCAATAAGGCTTATATAAACGAAAAGCTGCCGCATATATCCAACCTGCTTGTAAACGATATAAAGGAACTGGATACAGAATTAATTATACTGGGTCATAAACCCGAACACAACCTGCTGGAAAGCTGGATCGCAGCCGGCAAACAGGTAATTGACCTGAATCACCCGGGCGGTAAATTATTCAGGAAGAAAAGGGTTATGGTTTAAAACAGCATAGCGGTATTTTAAAACAAAAGCTGGTGAAAAAAATAAGATTTGCATTAATCGGGTGCGGAAGGATTGCACAAAGGCACGCAAAGAATATCCAGGCTGTTGGAGAACTTGTTGCCGTATGTGATATTGATGCATCAAAGGCAAAAGAGTTAGGTGAAGCATACGGCGCAGGCTTTTATTATAACCTTGATGATATGCTTGCGGCTGAAAAGGATAAAGTGGATGTAATGGCTGTTTGCTCACCCAATGGTCTGCATGCATTGCATTCCATCCAGTCGCTGAATGCCGGCTTTCACGTGCTTTGCGAAAAACCTATGGCCATCAGCGTGAGTGATTGCGGTGAAATGATCAAAGCCGCTGAACGAAATAATAAAAGACTTTTTGCAATAAAGCAAAACCGCTTTAATCCGCCTGTAACAGAGGTGAAGAGATTACTTGATGAGGGCATATTTGGTAAAATTTACAGTGTACAGCTGAGTTGTTTCTGGAACCGCAACAACGACTATTATGCTAACTCATGGAAGGGAACAAACGATATGGATGGTGGCACATTGTTCACACAGTTCAGTCATTTTGTTGACCTGCTTTACTGGATGATTGGTGATGTAAAAAGTACAGAAGCTTTTATGGCAAATTTTCATCATCAGGGAATCATTGAATTTGAAGATACAGGCGTGGTCATCCTTCAGTTTTACAACGGTGTGATTGGTACGGTAAATTATACTGTAAACAGTTATAAAAAGAATATGGAAGGGTCTCTGACTATTTTTGCTGAAAAAGGAACCGTAAAAATTGGCGGTCAGTACCTGAATGAACTGGAATACCAGCATATTGAAAATTATAAAATTGAAAACCTCCCTGCCGGGAATGCTGCAAACAGCTATGGCACGTACCAGGGCTCTATGTCCAATCACGATAAAGTATATGAAAATGTTGTTGATGTATTATTGAACGGGGCCATCATCAATACCAGTTCATTTGAAGGGCTTAAAACGGTTGAAATAATTGATAAAATATACAGTAAGGCAAAGAAATTATGAATGAACCCAAAAAGCATCAGGCAAAAATTGTAGATGTAGTATTTGGAGAAAACGTAACTGTTGTTGAACCTGTAAATATTTACGGGTGTACAATCGGTGACAATTGTTTTATTGGCCCTTTTACTGAAATACAGAAAGCAGTTGTAATTGGAAATTATACTAAAGTTCAATCGCATTCTTTTATTTGTGAACTGGTTACCATCGGTAATAATTGTTTTATAGGGCATGGTGTAATGTTTATCAATGATTTATTTTCAGGTGGCGGGCCGGCCAATGGTGATAAAACAAAGTGGCGGTCCACGGTTATTGGTAATAATGTATCTATTGGTTCCAATGCAACTATCTTGCCTGTAAAAATTTGTAATAATGTAGTAATTGCAGCCGGGGCGGTTGTAACGAAGGATATAACTGAACCGGGCATCTATATTGGTAACCCGGCACGTAAGCAGACAAAAAATAAATAAATGACTATTCCTTTTGTTGATCTGAAAGCCCAATACCTGTCGATTAAAGAAGAAATAGACGCTGCCATCAGTACTGTTATAGATAATACTGATTTTATTGGCGGCAAACCTGTAGAGCAATTTGAAAAAGATTTTGCAGCATTATATGGTGTTAAACATTGTATCTCTACGGCAAATGGTACCGATTCATTATATATTGTAATGAAGATGCTGGGTATTGGCGCCGGTGATGAAGTGATCACGTCTGCCAGCAGCTGGATATCCTCTTCGGAAACAATTTCTCAAACCGGTGCAACGCCGGTGTTTGTTGATATTGATCCTGTTTTCTTTACTATTGATGAGGAACAGCTCGAAAAAGTGATAACACCAAAAACCCGGTGTATTATACCGGTTCACTTATATGGGCAGATCTGTAACATGGACGCCATAATGAATATTGCTGATAAACATAAATTATACGTACTCGAAGATTGTGCCCAGTCGCACTTCTCCGAGTTTGGAGGTAAGCGGGCTGGCACTATCGGCATTGCCGGCTCTTTTAGTTTTTATCCCGGCAAAAACCTGGGTGCTTATGGTGATGCCGGTTGTATTATAACCAATGATGACGAACTGGCAAGAAAGTTCCGGCTGTATGCCCGGCATGGGGCTATTAAAAAACATGAACACGAGATAGAGGGGATCAACAGCAGGCTGGATGGATTACAGGCAGGAATTTTAAGTGCCAAACTCCCTTATATTTTTACATGGACTGAAAAAAGAATTAAAGTTGCAGCATTGTATGATGAGCTTTTAAAAAACATCAAACAAATTACCATACCGGCGGTAAGACCAAATTCAAAACATACCTTTCATCTGTATGTTATCCGCTGCGAAAAAAGAGATGAACTCGCTGCTTACCTAAAACAGCATAATATCGCCACTGCCATACATTATCCCACAGCATTACCCAATCTCCCGGCCTACCGGTATCTTGGCAAAACCCGCTCAGATTTCCCGGTGGCCACTAACTACGAAAGCCAGATACTAAGCCTTCCTATCTTTCCTGAATTGACCAATGACCAGGTTGTGTATATAACGGACACGATTAAATCTTTTTACAAATATTGAGAACTGTTTTACAGGTAAACACAACTTATAACAGCGGCAGTACGGGCCGTATTACAAAAGAGATTGGTGATAATTTAATTAAGAATGGGTATAAAAGCTATATCGCAAACGGAAGGTCTTTTGTTCAAAATGATCCTTCTGTAATAAAAATAGGCCATGCATTTGACCAGCAAATACATGGGTTGATTACAAGAGTTTTTGATGCTCACGGCTTTGGTTCAGGAAAAGCCACTATTGAGTTTCTAAAAAAAATTGATTCAATAAGGCCAGAGATTATTCACCTGCATAATATTCACGGGTATTATTTACACGTGGGCGTTTTGTTTGATTACCTCAAAAAAAATAAAATACCTGTTGTTTGGACGCTGCACGACTGCTGGGCTTTTACAGGACATTGTACCTATTTTGATTCTGTTGGCTGTGAGAAATGGAAAACGCTTTGTCATCATTGCCCTAAAACAAAAGCTTATCCTTCAAGTTATGTGCTGGACAGGTCAAAGAATAATTACCTGCTGAAAAAACAATTGTTTAACCTGCCACAATCTGTACATATTGTAACGCCTTCCAACTGGCTGGCGGACCATGTAAAAAATTCCTTTCTGCATGGGCAGCCTGTATCTGTTATTCACAACGGGGTAAACCTCGCCGCTTTTTCTCCTTTACCAAAGCAGCTTCATACAAATACATTTGATTCTGGCGGAAAAACAATGTTGCTCGGTGTGGCAAATACCTGGGATAAAAGAAAAGGGCTGGATGATTTTATTGAACTGAGAAAACTGCTGCCGGAAACAGTATTGATTTTTTTGGTAGGTTTAAATAGAGATCAGCTGCAGTCACTGCCTGAAGGAATACAGGGAATTGAACGGACAGCCAATATAAATGAGCTGGCTTCTTTGTATGCGAAAGCCGCGGTGTTTATCAATCCAACCTGGCAGGATAATTTCCCCACTACAAATATTGAAGCCCTGGCATGCGGCACACCGGTAATTACTTACAATACCGGCGGCAGCCCGGAAGCAATAGACAGTGAAACAGGTTTTGTTGTTGAAAAGGGTAATATCCAGATGTTGCTCGAAAAAATTAATACAGTGCTCCAAAACGGGAAGTCTTTTTATAAAGACAAATGCAGGAAAAGAGCTGAAATTTTTTTTAACAAAGAAGACCGTTACAACGATTATATATCTCTCTACAATAAAATTCTTTCTAACCTGTAATGGCTGGAGAAAAATCAATTGTTTTTATCAACCAGAATGCCGGTTATTTGATGATTGACATTATCCATGCATATAAGGATTACGGGCAGAAAGCTATCATTACCGGCAAGTTGGTTGAACGACAGATACCGCTGGACAAATCTGTTAAGTTTAATAAGATAATTACCTATAACCGGACGTCCACCATCAAAAGGTTGTTTACCTGGGTATGCGGATTTATTCAAATTGTATGGATTGTAAAGACCCGTTATAAAAAAGCAGACCTCTTCATCGTTACGAACCCACCATTCAATACTTTTTTGCCCTTTGTATGTAAAAACCGTTTTGCGGTACTGGTGTATGATGTGTATCCTGATGCATTGATCTCTTATAATATCCTGAAAGAAAATTCCTTTATTGCCAGGTTTTGGAAAAAAGCTAACAGGAAAGTATATGCAAAAGCGCAACGCATTTTTACCATTGGGGATACAATGAAAACCATTCTTTCCAATTATGCAGACGCTGCTAAAATAGAAGTGGTGCCTTTATGGACAGATAACAATTTTCTTAAACCCGTTCCTAAAGAAGACAATATATTCATAAAAGAAAATGGCTTAACAGGTAAGTTCATTGTAATGTATTCGGGCAACCTGGGCCGTACGCACAGCGTGGAAGTTCTGGTGGAGGCTGCTTCTTTAATACAGGATGACGATATTATGTTTGTAATTGTTGGTGAAGGAGAAAAAAAGCAATTGATTACAGAAATGGTGAACGACCGGAATTTAAAGAATGTCCGGTTACTCCCATGGCAAGAGCCAGCTGTTCTGCCCTTCAGTTTATCTGCAGCTGATCTTGGAGTTGTCACCATTGATGCGGTTGCGGGCAACCTGAGTGTTCCCAGTAAAACTTTCAACCTCTTGTCGGTGGGAGTACCGCTTGTATGCATTGCTGGTGGCGATGCGGACCTGGCAAAACTGGTTGATAAATACAGTGTGGGAAAATGCTTTTTGAAAAATGAGGCAGCCTCGATTGTGGATTACATAAAAAAGCTAAAAGCGGATAAGAACTACCAATATAAGTTAAGGGAAAATGCGCTGCAGGCATCCATGGATTTTACCCCGGAAAATGCCCTTAAATTTGCAGAAGCAAAAATTAGTTAGGTGAGCTACGCAATTTTTAAAAGACTGTTTGATCTCTGTTTTGCCCTGCTGGCTTTTTTGATCCTGCTGCCCTTTATCGTGGTAATCATCTTACTGCTTTTTTTAGCGAACCGTGGTAAGGTGTTTTTTACACAAGAGCGGCCGGGCAGGAATGAAAAAATATTCCGGGTGATAAAATTTAAAACCATGAATGACCGCAGGGATACTGAGGGAAAATTATTGCCTGATAAAAAAAGGCTGACAACCACCGGCAGGATTATAAGGTCTTTATCTCTTGATGAACTGCCGCAACTGCTGAATGTGGTAAAAGGCGATATGAGCCTGATCGGTCCACGGCCATTGTTGCCAAAATATCTTTTTCTTTACAACGATTTTCAGAAAAGGCGGCATGAGGTTCGCCCGGGTATCACCGGCTGGGCACAGGTGAACGGCCGTAACGCCATCAGTTGGGGTGAAAAATTTGAATATGATGTATGGTATGTGGATCATATGAGCTTACTGCTGGATATTAAGATCATTTGGCTTACCATAAAAAAAGTTATTATAAGAGAAGGGATCAATGAAAATGGTAATACAACCATGTCTCCCTTCACCGGGAATAATTAAAAATACTATTATGAACGAAAAATTTATTGCAGCGTTTAAGGAAGCCTTACAGATAGAAGACCGGGAAATATCATTGGATGATAATTTCAGGGATTATGCAGAATGGGATTCATTAAGCAGGTTGTCTTTAATTGCGGCGTTGGACGAGCAGTTTAATGTACAGATAGAAGATAAAGAATTTGAAAAACTGTTAACGGTAGGTGATCTGCTGGCTGAAGTGGAAAAGAAAGCTGCTTAATATTTACAGGTATGGCATTATTAAAATTTAATAACGTAGGCATTGCGGGGATGGCAGCCTGTGTACCGGCTAATGTGATAAAGAATCATGAGTATACGCAGTTTTTCAGCGAAGCTGATGCAAAAGAGATCACGGATAAAACAGGTATACTGGAAAGGCGTTTTGCACTGCCGGGAGTTACTTCTTCTGATCTCTGTTACCATGCTGCAGAAAAATTGATCAGCGACCTTGCAATAAGTAAAGAAGATATTGACTTACTTGTTTTTGTTTCCCAAACACCCGATTACCGCATGCCGGCAACCTCTGTACTGTTGCAAAACAGGCTGGGGCTTGGTTCTCAAACAATGGCGTTTGATATATCACTCGGATGTTCCGCTTATGTATATGCGCTTTCTGTGGTGTATTCTATTATGGAAAGATCTGGCTTTAAAAAAGCATTGTTGCTGGATGGAGAAACACGATCAAGGGTGTATTCCGCAAAAGACCGAAAAACCGCCTTTCTCTTTGGTGATGCAGGCACTGCTTCCATCATTGAAAGAGATGATAAATATGGAAGCAGCTACTTTTCCCTGAACTCTGATGGTTCGAGGGAAGACCTGATAAAAGTAAAAGCTGGTGGTTACCGGTATCCCAGTTCGCCCGAAACATTTATAGAAAAGGTGATCGATGAATATGGCAATATGCGTTCTGATGAACATGGATTCATGGAAGGAGCAGATGTTTTTAATTTTGTATTAAGAGAGATACCACCGGATATTAAAAGGCTGGAACAGTTCTCTGGTATAAATTTACCTGACCTGGATTTTTATCTATTTCACCAGGCAAATGATTATATGAATGGATACCTGGCTAAAAAACTAAAGCTACCGCCCGAAAAAGTACCCTCCTGTATTAAATATTTTGGCAACACTTCTTCGGTTTCTATACCACTTACCATTGCAAGTCAGCTGCAGGGAAAGCTGGATGAGAAAAACCAGCTTATGTTATGCGGTTTTGGCGTTGGTATGTCATGGGCCACAGCATTTCTTACATTTGATAATTGTCATATCAGTAACCTGGTAGAAATTTAATAAAACAGTTGGACCAGTTTTCATTAAAAAACAAAAATATTATCATCACCGGGGCTTCGTCCGGTATAGGAAAAGAATGTGCTGTTCACTGCAGCCGTATGGGAGCAAAGCTGTTGCTTATCGGGAGAAATAAAGAAACACTGGAAGAAACAAAGCGCAGTTTGCAGGAGCCTGCTGCTGCTACCATTGTTGTTTTAGATCTTACCGATTTTGAAGAAGTAACAGATACCATGGGCAGTGCAATAAAAAACTTTGGCACCGTGGATGGTATTATTCATGCAGCGGGTATCTCCACCACACTTCCGTTCAGGAGTATATCGGTAAAAAAAATGCAGGACTTTTTAAATGTAAATGTGGTGGCTGCACTGCACTTAACGCAGCTTGTAATAAAACCCGGTAATATTTCTTCCGCAGGAGGCAGTATTGTTTTTTTAACTTCTGTAATGTCGCAGGTAGGGGAGTCTGCAAAAGTATTATACAGCATGACCAAAGGGGCGCTTTTATCCGCATCAAGATCATTGGCTGTGGAGCTGGCAGCTAAAAAAATCCGGGTGAACTGTATCGCCCCGGGCGTTGTGGAAACACCCATGTCGCAAAATGCCTATTATAGCCAGAACGCCGAACTGAAAGCCAGGATAAACGCCATGCACTTACTGGGTTTGGGAAAACCGGCTGATATAGCAAACGCCTGTTGTTTCTTTCTTTCTGATGCATCGCAATGGATCACGGGTACACAACTGGTAATTGACGGCGGCTATACTGCCAGGTAATAAAATCCTTTTATTTTTCCAGTTAATATTCCTGTTTTACTGCCTCATTAATTTATTATCACAAATTTTAGTCAATGCATAATATCATAATAATCGGTGCCGGCGGACACAGTGCAGAAATAAATGATTATTTCCTGTATGCTGCAAAAAAAGATGAAAACTTTAAACTGGTTATAAAAGGCTTTATAGATGATAACCCGCTCAGTTATGATAAATATGATTTTACTGCGCCATTTCTTGGTGATATAAAATCACATAAAGTGGAGAAGGACTGTTCTTATATTATGGGAATAGCAAACTTGCAATACCGCAGGCCTATCATCGAACGCTTTATTGAAGCAGGAGCTTCATTTATAACTTTTATTCATCCGGATTCATACATTTCCCCGTCTGCAACAATTGGTAACGGTGTTGTAATCGCACCCGGTGTAAATATTGGTCCCAAAGTTTCTATCGGTGATTATAACCTGATTAATTCAAGAAGCAGTATTGGCCACGATACAAAAGTGGGCCGGTATAATTTTATTTGCCCTAACGTTTGCTTTTCTGGTTTTACGGTAGTGGGAGAAGAAAATTTATTTGGTATCAACAGTGCTACCATACCCCGCGTGACAATAGGGGATAGAAATAAAATTGCAGCCGGCATGACACTTGATAAGAATGTTGGTGACAACGAAGTTGTTTTTTTCAGGTTCAAAGAAAAAGTAATAGCAGTGCCTAAAAGCTGAATAATTATTCGCTTGTAAAAATTATATTTTATAGTGTTTTTAATAGAGAAATTTTCCGGAGTACTCACTATAATTTTAATGCTTCTCTTTATTGCTCTCTTACTCCGGAGATTTAAAAAAACAATTGCAGCTAAATTTTTCTTTGTTTTCGCTGTGTTTTTTTTCCTGCTTACCTCCACCCGCTATTTACCGGAATTTATAGGCAACCGGCTGGAGCGTAATTTTGCTTCACCCGGTAATGTCACATTTAAAAAATTCACTGGCAAAACTTATATTCATATTCTTGGAAGTGGTTATACACCCAATGATAATTTCCCGGCAAACGCACAAATGGGATTAATTGCACTGGGCAGGATGACAGAAGCACTCCGTATCTACAGGTTACTTGATAGTGCTGTTATTATTACTTCCGGCAATGCCGTTATAGAGAAAGTTAAAACGCAGGCTGAAGTATTGAAAGAAGCTTTGGCAGGATCAGGAGTGGCAGCAGACAGGGTGGAAACACTTAACACCCCATCAACAACAGTGGAAGAAGCTGCCGATCTTGCAAAAAAATACGGGACAGCTATACAACTGGTCATTGTTACGGACGCTATTCATATGCCAAGGGCCATGCGGATATTTAAAAGAACAGGTTTTTCAAATATCGTTGCAGCACCCGCAAATTTTAAAACAATTGATATAGAAAATAAAACCGATTATTGGGGTTGGGTGCCTTCTGTTGGCAATATGGATCTCAGCAACCGCATATTACACGAATGTCTTTCTGCTGTTAAAGCAGCCTTTTAAGAATATGGCAGTATAAAATTTTTTATTTGAATAGTTATGAATACTAAGATTTGGTTGAGTTCACCCCACATGGGAACAAAAGAGCAGGAGTATGTAAAGGAAGCATTTGATACAAACTGGGTTGCTCCCCTGGGTCCGCATGTAAATAATTTCGAAACAGACCTGGCAAGTTTTACAGGCGTGGCTGCTGCCGCAGCGCTTAGCAGTGGCACCGCTGCCATTCACCTGGCGCTTATATTACTGGACGTTAAGGCTGGTGACGAAGTGATCTGCCAGAGTTTTACTTTTTCTGCCTCTGCTAACCCAATCGTTTACCAGGGCGCCACACCGGTTTTTGTAGATTCTGAGCCCGGCACCTGGAATATGTGCCCTTCTCATTTGCGTACAGCCATTAGCGAAAGAGTTAAACTCGGAAAAAAACCAAAGGCAATTATTCCTGTACACCTGTATGGCATGCCTTGTAAAATAGAAGAGATACTGGCTGTTGCGGCAGAGTTTAATATTCCTGTTGTAGAAGATGCTGCTGAGGCATTAGGTTCTGCTATTAATGGTAAAGCCTGTGGAAGCTTTGGCGAAATAGGAATTCTTTCTTTCAATGGCAATAAGATCATAACAACCTCAGGTGGTGGCGCACTTATTTCAAATAACCGGGAATATACAAAGCAGGCCACATTTTTGGCAACGCAGGCAAGGGATGCAGCTCCTCATTACCAGCATTCACATATTGGCTATAATTACAGGATGAGTAATATCTGTGCCGGAATCGGCAGGGGGCAGATGGAGGTGATAAGGGAAAGGATAGCAAGCCGCCGTAAAAATTTTGAATTTTATGTAAGTGAGTTGAGCAATATACCCGGGATAACCTTTTTAAATGAACCGGAGGGATTTTTTAGCAACAGGTGGCTCACAACCATTATTGCAGATCCTCAAATAACCGGTGGAGTAAGTCGTGAAAATATACGGTTAGCCTTGGAAGAGGATAATATCGAAAGCCGGCCGCTATGGAAACCAATGCATTTACAACCAGTATTTAAAGACTACCCATATTATGGAGAAGGGATTTCGGAAGGCCTCTTTGATAATGGCCTTTGTTTTCCTTCAGGCAGCAACTTAACTTCAGACGATTTAAACCGCATTGTAAAAATTATAAAAAAATGTTTTATGTAATTATTTAACCATTTGGGGGAAAATAAATGAATATTAAATAATTATAATTTTTCAGGGTTTCTTTGCAAGAAATGTATCAGAAATGTTAAAAAAAGCTATATTTTTGTAGCCTGATCCGCTATCCAAAGGCATAAAGCCTGTTTTGTTCCCAGGCAGGATTTGTTTAAGCTGCAGTGCACTAGTGGTGGGAAATGAAGTCGGTTTAATACATTAACAGTAACTATTAAAGAGATAAGATGCCGAAAAGATTCTTTAAAAATTTTGCACCACGCTGGATCATCTTTTGTTTCGACAGCATCATTGCAGGTGTATCATTTGTTTTTTCTTTCTTTCTCCTGCATCATCTTTCCTTTACACCTTCTGATGTAATGGCTTTTTTGCCGGGTATTTTTACTAACCTTGCCATAAGTACCATTTGCATTTTCTTTCTTTCTATCTACAAAGGCATTATCCGTTATTCCGAAATAAAAGATATTGTAAGGATCATAAAATTTGCCCTCCTGCAATTTGGTGTATGGATGGTTGTTCTTTTCGCTGACACACACAAAGAACTGACAAGCCAGATTTCTATTCCGCTTCTTTTGATCAATCTTTCTGTTACCATCTTTTTGATGGTGGTTTTCCGCCTGGTGGTAAAAGAGATTTATTTCATGGCCCAGTCAAAACCTTCACCAGGAAACAGGGCGCTTATATTTGGTGCGGGGGTAATGGGCCAGATCACAAAAAAAGTGCTGGAGCAGGATATTAAAAGCAACATTACCCTGGTAGGTTTTATTGACGACAGTCACTATAAGATCAACAAAAAGATAGAAGGCTTACCTATTTACAATGCAGTGGGTAGCAGTCTTGAGAACTTGATAAAAGAAAAAAGGATCACACAGATTTACATTGCCATTAATAAGCTTTCTGTGGACCGTAAGATTGCATTAACTGATCTCTGCACTTCTTTAAAAGTGAAGATAAACGTAGTACCGCATGTAAACCAGTGGACAAGAGGACAGTTCCAGAAGAACCAGGTACGTGAAATGAATATTGAGGAATTGCTGCAAAGGGATGAGATCATCCTGCCCAGCAATCTTTCACAGGCTAACTATGAAAATGCAAGCGTGCTGGTGACAGGCGCTGCAGGATCTATTGGTAGTGAAATATGCAGGCAACTGATCCGGCATAATGTAAAAAAACTGGTATTGCTTGATCAGTCTGAATCTGGCCTGTTCGACCTGGAATATGAACTGAGGCAAAAGGGCATGAACAAAGGCATGTTCGTGGAAGTGGCTTCTGTAAGGGATTACCAGCGCATTAAAAAAGTATTTCTTGCTTACCAGCCGGATATCGTATTCCATGTGGCAGCCTATAAGCACGTGCCGTTGATGGAATATTTTTCAAGTGAAGCGATCCTTACCAATATTTTTGGAACAAAGGTTATTGCTGATCTTTCTTTACTCTTCAGTGTAAAAAAATTCGTATTGGTTTCCACTGATAAGGCAGTGAATCCAACCAATATTATGGGCGCCTCTAAAAGGGTATCCGAAATATATATCCAGGCTTTAAATGACAGGGTCGAATCAACCACGGACTTTATCACTACCCGGTTTGGAAATGTGCTGGGGTCTGCAGGTTCCGTTGTCGCTACTTTTAATAAGCAGATAGCGCAGGGTGGCCCCGTTACATTGACGCACCCCGATATCACCAGGTATTTTATGACAATACCTGAAGCGGCCAAACTGGTGCTTGAAGCAGGTAAGATCGGTAAGTCGGGTGATATACTATTGTTTGACATGGGCAAACCTGTTAAGATAATCGACTTGGCTACGAGGATGATACAACTGGCAGGGTATGTACCCGGTAAGGATATCGAGATCGTCTTTACACAGTTAAGGCCAGGTGAAAAAATGTATGAAGAACTTTTCAAGGATTCAGAAGAATTTGCAGAAACAGATCACCCTAAAATTTTGCGGGCGAAAAAATGTTCTGATACCAATCCCCGGTTTTACGAATTACTAAATGAACTGCAGGAAGTGGCCCAGGCGCATAAGAATGAACAGATCGCTCCTTTGTTAAGAACGATATTACCTGAATTTAACCATGCCCCAAATAACAAAACCAAAAAGAGTGCAGGCTCCTCAGATGAAAATATAAAAGCTGAAAATATTGATCTGCTTAATTAACTGTTAATGAAAATTATAAACTAAGTGCTTTTGAAGGGCTGCAATTATTTGCAGCCTTTTTTGTTTGTGGAAAGTAGTTTCTTGCTGAAAATGAAAAATACCCTGTAGCACCAATCAAATGATCGTTTATGGCGCAATAAAAAAGCTGAACTATATAGTTCAGCTTTTTTATTATCTTTTAGGGAACCATTATCCCAAAGCCACCCTTTTAAACTGAGATACTTTCAGATCAGCATCAACACCTTTCAGGTAGTCAGCTACAGATTTGCTGCTGTCTTTTACAAAAGCCTGGGCCAATAATGTATTTTCTTTAAAGAATTTATTGATTTTACCAATTGCGATCTTTTCGGCCATTTCAGCAGGTTTGCCTTCCGCTTTGATCTGTTCGATCGCAATATCCTTTTCACGGGCTACTGTTTCAGCAGGTACCGAAGATTCATCCACTGCCAGCGGGTTCATAGCAGCAATTTGCATTGCCACATCTTTACCAGCTTCAGCAGCAGCTTTATTCAAACCTACCAGCACACCCATACGGTTTGCGCCATGTATATAGCTTGCCACAAATGGGGCATCCACCCTTTCAAATTTTAAACCTATCTTTTCACCAATGGCAGCCAGCTTATCATTGATAAGGTCAGCCACTTTAGCACCGTTTATTTCAACAGCATTCAGTTCATCAACAGATTTTACATTGTTGGCAATGGCTGCATCCATAATACCCTGTGCAAAAGCTACAAACTCGGTGTTCTTGCTTACAAAGTCAGTTTCGCAGCTTACGCATACGATCATGCCGGTAGCATTATCTGCAGTTGTTTTAGCCAGCACCACACCTTCTTTTGCTTCCCTGTCGCTGCGTTTGGCCGCTACTTTCTGGCCTTGTTTACGAAGCCAGTCAATGGCTGCTTCAAAATCACCATTGCTTTCAGTTAATGCTTTGCGGCAATCCAGCATACCTGCACCTGTTGCCTGGCGCAGTTTATTTATATCTGCCGCTGTTATAGTTACACTCATGTGATAATTAAAAATTAATAATTAAAAAATGAAAAATACAGTCAGTAAATAAGCAGGCTTATATTACTTACCGGCAGGTTTCCTGCCACCAGCTCCAGGACCCGGTACACGGCGTTTTGTCTGCGTGGTACCTCTTGCCCTTTTACCATGATCTCCTTCATCTGCTTTTTTCTCAAAACGGGCAGCCTTTGCTTCCGGTGTATCTTCTGCATCAGAGCTGTTCTCATCATCATCTTTTTCAGCCTGCCTTTCAGCAAGACCTTCTGCGATAGCAGCTGTGATAAAGTTTACGACAATGGCAATTGATTTTGTTGCATCATCATTTGCAGGGATGGCAAAATCAACTTTGTTAGGATCGCAATTGGTATCAACCATACCGATCGTGGTAATGTTCAGGCGTTTTGCTTCAGCCAGTGCAATATGCTCATGACCGATATCCACCAGGAACAATGCAGCTGGTACACGGCTGATCTGTGCGATACCACCTAATACTTTCTCCATTTTATCCCTGTCACGTGACAAAGTAAGACGTTCTTTTTTTGTAAGGTTGTCAATGCTGCCATCGTTCAGCATTTTTTCAATGCTCTGCATTTTCTTAACGCTCTTACGAACGGTGTTGAAGTTGGTAAGCATACCACCCAGCCAGCGTTCAGTAACAAATGGCATATTTACACGCTTAGCGCAATCAGAAACGATTTCTTTAGCCTGTTTCTTTGTAGCAACAAACATGATCTTGCGGCCGCTTTTTGCAATTGATTTCAATGCAGCAGCTGATTCCTGTAAACCTTCTACAGTTTTATTGAGATCAATGATGTGGATGCCTTTTTTTTCTGCAAAAATGTAAGGCAGCATTTTGGGGTTCCACTTCTTTTTCAGGTGACCAAAGTGTACACCTGCTTCGAGAAGTTGCTGTTGTAAGGAAGTGTTATTTTCCATTGTTTATTTTTAAAGTAGATTATTTAATGATTGTTCCCGTTGATAACGGATGGTCCACAGATAGAAAATAGATCCATGAACCACCTGCTGTATTAACGTTTGCTGAACTGGAAGCTTCTTCTTGCTTTTTTGCGTCCTGGTTTTTTACGTTCAACAGCACGTGGATCCCTTTTAAGGTAACCAGCTGCTTTTAAAGCGGGGCGGTATTCAGCATTTACTTCGATTAAAGCACGTGCAATACCCAGCTTTGCTGCTTCGGCCTGGCCTTTTACGCCACCACCCTGTGCATTTATAACCACATCATATTTATCAGCAACTTCAGCTGTTTTTAAAGGTCCTTCTACCTGGTTCTGCAGGTAAACAAGCGGGAAATAAGCTTTATAATCTTTTCCGTTGATCGTGATCTTACCTTCACCCCTGCTTAAGAAAACACGGGTTACAGCTTCTTTTCTACGGCCAACTGCGTTTTTTTGTTTTTCCATTTTTATATCTTTTTGCTGCAGTAAACCGGCAGCATTAAAAATTTAGTTTGATTAGAATTTAAGTTCTGCAGGTTTTTGTGCAGTGTGCGGATGCTCAGCACCAGCATATACAAATAATTTTTTGTACATCTTGCGGCCTAAACGGTTTTTAGGCAGCATACCTTTTATCGCCCTTTCAATCAGCACTTCAGGTCTGCGTTTGATAAGATCTTTTGCAAGTTCTTCTTTACGGCCACCTGGATAACCACTGAACGTATCGTAGATCTTTTCTTCCATTTTATTGCCGGTAAATTTTACCTTGTCGCAATTGATAATAATTACAAAATCGCCACAGTCTACGTGTGGGGTGTAATAAGCTTTGTTCTTACCACGAAGAACGGCAGCAATTCTTGAACACATACGGCCCACGGTTTGATTAGTACCGTCTACAACGTACCAGTTGTGAGTAACGGTAGCCGCATTCGCATGCTTTGTTGTGAAATGTAGTTTACTCATTGTATTTATTTTTAAGTGACGCCGCCGCTATCCCGGCAGCTTTTAAAATTGGGTGGCAAAGGTATATGCCAGCAGGCAGATTTCCTTCAAATATTGAAACTATTTTAAATTGCTCTTTTGTAATTTGTTGATTTTCAGTAAAATTTTTGACTTAAAATTTCAGTCGCCTGTAAAAAGGATGGATTTAAAGCATAAAAAAATAAAAAAAGCAGCCTTTAAGGCTGCCCGTCCGTTTGCATAAGGATAATATATTGAGCAAGTAATAATAACTATTACCAGTTAGAAGCTTGCAGGAAAATTTCAGGATAATAGCGATTTTAAAAGCCTTTCAGAAGGAATCGCAGGTTTGATAGCGCAAATGTCAGCAATTACGGGAACATAAAAAAAGGTATTTTTCCCGCTAAACCCGTGAAAAACACCCTTTAACATTTTTTTAATCAATTCTGCCTGTCGTAAGCGGCTTTTAACTTTTCCAGCAGGGAATTTTTTAATTCTACTGGGATAAAGGAAGCTTTCAGTGCATTTACATTGCATTCGTAGAAATCTGCTTTAGTCCAGCCGAAATACTCCTGCAGTTTATTGTATTCTGTATTGAGTGTTACATCTACGATAGTGCGGCAATCGGTATTTATATTAAGTGAAACGCCTTGTTTTTTTAATGTATCTACAGGATGATCTGAATATCTTTCATACATGGATGTTTGCACATTGCAGCTTGGACAGATCTCAAGATGGATCTTTGTATCTCTTAAATGTTCTACCAGCTTTTTATCTTCAATACTCCTGGCGCCATGACCAATACGGCTTGGTTTAAAATGTTCCAGTGTTTCCCAAACACTTTCAGCCCCGCTTGCTTCACCCGCGTGTGCAGTAATATGCAGTCCTTTTTCCCTGGCATATTTAAATGCACTTAAATGATTGGTGACAGGGCAACCTGCTTCGTCTCCGGCAATATCAAATGCAGCAACATAGGTATCTTTAAACTGTTCCACCAACTTTACCGTTGCCATACTTTGTTCCTCTGTATAATGCCGGAGTGTGCAAAGTATTAATCTTGCTTCCACACCTGTTTCTTTAACCGCCCTGGCTGTTGCCGCTTCAATGGTCTCCACCACTTCATAAGCAGTCAATCCCTTTTCCAGGTGAAGGAAGGGCGCAAATCTTATTTCAGCATATAATGTATGATCGTTTTTAAGCTGTTTAAACACATCAGCCACTACCAGCTCCAGTGATTCTTTCGTCTGCATCAGGGAGTAACCTTTTACAGCCCTTTTTAAAAAATCAACAAGGTCATCACATTTTGGAGGTGCAATAAATTCATGCCGGTATTGTTCTTCAGTAACTGAAGGATCAATTTTTTTCACCACATCATAACTCAGGCTGCAATCAAGGTGCAGGTGCAGTTCTACTTTTGGCAGTTTATCTACATTCATCTTGTAATTGAAAATTGACAGTTGAAAACGGAAAGGTATTACACGAACTGCAATATTTCGCTCATTTGCACCACGTGTTTAAAATTTTCATGTTCTACTTTATGTTCCACCGTTTCATGTGCCCAGGTGGTGTGGTAGGGAATATGAATGGCGTGTCCGCCGATTGCCAGTACAGGCAGCACATCAGATTTTAGAGAATTACCCATCATTAAAAATTGTGATGGTTTTATATCAAGGTGCTTGATCAGTTTTTTGTAATCGGATTCCTGTTTGTCACTCATTATTTCAATGTGATGGAAATAATGTTCAAGCCCGGAATTTTTCAGTTTTCGTTCCTGGTCCAGCAGGTCGCCCTTGGTGGCTACCACCAGCCGGTATTTCCCTTTCAATGCTTTTAAAACATCTTCCACTCCATCAAGCAATTCAATTGGCTTTTGCAGCAGTTCTTTACCAAAGCCCAGCGCTTTTTCAATCACTTCGATATTAAGCGTATTATTTGTAACCCTTAAAGCTGTTTCTATCATGCTTAGCATAAAACCCTTTACACCGTAGCCATACAATGATAAATTATCGATCTCAGTTTTGAATAATTCCTTTACCAGTGTATGCCGGGGAAGATAATCTTCCAGCAGGTCACAAAATTTTTCTTCTATTTCTTTGAAGTAAGGTTCATTTACCCAAAGTGTGTCATCCGCATCAAATGCAATTACTTTTATTTCCATAATATTCTTTCATAAGGCGGTTTTGATGATAAATATTATTTCGTTTCACATAAGTGAAACGGCCATTGCAGGAAACTTATTTTACGGCTTCAGCAAAAATAAGGCAGGTATTGCAAACCTTTTTTTCCAGGCTGCTTCGCTGTGGTCTTCGCCGGCAAATTCTTTGGTCACCCAGTTTTTTGAAGTGTAGCCTTTTTGTTTCACCAGGATATCAGCTTTTACCTGGTAAGGCTTATACAAAGCGTCCAGCGTGGCAGTACCATGGTCAAAATAGATCTTATGGTTAACAGGAGAGGGTAAATTCTTCTCGAGGTATTTCAAAAACAGATCCGGTAACGGGTTATTCTCTGTGATAAAAATGCCCGGCCAGTGTGTAGAAAGACAGGCAGCGCCACCAAATACTTTTGGATATTCGCACATTGCATATATTGATATAAGGGCGCCCATGCTGCTGCCGGCAATAAAAGTATTTACTGCATCTTTATGCGTGGAAAAAGCGCTGTCAACAAAAGGCTTTAATTCTGTTACGATAAATTTTAAATAATCGTCGCTGTGTATTTTAATACCATTGAAAATAGCGGGCCCATTTGTTCTTTGCGAAAAATAAAGACTGTCCTGTTCCGCTTTTGATAAAGTTTCAAATGGTTTTTGTGGCAGGTAGTCTGCCCAGCGCCCTTTACCACTGTTCCATATACCTACCACGATGCATTTCCTGATCTTTTTTTCAGCCAGTAAAACACCCAGTGTTTCATCCACACCCCATTCCTGTTTATTCCAGGTAATAGTGCTGTCGTACAGCATTTGTCCATCCTGCATGTACAGTACCGCATATTTATCTTTCGCATTGTAGTCATCCGGCAACCATATATCTATATTTCTTGCATCCACATATTTTGAGGGGAAGTTTTCATACCCCTTCATATTGCCGGTATACGGCACAGGGAGTTGCGCCTGCAGGGAATGCAGTAGAAATATATTTAACAACAGTATGCCTGTGCAATATTTTATATAACGCATTAACTAACTGTTTTTAATTTCAGCAATGCAACGCATTCAATATGGTGTGTATGCGGAAACATATCTACGGGCTGCAGTTTTTCCACTTCATACTTTTCTGCAAGAAAACCAATGTCCCTCGCCTGGGTGGCGGTATTGCAGCTTACATATACAATTTTTGGTGCCGCAATTTCAAGCAGTTTGTTTACCAGTTTTTCGTGCATGCCTGCCCGTGGTGGGTCGGTGATCACCACATCCGGCCGGCCATGTTTGTCAAAAAATGCATCATCACAAATATTAATTACATCTCCGGCAAAAAACTCAGCATGTGAAATATTATTCAGTGCCGCATTTTCTTTTGCATCTTCAATAGCTTCGGCTATTACCTCCACACCAATGATTTTTTTTGCCATATCACTTACAAAAATGCCGATACTGCCGGTACCGCAATAGAGGTCATATACAATTTCTTTGCCGGTTAATCCTGCAAAGTCTTTTGTAATGCTATAAAGCTTTTCAGCCTGTTTTGTATTGGTCTGGAAAAAAGATTTTGGCCCGATCTTAAATTCAAAATCACCCAGCTTTTCAATAACATAGCCCTTACCATTATAAATTACGGGTGTAAGGTCATAGATGCTGTCGTTCCATTTGGGGTTAATAGTGTACAGTAGTGTAGTGATGGATGGCACTTCCATTAACACAAAGTCCAGCAGCTTTTTTGTTTCTGCTTCGTCTTTATACCCGATACAGATGTTTACCATCAACTCCCCGGTGCTGCAATACCGGATAATGATATTACGTAACCAGCCCGTATGCTGTTTTATATCATAAAAACTGTAATTGTTTTTTTCTGCAAAGGTCCGTATGCTGTTTCGGATCCTATCATTGATGTCATCCATCAGGTAACATTCATGGATATCGATCACCTTGTCAAAAATGCGTGGCACATGTAAACCCAATGCATTTTCCTGTACAATTTCCCCGGCGGCTTTTATTTCTTCATTACTGAGATATCTTTTGTTGCTAAAAGTAAACTCCAGTTTATTGCGGTAAAACCTTGTTGCATCACTTCCTGCGATCGGCAATAACGGTGGCAGCGGTACTTTGGCAATACGTTTAAAATTGTGTTCCGTTTCCTGCTGTTTGTATTCAAGTTGTTTATTGTAAGGCAGCATTTGCCATTTACACCCACCACAGGTACCAAAATGCCTGCAAAAAGGTTCGGCCCTTTCTGATGAATATTCATGGATACGGGTCACCCTGCCTTCTCCCCAGTCCTTTTTATTGGTGCTGATAAAAGCGTCAATAACATCGCCGGGCACAGCTCCCTCAATAAAAAATACCTTGCCATCTACTTTGGCAACTGATTTTCCCTCGGCTGCATAACCTGTTACCAGTATGTTTTCTAATGTAAATTTCTTTCTTTTCACACCCGCAAAAATAGTCTTCCTTTATACAAACTCATAATCAAAAGCAATAAATGGCTTTTGTTAACGATTTGTAATTTTTAAAACCTGATTTTGAGCATTGGTCATTAAACCGGTATTTTGGATATTTTTGTAGTTTAGCTACTTATCAATATGAAGAAAATATTTATACCCTTATTGCTTATCATTGCCATACTAACTGGAAATGCTCAAACCCAGACCCAGGGCTACAAAGTAAGCCTGCATATCCCACAATACAAAAGCGGTATTGCTTTTCTTGTTTATCATATGGGTAAAAACCTCAACCTGGAAGATTCTGCTGCAGTAAGTAACAAGGGGTTGGCCGTGTTCCAGGGAAAGAAAAAACTGCCGGGCGGTATTTACGCGGTGGTATTGCCGGGTAAGGATAAACTGGCCGATTTTTTTGTTGATAAAGAGCAGGTGATCAATATTTCAATCGATACTACGGATCTGCTCAATAAAACTTTGGTAACGGGCTCTAAAGAAAATGTACTCTTCCAGCAGTACCAGAAATACATGGCTGTAAAAGGAAGGCAGTGGGAAACAGAAAGAAAGGCCTATTCCGAATCAAAAACAAAAGCTGATTCTGCCCTGCACGAGGAGAACTATACCAGGCTGAACAAGGAACTGAACGATTACCGGGAGAACCTGGTGAAAAATAACCCACAGTCCATGATGGCATCTGTATTGAATGCCATGAAAGAGGCACCACTGCTGCATGCCAATCCAAAAACGCACGAAGATTCCCTGCAGAATTATTATAACTACCGCAAGCATTACTGGGATGGCGTAACGTTCATGGATGAACGCATTTTACGCACACCTTTCTTTTTGCCAAAATTTGAAAAGTATTACAGGGAAGTACTGGTGCAGCATCCTGACAGTATCATAAAGGAGGCCGACTACCAGATATTGCTGGCAAGAAGCTGCCCGGAAATGTATAAGTTTTTGCTGAACTGGCTTACAGACGAATATATTAATCCAAAATACATGGGGCAGGATGCGGTATTTGTTCACCTGTTCCAGAAATATCATTCGCAGGGCCTTACCAACTGGCTGAATGAAAAACAAATGGAGGTGATCAACCGCCGGGGTTACATGCTGATGGCAAACGTGGTGGGAGCCAAAGCAGCAGACCTTGAAATGCTGGACACCACCGGCAAGCCGGCTTCTTTGTATTCGGTGAATGCAGATTATACGCTGGTTTGTTTCTGGGATCCGCATTGCGGTCATTGTAAAGAAGAAGTGCCAAGGATTGATTCCATTTACCAGGCAAGCTGGAAAAAACATGGGATGAAGATATATGCAGTATTATCCGGTGATTCAAAAGAAGACCTGAAGCCTGACTGGCTTAAATTTATAGCCGAACATAAACTGGGCGACTGGATACATGTGTACGAAACAAAAGAAATGGCTGATGCCAACGCCGCTGCACAAAAACCAAGCTACAGGCAATTGTATGATGTAACTATGACGCCTACAGTTTTTTTACTGGATAAAGAAAAACGTATCGTAGCCAAGAAATTAAGTTTTCAGCAAATAGATGAACTGCTGAATGTAAAATGGAAAACGGCTAAAACTGATTAATCGGCCCGGTAACGAAAATGGATGAACAAGATTATACAGCCTGCAACCGGTAAAGCGGGTTTAAAATGTTAACTTGAGCCGGATACAAGAAAATCTGCTATCATGAAGAAAATCCTGTTGATGTGCCTGTTTGCGATCCCTGCGGCACATGTTTTTTCCCAAACACTTTTTACATATGGCCCCTACCAGGTAAGCAAGGAAGAATTTTTAAGAGCTTACAATAAGAATAAAACACCCGTGGAGGATAAAGAAAAATCATTCCGGGAGTACCTTGACCTGTATTCGAAATTTAAACTGAAAGTGCAGGCAGCAAAGGAAATGAAGGTGGATACACTGGAGCAGATGAAATTTGACCTGCAGAATTTCCGGAGCCAGGTTGAAGATGGCTATGCCACGGATGATAAGGCAACAGAAGGGCTTGTTGATGAAGCAATCAGGCGTTACCAGAAAGACATTCACGTACTTCATTTTTTTGTACCGCTGCAACAGGATACACTTAAAGCTTACAACGCACTAAAAGAAGTGAAAGACCAGTTAAGTGCAGGTAAAACAAATTATGATGAGATCATAAAAGAGGTTTCAGAAAAAATAACAGCTGTGCGAAAGGCAGACCTTGGCTTTATAACAGCCATGTTACTGCCTTATGATATTGAAAACCTGGTATATGGTTTAAAACCAGGCGAAACGAGCACTATCTTCCGTACCAAATCGGCTATTCATGTTTTCAAGAACCTGGAAGAGCGTAAAAGTGCCGGCAGGTGGAAAGTGGCCCAGATATTATTCGCATTACCACCTGACGCTACACAGGAAAAAATTACTGCAACCCAGAAAACGGCCGATTCAATTGTTACACTTGCAAAAAAAGGTACTGATTTTGCTGAACTGGCAAAGAAATTCAGCGATGATAAGTTAACTTATTTAAATGGCGGAGAAGTACCTGAGTTTGGAACTGGCAAATACGACCGCACTTTTGAACAGCAGGTCTTTGCTTTAAAAAATGACGGCGATATTGCAGGTCCATTCCTGACAAAACATGGCTACCACATTGTAAAAAGGTTGCAGCAGAACAGTTTGCCTGCAGACAGGAGTGATGAGAATTTTGTTTTTAACCTGAAACAGCAAATACTAAAGGATACAAGATCTGACAGGGTAAAAGAAAATTTTGCCAAAGAGGTATTGAAAAAAACAGGTTATAAGAGAAATCCGCTTGTAAAAGACGACCTGCTCTTCCAGTATGCAGACAGTGTTGCTGTGAACAATGAAGTAAAAAAATATCCTATTAATAAACAGGTTATTTTCTCTTTTGCAAAATCAAAAGTAACAGGTAATGACTGGCTGAATTTTATAAAAGATTACAAGCTTAACCCGGATGTTTACAAAGGGGAAACAAATAAGGCTTTGCTTGATAAATACATTGCCACAGCTTCAATGGAATATTATAAGAAGCATTTGGAAGAGTACAACCCTGATTTTAACTTCCAGATGCAAGAGTTCAAAGAAGGTAATATGCTGTTTGAAGTAATGGAGAAAAAAGTATGGGGAAAGGCAGCAGCAGATACGACAGGGTTAAAAAAATACTATGAAGCACACAGGCCGAATTATCTCTGGACAGAAAGTGCTGATGTTTTATTGTTTAACTGCAGTGATGAAAAAACTGCCCAGGCTGCAGCTGATGCTTTAAAAGGGGGCAAAGACTGGCGTATCATTGCAGAAGAAAGCGATGGAAAGATCCAATCTGATTCTTCGAGGTATGAGCTGACTCAACTGCCGGTAATAACAGGCGCTTCATTAAAAGAAGGTATCATTACTGCTCCCTTTGTTAATACAACAGATAATACAGCAAGTTTTGTAAAGATCCTTAAAACTTATGCTGCCGGGCAGCAGCGCAGTTTTGAAGAAGCAAAAGGTTTGGTAATAAACGAATACCAGGCGCATCTTGAAGAAGAATGGATAAAAGAACTCAGGAAGAAGTATCCTGTTAAAGTAAATGAAGCTGTATTCCAGTCATTGTTGAAATAATATTTTAACCAGGCACAACCGAAGCGATGGAGGACATTAGTTGCCATAAAATGGTTGCTACCAATATTGATGCACTGCACGTTTATCTTTCCGGGCTGAGCGCAGAAACAAAGAGCCGCTTTGGACCGCATGGTTATGATAAAGAAAGCATCACTGCGTTTTATAATTCAAATACAGGTCTCACAGGTTATATTGCTGTAGATAGTATTTCTCAAAAAATTATAGCTTACGCACTTAGTAAAACAGGTTATTTATGGCACGACCTTGACAGGCTTAAATCTTATGGCCTGCAAAAGGAACTGGATAATTGCTGCACATTCGCACCATCGGTGGCGGATGCATGGCAGAGCCGGGGCATAGGGAAAATACTTTTCAATTTTATTTTAGAAGATATAAAAACGCATGGGGTAAAATATATTATTCTGTGGGGTGGCGTACAGGCCACAAATGAAAAGGCCATTAATTTTTACAAAAAGTATGGGTTTAAAACATTGGGTTCTTTTGAATACAATGGCAATAACCTTGATATGGTGATGGAGGTTATTTAACCGGGTTATGGATTTAAAAAGCAGATATTCTGCGACCAATATATAATTGCTTTTATTTCATCGCCACTTAGATAATTGAAATGATGCCCGAATTTGCTTTCGTATTTAACACGCATTAATTGCACGTGGATACTGTCTGCATCTATTGATTTCTGTCCAGGCGCCTCTTCTGATACTGCTGTCTTTTTTGCTGTTCCCGATGGATTGTGATCTTCACAGCTTAGTAATACCATACCGACAATTATTATTTTAAAAATCCCTTTCATAAAAAAGCCCTGTATACAGGGCTAAAATTATTAATTATCATCTGATGAATTATCCATTCCTTAATACTTCCCGGCTAATAACCAATTTCTGTATTTCACTGGTGCCTTCACCAATTGTACAAAGTTTGCTGTCACGGTAAAATTTTTCTACAGGAAAATCTTTTGTGTAACCATAACCGCCAAAGATCTGTACTGCATCAGTACTTACTTTTACAGCTACCTCACTTGCATAATATTTTGCCATAGCTGCTTCTTTTGTCATTGGCAGGCCTTTTATTTTCAGGTCACATGCTTTTGTTAACAGCAATTCTGCCGCAGCGATTTCTGTTGCCATATCTGCCAGCTTAAAACTGATGCCCTGGAAGTTTGCTATCGGCTGATCAAACTGGTGTCTTTCTTTTGCATATTGTACCGATGCTTCATAAGCACCTTTGGCAATACCAAGACTGAGGGCAGCAATAGACAGTCTGCCGCCATCCAGTATTTTCATTGCCTGCTTAAAACCTTCACCCACTTCACCCATCCTGCTGTTATCAGGTATGCGGCAGTTATCAAAGATCATTTCCGCAGTTTCGCTTGCACGCATGCCCAGTTTATTTTCCTTTTTGCCGGCACTGAAGCCTGGTGTACCTCTTTCTATAATAAATGCTGTAGAATTATCTTTTGTTCTTGGCTCGCCTGTACGGCAGATTACTACTGCCACATCGCCACTTTTCCCATGGGTGATCCAGCTTTTAGTGCCATTAATGATCCAGTGATCACCATCTTTTACAGCCGTTGTCTTCATATTACCTGCGTCGCTACC
This sequence comes from Ferruginibacter sp., assembly GCA_047600665.1. Taxonomy (GTDB): domain Bacteria; phylum Bacteroidota; class Bacteroidia; order Chitinophagales; family Chitinophagaceae; genus Ferruginibacter. The sequence goes on from JASGKJ010000003.1 coordinate 2,544,176, forward strand.
GGTATTAGGTTCGGTTAATCCCCAGGCGCCAATATATTCTGCGGTGGCAAGTTTGGTTAAGTACTTTTTCTTTTGATCTGTATTGCCAAATGCTGCAATATGTCCGGAACAAAGTGAATTGTGCGCCGCTACTGACAACCCGATAGAGCCGCATACTTTAGCGATCTCCTGTATCACCACGCTGTATTCAAAGTAACTTAGTCCGGCTCCATTGTATTCTTCAGGAATCAAAACACCCATCATACCCAATTTGCCAAGCTCCTTAAAAATGTGTACAGGAAATTCCTGGCTTTCATCCCATTTCATCAAATGCGGTTTGATATACTGCTTTGCAAAATCCCTGGCGGTTTCGGCCACCTGCTGTGTTAATTCGTTTTGCTGAAAATCCATAGTGAGTCAATAAAGTTGATGCAAGCTAAATAAAAGTTCTCAAAAAACTAACGGATGTTAGTTTGTGGTTTTATTCCAGCTTTAAATATGGTATTAGTTTGCTCAATAGCTCCCCGGTTATGGGAGTTATCTTACTAAGATCATTAACGCTGGAAAAGTTGCCATGTTGTGTACGGTACTGAACGATGGCATTGGCAATATTATAACGCATATAGGGATGGATTTTAAGTTCATCCAGGGTGGCAGTATTGATATTGAACTGCTTTACAGATGGGTCGCTCAGTACCAGCATTGGTCTTATTTTTTGAAATGTAGAATCCGGCAGGCCAAATGTTTCAGCCACCTGTTCAATTTTATAAAAACCACCCAGCTTATCCCGGAAGCTGATGATGCGTTGTGACAGTTTGCTGCCAATGCCCGGCAAACTAATAAATGCAGTTGTATCAGCCGTATTAATATCAATAACTGAAGCTGTGTATTTAGGTTTTTCATAAACAGTTTTTTCAAATATTTTTTGAGGTTGCGTTGCCGCTTCCGCATTTTCAATTCTTACATACGGCAGTAGCCTTTCTTTGTCCTTGTCACTTAGTCCCCATATCTTATTGATGTCTCCGGGCATTTTGAACTTTCCTCCTTTTGACAAATAGTTTTGAATAGTATTGATTGTCTTTTCTCTTATACCGAGCTTCTCCCAGCCTTCCCGGTCAAGCGTATTGGGATCGAAATAAAATACAATGCCTGTTTGTTTAGTGAAAGTATATCTTGATTCAGCAGGTTGATTATAAGGTTGCCGGCTATCATCATCCGAATATGTTCTTCTTTTATTACTGCTGTCGGCCTGCTTCAACTTTAAAGCGGCAATTTCTTTTTCAAACGCAGTATGATCGTAATTTTTTTGTTTTATAAATAGTGGAAAAACGAAAGGAGCAATACAGATCAAAATTATAATCACAAGAAGTGTATGAGTGCCTCTTCTTTCCTTTTTGGTAAAGGAGAGCACAACTGCAATAAACTTTTTCCATTCCATTGTATATGTTTTTAAATAAAACAAATGGAACAGGTTTAAAGGATATATGCCTTTATTGCTATTTAAAATTTGTAAATAAAGTTGATAAAGGGGCGGGTGTTTTACCCGTTTTTTTATAGTATTTTTCCCGGAGGCAGAGTCACTCAAGAGAAATGCAGCTGTAATCCATCCCAGGCAAGATGAATGTTTTGCGGCAGTGTTACATCAATTTCACTATGCAGGCCAAGCTGGTGGCTGATATGAGTAAAATAAGCGGTGGGTATTTTTAATTCCTGCACCAGGGCAACCGCTTCTTCCAGTGAATAATGAGAGATATGTTGTTTGTGCCGCAATGCATTTACCACCATTACTTCACTGCCTGTTATCTTTTGTTTCTCAATATCATCAATGCGGTTGGCATCGGTGATATAGGTAAATTTTCCAAAGCGGTAAGCAAATACCGGCATTTTCATATGCCACACTAAAACGGGGGTAACAGGAATATCACCGATCATAAACGGGCTGTCATCAATGGTATTTAAATTAACTTCCGGTATACCCGGGTATCGGTGATCAGCAAATATGTACGCAAACTCTCTTTTCAATGCCTCTTCTGTTAAGGCGTTGGCATACACTTCCATTGCTTTGCCTGAAAAGTAGTTGAAAGCTTTTACATCATCCAGTCCTGCAATATGATCTTTATGCGGATGCGTATATAATACCGCATCCAGTTTTTTTAAACCGATCCTTAGTGCCTGGTAACGAAAGTCGGGAGTGGTATCCACCACGATGGTAGTGGTACTGCTTTCTACGAGTATGCTGCTCCGTAAGCGCTTATCCTTTTTATCGGTGGATGTACATACCCTGCAATCACATGCCACCATGGGCACACCCGTACTGGTACCGGTACCCAGGAATGTTATTGTAAGCGGGGGCGATTGCATTGGGAATAAGAAATAAGGAAGTAAAAATAAGGAATAACGAAGTAAAGAGGGAGTGCTCTTCCTGTATTTCTGCGTCAATAAATAATGAAGAAATCTCCGGCATTATTTTTCATGCCCCACCGTCATCACCTCGTCGTACATCTTCTGGCTTTCGAGTGTGAGCATATCGTAGTTTACATCTAATTGCGGCATCAGGTCAATAAGTGTATTGATCCTGCCTTCTGTCTGGAAGAACTTATTGAGTACGATCACTTTTTTTGATTGCAGGATACAGTAGCCACTCTGGAAATTACCCCTTTCATAGCGGATAACATAACCAGCTTCCTCAGCAATATTCTCTATTTTATCTAATGTGGTCTGTGTAAATTTCATTCTCTGAATCACTGAAAACAATTTTAGTTTCCAATTAAGCTGCAACTTGCTTCAATAGCAAGGATTTAAAAAATAACTTTCTCCACAAATGTGGATTATACTGCAAAGTTAGTTTTTAAGTATAGTTGTACTATAAATAAAGGTGCTAAAGGAATTGTAATCTTCGTAGTTTCCCTTAATAGCAGAAATTGTTATTTATTCACCATCCTCACCACCGGGACGATCATTTCTTCCAGGCTGATGCCGCCATGCTGGAACGTATTACGGTAATAGTTTACAAAATGATTGTAATTGTTAGGATAACAAAGAAACGTATCACATTTGGCAAAAATGAATGATGAATTTACATTTGGTACCGGCAATGCCGCATCTCTCGGGTCTTTAAACGCCAATACATCTTTTGGCTCGTAGTTCAGGTTGCGGCCATGTTTATAGCGCAGGTTGGCAGTGGTTTGTTTATCACCAATTACCCTGGCAGGCGTTTTTACACGAACACTGCCATGGTCAGTACCTACGATCACTGTAACTTTTTTATCAGCAATTTTCTTTAGTGCCTGGTGTAATGGTGAATGTTCGAACCAGCTTTGAGTAATACTCCTGTAGCTGATCTCGTCACCTGCCAGTTCCTTCAACACCTCCATTTCGGTACGGGCATGGCTCAGCATATCAACAAAATTGTACACGATCACGTTCAGGTCATTTTGCAAAAAGTTGTGCATATTGTCCACCAGTTTCTGCCCGTCATGGTTATTGGTGATCTTGGTATAAGAATATTTCAGATCGCCTTTGCCCAGCTGTTTTAATTGTGCTGCCAAAAATTCTTCCTCATGCATATTCTTGCCACCTTCCTCATCATCATTTTTCCATTGTACAGGAAACTTTTTTTCTATCTCCACCGGCAGCAGGCCGGAAAAAATGGCATTACGGGCATATTGTGTGGCGGTAGGTAGGATAGAGAAAAATGTATCTTCCTCCTGTATGCGGAAGCTTTCTGCAAATATTGGCTGGATACCTTTCCACTGGTCAAACCTTAAATTATCGATCAATACAAAAAAAAGTGGAGTTCCTTTTTCAAGGTGTGGTAATACTTTAAATTTCATCAGCGTATTGCTCATCACCGGCGCATCTGTCGTTTTAGATTTTACCCAGGAGGAATAATTTTTTGAAATGAATTTAAAAAACTCTGTATTGGCCTCTGCTTTCTGTGTTTGAAAAACCTCCTGCATTTCAGGACTGTCACTTTTTTCCATTTCCAGCTCCCAGTACACCAGTTTTTTATAAATATCCATCCAGCCGTTGTAATCAGGATTATCGTTCAGCGCCATAAACAGCGAGCGGAACTCCTGCTGGTAAGCAGAAGTTGTTTTTTCGGCAACCAGTCTTTTATTATCGATGAGTTTTTTTAAACTGAGCAATACCTGGTTAGGATTAACCGGTTTTATCAGGTAATCACTTATCTGTGATCCAATGGCTTCATCCATCAGGTTCTCCGCTTCATTCTTTGTGATCAGCACCACCGGCAGGTTATTGTTCACTTCTTTTATCTGCTGCAGTGTTTGTAAGCCAGTTATACCCGGCATGCTTTCATCCATCAGCACCACGTCCACTACGTTTTGTTTTACATATTCCACTGCATCAAAGCCATTGGTCCTTGTCTGCACTTCGTAGCCTTTGTTTTCCAGGAACATAATTTGGGAATTCAGGCTGTCAATTTCATCATCCACCCAGAGTATTTTTGCTACATTCATAAAGTATAAATATTAAATTGGTTAGAGCAAATCTGATACCGTAAAGGTCAGAATATATATCCGTTTATAATTTTCTTTCTACAAGGAAAAAGCGGCCGCCTGAAAGCTTGTACACACAACGGTTTATTATTAAGCTTTCTCCATCATGCTTCAGGGATAAATTATCTATATCTTCTTCAATTGTGTGTATGCTGCCTCCTGTATTATAAGCAATTTCAAGGTAATCGGTAGTGACCCAGGTGCCGGCAGTACCGCAAAGAATAACCCTTACAGGAACGTTCAATTGTTCCAATAATCTAATATCCTTTACCGGGCTCAGGTTATCAGCCACCAGTATCAACTCTGTCCTGGAGGGCATATGTTCCGCTGCTTTTAAAAGAGCTTCAATATCATTCTCAGGAATATCACCACCATCTCCCTTGCTCATTGCATAATACATGGTTTTTATCATGGAATCAGCAGCATTGGATAAGGAAAAATAAATGCCGCCTGTATTGCCTGTTTTTTTATAGTAATCCGGCATATTGTCTCCATCATTGAAAAAAGTATAGCTTGACTTTTTCTTTTCTATTAATTCAAGTAAATGCCAGAGACAAACTTCTCTCATGTACGGGTACATGCTGCCGGTTACATCTGTAACAATCATTTTTGATTTCCATTTTCCCCTATTTCTGTATAAAGCAGCACATACTGTATTGCCTGTTTTTTCAAAATACCTGTCAACCTGTTCAAGTCCCTTTAATACTGCCGGAATGGCTGTTTTTAATTCTGTCTCTATTTGCAAATAGGGCTTTTCATTTATTTTTTCGTGGGCCATATAAATTGAATCACGCCTGGCAATCCTTGTCATTTCTTCCTTTTTCAGGGCGATGTATTCTGATGGACTTGGGTACTCAAGTTTTACGTTGTTTACGATTATGGCATAGTCGTTTTTAAAAGGCGGGATATCAATTTCAAAAACATTTTCAAAATATTTCAGGGATAAAGAATAATGCCCACCTCTTGGTACTGCTACCGCACCGGTGCCATTTTCGGAAGTAACGATCCTGTATTTTTTACCAGATCCTTTTGTACTGATTATAACGGTATCGTTTTTCACAGGGATATTGTGAAGATCTGTGTAAACAACATGTATCATCGCTTCTGTTTTATCCATTAATATTAAGTCGGCATTTTTTTCATCCCTGGCGTAAAGTATATAATAAGGTGCAATGCTTCCAACATGCTCTGTTGTGATATTGTTATTGTTTATTCTTAAATTACCGGCAGCAATTTTATAATTTTTACCCGGATCAAGCAGGAGTGTGGTTGTATCATCTGAGAGTGTAAATTCTTTTTTAAAGTTTTCGCCGGAATTAACGGTTATTTTTTTTATTTCACCTTTATTGAGCAGCCTGATGCCTACCGGTACATTTACCGGGGTTTCAATTATTGTTGTTTCAGGAGCTGTATAAATGGTATCGGCACCTGTATGAAACTTTAATTCGATTTCCTGGGGAGAAATACTGAATTCAGGAATATCGTAATTGTAAGTGTCTTCAGACTCTTTAAGCCTGATCGTATAACTTTCGCCGGTTGAAAGACGGCATTCCGATCTTCCTTCTTTATTTATTTTGCTGTTGATCAGCTGGTGTGTACGGTTGTTATAAATTTGAAGCGGCCCTTCAATCTTTGCGCCATCGTGACCGCTGACTTTTATCTTAAGGAGGACACTGTCATCTGAAATAGATGGCGCCTGGCTAAGACTAATAATGCTTAATAAAACAAATGCTGAAAGTAAAATGGCTGGTTTCATTTTGCTATCCCGGTAAATTATCAGGAGTAACTATTTGTTCATGCACTTTCAGTTGTTGATGTGGTAAATGGTTGTAAGGATTTATACAAATTTAATTTTTTACGCAAACGATACAAGGCTTTATTTAGCTTTGTGCATCTTTTAACAAATCTGTCCTGCCGGACCTGGATACTGCCTATGTCTTTCAGAAAAATAATCAATGACCCTGTTCATGGTTTTATTACGGTGGATGATGAACTGGTGGCACAAATCATTGCCCATCCATATTACCAGCGGTTGCGCCGTGTACATCAAATGGCGCTGGCTTACCTGGTGTACCCGGGGGCAGTGCATACCCGGCTGCATCATTCCCTTGGTGCGTATCATTTAATGTGTACCGCATTGCATGAATTAAAAAGCAAGGGCGTTGATATAAATTTAAATGAAGAAAGGGCAGCAAAGATCGCCATCCTGTTGCATGATATTGGTCATGGCCCGTTTAGTCATGCACTGGAAAATATCCTGATCGAAGGGGTGCATCACGAAGAAATTTCTCTGATGCTGATGAAGGAACTAAATAAAGAACTGGATGGCCGGCTGGATATGGCGCTTGAAATTTTTACCGGTACTTATCATAAGAAATTCCTGCACCAGTTGCTCAGCGGTCAGCTGGATATGGACCGGCTGGACTATTTATCAAGGGATAGTTTTTTTTCCGGTGTAAGCGAAGGAGTGGTGGGCTACGACAGGATCTTAAAAATGCTTTCGGTACATGAAGGAGAACTGGTGGTGGAGGAGAAGGCGATCTATTCCATTGAAAAATTCCTGGTGGCACGCCGCCTGATGTACTGGCAGGTGTACCTGCATAAAACAGTATTGTGTGCGGAGCAGATGCTGCAGCGCATCATCAAAAGGGCAAGGTATATCAATGCAGAAACAAGGTTGCCATTGGGTAAGTTTTTAAGATCTGGCGGGTATGCTTTTGACCTGGCAGCATTTTGTAAACTGGATGATTACGATGTATCGGTTGCTATAAAGGAATGGGCTAACCATGAGGATAAAATTTTATCTTATTTATGTAATGGAATCATCAACCGTAACCTGCTTAAAATAAAATACCTGCCAGCTCCTGCTGATGAAAACCTGCTGCAGAAAAAAATGGCTGAAGCACAAAAAGTATTAAACATCAGCAGCGAAGAAGCTTCCTGGCTGGTCTTTAAAGGAGAGGCGGCGAGCCGTACTTACAATTTTGAAGATGAACATATCCGTATTTTGTTTAAAGATGGAACAGTAAAGGATATTTCAGCAGTGGACAATGCGCTTATCATCCGTGATACAAGCGGCAAGATTAAAAAACATTACATTTGTTACCTGAGGACGTAGCTTATGGTTCATGGCTGATAGTGTATATTACTGGCCATTAACTATGAACTATCAACCATTAACCATTTTTATAGTATGCAATTTTCTGCTGCACAAATAGCAATGATGCTCAACGGCCGGGTGGAAGGCGATGCCGCTGCCGCCGTATCATCATTTGGTAAAATTGAAGAAGCAACAGCAGGCCAGCTTGCATTTTTAGCAAACCCTAAATACGAAGACCATCTTTATACCACACAGGCGTCAGTTGTCATTATAAATGAAACACTCGAATTAAAAAAGCCTGTAGCAGCAGCATTGATCAGGGTGGCAGATGCCTACAGCGCTTTTGCCTTGTTGCTTGAAAAATACCAGCAGATAAAAACACAGCAGCTGAGCGGCATACAGCAGCCCGTATTTATTGATGCCACGGCTAAAATTGGCAACAATGTTTTTATTGGTGCATTTGCTTATGTGTCCGAAATGGTGGTACTGGGCGATAATGCCAAAATATTCCCCAATGTTTTTATCGGCAATAATGTAAGCATTGGTGAAAACAGCATCATTCATCCCGGGGTGAAAATTTATCATAACTGTGTAATAGGTAAAAACGTGGTGATACATGCCGGTACCGTTATTGGCAGTGATGGCTTTGGTTTTGCACCGCAACCAGACGGTTCCTTTAAAAAAATACCGCAGATAGGCAATGTGGTAATAGAAGATGATGTAGAAATAGGCGCTAATACAACCATTGACCGTGCTACTATTGGCAGTACTGTTATAAAAGCAGGCGCCAAACTGGACAACCTGCTGCAGATAGCACACAATGTGGAAGTAGGTAATAATTCTGTCATTGCAGCCCAGGCCGGTATCAGTGGCAGTACCAAGATCGGTAAAAATGTAATGATTGGCGGCCAGGCAGGTATTGTAGGACACATCCAGATAGCAGACGGCAGCAAGATAAATGCGCAAAGCGGTGTGTCAAAATCTATAAAAGAACCCAATACTGCCGTTACCGGCACACCGGCGCATGATTATGCAGCCACACTCCGAAGCCAGGCTGTTGCAAGAAAGTTGCCTGAACTTGAAAAGCGCATCATTGAACTGGAAAAACTTATCCAGGAACTCATGGTAAAAGGATAGTCATAAAACTTTCAATTCCTAACTATCAGCTCTTAACTCTAAAGAGGCTTTCCCGACTTTTTGTCGCATTTTTTTTCCAGCACAATATTTGGTTTTCCCAATCAACTATATTTGTTACCTAAACATTGCAACCGATGAACTTTGGAAAAGAATTTGAAAAATATGCGGTAAAGCACCGCAATATCAGCAGCAACACATTAGATGGGTATATTAAGCACAATGTAACAAACCTTACACCCAATATTATTGAAGAAAGGCCGATGAACATTGCAGTAATGGATGTATACAGCCGTTTAATGATGGACCGTATCATCTTTATGGGCTATCCCGTTACAGACGAAGTGGCCAATATTATAACGGCCCAGTTATTATTTTTGGAAAGTACTGACCGGTCAAAAGACATACAGATGTACATTAACTCCCCGGGCGGCAGCGTGTATGCCGGCCTCGGTATGTACGATACCATGCAGTTTGTAACACCGGATATTGCCACTATCTGTACCGGTATAGCCGCCAGTATGGCTGCAGTATTAATGTGCGCCGGTTCTCCTGGTAAGCGTACCGCTTTAAAACACAGCCGCATCATGCTGCACCAGCCAAGTGCCGGTGCCGGCGGGCAGGCGAGTGATATCGAAATTACCGTGAATGAAGTACGCAAGATTAAAAAAGAATTGTACGAGGTAATTGCCAACCATACTGGACAACCTGTAGATAAAGTGGCGCTTGACTGTGACCGTGATTACTGGATGACATCAACCGAAGCAAAAGAATACGGCCTGGTGGATGAAGTACTCACCATCAATCCAAGAAAAGCCAAAAAAGATTAGCGGATAATTTTGTAACCGGCAGTTGAATCAATACTAAACATTGTTGTGTCACTCACTTGTACGGTTATATCATTTTTCAGCAGCTATTAAAAAGAATACAGGAGAACTAAACTTTCTAAACATTCTAAACTTCTAAACAAAAATGAATTTCTATAACAAACACATACGCCTGGACGAAGAAGATACACCAAAAGAACTACCAGAAAATCCAATGGAGAAAATGATGAGCGGATGGCAGTTCGACAAAAAATTTATTGAGCAGCGCAAGATATTTTTATGGGGTGTGGTGGATGATAAAAGCTGCAAAGATTTAACGGCCCGTTTACTGTACCTTGAAGCAATTGATCCCGGAAAAGAAATTACCTTTTACATCAGCAGCCCTGGCGGGATGGTTACCAGCGGTATGGTGGTGTACGATACTATGCAAATGATCAGCTCACCTGTAAGCACTGTTTGTATGGGTATGGCAGCCAGCATGGGCAGTATCCTGCTGAGTGGTGGTACCAAAGGCAGGCGCTTTATTTTCCCTCATGGCGAGGTAATGATACACCAGCCAAGTGGTGGTGGCCAGGGCACCAGTGCTGACCTGGAGATCATGGCGGAACAGATCAGGAAAACAAAAGAAATGGGTGCACGGATCCTGGCAGAAAACTGCGGTCAGCCTTTTGAAAAAGTGATGAAAGATTTTGACCGGGATTACTGGATGGATGCAAAAGAATCCATAGCCTACGGCATCGTTGATGGCGTGCTGGATAAAGTATAATTGAATCAACACAGACAAAATGAAAAAGACAGCTTTAAAGCTGTCTTTTTTTATAAAAATTTTTTCTGCCAGCCAACAGCGAAAGATTGTTATGTATCTTATATGAAAATATATTGCAATGAGAAAACTGTGGCTCCTGCTTTTATCCTGCATTACCTGCTCATTTGTTTTAATATCATGCAAAAAAAATGCTGTTGAAGAAATATATACGCCTGTTGTTAATCCTGTAATTCCAGACTTTACTACAAAGATTAATGCTGGTGTTAATGGATTTGTTACTGATGAAAATGGAAATGCTGCAGCAGGCGTGGTAATAAAGGCAGGTGATTTTAGTGCTGCCACAGATATGTATGGATATTTTAAGATAAGCAATGGGGCTTTTGCAAAAAGTGCCGGATTTATTGAAATAAGCAAAGCAGGTTATTTTACTTCTTATAAAACCTTTTTGCCTCAACAGGATAAAGAAGCGTTTATACGGTTACAACTGGTTCCCAAAAAAAATATTGGTAGTATCAATGCTGCTGCAGGCGGAATAGTAACAACAGCAGACGGAGCCAAAATTACTTTACTGCCTGATGCCGTAGTAACAGCTGCTACAAATACAGCATATACTGGTAATATAAATATAGCCGCACATTGGTTTAACCCGGCCGAAGAAGAAAAAACAAATTTGGCCATGCCGGGTGATTTGCGTGGGATAGATTCAGCCGGGCATCTGAAGGCACTGGTTACTTATGGAATGATGGCTGTAGAGTTAACAGGAAGCAATGGTGAATTGCTGCAACTTTCCAATGGCAAAAAAGCAACATTAAATTTTCCCATTCCTGCCTCAATTAATGCTGTTGCTCCCGCTGTGGTACCGCTCTGGTATTTTGATGAAACAAAAGGATTGTGGAAACAGGAAGGCAATGCAGTAAAAAATGGCAGCGAATATTCCGGCCAGGTAAGCCACTTTTCCTTCTGGAATTGCGATGCACCATACCCGCTTGTAAATTTTACCGCACAGCTTGTTGATGAAAACCTTCACGTACTGAAAGGAATTTCAACAAAAATTAGTATAGAGAATAACAGCGTTCCCGGCAGTGCAAGGTATTCCTGCACTGATTCAAATGGAATAGTTTATGGGATGGTGCCTGCTAATGCTTCGCTAAGTTTTGAAGCAATCAATAATTGCGGGGAGTCCATTGTTTTAAAAACATTTGTAACCAGTACCAGTAATATTGACTTAGGTTCACTGAAGCTCAACTCTGTTGCAGCAATGGGTGTAATAACTGGTACAGTTCAAAAGTGCAATGGGTTGCCGGTAACAAGCGGCCGTGTAATGATCATTGGTACCGGGCTGAATAATGTAACCAGCATAAATGCTGACGGCAGTTTTCTCTATGCCGGTTTTGTTTGCCCCGGAACTGACGCAGCTGTTGTAGCCACCGATAATGAAACCGGGCAACAAAGTATACCCCATTCATTTGTTACAACAGCAGGTAACAACGAAACGGGAGTTTTAAATGCATGCAGCGCCGCAGAAACAGAGTCTATTATCTATTCACTGGATGGAAAAGTGACCAGCTTAACATTGCCCTTATCTATTTTTGAAGGAGGTCCCCAGCTAATAGATACAGTAAACTATACTTATATAAGAGCCAATGATCTTATAAGTGGTGAAGGGATATTCAGTCTCACCGCCATTGCTCCTGCGGTTCCCGGAACATACCGCTTTGATACCGTCAATGCTGTTATCCAGTTAAAAAGCACCAATCCTTCCGAAATAGTTGCCTATCATTTTACAAACTCAACAGTCTTAACAATCAGTGAATATGGATTAATAGGACAGTTTATTAAAGGAACAATTGACGGCGCTGTGCAAAGAAATGGTGAAGGAAATCCACCGGTGCTGCCATTTACATGCAGTTTTAATATAAAAAGAGATTTATAAATAACCGGTACCAGGTTTTAAGGATGAATTTTTAAACAGACAGGATATTGACAGAAAGAGAAATAATACATGGCTGTATAAATAAAAAGGAAAACTGCCAGAGACAACTGTTTACCCTTTATGCCGGCAAAATGATGTCGGTGTGCCTGCGCTATGCCAATGATGAACAGCAGGCACAGGATATTTTACAGGAAGGATTTATAAAAGTTTTTAAAAACATGCACCAGTATCGTTTCGAAGGCAGTTTCGAAGGCTGGTTGCGGCGGGTATTTGTTACAACGGCATTAAGAGAAATCAGCCGGCAAAAATTTTATGTTAGTGAAATGGCTGTAGTTGATAATGCAGTATATAGTATTGACCCTGATGTGGTGTCAAAGATATCTGCCGATGAAATACACAGTATGATACGCCAGATGCCCGATGGTTACCGAACCATTTTTAACCTGAATGTAATTGAAGGATACAGTCATGAAGAAATTGCAGGCATGCTGGGTATCCAGGCTACTACATCAAGAGGGCAACTTTTAAAAGCGAGAAGACACCTGCAGGAAATGATCGAAAAAAAGTACAATACGGTTAAAACATAGAATATGTTTGATGATATTATAAAAGATAAAGCCAACAGTCATGAAGCGCCGGTGCCACCGGATGCCTGGGATAACATTGTCAATAAAAAGAGAGAGAGACGTTTTGCGTGGTGGTGGTTTATGGGTGTTTTGTTATTGGGGATAACGGCAGCAGTTATATTCCTGCCGGAAAATACAATAGATCCGGGTGCGTCAGCAACAGCAAGATCCAAACAGGAAGGGCCTGTTACCGCCAGTGACACAAAAAATAAAGTTAACTCAACTGTTCAACAGCCTGTTAACAGTAAAACGGAAAAGGCAATAGCCGAAGAAGCTGTTGCATCAACCGTACAACAGCAAGTATTTAATGATCATGACAGGGGAGAGACATCAAAACAAAGCACAAACAGTCAAAATGGTGATGGAACAATCACATCTAAATTAAATAAGAAGAAAAAATTTTCGGGACACCTGAATAGTAAAACTAAAGCTGTCTCCATTTTCCCGGGGATAGAAGAAACTGGGGAAGAAAAAAATAACGAAGAGGATAATACCATAGCAGCAGTAAAGAGTGAAAATGATAAAAATACAGTGGCGCCCGTAACAGGAGAAAATAAAGAGCTGGCAGATATAACGAAAGACAGTATCAAAAGTATTGCTGCAGTAAATAAAAATGATACAGTAAGCGATGCCGTAAAAAAAGAATATAAAGATGGCCCGGCAAAAAAAGTAGCACAGGGGTTACAAAAAAGCTGGTTTGCTGATATAGGCATTGCGCCCATGCTGCCTATCCAGCAAAACCAGCAGCCGGCCTCTTTAAGCAGAACAACTAATATGAATAACATTGTTAGTGTTTTTTCTGCAAGATCAGTAAGAGCAACGGTGGATGCATCGGTTGCATTTTCGTTGGCAGTAAGAAAGCAGCTTAATAAAAGAATTTTTATTGGCGCCGGGTTACAATTCCTCCAGCTGAAAGAAAATATAATGATTATTGGAGACGAGACCAGGACCACCACTGCAATTGTTGACAGGCTGGTTAGTGGCCAGTCAGGACCGGTGTTGGTACAGGATACAGTGACAGCCATTACTGAAGGCACAAGGGAAATAAACGCAGTTAACAGTTACCGCTTGTTCAGCATTCCATTATTTATACAGTATAATATAGTGCAGCGCAAAAGCTGGTCCCTTGCTGCAACCGGCGGTGTTTATATAAATATCCTCGGTACTTATGAAAACTCCATAAATAAAAATGCGGCGGCACTTCTTGTACCAGTAGGTCAACCCGCCTATAAGAGCAGCACAGGTATCGATCTGTATACCGGGTTGCGTATAGGAAAAACCGTTGGTAAAAGATGGGAGCTATTTGCATTACCATCCATTCGCTTTAATCCCGGCCGGTATACGATTAAAAACAGTTTGATCAGCCGGAACATACACCAGGCAGGCATGAGTTTGGGATTATCATTCAGGATAAACTAAATTTTTAAAATTAAGCTCTTGTTTTATGAAACATTTATTATTAATCATTTCAACGGTATGTGCTGTAGCTTTTGCAAAAGCACAAATTATAAACATACCGGATGTTAATTTCAAGAAACAACTGATTGAAAAGTTTGATATAAATAATGATGGCGAACTGCAAAACAATGAAGCACTTGCTATTGAAGAGTTAAACATAAAACCCGTACGCTATAATGCTTCAAATGAATGCGGCTATGTTGAAATCTGGCCGGAAGATTATACAGGCATTGAAAAATTTACTAACCTGCAGAAGTTTTATTGTGTTTGCTATTATCCAACTATGTTCAGTGATAAGTGTGCCTCCGGGCCGGCAACCCCAACCCGCAATTTGTCTTTTAAAAATAATACCAACTTAAAAGTTGTTTCCTATACAGGGGATACGGCTTTTTCCCATATTGATTTATCAGGATGCAGCAACTTGGATAGCCTGGTATTAAGCGGTATTCCTAATGGCGATGACAGCCGTGCGTCAGCAGGTTTAAATTCAAACTTCGATAACCTTGATTTATCTGGTAACCATAAGTTGCGTTACGCATTTATAAGCTATTTTTTGAAATTAAAAAACTTCAATGTTAATGGCTGCGACAGCCTTAAAAATTTAATGTTATACACTTGCGGTGTTAAAAATCTTGATATACACGGATTGCCGGTTCTTGAACAATTACTTGTAATAAGTTATCATTATCCTGATTTCTCCATTAAGGTAAATGTAACCAACGCCCCTTCTTTAAAGCTTATTGGCGTAAGCTGGCCCGACATAACGGGTATTAATCTTTCCGGTTGTGATTCTTTATCAAGTTTGAACATTACAGGAGAGAAGATTTCTGCTGAACACCTGGACTTTAGCGGTTTGCCTGCTTTAAAAATCCTTTCTTTATATAGCCAGGGAGGAAAGTTATCTTACCTGAATATTAAAAATGGAAGTTTAACAAATTTGAGTACTTATGTAACTCCTGCGCTGCAATATATATGTGCGGATGATTTTGAAGTGGACGCATTACGCCAGTTGTTTAATTCCATGCGTCAGCATGTAAATATAAACCCTTACTGCAACTTTGGACCGGCTGGCAATTATAATACAATAACAGGTACCGCAAGGCTTAGTCTTACAGGTGCTGTTTGTGATGCTGCAAATCCGCTTGTAAAAAATATGCCTGTAAAGATCCAGGATGATAAAGAACAGTATGTTTTAAGTTACACTGATATTACAGGCAATTATAAAACATATACAGGCAAAGGAGATTTTAAACTCGTTCCTTATTTCCCATACGCATATTTTAATGTTAACCCTGCCAGTACCGTTGTGTCTTTCGATACTGCCAACAGTTTAATTGCCGGTAATGATTTTTGTATTACCCCTGACGGAGTACACGATGATCTGGAAATTACATTGCTACCCTGGATGCCTTCAAGACCCGGATTTGCCAATACATACCAGCTTGCATATAAAAACCGCGGCACCACCACGCTTAGCGGTAACGTGCAGTTGAATTTTGATAATAATAAAATGACCTTTACGTCAGCTTCCGCAAATGCAGCCACGCAAAGCACGGGACACTTAACCTGGAATTATAATGCACTTCAGCCTTTTGAAAGCCGCACCATCAATGTAACATTTAATTTACTGCCACCTCCGGTTAACAATATTGATGATACGCTGCTGTGGTTTGCAGCCATTACGCCTGTAGCAAATGACGAAACAGCTTTTGATAACAGTTTTATTTTGCCACAAAAACTTGTTGGCGCTTTTGATCCCAATGATAAGCAGTGTCTTGAAGGAAGTAAACTGGATATTTCAAAAATTGGTCAACCGCTGCATTATATCATCCGTTTTCAAAATGAAGGCACCGACACAGCTTTCAATGTTGTTGTGGCGGATACACTCGGTGCTAATTTAAATGCAAACAGCTTTGAGTTTACCGGCAGCAGTCATCCCTGTAAAGTGAAACAGAATGATAATAAACTTGAATTTATTTTTGAAAATATAAAACTACCATATAAAGCCATTGATGAACCCGGCAGTCATGGTTTTGTGGCGTTCAGCATCAAGCCCAAATCATCCGTTATTATTGGCGACTCCATTAAAAATAAAGCTGCCATTTATTTTGATTTTAACCTGCCGGTGATCACCAATACGGCTGCTACGGTAGTTTCAATCGCCTCAACACCAGTGCCGGTAAAGCTTGAGTATTTTTCAGCTGTCAACAGGAACAATGTAAATGCACTTACCTGGAAGGTAAATTGCAGTGATGGTAAAGCAATATTCAGTGTGGAGAAAAGCGCTGATGGTATCCATTTCTCCAGTATTGGCACTATTACTGCCGATGCTGCAAGTTGCCAGCTGCCATTTAATTTTGCTGATAATGAAACTGCAGTAAACAAAATTTACTACCGGTTAAGGATAACTGATGCTGCTGCAGTTTCGTTTTACAGTAAAATAATTTCTGTCGGAATAAATAAAGGAGGCTTTGCAGTGAATGCTGTAACATCGGCCGGTAATAATACAGTAATATATTTTGCCTCATCAAAACAGCAAAAGCTTCAATATAAAATTATAGCTGCAGACGGAAGATTGTTGTATGAAGGAAAAAACACTGTTGCTGCGGGTACGGGAAATATAACTGTACCATTGAAAGGTGTAATGGCCGGAATTTATTCATTAATTGTATTTGCAGCTGAGCAGGAACCTTTAGTTATCAGATTTTTAAAATAATTTTTCAACTTTTTACAGCGCTGTGCCAGTGTAAAACTTTTACATTGGCACAGTTTTTTATTTAGCAGATTTATAAATTAAAAAATCTGTTATGAAAAAAATTGTTTTTAGCGCTGTGGTAATCTGTTGCCTCTTACAGTCAGCACAGGCTCAAAGAGGAAGTGACCTGAAGTTTCAGTTTGGTTTTAATGTAGGTGTGCCGGCGCACAACCTTGGAGGCACTTCTTTAGGTCTCGGTGTGGATCTGTTGGGTCATTATAAAGCTTCACCGGATGTTGCCATTACAGGTGATCTTGGATATACAGCATTGCTTGCAAAGAACAATGGCAGCACTTCTAACCTTGTTCCGTTAAGAATTGGATTGCGTTATTATCCCGCCACTGAATTTTATGTAGGGGGAAAATTTGGTGCAGGCTTTATCTCCAACAGGGGTTCCAGCGTTACAAGTACAGCTTATTCAGTTGGCTTTGGATATCTGCCCAGCAACAGGGTTGAGTTAGGAGCCTCTTATGATGGGTATAGTAAAAATGGAACTATTGGACTACTCAATCTGCGGGTTGGTGTGTTTTTATAAATAATATCAATAACGAATACTAAAAACTCCGTTTGAAGAAACGGAGTTTTTAGTATTACTGGTAGTGCTTTTTATGCTTTTTATTTTTGTGCCATTTTTTATGCTTGTGTTTTTTTACCTGTCCGGGCGCATAATCTTTTGCACTGCCCCCATATATCTTTTTTGCTTGTCCGGGTGGCAAATGCTTTTTTCTTTTGTGTATTTTTTTATAAACCCTGTCATTATCATTCCTGTTGTCTTTATCATTAATTATATCGGGCAAACTTTTATCATTTTTATTGACAGTCCTTTCCTTTGGTCCGGAGCCGGGAACTACGTCATATACACTTTTTTGGGCAAATGCCCCACCCGCATTTAGAAGCATAACAGCCAGTAAAATTGAAATATATCTTTTATGGTAACTTGTTTTCATAATTGCTGTTTTGATCATTATGAGGGCAACTATTTTGCCAAAGTTCAGACCTGAAATTAATTTACAGGCAGTTGGTCTAGTCAGCCTGTACAGTCGACTGCTTATTATAAATTCTTTAACAGGTTGACTTTTGTGTTACTGTATGCGGCAAACTTTTCGTCATTCTTAGTAATATTGCTGTTTATTTTTACGAATGCAGTTCACCCAGATAATCAATGCCAGGCTGAATAAGGAAAATGACAGGCCGCTGATGCAGAAGGAAGCCTACCCTGTGAGTAATGATTTGCAGCATTACCTGCAGCATTGTGGCCGTGATATATATTTACCTGTTACATATTCGGAATTGCTTCATTACCGCTATTCTGACGCTATTAAAGATGAAGATGGGAAACATACACACTGGGAAAATGTAGTGTATGAAGAAGGTTTCCTAAAAGTACTGGAGCCCAAATTAATTGAAACCTTTTCACTGCTGAAAAAAGTAAAGGATACGGGCTTTATAATAAAGGCGATCGATTTTTGTGAATTTGCTAACAGTATGCCTTTCCGGGTAACATTGATAGATGAAAGCAATACCACAGATTGTTTTTACATCAAATCTGCCGATGCAAGCCGTATCTATGGGCTGGAACTGGAACATTTATTATCTCCTAATACTATTAATTTCTTATACCATCAAAATACGTTGGTGGAAGAACATATTGAGGGTACACCTGGAGATGTTTTTTTAGTACAGGCAGAGGCCATGCCTGCTGATCAAAAAAAACTGGTTGCCGAAGCCTTTGTACGTTTTAATGAAAGATGTTTTGTAAGACTTTTAGGAGATATGCGGAGTTATAATTTTGTGGTGTTGTCATCAACCGGCCAGTTTCACCTGCGGGCTATTGATTTTGACCAGCAAACCTACGAGGGTAAAGCAAACCTGTATCTTCCCCAGTTTTATAAAGAAAATTATGGTTATGTACAAATGGCCCTTGAACTTTTGGGCACCGATCTTATTGAAGCGATACGGGTGGAGGAGAGGAGAAAATTATCCGCAATGTCAAAAAGATCAGCCGGCAGGCTTACTGATCTGCTGGATGTAATGAAAAAGGAAGAGATATCTGAAAATTATAAAGTATTACTGCTGCGTAAAGAATTAGATGAGTATTTTAAATCAAATGACTTTGCTCAGGCTAAAACCATGGGCGACCTGGTGATACAGCAGCTCCGGCACCTGTTATCCTGAACCATACTGCCGTGCTGCTGACCGTTTACGCAATTGTACTCACAATATCAGCCATAGAGTACAAATCTGCACAGGGTTTACTTATCTTTGCAGGCCAGCTTTAAAAACAAGTAAAGCGGGCAAAATAATGGCAAAGAATCACACCTTACATTGTTCTTTCTGTGGCCGCAGCCGGGATGAAGTGAAAATATTGATAGCGGGACAGGAAGGTCATATTTGCGAAAACTGCGTGGAACATGCACAGGAGATTATTGGGCAGGAACTGATGATCTACCCCGAGCCAAAATCCGCAAATGCCCCGGCACATAAACTCACGGTTAAAAAGCCGATCGAAATAAAAAAATTCCTGGATGATTATGTGATCGGTCAGGATGATGCAAAAAAGATACTGGCGGTTGCTGTTTATAATCACTATAAAAGACTTAATCAGCGGGTGGATAATGATGTTGAAATAGAAAAGAGCAACATCATTATGGTGGGGGAGACCGGGACAGGTAAGACCTTGCTGGCCCGTTCGATAGCCCGTATGCTGAATGTACCCTTTGCAATAGTGGATGCCACTGTATTTACTGAAGCCGGGTATGTTGGCGAAGACGTGGAAAGTATGCTGAGCCGTTTACTGCAGGCGTGCAATTATGATGTGGCAGCTGCGGAAAAAGGAATCGTATTTATTGATGAGATAGATAAAATTGCCCGCAAAAGCGATAATCCTTCTATAACAAGGGATGTGAGCGGCGAAGGTGTTCAGCAGGGATTATTAAAACTGCTGGAAGGCACAGAAGTGCTGGTGCCGCCACAGGGTGGCCGTAAACACCCGGAACAAAAACTGGTGAAAGTAAATACACAAAATATTCTCTTCATTTGTGGTGGTGCATTTGATGGGGTTGATAAAATAATTGCCCGCCGGGTAAACACTCATGCAATAGGATTCAACGTAAATAAGGAACTGCAGGATTTCCAGCAGAAGAATTTATTGCAGTTTGTAAATGCGGTCGACCTGAAACATTTTGGTTTGATCCCCGAATTACTTGGTCGCCTGCCTGTTATTACATACCTGAATCCGTTAGATGCAGCTACCCTGCGTAACATTCTTACCGGGCCTAAAAACGCTTTGATAAAACAATTTACCAAGCTGTTTGAAATTGAAGGTATCGAACTGAGTTTTGAAGAGGGTGTATTTGATTTTATGGTAGAGAAAGCAATGGAATATAAACTTGGTGCCAGAGGCCTGAGAAGTATTTGCGAAAGCATACTTACAGATGCAATGTACGAATTACCATCGCAAAAAGTAAAATCATTTGAAGTAACACTGGATTATGCAAAACGCAAATTCGGTAACAGTAAAATGAGTATGCTGAAAGTAGCTTAAAACCTTAACGGATCAGTAATACATTTCCTTTTAATACGGGTCTCTTGTTTTTTAAGTCAAGGTAATAAATATAATTGCCGGCTGACGCCTGCTGCCCTTTATAAGTACCATCCCATTCGCTGTTGCTGTTTCCTTCAAATATTTTTTTACCCAGCCTGTCATAAACGGTAAGCGCCGCTTTTGGAAATGCACGCAACCCATCTAAACGCCAGGTATCATTCCTGCCATCATTATTTGGTGTAAATGCTTTTGGGATATACAGGTCTTTATACACTTTTACTTTTACAGCGTCTTCAGCTGTTCCGCATCCATTCTTTGATATTGCCCGCAGTATGTATGTGGTGTCATGGGGAATATTTGTAACCGGTGCTGCAATGGTTGGATCATCCAGGAAATCTGCAGGCGTCCAGGTGATATTGATATCCCCGCCGGTTGCAGTACCATTGATCATTAAGAATTCTCCCTTCAGCATATAAAGGTCAGGACCTGCATTTGCCTCCGGCGATTCATTGACTGTAATGATTACAGCTGCTGTGTCTTTACAATTAAAATTATTACTGGCAACAACAGTGTAAGTTGTGGTGCTTGCCGGGCTGGCAGTTGGTGCCGGGGAAGCAGCATCAGAAAGACCTGTTACAGGAGACCAGAGATACGATGTGCCGCCGCTGCTTTCAAGTAAAGTACTGTTACCTGAACAAATCGTTTTATTACTGCTGACAACAGCAACGGGCCTGGGGTTTATTGCAAGCGTTGTACTGGTTGTTGCTTTACAGCCAAAATTATCAGTAATATTTACTGTGTAAAGACCTGCGGCACTCATCACAGCTGGAAATGAAACCGGGTTGCTGTTACCTGAAAAACCTGCCGGCCCGGCCCAGTTATAAATTGTGCCGCCACTTGCTTCCAGTTGAACAGCAGCTTCCTCACAAATGGGGCTGTTACTGGTTATTGAGGGCAGCAATTCTTTTATTTCAACTGTATCAGGTTTTGAAATAACCCTGCAATTGCTGGTGGCTATATTAACACCCTGCGCAACTGCCAGCCTGTACTGGTAAAGACCGGTTGCTGTTCTTGTAAATGTAAATGAATTCGTTGTTGCTCCGGGGATATCTGTCCAAACGCCATCATTGATGCTTTCCTGCCACTGCAAAGAAGGTGAAATATACCCTGTACCTACGCTTCCTTTAATTGATACCGGTTGAACAGATTCCTTACACATTACCACGGAAGTCGTATTGTTATTGCCAATTCCCGCCTCTACCTGCGGGCCGCATGGCCTGAAAGTAATGTCATCAATGGCCAGATCATTACCGCATCCTCCGGGTGCATTATTGGTGATGCGTATCACAACAGTGCTGTTACCAGCAGGTGTCACAAAGAACAGCCCATATTGTTTCCAGGTGGGCGACTGGGTAACATCTATATCACCAGTTAAGTAAGAACCTAATACGGTACCATCAGGAGCCTCAATCTTAAATGCCAGGTTTGGCCTGATACCTCCCCCGCCACAGGAAGATGCTCTTAAAACATTCGTGGCCCAGGCACTGAATTCATAGGTAGTATTGGCACAAAGATTTTTTACGGTATCAATATAAAAATCGCCGGGATTAAAAGATGCATTTACAAGCAGCATATACCCGTTGTTGTCTCCGGGAGTATGATCCTCCTGTAAATTATGCCATGAATTACTGAAGCAGGAACTGGTATTGTTGATGATAGTATAAAATCCGTCGTTAGGGCAATCTGAGGAATGGTAGGAATAAGTAATAACCCTGCTGGAAAGAGCAGCCCCGGGGTTTGAACCCGCCCCAAAAGTTACATTCACAACCGGGTCACCAAGACTGCCACTGCATATCTGGGCCTGTAACCGGCAAAGAAAAAAAGAAATAAATAAAAGGGAAACGCCAATCTTTTTCAATGATACAGGTTCTTTTTTCAGTTTCACCAATACAAGTTAAGTATAAATTTAACCGGAATGTTTAATTTAACACAGGCAATGATATTTATTCTGTTATAATGTAAAATGACTGAATTACAGAAAGAATTTTTCACCTAAATTTTCAGGCATTTTTATTTCATTTTGGGCAATTGTTTTATTTCAGTTTATTTTTACCGCCGGGCAGTAATATTTTTAACAGGTATTGCCGGCCCATTATCAATTATACAATTATTAATTATCAACTAAAAAATGGTAGATGTAATACTTGGCCTTCAGTGGGGCGACGAAGGCAAGGGTAAAATTGTGGACTACTTTGCACCAAATTATGATGTGGTGGCAAGGTTCCAGGGTGGGCCAAATGCAGGCCACACATTGTATGTAAACGACAAAAAAGTGGTACTGCACCAAATACCCAGCGGTGTATTTCATGAAAATAAAACTAACCTGATCGGCAATGGTGTGGTGCTGGATGCAGTAACATTAAAAAGAGAATGTGATACGGTTGCCGCCATGGGTGTTGATTATAAGAAAAACCTTTTTATCAGCGAGCGTACGCACCTTATATTGCCCACACACAGGGCATTGGATAAGGCAAGTGAGCTTTCAAAAGGACATGACAAGATCGGCTCAACATTAAAAGGTATTGGTCCGGCTTATATGGATAAAACCGGGCGTAATGGATTAAGGGTGGGGGACCTGCTGGATAAAAGTTTTACATCCCAGTATATTAAACTAAGATTAAAACACCAGCGCCTGCTGGACAACTACAATTTCCAGGAAGATATCAGCAGCTGGGAAGACGAATTTTTTGAAGCAGTTGAATTTTTGCGTGGCTTCAATATCGTTAATGGTGAATATTTCATCAATGAAAAAATAAGCCAGGGTAAAAAAATACTGGCTGAGGGTGCACAGGGCAGTATGCTGGATGTTGACTTTGGTACCTTCCCGTTTGTAACCAGCAGCAATACCATTACTGCCGGGGTATGCAGCGGTCTTGGTATTGCGCCACAAAAGATAAAAGAAGTATTTGGTGTTTCAAAAGCGTATTGCACCAGGGTGGGTAGCGGACCCTTCCCTACGGAGCTGCATGATGAAACGGGTGAACTGATAAGAAAGATCGGGAATGAATTTGGCAGTACTACCGGCCGCCCACGCCGTTGTGGATGGATTGACCTGGTGGCTCTCCAGTTTGCCTGTATGGTAAACGGTGTTACCCAGATCATCATGACAAAAACCGATATACTGGACGAACTGCCTGAATTAAAAGCATGTAATGCTTATAATGTAAATGGTAAAGAAGTGAAAAATGTACCTTTCCAAATGACAAGGGTGCCGATCGAGCCCGTTTACCAGTCGTTTGAAGGTTGGAAAACCAATATTTCAACAATTAAAAGCTATGAGGCTTTGCCTCAAAAAATGAAGGATTACGTGACTTACCTGAACAAATTCCTTGGTGTACCGGTAAAGTATATCAGTAACGGACCGGGCAGGGACCAGATAGTGGCTGCATAATCTGTAGCGGGAATAAAAAAATATTCATTTTTTTTTGGCTAATTAAAAATCTCTAAGAAATTTTACACAACAATCTTTAGGTTATGGCTGCAAAACCTGGCAAAGAAAAAAAGACAACCCCGAAAGCGGACGATAATGAAAAAGCGTCTGCATCCAAAGCATCAAAGTCCAAAAAAGTAGAAGAAGATGAGGATGATGATGAGCTGGAAGATGATGAAGATGCAAAACCTTCCAAGAAGGGAGGCAAAGCTGCGTCTAAAAAATCAAAAGACGATGATGATGATGACGATGATGAGGATGTGGAAGTAGAAGATGATTGGGAAAAAGGAGAAGAAGATGATAACTGGGATCCGGATTTCGATGAATTCGATATTCCCAAATCAAAAGCTAAAAAATCATCTCCCGGTAAAAAAGGCGGAAAGGAAGATGATGACGATGACTTTAAGATAGACGATGATTTTAAAGACCTCGGCTTTGATGATTTTGATGGAGGCCGTGGCGGCTTTGATGATGACGATGACTTTTAAATAAAGCCAACATACCAGCATCTGCCGGTAGAAATATTATTGTGAAAAAAGCCACAACGTTTCCTGTAAATAATTTTTCAGAATTCAAAATACAAATGTTGAACTGGGTAAACCGGTTCAACATTTTTTGTTTGTTGGATAATCACCAGTACCACCCGATGGCTACCGGGTTTGAATCACCTTCTTTTGAGTGTTTGCTGGCAGCAGGCGAAAAAAAAAATACAGCTGCAATGCCGGGCAGCACCTTTCAGCAGTTAAAAGAACTGAGCCGGGCAGGCGATTGGTTGTTTGGCCACCTGTGTTACGATGTAAAAAATGAGACAGAGCAACTGGAGTCGAAACATTTTGATGGCATTGGCTTCGATGCCGGGTATTTTTTTATACCGGAAGTGGTTTTACAATTAAATGAAAGACAGCTTAGCATTTTTTGTGAAACTGCTGCTGCCTCTGATATATTTAATGAGATCAATTCCATGCCTGGTGCTGTTATTAAAACAGCGGCAGTTACAGATCTTTCAATAAAGAACAGGATTAGTAAGGAAGATTATCTTGCTACGGTAAAAAAAATACAGTTGCATATATTAAGGGGAGATTGTTATGAAATAAATTTCTGCCAGGAATTTTTTATTGAGGACGCCGTAATAAATCCGCTGGCAGTGTATGAAAAACTGGCCCGCCTTTCGCCCAATCCATTTGCCGCCTTGTACAAACTCAATGATAAATTTTGTATTTGTGCCAGCCCCGAACGCTACCTGAAGAAAACGGGCAGCAAAATTATTTCACAGCCTATAAAAGGGACAGCCAAAAGAAACCCGGAGGATAAATATGCTGATAATAACAGTAAGCAGCAATTGCAAAACAGTGCCAAGGAACGAAGCGAAAATGTAATGGTGGTTGACCTGGTCAGGAATGACCTGAGCAAGATATGTAAAGAAGCTACTGTAAAAGTGGAAGAACTGTTTGGTGTCTATAGTTTTCCGCAGGTACATCAAATGATCAGCACGGTGAGTGGAGAAGTAAAGGAAGGAATTGACTGGGTGGATATGCTAAAGGCCACTTTCCCGATGGGTTCCATGACAGGCGCACCTAAGAAAAGGGTAATGGAGCTGATAGAACAATACGAGCAAACAAAGCGGGGGTTATTTTCCGGAACTATCGGTTACGTACACCCGAACGGCGATTTTGATTTTAATGTTGTGATCAGGAGCATCCTATATAATGAAAGCAATAAATATCTCTCCTTTCAAACAGGCGGGGCAATCACTTTTTATGCAGACCCGGAAAAAGAGTATGAGGAGTCATTATTAAAGGCGGAAGCTATAAAAATGGCGCTTGAATAAATATCAGCTTTTCTTTTTCTTGCTTTTTGGGTAAACTGTTTTATTAACGGGCATGGATGTTTCCCCCAGCATTACCTGGATACATTCATTCAGTATCTGGTACTTATTTGCAACAAATAACTGCATCTTATCCGGCGGCAGCCGCAGTTCAAAATTTCCTTCGGAAGACATCAGCAGGTCAAAGTCAGGGTTTAACTGGTTAAACAATGCAATATCCATCGAGAGATTTTTTGCAATGATCACAGAATTATACTTTCCAGAAAGTGGCAACATTTCAACATCCGCCAGTATGGAATCTGGCAAACTGGTTGAAGCATTACCTGTACGGGTATACGCATTATCAAAGTTGCCGGTATTGCCCCCGATCGTTGTTATGCCGGCCCCTCCTTCCATGATGTAGTGTGTGGCAATAAATCTTTTTACGTATGTTCTTGATTCTTCCGGCAGGTGATACTGCAGGCTCCAGAAATTGCGGCTGCCGCTTTTTTTAATAGCACTGTACACTCTTCCGGGTCCGCCATTGTATGCTGCCATTACCAGCAGCCAGTCGTGCATGTCTTTGTACAGGCTCAGCAGGTACCTGGCAGCAGCGTGAGTGCTTTTATAATAATCCCGCCTGTCATCGTTGTATTGGTTTACCACCAGCCCATATTGCCTGGCAGTATAAGGCATAAATTGCCAGGGTCCGCCGGCGCCCACCTGGCTGGTGGCTGATGTTTTTAAATTGGATTCAATAACAGCAATGTATTTCAGCTCCTTTGGTAAACCGTATTGCTGCAGCACCGTCTCGATCAGGTTAAAATAAGGTTTCCCCCAGCTTTTCATATCATTCAGGTATTTTGAATGATGCCGCATGTAATCCTGTATAAAGCCTTCTGCATTTGGATTTATCTGTGCAGCGTAAGGGATGGAACTGTTGTAGCTGTAATTGGAGAAAAGATTTTTAAAGCCATATTTTGTTACCTGGCTGAAGTACTGAACCTTTTCTTTTTTAGGGAGGGTTCTTGTTTTTAACACTTCTTCAATCATTGCATCTTCTTTACCCAGGTCTTCCGAAGATGTATCTGTATTTATACCCGTGGTAACAATTTGGGCAAATATATTTTTACCGGCTGCCGGTAAAATGGTAACGGCTATTATGATAAAGAATATGATAGCAAATTGCTTCATTTATTTGGCCTTGTATTGCTGCATCATTATTTTGGCAAGCTGCAGCAAGGATGTCTCGTTCTTTTTACCGGTCATTACCTGTAAGCCGAATGGCATCCCATTGCTGTGCTTAAATAATGGCAATGAAATGCCGGGAATACCAGTAAGATTTGCAAATACTGTATAGATATCTGCTATATACATTGCGATAGGGTCGTCTGTTTTTTCTCCAATATTAAAAGCCGTGGATGGAGCCGTTGGCAAAATGATTGCATCAAAATCTTTAAAGATGGCGGTGGTTTTGGCCACCAGCAGCTGGCGCACCTGCTGTGCTTTGGTAAAATAGGCATCATAATAACCGGCGCTTAATACAAATGTGCCCAGCATTATCCTTCGTTTTACTTCTGTACCAAAACCTTCACTCCTGCTTTTCTTATAAAAATCCACCAGGTCTGCAACAGGCTCTTTTGTACGGTGTCCATAGCGAACGGCATCAAACCTGCTGAGGTTAGAGCTTGCTTCTGCTGTAGTAAGAACATAGTAGGCAGGTACAATGTATTCCAGCAGGTCAAAACCGGCAGCTTCCACAGTATGTCCATCATCCTTTAATTGAGACAAACATTTTTTTATAGATGCTGCAATTTCTTTATCGAGGGATGGGTGTTCAATTGCCTCTTTAAAATAAGCGATGCGGTATTTTTTGCCTGGTTCTGCTTTTGAGAAATGCTGTACAGAAAACTCCTGGCCATTATTTAACGGTAAGACCGTGCTGTCATATTCATCAGGCCCTTGTATTACTTCCAGCGTTAAAGCAACATCTTCAATATTATTTGCAAAAATGCCGATCTGGTCAAATGAAGATGCATATGCGATCAAGCCATACCTCGAAATCAAACCATAAGTTGGTTTAAAACCAATAATACCACAAAAATCAGCCGGCTGTCTTACTGAACCGCCGGTGTCACTGCCAAGGCTTACCATACACATACCTGCCTGTACTGCCACTGCGCTGCCGCCGGAAGAGCCACCGGGAACTTTTGTTTCATCGAGTGCATTTAGAACATTGCCGTAAGCAGAATTTTCGTTAGTACTACCCATGGCAAATTCATCACAGTTACAACTGCCAATAATGATCGCATCATCGGCCAGTAATCTTTGTACGGCCGTGGCATTATATACAGATTCAAATCCTTCCAGTATTTTAGATGCTGCGGTAACACGGTGCCCTTTGTAACAGATAACATCTTTGATGGCAATTACCACTCCATGCAGTTTGCCGGGGACATTGCCAGCTTTTCTTTTTTTGTCCAAAGCCGCCGCCTGCTCCAGCGCATCTTTTTCAAAAACCAGGGTAAATGCGTTCAGCCTGGCCTGTTCTTTTATCCGCTGCAGGTAATGGTTAACTGTATCAACACAGGTGGTTTTGCCGGAAAAAAGCTGTGCCTGGTATGTTTGTATGGTGCTGTACAAAATAAAACGGGTTCAAATATTTATAAAATTGGCTGGAGTAAACGGCAATGGGATATGCCATTTATTTCAGCCTTATAAATCTTGTAAATAGGTTTGTTTACTTGGGCAGTTCAGTTGTTGATTGTTTTTCCTGCAACTGCTGCCTTAAGCGGCGGATCTCATCATCTTTATCTTTTTCTTTCATACCTTCCTCTATCTCACTTTTCACATTATTCTTGGCATCATTAAACTCTCTTATTCCCTTACCAATACCTTTCATTAGTTCAGGAATTTTTCTGCCACCAAATAATAATATAATTGCCAGGATAATAAATATCCATTCAGACCCACCCGGCATTCCAATTAAGAATACTGACAATAATGATGAAACTAACATAATAAACTGATTAGAGAGCAAAGGTAAATGAATTATTTACTTCTGCTCCCATTTTGAAGGGATAAAATTAAACCCTGTTCTGTTAAATATTCGCTTTAAACAGGCTCTCTTATTTTACCTTATATAGCGGCCGCATTTAGCTTTGCCATTGGCGGCTTCGTAAACGGTAATACCTCTTGAGCAGGAAGAAAGAATTAAGACAACAGCTGAAATGATTACTGCGGTGGTGATGGTTGTTTTTTTCATAGTAGTGTGTACGGATTTTATATAATGAATAATTGACAACGTCCAAAAAAGGCAATTATTGTTCCAGAACCAGCATTTTATGTTAACTGAAATAAAAAAGCGGAAACCACTCTGGTTTCCGCCTGGTATTTTTAACGTAAATCTGCTTATTTAGCTTTTTCCAGGGAAGCAATTCTCTTTTCCTGGATACGGGCACTCTTACCGCTTCTTTCACGCAGGTAAAACAGTTTAGAACGGCGAACTTTACCTACTTTATTCAGCACAACACTTTCAATGTTAGGAGAAAAGCAGGGGAACAAACGTTCAACACCCACACCATCACTAATCTTACGAACGGTAAAGGTAGCTGTAGCACCAGTACCCTGGCGTTTGATCACATCGCCTTTAAAGCTCTGGATACGCTCTTTATTACCTTCAATGATTTTATAGTTTACAGTAATGTTATCGCCTGCTTTAAATGATGGTAAAGCCGCTTTTACTGTTAATTGCTCGTGTACAAATTTTACTGCGCTTGACATAACCTTTAATTTTCGGACGGCGAAGGTATAGAAAAGTTCTGAGTTGTGCGTTACAACCATAAGTTTTTTTTGAAAAAAGCCTTAACCGGCAGGTTAAGGCTTAAAAAATTTATTAGTTGCAGGCTTTTACCTGGCAATATTTACAGCTCTTTTCTCCCTGATCACCGTTACCTTGATCTGGCCGGGGAAGGTCATTTCTGTTTGTATCTTTTGTGCTATCTCAAAACTCAGTTTATCACTGTCGGCATCAGTAACCTTATCAGCTTCCACTATTACCCGAAGCTCACGGCCGGCCTGGATGGCATATGCTTTTTCAACCCCCTGGTAGGCCTGTGCCAGGTTTTCCAGGTCTTTGATACGTTGCAGGTATTGCTGCATGATCTCACGCCTTGCACCTGGTCTTGCACCACTGATGGCATCACAAGCCTGCACAATTGGAGAGATAACATACTGCATTTCAATTTCATCGTGGTGAGCGCCGATAGCATTTACAACGGCAGGGTTCTCTCCATATTTTTCAGCCAGCTTGGCGCCCAACAGCGCATGGCTCAGTTCTGTTTCTTCGTCAGGTACTTTACCTATATCATGGAGCAGGCCTGCTCTTTTAGCAAGCTTGGGGTTCATGCCCAATTCGGCAGCCATGATAGCACAAAGATTTGCTGTTTCACGGCTGTGCATCAACAGGTTTTGTCCGTACGAACTACGAAAACGCATCCTGCCCACCATCCTGATCAGTTCTTTATGAAGCCCGTGAACACCCAGTTCCATGGCAGCACGCTCACCAATCTCCATTACCTGGTCATCCAGCTGTTTTTTTGTTTTTTCCACCACTTCCTCGATACGGGCAGGGTGAATACGGCCATCAGCCACCAGGCGCTGTAATGATAAACGGGCAACCTCACGGCGGAGCGGATCAAACGAAGAGAGTATGATTGCTTCAGGGGTATCATCCACTATAAGATCCACACCGGTTGCAGCTTCAATTGCCCTGATGTTACGGCCTTCACGCCCGATGATAGAACCTTTTACTTCGTCGCTTTCAAGGTTAAAAACAGTGATGGAATTTTCAATTGCCTGTTCAGCAGCAGTACGCTGTATAGTTTGAATAACTATTTTCCTTGCTTCTTTATTAGCCTTTAATTTGGCCTCCTCGATAATCTCCTGCTGCAGGGAGATGGCCTTGGTTTGAGCCTCCTGTTTAAGACCTTCAATTAATTGTGCCTTAGCATCTTCAGCAGATAAACCGGCCACTTTTTCAAGACGGCGGATATGCTCCTCCTGGTGTTTTTCCAGCTCAGTACGCTTGGTATTCACCACTTCTATCTGGCGGTTGAGTGTTTCCTTGATGGCTTCGTTTTCCTTTACCTGCTTTTCAAGATTTTGCTCTTTTTGGTTGATACTCTGCTCTTTCTGCTTGATCCTGTTCTCGCTGTCGGAGAGTTTCTGGTTACGCTGCATCACCTCTTTGTCGTGAGCAGATTTTATCTGCACAAATTTTTCTTTCGCTTCCAGCTCTTTCTCTTTCCTGATGTTCTCGGCCTTTAATTCGGCTTCACGGATAATGTTTTGTGATTGTTGCTGTGCTTCTTCTACTTGTTTTTTGGTGTTTTTGGCAAAAATGAATTTACCCAGTACAATACCCACAATGAGGGCTGCAGCCCCAATGATGATGGAAAGTATGTTTGGTTCCATTGAATTTTTTTGTTTTAAATCGTTTCATAATCCTCTCTTTACCCATATATAAAACTATTGAGTAAGGCAGTTGGTTGGCGAAGATAATATTTTTAATGTTTGCAATATTGCCAATGTTAAATGATTATTAATACAAAAGGGAGCGGATTTAACCCTGCTCCCTTAAAATATTTTCAAATACCGGTCTAGTGGAGTAACAACTCACAAGGCTTAATGCCGGTATGTTTTTTAAAAGCGGTGCTGAAATGAGAAATGGATGAATAGCCCAGCATTGCAGAAACCTCAGTAACGCTTAACCCCTTATCATATAAAAGGTATTTGGCGTGTTCCATGCGCTGGCTCTGGTAAAAATCGAATATGGTGGTTCCGAAAAGTTCTTTAAATCCTTTTTTCAGGTAGCATTCATTAATAGCTACTTTACGGCTTAATGCCTTGATAGTTAATGGTTCACCAATATGCTGCAGTAAAACCTCCCTTGCTCTTGTGATCTTTTCCCTGTCTTCTGCATTTGCAAGGAATTTGCAGGTGAAAACCTCTTCTTCCTTTTCGCCCAGCATACAATCCATGCTGTATAAAAGCAGGATCTGTGTTTGCGCATTGATGAAGATATTTTCCAGTGTATCGGTGTAATTATGGTTCAGCAGGGCCTCAATGGTCAGCCTTGTTTTACCACAAAGCGGTAATTGTTTTGAAAAAGAAGACCTGTGTGTAAAAGAAAGTACATCGTCAGAAAGTGTGGTATTCTTTTTACCTTTTACAAAAGGAATGAGATAGGAGGGTTTAAAGCTGAAACTTAATACATCCACGCTGTCCACTTTTTCAACGCAGGTTTTGGATGCATTGAACTTACAATAATCACATTCGGTCTGCTTTTGCCTGCAGTATACATTGCCGGACAAGCAAAACCTCAGTTCAAGATAATTTGCAGTGGGATTATTTTTTTCATAATGATAGATCAGCACACCAGTATCTTCCACACCCCATTCTTCCGGTTTTTTATAACGTTTTATGGTATAATGAACAGAACCTGGAACAGTACGGTCAACATCCTGCAACACATCCAGCTCATTGTACACGAGCAGGTGGTTATTTGAAGGTATGCTTGCCAGTAGATTCATTGAAAAATTTCGATGCAAATATAGTCAATCAAAATCTATTTGCAAGGCCTGTCGCCCCGGCGCTGGTGAATATGGCTTTTTTATGACAAACTTTTATTGGAAAAAAGGAGTCTTTATGAGTGTGTTGCGGAGGGAGATTTTGCCCATTGTTTTTATGTGGAAATTTTTATGAAAAATAACTGCAATAAGAGTTCGTTAAGTGTCTCAAAACCCTTTATTTTTCTTACATTTGCATGATACAGATTTAATAAATAAAAGACCATATTTCCCCAATATTTATGAGTGTAGAAATTGAAGAAGCAATTGCTCCTGCAACCAATGGTTATGGAGCCGACAGTATCCAGGTTTTGGAAGGTTTGGAAGCGGTGCGTAAACGTCCTGCCATGTACATTGGCGATGTGGGTGTAAAGGGGCTTCATCACCTGGTATATGAAGTGGTTGATAACTCTATTGATGAAGCGCTTGCCGGCTATTGTAAAAATATTACCGTAACCATTCATGAGGATAATTCAATCAGTGTACAGGATGATGGCCGTGGTATTCCAACCGGTATCAATACAAAAGAAAAAAAATCGGCACTGGAGATTGTAATGACCGTACTGCACGCAGGCGGTAAGTTTGATAAAGATACTTACAAGGTTTCCGGCGGTTTGCATGGTGTGGGTGTAAGCTGTGTAAATGCACTGAGTACCACCCTCCATGTAACAGTAAACAGGGAAGGAAAAGTTTTTGAGCAGGAATATAAAACGGGTATCCCACAGTATTCGGTAAGGGAAATCGGTACAAGCGATACAACCGGTACGCTGGTACATTTCTGGCCAGATACATCTATTTTTTCTACCGGTATTTATAACAAAGACATTCTTGAAGGCCGCTTAAGAGAGCTTGCTTTTCTTAACAGGAAAATCACTATTACCTTAAATGACCTGCGGGAAAAGGAAGAAGACGG
Source organism: Ferruginibacter sp. (assembly GCA_047600665.1). Classification (GTDB taxonomy): domain Bacteria; phylum Bacteroidota; class Bacteroidia; order Chitinophagales; family Chitinophagaceae; genus Ferruginibacter. The sequence continues at coordinate 2,577,654 of JASGKJ010000003.1, forward strand.
CACTCATTACTCCAAGACATTTTACAGTGAAGGCGGTATTACCGAATTTGTACAGATGCTGGATAAAAGTGGCAGCCGCCAGGCCTTGTTATCTAACGTAATTTATTGTGATGGTTATGATAATGCAACAAACGTAACAGTGGAAGTTGCCATGATCTACAATACCGGTTACCAGGAACATATCTTCAGCTATGTAAATAATATCAATACCATAGAAGGAGGTACGCATGTGGCTGGCTTCCGCCGTTCTATCACCAGGGTATTTAAAAGCTATGGTGAAAAGGAAGGCATGTTTGAAAAAGCCAAGGTGGAAATTGAAGGCGATGATTTCAGGGAAGGGCTTACTGCTATTGTTTCTGTAAAAGTGCCGGAGCCTCAATTTGAAGGGCAGACAAAAACAAAACTCGGTAACTCCGAAGTAATGGGTGTGGTGGATACAACACTCAGCCGGGTGCTCGGCGCATTTTTGGAAGAAAATCCAAAAGAGGCAAAAACAATCATTCAAAAAGTGATACTTGCTGCACAGGCAAGGGCAGCAGCACGTAAGGCCCGTGAAATGGTGCAGCGTAAAAGTGTGTTAACGGGTGGCGGTTTACCTGGTAAACTGGCAGACTGCAGTGATAAAGATCCGCACCGTTGTGAGTTGTACCTTGTCGAAGGTGATTCGGCAGGTGGAACTGCCAAGCAGGGCAGGGACAGGAGCTTCCAGGCAATACTTCCTTTACGTGGTAAGATACTGAACGTAGAGAAAGCAATGGAACATAAAATTTATGACAACGAGGAGATCAGGAACATGTTTACAGCCCTTGGTGTAAAAATAGGTACACCGGATGATCCGAAAGCACTCGATACATCCAGGCTCCGTTATCATAAGCTCATCATCATGACCGATGCCGATGTGGACGGAAGCCATATCGCCACCCTGATCCTTACTTTTATTTTCAGGTATATGAAAGAAATGATCGAACAGGGATATATCTACATTGCACAACCACCATTGTATTTAGTGAAGAAGGGTAAAGACCAGGATTATGCCTGGAATGATGCAGAAAGAAAAAAACTGATCAGTTTATTCGGGCAGGGTAAGGATGACAGCGTTACCACCCAGCGTTACAAAGGTTTGGGTGAAATGAATGCAGAACAATTATGGGAAACCACGATGAATCCTGCAACAAGAACATTAAAACAGGTAACACTGGAAAGCGCTGCGGAAGCAGACCGTATCTTCAGCATGCTGATGGGTGATGAAGTGGCTCCAAGAAGAGAGTTTATTGAAACGCATGCGAAATATGCAAAGATCGATGTGTAACTTTTTATTTAATGATCTTCAAATAAAAACAGCTTCCACATGGAAGCTGTTTTGTTATAAAGAAGCTGTTTAAATTTACTCTCCTCCCAATTCTATCAGCAGGAGAAAGACTTTATCCATAAATGCGAATATTTTTTCTTCCATGACTGTTATACTTTTAAACTTGTGAAATAAAAAGCCACACATTGCTGTATGGCCTTTTGTTTACCAAAACCAACCGTTGTTGCTTTTCTATTTTATCGTTACATCGCCTTCTGATTTTTTAACATCCAGTTCGGTGCCTGATGCCTGTTCAATATAAATAGAACCCCTGCTCTGCAAAGCAATAACACCACCACCATCTACATATACTTCCAGGTTATTTGATTTTAATTCACCAGCGCTGATAATATCAGAGTTACCCAATACATGCAATGCTTTAAGCTGGTTCACACTCAGTTCAATTGTTACCTTGGCTTTTAATGAACCTTTTTTGCTTTTGATGTAAAGTGTATTGCCCTGTATCTTCCAATCCACTTTTTTTACATCTGCATCGCTGCCGCTGAACTGCATTGATTTTTCTGAGCTTTCAGTTAAGCGGAGTTCAATACCGTCCTGTACAACGATCTTGTTAAAAGATGACTGGTAAGAAACTTTGTTTGTACTGCCTGTTTCATTGTTTGTTCCTGCGGCAGTGGCAGAAAAGCCTGTTGCTGTTAAAACAAAGGCGGTGATAATTGCTGTTAATTTCATGGCTGTTTTTTTGTGTTGCACTCAAGCAACTGTTTTAAAATTTTTACGATACAAAAATGAAATGAAAATGCAGGGAAGACAATAGCATGTGTGTGTGAAAATTTACAGCCACGAACGGTGATTTTTTAACAAATGATAACTTTTGATCCCGGTGAATCGGTTAAAACAACCGTCCGTCATGAAACGCACAGCAACTGTACGGAAATGCGTCACATAAATATGTAGGTAGTTTAATTTAACGCTTGTTTAAAGAACAAAATCAACGGCAAATGCGGAGTTTGCCGGGTTTAAGTTAAATTAACATCAATATGTGGTTGTATAGCTTTACAGGCGGCGTTACCTTTGTATCACCAAACCAAATAAGCCATTATGATTAAAGTTTTGATTTACGAAGACAATGCACAATTGCGTGAAGGTCTTACTATGCTGATCAGCGGATCTGAAGGTTATGATGTATTAGCAGCATTTTGTAATTGTAACAATGTGGTGGCAGAAGTGGAAGCCTATAAGCCAGATGTAATATTAATGGACATTGATATGCCGGGCGTGAACGGGATTGAAGGTTTAAAGCTGATAAGGGAGGTAAACTGTGATGTAAAAATCCTGATGCTGACCGTATTTGATGATAATAAAAATGTGTTCAATGCGATCAGTAATGGGGCCAATGGATATATTTTAAAGAAAACACCTCCCGGTAAGCTGCTTGAATATATTGCAGAAGCACAAACGGGTGGTGCACCCATGACAGCGTCAATTGCTACACAGGTGCTTAAAATGTTTTCAGCCATGAACAACGAAAAAGGCGAAGACTATAATTTATCCGACAGGGAAAAACAGGTACTTCAATTGCTGGTGGATGGATACAGCTACAAGATGATCGCCGGCGAAATGTTCATCTCCATTGATACCGTACGCAGCCATATTAAAAAGATCTACGAAAAACTGCATGTAAACAGTAAGAGTGAAGCAGTGGCAAAAGCCTTTAAAGATAAGATCGTTTAAACATTACTGTTTGCTTTCAGCTTAGCATAAATGTTATCAAACTTCCCGGCGATAACCAGGTATTCATCCGACCATCCATTCATGAGTGAATGTTCCTGGAAATTGGATGTGACAAGAAAGTGAATATGCAGGTTATACAAACAACTCAAATCATTTTTTTCAAGCTGACTTGCATAGAGGTCTAATTCATCTCTCATTTCTTTAGCTGTATCATACGTTGTCCAAAGCAGGTCAGATTCATCAGTAAACTTTCTTTTCACTGTTTGGATGATCCTGGTTAGATCCTGTATCATTTTGTCATCAGTCATCTTCCTCCGTATAATTTATTTCCTCATCATCCGGTATCGGCACCCATTCATCTTTTACTTTTTTAGTACCTATGAGATCAGCCACTAATGATGTCCATCCGGTTTGATGACTGGCACCCAGCCCGGCACCGCTGTCTCCGTGAAAATATTCATAGTATAACATCAACTCTTCGTTGCCCGGCCGTTTATAAAACCAATTGTAATCACCATATGATTTTCGTTTGCCCTCCTCATCTTTTGTAAAAAGACTGATTACACGTTTGGTCAGCAGGTCAGCCGCCTCCGTTAGTGTAAGCATCTTGCCGGAACCAACAGGGCATTCCACCTGTAAATGATCGCCATAAAATTCACCATACTTTCTTACAGAACGGATGATAAGATAATTGATCGGCATCCACACCGGTCCACGCCAGTTACTGTTGCCGCCAAATAAATTAGAAGTGGAATCACCCGGGTCGTATTGTATGGTATATTCCTGTCCATCTATCTTAACTGAATAAGGATGTGCTTCGTGGTATTTTGATAATGCCCTGATACCACCGCCGGATAAGAATTCATCTTCATGCAGCAGGCGGTTCAATAAATAAATAAGCCTGTCTTTTTTTACAAGTGAAATAAGTATCTCTTTATTATCACCCCGCTCTTCATTTGGCCAGAACCGGTTATTTTTTGAACGGTAGGTCTCAAACCAGATGATCCTTTTCCTGAAATCGGGCAGTCTCTCAAATGTTTCCCTGCTGATGGTGCTTACGGCAAACAGGCTTGTTAAACCAACAATACTCTGGATCTTGAGAGGCACAGGATCCTGGCCTGTTCTGCATAAAGTATCGTAATAGAATTTATCTTCTTCATTCCACATGGTGTGACTGTTGAGTGCTTCTGCAATCAATACAAAGTGTTCAAAGAATTTAGTGGCAGAGTCTTCAAATGCAGTGTCATATTTTGCAATTTCAAGTGCCATGTCCATCATGTTCAGTGCGTACATGCCCATCCAGCTGGTACCATCCGCCTGTTCCAGGTGCATACCTTCTGCAAAGTGATGACTACGGTTGAACACGCCGATATTATCCAGCCCGAGAAACCCTCCTTCAAAGATGTTATTGCCGGATGCATCTTTCCTGTTTACCCACCAGGTAAAATTGATCAGCAGTTTTTGAAAAACTTTCTTAAGAAAAACAATATCCCCGGCGCCGGTTGCTTCTTTTTCCACCCTGTATATTTCCATAGCAGCCCATGCCTGTACCGGCGGGTTCACATCACTGAAGTTCCATTCATAAGCTGGCAACTGTCCATCCGGTTTCATGTACCATTCCCTCATCATCAGCTGCAGCTGGTGTTTGGCATACACCACATCTACAATGGCAAGTGATATGCAGTGAAAGGCAAGATCCCATGCAGCATACCAGGGATATTCCCATTTATCCGGCATGGCAATAATATCCTGGTTCTTTAAATGCGTCCAGTCGCTGTTGCGGCCTTTTTGTTTGCCATCGTTTACAGGTGTAATGCCATCACTGGTGGTGAGCCAGCGCTCTACATCAAAATGATAATATTGTTTGCTCCACAACAAGCCGGCGAGCGCCTGCCGTTGTATGATCTTAAGGTCATCAGAAATGCCTGATGGCAATATGGTATTATAAAATTCATCAGCCTCCTGTTTGCGGAAGCGGAATATCTTTTCAAAACCGGGAGCAAAAGGCCTGTCATCAGCCCGGTTGGTAAGCCTGCAATAAATGGTCTTGGTTTCACCACCCTTTATATCCATTTGGTAAACCGGAGAAAACTTGGTACCCTCTTTTTTATTACGCAGTTTTATTTTGTTGGTGCCGCTTATTATTGCATCATTAAAGGCGTCCTTTGTATAGATGTTTTTTTCATCGCTGCCATTTACTTTAAAGAGGTTGGTTTCATTCTCAGTAAAGAGGCGGTCATCTGCCGGCCAGAAATAAAAATAATAGTTACCCAGCCGGGAATGATTGGCTTTAACCGCTGTTTTATTTAATAAAGAAATAAGTGGCTTGGGATCTTCCGGTGTAAAAACCCAGCGGTTGTAAAACCATAATGTTGGTAATACCGTGATAGGCGCAGGTTTTGTAAAACGGTTGGTAATATCAATTTTGATGTAGATATCCTGCGGGTTTTGTTTGGCGTAAGTAACTTTTACATCAAAGTATTCATCCTTATCAAAGATACCTGTATCAAGAAGCTCATATTCCGGTTCCAGTTTGCCAAGGCTGCGGTTGGTGTTCAATAAATCCTCGTAAGGAAATTCATTTTGCGGGTACTTATATAAATATTCCATGTAATAATGTGTAGGAATATTATCTAAATAGTAGTAGAGTTCTTTTACATCTTCGCCGTGGTTGCCGTCATAGTTCCCCACGCCAAATAAGCGCTCTTTTAAAATTTTATCCTTACCGTTCCATAATGCAACGGAAAAACAAAGGTTCTGGAAATAATCAGAGATACCTGCAAGGCCATCTTCGCCCCAGCGGTAGGCACGGTAATGCGACTGATTAAAAGGAAGATAACCCCATGCGTCACCGTGATAACCATAATCTTCCCTTACAGTGCCCCACTGGCGCTCACTGAGATAGGGCCCCCATTGTTCGAGAGGAATGGCTTTACGGCTGTTTACTTTTAAACGCTGATGTTCTGCTGTCATAAGTCAAATTAGTGCGGTTGCCTTGCTGGTTTTTAATAAGAGCTGCAAGGGCCACAGGTTTATGACAGGCAATCGCTGGATATGTACAGGTAAAAGTAATAAAAATTTAAAGGAGGAGAATGAAGTCCACTTGAAAATTAATACGAAAAAGCTTTTTAATATCGCCAGCTGATATTTATTCCTCTTCGTATTTCTTTATTTTATCGTTATATATAAGCGAAAGAAGGTCTTCCTGCATGGTGCCCACCAGGCCAGTTATTTTGGTTTGTTTTTCTTTGACTGTTACTGTTAGTCCGCAGTGTTTTTTGTTATCGAATGAATCCCATGTTTTGTATATTTCAGAGACAACATCATTGTTCATAAACTTTAAATAGGCATAATTCATAGCGGCATTTTGTTTCCCTCCACCCCTCATATAGCCATTAAATGAAAATAATTGCCAGGATGAAGTATCCGGATATTGAGGGTACTGAAGTTCAATTTTTGTTGCTGTTCCGAACCTGTATACAAGATATTTTTCTTTTTTCTCTTTGCATACAGAAACCCATTTTTGATTCTTTAGCTGGAAAGCAAAGACAATTTCTTCATTTTGTTTGCAAAGGAATTTATTTAGTTGTGCAAAAAGGAAAGATGTTTGAAAAAGGAGCAATGTTAATAGTATAGTTATTTTATAGCTCATGGGTTGCATTGCTTCTTTAATACTCTATTAATTTATCCACGCATTCACCCAGCCTGTTATAGGCCATAAAGTTTTTCTCCAGTTCAATGTTAAAAGGAATGGGTGAGTCAAGTGATGCACAACGCATCACAGGTGCATCCAGGTATTCAAAGCAATGTTCTGCGATCCAGGCAGCAATTTCACCACCAATACCACCGGTTAATGTGTCTTCATGCAATACCAATACTTTACCGGTTGCTTTTACTGCCTTTTTAATTGCATCATAATCCAGCGGCAATAATGTTCTCAGGTCCAGGATATAAACAGAAGTATATGGATTGTTGGTGGCATATTCGGAAGCCCAGTGTACACCGGCGCCATAAGTAATGATGGTAACCTCATCTCCTTCCTGCACCAGTCTTGCTTTGCCAATTTCAGTTTCATAATAGTTTTCCGGCACAGGCCCGCTGATACTCCTGTACAAAGCCTTGTGCTCAAAATATAAAACAGGATTGGGATCATTGATGGCAGCGATCAGTAAACCTTTCGCATCTGCTGGTGTGGATGGATACACCACTTTCAATCCCGGTGTATGCACAAACCAGGCTTCATTGCTCTGGCTGTGAAAAGGCCCGGCGCCCACACCACCGCCTGTTGGCATGCGTATCACCACATCAGCATACTGCCCCCATCGGTAATGAATTTTCGCAAGGTTATTTACGATCTGGTTAAAACCCACCGAAGCAAAATCAGCAAACTGCATTTCCATCATTGCTTTATATCCTTCCATACTTAAACCAAGCGCTGCACCAACAATAGCGCTTTCACAAATAGGGGTGTTACGCACCCGCTCTTTTCCAAACTGTTCAACAAAGCCTTCTGTTATTTTAAAAGCACCGCCATATTCAGCAATATCCTGGCCCATCAGAATAAGGTTTGAATGTTCCTGCATGGATTGCAGTAATCCTTCTTTGATGCCATCAATAAATCTTTTTTCAGGGACTCTTGTATTAATTTCCTCATTTCTTATTTCAAAATTCTTATTCCTTATTCCTTCAGCATATATATCATTCAATTCTTCTTCTGTATCCGGCAACATTACAGGAGAATCATAACCCATCCTTAATTCTTCTTCAATATGTTCTTTTAATTCTTCATGTATGGATACAATGCTGCTTTCATCTAATATTTCCTGTTCCTGTAAATACGTTTCAAAATTTTTTACCGGATCTTTTTTCTCCCATAATTCAAACAAGTGTTTTGGAACATATTTTACGCCGCTGGCTTCTTCATGTCCACGCATACGGAAGGTCATGCATTCAATCAAATATGGTTTTTGATTTTTGATGCAATAATCTCTAACACCTTTGATGGTGTCATACACTTCCAGGATATTATTACCATCAATGCGAACACCTTCCATGCCATAACCCTTCGCTCTTTCCACCAGGCTAAAGCAACGGTATTGTTCACTAACGGGTGTGCTTAACCCATAACCATTGTTCTCAATTAAAAATATTACCGGCAGGTCCCACACAGCAGCTACATTCAGTGCTTCATGAAAATCACCTTCGCTGGTTCCACCATCGCCTGTAAAAGCAAGAGAAACTTTTTCTTCTTTTCTTAACTTATAAGCAAGCGATACACCGTCGGCAATAGCCAGTTGTGGCCCAAGATGAGATATCATGCCGCATACATGATGTTCCTTTGAACCAAAATGAAAACTTCTTTCACGCCCTTTGCTGTAACCATCTTTAGCGCCCTGCCATTGTTTGAATAATTTATGCAAAGGCATTTTACGGGTGGTAAATACACCAAGGTTCCGGTGCAGCGGCATTATCCACTCATCTTCATTTAGAGCAAGCGTGGCACCCACAGCAATAGCTTCCTGGCCAATACCGCTGAACCATTTGCTTATTTTCCCCTGCCGCAGCAACACCAGCATTTTTTCTTCTATCATTCGTGGCAGCAGCAATTGCCGGTATATATCTAAAAGTTGTTCGTTGGAAAGATTGTTTCTATGGAACTGCATATCGTACTGTTGAAGTTTTCAATTTGTGAAGTTAATGAGTACGGGCAGATTTAAAATGGCTGAAATTATATTTAATGATTGTTTCCAAATAAAAAACCTGTAAGGTCAGCCAGCATAATAACGATACTGCAAGATCTTACAGGTTTTTTGGGGTCTGCTTCCCGGTGCCCGATCAGCTTAATCTAGTGGTGGCGGGCCATCCGGCAGCATGGCTTTCCACCTTTCACTGCCCCTGCGTTTTTCAAATTCTGCTTTGATATCAGTACGCAGTTTTTCATTCTCAAACATATCACACATGGTGGTGGCCATTGCTTTGGCAGCATAGACCATTCCTTTATGGCCAATACTCATACCACCACAGGCCACCACCACCCAGGAATGCCAGGGTGATCGCAACGGGGCAGTTACAGCCACCATACTTACTTCGGGGACGATCCAGCTTACATCACCCACATCGCTGGAGCCACCATCCGGATCCGGTTTGGTTTTTTCCAGCGGCTTTACGCTGCCATCAATACCTAATTGTTCAATACCGTATTCCTTCATGATGTTATTGGCAAAATCAATCTCTTCTTTTGTATACGTAATGGGTCCGATCATTTCCATATTTGCCTGCATCGCTTTAGCACCGGTTTCGTTGATCAGTATTTCGTACAGGCCATTATTTAATTTGATATTGTACTCAACGCCAGCCATGAGTGCAGCACCTTTTGCAATATCTCTTACCCTTTCTTCCACTGCTGTTACGCCGCTTCTTTTCGAATCCCGGATCCACATCCATACACTTGCTTTATCAGGAATAACGTTTGGAACATTGCCGGCTTCTTTAAAAACATAATGCATGCGCACACTCGGTTTTACATGCTCCCTTAAATAATTTACGCCTATATTAAAAAGCTCGGCAGCATCCAGTGCACTCTTACCATTCCACGGGTCTGATGCGGCATGCGCACTCTTACCTTTAAACTCCACCGTGTAGTCCACGATCGCCTGCGAACTTTGCACCCATGCTTTATTTTCAGAATCGGGGTGCCAGTCGAAGCAAACATCCACATCATTGAACAGGCCGGCCCTTGCCATGTATACCTTACCTGCTTTGTCTTCTTCGGCGGGTGTGCCGTAAAAACGCACAGTGCCTTTTAATTTTCCTGCTGCGATCAGTTCTTTTATGGCTACAGCAGCACCCAGGCTGCCGGCACCAAAAAGATTATGACCACAACCATGACCCGGTGCGCCGGCATGTAACGGATCTTTTGTTGTTTGTGCTTTTTGTGAAAGGCCTGGTAATGCATCAAACTCACCCATTACAGCAATGATTGGTTTGCCACTGCCATAACTGGCTATGAATGCGGTGGGCATTTCAGCCACGCCACGCTGTACTGTAAATCCCTGCGCTTCGGCATAATCTGCCAGCACCTTTGATGATTGTGTTTCCTTTAATGCCAGTTCCGCAAAGGCCCATATCTTATCACTTAATTCAGTTAATTCTTTTTGATGTTTGTCAACTGAAGCAATGATGGCTTTTTTATTGGCTGTTAATGCGGCAGGGGCCTGTGCAAATGATCTGAAGGAAATTAATACAGCAACCAGTGTGATTGCCTTGCAGTAACGGTGATGCATACAGGTGGAATTTAGTATCCAAATGTATGTATTGTTGCGGGGATGTTTTATAAAGATTATTGCCTTTTATTTCTCTCTTCAGCAAAAGCTCTTTTATGTATAAAGGAATTAAAGAAAGATAAAAGGATACTGAAAAGCATGGCATACCAGAAGCCGTCCACTTTCATGGTGTCAATAAACCTGTCGCAGATCAATACCATGCCTGTATTAATAACAAACAGGAATAACCCTAGTGTAAGGATAGTGGCAGGTAAAGTAAGCAGTATCAATATGGGTTTTACAATAGCATCTAAAAAAGCAAGTACAACCGCAAAAATGATCGCAGTAAAGAAGTCATTCATTTTTATACCGGGTAGTATATAAGCCAGTATAAAAGCATTCACAGTGGTGATGAGTATTTTATATAAAAAATTCATCCTTTTTTATTTCTGGTATAAACGGAAAAAGCAGGCGTTTGTTTTCTGGTTGAGATAATTTACACAAAAGATCACTTTTAAACCACCACCAGTTCATAAAAATCTTCCGGCTGCAGGTATTTGTTGGCAAGTTCTCTCAGTTCTTCAGCAGGAATGTTTTTTATGGTGCTGATCGAATTATAAAAATACTCTTCGCTGAGATTATTCAAAATAATATTTTTCCAGCGGCCGATCAGCTGGAAGGGGCCATCAAGGTCTCCCAGAATGGTTCCGATCATATAATTGCGGACCAATAAGAGTTCCTCATCATCGATCAGTTCTTCTCTCAGTATTTTCATCTCGTTGTACACTTCCTGTACGGCAGCTTCGCTTACATCTTTACCGGCTTCGGTACTGATGAGCCAGGCTGTATCCTGCAGGTGATTCTGGATAAAACTGTGAATGCCGTAAGTGTAACCCTTGTCTTCCCTGATATTGCTCATGAGCCTTGAACCAAAGAAGCCGCCAAAAACAGTATTCAGCACCATTATCTTGGTATAATCAGGGTGGTACCTGTTAGGAAAATGTCTTGCGATCCTGATAGCGCCCTGCACACCATTGGGGTCATTGCTGATGCGGTATTTTTTTTCAGTTGCAGGTTGCTGCAGACTGTTAAAAGTTTTGTTTTTATGATTGGTCAACGAAAGCGACCCAAATTGTTTATTCAATTGCTGGAACAGGTCGGCCGGCAATTTACCTGCAACAAATATTACGCAGCTGCCATTAAGATAATATTGCTGAAAATGTTTTTTTAACTGGTCTGTTGTTAATGTGTTATAATTTTCTGCAGTTAGATATTTACCATATGGGTGCTGTTCGCCAAAGAGGTAGGCATCTATCAGGCGGTTGGCCACAAAATCACATTTTTTTAAATTGACAGCCAGTTTTTGTTTGCTGTTTTGCTGGTATACGGCCAGTTCGCTTTCGGGGAAAATACTTTCCGTGATCATCTCTTTTACCACCGGCAGCAGCTCAGGTAAGTACTTGCTTAAGGTGTGCAGGGATAATACAGCTGTTTCATTGTAACTGGCCCTGTTACAATAAGCCCCGTAATATTCAAAGTGCTCATTTAACTGGAAAGCTGTTTTTGTTGCGGTTCCGTTTTTAAGCATATGGTTAGCCGCTGCAGCTATACCATTGGCTGCTTCAAAATTATTGCCGGCGAAGAAAACCAGTTCTAATTGTAATACATCCTGTGCGCCTGCATCAATGGTATATACTTCCACACCATTGTCCAGTGTGAATTTTTCGTATGGCTTTAAATGAAGGTCAAATTCTATTGCGTCTTTTATCGGTGGCGGAGAAGTTCTGTTGAGCATCCTGTTATTTTTTTGGGATATTGGAAACCGTTAAATAATTACCCGAACGATTTTACTTAGTTCCGGGCATGGTAATAAAGTGTATTACTATTGTTGCTGTTGAATATAATGTTTGCTTCTGATACAATTTCTTCTGCTGTTACCTCCCGGTACCTGTCCAGTTCGGTATTAATAAGATTTGCATCACCAAGCAGTTCATAAATGGCAATGCTGGCCGCCCTGTTTGTAAGGCTCATGTCTTCAAAAGCCATCATGCTCTCTGTTTTATTTTTTACTTTCTGCAGTTCATTTTCGGTTATCCCTTCCTGTTGCAGCCTGGTTATTTCCTGTGTAAGTGCAGCTTCAGCATCTTCCATTTTCACGCCCTTTACCAGTTTGCCTTCAATGCTTAACAGGCCGGCATCTGTGCTGCCGGAGTGATAACAATCGATATTGCTGAATAACTGTTTTTCTTTTACAAGCGACTGGAATAAACGGGAAGAGCCGCCACCACCGAGTATCTCGGTTATCAGGTCGGCCGTATAATATCTTTTATCAAGCCTTGGGTAGATATGCCAGCATTTATACAGGGCATCCAGCGGAACTGCTGCATTTACTTCTGCACTTCTTGCTGCCGCTTGTTTTGGCTCCTCCGGCAGGCTGCGGTTGTATTGTTGCCCGGCAGGAATGGGACCAAACCATTTTTCCGTCAATGCTTTTACATTCTCAACCGTTATATTACCCGCTACCACCAGTATGGCATTGGCAGGGGTGTAATGTTTAGCAAAAAAATCTTTTACGTCTTCAAGTGTGGCGTCTTCCACATGTTTCAATTCTTTGCCGATCGTCATCCACCGGTAAGGGTGGGTGGTATAGGCCAGTTCACGGATTTTATGATGCACATCACCATATGGTTTATTGATATAATGTTCTTTAAATTCTTCGCATACTACCTTGCGCTGTACATCCAGGCTTTTTTCGCTAAAGGCCAGGCTCAGCATGCGGTCGCTTTCCAGCCAAAAGGCTGTTTCTATATTCTCTGCGGGTAACTGGCAGTAATAATTGGTAAGGTCGTTGGTGGTAAAAGCATTGTTTTCACCTCCGGCCATCTGCAGCGGTTCATCGTATTCGGGGATGTTGATGCTGCCACCAAACATCAAATGTTCAAACAGGTGGGCAAAGCCGGTTTTCGAAGGGTTTTCATCCCGGGCACCCACATCATACAACACATTTACAACGGCCATCGGCGTGCTTTTATCTTCATGTACAAGCACCCGCAGCCCGTTGTTAAGGGTAAATTTCTCAAATTGAATCATGGGCGCAAAGTTAAGGAGCTGGAAATAAGAAAAGGCGGTTTATTAAAATCGGTGTTTTGCCGGTATTACTATAATATGCTGATCGGTTTTATGGTAAGCTGCATCACCTTGCCATCTCTCGTTACAAACAATTTAATTTTTTCATTGGGGGTTTGCAGCAGTGTTTTATACTGCATAATATTATTGCTGAAACTTGTATTCACGCCGATCAGTATGTCATCCACTTTTAAACCTGCTTTATCCGCAGGAGAGCCGGGTACAACATCTTCTACTACTATTTTGCCATTGATATAATAAGTAGCCATACCTGTATAAGCATAATCAAATGGTTCGTAGTAATGGCTGTTTGGCTGCAGGTGTATTTCTTTTTGTGGATAATTGATGATGAGGTTGAACCGGCGCAGCAGGTCATTGCCAAGTAAGCCTCCCACAAATGGATAGGATGTTACGTTGTACTGGTCGTCAAAAACATAGGTGGGTACGTTCCTGAACCTGTAATTACCCACCTGCAGCATTTTTATCACGGTAAGTTTCATTTCAAGGCGGCCTCCCATGCCTTCCGCCTGTGTAACGATGGGTTTTCTTTTTGGCGACAGTATACTGCTGTCTTCCGCAAATGCCTCACTCATTAAAAAGCAAAGGCCGGCACCGGTATCAAAATAAAAATTGAAATCAATTTTCCGCTTGTCTTTGATGTGCAGGTTTTGTATTGGCAGGGTGGTAAAAGCAGGCCTTAATACTGTGCCATAACGGGGGTATTTAAATTCTCCCGGGCTAAGTACATCTATCTGGGAGCTGTCAAAATTGATCTTTACCAGGTAACGGCTGAAAAAACTATAACCAATGATACCATCTATCTTCTCGCCATATACACTTGTAAGTACATCATAATTGTTTATATGAAAATCAAGGTTCTTAATGGCAAGGCCGGGGAAGTGCAGTGTTTGTTTATGGGCAAAGTTTACCTTACGGGTGGTGCCCACGCCGGTAATGGTTGTGTCGGAAGGTCTCACGGGGATCTTATAATTGGAAGCTGTTGCAGAATCAATCGAAATACCGCCACTGCCTGTGTCGAGAATAAAATTAAGCGTATCAGGAATATCGTTCAGCAAAGCATGTACGATCATAACACCACCACTGTACTGTTTAAAAGGAAAACGGGTAATAAATTTTGCCTGTGGCTGCGGTGTTAGTATTTCCTGCGCCAGGCCGGTAAAGCTCAATAAGGAAAAAAAGGTGGCGTAAATTATTCTCTTCATAATGGCTATGGCTAAAAATACAACCGAATGGCTGTACTTTTGTTATTTATTATTCAAATGGTGATATGAAGCTGACAGAACTTTATAAGAAAGCGCTGCATTTTGAATTTCTTTCCGTGGAAGAAGGCGTGTTTTTGTTTGAAAAGGCCCCTCTAACGGAATTAATGTATGTGGCAGATGAGCTCAGGAAAAAACAGGTACCGCATGGAAAAGTAACCTGGATCATTGACAGGAATTTAAATACAACCAATGTTTGTATAGCCAATTGCAAGTTTTGTAATTTTTACAGGATACCCGGTCATGCAGAAGCTTATATAACAGATATTGAAACGTATAAAAAGAAGATTGATGAAACCTTCCGCTACGGCGGTGAGCAGCTGCTGCTGCAGGGTGGTCATCACCCTGATCTTGGGCTGGATTATTATACCAACCTGTTCAGGGAACTAAAAAGATTATACCCTACGCTTAAACTGCATACACTTGGTCCACCGGAAGTGGCGCATATTACCAAGCTCGAGAAAAGCACCCACCGGGAAGTGCTGCTGGCTTTAAAAGAAGCAGGATTAGATAGCTTGCCTGGTCCCGGGGCTGAGATCTTATCTGACCGTGTTCGGCGGCTGATCAGCAAGGGTAAATGCGGCAGCCAGGAATGGCTGGATGTAATGCATGAAGCACATAAACTAAATATAACCACCAGCGCCACTATGATGTTTGGCCATGTGGAAACCATCGAAGAACGTTTTGAACACCTGGCAAAGATCAGGGAAGTGCAGAGCCGCAAACCTGAACACGCCAAAGGCTTTATTGCTTTTATTCCATGGACCTTCCAGGATGTTGATACCCTGCTGGCCAAGATACGTGGCGTACACAATCTTACCACGCCGGATGAATATATCCGTATGATCGCTATGAGCCGCATCATGCTGCCGAATGTAAAGAACATACAGGCCAGCTGGCTTACTGTTGGTAAAAAAACAGCCCAGATCTGCCTGCAGGCAGGCGCCAATGATTTTGGCAGCATTATGATTGAGGAAAATGTAGTGAGTGCAGCCGGGGCTCCCCACCGCTTTACGAGCAAGGGTATACAGGATGCTATCAGGGAGGCGGGTTTCGAACCACAGTTACGCAACCAGCAATACGAGTTCAGGGCAATACCTGCAGTGATGGAAGAGCAGGTGATCAATTACTAAAATTTAAGACCGGGGCAACCAATTAGCCTGATTTTTCTTCTGGATAAATCCAGCCGCCTGCATTTTTCGTATCCTTTAACAATACAGGCATCCGGCTGGTACAATATTTTATTATTACACAATAAAGCAATATTTCACACGTTAAATCACTGTCTAAACCCTGTCAAAATGAATATTGAACACCCAAAACACAATGAAAATATGATACTCAAAGCTGTAAAAAACTTTTTTAGTAAGCTTACAAAATCACCGGAAGAATACCCGGTAAAGTATTATAAGAAGAGCAAGAATTATGTGAGGGACAGGCACGCAAGGTTTCTTTTTTAAACTTACTTAACCCCTAAAGCCATAATGAAAGTCTTCCTGCCGGGAGGCTTTTTTATTTTAGCTCATTACAGTTAAGGGTAAAAAAAATCCGGTACTTGACCGGAGTAAATTTTTTCTTGTGAGGTAAGCAAACAATAACATTGTAATTTTTTAAAGTTTGCCCTAAACAACCTACAATGTTATCTTACTAAATGATTTTACAGGTTTTTCAAGTATCCGAAACTAAAAGCGGGAATACACAAAGCAACAAAATTGAACTGATTTGTGAAATAGAAGATGGGATAATTTGTTTGTAGTAGTAATACTACAAATGTGTCAAGATAACACTTAATTTCCCCGGCTGTAAAAATTACGGGAACGGCTACAGCAAGCCATGCTCAATAGCATACAAAGTGAGGTTAGCATTGGATTTCATGTTCATCTTGTTCATAATCCTGGTGCGGTAGGTACTCACTGTTGTTAAACTCAGAGAAAGTGATTCTGCAATCTCGGTTAGTGATTTACCCGAGGCAATCATTTTAAAAACATTCAGCTCCCGGTCACTTAATCTTTCATGCAACGGTCTTTCAGCATCCAGGTTAAATGAATCCGCAATTTTTTCTGCAATAGAAAGTGTTATGAATTTTTTACCCTGTAATACCCTGCTTACTGCATTTACCAGTTCATCGGGTGCAGTGTCTTTACTCAAATAACCTGCAGCACCGGCTTTCAGGGCTCGTATGGCATATTGCTCTTCAGGATGAATACTTAAGATAAGCACAGGCAGTTCCGGGAAAAGTTGTTTTATTTCCTGCAGGGCTTCAAGGCCGCTTTTGCCGGGCATAGTAAGATCGGAGATCACCACATCCCATTTTTCCTTTATTACTTTTTTTACCAACTCGTATGCATCTGCCACCTCTTCAATATATGACCCGGTAAACTCTTCCTCCAGTATTTGCCGGAGCCCTTTTCTTACAATGGTATGATCATCCGCTATTAAGATTCGTTTCATAGTTTTTCCTTTATCATACTGCTGTTGAAGGGTACCGTGATACAAACAGTAGTTCCTTCACCGGGTGCAGTTTTTATTTCATATTGCCCGCCCATTACCATGGAGCGTTCTTTCATTCCAAAAAGTCCCAGCGTCTTTTTACTGCCGATCTCGTTCAGTACAAACCCCTTCCCGTTATCTGCTATTGTCAGCACAAGATTACCGTCTTTCCGTTCAAGGGATGCAATGATCTTAGAGGCTTCTGCATGCCTGGCAACATTTGTAAGCGATTCCTGGAATATCCTGAACAGACCGGTTGCCACTGTGCCGGGGATAGGCAGGTTACCGGTTAAATTTACAAATTCGGTCTTTATACCTGATCTTTTTTCAAATTCATTGCTTTGCCATTCAATGGCGGCAATCAGGCCCAGGTCATCCAGCATGCTTGGACGCAGCTTGGTGGATATTTTCCTTACCAGTTTGACGGTGTCTTCTATCAGCTCCAGTGCGTTTGTAAATTTTTCCTTTATCTCGGGGTCATGCGGCTGCACTTTTTTATTCAGCCAGGAAATATACATATTCAATCCCGTTAGTTGCTGGCCAAGCTCATCGTGTATCTCCCTGGCCATATTGGTTCTTTCTTCCTCCCGTATATTCTGCAAATGCGCCGCCAGCTGGCGTATCTGTTCATAGGATTTTTGCAGGCGTTCTTCGGTTTTTTTCATTTCAGAAATATCCTGTACTGTTCCCTTCAATGTGATCACTTTATTATCTGTATCCTTTATTGTTTCCCCGATGCAGAGGATGTTTTTTTCACTGCTGTCATTACAGATAATATGATGATGCAGGGTGAAGCCTTCGCCGGTAGCGGCAGCCCTTGACATCAGCGCTTCTATCTTTAAAAATTCATGCGGGTATAATTTTTTCTTGTATTGGTGATAAAGATCCTCACCCTCGTAACCTTCCAGGTCAAATATGCGGTAATGTTCTTTCGACCATATAAATTTCTTTGTCTGCAGATCCAGCTCCCAGCTCCCGATCTTGGCAATGCTCTGGGCTTTATTCAATACATCTTCCCTGTATTTTAATTCTTCTTCTGCTTTTTTGCGGTCTGTAATGTCTACAAATGTTACCACCACCTGTTTTAAGTTGCTTTCCATATCAAACTCAGGAAATGCATTCACCAGTACCCAAACCCTGTTGCTGTGCTGTTCAGATTCTATTCCAAGAATTAGATTATACAACGGCTCCTTACTCTTAATAACAAGTTCAACCGGGTAATCCTCCTGTTCTATTTTTTTTCCATCAGCTGCAATAAAATGCCAGTCAGGATCAACAATTGTTTTGCCCATTAATGTACCGGCCGACAACCCAAGCAGCCGGGATGCTTCCTGGTTAACCAGTATGATGGCAGTGGAAGGATCATGCACCACCACGCCTGCATGCATATTCTCGATCAGGTGCCTGTAATGTTCCTCACTTTCCTTTAATGCCAGTTCTGCATTCTTTTTAAAAGTGATGTCTTTAAAAAAAACAGTAAGACCATCTGCTGACGGGTAGATATCATTTTCTATCCAGATATTGAGCGGTGCATAATAGTTCTCAACAAAACAATACTGCTGGTTCTTTAACGCATTATAACAGGCTTCGTTAAAGGTATGGCTGGCTGTTTCGGGAAAACCCGTAAATATATTTTTACCGATCATCTGGGAGGGCAGATGACCCAGTATTTCTCCTGCTTGCTTATTTACGAAAGTAAAAGTAAGGTCGCTGTTCAGTGCAAGAAACCCGTCGGTAATACGCTGAAGTATACTGCTGATCTCCGTGGTTTTTTCCTTTACCTGTGTTTCCAGTTCAGTATTAAAATCAAGCAGCTTTTTTTCTGCACGTTTACGGTCAGAAATATCCCTGTGTACAGCTACATACCCTGTTACTTCAGCATGGCTATTTTGCAGGGCCGATACTGATGCAAGAATAGAAACAAGGCTTTCATTTTTTGTGGTGGCTGTATATTCTCCCCGGTAATTGCCTTTTTGTTTTAATTCAGAAAGACTGCTTTTGTATTCCTGCGGATCAATGTTGAGTTTTAATACTTCACCAATAGTTTTACCCAGTACTTCATTTTGAGAATAACCATACATGTCTTCTGCATAATTATTCCAGCCGGTTATTTTCAGTTTACTGTCTGTGGCAATGATGGCATCGGGTATCAGGTTGATGAGTGATGCCTGGTAACCTAATTGTTCGGTTGTTTTTTGCTGTTTATCCAGGCTGCTGTTAATCGTAAAAAAAAGAGCGAGCAGGAAAAAGAAAAAAATGGCGGCCATTATTAAAAACTGGCGGGAGGTATCTTCTGCTATTTTTTCCTGGAATTTACCAGACTGTATCACCACCGCACGGTTTTTTGTTTCAACATCATCCAGCAATTTTCTGCCGGCTTCCAGCCCTGCTGTTTGATTGATATTTTTTTTGAGTGCTGCAAGTGCAGAATCGTTGCCTGCATTGTATGCTTCATCGATAGTTTTTGCGATGGCTGCTTTTTCAAGAATGATATTCCGCAATTGCTCTGTTTCTGCTTCGCCTGGAT
The DNA here is from genome assembly GCA_047600665.1 of Ferruginibacter sp. Taxonomy (GTDB): domain Bacteria; phylum Bacteroidota; class Bacteroidia; order Chitinophagales; family Chitinophagaceae; genus Ferruginibacter. The sequence goes on from JASGKJ010000003.1 coordinate 2,597,382, forward strand.
TATCTTCTGCAGTTATTTTGGTCAGCAGTCCTGTATCGGACAGTAAGCGGCCTGCTGTGATTTTATAAAAAAGAAATGAACTGTCATTAGGTGAATAAAAGAAATTATCATACGCCAACTCACTTCCTTCCAGGTCAGCATGGATCTTGTCGATCATTTGCTGCGCCTGCGAACAGGTATTGATCTTCCTGCTTTCTTCTATCACTGTTTGCATATTCTGGAATGCAGCCCACACAAAAAAGCCCACCACGAGCAGGGCTACTGCAAAAGCCGACAAGATAATGGCCCTGATAGAAAATTTTGGCATTACTATAAGTTAGTAAAAAACGTGGGTTTAAAAAAGTCAAATTACTATATAATTCTTTAATAGTAAAGTATATATTTAATACGGATTTTTGCCAGACTGGATTTATAAAACTTACCATGAACAAAAGAGTTGTTTACAAAGCTGCCAGGATATTTATCCGTCACTCCATGTTGTCTTCACATGCAATTATTGTTAATGATGGTTTGATAGAAGATATTGTACCCGCAGCTTCCCTTGGGAGCGATGTTAATGTTGTAGATGAAGGAGATGTTATTCTTGCGCCGGCTTTTATCGACCTGCAGTTGTATGGCGCTTATCAGCGGCTGCTCGCCGTTTATCCGGATGCGGAAACCGTGGCGGCTATTTATGACTACAGTGTAAAAGGTGGTGCGGCATTCTGTATGCCAACTGTTGCCACGAATACGTACGAAGTAATATTTAATTGTATTGATGCGGTAAAAGATTACTGGAAGCGAAGAGGCAGGGGTGTTTTAGGACTGCATGTGGAAGGTCCATGGATAAGTAAGGCCAAAAGAGGTGCTCATGTGGATGAATTTATTTTTTCCCCAACAGTGCTGCAGGTAAAAGAATTGCTTAATTACGGAAAGGATGTAATTAAGATGATTACACTGGCACCGGAGGAATGCAGTGATGAAATAATTGACCTTATACAGTCATATGGGATCATTGTTTCTGCCGGGCATAGCAATGCAAGTTATGAGCAGGCCATACATGCATTTGACAAGATTGGCCTTGCCACACATATATATAATGCCATGAGCGCATTGCAGCACAGGGAACCTGGTATGGTGGGCGCCCTCTTTAATCACCTTTCTGTACGCAGCAGCCTGGTACCTGATGGTTACCACGTGGATTTTGCAGCAATAAAAATTGCAAAGAAGATGATGGGCAACCGGCTTTTTGCTATCACCGATGCTGTTACAGAAACGACAAAAGGTTATTACAAACATTACAGGGAAGGAGATAAATATACAGCAGGTGGGATCTTAAGCGGTTCTGCTTTAACCATGCACAAGGCTTTTACCAATCTTGTTTTTAAATGCGATATCCCTGTTGAGGAAGCATTGCGGATGTGCAGTCTTTATCCAGCCCAGGCGGCAAAGATAGAAGGCAGCGCAGGCATTTTGCAAAAAGGATACAAAGCGAATATAGTGGTACTTGATAAAGAATTGCAGTTGGTAAAAACGATCATACACTAAACAGGATCCATTCCGGATCTATTTGTTATAAGCAGATGGCTGATCCCGGATTACCCTTTGTCTTTCCCAAAAAAAATTATCTTTATCGCATAACCAAGCATAAATAAACCTGAATGCAGAAAAGCACATTAAAAAAATTATCACAAACACTGGGATTAAGCATTTCCACTATTTCCCGTGCATTAAAAGATCACCCGGATATATCAGAAGCCACCAAGACAAAAGTAAAAGACCTTGCCGCAGCGATGGAATATGAACCCAACAGTTATGCGGTACAGCTGCGTACCCGCCAGAGTAATGTGCTGGGTATACTGGTGCCAACGATCGATAACTTTTTTTATGATTCTTTTATTGCGGCGGTGGAAGAAGAAGCACGTAAATATGGTTATTCTGTTCTTATCATGCAGTCGAGGGATAATGCCACTATTGAGTCTGCCAACCTGCATATATTCCGTAAAAATATGGTGATGGGGTTGTTTGCAGCATTGTCTGTTGCTACCGAAGACCTGGCTCCTTTCAGGAAACTGGAAGAACTGGAAGTGCCCGTAATATTTGTTGACCGGGTGCCTGAAGAAAAGAATTTTTACAGCACCTGTCTTGCCGATAAGGAAGCAAGTGTACTGGCGGCGGAAGCAATTATTGCCAAAAAGAAAAAGAATGTACTGGCATTGTTTGGCCATCCACACCTGAGTATAACAAAGAACCGGAAAGACGCCTTTGTAAATTATTTTAAAAAGAAAGCGCCTAAAATAAAACTGCAGGTTGATTTTACTGAGAATGTGGGTCCATCCAAAGAAGCAGCGATTGCTGCACTTACATCAACCCAGCCACCGGATGTGATCTTTTGCATGGGCGACCTGATACTGATCGGCGTAATGAAAGCCATTCATGAACTGAACCTGAAAGTGCCGGATGACGTAGCTGTTATCGGTATCAGCAATGGTTTTATCCCCACCATGTTTAACCCGGCTGTTACCTATGTGGAAACAAGCGGCAGCAAGCTTGGTAAACTGGCATTTGCACAAATGCTCGGGCGTTTACGAAAAGAAAATGTGTCCGAAATCGTTTGTGTTGAATCAGTACTGGTAAAAGGCGGTTCTTTATAGTATTAAACTTTGGATTTTAAAAAGCTTACAGGTATATTTGATAATACATCATTTATACGGCTGCTATGTCTAATTTCAGGATAAAACTTTCCCTGTTTCTTAATTATTTTGTTTTTGCCATACTGCTGAACAGTGTGGGTATACTTATCCAGAAGTCGATCAATGCCTATCATGTAGATGAACTGGAAGCAAGCTCCCTTGAAGCATTTAAAGATCTGTCAATAGCATTTGTTTCTTTTTTAGTTGGTTCTTTTTTACCAAGGCTTGGGTATAAAAAGGGTATGCTGATAGCATTGGCACTTGTGTTTATTGGTTGTCTTGGGATGTATTTCGGCAATTCGTTTACTTCAGTACGCATACTCTTCGCATGTGTAGGAATTTCGTTTGCGGTCATTAAAGTATCTGTTTATTCAATGATCGGTATTATTACAAATAATGACAAGGAACATAAAAGTGTACTTACGTCTATCGAAAGTTTTTTTATGATCGGGATAGCTGCTGGATTTCTTGTATTCCCGCTTTTTTATAGTGATACAGATCCTGATGCATGGCTGAGAATATACCTTCTGTTGGCTGTTATTATTGCAATCTCTTTCCTCATACTGTTGTTTTCTCCGTTTAATGTGAAATACGAAATCCCGGGAAGCAGCGTCAGGGAGGATTTTCTAGAAATGATAAAGCTGATGAAAAGACCATTGGTGATGGTTTTTGCAATTGCAGCCTTTATGTATGTAATGACGGAGCAGGGCATCATGAGCTGGCTGCCCACATTTAATCAAAAGGTATTACACCTGCCCGAAAAAACGAGTGTGTATATGGCGATCATCCTTATGCTGTCCATTGCATTGGGCAGGTACATTTGTTCCCTGCTGGTGAAAAAGATCTCGTGGCTTGTAATATTGGCTGCATGTTTAATTGGCGCAGCATTGATCGTTTTATTTGTATTGCCACAAACGCAGGGACTGGAACCAAAGGAAATAAAGTCACTGGGCGATGTTCCGGTTATTGCTTATGTATTTCCACTGATTGGTTTTTTTCTTGCACCAATTTATCCATTGATAAATTCCTTTGTGCTGAGTGCTACAGAAAAAATATTTCACAGCCCCATGGCTTCATTGCTTGTTTTCTTTTCCGCTATTGGCGGCACACTTGGTTCAAGACTGGTAGGTTACCTGTTTAAAAATATTGGTGGACAAAAGGCATTTTATTTTTCACTCATACCAATGTCAGTATTGATGCTTTGTTTGTTTTTCTTTTACCGGATGCAGAAAAAATCCGGAACAAAAGTTGAATTCACTGGCGGCGGCCATTGATGTTATTGTATAAAAATGGAAAAAGAACCAGGTATATTTGATTGTCATCCATTATTTGAAGAGGTGCAGCTGCAGCAGGTTTTTCCTGATGGAAAAACTTTTGTGGATTGTATGGCGAAACAGCCACTGGATATAATACTCCGGCAATACAATGATCAAAAAAATGAACCGGGATTCAGCTTAAAGGAATTTGTTCATGCAAATTTTGAACTGCCGGCTGTATTTGCCGGTGATTATAAAACCGGGTCAGCTGTTTCCGTAACGGAGCATATCAAACAATTGTGGCCGGTGCTTACCCGGCAACCGGATGAAAAGAAAGGCTCACTTATTCCTTTACCGCATTCTTACATTGTTCCCGGTGGCCGCTTCGGAGAAGTATATTACTGGGATAGTTATTTTACCATGCTTGGATTAAAAGCATCGGGTATGTATGACATGATCGGGAACATGGTGGCTAATTTCTCTCATTTAATACAAACAGTTGGGTTTATACCCAATGGCAACCGTACCTATTATCTTGGCCGCTCCCAGCCTCCTTTTTATGCGCTGATGATTCAGTTGCTTGTAAGCATAAAAGGCAAAGCGATCCTGCCGGCCTATTTGTCTCCACTCGAGAAGGAATATAATTACTGGATGAAAGGCATGGCCGGCTTAGATGCAGGTAAGGAATCTGCTTACCATGTAGTGAAGATGAAAGATGGAGAAATATTGAACCGGTACTTTGACGAATTTGATACTGCCAGGCCTGAGTCCTTCAGGGAAGACGTGGAACTTTCCCACCAGGCAAAAGAAGATGCGGCAATCTTGTATAAGCATTTACGGGCAGGCGCAGAATCGGGCTGGGATTACAGCAGCCGCTGGTTTAAGGACGGAAAATCGTTTGCAACAATTCATACTGCTGATATAATACCGGTTGACCTGAACTGTTTGCTGTATTACCTGGAGCATACCATTGCGGAAGCTGCTGAAACAGCAGGCGACGAAGAAAAATACAGGCAGTATGCAGTACTGGCTGATAAAAGGAAAGAAGCCATTCAAAAATATTGCTGGAATGAAAATGCCGGGTTTTATTTTGATTATGATTTTGTAACCGCTTCACAAAAAAATGAATTAACCCTTGCCGGTAGTGTGCCACTTTATTTCAGGATAGCTACAGAATCCCAGGCAGACCTGGTCGCCGAAAAATTACAGGCAGTGTTTTTAAAACAGGGCGGTCTTGTTACAACATTAAAACAAACGGGTCAGCAGTGGGATGCCCCCAATGGCTGGGCCCCGCTGCAATGGCTGGCGGTTACCGGGCTTGAAAACTACCATCATCATTCACTTGCAAACAGTATTGCACAAAGCTGGATAAAACTGAATACAGATGTATTTAACCGTACAGGTAAACTGATGGAAAAATACAACGTGGTGGATACCGCACTGGAAGCGGGTGGTGGCGAATACCCGGGCCAGGATGGCTTTGGGTGGACCAATGGCGTACTGCTGGCATTGATAGAAAAATATGGGACTGAAGTAAACCAATAGGCTTATTTCCTGTTATGATCTAATCTTTCCACCACAAACGGTTGCAGTTATTGCTTTGGTTTGTGTTTATCATATCTTGTTTCAATAAACGATTGCTTATGACTTCGCCTAAACCAACACTCAGTTTTTGGCAGATCATCAACATGAATGTTGGTTTCTTTGGCATTCAATACAGCTTTGGTTTACAACAGACCGCCATTAATCCTTTATATACTTTTTTACATGCTAAGCCCGAAGAGTTGCCTTTCCTGAACCTGGCAGGCCCGATGACGGGTTTATTAATTCAGCCACTGATTGGTGCCATGAGCGACCGCACCTGGCATCCCCGCTGGGGGAGAAGGAAGCCTTATTTCCTGGTCGGTGCCATTTTTTGCAGCCTTTGCTTATTTGCTTTCCCATTCAGCAAAGCTTTGTGGATGGCGGCCGGGTTGTTATGGATACTGGATGCGGCTAACAACACCGCAATGGAACCTTACCGGGCTTTTATTGCAGATAAATTACCCGAAAAACAACGGGCACTTGGTTTTCTGACACAAAGCTTTTTTACCGGTCTTGGTATTACGCTGGCAAATCTTTCACTTGGTTTTTTTAAAAACATTATTTCCGGTGAAACAAAAACAGATGATGGTCAGTCCGGTATTCCTTACTGGGTATTCGGTTCTTTCTTTGTAGGTGCTGTATGTTCCATTGCTTCTGTTGCCTGGTCTGTTTATAAAACACCGGAGATACCACCTACAGAAGAAGAGCTGGCAGAACTAAGGGCACGGCCAAAAGGCTTGTTTGAACCTGTTAAAGAAATTTTTGCTGCCATAAAAGATATGCCTGCTGTAATGTGGAAACTGGCGTTGGTATATTTATTTCAATGGTATGCTATGTTTTGTTACTGGCAGTTTGTTTCATTGAGCATTGCCAAATCTGTATATAATACCTCGCCGGAAGGCAATAAAGAATTGTACGAAGAGGCAGTGGTGCAAGCCGGCCGGGTAAACGGCTTTTATAATATCGTTACGTTTCTTTCTGCATTCGGGTTGGTATGGCTGGCAAAAAAATTCAGTGCCAAGTATGTGCACATTGCCTGCCTGCTGATGGCTGGCCTGGCACTGCTTGCTTTTCCGCATATTACCGACACTACGCTTTTATATGCACCGATGATAGGTTTTGGTATTGCATGGGCTAGCATGATGGGGGTACCTTATATCATGGTGGTGGGCAGTATTCCAAAAGAAAGGTACGGGGTATATATGGGCATCATCAATATGATGATCGTTGTGCCAATGATCCTGCAAACCCTGTCTTTCGGTTACGTATACAAGCATTTTTTGGGAGATGACCCGGGTAAGGCAATCAGCTTTGCAGGCGTATTGCTTTTACTGGCTGCTGCTGCAACCATGCGGATAAAAAGAGACAGGATAAATGAAGATGATAATGTGCAGTTGCCTGCAGGTGGCGGACATTAAAATTTAAACCTTTTTATGAAGAGATCATTTTTCAATATCACAACGTTTTTAATTGTCGTTGTTTGCTTGTGTAATGGCTGTAATTCATCCCGGGATAAAAAAGAAACAGTTTCAATAAGTGCAGATACTTCTTATAAAAAATGGTGGAAAGAAGCAGTGGTGTACCAATTATATCCACGCAGTTTTAAAGACAGTGATGGTGATGGTATTGGTGATCTGAAAGGTATTATCTCAAAACTGGATTATATAAAAAGCCTTGGCGTGGATGCGGTATGGCTTAACCCAATTTACACTTCACCTAATGATGATAATGGGTATGATGTGAGTGACTACCGCAACATCATGAAAGACTTTGGTACCATGGATGATTTTAATGCCTTATTGAAAGGCATGCATGACCGTGGAATAAAACTCGTGATGGACATTGTAGTAAATCACAGCAGTGATGAACATGAATGGTTCAAACAAAGCCGCAGCTCAAGAACAAGTCCTTACAGGGATTATTATCACTGGTGGAATGCCGAGCGTGGTACGCCACCCTACCGCTACAGTTTATTTGATGTGAATCATGATGCCTGGAAGTACGATTCACTTACCAATGCCTATTACCTGCATTATTTTTCAAGAAAGCAGCCCGACCTTAACTGGGAGAACCCAAAACTGCGGCAGGAGATATATGACATGATGCGGTTTTGGGCAGATAAAGGAGTGGATGGTTTTAGACTGGATGCTTTCCAGTTTGCAGCAAAAGATACTTCCTGGCCCGCCTTTCCAAAAGGGTTTGAAAAAGATTTCATACAGTATTATGCAATGGTTGGTCACCTGCACAACTACCTGGGGGAAATGAATAAAGAGGTTTTCAGTAAGTATGATGTAATGAGTGTGGCGGAAGGTGCCGGCAGAAATTTCCAGGATGCACATGACCTGGTGGATGAGGACAGGAAAGAATTAAATATGGCCTATGCTTTTGATGCAGTTGATATTGCTAAAATAGATGGATACAGCCTGGTGCATTTAAAAGAAATATTCAGCCGTTGGGACAGTGCTTTCGCCAATAAGGGATGGTTATCTATATTTCTTGCCAACCATGACCAGGCCAGGCTGGTAAGCCGTTTTGGGAATGATAGTCCTGCATTCAGGGAAGTTTCTTCAAAAATGCTGAATACATTTTTATTAACCATGCGGGGTACACCTTACTGCTATGCCGGTGATGAGCTGGGTATGACCAATATCCGGTTTGATAAACTGGAAGACTACCGGGACATACAAACATTGAATCAATACCAGTATGAAAAATCAAAAGGCGTAAAGCTGGCAGATTTCCTCAAACGAAAAGCATTTGAGAGCAGGGACAATGGCCGTACACCTTTTCAGTGGGATACCACTGTGAATGCAGGTTTTTCAACGGGCACACCATGGATAAAAGTAAATCCCAATTACAGTTTTATTAACCAGGCCGCAGAAGACAGGGATAGCAATTCCGTATTGAACTATTTCAGGAAAATGATAAAGGTCCGGAAGAATAACCCTGCACTGGTATATGGAGAGTATGCGCTGATGGATAAGAATAACGCTTCCGTATATGCGTATACAAGGGAGTTAAATAACGAGACTTTTTATGTGGTATTAAATTTTACGAAGGAATCAGTGGATTTTAATTTTAATGAATTTAAAAGTATTAATAAATCGCTGGTGATAAGCAATTATGATGCTGCAGATAAAGTTGCACCACCTGTTATAAAGCTGAAACCTTACCAGGCTGTGATCTATAAAGCAGAAAAATAAATTTAAACCCATACAGGTTTTATGAATAAAAAAATTGTCATCTGGTCAATTGCTGTGGGGCTGGGCGGTTTACTTTTTGGGATGGACGTTGCTGTTATATCGGGTGCAGAAAAAGCTATCCAGCAATTATGGAACCTTAATAACTGGGAACAGGGCACTGCTATTGCCATGGCTTTATATGGTACTGCTTTCGGTGCAGCCTTTGGTAATATTCCCGCCAATAAGATCGGGAGAAAAAAATCCCTGATCTGGATCGGCTTCATTTTTTTGATCTCGTCTGTAGGAGCGGCACTGGCGCAGGAAGTGTACAGTTTTATGTTCTTCCGGTTCCTGAGTGGTTTAAGTATCGGGGCATCCTCGGTCGTTGCACCCGTATATATATCTGAAATAGCACCGGCAAAATACCGTGGCCGGCTGGTGATCTCCTTCCAGATGAATGTGGTGAGTGGTATCCTCATTGCTTACCTGTCTAACTACCTGCTGCAGGGGGTTGGAGGTGTAAATGACTGGCGCTGGATGCTGGGCATTGTGGCTATTCCGTCATTACTTTTTTCATTATTTATGATGACTGTTCCTGAAACACCCCGTTGGTTGTTATTGTATAAAAATGATGAAGCGCATGCAAGGGAAGTATTATCTATAACAGAAGATAATATTGATAAAACTATCAGGGAAATAAAAGAAGCATCTACACATACCAGTGAGCCGCTCTTTAATAAGAAATTTTACAAACCACTCTTACTGGCCTTTTTACTGGCTACTTTTAACCAGTTGTCAGGCATCAATGCCATCATTTACTTTGCTCCCCGGGTTTTTGAGATGGCAGGTATTGGTAAAAGTGCTGCTTTTTTAAGTACCACAGGTATTGGTGTGATCAACCTCGTTTTTACCGTGCTCGGCTGGTCACTCATTGATAAATTTGGAAGAAGAACATTGATGTTTATTGGATCGGCCGGGTATATCGTATCGCTTGCGCTGATCGCCTTTTCATTTAACAGTGGCAACGGTGCATTTATTACCTATTATGTGTTTATGTTTATTGCTGCACATGCCATCGGCCAGGGTGCGGTAATATGGGTTTTTATTTCGGAGATATTTCCCAATTCAGTAAGGGCTACCGGCACATCTTTCGGCAGCCTTACGCACTGGGTATGGGCAGCAATAGTGGCGCAGGTATTTCCATTCTTTGCTGAAAATGTTGGAGGGGCCAGGATATTTGGATTCTTTGCATGCATGATGGTGCTGCAGTTATTATTTGTATGGCGCATGATGCCCGAGACAAAAGGCGTAGCACTGGAAGATATGGATAAAGCAACGGTTGTATTACACTAGCCAACGTTATGTTGATAAATGGTACGTGGTACAAGTGAGATTATTCTTTCCTTTTACTAAAAGGAAAGAATAACAGAACAAGTTCACAACGATGACGCTATGAAAAACCGGGGTTGGTAAAATAAAGTTTTTATTACACGAATTAGAACGAATCACACTAATCAAGAAATAAGAAATCTGTGTTTATCTGTGTAATCTGTGGCGAAAATAAAATAGTATGAGTAAGATACTTTGTATTGGCGAGGCGCTTATCGATATGATCTGTACCGATAAGGGTAAAGCATTAACAGACGGTGAGAATTTTTTAAAGAAACCCGGTGGTGCTCCCACCAATGTGGCTGCTGCCATTGCAGCATTGGGCGGTAGCGTGGAGCTGTCTGCAAAAGTGGGCATCGATCCTTTTGGAAAACATATGGTTGAAGTAATGAAAGATTTTGGTGTGGGTACACAATACATGCTGCAGGATGTAAATCATTTTACAACATTCGCCTTTGTATCATTAATGGAGAATGGCGAACGTGATTTTTATTTTAACCGTGGCGCCGATGGGCAGCTGAGCGAAGCAGATATTGAAGCGATTGATTTAAGTGATATTTCAATTATTCATTTTGGCTCAGCCACTGGTTTTCTGCCAGGCCCTTTACAGTCGGCTTATAAAAGGTTGCTGCATGAAGCAATCGTAAAAAATATATTTATCAGCTTTGATCCTAATTACCGGCATTTGCTGTTCAGGAATAATACGCAGTCCTTTATTGATCAAAGCTGGTATTTTCTGGAGCGCTGCAATTTTTTTAAAGTGAGTGATGAGGAAGCCATGCTCCTGACAGGTGAGACAAATTTAGATGCAGCAGTGGAAGTGTTACTGCAAAAGACAAAATCCGTTTTCACAATTACGCTGGGTAAGGATGGAACCCTGCTTGGCATTAACGGTAGTACACAGGTAATTAAAAGCATACCGGTAAAACCTGTTGATACTACCGGTGCAGGCGATGCTTTTGTTGGAGCCGTGTTATTTCAGCTGGATAAATTATTTGGAAAAGAAACAGTACTGCCTTCAGAAAAAAACTGGCAGCATATTGTTGCGAATGCAAATAAAGCGGGTGCCCGTACCTGTGAGTACCTTGGTGCCATGGAGGCCTTTAAGCATTTAAGCAGCAGTATATTTGAATGAGATATAAATATTTATTACGCCAATTAAAACGAATTCCACTAAGTAAGTGTTAAGAAATCTGTGTTTATCCGTGTGATCTGTGGTAAATAAATTCGTGTTATTGGTGTAATTCATGGCAAAAATTAAAAACGTGTACAATCCTAAAATACATCAGCTTATTACCAACTGCCTGCAGCAAAAAGAAATTGATATTGCTGGTAAGGATAATCTTTTTTTCACCCGCTTTATAGCCAATACTTCCGCCATACATTTTTTATACAATGAATTATATGGTAAACATCCTTCTGGAACAGTGGTTTTTAAAAAACTTGTTGAAACGATCACCAATGCCTACACTAAAAGAGCAGCAGCACTAAAACAGCTGGATGCTGAAAAAGAAGAGAAAGGGAACTGGTTTCTCAGCAATGAGATCACCGGTATGAGTTTGTATGTAGACAGGTTTGCCGGAAGCATCAGCGGCCTTGAAAAAAAACTGGACTATTTTAAAAAACTCGGTGTTAATTTTTTGCACCTGATGCCCGTAATGCAAAGCCCGGAAGGTGAAAGTGATGGCGGCTATGCAGTAAGTGATTTCAGGAAAGTGGAGGAGCGTTTCGGCACGCTGGCAGACCTTAAAAAGCTGCAGCAGCAAATGCGGAAAGAAAAAATATACCTTATGGTTGATATTGTTCTCAATCATACATCACATCACCATGAATGGGCAAAAAAAGCAAAGAAAGGAGATAAATACTACCAGGATTTTTTCTACATGTTTACTGACAGGAAGATACCTGACCAATACGATGCATGCATGCCGGATATCTTTCCTGAAAGTTCCCCCGGCAATTTTACCTGGAATGAAGAATGTAATAAATGGGTGATGACAGTTTTTCATCATTACCAGTGGGACCTCAATTACACAAATCCTGAAGTGCTGGTGGAGATGGTGGACAATATTTTATTTTATGCCAACCTCGGCGTGGACATATTAAGAATAGATGCACCTGCATTTATCTGGAAACAAATTGGTACTACTTGCCAGAACCTGCCACAGGCACATGCGCTGCTGCGGTTGATAAAACAATGCGTGGAGGTGGCTGCTCCGGGTATGGCGTTACTCGGTGAAGCCATTGTGGCGCCGAAAGAGATCATGAAATATTTTGGCACCGGTTTGTATACAGCCCGGGAATGTGATTTTGCTTACAACGCAACCCAGATGGCACTTCAATGGGATGCACTGGCAACTGGTGATACAAAAGTGATGCTGGCAGCTCAGCATGAACTGCTGCAAAAACCTTTTGGCACTTCCTGGATCACTTATACAAGATGTCATGATGATATTGGATTGGGTTACGATGATTACATGATAGAACATGCTGGCTTTACACCGTATGATCATCGTAAGTACATTAAAGATTATTATTCCGGTACTGCGCCGGGCTCACCGGCAACAGGAGCGTTGTTTTCTGTTAACCCAAAAACGCAGGATGCCCGTATCAGCGGTTCCCTGGCTTCTTTATGCGGACTGGAAAAAGCCACACTTGAAAAGAATGTAAATGCTGTTGATATCGCCATAAAAAAAATACTGCTGATGCAGGCACACAGTTTTTTTATCGGGGGCATACCCATGCTTTTTTATGGTGATGAATGCGGCTACACAAATGATTATTCATATTTGAATGATCCCGGTAAAAGCTACGATAACCGGTGGATGCACCGTCCTGTTATTGACTGGACTAAAAACAGTAATATTGATGTTGATGGAACAACTGAAAACAAAATTTTTACCGGTACAAAAAAATTGATCGATACAAGAAAGAAACTGAAGCAGGTGGCAGATTTTAAAAACCTTACCTGGCTTGCCATTCATAATAAACATGTTGCCGGCTACCTGCGTACGCTCGATGAGAAGAAATTGTATTGCCTGTTTAATTTCAGTGATCAGCCTGTTCTCCTTTCATGGGCTGTTTTTAAACAGCATGGACCAGTACCCGGGGAATTATATGATCATTGGAATAACCAGAGTCATATGATGACACCGGACAATGAATATTTAACTATAGAGACTTATGGCTTCTATTTGCTGGAGGTAAAATAGTTTTTTGCACCAAATAGTTCTTACCTGTCCCTTCTTAATGCGTATTTATTTTGTTATGCTACCGGCATAAACGGGTATGTATTCCTTTTCTGTCAATAGCCGAATAAAGCTTATCTTCACTATCCAAATTATACATGTGATACGGCAGATTGTAAGCCAGTATAGTGTACAACACTTTCGCTGATTTAGAAAATGCAACGTCTTTCCAGCTTATATTAATTATATCATTGAATGGATTTTAAGAGTTTAGCATTAATTGAACCGATTCTTAAAGCATTAACCGACGAGAATTATTCCGTACCAACACCAATACAGCAGCAATCGATACCTATTGTGCTTCAAAAAAGGGATTTGCTTGGCTGTGCACAAACCGGCACGGGTAAAACGGCAGCATTTGCAATTCCCATTCTGCAAATACTCCACCAGGAAAAAATACAGGTAACAGGCAGGCGGCAGATAAGGGCGCTTATTCTTACACCAACACGGGAGCTGGCTATCCAGATAGGCGAAAGCTTCGCCGCATACGGGAGGTATACGGGTTTGGTGCATACCGTTATATTTGGTGGTGTATCTCAATTGCACCAAACTAACCAGTTGAAAAACGGAGTGGATATTTTAATTGCCACACCGGGCAGGCTGCTGGATTTAATAAGCCAGGGCTATATAAGCCTGCTGCATTTAAAAATATTTGTGCTGGATGAAGCCGACCGTATGCTTGATATGGGCTTTATACATGATGTAAAAAGAGTAATAATAAAACTACCGGTAAAACGGCAAACACTTTTCTTTTCCGCCACCATGCCGCCGGAGATACAACGGCTGGCAGATGTGCTGCTGACCAATCCTGCAAAAGTGGAAGTAACACCGGTTTCTTCTACAGTAGATAAGATTGAACAGCATTTGTTTTTTGTAGATAAACAAAATAAGGCTTCGCTGCTGCTGCATTTATTAAAAGATACGGCTATTGCAAGGGTATTGGTATTTACCCGTACCAAGCATGGCGCTGATAAGGTGGTTAAAATATTACACAAACACCAGATCACTGCAGCAGCCATACACGGTAATAAATCACAGAATGCCCGGCAGCATGCACTTACCAATTTTAAAAATGGAAAACTTCGTGTATTGGTGGCAACTGATATAGCAGCAAGGGGTATTGATATTGATGATCTGACTCATGTTATCAATTATGAATTGCCGGATGTACCGGAAACTTATGTACACCGTATCGGCAGAACGGGCAGGGCTGGTAATGCTGGTGTGGCACTTTCTTTTTGTGACATAGAAGAAAGACCTGAATTAAAAGATATTCAGCGGGTGATTGGTAAAACCATACCAATAGCGGCCAATCATCCATTTCCTGCGGCTAATAACCTTCCGGTACCCGTTAATAAAAAGCCTCCGCAACAATCTTTGAGAAAGCATAACAATGATCACCAGGGGGTAAAGCGGCAACAGAGGAAAAAATATGGAGGAGGCCAGGGCAGAAAAAATCACTGATCTGTATGCTTACTGGTAAACTTGTTTTGTTTATGCAGTATGTTGTCTTGTTCAATATCATGTATTTTTAGCCTAAAATCCTGAATTACTAAATTTACCCGGTTAATTGTTGAGATGGGTGGAATACAGTCCGATAATGATATGTTACAGCAGTGGTGGCAGCAGTGTCTTAATAATGACACTGGCGCTTTTGCTGCTATTCATGAAGCGCTTTTTGAGGGCCTCTATAACTATGCGGCTAAGTTGCTGGACGATGAAGACCTGGCAGATGATGCAATACAGGATCTTTTTATAAAAATATGGAACAAACGTTTTTCTATCGGCAGCCTGCGAAAAGTAAAGCCTTTTTTTTATACCACCCTCCGCCGCCAGGTACTGAACCAGTTAAGGGACAGTAAGGTTCGCCATATTAAAATAAGTATGACCGCTGAACCTGCTATCGAATTTTCACAGGAAGAAATTTTTATACAGAAAGAAGCAGATGCCGGGCTTAAAGAAAAGATCATAAGCCTGCTCAATTCATTACCGGAGCGTCAAAGAGAATTAATTTATCTCCATTACTTCGAAAACCTTACGATCACTCAAATTGCAGAGATCATGAACATAAACCAGCAATCTGCAATGAATATCAAGCAACGGGCATTGCAAAAAATGCGCTCTGTTAACCTCCTGCATCTCTTTTTATTACTCTGCACTATATGCCATCCCGGGAATTTCTAAAAAAATATTCTGGCGGGTGAGTATGTCTTTTTGTTTTTAGTGTCTTATACAAAAATCTTGTATGAGCGATAATGCAGAAAACAGCAGCCCGGAAGATTTTTCTTTTGAATTCAGGTCAAAAAAATTGCCGCAGGAAAAGCAGCAGGCCAACTGGAAACAAATAGAAAATGCTATCAGCCAGCAACCGGCAGTTAGCAAGGCTGCCTGGCTAAAACCTTTGCTGGCAGCAGCTTCTGTATTATTATTGGCTGGCGTAGCCTGGTGGCTTATTAAAACTTCCAGCAGTGCTACAGATGCGGATGCGCTGGTGTACAAAACTGAATTCGCCAAGATCAAAAAAATTACCTTACCCGATGGTTCGATCGTTACGCTGAATGCCAATTCAGAATTAAAGATATCAACCAACTGGGATGAAACAGGCGACCGCCAGGTATGGCTGGACGGAGAAGGTTATTTCGAAGTGGAAAAGAAACCGGCAACACATCAAAAGTTTGTGGTGCATACAAAAGACCTGGATGTGGAAGTATTAGGCACCAGATTCAATGTAAATACAAGGCATGAAAAAGCAATTGTTTCGCTGGAAGAAGGAAAGATCAAACTTTCTGTAAAAGGTGAAACAAAAGCGATTCTTGATAAGCAGGGAGAAAAAATTATTGAGATGAGGCCCGGTGAACTTGCACGGCTTGAAGATGCAGACAGCATTACACTTTCCACAGAAGAAAATATCAACTTTCATTCAGGATGGGTTAGAAATGAATTTCATTTTAATAATACCACTTTAAAAGAAATAGCAACACTGATCAATGATGTGTACGGTTATAAAGTGGAAGTAAAAGACCAGGCGCTGCTGGAGAAGTCAATTAATGGGGACCTGCGGGCTGATAACCTGCAGCAGCTGGTGGATGTATTGCAGCTTGCATTCAAACTCAAAATGAAGATCGAAAATAAATCGATCATCATTTCAAAATAGCTTTTAGAAACGGCTTTTAACACTAACGATAAACTTAGCTTATGAGAAGAAAATTCTTTGCAGGCAAGCTCTTGCTTTGCATTACGCTGGTTGTTCATATTACCTGTTTTGCACGGGGGCAAAATGAAACAGCCACTAAAACGGTCGCAGATATCCTTGCGGAATCAAGAAAAAAGTTTGATGTGGATTTTGTATATGAATCCAACATCCTGCCTGATACCAAACTCAGTTTCGATATAGGTAAATACAGTTCGGTGGAAAAACTGCTGGAAGATCTGCTGCGGCCCTACCAGCTTGAGTACAGGAAAGTATTGAGCAAGGCCTACGTGATCTATAAAACCGGTGCAGACTTTAAAAGACTAGCGGCTGTTTTTAAATTACCGGAACTGCAGGTGCCGGTTACCGAAGTAATGAATCAACTGTCAGCCATCACTGTTTCAGGAACAGTGATTGACCAGCTTTCAGGTTTACCGCTTGAAAGTGTAAGCATTGTTATAAAGGGAACAACGAAAGGTACAATCACTGATAAAAGCGGTTATTTTAAACTGGATGTTGAAGATGCAAACACCACGCTGGTAATATCTTTAGTTGGATACCAGCAGCAGGAAATAAAGGCTGGTAGTGCAGCTTCATTAAAGATCGGTCTTGTCTCTAATTCGCAGGCATTAAATGAAGTAGTGGTGATCGGCTACGGCACGCAAAAAGTTACAAAAGTATCCGGAGCTATCTCCACGGTTAAAGGTTCTGATATAGAAAAGCTGCGGCCGGTAAGGGCTGAAGATGCTTTGCAGGGCCGGGCTTCCGGTGTTACAGTTATTTCTGCTGGTTCACCTGGTGCAAAACCAACTGTACTGATACGGGGTATCCCTTCTTATACAGGTACTGACCCAATTGTGGTGGTGGATGGTTCCATACAAACGCTGGATGATCTTAATTCAATCAATGCAGCCGACATTGAATCAATGAATGTGCTGAAAGATGCTGCGACAACCGCTATGTATGGTGTAAAAGGCGGCAACGGTGTAATTGTGATCACCACCAAGTCTGGAAGAAGAAATCAAAAAACTGAATTTGGTTTTAGTGCCAATTACGGCAAACAGGAAGTGTTGAACACAATTGGTGTATTGAATGCTTCTGAATATGCAGCCATGATCAATGAAGGCAGTACAGTTTCTGGCGGCGGTATTATATTCCCTGATATTTCAAAATTTGGTGCAGGTACCGACTGGCAAAAGAGATCTTTAAAAAAGCATCCATTCAATCGTATAATATCACTGCAAAAGGTGGTGCAGATAAAATGGGCTACTTTCTTTCAGGCGGATATCTTGGCCAGGACGGTATTGTTGGTGGCGGTGATAAATCTTACTTCAGGAGGGCAAACGGAACAGCCAACCTCACATTTGATTTTACACGCCGGCTGAAATTTATAGCCAATACAAGTTTTGTAAATATCAAAGGAGCCGGGGTGGCTGAAAATTCTATCAACAGCGTCATTTCAAATGCACTGAATTTTGATCCAACACAACCTGTTTATAATAACATACCCAATACATATGGCAAGTACAGTATCAGCCCATATATACTGGCAGAAATTTTTAATCCCCTTACACAATTAGATGATACGCATAATGAATCCAACACAAATAAGCTGTATGGAAAATTAGAATTGCAGTATGATGTATTAAAGGATCTGAAATTAACCGGCCGCTTTGGTTATACAAATGTTGATATCACCGGTAAAAGTTTTGACCCGCTTTCTTATTATGGGGAAATGCACAATAATACGGAGCTGAATGCGGCGGGTGATACGATCCCGGGTAAGAACTCACACAACAGTGTAAGCGAAACCAAAACCACCTATTTCAATTATACATTTGAAGCATTTGCCAATTACAATTTTAAAATTGCTGAAGAACATCATTTTGAAACTGTACTTGGTTTTTCAATGGCACAGGCTACTGGTAATTCGCTTACTGTTTCCCGTCAGGATGTGCCTTTTAATTCATGGGAATATGCAGATGTAAGCGCTGCAACAGGTACGGCACCACGCTCAGGGCTGGACGGTAGCTCATGGCAATTCAGGAGAAGGAACCTTTCTTATTTCAGCAGGCTCAATTACGATTTCAGGGACAAATACCTGCTTTCTTTCTCTGCACGCCGTGACGGATCTTATGCTTTTGGTATCAATAATAAATATGGTAATTTCTACGCAGGTTCTTTGGGATGGGTTGTTACAAACGAAGACTTTTTTCAGCCGCAGTTCATTAATTACCTGAAAGTAAGAGGTAGTTATGGTGTAACGGGTAATGAAAATGTTTCACCACAGTATCAAAGAATTTCAACAGCCACCTATATTTATAACCAGGGCCAAAATACCGGTTATTCTTTTGGCAATGAACCTACCTCTACAGGCGCCACTATCGCATCATTTAAAAATGATGACCTGGCATGGGAAAAACAAAAACAATTGAATGTTGGTTTTGATGTTACATTCTTTAAAAATAAATTCTCTTTTTCTGCTGATTACTTTGAGAAAAAGATCAGTGGTTTATTATTCACGCCTTCTTTGTCATTATACCTTGGTACCGCTGCTGCACCAACAACTAATATTGGTACAACAAAAACATCCGGGTATGAAATGACCCTTGGTTTTACAGATAAGATATCAAGGGATTTCAGGATCAACACCAATGTAACTTTTACAACAGCAAAGAATCTTGTTACAGAAACCAATGCCGGGTTGATCATCGGCGGTGGTTATGGTATACCTAACCAGGATGTAACCAGGTTTGAAGAAGGTTATACACCCGGCTACTTTTACGGTTATAAAACTGACGGGCTGTTTCAAAATGTTGGTGACATTGCAAAAAGCGCTACACAAACAAATGCAAAGCCCGGTGATATACGCTATGTGGATATAAATAAAGATGGCGTAATCGATGGTAATGACAGGACCCAGATCGGTGATCCTTTCCCCAACTTTACGATGGGCTGGAGTCTTAACCTTGAGTACAAAGGATTTGACTTTACTTCTTTTGTGTATGCTTCAGTTGGTAATGATGTTTACAGGGCTTATGAAAGAAATCTTGCCATGACCAACAAATACAGGGGTGTGCTGGCAAGGTGGACTGGCGAAGGTTCTACCAATGATGCCCGCAATCCACGCTACACTTTTATTGATGATAACAACAATACCAGGGCTTCCGACAGGTATGTGGAAGACGGCTCCTTTGTAAAAATAAAAGACCTGCAGTTGGGATATACATTGCCGCCATCAGTTTATAAAAGCAGGGTGTTCTCAAAGATCAGGATATATGCCCAGGTAAAAAATGCGTACACATTTACCAAGTATTCCGGCTATGATCCTGAAATAGCCGGTGGCATATTTAATACCGGTATCGACAGGGGCGCTTACCCACTGGCAAGAACTTATTCAATGGGTATCGATTTTAAATTTTAACTGAAAAACTAAGCTGTATGAAACATACTAAAAATATACTGGCAGCGGCGCTCATTATCTTCCTGGCGTCCTCCTGTAAAAAATTCATTGACTTTAAACCAAAAGATGATTACCAGATAACAGCTGATGATTATTTAAAGACAGCCGACGACTACCAGAAAATGGTGATCGGAACTTATAGCCCTATGCAATGGATATGGGCCGATGTGGTGATTGGTGATGTTGCTTCTGATAATTCTGTATCGGGTGGCGAAAATGCAACGGACCAGATCGGTTTTCAGCAGATAGATGATTATACAATTGTTGCAAACAACAGCTATTTAACTGAAGCCTGGAAATCTTGCTACGAAGGGATCAACAGGGCTAATTACCTGGAAGAGAATAAAAGCAAACTTGATTTTACAGGTAAAGATGCACTCTATGGCGAGGTTTATTTTTTACGGGCGTATTATTATTTTGAACTGGTGCGGTTCTTTGGAGATGTGCCCCTGTTTGTTGATAAAAGATTATCGGTTACAGATTCAAAAGCCTATCCACGTGCACCTAAAGCCGACGTGTATGCGCAAATTGAAAAGGATCTTGATAATGCAATAAATGTGTTGCCTATTACAAATATTCAAAAAGGGCGTGTAACAAAATACGCAGCGCAGGCATTGCTTGGCAAAGTACTGCTGTACCAGGAAAAATTTGATGCAGCAGCAGCAACGCTGGAAAACGTGATCAGCGGGCCATTCCAGTTAGTGGGATATCCAAACACCGGTAAATTTGCTGATATCTTTTTACAGTCTGGCGAAAACGGGCCCGAATCTGTTTTTGAGATACAGTATTCAAATCTCAATCCTTTTTATGACTGGACAAATCCCGGCAGGGGGCAGGGTAACCTGGGGGTACAGGTTTGTGGTATAAGGGGTTTGGCCGGCAACAGTCCTTATAACCAGGGATGGAGTACCAACCTGCCAACTGTAAATCTTGCCAATGCTTTTACTGCAGGTGATACAAGAAAAAATGTAACTGTACTGGATATTGATGCTTATATCACAGCCAATCAATCACAGTTCCCTGATCTCTATGCTTCAACTGACCCACGTTTTAAAGATAAACCGGCTTACCTGGTTGCGCCATATAAAAACACCGGTTTGTACAATCAAAAATATTTGCCAAGAAAAGGTGAAACATCCGGCCAGGTGGAACTGAACTATTTAAATAATTACAGGACCATCCGCCTCGCAGATGTATTACTGATGGCAGCAGAGGCCAATAACAGGGCAACCGCAGCAAATGATACAAAAGCACAGGAATACCTGAACCGTGTACGCCGCCGTGCTTTTGAAGATAACCAGCATGATGTAACGGCTACGGGTACTGCATTAAAGCAGGCTATCTGGGATGAAAGAAGGCTGGAGCTGGCAATGGAAGGCGATCGCTTTTTTGACCTGGTAAGGACCGGCCAGGCAGCAGCAAAAATTACCGGCTTTGTGACAGGCAAAAATGAAGTGTTCCCTATACCGCAACAGGAAGTGGATATTTCAGGATTGGAACAAAATCCAGGTTATCAATAAATCATTTAAAAAGCAGCCATCATGAAAATAGCAAAATATATTTTAGGCCTTTCCTTTTTACTCCTTATTGCATTTGGATGTAAAAAAACAGACTATGGAGATACTGGTTTTATACAGACAGACCAGGCCCCGGCAAAACTGTCTGCAATGTTTGACATAACACAGGACAATACGGGTCTTGTAACCATCACTCCAAACGGAGAAGGGATTTCTTATTTTGAAATTCTTTACGGGGATGGTACAACCGAAGCAGTGAGTGTAACTCCCGGGAAAGATATTCAGCATGTATATGCAGAAGGCGTTTACAATGTAAAAATTATTGGGCACAGCATTACAGGGAAAATAACTGAGGCCACACAGCAGTTAACAGTTTCGTTCAGGCAACCAGAAGACCTTGATTTTACTTTGAGCGTGGATGCTGCAAATAATTTTAAAGTGAATGTAGTTGCCTCGGCTAAATATGAAACACTCTTTAAGGTTTATTTTGGCGAAACCGCAGATGAAGTACCTGTTTCTGTACTGGAAGGAGAAACTGCAAATCATACGTACACTGCAGTAGGTACTTATACTGTAAAAGTAGTTGCAATGAGTGGCGGGGCTGCTGTAGCAGAACTTACAAAAACAGTGGAGATTGTTGATCCTGTTTTATTACCACTGACATTTGAGTCACCTACATTGAATTATACATTTACAAACTTTGGCGGAGGTAGCGTTACGGTTATTGATAACCCGCAGTCAAATGGAATTAACACCAGCAGCAAAGTGGGTAAAATGATAAAAAATGCGCCGGAAGTTTGGGGTGGTAGCTTTATAACCCTGGGTAAGCCAATTGATTTTTCTGCCAATAAGGTTTTCAGGATGAAAGTATTTTCTCCAAGGGTGGGAGCAAAGGTTTTGCTTAAAGTTGAAAATGCATCAGATGGCAGCATCTCTTATGAAAAAGAAGCCACCAGTACTGTTGCAAATGCCTGGGAAGACCTGGCTTTTGATTACAGTGGTATCAATACATCTAACAGTTATCATAAGATTGTTCTCATTTTTGAACTGGGTACAGCAGGAGATGGTTCGGCAAATTTTACTTTCCTGTTTGATGATATACGGCTTACAAATACATTACCTTCATCACTTTTATCATTGCCTGTAACTTTTGATGATCCGAATGTACCGTACACAATCTCTGATTTTGGTAATAACCAAACAGTAAATGATGTTGATCCGGCCAATGCATCTAATAAGGTTAAAAAAACAACCAAACCAAATGGAGCGGAAACATGGGCAGGTTCTACACTTAGTCCGGGTCTTGCAGCGCCGGTACCATTTGCAGCTACTGCAACTAAAATGAGTGTACGTGTTTATTCACCTGCAGCAGGCATTACCATAAAACTGAAAGCGGAAGAAAAAACAAATAACACACACTCGGTGGAAACAGATGCAGTAACAACTGTTGCGAATGCATGGGAAACACTGGTGTTTGATTTTGCCAATAATTCATCAGGTACACCGGCATTAAATCTTTCGTATGCATATGACCTTGTATCGGTATTCTTTGACTTCGGCAAAACTGGTGATGGTAAAGTATTTTACTGGGATGATGTAAGTTTTGTAACGCCGCCTGCCACCGTGCTGGGCCTGCCACTTGATTTTGAATCATCAACACTTAGTTACGACTTTGTAAATTTTGACGGTGGGAATGTAACCATCATTGATAACCCTAATGCCGGTGGTATTAACAGCAGCAGTAAAGTGGGCAAAATGGTGAAAGGAGCAGGACAGCCATGGGGTGGTTCATTCATTACGCTGCCCAATGCAATGGATTTTTCGGGCAGCAAAACTTTTAAAATGAAAGTGTTCTCGCCAAGGGTTGGTGCCAAAGTGTTACTGAAAGTTGAAAATGCAACAGACGGTAATGTCAATTTTGAAAAAGAAGCAACCACCACTAAGGCAAATGAATGGGAAGAATTGAGTTTTGATTATAGTGGCATTAATACAGCAAATGCTTATCATAAAGTGGTATTGATATTTGAACTGGGTACACAGGGTGATGGCAGCAGCAACTTTACTTTCCTGTTCGATGATATCAAACTAAACTAATCTCAAAAACATCAAGCATATGATATCCAAAATAAAATTATCATTATTCATTCTTGCGGCAGCAGCTTTTGTTTCCTGCAAGAAAACAAAATACGAGTTTGGAGAATTGAAAGCACCTGCCAACCTTGTGCTTAATACAACTGTGGTTGGTGCCAGTGCCGGCAGTCCTGCAGGTGATGGTTCCGGTACAGTACAGGTGAATGTAAAGGCTGATAATGCACTTACCTATATTATTGATTTTGGCGATGGTGAACATACAAATGAAAAAGTTCCTTCGGGTGATATAAGTTTTAATTACACTGCCACCGGTACACATATTTATACTATCACTGTAAATGCAGTAGGTACAGGAGGTATATTATCTACTGTCAGCAAAACAGTGACCGTGTACTTTGCTTATGTAATACCTGATGAAATAAAAGAAGCATTAACGGGAGGTACTGCAAGAACATGGGTATGTGATAAAGAAGCAACAGGTCACTTTGGTGTGGGCCCTGCAGACGCATTTGCCCCAATCTGGTATGCTGCCGGTCCTAACAGCAGGCTGCCCTGTTCTTATGACGATGAGATAACCTTTACACAGGCAGGTGAAAACACCATTGATATGGAAGTAAACAATTTTGGCCAGTCTTTTGCGATAGGTGCTTCAGCAGCTTTTTATGGATTAAGCAGCGCAGAAGATTGCAGGGATATTGACCCGGGAGGTAAAAAAACATTGGCCTTTATGCCGGCATCATCCGCTTCTACTCCTGATAATTCTACGAGGGTGCAGTTTACAGTACCTGGTAATGGGTTGATCAT
This sequence comes from Ferruginibacter sp., assembly GCA_047600665.1. Taxonomy (GTDB): domain Bacteria; phylum Bacteroidota; class Bacteroidia; order Chitinophagales; family Chitinophagaceae; genus Ferruginibacter. Next base: position 2,621,778 of record JASGKJ010000003.1, read on the forward strand.
TTTTGGAACGGGTGCTGTTAATTATGAAATTCTTAAGCCATTATCAGCCACTAGTATAACCATACGTAATATTGGAATTGACGGAAATTCATGGTACCAAAAATTAAAGGCAAAATAAATTGTTTAAACCGTAGCAGATGAAATTCGCAAAAAATATCAATACCCTGGCATTGCTGTTTTCTTTGTTTACCGCAACCGGTTGTAAAAAGGAAGACGGTGGTAATAATACGCCAGGTGGCAAGACGCCATCCAACCTTGCTGTTGTGGCTACAGTAAGCTCCGATGGTACAGGTAAAGTGTCTTTTAAAGCGACAGCTAATGACGCTGTAAGCTTTGATTTTGAATTTGGTAATGGCGATATTGCTACGGTGCCTTCGGGTGTTACAGAGTACAGGTACACGCTGATGGGTACCAATACATTTACAGTGAAGGTTACAGCAAAAGGTTCAACCGGTTTAACTGCTGTAAAAAGCATACCCGTAACAGTTACTGTAACAGTAAGCGAGCCATTACTTGTGTGGTCTGATGAATTTAATACCGATGGTTTACCTGATCCTGCAAAATGGGGTTATGACCTTGGTGCAGGCGGCTGGGGCAATAACGAGCAGCAATACTATACAAGCCGTGCAGATAATGCGGTGGTTATAAATGGATCGCTCAAGATCACACTTAAAAAAGAAGCTTACAGCGGCAGTAATTATACATCAGCAAGGCTGCTTTCAAAAGATAAATATTCATTTAAGTATGGTAAAGTGGTTGCAAGGGCCAAACTGCCCGTAGGTGGTGGCACCTGGCCCGCCATCTGGATGCTGGGAAGTAATATTAACACAACGCCATGGCCTGCCTGTGGTGAGATCGATATCATGGAGCATGTCGGCAACAACTTAAATACTATTTACGGCACTTTGCATTATCCTGGCCGTTCTGGTGGTAATGCAGATGGTGGAACAAAAAAGATTGCTGACGTAACTGCATTCCATATATACACACTTGAATGGTCTGCAGCATCTATTAAGATTTACGTGGATGACGAATTGGTTCATGCGGTTACAAATTCCACTGCTTTACCTTTTAATCATGAATTTTTCCTGATCACCAACGTGGCCATGGGCGGCAATTTTGGCGGTGTGGTGGATCCTGCATTCACCAGTGGGGCAATGGAGATAGATTATATAAGAGTGTATCAATAATTGAAGATTGGATATAAAACGACGGTAGAAAAACAAATAGCTGCTTTAGGGCAGCTATTTTGTTTAATTGATAAATGAATCATTTCTTCTGATATACCCGTACGTAATCCACTTCCATTCTTACGGGAAAGATTGTTTCGTCCACTCCCTTTGAACCGCCCCAGTTACCACCCACTGCAATATTCAGGATCAGGAAAAGTTTATTATCAAAAGGCCAGGCACCATAACCACTGTGCTCATTTGCAAACCTGAAATATACTTTATCATCAACAGATATACGGATACTGTCCTGGTCCCATTCTGTTGCATATACATGAAATGCGTCTGAACAATCATTCACCCTTATTGTATCTCCTTTCTGGGTATTGATAACATGGTTGTATTTTTTGCAGTGGATTGTTCCGTGTACTACACCCTGGTTATAACCCACATGTTCCATGATGTCAAGTTCCCCATCATCCGGCCATGCCTTAATGCCTTCGGCCAGCATCCAGATGGCGGGCCAGGTACCACGCCCTTTTGGGAGCTTTGCTTTTACTTCTATCTTTCCATATTGCCAGGCTGCTTTTTTACTGGTTAATAATCTTGCGGAAGTATATTGTTTTCCCGCCAGGTTTTCTTTCCTCGCCTCGATAATAAGTTTGCCATCTTCCACTCTTGCATTTTCTTTACGGCCGGCCGTATAATATTCAAGCTCATTATTACCCCAGCCATCACCACCCACATCATAACCCCATTTGCTGCTGTCGGGCAGGCCCGGATAATTAAATTCGTCACTCCATACTAATTTATAATCTCCGGCATTTTGTGATAAAGCAGCCTTACTTAAAAAAAGAAAAAGCGCAGCATGCAGCAGTATGATCGTTAATTTTTTCATACTTCAATTTCCGGAATATTATTGAACGCTGGTGTTGTGGTGATAAATTATTTTCTTTGCAAACAACATGAAAATAATTCCATTAAGCGAGGGGGCTTTTACAGTAGATAAAACAAAACAGTTTGTTCCCTTTGATACATCAAAAGATAATTTACAGGAAAGATCTGCCGGCAGTTTACTGGTGGAGATACAGCCATTTTGTATCGTTACGCAAAAAGATATTATTGTAATTGACACAGGGCTTGGGTTTAAAAACCCGGATGGCATTCTGCAAATACACCAGAACCTGCTTGATAATGGTATTAATCCAATGGATGTAACCAAAGTATTGATGAGCCATCTTCATAAAGACCATGCAGGTGGCATTGCAATAAAAGATGAAGTATTAAACCAGCAGTTCCTCAGTTTTCCGCATGCAACGTATTATGTAAATAAAGATGAGTTTGCATTTGCATTGGAAAATAATAAGTCATCTTACTGGCCTGAGCAATTCAGTATTTTATCCGGCTCAGATAAAATGATATTTACAGCAGGAGATGGAGTAATTGATAACTATATACACTACGGGGTAACCGGTGCCCATTGTCCTTATCACCAGGTGTTCTGGATAAAGGAAAATGATCAAACTATTTTCTTTGGTGGTGATGTGGCGCCACAACTGCAGCAGATGAAAAGCCGCTTTATCGCAAAGTATGACTATGACGGTAAAAAATGTATGGAACTAAGGCAGCAATGGTGGCAGCAGGGCCAGGAAGAAAAATGGACCTTTCTTTTCTACCATGATATTAAAACACCTGTATTTTCCTTTGAATAAAATAAGTTAGAAACCTTTTCTTAAAAGAGGCCTGTTATTTTGTCTTAACTGTTTTTGCTTTCGTATAGCTTTTATCAGCAGTCTCCTGAAATCAGCTTCTGCACCAAACAGGCGGTTCATCCGCTGCTGGCCCAGTATTTTAATAAAGCGGTCTTTATAACGTTTGCGCAGGTCAACTATTTTTTGATCCCGTTCAATTATATCTGTTTCATCGCTGATCGTATTTTTTAATTCACCTGAATATTGGTTGTAAACCGGCCAGAATTGTTGTGCTTCTTCAGGTGTTAATTGCAGCTCTTTACTGATGAACGCAACCTTCAATGCTTCAATATCCTGTTGTTTTTTATCCTGCAACTGGTCTTCCTGCGGCGCTTGTGCCTGCGCAGCGAAACTGCTTAATATAATTGCCAGTATAAAGTATATTTTTTTCATTGCCTGGTTTACTTTAGTTGTTTTCTTCTTTTGTTTCTATTTCGTTTAAATAATTCTCCAGCGCATTTACGTCCAGTAAATATTCATCCTGGCTGGGCAGGCTGTTCTCATCAATGCCGGATGTTAATGCCGCAATATCTGTTTCATCCCCGTTCTTTTCAAGATACTGTGTTATTTCGTCTTCGGTAAGATTCTCCAGTGCTTTATTAAAGTCCGTTTCATTCATGCTCTTACCTTTTTCAATACTTGGATCGAGTTTAGCTAATATAACCGGATCGTTTGTATTGTTACCCGGGGTAAGCGGTGTATTTGCATACTTGTAAACACCCAGGGCAAAGGCACCCATCACAGCTGCAGCAGCAGCATACCTCATAATGGCAGGACGCCTTTTCATGTACACCACTTTTGCTTCCGCAGGTTTTATTTTTTCTAAAATGCTTTGTGACAATTGTTCAAAATATCCCTGCGGTATTTCAAGAATATTTTCTTTTGTTGCTGTTGCCAGTAAAGGCGAAAGCTGTTTTAATTCTTCCGCAGGTTCAATGTCAATTGCATTAACCCTGTTCAGCACCGTGCCTGCAAATGCATCAAAATAACCTGCAGGCACTTCAAAAACATTTTTCTTTGATACACCGGCTATTAATGGTGATAAAGTATTTAACTCTTCCCCGGTGCTATCCAGTTTTTTTATCTTATCAAGAATATTGCCGGCCAATGAATCAAAATACCCCTGCGGTATTTCAAAAGTATTTTGAGCCCCGGAAGGCAGGTTGTGTTCAGTTTCATTGATGCAGGCTATAACAGTAGGAGCGATGCTTTCAAAATAACCACCCGGTACAGTAAATACATTCACCTTATCCATACCTGCCAGTAATGGGCTCAGTGATTGCAGTTCTTCCTGTATTTCTATACTGTTTTGCATCTGTTTTGTGACCGTCAGCCTGTTTAGTGGTTTAATATAAATTCTTCTATTTTTTTCACTGCATGATGATAACTTGCTTTCAATGCTCCCTCACTTGTTTCCAATACCTTGCTCATTTCATTGTACGGCATTTCATCATAGTACCGGAGATTAAATACCAGCCGCTGTTTTTCAGGTAATTGCTGCATGGCCAGCTGCAGTTTCCATTCAATCTTGTTGCCATCAAAATTTTTATCCGCTTTCAGCTTATTGCTCAGCCCGGTATCTTCATCACTTAAGGACACAGAAGCCCTTTTTTTCCGCTGTTCCAAAAAGGTAAGGCTTTCATTCGTTGCTATCCTGTACAACCAGGTATATAGCTGGCTGTCTTCCCTGAAGTTTTCCAGCCCGTTCCAGACCTTAATGAACATATTTTGCAATACATCATTGGCATCTTCATGATCCACCACCATACGGCGTACATGCCAGTACAATTTTTCCTGGTATTTTTTTATGATAGCGGTGAATGCCCTCTCTTTTGTAGAGGCATCCCTGAACTGCAGCAGCAGTTCTTTATCGTTGATTGGTTGGTTGGTCATTGTAATTCAACGTAAAATTAAAAAACCAATCCTGAGATTGGTTTTTATGTGAAAAGTTTAATCCAGGGCTTAATTATTTGCCACTCAGGCGTTTTTTCTTGCTAATACTTTTTCTACTGCTTCAATAATATCTGGTGCATCCATCCCATATTTCTTTAGTAATTCGGCTGGCTTGCCACTTTCCCCGAAAGTATCCTTTGTGCCAATATACTCAATAGGAACAGGCAGTTTGCTTGCCGCCACCCTTGCAACACTGTCGCCAAGCCCCCCAATAATATTATGTTCTTCGCAGGTTACAGCACATTTTGTTTTGCTGATAGAAGCTAATACAGCTTCTTCATCCAATGGTTTAATGGTATGGATATTAATTACTTCCACGCTGATGCCCTTTTCTTCCAGGATCCTTCCGGCTTCCACAGCTTTCCAAACCAGGTGGCCGCAGGCAAAAATGCTTACATCCTTACCATCAGACAATTTTTGGGCCTTGCCGAGTACAAAATCTTCTTCTTTTGTAAAAATAGGCCATACAGGGCGGCCAAAGCGCAGGTAAACCGGGCCTTCCATTTCTGCAATAGCTTTTGTTGCTGCTTTCGTTTGATTGTAGTCAGCAGGCACCACCACGGTCATACCTGGTAACATTTTCATCAGGCCAATATCCTCCAGTATCTGGTGTGTGGCACCATCTTCACCCAGGGTAACCCCCGCATGGCTGGCGCAGATTTTCACATTTTTTCCGCTGTAAGCAACAGACTGGCGTATCTGGTCGTACACACGGCCTGTACTGAAGTTGGCAAAAGTAGTTGTAAAAGGTATTTTTCCTCCAATCGTTAGCCCGGTAGCAACCCCAATCATATTGGCTTCTGCAATACCGCACTGTATAAAACGTTCAGGAAATTCTTTAATAAAAGCATTCAGCTTCATTGAGCCTAACAGGTCTGCTGTAAGTGCAATAACATTTTCATTCTTCCTGGCAGCCTCAAGAATGCCATCTCCAAAACCACTGCGGGTGTCTTTATTACCTGTTACCTGTATGTCTTTCAGCATGGTGTTTATTTTATTTAATTGATTGGTGGCGCAAGATACACCCTGTCAGCTAAATACGGTGGCATTTATTGAAATAAAGCAGGATTGTTTTTCAGTTTCAGCTCCCATTGCCAGGCCGTATCCATCATGTTTTCCAGGTTGTATTTAAGCTGCCAGCCTAGTTCATTTCTTGCTTTTTCATTATTGGCGTAAATGGCAACCACATCACCCGGCCTGCGAGGGCCAATGCTGTAGTTTAGTTTTGTATTGCTTACTTTTTCAAAAGCATTGATCACTTCAAGCACCGTATAGCCATTACCACTGCCAAGATTAAATATTTCGCATTTCTCCCTGTTCTTTTTTTGTATTAAAAGATCAAGTGCCAGGGTATGTGCATGCGCTATATCACTTACATGTATGTAATCCCTGAGGCAGCTGCCGTCCCGGGTAGGGTAATCGTTACCATGTACCTGCATTGCTGGTAATTTGCCAATAGCCGTTTGCGTTATGGCTGGTACAAGATTAGCCGGTCTGCCAATGGGCATTTCTCCAATTTCAATGGAAGGATGGGCGCCTACGGGATTGAAATAGCGCAACAGGATGGCATTGGGCTGACTCACTTTCACAAAGTCGTTCACAATACGTTCTCCCATTTGTTTGGTGGCACCATACGGTGATTCTGCCTGTTGCTGGGGTGTATCTTCTGTTACCGGAATTGTATCAGGATTACCATACACGGTGCAGGAAGAAGAAAATACAAAATGGTTCACATTAAATTCGGCAGCACATTTGAGAATATTGGTGAGGCTGTTATTGTTGTTCTCAAAATATAATAATGGTTGCTCCACCGATTCGCCAACAGCTTTATATGCAGCAAAATGAATAATACCGGTGATGCCGGGGTGATCTTTAAATACCTGTTGTGTTGCTTTATGATCACAGAGATCAACCGCATAATTTGTGATTTTTTTTCCTGTGATCTTTTCTGCGCCATTTAAAATGGCAGGATTGCTTCTTGAATTATTGTCAACGCTGATCACATCATAACCATTTTCCAGCAGGTCTACAATAGTGTGAACACCAATATAACCGCAGCCACCCGTCACTAATATTTTTTTCATTATTTACCTTATTTCAGTTTACAAATGTATTGTTTCTGAATAAAAAATCCCCCGCTCAGCGGGGGATGAGAAATATTATTAAATGAAAATTATTTTAAAAAAGTGAAATGATGTAGTAAACCACACCGGCGAGCACCGCACTTACAGGTATTGTTAAGATCCAGGCCCACAGCAGGTTTACCGTTACGCCCCAGCGAACAGCACTTAATCTTTTTGTAGCACCCACACCTATGATGGAACCGGTAATGGTATGTGTTGTACTAACGGGTATGCCCATCTGCTCTGTTACAAATAGTGTAAAGGCGCCGGCCGTTTCAGCAGCCACACCTTCCAGCGGCGTAACCTTTGTGATCTTTGTACCCATTGTCTTTACAATCTTCCAGCCACCACTCATAGTGCCAAGACCGATGGCTGTGTAACAGGCGAGTGGCACCCAGGTAAGTTCTTTTAATACTGCTGAGGGATCAGCATATACACTGGTACCATAATGCGCTACATATGCAGCAGCGATGATTCCCATCACTTTTTGTGCATCATTGCCGCCATGGCCAACACTGAATGCTGCGGAAGAAAATAACTGCAGCTTTTTGAACATGTTCGCAATACGGTAAGCATTAGGGGTCTTTATTTTTTCTGCATAGATATACGCACATATAAAAACAAATACCAACCCGAGTATTGCATACATCTGGATGGAGTTATCTGCTTTTTTTAATGTCTTGCTTAATTTAACTGCATCTACAGAAGGGTCAACTTCTGTTTTTATTTTTTCTGCAAGCCTGTCTCCGCCCAACTGATCAAATGAAGCTAGTAATGGTTTGATAGCCGTTACCGTAGCTGTGGCAGCCTGCAGCTGCGCTTGTTTTGAAGGATCCTTTGCTGCTTCTTTTGTAAGTTTTTCAATATTGTAGAACTTGGCAACATTGTCCTTTAGTTTATCATGCTCATAATACTGGAACAGGTACCAGGTAAAGATCGTGGCAAGAATGATAATGCCGATTTTCAGCCAGGTATTACGCATGATTGTAACAATGGTGATGAAGATAGACACCACCATACCAACAAGGGGTGCCAGCAAAATGAACAGGAGTATCTTAATGATATACTCCATTTCGAGAATAATATTAAAATTGGAAACACCCTTTGTGATCAGTGCATGGGTAATGGCAGCGCCACCAAAACCACCAATCAGTGTATGTGATGAAGAAGAAGGAATACCATACCACCAGGTAAGGAGGTTCCAGAATATAGCGGCAATAAGTCCTGCAAGGATTACCGGCAGCGTGATGAATTCTGCATGAACAGTTTTACCAATCGTATTGGCCACTGCGTGATCCTTAAAAATAAAGAAGGCTACAAAGTTGAAAAACGCTGCCCATATAACCGCCTGGAAGGGGGTAAGCACTTTTGTTGAAACAATGGTCGCAATGGAGTTGGCTGCATCATGAAAACCATTGATATAATCAAACAAAAGCGCAAGGATAATAATTACTACAAGCAGTGTCATAAGAATTTGATGATTTGCTGATCTGCTAACGATAAACTGTATGCGCTGTTATAACCAGTACATCAGTCATTTTTTAGGCATATTTTACGATAATGGATTCGATCACATTAGCTGCGTCTTCACATTTGTCAGTAACAATTTCCATTACCTGGTATATCTCTCTCTTTTTTATTACTTCTTTCGCATCGGGTTCTTCTGCAAACAAACGCTCAATACTCATATCAAAAATATCGTCACCCTGGTTCTCTATGCTGTTGATGGCAACCAGTGCATCCGTGATCTGGCGCATATTTTTCATGTTGCGTAATTCAGTAACAGCTTTGTGCACATGCACGCAACCGTTAGCGATCAGGTCAGCCATTTTCTTAATACCTGTATCATTTGGATTAACACGGTAGAAATTTATTTTTTTTGCAGTGGCGTAAATGTAATCAGCAATATCATCTAAAGCGGATGCCAGGTAGTGAATATCTTCCCTGTCAAAGGGTGTTATAAAGTTTTTGCCAAGTTCAGTAAAGATGCTGTGGGTAAGGTCATCATTTACATGCTCCATATCTTCCAGCTCCTGTATAAGCTGTGCCCTTTTATCAAAATCGGGTTCATTTACTACATCTTTTAATTTCTCCCCCATTTTTACCAGTTCTTCAGCCACGTTTTCAAACAACTGGAAGAAAACCCTGTCTTTTGGTAGAAAGATTTTAAGAATGGAATTAAGTGCCATTGAGTTAAAATTTGGGGCAAAAATAGCAGTATTGAATTGTATCCTTTGCAATGACGAACAATTAATAATTTGATAATATTGGTCTTTTTTAGAATAAAATTTATCTTTAATATTATCTAAAAAAATGGCCTTTTTTTGAAAAATTTTCAAAAATTGCAAATTTGCAAAGGATTTAAAGGAAATAGTTTTTTATTAAAATTTCGAATAAAAAAAACGTTTTTTTTGAAAAAGTTGAGATTAAAAAGAATTATTTTGATTTTTATTCATCGCTATTTGCCTTTTTTTGGTATTTCAATTCTTGCAGGTGCAGCACTCGAAATCGAAAGTTTGTCTGGAAGCTTTTGCAAAAGGTTGTTGAGGCTTTTGCTATTTCATTTTCTATAATCAAATTCTTTTTATGAGAAAAATTGCAGTACTGACTGCTGTACTCCTGTGCAGCTATGTGACTGTTTCTGCCCAAACGAAAATAAAGGGTAAGATAACAGATTCAAAAGATGGTTCTCCGGTTTCGGGAGCAACCGTAAAGGTTAAGGGTGAAGCAAGTTCCGTATCATCAAAGCCTGATGGTACATTCGAGATCACTTCAAAATCTGCCACACCTGTTTTAGAAGTTTCTGAGGTGGGGCATCTTCCGCAAAACATAACATATTCCGGCACTGGTGATGTAAGCATATCAATGGTGCAGGATACCAAGGGGCTGACTGAAGTGGTTGTAACAGCTTTAGGCATTTCAAGGGAAAAGAAAGGACTGGGCTATGCTACCCAGGGTGTAAAAGGGGAGAATCTTGTGCAGGCTGCTAACAGTGGTCTTGCAGGTGCATTACAGGGAAAGGTATCAGGGGTTCAGATCACGCCTTCGAGCGGTATGCCCGGGGCCTCTTCCATGATAACAATTCGTGGTGCAAGATCTTTTACGGGAAATAACTCACCCCTGTATGTAGTAGATGGCATGCCAATCGCATCAGCACCTGATTTGAGCACGCTCAACAGTGTTACCGGTACTGATATTGCCAACCGTGGTGTAGATATTGACCCGAATGACATTGCCAATATTGAAATACTGAAAGGCCAGGCGGCTTCTGCGTTGTATGGTATAAGAGCATCGAATGGTGTAATCGTTATTACAACAAAAAGCGGCAGGGGAGCACGTAAAGGTAAACCGCAGATAACATTTAACTCAGCCATGAGCTTTGAAGATCTTTCAAGGTATCCAAAATTGCAAAGCACTTATGCGCAGGGCGCCAATGGGGTTTACTCTCCAACAGCATCTACTTCCTATGGTCCTAAAATAAGCGACCTGCCAAAAGATGCTACCTATGGTGGTGAGACTACTAATGCCAATACAACCAGGGATGGTATGCACCCCGGCCAGTACTATGTACCGCAAAGAGCACAGGCTGGATTGGATCCCTGGGTTACACCCGGCGTTTACGATAACATAAGAGACTTCTTTAATACAGGTACTACTGTAAATAATTCCATTAACGTGGTTAATGCCAATGAGAATGGTTCTTATGCACTTTCTTTAGGCAGTACCAACCAAAAAGGTATTGTGCCGCATACCGGTATGGACAGGTATAATGTAAAACTGGGCGCTGAAACGAAACTATCAAGTCATTTCAGGGCTTCATTTACAGGCAACTTTATTAACTCTGATATTGACAAGGCTCCTTCGGCAAATGATGGTATCATCGCAACTGTTTATCCAGCACCGGTAAGTTATGACCTGAAAGGTATACCCAATCATTATGCAGGAGATATTTACCGGCCGGTTGGTTACCGTGGTGGTGCTTTTGTAAACCCATACTGGGGACAGGAACACAATACATGGAATGAAAAAACAAACAGGTTTTTTGGTAATACCAATCTTACTTATTCCACATCGCTTTCAGCCAATACTAAACTGGATGTGAAATACCAGATCGGCGCAGATGCTTATACAACCAATTACCAGGATATCTGGAGCTATGGATCTCCCACACGTGGTTCAAATAACAATGGTGATATTACTGAGTACAGTTACACAAATACAACACTCAACTCCCTGCTGACAGCAAATTTAAAATGGGATATCAGTGATGATTTTAATTTAAATGCACTGGTGGGTAACGAGATTGTAAATACAAGCACAAAGTATATCTGGGCTTATGGATCAAGCTTTTCATTTGCAGGCTGGAACCATATGGATAACACCGGTTCAAAAGACGCAACCGAAACCTCTACAAGGTTCAGGTCGTTTGGTAATTTTGCAAACCTTTCACTGGCATATAAACAGATGCTCTTCCTGGGTCTTACAGGCCGCCAGGATATTGTATCTTCTATGCCAAGCAATAACAGGAAATTCTTTTATCCGTCAGCTTCTTTAGCATTTGTATTTACTGAACTCAATGGTTTAAAAAGTAATGTTTTAAACTTTGGTAAAGTACGCTTCTCTGTTGCCCAGGTAGGTCAGGCCGGAACTTATAAGCAAAACTATTATGAAGTACCTGCTTACGGCGGTGGTTTCTACAGTGGAACGCCTGTGCTTTACCCCATCAACGGCGTAAAAGCATACATACCAAGCACATTAATTTATGATGCTAATTTAAAACCACAGAATACCACCTCATATGAATTAGGTGCGGATCTTAACTTCTTTAACAACCTGGTTGAATTTAACTACACTTACTCCAGGCAGAATGTAAAAGATCAAATTTTTGATGTGCCACTGCCCGGTTCAACCGGCTCTGCGTCTTACAGAACAAATGGTGGTAAGATCCATACCAATGTTCATGAAGCTACTGTTAACGTGAACGTGATCAGGAAGGCTGACCTTGAATGGAGCATCGGTGCTAACTTTTCTAAAATAGATAACTATGTGGATGAACTGGCGCCGGGTGTTGAAAGCATTTTCCTGGGTGGATTTACCACGCCGCAGGTAAGGGCAGGTATTGGTTACAAATTCCCTGTGATATATGGTACATCCTATGCCAGAAATGAAAATGGCCAGGTAATCGTTGGCAGCGATGGTATTCCGCTGGCTGGTGCTCCTGCAGTTATTGGTGTTGCATCTCCTGATTTTACTTTGGGCGCTAATACAAGGCTGAGGTTTAAAATGCTTACGTTGAGTGCAGTAATGGATTGGAAAAGCGGTGGCCAAATGTACAGTGGTACCACAGGTCTTTTTGGTAACTATGGTGTAAGTGTTGAAAGTGCAGAGGCAAGGGATAAGAACTCTGTAATATTCCCCAATGCAGTTAAAGAAGATGGCAAACCTAATGACATTGCCGTTACTGGTTACAGGAATATCCAAACCTATTACCAGAGCATCAATACAATTGATGAAAGCAGTATTGTAAACAGTTCGTTTGTAAAATTAAGGGAGCTTTCCCTGCGTGTGCAGGCTGTTAAAAAGGCAAACTTTGGCCTGGCGCTTAATTTCTTCGCAAGAAACTTATTGTTATGGACAAATTCTCCTGTACTTGATCCTGAATCAAGCCAGGGTAATACCAACATGGCAGGTGCATTCGAACGTTTTACATTGCCACAAACCAAGAGCTTTGGCGTGGGCATTAATTTACAATTCTAACATTGTTTAATTCTAAAAGAAAGATAATGAGACAAATAAAAAAAGTTGGCCTGGCTTTAAGTGCGGTAGCGGTTATTACAGCATCCTGCTCAAAGAAGGCTCTGGATGATGTGAACTTTAACAGGAATAATCCTACTGATGTTCAGGCAAAATTCATTTTAACGGATATGATGACCTCCACTGCTTTTTCAGTAAGCGGGGGCGATATCTCTTTATATTCATCTGTTTACCTTGAACATGAAACAGGTGTATGGGGACAAACATACAATGCAGAGACCAGGGTTGGTGAGCCTACACAGGCAACTACCTATAATAACAGTTGGGGCAGCATTTATAATAATATAAAAGGACTTAAAATTATAATTGCGAAGACATCTGAAGGCGGTACCGAAGCAACAAATAAAGTTACCTGTGGCATTGCTAAAGTATTGCTGGCATACAACCTGGGTGTGTTAACAGATTTCTTTGGTGACGTGCCTTTCAGCGAATCGGGTATTAGTAATGCTGATGGTTCTCCTGCAACACTGCAGCCCAAAGTGGATAAACAATCTGACCTGTATCCTCAAATACAAACTTTGCTGGATGAAGCACTTGTTTTACTGGATGGTACAGATGCTCTTTCTGCTGTAGGTACACAGGATCTTATTTATAATGGTGTAAAAGGTTCATGGAAAAAAGCTGCTTATGGTCTTAAGGCAAGATACCTGATGCATACGTTGAAGATAGCAGGTGATGCTCCGGGTCTTTTGGCGCAGGTAATAGAAAATGTAGATAAGTCTTTTGCAGGCGCAGATGAACAGATGAGTTTTAAATCATATGATGGGCAATCAACAATAAATCCTTTGTTTGGCTATTCCAATGCACGGGATGGTTTGGGCGTAAGCAAAAGCCTGGCTCAGAAATTTAAAGATCTGAATGATCCAAGAGGTGAACAGGCATTTATGGATTATGACTTTGTTCAGTTAACGCTTGATGAAGCATTGGCAGATGCAGCACCAAACGGTGATCCAACACAACAGCAATATGTTTACCCTATTTCAATTGCAGAATACGCTACAACAGCTCCAACTATATTATTGAGCTATCATGAACTGCAGTTCCTGAAAGCCGAAGCGCTTGTACGCCTGAACCGTGCAGATGAAGCGAAAGGGCCGCTGCAGGAAGCGATTAAGGCTGCTTTTGCAAACCTGGCAGGTTCATTAACAGCTACTGATGATGCTTACCAGGTTGGGGCTACGATTGACTTGTCTGAAACAGTGGCAAATAACTACTATACCAATTCAGTAGAGCCACGTTTTACTGCAAACGCCCTGAAAGAAACCATGCTGCAGAAATACCTGGCATTTTATGGTGCTTCAGGCGAATCTACAGAAGCATTCAACGATTACCGCAGGTTAAAAGCATTGGGTGAAGCTGATTTTATTGGGCTTGCAAATCCATTAAACGCAAGTGGTAAATTCCCATTAAGATTTACTTATGGAAACTCTGATGTATCTGCAAATCCAAATGTAAAAAGTGCGTACGGTGATGGCAGTTATGTGTTTACTGAAAACGTATGGTGGGCAGGTGGAACAAGATAACACAGATTTGATCTTTTTAAAAAGGCTGGTTGAAAACAACCAGCCTTTTTTTATAAAATTTATTGTCATATTTTAAAAAAAATAACTGGAATGATGCTGAAAACGTAAATATTTTTAATATAAATCGGTAAAAACGTACACTAGAGCGGGTAAAATAATATATAACTATTTTAAATAATATTACTTATTAAGCCCCAAAAAGAAAATAACCGGTGATCTTTCTGTTTTTTCTAAGTGCTTTGGTAAAAAATTTCTACGATACTTAACATTATAATTAATTAGCAATAGAAATCATTAAAAATGATTTTGTTTTTTAAATAAAAAGAAATTTTTTGTCCTTTTCTTTAGATGGTTGCTAATGCTTATAAGCGGTTTTTTTATACTTCGGCATTAATTCGAGCAGCATTCCGGGCTAAAAATTTGTCAGAACTTTTGTAAAGGGATTGTTAATTCTTTTATATTTACTTTTTATTTCTATAACCAAAATAGTTTTATGAGAAAAATTGCAGTACTGTTCGCTGTACTCCTGTGCAGCACTCTGTCAGTTTTTGCCCAAACTACCATCAAGGGTAAAGTGACAGATTCCAAGGACGGCTCCCCCATCTCCGGAGCTACTATTAAAGTAAAGGGGCAAAAAACCTCTACTACTTCTAAGCCAGACGGAACCTTCGAAATTGCCGGTAATGTAGGTAACACGCTTGAGATTACAGAAGTGGGCCACGTATCCCAATCTGTAAAATATTCAGGTGGCGATGTGGCAATTTCATTAGTACAGGACACTAAAGGTCTTTCCGAAGTGGTTGTAACGGCATTAGGTATCAAAAGGGAAAAGAAAGCCCTGGGTTATGCTGTTTCCACCGTTGATAAAAAACAACTGGAAGCAAGACCTGATGGTGATATCGGCCGTTTGTTAAGCGGTAAAGCACCTGGTGTGGACATTCTTGCAACAAGTGGTATCTCTGGTAGTGGTACCAATATCCAGATCAGGGGTGCCAACTCCATTACAGGTACAAGCAATCCATTGTTTGTTATAGATGGAACACCTTTCAGCGGTGCCACTAACAACCAAACAGATCCTATTTATGGTAGCCAGACTTCAAGCCGCTTCCTGGATATCGATCCAAATAACATTGAAAGCGTAAGCGTACTGAAAGGCTTAAGTGCAACAGTGTTATATGGTGAGCAAGGCAGAAATGGTGTGATCCTGATCACTACTAAAAATGGTGCAGCAAAAAGGCCAAACAAAAAAACAGAAATTACAGTATCGCAATCTTATTTTATAACAAAAGCTTCCAGCTTACCTGAAACACAAAATACCTATGGTGGTGGTTTCTCACTTACCGGTGGTTTTGCTTTCTTTAGTAACTGGGGCCCTAAATTTACCAACCCACCAGCCCAGCTGCCTCACCCATATTCAGTTGGTTCTATTGCAGGTGCATTTCCTGACCTGGCTGGTAAACTCATCGACTTTGTTCCTCATGATAACTTCGGTGCAGTATTTAAAAATGGTTATGTATCTAACACAGGTGTAAACATCAATGCTGCTTTGGGAACTACAGGTTCTATCAATGCTAACTACAGCTTTATGAAAGACCAGGGCTTCCTGGTAACCAATAATGTTAAAAGAAGCACTTTTGGTATCGGTATTAATAATAAACTGAGCAATAACATCACTGTTAGCGGTACTATTAACTATGTAATGAACGACTTCGTGAGTCCTACTACTGCACAGAGTGGTGCAAGTGGTGCTCAGAACGGTGGTTCTGGTGTATTCGCTGACCTGATGTACACTCCACGTGCAAATGACCTGGCTGGCTGGCCTTATCAAACGCCTGATGGAGCTTCTGCTTATTACCGTCCAACAAATGATATTCAAAACCCACTTTGGACTGTTCATAACTCACTTACAAGCCAGTCTACAAACAGGGCCTATGGTAACTTTGTTTTAAAGTATAACCTGCTTAAGAACTGGGACATCTTATACCGTTTTGGTTATGATGTTTACAGTGAAAACCATGCTTTAAAACTGAACAGGGGTGGTGTTAACAGTAAAGTACCAAAAGACCTGGAATATGAAAGAGGTATTTACAGGACAATTGATGGACGGAGCAGGATCTGGGATCACTCTGTTATCTCTCAATATAATACAAGTCTCAGCTCTGACCTGAAACTGGATGTTACTGCAGGGTTCAACTCTAACCAGCAGCTGTATGAACAAACTGGTGTGAAAAGTTCAGAACAATTGGTTTGGGGTTTATTTGATCACTCTAACTTTACACAACATGATACTAAAACTGAAGATGGTTTAGATATTGATTATAAAACAGATTACCAGGTGGTGGGCGTTTTTGCACAGGCTGGTTTTGGGTACAGGGAATTCCTGTATGCAACACTGGGTGCAAGAAACTCATGGGTATCTTCTGTTGAATCAGCCAACAGGTCTAAATTCTATCCAAGTGCAAGTGTTTCTTTCATTCCAACTACTGCATTTGAAGGATTACAAGGTAACAAATCAATCAATTACCTGAAATTAAGGGCTGGTTATGCTACGAGCGCTAACTTCCCGCTGCCTTACAACACAAGAGCTGCATTAGGTATTGCTACAAATACTTTTGTTGACAGGTCTGGTGGTGTAATTAATACCAACTCGATCAGCAATACACTTGCGAATCCAAACTTAAAACCAGAATTATTAAAAGAATTAGAACTTGGTCTTGAAGCAAAATTGTTCAATAACCGTGTTTCAATTGACTTTACCTGGTATAACAAAAAATCAAGTAATCAGATCTTAACTCAGCCAATTGATCCGGCTTCAGGTTATGAAACAGTAGCTCAAAACGCTGGTAACCTTACCAACAAGGGTATTGAATTGGGCGTAGGTTTTACTGTTATCAAAAGCAGGGACTGGACATGGCAGTTAGATGGTAACTTTACAAGAAACAGGAGCATGGTGAGCAACCTGCCTGATTATATCACACAGGTTCAAACAGGTGGTCTGTTCAGTAACATCGGCAACTTTGCTATCAACGGTCAGCCATTTGGTATCATTAAAGGTACTTACTGGCAGAGGGAAAATCCTGCTACCGGTGGTGGAAAAGGTTCTGGTCAATTACTTGTTGGACCAGACGGTTATTATATCTCTTCTACAGAATCTGTTATCATCGGCGATCCCAATGCTGACTTCAGGTTATCTGGTATCAGCACCATTACTTATAAGAACTTAGAACTGCGTGCACAGTTAGATTATGTAAAAGGTGGTGTTATCTATGCAACTACTGTAAATGCGATGACTGCACGTGGTCTTGCTAAAACTACAGATGTTGACCGTGCAGTACCAATTATCTTACCAGGTGTTAAACAGGACGGAACTCCAAATGATTATCAAACATCACTGGACCGTACATTCTTTAACGTTTACCTGGGTGCGCACGAACAATGGCTTTATGATGCAACTACCATCAGGTTAAGAGAAGTTTCTCTTAGTTATTCTTTGCCAAAATCATTATTGGATAAAACGCCATTTGGTGGTTTGTCACTGATTGTAAGTGGTCAGAATTTATGGCACAAAGCTCCTTACATGCCAAAAGGATCAAACTATGATCCGGAATCATCAAGCGGTGGTGTTGGTAAAACAAGAGGCTTTGAATATATGACCGGACCGCAATCACGCAGGTTTGGTGCCACTTTGAGAGTAACATTCTAAAACCTACAAAACAAACTAAGATGAAAAAATATAAAATTATATTATCGGCATTAGTAGGGGGTACGTTGCTGTTCCAGTCTTGTAAAAAGTTTGACAAGATGCTGAACGACCCCAGTTTACCAACGCCGGAAACTGCAAACGTGGATACTGTATTTAAATTCTATACAATTATCATTTACCAATTTTTACGGCGCTACCGGTGTTGAACCAGGGCTTTCTGAAAATGGTGAGGAATTAACCCGTATGGAGTATATGGCTGCAAGAAGGTACATTGATACTTATACTCCTGAATCTTTTGATAACGTATGGAGAGAAGCTTACCAGGGTGTTCTGAAAAATGGTAATGCTTTGATACCAATTGCTGAAAATACAAGAAGGGTGCTTCATATTGGTATCACCGATGTATTAAAGGCTTATACTTTTGCTACGCTGGTTGATTTCTTTGGCGATGTTCCTTATACAGAAGCAAACCTGGGTATTGAAAACATCAATCCAAAAGCAGATCCCGGTAAAAATGTATATGATGCAGCATTTGCCCTGCTTGACAGCGCTATTGCTAACTTTAACAGGACGGTTGCTAACACACCAGTGCCAACCAATGACCTGTTTTATGCAAGCGTTACCGGTGCAACAGCCAAAGCTGCTGCCTGGAGAAGGGCGGCTAAAACACTTAAACTGAAACTGTACAACCAGATCAGGTTAGTGGACAACACTGCAAAAGACAAGATCAACGAACTGTTAACTGACGGTGAATTGATTTCTACTGATGCGCAGGCTTTTGTTTTCAAATATGGTTCAAAAGCGATCAACCCAAACAGCCGTCATCCTAAATACGGTGTTTACTACACGAGCACAGGTGCCAATGATTACATTGGAAACTTCTTTGTATGGTCTGTTTTCTCTGAAAAAGGTAACGGTTTGGATCCACGCTGGAGGTATTATTTCTACCGCCAGATCAGCAACGTAACTATTATTGACCCAAGCGTTTTAAACTGCTTAAACAATACTGCACCACCTCACT
Organism: Ferruginibacter sp.; assembly: GCA_047600665.1. GTDB lineage: Bacteria > Bacteroidota > Bacteroidia > Chitinophagales > Chitinophagaceae > Ferruginibacter. The sequence continues at coordinate 2,640,835 of JASGKJ010000003.1, forward strand.
ATCCTCAAACAGCAGGTTATCCTTTTTGTTATGCTAACGTTTCTGGTTTCTATGGAAGGGATCATGGTGATGACCAGGGTATTCCGCCAGATCAGTTCCAGCGCTTAGCCTGGGGTGTTTATCCTTGCGGTGGTAAATTTGATAACAATGATGCAGCCAAGGTAGCTGATGGTGCTGGTGCACAGGGCCAGGGTATATTACCTGTATGGCAGCCAGCATTTACGGATTTTGTAAAAGCTGAAGCTGCTCTAAAACTGGGTACCACAGGTGATGCAAGGGCATTGCTTGAATCTGGTATCAGGAAATCTATTACTACTGTGGTTGACTTCCCTAAAACAATAAGCTATACAATTCCTAAAGCTACTACTGGTATTGACAGGGATTCTGCAGCAAGGGCAGCAATTACTCCATATGTAACAAAAGTGCTGTCATTGTATGATGCTGCAGCTAATGATGATGACCGTTTGGAAATTATTATGAAAGAATACTATGTTGCCCTGTGGGGTAATGGTATCGAGTCATATAATAACTACAGGCGTACAGGTATGCCAAGAAACATGCAGCCAAACCTGAATCCAACACCAGGTCCGTTCATGCGTTCAGTACCGTTCCCTGGTTCTTATGCAAACAGGAACAATAACGTTACTCAAAAAACAGCTACCAACATTAAAGTGTTCTGGGATAATAATTCAGATGATATCTATGTGAATTAATCAGAACCCAATTAATTATTATAAATCAGTTAAGATGAAAAAAGCATATTCATTATCATTAATTTTAGCACTTATTCTCTTCTCTTGTGATAAGTCTAAAGACTTTTACAAGGAGTTAGGTAAGGGCTCTTACCTAACCCTGGTGGAAGCAACCAATTTAAACCTGGATGCAAATGATGTAACCAGTGTTGTAAGCGAAAAGGTTAGCTCTTATGGAGACCCTGTAGCCAGTGTGAACCTGTTTGTATCTGCAACTCCATCGCTTGATAAAGCAGACTGGAAGCTGATCAAAAACGTTCCTTTCAGCGGCGAAACTGTGATAGGTGCAACACACCAGGAAATAGCCACAGCTTTGGGACTTACTGCAGGTGCGCTTGAACCAGGTTCAGTATTCTATATGTACAATGAAGTGGTTACCAGCGACGGCAGAAAATTCTCTATGATCAATACAAGCAGTCTTGACCTGGAAGGGCAGCCGGCATTTAATGTTGCTATGCAATGGAAAGCAACCGTGGTTTGTCCATACGAGACAACGCCGTTCGATAACCAGGTATATGTTATTGAAGAAGACGGATGGGCTGACTACGCAGCAGGAACTGAATTAACAGTGAAACTGGGTCCTGGCGAAAACGAGATTACTGTTGAAGGTTATCCAGGAACTTCGGTAAATCATGGTGATCTTGTTATTAAGGTTGATCCTGTTACAGGCGCAGCAACAGTAACAAGGTATAACTACGGAGGATACGATGCAGGTGCAACTTATACTGCAGCCACAACCGGAAGCAGCAACTTTGTATTCGCCTGTACAGAAACGGTTGATGTATTGTTAAATCACATGAGTGCAGGTGGTACCAACTATGGTAACTATAGGCTCTTGCTGAAGAAAAAATAAAATATCAATTTAACCAGAATAGAAGCTGCCTTTTTTAAGGCAGCTTTTTTTATGCGATTCCTTTTAAATTCTTCATGCCTGTTGGGCAGGTGTCATATAAATTCATTTCTTTTGCGTCACTAATTTCTATTGCTTGAGGAAGATATTTGTCTTGTTGCTCCTGTTCTCTTTTAATAAGAAGACAGAAGCCCAGTTTTTAATGGATATGCTTGATACCACCAAGGAAGCCGGGAAAGGTCTTCTAGGTATCTATAAAAAATTTGACCACGTGCGTATCGGCGGCTATATACAGCCACAGTTCCAGGTAGCCCAGGCTGAAGGTGCAAAGAGCTTTGAAGGAGGTGATTTTGGTACGCATGTAAGCAACCGTTTTATGCTGCGCCGCAGCAGGATCAGGATAGACTATGTGCATCTTAAAAGCAAGGGTAATGAACCGGGCGTGCAGATCGTTTTCCAGTTTGATGCAAATGAAAGAAGCTTTACTGTAAGAGATGTATGGGGCCGTATTTTTGAAAATAACCTTGAGCTGTTTTCATTTACAATGGGCATGTTTGCCCGCCCGTTTGGTTTCGAGGCAAACCTGAGCAGCAGCGACAGGGAAACCCCCGAACGGGGCCGTATGAGCCAGACCTTGATTAAAAGCGAACGTGACCTTGGCGCTATGGTTTCTTTTGATGTTAGAAAAGAAAAGCACCCGCTGAAAATGATCAAAATTGACGCTGGCTTTTTCAACGGGCAGGGTATTAATGTAACGGGTGAATTTGATAATAAAAAGGATTTTATAAGCCGGATATCTTTAAAGCCATTACCAATAAATCAAAAGCTTAGCCTATCGGCAGGCATATCTATTTTGAAGGGTGGTTTACTGCAGAACACAAAATATGTGTACAGCACAGTAAGCAGCAACAATGAAAAAAAAGTGATGATCGATTCTGCGGCTTCAAACGAAGGGCATTATTCTCCGAGAAATTACAAGGGAGCCGACCTGCAATTAAAATTTAAAAATAAAACCGGGTTTACAGAGATAAGAGGGGAATATATTACCGGTACACAAACCGGGACCGCAACAAGTTCAGAAACACCCTCTGCACTGGTTAGCGGGCGGGATGGTTTTTACAGGCGTAATTTTAACGGTGCTTATTTTTATTTCCTGCAACACCTGTTTTCCTTGCGGCATCAACTCGCCATTAAATACGACTGGTACGATCCGAATACAAAAGTAAAGGGCAGGGAGATTGGGGTGGCTGGCAGTAATTTCACTGCTGCCGATATTAAATACAGCACATTGAATATCGGGTATAACTATATGGTTTCACCCATGGCAAAACTCAGCCTGTTTTACGCTATTGTAAAAAATGAAAACACCGCTTTAAGCGGTTATACTTCCAATGTGAGGGACAATGTTTTTACAACAAGGATCCAGTTCCGCTTCTAATACCCTCTTAACATTCCGGTAATATTGTAATAACATTTCGGTAATCCGGCATTTACAATTCCATAACATTAGAGCTATCTCTTTGCATAAAATTTAATGCATGAGATGCCTTTTACTTACCGGTCTGCTTACACTGATCTCTTTATGCTCACTCGCTCAAAAAGGTAAAATTGAAGGTAAGGTTAATGATACAAAAACCGGCAACCCTGTTTCTGGCGTTTCGGTAGTTATTAGAGAAACAGGAAAAGGAACAGCCACCGATGTGGAAGGGCGTTTTGTTTTAAACGCTGAACCGGGTAAGAAATATACACTTGTATTGAGTTCCACCAGTTATGAAGGAAAAGAAATAAGTGAAGTGGAAACCGGTACAGATGGTATTGCACACATAGATATTACCCTTGCACCGAAATTAAAAACGGGTGATGAAGTGGTGGTGCGTTCAAGTTCTGCAAAGAAAGAAACAGTGAATGCGCTGATCAGTTTCCAAAAAAATACAAACACCGTTGCTTCTGTTATCTCTGCTGAAAGTATAAGAAGGTCACCGGACAGGAATACAGGTGAAGTGTTGAAACGTACGCCCGGCGCCAGTTTGATTGATGGTAAATTCCTGGTGATACGTGGTCTTGCCGACCGTTATAACCAGGCCATGTTAAATGGTATCCTGTTAACGAGTACTGAGCCGGACCGTAAAACATTTTCTTTTGATATCATTCCTGCACCTATGGTTGATAATATTATTATCAACAAAGCATTTGTACCAGAACTTCCTGGTGAATGGGCTGGTGGCTTGATACAGGTAAATACAAAAGATATTCCTTCAAAAAATTTCTTCAACATACAGGTTGGTACAGGGTTTAACAGCCAGACAATCGGAAATGATTTTTACAAAAGCCAGGGCGGTAAATTAGACTGGCTTGGTATTGATGATGGGGCAAGGGGACTGCCAAAAGGGTACACAAACAAAGCCTCATTCACACTAGCCACACAACAGGAACGTAACCAGATCGCAAAGTCAATACGTAATGACTGGGCTCCACTTACAGCAAGTGTTTCGCCCAATGTTTCTGTTCAGCTGAATGGTGGTTTTTCAGGAACTATTCTTGGTAAGAAGATTGGTGGTATCATTGGTATCAATTATAATAAAACAAACAGGTATACCGATATTTTGAACCGCCTGCAAAGTTTGGAGAATGGCATCTTCAGCCAGCAATTCAGCTTTGAAGATGACCGCTATACACAAGAAACAACCCTTGGTGGTTTGGCAAGTTTTTCACTCCAGCTGAACCCAAAGAATAAGATCACATCAAAGACGATCGTAAACGTAAATACCAATAATTACGTGGTATTAAGAAAAGGACTTAACAATGTAAGAGGAGAAAGAGGTGAAGATATCGACGGTGGCGAACTCACTTTCAGGGAGAACACATTTTTTACGACTCAGTTAAATGGTGATCACAGTATTTCAGACAGGATAAAACTGAAATGGTATGGCGCCTTTAATATACTGGATGGATATACACCCGACCAGCGCCGTTACCAGTACACAAGAGCTACTGGTACGCAGGATCCTTACCTGTTTTTGATCGGCAGCACTTTAACGCAGGAAAGCGGCAGCCGTGTTTACCAGACATTAAGCGATTATATCTATACAGCCGGCGGTGACCTGTCTTATGGCTTTGATCTGTTTGGACAAAAACAAACGATTAAAGGCGGTTATATGCTGCAGGTAAAAGACCGCCTGTTTGATGCACAACTCTTTGCCAACTTTATGGAAAGGGATAACAGGGCACTGCGCCTATTACCGATCGACAAAATATTCGATTCGAAAAATTTTGGTTTGGGATCAGCAACCAGCGATTCGTTTTCTTTTAATTCCATCAATAATAAAAATTTCAGGTACCTGGGCAATACAATTTTAAATGCCGGTTACCTGCAGTTCGATAACCAGTTTTCTGATAAACTTCGTGTAGTATGGGGGCTTAGGGTGGAGCATTATGACCAGTTGCTCGGCTCTGTAAAAAAATGGGATGACCGTTTCAGTCATACAAAGCAAACAGACTTTTTACCAGGCGTAAATGCGACTTATAAAATAAACAGTAAAACCAATATCCGTTTATCTGGCTCACAAACCGTGATCCGTCCGGAAATGCGTGAACTGGCATCTTTAACGCTGTATGATTTTGAACTGAACTCTGCTGTACAGGGTAATCCAAATCTTCAGCGTACTAAAGTAACCAACCTGGATCTGCGGTATGAGTTATATCCACGTTCCGGAGAAGTATTTACAGGCGGCATATTTTACAAAAATTTTGATAAGCCTATTGAACAGTTCTTATACCAGGGCGGTGCAATATTCACCTACATAAACCCTGAAAGGGCTGAAGCATATGGTGTGGAAATAGAAATGCGCAAAAAGCTTGATATGGTAAGTGCATTGAAAAACTTTACTGTGCAGGCAAATGCAGCCTATATAAAAAGCCGTGTAACGGATAAAGAAAGAGACATAGACAGACCAATGCAGGGGCAATCTGATTACGTGTTAAACATCGGTCTGATGTATGATCTCGAAAAAGCAGGCTTAAACGCCACCGTACTGTTCAACCAGATAGGCGACCGTATTTACCTGGTGGGTGATATTGTTTCGGGTGCTATAGGCGGCATACCAAATATCTGGGAGGCAGCAAGACCTGTACTGGATTTTCAATTAGGCAAAAAATTATTAAAGAATAAAGCTGAAGTAAAACTCGGTATCTCCAACATTCTTAACAATACACAATACTTCTATCAAAACAGTGATAACAAAACGTCTTTCCAGAAAGATAAAGATGTGTACAGGTTTACGAGAAAGTTTGGATCAACATACAGTTTAACATTCAACTATTCATTCTAAAATTAAAATGTACAACAAAACAAATATGAAAAAGTATCTTTTTTACATGGCAGCTGTTACATCAATCAGCATATCAGCCTGTCGCAAAATTGAAACAGATGGAGAACCGATCATCATTAATGTTCCCGGTAATGGCAATGGTGGTAATACCGGTAAAACAGTAACACTTTCAGGTCATGTTACAAAAGACACAACATTATTGGCGGTTGATAACAACATTATTACAGGATTGTTATATGTGGATGCAGGTGTTACATTAACTGTACAGGAAGGTGCTACTGTTAAAGCCGCCTATTCAGGAACAAATACAGCAGCACTGATCATAAAAAGAGGTGCTAAATTAATGGCTGTAGGTACAGCAGAAAAACCGATCATATTTACTTCTGCATCACCTACACCAACTTCAGGTGACTGGGGTGGTATAGAGCTGCTGGGTAAATCAACGATCAACTCTGCCAATGGCGGTAAACCTGGGCTTTATATTCCTGAAGGTGGTTTTAACACTGCAGATGGTGATGGGCTTGCGGGTTCTGGAGATGCAGTTGCTCCAACACCAGTGGAAGATGATAATTCAGGTACATTAAAATATGTGCGTATTGAATATGCAGGGTATGCATTTCTGCCAAACCAGGAAATAAACGCTTTAACAATGGCCTGCGTGGGAAGTGGCACTACTATCGATCACGTACAGGTATCTTACGCAAAGGATGATGCATTTGAATGGTTTGGTGGTACGGTGAATTGCAAATACCTGATCGCTTATAAAACACAGGATGATGATTTTGATACGGACAATGGTTTCAGCGGAAGTGTACAATTTGGTTTGATCATCCGTGATTCTGCTATTGCAGATGTTTCTAAGTCGGAAGCTTTTGAAAGTGATAATGATGGTACCGGCAGTTCACTTACTCCACAAACAAAAGGAGTGTTCAGTAACGTAACAGCCTTTGGACCTTTAGCAACACCGGATAATATAGGCAACAGTAATTACCTGGGTGCTGCAGTACAGATCAGGAGAAATTCTTCTTTATCGATTTTTAATTCTGCCTTTGTTGGATGGAGCACCGGTATTTTAATTGATGCTGGTCTCGGTACACCAACAGACCTGAACATGACAGCAGGAACTTTAAAACTAAGTGGCGTTTTACTGATCAGTTGTAAAACACCGATTGGGTACACTGCCAGCAGTTCAGCTGCTACAGGTGCAACAAAAGAATCAATCGCTGCTGCTATTTTAGCTAACACAAAAAATAAGGTGATCACACAGAATACAGCCCAGAATACTTACACAAGGCCATTCGATTATGTATTGCCTGATTTTGCACCGTTTGGAAACTCAGCGGTGGTGATACCTTCTGCAACAAACGATTATTTCGATGACCCGATCATAAAGGCACGTCCTTTTATTACAAAGGTTGACTTTATTGGTGCGATCGCTCCATCAGGAGAAAATGCAAGCTGGTATAAAGGCTGGACAAACTTCAGCTATAAATAAAACTGTATAAGCGGGAATAAAAAAGCGGTTCTTCTATGAGCCGCTTTTTTATTGATAATAATTGCATAACAACCCGGTAATAGCTGCATAACACTCGGTCACGAACTTGCAGGCATAATAAGAGCGAATCTTCTTACATCGAAAGAGCATAGCAAGACAAACAAGTTCCTTAAGCAAATTCAAATTCTTGTACCACCCTGTATTCTTGTGGGGTGGTTTTTTATTGCCTGGTATTAAGCTGCTTTTATATCTTTAGCAAATGAAAATATCTCTTACACTCCTGTGCGTTTCTTTTTTATTGTTTGGTTGCGATCATAGTAATAAAGAATTAAAAGAGCATTTAATTGTTGCTGACAGCATTGCCATTAATTATTTTAAAGGAGATGGCACAATGGATACAGTGATAACAGTAAAGATCATAAGTGATAAACAGCTTATAGGAAAAATAGCCGGCTTTATAAGTGAAGCAGAACTAAGGGAGAATAAAAGTTGCGGTTACGATGGCTCCCTGCATTTCTTTAAAAACAATATGGTGATACAGGATGTTGATTTCAGGATGAACGACGAAGACTGTATGCGTTTTACAGCTAAGTTCATGAATAAAATAGTGCAGACATCCCTTTCTGCAGATGCAAAAAAATTATTACAAGCAGGCAAATAGATTATTGTGCAAGCGGCAATATGCCAGGCAGCTGAAGTTTGTGGTCTGTATAGTCAAATTTATTTTGCCTGTAAGAAGCTAAAACAGCATCAATAATATTGGCAGTTTCATCAGGGAATTCAACTTTAACGGGGGCAATATTGTCGATCCAGCTTTCTACTTTGTACAGGTGTTTCTTTTTTAAACTTTTTATCACCGGCACACCCAGGTCTGCAGCTCCTGCTGCATTGCAATGCTGCTCATATTGCTGCTTCATAGGGATAACCAATAGTTTTTTGCCCATGTGAATGGCTTCTGCAGGGGTTTCAAAACCTGCACCGCAAAGAATGCCTTCACAACTGACAAAGCTTTCTGTAAACAGTTTTGCATCTACCGGCTGGATATAACAGTTTTTTTCTTTGTAAACTTTTTTGGTATGCTTTGAAAATACCTGCCAGTCCACATGCTTGAATTTCTTTAAAAAAGAAATGATCTTTTCGTCGTCATATGCAGGCAGGTACACGGTGAAATGCCCTTTACTTTTTGTATCAGCATTTCTTATTTCGCTCCTTATAACAGGCGTGAAAATATTATCCCCGTACTTTTTGAAATGAAAGCCAACACCTGTTTTATTAGGAGCATAATGTTTTAGCACAAGCAATGCCAGTGGATCAAACGTGGTGGGTCTTGGAGCATTTTTATGCAGTACAGCAAACTGGTGACTCATTGCTGTGCATGGCACATGCCTCACTTTACATGCCCAGGCGCTTACCGGTTCAAAATCATTTATCACCAGGTCATACTTTTCAACGGGCAGGTTTTTTATTTCATTTAAAAATTTTTTTGACTGCAGCTGCTTTAATGTCTTATAAAAATCGATACCGCCTTTTTTTCCGAATATAAAACTCAACCCTTTCAGCCGGTATTTTACATCAAAGTTTACGTTTACATCAGCCTGCGTACCGCTTAGTACAATATCCACATCGCATTTTTGTTTTAGATGCGGTATGATCTCGTTTGCACGGCTTACATGCCCGTTACCTGTTGCCTGTATTGCATATAGAACTTTCATAAAAGATCATTTTATGATGCTGTTGTAAAATCCTGCATCATCATTTTAAATAATTCTGTGGTGCGGAGATAGGCTGCTTCATCCGTATAAAAGGAATCATGCAGTTCCTTTACCAATTCATCCTGCTGGTAATAATAAATACTCCACTTATTGTTATTGTATTCGAGTGCAGTAAGATTCTCTATCCAGTCGCCGGAGTTAAAATAATTGACAGAACCATTCTGGAGCGTTATTAGTCTCCCTGCCGGTTGATGTATATGACCGCAGAGCACATAATCATATCCTTTTTCTATAGCAATAGACGCAGCTGTTTCCTCAAATGAATTGATATACTTAACAGCGCTTTTAACAGAGTTCTTTATTTTCTTTGATAGCGAGATCCTGCCACGGCCAAGCTTTTTGCTGATATAATTAATAAAGGCATTGATATAAATAAGCGTATCGTATCCCACCGCACCAAGCTTTGCCAGCCATTTACTGTGCTTCATGGTTACATCAAACACATCCCCATGAAATATCCAGCTTCTTTTATTATCACCATGGTGTACCAGGAGTTTATTAACGATGTGAAAATTACCAATAGAAAAATTTTCAAAACGCCGCAGCATTTCATCATGATTGCCGGTGATATAATAAACCTTTACTCCACGGCTGAGCATACTGGTAATTTGCTTTACCACGAGCATATGCGCCGGCGGCCAGTAGTTTTTACTGAATTGCCATATGTCTATAATGTCACCATTCAATATTAAGATAGAAGGGTCGATGGTGGAAAGGTAGCGGGACAATTCGTTTGCCCTGCATCCGTATGTGCCAAGGTGCACATCGGAGATAACGGCGATTTCGATTTTTCTTTTTTCCAGGGGGATATAGTTTACAGCAAAGTTCCAGCGGCTGTATTTCCTTATTATAAACTATATGTTACCAAAATTTAAACTTTGATGGGCGGGCTTGATTTATCAATTCAGGTCTTTTCTTCTTTCGAGCGTGAAGCCAAAAGTGGAGCCCACATCCAGCTTGCTGCGTACATGGATCGCTTCGCCATGCGCTTCGATGATGTGTTTACAAATAGCAAGACCCAGGCCACTGCCGCCTTCTTTACGGCTTCGTGCAAGATCTGTCCTGTAAAAACGTTCAAATATCCTTCCCAGGTGTTCTTCAGCAATACCGGCACCATCATCACTTATCTCAATTAAAATCCTCTTGCCATCCACCTTATAAGCACTGGCCTCCACTATGCCGTTTTGTTTACCATATTTTATAGCATTATCCACCAGGTTAATGATCACCTGCCTGATCTTTTCCTTGCTTGCATATACTGTTAAGGGCAACTCACAACCTTTTTTAATGATCATCCGTACCTGTTTTTCATCAGCCTTTAATGCCAGTGTTTCATATACGTCTTTTACCAGTTCCTGTATTACAAAATTTTCTTTCTGTAATACCAGTTCCCCGCTCTCCAGTTTTGATATTTCATCCAGGTCATCCACCAGGTTCACCAGTCTTTCAATATTACGGGAAGTGCTGGAGAGAAATTTTTTGTTGACAGAAGGATTTTCAAGGGCACCATTTAATAAGGTATCCACGTAACCTTGTATAGCAAAAATGGGTGTCTTTAATTCATGCGACAGGTTTTGAAGAAATTCTTTCCGGTAGGCTTCATTTTGTTTTAATGATTCTATTTCAGCATTACGCTGCATGGCCCATTGTTCCACATCTTCCCTTACTTCATCAATACTTTTTTGTGGCAGTATGTTTTTATAATAAAATTCTTCCCGCTTGCTTGCTTTTGTCTGGTATATGAGTTTATAGATGAGTTTTATTTTACGGTAAACGAAATACTGAACCATAAACAATACAAGGCTGTAACTTCCGGCCAGTACGGCGGCAAATGTAATAAGCGGCACCCACCATATCCTGCTGTAATACCAGGCTCCAATGCTGATAGGAAGTGCAATTATAAATGCTGTGATACCTGAAAGCTGCTGTGGTGAGAGATTTTTGGATGAGAGCATTTATAAAGTTACGGGTTAGCGTGTTAGCATGTTCGGGTTTATCGCAGTTGCTGAAGTTTTTAATATCCCCGGATAGTGAACATCAATTAACATATTACCCGTTAATCTGTAACAGCTTCTTACATTTCAAACTTATACCCTACTCCTTTAACTGTGCGGATACAATCGAGGTTTAACTTCTGTCGTATTTTACGGATGTGTACATCAATTGTTCTGTCCCCTACAATCACTTCGGTACCCCATACCTGGTTTAGTATTTCGTTTCTTAAAAATACTTTGCCCGGTTTGGAGGCCAGTAAAGCAAGCAGTTCAAATTCTTTACGTGCAAGGATGATCTCCACTCCTTTATAAATGATAACATATTTTTCCCTGTCAATCACCAGGTCATTGATCTGGAGGATAGAACTTTCTTCTTTATTGATCCGCCTGAAAAGCGCATTGACCTTGCTTACTAAAATTTTGGGGCTGATGGGCTTTGTAAGATAATCATCTGCACCTGTCTCCAATCCACGAACCTCCGTTCCTTCATCGCTGAGGGCCGATAGAAAAATGATCAGGGTGTTTTTAAAAGCAGGTTGCATGCGAAGGATTTTACATGCTTCAATACCATTTTTAACCGGCATCATTACATCCAGTATAATGAGGTCCGGCTGGTGTTTTTTTGCCATATCAATGGCTTCATCACCATTTTTGGCAGTTATTACTTCGTATCCTTCGGTCTGCAGGTTAAATTGGATGATCTCCAGGATATCTGGCTCATCATCAGCAATTAAAATTTTTTTAACATTTGCCATACATTCTTAGCTGCGCAAAAATAGTCTATCGCTATCATCTGTATACCACCTTTGGTTTGAATGTGTATTATTAAATTGTTAAGGCAAAAAACAATACTTTCCTTTATAATTGGCCTCATTATCAATTTATTTAGAAAGCATCAGTTAAATTTGTACTTTTTGTATCATACGCATAAATATGAAGCGATATATACCTTGTCTTATTTTCATCTTTTTTTCACAGCTTTTGTATGCTCAGTGCGACCAGCTGAAAATACCTTTCCAGCGCATCCGTTTTCATGACCGGATCAGGGAAGAACAACAGAAGTGTGACAAAGCGGACGGAAAAGCAGACAGTCTTATTAAAGTTGGTAATAACGAGGAGATCAACCTGCTTGTAACAGATGCGCTTACAAGAAAGATCAGCGATATCGTCTGCTTTATTGAGGCAAATCCAAAAATTCCCTCCAATAATGAAAAGATACGCCAGCTTAACTACGTAGAAGAGGTGGTAAAAAATTTCAGGGTAAGCTGGAAGTTAAAAAAGATCAATCCTGCTTCAGCACCCCTGCTGATCGATAATTTTGAAAAGATATTAAAGGCAAACCTCGACAGCCAGAGTATGGCACCTTTTATAGAAGAGACTACTTATGAGATAGGTCTTATCAATGCAGATATATTCGCTAACAATATTGGGTATACAGAAAGTAAAAAAATACTTTTTTTAAAATACAGTGCCAGGAACCCTGATAAGATATTGGCAAGTATAAGTCCGTATGTACAGGAATCTTTTGCAGACAGCCTGGTCGTACTTGCATGCAAAAATAATCCCAAGCAATTATATGATTACGCTTCTTCAAGAAGTACGGCTGTGGGCAAGCTGATAGCACGTAATACAAACCCGATGGTGCAGGCGGTTGCTAAACTGAGCCAAACGCCCAGTGCTTTGTTGTATTATCCTTTCCTGGATGATATCCTGAATGGCAAACAGACCGTGGACAGCCTGAAGAAAATTATTGGCGATGGTGAAAAGGGTATGGATACGATTGGTTATTTCAGGCAGCTGGTAAAAACTGAAACATCTTATTACAGCAGGCTGGTGAATAAAGACACACCGGTGGCAATGTTTGGTACAAATGGCTTAAGAGAAATGCTGTACAGGAAGTCGATGGCTTATTTTATTAACCATATTAATGATCTGCATGATAATCCCAACCTGGCTGTAAGGATGAAATCCATAGAGCCGTTATCAGCACAGGAGTTGTATTATGCCATCATAATGGGGGAGAACGATATTTATACATCCAGTTATAAACACAGTTTCACAAAGCTCATTCAATTACTCGGCCCCTCGCCCAGGACAGATAAATTACTGATGTCTGTTAATATGGACTTCTTTAAGAAGTTTATTAAGATGGCCGCTAATTTTAACCGGCTTGATACTGTACTGGCAATGATGCCTGCCAATAATGCATCTACGCTGATGAGAGCTTTCGTTTCTAATCTTGATAAAACGGGTAACCTGGAAGATGCGGTGGATGTGGCAGACAGTTACAGCAGTATTACAGATAAGCTGCTGCTACAAAATATGCTTCAGAATGTGGAGTTAAACGAACAGAAAAGTATTGAGGAAGATAACGCCAACGGCAAAACGATTTATGGACTGCTGAAAAATATTTTCCAGTCAGCTAATGATCCTTCAGTGGATCTTACTGCAAGGCTGGGTATCCCATCCATTTATTCGATTGATTATAAAACACTGGCCGATGACAGTGGCAGGGTGATACAGCAGGTTTTCTTTTATGGGGATGATGATGGTAAAGCATTCTTTCCGCCTTTTATAAATTCTTTTTCATCAAAAGAATGGAAGATCACATCAAAAAAAGAGTGGGTGGAAATAAAATCCATCAAAGGGAAAAAAGTTTGGATATATGTAAACAAACCCCTGGACAGCGACCAGAACCTGGATGATACAGCCCAGGTACATCTTGCAGCATACCTCCGTAAAAACGATCTGTATCCCTCAGTGGTTATCCATCGAGGACATAGTTACTGGTTGCCCCGTACCATTGCCCGTATGGAAGGAACGGCCAAGATCGTTGTGATAGGCTCCTGCGGTGGTTATAAAAATCTGAGTGAGATACTCGATATCTGCCCAGATGCTCATATATTATCCACCAAGGAAATTGGCAAGGGTGATATTAACCGGCCCATATTGAATTATATGAACCAGGTATTTACTTCCGGCAAAGCATTGGTCTGGAAAGATATGTGGGGCAGTCTTACCAAGACATTTTATGCCGACCCCAATAAAGAAGTACGGGAAAGCTGGGATGATTACATCCCGCCATATAAGAACCTGGGTGCTATTTTTATAAAGGCGTATAATAAAATGATGGAGCAGTAGAGGAGATTTTATTTTAATGGTTGTAAACCATGACAGGCTTACTGCTATAAGCGGCAAACATTTTAAATTTGCCAAATGAGCGGACAGGCAAAAGGAAAAAAAATTTTCGACTTCTCGTTATTGCGCAGGGTATTTAAGTTCGCTTCACCATATAAAAGCAAATTTTATACTTCCCTTTTCCTTGCTATTTTCCTGGCGGTGATCTCGCCTGTGCGGCCCTGGCTTATACAGGTAACCATTAATAAAGGGTTACAGCCTGGCGCAGAAGCCTGGTTTTTAAAAGGGGCAACAGGTGTTATAATTGGCATCACTGTTATACAACTGGGATTATTAATAATAGAATCTGTCTGCAGGTTTATTTTTTCTTTTTTTACAGCATCACTGGGGCAAAGCGTGGTAAAAGACATGCGGGTGGCTACTTATAAAAAGGTGATCAATCTTAACCTGTCACAGTATGATAAAACACCCATAGGCACGCTCACCACCCGTACCATCAATGATATCGAATCCATTAATGATATTTTTAGCGACGGGCTGATCCCAATCATTGCAGACCTTCTTTCCATCGTATCGGTATTGGTTTACATGTTTTGTGTAAAATGGCAGCTTGCTCTCATTTGTCTTGCTCCTTTCCCCGTGCTGATACTGGCTACTTATTACTTTAAGGAAAGCGTAAACAAATCGTTTATACGTGTACGTAATGCGGTGGCCCAGCTGAATGCTTTTGTGCAGGAGCATATTACCGGCATGGCTGTGGTGCAGGCATTTGCAGCAGAAGACAGGGAGTTTGAGAAATTCAAATCCATTAACAGGGAGCACCGGAATGCAAATATCAATTCAATCCTGGCGTATTCTGTTTTCTTTCCCGTGGTGGAACTTATCCTGGCGCTTTCAACAGGTTTATTGGTTTGGTGGGCTGCAAAAGAAGCAGCAATACTACCGGATACGGAAGCAAAAGAGATGTCAGCCATCATTACTTCCTTTATCCTTTGCCTTAACCTGTTATTCAGACCACTGCGGTTGATCGCAGATAAATTCAATGTGCTCCAGATGGGCATGATTGCCAGCGAACGTGTTTTTAAAGTGCTGGATAATGAAGATACTGCTGCCAATGAAGGCCATCACCGTATACATATCAATGGTGATGTGCAGTTTGATAAAGTATGGTTTGCATACAATGATGATAACTATGTGTTGAAGGATATTTCGTTTGATATCAAGACAGGGGAAACGCTGGCTATTGTTGGTAATACCGGCAGTGGTAAAACCTCCATCATCAGTTTACTGAACCGCCTGTATCATGTACAAAAGGGGGCTATAAAAATCGATAACATAGATATACGGGAATACGAGTTGTTTTACCTCAGGAGTAAAATAGCCGTAGTATTGCAGGATGTTTTTCTTTTCAGCGGTTCGGTATATGATAATGTTACGCTGCGTAATACGGATATAAAAAAAGAACAGGTAATTGAGGCAGCCCGGTTGATAGGCATACACGATTTTATCATGCAGTTGCCGGGTGGTTATGATTATAATGTGATGGAACGGGGTGCCACCCTGTCGCTGGGGCAGCGGCAATTGCTGTCCTTCGTGAGAGCACTCTTATATAACCCGGCGATCCTTATACTGGACGAAGCCACTTCGTCTGTAGACACAGAAAGTGAACACCTGATACAACAGGCCATTGAAAAGCTTATTGCCGGCCGTACATCCATCGTAATTGCACACCGGCTTTCCACCATCCGCAAGGCAGATAAAATAATGGTATTGGAAAAAGGGGAAATTAAAGAAACCGGCTCCCATGATGAACTGCTGGAAAAGCAGGGCCTTTATTACCAGTTGCATACCATGCAGTTTCAAAAGCAAAAGACACTGGCTTAAAAATTAGCTTTCCTTCTCCCAAATATTTTAGTAAATTGCAGTATGGCAAATCCGGAAGCAGATAAAAATCATCGGGCGACAGGAAATATTTTGAATGATGTTGATGCTGGTTATGCAAAAGCCGAGATGGATTTGCTTAGAGATTCGCTGCGCCGCAGTCATACTGAACGTTTTTTAATGGCAACAAAATTGTATAAAATAGGGCAAATGCTTACAAAAGCAAAAGTTACCCATAAGCCTTACATTACAAAAGACTAAGCATGGATATTTTTGATAAGGAAATACTCCGCTTCTGGTCTGCACTTTTTTCCAATAAAGTAAGATACATTATGGTTGGTGGTTATGCCACTAACCTTCACGGACATCAACGTTATACAGGTGATATGGATATCTGGATTGAAGATACTGCTCCTAACAGGAGTAACCTGCGCAAGGCTTTTAATGACTGTGGTATGGGAGATTATGATATGATTGAAACGATGCAGATGGTACCAGGCTGGACTAATTTTTACCTGAATAACGGTCTTCAACTGGATTTACTTAGTAATATGAAGGGGCTTGAAGGTTATAGCTTTGAAGAATGCCTTCAAATGGCAACTATTGCCGAAATCGAAAATGTAGAAGTGCCTTTTCTGCATATCAACCAGCTTATCACCAACAAAAAAGCTGTTAACCGCCCCAAGGACCAGTTAGATGTGATTGAACTGGAAAAAATAATACAACTCCGTAAAGAAATGGGACTGGATTAAAACTCCCAACAAATTCTCCCGCCTTGTCTTGCCAATTCAGCCCTGTAACCCTATCTTTGCGCCAAATTTCGGAATTGATATGTTGACAAAAGCCACCAAAACGTTACTGGCAGCGGTTTTCAGCGCAATATTTCTGCTTTTTTCCTATACTTTAAAGGCACAGCACGGGGAGCACCCTGCTGAAGGAGGCCACGAAGCTGCGGAAGAAGAAGGCTTTAACGCCAAGAAGGTGATCTTTGGCCATATTATGGATGCCCACGAATTCCATTTTGCTGAATACAAAGGCAGTGATGGCCACAAACATCCTATCACTATTCCATTACCGGTTATTTTATATTCTCCAACAAAGGGCACTTCTGTATTCATGTCTTCCAAATTTGATCATGGTCATGCAGAAGTAGATGGATATAAACTGAATGCCGATGGTAAAGTTGAAGCGGTTGACGGTTCAAAAGTATATGACTTCTCCCTTACCCGTAATGTGGTGCAAATGATCATTGCCCTCGCCCTGCTGGTTTGGATCATGCTGAGCGTGGCCAAGACCTATAAAAAAGGACAGGGTGTTACTTCCGCACCAAAAGGCAAACAAAACCTGGTGGAAGTACTGGTAACTTTTGTCCGGGACGAAGTGGCTAAGCCAAACCTGGGTCATAAAGTAGATAAATACCTGCCCTTCCTGTTAACGGTATTTTTCTTTATTCTTATCAATAATATTTTCGGGTTAATACCGGGTACAGCCAATGTAACAGGTAATATTGCCTTTACACTGGTATTGGGTGTTATCTCCTTTATAGTGATACTGGCAAGTTCTAATGGTCATTACTGGGGACATATTTTCAACCCGCCCGGCGTACCTGGTTTTGTAAAAGCTATCCTGGTACCGGTGGAATTTTTGAGTGTGTTCATTAAGCCTGTAGCACTTATCATCAGGTTATTTGCTAACATGGTGGCAGGCCACATCATTATCATTTGCTTGATCTCGATGATATTCATTTTTGCAGAAAAAATTGCAAGCGGCGCAGGCTGGGGTGTATCACCGGTTTCATTGGCATTCACCATCTTCATTTACTTTATTGAAGTACTGGTGGCTTTCCTGCAGGCATTTATATTCACTATGCTTTCAGCGGTGTTTATCGGCCAGGCATTTGAAGGTGAACACCATGAGCACCACGAAGGTGAGCATGATGATGCGGTTATTGTTTAAATCGTTTTTTTTTAAACCAATATAAATTCACAATTATGAATTTTTTCTTATTAGACGCTGTGGCTAACGCAGGTGGTGCTATTGGCGCTGGTCTTGCTGCTGTTGGTGCCGGTATCGGTATCGGACAGATTGGTAAAGGCGCTGTAGAAGCTATTGCCCGTCAGCCGGAAGCATCTAACGACATTCGTGGTAACATGATTCTTACAGCGGCGCTTGTAGAAGGTGCTGCACTGTTTGCAATCATCGTTGGCTTCCTTGCAATGGTATTGTAATATCATCGCATAACTCTTTACTGCATCCAAAGCACAGGGCGGAGGATGCAGTATTTTAAAGATTTTTTAGCCGGCATTTGTTCTTTCAGCAACATCGTTGTGTCACTCACTTGTACGGCATCGCAATATTGAACAGCTTTAATTTCTAAAAAATGCAATTACTTACTCCGGATCTCGGTTTGCTCGTTTGGACGCTTATCGCTTTTTTAGTGGTATTCTTTTTACTGAAAAAATTGGCATGGCCTGCTATCATCAAAGGCCTGCACGACAGGGAACAGAATATCGCCAACTCCATCGCCACTGCTGAAAAAGTAAAAACAGAAATGGCGCAGTTGAAAAACGAAAATGAAGCATTGCTAGCCCAGGCACGTGAAGAAAGGGCCGTTATGCTGAAAGAAGCAAAAGAAACAAAAGATAAGATCATCAACGATGCAAAAGAAGAGGCAAAGACCCAGGCATCAAAGATCATTGCTGAAGCGCAGGCAACCATCAATAACCAAAAAATGGCTGCATTGATAGATATGAAGAACCAGGTGGGTAACCTGGTGATCGAAGTAAGTGAAAAAGTATTACGCAGGGAGCTGGCTAATAAAGCAGACCAGGAAACTTATATCAGGCAATTAGCAGACGACGCTAAGTTGAATTAAGAATTAAAAGTTAAGAGTTAAGAATTGGCATAATCAATTCATAACTCATAATTCATAACTCATAATTATAAATGCAGAATCCACGTTTAGCAGGCAGGTATGCCAAAAGTTTATTGGACCTGGCGACAGAATTAAACCAGGTAGATGCTGTGTACGCAGACATGAACCTGTTGAAAAGCATCGGCAAAAGCAATCCTGATTTTGCAGCATTGTTACGCAGTCCCATCATTAAACCAAGCGTTAAGGAAAAAGTGCTTGATGCTGTTATTACAAGCAAGATCAATAATACCACCACATCATTTATACGTTTACTCGTTCGTAAAGGCAGGGAAGAAAACCTGATAGAAATAGCAGACGCCTTTATTGAACAATACAACGAAATAAAAGGTATTTACAAGGTTAAGTTAACGACAGCAACGCCGGTAAGTGAAGAGCTTAAAAATGAAATTGTACATAAGGTAAAGGCTACCACACCAATGCAGAATATTCAACTGGAAACAGCGGTGAAGGAAGAACTGATCGGTGGTTTCCTTTTGCAAATGGGCGGTACGCTGGTAGACGCAAGTATACTCCGTGACCTGAACGACATTAAAAAACAATTCCTGGATAACCAGTACATCCAGAAAATCAGATAAGATACAAGAACGTTTTAAAATAACATTTTATGGCAGATATAAAACCAGATGAAATTTCGGCGATACTTCGCCAGCAGCTGAGCAACTTTAATGCAGGCGCCAATTTAGAAGAAGTAGGTACTGTGTTGCAGGTGGGTGACGGTATTGCCCGTGTGTACGGCCTGAACAATGTTCGCAGTGGTGAACTGGTGGAATTTGAAAATGGCGTAAAAGCTATTGCATTGAACCTGGAAGAAGATAACGTGGGTGTGGTATTGATGGGTGACAGCAGCGAAATTAAAGAAGGTGATAAAGTAAAACGTACTGGCCAGATCGCTTCAATAAAAGTGGGTGATGGTATGAGCGGCCGTGTTATCAATACACTCGGCCAGGCAATTGATGGTAAAGGACCCATTGCAGGTGAATTATATGAAATGCCACTGGAACGTAAAGCACCGGGTGTAATTTTCCGTGAACCGGTGAAAGAACCTTTACAAACGGGTTTGAAAGCGATCGATGCGATGATTCCCATCGGCCGTGGCCAACGTGAGTTGATCATTGGTGACCGCCAGACTGGTAAAACAGCGATCGCTATTGACACCATCATCAATCAAAAAGAGTTTTACGCAGCTGGTAAACCTGTTTACTGTATATATGTTGCCATCGGGCAGAAAGCTTCCACCATTGCAGGTATCATGAAGACGCTGGAAGAAAATGGTGCAATGGCTTATACAACTATTGTTGCAGCTTCTGCTTCTGACCCGGCTCCGTTACAGTTCTACGCTCCATTTGCGGGTGCTGCTATCGGCGAATTCTTCCGTGATACAGGAAGGCCAGCTTTGATTATTTATGATGATCTTTCTAAACAGGCGGTGGCTTACCGTGAAGTATCATTGTTATTGCGTCGTCCGCCGGGCCGTGAGGCGTATCCTGGTGACGTATTCTACCTGCACAGCCGTTTGCTTGAAAGGGCAGCGAAAGTTATTGCAAGGGATGATATCGCAAAACAAATGAATGATCTTCCTGAATCAATCAAACACCTGGTAAAGGGTGGCGGTTCTTTAACGGCTTTGCCCGTTATTGAAACACAGGCTGGTGACGTATCTGCTTATATTCCTACAAACGTGATCTCTATCACCGATGGACAGATCTTCCTTGAAGGTAACCTGTTCAACTCCGGTATCCGTCCTGCCATCAACGTAGGTATTTCGGTTAGCCGTGTGGGTGGTAATGCGCAGATCAAATCAATGAAAAAAGTTGCCGGTACATTAAAACTTGACCAGGCACTTTACCGTGAGCTGGAAGCCTTCTCTAAATTTGGTGGTGACCTGGATGCTGCTACTAAAAACGTAATTGATAAAGGTGCAAGGAACGTGGAAATATTAAAGCAGGCACAGTATTCTCCATTCACTGTAGAAAAACAGGTAGCGATCATCTACCTCGGTACACAGGGGTTGCTGAAAGATGTAGCTGTTAAAAATGTAAAAGCATTTGAAGAGCATTTCTTGATGGAAATGGATAACAAGCATCCTGAAATTTTGGTTGAGTTTAAAAAAGGAAACCTCCCTGAGGATGGTTTAAAGAAAATGGTTGAACTGGCTAAAGGTTTAATGCCACAGTATAAATAAATCATTTGTGATTATTATTATAGCTGCCCGCTGCAAAGCGGGCAGTTTTTATTTGTATGATTATAGACGGATGGATTGGCCGGATAAAAAAAGCCGCCATTAAAGGCGGCTGATTTATATAATTTTTCAAATCTTATTTTTACCTGAAGCTTGCTCTTGGTCCACCCACAGCGTAAGTAGCCTGCATACGTGTTTTTTGACCTGCGCTGAACATATACATACATGCATCATCTGTATAGTCCATATAGTTCATCGTCATTTCAACCGGTGTGCCTGTACAGGTGCTCTTATGACCAGCAGCAGGGCAACCATAATTAGCGGTATTGTGCAATGGTGTATCACCCACCTGGTCGTTACCGCAGGTGGCATCTCCCCAAATATGACGGAGGTTAAGCCAGTGACCCACTTCATGGGTGGCTGTTCTTCCCAGGTCATAAGTAGAAGTATAGTAGCCGCCCGGGAATTTAGTACGACTGCCAAAAGCAAGGTTTAATATTACCACGCCATCGGTAGCAGACGAACCACCAGGGAATTGGGCGTATCCTAAAATGCCGCCACCCAGTGTACAAACCCACAGGTTTAATTTAGTTGTTGGGCTTGTTGGGTCAATGCCACCCCTGCTGCTTTTTTTCATTGCATCATTGGTACCCCAGCTTTTCTTGGTGGTGCTTTTACGTACAACAGCATCCAATACAAAACGGATCTTTGTATCACCCGCTTTTACACCTGTAAAATTGGAGGGCACTTTGCTGATATCACTATTGGTGCCAGCATAATCTTCATTCAATACATCAATTTGTGCCTGTATCTGGCTTTGTGAAATATTTTCTGCAGCAGTGCGGTATAATACATTTACCACTACAGGTATCGTCATCACATCTCCTGAAAGCCTTTCCAGGTCGGGGCTTTTGGCAAAACGTGCTGTAAAGTTTTCAATCTCATCCATTTTTTGCCTTAAAGAAGGGTCAGCTTTAAATTGCTCTTCCAGCACTTCATTGGCTGCACACCTGCGTTGTACGGGTGTTTCAAAAGCATCTTCCTCTGCTGCAGGATTAAAACTTGTTTTTTGACAGGAACTAAAAAGAAGGGCGCCTGTAACGGCGGTAATTAAAAGGTTCTTCATTTTTCTCAAATTTAAGTTTTGCTAAAACAGTTTTGGTTATGGTTGTACTGTTTGGGTATTGGGAAGATATACAATTTTTTTAAAATTGAATCTACTGTTAATAAATTCTGCAGTGGCGGGCTGTATTAATGAAAACATTTTGATCAGTAATCCTGCAATGGCCCAATTACTTTGAACTCATATTTTTCAAGAAAAGCGTTATAGCTTACTTCATAAATATTGTTGCCGCAACTTACCACCCAGTAATTGGTCTCGTGTATTTTAGTTGTTGGCAATGACGGTCTTGTGCCAGCTTTCGCACTATTGTACTTTAAGGCAAAAATTAAACTGCCAAGCGCAAATAATAAGCATGCAGTGGCAATAGCAAGCCTGTACCAGTTTTTAAAGATGAGCAGTTTCATACCCGGCGTTTTAAAGTTTAATAAATAAACAACGGTTTCGGAAAAGCTGTATGCTTCGAATGAAGCAGCGGGTTAATAAAAGGTAAGGCTTAAACTGCAGTAACAATATAGAAACATATTTTAAATTTTTACAGGGTGTTTTTCCCGTATTTTTTCCGTTTTTTTCCCGCAGGCGTTGCAGAATGATAAAATATTTTATCAGCGTGGTCTCATCCAGCAATTTCTGGTAAGAAACTTGAAGTACTCTCCTAAAACTTTCCTATGTATTTAAGGATCATAACCATAGTATTTATCTCCCTAGTTGTTTTTATAACCAGTTGCAGTAAGAAGCATCAGCCTCAATCCTCCCCTGCAAGCAAAACTGATACAATAGCTAAAAAGGAAGTGGTTAAAAAAATAAAAGCACCCCTGCCTAAAATACTCACTGTAGATGACAGGGCAGCAAAAAAAACAGCAGACGGAAGATTATATTATGATCTTGAAGGAAAGCGTTACTGGCGTAATTATGATGATGGTAAATATTATCTCTTCAATAAGAAAATGTACAACGACCCAGCCTTTAAACCTCATTGAATGGATTACAGGTAATAATTATCTAAAAGAAGTCCACAGCATGTTTAAAACTGCTGTTTAGCAAGATATTTGCTTCAGTATCCATGTATATTTGTAACACCTAAAAATAAACCAACAGCAACGATTATGAAAAAGCTTGCGCTTACCATTGTTACTTTTCTCCTGATCAATATTGTCAGTGCCCAACTGAAGGCTACGCCGGTATGTCCTGCTTTTGTTGTGGATATTCTTGAAGGTACCATTAGTTCAAAAGTAGATTGTACCTCAACAGCCGGTGAGGTAAAAAAATTCTTCCCCTGTTTTACAGAAGCGAAAGAAGATAGTACAAACAGCGGTTGTGGTGGTGTTTTTTTTAAGGATAAAGACATTTCTTTTTTTACCAGCAGGGGTTATATAGAAATAGGAGAAAATTTTAAGGGAAAGCTGGAACCTGCTTTGATCGGCGTTTCAAGAAGTAATTTATTTTCATTGCTGGGTAACCCTGTTATAAAAGATCCTACATGGGATGCATTTAAAACAAGCTATGGTTTGCTGGTATTGTATTACAACAGCACCGGCAAAATAAATAAACTGCAGTTTACCAATAAGAGTGCTGAAACATTAAAGCTTTGTGAATGATCCGTTACGAGGTGGCTTTTGAAGTGGAATGGTGTGCCTGGAAAAGGTATTTATAGGCCCTGCTCTTTTTTAAAAAAAATACCTTAATCAAAAATAGTCCTGCAATAAAGCCCACTACCTGTGGCGCAAAAGCTGCACCGCTTATATCAACACCTCCAGGCAAGCCTGATCCATTAATTACCTGTACCGCCAGCCAAACCATCATTATAATAAATAAGGGAACCCTTACATTGGAAGAAAAAAGTGAAACCCGTTGTTCAGAAGAGCTTATAATATAGCCACCAATTACTGCAGATAACGCACCGGACGCACCCACCCATGGCAGCAGCATATTCTCATCAAGAAAATAAACAGCCGCTGCATAACAAATGCCAGCTAAAATGCCACCAAATATATAAAACAGGAAATACCTTGTATGACCAAGCCAGGTTTCTAATTTATTGCCAAGAAGGAACAACAGGAGCATATTTGCAATAAGAAGACTCCACCCGTTATGCATGAAGAAGGAAGTGACCAGCGTAAGCCAAACAGGTATGGGTGTTGCCGCAAGAGCAGGCATCTGTGCTATGTGGTTAATACCTGAGGGTTCCTCAGAAGTTATAACCAAAGGATCTGTCACAAAATCATTCCCACTGAGTATCTCTGCAGGTACATTTGCAAAACTGTAAGTGAAGTTTGAATTGGTACCAAATTGCTGGAGAAAACAAAATACTAATACATTTAAAAGGATAAAAGAGTAGTTCACCCATGGGGTTGGTTTACCATTATTTTTATCAATATCAAATACCAGTAATTTTTTAATTAGTACGCCCATACCAACCTCCTTGGATTAAGAATTTTTAATTGTGGAATTATTTCCCCGGTTGTTTTTGCTGGTAAGGTGCATATTGACATGCAAATCTGTTGCCATAAATCTATAAGCTGTGGATAAAAGGCTGATGTCAGGAGGCCTGTCCACTACTGTATGCAACACTTTCTATCCATCCTTTAATTTCCTCTTCCGTTCGGTTCATCTTGATTGCCAGTTTCTTTATTAATTCGTTCTCTCTGCCGGGTATGTACGTTACATCATCGTCATTAAGATTTGGGTTGGCTTCTTTCAGCTTTTCTTTTACATCTTGCCACCGGCCATTTAAATTTAAGATATTATTTGACATACTTTATCATCACAATCAGCAGGCCAGAAAGAATTGCTTTAACAAAAACTTACGGATCACTCATTAATCCAGTAATTATTATTCTGTTCCTACGGGGGCAATGGCTGTAAATCCCATTGCCGCTAATTATGAAACACAAAATTTTACTTCTTGCTGCTTTATTTTTTTCAACTGCATCTTTTGCACAACGTGTAAGTTTTGGTGCAGCTGCGGGTGTTACAAATTACCGCATCAGTGGACAGGCCGCTGATAACCTCAAACAGTTCATAAGCTTTGCCGACGGCTATGTAAATACAAAGCCATTAAATGGTTTTTATGCAGGAGGCTTTGCATCTGTACCGGTAAATGAAATGATCTCAGTAGAGCCCGGTTTATATTATTCAGCCAAAGGTTACCAGCTTGGGGGTGAATATGCTGTAAAAGGTATTGAAATACTAAATGCATCGGCTAATGCACAATTACATACCAATTACATTGATCTGCCAGTATTGGTGAAAGCTACTTTCAATGGGTTGCAGGTATTTGCAGGCCCCCAGTTTTCTTATCTCACAAATGCAAGTCTGGATACAAGGGCTGCTGTAGCTGGTTTTACCGTATTTAATAATAAGATGGATGTAAGCAACCAGTTCAATAAAGTGGATATTGGTATTACGGGAGGTGTTGGTTACCAGCTTGCTAACGGCATGCGTATTACTGCAGCCTACGACCGTGGTTTGTCGAAAGTAGATGCTGGTAAAAACTTAAACTCTTATAACCAGGGATTTAAGATTGGGCTGGGTATGCATTTTTAACAACTGTAGGCTTACTACAGTTTTGTAGAATTATTACTATAAAAAAATAAATGTAGCACTATAAAAATGGAGGGTACTGCTGTATAATTTTATGAGGCAATTTTGAAAAACCAGGACGTTAATTAAAATTATACTTGTATGTACATGAAAGAAGGATCCAGGCAACAGGAAATTTTACTGATGGTTGATACGAGTTTTTCCTGCCGGGAATGGTTAGAAAAAAATGAAGCAGATCCGCAGCGGCGGCTGTCGAAAAAAGAAAGATTAAAGCAGGCATGCTGGAATGGCCTGGCAACCGATATGCTGCCTGAATGTTTTATCAATGGTGTGGACAGTTCCCTGATACTCTGGGAAGTAAATGAAGCAAAAGGCTTTATCGATTTACAATATGGAAAATATTTGCCTGATACTGAAAAAGGCACCTCATTAAACCCCTATATATTTCTGCAGGAGCAGGGATATAATTAAGATCAAATATTCTAAAAACTATCGCCGGCCCGTGCATGCACGGGCCGGTTATTTTTGATCATCTTATTTAGCGCTTATATTACCGGTATAACTGATGGCCGTCCTGTTAGTCATGGTAACATTGAGGCTTGCATTGCCGTTGCTGTACAAAGTAAAATTCAAAATTCTTACTTCGGTATTGTCTTTAGGTTCAACAATAATTCTCCATTCTCCTTCTTTTACTTCTTCCTTATTAGTGGTAAAATTTTCTGAAATAAAATCCAGTGGATTTTTTCCGGATAATACATCCGCTCCGCTAAACGCATTGCCGAAATACGGCAAGTACACAATTATTTTATTTGCACTGTAACTAAGAGTATAAACACCATTAGCAATCCTTGTCCCTCCGCCCAATGGCTGAACCTGGTTAACTGTAAATACCCACTTACTGCTGTCAACTGCGTTTGTAATAGTGCCCACTGATGGGGCCGCTGTTACCTGCTTACCAGCGCTGCATGAAAACAAGGTTGCTGACAGAAAAGCAATTACAAAGCCCACAGCAACTTCCTTCAAAAAACGCTTTGTAACATATTCAGAAATTTTCATCTTAAGTGGTTTCCTTCTTTCTATTAATTTACAATAAACAAGCCGGATAGTTTTTGCAGATTAAAATTTTGTAGAACTTTTTACATAGTATTACCCTTTCTGTAACCTGGAACAAAACTTTTCCATGCTGCCTCAGCAGGGCACAGGCTTTGTTATACCTGCTGTATGGATACAAGAAAACTGCACAGCATTTTTGCATTTATCACCGGCTGCTTCTTTTTGATTGCAGGCATATGGGCAATGTTCTCCCCTAAAGTATTTGGATTGCTTAGTATCAATTATATAAACGCAGCCATCTGCATTGTGCTCGGTGTACTTGGTATATACCGTGGGTATGAAGTGCGTGGCAGAACTTACTGCATACTCACCGGGATTTTTTTATTAGTTACCGGCCTGCTTCGTTTAATAAGAGAATACGATGATTTTATTGTAGAGCTGCTGGATATAAATGAAACACTTGCCTATGCCAATATTATCTGGGGAGCAACTTTATTAATAACTGGTATTATGAAGAGCAAAATCATTGGGCATACTGTTATGATCTTTAAAAGATTAAGAAATGATACCAGGGAAAGTTCAAAGATTGGGATGTAAATTTTTCTTCCGCAGAGGTTTGCCTTACCTTCAGGTTTATTGAGTTTGTTATGCAGGTATTATCGGCTTATTCTGTTACCAGTATTATTTTAATATTTACAGGCGCTTTCATCATCGGTCTTGCCAAAGCCGGTTTAAAAGGCATTGATATGCTGAACGTAACCATAATGGCATTGGTATTTGGCGGCAAAGCATCTACAGGCATTGTGCTGCCGCTGCTTTGTGCTGCTGACATAGCAGCAGTTTGGTATTACAACCGGCATGCACAATGGAAACATTTCTGGAAGCTGTTACCATGGATGGCTGCGGGCATTTTGATCGGCGTATACACAGGAAAAGATATCGATGAAGCACTCTTCAGGAAGATCATGGCCGTCATTATCATGATATCTGTTATTATTATCGTAGGGATGGAATTTCGTAAAACCGATAAAGTGCCCACCAACCCTTTATTTATAAGCACCACAGGTATTGCCGCTGGTTTTACCACGATGCTGGGCAACCTTGCAGGCGCCTTTGCCAATATTTATTTTCTTGCCATGCGCATGCCCAAGAATGATTTTATCGGTACGGCTGCATGGGTTTTCCTGGTAATTAATTTATTCAAGCTTCCATTCCAGGTTATTTACTGGAAAAATATAAATGCAGCCAGCCTGCAAACAGATCTTGTATTATTACCTGCGCTGGCTCTTGGTTTTATTACAGGTATCCGTGTTGTAAAAAAAATTAAAGATGATAATTACCGTAAAGTGGTGATTGTACTTACGTTAATTGGCGCAATGGTGATCTTTTTAAAAAGATAGGTCTTTTATCTTTCTGCAAACGCAATGGGCGGCGCTTTGTAATTTAATGCGGAGGTAGTACCGCAGGTAACATCCACTGTTACACCGGTAATACCCGCTGCCATATGGCTTGCAAGAAATACAGCTGTATTGGCAATATCTTCCATCAGCGGCATTTTTTTCAGCATGGTGTCATCCTCTATCTTTTTTATAAAATGTTTTGCTTTATCACCGCCGTATGTAACGGCATCTTTAAATACCTGTGAATCGGGTGAGCCTGCAGAACGGATATTCACCACTCTTATTCCATAAGGACCCAGTTCAGCAGCAAGCCCAAGCGATAAATTTTCTATTACATGGCAGGCAGGGCCAAAGCCGCCGGCATGCGGGTAGCCAATACCACCGGGTGTGGCAGTTAACGATAGTATTACGCCGCTGCGTTGTTTCATCATGATACGGGCAGCAGCTGTACCGGTTATAAAATTACTTTCCATTGCCCTTGTTACAGGTCTTGTAAAATCTCTTAATGGAAGTTCTGTTAATGGAATACCCTGTATGTCCTGGTATTGTATCAGGTTAAACGATATGTCAATAGTAGCAGTCTTTTTTTCTACGGCTGCAATATAATCGTTTACCTGTTGTTCATTCAGGGCATCCACAGATGCAGCTATTGCTTTACCACCATTGCGTATAATTTCATCTGCCAGCTTTTGAACGGGTTCAATATTATGGCCACTTGCATAAATAGTGGCACCTGCATTGGCAAGCGCCCTTGCAACAGCACCGCCAAGTGAACCACCGGCGCCATAGATAACAGCATTCTTATTTTGAAGTAACATATAAAAGATTTTGTATTAAAAATTGCTTACCAAATTTATTTATATGCTTCATGTAAGTAAAGTGGTGGTTACGACAATACTGGTTGCTGTTTGCGACTTCTAAAACACTTTATTAATTTTATATGCTGATATTTTATGCCAATCTACATGGATCTCCACATACTGCCTGGTGTAAAAGCCCGGGATGTAGCGGAAGCTCACCGCAGGGATGTGCTTATGCAGCATGCGCATGACTGCAGCTGCATTACCTACTGGATAGACGAGAAACGTGGAAACGTTTTTTGCCTCATTGAAGCGCCATGCCCGGAAGCTGTGCAGGAACTGCACAGTAAATCGCACGGGCTCATTCCAAATAAAGTAATAGAGGTAAACCCGGCATTGGTTGAATCTTTTTTGGGAAGGATAAATGACCCTGAAGAAGTAACAGTAAATGAAGGATTGAAAGTATTCAGCGATCCTTCCTTTCGTGTATTACTGGCAATAAAAACAGGTGACCCTGTTTTGCTGGAGCACTGGTTGGGGAAAGAAAGATCTATTGCTTTACTGGAGAAATTGTACGCCGCAATAAAACAGAATGTGGCAATACAGCAGGGAACAGCAGTGGAATATGGCGGGGCCCTTTTTATTGCCTCTTTCACTGTTGCTGACAAAGCAGTAGCCTGCATAAAAAGCATACAAAGATCAATAGCGGAGGAAGAGCTGGAGGAAGTTGGTTTCCGGGCAGCATTGTACGCAGGCGAACCGGTTGCAGAAAGTAACCAACTGTTTGGTGATACAATACAAATGGCTGAACGCACGTGCATAGTATTAAAGAACCTGCACGTAGCCGTTAGTTCCGTAGTAAGAGATATGATACCTGCAGGTTATTCAACCCGGGTAGAAGCCGGAGTCATGATACTATCATCCCAGGATGAGGAATTGCTTAAGTTGCTATTTGATAAGCTGGATGAGAACTGGCAGGATACAGAATTCAGTATGGAAGACTATGGACTGAGTATGGCCATGAGCCAATCGCAGTTGTACCGTAAAATAGTAGCACTCACAGGTTTTTCTCCCAACAAATTTTTAAAAGAGTTCCGGCTTGAAAAAGCAAAGGAGCTGATGAAAAAAGGCAGTCACAATATTTCGCAAATAACTTTCGACTGCGGTTTTACAAGCCCGTCTTATTTTACCAAGTGCTTTAAAAAGAAATACGGCCTGCTGCCCATGGAATACCATGGCCTGCTGTAGTATTTTTTACTGATTGATTTTTACCATTTATTGAATGATTTGTTACATAGCTGCGGCAGCAGCGGGCTATATCTTTGAGTTATTCAAAACACAAAATAACTGTATGAAAAAGATTATCAAACTGCATAGCCTGCTCACGGCTGTGCTTTTATTTACCGCACTTTCAACATTTTCTCAAACAACAAAATCAAATTCAAACGAAACCAAAAAACACGTCATGAAAACGTATTTAATTCAAAGGGATATCCCCAATGCCGGTGCTTTTACCGCTGACGAACTGAAAGGTATTTCACAAAAATCATGCAGTGTGCTGGCCGAAATGGGCACTGGTATAGAATGGGTGCAGAGTTATGTAACGGGTGATAAAATTTTCTGTGTATACAGGGCAGAAAATGAAGACCTGATACGGGAGCACGGTAAAAAAGGAGGATTCCCGGTAACAGTTATCACAGAAATAGGTTCTGTGATCAGCCCGGCAACAGCCAAATAATTTTACGGGCGGGTATTTGCTAAAGCAGGAATGGCCCGGTGTTTGCATATTGCTGTTTTATGATACAGGCGAAATGTATCAGCGAAGAAAGGTTCAGGCTTAAGCATTGAACCTTTCTTTTTTAAAGAAAATATATATGCTGTTGCGTGGTACTAATTATCCCTGAAGCTGGCCAGTTTATGTGCTGTTTCCTGGAGAATAACGCCCCAGTCGATATTATTTAGGAGTGGTTGCACCTTATTAAATATCTCTGCGGTTTGATTGTAATGATAAAAAATGCTGAATTCCTGGTGTTTAATAGTTACTACCACATAGCCACCGTCTTCTTTGATCTCATTTGCGAAAGGGTTGAGGGTATGAAAGATAGATCTTTTAAAGGCATCCATGATGTAGATCAATACACCATCTTCGTCTCTCTTGTTATACAATTCAAAATCAAATAATACTTTCATGTGGCTGTGTTTGTACTGCTGGTTTACACCCAAAGTTACAATCCCCTGCGTTGCTGCGCCGGATAGTTAGTGGTAACGTTTGCAGAAGCATTTTATTGCTGTTATATGAAAGATGCTTACCTGGATTTGAGCGGCCGTGGGTATTTTAGGTGAGTACCAGTTGTTCAAACAGGCGTTGTAATGTTTCGGTTGGGTTACTGCACAGCCCCGGGTGTACCTGTGATGTTTGAATAATGGTACTGCGTTTAGCGGTAAGCCAGCGGAAACGGGAAGGCATATCCAGTGTGGCAATCGGACCAGCCTGCGGGCTGCCGGCACTGATCTGTTCAAATGCTTCCAGGTGGCAGCGTATATCAGCTATGTCTGCAGCAGGAAAAATGGCTTGAATCCTTTTTTCATCCAGGAAGAATTTCATTTGCAGAAAACGATGCTGCCTGCAATAAAGTATAACACCTGCATTCAGGAATTCTTCCCGTTCCACCTGTGGTACCAGGCGTATGATGGCATATTCAAATGAGTGACGCTCTTGCATTGATGGCTTCGTTTACAAATATATCAGCATGACTGAGTCTTTCCAGTAAAAAGCCAGCATATACTTCTTTTGCTTCGTCCACAGCTGTTCCTGTTATCCAGGCATCCGGAATAAGGGAAACAATATTTTTTATTACTGCAGGCGTAAGGATCTTTCGCAGAGCTTCACCTGCTTCTTTTATTTGTGCAGCCTGCCGCAGCAGCACATGATCTTTAATGGCAGCAAATGGTTTATGTGCCTGTTCTTTCCAGTTATCCCAGCTATGATGAAAATACAATGCAGCACCATGATCGATCAGCCAGAGTTCATGCTGCCAGGTAAGCATATTGGTATTACGGGCGGTGCGGTCCACATTGGTTAACAACGCATCAAGCCATACAATTTTAGAAGCAATATCTGCCGGCACTTTTGTAACAACCGGGTCAAAGCTGATAGAGCCGGATAGATAATGAACGCCAAGATTAAGTCCCTGGCTGGCTTTTAACAGATCCTGTATCTCTTCATCAGGTTCAGTACGGCCAAAGGATTCATCCAGGGTGGCAAACACCAGCTCAGGTACTTTAAAGCCACAGGCTCTTGCAATTTCGCCACCAATAAGGTCTGCGATAAGCGCTTTTGTACCCTGCCCTGCACCACGAAATTTAAGCACATATAAAAAACCATCGTCTGCTTCAGCGATGGCCGGCAGCGAACCGCCTTCACGCAAAGGTGTTACATAACGGGTTACTTCAACAGTTCTTAATTCAGGAATGGCTGTTTGCATACTGATCTTAAAAGGTGAAATTAAGATTCATTGTTTATATGCAAACAGTAAGTGTTCGCTTAATTATTTAAAGCGATAATTTTTTTCATAGAAGTTGATTACCTCCTGCTTAAAAAACAGATACTCTATAAACAATGGGTATGTCTTTTATAAAAAACAAATTAGCGATGGTACTGGGCATATTACTGTTATGCTCCTGCGATAACTCCGCACAAAACAAATCCACCAAATCAAAAGCAATGGAAGCAACCGCAAAATTTACAGAAGGGAAGGATTATAATATTTTTGAAAGGATACGGGTGGTGGATGAAACTGGTTTTGCACAACCCGTGGAGGCATATAGTATTTTGCTGCCCAAAGGATGGCAGGTACAACAAAAAATAGACTGGCATATTGATGCCATGTACCCTGGTAAGAGCGGCACTTTTGCAAAACTAAAAGCCAGTTCACCTGATGATGCGTTTGTATTTGAGATTTTATCCAGTTATGTATTTATATGGCAGAATGATCCCAGCATGCAGCAGTTTAACGGACCCAATACTGAATATAGCGGCACATTGCAGCCTATGGATGCAGAACAATACCTGCGTACACAAATGCTTGCACAGATAGGCGGCAGGCCCTCGGTTACCACAATTGAACAAAACCCGGGGGCTATTACTAAAATTCAGCAAGACTTTTCAAAAACCGAAGCCGAACTGCGGCAATATGGTGGCATACCAAGATTATTTCCTTCTGCTGTTACTGCCGGTTTAAAGTGGACTGACGGCAGCGAAGGAAAATTTATTTGTGGTGTTGCGTTAACAGAAATGACGGTGCCAAATACTTATACAGGTGGTTACAATGTATTTTATACGGGTTCTGTAAGCCCGAGGATACTCATGCGCTACCCACCCGGAAAAAAAGAAGAAGGTGAAAAGATCTTCAGCACTATGCTGGGCAGCATCCTAATCCGTGAGGCATGGACCAGCCAGGTAAATAACTACTGGAAACAATGGCGCAATCAGCGGGATGCACTGCACCGGCAAAAGATCCAGTTTATGGATGAGCAAACCCGTGAGATTGGAAGGAATGCTATTAAACAAGGGCAGGAAAACCTGAAACGGATGGATGATAATATGCGTAGCTGGGAATTACAGCAGCAGTCGCAGGACAGGATGCATTCAAAATTTGTAAAGACCATCCGTGAAGTGGAAACTTACCGGGATGAGACCGGCCGGGTGGAACTGAGCGCCGGTTATGATCATGCCTGGAGCCGCAGTGATGGCAGCAGTTATATCCTTTCAAATAATCCAAACTTCAACCCGGCTTCCGTATTCCAGGATCAGCATTGGAAAGAAATGAAACCCGTGGATTAATATAGACAGCGTTACTCCTATTGCTTATCAATCTTTGCTTCAAGACTGGCCTGTAATGTTGCCGGCAGCCTTGATAAAAGATCGTAACCGGTGGCAGTCTCAATAGCGTCTACACTTACCCGGTAGTTCTTCCAGTTGGCGGTTAATGCATTGGTATTAGGGATGTCTACTGCAATGATTCTTGTATTTACATTTACCCTGCTGCTGTCATTATCGCCGTTTTGCAGCACCACTGCCACCTTCCATATATTAGCCGGTACCGTTATCCTGCCTGCATCAATGCTGGTGGCGTAACCATTATCACCGGTACCGCCGGCACCATAGTTCCCCATCATAATGTAAACCTCGTAGCCAAGGCTCGCTAAACGCCTGAGCGAATCTTCCATGGTTGCCCAAACTACCTGGTTGTGATAAGGTGCCTGCGGAATGATGTTCGTCATTAAAAAGGTGGAAGAGTTGGCTGTTGTTGTACTCGTTCTGTCGCCTGAAGGTATATTATGCCCCCTGTTAAAACCTGCAGCATTATAGGCTGCTTTTGTTACCTGGTACCAGCCTGTTGGCAGTGAAAAGTCTTCTATAAAATCTTCCTGCCTTTCGGTTCCGCCGAGGTCAGCTTTGGTTAAGTGCCAGCATACCCAGTTTGGAATACCTTTCTGTGAATTATATGACAGTGAATAATATTGTTTCCGCATAAGGTAATTATTGGCGCTGTCGATCCTTGCGCCGGCATTGCCTGGATTGCCAAAATACATATTGTCATTATCTTCCAGCACCGCAGGTAATGGTGTTACACTGATTACCCTGATACTGAAACCGCAACCGGAGCCGGAACTGCCTGTTGGTATAGAAAAATTGTTGATCTCCTGGTTGGTGGGTGTACCACTGCCTGTTAATACGAGCTGCTGGTCGCCGGTGGCAAAAGTACCTGCAGCTGCAAACTGGTAGCCGTTTGTGCTGGTGAGTGTAATTGAGTAACTACCGGCTGTGGTTACTTTTACCTGTACCAAAACTTTATTGGCAGAAGTTAAAGCAACACCTGTTGTGTAAGAACCTTCTACTTTAATTTCATTACAGCTGCCACTGGCATTTAACAGTGAGAATTGGGCCGTGGTTGAGCCCGGGGGCGGGGGAGTTACAGTACCAACTGATTCTTTTTTACAGGATGCGGCAAACAGCACCAAAACGGACAAGGAAACGACATATTTAAGCATGGGTAAAATTACGGGAGTCGGCAGGATTAATAAAATATTGTGGAAAGAATTGACTAAAAAATGTATTTTTTGCAGTATTTTATATTATAAAATATAAAAAATACATATTTGTAAGAGATCAAACTTTCTTTTCCAACATTGCCACGGCTTTAACACCCACTTTGTCTGAAACTTGTTATTATTGTTGAAATGAGATCAAATGAAAAACGTTCTTGCCATAGTGCTTGTTTTTTTAGCGTCTTGTTCTAAAAAGGAGACAACAGTTCCCTCCACTCCCAACCTTGTTATTAAATTCAAATTCGACAGCACGCAGGTGCGGCTGAATAATATCGGTCAACCGTCAACGTTAGCAGCCGGGCATGCCGGTCAAAGTCCTGTAATGAATAAAATGGGTGCTCATTATATTGAGTTGGCACCAAATGCACTTACGGCACTTGGCAGCGGGGTTGTATTGTACCGTGCTGCTGAAACCACGGCAGGTGGCGAATCTGCCATTGATTTTGAAAAGGAAAAGATGGCCGGTAACGGAGAAGTGTTTTTTCAAATGCCTTTAAAAGACATACCAAAAGGTAGTTATGAATGGATCCGTATCTCACTGGCTTACCAGAATGGAGATATGAAATACCGGGTGGATACCACGATCAGTGGCGTGGCCATCAACCAGGAATTTACAGGAACGCTCGCAGGTTTTATCGGCTTTAATTCTTACATCAAAAGTTTTAATATAAAGAACCAGGCAGTGGCGGTTAATGCGAATAAAAAACAGGGCTTCTGGGGTTTCGAAACAACCATCAGTTATGGCGGTGTCAATTATCCTTTCAGCAGTACCAGGCAGGCGCCGGCGGGTGCCACAACGGTTGTAAATCCAATAGCCTCCACATCGCCGATACCAGCAGGCAGTTGCGTGGTAACAGCAGCATTCGTACCCGGTAAGCTTACCATCACCGGCAGCGAAACATCAGATATTGTAATAGAAGCTTCCTTCAGTACCAATAAGAGTTTTGAATGGGAGGATACATATCCCAATGGAAAATTTGATCCGCTTAAGGGAGAAAAGTTTGTTGACATGGGTATCAGGGGAATGATACCAAGGATACAATAATTATTTTCCAGGGAAGATCCATTTACCGGTTATGAGAAAATTACCTGTCTTTTATACTGCACTTTTTATCCTTCAACTGGTAATTGCCATTATTTGTGCGCCGCACTCCTGCGAATGGGGTAACAGCTTTTACTTTTTTACGGGGATATTTTGCGGACTTGCGGCAGCAGTCATCCCTTTTTTTCAAAAACAGTGGCAGGTTTTTAAACGGCTGTATACCGGGTTGCTGTTACTGCTCCTGTCTGTTGTATTGTGGTGTACACAATTTATGCTGCTCGATTTCAGGATACTATGCGGCAGGTTATTTTAAACTGCGTTGAAGAATATTGACTGCATTCGCTATTTTGCATCCCGGAAAATAACATTGATCAATATGTCCATTACAGGTGACGCCATCAGCAGCCGGGAAATCATCCAGATGCCTTTTATTGATTTCACCGAGATCGTTAAAGAGGCCTGGCAGGCTTATGATAGCAGTCGTGAAATAAAACGTATTGTTGATATCAGCGCCAAAGTTTCCACCAACCATGTTTACCGCATTACTTTTACAGATGACAGTATTATCATTGGTAAGCTTTCTTATTTTGGGGTGTTCGATCATTTCGTGGAGGACCACAGTATCATCAATGCGCTGTCCAATAATTTAAGTGCGCCATTTGAAAACTTTTTAGCCCGTTCCCTCACCAAGGGTGAAAAGCTTTTTGTGTACCGGTATAAAAATAATTTCCTGGATGTGTGGGTGGTTTTTTACCGGCCCATCACCATCAAGAAAAAGTTGCCAAGAAGGCTGGATGAAGAACAGATCGTAAAGCTTGCAGAGCAAGTGGCGCTATTGCATAAAACCTGTCACAGCATTCGCAATACATTACAGCATTCTTCCAAAACATTAAAGACGGATGTGGATCATCTGCTTGGTTTGCTTGAAACAGATGAGGGCAAATATGAGCACCGCCTGCACATTGATAAAATAAAAGAGCAAAGCGATCTCTTTCTTAAAAATGCCGACCTGCTGAACGAAGCCGCACTGGATAAGATACCAGTGTTTGTAGACTGGAATATTGGTAATTTCTCTGTAAGTTCTTCTTTTAAACTATACTCCCGCTGGGATTATGACTGGTTCAGGATCGGTAACCGGGTGCTTGATTTTTATTTTTTAAGCAGGGTGGTGTCAGATATTGGCGACCGTACTGTTTTTAGTTATTATATTAACCCGCTGATGGAAGAC
This sequence comes from Ferruginibacter sp., assembly GCA_047600665.1. GTDB lineage: Bacteria > Bacteroidota > Bacteroidia > Chitinophagales > Chitinophagaceae > Ferruginibacter. Next base: position 2,678,456 of record JASGKJ010000003.1, read on the forward strand.
AGGTTCCTGTTATTCCTGAAAGCATATCATAGCGTGTTCCCGCTGCAGGAACAGGAGATCCGTTTTTTAAAAGAAGCTTACCGCTTTTTTATTTTGAATTACGTGATAAAAGAAGGCAGGTATTTCTTCCATGAATTGTTTGCCACCAAACTCCAGAAGGAGGCGATCGAAATTTATTTTCCTTCTATTGAAAAGTCATTCAAGGCTGAACGTATCCTGAAAGCGCTAAACATTTAACCATTCTTCATGCAAATAGAATTACAATCTTTTTTACCGGTGGCCTCCCAGTTCAAGGCAGTGTTCCTTGATTCTTATGGTGTATTAAAAAATTACAAAGGTCTTATTGATGGCGCACAAAATATAGTGATGGCATTAAAAGAAAAAGGTATTGCTGTGCGTATACTCACCAATGATGCTTCCCGGAGCCAGGAACAGCAGGTGGAAAGTTTTAATAAACTGGGCCTGCACGGGCTGCAGACAACAGAAGTGATCACTTCCGGTATGATGGCAAAACATTTTTTGCAGCACAAGATCACCAGTGGTAAGATCGGTTATATGGGCACAGAAAATTCAGCACGCTATATTCTGCAGGCAGGACTTGAACATATTTCTATCCGTGACATCGACATGGAGCAGCTGGATGATGTTAGTGCTTTTGTGTTTTTAGATGATGAAGGTTTTGACTGGAATACCGATATCAATAAAACGATCAACCTGCTTCGTGTAAAAAATATCCCTGTGATCGTTGCTAATTCTGATAAACTTTATCCTGTTTCAAAAAACGAAGTGTCGGTGGCTACCGGTGGTATTGCCCGGCTGGTGGAGAACAGTGTCGGCAAAAAATTTATTCATTTCGGTAAGCCGGATACGCAGATGTTCACCTACGCATACAACAGGCTGAAACGGCTGATGCCGGTTACCAAACCTGATATACTGATGGTGGGAGATAACCTGCACACAGATATTTTGGGTGGTAACAAGTTTGGGGTGAAGACGGCCCTTGTACTGTCTGGTAATACCAGTGAAAAGAGTTTTGAGCAGCAGATCAGTTCCACCGGTATCATACCTGATTTTGTCTGCAGGTCTATTACTGCGTAAAATGTTTTGCTGAAGATAACTGCCGCTAATATTAACGTTATCATGGCAGTTTTAAAAATTCTGCAACTTAATTTAGCCACCTGTTTTTAAAACAACAGCCAGGCATTTTGAAGATCCATTCCCACTTTTTGATACTTCTCTTTTGCAGCATTGCAACCACCCCTGCCAATGCGCAGCTTATTACAGGCTACTGGAAAGGTAAGATAGACCGGAAGACCGTTGAGCTTAAAATAATCAAGAACGGCGACAGCCTTACCGGCACCAGTTATTATTATCAATCACCCAATAACTACAGGCGCTACAGCATCAAAGGTTTTTTCGACAGCAGGGACAACAGCGTGGTATGGTGGGATGACCAGTTGATTGAAGAAAAAGGCAGTAAAGGATTGTTGTTTTCAAAAAAGCAGGCACAATATCTTTCTACAGCAGACTTTAATTGCCCAGGTGGTGATAAGATGTACCTGGATGGTAATGCAAGTTTGAAGGATAAAGAAGAGGAACAAAGAGGTCCTGTTGCACTTGAAAAAAAAGATACACATATCTTCCGGGATGAATGGGATGATATCATTGATAACTATACCGTGGGAGGCAACGACCCGGAACTGATAGACAGTGTTGGCAGAGTGGCTTTCAGCAAACCAGCACCCGTTGAACCAATTGTACCGGTTGCAGCAGTACCTGTATCAAAACCCCGGACAACAACTGCGGCTGTCACACCAAAAAAAGAGGTACCCGTTCCTGTTATCAAAAAACAGCCCGTTGCCAAACCTGTACCCGAACCGGTAAAAGAACCGGTTGTTATTGTACCACTTACCAATGAACAAAAATTTACCAGCCGCAACAAACGGCTGATGCAGGAGATAACCATCAGTGGTGATTCTGTAGAACTGCGTTTTTATGACAATGCTGAAATAGATGGTGATTCCATTGCCATTTTCCTGAACAATGTATTGCTGTATGAACATATCCGGCTTACGGATAAACCTTATACTATCAAACTGGCCGTTAACAGCCTGCAGCCATCGAATGAGCTGGTGATGGTGGCAGAGAACCTGGGCTCTATTCCTCCCAATACGTCACTCATGGTGGCAGAGATAGAAGGTAAGCGTTATGAAGCAAGACTGGAAAGCACCGAAGGCAGCAGTGCATTGATCCGGTTTGTAAAAAAAGAATAACAGTTCCGTTTTATACAATTCCGCCAATACCCTTTTATTATCTTTATGCAGCCGGACAGGCGCAAAAATATCATGTTTAAATACGAGGAAATATTACCCTGCGACCAGTTGAGGCCTTATATAAAATGCTATTATCATTCGGAAACAATCACTGAAACTGTTTTGGTAGATCATGCATATGCCACCGGCTGTATTGAATTAATGTTCAATCTTGGTGATGGCCGCTGGCAAACTTTTACAGGGAATGAATTTACCACCACGCCTGCTGTTGAACTGTGGGGGCAGATCATCCGGCCGCTGACCTTCCGTTCACTGGGCAATAATAAAATGCTGGGCATACGTTTCTTTCCGCATACGGCATTTCTTTTTATTGATGAGGTGATTGAGCGGCTCAATGACCGGGTTACTGATCCGGGCCAGCTGGAAGGCAGCAGTATACATATGCTGCATGGCAGGCTGCTGGAAGCAGACGGGCTTCAGCAACAGGTGTCACTGCTTGATAATTTTTTACTCGCTAAGCTTGCCGGTGCAGGAAAGAAATTAAAGAACACCGCATTGATTCATGACGTGATGAACCAGCTGACAAGAGAAGATTTCTTCGACAACATCAGCAATGTGGCAGCACGCTACGGGATCACATCAAGATACCTGCAAAAACTTTTTCTAACACATACCGGCATTACGCCAAAATTATACAGCCAAATACAACGTTTCCAAAAGAGTCTTGTGCTGGTGGCGCAGCAAAACAGTTCCCTTACGTCCATTGCCTACGAGTGCGGTTATTTTGACCAGTCGCATTTTATCCGTTCGTTCAGGAGCTTTACCGGGCAAACGCCTTCTTCTTTTATGCCGGGAGAAGGAACAGCACTCCTTTTTTCTACATGAATTTGTTCTGTTTTTTACAATTTGCAGGTATATGTCTGTCCTAATTTTGTGATGAATAAAATACATCATCATGACAAATTATGAACGGTTCCGCTCCCTCCACCATGCTGAAGAGCTTTTGGTTTTGCCCAATGCGTGGGATGCAAAAAGCGCTTCGCATATTGAAGCACAACAATTTCCTGCAGTCGCCACTTCCAGTATGGCGGTGGCGCACAGTCTTGGCTTTGAAGACGGCCAGCAGATGAGCTTTGAAGATTACCTGTTTGTGATCAGGCGGATCGTTTCAACAGTACACGTACCTGTTAGTGTTGATATGGAAATGGGCTATGGCGATAGTAATGAGGCCATCTTTCAGAATATGCTCAGGCTGGCAGCACTCGGTGTGGCTGGTATCAACATAGAAGATTCTGTCATTGATGGAAAGGCAAGAAAATTGCAGGAAGTAAAAAAGTTTGCTTCCACCATTGAATATACCAGGAACAAACTGCTTGCAGCAAATGCAAACCTCTTCATCAATCTCCGTTGTGATACCTATATATTGAATGTGGAAAATAAGCAAGCTGAAACTGCCAGCCGGCTGAAGATATACAACGACTGCGGTGCAGATGGCATCTTCCTGCCCTGCATCGTTAACGAAGAAGATATTGCTGCAGCAGTGGCTGCCACCACGCTGCCATTAAATGTAATGTTCATGACCGGCCTGCCTGGTTTTGCGGAACTGAAAAAGCTGGGTGTAAAACGCATCAGCATGGGGCCGTTTCTTTTTAATAAAGTGTACAGCCATATTGCACCGCTGCTGCAAAGCGTGACGGACAATAAAAATACTGCACCGCTTTTATCCTGATCATTAATCATTCATTCACATAAAACTAAACAACATGAACCTGCCTACAAGAGCGGAAGACGCTCACGCAACCCTGGCTGAAGCTTTTAATTCCGGCTGCGCCGATACCGTACTCAGTATGTATGATTTTAACGGCATCATCGTACCCGAACCCGGTAAGCCTGTTTCGGGTAAAGAAAAATTCCAGGAAGCGATCCATGCTATTTTATCCATCGGTGGAAAAATGGAAATTAAAACGGTGTATTGCCTGCAGGCCGGTAACCTGGCGGTGGGCAGATCGGAATGGAATATCACTGATGGAAAGGAAGTAAAGATCAGTGCCAAGGGGATTGAAGTAATGCGGCAACAGGAAGATGGTACCTGGAAGATCGTAATAGATCATGCCTTTGGTGCGCTGGATGATCTCAGGGCGAAAAATTAAGAGCAATAATTTAAAAGGCCGGATCTGTTGACCGGCCTTTTAAATTATATCAATGTGTATTCCTGTTTGCTTAAGCGTCCGGTATTTCGGGTTCCACCAGTTTGGCCAGTTTCTCCAGCGATTCCTGCCAGCCGAGGTAACACATTTCAGCCGGTATCATTGCAGGGATACCTTCCTGTAAAATTTTTAATTCCGTGCCCACCATTACTTTTTTAAGCCACACAGAAGTGATCATTTCTCCCGGCAGGTTAGGGTCATCAAATTTATCTGTGTATTGAAGGAATTCACCGGGCTTTACTTCTAAGTATTTTCCACCAAATGAATGACCGTTGCCGGTGCTGAAATTATGAAACGACATCCTGAACGTGCCATCCTTTTCTGCTTTCATTTCATGTACGGTGCAGGTAAAACCATACGGAGGCAGCCATGCCGCCATGGCATTGGCTTCTGTAAATGCACGGAAAACTTTTTCCGGGCTTGCTTTTAATACCCTGTGCAGGGAAACGCTGTTATCTGGCATACAATAAATTTTATGTTCCTACTCGTATGGCTTTTCGGTTGCGCCCGTTTTTAAGATGGTGGCTGCTCCACTTCAGCAATCACGTGCTGTACTTTACAATACAAATTTGAAACTAAAATTTATTTATTGCAGGGTGGAGATACGGCAATATGGAGGGTTGTTTGCGGCACAACTACAGGCTACAATGCTTCCTTGTCTTTTTTAACCAGTTTTTTCTTTACGATCACCGGGAACTCTTCCTGCTTCATTGGTCCTATTAAAATAAGTATCGCTATTACAATACAGCCGATCCACAACCACGGCTGTGAAAAAATGGATGCAGACCTGTTCACTGTTTCTGCAGTGGTTGCATCTGCAGCCCAAACCTTTGCCTGTGCTGCAACAAACAAAATAAGGAGTAAAGTATTTTTTATTATAAGGGTAAACAGCTTTTTCATAAACGGTTTTTCTTACTGTATTAAAATAACCGGGCCAGAATTTTTATATGCCACCGCATCCGGTTAATAGCTTTTTTTGAGTAAGAACTTCCACAGCTTACGTATTTTCTGCGGAAGATATTTTATGATTGCATTGTACAGCGGCTCTATGCGCCGGCTGCACTTGTACCGGCAGCAACCTGCACCGGCGGTATTCTTTTTCCTGTTATCTTTCCCACTCTTTCAAGGGCGGCCTTTCTTTTGGCATCACTGATAAACGGTACAGACCATAACTGTACGATCCTGCATTTGAAAATATTAAAGCAAAAGCTGAGAAAGCCCAGGAGGAAACGGTACTTCACTGCATTTACATACAACAGTTTTACCGGTAATGCAGGTGCACCATGTGTGATAAAAGCCGTTACTTTTTTATCACGCAGTAATGGAATGGGTATACCATATACGCCGGCCACGGGTTTAAAACGGTAGGCAAATTTTGGGGTGAAGGTCTTGTCGATAAAACCTTCCATCATAGCAGGCGCCCTGAACCACCATACCGGAAAAACAAATACAATATCGGTTGCTTCCTGTATCAATTGCTGCTGTGCCTTTGTTTGTGCCGATACCATTCCTTTTGATTCAGCCGCCGTCATCACCGGGTTGTAATTGATCTTGTACAGATCGATCACGCTGCAATGGTGGCCATTGGCGGTAACGGTGGCTTCTATGCTGCTGAGTACAGCATGGTTAAAACTTTTTTCATCCGGGTGTGCATATATAATGAGTACATTTTTCATGTTGTATGATTTATCCTGTTGTTAGAGAATGTAAAGTTGCGCCTGCTGAAAGATGAATGAAAGCAGCAGGTGCATGAACTGGGGATTGTGGTGCCTGAACCGGGACCATATTTTAGGAAACCTTCAATCAATAAATCGGCCTACCTTTACACCCGTATTTGAATTTTACAAATGAGCAGCACCTCGATCAAAGACTTTTACAAAGAGATCTCCGGCGGCACCATCTGCGCTGAGTTGGAACATTTTTTAGATACACAGGGCAGAAATGATATCGGGCATTTTAACGTTTTTAATATCGCCGATTTGTATGGTTGTGCAAAAGACGGTAAGGTAAAAATGCCCTACAGCCGCCGTACTTATTATAAGATCAGCCTCATCAATGGCCGCAACAAAGCTGCCTGGGCCGACAGGGAAGTAACCATCGAAAAGTACGCCCTGCTGTTTGCATCGCCTAAAATACCTTATCACTACCAGCCGCTGGACCGGGAACAACAGGGACATTTCTGCGTGTTCACCAAAGATTTCCTGCCATCTAATAAAACAGGTTTCAATATTGATGAGCTGCCCATCTTCAGCCGTGACAGTGATTTTATTTACGAAATAAATGAAGTCCAGTATAAAGAGATCGCAGCCATGTTCAGCAAGATGAACGCCGAAATAAAGTCTGACTACGCTTATAAATACGACCTGCTCCGCAACTATGTGCTGGAGCTGGTGCATTATGGTCAAAAGCTCACACCGGTAAAAGCTGGTGGCGCCACGCCGCACAATGCGGCTTCCCGTATCTCCAGTTTGTTCGTGGAGCTGCTGGAGCGGCAGTTTCCCATTGAGAACCCACAGCAGTCTGTGCGGCTGCGTACGGCCAAAGAGTTTGCCGATAGCTTACGGGTGCATGTGAACCACCTGAACAAAGTACTAAAGGAAACCATGGGCAAGACCACCACCGAAGTGATCACCGCACGACTCACCCAGGAAGCCAAGATGATGCTGAAGCAAACCGACTGGAATGTGTCGGAAATCGCTTACAGCCTGGGTTTCGAGGAAGTGGCGCATTTCTCTAATTTCTTCAAAAAACAAACTGAACGGTCACCACTGGCTTTCAGGGTATGATCTTTTAATCCTCTTTTTCTTTACCGGGTTAGCCTGTTATTTGATTTTTGCAAATGATGGATTGATGCAAGCAACAGCTGTTTGTGCCTGCATGCTGAACTTTGTGTTATCAAATAAACGCAACAATTATGTCAAACAAAATTGCATTAGTAACAGGCGGCAGCCGTGGTCTTGGTAAGGATATGGCGCTGCAACTGGCCGGCAAAGGATATGATGTGATCATCACTTATCAATCAAACAAAACGGCCGCAGATGCGGTGGTGAACGATATTAAAACCACCGGTAAAAAGGCCGCTGCACTCCAGCTGGATGTGGCCGACAGTAAAAGCTTTGATGGCTTTGTAAACAACCTGCAGCAAACATTACAGTCTGCTTTTGGCGCTGCTAAAATAGACGCACTGGTGAATAATGCCGGGGTGGGCATGCACGCTAAAATTGGTGAAGTGCCTGAAGAAGGACTTGACCTGATGTACAGCGTTCACCTGAAAGCGCCTTTCCTGCTTACGCAAAAACTGCTGCCCGTATTTAACAATGGCGGCAGCATCGTAAACGTGTCTTCCGGTCTCAGCCGTTTCAGCTATCCCGGTTATTCGGCTTATGCCATTATGAAAGGTGCTGTTGACAGCCTTACCCATTACCAGGCACTGGAGCTGGGTGGCCGCCAGATAAGGGTGAACACGCTGGCACCCGGCGCCATTGAAACCGATTTTGGTGGTGGCACCGTAAGGGACAATGAACAACTGAACAAGATGATCGCTTCTCAAACTGCACTCGGCCGTGTGGGCTTACCGGATGATATCGGTGGTGTGGTGGCGTTCCTCTGCAGCAACGACGCCAAGTGGGTGAACGGGCAAAGGATTGAAGTGAGCGGGGGAATACATTTGTAAGCTCTTTTGAGCATAGCTCTTTGAACAACCCGGCAGCAGGAATGTTGCCGGGTTGTTTTATTTAAAGCAATATCCTTTTATTTGATTTTAAGTCACGGTGATGTACGGCAGTAGTGTTGGTGGAGCAGGTGACTTAGTGTATGTCAGGTATGACTCACCGTTCTTTTTTCAACAGATCAGCAGCAACCGGCTTTCACCTTCTTTTTCTTTTGGCGCACGGTGTACACAGGGGAGTACTTTACTTCCGGGATGATCAACCGCCAGCCGCCATAAATTGCCCGTACCAAGGCTGATGGGGCTGGCACCGGGTGCAGCCATATAATGCAGGTCGAAAAAATGTTCCTTTAAGAAAGATTCGAAGTCCTTTTCTGCTCCGTTGTATAATTTTTTTACTTGCTCCCTTATTGCAGGTACCAGCACTTTTTGTATGGCCTGCGCATTGGGTAGTATATCGCTGGGCTCACCATAATAGGTACATAAAAAAGTATCGGTGGGTACGGGTGACCGGTCTGCATGGTAAGAATAGACATCTGTTGGGAAAAAGCTGTTGTCATCATCCCTGTCGTACTGCCGGATGATATTGATGCTCGGAGAAGCACCATGTGCTGTGAGTAAATGAAAGTCTTCTAATAATATAGTACGGGCAAGCTGCCCCTTTTCAGTTAGCTCCAATGCGGCCAGTTCCTCCGGGCCGAGTACTGTTATATTTTCTTTTGATGCTGCTTTAGCAACGATCTCGGCAAAGTTGCCAGTCAGTGTACGGCTCCAGCAGATGGCGTTGATTGTGTCGTGGAATGGCGTGGAAACCAGTTGTTGAAAACTGGAGACATACAAAACCTGGTTTGCATTAGGAGATACATTGGTCATAATGGAATGTGTAAATATACATTCATTTGATGCTGCGGATGCGGTTCGTGGTATAGTGAAACGGAATAAGAGGATTCGTGTTCTAGGATTAAGGTGGCGAGGTGATTTTCAACACTTAGAAGAAAGTTCGGTTTATTGGAATTTTTGGCACAAGCGGAGGCTTGTACCTTTTGTTTAAATTGATCATTACAATTATCCTCTCAAAATCATTTGAAAATAATTATTCGTCTCTTTATCAGTAAAATAAACATAACATCCTTTCATCCCTCTTGTCATTAATGTTCTGTAAGTGTTTTTAATCAATGAGCGTAATGTAGACTTTGCTTCTTCCTGCTTCATTTCAATTAATTTTTTATATCCAAAGACCGATTTATCCGACTTGGCTCTTGCTGCAGGCTGTGTTAAAACTTTTCCATCTCTCACAATTAGATCAGGGCCTACAATTACGCCTATATAATCAACTTCAAGTCCCTGGCAGGTATGTATACAGCCTATCTCGTTTACAGATTCAGGGCTTACTATCCATAAACTGCCGTCAGTTGTCAGGTTCCATTTCATTTTAAAATCAAATTCAGGTATAATGACATCATATTTCTTTGAGTCTTTTTTGCTGTTCCATTCCCAGCAATAGCCAGCTACCATGCGTGATTTGTTATTTGTCTTATTTTTCTCGACAATGGCATTTCGTAATTCAACTGGGGAATCAAAAATTTTAAATTCATAATCAATTTCATCTAATGTTGTATTTGCTGTTTCCCGGATTTGCAGTGTATTGTCAAGCCAGGCAAGATAGCCATCCGAGCCATTGCAACGGAATTGTGAACCTAATTCCATTTTGCTTACTATTGCATTGAACCTGCTTGCCCATTTCTCTATTTCTCTTATTGATCCTATATCATTTAATGTTACCCGCTGGTCATCATCGATGAAAAATATACTGCATTTTGCGGCGTTGATAATTTCTTTGATCTGGTTTTCCCCAAGGTTCCCATACAGCCCTGACCTTGCATTCAGTCGGTGAGCTTCATCAACAACAAGAACATCAAACGTATTTGGTTTGGAGGTAATAAATACCCCTGATCCTTTAAACAAATTGGAAATTTCAGTTTTTTTAAGAGTACCAGTTAGTTTACTCTCATATACAGCACGGGGGGCAGCATTTTTTGAAACGTATTGCCCTATTAATCCTCTTTTTGTTATTTCGACAAGTAGATTTATAGCAACCACTGATTTTCCAGTACCCGGTCCTCCTTCAACTATCAATACCTGTTTTTTATTTGCTGTTGCTTTTTGGGACAAGTGTAAAGCATTTTCAAACACTATTTTTTGGTCATCAATCATCACAAATTCTTCATTTCCTTTCAACATGGAAGCCATACTGTCTGCAAGCATCTTGGAAGGCCGGATTTTTCCTTTTTCTATCCTGTAGAGAATATTGGTTGTATCGCCAAACTTCACATATTGTTTGATAAAGTCTCTTAGTTTAATTGCGTCGCCTTTTAAAAAGACAGGCGCCTTATCCAGATGTTCCTTATAGTGTTCATTTGTTATTACATTATCAGGAACATAATTGTGCAGGTAAGCACAAGGTTGCAGGTTTATTTTATCATTTGAAATAGTCTCGTTAAAGTTGTACAAAAGACTTGCATACGACCATGCCTGATAAGATGGATGGGTAAATTCTCCAAAATATTTCCCCACTTGTGTATGTACAATTGCATCCTTTGAAGAAAGTGTTGCTTCTGACCATTGTTTGAGTTCCACAATGATGCAATACTCTGTATTGTTGTTCCCGATTCCAGTTAAAATAAAATCAATTCGCTTACCTGATTGGGGAATTTGATATTCAATTGCAATGCCGCAGTCTTGAGGGATATTGTCATCTCTGAGAACTCTTTCCATATACTGCATAGAATCTCTCCACGATCTTACTTCATTAGATGCGGTATTTCGGTTAAGGTTTTTTTTGAAAAAGTCTAAGATTTTTGTTTCAATTCTATCATGAAAAACATCCTCCGTAAAATCTGACTTAGTAGCATTATAAACAATCATCAATTATAGTTCATCATACTTTTTGGCACTTCCTTTTGCTTTTTCTACAGGGTATTTTAAAGCATTAGTTTTTATCTTTTCAAGGATTATTTGTCGTACATCAAGCTTGTATTTTTCCGCTAATAAAAACGCAAATGAAAAAATATCAGCCAGCTCTTCTTTTACCTTTTCTTTGTTTGCATCATCCGCATTTTTCCATAGAAATAATTCCAGTAATTCTCCAGCTTCTACATTTATCGCTAAACTCAAATCCTTTGGGTTATGAAATTGTTCCCAATCTCTTTCATTCCGGAATTTAATTAATTCATTTATTATCTGTTCTATATCTGTCATATAACAATCAAAGGCTCTAAAATTAATACATTAAATATATGAGCAATAATTTATTTATATGGTGTTGTTACAATTTCTTATATTCTACTCTGGCACGGACCATGCTTTCTTTCTTGTATGACTTATCAGATTAAATTGTTTTTTAGCTCTTTAAAAGACGCCTTCCATCTTTTTTTAAAGAATGACCCCCTGCGTATGTCCGGCGCCACGGCATTCTTTACCCTTTTTGCCTTGCCGCCCATACTCATCATTATAGTGCAGGTGTTCCAGTTATTTATTGACCCGCAGACCATCCGGCGGGAGTTGTTTGAGAACTTATCGGGCATGATCGGCAGCGAGACCATGCGGCAGGTGGTGAACGTGATCAGGGCAGTAAGACGGCTCACCTACAGCGGGTGGGCAACAGCGGCGCTGTTCATCTTTTTATTGTTTGTTGCCACCACGCTCTTCAGGGTCATAAAAAGTTCCATCAACCAGTTATGGGGTATTGCAGCAGCTGCTCCTGGCAAAAAGGTAATGGCCGGTGTACGTACAAGGATAAAATCACTGGCTGTCATTCTGCTGACAGGGTTGTTGTTTACCATTGGTATTTTATCAGAAACAATACAGGTGCTGGCGGGAAAATATTTTTTTCAATTGTTCCCTTCCTTGTCCTCTTTTTTTAACGGGTTGTTTTCTTTTGTTGTATCAACACTGATCACAGCGCTATGGTTCCTGTTTATCTTCCGCTACCTGGCAGATGGTAAACCTGCCTGGCGGATTGCCTGGTCGGGGGCCTTGCTGACTGCAGTACTTTTTGCTGCCGGTAAAAATATACTGCATGCCTTACTCAATTACAGCAGCATCAATACCATTTACGGTGCTTCTGCGTCTGCTGTGCTGTTGCTGCTTTTTGTATTTTATTCAGCCATGATACTGTATTATGGTGCTGCGTTCACAAAATGCCGGGCAGATGCTGTGAACTGTCCCATTGAACCCATTATGCTGTGAGTATTTATTTTCCCGCTGTAAATATTTTGTTTAGCCATTGTATGCTGTGTTGTGTAAAAAATAGAACAGCAGCCACTTTTTCCTGCTGTAAAAGAATGGTGCAGTGTTTGGACGGGTACCTGAAAACAATTTTATGGACAGTATTAACCAGAATCAACCGGAGGATAATTATGAAGACCTCAACGGTGAAGCAGGCGTTAAAAAAATAAAAGAGCTGGTGGAGAAAGCAGGTGCCTGTTTTTTCTGTACCGGCATTTATGGCAGCGAAAGTTTTTCCACCCGGCCGATGGCTGTGCAGAAAGTGGATGAAGAAGGCAACCTCTGGTTCCTGAGTGCGGACGACAGCAGGAAGAATGCGGAAATAGAAAAAGACCCCACGGTGCAATTACTTTTCCAGGGTTCGGCTTACAGCGATTTCTTAAGCATATATGGAGAAGCCACTGTTACAAAAGATAAAGCCATTATAAAAGAATTATGGCAGCCCATTGTTAAGACCTGGTTTACCGAAGGTGAAGATGACCCACGCATTACCGTTATTAAGATCACACCGCAGGAGGGTTATTACTGGGATACCAAACACAGTATGGCCATCAGCTTTATAAAGAGACTGGCAGGTGCTGCCATGGGGAAGACGATTGATGATTCGGTGGAGGGGAAGATAAAAATATAATGGAATGTTTTTGCTGCAGATCTCAACAGCTAAATATACATGTGCAAGTGTTGTTGTTACTTTTTTTGTGGAAAAAAAGTAACCAAAAAAGCCACCCGAAAACGATTACAGCCCGTTTTCGGTATCGTTCCTTGATTAAACTGTTATACTACTGTAAACTCAGCAGTGATAATTCTACATTGTGTTATGCGTTTTCAAGCTGGTAATTATAATAAATATAGTTCTGTGACGAACATTGATGGAACCATGTAATATCAAGATAAAATTTCGCAACTTAATCATACAACCGCTGTCGGTGTTCGCTGAAGTATATTTTTCTTTTTGTCTTTGGTAATACTTTCATCGTTACTTCACTGCCATCCGCTGCATAGGCTTGCTGATACACCTTGAAAGAATGGTTGTTGCCGGTCTTCTTGAGATTGCGGTAGAATATTTTTGCGTAAGCAACCACTTCGGTCAGCAGTTTATTTATTTTGACAGCAGGTATCTTTCCAATGATACTTTGCGGGTGAATGCCCGCCCTGTACAAAGCTTCATTTCTTATCTTGTTGCCCACGCCGGTGAATATATCCTGGTCCATCAGCACATCATCGATGGTCTTATCTTCTTTTTCTTTTAATAATTTTTTCACCCAGGCTTTGCTAAAATGTTTACTGAGGATATCTGTGCGCCAGTCATACAATGTTTCAACAGGTTGCTTTAGTTTGGCAGCTTTTACCACGTAGCCATTAATTTCGCCATTAGCGAATTCAAGATAAAAGGAGCGGTTCACTTTTTTTCTTTCGTTGATGAGTACATCGCCGAACAAGCCGAGGTGAACTTTAACAGTGCCGTTTGTAAATACCAGTAAAAGATGTTTACCCCAGCTTAGAATATCTTTTAATTTTTTTCCTTTTATCCAGGCGGTGGGCATCGTACCATAGCCACCGGCTCTTTGTACGGTCTTTCCTTTAAAACGCTGCAGTTCCTCTTTGAGTAATAATATGGATGGGCCTTCGGGCATCGATGATCATTATAATGATAATGGCGGCGGGCAAAGCCCGCCGCCATACAGTTTTTTATTTTCTATTGTAACTCCCGGTCTTCTTTCTTGGGCCTGTCGATCATAAAGAACCCGACAATACAGGCTATGAATGCCACCACACCGATCCAGAACGAAGGTTTTGTGATCGCTTCATTTAAACCGCCGGTGGTGGTTGAATTACCTGCATCAGATGCCCAGGCATGCACGTTCGTCATAATAAATGCCATTAATAATAAACACTTGCTGATAATGTTATTGGTTATCTTTTTCATAAGAAACTATTTTTGTTTGCTTATAAAAAGAAAAAAACCGGGCCAGTATTTTTAAACGTTGAAAATCCACTTCAGGGGCATTCTCCGGGCAATCTGTTCTACATTTCAGGGGGAAAACAAGGACAGCCTGCAACAGGCATTTATATAAATGTTAAAAAGGAGCAAATGCTGGTGTCTCTTCATGGTTATTTACTTATGAAAACGCCCCGTTCATACGGGGCGTTGTTTTACAGGGTAAATCTCACAAATAAAAAATTACGGTGCCTGTATAACAGCTTACTTGCCGCTGGTGATCTTAACGGCCTGTTCTGTTGCAGGTTTCAATACATCCGTTCCTTCAAACGCCACAAAGGCTTCGGGAAATGAAATGAGGTCTGCCAGTTCATATATATTCCTGTAACCATACCCATAGAGGTTAATGAATGTTGGAATATTCAATGCAAGGGTCAGTGATTTGGTTTTAAATTTTAGTTTGGGAACAGGCAGGGCGGATTTTGATACAAAGCTTACCGGGTCGAAGTCAGGTGCAAAGTTATTGTTGCAATAGATCAATATTCTTTTGTTACCTGCGCCTATTACCTGCCGCAGCCTGTCCTGTGCAAAATCAGAAAAGTTAAGGTTGATGGCACCCTTAATATGTTTGCGTTTATACATTTCGGCAGAGCGGGTATCGAGGATGATGGTGTTTTTATCTTTTGCATATTGAAGAAAAGTTTCCAGGCTGACAAGCCTGTCTTTCCGGTAAGCCTTTACTTCTTTAGACAGTTTTTCATACGCATCAAAATCCACCATGGCAGAAGGCCGTTGACTTTTGATAGCAATTTCAGCAGAGGTTTGTGCGGTGGCACCCAGGCTGCCGGCTATTAAGCAAAACAGGAGTTGTATCTTTTTCATTGTTGTTTGATTTAGGATACAAACCTATTTTGAAACAGCCCATTTTAAAAGATGACTTGGTGAAACGGGCATTTGGGTTGGTAAAAATAATGGCCTGGATATACCTTCTCCCTTCTCCCGGCATCTAAAAACTTACTTACGTACGCCCAGGGTAACTAAAACTATAACTGCTGAAGCCGGGTGTTTTAGTAACCGGGTTTCCATCTATCTTCCAGTTGCCCCTGGCATATCCCTGTGGCACAGTAAAAAATGATGAATGAATTGTTTCTATCAGGTTATTTTTCAGGTTCAGGTTGCCGGCCTGTAATGCATTCAGGTATTCCGGTAATTCAGTGATCTTGTTTTTCTCCAGCCAGAAACGTTCATAACTGCGGACAGCACTCTTCGGAATACTTTTTATTTGGTTATTATTGGCCTCAAACCTGCGCAAAGAAGTATTATTAAATACGCTCTCCTCCAGCGTCTCCAGTTTGTTCCCGGATATATCCAGCTCCGTTAGTGTTTTTAAATTTAATGATCCCAGTTCAAGCTGATCAAGTTCATTGTTCGCTATATCAAGTGAAGTGATGCGGATGTCTTCTTCTTTTATTACTTGCCCGTATCTGGCAGCTTCAAATACGGCTATCTTGTTTGACCGGAGATTAACATCCGTAAATTTTAACAGGAAAGCCGGGAAGGTATCAATATCATTATTGGCCATATCCAGTTCCTTCAGGCTTGATAAAGATGCCAGCCGTTCATCTATAGTTTTTAACTTATTATTCCTGCAGGTTAATTTAGTAACGGGGTTTGTGAATATGCCACCAGGCAGTTCATCCATCCTGTTGCCGCTGATATTAAGCACGCTGATATGCTGCTGTTTGTTCAGCCAGTCCCATTGCGCTATACGGCAGCCTTCAATATCGAGTTCCTGCAGGTCCATTTCCTGCAACCAGTCACAATTGTCTACTTCATTATAGGAAATGTTCAAACGCTGTAATGACCTGATGCCGGAGAGATCCGGTATTTTAATATGGCTGCCGGCAAGACTTAACTCCTTTAGTGTATGGGCAGCCTGCAATGCATCCATGCTTTTGGTTATATCAAAGGATGGATTTTTATCAAGGGTTAATGTTATAATATTAAAGAACTTAAAAATAGCCGGTATTTCAATGATGGCCTGCTCTTTCAAATGGAGTATGCCTTCCTCCACATCTTTAATATTGGGATTATCACCGGCAATTTTCTGGTACATGAGTATAAACTCTTCCCGGTTAATATCGGGATGTGTTGAAAATCCCCTGAAGGCAGCTCCTGCATTGCCTGAACGCCGGAGAGATATACCGGGCTGCGTTTTTTTGATATATTCCTGGTAAGCAACAGAACAATATTTCTCAAATTGTTTTGCTGCTTCTTTCTGAATTTTTTTATCCGGGTGTGCCAGGTGAATAGCAGCCAGCAGGCTCTGCACTGTTTTATTGGCGCCACCACTTTCAATCAGCTGGAATGCCAGCAGGTAATTCTCCGGTTGATTACTGGCGAGCAGGCGGATGAGCTCTTCATTCAACGCTTCATTTTCTTCCACCAAAAGATAATGATCACCCAGGCTGGTGATGTATTCATTTAAGTGGTCTTCTAAAATGAGTTGCTGCTCACTGGTAATCAATTTTTCGGCTTCTTCAAAAGTGATGGTTGGCAATAATACTGCAAGATCAGCAGCATCCGTAGTTTTCTTAACGATGGATATCTTTGTTGCACTTAATGCTTGTTCATATTGTTTAAGCTTATCTTTTTTTACTGTGCCGCTGAATTTAACAGTAAAGGAAGGTGCTGCTGGTTCTGTCAATTTGTTTGGTATTAATGCACGCAGGCCATGAAAATTACCTGTCCAGAAATAAAACAATACTTCTTTTTGCCAGTCTGAATACTGTTTGCCGGGTTGCAGCAGTTTAAAAAAGTCATCAACAATACAAGATGTACGGCCCCACCGGTCCTGCTTTGTTGAAAACTGCAGCGAAAGTTTTGCATGCTTGAAAAGTGCAAGGCTTGCAGGAAGGTCTTCAGGGCTGAAATTATTTATGACGATCTCATCAAGAAAGTCAAGCTGGGAAAAACTACCAGTGATCTTGAATTTGCTATTATACCATGAATCGATGATAAGTTTTTTCAGGCTTTTTATTTTAGTCACTACGTTAATGAGCTGTTCCGGGTCAGTTTTTTTGAGCAGGTCATTTCCTATCTTAAGTGTTTGCAATTGCTGCAGCAATGCCAGTTCACCCGGAAAACTGTTGCCACGGATACTATGTATTTCCAAATGCACCAAACGTGGAAGGGTGGCCAGTTTTGGAAATTCTTTCTGCCAGTTTATACTTTTATTGCCCTCACGTATATGCAGCGATTCAAGGTTTTTGCAGGAGGTTATTTTTTCAGAAAAGCTTTTGATTTTTGTGTGCCATAATGATATTCCTTTTAATAAAGGCGCATCGTACAGTGACAAAGGCAATTCTTCAACAGGTTTATTAAATGCAACAAATTCCACATCAGGAACACAGTTGAAAAAATGAGCCGGTATATCAGTGATAGCTGTATTCTGCCAGTCATCAAATTGTATTACAGTGATACCTGGATTGTTATTTTCAAGCAGGGTGTTTATCTTTTCCTGGCTGTGTATATGTATTGTGCTCATTCAGTTTACATTTTTGCAAGTAATAATTTGCCGATCTCCGGTATAGCATATAATTTCTTCATGCTTTTGATATCGCTTTTAACCAGGTCCTGCGCCATTGCCAGCCGCAGATCATTCGGAATGATATCCAGCAATGTAAATTTGGTTAGATTACTGAACTGTTTGTCTGAAAGATCTGTTTTGCTGAAGAGTAAAAAGTTGGTGAGCCTTGTCATGATCACTGATAAAATATCCAGCCTTTTTGTAGCGCCGTCCATTAATTTTTTTACCTGGCCTTCAATGATCTTAAAGTCACCGCTGTTCAGTATTTCTTCCGGTGCGATCAGTTTATCAAGGTCCATATTTACAAAATTGATAAAAGCCACTGTGGTGGTATTGTCAAGACAGCCATCTGCCAGCATTTTTACCAGTTCAATATTTTGCCGCAGGTCGTTCAATGATTTAATGGCATCAAAAAATTGTACGAGCGAACGGGGTGTTGTTCTTTGCCCTGTTACAATTTCGGGATAGGTAAGAACGAATTCAATACCTCTTGTGTCTATGCCAGCCTGCTGTGCCCATTTGGCCCAGCTCTTTACATCAAACTCAAGTGTAACATGGATCATCCTTGTAAGCATCGCTTCATCCATCGTTGTTACAGAATAGTCGCCGCCATCCGGGTTTGCCGTTAATACGATCAGCCATTTCTTTGGAAGTTTCCAGCTGACGAGTTCATAGTTCTGCAGCAGTTGCATAATGCCTCTTAATATCCTGTCGTCTGCACGGTTCACATCATCTATCAAAAAAATACCGGGACCTTCTGTTGCTGGCACCCAGTCCGGGGCTATAAAATGCGTAACCTGTTTATCGTTTCCCATTGACTCTATTTTAGGCATGCCGATCAGGTCACCCATTTCCTCAAACTGTGCAGGAGCAATGTATACAAACTGGTAACCGTGTGCAAGCGCTGTATCCTTTACGATCTCAGTTTTTCCGATACCATGAAACCCCCAGATACAAACAGGGGTGGGAGGTTTTGCCTGAGCGCTGTTTAAAGTATTATTGAAGATATGCTGTAAGAACAGCAGCACCTGCTCACTGTTTACTTTGGCGCCGTAGGTTATATAATCAAATTGCTGATTTTTTGACATCTGGTAAATATAATAATGACTAAATAAGTTTTGCTTTTCTGCCGGGCAGTTTTTTAAATGCTGTACTGTCTGTTGTGATCCCCTGTTTACTGATGACCCAAAGTAACTGTATCCTTGGTATTACTTCAGGAGCAGGGGCCACGCCGTCTGTAAAATAGATGAGTCCATCGGGATGAAAGACTTCGTTTGCATATTTTATCGGCGCATTAAAATCAGTACCGCCTCCACCATGGATCGTATTGGGCGTAACGCCTTTGTAAGTATATGTATGCTGAATTTTTGCATCACATTCCACCACCTGTATTACAGTGCCCCTTCGCCAGATATGGTACAGCTCATTAAAAAAGAGCTCATATTCTTTTTTGGAGATACTGCCGGAGGTATCAAGCGCTACCAGCAGTTTCTGGTGATGTTTTATTTTAATACCCGGGATGGTGCCAAATCTTTTGGAAGGACGCTTCAATGTGTTTTTTACCCTGGTCTTGCTGCTGCTTTCAGAAAATAATTTTAATACTCTTTTCCAGTCAACCAGCGCAGCAGGTTTCAGCAGTATATTATTGATCTGTATTCTTACGCCGGCCGGCAGCGACGAAAATGATTTTACCGGTGTTTTGTTATTGGCGATATTGACCAGGTTGTCAATTTGAGCATCCAGTATTTCCCTGTCGATGTTACTGAGTGAATAAATATTTTTCCATGGTTTATGCCGTTCCAGGCCATGCGAATTTTCTTTTATTGACGCAAGGTTACGGGCAGCTATACTGTCTTTATAAACAGTGCCGGCGTTTTGCTGCAGTTCCTCCAGCTTCTCATAATAATACCCATATCCTTTTTCCTTTTCCAGCTGAAGTTCCGGGAATGTTTCAAGAAAAATGGATTCGCCCGGCAATAAATTTCTTTCGATATACTGGTTCACCACCAGGTCCATTGCAATATTCAGCAGCAGCCTGTTCCGGTGCGGTTCATTTACGTGCAGGTGTTTAAAAATGATATGAAGTATTTCGTGTTTTACCACGCCATAACGGTGGAGCTTATCCGTTAAAAAATTATCCCAGAAGCCAGCATTGATAAAAAGAGAAAAAGTTTTTTCATACAAACTGACTGCCATTGTTGCAATACCGGATTCATCTGTCACCACTTCTTTATTCAGGCTGCTGAAAAGATGGGAATAGAAGGGCTCTTTCAGCAACAGTTCGATGCTGGTACGGGTTACTTCTTCTATGATCCTTTTTGCTGGTAACATGCTATATCTTTTTCTTTTCTATTGCTTCACACATTTTTTTAAAAGAGGGATCAGCATTGCTTACATAAAAGCTTTTATATCCTGCATATTCCGGTACCAGTTCCAGGGGTGGTAACTCAACAGCCGTGTCGTAATTACCAATATGGATATTTGCTTTGGAGTGAAACAATTCAACCGGTATTTTGGTAATATTTGTGCGATCCATACTTATACGGCCGCATTGGTATTTATCTATATCAGCAGGTAAGGCCGTAATCGGATTTTTATCAAGCTTTAACTCATCTATTTCAAAATAAGAAAGCAGGGCAGGGATGCTGGCCAGCTTGTTGGATTCAAGGTTTAAAAAATTGAACCTTGCCAATGATTGTCGCCAGGCGCTGGTTTTAAAGCCGGCGGGCATATCTGAAATTCGTTCGATCTCGTTATTATCAAGCCTCAAATAGATACTTCTCCATTTTTCTCCTGTTGTAAACAATGAAAAAGGTACTTCCTTCAACTGCATATTGCTCATGGCAATATCCGTAAGTTCTTTGCAGTTATAAAATGTATCAGACATTGTTTTAACAGGACATCCATATAAAGATAAACCGCTGAGTTTTTTTAAACTGCTAAAATTAAAATCAATATGCTCAATAAGATTGCATTGCAGTTTTAAAGTTTTCAGCTCACTGCAGTTTGCAAGAAAAGCCGGGAACTCCCGGAGGTTGCACTGGTCAAGTTCCAGTGAATGTAGTGTTAAAGCAAGCGCAGCAATATTTTCAGTACTGGATACATCAAAATTAGTAAGGTTGAATTCTTTTAAAGCAGAATGATGCGCTAGCACCGGCACAGACGGCCTGTTGTCGTGGATAGCGCTGAGTGAAAGCTGCTCAAGACCATTGAAATTTAATAATGAAACAGGGAATGTGTCACCGCCGTAATACTGAACAGTTAATCTTTTTAGATTAAAATGGCTGAATATTGGATAGGAGGCCTGCAGGTCCAGCCCGTTACCATCATTGATGTATATCTCTTCCAGGAAATCAAGGTATTTAAAAGAAGAAGGAAATGTTTTCTCATGGTATGTATCAAGCCTCAATAACTGGAATCGAAAACCACTGTATGAATTATTTTGAGTGTTGTCAGTATGTAACGCCACCATATGTTCGGCAAAAATAAAATCAAACAGGTCGATGCCGGGCGGCAACAGGGATTTTATATAATTGCGGTAATGTTTGTCCCGGTAGCTATCCTTCCATTTTGCTTTGATATGCGCCTGTACTTCAGCCGCAGCAAATTTCCTGAATAGCGTACGGGCTTTTTTTCTTATCTCATTGTCAGTATGTTTTAAATGGATCACCGCTAAATAAGCGACAAGTCTTTTATTGGCGCCGCCGCCCTCAATCAGTTCCAGCACCAGGTTTATATTATCTGTGTCTTCCGATCTCAGCAGGCGTGTAACCTGCTTCGTTAGTTCATCATTGCCTTCTTCCATCAGGTAAGGCTTTTCTTTATCAAATACCTGCTGTTTGATAAAGTCTTCGAGTATGACGGGTTTATTTAACAGCAAAATAGGGGCAATGTCTTCATTAAACCGGCTTGTTAGTAATATATGTGTAGCAGTTTCATCTGCCTTTTTTGCAATGGTGGCGCCGGCAGCTTTTAAATTCTGCTGCAGTTCTTTTAAATTACTTAAAGTAGGCTTGCCAAATATGAAAATTGTTTTTCCATGCAGGCCTGCTTCTGTGGGGAATAAATGCGGCAAGCGTTTTTTAAGCAGGTCAAATGCACCTGTTAATATGCCATAAGCCATCATCTTCTGATCATCGGTTTTCAGGTTGAGCAACGCTATTTTTTTAAGGGCTTCAACCTTGTCTTTTATAGCGCCGGGTATGCGTACATACGATACCCTGCTGGTGTCGAGGAGTGCAAATTCAAGGGCTGTACTAACCTGTCTCTTCTCGTGAAAATCTGGATCAACAAAAAACACCCGGCAGGACCGCACCCGGTTCAGTAAGGTTATCTCAGCGGGAACAATAAAGTCATTCGTATAAAATTCTAATTCCTCTATAGAAGGACATTGCTTCAGCATTTCTATCATTGCTGTATAGGGTAGTACTGCGTCATGTCCTAATACAACCGATTTCAGGTTTTTAAGTAAATGTAAATTGGCGGGTAAAGGTTTGTTATGTAAACTTATGAGGCTGAATTTTTCAAGCGCCGGCAGTTTTGTTATTGCATCTTCTATGTCAAGTGCCGGCAAAGAGCTGAAAACAAAATCTTTTAAATTCAGCATATTGACAAATGACCCGGGAAGTTGAGTGATCTCCTGGTTAATAATATGTAATCTTTCAAGACTGGTATTGGTGGATAAAGGGATCAGCTCCTCTTCATTGATGATTTTAGTGGTGAGGTCTTTTAATGATCTTATTTGTGCCAGCTTGCTGAAATCAAGTGGCAGGTTGGTATTCCACCTGAGCTTTTGCAGGGTGGAAGATTGGTAAAGTGTTTCCGGGAATGAAGCAAGATTATTAAGGCCGGAGATGGAAACTGATTGCAGGTTGCCAAGCTGATCAAATACATCCGGAATAACAGTAAGACCAGCATCTCCATAAAAACTGATACTGAATTCTTTTAAATTATTGAGTTTACCAATAGCACCGCTTATGGACTGGTACTTTCCTCCCACTTGTAAACTTTCCAGGTTTGTACAGAGGCCGATCTCATCCGGTAAGGCATCAGCCAGCGGCAGATCCTGTGATTCCAGCCTGGTAATGCTTCTTATGCCACTGATCGTTCTTAAGTAGGAAGCCAACGATAATTCCGGGTTACCTTTCACGCTGATGGCTTTCAGGCTGGGTAATGCACCCATTTCACCCGGAAGCTCTTTTAATTTATTTTGATCCAGCTGCAAATTTTCTACATACTGCAGTTGACCAACAGACGGTGGTAAAGTTTCCAGTTCATAATTGGTAAGGTCAAGTGTTTTTAACTGCGGCAGGTCTTTCAATACTTTTATCACTTCATCCAATGGTAATTCATTGTTTGCCCTGAAACGGATCGTTTCCAGTTTTTTTAGTTTTGAAATGCCAGCCGGTAATGAACTTAATTTATTGCCTTCTATTTCAAGTATCCTCAGGTTTGTAAGTTTTGCAATGTCTTCGGGTATGGCAGTTAAGCCGCAATTGCTGATGTCAAGATGTTCCAGTTTGCTGAGATCGAATAATGCTGGCGGCAATTTTTTTAGCCTGTTATTACGAAGACAAAGAAAACGGAGTTCTGTCAATTTGAAAATGGGTACAGGTATGGTTGTTAGTTTATTGGTACGCAGGTGCAGGTAACGCAGTTGTGTCAATGCTTCAAAAGAATCCGGCAGGTTTGTGAGGCCATTATTCCAGAGTGTGAGTGATTCAAGATTTTTCAACAGTGAGATCTCTGCAGGAATATCTCCCAAATCATTTTTAGTGAGTGCCAATCCCTTCAGGTTATCGAGTACCGACAACTGGTTAATAACGTTGGTTATATTAATGGTGCGGTTGTAACTGAGGTCCAGTTCAAAGTAAGGGATATGTGTTAACTGCGGAACTTCGGCCGGCAGTGTTACCAGTTTCCTGTTCTGCATGATCAGCCTTATGTGGCTTTCGGTGGCTTTCTTTGCTTTTTGGTAAGATGTATATTCAGTAAGCTCTTCCTGCAGGGAATTCATTTTTTGATACTCCATAAAATACCAGGGTAAATATATTGATGGTTATATAAGAAAATTAAAAACCGGTCGGGTTGTTTTTTACCGGCTCACGGTAAACATACAGCTTTCTGGTAATTTTTGATGCAGGCTGCTCATTTTAATAGTGTCGCCTGCTTACCAGCCATGTGTATAAGATGCCTGCAGGAATGGGTTAATAAAATTCGTTTTCTAAATTTTATATTATTATATTGTTTGAACTCCCTCCCCTTGCAATATTATTTCCGCCCTTCATTTATTAATTTTTAAAACAAAAAACAATGAAGCATTTCAGATTTACCGGTCTGCTGCTGATCACAGCCCTGGTAATTTTTCTAAGCTCCTGTGGTGGAGAGGGCAATGAAAATCCTTCCGGCACCGACACAACTATTAACGCTGATACAACAAAAACTGTTGAAGCGCCACCGGCAGTAAATACAATTGTTACCGCCCACGAGAACATGGTGGTGGTAAAACACAAAGTGACTGATTTTGCAAAATGGCTGGTAGCCTACGAGGCACACGATTCAGCCAGGCTGGCCAATGGACTGCACAAGTACGTGATCGGCCGTGGCTTTACTGATACCAATATGGTACTGGTGGCTATGAAGGCAGATGATATGGCCAAAGCAAAAGCATTTAGCAAAGATCCTTCCCTGAAAACAGTCATGCAGAAAGCCGGTGTGACCGGTGCACCTACTATTTCTTTTTTTGTTAATGAATGGCAGGATACGGTTACCATCCCTGTGAGACTGCGGTCACAAACAACCTTTAGCGTAAAAGACTGGGATACCTGGATAAAAGTATTCCAGGAAGGCAAACAGGAACGGCTGGATAATGGTATCACCGACAGGGTGGTGGGCCATGATGCGGACGATAATAAAAAAGTATCACTGGTAACAGCTGTATCTGATACAGCCAAAGCATTTGCATACTATAAATCTGATGCACTTAAAAAAAGAAGGGAAGCAAGCGGCGTGATCGGGGAACCTGCCAGGTTTTTATTCAATATAGTAAAACGGTATTGATGCTTATACCAGGATTGTAAAACAAAAAGATGAAGCAACTGCTTCATCTTTTTGTTTGTGTTGTTTGTTGTGCGCTATAGTTTGATAAACTCCACCCGCCGGTTCAATGCTTTTCCTTCCTTTGTCTTATTGTCGGCAACAGGTTTTGTTTCTCCTTTCCCTTCTGTTTCAATACGGGCTGCATCTATAGCGAAATCAGCTACCAGCATATCTTTTACTGCAGCAGCCCTTTTTCTTGAGAGTTCCATATTAGTGTTGTCATCACCATCACTGCTTGTATGCCCGATCACTTTTATTTTTATACCGCTGTTTTCTTTTAATACAGCAGCGATCTCTTTCACCACTCCATATGATTCAGGTTTGATAACTGCACTCTGCAGGTCAAACAAAATACCAGTAGTTGAAAATTTCCCTTCTTCCACCAGTTTATGCCTGGTATCGGGGCGGCCGGTGGCCACTTTGATATTACTTACAAAGATGCCATACTGTTCTTCGCTGTAGTTGGTACTGCCTACGGCAAAGTATAGCTGGTTCATCAGTGTGCCCAATGGTATTGCTTTTGGTACGTCAAACATTTTTATTTCACTTATCCATACCCTTAACCGTTCTTTTTGCACCTGCATGGCAATATGCACTGGTTTAGCGTAATATTTCTCCAGCACTTCACAGGCTTTTACATCACCGGTAAAATAGTTCCTGTTTTCCTGGTAAGAGTTGATTCTTGCTTTTGTATTATTGCCTTCAGCAGGAAAAATGCTGGTAACAACAGAAGCATATTTCTTATGATCTTTCAGGAAATTGTTACCACCATTAGGCTCTTCTTTTGTTGAGAACAGTCCAACATAAAATTCAGGATACATCCAGCCGTTATTCTTCAACTGCAGTATCAGGTCAAACTCTACCGTATAATTTTCTCCAAAAGTTTTTTCATTACTGCTTAAGTAAGTAAATGGTTTGTGCAGGCGCAGCCAGTTGCCTGGATATTTATCCAGCGTGGTAACTTCACCAGTACCGCTGGTGTTCCAGCCCGTAGGCAACTCAGCAAGCGACTCGCCTTCAAATGCGTCGTAATAGATAACTGAATCACCAGGTATAAAATCATATTTGGAAAAACTTTTTAATGCTGGTTCAGCAGTTGCATTTTCCGCTGGGGCACTTTTTTCAACGGTGTTGTTGGTGGTGGATTCAGTGCTGGTTGTTTTGCCTTCTGCTTTATCCAGCGCTTTGTCTATTTCCTTATCCACCCGTTGGTCAACCCGCTGCTGGCTCTTATTCTTTACTTTATTTAAAAGATTTCCGAACTGTGCATTTGTTGCAAATGGCAGCAGCACAACCAGGGCAGCAATGGTAAATTTGTGATACATATTGATTGAGGTTTATTGATTCAGGATCAAAGCTATCTGCTGGTGCCGGAGAAAAGAAGGTGTGAATGCGTGAATTGAATAAAGCACGGGATGAGTTGCGTAAAATAAAACCAACGAAGCGTACAGATAAAAAAGGCTCCCTGCCTGGGAGCCTCGCTATAATGATTGCGGGTTATTACTTCACTGTTATTTCTTTCGTTGCTTTTACCTGGGTTGCTGATTTAGGCAGCTGCAGTTTTAAGATGCCATCATTATACGAAGCAGTAATAGCATCATCTTTTATATTGTCCGGCAGCATAAAACTGCGTGAAAAAGCTTTATAGCTATATTCCCGCCTTGTATACTCATTCCTGTCGTTTTTGTCTTTATTATTCTCTTTCTCTGCTGCTGCAGCGATGGTGAGTATGTCATCATCCACTTTTAATTTAAAGTTTTCTTTTTTAAAACCGGGCGCCGCCACTTCCACCATATAACATTCATCATTCTCAGATATATTTACTGCCGGGAAGATCATATCCGCTTTATCCAGGTTATTATCAAAGAAATTTTCAAGATTAAACCGCCAGGCGTTATTGCTGTTTTTTCTTACTGGATTGTTCATACTGCCTCCTTTTTTAAATTATATGATCATTGCACAGGCATTAAAGCAACAATTATGATACCAGCATGAACAGCTTATATACAGGCTATTAACTGTGGTGTTATTTCTACTTTTTTTGTGCAAATATTTGCATATAAAAGCCCGGGGCCGCATTGCGGCCCCGGGTCATAACCTTAGGTTCACTTAATTCAATTTCTCCAGGCGGATATCCAGTTTTTTATCTTTCTTAAAATATTCCATTACAACTATAAAGCCGGGTTTGGCAGACATTAGCCGCATCCACGTGGCTTTGTTGGAAGCAATATTGATCTTATCAGTTGTAATCTTTCCATCCATATAGCTGATGGTGTTAAAAGTGCGGCCTTTAAAATCATCATCTTTTACATAATCACTGTAGCCAACTGAAAAACGGGTGTGGTTTTTATCTGTTTGTGTAAAATCATAATCAAATGCTTTATAACTCTTAGCCATCAGCGCCATAGTATGCGGCGTAAGGTAACTGGCACCTGCAGGCATCTCCACGGAGTTGCTGTTCTTCTCATAGATCTTTGCGTTTTTAATATCAAACTGCTCATCAAACTGCATCAGGATGAGGTCTGTTATTTTAAGTTTCATCATGCTGACGCCGGAGCCACCACCACCAATGCCACCCAGTATGCCTGCTGCCACACCAAAACCACTCACTACTTTTTTATAGCCTTCGCCTACAGCAAAGAATTTTCCATCTTCTGTTTGCAATACCTTATGGAAATAAATATAACCTACGTCACTTACCCTTCCTTTTGCATCTGCAGGCAGGTATTTACCAATAGGCCCTTCCCATGAGTTGTATTTTTTAGCAACAACTTTACCAGCAGTATTGAATCTCCAGGAGGCAAGACCAAGACTGGCATCTTTTGCAACCCTGCTCTCAACATCGTAATAAGTGCCGAGCAGCATAAAATCCGACTGGCCGGTAAGCTTTACAATATTCATAGGGTAAAATTTATAATCTTCTCCTTCTGTAGAGATTCTCAAATTGTTTTTTGCCCGTGAAAATATTGAATGCGATCAGCCAGGAATGCGCTTCCCTGCTGAACATCTTTTTTTGTTTGATGAGCTCAAATACCACCAGCGAATCCGTTGCGCCGAGATAAAGCGCATTGCAGAATTTATCTTCCTGCTCTTCTGCACCTTCATAAGTCCATTGCTTGTTACGGTCAGTAAAAAAGAAATTGATCTCGTAACTGTAATATTTTCCTTCCTTAACCGGTATTACCGTGGTAAAGCCAACATTGCCTACGCTGAAAATACTTTCATTCTGTCCCTCTTCCGACTTGGTGCCATAGGTGCTTTCTATAAGCCACTTGGTTTTATTGGTCAGCTCTTTTGTATAAGTTGACTTTTGTTTGCCATCAAAACCATACGTACGGTATTCGAGCGTTTTCTCTTTACTGTTGTAAAAAAGAAACATGATCGCATTGTTGTTATAACCGCTCTCAAGGATCTGTACATTCTTGTCATCTTCAAACTCGATCTCTTTTACCTTGTTAAGATTATTGTCGAGTATCTGGATCATGTAGGCGTTTGTCTTCCTGTCTTTTTTATCAGTAACATAAAAGCTGAAATAACCTCTCAGTTCTTCTCCTTCCATTATTTCTCCGGAGTTACGGATGTACATGGAACGGACATTCTCAAAGCTGATCTTATTCTGCGCTGCAGCAATAAGACTGAGCATCACCAGGGTAAAAAATAAAATACTTTTTTTCATGTCGTTGTTATTAGATGGTTTAGGTATATAAAGAAATATGTTTTTTAATTTTTAAAATCTTTTAAATTCTTGCTGCTCGTCTCAAATATTTTTTCATACGCAGCATTACCAGTCAGCGGCGTGTTGTATTGTTTCAGGTAACTGTAGCCAATACTGCTGATATCCAGCAGCGACAGCCGGCCAATGAATTCCAGCAGGGTGTTGTATTTTTTTTCACGTTTGGGTGAAGGCAAATCTGTGATTGTACCCAGCCGGTGATCTTTTTGCTTGCTGTACATCTCATTCAGGCATTGCCCCGTAACAGAAATGAGGTAGGGGTTAGCAGGGTTTTGTTCCAGCAATTTCAGTGTATTAAAAAGACACCTGGATATTTTTTTACCAGTTAAACAGTAGTTAACCTCCTCAAATGAAAACAACTGCTGGAGGTTCAGAAACTGCTGTTCGGGTTGTAAAAATTTTTTGCCATTGTTGACCAGTTGCTCCACCGCAGGTGTAAGTAATTTAATTCTTGCTTTGCAGTCAGGATGAGTTTTTAATGAATCTTCAATGGCTTTCTCTTTGTCATCCTGGCTTATGCCACCAAAAAAAGCATCTTCTTTTTGCAGCCACCGCTTTTTAAAAGGATAGTCAGTAAAAGAGAATGCGTTTGTAAGTAATTTTTCGATATCGATTTTTTCTTCATCTATTTCATCCAGCAATGCCAGGCAGGTCAATGCTTCTTTACAATCGTAGCTGGTATTTTTCATAAAACCAAGGGCTGCAGAATCAGCTTCGCTTTCTGAATCCCTGTTATGCCGGAAATGCTTAAAGGCCATGTTCAGCTCCAGTTTATCAAGCTCCTCTTTTTTATCATATTCTTTTTTCTTAAGCGCTTTTAACTTTTGCTGCATTTCTTCCGAATACAGCGTGCTGATGTATTTGTGTATCTTTTTGTTAGAGTGATCAAGGTATAAATGTGCCAGCTCATGACAAAGAACAAAGGCCACCTGGCTTTCATTCTGAAGTTTTGTAAACAGGTCAATATTAAATACAATGGTGCCTTCTCCTGTGCTGAAAGCATTGGGCCAGTATGCCCTGCTGAAGAAAAAGCGTGGTGATATTTTTTTTAGCTCCGGGTTTTTATTGATGATCTCACTGGTAACAGCAGAAAGATAATTGTCCGCTTCAGGCGATGATATCAATTCTTTATCATCAAACAGTTCTTTGATACTTTTATACCTGTCCCTGTAAATGGCTACTATGTATTTTTTGTTTTCATCCTGTATGCCTGCACTATCCTTTTCGTACTGCTGCGTAATCAGCTTTTTGGCAGCAAGCAATTTTAAAGAATCATCTTTTATCGGGATATAGTTGTACACAGGCTGTGCTGCGGCTGTTGTACATAATAAATACAGCAGGCAATAACTGAATATTTGCTTTAACAACAGGGGCATATTAGGTGATACTGGTTCCTGAAAGGGACAAATCTAAATTATTTTAACGTAAGCCTGAAAGATAAATGTGTTAGTTTTAACCTCATGAAAGTTAAAGTTTTGTTGCCGGTGTTGATTTGCTGTGTTTTTATTTTAGTTACAGGTGCTTATGCACAAAATGGCGTTTTTATAAAATTGACCAATCCATATAAACAAAATAATCCTGTCAGTGCTTCCCGCCAGTTCGTGACCGGCTCGGTGTGCAAGTCGTGTATTGTAACGGTGAATGGCAATACAGCAAAAGTGTACAGCACCGGTGCTTTTGCTTATGAACTAAATCTTAAACCCGGCGATACCACGATAGAAATAAAAGCAGGTAATGCGTCCGGCAGCACAGTTAAAAAAATAAATTATACTTATACAGTACCGAAACCGACGTTGCCGGTAAAGACATTGGATATTGAAAGTATGCAGGTTTTTCCTGAAGGAAATTTGTTGCTGCAGCCAGGTGATAAAATAAGGTTTAAGGTAAAGGCATTGACTCATTGCGTTGTTAAAACTTTGAATGAAACAGTGCTGAACGAAATGCCACTCAGCGCAACAAAAGGAATGGCAGGTATTTACCAGGGTGAATATACGGTTAAGTCATCGGATAGTTTTTTTGTAATGAATATGCCTTTTACGATCACAGACTCTTCCGGTAAAAGTATTGCTAAAGAAACAAAGAGCGTATATTCCGTGATGTCACCCTATACACAGGACGTTGCTATAACAAAAGGAAGACTGGCACATCTTGAATATGGCCTGGGTGATGACCGTTTGGGTGGTGCCAAGATCGGTTATTTGGACAGCAACGTTTTGCTTAAAGTAATTGGTAAGGTAGGTAATGATTATAAAATACGGCTTGCAAAAAACCGTATTGCTTATATACCCGATGAACATGTGGAACTGATGCCAAAAGGAACATTTGCTCCTGAATCTTTAACAGATAAGTTTACTGTATATGGCGATAGTGTGTACGATTATGTACGGGTCGGATTATTTGCAAAGTTGCCATACCAGTCGTTCCAGTTAGTAGATCCTTCTAAGATTGTGGTGGATATTTTTGGTGCCACCGGCAATACTAACTGGATCACACAAATGCAAACAGCAAAAGAAATAAAGTCCATCGATTACGAACAGGTGCAGGATGATATTTTCAGGATAACAATGCAGCTGAATCACCAGCAGCACTGGGGGCATCAGATTTATTATGCCGGTAATAATCTTATTATAAAAATAAAACGGCAGCCTGCTGTTATTTCATTAAAGTACCTGACAATAGCAGTGGATGCAGGTCACGGCGGAAAAAACGAAGGAGCGCTTGGTGCCACCGGTGTATGGGAAAAAGAAATTGCCCTGGCATTATCGTTGAAACTGCAGAAAGCCTTGCAGAAAGAAGGCGCCAAAGTAATTATGACGAGAAACAGGGAAACATTTGTTGATAACAAAGAACGTATTCTTTTTTACAGGGACAGCCTGCCTGATCTTTTACTGAGTATTCACCTGAACTCATCCGAAGACCCTTTCCGGAGTGGTGGCACGAGTACTTATTACCGTTATATCGGTTTCAGGAATTTGAGCCTGGATATTTATAAACGGTTACTGGAACTTGGCCTGAAAGAATACGGTAATACCGGTTCCTTTAATTTTATGCTCAACAGCCCTATCGAGTATCCCAATGCGCTGATAGAAACTTTATTCATCAGTAATCTTGAAGAAGAAGAAAAGATACTGGATGAAAATTTCCAGCAGCAGATGGTGGACAAAATTGTACTAGGCATTAAAGATTTTTTAGAAGGCTGTAAAGAGGAATAAGCCATTAATAGCTGTATGATTTTGTAATAAGATCAATATTACTAACTTTTGAAAATTTGAATTTAACTTTTTTGCTGTTTCCCAAAATGTAATCATGCCGTGCGCTGTAGAAGTCTCCGTTAATATTAGCTACAGCAATAATTTTTACAGGTTGCCCGGCAGGATAATCATCATTTTCGCCAGAAAATAGTTGCCCGTTATAGCGCAAGTATTCTTTTTGCATGGCGTTGTAGTTTTTATAAATTATGTATACTGCTACTGAATTGGTGGTGAGTAAACTATCAGGTTCACATTGTAAAAGTGTTTTTACTGGTAGATTATAAAACCTGTCACAATTTATCCAACCCAGGTTGGAGATTTCAACCGGGTTGTAATATGCAAGCTGGAGCCTTGTTTTTTTATTCTTTTCCTTTTTATCGCTTATCTCAACTATCCTGGTTTTGAAATCGGCTTTATCAGAGTTGCCCGGTTTATATTTTGCAAAGCTGTCGAACTCTCTTTTACTTATCCTGCCACCTTTTTCATTTACAAACAGCGCAAGACGCTCAATATCGGATAATGAGTCTTCACCTTTATTTATCAGGTTTTCATATTTTTCTGTTGTGTTATTTGCAGCGTATGCCGGCTCGTTTAAAAACGTTGCAGGTTTTGCTGCAAGCTTTTCACCGGCAGCTTTCCAGTTTAAATTTCCTGTGCTGTCTCTTTGCCCATAAAAAAGCTCCATCTCTTTATCAGCTATACGGGGAATATCAAGCTTTAAAGTTCTGTTTGCCTTTAGCCGCAGTTTGTTCCCGTTCGATTGCATACCGATATAGTAAGCTCCGCCTGATACTAATAGCCTTCCATCAGATACGGTGGGAGCATCATTTTTAAATAACTCTTCCTGGTTGGTCATTTCTTTTACCTCGACATCTATTCTATCCCCTGCTGCAGCTCCATCTTCTGTTTCGAGTGCAGCAGGATCAATAGTAACTATCAGCCCTTTTTTTGCAATAATGCTGCTCACTTTATTGGAGGCGACTGTAAATTGCTGCGCAGGTGATTCCAGTATAATTTTAAAATTACCTGTTTCAGTAACTGTAGTTTTTGTGCCGCTGTCAGCAGCAGGTTGTACAACAGCTGTTTGTTTTTCATTTTGCTTAACTGGCTGGTTACAGGAAAAAAATAAAAACAGGCAGGCAAAGGGAAGTGCACTGATTCTCATAAAAGGTGATTTAGGTTATAGTGTATTAAAAAGCTGAGAAAAAACTTACAGGGACGAATATGGTTAGAATAATTTTTTTGCCGGCACAAGGCATTGTTAAAAGAACATGGCATTATGATAAAGAAATGTTAGAAATAGAAAGCAACTTTTCAATGGATACAGGCGGAATTTATTCTTACACTTACGCTCAATAGTTTTTACTGTACGATTAATTGCGTATTTTAACTGGCGAAACAATCATTTACTTTTAACCTTATGCAACCAGCCGGGAAAATAATTTGTATCGTGGAAGATAAGCATGAGCTGCGTGAAGCACTTTCGCTGATGATACAATTTTCTGAAGGTTATATATTGGGCGGCAGTTACCCAGATGCGGAATCGGCCGTGGCAGATATACCGGCAGTAATGCCTGATGCAGTGCTGATGGATATTAATCTTCCTGGCAATAGTGGAATTGAATGTGTGGCGACACTAAAAAACCGGTACCCCCAGGTCTTGTTTTTAATGTGCACCTCTTACGAGGATAATGATAAAATTTTCAATTCACTGAAGGCTGGTGCCAGTGGTTACATTCTAAAAACGGAAGGACCGGCTAAGATTCTCGAGGCGCTGGAAGATATGCTCAATGGGGGCAGCCCCATGAGCAGCCCTATTGCAAGGAAAGTGGTGGCCAGTTTTAACCAGGTGGAAAAGGAAAATGTATTTCCCGAAATATTAACGGCAAGGGAAAAGGAAGTGCTTGACTTGCTGGCAAAAGGTCTTATCAATAAAGAAGTGGCCGCTGCATTACAGATAAGCACCGGTACCATCCGAAAACATGTACAGAACATTTATGAAAAACTTCACGTCAGCACCAGGGTGGAAGCTGTTAATTTGTATTTAAAGCGTTAATTACATACCTTAGGTCAAACACCACTTTAACCTGCCTCCTTAAAATCACCTTTATTGGACTTCTGGATCATATACATATACTTCGGGATTGTTTTTGTTCAGACAATATTTATTACTTACCAGCTTATCATCTTTGGCCGTAAAGAATTTGTTTATTATTTATTGTATACTATTTCCATATCCGTTTTTCTCATATTCCAGGCAGCGCCGCAGTTTAACCCGTTAAAAAGTACAATTGCGGAACCCGAAAAATTTACGCTTAACCGGGGTGTATGGTTTTATGTAGTGGCCTTTTACTTCCGTTTTGGCCGCAACTTTTGTAATATGCCTGATCTGTATCCAAAGCACAACTACATTTTGATGCGGCTGGAGGCCGTTATGTTTGTAATCGGGGGAGTCGATATTATCACCAGTTACTTTTATGGGCATTACTATCTCCCTGACAGTATTGTTAAATACGTCATTATAGCAATTTGTATTTTTTCATTTTACCTGATCGGCTTCCTTGGTTCAAAAAAGATTTTACTGAACAGGATATTAGTTACCGGTAGTTTCTGCGTCTTGTTTTTCGGGACCATCAGTCTCATAGACATGATCGTTACCAATTACAGCAAAAGTGGTATGCGTTATATGCAATACCATGTGATAGGGATTACGCTGGAGTTTGTTTGCCTTAACTACGGCCTCATGCTCAAATCAAAAATGATTGAAAAAGAAAAGAACCGGCTTGAACTGGAAAAACAGCTGGCAGTGCTGAGAGAGCGGGAGCGTATCATTGCAGACCTGCACGATGATGTGGGCGGCGGTTTAAGCAGCATCCGCATCATGAGTGACCTGCTTACAGAAAAAAAAGACAGGTTGGAAAATCCGGAAAAATTTACGCAAAAAATAAGCGATACGGCAAAGGATATTTCTCAAAAAATGAATACGCTTATATGGGCCCTCAACAGCGAAAATGATACGCTGCAGAATTTTGCTGAATACGTGCGGCAATATGCGGTGCAGTATTTTGAAGGAACCGGTATCAATGTAGCATACCGGCTGTTGGATGAAGCAGCAGCGGGTGGCATTGTTTTAAATGGCAATCACCGGAAGGAGTTGTTTTTGTGTATTAAAGAGATACTCAACAATGCGTTGAAATATTCGAAAGCCAGTGAAGTAAAAATTGAAATTTCATTGAGGGAACACAATATCCTTTTTATATCCATTGCTGATAACGGCATAGGATTATTACATACCAACCAATTTGGAAACGGGCTTAAAAACCTGAAAAAACGTATTACACTGATGGAGGGTGCTATCAGCATCACCGGTGACACCGGAACAAAAATAAATATGTCCGTTCCTGTTAGCTGAGCTTCTATACGCATAAATGCGTATTGTCATTCCTGTTCTTTATTAAGAATTTTACACATGCCAGCCTGTTACTGACAATATAGCTGGCTGCCTGCCATTTGAAACTGCACTTCCAGTCTCCTTAAACATTCAGTTAATTAAGTAATAATGTAATTATGAAAAAGCAATTTCTACTTTTTACAATGATGCTGTTATGCGTATTTACTGCGGCCGCTAAAATATGGCGGGTAAACAATAATACCGGTGTGGTGGTGGATTTTTCCTCAATACAGGCTGCACATGATGGTGCTGCTGATGGCGATACCATACACCTGGAACCCTCTATCAACAGTTACGGCGACCTCGGTATGAGTAAGCGGCTGGTTATTATCAGCACAGGTCAGTTTCTTTCTTCAAACCCGGGAATACAGTTTGATACAAAAGCGCCTTTCCTGAATACGGTTAATATCAGCAATACCGGTGCGAATAACAGTGTGCTGATGGTAAGATTTGCCGGTAATATTAATATCAACAGCGGGGTATCAGGCATTGCTCTTATCGGTTGTGCCAGCACCTCTGCCAATGGTAACTGGAACTGCACGGCCGGTCAGGTCATAATAAATAATGCGGATAATATTACCGTAAGAGGAGGCTGGTTCTCTAACATACGTTTTGATAATAACGCTAATAATATTGTTATCTCAAACAATATCGTAGGCAATGCGGTGGCAAACGATGCTTCCAGTGATGGTATTATCTCAAATAACGTGATACACGCCATAGATGGCGGACCCTGCGGGCCAAATGACGGTACCATCAATAACTGCGTGGTGGGTAACAATATCTTTAACAGCCAGCAAAACGCAACCTTCTTCAATTGCAGCGTAAGTAATAATATCGCTCCCGGCGCTAACCTGCCTGCCGGAAATGGAAACCTGGTAAACGTGGATATGAGCACTGTATTTGTAAATAGCCAGGGCGGTTTTGTAGACAATGTTTACCAATTAAAAACCGGCAGCCCGGCAATTGGTGCCGGTGGCGGTGGTGTTGATTGCGGCGCCTTTGGTGGTGGCAGTCCTTTCAGGCTGGCAGTAACACCCGCTATACCTTCTATTTACAAAATGCAATTGCCGGCCACACCCAGCGGCAACAGCATGACACTTACTTTCAGTACAAAAAGCAATAACTGATCAATCGAATTAAAACCTGCTGGTTGAAAAAAATAAAAAACATATTGTTTGTTTTTTTGTGCTTTGTTGTTTTCAGCAATGCAAAGGCACAGGTAAATATTACCAGGGCTGAATATTTTATTGACAATGATCCTGGCTTTGGTAATGCCACCAGTATTTCCATAACACCTGCCACAGATATCGCCGACCGGCAGGTAGTAATACCATTAGCCGGTCTTACTGATGGGTTTCATAATTTCTTTTTGCGTACAAAAGATGCCAATAACAACTGGAGCGTTACTAATAAACTTTCATTTTATAAAACAAATATTGCAGGGAGCCTATTGCCAAATATTATAAAGGCAGAGTATTTTATTGATACAGACCCGGGATTTGGTGCTGCGGTTAATATACCAGTTACAGCTTCAACTGATGTGGCAGACAGATCAGTTGCTGTTCCTTTAAACAGTGTGGGAGACGGATTTCATAATTTATACCTCAGGAGCCTTGACGCCAATGGCAAATGGAGTATAACAAATAAATTGCCCTTTTTCAAAATAAATACGAATAATGCTGTATTACCCAATATTGTAAAAGCAGAATATTTTATTGATACAGATCCGGGTTTTGGTGCTGCAGCTAATATTCCGGTTACGGCATCTCCTGATATTGCTGACCGGTCATATACTATTCCATTGAATACTGTTGGAGATGGGTTTCATAATTTATATGTAAGAAGCCGGGATGCGAATGGTAAATGGAGTGTTACGAATAAGTTGCCTTTCTTTAAAATCAATACGGCAATTGCCGGTAAACCGGCAATTGCAAGAGCGGAGTATTTTATTGATATTGATCCGGGCTTTGGTGCGGCCAGCAATATTCCTGTTGATGCCGCTGCTGATATTACAGACAGATCTGTTGTTATAAACCTCAATGATCTTGCTGACGGTTTTCATAACTTATACCTGAGGAGCCTGGATGAAACAGGTAAATGGAGCGTCACAAACAAGTTGCCTTTCTTTAAAATAAATACTGGCAATGCAGTATTGCCCAATATCGTAAAGGCGGAATATTTTATCGATACCGATCCGGGTTTTGGATTGGCAAAAAGTATTCCTCTTTCAGCCTCTTCCAATATCAGCAACCTTACATTCAGTGCAGATCTTACAGGTATTGCTGCCGGCTTCCACCGTTTTTATTTAAGGAGCCTTGATGCCAATGGCAAATGGAGCATTACCAATACAGACACCTTTAGTATATCCGCCACTGTTATACCAACAGTAACAATTGGAAACCTGCAAACACTGGTTTGTGCAGGCAATAATTATGCTGTTCCTTATACAGTTAATATTAAATTCAGTACTGGAAATGTATTTACGGCTGAATTATCAGATGCAAACGGCAGTTTTACATCTCCTGTTACGATAGGTTCACTGGCAAGTGATACTTCGGGTACAATTAATTGTATTATACCAGCAGGAACTGTCACAGGCACTTCGTACAGGGTAAGGATCACGTCTTCATCACCTATCAGCAACAGTAAAGAAGGGGGTGACCAGGTGACCATCAGGCGCAAACCGGAACTTTCTTTTATCGTCAATGGACCAAACCCAACCTGTACAGGCATCCGTCAGTATAATCTTTCTGCAACAGAAACGGCAACCACCTATACGTGGCAGTTAGTTGGTGGCGGTGGTGTTATTACGCCGGCAAGCAGCAGCGCCTCTGTAAACTGGACAAAGGCCGGCAGCGATACTTTAGTTGTTACGGCAAATAATGCATGCGGTCTTGGTGCACCGGTACAGTTAGTGGTACAAGTAACAGGAAATGTACCTGCATTTACACCGTCTTTATCTGTAAACAACAGGACACTTACTGCCGCAGCTGCTTCCTCGGAGCAGGGCGTAACAGCTTACCAGTGGTTTAGGGATGGGGTGGTAATTGCAGGTCAAACAGCACAAACATTTACGGTACCCGATAATGAAACCGGCAGTTACACGGCAGCCTATATCAATGCCTGTGGTAACGGTGGACAATCCGCTGCAGTTATAATAGCTGTTGTAAGAAATAATCAATCCATAACCTTTACGCCTGTTGCATCTAAAACATATGGCGATGCTGCATTTGATGTAAGCGCCACAGCATCTTCAGGATTGCCGGTTGTATATAGTATAGTAAGCGGACCTGCAACTATAGTGGGTAATACAGTTACAATAACCGGTGCCGGAACAGTTGTGGTGCAGGCTTACCAGGCAGGAACCAATGGTTTTAATGAAGCAACATCCTCACTCAGCATAGTTATTAATAAAGCAGCTGCAACTGTTGCACTAAGTAACCTGGTATTTACTTATGATGGTACAGGAAAAAAAGCCACCGTTACAACAACGCCTCTTGGGTTAAACGTGGCTGTTACCTACAATGGTTCATCTGCATTGCCGGTTAATGCAGGCAGTTATAGTGTATCTGCTGTTATCACCTCTCCCAATTACCAGGGTACAAAAGACAGTGTACTTGTAATTAATAAAGCCAGTCAAACAATCACATTGCAAAATATACCTGGTAAAAGCTATAATGATGCTGCATTTGCTGTTACAGCAAGTACTTCTTCTGGTCTGCTTGTTTCATTAAATATCTCTACAGTACCTGTCACCGGCGTAGCATCTTTAAACGGGAATATTATTACGATCCTGGGTGGCGGCACAGTTACTGTTACTGCAATGCAGGCAGGAAATGAAAATTACACAGCAGCAACTAATGCAGTGGCATCGTTCACTGTTGCCCCACCGGCAGCAAAAGATATTGAAATGGTAAATCTTGTTAGCCCATCAGGTGGTTGCGGAATGGGAGCACAGGCTGATATAACTGTGCGGATAAAAAATACCGGTACGCAGGCTGTAACAAGTCTACCTGTTTCTTATATCATCAATAATAGCCCGGCTGTAACAGAAACGATCAGCAGTAGTATTGCAGCTGGCGCAGAAATGGATTATACATTTAATACAAAAGGCAACTTTGCTGTTGCCGGCCAGCTATACCAGGTTAAAATTTATGCCGCACTACCAGGTGATGAAAGGAATGGCAATGATACATTACTACGGCCTGTAGCAAGGTTTGCTCCCCCTGTTCCAAATGGAGCTCCGGCTGATACTGCCATTTGTATTGGCAGCACTGCAACATTGAAAGCATTTGGCGGCAGCACGTATGCCTGGACAGGCGGACCGTCGGCCGCAAACTATACAGTAACGCCAACGGTTACCACCACGTATGAAGTGGTCATCACTGATAATAATGGTTGCAGCAACAGGAAGGATTCTGTGAAAGTAACAGTAAACCCATTGCCTTCGGTGAATGCAGGCCCCGACCAGACTATGCTGAAGGGCAGCAGTGTAAAACTGAGTGGCACGGGCAGTGGTACCTTAAAATGGAGCAATGGCAGTTCAGATGCAGAACCGGTGGTGTCACCCGTGGTTACAAGCGTGTATACACTTACCGTTACCAGCCAGCTGGGCTGTAAGGCAACAGATGAAGTGCAGGTAACCGTAAATGTTAGTGCGCTTACTGTAACGCCAGGGCTTTATAATTATGGTAATGTGGTTTCTGATTCAACTGCATTTACAAGTATTGTTGTAACCAATACAGGAACATTACCCGAAAGCGTCAGCAGTATTACTGGTATGGAAGCTCCGTTTACCACCACGTTTACACTACCGGTAACTGTGCCGCCGGGCACCAGTGTTAATATACCGGTACAGTTTACACCGGCAGCAACGCTCATCTACCAGAACAGGTTTGTGCTGGCAACTTCTGTTGGTAATTTTAATATTACACTGCAGGGTAAAGGTGTGGACCCGGCACCAGCGTGGACGGCTGTTCCGGCCTATTATGATTTTGGTAAGGTTGACAGGGGTACTATGGCAACAAAGGAAATTCTTATAAAGAACACAGGAAATATTCCAATTAAGATAAGCACCATCAGTTCATCTAATCCAAGATTTTCAGCCAATACAGCCGGTGTGCTTAACATCCCGGTGGGAGGCTCTGTTCCAATGCAGGTGAAATTTAATCCCCTGGCCATTACATCTTATACGGGAACAATAACCCTTCGCAGTTCTACCACCAGCCTTCCTGTTTTGCGGATGATCGTAAACGGAACCGGCTTTGTAAGCGGTGCCCTGCCTGTGCTTGACTTTGTAAATGCAGCGCCTTACAACGGTGAGGCTGCGGTTATACCGGAAGTAGGTCCGCCGGGATTATACAGTTATAGTGTTGTGTACAGTCACCCGGACAGTGTGGCACCAATGAATGGCTATCCAAAATTGGGTATAGACAAAAATGGTGATGGCGATTTTTCCGACCAGGGAGAAATTATTGCACCGATGATCAAGAGCAGCAATACCTATCATTGGTTCTCGGGAGAAGTATATACATTCAGCACCGACCTGCCAGTAAATGATATTTATGGCTACCAGTTTATTGCAACAGATTCACTCGGCAATGATGCGGCGCCAACAGAATATAAAGAAGGGCCGCTGGTAACAAGGGATATTCTTGACCTGCATATTTATGCAGATGATATTGTATTCAGCAAACCTAATCCTGCAGTGAACGAAGTGTTTACTGTTACTGCCACCGTTCATAATAATTCGTTTTATCCTGCTGCTGAAGTGGAAGTGAAGTTTTATTATAAAGACAGTATTTACCTGTTTAGTGATACCATTCCATTTGTTGATGCACAAAGCACGGCATCTATTACAAGAGAATTATCTTTTGCACCGGATGGATTTTATCCGATAAAAGTATGGATCGACAGCAGCAGTACCCTGCATGAAGGAAATATTTTAAACAACTACGCCAGCAGGCCGGTGATCGTTGGTGTATTCACCGTGCCGGGCACCATCGATATTACAGCTGCTGCGGCACCCTCTGTTTGCAATAAAGGAAAAACCAATTTCAGCGGACATGCATCTTACAGGGGATTAAACCTTGCAGGCACACCACCCGTGGAAGGAGGCACCATTACCTTAACCATCATAGCAGATGCCACTTATACTTTCAAATTGAATACTGATGTAAATGGTAATTGGTTCTACCGTTTTGATCCATGTAAACTGGAAGGCGATCCCGAGGGATGTGAAGGGCCGGCATGCGGTATCACATATACTTATACAGTGGAAGCAACAGATTATACATTGACCAGTCCGCTGCTGCAGTCAACTTACGTTAACCCATGTGTGCAATGCTTAAGCGAAGGCGTACTGCAGCACGAAAGCGCTGTTTCACCATGCGTAGTGGAAAACAAGCCCTATTCGTATAATGTGAGCATTGCAAATTTTAGCTATGATAATAACAGCCGTAAGATATGTGCCCCTGTTATATATAAAGATACCATTGAAATATACCGGGATGGCGAACTTAAATTTACTTATGCACTTGATTCCATTGCAAGCTGTGGCAGTGCAACATTTACTGACATGTTTGAGGGATTGTCTGTTGGTGATCATGCCATGGCTTTCAGCCACACCTATTACACAAAAACCGGTGACAGGAAAGAGGTATTTCAAACAGCCACTTTTGAAGTATTGCCGGAAATAACAGACCTCACATTAGATGGCATTTTAAAGACAGGGCTTAAATCTTTTGCATTTTCTGATAAGAATAAAACTTGTGGTGTTACCGCCGGTCCGCACTGGGTTTACCTGTACGATTCATTACCGGGATATACAGAGAAGGTATTGATTGATTCGTTCTTTGTAACAGAAGTATTACCACAGGCTGCTGTGGGCCTTGGTTACAACAATCCCGACTGGGAAGTTGGCAAACACTTCATCACTATTATTACAGACGTGCATGGTGGTATTACAGAGCTTGATGAAACCAATAATATTTTAAGAGCAGAATTTTACGTGATAGAACCGGATATTATTGCGAAAGAAATTACAATTTCCAACTCGAATGTAAATGCAGGCTCTTTAATTAATTTCTCTGCCAAAATAAAAAATGAAGGCTCCCCGGTTAATGATCCATTTGTTGTTCAGTTTAAAGTAGACGGTGTTCCGCTCGGGGCAAAGCTGAATATACCGGCACTCAACAGCAATGAAGAAATCATGATCGTATCGGCACCTTACACAGTACCGGTTGATCCCTGTCCTAAGCAAATAACTGTATTTGCAGATGCAGATGCTGAAATAACAGAGTACAACGAAAAAAATAATTATGATACAAGTGCTTTGGGTGTAAACATCAATGCAGGGCGTGGTTGTGCAAACGATGAAATAGATGTTGTGGGCGCAGGGTTTTATAATGAGGAAGACTTTTTAGGAACATCTGAATGTATACCTTATTATGCCTTGAAAGGAGTACCGCTGTTCCTTGCAACAACTGTAAGAAACAATGGTACACGGGATACAAAAAATATAAAAGTGGAATTCCGGTTGCTGGGGCAGGTAGTAGGCACGGATATTATACCAGCGTTAAAAGCAGGCCAGGCTGCCGGGAGCGGTTTCTTCTACACATTTGCCACAGAAGGCAGGTACATCGTCAGTGCTTATGCAGACTATAGTAAAGAAATATGTGAGACCAATGAAAAGGATAATATTGGCAATATTCACGTAGATGCAAGACCCACTATGGGTGACCTGCAGATATTGTCACAACATATTGCACCGGGCAATTTAAATCCTGATCCGGGACAGAATACAACGGTGGTGGCTTCTGTAACGAATATTGGCGATGCGCCGGTAGGCCCAACCAAAGTAAGGTTCTGGGTGGATGATGTTCAGTTAGGGGATGATATACAGATTGACACATTATTCGCCGGCCAGGATACAACGGTAATGGCTACTGCACTGTATTCTTCCGGTATTGTTGGCCTGAAAGTAATAAAGGTAAAAGCGGATGCCACCAATGTGCGGCCCGAAAGAAGAGAAAGTAACAATGAAGCAACACGAAGTATTATTGTAGGAGCAGCGCCTGATTTTGCCAACAGCATACAGGAGGCTATCACTATAACACCGCCGGTATTTTACATAGGTGATACGGTAACCATCAGTAATTATATCCGCAATTTTGGCGGAGATGAAGGCTCCGCATGGGTGCGTTTTTATTACCGAAGCGCCACTACTGGAGAAAAGATACTGATCGATAGTGTGCCATTCTCAATGAATGATAACGATAGTTTCAGGGTAAGTAAAAAATGGCTGGTGTCTGAAGCTGCGGGTATGATCATAACAGAAATTGATCATAGTGCACCGCCGGAATTTGATACATTCAATAATATCGACAGCCTCCCATTTGGTACAGCCGTTCCTGTTAGGCTGATTTCTTTTAATGCATCCGTTCAAAATAAAATGGCATTTGTAAAATGGCAAAGTGCGGAGGAAATTAATCTTTCTCATTATGTAATTGAAAGAAGTTTGGACGGTATACATTTTATACCCGTAACAAGTATGCCAGCAGCGCACGCAAACAGTGGCGGTATTTATTCTTTTACTGATTCCGCATTTATATCAATTGCACCGGGCAATATTTATTACAGGCTGAAAATGGTTGATATCAGCGGAGAGTACAGGTACAGTCAGGTTGCCAAACTTTATAAAGAAAACCTGTTTGATTTAATTGAAGTATATCCCAATCCTGTTACATCATCACTCCGCATTCGTATAGAT
The DNA here is from genome assembly GCA_047600665.1 of Ferruginibacter sp. Lineage (GTDB taxonomy): Bacteria > Bacteroidota > Bacteroidia > Chitinophagales > Chitinophagaceae > Ferruginibacter. The sequence continues at coordinate 2,722,724 of JASGKJ010000003.1, forward strand.
GCGGTGAACAAAGGTGCTTATACAATTCAGATTCTTGATGCAGCGGGACGGCAGGTATTTACGAAGCAGGCTGCTGTACAGGCAGGCCCGCAGGAAATACCCGTTAACGTTAGCCGTTTTGCCCGGGGGTTGTACATAGCTGTACTTAAAAATGAAAAAGGAAATACGGTGCAGGTAAAATTTGTGAAGGAATAAAAGTGATCAACAGGCTTATTTGAAAATGTTTAATAAAAAATGCCAGGCTAACTGATCTAAGACATGTAGCCGGTTGGTATCAAACAATGAAACTAAAATATTTTTTACTGTTTATCACAACCGTTTTTGCAACGGTTTTTTGCTGTGCCCAGCCATCCCTGTCAAAATTAAAAACACGTAATGTTTCAATAAAACAGGCATACACTGTTTTGTTAAATACCAAACATTCAACACAGGCAACCCTTAAACTTCCTGCCAGTTCCACCATACGGCAGCAGGATGCAGTAAAATGGTTTGCAGAACAAATGCAGCTTCGCAGCAGCCTGGATGAAATGCGTTTGCTGGATAAAAAGATCGTTACAAAAGATAAATGGGAAATTGAACACCTGCAGCAGTATTACAAAGGGATAAAAGTGCAGTTTGGCACTGTTTCCATGCTCTCATTCAAAGGGAAGGTCAAACTGCTGCAGGCCGAGTTTTATCCTGTACCGGAAGATATCAGTACACACCCGGGCATACCGGAAGCAACTGCACTTGAAAATGCAAAGCAGGTAGTAGGTGCTGCTAAATATGTATGGGAAAGTTACCAGGGTACAGACCCAAAATATAAAATGCCTGTGGCAGAACTGGTTTTTATCCAGCATCCTGCCCAACCGGGCAAAATGCTGCTCTGTTTCAGGTTTGATATAATTGCTGAGGAACCAGAAAACTACGTAAGGGTATTTATTAATGCAGCAGACGGCAGTTGTGTGTACAGGCAAAATCTGCAGCACCAGCCTTTCCCGTTAAAAAAAGGGATGTCCGTTGCTGTTAGTACACGAGAAGAACATTACCAGGAGGATTCCATAGCTCAATTTAAAAAGCTGCTTCCAGGTGTGGTAACTGCTGTGGCAGAAGCAAGCGGGGATACCAGGTATAGTGGCCAGAAAACATTTATTACTGATAATGAAAGTACAGATCCTGGTAAACCGTACCGCCTTCAGGCCATCAATTATAATTTTTATCACGACATCATCACCCTTAATTACGAAGGCAGGAATGATCTTGCAATCGGTAATAACCAGCTGGCTAAAGATTTTACGGATAATGATAACGTGTGGCAGGAGTATACTGATGCAGACCGGTATACGCCGAATGTAACACGGTCGGGCGTGGATGTGCATTTTAACATGCAAACTGTCAGTGATTACTGGCTGAATATACATGGGAGAAACAGTTGGGATGATAAGGGTGCTGCCATAAAAAGTTATGTGAATTGTGGTAATCCTAACCCCGATAATGCAGCCTGGAGAGCTGCTGCAGAAGCGATGTTTTTCAGGAATGGCACTTTTGCAAGAACCAATCTTTCTGGTCTCTCTCCTGTGACCACGTTAGATATAGCCGGGCATGAACTGGCGCATGCTGTTGGAGATAAGCTGATACCGGGTGGCGGCCTGAAATATGAAGCAGAGCCGGGTGCACTGGACGAGGGGTTTTCTGATATATGGGGCGCCTGTATCGAAAATTATTTCAATGAAAAATTCCCGGCAGATAAAGCGAAAAATATCTGGCTGACAGGCGAGGAGCTTCAATTGTCAAACGAAGGTGCCCGTAATTTTAAATACCCCCGGTTTAAATATAATCCTGAAAATTATAAGGGAGAATATTGGGCACCTACAGAGCCGAATCCAACTGAACCGTATTATGATGAAGAGAGAAATGATTACGGTGGCGTACATACCAACAGCAGCATTTTAGTAAAATGGTTCAGTCTTATTGTTGACGGAGGCAAGGGGTATGCCCCGGATGGATTTAATTACAGTATTGAACCCCTGGGTATTAAAAAAGCAGAGCAGTTAGTATATAAAATGGAGGGTATGCTTACTCCCAGTTCCGACTATATTACTGCAAGAAATGTTTCTGTTGCTGCAGCAGAAGAACTGATGGACCTGGGAGCAGAATATCCAATTACAAAAAAAGACCTCGATGGCATCAAACAGGCCTGGGCTGCAGTTGGCCTGGGTACCGGCGTGGAGCTGTTTAATACCGGTAATACGAAGTCGTTTACTACAGATGTGTTTTCATCTGTTGCTGTTGGAAAAGATGGTTATGTATGGGCAGGAACCAACAAGCAGGGATTGTATAAGTACAATGGTGCTTATTGGGAAAAGGCAACTGTGGCAGTTTCTAATTACAACATCAATGATATAAAAACAGATAAGCAGGGCGGTATATGGGTTGCTGAGTCAGGTACAGAACCTGAACTAAATGCCGGCGGGGGAGTTTTTCATTTTCCTGATACGGTTTTTACAGGCAGGTCATTTTATGATGAAGTGGATGGCATGCAAACAAGAAATACGGTCAGTTTATTTGTTGATACGGCCTTTAATGATGGCCAGTCGCCAAGAGTTTGGGTTGCAGCTATGGCAGCCAATAAGCCGGCTGAAGGAGGAACAAAAAAAGGCGGGGTTTGCTTTGGACCAAATGGTTCCGGTCAATTTGATAGAAGAATAGCCGAAGTAAAGGACAGCACCACCGGTATAGAAACAATAGGTGGTGACAAGAACGAAGTATGGGCCTTTGCAAGGATAAATACAATAACGGGGGCAAGCCAGCTATTACGGTACAATGCAGTAACAGGAAGCTTTAATGGTACATATGATTATAACAGTGTCCTGGCATTTACTGAGCCTGCTTTTATTGCACAGTCAATCTACTTTGATGCAAATGGTAATAAATGGATTGGTCTTTCCAATAATGGACTCGTTATCCAGGATAAAGATGCCAGTTGGCATAATGTGTATTTGTCTGATCTCTTCCCGGATGGTGTAAGGATACAGCGGAATTGTATTGCTGGTAATGCAGACAGCATATTTATCGGAACCAACAAAGGGCTCGTGATTTATAATAACAAAGGACTGGATAATGCTGCTAATTTCAGGAAGCTGACTATTGCAGATGGTCTGCCTTCTGATGACATTAACAGCATTTGTGTTGATACTGCCAGGGGTGGTATCTGGATAGCCACCAATGAAGGTATTGGGTTTATAAAACTGAAGGATGACAGCAGGAGTATTGGCGTTACAACAAAAGTATCCACCTGCCCGGATGAGTTATCCATTACCGTTACTACCAGTGGTGCTTTTTATAATAAACCATCCGCAAATAAATTTTCAATTTGGCTGAGTGATGAAAATGGAAGTTTTGATAATGCAGTATTGCTGGCAACAGAACAGGCAGCGCCCCAGGCTGCACACCAATTTACCAAAGTGGTGCCACTTCCCGCTGGTTTAAAATTCAGTTATAAATACCGGGTTTCCGTAACCAGTACCAGCCCTGTGTTAACAGGCGTTAGCAAAGAGATCGAACTCACCGGGATAATGCCTGCCATTGCCCGGAAAGAATACACGGCAGATTATGAATGTGAGGGAGTAGGAGGCTGGACAAATTATTATGATGACAATGGAACAGCCAAAAAGGAAGATGATATCCTGCTGCTTAGCCTGCGAAAGAATGGAAATCATTTGGGCACGGTAAATTATGATGCATCTGATATGGATGTAATAACCGGCACCACTCAAAAAATAGGCTCAGGAACGGCCATACAAGTAACTGACCCGGCTCTTGCAACTTCTTTCTGGAGCATGAACCGCTACTGGAAAGTTTTTGTAATCGCCTCCAACCAGCCTTCATCTGCAGTTGATGTAAGGTTTTATTACAATGATTATGACCTGACAGATGTTAATGGCAGCCAGCCGGGAAACCCGGTTGACCATACCGGGCTGGTTTTTTATAAAACAGATGGCAACCCGGATCCTTCCACCAATTTTCAAAACAATACTTACATTAACAGCTATACGCATGAGGTAGATGGCAATACTATTCCAACGGTTACATGGAAACATACTGATTTGGGAGGAGGCATGCACATGGCGGAATTCCAGGTAACGGGTTTCAGCGGTGGTGGCGCCGGTGTTACTTTAAATGGCGGTCCGCTTACCATTACAAAAACATATTCAGTAAAAAATGGCAACTGGAGCGACCCGGCTACCTGGAGCACAGGCATAGTGCCAACAGCAACAATACCGGTGGAAATATTACACGATGTCAAAGTGAATATCAACGGCAGTTGCAGGTCCATCAAAATTCAACCGCAGGGAAAGATCACTATAAACACAGGATTTAACCTGGAAGTGGCAAAGTAGAAGACTAGAACCAGCTGGTACTTTTCTTTTTGCTTCTTCCTCCCAGCCCCAGTGCGCCCAGTAAAGAACGGACAATGGTATTACCTGCTGTACGGGCTATACTTTTTACAACAGTATTATTGGCTATTTTTTCCAAAGTGGATGGTTCTTCTTTTTCTCCTCTTTTTGTAGTTTTTGTTTCTTCTTCCTGTGTTTTTTCTGCAGCTTCTTCCAGCTTGGCGGTAAGCATTTCGTATGCACTCTGGCTATCGATCACCTGGTTGTACTTAGCCACCAGCTTTGATTTGCTTACAATGCTGTTTATCTCATCATCCGTCAGTACATCCATACGGCTGCGTGGGGAACAAAGCATTACATGTGCCAGCGGCGTGGGAACACCTTTTTCATTCAGCATGGTTACCAATGCTTCGCCAATACCAAGCTGTGTTATTAAATCTTCTGTTTTGTAAAATTCGGTCTCCGGGTAATTTTCTGCTGTTTGTTTTATCACTTTGCGGTCGGCAGCAGTAAATGCTCTCAATGCATGCTGCACTTTCATACCTAATTGTGCCAGTACGCTGGCCGGTACATCCATCGGGTTTTGTGTGCAAAAGAAAATGCCGATCCCTTTTGAGCGGATCAGTTTTACAATGGTTTCTATCTGTTGTAATAATGCACTGCTTGCCTCCTGGAATATCAAATGTGCCTCATCAATGAACATCACCAGTTTTGGTTTATCCAAATCACCTTCTTCAGGGCAGGTGGCATACAGTTCGGCCAGCAGCTGCAGCATAAAGGTTGCAAAGAGCTTTGGCCTGTCCTGGAGTTCTGTTACCCGTAATATATTGATGATGCCGCAGCCCTTATCATCCATCCTCATTAAATCATCCACTTCAAAACTTTTTTCACCAAAAAAAACATCAGCACCCTGCTGCTGCAGCTCTATTACTTTACGCAAAATAGTACCCGTGCTGCTGGTGGAAATTTTACCATACGTTTTTTCGAGTTCTGCCTTGCCTTCATCACTGATATACTGCAACACTTTTATAAAATCCTTCAGGTCGAGCAGCGGCAGTTTTGAATCATCACAATATTTAAAGATCATGGCCACCACGCCGCCTTGTGTATCGTTCAGCTCTAAAATTTTACTAAGCAGTACAGGTCCAAACTCACTAACGGTTGCCCTTAACTGTATTCCTTTTTTGCCGCTCAGGGTCATTAGCTCTGCAGGAAACAAAGCCGGCTTGTATTCAATGCCAATTTTTTGGTAACGGTCTTTTACTTTATCGTTTACACTGCCCATGGCAGCAATGCCGCTCAGGTCACCTTTTATATCCATCAATAATACAGGCACACTGTTATCACTCAGGTATTCGCTGATCATTTGCAGGGTTTTTGTTTTACCTGTACCCGTTGCCCCGGCAATCAGGCCATGCCTGTTCATGGTTTTCAAAGGAAGAAAAACAGGCGCTTCTGTCACCACTTCTCCATCCAGCATGGCGGCACCCACCTGCACTGCTTCCCCTTTAAATGTGTAGCCGTTTTTTACTGCCTGGATAAACGCTTCTTTATTTGCCATAGAAAAACTTTTATGGAAAGGTACAAATGCTGCCGAATACTCAAAATGTTTTTTAAAATGAGAAAGAATTTTTAACATCGGCCATCTTTTCGGGGAATTATTTCATCTGGCACCTGAATAATTTCCTTTTAAAATCATAAAAAAACAGTACCGTTCATCAAATAGTTAATTTCATTTCTTTACAGCAATTATAACTGCCTAATTTTGGCACACAACTAAAATTTATGAAGAAGACAATTATTTGTTTTTCGCTGGCGGCTCTTGGTCTTTCCGCTTCAGCACAAAAAGTAGCCTTTACCGAATACAAATTAAAGAATGGCCTTCACGTGGTGCTGCACCAGGATAAATCAGCACCGGTGGTGGCAGTAAGCGTAATGTACCATGTGGGCAGCAAAGATGAGCAGCCCAACAGGACAGGTTTCGCACACTTTTTCGAGCACCTGCTGTTTGAAGGAAGTGATAATATCAAACGTGGTGAGTTTATGAAACTGGTAAGCAGCAATGGTGGCCAGAACAATGCCAACACCACGCAGGACCGTACTTTTTATTACGAAGTATTTCCATCTAACCAGCTGGCAACAGGCATCTGGCTGGAAAGCGAACGCATGCTGCATCCTGTAATAAATGAAATTGGTGTGAAAACGCAGAATGAAGTGGTGAAAGAAGAAAAAAGAATGCGGGTGGATAACCAGCCTTATGGAAATTTTCTTGCTGAAATAATGAAGCGATTATTTACAAATCACCCCTACCGCTGGGTTACCATCGGCAGCATGGCTGACCTGGATGCTGCAACGCTGGATGAATTCAAAGCGTTTAATAAAAAATATTACGTGCCCAATAATGCGGTGTTGGTTATTGCTGGAGATATTGATATCGCAAAAACAAAACAACTGGTGGAACAATATTTTGCAGATGTACCTGCCGGTGCTCCGTTGGAACGTACAACTGCCAAAGAAGAACCCATCACCAAAGAAATAGTTGATACAGCTTACGATGCCAATATACAGGTGCCTGCAGTACTGGCTGCTTACCGTGTACCGGGTATGACAAGCAAAGAATCCAAAGCGCTTGAAATGGCTTCTGCAGTACTGAGCCAGGGTAACAGCAGCCGTATGTATAAAAAAATGGTGGATGACAAAAAGAATTCTTTGCAGGTGGGTTCATTCAGTTATGCACTGGAAGATTATGGCGCTTATATTACCTACGCATTACCGAATAATGACACGCCACTGGATACACTGCTGAAAGATATGGATGATGAAGTGGAAAAACTGCAGAACGCACTTATCAGCGAAGCTGAATTTACAAAACTGCAGAACCAGTTTGAAAATGATTTTGTAGGAAGGAACTCTAAAATGCTGGGCGTGGCAGAAAACCTGGCGGATGGTTATACCTTTTATAAAAACACCGATTATATCAATACAGAACTGGATGAGATAAGAAAAGTTACACGCCAGGATATTCAGGATGTAGCAAAGAAATACCTGAATAAAAACCAGCGGGTGGTTTTATACTATATGCCCAAATCATAATAGTAAGCTTATCATTCATCTCATTCAACAATTCTTAAATCATTCAACAATGAAAAAAATATTTATAGTTGCTGCAGGTATTTTATTCTTACAGCACAGTTTTGCACAGGTAAAGGTTGACAGGAGTAAAAAGCCTGCCGCAGGCCCTGCTCCTGTTATTTCAATAAAGGACCCGGTAATAATTAATATGCCCAATGGCATGACCGTACTGGTGGTGGAAAATCATAAACTGCCACGTGTACGGGCAAGTTTCAGTGTTGATTATGGTCCTGTAAAAGAAGGTGCAAAAGCAGGTGCACTGGATCTGATGGGCGGTATGCTCGGCGAAGGCACCACTAATCTTACAAAAGATAAATTTGATGAAGAAGTGGATATGATCGGTGCAGATGTAAACCTTCATGCAGCCGGTGGTTCAGCCAGTGCACTCACAAGGTATTTTGATAAAGCTTTCAGCCTGCTTGCTGATGCAATTAAAAACCCTTCATTCCCGCAGGAATCTTTTGATAAACTGAAGTCGATGACGATCACCGGTTTAAAAACAGAAGAGAAGAGTACACCAACCATTGCAAGCCGTGTGTACAATGCGTTGAGTTATGGAAAGAAAACTGCGATGGGAGAATTTACTACCGAAGAATCGATTAAAGGGCTTGCGCTGGCTGATATAAAAGATGCCTATAAAAATTACATCACGCCATCCCGTTCTTACCTGGTGTTTGTAGGTGATATCACGGCAGCCAAGGCACAGGCGCTGGCTGCAAAAGAATTTGCCGGCTGGAAAGGGAAAAAATTATCACTCCCTGTTATTGCACCGGTTGCTAACCCAAAGAAAACAGAAATTGATTTTGTTGATATACCAACGGCTGTGCAGGGAGAATTAAGAGTGGGTAATATTATCAATAACCCTTTAAATGGGAAAGATTTTCATGCGCTTTTACTGGCCAATTATATTTTGGGTGGTGGTGCTGAAAGTAAACTGTTTATGAACCTGCGTGAAAAGCACGGGTTTACTTATGGCAGTTATTCAAAAGTGGGCAATGGCCGTTTCCCTGCACTGTTTACTGCTACGGCAGCAGTCCGTACAGATAAGGTTGACAGTGCCACATCTGAAATGTTCAAAGAGATACTGGGTATGAGAGACGGTAAGGTTACTGAAGATGACCTTAAAACAGCCAAGGCTATTTACAACGGGAGCTTTGCATTGGGTATGGAAGATCCGGCAAAGACTGCTGAATATGCAACCAATATTCTTATCAATAACCTGCCGAAAGATTTTTACAGGACCTACCTGCAAAAAATAAATGCAGTAACCGTTGCCGATATTAAAAATGTTTCCAAAACTTATTTCAGCGAGAACAATTCCAGGATCGTAATAGCGGGTAATGCTTCCAAGATAATTCCAAAACTGATGAAGTTTGGTTATCCAATTAAAAAATATGACCGCTTTGCTGAACCTGTAATTGAAAAACCAATTGAAAAAGGAAATGAGACAGCAAAGACCACCAATAATATTTCTGCTTATGAAATTGTAGAAAGCTACCTGAAAGCTGTTGGCGGAAAAGAAGAGATCAAAAAAGTAAATACACTTTCTTCAAATGTTTCATTGGCAATGATGGGAAGAACTTTTGAGGGCACAAATAAACGCATGAGCCCGAATAAAGAATTTACCGAAATGAAGATGGGAGCGATGGTAGTATTTAAAAAAGTATTTGATGGCGGTAAAGGCTACCAGCAGCAGGGGCCGCAAAAAGCTGATCTTACTGAACAGGAAATAAAAGAAGCCTGGGATGAAAAAGGAATTATACCACAGTTATATTACATAACAGATACAGCTTATAAAACCGATTACCTCGGTACAGGTAAAGTAAATGATGAAGAAACCTATCGCCTGAAAGTTGTTATGCCAAGTGGTAAAGTAGCCATCCAGGAATATTCGATAAAATCCGGTTTACTACTGAAGGAAGAATCTACCTCAAAAGAAGGTGACCAGGAAGTAACAAAGACAACCGAGTTTAAGAATTATGTAAAAGCGGGGAATATTTTACTTCCATCAGAAATAGTAACTACGGCAGGAGGCCAGGAAATTCCATTTAAGTTTACTAATTACAAGGTAAACGAAGGGGTAACTGAGGCAGACTTCCAGTAAACTTTTGATGTTTAAGTATGTCAATAAAGCCACCTGGTATTACGGGTGGCTTTATTACTTAAATACGCTGCTCTATTAGCTTTATTAAAAAGTCCTTTAACAAAAAATTAGGCACTATATTAGCAGCATCAAAAATGAATTAATTTTATTTGTCATAAAAACTAAGAGATATGGAAGCAAGTAAACCTAAGATCCTTTTATGTGAAGATGATACGAATCTTGGAATGGTGTTAAAAAATTACCTGGAGCTGAACGATTATGATGTAACACTGGAGAGGGATGGACGCCTTGGACTGGCCGCATTTCAGCGTGAAAAATTTGATATATGCCTGCTGGATGTAATGATGCCGAACATGGACGGTTTTACACTGGCAGAAGAAATACGTGATATCAACCCGGATATTCCTTTATTCTTTCTGTCTGCAAAAACAATGAAAGAAGATATTATACAGGGATATAAATTGGGTGCTGATGATTATATCACCAAGCCATTTGACAGCGAAGTGTTGCTGCTTAAAATAAAAGCAATATTAAAGCGCAACGAAGAATTGCACAAGGAAGAGGCGAATGCAGAATATGACCTGGGCAAATACCATTTTAATCCACGCCTGCGTGAACTGGGCGCTGACGGAAAATTACAGACACTTTCACCAAAGGAAAGTGAATTGTTGAAAATGTTGTGTGAGTATAAAAATGATTTGCTTCCAAGAGATGTGGCATTAAAGAAAATATGGGGTAGCGATACGTATTTTAATGGCCGTAGTATGGATGTGTATATAGCCAAGTTGCGTAAATACCTGAAAGATGACAGTTCGATCGAGATCGTAAATATTCACGGTAACGGTTTCAGGCTGGTGGTTTCATAAAACAACCAGGCATAAAAATATATTTGAAAGGATTGCAACAGCAATCCTTTTTGTTTTATAAAATAGTTATTGGCAGTGCAGTGCAACGCTTTTATTAAAAACGCTATCTAACTTAAACCTGCTCATCCGTTATTAAAATACTTTTATGAAACAATCCTTCCATTTCCCGCCGAAAGGCTTCCTGTATATTGTTTTCATTGCATTGGCAGGTACAATAAATACCGGCTGTAAAAAAGAAGACAGTAATATCGCCCCGCCGGGTAATGATCCATTACCGGAGAGAATTATTACTGATACAATGTATGGTATGGATGCCAGGCAAAAAATGGATATCTATCTTCCGGCAGGCAGAAGCGCTGATACAAAAGTGATTTTTTTGATCCATGGAGGTGGCTGGCAAACAGGGGATAAAAATGAATTGAACAGTTATATGTCGCTGGTAAGAAACAAATGGCCGGAAGTTGCAGTTGTTAATATCAATTACAGGCTTTCCGGTAACAGTCCCGCTGTTCATTACAACGAGATCATGAATGATATAAAAGCAGCGGTAAGTTTTATCATAACAAATAAAACAAAACTCATAGTATCTGATACGCTTGGAATGATAGGTGCCAGTGCAGGCGCTCACCTGGCAATGCTGTACACCTATAAATTCAATACAAATAATTATGTAAAATGCGTGGCTGATTTTTTCGGACCGGCAAAGCTAAGCGATTGGGAATGGTATAATTCATTTAATCCCTGGGTTGGTGTGGCAGTAAAAGATGTGCTGACGCAATACATTGGTGAACCATGGAACCAGGCATTGTATGACAGCAACAGTCCTTACGAGGTTATAACTGCACAATCTGCACCCACCATTATTTTTCATGGTACTGCAGATGTAATAGTGCCTCTTTACCAAAGCCAGTGGTTAAAAGCAAAATTAGCAACGCTCAATGTGCCGCATGAATATTATGAATATGTGCTGGACGGGCACGGGTTTAATGTTGCAAATTCAGTTGACGCAATAACAAAAACAATTATTTTTTTTAAACAATATCTTCATTAACTCAAATTATTCAGCTGAATAAATTACCGTTGCTTCCAAACCTTGGGGCAACCTTACCCAGGTGTGTATACGCTTTTTCAGTAGCTTCTCTTCCTCTTGGCGTACGCATAATAAACCCCTCCTGTATTAAAAAAGGTTCGTACACTTCCTCCAGTGTGCCGGGCTCTTCACCAACCGCAGTAGCAATGGTGGTGATCCCCACTGGCCCGCCTTTAAACTTTTCTACTATGGCATTCAGTATCCGGTTGTCCATGTCATCAAGCCCGTGTTCATCTACATTCAGCGCTTTTAAAGAATGCTGTGTAATACCGGTATCAATTTTACCGTCATTCAATACCTGTGCAAAGTCACGTACACGGCGGAGCAATCCGTTTGCAATACGGGGAGTGCCCCGGCTTCTCCTTGCAATTTCAGCAGCAGCATCACTGGTAATGCTTGCATTCAATATGCCGGCGCTTCTTAAAAGTATCTTTTGAAGTGTGCCGGCATCATAATATTCCAGTCTTGATTTAATACCAAACCGAGAAAGAAGGGGCGCCGTTAACAATCCACTCCTGGTGGTGGCACCAATTAAAGTAAATGGATTAAGGTTGATCTGTACGCTTCTTGCATTGGGACCACTGTCAATCATTATATCAATCCGGTAGTCTTCCATGGCAGCGTATAAATATTCTTCCACTACAGTACTTAACCGGTGTATCTCATCAATAAATAAAACATCGTTTGGCTCTAGGTTGGTTAAGAGCCCTGCAAGATCTCCGGGCTTTTCAATAACTGGTCCGCTTGTTTCCTTTATATGCACACCAAGTTCATTGGCTACAATGCGGCTCAGCGTTGTTTTACCCAAACCCGGGGGTCCGTGAAAAAGAATATGATCCAGTGCCTCACCTCTTATTTTCGCAGCTTTGATAAATATGCGGAGGTTTTCAACAGCCTGTAACTGGCCGGAAAAATCAGCCATTTCATTGGGCCGTATATTATTTTCAAACTCTTTATCGGCAGCACTTAAAGAATTGCCCGATGAATTTAAGTTTGGATTTGCCATAATTTGATTTTACAATGATGTAAAATTAAATACAAAAAGCAAGGTAAAGCAGTCATCAATAAAAAAGCCTCCCGGTTTAACAGGAGGCCTTACTATAAAATCAGGAAATTATTTTGCTTTTACATTTACTGCCACCCTGCGGTTCATGGCACGTCCTTCTGCGGTGCTGTTGTCACCAACAGGCCATTGCGGTCCATAGCCTTTCGCACTGCTAAATGAAGCTGCTGCTGCACCCTGTTTTACCAGCTCTGCCAAAACAGCTTCTGCTCTTTTTTGTGATAAAGCGACATTTCTTGCAGAATCACCGGTATTATCAGTATAGCCGCCTATTTTAAATTGTGCCGATGGAAAGCTTTTAGCAATCGCCACCATGTTTTTTATTTGCTCCAGTGAAGCAGAGTCGATCTGTGCGCCACCTGTTTTAAAGCGCACATTGGTAAATTCAAACCAATTGCCTTTTACAGTATCCAGCGCCGCAGATTTATCTGATAAAAATTTAACCAGCTTTCCTTCAGTAGAATATTCTCCTGCATTCAGCTTTTGCCCATTAGGCAGATCGATGGTAAGGAGTTTGCCAATATCATAGATATAGTCGCCGGTGAGGGTATCCACTTTACCGCTAAGTGATGCTGTTGTTTCTTCGTGACCTTCGGTTGTATGACCGGTTGCTTTTTCTTCATGAGCATTTTCTCCATGACCATGCCCTTCTGCCTTTACATTTGCTGCTATTCCGCAGGAATTCCAGAGCAGGGCCGCCAGCAGTGCAAGGAATAGCGCAAACAACAGCATTCCCAGGGCATTTGAACTTTTTTCTTCAGTAGCATGTTCCTTTACATGTTCCATGATATAAATTTTAATTTTTAGTGATTCTTAGAGGGGCCAAAAATAATGTTTAGATTTAAACCCTTAATTAATTTATCAGAAAACATTTAACAATAAATAAATTGCCCTGCTCAGCCCGGAACCGTCTTTTTGCAGGAAGCCTCTTAAAACAACATGTAACCATTAGTCAAAACGCTGACCACGACTGGCTTCTGCCATTGTAAATTTGCTCATTATGCTTGGAAAATTCTCTAGATACTGGATTTGCCAAATAGCAGGCTGGGGAGCCAATTTTGCTATTTTTACTTTCTTTTATCTTACGCTTTCCGTTCAGCCGGTAGACAATTTTTTCCTTATTATTACTGTAAATGTATTGCTGGGTATTTTGTTTACCCACCTGATGCGGATGGTTATCAAGGAATACCAGCTGTTACAGATGAAGCCCATCCAGAAGCAGATTATTGTATTTATCCTGCTTACACTTGTTTTTGCCATTGCCTACGCCTGTGCTGATGTGGCTGTAGAAAAAATACTGGGGCTTACATATAAAGTGAATGTTAAACTCACGCTTGTAAATGAAATAGCACGTACAACGATCAATAATTTTATCTTCCTTTTTATTTGGAATCTTATCTATTACACCTATCATTACATAGAAAGAAACCGTACACAGGAACTGCAAACACTCAAGCTGCAATCACTGGTTAAGGAACTTGAATTAAAAACGATCAAGTCACATATCAATCCCCATTTTATCTTTAATGCATTAAACAGTATAAGGGCATTGGTAGATGAAAATCCTGCAAGAGCGAGAACAGCTATTACTGAGTTAAGTAATATTTTACGCAGCAGCATGCAGGCTGAAAAGCTGGAAACTGTGGCATTCGAAAGGGAATTGAATATTGTGAAAGATTACCTGGCCCTGGAAAAAATGCGTTTCGAGGAACGGCTTACAGTAGAACTGGATATTGATGAAGATACCCTTAGCAGGCCCGTACCGCCTATGATGCTGCAAACCCTGGTTGAAAATGCAATTAAACATGGTATCAGCAAAAAAGTAAGTGGCGGCACAGTAAAAGTTATTTCTGATTTTGTGGAGAATCATCACGAAATTGTGGTAATCAATACCGGCCAGTTAAATGGTCATATTAACGGAGATGGTTTTGGTGTAAAGAGCACGCAGGACAGGCTGAACCTGCTATACCAGGGAAAAGCTAGTTTTGCCATACGTAACCTGGATGCTGATACCGTTGAATCAAAAATTGTGATGCCGCTGGCAAATTATTAAACTAAAGATCTATGCAAAGAGCAATTATCATTGATGATGAGAGACTGGCCAGGAATGAGTTAAAAAAATTACTGCAGGACTTCCCGGAAGTGGAGGTAATTGATGAAGCTGCAAATGCAAGTGAAGGAATTGAAAAAATAGAAGCGCTGAATCCTGACCTGATCTTCCTGGATATACAAATGCCTGGTAAAACAGGATTTGATATGCTTGAGGAGCTTGACAGGGCGCCCTATGTAATATTTACCACCGCTTACGATGAATATGCTTTAAAAGCTTTTGAAGTAAATGCGCTGGATTACCTGATGAAGCCGATTGAACCTAAACGCCTGGCTGATGCTATACAAAAAGTACAGCAGGTGGAAGAAAAGGAAGTAACGCACCAGCAGCAACAGGTAAACCGGGGTCTATTGACAGAACATGACCAGGTATTTGTAAAAGATGGTGAAAGGTGCTGGTTTGTAAAATTATCGGACGTGAGATTGTTTGAAAGTGTAGGCAACTATGCAAAAGTGTTTTTCGCCGGCAATAAACCGCTTATACTAAAATCACTCAATGCACTGGAGGAAAGACTGGATGAAAAGACCTTTTTCCGGGCCAACCGCAAGCATATTGTGAACCTGCGTATGATAGAAAAGATAGAGCCTTATTTTAATGGCGGGCTGCTCCTGGAACTGCAGGGCGGCGAAAAAGTGGAAGTAAGCAGGCGGCAGGCGGTCAAGTTTAAGGAAATGATGAGCCTGTAATACAAATTATATTTTGATACAAACGAACCGCCTGCAGGCGGTTCGTTTTTTTATAACCAGTTAGTTATCAGTAAATATTTAACTGTTACAGTCATTAAAATGTCTTTTCAGGCTATTGATTTTGCTGCCGGGAGACGGGTAATTTACATAATGTGCATATCTTTTAGGCTGGCCGAATTTATAAATTAATGAAGAAGAAAAATTATTTAAATCATTAATAACCAGCTAATTAAAGATGGGTATGGTGTATTTTTGACATTTTATTTTATGAAATAATTTACAAAAAATGGCAAAAAAACTTGCAGAAAATGCTATAAGCCGTTATCTTCGTCTCGGTTTTTCATAGGATATTGGATTTTAAAGCGGGACTAGATTTCTATCTTGGTCCCTTTTTTATTTTATACCATTACCATTCCACCTTTCGTTGTTAAAACATTGAATTACAGAATCTTAATTTCTTATTTGCAGGTAGCCGTCACTGTTGGTTGATATTTTTTCTTCCGCATATAGGTAATCAAAAACTTTCCAGATCTTCTCTTTTTTTATTTTGCTGTTGCCATTTAATAATTGCGGTATGCTGACTGTTTTTTTCCTGGCAGCTTCCAATATATAGTCTGTAATACTATTGAATTCTTGATTACTGATTTCGATATTTTTCCTGTTAATACAATTATCACAAATACCACAATCCTTTACCGCATCATCATTGAAGTAAGCTCCCAGCATTTTACTCCTGCAATCGTTTGTGTTGTAAATGTAACGGAGCATAGCCTGCAGCCGCTCTTCATAATTTTTTTTTCGCTGCTGATAATTTTCAAGATCAAGCAAAAAGCTGTCAGCATACATCCGGTTTTGTAATAAGGTTACCTGTGCCTTATCCTTTTGTGGTATATAGGAAAGTATACCGAAATTATTTAACTGCTGCAGTTCCTGCTGAACCTCCCCTGTATTTCTTTGTATAAACTTTGCCAGCCTTGATTCATACACTACTGCGGGGAAATCAAAAATGCCTTCGTATGACCGGAGCAGGCCTTTTATAACAGGTTCATATTGCGGGTGGCTTTTTTCAAAAGCTTCCAGTTCCTGTCTTCCACAGTTGAATACCACGGTAGATGGCTTAAAAAAGGTTTCATTGTATGCCAGGATATCTTCCTGCTCAAGTGTCTTAAGTGTATAATTAGCTGTTAGAAGATTTATTTTAAACGCAGCCGAAAACGCTGCTATATCAAAATCGTAATTGCAGCCCTCTCCACTGCCGGCAGCAACCTGCAGGTAATTCATTAAAGCCGTGTAAACTGTTTTTATTTCCTCCCTGCCAGGGAAACGTGTATTGGTTTGCTGCTGCAATTCGCTCAACTCCTTTTCAGTATACAACAGTACCGCATATGCTCTTTTTCCATCCCTCCCTGCACGGCCGGCTTCCTGGTAATAGTTTTCAAGACAATCAGGCACGTCATAATGTACCACAACCCTTACATCTGGCTTGTCAATCCCCATCCCGAAGGCATTGGTACAGGCGATAACCCTTATTTTGTTATTGATCCATGCTTCCTGCTTTTCATTCCGTTCGTCTGCCGGCAGGCCGGCATGGTAGTAACCTGCGTTTATTTTATTGAGACGGAGCAGGTCAGCAAGGTCCTTTGTATGCTTGCGGCTTTTGCAATACACAATCGCACTGCCCTTTACATTCTGCAGTATTTCCAGCAGTTTATTTTGTTTGGAGGCAATATTAAAAACACTGTAAGAAAGATTCGGCCGCTCAAAAGATTGCTGGAAGCGTTGCTGTTCTTTTCCGAAATGCAGTTTCTCACAGATATCATTCTGCACATTTTTAGTGGCAGAAGCTGTCAATGCCAGTACAGGAATGCCCGGCAGGTGTTCCCTCAGCTTTGCAATACGCATATAGGGCGGTCTGAAATCATATCCCCATTGCGAAATGCAATGTGCTTCATCCACCGCAATTAAGTTTATTTTCATTGCCGGCAAAAAGCTAAGGAACAGGCCCGTTTCCAGTCGCTCGGGAGAAACATACAGGAACTTATAATTGCCATACACGGCATTCTGTAAAGTTTTCTTTACTTCTGTAAATGACATGCCTGAGTAAACTGCCAGGGCAGGAATGCCTTTGCGTTTCAGGTTCTCCACCTGGTCCTTCATCAATGCGATCAGGGGACTGATGACCAAACAGATCCCTTCTCTTGATAAAGCAGGCACCTGGAAGCAAATGGATTTGCCGCCGCCGGTGGGTAATAATGCCAGCGTGTCTTTACCTTCCAGTACACTATGTATGATGTCTTCCTGCAGAGGCCGGAAGCTGTCATAACCCCAATATTGTTTTAATACCTGCTGAATTAACAACGGATTGTTTTTTGTGGCTGAAAATTAAACCACTTTCCTGTATTTAAGACGAATTGAATTAATAGCAAGCACTACATCACTGAAACCCATAGCTAATGCAGCAAAACCAGGTTGGAGGAAGCCCATGGCAGCTACCGGGATGGCCACTACATTGTAAATAAATGCCCAGAACAGGTTTTGCTTTATAGTAAGAAATGTGTTTTTGCCAAGCCCAAGGGCCAGTGGTAATTTCTGGATACCGCTGTTCATTAAAACCACCTGGGCACTTTGCACTGCCAGCTGTGAAGCCTCACTCATCGAAATACCTATAGTAGCTTTGGCAAGCGCCGGTGAATCATTAATACCATCTCCAACCATTGCCACAGGTGTTTCATTGTTTAACCGTTCCACAATTTTTAATTTTTCCTCCGGCGATTTCTCTGCATAAACTTCATCAATACCCAGTTGTTTTGCAATGTTGTTTGCTTTTTCAGCACTGTCGCCACTGAGCAATATTGTTTTAATGTTCTTGTTGTGGAGGTATTTTATAACTGCAACAGCTTCCGTTCTTATCTCATCTTCGGCATCAAACCAGCCTATTGCTTCATTGTTTTTTACAAGGTAAGCAGTATGGCCGTTGTCAACGGTTAACCCTGACTCACGGGCAGCTTTATACGAAATAAGCTTGTACCTGTTTCCCTGCATATCCTCAGCATGCATGCCTGAACCTTTTATTTCTTCTATCTTCTTCCACTGCAGCAGGTTATTGGTTGCCCAGGCGGAGATGACGGACCTGGCAACGGGATGATTAGAAAATTTTTCTATCGAATAGCATATCCTTTTAAATTCAGGCTCCTCTATAAGGCTTTCAAATTTGGTAAGTGACAGGTTGCCTTTTGTAAGCGTTCCTGTTTTATCAAATATAACTGTGCTGATGTTTTTAAATAGTTCCAGGCTCTTTGCATTCCTGAAAAGAATGCCGTTTTTGGCAGCCCTGCCAAGCCCAACTGCAATAGCTGCAGGGGTTGCAAGCCCCATGGCACAGGGGCAGCTGATCACCAGTACAGCAATACTTCTCATCAACGAAGCTGTAGCGGGGATATTAAAAGCAAAATAGTTCAGTAAAAAAGTAATAGCAGCAATACTTATTACAGCAGGAACAAAAATGGCGCTTATTTTATCTGCCAGTTGCTGAACAGGAGGTTTTTCAGTCTGCGCCTGTTTTACCATATTGATAATATTACTCAATACTGTATCATCCCCGGCTGCAGTAACCTGCGCTTTCACCGTGCCATCTGTAAAAACGCTGCCGCCGGTAAGTATATTCTTTTTCTGTTTAAAAACAGGTTTACTTTCTCCTGTAAGCAAAGCCTCATTTACATAGGCTTCGCCCCATAGTATTTTGCAATCGGCCGGAACCTGCTCTCCTGATCTTATTAAGATAAGATCGCCAACATGCAACTGTGTATTTTCAACAGGAAAAATATTTTCCTTATGCTGGTCATCAAAAGCGATCATGTTGGCCATCACTTTTTGTTGCTTTGATAATTTTTGCAGTTCTCTTTGTGTAATGTCAACAGATTTATGTTCTATCCATTCGCCTAAAAAAACAAGGGTAATGATAGTGGCCGTGGTTTCATAAAAAATATAATCCATGCCTGTAAAAGCAATAGTACCTATAAGGCTGTAAATAAAGGCTGCAGTAGCACCCAATGCAATCAGCACGTTCATATTGGGTACACCCCTCGAAAGGCTTTTTACTGCACTTACCCCAAAGTAACCCATACCAACTACATATACCGGCAGGCAAATAGCAAGCTGCACCCAGGGGTTCATCAATGCATGTATAAATGCAATATGATGTAATGGAAACATGTGCAGCATCAGTACCAGTGTAAACGGCAGGCAGAATAAAAAACGCTGCAGGTGATTTGAAAAAAGGCCCTTCCCGTGGTGATGCTGGTGTGTGCCGGTACCTGTTTTCGAAGTGCCCGAAACATGATAGCCCAGGTCTTCAATGCCTTTTGCCAGCTTTTCTTTTGGCACATCACCATTCGTTTCAAAACTTACATCGCCGCCTATGAAATTTACCTGTACATTTTTTAATCCCTCCTTATTTAAATACCTGGAGATGGTAAGCGCACAATTTGTACAGTCCATTCCTTCTACTTTCCATTCTACTTTTTCCATACTGCAAAATTATTTGAATGCAGGATGGCTGATTTGCTATTGAAGGAAAATATATTTGCAACATGGAGTTAAATTTTACTCTTGATACAATAAAGCAAGCCGCCCGGGAATTGCTCTCTTTTGTGAAAGATAAAAAAGTGTTTGCACTGCATGGAGAAATGGGGGCCGGCAAAACCACGTTTGTTCATGCCCTTTGTGAAGTACTCGGTGTAACAGGTGTGATAACAAGCCCCACATTTGCCATCATTAACGAATATACAACTGCCGGTAATGAAACGGTTTACCATCTTGACCTGTACCGGTTAAAAGATGCGGAGGAAGCAATGGATGCCGGCGTGGAAGATTGCCTGTATTCCGGCTGTTATTGCTTTGCAGAGTGGCCCGAAAAAGCCCTAAGTATTTTTCCTGATGATACTGTCCACATTACATTAACAGTTACCGGCGGCAATGCAAGAAAGTTGGGATTTAAGTTGTAAATTGTAGCCTGCTTGCAAAAGGCTTTTTAACCTTTAATATTTTATGGCTGCATCAAAACCATTTCTCTCCACTTCATTCAGTTACGAAACGCTTGAAGAAACACTGGATGTAAAACCTAAGGGCGCAGAGTTACTCATTGGTATACCCAAAGAAATTTCTTTTAGTGAGAACCGCATAGCCCTTACGCCGGAAGCCGTGGCGGTAATGGTGGCCAATGGTCACCGGGTGGTTATGGAAACAAAAGCAGGGGAGGGTGCCAGCTATACTGATAAGGATTATAGTGATGCAGGGGCTAAAATTGCTTTTGATAAAAAAGAAGTGTACGAATGTGATATGCTGGTAAAAAGCGCTCCTGTAAGTGAAGAGGAGTGTGACCTGCTCAAGCCCGGCCAGTATATTATTTCTCCCATACACCTGTCCGTTATGAAAAAGTGTATCCTTCAAAAAATGATGGAGAAAAGAATTACGGCATTGAGTTTTGAGAATTTAAAAGATGACAGTGGTCACAATCCCATTGTACGCAGCATGAGCGAAATTGCCGGTAGTGCAGTTATGCTGATTGCCGGTCAGTACCTGAGCAACGCTAATAATGGTAAAGGCGTATTGGTGGGAGGCATCAGTGGAATACCACCTACAAAAGTTATCATTATCGGAGCAGGTATTGTAGGAGAATATGCTGCCCGTACTGCACTCGCCATGGGAGCCAGTGTAAAAATCTTTGATAACAGTATTTATAAGTTAAAGCGTCTGCAGAATAATATTGGCATCCGTATGTGGACCTCGGTGATAGAGCCAAAAATTCTTGCAAAGCAATTAAAAACTTGTGATGTGGCGGTAGGCGCCTTAAGCAGTGCCAGCGGCCGTACGCCCATAGTGGTTACAGAAGAGATGGTAAGTGCCATGCGACCGGGCACTGTAATAGTGGATGTAAGTATTGACCGGGGCGGTTGTTTTGAAACGAGTGAAGTAACAACACATG
Organism: Ferruginibacter sp.; assembly: GCA_047600665.1. Lineage (GTDB taxonomy): Bacteria > Bacteroidota > Bacteroidia > Chitinophagales > Chitinophagaceae > Ferruginibacter. Next base: position 2,744,134 of record JASGKJ010000003.1, read on the forward strand.
AAAAGCCGGTGTTTAAAAAATACGATGTGGTGCATTACTGTGTGCCTAATATTCCGAGCGGCTTTGCCCGTACAGCGTCCCAGGCCATTAGTAACGTGTTGATGCCACTGCTGCTTGAAACGGCTGATGATGGCGGTATGGATCACCTGGTATGGCATAAAATAAATATCCGTACCGGCATCTATATGTTCAAAGGCAGTCTTACCAATTTTTATTTAAGCGAAAGATTTGAATTGAAATACACTGACCTGAATTTGCTGATCGCAAGCAAAAGGTGATTTTTTAGAGACTTTATTTATATCCTCCCTTAATTTAATAAGCGGCCCTTAGCTTTTCATACAATACGATATTCATCAGCACCAGCAGCATCCCGTAAATGCAATCTTCCAGAGGAATGGTGTAAATTCTTATTCCAAGGTTTTCTGCCGTGTTATATTCAACCACAGGTATAGCAGTGAGAAACCCGTTTACAATTAAAAAAGGAATGAGGATAATGCAATAAGATACCAGGAATAAAGCCGCATCAAAGTGGTTAAAATATTTTTTTGCGGCATAAAGAACGAAGATCATTAATGCGGCAGCGGTAAAGGTAACAGATGTGTATAAGCGGTTTTTATATGCAATTCCTGTAATGAACAGCGTAACCGCAAGTGCCATAAACAGTAGATCAGCAGTCTTTTTATTTTTCATTAAGGGAAAGTAACAGCGGATACATTCATAAACAAACACACAACAATAGGGTACCACGAAAAAAAACAGCACTTCCTCCAATGGCAGGTTAACGATCTTAACGCCGGTGATATACTCATCATTAAAACTCCATACCTGTTTGCTGGTAAAGTAAATATCCCAAACTATATAAATAGCGGCCGGCAGCAATAATGCCGGGAAAAGGTATTTCCAGGTTTTGTAAAATGCAACTTTCCTGTCAAAACTCAGGGCCAGTGGCCCGGCCAGCGAAACCGCAAGGATAACAAAATATGTATAATGTGTATTCAATGGAAGAAAGCAGGCTGTTTCATATAACAGGTATGAGGCGGTCTTGTTTATATTGCTGCAAAATAATATTTACCCTAAAACAAACCACGGTATTTTTCGTTTACATTTGTCAATATCACTATTCTATCAGAAAAATATGGCTTACCGTTTTCTTATTGTTGGGGCAGGCTTTTCCGGTTGTGTGCTGGCAGAACAGCTTGCAAAAAATTTAGACTGCAGCATTGAAATATGGGACGAACGCAACCACCCGGGTGGTAACTGCCATACAGAAAGGGATACAGAAACAGGGATCATGGTACACCAGTACGGTCCCCATATTTTTAATACGGATAAGAAAGAGATATGGGATTACGTGAACAGCTTTGTACCCTTTATGCCTTATGTTCACAGGGTGAAAGCAAAGAGTGGTGGCAAAATTTATTCTCTTCCCGTAAACCTGCATACCATCAATCAATTCTTTAATAAAAATTTTTCGCCGGAAGAAGCAAAAGCTTTTCTTGAAACAAAAGCGGATAAAACCATTGATGATCCTCAAAATTTTGAAGAACAGGCATTGCGTTTTATCGGCAGTGAATTGTACCATGCTTTTTTTTATGGCTATACAAAAAAGCAATGGGGTTGTGAGCCGACAGCATTGCCTGCTTCGATATTAAAGCGCATACCGGTTCGTTTTAATTATGACGATAATTATCATAATAACATTTATACAGGCATTCCATTGGATGGTTATACAGCTGTGATGGAAAAAATGATCGATCATCCTGCGATCAGTGTTTCATTGGGTAAAAAATTTATTGCGGGTGCTGATTACAGCGAATATGATCATATTTTTTATACCGGCCCGCTGGATGCTTTTTTTAAATACGAGTATGGAAGACTGGGTTACCGTACGGTAACATTTGAAAAGAGTTATGCAGAAGGTGATTTCCAGGGCACCACGCAAATGAACTACTGCGATGCAGATGTGCCTTATACAAGAATTGCAGAACACAAACATTTTACTTACTGGGAAAAGCATGACAAAACAGTTTACTTTACCGAATACAGTAAAGAAACAACAGCAGATGACGTGCCTTATTATCCCAAAAGGCTCGATGCAGATAAAATCCTGCTGAAAAAATACAGGGACCTGGCTGATAAGCAGCAGCAGTACTCCTTCCTGGGCCGGTTGGCCACCTACAGGTATATGGATATGCACCATGTAATAGGCGAGGCACTATCTTTTGCAAATGAATGCTGCAAAGCCATCAAAGAAAAAGCTCCACTCCCTGTTTTTTCGAATGCTGAAGCATATTAAAATTGTATAATATACCTTCCCCTACCAGCTTAAATTCCTCGCTTTTTAGGCAATAAGTCCATCCCTTTTCCGTTATAATCAGGCTGCTTCACGGCAGTTTTAATCCCTGTTACAATCCAAAAACTAGTGACTCCTATGGAAAAAGTAATCGCAGTAGTGGTAACATACAATCGTATGGAGCTGCTTTCCCAATGTATCACTGCATTGCGTAATCAAACCAAAACACCGGATACGATTCTTGTTGTAAACAACGGTAGTACCGATGATACAGAACTGTGGCTGCAGTCGCAACCCGACTTAACATTTATCACACAAAAAAATACAGGTTCAGGTGGTGGTTTCAGTACAGGCATTAACTGGGCTTACAAAAATGGCTATTCCTGGATATGGTGTATGGACGATGATGGCTATCCAAGGGAAGATGCACTGGAAAATCTTTTGAAACCACAAACAACACAATTAACCTTACGCAATTGTGCTGTAATAAATAAAGACGATAAAAAAACTTTTGTCTGGAAAACAAAAAACTATGCCACCATTGATGATGTTGACTGTACAGTAATTGAAGGTGTAGGTCATCCTTTCAATGGAACACTTATTCACCGCAATATTGTAGAGCGGGTAGGGGCACCAAGGCCCAGTTTATTTTTATGGGGCGATGAGTCAGAATATATTTGCCGCATTACAAAGCGTAACCGAATTCCCGTTATCACTGTTGCAAACAGTATTCATTATCACCCCGCCTCCGCATTTACTTATAAAAATGACTGGGATTATAAAACCTGCTGGAAAATGTATTATTATGTACGCAACAGGTTTCATGTGCATAAATCAAAATTCAGTAATAAAGCGCTGGCGCTTATAAATTACTGCTGCTTCCTGGTGGCAATGGTTGGTGTGGTGCTGGTGTACCAGAAAACAGACCGACGGAAAAAGCTCAGCTTTATTTTTTGGCCTGCTGCTGATGCATTTACCAATAATTTATCAGCACACCCGCAAATGATATTAACAAGATTGAATGCAGCCACACCTGAAAATATGTGGGAATCACTTCAATTGCATTTTAAGAATATTGGCCACATGATACAGGCTCCTTTCACATCAAAGGAACGCAGGGCAGCCAGCATTTCTAATTAATGATATTACCATCTTCAGCAGCAGCGGTTCCTGTTAATGCAGCGGCCGCTGTTTTTTTTCTTTTATTCTCCTTGCTTTTTTCAAGAATAAGCACCAGTGCAATCAGGTAAAAAGGCAGGCAGGGTATTTTGTACCGTACCAGTGTTCCAAAGTTGAGCGTGGTGGCACCAACAAATAATGCAAAAAGGATGGAATAAAGGAAACAATACATGATCATGGGATCCGAAAATATTCTTCCAATAAAACGAAACGGTCCTGCTCTTAAAAAAACATACAATGTAAAAAGCATAAACGCCAGGCTTTCCAGGGATGAAAGCAGGGTGGATAGTTTTTTGGACTCCCATAAAAAAGGGCGGAATAAAGTGGCCGTAATGGCTGCCGGTGCTATTTTAAGCAGGCTTTGCGGTGTGCCGTCAAATTCAACTCCAAGCGAAAAATGTGATTCGGCCAGCTCGGCAATGCTTATGAAATTTTCCTGGCTTGTCTTTACAGATTCCGCCAGTTTATCAATAGCCAGGTTACCCAGCATCTCTTCTATCCTGCTTGCCATCAGCACAAGGCCACCAAGCCCAAACACACAAAGCACTGCCAGCAAAATAATTTTTGATGCAAGCTGCTGCATTTGCTTAAGATTGGTGAGCACAATATAAACAGTGAAAAAAGGCAGGTAAGCCGCCAGTATATAAGATTTTACAAGCCCCAGGATATACCCCGAAATAATAGCAATGATCGTATTACGAAGAATGTGTTCTCTTTTTACATAAGCTTTGTAAACGCAGTAAGTAAACCAGCCCAGCATACCTGAGCAAAGCGGATCTTTTAATATGCCTGCACTCCAGAATACAAATGTTGGCAGGTATATAATTGCAATGGCCAGTTGTTTGTGCAGTTTGGGATATTGTTCATAAAAGAATTTATAAAGGCGCCACACCCCGGTGAAGGAGATCATTGAAAATACGAGGTTGATCGAACTGTAACTACCAAATGTGAAGAACGAAAAAATGCTAACCAGTTTGGTTACAAAATAGTTGCTTTCATTATCAAAATATCCCCGGTTAAATGTATCCGCAAGCAGGTCTTCATCAAAATATTTACCGGATGTAAACAGCAGTTTTACATTGGTTATATCTTTCAGTATAAGTTTGGTGATATTGATCCCTTCTGTATAATAAAGCGCAGTAGTATCACCACGGGTAATAAAAATATGAAAGAATGTAAATGCAATGGTGCTGAAAACTTTTATCCAGAAGCCATGCAGGTGATATTTACGCAGTATGGGGTCTTCGATCCGTTTTCTCCTTGCAGAAAAAATAAAATAAAAAATCAGTACATATAACGGAAAGAATATTAGTTCGGTTAAACCCATTTGGTTTTATCAGCAAAGTATTGGTTAATGAAGCCGTGCAGGCAAATTTATCCTAAAATATCGTTTGCCATTCCGCAATATACAGTTATTTTGCTCCATACTAAAAAGCAGCAGTAATGTGTGGTATAGCAGGTGCCGTCAATTTTAAATTACCTCATCAACAGGTTAATAGTGTGATGTTTCACCGGGGCCCCGATGAACAGGCTGGTTTTACTATTGACAATATTGATTTTTATCACCTTCGTTTATCCATTCTTGATATATCGGGAGGTAAACAGCCGATGCATCTTGATAACCGCTATACCATCATCTTTAACGGGGAAATTTATAATCATCAGGAAGTAAGGAAAAAGCATAACCTGAACGGAAAAACTTCGTCCGATACAGAAACTTTATTGCTGCTGTACCAAAAGCTGGGGGCAAATATGCTGGATGACCTGGACGGAATGTTTGTACTTGCAATATATGACCGGGAAGAAAAACAGCTTTTTATTGCAAGGGACAGGGCCGGGAAAAAACCATTGTATTATTACAATGACGGGCAGAAATTTGTATTTGCCAGTGAACTCAACTGTCTCCGGGCATTACTGCCATTGGAGATGGAAGAAAATAATTTTTACCATTACCTCCGTCTCGGCTCATTTTATAAAAAGCTTACACCATATAAAAATGTAACGGAATTGGGAGCCGGCAGTTTCCTGCTGGTTGATTGTAACGTTCTTGCCCTGCAGGAAAAACGCTGGTGGGATATTAACAGGTATTATCATAAAAACAACGACGATAGTTTTGAAACAGCGCTTGAAAAAACGGATGCATATTTAAATGCAGGCGTACAGCGCCGCATAGAAGCATCCGATCTTGAAGTAGGCAGTTTTTTGAGTGGAGGTATCGACAGTGGGCTTGTAACAGCTATTGCAAGCAGGTATAACAGCCGTTTAAAAACATTTACCGTTTCATTTAATGGGGAGTATGATGAAGCCCCGCTGGCAAAACTGGTGGCAGAAAAGTACAATACGCACCATACAGAAATAAGGATCTCTTTTGATAACCTTCTAAACGATGTTGAGCAGATCATCGCTAACTACGGTGAGCCATTTTTTGACAGTTCTGCTATTCCAAGTTATTATGTAAGTGCAGAAGCCAGGAAACACCTTACTGTAATTTTAAATGGTGATGGTGCCGATGAATTATTTGGTGGTTACCGGCGTTATGTGCCTTTTGCACAGTATGATTTTTTTAAAGCTAACCCGCTGATAAAAAACACCGCTTCTTTAACAAAGAAAATATTGCCTGCCTCCAATAATAAAAAGTCAAAATACAATTACCTGTACCGCCTGGCATCGCTGGCATCCAAAAACAGTCTGGAAATTTATTTGTCTGCCGGCGTGGATATTTTTGAGGATTATGAAAAATACCTGCTGCACCCGCCACAGGATTATATGCGCCCGTTGCAGAACGATTTTAATGATATTGCAGGAACAGAACTCAGCGGTCTGAAAAAAATAATGAACATAGATTTTGATACCAGCCTTTTTAGCGACCTGCTGGTAAAAATGGATATTGCTACCATGGCAAATTCGCTGGAAGGCCGTAGCCCTTTTCTTTGTAAAGAATTGCTTGAATATGTTCCGGGTTTAAAAGATAATTATAAGATCAATGGCAGTAAAACAAAATACCTGCTCCGCCAGCTCGCAAAAAAATATTTGCCAGCTGAATTGGTCAACCAGCCAAAGCGGGGATTTGAAATTCCATTAAAAAGCTGGGTGAACGGACAGCTAAAAGAAATGATACAGGATTATATCACCAGTGCCGGTGCTTTGAACCGGCAGTTTGTAAATAATGAATTTACCAGTTCCCTTCTGAATAATAAAGCAAAGATCGCTGCAGAGAAACGGGCAAAGATATTATGGACATTATTCTGTATGGAGGTCTGGTATAAAAAAATCTACCGGAGCGGACATTGATCCACTTTTGTTAAATTTTTTTCTTAATCCCTTAAACAATTTTTCAACAAATTTGTAGTGAATTATAAATGGCTGTATGAACGTATTCACTATAAAGGACCTGGAGAACCTGTCGGGCATAAAAGCGCATACCATCCGTATTTGGGAGCAGCGGTACCAGTTTCTTAAACCATGCCGTACCGGTACCAACATCCGTTTTTACAGTAATGATGAACTGAAGAAAATACTGAATATAGCACTGCTGAATAAGTATGGCTATAAGATATCTCATATCGATAAGATGAATGAGACTGAGCTAAAGGAAAAGATCTTTTCTCTTACCCAGATGCAGGCACAGCAGGAGCGTATCGTAAACGATCTTATCAAGCAGATGGTGGATCTTGATATGGAAACCTTTGAGGGCATCCTCGATAAATATATTCTTGCCCGTGGTATTGAAAGAACCATCATCCAGATAATTTTCCCTTTTCTTGAACGGATAGGTGTTTTGTGGGTTACCAACCATATTAACCCGGCACAGGAGCATCTTGTAACAAATATTATAAGGCAAAAGCTGATTGCTGGTATTGAAGCAGCTGCTCCACCATTGCGGATCAACAAATCTGTATTGCTTTTCCTTCCCGAAAATGAATACCATGAATTGGGGCTGCTGTTTGTATATTATCTACTTAAAAGCAGGGGTGTCTCGGTCATTTATCTTGGTGCAGATGTGCCGTTATGCGATGTGGAGTATGTAGCCGGGCTAAAAAAGCCTGATTATCTTTTTTCGCATCTTACTTCTGTTGGCAGCAATTTTCAGCTGGAGAAATTTGTAGCAGGTATAGTAAAAAAATTTCATAGCACTCCTGTCGTCCTCTCCGGGCGGCTTACACATACCTATCATAAAAAGATCCCTTCACAGATCTTGTTCCGTAAGTCGTTCCAGGAAGTGATGGACTTTGTCAGCGGGCTTTAAAAACGTATTAAAATTGTTTACCCGGTATTGTTTTTTAACAAAAAAGCTGGATCATTTCTTGGAATTTACCTTATAATTTGTTTAATTTTATATTGTAATTGTTAAACAAAATTTTATGTCAAACATTGAGTTTAACCAGTTGCTCTTATCTAACACAGAGTTTTTAAAACCCTTTGCGGTTACCCTTACAAGGGATAATGAAGTGGCTAAAGATCTGTTGCAGGAAACCATGTACAGGGCACTGGCTAATAAAGATAAATACAACGTGGGTACAAATATTAAAGCATGGTTGTACACCATAATGCGGAATATATTTATTAATAACTACCGCCGCCGGGCAAAGCAAAACACTGTTTTTGACAGCTCACCCAATGATTTTCTTTTGAATTATAACCAGGTTACCGTAAGCAATAGTGCTGAAGGTGCTCTTACAATGAAAGATATCCAGCAGGCTGTTCATAACCTGCCGCATATTTTCCGCAACCCTTTCATGCTGTATTTTGAAGGGTATAAATATTTCGAGATAGCAGAAATGCTGAAAGAACCATTGGGTACCATAAAAAGCCGTATTCATTTTGCACGCAAGCTGCTGAAAGAACAACTGCACCGGTATTAAAGTTTACCAACGCTTCTCCCACGGTAATTGTTTTAACCTTCATCATTTTATAGTTTTATTCTTGTGAGAAAAGTTGTGATCATCGGCAGCGGGTTTTCAGGGTTATCCGCAGCCTGCTTTATGGCAAAGGCTGGCTGGCATGTAACAGTGCTGGAAAAGCATGCGATACCGGGTGGAAGGGCAAGGCAGCTGGCCGGGTCTGGCTTTACATTTGACATGGGGCCAAGCTGGTACTGGATGCCCGATGTTTTTGAACGGTTTTTCGAAAGCTTTGGAAAAAAAGTTTCTGATTATTATCATCTAAAAAGACTTGATCCTTCTTACAGGATATACTGGCCGCAGGAAACAATGGATATACCGGCAGGTTATGCTGCATTGCAGGCATTGTTTGAGAAAAAGGAACCGGGCAGCGGGAAATTACTGGACAGGTTTTTAAAAGAAGCTGCGTTTAAATACCAGGCCGGCATGGGTAAGCTTGTATATAAGCCTGGTCGTTCACTAACCGAATTTGCTGATCCTGCTATATTGAAAAATATTTTCCGGCTGGATGTTTTTACATCCATGCGTCACCACATTCAAAAATTTTTTAAGCACCCGCAACTGGCGCAATTGCTTGAATTTCCTGTATTGTTCCTGGGCGCCCTGCCGCAGGATACACCTGCACTGTACAGCCTGATGAATTATGCGGATATAAAACTCGGTACCTGGTATCCTGAAGGCGGCATGTACAGTATTGTAAAAGCGATGCATACACTTGCAGCAGAATTGGGGGTGCAATTTTTTTTTAACCATGATGTGACAAAGATCGCTGTTGATAAAAACAGCTGCCGTAAAGTGATTGCAACTGCTGCAACCGGGCATTGTGAGTTTGAAGCTGATGCAGTAATAGGCAGTGCAGACTATCATTTTATAGAAACAACATTGCTTGACGAGAAACACCGCAGCTATTCCGGCACATACTGGGATAAACGGGTAATGGCACCTGGCTGTTTACTGTATTATGTTGGGTTAAATAAAAAACTCAATGATTTAGCACACCACTCTTTATTTTTTGATACTGATTTTGAAACGCATGGAAATGAAATTTACAAATCAAAGACATGGCCTGCTGCACCATTATTTTATGTAAGCGCCACTTCTGTAACAGATAATGCTGTTGCGCCGGCAGGCTGTGAAAACCTTTTCTTTCTCATACCGGTGGCCGCAGGCCTCGAAGGGGATACGGAAACTTTACGGGAGTATTATTTTGAAAAAATAATTGCACGCTTTGAACAAAGGACAGGCGAAGCTATCAGGCCGCATATCATTTATAAAAAAACATATTCAACAAGTAATTTTATAAGCGACTATAATTCTTTTAAAGGCAATGCGTACGGGTTAGCCAATACCTTGATGCAAACGGCTGTTTTAAAACCTTCTCTGCAAAGTAAAAAAATAAAAAATCTTTTTTATACGGGACAGCTTACTGTACCGGGGCCAGGAGTGCCGCCCAGCCTTATCAGCGGCGAAGTGGCAGCCACGCAACTGGTTAATTTTTTTGCTGACAAATGACGAAGTATGAAATATTATAAAACTGTTTAAAAGTTATATTTATTGTTTGTGTGCTTTTTTAAACAAAATATTGACCGGAACAATTTAAGGTATAGATTAAATGCTGAAGTCATAAATAAAAATACAGGCGAATGATACAGCTCTATTACGAATTATGCAATGAGTGCAGTAAGGCAACAACAAAGAAGTACAGTACATCTTTTAACAGTGCTATTAAACTGCTGCATCCTGATTTGAGGACACCGGTATATAATATCTATGGCTTTGTTCGTTTTGCAGATGAAATAGTAGATACCTTTCATCAATTTGATAAAAAAACGCTTTTAAGTGAGTTCAAAAACGAGACATACAATGCAGTTGAGAGGGGTATCAGTCTTAATCCTGTTTTAAACAGTTTCCAGCAAACAGTAAACACTTACAAAATTCCTCTTGAGCTGATCGATACATTTTTCAGGAGTATGGAGATGGACCTCAGCCGGCAGAACTATGATACAGATGGTTACAAAGAATATATTTATGGCAGTGCAGAAGTGGTTGGGCTGATGTGTTTGTATATTTTCTGCGAAGGAGACAGGGAGACATATAAAAGGCTTCAGCCATTTGCTCAGGCGTTGGGTGCTGCTTTTCAAAAGGTAAATTTTTTAAGGGATGCACAGGCTGATTATGTTGGATTGAGCCGTACTTACTTTCCAGGCGTGGATTTTGAAAATTTTACCCCAGCCATTAAAAAAAGAATCGAAGAAGATATTGCCGCTGACTTTTCGAGTGCATTTGCCGGCATAATAAAACTCCCTTCCAAGGCAAGATTCGGGGTGTATGTGGCCTACAAATATTATCTTTCACTTTTTAAAAAAATAAAAAGAACAAATGCGGCGCATGTTTTAAGCCAGCGCATAAGAATTCCAAATTATGGCAAGCTTTTCATTGTGGCAAAGGCCGGCTTAAGGATGCAGTTCAATTTATTATAAACAGGAATGGTTATGGATGTAATACTGGTGAATGAAAAGGATCAGCAGACAGGTACAATGGAAAAAATGGAAGCTCACCGGAAAGCATTACTTCACCGGGCATTCAGTATTTTTATTTTCGATGAAAAGGGCAATATGCTGTTACAAAAAAGAGCTGCAGGTAAGTATCATAGCCCAGGCTTATGGACGAATGCCTGCTGCAGCCATCCACAGCCGGGTGAAGATATTGTAAAGGCTGCGGAAAAAAGACTTTACGAAGAAATGGGTTTTACAACTCCACTGGAAAAAAAGTTTAGTTTTACTTATAAGGCTTCTTTTGAGAATGGACTTACTGAATATGAGTATGATCATGTTTTCACCGGAGTTTACAGCGGCCCGGTCAAGCCGGATGCGGAAGAAGTAAGTGATTATTGTTTTCTTACGGTAGCTGATATAAAAAATGCCCTTCAGGAAGAACCCCATCTTTACACCGCCTGGTTTAAAATTGCTTTTCCATTATTGTTGAGCAACCTGGCCCCTGCTTCATAAAATTCTTTTACTAAATTAGAGCAATGCTATTTTAAACATGACCAGAGGTAAAGCAGTTATAATCGGCAGCGGTATTGCAGGACTGGCAACCGCCGTAAGGCTGGCTGTGAAAGGTTTTGAAGTGACTGTTTACGAAAAAAACAATACTGCCGGTGGTAAACTATCCTCTTTTGTTAACAATGGATTTTATTTTGATGCAGGTCCCTCTTTATTTACCCAGCCAGAAAATATTGAAGAGCTGTTTGACCTGGCCGGGGAGCCAATGGAAAATATTTTTTCTTACGAACCTGTAAAAATAGCCTGTAAATATTTTTACCCTGGTGGTAAGATCGTTAATGCTTATACTGACAGGGATTTGTTTGCAGCAGAATTAGCGCAGCAGTTAAATGAAGAAAGTGCATCAGTCATTAGGTATCTGGATGATGCTGAAAAATTATATAATAAAGTAGGAACAGTTTTTTTAAACCATTCTCTCCAAAAGAGGAAATTGTGGCTGAGTAGAAAGATCACAGGAGCCATAGCAACTGTAAAATATCCTTACCTGTTCAATTCGCTTCATGCGTATAACCGGAAAAAATTCAATTCAACTGAAGCCGTACAATTATTTGACCGTTTTGCTACTTATAATGGAAGCAGCCCTTATAAAGCACCGGGTATATTAAGCATGGTATCTCACCTGGAACATAACCAGGGGGTGTTTTATCCAAAAGGGGGAATGATCAGTATTGTGAAAGCTTTGTATCAGCTGGCTGTAGCAAAGGGTGTGCATTTTTACTTTGATACACCTGTTGATAATATAATTTACCATGAAGGAAAGGCGATGGGTGTTGTTGTAAACGGGCAAAATACTGAAGCAGCTATTGTGATAAGCAACGCAGATTTACATTTTACATATAAAAAACTATTGAATAATCCCGTTAAAGCACAGCAGCTATCCCGGAAGGAAAGCAGCAGCAGTGCTTTTATTTTTTACTGGAGTATCAACAAAAGATTTCCCCAGCTGGAACTGCATAATATTTTCTTCAGTGATAATTACAAAAATGAATTTGAATCTCTTTTTGGCAGGAAGCAAGTGAGCGGAGATCCCACCATCTATATAAATATTACTTCAAAGATGGAAACGGCTCATGCGCCTGAGGGTAAAGAGAACTGGTTTGTGATGATCAATGCACCTGCGGATAATGAGCAGAACTGGGATTTGATAAAAGAAAAGCTCCGGGAAGTTGTGATAAAAAAATTGAGTGGAATGCTGGGAGAGAATATCAGTGATTGCATTGAAGCAGAGTTTACACTCGATCCAACAATGATCGAAGCACAAACCACTTCATATAGAGGAGCGCTGTATGGCAGCAGTTCTAATTCTAAACGTTCGGCATTTTTCCGTGAGCCAAATTTTACAAGCACTGTTAAGGGACTTTATTTTTGTGGTGGCAGCGTTCACCCGGGTGGTGGTATTCCGCTTTGTCTTAGGAGTGCAAAGATCGTAAGCGAACTGGCTGCAGCAGGTTTTAAGAAAAGCCATCATTAACAAATACTGTTTGTGGGCAACACATTTGTATTAAAAAAAAATATAGCAATCATTATCGCAATTGTGCTGCACTCAGTTGGGCTTGCAGGTATCCTTTTTTTTAAAAGTGATCTTATTATTCGTTGCACACCAATTACATTGTTGCTTTGTTTTGTATTGCTGCTATGGACACAAAGAAAAATAACAGCTGCATTTATATTTTTTGTGATCATTGTTTGTGCCGGGGGCTTTTTTATAGAAGTGGCCGGAGTAAAAACAGGATGGCTTTTCGGGAAATATACATATGGAAAAGTGCTTGGCCCACGGGTACTGGATGTGCCGGTTATCATTGGCGTTAACTGGTTCATCGTAACTTATTGCTGTGGTATTACAGGCAGGCTCTTTATAGAAAGAATGGAACGGGCGAATATGATTTCAATAAACCGGAGGGTCTTCCTTTTGCCTGTAGCAGGTGCAGCAATTGCTGCCTTATTTGACTGGTTGATGGAACCGGTTGCCATTATGCTGGGGTTTTGGCAATGGGAAAATAATGAGGTGCCGTTGTACAATTATTTTTGCTGGTTTATTGCGAGTATGATCTTTTTATCCGGGTTTGAAAAACGTGATTTTGATAAACAAAACAAATTTGCGCCTGTTTTGTTATTGATCCAGTCGTTATTCTTTCTCATACTGGGGTTCTGTCTTGTTTATTTTAACAATACCGGATGAATACTTTTGTATTTATATTGATCGTGTTATTGAGCTTTGTTGTGATGGAAGCTATTACATGGCTCACCCATCGCTACATCATGCATGGATTTTTATGGTACCTGCACAAGGATCATCACCAGAAAGGTCCTGGCTTTTTTGAAAAGAACGATGCTTTCTTTTTGATCTTTGCCATACCAAGCTGGCTCTGTATCATGCTCGGGCTTCAAAATAATATGTATTCGGTGGCGGCCATTGGTTTTGGTATCGCATTATACGGGCTCGCATACTTCATTGTGCATGAAGTGATCATTCATCAAAGATTTAAATGGTTTACAAAGAGCAATAATACTTATATCCGTGCCATTCGTTGGGCACATAAAATGCATCATAAACATCTGGACAGGCACGACGGAGAAAGTTTTGGAATGCTGGTTGTTGCAAAAAAATATTGGGATAAAGTACGAAAGGACAACGAAAAGAAAGGGAAGTAATACTTGCTGTTGTTATTCTTTTAGAGCTTACTTTAGTATTTCATTATATAGCTCATCATATAACTCGATTGCTTTTTCAAGCGAGTAAAAAGCAGCAGCACCGGTTCTTATTCCAGCTGTATCAAAAGAATTGTTTACACTGATTTTATCAATAACTGTATTATATGCTGCATCTGTAAACTCATTTATTATATACCCGGCTTTGTATCTTTCAACAATTTCTTTTACATCTCCCACACCGCTGTTTGTTATAACAGGAATGCCCATAGCCATTATTTCCCCGTGTTTGGTGGGAGAGGAGGATAGTTTTGAAAAACAGGGTTTGATAAAGAAGATAGAATATTTACTTAACGAAAGCAATGCCGGCACTTCATTGCGGCTGCCGTGTTTTACAACCAGTTTATTTGCTGGTAATCCATACTTCGCAGCTTCAGTTTCAATTACCTCGTGCAGGTGTGGTGATATAAATAGAAATTTTGCTGCCGGAATTTTGTCTGCAAGCTTTTTACAGAAACGCAGCATCTCTGCAGTTAAATACCAGCCTCCGACAGAGCCAAGATAACTTATAACAAAATCAGTTTCATTAATACCAAGCTCTTTTTTTAACTGGTTTTTTTTATCACTGCTTATCCTGGCTGTATCAAACAGATCAAGATCAACGCTGCAGGGAATTACTTTGAGAGGAATGTTTTTTTTATACTCGGGTAATGAAGTGATGATCTTTTCTGCTGCATAGGTGAGGCAAACAATGCCATCGCTCAGCATGATCTCTTCTTTCTCTTTCTTCTTAAAATAATTATAAATGATCTTAAAAAGTGGGTGCTTGTTATTCCAGATACCACCCTCCACCCGGCTGTCTGCATAAAATTCCCGGATATCATGCAATAACTTAATACCGAATTTTTTTTTCATCCATAACCCTGCCAATGCTGGTATACCAGGCCGGGTATGCACCATGTCCAGTGTATGTTCGCTGTGTATTTTCTTTGCTTCCTTCCGGAGATTGCGGATATCTTTTAACGTGGATAAAACAGGTGGTTTCTTGGTATAGCTGATAGGCACCCATTTTATATCGTATCCTTCCAGCATCTTTACAACAGCTTCACGGTTTTGTATAAACGCTTTTTCTTTTTCACAACTGAGTAAATAGAACTGGAATCCTTTTTTACTTAGTCCCTGCAAATAAGGAATCACCTGGCTTTGACCAAGGGGGTCTGTCATCCCATCATAAGATATAAAAAGGATCTTCTTTTTCATCAGCTGTTATTTTCTTCCATCCACCAGTGTAATACAATCACCAGCCAGAGCCTGTTAAACAAATAGTCTTTACCCTTTTGGTATTCCTGTTTCAGTTTTTGAACAAATGAAAAATGAACAACATTGTATTTCTCAATAATCTCCTGCGAAGTGTATTTATCCAGCAGGTATTTAAGATCTGTTTTCAGCCATTTTGCCAGCGGAATGGCAAAGCCCCACTTGGGCCTGTCAAATATTTCCTTTGGCACATAATCATACAATACCTCTTTTAATATATATTTCAAAGTATTGTCTTTTATTTTAAGAGCAGGATCAATATTATAAGCAAATTCAACCAGGCGATAATCCAGTAAAGGAACCCTGCTCTCCAGGCTGTATTGCATACTTGCCCTGTCAACCTTCACAAGCAGGTCATCTTTCAGGTAATGATTAAAATCCCAGAGTGATTGCTGTTCCGCAGCGGATAAAGACCTTGCAGTACGGGGAGTTTCATTTATACCGGTAAAAGAAAAAGTATTATTAACAAGTAGGCCGTTTAGTTCTTTTTCTTTGAAGTAATACTGCTCCTGCGAGAATATATGAGTGATTTTGTGTTTACTGTTCGTGTAGTCGTAAAGGTTACCAGCCCGTTGATAGCGGTTGCCCATCAATGTTGATACAGCATAAGCCGGTTCTCTAATAAGCGGCATCAGCGGATTTGATAAACGCTTTGCCCATTGATACATACCATAGCCATGAAATAATTCATCACCACCATCACCACTCAGGGCTACTGTAACATATTTTCTTGCGAGGCGGCTAACCATCATGGTTGGAAAAGCGGATGAATCAGCAAATGGTTCGTCATAAGCCGGGATCAGCGTATCCACCAGTTCCATCACTTCTTTTTCTTTCACTGCAAATTCATGATGGTCTGTTCCCAAATGTGTTGCAACCTGCTTTGCAAATTTCGATTCATTGTATTTTCCATCATCAATTGCAATGCTGAACGTTTTTATTTTGTCCTTGCCGGAAACATTGGCTGCAATGGCTGTAACAAGGCTGCTGTCGATGCCACCACTTAAAAACGTCCCAATCGGCACATCGCTGATCAGTTGTTTTTGAACAGCATCATTCAGGAGGTCGTTTAGTTGTTTTTTTACTTCAGCTTCATTACCCAATACCTCACCTTGTATTTTATCTTCAAGTTTCCAGAAGGAGTTTATTTGGCCAGGAATATTTTTAAATTGATTTACGCTGCAATTTATTTCCAGCCAGCTGGCAGACGGGAACTTGTATGTATTATTATAAATGGTATACGGCTCCGGGATAAATCCAAGATGAAAAAAATCGGGAATAACTTTATTGTTTACAGAAAGATTATCAGCCATTACTTGCCTGATCACTTTTAACTCTGAACCAAAAATGATATTAAATGCATCGGCATAATAAAACAATGGCTTGATGCCGACATGATCCCTGCATAAAGTCAGTTTGTTTTCTTTTGTATCATAAATGGCAAAGGCAAACATGCCGTTCATTTCTTTAAAACAAGCTGGTCCCTGCTGAACAAATAATTCCAGTATGACCTCTGTGTCAGATGTTGTTTTTAAAGAAGCGCCTTTATCTTTTAATTGTTCTTTTAATTCGTTGAAGTTGTAGACCTCGCCATTAAACACAATGCAATACCTGCCATCGGCAGAGATCATAGGCTGGTTGGCGGCATTTGACAGGTCTAAAATGGAGAGGCGCCGGTGTGCAAGCCCGGTTTTTTTATCAGCTGAAAAATAAAATCCATCTGCATCCGGCCCACGGTGCTGTATCAGTTGTGCAGCCTGCTGCAACTGGTTTGGTTGTATTGAGTTGTTTAAAGAAATATACCCTGCAATGCCGCACATGTAACCGGGGATTTGTATGAAAACGAAAATAGGAAATTATTATTTCACAGGCTGTGTACAGCTTGAGACCTGGTATCTTTAAAGGCTGCCGCATAAATTTCCTTCAGGTGTTTGATGTGTTTTTGAAGGGTAAAATTATTCAATACCCTTGCTTTTGCGGCAACCCCATTATCTTCTAACTGGGCCTTATTATTTTTAAGCGCCAACAATTTAGCTGCAAAATCCTTTGTGTCATTCAATGTATAATAGGTTGCAGTAGTATCACATTGTTCTTTAAAAGAACTGATATCTGATAAAAGTAATGGCATACCCATAGCCATAGCCTCGAGCACACTCAATGCAAATCCCTCATAAAGGGAGGACATTACAAAAAGGTCATACTGGCCTACTTTATTCTGTATATCCGGTGCCTGACCTTTTAAAGTTACTTTCAGGTTATGATCTTTGATGGTTTGCTGTAACTCTTCCTCCAGTGGACCTTTGCCATAAATGTCCAGCGTAATGTTTTCGTTCTTTAATTCTTTAAAAGCTTCCAGCAAAAAGCGATGGTTTTTCTGTTCTTTTAAATTACCTACAGTTACGATCCTGAAGCTGTCGCCTGGCTGCAGTTGTTTCTTTATGGCCTGGTTAAAAACATCCGTATCAACAAAAGTATACAGGTGGTAGGCACTATGTGGTTTTATATTTATAAACCGGAAGTATTCATTCAACGCACCTTTGGCTACAGCAATAATCGTACTTTTCCTGACCATATAGGTAAGCTTTTCCATAACACGCATTCTCCATGGACGATACTCAATAGAAGAAGCCACAAATGCATGAATGGTGGTAAGCAGCGGAATGTTTTTGGGAACAGCCAGCCTTGCCACTATAGTACTCCAGAACAAATGACTGTGCACCATGCTTACATTGTTTTCCCTGATAATTTTTTTTAGCTTCAATACGGCCAGTGGCGTAAGAATCTTTTTCAGGTGAAGACAGAAATATTTATCACATTGCACTTCATTGCCAAATTCATTTTCCGGGCGCAGTGTTACAATGATGTGATTGTAATCAGGCAACTGTTTGATAACCGTTACCAGCATGGTTTCAGCACCGCCACGGCCAAGATTGTCAATTATGTGAAGGATCGTTTTTTTCATGTTGGATCTGGACATTTTACTTTAACCTGTTGTAACACCCGCCAGTCTTGAATTCCTGGCCGCCAGGCTTGGAATAACCACAAACTTCTTTTTCAGGTTCATAAAGTATTTTTCAAAATAAGTGTAGGATAAGTATGCAACACCAATAGTAGTGGTAAGCACAATGCTGTACACCAGTAAATATTTATAGACTGGTTCTATATTTAAATGGCCGGCGATTTTTGAAAGAATAAAAATAACCAATGGGTGTATCACATAGATGCCATACGAGATCTTTCCAAGATAATCAAATATACCAAGTTCAAGATTTAAGACCCTGTTCTTAATATTCACCTGGCCAATAATAAGACACAAACCCACCACAGCCACTATTTCATTGTCAATTACGGAAGCAATGTGAAACCTGTTAATTGCCAGTAATAAAATTACGAACCAGCAGATACATTGAGTTATTTTGTTGTCTGTGATCCTTAGAAAGAGCTGATGTTTTTGCTTATACAAAATGGCGCCGAGTCCACCAAGCATCATACAATGAAACCGGGTGATGTGTATGGCAGATTCTATAACAGATCCCGGCGATACGATATGGAAAAGGAGTTTGAGTCCAACCAGCAAAGCAATGCAACCAATGATTGCAGGTACGATCCATTTATCTATTTTTTTATTGAACCAGGGCCAGAACAAGTAAAACTGTTCTTCCACCCCCAATGACCAGTAATGACCGAGTAATGGTAAACCAATGTTAAGGATCAGGGGAATATTGGCTGAATAAAAAACATACATCATTAGAACATCCTTACCAATTGTGGTGCCCGTTATTACAAGCACCGTTAACACAACCGCAAGGTATAAATAGTACAGCGGCCATATTCTCAGTATTCGCCTCAGGTAGAATTTTTTTATGTCGATTGCTTGCACTTCCTTTTCACGCTGCAGCAGGTAGGTGATCAAAAAGCCACTTAATACAAAAAATATACTTACACCATAGCCAGCCAGCGAAATGCCACGGGGCATGCCATCATCGTACGCACCAAAAATAAAAGGATTAAGGTTGAATTCTTTTAATGCCAGTGTAATATGTGAAATAACCACTGCAACAGCTGCTATTGCCCTCAGGCCGTTAAGACCCGGGAAATAGATTGGTTTGTTTGCTGCTGGTTGCTGCATGATAGCTTAGCTTTTAAAAACTTTTATAAATTCTTTATAAACAAATGCGATTGTTGTGATCATTATAATAAAGTAAGTAACACACATGGAAACGGCCGCCCCTTTTACTCCCAGCAATTTTATAAAAAGGCTGTGCAGTACAAAGCTCAGTATAATAGACAGGAGTGATATCAGGAGCAGTTTTTTCTTTTCTTTATTGTACAGCATAAAAGCATAAAAGAAATAGCTGATGGCCCAAAAGAAATATCCTGTACAAATAAAATAGAAATAAGAAAGCCCCGGAGCATATGAAGGCTTTAATATAATGCTGTATGCCAGCGGCGTTGCTATAATAACTGCCAGCGTACAGCACAACATTGCGGCAGCGAAAAATATAAAATGTTTCCGTATGGCTTTATAATTTACGGAGGCCTCACTTAACAAACTGTAAATTTGCGGGTATACATACTGGGTAAGTGCAGAGCTCATTACAAGAATGATGGAGCCAAAAGTAGCAGCAATGCTGAAGATGCCTACCGCAGCATAATCATGTGTAAAGTACTGGATAAAATAACCAGCTGATGAGCCCATACAAAATATACCAAACTGCATCAGGATGATGGGCAGGCTGTACTGCAGTTCGCTGTAAAAGTATTTTTTACTTATTTTTCCAAAAATAAATTTCTGTTCGCTGAAATAAAATATGGCATAACCGGCCACAAATAGAAAGGAGATAAATATACCCAATACCCTGCCTGTCCAGCCCATGCCCATGGCGCTTATAAAAAAAACAGCAAGTACAATTTCGGTAAGCAGTCTTCCCCCGTTTACAAATAAATATTTTACAGCATTATTGCTGTTACGCACCATATTGATCAGGTGTTCATTTAAAAAGTTGAACAGGGTTATTACAGGAATAACAATAATAAATATGGAAGGGAAGGCATAGCGCTGCTGCAACTGGTCTTTAAAAAAGAATAATACCCCGATTGCAAGCAGCATAACAGCTACAGGCATCAGCAGTGTGGTGCTGAAAAAGGTTTTAAATTCTTTTTTATCCAGCTTGAAATATTCAGTACTGGCAGATTGCAGAATACCCATCGAAATAAAAGGCATCAGGAATAGTATCCCATTACTGAAAAGATTGAGCATGCCAAAATCATTTTCAGTAAGCACGTGGGCAAAATAGAAGAGGAGTAAAAAAGAAACACCTTTATTAAAAAAGTTGGCAAAGGTATATATAGCAATATTCTTGGCCTGGCGGCTGATGCCGAGTTTCAATATGCCGGAAATATTTGCCATTGTTTTTTACCAGAAAATTATTTCTTAATTCCTTTTACCACCGAGGCCAAACAGTTATCGTATTTTATTTTCCCTCCCCACACATTATCCATTCCATGTTTTTTAAACCATTTGGTAATAGTGCTTATTTTCTGCGGGTTATCGTATTCGGGGGAGAACATATCAAAAGTGTCCAGTACGCACAGCTCTCTCAGCTGTTCGTAAGGAACATTCAAAGGCTGGGTGCCTTCAATATCACAGATGGGTATAAAGCGGTTTATTCTGCCAAGACCTATTTTTGAAAAAAACAGGTTAGCCTTTATCATCCAGTCGATATTATTATCGATCAGTTTATACAGTTTTTCATGATTCATCCTTTTGGTGAAAGGACGGTACATGTATTTCGCATGCAGTTTCGTCCACCAACCATTGACGCCATAAAAATCCACCACCAGCTCGCCACCTGGTTTTACCATATCAATTAAAGATTTAACTGATTGTTCAAAATCGGGGGTGTGCTGTAAAACACCAAGACAAAGCACTTTATCAAATTGTGCTTTTACAAAGGGCATATGATAAATACTTGCCTGGAAAAGATGCAGCCGCTCATTGGGGCCGTTATTTTTATAATTGGCTTCTACGGCGTTACTGTAGTCCACGCTGTACACGTTGGCACTCGTATGATCCAGCAGTATCTGCGTAAAACGGCCGGCGCCTGATCCCACTTCTAAAATATTTTTACCGGAAAGGTCTTCTTTATCCCAGCCTGTTTCAGCAAAAAAACGGGATTTGCTTATCTCAAGTTTGCTGGCTTTATCTACCTGTGTACCTGCAAATTTATTCCACTGGTAACCAAAATTACCGGTGTAATTATTGTCGGTCACAATTCTGTAAGCGCCATTTTTTTTGGGAAAGGAGAGGGCATAATTTTCCATGAGCCCTTCAGCAGCCTGTGAAAGCAGGTTTTTCGTAAAAGGATTGACTAACTGGATTTCCATCAGCAATTACTGGTATTGGATTGTTTGCGAATTAACGGGCTATCCGCTTCAGGTATTCGCCGTATCCGCTTTTCTTCAGCTTTTCAGCCTCAGCCAGTAGTTGATCTTTGGTAATAAAGCCCATCCGCCATGCTATTTCTTCCGGGCAGCCTATTTTTAGTCCCTGCCGTTGCTCAATTACCCTCACATACTCTGTAGCGTCACTCAGCGATTCGAAGGTGCCGGTATCTAACCAGGCAAAGCCCCTGTTTAAAACGCCAACTTTAAGGTTTTTATTTTCCAGGTACACACGATTTACGTCAGTTATTTCATATTCGCCTCTGGGAGAGGGTTTTATATTCTTGGCAATATGCACCACATTATTGTCGTAAAAGTAAAGACCGGGCACCGCATAGTTACTTTTAGGTTGTGCCGGTTTCTCTTCTATACTGAGGGCATTAAAAGCCCCGTCAAATTCCACCACGCCATATCTTTCCGGGTCACTAACCGGGTAAGCAAATATCACGGCTCCATCCGGGTTGGCTGATTTTTGTAGCAGGTTACTAAAGCCTGTACCATAGAAAATATTATCACCCAACACCAGGGCTGCACTGTCGTTACCAACAAATGATTCTCCAATCACAAATGCCTGGGCAAGACCATTCGGTACTTCCTGCTTGGCATAGTCGATTCTACAGCCCCATTGAGAACCGTCACCCAGTAATCTTTTAAACTGGGCCTGGTCATCAGGGGTGGTAATAATAAGTATCTCATTGATACCGGCCAGCATTAAGGTGCTCAGCGGGTAATAGATCATTGGTTTATCATAGATCGGCATCAATTGTTTACTGATACCCATTGTGATCGGGTAAAGTCTTGTGCCACTGCCGCCTGCTAATATTATGCCCTTCATTATTGGTTGAATTTTGTTTATAGTGGTTGAAAATGGTTTAACCCAGGTTATTTATTTTATAGATGACAACTGTTTGGCCCGAAGGTTATTTATTTTTATTGATAAAGATTGAATCTTTGCTCTTAAATCATTTAGTTTTTCCTGCTCTAAAAAAGTGAGGTCAGAAGAAATAATAAGATGATTAAGAACTTCTATTAAACTTCCATAAGCAATGGATGTAAAATAAGCCTGTTCTTTTGCTGAAGTTCTTGTACCACCTTCAGCGAGATTGGCACAAACAGAATTGGCTGCTCTTCTTAACTGGTTTGTAAGACCAAACTTTTCCGATTCAGGAAAGGTTTGCGTTACCCGGTAAATATCTCCTACAAGCAACCTGGCTATTTGCCATACCTCCAGTTTTTCAAATGAGAATTTGTATTCCATATTTCATGGTTTAAGTCAGCAGTTTAAAATACAAATTCTAAATTGGAATATAGAATAAACAATTTTAAACAACCTTAAACCATATTAAACTAAACTTTGCCATATTGCTGGTCATAGTATTTCTGGTAATTCCCGCTTGTTACATCGTCCAGCCATTCTTTATTATTGAGGTACCAATCAATTGTCTTAGATAATCCTTCTTCAAATTGTAAAGATGGCAACCAACCTAATTCATCTTTTAATTTGGTTGCATCAATAGCATAGCGCAGATCGTGGCCGGCCCTGTCTTTCACATAAGTGATCAACTTTTCTGACTCCCCTTTTTCCCTGCCTAATTTTTCATCCATCTGCCTGCATAGTTCTTTTACAAGGTCAATATTTGTCCATTCATTGTGACCTCCAATATTATATGTTTCGCCCATTTTCCCCGTATGAAAGATCACATCAATGGCTCTCACATGATCTTCCACATACAACCAGTCACGGATATTTTCACCCTTGCCGTAAATAGGTAATGGTTTTTTGTTTAAAATATTATGAATGCAAAGCGGGATCAACTTTTCAGGAAAATGAAAAGGCCCGTAATTATTACTGCAGTTTGAAATTTTTACAGGAAAATGGTAGGTATGATAAAATGCCCTTACCATATGATCCGAAGATGCTTTTGAAGCAGAGTAAGGACTGCGGGGATCATACTTTGTTTCTTCTGTAAAGAAACCGGTTTCTCCCAAAGAGCCGTACACTTCATCGGTGCTGATATGGTAAAATATCTTGCCTTCGTAATTACCATGCCAGTGTTGTTTTGTTACGTGCAGCAGGTTGGCTGTTCCCAGTACATTCGTGGTTACAAATGCTAATGGGTCAGTAATGCTCCTGTCCACATGGCTTTCAGCAGCACAATGCAGTACGCCTGTAAACTGGTGAATGTCGAACAGCTCATTCAAAAGTGCTGCATCGGTTATATCACCCTTTACAAAAGTATAGTTGGGTTTATTTTCTATATCCTTCAGGTTTTCAAGATTACCTGCGTATGTAAGTTTGTCAATGTTTACTATTTTGTAATCGGGGTACTTTGTTACAAACAGCCTTGTAAGATGTGATCCAATAAAACCAGCGCCGCCTGTGATCAGAATTGTGTGCATGTTTATTTGTTTTAAAATCCGGGTATTCACCGGGTGGCAAAAATATAAATAAAATCAGCAGTTTCTGTTTCGCCTCTCAAAATCTGCTCTATTCTTCTGTGTGCCATTGCTTTACGCAATTTCCCGCCTATCGTTTATTCCAGCACTTTAACGAAAAAAATAGAGCATTCGTATATAATGCCGGCATAAAGTAAAGATTTGATCAGCAGAATGGAATTGGCGGTCATTACTTATTAAAAATGCCGCTTCAATATTGAAGCGGCATTTTTAATTATTGGAAAAGAATTTATTTCCTGTCATTCAGTTTGGCGAGTAATCTCAATATTTCGAGGTACAGCCATACAATGGTAACCATCAGGCCAAAAGCACAATACCATTCCATGTATTTTGGAGCACCGGCTTCAGCACCCTGTTCCACCATGTCGAAATTGAGGACTAGTTGTAATGCTGCAATGGCAATAACAATAAGAGAGAAGCCAATGCCAATAGGAGAGCCTTCATGCAGAAAAGCCATTGGTACGCCAAACATTCTTAGTACAAATGCGATTAGATAAAAAATGGCTAAACCTACGATGGCAGTAAATACAATAGATTTAAATTTCTCTGTTACCTTGATAATTTTAAAACTGTATAGAAGATACATGGCAATTGCAACACCAAAGGTCAAACCTACCGCATTCATCACAATATTAGGAGCCTGTTTTGCAAAAGCCATATTATAGACGGCAGAAATAGCACCAAGAAATAAACCTTGCATAAGACCATAGGCTGGGGCAAGATAAGGAGCCCATTCCTTTTTAAAAATAATTACCAATGCCAGTATAAAACCTCCAATAAAGCCAATCCAAATCAATGGTGTAACGTTTCCACCCTGGGTAAACTCTTTCCATGAGTAGTAAGCCGAGCCCAGCAGCATCAGCAGCATAAAGCCAAACTTGTTCAGCGTGCCTCTCAGGGTCATTGTCTCGGCATAATTGGTTGCAGTAGTAGCCTGGAAAACTTTTTCTGATAAAAAAGGGTTACCCGATTTAAATAAAGCCATAATTTTTAAGTTTTATAGATCAAAAATAATCATTTACCGGAACTTATTACTGAACGCTTTTCAAACCCGGGTATTTTGAGATCACTTCAAAATCATACTCCTCTTTCAGCTTCAGCTTTTGAATAAAGCAATGCAATGCAGTAGAGTCGTTCGCATCTGCATATACCTGGTCGTGTGCCAGCAAAACAAGGTGCTCCGGTGTTTTTGTTTTTGCGTGTGTAAAGAGGCTATCCACCTGCTGCAGTATTTCGTCTTCATTATTCATCAGCTGCAGGTCATTATTGTAATGCCATTCAAGGTCCCAGCCCACGGCAGTAAAGCCATATTGCTGAAGGGTATCGGCAGCGGCTATACTTTTTTTCATATCCGTACTGCTGATATTCGCCGTACGCCAGATGTTGCGACCGGGTGTGCGTACGATCATGGAATAAAGACCCAGGCTGTCCTTGCAGCGGGAGAAGTCTTTTACAACAGAATCAGGCAATGCGTAAAATTTTTCGTACTGGCTGTGCGCATGTGTGTAACTGTGGTTTTGCAGCTCTACGTAGTTTGACTGTTTTATACTGTCATACACGGCTGACTGCCATTTGCTCCCATATACCTGTTCGCCAATAATGAACATGCTGACAGCAACCTGTTCCTGCTGAACAATATCCAGCACTTTTTTGGTGCCTTTGTTGGGCCCGTCATCAAAAGTGAGGTAAATGGTTTTCTTTTTCTTTTTGGGCGGTGCTGTTTTTACGACCACATTTTTTGCAGTGGTATCCGGTGGATTAATATCAGTATGAGTAAAAACTGGGAAGATGGTTGTTTCTGTGTGATAACTGTGGCAGGTGGCAAAAACAACAGTGATAAAGCTGGTCTTTAAAATTTTTGAAGCTGCCTGCTCAGCCTCCGAATCAGGATCCATAATTTTTGTGGAGATTTTATTAGGCATTGAAGATATAAGTAAGAAAGAGGCGGTTGCAAATTTTTGATGTTAATGATTTTGTAAAACAAATTAATGATGAAGCATACAGTATGCAGTTGTAAAGAAGTATAACCAGTAAATGGTTTAGCCGCCTCTTTTGATTCAGCACAAGTGAGTGACACAACAATGCTGAAACCCGTACAAAAGCCCGTGCAAAAACCCTCTGGCAACGTTACCGTACAAAGTTTTGCCCGTACAGGTTTGCAAATAAAATTCGGCGTAACTTGCAGCCTCCTAAATAAAATGATTGTTTGATATGAGTACAACCAAACAGGTAATACAGGATGTAGTAATAAAATTTGCGGGCGACAGCGGTGATGGTATGCAGCTTACCGGCAGCCAGTTTACAAATAACACAGCCTTGCTTGGAATCGACCTGGCCACTTTCCCGGACTTTCCGGCAGAGATACGTGCCCCACAGGGAACATTGCCTGGTGTGAGTGGTTACCAGCTCCGTTTCAGCAGCGATGAGATATTTACCCCTGGAGATGCCTGTGATGTACTGGTGGCAATGAATGCGGCGGCATTAAAAGTAAATCTTACTTCATTAAAAAAAGGCGGTATCATTATCGCCAATACCGATGGTTTTGATTCTAAAAACCTGCGCCTGGCAAATTACCCGGAAGGGGTAAATCCACTGGAAGATGATAGTCTTGCCAATTACCAGGTGATAAAAATGGACGTTACTAAAATGACCCGTGAGGCATTAAAGGACATCACCATGGGGATGAAAGAAAAAGACAGGGCAAAGAACATGTTTGTGCTGGGCTTCCTGTACTGGATGTACAACAGGGACATGGATAATACAATTAGTTTCCTGAAAGAGAAGTTTGGTAAAAAAGCGGAGATACTTGAGAGTAACGTAAAAGCTTTACAGGCTGGTTTTAACTACGGGGATACCACAGAAACTTTCAGCACAAGATTCAGTGTTGCAAAAGCAAAAATGCAGCCTGGTAACTATCGTTCCATTATGGGCAACCAGGCATTGAGTTATGGTTTGATCGCTGCCGGCCAAAAAAGTGGATTGCCTATATTTTTGGGCACTTACCCCATCACACCTGCCAGTGATATCTTACATGAATTAAGCAAGTATAAAAATTTTGGTATAAAAACTTTCCAGGCGGAAGATGAAATTGCGGCGGTTACTTCTGCCATTGGCGCCAGCTATGGTGGTTCTTTGGGGATCACTACAACAAGCGGCCCCGGCATGGCATTAAAGGCTGAAGCAATGGGCCTGGCAGTAATGCTTGAAATACCTTTAGTGATCGTGGATGTGCAGCGTGGTGGTCCAAGTACAGGTTTGCCAACAAAAACAGAACAGAGTGATCTGCTGCAGGCATATTATGGCCGTAACGGTGAATGTCCCATGCCGGTAATTTCGGCTTCCACGCCCAGTGATTGTTTTGATGCAGCCTACGAGGCGGTAAGGATCAGTGTACAGCACATGACACCGGTAATTTTGCTGAGTGATGGTTATATTGCCAATGGTGCTGAACCCTGGCGGTATCCTTCCAGCGCTGACCTGGCAGAAATAAAGACATCTTTTGCTTCTCCCAATCATGCACAGGACCTTGATACCAATGGTAAGTTCCAGCCTTATAAAAGAGATGAACGCCTGGTAAGGCCATGGGCTATCCCGGGCACAGCAGGCCTTGAACACCGGGTGGGTGGCCTGGAAAAACAGGATATAACCGGTAACGTTAGTTATGACAGCGATAACCATGAACACATGGTTAAAACAAGGCAGGCCAAAGTTGATAAGATCGCCGATTATATTCCAGAACAGAAATTAGACAGCGGACCGGAAAAAGGAAAAGTGCTGGTACTGGGGTGGGGCAGTACTTATGGCTCCATTAAAAGTGCTGTAAAGGAGCTACAGCTTGCCGGTCATTCCGTATCTCATGCACACCTGCGTTATGTAAGACCGTTTCCTAAAAACCTGGGTGATATTTTGAAAAACTTTGAACATGTATTGATCCCTGAGATCAACAACGGCCAGTTGATAAAAATTATCCGTGACGTGTATTTTGTAGATGCGAAAGCCTATAACAAAATAAAAGGTGTACCTATTACAAAGGGTGAACTGGTGGATGTAATAAAGAAAATGTTGTAACTGTAAATAATTGCATTTGAACAGGAACCACGCTCTTATAGCGTGGTTTTTTCTTTGTATCATTTTTGTTGCAGCAGCCTTTCGGGTACAGGTAATTGCCGTTTTGACAGCATACAAATCTGGCTTGCCGTTTGTATTTTATCAGTACAAAAAATTAAGCCATGACACTAGGAATTCTTGCTGTATCCGTCATATTCATGGTAATTGGTATGGTGGTGCAGTTTCGTTTAAAAAGTAAATTTAAAGAGTATAGCCAGGTGCCTACTTCCTCCGGGTTAAGCGGTAAGGAAATAGCTGAAAAAATGCTGCGGGCAAACGGTATTTATGATGTATCGGTGGTTTCTGTACCCGGTTTTTTATCCGACCATTATGATCCAACTAAAAAGACCGTAAACCTAAGCCCCGAGGTATATGAAGGAAGGACTGTATCCGCAGCCGCCGTGGCTGCACATGAATGCGGTCATGCGGTGCAGCACGCCACCGCCTACTCAATGCTGATGCTGCGTAGCAGGCTGGTGCCCATTACACAGATCAGTACAACCTTATCACAGTGGGTGATCATTGCTGGGCTTGGTATGTTTGGTTTTGGTGGAGGCAACACAACTATTTTATTGATTGGTATTATATTGTTTGCAGTATCTACTGTATTCTCGGTTGTAACATTGCCGGTAGAGTTTGATGCATCTGCAAGGGCTTTAAAATGGCTGGACAGTTCTAACATTACAAGACCGGCAGAACATGAGAAAGCAAAAGATGCTTTAAAATGGGCTGCTTTAACCTATGTGGTTGCTGCACTGGCTTCTATTGCAATGCTGGTACAGTATATCATGATCTACCAGTCGAGGTCAAGAGACTAAACTTTGATCAATAATTTTGAAGGGGCTGTGCTACGGCCTCTTTTTTATTTGTTGTAGCTGTTGGTATCCGTCAGCGTTTTTAAAAAGAGTATGATATCATCTTTTTCTTTCTTACTTAATTGAAGTGAATCGAATGGCAATGTTTGATTGGGGATATTAAAACCAAAGCCATTGCCACCGCCCCTGTGATAGAACTCCAGGACTTCTTCGAGTGTTTTATAAATACCATTGTGCATATACGGCGCCGTTAGTTCAATATTCCGTACCGTGGGTGTTTTAAATGCATATTTATGGGCTTCCAGGTCTGTTACAGCATATCTTCCTTCATCATCATCTATATTTTTATTGTTTTTATCTGCAGCTGTACCAATAACCTCGTACTCCGGCTCATTAAAATAAGGTGGTACTGTGCTGTTAAATAACGGCATAAAATGGCAGCTGCCGCAGAGCGCTTTGCCTGCAAAAAGATTGTAGCCGTTTATTTCTCTTTTATTAAATACTGCTGCATCACCAATAAGATATTTATCAAAACGGCTGTTGAAAGAAACCAGTGTTTTTTCGTATTCGGCCAGTACCTTCTGCACCGCATATGGTGTAATGTGTTCATCAATGGTATTGACAAATGCCTTTGCAAACAATGTTTTATACTTTTCGTTTTGTTGCAGCCTGATTACTATATCAGCCAGGCTGCTTTTCATTTCTGCAGGATTGTGTATCACATCAAAAGCCTGTTGTTCCAGCTGGTAGGCACGGCCATCATAAAAAAATGCTTTCTGGTAAATTACATTCAGCAAGGTTGGTGCATTCCTGTTTAATGTATTGCTGCCGTCAATAGCAATACTTTTAGAAAGCCCGTCAGTAAAGGCTTTTGCCGGATCATGACAGGTGGCGCAGGAATATTCATTATTGCCTGAAAGTAGCCGGTCACTAAAGAGCATTTTACCTATGGCAGCCTGTTCTTTTACATGAATTGTATCATCATAGTAAATAGAAAAGAATTGCGGATTAAAGCTTTCCTGGCCGAATAAGAATCCATTTTGAAGGCGTAATGCTTTCTTGTTTTTGTTCCATGCCAAACCTGTTGTATAATGAAAGTCAACAATTAATTTGTTAATTGGATTGATGAATGTTTTGATAAAATTCAGCCTGTTAAAGCTGTTAAAGTCTTTATTGCTGAGCAGTAATTTCTTTCCCTCCGGAATTTGTTTCTTTACCTGGTCAAATATTTTTCCAGCTTCCTGTTTTTCTTTTCGATAAGACCGAAAGAACGAAATTGTTTTTTCTATCCCTTCCAGGGACCAGTAGGATTCTGTGATATTAGAATGGGAAATAGTTGCGTCGTATCCATTTAAACCCAGGGCTGCAATCCTGAACAGCTGTAACTGGCACATTTCGAGTAAGGTGCCATCAGTTATCTCAACAGTTTTATAATACGTCTCTAATAATTGTAGCTGTTCTTTTAGTTTTAATATTTCTGGCTGTAATCCTTTATTGTCATCTTTCCCGGTATATATTATTTCTTCGATGCGCTGAAATCCCTGTGGAGCTATCATTTGTTTTCCCAGGTCAATTTCATACTTTGGCACCAATGGACCATTTATATACAACCGTACCTGTTTTGATGAATAGTATTCAATAAATAATTCAATGTGCTTGTAGTGTTTCCTGGCCGCCTGGTAAGCTGTTTTTTGAGAGATAATAGTTGTTGCTTTTTCAAGAGAGGTAAGATCTGTTTGTAGTAATTGCATCTCCTGCAGTAACCATTTTCTAAAAGGGACACTAACATTGTTGACGCCGGGTGGTTTAATATTCCATGCAAAATGGAAGCAGGCCAGTATAAGTATTATAATGATGGTGCTTTTATTTTTCATACTGCTGCTGCTTAAAATTACAATGGCAGGCTTTAAAAACCTGCCATTGTTTTTATAAATAATCAAATCATTACTGTATCACAACAAACTTTTGAATTGCCTGTTGCCTGCCATTTGTTATTCTCACTGAATAAATACCAGCTTTTAAAAGTTCATTTCTTGTATTAAGAATATAGGTATAAGTACCATTTGTTTTAATATGACTGATCAATGTTTTTACTTTTTTACCTGCTGCGTCATATAATTCAAGATTGAGCCTGTCTGTAGCAGGGCTTTTGTATTCTATAACAGCATTCCCTGCTGCAGGGTTGGGATAAATGCGTACAGAAAGATCGTGTTGCAAAACACTGGCAACTTCCCTGCTGACAGCAGGCCTCCTTGCTGCAGCAACAGTTACAGTAAAAGTATCAGCAAGGCAGCTTATGCCATCACTTACAATGTAAGTGGTGCTTACTGTTGGTGAAACTGTAATGGATCTTGTGTTGGCGCCTCCTGTCCAGCTGTAACTTCCAATCCAGGAAGCAGTCAGTGTTGTTGAACTTCCCTGAGTAATTCCAATTGTCTTTTTTATCGAGGCATCTTTCACCATGGTAAACCTGTCTTTGATGGTTCCATCAGCACATACCCATTTTGCATCTAGCCGGTCACCCTCAATTTCAAGTGCCATGGAACCACCAGTGGTTTCATTGGAATAATACATGGCATTGTGAGGGAAGGTTGTTTCCACATCAGAGCTTAACTGGCCGGAAGATCCTGCAACAACATATACAATGCCAGTGCCTGCCAGGGTTGAATTTTTAATATAAGGACAGGATGCTGCAGTTCCATCATATTTACCACTTGAACCGTTGAGATTATATGAATTATTAAAGGCAGCTTCATTGCCATAATAGCCTTTCATCAGCCTGCTTCTTTCATAATTATGGCTGTGGCCGCATAGTACCAGGTCAACTTTGTAACGATCCAGTATCCTGAGTAGATTTTGCCTTATTTGCACCAGTTCGTTTTCTGTATCAGAATTGTGTGTACCCATTGTGTAAGGCGGGTGATGCCAGAAGAGTACGGTCCATTTTTGTGTATTGGCAGCAAGATCCTGTTTTAGCCAAACCACCTGTGGCCCAAGTGTATCATACAATTTATAAGTGTTGTTTTCCCGTCCATAAGAATCCATGGATACAAAATGAATATTACCATAGTTAAATGAATAGAAAGCCTCTGTACCGGATGCAACGCCACCAGCCTGTGCAGCAGCCGGCATTGTAAACATGCTGAAATAAGGAACGTTGTGATCGTTTGCTCTTGTAGAACTGTTGGCATAATCATGATTGCCTGGTGATGGCCAAAGTACGGTTTGTTTGAGCAGCTTGTCTTTGTAAATGTCAAAAAACTTTGTTTGGTATTCACTGTCAGTTCCTGTCTCATAGGCATTATCACCCAATAGCAACCAAACATCAGTGTAGTTGGCGCCCATATAACTCAGGAACTGATCCCTTACATTGCGCTGGTTGGTTGAGTTATTGCCGCAGTCGCCATTTACCCATATCCTTGTTTTCTTTTCTGTACCGGTAACAGGTGCTGTTACAAAATAATTTTCTGCATCACCCTGCAATGTTTGTGAAGAAGAGCCAATAGAATAAAAATATTTAGTATCCGGGGAAAGGCCCGTTAATTGTATTTCATGATCTGTAACGCTGTTGGCGATACTTGCGGTTAAGTTAAGATTACCTGCTGATAAGCCATAACTCACCTTTGTGTCGGTTGCTGCTGCAGAGCGCCATCTTACTGTGATACTATTGGGTGTGCCCATTTGCAGGTATGGGCCCCTGGTAAGCGTAGTAGTAACGCCGCCGGTTACACTAAAATTCCAGGTGGTTGAGTTGGTGATGCCAGTAAAATTATTATTGGCAAAGTCTTTCAATATGCCGGTCGGCATTTCAATATTTACTGCAGCGTTGGCTGTAAATGATGAAGGAGCGATGGTAACTGTATTGCCTGATACCGTTACTGCTGCAGATGCTACATCAATGGTTTGTTTTACAACAGCATTTTCTTTTATTGTAATACTGCCGGCGCCTTTTTGTACAGGTTCATTAAATGTTAAGGAAAGCGTAGTGGCAGGAGCAATATTTACTCCATTGTCTGCAGGTGAAAATACATTTACAACCGGTGCAGTAATATCTGTACTGTCTGATGCTTTTAATTCAAAATCAAAACTGAGGTCGGAACTGCTGCCTGCATTCTGGTGCATTTCAGCGGCTATTACATTATTGCCTGTGGTAAGCAAGCCTGTTGGTAAGGTTATGGTTTGCCAGTCATCACCATCATCCGCTGCAGCAGCGGATGCAAGTGTTGCAGCTGTAATAGTGCCTGCCGGTAAATTACTCCTGAATTTCTCAATGCCATTTACATATACCACCACGCCATCATCTCTTTTTACAGTAAGTGTATAAGCGCTGTATAAAGATGCATCCGGAATGTTAACAGCTTTCCTGAAATAAGTAGTGATGTATTTTGAAGCGGAGTTGGGGCCGAAACCAACAGTTGTTGCTTCATCACCGTCTCCATACCCAAGTTGTGAATTACCGGAAGCCCATGCTGCATCATTAAATGTTGTTTCTTTCCATGCTGTTCCCTGGTCTATGCCATTGTCAAGGTATTTCCATGCAGTACCCGAAGCTACAAGTGTATTCTGTGTTGCAATGGCAGCATTAAAATTCCAGGCAGTTGCATTGGTAATGCCTGCAAAATTGTTATTTGCTAAATCTTTAAATATACCTGCAGGCATTTCTACATTTACTGCTGCACTGCTCGAAAAATTAGAAGGGTCAATTGTAACTGTATTGCCTGCTACTGTTACTGTTGCAGCCGAAACATTGATTGTTTGTTTAATAATGCCACCTTCTTTTATAATAATATCACCAGTGCCTTTTTGAACAGCTTCACTAAATGTAATGACTAGATTACCTGTCCTGCTTACATTAACAGCATTATCTGCAGGTGAAAGTAATGTAATAACCGGGGCTGTTACATCTGCAGCAGGCACTACACTAAAACTCCAGGTTGCAGCATTGGTGATGCCGGCAAAGTTGTTGCCGGCCAGGTCTTTAAATACACCTGCAGGCATTTCTATATTTACAACAGCGCTGTTGGTGAATACTGAATGGGCAATAGTCACCATATTGTTTGAAACCGTAACTGCGGCATTGTTTACATCTATTGTTTGAGTGATAGTTCCATTTTCTTTAATTAAAATGTTTCCTGCACCCTTTTGAATATTTTCACTGAATGTCAACGAAAGAGCAGCGTTAACAGCATTATTTGTTGTGCCAGGCACCGGTGAATAACTGTTTACAACGGGTGCTGTTATGTCTGGTGCTTGCTGTATTGTAAAGTTCCAGGCGGTTGTGTTAGCGATCCCTGCAAAATTATTATTTGCAATATCTTTGAACGCACCGGAAGCTATTTCAATATTTACTGCAGCATTGTAACTAAACAAAGCCGGCGTCATTGTAACGGTATTGTTCAGGATGTTTACTGCTGCTGAATTTACATCGATCGTTTGTGTAATGATCCCGTTTTCTTTGATCAGGATGTTTCCAGTTCCTTTTTGAATATTCTCATTAAAGGTGATCACCAGGTTACTGTTTCTTGCAACATTTGCTGCATCATCAGCAGGGGATAATGTTGTAGCGAGTGGAGGGTTTGTATCCGGCGCTACATTATTCTCTGTTGCTTTCAGCTCCAGGTCAAAACTGATATCTGCATTATCAGGATAACATTGGTGTATTTCTACAGCTATTATATTTTCACCGGCCGTTAACAGGCCTGCAGGAAATGTTGCAGTAAGCCACGTTGCCCCGTCATCGGCAGCAGATGCAGCCAGCGTTGTATAAGTAACATTAGCGGCAGTAATATTGTTCCTGTATTTTTCAACACCATTTATGTACACAATGATGCCATCATCCCTTTTTACATTGAGCGTAAAATCAGTGTATACGGCAGGGTTAGTAGTGTTGATCTTTTTCCTGAAATAAGTAGTGATGTATTTTGCTGTCCTGTTCGGGCCATAACCAACAACCGTTGCTTCATCCCCATCGCCATAGCCGAGTTGTGAATTACCGGATGCCCAGGCTGCATCATCAAATACAGCATTTCTCCAGGCTGTACCCTGGTTACTCCCGTTATCAAGATATTTCCATGCTGTGCCGGAAGCTATCAATGTTGATGCAATGGTGGCGGGAACAGAAAAATTCCAGGCGCTGCTGTTAGTAATGCCCGAAAAATTATTATTGGCCGTGTCTTTTAATACACCGGCAGCCATTTCAATATTTACTGTTGTTCCGCTTGTAAAATCCCCGGGATTGATGGTCACGGCATTGCCGGTAATGGTAACTGCAGCTGTGTTCACATCAATGGTTTGTACAGTAGAGCCATTTTCCCTGATCAAAATATTGCCAGCTCCTTTCACTACCGGTTCATTAAAGGTCAGTATGAGATTAGCAGATTTGCTTACGCCGCTGCTGTCATCAGCAGGGGAAAGATTTGTTACAGTTGGCGGTGCGGTATCGGGAATAATTTCGGTTAAGGTGGCTTTTAGTTCCAGGTCAAAACTGATATCCGCATTATCGGGGTAGCACTGGTGAATTTCAACTGCAATAATATTATTACCGGCAGTAAAGATATTTGCAGGAAGCGTGGTGGTTTGCCAGGTGGCGCCATCATCATTTGCAGAAGCAGCAAGTGTTGTATAGGTAATGGTAGCTGTTGCATTAATGTTGTTGCGGTATCTCTCAACTCCATTTACATACACTACTACTCCATCATCCCGTTTTACATTTAGCGTATACCCGCTGTACTGAGCCGGATTTGAGATAGAAATATTCTTCCTGAAATAAGTGGTAATGTATTTTGCCGTCCTGTTTGGACCATAACCAACCACCGTAGCTTCATCACCGTCACCATATCCAAGTTGAGATGCACCGGAAGCCCATGCTGCGTCATCAAATGCAGCATTCCTCCATGCGGTTCCCTGGTTAGTGCCATTATCAAGATATTTCCATGCGGCACCCGAAGAGATCAATGTTACCTGTGCTGTTTGGGCAGCTGTAGTTGCAATAAAAAGAATCAGGGCAGCAATAGTTCCGGCTACTTTTATCATTTCAATTAAATTATAACTGTTAGTAAAGCAGTTTATACAGCAATATGGATAAGATGATCTGCTAAGGGATAAGTTTTTAAAGATAATTGGACAGCTGGTTGGGTTGTAAGCCTTCAATTATTTAAAAGATTGGCAAACAAATGCAGGGTTGCAGATTATTGGTACGTAAATATAGGAAAAAAGAGTAAGGTGAGTATTACTATAACTTTATTTCTTCGTCGTTTTCGTCAAAAAAACGGAACTCCGTAAGGTGGTAATTAGAGTTGGAAACCACCTTGATCTTTTGTTTGTACTTCCAGCTCCATCTTCTTCTTCTTGAAATAAAGCCGCTGGTTAAATATGTATAAATGATCGGGTTTACCTCGATGGTTAATCCTTTATGCTTTTGCATAATGAGGTAGTTGAGGTTCTTTTCAATTTCATCTTCCAGTATAATAGAAGAAGAAATTTTTCCTGTGCCGTTGCAGCTTGGGCATATTTCCGAAGTATTGATGTTCATCTCCGGTTTCATACGTTGCCTTGTGATCTGCATCAGCCCGAACTTGCTGATAGGTAGTACAGCGTGTTTTGCCCTGTCGGGTTGCATTACCTGTTCCATAAAATCTGCAAGCTTTTTTTTGTTTTCCTGCAGTTTCATATCAATAAAATCCACAACGATGATGCCGCCCAGATCCCTTAAACGTAGTTGACGGGCTATTTCCTCGGCAGCTTCCAGGTTTGTTTCAAGTGCATTCTGTTCCTGGTTATTACTTACACTTTTGTAGCCGCTGTTTACGTCTATTACATGTAATGCTTCGGTATGCTCAATGATAAGATAGGCGCCACTGGGCAGGTTCACGGTTTTACCAAATGAAGCCTTTACCTGGCGGGTAATACCAAAACTGTCAAATATGGGAGAGCCGTTGTTGTAATAGGTTACGATATCAGCTTTTTCCGGGGCTATTTTTTGTA
This sequence comes from Ferruginibacter sp., assembly GCA_047600665.1. Classification (GTDB taxonomy): domain Bacteria; phylum Bacteroidota; class Bacteroidia; order Chitinophagales; family Chitinophagaceae; genus Ferruginibacter. The sequence continues at coordinate 2,781,344 of JASGKJ010000003.1, forward strand.
TATACGATCTTGTGTCTGAATAGATATTTTTATCGTTTACCACAATGCGGTTAAAGTCCTCATTGAGCAGATCACGTAAGATGCTGGTTGTTTTTGTTTGTTCACTCAGGATCTTCGAAGGAGGCGTGGCACCTTTCAGGTTATCTTGTATCGTTTTCCAGGTTTGTACCAGGGTGGCCAGGTCTTCGTGCAGTTCAGCAGTATGTTTTCCTTCTGCTGCAGTACGTACTATCACGCCAAAGTTTTTAGGCTTTACAGCTTCAATGATCTTCTGCAGCCTTTTTCTTTCATCGCTGGAATGTATTTTACGGGATACTGCCACCACATCGTTAAATGGTGTAATGACAACGAACCTGCCGGGTAATGACAATTCACAACTCAGGCGGGGGCCTTTTGCAGCTATTGGTTCTTTTAATATCTGTACTAGTATGTTGGGACGTCCGCTGAGTACTTCAGCGATCTTACCGGTTTTTACAATTTCAGGCTCTACCGTAAACTTACCAAAATCAAATCCATTTTCACTTTTATCATTAATGGTAAGATTGGTGAACTTAAGAATGGACCGGACATACGGACTCAGGTCAGTATAATGAAGGAAGGCATCTTTTTCAAAGCCCACGTCAACAAAGGCCGCATTTAAACCGGGGATGAGTTTTTTTACTTTACCTAAATACAAATCACCCACTGCAAAACTGGCATCAACTTTTTCATTGTGCAGTTCCACCAGCTTTTTATCTTCCATCAGGGCAATTTCCACGCCCTGCGGTGCAGCATTTATAATTAACTCCTTTGTCAAGCAATTCTCATTTAAACCGGGATATTGTACGGTAATTAAACAACCCCAGTTATCTAACGTGCAGTATTACACGAAATAAATCCGGGTTGCTAAAAATTTAAATAGCTGCCGGTATGAGGATGCCGGCAGCCGTTAAAAAGAAGTATTATTTCTTTTTGTGACGGTTCTTTCTAAGACGCTTTTTGCGTTTGTGTGTAGCAATTTTATGACGTTTCCTTTTTTTACCGCAAGGCATAACCTTAATCTTTTGTTGTTAAAAAATATGTTTATATAAACGGGCGCCTGCCGGCAACCACATGTTATTTTAATGACTTTATCCTTTCATCCACTTCTTTGCTAAAGACCGGGTTGTTCACCATCCGCTTACTGGCCTCGTACCATTTAACCGCATTCTGCTTGTCTCCTTTGGCTGCATAAGCATCTGCTAACCAAGACACTGCCTCCAAATTGGCCGGTTGGTTTTTTACAACCGTCTCTAAACGCTCTATCGCTTTATCATATTGCGTGGATAGAACACCGCCAATACCAAGCAACAGCTGCGCCTGCATATTAGCCGGATCTTTTTTTACTATCTGCAGCAGTTGCTGCACGCCCTTCATTGTTTCGTTTGCATCACCAGCCATTCCCTTCCCAAATACATAACAACCAGCCAGTTCCACCTTCAAAGAATCATTAGAAGGGTTCAGTTCAATAGCTTTTTCAAATAACTCAATGGCCTTGTCCGCCTGCCATGATCTTTTGGCTCCGTCCGCTTCTGTTCTGAATTCCTCTGTAATTTGCCGGGCGGCAAAGGTGAGGTTTTTTTCAGAATTTACCAACTTGGCGGCCTCCGAAAGATAAAAAACATACAGATCATGGTTGTGAACCGAATCTTTCCAGAACGAGGCCAGCTGAGAATACGCTTTTCCCTGCTGATCTTTTACATCACCCCGGGAGACACTGTTTTCAATAGCAGCAACATAAGAAGCCTGTGCCGGGTTGAGCTTTTGCTTTGCCTGGTTGAGTGTTTCTGAAATATCAAACTGATGCGCATGCTCATCTTTGACGGCTTCATTTGCAGCCGGAGGTGCTTTTTTCTCTACTGTTTTGCCAAAAATAAAAAGCAGGGCCAAAAGCACCACACCACCTGAAAGCAGGTAAATCTGTTGTTTTTTCACAAAAAAAATTGAGGGGCAAAAGTACGATTAAACTTTGGGAGGCAATTATGTATAAAATAAAAAAGGTACATCCGCTTTGTTTAAAGCAGCAATCGTTATTTGAATGGCAACAGTTTTTTAAGATTCTGAATCAGATAATGACGGCGCAGCGCTTTCGTCAATTTTTTTGTTCTTTACTTCCTGTACAAATTCCTTTGCTGGCTTAAACGCCGGGATAAAATGTTCAGGAATTTCTACTGCAATGTTCTTCTTAATATTCCTGCCGATCTTTGCAGCTCTCTTTTTTGTAATAAAAGAACCGAAGCCACGGATGTAGATGTTTTCACCAGCTACAAGGGATTTTTTAATTTCTTTGAACATCGTTTCCAGGGTTACCATTACATCTACTTTTGGTATCCCTGTCTTTTCGGAAATTTCTGATATCAGGTCTGCTTTTCTCATGTTATACTGATTATGGTTTGTTTTTCAGGAAGTAAGATAATACATTTTTTTGTAAAATACAATACTAAAGATTGATAATCAAAGAAATAGTATTTGGGAGGTATTTTACTGAAAATTTTGAACTGATACAGGTATTTTTTGATTGATTTATTTGTTTAAAAGTTTGATTATTAATAATGCAATTTTGCTTTGATGAAAACCACAGAGAAAAAATATTTTGTTCAGCAATTAGAAAAATGGAACAGGGATAGCAATAAAAGAGCGATGCCCTGGAAGGGAGAAAAAGATCCTTATAAAATATGGTTGAGTGAAATTATTCTCCAGCAAACAAGGGTGGAGCAGGGGCTTGACTATTATAACCGTTTTGTAAAAACATTTCCTGATGTAAAACAGCTTGCCAATGCACCTGAAACAAAAGTGTTTAAACTATGGGAAGGGCTTGGCTATTATACCCGTTGCAAAAATCTTATAGCAGCAGCAAAATATATTGCAAATGATCTTAAGGGAAAATTTCCTTCCTCTTATGAAGATATATTGTCCTTAAAAGGTGTAGGTCCCTATACAGCAGCGGCAATAGGATCTTTTGCCTTTAATCTTCCGCATGCAGTGGTGGATGGTAATGTCTTCAGGGTGTTATCCAGGTTTTTTGGTATTGATATTCCTATTGACAGTATTGAAGGGAAAAAACTGTTTACACAACTTGCCAATGAATTACTGGATAAACAACAGCCCGGTATTTACAACCAGGCATTAATGGATTTTGGCGCTGTTATTTGCAAACCTCAATTACCCTTATGCAATAATTGTGTACTGCAAAATAAATGCTATGCATTTAACAACAATATTGTTGCAAAACTCCCTGTAAAAGAAAAATCAATCATAAAAAAAACGAGATGGTTTTATTACGTTGTTGGAAAGTATAAAGGCAAAACCTATGTTAAAAAAAGAGGTGCAGGTGATATATGGGAAAACCTGTATGAATTTATTTTAACTGAAAGTAAGTCTGAGCTGGAATTGACAGATCTTAAGCGGCAGCCTGTATTGAAACAATTGCTTGATCCGAAAAATGCTGAAATATCAGTAGTTTCAAAAATATACAGGCAGGTGCTTACACACCAGGTAATCATTGGCCGGTTTATCACCGCAGAGTTTAGTAAACCGGCACCTCTCAAGGGCTATGAATTGGTGAATATTGAGCAGATGGAGCATTTACCTTTTCCTAAATTTATAAGTAACTATTTAAAAGATAAAGATGTATCTTTAAATTTGTTATAAGGCTGCAACAACATTTAAAGATATAATACGAAAATCATGAGAGGGGTAAACAGGGTAATGTTGATTGGGAACCTTGGCAAGGATCCCGACATCCAGTTTCTTGAAGGGAATATATGTGTGGCAAAATTCTCTTTGGCAACCACGGAAACTTACAAAGACAGGAGTGGTAAATTGATTTCGCAAACAGAATGGCATACAGTGGTATTATGGCGGGGACTGGCAGAGCTGGCACAGAAATACCTTCACCGCGGCAGCCTTGTATATATTGAGGGGCGTTTAAAGACACGGAGCTGGGAAGATAAGGAAGGCAATAAAAAATTTGCTACCGAAATTGTAGGCGATAACCTCATCATGCTGGATAAACGTAACGATGGAACGGGCTCGACAGGGATAGATGGTGTGGATGATATGGGTGCAGGCGGGGCTCCCCCGGCAGAAGAAGGCCCGGAACGGCTGCCATTTTAATTTTCTTAAATAATAATATCAAAGCAGGTTATTTTTATCCTGCTTTCTTTATTAAAAATTTGTTTACTAAAACTCACAGGTTTGGACTATCATTCGGTCATTGGGCAAGTACTGAAACTGCATTTTAATTTACTGGCGATCCCGGTGGCTGCAACTGCGGTACTCATATTTCTTGCTGTTCTTTTATTTGTTATTTCTTTTTTAGTAGCAGGTTCTGAGGTCGCTTTTTTCTCCCTTACGTATAAGGATATCAATATGCTGAAGACCAAGCAGCAGCCAGCATTCCGCCGGATCGTATCGCTGCTTGAACAACCTAAAACATTGCTGGCTTCCATGCTTATTGCCAACAGCCTGGTAAACATCGGTATCATTCTTATTTCAAATGTGCTGATGGACGGCTGGCTGGAAATGTTCAAACTGGATTTCTGGGTAAGCTTTATCATAAAGGTTTTTACCGTTACTTTTTTGCTGGTGCTTTTTGGAGAAGTGTTGCCGAAGGTTTGGGCCACAAATCATAAAATATGGTTTGCTTCCACAGCATCGCTTATAATAGAAATTTTCAACAGCATTTTCTTTAACTCCGGCCGGCGGCTGGTGCGGCTGAGTGATAATATTGAAAAGAAATTTTCCCCGAATCATTCTTCCGTACTTGATAACAGCCAGCTTGATTATGCTATTGATTTGTTACCAGAACATGAAGCATCACTTGAAGAAAAGCAAATCCTGAAGGGTATACGTAAATTTAGCGACACCCCTGTAAAGCAGGTAATGCGTACCCGCCTGGATGTGAGTGGAATTGAGTACAATAGCTCTTTTGATGACGTTATAAAAAAAATAGAAGATTTGCATTATTCCCGCTTGCCGGTATATAAAAACAACCTGGACGAAATAGCCGGTATGTTGCACACAAAAGACCTGTTGCCACATTCAAACAAAGATCAGGTAGAAGATTTTGACTGGAGAAAACTGGTGCGGCCAGCCTATTTTGTGCATGAACAAAAACTGATTGAAGATCTTTTACAGGAATTCCGTAATAAGCGTATACACTTTGCCGTGGTGGTGGATGAATTTGGCGGTACATCCGGTATTGTTACACTGGAAGACATTATGGAAGAGATTATCGGGGATATACGGGATGAGTTTGATGATGAAGAAAGCGGTAATAAAAAGATCGACGACCATACTTATCTTTTTGAAGGTAAAACAATGATCAATGATGTATGCAAGGCAATGGGATTGCCGGGTGACACATTTGAAACGGTAAGGGGAGATAGTGATTCACTTGCCGGGCTGGTACTGGAAATTGCAGGAGAATTTCCACAGGTAGAAGAGGATGTGGTGAGCGGCGATTTTACCTTCGTGCCGCTGGCCATTACCAAGAACAGGATCGACAAAGTAAAAGTGATCATACGACAAATTGTAAAAGAAGAATAGGCAATGGCGAACAGTGAACGGTCAGTAGTAAATAATCAATCATCAATAATTACCAGGCGCCTGCTTTTTATTTGCAGCTTCGTGGTTATCCTGGCTTCCTGCAATTCTACCTACGGCACCAAAAAGCGTGGTTTTTTTCATATTGACCTGCCGCAACGTGGCTACCAGAAATTTGAAAGGGCAGATTTCCCCTACAGCTTTGAATATCCTGTGTATGCAGAGGTGATACAGGACAGTACTTATTTTGACAGTACACCGGAAAATCCTTACTGGATCAATATCGATTTTCCACAGTTCCGGGGCAGGCTTTTTTTGAGCTATAAGATCATTGGCGGAAGGGCATTGTACAAAGTGAAAATGCCGGATGGCAGATACAAAGATTCTACAGGCATTAATATTTATGATAAGATGGTAGCCGATGCTTTTAATCTCACTAATAAAAACAATGTTGTTTCCGATAAAATAACAGACAGCCTGATCCATACACCCAATCATATTGGCGGCGTATTTTTTAAGGTTGGTGGTAATGCGGCCACTGCCAAACAATTCTTCCTTACAGATACCACCAAAAACTTTCTTCGTGGTGCATTGTATTTTAATGTCACACCAAATGTGGATTCATTAAAACCTGTGCAGGACTTTATCCAGGCCGACCTGGAGCACCTGATCAATACATTTAAATGGAAGCAGTAAATATTTCACTGGCGTAATAGCTTTTTTCTTTTAATTATCTTGCAGCCAATGAAAGCAACGGTTTATAAGAGTACGGGCAGCTGGTACATTGTTCAAAATGAAAAAGGAGAAGTATTTAATGCAAGAACAAAGGGCAAGCTGAAAATTGATGGCATCACTTCCACCAACCCGATTGCTGTTGGTGATGTGGTGGATATTGAAATGGAAAACGAGGTGGAGGAAACTGTTAATATAACAGCCATCGATCAACGAAAAAATTATATCACCCGGATATCACCCCACAATAAGAACCAGCATCATATCATCGCTTCCAATCTTGACCAGTCGGTATTGTTTGCCACCATGGTGCAACCTAAAACATCCACCGGTTTTATCGATCGTTTTTTGGTGACATCAGAAGCATACCATATACCGGCCATAATTGTATTTAACAAGTCAGACGTATATAAACAGAAAGAACAGGAAAAATTTGCTGCTGTAAGAGCCATGTATGAAGCGGTTGGCTACAAAGTGCTGTTGATAAGCGTGGCAAAAAATGAAGGCGTGGAAGAGTTGAAAGATTTAATAAAAGATAAAACCACTTTATTCAGCGGCCATTCAGGTGTGGGCAAATCCTCTTTTATCAATTCTATATTTCCTGCACTTACATTAAAAACACAGGAAGTGAGTGACTGGAGCGGAAAAGGAATGCATACCACCACTTTTGCAGAGATGTTCAATTTACCCTCCGGCGGAAGGATCATTGATACGCCCGGCATCAGGGAACTGGGGCTGGTGGACATTTCAAAGCAAGAACTTTCCCATTACTTTCCTGAAATGCGCACTCTCATAAATGAGTGCCAGTTCAATAATTGCCTGCACATCAATGAACCCGGCTGTGCTGTAAAAGCAGCCGTGGAAGAAGGAACAGTTCACCTGGAACGGTACCTCAGCTACCTGAATATTTCAGACAGCATCATCGAAGAAAAATATTAAAAGATCAGTAGGCCCTGCGCTCAAGGAAATGCGCAATTTCCATTACCGCATTGTTTTCCTGCTGCACATTCTTTTTGTGGTGCGGAAAAATTGATACGCCGTTAAAGATGTTGTAATGCAGTGTGAGTAACTGGTTCTTGTATTTAAAATCCCAGTCCAGTGATTCTGCATCATCTACCTGGTTAAGAAAACTTACCTGCAGGTCGGCTGCAAGCGTGTCAGCAATAGCATAAAATTTGGAGATACCACAGTTGTCGTCGATAATGGCTTCGGTGTTACCATTTTTTGTGATAAGGTGATAGCACATAGAGTATAGGGTTTTACAGGTTACGGAAATTAGTTTTCACTGTTCTATGCACACAAAAAAGCTCAGCAATATACAATCGTTACTAGCCCCTGAACTTTGCTTTACGGGCTGCTTTTTCTGCTTTGGGGTCGCCTGAAAGTAATTTTTCGGCACCCACGTTCCTGCCATCAGTACCACATCCCAGTTTTTCTTTTTTCTGGAACACGGCACAGCTGCTGGCCAGGAAAGAAACGCATACAAAAGCTATGATCAGTTTTTTCATGTGTTAAAGATAAATTTTTATTCCAATATTACCCCTCCTGCCCTTCATTTTTAAACCAGCTGCTGTATTTAAGGTAATTATTGGCTATCCGGTTTATTTCCCCGCTTATCAGCTCCGGGGATATCTCCTTCAGCTTTTTGGCCGGTACGCCGGCATAAATGGTGCCCGGCTCTATCACTGTACCTTCCAGCACCACGGCCCCGGCAGCGATGATACTGTTGCTGCCCACTTTCACATTGTCCATCACGATGGACCCCATACCTACCAGCACATTATCATCTATAACGCATCCATGTACGATCGCATTGTGTCCGATGCTCACATTATTTCCAACAATGGTCTTTGTCTTTTCAAAAGTGCAGTGGATCACCGCACCGTCCTGCACATTTACCTTATTACCAAGGCGTATGCTGTTCACATCACCCCTTACCACGGCATTGAACCACACGCTGCAGTCATCCCCCATTACCACATCGCCAACAATAGTGGCATTAGGCGCTACAAAGCAGTTATTGCCCATTACAGGGAGCACTCCATTTACAGGAAGAATTACAGGCATGCGAAAAAGTTTAAGGGCTTAAAGTTAAAGGTTTAATGTTTGAAACGGGGGAGTGTTGATATTTTGGAACCGGCGCAATTTCTATGTTCAGCACCGTTGTGTCACACACTTTTACTGCATCTTACTATTCAGCAATTATCTGAACCGGGATTTACCGGGTTAAAAGAATTTGCCTGATCTTGTTATGATGATCCTCTTAATCAACCAATCCCTCAAAATCCATGTTCAGACATCTTCCGAGTTCTCCGGTAAATGTTCATATTCTCCTTTTAATGCATAGTAACCAAAAATGAATAGCCCGGCAGCGATAGGAGTGAAGATGGCAATAATGATGATCCAGGGCACCGGCTTATTAATATCTTTTGTGCCGTGACCGATATTATTGATGGCACCGGAAACTAAAATATAAATTACAATAGGTGCGATCAGCATCCAGACAATACCCATTATTTTTTTTAAAGCTCCACCAAATCTCCCCCAGGGGGAGGCTTCAGAAGTGTTTTTTAATTTATTGTTTTCTTTACTCATTGCAGATACAAATTTTTAATCATTTACTTCTTTATCAATTTTATTATTCAAATACAATGCACCAATCACAAAACACAAGGCAGCCACCGCAATCGGGTACCATAGTCCAACCAGCGGATCAGTTGTAAAAGTTGCTGACAACAATGTTGCAATAAAAGGAACCAAGCCACCAAACACTCCATTGCCAATATGATAAGGCAGGCTCATGCTGGTGTATCTTATTTTGATTGGAAATAATTCTACTAAAAACGCTGCTACCGGGCCATAGACCATGGTGACGAAAATGATCATTAGCCAGATAAGAAAGGTAAAATATGTAAATAGTCTTGTGCCCAGTTTTTTCTCAGATGTAACTGGTTCTGATTTGCTGGATGGGGTAGCGTGATTCAGGAATATTGTATCATTATGAGTAAGATTATACTCCAGCCCCAGTGAAGCAAAGTCGAATTCTTTTACAGTAATAATTGTGTCGCCAGCATTTGTTATTGAGATATTTTTTATTTCAGCAGGCCTGTGATGTTTGTTTTGATTTGGAGCAAGAACATGTGTGTTTTTCTCAAAGTAACCAAAAATGGGTCTATAGAAAATAACCCCCAGCAACATGCCTGTCAGCATTATCCATTTTCTCCCTATTTTATCACTTAACCATCCAAAAAAGATAAAAAAAGGTGTGGCAAAAAGTATGGCATATAATAAAATGCTTCTGCTTTGCATGAAATCGAGTTTGCAGTTGTTTTCTAAAAAACTTTGTGCATAGAATTGCCCTGTGTACCAGATAACACCCTGCCCCATCACTGCACCAAACAAAGCCAACAGTACCATTTTAAAATTTGCCCTGTGTCCAAAACTTTCTTTTAATGGATTGACAGATGTTTTCTTTTCTTCCTTCAGTTTTTCAAACAGCGGCGATTCTTTCATCTTTAAGCGTATATAAACGGATACGCCTACCAGTAAAATAGAGATCCAGAATGGCCAGCGCCAGCCGCCCCATTCAGCAGTAAATGCCGCATCACTCATATTGCTTTTTACTGCCATGATAACACCCAGTGCTACAAACAAACCCAGCGTAGCCGTGGTTTGTATCCAGCTGGTATAGTAGCCACGTTTACCTGCAGGCGCATGCTCGGCAACATATGTGGCAGCGCCGCCATATTCTCCACCCAGTGCAAGACCCTGTATCAACCTCAATAATAAAACCAGTAATGGTGCAGCAATGCCAATGCTTTTATAGCCCGGTACCAGCCCAATTAAAAAAGTGGAAGTGCCCATCAATACAAGCGTTAAAAGAAAAGTGGATTTTCTTCCAATAAGATCACCTAATCTTCCAAATACAAGCGCACCAAATGGCCGCACAATAAAACCTGCAGCAAAAATGGCGAGTGTGCTCAGCAATGCAGCGGTATCATTCCCTTCAGGAAAAAATTCTGCAGAGATGGTCTTGGCCAGCATACCAAAGATGTAGAAGTCGTACCATTCTATTAATGTACCAAGAGAAGAGGAGAAGATTACTTTGCTGATGGCGGTTTTACTGGCAGTGGCATTCATGAAATTAAGATACAGATTTTATCAACAGCGCAATAAGTTTACCGTAGTTTTGGCAGAATAATATTGAAAATGGATTGGTTAGTATTATTGATAGATGATGAAGAACAATTACGTAAACTGCTGGCCCGTATCATAAGGCTGGAAGGATTTACTGTGAACGAAGCAGGCAATTTTGCCTCGGCAAAAAAGCAATTGCAGAAAGAAACACCTGATATCATTCTTTGTGATGTAAAGCTGCCGGATGGTAATGGCGTGGAAATGGTAAAAGAATTAAAAGCACAATACCCATCAACAGAAATTATTTTGCTTACCGCCTATGGTAACATAGCAGATGGTGTGCAGGCCATGCGCAACGGTGCCTTTGATTATATCACCAAGGGCGATGATAATGATAAGATCATTCCTTTACTGAACCGTGCCGTTGATAAGTTGCAGCTGGCAAAAAAAGTGGAACTGCTGCAAAAACAAATTGCCGGCAAATATTCTTTCAGCACCGTTATAGGGGAATCACCTGCCATAAAGCAGGCTGTTGCACTCGCAGAAAAAGTGGCTGTAACTGATACAACCGTTTTATTACTGGGCGAAACAGGTACCGGTAAAGAAGTATTTGCCCAGGCCATACACCAGCAAAGCAGCAGGAAGAACAAAAATTTTATTGCTGTTAACTGCAGCGCATTTAGCAAAGAGTTGCTGGAAAGCGAATTGTTTGGTCATAAAGCGGGCGCATTCACGGGTGCGGTAAAAGATAAAAAAGGTTTGTTTGAAGAGGCGCATGAAGGCACCATTTTCCTGGACGAGATCGGTGAGATGCCTGCAGAACTGCAGGCAAAACTGTTGCGGGTGCTTGAATCCGGTGAGTTCATAAAAGTAGGTGATACCAAAACCGTAAAAGTAAATGTACGCATCATTGCAGCCACCAACAGGAACCTGCAAAAAGAAATCACAGCCGGTCATTTCCGCTCTGACCTGTTCTACCGGCTTTCCGTTTTTCAAATTGAATTGCCTGCATTAAGAGAAAGAACAAAAGATATTCCTGCATTGGCCAAACATTTTACTGAAGTATTTGCAGCTAAGACAAATAAGCCTGTGCATGCATTACAGAAGGACTACCTGGAATCATTGCAGCAGTATCAATGGCCGGGCAATATAAGGGAGTTAAAAAATATCATTGAACGTTCTGTTATACTGCAGGATGGCAATACGCTTTCAGTAAGAACATTGCCGTTTGAATTGCAAAACAGCAGCGGCACTGCTGCAGTTTCCAGTTTTGATCTTGCTGTTGTTGAAAAACTGCATATTCAAAAGGTATTGCAGCATACCAACGGTAATAAAACGGAGGCTGCAAGACTGATGAATATCGGGTTGACCACTTTGTACCGGAAGATAGAAGAGTATGATATTGCCTGAAGCAATATTTTCATTTTGAAAAGAGACCCTTCCATTTTGGAAGGGCTTTTTATTTCCCCTGGTTTTCTTTCAAATTTATTTGTGGCTGGAAATCCAGTGCTGTATTGGTTTTAATGGTTCATGCATTCTGTTTTATCATTCCGGGCATCCCGTTGGCATATACAGCGAAAAAAAGATCATGAATTCAAAACCTTCCTCCCGTTTGCAGATCATTCTCCCGGTAACCTATGTGTTGCTGCTCCTGGCTGGACTGCTGATAAGGCTTGGCTGATCTGCAGACAGTATTCAAATGTTAAAAACATATACAATGACAATTATTCTCTTACTCGCCGGTCTTGCTTGTTTCGGACTTTTCTATTTAGCAACAGACTGGTTTGAAAAAATTTAAACAGTATGATGACCACACTTTTTATTCTTTCCATTGCAGTGTTTGCTTACCTGCTTTATGTATTAATTAAACCAGAAAAATTTTAAAAAATGAACAGCGAAATTTCAGGCACTATAATTATTTTTCTCCTTACGGTGATCCTTGCTTATCCTTTGGGAAAACTGATTACGAAGATCTTTAAGGGAGAAAAAAATATCACTGATTTTATGAACCCGGTTGACAGGTTCATTTTTAAGATCAGTGGTATCGATCCAAATGAAGGAATGAACTGGAAGCAGTTCTTAAAAGCAATGCTTACGGTGAACATGCTCTGGCTGGTATATGCGATGCTTTTACTGGTCTTCCAGGATAAATTACCATTGAATCCTGATGGCAACGCTGGACAAACACCTGACCTGGCGTTTAACACAGCCATCAGTTTTTTGGTGAACTGTAACCTGCAGCACTATTCAGGCGAAGCAGGATTAACCTATTTCACCCAATTGTTTGTAATTACTTTTTTACAATTTTTAAGTGCGGCAACAGGCATTGCCTGTTTGATCGCTTTGTTCAATGGCTTAAAAGAAAAGACAACTGATAACCTTGGTAACTTCTGGAATTACCTGGTAAAAAGCACAACAAGAATTTTATTACCGTTGTCAATCATTCTTGCAGTGATACTTGTTTTTAATGGTACGCCTTCCAGCTATGATGGAAAAGATACGGTCACAACTTTACAGGGTGATACAGTCCAGGTATCGAGAGGGCCTGCAGCAGGTATGATCGCTATTAAGCAACTCGGCACGAATGGTGGGGGATGGTTTGGTGTAAACTCTGCACATCCATTAGAGAACCCAAATTATATAACCAATGCTGTGGAGACCATTTCTATTTTATTGATACCAATTGCACTCGTATTTGCCCTGGGTTTTTATCTAAACAAAAGAAAACTGGCCAATGTGATCTTTGGCGTGATGACGGTTTTGTTTGTCACTTTCTGCTGCATTAATATATATTATGAAACAAAGGGAAATCCTGCTATTGATAAAATGGGCATTGCACAAACTGCCGGCAGTATGGAAGGAAAGGAAGTCCGCTTTGGAGCAGCCGCCACTGCATTCTGGAGTGTGGCAACCACCTCTACTTCCAACGGTTCGGTAAATGGTATGCATGATAGTTTAACACCCATCAGTGGCGGCGTGGTGATACTGGATATGATGATAAACGCTTTGTATGGCGGCGTGGGTGTTGGATTACTGAACTATTTCATCTTTATCATCATTGCTGTTTTTATTTCGGGATTGATGGTGGGAAGAACACCTGAGTTTATGGGACATAAAGTGGAAGCAAGGGAAGTTAAGATTGCTGCATTAGTAACGCTGTTATCTGCATTCCTGATTAAAGGCTTCACCGCTTTAGCAGCGTATATGGTGGCACATCATCCTGAAACAGCATGGGCAGTTAAGCCTTCCGCATGGCTGAACAATCCATCTTATCACGGTTTTTCAGAGATGTTATATGAATTTACTTCTTCCAATGCCAATAACGGCAGCGGGTTCGAAGGGTTGGGCGACAATAATATCTTCTGGAATGTAACAACGGGTATTGTTTTGTTGCTTGGAAGATTCCTCCCCATTATTGCACCTATTGCCATTATTGGATTGCTGGCAAATAAAAAATTCATCCCAGATTCTCCCGGGACATTAAGAACGGATTCATACACATTCGGTGCCATGACACTGGCAGTGATCATCATTGTAACAGCACTGTCTTATTTACCGGCACTGGCACTTGGACCATTAGCCGAATATTTTTCAATGTAAGGAGCTGATAAAATTTAAAACTATGTCAAGAAATCAATCAATAAAATTATTTGAACCTGCATTGGTAGGTTCTGCAATAAAACAATCATTTGTAAAACTCAACCCACGCCTGATGGTAAAGAACCCGGTGATGTTTACCGTGGAGATCGGTACGCTCGTTATGCTGGTGGTTTGTTTATGGCAAATGATAACACACAATACAGCAGAGGGCGCATTGTGGTACAACATAACCATCTTTATTATCCTGTTACTAACTGTATTGTTTGCCAACTTTGCTGAGGGTCTTGCAGAAGCAAGGGGTAAAGCGCAGGCAGAAAGTTTGCGTAAGACAAGGGAGGATACACCTGCAAAAAAGATCGACCTGGTAGGAGATATGTACCTGAATGAAGTGCATGTTGTTCCCTCTTCACAGTTGCGTAAGGGTGATATGTTTGTTTGCGAAGCAGGTGATATTATCCCGATGGATGGCGAGATCGTACAGGGCATTACCACCATTGATGAATCAGCTATCACCGGAGAATCTGCACCCGTTATCCGTGAGGCCGGTGGTGATAAGAGTTCTGTTACCGGTGGTACAAAAGTGTTAAGTGATAAAATAAAAGTAAAAGTAACGACTGAACCCGGTGAATCATTCCTTGATAAAATGATCGCACTCGTGGAAGGAGCATCAAGGCAAAAGACACCAAACGAAATTGCATTGACCATTTTGCTGGCAGCATTCACACTCATCTTTATTATTGTATGTGTTACGCTTAAACCTTTCGCTGATTATGCCAACACACCAATTACCATTGCGGCATTTATTTCATTATTTGTTTGTTTGATACCAACCACCATTGGCGGTTTGCTTTCTGCCATAGGCATTGCCGGTATGGACAGGGCATTGAGGGCAAACGTGATTGCCAAGAGCGGTAAGGCAGTGGAAACAGCCGGCGACGTGGATGTGCTGCTGCTGGATAAAACAGGTACCATTACCATCGGCAACCGCAAGGCCACCAATTTTTACCCGGTGCCCGGTATTGATGAAAATAAATTCATTGAGTCCTGCATATTGTCTTCCCTTGCAGATGAAACGCCCGAAGGCAAATCGATCCTGGAACTGGCAGAGCAGAAGGGCGTGAAGAAACCGGTTTTTGATGAGAAACTGGCGCACTACATACAGTTCACAGCTGAAACAAGAAGCAGTGGTATCAATATATCGAATGGTCCGCAAATACGGAAAGGCGCTTCTGATGCTATTAAAAATCTCGTTACAAAATATGGAAACGATTTTCCTGCTGCAACAGCTGAAAAAGTAAAACAGATCTCTTCCAATGGCGGTACACCGCTGGTTGTTGCTGTAGATAATGCCGTTCACGGTGTAATAGAGTTGCAGGATATCATCAAACCCGGCATACAGGAGCGTTTTGAAAGGTTGAGAAAGATGGGTGTAAAAACAGTAATGGTAACAGGTGATAATCCATTAACTGCAAAATACATTGCTGAAAAAGCCGGTGTGGATGACTTTATCGCCGAAGCAAAACCGGAAGATAAAATGAATTATATCCGGAAGGAACAGCAAGGTGGTAAGCTGGTGGCCATGATGGGTGATGGGACCAATGATGCACCTGCACTGGCGCAGGCAGATGTTGGCGTTAGTATGAACAGTGGTACACAGGCTGCAAAAGAAGCCGGCAACATGGTTGACCTGGATAATGACCCCACCAAGCTGATAGAAGTGGTGGAAATAGGAAAACAATTATTGATAACAAGGGGAACGCTTACCACCTTCTCCATAGCAAATGATGTGGCAAAATACTTTGCAATAGTTCCGGCCTTATTCATTGCATCTATCCCTGCGTTACAATCACTGAATATTATGGGATTGAAAAGCCCGCAGTCAGCCATTCTCTCCGCAGTAATTTTTAATGCAATCATTATCCCATTACTGATACCATTGGCATTGAAAGGTGTGGCTTACAAGCCAATCGGTGCCTCTGCTTTGTTAAGAAGAAATTTATTGATCTATGGGTTAGGTGGAATCATTGTTCCGTTTATCGGGATCAAACTTATAGATATGTTACTGGCTGTATTCATGTAATTGATAAAACAAACTAAAATGAAAAAGAATTTAATTATATCACTAAGGCTTACACTTATAATGGTAGTGATTTGTGCAGGATTGTATCCGCTGCTCATCGCAGGTATTGGTAAAGCAGCACCAAACGGCGGAAAAGGTAAAACAGTGGAAGTAAACGGTAAAGTGGTGGGTTACGAAAATGTAGGTCAGAAATTTACCGAGGACAAATACTTCTGGGGACGTCCTTCAGCAGTTGATTACAATGCAGCAGGTTCTGCAGGCAGCAACAAAGGCCCGTCCAATCCTGACTATTTAAAGGTGGTGCAGGAAAGGATCGACAGTTTTATTGTACACAATCCCGGAATAAAAAAAGAAGAGATTCCTGCCGACCTGGTTACAGCCAGCGGTAGTGGCCTGGATCCGCATATTTCCCCGGCAGCTGCTTATATACAGGTAAAGCGTGTTGCGGCTGTACGTAAACTTGATGAAGCAACAGTAAGGTCATTTGTTGATCAGCAAATTGAAAAAACAATTCTTGGTCCTTCTGTTGTAAATGTTTTAAAACTGAACATTGCACTGGATAAATTAATGTAACAGTATTATGCAGGCTGAAGCAAATAAATGGCTGGAAAAAATTCAGCAGGATAAAAAAGGGAAGCTGAAGATTTACATTGGCATGAGTGCTGGTGTGGGAAAAACCTATCGTATGCTCCAGGAAGCACATACGCTGCTCCGTAATGATATAAATATAAAAGTGGGCTATGTTGAAACACATAACAGGAAAGAAACGCAGGCATTGATTGAGGGCTTACCCATTATCCCAAGAAGACAAACTTTTTATAAAGGCAAGCAATTAGATGAGCTGGATGTGCAGGCTGTTTTGTTGCTGCAGCCGCAGGTGGTGATCGTTGATGAACTTGCTCATACTAATATTCCCGGCAGTAAAAACGAAAAACGCTGGCAGGATGTACTGGATATTTTAGATGCCGGTATTGATGTGATTACAGCGGTTAACATTCAGCATATTGAAAGTATCAATGAAGATGTAAAAGCCATCACTGGCGTGGAGGTTGCTGAGAGGGTGCCTGATAAATTACTGCAGGTGGCTGACGAAGTTGTCAATATCGACCTCACAGCCGATGAGTTGATAACACGATTAAAAGAAGGTAAGATCTATGACCATAGCAAAGTACAGCAGGCGCTTCAAAATTTCTTTCAGCCGGAGAAAATACTGCAACTGCGGGAGCTTGCGCTGAAAGAAGTGGCCGGGCAGGTGGAGAGAAAAGTGGATTACGAAGTAACAGCCAAAGAACGTCCCTGGCGGCATGAACGCTTTCTTGCCTGCATTTCATCCAATCATCTTATTGCACAAAATATCATCCGGAAAACAGCAAGGCTTGCCTCTTACTACAACAGTAAGTGGTATGTGCTGTATGTGCAAACACCAAAAGAATCAACGGATAAAATTTCGCTGGCTGCACAACGCCATCTTATCAATAACTTTAAAAATGCAACAGAGCTTGGAGCAGAGCTGCTAAGAGTGAAAGACACGAATGTGATAAAAGTAATAACGAATATTGTGGAAGAAAAACAAATTACAACGGTGTGTATCGGCAAACCTCATATAAATTTGTTCCAGGTAATTTTAAAAACAAACAGTTTTAGCCAGTTGCTGAAGAAATTATCAGCAAATGATGTTGACCTTGTTATTTTATCCTGATGGTAAGTAAATTAAAAACAAAAGTGGCGCTGGGCAGTATATTCCTTTTTATACTGCTGATAATTGTTGGAGCAGTTAATTTTTATTACCTCAGTCGTATTTCGCATGAATCATCTCAAATAGTAAAAGACAATTACGAAACGCTCAGCTATTCAAGACTGATGCTTACTGAAGTAAATAACCTGGCTGACAGCGCCGGTGCATTTGATAAATTTGAACAGGTGCTGCAGCAACAGGAAAAAAATGTTACAGAGCCGGGCGAAAGGGAAATGACAGCATCGCTCCGTAAGAACTTTGATAAACTAAAACGTGACGGTAAAGTCGATTCATTACCAAAACTGGTGAGAAGTGATATAGGCAAAATCATGCAGGTAAATCTTGATGCAATTAACAGGAAGAACCTGGCAGCACAACTTTCTGCACAAAATGCGAAAACCATCATTACCATCTGCCTTACTGTTTGTTTGCTGCTTGCTTTTACATTCCTGTATAATTTTCCTTCCTCTGTTGCCGGGCCGGTAGCTTCTTTAACCGAAGGTATAAAAGCTATTGCCAACAAGAACTACAGCCAGCGCATACATTTGAGCCGTAACGATGAGTTTGGGGAGCTGGCTGATGCATTTAACAGCATGGCTGAAAAACTGGATGGGTATGAACATAGCAACCTGTCAAAGATTTTATTTGAAAAGCAACGGGCTGAAACAGTTATCAACTCATTGAAAGACGCCAGTATTGGTATTGATAACAAATCAACGGTATTATTCGCCAACCAGCAGGCGCTTCAGTTGCTTGGACTTAAAGAACAGGATATCATAGGCCAGCCTGTAGCAGATGTGGAAAGAAGAAATGATTTATTCAGGTTCCTGGTGAACGAGCAAAGTAACAACCCTTTTAAGATCGTAATTGATAATAAAGAAAATTATTTTACCAAAGAGATACTCGATATACAGCAGCAGGATACAAAGGCTGGTATTGTAATAGTATTAAAGAATATTACGCCCTTTAAAGAGCTGGATACAGCCAAAACAAATTTCATGGCAACCATTTCGCATGAATTAAAAACACCACTGGCTTCATCAGACTTCAGCCTGAAACTGCTCGAAGATGAACGGGTGGGTAATTTAAATACTGAACAAAAAGAACTGGTGCAAAGCCTGAAAGAGGACAACAAAAGATTATTAAAGATATTAAGTGAATTGCTTGATCTTTCACAGGTGGAAAGCGGGAGACTGCAACTGAATATTAAAAAAGTGTCACCGGCCTCCATTGTTGAAAAAGCAATGCAGTTCATTGTAAATGCAGCGAGGAATAAAAATATAGTAATAGAAAAAGAAATTCCTGCAGATCTTCCTGAAGTGAACGGCGATGAAGAAAAACTGGTTTGGGTGATGAATAATTTTTTAACCAACGCCATCAAACATTCTTATGAAGACCGTACTGTAAAAGTCTCGATTGAAAAGGGGAATAATAATTTATTATTCAGCGTAACAGATACGGGCAAAGGGATAGAAGAAAAATATTTGCCCCGGGTGTTTGACCGCTATTTTAAAGTGCCCGGCACCTCAGAAAAATCCGGGACAGGGTTAGGGCTTGCTATTTCCAAAGAATTTATTGAAGCGCATGGCGGTACCATTAAAGCAGCATCCGTATTTGGGTCAGGGAGTACCTTTAGTTTCAGCCTGCCGTTAAAAACAAAAGAATAGTTTATAACATTCTTTCCTTTCAACTTGTTTCGTACATTTAACGTTCTTAAAAAATTGCTTATGTCATATCCTTTCCAGATAAAAACATACGACGAGTATAAAGCGGCATATAAAAAGAGCGTGGATGACCCGGAAGGTTTCTGGTCGGCTGTGGCTGAAAATTTCCAGTGGAGAAAGAAATGGGATAAAGTACTGAACTGGAATTTTAAAGAACCAAAGGTGGAATGGTTTGCTGGCGGCAAACTCAACATCACAGAAAACTGCATTGACAGGCACCTGGCAACAATGGCTGATAAGCCCGCCATCATTTGGGAGCCCAATAACCCTGAAGAAAGAGTACGGGTGGTTACTTACGCAAGGTTGCATAAGCGTGTATGCCAGGTAGCGCAGATGCTAAAAAACAATGGCGTAAAAAAAGGTGACCGGGTTTGTATCTATATGGGTATGATACCGGAGCTGGCCTATGCCGTGCTGGGTTGTGCAAGAATTGGCGCTATTCATTCTGTGATCTTTGGTGGTTTTAGTGCACAAAGTATTGCCGACAGGCTGGGTGATGCAGGTGCAGAATTTATCATAACCTGCGACGGTGCTTACCGTGGTGCAAAAGATATCCCTTTAAAAAATGTGATTGATGATGCACTGGTGGGTAATAAAACAGTGAAGAAAGTAATTGTTTATACACGAACAAGAACACCGGTTTCCATGATAAAAGGCAGGGATGTATGGTGGGAAGATGAAATGGAATATGCAGAATCGCAGGTGGAGAAAGATGGCGTGGTAAAATTTGATGCAGAAGAAATGGATGCAGAAGATCCGTTGTTTATTTTATATACCAGCGGCAGCACGGGTAAACCCAAAGGCGTGGTGCATAGTGTTGCCGGTTATATGGTATGGACCACCTACACATTTGTAAATGTATTCCAGTACAAACCCGGCCAGGTGCATTTTTGTACAGCAGATATTGGCTGGATAACCGGCCACAGTTACATTGTATACGGTCCTTTGAGTGCAGGTGCCACATCATTGATGTTTGAAGGTGTTCCCACCTGGCCCGATGCAGGCAGGTTCTGGGATATTGTTGATAAACACAAAGTGGATATTTTGTACACGGCGCCAACTGCCATAAGAAGTTTGATGGGTTTTGGTTTGGACCCGTTGAAAGGAAAGGATCTGTCTTCTTTAAAGATACTCGGTACTGTTGGTGAACCCATCAATGAAGAAGCATGGCACTGGTATGATGAACATATTGGTAAAAAGAAATGCCCGATCGTGGATACCTGGTGGCAGACAGAAACAGGCGGATGCCTAATTTCAAACTTTGCCGGTGTTACACCTGCCAAGCCAAGCTGGGCCACGCTGCCAATGCCGGGTGTACAACCCTTACTGGTAGACGAAAATGGAAAAGAGGTGACAGAAAAAGATGAACATGGTTTACTGAAGGGTAATCTTTGTATCAAAGCGCCATGGCCTTCTATACTGCGTACTACTTATGGTGATCATGAGCGTTGCCGCACCAATTATTTTGCCACTTACGAAAATTTATATTTTACCGGTGATGGGGCATTAAAAGATGAAGAAGGTTTTTACCGTATTACGGGCCGGGTGGATGATGTATTGAATGTAAGCGGTCACCGCATTGGTACAGCAGAAGTGGAGAATGCGATTAACATGCATGCCGGTGTGGTGGAAAGTGCGGTGGTGGGTTATCCGCATGATGTAAAAGGCCAGGGCATTTATGCCTATGTTATTTTCAGTGGTAAGAACAGTGATGAAACACTCACAAGAAAAGATATTTTGCAAACCGTAACAAGGGTGATCGGCGCTATTGCCAAACCGGATAAGATACAGTTTGTACCGGGCCTGCCAAAAACAAGAAGCGGCAAGATCATGCGGCGTATTTTAAGAAAAATAGCTGAAGGTGAAACCGGTAACCTGGGTGATACAAGTACGTTGCTTGACCCGGGTGTGGTGGATGAGATAAAGAATGGAAGGTTGTAAAAAATAATGCTGATCATATGATCCCCGGTCGATAGGACCGGGGATTTTCATTTCATACGGGGTTCTCCTCATTTCATTCATCATCACATTTCATAAAGAATATTTTCATCCAACATTTGCCTTCATTTAAAAAGTATAACCATGAAGCAAATGTTTATGAAAGCGCTGCCGGCATTTTTTGTGATGCTGTGCCTGGCAGCAACAACGAATGCACAAAACGTATTGGCGGGGCTAACATCCAATGGTGGTGTGGCAGGGAAAGGCACTGCCTTTACTATTAAAACGGATGGTACAGGTTTTACCGTGGTAAAGCCTTTCGAGGACTGGGGCAAGCATCCTAACGGTGATCTCTGCCGCAACAGCGATGGATTTTTTTATGGTATGACCTATTCAGGTGGCACCTACGGAAGCGGCACTATATTTAAAGTATCCGCAGGTGGTGCTGTTACCATTCTGCGTCATTTGAACAATGTGCCGGATGGCGGATCTCCGCTTGGTGAATTGATTAAAGGTGTTGATGGAAATTTTTATGGTGTTACAAGTGGTGGCGGCACCAACACATACGGCACTGTCTTTAAAATGACACCGGCAGGAGTATATACAGTGCTGCGTCATTTTAATTATGCAACCGATGGCACTAATCCAAAAGGTCACCTGGTGCAGGGCAAGGACAGTGCTTTTTATGGTATCACTTATGGTGGCGGAGCCAATGGTGTGGGTACTATTTTCAAGATCACTTCAACAGGTACTTTCACTGTGTTGCGTCACCTGAACAAAACAACGGATGGTGGGCAGAGTTACAGCAGCCTGCTGGAAGGAACTGATGGTAATTTATATGGGGCAACCTATAGTGGTGGTACTAATTCTTACGGGACCATTTTTAAAATTACAAAGGCAGGCGTATTTACGGTGCTGCGTCATTTAAGCAGTACTACCGATGGCGCCTACCCGCAGGGAGATTTGATACAGGCAACCGATGGCGCTATCTACGGAAGCTGTTACAGCGGTGGATCAAAAGGCAACGGCACCATCTTTAAAATAACCACTGCGGGTGTATTTACTGTACTACGCCATCTTACTTCTTCAACTGATGGAGGTAATCCATTTGGTAATCTTTACCAGCATACCGATGGCGCTTTGTATGGACTGAACAGGACTGGTGGCACCAGTACATCGGGTACTGCTTATAAAATAACTACCGGAGGTACATTTACCATTTTACATTCATTTGTTCCTGCAACGGAAGGCAGCACGCCCAATGGCGGTTTTACAAGAGGCTCTGATGGCAATTTATATGCTATGACGAATACAGGAGGTGCTTATGGTTTTGGTACTGCCTTCAGGATGACAACAACAGGAACGGTAACCGTGATTGCAGCCTTCAATGGTGCAAAAAATGGTAATACTCCAATGGAATCTTTGGTGAAAGGAAAAGACAGTGCTTATTATGGCACGGCAAGTATTGGTGGAGCCTACGGTCATGGTACAATATTTAAGATATGCGCCGGCGTTACCACTACCTTGTATTCATTTAACAGGAATGTTACCGGTGGCACGCCACAGGGAAGCTTGATACAGGCAACCGATGGCAATTTTTATGGAACCACATCCGATGGTGGCAATGGTGGTTCTGGTACTATCTTCCGGATAACTCCCGGCGGTACCTTTACCGTGATAAAACATTTTACTGCTGCAACTGATGGCGGTGTACCCAAAGGAAGTTTAGTACAGGGTAAGGATAGCCTGTTATATGGTATCACCACAGGCGGCGGCACCAGTGCCGGCGGTACAATTTTTAAGGTAAGCCTTAGCGGTAGTTATACTGTTTTAAAACATTTGGCTTATGCAACGGAAGGTTCATCAACAGAAGGCGGCCTGGTGCAGGCGAACGATGGATTCTTTTATGGTATGACTTATAACAATGCGAAGCTCTTTAAAATATCTTCTGCAGGTGTATTCACCATCATCCGTTCATTTTCCAGCAACAACGATGGATATTATCCATTGGGTAGCCTGGTAAAACATCCCAACGGTAATTTATATGGAATGACCTCCTCTGGTGGCAGCACTGCTTTTGCAGGCACAGTCTTTCAATTAACAACAGCTGGTGTATTCACCGTTATCAAACGTTTTAATGCAACAACAGAAGGAAAAATACCAAAGGGTGACCTGCTGGTTGGAGCTGATGGTGCGTTATATGGTATGACCAGTGCCGGCGGTACTTATAATGCCGGTACGATCTTTAAAGTAACTACTGCAGGTGTGTTTACTATTCTGCGCCAGTTAAACCTTACAACAGATGGTGGTAATCCATTTGGTGGTTTGATCATTGCGCCGGTAAATAACCTGGTTGCAACAGCACAAACTGTTACCACCAATGAAGATATTGCAAAGACGATCACACTTTCCGGCACCGGCGGCAGCCCGCTGGCTTTTAATATTGTAATGGCTCCGTTAAAAGGCACAGTTTCAACCGGTACAGCAGCAAGCCGTGTTTATACACCTTCTTTAAATACAAACGGTGTTGATTCATTTGCCTTTAATATAAGTATCGGTTGCGTGGCATCTGCACCTGCTTATGTAAAGATAAACGTAACAGCTGTTGCCGACACACCAGTGCTGGCAACGATTGGCAACAGGTCAGTAAAGAAAGATTCAACCATAAGTTTTAAGGCAACAGCTACTGATGCAGACGGGCAAACCGTTACTTATTCTTTAATCAGTGCACCTGCAGGTATGACTATCAGCTCAACCAGTGGCACGGTAACCTGGAAACCAACCACCACAGGTTCCTTCACTTTCAAGGTACGAGCAACAGATAATGGTTCACCTGCATTATACGATGAAGAGCAGGTAACCATCACCGTTACTGCAACGCTGGCTGCAAAACTTAATCCTGCACAGGATACGGAAGCAATCAATACTTTCCTTAAACCAGCAACGGTAACAGTATATCCAAACCCGGTTAAAGACAATGCGACCATTGTTTTGCCTTCAATAACAGGCGAAGCAGCTGTAACAGTATATGATATCCGTGGTGCTGTTATCAGCAGGCAGGTTTATAAACCGCTGTCAAAAAATACAATCAATATCAATACATCATTGTTACAGCCGGGCACTTATATAATAAGTATCCGGTCGGTCAATGAAAGTGAAACGGTAAAAATAATCAAGCAATAGGTTTAACAGGCGAAGGTTAAATAGAGAGGGCACGGTGTAAAGCTGTGCTCTTTCGTTTTAACGGTACTTGCTCCTCACTCACCCCGCAAGGTGAGTTTTTTGTGTAACTGCGGCGTTTATTTCACCAGTCAGGGTTATTGATTCAGGGGTATTTTATTGAATAAAATATATGTTTGGCCCGGTTGAACCAGTATAAATGAATCAAGAAAATGATTGGCTGATTCATATACAGCTGTTATTTCAAACTCTTCATGAAAGCCAATGAATTTTGACACATTATCCCTGATCACCCGGTTATCTTCAATTATGCATACCTTAACTTTTTCCACGGTTATATAGATGTGTGTAAAAGTAAAAGCTTTGCCCGTACGCTATTATCACCCCGCAAGGTGTTTTTTAAAATCTCACCGGCAACAAACAAAAAAGAGATTGCGTTTTATGCAATCTCTTTTTTATAATGAGTTTATATTGTTTACCTGATCCTTTCCCTTCCTATTGCTAATCCTATCTTCAGGTTAAAGGTAAAAAATCCATCCTTATCTGTTGGATCGCCCCTGATACCGCCTTCGGTTTTCCTGAATTTGCCGGTAGGTCCACCTGGATTAACCCTGTCATTGCTGGCCAGGTCAAGTGCATCCCTTAATTGTGTGCCTGTAAGCCCGTTTGTTGCAAAATATTGTGGGTCGATATATCTTGTACTTACATCATCAAGATAGTCAGTAGAAGTAATACGATGTAAAAATTCAAGCCGCAGGTTAAAGCTGGGAGACAGTTCATATCTAACGCCCAATCCCACAGGGAAGCTGAACTGTGTCAGTTTATAAGGTTTCCTGTCAGGGTATTCTGCAAAACCCTGTCCTTCCAGGCTGAGTGGCTGAAGGTCTACATATTGACCATTCCTGTTTTTGGCCTGCGGGTTAAATGAGAAAAGACCGATACCGGCAGCTATATAAGGTGAAATTTTTGGCGGATCAACATCTGTTGAAGGCCAGTTGATGAAAATAAATAAAGGATGAAATTCTGCTACAAGTGATACTTCTGTAATCTTGCTGCGGAAATTAAGGTTGCGTTCATAACGGCCATTGGTGGATGGAGCTACACTTTTAAGAATACTGTCATAAGCCTCCACTCTGCCAAAAGTTGCCTCGAGGCGCAATGCAATGGCATCTCTCCATGTAGCAGAAAGGTAAACACTGCCGCAGGTTTTTGTATTACCCATGTTGAGGTCCTTGGTACCTTTTTTTCCCAACCCTCTTTTTCCTCCCAGGTCCGTCAGGCAGTTCATGAATCCAAAGGATCCTCCCAATTCAAACATCAACGGTGTATCATACGAGTATCCATCGTAAAAATAATACTGTGCTGATGCTTTTTGTGAAAATCCCGTCAGGAGTGCCGTAAGCGCCACCAAAACAGTTAGTTTCTTCATGCAAAATTGTTAGCTTTTTAATCCCGGTTTTACAGGGACATAAATTATATACAAATTAAACGATAATTCCTGAATTATCTTTCATTCAGGGGGGTGTTATTATAAAATTTACAGACGGATTTTAATCCACATTCGCTGCATTTTGGCCGCCTTGCCAGGCAAATATACCGGCCATGCAAGATCAGCCAGTGATGGGCTTTATGCACCAATTCTTTCGGTATATGTTTAATCAGCTGTTTTTCAGTAGCTAAAGGCGTTTTAGCATTTTTTGTGAGCCCAATCCTGGCACTTACACGGAAAACATGCGTGTCTACAGCCATATTAGGTTGTTCGTCTACAACTGAAGTGATCACATTCGCTGTTTTCCTGCCCACGCCAGGTAATTCCACCAGTTCATCCACAGTCATTGGCACTTTCCCTCCAAATTTTTCCTCCAGCATTTTGGCCATGCCTATTAAATGCTTTGTTTTGTTATTGGGGTAGGAAATACTTCTGATAAAAGGAAATAATTCGTCAAAACTTGCGTGACTAAGACTCTCAGCGTCAGGATATCTTTCAAAAATAGCAGGAGTTGTCTGGTTTACCCTTTTATCTGTGCATTGGGCAGATAGTATTACCGAAACCAGCAGTTGGTAAGGGTTATCATATATGAGTTCTGTTTCAGCATCAGGAGCATGCTTACTGAAATAATCAATTACAAACTGGTAACGTTCCTTGATGGTCATAAAAAAAATCCCGCCACGTAAAATGGCGGGACGAAATTATATTAAAATACAAACAAGTGTTTTATTAAACCTCGGTTGTAATCTCCTTCACCGATTTTTCAGCATATTTTAAAATATTATCAATTGTCTTTTTACGGGGCGAAAGTGTAAGCTTTTCCAGACGTTGCTGAGCCGCTGTAATTACTTCTAATTTTTCCCTTAAATTATAATCGGTTTCAAGAGCGGCCTGTATAGCCTGCGTTTTTTCCTTGGAAGTCTCCCTGTACAAATATTGTAGCAGGTCCTCCTGTGTAAAGCTGTGCATAGGCAAGAGAAATTGCTTGTTAAGAAATTTAATTATGACCATATCCACCATAATAAACGGTATTTGTTACCGCTTATTGTATAATTAACTGGTTAATTGGCCGTTTTTTCGTCTGTCACAAGAAAAAGGTCTTCATTGTCTTTTTTCATCAGGTACTTTTCCCTTGCATATTTTTCAATGGTTTGGGCACTGGTTTTCAATTGATTAAGTTCCTGCTTTGTTTCAGTTATTTTGTCTGCCAGGTGTTCTTCACTCACCTGCAGTTCATGATACTTACTTTTTTTGCTGATAACATTGCCGATATCCTTGGGGTCAAAAAATAACATCCACACCAGGAAAAATGTTCCTGCCAGCAGATATTTGTTTTTTAACCAGGAAATTCTCTTCAGATTCTTTTTCAGGGAAGAACTTGAAGTGGTTTCATTTTCAGCAATATTTTCCATCAGCAGGATTTATAACAAATAATTTGCCCAAAACAGCTCTGTTCAGACCCGGTGCAAAACTTATTTACCAAATTTAATCTTTCCTTTTGGATAAATGGCGCTGTCTGCCAGTATTTCTTCAATACGGATCAGCTGGTTATACTTGGCCATCCTGTCGGTACGGCTGGCAGAACCAGTTTTTATCTGGCCGCAATTAAGGGCAACAGCAAGGTCAGCAATAGTGGCATCTTCTGTTTCACCACTGCGGTGGCTCATAATGGTATTATAGCCATTATTCTGTGCCATTGTTACAGCATTAATGGTTTCAGTAAGTGTACCAATCTGGTTTACTTTTACCAGCAGGCCATTGGCAATATTTTCGGTGATACCTTTTTCCAAACGTGTTACATTGGTTACAAACAGGTCATCACCCACCAACTGGCATTTATCACCCACCGCTTCTGTCAGCAGTTTCCAGCCTTTCCAGTCGTCTTCAGCCATGCCATCTTCAATAGAGCAGATAGGATATTTTTTAACCCAGCTTGCCCAGTAAGCCACCAGCTGTTCGCTGGTCATTTCTTTACCATCGCTTTTATGGAAAACATATTTTTTCTTTTTTGCATCCCACAATTCGCTGTTGGCAGCATCCATAGCAATCATGATCTGGCTGCCGGTTTTGTAACCAGCCGCCTGTATAGCTGTTAATACTGTTTCAATAGCTTCTTCATTGCTCTGAATGTTTGGAGCAAAACCACCTTCATCACCCACGTTGGTACTGAACCCTTTCTTCTTTAACACACTTTTTAATGCGTGGAAAATATCAACACCCCAGGCAAGTCCTTCGCTGAAAGTGGAAGCACCGATTGGCATCACCATAAACTCCTGGAAATCGATCTTGTTATCAGCATGTGCACCACCGTTGAGGATATTCATCATCGGGATAGGCAATGTTTTAGCGTTGGTACCACCGATATAACGGTATAAAGGAAGGTTAGCTTCCAGTGCAGCAGCTTTGGCAACAGCCATACTTACAGCAAGCATTGCATTTGCACCCAGTTTGCCTTTGTTAGCAGTACCGTCCAGTTTTATCATCATTGCATCAATACCGGTCTGGTCGGCAATATCCCAGCCAAGCAGGTTTTCAGCAATAACGGTATTTACATTTTTTACTGCTTTCAATACACTTTTACCACCATAATATTTTTTATTGCCGTCACGTAATTCAACTGCTTCATGCACCCCGGTACTGGCACCGCTTGGTACAGCAGCCCTTCCCAATTTTTCACTTTCCGTTAAAACATCAACTTCTACGGTTGGGTTTCCACGGCTGTCTAATATCTGGCGGGCAAAAATGGAGGCGATGTAACTCATGTCTTTGTGTTTAGTTTGGTTTAAAAAGTTTATCGTTTGCAAAGAAACAAAATAGAGCGTACCCCGCAAACAGCAGGGCAATTAATTTTTTGAATGTATTCTAAAAAATGAAGCTGATTTTTAAACAGTGTTCGTTAATTGCCTGAATACTTCTTCAAGGCTTTGTTCCCCGCTCTGTAAAGAAACGATGTTGAGGTTTTTATCGATTGATAATTGAAGGAGCTGTTTTTTTAGTACCTCTGCATTATTAGTGGAGAGTTGAAAGTTGAAAGCTGAAAGTTGCTGCACACCTGTGCTGTCTTTTAATGCAGACAATTCTTCCGGGTTAATGGTTTCTTTAAATTCAACTATTACCTGCTGCTGCCCGCTGTTTGCTTTTTGTAAATTACCCAAGCTGTCATCTGCTACAATATTTCCCCGGTTGATAATAATAACTCTTTCACAAAGTGCTTCCACTTCCTGTAAAATATGCGAAGAGAAAAGAATGGTTTTATCCTTGCCCAGTTTTTTGATCACTTCTCTTATTTCAATTATCTGGTTAGGATCAAGACCACTGGTAGGTTCATCCAGTATCAATACTTCAGGATTATGAATAAGCGCTGCTGCAATACCCACCCTTTGTTTATAGCCTTTACTGAGCTGGCCTATTTTTTTATTTGCTTCCAGTTTTAATCCAACCGTTTCTATTACTTCTTCTATTCTCGCTTTCCTGTTTTGTACATGGTGTATGCCTGCAATAAAATCAAGATACTCCCTTACATACATGTCAAAGTACAAAGGGTTTGCCTCTGGTAAATAACCAATTTTCTTTTTAGTGGAGAGTGAGTTTACATTAACTTTTTCACCGCAAACCAGTGCTTCGCCTCCATCATTCTGCAGGTAACCGGTTATCATTTTCATGGTGGTGCTTTTGCCTGCACCATTGGGACCAAGAAAGCCAACAATCTCTCCTTTATCTACAGAAAAAGAAATATTATTTACGGCCTTTTGTGTGCCATATATTTTGCTAAGGTTACTAACTGTAATGGACATGTCAGATTTTTTATTTCCTTTTATTTAATCGTCCAACAGCCTGTTGGGTTTTTATGATTTGATCTCATCGCCGAAGGTAAATCTAATAAAAAGCCGGAAATTTTATTCCGGCTTCCGTTTATGATTTATTATCCTGTTTATTATCCTGCCGCTGCTGCGGTGGCCTGTTTTGCTGTGGTGGCCGTGGCTGGTTGCGGTTTTGATTGTTGCCTCCCTGCTGGTTCCTGTTATCCGGGCGTTGCTGACCCCTGTTCTCAGGTCTTTGTTGTGGCGGCCTGTTTGGATTACCACCCCTGTTATCTGGCCGCTGTTGTTGTGGCCTGTTTGGATTATTGCCCCCCTGCTGGTTCCTGTTATCCGGGCGTTGTTGACCTCTTTGTTCATTGCGGCCACCCTGTTGATTCCTGTTGTCGCCCCTGTTTTGGTTACCGCCACCCTGCTGGCCCCTCTCATTTTCCCTTCTGCGGCGGCTTGTTTTTTCAAGTGAACGCAGGCTGATCTGGCCCACCACATCCGCATAAGTAGGTTCCACTTCAACCGGTTTTTTACTTACCACTTCCACTGGTTCCAGTTCATCTGGTCTTACACCCTGCCGGTTGAGTGATTTTATCTTTCTAACCCTTTCTATTGTTAAAGGGTATTGTTTATTACTGTCAGGTAAAGTGTACCACATCAGGTTGCGGAAAATATCTTTCTTTACCAGGTAGGCATTACCTTTTGCCACTTCAATGGTATCGCAGTCTTCCGGGAAATGCTGCAGGGCATCGAGATAAGTGTCCAACTCATAGTTGAGACAGCATTTTAACCTGCCGCACTGGCCGCTGAGTTTTGCCTGGTTAATGCTTAAGTTTTGATAACGTGCCGCTGTGGTATTTACGCTTTTAAAGTCAGTGAGCCAGGTACTGCAGCAAAGTTCCCTGCCGCAACTGCCAATACCACCTACTTTACCAGCTTCCTGGCGGGCGCCAATCTGCCGCATTTCCACCTTTACTTTAAACTCGGAAGCGTATACTTTTATCAATTCTCTGAAATCCACCCTGTCATCTGCTATATAGAAGAAAGTTGCTTTACGGCCATCAGCCTGTATTTCCACTTCCGCTATTTTCATTGCCAGGTTCAGTTGCTTGGCAATAGCACGGCTGCGTATCATTACATCTTTTTCCCTCGACTTGGTTTCTTTCAGTTTACCCAGGTCAAATTCATTGGCACGGCGCAGCACTTTTTTTATATCAGGATTTTCTTCCTTGATATTATTTTTTTTCAGTTGCAGGCGCACCAGTTCCCCGGTTACGTTTACGGTGCCCACATCAAAACCGCTCACCCCTTCCACCGCAACAGCTTCTCCTTTTTCGAAGAAGATCTTGGTGGTATTTCTGAAATAATCTTTACGGCTGCCGTTATTAAAACTTACTTCAATGATCTGGCAGGCGCTTTCCGTATCGCTGAAAGGAAGATTTGCCAGCCAGTCGTACACGTTCATGCGGTTGCAACTGCCGCTGGCACAACTGCCATGACTTTTGCATCCACCTGGTGCACCCGAACCACAATTGCCACAACTCATATGTAGATTAATTGATAGTTGATAATTGTTTAATTGATGACGTTTATGGCCTGTACAGTATTACTGTGGGGCAAAACGAACAATCGTTGAGGAGGTTTTTATGAGCCTGGCAGAAGCGTTGCTATTGAGCTTTAGTGGCGTCGCACACTTGTACTTTTATGCTTTATTGTACAGTTTTACTGCTGTATATATTGCTGAATAATGTACTATGGCACAAGTGAGTGACACAACGATGTTTGGTATTGTTGAAAAAGCCGGTTACAAAATATTTTATAGTGGCAAACAACAAAAAATAACAGGTTGCCCGTCAACAGCCCTACAGACCCGTTTCCTCAATTCGTCAAAATTAACGAATTGTTACTAATAATATGATGCAACTTAATGGAAAGGGCATGAAACAGCATTTTGGGGTTGGCGTTCCGCTCCACGTAATAACTAGCCTTGTCAAGTTCGGTGATGATGGCCTCCTGCTGGTGTACACTGCACAATTTATTGAGGCGGCTGGCAAAATCAGCCTCAGTATCGGTGGCAAACTGCTGGCTTTTGCTGCCGTCAATGAGTCTTAACCGGATGGCCTGCTCCAGCAGGTGAATAAAGTATTTCAGGAACTGTTTTTGGTTTTCCCTGCCGGATTTGGAGATATCATCTATCCACTTAAGCTGCCCCTGCAGGTTGCGTTTTGCAATAAGATTGAGCCATTCCCTTAACACTACCTGCCAGTCGTCTTCAATATGCTGGAGCAGTTGCAGCGCTTCGTGGTAGTTACCTTCGCTGATGGCAGCAATTTGCCGGGCCTTTTCCACCGGGGCACCGGCACGCAGTTCGAGGGCGGCCTCAATTTCTATATCGGAAAGCAACGGCACTTTTACCAGTTGTGTCCTGGATAAAATGGTGGGGAGTACCTGTTCTTCGTCCTCTGCCACTAAAATAAAAAGCGTATCCGGTGGTGGCTCCTCAATCAGTTTCAGCAGCTTGTTGCCGTTCTTGCCGAGGTATTCCGGCATCCACAGGATCAGTATCTTATAACCGCTTTCAAAACTCTTGAGGTTTATTTTGCGGATGATATCATTGCATTCTTCTGCGGTGATATTACCCTGCTTGTTTTCGGCACCGATGAATTGCAGCCAGTCGAACACATTGCCATACGGGTGGAGGGCAAAAAATTCCCGCCATTCTTTTATATAATCCGTACTTACAGGTTTGTCGCCCGATTTTTTTGTAATAGCAGGGTAGGAGAAGTGAATATCCGGGTGAATAAGCTGGGCGGCCTTTGTACAGGATGGGCAAATACCACAGGCATCAGCAGGAGCTGATTGTCCTTCAACTGGTGCTGGTTCAGGTTCTCCAAAAAGGGAGGATGCTGCTGGTTCCTGTTTACCCCTTACTTTATCGCACACTAAATACTGGGATAGCGCCATCGCCAGTGGCAGGGTACCGCAACCTTCTTTGCCTAAAAACAGCAGGGCATGGCTGAGCCGGTTGTGCTCCACCATCTGCACCAGGTGTTTTTTAATTTCTTTTTGCCCGATTATTTTTTCAAACTGCATTGGGTGCAAAATAAAATAAAAAAGGCCATCTGTTTATTATTTCAGATGGCCAATTAGATTTAAGTAATTAATATCAGCAGCTCCAGTATTTTTTTCTTTTAAAATCTATCCAGGGAGGTCCTTCACAGCCACCCACCACTTTACTGTTCTTATCCTTACGGGAGTTTATAATGATCCATTTTCCTGTTTTATGCCTGGATAGTTTTCCCTTTTGTAAAAGATCACCTTCTTTGGTACCAGATAAATTAGGAGGTGCGAAGATCCAGATACTGTCGCCCTGTATTTTTATTTTACAGGTCTCCAGGCATTTTTGATATTCTTCGTCGCAATACTTATATGTATATGTGCCGTTTTTGGGCATTTGTGCGGCAGCATTAAAATATAAGAGCGCAAAAAAAAGAGTAATTAATTTCATTATTGAATGAAGATGAATTATAGTTTGCCTGTTATCTCTTCACTCATAGGTTCCACTTTGCTTTCATAGTAATACAGCAGCTTACCATTTTCATCCAGCAGGAATTTATTAAAGTTCCATTTTATTTCTGCATCCAGCACACCATTCATTTGTTTAGTGGTAAGCCATTTATAAATAGGTGCCATATCATCTCCTTTTACAGAGATCTTTGCAGCCATAGGAAAACTTACACCATAATTCTTTTTGCAAAATTCTTTTATCTCTGCATTGGTGCCGGGTTCCTGCGCTTTAAAATTGTTGGCAGGGAAACCTACCACCACCAGTTTGTCTTTATAAGTTTCATAGAGTTTTTCAAGGCCTTCGTACTGGCGGGTAAAGCCGCATTGAGATGCAGTATTGACGATCAATATTTTTTTGCCTTTAAAGTCGGCAAAGTTGATGGTGCCGCCATCCAGTGCTTCTACTTTAAAATGATAAATGGATACCGGTTGCGGTGTTGCAGTTTTCTTTATAACAATATAGCTGCTTATAACCAGTGAAAAAATTGCTGCTGCAATTACAAATACTTTATTCATAATATTTCATTAACGGTGTAAATAAAAAAATGTTCAAATAATATACCAGCATTACTGTTTTTCATAACAGCCAATATCCGGTTTGCCATCTGTTCTCAGTCTATCATCCAGGTCCCTGGGAAATGATGGTTGTGTGGCTGTATTACCTGCATCTATAGCAGGGCCACCATTTTTTGTAAAGCGGAAATCAAAATAATTTTTTGTTACATCGAGGCTGTCAAATAAGGGTGCCTGGTTCCTGATAGACCCGGTCAATGCAGCCGGCGCTAACGGCAACTCATTTTCTGCTTTATATAAACAATGATCAAAGAGCACATCAAACTTATTGGCAGCATCTTTTTTCAGGTCTATTTCATCTTTCACATTCCCATCTTCCCCCCAAAATATACAATTGGTAAAATAAGCAGTCAGATCAGCTTTATAAACCGTACCATCAATTTCAGCAAAATTACTCGCTGTTAAAACCGGTTTTTTATGTGTGATATAAGTAGAGTAGGCTGCAACGGTGCAATGTGTAAAGTCGTAAGCGCCACCCAGGATGATATTGATATTACTGCCGCAGTTGGAGATAAGCGTATTGTCTGCAAAAACCACCGTGTTAACACAAATAAGACCTGCATCATAAGCGTTGTCAATAATACACTGGTGCAATCTTAATTTTGGATTATTGTTATCCGGGGCTCCCTGAACGGCAACGGCCTGGTAAGCATTTTTAATGGTTGTAAAGTTGAATATACTGTTCTTGCTGGTACCCCTGAAATAAATACCGGGCCAGCTAGCCGGAAAATCACGATAGTCTTCATCCAGCCTGTCGCCGGTAAATACAACTGGTTTTTCTTTGGAGCCATTAATAGTAAGTGTACCATCTACCAAAACCGGAGCTGCTGCATTGCAATAAATCTTACATCCTTCATTAATGGTTAACCGTACACCAGTATCCACCTGTATGCCACCCAGTATTACATAAGGCAGGTCGTCTGTCCAGGTAGTATTGTTCTTTATGATCTCATTTCTTAAGAAATGGGCATTTTGACCAAATGCCTCCAGTTGAACATACCGGTTGTTACCATTATAAGTTACCAGTATGCTATCCCTTACAATAAAAGGCAGGTTGGCTGCAGTGGGATTTATATTTACGGTAACAAAGACATACATACTGTCATTGGCGGCTATTTCAATATCATTTACTTCCTGCGCTGCCACCCCATTTACATTTATTTTATACTCAGAACTGTTGCCACCCATTAATTTAACGGTGCTTAACAGCAGTTTCTGGCTGTTGGTATTATTTATCTTAAATGCCTGTGTGATGGAACCCCTTGTCGTAAAAACGGTATCATATTTTAATGTATCAGCACTCAGGAAAATTTTTGCATCCGGGGCTGTGGTAAAACCATCTTTTTTACAGGAAGTATAGAGGATGCAAATAAGAAAGGGTAACAGGCAATAACGGGTTATATTCTTCAATGGTTGTTTTAGTAAAAGGGACATTTTCAAAAGTAACTGTATTTTTTAAATTTCAGGATACCGGTATCATTTGGTTGCAATGGTTAAAGTAGCAATGCTCAGTATTACATCTTCAATTTTCAGGAGGCAGCACCGCTTGCTTCAAGCGTGGCGCCTGTTGTTACCACATCGTCAACAAGTAATATGTGTTTGCCTTTTAACGCGGCTTCATTTTTTACAACAAAACTGCCTTCTACATTTTCCCATCTTTCCATCCGGTGTTTTTTTGTTTGGGTTTCAGTAAAGCGCTTCCGTAACAAATTATTACTGATAATGGGAATGTTCATTACTTCAGACATGCCTTTGCAAATAATTGCTGCCTGGTTATAACCTCTTTTCCGCTCTTTATCCGGGTAAAGCGGGAGTGGCACCAGGGCATCGATGGTAGTAAAGCGGCCACTGTTCAGTAAAGTTTGTCCCATTATAAGACCAAGGTAGTTGCCGATATCCGTATTGCCTTTGTATTTTAACTGGTGAATAAGGTGCTGTACCAATGATTCTTTTGCAAAAAAGAACTGGCTGCTGGCGGCGGCCAGCGGTATTCTTCCCCAAAATGTTTTTTCAACAGGGTTGCCGGTATGCAGGGCATAATTGGTATGTGGCAGGCTGGCAACACACCTGGCACAAAGCATATTTTCTTTTGAAAGCAGGTCACTGCCGCAACCAGTGCAGGTATGTGGATACAAAAGGTGGAAAAGCCCATCGGTGAGTTTGCTTAGTGCTTGCATACTTTAAAAATACATAGCCCCAATTTTATATGCAAGCTTTTAAAAAAGATAGCGGTACAGTTCTTCCACTTTTGAAAGTGGTACCACTTCAATATTGTGTTTGAGTTTACTCATTGATTTTGTATTGTACTTGCTTACAATGATCTTTTCAAAGCCGAGCTTTTCTGCTTCAGCAATTCTTTGTTCAATCCTATTCACTGCCCTTATCTCGCCACTTAAACCAACTTCTCCGGCAAAACAATAATGCTGGTTTACAGGAATATCTTCATAACTGCTGAGCAATGCAGCAACGATGGCAAGATCAATCGATGGATCTTCTACTTTTAAGCCCCCCGCAATATTTACAAAAACATCTTTTACACCAAAATGAAAGCCACCTCTTTTTTCCAGTACAGCCAATAGCAGCTGTAGTCTTCTTAAATCAAAACCCGTTACAGTGCGCTGGGGAGTGCCGTATACACTTTGTGTTACCAATGCCTGCCCTTCAATTAATAATGGACGAATGCCTTCCATAGTGGCGGCAATGGCAATACCACTTAATGATTCTTCTTTTTGTGTAATTAAAATTTCGGAAGGATTATTTACAGCACGCATGCCATCGCCGGTCATTTCATATATGCCCAGTTCTGCAGTAGAACCAAAACGATTCTTTAATGTCCGCAGGATACGGTAAGCATAATGACGGTCACCTTCAAATTGTAAAACTGTATCCACCATATGCTCCAGTATTTTAGGGCCTGCGATAGAACCATCTTTTGTAATATGACCAATCAGGAACACAGGTGTATTGGTTTCTTTTGCATAGCGCTGTAACTCTGCGGTGCATTCACGTATCTGGCTTACACTGCCGGCGCTGCTTTCCACGTAAGGTGACTGCAGCGTTTGTATGGAGTCCACGATCACCAGCTGCGGTTTTAGTTTTTTTATTTCCTGGAAGATGGTTTGAGTATTTGTTTCGGTAAGCAGGTAAAAGTTTTCATTTTTTATCCCGATCCTGTCGGCACGCATTTTTATTTGCTGTTCACTTTCTTCACCGCTTATATACAATGTGATAAGGTTGTTTAACTGAAGCCCCGTTTGTAAAAACAAGGTTGATTTGCCAATACCCGGTTCTCCGGCCACCAAAATGAGACCACCTAAAACAATGCCACCACCCATTACCCGGTTTATTTCTGCATCGGCAGTTACAATACGTTGCTCTTCTGCACTGCTTACCTCGGCAATAGAGATCGTTTTTATTTTTTCTTTGCCATTATAGTGATTCCATGTATTCTTTTCATTTTTATCATTTCCCTTTACCACAATTTCTTCCACAAATGTGTTCCAGCTTTCACAGGAAGGACATTTGCCTAACCATTTTGCACTTTCGTAACCACAATTTTGACAGAAGAAAGAAGTTTTGGTTTTACTCATGCTGTAAATGTAAAAGGAAAAACATGATTAAGTAAAGAATTGAAATGTTGGCCTGATAAAATTCATCGGTTGATTTTATTTGTATCAAAGAGAAAATAAATGTCATATGGAATTGATGATAACATCAAGGCCGTGTTGAAAAATTTTGAAGACCTGATTATAAAAGATTGAATGAAAAATCAAAAAAAGAGAAAGTAAAAATTGAATTGATACAAAGTAAAAGGGTCAGCATTTCTGCTAACCCTTTGTACTTACTAACCCATTAAATTCTACTGCTAAAGTACAAATTGCCCCCATATAAAAAAATAAATTTTTAGCGTTGTTAATAAGTTTTGAGGCGGCAGGAATTACTTTTATAAGCGGCTGAAAATAATGCAATACATTTATTATCAATTATTTGTGTAGATCAAATAATCCCTTGATAAATGGGTGCAATTAAAAAGTTAGTCACAGGAAAATTAAATTTAATTTGGTTTATAGTATAAACTACTTTACGTTTGTGGCTCATATTTGTATAGCCATGAAACAACTAATTGCATCATTATTAAGCCTCATCGCCCTGACCACGGAGGCCCAGGTAAAAATATCCGGAAGGGTATATGATAATAAAAATAAACCTATTGCCGGGGCAAGTATCCAGCTAAAAAATACCTACGACGGGGCCACTTCCGACTCATTGGGTAATTATTCATTCACTACAGAAGAAAAAGGGGAGCAGGTTTTGGAAGTATCCAATTCAGGCTATTTCACTATCAGCCAGAAAATACAACTGGGGGCTGCCGATCTTACCCAGAACATTGCGTTGAAAGAACAGATCACTGAACTGAAGGCAGTGGTGATCTCTGCCGGCTCCTTTGAGGCAAGTGACAAAAACAAAGGTGCTGTTTTAAATTCCCTGGATATTGTGACAACCCCCAGTGCCAATGCAGATGTTACGGGTGCCTTTAAAACCCTGCCGGGTACCCAGCAGGTTGGGGAAAGCGAAGGTTTGTTTGTCCGGGGAGGTGCTGCTACTGAAACTAAAATATACATGGACGGCAACCTGGTAAACAATTTCTTTTATACAAGTACGCCGGGTATAGCCACCAGGGGAAGGTTTAACCCTTTTCTTTTTAAAGGAACCATCTTCAGTTCGGGAGGTTATTCTGCTTTGTATGGACAGGCGCTTTCTTCTGCATTAATATTGGAAAGTGTTGATCTGCCTGAGAGATCGCAGGCAGACCTGGGCATTTCAGTTGTGGGAATTGGTGGGGGTGTTCAACAACTGGCCAAGAATAAAAAATCATCCTGGGGACTTTCTTATAACCATACCAATCTCTGGCTGGGTTTTAAAGTAAACAAGTTTAAACAGGATTTCTTTTACATACCAATCTATAACCAACTGGACGCAAACTTCAGGATAAAAACAAAGAAGGGCGGCTTTATAAAATACTATGCTTACCTGAGCCAGAATAAAACCGGGTTCCGTACAACAGATATTGACTCTGCTGTATTAAAAGATGCATTTAACCTAAAGAATTTTAATACCTACCAAAACCTTAGCTGGAAAGAATGGCTGGGTAATGGTTGGCGTATCAATACCTGCGTAAGTTTTAGTACTAATAAAGACGATATTGATAATGAAACACAGGATAAGGACAACAAAAAGGTAATTGTTGATGATCCATCTTTCTATGCGTATAAAAATTTCAGTTTTGTTAATACCAGCCGCTATGCACAGGGAAGGCTGGTAATGGAAAAAAAGTTTGGTGGACTAAGTACCGTTCGTTTCGGCAGCGATTATTTCTACAGCAATGAAAAAACAGATTATACTTTATATGATGGAACAAAGTTTACCGAGAAAGTGGTAGATAAGTTATTTGCCGGCTTTGCAGAAACAGATATATATGTCACCAATAGTCTTGCTGCTAAAGTGGGAACAAGATTGGAGCATTCTGCAGTAATGGATAAATGGAATATAGCACCAAGGGTTTCTGTGGCCTATAAACTGGCGGATAACAGCCAGGCCTCTTTTGCTTATGGCATCTTTTATCAAAACCCGGAAAGAAAATTAATGCCCGCAGTGGCTGGTCTCGATTACTCAAAAGCCACACATTATATACTCCAGTATTTAAAACAGACAAAAGATTATACATTCCGGACAGAAGCCTTCTATAAAAAGTATGATAATCTATACAAAACAGCACTGGATAATAATGGCCGGGAAATAGCCTCCAATAACCTGGGCTATGGCTATGCAAAAGGTATTGAAGTGTTTTGGAGAGATAGAAAGACCTGGAAGAATGTTGATTACTGGATATCTTATTCTTACCTGGATACCAAAAGGGATTACCTGAATTTTCCAACATCTATTGAGCCTTCATTCGCAACAGGCCATACTGCTTCTGTTGTTTTTAAAAGATTTGTCGTGCCCTGGAAGACGGGGTTCAATGTGAGTTACAGCTTTGCCACCGGCAGGCCTTATTACCGCATTGCTTATAATGAAACAGCAAGCAAATTTGAGATTACTGACCAGGGTAAGACGATTAATTACAACAGCATGAGCTTTAGTGTAAATTATATTCCAAGCCTGGGTAAAAAGGATCCCAAGGCATTTACTGTTTGGGTATTGGGTATTAATAATGTACTTGGGCAAAAACAGGTATATACTTATAATTATAATTATTATGGCACACGTAAAGAAGCGGTAACGCCACCCAGTACAAGATTTATTTTTCTTGGTTGCTTCCTCAGCTTTGGAATTGACAGAACGCAGGATGCGATCAATAACAATTTGTAAATAAAGCAAACTCCAAAATCAAAAATATATTAACTACTAACAATTCACTATTCACAAAAAATATGATCATGAAAAAATTATCAGTTCTCCCAATTGTACTCTTATTGTCTATAGCCTCCTTTGCACAGAGCGAAAAATTCACCAGTGCTATGAAAAATAATTTAGCTGCGATGGACACTGCTTTCAGTAACCCGGCCAATCTTTTAAAACTGGCCAATAATTTTGAGCGCATTGCAAAGGCGGAAAAAAAAGAATGGCTGCCTTATTATTATGCAGCGTTCTGCCAGGTGAACTACGGGTTTATGGAACAGGATAAAAGCAAGGTGGATGTAATTGCGGATAAAGCAACAGAGTTGATTAACCAGGCTGATTCACTGATGCCAAATAATTCAGAGATATCCTGTATCAAAAGCATGATTGCGAGCTGCCACATGATGGTAAACCCGATGCAGCGCTGGCAGCAATATGGTGCAGAGAGCAGTAAAAATATGGAAGCAGCAATAAAACAGGATACAACCAACCCTCGCCCTTATTTTTTAAAAGGCCAGGGATTAAAGTATACACCAGAACAATTTGGTGGTGGTTGCAAAACGGCAAAGCCTCAGCTGGAAATTGCATTGGAAAAATACAATGTATTTAAACCTGCCAGCGAACTGCACCCGGTTTGGGGTAAAGGGATCGTTGAAAAGTTATTGAGTGAATGTAAATAAACAGCACCTTAAAAACTTGTTATATGCAGGAAGAAAATTTTTCACCGCAGGAAAGCCTGCAGCTGATACTGACGTTGGCAGTAGCCGCTGCATAGATAATACCCGGTTATCTCTTAAGAAAAAAATTTAAAGCACAAAATAATCCATAAGATGCCGCAGGAAAAAATGACTGAAAAGGAAAGTCTTGACCTGATCACCCAAATGATAGGCAAAGCAAAAGGCAGCTACCATGATAGTGGCGCAGGACCTA
The DNA here is from genome assembly GCA_047600665.1 of Ferruginibacter sp. Lineage (GTDB taxonomy): Bacteria > Bacteroidota > Bacteroidia > Chitinophagales > Chitinophagaceae > Ferruginibacter. The sequence goes on from JASGKJ010000003.1 coordinate 2,822,802, forward strand.
TATTGTGGGGCAGTGTCATTACTATTTGCAGTCTTGTCACCTTTTTTCAGATGAAGTACGACTTTAATCAGCCATTTGATATCTGGTTGCTTACGATCATTGCTATTATCCCTCAAATTTATATTGCCGTTAAAGAGCGCAAGAAAAATAAAGTGCGGCCTTATGATGAAACCCTGATGGATTATGTATGGATAACCTTTGGCGTTTCCATCTTCCTGCTTGTTTTTATTAATAACAGTATTCTCAATAAGCTGCGGCCGGTTTTTCAAACTTATATTGAACAGACAGGAACAAGACCCGAATTCAACTACAGCAGCTTTATTGCTTCTTTCTTTTTGCTTTTATATGGTATACCCACCATTATTACCGGCGGTTGCCGTCATTACAAGCCTATGTTATATGGTGGTATCTTGTGCTGGGTATGCTGCATCATATCTGTCTACACTAAATCGGATATTGATATGCTGCTGACTGCAATCGCAGCTATTGGCGCCTGGCTGATACCGGGGATCATTTTATGGAACAGGAATAAAAAGAGGAAAGCACTGAATGTTTAAAGAACTCGATCCAATATTACACTCACAGTTACGCTTAGCCGTAATAAGCCTGCTCATCAGTGTAAAAGAGGCGGAGTTTACTTTCCTGAAAGAAAAAACCAATGCCACAGCCGGCAACCTGAGTGTGCAGATCAATAAACTAAAAGAAGCCGGTTATATTGATGTGGTAAAGCAATTCAGTAATAATTACCCCCAAACGATCTGTAAAATAACTCCAAAGGGTATCGATGCTTTTGAGGTATATGTAAAAGCCCTTCAGACATATATGAACCCCGGCACTCAACAATAAAAAAGCCCTCCCACGAAGGAAGGGACATTTTATCATGTGCCTGGTTTAAGATTGTTAGCTCACAATTTCCACATCACAAAAGCAACAGTATAATTTTTATTGGCTGAAGTCAAACTCACCGTATAATTTCCTTCAGGCAGGTCTTTTGAGTGATTGATATTTATCTTATTCTTGCCTGTTACTAAGTCATTTTCCTGTTTCAGCACTTCTTTACCATCCGCATCCAGCACTTTTATAATGGCCTTAGCATCTTTTGGTGAAACAAATAATATCTGCGTTTCGCCGGTGGCTGGATTAGGCATCAGGGTCAAACTTTTTTTACTGCCCCCAAGGTTAAAGTTTTCATTCACCGGTTTGCGGCCTCCGTCATTGGCAATAGCATTGGAGCTAACCAGCAGGGTAAGCAGTACAATATTGATTAACTGTTTCATGGTACAAGTATATTTAAGTTAATAAAAAAATAAGGGTGTGGTACAGTCAACCAGATACAGGAATGCGTTATCTCTAAGGATTGGAAATAAAGGAGTGTGTTTGGAAATAATTGGCTTTTCGGGGGAGAATTGGGGTGCGGTTTGCAACACGAATATAGGGTCATTATACCAGACTGCCGAATTTTTTTTAAAAATTATACCCGGCAACGGTATTTGGCGAACAACATGCTCGTCTATCCGTATTACCTTTGAAAATATATTCCGTATGGACCCTGTCATTAAAGTAGATCATCTTACTAAACAGTTCAATACTGTAAAAGCAGTAAATGACCTTTCCTTTACCGTATACAAAGGAGATATTTATGGTTTTCTTGGCCAGAATGGTGCCGGTAAATCAACCACTATCCGCATGCTGCTTACGCTTATACAGCCTACCAGTGGTGATATACATTTCTTCGGGAAAAAGCTTACCACCCACCGATCAGCCATATTAAGCAATATTGGTGCAGTAATTGAAAAGCCAGACTTGTATAAATACCTTTCTGCCTATGATAACCTTTCCATTTTTGCAAAAATGAGTGGTGTAAAGGTTACAAGGCAATTACTGATGGATCAGCTTACAATGGTTGGCCTGGCAGAAAGAGCAAAAGATAAAGTAAAAACTTTCAGCCAGGGTATGAAACAGCGTTTAGGCATTGCTGTTGCACTTGTACATAACCCTGACCTTGTGATACTGGATGAACCAACAAACGGTCTCGATCCGCAGGGCATAGCAGATATGCGTCATCTTATCATACGGTTAAGTAAAGAAATGAGCAAAACGGTTTTGATCTCTTCGCATTTATTAAGTGAGGTGGAAGTAATTGCTAACCGGATGATCATTATCAACAAGGGCAGGAAAATTATTGAAGGCGCCGTAAGCGAATTGCTGGATCCTGCCCATACGGTGGTGGATATTGATACGACCGATAGTAAAACAGCAAAAGAAAAGATACTTGCTTCACTCTGGGCAAAGTACATGCAGCCATCAGAAAGCATACAGCTGATGATGAACAGGGAGGAAGTGCCGCAGCTGGTGCAGGCATTGGTGGCAATGAATATTCCCCTGCTTTCGGTTAACTCCAGTCACTCTTTAGAAAACTATTTTTTATCACTTACAACCCAGCCCGGTCATGTGGACACTCTTAAAGATTGAACTGTTCAAAATATCAAAAAGACCACGTACCTATATTGCTTTTGTTGCGATAGCAGCCATCGCATTTATTTTCCAGTTTGCTTTTAAGAACGACGGGCAGAGTTATATGGACCTGGTACTGCAAAGTGTAAAAGACAGCTTTGAACTGGACAAGATGAAAGCCATCAATGGCTATTTCATGTGTTATATTATTTTAAACACGCTGCTGATACAGGTACCCATACTGGTAGCATTGATTGCTGCAGATTCGATTTCAGGTGAGGCAAACATGGGTACACTCCGTTTGCTGGTTTCAAAACCTATCAGCCGTACCCAGCTGATACTGGTAAAATTTGCTGCAGCCACCATCTTTACATTATTGCTGTTGTTATGGATGGCCATCACGGCATTATTTTTAAGTATGCTTATTTTTGGTGTGGATGATATGCTGGTATTCCGGGTAAAAGGAGAAGAGTCACTGATATTGCAGATAACGAAAGATGATATTCTCTGGCGCTATTGTGCAGCCTTTGCCTATGCCACGGTTGCATTAACTGTAATAGCGGCGCTTTCCTTATTCCTTTCCATCTTTGCAGAAAACTCTATTGGGCCGATCATTGCCACCGTGTGTATTGTGATCGTTTGTACGATCATCTCCAATATCAATGTGCCGGTTATTGACAGGAATGTAAAGCCATATTTGTTTACTTCCTACCTGGTTGGCTGGAAAGGTTTTTTTTATATTGATACCACGGCGGATGGTCAGCCTATAAAAGGCAGCCTGGAGAACTGGCCTGCTATACAAAAGAGTTTATTGATTCTTATTGGCCATATTGTGGTGATAGTAACAGCCTCTGTGCTTGCATTCAGGAAAAAAGATATCGTATCATAATTAAGTATTTAAAAGTTAAAAAATTGAAGAATGATAAAGCAGTTATTAATAGTTGTTCTTTGCTTTTATGTAAACATTGCCGCTGCGCAGGATGCAACCACACTGCTGCAAAAAGTAAAAGCAAAAATTGAGAAAGTAGATAATTACGAGGCCAGTGGCAATATGAAAACCAATGTGAGTTTTTTAAAAGTACCCGAAGCGCAGGTGAAAATATATTTTAAGAAACCCAACCAGTTAAAAATAAAAAATGAAAAAGGGATTTCATTTGTACCCAAAGGTGCCATGAGCATCAACCTTAATAATATTGTGGCAGGCAACCAGTACAGCGTGATAGATGCAGGCTCAGATAAGATCGGTTCCGCAACAGTTCGGGTAATTAAACTGTTGCCCAACGATGATAATGCGGAAGTGGTGTTATCTACTTTATACATCGATGAGAAGAATGAAGTAATATTAAAAGCAAAAACCACCACCCGTGAAAATGGCAGTTTTCAACTGGAAATGAGTTATGGAAATTATATTAGTTATGGATTACCTGATAAAGTGATCTTTACTTTCAATACAAAAGATTACAAACTTCCCAAAGGGGTAACATTTGATTTTGATGACGGAGAGGCGGCAAAGAAGGCAACAGACAAAACAAAGAATAACACCGGGCGGGCCGAAATAACTTATAATTCTTACACTATTAATAAGGGAATACCGGAGTCAGTGTTTAAGTAGTTTTATAAACTCCCGGTTGCGGGTGTTGTTGTATGCTTATCCCGGAAAAATAATAACAGGCCAACAGCACCTGCAGTGATACAAATATCGGCCACATTAAAAATACCTGTGCGTATATTATTTATACCAAGGTTCATAAAATCAGTTACATGCCTGTCGGATAATAACCGGTCGATAATATTTCCAATACCGCCTGAAAATATCAACGCCAATGAAAACATTTTCATAAAACTCATATTGCCGGCATTACGGATTGCATATATAAACAGTAACAACAGGAAGATAAGCGGCAGTAATCCTAAAACTAAAAAACTAACAGTTTTGGGAAGTTCATCTCCCAGGCTCATGGCAGCGCCGGTGTTTTCGGCATATTCAAGCCTGATGGTATCATGAAAATAACTGATGGCTTCCCTGCCTTTCAATTCTTTTTTAGCTATTTCTTTTGTGGCCTTATCACAGCCAATAAAAGCAATGGAAAGAATGCAGAATAAAAATATTTTCAGTCTTGACGACATAGGGGATTATTCAGGTAACTCAGATATCTTTTCATCAACAGCCCTTGCCACTACAGCGGCACTCATTTTACGCATTGGATTTTTGCGCTGGTCTTCAAATTCACGGCGGCTCCTGATGATGTCAACGCAGGTAAATATTGCCTGGCGGAATGAGGCTTCATCAGCTTTGTTCTTTCCTGCAATATCAAAGGCCACCCCATGATCAGGTGATGTGCGGATGCCATCCAGTCCCGCAGTATAATTCACGCCTTCCCCTGTTGCCAGCGATTTGAAGGGGATCAATCCCTGGTCGTGGTACATAGCCAGTACGCCATCAAATTTTTCATGCTGACCTCTTGCAAAAAACGCATCAGCAGAGTAAGGTCCAAAGCAAAATATATCTTTTTGTTTTGCTTCTTTTATAGCAGGGCGGATAATCTCATCTTCTTCTTTTCCAATCAAACCTTCATCACCGGCATGTGGGTTTAATCCCAGTACAGCAATCTTGGGTTTATCAATACCAAAATCCCTGCGCAGGGACTGGTGCATAATATTCAGCTTGCTGATAATTGCTTCTTTTGTAATATGCTTTGCAATATCTTTTACAGCCACATGTTCCGTTACCAGGCCAACCCTCATATTTTCTGCCACCATGAACATCAGTACGTCTTTGGTGCCATACAGGTTTTGCAGGTAAGGTGTGTGGCCGGTAAAATTAAACTCTGCAGACTGTGTATTCTTTTTATGAATGGGCGCTGTTACCAGGCCATCGATTCTTCCTTCTTTTAAAGCTTGTGCTGATGCCACCAGGCTCATCACTGCATACTTACCGCCCACATCATTCAGTGTGCCTGCAGCAATCGCAACTTCCTCTTCCCAGCAGTTATACAGGTTAATCTGTTTATGATTTACCCTTGTAAGGTCTTTCAGGCTCGAAAAATTGAAATTGATCTCCGGTATTGCTTTCCGGTAGAAATTAAGCACTTTGTTGTTGGCAAATATTACAGGAGTGCATATCTCAAGCAGGCGGCTGTCGCCCACGGTTTTTATGATCAGTTCAAGCCCGATGCCATTAACATCTCCGCAACTAAGCCCTATCACAGGTTTGTTTTCAATCTGCATGCAATACAAGTTTAGCCGTAAATGTACAACATTGTTTTTTAACGGCGGAATGTCACAGGAACAGCTGATTATTGCTAAACGGTTCTTACTCTGTCCTTAATGATTTAACCGGGTTGGCCCTAACTGATTTCCATATTTCATAACTGATGGTAAGCAGGGTGATCAGCAACAGGCCAAAAAGACTCAACGCAAATACAAGGGGGCTGATACTGGTACGGTATGTAAAGCCCTGCAGCCATTTGTAGGCTGTAAGCCATGCTAACGGTATTGCCACCACGCAGGCAATGGCAAATATTTTAAGAAAAGTATTGAGGAATAAACCGGCCACCTGTTTTTGCCCGGCGCCCAGCACTTTACGTATACCCACTTCTTTTGTTTTTTGCTCAGCAGTGTAGGTGGCAAGCCCAAACACACCCAGTATTGTAATTAAAATGGCCAGTACAGCAAAAGCTTTTGCCAATGCAGATACACGCCCCTCCACCAGGTACATGCGGTTAAACTCGTCATCCAGGAACCAGTGGTCAAAACCTGTATTGGGAAATGCGGTTTTCCATTTCTTTTCCACTGCAGCGATCTTTTCATTGAACTTACCGGGTGGCAGCTTGATATAAACGATCTTATCAATAAAATGAAAATTTGGATTCAGCAGCAGTGGTTCTATTGGCTGGTGCATGGAGCGGAAAGGGAAATCTTTTACAACGCCAATTATTTTGTAAACCCTGGATGTATCAAATGCAAGCCTTGCAGAAGTGCCAATGATCTTTTCAATCGGCTGGTTCAATGCCTTTACACCGGCTTCATTCATGATAAAAGAACTGCTGTCGTTGATATTGCCGGTTTGGAAATCCCTGCCGGCAACAAACTGCAGGTTGTAAGTTTTTGGAAAATCATAATCAACATTCAGCTGGTTCCATTGCAGTTCTTTTGTATCAAACTGTGTGAACTTAACCGGTGCGCCGATCCAGCCAAAATAATCCAGCCTTGGTAAATGATTCCCCATTGTTACACCCTGTATCTCGGGATCTTCCAGTACCGAGTGTTTAAAGAATTCATACCTCGACTGGTCTGCAATACCGCCAAAACGGATAGACAACAACTGGCTGCCCTGTTCATTGAGCTTGCTCGTTTTTAATTTGTCCATCTGCTTTATTACTATAAAGGTGCAGATGATCAGTATCAATGCAACACTGTATTGTACTGTTACCAAACCTTTCCTGAAAAACTCGGCCGCCTTTCCTTTTACAATAGTTCCTTTTAGCACTTGTACAGCTTCAAAGCCTGAGAGGTACAATGCAGGATAAATACCGGAGATGAATCCCATGAATAATACAATACCTAAAATGATCAGCAGCATGAGAGGGTTGATCAATGCACCAAGACCAAAATCTTTATGTGACAGCTGGTTAAAAGGATGCATAAAAATGATGACGAGCAGCAGCGCCATAATAAGTGAACCCGCCACCATTAAAAAGGATTCCATAAAGAATTGCTTGGCAATGGCCATGCGGTTACTGCCAAATGATTTTCGCAGGCCTACTTCCTTGGCTCTCTTCACCGAACGGGCAGTAGCGAGGTTCATGTAATTGATGCAGGCAATTAAAACGATCATGCCTGCAATAATGCCAAATATGGTAAGATAAGTTTTGTCTCCCCTTGTGTTGCCTTCCCATAAATTGTCTTTATCAAAATGCTGTTCAGACATTTTTTTTGTGAATGCCGATAAACTCCAGCCATTGGCCCTGGCATTGGAGTCTGAACGGGTCATCTGGTCAGCAAGCGATGCCAGCGTTGAATTGATGGGCTTTATATCTGCATGTGGCTTCAATACCACGTAGCTTTCAAAGAAAAACATGTGCTCACCAAAACGGGTGCCTTCCATAAAATCATTGAAGTGTTCATTATGGATGGCCCTCATGGCATTTACATTTACAATGAACTCCGGTTTAAAGTGGGAATTGGATGGATAGTCTTTGTATACACCTGTTACCATGATATCGATTTCCTTGTCATTGGTACCCCACTTGTGTTTTAATGAAATGGTTTGCCCGATGGGATCAAGGTTGCCAAAGAGTTTGCTGGCACCACTTTCACTTACCACCATGCTCATAGGGTTCTCAAACATTTTATCCCTGTTACCGTGGAGCATGTCAAATTGCAGCACTTTATAAAAATCAGGTTCAGCCCAGCGGATCTCTTCGGTAAGAAGGATCTTGTCTTTTGCTTTGTGGTTTAATGAAGTGGGATAGCCGATATTGGCAATACGGGCAGCGCCTGTTACTTCACTGCGGTTGTCTTTTAAATACTTTACAAAATAGCCGGGCGCTTCTATGTTATTAAATGTCTGGCCATCGGCATTTTTCCAGGTGGTACCGATCCGGTATGTATCTGCATAATGCGGATGCATGGTATCATACCGCAGCTCGTCTGTTACATACAGGAAAATAAAAATGGCGCTGGCGAGTCCCAGCGCCAAACCAAACATATTGAGAAGTGTGAACAGCTTTTGTTTTTTAAAATTGCGGAAAGCAATCAGCAGGTAGTTACGAAACATGGCTTACTTATTTAGGATGGTTAAGTTAATACTAAAAGGTTGTTTTTTTCTACCAATCCGCTAAATCCGGTACTATACCCGCCGCTGCTGTAACTGTTTTAACATTTCTTTCCGGTATTCAGAAGGAGTTTTGCCAGTGTGTTTCTTAAAAACATCATTAAAGGTGGACAAAGAATTAAAACCTGCATCATAGGCAATAGCTGCAATCTTGTGCTGCTGCCATTTTGGATCTTCCAGTAAACACTTTGCTTCATCCACCCTTAAACCATTGATATAGTCATAATAAGATTTTCCAAACCGGTCATTTAATACCTGCGATAAATGATGCCTGCTGCATTGCAGTGCAGCAGCCAGTTGTGTGATATTCAGTTCAGCATCCTGGTACATTTTCTTTTCCTGCATCAGTTGCTGTAACAACACGATGATGTTCATAGCTTCCGGGTCACTTAGTGTTGAATTGGCGTATTTTATTACAGGTTTATAAACTTTTAGTGTGGGCATGTACAACTCTCTGTCGGTATCTTCTTTTGCATTACCCTTTATAACAGCAAATACAAATGGTTTTGTAAGCGCTGTGTAGCTGAACCAGTAAATAACAATGCTCAACACTGCAAAAGCATACCTGAATTCGTGACCGGCAGGATAAAAGATATACAACAGGTACAATGCAGCCACAATGATGAGGCCGGTACCTGTTGAAATTGTGATCAGCTGTTTTAGCCACTTGAGTTGTTGTATTATATTGCCTGGGAAACTGTTTTTCATGTTCCAGTTATGTTGCTTTATTATTTTAAAAGCAACTGCATGATAGCTTAGCACACTTGCCGTTAACAGCAGCAACCTGCTGTTGTGATTAAAAACCAGCATGCTTATTTGTTCCGGTACAAAATCAACTGTATCCAATCCAAGGAAAAGCAGTGCGGTCGCAGCTGGTATAAAATGCAAAACTGAAATTGGTTTAAAACTTTGCGGATGTAACAGGTGTTTTACAAACAGGTAGATGAGTGGCCCATAGAGCAGGGGCAGCCAATGGGAAAACCAATAAAATACAGGCCAGGTATCCATCAGCCAGAGCTTGCTCATTACTTTTAGTGTAAGCTGCAGCAGCATTGTGCCCAGGTACAGCAGCAGAAAAATGTAAGCACTGTTGTATAATTTTTTATGAATAAAGAATAATACAAGCAGCAATCCCTGTATTCCGCCAAAAAGCAATATGAACAACAGCAACTGCATATCTGCAACGATTGATGATCTGAATTCAGTATTCACAACCACAACTGCCAGCAGCCTGGCAAGTGCAGGAATTACTGGTTGATATCTTTTCCTTCTTTCAATTTATCGATCATGGCAACCACCCTTGCCTTGCTGCCTTCATCAGGTGACAATGGCAAAGCCGCATTCATATATTGCAATGCTTTTTTGTAATCACCTGTTGCGGAATAAGCCCTGCCCATACCCACATTAGTAGTAAACTCTTTTGGATTCTTCTCATAATTGAGCTTAAATACTTTTACAGCTTCCGTTATGTCTTTTGAATTCAGTAATTCCCTCGCATATTGATGTACTTCGTTCATATTTCCATAAGGCATTGCTGTATCCATTACTTTTTTTGCATCTTCAGGCCTGTTCATTTTGCGTAACAGGGCGGCCTTTGTGCTGAGTGTATAAAAATTCTTAACGCCCATTATGCGGAAATAAATGGCCCGGTCGATCCATTGCAGGGCCTGGTCAAGTTCAATATTATTGTCAATGCAATACCTTACTGCTTCCACAAAATCATAGTAGGGCCTTGTGGTCCTGAAATCTTTCCTGAATGATTCTATCTGCAGTTTCTGCACATCTGCTTCTATTTTAAAAGGGATCATTCTTTTTTCCCACGACATGGCCACTACGGCTGAATTTTTTGTTTCATCCATGAACTCGTATTTAAGCCATTCCACGCTTTTGTCCAGTGATTTATTCTTCACCGTTACCCTTAGTGCATCCTGTGTTGAATCATAATAAAAGCTGCCCCAGGAAGTGGATATTTTTGAAAAGATGAGTGTGCTTTCATTCTCACCCAGTGCAATAAAAAAACCATAATCACCTGCCGGCAGGTCTTTGCCTTCTATTTTTACGGGATGCGAAAAAGAAAAAATGGTATTCTCATTAGCACCCGCACGCCAGGGTGCTGCGTAACTGGTGCCATGTCCCTGGTCCTGGAAACCGTAATGAGCAATGGGTGTGTTCCATATTTTTCCTTCCCTGCCTTTTACACCGGGACGGTTGTATTTTATATTGATCTTTACAATACCGATCTGTTCTGAAACAGCTGCCTTTAAGTTGTAACCATCCGGTTCTGTTGTAAGCGGCATTACCTGTGCGTTTGACTGCAGCATGATCACCGCAGACAAAACAATAACCAGTATAGAATTTTTCATATTTTTTATTTTGCTGTAAGCAATTAATTTTGTTTTAAACAATAGAGAGCACCTTCTGTACTTGTAAAAAATAAATAGTTATTATAAACAAGCGCTGTTGAAAATATACCACCCAGGCGAACCTGTGCATCCAGAAAATCTTCATTGCTTTTTACAATGCTGAAAATATCATCCCGGTAAGAATCATCTTCTTTAAAATACTCCAGGTGATTTTTTTTATAGCTGTCAGTTGTGAATACCCATTTGTCTTCTCCTGTATGTACATCGATGCCGTGTAGTTTACCAATGGTAGTGCCGATGTAAAGCATGTTGGCAGAGAATGCAGGCTTGCCAAATGTTAGCAGCTCCATGTTCCGTTTCCATTTTTCTTTCATTGTCTTTAGTTCAAGTGCCACCAGGATGCGTTCATCTGCACCTGCCATGTACAGGATGGAATCTTTAAACGTATTGGAGAGCATCCATCCCCTTGAATAAGCTTTGTTCCAGTGAGCATAGCCTTTTTCTTTATTGATGGCATACACATTGTAATCCCTGGCACCCACAATTACCGTATTCTTTGTAAGTGCTGGATCACCCTGTACTTCCCCTTTGGGAAAATAGAAATGTCCCACTGTTTTAAATTTCCATACTACCTTACCTGTATTGATATCAGCGGCATAAACATTCCCGTCAAATGAACCAAAATAGATCCTGTTGCTGTCAACCGCAGGTGTTGTATGTACCGGGCCGCCTGTTTGTACTTTCCATTTTAGTTTGCCGGTTGCAGGGTCAACTGCGTATAAATTTCCATTGCCCATCCCCACATATAAAATATTATTGAACAGTACCGGGGATGACTGGTGGTAGTCAGCAAAGTCATATTTTCTTTCTTTGCCTGTAAACATCCAGCGTTTTTTACCGTTTGTATCAATGCAGTAAAGATTGCCGTCGCCGCTTATAAAACAGGCTGTGTTATTAACAAGCAGCGCAGTGGATCTTATTTCTCCCCTGGTTTTAAACTGCCATTTTAATTTGCCGCTTGCCATATCAATAGCATAGAAATTACTGTCGAGTGCACCAACATAAATTGTATTGCCATCGGTTACAGGAGAAGCATATATTGGTTTACTGGTACTGAATTTCCAGGCCAGTTGCGGAAGTATACTAAAATCTTTTCCTGTTGTATTTTGACAATAAGTGGTTGTGCTGGTGACAATAAATAAAGTGAACAAGATACTTTTAAGCATATGCAAATGTTGTTATTTACATGGACAAATCATTTGTCAAATCCTGCCGAAAATTCAGACAGTGGCTATAATTGATAAATGGCAAAATAGCTTTACCAAACCAGTTGTGCCCGCTGCCAATTATCTAACTTTAATAGACCGACAGGAACGCATGAACAGCCATCATTACCAGTATCTCAATAAAAGCACACAACGTATTGTGGACGGGGAGAACCGTATTTATTATTCTGAAATGGAACAGTATTACAGTTCCAATGCATTCCGGAATTTTAGCATTAAACTGCCAGTGCAGGGGGTGGTTAACTATAGAACTGACGAAAAAGAATTTAATATCTCTTCTGGCCAGTTCCTGCTTATAAGTAAACAACCCGGGAGCGTTTTTTTTGATTCCGGAGCATTGGTAAAAAGCATTTGTATAGATATTAGCGAAAAAACTTTTGCAGAAGCATATACTGTTTTGTCAGGTAAAAAAGGAACAGACCTTGACAATATGCAGTCGGCTTATTTCAACAGCCCGGCTTTTTTTGAGAATATTTGTATGCTGCAAAATGATGAACTGGGTAAAGTACTTTTATCAGTCATTCAAAAAGTACAGCAACAGCCACAGTCTATTAATACTGAAACCTTCTTTCAGCTGACTGAAAGTATAATTTTACAACAACAACAGTATTGCATATCTATGAATGCACTGGACGGGATAAAGGTCTCCACCAGGAAGGAGGTGTTAAAAAGATTGCTTGCCGGTAAAACTTATATAGATGAAAATTTTTTGCAGAACCCCGAAGTGGCTGAAATTGCAAAGCATGCCAACCTTTCACCTTTTTATTTTTTCAGGAGTTTTAAAAAGGCGTTCAAAATAAGTCCTTACCAGTACATGTTTTCAAAAAGACTGGAATATGCAGTGCCGTTAATACAAGAAGGATGTTTTCTTGCTGATGTTGCTGCAGCCTGTGGTTTCCCTGATATATATTCTTTCAGCAAAGCTTTTAAAAAGAAGTATGGGTATCCGCCATCCCAATGCCGGAAGAAGAATGTAGCAGGCTGATAAAAAGTGTTATTCTTCGTACAGGTCTCCTTCAGATGATAATATCTCCCGGTATTTACTAAAGAGTTTTGTTTTGGAAATAAAACCTTTGAATTTTTTTTCTTTATCAAGTACAGGCAAGTACCAGGTGTGGGAGTTGTCAAATTTATCCATTACCAGTTTCATGTTCTCGCCTTCATAAATAATACCGGATGGCTTTTTCATTAACTGCTGAACAGAAACTTTTTCAAACAAGCCAGGTTCAAAAAGTTGTTTCTTGATATCGTTTAATTCGATGATACCGGTAAAGCGCTCTTTCTTATCAATGATTGCAAAAATATTTTTCTCTGAGAATTTTAATATCTCCACCAGGTCCTTTAGCTTTTTGTCATTCTTTACTACAGGGTAATCGCTTTGTATAATGTCTTCCAGTTGAATGGTGGTAAGTATATTCAATTCTTTTTTGTGGGTGAATATCTGGCCTTCCATGGCAAGCTTCTTTGTTTCCATTGAGTAAGGCTCAAAATGCTTAACAATAAAATAAGAAAGCGAGGATACGATCATTAGTGGAATGACAAGTTCATATCCATTGGTTATTTCAGCTATCAGGAAGACGGCTGTTAACGGACAGTACATTACGCCACTTAAAACGCCAGCCATTCCCACGAGGCTGAAATTACCGATAGGGATTTTAAACCAGGGTGTGCTGTTGACGAGTTTGCTAAAAAAGAAACCAAGAAACGACCCGGTAAATAATGATGGGGCAAAGTTACCACCGTTACCACCGCTGCCAATCGTGATGGCTGCCGCCAAAGGTTTTAATAATAATACAAACAACGTAAAAAGAATAAGCGCTGTATTCTCATTAAATACTGAAAACACAAAACTGCTGTCGTTCCTGAAGGAATCATTTGCCAGTTGTTTTACCACGTCATAACCTTCACCAAATAATGGCTCAAAGGCAAAATAAATGATCATCAACAGCAGCCCGCCAACCAATGCTTTCAGGTAAGCATTCATTTTCCATTTTTGTATTCTTTTTTCTGCCGATTTAAAAGTATAAGCATAGTAAAGGGAAACAAATCCCGCCAGGATACCCAGTAAAATATAGAATATGACATTGTGGTAATCAAAGTTCTGTTTCAGCGTAAAGTTGAACAGGATAGATTCTTTTAAAATGATCTTTGAGCAAAGTGCCCCTGCCACCGAAGAAATGATCAGGGGAATAAAATAGCTTACCACTGCTTCTGCCAGTAATATTTCAATTGCAAATATCACACCTGCAATGGGCGCATTAAATACAGCAGCGATACCAGCTGCAGCACCACAACCGATCAGCAGTGTTCTTTCCCTGTAGGTAAAGTCACTGATCCGGGCAATATTGGAGCCAATAGCAGAGCCGGTAGCAACAATAGGTGCTTCCAGCCCAACAGAACCACCGGCGCCAACGGTAACCGAACTGGTGAGAGCATGCACATAGGTATGTTTTAACGGAATGAAGGCAGCATTGCGGGCAATGGCTTTTAACACCATGGCGATGCCTCTTTCAATTTCGCTTTTAAAAAACCTGCGTATAATGAATACCGTTACGATAAGGCCAATGACCGGGAAAAATAAATAACCAAATTTTGAAATTGGTATTTCCCGGATCAGTTCCTGCAGGTAATGCACAGCTGTTTTAAGCAACACCGCCAGTAAGCCGGAAACAGCACCGGTAAAGGTTGCCACAAACATAATGTACTGTACCCTGTTAAACCGGTTTCTCAGGTAGTTTGTAAAAAATTGGTATAAGTGTTTCAGCCTCTTCATGAATAATTCAGAAAGAAGCCGCAAATATAGCCAGTATGGAGTAATTATGCTTTGGTGTTGCCCAGGTGAGAATGCAGCCTGGCATATACAGGCTGTTGACTGTAACTGATACGGTGCAGTGTTTTAATATATTTATATTCCATCTTAAGCCTGTACTTTTTAAAATTAATGCCTCCTGCTTTAAAAAGCCTTCTATGGGCAAACCATACCAGCAATGACGTGGAAAAGTAAAAAATGAAGTAAAAGTAATGTCTTGCAAATTTTCCCAGTCCCGATCTTGTGTTGAATATGATCTGCATGCGTTCTGTCTGGAAATCGATATGATAGGCTTCATCAATTAGGATATCTGAGCAAACCTGTCTTAACAGGGTGCAGGCTGTTGCATCCTTCATTGCCTGGTAAAAAACCTGTGCTGCACTTTCAACTGTTATCACAGCCAGCGTCCACATTTCCATACTGGTATTAAAATACCTGATCTTCCTGAACAAACTATCACCCCAGTTTTGTTTTACTCTTTTTTCGCCGATGGTATCAATGTAGCGGCCAAGATTATTGCCATGCTTCTGCTCCTCTTTTATAAACAACCTTACAGCTTCTACATAGTCCGGGTCATTTACTTTTTTTGAGTAAAGAGACGCAGCTCTTATCAAATGTGCACCATTCGATGTTTCACCCAGTTGCCAGGCCTGCAGTGAAGGAAGAATTTCTTTGACTTCCTGTTTGGTTATGGAAGGCTGCAGCCTCCAGTCAACTCTTTGTTCAAGGGCATTTACCCTGAAGTGATCGATCCATGTTTTGCTTGTTTTCATATTGTTGTTTTTTGTTTGTCAAAGCACTTTGAATTACAAAGTAAATATAAATTTTTTATTTGTCTTCAAATTTTTTTGTAAAAAAGGATTTTAATAGATCGTTAAGTATTGGAATATTTACTGTTCAGGCAGGATTTTTAAAACAAGTGTTAATGTGTAAAAAAAGACAGATCAATTAGTTTAAAAAAAGTAATTTAGATTTATAAATGGATCACCAATAATTGCCATTGGGTTGATTTATTATGATTGCAGCCAACTAACCCACAACTACACCGGTTAATGTTTTGTATAACAGCCCTGCCTTAAACTACGTATTGTCCTGTAAACATTTTTAAAATTATAAATAACAGAACCGTTATGAAACAGCATGATTCACCTTACATTAACAAGCGCAGGAAAACAATTGAATTCCATTTACGCAATACCTGTGCAACACAAATTTCACTGGCAGGTACTTTTAATCACTGGGCGCAGGACATCCTATTGATGGAGCCAGGAAAAGATGGTTTATGGAAGATTGATATCCCGTTGCTCCCCAAAGGAACTTACAAGTATAAATTTTTTATTGATGATAAAATGTGGATGGAAGACATAGAAAACCCCTTGCGGGAACATGATGGATTTAATGGATGGAACAGCTTGCTGAAAGTGAACTGATCCTGTCTGCCAGTTAAAAAGCCGGGTAGAATCCAGGCGTGTACTCTTTAACGTTAGCTGTAATAGCCGGTCTGAAGATTATTCCTGCTGCCAATAGCGCTCCATTTCTCTAATTGCTGCAAAAATTAAAGTGGATAACTACTTTTATTTTTTTTGTGGCTTCAGTATTTGCGAAGGTGTTAATATGGTATATTTATAGCCCTAATTAATTCACCTAAACAAAAGTTGTCACATGAGAAAGTTTATTTGTGCAACACTGTTCTGCAGTGTTCTTTTAAGTCCTGTATTGGCCCAGGTTGGTATAGGCACCAATTCACCCAATCCTTCCAGCATCCTGGAACTAAACTCAACCAGCAAAGTATTCCTTCCTCCCCGAATGACGACCGCCCAACGAAACCAGATTGCAAACCCTGTTGCAGGTATGACGATTTTTAATACTACATCAGACTGTATAGAAATATACAGGTCAACCGGCTGGTACAGCCTCTGCGGTGGTGGCGGCACCACACCCGGCGACAGCAGCTCAAACGATGTGGCATCCAGTAATCTTATCGCACACTGGACTTTTGATACAGACAGTAAGGAGAGTAAATCAGGTACTGCAGCATTAACTGGTGGCGCATATAATGTAGGTACAGTTTCTTACACGCCCGGAAAAATTGGAAATGCTGCCACCTTTGTAAACGGGGCACTCGTGTATGGAGCCATTCCTAATATTAATAAGGATACTGCGCTGCAAAGCTATACCGTAAGTATGTGGGTGAAGATGCGCTCACGTGAAGGAGCTAATACAAAATGGAATTCTTTATTCCAGCTGAACTCAAATGCTTATACTGATATATTTGGTATTATAGGTATACAGGCGCTTAATCAAAAATCAAAAGATACACTGGCTTTACAGGTTGATCAGACACAGGTGGATGGTAATGACCCCTATGTTCATACTGGTGGTTTTGGTTGTGGAGGATGCTTTAATAATGTAAATATTAACCTGACTAACCCGCTTAATTTTAAAGCAGATACCACTCAATGGACATTACTAACGGTTACATATGATGGTAACGGGCTGAACCAGAAACTTAAGATATATGGAAACGGTGTCGTACTGGATTCATTGACATTAGCTACAGTTAAAAAAAGCCCTAATATTGAAACATTCAGGGTGGTGCCTACCGGTGGAACAGGTACAGGTGCGCCGGCAGCATGGGCAAATTATGTAACTATTGGTACGTTCAACTGGGCAGAATTTCCAATTTTTTCCGGTACAAATGGATATAGCCAGGGATTCCCGACCTATGCTTCCAGGTCCAGCTACATGGGTAATGGCATAAATGGTTCCATTGATGATATCCGGCTTTTCAATAAAGCATTAACTTCTGCAGAAATTCAAACATTGTATACGAGAGGTAATGCAGGAAAGTAGAAATTAATTTGTGGTATTTGTTGAAAGAAAAGGGATGCAACAGCATCCCTTTTTGCTTTATTAAAGCAAATTTTAATGAATAGTATTGTATACATTCTGTTATATATAAAAAATGCACATATTTTTTTATTTATTTGAAAATCAGTATGATAGTTTTTTTTAAACCATTTTTTTTCTAAATATTTTTTATATAAGCCCCAATATTAGTTGTAAGCGGCTTTCTTCTTTTGGTATTTTTGGTTTACACCGTTTTCACAAAAACGACTAACGATTAACTGCAGAAAAAGGCGACCGGCAGCCTGGCTTGATTATGAAAAAAGTGCTCCTTTTTATATATTCTCTTCTTTTTATTTTTCATGTTGGAAAAGGGCAGGAAGTATTAGCACCCGTACCTGTAAATAAAACAGTTACCAAGCGGATTTTTATGCACCTGATGCCATGGTTTGAAACACCGGCAAGTAATAGTGGGGCATGGGGTTATCACTGGAAAATGATAAAAAAGGATCCTAATATTATTTTACCGAACGGTCAGCGTGATATTGCTGCCTGGTTTTATCCTTTAACAGGGCCATATGCTTCCAGCGATCCGGATATCGTGGAATACCAGGCATTGCTGATGAAATTATCAGGTGTTGATGGGGTCACAATAGACTGGTACGGCACTCAAAACAGGTATGACTATCCGCAGAATAAAGTCAATTCTGAAAAGCTCATCTCCATTCTTCAAAAAGTTGGACTGAATTATTCAATCGTTTATGAAGATGCAACCCTGAATAATGCTGCAGATAAAGCGCAGGCAGCAAAAAATGATATGTCATATATGCAGGCAAATTATTTTTCTCAAAGCAATTATGAAAAATATGGTAGTAAGCCGCTGTTACTTGTTTTTGGTCCACAGGGTCTTATTGGTCAGACTGCGTGGACGGATGCATTCTCAGTTTTAAACCCGGCACCCGCCCTTTTTCCATTGTGGTATGATTACGATGCTGGGAATGCAGCCACAGGTTCTTTTGCATGGATATACAGTGACTATTTAACTGGTCTAAATAATTATTATAACAATGGATCTTTTCCTGTAAAGATAGGGTCGGCCTATCCTGGTTTTAAAACCTATTATACAGCGGGCGGGGCCAGTGGTCCTACCTGGGAGATAGCTCATAACGGAGTGGCTACTTTTAGCGCAACCCTTGATCTTGCTTTGTCAAAAAACCTTAATTACATTCAGCTCAATACATGGAATGATTACGGTGAAGGAACCATGCTTGAACCTACTGTTGAGTTTGGGTATAGTTTTTTAACCACATTACAGCAAAAGCTCGGTGTTTCGGGTTTAACACAGGGAGATCTTGAACTGGTTAAAATGCTGTATGATCAGCGGAAACAGTATGCAGGTAATGCAACTGAGCAGTCAAGACTGGACCAGGTGTTTTATTATATTGTTTCATTACAGATGGACCTGGCTAAAAGCCTGTTGTTAAAGACCGAACCACCAAAGCCACTCCCGGCTCCATGGAAATACGGAGATATTGGTGTAATAGCAGCAGGAGGGTCTTCTGCATTTTCAAACGATACATTTACAGTTAGTGGATCAGGCGCTGATATTTACGGAACTTCAGATGGGTTTCAATATGCATACCAGCAGGTAAGTGGTGATGTAACTATTACAGCAAAGGTTAACGCTGTTGAAAATACAAATGTTTGGGCCAAAGCCGGGCTGATGATACGTGAATCACTTACCGGCAATGCCGCCAACGCAGCACTCGTGATCACGCCTTCAAACGGAATAAATTTTCAATACAGGAATGCAACAGGAGGAGCAACCTCCAATGCTGGTGGCAACAGCATTACAACACCTTACTGGTTGAGGCTTGTAAGATCCGGCAATACAATTACTGCATATTACTCCGCAGACGGACTTACCTGGACATTATCAACAGCACCGGTATACATTCCAATGGGTAGTGCTGCTTATGTGGGTATGGCTGTTACTTCTCACAGTGATGGAACAGTGGCAAAAGGTATTTTTTCAAATGTGTCTGTTACTGCTCCGCCGGTCATCAGTTCTTTTGATCCTGCTTATGGACTTACCGGTTCTACAATTAATATAAAGGGAAGATTTTTTACAGGAGCCACCGTTGTTGGTTTTGGCGGTGCTCCTGCATCTTCCTTTACTATTGTTTCCGATTCTGTAATTACAGCTGTTGTGGGTAATGGGCAATCAGGAAACATTACAGTTATAAATGGAGATGGAAACGCATTGCTGACAGGGTTCACCTACCAGCTCTGCCCTTCATCATCCACCACGCTTACATCTGGTATTACCGGTACCAGCTACCAATGGCAGGTAAATACAGGGAATGAATTTACCAATATACAGGACAATGCGCTTTACGAAGGAACAGCAAATGCTGTATTAAAATTAAGCAGTTTGCCAACCGAAATGAATGGTTTTAAATACCGCTGTGTGGTAAATGGCAATACCGGTGCAGAACTTTCGCTTCGTTTTGTCAACAGGTGGACGGGTGCACTGAATACTGAGTGGGAAAATGCTGGTAACTGGAGTTGCGGACTTGTTCCGGATGAATATACAGATGTGCTTGTTGAAACAGGAACGATTGTTATAAAGTCTAACCCTGTTGTTCGAAGTTTAACCGTAAGAAACGGGGCAAAAGTTACGGTTAACAGTGGGTTTTTGGTAAAGGTGAAAAACTAAACAGCGCTTATATATTTTGAAACGATACAAAATATGTAAAACATATTAGAGGAATTTATAAAACCATATTTCTAACACCTTAATAACTGCAATTATTATTAAATCAGTTGAATTATTTAGCTTTGGGGCCAAACAAAAAAACGAAAACGCCTGTTGGAAAATGAGCCGGGCTCAGTGTACGATGTATTGTCATAAAATGATTCGAATTGTTACGTTAGTATTTATTTTGTCCTTATCCGGGTTTGACAGTTTCTCTCAATCTCCAGCACTCATCAACAAGTTTAATGAGCTGAATAATGCAATTGCTTCTGCCGGGGATTACGATAAAAATAAACAACGTGTAATTGACAGCCTTCAAAAAAAGATAGCAGTAGTTCCGCATAGTAATATTGCGGCATTGTATGACCTGAGTTTGCAGTTATATAATAATTACAAACTGTTTAAGTACGATTCGGCCTATGAGTACGCACGCCGGGCACAGGAAGCCGCTTACAAATTACAGGATGCGGAAAAGATCGCCAACTCCAGTATCATACTTAATTTCACTTTACTTTCTTCTGGTTTGTTTAAAGAAACTGCAGATTCCTTAAAAGTAATAAGCCCTGCAGGTTTGCATGATAATGTTAAGGCAGAGCTGTATGCATTAAAGGCACGTTATTGCTACGACCTGGCAGACTATGCACGGGATGGGCATTATACACCTGCTTACAATAGCCAGGGTGGCGCCTTTCTTGATTCAGCGTTGAGATATTACCCTTCATCCTCTTTTTCTTATTCTTATTATACAGGTTTAAAAGATATCCGGTCGGGTAATATGCTGAAAGCGCAGGATAATTTTTCAAAAGTGATTGCCGCTAACCAGCTTACTGATCATGAAATAGCACTTACCGCTTCAACACTGAGTGATATTTATATTCAAAACGGTAATGCTGACTCAGCAATATCCCTGTTAGTGGATGCCGCTATTGCCGATATTAAATCTTCCACCAAGGAAACATCGGCCATGTTTAACCTGGCCCAGTTGCTTTACAAAAAGGGAGATGTAAAAAATGCATCCAAGTATATTGAATATGCTATTAATGATGCGGCTTTTTATGGGGCACGCCAGCGTAAAGTGCAGCTCATCACCATTCTGCCACTTATTGAAATGGAAAAAATAAGCCAGGTGGAACAGCAAAAAAAGGTATTGATAACCTATGCGGTGGCTATTACACTATTGCTGGTTGCTGTTATTTTCCTTGGATTTACCATTTACCGGCAGGTAAGAAAATTAAAACATGCCCAAAAAATAATTTCTACCGCCCATCTTAAAGAACAGGCCATTAACCAGCAGCTTGCAGAAAGAAACGGGCAGCTGTCGGATGTAAATGCACAATTGTCTGATCTGAATGCACAATTATCTGACGTTAATTCAAAATTATCTGAGGCCAATAAGATAAAAGAGGAGTATATCGGGTACTTCTTTAATGCCAATTCAGAGTTTTTTAACAGGATCGAACGGTTTAAAAAGTCAGTTGAGCAAAAAATTATTGACCGTAAGCTGGATGAGATCAAGTTCCTGGTAAATAATATCAACCTGCGCAGAGAGAAAGAGGACCTGCTGAAGAATTTTGATAAGGCTTTCCTTAAATTATTCCCTCATTTTATACAGGAATTCAATTCGCTTTTCAAAGAAGAAGATCATTTTGTGCTGAAAGACGGCGAGATACTCAATACAGACCTGAGGATATTTGCCCTGATAAGAATGGGTATCCACGACATTGAGAAGATTGCTCATATACTTGAATATTCCATCAATACCATTAATACGTACAAGACCCGGATAAAGAATAAATCCATAATTCCAAATGAGGAATTTGAAATGCGTATTATGAATATCAGGACAAGATAATTTCCTCTTTTTTTGATTATAATTTCCCTCTATAAATTCTATATATTTATTTGTATAATATGAGTGTAAATCATTGTAAAACAAACGATTAATATTTTGTTCATTGATATTTAGTAAAATATTTACTATACAACGCTAATATAGTTTGTACTACCGCTGTTTCGTGAATTACATTCGTTTAGTTAAAGATTATAACGGTTGTATTGCAGTAAAATCTGGTTTTCAAAAAATCAGCAGTTCCTGCACTAATCAGCTCAATGAAGATAGTAATTGCCATAAGTTTTATACCGGGGTTAACACAGTCCTTCCCGGACCCGGCTTTCTCTCTTCAGTCTCTTTAATATGTATAAATCGAAAAACAGGAATCCTTAATTCGTAAACAAGTTTTAATTAACAAACCGAACAATTGCTTATGCTTAAACCTCGATTTCTCAGGGTAAAATTAATTTTCTCATTCCTGCTTTTATTTGGTGCCGGTGCATGGGCACAGCAAAAAACCATAAAAGGTACTGTAAAAGATGAAAAAGGTAACCCACTGCCAAAGGCTTCCGTTGCACCAAAAGGTGTTAAAGAAGGGGTAACCACAACCGCCATAGGTACATTCAGTATTACTGTTGCTTCCTCTGTAACCACACTAACCGTGTCATCTGCAGAGTTTGAAAGTGAGGATGTGGATATAAAAAACAAAACAGAGGTTGATGTAGTATTGACCGCCAAAGTAAAAAGGCTGGACGACGTGGTGGTAATTGGCTATGGTACACAGAAAGTAAAAGACGTAACCGGCTCTGTTGGATCTGTAAAGGGAGCGGAAATAAAAGACCTGCCGGTACAAAATGTGGCTGAAGCACTGGCGGGGCGTATAGCCGGGGTTGATGTAACCAAGTCTACTGGTGAACCAGGTACTTCTGCACAAATCGTTATCCGTGGGGTATCGTCTCTCTTCCAGTCAAACCCTCTATACGTAATAGACGGTGTTATACAACGTACCAATCCAATGGGTGAAGGCCCTGAAGCCGGTAACAACATAAATCCCAAGGATATTGCCAGCATTGATGTATTAAAAGATGCAAGCGCCATGTCAATTTATGGTGCAGCAGCAGCGGGTGGTGTAATTATCATAACAACTAAGAAAGGCCAGGGAAAACCTACTGTTAACCTGAGCGCCAGGTATGGTATTACACAGCCAAGGGTTTTAAAACTGCTTGATACAAGCCAGTATTTTAACCAGCTTGATATGAATACCTTCCGCCGTTTTGTAGACAATACCCGTAAGGATACGTTTGCAAACAGTGACTGGGTTGACGCCATGTTTGGAAATGGTATCGAGGAAAACTACTCTTTATCTGTTGCCGGTTCCACTCCTGTGGTGAATTATTATTTATCTGGAGCTTATAATAACCAAAAGGGTGTTTACCTGAATAACAACTCTAATGTTTACAGCTTTACACTTAACAGTGATTTTAAAATAACAGACAATATAAAGATCGGTGAACAGATCAACGGTTACCAGCGCAGCACTATGCCGGTTGATTATGGAATTGATCCAAGTAACAGTGTGTTAAGTCCCCGTGTGAACCCGCCATTTTATACGCTGCCGATCATTGGAGTATATGGTACCGAAGCAAATACTTATGGAAGTAATGTTTCGGGTTTTAGTGGTGTAAATCCTGTCGCACAAATTTTATCAAAAGACAGGAATATCAATTACTCAAACATTCAGGCAAATATTTATGCTGAAATAAAATTGCCTTTGTCGCTTACTTTCAGAACTACTGCAGGCTATACGATCTTTAATGAACAGGGAAATTCTTATAACGGACCTTATAAGGCGGGTAATGAAAATATCAATAACTCGATACTGTTCAAAGGTTTTGTTTCTTACAAAAACCTGCTGAATGCATTTACGCTGGCGCATGATAAATCATATGGAAAACATAATGTGAATGTGCTGATCGGGTATGAGCAATATAAAGGCCTTTACAATGCGCTTTTCACCAGCCAGACAAATGTGATCCGTTCACAGTATTCTTACCTGCCCACCTCTGAAACTATTACCAATATTGTTCCGGGTGGTTATGATCCATTCCCGCTTGTTAAATCACAGTTTGGAAGGATCAACTATAATTATGACGGTAAATATTATGCATCCATCTCTGCAAGACGTGATGCTGATTATATAAAATTTGGCCCAGGTAACCAGGCCGGTGTTTTTAAAGCTGTATCAGTTGGCTGGAAAATCAGTGATGAATCTTTCTTCCAGAAAGCATTGCCAAAGTTTACTTTCTTAAAATTGAGGGCCAGCTATGGCGAAGTGGGTAACAGCAATATACCACCTTATCTCTTCCTGGCAGGTTACGGTCCTTATGCTTCTGATCCAAGGGGTAACTCTACTTCTAATGCGGCTAACTTTTTCCCTGGTGCAACTTCTGTACTTACTTATACGCTTACCGGTCTTGCTAACAAAGATGTACACTGGGAAACTACAAAAGAAGCCAACGTGGGTGTGGATGGTGAATTGCTGAACGGCAATTTATATTTCACAGTGGAATGGTATAAAAAAGCAACATCTGATCTGTTGTACAGGTTGCCCGTTCCTGTTAGCTCCGGCTTTAATGACTTTATAGCTAATGTTGGTACCAGTGAAAATACAGGTGTGGATATTGTAGTTGGCTATAAAAACAAAACTAAAAGCGGTATCGATTATAATTTATCATTTACCGGTACTTACAATACCAATAAGGTTACCAAGTTATCAGGGGCAGGCCGTGATGTGATCTTTGGTGGTAATAATGATTATCCTCCTTTTGGCGGACAGATGTTTGGATTGCCCTTGACCTATACAGCCGTTGGTCAGCCATTTGGCCAGTTCTGGGGACGCAAGGTGCTGGGCATTTATCAAACTGATGAAGAAGCTTCAGCAAGCGGGTTATCAGTGAATGGCCGTGCACCAAGAGCAGGCGATCTTATCTATTGGGATAAAACCGGCGATGGTCTTATCAACAGCGATGATGATACCATTATCGGTAACCCATACCCGAAATTTACTTTTGGCTTTAATGCAAAAATTCAATGGAAAGGCTTCGACCTGAGCATGCTCTGGCGTGGCGTACTGGGTGTTGATATCTTTAATGGTGTAGCGCCGTATGCACAAGGGCTGTTCTCTAACGGTAACACCACAACGCAGGTGTTCAATGCTTCTTTCTTTGGATCTAACCAGGTTACTTCACAACCACGTATCGGAAGGCTCACACAAAATCCAAACGGATCTTATTCGTATGATGCCGATACGTATGGTAACTATAAAACACCAAGCAGCTATTTTGTAGAGAATGGTAATTACCTCAAACTGCAGAACGTGCAGATCGGTTATACTTTTTCAAGCAAGCTTTTGCAGAAGATAAAATTCAAAAGCGCACGCATTTTTATAATGGGCAACAATCTTTTTGCTATTACCAAATATTCTGGTATCGATCCTGAAATTGGTTTCCAGGGTGGTAATGGTTCTTATTCAGGTGCAATCAATGTTACCGGCAGGGGCGTGGATGCTCCCTATAAGTATCCAAGCATCAGGACATATTCAACCGGTATTGATCTAAGCTTTTAAAATGATTGTTTAAAAAAAGAAAAATGAAAAAAACTCTTATAATAGCTGCATTAATTTCTGTATCAGTTGCCGGCTGTAAAAAGCCTGAAACGGTGGCCAACCTGTCTGTACAGGGTACAGGTAATTTTCCAACCAATATTGCACAGCTGACATCTATATCTGCCAATGCATACGCTAACCTGCGTTCGGAAAATCTTTATGGATGGAATGTACTTATCGGTGCATTTGCAACAAGCGAACACATCGCTGATGAAACAGGTCCATTGAACAGGGTTGACCAGTTTGGTGTGGCTGCATACAATAATCCGCCGGTAAATGCCCAATGGGTGGTAAATATCTGGAACGGTTATTATATCGGTATCCGTGAAACAAATACTACCATCGAAGCTGCGGATTTTTATATGGCGAATTATGGTTCAGAAGCAGACCAGCAGCAGGTAAATTATATCAAAGGAGAATCTTACTTTTTACGTGCCTGGTACTATTTACAACTGGAATGTTTTTTTGGTCAGAAATACATCGACATAAAACAACCGGCTGCTGCTGATGCAGACATCCTGGGTGTACCACTTTTTACAAACGTAGCTAAATCTCTTGATGAAACATCCAAACCAAGAGCAACAGCAAGAGAGGTATGGAACCAGATCACGAGTGACCTGAAGAAAGCTGCTGAATTGCTGGATGGCGTAAACTGGTCACAAACGAATAAAGGAAGGGCAACAGATATCGCCGCTAAAGCATTACTTGGTAAGGCATATGTATTTACTCAAAACTGGGACAGTGCAAAACTGTATTTAAAAGATGTGATTGATAACCCCGCAAAATCATTGATGCCGTTTAGCCAGTACAGGCAGTCATTTAATAGTAACATGCGTGGCAATGCTTTAAATAACCACACATTACAGGAATTTAACCAGGAGTCATTATTTGAAATAAATGTGGACAGGGTACCGGGAAATGGTGGTTATGGTATTTTTGGAAACTCACCCAACCTGTACCTGACAACCAGTATGGGACTTTTCTGGTCACCAAGTGGTTTCAAAGACGATGGCAGGCTGCCTTTCAGGATGGGTTATTCTACTGAATATGTTCATGACAGGAACCTGCTGCGTTTTGGTTTTGTTATACCTGTTGATTCTATCAAAGCCAGCACACTTATCCCTAACCAGGATTTTAATCCTAACGCTGTGGGCTATGTTAGTACGGTTAACCTGCCCAGCGAATGGTATACCGACAGTTCAAAATCTTTGAGGAATAATAAGTACGCAGACCCACGCTTATATGTATGTGCACTGGAACCATATTTTGATACAGTTTATTTTTCCGGAAATCTTAATCCTTCTAACCGTAAGTTAAGGCCTGTTTCAAAATGTGTGAACCTGCCTGTACCTGATTCTTATCATGGCTGGAGCTTTAAAAAATACCAGACACTGGATGCAAGTCTTGATGAAACAGATGTAACACAGTCTGATGCTTCCAATTACTATTTATTAAGACTTGCAGATGTTTATTTATTATATGCTGAAGCTTGTTTGAATACAGGTGATGATGCAAATGCATTGTTGTACATCAACAAAATTCACCGCCGTGCTTATGGTTATGATATCAATTCATCATCACCATATGACTATGAAAGTTTAAATGACAGAACCGTAGCAGATCCTTCAGACGTAAATCTTGCAAATAACCCACTTGCCTTTGAAAGGTATTCAGAATTATTTGCAGAAGGACACTGGTGGTTTGATGTTGGAAGATGGGGCAACAGTGTGAATGCTTCCGGCCCGCTGTATAATGTACAGTTTGGAAAAAATGAAGCCACCTACTATGGTAATTTGTTACCCGGCAATATACCAAGCCAGTGGGAAACACCTAAGTCATATACTTACCCGATCCCAACTGCAGAAGTTACAGCAAATGCGAAACTGGCGGCACAACCTAACCATGGTCAAAACCCGGGGTATTAAAAAATCAGTGAGTAAAAAGTAAAAGATATTTTATGAAAATTAATTTTTGGCTTTTAGCAATTGTGCTGATGGTTGTGGGGTGCAAGAAAAGCCCGACAACAACACCTCCCCCGGGTGAGGAAGAATGGGATGGGGTGGTAAGGCCTGCAGCACCGCTGGCAGTTTCAAAGTCAAGCACTAAAAAAGTTTTTGTTCATTTAATGCCATGGTTTGAAACTAAAGCAAGTAATGGTTCATGGGGCATTCACTGGACAATGGCAAAGGGCTCTACTTACCCGGAAACAATCGTGAGTGGCCGCAGGCGAATTGCATCTCACTATTATCCAATGATCGGGCCATATGCGTCTGGTGATACATCTGTGATCGATTACCAGTTACTGCTGATGAAGTTAAGCGGCGTTGACGGTTTACTGATAGACTGGCCTGGAACTGGTACCAACCTGGGTGAAAATATGGACCTGCCTTTAACAGCTGCCAATACAAAAAAACTGGTATCAAGACTTTCAAAAGTAGGCCTTAAATATGCCCTGGTATATGAAGATCAGTATGTAGGAAGGTACACCGATAAAGAATCAGCTGCAGGTGTGGACCTGAAATATGCTGAAACAAATTATTTTAATGATCCTGCTTATGAAAAGATTGGTGATAAACCATTGCTGATGGTATTTGGCCCGCAGGCAATTAAAACAGGTACAGGCTGGGCCAATGTTTTTTCTAAATTATCAAAAGCGCCTGCATTCTTCACGTTGTGGGGGCAGCGTAACCAGGCATCGGGAACAACAACCGGTGAGTATGCATGGATTGACCAGAGTAATATAACAAGACTGAATAATTTTTATTCATTAAGCTATAACCCCGGTACAAAAGTATCTTCTGTTTATCCAGGGTTTAAATCATTCTATGCAGAAGGCGGCTGGCCTGGTCCTACCTGGATTATAGACCCGGTAGGGACTTCCACCTACGAGCAAACGCTTAACCTGGCGCTTGCACAGAATATTGAATACCTGCAGATAGCCACCTGGAACGACTATGGTGAGGGTACAATGATAGAACCTACCGATGCTGCAAATGGCGGTTACGGTTATTCGCTGTTAACCATACTGCAGCAAAAACTCGGTGTTTCTTTAACACAATCAGACCTGGAAGCTGTTACAAAATTTTACCAGGTAAGGATCGCTAATGGAGGTAATTCGCCTGTATTAAATAAACTGAACCAGGTTTATTACTACATGGTCTCCCTGCAGATGGATAAAGCGAAAAAATTATTAGCAACGATTTAAAAAATTGCCTTTTTAATTACTTATGTTATTCAGAAGAAATTTTATTGCGGCCCTGGGAGTTTTATGCTGCATGCATGCAGCAGCAAATGAATTCAGTGGCGGTATGAATAAAGTGAGATTTACATTTTCACTTGATGACAAAGGTGTGCCTTTTTACTCGGTATACTTTGACCAGAAAACTGTGATCAAACCATCGTCACTCGGTTTTGCATTGACCAATGCGCCTGCAATGAAGGAAGGTTTTGTACTAGCTGGAACGGATAGCTCTTTTGTAGATGAAACCTGGAAGCCTGTATGGGGCGAAACAAGCAAGATCCGCAACCGTTACCGCCAGTTTACTTTTCACCTGCAGCAGGAAAGCAGTAAAAGGCTGCTTGATATTGTATTCAGGGTATTTGAGGACGGTATTGGTTTCCGGTACGAATTTCCAAGGCAGCCGGGGCTGAAATATTTTGTTATTGCAGATGAGTTTACGCAATTCAACCTTACGGGTGATCATAAATCTTTCTGGATTCCTGGTGATTACGATACGAATGAATACCCTTATACCACTTCCAAACTGAGTGAAATAGACAACCGTGAAATGGTAGAAAAAAGCACTGATATATGTGTGCGGACAGTTACAGATATCCAGGCAGTGCAAACGCCCTTCATGCTGAAAACCGAAGATGGGCTTTATATAAATATTCATGAAGCATCGCTGGTGAATTATCCGGCTATGCAATTGCATGTTGATAAAAGTAACTTCCATTTATCATCAAACCTTATCCCTGATGCTTATGGTAATAAAGCCTATGTGCATGCACCTTTTCATACGCCCTGGAGAACGATCATCGTAAGTGATAAAGCCGCAGATATACTTGCTTCTAAAATGATCCTGA
Source organism: Ferruginibacter sp. (assembly GCA_047600665.1). Lineage (GTDB taxonomy): Bacteria > Bacteroidota > Bacteroidia > Chitinophagales > Chitinophagaceae > Ferruginibacter. Next base: position 2,852,736 of record JASGKJ010000003.1, read on the forward strand.
ATTTAAATGAACCTTCAAAGATCACGAACACATCCTGGATAAAACCAATGAAGTTCGTAGGTGTATGGTGGGAAATGCAGACTGGCAAAGGAGGCTGGAATTATTCAGATTTTGCAGATTCATTTAATAAAAAAGGACAGCTTATACCTAATGGAAAACATGCTGCCAATACTGCCAACGTAAAACGATACATCGATTTTGCTGCACGCAATGGTATTAAAGGCGTGCTTGTGGAAGGATGGAATACGGGTTGGGAGGATTGGTTTGGCAACTGGAAGGAGAACGTATTTGATTTTGTTACACCGTACCCTGATTTTAATGTAAAAGAACTTGAAACATACGCCGAAAAAAATGGTGTGCAGATGATCATGCATAATGAAACATCAGGCTCTGCCACCAACTATGAAAGGCAAATTGACACAGCTTTCCGGTTTATGAAAAAGTATGGTTACAATGCGGTAAAAACCGGTTATGTCGGAAAGATAATTCCACGTGGCGAATACCATGACGGACAGTGGATGGTAAACCATTACCTGCGGGTGGCAGAAAAGGCGGCGGCATATAAAATAATGGTGGATATGCATGAGCCAATGCGTCCAACCGGTTTGCAAAGAACCTATCCTAACTGGATGGCAAGTGAAGCCGGGCGTGGTAATGAATATGGAGCATTCAGCGTTGGTAATCCGCCGGATCATGTTACTATCCTGCCGTTTACAAGGTTGATGGGCGGCCCAATGGATTACACACCAGGTATATTTAAACTGAAAAACTATACAGCCAATCCAAAGAACAGCATTAACTCCACGCTTGCAAAACAACTTGCATTGTATGTAACTGTTTACAGCCCGTTGCAAATGGCGGCCGATCTGCCTGAAAATTATGATGCACATAAAGATGCCTTCCAGTTTATCAAAGATGTGCCTGTTGATTGGGACGATACAAAGATCATTGCAGCTGAACCGGGAGATTATGTTGTTATTGCAAGAAAAGAAAAAGGAACCAATAACTGGTACATAGGTGCTGTAACAGATGAAAACAGCCGGGAGATCACCGTGGATCTTTCATTCCTGGATAAAGGACAGAAATATGAAGCAACTGTGTATGCAGATGCAGATGATGCAGACTGGAAAACAAACCCGGAAGCTTACAAAATAACAAAGTCATTGGATGAGAGCAATGACAGCATCAAATTGAAACTGGCTGCCGGCGGCGGGGCCGCTGTATCCCTGAAGCAGGTAAAAAATCTAAAACTGGTTAGCGTAAAAAAATAAACATTCAAATCAAATACTGTTATACTTAAAAATTAAAACGATGAAACAAATCAAAAACGTAGCTTATGGTATGATGGGCGGGTTGCTTTTCATGACTGCAGTACTGACTGAGTCCTGTGGTAAAAAAGAGTCTACTACACCTCCTGATACCAAACCAAAGATTACTTCCTTTTCGCCAACAACAGCCAAAAAAGGCGCAACAATCACCATTACGGGTACTAACCTGAATGGTCCTACCGCCGTAAGTTTTGGCGGTACTGCCGCAACTTCATTTGTAGCGACCAGCGCCACCACCATTACTGCGGTATTAGGTGAAGGTGCTACTGGTGCAGTTTCTGTAACTACTGCTTCCGGTACAGCAACTCTTGCAGGTTTTACTTATGATGCAACACTTGATGATGTGTTTGGCTATAAAAAATCTGATGAAGTAGAAGCTGCCAACCTGATCGGCTACTGGCCATTTGATGGTAACACTACTGAAAAACTGCACGAAGCTGCACCCGTTCTTTCAAGTGCTGCTGCAACACGTTCATTTGTTCCGGGTGTACTGGGCCAGGCTATCAGCTTTAACAAAGGCTGGTTAACGTATGGTCCTGAAGCAACTGGTGCTGGTTCTAACACTACAGGTTTCAACAGTAATGATACATTGCAGTATGGTTTTACAATCAGCTTATGGGCACAGGTTCCAGACACTGGTACATTAACACACCTGATTGGTTTCAATGTTCCGGGTTTCCCACAATGGCCGCTGATGGGTATTGCTTACCGCAGGCATGACAACGGAGCTTCTTTTGATTTCAATGGTTCATTCAGCAATGTTGATGGTGGTGGGCCACACTTAACCTATGCTGCTGCTTATAAAGGCGGTTTGTTTAATGACTCATTAAGCTGGGCTTTCTTAACAATGACCTATGCACCTGGTGATGCAAGTGCAGTACCAGCGATTCCAGGCAGCTTACGCTACTATGCAAATGGTAAATTAAGGGCCACTATTAACCTGGACCAGGCTACCCTGGGTGACCAGAATCCATTCCCCGATCCAGCTGCTGCTCTATTGCTGATAGTGCCTCATTATATCACAATGGGTGCTTCAGGAAGTTTAACAACAGTACCTGGTGCTACTGCTGCAGGCGAAGGTTTCATGAGTGCTGATATCACCGGTAAAATTGATGATATCCGCTTCTTTAAACGTCAGCTGCAGGATCAGCAGGTGGAAGCCCTGTTCATACTCGGTACACAAGGACGATAGTTCTATAATTTCAGACCCTGATACAACCTTAAATATAACCCCCGGATCCCGGCACATTGTTGCCGGGATTTTTTATGCCTGGATTATAGAAAAGGAAGCTTAAAAAGCGTAATTGTGTATAACAAAAGGAAGTCAAACGGCTTATATTTTCACTGTTATAATCATATATGAAAAATAGATTAATATAAAAATAGATAATTGATTATCAATGTATTTTATTTTTAAATCCTGTTTTTTGAACTATTTTTTTCTATATTTTCTAAATATAAATTGCAGCCCCTCTGCATGCTAAGCTATATTCGTTAAAGGGAAATTACTGGCAACAAAACAAGCTTAAAATTTCTTCTTGCCATTTTGAAAATAGGAATCAATGTTGATGCTTATCGTCAGTGCATCCCTAAAAGGTATCAGATTAATCCTTGAAAGATCATAAATGCTTTAAAAACTAATTTCTCACTTTAAAAACGATTGCTGTATGAAAGACCTCGTTGTAAATTTTCGCAAAGCGTTCTACTGGTTACTTGAAATGTAATTACCAACGTATGCCGCACCAGCCGGACTGGCAGATCTCACCGGAAATAAACTTAACTGTTCAATCAATTATGAAAAAAAATACCAGCAGCCCTTTATTATCATTTCCCATGTCTTTAAGGAATGAGATTTTAAAAAAATGCGTTACACTTTCACTGGCACTAATAGTTGTTTGCAGCGTTTTTGCCACTAATTACTATAATGTAACTGGTGCCACTAATGCCAATAACACGGCCAGCTGGACAACCGATGCCGGTGGTGCCGCAGGCACCGCCCCGGCAGATTTTGTTTCCGGAGATGTCTTTACTATCAGGACCGGTACTACCATTAACACCAACGCCGCCTGGATTGTGACGGGCAGTGTAGTCATCAATGGTACACTTACGCCTAATCAAACCATTACTGTTTCAGGCAGTTTTACCAATAATGGTACATTTAACCATAATACGAGGGAGGTGATCCTTGGAACAGGAGGTGTTATTGATGGTACAAGCAGTACTACTTTTTCCACCCTTACAATTAATACAGCCAATGCAGCAGATATTGTTTCGCTAAACAATGCCCAGGTAACGATCAGGGATAATGGGATATTAAACCTAACCAATGGATTCTTTAAAGTTGGAGCATCTAACCAGCTTATTGCAACAAAAGCATTGACAATAAATGCGACAGGCTCGGGAAATTTGGCAAATGCAGTGGCGGGGAATGGCCTTGCAGATGCAGATGGCGGAACCTTGTCACTTATTGGAAGTTCAGGTGGTAAGATCACGGTGAACGGCGCTGCGATTTTCAATAACATCAATACAGGAGCAGATGGAAACCTGGAATTTATTTTAAGTACAACTGCAGGAGTCAACTCACGTGTTAACGGCACCTTTACGATATCAGGTGGTGGATCCAACCAGTTTAAAGCCAGCGGCAATCCATTGATATGGGGTCCTGCATCCACATTATATCTTGAAACAAATAACCAGTTCAATACAGGCAGCTTTTTAACCCCTTTTTGGTCTGCTGCAGGCACAATAGGTGTAACACCAGGTTACCCTAATAATGTAACACTGGCTTTTATCGGTATCAGTCAGAATGGTTCAGCGTCCAATGGATGGGGCTGGTATCCGCCGGCTGGTAACCGCTCAATAAACGGTGTGTTTACACTCGGCAGCGGCAGCAAATTTGCAAAAGTGGATTTTACGAATGTTAGTTTCTCCTGCGGCGGGTTTGTTTTAAATACAGATTCCAGGTTTAAAGCGCCTGCATCAATGACCGTTAGTGGTGACTGGATCAATAACCAGGCATTGAGCATAAATGACAAAGAAGGTTTTGAGAACAGTAACGGTACAGTTATATTTTCCGGTGCTGCACAGCATATTGGCGGAACAGTTTCAACGCCTTTCTACAGCATAACTGTAAATGGAACTGCAGCAACAAACGTAATACTGGATCAGCCGGTTACTTTACCAACTGCGGGTGTATGTACTTTAACAACCGGTAATATTCAAACCACAGAAACCAATATACTCAGCATCACTAATACAAATACAAGTGGTATAACAGGCGGTTCTGCCACTTCTTATATAAATGGTCCTGTAAAATGGAGCCTTAATACAGGCAGCAATGTCTACAATTTTCCTGTTGGAAAAAATGCAGCTTACCTGCCACTTACTTTGAATGCAGCCAATACTTCCAATGGAAATATTGTAACCTTACAAGCTTTTGATGCTGGCTCGGGTGGAACAGTTGATGGTACACTTTCATCACTAAGCACAACTGAATATTGGTCGCTGGGTGCATCTTCAGGCCTGGCCGGCTCAACCATTTCTGTTTCGAGACCAACAGCAATAGCGCCATTGGCATACATTGCAAAAAGCAATACAACTGCAAATGGTGTGTATACTTCTATTGGAGGAACTGCTGTTGCAAATGGTGTTAATAATTCAAATGATATCGGCACAGGTACATCATTGTATTTCACATTGGGTGTTCCTCCAATCGTATCAACACTGGCAGCCACTTCCATCACAACGACAGGCGCTACATTACAGGGAGCATTTAATACGCAGGGCGTTTCAAATCAAACAAGCTTTACATACGGAACCAATACAAGTTCAGGTTTAGGTACTCCTGTAACAATCCATAGCCCAATTACAAGTAATTCATCTGTGCAGGATTCCGCTGTTATAACAGGGTTAACTCCAAATACATTATATACATACAAAGCAACAGATGGTGTAAACAGCGGAAGTGATGTTGTTTTTATTACAGCACCTAACCCGCCAACCATTGCCCCGGTTACTACAATTACCGGTGCAGGCTTTACTGCAAACTGGACTGCACCTGCAGCACCGGGCACTGCAACTTATACTTACACAGTGCAGGTTTCAACTGATCCAACTTTTACAACAGGCGTTGTTACGCAAAATAATATTGCTTCAGGCACAACTACTGCAACATTCACCGGGCTTACCTCGGCCACACAATATTATGTAAGGGTGCAGGCAGTAAATGCTACAGCAAGTTCTGTATGGTCATCAACCGGATCTGTTACAACGAATGTAGTACCAAGTCCACCATGTGAAAACAATACAAGTAATGATGGTGCCACTACGTTCACTAATGCAGCGCCTCAAATAGATGGTACTGTGGATGCCGTTTGGGCAAATGCACCGGTGAATATAATGAACGTGGTTACACTGGGTAATAATAATAATACACAAACATGGCAGTCATTATGGACTGCTGATTCACTGTACCTGCTTGTACAGGTAACAGATGCATCATTGATCGGGCAGGGTGCAGGGCTTAATGGCAGCGTTGCTGTTCCGGGTGTTCAGCAGGGTACAAGCAATAATTATTATGAGGCAGATGGTATAGAATTTTACCTGGACCCGGATAACAGTGGTGGGCCGAATTATGACAGGGTAAATGACATACAGCTCCGTTTTAATCTTGGCTCTAATACCATCAGCGGTCAGTCTGAAGGTGTGGCTAACCAATTTGTTGGTGATGCATTTCTGCGGGTACAATCATTAATCAACTGGAAAATGCAGGTGGTGCCAGGTGGTTACCTGTTAGAAGCTGCCATACCATGGGGTAAAGATGCGGCAAACCCCGGTGTGTTCTTACAAAAAGATAATACGTATGGTAATCCTGCCAGCGGGCAGACTGTTGGGCTTGATATTGGCGTGAATGACCAGGACAATGTTAGTGGTGACCGCCAGGCGCAAATTCAATGGCACGGCAATTCTCCATCATCTTACCAGCACCCGGAACAGTTTAAAAGTGTGGGGCTGCAGGTATGCCCGGTGGCACCTGTTGTAACCACACCTACAAGATCATCTATTACTGCAACATCAGCAGTGTTGGGTGCTACCGTGGTTTCTTCAGGAAGAGATACCCAGTTAAATATTTCACCGCTAACGTCAAGGGGTACTGCTTTTAGTACAACGCTGCCTGTTGTAACAAATGCACAGGCGGAAGGGAATACAACACTTGGTGTTTATTCACACGACCGCACTGAACTTGCACCGCAAACAAAGTATTATTACTTAGGTTATGCTAATAATGCAGCAGGTTTAACTGGTGTGAGTGAAGTGGACAGCTTCTATACTTTATCAGCATTACCAACAGTACAGCCTGCTTTGACTACTGAAACCTGCGCTGCTATTAAATTAAACTGGAATGCTATTACATTCCCGCCGGTAAACCAGGCAACTCAAACAGGCTACCTTGTTTTAAGGAGAGAAGATGGTGTTGCGCCAACCACAACGGGTATTGCAACAAGAGTGGCAACAAAACAGGCTGACTTACCAGCCGGCACAACATTAATTGCTACCATCAGCAGCGGTGCAACAATTACCTATACAGATGCAACTGCAGTGACAGGGAAAACATATAATTATTTGCTCGTTCCATTTACATGGGATGGAGTGGAAGCAGATTCAACCTTTAACTATTTTGTTACCGGCGCTCCCGGAATTTCAGCAACTATTGGCGAAAGCATTACTCCGAAATTTGATGCAGTTGCAGCGATCTGTTCAGGAGGTACTTTAAATGCATTGCCATTAACATCCACTAATAGTATTACCGGTACATGGACGCCAGCATTAAATAATACCACTACAACAGAGTATACATTTACGCCGGCAGCAGGCCAGTGTGCAACCACAGCCAAACTAACCATTACGGTTAACCAGGGCACATTACCTTCATTCGATCCTGTACCTGCAATTTGCGCCGGTGGTAATCTGAATGCACTACCATTAACATCCACCAATAATTTTACGGGTACATGGTCGCCGGCATTAAATAATACGGCAACTACAACTTATACCTTTACGCCTGCAGCTGGCCAATGTGCCACAACGGCTCAATTAACAATAACAGTAACGCAGCCACCAACTGTAACTGCAGCTGCAAACCCCGGAACGATCACCCAGGGAGCGGTGGTAACGTTAACGGGTAACAGCAATATGCAGGGCACTTATACCTGGACGGCTGTACCAGATGTTGCAATAGAATCAGCCAATGCACTGACGGCTACATCAAAACCAAACCAGAATACAACTTATACATTTACTGTTACCACACAGAATGGTTGCTCTGCAAGCGATGATGTAACTGTGAATGTAACACCAGGCAACTGTTTGAATGCACCAAATGTATTTACACCAAACAATGATGGCTTCCATGATCTGTGGGTAATAACACAATGTGGTAACTACCAGTTAAGAGTAGACGTATATAACAGGTGGGGTGGTTTGGTGTTCCATTCTGATAATTATGGTAACAACTGGAATGGTACCCGTAACGGAAAACCAATCCCCGACGGAACATATTACTATGTTATCAGGGCCACTTCTCCTGACGGTAACCAACGCCAGCTTACAGGTAACGTAACGATCATGAGGTAAAATGATAAATAGTTTTTCAGCAATGACTTTTAAAAAATTAAATATGCAACTCAAATCAATATTTTCTGTTACTGCTTTGTTTTGTTTGATAGCAAAATCAAATGCACAGCAGGTATTTAAAATAAGCCAGTTCACACAGCATAATTTTTTATATAATCCTGCGGCAGCAGGTGCAAATGATGTTGCTTCTGTGGGAGCCACTTACAGGAAAATGTGGTCTGGTATTGCAGGCGGCCCTGAGACAGCCTTGTTTTTCGCTGACAAATATTTTGATAAGAAAAATGCAGGCGTTGGTTTATTCCTGTACAATGACAAAACAGGTCCAACAAGCCGTACCGGGGGCCAGGTAAGTGTTTCATACAGCGTATTGCTCGGGGGAAAAGATAAGAGATTGATGTTTGGCTTAGCAGGTGAAATGCTGCAGTACAAGATTGACAAAGCCGCAATGGCAGATTATATTTCTGATGATCCTTTGTTTGCAAGTTCCGGGTCATCGCTTAAAGGGGATGCTGCCGCAGGCGTTTATTACAAATCTCCCACACTTAATCTTGGTTTTTCAGTACAGCATTTGCTGCAGTCAAAACTTGATTTTATAAAAGGCAGCACAAATCCACAGGGAAAATTATACAGGCATTATTTCTTTCTGGGAAGTTATAACTGGAAGGTGGATGAGGATAATGTTTTAATTCCAAATGCATTGGTAAAATATGTTCCTAACACCCCGGCTGACGTAGAAGCAGGTGTAAGGCTGGAGCATAAAGATTTTATCTGGATCGGGTTCAACTATCATTATAAACAAAACTACAGCGCTTTTGCAGGTGTTAAATTCAATCACAGGCTGGCTATTGGCTATGCTTATGATCAGTATAGCACACCACTCAGTCTTTTTGACCAGGGAGGTGATGCTCATGAAATCATGCTGCGGTATTTTTTTGTAAAGTAGATCAACGCAGGTTATTTAAGTAGCCAGTTTTTGTAAGAGGTGGTTTGATTAAAAGAGGTTTGCAACAATAATTTAGTAAGTATGAAAAAGCTATTTTTTTTGTTTATGATATGCAGTGCATTCAACGCAGCTGCACAACAAAAGCCGGTTTACACCCAGTATATAATGAACAATTATATATTGAATCCTGCACTTGCCGGAATAGAAAACTATACTGATATAAAACTTAGTTACCGTAACCAGTGGACAGGTTTGGATGGAGCTCCTGTTACCACTTACCTGAGTATACAGGGACCATTACAGCAAAGCGATAAAGTAAGAGTTACACCAACATCATTCGACAGGGCAGGTGTGAACGTGAGGGGTAAAGATTACTGGGATGAATATACTGCTCCTGATCCCCACAGTGGCGCAGGGATTGTTGTGATGAATGACAAAACCGGTTATATAAACCGTTTCTCATTATATGGTTCATATGCTTATCATAAACCACTGGGTGTTCGCACAACGCTCGCTGCTGGTTTTTCAGCGGGCTTCACCAGCGTGTCCATTGATGCATCCAAAGTAGTGCTGGATGATCCACAGGGGCCTGGCCCAACACCGGATCCGGCATTGGCGAATGCAACCGGGGGAAGATTATTACCGGAAGTGGGGGCAGGTCTCTGGCTGTATTCAAGGGATTATTTTGTGGGTCTTTCTGCATTGAACATTGTAGTTGGCAAAGCCAGGTTTACTGACACAAGCAAATATGGCGGAAGCTATGTACCTCATTTCTTTGCTTCGGCCGGTTACCGTTTATTAATGGGTGGCGATATGTCCGTTTTACCATCTGTCGTTGTACAATCCATCAGCCCTTTACCTCCGCAGGTTCATGCCAATATAAAATTTCAATGGCAGGATAAAGTTTGGTTCGGGGGAAGTTACCGCTTCGGCGATCAGCTGGGAGGTTTTGCTGCTATGGCGGGTGTAAATATTTCTCATACCATCAATATTGGATATTCTTACGACACCGCACCTGGTAACAGATTACGTGGTTACGCAGGTGATACACACGAAATTTTGATAGGTTTCCTGCTTAACAATAAGTATGGCGACAGCTGCCCAAGAAATGTATGGTGATAATGTATATACTTATCTAAACCCCTTAAACAGCTTTTCCTTTTTACAGTTTGCCTGCCAATTTCACATCAGGATGATTTCTTATGTGTAGTGCTAAGCTTTTTAAAATGGTATAAAAGAGAAAATATAGTCAAATATAATGGTCGGAAATGCGGTATAACACATATATATGAAAATTTCTAATATATCTGTATTTAATTGATTGTTAAATGTTTAAGATTAGTGTAGGTATTTTTTTTCTATTAATTTCTATACTACACTAATATCATTTGTAGAGGGCTGTATTGACACTGTAAATTTATTTTGGCTATCGATTGCGTAGTGATGGAAAGGAGGGAGCCAACTGATTGTATTTGCTTAAAAAATATTTGTTCACGATTAAGCCGCCATGTGATTATGAAATTAAATCTACTATTTACCGAAGGCCATTTTCCGTTCTGCAATCCCCAATTAAACGCTAATAAAACCCTTTATTTTTTCAATTTGAATTGTTTAGTAAAATGAACTTTTCTCCAGCTTTAAATGGAATGGGAAACTTGGCTACCCGTATGAAAATATTCATGCCCTTTTGTAATGGCATGAATACAAACACTGCACCCAACAGATCATACCGTTCAAACGCTGTTGGTTTACCCGGTCTTAAATATTTACTGGGTATATGTTTTTTGTTGATCTCTTTTTATGCAGGAGCACAGCGGTACGCAGTGGCGCCTGGTGACTGGAATTCAACTGCTACCTGGTCAGCAACTTCGGGTGGAGCACCGGGTGCTTCTGTACCGGCTGCCGGAACCGATGTGTTTATCAACTCAAATGTGGCGGTCACTGTTACCACAGGAGCAGCTGCAGTCTGCAATAACATATCTGTATCTGCAGGTTCATTATCGCTTTCCACCGCAGGGCTTACAATCGGTGCTGCAAATTCGCTTACACTAACGGGTGGCACAGTTAATTTGAATGCACAGACTTTGTCTTTTGCAGGCGCTGGTTCCATTGTTTGTAACGGGGGTACTTTTAATGCAGGTACTTCAACTGTTACTACAGCTGTAGCAAGTCCTGGTATATTTTCTATCAGTGGCAGCCAGTCTATAGCACTTTCCACACTCACATTTACCAGCAATGGCCGGTTTGATAATACAAATAATGGGACTGTTATTAACGGTACTTTTAATATCAATAACAACGGTTTTACTACGGGTACCGCCGGTTGTTTTGCTCCTATTTATGGTTCCGGTTCAACCCTTGCCATAAATTTTGCAGGAGCGGCTATCAGCAGCAGTTTTGCAAATGTATGGTCAACGGGTGTTCCCGGAATTATTGGTGTAACAAGAGGATATCCTAATAACGTTTCATTAAATGGCCAGCTCAACAATAATACTTTTATGGCTGGCGGTATTTATAGCTTAGCCGGCTCCTTTACAATAGCAGCAGGAAGTCATACTTCTATCACCACTATGTTTATTGGTGGCAGCCTGAATTTTAATGGTGGAACCTTTAACGGTAGTGCTACATATTATTTCTGCGGCACCACTACTCAAACAATTAACGGAAGTCCAACTTTTACCGGTACAGTACACATTGTTAATACTGCTGCTTCAGTGGTGCTGGGCAATAATATTACTGTAACGGGTGGTACTTTAAATATCAGGGGCGTACTGGATGTAGGTGCTACATATTTAGTAAGCGGAACAGGTATAACTACAGTTTCGGCGTTGGCAGCAGCCACCACTACTATGTCCGGTACAATCGGAACTCAAACTGTAACTGTCGCTTCGGCAGCTGGGCTTGCTACCGGAATGACTGTGTCAGCAACAGGTGTTCCAGCAGGTACAGTAATCACCTCAGTGGCGGGTACAACACTTACTCTGTCCCAGGCATTAACGAGTACATTATCGGCTGCAGCCGTTACATTTAGCAGGGGAGGAACTTTGAGAACAGCCCATGTACAGGGTATACTTACTACAGGTGCATTCGGTAGTATCAGAACAACTACAAGAAATTATTCTTCCGGCAGTTTTGAATTTAATGGTACAGTAAATCAAACAACATTCCTGCCTGCTAATGTTCAAAATTTAAAAATAAACAATACCGCATCTGGAGGGAAGGTAACAGTTAATACAGGCGTAGGTGCAGTTAGTGCTGCCGGTACAGTTTCCATGACGAATGGTATACTGGATATTGCCACGAATGCTAATTCGCTGGCAGTAACCAATACAAGTAATAATGCAGTAACAGGAGGCATCACCGGTGGTTCTTCCACTTCATTCATTAATGATGCTGTTACCTGGAGTTTGCCTTCAGGTGCTACCGGCACCTATGCGTTCCCGGTAGGCACAAGCACCGGCTATATGGCCTTTGCCTTTAACCCGGTAACAACGTCAGCTATTACTGCAACTGTAAAAGCATTTGCAACCGGTACAGGCGGTGGTGGTACCGGTCTTACACTCAGCACCACTGAATACTGGTCACTGGTTACTTCGGGACTAATGGGCTCCGGGGGAACGATCGCATCACTGCAACGCTATCCTTCGACAATTGCAACAGGCACCATTATAGCAGAGAATAATACAGCGCCGGTGAATTCAGCGAGCGCTTATGTAAATATTGGCGGAACAGCCAGCAACACAAACACTATTACCGGCTCTGGTGCTTCTATAGGTAATACAATAACATCTTATTTTTCACTGGCAATTGTACCACCGGTAATAAGCAGTGCTGCTACTGCAAGCGGTACAGAAACAGTGCCTTTCAGCTATACTATAACAGCAACGAATACCCCAGCAAGTTTTGGCGTAACAGGAACATTGCCTTCCGGCGTAACATTAAACACTACAACAGGTGTTATCAGTGGTACACCGCCTGTTGGAGCTGCAGGAACTTATACGGTTGATATCACTGCAACCAATGCTGCAGGTACCAGTACACCGGTAACACTTACTATTACAATTTCGCCGCTTACCCCACCTTCAGTAACCAGTGCTAATACGGCAGGTGGCACAGAGGGCTCAGCATTCAGCTATACTATAACGGCAACGAACAGCCCAACAAGTTATGGGGTAACAGGAACATTGCCTTCCGGCGTTACTTTAAATACTTCAACCGGAGCAATCACTGGTACACCACCAGCGGGTGCTAACGGAACATATAATGTAAGTATATATGCATCCAATGCAGCCGGACCGGGTCTTTCACAGGCTTTAACTATTACTATTGCAGTTGGTCCCATACCGGTTATCACGAGTGCTAATACGGCCAGTGCACAGGTAATTGTACCATTTACTTACAACATAACAGCAACGAATAGCCCCACAAGCTATTCAATAGTTGGAACACTGCCGTCTGGTCTTAGTTTGAATACAACAACCGGGGCCATAACAGGAACACCTGCGGGAGGGTCGAACGGAACTTACCCTGTAACCATCAGGGCCACCAATATTTATGGTACAGGTACACAGGCTTTGACCATTACAGTTTCAGCCGGCCCGGTACCAACAGTAACCAGTGCAGGTACAGCCAGCGGCACAGTAGGTTCGGCATTCAGTTATACTATAACAGCAACAAATAGCCCAACAAGTTTTGGTGTAACAGGAACACTGCCTTCTGGTGTTACTTTAAATACAACAACTGGTGCCATAACGGGAACGCCCGCTGCAGGTTCAAATGGATCATATCCTGTAACCATTAATGCAACCAATGCAAATGGTACGAGTACTTCACAAGCATTAACCATTACTATTGCAAATGCAGTTTATTATTTCCAGTCGAAGGCAACAGGTAACTGGAATAATACAGCCACCTGGAATTTTTCAACCGCCAGTGGTGGCCCGTGGACGGCTGCTACAATTGTTCCGGGACCAGGCGCACAGTTCATAGAAGTAATGAACGGGCATACCGTTACATTAACGGCTTCTTCAGGAAATCTTTCTAATGGTGTAAAAGTAAATGCTGGTGGTGTACTGGTAGTAAATAATGGTACCGTGTTATCGATCAGCGCCAGCACGCTTACTGTATGGGGAACACTGGATGTTCAAACAGGTGCTGTTGTTTCAGGCGCAGGCGCCTTCTCCTTACCTGATGCGGATTGTAACAATACATTTGGCACATTAAAGATCGGTGATGCTGCAGGTATTACCACTGGTGCCACAGGAAGCATACAGGTTTCAGGTACACGTACTTTCGGGTTTGCATTTTATGAATACACCTGTTCAAGTACAGGCACCACGCAGTTTACAGGTAATGCACTTCCTGCAACTGTAAAAACACTTACTATCAACAGGTCGGCTTCAACTGATATCGTTTCTTTAACTAATAATGTTATTGTAAAACACGACCAGTGTGGTGGCATCCTTAATTTAACAAGGGGTATTTTCAGCGTAGGTATTGCAAGAACCATAACATTTGATAATGGCAGCAGCATTAATACTATTAATAATCCTAACGCAGCAGGCACAGCCAATTTTGCAACAACAGGTGCCAATGGTGGTGAAGATGGCGGTACCGTTATTGCAAAAGACGGCAGTGGTGCAAACCTGACTATCAATGGTCCTGGTCTTACCACTTTTTATAACCTGCAGGTAGGTAATGGTACTGCGGGTAATGGTAACAGAACGATCAATCCAACAAGCGCAAATATTGTACGTATCAATGGTACGCTTTCAACTTATACGGATCAATATAGCTGGAGTGGTTTCTCTCCAATATATGGACCGGTTTCAACACTTTCTGTTAATAATAACAACCAGGCCTATACGCCGGGTGGAACAACCAAAAAAGAATGGGTGGCAATAGCGCCGGGCGCAGGAACCATTGGTACTACAGCAGGTTATCCTAATAATGTAATACTAAAGAATGTTGGTACTTCTTATGCAAATGATAATGGTACCAATGTAGGATGCAGGCCAACAGGCAACTGGAGCATCAATGGCACATTGACAATTGGTGATGCCAGCACCAGCGGTGTTGTTTCAATTGCCGGCATGAGCTCATTCAGTTGCGGTGGTGTGTTAATTGACAATAACTCAACACTGGTTGGCGCAAGCTTTACAAACTATGGTAACTGGAGAAGACAGGGTACTACAATAGGAAAATATGTAAACGTAGGTACAGGCACTGTTACATTTGCCGGCGGTACGGGTTCAGCTGCACCGCAGATCATCAGTATATCAACAGTTGGCGGAGCAGAAACACAACTTAATAATGTTACATTAAGTGGTACTAACACCTATGTTAAACTGAACAGCCCGCTTACAATAGCTTCAGGTGCAATACTTACTTTGACCAATGGCATACTGGAAACATCATCAAGCAACATCCTGTATGTTACCAATACAGCAGTAGCGGGTATCAGTGGAACGGGTTCAGCCACCACATTTATCAATGGTCCTGTAAAACGGGATGTAATACTTGCAAGCACCTATACATTGCCGTTAGGTAAACTGTTGCCTTCAGCTGCATACCTGCCGCTTGCTATAAGACCACTTACCGCATCTTCCAATACAATAACTGTGGAAGCATTCAATGCAAACTGTGCAGGCGCCCCGGATGGAACAACGGTAACGTCTATCAGCAATACGGAGTACTGGTCATTAACTGCAACAACTGATTTTTCTACAGGCGCAGCTGTTTCTGCAGGCCGCAGCGGAGGGGTGGGTTCATTCAATATGCTTGCAAAAAGTACAGTGGTAAATGGTATCTATTCAGCCATTGGTGGCAGCACGGGTACAGTAGGTGGTATTTCAGGAATTGTGGATGGTGCTGTTACAGGAACACCTGCTCCATGGTATATCGTAATGGCTTATGGTCCTTTAAATATAAACGTAACGAGTGTTACTTATCCTTCCTGTACGGGTACCAATGGTGCTGTTACTGTAGCAGGCAGCGGTGGTGTTCCTCCGTACCAATATAATAAAGACGGAGGCGCTTACCAGGCTTCTGGTACGTTTGGCAGTTTGGCTGCCGGTTCTTATACTTTTGGTGTAAGGGATAATGCAGGTACCATTAAAACTATTGTTGTACAGCTTGATGTAATGGTTGCTACAACAGATACAGGAACCTGTGCTGGTGGATCTATACAATTACAGGCCAATGCTGCCTCCGCATGGAGTTATTCCTGGTCGCCTGCAACTGGTCTTAGCAGTACTACTATTGCAAATCCTGTTGCAACACCAGCAAGCACCACCACCTATACTGTTACAGGCATAGTGGTAGACGAAACCGTAAACGCACTGGGTGTTAATGCTGGTTTTGAAGGAGCAGGTTATGGCTTCGACTGGACTTATATCAATCATACCTGCGGTGCTTATAACAGTTCATGGGCTGACCCTTCACCAACCGCAGGCGTATGGCCATGTAACGGCCAGGCAGGCTATACACAACAGCATAACGGTGTGTTTAAAGTGGCAAAAAATGCAAAAGATCTTTGTACCAATCTTGCCAATTTTGGTCCAAGAACGGGAGACAGTATGCTGGTGGTGGATGGACCTAACAATAACGCATACTCGGGAAGTTACTTCTGGCGTCAGCAGAATATACCCGTAACTGCCAATACCAATTATATTTTTACATACTGGGTTAGAAACGCATTTACTTCATCTACTGCTGATGATGCAATTGTCAGGACAAAGATCAATAATGTGAGTGTTACAGGAACTGTAGCCTATCCTAATCCTAAAACAGCTTCATCAACAGGATGGGAACAGGTGTCATATTTATGGAATTCCGGGGCCAGCACCACAGCCACCATTGAAATGTTTGATGAAAGAGTGGCAGATGCTGCCAATGATTTTGCTATTGATGATATGTCCTTCTATATCACCTGCTCACCGCAAAAAACAGTTACAGTTACTATAAGTCCAACACCTACCCTTGGTGTTGTATCACCACCAACACAGGTTTGTATCGGTCAGGGTGCTGTTGTAAATATGACAGGTCTTACACCAAGCGCAACATTTACTGTTAACTACACTATCAATGGTGTTACACAGGTGCCTGTTACTGGTGTCACTTCTAACGTTTCAGGTAATGCAAGCTTTACAACAGTATTGCTCACTGCAGCAAATAATGGACAAACACTGGAAGTTATAAGTTTGACCAATACAGTTGCTCACAGCAGTTGTACGCAAACCTTTACAGGTAAATCAACCACGCTTACGGTTAACCCTGTAGTTACCTGGATTGGTGGCTCAGGCACCAGCTGGAATATAGATGCGAACTGGTGTGGAGGTATTCCAACAGCTTCCACTGATGTGTTGATACCTGATTATGGAACAAGCGTTTTATATCCTGAAGTTTTGAACGGCAATGCCGGTGCCTGTAAGACGATTACCATTTCAAACAATGCTTCTGTTACAACAACAGGAACCGGTACATTATCTGTTGCAGGAAGTTTTTTAAGCAATGGTACTTTGATTAACAACGGTACGCTGGTGTTAAACAGTACCACCACAACACAAAGTTTCCCTGGTGCAACAGGCACCATTGCAGCAATGAATAATCTTACTGCTAATAATACATTCGGTGTTGTTACGTTCAACAGGAATTTTTCTATCAGTGGAACCTTTACACCGCAGGCTGGTACAGTGAATGTAGATAATGTAGTTGTAACGCTTACCTCTACCCCAACAAGCACAGCGAGAGTGGGAGTGGTAACAGGTACTGTAACCTATACTGCTGCAGGCAAGTTTGCAGTGGAACGTTATTATCCTGCAAAACGTTCCTGGAGGCTGGTAACGGTACCATTATATGAAACAGGAACCATTTTTGATGAATGGCAGTTGAGTGGTGCAGACTATGCGCCTTCAAATGTTGGAAAAGGATTACTGGTATCAGGCCCCGGCGCTACTTATCCTATAGGGCCCGATGGATTGGACAGCAGTTACCAGCAAAACTCTTCTATGAAAATGGGAACCAGTTTAACACCGGTGTCCAATACAAAAGTTTCTTTATCAAGAACAACAGGCGGCTTCCCTTATAATATTGGATATTTCCTTTTTGTACGGGGCGACAGGGACTTTGCAAATACGATCATACCGAACTCTAACAATACAACGGTAACGAGTACAGGTAAACTGCAAACAGGTCCACAAACATTTGCGGCAAGTGCTACAGCAGGAGGTTTTACATTGGTTGGTAACCCATATGTTTCACCGGTTGATTTTAAATCAGTCATTAATTCATCTTCCAATACTTCTTCAAACATCCTGAATAAATTTTATGCATGGGATCCGCACCTGGGTTCTGCACAGGGGGCTTATGTTATAGCTGATGACCTGGATGGAAATGGTACCTATACAATGGTGCCTTCCAGCCCCGGTGGACAAAATGAGATCATACAATCCGGGCAGGCGATCTTTATCATTACAAACGCAGCAGGTGCAGCTTCATTAACATTTAATGAAACAGATAAATCTGCACAGAATAACCTGGGTATTTTCAGACCAGGCGTTCCGCCGGTACGGAAAAAGGCTGCCTCTTTCAGAACAAATCTTTACCTGGTTGAACCAGGCAATAATACAATTCTTGCTGACGGTAACCTGGTGTTGTTTGATAACCAGTACAACGATGCGGTTGATAGTAAGGATGCGCTTAAAATATCAAACATCAATGAAACTTTTGCTGTGCTCAATCGTGGAAGAGCGCTGGGGCTTGAAAGAAGAAGTCCACTGACGCAGGAGGATACGATCTTCTTTAAACTGACAAAATCAGCAAAAAGAAATTACCGGTTTGAATTTATTGTCGACAAACCAGGCCGTACAAATCTTGCCGGCTTCCTGGAGGATAATTTTAATCATACGGCCACAGCAGTAAACCTTACAGGTACAACTGTATTTGATTTCAGCATCACGTCCGACCCGCTGTCGGCTGCACCTGACCGCTTCAGGGTGGTGTTTAAACCAATGGTAAGGTATGCCAGCATCAAGGCATCACAGGTAAATAATGATGTAACAGTACAATGGAGCACCAGTTCAGAACTGAATATTAAAGAATATGAAATAGAAAAATCTCTTGATGCAGCTTCGTTCAGCAAACTCGGTGTGCAGCAGGCAAGCGGTAATAATAATAATACGGAAGCAAAATATGCATGGATAGATCCTGCACAGTCACCGGGCGTTTATTATTACAGGGTAAGAACAGTGAATGAAAGCGGTGAAGTTGCTTACAGCGATATTGTAAAAGTGGAGATCGAAAGGGTTGAACCGCTGGTAACCGTATATCCTAACCCGGTAACAACAGGCACCATCAATTTGCAGATGAAAGGAATGCCTGCCGGTGTTTACAAAACAAATTTATTAAGCGGAACTGGCCAGTTGATGCAGGTTAAAAATATCAACCATGCTGCTGGTACCGCTACCGAAAATATAAAGCTGAATAAGCCTGTTGCAAAAGGTATATATCACCTGGAAGTAAACGGGCCGGCGAATTATTCAGCTAAAATAAAAGTATTGATAGATTAAATGAAAGCCAGGATTTAATTGCTTACCTCAATATGGTCAGGATGACGGCTCTCCAGGTTGTCTCTTTCACAATATTGATCTTATCCATCCCTCTGCGGCTAAGTCATCACTGGCTTATCCGCCTGTTTTTTGACCTTATTGCTGTATATAGATTTTATTATTTAACGATTAACTGCTAAAGTATGAACCTACTATTGCGATCGATTTTTACCAAACACCGGCAGGACATGCGATTGCTCCTGCAACAAATCATTTATTTTTTAACCAGCCAATTAACGAGTATGAAAAAAAGTATGTTTACCATGCTGAAAGAAGAGAGGGTTTTCCCAGTACTGAAATTTAAAAAAGTATCCTTGCTTTTAAGTGTTTTAGTTTTGGGATTTTTGCAATTTTCGTATGCACAAACTATCACCAGCACTACAACTGGTGGTAACTGGAATGCGCCAGGTACATGGGTAGGTAATGTTGTCCCCACATCAGCAAACGATGTTGTTATTGATGGTGCTGTCACTGTGAACGCTGATGGCCTGGCTTGTAAAAATCTTACTATTAATTCAAGTAAATCGCTGAGTTTTAATGGTGGTTCAACAAACCCGTTTACAGTAAATGGGAATGTAACGATCAATGGTACTTTGACACATCCAAATAATAGTTCAAGACCTGTAGATGTTTATGGGGACTTTATTATCAATGGAACATATGCTCCAACTGATCAAACAGATACGAGAGTGGCAATCCGCATGAGGAAAGCTGCGACTAAAATAGGTGGTACAGCAACTACTAAAGAATTTGCTAACCTGGAAATAAATACCCCTAATGTAACAGATGTTGTAACTGCTGAAACTAATTTTTTTCTTGGAGTAAATAATTCAAACGCTGTTCCTATATTAACGTTGACCCGGGGGGCTTTTAAATTGACCGGTATTACAATGACGGTGAGGAAGTATGGAACAATAACTGCTACTGCAAACGGCAATTTGGCTAATTCCGGAAATGGTAATGCTGATTCAGATGGCGGCACAGTTTTATTAGCAGCAAGTTCAGGTCCTACTCTTTCTTTTTCTGGAGGTCTTGTACTTTATAATTTCACCTCTTCAGGTGGAGGTGGTGATGGCAATTTAACATTAACACTCGCAGGTAGTACAAAGATTAACGGTACGTTTATCAGAACAACAAATAGTACTAAAATTCAAGGAACATCTCCGCTCTGGGGCAGCAGTTCAAATATTTCGTTAACAGGGACCTTTACATACACACCCGGCGGAACCGATACAAAGGAATGGGCTCCTTCTAATTCAGGAACCATTGGTACTACAGCTGGTTATCCGAACAGCGTTATATGGTTGAATGGAACTGGTACGTTGGCTTTGAGTGGAGCTACAAAAATTAATGGCACACTGCAAGCAAGTAATGGTACAAATACTGTTGCATTTACTTTGCCGGCACAAAATATTACATGTGCAGCCGTAGATATAAAAGCGAATGGTACACTTACTGCTGTTGCAAGTAATACTATCAGCTGCTCGGGCAATTGGGCCAATGCTGGTACCTTTAACCGCAGTACAGGCACTGTAGTACTAAATGGTGGCGCAGCGCAAACAATATCTGGAACAAACGTTACAACGTTTAATAACTTAACAGTGAATAATACTTCTGGAGGTATTACATTATCAAAAGCTGCAACTGTTGCTGGAACATTGACTTTGACATCAGGTATTGTTACAACAGATGCAACAAATCTGCTTACTCTTTCTGCCACAACCGTAGCCAGTCTTTCTGGAGGTAGTAATTCATCCTATATTAATGGCCCTTTTAGCAGAGGTGTTATAGCAACAGGAACGTTTTTATTCCCCGTAGGTAAAGGTACTACCAGTTCCGGCTATCTGCCATTTTCTATCATTAACCCGGATGGCGCAACATTAATGACAGTAACACCTAATAATACTGATGCCGGTTCGAGCGCTACTTTTAATTCACCAATAACAGGCATCAGTCATAGTGAATTCTGGCTTGTCAATGTAAATACAGGGGTATTAAATGCCAATGCTGGTAAAGTTATTCTTGGACGTGAAAGTGCTCTTGGAAGTCTTAACCTGGTTGCTAAAAGTACCGCCCAGGCAGGTGCTTACTCTTCGCTAGGCGGAGCAACTCCTGTTGGTAATACGATTACTTCTGTTTCCAATACTGGTGCAGGCGCTACATCTTATTATGTGTTGGCTACAAATGCAGTTCCAACAGTAACAACTACAGGTACACTAAGTGCATTTGGTAGTGTGGTTGCAGGTTCTTCATCAACACAGCAATCTTACCAGGTATCAGGCAGCAATCTTACAGCAAATATTGTAGTAACCGCACCTGCCGGTTTTGGTGTAAGTACAACAAACGGTTCAGGATATGGTAGTTCTGTTTCCTTAGCTCCAAGCAGCGGTACGGTGGCGAATACAACTATTTATGTAGTATACTCTCCATCTGCAGCAACAGGCGCAACAGGTTCACAAAATATTACTAATGCATCTACAGGAGCCACTACACAAAATGTGGTGGTAAGCGGTAATGCATTGGCAACGCAACCAAGCAGCAACGGCAGCATCAATTTTACTTCTACAGGTACTAATTCTATACAGGTAAATCTTCCTTCAATTGGAAACGGCAGTAACAGGATAATTGTTATCCGCCAGGGCAGCGCTGTTAGCTTTGCTCCTGCAGACGGAGTTGCTCCTGCAGGTGTAAGCAACAATTATCTTACAGCTACAGACCAGGGTAGTGGTAATAAAATAATATATGATGGTTCTGGCAATGGAACAAATGTTGTAACAGTTACCAACCTGAACAATAATCAAACTTACCACTTCGCAGTGTACGAGTACAATATTGGTACAGGTACATCACATAATTATTATTTGACTTCACCAGCAATAAACAGCCAGGCGCTGGTAGGACCAGAAGTACAGACTTCAGGCACATTGAGCGCCTTTGGTAATATAGTAACTGGCGGTATTTCATCTTCGCAGTCATACACGGTGTCAGGTACAAACCTAACATCGGATATTACTGTTACTGCACCTTCTAACTTTCTTGTTAGTACAACCAATGGCTCAGGATATGCAGCTTCACTGAACCTTACTCCGGTAAGTGGCACAGTATCATCAACAACTATTTATGTAGTGTTCTCTCCATCTGCTGCGAACGGGGCAAATTCAGGTAATATAACCAATACAGCCACCAGCGCTACAACGCAAAATATAGCGGTAAGCGGTAATGCAATCGCTGCAGAGCCGGTTGGTGCAGGTACAATTACATTCGGTACACAATCCGGTACTTCATTGCCTTTAAATATAACAGCTGGTGGTGGCACTAACAGGATCATCGTTATCCGCCAGGGCAGTGCTGTAAGCTTTACGCCAGCAGATGCTGCGGCCATATCCGGAACAGTGAGCAGTGATTTCAGCGCAGCAACAGATCAGGGCAGTGGTAATAAAATAGTATATAATGGTACGGGAAGCGGCAACAGCCTTGTAACTGTTACCAATTTAACAAAAGGACAGACTTATTATTTTGCAGTCTATGAATACAATGTGGGTACAGGTACTTCACAGAATTACCTTACTACCGGTGTTGCAGCAAGCAACTACTTAATGCTGAACCCAACAATAACCGTTGGTTCTGTAACAGCGTTTAGTAACCAGGTAACCGGTACTAATTCTGTTTCAAAAAGCTATTCAGTTTCAGGTAGCCAGTTATTATCAAATATTACAATTACAGCACCAACTGGTTTTGGAGTAAGTACAGATAACAATACATTCAGCAGCAGCGTAAGTCTTACTGCAGTTGCTAATACTGTATCATCAACAACAGTATATGTTCGTTTCTCACCATCTTCTGCAAATGGTGCTAACTCCGGTAATGTTAGTCATACAGCAACAGATGCCACCACACAAAATGTGGCAGTAAGCGGTAATGCAATTGCAGTTGAACCAACAACAAACGGAACAATCACTTTCGGAACTGTTACAGGCAGTTCAATTATTGTTAACCTCCCTGCGACAGGTAATGGTGGAAGAAGGATCATTGTAGCAAGAGCAGGCAGTGCAGTAAGCTTCACTCCTTCTGATGCTGTTGCTCCGTCAGGCGTAAATGCAGTCTTTACCTCAGCTACAGACCAGGGAAGCGGTAACAGAATTGTATATGATGGCACCGGAAGCGGAAGCAGCGTGGTGACAGTAAGTGGTCTTTCATCACTTATTACCTATCATTTTGCAGTGTATGAATACAATGTAGGTACCAGCACTTCACAGAATTATTTAACTACAGGATTTGCCATAGCCAATACAAGTACATCATTCTCTGTAGGGTCAGCTTGTACAACCGGAGGTACGGGTGCAAGCGGTAGTCCAGCAATTATTCCAGATTGCGATAATGCTGCACCTACTATTGATGGAACAGAAGATGCGGTTTGGGCAAAAGCTCCAACCTATACAGTGAACCGTAAAATTGATGGTACGGGCAATATACAGGGTAGTGGTTCTACTTTTAAAGCTTTATTCGATAATACTAATTTCTACCTGCTTGTAAAAGTAACCGATGCAAACCTCAGATCAGGTAACTGCGGACAGGGTACAGCATGGCAATACGATGCGGTTGAAGTATATGTAGGAGTTGATGGAAATACAACGCATCAGTCGAGGTTTAACTACGGATGTGCAACCAATACATCTACAAATATTACAGGTGGTGGTCAATGGACAAGTGGGGTTGTTTGGGCTATTCCTTCTGTTAGTGGTGGTTATAACTTAGAATTAAAAATTCCATGGGCAACTATGGGAATAACACCCGCTAATGGAACCACTATCAGGTTTGATCTTAACATAGATGATAACCAAACAGCATCTTCTGCAGACAGAACTGTGCAATATGCATGGTCACCAACAGCTACTTCAAGTGAATGGAGTACACCAAGCCAGTATGGATATGCTCAATTATCTGTATGTACGCCTCCTGTACTCGCTAATCCAACTGTAACAAATGTTACAGCTACCAGTGCTTTACTTGGAGCAACAGTTACTTCAGTAAATGGGGGCACTTTAACAAGCGGAGGGGCTGGTACAGTTTACCGTACAACCACCGGTGTTACTACTGAAAATGCACTTGCTGGTGTAACCCCAGTTTTAAATACGGCGTTTACCCAGTCACGTACAGATCTGTCGCCTCAAACGCAATATTATTTTAAAGGCTTTGCATCAAGAACGAACTTTACTGTAACCACTACAGGAATAAGCAGTACCGAAGGTAACTTCTGGACGCTTTCACGGGTTGCAGATGCACAGGTTTCAAACCTGAGCGGAAGTTATAATGGTGGCACCGGCCAGATCGATCTTACCTGGACGGCAGCTACATCACCAGCTTTGGGTGGTGCTGATGTATTGGAATATATTATTTTAAGAAGAGAAGACGGGAACAATGCTACAGCAACAAACATAGTAAACGCTACAGCACCTGCAAGTTTATCACTGCCATCAGGCACCAGCTATCGTGGAAGAACAACTTCTACCAGCTTTAGTGATGGATCGCTTGTGAATGGAAATACTTATAACTATGTTGTACTGGTGTTTACAAGAAATACTGCCAGCACAGTTGCTACATACAATTATCTCACCACCATTACAGATGGTGTTAATGCTACCGCAGTTAGTACCTGCGGATCCAATACATGGATCGGTGGTAATGGTAACTGGAACAATGCATCTAACTGGAGTTGCGGTATGTTGCCTCAAAACACTACCACCATTGTGGTATCAAGTGGTAACCCGCAACTGGATGTTGACTTTGCAGTTGGTGGCAGCTTAACCTTAAGTGGTTCTGCATCTCTTACCGTATTACCAAATATTACACTCTCTGTTGACCCAGGTGGTACACTTGATTTTGGTGGCAGACCGGTAACTGTTAAATCAACAGATGAAGGTACAGGTGCTATTGGCCAAATACTTGGTACGCTCCAGGGAGAAAGCAACGTAACTGTAGAAAGGTATATACCGGATAATGGTAAGCGTTCATGGAGGTTATTATCAGTGCCAACGCACACAAGCGGACAAACTATCCGCCAGGCATGGATGGAAGGAGATGTTAACGCAGCCAATCAAAATAACCTTCCTGGTTATGGTACTATCATTTCGGCAGTGGCTTCACAGGTTGCCAATGGATTTGATGCTGTTTCACCAAGCACATCTATCCGCAGTTATACAGGTTCAGCCTTTATGTCCCTGTTAAGTGTGAATGTGCCAATAGCAACCACCAGTGGTTACTTCCTGTATATCCGTGGCGACCGCAGTCTTGGTGTAAATGCTACAGCGAGCAGCACCACTTCCACTATACTCCGCAGTACTGGTACATTATACAAGGGTATCCAGACAAGTATCGGTGTACCTGCCAATACGTTTGGATTGATCGGTAATGTCTTTGCATCAGAAATAGATTTCCAGAATATCAGCAAATCAAACATCGTAAACACGCTGTATATCTGGGATTCAAAAATGGGTGCTACAGGTGGTTATGAAACCTTCCCTGGTATTGATGGTTTTGAAGCCTCTACCGGCGGTGGCAGCTGGGAACCAGGTGATGTGAACAGTAAAATACAAAGCGGCCAGGCTTTCTTTGTTGCAGCTACAAGTGCAATTGGTGGTGGTACAGTAACCTTAACAGAAAGCAGTAAATCAGCTGCTAACAGTACAAGGGGACTTCGTCCAGCAGCGCCAGCAGTTATATCTAAACTAAAAACAAGACTGCTCGCAGGTGACAGGGCATATGATGGTAACGTAGTAGTATTTGATAATAAATACAGCAACGCTATTGATGGCAATGATGCTGTTAAACTGGACAATCCTGGTGAAAACTTCGCTATTGCAAGTGAAGGTAAAGTGTTGTCAGCCGAAGGCCGCCAGTCACTCAGCAGCAATGCAGATGAAGCATCTTTAATTGCATACAGCATGAAGAATATGCAGCAGCGTGATTATAGCCTGGAATTTACAGCTACCAACCTTGGCAGCGGGGAAGCCTACCTTGAAGATAAATTCCTTGGTACCAAAACACCGGTAAGCTTAACAGGTGTAACCAAAGTAAGCTTCAGCGTAACAGCCGATCCACAGTCAGCAGCAGCCGGCAGGTTCCAGTTAGTATTGCGTCCGGCAGCCGCACCAGCAGTTGATAACAGGATCGCTTCCATCAGCGTATATCCAAACCCGGTAGAGACCGGTACAATGAATGTACAGTTTGTTAAACAGGCAAAAGGTAAATACAACCTGAAGCTGGTTGATCTTGCCGGTCGTGTGGTGTACAGCAGTGTACGTGAACACGCAGGCGGCAGTGCAGCACAGTCAGTGCAGTTACCATCAGCCATCGGCAGGGGTTCTTACCAGCTGGTGATCACTAACCCTGACAAAACCAAACAGGTACAACAGTTATTCATTAACAAGTAAAACAACCAGTAAGTATGCAAAACATAAAGCAAAAAATAAGCAGGGTTGTCACCGCATTTGTACTGGGTATTGTAATACCGGCAATCGGCGTTGCCCAGCCGGGAGCGCTCCCCAGTGGTCCTGAAGTGGGTGGTGGCGAAGACCAGAACCCTGATGCGGTACCATTTGACAATAATATGAATTTGGTATTCTTAGGCCTGGGCGTACTGTTTGCAGTACTCATTGTATGGCAGGAGTTAAAGAAAAGAAACCGTTTGAAAGGCCATACAGTTAAATAAGCAAAGTAGTGTTTTGGTAAATATAAATGCGCCCCTTTCTAGGGGTGCATTCTTTTTATGGGTATCACTGTAATACATCCCTCATTTTGTACAATTTCTTCCCCAATTTCTTTTCGTTTTATACAGCAAATAAAAAGGCAGGATTTTAGAAGTATTTCCTGATTATTAACCTGCTTAAAATATGCTGTTATGCGATCATTATGGACAGGCGCTATCGGTTTTGGGTTGGTGAACATCCCGGTAAAATTATTCAGCGCCACACAGGCAAGCGAGCTCGACCTTGATATGCTTGATAAAAAAGATCATTCGAATATCCGTTTTATGCGGGTGAATGAAAAAACCGGCAAGGAGGTAAAATGGGAGAATATTGTAAAAGGTTATATGCTCAACAACAAGTACGTGGTACTGGATGAGAAAGATTTTGAAAACGCCAGCGCAGCAAAAACAAAGACTATTGATATCAGTGATTTTGTTTTAGAGTCACAGATAGACAGTGTTTATTATGAAACGCCCTACTACCTGGAGCCGGAAAAATCCGGGGTAAGGGCTTATGCATTATTAAGGGAAGCATTACAAAAAACTGGCAAAGTTGGTGTGGCAACTTTTGTAATGCGAAATAAAGAAGCGTTGGCAGTACTAAGGCCATCAGGCAATATGATCATTTTAAACAGGCTGCGTTTTGCAGAAGAAATCAGGGATACAAAAGATCTCCATCTTCCCGCAAAATCAACAGTAAAACCGGCAGAATTAAAAATGGCAGTTTCTTTGATCAACCAGTTATCCGGCAAATTCGATATCAAAAAGTATAAAGACACTTATACGTCACAGTTATTAAAACTGATAAAAGCAAAAAGTAAGGGTACAAAAACAGTTACACCACAGTTGAAAGTAGTGCACAGCAGGGCAAAAGACCTGATGTCGCAGTTAAAAGAAAGTCTTTCAGCAAAAACTAAAAAGGCTTCATAATATGAGTTTAGCAAAATATAAGGCAAAAAGAAATTTTTCTAAATCACCTGAACCGAAAGGCGAATTGAAAAAAGATGCAGCAGGTTTATCCTTTGTGGTGCAGCGTCATAAAGCTACCAGTCTGCATTACGACTTTCGGCTGGAGATGGATGGTGTATTGAAAAGCTGGGCTGTTCCGAAAGGCCCTTCCATGAACCCGGGGGACAAGCGCTTGGCAATGATGGTGGAAGATCATCCTTATTCCTACAAAGATTTTAAAGGGATTATCCCCGAAGGTTATGGTGCCGGTATAGTAGAGATATGGGATAAGGGAAAGTATTCAGACATAGAGAATGATGATAAGGCTGATTCGGAAAAGAAACTGAAGACAGGGTTAAAGGCAGGTAATTTAAAATTCACACTGCATGGAAAAAAACTGAAAGGAGAGTTTGCACTGGTAAAAATAAAAGGCGATCAAAAAAATGCATGGCTGCTCATCAAACACCGGGATAAATATGCTGTAGACAAAAAATATGATAGTGAGGATGAGACAACAAAATCATCTCCTATTAATAAATGGCTTGCAGCAAACGCAGCACCTAAAAAAAAAGCCCGGTGATAAAACTGCATTTAGGAAGAGAAAAGAAAGCTTCGTTTATTAAGCCAATGCTGGCAAAAGAAACGGATGCAGCATTCAATGATAAAGACTGGATATTTGAAATAAAATGGGATGGATACCGGGCTATCGCAGAAATAAAGAAAGGCGAAGTGGAATTGTATTCAAGAAATGGGTTAAAATTTAATAATACATATCCGCCTGTTTACAATGAATTAAAAAAGATAAAGCATGATGCAGTGTTAGATGGAGAAATAGTAGTGCTGGATGAAAAAGGTATTTCAAATTTTCAGAAGCTGCAGCATTACGAAGATAACACAGCATTCCCGCTTTGCTATTATGTTTTCGACCTGCTTTCGCTTAATGGAAAAGATACCTGTGAGCTTACACTGCTAGAAAGAAAAAAATTGCTGAAACAATTAATTGGGAATAAAAGCCGCATTGTAAAATATTCTGATCATATCGTGGCAAATGGAAAAGATTTTTTTACTGCAAGTGGTAAGCAGGGATTGGAAGGCATCATGGCAAAAAAAGCCAGTAGTGCATATCATAAAGGGGTACGCACAAGCGACTGGCTAAAGATTAAAAATCACCAGTCTGATGAAGCGATTATTGTTGGATTTACTGAACCAACGGGGTCAAGAAAATATTTTGGTGCATTGGTATTGGCGGTAAGAACAAAAACAGGTTTAAAATATGCAGGGCATACCGGCTCCGGTTTTAGTGAAAAAATGCTGGCAGAGATTTATAAAAAATTAAAACCGTTGCAAACAACTGTTTCTCCTTTTAAGGAAAAAGTAAAAACAAATATGCCGGTTACCTGGGTTGAGCCAAAATTCATTTGTGAATTGAAGTTTACGGAGTGGACGAATGATGGAAAAATGCGGCACCCGATCTTCCTGCGGATGAGGGATGACAAAACTTTAAAGAATATGACTATGACAAACAATACCAAGGCAATAAAAAAAAGGGTAACTGCCAGGAATAAAAAAAACAGTGACGATGAAAAAGATAAGGAACTGTTAATTGGTAAAACAAAAGTAAAAACAACCAACCGGAATAAATTGTACTGGCCAAAAGAAGGCATTACCAAGGCAATGATGATCGATTATTATCAAACGATGGCTGATTATATATTGCCTTATCTTAAAGACCGGCCGGAATCTTTAAAACGTAATCCCAATGGAATACTGGACAGAGGATTTTATCATAAAGATGCAGGTGATGACGCACCCTCCTGGGTTAAGAGTGTGCCTATATACTCCGATTCAACGAAGAAAGATATTGATTACATCATTTGTAACAATAAACAAACCCTGGCATATTTAAATAATCTTGGGTGTATTGAATTAAATCCATGGAACGCTACAACCAAAGCGCTGGACAAACCGGATTATATGATCATTGATCTGGATCCTTCAGCAAAGAATACATATGACCAGGTGGTGGAAGCAGCCAATGTAATCAAGGAGGTACTTGATAAAGCGGGCGCTGCTGCATTTTGTAAAACATCCGGTGCCACGGGTATGCATATTTATGTTCCTATGGGTAAAAAGTATTTGTATGAGCAGGTAAGAAGTTTTGCAGAAATTGTTTGCAGCATCGCCAATGAACAATTGCCTTTTGCAAGCATGGAACGTAATCTTAAAAAACGTGGTAATAAAATGTATCTTGATTATTTGCAGAACAGCCGTGGACAAACCCTTGCAGCTGCTTACAGCCTGCGGCCCTATCCCGGCGCCACAGTATCTACCCCCTTGCAATGGAAAGAAGTAAAACCAGGGCTACATCCTTCAGCATTTCATATTTTTTCTGTGCCCGCCAGGATTAAAAAGATGAAAGATATTTTTAGTGGTGTGTTGGGTAAAGGCGTGGATTTAAAAAGAAGTCTCAGTAAATTGTCGTAACGAAAACGAGTAAACGATGGATTCACTTACACATATAGCATTGGGCGCATGCGTGGGTGAGGCATTTTTTGAAAAAGGATATGGAAAGAAAGCAATGCTTTGGGGAGCGCTTGCGCAGAGTATTCCTGATATTGATTTTGTTGCTTCTTTGTGGTCAACTGTACCGGAGGGTTTACTGGCACACCGTGGCTTTACACACTCTATTTTATTTGCACTGATCGTTATCCCATTATTTGCACTGGCAGCTGACAAGGTTCATAAATGGGATCATGTGCCTTATAAAAAATGGCTGCTATTTTTTGCTGTTGAAGTTTTTCTTCACCTGTTTGTTGACGGGTATAATAATTATGGTGTGGGTTGGTTTGAGCCATTTTCGCATCAACGTTATTCTTTCAATGCTATTTATGTGGCTGATTTCTTTTTCTCGATATGGCCGGCCATTGCTTTCGTGGCATTGCTTATATTAAACCGTTACAGTTTAAAAAGAAAATTCTGGTGGCGCTTTGGTTTACTGGCACCCTTTATTTATCTCTGCTATTGCACATTCAATAAAATAAAGATCAGCCATGATGTAAAGGAAATTTTTGCTGAACAAAATATTCCGCATGAACGTTATTTCACCACACCGGCTCCTTTACAAAACTGGCTTTGGTTCGTGGTGGCAGGTGATGATAAAGGTTACTATGCAGGTTTCCGTTCTGTATTTGATTCAAAAAAGCATATCAATTTTCAATACTTCCCACGCAATGATTCTTTATTAAGGCCGGTAAAATACCAGGATGATATCCATAAGCTCACCCGTTTTTCACAAGGCTTTTATACGGTGGAAAAATGGCGGGATACCCTTGTGTTTAATGACCTGCGTTTTGGACAAAACTTTGGGTGGGATCATCCAAAAGAAAAATTCGTGTTCTATTATTTTATTGAATATCCAAAAGCCAACCGCATGGTGGTGCAGCGGGGCAGGGTAGCCAACTGGAGTAAAGAACAGATCGCAGCTTTCTGGCGGCGTATCAAAGGCAATTAATCTTTTTGATGCCTGTAGTAAAAAGTGAAAATGTACAGTATCAGGCGAAGTGCGTTATACGAAAGCCAGCGTCCAAACTGTTTAAAAATGTTTTTTCTTTTCAGGTGTTCTTCCGGGGTAATACGCAGGCAGTCGTTCCTGATGATATCATCCAGTGTTTCCGAAACTGTTTTTGCAAACATGGGATTCTTTACATCAAGGTTCAGTTCGATACTGGCATAGGCGCTCAGGTTATTAATATTGTAGGAACCGGCGGTTATCCACTGGTCGTCACAAACAGCGATCTTGCCATGTAAAATTGTTTTCTCATATTCATATATCTCCACGCCACGGCGCAGCAGCCAGTCATACAGCCAGCGTTCAGCCATTTTTGATACAGCCACATCAGAAGCACCGGTTGTTATCACTCTGATTTTAACACCACGCTTTGCTGCAAATGCTATCTGCCGGCGGATGATCTGGCCTGGTAAAAAATAACTGCTTAAGATAGTAACCTGTTGTTTGGATGTTCTGAGCAATTCGATATAACTGCCTGAGATTTCATTTTTTCTTCGTACCCAGTCATTGCGCCGCATCCTTACAGCGCATTTGTATTCTTCCGGTATGGAGAGACTTATTTGTGCAGGGCCGCAGTTGGGTATTTCCGTATTTGATTGAAATCCTTTCCATGTTTTCCAGCAGAGCGAACAAAGTTGTGATACGATCTCTCCTTCCACATGTAAAGCAAAATCAAGCCAGGCCGGCTGACCCGGCATATCATTATACCGGTTGGTAATATTTAAGCCACCCACCAAAGCGTATTTGTTGTCAACCACCACCACTTTATGATGCATCCGGCGGCCAAAATAAAAATGACGGCTCTTTAATAATGGCTCAAAGAAACGGAAATGGATACCCGCAGTTTCAATATCTTTTATAAAAGCACCGGGCAGCGATTGCGATGCATAACCATCAGCAAGTAAATAAACAGCTACTTTTCTTTTTACAGCATTTTTTAAGGCATCGGTTATTGCTGTGCCGGTTTCGTCATTGCTGAAAATATACACCTGCACATGTATAATTTCTTTAGCTTCATCAATGAGCTTGAGCAGGGTGTCAAAATACATCCTGCCGCCCCGGATCAGTTCGGTTTTATTAAGGTTGGTATAAACAGCAGCTTTTCTTTTTTTTCGCCCGGGCATAACATCAAGTTAGTTTGTTTTTAGTAACAAATAAAAAATTATGCCTGTTTGCGACAGCAGGAAAATAATACCCGCTGTGAGGAATTTAATGGAATGAAACTGGCTTGCATCAGTATTGGTATGCTTAGCATAATTATTGATTTGTTTCACTGTAAACGTATAGCTTATGCCAAAAAAAGAACCATTGCCACCGTCACCGCCAGAAGTGCCTCAACCCTCAAGGGAACCGGAACCTGTGCAGCCAGTTACACCTTCCAGGCCGGAGATACCGCAGGAGGCGCCGGATGTAGTGCCGGATGAGGCGCCATTACAAACACCACCACAGGAAGTGCCCCCACCGGGAACCGGCAGTTAAATAAAAAAGTTATGATATTTGAAATGGAACATTCAACACAGGCAGGTGCCCATACTTTTTTATATGGGTATTTACATTATTCCTGTTTGCATTAAACGGGCAGTATATAAAGGATGCTGTTGTTTTTATAGTAAAGAGATTGTACGGGTTCTTTATCAGTAAAGGGGTAATGTTGGTCTACTTGATCCGGTAAAGCAGGTTTACTGTAAAAAAGTTGTTTCTTTCTGCACTTGTATTTATCCCAGCTCCTGGTGATTGTAATCCCTGCTGGTAAAATAAACCCGCTGTTAATTTATTTACCTTGTATTTTATTCCGCCAATAAAACGGTAATCCATATTTCGTACCTGTATATTAAATTCCTGCTCTGCCCTGGCTGTCACTGCAGGATTAAGCGGCGCATTCACATCATTCATCTGGAAGTCATAAGGCTTTAATGATTTGCTTTTTGTCTTACTGAGTAATACAGAGGCCTGTAATCCCGCCTGTAAAGCAAATGATCTGCTGATATTGAAACCAACTGATACCGGAATATCCGCATAACGGAAATGACTATAGTTAACTTCTTCATTGTACAGGCGGATATTATTTACAGTATCGTTTACATATAGAGTTTTACTTATCCCTGATACATTACCTGTGGCAGTAGAAAAGAGAGATATACCACCGGCGATAAATACATTGGGCGACAGGTTGTATTTAATTTCTGCAGTGGGGTAGGGTTGCAGCCCTTGTTGTTTTTCAACAGGCAGGTTTACAGCAACACCGGCGGCCAGTTCCCAGTGTTTCTTATACCTGTCTTTTTTCCCAGGAGTAATTGCTGTATGCAGGTCTGCTTTAGTATTTGCCGGGGTACTTTTTATACCGCTGGCTTTGCTTTTGTTTTTAATGATCGATGTAATGGTGTTTTCAATATAATCACCTGCCGGAAGCCTTTTTATTGCTGCAATAGTAATGGATGTTACAGGCTCAATTTCAGTATTGCCTGTGATTGTTATGAAGGGTTTGTTTGTATTGATTGAAGGAAGGAGGCTTCTCTTTGTTACTAAATAATTTTTATTCAAAGAAACAGCGATGTGATTACCAGCCGGGGTTACAGCAGCAACAGCTAATTCATTTGATTCAATTTTTTTTGATTGCTTATTTACATCCAGCTGCAATGAAGACAGCATAAAGATAAGTGACAATAATATGCATGGTATACAGTGAAGCAACCACAGGCGCCAGCTGTTTTTTTTATTCACCGGCAGGCTCTTGTTCAGCATTGCTTCCATCTGCGCCCAGCCTTCGCCGGGAGAAAATGCCAGTTGGTTATTTGTATTCAGTTCATCGGTCATGCTAAAGCTGTTTAATTTGTTTAAGCTGCATCGATTCCTTTAATCTTTTTCTTGCTTCTGCCAGGTGCCACCTGCTCGTGGTTTCTGTAATGTTCAGTTGCTCGGCAATATCTTTATGGCTATACCCGTCAAATGCAAACAGGTTTACCACTATACGGGTTACAGAAGGCAATAAATTAAAATGCTGCAGTATTTCTTCCAGCTTCCAGTTATAGGCCAGCTGAAAATCTTCATCACCCTGCTCCTGTACCTGGTCAATATGTATGATATAAGTTTCTTTTTTATTGCGGCGTGTATGGTCAATGGCAGTATTGATGATGATGGTCTTGAGCCATGGTTTAAAACTGCCGAGTTGTTTATTGTATTGGGCAATATTTGTAAACAGCTTTAAAAAGCCATCATTCAAAATGGTTAAAGCTTCATGTGGCTGGCTGCAATACCGCTGGCAGAGCCTGAACATATCAGGATAAAAGTATTTATACAGCGTTTCCTGTGCAAGCCTGTTATTGTCTTTGCACTTTTCAATCAAATGGTATAATGCTTCTTCGGATAAGATCATTTGGGCCAACCCTTTAAAAAATAACACAGCAGCCTGTTGTTCATCCAGCCAGGCTGCTGTGTCCCGTTGTTAATGTTTAAATACGATCGTTTTCACCAGCTTTTTCGCAGGATTAAAACTGTCTGTAAACCGCACTTTCAGTAAGCTGTCATTCAACGTCACCACCTTCCACGACAAGTACTTTGAGGGATTGGTTGCATTTAGTTTGATGGAATCTTTTGTAAGGTCATATGCCCAGCCGCCTTTTGCGTAAAAGAAAATACTGGAGTCGCATTTGCTGGCAGCATCCTGGAAATCGAAACCGGATTTACTAAAGCGGATAACGTCATCACTCATACATGTTTTTTTAAGTGTACTATCCACTGTTGGTTGT
The DNA here is from genome assembly GCA_047600665.1 of Ferruginibacter sp. GTDB lineage: Bacteria > Bacteroidota > Bacteroidia > Chitinophagales > Chitinophagaceae > Ferruginibacter. Next base: position 2,888,253 of record JASGKJ010000003.1, read on the forward strand.
GCCGCTTTGGGAACACTGATGCTGTCTATCTTCCAGTCAAATAAGAGCATTTTCACTTTTACAGGTGTGGTATCCGGGTCGTCTTTTTTACAGGCTAGAAAAACTATGCTGCAGCATAAAGCTGCCGCCAGCATTTTAACTATACTTCTCTTTTTCATTTTTAATTTTTAAGATTGTTTTAAAATGGTCCCGGGATCTGTCTGTATACTGGTACGCAGGCTTTGTTGCAGATGTTGGGAAAGGATGAGAATATTTTTTTTACAGGGGGAAAAGCATATCTCTTACCGTCCCGAAATATGATGTGATTGCTTTAGTAAAAAAAATGCACGGATTGAAATGGTGGGTGGTTGTTTATCTTCTGCCTGATTTAAACTGATGCATATAACTAGGGTACATTCAATTTTTATATTCCAAATATTGTTCAAAAAGAGTAACATAAAAAACTTACAAACTTTTTTATGTCGTTAATGATCTCTGTCAGGAAATGATATAGTGTGCTTCGGAAAATACGGTCTATGAATATATCTATGCGTAAAAATACTCATTGTAAAAAAAAAAATTCGCTGAAGCCCTTTGCTGTAAGGCATTTCGGAACATTGTGGATAAAATTGTAAACGGGAGCTATTGTTTTATTTTTTTTGTTGATATATGTTTGCTGTATAATTCGTTTCTGTAAAAACTGCCTTCTCCTAGCTAATTATTTTTCAAAAAAATTATTTGTGCATTAACCACATGCACAACATTCCTGACCTAAACTGTAACTGTATGCCCAAAATTAGCTATTCGACACTTGTATCTTTTCGTTATTCCGTTCTTCAAAATTTTCGATTTCTTTTGAAAGCAAGGAAAGCATAGGGATCTGATTTCTCTCCGGTCATTTCAAACTTACATAACCAAATATTATTAATCTTATGAGGATAAGATATTATCTCCTGCTGGCATTTGTATTTTTAATGAGCAGCAGTAATGCTCAGTTATTCAAATTTACATTTGATGGCAGTTCAACAAATCCCACACAGGGCAATGCTGTTTCCGTTCAATTCGGAACCGTATCATCAGTAAGCCGCAGTTCAGGCCTGAACTGGGTTACAGGCGATGAGGTTTTCAATACTTCTGGATGGAACCTGAGCTCCCAGGGCAGTCAGTATCTCTATGTTACTATTACTGCAGATCCCGGGTATATTTTAAGAATACAATCTATTGGGGTGAGTGCCTGGAGCACCTATACAGGTCCCTCTAATGCAAAATTCAGTATTGAAAAATCCAGTACTGAAATAAATGCCTCTGCCTTTACTCCCGGTAAAGCTGCATCGTCTGGTGGTTCTGCACCTTCAAGCTTGCCGTCATTTAATTATGATCTGTCATCGAGCCCTGCTGTAAGTGATCGTGGTGGTTCTTTAACGATCAAAATCTATGGCTGGGGAAATGCTTCAGGCGGAAATTTAAGGATAGACAACTTTTATGTAAATGGTTCATTGCTCCCCGACGGACCGCTTTCATTTGATTATGTAAATGGAAGAGTTGGTGTTGATGTTTCCGGTACGTTAAATGAAAAATTTGAGGTGAATGGGAATATTAAAACTACCGGGCTTATAGTAACTGGTGGTAATACAGCCAATGATAATGTATTAACAAGTACAACAGTGAATGGTGTGGCAGGTGTGGCTGCCTGGAAACCTTTGCCGGCAAGCAAGTGGGCACTCTCGTCAACAGGCGATAACCTGTCAAACAATAATACAGGAAATGTATACATAGGTCTTGTAAGTAATTCGGCTGTTACAACAGACTATAAACTTTATGTTGAAAAAGGAATTCGTACAAGAAAATTAAAGATTGACGCACCGGCTGTTAACTGGCCCGATTATGTTTTTGACGAGGGTTATCAATTGCCTTCATTAAGTGATGTTGAAAATTTTATCCGGAAGCATAAGCATCTTCCTGGTGTATTGCCTGGCGACCAGGTAATAAAAACAGGTATAGATATAGGCACAAGCCAGGCCGTACTCCTTAAAAAAATTGAAGAGCTTACTCTGTATGCGATAGAGCAAAACAAAATTATTGAAACCCAGCAGGAAAAACTTGTAAAGCAGGCTGCAACAGGTGAGAACCAGCAACTGCAAATTAATACCCTGCAAAAAGAGCTGAAAGAACTGAAAGAGTTAATAAAGAAAAATTAACGGCACTTGTATCTGCAAATGCAAAGTTATGTGGCACAAAAGGGTATGCATTTTTATTATACACATCATTATATCCTGCACGGGTATTGCCCAGCAGCGGCTTTATGATGTGCCTTTAACCACTAATGAAAATTTTTTGATTGCAGCAGAAGATCCTTTTTTAATTAATGGTCAATCACCAAACCAGATGTCAAAAAGAAACAGGAACAGGTTGTTTTTACTCTTAGATGATACCCTGGCTTTGCTGTCCGGTGTGCACAGAGCTGTTCCGGGCAAACCTGCTTTTTTGAAAATGCATGGGAATATTCTGTATAATTTTTCTTACCGCAGTTATATTGATACACCTTTTTCGCAGCGTGACCTGGCACAGCACCTGGTGCAAACTTCTGTTGATTTTGTTTTCAATGAAAAGTATCCAGTTAAAATGGTAGTTACAAACCATAGTAACAACTCTCCCTATTTCCGGGATTTTACTGATGTTAATTTTTTATTCAGTAAACAGCAGCTATTAAATAACATAAAAGCCGGTTTATTAAAGAATGCTGAAGAATTAATGCCGGATTTTGATCTGAACTACCTGCAGGGAAACCTTAAGCGGCTAAATGCACAGGTACTCGAATTGCAGGCATGGATCAACAGTCCTGCAAGAACACAGGAAATGGTTGAAGAAAAGGAAAGGATATTGAATGCCGTAGCGCATACCGCTGATACAATCACAAAGAAAAACATTGCAGATACAGCCGACAGTATAAAAGCGAGTAAAGATGAAGAGGATATAACTCAAGAAGTAAAACGGCCTGTTGTGCCCGGTTTAAAAGAAATAACAAATACTGATTCTTCCTTTAGCAGCCAGTTGGCTTTTAAAGACAGCCTCAGTGCAATGAAGAGCAAAGTAAGTATTGCAGAGGCCGGGAAAAAAGTAAATGACAGCAGCTATGCCGTGCGTTACAAAAAAAGAAGGAGCAGCTTGAAAAGCTGAAAACAGAATTGCAGAAAGCAGAACATAAGTTAAATGCTGCAAAAAAGAGCATGAGTGACTCTCTCAATAAACTCAAAAACCAGATCAATGGAATAAAAAATACGGACAGCCTGTATGCTTTTATGAAGCAAAAAGGAATAGAAAAGGACAGTATCAGCAGGGTACAGCAGTTATTGCTTTCTGTTAACAGGATCGGTATTGGCCGGAGCTGGGTTGATTATTCGGAACTAACGGTGAAGAATATATCTGTTTCGGGTGTTAATATGGAAATGAACCCGGGTAATCTTTATTTCGCTTTTGCAGCCGGTAAGGTGAACTACAGGTTTGGTGATTTTGTTTATAAGGATAATGAGAAAGCTCCCAGCCAGAATTTATACCTGGTAAGAGCCGGTATAGGGAAGAAAGAGAAGAATAATTTTATAGCTACTTTTTATAATGGTACCAAGAGTGTATTTAATGCTTCCCTGGGAAATGGTGTTCAGCCGGTGGAAAATGTAACGGGCGTTTCGCTGGAAGCCAGGATCAATGTGGATGACAATAACTATTTTATTGGGGAGATCGCAAAGTCATCATCGGCTGAAAATTTTTCTTCTGCACCCTCTGTTCCCGGCCGGCGGGATAAGATATTCGATTTCAGAACACACACAAATGAAGCATACAGTATCCGCTTTTACAGCCAAAACCCTTCAACAGGTACAAAACTGAATGCCTACTATAAAAAAATAGGACAAAACTTCAAATCTTATAACCTGTTTCCTGTGAACATGAACCAGGATGCCTGGATGATAAAAGTTAACCAGTACCTGTGGCAAAGAAAATTTGTACTGGAGGCTGCTGTCAGGAAAAATGATTTTGCAAGTCCTTTTGCTGCATCATCCTATTCAAGCAGCACTGTATTTAAGTCTCTCCAGGTTAGCCTTCGGGTTCCAAAGTATCCCTTTGTTTCTGTAGGATATATGCCTTCTTCACAATTGATAGTTTACAATGGGAACCGTTTATCAGAAAGCCAGTATAACACACTCAATGCAGTTGTAAATCATGCTTACAGGGTTAAAGGTATTGCCATGAATACCAGTATTTTTTTTACTAAATTTTATAATGATGGGGTTGATACAGGATTTACATATTATAATGCATCCACTTCCACTATTAGTCACAACATATATATATCGCCCTTTACCCTTCAAACAGGCATAAGTATATCGGCACAAAAGGCATTTCATCTCTTTACGCTCGACCAGCAGTTAAGCTGGCAGCTGACCAATAATATTTCACTGGCAGGAGGGTTAAAATGGAACAGGCATAATCACGTAAAGAGTTTATTAGGCAGCACTACAGGTATGAATATATACCTGAAAAATATTGGCAGTATACAGGTTAATTATGATAAAACATTTTTGCCGGGATTTAACAGGGAGCTTATACCTGTTAATATTGGCAGGATGAGTTTTTACAGGCAATTTTAAAACAGCTTATGAGAAAAGTATTTGTTGTATTGTTACTGGCAACCGTATCGGTTGTAAAAGCACAGCTTTCACTGCAGCCCAATTTGCCTGCCTCCGGCTTGGTGCAGCAAACCCAGCTGTGGAATTTGATTGTAATAAACAGTGCTGCCCAGCAATATCAATGCAGGCTCGACCTGATCCTTCGTGACCGGTTGACAAACATGGAAGTACTAACGGCAACCACTAATACTTTTTTTGTAAACCCGGGAGCAGAGAGGATAAGTATTGAAAAGCTCAACCCCCTTCAATATAATTATATACAAAATGGGATTGACATAAGACCACAGGGATTGTTACCAGCCGGCAACTATACTGTTTGCTATAGCCTGTATGTGATAGGCGGGCATATAAATCCGGCTGACGAGTGTATACAGTTTGAAACAGAACCGTTAAGCCCGCCAATGTTGGTGAATCCCCCGGACAGTAGTGTGCTGGTAACCCAGCCGGGGCTTTTTTCATGGGTACCGCCTGCTCCTGCAAATATGTTCACACAGCTGCAGTATGATGTCCTGATAGTCCCGGTAAACGATAATCAAACTGCCAGCGAAGCAATACAGTACAATGTTCCTTTTTATTCAGCAGGCAACCAGGCAGGTACATCCCTTACTTACCCCACATCAGCATCGGCTTTTGAAAAGGATAAGTGGTATGCCTGGCAGGTTGTGGCCAGGGATGAAAGGAATTATGCAGGAAAAACTGAAACCTGGGTATTTAAATTGTCTTCCGCCGATTCTGTTCAGTTTATAGAAGCGGCGCCCTACATAAAAATGAAAAAGAATCCCAGGGAGATCGGGATAGCTCCGGAAGGTGTTATCAAATTATCCTACATCAATGAAACGTCTCAGAAAGAAGTATTGCTGGTTGTATCGGACCCTGCTGATATGCATGAAGAAACAACTGCTGTGAAAATGAAAATAAAACTAAAGCCGGGCGAAAACCTTATTTACAAAGACTTAAAGAACAGGCTTAAAATGCAGGAAGGCAGGGTTTATATAGCAAAGATCACCAATTCAAGAAATGAACACTGGCAGGCACAGTTCACATTTAAAAAGTACAGCCGTAAGAAATAGCATACTGTAACAAAAAAATTAAACCGGAATAAAATATTATTTATGCTTTTGAGGATTTCATCTAACTACCAGAAAGAGATAGCCCTGACTTTTTTGTCCCTGTTTTTTATTTCGGGATTCGGTTCATTAAAGGCAGAAATGCTGATGCCGGAAGGTTACACAGGAAAAAAGTATAGCAGTGGCTTTTCATACCTCATCAATGAAAATTTTGGCAATGATAGTTTGCAGGTAAGCAATTTGGGCATTAAAAAAAGTTATGCGTCACCGTTATTTTACGGAGAAACCGGTAAGGAGTTCCCGGTTGGTAAACCGGTAAAAGATAAGGAGCTGAAACAGGTTAAACTGAAGATGGACAGGGAACAGAATAAGACCGAGATTGGCGGGCCGGGTCAGCCGGAAATGAGCAGTTTTAAATCTGTGGGTTCAGATAATATGGTGTCGCCATTTTCGGGAGATTTTTCTTATAATCTTCCACTGTTTGATGTTGGCGGTTACCCGATCAATATGTTTTACAGCAGTGGTATCACAATGGACCAGGATGCAAGCTGGGTGGGGCTTGGATGGAACATCAATCCCGGTACCATTATGCGGAACATGCGTGGTTTACCGGATGATTTTGATGGCTCCGATCTGATCACTAAAAAACAGAGCATCCGCCCGGACAAAACCTATGGTATTTCGCTTGGTGCAGGTGCAAAATTTGCCGGCTTCCCATTAGGTCTTGATGCAAGCGGTGGTTTTTCTTACAACAATAAACTTGGTATAGCGCTGGAAGCAGGTATACACCCATCTTTAAGTATTTCTGCAAAAGCAGGAGAAGATAAAACAGCTGGTCTTTCGTTTGGTGCCGGTTTAAATTTCAGTTCAAGGAACGGTGGCTCCATCACACCATCTATTAAAGCTTCTTTTACTAAGAATGATGCAGAAAAAGGTTCCACCACGGCTTCACTTGGAGCAAGTTTTACTTACAGTTCCAGGTCGGGTATCACGGGTATGCACCTGGATGCCGGCATAGATAAATCTAAAAAAATTGCAGAAACAAATGAAGATATACCTTACCAGGTAACAGAAGTATCAGGCTCGATTGCAGCGCTGAGTTCAGGAATATCGTTTGTTTATCCAACAGTGGTGCCTTCTATTAAAAATATTTTTACACGCCGGAACTATAATCTTTCACTTTCGGTTGGGGGAGAAGTATATGGATTAAATGTTCACGGGAGGATAAACGGCTACTATGTAGAAAATAAAATTGCTGATGAAGACAAGGAAACTAAACATCCTGCCTATGGCATGCTTTATTACCAGAGAGCAAACAATGACCCATCCGCACTGCTTGATTTTAACAGGGCCAATGATGTAATGTATACACCTGCGTCACCTGCTATTGCAATGCCCGTATATACTTATGACGTATTCAGCATCAATGGAGAAGGTACCGGTGGTTGCTTCAGGGCTTACCGTGGCGACCTTGGTAATATCAGGGATGCATATGTTTCAACCAAGGACGATTCAAAAAGCCTGGCCCTTGACCTGGGTTTTGGAAATGTGGTGCATGGTGGAGCTGAATTTTCCTTTGCATTTACCCCTTCTATAGCACAGGAATGGAGCCTGGGCAATCTTGCTAAAAATGTTTTCAAATTCCAGGAAAACCAAAAAGATTACCAGGCGGTTTACTTTAAAAACCCCGGTGAAAAAGCAATTCCTGATGCAAATTTTCAGAATGTGATCGGTGGGGAAAACCTTGTGCGTCTTAAGCTGGGAAATATTGCATCGGGCACACCAACATTATTACCTAAACTGGTGGCATACGATGCCAATAAAAATAAGATCGCAGAACCACAGTTAACGCCATCCAATGTAATAAGAACAGCAAGAGATAAACGCACACAGGTAATAAACTTTTTAACTGCAACAGAAGCCGCAAGGGTGGGGTTTGATAAAAATATATATTCTTATAAAGACCCGTGGGATACCACAAAAGTAACATTTGCACCATGTGGTAATGCCGGGATTGAACAGATCGACCGCAGAAATCCTAATACAGCCAATCAAAGTCCGGTTATCAGTAAAGATGCTTACCGGCAGGATCATCATATATCTGAAATTGATGTGCTTGGTACCGACGGCAAAAGATATATATATGGGATTCCGGTATATAACACGAAGCAGCTGGATGTTTCTTTCAGTGTTGAAAATGGTGATAAATCAACCGGTTTAAGCACATATCAAAAAGATATAGATGATACAAAAGCCAATACCAAAGGACGGGACTGGTTTATGGAAGAGCAGGAAACACCGGCTTACACCCATTCTTTTTTACTGACAGCGCTTGTATCACCCAATTATGTGGATGTAACCGGTAATGGTATTACTGAAGATGATATGGGAGATGCAATTAAGTTTAATTATTCAAGGTATTCCCAGGGCTTTAAATGGCGTACACCGCTCCAGAAAAATCAAAATAACGGATCCATTGGGTATGCATCATATAGCGAAGGTTTGAAAACAGATGAAAAAGATGACAAAGCACATTATGTATATGGTGAGAGAGAAATGTGGCACCTGTATTCTGTTGAGTCAAAAAATATGGTGGCAAGATTTTATGTGAAGAATGATCGTAAAGATGCACGGGAAGCATTGTCAAAGGATGGTGGACTTAACGATAACTGGGGTATGCAGCGCCTTTTTAAGATTTGTCTTTTTTCTAAAGCGGACCTGCTCAAAAGTAATAATCCCAAGCCAATAAAGACAGTCAGGTTTTTTCATTCTTATAAACTATGCAAAAATACAGACGGCAATGGCGGAAGTATTACAGGAAACGGGAAGCTGACGCTTGACAGTATCTGGATCAGTTATAATGGACATGATAAAAAGCCAAAATCAAGATATGCATTTTCTTATCCCGAAACGGCAGAATCAAATCCTGACTACAGTTATAATAGTAATAACAGGTGGGGCGACTATAAACCGGAAACTGAACCGGACGGTAACAATCCGCCGGTTGCTGTAAACCCGGGGGGCTTAAGCAATGCAGATTATCCATACGTGATACAGGATAAAACGAAGGCGGATAAGTATGCTGCAGCCTGGACACTGAATAAGATCATATTGCCTTCCGGGGGTGTTATAAAAGTGGAATATGAATCTGATGATTATGCTTATGTGCAGGATAAAAGAGCTGCCTCCATGTGCCAGGTTCTAGGATTTGGCAGTCCTGCCAATCCCGAAGTGAATAATAATAATATTTCTTCAGCAATTTATTACAACGGAACATGTAATGGTATGCCCTGTTTTAAAAACAATGACTACGTGTATTTAAAGCTGCCGGTTCCAATACAATTAACCACAGATAAAAATGCAGATAACCGTGTGCTTGCACAGCGGTATTTTGAAGATGTAAAGCAGCTTTACATGAAGCTGTCTGTTACTATGCCGCCTGTATCGGGTATACCGGGGGAGGAACTGATTCCTGTATATGCAGATATAAATAAGTTTGGCCTTGTGCGGCCCTCATCCGGTACCACATCAGATATTGCTTATGTCCAGGTGAAATTATTTGAAGAAGGTTCTACTCCTATGACCCAGCAGGTGCTCCAGTTTTTAAAACAGCAATTACCAGGTAAAGCATACAAAGGTTATGATCTGAGCGAAGAGGGCGGTGTAAAGTCAGTGGTATTGGCTATGGCAGGGCTTATCAGTTCTGTGGCAGGGCTTGCCATTGGTGAGGATAATGTAATAAAAGCTGCAGGTAAATGTAAATACATCGTACCGGCACAATCATTTGCAAAACTGGCCAGTCCGAATTACAATAAACTGGGCGGAGGATTAAGGGTAAAAAAGATAGTAATTGATGACAACTGGGATATAATGGCAAACCAGTTCAAAGCAACTTACGGACAGGAGTATAAGTACACCACCACAGCATTGATCAATAATAAACTTGAAACGATAAGCAGTGGTGTTGCATCCTGGGAACCATCTGTGGGCAGTGATGAAAACCCTCATAGGGAAATCATGCGGTTCAATAATCATAATAAAGGAGGACCGTATGACTATGGTGCGATTGAAATGCCGTTGGGTGAAATGTTCTACCCGTCACCGTCAGTTGGATACAGCAGGGTGGAGGTATTATCTATTCACCGGGATACGGTGAAAAACCCGCCAACCAGGGAAGTAACAGAATTTTATACCACGAAAGATTTTCCATTTAAATCTTCCTGTACACAGCTTACTGACCCGGAAGCCAACGTAAAATATTCACCCAGCCCGATACTGGAACTGCTGCGGCTTGATCTGAAAAGAGCTGTTACCCAGTCACAGGGTTTTATGGTGGACATGAATGATATGAACGGAAAGGAAAAAAGAAAAGCGACTTATTCCATCCAGGACCCGGTAAATCCGTTCTCTTATACTGAGAATTTTTATAACATCGAAAAAACAAAAGATAAGACCTATTCCTTCAACCACGAGTTTCAAACAATTGATAAACCCAACGGGAAGATCAATACAAGTGTTATTGGGCGGGATATAGAACTGATGGCTGATTTCAGGGAGCACTCCACTATTACCACCACTACAAATATTAATCTCAATCTCGATTTCTTCGTGCTGGGTATTTTCCCCGTGCCATTAACAAATATCCTTCAGCCAACAGTAAGCGAGGGAATGACCTACCGCTCGGCCTCCGTATTAAAAATAGTAAATCATTTTGCTGTACTGGACAGCGTGGTGGTTTCAGATAAAGGCAGCATTGTGAGTACCAAGAATCTTGTATTTGATGCTGAAACAGGGAATGCTTTATTAACAAGAACAAATAATGAGCACGACAAGCCTGTTTATAATTTTTCTTACCCTGCGCATTGGGCCTACAGCGGGATGGGGCCGGCGTATAAAAATATCGATCTTACATTTTCAGGTCTTACGTTCAGGCATGGCATACTCGAAACACCAATAGATATGTCTTTCTTTGAAAGCGGTGATGAAATGTATGCTTTCAGCCCCAACAGGAGAGGTCCCTGGGGTAAATACCCCTGTGATGGAAACCAGTGCGGAACGGTGAGGTTAACAAAGAATACTGCAAACAGGATATGGGCTGTGTATACGGGCAAAGTGGGTTCTGCCACCCCGCAGATGGTATTTATGGATGCTAGCGGTAATCCGTACACTGCAGAAAATGTTATGATAAGGGTCATCAGGAGTGGTCACAGAAATATGCTTGATCAAATGGTAGGCAGTGTTACTTCCATGAAAAGCCCGGTAAAAAAGAATCCAGACAATTCACGTGAAATAGTATTTAAAGATGCCGGTTTTGATGCAGAGGTAATACAAACTTCTGCTGCTATTTTTAAAGATCATTGGCGGGTGGATAATAGTTTTTATCCCGTTGTTACAACGGTAACAACGCCGCAGTATGCATCTATACGAAGGATGGATTTTCCGCTGCTGAATGCTGCCAGAGTAAAAGCAAAAATCGGAGACCCGGATAACCGGGTAAACGGGGTGGAAAATATTGAACTTAATCCTATTTCGGTTTCCGCAAGGATGATATCACAGTATACACCCTATTCTTACGCATATGATTCATGGATGAATTTTGATGTACGTAATAATATCAATGCAAGCAACCTGGGAAATCCAGCTGCTGTAGTAACAGATGCAAGGCTTAGCCTGTTCTCACACACCGATCAGAACATGATTCTTTCAAATATTAACAGCGCCGGATATGGTCATGATGGGTATAATGTGGTGAGGTTGGTAGGATGGAGACCAGTTGTTTATAAAAATCATGAAAGTTCCTGGAGCCACCGTTCTTTAGATGTATTGAACACAGTGGCCGTAATGCCGATGCTGGCACCCTGGCCAACTAATAATACACAGTGGGATCAATATTTCAGGGATCAGAATCTTAACCTGCATGACTGGAGAAACTTTGCCACAATTTCATCAACGCCGGATGTGTCCAATATCAATTATACTATAAGTAATTCTATTGATACCAGAGTGAGTATATCTAAGAATATTGTACAGACAATGATTAATAATGCACGTACACCGGGTAATAACATTGCCTGTGGTTTCAGGCTGGCACAATTAAGAAGCCGTGCCGGCCAGGAAGTTGTTGCCCGGGGTCAGGACAGGAGCCAGTGTTTTACAGGTTCCCCGGTTAATCTCCCAACGCATAGTTCGATGACCCAGCCATTCCTCTCTGTTTACTATTATATATGTGGTGAGGTTGATAATGTGGGAGGCATGTCTTTAATGCATAGCTCAAACACGGATCCATTGCTTACCGGGCAGCCTATCGAATGCGGCCAGGTGCAGCAGCAGGTGGTAGAATGCAGGTCCAAATTCACCCGCAAAGCTATTAATCCTTATGTGGAAGGTATATATGGAAACTGGCGGCTTGATACAGCTTTTGTTTATTACGGTGAAAGAAAGGAAAGCACTGTTAATAATTTTGATGACAACAGTGCCATTGACACCAGAACTGCCGGTGCTATCGTCAACTATAAAGATTTCTGGAAGTTTAACCAGACAGTGCCACAACCAGCTAACTTTTACCTGCTGCGTAATGAAAATGTTGCAGATGTTTGGCAATGGAAGTCTGTAATTACACAGTATAACCGTAAGGGTTATGATATAGAAAATAAGGACCCACTCGGACGCTTTAATGCAGGGCTTTACGGGTATAACCAACAGTTACCCGTTGCTGTCATCAATAATTCAAGAGTGAGGGAATCTATGTTTGATGGATTTGAGGATTACACTTACCAGTCTGCATTGGATTGTATAAGCTGTCATCCACGTCGCAGTTATAATTTTGAAACGCCTGTTGATAATAATATTGATGCAACACAGAAACATACCGGGCTTAACAGCCTGCGGGTTGATGGCGGCCAGCATATTGTTTTAAAAGCACCTGTTACAAGTGAAGCAGTTGCAGACAGGGGTTATACTATGCGTATAAGAGTTGACTCCACCTCCTATACAGAAACATATGTTACCCCCCAGGGAACAGGGTTCAGGGGATTATACAAGGAGTATAATCATAACGGTGATATGCCCGGTAACCTGAATGGCCTGCTAACCACGAATGCAGGCACCATAAGACCGGATGAAGCAGTATGTATGGTTTGTAATAACGGCAGAAATTGTTCCTGGAACTATTACAGGGGTAACAACCTTAATTATGGCCAGGAGATAAGCGCATCAACATTATTAAATATCCCGGGAAATATAGATGAAGATTATTTCTGCGTAAAATGGGAAGGAAGTATACAACCGCTTAAATCAGGACCTCACTCTTTCCAGCTTATACACCAGGATGGTGTAAGGTTATGGGTGAATGGTGCTCTGCTTATCAATAGATGGGGGAAATACAATTACGAGCAAAATTCAAGAACAGTGGATATTAACCTGGTGGCAGGGCAGCTTTATACTATACGGCTGGATTTTAGTCACTACAAGGAAAAAGTACGATCAGTATTTAAATGGAAACAACCGTGTGAAACAGAGTATACTCTTATTCCAAAAGCAGTTATATATAATCCCACCCGCCTGGCTGATGCGAACAATACAGCTCCTTCTCAAACTTTCTGGTGTACAAAACTGGATAGTGTAAACGTGTATGACAATGCGCTTACAGATACTTTCTCCCTGGTGCAAAAGCCAACCGAAACAACAAAAATGTTGCTGAGTGCATGGGTGAAAGAAACGGCGAATGACTGTAAGTGCTCCACTTATGTGAAAAACTCTATCACGGTTACAATGAACGGAAGCAGCCAGGCTGTTACAATGCGGCCCTCCGGAAGCATTATCGAAGGATGGCAGCGGTACGAAGGAGAGTTTATACTTCCTTCACTGCAGCAGGCAACCGTTACCGGTATAAATGTTTCACTTAACAATGAATACCCGAATGGAGGCAGCCCTGTATTCTTTGATGATTTGCGTATTCATCCATTTAATGCAAACATGAAAAGCTTCGTTTACCATGCTTCTAACCTGCGGTTAATGGCAGAACTTGATGAAAACAATTACTCAAGTTTATATGAATACGATGATGACGGTACATTGATAAGGGTGAAAAAGGAAACAGTAAAAGGTATCAAGACCATCAAGGAAACAAGAAGCGCCACACAAAAAAATATATATTAATAACCTTACCTGGATTTTAGAAAATAAAAACTGATTAATGATGACACGAATAAAAATGAGGCTGTTTTTACTGATTACTGTTTTATTGTCTTTCTTGCAACACCAGTCAATGGCCCAGTCAAACCTGGCAACAGTGCAGCAAATAATGAATAGTATTTACCAGGTTTACGACAGTGCTGATCACCTTACGTTTGATTTTAAATATATCTATACATCAATAATACTTCCTGATGGTAATGGAAGTCAGGAAGACGGTTTGTCCGGTACATATACCATGGCTGGTAATAAAGCCAAATACAACCTGGGCGAAATTGATTTCATGCAGAATGACTCCTTTTTTATTGCAGTATACAATAAAGAAAAATATATCCTGGTTTCAGATCCACGGCCAACAGGGGCGGGTGGAGGTTTGCCGGCAAGACAGGTAATTGACAGTATGCTGCAGGCTTACTCCTCCCATTATAATATTACATTGACACATGTATTTAATGTGAGCGGTATGGATAGCACCAATCCCGGCGGTGATACCACGACTACAGGAATAATCACTTTTGAGAAAGCCGACAGCCTGGCCCAGTTTCTGCATTTTACAATAATATACGACAGTGCAGCTAAATTTTTAACCTCTATTGAATATGTTTTCGAGGAGCCTTATTACGATGACAGCAGCACTACACTCTTGTCAACACCGCCTCCTCCGTCAACAACACCCCAGGTGCTGCAAAAAACACTAAGGATTAATTTTTCGGATTACCGGTATAATAATTTTTCCAGTGCACTCTATGATGAAGAGCAGTACATATACTTTGAAGATGACACATGGAAGCCAGTGGAGAAATATAAGGATTACAGATTATTTAATTCCTGGACGGGCGGACGACAAGTTCAGTACGCACCGCCTGCACAATAATTTATAGGTTAAGATAAATTTTTTTTATGCGATTTATTTGCAAAAAGACGTTATGCATAATCTCCTGTATGCTGCTGCAGTTTATGTACAGCATGAATGCTTTGGCCATTAATGACCAGGTACAAACTGATCCCAAGCTTGGGAGCCAGGGGCAGGTCGTTGTCAATGCCGTATCCAGGGTGAGAGACAATAAATTCTTCTCTAACCAGGCGGCAGTGGAAGCCACCCATGTTATTAAAAACCTGGTGGCTGTTGGCATTGAGGAGGATCATGTCAGTTATATTGAGTCAGATTTTTCGGTAACAGTACGATTGAAAATAACAAAGTATGATAACCAGGAGCATGCATTGCCTGATGTTATCAAAGATTTTACAATTGATTTCAAAAAAGCAGATGGCCTTAAACACAATGCTTACCAGTATTATGCTTTTGAAAATGCCTACAAGGTAGAAGCAGAAATTGTTTCTATTACACCAGCAACTGGCATTACCTGGGATGTATCCAAAGTAATACGTATTGACAATACACTTGAACCAATAAGAGATTATCATTTTGATTGTTCAGTCGTAATACCCGGACTGGAAGTTCAATATAATGAAACCATTGATGAATTAAAAGCTGTGTGGGGATTCAATGATAAGGGGCAAACAGAATATGATCTCGAATGGTCATGGGTGGATAAAGAAGCTGTGGGTGATTACCAGGATCAAAACGAGAACTGGCTCAATGATAAAATTTTTGAAAATAATGGTACAAGGATTTCCACCGAAAAATTAACCTATAACATTCCCCTGCTTTATGATGATGAAGGTTATCTTTTTGTAAGGGTAAGACCCGTTCAGTTAAAATGTAATGGACAAAGGATCGAAGGAAACTGGGTTTGGCAAAAGTGGCAGGTAAACAGCAGCGGTCAGGCTACACTTGCTAACGGCGGGCTGGCAGTTATGTACCAGTTCAACGGGCATGAACGTCCTTACAACTGGCAGGCATCAACATCTTTCGCAGAAGATGGAAAAAGAAAATCCGTAGTACAATATTTTGACGGCAGTTTAAGAAACCGCCAAACAGTAACAAAGGATAATACAACGGGCACAACAATGGTGGCCGAAAGTTATTATGATTACCAGGGAAGGGCAATCATACAGGTTTTACCTTCACCAACACTAAGTACTATAATTGAATTCTCACAAAGTTTTAACCGTGGTGTAAATTTTGAGGGCTATCCAAAATGGGCCTATGATAAACTGGCAGACGGGGCAAGTATTTGCGGCAACCCGGCAACACCGCTTGATAATAATTATGGCAGCTCAAAATATTATTCTCCCAATAACGAAATTCTTTCACTGCCGGCTACAGATGACTATAAAAGTGACAAGAACATTGCAAAATATATTGCTGATGCGGCACAGTATCCATTTACAGAAACAAGGTTTGCACCCGATGGAAGACCAGGCTCACAGGGAGGTGTAGGGTTAAATCACCAGATCGGCAGCGGACATGAAACAAAATATTTGTACGAATCCCCGGCACAGGAAGAACTGGATGCGCTTTTTGGAACAGATGCCGGCTATGCTTCACATTACTTTAAGAATTTAGTAAAGGATGCCAATGGTCAATACAGCGTAAGTTATGTGGATATGCATGGCCGTACAGTGGCAACTGCATTGGCGGGTGACGTACCCAAAACAGGCGGTAACCAGGATATGGTTGACGGTTTGCTGAGCTTTAATACCAGGAATTTTACAAAGCAGCTGATAGATGGATCAAACCAGGTAAATGGCAGATCAATTGTATCAACCAAGGCGCTGGTGGTGCCCAAATTCGGTTTGTATAAATTTGATTACGACCTGGTGCCGCCGCAATTAAAATTGAAAACCTGCAGCAACCCACCGGCCGATCTTTGTTTTGACTGCTTATACAAGGTGAGATTTACGATTGCTTCAGATTGTAATGCTGTACCGGGTTTTCAAACCTTTACAGACAGTGTTGAAAATTTTACACTTGGTCAGTATCTCAATACTTGTGACGAAAATGGAGAATCTCCGGCGTTTCATAAACATTTTGAATTAAACCTTCCCGAAGGTTCTTATACTATTACAAAAGAACTGATCCTTAGCCAGGATGCCCAGGATGCTTACCGGAATAAATTTCTTGAGAAAGATACCTGCCGCAGGTTCCAGCAGTTTTTTGATGCAGCTTACAGCGTACTGGCATCAAAAACTAATTGTAATATAACATGTGCAAGTTGTAAAGAATCACTCGGCCAGGATTTAAGCGGTTTCCAGCAGAAGTTTATGCAGGAAACAGGTCTTGCTTCAATACCACCGGAAATGGAGGCACAGGTGGAAGCCGCATTTAACCAGGCGATGGCTAATTGCGAAAAGATCTGTCATCCCGGTAATGAAGATGGCATGGATGTGATCAGGCACCTGAAAACGATTATGCTGCTGGATGTATCCCCAGGTGGTCAATATGCAAGGGAAAATCTTAACGGGGATCCCCGTACTCCTGACCTGAACACCACTTTTAATATCCTGAACAGGCAAAGCTTTAAGACACCAGTGCAGGATAAGATGGATGGAACACTCCCCTCAACAGGAAAATACTACAATGAGTATGGCGTTGAAGAAACAGAAATAAATGCGGCTACTTTAACACGTGCTGAATTTTTAAGCAAGTTTAAAGCACCATGGGCAGAGCAGTTGCTAACCTATCATCCTGAATTCTATAAATTAAAAACTGTTATCACAGAGCTTCCGCCGGCTTACGGATTTGAAGCAGAATTAAACCAGGTAAATGACTGGTCCACGGCATACACTGCATACCTGCAAAACATACATAGTGGTATTGCAAGCATTAACAGCATTGTTTCCAAGGATCCTTTCTTTACTGGCGTGGGAAGTGCTTATGCTGTCAGTATGGTTGGTTTGATAAGGCAATATACAGACAGGCCACTTGAAAATGGTAACCCGTGCCCATTAGTGAATGGAGGTTTTCATCCTTCAATGATGCAGGTGGCGCAGGGAGCTGTGTTATGCAGAACAGGATCTGATTGTGATAAAGCGCTTTGCTTTACACAACGTTCCACACAGCCGTCGTTGGTTCCTCCATCCGGCATTGGCTGTGCCGACGACTGGAAACAGGTTTGGAAAATGTTCCGCACCATCTATCTTTCCGAAAGAAAGAAATTTATATCGCAGTATTTAAATTCAAAACGGCCATCTGGAGCTGCTGCTGATGCAGATATTACTGCTGCAAATTACCAGTTGCGGTTTGCTGATTTTAGTTCACTTAACCTTGATAATCTTGAAGTGGATCAAAATACGCAGGACTTCTTCGGGCAGGCTGGTGGTGGCAGTTCTTCTACTACTGCAAATTCAAGCGGACAAACACTCGCTTCAGGTTTATACAGTGAGACATGTCAGAAGTATGCTGAAATATGGATAGCCCAATTACGTGAATGTCCTGCAATAAATACACTATGGCAAAATACGGCGACTTACGACGCCGACAGGAACTGGCTTGTATCCAGACTGGTGCATATTTGTGAAAACGGATCAGATGAAACACATATATCCGGGTCACAAAGTATAAGCCCTGCCGGTACTCCTGCTGCAGGCGGTTATACCAATTTTCCTGCAGTGATCACTGCCTTTTTGTTATCAAAGGGTATACAGGCTCCGTACACCGAGTTTTGCTATCCGTATCTTATCACAGTGCCTGCTGGTAATTATGAAGTAAACAGGAGTCCCGTGGTGGATCAATTTGTGGTAACAAAACCAACCCAGTGTGAATGCAACAGGCTTACGCAATTACAAACTGAGTACACTGCATCTGGTTATCCGGGTTCATTTAAAAAATACCTGGAATATACACAGGGTGCAGTAATGAGCGAGGCTGATATAAATACATTGCTTGGTTTATGCAACGGTAGCAATACCTGCAATTTCCTGCCGGCTCCCATTAAGCTGCCATTCGGTCTTCAGTGTAATGAAACAGCTGTTGATGAAAAAGCATGTCTCGAGTGTGCTGATCTTGCAAACCTGCAGAGTGAGTTCCATACATTAACGAATAAAACAGCACCCATTGCAAACCCGCAGAATGATGCAGATATCAATGTAAATATTGCTTTCCAGAATTATGCAAACGTGAGAACAGGGTTTGGCAAGAACTGGACAGAATATGTGAATTTTATGAATGAATGTGCAGCTGCCAATCTTACACACGGCTATAATGAAACTGTTTGCAACGATCTGCTGGCAGTATTGAATTCATTTAAAGCACAGGATAATGCGCCGGCAGTAAACTGGGTATGGGAGCTGAATCCATGGGACCCGGCTAAACCAAACTGGCTTGCCAACAATCCTTCAGAATATATACACAATAATGGATTAATGACCATCCCTTCAAGATATTTTGATTCGACAGATATCCAGTATTCGCATGCTTCAGGTTACTCACCCGAACCCATTTGTGTAAATGATGGATATACATTTGAAACAAGTATCATTCCCAATGCCGGCACCTATTTCATGCGTATGACCTGCGGTGTAACAAACATCTACTTTAAAGAATACGGCACTGGTATATTTATACAGATTTTATCTGCAGGTAATATGGACCTTCTGAGGGGAACCACGGCTTATATACCCAACATGCCTTTTGACCTGGCACAACCGCATGTTTATAAAATGAGTTATATAAACGGCGTGTTTAAGTTTTATATTGATAATACACTTATTTATACTGCCAGCTGGGTGAACCACACACCAGTAACCACTTTCAATGCATTCTCCATATCTGTGAATGGCAACAGCGGCTCTGTGGACTGGGCTAAGCTGTATAATGAAACAGGCAGTCTTATCCTGCAGGAAGACTTTAATTCCACACCGTTTCAAGCACCGGCAAAAGAATTCCTTTGCAGGTTTGGTCAGAATTGTAAAACAAGATTTACAACTTATTTCAACCAGGCCCAGGGTACTAATTATACTTACCAGCAGATAGATAACCTGTTTGTGATGAACTGCAACAAACATGCATCTCCGTGTGATGATGGTACCACCAGTTTCTTTGATCCGAGGTTATGCGGATTGAATAAACCAATGTTACCACCTAATCCACCGGTACAGTCTGAATGCAGTGACCTGATCAATCTTGCCTATGCCGCTGCGGAGGAAAAATATGATCTGTATATCGATAGTGTCCGCAATGTATTTGATACAGCTTATTACAATAAATGTATGTCGGTGAAAGAACTTGAAAGCTTTAAAGTAAATTATCAAACAAGCGAGTATCACTATACTTTATATTATTACGACCAGGCTGGTAATCTTGTAAAAACTGTTCCGCCGGAAGGTGTTGACAGCAAGCATGCTGATCCCGGCTTCCTGGAAGAAGTACAGATACAGAGACTTGCCGTAAAAAATGGTACAGCCGAAGCTGTTGCCACCAGGATACCCAATCACCGGCTTATTACCGAATACAGGTATAATACATTGAACCAGGTTGTGATGCAGCGCACACCGGATGCAGGTATCAGCCGTTTCTGGTATGATGTGCTGGGTCGCCTGGTACTCAGCCAGAATGCCAAGCAGGCACATGTACCCACTAAATACAGCTATACGATGTATGATAAACTTGGCCGTATCATTGAAGTGGGTGAAAAACCCCAGGGTGGTGTGCCCACCAATACCCGTGATGAGGCTTATATGGATAACTGGCTGAATGCGGTGCATGATAAAACGCAGATCACTCATACATTCTATGATCTCTCTTATTATAACGGGCAAAACTTCCTGTCTGATAACCTTACGCCACCTATACTGGTACAGCGCAACCTGCGCAACAGGGTAAGCTGCATAGCGGTGTACGATGCAGAACCTTCTGCTTACACGCTTGCCGGTGAACACAGGGCAGCAACTTTTTATACTTATGATATTCATGGCAATGTGGATACGCTGCTGCAGGACCTGAACAAGGAAATGACTGCATCACCGGGTAACAGGTTCAAGAAGATGGTTTATGATTATGACCTTATCAGTGGTAAGATGAATAAAGTGGCATACCAGCATGGTTACACCGACCAGTTCTACCATGTATATGAATACGATGCTGAGAACCGCATTACAGATGTACTCACCAGCCACGACAGTCTTTTCTGGGAAAAAGATGCCCGGTATAAATATTACCGGCATGGGCCATTGGCAAGAACCATTATTGGCCAGCAGCAGGTACAGGGGCTTGATTATGCTTATACCATACAGGGCTGGCTCAAAGGGGTGAATGGCATCAATCTTTCACCTGTTGCCGATATGGGACTGGATGGGTATCCTGATGGTACCGTTATAAACCAGGTGGCAGCAGATGTGTATGGATTTAACCTGAACTATTTCGGCAGTGATTATATCAGTATCGGCAGTCAGCACCCGTTTGCAAATAATCCTGTATTGCCGGTGTGGAGCGGTGATAACAGGCAAACAGGTAATGACTTGTTTAACGGTAATATCAGCAGCATGGCTGTAAATATACCAAGACTGGGCACGGCACATTTATATGGTTACCGGTACGACCAGCTGAACAGGCTGGTGGCAATGGACGCATTTACCGGCCTGAATACATCCTCCAACACATGGCAGCCGGTTATTACTGATAACTACCGGGAACGGATAACCTATGATGCCAACGGTAATATTAGGAGCTACGACCGTAATGGTAATAAACCATCGCAGCAGGCAATGGATAATTTGGGGTACCATTATAACTATTATCCTTTAAACCACCCGACCATGGCTGGCAAACTGATGAACAATAAGCTGGACCATGTATCAGATGGTATGCTGGTACCGGGTGCTTACAGTGAATCAGATCCGTCTACCGGTGTGAATGATATAGAGGACCAGGCCGCCGGTAATTACGATTACGATGATATTGGCAATTTAATAAAAGATACCAAAGAAGGTATTACCAATATTACCTGGAGCGTATATGGTAAAATACTGTCTGTACAAAAAGCCAGTGGTACCATCACCTATACCTATGATGCATCTGGCAACAGGATAACCAAAACAGCCAATGGTAAAAAAACATGGTATATAAGGGATGCCACCGGTAATGTAATGAGTGTATATGTAACCGATGCAGCCATCAACAGCGGTCATATTACACAGCGTGAAGTGCATTTGTATGGCAGCAGCAGGCTGGGTATATTCGAAGTGAACAGGGATGTGAGCCAGATCACACAGCCGGATTATTCTGCCAATATTAATACCTTTACAAGGGGCAACAAGTTTTATGAGCTTACCAATCACCTGGGGAATGTGCTTGTTACCATCAGCGACCGGAAAGTGTTAATGCTGCCGGACGATAACAGCGGCTGTGCAGCCGGTACCGGCAAAAATACACTCAACCTGTATCACCGTGCGCCGGTTTCCGCTTATGTGGCAAAGCTGGATATCAACTTTTTACCAGGATTTGAAAGTATACTGGGTGAAGAGTTCAGTGCCGATATTGATATCACACTTGCTTTATGCAATGAACCGGATCCGCTGAATCCACCTGCTATGAGCTATTACAGGGCGGATGTAATAACAGCGAACGATTACTATCCCTTCGGGATGTTAATGCCGGGTAGAAAATTTACTAACGGAAATGAATACAGGTATGGGTTTAATGGAAAAGAGGGCGATCCGGAAGTATCGGGAGATGGAAATCAATATGATTATGGATTTAGAATTTATAATCCAAGGTTAGGAAGGTTTCTAAGTTTAGATCCCTTGCAGAAAAAATACCCTGGAATTTCGCCTTATACCTATACAAATAACAGCCCCATCCTATTTATCGATCCAGATGGAAGAGAATTAATTGTTTCATTTGAAGCTATTTATGAAAAGAATGCAAAAGGAGAGTTAGTTAAAGTCTGCACTGGCAAAGATGTATTCGAAAAAATTATTAACGAGGGACTCGGAGGTCAGTTTCAGGCTCAATTAGAAGAAATAAAAGGTACAAATGGAAATCACTATGTAGTAAAAATTATGCCAACAGTAGGAGGAGGGGATGCTACAAAACTTACTAACCAGCAGAAAAACTTTTATGATGAACTTACATGTATAACTATGGATCCCCAATCAATAATAGTTAAAGTTGTTAAAGATAAAAATGAAAGTGAAAAACAGGACCCTACTAAAAAGGCAGATTTTGGTAAAATGAAAGTTGACATAGGCTCCATAATTACAGGAACTATTGATGTTGGTGACATTGCGAAATTTGAGACATTAAGTGCTGATAATAAAGCTGCAAATCAGCAAGGATTGTTAATTCATGAACTTGTAGAACAATTTGCCAAACAAACAAGTGGTAAATCTTACGATAATGACAACATGGATCAGCTGGGTCAACTGATTAAAGACTTTAAAAGTAGCTATCATATTATAGGCGTGGCGGTACAAAACTCTGTTGATGGTAATACCAGGCTGAGGGGAGATGATGAGTACCCTGAAACATCCGAAGGTAATAAGTATACCGTTTTCTATAAGCAAAAAAATGGGGATATTTATAAACAAGTAGTAACAATTGACAAGGAAGTGACTGTTGATAAACCGGAACTTGTGAAGGCCGCTGACGCTAAAAAATAATTTATGCAGAAAAAAATATTGTTGCTCTTTCTTTGCGTTAACATTATTTGTTGCACTGATTCCCGTAAAATAGGACATAGAAAAGAATGTACTGTGTTTTTACAAAATTTAAGCGTTCTTGAAAATCTAAAAAATGGAAAAAAAACAAATATTGACAGTATATATATAGCAGTCCAATATTTAGCGAGTAAAACGGGGTTATCACCACATATTGATATTAATCATACAAATCCGTACACTGATACCAATTTTTTGAATTATGATTATAGTATTTGGAAAAAATGGTATGATAAAAACAAAAGAAAACTATAACAACGGTATATGCTGTTACAGATATTTTGAAATTAAATTATCAAGACCTTTGTAGTTATAGTGGTCTTGATAATTAAGGTGCTTTATGCCCGCATATATTCTGAAGTTTTCTGGAAGATACGGCTAATGTTTAGACTTTTTAGCAAATCAAATATTAAGACAGGTCAATCAATAAAAATCTCCACTGATATAAATTTTGTTCATCCTTCAAAATGCTCAAATATTTCTACATCTGTATATTTCTTAAGTAATTCTAAAGTTTTCAAAAGAAGATATTCATATTTATTTTCGGATGGTTTATGCATAAAGAAAAAAGAATTCTCTGTTTTTAACTCTAATGTTTTCTCTTTATTCTTCAATTTGATAAAGACAGAATATGTTTTTGAATGGGTGTTTTCTTCCTCAACAATAAGTTCTGAATTACTGTAATCAGCAATATCGAAGTCTTGTATATTGTCCAATTGATATTGGGTGAGTTTTTTATTTAACAAGACAGAATCTTTAGAGAAAACAAAGATATTTAAGTTTTTACTGGAGTCAATAAAAAGTAACAAGGATTTTACGTGCTCCAAATTAACATTTTGCAGCAAAAGAATAGAAAACTCGCTGTTTAACTGGCAGGATAAATCATAAAATTTCAAGAAGTTATTTTTCAAATAGAATTTTGTAGATCGTTGATCATAATCAGTAACCAAAGTTTTTTGCGCATTCACTGTTTTAAATGACACCAAAACTAAAATTAGTATTTTGAGCTTACTAATACTATTTCTTCCGGGTAGGAGTAACTTTATGGTCTTCATATATATCCACTTTATTTTTATAAAAATCTTTATCATGAGGCGCTGTCAACAGGTTAATAGTGCCAGTTCCGTCAGAAAATTTAATATATAGTTTGCCTGCAATCATCATATGTACAGCCTCTGCTGCGTTATCATAAGAGTTTCTTAATGCAATACTGGAAAATACTTTTTTATTGGTTCTCTGCAATTCTGAGAGTACAATATTTTGAATATGTGAAGCGCCGTATTCCCATGAATTTTTCACTTCAGTTAATTTTATATTATAATCGTTTGAGCCTTTTCGGTTTCTTTCTTCAGCGGCTTCGGATTTTTGTTTTGCCGCCTCAATATCTTCTTTTTTGGGAAATAACCCTGGAGCAAAAAAATATTGCTGTTCGGCGTTAAATTTATCAGGAGTTTTTTGATCAAGATCATGAAACTTACGCCAGGCATGGCCAAATTCGTGAGCGTAATGTGACATCCTATTTAACATCGGATTTTTTAAATCATCATCGGCATCTTTCCAATTAAACCCTAAGTTGTAAATATTGGGATTTGAATGATCTTCACCACCACCCTGTCCTTTTGTAATGCGAAAAGTATGAACTGCATCATCTGCATCCAAATCTTTATACATATTATTGAATGCTTCAGAATTTCTTCTAAGTTTTCGTATCTCTCTTTTCGCTTTCCGAAACTCTCTTTTCGTAACGCCAGCATTTTCAAGCTTTACTTTATCTCCATTTAAATCAGTAAATAGCAACGGGTTATTTAAAAATACTGCATATTCACTTACACCGATTTCTGGTTTAGGGTCCATATTCCACCTTCTTCCAATCCTACTGTCATATTCCCAATACAGCGCAGTAGTAGAATTACTGAATATTTCATCACTTTTTTCCTGCCCATTAAACCCATACCTGTATTCATTTCCGTTAGTAAATTTTCTACCCGGCATTAACATCCCGAAGGGATAGTAATCGCTTTTCATGCAACCCTTTACAGGCACAGAACTCAAATACCTATTATAGTCCTAAAATAAACAGTTTTGTCCGTATTTCTGCATAAATTAAAGCCAATAATTTAATCACCAAAGTATGTTCTTATGACACCAGCCGCAGGTAAAAAAGTACACTCTTTTTTCGAACTCTACGACCACTTTTTAAAAGACAGCCGTTCAGGAAGAAGGTTGCAACCCAATGGAAAAAAAGTTTCTGCCGGTACCCTCGATAATTACTGTTACACAAAAAAATTGCTGCAAAAATTTTGCGCTGAAAAACTATTTGAATTACGTATCAGGAGCATCAGCCGGCTTACTCAGCGGGAAATAAAAGTGGAGAAAAACTACTGGGCAAAGTTTTATAAGAAATTTACAGACTACCTGTATACCGACTGCGGTCATTTTGATAATTATGTAGGCGCCACAGTTAAAAATATCCGCACTTTTTTTGGTTACCTCAATAAGAACCTGCTGCTGCAGACAGGTGACTTTTATAAACAGTTTTATGTTCGCAAAGAAGATGTCCCGATCGTAACATTACTGCCTGAAGAGCTCAACTACCTGATCTATGATAAAGCATTTGAAGAAAGCCTCCGCCCGCAACTGAAAAGAGTAAAAGACATGTTTGTATTTGGCTGCACTGTGGCACTCCGGTTTTCAGACCTGGTGATGCTGAAAAGATCAAATATACGCATCAACGGCAGTAACTGGTATATCTGTGTACGATCAAAAAAAACAGCCACTGATACAAAGATCTGCCTGCCGGGTTATGCTGTGGCTATTTTGCAGAAATATGAAAAACAGAAAGGCGGATACCTGCTGCCCCGTTATAACAAAGTAAACCTTAACCTGTATGTAAAAGAACTTGCGGAGAGGGCGGGTTTTACACATGATATTCGTAAAACAAGAACCAGGTGGGGCATACAAAAAGAACTGGAAAATAAAAAAGGTATGGGGAAACAGGGGCACCGTTTCTGTGATCTGGTGACTACACATACCATGCGCCGGACAGCTATTACTACAATGCTCAGCCTGGGGATGCCGGAACATGCTGTACGCAAAATAAGTGGTCATTCCCCGATGAGTAAAGAGTTCTACAGGTATGTGGCGCTGGCCCAGTCATACCAGGATAAAGAAACCGTTGAAATGTTTGCAAGGCTGAAAGACAGGGTGCTGACTGCGTAGAATATGGTTAATGAAAAAGCTGGTTCTTTTACAAACCAGCTTTCGTAGTCCCTACAGGAATCGAACCTGTACCTTCAGAATCGGAATCTGAAATTCTATCCATTAAACTAAAGGACCGCTTTGGTTTTATAAGCTAAGGCAAAAGGAGTAATGTTTAATAACCAAACTCACTTTCCAAACTGCACAATATTACTGCCAAAAATTTTAACAGCAATGGCTAATAATATCACGCCGAAAAACTTTCTTATCACCGCCATACCATTTGGCCCCAGCACTTTCTCTATCCACCAGAGTGATTTTAATACGAGGTAGATAACGATACAGTTGATAAGGATGCCAATTAAAATATTGATATCATGAAAATTGGCCTTTAAACTCATGATGGTGGTGAGTGTACCACTACCGGCGATCAGCGGGAAAGCAATGGGTACCACGCTGCCGCTCTTCATATCCTTATCCGCTTTAAAGAACTCCACACCCAGCACCATTTCCATACCGATAATAAATATGACGATGCTACCGGCCACCGCAAAAGATTTTACATCGATCCCCAGCAGGTTTAAAAACTGCTTGCCAACAAATAGGAACAATATCATCAATCCGCCGGAAGCAAGTGTTGCCTGCGTTGATTTGATGGTGCCGCCCATCTTTTCTCTTAAAGAAGCGAGTACCGGCACAGAGCCGATCATATCGATCACTGCAAACAGCGTAAAGCTTGCCGTGAGTACTTCATTAAAATCTATGCCGTGAAAATCCATTGGTAAATGATTTTAGCAAAGATATAAAACTGCCTGCGCCTGTACTACGAACCGCAACTGATACAGCCATCCTGCATGGTGCACACAGCGCCATCGGTATAGGTGGTTTCAATATCTGTTGTTGTATTCGTTTTCGCAACATCAATTTTTGGTATCACCGGGTCTGTTTCATTGTTGCCGGATTGTTTCTCAACGGTAAACTGTACAGCTTGCGTAGCAGCTTGCGTACGCAGGTAATACATACCTGTTTTCAATCCTTTTTTCCAGGCATAAAAATGCATAGAGGTGAGTTTGGATGCACTCGGGCTGTCAACAAATAAATTGAGCGACTGCGACTGGCAGATAAAAGCACCACGGTCAGCAGCCATATCAATAATATTGCGCTGTTTTATTTCCCAAACTGTTTTATACAGTTCTTTTATATCTGCAGGTATAACATCAATATTCTGTACAGAGCCGTTGGCTGCAATGATCCTGTTCTTCATCGCATTGTTCCAGAGGCCCAGCTCAACAAGGTCTTTCAGTAAATGCTTGTTCACTACAATGAATTCTCCGCTTAATACCCTTCTTGTATAGATGTTGGAAGTGTATGGTTCAAAACATTCGTTGTTACCAAATATCTGGGAGGTGGATGCCGTTGGCATTGGCGCCAGCAATAAAGAATTTCTTACACCATGTACTTTTACTGCTTCTTTTAATGTGGCCCAGTCCCAGCGGTCCGTAGGCGTTACACCCCACATATCAAACTGGAAAATACCTTTTGAAACAGGTGAACCGGCAAAGGTTTCATAAGCGCCCTGTTCTTTTGCCAGGTCTTTACTGGCCGTCATGGCAGCAAAGTAAATTGTTTCAAAAATATTTTTGTTCAGCATCTTGGCCAGCTCGCTTTCAAAAGGAAGACGAAGTAAGATGAACACATCAGCCAGGCCCTGTACACCCAAACCGATCGGCCTGTGACGGAGATTTGAATTTTTAGCTTCTTCAACAGGATAGTAATTGTAGTCAATGATCTTGTTGAGGTTCTTTGTAGCCTGGTAGGTTACTTCGTATAATTTTTCGTGGTCAAATTTTCCGTTGATAACAAAACGTGGCAACGCAATAGACGCCAGGTTACAAACAGCCACTTCATCCGGGCTGGTGTATTCCATGATCTCTGTGCAGAGGTTGCTGCTTTTAATGGTGCCCAGGTTTTGCTGGTTGCTCTTGCTGTTGGCTGCATCTTTATACAGCATGTAAGGTGTGCCTGTTTCAATCTGTGATTCTAAAACAGCAAACCACAGTTCCTGCGCATTGATGGTCTTTCTTGCTCTTCCCTCTGATTCATATTTTTCATAGAGCTTTTCAAACTCTTCACCCCAGCATTCACTCAGGCCCGGTGCTTCATTGGGACAAAACAAACTCCATTGACCGTTTGCTTCCACCCGTTTCATAAAAAGATCCGGTATCCACAAAGCATAGAATAAATCTCTTGCTCTCAATTCTTCCTTGCCATGATTTTTTCTCAGGTCTAAAAATTCAAACACATCTGCATGCCATGGTTCAAGGTAAATGGCAAAAGCACCTTTGCGTTTACCACCACCCTGGTCAACATAACGGGCAGTATCATTATAAACACGCAGCATAGGAATGATGCCATTGCTGGTGCCATTGGTGCCGCCGATATAGCTGCCGGTAGCCCGGATATTGTGAATAGCAAGACCGATACCACCGGCGCTCTGCGAAATTTTTGCTGTTTGTTTTAATGTATCATAAATGCCATCGATGCTGTCATCTTTCATCGTTAATAAAAAGCAACTGCTCATCTGCGGTTTTGGTGTGCCTGCATTGAACAGGGTGGGTGTGGCATGTGTGAACCAGCGTTCACTCAGCAAATGATATGTTTTGATTACCGAATCAATATCCTCTTTATGGATGCCAACAGAAACCCTCATGTACATATGCTGCGGACGTTCTGCGATTTTATTGTCAATCTTCAGCAGGTAAGATTTTTCCAGTGTTTTAAAACCAAAATAATCAAAACCATAATCACGGTCGTAGATGATGGTGCTGTCCAGCAGGTCAGCATTTTTCTGGATGATCTCCATCACATCATCAGCGATCAGTGGCATTTTCTTACCCGTCTTTTTATCGGTGTATTCATGCAGCTTCTGCATGGTGGCAGAAAAACTTTTTACTGTATTCTTATGCAGGTTGCTTACAGCGATCCTGGAAGCAAGGGTGGCATAGTCGGGATGGATGGTGGTAAGTGAGGCCGCTGTTTCTGCAGCCAGGTTATCTAATTCAGTAGTTGGTACACCGGCATAGATACCTTCGATCGTTTTTTTTGCAACTTCTATTACATTCACCAGCGGGCTCAGGCCATAACTCAATTTCTCGATCCTCGCTGTTACTTTATCAAATTTTACGGACTCCTGTTTGCCGCTTCTTTTTACTACAAAGCTCATATTGGACTGAATTTATTTAAGGTTAGTTTTTTAAATGTGGTTTAAAAGTGTAGTCTTTAAAAATCAAAAATCCTACATCCTATATCCTAAATCCTAAAAGTCTTCATCTGTTGAAAACACCTGCGAATCCTTACTGGTCATCACACCTGCTTTCTGGTAGTCACCCACTCTTTTTTCAAAGAAGTTGGTCTTGCCCTGCAGTGATATCATTTCCATAAAATCAAATGGATTGGATGCATTGTAAATTTTTGAATAACCCAGTTCACTCAGCCAGCGGTCAGCTACAAATTCAATATACTGCTGCATCAGCCTTGCATTCATACCGATCAGGTCAACCGGTAATGCCTCTGTGATAAATTCTTTTTCAATCGTTACTGCATCACCAATAATGGCTTTTACTTCTGCTTCTGGTAACTTATTATTGAGCATACTGTAGAGCAGGCAGGCAAATTCACAGTGTAATCCTTCATCACGGCTGATGAGTTCGTTGCTGAAGGTAAGTCCCGGCATCAGGCCCCTTTTCTTTAACCAGAAAATAGAGCAGAAACTGCCGCTGAAGAATATACCTTCCACTGCAGCAAATGCTACGAGGCGTTCTGCGAAATTGCCATTCTCTATCCAGCGCAGTGCCCATTCTGCTTTTTTCTTTACAGCAGGCACGGTATCTATCGCATGGAAAAGTTTGTGTTTTTCAGCAGCATCTTTTATATAAGTATCTATCAGCAGGGCGTAGGTTTCGCTGTGTATATTTTCCATCATTATCTGGAAGCCATAAAAACACCTGGCCTCCGGCAACTGTACCTCGCTCATAAAATTTACCGCCAGGTTCTCGTTCACAATACCATCACTTGCTGCAAAGAATGCCAGCACATGGCTGATAAAATGTCTTTCGCCATCATTCAGCGCTGCCCAGTCTTTCAGGTCGCTGCCCAGGTCAATTTCTTCTGCGGTCCAAAAGCTGGCTTCATGTCTTTTATAATGTTCCCATACTTTGGGATAATTGATGGGCAATATCACAAAGCGGTCCTTGTTTTCTCTTAATAAAAGTTCATCACTATGTTGCATAAAAAATATTTTCCTTTTAGCAGGGAGACAAAAGGGCAGTGCTGAAAGCGCAAACCGGTTTAAACGGTGAAACGATCAGTACCAGGCTTTTCCTCCGAAAGCGTTGTTACAAATGATTGGCACAGGCAGGTCTTCTGACTCACTCCGTTGTTTGTGCGCCTTCCCGTTCGCATAGTTACCGGAACAGTGGCGTGAAGATTAAACAACTTATTAAAGGAGCTAACAGCTACGGGGATAGTTCCCGGCTTTCACGGGATTCCCTTTTAATACGAAGAAAAATCGTAACCCGAACCGGTTGTAAAATAATGACGGAAAATTAATATCGGCCGCTTTTGTTATTCACTAAATGTTGAAAAAATAAAACAGCCATTCCGGAACACAGCAGGGGCGCAGGTTGCAGGGATTTTACCGCTGGCTGTAACGGTCTTTTTGTTCTGTAAAGAGGTGGTAGCGGTTTTTCAGGAGAAGCAGGCAGTTGCGGCAGAGGCACTCATCATACTGGGTTGCAATAAAGGCTTCTTCAGCCACGGTCAATTCAACACCGTAGCACTGGCAACTGGTGATATCACCCACCCTGCATTCAAAGGGAGCTTTGCAGCGTGGACAGTGTTTTTGCTCGTGTTTACAGTTTGATTGCATATGTTACAACTTTAATAAGTTTGCCGGGAGTACTTTGCAAATTTACTCCCGGCAAAACCGGTGGTTTCTCAGCGGAGGAAAACGATTTTATTTGGATTGATACCGGGCGCAACAGAGAAGCTGAATTTTTTTGCACCATTACTTGCAAAACAGGTTACTTCACCGGCAGTAGCAAAGTTCTTGGCGTCGCCAATATACACATCACCATTCTCTTCATCAACGTTGATGCCGTAAGGAACAGTAACAACAGTGCCGTCTGTAATGAATTCTTCCCTTACAACTGTGTTGGTGATGGTGTTCAGCAATTTGCAGGTGCCACTGCCGCCATAATTGTTATACAGGTAAGCAATATCATTGTAGATGGTAAGATGATCATATGCAAAGCCGGCACCAAGTATTGTTTTCAGTGTTTGAGAACTGCTGCTTACTACTGATACAGAAGCAGGGATGGTTGTAAAATTGCCATAAGCACTCACATACAGGTCGCCGGCGGAGTTGGCTGCTATCCTTTGCGGGTTAACACCCACCACAATTTTTTTTGTTTCGGCATTGGTGGCAAGGCTGATAACAGAAACGGTTGAATCAGGCACCAGGTTAAAACCGCCTGAATTGGCAACATACAGGTAATCACCAACGGCAACAATACCTTCAGGGTTCGGGCCTACCGGTATAGATTTTGTGATAGCCAATGTGGCAGTGTCTATCACACTTACTGTTGCATCGTAAGCAGTCACATACAATTTGCCCCTGTAGCCAATCGCATAGCGGGGGCTTTTATTCGTAGCGCCGTCCAGGAAAGATATTTTATTGATATAGGCGCCGGACGCTGCGTTCACAACAGTAACGTTGCCGGAACCATTCATAACGATATATAATTTACCGCCATAGATCACTGCATCATTGGCCAAGTCGCCCAATCCTGCTGTCATCAGAGGGTTCTGCTGTACAAAAAAATCTCCTGAAACGGTTCCTGTTGTTGGCCTGAACGCCAGCTTTGCGTTATTTCCACCAAAAGAACCTTCACTCAATACATATACACCTTTTGCTGGTGCAACAGGATCTGGCTTTTTAGTAGTATCATCTTTTTTACAGGCGCTGAATAATACGGTCACAGGGATTGCCCACCGGAGCAGTTGCTTTTTCATTGTTGATTGTAGTTTTTTGTTTAAAATTTTGCTGTAATACCCAGCCGCCAGTTAAACCGGGGCATGGGATAGTATTTTATAATTTCATATTGATTGTTGAAAATATTGTTGAATTCAGCCGTCAGCTGGTATTCGCCGCTATGCATGGTTGTCATATTGTAAGCGAACGAAACATCCTGTGTAATAAAACCATTTATAAGATTGCCCGGCTCCTGGTCTCCCAACCGGTAGCGGTAAGACGAGGCAATTAAATTATAATTGGCATTAAATTTTTTATAACTAACGGCCACGTTTACACTGCCGGAATGTTCCGGTGTGTAAGGCAGTTGCGTTTTATACAGGGAAGATGATTTGTCAGAGATATCCAGCGCCTGCTGGTAAGCATAAGAAAGCCTTGTTGAGATGCTTGTTTGATCAATTTTTTTGAATTTTAAAACGGCAGCAATGTCTGCACCTTTTATCTCCGCTTTGCCGATATTCATCATACTCCATTGAAACAAATTTTGTCTTGGTGCCGCAAGTATTTTATCTTTTACATTGTTGTAATAACCATCTGCTGTAAGAGTTATATCCTCAAAAATATTTTTTGCATCCAGGTTTACAGTAAGACCACCATTGTACTGGTCAACATATTCCGGTCGCAGCAAAGTATTGCCCAGGTTGGTGTAATACAGGTCATCAAAAGTGGGTACCCTGAATATTTTTTTATAAGAAGCCCTGATGCGGAGTGGTAACTTAACAAATGGTTGTACAGCAACAGCAGCGCTGTATGTGGGTTCATTATAATTTTTTGCAACAGGCCCTCTTTCCACTTTTTCAGTGGTATAAGTATAGAGCAGGTTACTGTTGATTTCAAGCCGGCCAGTTTTATACAATAAAGCAACATTGCTTAAAAGATTATTCCTGCGAGGATCGGCGAAGCTGGCTGCAAATGAATCCGTACGCTTGAGGGCGCTGTGAAAAAAATCGCCTGATAAAGCTGCTGATAATTTATCATTGAATTTATAACTGTATGCAGCTGAAAAATAAATTTCCTGCTGCCTGAATTCATTTATCAATTTGCCTGCGCTGTTTGGATAGGCAGGATCAAGATAGAATTTATAGTCAAAGGCGTATTTGCCGCTCAGCAGCAATGCAGTTTTTGCAGAAAGGTTATTTTTCCAGGAAAATTGTGTGAACCAGCTTTCGTTGTTCAGCCGCTGCAATGATGCATCGTTGTATAATATAACAGCGCCTGGCAGACCTCTTTTTGAATTGTAGTAATAAGCTTTCAGTTTAATGCTGTTGCTGTCATTGATAAAATAAGCGGCATCATATTCAGCATGGTAAGCTTTTATATCGCTGTTTGTTCTTTTGGGGTTGCTGCTGCCGGTCTCGTAATCTTTAAAAGAATATTTGCCATTGGCATACTGGTATTCTGCAAACAAACCATGGTAAAACCTTTTTCCAATAGCTGTACGGAAACTTGCAGAAGGATTGATATAACCGAAAGAGCCGGTCTTTATTTTCAGCCGCAACGACTTTTCATCCCGGTTTATAAATGAAGTTGACAGCGAAAGTATGCTGGCACTGGCAAAAGACCGTGCCGGTAATAAAATATTCGGTGGTTGGTTTTGTGCCAGCTGAATTGATTCAATGTTTTCCAGCGAAAACCTCCCGAGATCTATCTGTCCACCCTGTGCATCACCAACAGAAATACCATCGAGTAATACAGCTGTATGATTGGCGCCCAGGCTTCTTACAGAAATTGTTTTTAAACCGCCAATACCACCATAATCTTTTATCACTACACCTGAAAAATATTTGGCAGCATCTGCCACTGATACGCTGTTCAATGCAGCAATAGTTGTTTTGTCAAGCTGCTGCACATTTACTGCAGTGCTGGTAACATCCGTGGTTTTTTGTGACCGGATATTTATACCCGGCAAGGTATCTGCCACCTGTGCATTTGTTACACCGCTTATCGGGAGTAATAAAGCCAGCAGGTATGTTTTGAGTTTGGTCAATAAATATCCTTTGCGAAAACGCAGGCGGGGGCAAAATGCAAATAAGATGAAAACAATTTGCATCTCAGCCTTTCACCCGAAAGCTTTCTGATGATCAATTGATGTGGCAGGTCTTCTGGCTCAGGCATTTTCCCTTCCCATGGTGCCTGTGGCACCACAGTGGTTTGAAGTTTTTCTCCGTTTAAGCGGAGGCCTTTACAGCTACGGGGATAGCGCCGGACTTACACCGGCTTCCCTTTTAATGGCGCTTACTGCGCCAACCAAATCTGCTGCAAAAGTGCAGCAATCATTTTCATTTGCCAAATATTTAAGATCATGGCGGTATTCTTTTCTTTATTGTTTGCATGAAATATTTTTTATTACCGGCTTTCAGTATCTTTTCAGTATGGCAGCCAAAACAAAGCTTAACCTCTTTTCTTTTACCATGATCGTGGTGGGGCTTGTAATTGGAATGGGCATTTTCCGTACAGCAGCCACCAGTGCCAAAGATGCTGCCACGCCTGCTGTTTATTTCAGTGCCTGGATCATTGGAGGTATTGTTGCCTTGTGCGGTGCACTCACTTATGCGGAGATCGGCAGCCGTTATCCTGTTACCGGGGGCTATTATAAAGTATTTGCAAAAGCCTATCATCCCAGTGTTGCCTTTGCGGTCAATTGTTTGATCCTGGTGAGCAATGCTGCCAGCCTCAGTGGCGTGGCGTTGATCGGGAGTGGTTATTTATTAAAATTGTTTCCAGGGAATTTTACAGATGTTGATAAGGCGCTGGTGAGCACAACTGCTATCATTGTTTTTTACCTTATCAATTTAAGAGGATTAAAGATGAGTTCAATGGCACAGAATATTTTAATGGTGATCAAGATCATCATGATCATTGTATTGATCGCTGCGTTGTGCTTCCCGGAAAAATATGCAATACAATCTGCTGTAACAGTTGTCAATGATGAAGTAAGTACCGGCAGCTGGATAAAGAGCCTTGGCGTAAGCCTGGTGGCTGTTTCATTTACCTATGGTGGTTACCAGCAAACGATCAATTTTGGAAACGAGGTGGACAGGCCAAATAAAAATATTCCCAAAGGTATTTTTATTGGCATTGCTATTATCATTGTTTTATACCTGCTGGTGAACCTGAGTTATTATAAGCTGGTTGGTTTTACCCAGATGAAAAACGAAAGAGAGATTGCTTATGTAGTGATCGATAAAGTTTTTGGTACAACAGGCGCCATGGTCTTTTCTGCTTTTTTATTCTTAGGTGTACTCGCCTATGTAAATGGGTTGCTCATGAGTAATCCAAGGGTGATGTATGCCATGGGTGATGATGGTGGGTTACCGAAAATTTTTGCAAAAGAAAATGAAAAGAATGGCGTGCTCACTTTTTCCCTCACCGTATTCAGCATTGTTTGTATTATCATTTTGTTTTTTTCGCAGCAGTTTGAAAAGATCCTGGCCTTTTCTATTTTTTTGGATTGCTTTGGTATGGTACTCAGCAGCGCCACTATCTTCTGGTTCAGGAAAAAAACAAAGCAACTGGATGATACAGGTATTTATAAAATGAAAGGATTTCCGTTGCAGACGATTGTTTTTATGGCCGCTTATATTTTTGTTGGTATCAGCATTGCAATGGATTATAAACAGAATGACAATGCAGCATTGGTAGGTACCGGTGTGTTACTGGCTTTTATACTGATCTATTTTCTTTTTCATAAAAAGAAGAACACAATAACCGCATAACATTTATGGATATTTCTTACATCATTAATGAACTGGGCGAGGAACGGGAGCAGTATTACAATGCCGTGGCGCCCCCCATTATGCAGACCAGCAATTTTGCTTTTAAAAAAGTAGATGATCTGCGTAAAGCTTTTGCAGATGAATATTCAGTATATATCTATAGCCGGGGTTTAAATCCTACGGCTGAAATACTCAGGAAAAAACTGGCAGCACTTGACAATGCAGAAGACTGCCTGCTGTTCAACAGTGGGGCTTCGGCCATCTTTGCTTCGGTGATGGCCAATGTAAAATCGGGTGATCATATTGTAAGTGTTCGCAAACCCTATACATGGGCACAACGGTTGTTTACGGTTATCCTGCCACGCTTTGGTGTTACTACTACGTTTATTGACGGCACAGATATTGGAAATTTTGAACGGGCTATTTTGCCCAATACCAAACTGATCTACCTGGAAAGCCCTAACAGCTGGGATTATGCGCTGCAGGACCTGAAAGCGGTGGCGGAGCTGGCTAAATCAGAAAACATCATCACCATCTGTGATAACAGCTACTGCACACCATTATACCAGCGGCCGCTTGACTTTGGCATTGATATGACACTGCAGTCGGCCACCAAGTACATCGGTGGGCACAGCGATGCGGTGGCCGGTGTGCTCTGCGGAAAACGTGATATGATGGAAAAAATATTCAACAGTGAATACATGACGGCGGGTAATGGTATTACTCCCTTTGCTGCCTGGCTGCTGATACGTGGGCTGCGGACTTTGCCCATGCGGCTGAAACAAATTACGGAATCTACCAGGCAACTGGTTGACTATTTAAAACAGCATTCCAAAGTGGAAGAAGTGCTTTTTACTTTTGATGAAAGCTTTCCGCAGTATGAACTGGCAAAAAAACAAATGCAGGGCGCCTGTGGTCTTTTGAGTTTTATTATAAAGGCAGAACGGATAGAGGAAATAGAAAAATTTTGCGAAAGCCTGCAGCATATACTCATGGCTGTTAGCTGGGGCGGACATGAAAGCTTGATACTACCCCGCTGTGCCGGGGTAAAGCCGGAGCATTTTAACCCGGCGAATAAAGGACACCGGATGCTGCGGTTATATGTGGGACTGGAGGAGCCGGGTTATTTGATCAGGGATTTGGAGAGGGGTTTTGAAAATATGTAAACCGATTTGCCGCCTGTAAAAATGAAACTGCTTGTTTACGGGGGGATTTTTTATTTTTGTCCAATGCGTTACCGGTTTTTCTTTTTTGCGGCAATCCTGTTCATGGGTAATGGTATTGCTAATGCCCAGGAGAAATGGGATCTGAAAAAATGCGTGGATTATGCCATGCAGAATAATCTTACAGTAAAGCAGACTTCATTACAGGAGAACTTTTCCTCACTGGCACTGAATCAAAATAAAATGGCAAGGTTTCCTAACGCTGCCTTTAGTACCAACGGTGGTTACAGCATCGGTTCCGTACAGGATGCATCTTTTAATGTAGTAACCGGTGGTTCTTATTTTGTAAATTCAGGACTTCAAACCAGCGTGGACATATTTAACTGGTTCAGTAAGAAAAATACGGTGGCAGCCAGTGAATGGGAACTGGCAGCTGCCAAAGCTAATACCGATAAATTAAGAAATGATATTGCCCTGAGCACTGCCAATCTTTACCTGCAGGTATTGCTTAATAAAGAACAGGCAGAGATTGCATCAGTACAGTTGGAACAAACAAGAGCGCAACTTTCCAACACCCGCAAACTGGTGAATGCCGGTTCGCTGCCCGAATTGAATGCAGCCGAACTGGAAGCACAATTTGCCAATGATAGTGCCAACCTGATCACAGCAAAAGGAAATATTACGCAGTCACTCCTTTCTTTAAAAGCCTACATGAGCCTGGATGCAGCAGCGCCTTTTGATATTGAGACACCCCCTGTTAATAAAATACCGGTTGAAACAATTGAGAACCTGCAGCCGGAAGCAGTATATGCTTCTGCAGTGGTGAACCTGCCGCAGCAGCGCTTTAATGACATGAAGCTAAAAGCAGCTGCAAAAAACATCGAAGCAGCAAAAGGAAATATGTATCCCACATTTTCATTGTTTGCCAATCTTAACAGTGGCTTCAATGATAAAACATTTGTTTTGAAAGGATATGATTTTTTACCGGCGGATCCTGTACAAATTGGCACCGTGGCTGTAAATGGGACTACTTACAACGTAAACTCTCTTGGTTTAAAACAGGTGCCCATTACTGCCAAAAGAGGATTTTTCCCCCAGTTCTCTGATAACTTCCGTCAATCTTATGGGTTAAATATCAGTGTGCCTATCTTGAATGGCGGTATGCTGAAAACGGCATACAAGAGAAGCCAGGTAACCATGAAGAGCCTGGAGATACAAAAAGACATCGACAATCAAAAACTGAAACAGGATATTTACCAGGCTTACAATGCGGCCATGGTGGCATTGGAAAAATTCAATGCAAGTGAAAAAAATGTGACAGCTTCCCAGCGCAGTTATGATTTTTCACAAAAACGTTATGATGTGGGTATGCTGGGCACATTTGAACTGATCACTAACCAGAATAATTTATTGCGGGCAAAATTGCAGAACGTGCTGAACCAGTTTGATTATGTCTTTAAAATGAAAGTGCTGGAATTTTACAAAGGGCAGGGGATAAAGTTGTAGATGGCTTCCCCAATCCTCTCCGAAGGAGGGGGGTAAGAAGATTCTAAATTTTTTTTAAGTGCTTTAATGTTAATTGAAAAGTGGCGCAATAGTTCAGTAAAGTGTAAATGCAGATGTGGCTGAGAAAATGATTGGTTATTGTATGCTGCACCGCTCCTTCCTTATTGGGGAAGGAGAAGGAGGATGGGGCCGGATGAAACAAATAAGGTTATAATGCTGAAGTGAGTGACACAACAATGCTGAATGAAGTTCAACTGCCGGTAACAAAAAATTCAATGCTCCTTAAAGGAGAACAAAATAAATTTTTATGAGTAAAACTGTAAAATGGATATTGATTTGTTCAGTACTGCTGGTGGTGGCGCTGGTGGGGCTGAAAGCTGCTGGCGTATTTGGAAAAGATGAGGGCACCAAGGTGACAGCAGAAAAAGCACAGTTGAGGAATATTACGGAGATCGTAAATGCCAGCGGTAAAATATACCCGGAAATAGAAGTGAAAGTGAGTCCGGATATAAGTGGAGAGATCACAGAACTGGCCGTGCAGGAAGGTGACAGTGTAAAGAAGGGACAGGTACTGGCACGTATCTATGCAGATATCTACAGCATACAGGCAACACAGGCCGCCAGTGGTGTGGCTCAAAGCCAGGCGCAGGTGGCCAACTCACAGGCAAGTATAAACGCTTTGGCAGCACAGCTGGAACAGGCGGAAAGAACATACAATATGCAAAAACAGCTGTACGATGATAAAGTGATCAGCCGGAACGAGTTCAATACAGCAGAGGCCAATTTTAAAGCAGCACAGGCAAACTACAATGCCGCCAAACAGGGCATCCGTGGTGGACAGGCTTCAGTGCAGAGTGCTCAATCGAACCTGGCGAAAGCACAAAAGGATTTGGGCCGTACGGTGATAGTGGCACCCATGAGCGGCGTGGTGAGTTTATTAAGTGTAAAGAAAGGCGAAAAAGTGGCCGGTAACAATTTTACGCTGGGTACAGAAATGCTCCGCATTGCTGATATGTCGAAAATAGAAGTAAGGGTGGACGTGGGTGAAAGTGATATTCCAAAAGTAAAACTGGGCGACAGCGCTATTGTAACAGTGGATGCCTATACCGACCGTAAATTCAGGGGTATTGTTACGCAGATTGCCAGCAGCAATAACGGCGCTGTTACGCAATCAGCGCTTACCAATACCAGCACGGACGTTACTAACTATAAAGTGTATGTGCGTTTATTGCCCGAAAGTTATACTGATCTGCTGGGTAAGGGCAGCTTTCCTTTCAGGCCGGGTATGAGTGCCAGTGCTGATATACAAACACAAACACATTATAATGTGCTGAGCGTTCCTATCAATGCAGTTACCACCCGTGAAATAAAAGACAGCACGGCTGCGGTTGTTAAGAAACCTGGTGAAGAAGGGTCTCCTGCCGATGACCTGGAAGTAGTGGCTTTTGTACTGGATGAAAAAGACAATACAGTAAAGAAACTAAAAGTAAAAACAGCCATCCAGGATATCAACTACATAGAAATAACCGGTGGTCTCAAACCGGGCGAACAGGTAATAACCGGCCCTTATGAACTGGTAAGCAAAACACTGAAAGAGAAGGATAAAGTGAAGGTGGTGGATAAAAAATATCTCTTTGAGAAGAAGGACTAAGCAGCATTCTGGCTTCCCGGGTCGTCTAAATATACAGGTTCCAGGGTATGTAAAACGATAAAAAGGCTTATCTTTAGCCCAGTTTCCGTATTAACCGGAACCTCATTAACCCAGTAAAATTTCGCTTTCCACGATTCCTCTGAAATAGTACCACAGTCTGCACCCTCGCAGTGTACCACACTGTTGTTCTTATTTACATAAAACCCGAGGATATGTTACGACTGCTGCAACTGCTTGCTTTAAGCACCTTACTTACTATTCCCAGCCTTGGCCAAAAATCTTTTTTGGTAAACTTTGGCAGTAACAAATGTATGCCGGGAGCGGATACGCTGCCCCGTTTTTCCATCATACAAAATCCATTAACAGGCGCACCTGAGCTGCTTACAGACTGTAATTTAAAAACGCAGGTAAATACGGTGAGCGCTGTATTCGTGGCGTATAATCCAAAAAATAATAAGATCTACATTGCTGATGTAAAACAGTTTACCGGAACAAAGATCTGGGTACTGGATATTGGTTTGCCGGCAGGTATACATTGCCCGGTATCTATTCCCGCTGAACCGGATTACAGCTACAGCTATGTTTCGAATAATTTTGAGTTTGATAATAATGGAGATCTATGGTCCATTTCAAATTATGATTTTGCTGCGGGCACCTGTAACCTGGACAAATTTGATGTCACCACGGGTACGA
This sequence comes from Ferruginibacter sp., assembly GCA_047600665.1. Classification (GTDB taxonomy): domain Bacteria; phylum Bacteroidota; class Bacteroidia; order Chitinophagales; family Chitinophagaceae; genus Ferruginibacter. The sequence goes on from JASGKJ010000003.1 coordinate 2,929,753, forward strand.
TCATTGATACAAGGGTATTACAATTCCCTGCTGGTAATTTTCCTACAAACGTGTACAATGGTGATATCACTATATTGCCTAATGGCAGAATGTTTGTAATGCTGGGTACAGCTTCTTCTCAATTATACGAGGTAACAAATTATGTTGCCACTACCGGCGCTACCGCTAATTACCTCGCCAGTGTCCCTAAAGACTGCTTTGGGCTTGCTTACCTGAATGGCAAACTGGAATTGGCAGGCCAGGATTTTGGCACCACCTGTTATTATTTTGATTACGACCTGGGTACTAATACCCTGGGTACAGAAAAGCCTTTCCAGTCCGGCTTATCTCCAATCGATAATGCCAGCTTTACACCAGCGATCGGTTGTGGTAAAAGCCTGATGAATTCTGCAGTGGTAAATGGTAATACTGCTAATCTTACGTACCATATTTATGTTGAGAATATCGGTAATGTTATTTTGAATGATATCAATATTGCTGATAACCTGGGAGAAGTTTTTGGTGCCGGCAATGTATCGAATGTAACAACCAGTTTTGTTGCTGGATTTAATAATGGTAACCTCACGCTCAATCCTGCTTTTAACGGTACCACCGTTACCAATATTTTAAATTCAGGACAGCAGTTACCGAATCATACAAATGGTAATACAGATTATTATTTTAAAGTGGTGGTGAGGTGCAGGGTTACTAACTTAATGCAGGGAATAAAATACCGGAATACAGCAATGGCCACGGCACACTTCAATACCGGCGGCGGTGACGGTGGTGCAGAAATTCCGAACGATGTAAATGATTCTTCCATGAACTGCGGCGCTTACCGCAACCTGGTTGATCCCAATCACAATGGGCAGGCAGATGATCCGGGTGAAAACGTTGGGACACCTTACACATTTGTCACCGTTTTACCTGTTAAATTTGAAAACGTAAATGCAACGTTTAAAAATAAAACGACGGCCGAGATAAAATGGACCGTTGCAATACCTACTGTCAATGCTGCTTCATTTGAAATACAATTCAGCACAGATGGCATTAACTGGCAGCCTGCCGGTGAAGAGTTGGCCATTACAAACGAGAACAGGAGCAGCTACAGTTTTACGCACAATAATATACCACAGGTGCCAAGAGTGTACTACCGTGTAAAACAAACGGATAAAGACGGTGAATTTATTTACAGCAGGGTGGTGCTGCTGGATATAAAACCAGGCAAGAACATCTTTACGGTTTATCCTAATCCTGCATCGGATTATGTTTCAGTAAGTATACCTTATAACAGCAATGTACAAACGAAAATGGAGCTGCTGGATGTAACGGGCCGCAGGCTGTATGCTGATAATGTTACCTCGTCAACAGCTGATATCAATACAAGGGCTTATCCTAATGGTACATATATGCTCCGGATATTCCAGGGTACGCAGGTGTCTGTTCAAAAAGTAATTATTCGGCATTAATGATTTAAGGGAATAATGCCTCTGCTACGGCCACACTTTCAGGTTTGCCAACATCCACTAACCTGTCGCCGGTGTGGTCGTAGCCATATATGGGATAAGCTGCAGCCAGGCTGAGGTAAGTGTCTACTAAAGAAAATTTTCCACGTTGCGGTATCAAATCAAAAACAGCTGGTTCAAACACCACCACGCAACTGTAGGCCATCGGTTGTAATCCTGGCTTATCAATCGAAATTCTTTTTTCGCCTGTTGTATTGTTCATCCAGCCACACAGGCGGTTGTTATCATCAAATAAAAAATTTCGGGAAGATTTGCGGCTGGTTATGCCAAAGGAGATCAGTCCTTTCTTTTCTTTATGAAATGCCAGCAGGTTATGAATGTTCAGGTCTGTTAAAAAATCTGCATTCAGTGTAATAAAAGGCTGATCGTTTTGCAGCAGTTCTTTTGCTTTTAAAAGGCCACCACCCGTTTCCAGTACTTCATCTGTCTCATCACTTATTAAAATAGTACTGCCCCAGCCATTATTTTGTTTTACAGCATCAATCACCTGATCTGCAAAATGATGCACATTCACCACCACATCTGTAATGCCATATTGCTGCAGGTATTCAATATTGCGTTGCAGTAAAGATTTACCGTTTACTACAGCGAGCGCTTTTGGATGTTTGTCTGTCCATGGTTTAAAACGGGTACCAAGACCGGCGGCGAAGATCATTGCTTTTGGCCGCCCCGCCCCTGAAGGGGAGCTTTGATCTCTAACACTTCTTAGTTCCTGCATATTATTGGTAAGTGTGTTTAATACAGTTTCGATGTTATTCTTTACTTCGCAGTTTTTAAATCTTTTGAATGGCCATAATGCATTTACTTATATCTACCAGTCATAAAGCAGCACACACCAGTTAAGCCCCTTCGGGGGTTTGGGGCGCCACTTTCTCCTTTCTCCAGTTCTCCTTATTCATATGACCCAGCTCCAGTTTTACTTTAAACTTGTTCCGTAAATGCCTGGCCAGCGCTTCGGCTGCATATACACTGCGGTGCTGGCCGCCGGTGCAGCCAAAGTTTACATCGAGGTGGGCAAAACCTCTTTTAATATATTCTTCCACCGAGATATCTACAATGCTGTACACGCTGTTTAAAAAATCAGGCATCTTTGTTTTCTGCTCCAGGAAGTCTTTTACGGGTTTATCCTGTCCACTCAAATGTTTGTATTCGTCAAACCTGCCGGGGTTTAAGATACCCCTCATATCAAATACATAGCCGCCACCGTTATCCGTTTCGTTTTTTGGATAACCATTCTGCAAAAATGAAAAACTGTTGATGGTAACTACCAGCGGCGTCTCTGCTGTTGCCTGGACAGGTGTGAATTCTTTTATCACTTCTTCATCCGTACATATCTCCAGCACTTTTTTAAACTCCGGTAATGCAATACCAATGCTTTGATTTTGCAGGAACCATTTTAAATTCTGCAGGGCCATTGGTATGCTGGTTAAAAAATGTGCTTTGCGTTCAAACAATCCTCGGAAGCCATAAGCGCCCAGTACCTGCAATAATCTTATCAAAACATAACCATTATACTGGCTGCGGAAGATATCTTTGTCAACAGGCTGCTCAATAACGGTTTCAAATGTACTGATATAGTGTTCTAATAATTGCTGTTTCCATTCATCGGGTAAATTGGCTTTTGCCTGCCAGAGTAAAGATGCCACATCGTATTGTGGTGCACCTTTCATGGCGCCCTGGTAATCGATAAAATGAACCTGTTCATTGTTATCCACCATGATATTCCTGCTCTGGAAATCACGGAACATAAAAAATTTATATTCTGTATGGGAAAGATAATTGCTCAGCGCTTCAAAATCTTTTATCAGCTTTTGTTTGTCGTACGGCCGGCGCAGTGCATCTAAAAAATAGTATTTAAAATAGAGCAGGTCAGCCATGATGGCTTCTTTGCCAAAAGAAGAATTGGTCAGGCATTTTTTATAGTCAAGTCCTTCATGGCCCTTAACCTGCAGCTTTGCCAGTTCATCAAGACTTTGCTTATACAGCGAAAGAACCTTTGCTGACAATCCATCTTTTTCGAGCGTATCCAATAAAGAAGTGTTGCCGAAATCTTCCTGGATATAAATGTTTTTATCCTGGGTTACAGCAAGCACCTGTGGTGTGCAAAGTTGCTTTGCTGCAAAATGTTTTGAAAAATAAATAAAAGTGTCATTCTCCTTAATATTAGCACCATGCGTGGCAATAAAACTGCCGGTTGCTGTATGAATGCGGAAATAATGACGTTCACTGCCTGCCTGGGGCAGCTTGTCAATACCCGTAATATTTTCAGTAGAATAAGTGTTAAATAATTTTTTTATTGCTTCTGTTGTATCCTGCATCAGCTCTTATTGATTTTTGTAAAATTAGTTTAAAAAAAACAGCACGAAGTTGATTGCCGTTTAAAATTTCATGAATGATAAAAGAAGCAGGCTATAAAGAAAAGATAGCAGGCAATGGCAATAACAATCGGGCAGCAACTTGACTGCTGAACATTTACTAAAAAGTTCAAAATAAAAGATTGATTTTTTATACAGGCTGGTTAACCGTTTCCATACATTTTTATCACCGGTTCCCTTACTGCTGCGGCTTCTTCTGTGCAATAAAAATAAACAGTGTCTGCAATGGCTTCCGGTTTTACCCATTTACTGAAATCGGCATCTGGCATCGATTTACGGTTTTGCGGCGTATCGATCGTACTTGGCACCAGTACAGCAGTCACCACGTTGGTGCCTTTGGCTTCATCATTCATCAATTCAGCCAGCCGGAAGATCAATGATTTGGCTAGGCCATAGGCCACCATACCCTTACCATTCACTGCACTCAGGCCCGGTTTGGAACCAACAATAAAAATGCGGCCATAGCCCTGCTGCATCATCTGTACAAATACAGGACGGGCTACATTATAAGCGGTTTCAAAATTCAGTTTGTATTGTTTCATGATATCGGCAACACCTGTGGAAGCAATATCTCCCATGGCAAAACCACCAACCGTTAATATGGCGGCATCAATACGGTTGTGTTTAGACAAAACCGTATCGACCAGTTTTTTTGAATCAGCCTCATTCATCAGGTCAGCTATGATGCCTTCAAAGCTTTCCGGCGGGAAATCAATTTTTACAGGGTCGTTGGGTACCAGGGTGCCGGTTACTTTATATCCTTCGGCAATAAATTTTTTTATCACGGCCTGGCCCAGGTTGCCTGTTGCACCGGTAACAATTGCTGTTTTCATATATTGTTGAAGCTTTTCAATTTTATAATTACAGCAATTTATTTTTTTTGTGTTGCAGAACAAAATAAAAACACCTGTAAATACAACAACAGCTACCATCGCTGCATCTTTCCGGTAAATTCAGTTAATTTCACCGCCTGATATGCAGTTAAAAAAATCACTCGGCCAGCATTTTTTAAAAGATGAGAACATCACCCGGAAGATAGTGGATGCACTGAACCAGGATCCATTTATCAATTTGCTGGAAGTGGGACCTGGCGGAGGCGCCCTTACAAAATACCTCCTGCAGTTGCCCAATATTCATTTCAAAGCAGTGGAGCTGGATGATGATAAGATCAGCTATCTTCAAAACACTTACCCTCAACTAAAAGATGGGATAATCGCTGCCAGTTTTCTTGATATTAACCCACCTTTTGACGATGACTTTACCGTGATCGGCAATTTTCCTTACAATATTTCTTCCCAAATATTATTTAAGGTACTGGACTGGAAAGAGCAGGTGCCTATTGTGATCGGTATGTTTCAAAAGGAAGTGGCTGAGAGAGCGGCCAGCAAAGAGGGTAGTAAAGTGTATGGTATGCTGAGTGTGCTGGTGCAGGCATACTATGATGTGGAGTATTTATTTGATGTGGGTCCGGGCTGTTTTAATCCACCACCCAAAGTTATGAGCGGTGTTATCAGGTTAAGAAGGAAAAAAGAAACCCTGCCGGTGAAAAGTGAAAAGGCTTTTAAACTGCTGGTGAAAACAGCCTTTAACCAGCGGCGTAAAACACTTCGTAATGCAGTAAAAGGGTTATTTACTGCAGAAATTTTACAGGATGATATTTTTAATAAACGTGCCGAAGCATTGAGTGTGGCTGATTTCGCCGCACTGAGTTTTAAAATGACGTAATGAAAACAAATCTTCAGCTGCTTATTGTTTTTTTTGCCGGGCTGTTTTTTTGTTCCTGTTATTCTGCACGCTATGTGTACAGTCCTGCTGCACACAATGTGCCGGTGTTAACAGAGAAGGGAGACAACAAAGTTGCGCTGCTGTATTCATCCAACTGGGTTAATTCAACCTACCAGGCAGAGCCCAAGGTTAGAAACAGGGGCCGTGGATTAGATGCACAGGGTGCTTATGCTTTTACTGATCATTTTGCTGTGCAGGGTGCATATGTATACCGTTCCGAAATGAATTTCGCTGATAAAAATTATTACAAAGATTCAAGCACGCTGAAATACAACAGACATATGGCTGAGCTGGGGCTTGGTTATTATATGGCGCTGGGTAAAAGAGGTAACACTTTGTTCCAGGTATTTGCAGGTGGTGGTTACGGAAAATCAGTTTTATCAGATCTATATATGGGTGCCGGTGACACAGCTAACCGCTTTTTTAATATGAATGTATCAAAGCTGTATATACAACCTGCTTTTACATTTCGTTTTTCTGATAATTTCAATATCTCCCTGTCCAACCGGCTGAGTTTTGTTTATTTCAGCAATGTTTCCACTAATTACGATGCCAGTGAAATAAATGCTTATAAACTGGCTGGTATTGGTTCGAAAAAAATAGTGTTTTATGAGCCTGCTTTTATAAACGGTTTCCGGTTTGATAAACTGCGGGGTATACAGTTCGAAATACAATTTGGATTTTCAGGTATTACCGGTGAGCATTATGCCGATCACAGGGCCTTTAATTTTGCTGCAGGTGTATGCGCCGATATTACAGAAATCTTTGGCGGTAATACCCGCCGCCAAAAAAACTAACAAGCGTTAATATTTCAGCTTTCTCATTGTATTTTTGTAAAAGGTTGTTTGCCTTTAATACGTTCATTGCTGCATAAAGATTTGCTGTACAAGAGTGCGACGCAAGGATGCGGAACAAAAGACAAATGCCGGTCTCAAAAAAATTTTATGAGTTTTAAGCTACAGAACAAAGTTCGTATCGTTACAGCTGCTTCGTTGTTCGATGGGCATGATGCTGCCATCAATATTATGCGCCGCATTATGCAGAGCAAGGGTGCTGAAATTATTCACCTCGGTCATAACCGCAGCGTGCATGAAATTGTGGAGTGTGCGATTGAAGAAGATGTGCAGGGTATTGCCATTACCAGTTACCAGGGCGGGCACGTAGAATTTTTTAAGTACATGAAAGACCTGCTTGATGAGAACGGCTGTGGTCATATAAAAATTTTCGGCGGCGGTGGTGGTACCATCCTGCCTGCAGAGATAGATGAATTGCACCAGTATGGCATCACAAAAATTTATAGTCCTGATGATGGGAGAAGGATGGGACTGGAGGGGATGATAGAAGATTTGATAAAGCAATGCCAGGCTGCCCCCTCTAAATCTCCCCCCATGGGGGAGACTTCTGCAGACTCAAACGCAATAAATAACCTCTCGGTTCTTGGGGAGTGGAGAGATATAAAAAAAGTGGCACATGCTATATCGTTAGCAGAAAGCAGCCAGGAGTTCAAACATTTATTTAATGGAAAAGCGCATTCATATTTTGAAACAGCAGATAAGTTTTATTATAGATTATTAAAAGATTTTTCGCTGCAACACAGGGCCACACCCACCGATGCAGAAGCTGTTTTATGGCAGCATATACGGGATAAGCAACTTGGCATAAAATTCCGGAGACAACACATTATTGACAGGTATATTGCTGATTTTATTTCTTTGGAAAACAGGTTGATAATAGAAGTTGATGGTTCGATACATCAATTACCTGAAAATAAGGAAAGCGATGAACAAAGAACCCAGCGTTTGAACGAATTAGGTTATACTGTATTGCGTTTTTCAAACAACGAAGTATTAAGCAGAACAGAAAGTGTTACTGCACAAATAAAAGAAAAATTTCTGCAGTTATCAGGCTCTAAAGTCTCCCCCATGGGGGGAGATTTAGAGGGGGCTGGGATTCCTGTTCTTGGGATTACCGGCACCGGCGGCGCCGGTAAAAGCAGTGTTACAGATGAGATCGTAAGAAGATTCCTGAATAATTATATCGATAAGACCATCGCTGTTATTTCTGTTGACCCAAGTAAGAAAAAAACTGGTGGTGCTTTGCTGGGCGACCGTATAAGGATGAATGCGATCTCTTCACCCCGTGCTTATATGCGTAGCCTTGCCACAAGGGAAAGTGATAAAGCGCTGAGTGAATATGTGCAGGAAGCAATTGATATCTGCAAAGCGGCCGGTTATGACTTTATTATTTTAGAAAGTGCCGGCGTTGGACAAAGCGATGCTTCTATTCTGGATTACGTAGATGTAAGTATGTACGTGATGACACCGGAGTACGGTGCTGCATCGCAGCTGGAAAAAATAAATATGCTCGACTATGCAGACGTGGTTTGTGTAAATAAATTTGATAAGGCCGGTGCACTGGATGCACTGCATGATGTACGCAAACAATATAAACGCAACCATAGCTTGTGGTCTGCCAAAGATGAAGAACTGCCGGTGGTAGGCACCATTGCAGCACAGTTCAACGATGCAGGTGTGAACGAACTCTTTGAAAGACTCATGGAAAAGATCGCTGAGAAGACCGGTGTGAAATTTCATGGAGAGATAGAACACCATGCACATATAAAGGATACCGACAGCAGCACGAATATCATTCCGCCAAAAAGAGTGAGGTACCTAGCAGAAATAGCAGAAAAAAATACTGAGTATAATGATTGGGTGAATGAGCAGTCGAAACTGGCATCACAGTATTACCAGCTGAATGGGGTAAAGCAAATAGTTGAGGATACTGATAAAAAAATAGAAGAAGCAGAGAGGGAAGTCGTAAAAAAACTTTCACCTGAAAACCTTGCTTTACTAAATAACTGGCCTGCTGTGGTTGAGCGTTACAGTAAAGAACACTATGAATTTAAAGTAAGGGATAAAATAATAAAGCAACCGCTTACCTATAAAAGTCTATCCGGCACAGTTATATCAAAAGTGTATTTGCCAAAACATAAGGACTGGGGGGATATTTTGAAATGGCAGCTGCAGGAAAATGTTCCCGGCGAGTTTCCATACACCGCCGGTGTGTTTCCTTTAAAACGGGAAGGAGAGGATCCAACGAGAATGTTTGCAGGTGAAGGCGGACCGGAAAGAACAAACAAGCGTTTTCATTACGTAAGTGTTGATCAGCCTGCAAAGCGCCTCAGCACTGCATTTGACTCGGTTACGCTTTATGGTGAAGATCCTGATCATCGCCCCGATATTTACGGTAAGGTGGGCAATAGCGGTGTAAGCATTGCTACGGTGGATGACGCAAAAAAATTATACAGTGGTTTTGATCTTTGTGATCCAAAGACTTCTGTCAGCATGACCATTAACGGACCGGCGCCCATACTGCTGGCATTTTTTATGAATGCAGCCATTGACCAGCAGTGTGAAAAATATATCATTGAAAATAATTTAAGGGAAGATGTAAACAATATCATTGAGTCAAAATATAATATTGACCTGTTGCCAAAATATATTGGTACAGATGGTAGCCCGGTTGCTGCAGTAAAAGGAAACTTTGATGGTATGTTACCACATGGAAATGACGGGCTTGGTTTAAGATTGCTTGGATTAAGTGGCGCTGATATTTTACCGGCAGCTATATATGAACAGCTTAAAGCAAAAGCATTGTCAACTGTCCGTGGTACGGTGCAGGCGGATATTTTAAAAGAAGACCAGGCGCAGAACACCTGTATCTTTTCCACTGAATTTGCATTAAAGCTAATGGGTGATGTCCAGCAATATTTTATCGAAAATAAAGTACAGAATTTTTACAGTGTAAGCATCAGTGGTTATCATATTGCGGAAGCCGGCGCCAATCCCATTACACAACTGGCATTTACACTGGCCAATGGTTTTACTTACGTGGAATATTATTTGAGCCGTGGTATGCACATTGATGATTTTGCACCCAATCTTTCTTTCTTTTTTAGTAATGGTATGGACCCTGAATACAGCGTGATCGGCCGTGTGGCAAGAAGGATTTGGGCAAAGGCAATGAAAAATAAATACAAAGCCAATGACCGTTCTCAAAAATTAAAGTACCATATTCAAACATCGGGCAGGAGCCTGCATGCACAGGAAATAGATTTCAATGATATCCGCACCACGCTGCAGGCGCTGTATGCAATCTATGACAACTGCAATTCACTGCATACTAACGCTTACGATGAAGCGATCACCACACCAACAGAAGAAAGTGTACGCAGGGCTATGGCCATACAGCTTATCATAAACCGTGAATTGGGTACAGCTAAAAATGAAAATCCAAACCAGGGTTCTTTTCTTATCGAGGAATTAACTGACCTGGTGGAAGATGCCGTGATGAATGAATTCAACCGTATTTCGGAGCGTGGCGGTGTATTAGGTGCAATGGAAAGAATGTATCAGAGAAACAAGATTCAGGAAGAAAGCCTTTATTACGAAACACTCAAGCATACAGGCGAATATCCTGTTGTCGGTGTAAATACTTTTTTAAGTAAGAATGGTAGTCCCACCATTTTACCATCAGAAGTGATCCGCAGTACAACAGATGAAAAGGAAAGCCAGGTAAAGAACCTGCAGGCATTCAAGCAACGTCATGCAGGAAAAGCAGCAGAAAAATTAAAAGCACTTCAAACTGTTGCGGTCAATAATGGAAACCTTTTTGCTGAACTGATGGAGACAGTAAAATATTGTTCTCTTGGCCAGATAACACATGCGTTGTATGAAGTGGGCGGTCAATACAGGCGGAGTATGTAGTTGATCAGATATCGGGAAGCCTTTTAAAACCTTTCCAATGTTAAGCTAATATTACCAAACGGCCTTTTCCTGTTAAATAAATGTTGCAGCGACAGGTAAAAAAGAACTTTGGGCGTCATTAAAATATTTTAACAGGAACCCAGTGCTGGCGTGACTTTCAGCGTTTTTAATCTCCCTTAACTGTAAACAAAACGGTCTGAATTTGCATTTTGCAGCGCAATTTTTCACCCTACTTTTGTGTTAACAATACGCAATCAACCCTTACTGCTTTCAAAGCAGGTTGAATGACAAAAGCGGACCAGTTCACAAAACACACTATTTACCCTCCGCTTAACAAGAAGCTTCCCAACGATAAATGCTGTATGTAGTAAAGCGCATAACGTTTGCCTTTTACATAGCTGTATGAAGTAAGAGATTAACTGATTCAGTTGATGACAATGATTTTTATAACAATATTTTGAAATTTTTTATTCGTAACAATTAAAACAAAACAAAAACACTATGACAAAGATTAAAACAACCGCATTAGCACTTTCAGCGATCGTGTTATTTGCAAACAACAGTTTTGCTGCAGTTAAAAACAGCAACACCGATTCAGCAGCAGTAGTAACGGCACCGGCAGAACCACTGAACGTGGAATACCTGGGTGAAGATGGAGATTACCGTGTATTTAAAGTTACTGTAACCCCTGCGACTAACCAGGCAGCAACATTCTCTGTTACTGATTTTACAGAAGGTGAAATGTACTCTGCAAAGTTCAGCAAAGAAAAAGTTCAGACACTTAAAATAGAAAGAAGGCTTGATCAGAATCTTGACTTTACAGTGTCAGTTGGTGGTAAAACTTTTTCAAAGTCTTTTACCATTATGCCAACAGTAGTGCTGAAATAAGGATTTACAGCCGGCGTCAAGCAATGGTTAGGCTGCCGCTGTGTATGGTCCGTACACTTTCCCCATCCTTAATATCTTATCAGAGGTGATGTTGAGGATGGGTTTTTTATGCTGCTTATGCAGCTTCTGAAGAAATAAATTTTACGAGAATTCTTTTTGCGACCGGCAATAAAGTTTCTTCTACAGGAAAGCGGTGAGAAGAATCCATCGCATATACGGCAGGGTTGGGCAGGTCTGATTTTTTCCGGATCAGTTCCGACTTGATGTGTTCATGCGTACAGCTGATACTGCGGCTCCATTTGTCAACATAATTGGTTTTGATGCTGCGGTATTTTTCATCATGCTTTTCAAAAATAGACAACCGGTACTGGTACACATGTGTGCTGGTATCATTGCCATTTATTAAAAAGAAATAGCCTTCACTGTTATCCAGTGGTACCAGGCCAACAGGCTGTATAATGATCTTGTCTTCCACGAATTCGTAAATACCTGTACCATCACTGATGGTTTGCTGCATCTGGGCAGAAGCATAATACATAATATCTTCCAGCTCCTTCATCAGCTCATCATCTTCTATTACCTGCTCGTACAGCAACGTTAGTCTTTGCAGCTGGATGCCGGAAAGTCTTTTTGGAAAATTATTCTGTAATGTTTTTTTGTTATCCCTGAAGGCGACAATATTATTGTAGTGAAAGATAATATCGGCCAGTTCCGGGTAAAGCCGGTTTTCACTAAAGCCTTTGTTGATATGCTGCAGGTAAGCGAGCAGGGTATATTTTTTCAGCTCAAAATCTATATAGCCTTCTGCAAACCAGGTTTCAGATAATGTTTTCATACGCCGTTTAGATTTAAGGTTTGTATGAAATTACGGAAAAATAACACTATAAAAACGTTAAGAAGGCGGTATTATTATTCCTGGTCGGCCCGGCTGTATTCATTGTTCTCTTCATCTTCTTCACCAATATCTTCGTTGTCATCATCATCTTCTGCACCCGGCACATCCAGGTCTTTTCCTGAAAGATCATCTGCATTGCTTTGTTCATTCAGCAACTCACCGTCATCATCTGTATTGTCCAGCATTGACCTGAGCAGATTTTCATCATCTCCTTCTTCACTGTTTTCACCAGCAGCATCCAGTAATGCTTTTTCTTCGGGTGTTATATCCGTTTCGTCTTCATTGTTCGTGATCGTCTTTGATTGATTTGTTTTGGGATCGGTATTCATAACGCATGTTTTACTTAACAGGCAGAAAAATGATGCCAGTTATATGCGGCTATAGTCATTGGTAAAAAGGTGGTTGAAGACCCCGTACTGCTTCAAATTTTACACAACCGGGAATTAATTTCTTAACTCATTCACCCTTTCATTTCTTCATTATCATTGCAGTTCTTCGCAATAATAACCGGCACCGGTCAGCATGCTTTCTATTTCGCTGCCCTGGAGTTGTTCAGTTTCAATGCGGAGGATATTATCACAGTCCTGCAGGTCTACATTCCAGCGGGAGATATGCGGATGTGCATCCAGGTGGTGGCTGATGCGGCTCACGCAGTGGGTGGTGAGATTGGTTTTGAAAACAAGTACCTCCATAAAAATGTTTTAAGATCATTTCGGGTAAAAACTCCGTTATGGTTCTGTATCCTTACTTTTTGTCCTGATACAAAAAGTAAGCAAAAAAATCAAGACGGAACGATATACAACCTGTTCCGTCAGCAGCTATGTTCAGCATTTGTATTGCTGTAAACTTAGCCTTTGTAATACTCTTAAGATCGTTGCAGAAAAACTTTTTTCAATTCTTTTAGTTTGGTGGTATTACTTACTGACTCTCTCGATGATTTATGTGTGTTCGTTATAGTTTTAAAAATCTCCCCGCTGTGGCTAAAGCCTGCACAGCAGATATAAGCATCTCCATTACTTCAGCAGGTTCTTTAAGCTTTAGTCAATGTTGGCAGCGGGGAGCATACAGCGCAGTTACATGGGAATTATTCTGCGGCTGCATCTTCCTGTTTAGGCCGGCCCCAACGCATACCGCCACAACGGTCCTTCCATTCAGCCTTAAATTTCTCTCTTTCCTCCGGTGTCATACTGCTCAATTTTTGTTCCATTTTTTGTTTCCATTCCATTCTTCTTCTTGCAAAACCGCCACCACGGCCAAAACCACCAAACAGTATCTTACTCAGTACCAGTATACCCAGTGCCTGTACAAAGGTGATCGTTTTTACACCCAGCACGGCTGGTAATATGGCGTTCCATAAGCTCATCAGCACAAAACCAAATACCAGTATGGCTGCTGCTGCAAAGCAAATGATCATTAAAATTTTTCTTGCTTTAAATCGGTTCATTTTATATCAAATTTTTTTGATGTTAATAGTTGTTTAATCAGCGTAGGCCAGTATCTCGTCCTGTCTTAAGCCCAGTATCGTCATTATCTTTTCTATGATCTGTCTCATGTCCTTTTCTTTTGTTTGTTAATAATTTAAGAGTTCATCTTTCAGTCCCTGCAGGCGTTCCCGTAAATACAATACTGCATAGCGCTTACGGCTGATAAGCGTGGCCACACTTACACCGGTTTTTTCTGCAATATCTTTAAAGGGAATACCGTCTATTTCATTTTGTACAAATGCTTCCCGCTGCTCTGCCGGCAATTCATCCAGGGCGGTCTTCAGTTCTTCCCAGAATAAAGTACGCAGGTAAGCGGTTTCAGGAGAATCGTTGTTTGCAGGTACCAGGTCTTTCCAGTCAAAGCTTTCTTCTTCGTTGCTGGTGGCCGGTTGCAGGTCATCGATCAGCGGCAGCTGTTTTTTACGGTAGCGGTCGGTTATTTTATTCCTTGCCACTGTAAACAGCCAGCTGGTCACCTGTTCAATGGGTTCACTGTTGCCGGCAAACTGGTAAAAAACATCCTGCAATATGTCTTCTGCATCCTCGTTGCTGGATACCCGCTGCTTGATAAAGCCAAACAGCCGCTTGCTGTAAGCCTTTATACTGTCAGTAACGGTCTTGTTCTTATCTGCAGCCATAGCAGTTGGTATCGTCAGTGCATCCTCCATTTGTAATAAGGAAGACGGGCCTGGAGTAATTATGTTTTAAAGTTGAGGAAAATTTTTTTCCCGGCATAAATTCATTGTAAACCGGACCTGGTTCCTGTATACACCGGGTTTTGGTAATAACGGTGGCGGCTATTTGAAATCCCAAAAACAATTATTATTTTGTAGGTCTTAAACCTTATCAATTGCTCCTGATGAAAAAGTTTACCAGAATTTTCAGCCGGGTTCTCATTATCGTCATCTTCCTCCTTCTTGCTGTGGTGGGTTATATTAAGATCGTAATGCCCAATGTGGGTGAGGCGCCGCTTATGAAGATAGAGCCAACTGCCGAAAGGCTGGCAAGGGGAGAATACCTTGCCAACAATGTTACCGTTTGCATCGACTGCCACTCCACCCGTGACTGGTCAAAATTCTCCGGGCCCATCGTGGAAGGAACTTTTGGAAAGGGTGGTGAGCTGTTCGACCAGAAATTTGGTTTCCCCGGTGCTTTTTATGCCCGCAATATTACCCCCGAAGGCATCAGCCGCTATACGGATGGTGAGCTGTTCCGGGTGATCACCACCGGCGTGAACAAGGAAGGGGAGGCCATGTTCCCCGTAATGCCTTACCATAATTATGGCCGGATGGATGAGGAAGACATCAAAAGTATCATTGCTTATGTCCGCACCCTCAAGCCAATCAAAAACGAGGTACCTGCTTCTTCCGCCGATTTCCCCATGAACATTATCATCAATACCATACCTGCCAAAGCAACGCTTACAAAGATGCCCGCTAAAACGGATGTGGTGAACTATGGTAAATACCTGTCCAATGCGGCTTCCTGCATGGATTGCCACACCCAATTTGAAAAAGGCAGTCTTATTGCCGGTACCGAGTTTGGCGGAGGTCGGGAGTTCCCTTTCCCTGACGGCAGCGTGGTGCGTTCATCCAATATATCCCCGGATGAAACCGGTATCGGTGCCTGGTCAGAAGCTGCTTTCCTGGCCCGTTTCCGCAGCAATTCCGATTCCACCATGCTGAGTAAAAAGATCGGCCCGGGTGAATTCAACAGCATTATGCCCTGGACCATGTATGCCCGTATGCACGAGGATGACCTGAAAGCCATCTATGCTTTTTTACGCACCGTAAAACCAATAGCCAACAAAGTGGAGAAATTTACTTCTGCCGCAAAGAAATAACCGGTTGTATCAGTTCTTTACTTTGGTAAGCGTGGAATAATAGCGGGTGAAATTGCGTGGGTACGATGTTTTGCTGAAGGTCTCCCATTTAAGCTGGTTGGCCGCTGTAAATTCAATGAGGCATTTAAACTCCAGTCTTTTATCGCCATCAGCGAACGACATTTCCAGCGTGGAAGGGTTGAGCAAAAAATCAGCGGTATAAGTACCGGTTTGTTTTTTACTGCCGGCAAAGGTCACCGCCACGCTTGTGTTGTCTAAAAACTCTACTCTTAGCTGGCTGCCGGTCCATACGCCAAGGAGATCAAGGGTGGACCTGGTTTGGGAGAAGCACGTTGCTGTGAAGAAGAAGCAGAGGATGGAAGAGATGATTGTTTTTTTCATGGCGTGATGTTAACGGATAGTTTTACCAAAGGGCATTAAAGAAATTTCCACCAATTTGAAATGTTGTTTTCCAAATGGAATACCAATAATGGTGATGCACAGCAGCAGCCCAAAGAAAATATGAATCAGTGCCGTGCACCAGCCTCCGCAAATGATCCATATGATGTTAGCGAATAAACTGAGACAACCAGTACTGTTAGTGCTGCTCGTAACTTCTTTGCCAAAAGGCCATAATACTAATCCTGCAATTTTAAAACATTGCAATCCCCACGGTATGCCCACAACGGTAATACACAAAGCAATCCCACCAAATAAATAACCCAGTGCGGCAATGAAACCGCCGAAGATGAGCCAGATAAGGTTGCCGATGAGATTCATAATAAATTTTGTATCCCAAATATAGTTCAGCAGGATGTAACCCCGATTCATCGATTGGTAAAACAAACTATGTTCTTAGGATTTGTTATCTCATGAACAGTTTCACGATGCTCCTTTCAGAAAGATTTGCCATTTTGTGGGACTTAGGCTGACAATTTTCGAACATTTAAATTCTATCATACTTAATTATCATTCGGAGGTCATCAATAGATAAACAATCAATACCTACATGTAACATACGATGGCAATTAGAACATACCAATGCTAAATCCTCAAGTTTTGTTTTGGCTGCGATTTGAATTTTTGCTAATGGAGACTTATGGTGACATTCAATAAATCCTCTACCAATCTCACCGTAGTAAGATTCAAATTCAAAGGAACATACTTCACATGCAAGTTTTCCAACAAGATTAAAAACCTGCTTCTTTTTACTTATTACAATTTTTTTATCCCTTTCACGTACTTTATGTAACTTATAAAGTATGGCTCCTTCCACTACACTATCGTTCTTTGTCAACTCATCATCCCCAACTTCATAAATTTGATTTTTAAGCTTCGAATCTTCTGATATTTTCTTAATGGATGAGGCTATTCTTTTTAGCCGCTCTCTATCATTATAAAATTCCATGAATACTTTTCTATCTAAATCAGATCCTCGTGACATTCCTTTGCCAGTATAACTCGGATCAATTGCAAGAAAATTTGAAAGTTTCAAACTTACTCCGTTTGGATTTCTAAATTTTTCTTTGTCTGGTATTTCTGAAAATAAAGGCAAAGCGTTTAGAGTTTGGCTGACTTCAATTACTTTAGGATTATTTTTATCTATTGATCCTCTTTTGGAATCAAAATATAAGTTGAGGGCAATAATAATTTCATCCCGATGCCAGTCCGGGTTTCTCATGCTTAAGGTTTAAATTGAAACTAAATATAGAAAAAATAATTTAGTTGCTAAAGAGTCGAGTATCTCTACTCTAGTAAAACAATATACTCTTTTCTGTTAGTTGATATGTTTTCTCAGTGTAGGTAATATTGTCCATAGTATTGCCTTGTTCCTTGTTATATCCCATAGGCACAGCAATTGCAACCCTATTCCTAAAACAATCTTATGACTACAAAAAAAATCATTGGCTACAGCCTGCTGGGTGGTATAATAGGTGCGGCTGTTGTGGTGGCGTTGCAATCCTGCAAAACAATGCCAAAAGGTACAGTGGTGGTAAAACCATTTGATGCAGATAGGTACCTGGGTAAATGGTACGAGATAGCACGTTATGATTACCGCTTTGAGCGTAACCTGAAAAATGTAACAGCGGAGTATTCACTCAATCAAGATGGTTCTATTAAAGTAGTGAACCGTGGCTTTGACTATAAAAAGAATGAATGGAAGGAAGCAACCGGTAAAGCAACATTCAGGGGTGATAAGAATGAGGGCAAACTGAAAGTATCTTTTTTCGGACCTTTTTATGCAGGATACAATGTTATTGCGATAGACCCGGCTTATAAATATGCGCTGGTGGCGGGCAAAAGTCTGGACTATTTATGGATACTGAGCCGGGAGAAAACCATTCCGCAAAACATAAAAAATGATTACATGCAAAAGGCAGCAGCTATTGGCTATGATACCAGCACATTGGTATGGGTGGAACAGGATAAATAGAGCAACGTTGCAGCAGTTTGTATTTTTAAAAAAGGGGAATGTACCAGCATTCCCCTTATGGTTTTCCCAGGCGCAATAATTCTATTACATACTGGCAAAGAGACAATCGTGTTTGCTGGAAATGGTACAGACAGGCAGAAGGGTACAGCACAAAACTACTATCAACCATTTAGTATCATCAAAAGAAAATATTACAAGATTACCGGCTGTTATTATAAGATTATTGGATTTTGAACCGAGTTGTCCACCTTTTTTGTGTTTGCGGTTTCACCCGACTATTTTCGTTATGGTTTTTCATAGGATATTGGATTAATACAGGGGCAGCATTTCCATGCGGAGCCCCTCTTACTAAAACAAAAACACCCTCTGTAAAAAACAAAGGGCGTTTAACCTTAAGGAAACCAGGAGTATGGTCTCCCTGCCTTTATCAATTCATACTTTGTGCCAATCTATTGTTACTTTTTTTGCGGAAAAAAAGTAACCCAAAAAGCCGCCCGAAAACGATTACAGCCCGTTTTCGGGAGGTTCCCTGATTTAGCTTTTGTACTACTGTAAACTCAAAATCAGTAATACTACATTATGTTATTTTCCTCAAGTCGAAAATTATTTGAAATAACAGCAGCTCATATATTCGAAACCTGTTTCGCTTTAGGAGCTACCGTTGTCATTTAAACTTAGTAATGAACGAATGCGTAGCAAATTTTTTCAAAATAGAAAAAGAGGTGGCGGTGCAGGAACGCTGCCCGGCGGCAGCGAAGGCAAAACCTCAAAGAATTGAAACTTCATAAAGCAGGGCACTATACTAAATGAAAATAAATTATCGTGAAAAATAAAAGCCCTGCTAAAAACTGCAGGGCTTTTTATATGGAGGATGTTTATTCTCCCAGTAATTCCTTTACTCTTTTCCTGATCGCATCAATGGAAGCAGGCTTTTCCAGGTAATCGGAGGCACCGATATTTTTAGCGGTCTCCGCAATATTGGCTGTAGCAGAAAATAACAGCACGGGCGCTTTAAAACCCGGGCAATCTTTCTTTAAAGAAGAAATGATCTCTGACGCATTTTTTTCACCAATAAAATTATCGATCATCACCAGGTCAGGATTGAAATCAATGATGGCTTCGCAGATGCCATCTGCATTGATCTTGCAGCGGATGCTGTACTGCTTCGACAGCAGGAGCCGCAGCACTTCTATGATATCTTCATCATCATCCAGGATAAAGATCTTTTTGTGGAATCAGTTTTTTGCATAGTTGTGTTTGATCCAGAAGTTACAGATGCTGTTGAGTGAACTGGTCAATGTATCAAGCCCCAGCGGCTTTACCACGTATGCATTAGCGCCGTGCTCATAACATTTCTGCACTTCCCTCGGGTTGTCGGAAGTGGAGAACATGATCACCGGCGTGAGCTGCATCTCTTTCTTTGACCTGATCTTTTGCAACAATTCAATACCACTGATACCGGGCAGGTTGATATCAAGCAATATCAAACGTAACTGGTTGGCAAGCTCGCTGCCCGTAAGCAGATCCAGTGCACGGGAACCATCAGTTACGGGCTGGAGTACAACCGGGATGTCCAGTTTTCCGATCGCCCTTTTTACGAAGGTTATATAATCTTCGTTGTCTTCTACGTATAATATGGTTACTGTTTCTTTCATGATTCTAAAGGGTATTTCTTTGCTTCGGAAATGAGAGATAAAAAACTGTGCCATTACCGAGTTCGCTTTCGTACCAGATCTTGCCATTGTGCCTCTCCACGATGCGTTTTACAATAGAAAGTCCTACGCCTGAACCTTCATAACTGGCTGCATTACTCATTCTTTTGAAAATATCGAATATCTGGTTGCCAAAAGACATATCGATGCCAATGCCATTATCAGTGATCTTGTAAACCGTTTCATGGGGAAAATTTTCCCCGGAAAAGCTTATTTCCGGTGTTTGTTTCTTACTGGAATATTTCACCGCATTGGAAAGGAGGTTCGTGAATAACTGGTTCAGCATTGTTCTGTCACCATAAAGCGGTGGTAATTCACTTACCCTGATGGCTGGCTGGATATCCTTGTAGGCTGTTCTTATCTCTGTTACCAGTTCTTCCGCCAGTTCATTCATATTGATCTCTTCACCCGTAATATTTTTCCTGCCGATACGGGAGTAAGCCAGCACTTCATTGATGAGCACATGCATTTTATCAGCGCCTTTTACAATACGCCGCAGCATGTTTATTTCATCATCAGAGAAACTGGTATTTTCTTCGAGTAATATTTCCGTATAATTTTTTACCGAGGCCAGCGGTGTTTTAAGGTCATGCGAAATGGTAAAGCTGAAAGTATCCAGCTCATCATAAGCCTGCTGCAGTTTTTCATTCAGCAGCCTCAGCTGGTTGGCCTTCAGGCTGATGGCCTGTATCACGTCTTCCCGCAGTTTTATCACGGCTGCAAATTCACCACGGGTCCAGGGATCAGAATGTTGTTTTACCTGTTCCATCCAGGATTCAAAAGAGCGGCGGGGAGAGATGCGGATATTGCCATTCACATCTTTTACTTCCAGTTTTTCAGGATTACCGGCCCAGTTCACTGTTTTGATTATTTCCGGTTTGAACCAGAAAATATATTCACCCATTTCTTTGGACAGTTCGCAGGCGAGCAATCCGCTTGCATCCAGCACCCAGTTGGCTGCCGGCTTATACTCGGCGGAAAGCGACTCTGTATGGTATATCTGCTGGTCATTGTTTTCTGCCAGCCAGTCCCTTAATTCAGTGATGGCTTCAGTTGGCGGTGTGATACCGTTTGTATAGAGCTCGTTGCCAAAAACAATGGCCAGCCCTTTGGCACTGGTGAGGCTCATGATATGTGCCGATGATTCCACCAATGCTTTTATGATGGTATCATTATCCTGCAGCGATTTTATGATCTCGTTGATGGAAGATGTATAATGCCGGTAACTGTTTTTGGATGATTCTTCTTCCCTGTATTCGATGGCAGAAGATAGTATCTGCCCGATCAGCTTGGTGGCTTCCCTTGCTTTATGGTCAATGAATTTTGGCGCTGAATTATGGCAGGCGATCAGTCCCCACAACTGGTTATTGACGATCAGCGAAATACTGTAACTCGCCAGCACACCCATATTCTTCAGGTATTCGATGTGTATGGGTGAAACAGCCCTCAAGGAGGAGTGGGTGAGATCCAGCGGGGTGGCATTGCCGTTAGTGCCCTGCGCCAGCAGGGGAACCGTGGTGGCGGGTACATCTGCAATGATACGGGTAAGGTTGATCTTATACAGTTCCCTTGCCTGTTTGGGAATATCGGATGCCGGATAATGCAATCCTAAAAAAGCTTCCTGGTCTTCTTCTTTTTCTTCTGCGATCACTTCGCCATGCCCGTCTTCCCAGAATTTATAGATCATGATCCTTTCATAATGGATGATCTCTTTTATTTTTTTGGCTGCATTTTGTAATGACCGGTTGATGTTGTTACCATCCAGTATCTGGGATACAGATGCTCCCAGCACCTGCTGTATCTCGATGTCCATCTTTGTATCTGCCGGTTCAAATTCCAGTACAATGTTACCGGCACTCTTATGCGCCAGCAGGAACCAGGGTTTGTCATTGATCTTTACCTGCAGCGCCGCCAGTTTCTGTTCTTCGTTGTCATCTGCAAAATCTTTTAACTGGGAGAGATAGGAACTGCGCAGTTGAATATTCTTTTTTTCAAACAGTATCTTATAATCATGACCCAACAGTTCTGCAGCACTTAATCCTGTTAAGCCGCTGATGTTCTCACTCATATATTTAATAGTGAAAGCTGCTTTGTCTATTGCCAGCAAATAACCATGTGGTTGTATGGCGCCGGGAATATGTATGGGTTCTTTATCGCAGGTGAGCAATTGTTGTTGCAGGTCTTCATTCATGTGTCAGCATTGTTTGGTGAACGGTCAGTTTTTCCAGGTGTATTTTAAAAAGTGCAAAGGTTTCAATGGCTGCATTGGTGATGGCATCCTCTTCGTTTGAGGCTGCAGCAAATCGGTTGAGTGCATCAACAAATACATTCCATCTTTCCCTGCTCATCTTACCATAACCATAAAAAAAACTCAGGCCGCTGTTTTCATCAATTTGTAATTGTTCTGCCAGCATTTTACTCAGGTAAACACCACCCAGCGTGGACCCTTCCAGTACATAGTAAGCACCAAAAGCAGCTGCTCTATTGCTGATGACAGGCAATTGCACTGCTGCCGCTATATCTTCAGCCGGCAGTTGTAAAGCCTGCAGGTCATTTATGATAGTGGCAGGACGGCGTCTTTCGCTGTAGTCAGTTAAATATGTTTTGTCGAGGTGCTTATCAATAAGAGCAGTAACAGGCTGAAAGAAACCATAAAAGCCCCTGAGCAACCGGCCATATTTTTCTTTTGTATCTGTAGCCTTAAAAACGGGCATCAATGAAGCGTCCAGTTCTTGGTGAACAGGTCCCGTGGCTGCACGTAACTTTTCAATGATCATTTGCTGAGTTTGAGTAATGAATGATAGTTCTGCTTATAAGTATTAAAAATCCTGCCATCTTTACTCCATCAGCGATGCATTAAAACCGTGGAAAAAATTACCCAGGTTGGCAACCGTATTTTGTGAATAAAGTTTAAAAATTTATTGATGATGCACTTATGTCTTAAAAGTAGCATAATTATGCATACCCTTCAATTATAAACCAATAAAACCAACACATGAAACAGTTACTGCTTCTTCCGCTATTGTTTGCATTTTCTCCTTTAACAGCGCAGCGTTCTTCCCGTAATGAAACAGATTCATTAAAATTTTACCGGAACCTGTTATTCAGGGTACACCGGCGCTATTCAGATTCCATGCGGCATGACAGTAACTACATTTTATTGCGCAACCAGGTAACAAGGCTGCAGTCTGAATCGGGTGACTATGTTGGTTTCATTATGGGCGGTGAAGTTTGTCATGCCGACTACAATGCTTTTAATACGAGTATTGCAGGGAGTGGTTTTCCTGCACTCAAAAGTATTGCTATGCGTATAACCATCGGTTTTGCATTTAAAACGAAAAGAAGGCTGTTTGAATTAAATTTTGGTTCCATCGGTTTCAACAATGTATCGAAGAAAGGAAATGAAGAGATCAAGACCAACCTGGCAAACCTGCTGCAGATGAACTGGGGATATAATATACTAAGGTCTAAAACTGCCGGTATTTATCCTTATGCCGGTCTTTCGCTTCGGTCATCCACCCTGCAGTATAAAAAACCAAAAGAGCTCAATAACAGCTACACAAATATCTCGGATATTATTACCAACGAGCAATCCGTTAATGTATCTGCCGGTGACTTTGGCTGGCAATTGGGTTTAAATATCGAAGCATTGTTATCCCGTAAAAGCGGTATCATGTTCTACACAAGGGTGGCCACCGACAGGCCTTTTGGCAAAGAACGGTATGGTATCGGCGACATAAAGTATGATCCGGGTATCAGGCAGGGTGACTGGCTGGTCGGTTTTGGTTTTAAATTTACTGGTCCAAGGTAAATGACTTTTACTGCAGGCGCTTAGTGCGCTACTGTTAATTTAAACCCGGGTGTTACATTGAGGCTGCCGGGTGTATTGATCCGTATACTTCTGCAGGTGGCTGTGTTACTGTTAACAGTTGGTGTACCATTATTAATGATAACATCTGTGTTGGCATCCGGCACTTTATTGCAGCTCCAGTTGCCGGCATTTTCCCATAGGTTGTTCACCGAGCCAGTCCAGGTATTAGCCACCTGCAGGGCAAAGGTATTACTGAAATTAAGCGCCACCAGGCAACGGTAACGGTAACCATTAAACGAAGATGGAATATTATTGATCGTCAGTTTGGATGTTTTACTGCCGCTGTAGTTAGCATTGTCACTGATATCTGTAAAAGTAAGCCCGCCGGTATTTACCTGCCACTGGTAAGTGGCACCGGTAATATTGCTGGTGAATGAAGCAGCAGTCGCACTGCATATACTGGTAGTGGCAAGCTTCTTTATAAAGAAATTACCCATGCCTTTGCTGAGGATACGTATGCCATAACCATCTTCGGTTTCAAACCACTGGATAGGAGATATTACTTCTTCACCTGCCACAGGTGCATAGGCAACTGGTGGTACAGCCGTGCTGCTTGGCTGTCTTATTACAGAAAGGTAACCTGGGTCTTCAACAACAAATTCAGCACTTTTTAATGCATTAAATTCTGCCGCTGGAAAATAGAGTATCATATCATATACAGCATTAGACTGCAGGCTGTCAGGCTTTATTGTATAGTTGCGGTTCAGGAATGCTTCATTGTTTACCTTTCGTACAGGACCAATATGCTGGTAAGTACGCAGGTCAACACTGCCGAGCCAGTAGTTATCGTGTATATCCACCAGTGCCGAGGTATTGTAATCATATGTAACGGCTTCAACAGTGGTGAATTCATCACTGGCGCCAAACATAGCCACCGGGTGGGAAAACACAGGCACTGAAGAATTATAAAGCTGTCTCGGCTTCCTGATTGGTGGCTGGTAATTACTGGCATCCAGCCTGTCGAGGTGCCGCATATAAATATTGTTATATGCAGTAGGGTTAGCCGGATCATACCTGTCATCTTTCCATGCAATGATACCGCTGGTTCCGTTGGCATCCAGCGTAATAACAGGCTGATCAAAATTATAATAGGAAAAAGTGCTGCCGGTATTATGCAAAGTTGTACCGATAGATTTACCCATGGCGCCCCATTCCAGTTGCGTCCTGCTTATAATAGGGCTTACCATTCCTGAACCATAAAAATCACGGGTGTAAAAAACAAATCGGCCCGTGTTGGCATTAGTGGCAAACAAAGGATGATCGTAACTGATACTGGAACCGGTAAAGCCGGTACTTAATTCTGCACCGGTGGTAATACCTGCTTTTTGTGGTGTATGTGCAATATTGGTACTGTATTCCACCGCAAAGGAATCAGCAGATTTACGGTTTACTTCAAGATACTGTAAACGTACCTGTCTTGTGCCGGCGGACCCCATCAGCCCTGCTGCATATATTTCATTACGGCTGGCCGCCACTGCAAAGTCTGTATAATAATTACTGAAGCCGAGCAGTGTATCCCTGAAATTATTCAGCTTTTTCAAACCCTGCGGCACGGCAACATTATAACCAAAATCAGGGTTCATGTAGGAAGCCCGCTGGTAAGGCACACTGTCAAATTTCTCAACAGGGTAGGCGTATCCCTGTACTGTAAAGTCAGATACGGTGTTGTTTACATAACTCCTGCGGGTGACAGCAATCAGGTTCACATTGATATTGCTGTCAGTAAAGGCGGTAACACCTTTTGGATAACTGTAATCATACGCATCACCCCTGTCTATTGTCAAATACCCATTGGACAACAGCCGGTAATTCGTGTATGCGTAAGCGATACTCCCATCCACAGCCGCACAGAACACACTCTGGAAATCACTTACCATATAATAAAGCGGGTACACATCTCCTTTTTTATATTCGGTTATCCTGGGGCATACTGCCCCTGAAGTATTACGGAAATATGTTTTTACTTTGGAATCTTTTTTTGCCCGCCAGAGCCTGTTATAGGCCAGCAGGTAACCATTTGCTGCAGAGGGAGTGCCGTTATTGGCGTTCATGTTAATTACCACGTTGCAGCCGCCTTCAGCATCCGACCATAAATGAAAATCATAGGTTACCTGGCCGGGACGAACAATTTCGGTACGTGTACCACAGGCTGCAACATAACTGACCTGGTAAGCATTTTCATTCATCTTGCTGCCGCCATAATAAACCAGTTTGCCACCTTCGTCCCGGAAGCAGGCTACATGCACCAGCTCGTAATAAGTTTGTCTGTAACCAATGAAAAAGCCTTTATTGCCATCAGCGATCAGTTGCGGCATTGTATAATCATAAAGAGTGCTGCCGCCGGATTGTGCAATGATGCGGCCCGGTTCAGGAAAGACCCTTGTTCCGTCACTGCGTACATGCTGCACCGTTATCCTGCCCCAGTAGTAATTGGTTGTGCTGTCATCAACATAAGTGATATAAAAACCGCCGGCGCTGTCGGTGGCAGCATAGGAACGGTTGCGGTAATCCTGGTTGGATGAAACATAATAATGCTGGTTCTTCGGTGCAGCCGTAACAGGTATGCCATTCTCCGCCCAGAGCCGCCGGCCATCCCTGTCAAATTTCTGGGCATAGATATCTGTTTGAGTGGTGGCAGTATTGCGGTCATCCTGCCAGATCACAAAATAACCGCCATCAGGATAGCTGGTTAAAACGATGGGATGGCTTTGTACACCTGTCGCTGTACATACGGGCATGTGCAGGCTGTCATCAAATTTATTGGTAATATCACTCCATTGTGCGGAAGCTATGGCAGCCTTTACACAAAACAATACAGTCAGTAGCTTTTTCATTGCCTGGCTTTTTCAGGAGTGATAAAATTTTGTTTGGTGGTTGTTTTCGGGTAGTCATTCCTGTTACTTTTACCGCTGCCTTCCTGTTTTGATGCAAGATCATCACCGGCAGCGTTGTTCAGCAAACCAAAACAGTCAGAGCAGTTGAGTATGCAGGGCGACTGGTCAACAAATGTGCGGATGACATTACCAGGCTGCAGGCCAAAGCCATTGTTAAAGGCAACAAAATCATTGGGTGTATTGCCATTCACACAATAACTCATAATGGTGGCACCCCCGGCGCCGGGTGCCTGTCCTTTGGCGCAGACAGGATCTCCGGTATTGCGTGGCTCGTTTGTGCCGCAGCTGTCCAGCGCTCCAAAAGTATCCGGGTTGCTGGTCAATTTCCAGCCGCACCATTTGGTATGCCTCGATCCAAGCAGGTGCCCCATTTCATGCATGACCAAATACACCTGCGTGCCATTCGTGTTGGGCCCTGCGGGGAAACCGGAAACAGTTACCGGGTAGTTCATATCATTGTAGCAAAAAGGACTGTTGCCGGCAGTATAAGCAGGACAGGTATTGGTGGAGACTGATTTTACTTTTCCAATGGCATCTGCCCGGCCGGAACGGCCATTGGGTGTGGAACTGAAATCGAGCCCCACACAGATATTACCCCAGAAATTATCTTTATAATTATTGGCCAGGTCTGCAAGCGCATTTTCCCTTGTATCACCACGGAAGGGATCAGTGGTGGTCCAGATATTTACAGTGGTGATCTGGATATTGATCTGTTCATTGTAATAACCGGTGACAACAGCATTAAATAATTCATACACGAAATTCAATGTGGCTTGTTTGCTGCTGCCGCGGTTGAGGTAGAGGCTGTCGAAGCAATCCACGAAAACATTCACACATTTATTTCTTACTTCCAGCGGGGTGGAGCCGCCGGTGAGATCCATTCCCTTCGTTCTTTGTGCCAGTGTTGGATCAGCCACCGTGCCGCAGTCGGGTATGGCAGTGGAAGGAAATTGTATTTTACTGTTATCATAAACCCGGTACAGGTTCTTGTCCCTTTTATCTTCGTCCACCTGCGTCAGCTGGATCGTATTATTGCCATTAACAGCAATCAATGAAAGATAATCATCATTCACAGTCAGTATAACAGTGTTCTTATTTTTTTCTCCTGCAATAACACCCCGGTAAGTAACCGGGATCTTTACATCATCAATAACAGCATCATTATTCTCTGTAAATTTTACAAAACCCATCGAGAACTGCACAAGGTCGCAGGTGATGGTCTTGCCGCTTAACGGGATGCTGAACTGCAGTGCTTCCGGTCTTTCTTCCATCAGCTGTTTTTTAAAAGAGCTGTTTAAGCGGAGCTGCTGGTATACGCCTTTTTGAGCCAGCTTTTTATTACCAATAAAACTAAAAGGTGTGAGCCGGTTAAAAGGAACTTTTATGGCTTTCTTTTCCTGGACCTGTTTCTTTACAGGCCAGTCCTGGCAAAAAGCATTTGTGGCAGAGGCTAATAAAAAAAGAAGAAGTAACTTTTTCATTAGCGTTTTCTTTAAGCAGTGAGGAAATGGTTCTTCTTACAAGATACATTTTTAGTTGTGGACTTGTATGGGTTGTGCAAAAGTTAAATGCCCCGGGTTTTATTGTTCAACCGCAGGAGCATACACAGACGATTGTTTAAACAAATGCCCGGCTTGCCCGGGCATCGTTAAACTATTTGCTAAAATAGATAAAGTCTTATTTCGTGTAATTCACCGTGCAATCAAATTTGCTTTCTCCGGCACCGAGTTCCGAAGCCGCTGCATTGCTCAGGATGATAGTGAGGCCGTTATTCTGGCTGATATCGGGTATCATATCCAGTACTTTCGCATAAACGCTTTTTCCGGTATTAGGATTGGTGATCTTTACAAATGTTCTTGGTGCTGCTGTATTGTGCAGGCAGTAGTATTTGCCGTCTTCCCATCCACTGGTGCTTTTAAATACGCCTGCCATACCGCTTTCTTTTGCGATATGTGATTGTTTATCGAAGTCAGGTTTGAAATAACCGCCATTGCCACTTTTTACAACGGGCTTTGGCGTTTCCTTAGGCTCTTCTTTTTTTACAACCGGTTTTGGTTCTTCCACTTCTTTTTTCTCTTCCGTATTTTTTACTACAGCCGGTATTTCTTTTTTTACTTCGGGCTTTGGTGTTTCTTTTACAACCGGTGGAGGCGGTACATTTTCTTTTACTGCAACAGGTGGTGGCACCGCTTTGGCAGCACCTGCCAGTGGAGAGAGTTCTTTTTTCACCTTCAGGTAACCAATGATCAGTTTAGTGCCATTGCTCACAGCGTCTCCTTTGATGTTGTTCCATTGTTTTAATGTTTCAACAGGTATTTTATTAAAGTTTGTACTCACCCGGTATAACCCTTCCTTTTCCTTTACTGTGTAGTATACCGGCACCAGCGCTTCATCTGCAGCGGCAGTATTGGCCTGTACAAAATTGCCGGCGGTCAAAGGCACTTTTATCACCTGGTTCAGGCTGAGTCCTTTTTCCAGTTGCATATTGTTATAGGGAGCAATCTCTTTCGGGCTGATATTGTACAGCCTGCCAATGCTGTAATAATTTTCCTTTGGTGCCACTGTATGTGTAAGATACAGGTCAGGAGATACACCTTCTATATGTAAGGGCGTGTTTTGTGCTGCTGCAAAAATGGGGGCCAGTAATGCCAGTAAGATAATACGCTTCATGCTTTTATTATTTCCATGGCAAAGATGGGAAAATAAGTTGGTTAGGCAATGCTATTACTTGTTAAGAATGCGCCACTCCTTGGGGTAATAATTATTCACACGGTTGGATAAGATTTTTACCCAGCCCAATGGTAATTGTTTATACGTGATCAGTGACCAGCCTTTTACTGCGTTTTCTATTTGTATATCCTGCCGCCGCAGGTATTGCAGCGCAGTTGCTTCATCCACTTCAATGATCATGAGACCTGGATTAATAATGCTGCTGACAGCCAGTTCATGATCGGGAATTAATTCATTACGGATCAGGCTGCCCATTTTTACACCGGCCTTTTTTATGTATAAAGTATTTTGAACAGCAGTTAGTTCTTCTTCCAGTGTTACGGGTATTGCAATTACCTCTTCGTTTTGTTTAATAAAGAAAAAATTACCCGGTTCTTTTAAAAAAGGATAAAGTATAACTGCCTCTTTTGCAGTTAACCGTTCAGTTTTATTTTTCTGCTTT
Source organism: Ferruginibacter sp. (assembly GCA_047600665.1). Classification (GTDB taxonomy): domain Bacteria; phylum Bacteroidota; class Bacteroidia; order Chitinophagales; family Chitinophagaceae; genus Ferruginibacter. Next base: position 2,959,359 of record JASGKJ010000003.1, read on the forward strand.
CCCATTTTTCCCTCCCCACTCTCCACTTTCAACTTTTTAAATGCTGCAATAAAAAAGCCTTCTCCTTTTATTTTATCAGGGTAAAACCTGTATCCATACCCGTTATGTTTTGGTGACAGTGTTTCAACGATATTCAGACCGTGTTCAACTTTCAATTGCACACTCTCCACGCTCAACTCTTCAATAAGCCAGTCTGCTATTGCTTCATCTTCTGCTGCCGAATAAGAACAGGTTGAATAGATCAAAATGCCATCTTCTTTCAATGCCGGCAATACATCTGCCAGGATCCTTTGCTGGCGCTGGCTGCAGAGTTCTACATTCTGCAGGCTCCATTCTGTAACAGCATCCGGGTCTTTTCTAAAAAGACCACTGCCGCTGCAGGGTGCATCCACCACCATCACATCAAAATACCCGGGCAGCCGTTGAAAATCTTTTGCATCGTTATTGGTAACGATCACATTGGCAGCACCCCACTTGGTAATATTTTCCGATAAAATATTTACTCTTGTCTTTATCACTTCATTGCTCACCAGCAGGCTTTCATTGCTAAGTAATGATTGAATCAATGTTGATTTACCTCCGGGTGCGGCGCATAGATCTAAAACTTTTATTGGTTGCGACAGGTCAACTGTTTGCTTTAATACTTCTTCCAAAAACATACTGCTGGCTTCCTGCACATAGTAAGCGCCTGCATGAAAGAGTGGATCACTGGTGAAAGAGGGTCTTTCCGGGAGATAAAGACCATTTGCGTTCCATGGTACTTTTTCCGTTACATTACTAAAGATTGTACCGGGTATTATTTTGGCAGGATTCAAGCGGATGGATGTTACCTGTTCACCAGACTGGTGCACCAGTTCAAACGCCTCCTTATCAAAACCTGGGGTATTTTCTATTGACCGGATAAATAATGATGGTAACTGCAAGAGTTTTTTTGCAAATATCTGAAAATAAAACAGAGCAGTTTGTATGGTTTATTAAACTGTTTGTTTATTTTAGTTTTTTAATAATGACAATATATAGTTATTGTAACTGCTTACTTTTCCACCGCAATTTACCCTTGTAAGGCCGTTAACATTTTTTAACGAAAAGGACTGTGTAATGAGTCTGCTTATTCCATCCGTTTAAAAAAATATATGATGAAGAATATTTTATCACCGGCCATTGTACTTACGTGTATTATTTTAAATACCAGTTGCAACAACACAAAGAAAGCTGCAGAAACCATTTCTAAGATCAGCAGTAATGCACTTTTTCAAAGTGAATGGAAACTGGCGGAAGTGCAGGGGGCGGCGGTGCCCGAAGTATCCCTGGCAAGGCTGGTGCTTACACCCGGGCAACCTAATAAGGTAACAGGCAGTACAGGCTGTAATATTATGACTGGTTCGTTTACGTTAGGCGGAGCCGACACGATTAAATTTTCTCCCATGGCTGTTACACGCCGTGCATGCCTGGATGAAGGGGCTGGTAAGACAGAACAACAATTTACGGATGCATTGTCGAAGGTAACCAGCTGGCGTGTTACCGGGAATGTGCTTGAATTAAAAAATGCCGGAACTGTAGTTGCCAAATTCAATGGACAAAGACCGGCAACAGCCAATGAATTAAAACTGAATGGTACATGGGAGTTGACATATATTTCCGGGCCAAAGATCGCTTTTGATGGTTTGTTCCCAAACAGGAAACCATCCATCCTTTTTGTTTTTCCTGCACCGGAAGCAAGCGGTTTCAGCGGCTGCAATGGATACAGTTGCAAGGTAAAAGTAGATGGCAGCAAGATCAGTTTCAGCGATGCATTGCATACTATGATGTATTGTGAGGGCGGTGGTGAACAGGAATATTTTAAAGTATTAAAGACAGTTACTTCTTACGGTATTGAGGGAAATGTGCTGACGATGAATATGGGAGATGTGCCTGTAATGAAGTTCACAAAAAAATAGCACAACGTATATTCGCTGCCGGCTAACCTTATCCAACTGGTATGATATCAAAACTGGTACTGCTTTTTTATTTTACTGGCATCTCATTGCTTTTATATGCGCAGGATATAAAAGGTGTAAAAGATTCAGGTTTTATAAAAAAGAGCACCACGATGACCGAGCGTTGGGAACTGGATGATGAACATCATAAAGGATATTTCCTGGTGACACCCTACAAACCCGTATATGTAAGTGCTGGCAGGTGGAGCAGCAGTCCCAATATGCAGCCCACCAGTGAAAATCCTGCGTACACACTGCCATTTAAAGTTGCCTACAATAATTACGAGGCAAAATTCCAGTTCAGCTTAAAAACAAAAATTATCCGGAAACTTTTTTGGGGTCATGGTGATATATGGGTGGCCTATACGCAAAAAGCTCACTGGCAGGTATATAACAAAAAATTATCAAGGCCATTCCGGGAGCTGAATTATGAACCGGAGGTTATTTTAAATTTTCCAACAAAGTATAAATTATTTGGATTTAATGGCAGAATGGTTGGTGTTTCAATGAATCACCAGTCCAATGGAAGAACACTACCACTTTCAAGAAGCTGGAACAGGATCGTATTCCATGCCGGCCTGGAAACAAAGGAATGGCAGGTAATGCTGCGGCCATGGATAAGGCTGCATGATGAAGATGATGAAAATCCGCATATAGAAGATTATGTGGGCAGGATGGAAACAGTGGTGGTTTATAATATGAATAAACACCAGTTTTCTGCTGTGGCTGCCCATTCATTAAAGTTTACAGGACGTGGAAGCATACAACTTAACTGGGTATTTCCTATTGTAAATAATTTCAGGGGACAATTACAGTTGTTTGAAGGATACGGTGAAACATTACAGGATTATAATCACCGGCAAACAACACTTGGTATTTGTATATCGCTGGTTGATTGGTAGGTAATAAACTTTAATGCTTATGAGAAAATATTTTTTCCTTTTATTTACAATGATTGCATGCAGTACAACTGCGCAAAAATTAAAACCGGGTTTTGATAAAGCAGAATACAAAGAACTGATGTATGTTTCTGCGAGGAGTACTGCTAATCCAAAGTATTATGATACGATGCCTGCGCCTGCACATTTCAAAATGCTGTACCAGTCTCCGGTAATGGGAATGGATAATCTCTGGGATCTGTGGAAAGATGAGCACGATGTAGCTGCCATCAGTATAAGGGGTACCACCACCAATCCAGTCAGCTGGCTGGCGAATTTTTACGCAGCTATGGTGCCTGCCACAGGTGAATTGAAAGTGAGTAATGATTATTTGTTTAAATATAAGCTTGCCACTAACCCTGGAGCAACGGTACATGTGGGCTGGTTGCTGAGCCTGGCTTTTTTAAGCAGGGATATGTTGCCTAAAATAGATTCGCTTTATAAAACAGGCGTGAAAGATCTTTTAATAATGGGTCATAGCCAGGGTGGCGCTATTGCATACCTGCTAACCGCCTACCTGTATCATTTGCAGCAACAGGCATTGTTGCCTGCTGATATACGCATAAAAACCTACTGCAGCGCCGGGCCCAAGCCCGGCAATTTATATTTTGCATACGATTACGAAGCGCTTACACAAAATGGCTGGGCCTATAATATTGTAAACAGTGCCGACTGGGTTCCGGAAACACCTTTCTCCATACAAACACTGAATGACTTTAATGCGTCAAATCCTTTTATCAATGCGAAAGCAGTCATTAAAAAGCAGGGTTTCCCAAAAAATATTATCCTGAAATGGGTGTATAACAAGATGGACAGGAAAACAAGAAAGGCTGTGAAATATTATTGCAGGAACCTGGGTAAAAGAGTAGGAGGTATGCTGAAGAAAAGTTTGCCTGGTTTTGAACCGCCGCAGTATGCAGATAATATGAATTATGTAAGGGTGGGCAATTATATCGTTTTGCTGGCAGATGAAGCATACTATAAACTGTATCCTGACAATGATGCAACACCCTTTGTTCATCATTATCATAAACCTTATTTATATTTACTGGACAAGCTGAAATAAGCAGGCAGTATATAAACACGCTTTATGAAAATTAAATTTTATGCTGATACTATCCGGCAACTTAAAACAGCCATACTCGCAAGCCGCTATAAAGCCGCTTCTCTTGCCAACAGGGAATTGCTTATCCTTTATTTTAACGTTGGAAAACTGATCAGTGAAAAAACAAAGCAGGAGCGCTGGGGTGCCAAAGTGCTTGATCAACTTTCAACAGATTTGCAAAAAGAGTTGCCGGGATTAAAGGGTTTTTCTGCCACCAATATAAAACGCATGCGGGTGTTTTATGAAGCCTGGGTTCCTTTCTTTAATACTCCGGTACCGGTTATTAAACCCATTAAAAAAACGGCTAAGTCTACATTGATAAAGTCCCGTAAAAATCCAATTAGTCCGACAGTGTCGGACCAAATTCAAATTAGTCCGACGGCGTCGGACCAATTACAGGTAAGCCCTGCAGTACTGGATCAATTTGTGGCTTATTTCTTTACAGTAAGCTTTAGCCATCATTATGAATTATTAATAAAAACACAAACTAAAGAGGAGCGGCTTTTTTATGTTACAAAAACTGCAACAGAATATTGGTCGCTCGAAACGCTAAAACATCAATTAGCCGGTAAGCTATACCGTAAGAGCGGTAAGCTGCTTAATAATTTCAATACAGCTATAGCCAATAAAGATATCAGGGCAAAAGCATTGCAAACATTTAAAGATGAATACCTGCTTGATTTTATAAATATAGAAGACCCGGATGACGAAGATGAACGGGAAATAGAGAACGAGATCGTCCGGAACATTAAAAAGTTTGTTCATTCGCTTGGGGCTGATTTTGCTTTTATCGGCAACCAGTACAGGCTGATAGTGGATGATGAAGAATATTTTATTGACTTGTTATTCTTTAACAGGAAGCTGCAATGTCTTGTTGCATTTGAATTGAAGAAAGGGAAATTTAAACCGGAGTATGCAGGTAAACTTAATTTTTATTTGTCCGCACTGGATGAGCAGGTAAAACAACCGCATGAACAGGCCTCCATCGGTATAATATTGTGCAAGGAGAAGAATAGTAAAACAGTTGAATTCTCTTTCCGGGATATGAGTAAGCCAATGGGTGTATCAACCTATAAGCTCAGTAACCAGTTGCCAAGAAGATACAGGGATGCTTTGCCAGATGCAGAAACATTAAAAAAACTCATGGGGTAATACTGGTTGTTACATATGCCTGACCACTCTTCAAAAACTAATTAACACTATATATCTCTTTTGTACTTTGCCACTTAAATAATCTATATGAAGAAGAATGCGTTGCTCCTGCTATTGCTTTTGATAAGTGTTTTTTCATCTGCTCAAACTGCTAAAGACTCTGTTGCTTTTCCTGACAGCTGGACGGACGGGCAGTATTATACTGTTAATGGTGCTAAGCTATGGGTGGTTACTGTTGGAAAAGGGGATCCACTGATCATCATACCAGGCGGCCCTGGTGGAAATCATTTGTCTTACCGGGGCTTTGATTCCTTATCTGTAAAAGGCAATATCCAGCTGATCTACTTTGATGCATTTGGCCGTGGTAAATCTGATACGGCTGCTAACGTAAAGGAATACACGATTAAAAGAGATATAGATGATATTGAAGGGTTGAGGAAAGCACTCCATTTGGAAAAAGTGAATTTGCTTGGGCATTCTTATGGCAGTATTGTGGCGCAGGGATATGCATTGAAGTATCCACAGCATACTGCTCACCTGATCATCGCCAATGGGTTTCACAGCAATGCTATGTGGCAGGAGAATGATGATAACAGTAACCATGAAATAAAAACCAATTATCCTGAAGTATGGAAGGAACTGATGGCAGTAAGAAAGAAAGGCGCTATCAGCAGCAGCCCAAACCACCAGGAAATTTATGGACAGGTGCCTTATGGTTTTTTATATGCGTATAACCCGGATAGGTTTGTAAGCCGTGGAAAACGCAAACAACCTTATCCAAACCCGTTCAATTCAAAACTGTATTACCAGATGGTGGGACCCGATGGAGATTTTAAAGTGGCAAATGATATTGGCACTTTTGATTTCAGAACTAAATTGAAAAATTTAAAAATGCCTGTATTGGTGATAGCCGGCCGTTACGACCGGGTGGCGGTTCCATGGATGCAGGTACAATATAAAAAATTCTGCCCGCAGGCACAGTTTGTAATGTTTGAAAAAAGCGGCCACAACCCGCAGGTGGAGGAACCCGAAACGGAGTTTCCTTTGATCGTTGACTTTTTAAGTAAATAAAAGAAAAGGGCCGCCGTTATTTTATAAGGTCAGCATAACTGATCAACTGTATTGCCTTTTGTTTTATTACTGCTTTTACTTTTTCACTGGTGAATAAATCGGTTACACCCTGCCGGTCGCCAGCCACATCTTCGTAGCCGATATGAAAAACAGCTTTTAATTCATCATCCGAAAAACCCGGGTGATCAAGAAACCAGTATGTTTTACCCGGCTCCAGCTTGTTGAGCATTTTTATAAAGCTTTCGATCTTTTCTGCCGGTGTTTTCGATGGTCCATCGTAGCCGGCATACTGTGCATTATGTTCGTCAGGATCGATATCAATATGATACTCCTTTGCCAGCTTTTTTGTCAATACTTTTACTGCTTCACTGAGGTTGGTGCAGCCCATATGTGAAGAAATATGGCTGATGTTTGGAATAAGCTTTAGGGCCAGCTCTATCTGTGCCCTGAATTCTTTTTCAATGTCTTCAATTGTCCATTTGTTTTCCTGTATGGACTGGCCGGGATAATTTTTATTTGGATAGACCATGGGATAAAAATAACCATTGCTGTCTTTAAGGCTTTTACAGTCGCTGAGCGGCCGCCATTTTATATTTTCCCATTCGCTTGTAATAGCAAGGTGTATACCCACATCCAGCCCGAGATTTTGTTTCAATAGTTTTACAGCTTCAGGAAACCAGGGAGAGGGTACAATTACTTCCACTGACCGCTGGATACCTTCTTTGTAAGACTTTATTAAAGCTTCGTTGCCTGAATGAGTGTAGCCCATATCATCGCCACGGACTAATAACCTGGCAGGTTTTTGCTGTGCCTGCACATTACTAAATAAGCTGGCGGCAAAAAATAATAAAGCAATCTTTTTCATGTTGGTTAATCTTTCTTTTTTTCAGCTCTTTTTTTAAGTTCTGCTACCGGCATGTTATTCATCCTGCCAATTGGTTGTTTACCGCGGTAAGTTATTACCCGTAACAGCGTGGCATCTTCCGGTACAGTTAAGGGCGCTGTATATTTTGGGTAGAACTGATCAGGATAAGAGTTGTCAAAACTATAATAGATATCCAGTCCTTCAATTTCTGTTGTAAGCGACACCGTTAGTTCCCCTTTTTCATTCTTCCCTGCAGAAAATTCAGGATCATACATGCTGGGCGCATATTTTATGGCTGCTGCATCAAAGCGTTTAAAATGCTGTTCTATCTTGCCCACAAATGCTGACCAGTTTTTCTTTGATGATGGAGACCAGGCAATTTCGCTGATGGCAAAAGCACGTGGCCAGGTCATGTATTCAATTTGCCGTTTGTTATATACCTGCTCTGTCCACAAATTACCCTGTACCCCTTTTACAAGTTTTTCATTGATGCCTTCTGATACCGGTTCATATGAATAGGTTTTACTCAATCTTAATGAAGCATAGATTTTTGGTTCCATTATCTCATCACTCTGCATATAATCGAGGTAAGCGTAGGTAGTTGGGCTCATTACCACTTCGTGCCCTTTATTAGATGCTTCAATACCGCCTTTGGTGCCACGCCAGCTCATGATGGCAGCAGTGGGTGATACACCGCCTTCCAGTATCTCATCCCAGCCCAGCATTTTTTTGCCCTTGCTGTTTACGATCTTTTCCACCCGGTTCTCGAAATAGCCCTGTACAGCTTCCAGTGTTTTTAAATTTTCTTTCTGCATCAGCGCTTTAATGGCATCGCTTTGCTCCCAGAAATTCTTGGCACATTCATCACCACCCACATGTATATACGAAAATGGAAAGAGTGCTGCCACTTCTGTCATCACCTTATCAATAAAGGGGTAAACATTTTCATTGGCCGGGCAGAAGGTATTATCAATTAAAGCTTTGAAATGCGGTGTGCTCCAGTCCATGATCTCTTCACCCGAACTTACTTTATACTTATCCGCACCGGGTGTGCAGGATATGTCTGCAGGATAGGCTGCTATAGCTGCAAGGCCGTGGCCGGGCATTTCTATTTCTGGCAGCACATTAATGAATCTTTCTTTTGCATACTGCACCACTTCTTTAATGTCATTTTGCGTATAGAAGCCACCGTAAGTACGTGGCTCATCATCCCTTATTGGTTTAAAATCGCCATAATGCCCCGTACGTTTCACATTCCAGGCGCCTACTTCTGTCAGCCTGGGTAATGCTTTTATTTCTATCCGCCAGCCCTGGTCATCTGTCAGGTGCCAGTGGAAAAGATTGTATTTATACCGGGCCATCTCATCGATAAAGCTTTTTACTTCTTCCTTAGTAAAAAAATGGCGGGCCACATCCAGCATCAGCCCCCGCCAGCCAAAACGGGGGTAGTCTGTAATTTCAATGCATGGTATCTTCCATTCAATATTCTTTACAACTTCCCTGCTTTCAATTTCTTTTGGCAGTAGTTGAAGCAATGTTTGCACACCATAAAACAGACCGGCGGGCTGGTTGGCTTTTATGCTGATGTTTGTTTTTGTTACAGATAATGTGTAGCCTTCTGTTCCCAGTTTATTATCCGGTGTTTTATTTAGTGTTAACTGTATATTGGTTACGGCTGCTCTTTCTGCTATATTAATGGTATAACCCGTTGCTGCGGAGAGTTTTTGCTGCAGCATAGAGGCGGTATAATTTGCCTCTGGGTTATTAGCAGTGCCGATAATAATAGTTTTTGGAAGTGTGTACGTGCCGGCTTTTATTGCCATATTAACCGGTTCAGGTATAATGGCAATGTCTTTTTTTTGAGAAAGCGCAGGGATAATATTGCCGAGCAATATCAACAGCATTATGTAAGACTTCATACAGCATAGTGTTTTGTGTACTGCTGAAGTTAATACATAATAATTTACCTGTAAAATATTATGATATGCTTTATTTTAAATGCTTGTCCTGGCATGTTGTTACTTTGGTACGTCTGCAGGAAATGGTTGTCCGCAATCGCAATCACACCTGGTGGGTTTTAAATGTTCCGCTTTTTTTAATTCTTCTTCCAGTTGTTTAATTGTTTTGTCCGCATCTTTTATTGCTGCTGCATTTTTACTTTCTTGTATTGTTATTTTTAAATTATCAGCGCCGATGTTTTCTATCGCTTTGTTAAAAGCCTCTTTGGTTGATTCCTGCAGGCTTATTTCCAGCCGTTGTGTTGTTTGTGTTGTGAACTCCTTTATCCCATAGGCAATAGATTGTTGCGTTTCGGTGAGTGCAAGTATATAAGCTTTGGTATTTTGTGGAAGCGGCAGTTTACCCCTTTTTTCAAAAAAAGCGTATTCATTTTCGTTTTTCCCTGAGGGGCCGCCTTCTCCCAGTACTTTTGCAGACGGTATTACCAGGTATATTTTTATCTTTTCTTTATAACTGCCGGTCACAGTTACAAACAGTTCACTTTCTTCTGCGCCACTTTTTTGATCCAGGAGCATATCAATATTATACCATCCAAAAGTTTCTATTGTAAACTGGTAATAGGTTGCAGGATAAAAGACTGGTTCCACTTTGTTTGAAAAACCGGGCGGAGGTATGCTGTTACTTTGTCTCCATGTTGGATCGGGTTTCCGGTCAACCAAGGGCCCATTATCATTAACAAGGTTATTTCTTTTTGTTTCTGCTCTTTCTTTTTTCCTTTCCAGGTCAAATTTTAAATCCCGGTACAGGTTACAACTGTCTATACAGGAGTCAAGATAGGCATGGCGTGGATAAGGGAATTCTTTTTTGTCAGATTCATTTTCTATGTAATTATAAATATCCAGCCATTCAGTTGGATTGGCTTCAATATCAGCAGATAAGTCTACTTCTTTATTATTGAACAGGTTTATAAGGTTGCAGCTATAAGGATCACTGTGGTAATGTGTAAAAGTATCAGCCCTGACTATTTTACCATTTACAGTTTCTGATGCAGTAGTGCTGGAAACATATTGTTTTTTAAAACGGTGATTCAAAGGGCTATATGAATTTTCTCCTTCATAGGGATTAAACCGTTTCATAATATTGGCCAGGTCGGGGCCACTGCCTTCTTTACCAATGCCATGACAGGATGCGCATTTTTGCTGAAATAATATTGCTCCCTTCTCTGCCGCATTCATTTGTTTGTTGCTGTCAAGATTTACAGGGTTGGTCCAGTTGATATTGCCATTTGATTGTTTATCTCCTTTGTATAACTGCATGTTTTTTTCAAGAAAATCCGCAGGTACAGCAACCTTAAACGGTTTCTGGATTTTTACCTGCTGACCGGCGGCTGCATTGATATAAATCATACCGCCGCTCGATAATGGGAACCCATTTGTTTGCGTAGTGAGTCCTGCTTTTATTATTTGAGCAGCAGTATATGCTTCTTTTATCTCAAGCGTTATGCTGTCGCTGTTGCTGCTGAAAGTACCTTTTTCAATTTTTAACCAGGCACCATTTATTGTCGACAGCAGCGTGTCTTTATTGATATTTACCCGGAAGCTTTCTGTTTTAATGCTGTCGGTATTAAAAAGTGCAGTTGTTGGTATGGTTGAAACGGAATCGCTGCATTTGCTGAATATGATACCAAGCATAACAGTGATGAATAAAACTTTTCTCATAAAGTTTATTTTAGGGAATTAGATGTAATTTATGCTGCTTTTCATAAAGCCTGTCCATTTTATGATGTCATTATTATTAAACCGAACCGTTTTTGGAAATCCTGCAAATACAGGAAATGCACTAACCAAAGAAGAAGCGAATCAATTGCTGAATGAATGGGTAAAAAATGAACGGCTCCGCTTGCATATGAAGCAGGTGGCGCATTTAATGAAATGCTGGGCAGCAGAAAAGGAAGGACTGGATGAAGCCGGTCAATGGCGCTGGGAGATGGCCGGCCTGTTGCATGATGCAGACTGGGATCAGTGGCCGGATCAGCATTGCAAAAAAATCATTGAAGAACTGGAAGCCCGGCATATTGACCCTGAGATTATAAGAGCTATTGCAAGCCATGGGCCTAATCATTTTGGTGTGCAACCGCAAACAAATATGGATAAAATGCTGTATGCCTTTGATGAACTCAGCGGTCTGATACATGCGTACAGTCTCATGCGCCCCGGGGCTTATGATGGTATGGAATTAAAAGGAGTGAAGAAGCGCTTTAAAGAAAAGGCGTTTGCCGCTAATGTAAACCGGGATGAGATCCTTGATGCCATGACGAGGGCAAATACCGACCTGGATAGTATTATGCAATTTGTTATTGAACGGCAGGGAAGTGTACGGTAGTTTTTTAATCCTTTATATACATGGCGCTGTAACCATTCCACCAGGTGGCGTCTTCTTTTATCTCAAGTGTGTACCTGCCATTTTCAAGCATAGGGATTGGGGGAGTGCCGCAAATAAGAGCGCCTGCAAACAGCGTATCCTTGCCCGGGCAAAAAACGGCATAAGGATAAACAGTTACTTCGGGGAAGCTCTTATAACCGGTGATATCACCGGTATTGATATTTCCATATTCTTCTCCCAGTGAATAGAAGAAAGTAAAATTTTTCGCAGTGCTGTTTTTAATTCTTACCAGGACATTGCCTTCAGCCGTGTTATCCTGTTTTGTCTTCGCCTTTAGTCCGGCTGAATCTTTCTGACAGGAAATAAAGCATATCGTCATTGCCGCAAAGGCCAGTAATATTTTTTTCATCTGTATCTTTTAAAAGACTGACAACCCGTTTAGCAGGAGGGTTGCAGCCAGGCTGTTTTTTTATACAATCAGAACCGTATGGTAAAATGCTGTTTTGTTTTAATGCCGGGATCAACCAGCACAATGCCGATAAAAAACAGGTCAATGGTAAGCGTTACCGAGGGGTGGTATTGTATATAGTTCCAGGCAGCATCCATTTCCTCACTCCAGTGAATATCATCAAAGATCATAATAGTGGAACTGCCGGAAGCCGCCAGCAACTGTTTGAAATAGCCAATCGTTGGATCTTTACGGTGATTGCCATCGATAAATGCAAGATCAATTTTGCCAACTTTTTCCAGTAGGGGCTGCACCGTTTTGGCAAAATCACCTTCTATAAGTGTTGTGTTTTTTATGTTAAGTATATCAAAGTTTTTTTGCGCAATGGAGGCAATGGCAGATGAGCCTTCACAAGTAAAAACTTTGCCTTGTTCATTACCTTTTGCAAGGTAGCTGGTGGTAATGCCCAGTGAAGTCCCCAGTTCCAAAATTGCAGCAGGTTTGTAATGTTGTGCCATCCTTGCCAGTAACTGTGCAAACTTTTTAGGCTTTAATGAGGATGCTGCAATATTTTTTATCCTTCTTTTATTTGATTTCATTACGGCCGAACCGGCACCGAAATCTTCAATTTCAATTATAGTATTATCCCTTAGTAACTGTTGTCGTTGTTTTTCAACAGGCGTATAATATGGATATATCTTTTTATCCCGCAGTACTTCAGTAATAAATTCAAATACAAAAGGAGAATGCACTCCATGACCTTTACCGTTGCCGGCAGTTAAATAATACTGGATATATTTTTTTGCTAACTGAAATTTTGAATACAAAGGAATAGAAAATAAGAAATGAAAAATAAGGAATAAGAAAATAAGAAATGAAAAATAAGGAATAAGAAAATAAGAATGCCCCGCCTGTTATTTCTTAATCCACTTTTGAAATGAATAAGCATACTGGTGCTTTTCATCTGCTTCAAAATCATCGTTTGATACCAGCTCCCATTCATTTTCGTGTATGGCGGGAAAAAAAGTATCACCATTGAAGGCGGCGTGCACTCTTGTTAAATAGATGATACTGGCGAGGTGCATGGCCTCTTTATAAATTTCACCTCCCCCAATTACAAATGCTTCTTTTGCATTGGTGGCAGCGGCTTTTTTAATGGCATCTGTAATACCTGTTGCTGTAACCACGTTGTCTGCCTGCCAGTCCGCCTGTCTGGTAATAACAATATTTGTTCTGCCGGGCAGCGGTTTGCCAACTGATTCAAAAGTTTTGCGGCCCATGATCACCGGCATACCCCAGGTGGTGTTTTTAAAAAACTTCATATCATTTGGCAGATGCCATAGCAGTTGATTGTTCTTGCCAATGGCGTTGTTTTCTGCGGCAGCTACCAGTAAGGAGATTGTCATTAGTAATTAAAAATTAAGAAGTGAAGAAGTTAAGGAGTTTTGGAAGATTTTAAGATTGCTGTCATTATTATAGTTAATTCTTCACAATCTTTAAGGAATGAATCCAGTAATAAACTTTCTGCATATTCATTATCTTTCAAAAGCCGCAGCCAGTAATGGGTTTCTTTTGCTTCTTTCAATGCAATATGAAACCTGGCAATAAAGTCTTTTTTTGATTGACAACCGCTTGCCTCCTCAACACTTGCGCCAATCGAAGTACCGCTTCTTAAAAGCTGTTTTGAAAGAGTATATTCCTTTTTGTCTTCAAGCAAATGTTTATAGAGTTTTATAATCCTCAGGGCAAATTGGTACGACTTAACTTTAATAACACTTTCTTTCATTCCTTCATTTCTTAATTCTTTCATTTTTAATTTACACCGCCACAGGCGCCTTTATGGCCGGGTGACACTGATAATTCACCAGCTCAAAATCTTCAAATGCAAAATCAAAAATATCTTTTACAGAAGGGTTGATCTTCATCTGTGGTAATGGAAAGGGTGTTCTCGTTAACTGCAGCTGCGCCTGTTCAAAATGATTGCTGTATAAATGGGTGTCGCCACCAGTCCAAACAAAATCACCTAAATCCATATCACAAACCTGTGCGATCATCATGGTAAGTAATGCATAGGATGCAATATTAAAAGGCACGCCTAAAAATACATCGGCACTGCGCTGGTACAACTGGCAGCTGAGTTTTCTTCTGCCATTTGCTGCCGGCGCAGTATAAAACTGGAATAAACAGTGACAGGGCATCAGTTTCATCTTCGGCAGATCGGCCACATTCCAGGCGCTGATGATAATACGCCGGCTGTCAGGATTATTTTTCAACTGGTGGATCACATCCTTCACCTGGTCTATCTCCATCCCGCCGGCACCTTCCCAGCTGCGCCATTGTTTACCATATACTGGTCCAAGGTCTCCATTTTCATCGGCCCATTCATCCCAGATCCTTACATTATGCTCCTTTAAATAATGAATGTTTGTGTCACCCTGTAAAAACCAGAGCAGTTCATGGATAATGCTTTTCAGGTGACATTTTTTTGTTGTTACCAGTGGAAAGCCTTCATTCAGGTCAAAACGCATCTGGTAACCAAATACGCTCCTGGTTCCGGTACCGGTCCGGTCGCTTTTATCTGCCCCTGTATCTAAAATGTGTTGTAATAAATTGAGGTATTGCTGCATGGCTGCAAAATAAAACAAAACTGAAAAGGAAAAAGTCAAAAGTTATCAAGGTGAAATGTGGGTACAATTTGCGAACTTTAAGCACCTTAAAAAAGCATGATGAAATTATACCAACTCATGGCTGTTACTGCCTGTATTTCTTTGTTTTCATGCAGTCATAAAGATGACTATGACCGCATCATCCGGAATGCGATGCTGTATGATGGTAGTGGCGGTAATCCTTACAAGGCGGATATTGGTATCAATGCAGATACCATTGCCTTTGTGGGAAATCTTTCTGCGGCCACCGGTACAGCCGAAACAGATGCCAATGGTATGGCCGTGGCACCTGGTTTTATAAATATGCTGAGCTGGGCAACTGAAAGTTTAATAGAAGATGGTAATTCACAAAGCGATATCCGGCAGGGTGTAACACTGGAAGTAATGGGTGAAGGGGAAAGCATGGGGCCATTGAACAGCTCCATGAAAAAAAGAATGCAGGATGTACAGGGTGATATTAAATACAAAGTGGAATGGAATACGCTGGGGGAGTATCTTAATTTTTTGGAAAAAAAAGGCATCAGTTGCAATGTGGCTTCGTATGTTGGTGCAACTACCATCCGGGAATATGTAATTGGCGAAGAAAATAAACAACCCACCACGGCACAACTTGATTCAATGAAAATGCTGGTACGGCAGGCTATGGAGGAAGGAGCGCTTGGTGTGGGTTCTTCTTTGATCTATCCCCCGGCTTTTTTTGCAAAAACGGATGAGTTGATCGCATTGTGCAAAGAGGCTTCAAAATATGGCGGCGGTTATATTTCGCACATGCGCAGTGAAGGTAATAAGCTGCAGGAAGCAGTGGAAGAATTAATAAGAATTGCAGGAGAGGCAAAGGTTCATGGAGAGATTTATCACCTGAAAGCAGCCGGTAAAGATAACTGGGCTAAAATGGATGCAGTGATAAAAAGAATTGAAAAAGCAAGGTCAGAGGGGATTGATATTGGAGCTAATATTTATACTTATATCGCAGGTGGTACAGGGCTTACAGCCAGTATGCCGCCTGCTTTGCAGGATGGCGGTTTTGGTAAATTAAGAGAACGGCTGCAGGATTCTTTAATCAGGAAGCAGACAATAAAAGATATGAAGAGTAATGCTGCAGACTGGGAAAATTTATATTATGCTGCCGGCGGCCCTGATAAACTCATCTTAGTGGGTTTTACCAAAGACAGCCTGAAAAAATTTACAGGAAAAACATTGGCTGATATTGCTGTTATAAGGAATAAAACAGCCGAAGAAACAGCGATAGATCTGGTTATACAGGACAGTTCAAGGATAGGCACCATTTATTTTTTAATGGATGAAGAAAACATAAAAAAAGAACTGGCGCAGCCCTGGGTAAGTTTCGGAAGTGATGAGGGGTCTTATACCACCTCCGGTGTGTTTTTAAAATTCAATGCCCATCCGAGGGCATATGGAAATTTTGCAAGGGTACTTGGGAAATATGTAAGAGATGAAAAAATAATTCCGTTGGGGGAAGCCATCCGTAAATTAACCAGGCTGTCTGCCGAAAAACTGCATATTCAAAAACGGGGCGAAATAAAAGTGGGTAATTATGCAGACATTATTATTTTCGACCCCGCTAAAGTGCAGGATCATGCTACTTTTGAAAAGCCGCACCAGTATGCCACCGGTATGATTGATGTGTTTGTAAATGGGGTGCAGGTGCTAAATAATGGTGAGCACACCAATGCAAAACCGGGCAGGTTTGTAAAAGGGCCAGGGTATGTAAATAAGAAATAATAAACAATAAATAAGCAATAAGAAGTATAGTATGGAGATAAAAATACGGGCTGCAGTAAAAGAGGATTGTGAGCGGATGATGGAACTGGTTAAAGAGCTGGCATTGTATGAAAAAGCGCCGGAACAGGTAACTGTGAATTTTGATCACTTTGTTGAAAGCGGCTTTGGTTCAAACCCGGTCTGGTGGGCTTGGGTGGCAGAAGTAAATGGTGTGCTGCAGGGCTTTGCATTATACTACATCCGGTATTCCACCTGGAAAGGACAAAGAATGTACCTCGAAGACATCATTGTAACAGAACAGATGCGTGGACATAAGATCGGAAGATTGCTGCTGGATAAACTGATCAGCGTGGCCAAAGAAAAAAACTACAGTGGCATTGTGTGGCAGGTGCTTGACTGGAATGAGCCGGCAATCAATTTTTATAAAAAATACGAAGGCATTAAGTTCGATGGGGAATGGGTAAATTGCAGCATCGAATTCTGATAATTTTTTTTTAAGTGATACAACAGAACTGCCCCCGGGTGTATCTTCTGGTTGTGAACACTTTCAATTTTAAATAAATATTTACCAAAATGAATCAGCACCTGACCAAGAAAACGATTTTAACATTATCCGTCCTCCTTATGTTGCCGGTACTCTTTTTTATGTCCTGCCAGAAAGAATTAAGCGGGGAAGGTGGTGCTATATTGCCACCGCCTGTTGTTGGCCCGGATCTTACTACAAGGATCACTTCATCCATAACTGGTTTTGTAACAAATGAAAATGATGCTGTAGTGGAAGGCGCTACCGTTAAAGCCGGCACCATAACAGCCACTACAGATAAATATGGTTATTTCGAAATTAAATCGGCCCAGGTGGTAAAAAATGCTGCTGTGGTAACTGTTACAAAACCCGGTTATTTCAACGGTATTAAAACTTATGTGGCAACTGAAAATAAAGGGGCCTTTTTCAGGATAAAACTATTACCTAAAACAAATGGCGGTACTGTAGACGCTGCTTCAGGCGGAACCGTTACCCTTTCAAATGGCTTAGCAGTAACCCTGCCTGCGAACGGCGTGGTAAATGCAGTTACTAATGCAGCTTATACCGGCCAGGTGAATATTGCAGCCCAATGGCTGAATCCCGTTGCCGCAGACCTGGGAAAAACAATGCCGGGTGACCTGCGTGGACTGGATAACAGTGGCGCATTAAAATTACTGACCACTTATGGTATGAGTGCCGTGGAATTAACAGGTGCAGGCGGTGAATTGCTGCAGGTGGCTCCTGGTAAAAAGGCAACACTTAACTTCCCGTTGCCTGCCACTGTTGCAGGGGCAGCCCCTGCAACGATTCCATTATGGTATTTTGATGAAGCAAAAGGTTTATGGAAAGAAGAAGGAAGTGCTGTAAAATCAGGCAGTAATTACACGGGTGAAGTAAGCCATTTTTCATACTGGAACTGCGATGTGCCGCTTAAAGATTTTGTAACATTTGACCTGACCCTGAAAGATGCAACCGGTAAATCAATCGCTGGTGCATCTGTTTCTGTAAAATATGCAAATGGCATTTACACAGGAGCACATGGCGCAACAGATTCCAGTGGTTATGTAAAAGGTAACATTCCCGCCAATACTCAATTGATTATTGAAGTATATACAGACTACCAATGTAATGGTCCTGTTTATACAAAAGATATCACAACAACCAATGCTCCTCTTTCATTGGGAACAGTTACCCTTGGCGCTAATAACACTGCAACAATAAGTGGAAATGTTACTGACTGTAACAGTGCAGCTGTAACTGAGGGCTATGTAATCGCTAAGATTGGAGGAGACTACAACTACTACCGGGCAGCTGTAAATGCTGATGGCTCATTTAGTTTAAGCACTATTATTTGTGGAGGCAGTACAGCCCAGGCAACCATTATTGCGGTGGACATTGCTACGCAGCAGCAAAGTAACCCGCTGACAAAAACTTTAACTGCAGGTAATAATACAGTGGGCATTTTAAATGCCTGTGGTATAACAGTAGAGCAGTTCATCAATTATTCTGTTAACGGAACAAGCTATGCCATTGTACCTTCAGGTTCAGGCAGTGACAGTTTGCAGCAATATTCAAATCCTAACTCAACACCCCCTACCATTTCTATCGGCGGATATTCAATGAGTGGCGGATCGTTTAAATCAGCCAACTTAACATTCACTGCAAATTCAATAGCTGCAAATTCAGTACAGTCCTTAACATCATTCCTTTCCAGCGCATTCCCGGACAGTTCAAATGTAACTGTTGAAACACCTATCAACGTAACCATTACAGAGTATGGTGCTGTTGGCGAATTTATAGCGGGTAATTTTACAGGAACACTTACCGGACCTGCCCCGGCCAATACGCCATATAACGTCACCTGCAGTTTTAGGGTAAGGCGGGAACAATAAAATAATTTATTGATATAAAAATGCTCCCCCTCAGGTGGAGCATTTTTATTTTACAGCCTTCATCGCTTACATTTGCACAACACAAAAACTTTCCTCACTCACAAAAATATTCCTGCATGGCTTCAAAAATCACGATGGGCAATGATGGTAAACTCAATGTGCCCGACAATCCGATTATTCCATTTATAGAAGGTGATGGTATTGGGCCTGAAATATGGCAGGTGGCAGAAAAGGTGTTTGATACGGCCGTAGAAAAAGCGTATAATGGTGCCCGTAAAATTGAATGGAAGGAAATGCTGGCAGGTGAAAAGGCCTTTAAACTAACAGGCGAATGGTTACCGGCAGATACATTGGAGATTGCAAAAGAACATATTGTTTCAATAAAAGGTCCGCTGAGTACACCCATTGGTGGCGGTATCCGTTCACTCAATGTGGCCATGCGCCAGGATCTTGACCTCTACGCCTGTGTGCGCCCGGTAAAATGGTTCAAAGGCGTTCCTTCACCTGTGGTAAACCCCCAGGAAGTGGATATGGTGATCTTTCGTGAGAATACCGAAGATATTTACGCTGGTATTGAATGGAAAGCAGGCAGTCCTGAAGCAAAAAAGTTTGAAAAATTTTTGCTGGAAGAAATGGGTGTAAAAAGTGTTCGCTTTCCGGGCGACAGCAGTTATGGTGTAAAACCAGTTTCGTCTGAAGGAACCAAACGTTTGGTGAGAGCTGCCATTGATTATGCATTGGAAAATCACCTGCCTTCCGTAACACTGGTACACAAGGGTAATATCATGAAATTTACCGAAGGAGGCTTTAAGAACTGGGGATACGAAGTGGCCCGCCAGGAATATGGTGACAAAACATTTACCTGGGATGAATGGGACCAGCTGAAAAAAGATCATGGAGAAGCACATGCCAACGAAGTACAGCGAAAGGCACTCCACGAAGGCAAACTGCTGGTAAAAGATATTATTGCCGATAATTTTTTACAGCAGATATTAATTGCACCCAGGGATTATTCCGTGGTGGCTACACTCAACCTGAACGGAGATTATATTTCTGATGCACTGGCCGCAGAAGTGGGTGGTATTGGTATTGCCCCGGGTGCCAATATTAATTATAAGACCGGTTATGCTGTTTTTGAGGCTACACATGGTACGGCTCCAAAGTTTGCAGGCACCGATAGCATGAATCCTTCTTCGGTAATATTAAGTGGCTGCATGCTGCTGGAATATATTGGCTGGAAGGAAGCGGCAGAACTGATCACGGATGCGCTGCAGGCTACCATCATGCGTAAACGGGTGACCATTGATTTTTACAATTTAATGCAGGGCGCCACGCTTTTAAAAACCAGTGAATTTGGTGAAGAGATCATCAGCAATATGGGTGTGATCACTGCGTATGTAATGCTGAAGAAAAGCAGCAGCCTGTAATAATTAGCTGTATGATGACCGGGTAAAAAATAAAACAATTATTTTTTTATTGATTGAAAATACACCGCAAACGATGCCAGAAAAAATCGTTGCCCAAAGCGGAAAAAGTACAGGGGAGTGACACAACAATGCCCAAGAGTATTACCTTTGCTCACTTCAAAAAAATAAATCATGGCTAAAATTAAAGTTGCAAATCCCGTGGTGGAACTCGACGGGGATGAGATGACAAGGATCATCTGGAAATTTATTAAGGACAAATTAATTCTGCCTTACATTGATGTTGATATAAAATACTTCGATCTTGGTGTTGAATACCGTGACCAGACCAATGACCAGGTTACCATTGATTCGGCCAATGCTATTAAAGAATATGGGGTGGGTATTAAATGCGCCACCATTACGCCTGATGAAGCAAGGGTAACAGAATTTAACCTGAAACAAATGTGGAAATCACCCAACGGTACTATCCGTAATATTTTGGATGGTACGGTTTTCCGTGAACCCATCGTTATTAAAAATATTCCACGACTGGTTACTAACTGGGATGCTCCCATCATTGTTGGCCGTCATGCTTTTGGCGACCAGTACCGTGCAACCGACACCGTTATTAAAGGCAAAGGTAAACTTACCATGACCTTTACACCGGAAGGTGGCGGTGAACCACAGGTTTTTGAAGTATATAATTACAAAGGTGATGGTGTGGCATTGACTATGTACAACACGGATGAAAGTGTATATGGTTTTGCAAGAAGCTGCTTTAACATGGCACTCAGCAAAAAATGGCCTTTGTATCTTTCTACAAAAAATACCATTCTTAAGAAATATGATGGCCGCTTCAAAGATATTTTTGAAGAGGTTTACCAGAATGAATTTAAAACCCAGTTTGATGCAGCCGGTATCGTATATGAACACCGCCTGATTGATGACATGGTGGCCAGTGCTTTAAAATGGAACGGCAACTTTGTTTGGGCTTGTAAAAACTATGATGGTGATGTGCAGAGTGATACGGTTGCACAGGGTTTTGGTTCACTTGGCTTGATGACATCTGTACTGGTTACACCGGATGGTAAAACGATGGAAGCAGAAGCGGCGCATGGTACCGTAACACGCCACTACCGTGATCACCAGAAAGGTAAACCAACTTCCACTAACCCGATCGCATCCATTTTTGCATGGACAAGAGGCCTGGCGTTCCGTGGTAAACTGGATAACAACCAGCCCCTGATCGATTTCTGTAATGCACTGGAAGCAGTATGTATCGAAACAGTGGAAAGCGGTAAAATGACAAAAGACCTGGCAGTTTGTATACACGGCAATAAGGTAAATCATGGAGACCATTACCTGTATACCGAAGAATTCCTGGACGCTATTGATGAGAATTTGAAGAAGAAAGTAGCACTTTAAGTTATTGAACGGGCGGCATAACCAGCTCCGGCATTGTTGTGTCACTCTCTTGTACCGAATATCATTGGGCAGCAATTATTGCTGCCCTTTTTGTTTACGCCAACGGGCGCAATCGTTTGCAAGGAAAAAATTTATGCTCTGCGGCAGATATTATATTTTTCCTACATGAAAAAAGCCTTGCCACTAATTATTTTTACCTTTTTTTTATTTCCCCTGCTTTCGGGCGCACAATGTGTAGCCAACTTTTCATACAGTAATACAACCTGTATCAATGGCACCGTTTCATTTGTGGACATGTCTACCGCCACGGGTTCAGCTGGTATCATCACAAAAGAAATATGGTCGTGGGGTGATGGCAAAACAGATACTGTTACTGCCATCGGTCAGCCGGTTACACATGATTATTTTAATAACCTGGTGTATACTGTAAGTCTTACAATAATTACCAGCAATAGTTGCAGCAGTACTGCAACAAAAGCATTTGCTGTAAAAATAAAGCCACAGGTATCCTATATCATCAGTCCCATTATTACATATTGTGAATTTGATTCGGTGATGTTTTATAACCAGTCAGCCATCAGCACGGGTGAACCGCTTTCTATATTATGGCGTTTTTATGATGACGGCAGTACGGGAATAAAGAATGTGCAGAATCACCGTTTTTACAACGAAGGCGTTTACTGGACATCACTTACAGTTACAGCACAAAATGGTTGTGTTGACAGCCTCCGTAAGACCATTGCAACCATGCGGCCAACCACCACATCGTTTACAAAACCACTGCTTGTGTGTGCCAATGATTCTGCTGCTTTTATTGAAACCTCTTATAAAGCGTCACCATCGAGTTTCTACAGTAAGACCTGGTATTTTGGTGATGGCAGCCTGTACATTGATAATGATCTTTCAAACAAAACAATCAAACATAAGTATGCCGCACCCGGAAAATATGCTGTAAGACTCCGCTATGAAACCAGCAATTGTCTTACCTCTTTTACCGACAGCATCGAGGTACAACCATCCCCGGCGCCATCTTTTTTTGCAAATGAAGGTACCGGCGGTTTATGCGGCGTACAACAATTTAATTTTACCAATCTCAGTACGGCTCCCGGTGCTGTACCACTTACTTATCAATGGTTGTTTGACAATTCAGTTTCCAGCACAGTTGAAAATCCTGCGTACACTTTTACAACCAATGGTGTGCATGCTGTAAAATTAAGGGCTGCTATTCCTTCCGGTTGTGCCGTTACACTGGATTCGGGCATTATTGTAAGTAATATTGCGCCAAAGCCGGATGCAAATTTTGGTTATGAAACAGACCCGGTTAACCTGCTTACATTTAATTTTTACGATTCATCAACTGTTCAGCAACCCGTTAGTATCATAGCCAGCGCATGGAGTTTTGGTGATGGTGGTGAATCTTCAGTGATAAGTCCTTCGCATACTTATGCCGGCAAAGGTGTTTATGAAGTAAAAAATATTGTTACAGCCGCAAATGGCTGCACTGATACAATAACAAAAATCATTAAAGCCGACTCAACAGCCATTGCTTTGTGCAATGCTTCATTCTCAACAGTAAACAATGTATGTTTAGGGAATGCCACCACTTTCACAGATTATTCTCTTACATCCAATGGTACCGATTCTGTTATAAAACAAATATGGAAATGGGGTGATGGAAGCGCCGACTCGGTTTACACCGGTAATTTTTTCACCACACACCGCTATATTTATGCAGCGCCGGGCACTTATACATCATCGCTGACTGTATTTACAAAAAGGGGCTGCATTACCACCAGTAGCCTGAACACATCAGTAAGGAGCCTTAAGGCAAAAGGAGATTTTACATATAACCAGGTACCAGATTGCGGCAGGAGTAATTTTACAATACATTTTACTGCCACCACTCAAAACTATACCGGTAATATAAGTACCAAATGGATGTATGGTGATGGTAATATAGAAACCGGGAGTGGTACGAGTGCCATCTTAAATCATGATTATTATTACAGTACACCGGGTAATTATACAGTTAAGTTTTTATCCCGTATTTCCGGCTGCTCCTCGGAGTATGATACAACAGTTAAAATTATACAGGTGCTGGACAGAACAAAATCCGGTATGATGTATAATATTGACGAAACCAATTCAAAGACTGTTCATTTTACTGATAAATCAATACCGGGCTTTAATAATGCTTCCGGCTGGCTATGGGATTTTGGTGATGGCACCACCTCTGCTGATGCAAACCCCGTACATACTTACCCGTTATTCGGCACGTACACTGTTAAGCATTCTTTTATTTCACAAGTGGCGGAATGTGCCGTTGATACTGTTTCCGCTGTAATCCATATTGATTCTTTTGTTACTGTTTCCGCCAATTCCTCGCAATCGAGTATGGGTAAAGATTTTTGGGCGGGTTTTGGCTATATAGAAAATATGCGGCGGAGCGCCAGCAACAGCAATGCACCGGCCATGTCACTTTACCTGGCAGCAGGCGAAAACCCGGCAACGGTAACAGTGGATATACCGGCCATGCCTTTATCTAAAAAAATACAAACAGGTTTCCCTAAAGTGGTATATGTGCCTGCTGATTCAGTAGTGGAGGTGACAGGTTTCCCGTTGGGAGATCCCAATGATGCATACAACGTAAATGATTTCCCTGATTCGAGGTTATATTTTACAGGCGTTACAAACAGGGGTATTCATATCACCAGTAACCAGCCCATTGGAGCATGGGAACATGTATATAGTATTAATAATACCGCTGGCGGTACATTGTTATTACCTACCAATGTATGGGGCAATAAATATTATGTAGTGGCAAGGGGTGGAAAATCTAACAATGGTTTTCCCAATTCATTTTTCTTTGTAATTGCAGAAACTGACAGCACAGAAATACAATTCACACCTTCGGCAGATATCATTGATTCAAGCGCTGCAACATTATTTACAGACGGGCATACTGCTGCCAATGTTTTGTACAGCGCCAATGTTACTTACACTAAAATGCTGAACAGGGGAGAAGTGTTCAATGCGATGGGATTCATAGCCGGTTCAGGTACACTGGTTGCGAACAGTGTTGATCTTTCAGGAACAGTGGTTACCTCCACAAATCCATTAAAACGTATAGCGGTATTTGGGGGTAATGGCAGGGTATTGATAAATACAACGGCCTGCACTACCAATACTGCAGGTTCTGATAACCTGATTCAGCAGATATTTCCAAAAGTGGTATGGGGAACAAAATATCTTACCACGCCCACTAAAACAATGGAGTATGGCATATACCGTATAACGGTGGAAGACCCAACGACAGCGGTTAAAATAAATGGTGGCAGCATAGGAGCTCCATTGATCAATGGCCGTTATTACGAATTGCAGACCAACAGTCCTATGGCAATTGAAAGTGATAAAAGAATAATGGTTACTCAATTTGTGGTAACACCCGGCTGTCCCGGTATTGCTGCGGGCAATAATCCTTATGGTGACCCGGAAATGATCAACCTCAGCCCGTTAAAATATGCAGGTAATAATATAACGGTGTATTCTCCCAACTTTAAAACAGTGGCAGGCGGTTTGTCGGGCAGTTACATCAATGTGGTAATCCGCAAAGAAGCAATAACAAGTTTCCAACTGGACCATTCAAATATGGTGGATACGGGCAGCAGCAGTTTTGTTATACCGCCGCACGGCAGCAGCGGATTGATTCCTGTTCAAAATGCATTTAAACCTCACCCGGGAGATGCAAATTATTATTACGCTAAAATAAAAGTAGCCACCGGGGCCACACATACTTTACAGGCGGATTCATTATTTACGGCTATTGCGTATGGCATTGGTAATGGCGAAAGTATTGGTTATAATGTTGGCTTTAATTTTAATGCCTCACAAATAAAATATCAATACCTGGGCACCGGCAACTGGACGGATGCCATAAACTGGTTGGGCAATAAAATACCACCTAATCCACTGCCAATGGGTGCTGAAGTAACTATAACGGGCCGCTGTATTTTAAATGTTCCCCAAACAGTGGAAGATGGGGCAAGAATTATTGTAGAAGCAGGAGCCAGTTTGATCATCAACGGAAACCTGCTGATACAGCAATAAAGCAAAAAGCGCTTCAAACCCTGAAGCGCTTTTTTGTTAAGCCGGAGGAATCTTTTTATAAGATAAGGATCAGTAATAAAATAATAATGATGATAGCACCTACAGAAAGATAAACCCGCTGGTTTAACCCGTCTGCTGTTGCTTTCATTTCCCTTAATTCCTGTTTCAGGTCTTTTCTTTCTGCAGGAGTAAGCGTGGAAATATCCATGCTTTGTATTTCACTCAGTCTTAATGTAAGGGCTGATAACTTTCTTGCATCTTCTGCAGAGTCACTCACGGCAACGGGTACATTAGTTTTTCCTGTAAAGGCCGAAACACTTACGGGAATAGAAAATGACAGCACCAGGAAGATGATGAATGAATTAAAAAATTTACTTGGTTTCATAACACTTAATTGAATGGTTGATTAATAAAAAGATATTGATTAACTCGCTAATTGAAAACGGACGGGCAGGTTATACCTTGTTTTAACATTTTTTCCTTTCAGGGAGCCTGGTTTCCAGGCCGGCATCATTTTAAAAACCCTCATCGCTTCTTCTTCCACACCATAGCCGATCTTTGGATTGGTTGTTTTAACGGAAGAAATCTTTCCTTTTTCATCCACTGCAAAGTTTATATTTACAATACCTTCCACACCATTGTCAGATGCATCTGCCGGGTACTGTATGTTCTTTTCAAAAAAACTTTCCAGCGCTTTTTCACCACCGGGATAACTTGGATATACATTGGTATAATAACCTTCTTTATCTACATCGTCTTCTTTTCCACCTGCTTTTGTTTCAGCAGCGTTAATACTTACTGATCCTTTCTTTCCTTTCTTTTCAGGATTTGGTTTAGCAGTGGTTGCCCCGTCAACAGTCATTGTATCTTTTGGTGCATTTAAAGTGTTGTCCGCTGTATTATCTGTTGCCGCAGGAGTCATAATGCCTGAGTCTGCAGAACTTGCTACTGCGGGGGTTTCTGCAGATTCATCTTTGCTGTTTTTACAGCTTACAACAACTACGCTGCACGCCGCTATTACCAGAAAATTGCTTAAGATCTTTTTCATAAAAAACATTTTGTTGAATGATTGTTATCTGCCGGATACAAATTCAAACAACATGCCTTTTTGTAAAAAATTAATTTTATTGCATTTAGTAATACGTTTTACATGTTTTAATGGAGCCTAATGCACAGAGTGAGGAATTATCTCAACAGGTATTATTAATAATTAGTGCGGAAGACGGTTTCTTATTTTGCCATACACCCAGGTGCCGGCAATTGCAGATAATAATACAATGATGATAACTGTAACACCGTAACCAATTAATGCATACAGCGGCCCGGGGCATGCGCCTGTAATTGCCCAGCCTAAACCAAACAACAGCCCGCCATATACCTGGCCCTTGTTAAATGATTTGGGATGAAATTCGATCGGTTCGCCATACATGGTCTTTATCTTTAGTTTTTTTATCAGCCATACAGCAATCATTCCTGTTATTACAGCACTGCCAATTACACCATACATATGAAATGATTGTAACCGGAACATCTCCTGTATCCTGAACCAGCTTACCACTTCTGCTTTTACCAATACTATCCCGAAAAAGATACCAGCCACCAGGTATTTAATATTATGATACCATTTGTGCTCAAGTGTACTTTCATTTATACAGATCGTATCGAGTGAACGTACTTCAAAATCAGTATTGGTTTCAGTTATTTCTTTCATAAGATCATTTTTAGAGGGAAAGAATAAATGGTAAGATCAAATTGGCCATAATGAAGCCACCGGCCATAAAACAAAGGGTGGCAACTAAAGATGGCCATTGTAAGGTTGATAAACCGGTGATGGCATGTCCGCTGGTACAGCCACCTGCATAGCGGGTGCCAAAGCCTACCATAAAGCCGCCGGCGATCATCATCATAAAGCCTTTTAGCGACAGGAGATTTTGCCAGTTGAACAATTGTTTTGGCGCCAGCCCGCTGTAATCAGTTATGCCATAGCCTGCCAGCTCAGCCGCAAGTTTTGAATTCACCAGTACAGGTGTATCGTTCATTAAAAAGCACCCTGCAACCGCTCCGCCAAGCAGCACTCCGCAAACAAAAAACAGGTTCCAGCTTTCTTTTTTCCAGTCGTATTGAAAGAAAGGAATTTTTGCAGGTAAGCAGGCAGCGCAAATATGCCGCAAAGAAGAGCTGATGCCAAAAGACTTATTGCCAAGAATAAACAGTAATGGTACCATCAGCCCGATTAATGGGCCAGATACATACCACGGCCAGGGTTGTCTTAAAAATTCCATCTGTTCTTTTGTTTAGTAATGCAAATTAGTTTTTAATGTTTCTGCCAGAATGTATTTTTTCATGTTTTCATAAATGAAACAAGTTGTATTTTCATCACTAATAATAGAACCGCCGGTGAAAAAAGATTTACTTAGCGATGTTAACAGACCTCATAAAAAAATTTATACGGTAAATGCTGTGATCTTTGCTTCGTTGGTGGGTGGCTTGTTTGCAGCTGCCTATATGCTGTACAAAAATTTCGGTGCTTTTGAACAGCATACTCAAAAAAGAATCACCATTGCGGTTACCGCTTTTATGAGTGTTTTCTTTTTCTGTGCTGAATTCATTCCCGTACTGGAAGCTTTGCCTGATCTTTTCTTTATAGTGCTCACCACCCTCATTGCCACTATCTGCGTGCACCGGTTTCAAAAAACAGCCCTCCGGCAATGCCTGGGCGAAGGCGCCACTGTTTACTCAACTGGTAACCAGGCGCTTGTAATTGTGATCAGCATATTGGCGCTGGGATTATTCTTTTTGGCTATATATCTTCCACTGGAATGGTTTCAATCTGAAAATATAAAGGAGCTATAATACAATTTCCGTATCTCAAAAAAGGTAAAATGCCCGGCTCCGCAGGCTTCCGTATCTTTGCGCCGGAGAAAATGATATGAGTAAAAAAGGAAAGGTTTTAATGGCAATGAGCGGCGGTATTGATAGTACCGTGGCGGCACTTATGCTACACCATGAAGGATATGAAGTGGTGGGCATTACAATGAAAACATGGGATTATGCCACCAGCGTGGGCACCAGCGGCAAGAAAGAAACCGGCTGCTGCAACCTCGATAGTTTTAATGATGCCCGTATGGCAGCCGTGCAGCATGGGTTTCCTCATTTTATACTTGATATACGGGAAGAGTTCGGCGATTTTGTGATCGAGAACTTCGTGGAAGAATATATGGCTGGCCGTACACCCAATCCCTGTGTTATGTGCAATACGCATATTAAATGGAGGGCTTTATTAAAAAGAGCCGACGCACTTAACTGCGATTTTATAGCCACTGGCCATTATGCACAAATTCACCAGCATGATAATGGCCGGTTCTTTATCCGTAAAGGGATTGATGATACAAAGGACCAGAGTTATGTATTATGGGGCCTGCAGCAGGATTTGCTGAGCCGTACTTTATTGCCGCTTGGAACTTACCATAAAACGGCTATCCGGCAGATGGCACATGATTTTGGTTACCCGGAACTGGCAAAAAAGAATGAGAGTTACGAAATATGTTTTGTACCGGATAATGATTACCGTGGTTTTTTAAAACGCAGGGTGGAAGGCTTAGAAGAAAAAGTGGCCGGCGGAAATTTTGTTGACAAAGACGGTAAGATACTGGGTAAACATAAAGGCTACCCTTTTTACACGGTGGGACAGCGTAAAGGGCTTGATATTGCCCTGGGTAAACCGGCTTTTGTAACACATATTGACCCCGGAACAAATACGGTGATGCTCGGTGACGAAGAAGACCTGAAAGGCAGTGAAATGAAGGTGGCAAAGATAAACTGGATAAAATATGACGGGATAACCAACGGGATGGAAGCGCTTACAAAGATCCGCTACAAGGATAAAGGAGCCCTCAGCAATCTTTACGCATACGAAAACGGTGTAAAAGTGCGTTTTTACGAAGATGTAAAGGGTATTGCACCCGGGCAGAGTGCTGTATTTTATGAAGGAGATGATGTAATAGGAGGAGGTATCATACAACGCCCGGCAACAGAATTGTAAAAGTGCAGCCTTTTCCCCCGCCAGGGGGTCTTAAATGTAACTCCAAAGATTATGATGATTAAAAGATTGATCCCTGCGGCCGCTGTTATCGGTTTGTTGTTGTTGAATGCCTGCAAAAAACAGCCGGAAGTAATTAAATCGGCTGGCTTAAGTGAATATGTTCCACTGGTAAAAGGCAAATATATTATTTACCAACTGGATTCATTTGTTTACCTGCCTTTTGGTACAAGGGATACAATAATCTCTTACCAGGTAAAATACACGGTGAAGGAAAATCTCACGGATAACCTGGGACGAAACGGTTTTGTTATTACAAGAGAAATAAGAAAAACGGCAGCAGCAGCCTGGAAAGAGGATAATAGTTTCCAGGTTTTTAATACAGGGTCCACCTATGAGTTTACGGATAATAACCTGAAATTTGTTTTGCTGGCAATGCCTGTTAAAGATAACTTTTCATGGAAAGGAAATAATTACCTGCCCTCCAATCCTTATAATCCTGCGTACGATTTTACAAGTGCCTTTATGGAAGACTGGGATTATATTTACCAGGATGTGGACCAGCCCCTGACGCTGGGCAGTTTAAATTTTGATTCCACCATTACGGTATTACAGCGGGATGATGTGGTGGGAGATCCTTCTGTACCCGGCACTGCTTTTGCCGAAAAAACTTATGGTCTTGAACAATATGCAAAAGGTGTTGGCCTTGTATACAAAGATTTTTTGCACTGGGAATACCAGGGTGCTAACCCCGGCGTGGAAAACAATTACAAAGGTTTTGGAATAAAGCTTACTGCAATAGAATACAACTAAAATTTTTCCTGCAATCTTTATAAATAACGGTCTTAATAATCTCCCATTGTTTCAGGTAACTGGGCCAGGGCTTTCTGAAGCTGCTCGTCATTAGGGGCAATGCCATGCCATTCATGACTGCCTTCCATAAAATCCACCCCGCTGCCCATCGCAGTTCTCATCAGTATAATGATTGGTTTTCCTTTTCCAACAAAGGTTTTGGCATGTTCAAGCGTTTTCACTACTTCATCCATATCATTGCCTTTCACCAGGTGAATCACTTCCCAGCCAAAAGCTTCAAATTTTGCAGGCAGGTCACCCAGGTTCATTACTTTATGGGTTGGGCCATCTATTTGTTGACCGTTCCAGTCCACTGTAGCTATCAGGTTATCTATTTTATGATGGGCAGCAAATAAGGCCGCTTCCCAGTTCTGTCCTTCATTCAGTTCCCCGTCACCATGCAGGGAATATACAATACTGCTGTCTTTGTTGTATTTTTTGGCCAATGCAGCCCCGGCAGCCACGCTCATACCCTGTCCCAGCGATCCGCTGGCAACACGTACACCCGGCAGGTGCTCATGCGTGGTGGGATGCCCCTGCAGGCGGCTGTTTATCCTGCGGAAAGTTGCCAGTTCACTTACCGGAAAATAACCGCTTCTGGCCAGCACACTGTAAAATACAGGAGAAATATGTCCATTACTTACAAAGAATATATCTTCCCCGGTTCCATCCATATTAAAAGCCGGGTTGTGATTCATTATTTTAAAATATAATGCTGTCAGGTATTCTGTACAACCAAGTGACCCGCCAGGGTGACCGCTCTGGGCCCCGTGCACCATTCTTACAATGTCTCTTCTTACCTGGCTTGCTATCTGTTTCAGATCTTTCATTCCTAAATTTTTGGTTTGCAAACCTACTTTAATTAGTGCATATCATCAAAGTAAAAAAAATGCATTTCTATGCTCTTTTTGTAATAAGAATTTATAAATTGCGTTATTAAGTTCCAGAAGGTGTTTTTTTTATACTTTTAAAAAAAAATCTCTTTCTTTAATACTTAATAGACAACTGTTTATGCTATAATCCCGGGTTTTTGCTACCCCATATTCGGTATTTTTCCTTTTGGAAAGAGTCTTATTTTTGTTGAGATTAAATTTACACAAACTCCAGGCATGGATAATATCATTCTTAGTGGCGTGCTGGCATTTCTGATCACTTTTTTTGCAATACCTATTATTATACAGGTTTCAAGAGAAAAGAAATTGTTTGACGAGCCCGATGAACGTAAGGTGCATAAGATGGTGATACCAACGCTGGGAGGTTTAGGAATATTTGCAGGCTTTATTCTTTCCACGCTGATAGGAGCTCCGCTTGGCACTTCTGTATTGCAGTACTATGTGGCCGCCGCCATCGTAATATTTTTCCTTGGTATAAAAGACGATATCCTGATACTTTCCCCGGCAAAGAAATTTGTTGGACAATTAATCGCCGCCGGAATTATCATCAAATTTGGTGGTGTGCAAATCACAGATATGCATGGCTTTCTCGGTATCGGTAAGCTGGCTAATATGGCAAGCATTGTATTTACACTGTTTACAGTTATTGTAATTATCAATTCATTTAACCTGATTGACGGGGTGGATGGACTTGCAGGCAGCCTCGGGTTACTTACATCGCTTGTATTTGGTGCTTATTTCTTTTATATAGGCCAATTGACTTATGCCGTAATCGCTTTTTCATTGGCAGGCAGCCTTGTTGGATTCCTGATTTACAATTTCTCTCCTGCAAAAATATTTATGGGGGACACGGGCTCCCTCCTGATAGGGCTTATTAATGCGATACTGGTTATCCGGTTTATCAATATGGCGGCAACACCAGGCCTGAAATTAACGCTGGAAGCTGCTCCTGCAATAGGTTTTGCAATATTGATCGTTCCTTTATTTGACACACTCCGTGTATTTGGCCTGCGGATATTGAACAGGCGTTCTCCCTTTAGCGGTGACCGTACACATGTCCACCATTTTCTCCTAGATCTTGGCTTCAGTCACCGTATTGTTACGGCCTGCCTTGTAGGTACCAATATTGTGCTTATAGGACTGGCTTATCTTTTACGTGATATGGGTACCACCCCTGTTATCGGGATATTAATGGCTACTTCACTTTCTTTGATCGGGGTGATCTATTACTTCAGATCAAGGGTGAAAAATGCTGCCAAAGCTACTGCCGGTACAAGAGAAGGACAGATCATCAAACCCCGCAAGATCATTAGTTTTTCGCCAGAAGTGGTGGAAGCTGAATAATTTTCTCTCCTATTTTAACAATATAATGCCACCTGTTTTGCAGGAGGGTATACTGTTTATTATACTTTTCTTTAGTTTTGCGCCATTCTAATTTTAATGTTATGTCAGAAGAGCTCGAATTAATACAGATGGATACAGAAAGTTCCATGAAGAAAGCGATCAATCATTTGGAAAGCGAACTGGTGAAAATAAGAGCGGGTAAGGCTAATCCAGCCATGCTGGAGGGACTTACTGCTGAGTATTATGGCAGTCAGACACCTATCAGCCAGGTGGCTAATATAACAGTACTGGATGCCCGTACTATTTCTATTCAGCCATGGGAAAAAAGCATGCTTCAGCCAATTGAGAGAGCAATACTGGCAGGCAATATTGGTATTACACCTCAAAACGACGGTAACAGTATCCGTTTATTTTTACCCCCGCTTACCGAAGAAAGGAGAAAGGAACTGGTAAAAAGATGTAATGCAGAAGGTGAAGCGGCAAAAGTCTCTATCCGTAATATCCGCCGTGATTCAATAGAACAAATAAAGAAATTACAAAAAGACGGGCTAAGTGAAGATATAGCCAAAGGGGCCGAAACAGAAATGCAGGATCTTACCAACAAATATGTAACTCTTATAGAAAAACACTTGCAGGCAAAAGAAAAAGAGATCATGGCGGTATAGGTAAATGATGAATGCAGAATTATGAGTGATGAATTAAGAAGCTGGCACAAAGCCGTTTTATCATAACTTATAATTCATAACTCAAAACTATCACATGCCTTTTGCATTTAATGAAAATACGCTGATAGCTGTTTCCACCCCATTATATATTGCGGTGATAGGAACAGAAATGCTGCTGAGTCATTTTCATTTAAAAAAATATTACAGCTTAAAGGAAACACTCACCAACGTTTATCTCTGTGTGCTTAATTCCGGTATCGACCTGTTGTTCAGGGCTGTATATCTTTTTATCATCCTTCAATGGTTTTACAGCTTTCATTTTTCTGAATTTCGTCATCACCCTGTAGTTTACTGGCTGCTGCTTTTTATAGCCGAAGACCTGGTGTTTTATATTGAACACCGGGTGGATCATTATTGCCGCATCTTTTGGGCCGTGCATGTTACCCATCATTCTTCAGAAGAGTTTAATTTAACGACCGGCTTCCGGTCTTCCGTATTTCAGCCACTATACCGTTTCGTATACTTTATACCGTTAGCATTGATCGGTTTCAGGCCGGTGGATATTGTTTTTATGTATTCCATTACCCAGATATATGGTATACTGGTGCATACACAGTACATAAAAAAGATGCCGGCATGGTTTGAGTTGCTGTTTGTAAGCCCCTCACATCACAGGGTGCACCATGGCAGTAATATCCTGTACCTCGACAGGAATATGGGTATGTGTCTTATAATATGGGATAAACTCTTTGGTACCTTCCAGGAAGAACTCCCCGGAGAACCGGTAAAATATGGATTGACAAAACCACTGGATCATCCCAATCACCCTGTTGAAATTGTTTTTCATGAGTGGCAGAGTATTTCGAAAGACCTGAAAAAGAAAACATCTTTCCGCAATAAGCTAAAGTATCTTTTTATGCCACCCGGCTGGAGCCACGACGGCAGTACAAAAACGGCACATGAATTAAGGAAACAGCTTGAATCAGCAAGAGCAACTTATAATAACTCCGGCAGCGAATCCATTTCTTTTAATGAACTGGCCTCACATAAAAATGCATAACAGTAACTGCCGTTTGTAATTACAATATGTGGTACCTGTAAAGTGATATTATACCTCAGCGCCTGGTCAAGTACGTTTTTATCAAGCAATACATTCATCTCTTTGCATTCTATGATCATCCAGGGCCGGGCATTTTTGTACACCACTATATCAAACCGCTTCTTAACATCATGCAGCTGTATTTCTTTTTCTACAGCAATTAAGGAAGCAGGATATTTTTTTACCTCCAACAAGTATTGCAAAAAATTTTGCCGTACCCATTCCTCCGGGGTTAATATAACCCAGCGTTTACGCACTTCATCAAAAATAATTTCTCTGCCGTATTCGGTTTTTATTTTGGGCTGATATGGGGGATAATCAATCTTTATCATTACAACCGGTAAAAAATTTGTATTTTTATCAATTCCTTATTGCAAAGAAAGCGATTTAGAGAAGATAATTTGACAATAATAAAACTTTAAGCAGATGAAGACAAAAGATGAAATCGTAAAAAACTGGCTGCCCCGGTACACAGGAGAATCATTGAAAAATTTTGGCGAATACCTGCTGCTGACAAACTTTTCAAACTATGTTGAAATGTTTGCTGCATGGAATGATGTGGAAGTGATAGGGCGTGACAGGCCGATGCAATGTGCTACTGCAGATAAGATCACCATTATCAACTTTGGTATGGGCAGTCCTACCGCAGCCACGGTAATGGACCTGTTAACAGCTATCGAACCCAAAGCAGTGCTGTTTTTAGGCAAATGCGGTGGTTTAAAGAAAAGAAATAAAATAGGCGACCTTATATTACCAATCGCTGCAATAAGAGGTGAAGGTACCAGCAATGACTATTTCCCGCCAGAAGTACCGGCGCTGCCATCATTTATGCTGCAAAAAGCTATCTCCACCACCATCCGTGATTACGCATGTGATTACTGGACCGGTACTGTATACACCACTAACCGCCGTGTATGGGAACATGATGAAGTTTTTAAGGAATACCTGCAAAAGGTAAGAGCTTATGCCATTGATATGGAAACCGCCACCATTTTTACAGTAGGATTCTTTAATAAAATACCAACAGGCGCTTTGCTACTGGTTAGTGATAGTCCAATGATCCCAGAAGGAGTAAAGACAGAGGAAAGTGATAAAAAAGTTACCTCAGATTACGTGGAGCGTCATTTGAAGGTCGGTATCGATTCATTAAAACAATTAATAAACGACGGGCTTACTGTAAGGCATCTTAAGTTTTAATATTTTTGTTGGTGTTCAGCGTAACACTAATCAACATTGTTGTGTCACTCACTTCAGCTTTTATCTTGCATTGAGCAATTAAAGCTGTTGGCTGAAGCGGCACATTTTTTTTAAATTCAATTGTTCAGATGGCGGTTTTATTTTCCTACGCACAGCTTTCTTCATTTACCAAAAATATTTTCCTGCAAATTGGTTGTACTGAAATAAATGCCACACTCGCAACAGAAACCTTGCTGGCTGCAGACCTGCGTGGGGTGGATAGCCACGGTATTGCGAGGCTCAGTGGTTATGTACGCTTGTGGGAAGCCAACCGTGTAAATGCAAATCCCGGTATTAAAATTGTTCATGAAACACCATCAACTGCAGTAATTGACGGCGATAAGGGACTTGGATTAGTAGTGGCACCATTTGCCATGCAGGTGGCAATTGATAAAGCAAAAAATGTGGGCACTGGTTGGGTGAGTGTTAAAAACAGTAATCATTTCGGCATTGCAGGTTATCATGCAATCATGGCGCTGCAGCATGATATGATCGGTATGGCGATGACAAATGCTTCGGCGCTGGTGGCACCTACCTTTTCAAAAGAACGTATGCTTGGTACCAACCCTATTGCAGTAGCTGTACCAGCAGGAGAAGAACAGCCCTTTGTGGCAGATTTTGCCACTACAACAGCTTCCAACGGCAAACTGGAAATATTGCAACGGAAAAACATGGATGCCCCGGAGGGATGGGTGCAGACAAAAGACGGAGCATCTTCCAATAATGCCAATGAACTGAAAACCGGTGGTGCTTTGCTGCCACTCGGCGGAGACAGGGAGCACGGCAGTCATAAAGGTTATATGCTTGGGTCAATCGTTGATATATTTTCTGCAGTATTAAGCGGTGCTAACTATGGTCCATGGGTACCACCTTTTCCTGC
Source organism: Ferruginibacter sp. (assembly GCA_047600665.1). GTDB lineage: Bacteria > Bacteroidota > Bacteroidia > Chitinophagales > Chitinophagaceae > Ferruginibacter. Next base: position 2,996,025 of record JASGKJ010000003.1, read on the forward strand.
CTATGTGCCTATGCCGGAAAATATGCCGGGTGAAGGCATCGGGCATTTCCTTGGAGCCATGCGTATTGATGCATTCCGCCCTGCTGAAGAATTTAAACTGCACATGGATAAATGGATAAACCGCTTTAAAACAGCTGCCCCTGCTGATGGATTTGAAAAAGTAATTATCCCGGGTGAGCCGGAACGTGAAATGGAAAAGGAGAGAATGCAGAATGGAATAGAATTATTACCTCCCGTAATAAAAGACCTTAATGAACTTGCCGCTAAGTTTTCAATAACAGCATTGTAATAATTAGCAGACCAAACTGGTAGGATAATCTTTTGTAAAAATCATCTGCTTCTGATATTTTTGCACCTCATTTAAAAAATACTGTTTCAATGAAAGTAATGAAATTCGGCGGCACCAGTGTGGGCAAGCCCGAAAGAATGCACGAAGTGGCAAAACTGATCACTGCGGATGACGAAAGTAAGATCGTCGTATTATCTGCATTAAGCGGTACCACCAACTCATTGGTTGAGATCAGCAACTCGCTGGCCCAGGGCGACCGCAATGCTGCCAAACAACAGATTGAAACACTTGAAAAACATTACAGGAACTTTTGCAGCCAGTTGGTGAAGTTGCCTGCAGCTTTGGAAAAAGCCAATGCGATCGTAAACGAACATTTTGAATTTCTCAGTATTATACTGAAGATATCTTTCAGCGAAGCGCTCAATAAAGATATCCTGGCACAGGGTGAATTGCTGAGTACAAAACTTTTCAGCGTTTACCTGGACGAACAGGGAATTGATCATGCCCTGATCCCTGCGCTTGACTTTATGACGATCGATAACTATGATGAACCACAGATCGGCAGTATTAAAGTAAAACTGGCACAGATACTTCATAAACACCAGGATAAAAAATTATTTATCACACAGGGATATATCAGCCGCAACTCAAAAGGAGAAGTGGATAATTTAAAAAGAGGTGGCAGTGATTACAGCGCTTCGTTAATAGCCGCTGCTATCAATGCTTCTGTTTGTGAGATATGGACAGATATTGATGGTATGCATAACAATGATCCACGTGTGGTGAGCAAAACAGTTGCTATAGAACAATTGAGTTTTGAGGAAGCTGCTGAACTGGCTTATTTCGGGGCCAAGATCTTACATCCAGCCAGTATATGGCCTGCACAGTTTTATAATGTACCGGTTAAATTGCTTAACACGATGCAGCCAACTGCAAAAGGTACACTGATAGCAGAGCATGCCGGAAGCGTGGGCGTAAAGGCGGTGGCAGCAAAAGATGGTATTACTGCTATCAAAATTAAAAGCAGCCGCATGTTACTGGCTTATGGTTTTTTGAGAAAGATATTTGAAGTGTTTGAAAAATACCGTACGCCGATCGATATGATCACCACATCGGAAGTGGCCGTATCATTGACCATTGATACAGATGTGAGCCTTTCTGATATTGTAAAAGAACTGGAGCCATTTGGTACCGTTGAGATCGATACAAATCAAACCATTGTAAGTATTGTGGGCAACGAGATTACACAGACAGAAGATATGATCAAGAAGGTATTTATTGCGCTGGGTGAAACACCTGTCCGCATGGTGAGTTATGGTGGCAGCCGTCATAATATTTCTGTGCTGATACCAAGAGCGCATAAGGAACAAACACTGAAAGCGCTTAACAGCGGTTTATTCGGACTGTAGTTTTTTAAACATATTAGATTACCTGCCGGCATCAGCCGGCAGGTTTTTTTATGCAATATTGGGAGGGATTCTGTCGTTGTTTAATTGGTTTTTCATAGGATATTGGAATAAAAAGCGGGCCGGGATGTCTATCCCAGCCCTGTTTTTGTTTCAAATGAATTTCTTAGTAACCGAAACTGATACTGCCCCAATAGCTTTGCCATTGTGCTGTTGTATCCTTTGTATAAGCAACCATGTTTACACAGCTTACCAACCAGGTACCTTTTGGAGAAACCACTGTATTAATATTTCCTGCTGCATCAGCCTTAATATTAACCAATGTTGTTTTTTTTCCTGCCTGCTTGTGCCATACTTTAACAAGGCAGCCTGCCAGTGGTTTTTGCTGAAAAAGTATTTTAAAAGAAATTTTCTGTGCTTTTAAAATCGAATAGGGGTTAACGCCGGGAATAATATCAAGCGGGAGAGTTGTCTTCTTTTTATAGGTATCATCTCTTTTACTGCCGCATTGTAATAGTGTTTTTACACTGCGCTGGTAATATTCGGTACTGGTTTTATTTGTTTCATCGTGTTTTAGCCGGTATTCGATCGTACTATACAATCCATCTTCTTTAAGATATTCATTGAACTTTTCTGCTTCCAGCTTAATAAAAGAATTGGTAGAATTGAATGTGAGCAGGTGAGTGCCCTGGGTTTTTAAAACAAGCTTCAATGAATCAATCTTGTCACCAATAACAGTTCCTGCTGCATCTTCATCAATACTGCTTGTATAATGCCTGAGCGAACTGATCTTTGATAAAGGTCTGCCCCACAAGTCACCGGTAAAATTCTCACCAACAAAAAAATTAACAGAAGCAGTATCATTAATACGGTAGTGAAACCGTACCGGTTCCATCCAAAACTCATGTGCAAATAGTTGCGTGGCTAAAACAAATAAAAGTAACAGTAAAAATTTTCGCACTCTTAATTTGAGGGATTGTTTACATAATTATTTAAGCAGTTCATCCATATTACGGTCATTGTCAATTTTACCCTTTGCCTCCAGCATACGCATATCTTTTGCATCCTGTAAGAATTCTGAAGCGAAAATGAAGGAATTGAGGCGGTCGTTTTTCGAGAAGATGATCTCTTTATTATTGCCCGACCATTCATGCTGCCCCTGGTACATATACAGGATGTTTTCACCGATCTCCATTACGCTGTTCATATCATGCGTGTTTATCACCGTTGTCATGTTAAACTCCTTGGTGATGTCATAGATCAACTTGTCGATCACCATGCTTGTCTGTGGATCAAGACCAGAGTTGGGTTCGTCGCAGAATAAATATTTCGGGTTGAGTACGATAGCCCTTGCAATACCCACCCTTTTTTTCATACCACCACTTATTTCAGAAGGGAATTTTTTATTGGCATCCACCAGGTTAACCCTGGCCAACACTTCGTTTACTCGTTTCTGTTTGTCGCTGGTATTAAGTTTAGAGAACATATCCAGCGGGAACATGATATTCTGTTCCACCGTCATGCTGTCGAACAGAGCAGAGCCCTGGAAGAGCATACCTATCTGCTGGCGTAGCATTTTACGGCTGTCATCATCCATATCTGTAAAATTCACCCCATCATAAATGATCTCACCACGGTCAGGTTCAAACAAACCAACCAGGCATTTTTGCAGCACGGTTTTGCCACTGCCGCTGGTACCAATAATAAGGTTACACTTACCGGTTTCCATTTTGTGGCTCACATCATTTAATACCACCTTTTCACCAAACTGCTTATATAAATTTTTAAACTCGATCATATGCTATACTTGTTAGGGTTTTGGCGGGTTCAGTAATAATTGTGTCAGCACATAATCTGCAAACAGCAGCATAATACAACTAACTACCACGCTCTTGGTGCTGTTGCGGCCAATTTCCAGGGCACCGCCTTTTACATAATAGCCGTAATAAGATGGGATGCTGCTGATGATAAATGCAAAAGTATAAGACTTGATGAGCGCAAATTTTACATTATAAGGAACAAAATACTGGAGTAACCCCCTGTCAAATGTGTCACCTGAAAGAATACCTGTGGCAGTACTGGCAAGTCTGCCTCCCCATATACCAAGTACCATTGAAATGATAACCAGTAATGGAATTGTAACCATCGCAGCGGCAATTTTTGGCATTACCAGGTACGATTTGGTATTGATGCCCATGATCTCCAAAGCATCTATCTGTTCACTCACCCGCATATTGCCCAGTTCACTGGCTATTTTACTGCCGATCACACCTGCCAGTACAATACAAACAAGGGTGGGGGCAAACTCAAGGATTACAGTATCCCTTACGATCTGTGCAATGGTTTCCATTGGTATCAATGGGCTTACCAGCTGGTAAGCTGTTTGCACCGCACTAACGGCACCAATAAAAACAGAGATAATAGAAACGATACCAAGAGAGCCAATACCAATGTCATTGCATTGATGCATAAATTCTTTCCAGTACATCTTAAAGTTTTCCGGTTTGGAAAACATACCCTTGATCATCAGCAGGTAGCGGCCAAAATCTGTAAAAAAACTCATATGGCAAATGTATCGAAAATGCTTTACACATAAGTAATCCACTTTACCTGCATGCCAGGCTCCCTGTAAATTTATTTTTCAAAATATTTTGAAAATTCAAAAACTGCTTTATATTTGTACAGCAATTGATCATTTATGAAACTGGCAGAAGCAAAAAAACAATTTATCAGCAGCTGGGGGGCGTTTGGAACACATTGGGGTATCAACAAAACAATGGCGCAGATACATGCACTGCTGATGGTGAGCCCTGATCCGCTTACGCAGGATGATGTGATGGAAGAGCTGAATATCAGCCGGGGTAATGTAAACATGAATATCCGTGACCTGATCAGCTGGGGCCTGGTGGAAAGGGTGATCGTACAGGGTGAACGGAGGGAATACTTTACTGCAGAAAAAGATATATGGAAGGTGGCAACACAGATTGTACGGGAGCGGAAGAAACGGGAACTTGACCCCATGCTGAAATTGCTGGCACAGCTGGAAAATATTGATGGTGACAAGCGGGATAAAAATGTAAAGCAGTTCACTGATACAGTAGGGGGTATCCGCAAGTTTGGTAAACATGCAGACCAGATGCTTGAGTTGCTCGTAAAGGCAGACGAGAACTGGTTCATGGGCAGCCTGCTAAAGATGTTTAAATAAGTTTAATAAGTACAGCCGCTTTGCGGCTTTTATTAAAAATATATCTTTCAATTTTTTCTGAAAATTTAAAATATACAGATATGAAAAAGTTTAAGATCATTGATTACCGGGTAAGCATCTTCCTGATGGCCGCCTGTATCGTTACTGTTTTAGTAAAAAAGGATTTTGATTTTATCATCAGCGCTTATTTTATTGTTGGCGGCTGGCAGGTAATAAGTATGATAGTACATGCCGCTGCTGGCTGGTTTACTAAAACCTGGAGCTCCCGTTTTATCTATCACTGGATCACATTGATCTCCATTATTACCATACCACTTGGTTCTGTGTGGATATTGGTTTTTACAGCACCCGCCATGGCTATCTTTTATACCTGGCTTTGCTGGAATGAAGTAAACGTAAAAATGAAAAGACCATTGGCTCTTTTAAAGTAATGAAGTTATAAAATGACAGCTTCGTCCTTATCTCAATAAATCACCTGTTATGAACCAGCAAATATTTGTAAAAAAAGTAAAATGGCAGGATCTTGTTAAATTATCCCGTAAGGAAATGTGGATTGAAAACACCATAACATTGCCCTGGGTGATTGCTTCATGGACCGCAGCCTGGTTTGAACTGTACTGGCTGGCTGCACCATTTTCAGTAATGCTCTTTCTTACAGCATTGCGCCAGGTGCACAATGGTTTTCACAATGCGCTCGGTATTGGCAGAAAAGCTACCTGGTTTTCACTCTACCTCAACAGTATCTTGATGATGGCATCCATACATGCAGTTAAATTCAATCACCTGCGTCATCATAAATATTGTTTAAAAGAAGGAGATTACGAAGGCCATTGTGCCAAACTACCCTGGTACAAAGCGTTGTTGTACGGCCCTGTCCACATGTGGAGTATCCACCGTGTGACCATTAAAATGGGCAACCGCTTTTATAAACGTGACACCATAGTTGAGTTGATCTCTGTTGCAGTGTTTACCGTTATTGTATTTGCTGCAGATATCCGGTTTCTTATTTATCATTGTATAGCAATGTCTGCAGGAGAAATGCTTTCTGCATTCTTTGCTGTATGGACTGTGCACCACGACCTGGAAGAACATGAAATAGCAAGAACGCAGCGTACAGGCTGGAAAAATTTTCTTACTTACAATATGTTCTATCACCTGGAACATCATTTATTTCCTGCTGTGCCCACCATTAAATTACCAGAGCTGGCGAGACGTATTGATGAAGCTGATAATGGGATTAAAAAAAGGCAAACATTTTAAATATACTTGCAGATCACTGCAGCATCATAAAATTTGCGGGGAATGACAACATATAAGTTTTTAAATTACCTGGTAGCAGCCGTATGGATGGTTAATGGCCTGTTCTGTAAATTACTTAACCTTGTACCCCGGCACCAGCAAATAGTGGCCAGGATATTAGGAGAGCAGCATGCCGCAATATTTACCAAACTGATCGGTCTTTCAGAGATCTTAATGGCGGCCTGGATCATAAGTAACATAAAGCCCAGGCTGAATGCACTTGCACAGGTAATGATCATTACTGTAATGAATACACTTGAATTTATTTTAGTGCCTGACCTGTTGCTTTGGGGCAGGCTGAATGCGCTGTTTGCTTTTATATTGATTTTGATAGTTCTTTATAATGAGTTTTATTTAAGAAGTAAAGCCGCTGTATATGCTTAAGCTGTTTACATGGATGAAAAATCATCCCTTTGCTGTGGAAGCTTTTTTTGAAAGCTCAATTGTTTTCACATTTGCAGTACCTAAAGAACGGGTAGAGCATTTAATTCCTCCCTGCCTGCAACTGGATACCCTTCATGATAAATGGGCCTTTATTGCGGTTGCGATGGTGCAGACAAAACACCTGCGGCCGAAAGGCTTCCCGGAAATTCTTGGGAATGATTTTTTTCTCATTGGATACCGTGTTTTTGTCAGGTTTACAAACCAGGCAGGTAAAAAACTGCGTGGTCTTTATATATTAAAATCCGAAACAGATAAAAGGAAGATGCAGTTTTTTGGAAACATTTTTACGCATTATAATTATACAACAACAGATATTAATCAAAAGCATGACGGGAAATTAATAACTATCAGCTCGGTTAAATCAGGGTTTAATATATGCATTGAAAATGGCGGTACGGATAGTATTGGTTTACCTGCAGGTTCTCCGTTTACAGACTGGAAAGAGGCAAGAAAGTTCGCAGGCCCTTTGCCATTTACTTTTACATATAATGATGCTGATAAAACTGTATTAATAATTCAAGGTGTTCGTGAAAACTGGACACCTGCACCTGTTAAAGTTGTTGATCATCACTTTTCATTTATTGATGAACTGGATTTAAAGGATGCAAAGCTGGCTAATGCTTTTATGATCCGTAATATTCCCTATCACTGGAAAAAAGGTAAACTGGAACAATGGAAGTAAAACGCAGAAAATTGCAGGGTGTGCTGAATATTTTAAGTTTCAACCGCCATTTTTATATTGCCGGTCTTGGTATTTTGGCACTGTTACTTGCGAGCCGCATTTTCATTGAGTGGCCGGCCTCCCTTTTCTGGATCGTTCTTGCAGCTTTTCTTTATGGATTTACGGCACCATTGATCGTTTCAGCGTATGTGTATGATCTTTCAGGATATTATGAATTTGATTGGTTAAAAAAAGTTATAAAGGATAATAAAGTCGTAAAGTCAATTACGAATATAAATGCCGGCTTTGATGAAACAAGTTTTATTATTGAGAGTAAATTCCCGTCAGCAGAGATTAAAGTTTTTGATTTTTACGATGCCGCCAGGCATACGGAACCGGCTATTAAAAGAGCCCGTAAAGTAAGTATAACCTATCCTGGTACTGCAACTATACAAACAGGTTCAATACCGTTAGAAAGTAATAGTGTTGACATTGTTTTTTTATTGTCTGCTGCACATGAAATAAGATCATACAATGAAAAAGTTACTTTTTTAAAAGAATGCAGGCGTATTTGTAAACCGGGTGGAAAAGTAATTATGGTGGAGCACCTCCGTGATCTTCCTAATTTCCTGGCATTCACCGTGGGCTTTACTCATTTTTTCTCACGGCAACATTGGAAAAAAGCGTTTACACATGCAGGGTTTCAGGATTTGGAGGAAACTAAGTTCACCGCATTCATGTCCATATTTGAATGCAGCACCTGATCAAATTTTATTATTCATACAATGGAAAGTCATATTAAAATAATCGGCTCTTTACTTATCATACTTGCGTTGATCCATGCTTCTTTTCCCAGGTTTTTTAACTGGAAACAGGAGTTGAGTTCTTTAAGCCTTATTAACCGGCAGCTGATGTACGTTCATGCATTCTTTATTGCCCTGGTGGTTTTTCTGTTAGGCATACTTTGTGTCACATCCCCGGCTGAACTGGTAAACACTCATTTGGGCAAAAAGATCTCACTGGGTATTGGTTTGTTCTGGGCAGTGAGATTGTATATCCAGTTTTTTGGCTATTCACCAAAAGTGTGGAAAGGCAAAGCATTTGAGACCGCCATTCATATTTTCTTTTCCATATTCTGGGCCTATTTAACCATTGTTTTTATGCTGGTTTATTTTGCCGGTTCAAACTGATTTAACGGCATATTACAGGTAGTCGCTCTCATTTACTTTAACTTTGCTTCAATGAAAATACATCCTGTTATATTATTTGATGGCGTTTGTAACTTCTGTGATGGCGCCATCAACTATGTAATAAAGCGTGATAAGAAAGCCGTGGTAAAGTTTACAACGCTGCAAAGCTTTGCCGGGCAACAGCTACTGGAAGAGTATGGTTTGCCCGTAAAAGAAATGAAATCTTTTATCCTGATTGAAAATGGCAAAGCATATGATAAGTCAGGTGCAGCAATCCGGACCTTCAGGTATATGGGTGGACTTTGGCCTGCTTTTTATGTGTTCATTCTTGTTCCTAAATTTATACGGGATGTCGTGTACGATTTTATTGCCAAACGCCGTTATAAATGGTTTGGACAAAAAGATCAATGCATGATCCCAACCCCGGAAATAAACGCAAGATTTTTAGTATAAAATACCCAGCATGGATAAGAAGAAAACACTGGTGATCGGTGCCAGCGAAAATACAAGCCGTTACAGCAACCTCGCCGTTCAAAAACTGGTGGCGCACCAGCACCCGGTGGTGGCATTAGGCTTGAGAAAAGGTATGATTGGAAGCACACCCATTACAACAGAAAAAGAAGATTTTAAAGATATCGATACCATTACTTTATACCTTAACCCACAGCGCCAGCAGGAATATTATGATTATATCCTGTCATTAAAACCCCGGCGTATCATATTTAATCCAGGTACAGAAAATGAAGAACTGGAGGAGCTTGCTGAAAAGAATGGTATCCGGACGCAAGAAGCCTGCACACTCGTGATGCTTGGCACTGGTCAGTATTGATGAAAATTCCCTATCGTATTTTTACTGTTTTTACTACACTTTTTTCCTTCCTGTAAAGCAAATCCGGGAGCAATAAAGCATCCCGGCTTTCGTTATTTAATAAGCTTCCCGGGTTTTCCGGTTGGCTATATCCAAAAACATCCAATGAAACAATTTACCATTACCCTGTGTACGGCCTTATTTGCCTTTGCAGCATTTACCGTATTTGCTCAAAAAGCACCAAGCACCCAACCCCATCTTTTTAAAAATTATCCTGCAGTAATTGATTTTTCTGAAGCACAGCTTAACAGTTTGTTTTCAGCAAAACCAGGGCAAAATAAAACACTTGCTTTACAGGGCGGCCTTTCTTTGAATGGGCCAGTTGTAAGTAATGTAGTAAAGTATAAAAATCTGCAGACAGTGGCGATTAAGCTTACCGCATTTAATAATATGCTTTTTGCATTATCAAAAAGAACAGAAAAAGATAACAGCGTGGTATATGTTGGCCATCTTTTCAGTAAGGACTATGCAGATGGCTATGAATTAAAGAGAACAGCAAACAATACATACCAGCTTGTAAAGGTTGATATGAATGAAATACTGCCAACCTGTAACCAGTAAGGCAGTATCCAGCAAAAGCAAACAATATCCAAACATACCCGGCCCTGCCGTACCAAAATCCAAAGCAATGAAAAATCTTTACCGTACTACCCTTACAGTGCTGTCAGTGCTGCTTACTTTCAGCTCATTCAGTTTACCTGCACTTAACAGTTATCCTTCTGCCAGCGCCACTATTTATTTAGATTTTGATGGAGAGAATGTGAACAGTATTGTGTGGAATGGCTCAACAGCTTTTACCTGTGCACCTGCCCCGATGACAGACGCACAAATTACAGAAGTATTTAACCGTGTGTCTGAAGATTACAGGCCATTTAATATTAATATCACCACTGACTTACAAACTTATTTAGCAGCGCCACTGGCGCAGCGGATAAGGGTGATCGTAACACCAACAAGCAGTTGGTATACCGGTGTAGGTGGTGTTTCTTATGTCGGCTCTTTTATATGGGGTGATGATACACCTTGTTTTGTTTTTTGCGACCGGCTTGGTAACAAAGCAAAGATGGTGGCAGAATGCTGCTCCCATGAAAGCGGTCATACACTTGGTTTAACACACCAGTCAAAATATGACGATGCCTGCAAATTAACTGCAACCTATAATGATGGTATTGGTTCTGGCGAGGAAGCGTGGGCACCGATCATGGGTAACAGTTATTACCGTAATATGAGTGGCTGGAACAACGGACCAACACCTTACGGCTGTTCTTACATGCAGGATAATCTCACCATCATTACAACCAAGAATGGTTTCTCCTACCGTAAAGATGATTATGCCGATGATTTTGCTGCCGCAAATATTATTGATGCAACTAACGTAAACGCAAATGGTATTATCAGCACCAATACAGACAGGGACTTTTTTAAAATACAAATTGTGAACAGCGCTAATTTTCTTATAGATGTAAATCCTTACAGTATTGCAGCAGGTAATGAAGGTGCTGATCTTGATGTGAAGCTCTCCCTGTACAATAAAGATAAACAACTGCTGCGGGTGTACAATCCTGAGAACAATATGAGCGTAACAATTGATACTATCTTAAGTGCCGGAGAGTACTATATAGCAGTTGAAGGTACAGGTAACAGTTATACCAGCGACTATGGCAGCCTTGGTTCTTATACTATCAAAGGGCTTGCGAAAGTATTGCCCATCCGCAGCGTGAGCCTTAAAGGAATCAATGAAAAAAGCAAACATGATCTTTCATGGAAGATCATAGCTGATGAAGCAATAAAGTCGGTTGAAATTGAAGCATCAGCAGATGGGATTTATTTTAACAGTCTCGCTGTTTTAAATGGATATTCAGCTGATTTTTCTTACCTGCCCAATCAACGTGGCAGAATTTATTACAGGCTGAAAGCAACATCTGTACTGAACCAGGTAATGTATTCCAATACAGTTGTTTTAAGCAATGTCAATGGTAATGGAAAAAGCTTTACTGTTTCCACGATAGCAGCACCGGCGTTTTCAGTGAATGCGGCTGAAAAGTTCAGGTATATCATCACGGATGTAAATGGCCGTACACTTTCTAAAGGAAATGGCATGGAAGGTTTGAATAAAATAGATATTGGCCGCCAACCCGCCGGTATGTATATCCTGCAGTTAGCAGGTGCCAGCGGCACACAAACAGAGAGAATAATCAGGCAATAATAATGATTTCAATTAAACCCTAACCAAGGGGGCAGCTTAGGGGCTGTCCCCATTTTTTTGTGGTATTCTTTGCTGTTATAAAACAATGTTTGAACTGTTAATTTAAGATTATGTCCCGGTAAAATGTCCGTCGTATCAGTTTTCTGCGTAAATTTAAAAAACCCATTTTGATATGCTATGGAGAAAATTTAACGGAGACCCCATCCAGCTCCCGATTAAGACGGCCGTAGAACAGGCGATAAAAAGGGAAACAGATGCAGGATATCACCTCAAAGTATGCATCGGTACAGACAGCCAGGTAAAAGGCCGTGAAACAGAGTTTGCCACTGTAATTGTTTTTTTACGTGAGGGCCATGGTGGCTTCATGTTCATCCACAATGAAAAAACACTGGTGAAGTACAGCATTAAAGAAAGAATGCTGGTGGAAGTAGCTAAAAGCATTGAAATTGCTTATGAGCTCTGCAACCTGTTTACCGAGTATGATGTTGACATGGAAGTGCATGCCGACATTAACACGAATCCCCACTTCAGGAGTAACGAAGCATTGCGTGAAGCGATGGGCTATATCCTGGGTATGGGTTTTGCCTTTAAGGCCAAACCTGAAGCATTTGCCAGCAGCAGTTGTGCCAATAAGGTGGTGAACTGATCTGCATCCCTCAGGCTAACTGACAGTTATCCATAGTTGTGAAATTATGGTAATAGAAATTGTCTCCCCTCTATTACAGCTTTAGAAGAAAGTTACCGACCAGGTTCTGCTGAAAACAGCAGCGGGCTCAATACTGTTGATGCCTTCTTTATCTTTTAATTCTCCTGTGGCGGCAACATTGTCTGCAATGCCGCACCAGGGTTCCAGGCAAACAAAATCAGCATTCTTTGTACTCCAGATACCATAATAGGGAAAATGCCTGAATTCCATTGACAGGCCATGGATGGATTTGTTGCTGGCAAGCACTATCGTATCCGATTGCAGATTTTTAAACACCAGCGCATCGCTGCTGAAGAGGTCTTTTGCAAGCGGTACTATGTTGGTGTTTGTTATACAGCCCTCCGACTGCAACAATGTTAAGCCTTCCGTAGATAATGGCCAGCGTGGGGCATCTTCTGTTTCATTGAATTTTAAATGCCAGTCAGTAAATGTTGTGTCAGCAGTTAAAGGCACTTTAAAAGCCGGGTGAGCGCCCACAGAAAAGTACATTACTTTATCACCAGGGTTCTCAATGCTGTATGTGCAGGAAAGTTTATCTGCCTCCAGCGTATAAGTTATGCTGAATATAAAATCAAAAGGATAAACAGCTAAGCTTTCTGCATCACTTTTCAGCTGGAATGTAATGCTGTCCTTTGAATGATTGATAGCAGTAAACATCCTGTCTCTTGCAAAACCATGACGGCCCAGCTGGTAAGTCTTTCCCTCATGTGTATACGAATTGTTTTTTAAGCCACCCACAATAGGAAATAGTACCGGGCTTTTCTTACCCCAGAATTTTTCATCACCACTCCACATATATTCAAGCCCGGCAGCAAGATTTTGTACAGACTGCAGTTCCGCACCTTTAGCGGCTATCACAATTTTCAAAAGATCATTTTGTATTTCAAACATAACGCTCAGGATTAGATGATAAATAAGCAGCCGCTGTAATTATTTCTTATTGTGGTAAAGCAGGTAGCGGGCGGTTTGATAGTACGCTTCAGCAAAATAATCCATGTTCTTTTTAATACTGTCTGTTTTCGCCGAGGGCAGCACATGGTTGTTGTTTGTTACCGGCACCAGGTCCGTCTTGCCGGTCTTGAGATTACGGGTATAATAGTAATCACTGTCCACAATGCCGATCGTTTTTAATTCATGATCTATTATAAAAGCATAATTCTTTTCAAGGAAGCTGCTGTCAAAAAGGTCCTTACCCATGGCGGCATTGTAATGCGGCATATTGGCAAGGTGCGACACGCTGGGCATAATATCCAGTTGTGAGCAAATATTATTATAGCGGTGCGGCTTAAGTAATTTTGGAGCGTAAAATAAAAGCGGCACATGATGATAGCTCAGGCTTTTATCTGTCCATGCATTGGGATATAACGCACCGGCATTGCCTGCAATACCATGGTCACCTACAAAAACAAAAATGGTGTTATCAAAATACTTTTCTTTAGAAGCCGCTTCAATAAATTGCTGGAAACAAAAATCAGTGTACCTGAAGGCATTCAGCTCCTCAATACTGTGAAAGCCATATTTGATCAATGAATCCTTCGGATAGTTTACTTTCTTAAAAGTAAGTGAGTCTGCTGCGGGGATGCTGTAAGGGCGGTGATTATCGGCTGTTTGTATGATAGAAAAGAAAGGCCGTTGTTGTTGCGCCAAAATACCATTTGCTTCAAGGAAAAGATTTTTATCATCAATACCCCATACATCCAGTTTTTTTGCTTTAAAGTTTTCCTGGCTGTATATCTGCAGGCTGTCAACATTGTTCAGCAGCATGCCTTTAATATTTGCCCAGGTGGGGTCACCCCCCAGGAAATAAAATTTCTCATACCCTTTAAAATCATTCATCATAAGGTGCTGGTCCACCACTTCTGGATTGCGGCTGGCTGTCCTGTTATTATCGGCCAGTACATCCGGCAAACTGGTAACGGTGGCCCATACCCCACGGGCTGTTGGATAGGATGGTGTAAAACAATGATCAAAAAATACACCATTACTGCAAAGCTGGTTGAAGAAAGGTGTCGTGTTCAGCGGGTTACCGCTCATGCTGCTTTTATACATACTGAAGCTTTCACAGATCACCACTACAATATTGGGTCTTGTAAAATTGCTGTCCGTATAGGTGTAGTTTCTGCGATAATTTAACTGTACACTATCAGGCTGCTGCACACCCAGCAGCGGCGCCATAAAACCATAGTATTGTTTTGCCTTTGTATTATCGGGTCTTATATCACGGTAACTAAGGGTACTGAAAAAACTTTGAAAAGGATTAAGGGCAAGGTTGGCTTTAAAGCTGTTATTAAGTGTAAATGCATCGCTCCAGCGTAAATTAAACTGGCCCACTTTTCCAAAAATACCCCAGGCAAACAACAGGAAGAAGAGGATATAATATCCGATACCCCTTGTTCTGTTAATGGGCTCTTTGCTCTGATATTTAAGTAAGATGCGGTTAAAGAAATAGCCAGCCACCAGCGCAACAAAAACCACCGCCAGTAATACCCTGATGATGGGATAAGTTTCCCAAACCATATCAGCTGATATCTGTGTTTCTTTAAGATAAGCCAGCACAGAGGCATTCAGCCGCTGTTTTAAATAATCATAGTAATAGTAATCCACCGCATAAAAGAATACCATACACATGAAAATGATGGTAAGCAAAACAGTCCAGAATGGCCGTGCCCTGTATTTTTTAAAAGGATTTAAAAATGGGAGAATACAGAGCACCAGCATGCTTATCAATAAAATGCATATAAATTTTATATCAAAACGAAGGCCCATCAGCATGGTGGAGCCTGAGAGAGCCCGTCCGGGCGGATTGTACCGGAGAAAGAAAATGAAACGCATCAGCGTCATTACAGCAAGTAATACCAACCCTACAGATACAAGCCAACGCAATAACCTGGGTATCTTTTGTATAAACAGCATGAGGATAAAATAAAGTGGCGGCAAATATAGATTAATTATTTTTGGCTAAAACAGGATTAACAATTATGGAATCATTGCTGGAATGGGACAGGAGCCTGTTTAAGGTGATCAACAGCCAGTGGCATAACCCGGTTTTTGATGCCGTATTTCCTTACCTGCGTATTGCCGAATTCTGGGCACCTTTTTATTTTTTTCTTATACTTTTTGCCATTTTAAACTTTAAAAGCTCCGGCTGGAAATGGGTGGCATTTTGCATCATTACAGCTACACTTACCAATATCGTCAGCAGTGATTTAATAAAGCAAAATATCATAAGATTGAGGCCCTGCAACGACCCTGCCAATGCAGACTGGATAAGAATACTGGTGAATTACCGGCCGCAAAGCAGCAGTTTCACATCGTCTCATGCGGCCAATCATTTTGGTATAGCAATGTTTTCATATATCACATTCAGGCGTTTTTTCCCTGGCTGGTCAAAACTGTTTTTTGTGTGGGCGGCAGCTATTTGTTATGCCCAAATGTACGTGGGTGTACATTACCCGCTGGATATTCTTGGAGGCACATTGGTAGGTATTATCATTGGATATATAACAGGCACTGTATATAACCGGCGTTGGGGGTTGCAATGGAATACTGCCGCTATTCTTGAATACTAAACAACTATTTACAGCAGAATACAGATATTTGCAGCTATAATATTTTTTACTAAGACAAAACCACATGGCAGAAGTCGTCATTTTACTTATACTGATTGTATTGAATGGTCTTTTTGTAATGAGTGAAATAGCACTGGTAAGTGCACGGAAAAGCCGCCTGGAAACAATGAGCAATAAAGGCGATGCCAAAGCAAAAGCAGCGCTCGACCTGATCGAAAATCCTGAAAAATTCTTATCCACCGCACAAATAGGGATTACCCTGATCGCCATCCTGACGGGTGTTTATTCAGGTGAAAAATTCAGCGAAAATCTTAAGCCTTTTGTAGAAAGGTTTGAACCGCTCAAACCTTATGCTTCCACTATTTCCACTGTGCTGATCGTGGTGCTGGTAACTTTTCTTTCCATTATATTGGGTGAACTTATACCAAAGCGCTTTGGTATGCTCCGGGCAGAAAAGATAGCAAGGTTAGTAGCCGGCCCGGTAAATGTTTTGTCAATGATCACTTACCCGGTGATCTGGTTACTCAATACACTCACCAGTCTTTTCTTTAAACTATTTAATATAAAACCAGCCAGTGACAGCGCCGTAACAGAAGAAGAGATAAAAGCAATGATCACAGAGGGCAGTGAACACGGTACGATTGAGGAAGAAGAAAAAGTAATCATCGAACGTGTATTTCACCTGGGCGACAGGAAGATTACCGCATTGATGACACACCGCACAGAGATCGTATGGTTCGATTTGGAAGACACCGTTAAAACGATCATTGATAAAGCCGATGACATCATTTATTCAACCTATCCCGTTTGTGATAAAACGGTGGACGATATAAAAGGCATTATCTACATAAAAGAATTATTAAAAGCAGATGAATCCATTTCTTTAAAAAACCTGATAAAACCGGCTTTGTTTGTTCCTGAAAATAATACACCCTACCAGTTACTTGAAAAAATAAAAGAAACAAAGATCCATAGCTGTTTTATAGTAAATGAATATGGTACACTGGAAGGGATGATCACATTGAATGATATACTCGAAGCAATTGTGGGGGATGTGCCGCAGAGCGGGCAGGAAGAATATGAGATCAAAGAAAGGGAAGATGGTTCTTACCTGGTGGATGCACAGATCAGCTTTTATGATTTTCTCAGCCGTTTTGAAAAAACAGAATGGATGAACGAGGAAGAACATGAATTTGATACGGTGGCAGGCTTTGTGCTGCACGAGCTGGAACGCATACCCGTAACCGGTGATACTTTTGCATGGCGTGGTTTTAATTTCGAAATCATTGATATGGATGGCCAGCGTATTGACAAATTACTGGTGAAGATTCCAGAAGAGCTGAAAGAAGAAATGGACGAAGAATAATTAAAAACTAAATTCACCTGTTGAAGCAGGATTTTCCAGTTTGGTACTTTGCCTTTTGCCATTCACAGTTACATGGATGATACCCGTTTGTGTTTCTTGATATTCATACAGCAGGTTATTAAATACAGTTATCTTTTTGGGGCTTAATACATTCCCTGCCTCAAAATAGCTTACAATACCTTCTTCCTGCTGCTCAAAACCAATAAACTTTAGCTGCACCGGTTTATCATCTGCTTTTATTGAAAAATGTTGAAGAATATAACCACTCACAAGCGGGTTCATAACATTTTTCATTTTTTCATCCAGCAGGTCGATTTTGTCTTTGTAGTGCAGCCGCAGCGTTTTTTCAAAATCATCTGTAAATATTTTACAGCTCACCTCAAGCGTTTGTTCTTTTGCATTATGCTCAATTTGCGTAACGCTTACAAAAAACGGATGAATATTACTTACAGGAGCCGGTTTGCTTGCCTGGAAACTCATTAAAAAAAAGAATAACCACTTATACCCCATAAAAGCCATTTTTACAAAACAGGCCTGCAGTTCACGTGCCGTTTGCTGATATTTGAAGATCAAAATTACAACACTGCTCATAATCCTGTTTTGAATAGTTTTAAACTTTATTTTTCCACCGGCTGGCAGCACATTATCAGTAAGGAAGCGCTGGATCATATCCTGTTTATTGCAGTGTTGAGTGCTGCATACAGTTTTAAAAACTGGAAACAGGTATTGATACTGGTTACGGCATTTACGGTTGGTCATTCACTCACACTCGCACTTAGTGTGTATGATATCATACGTTTCAACAGCCGGCTGGTGGAGTTTTTGATTCCATGTACTATTATTCTTACGGCACTGTTCAATTTTTTTATCAAAAGTTTTGACACTGGTTTGTCCAGGCTCAACTATTGCATCGCATTATTGTTTGGTCTTATCCATGGTATGGGCTTCGCCAATACGATCAGGTTTATGCTGGCCGGCGATGAAGCAATTGGCTTGCCGCTGCTGTCATTCAATATAGGTTTGGAAGCAGGACAAATTGTGCTGGTCGCATTTATTCTGTTGCTCAATTTTATATTTGTTGATAAACTTAAACTCAACAGGAAATGGTGGATTTGGATATTGTCTTTAATAAGTTTTATGCTGGCCACTAAAATGGTTATAAACCGCTGGCCATAGTTTTGATACCGGCTGAAGTTTTTTATGGCAGCATACTTGTGTCACTCACTTCAGCGCTATACCAACATGCAACTTTTAAAAATTGTAAATGATCATACAGCTATGAAACAATTAATGTTATGCTTTTCCTTCTTGTGCACCGGTCATTTTATTTCTGCCCAGGATATTAAAAATAATCCCGGCAGCAACCATGGTAACCGCTTTGAACAGTTGGGCACTATCCTGCCCACGCCCAATGAATACCGTACGGCAAGTGGCGCCCCCGGCCCAAAATACTGGCAGCAACGCTGCGATTATGATATTGTATGTGAACTGGATGAACCCAACCGCAGCCTCAGCGGTAAAGAAACTGTAACCTATTACAATAACGCTCCCGATGTATTAAAATATCTCTGGCTCCAGTTAGATGAGAATGAACACAGCACTAAGAACAACGCCAACTACCAGGATGCAAGCAGGCTGCATGAACTCATTACTCCTGAAGAATTGATGAAGCTGGAAAATAAAACCGACAGGGAGTATGGCGACAGTATTTTAAAACTTACCGATGCCCTTGGTAAGCCTTTATCTTATATCATCAACAAAACAATGATGCGGATTGATCTGCCCCAGCCGTTGAAGCCTGGTCAGCAATTCATCTTTAAAGTGGAATGGACTTATAATATTTCAGAGCGTGCAAGATATGATGGCCGCGGCGGTTATGAATATTTCGCTGAAGATGGTAATGATCTTTATACAATGTCACAGTGGTATCCAAGGTTATGTGTGTACAGTGATTTCCAGGGATGGCAGAATCACCAGTTTGCGGGTGGCGGAGAATTTGCACTTACGTTTGGAAATTTTAAAGTGTCTATTACGGCACCATCCGATCATGTGGTGCTGGCAACAGGCCAGTGTCAGAATTATGCTGCAGTACTTTCACCAAAAGAATTGCAGCGTTGGAACTCGGCTCAAAACGCCAAAGAGATTACAGAGATAGTAACGCTTGACGAAGCAACAAAAAAAGAAAAACAAAAGCTGGCGCAAAAGAAAACCTGGGTATTTAAAGCAGATATGGTACGTGATTTTGCATGGACCAGCAGCCGCAAATTTATCTGGGATGCCATGCCGGCCATGGTGGAAGGTAAAAAAGTGATGTGCATGAGTGCTTACGGCAAAGAAGCTTATCCTCTTTACCGGAAATTCAGCACCAAAGTAATTGCCCATACACTCAAGACCTATTCAAAATTTTCCATTCCTTATCCATATCCCGTGGCACAAAGCATAGAAGCGGCTAACGGCATGGAATACCCGATGATCTGTTTTAATCATGGCCGGTGTGAAACGGACGGTACGTATAGTGAAGCAACCAAGTATAGTATGATTGGTGTGGTGATACATGAAGTGGGTCATAATTTTTTCCCCATGATCGTAAACAGCGATGAGCGCCAGTGGACATGGATGGATGAAGGACTTAACTCATTCCTGCAATACCTTACCCAGGAATTATGGGATAATAAGTATCCCACTAAACGGGGGCCGGTTTATACAATCCTGGATTATATGAGGCTACCCAAAGATCAGCTGGAGCCCATCATGACCAATAGTGAAAATGTTGTAAAGCTTGGTTTAAATGCTTATTCAAAGCCAGCATCCGGGCTTACTATCCTGCGTGAAACGATCATGGGCAGGGAACTCTTTGATTTTTCTTTACGGGAATATGCACGGCGCTGGGCATTTAAACATCCAACACCGGCAGATTTTTTCAGAACAATGGAAGATGCCAGCGCAGAAGACCTTGACTGGTTCTGGCGTGGCTGGTTCTATAGTACTGATCCATGTGATATATCTTTAGACACAGTAAGGTGGGCAAAGCTTTCTTTTGAAGAAGAAACAACAGGAACGCCGGCACAAAGACTACTGCAAAGAGTCCCGCTGCCATACTTAAATAGTTTTGATGATCTGCCCAAAATAAGAAACCGGGAAGACGATAAAATAAAATTTGCAACAGATACAGATACAAGTGTCAGGGATTTTTACTGGTATTATGCAAGAGGATTGGCTAAAGTTGATATGAAGCCAGTGGAAGTAATAAGACCTGCAACAGTTGCGGATACATTAACCACGGCTGAAAAAATAAAAGCAGCAGGCAATAAAAACCTGTATGAATTAACTTTTAGTAATAAGGGTGGGCTTGTAATGCCGATTATTATTGAGTGGACATTTAAAGACGGCACGAAAGAGATTGACCGTATTCCTGCACAAATATGGCGGCATAATGAGAATACTGTAACAAAGGTTTTCGTAAAAGAAAAAGAAGTACTTGCTGTTAAGCTGGACCCTTTCAGGGAAACTGCCGATATAAATGAGGCCAATAATTCATGGCCGGTTACAACAGAACCAGGAAGTTTTAAACTATTTAAGGAAAAACTGGCAGCAAGGGGAGGAGCTACAGGAAATGTAAATCCTATGCAGCGGCAGGTAAAAAATTAAATAAAAAAGGATGCAATTATTCGCATCCTTTTTTATTTGTATACAAATATGTTAAAGCGATGTTTTGCCATCCCGTTCCATCTGGTTCCTTTTCTTCTTGCTGTATTTTTTCTCGTACTCAAGAATTTCTTTTGTCTTTACTTTTTCTTTTGGTTGAGCCGGAGTTGTTTGGGCAACCGGCTTATCTTCCTGTGGATCTTTAAGCAACTGGCCACGGTCATAGCGGTCGATTTTTACGATATGACCACTGGGGTTGAAATATTTCCACTCACCATGCGGCACACTGTATTGCTCTGCTTTTACTATTTTAAAGTCGGTAATCTCATTATTGCCTTGCCCGTAAACGGCAATTGTATCATAAGGAGCATCCGGGTTAAAACCACGCCATTCTTCGTGTCTTTCTATGTTTCCTAAAAATGAATAATAGTCACAGGCGCCATGTTTTCCGCCAAGAAAGTAATTTTCAATTGCAATGATATCACCATTCTCATTGTATTTTCTCCAGGTGCCTGTTTTTTTATCATCTTTATAAAAGCCTTCTTCTTCATAACCGGGTTCACCCCTTATCTCGGGAACTGTATTAATCCATTTGCCTTGCTTTTGATCTTTTTTATCAATTGCATTTAAGGTATCTCCTTTGGGAGACAACATAAAATCTTTGTATTGTGCATGGCTGGAGTGAGCGAGCAGGAAAACGGCAATAAAGATCGCAAAGGACTTTTTCATAACTGATTTTTTTCAAAAAGATATTTCGCCAAAATTAGTTTTTCTTTTCGGTTATTATCCTGGCGGCCGGCATTTTTAACACCCGGCTTAACGAAAGAAATACATCGGAGTTAAATACCAGCTAAAAAATTACCATGTATATAATCAACAACATCAGTCAGGTTGCCTGTTTGCTCATATATTTTCAATTGCCGGTCGGCCCCTGTGCCTCCTTCAAGTATTTTGTGTACATGATTAATGGCATGGCGGCTGCCCAGGTGTGGTACTACGTCATCCACAAAATCTAGCAACTCGTATATCAGTACACGGGTGTTCACTTCTTTTTCTTTACCAAAATCTATCAGGCTGCCATCGATACCATACCTGCTGGCCCGCCATTTGTTTTCGTTTATCAGTGCCCGTGAGTACATCATAAAGTTCAGGTTCTGGCTGCGGAGTTTATACAGCTTGGCGCAAATAGCCTGGAACAATGCTGTGATGGCAATGGTCTCCTGCACGGTCATTGGTATGTCGCATATGCGGAACTCAACTGTATTAAAAAAAGGATGTACCCTCAGGTCCCACCATATCTTCTTTGCATTGTCAATACAGTTAGTGCGTACCAGCAGCTTTACATAGTTCTCATATGCTTCAATGCTTTCAAAATAATCAGGTATGCCTGTCCGTGGAAATTTGTCGAATACTTTTGTCCGGAAAGATTTATACCCGGTTGTTCTGCCTTCCCAGAAAGGCGAATTAGTGCTTAGTGCATATACATGCGGCAAAAAGTATCTGGCGGAGTTGGCTATATGAATAGCCAGTTCCCTGCTTTCCATACCCACATGTACATGCAGACCGAAAATAAGATTACTCCTGGCTGCCTCCTGCAGTTCATTTACAATTTCGCTATACCTGGCGTGATCGGTTATCAGCTGGCTTTCCCAGTGACTGAATGGGTGAGTGCCGGAAGCGCCTACAGTAAGTCCAAGTCCTTCTGCAATGCTGCTGATCGTTTTACGCAGGGTGGATACATCCATGAAAGCTTCATCTACATTTTGGCAGATATCTGTACCTACTTCCACTACAGCCTGGTGCATTTCTGCCTTTACTTTATCTTTTATTATTTTCTGTCCTTCATGTACGATCTTTTGCTCATGGCTTTTAAGCTCCTTTGTTACAGGATCGATCACCATATATTCTTCCTCCACCCCAACAGTAAAATTTTTGTATGATAAGTTTCCCATGTTTTAATTGGTAATTGGTTAAATGATAATTGATAATTTATTGTGATTGGAATGCAATAATGGACAATAATCAATTTTCAGGTTGAAAAAATTATCCATTGGCCCATTATCAATTATCCATTATATCAAAACTTGTTTTGCTGAACTTCTTTTAATGTACTCACCCCAGGTTAAATTGTCTGCGCCATCTTTATGTGCAAGTGCTTTTTCAATTGCAAAAGTTGCAGCAGTTTCCACCACCCATTCAAAATTTTCATCTCCCACGCTGGCCCTGTCTGCATCTGGTGCCGGGTTGCAAAAATCGATCGCATATGGAACACCATTGCGGAGCGCTAACTCTACTGTATTAAAGTCGTATCCAAGGTAATGATTGATGCGAAGTACAATATCTGTCATCATCTCCAGCTTTTCTGCTGAAGGTTTAAAGTCTGCCACATACCGCAGGTGATGAGGGTTTCTTGGTTCATAACTCATGATGCGTACATATTTGCCACCAATACAATAACAGCGGTAATATTCTTCAAAAACTATTTCTTCCTGAAGGAGCATTACCAGTTCACCGGTTTCTGAGTGCTTTTCAAAGAACTCATCTATATTACGCAGTTTGTATACATTTTTCCAGCCACCACCTGCAAAAGGTTTCATGTATGCAGGGAAACCGATGTAATTAAAGATACCACCCCAGTCTAATGGGTAAGATAAATTACTGAAGGATTCACTGGAAGTGTCAACCGGAAGATCTCTTGAAGGCAGGATTACAGTTTTAGGTACGGGTACATTTATTTTTGTCGCCAGGCAGTTATTAAAAAATTTTTCATCGGCGCTCCACCAGAAAGGATTATTGATAACAGCAGTACCACAAAGCGCAGCATTTTTTAAAAAAGCACGGTAAAAAGGCACATCCTGCGATATGCGGTCAATGATTACTGCATATCCGCTCGGCTCTCCCTGCATCACTTTTTCAATATAAACCGGCTCCGCCGTAAGCCCATCTACTTTTTTATTGTTAACGCTCGCTATAAATGCTTCCGGGAAACTTCTTTCCTTTCCAAATAAAATGCCTATTTTTTTCATAAAAACAAATTGAAGATTGAATAGTAAGGTTGGTGATCGTTAATAGCCCTTACCAAATATATTTTTATCGCCTCTCTTTTCCAAATATTAATTTTCTTTTTGGTTTGTGTTAAACATTCATGCTTTCCCTGTACTGTTCAATATAACTTTCTTTATTTTTGGCAGCTATGTACACTGAAAAGATCACAGGTGTAATTGTTGAAAAACACGTACTCCCTTCTGTTTATTTAAAAAGAGATGTTCTGGTTGATTGTTACCTGCCGGAAAATGTTGTGCATCCTGAAGAAATGAGCCTGCTCCTGATCAATGATGGCCAGGACCTGGTTACAATGAATTTTGAAAACATTATTGAACAATTGTACCTCAATAATGAAATTACTGCATTGCTTTGTGTAGGTCTTCATTGTTCGGAAGACAGGAAGAATGAGTATGGAACTGCTGAGATACTGGATTATAAGGGGAGAGGAGCGAAGGCCGCATTATATACAAAATTTGTGTTGGAGGAATTGATCCCCTTTATAAAAAATACTTACCTGGTGGCTTCGTTTAAAGAAAAATCCTTTGCAGGTTTTTCATTGGGCGGTCTCAGTGCAATTGATATTGTATGGAATCACCCGGTTGAATTTTCAAAAATAGGTGTGTTCAGTGGTTCATTCTGGTGGCGTGATAAAGCACAGGAAGAGGCCGATTTTAATGAAGATACTGACCGTATTATGCACCGGCAGGTAAGAGAAGGGAATTATTATCCCTGGTTGAGATTTTTCTTTGAAGTAGGTACGCAGGATGAAACTGCCGACAGGAATAATAATGGTATCATCGATGCGATAGATGATACTGTCAGTCTGATTGAAGAACTTAAAACAAAAGGCTATTCTACCGCTGAAATAAAATATCTTGAATTGCAGGATGGCAGGCATGATGTGCCGACCTGGGCAAGAGCCTTTCCTGATTTTTTAAAATGGGGATGGCCTAAATAATTCATATCTCTTTCAAATTTGCCAATATTAGTTTAGAATTTATCATTTGCTAAACCATATTAATCTGGGTTCATCTGTGCAATCTGTGGCTGCAATTCTTTTTCTTCATTCGTGTAATTAGTGTAATTCGTGGCCCACAACTGGCTGGAAATAAAAAAGCCCTTCAAAAACTTGAAGGGCTGGGGATATAAAGTCGGGATGGCAAGATTCGAACTTGCGACCTCCTGGTCCCAAACCAGGCGCGATAACCGGGCTACGCTACATCCCGAACAATGAGATATTTTACAAGAACTGTTGCGGAGAGGGTGGGATTCGAACCCACGGTACAGTGTTACCCGTACGACGATTTAGCAAACCGTTCCTTTCGGCCTCTCAGGCACCTCTCCGAACCTGATTTTTTCAGGGTGGCAAAAATACAATTCCGCAACCGAATACCCAAAACTTAATCTAAAAAAGAAGGAACTTTTTTTGTATAAATGAAAAATCCAAATTCTGGTGAATTTGGACTTGTTGGTTTTGGTAAACGTTATATTACATAGCGGCTAATTGTACTTTTTGTTGAAGTTCCAGTACACTTTCTTTAAATAGTGTATCTGTATCCATTAAATCTTTTACTGTCTGGCAACTGTGAATTACCGTGGTATGATCCCTGCCACCAAAATGTTCACCAATTGTTTTAAGTGAATTCTTGGTGAAGGCCTTGGATAAAAACATAGTGATCTGCCTCGCCTGCACAATTTCCCTTTTACGGGTTTTCTGGAGGAGTTTGTCATAAGGAACATCAAAATAATCGCATACCATTTTCTGAATAGCATCTATCGTGATCTCCTTGCTTGATGATTTGATAAAATTGCGTAACACTTTCTTAGCTAATTCTAGATCTATTTCTCTTTTGTTAAGCGAAGATTGTGCCAATAATGATATCAGTGCACCTTCCAGTTCCCTCACATTACTGTTAATATTATACGCAATATATTTAACAACTTCTTTAGGCATTTCCAGCCCGTCATTCTTCATCTTCTTATCCAGTATCTCAATCTTGGTCTCGTAGTCAGGCGCCTGTAAATCAGCACTTAAACCCCAGCGGAAACGGCTCAGTAAACGCTCCTGCACACCTTCCAGGTCTTTAGGTGGTTTGTCACTCGTTAAAATTAATTGCTTGCCGCTCTGGTGCAGGTGATTGAAGATAGAAAAGAAAGCATCCTGCGATTTCTCAGCACGGTTAAAAAATTGCACATCATCAATGATCAGCACATCCACCAATTGATAGAAATGTATGAAATCATTGATAGCGCCATTGCGGCTGTGATCTATAAACTGGTTGATGAATTTTTCTGAGCTTACATACAATACCACTTTGTTGGTATGAATACGTTTTACCTCGTTACCAATTGCCTGGGCAAGATGCGTTTTTCCCAAACCAACACCACCATAAATTACCAGAGGATTAAAAGAAGTGGTGCCGGGTTTTTCTGCCACCGTTTTTCCTGCACGGCGGGCCACCCTGTTACAATCACCTTCAATAAAATTTTCGAAAGAATATGCGCTGTTCAGCTGCGGATCAATCTGCATTTTTTTCAATCCCGGAATTACAAAGGGATTTTTAACAGGATTATTTACAAACAGCGGAAAGTCCATTTCGTTATTAGGATATGATTTTATACCATTATTTCCGGGTACATCTACAGTAACAGGTTTGTTCTTGCTGTTACCGCTATCCACCATAATTCTGTATTCGAGCCGGGCTTCTTTACCCAACTCTCTTTTTAATGTTTTTGCCAGCAGGGTTATGTAGTGTTCTTCTATATATTCAAAAAAGAACTGGCTTGGTACCTGTATTGTTAAAACCTTATCTTTTAATGCAACGGGTTTTATTGGTTCGAACCAGGTTTTATAGTGCTGCCATTCTACAATGTCTTTAATTATTGCCAAACAATTATTCCAAACTTTTTCAAAAGTTTTATCCATTATTCCTTTCCTTAAGCAATTTACAGATATTGATTAAATTTCCTTTGAAATCTTCCTTCCAAATGTTCTTACATGTACGAATAAAAAATTTGCGTAGGGGAGCGAATATCAAAAGAAATCGGGAAAAAAAAAATTTTTTATTCACTTGTTTTTTTACCTATGACCACAGTATGGGATTTCGTCAAATTTTTATTTTTCATTTTCGAAAATTCAAAATCCAGCCGGCCCAAAATAATACCTGCCCAACCCACCTGGTTCACCAGTACATCGCTACCCTGTTTATTCTTGTAAGAAGCAGGCTCATCCATGAATGTATGGGTGTGACCACCAATGATGAGATCGATATTTTCTGATTCTTTTGCAAGAATTACATCACACATTTTCTTCTCATCTTCCTTGTATTTGTAGCCCAAATGGCTGAGGCATATCACCATATCGCAACCTTCTTCTTTTTTAAGTTTATATGCCATCCGGTTTGCGTTTTCCACAGGATCCAGGTATTTTGTATTGCCGAAGAGATTATCCGGGATCAAACCCTTTCCTTCTATCCCCACACCGGTAACACCCACTTTTAATTTTCCTTTCTTAAAAACTTTATACGGCTGGGTTTTAGCTTCCATTGGCGTTCCTGTAAAATCATAGTTACAAAGCAATATGGGGAAATTGGCGTGCTGCAGTTGCGTGGCAAAATTCTCCAGCCCTGCATCAAAATCATGGTTACCCATCGTGGCGGCTTCATACCCCATGGCACTCATGGCTTTTATTTCAGGCTCTCCTTTATAAATATTAAAGTAAGGTGTGCCCTGGAAAATATCACCGGCGTCCAGCAACAGCACCCGGTTCTCCAAGGGAGGTGTTGTAAAATCCATATCACCCACACCAGTCGCACGGTTTTCGGTGCTTTTTATCTTATTGATCAATTCAGCTCTTGCTGCCACGCCACCAAGCCCCTGGTTTTTTCCACCATCCATCGGGAAGGGTTCCAGCCTGCTGTGTACATCATTTGTATGCAATATGATCAGCCTTTCAGCAGCTGCTGTTTCTGCAGTAGCCGCAAATAAGGATTTACCTGCCAGCAGGGATCCTGTTGCAAGTGCTGTTTGTGTTATAAATTTTCTCCTAGTTTGCATTGCTTACCCTGTTTTCAATTGACGAAGTAATTTTTTTGCCTTCTTTATTCAGCCTGCTGAAATATTCCAGCACACCATCCCTGAATAAATAACCATTGTTTTGCTGTGGCACTGTTTTCAGCATCACACAATCATCTCCACCGTTGGCAATATAATCTACAACCGTAATTGTGTACATACCATCATCGGTAATGGCATTGCCACCAACAGCAATATTTACCGCCTGTTTGTCCTTTAGCTGGTAACGGATGCCAGCGCATGGCCAGCCACCACGGCCAGCCACCAGGTCAAGAAATTGTTTTAAGGTTTTGCCATTTACTTTCAGCAGAACAATGATGTTGTCAAAGGGAGACAGTTCAAATATTTTACCACGGGTGATATTGCCTGCAGGAATAGACGGCAGCCTGATACCACCAAAATTGATGAAGGCTGCATCCACATTTGTATTGTATTTTTCTTTTGCCATGGCAAGCATGGCATCTGCCAGTACATTACCCAGTGTGCCCTCCGGCTGTTTTTTTTCAAGCGGCATACCCGCCACAGCAATCACATCATTCATATTCCTGTTCACACTGTCGCTGTAAGGTTTAAGCAGGTTTGTTATATCAGCATTGGTGGCTGCACCCTGTTTAATGCGGTAATCTTTATATTGAACGGCGCCTGCCTGGTACGTGGTGCTGCAGGAAAATTGCAGCAACAGCAGGGAAAAAACAAAGGAAGAAAGTAAAATTTTACGCATGCGAAAAATAATAGCTATGAAGGGTAAACATAGTCATTTTTCCAGCAACAATGCAGAAATAAACGGGTAAAATTTTTTATTGTAAATAGCCTTACATTTACACGCTAAATTTTTATGATATGGGTTATGAATTAACAGGAAAACTGATCGCTAAATATGATACCGTTCAGCGCAGCGGCACTTTCAGAACAAGAGAATTTGTAGTGGAAAAAACAGAAGACATTGGTGGCCGCTCCATTACCAATTACGTAAAGTTCCAGTCGGTGCAGGATAAAACCACTATCGTGGACAGGGTAAATGTGGGAGACGAAATAAAAGTCCACTTTAATATAAAGGGTTCCAAGTGGGAAAAGGATGGCAAAGTGAATTATATAACTAACCTGGATGCCTGGCGTATTGAACAGATATTGCAGCCTGCAGCGGGTAATGGTAATGGTCCTGTTACTGATAATGAATACCTGGAGCCGCTGGATACATTTTCTGCAACACCACCGGATGCAATTGATGATCTGCCGTTTTAATTATAAAAATATTCCCGTCTTGGGTTAAACATTTTTGTTTGTAAATAAAATATTCCGGGATAGCTCTCCGGCTAAATTATGCAACAAAAGCTCTCTCTCAAACTGCTGCCGCAGGATGCGGCGAATGAGGCTGCAATAAAAAAAGGCATTGCCAATACCACGGGCAAAAAAGCAGCTGCTGTTACCGGGTTTCATATCCAGAAAAGATCAATAGATGCAAGAGGTAAAACCATTTGGATAAATCTTACAGTAAATGCATTTATTGATGAACCTTTCCAGGAAAGAAATATCCAGCAGTTTTATTTTAAAGATGTAAGCAACGCTGACAAAAAAGTAATTATTGTAGGTGCTGGCCCTGCGGGTTTGTTTGCTGCGCTGCAATTAATGGAGCAGGGTATTCAACCCATTATTTTAGAAAGAGGAAAAGATGTAAGGGCGAGGAGAAGAGACCTGGCTTCACTGAATAAAGAGGGTATTGTAAATACTGAAAGCAATTATTGTTTTGGTGAAGGTGGTGCCGGTACTTACAGTGATGGCAAACTGTATACGAGAAGTAACAAGCGGGGTGACATCGACAGGATATTAAATCTCTTTGTTCATTTTGGAGCAGAAGAAAAAATCTTATACGAATCCCATCCACATATTGGCACCAATAAACTACCGCATATTATTACTGCCATGCGGCAGGCAATAAACGATTATGGCGGGCAGTTTCTTTTTAATAAAAAGCTGGTTGATTTTGTTGTTGAGAATGATGTATTGAAAAAAGTGATCACAGCTGACGGTGATTCATTTGCTGCAGACGCTGTAATACTGGCAACGGGTCATTCCGCACGGGATATTTTTGAACTCCTTCATCAAAAGAAAATTTTGATAGAAGCAAAGCCTTTTGCTTTAGGCGTAAGGGTGGAGCATCCGCAACATTTGATCGACAGTGTGCAGTATCATTGCGACACAAGGGGAGAATTTTTACCACCGGCTTCTTATTCGCTGGTGCAGCAGGTAAATGAAAGAGGTGTATTTTCTTTTTGTATGTGCCCCGGCGGCATCATTGCACCTGCAGCCACTTCACCCGGAGAGCTGGTGGTAAATGGCTGGAGCCCCAGCAAAAGGAATAATCCATTTGCAAACAGCGGTATGGTTGTAACGGTAAATGAAGAGGATGCGGTGAGGGAGTTTAGAAAGTTTAGGAGTGTAGAGGGTTTAGAAAAAAATCCTTTATTGCTGATGTATTTTCAGCAAATGGTGGAACAAAAATGTTTTGAGGCGGGTGGTGGTGGTTTTGCGGCACCTGCACAAAGGATGGTTGATTTTTCTTCAGGAAAATCATCGGGGTCTTTACCCGAATGTTCTTATCAACCCGGACTGAATCCTGCTGAATTGAAAGATGTATTACCATCATTTATTTACCATGCGCTGGCAAAAGGTTTTATTGCCTTTGGTAAAAAAATGAAAGGGTATTATACCAATGATGCGGTAGTGGTGGCAACAGAAAGCCGTACATCCTCACCTGTTCGTATTCCAAGAGATAGTGAAACATTAACGCATCCGCAAATAAAAAATTTATATCCCTGCGGTGAAGGTGCCGGTTATGCCGGTGGCATTGTAAGTGCTGCCATGGATGGCGAAAGAGTGGCTAAACAAATTGCTGCTGTGTATAATTTGAAAGTATAACCACACTTTTTGTTTTAATCAATAAGTGATTTAAAAAGTATAAACGCTCTTTTTTCTTTCTTTCCTCTTTTAACCTCTTTGCCACCGTTTAAAAAAATACCCTTTCCGTTCCGTTTTTGAATTATACATTTGCCCTTGCAAATTTTTACCTGATGAATATTCTTGAGCTGCACAACCTGAAGAAATACTTTGCCACACAAAAAGCCGTAGATGATATCAGCCTCACAATTGAGCAGGGCAGCATTTTTGGTTTGCTTGGCCCTAATGGTGCCGGTAAAACAACATTGCTTCGTATGATCACCGGTATCTTTTACCCGGATGAAGGCGAAATAATTTTTAACGGCAGAAAATTCGACCCCATAAACGACGTAGTGCATATTGGCTATATGCCCGAAGAACGGGGCTTGTACAAAAAGATGAAGATAGGGGAGCAGGCATTATACCTGGCTCAGTTAAAAGGACTGACTAAGGCCGATGCAATGTCAAAAATAAAAGAGTGGTTTGTGAAGTTTGAAATGCAAACCTGGTGGAATAAAAAAGTGGAAGACCTCAGTAAAGGTATGAGCCAGAAATTACAGTTTGTTACGACCGTATTGCATGAACCCAAGCTGATCATTCTTGATGAACCCTTCAGTGGCCTTGATCCTGTAAATGCCAACCTCATCAAAGACGAAATATTTAACCTTGCAAAGAAGGGCAGCACTATTATATTCAGTACACACAGGATGGAACAGGTGGAAGAGATCTGTGATCATATTGTGCTTGTAAATAAAGGACATAAAATTTTGGATGGGACGGTTAAAAATATAAAGAACGAGTTTAAAGAAAATGTTTACCAGGTGGGTGTTTCCACCACCGCTGAAAATTTAGCAACTTATATTTTTGAAGTGGTGAAACACCAGCCGGATAATCTTCGGATAAAACTGCAGCACGACAGCACACCCAATGATGTGTTGCGTTATTTTCTTAACCAGGATAAAGCCATTCATTCCTTTAATGAAGTATTGCCATCGCTGAACGATATTTTTATAAAGCTGGTGGAAGGCACACCGGAGGCCCGCCAGTTTGAAAGAACAGACTTAAAAAACTAAGAGCCGGTCCCGTGCTTGCAAAGCAATTCAACTATTGATCATTTACTATTCACTGTATGAATAAAATATCCCTGATAATAAAAAGAGAATACGTTACACGAGTAAGGAACAAAACTTTTTTGCTTTCTACGTTCCTGTTACCGATCGTGATGATATTGTTCATATTTGGCAGCGTGTTCTTTGCCATGTCATCGAAAGACACAAAAAAGAAAATTGCTGTGGTCAATGACCCGGGTTATTTTAAAAACAACCTGAAAACAGATAGTGCCAGGCTTTCATTTGTGTTTGTGAACGATGTTGACAGCAATAATTTTATATCGAAAGGTTATGATGCTGTGCTGAATCTTAAAAATGACTCTGCCGCAGGTGAATTTGTTGTTCATTCAAAAAAACAGCTTGGTATAGAAACAAAGGGAAAGATAGAAGACAGGCTTAACAGGGCTTATGAAGAAAGTTTGTTGCAACGGAAAGGTATTCATAAATCAACACTCGACAGCATCAGCAAAAAATCATCGAATGCATATCATCTTGAAAACAGGATATTTAATAAAGAAGGTAAATCTGAAGAAGTAAACGCATCAAGGAACTATGCGGTTGGCTTTGTGAGCGGCATACTCATTTATATAACCATGTTTATTTTTGGTGCGATGGTAATGAGGGGTGTGATGGAAGAGAAGACAAACAGGATAGCAGAAGTAATGGTAAGCAGTGTGAAGCCTTTCCAGCTGATGATGGGAAAAATATTGGGTATCGCCCTGGTGGGGCTAACGCAGCTGGTTTTATGGATTGTGCTGATTTCGGTTTTATCAACTATCGCTTCCACCTTTTTAACCAGTGAAATGCTGCAGCAGGCAGAAGAAGCAAATAAAGCCATTCCTGTTGGCGGAGGCGGTATGGCAGCAGCTTCCAAATCGGGCGAACTTTTAAGAATGCTTGGCGGTATTAACTGGCCTGTTATTCTCAGTTGTTTTGTATTTTATTTTTTAGGAGGCTATCTTTTTTATGCGGCGTTGTTTGCTGCAATAGGAAGTGTTATTAATGAAGATCCACAGGAAGCACAATCGCTGATGCTGCCCATTACCATGCCCATCATTTTTGGTTTTATTATTTTATCAGCCAACTTAAATACACCCGACAGCCCGGCCATGGTTTGGGCGAGTATGATACCGTTTACATCACCAATTGTGATGATGGGGCGTATACCAAGTGGCGTACCACCTCTGCAGTTAATAGCTTCTATGTTGCTGTTGATTGGTGGCTTTCTTTTTACAACCTGGCTTGCAGGAAAGATATACCGTACCGGTATTTTAATGTATGGTAAAAAAGCTTCCTGGAAGGAAATGTTTAAATGGGCCTTCAGGAAATCGTAGCCCAATGGTATTTGTAAAATTTAAGCAGATGCAGGTGATTCTTTGCCAACAATACTTTTGTACAGCTCGTCTTTTACAAATTTATACAGCAGTCCGCTTACCAATACGAGTATGCCAATAATGCAACCGCCAATAAACCCGATAAGAGAATAGATAACCAGCGGTTGTTTTTTTACATCGAAAGGAGCTGTTGGTTTATCCAGTACCGCAATGATAGGGGTAACTTTCTGCAGGCGCCACACAGCTTCATCCCTGTTATTGATATACATATCACGCTGGCGCAATACCCTGCTTTTCTCAGAGCTTACATTTTCTTTCGGAATGGCATATTCCAGCAATTCAGAAGGTGTGAACATGGTTCGTTTCTGCATACCGATCGCATCCCTGTCAACAGAGTTGATCATGTGCTGCAGTGAATCAATTTTATCCAGCGTGAACCTATAATCGTCTGCAGCTTTCTGTCTTTTCAGGTCGACATAAAACTTAGATAATTTATCAATGAGCACATTTGATACAGGCGTTACAAGGTTTTCCATGGTGCCTGTATAGTAGATTTCAAGTACGCCGTTCTTGCTCATTTTTGCATTTATATTCGGCTTTAATATTTCACTGCCTGTAAGTGCAAGCTGCAGGCTGTCTTTTGGCTGTTTTATTTTATCACCAAATAAAGAACTGTTTTCGTTGATGTCATTAATGAGCAGTTCTGCTATTGTTTTGTTTTCAAATTCAGGTAATCTTGTAACAGCAACAGATTCCCTGATCCTGCGGCTGAAAGCAAGTTCTATAATGTTGATCGTGGCTTCTTCGCTGAAAGTTTTGGGTGCTTCTCCAAGACCCAGTATACCGCTCAGCATGTTGTTTGAAATGGTTTTGTCTGACGGCGATGTAAGCGGAAATACAGTTGCTTTGGATGTATAGGTTGTTCTTTTGCTTTTTGCATAAAACAGCATGAGCAATGCAAATAAGATACCTGCAATCAGAACAACGATCCTGAATTTTTTGATCCTTTTTAAAATCTCTTTTATTAATGCGGTGCTGTTCACGGTATTTTATTTTTTCAGTAACATATAAGTGATTATGATCGGCAATGCTGTGGTTACAGCCTGTACTATATTGCTGCTGAAATCTTTTCCTTCCGGTCTTTCAGGCACAGTGATGGTACAGCCCTCTTCGATCTTAGGATAGAAATGCATAAAGAAAAAGTTCCTGGTGCGTTTACTGCGGCCGTTGGCATAAGTAACATAAATTCTTTTTCTCCATGGTTTTACCCCAAAGCCACCGGCTTTGTCAATATAATAACCGAGGTTGCTGTGGTCTTTATCAAATGCGATCTTCAGTGGTGATTGTACTTTTCCCTGCACGGTTACAAAAGGATTTACTTCCGGGATGTAAACAATATCATTTTCCTGCAGTATGATATCATACTTTGAATTTTTATAAGTAAGCGCTTTGTGCAGGTCAATACTTACAGGCTGGTCAAGGCTAAGGATCACACTGTCATTTACAATTGTTCTTCCCAATGAATCTTTTTTGGGTTTAAATAAGATCTTTTCTCTTAAGTAATCATTTTTCTTCCGGTAAAGCATGGCTCCGCCCAGGTTGGCATTATCTAAAATGCCGCCTGCCCTTTCAATATAGCTTGACAGCCGTTCATATTTATCCAGTCTTGGATAAGCGCCCTGGTATTTTACAAGACCAACAATCTGTATATTCTCCTGTAAAGAAAAACTTGGGTTCTTTCTTACATGCACCTGGTCGTAAGGGCGAAGCACTACCTGTGCTGCTGTGGAATCCAGCTCCAGTGTGGAGTTGATATTGTAAGAGCGTACAACCGTACGGGTGGGTTTTAATCCCTGTTTGGCAGAATCGATATCAACAATGCTGGCAATTTCAAGACGGCCAAATTCGGCTGAAGGTTTTATCCCGCCGGACAAATAGATCAGATCCTGCAGTGTCATACCCCCATATTTACGAACCTTACCTTCTTTTCTTACTTCTCCGTCAATGTAAACAAACTGCTGGTCACCAAATTCACTGGTTGAAAACAATTGTATCACATCGTTTGGCTGAAGCAGTACATTATTTACACTGGTTTCATCATCTTTATTAAAATCAGTAAGGTTTACTTCGAGTTTGTCAGATTTGATATTGGTGGAATCGCCTGCACCACGAAAGATATAAGCCCTGGGCAGGTAGGTATTTCTTGTAATACCACCGGCCCTGTTGATTACATCAAAAAGGCGGTCATCCGGTCTTATTTCATATACACCAGGGTAAGCAACAGCCCCATTCAGTTCCACTTTGTTGATAATGCCTGGTTTTATCAGGTCTGTTTTTACAATATCCCCATCACGCAGTTCAAAATCCTGGTTTGATAATTTTATAATTGCGGTTGCATTTACGTCATGTATCACCTGGCGTTCATCTTCAGTTCTTATGACTTTTACGGCAGACGAAAGTGCATCCGATGTAAAACCACCTGCATAATGTATCAGTGTTTTTAAACCTTCCTCTTTTTTTAACTGGTAAAACATGGGTCTTTTAAACTGTCCTGTCGCCAGCACTTTTTTATCCGCAAATGTTACCACGATAAAATCATTGTTCTGCAGGTACACTCTTCTGCCTATATCACCACTGTTGAGGTATTTATAAACATCCAGCACCTCGATGGTCTTACCTGCTCTTTTAACATGTATTTCCCGGAGGTTGCCATATTCAGTTACACCACCGGCGAGACCGATGGCATTATAAGCGTTTGAAAAAGCAGATACCAGTTTAGGACCGGGGTACATTACTTCACCCACCACATTTACATTAATCGTTCTCGGCTGGCCTAATGTTATCTGGATATTGGTGCCGGGAGGAACCGTGCTGCTGAATCTTGCATAGATCAATTTCTGTGCATTCTCAAATGTCATACCCTGTACCGTTATCTTACCAAGGCCGGATGGGAAAATAGCACCATCCCTTGCAACAATATAATCCTCCTGGTATTCGCCGCCGCCCCAAAGAGAAACAATGATATGATCACCCACACCAATAGGATAATCTGAAGGCGGGATGGATAATTCTGAAACATCGTTTACAGCGCTGTTGGCAAAAACATAAGCCCCGTAAGTATCATCAGGCCTGTAATTGTTTCTTTTAAAGTAATCACTTTGTGTACTGTCTTTTTCCAGTCTTTTGTTTTCAAGGCGGCTCCTTATTTCAGGGGTCTCCTTGTTTTTATCACTGCCTTTATTGTTTTTTTGATTGTTGTCCTTAAAGAAGCTTTCAAAGCCCGACCTGGTCATTTGGGTTGGATTGACCGACCCCGGGGCAATTTCATTCAATTGCTGTTGCGATGGGCCCTGGGCAAACAGGTTGCCTGCAATTAATGCCGGTAATAGTAAAAGTATTAGGTTCTTCATTTTCAAAAGCAACGGTCTTGTTGTGATCATACCGCCTGATATTGGTAAACGATTTTGTTTCGTCTTAGTTAGTTTTCAGAGGGAAGTAAAAGCGGAAGTGATTTATACTCAGCCAGTTTTGTCAATTCCGTGTAATGAAACCTGCGGCTTCTGCATATAAACGGCAAACGAAGGAATTTATTATAGAAATTTTCCGGTTTTTGGAAAAAATCCAGCGCCGGGCAAAAATGGGGGTAGAAGGAAAGGCTTTGAGGAGGATATATTTATTTTATTTCCTGCATTTCCACGAGTTTTTTATAAAAACCATTTTGGGCAATCAGGCTTTCATGTGTACCCCGTTCAATAATTGCTCCTTTTTGCATTACGATGATCTCATCTGCATGGCGGATAGTGCTCAGGCGGTGGGCAATTACCAGGGAAGTGCGGTCATGCATAAGGTTCATGATAGCATCCTGCACTATTCTTTCACTTTCTGTGTCCAGTGAAGAAGTAGCTTCATCCAGTATTAAAATGGGTGGATTCTGCAGCACAGCCCTTGCGATGGTCACCCGTTGTCTTTCACCGCCGCTCAGTTTGGTACCCCTGTCACCAATATTGGTGGCGTAGCCATTTTCTTTATTGATAATAAACTGGTGTGCATTGGCAATTTTTGCAGCCTCCTCTATTTGTGTGTGTGAAGCTTCGGGATTACCGAGGGCAATATTGGCTTGAATACTGTCATTGAACAGAACGGGCTCCTGCGTTACAAAGCTCATCTGGTGCCGCAGCGATTCAACTGTATAATCTTTTATATTGATACCATCTATTAATATCTCACCGGCGCTTGCATCATGAAAGCGGGGTACTAAATCAACCAGCGTGGATTTGCCTGCACCTGATGAACCAACGAGTGCCACTGTTTTTCCTTTCTCAACAGTAAAGCTGATATTTTTTAAAACAGTTTTGTCATCATAACTGAATGAAACATTCCGGAACTCAATGCTTTTATTAAAGCCATTCAAGGTGATGGCGTTTGGTTTGTTTTCAATTTTGAGCGGTGCATTTAGTATTTCTTCCACCCGTTCAATGGCGCCAAGCCCACGTTGTATATTGCTGATGGTATTGGACAGGTTTTTTGCAGGATTGATGATCATGCCGAATACGGCAATAAAAGGAAATAAGTCTGCTTTTTGCAGGTCACCACTTTGATGAAAGACCAGGTAACCACCAATAAATAAAATAACGCAGAGCACAGCAACGCCCATTACTTCTGTAAGCGGGCTGGCAAGATCACGCCGCCTTGTCATGGCATTCAGGATCTTAAAAATTTTACTGTTGCCTTCTTTAAATTTCTGCATCATCCGGTTCTCTGCAGTAAAAGCCTTAATTACTTTAATACCGCCCAGCGTTTCTTCCACCTGGCTCAGGTTTTCACCGGATGCGATGCTGTAATCACTGCCCTGTCTTTTAAGCCGTTTGCCAACCCGGCCGATGATAAATGCCGTAACAGGCAATAATATCAGCAGCGCCAGTGAAAGCATGGGGCTTAGATAGATCATGTAGATCAGGTAGCTTAAGATCGTCAGCGGATCTTTTATCAGTCCTTCCATTGCCGAAATAACGGTTGCCTGTATCTCGCCGATATCACCGATCATGCGGTTCATCAGGTCACCCTTTCTTTGCTCAGAAAAATAGCCAATAGGCAGCTTTAATATTTTATCATACAGCCGTATCCTGAAGCTCGATAAGATCTCATTCCGTACCGGTGTGGAAATATAATAGGAGAGATAACGGAATACATTGCTCAGCAAATTACTGAAGAGGATAATGATACAAACCACCCCCAGTGCATACATCGGGCTTTTTGTATCCCGTAAATACTGGATATAATCAATCAGTCCCCCCACTGCTTTTGAATCGATGGGTACTTTGTTTTCACCATTAATGATCAGCTGCATAAAAGGCGACAGCATACCCAGCGCCGTCATGGAAAAAAAAGTGGCGAGCAGTGAACAGAAAATATAAAAAGCAAGCTTGGGCTTGTTGATCTCGATATACCTGAATACCTTAAATAAACTTTTCATTAAACAGCACGCCTTTACCGGCTTTGTGGATGCAAATGTAGTTGAAAAGGGGGAAGCTGAGGGTAGAAGGTGAAAGGCATAAGGCAAAGCGGTAAGAAGCAAAATGCCTGGTCTCCGTTTACAGGTTCTGCAGCATATTTACCACGCCTTCCTTTTTTAGTATAAGATAGCCCAGCCGGTCATTGCTGATGCCTTCTTTTAAATGGTAATTAAAAAGAAGCTGGTCGTCCTGTACAGCTGTTTCAAAATATTTAAAGACGATATTGGGATATTGTTTCAGGCTTTCACCTATTTCGTATAGATGAGTGGAGAGAATAAAAGTGCTGTCTTTTATTTTAAGAAAACCTTCAATTACAGTAGTGGAGCATTTCATAGCGTCCTGCACATTGGTGCCTTTGAACAGTTCGTCTATGAGAATGAGCCAGTGTTTGCCATCTGCCACTTTTTGTACAGTGGATTTGATGCGTTGCACCTCGTTGTAAAAAAAGCTTTCGCCTTTTGCTATATTGTCCACCACGTTGATATTACTCAGCAAACCATCATATACGCTCAGCTCCATTGCCTGTGCCGGTACGCCCATACCAAGATGGGCCATAAATACAGCTGTGCCAATCGATTTTATAAAAGTGCTTTTACCCGCCATGTTGGCGCCGGTAAGAAAAAGAAAGTTTTTCTGTGGCAACAGTTCAATATTATAGGCCACAGGCTGAGGCAGCAGCAGGTGAAACAATCCTTTTATATTTAGCAAAGGCCTGCTGCTGTTGCTGAATACCGGGAAAACCAGGTTGTATTTTTTTACGGCCATGGCCATGCCATACCAGGCATCCAACTGGTAATACATGTCCAGCATGTTAAGCATGTTCTGTTTATAGCGGTACCGTAAAAAATGTGCCAGCGCCAGTTGTTTTGGTACCGGCAGTTCCTTAGATTTCTTAAACGGCTTTAATGATTCAAAATGTTCTTTATTCAGCATGGCTGCAATTTCATCAAGTATTCTTTTTAGTGGCAGCGGTGTTTCGTTGTTTGAAAAATATGCTGTCATTTGCTGCATGCCTTTAATAAAATCAAAAGCATGTTCAACAGAATACTTTACAAAGGAATGATCTGGTCCGTGAAATACTTTATAGGCCATGGCGCCGGCGGCAGAAGGATGCTCCGGTATCTCATCAATGGTAGCGCCATAAAATTTTTCAATCACCATTACACCACCATTGCTTACCTGCATGGGCCAGTGCTGTTCTTTTTCAATAATACATTTTAATGTATCCTGTATGCCCTGTATCTGTTCAATGGTTTTAAGCGGCGTTAAAAAATTAGACAGCAGCTTTTGTTTGCCGCCAACAGTATTGCAAAAATTGAGCTTATTGAATACAGAGAAATCATCTTCTGCATTTAGTATCGAAAGATCGGTTAAGGTGGTTTTGTCTGTTTCCATGCTTTAAACTGCGGAGTAATGTTTACCTGTCAAATAAAAGTCTTTTGCCTTTTACAGATTCATTCCATATACCATTTCCATATACCATTGTTCCGTTTACAAAAGTTTTTTCCACGGCAGCAGGAAAGGTAAATCCTTCCAGCGGGCTCCAGCCGCATTTGTACAGGATATTTTCCTTGCTAACAGTAACGGGTGTTTTCATATTAATCACAGCAAGGTCGGCATAATAACCCTCCCGTATAAATCCCCGTTCAGCAATATTATACAGCGTTGCATTGGAGTGGCTCATTTTTTCAACTACTTTTTCCAGGCTTATTTTACCTTCTTTTACATAGTACAACATCATGGGCAATGAATGCTGTACAAAGGGCACACCACCATGCGCTTTCTCGTAAGGTTCATTTTTTTCTTCCATGGTATGCGGAGCATGATCAGTTGATATGGAATCGATCCTGTCATCCAGCACCGCTTCCCACAATGCCTCTCTGTTAAAAGGAGCTTTAATGGCAGGGTTGCATTTAATTTTATTGCCAAGCGATGCATAATCATCGCTTGTAAAATGCAGGTGATGCACACAGGCCTCGCAGGTGATCTTTTTTTCTTCCAGTGGCATCATGTTGGAGAACAATGCCAGTTCTTTTGCCGTGGTGATGTGCAGTATGTGCAGGCGGCTGTTGTGCCTTTTAGCAAGCTGTATGGCGTATAGCGATGATTCAAAACAGGCTTCTTCGTCCTTAATGATGGGATGATCTGCAGCAGTGAGTTCCCTGCCCGTTGCTTTTAATTTTTCATAATTCTGCCGCATGATCCTTTCATCTTCACAATGGGTGGCAATCAGCATTTCGCTTTCCCTGAAGATTTTGTCCAGTATAACCGGGCTGTCCAAAAGCAGGTTGCCAGTGGAGGAGCCCATAAATACTTTTATGCCGCAAACGTCTTTTCTCTTATTATTTGTTTTTAAAGCTTCATCTGCATTATCATTGCTGGTACCCATATAAAATGAGTAATTGGCTAATGAACTCCCGGCAGCGATGGAAAATTTTTCTTCCAGTATTGCCTGGGTGAATACAGGCGGTATTGTATTGGGCATGTCCATAAACGAAGTAACACCCCCGGCGACAGCCGCTTTGGACTCGGTAAAAATACTGCCCTTGTAAGTGAGACCCGGCTCACGAAAGTGTACATGGTTGTCAATTACACCCGGCAGTAAAAATTTTTCTTCCCCGTTTATTTCCCTTACGTTTGTTTTAATATCAATCACCGGTGCAATTTTTTCAATACGTTCACCATTGATCAATACGTCCAGTGCTTGCGTTTTACCTTCATTAACTACCTGTATGTTTTTGAAAAGGATTTTTTCCATATCTTGAAACCGCTTATTTCACGAAAAGATTAGTGATGCAAATTATTAAAAGCTTATTCAAACTTTCATTTTTTATTTGCCCGGCCTTTGCTATGGCACAAACCACATACCTGACGCAGGGAGATAAAAGCTATCAATTAATTGACAGGCTTGAAATAAAGTATCGATCCAATACAAATATTAATTATTCAGTGATTAAGCCATACAGCCGTATGGCAGTGATAAAGGAAGCTGAATTTTTTGACAGTGCTGCAAATGATGGTGGAAGCAAATTAAAACTAACTCCGATTGACCAGTATAACCTGCGCCGGTTTTACATGAATAATTCCGAATGGGTAACCGGTAGAAAAGATGATTTTGCAAGTGAAAAGCCGATTCTGAAATATTTTTATCAAACCAAGGCCAATTTTTTCGAAGTAAATACAAAAGATTTTTTCCTGGCCATAAATCCTGTGCTTAGTTTAAGCGCAGGTAAAGAGTCCGGCAATAGCGAACAGGTTTTTTTAAACACAAGAGGTGTAACGCTTAGAGGCAGGATTGCTAACAAAATAGGTTTTGCTGCATCACTAACCGATAACCAGGAACGGGGACCTTCTTATTTCCGGGAACGGGCATTGAATTTAAGAGCAGTGCCCGGATATGGATATTACAAGCAATTTAAAAAAACAGGTTTTGATTATTTTGATGTACGTGGTTATTTTACTTTTAATGTAACAAAATACATTGATGTACAATTTGGGCATGATAAAAATTTTATAGGTAATGGTTACCGTAGTCTTTTTTTAAGTGACTGGGGAAATAGTTACCTGTTTTTAAAACTAAATACCAAAATATGGAAGTTTAATTACGAGAACATTTTTATGGAACTGATGCCGCAATTTGTAAGGACAACCGATGAAGTATTAGACAGGAAATACCAGGTAACACATCATTTAAGTTTTAATTTGTCTAAGTCTGTTAATATTGGTTTGTTTGAAGCTGTTACTTTCGGCAGAAGAAATCATTTTGATTTTCAATATCTGAATCCTGTCATATTCCTGCGACCTGTTGAGAGTGGCAGTGGAAGCGGGGATAAAGCAAAGGTTGGATTAGATTTTAAAGCCAATGCGGCTAATCACCTTCAGTTTTACGGACAGTTTTTGCTGGATGAATTTGTGTTGAGTAAATTGAAAAACGATCCTACAAACTATGTAAATAAATATGGTTATCAATTAGGGGTAAAATATGTTGATGCTTTTGGTGTTCCTAACCTTGATTTGCAGGTTGAGAGCAACAGGGTAAGGCCATTCACTTATTCTCATTATGATTCGGTTTCTAATTATACTCATTACAATCAACCACTGGCGCATCCTTTGGGAGCAAATTTTCAGGAGTTTGTTGGTATTGTAAAATATCAGCCTGCACGTAAATGGTTTGTATATGCCCGTGCCATCTATTATTACCAGGGCCTTGATAGTGCAGGCTATAATTTTGGCGGAAGCCCATTCAATTTATACAATGATAATAAACCACCGGATCCTGCTACCGGGATACAAAGAACAAATGGTTTTAAAGTAGGTGGTGGCAGAAAAGCCTCTTGTATAAATGCACTGCTGACTGTAACATATGAGCCATGGGAAAATGTAAATTTTGACCTTACATTCCAGCAGCGTAATTATAAAATAGCAAATGAAACAGTAACAAAACCAAATTCAACATATATTGCTGCAGGGATAAGAATTAATATTTTCAGGCGGGAATATGATTTTTAGATAATGTATTGTTATACATTTGCCCGAGTGACAACCTTTTACCTTATTCTTTCGTAAGCCATTTCCTGCAGCTTTACCTGCTCAGGGTACCTTATTTATTAACTTAATTAGTTTGTGATGAACCGAATTGTAACTGGCTTATGTCTTTTATTGCTTTCCCCCTCTTTTTCTAATGCCCAGCAACGAGATAAATTAAAACTTCCACTGGAAGCGATATGGAGTGGCTATTTTGATGAGCGGAAGCTGAATGTGCATATGATGCACCAGAGTAACCGTTTTGCCTTTATAGAAGCAGATCCCTCCAAAAACCTGGAAATGATCTTTACCCTTGATTTTGAAACCGGCAGGCTGATCGATACCGTTTTCAGTAACCAGATAAAACAGCCAGATGATTCAATCCCCATCACCTTCACTTATTTTGAAGATTTTGAATTTTCGCCGGATGATACCAAAATATTGATAAAAACACAGGGAGAACGTTTGTTCAGGAACAGTAGTAAAGAAGCCTGTTATGTATGGAACTCGGTGAAAAGAAATATACGGCCTGTGCTTACAAGCGGTAAAC
Organism: Ferruginibacter sp.; assembly: GCA_047600665.1. GTDB lineage: Bacteria > Bacteroidota > Bacteroidia > Chitinophagales > Chitinophagaceae > Ferruginibacter. The sequence goes on from JASGKJ010000003.1 coordinate 3,039,962, forward strand.
AAAGCTATCCAACTTTCTCTCCTGACTCAAAAAAGCTGGCATTCATCTACAATAATAACCTGTACGTAAAGAACCTGGAAAATGAACAACTGAAACAGGTAACCATGGACGGCCGCCTTAACGAAGTGCTGTATGGTGCGGCAGATGCGTCTTATGAAAATGGGTTCGGGCTTGGGCAAATGTTTAAATGGAGTAATGATGGTGAGAAAATCGCTTTTGTACGTTTTGATGAACGCCCTGTAACACAATTCCCGATTGCATTATACAATGGCACTTATGCAGAAGTTGGACAAACCCCTTATCCAAAGGCAGGCGAAGCCATACCCAAGGTGGATGTGTTTATTTACAATGAAAAATATGAGATACTTACAAAAGTGGATGTGGGCATTAACCCTGACCAGTATATAACTGGTATTACCTGGAGTAAAGATGGCTCAAACCTGTTCGTACAGCGCCTTAACCGCAAACAAACACAACTGGATATTTTAAAAGCGGAAACCAAAACGGGCAGCACCGAAGTGATCTACACAGAGACCAAACCTGATTATATAAAAGTAAACCCGGAAAATTGTTTTTATGTAGCTAATAAAAACTCCCTGTTATGGTTAAGCGAAAAAAACGGCTACAACCATATTTATGAAATAAACCTGCAAACGCAAAAAGATACACAGATCACGAAAGGGGACTGGGAGGTATTTTCCATCAATGCTGTTGATGAAGATGCAGGCGTTATTTATTATACAGCCAATGAAACTTCTCCGGAAAACAGGAATGTATATAAGGTTAACTTCAATGGAACAGACCGTGCACGTCTTGCTGATTCCAAGGGGCATCATGAAGCGTATTTTACAGCAAGCAAAAAATATTTCCTGGATGTTTATAATAACATCAATGAGCCTTCTTACTATCAAATGTACACAGCAGGCGGTAAAAGTCTCTTTCAAAAACTAATCGTAAATAAGGAACTCAAAACAAAACTCAAAAATTATATCATACCTGATGCGGACTTCAAAGAGTTTAATGTGAATGGCAGTTCGGTGAATGGCTTTTATATTGAACCGCCATCCGGCAGCAGGCATGATAAAACACCGCTGGTATTTTATATTTATGGTTCGCCGGAAAAACAATCAGTGCTCGATAAATGGGATGACCGCATGATGCTTACACTGAAATATCTTTCAGGGCAGGGTTATCTCGTGGTGGGTATCGATCCGAGAGGCACACCGGGAAAAGGGGAGGCTTTCCGTAAAATCAGCTATAAAAAATTAGGAGATATCGCTGTGGAAGATATGCTGGCCGTAACAGACTATATCCGGGAAAATTTCAGTGTTAGTATTGACAGCAGCAGGATCGGTGTTATCGGCTGGAGTTATGGTGGTTATGTGGCAGCGCTTGCTGCAACAAAATATCCCGGTAAATTTAAATCTGCTGTTGCCATAGCACCAGTAACAGACTGGCGGTTGTATGAAAATATCTTTACGGAAAGATACCTTCAATCACCTGGTGAAAGTCCGGACACTTATTATAATCTTTCACCCATCAATTTTGTAGATAATTACCAGGCAGGTTTATTGCTTGTTCATGGAACGGCAGATGATAATGTACATTTTCAAAATAGCATGGCGCTGAGTAAAGCGCTCATAAAAGCCAATAAACAGTTTGACCAGCAGTTTTACCCAGATTATTTACATGACATCAATGACAATAATCCGAATATTGCCAAAATACACCTGTTCACAAAAATTGAATCTTTCTTGAAGGAAACTTTGAAGGCTCCTGAAAAAGTTGCGGCAAAGAAAAAATAAATTATTCCACTGTAAGTGAGATGGATATCATCCTTGAGTTTATCTGGTCTATGTTGCTGGAGAACTTAAGGGCCGGATTCCTGCTGTGCAGGTTGGCGAGTCCCCAGCTTACTTTTAATTCCGGTGTAAGAACGAAGTAGGGAAAATAAACATGAAAACCAAGCCCTGTTTCGATAGTATAATCAAACGGCTTTAATGCAATAAGTTCTTCTGCATTTTTTTTACCTGCATTGGCAGCAAGATCATAATCCAGCTTAAAACCTGCCATCGTGTACACTTTCATGTTACCGATCCGGTCACTGCTGAATTTCATCTGCACAGGAAAACTAAGTGAGATAGACTGTATCTTCTTGATGGTTGTAGGTGATTCTCCGCCGGGCAGGTCAGGATATTTCAGTGAATATTCAAAAGCTTTTTCACTGAATGTAAGGTTCAGCGGGTAAGTCCTGATATCAAAATGTTCGCTGATGTTCAGGTTAACCAGCCAGGCCAGGTTAATACCGGTGTTGTTAATGCTTTCGATCACCATTACACTGTCACCATTGATCAGTGGATTTAAAAACTGCGGGTGATGTGTAAAGCTGAAATGCGATTTATTAAAACCAAGATTGATACCGAAATGATACAGCTTGCTGTCGTGATCCGGCAGGTTGATCTGGTTGCGTAACTGTGCCTTGCCTGCATAGCAGCAGCACATCGCAACTGTAATAAGTATAAAATTTATTTTTCTCCGCAATAAATACTGCATATTCCTAAACTCAGGGGTTTACACTGAGTGTTTTTATAACCAAGATTGTCTAAAATAGTAGTAAAATTTTTTCCTTCGGGGAATTTTTTAATTGATTCGTCGAGATATTTATATGCGTTGCGGTTTTTTGAAAATATTCTGCCTACGGTTGGCGCTACGGCAGCCATGTATACGCTGTACAGCTGCTTCATCACCGGAGCTTTGGGTTTACTGAATTCCAGTACCACCAGTTTGCCTCCCGGTCTCAGCACCCTTCTTATTTCACTTAATCCTTTCTCAAGCTGCTGAAAATTGCGTACGCCAAAAGCTACGGTTACCGCATCAAACGAATTGTCGGCAAAGTTTATTGTCTCGCTGTCGCCTTTTACAAGATTGATAACGTTGTCAAGTCCCTGCTTTTCAATCTTTTTGCGGCCCAGTTTCAGCATGCCTTCGCTGATGTCAATACCAATGATGCTTTCAGGGTGCAGTATGCTGCATGACATGATCGCCACATCGCCTGTGCCGGTGGCCACATCCAGTATCTTTTTAGGGTTGATGTCCCGGAGCTGTTTAATAGCTTTTTTCCGCCATTGTATATCAATGCCGGCACTTAAAAAACGGTTCAAAAAATCATACTGAAAGGCAATGTCATCAAACATATCAGCCACCTGCTCTTTTTTAGAAAGTGCAGAGCTGTTGAGTGGGGTTACATTGTCATGTGCAAATTCTGCCATTGGCGCAAAGATAAGTTAGATGAATATAAGTTCAGGGTTTAACAGCCGTATTGCCGTATTTAAGTTGTTAAAACCTTTCACATTTAACTATTGAACCCCTTTATATGCAAATACGGAGCCGGAATTAAAACGAAACCATCCTTAACAGTTATTTTTGCAGGATGTTAATCAAATTTGCCAAATACCTCATCAGCAGCCCTGATTTTGCCAAATGCCCGCCGCCGGATAAAAATGAATATGCATTTATAGGGCGCAGCAATGTGGGTAAATCCTCCCTCATCAATATGCTCTGTAATAATGATAAGCTGGCAAAAACTTCGGCTACACCCGGTAAAACGCAACTCATCAATCATTTTGAAATAAGCAGTGTACCCGATACTAACAGCAAGGGACATTCGAAGGAAACCAAATGGTACCTGGTGGACCTGCCGGGGTATGGTTTTGCAAAAGTGAGTATCAGCAGCCGGCGCCGCTGGGAGCAGATGATTGAAGGTTACCTGCGTAAAAGAGAAAACTTAAAAATGGTTTTTGTGCTGCTGGATGCCCGTCATGCACCACAGAAAATCGACCTGGAGTTCATCAATCGCATGGATAAATGGCAGGTGCCTATATCGCTGGTATTTACAAAAGCAGATAAGGAGACGCAGGCTGTGGTGGCAAAAAATGTAAAATTGTTCCTGGCTACACTGGGCAAAACCTGGCAGTTCCTGCCGCAGCATTTTGTTACAAGTGCACAAAAGAAAATGGGGAAGGATAAGATTTTAAGTTTGATTGAAGAGATCAATGAAGAAGAATAAAAGTTAATTTTTACAGAATAAACCTCACCCTGTACTATCTGATGTTGTTAGTTGATATTTTAGGATATTAATTCCAGCCAGTGCGAAAGTTTCTTTATTTCTTGCTTATTGCAATATTAATTGTGGCCGCTTATTATTTCTACCCAGAACAAAAATTGCCGGTTGGGGTTCCTGTTACAAAACTTGTTGTGTTTAAGTCGAAAAGAAAATTGCAGGTATTTTCAGGCGAAAAGCTCTTAAAGACTTATACAGTTTCTATTGGCAAAAACCCTTTGGGCGACAAAAAATTTGAAGGGGATAACAAAACCCCTGAAGGAGCCTATTTCATAAATGGTAAAAATCCAAACAGCACTTGTTATAAAAATCTGGGGATCTCTTATCCAAACGATACAGACAGAGAAGAAGCAAGGTTATTGCAGCGGCCAACAGGCGGGGATATAAAAATCCATGGATTAAAAAACGGCCAGGGATTTACGGGCAAGTTTCATCGTTTCAAAGACTGGACAAATGGTTGTATTGCCGTTACAGATACAGAGATGGATGAACTTTATTTTAATGTGCCTGTCGGTACCCCTATTATTATTTATCCTTGATTACTTTGTATTAGGCCTATTTTTGCACTCTAAAAAATTTCCATGCAGCTTATACCTGTCACCAATAATAATGCTAAAGAATTTCTGCAGGTGGCAGTTGCATTATACAAGAATGATCCTGACTGGATCAGGCCGCTGGATAATGATATCAATGATGTATTTGATGAAAAAAAGAATAAATCCTTTCGCCATGGGGAAGCAGTAAGATGGATATTGAAAGATGATGCAGGTAATTATATTGGCCGCATCGCCGCTTTTACAAACAGTAAATACAAAAACAAAGGCGATGACGTAACGGTGGGGGGTATAGGTTTTTTTGAGTGCATCAACAACCCGGCTGCAGCAAATATTTTATTTGATACAGCAAAAGACTGGCTGCAGCAAAAGGGTGTGCAGGCAATGGATGGGCCCATCAATTTTGGAGAGCGGGACCGCTGGTGGGGGTTGGTAACAGAAGGATTTGCTGAGCCGTTATATGCAATGAATTATAACCCGCCTTATTACCAGCAATTGTTTGAGCAATATGGATTCCAGGTCTTTTTTAACCAGCTTTGTTTTGGTTTCGATCCAAAAGCAGCTGTATCAGCAAAGATGCAGGAGCGGCACAAAGCGACTGCAGCAGATACTGATTTTAGTTTTACAACGTTGCAGAAAAACCAACTGGAAAAATATGCTGTTGATTTCGCCACCGTTTATAATAAAGCATGGGCGGGTCATGGCGGACTAAAACAGATGCCGGTGGAGCAGGCGAAATTGTTATTCAAAAAGATGAAACCGGTGATGGATGAACGCATTGTTTATTTTGCCTATCATAAGCAGGAACCGGTTGCCATGTTTTTAAACCTGCCCGACCTGAACCAGTATTTTAAACATATGAATGGCCGCTTTGGCCTGTTGCAGAAGCTGTATTTTTTATGGCTTAAAACCTTCCGGTCCTCAAAAAAATTCACCGGGCTGGTGTTTGGTGTGGTGCCCGAATGGCAGGGCAGGGGGGTGGATGCCTATCTCATCGGCGAATGTTCTCAAATTTTGCGGGGGCCTTCCAGCCCATACACTTCTTTTGAAATGCAGTGGATCGGTGATTTTAACCCCAAAATGATCGGTGTGGCTAAAAACCTGGGTGATATTTATAAAAGCCGAAACCTTGTTACTTACCGCTATCTATTTGACAGGAATAAAGAGTTCAAACGCCATCCTTTAGTCAGTTGAAAGCTGCAGGCACTTGAAATCTTATGAGGTTATTACCGCCGGTTTTCTTTGTGAACCTTTGTGTCTTTGCGTCTTAGTGGTTTAAAGCAATAGCATCTGGCCGTTTTTCAGCCTTTGCAGATTAAAAACCTAACTGTAAATTGCAACTCTTACATTTAAACAAAGGATTGGGGTAAATGGATAAATTCATCGTTTCAGCAAGAAAGTACAGACCACAGAACTTCAGCACCGTGGTGGGCCAGCAGCATATTACAACCACTTTAAAAAATGCCATTAAGAACAATCAACTGGCGCATGCTTTTTTGTTTTGTGGTCCCAGGGGTGTGGGCAAAACCACCTGTGCCAGGATTCTCGCCAAAACTATCAACTGCGAGAACCAGACAAAAGATGGAGAGGCCTGTAATACCTGCCAGAGCTGTGTTTCATTTGATAATGGTACTTCCTTCAATATACATGAACTGGATGCGGCAAGCAATAACTCTGTAGATGATATCCGCAGCCTGGTGGAGCAGGTTCGCTTTGCACCACAGGCCGGCAAATACAAAGTATATATCGTGGATGAAGTCCACATGCTTAGTGCTTCTGCATTCAATGCATTTTTAAAAACGCTGGAAGAGCCACCACCTTATGCCATTTTTATCCTGGCTACCACGGAAAAACATAAGATCTTACCTACCATTTTAAGCCGTTGCCAGATATTCGATTTTAAACGGATCACTAACAACGATACTGTAGAGCACCTGCAGGAAATTTGTGAGAAGGAGGAAATAAAAGCGGAAAAGACTGCCCTGCATATCATCGCTCAAAAAAGCGAAGGCTGTATGAGGGATTCCCTTAGTATACTGGATAAAATTGTAAGCTTTACCAACGCAGAAGTCACTTACCAGAATACACTGGAACACCTGAATATACTGGATGAGGACTATTATTTTAAACTGCTTGATTACCTGCAACAGCAAAACCTCAGTGATGCCCTGCTGATGTATGATGAAATAAACCGTAAAGGGTTTGAAGGCGATACTGTGTTAAATGGTATTGCAGAATTTTTACGGAATGTACTGGTGAGCAGTGATGCAAGAGTAGCCATGTTGCTGGAAGTGGCAGATGATTTTAAACAGAAATACATACAGGCTGCACAAAAAACAGCCACCGGTTTTATCATCAGCGCACTAAATATTTTAAACGAAGCAGAAATAAATTACCGCCAGGCAAGGAATAAACGTTTGCATGTGGAACTTAGCCTTATCAAGCTTTGTTATTTACAGCAGGCGCTGGAACTGGTGGGTAATGATGATTCCGTAGGTAAAAAAAAACTGGTTGACGGAGCAAAGACAGTAGCTTTCAGGGCGTTGCCTGTTGTAAAGACTGCGGAAAAAGCTATTCCTGCCGTGAATCAACAGGCGCCATCCGCTGCTAAACTTATTATTGAAACTGCTGCAAAGAAGGAGCAGCCTGCAGCAAAGCCGGCAACTCTAAACGTTAAACCTGAAGCATTAAATCCACAGTCTTCTGCAACAACAGTTTCTTCCCTGAATTTGCAAAAGCTCAGGCAGCAGATAAAGCAGCAAAACCAGGCCGATATTGTAAGTAAAGAACTCAATGATGAAGAGCTGCATACTGCCTGGGGTTTGTTTATTGAAGAATTAAGAAAGAAAGCCAATCATTCCGCTGTCACTAATTTTAAGCTGGCTGAGATAAAAGTGCTGAATGAAAATGCAATAGAGATCACCGTAAGTGGTGATATCCAGAAGGCATTTATTGAAACGGAAAGGTCCGGGCTGGTTACGCACCTGCAGGGTTATTTCAACAACCGGCAACTGGTGTACCAGGTTACCGTAATTGAAAAACCGGAAGAGGAAGTGCAGCCACAGGAAAGAAAACTCAATACAAAGGAGCAATACCTCAAGATCATCGAAGAATATCCATTAGTAAAGGAATTAAAAGAAAGACTGAAGCTGGACCTGGATTATTAATTTTATAGGTTTTACCTGTTGAAACTGCTGATTTTTAATTGGCAACGTTCCCGTGAAGCCTCTCACTTTACTTTATTGATAGTCATTAGCACTTTTGCTATTTTTGCCTTAATTTCGGCACTCATTTATAATTACTCAGAAACTATAAACTAATTTATGGCAGAAGTGATACGCATGCCGCTCCTGAGCGATACTATGACGGAGGGGAAAATTGTTGCCTGGAACAAAAAGGTTGGCGATAAAGTAAAAAGCGACGATGTACTGGCAGAAGTGGAGACGGACAAAGCAACAATGGAAGTAAACGGTTATGTAGACGGAACGCTTTTATATATTGGGGTACCGGCCGGAGAAGCGGCTAAAATAAACCAGGTAATAGCGGTAATAGGTAAGGAAGGAGAAGATTTTAAATCATTAATCGGCGATGCTGGTGCTCCTGCACCTGCCGCTGCAACACCCGCCCCGGCAGCACCGGCACAACCTGCTCCGGCAGCTGCCCCTGCTGCAGCAAAAGTTGAACTGCCTGCAGGCGCTAAAGAAATACGTATGCCGCTCCTGAGCGATACTATGACGGAAGGAAAGATCGTTGCCTGGAATAAAAAAGTGGGCGACCAGGTAAAAAGTGATGATGTACTTGCCGAAGTGGAAACCGATAAGGCTACGATGGAAGTGGTAGGCTACGAAGCAGGTACTTTATTATATATTGGTGTGGAAGCAGGTAATGCTGCCAAAATAAACGAGATCATTGCGATTGTGGGCAAACCCGGAACAGATGTAAGCGCTTATGTGGCAGCCGAAAAATCCGGTGCTAATACAGCAGCTCCTGCAGCCGCCGCGGCGCCAGAAGCTGCAGCACAACCAACTGCTGGCGAACAAGTACCAGCGTCCAGCAGTGAACCTGCATCTTCTTCCGACCAGCGCATTAAAGCATCTCCATTAGCGAAAAAGTTAGCTGCTGAAAAAGGCATTGACCTGAAAGCAGTGAACGGAAGCGGTGATAATGGCCGTATCACTAAAAAAGATATTGACGGTTATGTACCATCAGCCAGGTCAGCGGCTCCTGCTGCTGCACCTGCAAAGGCTGCAGCTTCAGCACCAGCCTTTACAGCCGTTGGACAGGAAGGTCATAATGATGTGCCACTAACGCAGATGCGTAAGGTAATTGCACGCCGCTTAAGCGAAAGCAAATTCAGTGCACCGCATTTCTACCTGAAGATGGAGATTAACATGGATAATGCCATGGCATCCCGTGCTGCGATGAACGAAGTGAGCCCGGTGAAGATCTCGTTTAATGATATGGTGATAAAAGCCTGCGCCATGGCGCTGCGCAAGCACCCGGATGTGAACAGCAGCTGGATGGGTGAATTTATCCGCCAGAATCATCATGTACATATTGGTTCAGCGCTGGCGCTGCCGGAAGGATTGATTGTGCCGGTGATACGTTTTGCCGACCAGAAATCCTTATCACAGATTGCAGCAGATGCAAAAGAATTGTATGGTAAAGCAAGGGACAAAAAACTGCAGCCGGCCGAATTCAGTGGTAATACTTTTACCATTTCTAACTTGGGAATGATGGATATTGATGACTTTACCGCTATCATTAACCCGCCGGACAGTGCGATACTGGCGGTAGGGCGTATCAAAGAAGTAGTGGTGAAAAAAGGTGATGGTTTTGCAGTGACTAATGTAATGAAAGTTACTCTCAGCTGTGATCACCGAAGTGTGGATGGTGCAGTGGGCGCAGCCTTCCTGCAAACAGTAAAGAAATTTTTAGAGAACCCGGTAACCATGCTGGTATAACGGGTAACTGTATACTTTTTTAAAGCGCCGGTGAGATCCGGCGCTTTTTTATTTTAGAGGAGACTGTAATCTTGTAAAAAAACCAGTAAAGTGTAACACGATAATCTTAAAACCTTAGTGACAAATTCATTTGAATAGCCTATTCTTTGGCATGGATGTTTAAGTATCTATAGGAGTCAGCCATTGCCATTATCAGCATTGCAGCATGATCTCTTTGATCTCTTTCACCGCTTCATGGTGTTTTGCAGTTACCTCACCATTCCAGGCAAGCCCCATTTGTTTAAAGTCGAAATGTTTTAATACGGTGCCTACATTTCTCAAACTGCCGTCTTCGTTTTTGCCATAACCGATCACATACAAAGAATCGGCGAGCTCAACAGCCAGTTCAATATCATGGGTGCTGAAAATAACGGTATTCAGTTCATGGCTGGAATTAATAAGGCGTAATGATTTTCTCACACTTTCAATATTGCCTACATCCAGTCCTGAAAAAGGTTCATCCAGCACCATATAATAACCAGAGCTTAATAACTGTTCAAGTATGGCAGTGCGCTGGCGTTGCCCGCCGGAGAGCTCATTGGGATACTGGTTCTTTACTTTGTCAAGCCCCCACTCAGACAGGTAACTCATTATCTTGTCATCTTTTTCACTATCACCCAATCCTGATTTTCTCAATGCAAACTGCAGCGCCTGGTAAATGGTTTTATGCCTGAACAACGTATATCGCTGGTCCACAAAACCCACATCACCTTCACCCACTTTTTTCGCTGGTTGCTGACCGTTAGTGGCTTGTTTTGAATAATCCGGGATCAGTACAGTACCGGTGGTTGGTTTTTCCAAACCGGTAAGCGCCCGGAACAATGTTGATTTTCCCCTGCCGGACCTGCCGACAAAAGCAATGGTTTGTCCCTGCGTAACGCCTTCTCTTACCACATCTTTTTCTTCAAGGTTAATATCTGAAATAATAACCTTATCGCCATAAGCAATGCTCAGGTTACTTACATGCAGAATGGTATCTTTTTGTTGGTATGCTGCAGCCATGAATTAGTAAGTTGAATAGCGGAAAAGACCTTTACGGGTTGTTTGTAAAACCCAGTCGAGACCTAAGCCAATTAAAAGAATAATAATCTGGAGAGCCACAATGCGCCCATGGTTGGCAAACTTATCGCTGTTCTTTATCAATACACCCAGGCCGCCGGCGGCCACCAGTATAGATTCCACGGTTACCAGCATCATCCAGATGATGGCCAGGTTTTGCCTCAATACATCCAGTACATAATCCAGCCTTCCTTTTATCACCACCTCCCATAATATTTCCCAGCGGCTGCATTTTAATGAGCGGGCATGGTCTATCTCTTCTTTCGGAATATCTTTTAATACTGCCAGCAGGGAAGTGATAAAATACAAACTCATGAACACTACCAATACCCATACCTGCATGGTACGGGCACCACTTACAAGTATTGACAGGTAAAAAGTAATACCTGTTAATGGCAGATACCTCAGCCTGCTCAGGAAAACTGCCACCGGTCTTAATGCAGGTAACGGTGACAGGTAAACGATAATTAATGAGATGACCAGGGAGATCAGGGCAGCCTGTAAACAAAGCCCGAGGGAACTCGCTATATGCACCACCAGTCCTTCATTGTATAAAGATCGGATACCATCCCATACCTGGCCAGGTGTAGGAAATAAATGTGTGGTGCCCATAGATGAAAATGCCCAATAGCCCAGGACTAATACGATCCACACGGCCATTATTATGAGCCGCTGGCTTTTGGCTATTTGTTCAAATGGCCTGAATATTTTTTTCAGCATCCTGTAATAGTTATTTTAAAAGGTTAATCGCAACACGCCTGTTCTTTGATTTACCGGCAGGCGTTGAGTTATCCGCTACAGGTTCATCCTGTCCACGGCCTTCTAATTTCTGGAAACGTTCTGCAGGAATACCTTTCTGTATAAAGAAATTCTTTACAGCTTCCGCTCTTGCTCTTGATAAAGCATAGTTAGCTTCCTGGGTACCGCTGTTATCTGTATGACCAAATAATTCAAGCTTTGAATCTTCTGCCTGGATAAGCAGGTTATAGATCTGGTCAAGCACGTCTTTACCTTCAGGACGCAGTGTTGCCCTGCCCACATCAAAGTTGATCTGCCATTCACCCGAAGCAACCTGTTGGGTAGCTTTTTTAGAATAATCTACCACATCCGCTTTACCAGCATCAATATTTTCAACAGATTTTAAATAAGAAAGATTCACCGCTTCTTCGTAAGGCACAATGCGTTTTACATTTTGATTAAAGCCGGCGGGGTTCAGGTCTTTCAGGTATTTTGAAACCTGGTCGTACACTGCTTTATAACGGTTGGTACCGTCGGTAATACCATAGTACTGGTTAGCATCAGCCAGGTTAAAAACCCTGGTACCGCCCATGTTATAAGAAATGCCGTTCTTTTCTCCCTTCTGTCCTTTGAACATGTTGTACCAGTAATCACCATCTTCCATGTTAAATGTTTTAGCAACATTTTCAGCAGCTTTTTTCTTCCAGCCTTCATACTGTTTTACCTGGTTGCTCGCTATATAAGTTGCTTTTAAAATATTGCTCATTGTTTCTTTATTCTTTTCAGCCCATTCTTTGAGTACAATGATAGTGGTTGCCATCTGGTTATTGAATTCCCGGGTGGAGGCAATGTCTGTAAAACCAGTCAATGCATCAAACACCATTTTGTCACCGGGTGTCCAAGTGGCACAACCATCAATTTTTTTATTGATCGTTTTGCCGGTCAGCTTTCCGTCTTTTACTTCTTTCAATGGAATGGTCCATCCTTCTTTCTGTGATTTGATCAGTTCCTTTGAAGCTTCGATATAGTCATCATTTGCTGATGCAACAAAGTTCAATGCATCCGGGTCGTAGGTGGATGGATCAGGATTTACTTTTATATTATTAGCAAACGCATAGTTAACAGCAGTTACCCAGTCCCCATCACCAATTACAGTTGATACCAGCGCTCCTTTCATTGATTGTGGGTTCATTTTCCAGCTTGGTGGGCCGATGAGTTTGTCTTCGCCATAGCTCAGGCCAATGGCACCAGCCACCTGCATATTATATTTGCCTTTACCATATTTATCGTCCAGCGATTGCTGAACGGAGCTGATGTAGAAAGGAACGCCGTCACCCATGATGATAATGCCGGCAACACCTTCCTTAGGATTGTTATTGCCTTTGTCAAATTCATCCACGAATTTCATGTGCAGGTTGCGGAGCTCTGAAAGCCAGTCCTGGCGGATGATCTCGAGGTTCACGCCGTTTTTTTCCATCAGTGAACCCTTGGTTGTTTTTGGACCACCATTGGCTACAATGATACCTGACTGACCATTCCATGCATAACCAGCCAGTCTTGTTAATGGTTTTGAAGAAACATCGGAAGAGATATCTGCAGAGGGCAGGGGCAGTTCTTCAGATGAAGTAACATTGTTTACATCTTTATCTGTAACATCCAGCTTATCTAATTTTTTAGATTCAGATGTACGCAGGCCGGGAGCCAGGAAATATACACCTGCACCAACAGCGCCGGCAACAACAAGTGTTATCAACGCTTTCGAAAAAAAAGTAAGTTTAGACCAGTTCATAGTTGTATGAGTTTATATTTATTTTATTAAGAGTTAAAAATATCACCAAAACCACCGCTTTCCAGTTTATCCTGGTTGGTAAGTTTATAGTTTGGATTACTGTATTTCTGTGAATCAGGCAGCGCATAATTATTTGTTTTGATCTGGTCTGCCAGTTTATCCAGTTTTGAATACAGTTCATCACTATCGAGTGAATACTGGCTGGTTAAAGAATCCAGGTCAACCAAATTCTCTTTGGTGGAAGCCAGATCCATAGAGATGGTATTGGTAACCACATCCAGGGCATATTCCAGTTCCCAGCTTTTTGTAAAGAGCATAGCGCTCTTTGCCTGTTCGGTTGCTTCTCTTGCAGCCTGGGCAAAAGCGTATTCTTTTTTCAGCATGTCGATGCTCACATCAAAGTCAGCTATCTTTATTTCCATCGCCGTATCCACCATATTCAGCTTGCGGTCAAGCTTGCCGATCACATGCGCCCTGCTGCCATATTTTCTTACAAGACCGGTGCTCTGGTTCAACATATGGCTTACACGTTGTGCTTCGCTTAATGTTTTCATCAAACCGGTTTGCATTTCCACGTACTCATCTGTTTCTTTTGCGGCAGCACCTTTTGTTGCTTCCAATGCTGTCATTTTATTTTTAAATGATTCAGCTCTTGACTGCATGGTAATAACGGTCTCCTGGTATTCTTTCGCCTCTTTTTCAGCCTTCACAGATTCGCTTTCCATATTGCTTTTTATCGCTTTGATCTTTGCTTTCGCTCTTTTAAAATTTTCCCTGTTAGCAACCATTTTTTGTTTTTGTTCTTCCAGTTCACCAAAGGGATCATATTTAATAAAGAGTTTGTGCAGTGCACGGGCCAGTTTTTTAAATCCTTTTACAATTACTGGTAACAGGATAAAGAAACCTATTACCAGTACGGCAACAGCCATGGCGCCAAGTGTTTTTCCAATCCATGTAAATACAATGGGAAGAATAAAGCTATACAAGCCCCACGCAATGGTGCCAAGCAGTACAAGCCCCACCACTGTGGCAATACCTTTTTCGCCCTTGCGCCAGTTTTGCGGATTCAGCGAAATTTCGCCTTTATCAAAATGTTTCAGTATCGGGAGTTCCAATACTTTTTGTGCTTCGTTTGACATGGTTATGATTGGTTGGTTATTTTATAAACTTTAAAATATTTTCTTTTACCGTCACCAGCTTTGATACACTGATCTGTTTTGCATTATCATTCGCCAGTAATTTTTGCCGCACTGCAGATTCCTGCGGGCTGTATTTTCCATCAACACCAGTAAGTGCAATACGCTTTTGGTTAATACCAGATTCAAGTGCCTGCAGCTGGTTGCGGAGCTGGTTTATCTGCTGCGAACCCTGTTCAATTTCAGCCATCAGTTTATTTTTCTCTTCGTTTCTTTTACTATCCAGTTCATTTACTTTTTGTTGCCCCTGCATAGTGTACTGGCTGTGCACCTCATTTATTTTACTGATATAGAATTCTGCATCCGTTACCAGTTTTTGTGCTGAAATGCTGCTGTCCATCGACCTCGCCATCTGGAAAGCCATATTGTAAGTTTCACTGCCTGCATTACCAATCGTACTGATGGCTTTATAGAATTCATAAAAATCATAGCCAGGCATATTGATGGAATCGATGCCTCTTTCATATACAGCCAATACTTCGGTAAGTGCAGTCTGGTCTATTACCGATGCCTGTGGCTGCGGAACAGTGCCAGGTGTTACATTCATATTATTAACAGGAAAAGTGTACTGGTCAGGTTGTGACGTACCTTTTTTTTCATCTTCCTCCTCAGTTTTAATGAAGAGGCTTTTCCAATTTTTCATTGCAGTGAGTTTATTTACAGCTAAAGATAATAATAAACCGTATTAAGAGAACAATGGCCCGTAGGGAGCTGAAAAACTTTCGGAAGATATGTTATGTCTACATCGCAGTAGGTGTAAGAGGACGTAAAGATAGGAAGACGCTGATATCTCCCTAAAATATTTTAGCAACAATGTTGCTGATACTGAAAGCCGTTAATTCCTGGATAAAAAAGATAATTAATTTCTAAGTGGTTTGCCTGTTTTCAATACACTTTGTATTCTTTCCAGTGTTTTCTTTTCGCCGCACAAAGAAAGGAATGCTTCCCTTTCCAGGTCAAGCAGGTATTGTTCACTTACCAGGGTGGGTTCGCTCAGGTCGCCGCCGGCCATTACATAAGCCAGTTTTTTTGCTACAGTTACATCATGCGCAGTAGCATAGTTTGCCGTACGCATCCCATTGATACCAGCCAGCATGGCGCCCAGTGCGCTGCGGCCAAGTACTTTTATATCTTTTCGTTGTACCGGCATTACATAGCCATCATCGTACAGTTCAACCACGGCCTGTTTGGCTTCGGCAATTCTTCTTCCAATATTGAGGCTGATGATGTCCCTGCCTTTTTTATAAATGCCCAGGTCGAACGCTTCATGTGCAGATGTAGCTACTTTGGCTGTGGCAATGGTAAGAAAACGATTTTGTAATGTATTGGTGTCCACTTCGCCGCTGTGCAGTTCATCACTGGCCCTTAATACAAATTCTTTGGTGCCACCACCTCCGGGTATTACACCAATGCCCACTTCTACCAAACCTGTGTAAGTTTCAGCGGCAGGAATGATCTTATCTGCATGCAGGCTCAACTCACAGGCACCACCCAGCGCTAATCCATGTGGTGCCACCACCACTGGTATAGATGAATACCTGGCCCTCATCATTGTATTCTGGAACAGCCGGATGGCCATATCTATTTCATCATAATCCTGCTCAATGGCCAGCATAAATATCATGCCTACATTAGCGCCAGCAGAAAAATTCTGCCCTTCATTGGCGATCACCAGGCCTTTGTATTTTTCCTCTGCTAATGAAATTGATCTTTGTATTCCTTCCAGCACTTCACCGCCAATACTGCCCATCTTGGTGTACCATTCCAGCCCCAGCACATCGTCACCTAAGTGGTAAGTACGGCAGGCACTGTTTTTCCATACTGTTTGGTTTTCGAAGTTCCGCATCACAATAAAGGCATCGCCGCCTGGTAATGCTTTATAGGACTTGCTGCTAACGTCATAGCATAAACGCTTACCGTTTTCAACTTTGTAAAAGGATGTAATACCGGATGTAAGCATTTCATCTACCCAGGCCGCTACTTTAAATCCGGCTGCTTTCATTGCTCCGGTTGTTTTGGTAACATCCAGTGCGTCCCAGCTTTCAAAAGCACCGATCTCCCAGCCAAAGCCAGCCATCATGGCATCGTCTACCCGGTACAGTTCATCACTTATTTCAGGTATACGGTAACTGATATACGAAAATAGGTTGTAGTGGAACTGGCGGTAAAATTCACCAGCCTTATCTGTGCCGGCACATAGTGCTTTCAATCTTGTTTTCAGGTCTTCAATTGGTTTGGCTGTTTCCAGCGTGGCAAATTTTGGTTTTTGCCTTGGTCCATATTCAAGCGTTTGTAAATTCAGTGTAAGAATTTCTTTTTCACCTCCGGCGCCCTTTGTCTTCTTAAAAAATCCCTGGCCGGTTTTATCTCCCAGCCAGCTATTGGCCACCATTTTATCCAGCCATGCAGGAATGGCGAACATAGCCTTTGCTTCGTCATCCGGGCAATTTTCAGCCACGCCTTTCGCCACTTTTACCAAGGTATCGATCCCTACCACATCTGCAGTTCTGAACGTGGCAGATTTAGGCCTGCCGATAACAGGCCCTGTCAATGCATCAATTTCATCCACGTTCAATCCCAGTTTTTCCATACTGTTCATGATCGCCATAATACCGAAGACACCAATACGGTTGGCAATAAAAGCGGGTGTGTCTTTACAGAGCACGGTTGTTTTACCCAAAACAAGATCACCATAATGCATTAAAAAATCAACAACGGCAGGGTCTGTATAAGGAGTAGGAATGATTTCGAGTAATCGTAAATACCGGGGCGGGTTAAAAAAGTGGGTGCCACAGAAATGTTTTTTAAAATCATCACTCCTGCCTTCTGCCATCAGGTGAATGGGAATACCCGAAGTATTGGAAGTGATCAGGGTGCCCGGCTTGCGGTATTTTTCCACCTCAGTAAAAACAGATTGTTTTATATCCAGTCTTTCCACCACCACTTCAATTACCCAGTCGCAGTCGGCAATTTTATTCAGGTCGTCTGTAAAATTGCCGGTGCTGATCTTCTTTACAACATCAGCAGTATAAACAGGAGATGGGTTTGATTTAATCGCTGCAGCCAGCGCATCATTTACTATTTTATTTTTCTCGGCCGGTTTTGCATCTGCCGGCAGATCTTTTGGCTGGATATCGAGCAATAATACCTGCAGCCCGACACCTGCAAAATGACAGGCAATGCGGCTGCCCATAACACCACTTCCTAAAACTGCTACCTTTTTGATGCTTCTCTTTGACATGGCAAGAAATTAGTTAGTTAAACAACTATTTTATACGAAGATAGGGGCTAATCAGCAATTATTATAACTGATTTGTTATTAAAAAAAGAATTATATGGAGGCTTGAGGCTATTTACGCAATCGTAGGGCAGCGATTGAAAACGTTGCCCTGCAAGGGGTTATTTATATAAAAATTTTTGAGAAAACGTAATTACCCGGAGCCGGTTGTCATCGAAGGAAAACAAGGTAAATAATAATATAAAAATGCCAGCGTTTTCAACAGGAACCAGTAGCTCTGTAACCGGTTTAGGCAGCCAAAATAGCTGTATCGGGTAAAAGACAGAAGAAAAATACCCGCTGCATACTAAAACGGATGTACTGAACGTATAGAAACTGAAAAACCTTACCTATTACAAAAAATAAAGCCATGAGCTATCCTGCTTACAAGTCAACGTATGACAATGCGCCGCTCTCGGTTATTTACAAAGCACTTTCTTTACAGGAAGATGTGCTGGACAACCTGCCCGATATTATTGTAACAACTGATGCCAATTTTACTATAACTGGTATTAATGCAGCCTGTGAGATCATTTACGGTGGTCCGTCAAGTGATTTGATCGGTAAACATTTTTGGGATGTGGTGAAATTTGAGACCATTGGAATTGATACAGCAAAAGCGGTTGAATTTTTAAAGGAGAATGGTTACTGGTGTGGTGATGTGGTTTATTATAACAGGGACCAGGCTTATTATAACTACCAGCATAAACTTATATTTAACAGTACCTGCAGTGCAATAAAAGATGTGCAGGGAAACGTCATTGCTTACACATTTGTAAGTAAAAATATTTCAGAAAGACTAAGACAGGAGAAAGCACTTGCGAAAGCCGAAGATAAATACCATATCCTCGTTGATTCATTGTCAGAAGGAATATTGGTAATGAGTGTTAATGGCATTATCTCCGATTCAAATAAAAGAGCAGCGGAAATACTGGGTTTTACACAGGAACAGCTGAATGGCAAGCTGGTGGCCAGCAGCCAGTGGAATGCTGTAAGGGAAGATGGCAGTGAGTTTCCACTGGATGATCTGCCGGCTATTGTTACATTGAATACAGGCGTGGAGCAGAATAATGTAATCATGGGCATTACAAGACATGATGGGAAGATGATCTGGCTTTCTGTAAACTGCAGGCCGATATTCCTGGAAGGTTTTGAACAACCCGAAGCTGTTGTTACCTCATTTACAGAGATCACCGAAACAGTAAAAGCAAACGAACGCTATGCTTATGCATTAAAGGCAAGTTCAGATGCTATCTGGGACCTGGACATGCAGACAAACAACATTTACCGCAGCGAGAACTTTTTTACACTTACCGGTTATACAAATGAAGAAGTAAAGCCAACGCTGGACTGGTTTATGCAGAAGATACATCCTGATGACCGGTACCGGGTAAGAACCAACGTAGATTTCTGCATGAAGAATTTTATTACGCACTGGCAGAATGCCTACAGGTTTAAAACTGCTGATGGTTCGTACCGCCATTTTCTTGATAAAGCATTTGCTATTTATGAAAATGGAAAAGTGATTAGAGTAATTGGCGGTATCCAGGATATGACAAAGAGTAAAAAGCTGGAAGCACAGTTAATTGATGAGCAGCTGCAGAAACAAAGAATGATCAATAAGGCAACTATACAGGTGCAGGAAAAAGAACGCAACCGTATCAGCCGTGAACTGCATGATAATGTGAACCAGCTTTTAATGAGCGCCAAACTGCATGTGGGCGCTGCAAAAAATACTGAAGAAGATAATACAGACTTATTAGAAAAAGCCGCCGCCTATATTTTAATGGCAGTGGAGGAAATCCGTACCCTATCAAAAGAACTTAATTCCAGCATTCTTGCAGCCGTGGGCATCAAAAAAAGCATTGATGATATTGCCCGGAATATGCTGTTGCTGAACGAAATAAAAACCGATGTTGATATTGATGAGAAACTGGTAAAAAGAATTTCAGAAGATCAGCAACTGATGGTTTACCGTATCATACAGGAACAAACCAATAATATTATTAAATATGCCGAATGCTCTGAAGCCACCATTGCTTTAACTGATAAAAACAACCAGGCAGAACTAATGATAAGTGATAACGGTAAAGGATTTGATAAGAATAATGAACAGGCCACCGGCATTGGTTTTATCAACATCTTCAACCGGGTAAATGCCTATAATGGAAAAGTGGAGATCATTACCTCACCCGGTAACGGTTGTACACTCAGGGTTAGTTTCCCAGTACGTCAATTATAGCGGTTGTTTCAGCGTCATACATTCGGATAAAAATATTACCCTACTAAAACCCCTAAACTTATCTCAGACGGTCACTGTCTTTGATAAGTTTTTCATCTTTATTGATACCTCTTGCTGCCAGCACAAAGAATAATACGATAAACATATGCAGGATAGACGTAAGTGCGTAGGTGCCTTGTGCAAACTGTGATATATGCCTGTAATACAAAAATATCAGCAGGGCTTCCAGCACTATTCCGAGCACACATAGCCTTAATTGCGTAGGGCGGTTTTTATATAGTACGATTGCAACAAATGCAATGACGGCCACAGCTACAGTTACCAGCAATATAAGAATACCGGCTGTAACAGCATTCACTTCATTATAAGGAACAGTCGGTTGCTGCACTCCACTATAGTAAGGCAGTTTTAATGTAAGCAATGCAGCAGCACCTGCAAGTAATAACCAAATGGTTTGTATTCTCTGTAGCATTGTTATATCTTTTTAAGTGGTTAAATCGTTTCCTGTTTGAGGCGTTAAAAAATAAAGACTTTAATAAACGGCTTAAACGTTGCAACGGTTTAAACATTTATAATCCTTATACGATGATGGTTTTTCCTAATTCAGGATACAGCTTAAACTGCTGCATAAAATCGTTTACCTCGTTTCGCACTGCCTCAATTATTTTTTCATCTTCCGCATTCATGATCACTTTATCAACAAGGTCGGCCACCAGTTGCATATCCGCTTCTTTTAATCCTCTGGTGGTGATGGCTGGTGTACCAATACGGATGCCTGACGTAACAAAAGCACTCTTATCATCAAAAGGCACCATGTTTTTATTTAAAGTGATGTCTGCTTTTACCAATGCCTGCTCTGCTTTTTTACCACTGATATTTTTATTGCGCAGGTCTATCAGCATTAAATGATTGTCTGTGCCATTGCTGATGAGCTGGTAACCCTTATCAACAAACGCTTTTGCAAGTGCCTGTGCATTGCTGATCACCTGTTTTGCATATACTGTAAAATCATCTGTGAGTATTTCGCCAAAAGCCACTGCTTTAGCCGCAATGATGTGTTCCAGCGGACCACCCTGTATACCGGGGAAAACAGCCATGTCGATCAGGTTGCTCATCAGGCGGATATTGCCTTTCACATCTTTCAATCCAAACGGGTTCTCATAATCTTTCTTCATTAAGATAATACCGCCTCTTGGTCCACGCAGTGTTTTATGGGTGGTAGAAGTTACAATATGGCAATGTTCAAACGGGCTGTTTAGTAAACCTTTTGCAATTAAACCTGCCGGGTGAGCCATATCGCATTGCAAAAATGCTCCCACTTCATCCGCCACTTTCCTGATACGGGCATAATCCCAGTCACGGCTGTAGGCACTGGCGCCACACATGATCAGTTTGGGTTTCAGTTCCCTGGCTTTTTTCTCCAGCGTATCATAATCCACCAGCCCTGTTTCTTTTACCACGCCATAAAAATGTGCTTCGTATAATTTGCCCGAATAATTTACCGGTGAGCCATGTGTAAGATGACCACCCATGCTCAGGTCAAGACCCAGTATCCTGTCACCAGGCTGCAATACAGCCAGCGCTACTGCTGCATTTGCCTGGGCACCGCTGTGTGGTTGTACATTGGCGTATTCACAGTCAAAAATTTGCTTTAACCTGTCTATCGCTAATTGTTCGGTTTGATCCACCATTTCGCAGCCGGCATAATAGCGGCGGCCGGGATAACCTTCAGCATATTTATTGGTCATTACACAACCTGCTGCTTCCATTACCTGCAGCGAAGTAAAATTTTCAGAAGCTATCAGTTCAATTCCGTGGCGCTGGCGTTCCAGTTCCTTGCGGATGATATCAAAAACCTGTGTATCTCTTTGCATGTAGTTTTTTTGAGGGCACAAATATACAAACCGGGAACTATATCAGCCCAACACATTCATTCACTGCAATCTTTATATTTGATATGTACCAATTACACAAAATTGACTATTTTCACAATCCGTTTCTGTAAAAACCAGTAAACTGTAAGCAATTAAAGTTTGCGGGCAGATAACTTTTAAAACATGAAGGCAATAATTCCTGTGGCTGGTGCAGGCACCAAATTAAGGCCACATACATATACGCAGCCAAAAGCACTTATCCCTTTAGCTGGCAAAACGGTTTTAAGCATTATCATTGATCAGTTACACGAAGCCGGTATCAACGATTTTATTTTTATTGTAGGATACCTCGGCGATAAAATACAGGATTTTGTAAAAGAACATTACCCGCAGCTAAACTGTCACTTTATTTACCAGAATGAGCGCCATGGTACGGCGCATGCCATTGACCTTGCCCGTGAAATTGTTGGGAAGGATGAAGTGTTTATTGTATTGGGTGATACCATCGCAGAATATAATGTAAAGGAAGTAATAGACTCGCCTTTTTCCATGCTGGGGGTAAAGAAAGTGGATGACCCACGCAATTTTGGTGTGGCAGAAATAAATGATGATGGATATATCTCACGGGTGGTGGAAAAACCGGCCATACCAAAAAGTAATATGGCGCTGGTGGGTATTTACAAGATAAAGGAAACAAGTGCGCTGTTCCGTTGTTTAAAATCCATTCTTGAAAGCGGTGCTGGCAACCAGGAAGAGTTTAGCCTGACCGATGCGCTGGAATGTATGATACAGGGCGGCGCAAAAATAAAAGTGTTCAGGGTGCAAAACTGGTTTGATTGTGGCAAAAAAGAAACCCTGCTTGAGTCAAATGCCACGTTGCTTAAGAAATTCGGCGGCTCTGTAAAAGGGCTGCATACTTTTGAAAACTCTATCATTATCCCTCCTGTAAGCATTGGCGAAGGCTGCGAAATACAAAACTCCGTTATAGGTCCCAATGTTACTATTGGTGAATATTCTATCCTCAATTACACCATCGTAAAAGAATCGATCATCGGTTCTTTCTCCCGTTTATACGATGTGGTGCTGGACGATTCACTGATCGGCAGCGATACCGGGATAAAAGGTGAAACAAGGTCATTGAATATCGGGGATAATACCGATATTGACCTCGGATAACAAAACCTGCAAATGCCTGCAAACGAAATACAGGAATACATTGAACTGAACCAGAAAAATTTCCAGGAGATCGGCGCTGGCTGGATGCTGTATGTGGAACGCATGATCGGTGAAATGATGCAGGCTGGTCTTGATCAAAGCATTGAACTGCACATGAAGCAAAAATATGCTGAGTTCAGGTGCTGGGCCATAGCCAAAGATGATAGTAAGAGGCCTGTTCTGAAAAAACTCTCCAATATAATAGTAAAATATGAACGGCTGCTGAATCGCAGTTGCGAAGAATGTGGCCGGCCGGGACATAAGACCAGTATGAATGGATGGGATATGGTGCTGTGTCCTGCTCATGACCCCGATAGAGCTGCCTTACAAGACAGGCTTTTGATGGAGCCCATGGATCATAACAGTCCGTATACAAAATATTGCGAAAAATGGGGAGGACTTTTATATGCATTTCTTAAAAAGAAAATTGAAGAGACAACCACCCTGGATGCGGCACAGGTAAAAGAACTAACAAGGCAGTTAATGTATGAAGTGGGTGAATCATTCAGCTTTAATTTGAATTATGAATCAGAAGATGATCCGCCGGTAACACCACTAATTCAGTTTGGAACAGGGGACAGGGGAATAATCTATGCAGAAAAGCCGGCTGATATGTTCACTTGGGATGATGTGATGGACAGCGTGGTGAGCAATGATACAGGCGAATGAGATAATTTTTAAGCCCGGAAAAATGCCATTAACGAATTTCTCCAACAGTATAACACAGCTTTTCGGTATTCAGTACCCGATCATCCAGGCTGGTATGATATGGGCCAGTGGATGGCGTTTAGCCAGTGCCGTTAGTAATGCCGGCGGGCTTGGCCTGATTGGCAGCGGCAGCATGTACCCTGCAATTTTAAAGGAACATATTCAAAAATGTAAGGCCGCAACCAACAAACCATTTGGGGTAAATATTCCATTACTCTATCCTGATATTGATAAACATATTGAGATTATTATCGAAGAACAAGTTCCCATTGTGTTTTCTTCTGCAGGTAATCCCAAAACGTGGACACCCATTTTAAAACAACATGGTATTACAGTAGTTCATGTTGTAAGCAGCAGCAAATTTGCTTTAAAAGCACAGGAAGCAGGTTGTGATGCGGTGGTGGCAGAGGGTTTTGAAGCTGGTGGCCATAATGGGCGGGAAGAAACCACCACGATGGTCTTAATTCCGGCAGTATGCAGTGCGGTACATATTTCGGTTATAGCAGCAGGCGGTATTGCCACCGGCAAACAAATGCTGGCAGCGATGGTAATGGGTGCAGCAGGCGTACAAATAGGCAGCCGCTTTATAGCCAGTCCTGAAGCATCTTCGCATCTTAATTTTAAACAACGCATTCTTGATGCCAAAGAAGGCGATACACAGTTAGCATTAAAAAAACTTACTCCTGTAAGATTGATAAAAAATAAATTTTATGAAGCCGTACAGGCTGCCGAAGAAGGTGGTGCATCAACAGAAGCATTACAACAGTTGCTGGGCCGTGGCCGTGCAAAGAAAGGAATGTTTGAAGGCAACCTGGATGAAGGAGAACTGGAAATAGGTCAGGTGAGCGCCATCATAAAAGAAATAAAACCAGCCGGGGATATTGTGAAAGAGATCTGGGATGATTTTGAAACGGCTTTAAAAGATCCCTCTATCAGGCCATGATCAATAACACCACTATTTATTCTTAAAGTACTTTCCTACCACAGGCATTTTAGCCAATTCACTTGCTTCTATCCTGGCAATGAACCATGCAAAAAATCCAAACAGCAGTGTGGCTGTAAGTAAGGAGAACCAAAGATGATCTGCGTACAACTGGTTGATACCAACATGCACCAGGTACAGCAATGCAGCCAATACAAGATAAGCGATCAGCTTTTTGCGGGGGTAAGGTACCGGGTAATATTTTTGTCCAAGCAAATAGCTTGTTATCATCATAAATAAATAACAGCAAAAAGTGGCAACAGCAGCGCCGGTATAATGCCAGCGTGGGATTAAAATTATATTCAGCACAATGGTGATAGCGGCGCCGCCTAATGTAATGGCTGCCCCCAATAAATTTTTATTGGTGAGTTTATACCATATACTGAGGTTGTAATAAATGCCAAGGAAAATATTGCCAATGGCAAGCAGGGGAACAACATATAATCCTTCCACCCACTTACTCCGGTGGATACTGATAAAAAACCATTTGAATACATCCAGGTACAACCCGATTATCAAAAACATAAAGCAGCAGGCAATCACAAAGAACTTCATGATCCTTGCATAGATCTTTCTTGCATCGGCACCCTTGCTCTGGTTAAAAAAGAAAGGTTCTGCCGCCATACGGAAAGCCTGTATCATGATAGTGATCAATACTGCCAGCCTGAAGATATTTCCAAAAATACCCAACTCGTTTTTTGCCTGCTCCTGCGGCAGGTCCACCACGTGCTGGTACACCAGCCGGCTGAGCATATCATTTACCATGCCACCAAGGCCAACGATGATGAGCGGGTAGCTGTATTTCATTACTTCGTTCCACAGGCGGAAATTGAAACGGAGCTTTACATTTTTAAATTCACCGAACAGTAATATAAAAGTGATCACACTGTTGCAGATGTTACCGATGAAATAAAAATCGATCGGATCGAACCTGTTATAGATCAACCCCAAAAAATCTTCCGGGTGTTTGGATACATATTTAGGAAGTATACCGGCAAACAGGATAACCACGATAAAATTTACGACAATACCACAGAGTTTTACAAATGCATATTTCCGGGGCCTGTTCTCCTGCCGCAGTTTGGCAAAGGGGAGGGCCGCAAGGGTGTCAAAAAAAATGATATACACCATCCAGTTAATATATTCAGGATGATTACTTACAGCGAGCAGGTCAGCAATATCTGTTCTTGCAAGCAGGAGTGCCCCGCTGAACACAATAGTGCTGCAGATAATGGAAACAGAAAGTGTGTTGTACAGTTTATCCTTATCAATATCCTGGCTGAATTTGAAATAAGCCGTTTCAAGACCATAGGTAAACAACACACTTAAAAAAGGAATGGCTGCATATAATTGAGTAACATCAGCCGTACTGGATGGTTTTGCAAAAAAAATGGGCAGGGTAAAATTCATGAGGTAGCCAATAAAACGGCTCAGTATACTGGGTACACCATACCACAAAGTTTGACCTGCCAGCTTTTTAATATTGCTCAATGAGAAAAATTTACGGGCAAATTTAGTTGTATAAACGATAAGAGCCAGTTGAATTTTCGGCAGTTGAATGCAACCCTTACAGGTCAAGTTGTATCTTTTAGAAAGAATTGCTGGATATTTGCACAATCAAAATTTAATGTTATGAAAAAATTATTACTGTTACCGGTAGTTATATTAGTATGTACAGGTGTATTTGCACAGGCACGTTTGGCAACGGCCAGTTACCAAAAAGCCATGCAGCCCGCTGTGGAACATGATTTTCCCTTTGCTGAAAAAACGGTGAGTAAAGCAATTGAGGACAGGATGCAAAAAGCAGGTTATAAGGGAAAAGAAACAAAAGGCTTTGTTGTATATAAAGGGGTACACATGAAAGAGATCGGCCCTGATACGTATGACCTCTATTTTAAAGTGGATAAAAAAGATAAGGAGAAATCCCTGGTGACTATGATGATTTCTTCCGGGTATGAAAAATTTATTGGGGAATCAGATAACAGTACGGTGATTGAAAATTCAAAGCAATTCCTTGATCACCTGATCCATGTATCAGAAGCTTTTGACCTGGAACAGCAGATCGTTGAGCAGGATGTGGTATCAAAAAAATCATCAAAAAAACTGGCAGACCTGGTGGAAGATGGAGAAGATCTTCAAAAAAAGAAAGCAAAACTTGAAAAAGAAATAGAAGAAAACCTGAAAAAACAGGAAGATCAGAAAAAAGATATTGAAACACAAACCCAGATACTGGAAACGCTGAAAAGCAAGCGGAAGCAATAAATATTAAAATATTACGTTTTATAAGAAGTGCAGTGAGAGCTGCACTTTTTTATTATTATCCTAAATCCTGTTTATAATGAAACTTTGGTATTATTCACTCATATTGAGTATCATTTCCTGTATACTCCTGCTTATTATATATTTCCTGCCTGATAATTTTACTATTTTCATCTGGAGTAAAACGCAGGTGGATGCTGGTGTGCTTTTCCCTGTTTTACTGGTGAGCTGGATGATGGCGCTTTTTGGTTTTGCTGCCAATAATATCTTTATTGATAAAAATATTGTAGCAAAAAAGCCAAAGGAAATGTCTCCCTTCAAATTATATCTTCCCACTTTACTTGGTCTGCCGGGTTTTTCATCTTTTGTATGGTTTATCATACGCTGGTACAAAGGCAAACCGGGTACCTAAGGTTGTGCATAGCGCTTGTCTTTGGTGATGTTTTCATCGGTAAGTGTGTGCAAAAAAGAAAGCAGATCCACTCTTTCCTGCTCCGTAACAGCGATCCTGTTTTTTAATAAACTGTCAAGTGTTGGTTGTTCCGTATTTATTTTATTTCGGTAATGGTTTATTACCTGCGATAAAGTATGCAATCTTCCATCATGCATATAAGGAGCTGTCAACTCAATATTCCGGAGGCTGGGTACTTTAAATTTTAATGAATCACTGTTTTTGTGTGTAATGGTCATCCTCCCGAAATCATTTATACCAGGATTGACATCAAGCCCATTGTTCCGGAATGAATCATCCGTAAATAATGGCTCACGGTGACAGCTATTGCATTTTTCTTTAAAAACTATATAACCATATTCTTCGCTTATTGTAAATGTTGCTTCGCCACGTTTTACTTTATCATACTTGCTGTTGCAGGCTACAATACTTCCTGTAAACTGGGCAAGGGCTTTCAGCATACGCTGGCTGTTGATGAGCGTGGAGCCAAAAGCCGCCCTGAACATCCTTTTATAGGCTGTATCGGCATTTAATTTTTTCAGGACATTTTCAAGCGTTTCATCCATTTCATTTTTTGCGGTAATAGGCACCAGCGGCTGTACTTCAATATGATTAATGCCGCCATCCCAATGCAGTTCCTTCATCCAGGCGATATTAAAAATACCGGGTACGTTACGGGTGGTGTGGCCATTATCAATACCATGACCAAAATCGTGTTCATAGGTGGAGAATACGGCAAACTGCTGGTGGCAGCCGGCACAGGATACGGAGCCGTCCCTGCTCAGCCTGCCATCATAAAATAATTTTCTTCCCAGCTGGAAACCTTCTTCTGTCAGGGGATTGTTCGCAAAGATATTAGCCGGTGGTTTGGGCCACCCTTTTGGTATTTCAAATGTAAGGTATTTCGGCGTATATGGATGGCTGTTATTTACAAATGCTGTAAAAAATACCAGGATGCTGATAAGTAATATGATGATAGTTTTTTTCAATCAGGATTTATGATATCGGCCACTGAAAATACAGCAGCAAAATTAGCAGCAATATTTTTTGCCAAAACGCCCGGTGAAGTGCAGACCGCTGTTTCACTTATTCTTAACGGAATGTTACTTTTCCAGAGAAGATCAAGGTCTGCTTCAATTTTTACAATAGTTGTTTTCCCCTTATTAACGTGTAATGTTTTACCTGCCGGGAAAGCAAGCGTTAAAAACCTTAATACACTTTCCGCTTCTTTGTAGCCTCCAATATGGTATTCAAATTTGTTGTTTACAAAATTGCTTTGAGGTGAGTTTCCTTCAATCTTCTGCATTACATAGCCCGAGCTCCATGTCCAGAACATATCATTCAGTGGATCCAGCGCACCTGTTTGTGCACCGCTGCAGTTACGGAGGCTGTCAACACCGGGTAAAAAACGGATGCTGTCATATTCATTTACTGGTAAGGAGAGAGTAAAAGATAGGCTGTTGCTGTCTGCCTGGTTTATTAAATAATAATTGGTCCTGGGTTTATATGCCCTTTTTTTATAACAAACTGAAATATTGGAAATATAATATTTCAGTTTTGAGAGTGTATAGCTTTCGTTCCAGGTATTTGTATAACTGCTGTCATGTAAAACAACGGGGTTTCCATTAATAGAATTGGTAAAAACAAATTTTACTATACCCCGGTACCCCGGCTTTTTTTTGGGTTGGGCAAAAAGAAGTGCAGGTAATAAGCAGTATACAAACAACATCTTCATTGCTCAAAATTTTATTTTTTGCCTGCTTTGTTTCAGATCACCTTTTTTCTTTTTGGTATCGATCCTTTTTTCAATGGAAGCTTTGCCTGGTTTGGTACGCTTTCTTTTCTTTTGTACTATGAGGGCTTTTGTAACCAGTTCATTCATTTTTTTTACTACCTGTTCCCTGTTCCCCAGCTGTGTTCTTTCCGACTGGCTTTTTACAAGCAGCAGCCCTTCTGTAGTAATGCGGTTGGATAATTTTTCCTTCAGCAGCAATTTTTGAGTGTCATCCACCAGGGTAGATGCTTCAATATCCCAGCGGCCTTCCACCATGGTTTCCACTTTATTTACATTTTGCCCGCCTTTACCACCACTCCGGGCCGTACTAAACTTTATCTCTGCAACTATATCCATACCCAAATTTACCTTATATTGCCCTAAAGATTATTTCATAAATCATTCTTTTACTATCTTTTATTTTATCATAAGCAAAAAATTAAGGATTTTTGCCAATAACAGGACCAGTTGATGTTGAAAGCTATATACCATTCATTAACAGAACGTAAGCGTTTAGGTAAAAAATCATTCGCCGTGCTCATTGACCCGGATAAGGTAAATGACCACAGTATGGTTAACCTTATCGATATGGCTATTGAGGCCCGTGTGGATTATTTTTTTGTGGGTGGTAGTCTTGTTATCTCCGATTACCTGGATGAATGCCTGCAACTTATTAAAAGAAATTGTGATGTCCCAACTATCTTATTTCCCGGCAGCCCTACACAGGTAAGCAAATATGCTGATGCACTGCTGTATTTATCACTTATCAGCGGCCGTAATGCAGAACTTTTAATAGGTCAGCACGTAGTATCAGCACCGGTGGTAAAAAAGAGCGGCCTTGAAATTATGCCCACCGGTTATATGGTAATTGATGGTGGCGCTCCCACAACCGTATCTTATATCTCTAACGCCAGCCCTATA
Organism: Ferruginibacter sp.; assembly: GCA_047600665.1. GTDB lineage: Bacteria > Bacteroidota > Bacteroidia > Chitinophagales > Chitinophagaceae > Ferruginibacter. Next base: position 3,070,124 of record JASGKJ010000003.1, read on the forward strand.
CCGGCTGACAAAAATGAAATAGCCATGTGTACTGCAATGGCCGGCGAAATGCTGGGTATGCAACTTATTTACATGGATGCCGGCAGTGGCGCCAAACGCCCGATTTCTGAAAGCATGATCGAAAAAGTGGCACATTCCATCAGTGTACCCCTGATCATTGGCGGTGGTATTACCGAACCTGAAAAAGCTTATATCAACTGTAAAGCAGGGGCCGATATAATTGTTGTTGGTAATGCTATAGAAAAAGACGCCAGTCTTGTAAAGGAAATGGCTGCAGCAGTACACAGTGTACCGGCCAAGATCAAAGCCTGATCAAAAGTTATTCCTCTAAAATTTCCATCTTATTACTGATCCCTTTTGTTTTTTATCTTCATTGTATGAAAACAATTGGACTGATTGGCGGAATCACCTGGCTATCCACGCAGGATTATTACCGCTTATTGAATCAACTGGTGAATGAAAAGTTGGGCGGAGTAAGCTCCTGTAAAATGATCCTTTATTCTTTAGAGTTTGAGGAAATAAAAAGACTTACAGCCGCAGGTGACTGGGATGGTATTGCAGCCATTATCTGTGCTGCTGCACAAGGTCTTGAAAAGGCTGGGGCCGATTGTTTACTGATCTGTGCCAACACAATGCATCATATTGCTGAGAGGATACAGGCTGCTGTTAATATACCTCTGTTGCATATTGCCGGAGAAACAGCGAACGAAATACAAAAATTGCAGCTGGATACAGTAGCACTCCTCGGTACAAAATATACCATGACCTTCGATTTTTATAAAAATAAACTCGCTGAAAAAAATATAAAGACCATTATACCCGGGGAAACAGAACGGGAATACATTAACAGTGCTATTTATGATGAAATGGGCAAAGGGATATTTTTACCGGAAAGAAAGGCTGCGTTTATAAAGATCATTGATACGTTACAGCAGCAGGGTGCACAGGCCGTGGTGCTTGGTTGTACAGAGATTCCGATACTTATAAAGCAGGAAGATGTAGCCATCCCGGTTTTAGATACAACACTCATTCATGTAAAAGCAGCAGTGCAATTTGCATTGCGGTAAACCCTTATCTTTCTGTATCCAGGTAGTCAGAAAAACGATAATTATACCTGTTGGTTTCAAAAAAATACCGGCCACTGCTGTGCATACTGAATAATAATTTCTTCAGCTGTTCCTCCAGCTGTTTTTCCAGCGGCTCATCAGTTTTTATTTTCTTTTCAGTCATTTGAGTAAACTCCCGGTCACTGCTTACCTCGTTCTCTTTTTCCGGCTGCAGGCCGCTGATACCTATCTTCCATCCATCGTCTTTTTTGGCCCTGTATTTAAAAAAGTACACAAACCCCTTTTTATCCTTGTAAGCAATATGGTGTTTTGAAATGAATGCTGCAGAATCAATTTTATTGTATTCTTTTTCCATTACAAGATAGCTTTTAGCCAGGGCCTGTTGTGTCTTGTATGCTGCAGGAAATTTGTCCAGCCGGTTTATCTTCTCAAGTCTTGAGTATAACTTGCCCCTGAGAAGATCTTTTGAGGCGATCGATAACAGGATACTGTCTGCCACCTGCTGTTTGTTTTTCAGTAATACCACTGCGGCGTTTATCCTGGCCTGTTCATCTCTTGAATGGAGCAGCTTTTCGAAAAACTTGGGCACATTGGTATTCTTGCTGTAAAATGGCGCCAGTAATACAGCAAAGTTTTCAAGATCCGATTTATTACGGTAATTGTTATAGCGCCCGGTATAACTGATTGCGTAGTCATTATCATCCTCCTCTTTCTTTGCTTCTGCCTCCATTTGTTTATCATCCTTTGCCATTTGTTTTTTCAGTTCCACCTTGGCGTCAAAATAAATTTTACTGAACCAGCTTTCATAATTGTCTGCCTTTATGAAACCACTGTCGATCAATGTTACCAGTAATGAAAAAACAGGCTCCTTATAATCCTCCAATGCGGTTAGTTGCAGAATCTCCGGGTAAAGGCTGGCTGCAAGCTGCAGTGAATCTTCCAGCGCATTAAAAATGCTGCTGTATTCATAGTCATTGTCAAATACAGGCGGGTCCTGTAATACGATCTCTTTAAACAACTGTGCGGAGGCTGTTGTTTTATGCCGGGCCAGTGCTTCAATTACAGCATTCTGGAAGGTACTGGTATCTGTTGTTTGTTCGTATATTTTTTTCAATGCAGGGTTCACATTGTTCAGTGTACTGTCATTGATAAAACCCAGTTCTGTTATAAAAGCAGTTTTGTTCTCAAAGTAATCTTTATCAGTGGGTTTGAGCTTTTGTATGGTGCTTATGATTTTTGGAACATCCTGCTCACTGTAGCGGATAGCCGGAATAGCCTTTTGTGCTTTTGCATGCGTGGCGCTGTCGGCACTAAAAAAATCAGCAAAGAAGCTGTCGGTGCAGTTTTTAAAGATATCCCTGCCAGGTTTAGTGGATACCGGTATAAAACTGTTGTAAAAGGAATCTGTAAAACTGCTTGGTCCATTAATGGTATCACCCATACTTACAAAGCTGTATACATAATCATCTTTTAGCAGTATTACCCGGTTGATCGTTCTTGATGAGCCTGTATCTCCCAGGCTGAACCTGCAGCCCCTTATACCGCCATCCTTTGCGAAAAATTCTTTTTTATATAAAACCAGGTCTTTCTCGTTATAGCGCTCTTCCATTTCATTTTTCCAGAAAGCAGCAGAGTCTTTCTCAAAAGCGTATACTGGGTACTGTTGTGTGCCCACCCCAATTGCTTCACCAGTGGAATCACTGAAGAAAAGTGCATTCCTGCTGCGGCCACGGTAATAGTTGCTGCTGTTGCTCTCCAGCGATTGCTCCAGTACAGCACGGTATTTATCATCCAGCTCGGGAGTTACGGGCGTGGTTACCGAGAAATGCATAAAAGTATCTGTATATGCTTTTGGTTTGCTGTATATGTATGGCGTAAACCGGAAAGAATTAAAGAACCGGCTGAAATCTTTATACCCGTTCTTACTCCTTGCTGCAATTACATAGTATTGTGGCCCTTTGATGATAAAACGGGCCTGTACGATACTGCTGTCTTTCATCTTTTCTTTTACGTCAAGACAGGGGTATCCATTAAATAAAGAAAGATTGCGGCTTAACTGCCTTTCAAAAAAATCAGGCGAACGGAATGATTCTTCCACCAGCTTCAGGTCAAAACTGTCTTCATCCAGGAAAGCAAAATTATGTACGGGCTTTCTTATGATCGTGTAGGCATCACCGGTAGCCCTGTCAAATGCCTCATAATCCCAGCGGCTGGCATTATCACTGGTGGCTGTGTTGTAGCTGCCTGCCGGTATTTGCGGCATCCATACGGTAAAACCACCCTGCGGTGGAGTAAAGTTCAGCGGGCTGTTAACGGCTTCTTTTAATTTGATAGAGGAGAAAAATCTTTCTGCTTCGGTTCCACTAATATAATTTTCCTTACCGCTCATTTTAAAAATAAGCACTTCAAAAGGGGTAATAAAAATATTATACCGCTGCAGGTCACCCCGCCTGGTTTTATTGGTTATATCATAGCCGGTATAACCATTTTTCAGTATAGCGGTTTTCTTTAAAATTTTGCCCGGTATATTTTCATACAGCAGGCTGTCAATCTTCTTTTTCACCGTTTCTTCTGTTTGCCCAAGAACAGCGGCATGCGTTTTAACCCTGCTCACAAGATAATAGCTGCCGTTACTCATGTCGGAATACTGCATCATATCATTCCGCTCAAAATAGCTGCTCATCTTATATAACTGGCCGGGCATATCTGCAGTATAAAATCCGTCATCCGAGGTCATTGATGAAAACACCACCGGTACCTTCATTTTGTCTGTTTCTTCTTTTGCGGCAGCATCCCTGTTCGCCATCTTTACCGGGCGCAGTTTATAACCTTTCTTACGTAATAACTCTATCACCCCCCTTGGACCTGGTAAATGTGCTGCGCCCACACCGGTAAACAGGCTGCCTTTTTTCATGATCGAATCCATGGAGTTAGCCTGTATTTCATTGCGCAGGTAAAGAAATTTTTCCCTGAAGGCGGCAGACTGTTCTGTCATGTCATTCAGCGAATCAAGCAGGTCAAGATCACCGCGGCGGTAGGCATCCTGCATTTTTTCATTGATATCATACATGGATTCATCTCCAAAATCATAACTTTTTTTCTTTTTCTCCTTGGCCATATCTGCATAAGCCTGCAGGATGATCTTCTCTGTTTCGTAATAATCTTCCACCCCTGTGGTATGTTTGCCCAGTTTTTTACCTGTCTGGTAAATGTATAGATCAAGGAATGTATCTTCTTCAAAATCCTCCCTGCTTTTAAAACTCCTGTACAGTAAGCTGTTCACCATTGCCGGTTCTGTGCTTAAGGCAGTCTTCAGGTCATTTTCATAAGGCAGGTACCGGAAGGAGTTTTCATTGAGGTAGGTACCCACCGGCGGCTGAACAAAAGCAGCATAATTCTTTTTAAGCTGCTCCATCCTTGCCATCTGCCCCTGCCATACTTCAGGGTTCAGTTCCAGTGCAACGGCATCCACCTGTTTAAGCGCCAGGTAAAAACTGTCACTCAGGTGAAATACCATTTTACTGCTTACGTGCATGGTGCCAAACAGGTAGGACGGCTTCTTCATGCCATTGCCTGTTATCTCCCATAAAAGACTTGGGTATTGATGTTGCTGGTTTTTTTGTGCCAGTAAGACTGAAGGCAGCCAACAGGTAAACAATAATGCAGTGAGGATAGCTTTTTTACACATACCGGGGTAGTTTGGTAAAGGGAACTGATTAAAGATGCATATTAGTGCACAAACCACAAAATATTCTGTGTTCATTTAACTTTTTTGCTGGCGGGTTATTTTAAAAAAATAAATCATGTAATTTATTTCCAGTTGAAATTTGTTGGAATCCCCTACATTTGCACTCTTAAAATCATGCCGTAACATGATAAGTGCCAGCCCGCTGGCTTCGTATCTCTGTCCAACACACAGTACAAGGCATGTGATCTACTTTAAAAAAATTACAGATACACATGAAATTAAGCCAGTTCAGGTTTGACCTCCCCCTCAATCTAATTGCCCAGAACCCCGCTAAAAAAAGAGAAGACAGCCGTATGATGGTTGTACACCGCAGCAGCGGGAAAATTGAAGACAAAAATTTCCGGGATATTATTGATTATTTCAACGACAAGGATGTAATGGTGGTAAACAACACCAAGGTATTCCCTGCCCGTATGTATGGCCGTAAGGAAAAAACAGGCGCCAAGATCGAAGTTTTCCTGCTGAGGGAACTTAACCGTCCCAACCGCTTGTGGGATGTGATTGTTGACCCTGCCCGTAAAATACGTGTGGGTAATAAATTATATTTTGGTGAAAACGATGAGCTGGTTGCAGAGGTGATTGATAATACCACCAGCCGTGGCCGTACCATCCGTTTTTTATGGGATGGAACCGAAGAGGATTTCAGGAAGATGCTGGATTTTATGGGTGAAACACCTTTGCCAAAATACATCAAGCGTAAACCGGACGAAGAAGATAAGGAAAGGTACCAGACTGTTTATGCAAAACATGAGGGAGCTGTGGCTGCCCCCACTGCAGGCCTGCACTTCAGTAAAGAACTGATCAAAAGACTGGAGATAAAAGGCCTCCGTTTTGCAGAAACAACCCTGCATACCGGTCTTGGAACTTTCAGGCCAATAGAAGTGGAAGACCTGAGCAAACATAAAATGGATGCAGAATATTACGCAATTGACGAAATAGCCTGCAGCATTGTAAATAAAGCCAAAACAGAAGGCAAGCGGGTATGCTCTGTGGGTACCACCACCATGCGTTCACTGGAGTCTTCTTTTACAGCGCAGAAATTATTAAAACCATCTGAGGGCTGGACCAATATGTTCATTCACCCGCCTTACAGTTTTTCTATTGCAGACTCGCTGGTTACTAATTTTCACCTGCCTAAAACAAGCCTGCTGATCATGACCTGTGCATTTGGTGGTTACGACCTGATCATGGAAGCATATAAAAAAGCAATAAAAGATAAATACCGTTTCTTCAGTTATGGCGATGCCATGCTGGTGATATAGTTTGCGATAACGATTTTAATAAAAAGCTCCTTATTAAAAGGAGCTTTTTATTTTATTAAGAATTAAGATCACATTTATGCGCCTGTTTTTTTTACTATGTGATTTTTTTTCTACTTTGTAAAAAAAATCACCATGCTAACTGTTATTATTCCTCTTGATTTTTCACACACGTCTTTTAATGCGGCACACTATGCGGCTGCCATGTACAAGGGCCATCCCAATGCCAGGCTGATCCTGTACCATTTTTATGAGGATGATGCGGACATATCTGTTGCAGAAAGATATTTAAAAAGCCTGAAGGATGAATTATCTGTACATGTCAGCAGTGTTGAAACAGAACTGGAGTCGGGGGATAATTTTATAGACAGTTTTGCAAAATATGCCCACGTAATGGGGGCCTATATGATCGTGATGGGATTAACGGGCAAAACACCATTGGAGCAGCGGTTTTCGGGCAGCAATACTTTACGTATGGCAGAAAGGGAAGTATGCCCTGTTTTAATAGTACCCGATGGCGTTAGTTATAAAGGGTTGAACAATGCACTGATCACATCCGAAATGAAGGATGTGGAAGATACGCCCTGCCTGCTTACGGTAAAGAAAATACTCAAGGAATTTAAGCCGGCATTGCATGTGCTGAATGTTGACAGCAATCATTATATCTCATTAACACCGGAAGTAAAACAGGAAAGGGATAAACTGGAGACATTGCTGGCAGAATTCAATCCTGAGTTTTATTTTATGCGGATGTACGATTTCCACGAATCCGTGGATGTATTTGCAAGGGATAAGGATATCGACCTGATCATAATTGGTCCAAAGTACCATAGTTTTTTTGAAAGGCTTTTTAAAACGCAGCATACAAAAAAACTGATCTACCAGAGCAGCGTGCCCGTGCTGGCCGTGCATGAATAGTTTGTGGTATTATAATTGCATACTGATACGAAAACGATCGCTTTCAAGTCATCTCCTGTGAGACCGGATTACTAAATTCAAAACAAATTTTTTATGAAAAAATTATTGCTTGTAGTTGCCGTCATTGCAGGACTTTCTTTTGTTACTGTAAATGACCCACTCACTGAAAAAGAAAGACAGGATGCAGCTAAATTTTTAACTGAAACAGAAGACGGCGTGCTGAATGCAGCACAGGGTTTAACAGATGCCCAGCTGAAATACAAACCTGCCGCCGACAAATGGAGCGTGGAGGATAACCTGAAACATATCTCCATGACAGAAATGATGTTGTGGTATATTACTGACAGTGTTATAAAATCAAAAGCTAATCCTGAAAAAAGAGCGGATATAAAAATGACGGATGATGATGTAAAGAAAAACATTGAAGACCGCAGTCATAAGGTGAAAACATTTGCACCGCTTGAACCGCAAAACACTCCTTTTAAGTCGGCAGCAGAAGCCATTGCCTCCTTTAAGGAAAACAGGGGTAAACTAATTGAGTATATCAGGACAACCGGGGATGAACTGAGAAATCATGTGGCCCAGATGCCTCCCGGCAGTTTTGATTGTTACCAGATGGTGTTGTTTATAGGCGCCCACAGTAACCGGCATATGCAGCAGATCAATGAAGTAAAGGCAGATCCCGGCTTTCCCAAATAAAAAGTAAAATTTACAATAGATAATCCCCGGTAAGTAAATTGACCGGGGATTTTTTATGAGTATTTAAATATATGCTTTATGGTTTCCTTCTCTAATAGTTCCTACTTTTGCACCCGGTATGATAGCAATCGATAATAAACTTGTAAGTGACGAAATTATAGAGGAGCAGTTTGTTTGCGACCTGGCCAAATGTAAGGGTGGCTGCTGTGTGGACGGTGATGCCGGTGCACCGCTTGCAAAAGATGAGTTAGCGGAAATCGATAAAGTATATGATGCAGTGCTGCCTTACCTGACCGAGGAGAGCCGGATGGAACTGGCAAAGCAGGGACGCTATGTGTACGATAAGCATTTTGGGTGGGTAACACCTACCATTGAAAGCAAAGTATGTGTGTACGGTATTGTGGATGAAAAGGGTATTGTAAAATGCGGTATTGAGCAGGCTTACCTGGATGGAAAAGTAAAATGGAAAAAACCCATCAGCTGTCATTTGTTTCCCGTAAAAACAAAGATGAGCCGGGATGGCAAGACAGAGTTTGTAAACTACCAGCCAAGGGAAGACCTGTGCAGTGCTGCCTGCAAACTCGGCAAAAAATTAAAAGTACCGGTATATGTTTTTTTAAAAGAAGCACTGGTAAGAAAATTTGGTAAGGATTTTTATGAAGCGCTGGAGTCAACTGCTGCTTATTTAAAAACCCCTTCAAAAAAAACATCCCGTTAATCACTTTAGAATATTTTTCAACTAATGAACAGCAACCCCGTTTCTGATAAACGCATTTCCCGTTCCTCATTTCTTGTTTTATCTTTCTTCTTTCTTATTTCAATCGTTTCCTGTTCGGTAAACAAGGCCGATATAGATAACAGCCTGAAAAAATATTTTGATGACAACAAAGTGGAGGGTTGTTTTTCAATGTTTGATAATACCAATGGAAAAGTAACGGTGTATAATATGGCGATGGATACAGTACGCTACACACCGGCCTCTACGTTTAAAATTGTAAACTCATTGATCGGTCTGGAAATGGGAAAGATCATTGATGAAAAAATGATCATCAAGTGGGATAGTATAAAAAGATGGAACGATGACTGGAACAAAGACCTCACCATGGAGCAGGCATTTAAAGTGAGTGCAGTCAATTATTACCAGGAAGTGGCAAGACGGATCGGGAAAGACAGTATGCAGCGCTGGCTGGATAGCCTGCATTATGGGAATCATACCATTGGTAACAGGGTAGACAGTTTCTGGCTGGATAACAGTTTAAAAATATCTCCTGACGAACAGCTTGGCCTGGTAAAGCGGCTGTATTTTGACCAGTTACCGTTTCAAAAAAGAACACAGCAGATTGTAAGGGATGTAATGGTGCAGGAAGACAATACTTTGTATAAGTTCTGTTACAAAACGGGCTGGGGTTTTGATGAACAGCATAATAATATTGGCTGGATCGTTGGATGGGTTGAAGAAAATAAACATCCATATTTTTTTGTAACACTGGTAAAATCACCAGATCAAAACCTCGACATGCGTAAAGTGCGCCTGGATATTACCAAGGGCATACTGAAGCAGCTGGGCTTTTTTGAAGGAAAGAAGTAAAAGATATTGGCGCAGTTATTGGATATTTTCCATTCTTAACATTTCTGTTTTAATTCAACCGGATATATTGTACCATGTTTCGTTTTGAACATCCCTCATATTTACTTGCACTGGCAGCCCTGCCGGTAATGGGTATATTATATGTATGGTTGCTGCAATGGAAAAAACGAACGGCAAAAAAACTGGGCGATGAAAGATTGGTGGCGCAGTTAATAAGGGGATACAGTCCCTCCAGGTTTTTACTAAAGTTTATTGTGATACTGATTGCGTATACTGCCGGAGTGATCGCACTGGCAAACCCACGTACCCCAACAGGCGGCGGCAGTATCAGCCGCAACGGTATTGATGTGATGATTGCACTTGATGTGAGTAAAAGCATGATGGCGCAGGATGTAAAACCCACCCGCCTGGAAAGAGCCAAACAATTTATTTCAAGGCTGGTGGATAAACTGCCAGAAGACCGTATCGGGTTGGTTGTATTTGCAGGCAGGGCTTATATGCAAATGCCTTTAACAGGTGATCATGCCGCAGCAAAAATGTATTTGTCTTCTGCCACACCGGAAGTGGTGCCTGTGCAGGGCACCGTAATTGGCGATGCACTAAAAATGTGCTATGCAGCTTTTAATATAAAAGAGAAAAAGTATAAATCAGTTGTGCTTATAAGTGATGGCGAAGATCATGATGAAAGCGCTTTGAAGACCGCAAAAGAAATGACAGATAATGGGGTGATCATAAATACCATTGGTGTTGGTTCGCCTGAGGGCAGTATGATATTGGATCCGGTTACAAATGAAATGAAAAAAGATGTACAGGGTAATGTGGTGATCACCAAACTCAATGAAGGTGAATTAAAAAACATTGCTGTAACAGGTAATGGGGTATACCAGTTACTTACAACACCTGATGATGCAGTAAATGCCGTGGTTGCTCAGCTGGACAATATGGAAAAGCGTTCTGTAAAAGACAATTCAGCGGCTATCTACAACAGCTTTTTTCAATGGTTCGCCGTGCTTGCTCTTATCTTCCTGGTACTGGAGTTGTTTATTGCAGAGAAAGTAAAAAACAGGGAAAGAAAACCAATGCATTCACCTAAAAAAGCGGCCGTAACCGGATTGCTTGTTTTTGTTTTAATACCATCAGCACTATTTTCTCAAAGCCGTGATAAACTGATAAAATCCGGTAATGAAGCATACGAAAAGAAAGACTATAACAATGCATCCGGCCTTTATAAAAAAGCAGCAGAAAAGGATTCGCTAAATGAAAAAGCATACTTTAATCTTGGTAATGCTTTGTATAAAAATGGAAAACCTGAAGAAGCGGTGAAAGCTTACGATGCCACTATTGCAAAAGATACGGTTACTCACACAAAGGCTGCAGCACTTTACAATAAAGGAGTGGTATTACAAAACAGTAATAAACTGGCTGATTGTATAGAGGCCTATAAAGAGGCGTTGCGCCTGAACCCGGGAGATGAAGATGCCCGGCTGAACCTGCAAAAAGCTATAAAAAAGCAGCAACAGCAACAACAGCAGCAGCAACAACAAAACCAGAACAAACAGCAACAACAGCAGCAAAAGAACCAGCAAAAGGATAATCCCAAACCACAGCCCTCCAAAATGACAAAGAAGGAGGCGGAGGAAAAATTGAAAGCCCTGTTGCAGCACGAAAAGAACCTGCAGGATAAGCTGCGCAAAACAGATATCAGCGCTCCTGACCGTCCCGAAAAAGATTGGTAATATCTTTTTATATTGTGGCTTCAATCTATCGGTATGAAGCAAATTAAACTTTACCTGTCCTTCCTTTTATTTATTGTTACTTTTTTTTCCTGTGTTGACACAGAAGAGTATATCGTTGTTAATGAAGATCACAGCGGTACTTATACCATTAAAATGGATATGGGTAAGATGATGGAACTGATGAACCAGATGGGACAGATGGGTGGAGACAAGGCACAAAAGGGACAACCTATTCCCTCGGCGGATACGCTGATCTATTTTAAAGACCTGGATGCAGAGAAATTAACTGCAGCCGAAAAAGAATTGTACAGCCGGGGATATTGCAAAGTGAAGATAGATTCAGCCACCAGCCAGTTTAAAATTGAGATGGGCTGTCCTTTCAAAAATATTGCCCAGCTGCCGGAAATAAAAAAGCATTTGTTTGATATAGCCGAAAAGTATGGAATGGACAAAGTGGTAAGCGGTAAAGAAAATAAATCAAAGGAAAAATTGCCCGGCACAGGGGAAGAAGATATTGCAGCCACATTAAATCCATCTTCAAAAGATTATGATTTTAAGGCTGTGCCCGGTAAAATATCTTATAAAAGCAATAGCCTGCCGGGTGATAAAGCAACCAATGATTCCATGATGCAGATGATGCAGCAGCTTACCATGCTTACCGGCGATATGACGATCAAAACGGTGATCACACTGCCGCATGAAGCAAAAAAAACAGTATACAGGAAAGGAGAGCTTTCTGCAGATAAAAGAACGATCACATTTATGAATACCCTGATGGAGCTTATGGAAAAACCTGGTGATGCGGAATATGAAATCGAATACTAAAATGATTTGATAAAATAAAGGGCAGGGGCAAACAACCCCTGCTTTTTTGTTGTTATTTTGCAGCACATTAAGTGAATATGCAATTTTATTGTGAGTCTTTATCGGCATACAGCCGGCTTAAAACAAGAGAAGTGAAGATTGGTGATCTTCTGCTTGGCAATGGCCATCCCATCCGTGTACAAACTATGACAACAACCGACACCATGGATACAATGGCCACGGTGGAGCAATCCATCCGTTGTATTGAAGCTGGTGCGGAACTGGTACGTATTACCGCCCCTTCAAAAAAAGAAGCCGAGAATTTACAGAACATAAAAGATGAACTGAGAAAGAGAGGGTATAACACACCATTGGTGGCAGATATTCATTTTACTCCTAATGCAGCGGAAATAGCCGCCAGGATCGTGGAAAAAGTAAGGGTGAACCCAGGTAATTATGTTGATAAGAAAAAGTTTGAACAGATAGAATATACAGATGCGGAATATGCGGAAGAGATTGAAAGAATAAGAGAACGTTTTACACCATTGGTAAAAATTTGTAAAGAGCATGGAACGGCCATGCGTATCGGTACCAATCATGGAAGCCTGAGTGACCGCATTATGAGCCGTTACGGCGATACTGCAATGGGTATGGTGGAAAGTGCCATGGAATTCTTACGCATTGCACGTGCTGAAGATTACCACAATATTATCCTGAGTATGAAAAGCAGTAACCCGCTGGTAATGGTGCAGGCGTACCGACTGCTGGTGAATCATATGATGGATGAATTCGGAGAGTGTTATCCTTTGCACCTTGGCGTTACCGAGGCTGGCGATGGTGAAGATGGAAGAATAAAATCTGCTATCGGTATCGGCACTTTACTGGAAGACGGTATCGGCGACACCATACGGGTAAGTTTAACGGAAGATCCGGAGTTTGAGATTCCTGTTTGTAAAGACCTGGTAAAACGCTATTCAAGTATTGAACCTGCTGCCGGTGATATTGATACTGTTGCCGCAACAAAGCTTTCTTATTCTCCTTTTGAATATAAAAGACGGGAAACAATCGAATTGTCAAATATTGGAAAGGCGCATGTGCCGGTTGTTGTGGCAGATTATATGCTTGCTGAAAATATTACCCACACTGACCTGCAGGCAATCGGTTATACCTATAATGAAGTAACAGACAAATGGAATATTGCGGATGCTGCTGCTGATTATATTTATACTGCAAAAAAGACTATTGATTTTGCCTTGCCGGGTACCTTGAAAGTAGTTTGTGATTATGATACATGGGTATCTGTTAGTGATAAAGAAAAATACTTTCCCCTATACCAGGGAAATGAATTTATTAATGCAGCGGAAAGGACTGCAGCGATCAATTTTGTTGCAGTAGATGCTGCACAGGACAATACGAAGCTTGTTGAAAACATACAGAACGATGCAACAGTTGTATTGTGTATTTATTCAACAGCATCAAACAGTATGCAGTCTGTAAGAACATTTATAAACGATATCTCACTCCGTCAAATAAAAACACCGGTTATACTGGCTGTTGAAAGCCACGACAGTTCGATTGATGAACAGCTGATACATTTTGCAACAGAAAGCGGCGCTTTGTTTTTAGAGGGCATGGGTGATGGTATCTGGCTGATGAATGATCCTTTAAAAATAGTGAACCAGAAAGTTTCGGGCAGAACTTACCTTGAAACAAAGAACAACCACCAGTTCATAAACAATACATCTTTTTCTATTTTACAGGCCACCCGTACAAGGATCTCCAAAACAGAATATATCAGCTGCCCCAGCTGTGGCAGAACTTTATTTGATCTGCAGGAAACGACCGCAAAGATCCGTGCTGTGACAAATCATTTAAAAGGGCTTAAAATTGCGATCATGGGTTGTATTGTAAATGGACCGGGTGAAATGGCAGATGCAGATTTTGGATACGTGGGCAGCGGACCCGGCAAGATCACTTTGTACAAAGGAAAAGAAGTGGTGAAAAGAAATGTGGACAGTGCTGTGGCGGTGGATGAACTGATAAACTTATTAAAGGAAAATGAGGCTTGGGTGGATAATTAGAACGTCAGAATTAAAATGAAGATGTTTTGATGCTTACTTCTTTTATTTTGGCTTTTACATTTTAATTTAATTATGCAAACAGATTTTCTCGTAATTGGCAGTGGTATTGCAGGTTTGACCTATGCGTTGAAAGTGGCGCAGGCGTGCCCGGATAAAAAAGTAGTGGTACTTACCAAAACACAAAGTGATGAAACCAATACCAAGTACGCACAGGGTGGTATTGCGGGCGTAATGGATTTTAATAATGATAGTTTTGAGAAGCATATTGAAGATACGCTTATAGCCGGGGATGGATTATGTAATAAAGAAGTGGTGGAGATAGTGGTAAAGGAAGGTGTGGACAGGATACGGGAAATAATAGAATGGGGTGCACAGTTTGATAAAGAACCGGATGGTGATTTTAAACTGGGTAAAGAAGGAGGTCACAGCGAATTCAGGATACTCCATCATAAAGATGTAACGGGAAAAGAAATGGAGCGTGCCTTGCTGGCAGCCATTGCAAAACAAAAAAATATTGAACTCATCAGTCATTGTTTTGTACTGGATATTATAACACAGCATCATCTTGGTTTTTTAGTAACCAAATCAACACCTGATGTAGAATGTTACGGGGTATATGTATTAAACCTTGAGACAAATAAGATCGAAAAAATCCTTGCATCCATCACCTTACTGGCAACAGGCGGAAACGGGCAGGTTTACCGCTCCACCACCAACCCGGCTATTGCAACAGGCGATGGTGTGGCCATGGTGTACCGTGCAAAAGGGCGAATTGAAAATATGGAGTTCATACAGTTTCATCCAACGGCCTTGTATGAGCCCGGTGTTCGTGGACAAAGTTTTTTGATTACAGAAGCAGTACGGGGTGATGGTGGTATTTTGCGAAATCATAAAGGCGAAGCTTTTATGGAGCGCTATGATGAAAGAAAAGACCTGGCGCCGAGAGATATTGTGGCAAGAGCGATCGATAACGAAATGAAGATAAATGGTACAGAGCATGTTTTTCTTGACTGCCGTCATTTCAGCAAAGAAAAGTTTACAGAACATTTTCCCAATATTTATGAAAAGTGTTTGAGTATTGGTATTGATATTACCAAACACATGATACCGGTGGCTCCTGCTGCACATTACAGTTGTGGTGGTATTAAAACAGATGAATGGGCCAGGACATCCATCAGGAATTTATATGCGGCAGGAGAGTGTGCCAGTACCGGTTTACACGGCGCCAACCGTTTGGCAAGTAACAGCCTGCTGGAAGCGATGGTATTTGCCCACAGGGCGTACAAAGATGCTGTAATTGCCATTGCAAAAAATGATAACGAACACCTGGTAAAAGATGCACTGGTGCCCGGCTGGAAAGCAGATGGAACCAATGCGCCGAAGGAAATGATATTAATTACGCAAAGTGTAAAGGAACTGAAATTGCTGATGAGTGATTATGTTGGTATCGTAAGAAACAATGAGCGTTTGCACCGTGCCATGAAACGGCTTGACCTCCTTTTTGAAGAAACGGAGGCATTGTACGAAAAAACAGAAGTATCTCCACAGCTATGTGAGTTAAGAAATATGATCACAGTGGCTTACCTTATTGTAAAAAGTGCCGAGTTCAGGCATGAAAGCAGGGGCTTGCATTATAATACTGATTATCCCAATAAAAGTACAATGGTTCAAAACATTGCTTTGTAGAAATTAAACAGCTGTTCACGTATGTACTATTTAGTTTATGGTATTTTCTATCTAATTTCTTTACTGCCATTTTTTATTTTATATGGGATAAGTGACTTTTTTTTCCTGCTGATGTACTATGTAATTGGCTACCGCAAGAAAGTGGTGATGGGTAATCTTGCTATTGCTTTTCCGGAAAAAACAATTGCACAACGCAGGCAGATCGCAAGAAAATTTTACCGGCATTTTATTGACACGTTTATTGAGTCAATAAAAATGATCAGTATGAGTGATAAAGCTTTTACTAAAAGATGCACTATTGATTTGGAGGATGCATTCCGCCTGGCGGCCATGGGTAAAAATATACAATTTCATTGCGGACACCAGATGAACTGGGAGTATATTAACTGGATACTTGGCCGGGATATGACCGTCATCCCCTTTGTGGGCGTATACAAGTCAATCGGAAGTAAAGTTTTTGACCGGCTTTTTTATAAAATACGTTCCAGGTATAAAACGATACTGGTATCTACTGCAGATTTCAGAAGCAGGATGCATGGTGTTTTTAAATCTCAGTATTCAATAGCGCTGGCAGCTGATCAAAATCCATGGAATCTTGATAATGCATATTGGCTTTATTTTTTCGGCAAAAAAACACCCTTTATAAACGGTCCTGACAAGGGCGCAATAAGAAATAATACCAGTGTTATTTTTATGAGTTTAGAAAGGAAAAGAAGGGGGTATTATCATCTCAATACAAAAACAGTAACTGAAAATGGAGCTGAGATGAAGAAAGGTGAACTTACCAGAATATACAGGGATATGCTGGAAGACACTATCCGTAAAGATCCATCCAATTACTTATGGACACATAAGCGCTGGAAGCATACCTTTAACGAAACAAACGAAATATTTAAACGCAACTGGATCGATATAGAACAGTAGGTTTAGTTTAATACACTAAGGTCTTTTTCTGTAGTAATCTTTTTTTCTTCCTGAATCTTTTCCCAGCCGCCTGCGATGTTACGGATATTATGGAGCCCTTCTTTTTTAAGTAAGGAGCAGGCAATTACGCTCCTGTAGCCGCTGCCACAGTGTAAGTAAATATTTTTGTTGTCTTCCAGCTCTGCAATCACCCCTGCATCTGTCATTTCATTGAGCGGTATGTTCACGGCATTTTTTACATGCCCTTCTGCAAACTCCGTCTCCCTTCTTACATCCACCACCTGCAGGTTGGGATCATGTGGTATATCCATCGCAAGCTCATCCACTTCAATATTTATAATGATATCAATTGATTCGCCTGCCTTTGCCCATGCATCAAAACCACCTTCGAGGTAGCCATCTATTTTACTAAAACCAACCCGGGCAAGGCGGATAACAGTCTCTTCTTCCCTGCCTTTTTCTGTTACAAGCAACATTGGTTTATCAAAAGATAAAATACTGCCTGCCCATTCAGCAAAGCGTCCCTCCAACCCGATAAAAATACTGCCGGGTATATATCCTTCAATAAATATGGCTGCAGGTCGTGTATCCAGTACTGTTATATCCTGTTTTAGCTTCTCTTTAAATGATTGTATATGCAAAGCGGTCAAAGCTGTATCTTTTATTTTATCCAGGCTTTCATAGCCTTCTTTATTGATCTGGGCATTGATGGGGAAATAAGCAGGGGCTTCACTCAGTCCTTCTGTTACTGCTTTAATAAATGCTTCTTTCGACTGTGCCTGCAATGCGTAATTATTTTTCTTTTCATCTCCGATGGTGCTGTAAGTACCCGGGCCAAGGTTTTTACCGCAACTGCTGCCAGAGCCGTGTGCAGGATATACAATGATATCATCTGCCAGTGGAAGGATCTTTGTTTGTATGGTTTCGTACATAATAGCAGCCAGCTCTTCACTGGAGAGATCACCACTACTCAGATCAGGCCTGCCCACATCCCCAACAAATAAGGTATCACCAGTAAAGATCGCATGATCCTTTCCTGTTTCATCTTTTACAAGGTAACAACTGCTTTCAATTGTATGCCCTGGTGTATGTAATACTGTAATGGAAATATCGCCAAGTTTAAAAACTTCCCCGTCTGCGGCAATATGTGCAGGAAACTTTGTTTCTGTTTTTGGGCCGTATATAATTGGAGCACCGGTGATCTTACCCAGGTCAACATGGCCACTCACAAAATCTGCATGAAAATGTGTTTCAAAAATATATTTGATGGTGGCTTTTCTTTTTTTAGCCAGTTCCACGTATTCCTCAATATCTCTTAACGGGTCCACAATAGCGGCTTCACCATTGCTTTCAATATAATAAGCCGCTTCGCTCAGGCAACTGGTATATAATTGTTCGAGGTACATATTCAATATTTATAAATAAAGTATGCTGCAAAGGTAAAAAACAAAGGCGGATACATAATGCATCCGCCTTATTCGCTTCTTACATTCATTTTCAGGCCACAAGTTCTGAAACCACATCATTTATCTCTTCAATCCTTTTATGATTGATCATGTAGTAAATGAATTTTCCATCACGCTGTGTTGTTACAATGCCGGCTTTACGCAAAATAGCAAGGTGCTGCGACGCAACTGACTGTTCAAGCCTCAGTCTTACATAAATCTCCGTAACGGTAATCTTTTTTTCTTCTTCAATTAATTTAATTAATTGCTGCCGGAGTTTGTGATTGAGCGCCCTTAATATCAAAGCAGCCTTCTTCACATTGTAATAATCAATCTTTAGTGTGCCCATGACTGTGTTTTTTGTTTGGGCAGTAGAGTGCCCGTTTGCTGGGAGAGAGGTTTCTGTCATTTTTATTTATTAGATTTTAAAACTGTCATGCAAAGATAAGCATGATTTAATATTTGTAAAAGCAGTTATTAGTATAAATGGTTAAAAAATGGTATAAACGATGTGTCAACATTTACTTGGTAACCACATGAAAATCTTTGATATACATCGGAACAATATTTGTGAGATGTGCAAATTGCCCCTTGATAAAGCTTTTACCTGCTAATAAGGCCATTGAAGCGCCTGTATTGTATTTTTTTATAAGATTTGAAGTTTTAGATGGGCAAATTTTTTCCCATTTTGTGATGCCTGAACCAATAAAAAATATTTGTTGAATTTGTTGTGAAAAACTTTCTGGTTCAAGTATCATGGCACATGGTTCCATTACTACGTTCATGGAAGCATCATACAGAGCAGTAAATACTTCCATACGCCGGGCATCTATCATCGGGCAGATCAGGCTTTCTTTTTTATTCTCTTCATTGATTGCTGCCTGGGCGGCATTTGCGAGTATTTCAAGGGAGTTTACGGCGATCAATGGCTTATGCAGGGCATAACATAATCCTTTGGCACTGGCCATTCCCACCCGCAAGCCTGTATAGGAGCCGGGGCCTGCACATACTGCTATTGCATCAAGATCCTTTAAACTTATATCGAGCGCTGCTGTAAGTTCTTTAATTGCCGGTTGCAGAAATGATGCATGATCTTTCTGTTCAATGCTTTTTCTTTCCTGTATTATCACTCCTTTATCAGCAATATTTACATAAGCTGTTTCGGTAGCGGTGTCAATATTTAAGATCAATCCCATGCTGCAGCTTCTTTTTTTAATAACGGGCAAGGTTTGCACCGCTCATCTGTTAATGATAGAGCCTCTAATAAGGAACAAATATTTTTTATACCGATTATTCCAGCCCACTCAAAAGGACCAAAAGGATAATTGGTGCCCAGTTTCATGGCGATATCAATTTCTTCTTTCGTGCTCACATTATCTTCCAGTGCAAAATACGCTTCATTAATGATCATGGCAATTATCCTGGCAGAAACAAACCCGGGCTTATCAGGAACAATAGTGTGTTTCTTATTTAAGGAGGATAATACAAGTTGCGCTTCTCCGGAAATACTGCCGGCAATTTCCCAGGTCTCATTTTTTAAAAAGCCATTCCATCCATTTAAACGGATAACATTAACAGGCGCATGGAGAGATGATAAAGTGATATCGACTGCATTTATAAATACGGGAACAGCAATTGTGTTAAAATCAAATTCAATCACACTGTCCATAACAAAATAAGCATCTGCATTTGCAGGCCTTCCTGCAATAGCTTCCAGTCTTACCCATCCTGCATTTGCAGGCAAGCCCTGTATTTCTTCCCATTGTTTATTATTACCAAATACTGCAATTGTCATTACTAACTTTTTACAAAAATAGGTGCTTGATTAAAGATATATTTGCAGGTATATAAAAAACAGGTATGAGCAAACAAATTATCAATACACCCAAAGCGCCGGCACCCATCGGTCCTTACAGCCAGGCTGTAAAAGCAGGTAATTTACTATTCATTTCCGGCCAGGTAGCGCTAAATGCTGATACAGGAGAACTGGCCAATACAAGTATAAAAGAAGAAACCACGCAGGTAATGAGAAACCTGCAGGCCATTCTTACGGAAGCCAGCCTTGATTTTAGTCATGTGATAAAGACCACCATTTTTTTAAGTGATATGAACCTGTTTGCAGAAGTAAATGAAACCTATGCAGCCTATTTTCAAAGCAATTTTCCTGCACGTGAAACTGTGGCCGTAAAAGGACTTCCCAAAAATGCCAACGTAGAGATAAGTATGATCGCTGCAGGTTAATAATAATTGTTTCTTTAGCAGGTTTAAAAATAAATGACCCCGGATAATGAGCAGCACAAAGCCAGTAGTGATCATTACAGCAAAAACACATGATATACTCGTAAGCACCCTTGAAAAAAAGGGTTTTGAAGTAATGTATTTGCCTGCTGTTACGTATGAAGAATTAAGTGGTCTGATCGGCCTTGCTGATGGATTGATTGTAACCACCAGGCTTAAGGTAGACCGGCAGCTCCTGGAAAAAGCAGACCGGTTAAAATGGATCGGCCGGCTGGGTAGTGGTATGGAATTGATAGATGTGGAATACGCCAAAAGCAAAGGTATACAATGCGAAAGCAGTCCTGAAGGGAACCGGAATGCAGTAGCGGAACACGTGCTGGGTATGCTGCTGAACCTGATGAATAAGATCAATGTGAGCAGTGAGGAGGTTAAAAATAAAATATGGAAACGTGATGCCAACCGTGGTACAGAACTTAGTGGCAAAACAGTAGGTATTATTGGTTTTGGAAATACCGGGGGTGCATTTGCCAAATTGCTTTCATCCTTTGATGTTACAGTGCTGGCTTACGATAAGTATAAATTTGGTTTTGCAGAAGGTTATGTAAAAGAGGCCAGCCTTGAACAGGTATGCCGCTATGCGGATGTGATCAGTTTTCATGTGCCGCTTACAGCCGAAACAAAACATATGGCAGGCGAAAGCTTTTTTAATGCCTTACAGCGGCAGCCTTATTTCATCAATGCAAGCAGGGGAGCAGTTACTGATACGGCGGCGTTGATAAACGCATTGAAACAGCAACAACTTGCAGGCGCTGCACTCGATGTGCTGGAAAATGAAAAGCTGGAAACTTATACAGCAGAGCAGCTGGCTCAGCTGGATTTTTTAACGCAGCAACCGAATGTAATTGTTACACCGCATATTGCAGGATACAGCCACGAGGCATTTTTAAAAATGAGCCAGGTGGTGCTGGAAAAGCTGGGGATTTAAATTTTTGTCTATATTTGCGACAGATACAACGCCTTGGGCAAACCAGGGCGTTGTATTTTTTTCTGTTTACTATAAAAGAAGTGTTATGGCTGAGACAAATTATGTGACTAAAGAGACCTTTGAACAAATGAAGGCGGAGCTGCAGCATATGAAAGGTGTGGACCGTCCTGCAGCTAGTAAAGCTATTGCGGAAGCAAGGGAGAAGGGTGACCTTAAAGAGAATGCTGAATACGATGCAGCTAAAGAAGCACAGGGTATGCTGGAAGCAAAGATCAAATACCTCGAAGGTGTTATAGCTACTGCCCGTATCCTGGATGAGAGTAATATTGATGTAAGCAAAGTATCCATACTTACAAAAGTTACAGTAACCAATATGGGTACCAAAAAGCAGGTTACCTACCAGATTGTTTCTGAAAAAGAGGCAGACCTGAAGCAAGGCAAGATATCAGTGACTTCCCCCATTGGTAAAGGCTTGCTTGGTAAGAAAAAAGGAGAGACTGCTGAAGTACAGGTGCCTGCAGGAACATTAAAATTTAAGATCGAAGATATTTCCCTGTAAAAAACGAGTATTTTGAAAGGCCCGTCATACAATAGTGTGATGGGCTTTTTGTTTGTACTTTTATAAAAATTAAAGTATGACCATATTTTCAAAGATCATTGCAGGTGAGATACCTTCTTATAAAATTGCAGAGAATGACCAGTTCTTTGCCTTTCTTGATATTTTTCCTTTGGTGGAAGGGCATGTGCTGGTGGTACCCAAAACAGAAACAGATAAGTTTTTTGACCTGGCAGATGATTACCTTTCCGCTATGCTGTTATTTGCAAAACCCATTGCACATGCCATTGAAAAAGCATTTGACTGCAACCGTTGCGGCATCAGCGTGGTGGGGCTTGAAGTACCACATGCGCATTTGCATTTAGTGCCGGTTAACAGTGCGGATGACCTGAATTTTACAAGAGGGAAATTGAAATTAAGTCCGGCGGAATTGAAGGAGGTGCAACAGAAAATTATAAGCAATATCTAATTGGGCATTTAGTATTTCCTGTTGTTCATTTCTTTAACAGCTATTGCCAGTTTTTCTCCTTCATCATTTACATTGTGAATTATGCCACGGGCAAATGTGAAAACACCGTCGTGATAATATTCTAATCTCCAATTAAATGAGTTATCCCAGATTATTTGGTCGGTTAAAAACAACCCGCTGAAATATTTAATTACCATTTTCCAGGTAAGTTTAAAGCATGTATCAGGCTGCTCGATAATAAATACCCAATGATCAAACGGGATTGACAGGTTAAAAAGATATTTTTTTATTTCTGCACTTGATTTGCCGGCTGTATTGAATGTTGATATAGAGTTGAAATGTTTCGAAGTGGTGCTTAATCCTAATTTCATTTCGAGGTTCCATAAAAACTTTGCAGCATTACCTGTAAAATAAATGATTTGATCTTCATGCTCCGGGCTGGGAGTAATGTTATCTTCATCGGTAAAGAATCTTTGTATTATCGATTCATCATACGGGGTGGAAAATTTCTCAATATTATCAAGACGGATGTTCATCGTTATTTAAAGCTTTTTTACTCTTGCCGGGTTCTTCTTTATAAAATCTTCCCAACCACCCATTTTAGTGCCTGCTTTTGCTAATACAGAATTTTCCTGGAAATAATGGCAAACTGCCACCGCCAGCGCATCCGATGCATCCAGGTATTTGGGACTGTCTTTAAAACTTAATAAATGCTGCAGCATTTTTAAAACCTGCTCCTTGCTTGCATTACCATTGCCGGTAACAGATTGCTTTATTTTTTTGGGAGAGTATTCTGTTACATCCAGCCCGTGGCGCATGGCGGCAGCAATGGCAACACCCTGTGCCCTGCCAAGCTTAAGCATGCTCTGCACATTCTTGCCAAAGAATGGTGCTTCAATAGCAAACACATCTGGTTTGTATTTAATAATAAGCCCGCTGACAGTATTATAAATGAGCTGTAACCTTTTGTATGGATCTTCCACTTTTCCGGGTTTTAATATATCCAGTTCCACCAGGGATAATTTGCTCCCGGTAATTTGTATAAGACCATAACCCATTACTACGGTGCCGGGGTCAATTCCTAAAACTATTTTTGATGTGGATTGCAAAGTACTCACTGTATTGACTGTAATTGAATTGGATAATTAAAAGTATCATTGTATAACTAATTTGAAAAAAATTAAAATGATTTATTTCAAATCAGGCTGAAAATGCACAAGAGTGCGACGCAACGATGCTGAAAAAAGCTGAAATGCCGGTAACAAAATATTTACTACCACGTTGAACAAAAATATCAAAATATTAGTCAACTATTTTCTTGGCCCGGTTATATTCATTATCCTGTCGTGGAGCCTGTACCGGCAGATAACTAATCAACCGGACCTGGCTATAAGGTGGCAGGTGATCAGGAACAGCTGGCAGCAACCGAAGTTCTGGCTGGTGGTATTACTAATGTTGGTAAACTGGGGTGTGGAATCAAGAAAATGGCAGGTGCTGGTGCAGCATGTGCAGCGTTTTTCGTGGTGGGCGGCTTTTAAGTCTGTACTGGCTGGTTGCAGTATTACCATGCTTACACCCAACCGGGTGGGGGAATATGGTGGCAGGATTTTATATATTGATGAAGGCAACAGGATAAAAGCCATATCACTGGCTATAGTGGGCAGTATCAGCCAACTGCTGGTAACCATGCTGATGGGCTGTTTGGGTTTGCTATTTTTAAGATATTTTTCACAGCATAACAGCAACGCAAACAGTGTTTTGCCTGACTTTTGGGGGGAGATACTGGTTTATCTCAGCGGATCCGTTACCGTGTTTATCCTGTTATTTTATTTGCGGCTTGGCTGGTTGGTAAGATTAATGGAAAGGGCGCCGGCCCTGCAAAAAGTGGTGCAGCATATAAAAGTGCTGGATGAATTTGATGATATACAACTATTGAGGGTTTTGTCGTTATCATTTGGGCGTTACTTGGTTTTTATTGTGCAGTATATATTACTGCTGCAGGTAATGCAGGTTGAAATAGGCTGGTGGAATTGCTTTTGGCTGATTACCGTGTTTTACCTGGTGATGGCAATGGCGCCCACGATAGGGTTTATTGAATTGCCTGTAAGGGTAAGTGCCTGCTGGGCCATATTGAAATTTTATACCACGAATGAACTGGGTGTAGGGGCAGCGGCACTGGGTATCTGGCTGATAAATTTGGTTATACCTGCTGTAATTGGCAGTCTGCTCATATTGAGTGTTAAAGTATTAAAAGAAAAAAATGAAAGTATTGATTAAAGGATTTTTACTTGTTTTTATCTTAAGTGCATTTACATCCACACATGTAAACAATACAAAGTTTACAGCCCTTACGGATGATTCGTTTTGCGGATTAAAGAATACTGCCTTTAAAGAAGGGGAGAGTGTTACCATGCGTATCTTTTACAGCGCAGCCGGTGTATATATCAGCGCAGGAGAGGCTGTGTTCACCACTTCACTTGAACGGTTTAATGGTAAACAAACTTATCACTGCGTGGGTGAAGGAAGATCGTTTCCGTTCTTTGATAAATTTTTTAAAGTACGTGACAGGTATGAATCTTATATAGATACCACCACCATGCTGCCGGTAAAATTTATCCGCAACGTGGATGAAGATGGCTATAAAATTTACAACAATGTAACATTTAACCATGGTGCCGGTACCGCGGTGAGTACGAATGGTGTGTTTAAAACCACCAGCTGCATACAGGATGTGATCAGCTCTGTTTACTACGCAAGAAATATAAACTTTGAAAAGTATAAAGTGAATGATAAAATTCCTTTCGACATGTTCATCGATGATGAAGTGCATCATCTTTACCTGCGGTACATGGGCAAGGAAACCATCAAAACAAAATACGGCAAATTCAAAGCGATCAAGTTTAAGCCGCTGCTGATAAAGGGCAACACCTTTTCAGATGGAGGAGAAAAAATGAGTGCCTGGGTAAGTGATGATCCCAATCATTTGTTATTAAGGATTGAAAGTCCTATCAGCGTGGGCAGTATCAAAATAGACATGTATGGTTATAAAAACCTGCGTTACCCTTTGAGTTCGCTGATCAGCGTCCGGTAAGATATCTATTTGCCAGCACCAGTTTCAATAAAAGTCTTCAGGCCATTCAAGGCTGTTTCATAACCCGGACCGGTAAGCTTATCTATAAATATCCCGTAAAATTTTTCCCAGGGATACCACCTGAGTTTGTTGAGCGCCTGCCATTCCACCTGCACATTGTTTTGGTTGGGAACAGGGATGATGATGATCTCGTTCCGGATCTCATTTTCACCCGGCGAGCTCATGTTGAATTTTATAATATGCGTGGCAGTGCTGCTGTCTGTGCCTGTAAAATCAATCGTAACCTTTTTGTCATTATACTCTACAACAAAAGATTTCACCCCTTTGGTTCCGGGATTGATATAAATTTTTGCAGAATCTGATTTAAACAGCGGGTGCCAGTTGCGCCAGTTGCTCATATAAGCTACCTGGCTTGATATTGCCGGTGCTGTTGTGTTATTGATCAATACCGTCCTGGATACTTTTATATTGGAAGGTATCAGCAGGGAGAGCAATGTTATAATGATGAACAGGCTTACTGCACCAAACAGGAATGCTTTGATTATTCTCATGGTTACTCCCATTTAAAAACTTTTATTGCAATAGCATACACCACGATACCCCAGATAGATAAAATGCCCAGTTGTTTGCCGGCAGAAAATAAGCTGGCGCCTTCAAAAGATATTTTTCTCAGTGCATCATTTAAGGCTGTTAATGGCAAAGCTTCCACCAGCCATTGGATACTTTTTGGTAATGCATTTTTTGAAAAGAAAGTACCCGATAAAAAATATTGGGGAAACATAAAGAGGTTGGAGTAAATAGGAATTACATTTTGATTTTTAGCCACACTGCTGATAACAAAACCGGCTCCCATAAATACAAGCAGGGCAAGCAGGCTTACCAGCAGCATATTAAAAAATGTAAACCAGCCATCTGCCAATGTAAAGCCATAAAAGTATTTACCAACCAGTATCAAAACGATAACAGTCACCACCTGGAAGATCACCCTTGAAAATGTTTCGGCCAGGATAATATTGATCCTTCTTACAGGAGAAGCAAACAATCTTTTTAATACCAGCATTTCCCTTAGGTTGAAAAACAAAAAGGCCACACCAAAAACAGCGGAGCCGATCATTGAAAAGCCGATCATTCCCGGCAGGTAAAAATCGATCAGTTTATATTCTCTTCCCTGTACTTCTTCACTTGTTATCTCAGCAAAGGTTGCCGGCTGTTTCTGCGGGCTTACTTCTGAAATAATGCCTGCAAGCACAGATTTTAAGCCGGGCAATTCCCGTTGGTTAGCAGAGGACGATCTGAGGTGGATATTATACTTGGCAGTTGATTGCGGATCTTTCGACCGGCTGATCTCGATCAGTGCTGTAATTTTTCCTCTCTTCATCATATCCTCCAGCGAATCCTGGCTGGCCACCCGTTCATTTAAAAGCGGTGCTGCTTTTATTAAATGGTAAAGCTCACTGGTGGTATCTGATTTCTGATCAATGCCAATATCAAAGCTGACGCCACCACCACCACTGAGGGCACCAAAGATGACGATCAGCACTACCGGGAAAAAAATACCAAAGAAAACAGATTGCGGGCTCCTGAATATAGAACGGAGACTTGCCTTGGTAATAGCCCATAAGGCCCGGCCCTGGCTGTATTGCTGCATACAAAATAGTTGAGCCGCAAAGCTATCTGAAAAAAAGGAAAACATTTACCTTCACGGCCCGTTGACAAAGAAATATTCAACGGCTAATACCTGTTTGTTTTAAAATGAATACAACTTACCTGCTGCTGGGCAGTAATATGGGTGACAGCCGCCAGCAATTAAAAGTGGCTATTAAACATATCCGGGCGGCTGTTGGTAAAGTAAAACGCCAATCAAGATTATATGTTACCGCAGCATGGGGTAATACCAGCCAGCCTGATTTTTTAAACCAGGTCATAGTGGTGGAAACAAAACTGGATGCAGCTGTTACAATGCAGGCTGTGCTCGCTATTGAGGCTGCCATGGGCAGGGTGCGGACTGTAAAGAATGCACCAAGAGTAATTGATATTGATATTTTATTTTTCAATAAGGAGATAATAAAAACAATAGACTTAACCATACCGCATCCTGAAATACAGAACCGGCGTTTTGTACTGGTGCCAATGAATGAGTTGTCACCGATGTTCAGGCATCCTGTTCTGCAACAAAATATTCATCAATTACTTCTTCACTGTGCCGATACCCTGAATGTGAAAAAGTTTTAATTGCCCGGTTAATGATTCAGCTTATTTTGCGGCCGACCGGGTATGAAGTATAACTACGTAACAATAGAAGGGAACATAGGTGCAGGTAAAACCACGCTGGCCCATTTACTGAGTAAACATTTTAACGCAAGACTGATACTGGAAGAGTTTGCAGATAATCCTTTTTTGCCCAAGTTTTATGAGAATCCGCAGCAGTATGCCTTCCCGCTGGAACTTTTTTTTATGGCAGAACGGTTTAAACAACTGAAAGACCTGCTGCAGACAAAAGACCTTTTCCAGTCCATTACCATCTCTGATTATCTTTTTACAAAGTGTCTTTTATTTGCCAAGGTAAATTTGCCGGATGAAGAATTCAGGCTGTATCAAAAATTATTCGATATCATCAACCAGCAGATCGTTATGCCGGAGATACTGATATACCTGCATTCGCCTGTAAATAAACTGCAGGAAAATATCCGCAAGCGTAACCGCTCTTATGAACAAAGCATACCAAACGACTATTTGTTCAACCTGCAGCAAACCTATACGCATTATATCCGCCAGCATAATTTAAAAACGATCTTCGTGGATGCATCCAATGCAGACTTCCTGGGTAATGAACTTCATTTAAAGACCATTATTAACGCACTGGATAAAGAATATGATGACGGGCAACATTTTTTAACGTTGCCATAGTTTATACAGATACAGCAGATAAGTCTTTATTGCCGCTTGACCTTATATTTCTGATGCTTTGTACCGTATCTTTTGGGAGGGGCTGAACTAGCCTTATCTTTGCATCTCACACAAAACACTATTTTGGATAAATCTCTTTCACAGGTTTTACGGATAAGCGAATTCAGGAATTTTTTATTTGGCCGTTTTATATTCATTATGGGTTTGCGGATGATGGGCACACTGGTGGCCTGGTGGATGTATGAGTTAACCCGTGATGCATTTTATATTGGTATGATCGGTCTTGCGGAAGCCATACCCGCTATTTCGCTGGCATTGTATGCAGGCTACGTGGTGGATAAAAGTGACAAAAGAAAAATACTGGTGCGTTCGGTATTGTTATATGCACTTTGCGGATTTATTTTACTTGGAACATCCACGCACTGGTTTCATGATTCGTTTGGTACAAAAGCGATCATGGTATTTGTATATTCAGTTATTTTTTTAACGGGTGTCATACGCTCTTTTTCCGGTCCCACTTTTTCTGCTATCATTGCTTCACTGGTACCAAGAGAACTGCTGATCACCGCTTCACAATTAAGCTCCACCAGCTGGTTGATAGCAAGTATTACCGGGCATGCCATTGCAGGATTTTTAATTGCCTGGCTGCATGTAACAGGAACATTTATAGTCATTACAAGCCTCGTGTTAACGGGATTGTTATTTATTTACCGTGTCAAATCAAAGCCACCAGGTATCAGCAATACGGCTGATAAAAGAACATGGGAAGCCGTCGGTGAAGGATTGCGGTATGTTTTTAAAACAAAGGAAGTGCTCGCCGCTATATCACTCGACCTCTTTGCTGTTTTCTTTGGTGGCGCTGTTGCTATGGTGCCGGTTTTTGCAAAAGATATTTTAAATGTGGGACCTATCGGCTTTGGATGGCTGAATGCAGCAGGTGACATTGGCTCCATCATTATGGTGATCTGGTTAACCTTATCACCAATGAAAAAGAAACAAGGTTTAAAGCTCATGTTCGCAGTGGCCGGCTTTGGATTGTGTATCATATTATTTGGTTTTTCTAAATGGTATTTGCTGTCATTTGTTGCTTTATTGCTTGCCGGTATACTTGACGGGGTGAGTGTTGTGGTAAGGGGCAATATCATGCAGTTAAAAACACCGGATGAATTACGTGGAAGGGTGATGAGTGTAAATTCTATGTTCATTAATTCTTCTAATGAAATAGGCCAGTTTGAAAGCGGTGTTACGGCCAGGCTGATGGGCACCGTGCCTTCTGTTGTTTTTGGTGGTTGTATGACGGTGCTGGTGGTGGTGATCACCTGGTTCAAAGCACCTTCGTTAAAAAAATTGGAGTATTAACCGATGCTCAGGTAAGAATGTTGAAGGTTGTTCATCAACGTTACAAATTATTTTT
This sequence comes from Ferruginibacter sp., assembly GCA_047600665.1. GTDB lineage: Bacteria > Bacteroidota > Bacteroidia > Chitinophagales > Chitinophagaceae > Ferruginibacter. The sequence goes on from JASGKJ010000003.1 coordinate 3,099,739, forward strand.
CAGCTACGTTTTTTGCAAACATATCCAGATGATATTAACGGTTGATAAGTTGTGAAATCTGCCGCCGTAAAATTACTGTACCTTTTCCGGGTCAAAAAAATGATTGTATGCAACGTCGCTTATTCATCCGTAACAGCAGTGCTGTACTGACTGCGATAGCGCTTTTTAGCAATAAGACAATAGCGCAGCTGATCAATGATCCTTCCTGGACGATCACCATGTTCAATGATGATACAGGCATCTTTACAGAAAAAGGCGGTACCATACTTTTTAAGCTTACCAAAGAAGGTTATGTAGTGGTGGACTCACAGTTCCCGGATGCGGCAGCACATTTAATGGATGAACTGAAGAAGAAAGAAGAACAACCCTTCAGGTTATTGATCAATACACATCACCACAGCGAAAGCTGCTCCGGTAATATTGCATTCAAAGGAAAAGTACAACACATACTGGCGCATGAAAATTCAAAGTTCAACCAGGAGGTACTTGCAAGGGAAAAGGGTATAACAGATAAGCAATTATTTCCTGATCAAACTTATAAAGACACCTGGTGTGAAACGATTGGCAAGGATGAAATATGCCTGCAGTATTTCGGCGCTGCTCATACCAACGGCGACAGCGTGGTGCATTTTCCCAAAGAAAAAATTGTGCACCTGGGCGATCTTATGTGCAACCGCCGTCATCCTTTCGTTGACAGGAATGCCGGTGCCAGCATCAGCAACTGGATAGGAATGCTGGATAAGATTTCCAATAGTTTTGATAAAAAAACAAAATTCATTTGTGGCAATGCTGCCAGCGGCTATAACGTGATCGTAAAAAAAGAAGACCTGAAACTGTTTAGCTCTTATCTCGAACGTTTGCTGAATTACGTGGAGGGAGAAATAAAATCCGGCAAATCAAAGAATGAATTGCTAAAGACAAAAGAAATTCCCGGTGAAACAGAATGGAAGGGCAGTGAAGGTATTGACAGGATACTGAGTGCTGCATACCAGGAGTTGATGGAGGCCCGTATTTAATGCCACGGATTATTGCCCACTAATTTTACGGATTGCACTAATTACACTAATTATTTTAAAACAATTAACGCATCAATTCCGAAAGAGACAATTAATGTAATTCGTTTTAATTCGTGTAATAAAAAATCACACCAGCTCCGCCGCTAACAACTCCTCCATATTCAGCTTTACCTCTCTCAGTAATTTTTCTTCCAGCATATTGGCAAAGGCTTCAAAGTAAGCGATCACATCTTCCCGTTTATTTCTTTTCAACCAGCGGAAACCATTGGGCAGATACTGCAGTACTTCTTTATCATCCAGGTATTCTATATGATGTATATCTGTTGGTGTAAGACCAATATCCTGCAGCCGGGTGATCATCAATGAAAGTGGTGTGTTGCTCACCGGGCAAAATTCTGCTGCCAGTTCGGTCCATTCGCCGGTGCCGGTATGAGCATGCCGTATGATTTCACCTTCAGAAAGATTGGTGATTGCCTGTAATAAATTGCCGCAGTTACAGGCGCCATGATGCCCCCATGCATAATGAGCGCCACTGCGCAGACGTTGGGCAGTGGCGCTTAAAGCGTTTATGAGTTCAATAGATGCAGTAGCCATTGTTTGATCGTTAACTACATTTAAAACGTTTAAGTCTTTAAAAGGTTTTAAAAAGTGGAAGGGTTACCAACGATGGAACGTTTTCAACGGATTAAACGTTCTTTACACCACCACATTCACCATTTTGTTCTTCACATAAATGATCTTCTTCGGCGCTTTGCCTTCCAGCCATTTTTGAACCACTTCATTTGCCAGTACCAGCTGCTCCACTTCCGGTTGCTGCAGGTCCAATGCAAGGTTTATATTGGTTCTTACTTTTCCGTTAATGGAGATGGGATATTCCTTGGATGACTCGGTAACATATTTGCTTTCGAATGCTGGATAAGCTGCATCCAGCACACTACCACTGTTACTCAACTGGTTCCATAATTCTTCCGCAATATGTGGTGCATAAGGAGTAAGCAATACCAGTAATTGTTCCAGTATTTCTTTCTTATGACATTTCAGGTCTGCCAGTTCGTTCACGCAGATCATGAAGGTGCTTACCGCAGTATTAAAGCTGAAGCGTTCAGTATCCTCTTCTATTTTTTTAATTGTCTTATGCAGTATTTTCAGTTCAGCGTCGGTGGCTTTATCTGTGTTCCAAACCTTTCCTTTTATTTCATCAAAGAACAGTCGCCAGAGCTTGCGTAAAAAACGGTGAACACCTTCAATACCCTTCGTGTCCCAAGGTTTGCTTTGCTCAACAGGACCAAGGAACATTTCGTACATACGAAAAGTGTCGGCTCCGTATCTGTTGCAAAGTTCATCGGGGTTAACGGTGTTGTATTTGGATTTGGACATCTTTTCCGTTTCAACACCACAGATATATTTACCGTCTTCTAAAATAAATTCTGCATCAGCAAATTCCCCATTCTTCCATTTTTTAAATTCGTTAGTATTCAATTCGACTCCGTCAACAATATTTACGTCAACATGAATTTGGGAAAAATTATAATTATGTAATTGAGCAATGCCTACAGTTTTTTCTCTTTGGCCTGCCGAAAAAAACATTTCAGGGACCCTGCTGGAAATGTAGTTTGCGTTGTTGTTAAAAAGTTTTCTTAACCATTCAATAAAATAATCTTCCCCTTTAAAGAAGTATAAATAAAGGATTTCATCAAAATGGATATTCATTATTATCCCATTACTCTTGTGCTGAAATAAGAACGAATTATTGAATAGATGATATGAAAAATTTGGTTGTTCTTGAGAAATTGTTTGAGCCAAGCATCTGTATAAAATTGAACTAGGCATGTCGGAACCCGTTTGAGAACTATTTAATCTGTATACAAACCTTGAACTCCCCTGTATCATCCCCTGGTTCACCAGTTTTTTAAACGGTTCATCAAAACCAATAAAACCTAAATCATATAAAGCCTTTGTCCACATACGGCTGTACAATAAATGCCCAACTGCATGTTCGGTTCCGCCAATGTAAAGGTCTACCTGGTTCCAGTAGTCACTTGCTTTTCGGTCGCAAAAAGCAGCAGCATTGTTTGGATCCATATAACGTAAAAAATACCAGGAAGAACCAGCATAACCGGGCATGGTATTCGTTTCAAAATCCTGCTGCACCCATTCCGGTATGTTTGCCAAAGGTCCCTGTGCATCCGGGCCGGGACCATAAGTTTCCACGTGTGGTAATTCCAGCGGCAGTTCACCTTTCCATTCTTTTGCAATACCATCTTTCCAGGTAATGGGGAATGGTTCGCCCCAGTAACGCTGGCGGCTAAACGCCGCATCCCTCATCTTATAATTTACCTTACGGGTACCAATACCTTTTTCTTCAATTGCTTTAATAGCCACTTCCATAGCAGCCCTCATCACCAGCCCGTTCAGGAAACCGCTGTTTTCTAAAATGGCATCTTTTGTCGGGTTGGCCTCTTCTCCATCAAAATGCGAACCGATGATATTGGTAATAGAAATATTAAAATGCTTTGCAAACTTGTAATCCCTTTCATCACCACAGGGCACGGCCATAATAGCGCCAGTGCCATAACCTGCCAGTACATATTCTGATATCCAGATGGGGATCTCCCTGCCGTCAAAAGGATTGATGGCATAAGCACCGGTAAAGCAACCGGTGATCTTTTTCTCTGCCATGCGTTCCACATCACTGCGGCTCTTTACATAAGCAATGTATTCATCAACCGCCTGGGCCTGTTCAGCAGATCTTATTTCGTTGATCAGGTCCAGTTCCGGCGCCACCACCATAAAGTCAACACCAAAGATGGTATCAGGCCTGGTGGTATATACACGTAATTGCTGTTCCTTTCCTTTAATGGCGAAATCTATTTCAGCACCGGATGATTTTCCGATCCAGTTTGTCTGCATATCCTTCATCGCATCACTGAACTCGATACGGTTCAATCCTTCGAGCAGCCTGTCGGCATATTCAGTGATACGCAAATACCATTGACGCAGTTTCTTTTTTACAACCGGGTGTCCGCCACGTTCACTCACACCGTTCACCACTTCATCATTTGCCAGTACGGTACCCAATGCCTCACACCAGTTTACTTCACCATACCCGCAATAGGCAAGGCGGCAATCCATTAATATATTTTGCTGCGTTGCTTCGTCATAAGCGTTCCACTCAGCAGCGGTAAATGGTTGAAGGTTTAAGGTTGAAGGTTTAAGGTTGCCTTCGATTTCAAACTGTTTAACTAATTCAGCAATGGGCTTTGCCTTATTTTCTTTACGGTCGTAATAAGCATTGAACAACTGTAAAAAGATCCACTGCGTCCATTTATAATAATTAGGCTCACTGGTTCGCACTTCCCTGTCCCAGTCATAACAAAAACCAATTTTATCCAGCTGGCTCCGGAAAGTGGCAATGTTCTTTTCAGTGGTCACTGCCGGGTGCTGACCGGTTTCAATGGCATATTGTTCAGCCGGTAAACCAAAGCTGTCGTAACCCATCGGGTGTAATACATTAAAACCTTTCAGCCTTTTATAACGGCTGTATATATCCGAAGCAATATAACCTAACGGGTGGCCCACATGCAGTCCTGCACCGCTGGGGTAAGGAAACATATCCAGCACATAAAATTTAGGTTTCTCGCTGTTGTTTGAAACCTTGTACGTCTTTGTCTGCTTCCAGTTTTCCTGCCATTTCTGTTCGATCTCGTTAAACTTATACTCCATACTTTTTTATTGTTCCGGCTAAGTACCGCTACCAGGCATCGTTGCGTCGCACACTTGTGCAGTTATATCTTTATTGAGCAACGGCCAGCAGTACTAATTCCCGGTATTCTTTTGCTGTGAAAGAAAAGTTATTTAAACGCTGCCGGTTTGAATTTTTACCTGCGTAAAAATATATTTGTAAACAGCGCTTTTTGTAAGCGGCAAAAGTAAGGCAAAGCAGCTAAAATCCTTACTTTTGCGCCAATCGGCCTGGACGGGGATTGAAGAAGATGACAAGATGAAGAGGATTGGGAAGCTATGTTGTTTTGTGTCTCCTTTTATTCAACTGATCAGTTAAATCATGGTTCAGGCAGGTAACGCGGTACAAGGGAGTGACACAACGATGCCGGGAAATGTGCTGCTGCCCATAACAAAAACTAATTCTGGAAATTCAATAAACTAACCCTTTATGTCATTGTACGGAAAAACACCTGCGGCCAAACGTGGTAAACCTTCATACGTTTTATCAGTGGTTGGCGTGGCATTGATCCTTTTTCTTTTTGGTATCGTTGGATGGCTGTTCCTTAACCTGAAAAAATCCAGCGAGATCTTCAGGGAAAATATACAGCTGCATGCCTGGATAGCCCCTTCTGCCAATAAAAAGCAGATCGATACCCTGCAGCAGTTTATCAATAACCAGCCTTATGTAAAGTCGGCTGAGTATGTTAGCAAAGAAAAGGCGGTGGAAAAATGGAATGCCGAAAATGACAGCAGCTGGAAGAAATTCATCACCAATAACCCGTTGCCGGAAAGCGTGGATTTTTATGTAAAGGCTGATTTTATGAATAAGGACAGTCTTACCATCCTGAGCGAACAGCTGGATGCCCAGTTCCCGGGTGTGGTGTCGGAGTTCCAGTATCCCAAGGAAACGATCACTAATGTAAGTTCACTCACTAAGTATGTAGCTTCTTTTATACTGATCCTGGCGGTTATTTTATCTATTATAGTTATTATATCTATAGATAATACCATCAGGCTGGCCATGTACAGTAACAGGTTCCTGATAAAAACGATGCAGATGGTGGGGGCCACCCGTAGTTTTATATCCCGGCCACTCAATATCAGGGCTATTGTAAACGGGCTTATCTCGGCAGGGATCGCCATTGCGGCGGTGCTCACCTTTATTTTCGTGATAGAAAAATTTGTACCCTGGCTCAAATTGCTGAGGGATACCACCAACATCTTCATCATTATTATAGGTACCATCATTCTGGGGGTAACTATCTCCTGGTTCAGTACCCAGCGGTCGGTGCTAAAATACCTTAGGATGAAGCTGGATGATTTATATTAATGTGTTTTTGAACCACAAAGACGCTAAGACGCAAAAAACACAAAGAATTTCTTAGTGAAACACAGTGGCTTCGAGCCTTTGTGGTTTAAAATTTAAAAATTATTGCCTTTATTTGCATCTCTAAAAATTAAGCAATGGCTACTGTAAAGAAAAATACGCCTGTATCCACACCGCCCAATCCTTTATTTGGGAAAACGAACTATACATGGATGCTGGCAGGTATCGTGGTAATGGCAATCGGGTTCTTTTTAATGGCCGGTGGCAAAAGTGCCGATCCAACCAAGTTCAATGATGATGAGATCTACAGCACCACCCGTATCACCATTGCACCGCTCCTGATCGTTGCCGGTTTCGTAATAGAGATCTTTGCGGTGATGAAGAAACCAAAAGAAGATTAAGTGACGGGGTCTGACCTGCGGTGCGGACCCTTTTTAATATTTTTTATAAAGCACTGTATATTGCAGTGCTTTTTATTTACTTAGAACCTAACTGATGACTACTTTCCAGGCTATTATCACTGCAATCGTTGAAGGGTTAACCGAGTTTCTGCCTATTTCTTCCACAGCCCATATGCGTTTTGTGGGGCCATTGATCAATATGGATGCCAACACACCCTTTGCCCATATGTTTGAAGTGGTGATACAGCTGGCTGCGATACTGGCCGTGGTGGTGATATACCGGAAGAAATTCCTCGATTTCAAAAATCCATCCTTTTATCTAAAGCTGATCATTGCCATTATCCCGGCGATCGTGGTAGGTTATTTTTTAAAAAAGCATATTGATGAAGCGCTTGACAGCCTGAAGTTCATTGCCTGGGTAATGGTGGGAGGCGGTGTTATATTGCTGTTTGTGGACAGGATATTCAACCATCCCATGTTTGATTCGGAAGAAACGGTGAATTACCGCCGGGCCTTTGTAATTGGCTGTGGCCAGGTGCTGGCGATTATATTTCCGGGGCTAAGCCGCAGCGCTGCCACTATTATTACCGGTATGGCGCAAAAGCTTACCAGGCAGGAAGCGGCAGAGTTCTCTTTCTTTTTAGCAGTGCCCACCATGTTTGCTGCTTCCACCAAAATATTTTACGATACGTATAAAAATCATCCCGAAGTATTAGGCAGCGATAACCTAACAACTTTACTGATCGGCAGCGTGGTTTCTTTTATCGTAGCAGTACTGGCCATCAAGTTTTTTATTGGCTTCTTAAAAAAACATGGCTTCTTTGTGTGGGGCGTGTACAGGATTATTGTTGGGGTGATCATGCTGATACTGATCAGTAAGGGTATTGTTGCTGAATAGGTGTAAGATTACTGATAAAACCTTTTCTTTGATGACCAAATAAGATCCATGCAAACAGCTTCCAAAAAAGTAATTAACGGTTGGGCCATGTATGACTGGGCCAATTCTGTTTATAACCTTGTTATCACCACCACTTTTTTTCCTGCTTATTATGCGGCTGTAACCGGCCCGGAAAATGCAATGTTTAAAGACGGTATTAAGTTTTTGGGCCGCACTTATAAAAACACCGAGTTAAAAGATTATGTGCTGGCATTTGGTTTTTTACTAATTGCCGCTCTCTCGCCGGTGCTTTCTTCCATAGCAGACTACAAGGGTAATAAGAAAAATTTTATGCGTTTTTTCTGTTACCTCGGTGCTGCCAGCTGTTCCCTGATGTTTTTCTTTGATGAGTATCATGTTACACTGGGATTAATGTGTTTTATGTTTGCCGGGATTGGTTTTTATGGCAGCCAGGTTTTTTATAATTCTTACCTGCCGGATATAGCTGCAGAAAAAGACATGGATAAAATAAGTGCCAAAGGATATTCGATGGGATATATCGGCAGTGTGATCATGCAGATGATTGGCTTTGCCTTAGTAATGACAATAACGGCAGACAAGGAACTTCCCCTGAAGCTAACATTTTTACTGGTGGGAGTATGGTGGGTTTGCTTTGCACAAATTACTTTTAATGTATTGCCCATCAGCAGTAAAAAAGAAAGAAAAGAAAAAACCCATGTATTTGTAAATGGCTTTAAGGAATTAAAGCTGGTATGGAACCAGCTTACACATATTCCTGTATTAAAAAGATTTTTAATGGCTTTCTTTTTTTACAGTATGGGGGTGCAAACAGTAATGCTGGTGGCCATCGATTTTGGTATTAAAGAATTAAAGCTGCCGAATGCCAATTTGATTATTGCAGCAGTGGTGATACAGCTGGTGGCCATTATCGGTGCATATGGTATGTCATCCCTGTCAGCAAAGTATGGTAATATTAAAGTGCTGTTATTTACGGTATTGTTATGGATAGGCGTTTGCATCACCGGTTATTTTATTACAACTGAAACACATTTTTATATTCTTGCTTCACTGGTGGGCCTGGTAATGGGGGGCATACAATCACTCAGCCGCTCCACTTACAGTAAACTGATGCCCGAAACAAAAGACACCGCTTCCTTCTTTAGTTTTTATGATGTAACAGAAAAGCTGGCGATCGTAATTGGTTTATTCACCTTTGGTTTTATTGAAGGCATCAGTACGATACGGCAATCTATCTTATCGCTGGTGGTATTTTTTGTACTGGGCTTTATTTTTTTATTGTTTACGGCAGCAAAACAGGGAAAAGAAAAAGTTTAATTTTGTTGAATGAAATTGTATTCCATCAATGCCGGCTATTTTAAATTAGATGGCGGCGCCATGTTTGGGGTAGTGCCAAAAAGTATCTGGAACAAACTGAATCCTGCAGATGAAAATAATATGTGTTCCTGGGCCTTGCGTTGTTTATTGATAGAAGATAAAGGCAAATTGATACTGATTGATAATGGCATGGGTGATAAACAGGATGCAAAATTTTTTGGTCATTATTATTTGCATGGAGATGATACGCTGGATGGATCCCTGGCAAAACATGGCTTTACAAAAGATGATATTACCGATGTGTTTTTAACGCACCTGCATTTTGATCATTGCGGCGGCAGCATAAAAAGAGAGAATGATAAACTGGTGCCGGCATTTAAAAATGCCACTTACTGGAGCAACGAAAAACACTGGCAGTGGGCTACTAAGCCTAACGACAGGGAGAAGGCCAGTTTTTTAAAAGAGAATATTTTGCCCATTGAAGAAAGCGGGCAGTTAAAATTTATTGATATTTCAGCTAACCAGCTTTCGGGCAAACCTGCTCCTTCATCCATCATAGATAATTTGTCTTTCATCATTGCTAATGGTCATACAGATGCGATGATGCTCCCTGTAATACAATACAAAGACAGAACAATTGTGTATATGGCAGACCTGTTACCATCTGCAGCACATATTCCTTTACCTTATGTAATGGGGTATGATATGTTCCCGTTAACTACGCTTCACGAAAAAAAAGCTTTTTTAAACGAGGCACTTCAAAAGAACTATACCCTTTTTTTTGAACATGACCCGAAGACCGAATGTTGTACCCTGCAGCAGACAGAAAAAGGCATCCGGGCAGGGGCTGCTTTTAATCTTACTGATATTTAATGCCGTATTTTTTCTCCGGCCTGGTGCAACGGTTGCCATGGTCCGGGTGTCACCCATAGTACAGAATGGATTATAATCAACTGGTAAAAGACTGCCTGAAGCAGCATCCAATTGCCCAACAGCAGTTGTATGCTCATTTTGCGCCAAAGATGATGGGCGTGTGCTACCGGTATACCAAATCTGTAATTGATGCAGAAGATGTATTGCAGGAAGGTTTTATAAAAGTATATCACCATCTTTCCTCTTTCCAGAATAAAGGTGAACTGGGAGCATGGATAAGAAGGATCATGGTAACCACAGCGCTGAATTTTTTAAAGCGGAATAAAAAATACCGGGCCGAAATGGTTTTTATTGAAGCGCCGCTCCACCCCGTTACCGATGACAATCCCATTGTAAAACTTGATTCGAAACAACTGGCAGAACTGATAAGGCAATTACCCACGGGCTATCAAACAATTTTCAACCTGTATGCAGTGGAAGGTTTTACGCATGTGGAGATCGGCGAAATGCTGGGTATCAGTGAAGGCACTTCCAAGTCGCAGTACAGCAGGGCCAGGGGTTTGCTGGTGGAATGGATCAATAAATATTCTGTAAGTATCAAACAGGAGCAATATGCAGGAAAATAATTTTGAAGAAAATGTGAGCAGGACGATGGAGGACTTTACCATAAAGCCTTCTGAAGCAGTATGGCAAAAAATACAGCCACAGATCGCTGCAAAAGAAAAACGCAGAAGAGTCATTGTTGTTTTTTCAATACTGATCATTGCATTGCTGGCAGGCATAATCATTTTTGATGCATTGCCGCATAAAGAGAGCATAATTCCGGAAGCTGCTGCGACAAATCAAGCTGAGCAAAATGCCAGGGAGTCAGCAACAGAAAAAAATAAAGCCACAGAGAAAAATGAAACAGCAACATCATCTGTAATAACGCCTTCCACAACAAGCGGTAAAACAAATCCTGCGAATGAAATCGCATTACAAAATAGTAGTGAAAACAAGACAGCAAATAAGCCACAGAAAAAAAATAATCATAAGCTTTATAAAAAGGCTGCTGTAAATATGACTACTGTTGTGCCTGAAATTGAAGAAGTCATTTCAAATCCACCTGTAACAGTAGAACCTGGCATTGCTGTTACAGATCCCGGCACAAATAAAAAGTTCCCATCAATTGGTAATGGGGATGTAAAAGAGGTCACCGTTGCTGAAGTAAAAAAAGAAGAAAAGAAACAGGAAGAAAAACCGGTTGTTTTACCAGCAAAAAATAACAAACAGGAAAATAAAAGCAACCGTAAATGGAAACTGGCTGTAAATTTCTGGGCTGGTTATGCTGCTACAGGCCAAAGCTATTTCAGCAGTAAAGATGATGGCGCTGCGAATTATTCCAGTGATGGTACTGTTACCAACCCAAGCAATGGCGGGCAGTATAATCAAAGTTACACTGCATCACCAGTTAAGCCCGGGCCCGCTTTTATTGCTGGGGTTGCAGCAGTAAGATCAATCTCCTCACGGACCAGTTTATCAGCGGGTATAAATTATAAATACTTCAGTACTTCTATGCTTACCGGGCAAAGGATCAGCAATGGCGCTTTAGAAACCCGCCAGGATAGTATCGGGGTGGGAACGAGTAATAAGTATAACAGCAGGTATCATTTTATTGAACTGCCATTAGAAATACAATCGCAGTTTTTAAATGGGAAACTTCCGCTGTATGTCTCTGCTGCTTTCACGCCTGCTATACTGGTTAGCTCTAATACACTTCAACTACAAAACCAGACAGGAAGGTATTATTCTGATAACAGTTTCTTAAATAAGTTACAATTGGGTGTTTCAGCAGGAGTTGCAGTTAATGTGCTTAATAAAAAACATGCGCCGCTTCTTGTAGGGCCTTCCTTGTATTATAGTTTTACACCGGTAGCCGGCAAAGGATTATACAACAATACGCATTACAGTTTTCTTGGTGTGCGGGTGCAGAAACAACTTGGCAAAAAATAGTTTTTATCGCTGCAACCACCTGCAATAAATGGTTGTCAGTTTTTTAAAATATTCCTGTAAATCCTGTTCAACCTAAAGTTTATGAGCATTCAACCAAAACAGCTTTTATTGCTGGCTGCAGTTCCGTTATTAATTGCTTTGCAAAGTTGTGTAAAGGATACCTGCACACACATGTCATCTTATACATGGTTTATCCCGAAGTATAAAACTGTTGCAGAAGTCAGGGGGAACATCAAATCAAGCCCGGCTACTGAGATCAAAGCACCAGGGAAAATATTTATGTATGGCCATTATATTTTTCTCAATGAAATAAATAAGGGCGTCCACATCATTGATAATAGTAACCCGGCTGCTCCTGTAAACAAAGCATTTATTGATATACCGGGCAATGTTGATATTGCTGTAAAGGGAAATACGCTCTATGCTGATATGTACACCTGTTTGGTTACCATTGATATTACTGATCCACTAAATATTCATGCGGTTGATTTCCTGGAAAATATTTTCCCTGACCGTAATTATGGTGTCACTTACAACAGCAATAGTATTATCTACGACTGGGAACGTCATGATACTATCGTAAAAGCAGACTGCAATACAGGGTGGATGAATGCCTATTCAGACAGGGTGTTAACGCTTTCATCGGCTATAAGCAGTAATACCAGCTATGCAGGCGGAGCTCCTGTTGGTATCGCCGGTTCTATGGCAAGGTTTGCCCTTGTCAATGATCATCTCTACACAGTTGGTCCGGCAAGTATGAATATACTGGATATATCATCCCCCGCAACACCAGTTAACATAAGTATGGTACAGTTGCCCTGGGGTATAGAAACAATTTATCCTTTTAAGGACAAATTATTTATTGGCTCAACTGCAGGTATGTTTATTTACAGTATAGAGAATGCTGCCACGCCGCAGCAACTGGGCACATTTGAACATGCAAGGGTTTGTGATCCTGTTGTGGCGGATGACGACTATGCATATGTAACACTCCGTAATGGCACGCAATGCCAGGGTTTTTTAAACGAACTGGATGTGGTTGATATTGATAATTTGCTGTCACCGGTTTTAAAAAAGACCTATCCAATGACCAATCCGCATGGGTTGTCAAAAGACGGTACTACTTTGTTTATTTGTGACGGAAGTGACGGCGTTAAAGTTTTCAATGCAGCAGATGTAAATGATATCACATTGATAAAACACATCAGCGGCCTGGATACTTATGATGTAATTGCTTACAACGGCCTGGCACTGGTGGTGGCAAAAGACGGTTTGTATCAATTTGATTACAGTAGCCTGGATAATATTCACCAGTTAAGTAAGCTTTCAATCGAGGAATAATGTTTACAAAATTTATAATAACTGTTATCTCCTGTTTTTTGTTTGTGAACCTTTATGCACAGCAAAACAAACAGGATAAAAGAAATGCAGTATTTGTTCCGCTGCTGCAGGTAGGTTTATTGGAGGGTGCATATGGTAAAACAGCGGCACAGCTCCAGTTAGTAAATGGATTCCAGGTGCAGCAATGGTTTGCGGGTATTGGTGCCGGGATTGATTATTACGGTGATAAAAGAAGTGTGCCTGTATTTCTTGGCATAAGAAGGTTTATACCTGGCGGCAGCAAATCTTTTTTTGTGTATGCAGATGCTGGTTATAATATAAGCTGGATCAGGAAATCTCAGCAAAAATATTCTTTTGCTGATAATAATTTTTCACAGCAGGGCGGGTTATTTTATGATGCCGGTGTTGGATACAGGTTCCCTTTAAACAAGATTGTCCTGGGTTTTAGTGGTGGCTATTCTTTTAAAAAACAAACAGAAAAATATATATTGGGAGGCTGTCCAACCTGCATGCCATCCATTCCGCCGCAACCAGATAGTTATGAATACAAATTCCGGCGCATCAGTCTTAAGATGAGTTGCTGGTTTTAATGAACTGCAGGTTTCTTTTTATGCCGGCGAATTTGCTTCTCTTTAGCGGGGAGTGTTTGAATATTTGTTTAAAGGATTCTTCCGTTAATTCCTCCCATTGGCTGGTACTGAAGTTCAATACTGCAGGTATTGGTTTAAAATTTTCCTCAGTAGTTGGTTTACTAAACCGGTTCCATGGGCATACATCCTGGCAGGTATCACAACCAAACATCCAGTTATCAAACTTTCCCTTCATTTCGCCGGGTATAAGCGCTTCCTTTAATTCTATCGTAAAATAAGAAATACATTTGCTGCCGTCAACAACTTTACCTGGTAATATTGCACCAGTGGGACAGTGGTCGATACAACGGGTACACGAACCGCAGTAATCTTTTGCAAATGCATCATCAGTTGCTGTTTCAAGATCTGTTATAAGTGTTGCAATAAAAAAGAAACTGCCGTCCTGTTTCGTTATCAGGTTGCCATTCTTACCGACCCACCCCAATCCAGACCGCTGCGCCCATGTTCTTTCAAGAACGGGAGCACTGTCTACAAAACCTCTTCCGTTAAAATCTCCAACTGCTTCTTTGATTATTTGTATAAAACGATTTAGTTTTTCCCTTATCACTTCGTGGTAATCTTTTCCATAAGCATACTTGGCAATTTTAATGTCATCACCATTTTGTTTTTCTGCAGGAAAATAATTCATCAATAAAGTAATGACAGATCTGGCGCCTGGCACCAGTTTAGAAGGATCAATCCGGAGATCGAAATAATTTTCCATGTATTGCATATGGCCATGCATACCTTTATCAAGCCAGTCTCCCAGCCGCCGGGCATCATCATCCAGCCTTACAGATTTTGCAATACCGCAATAGCTGAAACCCAATGCTGCTGCAGTTCGCTTTATAAAGCCGGCCAGCTTTCCTTTTTCCACATTTTATATTTTTAAATATATTTTTTCTAAATTCGGTATTTACCAAAACCTTGTAACAGCATGTATTACCCGGTATTGAGAACAATGGTTCTTTCCCTTCTCATTACTTCAAATATCGGTGTTTCTGCGCAAGACAAACTACCTGTTAAATTTGGAAAAGTTACAGCAGAAGATTTTAATGTGGTATCACCTTTAATAGATTCAGGTACCAATGCCGTTGTAATTGCTGCCGTTGGCAACAGTGAGTTTATTGCCAATACAAATGACCACAATTTTTCACTGGTGTTCAAAGAAAAAAGACGAATGAAGCTCATCAATAAAAATGGTTTTGATGCAGCTACGGTTACTATCCCCCTGTATACGGGTAATAATGGAAAAATAGAAAAACTGGAAGAGTTTAAGGCCAATACCTATAATATAGAGAACGGAAAGGTAACAGAAACAAAAGTTGACCGTAATGACCTTTTTACTGAAAAAGCAAACAAGCACTGGACCCTGAAGAAATTTACATTTCCTGCCATAAAGGAAGGAAGTATACTGGAATATACTTACTCTATTAAATCGGATTTTATTTTCAATTTTCAACCGTGGGAATTCCAGGGCCAGTACCCGGTTCTATGGAGCCAGTATGATGCAGCCATACCGGAATTTTTTAAATACGTGATACTGTCGCAGGGTTACCAACCTTTTGCTGTAAATAAAAACGAGACTTCCATCATCTCATTTCGTTTTGTTTCGCATGGTGAGCGGGAGACAAATAATAATGTTGTTACAGGTTCCGGGTTAAAGAATGATGATATTAAAGGGGAAATTGATTATCATACCTGGATCATGAAAGATGTACCGGCATTGAAAGAAGAATCTTATACAACAACATTGCGGAACTCTGTTGCAAAAATTGAATTCCAGCTGGGCCAGGTAATATACCCAAGACAGCTGCCGGTGAATTATTTGAACAGTTGGGAAAAAGTTGCGACTGACTTATACGAGGATGAAAAATTTGGCCTGCCCATTGCTGGGTCTAACAACTGGCTGGATGATGAAACAGCAGTGATTGTAAAAGAGGCTGGTACAGCTGGCGAAAAGACAAAAAGGATATATGAGTACGTCCGGAATAATTTCACCTGCAATAATGATAAGGGAATAAAAATCACTACGGGCCTTAAAGAAGTATTTAAAAATAAAAGCGGCTCTGTTGCAGATATCAATATGCTGCTGATAGCAATGCTGCGGAACCAGAAGATACCTGCGAATCCTGTTATTTTAAGCACCCGGAAACATGGCGTTACAAACGAAATGTATCCATTAATGGACCGTTATAACTATATCATTGCAAAAATTGATGAGGACGGCAATACCGTTTACCTCGATGCCAGTGAGCAACGTTTGCCATTTGGTAAATTACCGCCGGCAGTTTATAATGGCCATGCACGGGAGATCCGGAAAGAAACAGCGGTGCCGGTATATTTTCATGCAGACTCTGTTACAGAAGTAAGCAATGTGAATGTTATTATTGCCAATATGGATCAGGGGGCTGTTGAAGGGATCTGCACACATACAAGTGGTGTTTTCGGCTCTTTACAGATCCGGGACAAAATTGCCAAAAATGGCCTGGATAATTACAAGAAATCCCTGGAAGTTTCTTCAGAAGATGTTACACTTGAAAATATTGTTGTTGATTCGCTTAATAAACTGGATGAACCGGTTTTGGTAAAGTATGATATGAAATTGAAAGCTTTTGCGACCGGGGATGATATGGTTTATTTTAATCCATTGCTGAATGATGCAATTAAAAAAAATCCTTTCGCAGCTGCCAGGCGGTTCTACCCGGTTGAAATGCCCTGTGCATTTGATGATACATATACCTTTTATATGGAAGTGCCTAAAGGATATAAAGTAGATGAACTGCCCAAGTCTGTGCGGATAAAATTTAACGAGGATGAAGGTCTGTTTGAATACATCATTTCTGCAAACGAAGCGGATATACGGCTGCGCTGCAGGCTTGTATTAAAGCGTGCCAATTTTGCAAATGATGACTACCAGTCCCTGCGTGATTTTTATAGTTTTATTGTAAAGAAAGAAGCAGAGCAGATTGTGTTTAAAAAGAAGTAATCGAATGAAGTTTTTTATCTCCTTTTGTTTGTGCCTTTTTTTTTCGGCTGCAGGGGCACAACTGTACAGTGCATTGCTGATATCGGAAAAACTCCGCACCAATGCAAGCGTGGTTAAGCGTTTCGAAGAACAGGTGCTTACCATTCATTCGCCTTCCAAATACACAATACATGAAAAGCATGTGTATACCATACTGAATGCCTCAGCTCAATCATACGCCCGCTATATTACTTCTTATGACCAGTTTTCTTCTATCAGTAACCTTTCAGGTGTGTTGTATAATACAGCCGGTGCCGAATTAAAACATACTAAAAAGAAAGACTGGGAAGATAACAGTGCTTACGATGGATTTAGTTTACTAACAGATAGCCGGTATAAAAAGAACGAATTCTTTTATTCCGACTATCCATTTACCGTGGAGTATGAAGAAGAGGATGAGGTGACAGGCACACTTTATTTTCCCCGCTGGACGCCACAAAATAATTTTGGAATGTCGGTAGAACTGAGCAGGTATACAATTATTGCACCGGCAGATTATAAAGTAAGGTATAAGCCTGTAAATTTTACAGGTGAACCGGTTATTACTGAAAAGGGTGCCAGTAAACTTTATACCTGGGAGATAAAAAACCTTCCTGCAAAAAAAAGTGAAAGAGATGCACCTTCATTCAGGGAAATTGCCCCATCTGTAATCTTTGGTCCTTCTGACTTTGAAGTTTCAGGATATAAAGGGAATATGAATACCTGGGAGAGTTATGGAAAATTTATGTATCAATTAAAGAAAGGGAGGGATATATTACCGGATAATATCAAAAAGAAAGTTCATGAACTCACTGACCAGCTAACTGATCCAGGAGAGAAGATCAGCGTGCTGTATGATTTTTTGCAGCAGAATACAAGGTATGTAAGCGTGCAGCTGGGTATCGGTGGCTGGCAGCCTTTTGAAGCTGCTTATGTTGCACAAAATAAATATGGTGATTGTAAAGCACTTTCCAATTACATGATCGCTTTGCTCAAAGAAGCGGGTATTAATGGTAAGTATGTAGAAATATATGCAGGCAGTTCCCCTCCGCCATTTATAGATGATTTCCCTTGTTTACAATCAAACCATGTAATATCCTGTGTACCGCTTGGAAAGGATACTGTTTGGTTAGAATGCACGAGCCAGACAAAGTCTCCGGGTTATATGGGCAGCTTTACCGGCAACCGAAAGGCAATATTGATAGATGAGGACGGAGCTCATATAGTACATACCCCTGTATACAAAGCCGCAGACAACCTGCAGTTGCGTAGCGTAAAAGCAGCGGTGGATGCGGAAGGGAATGCAGATGCCGAGATTGAAAATACATACACCGGCCTCCAGCAGGATTTTGTTCACTCACTGATGTATGAAATATCACCGGAAGAACGGCAGAAGCACCTCAATACCATGTTCGACCTGCCTACTTATGAAGTAATTAAAAGTGAATACCGGGAACAAAAAGGGTTTATCCCGGCGGTTAATGAAAAGCTGAAGATAAAACTAAGCAACTATGCCAGCATAACCGGTAAACGGTTGTTTTTAACGCCGGGTTTATTTGGCAGTTCAATAGAAAAGCTTACAGCCGATACAGCAAGACAGTTTGAATATGTTGTAAAGAATGGCTATACAGATATTGATACGGTTGAGATTAAAATTCCTGCCGGTTACAAACCCGAAAGTATAGCGAAGGATGTTTCATTGCAAACAAAGTATGGCAGGTATAGTGCGTCTGTAAAATTTACCGGGGATAAAGTATTTTATTGCCGCAGTATGCAACAAAACAGCGGCCGTTTTCCTCCTGCCGAGTATAGTGATATTGTTAAGTTTTACGAACAGGTTTATAAAGCCGACAGGGCTAAACTGGTACTGGTAAAGGCAGAATAGCGGGAACTCTATTTGTCTTCCAGGTGCAGCTTGTGAAAGAAACGGTGTACAACCGGTGCCAGTAAAATGCCAATGATGCTAAGGAATGTTACCCCGCTGAAAAGTGCATATACAGAAGCAAAAACCTTTGCTGATTTTGACAAAATAATATTGGCATCAATCACCGGGCCCATGCCGCTTAAGATCATCGATGCATTTAAAAGACTGTCGTACCAGTCAAATTCAGGTACCGTAAGTTTATAGCCAATAATGCCTATTGCAAGACTTATGGCAAGCAGTACGAACGCAAGCCTTGCATTGTTCAGCAGGCGTGCACGGTAAACCTTTAATGGAGCTAATTTCTCTTTCTTGTTTTCGTACATTGGTTATCGGAAGACGTGCCGGCACCAAAGCTCAGACCCGCCTTTATTTACATGATGAAGCTATTTGCTCATCTATTTTTTTCTTTAACTCAAGATAAAGCTCTTTTTTCTCTTCACTGATCAGTTTCTTTATAAAAAAGATACCGGCGTAATTCCTGCATTTGTCAATAAAAGGCCAGGTACCAAAAAGCCCGGGGCTTGATACCACGGTACTGTTACCGGCAGCATCTTTTTCCTCTATCCATTCCCCAAGACCGTAATCGTACCCTTCTGCAACTTTCGGTGTATACTTTACAACTGTATTCTTTGTTTGTACAGACTGCATTTCTGCAATGGCTTTTTCACTCAGTATCCTTTTGTCTTTATACATGCCCTTGTTTAAGATCATCACAAGAAAATTCATATAGTCGTTGGCGGTAGATGTGGCGCCGCCGGAGGGATTAGGTGCATTATCAGACAAAAAAGTGCTGTTCTTCATTTCCAGCGGCACAAATATTCTTTGCCGCATAATCGTTTCGAAGCTTTTCTTTGATACCACTTCAAGCACCCGTGCAGCAATATTCAACCCGATATTGCCATAGAAAAAAGATTTGCCGGGGTTATCCGCTATTTCTCTTTTAACAAATGAATTTACTTCTTCTTCCAGCGATTCAAACTTGCGCCGTTCCAGCATTTTCATCACTATACCTTTGCTGTCGGAAATACCCGTGGTATGGGAAAGGCATTGTCTTATGGTAATGTATGTTTTGCCGTAAGTTTCAAATATGGGTAAAAAATCACTGACCTTTTGATCAAGCTGGATCTTGCCTTCATCTACAAACGTCATTACCAGTGCGGCTGTGAGCCATTTACTGCAGCTGGCGATCTGCGCCGTGGTTTTAATATTAAAATCCCCTAATTCTTTCTGGTAGATAATCTTCCCATCCTTGTAGACCAAGGCAGCCACATCACCTCCCAGCATTTTTTGATTTTTTGTAAGAAGGCCATCAATTGCAGAGAAATTATACTGGCTTTTCCCCGTAAGACAAAATAACATAAAAACCAGTGCTGTACTGCACTTAAGACAGGTTTGGCGGGCATAAAATGACATGTTTTCCTGCATTTGTATTTGGATTATAATTTGACAACTGGATAAAGGTATTTTAAAAAAATTATCTCCCGGGCAAATTAACAGAAGCTTGAGAATGGTTTTTGTAGTTTAACTAAAAGGAAAATATTATATATGAATCTGAACAATTTTACAATAAAAGCACAGGAAGCGATTGCACAATCGCAGCAACTGGCTTTTAATAACCAAAACCCGAGTATTGAAACGGATCATCTTTTAAAAGCATTGCTTTCTGAGGATGATTCACCGGTGGAATTTTTGCTGAAGAAAAATAATGTGAACGTGAATTTTGTTGAAAGCAAGATCGATGCTTCTATTGCAAAGCTTCCCAAAATACAATCAGGTGATCCGGCACAATCTGTTAGCCGTGATTTTAATAATGTTATTCTGAAAGCAACAGCATCTTTAAAATCGTTTAACGATGAGTTTGTAAGCGTGGAGCATTTATTATTTGGCTTGCTGCAGGGAAATGATAATGCAGCTAAATTATTAAAGGATGCTGGTCTTACTGAGAAGGGTTTGATCGCTGCTATAAAGGACCTCCGTAAAGGTTCCACCATTTCTTCCCAAACACAGGAAACACAGTTTAATGCATTAAATAAATATGCAAAGAACCTGAATGAAATGGCAAGATCCGGTAAGCTGGATCCTGTTATTGGACGTGATGAAGAGATCCGTCGGACCTTACATATACTTTCAAGAAGAAGTAAGAACAACCCCATATTGGTGGGTGAACCAGGTGTGGGCAAAACAGCAATTGCTGAAGGTTTGGCCATCCGTATTGTAAATGGTGATGTACCTGAAAACCTTAAGTCAAAGATAATTTATGCACTGGATATGGGACAGTTGATCGCAGGTGCAAAATATAAAGGTGAGTTTGAAGAAAGATTGAAATCGGTTGTAAAAGAAGTTACCACCAGCGAAGGAGAGATCATACTTTTTATTGATGAGATACACACACTCGTTGGTGCAGGCGGCGGTGAGGGTGCGATGGATGCAGCCAATATACTGAAGCCTGCACTGGCAAGGGGTGAACTGCGTGCCATTGGTGCGACTACCCTGAACGAGTACCAGAAATTTTTTGAAAAAGACAAAGCACTCGAAAGGCGTTTCCAGAAGGTATTGATAGACGAGCCTACTGTTGAAGATGCTATTTCAATTTTACGTGGATTGAAAGACCGGTATGAAACTTATCACCATGTAAGGATAAAAGATGAAGCCATCATCGCAGCAGTTGAATTGTCACACCGTTATATAACCGATCGTTTTTTGCCCGATAAGGCAATTGATCTCATTGATGAAAGTGCTTCTAAATTAAAGCTTGAAATGAATTCCATGCCGGAAGAACTGGACAGGCTTGAAAGGCAGATCCGGCAGCTTGAAATTGAACGGGAAGCTATTAAAAGAGAGAATGATGAAGTAAAACTGAAAGAGCTGGCTACAGAAATTTCCAACCTGGCAGTGGAAAGGGATACTTTTAAAGCCAAATGGAAACAGGAAAAAGAAGTGGTAGAAAAGATACAGAATGCAAAAGCTGCGATCGAAGACCTGAAGGTATCTGCAGAAAAAGCTGAACGTGAAGGCGATTATGGCAAAGTAGCAGAGATACGTTACGGTAAGGTAAAAGAACAGGAAACCATCATTGCGGAGCAAACAAAGTTACTGGATGAGATCAGCGAAAGAAGGTTGCTGAAAGAAGAAGTGGATGCGGAAGACATTGCAGCCAATATTTCAAAATCCACCGGTATACCTGTAATGAAAATGATGCAGGGTGAAAAAGAGAAATTACTTAACCTGGAAGATGAATTGCATAAAAGAGTGGTGGGGCAGGATGAAGCCATTGAAGCAGTAAGTGATGCCATCCGCCGCAGCCGTGCCGGTTTGCAGGATCCAAAGAGACCGATCGGTTCATTTATATTCCTGGGTACTACGGGTGTGGGTAAAACAGAGCTGGCTAAAGCACTGGCAGATTACCTGTTTGATGATGAGAGTATGATGACGAGGATAGATATGAGTGAATACCAGGAAAAACATTCGGTAAGCAGGCTGGTGGGTGCACCTCCGGGTTATGTAGGATATGATGAAGGCGGCCAGCTGACTGAAGCTGTAAGAAGGAAACCTTACAGCGTGGTGCTGATGGACGAGATCGAAAAAGCCCACCCGGACGTGTTTAATATCATGCTACAGGTACTGGATGATGGAAGGCTGACCGATAACAAGGGGCGTGTGGTGAACTTTAAGAATACCATTATCATTATGACCAGCAATATGGGCAGCAGTGTGATACAGGAAAATTTTGAGAACGTAACAGAGAAGAATAAAGAGGAAGTAGTGGAAAGAACAAAGCTGGAAGTGGTGAACCTGCTAAAGCAAACCATCCGGCCGGAGCTTTTGAACAGGATAGATGAGATCATTATGTTCCAGCCACTGATGAAGACCGAAATAAAGGGTATCATCAACATCCAGTTGCAGCACCTGCAGCAGTTGGTGGCTCAGAATGGTATTCAGCTCACTTTCAGCGATTACCTGCTGGAATTCCTTTCTGAAAACGGCTACGATCCCCAGTTTGGAGCAAGGCCTTTAAAAAGGCTGATCCAGAAAGAGATTGTAAATCAATTAAGTAAGCGAATCCTGGCTGGAGATATTGATAAGTCACAACCTGTATTGGTGGATGTTTTTGATGGAGTGGTGGTGTTCAGGAACGAAAAGGGTGCTGAAAACGGCAGGCCAAAACAGGCAAAAGCAGTGAAAAGTTAAACATTTAACAGGTCTTGCTGTTATTCTAAATAGCTGGTTTTCAATTTTTAAAGGTTCGATTTTGGGAAAATTTGATATATGGTGCCAATAATGAACATAAATGTTATACCTTGGCGCCACCCGAAAAAAAAAAGAACTGCTGTTTATTGGTTACCTGCTCAATGAATTTTCAGCTTACCGACACCTGAGAAATGAGAGAAAGAACAGACAGGATTATTATAATATTTTAAATTAAGGAATCATGGCATTCAAAAAAGAGATCGTAGAGATAATAGAACCAAAAGATGTGTTCGTTGGTAATATTAATGCGCCCGTGACACTGGAAGAGTTTGGCGAATATGAAAGTGATGTTTGTGCAAAGGCAAATGAAGTGGTTAAAAAGCTCCTGGAGGACTATGAAGGTAAAATGAGGTTTAATTTCCGTCACTTCCCTATGACAAAGATCCACCAGCGCAGCCTGAAGGCAGGTGAAGCTGCTGTTGCAACTGCCCAAACCGGTAATTTCTGGGAAATGCACAACATTTTATTTGAAAACCGCCGCAACCTTGGCACCACCAGTTTAAAACTGCTGAGCAAGGAAGCCGGCGTACAGAACAAGAAATTCCTGGATGACCTGGTAAACGCTACTTATGGCTGGCAGGTACAGGGTGATATTAAAGAAGGGTTGGACAGGGGAGTAACCCAGGCGCCCACTTTCTTTATCAACGGGGTTCGTTTTACAGGTAAGATCACCTACGATGAACTAAGCAAAGCAATTGATGCAGCACTGAAGAATACAAAGAAAAAAACTGCAACAAAACAAAGAGCATAAATAAAAGCCCGGTATTTTGCCGGGTTTTATTTTTTTAATCTATTGAAAGGTTTATGGCTTTTAGCTGTAAACCTTTTTTATTAGTGAATGAATTTTTATATTTAAGAATGGTATTGCTTCTCACTGATTGAATAATTGCTTATGAAAAAATACACAACCCCATTTATATGTTTCCTGTTCCTGTTGTTGTTTAGTATTGAAAGTCCTTCAGCACAGCCGCTTAAAAAATTAATGCATGAACAGCACCGGCCGCAAATTCATTTTTCTCCGCAAAAAAACTGGATGAATGATCCCAACGGTATGGTGTATCATAATGGTGTGTATCATTTGTTTTTCCAGTATTATCCTGGTAAACCTGTATGGGGACCCATGCATTGGGGACATGCCACCAGTAAAGACCTGCTTCATTGGAAAGAACAAGCTATTGGGTTGTACCCGGATAGTTTGGGCTATATATTTTCCGGCAGTGCTGTTGTTGATAAAGATAATACCTCCGGTTTTGGTATTAATGGTAAAACACCGTTGGTAGCTGTTTTTACCCATCACAATATGGATGGAGAAAAAGCAAAACGGAACGATTTTCAATTTCAAAGTATTGCTTACAGCAATGATGATGGGAATACCTGGACAAAATATGCAGGCAACCCTGTGCTGAAAAATCCCGGTATTGTGGACTTTCGTGATCCTAAAGTAATGTGGTACGGGCCAGCAAAGAAATGGATCATGACACTGGCAACAAAAGATTGTGTTACATTTTATTCTTCACCTGACCTGAAGAACTGGTCAAAGGAATCTGAATTTGGTAAAAATATTGGCGCCCATGGCGGTGTATGGGAATGCCCCGATCTGCTACCGCTAAATGATAATGGAAAAGAGGTTTGGGTATTGCTTGCCAGTATTAACCCCGGTGCTCCTAATAAAGGATCTGCCACGCAATATTTCTTAGGTGATTTTAACGGGCATGAATTTTTACCTTTTGATACAATCACCAGGTGGGTCGATTACGGAACAGATAATTATGCAGGTATTACCTGGAGCAATACCGGCAAACGCAAAATATTTTTAGGATGGATGAGCAACTGGCTCTATGCAACATCAGTACCAACAACCGCATGGCGCAGTGCTATGACCATACCAAGGGAACTAAAAATAAAGCACAGCGGTAATAACCTGTTGCTGGCATCCACCCCTGTTAAAGAGTTATCATTAATTCAGTCTGAACCTGCTGTTATAAATAATGTGCCTGCAGGAAAAAAAATGAAAATATTAAATCTTCCATGCAGGATCGATCTTGAATTAAATGAGTTAAAAGATCTTTCCATTACGCTTTCCAATAGTTTGAATGAAGAAACAATAATTGGTTACGATGAAAAGAAAAGCCAGTTTTTTATTGACCGTTCAAGATCCGGCAACACCAATTTCCAGGAAGATTTTGCCGGCAGGCAAACAGCACCAAGGTTCTCTGTTAAAAAAAATACCAGTATAACCCTGGTAATTGATGTAAGCTCAGTTGAACTGTTTGCAGATGATGGACTAACTGTTATGACCGCTATATTTTTTCCTGCTGAAACTTATCATCAAATACAAATTGAATCATCAGCACCGGTAAAAAAAATGTCCAGTTTTAAACTGGACAGTATATGGAAATGATTGATTTAGTTATTCTTTGTTGTTATGATGCTTCCGTTACTATAGGCGCTTACTTCCAGTTTATACATGCACTGAAGTGAAACAGTTCCACTATTAAATATACCCTCCTTCGCAACAATGGTTTCATATTCAATTGTGGAGATACCTGATGGAATTTGTTCTGCAAAGAACTGGTAACCGGCATCTCTTACAGATTCGTAATAATTAAAATCTTTGCGGTAACGGTAGCCGCTTGAACCATTTGCAGGTTCAAGCGCTGCAGCTCTTTTTTCATCTATAAAAACATAAGGAAGTTGTTTGGGCGTTTCAATGCTGATGATCGTTTTTATCCTGTCTGCTATGTTGAAAATTGTTTTTTCATCAGCCGCTTCCCATTCCCCGTTATTTTCCCTGAATAATTTCTTTGAAATTTTGACACCGATGTTATTAGCCGGCGGATTGGCAGTAAAATAATAGAAATTTATACAACCGGCGGCCGGTAAAACCTTTGATGCCCTTAAGTAAACAGCTGGAGGAAATGATGTCATTGATTTAAAATCAGCCAGCTGCCCACCGAATAGATTATCAGTTGCCGATAACAGGCTGTCATTCGCAGAAACATTTAACACTGATGGGCTGCCGGCTATGGCAGATTGATTCCTGGACAACAGGTCAGTTATGGCTGCAGTGGCTTTGGTCGTACTCCAGCGATGTTGTTGTTTTGTATTGAGCAACCATTTCAGAATACCGCTCACTACAGCTTTTGAGTTGCCTGTTGCTGTAAAAGCATTTGCAAGCAGGCTGATGGTTTCTTCTTCACTGCTGCTGAAATCATCTTTGTTACTGATGTCTTTCCACCTGGTACCATTTGTATTATCTGTGATGGCAACTTGTTTTATTGATTCCAGCTGTTCTACCGCCTTATTATAAAAGATATTTTCTTTACCCCTGAATTGTATGCTGGCTGCAATAGCTTCAGCCTGCCTGCTAAGGTCATACAGCTGAATATCCCTCCAGGTAACTTTTAAAAGCGAATCAATTGTTGTTGCAATAGTCACAGGAATTGGAAAATCTTTTGCCCAATAAGTCCGGGCTACAAGATATTGCGTTAGTAACCTGGGAAATAATTCTTTTACCGCGGTATCACAATATTGAATCAGCGCCGGTATAATTTTATTTACGGATGCTTTAATGGAATATATTTCCATATTACTGCTCCTTATTTTTCCAAAACCTTCCAGTAAATAACAGGAAATAAGCGGATTGCTTTTGCCGCCCTTAAACCATGCTATACCACCGTCTGATTGCTGAAGAGAAGTGATGTCAGCCAGGTGTTTTTCAATTAGACGGGCTCCCTCAAGCGTATCAAATAGCTTATGAAGCTGCTGTTGCTGTAACTGTACCTGGTGATTTAGTTGCAGCCAGGGCATTGTCTGTTCTGCAAGTTCTCCAGGCAATGCAGCAGTTGCCGTAATTATTCCCGGGCTAACTGATTTCAATGCCTGCTGTGCGACCGTATCTTTCCTAAGCAGTTGAAGTGTAAGTGCATGCGCAAATATTTTATTGAAAGTTTGTTCGGCACAGTCATACGGGTAAAAAGCAAGGTAAGGTAAAGCGTTGATTAATGCTGATTGTGGTTGGGGTGAAATGGACAGGCCAATGCCATAGGGTTGTACGTCTGCAGGTAAGAATGGTATGGTAATGCTGCTGTCAGTTCTGTTGGAAAATATAAATTGCACCGGTTGTGTTACCAGTATTTTTTTATTTAATACTGGTATCGTGTATTCTTCACCGTCAGTAAAGTTTCCGGCACGTGCAATGATCTTTATTTTAAGTGGATGCAGTAAGTTTTCAGGCACCTGCAGGTTGTATGCTGCGTAATTGTTGGATCTTTTGTCAACAGTAAAGTTTTGTTTTGAAACTGTTGTTAACTGCCTGGTGATATCTTCGCCAGTAACAGCATCTTCGATCATACAGTTGGAAATGCCGGAGAGATTCATCGTATCAAGGTTGCTGATCCTTGACTGGAGGCGGATCATATCACCCTGGTACAGGAACCTGGGCATATTAGGTTGCACCATAAGTGGCAGTTGTGTTACGATCTTTCTTTCCGCATATATAAACCTGGCATCTTTGGTATGTGCC
The DNA here is from genome assembly GCA_047600665.1 of Ferruginibacter sp. Classification (GTDB taxonomy): domain Bacteria; phylum Bacteroidota; class Bacteroidia; order Chitinophagales; family Chitinophagaceae; genus Ferruginibacter. The sequence goes on from JASGKJ010000003.1 coordinate 3,126,978, forward strand.
AGCATTTTCCAGTTCCATTCGGTTACACTTTCAGGTATATCAAAACTGATATTGTAATAGCCATATTTATCAGCATATACCTGCGGAAAAAAGAAGGCCGTTTCAGCAAAATTCTTCCTGGTGGTTACAGGCGCTTCTTCCTGCTGGGGTAATTTTAGCGGCCCTTTTGTACTGATAATAATAACGCCATCAGCAGCCCGGGCACCATATATTGCAGCAGCATCAGCACCTTTAAGTATAATGCCGTCAGTAATGCCGGCAGCATTTATTTTGCTGATATCCCCGCTGTATACCTGTCCATCCACTATTACTAAAGGAATGTTATATTGACTTAATGATGTAACACCACGAATTGTTACAAGCGATGAAGTGGAAAATTGTTTTAGTTGTGTGCCATAACCTATCACAACCATTTCTTCAAGCCCGTCTTCTGCAATACTAACATTCGAAACCATTCTTGTACGTTTGTTAAGCACTAACTCGTTGTTAAAACCTGTAAAAGTTTTTTTACCATATGCATAATCAAGTGGATTGAGCCACCACAGCGGCGCTGAAGACGGTTTGTCCTGGTAATGGTAAGCATAATTAACATCAGCATCTCCTTCATAAGTACCTGTACTGTTAATGCTGGTCGACCACCTGTCCCGCAGGTAATAATCATTTTTTTGATAAGGTTTTTGCCATTTGAATTTTTCAATTTTATCCAGTGATGCGTCATACATAGTGGTCATCAGTTCTGCGGCAATGTTCTCATTTTTTGTTTTTATACTTACTGTAAATGTTTCTTTACTACCCGGGGCCAACCTTTTCCGGTATTTTTCTACAATAATTTCCGGCTCTTCAGCAGCAGCCCGGGCAACATATACAGTAGCTGACTGCTTGTACAGTTTATTGTCGAGTATGTACAGGTGAGTCAGCAGCACTTTGTCAACTGCATCTGCCGGCATTGGAAAACTCCATTTAGAAATTCCTTTCTGATCATGTCTTGTTGTGTAGATATATTTTACTTTGGCAGACCTGTTGCTTTTTGCAAAATATTGTGCATGGTAAATAGAGTAAACATTATTCTCGCTGGTGCCAAATGTCCATTGAAACAATTCTCCACGGTTAACGGTGTTTACAGGTAAATGATAAAAATCTTTTGTTGTATCAGGGCAACTGTTTTTCTCTATATCGAACACAGAAAAATTTCTCCATTTTTCACCAGTTACCTGGCCGTTTTCATAGCAGGTTATTTCAAGTTTGTATTCACCTGCCTGCAGTAATTCTTTCGGAAGATTTAATTTTTCAGTATTGGTATGCAGCATCGCTTTATAAATAAGCGTTTTGTTTTCTGCAAGTGTATTTGATTGTTCCCTTTCTGTATAAAGCCATTGCCCATTGACCTGTGTATAATCCAGCCCTTTCCATTCTTCTTCTTTTAGCGGAACAGGCTTGGTCAATTTGTATATTTTAGCCTCCAGTTCCCTGTTCACACTGCCTGAAAATTGATTAGACGTAACAACAGCAATTGAATCAAGCTCTTTTCGTTCATAGATAGAACTAGTGAAAAAATCTATTTTTACTGGCCTGTTTGTAAGGGTTACTTTAAGTGTTTCTTCGTGGCTTTCACCTGTAGCATCAACTGCCTCTGCTTCTATTGTGTACCATATTTCAGAGTTTTTTTTATTGTCAATCTTATATGTCTTTAAAAAATTTGCAGGAACATTTACTAACAGTTCTCCATTAAGATCTGTATGATCACTGCTGTCGGTAATTTCTATTTCTTCTTTTTTAGTGCTCTCTTTTCCTGTACTGTCTTTTATTATATGCCAGAATGAAGCAGTAACAGTATAGTCTATGTTTGTATTGGAAAGCTGTGCCCCGCTAAAAGATTGCAGTTTTGCTTTAACAGAAAAACTGTCACCAAGCTGGAGAAATGTTGTTGGTTTTTCCAGCAGCAGTTCAAATGTTGGTCTTTTGTATTCTTCCACTTTAAAGCTTCCGTCATTGTTATCATCATAATCAGGTAATTCAGGTTCAAACTCCCACTCACCTGTTACAGCCTGGTCATTTAGTTTATAGGAACCACTGACAGAACCGTATTCATTCACTGTAACTTTTATGGTGTCAGCGGTTCTTCCAAATGCATCGTTTACCAATATGTTCAATTTCGATTTTATATAATCGTTCCTGAATTCTTGTACATCTTCATCAAACAATCTTTTAAACAAAGAAAATTTAAGATTTTGCCTGCTTGCCACTATTTGCTCTCCGGTTGAAGGATTTCTTGTAAGTAATATGCCCTTGAAATATACTGTTTGTCCCGGCCTGTAAATGGCCCTGTCCGTAAATACGTGCATCATCATATTGTTGTCATAGTATTCATACAGGTCTTCCTCTTCTTTATCAAAAACATCATTGGGTTTCCTGTTGATATCGACATCAGTCACCTTTACCTGTGCAGTGTCATTACCATATATAGCAACGATATTCTCCGTATTTTCATTTTCAAATAATACATAACCTTCCCTGTTTACAGTTTTCTTTTTACTTTTCTTTATACTGTTTACTACAGTTGCACCACTCAAAGGCATGCCGGTCTTCCTGTTCAAAATAAAAACACGGCTGTCGTTATTGATCGCTGTAATATTGCTGATACTGGTTGTAAAAAATGTTACCGGTTTTGTTTTTTTGTTGATGGCAGAATCACTATACAGTACAGCATAATAGCCCGGTGGCATGATGCCGGCGTCAATAACTGCAAAATGTGGCTGATAATCTTCCGTTGCCGGAAGATGAATGATTGTATCCTTAAAATAAGGAAGTTGTAATATGCTGTCAGTTTTAATGCTATACTTGTTAAACCTGTTCTTCAAATCGTATAAACGGATTACCCTGATATGAACGGCAGTTGTGTTCCTGAAGCTGACCTTGCAGGAAACAGGCTCTCCCGGCAAGTAATTTAACTTGCTCTGTATCTTTATTTTTTTCTCGAGTATTTTAAATTTTGTGTACAAAAGGTTTTCCTTCAGGTAAGAAAAGCTGTCTAACAAATTACCCTGCTTATCAATAAGGTCAAGTGTCTTTACATAATAGAGACGGTCTTTTTTATCTTGAAGTTTCTCATACCGGTCGGCATAGCTTTTCCATAATAAGCAAAGTTGATAAACGCCATGTACTCTTACCGGCGCATAGGGCGATGATGCTAATTGCTGCAGGTATGTTTCATACTGGTTATACGTCTTATCCTTACCGTTCTGAACGGTATAAAAATATTTCCTTGCGGCTGATTCAATAAAATAGAAAGCAGCGGAATCGTACTGGTGATACCTGGCCCATTGTTGGTATAAAGTAAACATTGGTTCTGCCGTTTTGCTTAATCCTTCGGGTAAATTCTTGCTGGTGATGAACGCCCTGGGTGTATAAGTAAGCCAGTGATTACCTGTATTGGAATAAAATATGTAGTGATTGCCCAGCGCAATAAGCTGTTCGGCAAAAACAATATCGGTATAACCAGGTTTAAACAAAAAAAGATAAGGATCTGATGAAAGCCATAGTAGGTCTGTCACCTCCTGTTTGGGAAGCTGCAGACTGATTTGTTTAGCCTGTTCAAGAAAAGTTTGTACGAGACTGTCCAGCTCATCCCGGCTTAATTTCCTGTAATCAATGCTTCCGGAAGGGAGCTGAAAAAATGATTTATTACGCTTATTAAAAAGATTATGCCGGAAATTTTCAAGTCTTTGCGCTTTTAGTATCAGCAGCACAGACTGCATCAGCGGACTTTTATTGTTATCCAGCAGGCTGTCAATAAAACCGGCATTTACAAAATAAAGACTGTCTTCAGTTTTCAGATCTGCGATCTGCATCTGGTAATAAAAGCAACGGGCAACGCTGATCTCGTTGCCCTGCTGTAATGCCTGCTGCTTGATTTTTTCAACTTTGCTGTTTACGTCATCCAGTTTTGCCTTGAACCTGATGTCGGATTCAATTTGATCCCAATCTGCCTGCTGGCACAAAGAAGTGCAGGAGCATAGCAATATAAATGAAATGAATAAAACAAATTTCATTCTCATAAGCTTTTAGAAAGGATGTTGCGTAAAGACTGATTACATAAACGAAGGATATTATTTTACAGCTCTCACGCCAATGACAAGGTGTTCCAGGTTTTGCTCACCAAAATAAGTTTTGCAAATGGCTTCTGCATTATCCAGTAATGTTTGAAGTTTTGTTTGCTTGCTGCCCAGTAACTGGTAGGCTTTTTTGTCAAGCTCTTTGTCTGCAGCAGGAGCTGTTGCCTGCAGTGCTTCTTTCACGGCAACAAAGTGTAGTCCCTCATCTTTAATTTTTCCCAGTTCAGCGATCATCCAGCTTAAAGCATAAAAATAATTTTGGTCTAACAGTAACAGGTAAGTGCAGTCGCCGGCATCAGGCAGTTTATTAAATGGTGAACCGGTAATTTCTTTTGTACAATATTTAGCAAGGTGTTTAAAGCTGGTTTTAGGCTGTGCCAGCTGGATACAGCCACGCAATGCCTGCGGGTAAATACTGAGCCAGCGTAATTTTCTTCTCAGCTCATGTACATCTTCTTCTATATTGTCAAAATGCAGTTTTGTTTCAGCAACGAACTCACTGATATCATAAATAGCTTCTCCATAAAATTCATTGATAGCAGCTGTCTCCTCTTTTTCATCCAGCCACCCGGCATCTTCCAGTTTTTTACTGATCCTGCTTATCCTGTTTTCATCCGCATTGATCCATTTTTTTTCGGTTAGTATTTCATTCAGGTGCTGGATCTTTTCCCGGTATTCCGCCTGCAGGTAACTGGTAATGGCAGCAGGTATTTTTTTATTGGCAGCAAGATCCTTCGCTGTAGCATCGTAATAATCTATGGCGCCCAATGCATCTTCCAGCAGTTTAAAATGCTCTTTTATTTTGGTAAACTTTTTTTTATTATGAATGCCACTGTACAATTTTGCAAGTGCTTCCAGCATGAACAGTGGCGTACGGGCATTATTCCTGTATAGCCATAGTGCAGGATTTTTTTGTTTGGCAGCTTTTTCCAGCAAAGTTTTTAACTGGTTTAAGAAGAAGGTAAATCTTTCCTGTCCTTTCATAATTTGAGATGTTACGTGTTATGAGTTATGTCTGTCCGGCGATTTGGTATTTTTATTTTAAACTTACTTTTCAAAAAACGCCACACTTCCACCCACCCAGGTTTTATCTTTGTTGTAACGTGTGCCGATCATTTTTCCTTTGCTTAATCTTGCCAGGTTATGTACTGCTTTGGGCCGGTCCCAGCCCTTTTTCCAGAAGTAGAAAAGACGTATCTCTGCTTTGGCTGGTACATCCGGTGTTTCAATTACATCTGCATATTTTACTTTCCGCTGCAATATCCAGTTCTGTGGGTCTTTTACATTATCAATATCTTCCTTTGTAACATCAATAACGACTCCCATGCCGGCAAACGAGAACAATGGTTTTAAAACATAATTCTCCAGGTCAGCAGGTATTTGTTTTATTTCATTCAGGAAATATGTGGCCGGTACATAAGGGTTATGAATTAACGGCAACGTGTATTTGCTGATCCTGTAAAACCAATCCGGATGCGGCACCCAGTCCACTTCCCATGGATGCGAAAGATCGATGATATTGCCCAGGTCTTTTTGCTGCTGCAGGTCATCGAATATCAGCCGGTTGTAAATGCGTTTTACCTCCGTTTTTTCCCCATTGTTTTCATAATATAATTTATTGCCATCGCCAATAAGTTTGGTAAGACAGACCGTTTGTATGCCCAGTACTTTTTCAGTACAGTAAAAATCAATCCTTGTCTTCTGCTGTTCGGGAAATATTTCCAGCAGGATAATATTTTCAGGATCCAGGTCTCCAATGATGATCTCCTTCAGTAACTGCAGGTAGGAGGTTTCATCGTATCCGCTGAGGTAAGAACTGTATGTGTCAGGAACATCAGCATATTTTTTTGTAATAGCGCTGTGAAAAGCCTGGAAGGCAAAAAGAGTGGGGAAGCCCTGCATTTCTATTAACTGCGGTTCCAGCCCTCCGTCCGCAGCTTCGCATACACCAAAGTCAAACACAACGAAATCGCTGTATGGCTTCACGTTGGGTATTTTTACATTTTCAGGTATAGACCTTTCCGTTAGTTTAATAAAATCAGGGCGTACGATCACATCAATGATGTCATCACAGGCATCAAGCATTTTTTTTGTAAATGCTTTTGGAACAAATACCGGCGTTTCTGCATTCCTGAAGTCGAGGGCTCCCGGGTGAAGGTTTTCAATCTGCTGAACGTATGCTTTATATTTTTCTTCTGTGAAATGCTGATTAAACTGTTTCCTTAATTCTTTTTGCATAATACAATATGGCTGAAATGATCAATTCATTTATGGTAAATAAAAGTAATGATATTACGGCTAAATAAAAACAGCCGGTCTGTATTAAACCGGCTGTAAAATATCATAATGTGATTGTACGCTCAGGCCGTTGCAGGCACCAGGTTACTCATTGCAATATCAAGGAAGTTGGGGAGTATTTTTGAATAAGTAAGCATAATTTTATCCGGGTCTCCCAGTTGTTCGATCATGCTCCGCCATTTTTCAAGCCCATGATTTTCTATTACGGTTTGTCTTTTATCCTCCTCTTTAAGATACATGCTCATACCTTTTGCATCTGCTTCGGGGTGAAATTGCGTACCGATCATATATTTGTTAAACCGGACTGCCATTACAGCCCTTTCGAGGTTTACATGGGGCCTTTCTTTTTCAATCGCTAAAATACAAGCACCCATATCATGCAGCAACTGGTAATTCGGTTCTATTACCTGGAAGTCCCTGCTGTCAACTGCGTAAAACGGATCCTTCATGCCCTCAAACACCGGCTCATTTAAACCACTGCTGAACAAATGAACGGGAAATACACCAAAGGCAGTACTTCGCCTGGCGCACACATTCCCTGCATTATAATACCTGCAGGCCAGTTGAAAGGAATGACAAATAAAGAAAATATATTTTTTTATGCTGTTTGCAGGATTCTTATTCCATTCATCTACCTGGCGCAGCCATTCAAAATACTTTTCCTCCCATGTAGAACCCACTCCCTCATAAGGGCTGCCGGGGCCGCCGCTTGATATAAAAATATCATATGTAAGATCGGGCACTGCCTGTTTTTGCCTTACATCAAATTCATCCCAGCTAATATCAGCTTCAGCACTTTCGCTATACTGGTTTAATATTTCCCTTATACAACGCATACCCTGGTTGGGTTTACCATTGTTAAGGTCCAGTATTGCAATTTTTACAGATGATTTTTCCTGCAAATTCATGCTGCAAACTTAGCGAAATAATCAGGGGTGTGTATGTTTTGCCACAGAATAGGATAAAATGTCTTTTTTAAAGCTCTTTTTGTGGAAAATAAGGCTGTGGAAGCCTCTTTTTAAAAGAAAAAATGGGTAAATTGCATCTCGCCTTTGAACACTACTTTGTCCCTGGTTTTTCCCTTTTTTACCGTGCCCGTGCAAATTATCCCGGTAATGTTGCTGTATAGCAATAATATGCTGTAAAACAACTTCCTGGAAAGAATAATTTGTTGTAATAATCGTTTTTACAACATAAAATGAAACCCTGGGTTGGCTACTGCGCTTATATGAAAAACCGCGGCAGTTTAAGGGTTTACGTTAATAATAATCCCAGTAATAAAATGGTTCATTTAAACAGAAATAACCAAGGGCCGGTTTATTAATGAGAAAGCTTTTATTGGCCATACTTATTTTAATGATTGCGCCGGGCGTGCAATCACAGACTTTCACCGGTGCAGGCGGAGCTATACCCGATGCTGGTGGTGTTGTATACTTTCCTGTGAATGTTACCGGGGTGGGTGCTATTGATGCACATTATGGTCTTGCCAGTGTTTGTTTATCTGTAAATCATCCCTTTGACTCTGACCTGGAAATATTTTTGAAAGCCCCGGATGGAAATACAGTACAGCTTTCCATTCAAAATGGAGCTAACGGGGCTAATTATACTAATACCTGTTTTACTGCAAATGCGATGGTTCCAATATCTTCCGGAACTGCCCCTTTCAGTGGTACTTATTTACCCCAGGGTTATTTAGGCAATGTAAACAATGGCCAGGGTGCCGATGGAACCTGGAATTTATGCATTGAGGATAAAAATGCAAAAGATATGGGCAGCCTGCTGAACTGGTCGCTGACATTCAACAGCACCCCGGCTCCGCCTCCCCCTGTTTGTACAAGCAATCCTGCCCCGGGAAATACCTGCGCCACTGCCACACCAGTATGCAATTTTAATGGATTCTGCGGCAATACTTCGTTAAGCTATACGGCTGATACCTGGCCAGAATTGTCTGCAGCCTTTTGCGGGGTGATAGAAAATAATTCATTTGTATCCTTTACAGCTTCTTCTTCTTCTATTTCCTTTAATGTGTGGGTTACCAACAGTCTTAATGGTGATGGTATTGAAATGATGGTTTTTAGTGGCGGTTGTGGTTCAGGACCGGTTCAAAAATATGCCTGTAATACCGGCATCATTCCCAGTGCTACAGGCCCAACATTGCTGAGTGTAGCAGGGCTTATTCCCGGTAATACCTATTATATCATGATTGATGGAAAAAATGCCGATGTATGTGATTACATATTGGTGGCAGCCTCCGGTATCAATACGCTGAATGTTACCCAATCAAAGCCGGTTATTTGCCAGGGACAAAAACTAACGCTGTCAGCAAGTGGTGGTAACGGCGTTTATTCCTGGTCGCCTGCCGAAGGGTTGAGTGATACAACAGGTTCAACTGTTACGGCAAGCCCGGATACCTCAATCACCTATATTGTTTCGTCAACACCATCTGGTAATTGCGTGCTTACAACCGAAGTGATCGTAAAAGTAAATCCAAAGCCAGACCTGGGAGCAGATCAATTTGTAAGTATCTGTCCAACAGGGTCCGTTGATCTGACAAAAAAATACCCGGTTGCAGCAGGCCTTACAAAAAAATGGACGCTGAATGGTGCACCAGTTTCTAACCCGGCTGCAGTTTCAGCAGCAGGCAATTACAGGCTTATCGTTACAAACAGTGCCGGTTGTGCTGATACTGCTTTTGTAACAATAATGGTTAACCTGAAACCAAATATTGGTATGGATAAGCAGATGAATATGTGCCAGGGTGATTCACTCGATATCTCAACGCAGTTTAATACATTGGGGCTCGTTTCTTCCTGGTCGTTTGGAGGATTGCCTGTACCTGATACTACTAAAGTGTATATACCCGGTGTGTACCGCCTGATAGCTTCTGATGGTTCTTTTAATTCTGTTTGTACTGATACTGCCTTATTAACGGTAAAAGAATTAGTAAGGCCAAACCTTGGAGTTGATAAATCAGGGTTGACTTGTCAAAACCAGATGGTTAATTTGAAGACCCAGTTTAATACAACTGGTCTCACACAAGAATGGACCATGAATGGAACGTTACTAAGTTCCACTAATGTAAACATACCGGGCACTTACCAGGTGGAGGTTACAGATACCGAAGGCTGTACAGATACGGCACTATATGTACTTAATATAAAACCAAAACCAAGGCCAGGAAACAGTAAAGAGGTAAAAGTTTGTCCCGGTATTGCTGTAAACCTGAACAGCTTTTTTGATACAACCGGCCTGGTGATGGATTGGCAGTTCGGTGGTATTCCGGTAGCAAACCCGTACGAGGTTACAGCCGCAGGTGTATATACTTTACTTGCTACAAATTCATTTGGTTGTTCAACCGGGGGTATCACTTTAACTGTTATTATCGATTCAAAGCTTAACCTTGGGAGTGACAGGGTTTTTGACCGTTGCCCGGGTGCACCTTCAATAGACCTTACTACTTTGTTCAGTACAATTGGTCTTACCACATCATGGGAATACAACGGAGTGCCTTTTCTTACTCCTAAAACAGCAAGTAATGATGGTGATTATATCCTGTTTGCAGATAATGGTGCTGGTTGTGCTGATACAATTGCAGTAAAAATCTATAACCGGCCCAAACCGGATATAGGAGCAGATACAGGTGTAACATTTTGTTCAAATTCAGAAATGAATCTGTACAAAATATATGATACCACCGGTTATAGCTCCGTGCTGTGGTTCTCACAGGGGATAGTTGTTTCTAATCCTGACCGTGTGGCTGTTCCCGGCGGATATGCTTTTATCGTAAAAACTGTATACGGCTGTGCAGATACAGCAGTGGCAACTTTGATAGAGCGACCTAACCTGGCATTGGGAAATGATACCTCGGCGGGCTTCTGTGCCGGATCAAGTATTGACCTGGCAACGTTGTATCCTTCTTATTTTTCTAATAAATGGTCACTAAACGGAGTTCCCGTGGTTGACCCATCAAAAGCAAATGCCGGAGGCATCTACCAGTTGATCGCTTCGCATGTAACAGGCTGTTCCGATACGGCCTTTGTTACCGTTACACAAAACTTAAAGCCTGCACTGGGTATTGATAAATCAATAACCATCTGCCCCGGAAGTACGCTTGGACTTACAGCGCAGTATAATACATCAGGTTTATCTACCGAATGGTCATCAGGCGGAGTTGCAGTAATCAATCCATCATCGATCAATAAAAATGGTCTTTACAGGCTGATCGCAATAAATAATTTGGGCTGTGCTGATACAGCACAGGTTTCTGTAACAATAAAGCCAAAGCCTGACCTGGGTGCGGATAAAAAAATGCCCAAATGTATAGTTAAGAACGTAGATCTTACAGCAGAATATAATACAGCGGGCCTGGTTACAAGCTGGTCGTTTAACAATGTACCTATCCCTCCCCCGGTGGCAGTGAATATGGACGGGGTTTACCAGTTGGTTGCAACCAATAGTGCCGGTTGTTCGGATACCGTGTTGTTGTCAGTTATCTTAAATCCAAAGCCTTCATTAAAAACAGATACGGTTGTGAGTATTTGCGCCGGTACTTCATTAAACCTGGAGCAATTGTTTGATACCACCGGTTTAACATCCCTGTGGACATTTAAATCATTACTTGTAGCTTCTCCTTCAGCAGTAACAGATTCTGGTCAATATATACTGCAGGCAACTAACCCCGATGGTTGTTCTGATACCGGGTTTGTACAGGTAAATTTAAAACCTGTTTCAGCAAGTAATACTGCAGTAACAGTATGTTCTAACCAGTTGCCTTATGTTTGGAATGGGTACAGCTGCCCAACAGCCGGAAATTACACAGTTAATTTAGTGAATGCAGTGGGGTGTGATTCTGCAGCTATGCTTGCATTGACAGTAAATGATACAAGTTTCAGCACAACTAACGTTGCGGTATGTTCAAACCAGTTGCCGTACTCATGGAATGGAAATAATTATAATGCAACAGGCATTTACAAAACAGTTTTAGTAAATACTGCCGGATGCGATTCGGTGGCTTTTCTCAATTTTACGGTAAATGATACGAGCGTAAGTACTACTTTGGTTACAGTATGTTCAAACCAGTTGCCGTATACCTGGAATGGAAACAATTATACAGCGACAGGTATTTACAAAATGGTTTTACCAAATATTGCCGGGTGCGATTCGGTAGCCATTCTCAATTTTACAGTTAATGATACAAGTTTCAGTACTACTGTGATTACAGTATGTTCAAACCAGTTACCTTATTCATGGAATGGTAACAGTTATACGTCAGCAGGATTGTATAAAGTAGTTTTACAAAACCTGTCTGGTTGTGATTCTGTTGCTATACTGGGTCTTAATGTTAATGATACGAGCGCCAGTGTAACAAACGCAATGACATGTTCAAACCAGTTGCCCTATGTTTGGAATGGTAATAGTTATACTGCAACAGGCGCTTATAAATTTGTTTTGCAAAATTCATTTGGATGTGATTCTGTTGCTGTTTTAAACCTGGTGGTATATGATACAAGCGCCAGCAAAACTGATGTAACAGTGTGTTCAAATCAATTGCCTTACATATGGAACAGCAACAGCTACTCTTCTTCCGGTTCATACAAGGTAACCCTGTCAAATGGAGCCGGTTGTGATTTTGTTGCCACACTGAACCTGCTGGTAAGTGATACGAGCAAAAGCTCAACGGATGTAACCGTGTGTTCAAATCAATTGCCTTATTCCTGGAATGGAAATCAATACACGGCAACAGGCGTTTATAATGTTGTATTAAAAAATTCAGCTGGATGTGATTCTGTTGCTGTATTAAACCTGTTGGTAAATGATACAAGTACCAGTACAACTATTGTTACAGTATGCTCCAACCAGTTGCCTTATCCCTGGAACGGAAATCAATATACCGCAACAGGAATTTATAATGCTTTATTGCAAAATTCATCCGGCTGTGATTCTGTTGCAGTATTAAACCTGCAGGTAAATGATACAAGTAAAAGTGCAACGCCTGTTATTGTTTGCTCAAATCAATTACCGTATTTATGGAATGGTAACAGTTATGCAACTGCCGGTACCTATACAGTAGTACTAAAAAATAATTATGGCTGTGATTCTGCTGCTGTACTAATGCTAACAGTGCATGATACCAGCACCAGTACAACCAATGTTACCATATGCTCCAATCAAATGCCATATGTATGGAACAGCAATAGCTATACTGCAGGTGGTGTTTACAAAGTAACTTTATCAAATGTCTTTGGTTGTGATTCTGTTGCTGTATTAAACCTTGTTGTGAATGATACAAGTACCCGTACGGCCAGTATTACGGTTTGTTCAAATCAATTGCCATATACATGGAATGGAAGCAGCTATACAGCAACCGGGAGATATTCAGTAAAACTTGCAAATGCCGCCGGTTGTGATTCTGTCGCTGTTTTGCAACTAACGGTTAACAACACCAGCAGCAGTAATACGGATATTGCAGTATGTGAAAACGAGGTGCCCTATATATGGAATGGTCAAAATTGTTCTTTGCCCGGAAAGTATACCGCCACGCTGGTAAATGCTGCAGGCTGTGATTCAATAGCAACGTTAAATTTCATCGTGAACATATTGAACAGCAGTACTACAACTGTAAATACATGCTCAAGAAAATTTCCTTACCAATGGAACGGTAACAGCTATCCATTGCCCGGCACCTACACAGTTACCTTAAAAAATTATACCGGTTGCGATTCTTCAGCTACCTTAAAACTCGTACAGACAAAAACGGATACAAGCATTACCAATACCAGTATTTGCAAAGCAGCATTACCTTTTAGCTGGAACAATAAAACTTATACAGCTGCAGGAAAATATTTCGCAGACCTGGTTACTGCAGGTGGTTGTGATTCTGTTGCAACTTTATTACTCACAGTAAATGATTCTACTGTAAGTACAACTGACGTGGATATATGTACCGGTTATCTGCCTTATCAATGGAACGGTCTTTCTTTAAATACGGCAGGTTCATACAGGGTAATTTTGAAAAACCGGTTTGATTGTGATTCTGTTGCAAAACTTAATCTAAAAGTAAGCATTAGTACCAGCAGCAGTGAAAGCAAAACCATTTGTAATAACGACCTGCCTTATATATGGCGGGGTGTTGAGTATCCTTTCCCGGGAACTTACTCAGAAACATATGTAAATGCAGTGGGTTGCGATTCCGTGGCAACATTTACATTAATAGTGAAAACGATGCCGGTTAAACCAAACCTGGGTGAGGATATGGTGATCTGCCGCAATGATAAACTGGTGCTTGATCCCGGCAATTACGATAATTATTTGTGGCAGGACAATTCTAAATCCACAGTGTATAATGTGGAGAGCAGCGGTGTTTACACTGTTACTGTATGGAGCGACAGTAACTGCATAATAAGCGACAGTATTTATGTGCAGGTGCTTGATCATTGTGGTGAACTCTTTTTCCCTAATGCATTTACACCTGATGGTGATGGCCGCAATGATAAGTTTGGCCCCGGCCCGGCGGAATATTTCCCATTTATAAAAGAATATCATTTCCAGGTATTTAACCGGTATGGTGCCGTTGTGTTTGCCACTACTGATATTAACCAGCGCTGGGATGGTACGCAACAAGGCAAGGCTCTGTCAAACGGCGCCTATGTTTGGGTGGCAACTTATCTATATAAAGGCAAAATGCGGAAAGTGCAGAAAGGATCTATTGTGTTGATGCGTTAAAGAATCTTCAGATATTTTTTTGATCTTTTATCAGCAGTTCCTTCAGGTGCTGGTACATGATTTTGGGCATGGTGTCGCATTTCATAAATGCAGTTTCATTTTGATGAAATAAGCCCAGTTCCCCCGCAAGCTGTTTAATTTTTGTTTCTGTTGATAATGGCTCATCTGATGCGGCTGAACGCAGGTCACGCAGGCGCTGCCTTTGTGATTTAATACGCCGTATGATTTGTGCTGTTTCTTCCTGCTGGTATTGCCTGATTACATCGGGGTGGAGATGCTTCTGCACCAGCTGAACAAATACGAGGTTCTCCTTAAAGAATTGAGGCAGGTAAATATTTTTACCACCCTCATAACTCTGCTGGTCAAAATCAATGGCACGGATGCGGAATTGGATATCATCAAAGTCCTGTGTAATGTCAAAAATGAAATTATAGCTTCTCATATCACCCAGCAGCCGTATAAAGCAGCGCTCGTTGAACTTTACAAATTCCTTCGCCACTTTTTTCAGGTTGTATTCCGGCCGGTTCAAATGCTCCCGTACAAACATATCCCCGGGAATGCCGGAAATATGTTCTTCTGCCAGTGTATTATCATCCACCAAAAAATTGATCCAGTAAGGTGAAAGCAGGTGCTCCAGTTCCATCCCGAATATCCTGGATGCATCTGCAACTTTTATATAGAAGTAATCATATACTTCATTGTAGTTGTTTACGATCTTAATACGGAATGGTTTTGAGTTGCCGAACAGGCAGTAATCAATTCTTTCAATATGCAAATGTTCTTCTGCCTGTGTATGCCCGCTTGATTTCAGCAGCGAATACACCCGTTTGAGCGCTGCATGTATCTCTGTCGTCAGGGATGGATTATAGAAGACCGTTTCCCACAAAGTATCTTTACCATCGTTATCCGTAACCGGGATGCCGTAATTAAAATGCTTTAATGTATCATAAGATACCGGCAGGTTTATTTCCCTTCCATAACGTTTTAAATAACGCTTAAAAGGTTTACTAACGGTAAACGTTATTTTCTTTTTGCTGATATGATCATTCTGCTGTGCCTGCATCCTTACATTTCATGTGATACTTTCTTAAAGCCTTTCCACCATTTGCTTTTTTTAACAGCATCCAGTGTTCCAACTGTCTGGCTTTTTATCTGGGCATCCAGTACGGCTATCAATACCATGTTAAAGATAGACCGTACAGAGCTTCCGAGTTGCAGTACATGCACAGGTTTTTTTAAGCCGAGCAAAATAGGGCCAATCGTATCATTGCCGCTTACCTCCTGCAATAAGTTGTAAGCAATATTGCCTGCGGCCAGGTTGGGGAATATCAATGTGTTTACTTCGCCATCCAGTAATTCTGTAAATGGATAATTATCTTTTAATATTTCTTTGTTAAAGGCAACAATGCCCTGTACTTCACCATCGCAGATCAGGTCGGGTTCTTTCTGCTTTACAATTTCCCTTGCTCTCCGTACCAGCCTCGCTTCTTCGCCGTCGCTGCTGCCAAAATTGCTGTAACTCAGCATGGCTATACGTGGTGTAATATTGAATTGTCGTACTTCTTTTGCCGTAAGTAAAGTGATCTCAGCAAGTTCTTCCGCAGTTGGATGAAAATTAATAGTAGTATCCGCTAAGAATAATGGCCCACGTTTGGTAAACATGATGTACATGCCCGCAATTTTATTTACACCATCTTCGGTACCGATGGTTTGTAAGGCGGGTTTGATGGTATCAGGATAATTTCTTGTTAACCCGCTGATCATGCAATCTGCTTCACCCGTATCCACCAGCATACAGCCAAAATAATTCCTGTCTTTCATCATCTTGGCGGCTTCATGTTTATTTACGCCCTTGCGCTGGCGTTTGGCATAAAATAATTCTGCAAAATGTTTCCTTACTTCTTCGTGTTCGTCGTCCTTTGGATTGATAACAGGTATTTCGTCGATATCAATATTATTTGCCAGTGCAATTTTTTTGATCCTTCTTTCATCGCCTAACAGTATCGGGTATCCCACGCCCTCTTCCTGCACCAGCTGCGCCACTTTAAGCACTTTGATATTTTCTGCATCAGCAAATACCACCCTTTTAGGATCTTTTCTCGCCTTGCTGCCAATAACACGGCTCAGCTGGTTATCCAGGCCAAGTCTTTTATTCAGTGATACTTCATATGCTTCCCAGTCTGTAATAGGGTATTTTGCAACACCACTTTCCATGGCAGCTTTTGCCACAGCAGGGGCTACGGTTGCCAGCAACCTTGGGTCGAGCGGTTTGGGAATAATATAAGAAGGACCGAACGCAATGGTCTTTTCATTATAAGCAAGGTTCACAATATCCGGCACAGGTTCTTTTGATAAGGCAGCCAGTGCCTTTACTGCAGCCAGTTTCATCGCTTCATTGATGGTGGTGGCTCTTACGTCAAGGGCACCACGAAAAATATAAGGGAAGCCGAGTACATTGTTCACCTGGTTGGGATAGTCACTGCGGCCGGTTGCCATAATGATATCTTTCCTGGCCTCTGTAGCAGCTTCATAACTTATTTCAGGATCCGGGTTGGCCATTGCAAACACGATCGGGTGTTTTGCCATACTCTTCACCATTTCCGGTGAAACCACGTTGCCGGAGCTTAAACCAATAAATACATCTGAGTCTTTCATCGCATCCGCCAGGCTGTAGTCTTTGTATTTATCATCCGTACAAAAATCTTTTTTCAGGTCTTCCACATCAGGGCGGCTCTTATATAAAATGCCTTTCCTGTCAAACACCATGAAGTTACTTTTCTTTGCACCCAGCGATTCATACAGTTTGATACAGGCCATCGCTGCAGCACCGGCACCATTCACCACGAATTTTACTTTTTCAATTTTTTTCTTCTGCAGTTCCAGCGCATTCAGTAAAGCAGCTGCTGAAATGATAGCAGTGCCATGCTGGTCATCATGCATGATGGGTATTTTCAATTCTTCCTTCAAACGCTGTTCAATATAAAAACATTCAGGTGCCTTTATATCTTCCAGGTTGATGCCGCCAAAAGTTGGTTCCAGTGATTTTACAATTTGTACAAACTTTTCGGGATCAGTTTCGTTTATTTCAATATCAAACACATCAATGTCTGCAAATATTTTAAACAATACACCCTTTCCTTCCATTACGGGTTTACCTGCTTCAGGCCCAATATTACCAAGACCAAGCACTGCAGTGCCGTTGCTGATCACACCTACCAGGTTACCCTTGGCCGTATATTTATAAACATTCTCGGTATTGGCCGCAATTTCCAGGCAGGGTTCTGCCACGCCAGGTGAATAAGCTAATGATAAGTCTCTTTGTGTTTTAGCCTCCTTGGTTGGTATCACTTCTATTTTACCGGGCCTTCCTTTGGCGTGGTATTCCAGCGCCTGTTGTTTCCTCGATTCTTTCGACATAATAGTTTCTCTTTATGCTGCTGTTAAAGCAGCACATTTAGATTAGGTAATAATTTTTTTGTAACGGGCTTTTGTACATTTCCCGGCATCGTTGTGTCACACACTTGTACTGCATGTCAATGTGGAACATTCTACAACGAAGAGAAAAATAGTGTTTGGCAGAACTCATATACTTATTTCATTCAAACAATATGGCTGCAAAAAGTGGTGCAATGTACAAAAATCATTCTCATTGTACTTAAAAACCTCCTGTATAAAACATTGCTGCCGTTTGTTAAACTTAATTAAGTTTGTTTTATGAAAAAACATAATACTGCAAAAATTCTTTGTACGGCAATTATTATTGCTGCTGCAGCTGTTGCAAATGCACAAAATGTGCAAACAACAGACTCATTTGAAGTAAGAAGGATTGCAAACGAGGTTTTAACCAACGGCACTGCATACGAGAACCTCCGTTATATCTGTAAAAAAATTGGGCCAAGACTGAGCGGTTCCCCCAATGCACAAAAAGCAGTGGAAGCTACTGCCCGTATGCTGAAGGAAGCCGGCGCTGATACGGTTTACCTGCAGCCTTGTATGGTGCCGCACTGGGTCCGTGGCGAAAAAGAAAAAGGATTTATCCTGCAGAATGATGGCATAAAACGCAATCTTAATTTATGTGCGCTGGGTAATTCGGTTGGTACAGGTGTAAAAGGCGTAACGGCTCCCATTTTAGAGGTGAGCAGTTTCACCGAACTGGATACAATGGGCGAACAAAAAATAAAAGGAAAGATCGTCTTCTTTAATTTCCCGATGAACCCTACATATATAGAAGTATTCAGGGCATACGGAGAGAGTGGTGTTTCCAGGTGGGCCGGCCCATCCAAAGCGGCAAAATATGGTGCCATTGCAACAATGGTTCGTTCACTTGCCATTAACCCTGATGACTATCCGCATACCGGTGTGCTGCTGTACAATGATACATTTCCAAAAGTGCCTGCATTTGCTATCAGCACCAATGATGCTAACTGGCTCAGCTGGCAGTTGAAGAACAATAAAATAAGATCTGCTTATTTACGTAGTACCTGTGCAATGCTGCCTGACGCACCATCATTTAATGTAGTGGGCGAGTTAAAAGGCACTGAGTTTCCAAACGAAGTGCTGACAGTTGGTGGTCACCTCGACAGCTGGGATCTTGCTGAAGGCGCCAACGATGATGGCAGTGGCATTGTGCAAAGTATTGAAGTGATCAGGGCGCTGAAAGCTGTAAGCGTAAAACCAAAAAGAACCATCCGTGCAGTAATGTTTATGAATGAAGAAAATGGAGGCAGGGGAGGAAAAAAATACCTGGAGCTTGCAAAGCTGAATAATGAAAAGCATGTGTTTGCGCTTGAAAGTGATGCCGGTGGTTTTACGCCACGTGGTTTCAGCTTTGAAATAAATGATGAGCAGTTTGAGAAAGTTTTAAAATGGAAAGACCTGTTTTATCAATATGGGGTATACAGGTTTGTAAGAGGGGGCAGTGGTTCTGATATTGAAGACCTGAAAAAGATTGGTGCTGTAACAGCAGGATTAAACCCCGATACGCAGCGTTATTTTGATATTCACCATGCAGTAACAGACGTGTTTGAGAATGTTAGCAGGAGGGAATTGTTGCTGGGCGCTGTAAACATGACGGCCCTTATTTATTTGGTGGATAAGTATGGATTATAATTATCTTGCAGGTAAATAAATAACCATGGCTGAAACACAACCCTCCCCGTTGAAACCTAAAACAAGTGGTTTTAAAAAGTTTATGCGCTGGCTGTTATTCATCGGAGTTGTAATACTCGCCATTTTTATCTGGTGGCAATATTATTTTGTTTTTGGCGAAGGTGTAAAATCAGGCGAACTGAATTATCTCGTTAAAAAGGGTAACCTGTTTAAGACTTATGAGGGTAAATTGATACAGTCTGGTTTCCGTTCCAAAACGGCCGGAACAGTGCAGTCATACGAGTTTGAATTTTCTGTAGTGGACGATAGCATTGCAAATGTTTTAATGAGTAACAGCGGTAATTATTTTGACCTTCATTATAAAGAGTACAAAGGCTCCATTCCATGGCGTGGTTACAGCGTGTTCATTGTTGATAAAATTATATCGATGAAAGCTGTGGAGCGGTAACAGATCAACCGGCTTTTAATAAAAATATCACCGGCTTTTTATGAAAGCCGGTTTTTTCTTTCTTCCAGTCTGCGATGGTTTTCGTTTTTACGTATTCGTTAGTACCGGTCAATTCCGCAGCAATACAAAATTTTGTGGAGGGCTTACAGGTTTTTAAAACAGTATCTATCAACTGGTCATTGCGGTAAGGCGTTTCAATAAATATCTGCGTGCTGTTTTTTTTCAATGAAGCCGCTTCCAGCTCCCTGATGGTTTTTATCCTTTCATTGTTATCAATGGGCAGGTAACCAACAAATTCAAACTGCTGCCCGTTCATGCCGCTTGCCATCAGGGCGAGTAATATAGAGCTTGGGCCAACCAGTGGTTTTACATCAGCATTCATTTCCTGTGCAGTGGCTATGAGTATTTGCCCGGGGTCTGCAATACCGGGGCAGCCGGCCTCGCTTATGATGGCAATGTTCTTTTCCTCTTTTATCTTCTGCCTGAAAATTTGTTTTTGCTCTTCCTCCGCTTTGTGTATGGTAAACCATTCATAGTTGTCAATGACGATTTCTTTACAGATGCTTTTTAAAAAACGCCTTGCCGTACGTTCATTTTCTGCAAATATTACCTGGCAATCTTTTACAGCGTCAATTATATAGTGCGGAATAGTGTGAGTGGCTGTTTCGTCCAGCACAGAAGGAACGAGATAAATTTTGCTGCTCATAGTTTAAGCTTATTGGTTTTGTATAAACTTAAAGTGGCAGCCACTACTGCGTAGGTTGGGGCCAGCAGCCAGCCTACAAAAACCAGCATGTGCATCATATAAAAAATAATACCGTTGCCGATGGCAAGCCCCTTATGCTTTCCAATAAAGGCAATGCTTTCTGAAGTGGACAGTTTATGTCTTTCACAACTGTAATCAAGCATAGAAAAACCAAAATAGTAGCATTCAATAAGCAGGGCGAGGAAAGGCGTAAACCACCCAACCAGGGGTATAAATGAAAGTATTAAAATAGAAACGGTATACACCGTTTGCCACAATGTATTTCTTAATGCCAGCTTAACACCTCTTGCAATGTCATGCAGTAATTGTTTAAAGTTGAAAGGGAATTCTTTGCCTTCGATAGTAGCTTCTGTCTTTTCGCTCAGGTAGGCAAATATGGGTGATCCAATAATTAAGAACAGGTATTTAAAAAGAGAGAAATACAACAGGAGCATCAGGATATTCACCAGCACACTTGTAAATACAAACAAAACCTTCAGCCAGCCGGCAGCATCATTTCTTACCCATTTGTCCAGGCCGGAATATTCAAGAAATAAATGGATGGCTTTGTCGCTGCTGATCCAGAAAAAATATATGCCCACACCGAAAAGAATAGCATAGAGCAATCCCGGTATCAATATCCAGTGCCATAGTTTATGCTTTACAATAAAGCGGTGTGCTTCCACATATGATTGTATGGCAATGATAATTTCTTTAAACATGTTTCCTGTTTGGAGGTGGTTTCATGGTTGTTGGTGGATAGTTATTGTTGTTGGTTCATCGTTAATATTCTTACAACTCAAAAATTCATAACTCATAACTCATAAATCACAACAGGCCTATCTTCGTAGGTAAAAATACAGATAAGTTGAAGAAATTACCTATTGCTTTTTATGACAGGGAAGATGTGGTGCAAATTGCAAAGGATCTGCTGGGTAAAATACTGGTAACAAAATTTGATGGTCAGCTTACCAGTGGCAGGATAGTGGAGACAGAAGCTTATGTGGCTATTACTGACAGGGCCTCTCATTCTTATGGCGGCAGGCGAACACAGCGGAATGAACATATGTATGCAACTGCCGGAATTTCGTATGTATATATCTGTTATGGTATGCATCATTTATTTAATGTGGTGACAAATAAGAAAAATGTGCCGGATGCCGTACTTATAAGGGCGGTTGATCCAATTGACGGTATAGATATTATGCTGCAGCGTACCGGTAAGCCCAGGCTGGACAATACACTTACAAAGGGCCCTGGTAATATGAGCCGTGCATTGGGTATAGGCAAAATTCATTCAGGGATAAAAGTGACCGGTAATACTGTTTTTTTGGCAGAAGACGGCTGGCCTTTTGATGGCCGCTCCTTAACTGAACTAACAGGTACCAGCAAACGAATCGGTATTGATGGTGCAGGAGTGGATGCAGCGCTGCCTTACAGGTTTTATATAAAGGGTAATAAATATGTAAGTGGCCGGCCGGTCAATTGATTTTCCCACAAAGTAATAGCGCCCACAACGGTTATAGTTCGTAACAAAAAAATCAGCCATTCACTCATTATCCATTTTGCTTCATGCTCTCTGCGATCAGCCGGTGAAAATGGTGGGTGCCACTTTCCCTTGTAACACTGTACCGGCCATGTTTATAAAACCTTGATACAATGCCACGCTGCACACTCTCCACAATTTCTTCGTCTTCCATTTCCACTTTATCCAGGTTGCTGCCGGCGCCTTTATCGTAATGTTCTTCCTGCCACATGTACACAATAAATTCCACCCTTGTTTTGTTAATGCTCACCGGGTTTACTACATTGATGGATAAACCCCATGGATAGAAGTTGAACATCATATTCGGGTACACCCAAAAATAATAAGCGGCGATGTTGCTGCCATGATCTTCGGATGATTCGGGCAGGTCAAAACAATCTTCCTCTTCTTTACCCACACCGATCTGCAAGCTTCCCCGTGGGTATAACTCTGTCGTGTAATCGCTGAAACTTAAAGCAGCGTTGAGGCTGGCATGTACAAAGGGGATATGAAAACCTTCTAAATAATTTTCGCAATACAACACCCAGTTGGCATCCACGTCAAAAGTCTTGCTCAGGTCTGGGCGTGGCACAAACTGTTCAATGGGTAACCAGTGCATACGCTGTATCATTTCCTGGAAATAAATATTGGGCTGCTCTTTTTTATCCAGCGAAGTAAACAACAAATTACCCCAGGAGAACAACGGCAGTGGAGGCAGGTTATCTTCTTCACAGGGAAACCCTTCCACTTCTTTGAACTCCGGCATAGAGGTCATTTTGCCATCAAGACTGAATAAACGGCCATGATATTTACAGCGTAAATGATTCGCCTTGCTGCAGGGCTGGTAGGCCACTATATTGCCACGGTGCGTACATACATTGGAAAGACAATGCAGGTTGCCATCCTTGTCTTTTGACAACAGCAGCGGTTCGCTCATATAATCTTTCAGCAGGGTAAATGGCTGCACATCGCCTGGAAATTTCACCATATCCCTGCTGCCGATAAATTGCCAGGAAGGTGCAAATATTTTCTCCTTTGCTGTGGTAAAATATTTTTCATCTGTATAAAAATCAGTGGAAAGCGTTTTCGCTTTTGCGATATTTGGATCAACAAAGAATGGCATACAGCAAGAATTTATTACAATTTAAAATAAATTCAGTTGCCGGGCTACAATGCGGCGTTTTTTTTGGCAGGAACAATAAAGTGTTTTTCAGAACTGCTATACTACCCAATTACTATCGTTTAACTAATTTGCATTACATGGATAACAAAAAGGAAATAGACCGGCTTTGTAAAGAATTTTTTGACCTGTTCACCAATGCCGGAGGCAGGCAGCCACAGCTTGAACGGGTATATGATCTGGTTCTTCCTGCTACTATTATTATAAAGAAGGATAAAGACACAGAAGAAATCTATACACTGGCTGCTTTTATTGAACCAAGAAAAAAAATATTGACAGACGGGACGCTTACTGGTTTTTCAGAATGGGAAACAGCGGAGCATACCTCCATCGATAATAATATTGCACAGCGCAGGTCGGAATATAAAAAAGAAGGGGTACTCAATGGAATGTTTTTCAAACAGGAAGGCATAAAGCTTTTCCAGTTCATTAAAACTGCAAAGGGCTGGCAGATAACAGCTGTTATGTGGGAAGATAAGTGAGCACTGCAAAAATTTAACAATATGTACTTTGTTTTCCTTTGCTTCTGATCGTCCTGTTGATTTTAAAAAGAATACTTATGGGTGAAGCAGAAATAAATCATGACAGCGGGGAACTGATCATTTGTGCAGTATTGTTTTTTTATGGCAATGCTGCAAATGAGTCACTGAGCCAGGAGATAGCTGCAGATATAGCCGCACACTGGAATGAGCCGGAAGGAACGATCCTTCTCAACCGGCGGCCTTATAGGATCCGCTTTGATATAAAAGGCAGGTATGCGCCGCAGTTAACACCGCAGGATGTTTATGAGAATACGGATCCACGCAATAATTATTTCAGGATAGAAGCATATGCCGAAAACAAGATATCATTTGTAGATGGCATTGGATGTAACACAGGTTATTTTAAACTGGATAACCTGCTGGATCATTCCACCACGGCAGCGCATGAGTTTGGTCATACCATCGGGCTGGAACACCCGGAAATACTGGATATCCGGGGCTACGGCACACCGGGGATCATGTACCCAAGAGGAACGATTGTAGATCCACCTTTTCAATGGAACCCGCATGCAAAGCTGGGTGAGCCCGGCGATACCATGAACCCGTTTACAAGAAAAGTTTTACAACGGGATATAGAAAATTTAAAATTGCAGCGGCTGCGGTTCAACAGTCATGGTCTTGCAATAGTGGGTGAGTTTTCTTCGGTGTGGCATGATGCCCACCAGCCATGAGCAACCGCCTGTAACAATTTTAAAGATCCGTATTAAAAAAACTTAACTTTCGTTCTCAATATCTTTTATGCCAGTTCTCTCTATTGAAAATATTTCTAAAAACTATGGCGCTGTACATGCATTAAAGAATGTAAGCTTTAATGTGCCCGAAGGCTCCGTATATGGGATACTCGGTCCCAATGGCAGTGGCAAGACCACCTTGCTTGGTATTGTTATGGATGTGCTGAAAGCCAGCAGCGGTAATTATTTATGGAGTGGCAAACCCGGCAGCAATGAACAGCGTAAACTCATCGGAACGCTTTTAGAAACACCTAACTTTTATCATTACCTGAGTGCGGATGATAACCTGGCCATTGCTGCAAGAATAAAAGGGCGTGGACTCGAAGATATTCCTGCGGTGCTGGAGATGGTTAACCTGTTGCAACGCCGCAAGTCAAAATTCAATACCTATTCGCTGGGTATGAAACAGCGGCTGGCCATTGCATCGGCCTTGCTGGGCAACCCTGATATACTGGTGTTTGATGAACCCACCAATGGACTTGATCCTGCCGGTATTGCCGAGATAAGAGAACTGATCATACAGCTGAATAAAAATGGCAAGACCATCATTATGGCCAGTCATATACTGGATGAAGTGGAAAAGGTTTGTACGCATGTAGCCATTATACAAAAAGGAGAATTAAAAACTGCCGGTCATGTGCATGAGGTGTTATCGCATTCCACCAATATGATTGCGGTTTCATCGGCTGACATTGCGTTGTTACAAACGATGCTTTCACCAATGACAGGTATAACCAGTATAAAACAAGCTGGAGATGAACTGCTGTTGAACTGCACCGAACAAATAACTGCGGAAGCCATCAACCGTTTTTGTTTTGATAAAGGTATTGTGCTGAACAGGCTTTCTGTAAAAAGAAAATCGCTTGAAACAAGGTTCCTTGAGATCACCGGTAATCAAAGCGACCGTTAATTAATGCTAAAAGAAAAATTATGTTATCCCTTTTTAAAATAGAGTGGCTCAAGATAAAGACCTACCGTACTTTCTGGATACTGTTTGTTGCATTTTTGGTAATGTATCCATTGGCATTTTATTTTTCTGGCAGTAAATACCTGGAGAGAAATTCCTCAAACAAGGGAGAGGAAATGATAAAGAGTTTTTTGGGAAATCCATATATGTTCCCAAAGGTTTGGCAATCAGCCGCCTGGTTTGGCGGAATGTTTTTTATAATGGTGGGGATGCTTTTTATATTGCTTATTACAAATGAAGTTCAATATCGTACGCACCGGCAAAATATTATTGATGGCTGGAGCCGGATGGATTTTTTAAAAGCCAAGCTTTCATTAATGATATTCTTTGTGCTGGTTGCTACACTGCTTGTTTGCCTGGCGGGTTTTTTTGTTGGGCTTGCTTTTTCCAGTGATATTTCTCATATGAGTGAGGGCTTGGAGTATATCGGTTATTTTGCCCTGATGGCATTCATATATCTTGCTTTTGCCTATTTGATCGCCATTTTTGTTAAACGTACTGGGCTGGCAATTATTATTTATTTTGCTGGTGTATGTATAGACACTTTATTATGGCTGGTGCTTACTTTAAGAGGTAACCAGGCAGGCTATTTTTTACCGCTGGAAACAGTGGATTCATTAATAACATTCCCCCTTAAGCCGGCGGTGATGCAATTACGGACAGTGGGGAATACAAGCCTTGTCATAGGAGCGCTGTTTTATCTGGGCCTGTTTACATTCCTCGTTATTAATTATTTCCGCAAAGTGGATCTTAAAACTTAGCCTAAATTTCCCTGTTTGCGGCTAATAGGGTGGCCAAATGGCACAATCTGCTATCTTTGCGCCCAATATGAAGGCAAGAACCATAATACTTATTATTTTATTGATAGTGCTGGCCGACCAGGGACTGAAGCTGTATATCAAGACAAGTTATTACATCAACGAATCACATAATGTTATCGGGGAATGGTTCCGCCTGCATTTCGTGGAGAATGAAGGCATGGCTTATGGCTGGAAATTTGGCGGCGATGGCGGTAAAATGATATTGACACTGTTCCGGCTGGCAGCAGTGATATTTGGTGTGTTCTACATCCGTAAGATCATTCAAAAAAAATACCACAGCGGGTTTATTATTTGTGCCGCATTGATATTTGCCGGTGCATTGGGTAACCTTATTGACAGCATGTTTTACGGGATGATATTTGAAGAAAGTGTGCCCGGCAGTATGTCTGTGGCAAAGATCTTTCCCCAGCATGGTTATGCCGGTTTTTTACACGGTAAGGTGGTGGATATGTTGTACTTCCCCATTATCCGGGATGCTCATTTTCCTTCCTGGGTGCCGCTATGGGGTGGCGAGGAATTTGAATTCTTCAGGCCCATATTTAATATTGCTGATGCATCTATTTCTGTTGGTGTTATTGCAATACTTATTTTTCAGAAAAGATTTTTCCCTCATCACAACGCAGATACAAAAAAAACAACGGTTGAAACCAACGCCGTTGTAAATGATGATGTGCAGGTTTCCTAAAGTAATTGGACAATAAAAAAAGGCCCATGCAATTTGCGTGGGCCTTTTTTTATTAAACCTATGCTTAGTGTGTTTTTACCAATTTTTTACTGATGATCTTATTTTCATACACCAGCATCATTGTGTAAATGCCTGGTGTTAATTCCTGCAGGCTGTTGATCGCATTCTTATTGATTCCTTTCGTTCCATTAAAATCACGTTTGGTTACCAGCATTCCATTGGCGTTGTACAGGCTGGCTTGTACTTTACCGGCAACAGGCAGTATATATTCCATGCATACCTTGTCTCCAAAAGGGTTGGTAAGATTTACCATGTTGAATACTGCTTTACCATAATCAATAAAGATTATTTTACTGTATTTGTATGAACCGTCCTGTTGTATAACTTTTATCCTGAAGAAAACGGGTTTATCGGTTTCCTGCCCGTCCGCAAACTGGTAGGTCTTTAATTCGTCAGATTGCGTACCATTTACAGAACCGGCTTTGCTGAATTCCCTGCCATCATAACTTTTTTCAATCTCAAACAGGGGACTTCCATTCTTGCCGGTGTATTGCCACGTTAAGTTTGTTTTTTTATTGGTTACCTGTGCGGCAAAGTTTTTAAGCTGAACATCCAGTACACCCGTACAATTAATGATCTTGATCAGCGTGCTGTTATTATTACTGAATGCGCAGGAGCTGCTGGCCAGGTTGGTGGATGTTGTTGCAGCCACCAGCCTGTAACGGCTGCCGCTATCTGCTTTTGCTGCTACAAATGCAGGATAGTTTACCGTGTATTTATATTGTCCGCCAGTTAAAACAGGCGTTGCGGTTCCGGTTACGCCGGCATCTGTCCAGGTAGAACCTCCGTTGGTGCTCTTCTGCCATTTATAATAAGTATAGTTATTGTAATAGCTGCTTACTGTTGCATTGAGTGCTACTAACGATCCCGGGCATCCTAAAAATTCCGGCGTAATATTCATGTTCACATTTGGTTCACAGGTTGCAAGGTTCACATCATCCATTGCCCAGTCGTTACCACCGCCACCCGGAGAGTTATTACGAATGGTTAAAGTAAAACCTACCTGCGACATACCGGATAGATAAGTAAAACCTCTTTTTGCCCACTGGCCTGTATAAGGCAAATCACCTGTCGTGTAATAATCTACGCCATCGATCTGGTAAGTAAGATTGGGTTTTACACCTGCCTGGTTTGAACCCTTGAAACCGGCAGTGAGTGCACCCACGCCGCTTGTATCACAGGCACATTTGGAACAGATATTTCTAAACCAGGCACTGAAGTCGTAATATGTGTTGGGACATATGCCGCTTACAGTTTGGTTTACTGCTTTATTAATTGCATAGCTTGCATTTACCACGGCCATGTAGCCACCGGTGGTTCCGGGCGCTTTAGCGGTATTACCCACCAACGGGTCTGTTGCACCCGTATGGTCACCTATGATATCCCATACACTGAATACCCTGGTACTGTTCGGGTATGCCACACCGTTATTGGTGGCACCTGAGGCACTGGTATTATTAGCAATGCTGTAATAGCCGTCATTGGGCATATTACTGCTGAAGTTTGCAAATGTGTAACCAGGTATGATAGTGGAAGAAGACCTGTTCTGCGTGGTACCGGTACCAAAAGTTCCGGCGTTTTCAATGATCACGTTGCTGCCCATATAATTGCCACAACTTGCCAGGTTTTTAACCAGCATCATCTGGTTGGCAGGAAAGGCAACGGTATTGGCTGTGCTTCCGGTTGTGTAGCGGTAAGCACCTCCCGGCAAAGCAATTTGTGTATTATAACTAAGTGAACTGTTGATCTTAACCCTGAAGGATGCCACCATAATACAAACACCGCCATAAAAAGACGGCCGGTTATTGTAAACTATCGTGCCGCCACCTACAGAAAGGTTGCTGGTATTTGCGACCACTGCAGCACTGGTGCCTAAATTTATCCTTACGGTTTTTGTGGTGGCGTCATACATACCGGCATCATCACTCGCTGCATCTGTAAACCCCCTGAAGGTGAGCCCTTCATTTGTCATAATTCTTAAACTGCCCGGGATATAAGTAAAATTGCTGTTGATGGTATCGTTGTACCTCACCTGTGTGATGGTCATACTGCCACCCACTGCGATACAGGAACGTATTTCCAGTGTGTCGCCGGGTTCGAATGTACCACCATTTGATCCTTTGGTAAGATTTGCGTAACTTTTTCCTGTTTGAACCTGGGCGCTGGCACCAGGAAGGAGAAGGGTTGTTTCCAGTGCAAGCAGCAGCACAAAGCACAGGATGTGTAAATGTTGTTTCATAGTCTTTGGTTTTTTGTACGGATTAATGCCAGTCTCCTGTTTCTAAAGGCCGGCATTTACAAATATATTCCAAATGGGTTAAGTTCGTTTATTGTTCAACGTTATATTTCAAAATTTTTTTAAAATCCTGATACTGTGAACCATTACAAACAATGCTTAATTAAAATGCTGCTTTGAATAAAATCTGGCTTGAAAATTGGTGCATTCCTGCACGTGAGTGTAAATTTTATTCATAGTAACGGATTTTGTTTGACGGGTGCCGGATGCTCTTTTGAATGAACATGACACTCATACAAATAGTATAACGCCGCTTTTGTAATTTTATTTTGTTTGAATTGTGCGGCCCGGGATACTTTACAGGTTTTTTTTTCGTTAATCCTTGTTTTGTCCAGGCGAAGTTGTGATAACCAGCAGTTTTTTACCGTGGTTTTACTATCGTAAACACCACATAACCTAATAAACCCAATTCCATGAAACCGGTATTTATTATCACGGCTGTTACTTTTTTTTCTATTCATCATATTTGTACAGCACAAGCCCCCGGAGAATTTTTTGCACCCAAAAGACTGGTCAATACAAATAATGCGGCAGGCCGTTTCAGGCATCCTTTTGCAATGGTGATGGGCCCCAATGATTCATTATGGGTAACTGAAAGAAGGGGATTTGTGATCAGGGTAAACAGCAGTAACGGAAATAAAAAGACCCTGCTGAATATTACCGGTAAAGTAAAATTTACTACCAGTGGAAGCGGCTCCTCATTGAGTATTGCACAGGATGGTGTGTTTGGCATTGCACTGCACCCGGATTTGAATAAGGGTAAAGGAAAGGATTATGTTTACCTGGCTTATTGCTATGATTCATCTGGTTTACGCCGCACAAGAATTGTGCGTTATGATTATAAAAGATCATCAATGGCGCCTTTCGGTGATACACTGATGAATGAAACTATTTTATTGAAGGGTATCTATGGAAGCAATGATCATAATGGTGGCAGGCTGGTGATCGGCAATTTTGGTAGCGCAGCAACGCCCGATTACAAATTGATATACTCAGTTGGTGACAAAGGTGCTAACCAGTTTGCCAATGCCTGTGATTCTATTGAAGCACAATATTTACCAACAGCAGCACAACTTGCAGCGGGTGATATACACCGGTATAATGGAAAAATATTAAGACTGAATCTTGACGGGTCGATACCTTCAGACAATCCCCTGTTAAATGGTGTTCGTTCACATATCTGGAGCTATGGGCATCGTAATCCTCAGGGACTAAGTTTTGCAAGAGACAATAACAATGCACTTATTCCAAAAGGAAAACTATATAGTTCAGAACAGGGACCAGCCTGTGATGATGAAGTGAATATCATCGATAGTGCTAATAATTACGGCTGGCCAAGAATTGCCGGCAAACGTGATAATGTTTGGTATAAATATTACCAGTGGTCGTCCAGTGGCAGTTGCGGATCGTATGGTGGCGAATGTTCTTCTGCAATGACAAATAATGGGTTGACTGAATTTTCGTTTACACATCCCCGTTTGAAAGACCCGATCTTTGATATGTATCCCGGTGTGCCGCCGGGTGGTGCTGCCTGCGACTGGCTTAGTAATCCTACGGTTGCGCCCAGCAGTATTGTGTATTATCCTTATGCCAATAAAATTCCCGGCTGGCAAAACTGTTTGCTGGTAACGACATTGAAAACAAGTTCTGTTTACAGGCTGAAATTAAATGCCGCAGGTAATAATTCTTTGTCTGTAAGTGATTCCATCATACAATATTTCAGGGATGTGTCTGCACTCAACCGCTTCAGGGATATTGTTATTGGTAATGATGGTATCACACTGTATTTACTGACAGATAGTGTGGGCGCCACTTCCGGTCCTTCAGGCAATAATGCAGCTGTAACAGACAGGGGCTCCATTCTTGAATATAAATATACAGGCCCGGTGCTGGCGATCAATGAAGATGGACCAGTACAACAGCAACGCCAGTATTATTTTAAAGCTTATCCAAATCCTGTGTCTAAAACTTTATTTGTAGAGAACAGGCTTAGCGTTGCCGCACCATTTACCTATATCCTGTTTGAAACAACCGGGAAAGCTGTTGTAAAAGGCAGCAGTGTCCGTAATAAATTTGAAATTAATGTGCAGCATTTTAGAAAAGGTATTTATATCCTGAAACTGTACACTGCTTATGGTTCAGAAACCGGTACTCAAAAGATCATCATACAATAAAATAAAAAAGGGTGCACAGTTACTGTGCACCCTTTATACAATTATTTAATGCATTTATATCTTGCCCACCATTTTCTCTGGGATCACCCATTCATCAAATTCTTTTTCAGTTAAGTAACCAAGCTTTACTGCCATTGCCTTTAACGTGGTTCCTTCTTTATGCGCTTTTTGTGCAATTTCCGCAGCTTTATAATAACCGATTTTAGTATTAAGCGCTGTCACCAGCATCAGGCTGTTGTCAACATGCTTTTTAATGTTTTCTTTTATCGGCTCAATACCCATGGCACATTTATCATTAAAAGAAACACAGCCGTCACCGATCAGTCTTGCGCTGTGTAAAAAATTATAGATCATCACCGGTTTAAATACATTCAGTTCGAAATGCCCCATGCTGCCGCCAACACCAATCGCAACATCATTACCCATTACCTGTGCGGCGATCATCGTTAATGCTTCACACTGTGTTGGGTTTACCTTACCCGGCATGATGGATGAACCAGGTTCATTATCCGGGATAAAAATTTCACCTATGCCTGAGCGTGGGCCGCTCGACAGCATACGGATATCATTAGCGATCTTCATTAAACTTACCGCCACTGTTTTTAAGGCGCCATGTGCTTCCACGATAGCATCATGTGCTGCAAGTGCTTCAAATTTGTTATCTGCTGTTTTAAATGGAAGACCGGTGAGTTTGGCAATATGTTTTGCCACGTTTACATCATACTTTGGCGGCGTGTTGATGCCGGTACCAACCGCAGTTCCGCCAAGCGCCAGTTCAGATAAATGCGCCAGCGTATTTTTGATGGCTTTTAAACCATGATCAAGCTGTGATACATAACCGCTGAATTCCTGCCCCAGTGTAAGCGGTGTGGCATCCATAAAATGCGTACGGCCGATCTTCACCACTTTTTTAAAAGCTTTCGCTTTTTTATCTAAAGTATTACGGAGTTTGGTGATACCGGGAATAGTTGTTTCAATTAATATTTTGTATGCAGCAATATGCATCGCTGTAGGGAAAGTATCATTACTGCTTTGTGATTTATTTACGTCATCATTCGGGTGCAGGTATTTGTCTTTGTCTTCCAGTTTACCACCATTGATCACGTGTCCACGGTAAGCCACCACTTCATTTACATTCATATTGCTTTGTGTACCACTGCCTGTTTGCCAAACCACCAATGGAAAATAATCATTCAGTTTGCCATCGAGTATCTCCTTACATACTTTGCCGATCAGGTCTGCTTTCTTCTTTGGCAATATACCAGCTTCATAATTGGTTAAAGCGGCTGCATGTTTTAAATAAGCAAAAGCACGGATAATTTCTTTCGGCATCTTGTTGGTATCCTGTGCAATTTTGAAATTGTCGATGCTGCGCTGTGTTTGTGCACCATAGTATGCATCCACGGGTACTTTTACTTCACCCATGGTATCTTTTTCAATCCTGAATTCCATACAATTGATTGGGGTTTAAAAATTTTTGCGAAGGTACATGCAAACGGTCATTTATGTACTGCATTTTCCGGCAACGATTGTTTTTGAAGAGAGGCAAGGAGGTGTACAGGCACATAGGCACGAAAGCAAAGAAGTATAAGGAGGCAAAGAGCGAAAAGTTATTTTCCGGTGAATGCCGGTTTCCTCTTTTCAAGGAAAGCGCCTGTACCTTCTTTCATGTCTTCGGTGGCAAAGCATTCACCAAATTTGTTTACTTCTTCTTCAAAACCATTTTTTGTTTCATCAAATACAGCATTGGCGGCTTCAATACATTTGCCAATGGCGATGGGAGCCTTTGTATTGATGACATCCAACACTGCTTTTGCTTTAGCCAGTAATTCATCCTGCGGCACTACATAGTTTACCAGGCCATACTGCAGGGCTGTACCGGCATCGATCATATTACCGCTGATGAGTAATTCAATTGCACGGCCTTTACCAATTAATTGCGTCAGCCTTTGTGTACCGCCATAGCCGGGTATCAGGCCGAGGTTTACTTCAGGCTGGCCGAATTTTGCATTATTACTTGCAATACGGAAATGGCACGCCATGGCGAGTTCACAGCCGCCACCAAGCGCAAATCCGTTTACAGCCGCAATGATGGGTTTACTGCTTTGTTCGATCTTTAAAAAAATATCCTGCCCTCTTTTTGCAAGCGTCTTCGCCTGCTCTTTATCCAGGCTTGAAAATTCAGTGATATCAGCACCTGCAACAAATGCTTTTGCTCCTGCACCGGTAATGATGGCAGACCTTATTGCCGGAGTATTATTGATCTCATCCACCACGTTATTCAAATCGGTGAATACATCTTTGTTCAATGCATTCATTTTATCCGGGCGGTTAATGGTAACAACAAGTATGTTGTTTTCTAATGAAATTAACAGCGTAGTGTAAGTCATAGTACGTAGTTTTAAAAATTCCGGTGTTCTTTCACCCAGTCCTTTATATAGCCGGCAATGTCTGTGGTTGGTGTGCCAGGTGGAAATAATTTTCCAACGCCCAATGCATTCAGCTGTTTCATATCATCTTCAGGAATGATGCCGCCGCCGGTGAGTAATACATCATTCATTTCTTTTTCTTTCATCAGCTGCATCACTTTTGGAAAAACAGTATTGTGTGCGCCGCTCAAAATACTGATGCCGATGGCGTCCACATCTTCCTGCAGGGCAGCATTCACCACCATCTCCGGTGTTTGCCGCAGGCCGGTGTAAATCACTTCCATACCGGCATCTCTTAATGCAGTAGCAATTACTTTGGCGCCACGGTCGTGGCCATCCAGCCCTACTTTCGCAACCAATACTCTTACGGGCCTGTTCATATGGTGAGTTTAAAAATGATTACTGTAATAAAGATAAACCATGTTGTATTCTTGCAACCGTTTCTTCTTTGCCAATTAATTCAGCGATATGAAATACGCCGGGGCCAAATTTTCCGCCTACCAGCATTACCCTGAAAGGCAGCATCAACTCACCGGGCTTTAATTGGTTGACAGCAGCAATTTCTTTGAACTCTCTTTCCAGTTCATCATGACTCCAGATGGGTGTAAGCTGGTAAGCTCTTACCAATTCTGTAAAGAACAATTGTTTTTTATCATCCCATTTAGGTTTTACTGCGGGTACATCAATGGTTGCCGGTGGCTGAAAAAAGAAAGAGGCCTGCGTATAAAAATCGTTCAGCAATGTACAGCGGTCCTTTACCAGTTCTGTAACTTTTCTTAGGTAGTTATCATCTTTTATAATGATCCCGTTTGCTTCCAAAACGGCTTTAACCTGTATTTCATAACCAGAAACCGGCAACTTCTTTATCCATTCATGGTTGAACCACTTCGCTTTTTCGAAATCAAATTTTGCGCCGCCTTTATGCACTCTTTCCATGCTGAATTTCTCTACCAGTTCATCCAGCGTAAATATTTCCTGTTCGGTGCCATCATTCCAGCCAAGCACTGCCAGCAGGTTATTAAATGCTTCGGGTAAAAAACCAATTTCTTTAAAGCCTTTTGTCTGTTCATTTGTTTTTGGATCGGTCCAGTCCATTGCGTATACAGGGAAACCAAGCCGGTCGCCGTCACGCTTACTTAATTTGCCATTACCATCCGGTTTTAATATCAATGGCAGGTGTGCCCATTGCGGCATTGCATCCAGTCCAAACAAATGTTTCCATAATAAAATATGAACCGGTGCACTGGGCAGCCATTCTTCACCACGGAAAGCATGTGTTATTTTCATCAGGTAATCATCCACCACCACAGCCAGGTGATACGTGGGCATCCCGTCTGCTTTTAATAAAACTTTATCATCCACTACGGTGGTATCAAAATCAATCTCACCCCTGATCATATCGGTAAATGAAACAGGCTCTTCCGGGTTTACTTTTATCCTTATTACATGTGGCGTACCATCTGCCATTAATTTGTTCACTTCCTCCACACTTAATGAAAGCGAATTTTTCATCTGCATACGGTTGCGGTGATCATACTGCAAACTGCTGCTGCCGGCTGACTTCAATTTTTCCCTCATCGCTTCCAGTTCTTCCGGCGTATCAAACGCATAATATGCCCGGCCATCTTTTACTAACTGTTCAGCATACTGCCTGTAGCTCTCTTTCCTTTCACTCTGCCTGTATGGTCCGTATTCGCCGCCATGCTGCACGCTTTCATCCGGTACCAGTCCGCACCATTTCAGGCAATCAAAAATGTATTCTTCTGCCCCGGGTACATACCTCGTCTGGTCGGTATCTTCGATGCGGAGAATAAAATCACCATCATTTTGTTTGGCAAATAAATAATTGAATAAAACGGTACGTACACCGCCCAAATGCAGGCCACCTGTAGGGCTTGGTGCAAAACGCACCCTTACTTTTTTTGACATGCGGCAAAGATAAGGCCTGCCACCAGCTTCCCAACAACAGGGAATCCGTAATTTGCCTCATGTATTTTGTAAAAACACCCTGGTGGTTAAAGCGGCTTTATAATAATTGCACCTGGGAGATGCCGAAGGCGGAAGAAAAAAAAATTTACCTCACATTTGATGACGGACCGCATCCTGTTGCCACTTCTTTTGTACTGGAAGAATTGAAAAAATATAATGCGAAGGCTACATTTTTTTGTATCGGCAAAAATGTGGTGGAACATGGGCAGGTGTACAAGGCCATACTCAATAACGGGCATGCGGTGGGTAATCATACCTTTAATCACCTGAATGGATGGAAGACCATGGATGATATCTACCTGGAAAATATAGCAACAGCAAAAAAATATATTGATTCCAATTTGTTCAGGCCACCATATGGCAGGGCCAGCCGTTTCCAGTTAAGATTGCTGCAGTCTGCCCGGTACAGCCTGAAACCAGTAATGTGGACAGTGCTGAGTGGTGACTTTGATCTTCATATTTCTGAGGAAAAATGCCTGCAAAATGTGCTGAAACATACAGGTGACGGTGGTATCGTTGTTTTTCATGATAGCGAGAAGGCCTGGAAAAAAATGGCATACACATTACCGAAGGTGCTGGAACATTTTTCAGCAAGGGGTTTCAGATTTGAGAAGATAAGCCTGTAGTACGGGTTTTTACGAGGGAATTTTACGATAAATGGCTATAAAAAAAATTGGGCCGGAGTAGAAACTCTGGCCCGTTTTTAATCCGTACCCTATGAAAACTGGTTGCAATATACAGTGATTTTCGAATAATCCAAATATTTAATTAAAATTTTTTTAAATAAAGTACGGTGTTTCAATAGCTTTTGCAGTGTGTACCCGGAAATACCCCACTAAAAGGCTGGATTTTTTTCCCATA
Source organism: Ferruginibacter sp. (assembly GCA_047600665.1). GTDB lineage: Bacteria > Bacteroidota > Bacteroidia > Chitinophagales > Chitinophagaceae > Ferruginibacter. Next base: position 3,163,672 of record JASGKJ010000003.1, read on the forward strand.
TTGAAAAAGGCTGATAAGTTTGCAGCTATTTTTATTCTATGCTGAAGAATTTAGTTGATACACACTGCCATTTATATTCCAACCAGTTTATTGGGGATATTGATGCCGTGATACAAAGAGCAGCTGCCGAAGGCGTAAATAAGTTTTACCTGCCCGCCATTGATACCGGATCCACCAATGCCATGCTGGCGCTGGAGGAGAGGTACCCAGGTAAATGTATTGCCATGATGGGGCTGCATCCCTGTTCTGTAAAGGAAGATTACAAAGAAGAACTTGCTCATGTGGAAGCATGGCTGGCCAAAAGAAAATTTGTGGCTGTAGGGGAGATCGGGCTTGACTTTTACTGGGATAAGACTTTTATAAAGGAACAGTATGAAGCTTTCCGGCTGCAGATCGAATGGTCTTTGCAATACCAATTGCCCATTGTGATCCATACCCGGAGCGCCATGCCCGAAACCATTGCGCTGGTAAAAGAATATGTGTCCCGTGGGGTAAAGGGCATCTTTCACTGTTTTGGGGAAAGCCTGGAACATGCGAACCAGATCATAGATATGGGTTTTTACCTTGGTATTGGCGGGGTGCTTACGTATAAAAAGTCGGGGCTGGATGCAGTATTAAAAGATGTAAGCCTGGAGTACCTGGTACTGGAAACCGATGCGCCTTATCTTACACCCGTTCCTTTCAGGGGAAAACGCAACGAAAGCAGCTATTTAAAATACGTGGTTGAACGGCTGGCAGAGGTAAAAAATATGTCCGTGGATGAAGTAGCTGCCATCACCTCGGCCAATGCTGAAAAAATATTCGGTGGTTAGATGCGAAACTGTATTTTTGCAGCCCGGAAAAAATGGAGAGTTGTCCGAGTGGTTGAAGGAGCACGCCTGGAAAGTGTGTATACTCGAAAGGGTATCAAGAGTTCGAATCTCTTACTCTCCGCAAACTTTTTAAATCCTTCTTAAGAGAAGGATTTTTTATTTTTAGGGATAAGATAAAACCATGCTGATGACAAAGATCTTAAAGAGCCGCCTGCTTATATTACTGCCCATATTTATATTTTCAATCACAACCTATGGCCAAAAAGATAACAAGGTAAAAATACTCGGTACCTGGAATTTTGTAAGAGCAGAAATGCTGCAGCCGGTAGATGATACAGCCTCGATCATAAATAATATGAAAGGAATGGTCATTACCTTCAAAGAGGGAAATAAGTTTATAACCCACCAGCAGAAGAATGGCAAAACCAAACTGGTGGAATCTGGTTCTTACAGTTTTTCAGAAGATGGGTCTTATATTATTCAGAATGATGTAAAAGCTAGAATAGTTACGCTGGATGATATAACTTTTTCGATGGAGGTGGAAGAGACGCTTATAATGTATTTTAAAAGAGTAGAAAAACCCCTCCTTACTGGTTCGGATTAATGAAACGGAACAGGTAATAACAAATTTCATTCGTTCCGATCAGCCTATCCGTTCCTGCTTCAGCTTCATTGAATATAACTTGCCTCCCGTATCATTAATTTTATAAAAATGAAAAGGGTTCAGAAGAGCGGCATTGTAGCTTTTATTTTTTACGGCAATTATTTTTATGGTGTCTGCGCCGTGGCTTTAACCGTTGAAGCAACCCTGCAGCAGCTTTTCCCATTAAACGATTACTGGTATTTATTTCTCGTATTTATCACCACGGTATTGTATTACAGTTACCCGTATATCCAAAAACTGCCATATAGCAATAATCCAAGAACAAACTGGTACAGTAAAAACTATAACCTGATGTGGTGGAACCAGGTTATCATTACCATTGTTTTAATACTGGCAGCAATCGGCCTGCTGCAACAGCATTGGGCGGCAATACTGCAAATGCGTTTAACGGAATGGTTGCTGTTACTGGTATTCCCGGTTGTGGCGGGCTTGTACTATGGTATCAGTTTTTTATCCCGTAAATATAATATCCGCAGGATCGGCTGGCTTAAACCGTTTATCATCGGGTTTACCTGGGCCGGGCTTGTAACGGTGTATCCCATTTTATTTTACGATATTATACACCTGCAGTCGTATGAATTTACGCTGGCGGCTGTTTTGCTTACCATCAAAAATTTCATGTTTGTATCTGTGCTTTGTATCATGTTTGATATAAAGGATTATGCAGCTGATCATGTAAACCGTTTAAAAACATTTGTTGTACGGGCAGGGTTACGGAAGACCATTTTTAATATTCTCCTTCCTTTATGTATTGTAGGGCTGGTAAGCTTTATTTATTTTGCTCTTTTCCGTCATTTTAACCCGGTAAGGATCATCCTCAATATCATTCCTTTTTTGGCTTTGCTGCTGGTGGCCCGTTCGCTGCGAAAACGCCGCACAATCATGTATTATCTCGTGGTGGTGGATGGGGTGATGCTGGTAAAAGCCATCTGCGGCACCATTGCGATCCTGTATTTCTAAAACACCTTACAGGAAACAAAAACCACCGTTCGATAACTAAAACATCACTGCCAGTGCATTAGTTTTTTACCTTTATCCCGGCTGACGATCCTTAATTAATATCCGGGTATGCAACTGCTTTCTATTACTGAAAATATGCTCCTTGTTTTTTGCAGTCTTGGTGTGCTGCAGGGCATACTGCTGGCTGCATTGCTTTATTTTCATCCAAGGGCAGATAAAAACGTAAATAGGTTCCTGGCACTGTATATATTCTGTACCTCCATGATCATGTCGCTGCCGCTGATGTTACGGTTGATCGGCTGGCAAAACAGTTTTTTTATTATGCCGCTGCCATTACTGCCGGGACCGCTTTTATATCTTTACCTGCTGAGCTTTAAACAAACCATTACCTGGAAAAAAGCGTTACCGCACTTTATTATTTTCTTTCTTTTTTTTATAGCGGTAAAATGGAACCTCTCTGTACTGACCAAACTTTTTCCCAATACTGCGGAAGTGCCGGCTGCTGCATTAAGACGGCCTGCCACGATCGCCATGTCATACAGCAGGTCGATACAGCAGTTGCTGTATTTTTTCCTGGCGAGAAGGGCATTGCTTTCATACCAGCATTCCATCAAACATTTATTTTCGGAGACAAGCCGCATTGACCTGCGCTGGGCAAAATACCTGGTGAATGGTTACCTCGTATTAATAGTAACATTCATCATCATCTTTCCACTGATCATCCGCTTTCCTGAATATTTTAATTTACTGCTGCTGATCAATATGGCAGTGGCCACACCCTATATTTATATAGCCACTTATAAAGGTATTTTTCAACCCACTATATGGCAACTGAAACCGGAACTAAATAAAGAAGTGGTGGAAGAGCAAATACAGGAGGCGGACAGAGCCGAAACAATTATTACAGAAACCGTAATTGAAACTCCGAAAGCTGTCAAAACGGGATTGCCTTCCGGCCGCAGCGAAGAAATTGCAGAGCGGATAACAACATTAATGGAAAAAGAAAAACTCTTCCAGGAGCCGGAACTTACCTTACAGCAACTGGCAGGCAGGCTTGATGTACCCAACTATCTTGTATCACTGGCACTGAACGAAGGCATGAAAAAAACTTTTTATGACCTGGTAAACGGGTACAGGGTGGAAGAAGCCAAACGTTTACTCCTCGATGCAAAGAATAAAAACTTCACTATTCTCTCTGTTGGTTTCGAAGCAGGCTTCAATTCAAAAACGACCTTTAATACCGTATTTAAAAAATTCACCGGTCTTACACCTACAGAATTCCGTGAAAGAAATAAAGAAGCTGTTGAAACCATCGCTTAATATCTTCTCATTAGTAACCGCTAAGGCGCAAAGACGCCAGGGAGAAATTTGATGCAGCTACATCTTTACCATTTTAAAATTAAACGCCGGGCCTGTTATATAAAACCTGTAAGGGTTACCAGCATTATACCAGGAATTGAAGATCATTCTAAACCTTACAGGTTGCTTGGCGTCTTTGCGCCTTAGCGGTTAATATCATTGCATATCTCAATCCAGATTTATACTCTTAACCCGTTCGCATCTGCCAAAAAAATACACTTAAATCCGTACGCTCACACATTTATGTGATGAGCATCACATAAATGTGTATACGCTGTTTTTCAATAGTTTAGAAGTTCGGATTTCCTAATTCTGCTTTCCGTACCAGTCTCCGGGTTCTGATTTTTTAATCGGAACAGTGCAGCCTCCGCCACTCACCAATTTTGTGCTGTCAAACAAAATTTTTTAAACCAAAAAAGACAGTCATGAAAAAACAAATCAAATGGTACCGCCCCGGGGTTGCGCTCTTGTTTTGCTGTATGGCAGCATTTAAAACAACCGCTCAATCCCAGGCGCTGGGTATCAAAACCGCCATTGAAACAGCAATGACAAACAACCGCTCCCTGCGTGCCGACAGCTTTAGTATAGCTGCCGCCGGGAGCAAAACAAGGGAAATAGCGGGCCTGTTCCTTCCGCAGGTGAACTATTCCAGCAGTACTGAGTATAATCCTGCAATTGCATCACAACTGCTGCCAGGTGCAATGGTGGGAGAACCCGGTAAAGAATATGTGCCGGTAAAATTTGGCACCCGGTACAATCTCCGCAACAGTGTGGAAGTAAACCAAACCATTTACCGGAAGGACCTGAAGCTGCAGGTAAAAGAAGCAGCTATGCAAATTGGTGTGGCACAAACAAGGTACACACTTAGCAAGGAAGAACTGGTGTACCAGGTTTCCATCCGCTACTATGCCCTGCAGACAAATGCAGAACTTATCCGTACCACCCGTTTTGATTACCTCAATATGAAAGAGGTGCTTGACATTGCCAAAGGTCAATATGAAAACGGGGTACTTAAAAAAGTAGATTATGAATCCCTGCAGATCAACGTGGCAAATATGCTGTCGCAGTTAAATCAGTTGCAGACGGAATACAAAGGCCAGCTGGCTTATTTTAATTACCTGCTTGGGTTGCCGGCTGCTGCTGAAACAGTGATCAGCGATACCATCTCTGAAGAACTGCATGCAGTAACAAAAACGGCAGACAATCTTGCTCAAAGAAATGATATCAGGCTGATCGGTCAGCAGGTGATGATCAAAGAAAATGAATTGAAACGGATACAGGCTGAAAAATCGGCAGCATTCAATTCTTATTTCCGCTTTAACCTCCAGTCGCAGTTCAACAATGTTGACAAGGCTTTTGACAATGATTATATGTTTAAAAGTTCTGCTGTAGGCATCACCGTTACAATGCCATTGTTTGATGGTGGCCGCAGGAAGCACCGCTCCAATGCTGTAGCAGCTGAACTGGAACAGTTAAAACTGGACAGCAGGTATAAACAGGAACAGGCACAGATGGAACTGGTGACTGCAAATAACACTTTCGGCAATAACAGGGAAGAATATTCTATCACGAAAGAAAACCTGTTGCTTGCAACCAATCTTTTTAATTCAAGAAAAGCATTGTATACAGAAGGTGTATCCACCCTGATGGAATTACTGGACGCTGAAAGAGAACTCAGCAAAGCAAGAAACAATCATATGCAGGCACTCATCAATGTACAAACAGGATGGCTTGACCTGCACAAAGCAAAAGGAACTTTATTAACTGACTTTATAAAATCAATTTAAAATGAAAAAGAAAATTATATCAATAGCAACAGCATTATTAATTGTAACCGGCATCGGTATGGTACTGGCCAACAACAAATCTAAAATAGATAAAGCCGCTAATCCTGTGAAAGAACAGGCGGTGATACCGGTGAAAGTGCATGAAGTGGATATTGATTCATTCAATACCTCGTTCAGCCTGAGTGCTGAAACAGCTCCGGCAAAAGAAGTAAAGATCGCATCCGAAGTACAGGGTAAACTGGTTGGGCTGTATATTAAAAATGGTGATTTGGTAGGCGCCGGCCAGGTAATTGCAACGTTGGACGCTTCTGTATTAAATGCACAGTTAAGCAGTATCGAAGCTTCCATTGCAAAAGCCAACCTCGATAAAAGAAGGTATGAAAACCTGATCAAATTAGGGGGGGCAACACCCATGCAGCTGGAATCAGTGGAACTGCAGTATAATTCATTGCTCGCAGAAAAGAAATCTATACTACAGCAAATGGCACACATGCAGATAAGGGCGCCATTCAGTGGTAAGATAGAAAATGTGGCTGTTGAACTGGGTTCATTTGTAAGCTACGGAACTGTTTTATCAGAACTGATCAACAACAGTGAATTAAAGATAAATGTATTTCTATCAGAACAGGAAGCTATACTGGTGAAGACCGGCCAAGAGGTAAACATCAGCAGCGTCGTGCTGGCGCAGCCTAAAAAAGGAGAGGTGAGTATGGTGAGCGACAAAGCTGATGCTTCTGGCAAATTCTTAACCGAGATTATGGTTAACAATTCCGGTGCAGAAAAATTAAAAGCAGGTATGCTTACAGATGTTTCATTTGAAATGAAAACAACCAAGACGGCACTCGCTGTTCCTGCAGCAGCATTGATCAGCAGTGCTAAAGAGCCAAAGGTTTTCGTAGTGAATGAAAACATAGTGGAACAAAGGATCATTAAAACCGGTGTTACTGTTTCCAATAAAGTGGAAGTAACAGAAGGCTTGCTGGCAGGTGACAGGGTTGTTATCTCCGGTCAGCTTAACCTTGAGAACGGAACAAAAATTTCAATCATCGAATAAAAATATTTTTATGTCATTAACAGCATTATCAATAAAAAGACCCACGCTCATTGTAGTAATATTTACAGTGCTGGGTTTACTGGGAGTAGCAAGCTACTTTTCTATCGGGTACGAATTGTTGCCCAAAATGTCGAAGCAGGTAATTACCATCAGTACGGCATACCCGGGTGCGGCGCCTTCTGAAGTGGAGAATTCAGTTACCAAAAAAGTGGAAGATGCCATCTCCTCACTTGAAAAATTGGACAATATCAAGTCGCATTCATTTGAAGGCAATTCAAAAGTGATCGTGGAATTTAAATCTGATGTTGATATCAACCAGGCAATGCAGGATGCACAGCAAAAGATAAATGGTATTGCATCCGATCTGCCGGAAGATGCCAAGGATCCGGAACTGTCAAAGTTTTCTGTTGACCAGGCGCCGATCATGAAGATGTCAGTAAGTGCACAAACAGACAGCAGGCATTTATATGAAATAGTGGAACAGCGTATCGTTCCATTACTTTCAAAACAGGAAGGCGTGGCTAATGTGGGTATGATGGGTGGAGAAGAAAGACAGGTAAGAGTGAATATCAACAGGAAAAAACTGGAAGCATTTAACATCGATGCACAACAAGTGTTAAGCGCCATTAAAAGTTCTAACCTCGACTTTCCTGCCGGTTCTGTAAAAACAGAAACCAATGAAACAGCCATCCGGCTGGCGGGGAAATTTAAAGATCCAAAAGATATAGAGAACGTAGTGATCACTAACAGGGACGGCCGTGCCATTTTCCTGAAAGATGTGGCAGTAGTAATTGATGGGATAAAGGAAACAGAAACCATCAGCCGCTACAATGCCAATACAGCTATTGGTTTACTGATGTACAAACAAACTGATGCGAATGCCGTACAGGTAAGCGAACAGGTACAGGCTGAAATAAAGAAACTGGAAAAAGAGTATGCCGGTGAAGGATTGAAATTTGCGATGGCGCAGGACTCATCTGAGTTTACCTTAAAAGCAGCTGAAGCGGTGAACCATGATTTGATACTGGCCATTGTGCTGGTGGCACTGGTGATGCTGGTTTTCCTGCACAGTATGCGGAATGCGATCATTGTAATGGTGGCTATTCCTGCATCATTGGTTACCACTTACATTGCGATCCATGCTTTTGGTTTTACATTCAACCTGATGACACTGCTGGCTTTGTCACTGGTAATTGGGATACTGGTTGACGATAGTATAGTAGTGCTGGAGAATATACAACGCCACATGGAAATGGGTAAGGATAAAAGAAAGGCAGCGCTTGAAGGAAGACAGGAAATTGGTTTTACAGCCATGTCGATCACATTGGTGGATGTGGTGGTGTTCCTGCCGATCACGATGGTGGATGGTATGATCGCTGATATCCTGCGCCAGTTCTCACTCGTGGTGGTGGTATCCACCCTGATGAGCCTGTTTGTATGTTTTACTTTAACGCCATTGCTGGTATCAAGATTTGGTAAGCTTACCCATCCTTCTAAGAAAAAATTGGGTGGCCGCATCATTCTTTGGGTGGAAGCCCGTATCAACAGGCTGATCGAAAGCTATACTGCTTTACTAAAATGGAGTCTTTCTCATAAGAGGTGGGTATTGGGCATTACACTGGCTTTATTGTTCGGCTCATTCACATTGGTAGGCGCTGGTTTTATCGGTAATGAATTTGTAAATATGGGAGACAGGGGGGAACTGGTGGTAAAACTGGAACTGCCAAAAGATGCCAACATCCAGCAGACAAATTTAAAAACACAGGAGGCAGAAAATTATATCCTTTCAAAAACGGGTGTGTTGAATGTGTTTTCTTCAATGGGCAAAAGTGATAACCAGTTTGCAGCACAGGGTGAAAGACATATCTCAGAGATCAGTATTAAGCTGGTGGATAAAGGAGAGCGTTCTTTCAGCACAGAAAAATTTTCACAGGTTATCCGCAAGGAACTGGAGGAAAAAATTGAAGGCGCAAAGATAACCACCAGCCAGGTGGATATTATGGGCAGCACCAGTGAAGCACCAATACAGCTTGTGCTGAACGGAGAAAATGTAGAGCAGTTATTGGTGTATGCAGATACGGTACTTGAAAAAATGAAGAAGGTGCCCGGCACCTCCAGCCAGAAGATCTCAATAGAGAACAACAAACCCGAAGTAAGTGTAAAAGCGGATAAAGAGAAAATGATGGCATTCGGGCTTCGTATGGACGAGGTAGGTGCTGTTATAAATTTAGCGTATAGCGGTAACAGTGACTCAAAGCTTACGCAGGGCCAGTATGAATATGATATCAATGTTAAGCTGGATGCTTTTAACAGGCAATCGGTTGATGAACTGAAACAGTTAACATTTGTAAACGCTGCAGGGCAAAACATCCGGCTGGAGCAATTTGCTACAGTTGAAAAAACAATCGGTCCTGCCAAACTGGAACGTAAAGACAGGATAAGTTCAGTAACGGTCTCCTGTGAAGTGGTTGGCCGTCCGCAGGGAACGGTGGGTGAAGAAATAAAAGCATTAGTCGATAAAGATCCATTGCCAAAAGGGATGACGATCTCTTATGAAGGTAATATGAAGCAGCAGGCAGAAGCATTTGGCAGCATGGGTATGGCACTCATCGCATCCATCATATTTGTGTACCTCATCATGGTGGCGCTGTACAATTCGTATATCTATCCATTCGTGGTATTGTTCTCTATACCGGTGGCAATGGTTGGTGCATTACTGGCACTGGCGTTAACCATGCAGACGATGAACATCTTTACTATGCTGGGTATCATCATGCTCATCGGGCTGGTGGCAAAAAATGCCATACTGCTGGTGGATTATACCAACCAGTTAAAAGAGCAGGGTTATAAAACCATCGATGCATTGATGGAGTCCGGCCGTACAAGGTTGCGCCCGATCCTGATGACAACCATTGCAATGGTGATAGGCATGTTGCCGCTGGCTTTGGCAAGTGGTGCAGGTGCAGAGTGGAAGAATGGTATGGCAATAGCACTGATCGGTGGTTTAACAAGTTCCATGTTGCTGACACTGGTAGTCGTTCCTGTTATGTATGTGATCATCGACAGGATAAAGGAAAGATTCAGCAGGAAAAGCAAAGCGGTAAGTGACACAGAAGTGCTTCAGCCCGCAATATAAAAACTGCGGTATTAGTAAATAATTATTAAAAGTTGTTTTTCATTGGTGCTTTGTTTTACATAACGGCTGGTGGTTTCGTCCACCGGCTGTTTTTAAAAGCATCATTCATTAAAGTAAACAATATAGCCATGACACTAACATTTCAACATAAATTAAACGAAGAGCTGTTGCTCAGTGAAAAAAAGAGGACCATTATCCTGGTTTGTATTTTTTCTTTTGCTGCAATGTTCAGGTTGCTGCAACTGCTTTTTTTTGGTGTGGATGAAGATCTGCAGCGCCTGCAGTCATCCGGAAGCATCTGGTTGTTCCCGCTATGCCTGGTGTTGTTTGAAGTATTTTCTTTACTGTATATCAACAGGCGGATAAAAACAAACAGGTTGCAGATACCTTTACTGGTGCAGTATGCAAATACGGTATGCGAAGTATGTTTACCTTCCATCGTTATATTGCTGGTGGCAAAGCAGTTTCCATCCTTTAATGTGCTGCATTCACCTGCGGTGTTTATTTATTTTATTTTTATAACTGTCTCCACGCTTCGGCTCAAGTTCTGGCTTTCTTTTTTTTGCGGATTGCTGTCCGCTGCATCCTATGTTGTTTTTAGCATCAGTATTTATCATCATTTTAACTCCAATGAAGCTGCTATTGCTACGATCATGTTGTTGTGTGGTATCGCTTCAGGTCTGGTGGCAAAGCAAATACGGGAAGGTATCAACCGTTCCATCCATGAAGCAGCAGGGAGGCAGAAAATTGAAAATCTTTTTGGCCAGCAGCTTTCTGCGGAAGTAGCAGAAAAAATGCTGGAGAGCAATGGTCGTTTCGAAAGCAGGAAAATGAAAGTGGCGGTGCTGTTTATTGATATCCGCAACTTCTCCAAATATGCAGCCTGCCGTACGCCGGAAGAAATTGTACAATACCAGGATGCTTTCTTTTCTATTATAATAAATACAGTAGCTGAATACAAAGGAGTGGTGCACCAGTTTTTGGGTGATGGCTGTATGGTAACATTCGGGGCGCCGGTTGCATTGGAAAACCCCTGCAGGAATGCAGTATCTGCAGCAATGGCCTTAAAGCAACAGCTGGAACTGGAAGTTGAAAAAGGTACTATGCCAGCCACGCAAATTGGTATTGGCATTCACTACGGTGATGCTATTACGGGCAATATCGGTACTGATACCAGGCAACAATATGCTGTTACCGGTAAGGTGGTAATAATTGCTGCAAGGCTGGAACAGTTGAATAAGCAATTGGATTCTGCAATACTGATAACAGACGAAGTTTTTAATAATATACAAGATGTTTCACCCAGTACAAATAAGCCTGAACTGGCAGAACTAAAAGGATTTGAAGAATTAATTAAAGTATATAAACTGGCATAAGCCAGTCATGAAATTTATAACCATAAAAAACACAACAATGTCAACATTAAAATCTCAGCAGGAAAAATTACTGGTATTGGAAATCAGCCGTAAAACAATGGAGTTTATCATGGGGCTGGATGAAAAGCATGCATTAAAAATGAGTAAACGTGTAAGAAAATCTTCCAAAAAGATAGTAAAGCTTTATACAGGTGCTATTAAGAAACAACACAAAAAAGCAGTAAGATCCAGTGATGAAAAGAAAGCAAAATTATTAGCATGGAACGAACAGCAGAACGGCAGTCTCCAGGTTGATGAAGTGATACATACTGTTATGCAGTAAAACTATGTAGTAATTGCCGGGTAGATAAATACCCGGCTTCTATTCCTTTGCCGAGGCGCCGATCAGTACAGCAAAATTTCCATCTTGTTGTATCCATTTTTTTTCGGGCAGGTAAGTGCGGCTTACAAAGCCATCGAGGTATAAGGCGTTGCTGCAACCTGCTTTTTTAAAGAAGCTGGCAAAATCATACAGGCTTACTTCCTTTTTTGACATGGCGAATAAAATTTTATTGCCGGGTAAAATACCCACGCCGTTCCTGGTATTAAGATTGGTGGAACCTTTCTTAAACGAAGGATTAATGCAGCCATTGATGACCAGCATCGGGCCGGATTGTGTTGCATATGCGATAGTGCTGTCATGTACAAATTTAGCAGTGGTACAAACCTGTGCTGTATTATTATTGCGGATGTAAAAAACGCCATTGGGCTCAAGATAAAAATTTCCATTACCCGATCTTTTATTCAAAGGTGTTATCGTTTTCCTGTTTTGGATAAATAAACCGAGCGGTGTGCCGTCTTGCTGGTACATGCCGCCGTTCATAGCGAACAACAGTTTTTCTCCCTTTGCCCGGAGATGATTTTTGAGATTAAGCAGGCTTTTCAGCTGGTTGCCTTTATCATCTTTCCAGTAAAACCTTAGGGTTGTTACAGCGGGATCAATTGTGCAGCTAATAAAGGTATCATTATCACCATAAGACATAAATGATATAGCAAGTACAGGTATTACTAAAATGTGCAGGAGTAAAGCTTTTTTATTCATACTGCTGTGATGCATTGTATACAGTGTTCCATATTTCTAATGAAAGTTCTATAAAAATTTTTACTAATAAGGCAACGTAAAGCTTGAAAATAGCATCAAAGATGGCTGTTGCCAACCTTTCCGTTGATTAACTGCCATTACTCACTTTTTATATCGGTATATGAGAAAATCAACGCTTGTCGCTGTGCTTTTATTCGTTTCAGTGTCCATTCGTTCACAATCTCCACATGCGGCCCAATTGTATGGTATGCAGCAATTTGGAGGTGCTCCACACAAAGGAACCATTTTTCATTACACCCCCTCCACCAAAACAGTTACAATTGATTACGAATTCCAGGTAAAAGTAAAAGGCAAATCTCCTAAGTGTGATATCGTAACTGCTAATGGTAAATATTACGGCACCACAACAGCAGGCGGCAATTTTGATGCAGGTGTGATTTTTGAGTGGGACTCAGCTTCGGGGAATTATACAGAGCCCTACCATTTTACGGGTACAGGTGGCAGTGATGCCAGGGGTGGAATGGTTTTATACAACGGAAAATTTTACGGCTTAACCAATAAAGGCGGCGTAAATGATTTTGGTGTTATTTACGAATGGGATTTTGCAGCAAACGCTTTTATTAAGAAGATAGACATGGATAGTGTGAACGGTAAAAACCCTGATGGCAGTTTAACACTTATAAATAATAAGTTTTATGGTTTTACAAGAAACGGCGGCATATATAACAAAGGCGTTTTGTTTGAGTGGGATCCTTCCACCAATATTTATACAAAGAAATTTGACTTTGACAGCATAAAAGGAAGCGGGCCTGTTGGCAAACTGGTTCCATTTGGAAACAAGCTGTATGCAATGACAAATACCGGGGGAACAAGTAATAAAGGCACTATTTATGAATGGGATTATATAAATAATACTGTTACTAAGAAAATTGATTTTAATGGGACAAATGGGCAGCGTCCTACAGGTTATTTGGCGCTGTACAATAATAAATTTTATGGCATGACTTACGAAGGAGGTATCTACCAACTTCCTCCGCCAAATGATCTATTGTTTCATGCTGGTGTTATTTTTGAATGGAACCCGGTGAATAATGCATTTTCAAAAAAGAAAGATTTGGCGTCTCCCGCTACTGCGACTACCAGCCAAATTAGCGGTCCAATGGCGTCGCTTGCATTACGGGATGGTATTTTCTGGGGTACTACCACCGAAGGGATTGGCCACGGCCGTATTTTTTCATGGAGTCCCGTAACGAACATACTTAAGGAGCAATATTATAATGATGTTATGCCCCAGAACAATGAAGGAGCCTGTGAATATTGGGCCTTTGCTCCTGGCTATATGTCATACTCAACCTTTTTAGTAAGTGGTAATAAATTAATAGGTACTTCATCTGCAAGGGCAGGTGGAGGTGCCGGATCCATTTATGAATATCTTCCTGATTCAATCCAGGTAACACGTGCTGTACACATGCTGGCAACTGATGGCTCTTACCCTTCAGGCAATCTCACCAGGGTTGGTAATAAACTATTTGGCGTTACCCGTTTGGGGGGCAATAACCATGCAGGCAATATTATAGAATGGGATATGGATACAAAACAATTTGCAGAACGTTTCCAGTTTGATGGATATAATACCGGTATACAACCCCAGGGAAGCATTACCTATTACAACGGGAAATTTTACGGGATGAACAGTTATGGCAAACCGACAAAAGACGATTACTATGGATATTGGGGTATAAGGCAACCTCCCGGTTTTTTTTCCTGGGATACACAAACAAATGAATACAAATTTTTCGATGATACTATTTATACAGTAGCGCCTTTTACATTGCTTAATGGAAAATTATATACAACACAGGTAACCGGTACAGAAATTAGTCCGGGTGTTTATAGTATGGGAGCTATTTTGCAGTTTAATCCTGAAACAGGACAAACTGTCAATAAGGGTTTACTTGAACCAGGTGCTGGTATATCAAGCAGCACTTTTGGTGAGCCTGCTAATGGAATTACCTATTACAATGGGAAGTTTTATGGAATGACTTCTTCAAATGGGTTTCCTGGCGAACAATATTTTGGAACTATTTATGAATGGGATACAACCCAGGCATTTACAACAAATAAGATAACATTTGATATTGCAAAAGGTAATTACCCAATGGCAGACCTGGTGTTGGTTGATTCATTGTTTTATGGAATGACCACCGGCTTCAGCACATTGAAACCCGGTACTTTTTTTAAATGGAACCCAAGAACAAATATTTTTGAGAAAAAAATGAATGCCGGGTTTCCTGGTACGCCTACTTATTCCGAAGAAAAATTTTATTTTACGGTTGCTGATGGTTATATAGAGGAATTTGATCCTGCAACAGATACGATTTCTTATGAGCAACCCATTCCTTCTTACCCGGATTGGGGGCCTTCCGGTCCATTCCAATGGGCGATAGGTCTATGTGGTTCTGCCAAATTACCTAAGCTGTTGGAAGTAATACCGAATAAAGACCCTTTATTGTCTGATGTTCCGTTGGCTCAAACTATCTGCAGCAATCAAACGGGAACAGCATCTTTTAAAATAACAGATGCAGATGAGGACACCATGCATTTTACTATCAGCAGTACCAATACTACTTTATTGCCACTACAAAATATTTCTGTAACACATACAGACAGCGTTTACACAATTGCTTACTATGGCACAAATAATCAAACAGGCAGCAGTACAATAACTGTTAATGCTGATGATGGCTATGGCGGTAAAGTAAATTTATCTTTCCCCGTTACAATAAACAGTGCTGCCGGTCCACAGCCCTGTGTGCCGGTACCGGTAACACTCTTAAATTTTAATGCTGAAGCAAAAGAAAATATGACATTGCTTAGCTGGCAAACCGCTGCGGAGTTAAATGTGAAGGAATATGTGCTTGAACGGAGCAGTGATGGTTTCTCATTTAAAAAGATCGGGATGGCAAATGCTTTCAATAATGTAATCCGGGCTGAGTATTATTTCACAGATAAAGAACCATTTCCTGGTATCAATTATTACAGGATAAAATGTGTTGATAAAGATGGAAAATTTACATACAGCTATGTAAGGATGGTGAAGTTTGACAGGACAGCCGGCATTGTAAAAGTTTATCCCAACCCTGCAAAAAATATACTTACAGTGGATGGTATTTTTAAAAACAGGCGTATTATTATTTCCCTTACAGATTTTACCGGTCGTACAGTATACCAGGCTGTGCATGCCAATACCAGGAAAATAGAAATACCAGTAAACAAACTTCAGAAAGCTGCCTACCTCTTAACTGTGTATGACGGCGACAGGATTATCAACCGGAAAATTATAAAAGAGTAATTGACTCACAAAGAAGGCAACAGTACTGTATTTTCACCCGGGTATGAATCTGAGTTTTTGTTTAGCGTAACTTCACCAGTCATTCTTAATTATGTCCTGGAAAAAGAAATTATTTACGATTGCAGCCGGTATTGATGAACAACTGGATAACCTGAAGGAGAAAATAAAGACACGTTTTCACCTGCAGGATGATTACGACATCATACCGTTCAGAACTTATGGTACGGCAGATCATATTTATGTTCGTGGGCGTCTTGTTGAAAAACAGCATATTGAAAAGTCTGCGGTCTCCGGTTCCACCTGGAGTAACCTGGTGAATATGTACCGCCGGTTTGAAACAGATGAAGTACCCGGTGCTGAAATTAAATTGACAATTGCCGGTATTGAGTATACTGCTGTTACTGACCATGAAGGCTATTTTATTTTTAGTATAAAGCCGGTTGCTCCGCAGTACAGTGCTGAACTGTATAATACCTATACACTTGCAGCTGTTTCAAAAAAAGATACAATGGTTTTTGCTGAAGCTGAAGTGATGATACCGCCAGCGAAAGCAGGCTATGGCATTATCAGTGATGTGGATGATACCATTATCCAGACAGGCGCCACCGATCTTACCGCTATGCTCAAAACTGTTTTGTTCTCCAATGCAAAGACGAGACTGCCTTTTGAAGGTGTAACTGAATTTTATAAAAAGCTGCAACTTGGAAAAACGGGTAATGAGGTGAATCCTTTCTTTTATGTAAGCAGTGGTCCCTGGAATTTATACGATCTTATCACGGACTTTATGGACATCCATGAAATTCCACAGGGACCATTACTCCTGCGTGACTTTGGTATAAGAAGCGACACTTTCCTCACCCATGATTACCTCGGTCATAAATTTAAAGAGATAAAACAGGTGCTGGATACATACCCTTCTTTGAACTTTATATTAATTGGTGACAGTGGTGAACAGGACCCGGTTATTTATTACGAGGTGGTAAAACATTTTCCCGGCCGCATACTGGCGGTTTATATCCGTGATATGGATAATGAAGAAAAAAGAACAGTGGCGGTGGAGATGGCTGCAAAAATGAAAGACCTGTCTGTTGAAATGGTATTGACCCCACATAGTGCAGCTGCAATGGCACATGCAAAGCAAAATGGTTTTATAGTTTAGTCGCCTTATTTAAATAAAAACTGGGATATAAAAATATCCCAGTTCATAAACCTGTAAAGCTGCCGTGAAAATGCGTTATTCAATATTCACCTTCAGGACTTCTTTTCCTGATGTGCTTTCGATATTAATAAGATAAGTGCCTTTTGAAAAACCAGCCACATTAAATGAATGCTGCGTTGTGCCTGCTGAAGCAAGCCTGCGCTGTTTGATGACTGTTTTACCTGCTATATCCATTATGCTTATGGTATATACTGAGTTTGCAGGCACATTAAAGTTTACAAATATCCTGTCTCTTGCAGGGTTCGGATATACCAGTGCTTTTTTAGCGATGCTATTTTCTTCTATACTTGCAGTACAGCCTGTATTTACGGTTACTGCTTTTGTTGATGCTGCCGAAGCGCCGCAGGCATTTACAGCTTTCACAGTAATATCACCAGAAGTGACACCATAACGGAAACGTATAAATCCTGGTGTGGAATCGATCATCACTGAACCGGCAGGTATTGTCCACAAGTAGGATGTTGCACCCTGCACACCTGAAATATAATAACTGCGGATAGCATTGGCGCAAACAACGGTGGAGCCATTGATGACACCAGGTGTTGCAGGTACTGCATTGTTTTTTGTAACTGCCAAAGTCCTTGCTGCACTGGCACCGCAATTATTATTAGCTGTTACGCCCACAGTACCTGAAGCAGTAAAGTTGAGCGTATAATTTACAACGATGCTGTTGGTGCCCTGCCCGCTGGTAATATTGCCACCGGTTGGTGCAGTCCAGTTATACGTAATGCCACTCACTAGCGGAACTGTATAAGTTCTTGTATCACCAGAACAAACAGCACCTGTTCCCCCGGTTACCGTAATGGTGCCCGGTGTGGTAATAGTATTTTTAGATATGGTAATGCTGCTGCCCGCCGCACTGCTGCCGCAGCTGTTCACTGCTTTTACTGATAATGATGAGCCAGAAACAAAACTGCTGCTGAAGCTGAGCTGGATGCTGTTTGCATTCTGTGACCCGGTTGCAGTTGCGCCTGCCGGTAACGTCCAGGCATAGCTTACCCCTGAAACTAACGGTACCGTATATGTTCTTGTGTCACCAGAGCAAACAGCAGCCGTGCCACCGCTTACGGTAATAGCACCCGGCGCAGCAGGTAATGCCGTAGTGGTTATTGTTGCAGTTCTTGCAGCACTGGTTCCGCAACCATTTTTAGCTGCAACAGAAATGCTGCCACCTGTTGTTCCTGCAGTTGCAGTGATTGAATTCGTTGTTGAAGTACCCGTCCAGCCGGAAGGTAATACCCATGTATAAGAAGAAGCGCCGGCTACTGCTGCTATTGAATAGGTTTGTGCTGAACCTGCACAGACAGTGCTGGAACCTGCGATAGTGCCCGGTTGTGATGGTATGGCTGATGTGATGGTAAGTGTTGCTGTTCTTGCTGTACTGCTGCCGCAGCTGTTTACTGCGGTCACTGAGATGGTACCACCTGCATTGCCTGCTGTTACAGTTATACTGTTTGTTGTTGAAGTACCCGTCCATCCTGAAGGTAATACCCATGTATAGGAAGTGGCACCGGCTACTGTTGCAACCGAATATGTTTGTGATGTGCCGGGGCAAACAGCTGTATTACCTGTAATAGCAGCAGGTTGTGCAGGCACAGTACAGCCTCCACAGGTGGTTAAGCAGCTTGATGCATTAATGGTGTTGATCATTAATTCTGTTGGCTGCGGACCAAACCCTAGATTAAAATTAATACCGGCACTTGTTAAGTGACAATAGCTCATGATAGTACCACCGCCGGATGGTAAGGAAGATGGTACAGCACAGCTGCCTGATGAATAACCTGCTGCATCACCGCAACCATCAATTTTTGTATTGTTACCATTCCAGGCACAGTCATGCGTATGCGGTGAACCAAGCAAATGCCCCTGTTCGTGTGTAATACACTCAACCGACCATGAATAAGTAGGAACTGCTTTATAAGTTGAGCTGATACCTGAATAAGCCATTTTATATTTTGTGGATTTGCACAGACCTTTTATCCATGCAATACCGCCACTGCCTTTTAGTCCAATTAAATGCGCCAGGTCTCCATCAAAGGAAGTTCTGTATGCACCAAACTGGTTGAGGTAGTCACTTGTGGTGGGGCCTGTATAAGGATCTGTTGCTGTCCACACATACAATGTTTTTAAATTCATTGTCATGCCATCATTGGCATACAAGGTTGCCATCTGGTTAAATAAAGCCTGCATGTAGGCGTTCACGTTATCTACGCTTCCTTTATTCACAAACATATCATAATCTGTTTCCCAGTACCAGTTCACACACTTGGTTGCCACAGCTGCTGCAGTGGCAGGCTTTGCCAGTGTGGTAACAGGGCTTAAAGGGATAAATGTATTGGTGGCACAGTCGAAGGGTTCTGGTGCTACAAGATCTTTGTCATTGTAAATAATGAAGCCAACTGTTGCGCCAGCTGTTCTTCCGATCACATAATTACCATCTTTGTTATTGATAAAACCAGTTACCTCATTATTGCTGAAGGTGAATGCTGCAACAGAATTGTTATCACCATCAATCATACCACGGTAGTGCACAATTTCCTGCGATGCTGTTGTATTGCCATCGCTGGTGAGTAAGGTGAATCCATTCGGTGAAATATCTTCCCTGTACAATGCCAGGCTGAACCGTTTACCTGTTCCATCAACAGGAATTTTAAAGTTGAGACTTGCCGGTTTATCACGGCTTATTTTTTCACTGCCATAAATAGTAAGTGAGGTGTATTTTCTTATGAGTGCTGCTATTTCCCGGTCGGGTGCTGCCTGGAATGATTCTGCAAGTATGGGTACAACCTGTTTGAAAACACCCTGCTGTTTTAATTCAGCAACTTTTTTTGCGATCCTGTTGCCCGGTGTTTCCTGCTGGGCATATAAATTTATTGATGAAAAAAAGGATACTAAAAATACAAGGACAATAAAAGGCATGGAAGCCAGCGTTGTAGCAGGTTTCTTCATAGAAATATTGTGTTTTAAGATGATTACAAGTAACGGTTTCCCATCTATGTGTTATGTATAAATGTTCCAGTTGATGTAAGCCGCCGGAATAAGCCAAAATGTATGCCAACCCTAAAAAAATGTTAATTACTTTTTTGATTAAAGGGTAGGAGGCTTATCCAAAAAAGATAGAACCATCTTAAAAAATGGAGTGGTGTTTGTACTTATTTTAAGTATAACCGTAAATTTTAGATTATGATGAGTACAAGATCCAAATATTACACCAGGAGCAGGAAAACAGCTGCATTGAAGAAGTCTGAAATAAAAAATCACCCGGACAGTAAGATCGACCAGGACTTCCCGGGTTTTCCACATGGCCATTCCAGTGAAAACATCATCAAGCCGGAAACTGAAACAGATAAGAAACTAGCCGACATACATAATAAAGACGGGGAGAAAATAGATAAGAAAAAATACCCCGTGGATGAAAGTTTTTCCGATGGCTCGGGTGGTGCCTTCAATGCCACGGAAGAAGTGAAGGAATAATTGCCCGGTATCTTTGTTCTGTGCTGTTATTCCATTGTTTGAATTTTGCAATCATATGTTTGAATAATGCAACCCGTGTCAAAACATAACGGGTTAGTTTTGTATTGTAGAATTCAAACATAAGAGAAGTTAAAAATGCAGTAAGCGCAATAAAAAAAGTAACAATGGCAAGAACAGAAACACTCGAGGATTTTTACAATCATAAATTTAACTGGATGCCGCCGGGGTTGAAGCAGGACCTGGGGCATTTCAATGTATTTAACATAGAGGATTGTGTTGGTCCCGGTAAGCAACCGGTACAATACAGCCGCCGGGATTTTTATAAAATATCGCTGATCCGGGGTAAGGGCCGTTATCATTATGCCGATAAGAGCATAGAAGTATCCGGCACGACGCTTATTTTTTTTAATCCCAACATACCTTATATGATAGAGCCTTTAACGGAACAGCCTACCGGGCATTTCTGCATATTCAGGGATGCTTTTTTTACCGATCATATCCGTGGCAGTTTAAAAGACCTGCCTATGTTTGCACAGGGAGGATTGCCTGCTTATTTACTGGATAAAAAACAGGATAAGCACGTGACAGCGATTTTTGAAAAGATGTTTGAAGAGATCAAGTCGGATTATAAGTTTAAGTATGACCTGATCCGTAATTATATCATGGAGATAGTGCATTATGCATTAAAGATGAGTCCATCAGAAAACCTGTATGAACATACGGATGCCAATGCAAGAATAACAGCGGTATTTACAGAATTGCTCGAACGGCAGTTTCCCATTGAATCGCCTTCTCAACAGTATAGCTTGCGTAGTGCAAAGGATTTTGCAACGCAATTAAATATACATGTAAATCATTTGAACAGGGCTATCCGCAGTACCACCGGTAAAACCACCACGGCACATATTTTTGAAAGAATGGTGAGTGAAGCAAAAGCTTTATTAAAACATACAGACTGGAATATTTCTGAGATCAGTTATAGTCTTGGTTTTGAAGAGCCGGCACATTTTAACCACTTCTTTAAAAAATTAACCAGCACCACACCTTCTGCATTCAGGAATTAAATTTAGTAATGAAAATAGGATTTAAAAAAGTCATTCGGGAGAATGACTTTTTTATTTTAAAAGTCCTGTGTTTGAATTATACAATCATCTGTTTGAATACTGCTACAAACGGGCACTTCAGCACAGTAGTTTTGTGTTATCAAATCATTTAAAAGAAAGACAATGATCAACAAAGTATGGTATGTAACAGGCGCATCAAAAGGACTAGGCCTGGCACTCGTAAAAAAATTATTAGTACAGGGATATAAAGTGGTTGCCACTACCCGGAACCTCGACGAACTTAAAAAAGCAGTCAACAACCAATCGGAAAATTTTCTCCCATTAAATGTTAGTCTCACGGATGAAATAAGCGTACAAAATAGTATTGACGCTGCAATAGATTATTTCGGGAGAATTGACGTGGTGGTAAATAATGCCGGTTACGGACTTGCCGGTGCGCTGGAAGAGCTGACTGATGCAGAATCAAGGTCGAATTTTGACATCAATGTTTTTGGTTTGCTTAACGTAGTAAGAAAAGTAATGCCGTATTTACGTAAACAGCGTTCGGGGCATATTTTCAATATCGCATCCATCGGTGGTTTTACAGGTGCCTTCCCCGGCTTTGGTATTTATTGTGCCACCAAATTTGCAGTGCACGGGCTTACTGAATCGCTGGCGGAAGAAGCAAAGCCTTTTGGCATACACGCCACCGTTGTATCACCCGGTTATTTCCGGACACATTTTCTGAGTGACGTTTCATTGAATGTTCCTGTAAATCCTATTAGTGATTATGAAAATGTAAGAGCTGTACAGGCCGCACACCAGGAAAGTATCAACTTTAACCAGCCAGGTGACCCGGGTAAAGCAGCTGACGTAATGATAGCAACGGCTGCATTATCACAACCACCGGTGCATTTGTTTTTAGGACAGGATGCCTATGATCTGGCAGTGCAAAAAATTGCTTCCGTACAAAATGACCTGCAGTTAATGGAAACACAGGCAACTGCTACAGCTTTTGAAGAAGATGTTGTTATGGGTTAAAAATTACAGATCTGAAAAAGAAAACGAGACCAGGAAACTGGTCTCGTTCTTTTTAGAGGTAAGCAGCAGGTTACTTTGCGAATACAATTTTTTTTGAAACATAGTACGTGTAGCTCAGTCCCAGTATGACTGAAACAAGAAGCTTGGAAAGCAAATAATGCAGCTGCATGTTTTGAGTAAGAAGATAAGTAAGCAGCGCCGAAAGAAGAATATTCCCTGCCCACATTAAAATAAACCTGAACAACTGCGGACCTGCAGTATTTTTTTTGCTGTTACTGAAAACCCAGTTGCGTGATAAATAGAATTGCAATACAGCTCCTGTAATATTTCCTGCTATGGTTGCTGCAACATACCAGCAGTTAAAAATACCTGCAATTAAAAAAGTAATGCCGAAATCAGCGAACGAACCCAGGATGAGCACTGCCTGTGTTTTTATGAAATCATTCATTTTACACTTTATTTCAGGTAAGCAGACATCGTTCTCTTTATATCTTCTTCCTGTATGGTAACAGGATTTGCAACCCGGTGCCCTGCAATAAAAGGAAGACCAAGTAACGAAGTAATAGTAGCGGCCAGTTGTTTTTGATAAAGTTGCTGCTGTGTTTTTTCTTCGCCAGTTGCTGAGATGCCGGCCCCGATCATTGCCAGCCAGGTTTCGCCGGAACCTTTTATCCAAAAGCCATGTGTTTTCCAGTTGCTGTTGTTACCACGTCCATGGTCAGTAGTGATAATAAAGCTGGTGTTATTTTTATAAAATGGATCCGTTTGCACATAATACCACAGTTCAGCAATGATCGCATCGGCCTGGTGCAGCTTCTGTAAATATTGATCATAGGCACCATGATGAGCAAAATGATCTGTTTCGCCAAGCCCCAGGTACAATACTCTCGGGTGTTGCTTTTGTAAATAATTTTTGGCACATTCAAAAGTTAACAGGTCATGTCTTGTATTGGTTTTATCCTCAACCGATTCCTGTATGCTGTTGAAGAGTGTATCATATGAAGTTTGCCCGTCTGTCTTTTCATATCCTGCATTTACAGGTAATTGCCCGTTTTTTTCATCCAAGATAAAAGGAAATACTTTCCAGGAACAGAAGGCTGCCACCTTTCCATTAAAATCCTGCTGGTTGTTAAGGTACTGGAGTACATTGCTCCTTGGATTCCTCACCGCAAGATTTGGAATAAAGAGTTTATCCGCATAGCCGGTAAAAATTTCGCTGTAGCCGGGGTAAGAGATCTTATAAAGATTTGCCACATTTACCTTATTCTCAAACTCACGGTTACCATACAGTTGCCCCTGAGCAGCAATTACACTCCAGAAAAAAGGTAATAATCTTTTTCTTCTTACTGCCGGATCGGGGTTTCCATATTGCTGCAGCATAATACCGGTATCCTGTACAAAAGCTATGTTTCTTAAAAGTGTTTCATCTGCTCCTTTAAAAATTTCCTGCCAGCGGATACCATCAATTGTAATAATGAAAACATTTTGTGCGGGGGCTTGTGCAGGGGAAGCAATAGATAACAGGAGAAGACACAGGCTGCAAAGTAATAGTTTCATTGGAGTGGTTTTGCAAAGAAACCACGTGTATATAACTTTTTTGTAAAGCCATCATTAAGGAAAGGTTATGCTGCTTTACCACATGTAAAATGGTCACTGCTTATGAAAGCATACTTTGTTGCCTTGTCACATCATTAAAAAGATGAAGCCATTTTTTAATGGCTTCATCTTTTTACATAGATTAAAATAATAGCGTTGCCAGTACTTCATTCTTCAAATCGTCTGCTTTTTTTGCAAGACTGCCGCCAAAAAGTGTTCCCACATTTGTAGCCATAAATATGTATATCTTTTTTTCGGGCACATACAAAAGAATACAACCGGCACCAATACCACCACCGCTGTGGCCATACCCGGTTAAACCACCTGCTTCATAATGAACAAGTCCCAAACCATAGATTGGTTTTCCTTCATCATCATTTACCCATTGCTTCATCAGCGCCAGGGTAGAATCTTTCAGTAATCTTCCTTCCTCCAGTCCTTTTAAAAATTGAATGGCATCTGTAGTGGTACAAACAATACCATCATCTCCTTTAAGGGTAGCTACATTTGCTTTTTGTAAAGAGGTTATGTTGGCCGGTCTTCCGGTGTTAAGTACGTCCCAGTAAGAATCCACCAGGTTTGTATATTTAAGATAACCGGGATTGCTGCGGTAAAAAGTATTTGTCAAGCCCAGTTTATGAAAAATATTTTTGTCAATATAGGCGGCATGATCACCTGTTAATTTATCGGCGATTACCGATAATAATAAATAATTGGTGTTGGTATAACTGTGCTTTGTGCCTGGTTCAAACAGCATGGGTTCGCCGGACAGGTATTTCAGTCCTTCTTCTGCATTAAAAACCAGTGTTGGATGAAGCATTACAAATGAAACAAAAGCAGGATGGGTTGAATATTCCGGTAAGCCGGAGCTGTGGTTGAGCAGCATCCTTACTGTCACTTTGTTAAGCGCTGCCAGGTACTTACTGAATTTAGCGGGCAGGTATTTTGTAGCAGGGTCGTCCAGTTTTAATTTCCCGTCTTCATATAATTTAAGAATGGCAGTAGCCATATAAGTTTTTGCAACACTCTGCAGGTACTGTAAGTGGTGAATGTTCATTTCTTTTTTTGTTTCCACATTTGAATAACCGGCAACACCGGCCCACCAGCCTTCCTGTTCTGAGTATACTGCAAGGGAGGCGCCCGGCAAACCATCCTTTGTATACCGTTTTAATATTGTTTCCAGTGCAGCAGCTTTTGAAAAATTTTTGTTGATGGAAATACCCGCTTTTTGGGAGGAGGTTTGTGCGCCTGTTGTAATTGCAAAAAAAATTACGAGTGCCACTGATAAGATCTTTTTCATGTTATATTTTTTATGCAAAGGAACACTGCGGCCAGGTGCTGATGCATAAAGAAGCGTTGGTAAAATGCCGGGATGTACTATTTTTCTGCTTGAAATGATAATTATAAACTATTGCAGCTTAAGTGTTTCCGGCGAACTGTAGTAAAAAAGGCGGCGAAATGCTGTTAATCCTGCTGGCTAAACCATGTTTTAAATTCGGACACCCGGGTACGGCTCATGGGTATGAGTGCCGGAAGTGTTTCGGGGCTTGCAACAATAATATTGATCTTGCCATTTTCAACCCTGTCAAAGCCGGTTATCATTTTCCTGTGCAGGATATATTGCCTGTTAACACGGAAAAAAAGCTCCTCCGGCAACTGCTTTTCTATTTTGTCAAGCGACATATCCACTAAATGCTTTTTTGTGCTTGCAGTTAACAGCATGGAGTAATCACCCTCCACATATACCGCAGCCACTTCCGCCAGTGGTATACTTACGGTTTGCTTTCCCTGCCTGATAACAAATCCATCCTGCCGTATTTTCTTTTCTTCCAGGCGTAGCTTTTCTGAATCAGTCCACAGATGATAATAATGCCATCCTGTGTAAATGGCGTTTATTACAAAGAACCAGATAAGGAAAATAAATATATCAAGACTGTAAAAGCTGCCGGGTACAGGGGTATCTTTTGTAATTGCATTTAAAATTTCTGTAGTGATAATAATGAATGCAAGTGCTGCCACAGAAGTAAATAACAGCTGCAGCAGTATCCTTTTTAAAGGCTTGGGTTCATAGGGTATTTTTTTGTCAAGAAAAATAATGATGGTCCGGATGATCCACCAGGCTGCATATCCCTGTAAAGTATCAATGGTGAAAGTGAGCAAAGTGCGGCCATTGAATTGTATATTGGAATAGGTAAGGTAATAGTTAAGCGCATTGATAAGTGGAATGAGCACCAGGAAAAAAGAGATATCCTTATACCTGGTTACTGAATGAGCTGGCGCTGATTTCATGGATCAAAAATACAGCAGCACGGCTTTGTTTCCATATACTTAAAAAACATTGTTGCCGGGGAGAAGAACGGGATCAGTAGGCTGTATTCATTTGCTCATCTTAAGACATACCTCAATTTCCAATGGATTATATTTGTATCAAATTGCTTACCCGATGCGGCTGCTGAATCCTGCTATATTTATTCTTCTTTTCCAACTAAGGTTATTGGCAGACCCGGCAACCCCTTACTTTATCCAGCATTATGATAACCGCAACGGCCTCTCCAACAGTGCTATTAATTATATTTTTAAAGATGCAGGCAATCTTTTGTGGATCGCCACCTGGGATGGCCTGAATATGTATGATGGTAATAATTTTCA
This sequence comes from Ferruginibacter sp., assembly GCA_047600665.1. Classification (GTDB taxonomy): domain Bacteria; phylum Bacteroidota; class Bacteroidia; order Chitinophagales; family Chitinophagaceae; genus Ferruginibacter. Next base: position 3,190,275 of record JASGKJ010000003.1, read on the forward strand.
TGTGTTCAATTATGGAAAGGATAATGACTCAAAAAGTATCGGCAGTAATGTGATCAAACAGGTAACCGAGGATAAACAGGATAATATCTGGGTAAGTACAATTGAAGGCATTTCAAGGTATGATAAAAAGACCGGCAGGTTTTATAATTATTTTTATAACCGGTCGCCGGGCAGCAGGGTGAGCGAGCAGGAGTATTCATTGACGGTGGATGCTGCAGGTGATGTGTACTGTCTTGATCAAAAAACGGGCTTTTGTTTTTATGACAGGAAACTGGACAGTTTTAAGGTTTGCCAGTTGCCTTCTTTAAAAAAGATAATTGCAAAGGCTGCATTTGATGAGGCCAACCGCCTGTGGATATTAACGGTTGCAGGCGAATTGCTGGTATATACAAATAACAACTCCCGGTTTGAATTATTACGTGCCTATAACCTGTCCCTGCAAGTAAGTAATTTTTTCCCGTTAAACCACCAGTTATTTTTTACAACCCCGGATGATGTATTGTACACTGTGCATGATGCCACAGTAAATCCTTCCAGGGTAATGCAACTTGCTCATCCGCTTACGGCAGTTACTTATTATAAAGATCATTACCTGCTTGCATGGTCTACCCGGGGATATGATGTATATGATACTGATTTTAATCCTTCAGTTTTTTTGCAGGAAGAAACCCGGCAGATGCAGGATATAAAGATCACCTGCTGGGCCCGGGGCAGCGAAGATATTTTATGGTATGGCACAGATGGAAATGGTATCATCAAGCTTTATCCCAAAACAAAATCTTTTGCAACCATCAGTACGGCAGATAATGGAATGCCTTATAACAAAGCAGTACGGGCCTTTTGTGAAGTGGATGGCGACCTGTGGGTGGGAACAAAAGGCAGTGGCATTATTTGTTATCCCGGTTTTTGGGGTACAACCATCAATACAAGAAAATATTTTCTTGCCCCGGCCAGTATCGATAACAATTCCGTGTATGCAATAAAAAAAGGAAATGACGGCCTCGTATATATTGGTACCGATGGAAAAGGCATCGGTATTTATGATATTAAGACAAAGCAATTTAATAAGTGGAGTTCAGTAAAGGGCATTGCAGCGTATCCCGAGTTTGGTTCAGTATACGCCATTAAGCAGGAACCAGACAATTCATTATGGCTTGGTACCAGCGGTTATGGATTGATCCACTTAAAAATAAACAGGGACAACGCAGGAAAATTATCGGTTGCCTTTTTAGAAAAATTTAGCTACAATAATAAAAATACTGGCCCTGCCAATGACATCATTTATTCATTGGCAGATGGTGACAATAATCATTTATGGATCGGGTGCCGTTACGGCGGGTTGAGCCTGCTGGATAAAACAACACTTACATTTAAAACCTTCAAAGCATTTACCTACCCCGGCAGTTTGTCAAACAATGATGTATTGTCACTTTTTAAAGACGGCCGCAACCGTATATGGGTGGGTACCAGCTATGGTCTTAACTGGATGGATAATGCGTTGGCGATAAAAGACGAGCCGGTATTTAAAAAATTAACAACAGATGATGGTCTTCCAAATAACACCATCCATGCAATAGAGGAAGATAGTTCCGGTAATATATGGGTAAGTACCAATAAGGGCCTTGCAAAAGTTAACCAGCCGGGTGAGCAGGTTTCTTACTACCAGCAGGGTGATGGTTTGCAGAGCAATGAATTTTGTGATGGGGCTGTTTGGAAAACACCAAATGGTAGCTTGTTCTTTGGCGGCACTTATGGTTTTAATCATTTTTTGCCACAGGATATTTATAAGTCTGCCTGGCTGCCAAACCTGCTGCTGTCGGGTATTTCTATTGGTAATACAAAAACAGAAAACAGTTTTGCCGTATTATCTGCGTTGAAAAATTCCCCGGTTCATTTTTCAACTGAAAGAAAGAATAATTTCTTTGAGCTGGATATAAAAGCGCTGAGTTTTTTAAATGCTGAAAAATGCGAGTACGCTTATTACCTGGAAGGATATGATAAGACCTGGCATTATGCCGGCACTAATGGTAAGATCATTTACAGCAATATGGGCGCTGGTGATTATACTTTAAAGATAAAATGGAGCAATGGTGACGGCCTGTGGACAAATGAAATGACTGTACTGAACCTGCGGGTAAAACAATATTTCTGGCTTACAGGTTATGCATGGTGCATGTATGTTTTGGCAGTGCTGGCAATTGCGTATGTACTGTACCGCTACAGAAAGAACAAGCTGGAAATGAAACACCAGCTGGAGGTGGAACACCTGCTTCGGGAAAAAGAAGAAGCGATTCACCAGAACAGGCTGGGCTTTTTTACCAATATTGCCCATGAACTGCAAACGCCGCTTACGCTTATTATGGGCAGCGCTGAACGTTATCTTGATAAGCCACCAGCAGTGGCGAAGGAACAAAAGGAAAGACCTTATTTTATTTCCATGATACACCAGCAGGCTTCCAGGCTTACTTACCTGGTGCATCAATTGCTGGAGTTCAGGAAAGTGGAATCAGGTTATTTTAAAAACCAGTTTGCCAACCTCGATGTATCAGAATTGTTACAAAACCTTGCCGGCCCTTTTGTTCCGCTTGCAGAGAAGAACAGGATGGAATACGATATCAACATTGCGCCAGGCATCAGGGGATGGATGGATAAGGACAAGCTGGAAAAAATTATTTTTAACCTGCTCTCCAATGCGTTCAAACATTCAGGAAAAAATGAGCAGGTTAGTTTTGTTGCCAGCGCAAATACTGAAACAAAAGCGCTTGAAATTACAGTAACGAATTCGGGTACACAGCTGCCGGAAGGTAACCTGGACCAGTTATTTGATAAATTTTATGTTGCCAATGGCAATCATGCCGGTACTGAAAATTTCGGAACGGGTATTGGTCTTGCATTTACACGCCAGTTGGTTACTTTGTTAAATGGAAAGATTAATGCGGAAAGTAAAAATGACCGTATCAGCTTTACTGTAAATCTTCCATTGCCTGCAAGTTTGCCCGAAGGCGCTGCGACAGAAGAACAGCATATTGTAAATGAAAAGCCATCTTATCTCTATCAAACCATTACGGCGTATTCTGATAAATTAATGCCTGTTGCCTCTGCGGAAAATAACAAACAGGCAACCATTGAAAACCTGCTGAGTCTTGAAAAGAAAAATATACTGGTGGTGGAAGATGATCCTGATATACGTTACCTGCTCAGGGATGTTTTAAAAGATGACTATAATATATATGAGGCAGATGATGGATTACTGGCAACAGACCTTATCGAAAAGATCATCCCTGACCTGGTGATCTGTGATGTAATGATGCCGAATATGAACGGGCTGGAACTGTGCAATAAAATGAAGAATGCACCGCTCACCTGCCAGGTTCCCTTTATTATCTTATCTGCCCGTGGCAGTGAAGATCATCATATGGAAGGATACGAGGCGGGTGCTGATGCCTATATTGCAAAACCATTTAATACTGCTCATTTAAAATTAAGGGTGAGAAAAATGCTGGAATACCGGCAGCGGTTGTATAATCTTTTTAATACGAATGAATCTTCAATCGAAAAACTGGCCGAAGCAGAACTGGCGGAGGATGATAAATCATTCCTGGTAAAACTGGTGGAGGTGATCAATGAAAATATCAGCGAACCGGAACTGAATGCACTATTTCTGGAAAAGAATTTTAATATGAGCAAAATGCAGCTCTACCGCAAATTAAAAAGCCTTACTTCCATGACACCGGGTGAATTCATAAAAAATGTAAGATTAAAACAAACTGCCAGTTTATTACTGTCCACTAACCTTAGTGTGATGGAGATCTTTTACCGAACCGGTTTTAATAACCAGTCTTACTTTTTCAGGGAGTTTAAAAAGAAATACAATTGCGCCCCCAACGAGTACCGGGAACAGCAGGGCATAAGGTCCGGTAATTAGTATTTATGTAAAACTGTCAGCATTGCCTGTTTACCTTTTAATTGCGATTTATACTTTCTGCCTGCTATAATAATCACCATTAAGGGCCCCGTTATTTTCAGTACCATCTTCCTGCTTATCTTCCGGTCCTTGTTTCATTATTTTTTGGTGTAATGCTTTAAACAGTTGTTTTTCACTATAAATGTTACTATAGTACAGTAAAATGCAACTATAGTGTACAAGCTCTGCAGGTGCAGGGAGGTAGTTTTGTTTCAACAATTGCTGCATATGATACCTTGTAAAACAAAACGGGCATACCAGTATTCATTTACCATTCCTTTTTCGTTATCCCTTATTGCAAAGTATCTCTTCGCTGGACAAAATGTCATCATTCTCCCGGCATGGCCGCAATTTGCTGATCCATCATTATTAGAACACCAAAACAAAAAGTTGCGTTATGAAAAAAAATCCTGCGGAAAAGATCCGGCACATTTCTAAAAAACTAACGTCCTGTATCCAGGCTGCTGTTTGTTGTATGCTATTTATAATAATACATACTTCTGCTACTGCACAGGACACAAAAGCGATCGCTGGTAAAATAACTGGTGCCTCGGGTGAGGCACTCATCGGGGCCAGTATAACAGTAAAGGGTACCACCAAATCAGCCGTAACAGATGCCAACGGTAATTTTACTATAACTGCTCCTGACAATGCTACGCTGGTTGTTAGTTATGTAGGTTATAAAAGACAGGAGATTGCAGTAGGCGGTAAAACAGATATACAGGTAAGCATGCAAACCGATGGCAGCACCATGAATGATGTGGTGGTGGTTGGTTACAGCAGCCAGCGGAAAGCTTCAATTACCGGCGCTGTTGCAACGGTGGATATGCAGGACCTGAGTAAACAAAGAATACCGGATGTGGCGCAGGCATTGCAGGGACAGGTAGCCGGTGTTTTTGTTGCAGCCAACACGGGTGCGCCGGGTGATGGTATAAAGCTCCGCATACGGGGAGAGGGAACACTTGGTAATAATGATGTGCTGTACGTGGTGGATGGCGTACCTACCCGGGATATATCTTTTTTGAATGTGAGTGATGTTAAATCAATGAGTGTTTTAAAAGATGCGTCTGCCACTGCTATTTATGGATCAAGGGCGGCCAGCGGTGTGGTGGTAATCACCACTAATACCGGCCAAAAAGGAAGGATGGCCATTACGGCAGATTATTTCACCGGTTTTTACAATGCGGTGAACCTGCCCACCATGCTCAATACTGATCAGTACCTAACGGTAAAGGATATAGCCTGGCACAATACCATTGGTAATGATCCCAATGCGGTGAGTCCTTATGCTGCCGACAGGACCAACCGTACCGACCTGGCGAATACCAACTGGCAGAAAGAATTATTCAACACCGGTGTTTCACAAAATGTCAGTGTATCTGCAAGCGGTGGTACGGATAAAGTGCAGTTCCTTTTATCTGCCGGTTATTTTGGACAAAATGGTATTGTAGTGGAAGACAATGATAAATTCCAGCGTTTTAATTTCAGAACGAATATTAATGCGGACCTCACCGACAGGTTAAAGATTGGTACCAACCTGCAGCTCACCTATGCACAGCAGGATAAACTTTCATCCAGTGGCGATGCACCCGGTATTATCCGGCATGCATTGATACGTCCGCCGGTTATCCCTGTTTACAAGCAAACAACCGATCCAACTTATACACCTGAAAATCCTTATACTGATCTTCCTTTTTATACAAGTAATAACAGCGCAAACGGCTGGAGCAAGATCTATGAATTTTCTTCTAACCCGATCGCTATAGTTCATTTTACAGATGATAAACGTAAGACGTATCAAACTTTTGGAAATTTTTATGGTGAGTATGCTTTCTTAAGAGATAAATCGCTCCGTTTTAAATCCAGTGTCGGCGTGGACATCAGCTTCAGCCACAATAAAAACTTTGCACAAAATTTTGGTGATGACAATGACAATGATCCTGCAGAACTGTACCCGGGTATGGGAAGAAATAATAAACCCAATAACCTGGATGAGAACCGTGGAGAAACAATGACCTTCACGTTTACCAATACACTGAACTATAATAAGACCATCAACAGCAAGCATTCTATCAATGCGCTGGCTGGTGTGGAAAGTATCGACAGCAAGTCTTCCGGTATTGGTGGCAGCAGGCAAAATTTTGATAACAGCACAGCACCATTCCGTTACCTTGATTATGGCAGCACCACCAATATTTACAGTGGTGGTACAGCAAGCAACTGGTTCCTGCTTTCTTTATTTGCATCGGGCACCTATGGTTATGCAGGAAAATATTTCCTGACTTCCACTTTCAGGGCAGATGCCTCTTCCCGTTTTGGCCCCAATAATAAATGGGGATACTTCCCGTCTGTTTCTGCAGGCTGGAGAATATCTGAAGAGAAATTTATGAGTGATGTAGACTGGATATCCAATTTAAAACTGCGTGCCAGCTGGGGTAAATCAGGCAATCAGGAAATTCCTGACAATGCTTACCAGACCGTTGTAACAAAAGTAGGTGGCGTGGTAAATATCATCCGTTATGGTAATCCTGATATCAAATGGGAAACTTCCACGCAAACCAATGTCGGCCTTGACCTGAGCATTCTTAAAAATCAATTAACTGTTTCTGCTGATTACTTTAACAAGACAACCAATGATATCCTGTTATCTGTTGGATTGCCAGCTGTATCCGTTGGTGTTATTGAAAGAACACTGGTGAATGCCGGTGAAGTAAGCAACAAAGGTTTTGAACTTGGGATTAATTACCAGAACAGCGGCAGGGTGTTCAGGTACAGTGTAAATGCAAATCTTGCTACCGTTACCAACCGGGTAAATAAACTGCAGACATTTGTAAAGAATATTATTGATGATGCCACTCATACAAAAACAGAAGTGGGCCAGCCGATCGGTGCTTATTATGGTTACCAGTTTGAAGGTATTTATCAAAATACAGGAGAGATCACCAAGCACCTGTTCTCCAATTCAAATGGTGCACAACCTGGAGACATCCGTTTTAAAGATATCAATGGTGATGGCCAGATCAATGCGGATGACAGGACTTTTATCGGTAACCCGATCCCTAAATATACTTATGGCCTTGCTGCCTCTGCCAGCTACAAGAATCTTGATTTTTCATTTTTGATACAGGGCGTACAGGATGTGGACAGGTACAATGACCTGAAACAGATCCTTAATTATGATACCCGTCCATTTAACTCCACTACAGCCGTACTCGATAGCTGGCACGGTGAAGGTACCAGCAATACAATACCACGGCTTACATTCAATAATAATGGCGGTGGTAATGTATCCAGTGTTTTGGTGGAAGATGCTTCTTACTGGAGGCTGAAAAATATTGAGCTTGGTTATACTTTCAATACAAGCAAAACAGTTATCAAAACACTGCGCCTGTATATATCTGCTCAAAATTTGTATACACATACAAAATATACAGGTCTTGATCCTGAATCAACTTCGCTGATCGATAAAGGAACTTACCCGCAGTCAAGGGCATTCTTAGTAGGAGCAAAAATCAGATTATAACTAACCTCTCAAAAAAATAGTATGAAAAAGATATTAATAACAGTTATCACCATCACCGGCATTTTTGCTGCCGGTTGTAAAAAACAACTGGAGAAAGAACCGATTGGGTTGACGAGTATTGACCAGGTAAATACAGCACCCACGCTGAACACAGTGGAAACTGCTGTAAGTTCATCGTATGAATTACTAAGCAACAGGCTTAATATTCTTGCAGAATGGGATTGGGGTGGCGGTCTTGTTTTCCAGAATGATTATGTACTGGATGGCATTGCATCGGATGATATGGAAAAAAAATGGAGTGCTGATGGCGACCAGCCATGGATGGATGAGATCAATAACTTTAATTTCACTGCAACCAATGGCGGACCCAATGGTTTATGGAAATATGATTATGAAGGAATAAAAAGGATCAACCTGGGTATATCATTTCTTACCAATCCAAATATTGAAACCATCACCGGTATTACTACTGCAAGAAAAAATCAATTACTGGGTGAAGCGTATTTCCTGCGGGCTTATTATTATTTCTCTCTTGTAACACATTTTGGTGACGTGCCATTGATATTAGCTCCCGTACAAACTTACCAGGAAGCTTTTGAAGTGGCCGTAAGGGAAAACAAAGATGAAGTATGGAAACAAATCAAGGCTGATCTTACTTTGTCAAAAGGGTTATTACCTGCTTCAAAGTTCAGTTCTGATACGGAGAAATGGAGGGTAAGCAAAGGTGCAGCCATTGCCATGCTTGCAAAAGCAGAATTGTACACACAGCAATGGAACAATGTACTCACTAATATTGCAGAACTGGATGCACTCGGGTTTTATGATCTTAATGAAAATTACTTCAACAGTTTTAATACCGAGTTTACTGATAAGGAAGTGATCTTCGCCTACGACCATCAAAGCAATCAAACACCAAGAAGAGGTAATGGTATTTGTGCACCACTTGGCTGGGGATTTTTTGCACCCAGCGAAGATTTTATGAATTCATTTGAAGCAAATGACCCACGTAAATTATATACAGTGGATGTAACCAATCAAAATGTAAATAAAATGCTTGGCAGCACAGATGGTTCTAATAAAGGAAATGATGATGCACCCAATAACAGGATCTATATCCGTTATGCAGATGTGTTATTATGGAAAGCAGAAGCAGATCTTGAAACAGGCAAGTATACCGAGGCTGTAGAGCTGATCAACCGGGTTAGACAACGTGCACGGACAACTGAAATTGTTGGTGGTGGTACAGCACCGGCAGGCACATTACCAGACAGGGCTGCTTCAACTGATCCTGCGCAGATAAAAACCTGGCTAATAGCTGAAAGAAGGTCAGAGCTTGGTTTTGAAAATCAACGCATGCCGGATTTGAAAAGATGGGGTATTGCAAAAGCGGTATTAACAGCTAAGGGAAAAAATTTCCAGGATAAACACATGCTCTACCCAATACCACAGGGTGAAATTGATGCATCAGCCGGTACATTGACACAGAACGATGGTTATTAATACAGGTCTCATCAATCATTTTTTATAACTTATTATTCACTCACTTTATTCAAACAAAAATATAAATGGCCGACATAGCGAAACGCTTTGCCCAGAATCCATTGCTGTCGCCAGGAGACCTGGAAGCCAGTGTAAGTGGCCTGCAGATCGCCTGCCTGCTGAATCCCGGTGTATTCAGGTATAAAGACAGAACATGGCTGATCGTAAGAGTGGCGGAAAGACCATTGCAGAAAGAAGACAGCATTTCATTTCCTGTACTTACTGAAACAGGCGATACGGAGATCATAGAGATTAAAAAAGATGACCCGGAATTGAATGCTGATGATGCAAGGGTAATCAATTATAAGGGCGTTGATTACCTCACTACGCTCAGTCACCTGCGGTTGTTGTGCAGCGATAATGGTAAGGATTTTTATGAGCCCGGCGGCTATCATTCACTAACGGGGCAGGGTATGCTCCAGTCTTTTGGTATTGAAGATTGCCGGGTAACACAGCTGGAAGATAAATACTACCTGACGTTCACCGCTGTATCCTCAAATGGTGTAGGGGTAGGCCTTACCACCACTTCCGACTGGAAACGTTTTGAAGCGCATGGTATGATACTGCCACCGCATAATAAGGACTGTGCCATTTTTGAAGAACGCATCAATGGTTTGTATTATGCACTGCACCGGCCAAGCAGCGTGGATATTGGTGGCAACTATATCTGGATCGCACAGTCACCGGATGGTATTCACTGGGGTAATCATCAATGTATTTTAAAAACAAGGAAAGGAAATTGGGATAGTGCCAGGATCGGTGCAGGTGCTGCGCCAATAAAAACAAGCAGGGGCTGGTTAGAAATTTATCATGGTGCAAATGAAAAGCACCAGTATTGCCTGGGGGCTTTTTTAATGGATTTGAATGATCCTTCCAAGGTGCTTGCAAGAACGGAAGAGCCTATCATGATACCAACAGCACCTTACGAACTGACCGGTTTTTTCGGGCACGTGGTTTTTACAAACGGGCACGTGGTGGAGCCGGACGGCGACACCGTTACTGTGTATTATGGTGCTGCTGACGAACATGTTTGCGGTGCTACGTTTTCTTTAAAAGAAATTCTCACCTACTTAAAATAAGATCATGCTGGATAAACTGAAAAAAGAAGTAGATCATTTTAAGGCACAGCCGCATAATTTCAAAATACTGGTGCTTACCAATCTCGTTTATGCGTTGGTGCTACCGGTGATAGATATTTTTGTGGCAGCTTATGTAATGCGTAATTCAAATGACCCCACCAAGGTGGTGATCTACCAGTTAACCATTTATACCGGCATCCCGCTGACCTTTTTGCTTAATGGTTTTTTACTAAAGCATTTTAATATCCGCAAACTCTACTCAGCCGGTATGATGCTGAGTGCAGTGTCAATGATCGTAATGATGTCCCTGAAATCACTTGACCTGGTGGGCATTGGTATCGCCGGTATGATCATGGGTTTGTCATTTGGATTTTACTGGTCAAACAGGGATTACCTGGCACTTGCCATCACGAATGATGAGAACCGCAATTACTATTACGGGCTGGAAACATTTTTCTATACCATTATTGCAGTGATTGTACCGGTTACCATCGGCTGGTTTATTGAATCAAAAGGTGGCGATGACGCCGTACATACAGCTTACCTCGTTATTACCGGCGTGGTCTTTTTGATAACCATTATGGCCTCTGTTGTTTGTTTCAGGGGAACTTTTCAAAACCCCGAACAAAAACGGTATGTTTTTTTCAAATTTCACCCGCTTTGGTACAGGCTGCTGTCCCTGGCATTGCTGAAAGGTTTGGCACAGGGTTTTTTAGTAACGGCACCGGCTATGTTGATCATGCTGTTGCTTGGTAAAGAAGGTGCATTAGGAACAGCGCAGTCAATAGGCGCTGTTATCTCGGCTGTTATTATGTATATCCTTGGCCGCATAACAAAGCCGTCTGACAGGATAAAAATATTTACAGCAGGGCTTGGTTTATTTGCATTGGGCGCAATCATCAATGGTGCATTGTTCAATGGAACGGGTGTGGTGATCTTTATATTATTGCTGCTGATCGCAAAACCGTTGATGGACCTTGCCTATTTCCCAATCCAGTTCAAAGTAATTGACATTGTTTCGAAGATCGAAAAACGGGGAGAGTTTGCCTACATCCTGAACCATGAGGCCGGTTTGTATGCCGGCAGGTTTTTAGGTGCAGGTACTTTTTTATTACTGGCGTATTTGATCTCGACCGAAATTGCATTACGTTATGCTATCGTCATCATTGCAGTGCTGCAGTTATGTTCCATCTTTGTAGCAAAGAAAATAATTGCAAAGGGTAAGCAACTGTCAGGTGAAGAAGATGAAAATAAAATGAGAACACTGGATGAAACAGCACATGCTATCGTATGATTAGTTTAAGACTCAATAATGAATCAATAAATACGCTGTAGTAAATAAAATGAATCAAACCAACATGAAGTATTTTATAAAGCCTGTCCTGAGCTGTGTTATCCTGCTTCTTTTTAATAGTTCACTTTTTGCGCAGGTAAAGCAGCTTTCTATTCCAAGGATAGATGAAATGCCCAGCCTGCCAAAGCCTTTTCAAATAATCGATTATAATAAGCTTGCAAAAGATTTTGATAAGACCGTTTTTGATTTTAATGCAAAAGGAAAATACTGGCCAATGGTTTGGATCGACAGCAGCCAGAAGAATTTCCCTCAAAATGTAGTGGGTGTATATACTGCTGTTGCAGATGCACGCCAGGGTACAAATAATAAAGGCATGTTTCATGAAGCACTTGCCACGATGGGCGCTGTAATGGGCGCCTCTCTGGTGGGTATTGATAAAACCGACCGGCAGGGCTTGAATTATGTTTCAATGCTGAAAAACTATTTCAATAAAGAAACCGGCTGGAACATTATGATGAATAACACCTGTCCTGAAGTGGCATTGCTGGGTGGTGGCTATGGGCGTGACTGGTGGTATGATGTTTATCCCAATGTATTATTTTATGCGGTGTATGATCTCTATCCAAATGAGCCAGGGTTTAAAGAACTGGCACATACTATTGCGGAAAAGTTCTGCCTGGCAGATTCAATATTAAATGGTAATTACAACTGGTCGTATTTTGATTATGGCAAAATGCAACCCATGAAAAACCAGATCTGTGCACAGCCGGATGCAGCAGCGGGGCATGCATGGGTGTTGTATTGTGCGTATAAAAAATTTAAGGATCCAAGATATTTAAAAGCATCACTCAGTGCATTAACTGCACTGGAAGCAAATGCCACCAATCCCACTTACGAAGTGCTGATGCCTTTTGGTGCTTATTTAGCTGCACGAATAAATGCTGAGTTAGGCAAAGCATATGACGTTGAAAAAATGATGCACTGGAGTTTTGATGGTACAGCCATTTGCAGGGAAGGATGGGGTGTGCTCACAGGTAACTGGAATGGTTTTGATATCAGTGGTACGGTAGGCAGCACGGTGGATCGTGGCGGCTACGCTTTTTTAATGAACACCTATGATGCGGCATGGCCCCTGGTTCCGATGGTAAGATATAACCAGGGGTATGCTGCTGCTATTGGTAAATGGATGCTGAATGCTGCGAATGCGGCCAGGTTTTTTTATCCTCAATATATGCCAAAGGATCACCAGACAATACCGGAACTGGCTTCCGTTACAAAAGGAGTGATAGCTTATGAAGGCTTTATAAAAAAGACAGACTATAATGGTAAGGAAAATTTAAAAGCACCTATTGCACAGGGAGACGGGCCTTTGTGGGTGCCGGGCAGAAACCCGGATGAGTCACAGTTTAGTGTGTATGGCAGCGGTCATGTGGGCATTTTTGGCAGTATTATCAGGAAAACAAATGTGCCTGGTATCTTACAGATAAATTTACGTTCTACAGATTTCTATGCTGAAAAAGCTTACCCTTCTTTTTTATATTATAATCCTCATGCCACCAGTAAAACAGTTACAATAAAATTGCAGACGGAAAAACCCTGCGACCTGTACAATACTGTAACAGGTAAATTCATTGCACGTAATGTAACTGGTACTGCAACGATAAAAGTACCTGCAGAAAATGCTGCTGTTATTGTTTGTGTTCCGGCAAAAGGAAAGCTGGGCTACCAGGAAAATAAAATGCTCGTGAACGGTGTAGTGGTGGATTACATGTACGGAAAAAAATAATTACTGTTTAAAGCATTGTATACACATACTTCATTATGATTTATGCCGGCGGCTTTACTCCTGTGTATTTGCCGCCAAGATTTTTCGAATTGTCTCATCAATATTTCCTTCCTTTATATTGATTTTTTAAGAAATATAAACAGGCAGGCAACGGGTTTTTGAAATAAAGCATCATTGGTTAACTGCCAGCAACCTTTCCTTTGCTTTAACCGCTTTCATTCACCCTGTTATTGTATTGTTATATGAGAAAATCATTGCTGCTGTCTGCGCTTTTCTTTTGTGTAACTAATATATCTGCCCAGTCGCCACATGATAAACAGCTCTATGGCCTGCTGGATTATGGTGGGGTAGAACACAAGGGAGTTATCTTTCATTATACACCGGCTACCCGAACGCTTACAACAGATTATGAATTTCAGGTAAAAGTAAAAGGAAAATATCCCAAATGTGATATTGTAAACGGTGGCAACGGTAAGTATTATGGCACCACTACAGCCGGCGGCAATTATGATGCCGGCGTTATTTTTCAATGGGATTCGCTTTCCGGTGATTACAGCGAGCCATATCATTTTACTGGTGCAGATGGAAAGGACGCAAGGGGCGGAATGGTTTTGTATAATGGGAAATTGTACGGGTTAACAAACAAAGGAGGTACCGGTGATTTTGGAGTTATCTATGAGTGGGATATTGCTTCAGGTAATTTTAGTAAGAAGATTGATATGGATAGTGTGAATGGAAAGAATCCCGATGGCTCTCTTACACTCCTCAATAATAAATTTTACGGGTTTACAGCCGCTGGTGGTGCTAATGATAAGGGCGTATTGTTTGAGTGGGATCCTTCCACCAATATTTATACAAAGAAGTTTGACTTTGACAGTGTGAAAGGAAGTCACCCCGTTGGTAAGCTTAGTTTATTTAGCACTAAATTGTATGCACTCACAAACGCTGGCGGCGTAAATAATAAAGGCATCATTTATGAATGGGATTATGTAAACAATATTGTTGCCAAAAAAATTGATTTCAACGGCACTAATGGAGCCTATCCTTTGGGCTATTTATCATTATACAATAATAAGTTTTACGGAGTCACTTATGAGGGAGGTATTTACCAAACTGATAACCCGCTTGTTCATTCGGGTGTGGTATTTGAGTGGAATCCTGTAAATAATGTATTTGCTAAAAAAAAGGATCTTGGTGGGCCAAATAAAACCGGCGGACCGATGGGCTCTTTCACCTACTTTAATGATCTTTTTTGGGGTATAATGACAGAGGGCACCGGTGGCGGAGATATTTTTTCATGGAGCCCTGTTTCAAATGTTTTAACTGAATCATTTTTAAATGATTTTACTCCCCAGTATGATGACGGCAGATGCGATTACTATGCTTTTGTTCCGGGTGTCAATTCAAGTGCTTCTTTTTTGGTAAGCGGTAATAAATTACTGGCTTCAGCACCCGAGAGGGCCGGCCGTAAAGCAGGAAGCATTTATGAGTATTATCCTGATTCAAATCAAATAACCCGTTCCGTACACATGCTGGCATCAGATGGTGCTTTCCCCAAAGGCGGACTGACCCGTGTGGGTAATAAATTATATGCGCTTACATACCTCGGTGGTAATAACCATGCAGGCAATATAATTGAATGGGATTTGGAAACACAACAGTTTAAAGAAGCTTTCCAGTTTGATGGTTACAATACAGGCATTCAACCAAAAGGCACACTTACTTTTTATAATGGAAAATTATATGGAATAAATACACTTAGCCGGTCATCAAAACAGGATTATTGGGCATCATGGGGAAACGGCAGGCTGGGCGGCGACTTCTTTTCATGGGACCCTGTAACAAAAGAATACAGATCAATTATAAGTGGTGTATATACCGCTGCTCCGTTTACACTGCATAATGGAAAATTTTATACTACACTGTATGGTGGTTTTACAGACACTGCCACTAATACATTTGGTTACGGTGCTATTATACAATTTAACCCTGTTACAGGAGCCATAACTACCAAAGCAGTATTGCCGCAGGGAACAGGTGGCTTTTTTAATCTTCAGAACAACGAATCAGCAAATGGATTAACCTATTATAATGGAAAATTTTACGGGCTAACAGCTTCAGAAGGAATTCCCGGCAACAGTAAGTTTTTTGGAACTATTTATGAATGGGACACCACGCTCACACTTACCACCCACCGCATGACTTTTGATTATGCGAAAGGCACGTATCCTCTCTCAGATATGGCATTGGCCGATTCTGTATTTTATGGATTTACAAGCCGGTCTGGCGATTCTGTGTACATTGGAGATCATGGTTCTTTCTTTAAGTGGAACCCAGAGACAAATGTTTTTGAAAAGAAATCAGGGATAGGCGGAAAAGATACTCCACTGTATTCAGATGGGAAAATATATTTTGTTGGCGGCAGTTCAGCTCAGGTATACCTCGAGGAGTATGACCCGGTAAAAGATACCATTATTGATATGGCTTTTCCCACCTATCCTGACTGGACAGTGAACGGGCCTTATCAATGGCTGTATGATGAATGTGTACGTAACACGCAGCGAAGATTACTGGAGATAATACCGAATAAAAACCCATTATTGTCGGATGTTCCGTTAGTGCAAACCATTTGTACCAGTCAAACAGGTACGGCATCTTTTAAAATAACAGATGCTGATGATGATACCATGCATTTTATTATCAGCAGTTCTAATGCTGCATTATTGCCTGTGCAAAATATTGCTGTTACACATACTGACAGCATTTATACCATTACATATGCAGGAGCAAACAATCAAACCGGCAACAGTACAATTACTGTAAGTGCAGATGATGGTTATGGCGGTAAAGTAAATTTCTCTTTTCCTGTTACAATAAACAGTACGGCCGGTCCGCAACCCTGTGTGCCGGTACCGGTAACGCTCTTATATTTTAGTGCTGAAGCAAAAGAAAGTATTGCCTTGCTTAGCTGGAAAACAACTGCAGAAATTAATGTAAAGGAATATGTGCTTGAACGAAGCACTGATGGTTTTTCATTTACAAAAACTGGTACAATAAAAGCATTAAATAATTTGTCTGGTTCGTTGTACAGTTTTACAGATATAAACCCTTTTCCGGGTAATAACTATTACAGGTTAAAGAGTATCGATACCGATGGAATATTTAATTACAGCTATGTGCGGACAGTTGTGTTTGAGGCAGGTTCGGGCATTGTAAAAGTTTATCCGAACCCGGCAAAAAGTATAATTGTTATGGAAGGATTGTATAAAAATAAAAATATAACAATCCGCATTGCAGATCTTGCAGGCCGTACAGTTTGTATTGCAAATAAACCAGCAAACAAAAGAATAGAAACGCCTGTGCATTCACTTCAGCGGGGAATTTATTTACTGAGTATATACGATGGAGATAAAGTCATTAACAGGAAAGTAATTAAGGAATAAGGCGGCCTGGCGCAGACCATTTCCTGCATACCCCTATGCATTGACATCTTTTTATTATTTTCGTCTCATATTAAAATTACCTCCCGGTAATCATTGCCATATTGACCAGGGAACATATTCAGCAATGAATATGTATTCAACAGTATATCATGCGAAAAAGAATAAAGCGAAGCCTGAGGATATCCAGGTATGTTATTTATAAAGAAACGCTGGTTGACTATAAAGAACATATATGGTCATTTGTTGGTTCTTTTATTGGCATTGGGCTGATTGCTTTTTTGCAAACGAAGACAATGGCACAGGCTGATAATATTTTCCTCATTGGTTCTTTTGGCGCTTCAAGTGTATTGATCTTTGGTGCCATACAAAGCCCCCTGGCGCAACCAAGGAATTTAATTGGCGGGCATTTAATATCGGCATTCATCGGTGTTAGCATTGCTCATCTTATTCCAAACCTGACCTGGCTGGCAGCGCCACTTGCTGTTTCTTTATCCATTGTAAGTATGCAGGTAACAAAAACATTACATCCGCCGGGTGGCGCTACTGCATTGATTGCCGTTATTGGCACAGAAAAAATAAAGCAACTAGGTTTCTGGTTTATCCTCTCACCTGTATTTTCCGGCTGCCTTATCCTGCTGGTAACAGCGCTTATCTTTAATAACCTTACTGCTGCAAGAAAATATCCCACAGATAAAAAATTTACCCGCTTCTTTAAAAGGGCCTTTCTTAAAAACAAAATCTCTTCTTAGTTTAATCACGGTGATTTTAGTGTACATTCATTTTAAAATTTATTTAAAATGAAAATTGTAATCGCAGCTGATCACGGCGGTTTTCAGTATAAAAATATTTTATTCCAGGAGATCCGGGCAAAAGGATATGATATAACAGACCTTGGTACTTATACAGAAGCTGCATCAGATTACCCTGACCATGCAGCAACTGTTGCAAAAGCGTTGCAGTTGGGCGATGCTGTTAAAGGTATTCTTATATGCGGCAGTGGCGCAGGGGTGTCAGTGGCTGCCAATAAGTTTAAAGGTATAAGAGCGGCGCTCTGCCATGATACCTATACAGCTCACCAGTGCGTGGAGCATGATGATGTGAATGTGTTGTGCATGGGGCAGCGGGTGATCGGTATTGAACTGGCAAAAGAAATTGTGCTTGCTTTTTTAGCGGCATCGTTTAGCAATGAAGAAAGACATATGCGGCGCTTAAATAAAGTAAAAGCCTTTGAACAAGAGAATATGAAATGATACTTTACAGAAATTACACAGGGCCGGTACACCGGCCCTGTTGTGATGTAATCTTTATAATTAACTATTCGTATTCAAAAACCATTTTTGTAACACCATCATTACTGGTAAGCACATAGCCGTTGCCATCATACGTGTACACTGTTACGGTATTTTCGTCAGCCTCAGTGCCGGGGAAATCGAAAGAAGCCGACAACAGTTCATTTTTAGAAGCAAACATCAGTGAAAAGCCTGCCTGGTCAAGTACCCAGTTGGTTACTTTGGGGTAAACAGGTTTCTTATTTCCAAAAGTAAAATTGGCAGTATAAATATTTGCACCTTCAGTAACCACTTTTGAAAGATTGCCATTGCTGTAGGTAAGGTTCAGATCTACGGTTGCTTCGGCCTGCAACATTTCAAGTTTAATTTTTGTTACCTGGTTATTCGTCACGGTGTAAGTCAGTTTATCATCTTCGACTAAAGCGTCAGGCTCACCTGCTGTCAATTCCCAGTTTTTGAAAGTGGCAGATACGGGAATATTATTCTGGTAAGTGTAGTTGTATATTTTTTTGAATTCATTATCTTCTCTTTCTTCAACAGCTTTGAGGTTACCGGCAGCATCATAGCTAAACTGTATATATTCCGAATTGTCGGCGCTTTTATACGACTGCAGGCGGTTGGCTGCATCATAGCTAAGGTTGTACACAGTTACAATCTCTTCTTCTGTTTTAGTTACCTTCTTTAATTTTTTTGTTACATTGTCCGGGTTGTTTGGTGTGGGATTTCCTGGTTTGTCTTTTTTGCACGAAGAAAATACCAGCATTGCGGCAACGCCTGTTGCCATTAAAATTCTTGTTGTCATTCTGTTTGTTTTTTATGGTTTACTTTAAAGAACCGTTGCTTTTGTGCCACGGCTGATTGCGGTGCAATACTACAACCGTAGCCGTTAGTGATGTTTGCAGTTGTGAATGAATTGTGTAAGCTGTTGTATGAATTGAAGGAATTAGTTTTTTATGAACCGGGCATTGGATCCCTGGTGAGCTTCATTGGCGTCGCACACTTGTGCCGCAGGTCTTTATTGTTCAGAAACACCGGTATATTAACAGGAACTGGTAGCTCAGCTGCATAGGGCATCAGCCTTCTAAGCTGAGGGTCATTGGTTCGAATCCAATCCGGATCACTAAATGAAAACCTTACCCAGTAAGGATTTCAGCAGATGGTCTAAAACTCTCTTACCCTGTAGCAGTGTTCATCGTTAATAAAAACGTTAATAACATGCTACAACTTCCCAACGGCTGCAGATGCAGCACACCCACAGTGTTCCCTCCAAACTGGAAGACTGCAGGCGCCTCTATTAAAAAAGACTGGCGCATTCAATACTATTTTTACGATCCCGTTCACAAGCCTAAAGGCAAACTGATTATTGTCAAAGCAGGGATAAATAAATTCCACACAGTCAACGAGCGACGGGATGCCACCAGGTTACTTTATGATGCGCTGCTTAGTACTTTAAAACAAGATGGATACAACCCGGTGACCGGCGGTATGTTTAAAATTCCGAATGCTGTTTCTGAAATAATGCCTGGTAGTGGATTGGTACCAGCACTGGAGTATGCGCTCGAGAAAATTATCGTGGTCAAGGATACCCGGTCCGATATCAAAAGCATGATGAAATACTTTGCCCAGGCCGCAAGGGAAACTGGTATTGCAGGTATGCCGGTAGCCGAAGTTCGACGCCGGCACATAAAACATATCATGGAGCACTGCACGGTTACCCGGCAATTAAGCGCTTACCGGCAGAACAAATACCGAACCTACCTGTCTATGCTTTTTGCTGAACTGGCGGAAAGAGAAATAGTTGAAAGTAATTTCATACATGAATTAAAGCTGCAGAAGACCGAACGGAAGTACCGGGACACATTGACGCCTGAAGAGCGCATGCTCGTTAATGATCACCTGCAGAAAAAACATTACAGCTTCTGGCGCTTTCTTCTTATATATTTTGATTCAACACCCAGGATAACCGAACTGCTGGCCGTGAAGCGTAGTGATGTTGATCTGGCAAGACAACGCTTTAAGGTCACTGTGCACAAAGGGAAAAATGCCCGTGAAATATGGAAAACTATTAAAGATGTGGCAGTGGAGTATTGGCAGGAGATCCTGGAGGATGCCAGCGAAAACGATTACCTATTTTCCACTGATTTACGGCCTGGCAAAAATAAAATACTAAGAGGCAATATCACCCGGCGCTGGCGGGAGCATGTAAAGCACCAGCTGGGCATTAAAGCTGATTTTACCAGCCTGCGAAACCTAAGTATTGATGAAGCTGCAGAAGCCCTGGATATCATGGCTGCAGCGAAGATGGCCGGCCACACAACACCCGTGGTTACATTGAACCATTACACAAAAGGGGAGGAGGAAAGGCAACACGACCGGTTAAAGAAGATTAATAACACTTTTGTAAAGCAATTGAATAAAGCAGCAAATGATTAATTTACCTCATATCCCCATGATGCACCAAGGGTTTCCTCCAACATGATGATAAGTGATGGATAGA
This sequence comes from Ferruginibacter sp., assembly GCA_047600665.1. GTDB lineage: Bacteria > Bacteroidota > Bacteroidia > Chitinophagales > Chitinophagaceae > Ferruginibacter. The sequence continues at coordinate 3,210,689 of JASGKJ010000003.1, forward strand.
GGGGCTTTATTTTTTCAGGAATATCATTTAGCGGATCAAATTCCCTGGTATTTAGGTGGTAAATTATCTCTACCTCTCCCTGCTCCAGCTGCTGACTTTTCAGCTTTTGGGAGACAATTGCCTTTAAATATATCACTTCGGGCTGCCCCTGTTCATCATTGTAATCATAAAGCACTTTGGCTTCATATATACCCACTTCTTCATCAGGACCATGAATATCAGCGGTAAATTCATTCATATTTTAAGGTTTTAATTGTCAACAATTTAGTGATAGACTTGTTCATTTACTATATTTATTGTCCTAAAAATTTTGTTCTATGTGCAATTTTATGGGTGTGAAAGTTAACCGTATCCAGTTTATAAAATTAAAGCAGATCGAGAAAGAACTCGGCACCCTGGCCGCAATGAATGAACTGGAGAAAATGAAAGATGGGTTTAAATACAGCAATTCCGTAATTATAAGATCGACTGCAGATAAAAAGGATCTTGATATTGTTTCTGCACACTGGGAATTATTACCGCCCTGGGTGAATTCCTCGGAAGACCTAAAAGAGTTCAGGAAGAAATTTACCACGCTTAATGCGAAGGGTGAAACACTCCTGGAGAGTAAAATGTTCAGGGATGCCGCACTGAAGCGCCGCTGCCTTGTCCTTGCTTCTCACTTTTACGAATGGCGTCACTATAAGCCCGAAGGCGAAAAAAAGGATATCGCTTTTCCTTATGCTATTGAAGTGAATGATGCAGATTATTTTTATATGGCTGGGATATGGCAGCAATGGACCGATAAAAGTACTGGAGAAACAATGGACACCTTTGCTATCGTCACCACCAAAGCAAATGAATTAATGGCGGAGGTGCATAATAAAAAGGAAAGAATGCCGGTAATACTTCCAGAGGATCTTGCCTGGAAGTGGACGATGGAAGATTTGACAGAGCCGGAAATTAAGGAATTAGCTACTTTCCAGTTCCCCTCCGAAGAAATGAATGCTTACACTATCAGGAAAGATTTCAAACAATTGGAAGACCCGCTGGAGCAATTTGAATTTAATGAGCTGCCGGCATTAGATATAGCGTTATAATGGAATGGGATTTACACATCAGCTACAAGCTAAAGACATTCAAGTTAAAAGCAGTTCTGGAATTTGAGAGTGCTCAAATAATGCGTATCCGTGTGCATGGCCAAACCAGTACACTATTGCTGGAAAATAACTTCCCTTTGATAAAAGCTGCAGGTGGGAAAAAGGGATTAAACTGGAAGATCAAAGAGGGTAGCCTTGGTGCTTCGGATCAGGATAAAGCCCAGTTGATGACAGATATACTCGAACAGCTGGAGATCTATTTAAAAAAACCTAACCGGGTAAGTAAACAGGAGGAGCAGAGAGACAAAAAATCGTGGTAGTTATTTGCCAGTCACCTGTTTGATGTAATCTTCGATTGCCATGTAAATATCGTTGTAATTGCTATTATACGGCAGGTCACCGGATACCTTCGACCATTCCATTCTGTGGCGAACCATCATACTTACCCAGGTGGGTCTGTTGTTTTCTACCACTACTGTTTTTGTTCGGCCAATTACGGAATACTGTTCCGCAGTTTTGGTCACTTTGGTGCGCACGACCAAGACCTTATAGTTTTTGTAATTATGCCGGAGGGTGATGTAAAATTGATTCAGCAGGCTATCACCAAAGAACGCAGCTAGGTCTTTCAAGCTTTCATGCTTGGCAGGGTCAAATTCCCAGCGATCAGTAAATCTTAAGCGGCCCCAGTAAAATTTATTTACCATTAAATGCCAGACCTTAGCACCAGCGCCATACACCGGCTCCAGTGTGCCGTTTTGCAGTTTACCATCAATTTTAAAGCTTACAGGTACATTGAGCATGCAGTATAATTCAGTGCCAAATTTATTACATGCGTGCAATATAAAAGCCCCGGGTGGAAACCAAGGGCTTAAACGTATAAATAACTGCAACAAATTCTTTAAACGCTCGAGAGCTGGAAGTGCATTCCATCCTTCCTTTTCCATATACCACCCCAGTCAAAACCAGCATCTGTGAAACATTTTACGAAGCCGGCCGATAATTTCGGTTCAGCTCCTAAACCATTCCAAGCTGCATTTACATCTATGGCCAGCGCCCAACTGTGAATACTCCATTGTGTTCTGCTACCTCGTTGCAGACGGGGATTATAGCATCCATCCCATGTTTTGAGCTCACTTACAAAACCACGATCAATTAAATTTCTAAACGCCTTTGTAAGTGGCGCCACCATCAACTGGTGACAATAAATTTTTTTTGGTATCACACCGATCTCAAGTTCTGCGGGCACATCCCACATTAGCACAAACCTTTCAGATTGTTTCGATTTTGGCAGACCAAATTTGGCGCTGCAGATATCTGGAGTAATCATTTAAAAGAAATTTTAAGCTTTGATAGAATAAAGAATACTACCACAGAGCCAAGACAAAGAGCCAGGATCTGCCAGGCGTTGAAGACTTGCGTTTCTTTGGTTTTCTGTGACTTGGTCAGCATTGCTGCCATAGTATCCAATGCTGCACGGTTGGCGCTGTCGTAATTATAATGCCAGGCTTCGGATTTGCTTGTGCCACCCTCACGCATGTATATAACCTGATCTTTGCCGTTATTGTAAATTGGCTGTAGAGATCTTTCAATGATCGTGGTGGTATCATTGTGTCCGGGCCGCATTACCATTTCCCGCCACCAGGTATTTTCGTTCAACTCCCTGCTTTCACTTTTCTTTACTGCGGTGCTGTCAGTGGAATTTTTACTGGTTGTGGTTTGTTCTTCTGTCTGTTTTGTTTTCAATACCGTGCAGCCAGATAATACCCAGAGCATGCCAAATAGGGCAACCATTAAGAGCATCAGGATTGCCAGAATTGTAAACAAGCAAGATGGGCGATTATTCATTGCTGCTATCCTTTTTGCGGTCTGGCTTAAGGAAGTTCATAATATTGGTGCGCTCCATTAAAAATTCAATGAGCTTATCTACACCAAACCCAACACAGAAGCCCACGCCAATCATTGCAGCCGGGTTGCTTAGATCAAAAAGCCGGAACAGCAAAAACATGCAGATGAGGCTGGCGAAGATCCTTTTGAAATTATCCCACAATAAAAATTTCCAGCTGAAACCCTCAGGTGTTTTCTCGCTGGATCTGTCTCTTTTACGACTGTGCATGTACAAGCTCAGTAGAATAGCAAGGAAAGAAAAGAAAAATCCGGCGAGGTAATAACCTTCCGATTTTTTGCCAAGTATAATCTCCATGGCTTCAGTAATTGCGTTCATTGTAGTTGGGTTTATGAATAAATAATTAATGAGAGCCTCTCTTCCTGATGCGGATACCTTCGGGTAGTAATGCTTCAACAATCACAAGCCGCTTCTCATGATCATTTCCTTTATCCTCCATCCACCCCATTTTTAACCTGAATTCAGATACGGAGGCATGATCAACATCCATTTGAACAGTGATCTTTGCGATCTGCACCTCCAGTTGGTTGATCTTGTTGCCAATCCATGACAACAGTGTCAATGTAAGTGCAAGCATTCCTGTTTGTATCCAGGTTACAGCTTTGTTTTCTTTTGCCGGAGCCATTTTGCTAAAGCTTTTTATAAATGTTCGTTGATAGGAATGTAGCTTTCGCTGCAGCACTGCTCACAATTGCTACCGCACTTTTTTTGTCTGCAAGATTTTTACTGGAGACCGGGCTTTGCACGAGCTCAACTGGAAGAAAATTACGTCCATAACTTACGGTTACAGGGGATCCGGAAACATTCAGATCAAATCGCATTTCCGAGGTGTTGGTGATGGATTTTGGCGGTCCTTTGCTCGCCGCATCTCTTCCAGGAAACAGGGACTTATAGCTGGCCAGAGAATATTTTAATGAGGAAGTGCTGGCAGACTTTAAAGTAAAGATCTGGGCAGCGGTACCGCTGATTGGCCTTGCGTACACGTTGCTATCAGAAACAGTGAACATGCTGTCAAGGTCATTCCGGATCGTTGAGATGATCATCACTACCTGGCTTGCGGATCTGCTAACCAAAATATTGTTTTTAAAGGTGATATTCCTGATCGGTGTCGTGTATGGTGATGGCTGTCCATTTATCTGTGCCAGGTTATGATTAAAATTGACCTGCTCCCTTCCATTATTATAAAAGGTGTTCCCCTGCACATCGATGTTATAATTGTTGTGGATGTATAATCCTGCCCCGGCAACATTATAAACTGTATTGCCTTTTATCTCCACAAAGCTTGTGTTGTCATCCATGTATATCCCATCCGCATCAGGAGTCTTGCTTGATACACCTTCGGTAGTTCCTATACCGTTATAAACTACATTATTTAAGATTCTTCCTGTTTTGATACTCAGTGTATGATGCATAATTGTTCCAGGTGTAAATGCCGGCGCCATCGCTGCTGGTTATGCAGTAATTACTGATCACATTATTTTGTATGTTAAGGTTCGCCGCCCGGTCGAAACGCATTCCGCTATAACCTGCAGAGTCAATTGTATTTCCGGAGATCGTATGGCCGTTACCAACAATTGTAATACCATTCATAGCGTTGGCTCCGTTCTGGTTCATTCCAGGATAGACACCGCAGCGCCTTATCACATTATTTGATGCAGTGATATTTGCATTACCGATATCGCTTAGCGAAAGGCCGTCAGTGTAAGAATCCAGGAGAGTGTTGCCAGCGATAACAGTTCCTGAGCTCGCTCGTACACGTATATGTGCATGACCGCTATTTTTGAACGATGCATTTTGTATTGTTACGCCCGAGGTGCCATCGAGAGTAACCGCCTGTTTATTGGCGCCATCAAAAACAATATTCTTTATGCTGATATTATTCTTGTTTTTGATGTAGAATATAGTATCAATGGCGCTCACCTGTATATCTACCGGCATGGAAGTGCCGTACATTACAATTCTCTTTGAAACCTTGTTATAAAACCACTCATCCTGTTGATCAAGTGTGGCCACGGCGTCAGTTATAAAGTAACCGTGATTGTCCCTGATCGGAGCAGAGTTGCCTCCGAAATAAATAACTGTGCCGGCATGGCTCGTGATCGGGTAGGTATTGATAGTCCAGGCGTTTTGCTTTAAAACAAGACTGGCTCCTGTCCAGCTGGGAGATGAGGGAAGCTGCAGATCTGTGATGCTGCTTGTGCCAGACTTTGCCTCAAAATACATGTAGCCCGTATTTGGCCATCTTCCTTTGTATTTCAAGATATCTGCTTTTGTTAGTACCATGGGCGAGTAGTTGGAACTAAAAGAAAGCGGACTGCTTTGCCAAAGGTTTGTGCCAGCGCTGGTCCATCCGGTTACATCTATCATTGCAGTGATCACCGGGTCAGAACCCGATCCATACGCATCGTATTTTACGCCGGTGTTATACTTTGTAATGCTTCCATAAAAAGTATCGCCACGTTTGAATAAAACGCTATCCCCACTGCTTAATGAAAGAGTGTTAAGCTTTGCAATGGTTTTGAGTGGTGCTGCGGAAGTAGTGCCCGCATTCGCATCGCTGCCTGCAGAAGAGAGATAATAGTTCGTTGCTTTGCTTAAGCTTGTTACGGATACAAAGAGTATAAAAAGAAGTATATTTTTCATGTTGATAATTTTACCAAGTTGATAATGCTGCTCGCACCCATGTATTGGTTGCTGTGCAGATGTAGATGTATGTTGCAGTGATCCGGATCTCACCGGTGGTACCCGTGTCTGTTGCTGACGATGGTGCGCTGTTTAATGCAGAAACCATAAACTGAGTTGCTTGTGTTGTGCCATTCACCTGCAGTCTTGTCGAAGGAGAAATTGTGCCGATACCAATATTCCCGGTGGATACTGTTGTGTTCCGGCCGTCCACATCAGTGCCAAATATTAAATTGCCAATATTGATCAGGTTATTTCCGCCGTTCGTTTGGCAGGCAATACTGTCACCGATAATTATGTTACTGGCGCCTGGTATATTGTTCGCATTGTTTAACCCACCAGTATTATTTCCTATGATAATATTGTTTCTTGTACCAGAATTTGATCTGCCACCAGCCAATGGCCCTATCCCGATATTGCTATTCCCGAGGGTGCCAGCTGTTGGCATTAATGACTGAAATCCTACAGCGATATTATAATTACCGGCATTACTTCTGTTAAGCGCATCAGTACCAAGCGCTGTATTGTTTGCGCCGGTTGTGGTAAGTATCATCGCTCCAGAACCTACTGCAGTGTTTCCTGAACCATTAGTTAAGAGGGTAAGTGCATTTGATCCAATTGCAGTATTGGAATTTCCGGAGGAATTATTTTTAAGCGATCCGGTGCCGATGGAAGTATTCAATGTTCCAGCTCCAAGCCTGATATTCACTCCTGACTCCCTGCCAAAAGATGTATTGTACAAGCTGATCAGACCCGAATAAAGACTGTTCCTTTTGAAAAGAACATCTTTATCGTCTGTAGTGCCCATGAAATTCACGCTCGTATCAATACTTGCGTTACCGGTTAAATTCCATCCGCTGCCAAGGGAACCAATTGTTGTACTGTCACCAAGGCCGTTGAATGATCTCAGTGTACTTCCCCTGATCTTTAATCCATTTGAAAAGGGGATGAAATTTTGTTTCACATTAAATCCGGTTGTTGCAGTTGTATCGGTATGTGTAGTATCAACGCCAATCGTGACTGTAAGCGGATCGTATGTCATGGTATTATCTACGCTGGTAGTCCGCAACAAGGAATCAACGGGCGCCTTTTTTGTAGTACCATTCTGTACGATCGGAAGAATAGATCCGGATAGCGGAAAATCGGCCTGCGGCAGCTCGCTGATTTTTACACCCTGGACCTGCGCAGATGCAAGCAGTGGAAATATTACCACCAGGAAAAGAATTACTTTTTTCATAATTAATAAAATCTTAGTTCAAGGTATCCCCGGTATATGCCATCAGTGGCAACTCCGGATGTATTGTAAACAGTGAATTCGTATTTTAATGTGCCGGTTGTTGAGACCGTAGAACTCGAGACAGAGGTTATCTTGTAAGGACCAAAGCCTGTCAATTGAATGAATACATCATCCTCGTCAACCGTGATAATATTGGTATCGTAAATAACTCTTACCTCATATACACCTGTGCCGGTTCTAACAAAACTTACAGTTACTCCAGACGGCAAGCCACCGCCGGGAAATGAGTGAGCAACCTGTGGATCGGATGTTGAAGTTTGGTAAAACCTGACGGTGTATTTTTTGTAACCCGGTGATGATTTGAATGGATCACCAGATATCCCGCTGCCGGTAATTGTTGTTCCATCAACTTGGGTGGCGAGGATCCACGGGTTAAAGGGATCGGTATTGTCAACATTAAAGCCACTCAGGCTCTGTATCCTGCTTGCTGATACGCTGTCAGAATGATCAATTGCCTGCTGTGCAATAGAATCGGTACGTACCTTTTTTGTTATTGCTCCAACAACAACCGGAACATAACCTCCTTCAGCCTTTCCAACTGCTGTTGGTAACTGGCTGATTTTTATGTTTTGCGAAAATGAGTTGGCTGCTATTAGTAACAGCAGCCAACTCAATAAACTTTTTTTCATTTATTTTTATTCTGGTGTGAGAAAAATATCAGTCTCAGTGGTGATTGGATCGCCATCCTCAGTGAGAATAGCGTTTATCGGGATGCCACTGCCCCCATCTAAAAATTTTCGCAAGTGAGTATAGTGCTCAGTCCTGTTGCATCATGGAAAGAAACCAGTTCTTTCTGGAACCATACCACATCTGCAGTCCATTCAACAATTGAATCGAGCCCTTCCTCTACAGGATTTTTTGGCTTGATGGTTACCACCTCATCGGTGATATGCACAAGGGTGTTTGTGAAATAAGCAAGTTTCCAGCGTTTACTCTTGCGGGCAGTATTCCAGAAAGGATAGTTCTGCTTATATGCGCCATCTTTTAATGTTGCGGTATAATCATAACCAATCACCTGTTCTTTCTGATCACCATAACCAGGTATTACTTTTGGTTCGCCACCATTGCACGATCCTTTGATCTTGCTCAGCATAAGGATCTGGCCTCCGGCAATTCCTGTTTGCCATTCTGCAGGGTCCCTTGGATCGCTGAATTCAAAATCTTCCCGGACAAGAGCGCCATGGCGGACACCACCGAGCTCGAAGTCATCACCGCAGGGGTCGCATTCCCTTGGTGTTACATTTTCATCGCAGGTATATTGAGTTGCGTAAGACATAAAAAATTTTTTAAAGAATTAAGAATTTGAATGATTGATATTGGCGGGCGGAACTGTTAACCAGGTTTCTTTTGGATCTTCACCCGGCTTTCCCATTTTACCGTGTAGTTGAGTCTCCCCTTTACCCGTATGATGATATTGTTACTGGATGTACTAATGTCCCAGGTTGCAGTGCTTAGACCAGTATCTGTTTCCTTCGCAAGGATATTTGAAGCGGTGCCTACAGTAAGTGTACCGGCTACTTTTTTATAACGAACAATCTGCTTACCGGTCACTGCAATTGAAAGGCTATCATTGTAGCCCAACACCTGCACCTCTATGATACCAGCTTCATTACTGGCAACCTCCAGCAGATCAATTGTCTGGTAAGCACTGTCGGTTGTGGTGAGCGTTGCCTGGTGGCGGTATTCGGTAGGTATCCACTTCTTAGTGGCTTGCGCTGTCGCCTTTTTTGAACAACAGGCGGTCAGGGCGAAAATGGCCACCGTTAAAATTTTTAAACTTTTCATTTTTATTTTTTTGAGATGATGAAACAATTTTTAGTCATCACAACAGGCTTTCAGGCAGCCCGGGCGCATGGATCATTGTATCCTGTACCTTATGCTGAAATATGCCTGGTGCGGTTTTATGAAAAAAGGAACACTGGTGTATTCACCAGCGAAAACCGGAGTTAGATTCGAGAACACTTCCTGTTAGTATTAATGAACACTTCGAAAGGTGCAGTTGCTTTCTCAGTGTCTCAGGGAGCGATTGGGGAAAATCTGAACTTATGATCGCCTCGAGTTTACATGATGAAAGCTGCAGCCGCTTTCGGTTGGCGCAAACAATCATGATCATTTCAGTGATACAGAGTTTTGACTTTTTGTCTCCGCCGGTCACAGCCTGATCATCCAGGTACTGGTTACTGATCACACGATGATATACCGTCAGGTTTGTCGTGTCATTATATTCGATGTACTCGCCAAAGCCGTCATTGTCCAAAACAAATGGTCTTACCGGAACAGCTACACCAGCTTCCGGTGTATCAGCAACACATTTATCAGCGATTCCAAACAGTTTATTTACCTGCAGATCTTTTGTACTCAAAGAACTTTTTATGTA